>CAWJDR010000028.1:0-177626 GCA_963841655.1 uncultured Acidobacteriota bacterium | reverse complement strand
CAGGTCGTTCGTCGCATCCACGATGAACGTCAACTGTCCGAGCATGTCATAGAGCTGCATGACCGTCTTGTGCTGCAGCGCGCGATCGGCCGCGGTGCTCTTCGAGCGAGGATCGGGCACCAGTTTGATGTCGGAGGCGTACGTATCCTTCCCCTTGGTCACTTTGACGACGTACGTCCCCTCCTGCACCTGAGGTCCATAAAAGGCGAACTCGTTCTCCACCAACCCGGCTGCGGGAGGCATTTTCGGCGGCTTCGCGCGCTCCGGCCACGCCACACGATTGAGCCCCTTTCGCTTGTCTCCCTGAATCGAAGTGACCAGATTTCCTTTCTCGTCGGAAACGTCGACCTTGAGGTCGCCGAAGATGTGCCGCTTCTTCTGGTAATAGACGATGGATGCTACCTCGGGCAGCGTGCGTCCAGAAAATTCCGAGTCGCCATCAAATCTCTGCTCGCTCGCCGCCAGCGTCAATACCGAGGGACGCGAAGGCAGCATCGCAAAGTCCTTGGCCAATATCTCCGGCGTGAGCGCGCGGATCGGCGTCAGGTCGTCCAGAATGTAAATCCCGCGGCCATGCGTTGCCACCAGCAGATCCGACTCGCGCGGATGAATTGCCAGATCGCGCACCGCCACGTTCGGCAAACTCCCTTTGAATTGCGCCCAGTGCGCTCCGCCGTCAATAGAAATGAAAAGTCCGAATTCGGTTCCGACGAACAAAAGGTTCCTGTTGACCAGATCTTCCCTTACCACGTGAGCGTAGCCACTCAATTCGGACGTGGAAAGCGAACTCCAGGTCTTCCCGTAATCCGCAGTGCGGTAAACGTATGTCTTCATGTCACCGCCCGCGTGGCCGTCAAACGTGGCATACGCCACTGCCGGGATCGAAATGGCTGGCCTCGATGGTCGACACCCACGTACCCGCCGCAGCCCGGGAATGTTCTTCACCACATTCGTCCAGTGCTTGCCGGCGTCGCGCGTGATCTGCACATTGCCGTCGTCAGTCCCGACCCAGATTACATTCGCGTCCTTCGGAGATTCCGCGATGGTATAGATCGTCTCGTATTTCTCCGCGTCGGAGTTGTCGATGGTCAGCCCGCCCGAGTTTTCCTGGTGCTGCCGCGCCGGATCGTTGGTCGTCAGATCGGGCGAGATGCGGTCCCAGGATTCTCCATGATCGCGCGAACGAAACAGGAACTGCCCGCCGAGGTATATCGTTCCGGGCTGATTCGGGCTCAAATGAATCGGAGAATTCCAGTTGAAGCGAAAGTCCGGTTCGCCCGGCCGCGGCAACGGCTTGATGTCTTTCGCTTCACCCGTCGACTTCCGGAAACGAGAAATCATCGCTCCCTGATATTCCACATACGCATAGTCAGGATCGGCGGTATCGGAGAAGGCCCAAAACCCGTCGCCCATCCCAATCACCCGCCAGTGCCGGTTGCCAATTCCCCCCACCGCCCGCGATGGCGCCATCCACGTGCCGTTGTCCTGCAGCCCGCCGTAGACGTTGTACGGATCGGCCATGTCGAAGCTGACGTGATAGAACTGCGAAACCGGAAGGTTCGCAAGAAACCGCCAATGCGTCGCCTGATCGAATGACTGGTACATGCCGCCATCGGTGCCCACCAGCAACTGGTCGGGATTCTCCGGATTGATCCATAGCGCGTGCAGGTCGCCATGCACCCCTGCCGGAATCGCCTTCGCGCATCGAAAAGGCTGCACTGAAACTCTGGCCGCCGTCTTCGCTGACGGTCAGAAAAAATCCCGGCTTGTACACGCGATCGGGATTCTTGGGATCGACGGCCAACCGCGCAAAGTAAAACGGACGCCCGCTTACGTTGAACGAACTGTTAACTTCAGCCCAACTATCGCCCGCATCGTCGGAGCGGAACAACGCTGTGTGATTTTTGGCTTCCACCACCGCGTACACCCGCGAGGTCTTGCTGGCGGCGATGCCGATTCCAATGCGCCCCAGATCGCCCTCGGGTAGCCCCTTGCGCAGTTCATGCCAGGTAGCTCCGCCATCCGTGCTCTTGAATAATCCGCTCCCCGGACCGCCCGATCGAAAATTGTGCGGCTCGCGGCGCACGTCCCACATGGCGGCGTACAGCACGCCCGCATCCTGCGGATCCATCGCCAATTCCGCGCAACCGGTGCTGTCATTGCGATAGAGAATCTTGTTCCACGTCTTGCCGCCATCGGTCGTCTTGAATACGCCGCGCTCGGTGTTGGAATTCCACAAGTGGCCGAGAGCACATGCATACACCGTGTTGCTTTCCTTGGGATGAACGATGATCCGGCTGACGTGCTCTGAGTCCGGAAGGCCCACGGCGTCCCAGCTCTCGCCGCCGTCGCCCGAGCGGTAGACGCCCGTTCCGACCGACACGCTGTTGCGCGCCCACGATTCGCCTGTGCCCACCCAGACTGTCTTCGAATTCGGCGGATCAATCGCTATCGACGCCGATCGAGAGCGAGGGCTGCTTGTCGAAGATGGGCTTGAAGGTGGTGCCGCTGTCGACCGACTTCCACACTCCGCCGCTGGCCGAGCCGACGTAGATGGTTAGCCTCCCCTTTCGCGAACCGCAGCGATGTCGGCGATACGCCCGCCCATCGCGGCCGGACCGATGGCGCGAATGGGCAGGCCGCTGATCGTGTCCGAATCAAGCGTGACATCCTGCGCTGTCAGCGTAAGGGTGAAAAAAAAGAGGCAAACAAACGGCAACACACGCGAACGATTGCTCATGATCACCTCCCAAGGAAATCACACAGCTCGACTTTCGACTTTTCTCACTAAACCGATCTGAAGGGTGCCCCACCCTTGTCTCCGCGGTTTTTGCGGAGACAAGGTGGGGATTTTGACTTTCCTTGAACGCGCCGCTCCCGACGCGAACCGTTCGACCTCAAATCCCCGCGTACTAATTCTTCGGTGGATCCGTCTTTGGCGCATCCGTCTTCGGCGCGGCTGGCTTGGGAGCCGCCGCCGGCATCTTGAAGATGTTGTCGTCCGCCGGCACATTCAGCTCAACGTTGGTGATCGTGAGCTTCTGCTTCTGATCGGTTCCCTTGATCCCGCTCTCAACGGCAAATGGGAACATGATCCCATTGACCGCCTTGTAATCGCCAATCGCCGATTCAATTTCCTGTTCCGTGCCGCGGACCGTGCGCTTGGTCACTTCCTTGATCTCGAGGAACGAGTCGGAGTCGATGTAGATCGTCTGCACGTCTCCATTCTTCAAACTGACCTTCAGCTTGTAGGCATCGGTACCTTCGACTTTCTCTTTGCCCTGCAACTCCACCTGATGCCCCTTACTCTTGTAGTCCACCAGCGGGCCATCCAGATCGGCCATCTCCTCGGTTTCCTTCGACTCGTCCGCCGACATCAGTTCCGGATCCTTCTTCCCCATGAATGGCATGATCTGCCATGCATTCTTGCCGTCAAATGCCTGCACGGCGGTCAATCCCTGCACCGTGAATTCCAGGCGCGCCAGCGCGGGCCGCTTTTGAATCAGAACACCGGGAGCCTCCATCCCCGGCCCCATCGACATGGTCGCGGTGGATTTGATCGTCTGCACGCCCTTCAGCTTGTCCGCCCCGCCCCGAGCCTGAACGTTCTTCGCAATAATTTCATCCACACTCTGCGCCAACAGGCACGGAGTCAGCACAGCCAAGGCAATCATCGACATACACACTTTTCTCATCATCAGTAATCTCCTGGGATTTCTGGGGCCTTCCCTCATGAAGTCAGCTATTGTACCCTTCGAGCCCCGGCTCGCGCCGATGTCTATGGCTTCTACGTTCGATCGCACCGTAATGTTCCCGCCAGTACTCTTCACCGTCTGCACGACGGAGAGTATGCGAATAGGGCCCCAAGGCGCAACTTGGGACCGGGGCTGACAACTGAGCGAGCCTGATGCGAACATCCGACACGACGCCCATCGTAGCCGAATCTGGATCGTCCCGCACACCATCGGCTCAGCATCATCTCTTGCGGTTTCCAACTTTGCTCTCGAAATTTGGGCGAAGCCCGTCACCAAGAGCAGGAACAGAATGTGGCAAGATGCTTGCGGTACGGATCTATGAAATATCAGTTGGCCTTGCAGTTCTCTGCAGCTTCGACGGAGGACTTTGATCGCTTAGTCGCTCTTGAGAATAGGCTGATGGAGAACTGGTTAACCTCGCGACAGTGGACGGTCACGACTTCGGTCTGGGCGAGTTCAACATTCTCATTCTGACGGACGATCCTGCCGAATCCGTCGATAAAGCGCACCGAGTTGTGGTCGATCAGGGCGTTCCTAACGCCATGCGCTCAGCGTACCGACAACTGGATGGTGAGGACTACGTGATCCTCTAGCCTTCATCGCTCAAGGAGTTTAAGGTCTTGCTAAAGACGCGACTGGTCAGTGAGTGTAATGGCGATTTGGACTAAGCCGCTGACGCGGCAGGTGTTGTAGCGAGGGTGCGTAAGTACAGTGATGGATACCTTGAAGGAGGTATACATGACTGCACTTCGCGAACGCATGCTGGAAGAACTGCGGCTGCGTAATTTCACTCCTCGAACCATTCGTACCTATACGGCAACCGTAGCCGACTTCGCGCGCCACTTTCACCAGTCCCCTGACAAGCTTGGGCCCGAGCATGTTCGTATCTATCAGCTCTACCTGCTGAATGAGCGCAAGCTGGCCTGGCATAGCATCCAGGTTCACGTCTCGGCACTGCGGTTTCTGTACGTCCGTACGCTCAAGCAACGCTGGTTCGACACCGAAGTTACCAAGCCCAAGATACGTCGCAAACTACCCGTGGTCTGGAGCCGCGAAGAAGTCGCCGCACTGCTCGATATCACCAAGAACCTCAAGCACCGCGCCCTGCTGGGCCTGCTCTACGGGGCTGGCCTGCGCATTCAGGAAGCCCTGGATCTGAAAGTCACCGACATCGACAGCAAGCGGATGATCATCAACATTCGCGAAGGCAAGGGCGGGCATCCTCGTCAGGTGATGCTTTCGTCCAAGCTGTTGGAGTGGCTCCGTGCCTACTGGAACCAGCACAAGCCCAAGGACTGGCTCTTTCCCGGAAGGAGGTCCGACCGGCCGATGTACGCCAGCGCCGTCAACGCTTTCTGCCATCAGTTGCGCAAGCAGCTGGGCATGGGCAAGCCCCTTTCCGCCCACGTGATGCGGCATTCCTTTGCCTCTCACCTGCTCGACAGCGGAACCGATCTGCGCACCATTCAGCTGCTGCTCGGACATTGCGACCTGGAGACGACCGCGCGCTACCTCCATGTCTCCCAGAACCGGCTGCACTCCACCGTAAGTCCGCTCGATGAGCTTCCAGCTCGCGAAGCAGAGGCCAAGAAAAAATGAGAGAGCATCGGCTCGAAGTGGCCGATGTCTTTCACGCGCACCAGCAAGAGTTTCTCCAGCGCTGGGGTCATGTTGTCTCCCGCCAGCAACGCAAGGTGCTCGGAGCCATCGGTCGATGCCGTACTGCCGCACTCGGCAGTCATCTCGAACGCTGTGACAGCTGCTCCTATGAGTATGTGGCTTTCGATTCATGCCGTGATCGCCACTGCCCAAAGTGCCAGTCGACCGCTCGCGATCGCTGGCTGCAGAAGCAGGCGTCGAGTCTGCTGCCCGTGCCCTACAGCCATGTCGTCTTCACCCTGCCCAAGCAACTGGCTGCACTCGCACTCAGAAACCAGCGTCTTATCTACGCTCTGCTGTTTCGTGCTGTCTCCGAGACCCTGATGGAGATCGCCGCCGATCGACACCGCCTCGGTGCTCGCATCGGCATTCTCGCCGTACTCCATACTTGGAATCAGCGACTGGAACATCATCCCCACCTGCACTGCCTGGTTCCTGCCGGCGGCCTGGCACCCGACCAATCACACTGGATCGCTTGTCGGCCTCGCTACTTCCTTCCGGCGCCGGTGCTCAGCTGCATGTTCCGTGGCAAAATGCTGGCCTTCCTGAAACACGCTTACGACAACCACCAACTGCGCTTCCCAGGCACTCTAGCTGCATTCTCGAAGCCAGACCCATTCCACGCAATGCTCTCCACCCTGCGCCATCAGAAATGGGTCGTCTATGCCAAGGCACCTTTCGGCGGTCCTGACTTTGTGCTCAAGTATCTGGCTCGCTACACTCATCGTGTTGCCCTCGCCAATGGCAGGCTCTTGGACTTGAACAACGGGCAGGTGCGTTTTAAATGGCGCGACTCCAGAGACAACAACCGCATCAAGGGGATGAGCCTCGATGCGGTTGAGTTCATCCGTCGCTTTTTGCTTCACGTTCTGCCTTGTGGCTTCGTCAAGATCCGCCACTTCGGGCTACTCGCCAACCGCAATCGCCGTCAGGCGCTGGCTCTTTGCCGTTGCCATCTCAAGGCCATAGCTCCACAAGGCACTGACCTCGTTACCCCTCAGCAACAGTCGGCAATCAATCGCTGCTGCCCCAAGTGCAAACGCGGCACCTTGCACGTCGTTGTTCGCTTCACAACCCTTGTGCCCGCAACCGATGACTCGCATCTCGCGGAGATCAACACGTCATGATTACCATCTCGCTCACGCCACGAACCCAGATCGCTGCTGCAATGCGCGTTGTGTGCGTGCGTGCCGCAGTGTCTCCGCCTGCACCTAAAACAGTTGCCAACCTCCCGAAACGCCGTCTCATTTACCTCGTAATCGGTCGCCCCGCACCCATCACAACCCTCGCGCTCACTTCCGCTGCAATGCGCTTCTCTGCTCCCCGCACCACAACAAACTCATTCAAAACCCATAGCGCCTGGGTTCCCGGAAGCGGCTTAGTCCAAATCGCCGTATCGTCAATGCTCCGCCTCGACTGCCCGAATTCAACACAGCTCTATCTGCGGAGCACTGTCGATACGGCACTACAGATTTATCAACAGTTATTTCGGTAAGATGATGCCGTCATGTCAGTCAAAGGAGTGGCCCACGGAAACCGTGAGATGTTTGAGTTCACCATCGAGCCGTTCGTGAACGGCGGCTATCGTCTGGACATCAAGTACTCCGGAGACTGTCACCACAACGTCACCGGTGCGGGTGTATGGCCCACCGTCGAGAAAGCCAAAGAAATTGCCGAGGCAACCGCTACCAAACTTCTGTCGGGATCGCTTCATTGATGAATCCAGGCAAACGGGAACTTACTCGGACTGCTTGGGCCGCCCAGCAACAATGTTGACGGGGACGATCTTGCCGGTCGATGGTCGGCTGTAAGCTGGTTCGTAGGCCAGAAGCCTGGTGCCATCCTTCAGCTTCAAAAACACTGTTCTATCCTCAGACTCCTCCTCTTCGGCTGGCCAAAGGTCGAGCGGAAAGCCGGCATTCCACGCCTTGTGATACTGCTCACTGAGACGGAACCAGCGGACCTTTTTCTCCTTCTCTCGGCACCATTTGGGCACGTAGATGTGAAATTCCGGTCTAAAGCGGATGCCGTGAAGGGGGCACTTTACTTTGGCCGCAATTTCCTGCTCGATGGGAAATCCGAAGAATGGAGGCTGGTCGGTCGGGAAACAAATGCAATCGGACGGCAGGAAAATATCGCCCTGGAAGTGCTCGCCAAAATTGCACAATTGTCGGTTCATCATTTTGCGCGTGCGTTCCGCCAATCGCTCGGGACACCGCCGCACAACTATATAGTGCAACGACGGGTCGAGCATGCACAGCAGCTGCTACGAAACACTGACCTTCCGCTCTCGGAGATTGCGATTGTGGCGGGCTTCACGGACCAAAGTCACCTTGCCCGACACTTCCGGACTATTACCGGCGTTTCTCCTAGCCTGACTCGCCATCGATTCAAGACTGGGCCCCATATCCTTTCTCATAGCCCCGTTCAGGTTGGAAGCTAACAATTCAGCAAGAACGTACCGATCACGGCCCCTTCATCCAAGACACATAGCCGCATCTTTGCGATCATCGCTTCACTCTGGGGAAACAACGGAGGGGAACTGTGAATAGTCCTAATGAACCACTCCCTGGTCGAGAGGCCGCAGGCTCCCTGGCGTCAGCGAATCGAACGGAGCCGAGCTCAGAAACTGCTCGGCCTACGTCTGTGAATGGATCACCGGAGAGAGGGCAGACACGAATGCTTCGGAGCCAATGTGGCACCCAACTGCGAGCTGAGCGAGGTCGCGAAATGACCAAGTTGATAGCGATCATTGATGACGACGACGCCATGCAAGATTCACTGCGCGACCTAATGGAAGCGGCTGGGCTGGTCGCACGGTGCTTTGGATCCGCGGAAGAATTCCTCGAATCCGGTTTGCACCGTCAAGCCGCGTGCCTGATAACTGACATCCGTATGCCGAAGATGTCGGGTCTGGAATTGCAGACCAGGCTGAAAGATGAGGAATGCAATATTCCGATCATCTTCATCACTGCGTACGGAGATGCCAGGATGCGGATTCAAGCGATGAGAGAGGGTGCAGTCGAGTTCCTTGCAAAACCGTTCGATCATCACCTGTTGCTCAAAAGGGTCCGAGCTGCACTTGATATGTGAGCAAACAGGTTTATAGCAATCGTATGCGGTGCCTGGAAGGAGGTATCTTGTGGCAGATTATGCAACAGTTACGTACCCTGCGGGGGACCAGGCCGAGCGTACGATTCGAGCGGATCATCGGCAATAGCGCTGCCCTCGAATCTGTTCTCGAGCAAGTGGAGCAGGTTGCCCCCACCGACTCGACTGTCCTCATCGAGGGGGAAACCGGTACGGGAAAAGAGCTCATCGCACATGCCATTCACAACGCCAGTCAGCGTTGCGGGCGCGCTTTTATAAAACTCAATTGCGCGGCCATTCCGCTGGATCTTCTGGAAAGCGAATTGTTCGGTCATGAGAAGGGCGCCTTCACCGGAGCCATCGCGCAGAAGATCGGGCGCTTCGAAATGGCTGACAAAGGCACGCTGTTCTTGGACGAAGTCGGCGACATCCCTCCTGCGTTGCAGCCGAAGTTGCTGCGTGTGCTGCAAGAGCAGGAGTTCGAGCGATTAGGCAGCGGTCGAACCCACAAAGTGGATGTCCGCCTGGTAGCTGCAACCAATCGGGATCTCGTGAAGATGGTAGCTCGCGGCCAATTTCGGAGTGATCTGTACTATCGTCTGAATGTCTTCCCGATCGTGCTGCCGGCGCTCCGAGAGAGCGTCGGGAAGACATTCCTGCGCTTGTCAACACATTTCGTGAAGATGTTTAGCCGCCGCATGGGGAAGCAAGTCGACAGCATTCCTCCGGAAACCATGGCTGCCTTCCAGTGGTATTCCTGGCCTGGCAACATCCGCGAGTTGCAGAACTTAGTGGAACGCGCGGTGATCCTTTCGCGGGACGGTGTGCTCCCAAACCCACTTCACAAAAAGCAAACAGAGCTCATGACCCCCAGTCTGCATCGCCCCCGAACTTTCCAGTCATCGATGACCTTGGAAGACTCCGATCGCGCTCTGATTGTGGAAACACTGGAGCAGGCCGGCTGGATCGTCGGTGGACCGCGCGGCGCAGCGGCGAAACTGGGACTGAAACGAACCACGCTGCTTGCCAAGATGAGAAGGTTGGGAATTTTCCGACCTATCCTTCGTGAGGGAACACCTGAGACCATATGAGGGCGCTGTTCGGGATCGCTACGAGGATCTTTATAGCGAATGTCTCGAAAGAAAAGCCAGCCGTGTTGCCGCCGGTCGACGATCGCGAGAAGCTCAGCCCGAATGCTAGCCTGCCTAACTCACTCGTCTCTACAGATAGAGGATTGGAGAAATGAAGATGTTTGGCTCTACTTGATGATCCTGCACAGGGAGAGACTCGTCACCAATTCGTCACCAAGCTAGGCAGTTTTCAGGCATTTTGGAGGACGACAAAACCGGGCAAGGAAGGGAGCGAAAAGGGTTTTACCGGTCTTGCCGCAAAATTGACACGGTTGAAGTCGGCGGAGCCCAGCCGGATCTGGCGGCTCGGCAGGTCCATCGCGTGAGGCGGTTTGGCTCTGCGAAACCTTGACTGCCTGCGGGATGACTCGAATCGCATCGCTTCCAACTCAGACGAGTTATAGTTCGGGAGAGATGGGCTCCCATGGCGAATTCGTCTGCGGTTGCTGGTCTTCCAGAACTCACGCCACAACAACTACGCGCGGCCCAACGCGCTCTCCCATCGACCGCAAGGTTCCGTGGCTGAAGTGGCGCTGCAAGCGGCATCTGTTGAGCCTGGGAGGTTACCGGTACGGTGACTCCAGAGCATTACCAGTTATCCTTTCGGTGTTACCCGACCGCATTGCCCAGAACTCTAGGAGAGTTGACGTCTGCTTTGCGAAAGAACGCACCTTTGTCTCGACCAGACATCGAACGACGCAACCCCGCCCGTTCTGGCCGAGAGCAGCGAATCCCCAGCGCCGTCACGCAGCATCGAACTCCGTGTTGCTCCTGCTCACTAGCTGGGCGGGACTGCTTCCATCAGCAACGCAAGAGACTTCTTGAAGCTCTTCATGCCCTCATCCGCACCTTTGAAGTGCCCTAACCGCACAACGACGAGGTCGTGAGACGGAATAATCATTGTCTTCTGCCCGCCGGCACCCGACATGAAGTAAGCGTTCCTCGGCACCGGGTATGAGCCGTCGCCGTTGATCCAGAAGAAGCCGCCGTACACCGGGTTATGGTCGGCCACCCAGGCCGGCGCCAGCGTGCTGACGAACTTCACGAATCCCTCGGGCAGGATTCGCTCTCTACTCCAGACTCCGTCCTGAAGATAGAGATTGCCCAGCCGCACCCAATCGCGTGCCGACGCGAACTCATAGTCCCTGCATGAGGAAGTTGCCGAACGGGTCCGTCTCCACGACCATAGTGCGCATACCGAGCTTGTCGAACAATGCACGCCGAGGGAATGAAAGATATTCCTCGCCACGCTTCTCAACTGCCAGCCGGATCAGATAGTTGGTCAAAACCGGGTCGGTGTTGCGATAACGTCCCACCTTCCCCGGGAGCCATTGCAGCGGCCGCGTGGCCGCGTAGTGGAACGAGTCCACACCGCCCGTGTACAGATAGAAGTGGTCGGCGTACGTGCCAGTGGGATCGTAATCGGGATCCTCGAGCGCCTTAATGCGAAGTCCACTCGACATATGCAGCAAGTCGGCGATCCGGATCTCCGAGCGCAGGTCCTTCCCCTCCTGCCACTCCGGGATCGGCGCCGGCTGCCACAGTTCGTACGCGCCCTGCTGGATCAGAACACCCATCAGGGTGGCGGTCACGCTCTTGCCCATCGACCAACTCTCGAGCGGCGTCTGTGTCGTGATTCCCGGCGCGTATCGCTCGGCAATCAGCCGTCCCCTCCAAGTCACCACGAAGGCCGCCGTCTTCGCATCCGGCGGCGCGAAGGCCGCGTCCACGGCCTCCTTTACTTTCGCCATGTCGAGTTCGCGGGGAGGCGGTCCACTTGGCAGCACGTCGCCCATCGGCCAAGCTTGTTCTGAGGCATTCGGCAAAGTGCTCTTCAAGCTTGACCGGCTTGAAGCTGACCGAGTCCTTTCCCACCGGAAGAGACACGCAACCTTGATCGCCGAGGTAAACAGCCGTGCGGGTCACCCCGTCCGGCACGGCGACTCGCACCTGTTTGTGCTCCCGATCAACGACCGGCTTGCCAAGCCTTGGCCGCACATCCGTATGGCGCAGTGAAGTAACCGACATTCTCCGCGGCGAACTCGGGATCGAGTCCGGTGATGAATACCGCGGAACACATCACTTTGGCGAACCCGGCCGCGTGGTGTACCAGCGGATCCCCCGGGTGGAGCAACGTACGGGGTGTTCAGCTCCAGCGCCTTTGCGCGCGCGATCAGCGCCGCAGGGCTTGGCGCTGGGTCCGCCGCAGATGGTGCCGGTTTGGCGGCGGCGAGTCGTGAAATGCTGAGTCTGGGCACCAGTGACTACGAATGCCAACAAGAATGCCGTTACCAATGCTCGCATCAGATACGTTCTCCTGGTTTCGGGCGCGCTCGCAGAAGGCACGAGAGGGCAGCGCGCTGGCCACGTTGAACGGGACCGGTTGTATGGATGAGAGACGCGCCCACAAGTCGCAGATTTTGAGAGTAAATAGTAATTGCTCCCGTGTGTCGTCGGCAAACCGCAATTGGCTCAAGCTTCGGACGCTGTCACCAAGAACTGACATAAAAATGACAAACCATGCCGCGAAGACTTTATGGGATTAAACTCGCATCCTTAAACTAGACAGAAGGTCGCTATGCCGGCGAAACAAGCGATCTAGGTTCCGATTGAAGGCGATCGAACCCCTACTCGACAGGCAGTACGTACAGCAGGGTTGCTGTGCGTTGCTGATCAGCAACGCGCTCTCACTTCCAGCGGAGAAAGCCGCCGCAACCTCCACAACAGGCCTAAGCTCTCCGTACCTACTGTGGGATATTCAACATGGTGATGAGTCTGAATAGCGTGGAAGCAAGAGATTCGTTGCCGCCGCCAGTCCTAGCGCTGCTGCGAGGAGAACCAGCAAAGAGGCATAGGAGCCAGTCGCATCAAATGCGCGCCCCAGTATCACCGGCCCGATGGCTCCCGCGGCGGCATAGAACGTCCAGGTGAGACCGTAAAGAGTGGAAAAAGCACGCAGCCCAAAATAACGCGTCAGCAGATAGGGTGTAGTGGCGGCTTCGCCTCCGGCGCCGACGCCAATGAGCGCGGCAGCAAGGCAGCCTGCCGGGAAACTACTCGCCCGAGCCAGAAGAAAAATGCCCAGCGCGGTAATGAGGTTGATTACAAGCGCGACACGTGGCCCGAAGAATCGGTCGAGCAGCCATCCCACCACAACCCTGCCAAGCAGGCTCGATCCACCGAGTATGGACGCGCACAGTGCCGCATTTCCGGCTGTGAGGCCTCGATCGGTCAGCAACGCGGAGAGGTGAGTGATCGCTCCGTTCATGCTGATCGAACTCACGAAAAGGATGGCGGTGATGATCCAGAAGGCAAAAGAGCGCAGGCCTTGCTGCCATGTCATTCCAGAATGAGCGACGGGAGCGGACTCGCGCCCGATTGCGCCGCGCTCGCGGATGTAGCGCCAGCTGAGGGGCAAGCCGAGTAACAACGCAAGACCGCCGAGTGATGCGTACGCTGCGCGCCAGCCAGACCGGCTGATGATGGATTGGGCGACGACAGGCAAGATCATCGCGCCCAAACCCGCTCCAACCATCACAAAGGCCAACGCCATCCCCAAACGTCGCTGAAACCAGGTGGAAATCGATCGCGAATACGCCAGATGAGCTGCACCGTTTCCAACGACGCCCAGCACGAAGCAAGTCACGTAAAACTGCCACAATCCGGAGCGCAACAGCGACAGCGAGGCGATGGCGCACCCGTAGATCGTCATGCAGGCAAGAATGATGCGGCGAGGGCCAAAGCGATCGATCCACCGGCCCAGCAGCGGGGAGCACAAGCCCCAGCGTGACGGCGGCGATTGCGAAGCCGCTTGAGATGGCTTCGCGACTCCAGCCGAATTCGGCAGCCAGCGGCTTCACAAAAACCGAGAAGGTATAGACGAAGAGCGAGCCGAATCCCGCCATCACTCCGAGACACGCCGCCAACACCACGCGCCAGCCGTAGTAACCGAGATCGAATTCACTCGGGCCAGGGACCATTTCGGCGGGCTGCACTGTAGCTATACCACCTCCGACACTTCCGGGAAGCGGACTCCTCGCTCATCTCATTTGTTGTGTACGCGATCCGCAAAAGGCCGATTGACTCGTAATTCGCACGTTCCGTGAAGGCGCTAGTCCAGTTCGGGCGTTATTTTCGCGATGGTGAACTTTCCAGAGCTTCTGGCGTCCTCATTAAATCGTTCTTCCCCCAATCTCGTCCAACGCCAAGTGCATCCGCTACTCGGTTGATGTAGTTAAACCATGAAGCGATCAGTGTGATCTGTAGAATTCCGAGATCATCAAATCCTGCAGCTCGTAAGCGCGCGTGATCGTCAGGAGAGCATCGCGTCGCGTCCTTCGTCAGCTTAACCAGATAGTCAAGCATCGCCCGGTCTTGCTCAGAGATGGGAGCCTTTGAGTAGTCCTGTCGCAATGCCGCCACAAGAGGCTCATCCAGACTGGCCCTACGCAGAAACTCTGCGTGTGATTCGATTCAATAGAAGCACCGGTTTGTAACCTAGACCATGGTGGTGATCATCTCGTGCTGACGGCGAGTCAGCGGCAACTGTGGAGACATCAAAACCCCAAACGTCGAAAAGGCGTGAAACAGGGCATCGGGAATCAGGCTATGAGAGGCAACGATCCCAGCGACCCCGTCGTCGGTGCGAAACACGGGTGTGGCATATTCAATTGGATATAACGAGCGCTGTGATTCGAGCGCACGCACCAGTTGCTCGCTTGCTTCTGAGAGTGGAACGGTTTTGATCCAAGTCATACGCGGTGTTGCAGGATACGAAACCGTCACCTGGCGACGCACTAGTAGAAAGGCACTAGGTGCTCCTTTGACTGCGGAGTCGCGGGAATAGCAGAGTGTATAGAGATACGATGGACAAAATCGGAGTTCTTATAGTCATGCTCGAACCTCAACGAATTCACTTAAGAAATCCCTCCTCCGTTGTATTCGAACAACCTTCATTCATCGAGCACCGCAAGGTCGAATTCGCGTAGACGCCCTGGATCGGCGACTACATCAACCGTTGCGATTTTTCCATTGGCGAAGGAGAAGTCGAAGCACGACCGGCACGCAAAAATTTACCCTTAGCGAGCTCACGGAACGCTCTCGCGGCACTTCCCGCGCTTCTTATTTGTTACTCCGCTGTGCTCGGCGCATGGTTTTTCGGTTTGTCTTTGCGTTCTTATCAATTCGCAGTTTCCACGCTGTTCGGAGTGCACCCGTCAGCAAATCCTCGTTCGCCGCCGCCAGGCGAATGTGCGTGTGCCCCATCTTTCCCCAGCCGCCAGGAATCGGTAGGAAAATCTCGGGCGCCTCCTCCACAAACGCCGCCTGCTGCTCCAGCGTAAGCATCAGATTTCCGTACCCCTCTGCTTGCGAGGCCAGCGAAGCGAATTTCCTGCCTCCTACACGAAAAGCCGGCAATCCTGCGTGGGAGTACTCTTCCACCCCCTCCAGGCTCAGTGCAATCCTGCGAAAGTCTGCTGCGGTCATCGGCTGCTCCGTAGATTACGGCGTATATGACCATCATCGGAGGGCAAATGTCTACTGCTCCGGGCCGAATCATGGGGCAAACCTCCCGTCAAGGCTTTGAGGAAGAGCCCTTCGGGAAGAGTTGCCGACAATACCGGAGAGTCAGGAATTGCAATCTTGAACTTTGAAGGACCTTGTTACCGCATTAGCGCCGCGAGTCCGGTGGCACCAGGTTGTTCGCACGATAGTAGACCACAAGCTGGCCATAGTGCTCGCCGCTGTGCTCGATGGCGAACGTCCAGATGGAGGAGTTGTGGGCCAGCCGGTTCCCAAAAAATTTCGATGTATTGTCCAGCCCCGCGTCGCCCTGCTGTTGAATCACTTGCGCTCCGTCCGCGACGGCCTCCTGCACGAACTTCACCACGTCGGCCTTGGTCTTGAAAGCGTCGCGCGAAGGATTGTCGCCCTCGCCGAAGTCGGGCCCGACGTTTGATCCGGAAACCCTGCGTATCAGAACGAAATCCAGTGCGGCGGCGTGGAGAAGATTCAGGGCGAAGGTGCGCTGGTCCTTCTGCACCTTGAAGTCGTATTTGTCTTCGGGAAAATCCTTCGCCATCGCGATGAGTTTGTTCCCAATGTCGTTCCACCTGTCCAACATCTCATCGGATCGAGAGCGCGCCGGACTCGGAGCTTGATTCTGCGTTTGGGCCTGACTGTGAAGACTCATTCCGACGGCAGCAAGCAGAGTGACCGCAACTAGCGCAAGCGAAGACCGTTTCATTGTAGATTGCTCCTTGTTTTGATCCGCTTTCAGAAATTCCGTCGGGGGTTAGACGTAACGCTACTCCCAAAGTTTGAGCAAATTTCGGATCAAAAGTCGAAAAACATGCATGTGACTGAAAAGATTGATCCAACGTTTGGATGGCGCCTGAGTGACAGCAGTCGGACTTTTTCCGAGTGGCCGCCGACATGATAGGGAAGAGATCTGATCGCCGAGGAACGCGTGGTCTGGAGTGCCGCTCCGGCTACCTATTCCTCGAGCCAATTGGAACTTTAGGGTTATTGACCCTCGCGGCGCTGCCGAGGCCGACGGACCGTCCTGACCTTCCCGGACGGTCCTCCTCCGCAGAAGAACTGATCGCGGCCATCGGACTCGAGCCCTGAAACGTACACGCCAGTCGGCATCTCGAGCCGTCTCCAGGACATCTCCTGTCTGAGGATCGATCCGCCTTAAGTCGCTCTCCTCACCTTCCCACGTGGCGTGCCAGAGCTCTCCATCGACCCAGGTGACTCCGGTGACGAAGCGGTTGGACTCGATGGTGCGAAGAATCGCGCCTGTCTCGGGATCAACCTGATAGATCTTTCGATTTCGATACTGCCCGACCCACAGAGTACCTTCGGCCCACGCGAGGCCCGAGTCGCCGCCACCGCCGGGCGCCGGGATCGTGGCGAGCACGCGGCCAGTCTTCGGATCGATCTTCTGAATGCGATTCTCGGCGATCTGAAACAGGTGCTGGCCGTCGAAAGCTGTTCCTGCATGCGCGGCGACATCGATCGAACGCTGCATCTTTCCACTCGACGGATCGAAGGCGTTCAGCTTGTCGCCCGAAGCAAACCAGACGTGCTGTCCGTCATAGGTAACACCATTCACTCGGTCGGCGCCCGGGAAAGGGCCGTACTCACGAACGATTTCGGCTTTTGATCGCTTCATGCTTCCATCCTAGTCAGCCGGCAGTGGAGCGGGGAGTAACAAAATCGTCGTGAATCCCGGCACGGGCGGGGTTATCCAGCGACGAGAGCGCGCCCGGCCAAACGACTGCACCTTGCCTTCGGCCGCAAGCGAGTCGAGCGCCCGCTGAACCGTACGCTGGCTGGCTCCAAGCGCAAGCGCCAGGGCCGAGCTCGACCACGACTCACCGTCCGTGAGGAACGCCAGCACATCAGCATGTTCCTCTTCGACGGGCCGGGCCAGCACGACGACTTCGCGTCCACGCTGCGGAACGAGTGCAAAGCCCCGCTGTTGGTCGCGTTGATGTCGCCCAGCTTCCGAAGCATCCTGCGAAGACGCCCGATTTCGACCCGCAAACGGGCGCGATGCGATTCGTCGACGAACCTTGCTCCGAATGCCCGCGCCAGGAGCAGGTCTCTCGGCACGTCTCCGGGCCAGGCTTCGCCTAGCGCGCGTGCGAGGGCGAATAACACCGGACGTCTTGCGAGTGAAACAAGAGTATCTGCGTGACGCACGACGTTGCGGCATGCATCCACGACGATGGCTTTGGACGCCAGCAGCGCTTCAACTTCTTCGAGCAGTAGGAGACGCTCGTCACCACGCGCAATCAGGCGCGCTGCCGGCGTATTCAGGATGCGAGATGCGCTTTCAACCTCCGCGATCAACGCAGGGATGCCAGCCTGGTGCGCGGTGCGTTCGGCCCGAGCAAGCGCGGCGCGCGCTTCTTTCGTACGCAAGCGCCGCATTGCGATTCCCGCAACCACCAGCTCGTGGAAAGTCCTCGACGCAGGCGGGAAAAGACTCGGATCGAGGTCCGCGAGCATACGCTCCGCCTCGTCTAGGTGCCCGATCAGAAGGAGTCGCCGGACTTCAAGATAGCGCGCAAACCCGGCGTTCAACCGGTCGCCGTGCGCTTCGAGGGTCGACCGCGCAGCATCCAGCATTTTCGCAGGCCAGCCCAGATCGCGCGAGGCGAGGGCGATTTCGGCCTCGGCTACGATGCATCTCGCGCGGGCCACCGGCTTCTTTCGGACCGAAGGCGCGCGCAGCATTCCGCAGGAGTTCCTTCGCTCGTGCGAAATCGCCCAGCTGCGCCATCGCAATGCCGCGAAGCGCGAGCGCCGGCGCATCGTTGCGCAGCGCGACTCGCTTCAAGCGCTCCGAGGGGATCGCCCGCCGCGAGTGCGCGAGCTGCAGCTGTAATCAGAGAGTCCATCCGAATCCCGCCACACTTGTCACTCCCACCCCTTCGATGCCTTGCGCTAAATATAGCGCATGGCAATCAAACGCCAGGTCACATCGGGAATGGGACGAAAGGAGACAGGGACAATGACCACACACAGGACCGGAACACGAGAACAATGGCTGAAGGCTCGGCTCGAGTTGCTCAAGGCGGAGAAGGAACTCACGCATCGAAGCGACGAGGTGGCACGACAGAGGCAGGAACTGCCGTGGGTGCCAATCAATAAAGGGTATCGCTTCGAAACCGGGGAGGGGAGCGCCGCGTTGGCAGACCTTTTCCGTGGCCGCTCGCAGCTCCTCGTCTACCACTTCATGTTCGGGCCTGACTTCGCCGCTGGCTGTCCCTCTTGTTCGTCGATCGCAGACGGCTTCAACGGCATCGCCGTGCACCTGGCCAATCATGACGTGATGCTCTGGGCTGTGTCGCGGGCGCCGCTCGCGAAGCTGCAGGCGTACAAGCGTCGGATGGGCTGGACGTTCCCTTGGGCCTCCTCTGTCGGCGGTGACTTCAATTTCGACTTCTGCGCTTCTTACACCCAGGAGCAACAGCGCGAGGGCGGCATCGAATACAACTACCGTCGCGAGGCGCCACTGCGGACACGCGGACAAGAAGGGGCCGAGATCTCGCGCTCGACGCCGGATGGACCTGCGATGTTCGCGGTTATGTGCGGAACAGACGCAGCGACGTACATTCGCGAGAGGCCGGGCATGAGCGCATTCGCTCTCGAAGACGGCGTCGTCTACCACACCTATTCCACTTATGCGCGAGGGCTCGACGGTCTCTGGGGGATGTATCCATGGCTCGACCGCGCCCCGAAGGGGCGGAACGAGACAGGCCTCTGGTGGCGGCGAAACGACGAGTACGGAAAGTGATGTGCCCGGCGGCTCAAGTAGGCACACGCATGTTCCTAATTGCGCCTGGAGCGCAAGAATTGGCAAGCTGTCACAGTGCCGACGGCGAAACAAAGGCGTGAGAGGCAAATAAGAGCGTTGTTTTCGCAGAGACGTTTTCGTAGAAGGAAGAGCGGCATGAATAAGACGCAAGAATCAAAAGTGGCCTCGTCCATCTTCATCGGCAGATGGACACCGAAGATTTTGTTTTCACTAGGAGATAGGCCTTATCGCCATGGGCAGTTGCGCCGCCATCTCGGAAGCGTGTCGCAGCGAATGCTGACCAGAACTCTCCGCAATCTCGAATCCGCGGGTTTGATCGTCAGGCATGTGACGCAATCGAAGGCCATTGCTGTTGAGTATTCGTTGACCCAACTGGGAAGGACAATGCTCGCTCCTCTCGGTGGCATGTGCCGCTGGGCAAAGCGATACCGCAAGGACGTGAGCGCTGAGGTGCGGCTTCGGGAAGCCGAAACAGGGTAAACACACAGGCTCTGTTATGGGACGTATCTTCTCGCGCAAGCGATACGCAATTGCATGCGGAGAGGACAACCGTAGAGAAGGTGTGAACATCGAGAATAAAACAATATGGAACGAGGCATCGGCCGAGCCTGGTTGAGTGGGTGAGCAGAGGCGCGAAGTGGTTGTATGCCGGTACGCGCCAGCCGCGCCGACGAATTAGAAGTTCAGAGGAGGGACATATGTGCCCAGCATGCATCGCAAGCACAGCAGTAATGGTCGCCGGAGTCGGATCCACGGGAGGAATTCTGGCGGTGTGCATCGGCAAGTTCAGAAAATTTTTCAGAGCGAGTGGTCTCGGTCTGTTTCAGAAAACAAAGGAGAAATGATATGGCAACAAGCAAAGAGAGAGACAAGGAACACGGAAAGGGGCATCTCGCGATGAAGACACCCCCGATCGTGTCGCAGCAGGAGTGGGAGGCTGCGCAGCAGCAGCTCCTCGTGAAGGAGAAGGCCTTGACCCGCTCCCGTGATGCGCTGGCCGCCGAACGTCGGCGGATGCCGTGGATGGCGGTGGAGAAGAAGTACGAGTTCGACGGGCCCAAGGGTAAGGTTAGCCTGCTCGACCTGTTCGAGGGCCGCAGGCAGTTGATCGTCTATCGCGCCTTCTTCGAGCCCGGGGTGTTCGGCTGGCCCGAGCACGCCTGCCGCGGCTGCTCCCTGGGCGCCGATCAGGTCTCGCACCTGGCCCATCTGAACGCTCGCGACACCACCCTCGCCTACGCCTCACGCGCGCCGCAGGCGGACATCGCGCGCCTGAAGGCGCGGATGGGCTGGGAGATGCCCTGGTACACCATCACCGACGGCTTCGACAAGGACTTCGGCGTCGATGAATGGCACGGCCACAACGTGTTCTTCCGCGACGGCGAGCGGGTGTTCCGCACATACTTCATCAACGGCCGCGGCGACGAGGCGATGGGGACCATCTGGAGCTACCTCGACATCACGCCGCTCGGCCGTCAGGAGACTTGGGAGGACTCGCCAGAGGGTTACCCCCAGACCGCGCCGTACAAGTGGTGGAACTGGCACGACAACTACGACGCCGAGGCCTCGCCTAACCCGAAGTGGGTCGATATCATAACCGACCCTCAAGAAGCCGCCTCCCGAAGGCGCGACGAAGAGGCGAAAGCGAGCTAAAGAAGCGCGACCACTTCGTCGTCTTCGAGCAGCCGGTTCTTTTGGCATAGGAGTTGCCCGAGTTCTTCCGCAGGGGTGCGCGGAGTCGCCTGCAAGCCTTGTCGGCCATTTCTGTTAGCTAGCTACATGGTGGTGAAGGAGACAAGTCTCGCATCGGCGCAATGGGAGGCCCTGATGCGGTCTTGCCCCACCTGGATTTTTTTGCTGCAGCGGATCTATGCCGACCCAGCGGCGACTCACCCTAGATGATGGGCAAACCGGAAGTGGCGCCCTAATTTATGCAGTAGCCCCGAACCGTACCGATACCAGCTTCGACACGCCTGGTTCCTGCATCGTCACCCCATAAAGCACGGGCGCAATGCTCATGGTCTTCTTACTATGCGTGATGAGGACGAACTGTGTCTGCACGCTCATATCTTTGACGAGATCGGTGAACCGCCCAATGTTCGCCTCGTCCAGCGGCGCATCGACTTCGTCGAGAATGCAGAACGGGCTCGGCGCGTACTGGAAAATTCCCACCAGCAGCGACAGGGCCGTAAGGGCTTTCTCGCCGCCCGACAACAGCAGCACATTCTGCAGCTTCTTGCCGGGAGGCGAAGCCACCACATCGATCCCGCTTTCCGCGCTGTTCTCCTCGTCGGTAAGCCGCATGATCGCGTGTCCTCCGCCGAACAGCCTCCGGAAGATCAGCTGGAAGTTCTCGTTAATCTTGTGGAAGGCTTCTTCGAATTTCTGACGCGACAGCGTGTCGATTTCCTTGATGGTCGCAATCGTGTTCTGAATCGAATCGAGCAGGTCTTGACGCTGCGTCTCAAGGAAGCCATGCCGCTCGGCAGTTTCCTTGTATTCCTCGAGTGCCATCATGTTGACCGGTCCCATGTTGTCGAGCCGCGTCCGCATCTCGCGATAAGCCTGATCTTCGATGGCAAGTTCGTCGCCCGCGTAAATCGGAATCGTGCTGTCGGCCATGAGTTCATGCCGCTGCACGCCCAGATCGTTGAGACACGATTCCGCCATATACTGGGCGTCCGATTGCAGTTTCGCCGCGGTTGCCGCCAGTTCTCCTCGCCGGTCGCGCGCCTGATCGAGTAACTGCCGCGCACTTCGCAAAGCCTCGTCAATCTCCAGCAGCCGCGCCCGGACCTGTTCTGACTCAAACTGGAGCAATCCTTCACGCGCTTCCCCGGCGTTCTTCTCGCTCTCGAACTCCACCAGCTGGTTGGCCAGCAGCACATTCTCGTTCTCGCGCTGGACTTTTTCCGCCAGCGAAGCATCGATCTGAGTACGCAATGCGTACACTCGCTCGCGCATCTCGTTGACGAGTGCATCGATCCGCTGCAGCACAGCGGAGGCCGAGCGATGGCGCTCCTCAAGCCCGGCGACCCGCGCCACGTGCTGCGAGGTAGTCTGCGCAGCGACGTCCCGGCGCTGCTTAAGTGAGGCGGTTCGTTCTAACCCCACCGCCATGTGACGTTCTAACTCCGCGCGCCGCTCTTCCGCGGCCGCAATGTCGCCCTTGCGTGCGCCGATGATCGTTTCCTGCTCTGTGCGCTCCGCCGCCAACCGCTGCAACTCGGACCGGCTCACGCTCAGACGCTCGCCCACGCGCCCCATCTCAGCATCTAGCTGCTGCAGCATGTGGCCCGATGTCATGGCCAGCTTCTCAGCCTCGCGCTTTTCGTCCTCCAGACGGTCGAGCAGGGAAGTGAGTTCGCGAATCTCGCGCCCCAGCATCAAGACCCGTGCCTCACCATCGCGCAAGGCGCGTTCAAGATCCTCCAGCAGCCTCATCACTTCGCGCAGTTCACGCTTCATGGAGAGTGGTCCCTCCGCGCGCTGCTTGCCGCCCGTTACCGTTACGTTGTGGAAGCACTCGCCGGATGGCGACAGGAAGAAAGCATCCGGATTTTCCAGCGCCAGCTCGCGTCCCAGGCCCGAATCGGGCACGATGTATCCATCCCGCAGCTTGGGAAGAATGACTTCGAGGGACTTTCCAAATCCATTCAAAACCCGAATCGTGCTCTTCAGAGGCAGAATCGGACGCCCTGGAGGCGCCGAGTGTGCCGCTTCATCCACCGCAAACGAGAACTTCGCTTGCGAATCTTCCGGATGCACCAGGAACGTTGCTCGCCCATCCACATCACTGCGCAGAAGCCGCAAACCTTCATCAGCAGCATCCCACGACTTCACCACGATGTAGTTCAGTTCATCGCGCAGGAAGTCCTCGACCACGCGCTCATGCTGGGGCTCGACTTCGAGGAAGTCCGCGAGCACGCCCGCCGGAGCAAACCCACCTTGCAGGGAACCGGACTGGAACAGCCGTCGCACCGATTCGGTGGAGTATCCGTGCTCGGCTATGACCGCCTCCAGCGATCCTTTCTTTCCCAACGCCGATGCAAACTCGGCGCGCAACCCGTCCAGACGCTGCTTGGCCTCGCTCTCCTCGCGGCGCTTGGTCTCGAGCGACTGCCGCACGTCTGCGATCTCTGCCGTGAGCCCGCTGACGCGCTGCGAAACAGTTTCAAACTCCAAAGCAAGTTGTCCGCGCTGTCCGCCAAATGCCTCCACCTGCGACGAGGCGGTCGAGATTTCATTCTGCAAGCGGTGGGTTTCGCGGTCCACCGCGGCCAGTCGCTCTTCCGCCTGCGTCAGTTGATTGCGCAGGTTCGAAGCTGCCGCCACCGCTTCCATGATGGAAGTCCGCCCCAGATCGATCTCGTGCTCGAGCACCGATAGATCAGCAGTGGCTGCCGCCGCTTCCTGCTGGCTCAGCGTAAGTTCGTGCTGAGCGGCGGCCAAGTCCGACGCCGCCGACTCCAGTACTTGCCGGTTCGAGTCCAATTCTGCTTCGAGACTGCTCAAGCGGCTACGCGCCTGACCGAGTTCCGCATCCGACGACGCCGACCGCACTACCAGTTCCGCGCAACGCTCTTCATTCGTGCGCCGCCGCGCCTGTCCGCGATCCATCTCCAGAGCAACCTGATTCAGCCGTTCGCGATTCTGGCGAAGCTCCCCATCGATGTCGTATCCGCGCTGCGTCCGCTCGGCGTGTTCCGCGTCCAACTGCTGCACTGCCTCGGTGCGCTGCTGCATCTCCTCCGCTAGCGCACTCAACTGCGCATCGATCGCCGTGCTCTCCTGATCCAGTTGGGTGAACTTGCTGGCCAGCACGACCCGCAACTTGGCGCGCATCTCGTCGCGCAGCTTCGCGTAGCGCTCAGCCTTGGAGGCCTGCCGCTTCAGCGAATTCATTTGCCGCGTGACTTCTTCGAAAATGTCGTTCACGCGATTGAGATTGAGCTTGGCATCTTCCAGACGAGCTTCCGCCAGCCGCTTCTTGGTCTTGAACTTGGTGACGCCCGCCGCCTCTTCAATAATGGCGCGCCGATCAGTAGGCCGGCTGCTCAGGATCTGCCCAATTCGGCCCTGCTCGATCAGCGCATACGATTCTGGTCCCAGGCCCGTACCCATGAACAGTTCCTGGATATCCCGCAACCGGCAGAGCTTTCCATTCAACAGATACTCGCTATCGCCCGACCGGAACAGTCTTCGCGTGACAACAATCTCTCCCGTATGAAACTGCTGTTGGTTGAACTTGCGCCGCCGAATCTTAAGTACCACTTGAGGAACTGCAATTGTGGTGACCTCAACTCCCTGGCTCGGAACGATGGCTTCCGAAGTGCTATCATCGCGGCCGCAGTTCCCGCACTCAATGCGGCCGGATTCGCAGCAGCCCGCAACTTCTTCCACCTTCCCAGGCTGTGCTTCCTCGGTGGCGCGAGCGGTATCTTCTGCGGCTTGGGAACGGATCTCGGCCTCATCCCAATCCTCGACTGTGGGCACGTCATCCTGAATTTCGATTTCCGTCGGATCGTTCTTATCGGGTCCGTCGTACTGCTCGGGATCGATCAACGTGAGCGACACTTCCGCCATACCCGTAGGCTGCCGGTCGCGAGTTCCCGCAAAAATCACATCCTCCATGCGCGACCCGCGCAGCGTCTTGGCCGACTGCTCGCCCAGCACCCACGAAATGGCGTCGGCGATATTCGACTTGCCACACCCGTTCGGCCCGATGATCGCGGCTACACCATCGCCGGGAAACTTCAGCTCGGTGCGGTCGCAGAACGACTTGAATCCCAGGATTTGGAGCTTCTTCAGTTTGAGCACTTCGACTCCTTCAACGCTCCATCATGCAACGCGCTGACGTTCTTCCTGCGCTGGCTGGGGCGCAACGATTGGCTAGAACTGGACGCTGTGGCGGACCCGTTACCACTTGGATGCCTCCCGCCGGCCGTCCAGACATGAGCCTACCCGGGTGGCGCCGGGCGAGGCACGAATTGCAGCTACTGTAATCGTGAAATCGCCCATGGGTCAAGAAGGAAAACCCCATATATTGGGGGTGCCTCTCAAGACCACGTTAGATTGCACACGCCATGCAGCAACTGGCCGGTTTTTCAGTGTGAGGAAGACGAAGGAGGGAAGAATCGCGAGAGCAAATTCAGCCTAGCGCAAGCTCTGGCGGCAATCAATGCAGAAATAGGTTCAAATCCTCTACCTGGCGAGTACCTCGTCGCGAGAACAGCCTGTCGATGGGCTACGAGCGAAGCCGCAAGGCCGCAGGATTTTTGCTGGTGAAGCGCGTAAAATCCGCTGACGAGAACCTCTTTATGACGGACGAGAGCCCGAATCCTGGAACCAATCCGCCTGCCGTCAACTCCTCCGCAGGCGCACCGACGGATGCCGTAACTCCGGCAAACCCAAATGAACCAGCGGTTCCGCAGGCCGCAAGCAAGCCGCCCGCTCTCGACCTGGGCCCCGGCGTGGGGATCAACGTCACCCAGGATATGGCTACCCCGGAGCGCAACCTGCCGCCCGCGAAGATATTGCTGATTGCTCTTGCGGGACTCGCGGTGGTGCTTGCGATCTACGGATTTTTGGGACGCGCCAAGCCTCAGGGAGCGGGCTCGGTCGACAATGTGGCAGCGATCGAAATTCCCAATCAGAACGCGATGCTGGTGGCCGTCACAGTCACCGTGCACAACAGCGGAGAAAAACCGCTCTGGATTCACAGCATCCAGGGCAAGTTGAAAATGCCGGACAAAAAGGAGTACTCGGATGTGGCGGCGTCCGCCGTGGATTTTGCCCGTTACTTCGAGGCCTTCCCGTCATTGAAACAGAACTCTCTGCCCACACTCATGCCCGAGACCAAGATTCTTCCCGGCAGCGAAGCCAAGGGAACGGTGATCGTGAGCTTCCCGGTAAAGCAGGATGAGTTCGACAAGCGCCAATCGCTAAGCGTGAGTATCCAGCCGTACGATCAGCCGTTGCCGGTGGTATTGACGAAGTAGCAGTGAAAAGCTGCAGGATTTTTATGGCGCGTAAGGATGAGTTCTTCTCGGTGCTCCTCGCCTTGGCCCTCCTGACCCACGTATTGCAGGCGCAGTGTGTGCAGGACAATCGTTCCAGCAAGACTTCGGGCTTGATGATCGCTGAGCTCACGATCACTGGAACCCAGAGCCTCAACTCCACTGAACTCGCCAGGCTTACCCGCAAGTTGACCGGTTCTTGTGTCGACGAGAACCAGGAGGAACTGGGGGAGCGGCTGAGGGCGTTGTTTCAGGACGAGGGCTATTTCCAGGCCGAGGTTCAGAATGTGCACATCAAGGTGAACGATCCCCTCGCGCTTCCTAAACCTGTCACCGTGGAAGTTGAAGTCAAGGAAGGCCGGCGCTTCAAGGTTGGTGGGATCAAATTTGTCGGCAACCATGTGTTCAGCGCCTCGGACCTTCGGCGTCACTTTGCCCTCAACAAAGGCGACCTGTTTGCCCGTAACAAAATTGGCAACGGGCTGGAAGGGGTCCGTGACCTGTATGTCGCGGACGGATTCATGGATTGGGTAGCCATCCCGGATACGGAGTTATCCGATGGAACCGTAGACCTCAGCGTGTCGGTAGTGGAGGGCCGGCAATACCGGATGGGCAAACTCGAAATCTTTGCAAAGAAAGAGGCGGTAGAACAGCTGCGCAGCCAGTGGGAGATTGCAGAGGGCGCGGTGTTCGATCGCACTTATGTCGGGAAGTACATCGACAAAAATCGCCCCCTGTTGCCTCCAGGATTTAACCAAACGGACGTGCAAGTCGTGCGTAACTGCCGGGATTCTTCCGTTGAAGTAAGGCTGCCTCTGGACGGTACGGATCCAAGATCGCAGTCGGCGCCCAAGGATATCGACTGCGAGCCGAGTGGCACAGCTGGTCAGTCAAAAGAGAATTGAGGACAACGACGCTCGCGCCCGACGGCCAGGAAGCCCGTCGCTGTGAGAAGGTCACACCCCGCGGACAGGAGTGTACGGCGCACACACACTACTACTTCTTCTCAATCCCCTTGCGCCGGCGAACCAGGTGCGTGTTGGCGTCGGGTTTGATCTCCTCGTACTTCAATAAGCTGATCGATCCATCCACTTCCAGCACGCCCAGCGCCACGTGATGATAGTCGGCGATGCCGTGTTCGCGCAGGGCGCGGTGCAGTTCGTCCATGCTGACGTGCTCTTTCGCCATGTGCGCTTCGATGATTTGTCCGTCATGGATCAGCAGGCTGGGTTGTCCCTGGATGAATTTGCGAAAGCGACGATTGACGCCGGAAACATCCGCCAGGATGTAATTGAGGAGTAGCAACGTGGCAGCAGCCACCACGCCGCCCAGCAGGGAATTGTCCGGCCCCGTCATGGCATTCTGCACGGAGTTGCTCAACAGCAGGAGCAGGGTCAGGTCGAACGGTGTCATCTGACCGACTTCGCGCTTGCCGCTTAAGCGCACACCAATCAGGACCAAGGCGTAGACGACCGCAGTCCGCAGCGCGATCGTGAGCAGTACGGAACCTGCTGCGGGAAACATCTACTGGTTGGATGCGGTCGGTGAAGCGGTCACCGGCACGGGCGCGGCTTTGGGGGTGCTGACGTAGCCGGTCGCTTTGTTCTTATCGAGCGTCCAGACCACCAGTTCGTAGAGCATGTGGTCGCGGCCGGTGTAGAACTGGATCGGCTCGTTGACGTTCCGGTCTTTCTTCTCGATGGTCTTATCGTCGGAGGTGACGTTGAGAGTGTACTTGCCGCGTTTTGTGTCCACCTTCTTCAGTTGTAGGCTGACGGTGGAGACCGGCTGCGGCTTCGCCCCCTTCAGCAATGTGAACTCGTAATAAGCGCGGTCACCCTTGTGCTTCAGGACTTCGAGATCATCGCGCGTGTGGGCGATCAGACCACTCTGCAATCCGAGGTCACCGATGGTACTCTCGAGTTTCGCCTTGGTGGCCGCCAGTTCCGACTTGGTGGAAGCGACATCGGTCTTGACGCCGCCGACGTCCGTCTTGACTCCTGCGACTTCTCCGCTGACGGCGCTAATCTGCTCTTTCTGCTCTTTGGCAAGGCGTTCTTCCGCAGCGCGTTGCGACCGCTGCAGGTCCTGGGCGCGGGCGGCGAGTTCTTTCTTGGTGATGCCCAGCTGATGGCCGAGCGCCTCAGCCTCCGCTTCGGCGGACTGCATGCGCTTGTTGAGATCGGCGATTTCCGTTTGGCTGGCGGTCTGATCCTTGCCCATTTTGTCGATCCGGCCGCGCATGTCGATCAGGAAATAAAGCGAGGCCGCCACGTAGATCGCCGCCAACAGTAGCAAAATCCATTTGCCTGCGTTGCTGCCACCTTCGTGCACCACCACCTGCTCGTCCTGCTCGGACATACGGTTCCTCCGCACCAGCCGAAATGTCGCTTTTCGTCATTGTTCAGCAGAACTCCCATGCTGTCAATTGTGTCGCGGGTGCTGGAGGATGACTGAGGTCGCGGGAAAGACTCTGTGATGGGGTTCGTCTTGAAGGGCTCCGGCCTCAGCCGGGTCAGCTCGCCTCACATGCGAGCACTGCTGCGATCGGCATCGGGGCGTCACACCCCTCTCTGCCATACCCAGTATAAAGCGCATCGGGGGGCTTGCGGCAAGACCCGGGTCGTGCCGTAGAGTCGCCAGAAATCTACCGAAATGGGAGGCACGAAATGCGTGTGTTGTTGTCGACGTACGGGTCGTGCGGCGACGTCCAACCGGTGCGAGTCGCGGTGCAGTTGGGTGCACCTCTACGGGCAGATGCGGGTGTGCGCGCCGCGGAACTTCGGGGAGCTGCTGGCCCTTGTCGGCTTGGCGCTGGTTCCGACCGGAGGGTGGCGATGACCGAGCATGCGGTAGTGATCGCCGGAGGAGGCCCGACGGGGCTGATGTTGGCGGGCGAGCTGGCGTTGGCGAAGGTTCGACGTCGCCATCGTCGAGCGGCGCGCCAGCCAGGCTCTCGCCGGCTCGCGCGCAGGTGGTCTGCACTCACGCACCATCGAGATCTTCGATCAGCGCCGCATCGCCGATCGCTTCCTCGCTGAAGGGCAGGTGGCACAAGTGGCTAGGTTCGCCGGAACTTCTTTGGACATTAGCGACTTTCCCACCCGGCACAATTACGGGCTCGGGCTTTGGCAGAACCACATCGAGCGCATTCTCGCGGGCTGGGTCGACGAACTGTCGGTGCCCATCTATCGCGGAACTGAGGTTACAAGCTTCGCGCAGGACGACGCGGGCGGTGATGTCGAGCTGAGCGATGGTCAGTCGCTCCGGGCGAAATATCTCGTCGGGTGCGACGGCGGGCGCAGTCTTATCCGCAAAGCCGCTGGCATCGAGTTCCCGGGATCGGATCCGACAACCAGTAATTTGATCGCGGAGGTCGAGATGGCCGAGAAGCCGGAATGGGGCGTCCACAGCAATGCTTTTGGCGTCCATTCCTTCGGCAGGGTGGAGTACAAGATCCGCGACGGTAAGGTGGTCTACATGGACGCGGGGCCGGTGCTGGTCATGGTGACCGAACAGCGCGTCGGACCCGCGACCGAACCCACCCTGCGCGATCTCAGCGAGGCGCTTATCGCCTTCTGCGGGACAGATTACGGGATCCACAGTCCCACCTGGATCTCCAGATTCACCGACATGACCAGGCAGGCTGCCGCCTATCGCAAGGGAAGAGTGCTGCTGGCCGGCGACGCCGCACATGTGCATCCCCCGGACGGTGGACAGGGCCTCCAGATCGGTGTGCAGGATGCGGTGAATCTGGGATGGAAGCTGGCTCAGGTGGTCAAGCGAACGTCGCCGGAAAGCCTTCTCGATACCTACCACGCTGAGCGCCACCCGGTCGCTGCCCGCGTGCTGCGCAACGCGATGGCGTCAGTCGCGCTTCGCCGACCGGACGAACGCATGCAGGCACTGCGCGACACAATGTCGGAACTCCTCGGCATGGACGAGCCGCGCAGACGACTCGCCGCGGAGATGTCCGGTTTGGGTGTTCATTACGACTTCGGCGAGGGCCATCCGCTGCTCGGGCGCCGCATGCCCGATCTCGACCTGGTTACTGCCAACGGCCCGCTGCGAGTCTTCACCCTGCTGCACGATGCCCGGCCTGTGCTGCTCAACCTCGGTGAGCCCGGCGGCTTCGACATCACTCCGTGGGCAGATCGGGTTCAGCTGGTCGACGCCAAGTACGTCGGCATGTGGGAGCTTCCGGCGATCGGCCCGGTCACGGCTTCCACCGCCGTGTTGATTCGGCCCGACGGATACGTAGCCTGGGTGGGAGACCTAAATCAGCTGGGGCTCGCTGACGCGCTAACCACTTGGTTCGGACCACCTACTGCGGCGTAGCGTACCGGCTTTCAGGATGGTCCTGTTACGAGTTCTTACCTGAGCGGCCTAGCCCAGCCGACAACAAATGACATTTGTCATCCGCACGCTGTGATGATCTGCACTGGCAGCCCGCAGACTGATTCGACATCATGTCGTTGGCTGGTGCCGATAGACCAGTTCGCGCGAGGTGAGAGTTGATTACGACCATTGATGAAATTCTCAACCGACCCGGCAGGCCTGATAGCCGCACGGTCGTGGCCCGGTTGGCTGGCGTGAGCAAGAACTTCGGCTCGGTGCGCGCGCTTAGTCAGGTCGATCTCGATGTACATGCGGGAGAGGTGGTCGCGGTGCTTGGGCCGAATGGTGCCGGAAAGACGACTGCCGTGAAATTGCTGCTTGGATTGGCGAGCGCCAATGCGGGCACCGTGAGCGTATTTGGTGGCGATCCCCGCATGCCCCTCAACCGTCTGCGTACTGGAGCCATGCTACAGGTCGGGCGGGTGCCTGAGACATTGCGCGTTGAAGAGTTGATCGATCTGTTTTCCAGCTATTACGTGAAGCCCATGCCGGTGCGTGAGACGCTGGCGGCCGCAGGGTTAAAAGGGATCGAGAAACGCCGCTTCGGCGTGCTTTCCGGTGGCCAGAAACAAAGGGTCCTCTTCGCCCTGGCAATTTGTGGCGATCCCGATCTTCTGTTTCTCGACGAGCCCACCGTCGGTCTCGATGTGGAAGCGCGCCGCATTCTGTGGGATGAGATCCGACGACTGGTCGCGCGCGGCAAGACCGTCCTGCTGACCACGCACTATCTACAGGAAGCCGACGCGTTGGCCGATCGCATCGTCGTTATCAACCGGGGAACCATCATCGCGCAAGGCACTCCCGCCGATATCAAGGCGCGTACGGCGGGACGGCAGATCCGTTGCGTTACACGGCTGCCCATCGCAACCGTGTGCAGTCTTCCCGGTGTTCTGGAGGTGCGCTCCGATCGCGGAGCCGTCGTCATCGGTACGGCAGCGGCGGAGCCGGTCCTGCGCGAACTATTCCTTCGTGATCCAGAAGTATCGGAGATCGAGGTTACCAGCGCGGGGCTGGAGGACGCCTTCCTCGCTCTTACTCGGGACAACGAACAGGAAACGAGGTGAAGGTATGAGTGCTACGTCGACTACTCTGCCGCGCGTGGGCACCGAGAGAGTGCTGGCCCACACGGTGACGATCTATGCCAAGGAAACCAAGTACGAGTTCCTGAAACTGCTCCGCCTGCCGGTCTATTCGGTCTCGATCATCATGTTCCCCGTGATGTTCTACGTGCTGTTCGGGCTGTTGCTGAATCGCGGCCATGATGTGGGCGGAGTGAGCGTCGCAGCCTACCTGATGGCAAGCTACGGTACCTTCGGAGTGATGGGAGCGTCGTTGTTCGGTTTCGGCGTCGGAGTGGCCGGAGAGCGTGGCCTGGGCTGGTTGCAGGTGAAGCGCGCCAGTCCCATGCCGCCATTTGCTTACTTCGTGGCCAAGACGCTCGTCTGCATGACATTCAGCTTCATCATCGTCTCGGTCCTACTGATCCTGGGAGTGGCCTTCGGGGGAGTTCATATGGCTTTCGTGCAGGCGGCGAAATTGGTGATGACGCTGGCCGCGGGATCAAGTACGTTCTGTGCGATGGGCGTGGCGATCGGCTACTTTGCGGGACCAACTTCAGCTCCGGCCATCGTGAATCTGATTTACCTTCCGTTGTCGTTTGCCTCCGGGTTGTGGATCCCGGTAGACATGCTGCCGTCGTTCATTCAGCGCATTGCTCCTTTCCTACCTCCCTACCATCTGGCCCGGTTGGCGCTGGGCGTGGTTGGAGTGGGGAACGGATCGGCGTTCGAGCATTGGGAAGCTTTGGGGGGATTCACGCTGATCTTCCTGGGCATTGCGCGCATCGGCTTTCAGCGCGATGAAGGGAAGACGTATGGTTAGGATGAAGTGGCATTCGACGCGAACGCTGGTGTGGACCGCGATCCTGATTCTGTTCCTGGCGTTCGAGATCTATGCGCGATATCCCTGGCTGAGTCTCGTCATTCCCGGGACCATCCTGATGTGGTACGGGTTGTTGGCTGAGCCACGAAGCAAAATTGCTGTGCGGAAACGTACCGGAAGTGACCTAAACTAGCGCTATGAATTTCAGTTTTCGCAAGACCGAGCCCGGCTGGGTTCCCTACATCTGGCTTGCGTACCTGACGTTCTTTCTGTGGGATCCCATCGTGAACCACATTGGCTGGAGAGAGTGGACTCTCACGGGGATGGGACTGGCCGCTTTCCTCTGCTTTTACTTCTCGTTCTTTTCCACCTGCAAACCGTGGAACCTGATCTCCGTAGCCGGGATCGCCTTGCTAGGTGTGTCGTTTGCGCCCTTCAATCCGGGAGCGGCCTGCTTCTTTATTTATGCGTGCTCCATGGTGCCGTTTGGCGTGGAGACCGAACTTGCGGCCGCCGGGGCTATCGCGACATTGGTCGGCACGGCGTTTCTCGAGTCGTGGCTCCTGCACGTAAATAATGGCTTCCTGTTTCCCGCGACGTTTCTTTCAACTTTCATCGGTGCGGGCAATGTGTACTTCGCACAGCGCAATCGCAATATTGAAAAGCTTCGCCGGGCCAACGAAGAGATCGAGCACCTGGCCAAAGTTGCCGAGCGCGAACGGATTGCCCGTGACCTGCATGATGTACTGGGACACACTCTCTCGCTCATCACGCTGAAGTCCGAGCTGGCGGGAAAATTAATCGACCGCGATCCGGCTCAGGCCAAGGCGGAGATTCGGGACGTGGAGCAAACGGCTCGGCACGCGTTGTCGGAGGTTCGTCAAGCCATTGGCGGATATCGCTCGAAGGGATTAACGGCCGAGATCAAGCAGGCCAAGACCACGCTCGAGACGGCGGGAGTTGAAGTCAATCTGCAGTCGGCATCGATCGAATTACCTGCGACGCAGGAGAGCGTGCTGGCCCTGTCCTTACGCGAGGCTGTGACGAATGTCTTGCGCCATGCCCGTGCTACTCACTGCAGCCTGCGCTTGGAACGGTCGAATGGACACTGTCGGCTCGAGATTGCCGACGACGGCCGCGGCGGGCATCAGATCGAAGGCAACGGCTTGCGTGGAATGCGCGAACGGGTCGAGGCTCTAGGCGGCAACCTACATCGGGACACGACCAAAGGAACTCGCCTACAGATCACGTTGCCGGTTCCCGTGGACCAGGAGCAGGTTTGACGGCGAACTCCAAGAGCGGGCGTAAGACCATTCGTGTCGTGATCGCGGAAGATCAGGGAATGGTGCTGGGCGCGCTGGCAGCACTGCTGGAGATCGAGGGCGACATCTCGGTCGCGGGATGCGCGCGTGACGGTCAGGAAGCCCTGGACGCGGTCTTGGCCCACAAGCCCGACGTCTTCATCACCGACATCGAAATGCCCAGAATGACCGGCCTGGAAGTCGCTGCCGAGTTAAAGCGCCGGCGCACCGGGACCCGGGTCATTATCGTAACCACGTTCGCTCGCTCCGGCTATCTACGCCGCGCACTGGACGCGGGCGCTTCCGGATATCTCCTGAAGGACCGCCCGGCCGAGGAATTGGCGGACGCAGTCCGGAGAGTGCAGCAGGGCTTGCGGGTCATCGATCCGGAATTAGCGACCGAAGCCTGGGGAGAACTCGATCCGCTCACTGACCGCGAGCGCCAGGTGCTGCGTTTGGCGGGCGACGGGCGCGCCAGCGGAGACATCGCGAACGAGCTTGGACTCTCCGAGGGCACCGTCCGCAACTATCTTTCAGAAGCAATCAGCAAACTGGGTGCAGGGAATCGAGTGGAAGCCGCGCGCATCGCGCGCACCAAGGGATGGTTATAGCGAGAAGGTTCTCGCAGTCCCGCCACAAAGGCTGTCAACCACCAAGGACACAAAGGTACACGAAGGAATACTTTAAGAGCAGGAATGCCTTTGTGTCCCTTCGTGTCCTTGTGGTTAATTGCCTTTGAGCTCTTTTCAAGGATTGAACTGGACTTTAGTTCCGGCGCGCGACAGCATCAACGCCTGCTGTTGGACCGGCGCCGGATTGCGGCGAATGGCGGTGGCCTCGCGTCCCAGCGGCTTTTCGCATTCTTGCAGGGTCTTGGCGAACGACTTTCCTTCCGGTGAATCGGGATCCAGACTCATGACCGCTTCGGACTTCAAGAGGCTGGCAAACGCGAGGCGCATGGGGAACCCCGCGTCCCGCAGAAAGATGGCGTACGTGTACCAGTCCACGGCTTCGCTGTGCCGGTCGTTCAGACTTGCGTCCAGTTGAAGGGCGTGCTGAAACAGGTGCAGCGCTTCGCTATTCTTGCCGATCCTTGCGTGCACCAGTGCTTCGCTGATGCTGGCGAAGCTCTCCAGTTTGCCTTCTCCGGTCTGCGTTGCGATCTTGCGGGCAAGTTCATAAGAGTGGACGGCCTGCTCGGGATGATTCGCACGTGCGTAGCAGTCGGCCATTTTGAGAGCCACTCCGATGACCTTGGAAGCGGGTGGACGGTTGTCCGCGCCTTGATGTGCGACGATCTGCAAGGCTGCACCGTATTGCGTGGCGGCGTCGCCAGGTTTTCCTTCGCGATCGAGTTCCGCGGCAAGATATAGATGTGCGTCCAGTTGTCCGGGATCGGCCGCAATAGCCTTCTGCCAGGTCTTCAGAGCTTCGTCCGCATGACCCAATTGCATGGCCAGGATGCCGTGATTCACAAGTAACTGCCGGTCGTGGGGCGAGCGCTCCAGTGCTGTGCGCGTGAGATCGTAGGCTTCCTGAAACCGTTGCTGTGAGGTCAGATATTGCAGCATCGCGTTACGCGGCGCGGGATCCACCGGGTTGGCTTGCATGCCGCGTTTCCATGCGGCGATCGCCAGGTCCGGTCGCCCAGCGTCCAGTTCCTTGCTTGCTAACTGTATTTCGAGGGGCGAATCGTAGGCGTTGAGCGAGGCAGCGCGTTGCAGGAACTGGAGATTGTCGGTGTGTAGGGCGAAGTAGTAGCGCGCCTGGTCCACTGTGCCCCAAACCAGGAGTGCGAGGGCGACGCCCATGCGAAGACGGTGCGCTGCCGAGGACGTGCCGGCGAACCAGCGCAACCGCGCCGTCAGTGTCTTTCCCGCATCGGTGGCCGCGTCTGTCAAACGAACCTGGGAGTTCAGCAGGAGATTCGCAATGCGACCGTCCCGCAGCTTCCAAATCGCGCCGTCGAGCAGAAAGTGGTGGAGATTCACCAGCGCGGTGAAGATCAGGAAGCTGCGCGTGAAGTCGAAATGAAACACGTGGCTGGATATCCAGGGTCCGGGAATGAACAAACCGATTCCGCCAGCGACCAATACCGCGAAATACGCCAGCGGACGCCACTTCTGGCTGCCTTCGGCACTAGCCTCTCGCCGCGCATAATAGCTGGTGATCCACAAATATTGCGCCGAGTGCATCACTGCCAGAACGCCTGTGCTGTAACGGCTCTGGGGAACGTGGAAGCCCTTGCCCAAGGATAAGACCGTGGGTAGTAGAAACCACACGAATTGAGTGCTGAACAGGGTGAGCGAGGGCGTGAGTGTGCGCCATCCAACCTTCATCAACAAGCCGGAAAGGCCATAAGCGCTGCACGCCAGGAAGGCGACGCCCAGCGCGATCTGCAAGCGCCGTACTCACCGTCGATGGGATGTTCAGCGAGATAAAGAATGGATCGGTGGACGGTCCAGTGTGGAAGTTGAGAAACAGAATGGCATACGACAGCAGAAAGGCGGAGTACAGTGCCCGGCGATGGCGGTTGTCGGGTTGCGCGCCGGCTCGACGCGCGAACAGCAGGAAGATGCCGTAGTTCTGGCCGCTGTAGTGCCAAGGACTCCACGTCAGGTAAAGCGTGAAAATGACGGGCAAGGCCCGGTACCACACATGGGATACGATCAGCGTCAACGCGATCAGCAGGGTCAGATGAACCGTAAAGACCCGGTATTTGTGGAAGTCTTCCGCGCGATGGTAGGCGCGGTAGATCGTCGCCATGTAGTGCGGATAGTTAAATAGCAGCGCCAGCCCGTAAAACGCGATCGACCAGTGCAGCGTGTTCGAGGCGAGAGAAAAATAGGCGAGCAATAGCAGCGGTACCGACCATGCTCCACAACCCACGATCATGTCGAGCCAGGGGTTGTAGACCCAGAGGTTCTTTGCCGTCTCGGTGCTTCGAGTCTGTTTTGGAGTTGACTTTGCCATCGCGGCCACGAGAAACGTGACGGTGCCTTGCGGATCCTGTCTGCGCGGATTATAGGAGGCGGCGGAAAGGCGATCATGTGCCCAAAGTAACTTCCATCACGATGGACAGCGATCCACGGCAACGCAGCGGCCCGAGGCGGTCAGGCGGGATCTTCTTTTACAATGCTGGAGTGAAGAACTGGGACGTGATCATCGTCGGCGGCGGCATCATTGGGCTGTCCCTGTCGATTGAATTGCGCAAACGTGGAGCGTCGGTCCTGGTGGTCGAGCGCGGGGAACCAGGACGCGAGGCGTCCTATGCGGCGGGCGGGATGCTGGCGAACTGCGGCGACGAAACACCCGAGCTGTTGCAAGCTCTAGCCACGGCCAGTGCCGAGATGTACCCGGAATTCGTGCACGAACTCCAGGATGAGTCCGGCCTGAACGTCGACCTGCGCGACTACGGAACGCTGCTATTTCCGCCGACAGGACATGAAGTCGCGACGATCAAGGGCGCGCATCCGGTGCCGACTCCTTTGACCGAACTCGAACCTGCGCTGGCACCGGGCAGCCGGTCTGCTGTCTTCTTGAAAGAACGCAGTGTATGTCCGCGAACGTTGGTGGCTGCTGCTCTCCAGGCAGCGAAACATCGCGGCGTGGACGTGGCCTCGGGAACGCCCGTGATTTCGGTTGCTATTTCAAACGGCCGTGCCTCTGGTGTGACTACCGGCAAGACTTCTTATTGGGCAGCGAAGGTGGTGAATTGTGCAGGCGCCTGGGCAGGACAAATTCCTCCCTACGACTTTTCTACCCGGCCGGTGAAGGGCCAGATGGTTTGCTTTGTGATGCCGTCGCGCGATTTGCTGCGACATGTTGTTCGCACGCCCGAGATTTATCTGATTCCCCGCAGCGATGGACGTCTGTTGGCTGGTGCGACGGTGGAAGAATCCGGTTTCGACAAGCACACTGTTCCTGACACGATCCAGCAGTTACGCCATGCCGCAATTGCTATGTTGCCCGAGTTGGCAAACGCGAAGATCTTGGAGGCTTGGGCAGGACTGCGCCCTGGCACGCCGGACAACCTGCCGATTTTGGGAGCGACTCCCACACCCGGATACTATGTCGCGACCGGACACTTCCGCGACGGCATTTTGCTGGCACCCATAACGGCACATGTAATCGCAGAGGTGATGGCCGGAGAGGAGCCAGGCTTTGATCTGTCGGCATTTTCAGCCGAGAGATTCGCGATGCAAGGTTTCAGTATCCCAAGGGTCCAAGGGGTCAAGGTGTCGTAGTTGTTCCACCGTGCAGCCAGTCAGATTCGAGAAGCAGAGTGCGCCCTTGCAACCTTGGAACCCCCGACACCGTGACACCTTGAACCCTTGAAACCTTGACCCTTCCCCCTTCTCGCCCAAATCCGCGAGCATTACGACTCCCTGGCTTTCATCTATCAGGCCTTCTGGGGCGACCACATCCACCACGGATTGTTCCTCGATCGGCACGACAAGCCGGAAGATGCTCAGGTCCGCATGCTGGAACACTGCGTGCAATGGCTGAATCTGCGTGGCCGCGAGCGAGTCTTGGACGTCGGTTGCGGCCACGGTGGCACGCTCGTACACCTGGCTCGATTGCTCTACTGTTCCGGTATCGGCGTTACGATCAGTCCCAAACAAGCACGCATTGCGCGCGCGAGGGCGACGCATGCTGGCGTGGGCGACCGTAGTACGTTCTTCGTGGATGATGTCGCCTGCTTCCCGTTTCCCTCAGCTGAGTTCGACCTGGTCTGGGCGATGGAATCGTCCGAGCATTTTACGGACAAGGGGCGGTTTCTCCAGGACGCGTACTACGCTCTCCGACCCTGCGGACAACTTCTGCTGGCGGCCTGGACTGGTGCAATGGACCAGCCTCGCGTTCGGGAAGTAGCTCGTGCTTTTCTTTGTCCCGAGCTCTGGACCGCCGAACAGTATCAAGCTGGGATTCGATCCACGGGTATGACCCTAACCCGCCGCGAGGATCTTACCGAACATGTCGTGCGTACCTGGGAGATCTGCCGGGAGAGGGCTCGCATAGCAAGCGCGGTCGTGAAGCTCTTACCGAGGGCAGCCCGCGAGTTCATCGATGGCATCGACATAATCCTGGACGCCTATTGTTCTGGTGACTTGACCTATACCGTACTGCTAGCGCGGAAATAGCAGGGGCGACAGCAGATATGTCGTCACAGATGCGAACCTCTCACTCGGGTATACTTAGGCGTTTTCCAGTGGGACGAATGCGATGGATCGCGCCCTGCGCGCGAGAAAGGGATTACTCATGGCTTCCCCAGCACTTGATTTTGCCCGTCAGAACCAGCAGCGCTTTGTGAGCGAACTGAAAGATCTTCTTCGAATTCCTAGTGTCAGCACTCTTGAAGAACATAAATCCGACGTCCAGAAAGCTGCCGAATATGTCGCTCATGAATTGCGGCGCATTGGAATGGAAAACGTCGAGATCATTCCGACCAAGGGCCATCCCCTGTTGTACGCGGACTGGCTGCATGCCTCGGACGCACCCACCGTCCTGATGTACGCGCATTTCGACGTTCAGCCTCCCGATCCCCTGGACGAGTGGCTCTCTCCGCCCTTTGAACCCACCGAGCGCAACAACAATATCTATGCCCGCGGCGCCGTCGACGACAAAGGCCAGCTATGGATGGAAGTGAAGGCGCTCGAGTCGCTGATGAAAGCGAACAACGGCAAGCTGCCCATCAACGTGAAGATTATTTTCGAGGGCGAGGAAGAAGTAGGTGGTGAGTCAATCGCCGAATACGTGCGCAAGCAGAAGGCCAAGCTCAAGGCCGACTTTGCCCTGGTGTGCGATACGGAATTGTTTGCCCCGAATCTCCCGACGCTGTGCGTAGGGCTGCGCGGCCTGGTGTACACCGAGATCGAAGCCGTCGGAGCGAAGACTGATCTGCATTCTGGAATGTACGGCGGTGCCGCACCCAACCCGTTCTTTGCCCTGATTGAGATCATCAGCAAGCTAAAAGACGCCAAGGGCAAAGTCCTGATCCCGGGCTTCTATTCCAAGGTGAAAGCTCCAACCAAAGATGAACTCAGGGCCTGGAAGCGCCTGCCCTTCAACGAAGAGCACTACCGCAAAACCGAAGTTGGCTCGAAGGTGCTGACCGGCGAACCGGGATACTCGGTGCTTTACCGAACGTGGGCCCGTCCAACGCTGGAAGTCCACGGAATGCCGGGCGGCTTCACCGCGCCGGGTGCCAAAACCGTGATTCCAGCCAAGGCGGCTGCGAAGGTTTCCATGCGCATGGTGCCCAACCAGGATCCGGACGACATCCTGAAGCGCTACACCGCGTACGTGAAAAAGCTCACGCCTAAGGGAATTGAGACCAAGATAAAGGTATGGAGCAAAGGCCCCGCCTGTGTAGTGTCGACCGACAATCGGTACATCAAGGCGGCCACCGAAGCCATGCACGACATTTTCAAGAAGGACACGGTCTTCATCCGCTCTGGTGGATCGATTCCCATTGTGACCGATTTTCAGGATGTGTTGAAGATTCCCAGCGTGATGATGGGCTTTGGTCTCCCTGACGACAACCTGCACGCACCCAACGAGAAGTTTCACATCCCGAACTTTCACCGGGGGATTGAATCAATCTGTTTGTTTTTTGAAAAGCTGGGAAAGTAGAAGTAATCCACACCAGCTTCAGTTTCGAATTGGGAGGGCGCGGGGGCAACACCCGGCCCTCATTGTTTTGCCAAACAGCCGGGGGAGACATTTCCTTTTACAAACTAACCGTTTCCACCTACCTCCAGCAGGCCTATACTTTTCCGAAAGGGGTGCTGCCATGAGGCTGTCCTTCCTTCTCTTATTCTTGCTGCTGGTCGTGTCGGTAAAGTCCGAGGCGCAAGCTGGTGGCAGCGGCGGAACTGGCGGAAGCACCGGAAGTACCGGAGGTAGCAGCCGCGGCAGCGGTAACAGTTCGACTCTCGGAAGCATACCTACTCAGCCCAGAAACCTCCCGAGCCCCAGGAACCCGGCGCCCATTCTGTATTTATCCGGCAAAGTAGTGGTCGATGACGGTACCGAGATAACCACTGCGGCGGCGATTCAGACCAGCTGCCGCGGTTCTTCGCACACGGTCGGCTACACCGACTCGAAAGGGTCTTTCAGCGTGCAGCTGGACCCGAACGCCAACCCAGCCACCAGCGGTATCGGCGACGTCACCGATACGAATTCCACGGTACGAGATCAAAGCGATCAAAACTGGCGCACTCCCGGCTGGAACGATTGCCAGATCCGCGCCCTGCTGTCGGGGTATACCTCACAGGTAGTTGACCTCGCCGCCCGCGTGACCGGTGAGAACCACGCCGACATGGGCAACATTGTGCTTCATCGCATCGGCCAGACCCAGGGGGGCTTCACTGTCAGCGCCACCACTGCGGCAGCTCCTCCCAAGGCTAGAAAAGACTTTGAAAAAGGCCTTGCTCTCGAGAAAAAGAGCGACTGGCATGGCGCCGAGCAAAAGTTCCAATCCGCAGTCGGCATCTATCCCAAGTACGCAGTAGCCTGGGTCGAACTGGGTCGCGCGCAAATGAACCAGGGCAGGGAAGCGGAGGCGAAGCAATCCTTACATAAGGCGTTGGAAGCTGACTCCCAATTCGTCCCTGCCTACGAGGAAATGGCTGAAATTGCCGCCAGTCGCAAACAATGGCAGGAACTCGCCGAAGTCACCGACCAGGTTGTGCGGTTGAATCCCGTGGGGTTTCCACGCTACTGGTTCCTCAACTCAGCAGCCAACTACAATTTGCATAATTACGATCTCGCGCAGAAAAGTGCACAGCGCGGCCTGAATACCGACCCCGAACACCATTTTCCGCAGCTGGAGTTCCTCTTAGGACTGACGCTGGCTCTGAAGCACGATTATCACGGCGCAGTTGGCCACTTGCGAAACTACCTCCAACTAGCACCCAACGCGCAAGACGCGGGTCAGGCCCGCGATCGCCTGACCCAGGTGGAAGCTCTTGAAGTGAAAGCGGCGCCCGTTCCCGAGCCAGAGTAAGAGCCCGCGCCACCATGCTTCTTGAAAGTCTACCCAGCCTACGTAGGGATGGGTGCGCTACCATAAATCCACCTGCGTACCGATGGCGTCACCGTCCAACCCGGTCGTCCTTTACGACGGAGTCTGCGCTCTCTGCAACCGATTCGTCCAGTTCATCCTGCATCGCGACCACACCGACCAATTCCGTTTCGCCTCTCTGCAAAGCCCAGTGGCGGCGGAAATTCTTCAGCGCCATGCCATCGCTCCTGATCTCAGTACGGTGTATGTGGTCGTGGACTACCAGCGACCCTCCGAACACGTGCTCGGCCGCTCCAGGGCTATTCTCTTCGCCCTTCGAGAACTGCGCCAACCGTGGCCTCTGCTCGGAAGCTTAGGCTATCTTGTACCTCGATTCCTCAGAGACCCTATCTACGACCGAATTGCCAGCAACCGCTACCGTGCGTGGGGAAAATATGAAACCTGCCCTCTTCCTGACCCACGCCAGCGCCACAAGTTCTTGGACACCTGAACACGGCGACCAAAAATCCGGACTGCTCCACGCACTGGTCCTATTGAAAGTACAGCTCGGCGATTCATTGGCGGATCGCGGTGGCTGCTTTTGGCGTCCTGATCACCTGCCGACGGAGACTTCTGCTAGTTAACCGGGGCGGCGCAGGAACGATGCGCACAGCGTAAGCTTGGCAAAATCACCACGTTGAGTATGGCCCCGGAAGCGCCACGAAAATTCCACGCGGCAAGACATCGGCCTGCACCCCGCAGTAAAATTCCGAAGCACATAACCGAGGAGCACATGGCAGACAAGGCAACCCTTCCGTCCGACATGAATATTGATTCCATCCTCCACGAGGACCGTAAGTTTGAATGTCCCAAGCACTTCAGCGAAAAAGCCCACGTCAAATCTCTCGAAGAATACGAGCATCTTTATAAAGAATCCGTGGAGCAGCCCGAAAAGTTCTGGGCCCGCATCGCCGACGAACTGCACTGGTTCAAGAGGTGGGACCGAGTACTCGAATGGAAAGCCCCCTGGGCAAAATGGTTTGTCGGTGGCCAGATGAACCTCTCCTACAACTGTCTGGACCGCCACGTCAAAACCTGGCGAAAAAATAAGGCCGCGCTGATCTGGGAAAGCGAACCCGGCGATGTGCGCACCTACACCTACCAGCAACTATGGAAGGAAGTCCAAAAATTCGCCAACGTCCTCAAATCGCTGGGCGTGAAGAAGGGCGATCGCGTGGCCATCTACATGGGCATGACGCCAGAACTTCCCATCGCCATGCTGGCTTGCGCAAGAATCGGCGCTCCGCACTCCATCGTCTTCGGCGGATTCTCCTCCAACGCATTGGTCGACCGCATTCACGACTCGCAAGCCGTGGCCGTGATCACGCAAGATGGTTCGTATCGCCGTGGCGCCGAAGTGAAACTCTTTCCGGCCGTAGAAGAAGCTTTGAAATCCTGCCCAAGTGTGAAACAGGTTATTGTCTACAAGCGCACCGGTACGCCGATCAACATGCAATCCGGGCGCGACCACTGGTGGCATGACGTGATGTCCACCGCGTCTGACGAATGTCCCGCCGAGCCCTTGGATGCCGAACACCCGCTTTACATCCTCTACACCTCCGGTACGACAGGGAAACCCAAGGGCGTGGTTCACACCACGGGTGGATATTCGGTCGGCACGTACCTCACGACCAAACTGGTTTTCGATCTAAAAGAAGACGATACCTACTGGTGTACTGCTGACATCGGATGGGTTACCGGCCACAGCTACATTGTCTACGGCCCGCTGCAAAATGGTGCGACCAGCTTGATGTATGAAGGGGCTCCGAACTTCCCCGAACCCGATCGCTTCTGGTCGATCATCGACCGCCACCAGGTCAATGTCTTCTACACAGCTCCCACCGCGATTCGCACTTTTATTAAATGGGGCGACGAGTGGCCCAATAAGCACAAAATGGAAAGTCTCCGTTTGCTGGGCACCGTAGGCGAGCCCATTAATCCCGAAGCATGGATGTGGTACCGGGAGACTATCGGCCACAATCGCTGTCCGATTGTCGACACCTGGTGGCAAACAGAAACCGGCCACATTATGATCGCACCCGTCCCAGGCGCCATCGCCACCAAGCCCGGCTCGGCCACCCGCCCCATGCCCGGTGTCGTTCCGCAAATCGTGACCATGGATGGCCAGCCTGTGCCGGATGGTTCGGGCGGCTTCCTCATCATCAGCCAACCGTGGCCGGGGATGCTGCGCACAATCTACGGCGATCCCGACCGCTACGTCCGCCAATACTGGAGCCAGATCCCCGGCGTCTACTTCACGGGAGATGGTGCCCGCAAAGACAAAGACGGCTACTTCTGGATCATGGGCCGAGTCGACGACGTCTTGAACGTCAGCGGACATCGCCTGAGCACAATGGAAGTCGAGAGCGCGTTAGTGGCTCACGAAGCCGTCGCTGAAGCCGCGGTAGTAGGTCGCCCCGATGACATTAAGGGTCAGGCCATCTCGGCATTCGTGACGCTAGAAAAAGGCCGTGAACCCTCGGGCCAACTCAAAGAAGAATTGAAGAAGTGGGTAGCGAAGGAAATTGGTGCCTTGGCCAAACCCGACGACATCCGCTTTACCGACATGCTCCCAAAAACCAGAAGCGGCAAAATCATGCGACGTCTGCTACGCGAGTTAGCCACAAGCGGCGACGTAAAAGGTGATACCACAACGCTTGAGGATCTCGGCGTAATCGCGAAGCTCAAAGAAAGTGACGAAGTGTAAGGAGACGAAGTGTAAGTAACAGTCGCGAGAAGAAACCGCCGGTGCACAACAATTCGTCCCTGGAAACGCTTGACTGTATTTTCCAACAAACAAAACAGCCGCCCGCGGGCGGCTGTTTCAGATCTATGCGAACCTAGAACGCTCGACCCAGGCGCAAATCCCAACCAAACTTCGTCCCGCTGATCGCATCCGTGAGGGTGATCTTGGCAAAGTTGAAAGAGATCTGTTCGCTCGGGACCTCATCGGCTTGGCTGCCGCTCAACTGGTAGCTGGAGATGATCACATCCTGCAGTACGACACTGAACACGTCGTCCCGGTTGCTGTCCTGCTGCACGATCGTGACCTTGGGAATGTGCTTTCCCGTCGCGACGTCGCCAAACAGAATCGGACTGCAACTGTCCGTGCGTTTTGTTACGCTCACATCCGAAAGATTCGCCTTGCCAGCCCCTGTTCCGGCTCCACCGGTGGTACTGACCGTCTGCGTCGCACCGAATGACCAGGTCAACGCCGAGAACATCCCAGTCCCAGCGGATGTGGTACATGTCAGCCCTTCCACCGTCACCACGATGGTCGATCTCCTTCCAGACCCACGGCCCTGTCCATTCTGTGCAAGGGCAGTCGTCCCTAACAGAAACATCAATGCCAACACGCCAATCTTCTTCATTGCAACTCTCCTCCCGGATTCATGATTTGGAGACCGGCCGCATTGCACAAACTCGCGCCTGCAACCAATGGTCTGCTGAAATTTGCTTGGGAATAGCCCCGACGAGACCGTTCGCGACGGGGAAGTGGAGTCGCGAAGCGTCCTCACTCCCGCAGTGTGGCGCAATCCCCGCCGAAATGCCTAGTTACCAACGGCCACGTTGACCGTGGGCCGCTTTTCTTGGCCCTGGTACCGTGGATACCACGTGAAACGTGGGCGACGCTCGAATTGGCGGGAGCGGTAAGAGGTCGCCCGAAAATGTCCGAACAGGGAGATCACTTGGCCACAGGCGATGTGGAGACGTCGAGAGGGAGCCGGATGAAGAACGTAGTACCGCGTCCGACCTCTGAGTCGAACCATAGCTGACCCTTCAGTCTTTTTTACGATGGTAGCGTGCACCAAGGATAAGCCTTGGCCGGCGCCTTTGCCGACGGGCTTGGTGGTGAAGAAGGGTTCGAAGATCCGCGAACGGATGGCTTCGGGAATACCCATGCCGGTATCGGAGACGCTGATCTCGGCCGCGTCCGACAGACAGCGGGTGGAAACAGTGATTCTTCCTTTGCTGCTGGTGGTCTCATCGACTACACCCGCGATCGCCTGGGCCGCGTTGACGATGAGGTTCAGGATCGCCTGGTTAAACTCTCCGTGCAGGCAGGGAACCAGAGGCAAGGTGTCGTCGAGATGTAAGTCAACCTCGGCGACATATTTCCACTCGTTTCTGGAAACGGCAACCGTCGTCTCGATGGCACGATTGATGTCAACGGGAGCCTTCTCGTCGGTTCCAGGGATGGGAGAACTCTTTCATGGCGCGTACGATTCTGGCAATGCGCTGCATGCCGTCCAGGCATTGGTCGATGGCGCGGGGAATTTCCGCGAGCAGGTAGTCGAGGTCGGATTGCTTCCAGAGTTGTCCGAAACGGCATGCAAAAGTGCTGCAAGAAGGTTCTGAACGCTGCAATTCCTTCCAGGTCTGGAGAAGTGTGGTGATCGAAGCCCAGCTTTCCTTCAGAAAGGACGTGTTATCCGAGACAAATTGGGTGGGTGTACTGATTTCGTGGGTAATGCCCGCCGCCAGTTGTCCGATGGCTTCAAGTTTGTGGGCCTGCCGTAACTGGTCTTCCAGTTGATGACGATCGGTGATGTGCGCTCCCGTGATGACGAATCCGATCTTGCCCTCCTGGCGAGTCGACATGCGGCGTACTTTGAGGCCCAGAACTCGTACCTGTCCCGGCATCCAATTGCTCGAACTTCGTTGGGCTAGCTGTCGCGGTCGCGGAGGAATTGTTCCAGGACGGCTTCGCGGTCTGGGGAGTGCAGGCTCCGCTTTAGTTCTTCCAGGGCTAACGCGACGATGTGATAGTGATGCAGACCGGCATAGCGCGGGTCTGAGGTGATTTCCAGCCAGATCTTGTGCAGCAATTCCACATCACTGGGGCGAAGCCGGGGTTCGTGGGGGCCTAGAGGATATTCGTGGCGACGCCCATCGGCTCCGATGATTTCCATGATCAGCCGAGGCTTGGGTTCCGGTAGTCTTTCCCACGCATCGCCGGTGAGTTTTGCCTGTTCGTCGGCGGTCAGTTTCGTGGACAGTCCAGACACGACCCGGCAAGATTCCAGCCGTTGAGCGGTCATCAGAATGGCGTCAAAGACGTCGGTGCCGGGTACAACCAATAAAGAGACCCGCTTGCCTTGCTTCTCGGCCAAGGTCACTACTTTCGAAAACAACTCCTGCTCGTAGATGTCAAAGACGTCACGGGCTTCGTAGGTGGTGTTGCCGCTGAAGGAATGGCGCCCCGGGGACAGTCGTGCACTGAGCACGACTACGTCTTGATGGGCCATGTTGGTCCGGTTCAGTACGTCACGAAGATGATGAAGACGGTGGGGATCGCGGACCGTCACAAGGATATTTCCAGGACGGGTGCCGACCAGGGCGTAATCGAGTTCTGGATTGTCAAAGACGCGAAACTGCTCCAGCGAATCCGACTCGCCCGCCTGCTCACGTTTGGCGTAACGCTCTGACACAGTGAGGATGCAGTAGAAGACACCGCTGAACACTACGCCTGCGATGGTCGCTTCCTTTTTGGTCAGCAAATTGGCGATGGCGATCAGGAACAACAGAGCTGTGATCAAGCCGAGTCCAATCGGGATCTCACGCTTTCCGATTTTCAGGTTGCCGGGAACCTTCCACTCGCGGTGTTCGGGGTACTTGTAGCGGAGGATGAAAACCGCCAGACCGTTGAACGAGAAGCTCCAGACCACGCCGAACGCGTACAGCGCGGCCAGAACGTAGAAGTTGCCGCGGCTGAGAACAATCGTCAGCACCTGCAGCAGGGCGATCAGATTAATCGTTCGATAAGTTGTGCCGTACTTTCTGTGAGGGCGCTGGAACCAGGAGGTAAGGACGCGGGTCTCAGAGAGACGATTCAGCACGCCATTTGCGCCCAGGATCGCGGTATTGGCAGCGCCGGAAAGAATCAGAACACCCACCAGCACGACAAACGCGTGGAAGAGCAATTTGGCCAGAGTCGGGCCCGACCAGGTACATGGACAGCCCACCGATCAGATTCGCGAAGAAGTTCGGGCGAACCGTGTCGGGGATGATCATCACGGCCAGAAACGAAACAAACGATGTGAAGACCAGGCTGTAGACGAAAATTACAAGTCCCGCCCGCTGCAGATTGAGCAGCTTCGGGCTTTCAATTTCGCGGTTCACCTGCGCCAGGGTTTCTTCACCGCTCATGGCGAGGACGGAATGGCCCATGCCCACCAAGGCCACGATCCACATCATCTGGCTGAGGCGGGTGCCGGTGAGCCAGCCGAGAAACTCGTGGTCGAGTTTCATGTTCTGCAGGCTCGGCAATGGCGGCAATTTCTGCGTGGGTTTTGAAGACGGTGATCGACGCACCAAACGATCAGAATGACGACCATGACGGTCGTGACTTTCATGATCCAGAGAGCCTTGTCGCTGGACTCGTGGATGCCCTCGATGTTCTTCCACCAGAAATATAGCGATGGCCAGAATGCCAAACCCAGCCGCGAAATAGTTCTCGTTGAAGTGGATGGGATGCTTCAGGTACCTGCGCGACTTCCTCGATGAACCCAGCGAGGTATTGGCCGGCGGTGACGGCGCTGATGGGGCCGGTCAGAATGTAGTCGAACAAGAGGGCTGACACGGACAGTTTAGCGAGGGTGTCGCCCATGGCCTGCCGGACGACGCGGTACACGCCACCGCGCACAAACATGCTGCTGGCTTCGATGTAGACCGCGCGGACGGCATAGCTGAACAGCATGACCGCGAGGATGAACCATGGGGCGCTCTTGCCGATGACCTTCTCGGCGTCGCCACCAGCATAATAAGCGGAGGAAGCGAGATCGGATAGAACGATAGCGGCGGCCCGCCAGAAGGAGATGAAGCTGAGCATCACCGTCGTGGCGATAAACACCGGGACGGGAGGACGCTTGATTTGTGATTCGGCCACTAACGCCTCAGGGGTTCGGTTGCGACAACGATTTTCTACAATACCCCAACTACCTACCCGTCGTCGAACGGGTAACGATCGACTTCAAGGTACAAAGGAGTATCCAGCTTCCGCACGGCGGAAGCTGGACGCCGATTCGGGACGGACGAGATCAAAGGGCAGCGGCGCCGCGTTCCTGGCTGCGGATCCGGATAGCCTCTTCCACCTTATAGAGAAAGATCTTCCCGTCGCCGATCTTGCCCGTAGACGCGCTCTTGATGATGGCGTCGACCACGGGATCGACCAGTTTGTCGTCGAGGACCAATTCCAGTTTCACCTTGGGCAGGAGATCGATACCGTATTCTCGTCCGCGATAAGTCTCGGTGTGGCCTTTCTGCCGTCCGTGACCGCGCACTTCTGAGATGGTCATGCCTTCAACACCGAGTCCGATAAGAGCTTCCTTGACCTGCTCAAACCGGTTGGGTTGCACAATGGCTTCGAGTTTTGTCATTTTGTCCTCACATCACCTGAAAGATTTTATATGCAGGAGGCAGAGGATCGTCTGCCTCCTGCGGAATCGACTGCACGCCATAGGTAGGTCAACTGGCAATGTGAGAGATCGGCTTGGTGGTTGCCAGGCTGGCTTTTACTTGAACCACTGGGAGTTCCTGGCTCATGCCGCCCGGAGCGCCTAATGCGGAAATGACATACTCGGGATAGGCAGAAATGCCGTGCTCGTGGAGATCCATGCCGTAGAGTTCTGCCTCTTCCGGCAGCGCAGCATTCCGGTCGCGTTCACGGCGAGCATGACGGCCATGGCGACGCCGAAGGTGGCCAAGGTGACGACGGCGCTGCCGATGATCTGCGCGACCAGAACCTGCAGTTCCCCCGCCGTAGAAGAGTCCCTTCAGAGGAGCGGAGTTGTCGGGTGAGAGTGGTCCAGTCGCTCCGTACCTGCCGCAGGCGAACAGTCCGAGCGAGATCGTTCCCCAGATTCCGCAAAGTCCGTGGACTGGGACGGCGCCGATGGGATCATCGATGCGCAGCCATTCCAGTAGCGTCGACACCGAGGATGACGAGCACACCAGCGATTCCGCCGAGCAAGACGGAGCCGGTCGGGCTGACCCAGTAACAGGGGCAAGTGATAGCGACGAGTCCGGCGAGGAATCCGTTAGTGGTATAGCTCGCGTCCCACTTCTTGGTTCTGAAATAGCCGTAAAGGATCGAGGTGAGTCCGGCGGCGCAGGCGGCGAGCGTGGTATTGGTGGCCACTCTGCCGATGCCTTCAAAATCCATGGCGGAAAGCGTGCTGCCCGGGTTGAAGCCGTACCAGCCGAACCACAGAATCAGACCGCCGGTTACAGCGATGGTCAGATCGTGCGGCAACATAGGTCCGCCGCCGTCACGCTTGAACTTTGCGGCCTAGACGCGGTCCCAAGAACAATGGCGCCCGCCAGCGCGATGAATCCGCCGATGGTGTGTACAACCGTGGAGCCGGCGAAGTCATGGAAACCGATTCCGAGGGATGGCAAGACATTTCCCGCGCTACCCATGGTCGCCAGCCAGCCGTCCGGTCCCCAAGCCCAGTGTCCGATGATGGGGTAAATGAAACCGGTAACGCAGACGCTGTAGAGAAGGTCGCCGACGAAGCCGGTACGACCGATCATGGCGCCGGAGGTGATGGTCGAGCAAGTGTCCGCAAAAGCGAACTGGAAAATCCAGACGGCCAGGAACGCTACCCCGGTCGATTCGTAGGTCGCCGGCGCATCCCTGCAGGAAGAACCAGTGATAACCGATGAAGCCGTTGCCGTGGGCAAACATGAATGCGAAGCCGACCGCATAGAAGAGAATGCCGCAAAGGCAGGTATCCACTACGCATTCCACGAGCACGTTCACGGTTTCACGTGAACGACAGAAGCCGGCTTCGAGCATGGTGAATCCGACCTGCATTCCGAACACCAGGAATGCAGCGATCAGGGTCCATGCGGTGTTGACAGGATTTACGATGTCGGCGGCTTTGACTTCGGGAGCAGCCGTTTGTGCGTAGACGTGGGTGAAGAAGAGTCCTGAAACCACGGTGATGATCAGCAGCACCAAGCCGATGCCGATGGCCTTACCGCCGAGGAGCAGCCCGCCGTAACGGCGCCATTCCGGATCCCGTAAGCGCTTGGCCAGCCGGGAGAACTTCTGGGATAGAGACAACTTGGTTGCTACGTTGGCAATGACCGACATGTCAGAGCTCCTTCTCTTAGTTTTGATCTGCATCAGGTTTTGGTCTGCACCAGTTGCCGCTACTCGGCTTCGCGGCTTGCAAAACACGTAAACATTTCATCGTCGGTGGATGGCATCCCATACGCAATTCATGGTTGCGGCTGGAGTCCCCCAAGAACACCGTCCTGCAGCCAGAAGCGCAAGCCGCATAACTTTGCGCGCATGGCAGGAGAGCAGACGTCATCGGCAACTTGCTCATCCCGCGTGACTGTGCCCGTGATGATCAACTCGGTATGCTCCCGCTCGACTCGGCGATAGACACGAAACACTGCGCTGGATAGTGAAGGCATCGCGGCGAACAGCAGCTTCCGAACAGCGAGCGAGTCTTCCAGAGCCTGTAGCGAGGCATGCCGTTCGTCTGAGCTGGTGCAGGGGCGTGCGAGCCACTCGCACTCCGCCCGATCGTCGCGTAACTCCAGGCGCAAGAGCTTGAGGGGCGCGCGCGACAGGCCGCGAAAGCGCAGGCGTCGGTGCAGATTCCGAACGAAATCGGCGGCCTCCCATAACTGCTTCATGCCCTCCCAGCTCCCTCTGCAATTAACGATGACCAAACCTGATTGGTGAGTCCTATCTGTCGTTAGCACAGATACGATTCACCGCCCGAGTGCAGCTATCCTTGCAGACGCACGCGTGATCACAATTTGTCGATGAGGCTGGCACGGCGACGTGCCTGGAATAGTCTCTTTTCCGCGTCGAAAAGAGGGAGCAAGCTACCTAAACTTGATGCGGCATTCTGCTTACTGGGTGATGCGAAGTCAAATTCAAAGTTTCTATCAGAGGTATTGGTTCGTTAGAACTCCAATTGTTCGCTACGACCCCCGAGTTACTGAATGGCTCAGGACCACGGCCTCGGCCAGTTGCCTCATTGAGAGGCGTCGTTGTTGGCTTTGGCGCTGGAGCATCTGGTACGCCTCCTCCTCACCGATCTTCAGGTTCTGTTGAAGAATACCCTTGGCGCGCTCCACCAGTTTGCGGACTTCGAGGCGCTGTGTCAGTTCTGAGTTTTCCTTTTCCAGACGCGCCATCTCGACTTCGGCGCCTACGAGGAAGCCGATCGTCGACAAGAGAGTGATTTCGTGGGTGGTGTAGTGATGAGCAGCACGGTTCTGCAGGTTGATCACGCCGACTACGCTACCGCGGCTTAACAAAGGGACCGAGAGAAACGCTTCAAAGCGATCTTCGGGTAGTTCGTTGAATAGCTGAAAACGCGGGTCGCCCTCCGCATTCTGTGAGACTACGACCGGCTGACGATGCTTTGCCACCCAACCGGTGATGCCTTGACCTAGCTGCAATTTTATCCGGCCAACAGCTTCCGGATGGGAGTTGCGGGAGGCTCGCAACACCAGTTGTTCTCCCTCCAGGATGTAAATGAAACAGGAGTCGCACTGAACCACCGATGTCGCGAAGTCGATCACTTCTTGGAGAACTTCGGCGAAGGGCGCGTTCGCGGTCATGCGACTGATTACGCCGTGAAGAGAGGCCACATCGGCCTTTTCGCGAGGCAGGCGGCCCGGGCCACCCGCGCGGACCAATGGAACGGACCCATTGTGAAGATTCCAGTCCCCGGAAGCGCTCATAGGACTCAACGCTAGAGAGTCGGGGAGGGGAAGACAATCATCCTTTGGTATGCAAACTCATTGAAAAATATTATGGAGGCAATCAGAAAAGGCTATCTGCGCGCTCGGGGCTTGAGTTTGTCGGACATACGGACCAGATCGGCCAGGGATGCCGCCTGCATTTTCTGCATCACCCGTCCCCGATGGATTTTGACTGTGACTTCGCTCAGGCCGAGTTGGGCGCCAATCTGCTTGTTGATTAGGCCGTTGACGACGAGGTCCATTACTTCGCGTTCGCGCGAGGTAAGTTGCTCAAAACGATCACGCAAGGAGGAGATCTGTGCGTGTTCCTCGCGCCAGATCCGATCACGTTCCAGGCCCTGGTGAATCGCGGCCAGCAGGTACTCCTTCTGGAAGGGCTTCATCAGAAACTCGATGGCGCCGGCTTTCATGGCGCGCGAGGTCATGGGAACGTCACCATGAGCGGTGATAAAGATGATGGGAATGAAGATGCCGGACTTCTGGAGGAATTCCTGAAAGTCGAGACCGTTTAGGCCGGGAAGACGAACGTCGAGAACCAGGCAACTGGGCGCGTCGGGGCGTGGAGCATGCAAGAAATCCTCAGTGGAAGCGAAGACCTGCGCCGTAAGGCCCACTGATTCAAGCAAGTTGCTGATGGCATCGCGCACAGAGGCGTCGTCATCCACAACGAAAATCGTAGGCCGCGCTTCAGTCATCGGATTCTCTCGGTTCCAGCGGCAGCGTGAACTGAAAAATCGCTCCGCCTGAGGGACGCGGGACTACCCACAGATGACCCTCGTGTGCCTCGATGATCGACCGACTGATCGAGAGTCCCATGCCGATGCCGTGAGGCTTGGTGGTAAAGAACGGCTGGAAGATCTTCTCGGTCGTTTCCGCATCGAGGCCGATGCCAGAATCTTCGACGCGGACTAGCAGTTCGGCATCCTGCCCGCGCGCACTCAAAAGCAATTCTTTCGGACGTCCTGTCGTTTCCGCGACTGCATCCATGCCATTCATGATGAGATTCAGCACGACTTGTTGCAACTGGACGCGGTCGGCTTTGACTTTCGGAAGTCCCGGAACCAGGTCGGTGCGAATGGAGATGTGCCGACGGACGGCTTCATCACGCAAGAAGACGGTCAGTTCGTGGATGACCTCGTTCATGTCAAACCAGTCTTTGGCGGGAGCTTCCTTCTTGAACAATGCGCGAATGCGGCTGAGTACGGCGCCGGCTCGGGTGCCGTCCTGGATAATTCGCTCGATGGTCTGGCGAGTCTTCTCGAGATTGGGGGGATTGGCGGAAAGCCATTCGACGCAAGCATGTCCGTGGGTGACGACGGCGGTCAGGGGCTGGTTGATCTCATGCGCGATCGACGCGGTGAGTTCGCCCATGCTCAGGACCTGGGATAGGTGAGCGAGTTCAGCCTGCGTCTTCATGAGTTCGGCGGTGCGCTCCGAAACGCGAACCTCCAGCATGTCCAGGCCATGCTTAAGAGCGGCTACGCTTTCCCTCTTGGAGGCGCCAATCCATCCCGCTATCAGAGCGCAAGTCACAAAGGCCACAAAATAGGCAACCACTGACGTGCTGACAGTGAAGGAATGGAAGGGGGGAACAAAGAAATAATCGACAAGCAGTGTGGAAAGAGCGACCGAGACGAGACCGGGACCGGTTCCTCCGAACCAGCCGCTGGCCATAACGGCGCCAAAGAACAAAAAGAGAAACGGGTAAGGAAAGAAACCTTGCAGCAGCATAGTAGCTGCGAATGCTACTGAGACACTTAGCAAGGCAATGGCGTAGCCTTGCAGCAGGGACCGAATTGGGGACGTGGACACGATTATCTAGGCTAGCCCGCCGCGAGTACACAGCAGGCGTCAACATAAAGCAACTGACGAGAAGATAGCAATTGTAGGGGAAGCGCCGGCGAACGCTTTGAACTGCAATGGGCACGAGAAGCCCGCGAGGGGCTGCAAGAATCTGGCCTAGGCTGAAGGTGGGGTGCGGCTGGTCCGCACCCTGTTTACGAACATCGAAACAATCGATGGTCAGCTAGTTAGGCATCACGACGGTGTCAATTACGTGGATCACACCGTTGGACTGGAAAACGTTGGCGATTGTGATGGTCGCTGTGCCACCTTTTTCATCTTTCAGCAGAATGTGTTTGCCATCTTGCGTGACCCAGAGCTTGCCACCTTCCACGGTGGTCAGTTCCGCGGAGCCGTTGCTTTCCCGGATTTTCTTCATCAGGTCGGACTTGCTCCAGCGTCCGGCGACAACGTGGTAGGTAAGGACCTTGGTCAGCGTGGACTTGTTTTCGGGCTTCAGCAATGTGTCGACCGTGCCGGCGGGCAGCTTGCTGAAGGCCTCGTTCGTGGGAGCAAATATGGTGAAGGGGCCCGCGCCTTCGAGCGTTTCGACCAGGCCAGCGGCTTTCACAGCGGCCACCAGCGTGGTGTGATCGGCGGAGTTGACAGCGTTCTCGATAATGTTCTTGCTTGGAAACATTTCTTTGCCGCCAACTACCGGGTTGTTCATTCCAGCTAATGCGGAGGTGATCATCAACGTGACAAGCCCGAGAGTGGTTACCAATCTTCGGTGCATTTCAAAATCCCTTTCAAGGTGGAGATTTGTGAATCAGCTGGAGTACGCGGTTTGGAAACCATCGGATTGGAAGATTGTTCGTGAAATCCGTTTGGCAGGGAATTGCGTATAGTGACGACGGAGAGCCAGTGCTACTGCCTGGTTTGAAATTTCTGTGAATTTAACTATCCGACAGGCTGTGTTTGATGACATTCCCGTGTTGAGGGTGCTGATCGATGCTTCAGTGCGCCGACTGCAGGCACAGGACTACACGCCAACCCAGATCGAAAGTGCGCTGGGGACCGTATACGGAGTGGACAGCCAATTGATTGCCGATGGGACTTATTTCGTGGTGGAAGCAGAGGCACAGCACTCGAATTTGAGTGCACGGGAAACCAGCGATGCACAACCAGTGATCGTCGCGTGCGGAGGATGGAGCAAGCGGAGGACACTGTACGGCGGAGATCGATGGACTGCCCGAGAAGATACGTTGTTGGATCCGCGAGTGGATGCGGCCAAGATTCGGGCATTCTTTGTCCACCCAAATTGGGTGCGGCGTGGGATCGGGAGCATAATTTTGAATGAGTGCGAACGGGCTGCAGCGGAGGCGGGATTTCGACGATTCGAGATGGGGGCTACGCTGACCGGGGTCCCGCTCTACCGGGCCCGGGGGTATGTGGAACTCGAACGCATGGGCGTACCCTTGGCCAACGGAGAATGGCTGCCCATCGTGCATATGGAGAAGAGACTGACCGTCGGGTAATGTGTCCGCGGCCCTGTCTATGCGGGTTTAGATTTCCGTCGGCACGTTGGTGTGGGTTCGATGGCACAGGCGGGCCATTCCCCAAATTACCGAGTGAATTTAGATTGTTCTTGAGCAGTACTCGGGGGAGGGCTGTTCAGCGGAGCGCCCAAGACTCTAACCGGAGTCTGGGGCGTTTTGTTTTGTGGGCGAGGCGGTTTTCCTAATGATGCGCAACCAGTGAAAAGCGCTCGTCGACGTTGAGAGCCACGGAATCCCGACGCGGGGGAGTGAGTGCTAACGCCTGTTTTCATCAGCCAGCGCATTCACCGGGGGCTTTCGCCTGACGCACCTCAGAATGAGAAGGATGTACTAACGGTCACCTGGCTTGGCAGTTCCATTTTGGCCGAACACTTGGTGGCCTTGTCGCGCTTGAAATGGCCCTCGTTAACGTAAAAGTACTTCACGGCAAAGGTTGTGGGTGCGTGGTCAGCAAACTTCCAAGTCCGTACGTTGTTGATCGCATCTGGTGCTAGCAGTGGATGACCTGATGTGAGCTTCACGTCAACAACTTGATGCCCGTCAGTTGCGACCTGCAAAACCACCATCCCTTGCAGCCTCATAGAATCAGCCTTAGACGGGTACTTGGGACAATCGAAGGCGGTCACCGCTGGAGGCGTCGTCGCGTCCTGCTGGGCGACCGGGGACGACTGAGCTACGCAGCAAGATAATAGAACCAATAGCAGAGTTCGCATGGCTTAGGTTTCTAGCACAACGACGCAATCGGGCGCTACGAAAAAGGCTCGATTGTTGGCGTAACAGTGCGCCGTGACAAGGCGCTGGACTTCAGCGGGTGCAACTCCCGCCCGGGAACTGGTTCGCTCCACCCGGTAGCAATCGAAGCGGCAGCGGAGGCAACGAAGCTGTCGGAGCCTTCGGTGTAGAGGGTCGTTTAGCGACTCGGCGAGCGTGCAGGCCGTAACATGAGTGAACGCTGAGCAGGCCCCGAAAAAACAATTGCAGGAGCCGACCTGACTGTTACACAGGGAAGGCCGCAGTCGAGGGAGATAGACGAGCGAACAGGCTCCATCGAACCTGCCGGGGTAATGGCGACGGCATGTACGCATAGGAGACCAGACGCAACACGGGAAGCCCCAGCGGTGATCGCGGTTGGGATCAACTGGTAACTCGCGAGAGACAGGCCGGGCCGTGTGGGGTGGCGGAGAGGCTCGCAGTACCGAGGAAGCCGGGTAACTCCGGCAGAGGGAAGGGGCCTCAGTGTATGTCCAGAAAAGGCAGATGTGTTCAATGGGAGGTAGACCCATTAAGGGAAGAGTCAGAACTCTTGTAGCTAGGGCCGCACGTGTGGAGGAAACGAAACGCGTGAAGTCGGTCCAACAAAATCATCCTTTCGGGATGGTGAGCGAGTCATTGGGCTGTAACGAAAGTGAACGCACAGGTGACCTCGAAACCCTAAACTCCAGAGGCCGAACTCTCACTGAGGGGGTGAAGGCAACATGTACCGTTGCAAACTGACTGATGCGACGAGACGCTCTGGCGGGGCGATAGCGACAGCACGATGACAAGGACACATTGAGCAACTGGAGAAACCCTCCTCGTCCCATGGAGAAATCCATGGAGCAGAAGACCGTATAACTGGGATCACCAGGAAATCGGTGGACGACGAGAGGGTGGCGGAAGGGCCAGCAGTAGCAGTGAAACGGGGTAATGCCTGTGGAGCGAAGAGGCCCTACTGATGTGCAGCAACAACTCCAACCACAAGGGAGGCAAGGGTGAGATGACAAAGACACCCATCAGTGTGCAGGACCTGCGGAGGAGGATATACGTCAAGGCGAAGGCAGAACCAACTTGGCGCTTTTGGGGACTGTACGTTCACGTCTGCAAGATGGAAACGCTCCAGGAAGCCTACCGGATGGCCAAAAGCAACAATGGCGCACCTGGGATCGATGGTGTCACGTTTGAGGCCATCGAAGAAAGTGGAGTGGAGGGTTTTCTGAAACAGATACAGGACGAACTGGACCAAAACACGTATCAACCCATGCCGATGCGGAAAAAGGAGATTCCGAAGGACGGGGGCTCAAAGGTCCGCGTGCTTTCGATCCCCGCAATCCGCGACCGCGTGGTTCAGGGTGCAATAAAACTCATCCTGGAGCCGATCTTCGAAGCCGACTTCCAATCGGGGTCGTATGGTTATCGACCGAAGCGGTCGGCCCATGACGCGGTAAGCCGAGTTGATCAGGCGATCGTCCAAGGGTTAACACGAATCATCGATCTGGATCTCCGAGCCTATTTCGATAACGTGCAGCATTCATTGCTGCTCGAGAAAGTGGCTCGGCGGGTTCAGGATGCATCGATGATGAAACTCCTGAAGATGATCCTGAAGTCGACCGGAAGGAAGGGAGTTCCTCAGGGCGGTGTAATTTCGCCAATGCTCAGCAACCTCTACCTCACTGAGGTAGATCGCATGCTGGAAAAGGCTATTGCAACCACGCGAAGAGGGAGCTACCCCAATGTTCAATACGCGAGGTTTGCGGACGATCTGGTGGTATTGCTTGACTCCCATCCGCGGCAGGACTGGCTAATCCGGGCGGTGGAGAAACGACTGCGAGAGGAATTGGGCAAACTCAGCGTTGAAATCAACGAGGAAAAGAGCCGGAAAGTAGACCTAATGCGGGGAGAAGGCTTCAGCTTTCTGGGGTTTGAGTATCGCCGCGTCCGAAGTCGTAAGGGACAGTGGCGGCCCCATGTTGTGCCCACGCAGAAAAAGCGAACGGCACTCCTGCGGAAGCTGAAGGAAATCTTCCGGCGCTTCGTAAGTCAGCCCGTGCGGATGGTGATCGGACACATCAATCCGATTCTGCGGGGCTGGGTGAACTACTTTCGCGTAGGGAACTCGAGCGGGTGCTTCTCCTACATCAAGCTCTGGGTGGAAAAGAAGGTGCGGCGGCACTTGCTACGTGCGCGAGGGCGCAAAGGATTCGGCTGGAAGCGGTGGAGTACGCGATGGATCTACGACACTCTCGGACTGTTTAATGATTACCGGGTCGTGTATGGCGATCACAGTTGAAAGTCGCTCCGCTCGAATGAGCCACATAACCCTTGACAAGAAGCACACAGGAAAGCCCAGTGCGGGAAATCTGCACGCTGGGTTTGATGAGGCGGGGACTGGAAACCGGCTTACGATTCGGCTAGTGAGGCACTCCCAGAGGAAACGGGGAGCAACAGATAGGCCGAGTCTACGGGGCGTGGCGCCAGTCCTCGACCCTACTAAAGACGGACGCAAGAAGCAACGAAGGACATGGGGCATTGACGATGAGTCTAGCCACCCCAGGTTGTGTTCAGGAGTCGCAGACGGCGTCACACGGAACATCGTGAGTCTTTTCCGAGAGCCGGATGCGGTAACTCCGCCTGTCCGGTTCGATAAGCGGGGTGTGGAAACGTGGCAGGGTGGGGTTATTGAGGCACCGGCAAACGAAAGGGCCGGTCTCGGCTAGACCGCACCTAAACCGTCGCGCCACCCCTCGACTTCACCTCATTTCCCCCTTTGCCCCTAGGCCTCCGTTCGAAGCTTTAGAGCCGCATGAGTCCGATACGTGTTTCCGTTGTCCTAGGCATTGCCATTGGCAATGCCTCGCAATGGATCGGATAAGCCTCGCATTACTTTCTCAAAGGCGGCGAAGTCGAGAGATTGCGGGCCGTCCGACAACGCACGCTCGGGGCAAGGGTGAACTTCGATAATCAGGCCATCGGCGCCCACTGCAACGGCGGCACGCGATACAGCTGCTATCAGGCTCTGTTTTCCGGTGCCATGCGACGGGTCGGCGATCACTGGCAGATGCGATAGATCTCGCGCCAGCGCAACCGCGGCCAAGTCGATCGTGTTCCGTGTTTCCGTTTCGAAAGTCTTGATGCCGCGCTCGCACAAAACCACGTCATCATTGCCGCCCGAGAGCAGGTACTCGGCGGCCAACAGCCACTCTTTGACAGTCGCTGATGGCCCGCGTTTCAGCAGAATAGGTTTGCGTACGGTTGCCAGCTTGCGTAGGAGGGCGAAGTTCTGCATGTTGCGTGCGCCTACTTGCAGCATGTCCGCGTACTCGCTGATGAGATCGATGTCCTCGGTGCCCATCACCTCGGTGACTACTGGAAGGCCGGTCTGTTTGCTGGCCTCTTGCAGGATCTTGAGGGCTTCGACTCCCAGGCCCTGAAAGTCGTAGGGCGAGGTACGTGGCTTGTAGGCACCACCGCGCAGAAGGCTGGCGCCCGACTTTTTTACGGCCTGCGCCGTCGACAGAAGCTGCTCGGGCGATTCCACTGAGCACGGGCCGGCGATGACTACAACTTTGTCTCCGCCGATCGGCACTCCCTTCACGTTCACGACCGAACGATGGGGCTTGACCTGGCGGCTCACCAGCTTGAAGGGCTGTGCGATGGGAACCACCGTGTCAACGCCGGGCGCGACTTGCAGGGCTTCGATTTCATGTCGGCGTCCGCTGCCCACTGCAGCGACGATGGTGCGTTGTGTTCCGCGGGTAACGTGCGGTTGGTAGCCAGCTTCACGGATTCTCTCGATGACGTGCTCAATCTCCGCTTCCGTGGCGCCGTCGGACATGTTGACGATCATTGGTGTGATCCCCCTTTTCGCTGGAACGATTTCAAAAAAACAAAGGCCGCGATTTTGAGAATCGCGGCCTGGACTGGAACTTGGAATTCTAGGTGATTATTGCCGGCTCGACTCACCTACAAGCTCCGCCCACGCCGCCACTCTAAAAAACCAGTAGCGGAAAAACGCGAACGAAAAGTAGGTAAATCGTGTCATGCGGATCAAATCTTAGACGGTGACGAGCTTTCCGTCAACACCGGTACTCCTCAGGAGGGTAGCGGCACTGAGGCGCGCAAAACGAGGGCTGGTCCCGGTTCGCTATTGAATTGAACTGGCGGCTGCCGAAAACGCGTTGTTCGCATTGGAGCCAATCAAACGAACAGTTCCAACCACCAGAACCAGAATTACTGCCAACATCACGGCGTACTCAGCGATATCCTGCCCGGACTCATCCGACCAGAGTCTGCGTAAAACTTTGGACATACCATCCTCCTGCGTTGGGTTGCTCGAATCAGCCTGCGGAACGTTCTGTTGGTCCCCTATCATGCCGACTCGAACTCGAGATGTCAAATGGGAAGCGTTTTAGCTAATCCCTCGTTCAATGCCAAAGCACCGACGAGAGGGCGCGAATCACGTGCTCAGCGAAGCCCCACACCTTACTAGGTTAACAGTATGTAGACGACTTGCTTTGTCTCGTCAAGCGGCAAACAGCGATGAAGCTGAGCAATAGAGGTGCGTGGTCGTTTTAGGCAGATGCGCCCGAGAGATCGCTGCATTTCTCAACGTTTCTGTTGAAATATTTGAACACCGTCGATTTGTCCGGTTGCTGTTGAAACATCGGAGTGGACGAGTTGCCTTGCAGAGCGTTGGGCGAAGTCCAGGATGCGCCCAGGCAGAACGCCAAGGTAGATCGTCGCAGCGAGTGTAATCGCGAGGGCTGCGGTGAGGGCTGGTGGAACTGGGAGGACTGGCACTTCCTCGCGGGGTTCACGCATGTACATCACGACGATGATTTTAAGGTAGTAGTAAGCGCCGATCGCACTGTTGACGACACCGATGATCGTGAGCCAGACGAGGTTTGATTTCAACGCTGTGCTGAAGACGTAGAACTTTGCAAAGAAGCCGCCGGTGATGGGAATTCCGATCAAAGAAATCAGAAAAATTCCGAGGGCGCCGGCCAAGAACGGGGCGCGGCGTCCGAGGCCTTCATAGTCTTGTAGGGATACGTAGCGCTCGCCGGCATTCGCGAAGTGGCTCACCACCGCGAATGCCCCAACGTTCATGGCTGCGTAAGAAGCGGCATAGAACATGACCGCTGAGGTCCCCAGTTCGGGTGCCGCGGCGAAAGCGACCAGCATGTAGCCGGCATGGGCGATGGACGAATAGGCGAGCAGGCGTTTGATGTTGTTCTGTACGAGGGCGCCAATGTTGCCGAGGGTCATAGACAAGGCGGCCGAGACCCATATCAGCCAGAATCGGCCGGGCGCGTTGGCTTCAAAGACCACGCGCAGCAAAACGGCGAAGGCGGCAGCCTTCGGCGCGGTGGACATAAAGCCCACAATCGGAGCGGGAGCGCCTTCATAGACATCGGGGGTCCAGATATGGAAAGGGGCCGCGGCTACTTTGAATCCCAGGCCGATGAACATGAGCGCCATTGCGACATAGGCCAGCACTGGCACTGAGCCTGCATTCAAGCGGGCGCTGATCTCGTCGATGTTGGTGGATCCGGTCGCACCAAACATGAGGGAGACACCGTAAAGGAAAAACGCGGTTGCGAATGAACCCAGCAAAAAATACTTCAGGGAAGACTCGCTACTGATGGCAAAACGGCGCCTGAAGCCCGCCAGAATGTAGGTCGAGATCGAAGAGATTTCCAGCGCGATGAAGATCAGCACCAGCTCCACAGCGGAAGACATCAGGCACATGCCCACGGCACCGAATAGAATCAGTCCGTAGTATTCGCCCGCGCGAATGCGCTGGACGGACATGTATTCATAAGAGGTGAGAATGAGCACAATCGTGATAGCAATCACGAGCACGTGGAAGAAGACACTGAAGCCGTCGACCCGAACCATGTTCCAGAAGGCGAAGCCCGGAGAGCCGGCCATCAGCCAGGTAGAAAGCAGCGCCGCCACAGCGCCCGCCAGGCCGATCGCGCCCATCGTCTTCCGGTTTTCGTCTTCGTGGATCAATGGCTCGAGCACCATGATGAGCATGCCGAAGATCGAGAGAACAATCTCCGGCAGAATGCGGATGTAATCGGCGCCCACGGGAAGGTTCGCGGTGGTCATTGCCCAGTCACCCTGCTGGCCACCTGCGCGAAGGGCGTCAGAACGTTCTGGATGGCCGGGTCGATGATATTCAGCCAGAGCAGTGGCGCAACTCCCATGACCAGGGCGGCAATCGCGGTGGGCCACAGGGCAAGCTGTTCGCGCGCGGAGAGGTCAGGCAGCGTGCTGTTCTCCGGATGCGTTACTTTTCCAAAGAAGACACGCTGGTACATCCAGAGCAGGTAGCAGGCGCTCCAGATCACGCCGGTTGCGCCCACGATTCCCCACAACGGATGCGCCTGGAACGCTCCGCTTAGCACTAGAAATTCTCCGACGAATCCATTCAGCAGTGGCAATCCCACTGAGGCAAGCACGATGAAAGAGAAAAACGTGGCGTACTTCGGCATGGGTGTGGCTAGCCCGCCCATGTCGGCGATCTCGTAACTGTGTTTGCGCTCATAGATGATGCCGGCCAGCATGAAAAGTGCACCGGTCGATACACCGTGTGCCAGCATGACGAACATCGCCCCGTTGAGGCCGGCTTGCGTGAAGCTGAAGATCCCGAGCACAACAAAACCGAGATGGCTGACGGAAGAGTACGCAATCACGCGCTTCAGGTTGGGCTGGACCATCGCCACCAGCGCCCCGTAGACGATGCCGATGAGGGCCAGAGCTGCGATCCAGGGAGCGTTGTGGCGGGACTGTTCCGGAAAGAGTCCGAGGTTGAAGCGCAACATGCCATAGGTGCCCATTTTCAGCAGGACTCCTGCCAGGAGAACCGAGCCGGCTGTGGGGGCTTCAACGTGTGCGTCGGGCAGCCAGGTGTGGAACGGAAAGAGTGGAACCTTCACGGCGAACGCTATGAAAAAGCCAAGGAACAACCAAGGGGCAGCAGTGGCAAAGCCTTCTACCTGGCCGGAATGAATGGCATTTTGAATCGTGATGAAATCGAAGCTGCCCACTTTCGCGTAGAGCCAGAGCAGTGCCGCCAGCATGAAAACCGAGGCGACCATCGTGTACAGGAAGAACTTCACCGCAGCGTAGACCTTGCGGCCGTGGCCGTAGATGCCGATGAGCAAAGCCATCGGGATCAGCGTCGATTCCCAGAAGAAATAGAACAGGAACAGGTCGAGCGAAGTGAACACGCCGATGAGCGCGGTTTCGAGAATCAGCAAGAGGATAAAGAATTCTTTCACCCGTTCGTGGATCGACTTCCAGGAAATCAACACGCACAGCGGCGTGAGGAACGTGGTTAGCAGAACCAGCCACATGGAGATGCCATCCACGCCCATGTGGTAGTGGATGTTGGGCGTGGAGATCCACTGGCGGTCGATCTGGTAGTGGAACTCGGCCTGCATCCGGTGGAAGTTGGCGACCAGATGCAGGGAGAGTCCGAGGGTCAACATGGACACGATAAGGGCGAAGATACGGATGTCGCGATCGCGGCGCGGGAAAATCAGTAGCAGTAAACCGCCGGCAGCCGGGATGAAAGTCACCAACGTGAGAATGACGGGATCGAGATAGCTGGTGTTCATCGCACTCCCATCCAGATCATGTAGGCGATCACGACCGCGCCACCGGCGGCGATCCAGCCGGCATAGGAGCGCAGATTCCCGGACTGCATATGGCGAGCGGCGTCGGAGACATGGTTGGCGCCATCGGCGGCGTCATTGACGGCAGCGTCAATCACGCCCTGATCGACGCCGTGCCAGAGGATTCGCGTAGAACCATCGACCAGCGGCTTGACGAACAGCACGGCGTAAATTTCGTCAATGTAGTACTTGTGAACCACGGTGTCGTAGAACCCGCCGAGGGTGCCGGCGATTTTCTGAGGTAGGTCCTGGCGCTTGTAATGGAGAAGGTATGCGAGGTACAGACCGAGAGCAGCTGCGGCAAGGGAAACGCCCATCAACAGGTACTCGGTGCTGTGTTCAGCAGCTTGACCTTCAAGATTGGGGATGGATTCGGCAATGGCGGTAGCGTGAAATACCGGCGACAGGAAATGTTCGAATCGGTCATGGAAATTGAGCCAGCCGCCGAAGAACGAGAGGAAGGCTAGGATCATCAGGGGGGCGAGCATGACCATAGGACTCTCGTGCGGATCACCATGGCCATGGTCGCCGTGTCCGTGCACGGGCTGCACGTGGTGATCCGTAACGCGACCGCGATAGTCCCCAAAGAAAGTCATAAACCACAGGCGAAACATGTAGAACGACGTTATGAAGGCAGTGATTACGCCGATCAGCCAGTAAACCCAGCTTCCGTGTGGGTTGGAATATGCCTGCCAGAGGATTTCGTCTTTGCTGAAGAAGCCGGCCAAAGGCCAGAATCCAGCGATCGCAAAGGTCGCGACCGACATGGTCAGGAACGTCCACGGGATGTACTGCTTCAAGCCGCCCATCTTGCGCATGTCCTGCTCGCCACCGACGGCGTGGATCACGGAACCAGCGGCAAGAAACAACAAGCCTTTGAAGAACGCGTGCGTCATCAGGTGGAAAATTCCGGCCGAATATGCAGCCACACCACAGGCCATGAACATGTATCCCAGCTGCGAGACGGTCGAGTAGGCGAGGACTTTCTTAATATCGGTCTGCGCGATGCCGATGGTGGCGGCAAAAAGCGCGGTCAAGGTGCCGACGATGGCGACGACCGTCAACGCATTGGGCGCATGGTCAAAGATCAGGTGTGAGCGCGCCACCATGTAGACGCCGGCGGTGACCATCGTCGCCGCGTGGATCAGGGCAGAGACAGGCGTTGGACCCTCCATTGCGTCGGGAAGCCAGACGTAGAGGGGAATCTGTGCGGACTTGCCGGCAGCGCCGACCATCAGCAAGAGACCGATGGAAGTCAGTAGGCCGAAGCCGACTGTCTCCACTGGCAACGGTCCCACTGCCGTGAACACCTGCCCGAAGTTCAACGAGCCGAAGTGCTTGATCATCAGGAATAGCGCGATCAGGAAACCGAAGTCGCCGATGCGGTTGACGATGAATGCTTTCTTGCCGGCCGAGGCGGCGGAATCTTTGGTGAACCAGAAACCGATCAGCAAGTACGATGCGAGCCCCACGCCCTCCCAGCCGATAAACATCTGCAGGTAGTTTCCGGCCAGCACCAGCGTGAGCATGAAGAACATGAACAGGTTCAGGTAGCTGAAGAAGCGGTAGAAGCCACCCTCTTCCCACATGTAACCGACCGAGTAGATATGAATCAGGAAGCCGACGCCGGTCACCACCAGCAGCATGACCAGCGTGAGTTGATCGAGGTAAAACTCGAAGTCCACCAGGAAATTGCCGGAGCGGATCCAGTGCGCTAGGAATTCTGAGTGCGGAATGGTAAGAGAAGAGAAGCGGGCGCATACAAACAAGACCCAGGCGAATGCGCCTCCGCAGAATGCGAGAGCAATCCCGGCAACGATCTGCCGCGAAAAGCGGCGGCCGAAGAAGCCATTGATGGCGGCGCCAATCAGAGGCAGAGCCGGGATCAACCAGAGATGGAGAGAAGGCGTCATAATTTCAGCAGATTCACCTGATCGACGTTGAGGGTCTCGCGTGTGCGATAGACGGCGATGATGATCGCAAGGCCTACCGCGGCTTCAGCCGCGGCCACCACCATCACGAAGAAAACAAAAACCTGTCCGCTCAGATGCTGCCAGTGCGCGGCGAAAGCCACGAAGGAGAGGTTCACGCCGTTGAGCATCAGTTCGATCGACATAAAGATCGTGATGATGTTGCGCTTGATCAGAAAGCCGACGACGCCACAGCTGAAAAGGATTCCGCTAAGCACCAAGTAATAGGAGATGGGAACCATCAGACCTCCTTCCCGGGTGACAGGTTGGGTGTTTCTGCGCGTTGTGCGAGAACCACGGCGCCCATGATCGCGATCAGCACGAGCACTGAAGTGACTTCGAAAGGCAGCAGGAAGTCGTGGAACAAGAGATGGCCGATCGCCTTGGGCGAGCCGGGCAGAGCGCCCAACGCGACACTGCCTGCATTGGAACGGTGAAGAAGGGTCCAGGCAATCAGCACGCCACCGGCGAGCACGCCCGGCACTCCGAGAATCATGGCGACGTGGCTGCCTTTGGTGCGCTCCTCTTCGCCTGCGTTCAACAGCATGATGACAAAGATGAAGAGCACCATCACCGCGCCTGCGTAGACGATGACCTGCACGGCAGCGACGAACTCCGCACCCAGCAGCAGGTACTCGACCGCGAGCGACGCCATCACCACCACCAGCGAGAGAGCGCTGCTGATGGGGTGCGTCTGCGCCAGCAGGTTAATTGCCCCTGCGACGCAGATGGCGCCAAAAACCAGGAATAGGATTAGATGCAGCATCTTCTTTCTATATATCCGATTCTAGAAATCCAACTTCGTTGGCGCGGGGTGGCCGCGCGATTCACTTCGATGAAAAATATGAAACAATCAGCGCCGTCACTACCAGGTTCGCGATGGCTAGTGGGAACAGAAACTTCCAGCCGAAGGCCATTAATTGGTCATAACGGAAGCGTGGCAACGTGCCGCGCACCCAAATGTAAACGAAGAGGAAAACGAAAACCTTGGCAACGAACCAGAAAACGGGGAGGAGCGAACGCAAGAGAGGTGGTCCAAAAACCGGACCGCCCCACCCCCCGAGAAATAGCAAGGTGGCAAGGCATGCGACCGTAATCATGTTCGCGTATTCGGCCATGAAAAACATGGCGAACTTCATCGCGCTGTACTCCGTGTGGTACCCGGCCACGAGTTCGGTTTCCGCTTCGGGCAAGTCGAAGGGGATGCGATTGGTTTCGGCGTAGGCCGCCATCAGGTACACGAAGAACGCGATGAACTGGCCGCCGTAGAGAATATTCCATTTGGGAAGAAAGCCCCAGAAGTGTCCGCCTTGGGCTTGGACGATCTCGCGCAGGCTCAAGCTTCCGGAGACGATTAGGACGCCGACCAGCGAAAGTCCCAGGCAGATCTCGTAGCTGATCATCTGTGCAGTGGCGCGCAGGCCGCCGAGTAACGAGTACTTATTATTCGATGACCACCCCGCAAGCGCTACTCCATACACCCCCACCGAAGTGACGCCGAGCACGACCAGCAGGCCGGTGTTGACGTCGGTGATCTGGAGGGGGATCGAGTATCCAAAAATCGTGATCGCATTGCCAAACGGAATTACCGAGATCGAGGTCAGCGCGCAGATCACTGCGATCATCGGGGCCGCGATGAACAGAGGCCGGTACACGTGCGGCGGCGTCAGATCTTCTTTCACCAGAAACTTGATGCCATCGGCGAGAGGCTGCAGCAGGCCGAAAGGGCCGACGCGGGTGGGGCCCCAGCGATTTTGCATGTGGCCCACAACTTTGCGCTCGAGCCAAACCGTGTAAGCGACGGCGGTGAGCAGAATAATGATCACCAGCACGATCTTGATCACGGAGGCGGCGATGTAGATTGGCAGACTTAGCAATGCTGTTTCCTGATTGGTCCGAGAAGCTGAGACCTGTAGCTAGAGGCTTTTGCGCTAGGCGCTCAGTCCGCGGCGACTTCCGACTCCGCCGGTTGCCGGTGCCGGTTTTCCATCACGCTGTTTAAGGCCTTGGAGTATCGGCCCAGGGTACCTGAACTGAACAAATCATCATGGGCCGGAACGATCAGTTCTGGTTTTGCGACTGCGCCCGGCCCGCAGGTTGAAAGCGTTGTGTGCTGATCGTTGCCCGACAACAGGTTGATTCGAGAAACGTCGTACCCCGGCACCAGACGCTGGATTTCGTCCAGAATCGCGGTCGGCTCCAGCGGGCTCATCTTCGGCTCGAGACCGTGGGTCTCGAGCCACACCGCGTGGCGGTCCGCTTCGCCAGATTGCGCGCCACGAGATTGGCCCATATCTGTTCGCTCGCCCGCACCGAAGGGCACCAGTTTTCGGACGTCGAAGCCCATGGCATCCGCAATGCGAACGATCATCTCGAAGTCGCTCTTGGTGCCGCTGACTTCGCCGGCTTTCTTCAGCAGCTGCAGGTCGCCACAGGTATTCGTGAATGTGCCGGATTTTTCGTAGGCATTTGCGGCCGGCAGAACGACATCAGCCATGAACGCCGTTTCCGTCAGGAACATGTCTTGCACAACCACGAAACTCTTCGAAAAGACGAAAGGATCGATGGAGTAACGGTTGACGGGATTCGCTCCGACTACGTAAAGCGCCTTGAGCTTGCCTGATTTTGCTGCATCGACCATTTCTGGAATGGTCAGGCCGGGCGTCGTGGGGATTGAGCCCCACTCTTCGCAAAATTTGTTTTGCGCCCCGACGGGATAGTACCCGGCCAAAAGGTCGGGATACAGGCCCATGTCGGCGGCGCCCCGCGAGTTGGCATAGTCAGCGAGACAGATGAACTTTGCACCGGGAATGCCACTGCCAAACTTCACCAGGCTGGCGACATCGGCGCCACGCACTTCGGAGCCGAAGATGATGACCAGATTCTGCTCGCTGCGCAGCTTATCGCGCAGACCGTTCCAGGCCTCCCGATTTGTCTCATTGGTGGCGACGGAGTCAGCGGCTGTATCGTCGCCAGCAAGGAATGCAACGGCTTTGCCTTCTGCACCTACCGGAATCTGAGTAAAGCCGGCTGCTTGGCGACCGAGCTTGATGGACTGGGAATTGATCAGGTAAAGCCGCGAGCGATGGAGGCGGACGTTGTTTCGAATCTGCCAGGCGAGCAGCGGGTGCTGGTCGGTGGGATTGTTGCCGATCACCAGAACTGCGGGCGCGTCGTAGACCTCTCGCATTGTAGCCGTCGCATCCGGCTTGCCGTGCAGCGCTGCAGTCAGGGCAGGGAAGTCGGCAGTGCGGTGGTGATCGACATTGTTCGTTTGCAGCACGACACGGGCAAACTTAGAGAGCAGGTAGTTTTCTTCGTTGGTCGTGCGGGTTGAGCCGATCACTCCGATGGTCCGGCCGCCGTCTTTGTCCCGGATTTCTGCGAAGCGCTTTCCAATAACGCTGAAGGCCTCTTCCCAGGTCGCTGGCGCCAGAGTGCCGTTCTTGCGGATGAGCGGCTGGGTCAGACGTTCAGCATGGTCGGCGAAGTCGAAGGCATAGCGGCCCTTGATGCAAAGGAAGTCGTTATTGATGCCGCTCTTGTCGCGATTGTCACCACGCACAATCTGCATGCCCGTATCGGAACGGCGCACACCCAGCGTTGTCTTGCAGCCGTCGCCGCAGTGCGTGCAGATGGTGCCGACGTGCTTCATCTCCCAGGGCCGCGTCTTGTACCGGTATGCACCCGAAGTCAGTGCGCCGACCGGGCAGATGTCGATACACATGCCGCACTCTTCGCACTCGAGGTGGTCTTCTTTATTGGGAGCGATGATGGAACCGACTCCGCGGTTCTGCACGCCCAAGGCCCAAACGTCCATGCCTTCGCCGCAAACCCGCACGCAGCGATAACAGAGAATGCAGCGCGGGCGGTCGAAGAACACCACCGGAGACCATTGCTGTTCTTCCTTGTGATTCTTGGCCTCCATGTATTTGGATTCGGCGGCACCGTAAGAGAAGGTCATGTCCTGCAGTTCGCATTCGCCGCCCGCGTCGCACACCGGACAATCCAGCGGATGGTTGCCGAGTAGCAACTCGACCATCGACTTGCGGGCTTGGCGGACTTCTTCATTGTCACTGGTGACGATCATCCCCTCGCTGATCACCGTAGTGCAGGCGGTCTGCAGCTTCGGCATCTTTTCAATCTTCACCAGACACATGCGGCAGGCGCCCTGCAATGACAGGTTGGGGTAGTAGCAGAAAGAGGGCACTTCGATGCCAGCGCTTTTGCAGGCTTCAATCAGCAAGGTTCCCGCGGGAGCCGTCACCTTCTTTCCATCGACCGTTAGTGTGACATCAGGCATTTGAAAATTCCGATCCTTCAGTTGTCGCGCGCCGGGTTTTACTACTCAACTACCGAATTACCCGTTCCCCTCAGTGCGTGAGCACAGGCAGTTGCTCCGTGCTCGCTCCTTCTTTTTCAAAAGGGCACGGCCGGCCTTTCAAGTGATCTTCGAATTCTTTCCGGAATTTCTTAACGAACGCGATAGTCGGCATGGCGGCCGCGTCGCCCAGCGGGCAGAACGTGCGGCCGAGCATGTTTTCCGACAAATATTGAATGTTATCGATGTCTTTTTTCAGACCGCCACCAGCGTGTAATCGGGTTAGAGTCTTTTCCAGCCAATCGGTGCCTTCCCGACAGGGAATGCACCAGCCACAACTCTCGTGGCGGTAGAACTTCATGGTGCGCAGAGCGAACTTCACAATGCAATTTGTGTCATCTAGAACGACTACGCCGCCTGAGCCAAGCATCGATCCTGCTTTCGCAACGCCATCGAAATCCATCGGAATGTCGATTTCGTGAGGCAAGAGTACCGGCGTAGACGACCCGCCAGGAACGACCGCTTTCAGTTCTCGCCCGTTGGGGATTCCGCCGCTTACGTCATAGATGAGTTTCTTCAGGCTGTAGCCCATGGGCAACTCGTAGACGCCTGGTCTCTCCACGTTGCCACTCATGCAGAACAAGCGCGTCCCGCCGTTCTTGGGTGTGCCCAGATTCGCATACCACTCGGCACCACCCAGAATAATGTGAGGCACACTGGCCAGGGTTTCCGCGTTATTAATGACCGTGGGACCGCCCCACAGGCCCACGACCGCCGGGAATGGAGGACGGATGCGCGGAATCCCGCGCTTGCCTTCCAGTGACTCCATCAGGGCGGACTCTTCGCCGACTTCGTAGGCTCCGGCTCCGCCGTGCCAGTAGATATCGAGATCGCGTCCGCTGCCGAAGATGTTTTTCCCGAGGTAGCCGCGTGCGTAGGCGTCGGCGAGGGCCTTCTGCATGATGATCGACAGGTAGCGATATTCGCCGCGGATGTAGATGTATCCCGTCTGCGATCCGACGGCCAGGGCGGCGATCATGACACCTTCGATCACTGCGTGCGGGTCGTGCTCGAAGATCAGTCGATCTTTGCAGGTTCCGGGCTCGCTCTCGTCGCCATTGCAGAGCACGTACTTGGGCTTGGCCGATTGCTTGGGCACGAACGACCACTTCATCCCGGTTGAGAAGCCCGCACCGCCGCGGCCGCGGAGGCTCGAATTCTTCACCTCGTTAATGATCGCGTCGGGCTCCATCGTGAGCGCCTTTTGGACGGCTTTATAGCCGTCGAACTCAAGGTAGCGATCGAGGTTGGTCGCGCCCATGCCGAAGCGCTTCGACACGACCTTTACTTCGTCGGGATGGGAGACGAGAGAAGCCATTTTCGAAATCGGTATTTTGTAACCAAATTACCCGATTACAAAATCACCAAACCTATTGCGTACCCTTCTTCTTATAGTCGTCGAGAACCTTGTCGAGTTTGTCCGGCGTTAGGTTCTCGTGGAAGTCGTAGTTCACCTGAATCGCCGGCGCCCAGCTGCAGGCCCCGATACATTCCACTTCTTCCAGCGTGAAAAGACCGTCTTGGGTGGTTTGTTTGTGGCCGATGGCTAGTTTCTTCTTGCAGTGTTCAAAGAGTTCTTCGCCTCCGCGCAGCATGCAGGCGATATTGGTACAGACCTGGACATTGTATTTGCCGCGCGGCTTGGTGGTCAGCAGTGAATAGTAGCTGATCACATTGCGGACTTCGAGTTCCGTGAGGTCGAGACGGCCCGCAATTTCCACCACGGCCTCGTCGGTGAGATGGCCAATCTCGTCCTGCGCGTAGAGCAGCGTGGGGACGAGGACCGAGCGCTTGGTCGGGTAGTGCGTGAGCATGGACGTGAAGCGCTCTTCGAATTGGTCTGAGAATCTCACCGATCGATTTCGCCTAGAACAATATCAATGGACCCGATGGCCGCCACCACATCGGCGATCAGGCCGCCTTCACACATGGTCGGCAGAGTCTGCAGGTTCGCCAGGCAGGCCGAACGCATGTGCACGCGGTAAGGCTTCGCGGTGCCGTCACTGACTACGTAATAGCCCATCTCGCCGCGTGGCGATTCCACCGCTTGGTAAACCTCACCAGCGGGAACCGAGAAACCCTCCGTGATGATCTTGAAGTGATAGATGAGGGCTTCCATCTCGGTCTTCATCTTTTCACGATCGGGTAAGACGACCTTCGGGGCGTCTGCCTTGATCGGGCCGTCGGGCATACCATCCAAGGCTTGCTTCACGATGCCAATCGATTCGCGTAGCTCTCGCACTCTGCACATGTAGCGGTCGAAAACATCACCAGCCTGTCCGAGCGGAACCTTGAACTGGAAATTTTCGTAGCCGCTGTACGGCATGTCACGGCGCAGGTCGATGTCGACGCCACTGCCGCGCAGGGTGGGCCCACTCGCACCTAGTGCAATCGCGTCTTCTGCGGTTATCCGTGCGACTCCCTTAGTGCGCATACCCCAGATCGGGTTTCCTGTCAGCAGGTTTTCATATTCATCCACCTTGGAAGGGAAGCGTTCGGCGAAGTCGCGGACGAAGTCGAAGAATCCCAGCGGTGGTTCCAACGCGATGCCGCCGATCCGGAAATAGGAGGTCATCATGCGCTGACCGCTAACCATCTCGAACATACGCAGGATGTCTTCGCGCTCGCGGAAGCAGTAGAGGAACACTGTCATCGCGCCGATGTCGAGCGCATGCGTACCCAGCCAAACGAGGTGCGAATTGATGCGAGTGAGTTCGTTCATCAACACCCGCAGCCATTGCGCCTTGGGAGGAATTTCGAGGCCCAGCAATTTCTCGACGGCCAGTGCATAGCAGAGATTGTTGGTCAGCGGACAGAGGTAATCGATGCGATCCGTCAGCGGCACGACCTGCTGGTAGAACTTGGCCTCGCAGGTCTTCTCGATGCCGGTGTGCAGGTAGCCGATGTCGGGCATAATGCGCACCACAGTCTCGCCGTCGATCTCAAGAATCACGCGCAGCACTCCGTGGGTGGACGGGTGCTGGGGTCCCATGTTCAGGATCATGGTCTTGTCCTGAACGGGTTCGATCACGGGCGTTGGCGTGAGATGCGCCACTAGCGGTAGCCCTCCACAGGATAGTCTTTGCGCAGAGGGTTGCCTTCCCAGTCTTCGGGCATCAGAATGCGCCGAAGGTAGGGATGGCCGGTGAAGCGGACTCCGAAGAGATCGAAAACCTCGCGCTCGAAGTAGTTGGCCGCGGGCCATACCGCAGTGATGCTTTCCACCACCGGGCTGGAACCATCGAGGCGAACTTTCAGACGGACGCGATCTTTTTTCTGGATCGAGAGCAAGTGATAGACAACTTCAAACCTGGGCTCAGAGGGATATCGATCCACGCAGGTCACGTCCGAGAGGAAGTTGCATGGGAAGTCGGGATTGTCGCGCAACAGCGCACAGACTTCCCGGATGTGAGACCGATCGACGTAGATGGTCATCTCGTCGCGGTCGAACTTCACTTCCTGTACGGAGGAACTGTTCCACTCCAGCAGGCGCGCCAAGGCCGGATGACCCTTCAATTCCTCAAGATCCGTGATCGGGGGAGTGAGGGGCATTAGAGAGAACCTCGTACGCGGGATGTCTTTCCCCAGTCGAGGACTCCCTTTTTCCAAACATAGAAGAAGCCAACCAGGATGACGGCGATGTACACCAGCATCTCCCAGAAGCCGAACATCTTCAGATCCCGCAGGATCACCGCCCAGGGGTAAAGAAAGACGGCTTCTACGTCGAACAGAATGAAGAGCATAGCGACCAGGTAAAACTTGACCGAGAAGCGTTCGCGCGCGTCTCCGATGGGAGTCATCCCGCATTCATAGGGAGACATTTTCGCCCGTGTGGGGCGGCGCTTGCCCAGAAGCCACGACAAAGTCACAATCGCACTCGCCACCACGGACACCGCGAGAATGTGAATCAGTAACGGCAGGTATTGGGCGAAGTAATTGTCCGGCATAGGAGAGCTATATATAATTCGCGCAAAGAGTTGGTTAAACGTTCTAGATTAGAGTCCGTGGGGAGCAGTGTCAAGCGACGGAGCGACGTTCACGCATGATTTGAACGCTCGCACGATTTCTTTCGCGGTTCCGAATCGAGTCTGCATGATTTTTGGATTTAACACTGACGTAAAACAAGGCGATACGGTGTATCACGTGCAAAGCGAAGCACGCGAAAATGAGCTTGTATTGCAGACCCAGGTGTTTGTGCGGGGACGCTGCATCGGGAAGCGCGCGACCTCCTACGCGGAACAACTGTCGAAGGGCGATTTCACGGATCAGCAGAAGGAGCAGATCCTTCGCGACCAGCATCGGCTGGTGCTCGACTCGATTCGAGAGGGCCGTTTGGAGAGCGTGCTCGACCGCAGGGATACGCCGGAAACACTGGCGGCTGTGAAGGAACTCGACCTGCAATGGGTGAACGCAGAGTCGGTCCACGGCGACAGCAGCCTTATCATGCGGCTGCGCGTGACCGAGGGAGGAACCGTAGTGCCCGGGGCGCGGCTCACGTTTCGGTTCGAGCGTCCGAGCGCGGTGCCGTTTTATACCCAGGTCATGACAGATGCGGGCGGCAACGCTGAAATGAAGGTGGAGCTGGAAGAATCCGCTTTGCCGGATGCCTCAGTTCTGGTGCAGGCCAGTTATTCGGGTCGGACAGCCACGAGAAAATTCCGGCTCCGCAAGATCGAATAGCCAACGAAATTCTGATTTCCTCCATCTGTTTTTTGAATTCCAGAATCTAACCGACAGGTGGAGTGTGCCGTGTTTTTCCGGTTCGTTTGTCCTTCGCAGGGGGCCCGTACTTGCGCGAACTCCGGACCCTTGCGAAGATCAGCAGGGATGAAACTCATTATCAATGGGGAAGATCGCGCGTTTGAAAACCCGCTTACGTTGCAGGGACTGGTCGAACAACTGGGCATGAAGGCGGACCGGGTCGCGGTCGAACTGAATCGGGATATTGTCCCGCGGGACCAATGGGCGCGCACTGAACTGGTAGAAGGCGATCGGTTGGAGATCGTGCACTTTGTCGGCGGAGGGTAAGTCCCCAGAGCCTGTGGGCTCGGGGAGCACGGTTCATCGTCCTTTATTGGGGTGTGGCCATGAAAAAAATTAGATCATCGATATGGATTTATGTTGTCCTTCTGACGACCGTACTATGGGCTCAAGGGCCCAGCCGATTCCGCCCGGGCTTCAATCTTTTCTCCAAAGACCAGGACATGCAATTGGGGAAGGAAAGCGCCGAACAAGTGCGCAAACAGATGACAGTAGTCAAGGACCCCGTCCTGACCGACTATGTGAACCGCGTCGGCAAGCGGCTAGTGAGCGCTCACGAGGCTCAGGAGAGCGGATTTCCCTTTACTTTTGAAGTCGTAGCCGATCCCTCCATCAACGCATTTGCCCTTCCGGGCGGACCGATGTTCATCAACACCGGACTGCTCCGTGCCGTGGACAATGAAGCCCAGTTGGCGGGTGTGATGGGGCACGAGATGTCGCACGTGATCCTGCGCCACGGAACCAATCAGGCCTCGAAGAGCAAACTGATCGAGTTGCCGGCCGTGCTCGGATCGCAGATAGCGGGCACGTCCATGGCAGGACAACTCGCCCAATTGGGAATTGGACTGGGCGCGGGCAGTGTGCTCTTGAAATTTTCGCGAACGGCCGAAAGTCAGGCGGACCTAATGGGTTCGCACCTCATGGCAGAAAGCGGCTACAACCCGCTTGAGATGGCGCGTTTCTTCAACAAGCTCAACGCCGAAGGCGGACAGCGCGCGCCGCAGTTTTTGTCGGATCATCCCAACCCGGACAATCGGCAGAAGGCCATCGAGGAAGAGGCTAGGAAATTGCCTCAACAGAATTACGTTTATCAAACGGGGCAATTCCAGCGCATGAAACAGGTAGTTGCCCAGATTCGTGAGCCGAAGCCGAAACCGGCCGCTCCGGCCCAGTGAGAATACCTCTTACCGCAGAGAGCACGGAGACTGGTTGAGGGAGACTGAGTATCTTCCTTCCGTCCCCATCGTCGTCGAAATGCCAATTCCAAAAATGTTCCTGAACTAGATCGACACCTTCGGAACACCCTTGATTACTACCTGTGGAAGACTCTTCCTTGACACTGACCAAAGTGGACCTAGAATGTTTCAAACATTTCTGTTCAATCTTGTTTCGGACAGTTCGGTCTGGAAATGAAGACGGAGTTCACATCTCGCGAAGTGGTGGCGCTGACCGGGATTACCCCCCGGCAACTGCAGTGGTGGGATGAGCGTGGAATTGTCGTTCCGGCCCGCGAAGGGCGCAGGCGCCTGTATTCGATGGAGGATCTCTCGGAGATCGCCGTGATCTGCGAGTTACGAAAGCGCGGTTTCTCCTTGCAGCGCATGCGCAAGGTGGTGCGTTTCCTGCAACGCGAATTCGGCAAGCGCTTGGCTGAAACCGTCAGCGGAGCCTCGGACTATCACCTGCTCACTGACGGCACCCATCTCTACCTCGAAACCTCGGCGCAGCAGATTGTGGACATCCTCAAGAACGCTCGTCAGCCCATGCTGGCCATCTGTCTCAGTGACACCGTGCGACGAGTGCGCGCCCATATCCGAAGTGGCAAGAAGCAGAACGGGACTGCGGGAGCGACCGTTCACGCTGCAGGCCGTGGGAAGACAGCTTCATAGAACGGCAGCACCGGGGGAGGGACACATGATCGGCGAACTCGATTTCCTGAGTGAGTGGATTCCGGAGCAGATGGCTCCGGGTACGCTGTTCGTCCTGGAAAATGCCGGCGAGGTGGGGGAGAAGGAAGATCCCTACTGGGCGGTGCTGGCCTGTCCGTCGTGTGGGACTTTGGGGCTGGTGACGCGCAAACAGGTTTCGGGGTTATTGCCGGTGATCTGCGGGTCGGACCAGTGTTCCGCCCAGTTCTTTATTCGCGACAGCGAGATTGTGCCTAGAAAGCCCATCTAGTTCGTCGGTCGACCGCAGCATCGCGAGGCGGCTTATAAACCCTGTCATCGACGTAAAACGTCTCATTCCCCAAACTGTCATCCCGACTGAAGTGGAGGGATCTTGTGTTTCCCTTCGATATGTCGGTTCTAGGCTGTGAGACAAAAATCTGCGGGACACCAAACGGGCTAGCTTCTTCCCGCCTTCACTCGGTCGAGCGCCACAGGAACCTGCTCGACAATCTCGATATCAAATCCTTCCAGGGCTGCCACTCTTCGCGGGTGATTGGTCAGCAGGCGAATTCTTCTTAAACCCAGGTCCGACAAAATCTGCGCGCCAATGCCAATCTCGCGCTGCGTCTTGCGCTCGCTTTCCGGCAGCGTCGGCAGGGCCCGGTCGCGATGGAAGCTGAGCACCGCGCGGTCGCCAATCTTGTCGACCGAAAATCCTTTGGAGGTCTGATGCAGGTAAATAATGGCGCCGCGGCCGGCCTCGGCAATCGCGCGCATGGAGCCTTCGATGGTGGCGTGACAATCGCAGTGGGTTGAGCCGAAGACGTCGCCCATCACGCAGTGCGAATGCATCCGAACCAGGACCGGTTCGTTGGTCTTTTCGATATCGCCGCGCACCAGAGCGACATGCGATTCGCCGCCTTCGACTTCGCTTTCGTAAGCGATCAGCCGGAACTCGCCGTGGCGCGTTCCCACCAGCGCTTCGCCTACGCGATGCACGTAACGCTCGTGGGCCATGCGGTAGCGGATCAACTCCGCGACCGTGAGCATCTTCATTTCGTGAGTTCGACAGAAATCGATCAGGTCAGGAACTCGGGCCATGGTGCCGTCGTCACGCATGATTTCGCAGATGATGCCGGAAGGAATCAGGCCCGCGAGCCGCGCAAGGTCGACTGCGGCTTCCGTCTGCCCGGCGCGCACCAGGACCCCGCCTTTGCGGGCCCGAAGAGGGAAGACGTGCCCCGGACGGGCCAAATCAGACGGACGGGTCGCGGGATCGATCGCCACTTTGATGGTGCGGGCCCGATCGTAGGCCGAGATCCCTGTGCTGACCCCGTCGCGGGCGTCGATGGCTTCGCAGAAGGCCGTTCCGTAGTTCGACGTGTTCTCTGCGGTCATAGGACCGATGCGCAGGTGCTCGAGGCGCTCTTCGGTCATGGCCAGGCAGACCAGGCCGCGTCCGTACTTCGCCATGAAGTTGATGGCTTCGGGCGTAACTTTTTCGGCGGCCAGGGTGAGGTCGCCTTCGTTCTCGCGATCTTCATCGTCGACGACCACGATCATACGGCCGGCGCGGATCTCTTCAATCGCGGTGGGAACGTCGGTAAACGGGGGCTGGGGGCTCATGGGGCGATTCTAGACTCATTGACCCCGTCTCGGCCAATTCTCACTGGTGAAATCTCCTCGCATGAAGACCGTGCGGAACCTGCTCCTGCCCCGTCTTACCCCGTCGGCAGCGGGTTTCTCGGCGTGAACTGCCGCTGGTGCCAATACGGATACGCCGGCGTCACATCGCTGGCGGCATCCAGACGGGCGACTTGTTCGCGAGTCAAATTCCATCCGACAGCGCCGAGGTTTTGACGGAGTTGTTCTTCGTTGCGGGCGCCGATGACGATGTTGGCTACGGTCGGGCGTTGTAAGAGCCAGTTGAGGGCAATCTGGGGGACGGTCTTTCCGGTTTCGCGGGCCACTTCGTCAAGTGCGTCCACGACTTTGTAGAGATACTCATCCGGAACGGGCGGGCCCGGATCGGCGGCTTTGTGCAAGCGGCTGACGGCCGGCATGGGCTGGTTGCGGCGAATCTTTCCCGTCAATCGTGCCCAACCGAGCGGGCTCCACACGATGGTGGCGACGTTCTGATCGAGCGCCAGCGGCATGAGTTCCCATTCGAAGTCGCGCCCGACCAGCGAATAGTAAGCCTGATGCGCGACGTAGCGCGCCCAGCCGTATCTTTCGGAGACGGCGAGCGACTTCATCAAGTGCCATCCAGAAAAGTTGGAGCAGGCGATGTAGCGAACTTTGCCGCTCTGGACCAGTGTGTCGAGGGTCTTGAGTCGCTTCTTCGACCGGAGTGAGCGCGTCGAAACCGTGAAGATGATAGACGTCGATGTAATCGGTGTTGAGACGGCGAAGGCTGGCCTCGCAGGCCTGAATCAGGTGATAGCGGGACGAACCGACATCGTTCGGGCCATCGCCCATCGGGAAGGTTGCCTTCGTCGAGATCAGGACCGAGTGGCGTCGGCCGGCAATCGCCTTGCCTAAGATTTCTTCCGAGGCACCCTGGGAGTAGACGTCGGCGGTGTCGAAGAAATTGAGGCCGGCTTCGAGGCAGATGTCCACCAGGCGGGTGGCTTCCTGGACATCGGTGTTGCCCCAGGCTGAGAAAAAATCTCCTTTACCGCCGAAAGTGCCGCAGCCGAAGCTGAGGACCGGTACCTTTAATCCAGAGTAGCCAAGCTGTCGAAATTCCATGATTTTTGTAGATGCTGACGACGTCGAGGGGATGCAATCGGTAGTGGAAATATTACAGCTAGTTCGACTCGGGCAGCGGTGCATTCTGCACGTACCTCCCAGCAGACTGCACTCGTGAACCGAGCATCGAGAAGCTCGTCCTCCTGAAGTGCGCAAGAGCAGTTTCGGGTTGAGTTCGGCCCGGCGAAAACAGTGGGAGCCAAAGATTCCAAAGACTTCCCTATGAAAGTGGGGGAAGGCCGATTTGTGGCCGAACCTGGATCAGATGCAAGGGGTCTTCTGTTCGACCTGAAAAAAGCATTTGAGGCCAAGGCCCTCCCATCTAAAGTGCAGCGATTGGAAAGCCTGCCATTCACCTTTGTGAACATCCTGTGAAAGGGGATGTCAAGAAAAAACGTCTCTCCCCTCCCCTCGCCGGGAAACCAGGGCGTGGTGACTTACATCCAGCCCTGCCTCCTTATTAGAGGGGCTTTTGATGTTGCCGTTTTGGATCGCCGCGTAGTTCAGCGGCGATGCTAGCCCCAGTTGCGAATCCCGACTTGATGGTTTCACGGAGGGGTGGCGGCTTACGCCGTTCCGTTGCGCAGCTACGCAAGCCAGTTGTTGGCATAAGCGTCAACCATCATCCTGTGTGAGGCCGAGGCCTATGGCTTTGTTGGGTTATCCGAGGGGGCATAGGATTGACTCCGAGACTGGGTGCTGAATGCAGAGACACACGGTGCCTAATGAGTGCATGAATACTCCCTCGAACCCGAGCGTCGCAGAACCGATGGACCACCACCGAGGCATGAAAACCTGGGAGATCACCTGGTTCTATGCAACGCTCAAGCGGCTTGCGTTTTCAATGTTCGCGTCGAAGCCTTCCTCCTTTCTCGAAAGTGTCAGAGCTATAGCCGCGATCTTACGGGCTAAGGTGAGCCGCGCCATCTCGGGCTTCATGCCCTTCTCTAGCAAAGCCACATAAAAATCGCGCAATGGACCCACCCACAGCTGGCCCGGATGGCGGCTCCTTTGAAGATGTCTTTCACTCGTGGTTGTGGTTCCGATTCAAACCCCACGGATCGCTGCTGGCGGTTTTTTCGCACGTTGCAGTTCTCTCCGCGGACAAAGCGGTATTGCGCACTATCATGCGTTTCAATGCCCAGGCCACTATAGGTCCACAGTCGTCGCTTGCTGCGGAACCGGTGTGGGGTTTGCATCAACGCCAGCCAGCGGGCGGCCCGAATCGGTCCAATGCAGGGAATCTGGCGCAGCAGTTTCGAGGCTTTATGTTTCCGGCTCTCCGCCAATAACTCGGGACGCAGGGTTCGCCGCAAGGCCTGCAAGCCATCCAACTGTTGGTAGAGTAGCTCGGCCCGCCGGCGCACGCCCGCATGCTCGATCTTCTCTAACCATTCCTGACGATAACGCGGAGCACAAACCTGGCTTCCCGCACAGGCAATCCCCCAGCCGCGATACACAGCCTTCACCCGATTCATCACCCGGTTCAGATCTTGGCTGATCGTCTGGTAACTGCGCGCCAGCTCACGCCAACGTCCGTAGTCCGTGTTCTCCGTGGTAGACCGGCCGCAACATCCCCGTGCGCAACGGAGCCTCGAACCAAACCGGCGCGCATCTACTGTGTCATTCTTGCTGCCCTCCTTCAACCATGCATTGCGGCGCGGATGGCAGAACAGGACTTCGTGCGCAGGCGGCTTCAGCAGGTCATAGAGCCAGGCTGCCCAGGTGCCTTCTTCCCAAGTGACCTGCAGTTCGCCCTGCAGTCCGTGGATAACTGCAGAAGGCTGCTGGCCTTGGTTTCCACGATCGACTCCATCACCACCGTGGGCCAGTGCGAATGCGACAGCAATCACCACCGCTTCCTTGTGTACGTCCATGCCCATATACTTGATGTCACGACTCATGTGAGTTGCCTCCTTGGGGGGAAGCTCATTCGTGCCAACGTCTTCTCTTCCCCCAAGGTAAAAATGCCTCGTTCAGGACCGCCCTATTAGAAGCCGACGTTAACCATCCTGACCTGAGTCTCGAGCACAGCCAACGCACACGCAGCTTCAATCTTCTGAAGCGGGGCGTTCTTTCATAATGCATTGACCACCTCCCGCTACAAACGACAAACTTTCCCATTCAAGGGTTGTCCTGACCCGGACGAGATGGGTGGACCAATCTACCTTCGGCCCCGCGGAACAGCGCCCGCAAAGCGCGTACTACCCATCGGATTAGCACGACAATCACGATCACGAACACGATTGCAATGGCGGCAGCTATGAAGGGGTGCCGGGTCGCAAACCACGTCAGTGAAATGGCCAGTACGTCTTCGCCCAGGCTCAAGCCGATATTGGATAAAGGTTCGGGCGAGGGTGTTACGACCGCCCGGACTGCCGTTTTCCCGCCGTGCGCGGCCAAGGCAATAAGACCGCCCAACAGAGTCGCAAGCAACTGCTTCTCGGGAGAGAGTTGAGAGGTGGCTCCGTATGCCAGCAGAGCTGCGATTGGAATGCGGATAAAGGTGTGCAGGGCATTCCAGAGCAGGTCGAAGGCTGGAACCTTGTCGGCGAAGAACTCCACCAGGAAAAGTGCCACGCTGGCGCCAATCACCCACCAACTCGACAGCAAGTGAAGCGGGGCTGGCAGCGACAAAACACCCGTATGAGCTAAAAGTCCCAGGGTGGCCAGTGTCGCGTACACATTCAAGCCGGCCGCGAAGCTGATGGCGACCAACGCTGCTGTGATTTCATCGGGGGTCAGTTTGACGGCATCCAGCATGGCGTTTTGCGGCGGGATCCGCTATGCGAATCGGCCCAAGCATAGTACCGATTGTGGGCAAATAGAAAGGGCCGCCACGCGGGCGGCCCTGAGGCTAAGAGTGATGGATTTATAGGGTGGATTCGATCTCAAAACCCCAAGCTTCCAAAAGAGGCTCCGGGATGTACTTGGAGTTCTTATTACGGCGTGCCCACTCGCGCAAACGCGTCGACCGCAGGTACTGGTCGGGGGAGAGTTTGTACTCACGCACTACCTGTTCGAACTCGGTGATCGTGGGGGTGATCGGCCCAATGGGTTCGGGCTTACCCCAGTTTGGGTTTCCGCGTCGCTTTGCCATGAAGATTACGCCTCGTCCGCTGAGATAAATTTGACTGCCTGGGTAAAGCTGCCTCTAAACCATTAGATTCACTGGAGCTTGGGTAGGATTCATCGCAAAACTGCCAAAGCGCGACAAAACTAAAGATCCAGTCAACGGCAGCCTATGGATATTGGAAACGTAAGATTATAAGACGGTTCCGAAGCGAAGTCAACCGAATTGTGGGTTGGCAAAGTGCTTTCAATACTACCTAAGCGATTTATTATGAATTAGTTGAGGCATGTTTGCTTAGGGGGTACCAAAGACTGCAAGCTCATGCTCTATGTGGTTTTTGGAAGGTCGGATCTTAAGAATAGGAACCTTCCTGGGCGGCTACTTTGGCCTAAAGCCGATTCACGTTTGAGGGCTCACAGTTCGTGTTCTGATGTAAGAGGTTACGCACGTAACGCGAAGATCCGCCCCTTCATTGACGACATAGTAATCGAACCGTAAAGTGGGCCTCAGGAGGCAGTTGAGTGAGAGATATCTATGAAGTGCTCCGAAAGAAGCAGGCCGAACAGGCCCAACTGGGCAAACAAATTGAGGCCCTGCAAAGTGCTGCCGAACAACTCCGCAGTGTGGCCCATCTCCTGAATACTGAGGATGGGGAAGAGGCGGAAGGCGCGCACGGCAGTTAGGTCAAGTCGTATTCTCCCGTCGTCAGTCGCCAGTAAGTTCCCTGGCGCTGCCGACTGACGACCACCGACTGGCATTTTTACCACGCTTGGTTCCTGGGAGTTGGAAGGGCGTTTTATGAGCCTGAAGTCACTTGTGCTGTGCTCCGACGAGAAGATCGTCCGGGTGCTGCGCCGCGTATTAAGCGATCTCGATATCGGGATCGAACATTGCACGGAGCCCGATGGGGCGATCCGCAAACTCACCCGCGAGCGCTTTGAAGCGGTGATCATCGATTGTACCGACCAGAAGACGGCCGCGCAGGTCCTGAAGAGTGCCCGCTCCGCGCCGTGCAACAAACGTGCCATCGCCGTCGCCATTATGGACGGCCACACCGGTTTGCGCTCTGCCTTTGATATGGGCGCCCACTTCGTGCTTTATAAGCCGGTTTCGAGCGAACGCGCCAAGTCGAGCTTCCGGGCAGCTCGTGCCTTGATGAAACGCGAGCGCCGGCGTAATACCCGGATCGGAATTGAGTTGCCCGTTACGCTTAACAATCGTCAGAGTGGATTTAACCAGCAAGTCGTCACCACGGATCTGAGCGAGGGGGGCATGGCAGTTCAGCTTCCCAGGAAGCAAAAGGCGCTTGGGCCGTTGCAAGTCAGTTTTGTATTGCCAGGTTCCGACAAAACAGTCGAGGTTACCGGAGAGATCGCGTGGCAGAATCCAGGTGGCCATGTGGGCATCCGGTTTGCGAACCTTGGAGTGGATGCCTCCCATGCCCTTCGGACATGGCATAACCAAAACTGTGCCGATAGCGAAAAGGACGACCCACCGGTGCGCTGCAAGCTGACCGACCTTAGTCTCGGGGGTTGCTATCTGGAAATCGCTTCACCCTTTCCCGTGCGTACCAGGATCGTGCTTTCAATGAAAGTCGGCGAAATGGAACTGCGGGCCGAGGGGGCCGTTCGGGTTATGCATCCGGACACCGGGATGGGCGTGGCCTTCAAGCAAACTACGCCGGAACAGCGGATTCACGTGGAAAAGTTCATCCAGACGTTGATGAATGCCGGGAACCTGATGCCGGAATTGCTAGTCGAACCGGAAGGACTTGAGAGTGACTCGCCAGCGGCGGGGAATGCGACCCCGGAAGTAGAGGATCCACTCCTGGATCTCTTCCAACAAAAGGCTTCTCTTCCCACGGAAGTCTTTCTGAAGGAACTGCGCAAGCAGCGCAGCTCGCATCCGCAAGATTCGGTGGAAGAGACGATACTACCGGTCTAAGACGAGGACGCGTCCCGTATTTATTCTTCGCCTGACCTCCAGTTTCTTCCTCAGCCGACCCGGATCCAGCTAGCTACCGACGGTACACCGTCGTTGTCGACCAGAAACAGCATGTACCATCCGGGCGGTGTGAGATTGGGGTTCGCCGGGACAGTCGCGCTTACTACGCCTCCGGCACGGTTCTTGATTTCCAGATCAACCAGGCGCTGGCCCCCGTCGAATGAGTGAGTCGTTACTCCGTTTCGAACAAGGCTGGCCCAGCGGATGTTTGCCGCTTGAATAGACTTGATTGAAATTGTCTGCCCGTAAGTACACACACCCGGCGCCGATGTGATCACCGGGCGCGGACCCCGGAAAAGATAGGGCGGGCTGAAAACTTCCAAGCGCATTTCCTCGTTGGGATCGTCATCCCACTCGACATGGTGACCTCCATCCGGATTTCCGCCCGAGGAGAGGACGGTGGCGTCCGGCAGGAGAAGCGCGGTGGAGTGGTAGAGTCGCGGCACGGTTGAGACTGCCATTGGAGTCCAGGCATCTGTCGCCGGATCGTAGATCTCGGGTTGGAGTCGCGCCAAGGGCTTGTCTTCCTGCTTGAGGGATCCGCCGGTTACGAAGACCGTGTGGTCGGGAAGCAGGACAGCGTTGAGATGGAGTCGTGGGAAGTTCAGCGGCGCAGCTGGAACGAAATGCGGGACAGCCGCCTTCAAGTCGACGATATCCACGCTGTCGATCGCGTCGGTCTTGTTCGGTTTTCCCGCAGGACCGCCTCCAATAATCATCACTCTCTGATCCTGCGCGGGCGGCAGCAAAACACTGGACGACTGGTTGCGCATGCCTCCGCCTTCCAGTCCATCCACGTTCGTGATGTGGATCGGGTCCTGCGTGAGGTCGAGGATCGCCGGATTGACCTGGAGATCGTCATCCATCCGGCCCCCGTCGAACAAGATGCGTCCGTCGGACATCAGGAACAAGTGGGCGTAGAGTGGCAAGCCGGGGAACCCGCCTGGGAAGTGCTTTACCTGCCACGCGTCATGGATCGGATCGTAGATCTCGATGGTGTTGTTGTGAGGATTGTCGAGAGCCTCGGTGAGTCCGGTGGCTGCCAGGGCCCGTCCGTCGCCGAGCGTGATCAATGTCGGATACCAGCGGCCGTGCGCCATCGACTTCACAAACGCCCACTTTTCCGTCACGGGGTCGAAGACGCAGGCGTCGTTTCGTCCGGTAAACGGGTTGTAGTGCCCTGTCCCCCCGGCGGAAAGCAGTCGTCCGTCGGCAAGGAAGGTGTCTCCTCCACAAAAGAAATCAAAGGGCCGGTGATTGGGCGCAAACAAAGTGGTGGGATGAAAAAAATTGCCGGGCGGAGCCGCGGTCGGGTCCCAAACGACACTGGTAAAAACGTCGCCTCTGCCAAAATTCGCTGCAGCAAAGCGAGTGGCACTGCTGCCGGAACCCGCGTAGAACAACACTTTTCCCTTAGGTAGCAACGCGGCGTGCACTGGCAACACACCAGAGTGAAACGGCAGCAGCTGCCATTGGCCATCCCGCTTCGGGTTCGTATCGAGCGGCAGGACTCGGTAGTAGCCTGCGTTTTGGCCGGGTGGATTGTCTACCATCATAACGGCCATCGACTTGCTACCGTTATTCGCCGTCGCCGCGATCCCACCGCCTTGATTCTCCCAGGCGAACCATCCCGGCACACCCAGCCACGGACCCCAGCTGGTCACGTTGCCGTTGACGTCCAGACCGGTACCAATCTTGTAGAAGGCTTGGTTCTGCTCGACAGCGTTATCGATCTGAAAAACCAGCAGATCATTACGACCGGTGTTCGTGAGATCAAGAACCGCGGCGCCGATGCCCTGATTCTCCCAGGAGAACCAGCCGTCCACATCGCGCCAGCCTGTCCAGCCGCCGGTGACGTTGCCGTTGGCATCGAGCTTGCGCCCAATCTGGTAAATGCCGCGATTCTGTCCCGGAGGATTGTCGGTGGTGACGACGATGAGCTCGGGGTTGCCATCTTTGTCGAGATCGGCGATGGCAACGGTTCCATGTTGATTCTCGAAGGAGAACCAGTTTGGGATCGGGATCCACGGCCCCCAGCCTCCCTGGATGTTGCCATTGGCGTCGAGTTTCTTGCCCACACGGTAGTAGCCCTGGTTCTGTTCGGGTGGATTATCGATCATGAAGACGATGAGGTCGGGATTCCCGTCCTTGTCGATGTCAAAGATGGCAGCGCCCGCGCCCTGATTCTCGAATGAAAACCAGTCGGGGATATCGATCCAGGGCGTCCAGCCTCCGGTGACGTTGCCCTGATCGTCGAGTTGGCGGCCAATGCGATAGACTCCGCGATTCAACCCGCCGGGATTGTCGACGGCGAGGACGAGCAAGTCCTGTTTGCCGGAATGTGACAGGTCAGCGACGGCGATGTTTCCGCCCTGATTTTCGGCGGAAAACCAATCTGGAACGGGCAAGAAGTTCTTCGGCATGTGAGTGACTCCCGCGTCAAGCCGCTACCAGGACCTCGCGGCGGAAGGAAACAGAAGGGAGGTTGCCCTGCGCGTGGTGAGGCACGCGTTCTCCCACTAACATGGAACGATCACAGAAGGTCGATCAGATCGTTGCAGAATGGTGATACGAGCAGGGCCAACGTTGCAAGCGAAATCGGACATGGATGAAACAGATTTTACCGGGCATGGCCAGTGCCTAGAAAGCAACTCAAGTTCGGGTCCGATTTGAAAGGGCTCGACTTCAGCGAGCCGTAGCAGTCGTCTGGGAACACCGGACTTTTCCGCACCCTATTAGACTTCAGTTCGCGTCGCCTCCCTTCGCGCGCGGTGTTCGTGCCGTACACCCAGTCACGGCTACAATGGACAATACGATGACTGAGAATGGCAATGGAATCCGATGCCAATCGGACGGTTCCCAGTTAACGAAGATTTCCATCTCCGAGGATTGGTTCGAGGTCTATGAAATTGCGAGTAATCTTATTGTTTTCTGCGAAACTCGTCACTACGAGAACACCACCATCAGCTTAAGGATCGGACTGGAAAAGGCGACCCTGATCGACACCGGTTGTGGAATTGGGAACCTGCGTAAGGCCGTGGCAGAGGTAACTGACAAACCTGTGACAGTTATCAACACGCACACTCATCTCGATCATCTCGGCAGCAACCGTCAATTTGATGAAATTGCCATGTTTGACCACCCCATATCCCGCCGGGTAGCCGCAGAGGGAGCCTCCCATCAAATCATGCAGCAGGAGATTTTGGCTGAGAACCTTGTGATCAAACCTTGGCCCCATGACTTTAATCCGAGCGATTTTGCTTTGCTGCCATTTAACGTCAATCATTGGCTACGGGATGGTGACCGGCTCGAGCTTGGTGGCCAGGATCTGGAAGTGATTTACACGCCCGGCGAGGCGGTGGATCATATTTGCCTTCTCGATAGAGCTGACCGGCTACTTTTCTGTGGCGACATCTTGCTCGATGGTCCGGTGTGGACGCATTTGGAAGGCGGCAATTTGGAAGACTTGGTTAAGAGCTATAGGAAATTGATGGGCTATTTCGAGGAATTTGATCATCTGATGCCCGGCCACAACCAACCTTTGCTCGACAAGAGTCTGCTTCCTGAAACTTTGGCCGGCGCTGAAAAAGTCTTGTCTGGTCAAGCTGAAGCTGAGGACATTATCGATCCATGGAACCGGCGGTTGAAGCAGTACTCCTTTGGTCGATTCTCCATCACAACTCGTCCGTGAAATCCCCGCACGCCAACGCGGGAGTGAGTCTCCGAGTTTCCGGTACGTCGTCCGCCCCGCTCCAGACCCACGATAGTGATAGAAACTTATTACAAGCTCGCGAATCGTGAGCTATTTTCTGGAACGCATGAGTCTGCAAATGTCTGAGGTGTTCTTCGTTCCCAAAACGGTGAAGACCGCCAACGGCACTCGCTTGCATAGTACTGTGCGCGGCAGATCAAGTAAGTTTGAATCCTGCGCATAATCCACGATTTGTAGCTATTGAGAAGCTCACCTCGCTCGAGGAAAGCTTTGATGGCGGAGGCAGCGTGACCGGCCGACTCCAGGGCGTGGGGCACTCCGAGACCAGACAGCGGATCTTGACTGAATGCGGCGTCGCCGACCGCACACCAATGCTCGCCCGCCGGTTGAGCGCGGATGACCGTGGCAGCAGAGACGATCCGCAATTTTGAAAGGTCCGCGTCAATTGCGAGTCGCTGACGCGCGTACGTTGTCTGATCAAGTTGCCATCGCCACAAAGACGGAGTTCTTTGACGGCTCTTACGATACAGATCACTGTCCGTCATGTATGCAATAGTGGTTTGTTTCTGGGGAAGATTTGCGGAATAAAACCAGCCGTCGGTGACCGACTCGACAGCTAAATATTGTGAATTGCTGTGCGACTTTCCGGTCCAGACCGCGGCGATAAGCCGATCGAGTACGACCCGGTGCGAGAGGTGAGCCAGCCAGGGGGTTCCGGACCTGCCCGTGGCATCGACTAAAAATCGGCAAGAGCAGGCAACTCTTTGGCCTTTACGAGTGAATTCGAATACCCAATGTTTCCTGGTCCGTAGCGGCAGGCTTAACAGTTGTGAACCGCGGCGGACAGTTGCTCCTGCCTTCCGCGCATTTTGAGCCAGCATGCGATCGAACATGGCACGGTCAACGTGCCACCCGGCGCCTTTCAACCCGAACAAATAGTCATTTACGCGCGGCTCACGGCTGCCCCACATCGATACGATACCCTGGGCAGCAAGGTGCATATCAGGATTAGCGAATCCCCCTACTCCGAGCTGAACCAGTCTTGAGCCGACGTGGGGAGAGAGGGCTTCCCCGACGCGAGGAGCGCGATAATCGGAGGCTTCGAGCAGCAGTACCGACAGGCCGGAGCGCGCCAGAAGAAGAGCGGTGGCGGATCCAGCGGGGCCCCCGCCGATTACAGCCACGTCGTAATTGCTAGAAATCATCTTCGCGGACCGACAAACCGGACTTTCCTTCGAGAGCTACCGCGCACGTGACTCACCCGTTGTGTTTCAACAACCCCATGGGCGGCGGGTTCGAGTAGTCCAAGGCGCCACCACTGATCCACCATCTCTCGAGCGCTGAGATCGGTTTTGTTCCCCTTGAAGTCTCGTGCCCAGCGGACTGGTGGTTTCGTATGATCGCGGCGAACATCAATCGGGCGTTGTGCAGGCCACCAAACGAAAGGCAAGTCGCCATCGCTACAATCCACAAAATCGGTCTGCCAGGGCAATGACATCTGTTGTGTCACGTCGCCTGGTTTGACCTGGTCCGCGTCGAGGCGAAACGGTTCACTGTATGGAAACTTGTCACGAATATGGAAGCTGGTTTCGATGCCGGGATAAAAGGCGGCTCCGACACATGCTTCGAGTGCCGCTCGATCAAGACCTTCGGGAGTGATGTCTCTCGACAGGCTGCGCGTTGGGCCACCGACAAAATGTCCATTGGCCCAAGCCGTCATCAATTCATATTGATGTTCTGTCAGGGCTGCGTTTACGGGGTTAGGATTGTTCCCGTCGTCATCCATCAGATAAAGATCCGACCATATGTAAGGCATCTTGCCGGTACCTGATCCCGGCTTCTTGGGGTCTCCGGAAGGATGTCGGAACTGCTTGAATATATGCAATCGCAATGACTCATAGATTTTTTGCGGCTGTGAAAGGCGCGCGAAGTCAATTTCATTCTCGTGGCCGACCTCCGCACGGGCAAATACCCACATCATTTCGTGCGCCCGCCTCAGAATTGGGTAGATGTCTTCGGTGAATGAAGGTTTGCGTCTCCGTTCAAGAGCGCGTTTCAGCCAATGCGACTCAAGCCACTTCTTCAAACGTTTGTCGTCGAGCGCCTTTTGATAGAGCACGTCGTAAAGAGTGATCACGCTTTGCAGCGACGGCGCATACTTCGGAGGAGCGACCAGAACCCAGGCGGCCTCGGGTCTAGGGTGGGCACGCGAGTTACCTGAATTCCAACTGATGGTGGCGCGGACTGGCCCATCCGAAGTATCGTCAAACCATCCGTCATGGTTGGCGAAATCGTCACCCGGTTCGTCAAGTCTGGTCCCCGTAGCGGTGCCGGACTCGCCGTGGCCTCCCAGGACCAGCAACCTGCCGGCTTCGTCTGTCAAAAGGGTCCCAAGCTTGAGAGGTTCAGAAAATCTCTTATTCATGAAGGAGGCGCAACAGATGTCCACCTTCGCGTGTTTGGCGCCCTCGATCGTTTTGGCTTCGCCGTCGAGCACCAGCAAATGTCTGCTTACGCCCTCGTTACGGTAATGCGCGTTCGGATGGAGCACACCTTCGAAGCGGCGGCCGGCCGCCTTGGTATTTTTCAAATGTACGGTCCACTGGATGCTTTTGACTCTGGGGTCCTGGCTAGTAATCTCCCCGATGACCTCATCGTTCTCGTCATAAGCAAAGAGGCGGAAGCGTGCCGCCTGGCGTTTAAGGCAGTGCTCATCATCGCGGTACTGTCGCACTGCCGGCCAGCCGCCGGGCACTTCAGGGCCGACGAAATACTTCTCAGGACTGTTGCCCAATCTCGCTACGCCGATTGCCGGATGGATTCGAATCTTTCTGATCGGCTTCTTTTTCATAGCTGGGGTCAGCGTGCGATGCGCCGGTTGCCCTCCTTCCAAACGTAGTCTCCCGAAGCTGTAGCCCGCTCCTCGACTGAGTGCTTTCTCTTCCGATCGAAGGTCTCAATAGCTTGCAGTAGGCTGAGTCTCTGATCGTGCGGCGCCGTCTTTGCCTTTAACTGTTGGACCATCTCCAGAGACCCTTCAATCAGCACTCGCAGCTGGTCCCATCGCTTGGTGTTGTCGGCGGGAAACTGCACGGTCTCGAATGGAGCACCTGCTCGAGGGGCAGCGCCTCCACGATGACGGGGAAGGTTAGGGAGAAGCTGGCCAATCTGCTTGAGAAACTCCATTTCGTTGCGCGAAGCCCATGTGATCAGCTCAGTCCTTAGTTTGGGAGCACGGTCGCGGCTGGTGGAGAGCGCCAACAGGACATCGAGCAGCAGCATCTGGTAACGAGAGTTGAACAGCTTCGCCCACAACTGACTTTCAGGATTCGTGATCGCCTCTGCCCCAGGGCTGACGGGTTCTGTCCTGTGGCTGTCGCGAACGAACGGATTCAGCGGGACCGCCCGGGCAGCCGCTGCCAGCTGAGGATGACGCGTTAGCTCGTCATATATATCCAGGAACCTGCAGAAATGCGAATCCTTGCCTTCGCACCCCTCTGCGTTGGGGCCTTCGCCTTGAAGCATGATCCAGTGAATGGCCTTAAGCGCGCGGGAGCGGGGATCGGTGTCGTCCACGTGGAGAGTGTCTTCATACACCTCCCACTCCTGACGGTCCGCCGCGAACTCGCCGTATTCGTCGATCGGTACAAAGTCACCATTCTTGACGTGGACGCCGTCGAGTTTCAACAAGCTCATACACGCTCTGATTGCCTGCGGCATTTGCCACACCGAACGTGAAACGTCGCTTGGCAGAAACAACCAATACAACACGGCGTAGAGAACACCGACGCGGTTGACTTTGACTTTCGAAGTCGCATCTACGCGCCTTAGGACATTGCTCAAGCGTGCCCTGATCTTCTTATCTCTTATTTCCTCGGTAGCGGGAGCCTCGGTTGCCACATACCTGGCCAGCGATTCCACTCCAAACTTCTCGAAGCGGACGGGAAAAGGGTAGGCACCGGGGTGGTCGGAGAAATTGTTTTCGCGGTTGACATAGACTTCCGCGCCCAGCGATATCAGAAGATTTTGCACGGTGATAAAATGCGCCATCTCCTGCCGAGCTATTAAACGCAAATCGCGCTTCCAGGCATCCACAATCTGAGTGGTCTCGGTGCCATCGCCTTGGCCATATGCCTCGTCCAACGAGTAGGCGGCATAAAGGTACTGCACCATCAGAGCATGTTCGATTTCAGCGGCAACTTGAAGGAGATAGATTGCCTTCAGGCGTGCGGTGCGTCCCGGGACAGAAGGCAGGCCCGTCTTGCGTATTTTCTCTCGCCAGTCCTCCTTCCCGGGTTCGACAGCCTTGCGTTTGGGCACGGAAACCGGTTTCTCCGGCCTTCTCCAGCTAACCCCCCACATTCGGCTATTGATTGTCATGTCGCCTGGAATTTAGAAGTGGATTTTGGTCACTCCGCCCGCGTGTTGGAACTTTGTGAAAATCAATCCACTTGTGTATTTGCGCGCCCCCGATGGCTCCCACGGCAAACTGGGCAGCGGTCGCTAGTTTTGCGTGAAGCACTTAGTCCAGGCTCGCAAAATCGGCCATGTTCTTCCAATCGTGATTGAAAATCTGCTCCCAGTACTTCGCCGCCTCCGCGTTGTGAATGATTACGCTGGCATCTCGGTTTTGAGCGACGCCCTGAGCAGACCAGTTCTGGCTTCCCACCACGACCACTGACGAATCGACGACTATCCCCTTGTTGTGCACACCCGCCTGCGTCTTGATGAACTTCGGGTCAATCCCGCGCTCGCAAAGCGCCTCGATCTTGTCGTTCGTCTCGAACTCGCTCATGATCAGCTTTACGTCAACGCCTTCGTCAATCAACTCTTTGATGGCCGCGATCAGCGATTCCAGCACCGCATCGGCCCGCCCAGTCGGCGTGGTCAGGGTCGCATCTGTCTTTGGTGGGTTGATGTACTGCGTCTGCATGACGAAAGTCTTCTTTGCGCTGCGAATCAACGGAATGATGCTCGCCGCGAAGTTATCCGGCGTCAACACCGGCTCGATCTTCATCCTGGCTTTGATCGACTTTGGCGCAAAGAATTTGACGGGTGTTTTTGACGGCACCTTGGGGGGCTTGGCCTGCGCTACCAGTGCCGCCTGCACGATCTTCGTGTCACTCGCTTCGGTGTCCGTTAGTTGGTGGTCGCTCGCCACATTGAAGTCATGTCGGATGAAAGCTTCGAATAACTTCGCCAGTGCGCTGCCTTCCACGATCACGTGCCAATCGCGATCGCAATGCGGCAGCGTCGCCTTCGCGCCCGCAAGATTGCCGATCGGGTCTATGTTCGGCTGGTTGCTGCTGTTCAGGTTCCCGCTGGAAAGCCAAAAAGTCGAGCTGTCACGAACGATAACCTTAATGTGATAAGCCGAGGGAAACGTCATTCCCGACACGTGCGGGTCACTCCCTTCCAGCGCCCACGCAAACGCCAGGGATTTCCCGAAGCCCCCCTCCAGTTGGTCGCGTGTCTGGACTTCGGTCTGTTCACGCTTGGTCATATCGTGCGGATCGTCCAGCACCAACTCCAGTGTTTTGTCCGTCAGGTTTTTCAGGAAACTCTGAACGATGTGTGGCGCGGTGAATTCGTACATGGCTATGGTCAGTGCTTGTTTGGTGGCCTTCAAAAACGGCTCGAGCGTGGTCCAGCCGGCATCCGGGCTTGCATGACACTTGATCGTAAACGTATCCGTGATCGGGGCGAGCGGCGGCGTCGCCGGGGCGGTGTAGGGCACATGAAGCTTCGGAGGCTTTTTCACAGCTACCTTTGCCGCCGCTGCTGCAAGAATCGGTTCCTCCAGTTGGCCGGACGCGTCGCGCTCAAAAGGAAATATCGGCCGTTGCAGCGCGGGAGGTGCCGCATCGGCCACTTCGGCCCACAGATCAGGGTTTGAGGCACGAAGCATATGCATCGGGCTGGCCTGCCGAACATCGGTCGGATACGGGCCAATCTTCGCCGGCACACGATCGCGCGTGGGTACTCCCTTTCGCTTGTCTGCCACTGTCACGACGATGGCCGGCTCGTCCTTGACTCTACCCTTTGTTGCCTTATATCCCGGCCTGACAAACAGCACGCCCGGTTTCTGTAGCTGACTGAAATTCTTCTGAATCACCTGATCTATGGCAACAGCTTCTTCCATTGGACCTCCAGCGATATCGTGAGAAACTAATTCGACGATTGCGACAATGCAATGAGGCTAGCGCTTCGTTAAAAAGTTCGTGCGATCACTTGTAAGTGCCTGCATCCTGCCTTCACCGGATCCGGCAGTGGTTGCTTCAGCAACTCCCCCGTAATCGCAGCCAGTTCCTGGATTCGCTCGCGGCAAAGCGTCTCTGAGTTCTTCGCATGAGGCGGCAGCATCACATGTCGTGTGAGCCCAAATCCCGGCCCCGCCGTCTTCCCCGGATATTTCTCCCCGGCAGGCATCAGCATCAGACCTTCGCCCAAGGGCAGCAGCACCCGCGGCATCAAATCGATCGCCACACTGCAGAATTTCTTCAACTGCGCTTCCGCACCCACCGAATCGAATTCGAAGCTCCACGCCAGCATCCGCAGCATCAAGCTGTACACGGAGTCAAAAAGTCCTGCCACGCGGCCAGCCAGCGGATTCCCGATCGGATTTGGATTTGCCGTATAGCCGTGTCCGGCCCCGGCGGACGGGTTGTTCATCGCCGGCCTCGCCGGAGAAAAGCCGGAGCCAGTCGCTCTGGACTCCAGAAGTTCCTTCAGCATCGTAACGAAGGCGACGAAGTGCGAGTTTTCTCGATGGCCTTTCCGTCCTTCGCCCTGCTCGGTGATCTCCTCGATCGCTCGTAGAGCCGACGCCCGGTCCCTCACAGCAACCAGGTCCGGAAAGTGCACAAACTCCGGGGTCATCTGCTGGGTCGGTGCTCCGATGAACAATTCTTTCCCGTCGATCCGCTCAAACCCCGACCGGATCAACCCATACAGCTCTCCGATGCTGGAGAAGCTGAATTCTTCCTCGTCTTCGCGTGCCCGTTCCAGCAGCTCTCTGACCTCAGCCTCAATCGGTGTCGTCTCCGGATGCTCATACTGAATGAATCGCCGCAGCGAACGGGTCCCGAAGGGTTCCAATTTCAATGGCACCTTCAATGGATAGTAGGTCGCATCTTGCGGAAAGTTTGGACGCAAGTAATAAGGCGTACCGCCAATTGCTGTCGTCAGATTCCATACCAGTGCCAGGTGCAGCATCTCTTGCGAAGCCACAAAGTAGATCTGGGCTGCCCATCGTCGCACCTTTTGCTGTTCCTCCCAGGTCATGCCACCTTCGGAAATATCGCGCTTCAGCGAAAAAGCAGCGTACAGATAAGAACAGGCAATACCATGCTCGAGCTCCGCAGCCTCGCAGAGCAGCTTTAGCAAATCGGACCGCGTAGCGACGCGCGTGGAAGGGCTCATGGTTTCGTTTGCCGTTGTTTCTTGATGCCCAGCTGTTTGCCAATGTCTTCCGCGGCGCGCAGGGCCAGCGCAGCCAATGTGAGAGTCGGATTCGGACTCCCTACGGTCGGGAAAACTGAGGAGCCGACGATGAAAAGGTTGCGATGATCATGAGAGCGGCACTGGGAATCGACCACCGATTGCGACGGGTCCTTGCCCATGCGGCAGGTCCCCATGATGTGTCCAGCTCCGTCGAAAGCTTTGGGGTCGGCGTCATTCGGATCAATGATGCTGCTGGCGTCGATGCGACGAAAGATGTCTCTTAGCGTCTTCGTGGCGTGAGCAAGTCCCCGGAGACTGTAATCCGAAGGAGAGAACGTGAGCTTTGGCTTGGGGATCTTCAAGCCGTCTGTATTGTTCGACAATTCGACTTTGTTGTTGCGATCGGGCGCCACTTCCACCGAGCAACTCAAGCGCACTTGTCTTGTGACACTTTCAAAGAGTTCCGCTTGCAGCTCGACGCCGATCAGCTTCTTCTCGGTGACCAACTGAATGATCTGGGCCTGAGGTGAACTTTTTCTCGACCATCCGTCATTGTTGAGCGAAACGCGAAATCCGGCCCACTTGGAGCGAAACGCGCCGTCACGGAACGATTCGATCCCGGAAGTCGACGGCGGCCCACGGAACGGGAATAGTTTTTCAGGCGCAAGACCGTAGGTGCTCTTGGACAAGTGATCCATCAGGTTGCAACCAACTTGACCACTGCGGTTCGCAAGCTTGGCGATCAAGAGCAACTTGGGCGTTTCGATAGCGTTGGCGGCGATGACGACGATGTCCCCACTGACCTTCCGGGGGACATTGCCGTACGTCACGAAGCGGACGGTGTGCACTGAACCGTCGGCATCCTTATCGATCCCGTTGACCGCGCACTGCTCCCACAGAGCAGCTCCTGCATCGACGGCTTTTTTCACATGCACGTAACCGTCGTACTTCGCACCGATCGGACAAACCGGTACGCAGATGGAGTTGCCAGCGCAAGGCGGACGGCCATCGTACAGGGAAGAGTTTCTTGCCGATGGGGTGCTTCGGACTCGGTACTCCACACCTTCGAACTTTTTTCCGTTGATCTTGTCGGCGATCCACATGTCCGAGTAGCTTGGCCAGATCATGCTCATCGGAAATGGCTTGCTTCTCGGCGAATCAAACAGGTTGTTCCACTCTTCATCGGAGCCAGCGACACCCATCTCCCTCTCGGCATCGCAGTACCACGGCTCCAGATCGTCGTAAGTTATCGGCCAGTCCACTATCGCGGGAGGAAAGTCTTTTCCGCCGCCGTAACGCGATCTCATTTCGAAATCGGAACGCAGCATTCGCGGCGTGTGCCCCAGCCAATGCCACGTTGAGCCGCCCGTTCGGCGTTCGTAGCCGCTCTTGTATTGCTTGTCAGGTTCGGTAGAGGTCTGCTCGTAATCTGCCGCGCTATCTGGGCTCGGCGCCTTCGCGTCTGCCTCAGTTTGTACATAAGCGCTGTGCGGACTCTTGATTACCGCTACGGCGTAGGCGCCGGCAATCTGGGGCCTAGGCGGATTCCGGATCCCCGCCTCCAGCATCACTACGCGAGCGCCGGCTTTGGCCAACCGATAAGCTACCATCGCGCCGGCAACACCCGCGCCGACAATCACCACGTCGAAACCGTTCTTTCCAGGACTCATTTGGGCTCGTTGTCAGGCCGGTATCGCCAATGGCCAAAATATCCCCCGGAAAGACCCGGCGGATGGGCGCCGATGATCTTCCAAGCCAGCCCGCTGAAGTATTCTTCCGGCGTGCCGTAACGAAAACTTAGTGAAGGCGCCGGGGGATCCATGCCCAGGTTGTCCTGCACCGTTGACGTGTACCAAAGCAAAATAATCTGGCACACGGTCGGGCGCAACAGACCGACCTCAACAATTTTGGCCTTCACCTGTTCGACAAGCTTTTCTCCTTTTTTTAACCCGCGAAAGCGCTCGAGGATTTCATCTAGCTGAGGCTGGAAGGGGCTACTCGCCAGCCGATCCAGATATTGTCGGCCCATGTTGACGTCAAGATCCTCGACGCCGGTCAGTACTCGCGACAACGCCATGAAGTCATCAAGCATCGATTCACACCGATCGAGTCGGGACTACGGTTTCCGCAGCCCCGGCTGGCCCTTCATTACTTCCCAATCGCGAACTTCACAAATTCCTTTAGTTCAAACGTCTTGTCGTCACCAATGGTCGGTGTCCATCGCGGATCCTGTCCTACAAACGACTGGCATCTTCGGTCAGCAGTCCGGCAAACGTCTCTGCTACGATTCGCCCGCCCACTGGGCGGGGGCCCGACGATCTCCGGGGCCGTTGTAGTTAGCCAGAATCAGACTGAGCCAACCGCTCGGTCCGATTTTGGTATTCCCGCTCCACGTGCGCTGAACTCACCGAGACCCAATCAGGAATGGACTGCGTGAGTGTCGGAGAGCATGCGGTGTAGCAATCGGTCCTTCGGGTCCACCTACCGCGTTCGACCACATTAATTGAATCGGCACGGTACCCGATCCGTCTGCGAGCGGCACTTCCTTCATCACTTTGCCCAGGTTGCCTCCAGCGAGAGTCATCGGAATATCACCAATTTCCTCGCTGGGCCGTTCCTTGTTCACCCACGCGACGCGGTTGTCTTCAACATCTGCGTCGGTCCGGGCCTCCACGAGTTCGTGATAGAAAGTGGCGACCACATTCTTCCAAGGTTCATCGAATGCGACGATTCCGTTGGCGCCTTCGGAAAAAACTCCCACGGCATAGTAGAGGGTGTCTGACCCAATATGGATGGATCCATGGAAACCGCCGAGACCCTCCAAGGAACTCGCTTCTTCTTCCACCGGTGCGGAGTGCGCTTTGCCCTTACCCTTTCCACCTATGTCGCCCGATCCGTCATCGATGGTCAACACCGTGCCCTTCGGCAGCATGAAATTAAACACAGTATTGGAAAAGTCGAACCCCGTTAACTTGCTCCCTGAGTGAAGTCCCGTTAGGAGATTCTCCACTTCCGGCTGGGAAATCGTATCCGGCTTGACCGACAGACGAGACGAAGGACGAAAGGTGCTCGTGATATTGGCCGCACCGCGAAAATACTGGATCAATACATTGTTCAGATGTTGATCCGTCATGGCCTTCTCAAGATTTTCGTCGATTCGTTGGATATCATGGTGATCCCAAGCGCTTCCGCCCACGAAAAAATTCGTATAGACCAAATCCTGGATGATTTTGCCATCATGATCAGCCAGATTCAGAGACTTGCGGCGTGTGAAACCAGGAGCAATTACTTCGGAACGTGGCGGTGGTTCTTTGGGTGGTACGCCTTCTCGTGCTGCGTAACGCCGACACGCCAATTCAGCTTTGGAACCTGGCCTGACGAAAACATTCATCGGCCGTGGGCCTGACGATTTTCGAGTAGTCATACTAACTCCTTATCTACAAGATTGATGCCCCCTGGAAACCATCACGCTGCTTACTGCCTCAGCATCGAGGCCCGTGTCCAGTTTTGCAGTTTCGATAAATCGTGGTGTTTTCTCAGTTAGCGTTTCAATGCAATCATCAAGAATGTTTCAGGTCCTACTACTGCTGCAGCTAAATTTCCTTATGCCTGGCGATAGTCCCATCCGATCGTTTCATCAGACGGAGTTGTTCCAGCACTTGTTCCTTTGCAGGGGCCGATGCACCGACGGACAATTCGAACGATTCAGTTAGGTGCCGTGGCGAGAAGGACAGCCAAAAAAACATAACGATTGTCCGCAAAGCCAGCCGCGTGGCAGTCCACGAGTCGCTGTGTCATTGTCGAGCCCGTGGCGTCTTGAAGGCTAAAGTCTTGGGCAGTCACTTTCGACGAGCATGTCGCCTAGGTCACAGGCACGCTAACGCGCTGGGCGTTCATCTGAAATCCGTCTGACCTATGGAGACTTGCTTTGTACCGTTTTATTTTGGTTAGTTGCAGGGAAGTAGCAATTCGCCTCAGGGAGTTTGCGTTTCCTGCCCCCTCGGTTGGAAGTGCTTCTTCGGAGAGGCGAACTCGGCGGATTTTCCGCCTTGGATGTAAAGAAGTCAAGAGGAAAGTTTCGCGTCCGCAAGAGAGTTCGCTGTTAGTCGGGGGGTCTTCTGACGCAGGATGGCTCGTAAGGTTGGTTGGATATTCTGACCATTGCTGGCTGTGATAGTCACAATATTTCTCCAAATCATGAGGGAGTTTTCATTCACAGGGTCGACCTTTGGGTTGACTTGGCATCAACGTGATGCAACTCAGCCTGTTTGTTCAAATAGAATTCCAAGCTGTAAGACTGCAGGTTCGTCGACTGTGATCGATCTAGCAAATGGGACAGCGTAGCCGATTTGCCTCTATCATTGGCAATGCGGACGCGGGGGAGGATAATTTTCTTCACGCGGCGAAGTGCGTTGACTGTGTTACATACCTAGGTTAGGGAAAGGATGGTGCGGGCGGAGGGAGTCGAACCCTCATGAGCCTTTTAAGCCCTGCGGATTTTCTTACCGACTACGGCTTTCGCCGCCCGGATCTGTACGAAGTTCCGTATCCGGTTTGCGGTCTGGACTATCCCTTCACCCTCTCCCGGATGATCGGGGCTTAGGTGCTGCCCGTCTAGTCTCTACACCTTCCCGGCTGAGTTCTCGCCAGGCTTGGCTCGGGGTTGCCACACGAATGAGGTTCCCCCGACTTTGAGCAGTTCTGCATCGCCGGTTTCCCGGCGAGCACTCAAGTTTTTCTCAAGTCCGCTGCGTCTGCCATTCCGCCACGCCCGCGCGCGCCTGTCCTCTTAGGACGTCCATCTATGATAGAGCACGAATGCTTTTAAGTCCCGTGCGTCTGCCAATTTTGCCAGCAGGGCTTCCTGGCATTGCACAAGGGTGGCGCAGGATGGCCGCGTCCAGAGATTTCGAATGGCGGATCGTTAGCGAGAGGCCGCGTGGAGTCGCAGGCATCGCTCAGTTCCTATAACGGCGACAATCGACACGTGTCCCATCAGCAACATCGCGGTGCGGATGGTCCTCAGGCTCTAAACCACACACGACGAAGATTTTCAGAGGAGACTTGGTCACCTGTGAGTGTCGATTGTTTCAGGCGCGCTACTGAGCTCCGCGAGTCGACTACCGCGTTGACTGCGAATTAACTGGCTGAGAATTACCATGAGGGATAACACCAGCAAAACGTGAATGAAACCGCCAAGCGTGTTGGCTGTTGCTTCTCCGGCGATCCAAAGGCCGAGAAAGAGAATGCCAAGGAAGAACATCACGAATCCTTTCTGAAGTTGTTTGTGAATGAAGTCAGAGTAGCAAGCGATTCGCGTGATGTCGAAATAGCTAGTGCATCGCATCACGATTTAATTCCAGAGGTTGGTGCCGAAAGTACATGTCCGCATGGCCTGAGAAACGTACCCGAGTGGCTTACGGGATGTGCGTACGGCGAGTGGCAAGTGTCAGCGGGTGAGCCGCGATTCATCCGATAGCATTACGGCCCGGCTGAAGGCCGGGCCGTTACGAAGCGAAACTCCAACATTGCGAAGCGTCGGATTACTTGGCGTCCGCGCTGCTGAATGCGTAGATCACACCCACCGTAACCGTGTTCTGATTGTCTTTGAACAATCCCGTACGGAATGGGAACGTGTCCTGATTCGACATGTCGCGGCGGTATTCCAGGCGGCTGATGATGCTCTTCGCGATGGTACGTTGCAGTGTCGCCGTGAACTCGCTGAGGTGCTGCGTGGCGCCGGTTGCGAAGCCGTCGTGGTCGTCGAAGTATTCGCCACGCGTGGCGAAGGTCCACTTGTCGTTGAAGGCGTATTTGATGTAGCCGGCGATTCCACTCCAATGAGCCATGGGGCCTGTGACGGGCGGAGCCACCGTGGTGTCAACAAAATGATCCTGGCCGTAGTCGTAATTCGCCATCAGCGATAGCTTGGCGGTCGGTGAATAGGTAAGCACCGTGTCCGACAGATGGCGGAAGATTCCGTTAAAGTTGGAAGCTTCCGGTCCCACTAAATAGTTCTCGATCAGGCTGACTTTCTTGTTGGGAGTCCAGGCGAAGCTGAAGCCGGTGGTTTTCCCGCTGTTGTTGTCGACGCTATTATTCCAGCCGTTGACCAGATACGCGGTCAGCGCATATTTATCGTTGAAGGCATACTTGGCGCTCATGCCGAAGTGAAAGTAGGGGATCGCCCAGGCAAAGAGCAGTCCGCGTGAGTAGTTCCAGTTGTCCTTGCTTTCGATGACTTCGGCGCCGGCCGGAGTCACGAACTTTCCCAAGTTGATTTGCAGGCCCTTACCCACGGGGGCGAGATATTCGATATAGCCTTCTTTCAGATATTGATCAAAGTTCAACTCGGTACCGCCTGGCCCGATTTCCGTGGCGTTAACCTGATTCATCGCCTGCCCGAAGCCGAGCGCAATGTGATATCCCAGCCGGCTTGCGGTAGCGTCGGGCGCTTTGTCGGCGACCAGTTCGATCATGTTTAAGCCGAACTGGCCAGAGTTGATTTCGAAGTTGTGATACTGGTTGATGCGATTGGCGGGCTGATTCGAATTGTAGCCGTAGTAGGTGTCTACGAAGCCGCTGAGCGTGGTGGGCCCCAGCAGTCCTGAAAGCGAGATTTTTTCCGGAGCAGGGGCAGGGGCTGCCGCCGGTGCTGCATCCTGTACGAGAGGCTCAGGAGCGCTCGCGGGAAGCGAAGGCATGGTGGTTGAGGCTACCTCGGCAATCGCGCGTGGTCCGCTGGCCCGGGTCTGCTTCATCGCGGCGAGTTCACCACGCAGCTCTTTCAGCTCTTTTTCCAGATCTTGTACACGTTGCGCCAAGTCTGCGGATTGGGCCTGCGGCACCGTGTCAGAGTGCGTCTGCGCTCGCAATGACGGAGCGCCGGTCAAAGCCATCATAAGCCCGCATAGGGCCACGCTTACGCGCGAACGAATGCTCGTGTTTGAAGTCACGCCTTCTCCCTTGAACGTCGTTTGTTTGTTGCGATTGAAAATTTGTGGACTGCGAGCGAACAGTACCGAACGGCTCGAAGCGCAGTCCAACGCATACTTCGACTGACCTTTATCTAAATAATTTGTAAAAATTAAATCTATCGACGACATAAAAGAGACTTATGCGTGGTGGGTTTGTGGAATGCTTTCGCTCGGATTGCTTTCGTCCCGGATTTGCAGTAAGGGAGACTTGTACCGCTTGCATCGAAGGATTTGAAATGAATAAGTTGGAAGTGATCCGGTGAGCGTCGCGAGGGAGACGACAGCGTAGGCCAGAGTTCATGGGAATTCCTCACCGCGCAGGATGATCTGTCTCGCGCGTCTAGAAAAACGAGGCGATCACGACCTTGAAAATCGATTTGCCGCATCAGCAAAACGCTGAGTCCCGTCGACCACTTAACATGGACGAGATCCGCAAACCGTTGCAGGGATGGGCTCTCGGTACGCAATCCGTGCTACCCTTCGGCCAGTACGCTGAACATACGGCGACAGGCGGCTCAGAAATGTTTTTGCTTGCGACGCAACCGTTTGTGATCTAGGACGTCAATCAAGATATGCCGGACAACAGTTCGAACATGTTTAGCGGCAACTGTCTAAATGAGGCCTGGCGGCCAGGGCCGGCGTGGCTGGTCTCTCTGGCGATTCACGTTCTGCTCGTCAGCGCTCTATTGCGCGGGCGTTCCCCAGTGTTTGTGGCGCCATCGTCGGTGCTAGGCGGGGCAAACGGCACTGCGATTACTCATCTCTACTGGGCGACTGGATCGGATGCCATGGCGAAGTCCTCAACCCAAGCGTCAGGAGAGCACTCCAAATCCGGAACACGACTTACCTGGAAAGAGCTGGAGAAGGCTCAACCCGCCTTGAATCGCACTACGCCGACTTCGGAGACGACCGACAACGCTGAAATAGCATCGGCGGCGGCGAATCCGGCGCCTTCGGCGGGTACTGCTTACGGATCGTTGTCGGATGGCGCTTCCGCTGGTCACGAGATTCGAGCGGCTCTCCCGGCTGTTACGTTCGAGCCTCTGGTCAGCGCCGACGACCTGCGTGGGGGTGTCGAAGGCAACGTAGTGGTGGAGATCACGATCGATGAGGCCGGAAATATTGTGAGCAAGGCGATTGTGCAGAGCCTCGGCCCGGCAATCGACTCCAAGGTGTTAGCCGCCCTGGAAAATTGGCGCTTCCGTCCGGCGACGCGCGATGGCGTTCCCATTCCTTCCAAGCAGGACGTCGTATATCACTTCAAGCCACGTTAAGGCTCATCCGCCTTTGTTCTTATCTGTGTGTGCCGAGTTTGGCCTGTCCCATGGATACCCGCGGCTTTAACGGTGTAGACTTTTTCGTTTCTTGCTTCGACCGTACGCTGGGCCGGGAGCAGGCAGGGAATGCATGAAGGTGACGTCAGGAAAACTTGTGAAGCCGTATCGGGTGGAGCATGGCAAGCACTTTCGCCTGCGCGATCACGATCCCGGGCATACCGGCGGCGTTGAGTCGAAGGAAGAAGCAGAGAGACTATTGGCGGAAGGCGTCGCAAAACTCGCTGACCTGCAGGACAAGCTTTACGCCGATGACCGCTGGGCTCTCCTGTTGATTTTCCAGGCCATGGACGCTGCTGGAAAAGATGGTGCCATTAAGCACGTCATGTCGGGCGTGAATCCCCAGGGATGCCAGGTATTTTCCTTCAAAGCGCCGTCGTCGGAGGAACTCGATCACGACTACCTGTGGCGCACGATGAAGTGCGTCCCCGAGCGAGGCCGCATCGGGATCTTCAATCGCTCGTACTACGAAGAAGTGCTGGTGGTGCGGGTGCATCCCGAGCTCTTGAAAGCAGAGAGAATGCCGCCACCGCTGGTCACGAAAAACATTTGGAACGAGCGCTTCCAGGACATCCGCGCTTTTGAGCGTTACCTAACCCGGAATGGAATTCTGGTTCGGAAGTTCTTCCTGAATGTGTCGAAGAAAGAGCAGAAGCGGCGCCTGCTGGCGCGCCTGGACGACTCTAAAAAGAACTGGAAGTTTTCCGCCGCCGATATCCATGAACGTGCCTTTTGGGACGATTACATGGCGGCCTACGAGGATATGATCCGGCATACGGCCACTCCGGAGGCGCCTTGGCAAGTCATTCCGGCGGACAACAAGTGGTTCACGCGGATCGCAGTAGCGGCCGCCATCGTGGACACACTGGAAGACTTGAGTCTAGCGTATCCCAAAGTGAAGGACGACCAAGCCAAGGAGATCGGAGCGGCCCGAAAATTACTTGATGGGAACAGGTGAGGTTGGTGCGGGTCTCGCGCGTTCTCGCGCGCGTCGGGGAAGAGGAGCTCCACGATGTCCGCGACGCCGGTCACATTAGACCCTCGCACACAGGCGCGGCTTCTTCTAGCTTCAACTGCTTCTGAACACACACGCGGGGACTCTAAGATGCCGCCGCATCGCCGGCGAAGGCTCGAACCGCCTTGGGCTGAGGACGCAGCAGCAAATAGAATGCGACGACGTGCGTGATCATCAGCACGGGCACGTAGATGATCGGGATCGCGTACGTGGCGCCCAACTGCCCCGCCAGCGCAGGAAGGCCGACCCGGATGGCGTGGTAATAGTCGAGGATGAGGTCGATCACTCCCACGAGATTGAAGGCGACCACGAACAGCCAAAAGAGCGGACGTATCCTTACCGTGAGAAGCGCCAGCATGGCGAGCACTCCGGTTGCCAGGTCCCAGTAGGCGGCGAACGTGGCGAAGCCAGCGGGCAGATTGCCGACGACGCCTGGAAGAATAAAGACGAGCCCGAAGAAGCGGAAGCTGTGTAGCGTAGCGATGGCGCGATGCGCTTCGACCTGGTCCATCGACTTGAGCCTGGGCAGGAGGTACGCGCGGAAGCAAAGCAGCCACGCGACATAACCTAGAATGAGATGCAGATTGAAGATGATTTCCGGCGACATTTGGCCTCCTATCGGATTGACGGCTTCCCGTTAGATGACGTGACATCATCTTGCGAGAGCAAGATCCACACCGCGAATCACGGTTCCCAACGCGGCCTATGGTTTCGGCGTTCGAAGTTCAGCCATCGCCGTCCAACGGGCCGCAGTGGCCGAGTTCACTTATTGGTCGGAGCTATCTCGCAACAGTATCCCGAGCGGCAAGAGTGGCCCGACCGGAATGAACTGCTCGTCCATGAGGTTTTCCTTCGAGAGAGGCAGGCTTTCGATGAGGGCCCGAGCCTCCGCCACGTCCTTGCAGTTCAGTATGAAGATGACGCCCCGGCCGTCGCCGCGCGTGAACCACTGCTGAATCTTGCCGTCGAGATACAGGGGAACGGTCGCACGAATTTCGGCGGGCATGATTTTCATGACTTGCTCGACAGTAACCCCCGGTTTTGGCGAAAGCATCGTCAGCACGCCGGTGATCTTGGGCTGCGGCGGTGTGGACTGGCCTTGCGCCATGGGCGCCAGGACCGTCGCGAACGCCAGCAGCAGGTAGGACATTTCCATGTTCATTGTTCAGCTCCTTTGATTCCTCGCGAAATCATATATGCGTTGGTACCATTGGGTACCACACATTGGTGATGGTACTATACGGTACCAGACGTCGTCAAGGAGAGGAGAGTGATGGCTACGGCATCGATGTCAAAACGCCGCCAGGAAGGCGGCGACGAAACCGCGGTGCGCGAGCGCATCCTTGAGGCGGCCTTTGCGGCGTTCATGAAGAGCGGCTACGCAACGACCAGCACGCTTGAGATCGCGACGCGCGCGCGCGTTTCGAAGCGAGAGCTTTACGCGCTAGTTGGCAACAAACAGGAAATGCTGATCGCCTGCATCAGCGAGCGCGCCAAGCGACTGGACGTGCCCGCTGACCTGCCCGTGCTGCGCGATCGCGAGACCCTAGAGCAGGTGCTGGCTTCTTTCGGGACGAAGCTCGTCCGCGAGGTAAGCGATCCCACGGTCATTGCGGTATTCCGACTGGCGATCGCCGAGGCGGTCCAGGCCCCCGAAGTGGCGCGTGCGCTCAACTCTATAGGACGCGAGGCAAGCCGCGCCGCCTTGCGTAAAATCATGGCCGAAGCCCAGGCGTCCGGACTGCTCACGGGCCGTCCTGCCGAACTTGCCGAGCAGTTCGCCGGGCTGCTCTGGCGCGATTTGATGGTCAGCCTGCTGCTCGGCGTCGCCGAGCGACCGAACTCCCGCGAAATCGCGGGACGTGCCCGCGACGCCGCAGCCGCCTTCCTGCAACTTCATCCGCTACCGAAGGAACATGCGCCTGAATAGACGTCCGAGACCCCGGCTCAATTCCAAGTAAGATCCAAAATCTGCGAGTGGAAAGGTAGGTGGGCATTAACTCTCAATTACGTTGATTTTTCCCAGTCGGTTCGTGGTTGGTCGGCAAACCACAAGGAATCTGCTTAAGTTAACGCTTATGGGACGTGTCCCCCAGTCATGCGCCACCGAACTCATCCAGTGCTCACTCAACACATCTCTTTTCGTCCAACGTCGTACGCGATACCATGACCCGTCCAAAACTTCCCCTGGAGAGCACAGCCAAAATGGTGACTCAGAGTCGGTGTGCAGGCAGCATGGCCTGCTCGCTTTTCGTCTTCAGCTTGTTTCTTCCCTCAGTTGTCCTTGCTCAGAAAACTTCCTCTGAGAAGCAGGTCGCGTCCCCGGCCGCACAAGCTACGCCGAAGACGGAAACGGCCGAACCTGAGAAGAATGAAGACCCGACGTTTAAGGGCATGAAATATCGAATCGTGGGCCCGTTTCGTGGGGGGCGCTCACTGACCGCGTCGGGGATACCGGGCGATCCAACCACGTATTACTTTGGCGCGACGGGCGGTGGCGTCTGGAAGTCGACCGACGGCGCGCTCACGTGGACGTCGGTCTTCGACAAAGAGGGAACCTCCGCGATCGGCAGCTTGGCGGTTTCGCCGTCGGATCCGAACATCGTCTACGTAGGTACGGGCGAAGCGTGTCTGCGTGGCAACATCTCGCACGGCGATGGCGTTTACAAAACGCTCGATGGCGGTAAGACCTGGAAGAACACCGGGCTGCGCGACTCGCGCGCGATCGGCAAAGTGATCGTCAACCCGAAAAACCCCGATATTGCTTTCGTGGCGGCTCTCGGTCATCCCTTCGGTCCGAACTCCGAGCGCGGCATCTTCCGCACGCTGGACGGCGGTAGAACCTGGGAGAAGGTTCTCTACAAGGACGACAACACGGGCGGCATTGATGTGGCCTTCGACCCCCGAAATTCCAACGTGCTATTCGCGTCGCTGTGGGAAGTCCGACGCACGCCTTGGAGCCTTTCGAGCGGTGGTCCGGGCAGTGGGCTTTATCGTTCCAGCGATGGTGGGACGACGTGGAAGCGCCTGGACGATAAAGGACTGCCTAAGGGCCCCTACGGACGCATTGGCGTCTCCGTGGCGGCGAATTCAGAACGGGTATACGCGCTGATTCAGGCGGGTGAAGGCGGTCTGTATCGCTCCGACGATGGCGGCGACACCTGGCAACTCGTGAACGGCAGCCATAGCCTGATTCAACGGCCGTGGTACTACATGCACATCATCGCTGACCCGCAAGATGCGGAGACGGTGTACGTAATGGATGTGGACGCCTATCGCTCGACCGATGGCGGGCGCAGCTTCAACAAGATCAAGATTCCCCACGGAGATCATCACGGGCTGTGGATTGACCCGAGGAACACCAGCCGGATGATTGCCTCGAACGATGGCGGTGTTTCGGTGACACTCGATGGCGGCAAGACTTGGTCCCGTCAGGATAACCAGCCTACGGCGCAGTTCTACCACGTGATCGCCGACAACCGCACGCCTTACTACATCTACGGAGCGCAGCAGGACAACAGCACAGTCGGGCATCGCCAGCCGCAGCGATGAAGGCGTGATTGACCGGCCCGACTGGTATCCGGTGGGTGGAGGCGAGGCGGGCTACATTGCGCCATATCCTCCCGACCCCAACATTGTGTATGCCGCCGACTACGAAGGACTGATCACTCGCTACGACAAGCACAATGGGCAGTTACGGAACATCACGAACCAGACTCATCTTTCCGATGCGGGAGGGGCTGCGCCTCTCGAACATCGCTTCCAGTGGACATCGCCGGTGATGATCTCGCCCCACGATCCCGAGACGCTCTACCATGCGGGCGAACGACTCTTCAAAACTACCGACGGTGGCGTGCATTGGGAGGCGATCAGTCCCGACCTCACCAGGAACGACAAGAGCAAGCAGCAGCCTTCAGGCGGATCGATCACCCTCGATGACAGCGGGACCGAGTATTACGACACGATCTTTGCGTTGGCCGAATCTCCCCTGAGCAAGGGGGTGATCTGGGCGGGAACGGATGATGGGCTGATTCAGATCACGCGAGACGCCGGTAAAACCTGGACGAACGTGACTCCGAAAGACCTGCCGGAGTGGAGCCGGGTCAGCCAGATCGACGCCTCGCCGTTCGACGCCGGAACCGCCTACGTTGCGATCGACCGCCATCAGAATGACGACCTGCACCCGCACATTTATAAGACCAGCGATTTTGGCAAGAGCTGGACGACGATTGTGAAAGGGATTCCCGACACGACATTTGTGCGCGCGGTGCGTGAGGATCCCAAGAAGCGTGGGCTGCTGTACGCGGGCACCGAGATGGGTGTGTTCGTGTCGTTCAACGATGGGGGCGATTGGCGCCCGTTACAACTCAACCTGCCTCGCGCTCCCATCCACGACTTGATCGTGAAGAACGACGACCTGGTGGTTGCTACGCACGGGCGTTCGTTCTGGATTCTCGATGATCTGACGCCAGTGCGGCAGTACACCGACGATGTTGCAAAGAAAGACGTCCACCTTTATACGCCGCAAGTGGCGTATCGAATGCAAAATCCAGGAGGGGAAGATCGTCCGAAAAAACCCGTACTGACTGGGCAGAATCCACCACCGGGAGCAGTGATCGACTTCTTCGTGAAAGCGACTCCGAAGGGTGAGACTTTGATTGAGATCCTCGATGGTCAAGGCCAGGTCATTCGGAAGTATTCGAGTCTGAAAACCCAGGTGCCCGACGAACCGCTCGATCCCGACGACAAGAAGCCGGAGAAAGAAATCAAAGTGGAGGCCGGGCTGAACCGTTTCGTCTGGGATCTGTGTTACGAGGAAGCCAACCGTGTGCCCGGGTACCACTTGTGGGAATACAACTCGGGCGCGCAGGGGCCCGTGGCGTTGCCCGGGAAATATCAAGTGCGTCTGACCGTGGACGGCAAGAGCCAGACCGTTCCCCTCGAGTTGAAACTGGATCCGCGCGTGCAGGTATCGCAGGCCGATCTCGAGAAGCAGTTCAACCTGCTGCTGCAAGTCCGTGAGCAACTCAACCGTGTCTACACCGCCGTGAACCAGATTGAAGATGTGCGCAACCAGACTGCCGAGATGAAACGACGGCTGCCGGCCGATGACAATGCGCGAACGTCACTTCCTCGGCAGACAGCTTAACGGCAAAACTGGTGTCAGTGCGTGAACCCCTGGCCAATCTGCGCATCAGCGCCAACGAAGATTCACTCGCCTACCATCCCGAACTCGATGGGCAGTGGGCGTTCCTGGCGATGATCGTGTCCGCGGGATGCGACTGTGGTCCGACAGAAGCTGCGCTGCAACGGTTCGATGAACTGAAGAAGCAGACGGATGAGGCCATCGCCAAGTGGGCTGACCTTCAAAAGGGCGATGTGGCGGCCTTCCAGAAACTGGCGATTGAACGCGGCATCCAACCGGTCGCGATTCCGGCAGAGGGCAGCGCGGTGAGTTCCGGGGAGGACGAGCGCTAAGTTCCGAACTGGATGTAGGACTCGAACGCGATCAACGCGGACTCTTGCTCCGCCTTTCTTCGTTGCAACGCCGAACGTGACGATTTGCCTTTTGTCGACCGGTCGCTCGAAGACTTGGGAGGGTCGCCCCATTGCTATTGAACGACGGTACCTGCTCCTAAATCTGGAAGGGTGCCGGCTCCTAAAGCTCGAATGGTAGAATCGACGCACTCCCTGTTGAAAATAAGGCGTTTGTAAGGCGCAATTTCTGCATCCAAGAGGGAAGCGAAGGGCGCAGGCCGTCGAGTGGCCACGGGTCGGTCTGGTTGGGGCGCGGAGCTTCTACATCGTCAAAGTATCGAATCCACAGACCAGAAGAACGGTGGGGAGAGTTCTGTCCAACCGTCAGCTAGCCCTCGCGGCCGAGGAACGCGTGTTCCCTGGTGTGCGTTTCATCGTGGGGACTTGCGAGTGTGGCTCTGCTGTCGGCTTTGTTGTCTTCGAATTGATTGAACCCGCATTCCGATTGGAGCCACAGATGGTCACGATCCGATTGAGGAGTAATGGAATGAAAAGGAAATCCTTCTTCGCTCTTGTCCTCTGCCTGATGACATTTCCTGTCCTCGCACAGCAGCCCCCCAGCCGGGAACCGCGCCAGACTCGTCGGCCATGGAGCAGCGCATGCGCGAGCTTGAGGATCGGGTGATCGCGCTCGAGGGCCAGATCCGGATGCTCAAGGCGGCGCAGGCTCAGCCGGCGCCGGCGCAGGCCGCTCCGACTCCGGCCCCCGTGGAAGCGACAGGGCCCAGCCAGACTGCGCCTGCCCAGGCTCCGCCCGCACCCGCAAACGCAGGCCGCGGCGCTTGCGAGCGTGCCGAACAGGGACCGTCCTTGGGTGGCGCGGGCGGATCCGCGGCGAAGGCTCTGAATCCAGACATCAGTGTTATCGGCGATTTCATCGGTGCGTTGGGAGGCAACTCACAGCAGAACACTGTATCGCTCGAACCCATTCCAGCATTCCAGATGCACGAATCCGAGGTGGGTTTCCAGTCGATCATCGATCCCTATGCGCGCGGAGATTTCTTCATTTCTTTCGGTGAAGAAGGCGTCAACCTGGAAGAGGGCTACATTACGTTTACCGCGCTGCCCGCGGGTTTTGTGGCCAAGGTTGGGAAGATGCGGTCCGCCTTCGGCAAGGTCAACACGATGCACAATCACGTTCTGCCCTGGGTGGAGCGTCCCCTGGTCAGCAACAACCTGGTGGCGGGCGAAGATGGCATCGACGATGCAGGATTCTCGATCCAGCGCATTCTGCCGGCGCCCAAGGGAATCTTTCTTGAGGCCACTGGGCAGCTGTTCCGCGGGGATGCGGGCGACGTATTCAAGTCGTCACAGCGCAGTGACGTAAGCACGGTGGCTCATCTGCGCGGCTATCGGGATATTAACGAATCCACGAACCTGGATCTCGGAGTCTCGTACGCGCGCGGCCACAATGACGTGGGCTCAGATTTTCTGACGCATCTTTACGGAGTGGATGCCACACTGCGCTGGAAGCCTCTGCGGCGCTCGATCTACCACTCGTTTGTGGCACGCAGTGAGTTTATCTGGAGCGACCGGCAGCAACTGCCCACGACCCAGAAGTCTTTCGGGTACTATGCCTCTGCTGACTATCAGCTGGGACGGCGCTGGTTCCTGGGCGGGCGCTACGATCATTCCGACCGCAGCCGCGATGACGCGCTCACGGACAAGGGCGGCTCGGTCGTGCTGACATACTGGCCGAGCGAGTTCAGCCAACTGCGCGGGCAGTATCGCTTTACCCGTTATGCGAATAACATCGATGCGAACGAACTCTTTGTGCAGTTGATCTTCTCGCTCGGAGCGCACGGAGCGCATCCGTTTTAGCGGCGGGAGGCGCACCTTCAAACAAAGCGAGCGCGAGCGTCGGGGAAAAAAGCTTCGGAATCAAAGCCAAGCGAGTTTCGAAATATTCCGCAAGCTGCCAGGGAAGGGAAGAATTGGAATGTTGAACCGCAGTCGTTTCGGAGCTGTATTTGTCCTTCTTTTGATAGGGTCGCTGTTTCTGCCAGGGGCGGCGGAGGCGAAAAAGCTCAACGTCGTGACCGCCACAACCGACATGGCGGCACTCGCGCAGGAAGTCGGCGGGGACAAGATCTCGGTGGAATCGATCGCCAAGGGTTATCAGGACCCGCACTTTGTCGAGGCCAAGCCCAGTTTCTTGCTGAAGCTGCGCAACGCGGATCTGCTGATCGTTGTGGGACTGCAACTGGAAATCGGCTGGCTGCCTCCGCTCATCAATCAGAGCGGCAATGCCAGAATCCAAGTGGGAGCCGGCGGTTATCTGGATGCCTCGCAGTTCGCGGAGATCCTCGACATACCCCAGGGACAGGTGACCCGCGCCATGGGGGATGTGCATCCGCTCGGGAATCCGCATTATTGGCTCGATCCGGACAACGGCCGACGAATTGCGCGAGGACATCGCGGGGAAGTTGGGAGAACTGGATCCTCCCGACTCTGCCTATTTTCAAGCGCGCTTTCAGGACTTCGACAAGCGCCTTTCTGCCGCCGAACAGAAGTGGGAAACAGAAATGAAGCCCTACCGAGGTCGCAAGGTCGTGACCTACCACAACTCTTTTCCCAACTTCGCCAAGCATTTTGGCCTGAACGTGATTGGCTACGTGGAACCGCGACCCGGTATTCCCCCCACGCCGAGTCACACCATCGAGTTGATTGGGCTGATGAAGCGCGAGAATTGCAAGGTCATCCTGGTGGAGCCTTACTTCGACTTGAAAACCCCCAACTCCATTGCGCGCGAGACAGGCGGCAAAGTCGTGCAGTATCTGCCGTCGGTCGGTGGCGAGAAGCAAGTGACGGACTATTTTCAGCTTTTTGATTACGATATTAGTTTGCTGACGAAAGCCTTCCAGGAAACCCAGTAAGGAGAGTGATGGAGATTCTTCCGTTTTTATTGTGGCCCTTTGTGGCCAGCTTGATTCTGACCGGGATTCACGCCTATTTGGGAGTGCACGTAGTCGAACGCGGCGTGATTTTCGTAGATCTGGCGTTGGCCCAGATCGCTGCTTTGGGTGCGACGATTGCCATTCTGGTTGGGATGGACCCGCACGGGCAGCGGGGCTTACTTCCTGAGCCTGGGGTTCACCTTTCTGGGAGCCGGCATTTTCGCCCTGGCTCGCACCCGACGCGGACATATTCCGCAGGAAGCCTTCATCGGCATTGCCTACGCGGTGGCATCGGCGGCGGCCATCCTCGCCATGAGCAAGGCCACCGGTGAAACCGAACATCTCAAGGACATGTTGGTCGGCAACATTCTGGCGGTTTCCAAAGCCGAAGTCGCCAAGACAGCGATCCTGTACGGCGTTGTGGGCCTCTTTCACTACATCTTCCGCCACAATTTCCTGCTGATCTCGACCAATCCTGCGGAAGCTGAAAAGCGTGGGCTCAACGTCCGTCTGTGGGACTTCCTGTTCTACGCGTCGTTCGGTTTTGTGGTGACCTCTTCGGTGGCGATTGCCGGCGTCCTGCTGGTGTTTTGCTACCTGATCGTTCCCTCAGTGGGAGCCATGCTGTTTGCCGACCGGGTGGGCCCACGGCTGGCCATTGGCTGGACCATGGGAACGCTCGTGTCGGCACTGGGCGTCTACTTCTCGGTAAGCTTCGATACACCGACCGGAGCCACGATTGTCTGCACGTTTGGGGCGGTGTTGGTGGTGATGTTCCTGGTCCATCTGTTGTTCTTCCATGGACACAAAGCGCATGAATTGCAGGGTGCAAGCGTCTGCAGAGAACGCCCCGTGAACAGGTGCTAGAGGGCCGCCGCTAGCTAAGGCAGTAGCACTCAGCACTCAGTATTCAGCCAAACAGGGTACGTGTTGGCGGTGCAGCAATGAGACGGAAGTCCTTTTGGCTGGCGCTGATAACTGAGACCTCACAGCTGATTCCCTCGGTGACCGCCTATTACTTCAGTGCTATGCGATAGCACCTTTGGGACATTGACCCTTTGGTGTGCCGTTGCTAAGTTGGACTCTGTAAGTGGCCTCCTCCCCTAAGGTGCGGTTGTCGCCTGTGGGATCACTTTTGGGGGGTTGGGCTATGCGGTTCATGCATGTTTGCTACGCGGCGCTGGGATTTGCGGTGGCCCGCTGGATTTTCAAACGTCAGCCGGTGGTAGATCCCGTTACGCGGTTTCGTGCGTCTGGCCTGCTGTAAGTTGTTGCGCTGAGTCGTTTGCGGTCTAGAGGGTGCGTAGCCCCGTTGCGCGCCACGTCCAGTCATTGCGTGCCCTCTGTTTTTTCCTAGCGTACTGGCCTGGTGCTGAGGTTCTAGCACCAACGTTCCCTCTCCTTACTTACCCGGTCCCGCTACAATTCTCGTTGTCGGCTCTTGCGCTTCGCGTCTCCGGACCTTTTTGCGTCCGGTTGCGCGCCTTCCCCCGGGCGACCTGAGCGGCTTTTGAGGAACGAATCAGGGCCCATGGTACAGACAGTTAAGCGGGGAATTTTTCTGGGGATTTTGGGGCTGCTCGTACTCACTCCTGCATGGGCGCAGTACGAAGAGCACCCGGTCCCGCTGGGCGATCTGGCCCGTTCCCTTCGCAAAAAAGAGAAAGAGAAGACTCCCGACCAGCCGGCGCCTGCCCGGACTGTGATCGATAATGACAATTTTTCACAGGTGATGGACGACGTGGCCAGCCACCGCCTGGCCGGATCAAGCCCGCTCTATTCGTTTGACGGTGCCGGAAAGACCTTTCAGGTTTCCTCTCCTGATGTGACCTGCAGCCTGTCCTTCAACGCCAATGCGTCCTCATTATTGGCGCGGCCGGCCGTGCCGATCGTTCTGCCCGACGACGAAATGCATAAGCTCGATGGACCAGCTACGATCACCGACGACGGCCTGCAGGTTTCCGTTTTCAATGGGACCGATTGGAAGTTGGAGGAGATCACCGTCGGTTTGACGGTGGTTCGCCGGGCGACCCCGGTCGCGGGCTACTACGGAACAGGGAAACTGGTTCCAGCGGCTTCAGAGACTACCGTGGTTGCCGAGAAGCATTCGGATGTGACCACACTTCACCGCTTGAAAGGTACCGCGCCTCCATTCCTGATTACGGTTTTCAAAGCACCGCTGACCATCACGCTGGGCCCCGATGAAGAATGGCATTGGGCCATCATCCAGGCGAAGGGCTTTCCGCCGGACAAATTACCGGATGTCCCTGGTCCCGCTAGCCTTCCCCGCTAACGCTTAAAAGTCGGTATCTGAGGTCGGCCAAGGGGCCTGCGTAAAGAGCCCGCCGTCGACCCACAGCGTCTGCCCACTGATAAAGGAAGCGCGGTCACTCAACAGGAATTCGACTGCCGAGGCAATGTCGTCCGGTGTGCCGATTCTCCGCAAGGGAGTGAGTGCAGCCCAGGTTTCGGCAAAGTCGGCCTGATCTCCTCGGGTCCGCTCGGTGTCGATGGCGCCGGGTGCGACACAGTTCACACGAATGCCGAGTGGTCCGAATTCGACGGCAGCGCAGCGGGTCAGCATTTCGATGCCACCCTTGCTGACGGTATACGGTGCGAGGCGCGGGAAGGGAACCTTGTTACAGCCCGATCCGATGTTCACGATCGCACCTGAACCCTGTTGCTTCATATGACGTGCGGCTCGTTGAGTACAGAGGAAGCATCCCTTTAAGTTGGTATTCAGGACGAGATCCCACTCCGAGTCCTGGACTTCGAGCAGAGGTTTCCATACCTGGATCGCCGCGTTATTGACCAGCGCGTCTAGGTACCCAAAGCGATCGATTACGGTTCGGAACATTTCATCGACTTCTTTACTGTTCCCGACATCCGCGTAGATGCTGATGGCCTCAGTGCCATACTGTTGCTGGAGTTGGCGCGCGATATTGTCGGCGATCGTGCCGTTCACCTTGAAGTTGATGGCCACATCGTAGCCCGATTGGGCAAGCCGGGTGGCAATGACTTGGCCGATTCCCGAGTTCGCGCCCGTGACCAGTGCTGTGGGTTTCTTATCCATTCTTCTGACCCGGCCCAACCGGAATTCGTGGTACTTCCTCCGCTTTGCCGCTCTTCAGGCTGCGAAAGGCAGCGTCAAGAATTTCCTGATTCTGCCATCCTTGTTCTCCCAGAGCAGGGAACTTTGCCTCACGGCGTACTGCAGCGGAAAACATGTCGACCTGGCGTGCATATGCGAACTGGTTGGAAACGACCTCGTTCTCGATGACATTTCCGTCGCGCCGCAGTTGCAGATTGATCGGGCGTTCGACGTTCAGTCCATCGTCGGCCCGCAACACGCCGGTTTCGCCGACGAACTCGATTGGCGTGCGGTAGTCCGCACGCATGGAAACCAGGACGGTTCCCAAGGTGCCGCGCGTGAACTCAAGCGATAAGACCGCAGCCGCCTCGACGCCCCCGGAAGCGGCATCCCACATACCGCGGGCAGTCACGCGCACAACTTCATCCTGAAGGACAAAGCGCAGCGCATCGACGCAATGCACGCCCGACGTCGGCGATTGGGCCACCACCCGCCAGGGCCGGATCCGTTAACCACTTTCGCGGATGGGTTCCGGCGGGATACGAAAATTCCGAACGAGCGAAGATGGGACGACCGATCTGCCCAGCTGCCAGGCGATCTCGAAGACGGGCCGTACTGTCTTCGAAGCGAAACACCTGGGCCACGCCCAGCAGGACGCCGGCTTCGCGCGCGGCTTCGACCATCTGCCGGCATTCGTTGGCGTTCATGCCCATCGGCTTTTCGCACAGTACGGGTTTCCCGTGGGCGATGGCGGTCAGGACGTCGGGAAGGTGGAGCGAGTTCGGTGTGGTCACCAGCACGGCGTCCACTTCCGATGATCGGCACAAGTCCTGCCGCGGAATCGAATGCTAAGGGGATTTTGTAGTGTTCCGCTGATTCGCGCGCCTTCGCCATGTCTCTGCGCGAAAGGGCGGTGACGCGGCAACTGCGCGCCAGGGCAAAGCCGGGCATCAGTCTTCGTACTGCATGCAATCCAAAACCTACAATTCCAAAACGCACCATAATATTTGTAGACTTATCCTTCTCGCTGGAAGCCATCATCTTACAGATAGGAACGCCGACTACCGATTCACGATCGAAGGTCGCCTGCCCGAAACTAAATCGATTTCCGTGGAGCACGGTGGATACGTACAACGGCAAAGAATACGCCCTTACCGTCTTACAGGCCAGCTACCCGCTATTTGACTTGTACCTATCTCCGACCTAACATTCCTCGGCGAGTAAGCTTCCCCCCGCATGACAGGCCAAGTCCTGGGTCACTACAGGGTCCTGGAGCAGATCGGTACCGGCGGCATGGGAGAGGTGTACCGTGCACGGGACGAACGACGCGGACGCGACGTAGCCCTCAAACTCGTCCATCCATCGCGAACGAGCCGATGTGCCGCCCGCGTTCGAACAGATCGTCAATCGTTGTCTGGAGAAGGAACCGGAGAAGCGCTTTCAATCGGTGCGTGACCTGGCCTTCGCTCTGGAGACCTTATCGGGGCCTGGTGGGAAAGTTCGGGGTGTGCACCACTCGCCTTTGCGGAGTCGAATTCGAAAGGTATTTCTGGGCGCGCTGACTCTGGCGGCTGTCGTTGCTGCCGGATGGTACCTGCGTGCATGGTTTCGGCCTTCGAACGAAAACCCCGGGGTATCGTCGCCTGACGTACGAACTGGGCACAGTCTACGCTGCCCGCTTTGCGCCCGATGGGCGTAGCGTCATCTATGAAGCCGCGTGGAATGACCGGCCGGCGCGCCTTTTCTCCACTGTATCGACATCAGCAGAGGAAATTACGATTGCACAAGGGGATTCTGCTGTTCAAGGCGCGACTGGATTCCTGTTCAGAAATTTTTACTTAGCAGCCATTGCCCCGACGAGTGACTGGAACACTTTGAAACCGTCTGTGCCCCCAAGTTCCGGTTCCGCGGCGCGTTCTGGGTGGGGCATCATACCGAGAACGTTGCCCCCGGGACTACAAATACCCGCAATGTTCTCAAGCGACCCATTGGGATTGGCTTCCGAAGTGATCTGGCCGTCTCGGCGTCGAATAGCGAAACACGATACGGTTGTTTTGCTTGAGATCCGCCAGAGTGGCCTCGTCGCAGAAGTAATTGCCCTCCATATGGCCGATGGGGATTGTTAAGACTTCCCCCTGCTGGCAGGCATTGGTAAACAACGTATCGGTGTTTTCGACCCGCACGTGGACTGGTTTGCAGACATACTTGAGCCCGATGTTGCGCATCAGAGCCCCGGGCAGAAGGCCCGACTCGCACAGAATCTGGAATCCGTTGCAGATGCCCAGCACAATCCCGCCGCTTTCGGCAAACTTCCGCACCGATTCCATAACCGGCGAAAACCTGGCAATAGCCCCCGTCCTGCAGGTAGTCGCCATAAGCAAAGCCGCCCGGGACGATGATCGCATCACAATTTTCCAGGTCGTGCGCTTCGTGCCAGAGGAAGGTCACCGGCTGCTTAACGACCTGTTGGATCGTCCAGTACGCATCGTGATCGCAGTTCGATCCGGGAAAAATGAGGACGCCAAATTTCATGGCAAACGCCTCGCCGCGTGGGATATTGCGAGTCTACCACGGCTAAAACGCGAGCCGCCCGGCTCTGTTGGAAAGCCGGGCGGCACGTATCTCGGGTGTCACTGAGTTATTCAAACTCGCCGGGCGGAGGAGGCGGAAGCGGCATGACGTCCGGGCCCGGTCCGGGACCGCCGGGTCCACCGGGTCCAATCTTTTTCTGGAAGTATATGAAATTGTCGCCCGGTCCGGCGTCACCACGCACAGCCTTCAGTTGGCGCCACTGATCCAGGGAAAGCACTTTGCGAAGATTGAGATTCATCATGGTGAACTCCCGCTCCAGTTTTCCGCGGGCCGCCAACACCTGATCCACCTGCGAACTTACCTGCCCTTCGTCGGGCTGATCGGCGTCCAACAGGCTTTGCAGCTTCAGGTCCTGTTTCTCCATCTCGGCGCCATAGTCGATCAGTTTCATCTTGTGATCGTAAAAGACCTGATTCAGCTGCGAGATCTGGCCGTCGGTCAGTTGCAGTTTCGAGACGATATCCGGGTTCTGCCACCACTTGCCCATTTCTCTACGGATCGTCATCATGCCGCGACCGCCCTTGCCTCCGTGGGCCAACCCCACTGCGCCTCCCGTTGACACAGACGTATTTTGCCCGTGGAGAATTCCGGCCAGCGCCACTGTGCACAAAGCAATCATCCATCTAGTTTTCATTCGAACGAATCTCCTTGGCTGAATTGGTCGAATTCATCGGCCGACTGCTATCACTCTCTTCCACCATCAAGGTTGCCGCCTGCAAAGATAGCGGGGTAGCCGTGTGCACGGCGCGCTCGACTTCCACCAGCAATTCGTGGTCGTAGTCGATCTGCGCAACGGGCTGTACCGGAGGCGACACCGGGGCACGACGCAACAGAGCGAACGCCAGCAGCATCAACACCGCCAGGCCGGGTGTCAGGGTCATGGCTAGCCGTGACCTGTGCGAGCGCTCGGTTTGTGCGGCACGGATACGTGCGGCCTGTTGTTCCCAGAAGTTCTCGGAACGGTTGGCATATTCCCGATTGGCAGCGCCGAACAGCTGCAAGGCCCCCTGGACTTGATCGCGCTCCGTCTGGCAGGGCGCACAATTAGCCAGGTGATGCTCGGCGGCCAAATCAAGTCCGACCAAGGCGCGCTCCACCAGCGGATCGTGCGAATTTTCGTTTGCATTCATCGTAGGTCCCTCAACTTGCCCCGCACGGTATGCAGCGCGCGGAACAGATGTGTCTTAACGCTGCCCACTTGCAGTCCCAAAGCGCCAGCAATTTCGTGCAGCTCCATTTCTTCGACAAAGCGCAGGAGAAATACTGCGCGTTGTTGCTGCGAGAGGCTGTCCGCGATGTCCCAGATTGCCCGGACTTCCTCGCGTGCCAATAGCGCCTGCTCCGGGGAGGACTCGGGTGCGGCGAAATACAGAGTTGGCGCTTCCTCTGTCCCATCATCAAGACCGAGCAGCCGTTTCCAAAAGCTCGCCTTGCGATTGCGCGCGTGATCGCGAGCCAGGTTTGCTGCGATCCGAAGCAGCCATGTTTCCAGGGTGGAGTCGCCCCGGAAACTGGAGAGGTTCTGATACGCCCGCAGAAAACATTCCTGGGTCAGGTTGTCCGCCTCGTCGGCATCGCGCAGCATCATCAACAGGAACCGATGCACGCGGCGTTGGTGCCTTCGAACGATCGCGTCGAACTCCTCGGCCGTGATTCGTTGAGCCGCGGCGCCCAGCACGGGGGTCAGGGTTGTCTCCATGTTGTCCGGATCTTGTTGCTATGAGTATGGACGAATTCTCCGTGGGTAAGGTTTACAACGAGCCGAAATTCGGACAAATTTATTCTGGGCCGGAGGCATCCAACGAACATGGACATCGGTGATCACGCACGTATAACGGGTGGCGCCTTAAAGAATTGGGCGATTGCCCAGTTGCAGGATTCCATCGCAGTCGGTCTGCTGTGGTGGCTCGGTCTGTACTTTCTTAAAGTGCCTTGGGCTCCACTTTGGGCCTTGCTGGCAGCAGTTCTCCAGATTATCCCGCACATCGGAGCGGTGTTGGGCTTGCTCGGGCCCGCCTTGGCAGCCTGGATCCATTGGGGCAGTTGGATGCATTCTCTGTATGTGCTCATTCTTTACGCCGGGATTGTGATCGTCGATGGTTTTCTCTTGCAGCCTTACCTCATGAAACGCACAGCCAGGGTGCCGATGTGGGCTTCGATTCTGGCGCCCCTGGTTCTCGGTGTGCTCATCCCATTTTGGGGCGTCCTTATCGCAGCCCCACTGCTGGCTATCGTCTACGCGTACAAGGAGCGACAGGCCCGATTTCACGCCTCTCAAGTGCACCAAAGGAGCTAAGGGTCTCGCCTATAAGGGGGTTAGTCTGCGAAGGGGCATGCTATAATTTCAATTCGCCTGCATGATTCCCGAGGCTATCCTGTGATCTCCTCCATGGGCGAATCCTGCGCAATCCTAGCTCTTTAAACGCGAGGTATCTCTATGTCCGGCCATTCAAAGTGGGCCACAATCAAGCACAAGAAGGGCGCTCTTGACGCCAAGCGCGGCAAGATCTTTACCCGCCTCATTAAGGAAATCGGCATCGCAGCCAAGAATGGCGGCGGCGATCCCGACAGCAATCCTCGTTTGCGCACTGCGATTCTCGCCGCCAAGGCCGAGAACATGCCTGCCGACAACATCAAGCGGGCCATCCAGCGCGGAACCGGGGAGCTTCCCGGCGCTACGTACGAGGAATTTACGCTTGAAGGCTACGGCCCGGGCGGAGTCGCAATCCTTGCCGAGATCAACACCGATAATCGCAATCGTACCGTCAGCGAAATCCGTCACGTCTTCGGCAAAAACAACGGCAACATGGCCGAAGCCGGTGCCGTTTCCTGGATGTTTCACAAGAAGGGCGACATTGTAATTCCCAAATCAGCCGCCAAGGAAGATGACCTGATGGGTATCGTGCTTGAAGCCGGCGGGGAAGATCTGCGCGACGATGGCGATAACTGGGAGATTCTTACCGAACCCTCTGCTTACGAAGCGGTGCTCGACGCCGTGAAGAAAGCGGGCATCACTCCAACTTCATCGAGCGTGTCGATGATTCCGCAGAACTACATCAAGCTCGAAGGCGCAGCTGCGAGCCAGATGATCCGCCTGCTGGAAGCGTTGGAGGAGCAGGACGATGTGCAGAACGTGCATGCGAATTTCGACATCGATCAGAAGCTGCTGGAAGAAGTGGCCGGCTGATCGGGGCACGACTCAGCCATTGTGAGATGTTGGAAGGCCGCTCCGAGAGAGCGGCCTTCTTGTTTGTGTGCCAGCTCGCAAGAGGCCCATCTGGAAAACTGATTTCGCATGCGCTTCCCGTCCTTCGTAGTTGCTTTGTTCCGCGGAGCGAGTTTGCTAGCCAACTGTCCATACCAGGAATTCTGTAGTTTTCAACACTCCAGTGGAAAATTCTGTGGAAAATTGGGAAAGTACTCGTGTAAGTGGTTCAGCGAGAGGCGGTTTAACACCTTGCACAGAGACAAGGGCTGGCACCTTCGTGGTACGTAATTCTCTAAGGTGCAGTGCTTGTGGTGAAGGTCCATAACGTGAAAACCCGACTCGACAAACTACTCGTGGAACGAGGATTGGCAGCCTCGCGCGAGCGCGCGCAGGCATTGATTCTCGCCGGCAAGGTGCTGGTCAACGAGCAGAAGATCGACAAGTCGGGAACGACGGTGGAACTGGATGCCATCGTTCGATTGCTCGGCGACGATTTGAAGTACGTAAGTCGCGGGGGCGTCAAACTAGAGAAGGCTCTCGACCACTGGGACATCGAAGTAAGCGGTCTTGTGTGTCTCGATGTCGGCGCATCGACGGGCGGATTTACCGATTGTCTTCTGCAGCGCGGAGCCGCACGGGTGATTGCGATCGATACCGGATACGGACAGCTGGATTTCCGGTTGCGCCAGGATTCGCGCGTCCGTTTACTCGAGAAAACCAATGCGCGTTATCTGCAACGGGAAGAAATCGGCGAGTTCGTGAACTTCATCGCCATGGATGTCTCGTTTATTTCCGCAACCTTGGTCCTTCCGTCCGTCCTGCGCGCAGTATTTCCGGATGTTCGAGATGATGACCAGCCAAGGCGTGCAGTCATCCTCGTGAAGCCACAATTTGAAGCAGGTCGCACGGCGGTTGGAAAGGGGGGCATCGTGCGCGACGCGGCGGCCCAACTTGCGTCCGTCGACAAAGTGCGAGAATGCGTGCTGGAACTGGGCGCAAGTCGGACCGATGTCATCGATTCTCCGATCCTAGGGGCAGAAGGCAACCGAGAATTCTTGTTGTACGCTGTTTTCTGATCCGTTGAATCTGCGCACTCTGCGGGCTCAATTCTGTACAATGCCCCTTTCATCATGCCAGCCGGGACAGCGCCCTCGAGCCGCACCAAGTCCGTCGCAATTATTTCCAAACCCGAGAAGCCAGAACTCGCCCGGATTTTGCCACCCCTGCTGGACTGGTTCCATAAACACGACTATCGAGTAGTCATCGACAACGATACCGCCGGTTACGCCTCCGGCCCCGAGGTTGTCGAGAGGCTCGACATGGCATCGCGGCCGCTCGATTTTGTGGTGGTGCTCGGTGGCGATGGCACTCTGCTTTCCACCTCCCGTGCCGTCGCCAAAGCAGGCATCCCCGTGTTGGGGGTGAATCTGGGGTCTTTAGGATTTCTCACAGAAGTTCCTTTGGCAGAACTATACGAAGCACTGGAAGATGTCGACCAGAAACGGGCTTCGCTTGAGTCGCGATCCATGGTGGAATGCCAGTTGCTTCGGGCGGGAAACTCCGTCATGAACTACTCCGCGCTGAACGATGTGATCGTCAACAAGAGCGCCATGGCGCGACTGAACGCCTATGATCTCTTCATCGACAAGTCATTTGTTACCAGCTACAAGGCCGATGGCCTGATCGTTTCGACTCCTACCGGCTCCACCGCTTACTCGATGGCCGCCGGCGGCCCGATTCTCATGCCATCGGTGGATGCGTTTGTGATTACCCCCGTCTCTCCCCACTCCCTGACTCACCGTCCGTTAGTTGTTCGTGATTCGGTGGAAATCGAAATTGTCGTCAAGACCGGCGATGAGCAGGCCTATCTCAGCGTTGACGGACAAGTGGGCATGCCGGTTCAAGATGAAGACCGCGTCGTTTGCCGCAAGGCGGAGTACCGCGTCCAGCTATTGCGGATTCGCAGAGCGTTTTTCGAAGTGCTGCGAACGAAGCTGAAGTGGGGACAAAGATAAGCAGGTTTCAAAGTGGCAGGGCTTCAGGGGGCCAACAATAGGTATCACCTTGTGGAACAACGGGTGAACCTGCCCGGAACATAATCGAGAGAGTTTCTTGCTTAACGAACCTACCAAGTCCCATGAATAAATCCCGCTTTCGTCAGTTCGTTGCCCCCCTCGCCCTTATGATTGCGGTTTTGGTTACCGCATCCCACGCCCAATCCAAACCAGCGGCAGACTTGATCATTCAACACGGGAAGATCTGGACCGGTGATGCCGCGAATCTCAAAGGGCAAGCGGTTGCCGTATTGCGGGACCGGATTGTGGCCGTGGGCAGCGACGCTGATTTGGAAGGCTGGCGAGGTCCGCAGACACGCGTCATCGATGCTGCCGGGAAGCTCGTGTTGCCCGGATTCAACGATGCTCATTGTCATTTTCTCTCTGGCGGCTTTCAGTTGGACGCCGTCGAGTTGAACGACGTGACCAACGCGGAGGAATTCGCCAGACGCATCGTCGCACGCGCGAAGATCACGCCCAAGGGGGAGTGGATCCTCGGCGGCAATTGGGATGAAACGAAGTGGACGCCGGCGGAATTTCCGACCAAAGAACAGATCGACCCGCTGACCCGCGACGTTCCCGTCTATGTTTCACGCTATGACGGTCACATGGGATTGGCTAATTCCGCCGCGCTCCGCGCGGCGGGCATTACGTCGCAGACTGCCGATCCACCGGGTGGAGTCATTCTGCGGGATGCGGGAGGCGACCCCACGGGGGCACTGAAAGACGCCGCCCAGGATCTGATGCTGAAAGCCATCCCATCGCTGACCACTGAGCAGCGACTTCACCTCGCGCTGCGTGCCCTTGTGCACGCCGCTTCGCTTGGCGTGACGACCTGCCAGAATATGGATGACGACGACAATCAGTCGTACGGCGACCTTCAAGCGTTTTCCCTGCTGCAAGAGCAGGGGAAGCTCACGATGCGCCTGTATGTAGTGCCGTCGATCGTTGATTGGGAGGATCAGGCAAAAGTCGGCGTGCGCCATGCCTTCGGCAGTTCTTTCCTGAGGATCGGTGCTTTAAAGGGCTACGCCGACGGCTCATTGGGCGCGCGTACGGCCTATTTCTTCGAGCCGTTCACCGATATGCCAGGCAATCGCGGCCTGCTCACCGGACAGATGCAACCACCCGCGCTGATGCGCGATCGAATGCTTAAGGCGGACGCTGCCGGACTGCAGCTGTGCACCCACGCCATCGGCGATCAGGGCATCTCGATCATTCTTGATTTCTACTCGGACATCGTGAAAGAGCACGGCCCCGCCGACCGGCGTTTCCGCATCGAACACGCTCAGCACATGGCGGCGAAAGACTTCGATCGCTTCGCCCAACTCGGCGTGATTGCTTCCATGCAGCCCTACCACGCAATTGATGACGGACGTTGGGCTGAGAAGCGAATTGGACACGACCGCGCCAGCCGCACCTACGCATTTCGCACCTTTCTGGATCACGGCGTGCGGCTCGCCTTTGGAACGGATTGGCCGGTTGCTCCACTGAATCCTATGCTGGGTCTCTACGCCGCCGTTACCCGAGCTACGCTCGACGGAAAGAATCCTAACGGCTGGTTTCCCGAGCAGAAGTTGACAGTCGCCGAAGCCGTGCAGGCGTACACCATGGGCTCGGCCTACGCGGAGTTTCAGGAGAACGAGAAGGGATCGATTGCAGTCGGCAAACTCGCCGATCTCGTCATCTTGAGCGACGACCTGTTCACGATTGACCCAGTGAACCTTAGGGATGTGAAAGTGCTGAAGACGTTTGTCGGTGGCAAGCTGGTGTGGGACTCTGAACACCCGCCGCAGCGGGCGAATTAGCAGCGACGCGGTCAATCTACTGGCGATCAGCAGGACTGTGCGGTTGCTTTCGTGGCCGTCCGGGGTACAGATTTGCGATCGAATAAGTAACCCCAACGAAGACGTGCCGGTGCGGTCCGCCAGATGTCAAGCCCGCCTCGAAGCCACCGTCAAGCACAAGCCTGGGAACCACCGTGTAGGTGAGCGCCCACAGTGAAGAAGCGAACCCGGGGGTCGCTGGGTTCAATCGAGTGTCACCATAAAACTCTCCTGTGAATTGGAGTCCTTCGTGGATGACATGAGAAAACGCCAGATTCATCTGCTGGTTGTTATCAAAACCGGAAGCCTTCGGGCGGCCGACCAGCAGCTGGCTGACGTTGAAGTCGAAATGAAATCGCACAATATCCTTGCTGACCAGAAAGGTAAAGGCGTGATCGACGCGTCCACTGCCCAGGCCATCTGCAGTGCTGGCTGAGGGTATTTTGACAGCGTAAGCGGCCGCCATCGATGGCACGCGTTTCGTCTGCCGGTAAAACCGGATCTGCGAGCCTAACCAGTTGTCTCCGAAGCTCCGATATGTGCCGCTGGGGTCTGTCTGCGACAGGAAAGAATTGGTGTTCCAGCGCAACTCAGCGTCGCACAGCAGGCCAAACTTCAAAAGGCCACCCAAGGATGTCTGCCGGACACCCTCTTCGGGCCACAGCCGATCCCAACCATACTCCAGTTCCAATACGCCGTATTGTGTGATGTCGGCGGGATTCGCAACTGTCGGTCGGTTTGGGTTGGCGGCGATCGAATCTGCGTAGCAGCCCGTTTGCTTTCCCATCCACTGTCCAGTAGCCAAAGGGCTGACAGCAAGACACAAAAAAACCGTCATCTGCGCGAAACGTAGATATTTCGCAAGACGATTGATACAAATCACAGTTCGAAGGTTCGCCGGTAGGTTTCGCAAAATTGTCTGCTTTGAAGGCGACGCTTCAACTCTCGAATCGCATCAGGTCTTGGAGGGTCTCCCGTCGCCGGATCACTTTCGCAGACTTCCCATTTACCAGCACTTCCGCCGGGCGCGGCCGGCTATTGTAGTTCGAGGCGAGCGCCATTCCATAGGCTCCGGCGTCGAGAATTGCCAGCAGGGTGCCTTCTTCGACGATAGGCAGCTCGCGATCCCGCGCAAAGAAGTCTCCTGTTTCACAAACTGGTCCGACAATGTCTACGGTTTCGTGGGCGCCGCTTTCACCGCGAACACTCACAAGAACGATCTCGTGAAAGGCGTTGTATAGCGAGGGGCGTAGCAGATCGGTCATGCCTGCATCGGTAATCAGAAACTTCTTGCTGTTGTTCGTCTTCCGGTAGAGAACCGCGGTGAGCAAAGCACCGGCTGGACCCACGATCGAACGCCCTGGTTCCAGCAGCAGATGAACCTTGAGTTTACGCAAAGGCTGGAGCAGGGCATCCGCGTACTTGGTCGCGTAGTCGGCAAATTCCTGCCCATTCGCTTTCTCGTAGGGAATGCCCAACCCACCGCCCGCATCGATGTAGTCAATCTCGTGCCCGTCGTCGCGCAATTCGTGAACCAGCGCCGCCACGCGCTCCATGGTCGCACGAAAGGGCTCGACGTCGGTGATCTGAGATCCGATGTGTACGCTGACACCTGCGACTTTCAGGTGCCGCGTGCCCGATGCCTTGGCGTACAAGGCACGCGCCTCTCCAATGGGAACGCCGAACTTGTGTTTATGAAGACCAGTCGAAATGTAGGGATGTGTGTTGGCAGGGACGTCGGGATTCACACGGAACGCAACCCGGGCCGTCTTGCGCAAGCGCGCTGCGCACTCGGCCAGCGCCCAAAGCTCCGATTCGCTTTCGACATTGAACAGTAGGATATTTGCCTTGAGGGCGGCCTCCATTTCATCACGTGTCTTGCCTACTCCCGAGAAAACAACCTTGCGAGCTGCCCGTCGGTCGACGGCCTGCACCCGCGCCAGTTCTCCACCCGAGACCACATCGAATCCACAATCCATTCCGGCTAGCAGCCGCAGAATTCCGAGAGTTGAATTCGCCTTTACCGAGTAACAAACGGTGTGCCGGATCTTCCGAAAGGCGTGCTGAAAGGCGTGCATCCGCTGGCGGATAGTTGAGGCCGAATATACGTAAAGCGGGGTGCCGTAACGTTCGGCAAGCTGAGTCAAGGGAACGTCTTCGCAGCAAAGCACTCGGCCGGCGGAACGCCGAAGCAGTCCCTTGCGCAAGTCACGATAGGAAAATGCGGGAGGGCGGCCTTCTGGAGTCGTAGAGTTGCGGCTCACTTGCGCTTCGAGGCACTCCCTTTGACCTTGATCGCTACCACGGTCTGGTCATCGAAGGTATCCTCGCCGGCGGCGTGATCCTCGACTGCCTGAAACAGGGAATTGACAACGCATTCTGGTGATTGCGCCGTGCAACTGGCCACTACCCTTTCGACGCCCGTCCGCCCAAACATCTCGCCGTCGCGGTTGCGTGCGTCGAGGATGCCGTCGCTGAAAAACACGAACATATCATCGGGCTTCGCTTTAAAAGTGAATTCGTCGTATTCAGCTTCGTCGAATAATCCGGCGGGGAGGCCGGTGGCCTCGATAATCTCGATCTTGCCGTCGTGGATGTACAGTGGCCGCGGAAGTCCAGAGTTGGCTACCTGCAAAGTGCGTCGCTGGTCGTCCCAAACCGCGTATAGCAGGCACACGTACTGTGCCTCGATGCGGCGCTCCGCCAAAGAGAAATTGACCGCGGATAGCATTTCCGCGGGCGCTGGCTCAATGGGAGCATGAGAGCGCAGGATGCCGCTCACCAGGGCTGCGTAGATAGCCGCTGGCGCACCCTTCCCGCTGACATCCCCAATCACGATGCCCAGGCGCGAAAGCGAGTAATTCACGAAATCGTACAGATCGCCACCGATTGCGCGCGCCGGAGAAAATTTCGCGGCAACGTCCAGGTGAGCGACCTTCGGCATGACCTGAGGAAGGAGCCGCATTTGCAATTCACGGGCGAGGGACAGGTCGCGCTCGAGGCGGCGCTCTTGCTGCGCGATCTGCTCGTAGAGGCGGGCATTTTCCAGAGCGATCGCGACCTGCGCGGCCAGCGTTGTGATGGTCCGTTTATGGTCCTCGGTAAAGAAACCACGACGGGTATGTTCCAGATCGAGCACGCCGATCACTTTCTCTTTGTAGATCAACGGGACGGCCAGTTCAGACTTGGTTTCCGGATTCGCCATGACGTACCGCGAATCTTTGCTGACGTCGGGCACCAGTACCGCTGTTTTCTCGGCCGCGGCGACACCCACCAAGCCCCGGCCGATGGGAATGTCATGTTTCAGGTGAATGCTTTCCTGGAAACGCAGAGAGAAGCGGTGGCTGAGCCGTTCGCCATCCTCGTCCACCAGCAAGATACTGAACATCTGGTAGTCGATGATCCGGTTCAGAAGCTCTGCGATACGTTTGAGTAACTCGTCCACGTTGAGAATGGAGGTCAACTCACGGGAGATCTCATTGAGCAGCAGGAGGGTGCGTGCCTGGCGCGTGGTACGCGTGTAGAGCTGTGCGTTCTCAATACCCACAGCCATGCGCGAGGCGATGAGGGTGAGTAGCCGTCGGTGTTCTTCAGTGAAGTAGCCGGGTTCACGGGCTTCCAGGTCGATTACTCCAATCACGCGATTCTTCACCACCAGTGGAATGGCGAGTTCGGAACGCACGTTGGGAATCGCCTCGATGTAACCGTCTTCCTTTGTGACATCCTCGACCAGCACCGCCTGCCGAAGCTGTGCGGCGCGCCCAGTCACGCCGTGGCCGACCTTGATTCTGATGCGATCGGCATATTCGCGGGGATAGCCCGTCTGGAAACGAAAGCGCAGTTCCTGGGCCTTCTCGTTGAGCAAAAGGATGGCGAAGATTTCGTAGTCGATGACCTTGCGCACCAATTCCGCCACCCGCCGGAGGGTGGTGTCGAGGTCGAGCGTGGTATTGACCACGTCGGCCACTTCCAGCAGCAAAGGGTCGATCTTGAGCTGGAGGTCGGACTTGGTTATGACGGAGTCCACTGCCGACTATGATAGCAGCCACTGTATGGATCGCTATTGCAGCTTCGGTGTCCCCGGGACCAAGATCAGGGGTGAGAACTCGGCCTAGATTTGTTCCCGGCCTTTGGTGTAGCCGTTGGAAAGGGCTTGAATGTCGAGTCTGTTCATACGACCACTGATCGACCGTCCGAAGACGCAGGCCCACCAAAGGTCAAGTGCCGCGAGCCCCTCGGTGGCCGCCTTCGCCGACTAACAGCTCGCCTTCGAACATACAAACCTCGACCGCAACTACTCGCGCGGGACCACGCAAACGTCCGGCAGATTACGATATTTTTCGGCGTAGTCCAGACCGTAGCCGACCACGAATTCGTCGGGAATCTTGAAGCCAACATAGTCTCCCTCGATCGGCATCTTCCTGCGGGACGGCTTATCGAGCAGAGCGGCAATCTTGAAAGATCGCGGCTTGTGGGTCAGGAAGATTTTCTTGAGGAAGGTAAGCGTCAACCCCGTATCGAGAATATCCTCGACTAGGATGATGTTCTTACCATCCATCGGTTGGTCCACATCCTTGGTGAGGCGAACTTCACCGGTGGAATCCCAGCCGTGTCGCAATTCGTGCGTCGGCGAAGGGCGGTTCCCGTAGCTCGAGACACCGATAAAGTCAAAGGTAGAGTCGAGCGGTACTTCGCGCGCCAGGTCGGCGAGAAAAATGGCTGCGCCCTTGAGAACGCCCACAAAAATGATCGACTGCCCGGCGAAATCCCGAGTAATTTGCGCGCCCAGTTCTTTAACCTTTTGGGCAATCTGATCGCGAGTAATAAGAACTTTCAGTTCTGACACGGCAGACATATGTAGCAGAATTCGGGCGCCGGCAACAGGGAAATTTAGTGAAGAGACATCCTTTCGCGAGTTGTCATACGAGTGAAGCGGGAAATCTGTTTCGTGCTGTCACCGGAGAAAAGGCCCCTTGCGAGCGGGGCCGCGAGCAAAAGAAAAAACTGCTAACACCTCTACTGCACGATCAGTTGAAACGAAGACGAGTGGACAAGGCTTCCACTGGTCCCCTGGCACGTGATCGTGTAAGTACCCGTCGGCGTGCCGGGATTGCCCCCTCCGCCTCCTCCAACACCGCTGCTGCTTCCACCGCTTCCCCCGCAGCCAATCGAGGCAATGAGGAGGACCACCAGAATCAGGCAGGTGGCGCGCAACTTGGCCGAGCCCGATGTGCCGGAACCTACCGTGAAGACAAACCCTGCAACACCGAAAGTGGCCAGCGCAAGCTGCCAAGTTCGTTGCCCCAACGGGCGGGCGGGAAAAATCATCGCGCTGGGCAAAGATGTCCGGATCGTGAGCGTGGAATTCACAAATCCGACGTTAACGTCAACATTTACCGATGACGGCGAAATCTGAGCCGTGCTGTGAGCCGGCGCCCCAGAGCAACTCAAGGCCACGGCCCCATTGAAAGAATCGATGGACATCACAGTCAAAGCAAGCGTAGTGACACCACCTCGCGTATTTACAGCGACACTGGCGCCTGCGTTGTTTGACAGAATGAAATCGGGGGACGCCACCAGTGCCGGACTCGTTGAGCCCATGTAATTGACATCCCCGGCGTAAGTTGCCGTAAGTGAAGGGTTCCCCGCGATCGGAGAAACCAGGAAAGCAGTCGTCTGCCCCTTGCTGCCCGGCACACCCAACGGAGTCTGGGTGGCTGAGAGCGTGGCCGTCCCCAGCGAAGTAGTCCCTGAATAAAATGTCACCGTGCCAGTCGGCGCCACACCGCGGCTGGGCGTGTCCACCGTGGCAAGAATGGCCGTACCGCCTGGGATGCTATCCGGAAGCGTCACGGTGGTGGTAGTGGTGGCTTGCGTAATCGTAACGGTCTTCGTTCCGGACACGTTCGGGTTGAAGCTGGCATCGCCTGGGTAGCTCGCTACGATCGCACGCGTGCCCACTCCCACCGTGAAAATTCCGTTCGGAGTGTAGGCCATTCCCGCGCTTCCAAGCTGACCGAGCGGATACTCTTCTCCGGAGTTCAGTACCGTGCCGTTATCAGTGAATTGAATCACGCCCGTCGGCGTGCCGTAACCAGATTGCCCCTTCACCGCAGCTTGCAAATACATCAGGCCACCGTAGGGACCAGTCGTGAAAGGAATCGGATTTCGGCTCGCATCGAATCCGCCGGCCACCACCAGTGTTGTGCTGCTCGGCTCCGGATTCACGGTGAGTGCCCCCGGGCTCGACAGGCTGGGCGCGAAATTCCCGTCTCCGGCGTAATAGGCCTGTACGTTGTAGCTCCCGCCCGCGAGCGAATGAGTGGTGACCGACACCGTGCCAGTCGTTCCCGCTCCAGCTTTCAAAGTGCAGGCACCGAGCGGCGTGCACAGGTCGACAGCTTGTGTGCGCATCGGGGGGAGGATTGAGATATCTCCCGTCGGAGTGCCGCTGTTGCCCATGACCGACACGTCCGCCGTCACCGCCGCACCGTGCGTAACCGTCGTCGGATTCGGAGTGAATGCCAGCGTCGTGCTGGTGGCGTTGAAATTCGCGGCGCTCCAGTTCGTCACCAGATTTGAAATGTTGACTGAACCGAGCCCCGTTGTCAGGTCATAGCCAACGCCGGCCGGATACGTCGTGCATGACGAGGGATATCCAGTTTCGCCCGGAACGCAGTTATTCCCGCTGGTCGTGTCATTGAAAATGCAACTGCTGGCCGGAAGCGTAGTCGTGTTCGAGCCGTTGCACTGCGAGAACGATTCCGACGCTGCCAGGCGATAAAGCACGTAGTCCGCCTGCCCCTGCGGCCCTTTCATCTGCTGGTCGACCAGCGCCATGACGCCCGCGAAGGAGGGAGCTGACGCCGAAGTTCCCGCGACCACCGCGAAGTGGATAAAGCCGAGGAAATCGGGAATGCAGGAGCCTTCGAGACACAACAGGTAGCCGTCGTGCCCGGCGGCCGTAAAAGACACGTCGGGCACATCGCGCGCCCCATCGCTCGAACCAAACCCAGTTTGCCAGGGAGGTTTTGCATACAGAATGCTGCGCCCTCCCCCGCTGGACCACAGAGCAGCGTTCGTCCCACAGGTCAGGGAACTGCAGCTTTCATTCCAGACGACTTCTGGAATGTAGGACAAGGCCGAACTGAAATCGCTGGGGTTGTTCGCCGCACTCCAATATTTGCTGTCCTGCCCGTTTTCCTTGAACATCGTGCCGCCGACGGCCACGGTGTACGGAATCGACGCCGGAAAACTCACCGCCGCTCCGTGGGTCTCTGCGGGGGAGTCCGGCGCATTGCACGACGCGGATCCGGAATCTCCGCTCGACGCGATGAATGTAATTCCCTGGGCCGCGGCCTGCTCGGCCAGCGCCGTCGCGGTACTCGCTTCCGCGGCTGTGACTCCCAGTTCACACTTGCCGAAGCTCTCCGTCATGATCGGAGCGAGATTGTTGTCGATAATGTACAGCTCGGATAGGTCCACGCCGTCCGTGGTATTGGTCGAGGCCGAGACCACGAGGTCCACGTTGGCATTAGGGGCCATGGCTCCTGCCCACGACGCGTCCAACGTGGCTTCGACTTCTTCTGCCCCTCCCAGATTCCCCGGATCTGGGCCATTCACCAAAACGGAAACCGTCCCGCAGCAAACGCCAAAGATTCCCCGGAAGTTCAACAAGTCTCCCGGCTGGTTGTATCCACCTTCAATCCCATAAACATTGCTGCGGCCCACCACCGCGATCGTGATTCCCTGTCCGGTCGTTCCATTGGCGATCACAGGACCCGCGTTATAAATCTTCTTGAAATCTCCAGGCGCCAGAGCGTGCTGGCCGCCGGAGAAAGTGACGAAGGGAACCATTCCAGGTGTGTACTTGACCGCAACATCTCTCTCTAGCACCCTGCTGTGCGGTTTCTTTCTGAAATCGTGCAGGGTGTGCACGCCCGCCACAACCGCCGCTAATGCGTCTGGAATTTGCGGGTCGCTTGCGTTGGCCCAGTGCTTCACCCCTTTGATCTCGTATTGGTGAATCGACGTATGGAAGGCCTGCTGCACGTGGGAAGCGCTACCCGAAAACTCCAGGACAGTCCGCCCGTGCGAGACTGCCGCTACCTGAAATCCCTGCGACTTTAGCCAATCCGTCACGATCTGCAGGTCCGCATCCCCCGGTCCGAACCTTTTTCCGAACTCATCGGGAGTTATCCACTTATGGTATGAGTCCGAGTGTTTGTCTTGTTGCGCATCTAACAGACTTCGCAATGCAGATTCCTGCTCGGGGCTGCGCCTCAGCACCAGCAGCATGCGATTCATAGCCCAGTCCCCGGGAGCCACCCCACGGTCATACTGTGCGCGGGCCATGAAGTGAGTATTGCCTCGCAACTGAATCCGTTGGTGATCGTCCACTGGCTTGTTAATTCGGGCAGGCCCACTACCGTCGGCTAAATTGACAGATTTGGAATTAGTTTGTGCAGATGCCGCAATAACCACACTAAGGAAGGGCGCCAACAGCGTGGTGTACTTCACCTTATCCCCCGGGTTTAAAGTGACAGGATCGTAGCACATGGACAATGACGAGGTTAGGCGGTTTGTTGTGCGGGAGAGGGTTGATCCAACCAAAGTTGGCCCAAAATGAAACTATAGCGAGCCTTCAGGAGGTCAAACCAGTCCTGAAACTTGTTAAGTTTGAGGTGGTTCCGCCGCACGAACTCCGGCTCATAACGAACATCCACCAAGCGTCAAAACCGCCATGCGACCCATCCCGGTTCTAGTCTTTGCCGCACGCCGCTCGTCGCTCGTCGAACGCCGACTACCGGTCAGTTAATAGCGTGAACTCCTGCGTTACGGTGTGGCCCCGTTTTTCCCGTGCGCTCCACTACCCGGCTGCGACGTTGCGCCGTTACTTGCCGTCCAACTAGAATGCTCGTCAGTTTCAACTACTCACCATGAATCTCAAAGGCATCAAAGATCACCTGGCTCGGCCACGCGACCTTCCGCATTGAAACGACCGGCGGTAAGACCATCATCATTGATCCCTGGATCGCGGGCAATCCGGCTTGTCCGGAGAAAGACAAAATCGTCGACCATGTCGACATCATGCTCTGCACTCACGGCCACATGGATCACATCGCCGACGCCGTCGACATCGGCAAGAAACATGATCCTGCCACCGTTGGCATTTTCGAACTGTGTACGTGGCTGCAGAAGAAGGGCGTCAAGCAGATCAACCCTATGAATAAAGGCGGTTCGCTAACTCTGGGCGATATCAAAATCACCATGGTGCACGCCGATCATTCTTGTGGAATCCTCGACGGCGATCAGATCATCTATGGAGGCGAGGCGGTCGGCTACGTGATTGAATTCGAAAACGGCGTGAAGATTTATCACGCGGGCGATACCAATGTGTTTGGCGACATGAAGATCATTCACGATTTATATTCGCCCGACATTTCCATGCTGCCCATCGGCGATCGCTTTACCATGTCGCCGCGCGAAGCGGCGTATGCCTGCAGGCTGCTGCGCACCAATACCGTGATTCCCATGCATTTCGGAACGTTCCCGTTGTTGACTGGCACTCCGGGTCAATTGCAAAAGCTGGCCCCAGACGTGGAAGTGGTCGAGTTGAAGCCTGGAGTGACGGTGTCCTGACCTGCAACTTTCGAATTTCTGCCTTCCCGCACGCCACCGAGCGGGAACCGGAGGAGTCATTTGGCAACCCAACCGCAGTCCCCAAGTTGGCGGCATCATGGTTACGTTACCGAGCCGTCCGTCGATAATTACATCTACTCGCTCCTTCCGCCACGCGATGAAGTACTGGCCGAGATGGAGGCGGAGGCTACCAAGCGGAATATTCCCATCGTCGGACCTGCGGTTGGAAGGTTCTTTCATCAATTGGCGCTGATAACCCATGCCAAGACAGTGTTTGAACTGGGCTCGGCCATCGGTTACTCGACCATCTGGTGGGCACGCGCGGTGGGAGAGGGCGGCCGCGTGCACTACACCGATAGCGATTCCAGAAACGCTGAGCAGGCCCGCCGCTACTTCCAACGGGCCGGGGTCGCGGACCGCATCAAGGTCCATGTCGGCGATGCGATCGAATTGCTTTCGGAGCAGAAAGAGGAATTCGACATCGTCTTCAACGACATCGACAAGGAAGACTATCCGCGCGTTCTTCGCATGGTCGCTCCGCGTCTGAAGAAGGGTGGCCTGTTCGTCACGGACAACGTATTGTGGAGCGCGCAAGGTCACAGAACCTAATCCCAAAGAAGCCAGCACGAAGGCGATCCAGGAATTCAATCGCCAGCTCTATCAATCGTCCGATTTCTTCACGACGATCCTGCCAATCCGCGACGGCGTGGCGGTGGCGATGAAGAAATAGTCGTCAGTCGCAAGACGTCAGTTTTCAGGCAACGTCGGTTTGTCCCTGACGACTGAAGACGTGCGACTGACGACTGTTCTAGATTGACTTCACCGGAATCATCATCAAATCGTCCACCAGTCCAACCTCTTTCTGCAGGAACGGCTCAGCGTACTCCACGCCGCCGAGCATTCCGTAGAAACGCGCCATGGCCTCGATGCGCGAGCGAATTTCTTTCTGAGCAGGGAAGAGATCCTTGCCGGCTTCTTGATCCGAGAACTGCGTTTTGTATGCCATCAATGACTGGAAGCGCGCTTCGAACTGCTCGGTGATGTCGACCACGAACGTTGGCCGCACGTCGTAATACAGTGTCGCGTAGATGATCTTGAAGGGCCGATGTGGTGCGAGGGGAGTAGCGCCGGCATCCCGCCGGCAGTCCTGAGGACGTCCCGCCCTCGGGGTTGCGGGCGAGACGGCCGCAACGACAGCCGCCGCGACAGTGGCGCTACAGTCAAGCTTCGCCAGGCCCGACAAAAAACACGCCTCATATCCCAAAGTCGAAGCTGTGTAGTGATCCGGATGGCGTCCCTTCCAGTACGGCAGAATCACCACCCGCGGCCGCTGCTCGCGCAGCACGCGCGCCACTTTCAGCTTGTTCTCCCAGGTGTTCTCGACACGTCCGTCGGGAATATCAAGGGCGCCACGCCAGGAAGCCTGCAGAATCCGCGCCGCCGCGGAGGCCTCTTGCTCGCGATCTTCCGCTGAGCCGCGCGTGCCCATCTCTCCACGGGTCAAATCAAGAATGCCGGTGCGATATCCGCGCTGCGCCATCTTCAGTAAGGTGCCACCGCAGGTCTGCTCCACGTCGTCGCGGTGGGCGGCGATGGCCAGAATATCGAGTGCCGGTGGGTCTGCCGAAACGGTCAGCGGGCTCAATCCAGGTTCCCCTGTTCGAGCACGACGTTCTCGCGGACGATCAGCCGGTGTGCCGCCATTTCTTTCAAGGTCGGAAGAACACGGCTCACGTGTTCGTCCGTGTCGACGAAGATGATGATGACGGGAAGCTTGCCGCCTGCGTCCACCAGGTGCGTGGTCTCGACCTTGTGGCGGCCGAGGAAGCCGGCTACCGCATGCAGCGCGGTCGCGGCGTACACGCCTTCCTTCCGCAGGTAGTTGAGAATCTCCAGATGCAATGGCCGGTGATGCCACTGGTCAGCTTCGTTCAGATAGAGCGTGACTTGGACTGCCATTGCGCCGGCCATTTTACAGCACCCGCGCCAAGGCCATTCCGCCTAAAGCCGCCAGACACGCGAGAAGATTGTTAGCGAGAAAATTCGCCGTCATCAGCATCCACTGACCGGTTTCGAGGTACGCCATGGTTTCGAAGGCGTAACTGGAAAAGGTGGTGTAGCTGCCGCAGAATCCCACCACCACCAGCAGACGCCAGCGTGGGTCAACCATGACGCGTTGCGTCGTCCAGATCACGAAGAAACCTACGATAAAACTGCCCAGCACATTGATCGCGAGCGTACCGAAGGGAAACACCGGCCCCAACAGGCGGACCGAGTAACGGCTCATCCAGTAGCGCAGGTTGGCGCCCACGACGGCGCCCAGGGAGATGGCGAGGAAGTCGAGCACGATGGAGTTCTCCTGATCAGTTCTGGTAGGAGTTATCAGCCTTGCGGCGGTTATGGCGAACTCCATCGCCGTCACGGATTCTTGTATCACAGAGAATAGGGGTGAGTCATTGAGGCCTAGGCTCTGGGGCGGTCGCGGAACAAGGTGATATGATCACAAAATTGCGCGCGGGCCGGTGCTCCCCCAGAGCCCAAAGCCCGAGAGCCCAGCGCCACAACCAGCACGCTATAATTTTCGCACCATCGTCATGAGCCTCGCCCCCGGCACCAAACTCGGTCCTTACGAGATCGTCGCGCCGCTCGGCGCCGGCGGGATGGGCGAAGTGTATCGCGCTCTCGACGCGCGCATCGATCGCACGGTCGCCATCAAAATCCTTCCAGCGCATTTATCGGAAAAACCCGAAGCCCGCGAGCGGTTCGAACGTGAGGCGCGCGCCGTTTCGCAACTGAGCCACGCCAATATTTGCCAGCTCTACGACCTCGGCCAGCAGGACGGAATCCACTACATCGTCATGGAATACCTGGAGGGCGAGACGCTGGCATCGCGTCTTGCCAAGGGACGTTTGCCGATCGAACAGGTATTGCGTTATGGCGCCGAGATCGCCGAGGGCCTCGACCAGGCGCATCGCAGCGGTGTCGTGCACCGTGATTTGAAGCCCGGCAACATCATGCTGACTCGCGCCGGGGCCAAGCTGATGGACTTTGGCCTGGCGAAGACGGTGGCGTCTATTGCCTCGCAGTCCTCTGGGTTGTCTGCCACGCTCACCTCTGCAAGCCCGAGTCAGCCACTAACGGCCGAAGGCACCGTGATCGGAACCTTCCAGTACATGGCGCCGGAACAAATCGAGGGCAAGGACGCTGACCCGCGCAGCGATATTTTCAGCTTCGGCGCCGTGCTCTACGAAATGACTAGCGGCCGACGGGCGTTCGAAGGCAAAAGCCAGCTGTCCGTGGCATCCGCGATTCTTGAACGGGAACCCGAACCGATTTCGGTGGTCCAGCCCATGGCGCCACCGGCCCTGCAACATGTCGTGCAGGGCGCATTGATGAAAGATCCGGAAGCGCGCTGGCAGAGCGCAGCCGACATCGCGCGCCAACTTCGGTGGATTCGATCCCCCGAATCTTCGGCAAGCGCGCCACGCCCTTCGCTACCACATCCGCGTTCCCGGGAACGGATTCTCTGGGCGACGCTGGTGGTAGTGCTGGTTGGATTCGTGCTCTGGTATGCGGTCGTTGCGCGGCCCCACACCCGCGTCGTGCGGGCTTACCTCACACCTCCGCCGGACGCCGCCTTCGATTTCATGGGTGATTTTTCCGGGCCGCCGGTGCTGTCTCCTGACGGCACACGAGTGGCTTTTGCTGCGCGAGGCGCCAAGGAAGGGAACTCAATCTGGGTGCGCAGGCTGGACACCGCAAACGCCGACAAACTGGCCGGAACCGAGGACGCCTATGCTCTCTTCTGGTCGGCGGATGGAAGGTTCCTAGGCTTCTTCGCCGATGGAAAGCTTAAGAAGATTTCTGCTGCCGGTGGGCCAGTCACCAACCTGGCCGAGGCCCCCAATGCCCGCGGCGGCACATGGAGCCGGGGCAACATCATTCTCTACACTCCGGATTACCGCGACGCCTTGTGGAAAGTCAGCGCCGCGGGCGGTACGACGACCCAGGTCACAAGAATTGATCCCGAAAAGCACAGCACGCACCGCTGGCCTACATTCTTGCCCGACGGAAAACACTTCCTGTTCTATGCCACCAATCATGCCGGCGGGCGTGCGGAGCAGAACGGCATTTACTTCGGCTCGCTCGACAGCAGTGAGAGTCAAATTGTGCTCGCCAGTGACGCGGCTGGATTGTATGCATCAGGCTATCTTCTCTTCCATCAGCAGACCGCGCTGGTTGCGCAGAAATTCGATGCCACACACGGAACGCTCTCGGGCGACCCAGTCACGCTAGTCACCGATGTGCAGCACGACGGCGGGACGTTTCACACCGTGTTCAGCGTGGCTGACGACGGTGTCTTGGTGTATCAACCTGGGTCCAACAACGTGGGCGATACCGAACTGCTGTGGATCGATCGTAGCGGAAAGCTTCTGGGCCACGTTGCCGAGAGGTCGAGCTACAAAGGTGGACAGCTATCTCCCGACGGGAAACGGCTTGTGCTCTCTCTCGGAGACCCGTCGACTAACATCTGGGTCTTCGACCTGGAACGGGGAACGCGCACTCGCTTAACCTTCGATGGCGCCTCCCACCGGATGGCGTCGTGGTCGGCCGACGGCGAACGCGTGGTCTTCAACTCGCAAGTAGGCGCGACAGTCATGTCGGGATCGACTCTGCACGCCAAGCCTACCAACGGTGGAGGCCAGGACGAACTGCTGCTCGCCCGCAAAGATGCCAAAGGCAGCCCAGCCAGCCTTTTCTGGCCGCAATGGTCACCCGACGGGCGCTACCTCGTTTACCTCGAACAATCGGGTCCTACCGGTGCTGCCATCTGGGCGGTGCCTACGTCCGGCGAAGCTAAACCATTCGCCGTGGTCAAACCTGAGTCCCCGTCAGGAAAGGTCGTTCATCTTCGGCTCTCACCCGACGGGCACTGGCTAGCCTACAGCGCTATGGATGGAAATCGTGAGGAGGTATATGTCACTTCGTTTCCGGAGGGGAACGGACGGTGGCAGATTTCTCGCGAAGGGGGCACGTTCCCTGTATGGCGTCGCGACGGCAAGGAAATCTATTACCTCGCCATTTCAGACTCCAATCTTTATGCTGCTCAGGTAAGCACGCAGGGCAATCGAGTCGAGGTCGGCAGATCGCAACCACTTTTCCTGGTTCGCAACACCTTTTCCCAAGGCGAGCCTTTCGACGTCAGCCCTGACGGCAAACGATTCCTGGTATTCGCTCAGCCGGAAGGTTCTTCCTCGCCTATGATGCTGGTCCTTAACTGGGCGGCGGAGTTGAGCAACTAGCATGTCCTTCTTTGCCGGACAACGACTGAAAGGGTACTCCGGAAAGCTCTTGTCCAGTCAACTCGGTTGCGACGGCGTGCATCCTAGAGGCTGTTAAGGCGTGTCGTTTCCAAAAGCGCGTGAGACCTTGGGGGCGGGAACTTTACCCGCTATGCGGTCAGATTCGTTCGGGGAGATGAAGTCATGCGGTGCATTGCGTTGTGCCTTTTAATGTCGTCAATTTGTTTTGGGCAGTCGACTGGCAGTTTACAGCCAGAGAACTCTGCCGGGGTGCAGACCGTAGAAGGACGAAAAGACAGTCTGGTGATTCCTGCCGGGACGAAAGTCCCGCTGACCTTGAAGCAAGCAATCTCGACCAAGACCGCGAAGGAGGGCGATGCCGTGTATGCCATGACGGCGTTTCCTGTGGTGATCGATGATCGCATCCTGATTCCGAGCGGAACCTACGTACAGGGGAAGATCAACCACATTCAGCGCGGTGGACACATCAAGGGACGGGCAGAATTGCTGATTCACTTTACGTCGCTCATTTATCCGAGTGGCTACACCGTGATGTTGCCGGGAGCGCTGGAAAATGTTCCGGGAGCGGAGCATGCCACTACCCAAGGTTCCGAAGGCACGGTTCGTCAGGACAGCGATACCGGCAAGAAGGTGGAGACGGCGGCCAAGACCGCTGGAGCGGGCGCTACGATTGGCGGCCTAACTGGAGGATGGAAGGGTGCAGGAATTGGCGGCGGCATTGGCGCGGGCGTGGGCGCGGCGATCGGAATGCTCTCGCGCGGTGCCGATGTTCGGCTGGAGCCGGGAACGTCGGTGGAGATGGTGCTCCAGCGCGATGTGGCGTTAGATGCCAGCCGGCTGCCTCGGCGCATGGCCGAGTAGTTACGGTCATCGGGTTCGCGCTTTTCTGCTCAACCTGCGGCTACTCACTCGGCTACTTCCGCTGGGCCGGAGGCCCTCAGGACAGCCGGCGGGACGCTAGCGCTACAACTACTTCAGAATGAAGAGCGCGTTTACGTGGGCAGCGACATTGACTGTCTGCGGGGTGAATTCTTCTGTGGGAGCCGGGGCTGCTTCGGCCTTCATCGCCATCGAACGTGCCATCATTGGCACCGGCCGTACATTCTCAAACGTATCCACGGAAGCATAGGAAAGCTCGCCTACCGCGCGGCTAGCGGCTTTCGCTACCGAGTCGGCTGAGGCTCGGGCATGGCGAAAGGCGTCCTCTACGGCTTTGCTTTTCGCTTCTTCCATGTTCTCGAGTGTGTAGCTGATCGACTGGCTTTCGCTCACTGCGGCGTCGGCCAGTTGCTGCGTGATGGGGCCGATCTTCACAAATTCTTTTAGCTTCAAAGTCACATTCGTGGTCACGCGATAGCCGACCAATTTGCGTTTCGCCGTCTTCCAGTCGTACGTGGGCTCGATTGCGTACGAGCCAATCTGGGCGGTTTTGGGATCGATGCCGTTGGCGCGCATGATTTCGCGAGTTTGTTCTGCTTGTTTGGAGGCCAGGTCGTAGGCAGCTTTGGCGGAGTCGGCTTGTGCAGAGATGTTGAACTGGATTACAGCAGTGTCGGGTGGCGCTTCGAATTTGCCGTCGGCGGCGGCGTAGACGGTGTTGGGTTGTAGCGTGACGGTGGGTGCTTGGGTGAATGCGATCGGAGCAGTCAGAAGGATGAGGGTCCGGAATATGGATTTCATCGAATTCCTCCACGTTGTATTTCGGTGAGAGTGTATATGGTCTCTCTGGAATGGGAACGTGATTTCAGGGGGACTTGCGGGAGACGCGAAGCCGGGGGGATTTCGGAACTTCGGCGGCAATTAAGAGAAAATAGAAGCGAGAAAACTGCACAAGCTCAGAACCTGGTGCATGCGCGGCTGGATCTCAGGGGGCTAAAGCTGCTGAGAAGTGTCACTGAACTCTTCCACCGGCCTAGACACAGCACGTCCCCCGCGGTCCAGAGTCGCTAGAAGTACCCGCAGATGCTCGCGATCATCGACAAGTATTCTTTCGACTGGCTGCAGGGGTCAATGCATTATGAAAGAACGCCCTGTTTCACGAGATTAAAGCCGCGTGTGGCGTTGGCTGCACACCAGAATCAGAATGGTTAAGGTCGGCTACGAAAAGGCTAAGTGGGTGTCCTGAACGATGGCACTTTTACCTTGGGGGAAAGTAGACGTTGGCACGAATTGCTTCCCCCCAAGGAGACAACTCAAATGAGTAGTGAAGTTAAATATATCGGAATGGACGTGCACAAGGAAGCGATCGTGATTGCCGTGCGGGATACCAGGGGTCATGTGGTGATGGAGTCGATCGTGGAAACCAAAGCCAGCAGCATTCTGCAGTTTATCCGCGGACTGCAAGGCGAACTGCATGTCACCTGGGAAGAAGGCACCTGGGCGGCCTGGCTGTATGACCTGCTGAAGCCGCACGTGCACCGAGTCCTGGTCTGCAATCCCCGGCGCAATGCCTTATTAAAGGAGGGCAGCAAGAATGACAAAGTGGATGCGCGCAAGCTGGCGGACCTGTTGCGCACGGGAATGCTGCGACCGGTGTATCACGGAGAACATGGACTGCGTACGCTGCGCGAGCTGGCGCGCACGTATCAGACCCTCAGCCAAGATCTGAACCGCGTGATGAATCGTCTGAAGGCGCTGTATCGTGGCTGGGGCATTGCCTGTGGGGGTACGCAGGTTTATGCCCCGCGTTATCGTGACGAATGGCTAGGCAAGATCGAGCACGCGGGGGTGCGCCGGCGAGCCGAGCTGCTCTATCAGCAGTTGGATGGATTGCAGGCCTTGCGGCGAACGCTGCGCTCAGAGTTATTGGCGGAGAGCCGAAAACATAAAGCTTCGAAACTGCTTCGGTCCGATTCGGGCAGCCCGCTTGGTTGCGTTGATGCAAACCCCGCACCGGTTCCGGAGCAAGCGACAACTGTGGACCTACCGTGGACTGGGCATTGAAACGCATGATAGTGCGCAATACCGCTTTGTGCGAGGAGAACTGCAGCGTGCGAAAAAACCGCAACAGATTCGTGGTTTGAATCGGAATCATAACCACGAGATGAAAGACATCTTCAAGGGAGCCGCGACCCGGGCCAGCTGTGGGGTGGGTCCATTGCGCAATTGTTATGTGGCTTTGCTAGACAAAGGTATGAAGCCCGAGATGGCACGGCTCACCTTAGCCCGGAAGATCGCGGCCATTGCTCTGACACTTTGGAAAAAGGAGGAACGCTTCAACGCCGAACATTTAAAAACGCAAGCCGCTTGAGCGTTGTACAGAACTCAGGGATCTCCCGGGTTTCATTCCTCGGTGGTGGCCCATCGGTTCTGCGCACGCTCGGGTTCGAGGGAGAGTATCCATTCACTCATTAGGCGCCGTGTGCTGGCTGCATGCAGCACCGAGTCTCGGGGTCAATCCTATGCCCCCTCGGATAACCCAATAAAGCCATAGGCCTCGAGCCTCACACAGGATGATGGTTGGCACCTATCGCCAACACTTGGCTTGCGTAGCTGCGCAACTGAACGGCGTCAAGCGCCACCGCTCGATGAAGCCATCAAGTCGGGATCCGCAACTGGGGCTGGCATCGCCGCTGAACTACGCGGCGAACAAGAGCGGCAAAATCAAAAGCCCCTCTAAGAAGGAGGCAGGGGCTGGATGTAAGTCACCAGCCTTGGCTTCCCGCGAGGGGACGGGAGAGACTTTTTTTCTTGACATCCTCTTTCACAGGATGAGTGAAATCGGTTGTTTTCGGCAGTTACCAATCTGAACTACAAACGCCCACTGTTTCGCCAATGCGGGTTGGGCGGCTGCGACCGGTTGATAAAAGACCTATGTCTCCACTGGTAAGGACTTGGGAGAGTTGCTCGATCCGAAGATTGTCCTGAAATTGCCCAAAACTTCGAGAGTGGTGCCACGTCTAAACCCCTGCCTTGCACGCAGAGGAGGACTCTAGAGATGAAACCACTCCAACTTTTCTTGCTATCAGCAACGCTCGTCCTCGCGGTTAGCGCGCTTGGACAGGACAGAAAAACCGTCGCCGTCGCGACCGCACCTCAGGCACAAGCGTCGCAGGCTGCGCCAACCCTGGCTTCCGCCATCGACCGCGAGATCAGCGCGGTCGAAAAGCAAGTTCTAGATGTGGCCGAGGCCATGCCCGAGGACAAGTTCAACTTCTCTCCCGAAAGCTTGAACCTTCCCGGCGGCAACTACAAGGGTGTGCGCACGTTTGCCGTGCAGGTCAAGCACATCGGGGCATCCAACTATTTCATCTGGTCGGGTCTCACCGGCGATAAGCTGCCCGCAAACCTTAAGGACGGAAACGGTCCAGAGGACGTCAAGACGAAAGCCGAGATTTTGATGTTCCTGAAGGATTCTTTTGCCTTGGGTCATAGGGCTGCCGCTACATTGACCACCGAAAACATGTTGCAGACGCCCGAGCACAGCAAATCGACCCGTCTGCACCTGGCCACATTTGGCGTCGCGCACGCTTTCGATCATTACGGACAGATGGTGGAGTATTTGCGGATGAACGGAATTGTGCCGCCCGCCAGCCGGGGGACGTCAGACTGATGACGGGAGATCACCACTAGCGCCATGGAATCTGCAGCGGGTGATCCAGGCGTACTTCGAGCACGGTGCCTTTCTCGAGGCGCAGATCGTGGTCGGACAAGAGGCCAGCGGCGGCACCTAGTCCGGCGCCGACGCCCGCCCCAATGCCGGCGCCTTTGCCACCTCCACCGGCGGCTCCGGCTACGGCGCCAATTCCCGCGCCCACCGCAGCCGCTTCAACGGCACGCTCTTTGCTCATGCCTTTGCGCTGCAGGTCGCCTTCTTCGTCGGGCGATTTCACACTGTGATCGCCGGGAGCGCCGGTAACCGTCGCAATCAATGGCATCGAGCCATGGCCGGTGTCGATTTCATCGAAACTGAGGAGCATGCGGGCGTGCAGGCCTTGTTCAACGGCGCTGACATGTCCCTTAATGGTCTTGCCCCGGGGAATCATCGTTCCGTTTCCGGCTACCAGGTCCTCCGCCAGCTTTGCTTTGAAGTGCTTGCCGGGTTCAAGCTTGCGCGTGTCCAACCGGTCGTTCAGGCGAATCAGGAAGCGCGTGCCCTCCGGGATTGCATTAGGCGGAGCTTGCGGGGCGACGACGGGATCTTGCGCAACGAGCGGCAGAGTGGCAAACAGAGTAAAGACAGACCAGCATAGTCGAGACCGAAAGTTGGTCATAGCGGGACCTCAGCTAAACAGAGAATGCGTGCTCGAAAGTTGGATGTGAGCGGGTGGGAAAGGGCTGCCTGTAGGGGTTTCTTGGAGTTCGCGACGTGTCCAGAAGGACACGCGGCGAACCTTAGCGACGAAGGCCGTTGGTATTCAGGAAGGTTGCGGCTCGGCTAAAGCCGGTCCCTTCAAAACAAAGCCCCACGAACACAAGGCGGGCCTTCAAGACAAAACCACACGGACTGTTTTAGCCGATGTTTCCAGTGCGTGGTGTTGCGGACTACGTAGCCGACTTGCCGTCCGCTCGGGCGGGGTAGCGAGAGGTTTGCGCGTTGATTTGGTTGCGCAGATCTTCCCAGAGCGTGTCGGGCATGGAGAGAAAGACTTCCACGATCGTGGGATCGAATTGGCGTCCGGACCACGCCTTGATTTCCTCTTTCGCAGCGGAAAGTGGCCTGGCGGCACGATAGGGACGGTCCGAACGGATGGCATCGAGGGTATCGCCGATGGAAAAAATGCGGGCCCCCAGCGGGATTGCATCGCCCTTCAGTCCGCGGGGATAGCCGGTGCCGTCGTAGCGTTCCTGGTGCGCGTAAACAATCTCCGCGGCGTCCTGCAGGAACGGAATTTTCTTGAGCATCTTGTAGCCGAGGTAGCAGTGCTCGCGCATGATCGTGACCTGATCGGGCGTCAACGGGCCGTTTTTCAGGAGAATGTCGTCCGGGATCGCCATCTTGCCGATGTCGTGCAGGAACGCGCCGCGCGCGATGACGTCCATGTGCTCCTTGGGAACACCCATCTGGCGGGCAATGGCAATGGTGTACGCGGTGACTCGCTTGGAATGTCCTTCGGTTTCGGCATCTTTCAAATCGAGCGCATCGCCTAGGGCCTCAAGCGTGATGTCGTAGGAGCGCTCGAGTTCCTTGAAGGCGTCGCGGAGTTGCTGCGTGCGTTGCTCGACCAGCGTTTCGAGATTGGTCTGGTAGGCGCGGTTCTCCAGTTTGAGGCGGCGATTTTCCAGAGCGCGGCGAACAGTGTTGAGTAACGCTTCGCGCTCGAAAGGCTTCAGCAAATAGTCATACGCACCGTTGCGAATGGCCGCCAGGGCTACCGAGATATCGTGCACGGCGGTAACCATCACAACTGGCATATCGGGATAGCGTTCCTTGGTACGTTCGAGCAGGCCGATGCCGTCCAGTTCGGCCATCATCAGGTCGGAAAGCATGAGCTCAAATTCCTCGCCGGAGTCCAACAAAGCGAGAGCTTCCAGGCCGGAAGCTGCTTGACGGCATTGGTAGTTAGCGAAGGAAAGCATGGAAGAAACAATCTCGCGGATTGGTTCTTCGTCGTCCACCACTAGGATGCGGTCCGAGGGCATGCGTTCGCGGTAAAGTCTACCGCATCATAACCTGTTTTCGAGGTTCCGAAAGTAACCAAAGGGAGGCGGAAAACCGATTGGTAACGGGTCGCGTCGTGATATTTACAAAGACGAGCGCTCTCGCAGCGAACCGCAATGACCTTTCACCTTTTGTGCGCCTGGTACGCGATCGGCGACTTTGCCGCTCCGAAGATTACAGCCCAGGAGTCGGCCGCCTTCCTCATGTTGGCGGCTTGCATTCTCGTGTTTCGGACTTTTCGTGAACGCCATCTGCTGGTGTGGATCCTCGGATGGGCGGCCTACGCGGCCTCTGGCTGGTTTGCGGGTGATTCGACGGCTTTCGTTGCGTCGCTCGAACTGCAGGCGGTCTCACATGCTGCGTTCATCCTGGCAGTGAGTCTTGTTTGCGGCGGGCATTCTGGTTTACACACGCAGCCAGAAATATATTCTGCCTTTGTTTATCGCTACCGGGACCATCACGACTCTCGCGGTAGCGCGCCTGTTTTATTGGCCGGACGAGCCAACGCTGCGCGTCCTTCTGGAAATTGCTTACCGTGTGATTGCCATCGGCGCCGCCGTGCAGCTGATTCGCTATCGCTGGGGACGGGTTGAGATCGGGCCATGGCTGCTGAGTGCGAGTCTGTTGTTTCTTCACCTGGACTGGCCGGGCGTTACGAATGAGATTCCGAGCGGCGTCTTCCTGCTGACCGATCTTTTGCTCGGGCTAGGCATGTTGTTCCTGGTGTTTGACGATTCGCGGGTGCATACGCGGCAGCTGGGCGTGGTCCAGTCGTTGACTTCAGCGATCGGAAAGACGCAGCAACCAGGTCCGATGATGCAGGCTGCGCTGGAAGAGTTGAAGAAGCTGTTTCGGGCCAAGGCGGCCTGGTTTGGAGCGCTCGACAACGAGCGCGTGAACATTTCGAATCACATCGGAGTTTCGCCGGAATTTCTGAAGGGCGCCGCCCTGATCCATCTGGATGAGTCGGTACAGAAGGCCGCGGCGGAGCCGAAGGCCACGGTCATTTCAGCCAGCGAGATGATGCCGTCCGTGCAGGCGTATCTCGAGGACGAAGGGCTTAACCACCTAGTGCTCGTTCCGGTACAGGGAAAGAAGTCTCCACTGGGCACGCTCGCCCTCGGCAAGGCGCACCCCTGTTCCTACTCTCCGGAAGAACTGGAGTTTCTCCACACCAGCGCCAGCCAGGTCGGGATTGCGGTTGAGAACCTGCGTCTGCTCGAGCAGATTTTGCGCTCGCAGCGGCAGTGGATGAATACGCTAGATTCGATTCAGGATGCGATCCTGGGCCACGACGCCGATTTCGTCATTACGCGGGCAAACGAAGCGTTGCTGCAGAATCTGGAGCGCGCCCCCGCCGATGTGATCGGAAACGTCTGCGAAGACGTTTTGCCGCACCTGTTTTCGAAGTGGTCGAATTGTCCGTATTGCGCGCGCGGAGACGTAGATTTCGTGGAGGGACCGGATCCCTGTTTTGGCGGGTATTCGATGGTCTCGACCTCCTCCTACACCGAGCAAGGCGGCAAGCAGAAGGGCACGATTCACGTCATTCGCGATACCACCGACCGGCGGAGCGCGGAAGAGCGCTACCGTTTGCTGTTCGAGCAGGTGCAGCAGGGAGTATTCGTGGCAACGCCCGAAGGCAAGCTGCTCGACTGCAACGACGCGTTTGTCCAGATGCTGGGGTACGAGACGCGCGAAGAGTTGATGGCGCTCAACATCAGCGACGAAGTGTACGTGTCGCCTGAGCAGCGCGCCGCCTTCCGCACCGAGATCGACCTGCACAACCACGTGCGCAATTTTGAAGTGACCCTTCGCCGCAAGGACGGAGCGCATCTCACCGCGTCAGAAAGCAGCTTCGCCACGCGGGACGAGTCTGGAAAAGTCGAGCGCTACCAGGGCTTCCTGGTCGACATGACGGAAAAGAAGCGCGTGGAAGACGAGATGCGCCGGCGCAATCGCGAACTGAATGCGCTGAACGCCATGGCGGTCATCGCCACGCAGTCGTTCGACCTCGATGAAATCCTGAACCTGACGTTGCGGCAGGTGATTTCACTGTATGGCGCGGAGACGGGTTCGATTTACCTGTCGGATGCGGATGAGACCACGTTCCGTCGGCGGGCCGGCTGGGGCCAGCGCAGCGAACAGCGGGCGCGCTTCAATGCCGTGGAGTTCAAGGATGGGTTTGGCGATCTCGTGATGCGTTCGCGGACGGAGGTCATCACCAACGAATTTCTGCCGCATCTCCCGACCTTGGTGGCCGAGTTCGTTTGCGCCGACGGGCCTGGGTCCTGGCTGTGGGTGCTCATGTGGAGCAAAGACACACCGATCGGCATCATGGGGATCCACACACGCGAGGCCCGCGAATACAACAGCAACGACGAAAATATGATGGTGGCGGTCGGGCGGCAGCTGGCGACTACGATCGAAAAGGTCCGACTGTACGAAGAAACCTGCCGAGCTTACGAAGATTTGCGCCGCACCCAGGAGCAATTGCTGCAAAGCGAGAAGATGTCGGCGGTCGGACAGTTGATCGCGGGCGTCGCTCACGAACTCAACAATCCGCTGACGGCCATTCTGGGATACGCGCAGCTGCTCGAGAGCGAAGGGCTCGACGATCGTGCTGCGGATTTCGTTCGCAAGCTGTTCAAGCAAGCGCAGCGCACGCATCGCGTGGTGCAGAACCTGTTGTCATTCGCCCGGCAACGCAAGCCCCAGAAGCAGGAAGTCGACATTCGCAAGATCGTGGATGAGACGCTGGCCCTGCGCGACTACGACCTGAAGGTCAACAACATCCTGGTGGAACGGGATACGCCGGCTGAGGTGCCGTCGGTCACTGCCGATCCGCACCAACTGGAGCAGGTCTTCCTCAACATCATCAACAACTCGGTGGACGCGATTCTCGAAGGCGGCAAGGGCGGAAAAATCAAGGTCTGCATTCAGTCCATCGATGGCCAGGTGCGAGTCGAGTTCCTGGACTCTGGCGTCGGTATCAAGGATCCCAACCGGATTTTTGACCCGTTCTACACCACAAAGACGGTCGGGAAGGGCACTGGGTCTGGGTCTGAGCATTTGCTACGGAATCATCAAGGAGCACGGTGGCGACGTCACGGCGCACAACCGGCCGGAAGGTGGCGCGTCGATTGAAGTACGGCTGCCGGCTTCGGGCCAGATGGCTGAGGCTGAGCCCGCCGGTTCGGTCTCGCGCCGCGAGATGGCCATCCAAGGCCGCATTCTGCTGGTCGAGGACGAGGAAGCGGTGCTGGAGTTCGAACGCGACGTGCTGGTGGGGGCGGGAGCCCAGGTCGTCGCCTTGATGCAACCTGGAAGAAGTGAAGACTCGCTTGCGCTCTGAGACCTTTGACGCCGTAATCATGAACGGCAAGCTGCCGGGTGGATGGTCGGCGCCGGATGCGCATCGCTGGATTGGCGCAGCTTGTCCCGGGCTGGAAAAGAAGCTGCTGTTTACGTTCTCGAGCATTGCGGAGTCCGACATTCGCAACTACCTGCAGGCCAACGGCGTTCCTTCGCTGGTGAAGCCGTTTGAAGTGGTGGACCTGATCTCGCAGGCACGGCGGCTGGTGCAGAAGACGCAGGCGGCGATCGCGAAGTAGGCTTGCAGCCCGATTCTGTAATCTACGAAGCTTGGTACTCGGCCCCTCCCTGAAAATTCATCTCGCTATAACGTTTCACGCAAGGTCTTCGCGAACGCCTTAATCGCGCCTTCGTCGCGGCGATACCACCGCCACTGTCCTTGTTTCTGGGCGTCCACCAGTCCTGCCTTCTGCAATATGCCCATGTGATGGGAGATGGTGGGTTGCGAGACCTTCACGCGCTCCTCGATGTCGCAGGCGCAGAGGCCCGTCTCTTTTCCGAGAGAACAGGCGCCTTTAGCTTTCAGAGCCTGCAGGATCTTGCGGCGGGTGGGGTCGGCGATGGCGTGGAGCAGGCGAGCGAAGGATTGGTCCTGAGTGGTCATACTATGAAATAGCAATAGACCGAAAATCGATGGGTGTCAATGTCGTGGGGAGCTGGCCGATCGTTCTCGTTGCACTGTCATGCTGATCGGAGTTGAAGCACCCCCGCTGCGAGTGTGACGCTACGAATCTCGACATATTTTCAATACGGCCGGAGAAATCGCATAAGACTATTATGAAAATCTCGGGAAGCCAGGGGTAACGCTGGCAGTCGTGGGTTTGCTACTGCATTCGGCCTTCGCCTCACTTCTCTCAGGATGACAGGAGAACAGAACGAAAGAAAGCTCTGAGATAGTAAGGGGTGGTGTCAAAGGCTCAGGGAACCGCAATGCTATTTGAAGGCAACGAACGGAAGGAACTTGAACAGAAGATGAAGCGGGAGGGGCGATTGCCGCCTGGACAATCCCTCACGCTGAAGTGGCCGGTTTTGCATTACGGATCGGTGCCGCGTTTTGATCCCGAGCGCTGGGATTTTCGCGTCGACGGTTTGGTGGACAAGCCGACGCGCTGGACTTGGGCGGAATTCAATGCGCTCCCCAGGGTGAAGCATACCAGCGACTTTCATTGCGTCACTCGCTGGAGCCGGTTCGACAATTTGTGGGAAGGCGTGGCCTTTCGGGAACTCTTGTCACGGGTGAAGCTCAAGCCTGGAGTCAGCCACGTGCTGGTGCACGCGGAGCAAGGTTTCACTGCTAACGTTCCTCTGCCCGATCTTGATCGAGAGGAAGTCTTGTTTGCCACACATCACGATCGACAACCGCTCACGGCCGACCACGGGTATCCGCTGCGATTGATCGTGCCGCATCTTTATGCGTGGAAGTCAGTGAAGTGGGTGCGGGGGATCGACTTCCTCGACCACGACGCGGCTGGATTCTGGGAGCAGAACGGGTACCACATGTATGGGGATCCGTGGAAGGAGCAGAGATTCGACACGGATTGACGATTTCAATCGCAATCCAGAGTGGAATCTGGTTCCTCCCTTAGCATTTAGCCAGTTTCGCTAGATGCCAGTGCTAAGTGCTGTCTCTCTACTTCTTCAGGATGGGGTTGTAGCCGTCGCTGATCAGCTTGGCTCGTGTTGCTTCGGCGTCCTTCAGGTCGTTGAAAGGGCCGACCTGAACGTGGAAGAACTTGTCGGTTGCGGAACTGTTGCTGGTGAATGCAGCATATTGTTTTTTCTTCAGGGCATCGACCAGCGCCTGGGCGTCATCCTGCTTGCTGACGGCGGCAACCTGCACGAAGTAGCTGCTCGCGGCGAGAGCGGTGGCCGGGTCGGGCGCGCCCGATTGGTTCTCCTGGTCCTTCGCGCCGTTGGCCGCGGGCGCGTCTTTCGAGGCGTCGTTGCGGCCAGCTGTGCGTTCGGGTCCTTCTGCTCGACCGCTTTGTAGAACGTTAAGCCTTCGCCAGATTGCGGGGTGCCGGTGGATTTCATGGCTGACGTGCGCAAAGCCGCGCCGGAAGAGGCTTGCGCGGGGTCCACGCCGGCGAGACTGGGCCTGCCGGAATTCCGTCCGAGCGAAAAGCCCAAGCCAAAGAACAGCCCGCACAGGGCGACTAATCCAAAAAACAGCACCAGCATTTTGCCGGTACCCAGGGTGATTTCCGTGTCTTGAGAGCCCATCGTTTGCTCCAAATGATGTCTGCCGCTGGCCGCTCGCGCAGCGTCGGTCTTACCCAGCTTTAGCTTGACCACTGTCTCCCTTGCCCAACAGCTTCTGGATGCCGGAGAAGAAATCGACCGGCACGGGGAAGACTACGGTGGTGTTCTTTTCCACGCCGATTTCCGTCAGCGTCTGCAGGTAACGCAACTGGACGCTGACCGGTTCGGTGGCCAGAAGTTTGGCGGCGTCCACCAGGCGCTGGGCGGCGGAGAACTCGCCTTCCGCGTGGATGATCTTGGAACGCTTCTCGCGCTCGGCTTCGGCCTGCTTGGCCATGGCGCGCAACATGGATTCGGGCATGTCGACCTGCTTGACCTCGACGTTGGTGACCTTCACGCCCCAGGGAGCGGTGTGCGTGTCGAGAATGCTCTGCAGGCGCAGGTTGATCTTCTCGCGATGCGATAGCAGTTCATCCAGTTCCTGCTCGCCCAGCACGGAGCGCAGGGTGGTTTGGGCGAATTGCGAGGTCTGGTAGAGGTAGTTGGACACTTCGACCACTGCCTTATTGGGATCGATCACGCGCAGGAAGATGACGGCATTGACCTTCAGCGTGACGTTATCGCGGGTGATGATGTCCTGCGGGGGCACTTCCAAGGCTTCCTGACGAAGGGAGACGCGCACGATGCGGTCGATGGGAGCGAAGACCAAGATGACGCCGGGACCCTTGGGCAAGCTGAGCAGGTGACCGAGGCGGAAGATCACGCCTCGCTCGTATTCGGCCAGGATCTTGATGGAGCTCAACAGGTAGAGGACGCCAATGAGAACGACAACGATAATCGGCAGGGAGAATTCCATTGCCCGCGCCTCCAGCGGGTTCGACGAGCAAACACCGCTGAGGCGGATTGTACCGTAAATACCGCAGGGAAGCGGTGTTTAGAGCTACGCCCTGTATTGCCTTGGCAGGTGCGCGGACCGTTATGAAACTCCGGTGGCGATGGTGCTGTCGGGCATGTCAACGGGGGCGACCTCCAGTTGCAGTCCGTCTACCTTTTGAACCACGACTTTCGATCCCGCCGGTATCGGGGATGATGAGACGGCGTTCCAGATTTCACCGTGGACGAAGACTTTGCCTAAAGGCGCAAGGACGCCTTGAGCGGTGCCGACTTCGCCGATCAGTCCCTGGACGCCAGTTACGACTTTGTTGCGGTGCGCCCGCACGGCCAACGTCATCAGAAAGGCCGTGATGACCCCGAGCGGAATGCTGACTGCGAGAGCAGTGACGAAATGCACGCGCATTTCGGGGATGGGGGCATCGACCAACAGGAGTCCGCCCAGCGTGAGAAGCACGATACCGCCGGTCGTAAGTACTCCGTGAGTAACGAACTTGGCTTCAAGCGCAAACATCACGAAGGCACCGACGATCAAGGCGAGCGCGGCGAAGCGAGTGGGAAGAAGGTTCAGCGCGAACGCAGCCAGCAGGATGAAGACGACGCCTACCGTGCCCGGGACGACTGCGCCGGGATGGTTGAATTCGGCGTAGAGGGCAAGAGCTCCGATGGCCAGCAGAATGAACGCCACGTTGGGATCCATCAGGTAGCCGAGGATTCGCTGCTTCAGAGTCATTTCAAATGGGTGAACCGTCTGCCCGGTCAGGTTGAGAGTGACGCTTTGCCCGTCGAAGCGCTTGACGACCTTTCCCTGCATCTGGCGGAACAGGTCGTCGTCGCTGCTGGCTACGTAGTCGATCAAGTGTTGGGAGAGAGCTTCCTGATCGGTGAAGGACTTCGACTGGCGCACCGCGCTCTCGGCTACATCAACGTTGCGGTTTCGCTTGGATGTAACCGAGCGCATGAGGGCCGCAGAATCGTTCTCCACTTTTTCCTTCATGACGTCGTCCATCTTGCCGCCACCGATCATCACGGGATGCGCGGCGCCGGTGTTCGTTCCGGGCGCCATGGCGGCCACGTCCGCTGCTTCCAGAATGAAAAAGCCCGCGGATGCCGCGCGGCTCCCGCTGGGTGTGACGTAGATGACGACAGGTACGGGTGAGGCGAGGATCTTCTCGATGATGTCGCGAGTGGAGTCCGCCAAGCCGCCCGGGGTGTTGATTTCGATCAGAAGCGCTTGTGCCTTCTGCGCTTGCGCCTGGACGAGGGCTCGACCGATGTACTCGTCGGTGATGGGGTGGATCGTGTCGTTGATCACGATCTTGAGCACTTCGGCCGACGACGGCACCGGCAATGCCATCAGGGCTAGGAGGCCGGCTGCGTACCGAGCGACCCGCAAGAACGAAGACAATTTCATGGGCGGAGCAGTGGCTGCGCTTTCTCCGCGAGCTGGACTGCATTTCTATTGTCTCGCAAATCGAATTGCGGAGTACACCGAATAGAAGGGCCGGAAGGGGAGAGCCCGCCTCCATGTTCGGTCCAAGGTCGAAGACTAGGCAGATTTGCGGCGCAATTCCTCCTCGGCAGGAGTTTGGGTCGGGTGCGTGCCCGACCAGCCGGGAAGGTCGTTGCTGCCCGTGATGAGCCGGGCGCCGCGCTCGTAAGTGACGTACGACCAGGCCCACTGGATGAATACCAGCAGGCGATTGCGAAAGCCGATCAGGAAGAAGATGTGGATGAACAGCCAAGATAGCCATGCGATAAATCCGGAGATGTGAATCTTGCCGAATTGCGCGACCGCAGCGGCGCGTCCAATGGTTGCCAGGCTGCCTTTGTCCCAGTACTTGAAGTTCTGGCGCGGCTCGCTTCGCAGATCACGGCGGATCGTCTTGGCGACGAATTTGCCTTGCTGGATGGCGACGGGCGCGACTCCGGGCAGCATCTTGCCGTTCTCGTCTTTCAGCGCAGCCAGGTCGCCGATCACGAACACTTCGGGATGGCCGGGAAGGCTAAGGTCGGGCTGGACGAACACTCTGCCAGCGCGATCGCAAGGCACTCCCAGTTTCTTTCCCAACGGGGAAGCGGCGACGCCCGCCGCCCACAAGATCACCGGAGCAACCATCCGCGTCTCGCCGAAGCGAACTGCCCCGGGCTCAATCTGAGTCACCATCGTGTTCGTCCGAACATCCACGCCCAGGCGGCGCAGTTGCTCCTCTGCGCTGCGCGAGAGGTCTTCGGGATAAGCAGCGAGAACTCGTGGACCGCCTTCGAGCAGCAAGATCGGGCGCTTCGCGGATCGATCGAATGGAACTCGTGCGCGAGCACGTGGTGGGTGATCTCGGCCAGCGTGCCGGCGAGTTCCACGCCAGTGGGCCTGCCGCCCACCACCACAAAATTCAGGGCTCATGGGCGCCGCCGGAGACCGCCTGGCGCTCGGCGAGTTCGAAGGCCAGCAGAACCCGACGGCGGATTTCAAGCGCATCTTCGATGGTCTTGAGGCCGGGGGCGTAGGGTTCCCACTCGTCGTGGCCAAAATAGGCGTGGGTGGCGCCGGCTGCCACGACCAGGTAGTCGTAGGGCATTTCCTGCTCGCTGGTCTTGACGACGCGCCGCGTTGAGATCGAAGTCCTGCACCTCCTCCAACAGACTGACGACGTTCTTGTCGCCGCGAAACACCGCGCGAATGGGGGCGGCGATCTCTCCGGGAGACAGGCCCGCGGTTGCGACCTGGTAGAGCAAGGGCTGGAAGGTGTGATGATTCTTGCGGTCGACGATGGTGATCTGGACGTTTTCGCGGGCGAGCGAGCGGGCGGCATTCAGGCCTCCAAAGCCTGCGCCGATAATGACTACCCGAGGAGTGCTCTTGCTGCTCATACGCCCTACTTATAAGATTGCAGCAATGGCCGTGGGGTCGAAAACTTTTCCTCAGGACAGCGCACCTGGTCCTGTAACCGTCTCGAAGTCTTGGGGCAGTTCTGCGGTTCGAAGCCGGTCGGCGGATTGGCTGGAAGTCCTCTTCGTGTTCGCGGTGTTCGAAGGGGTCCTCTGGACTCCACGCAGCCTCGCGCACAGCGTGATGATCGCTACGGTCGTAGTTTGCGTGGTCTGGTTCAGCTTCCGCAGGAATTCGCGGGCGGAACTGGGACTGGTTTGGCCTGCGCAGGGCGGGGCGTGGATTCTCGCGGTCGGGGTGCTTGCCGCCATTGCCATTCCTGCAGGCAGTGATTGCAACTGGCCATCCAGTGCCGGCGAATCCGGACTGGCCGAAGTTTCCCAATCTGTGGCCGTACGTCATTTGGGCGTTCGCTCAGCAGTTTCTGTTACTATCGTTTTTCTTTTTGCGGCTGGAATCGCTGGTAGGAGCGCACTGGGCGGTGGCCGCCAGCACCTTCCTGTTTACCCTGGCTCATCTGCCCAACCTGGCTCTGACTGTCATGACGGTCATCGGTGCACTTTTCTTTGCTGAAATGTTTCGCCGATACCGGAGTATTTATCCATTGGGTATCGTCCATGCCTTGCTGGGAACGGCGATCGCCTATAGTTTCCCGGACACCTTCATGCATCACATGCGGGTGGGATTGTCGTACTGGCAATTCTGATAGGCTACGCAGAAAACGCAATCCAATACCGATTGGCAGACGTTTCCCCTACTCGTTTTCGGCGATTCGCGTACCTTCCCGCGCGAATCTTCGCGGATTCGGGATTTGCCCCGCCGTGTTGTCTGTGACATCGAGTAACATGACCGTTTGAATACGGTCTCATCTCCTGTGAAGACTTCCGGCGAAACCCCGGTGGTGAACCCGTGGTCCCGCTTTTTCGTTCCGTCCGTCAGTGACCTGATTTTCGTTCTGCTAGGTGATTGGCCTTTCGACCGGCACGCTCGCACAAAAACTGCTCGGGGACGCCGGTATCGGATGGCATATCCGCACGGGCGAACTGATACTAGACGACTCATTCGGTACCGCGAGTGGATTCGTTCTCATCCACCATGAACGGCAAGCCCTGGTATGCGTGGGAATGGCTCTACGACGTCTCTGGTGGGAGCGATTCACCATGCCGCTGGACTGAACGGAGTCGTCTTTTTCAGCGCCGTGCTAATTGCGCTGACGTTCTGCGCTCGTGTTCCGGATGATGCTGGCGCGGGGCGCGAACCTCGGGATCGCGGTTGTCATGCTGCTGCTTGCAGTCGTCGGCCTCGAGTATTCACTTCTTAACGCGGCCGCACATCCTGAGCTGGCTGTTTACCTTGATCTGGTTTGCGGCGCTCGATGATTTCGAAACGGACGGGAAATCGCGTCGCCTGATTTGGCTGCCGGTCATCATGCTGGTGTGGGTCAACTTGCATGGTGGTTTTCTCGTGGCATTTGTTCTGCAGGGCATCTACCTGATCGCTGTCTGGGCGAAGAGATCGACGCGATTCTTCCGCGGCAAGCGACGCCTTGAACCGTACTCGCGCCCTGTTGATGACAGGAGTGCTGATGCTGGTCGCGACCTTGGCGAATCCGTACGGCTACAAGCTACATGTCCACATCTATCGTTACCTTAGCGACCGCTTCTTGATGGATCACATCGACGAGTTTCTCTCGCCGAATTTCCACGGATTGCCCCAGAAGTGCTTCGCGGTGCTGGTGCTGCTGAGCATCGTTGGAGTAACGGTGGGACGGACACGGGTGCGGACGAGTCAGGTGCTGGTCCTGTGTTTCGCGGTATACACAGGCCTGTACGCGTCGAGAAATATTCCGGTTTCCTCCATGCTGCTAGCCCTGATCATTGCGCCGATTCTTTCGGCGGCTACAGGGGAATGCGTGAGGGATTCCGCGATGGTTTGGCGGGGCCTCGCCCGCTGGCACGACTTCATGGCGCAGCATGAAGGCGACCGAATCGCACCTGCGCGGTCACGCCTGGGCGCATCCTGGTCGTTTTGTTGGGTGTGTGGATATGCCTTCACCAGGGACGACTGGGTTCGCGAGCAGTGATGGCGGCGTCCTTCGATGGGAAGCGCTTTCCGCGTTCAGGCAGTCGATTTTCTTGCTCGCAACCACGTTCGCGAACCGGTGTTCTGCCCGGATTCCTGGGGCGGGTACCTGATTTATCGACTCTATCCCGCAGACGCGGGTGGTGGTTGACGACCGGCACGACTTGTACGGGGCAGGCTTCTTAAAGGATTACTTGAAGCTTGTGAAAGGGGAAGAACAATGGGATCGGGTTTTGAGCGAGATGCAAGCGAGCTGGGTGCTATTACCGAAAGCGTCAGCCTTGACAAGTCTTCTTGAGGAAGCACCGGCTTGGAAGAATGTCTATCACGATGAGACGGCGGTCTTGTTCCAACGGGTGTCCCAGGGAAGCGGACCATGAGTCGTCTACTAGCGCGTGTCGATGTTGAAGCCCAGGAAGGCGCTTACCTCGACGGGTTCGTTTCCGTGGAGGGCGGGCCTGAATTTCCATCCGTAGAGGGCGGCGACTACTTTGGATGTCATGGGCTGCGGACCGGCCTCGAGCACTCGAATGTTGGTCAGCATTCCAGTGCGCCCTAGAACGCAGGCTACCACCAGGCGGGAGTGGCTCAGGCCGTCAGGCAGGGTGACGCGGATGGGGTCAGGATCGGTCAGCTTTTCCGAATAAGGACGTCCGGACGAGGCTGGGTCAGCATACTGCATCACGGCCATTCCGAGAACGGTGGGAATGTAGATGGTGTAGTTATCGCCGGGGAGCTGGCCGTAGCGGTTGAAGGCGCCGCCGGAGCGCGAAGTTCCAAACACATGGACATCAAATCCGCGGTGTGCTTTGCTGGTGGCGGTCGCGGCCGGCATGGCACCCGGGTCAGGATCGCCACCGCCGAAACTGGGCAGCGTAATCGTGTTGGTGCTTCCCCCCGCCACCGAGGCGCCGGGAATGGGAGGCTGGCCGTTGGTACCGCTTCCACTGCCTCCCGGGCCGGGATACGGAGAAATGCCTCCATGAGCGTTAGGATCGGAGCCGCGGCCACTGCCTTCCTTGGCTGCGCCCGAGCCTTCGCCGCTGAGGCCACTGCCGGGGCCAGATCCGTGACCAATACCGGTCCCTCCGCCGGAACCTCCGATGCCGGACTTGTCGCGGCCCCCGGGCGACATGGCAAGAACTCCTGCCGAGCCGTTGTTGGGTACACCCTGAACGGAACCGGGCTGGCTGGAGACCACCACGCCCTTGCCGCCCCCGTTTGCGCCTCCACCCGTCGCCGGGGCGAGCACTGACCCAGCGTCCAGCGGGCCGCCCAGACCCGTACCCTTGCTGCCTGTACCGCGGCCAGAGAGGCCTCCGGGGCCGCTCAGGTTCGGTGGCGGCGGTACCACGGAGTTGGTTCCCAAGCCTCCGCCGAGGCTTCCCTGGGGGCTCCCGTGGCCGCGGCTTGAACCGGTCGTGTCGCCCGCGATGCTTGGTGGCGGGGGCACGACGCTTTCGCCGGTGAGCGTACTGCCGAAGCCGCCAGCCTTGTCATTGTGGCCGCGTCCTCCTCCCGTCAGGGATGTTCCACCGGTAACGCTGGGAGGCGGAGGAACCACCTGATTCGCTCCTATTAGCCCCGTCAGAGCTTGCTTGTTCTGCGATCGTCCACCGATCTCGGCCGGCGGGGGTACGACATTTGGATCGACCAGACTCGCGCCGGAAACGTGTGTGTCCCGCGTGACTTGCGAAGGCGGCGGAGCGACCACGCCGGGTGTAGGGAGCGAAAGCTTGGCCGTCTGGGAAGTATCGCGCTGCGGCGCGGAGACAGGCGGCGGCACCACTACTGCGGAAGCCGATGCGGGCCCATGCAGGGGCGGAGGGTCGCGCCGCACATCGTCGGGAGCCGGCTGAATGATGCGGCTGTTCATGGCTACCAGGGAGCGCGATTGATCGCGAGGAACATCCTGCGGGGCTGGCGCGACAATCGTGGTGGAGAGACCCATCATCTGCCGGGCTTTCTCCTGCGCCACGGTTGTGGGTGGAGGCGCGATCACATCGCTGTTCAGTCCGGCCATTCGATTCCGCTCACGCGTCACCTCGGGCGGAGGCGCCACTATAGCGTTTTTTGAAAGATCAGGCGCTGTCCGCGATGACTTTAACCCTTCTGCGGGCGGAGGCCCGGGGACGGACTTGAAAGCTAGCAGGTTCGCCACCGGCGCACTGGATACAGGCAACTTCAAGTCTGGAGCATCGACAACCTTCTCGACCGCAGAGCTGCCCCGTGCGACCCGAATGGTCTGGCTGCGATGATGCGCTTCTTTGCCTCCCGCGCGGCCGCTTTTGCCGGCCTGGGCGCCGCCGCGATCCTGAATCTGCGGCAGTTCGTCTGCCGAAAAATAGATGACGTCGTACTTAGGAGGAGACGGCGGCATATAGGGCCGCATGCTGGCCAATTTTGCGGGGATAACGATCAGAAGCGTCAGGAAGATGGCTTCTATCCCCCACGAGAGAAGTATGCCGCGCACGGGAAAAAGGCCGGTCTCGGCTTCGCCGGCGAGTCGAATGGGAGAGCGGCCGAAGGCAGGACGAATCGAGCTGACGAACTCCTGCCAGGGAGACGACCATTCGACCAGCAGCTTGGGGCCTTCATTCATGCCGGTCTGGTGTCTCCTGGGGGGCGGGTTGCGATTTCCAGCTCATCCCCAATTGTAGTGCCTGTGGCGCGCAGGGTATCTTCCGGAAGTTCTAGCACCGAGGATGCCTTCAAACGGACCGGGGCGAAGCGCCAAGGGGGGAGCCCTTGTTCAAGATGGACGACTACCTTGTCGCTGGAGATGTAAACCACATCGATGGGGAAGCGCATGCCGAGCGTATGGACGCCCTTGCAGGGGAGGATCCACAACCCGTCCCCGGCCGAAAAGGAATCGGGCGCCCTGCCCATAAGGCCGCGCAAGCGCGACCAGTGTCCATCAGCGATGGCAAGACGAGTGGCGAGGTACTGGCGGCGGGTACAGTTCAGAACATAGCCGCAGGCCACAGACTCCGGCATCACAACTCCTGGTTCCCTTATCCCCGTGCAGACCGGCGCGCGTCAGGCGACGAGCGTGCGGTACAGCAAAATTATGGCCGGCCCCAGAGTCACGACGATGATCGATGGCAGAACGAACACCACCAGGGGAGGAACCATCTTGATTGTGGTCTTGGCAGCCTGTTCTTCAGCGCGCTGACGGCGTTCCGTGCGCAATGAATCTGAGTGTACACGAAGAGCCTGGGCAACGCTGGTCCCAAAGCGGTCGGTTTGTACCAGGGTTGCAACCAGCGATTTGATGTCGTCCACCCCGGTGCGGCTGACGAGGTTGCGGAGAGCCTCGGCACGCGGCTTTCCAGCGCGCATTTCCAGGTTAAAGATGTAGAACTCGTTGCTCAGCTCAGGATGGGCGTGCTTCAGGTCCTCGCCCACCCGCATCACGGCCTGATCCAGGGCGAGTCCAGCTTCGACGCAAATCACGGTGAGGTCGAGGGCGTCTGCAAGTCCTAACCGGACGCGGGTCTGGCGGGCCTTAATCTTGCGTTTCAGGAGGAAGCGAGGGATGAAAAACCCGAGGCCGGTTACCCCCACCAGAAGCAGGGGCGAGTTTAAGCCACTCGTGAGGACGACGATTCCGAAGCCGGCTAAAGCCATGAAGACGCGAGCGCCGAGATAGAGGGTCATGTGCCGCGGTTCCCGATAACCCGCTTGGATCAACCACCCGCGCGTGCGGTCCGTGTCGCTCGGCGAGAGGGGCAACGCCTTGCTGAGCGGGTCGAGAGCTTGCTCCAGACGTTGCTTGATGGCGGGCTTTTCCTGCTGCTGGGTCTGGGGTCGCTGGAAGGCGAGCGAGCGCAGACGTGCTCCCAGAACGGAGGACGGAGCATAAGCCGCGGCGCCGAAGGCGAACGCCGCCAGAGCGATAGTCACAAAAATCAGAATGGCCAAAATTGCAGGAAGAGTCATGGCGTTACACCTGGATCCGAATGATTTTTCGGATCACGAAGTAGCCCAACGTTTGCAGCGTGAGTCCGGCCACCAGTAATACGTGTCCGATCGGATCGGTAAACAGGGGCTCGATGAAAGTTCGGTTCAGCGAGAACATGACCATCACGATCAGCGGGGGCATGGCCATCAACAACATCATAGTCAACCGGCCCTGCGCGGTGTACACCCGCACCTGCCGCAGGATCTTAAAGCGCTCACGAATGACATAGGAAAGGTTGTCAAGGATCTCTGCCAGATTGCCGCCGGTCTCGCGCTGCAGCATGACGGCGGTGACGAAGAACTTTACGTCGACCAGGGGCACGCGTTCCGCAAGGTTGGTTAAAGCTTCGCGCACGGGCAGTCCGAATTTCTGTTCCTCGTACAGCTTGCGAAATTCGCCGGCCACCGGTTCGGCCATTTCGTCGGAGATCATTTCAAGGGCCGTAGTAAAGGCGTGTCCAGCGCGGACGGCTCGCGCCAGCGTGTCGATCGCCTCGGGGAAGTGCTCCTCAAATTCGTTGAATCGTTTAGTGCGGCGAAACGATGCGTAGGAGTAGGGAATGAAAAAGCCCAGCAGGAACCCAACCCAGGCGAAGACAAGTATTTTGCTCCAGACCAGGACGATGCCGCCCAACAGGACGGCGGCCCCCAGGCATAGCAGGAGGAAGTTACCTGCGCGGGTGGGAATGTCGGCCTGGGAGAGGAGTTTCTGCAGGGCCGAGACGCGTTCCGATCGCCGGAGCAGATTATCGAGCGCCGGGATCTCACTGAGCATCTCGTCACGCAGGAAGGCGAGTTCTTCGCCCGGCTTGCGTTCGGGCGTGGTCTCCTGGGTGGAGGCGAGGCGATCGCGCAGTACGCGCGCGCGAGATTTTCGTTCGTCGAGGATGGAAAAGACGAAGAAGACCGCGAGCGACACGACTACGAAGACAAGGATGGCGACAAATGCGGCCTGCATGGGTGATCCCCGAGACTCTGCTCAGACCTCCATTTTCGATTCGAAAAGCGCCGGCCGCAGACGGCAACCCGCGGTAGCCAAACGCTCGGCGAATTTAGGACGGACGCCGGTGGCCCGGAACATGCCTCGGACCTTTCCGGTCTCGTCAATGCCCTGGCGGTCGAACACGAACAGATCCTGCATGGTGATAATGTCCGTCTCCATGCCGACGATTTCCGAGATCGTGAGAATTTTGCGGGTGCCGTCGGACAAACGCGCCACCTGCACGACCGCATGGATAGCCGAAGAGATCTGATGGCGAATGGCGCGCTCCGGAATGTTCAAATTCGCCATCGAGACCATGTTCTCGATACGCGAAAGGGCGTCGCGCTGCGAGTTGGCGTGGACCGTAGTCAGGGAGCCATCGTGGCCGGTATTCATGGCCTGTAGCATGTCGAAGGCTTCTTCGCCGCGCACCTCGCCCAGCACGATCCGGTCCGGGCGCATACGCAAACTGTTGATGACCAGCTGCCGCTGGCGAATCGCACCCTTGCCTTCAATGTTCGGTGGGCGAGTTTCCAGGCGGACCACGTGCTCCTGCTTCATCTGCAATTCGGCCGCGTCTTCGATGGTGACGATGCGCTCGTTGTTGGGAATGTAGCCGGAAAGAACATTCAGCACGGTTGTCTTACCGGCGCCGGTTCCGCCCGAGATCAGCAGGTTGAGACGCCCCTTCACCATTGCCGACAACAACTCCAGCATGGGTTCGGTGAGCGACTTGTTTTCGATCATCTGGCGGGCGGTGATGGGATCGCGTCCGAACCGGCGGATGGACAGGCAAGCTCCGTCGATGGCCAGCGGAGGAATGATGGCATTGACGCGGGAACCGTCGAGCAAGCGAGCATCGACCATGGGCGAGGACTCGTCCACCCGGCGCCCGACGCGCGAAACGATGCGGTCGATGATCTGCATCAAGTGCTGATTGTCTTTGAATGACAGGCCGGTGAGTTCCAGTTTGCCGGCGCGCTCGATGTAGACCCGGTCAAAGCGATTCACCAGAATGTCGGAAACGCTCGGATCTTTCAGCAGCGGCTCGAGCGGACCAAGGCCGAAGATCTCATCGAGAATCTCGCGCGACAGGCGCTCGCGTTCGGCGAAGCTGAGGGGGACGGCCTCGCTGTTCACCGAACTGCGAATCAGGACGAGAACTTCATCCCGCGCCGTGTCGCTGTTGCTCCGACCGAGTTTCTCGAGATCGAGACGATCGAGAATCTTGCGATGGAGGTCGGCCTTGACCTGTTGGTACTCGGTGCGCTCGAATGCTTGCAAATTCGCCATGATTACCCTAAACCGTCTTGAACATCGACCAGGCCGTGCGTTTCACTTCGTCGTCATTTTGCGTCAGCGTGGCGGCCAGGCCGGTGAACGCCCGCGCAATTTCGGTGTGGTTCTGATTCATGAGGGGTATGCCCCGGTCGATGGCGCTCGATACCGCAAAATACTGGTTCGGAATGCGCCACAGCAGCGTGGCTCCGGAAGCTGTCTCCGCGTCGGTTTCGTGAAAGCCGGGAATTTTCCGAAAGCGGTTGAGCACCAGTTTGACCCGTTCCTTGCCATTGGTTTCGCCCAGAAACTGCACCACCCGAGCCGCGCTCCACAGGGACGCCACATCGGCGTGTGCGACTAGTAGGACCTTTTCGGAAAGGTTCCCCACCAGCCGGGTGGCTGCATCGACCCGTGAAGATGCATCGACCACCACATAGCGGAAGTGTCCGGCCAGCATATCGAAGAGCCGCGCATACTCCGCCGTGGAGGGCTCGGTCGACGCGGGAGTGTTAGCGCCCGCGAGCAATTGCATCCCTCCGCTGTGACGGGTCATGAAACTATCGAGCAGGGAACTATCCATGCGATGTAAATTGCGGATTGCATCGGCGACGGTGAAGGGCGCCTTTAAGTTCAGGTGCAGCGTCGCGTGCCCGAGGGGAGCCAGATCAACCAGGGCAACATTTCCATGAGCTGCTTGCAGAGCGAGGGCCAGGTTTACGGCGACCGTGGTTGCGCCGCTTCCACCCTTGGCGTTAACCACGGTGAAGACTTTGCCGCGCGGACCATCACGCTTGACCTTGCGCTGCGTGGTGGAGAGTCGAACGAAGGCCTCCAACAGGTCCGTGGTGGTCGTGGGACGCTCGATGAACTCCTTGGCTCCCATGCGCATCGCGCTCACGATGAGCTGTGGCTGAGACAGGCTGCCCACAGCAAAAACGGCGGCTTGAGGCATTTCCTGATGCAACAGTTCGATGGCCTGCAATGCAGGAGCAGGCGCTTCCGAAGGGATGTCGATCAAGGTCACGTCTGGGTTCATGGCCTGAACGCGCGCAAAGAAGGGATCGGTAGCCACCGTGGGGTAGCTGGCAGCGGAATGAACGGTGCGCGCGACGCTGGTTCCATCGACCAGCACCTGCAGCACCGCACGCTGTTCGCTATCGGTTGCGATAATGACAACTAAGAGCTCAGCCATGACCCCAGACTACTTTCCTGCCGAAGGCTTGTTCCCGTCGAAACTTTCCTTGTCCAGGAACGGTTGCGGGTTTTTGGGACCGGGCGGCGGCTGCACATTCGGCGAAATCTTGTGCACTGTACAGAGCACCATCAACTCCGCGTTACTCTTTTGATAACTCTTGCTCTTGAACAAATTGCCCAGAATCGGGATATCGCCGAGTCCCGGTACCTTGTTGGTAAGGTTAGTGACCCGGTTATCCATCAAGCCTGCAATCACAAAGCTCTGTCCATCCTGCAGTTCGAATTCTGTTTCCGCGCGGCGCGTGCTCAAGGCTGGCACGGTAAACCCGGAAATGGTCAGGGCATTGGCGAAATCCAGGGTGCTGACCTCCGGCGTTACGTTGAGATGAATATTACCGTTGGGCATGATGACGGGCTTGAACCTAAGTTTAACCCCGAATTCCTTAAACTGGATGGTTACGGCGGTGAAGCCCTGACCGGGTTGAACGATGGGGAAGGGGAATTCACCTCCGGCCAGGAAGCTGGCCTCTTTGCCATTGACGGCGATGAGGTTCGGCTCGGCCAGAATCTGGAGAAGGTTCTTCTGCTGTAAGGCGCGGACAATCGCACCCAGGTGCAACTCGGGATTGAACAGGAACAGGTTCAATACATCGTTGATCTGTTGCTGGGTGCTGAAAGTCTCGGTCGGAGAACCGGTCGTCGGTGACGGCACGTTGGGGGCGGGAGAGGCGGGTACCCCGAAGGCGTCGTTGATGCGCTGCGCGCCAAGGCCGCCAAATTGCCCGGTCGTGGTTGCGCCGATGGTCTTGCCCAATCCTGTCGACAGCAAATTGACTCCGAACTGCGTAAGGGCCGTTCGGTCGACTTCGGCGAATTTCACTTCCAGCAAGACCTCCTGAGCGCCGGTGGGGCCGAAAGTGAGAACATTTACGACGTTCTTTGAGTACGCCTCGGCGATTGAGCCAGCGCGCTTCATTACGTCTTCGCTGGAGACGTGGCCGGAAAGAACGATAGCGGAGCGCGAGGGGGTCACCGTGATCTGCTCATCAGGGAAGACGCTTCGTTCTTCCTCGGCGGCGGCTGTGACGTCCACGTCCACACGGAGATCGAAGCTGCGCGAGCGCTCGAGTTCGTCCCAGATCAGCAGGGATACTTCACCGGCGGACCGGCCGTGTACCAGGATCTGGGTAGGCGTGACGACGTCCACGTCGGCCACGCTCGGATCGGTCACCGAGACCCGTTTCAGACGTTCGCTGGTATTGATGAGCAGCGACTTGCCCACCATGACGCGTAAGGGCGCTGCCCCAGTGGTTTCGGCCGGGGAAGGAATCGACGCGGAAGAAGGATGCTCCACGGGCGGGGGATGGCCGGCTGCGCGGGTTGCTGCGTGCGGTGGTTGCTGAGGAGGCGCGGCTTCCTGTCTGAGCATTTCGGCGAAACCAACGGCGCAAAAGAAGCAGCACGCTGAGCATCACACCAACGACATGCCTGACGAAGGTTGATCCTGCATTTCCTCGCAGAACGGGGAAGCGGCGGAATGAGGTTCTTCAATTTTGAGGCCATTCTTCAGTTCGTGCTTGGCTGATCTGGAAACGGTTTTTCGTCAGATTTGTTGCCGCGAATGATCACAACCTTGTACGGCGCTGGGATAACCGTGGCTGTCGTGGCTGCCTTTTTGGTGGCAGTTTTGGGATGCACCGCGACCGTGGGAGCCGGCAAGTTCCTATAGAGCCCGTTCGCCCGCGTGGGAACTGGGTCGGTCGGCTTGGTATCGACCGGATTACGTAGCACGAGTTGGATTTTTCCCTGGGAACTCGCCAAAGTGAGCTTCTGCGCATCGTCGGGGGAGACCAGCAGGGTGATCACGGGAGTCGACTGCGGATCTCCGGAGGCATTGCGTTCCAGTTTCTGGCCAGCGGCGATCACGAACACATTTTCGAGGACGGTAAGGGTTTGCGGTTCAGTATTACCTGCGGAATTGCCAGTGAGAAGCACGTCCACACGTGTACCGGGCACAACGAAACCAGCGACCGCTACGACCTCGTTGACGCGCACGGATACGGCGCGCATTCCCGGTGGGATCATGGAGGGTAGGCCGGAACCAGCTTTCTCAGGGGCCAGTTTGCTGGACAGGATGATCTCTCCCTTGGAGACCGGCAGCACAATACCGCGTCCCGCTATCGGCGCGCCCGCACGAAACGCGCCGGGAGGGATCAGCGAAACCGGCACTCGGGCAACGCGAATATCTCTTTCTTCCAATCGATCGCCGACTTTGAGGTCGTTCGCCGCCAACGCAACGTCCATACCGGGTTCGTTGTTCGCACCCGATTTGGAGAGCATGTTTTTGTAAACTGCAAAAGCGACAAAAGCGCCCAGTGCGAGCGCGACAAAACCGATGAGCAATAGCCGTGTTCGATTCATTGCTACTCCTCAAAAACAGCCCAAAATGCAACCGTGCGACGAATCGCCGCACGTTTCAAACACGCATGAACACATAGACCTGTTGATTGGCGACCCACGCGGCGGGTTCGCGATGCCACGGGGACCCGCCTTGACGGTCATTGACCGCCAGAACAGCGGCGCTCGGCCCGGATTTTCCGGGGCGAGTGCGGCTACTGAATCGTGCTGGCGACTTGGGAAAAGACGGTGTTCGCATTCGACCCGATCAGACCGGACCGTACCGACGACAATCACCAGAATGACTGCCAGCATTACTGCATACTCAGCAATATCTTGTCCGTGCTCGTCCTGAAATAACCCGTGCAAAATATGTCTCATCCCTCTACCCCCAGTCTGCAAGGCCGACGAACAAATTGCAGTCCGCCCAAGCCGTTCCAGTACAATCAGCCGGCTTGCAAGCCCGTATTCTTAATAAAATCAATGATTTGTGGGCACCACGAGAGTCGTGCCACACGGACTGCCATTATCATACCTCGACATGGTTCCAGGAAAGACAATTTCTTCACCTTTTAGGCGGCAAATTATTGATAGTTTCGTGACCTCCTTCGAGCCCGGCATCAATCATTGCAGAGCCTTGGCCTTGATAGGGTTCAAGCTTCGGGGGGAGATGCATCCGCCTGGACGACCCAGACCGTCCTGTCCTTGAAATAGGCAAGCAGAGGCGCCAAATCTCGGCCGGGAATCTCGCGTGCCCACACAATTTTGGCTCCGTCGATGTCGGCGGCGTTGTAGACCCATTCGCGATGAACATTGTGGTCTGGTGAATATTCAACCAGAATCAGATGTTTATGCGGCAAGGAACTCAATTCCTTGGCTATATCGGCGCGGTAGGTGTTCCACCCGACAATCGGTTCCCGGGCCGCCCGTCCCGCAAGAACAACCACCCAAGCAACCGCGAGAACGACAACCAGCCGATTCCAATAAATGCCCACAGGTCGGCCTCGGAGTCTGACTCGTCGTAGATGCCGCATGGCAAAAATCAACAACGCGAACCACGTTGCCGCCAAGGGTGCAGCGTAGTGGGGTTGGAACCAGATTACTGAGAGGAGTCCGGCGGCGCAGATTAGGAATTGAAGCAGCAAGAACCGGACGTGGCGTCGATGAACCGCCCAAGGAAACATGAAAAATGGCACGGTCAGAACAGGGCCAGCGTAGACGTACCACCAGGCGCGGGTAGCTGCCCACGATCTCTGGGTCCAACCAGCGAAGGTCAGCTTGTACTGGGTGCGCACCCAGTCGTTGAAGAAAACCTCGAACTGCGGATTTGCATAGTGCAAGGGAGGCTTAGCTTTCTGCCAGGCAAAAACCGGATAGTTTAGGTACTCCTGTTGGTAGAGCGCGTAAGGGAAGACGACAGGATTATGCGTAACTCGCCAATTGTAGTAACCGAGAAATAACACTGCAGCCGTCGGGGCTAGAACCAAAGGCAACATCACTCTGTGAATTGCAGCCGCGAACGACAGTTCGCGCTTCGCCAGCAGTTCTACTGATAGAGCGATTCCCACTGGCACACAAAAAATGAGGCCCTCCACAGGCCGACTGCTGGCGAGCAGCGACGCACCCAGACCCATCACAAGGGGGTCGAGTGAGCGGCGGTGCTTCAAAATTCTGGGAAACGCGCCCAGTACCAGGGCGGCTCCAAGGACAGCGATCGAGCCCCCAAGGTAGCCGTCAATCCAGTAGTTAAACAACCCAATCCGCAGCAAAACGAGAGCACCGCCCAGAAGTGCCCAAGGCGCGGGGAACCATCCTTGCAGCATCCAGGTCATGGCCATGCACATCCCGGCCAGAGTCAAAAGATTGCCGATCCATGGGGCCCCGAGGAGCTGTCCCAATGCCAGAGCAGCGCCGGGTGCGGGCAAGTATTTCGAAGCGTAGGTCGGGTGCTGCAATACGTGAAAAGTATCGAAGAAGACCGCCATTGGGTGCGGTGGGTTCGTCAATCTGCCGTGCGCGAAAGTGTCTGCAGCGAGTAGATAGCTGAATTCATCGTGCATGGCTGGGATGGGTACGGGAAGTACCGGGAGAAGTGCCAGCCGTGCCAGGATCGCGGCCAAGCCCACCGTGAGGATCGTCAGCGACTTGTGTTTCGCTAGACGTGTGGCCGCTCGCTCAAGGAGCTGGAATCCGCGATCTCCGACCGTTGGCGCGAACCAGCCTGCGGCCAGAAGGAGCGCCAAGCCCAGCCAGATCTCAAGCGACACGCGCCCCCTCCCGAGTGCGGGTAACTTCGGTAGATTTCAGGCAGAATATAGTCGTAGCTTAAGCGGAACCAGTTGTAGCATAGAAATCCGACGAGTCAGCGCAGTTTTCTTCCTGATATGCACACACGGATTTCCGTACCAGCCGTGATTACTCCCGATTCGAAGTCTGGGCCGGTTTCTTCCTTGGCGACTGAAGACATCGAACTTTCGGTGGTTATGCCCTGCCTGAATGAGGCGGAAACGCTGGAGACATGCATACGCGAAGCGCAGCAGGGGTTGCGCGACGCCCAGGTTTCCGGAGAGATCATCATTGCGGACAACGGAAGCACCGACGGTTCGCTCGAAATCGCGGAACGGCTCAGTGCCCGTGTGGTCCATGTAAAGGCCAAGGGATATGGAAATGCGCTCATGGGAGGCATTGCGGCTGCCTCAGGAAAGTACATTTTGATGGGCGATGCTGACGACAGCTACGACTTCGGGCACATCCCACGTTTTCTCGACCAATTGCGACAGGGAGCCGACTTCGTCATGGGCAACCGCTTTCAGGGCGGGATCCAACCGGGTGCCATGCCCTGGCTCCATCGCTACCTGGGCAACCCAGTGCTCTCGGCGCTGGGTCGCTTGTTCTTTCGCAGCCCACTCAGCGACTTCCACTGCGGCTTGCGTGCATTTACTAAGGGTGCCTACGAGCGTCTGCAATTGCAGACCACCGGAATGGAATTTGCCAGTGAAATGGTGGTCAAGGCGACCCTTTTGAAATTCGCGGTGGCCGAAGTTCCCACTACTCTCTCGCCGGACGGGCGTAAGCGTGCGCCGCATCTTCGCACCTGGCGGGATGGTTGGAGGCATCTGCGCTTCCTCCTCTTGTATAGCCCGCGCTGGCTGTTCCTTTATCCGGGTCTGCTGCTGATGCTGGTGGGAATCTTGCTGGAGTGTTGGCTGCTGCCTGCGGCCCGGACCGTCGGCAGCGTAACATTCGATGTGCATACCCTGCTTTACGGAGCGGCGTTTGTTCTGCTGGGATTTCAAGCAGTAGCGTTCGCGATTTTCACGAAAAGATTCGCAGTGCTGGCAGGCCTTTTTCCTTCCGATCCGGTACTGGAGAAGCTCTTCCGTTATGTCACCCTAGAGGTCGGCCTCTTGGTGGGTACGGTTCTAATGGCCGCTGGTCTCGGCCTTTCTTTCTACGCAGTCGGATTCTGGGGTACCAGGCATTTCGGCATGCTGGACTATTCGCAAACCATGCGCTTGGTTATTCCAGCATCCCAGTTCTTGATCGTGGGGGCGCAGACCGTGTTTTCAAGCTTCTTCCTAAGCGTTCTAGAATTACGGCGACGCTAGTCAGCCTCGCTGCTGCCAGCGGGAGTTTTCTTCAACCGAGTGATGAAGTGGAGCCGTGCTCCAAACAGCCAATCGACGGGCGCCGGGTAAAGCCCTAACTCAGTGATTAACTCCTCGGGGCGCAGCCCAATTTCGAGCCAGCTTGCACGCCACTGCTGCTCCGTCCAATAATTGTAGGGGAGCGAAACTCCAAATCTCGCGTTGCCTGTCCAATCCATCATTCGCAAACGCAGGCCGGAAGCCAATCCTTTGCGATAGTGGTCTTTAATTAAGACGCATTGCGACGCGACCCGGCGCCCCTCTCGTAGAAGCACCTTGGGATCTTCCGTATGATGCAACACATCAGAAAAGAGGACTGCATCGAAGGAGGCATCGCTGAAAGGAAGTTTCTGGCCATCGAAGACTTCGACTTGAATGTGAGCCCGTTCCCTCGCTAAAACATCTACGCCGCGAACCTGCAGGTCGCTTCTTTTGGAGGAGATCACAGAAGAGAGCAGCCCGTCGCCACATCCTACATCGAGAATGCGCGCGTCTTTAGGTGCGAACTCGCTGAACCAGGAAGACAGGACCTCGACCCGTCGACGGATTACCAGCCGATCGTGCAAAATCCCAATCAAGCCCAAGAAATTCTCCCGGTCCCTCTTATATCAAAGGCTGGTTCGGGCGGAGCCGTTCCCGGCTGACCGTGGATGAAAATCTAGTGATGACCTCAAGAACCGCTAGACTCAAATGCGGAGCCTGCGCCAGTTGCGAAACCTTACCCTCAATCCATTCACGCGTGGAGGTGGTTCGGCACACACGTCCGAGCACTCGCAAAATCTCCAGCGGAGCGATAGTTACCTTCGCGCTACGACCTACGCCGGGTTGGGTTCTTTCCTGATCGCGCTGATTTCCTACAACTTCGTCGACATCGATCTTTGGCATCAAATGGCCCTCATTCGCGAGAGCCTGTCGGCGGGGCATCTGCTCAAAGCAGATCCGTACGCCTACACTCCTACGGTCTACCCGTGGATCGACCATGAGTGGGGAGCTGGCGCACTTGCATACTTCGCGACGCGGTGGTTTGGCGGGCGCGCCCTTCTGACTCTGAAATTCCTATTGGCGCTGGGGACGGGATTTCTGTGTGTACAGTGCTCCAGGGCAAGGGGGACAGATTTTCGAATCCTGGGATTGTGCGCACCACTGGCGATGTTTCTGGCGTACCTAGGCTTCTTCACCGCGGTACGTGCGCAGGCTTATTCATTCTTCTTCACGGCTCTCCTGATCTTGTTCTGGGAGTTCGATCGGAAAGGAAGTCATGCCTGGATATTCGCCTGGCTGCTTGCGTTTCCGGCCTGGTTAAATCTTCATGGCGGCTTCGTAGTGGGCATCGGGCTGATGGCGCTCTATGTAGTAGAAGAGTTTTTTCGCGGCCACCCTGTGCGCAGGCTGTTATTGGTTTTGGCAGGGATGTGTTTGGAAGTGTTCATCAATCCGTACGGGGTGGCTTACATCGGGTACCTGCGACGTGCGTTGACGATGGCTCGACCTTATGCTCCGGAGTGGCGGCCGATCTGGGATCTGGGTGCTACAGGGACGATCGCGTTTCTCGTCGCCGTCGTCATCGCGCTTTGTTCGGTTTTCAGCGTGGGATTCCGTCGAGCGGTAGGGATTTCCCCTCTTATGGCGACGGGCGTGGAAGCCATACTTCATCGGAAACTACTGCCGTTTTTCGCGATTGCCTGGCTCTGTTACGTTCCATTCTTCGTACAGCAGACCAGCCTGGGAAGGTGGGTCGTCCAATTCACGCTGCGCAGGTCCCGCTTCATGCGGATGGCGTGGTCAGTGTTCGCTTGCGTCTGTATAGTCGCTGCCGTTCGGCAAAAGCCTTGGACGCTGTCGGTGCCTCAGCCTATCTACCCCGTTGGAGCGGTGGAGTATCTCGCACAGCAGGACTTCAAGGGCAACGTGATGACACCCTTCCGTTTGGGAGCGTATGTTTCGTGGAAGAGTTTTCCTGCCGTGAAGGTTTCGCTGGATAGCCGCTACGAAGAGAGCTATCCCGACAGCGTCGTGCAGAGCGTTTTTCGGTTTTATGATGCCGCTCCCGATTGGCGCTCCACCCTCGATGCATTCCCCACCGACGTGGTGTTGATTCCGCGAGATGCGCCGATTGCACGAGCAATCCAGGAGAGCGGTTGGAAAGAGATCTATGTCGATCGGCAATTCGAGCTCTATGCCCGACCGGGGAGAGCCCTGCCTTTTGAGGACAGGACTTCCGCTTCGTTCGCAGGAGTATTCCCGTAATTGGAGCCGGAGGAGGCCGTTAGGTGGCGCGCTCTTTCGGTTCGAGCGGAACTCGATAACGATCCCGGGCCAGAACAATCGCCAGCATGGGCAGATACATGAAAAGCACAATCCACCTCCCTGCCTGGGTAACGTTGTGAGGAATGTGATACCAGCGCCAGATTCCGGCCACCCAACTCATCCCCACGGTCGCCATGATTTCCCTTCGGGACTTCGGGATAAGCCAGAGAATCAACGCGTCATAAAACCAGCGCTGGGGAACCATGGCCATCAGAAGCAGCAAGCGCGCATCACGGTCTCGAAATCGCCAAGCTGCGAGCGCAAGCAAAGGTCCGGGCAAGACCAGGAGGGGAATGTAGCGTGCATATTCGTAGAACCATCGCGGCCAGTACCAGGGCCAGCGCGGCATGACCAGAAAACTGAGGCCTACAACGAACGCGCAGGCGAGCAATCCCCGCTTGGTTGCCCTGGTTAAGAAAATTGGCAGTCCTATCTGCGGTTTGACGACGATCGCAGGCAGAAGAATAGGAAAGAAGGCAGCAGCCACCAGAAGCGGAGTCCATTGCGCCGCAATGAGACCCGACCAATACGGATAGGCCAGAAATACCAACAGGCGGTGATGCCCGTCGCGGGATAATCCGAATGCCATTAGGGCTGAACTCAGCCCGTAGAACAAGCCGCCTGCGACTTCCGGACGCATCCATACGAAGGGCAATCCGAAGATCGCGGCGGTTAGGGGGTATAACTGCATTTCGCGGTCATACGGGTTGCGATGGGTCAGCAGGTCGCGGGCCGCCCAGATGGCCCAGTTGAAGTCGCCGGCGCCTTGCTGGTGACGGGCGAGCAGAGCCCAGCACAGCATGCCAGTGGCGGTTCCGATGGCTACGGCGATGAGAATGCGCAATCGCATCGGAGCGAGGTCCGGTTCAGTTGTAACATGGGGGACCGCTGGGGCGCGGAACGGAGTTGGACTTCAAACTCTTGGCAAGGAATTCCAAAGCTGGTGTCTTCGTAGCGCTTCTATGCGCAGCGAGCATGTGGTTCTACGTGGACCACGTGCTGATTCCCTACCAGCGTGCAGATGCGGAAGCGCATGCCCGGCCCCGCGGTAATCTGTCTGATCTTTATCCACGGTGGCTGGGCGCACGCGAACTTTTGTTGCACCACCGCAATCCTTACAGTCCGCAGATTACCCGCGAAATTCAGCGTGGCTACTACGGCAGGGAACTGGATCCGAACCGGCCCGGTGACCCGATCGATCAGCAGGCGTTCGCCTATCCGGCTTATGTTGCGTTCCTGCTGGCGCCGAGCGTGGGGCTTCCGTTCGAAGCGGTAAGGGTCGGGTTCCAGTGGGCGCTTTTCGCAATCACTGCAGCGGGGGTCTGGCTCTGGCTCCAGACCATCGGTTGGAGGCCGAAGGCAACGACACTAGCCATCGTGGCGCTGCTCGCAATGGGAAGCTTTCCGGTCGTACAAGGTCTCAAGCTGCAACAACTCACCCTCTTGGTTGCTTTTCTCGTTGCGTCAGGCGCAGCCCTGCTGGTCAAGGACCGTCTGTTTCTCGCGGGCGTTGTGCTGGCTCTCGCGACCATCAAGCCACAATTGGTAGCGCCGTTATTGTTCTGCTTATTGCTTTGGACCGCGAGTAACTGGGCGCAGCGACAACGTTTCTTTTGGGGATTTGCCTTGACGATGGCTGTGTTGGTGGGGGCATCGGAGATTCTTCTTCCCGGATGGATCGGCGATTTCCGGTCCGCTCTGCGCGAGTATCGCCGATATGCAGGTGGACAGTCTCTGCTCGACAAGTTTCTGTCACCGAACGTCGGTCAGATCGTTGCCATCGCAGTATTGGGGATTCTGGTCGTGGTGTGCTGGCGGTTCCGCAAGACGCAAGCGCAAGCGAGCGAGTTCCAGTGCATGCTCGCAGCGGTCCTGGCACTGACACTCATTGTGATTCCCATGGTCGGCCCCTATAACCAGGTGCTTTTGCTGCCTGCGATTTTCTTGATCGTTCGCCAGGGCCGTGAATTATGGCACCGTGACCCGCTGGCAAAAGCGGGGTGTTCGCTTGCCATCGCCCTGGTTGGGTGGCCCTGGCTGGCGTCGCTGGGACTGACATTCGCGTCTCTTTGGCTGGGTCCGACCACGCTCGAGGGCGGATGGACGATCCCGCTCTACACCAGTTTGGGCATTCCTTTTGGTCTGCTGATTCCGCTCGGGTCATTGGTGCATGAAGCC
>CAWJDR010000027.1:0-43652 GCA_963841655.1 uncultured Acidobacteriota bacterium | reverse complement strand
GGAAACCGTCGCTCTATCCATCTGAGCTACGGGGCCAGTGTTCATCTCATTGTAGCCAACCAGGTCTTGGTTGCAACCGCGTATAACCGCCGAACCTCGATATCGAAGATCGAAACAGGTCAACCCTCCGTGTTTCGTTTGGTCTGGCGCATACACCTATATCGGCACGCACGAGGCAACCTTCCCTCACTGCTTTGTTTCCAAATCTTCGGGGACAGCAACCTTCTCGAGCCCTACTCGGAAGGCAAGAGGTGGGAGATGAAACTTACGTTGGTAGGTGCAATGGTATTGGCATCGGTCGTCTGGAGTGCAGCCGCCGAGAAACCGCGGGTTTACGTGACCGATAGCAAGTCGTGGGAACTCGGCGGCGGTGTCGGTGGGACCGCGGACGGATTTGGCGGTGCTGCCAGGCTGGCGGGGACCGGCCACAGACGGCAGAAATCATCAAGACCTTCGGAGAGCGCTGCCCGGCGGTCATCATCAACAACAAGAAGGAAAGGGCAGACTATGTGGTGCTGCTTGACCACGAGGGCGGCAAAGATCCCATTTCTCGCGACAACAAGGTCGTTATCTTCAACAAGGACGGCGATTCGATCCTGAGCCGCTCCACCCGGACGCTCGGCAATGCCGTCAAAGACGTCTGCGGCGCCATCGCTGATGATTGGCCGAAGCAGGTCATCAAGGCAGCCAATGCGAAGTCTAAGTCGGAACCTGCCGACGCAAGCGTAGCCAGCAAGAATCAGTAGCCATAGTCCGTTTGGCCGGACAACTCACGACCCCGTTTGCCAGGGACAGGCCAACGACTGCGCTGCTCGTCCTAAGCTCCAGGGCATCAAGAGGTTGCACCCAACCGGCTAGCCACGCTCGGGACTGCGAGAACCCTGGCCTACTTTCGATATAGTGACCCTCGTACACCCACCCTGGACACCTTCCGCGCGCCGCGCACCTGCGGAGAAACTAATATCACCGTGATTTGAGGATGGCGCCCACCCCTGAGCCGCGCCCCGACAGAAAATTTAACGGAGGAAGACTTATGAGAGCACGTCTCATTCTTGGAGTGGTGTTGCTGGCTTCAGTGGCGTATGCGAGGGAGCCGAAACCGCACCAGTCCGGCAAGTTGCTGCAGATGGAATCGGTGGCCTGCGGCGTCGACGAAAACAGCGGCAAGAGCGTGGTCGGAGAACTGATTGGCACCGATTCCGCCCACAAGAAAACGCACGAAATGCTCTGCCAGGAATATGTCCTGCAATCGGAGAAGATCATCTACCGCATCCGGCCGCGCGATGAAAAGCATCCCGTGCTGCTACCGGTCGGCGAGCAGGCGCAGTTTCGCATGCAAAAGGACAAGATGATCTTGCGGGTCGAAGATCTGGACGACAAGGACCGCGAGTACACGGTTGTGTCCATGACACCGCGTGAGGATGCCGGCGCAGAGAAGGCTGCTCTGAAGTAGATTCGTCGAGAAACCGGGTCGGGGGATCGCCAGGGCATGGTAGACTCCCACTGCCCGAATGGGTGCTTCCCCAAAGCCGCCAGGATGCAACCAGTCGTTGCTTTACCGTGGCGGCTTTAGTGTGTCTGGGTGAGTCAGTCGGCGTTGGTTTCAACCTGAATCCGCACCAGCTGGGAAGTGGGCGGCTGCAGGATAGCGAACTGCGGAAGTTCGCCGCGGACCATGGCGACCTCGTCGCAGTTATCGAGCGGGGACAGCGGTGGCAGTCCTTGTAGAGCTTGTCGGGAATCTCCTCGCGGGTAGCAACTGTGAACCCCATGCGCGCGAAAAAACTCGGGATGCGGGTGAACAGGCACACACACGTCACCTCCTGACGTGAGGCCTGCTTCAGCAACGCATCGATCAGCAAGCGGCCCCGCGCCATCTCCCTTTTCTTCGGGACGCACTGCGATCGAGCGAACCTCCGCCAGATGCGGCCCATACAGATGCAACGCGCCGCAGCCGAGAATGCGCCCGGCATTTTCCACCACCACGAAGTCGCGGATGTTCTCGCAGATCTCCGGCAAGGTCCGCGGCAGCAGCGTGCCGTCGCCTGAATAGCTGGCGATCAGGTCGTGGATCTGCGTTGCATCGCGCAGCAAAGCTTCACGCGTGTGCATGGACCTCACCTCGTAAATGAGCGATGCGCTGTTCTGCACGTTGAATCGCCTCCTTGACCGGCCCGGCGCCGTACCGCCTTCCACGTCGTGAATGGCCAGCACCGCTTCGAGCGTCAAAGCCTGATAGATGTCATTGCCAAACGCGGGATGAATCTGCTGCAACTCCTCCAATGGCAAGTCCTGCAATTCGCATCCTCGTTCGAGGCACAGCTTGACCGCTTTGCCCACCGCTTCGTGCGCCAGCCGCGATGGCACGCCACGTTCGACCAGGTACGTCGCCGCTGCCCAGGCATTCATGAATCCGCCCTGCGCCGCTTGCTTGCATGCGCGCGTAGTCGAACTCCACTTCCTTCATCCAGCCGGTCACTAGCGGCAGCATCGACAGCACGGTCTGCGCTGCGTCGAACAGCGGCTCCTGCGTCTCCTGCATGTCCTTGTTGTAGGCGAGCGGCAAGCCCTTCACGGTCATCAGCAAGCGTCGTCGCCGCGCCGATCACGCGGCCCGCCTTTCCGCGGACCAGTTCGAGCAGGTCGGCATTCTTCTTCTGCGGCATCGCACTGCTGCCCGTCGAGTACGCCTCGGGCAGCGAGACAAATCCGTATTCCTGGGTCGAGAACAGAATCATCTCCTCGGCCCAGCGGCTCAGATGCAGAGCGAGCACCGACAGCGCCTGCACGAACTCCAGCACGAAATCGCGATCGCTGGTGGCATCGATGCTGTTGGCCGTCGGACGCATCAAAGCCGAGATCAGCCGCCATCGCTCCCCGATCCAGGGCAAGGTCGCACCCGCCACTGCACCCGATCCGAGCGGACACACATTCAGCCGCTACGCGCAATCGGCCAGACGTTCCGAATCGCGGAGGAACATCTCCACGTAGGCCAGCAGCCAATGCGCAACCAGCACGGGCTCGGCCCGTTGCAGATGCGTGTAGGCGGGCATCGCCGCGTCCCCTGCTTTTTGCGCGCGCGTCCGACGAAGCGCATCGAGCCAATCCGCCAGCAACGACTGCAGTTGGTCGATCGCGCTCGCGCACGTAGAGCCGCAGATCGGTGGCAATCTGCTCGTTGCGGCTGCGTCCGCTGTGCAGCTTGTAGCCGGTCTCTCCGATCAGCGCGACCAACTGCTTCTCCACGAAATGATGAACATCCTCGGCTTCGTCATCCGCCAGAAACTGGCTATCAGTCTTAGCCTGTTCCCCAATCTGCTCCAGGCCGCGCACGATGTTCGGCCAGTTCCTCCGACGACAGCACGCCGGCATGCTCGAGCGCGCGGGCGTGGGCGCGGCTCGCCTCAAGCTCGTAGGGCAAAAGACACTGATCGAACGGGAACGAACGCTGCCAGCGCTCGAACTCCGGATCGAGCGGCTGCCGGAAGCGGCCCGACCACATCTTCACTTCGCCACCTCCTGGTGGAGCTGTGCCCGCGACCGCGAAGGCAGACCGAGGATCCGGATGAATCCTGCCGCGTCCTTCTGATCGTAGCTGTCGCCCATCGTGAACGATGACAAGATCCGTGCGATAGAGCGAGTACTCCGACTTGCGGCTCGCTACCGAAACGTTGCCCTTGTAGAGCGACAGCGCGACTGTGCCCGTGACATTCTTCTGCGTGCTCTCCACGAACGCGTCGAGCGCTTCGCGCAACGGCGTGAACCACAGGCCGAAGTACACCATTTCGGCATACTTCAAGCCCACGTGCTGCTTGTAGTGCATGAGGTCGCGATCCAGGCACAGGGCTTCCAGTTCGCGATGCGCCGTCAGCAGCAGCGTTCCGCCCGGCGTCTCATAGCAGCCGCGCGACTTGATCCCGACGAACCGGTTCTCGACCAGGTCGATGCGCCCAATCGCATTCCGCCCGCCGATTTCGTTCAGCAACTCGACCAGCGACACCGGGTCCATATTCAAGCCATTCACCGAAACCGGCACACCCTGCTCGAAGCCGATCTCCACCTGCTCCTCGCGATCGGGAGCCTCCTGCGGCGAATTAGTGCAGCTGCCACGTGCTAGCGAACGGCGCGTTGCCCGCGTCTTCCAGTTCTCCGCCTTCGTGGCTGATGTGCCACAGATTGCGATCGCGGCTGTGGATCTTCTCGCGGCTCTGGGCCACCGGAATCCCGTGCGCCTCGGCGTAATCGAGGCAATCCTCGCGCGACTTCAGATCCCACTCCCGCCACGGAGCGATCACCTTCAAGCTCCGGCGCGAGGGCCTGGTAGGTGAGTTCAAACCGCACCTGGTCGTTGCCCTTGCCCGTGCAGCCGTGCGCCACGGCGGTCGCGCCTTCTCGCAGCGCCACTTCCACCTGGTGCTTTGCGATCACCGGGCGCGCCATCGACGTCCCCAGCAGATACTTGTGCTCGTATACCGCACCGGCCTTCAGCACGGAAACACATAGTCCGTGAGGAACTCCTCTCGCAGGTCCTCGACGATCACTTTGCTCGCGCCCGTGTCGTAGGCCTTCTTCACGACCGCTTCAATGTCATCGCCCTGGCCAACGTCGCCGACCATCGCGATCACGTCGTAGTCGTAGTTTTCCTTCAGCCACGGAATAATGATGGAAGTATCAAGTCCACCCGAATAAGCAAGAACGACTTTCTTAGGCATGAGCACTCCTTACCGGGAACCGGCTCGCGCCGCCCCAGAGCAATAACATGAGAATGGCCTTCTGCACGTGCAGACGCCCTTCCGCCTGATCGAACACCACCGACTGCGGCGAATCCATCACGTCATTCGTGACTTCCTGACCGCGATGCGCGGGAAGGCAATGCATGAAGACCGCATGCGAACTGGCCTCCGCCATCAGCTCTTCGTTCACCTGGTACGGCTGGAAGATCTGGCGCGCGCATCGGACTCGTGTTCCTGCCCCATGCTGGCCCACGCGTCGGTGTAGACGGCGTCGGCACCCGCCACCGCCTCGTGCGGATCGGATAGAACCTCAAGCGTGGCGCCCGTTTCGCTGCGCGATCTCCTGCGCCGACTCGAAAATCTCCGCATTCGGTTCGTACCCTGCAGGAGTCGCGACCCGCACGTGCGAACCGAGCATCGCGCCCGTCAGCAGCAGCGAGTGCGCGACGTTGTTGCCGTCTCCCACGTAGGCCAGGGTCACGTTTCTCAAATTGCCGAATCTCTCCTGCAGAACGGAATAGTCCGCCAGTGCCTGGCACGGATGCTCCAGATCGCTGAGCGCGTTGATCACCGGAATCGCCGCGTGTGCCGCCATGTCTTCCACGGTCGAGTGCGCGAAGGTACGCAGCACGATCACATCCACCCAGCGCTCCACGTTGTGTGCGATATCGTGCAGGCTCTCGCGCGCATCGATGCGACCGCCGGTCTGGTCCATGAAGAAGGCGGTGCCGCCGAGGCTTGACATTCCGGCCTCAAACGTCAGCCGCGTACGCAGCGATGGCTTCTCGAAGAACATCACCAACTGCTTCCCGTCCAGAGTGCGTCGGAAATCCGCCGGGCGCGCCTTGACCACCGCCGCCAGGTCGAGGATCGACCGCACTTCGCTGGGACTCAGATCGCGCGTCGAGACCAGGTCCCGCATCATGGGCTTTTTGCCCACGCTCGGAACCGGCGCGATCGATGTTCTCTCCACTGCGTGACTTCTCATCCCTTGCTCTCCTTACCCTTGACTCGGATTCCCGCTCTTCCGTTGCTAAGCAACTCGCACTTCTGTGCCGCACTTGCAACTTCGCAAAATAAAATTCCGGCAGCACCTCAGCCTCGGACGCTGGCAGAATGCGTACACGCCCGACCCCTTTGCTCAAGGCATGACGGCAAGCTTCCAGTTTCGGCAACATCCCACCCTGCACCACTGAGCTGGCGACCAGCGCCGCCACCTGACTCAGGTCCAGCCAGCGGATCACCGCGCCATCCGCGCCCTTCACACCAGGCAACGTCGGTCAGAGAAAATCAGAGCACTCGCCTGGCAAGCCACCGCGCAAGCCGCAGCCATCTGGTCGGCGTTCACGTTGTAGTACTCACCGACAGCGCCGACCGCCAAGCTCGCGATCACCGGGATACCGCCCTGCGACCAGATCGCCTCGATCCAGCGCGGTTCCACCGCGCAAATCTCGCCCACGAATCCGAGATCAAAGCCGTCAGTCTGCTTCTTGCGCGCGCGAAAGCTGTTTCCATCGCCGCCACACAGACCAATCGCCGCCTTGCCGGCAGCCCCGATGGCCGCCACCAGCTTCTTGTTGACCATTCCGGCCAAAACCATGAGCGCCATGTCGCGCGTCTCGGCGTCGGTCACGCGCAAACCGTTCACGAACTCGCTCTCTTTGCCCATGCGCTGCAACGTCCGCGTCAGCGCTCCACCGCCGCCGTGAACGACGGCGATGTGATGACCGTCCCCCGCCAACTGGACGATCGCATGCGCACATTTGCGCAGCACGGATTCGTCATCCAGTGCCGCGCCGCCAATTTTCACGACGACTTTCAATTCAGCCCCTCCGCTTCGTCCCATCCGTACATCACGTTCATGTTCTGGACCGCCTGGCCGGCCGCGCCCTTCAGCAGGTTGTCCACGCACGACACAATCACCAATCGCTGCCCGTCATCCGCCAGGCAGAAGCCGATGTCGCAGTAGTTCGAGTGCAACGAATACTGGATCTCGGGCAACTTCGGCGGCGCGAACACCCGCACCCAGTGCCGCCCTGCGTAAAAACTCCGATAACAACGTTCTATCTCGCCGGCCGTCATGGGCTGGCCCAAGTGAACGTAGATCGTCGACAAAATGCCGCGCGGGATGGGTAACAGGTGCGGCGTGAAAATCAGCTCCTGCGACGCCAATCCCAACTGCTCGAGCATCTCGCCCAGATGCCGATGCTTGAACACTCCGTATGCCGACAAGTTGTCGGCCACCGAAACAAAATGCGTGCGCGCCGTGGCTTCCTTCCCTGCTCCGGATACTCCCGACTTCGAATCGGAGATAATTCCGCGACCTCGGTCCACAAGATCGGCCTCTACCAGCGGCGCCAGGCCGAGAATCACCGAAGTCGCATAACATCCCGGATTCGCCACCAACGCCGCCGCCGCGATCTCGGATTGATGCAGTTCCGGCAATCCGTACACCGCCTGCTTCATGACCTCGTTGGCCGCGTCCACATCCCGATCCTCAAATCCATACACCGCACGATTTTCCTTTTTCTGCAGCCGCCACGCCCCGCTCAGGTCGATGACGCGAATCCCCTGCTGAACGACTTCCGGCACCAGGCTGCGCGACAATTCATGCGGCGTCGCCAGAAACAAGAGATCGACGCCTGCCTGCTTCAGCCGACCCACGGAAAACGGCTCCAGCGCGTAGCCGCCATTCCCGCTCAGCGCCGGAAAAGCCTCCGCCAGATCCTGCGTCTTTCCGCCATCCTCTCGCCGCAACAAACACGGCTTCTGCAGCCGGGGATGGCGCAGCAACAGGCGCGTCAGCTCAAAACCGGCATAGCCGGTCGCTCCCAGTACCGCAGTTTTCAACTGTGCCGCCATTACTCCAGCATCTCGTGAATTCGGCGTACCAGTTGCTGCGCGGTCTTGTTATCCGGCGAAATCACCAGGATGGTGTCGTCCCCGGCAATCGTCCCCACAACTTCCGGCCAATCCTCAGAATCGAGCGCCGCCGCCACCGGCTGCGCGCTGCCCACGCTGGTCTTCAGAACCAGCAGGTTCTGCGCCAGCCGTACATCGACCACGAATTCCCGCACCAGCCGCGAGACCGAAGGCAGTACCGGCTCGCTCGCGGCCGCCCCACGCGCCGCGGAATATCCATCGGGGGTCTTGATCAATCCCAACTCCCGAATATCCCGGGAAAGCGTGGCCTGCCCGGCCTCAAAACCCCGGCGGGCCAGAAAGCCCTGAAGTTCTTCCTGACTCTCCACCGGCCCCCGGTGCAGGAGCTCGAGAATCGCGCGTTGTCTGGCTGCTTTGCTCATCGTGAATATTTATTCAATTCGATGAATAAGTATGCATACAAAATTCCTTTCCTGTCAATCAGATATTTCCGTAACTACCCTGATGCCAAGCTATTCCCTGCTCAGGGAGACCCTGAACGACGCTGTCAGACGCGTCTGGCGAGGCAGATCGCGCCATAACAATTCCTGATGGATTCGATAAATAGTTTCGATTTCCGCGGGGTAGTGCCTGCAGTTAGATTGAGGTCAGTGCATGATCGCGCCAACAGGAGTCAGGCAGGTAGGGATGACTAAACCGCCGATTCGGCAATCCGGCCTGTCTCCCTGGGTCACGAATCCCCTGCCGAGCGTCCCAGGTGTCCGTGACAAAAAGCTGAAGCCATCATCCAAGCCGCCAAGCTGGAAGCAGTGCGAGATGCCCTCCACGAGCTTGGCCATCCGCATTCGGAATGACGAACGCGGTGAAGTTGCGCTCTAGGATTCGGCAGTGGAATGTGAACCGCGGATTCTGATCCCCCATCCGCAGCCTGACGGGCAGGCAGTGAGAGTCTATGGGAACCGGAATGACGACAGCCTCACTGAACAGCGAATTGCGGGATCTTTACACCGAGGAAACGGCTCGCATCCAGAAGCACTTCGCGGCTACTGGAGATGGGCGTTCCGCCGTCCAGCAACGGACGCGCCTGGTCGAAACCATTACCCGCCGGCTGTGGCAGGAAATCGTCTCCTCCGAAGAGGCGAGTCCTAAAGGATTCGCACTCGTGGCCCTCGGAGGCTTCGGCCGCGGTTGGCTCTTCCCTCACTCCGACGTCGACCTTCTTTTCCTCCACGCCGGCAAGGAGAGTGAATCCGCTTCCAAGGATCACATCCGCCGCTTCTCCCAGGAAATGTGGGACTCTGCGCCTGAAGGTCAGCCCCACCACTCGCACCCTCGCTGACTGCGATCGCTTTGATGCCGGCAACGTCGAATTCACCATCTCGCTGCTCGACTGCCGGTACCTTTCCGGCGATCGCGAACTCTTCGACCGCCTGCACGACAAGGTGATTCCCAAGCTGGTGATGCGCGAGGCGCAGCCGCTGGTGCAGAGCCTGGCCGATGTCACTCGCTCGCGCCATGCCAAGTACGGCAACACCGTCTTCCACCTCGAACCGAACGTGAAAGATGGACCTGGAGGTCTACGCGACTACAACGTAGCCTGCTGGCTGTCGCTGATCTCGGCCATGGACAAGCTGCGCGACTGGCCCGATCCCAAGTCGCTGCTGCCCTTTCCGACGCGCAAGCAATTCGATTCGGCCCTGGACTTCCTGATGTCGGTGCGCTGCTTCCTGCATCTTCGTCACGGACGCGACGACAATCATGCTGATCTGGGAAGCGCAGGATGAAGCTGCGGCTCGCAAAATCGGCACGCCCGAATGCGGAAATCACCGATGCCGCGGGCTGGATGCGGATTTACTTCGGCCACGCGCGCTCCGTTCATCGCGTCGCGTAGCAACTGCTGGAGGAAATTCCGGCAGCCTGGTCGTCGCTTTACCGGCAATTTCAGCACTGGCGCTCGCGGCTCTCCAACACGGATTTTTCGGTGGTGGATGGACTGATCTATCTGCAACAACCCGCCTGCGCTGCACGATCCGGAGATGCTGTTGCGCATGTTCCACTTCATGGCGCATCATGGGCTGCGGCTGAGCACGACTACCGAATACCGCATCGAACAGGTTCTGCCATCGCTGGCGGCGACGCCGCCGCGCGGTGCGGAACTCTGGCTCTATCTGCGGCGAGATTCTCATCGCAGCCGCACGCCGCGGACGCGCTGCGCGCCATGCATTCGCTCCACCTGCTGACGCTGCTGCTGCCGGAACTCAAGCTGATCGACTCGCTGGTGGTGCGCGACTTCTATCACCGCTTCACGGTCGACGAGCACTCCTTCGTCGCCATCGAAAGCCTGCACCGGCTCCAGCAATCGCAATCGGAGTGGGATCAGCGCTACGCGCGAGGTGCTTCAGGAACTGGAGCAGCCTGAGCTGCTCTACCTGGCGCTGCTGCTGCACGACGTAGGCAAGGGCACGCCCGGACGAGAGTCACGTCAAGCCAGCCTGGAGATCGCGCGAGACTTGCCTGGACCGGCTCGATCTCGATCCGTCGGAGCGCGAAATCGTGTCTTTTTCTCATCGGCAGCCATCTGGAAATGTCCGTCGACCCTGCGCCGCGACATCTTCGATCCGGAGACCATCCGCGCATTTGCCGAGAAGATGGGAACGCCCGAGCGGCTGAAGATGCTGTCACTCCTCACCTATGCCGACATCAAGGCGGTCAACCCTGACGCGCTCACACCGTGGAAAGCGGAGAATGTCTTGCAGCTCTACATTGCCACCTTCAACTACTTAAACCACAGCGTCGACGAGCGTCTGCAGGCGGACCAGGAGAGACAGTCATCTCGCGCGAATCCGCACTTTGGTACCGACCGCCGGCAAGAAGCTCAAGGCCTATCTGGAAGGGCTGCCCAAGCGATATCTCGCCGCTTATTCCGCGACGGACGTTCTGGCGCACGCCGAGTTGGCGGGCAGGCTCAACCAGGACCCCATTCAGCTCCAGTTGGAGCGGGGACGGCACTGGTTCGAATTGACCCTGGTCACCAACGACCGCCCCTTCCTGTTCGCCACCATCGCGGGTGTTCTCGCCGCCTGGGGCATGAACATCGTCAAGGCCAACGCATTTTCGAACCAGGCCGGCAGTGGTGGTCGATACCTTTTACTTCACCGACCGCTTCCGCACTCTGGAACTGAACCTGCAGGAGTGGGAGCGCTTCAAACGCAGCATCATCGGCGTACTCATGGGGGAGGTCGACCTCGATCGCATGTTGCGCGATCGTTTGCGCTCGGAAAAACCGGGAATGGCCAAGGTAAAAGTGGAAACGAAGGTGGATTTTGACGACACTTGCTCGTCGCGCAGCACGCTTATCCAGGTCATTGCCCGCGACCGTCCCGGCCTCCTGCATCGCATTAGTTCGTCCCTATCGCAGGAGAAGTGCAATATTGAGATCGCGCTGATCGATACCGAAGGACAAATGGCAATCGACGTTTTCTATCTCACGTCGGACGGCGAGAAGCTGAAGCCTGAGCATCAGCAACGCGTGCAGAACACGTTGCTGGAATCCCTGCAAGAATGATGGATTCAGGAGTTGATTTTCGGGACTGGCAGGACAAGAGATGGAAGTCTAAGCGCTAGTCCGCGGTCCCGTAGGAATTTTCCACCCGCGTTCGTGCCTGGACACGCAGGTAGACCATGTACAGCACGACGGCGAGGTTCACCGCGAGAATCACGAGGGGTATCCAGTCGGGTCGGCGTGCAAGTTCGTACACCTCGAAGGGCAGGTACACTGCTCCGGAAATCATCGCCAGCCATTCCGCCCACGCCCGTTCCCGCCACAATCCATAGGCTTCCACGAAGCGCAGAGTCGAGTACGTGGCAGCTACCAGCGCAACGGCCCAGAGCTTAGTGTCTGTAACCTGGTCTGCAAGATTGAGAAAAACTTGCGCGTAACGTGTATCCGGATCGATTTTCAACCACTCCAGGAAGCTGGCCGCCACATCCCAGGCATCCCGGTGAACAAGTGAGAGGATACCGAACCCAGCCAGAAGAACGATCAAGCCCTTGAAAAACTCTACGGAAGCTACCGCGCGCAGCGCCCTCAGTTGGCGACTGTGCGGATCGTGGATGCGTACGGATGAATGCAGTCGGTTCCCCCAAGCGGGTTACAGTGCCATCATAACCGCCCCCGCCGGGCCTCGGAGAGGAAAAACACAGCCCGAAACGGGATGCCTAAGCTATTGATGCCATTCGGTCCGCATCCAGCTCACGTACAGAAGGACGCCCATCGCAAGCAATAGAGTCAGAAAACCTCCATCAGTTCCGGCCATATGCAGCCTCCTGTTGATCCTGCTTGCACGTTAGTACGTGCGCTCACAGAAGTCAGTGATGCGAAGGCCTTGCCGGATCGGATCACGACGACAAACCGCGGTCGGAGGAGTGCTTGACAAGTACGCCATTCCGGCGTACTCTGTACGCTGTTATGGCGTACAAGGCGCTGACCGTCGAAGAACTCCTGGGTCTGATGAAGAAGATCCAGGGAGAAAAGACCAATACGCAGTTCGCAGCCGATCTTGGAATTTCGAAACAGTATCTTTGCGACATGTACAACGGCCGCAAGATCCCTAGTGACAACGTATCGGCCACGCTCGGTTTCACCACCAAGGTGGAAACCCGCTATATCCCGTCAGCGACCGCCGCCAGTCAGGAGATGTCCCGTGCACCAGCAGCCCCCAAGCCAAAAGCAACGCGTTCTCGTAAACGTGATTCTCGATAAGTCGGGGTCCATGGCCAGCAAGCTCAATGATGTGATCGAGGGCTTCAACGCTTATGTCGACGGCCTCGCCAAGGAAGACCAGGTCGACTACCTCTTCTCGCTCACCCTGTTTGACACGCTGGTTGCCTATCGCCACGTGGCGATTCCGCTCTCCGACGTGAAGAAGCTCAATCCCAAATCCTACGAACCCGGCGGAAACACCGCGTTGAACGATGCCATTGGAATTACCGTCCGCAAGGTGGACGCTGACCGCCCGCACGTGGACAAAGTCATCACCGTGATCATGACGGATGGCGAAGAAAACTCGTCCCGCGAATGGACGCACGATGCCGTGAAAGCCTTGATCGAGCAGAAGGAGAAAGAAGGTGTCTGGACGTTCGTCTTCCTGGGGGCAGCGCCCGACGCTTGGGATCAGGGCCGGTCGTACGGCATCTCGGCTGCCAATGTGGCCCAATACGACACCGGTCGCTATCGCCTTGCTTTCGTGGGTGCGGCGCTCGGCACGAATGCGGTCGCTGCGAGTGCGGCGCCACAATCCAAGAATATGTTCGCGTCAATCTCCAAGGCCGTCTTGGAAAAAGCAGGCATACGCCCGGCGTCCGAGAAGAGCTAAAGCAACGCTACCGACTCCAACCGAACCATCGATCCTGCGGCTTAGGCGCCGGGCCGCAGGATCAGTTGCTCTGCCGGGGACATGACTCGTGTCCGCATCAGGAGCGTGCTCACCAAAGACGTTAGTCCCGACCCGGCGAAGATCATCGCCAAAACGACGAACTGGTAAATCGCCGCGTACACGGGGCGCGCGCCTGATAGCAACATACCCGCCATCAATCCCGGAATCCACACGATCCCGAGCGAACGCAGCGAATCAATCGCAGGAATCAGGCTCGCCTCGAATGCTACCTGCACGTAGGGCGCGACGCTGCTCTTCCCGTCGGCTCCCAGCGCTAGGGCTGTTTCAATCTCGCCCACGTGCGCCAACACGTCAGCCCGAAAACGATTAAGTGCAATGCCGTTGGTGTTCATGGCATTCGCGATCAGCATGCTTCCCACCGGGACCAGCGTTGTAATCGGCGTGTCAATCACCCCCAGCAGAGTCATGACGGCAATCACCGACCCCGCACCGCATGCAATCGCCCAGGTGGAAACCTGGAAGGCCTGTGGCATCCCCTTGGCACGCCGCGCCGAGGTCGCACCGGCCGCAACGATCATCACGATGAGCAGGAAGACGCTCGTCCAGTTCGGCCCGCGCAGTAGTAGCAGGAGAATCGATCCTACCGCTATGATTTGCACCAACCCACGCACCATCGCGACGGCCAGTTCCTTCTCCAGATGAATTCCGCGCGCTCGTCCCATCAGCACCACGAGCAGAGCGGCGATTCCGGCTACCATCGCCTGTGCTAGCCCCAGTTGTAATTGACCGTGAAACAGCGTCTTAAGCACCGAACACCTCCTTCGCCGTGCCACTCCGAACGATCCGTCCCTCCTCCAGCATCAGAACCCTCTGCCCCAACCGCGCCGCCTGCGCCACGTCGTGAGTCACCAATACACACGGAATGCCGTGCTCTCTCCCAATCTGCGCAACCAGCACCTCCACGCCGTGTTTCGAATCGTCATCCAGAGCTGAGGTTGGCTCATCCAGCAGAAGGACTGCAGGCGAGTTCGCGAGCGTCCGCGCAAACGAGACCCGTTGCGCTTCGCCTCCTGAGAGGTTCGCAACATCTCGGGAGCCGTAGCCTGCCAAACCAACGCTCGCGAGCAACTCTTCGATGCGGCTGTCTGTGAGCTCTTCACCGCGCTGGCGAGGCCCGAACCGCAAGTTGTCCGCGACCGTCCCCGGAAACAAGAAAGGACGCTGCGTGACCATGCCCACACGACGGCGCAACTCACGCGGCTGCAATTTGACGGTAGTCAACTCCGTCCAGGTAGACGGTTCCGGTGGTCGGTTCGTCCAGTCGGTTGAGCAATCGCAGCAATGACGACTTCCCAGACCCGCTAGGACCAACGATGACCTGGGTCTCGCCCTTGCGGACGTCAAAGCTCGCATCTGCTACCAGAACTTTGTCCCGAACAGTGCGTCCGAGGTTCTCCGCCCGCAATACCGGCGGTTCATTCTTGGATTGCGCTTCCGTATTCATGAGGAATTGCTCGGATGATCTTGCTCGGTGAGAAGGAAAACACGATTCTTCTACGCAGGATTCGTTTGAAGCACCGAGCACCTCGGGCACGGATAAAACCCTGAGGCTATCCTCTGTGCCTCCGTGTTCGTGAAGAACTTTGTCGCTACGCCGCCGACCCCCGCACGCTGGCCCGGAGCTCTTCGACGATCTCGAACGCCGCTCGTCGCGCTGCGTCGTGCTTGGTGACATCAAATGATATCGCCCCCACCCGTGCATGCCCTCCGCCGCCGTAACGCTCACACACCTTGGCCAGATTCACAGTGGGCTCGCTGGGGGCCCAGGGATTCGATCCGACGGACACTTTCACACGGAAGCTGCTTTTACTTAAACCAACACTATAAATACTCTCCGGATGTAAGTAATAAGGAACGAACTTGTTGTAGCCTTCCAGCTCGAGATCAGTGACGTCGAAAAAGATCGTTGCATCTTTGCATTCCGTCCGCTCTCTCAGTATTCCAATGGAAAGTTCATGTCGTTTCAGCAACGGAGGCAATAGGGTCGCGACGAACGGTGCCTCTAGAATCTGATCCAGGGACTTCGTCGCGAGCAGCGGAATCAACTGCGGCACGAAGTTTGAGTCCGGTGCCGACTCAATTACCATAGTCAACTTCATTGCCGGCGCTTTCATCTCGACGGCGGTTTGCGCATCCTGGTACATGGCTCCGTCGATGATGTCGGTCCAGTGCACCAGGTCAGCCACCGAACCGGCATTGAAGCCGAACCGCTGCTCGGCGATCATCGCGATGAAGCTGGTGCACGACTTGAAGTCCGGGTCGTAAAACTTCCGATTCCCCTGATCCTGTTCGAAGTGAGCGGCGTCCTCCGGACTCAGAAACGCGCTCTCGTGATGATCGAACCACCACGTAATTTTGGGCGAACTGGAGTATTTGAAATCCACAATCGCGTTCTCGTCGCCGTCAAACTGGCGCTCGTCGAATAGCGCACCCGCCCGATGCAGCAATCCGGTGAACTCAAATTCCACGTCGTTGCGAATCCGTTCCCGGTAAAAACGGGAGAACAGCGCCGCCGAAGAGGCTCCGTCGAAGCATTTGTCGTGATAGAACACGCGAACTTTCAATCGAAATTCCTTCCCCAGACCGGCTCGACTCCCCGGACTTCCTGCAAACGAAAAGCGTATAGGATTACGTCCGCGGAGAGTTCTGTCAAGCACCACGAACCACGTGGGGCTCAGCCGTGATTTCTGTGACCCAACTGCCCCACTCGCGTCTAATGCTTGGTTTGGAGGAAACATGTCGAAATCGCGCAGGCAATTTTTGGCCGTGACGCCGTTCGGTGTACTAGGCGCGGCCGCCGCGTTCCGCAGCCGGGCCCAAAATCCCGCGGACCTTCCGCCCGGAGCACCACCTGCCTTCGGCACCGGACCGGTAGTTGGCCCGGAAGTATCGTCAACCACGTTCGCCGAGGCCGCGAAGCTGGTTCAGGTGGAATTGACCGAGACCGAACGAACCGTGGCTGCAGGCAGTTGGCGCAAGACGATGGCGGCACTCTATGAGCGGCGCACCGGGCCTCGCAAGGTGGCCTTGGATTCTGCTCCCGCATCGCGATGGAATCCAGCCCTGCCGGGGTTGGAGGTCGGACCGAGTCGAGATCGATTTGTTCGCAGCAACACGGATCCTGGTCCACTCCCGCGAACGACGCTGACATTGCTTTCGCATCCCTCGGCCAACTCTCGCGCTGGATCGAGCAGCGCAAGCTCACCTCCGAGCGTCTCACCAACATCTACCTCAAGCGCATCGAGCAATTCGATCCCAAGTTGCATTGCGTCATCACGGTCACGCGCGAACTGGCTCTGGCGCAAGCTAAGAAAGTCGATCAGGAAATCGCCGCCGGCAAATATCGCGGTCCGCTTCATGGCATCCCGTGGGGTGGGAAGGACCTGCTCGACACAGCCGGGATTCCCACTACGTATGGCGCAGAACCCTATCGAAACCGTATTCCCACCGTCGATGCCGCAGTCGTAAAACGTCTGCACGATGCGGGCGCCGTACTGATCGCCAAGCTGAGTCTGGGTGCGCTGGCCCTTAACGACATCTGGTTTGGTGGTCAAACCATGAATCCTTGGTTGCTGGAGGAAGCTTCATCGGGCTCTAGCGCAGGTCCAGGAGCGGCCACCGCAGCGGGCCTGGTGGGTTTCTCCATCGGCAGCGAGACGGGAGGCAGCATCGTAAGTCCCAGTATGCGTTGCGGTGTGACTGGTCTCCGTCCCACTTACGGCCGTGTACCGCGTACGGGAGCCATGACGCTTTGTTGGTCTCTCGACAAACTCGGGCCCATGACCCGCCATGTGGAAGATGCCATGCTCGTGTTGCACGCTATCTCTGGTCCCGATGCCGGAGACGTGGCCAGTGTTCCCAGTCGTCTTGACTACGATGCTGCTGCGCCCGTGCAAGGTCTGCGCGTTGGCTATTTCCCCCGCTGGATGAACGAGAATCCCGCTACCGCGGTGGACCGCGCTGCGCTCGAAACGGTGAGAAAGCTGGGCATGGCTCCCGTCGAAGTGTCGATTCCCAACTGGCCCTACAATTCGCTCAACCTGATTTTGTTCGCCGAAGGCGCAGCCGCGTTTGAAGAGCTCACTCTCAACGGTGGACTAAACCAACTAAAGGCCCAGGTACCCGATGCTTGGCCGAACCTTTTCCGCCAGGCCCGATTCCTATCCGCAGTCGACTTCGTCCAGGCGGACCGCCTACGCCGGCAAGTCGCCCAGGAGATGGCTCGCGTTTTCTCGCAAGTCGACTTGCTGCTGGTGCCTTCGCTACGCGACGAAATGCTTACCATCACAAACTTCACCGGACATCCGTCGCTCACCTTGCGTGCCGGTTTTGTCGAAGTGTCGAAAGCACGTAGCGACTGGGCGCCCGATCCGAACAACCCGCTGCCCACATTCCCAACGCCGCGTCGCGTCCCTCATGGCGTCACGCTGATCGGGCGACTCTTCGACGAGGGAACTCTAGGAAGCGCGGGACTCGCGCTGGAACGCGCTTTCGGGGTTGTGGACGAACGACCGCCTGGTTTTTGACCAGTTCCAGATCTGTTCGGCCACTGCTGCCCGCGTTCCGGGCGCGCACAGTGTCCGCACCCAGCCTTTACGCCAACTCCAACTCAATCTTCTTTGCTGCCGCATCCAGCTTCACAATCCGAAACTGCCGGATCTCCCCTGCCCGCGCCGCCTCCGGCTTCGCCTTGTCGACCGCTCCGCCACTCTTCCAGCGCGCCTGCAGCATCGACCCTAAAGACGAAAGATCAACTTTCGCCGATGACGGGCTTGCCGCCGCCTTCTCCGAACCGGTGGTAGAGGTCGAGCTCATCCTGCACGTCGCCTGAATTCCCTCCCCCAACTCGACCCGCGCCGTTCACCGTTTACCTCCATCAACCGCCCGGTAACAACATCGCCCTCTTTGTGCTCCGCCGAGATATTCGTCCAGATCGCTGGGGACGAGCTGTTTGATGCTCAAGCGCAGTTGCCGCTTTTCCGTATCGATGGCCAACACCTGTGCCTTCACCACCTGACCCATGCGAAGCACGTCCTGGGGATGATTGACCCGCTTTTCGGCGCTGATCTCGCTCACGTGAATCATGCCTTCGACTCCTTCCGCCACCTGCACGAACGCGCCGAACTTCGTGATGCTGCTAATCGGTCCTTCGACCACGGCTCCGATGGGAAGGTTCCTCTCCACGTCGCGCCAGGGGTCGCCTAAGGCCTGCTTCAGTCCCAGTGAAATACGACGCTCGCCCGCGTTGACACCAAGAATCACTGCTTCGACGGTCTCGCCTGGTTTCACGACGTCGCTAGCTTTCTTGACCTTCTTGCCCCACGACATTTCCGAAATGTGGATCAATCCTTCAATCCCGGGCTCCAACTCCACGAAGGCTCCAAACTCCATCAGCCGCGTTACGACGCCGCGCACCCGCTCTCCTGTCTGGTACTTTCCGGCCACGGCGTCCCACGGATGTGCCTGCAGCTGCTTCATGCCCAGCGAAATCCGCCGCTTCTCCGAGTCGATCTTGAGCACCCGGGCTTCCACCTCCTGCCCCACGGATAGCACGTCAGAAGGCTTGTTCACGCGATTCCAGGAAATATCAGAAACGTGCAGCAACCCATCGACGCCGCCAATGTCGACGAAGGCTCCGTAATCCGTCAGGCTACGCACGGTGCCGTGCACCGTGTCTCCCTCCTTGACCTCCGCGTAGCGACGTTCTTTCCCGGCACGCTCTTCTTCCTCCGAAATGACGCGCCGGTCGACGACAACGTCTTCTTCAGTCGCATCCAGCTTCGTGATGCGGCAGCGAATCTCCTGCCCCACCAGCTTTTCCATCTCTGCGGAGTCGCGCACCCCGCTGCGCGAGGCAGGCATGAAAGCTCGCACTCCCACGTCCACTGTGAGACCACCCTTCACCACACCAGTCACTGTGCCCAGGATGGTCGTCTTTTCTGAAAATGCCTTTTCCAGCGCCGGCCAGTCAGTCGGGCGGTCGATCTTCCCGCGCACCAGTTCGTAATAACCTTCCGGATCGCGCCCCTTGATTGTCACCAGCAGCTTGTCACCCGGCTTTACGGTTTCCGCCTGAAACGCAGTCAATGGCAGAATGCCCTCGGTCTTGAAACCGATATCGACCAGCACAGAGTCGGTCGTGACCGTGATCACTGTGCCTTCCCGGCCGCCGCCCTCCGTGCGCTTTTGCGGATGGCCCTTCTCGAATTGCGTAAGCAGATCCTTAAAGGACTCGGTGGATTCGTTGTTGGATTGTGATTCCGGAACGCTTGGGTCGGACATGAAAAAAACAGCCTCGTCGGTGGGATGGTCGCCTTAGCATACCATCGCCGTCTGACTGCAAACGCGAAACGGGGCAAGCCACTCGGGCTAGCCCCGTTCCACTTACCACCCTCAAACTGCAGGAACCAAGGGTTCCGGCAAACGAGTTCTGTTTTAGTCGCCGGCGCCTACAGGCTCCTCGACCAAGGTCTTCACTTCCAAACCCAGCCCCTTCGCCACGCCTTCTCCATACGCCGGATCGGCCTTGTAGAAGTGCTGAATCTGCAGTTCCTGAATGCGCCGCGGTACGCCATTCGCCAGGCTGCCCACGATGTTGCCGATCAACCGCTTTTTCGTGTCCGGGGTCATCAGCCGGAACAGATTTCCTGGTTGGGTGTAGTAGTCGCTGTCGCTGCGGTGGTTGTGACGCGCCACTGCGCCACTCACCTCCTTCGGCCGTTCTACGTAACGCTTGTCCTCGACGGGTGGAAAACGTCCTCGATCTTGAAGAGGAGTATCACGCTATTGTTCACATGCTCGCGAAAACCGAAGAAAACATGTCACCGTTCCGCCTGCTGCCCGGCAAGTTCCCCCAGCCAGGGCAACTCAAACCACTCACCTTGCAGCGCCTTGATCGAAAGCACGATCCACGTGAAGAACAGCCCCAAAGAGACTAGCGCCCCGATCACCAGCCAGACAAATAACCAGCCAAACGTCGAAGCGAGTAGTCCCAATGCCAACAGAATTACCACGGCGGCCCAGAAAAAGATGCTCTGAAAAGCATGAAAGCGCACAAACTTTCGCTCATGGTACTGCTTCAAGAAAAGCAGAACGACCGCGGGGACAAAGGTCAAATAAGCGCAAGCGCCCACGACCCGGTCATTCCATTCAACAGCGGGCAGCTCCACGGCCGGTGATTCGTCCACCGAGACCAGGCTCGTCCACGGGCTTTTCGTCTTCTTGCATCGGCTCGGGAGCGAAGAAGGTGCCCTCCCGCACCGGGCGTCCGCACGCCGGACAGAACTCGGAAATCTCCGGCATAGACGCCCCGCAATACCCACACACAATCGCCATCAATACTCCTGTCCCATCGCGATCTAAGTTTGTTCTGGAGGGGCGCGTCTTCCGCTACGCCGCTGGAATGTGGCTCCTCCAGGACCCGGCAACCCACCAGGACTACACAACCCGGCGCGCCACGCTCTTCTTGCGGCAGTCTTCGCACACGCCGTAAATCTGGAAGGTGTGCCGCGTGGTCATGTAGTGGTACTTCCGCCCAATCTCCTGCTCGAGTTTTTCCACTTCATTCGAAAAAAACTCCACCGAACTGCCGCACTCGGTACACACCATGTGATGATGACTGCGCCGGTTGTACTGATGTTCGTAGCGAGCGATGCCATCGTGAAAGGCCACTTCGCTAGCCAGACCGCACTCGGCCAGAAGCTTCAGGGTGCGGTACACCGTGGTGTAGCCGATCCTCGGATCCTTCTTCTTGACCAGCCGGTGCAGTTCGTCCGTGGAGAGATGTTCGCGCGTCTCCAGAAACGTTCGCAGGATTGTGTCCCGCTGCGCGGTCTGCTTCAGACCCACCTTTTTTAGATGTTGATGCAGAATCCCCTGTGCTTCCCGCACCATCTCGGCCGAGATGGACGGCTGATCATCGATACGTTTCTGCAGGATGGTCATTTAGTTGCCAGCCACGGAGCGCGGGCAGTCGGCGATGAGAGCGCAAGTCGAGCAGTCAGTCCCCGCCCTAAGGGCAGGAAAATCTCCCGGCCGCCTCAGGATACCATCGCCTCATCTTGAAAATGAAATTCAAGTTCAATCAGGCGCGGAGGGCGTGGGGCGCCTTTACCGGTCAGGGCCAGGCGCTCATCGCTCAAAGCTCGCAGCCCACCCGCCTCTCTGACGACCGGAGTCGGCTGACGGGCGATTGCTATCGTCGTCCGGGTTACAATCGATCTTTCCCATGGCCACGTTGACCCCTGCCAGCGACCTCGCGGTCCCACCCCGCACACGCCGCCTGCTCCCACGCGTTCTGTTCAGTATTTTGCTGGCTATAACACTCATCCTCCTTGGTGCAGTCGCTTACCTCTACTTCGTGGCTCGCTCCGCCTTGCCGCAGATGGATGGCCATCTGGCCGTTCGAGGCCTCGCGGCACCGGTCACAGTCATCCGCGATCCTCGAGGCGTTCCGGCGATCGAGGCCAAGAGTCTCGACGACCTTTTCTTCGCCCAGGGCTATGTCACCGCCCAGGATCGTCTCTGGCAGATGGACATCATGCGCCGCTTTGCCGGCGGCGAAATGGCGGAAGTCACCGGTCCCGCCCTTCTCAACCACGATCGCGAACAGCGCATTCTCGGCCTGCGAGCAGTTGCTCGGAAGGCTGCGCAGACGCTGTCTCCCCACGACCGCCCGTTCTTCGAAGCCTATACGCGGGGTGTCAACGCGTTCCTCGAGAGCCACCGCGACCATCTCCCCATCGAATTCCGGCTGATGGAATACAAGCCCGCCCCCTGGTCCATCGAAGACTCCCTGGTGATCGGCGCGCGCCTCATTCAAGATTTGAATCACTACACCTATCGCAGCGCTCTCGAGCGCGAGAAGATCCTCGCCAAGCTGGGTCCCGAACTCACCGCTGATTTGTATGTGAATTCTTCCTGGCGCGATCGTCCGCCGGCCGCCAAGTCCCGGCGCGTTGAGGAGTTGCACCCAAAGAATCAAAATACCGATGATGATGAAGACGACGACGGGCCCGACAGTAACATCGCTGGCCGCACGCCTTGGCCCGTACTGACCGCGACCGCTCCGCGCCCGACGCTGGTTCCCGGCTCGAATAACTGGGTCGTCTCTGGCGCGCATACCGTCACGGGCAAGCCGATGCTCTCCAACGATATGCACCTCAACCACCAGATGCCCAATCTGTGGTACGAAGCGCACCTCCACGCAGGTGACTACGACGTCATCGGAGTTACTCTTCCCGGCCTGCCCTTCGTCATCGTTGGACACAACCGCCGCATCGCCTGGGGATTCACCAATGTCGGGCCCACAGTTGAAGATCTCTATATCGAAACATTCAACGACCAGGGCACGTATCAATCTCCCAAAGGCTGGCAACAACCCGAACATCGGACCGAAACCATCCATGTGAAAGGCAAGCCTGACGTAAGCGTGGATGTAGTGCTGACACGACACGGTCCCGTGATCACCGACCTCATCCCCGGCGAAACTCGGAAGATCGCGTTGCACTGGACGATTTACGATTCGATGAGCAATCCGTTCTTCGCGATCGACTCCGCCCAGAACTGGGACGATTTTGTCCGCGCCCTTTCGACCTGGGACGCGCCCTCGCAAAACGCCGTGTATGCCGACGTCGACGGCCACATTGGCTACCACGCCACGGCTCACATTCCCATTCGCAAGTCCGGCGACGGCAGCCTGCCGGTCAGCGGCGCCGATGACGCTCACGAGTGGAGCGGCTACATCCCGTTCGAAAAGCTTCCGACCGTCTACGACCCACCCTCGGGCATCCTGGCCACCGCCAACGGCCGCATCACCCCCAACAAATATCCCTACAGTGTGAGTACGGAATGGGATGCACCCTGGCGCACCGAACGCATCTATCGCGTACTCGAATCGGGCAAGAAATTTTCTGCCTCCGATATGCTCTCGCTGCAGACGGATGTCTACTCCGCCTTCGACCGTTTCTGCGCGGAACGGTTCGTCTATGCGCTCGATCACGTCAAGCCGACGAAACGCGCCCAGCAGGCCCGTGAACTTATGCGCGACTGGGACGGGCGGCAGACCATCGACTCTGCAGGCGCCACCATCGAAAACAGGGCGCTCTACCAACTCTACCGCCTGATTCTGGAACCGAAATTAGGACCGGCCCCCAAGAACTCTGGCACGCAAGACGGCCATCCAGAAGCGGGTCTCCTAAGCTGGAAGGACTATCACTGGTTCATGTCGTCGATCTGGATGGAGAACATCCTGGCCAAACAGCCGAAGCGATGGCTTCCGCCCGACTTCGAAAACTACGAGATGTTGTTGGCGGCAGCTGTTGAACTTGCGGTGAGTGGCCCCGATGCTCCCGATGATCTTACGCAATGGCGCTGGGGGAAGTTCTCTCCCGTTCAAATCGAGAACCTGGTGCTCAGCCGTCTGCCTGTTGTCAGTCGCTGGACCGGTCCGGGCCTCAACGATCAATCTGGCGGCAGCTACACCGTGAAACAGGTGGGCCGCGCCTTCGGCCCCTCTGAGCGCTTTACTGCCGACCTATCCGACTTCGACCAGTCCACGCTGAACACCGTAACCGGGCAAGCCGGAAACTTTCTCAGTCCTCATTACATGGATCAATGGAAAGCCTGGTACGAAGGCAGCACATTTTTATTGCCGTTCTCTCCGCAGGCAGTGGAGAAGAGCAAGCTGCATCGGTTGGTGATGGAACCGGGAGAGTAAGTCTCAGGTTGTTCTACTGACGGAAGTCTCGTGGTGAGCTTCTCTGCGCTCTCCGCGAAACCTTCATGAGATTTCCGGTTAACTTTCTCACGAACGAACTCACGCCGTCGTCAAAAATCGACGAGTTTCACATCCACCGCATGCCCAAACACATCAATCGAAGTCGTCGTATAGAGCTTGTCGGTCGTCGTATCGTAGATTCGTAGCTCGCCGCCTTCGACTACATAAAACACCGTCCGATTTGTGATGGGCTGTAGGCCGGTCACGTCGCCGTTGTCGGGTGGAATCACTCACATTCCCGTTCGTCGTATTGAAGATGGCAAGACATCCGCGCTGCGGATCCCCGGTATTCACGGGCACGATGTTCGTGCAGTTGCGCGATCCAACGAAGAGTTGACCGTTAGCGCTCATGTCCATGTGCGTGTGGTACCCGTCGGGGATCTCCGTTCCCGTGGCCGCCCCGGTCACCGTCATGGACGGCAGGTCCACTACCGTAAGCCTTCCGCAAATTGCCGGCGTACCACTCGCGCAAGTCTCGTTGCCCGATCCCACCGCCGCAGTTCCGGCTACGTAGAGTGTCTGGTTCTTCATGAATCCGACCGTGGCTCCTCCCGGAATCGGGGTTGGCGGTCCCACCGTTCCGTTCACCATGTCGAGCACCTGGACGCTCGCCTGGGTGCCGCCACACTCCGGACCGCAGTTCAAAATCCACGCCTGGGTGTTGTCGCTGCTGAAGAAACCGAACACTGGCCGGTCAAATCCAGGTATGGTCGTGCAAACTCTGGTCAGACAGATCGAGTTCTGTAGTCCCGGCAGAATGTTGAACGGCGACACGATGGTCACGGAGTTGGAGTTATCGCTGAACACCAGCAGCTTGCTGCCATCTCCGTTTTGCACAACGTAATGAGCGCTCGGCACCGGAACCCTGACCGTGACTGCCGGTTGCGCCAGGGTCAAGTCCATGACCACAATTCCACCCGGTGCGCCTTGTGGGATTGCCACGTTGGGCACCGCCGCATAAGCCTTGGTGGCGTCAACGGAGATCGCCACGACTCTCCGTCGTTCCCTGCACGTTCACCGGGCTGCCAGTAAGCGATTCGCCCTTATTGTTCACCAGTTGAACGGTTTGCCCCGAAATGTCGACCGCCAAGGTCATTTGTCGGTTGTTGGACAACACCATCATGGTTGGGTTGACGGGAGACGCTCCCAGGGAGCCAGTAATCCTTGTTATTTGGGTGTCCTTGTTGGCATTGACCACGATGAACCCCGCCGCTGCTGCCCCGGCCGAAACGTCCTGGGAAATCAACGCGCGGAACTTCACTCCCGAAGTCGATCCTGACGACGAGGATGACGACGAGTTGTTGGTGCCGCCACAGCTAACAAGTACGAGGTTGGTCAGCAAAACACCTGCTACAACGATGCCGGCTCTCTTCAAACCAGGGACTCCCAAGAGCATGATGGATAAAGATTTGGATGCGAAGTTTCGGATTATAACAGAGCTAATTTCCGTCCCTCGGTGTTTACGGGGCGACTGCGCTGAGCATAGTCAAAGGGTCTCTCACCTGTCGGCGTGATGCGCAGCACTCGGGCTCACATTCATTCCAACGTCCCCCGGCTCCCGCATGTGCAAAACCTGCGGTCATCTTGTATTCTCAAAACCAGCATGGCTTCCGACTTCCTCTCCCGGCTCAGCAAGTCACCTGTCCTTTGCGACGGGGCGATGGGCACGCTGCTCTACGCCAACGGCGTCTTCATTAATCGATCCTACGACGAGCTGAACCTGTCGCAGCCCGAAATGATCCGGTCCGTGCATCAGGACTACTTGCAAGCTGGTGCAGAAATCATTGAAACCAATACGTTTGGAGCGAACAGCTACCGACTGGGACGGCATAGCCTCGCTGATAAAGTACGCGACATCAATCGTACCGGCGCACACTTGGCCCGCGAAGCCGCCAAGAGCTTCGATGTCTGGGTTGCCGGTTCGGTTGGCCCGCTGGGAATTCGCATTGAACCACTAGGCAAAACGTCATTCGCGGAGGCGCGCGCTGCGTTCCGAGAGCAAATCGAAGCCTTGAACGAGGGCGGAGTCGATCTCCTGATCCTCGAGACCTTCGGTTACGTGGAAGAACTTCATCAGGCCATGCTAGCCGCCAGGGATGTGAATCCGAAACTGCCGATCGTCGCCTCCGTCACAGTCGACGAAGAGTCCAACTGCCTGGACGGCTCCGATCCCGAAACCTTCGCGGCGAAACTGGTCGAGTGGGGCGCCGACGTGATCGGCTGTAACTGCAGCATTGGTCCGGTCGCGATGCTGGATGCCATCGAGCGCGTCCGCGCCGTGACTTCCCTGCCGCTGGCTGCACAACCGAACGCGGGCATGCCGCGCTCGGTCGAGGGCCGCAACATCTATCTCTGTTCGCCGGAGTATATGGCCAGTTATGCGCGGAAATTTGTCGCGGCGGGCGTTCGACTGGTCGGCGGCTGTTGCGGAACCACGCCCGATCACATTCGCGTGATGAAGTCGGCGTTGCGCGCCGGCGAAGCCAAGGCGACGAGAGTGCAGGTGGCCACACCTCATTCTTCCCCAACTGCCTTCCCGACCGATCCAATCGAAAAGCGATCAATTCTCGGAAAGAAGTTGGCGACCGGCGAGTTTGTCACGATGGTGGAAATCGTCCCTCCCAAGGGGACCGATATTCGCAAGGAAGTCGAGGGGGCGCGTTTCCTGAAATCGGTCGGCGTCGATGCCATCAACATCCCCGACAGCCCGCGTGCGTCGGCACGCATCTCGAACCAGGCGCTCTCCCTGATCGTGCAGCGCGAGGTCGGCATCGAGGCGATCCTCCACTACACCTGCCGCGATCGGAACGTGCTGTGCATTCAGTCGGATCTGCTGGGCGCTTCGGCCACGGGCATCCGCAACCTGATCTGCATCACCGGCGATCCTCCGAAGATGGGCAACTATCCCGATGCCACTGCCGTGTTCGATGTCGACGCGATCGGACTGGTGAACATCGTTCATAACCTGAATCGCGGCCTCGACATTGGCGGCAACCCGATCGGTGCGGGCACAGGCTTCGTAATTGGCGTGGGCGCGAACCCGGGCCTGCCCAACATCGATGAAGAAATCCGCCGCTTCGAATACAAGGTGGAAGCGGGTGCGGAGTACGCGGTAACACAGCCGGTCTTCGATCTCGCCTTGCTTGAGAACTTCCTGAAACGCATCGAGCATTGCCGCATTCCGGTGGTCGCCGGCATCTGGCCGCTGGTGAGCGTGCGCAATGCGGAATTCATGAAGAACGAACTGCGTGTCTCTGTGCCCGATGCGATCCTCGAACGCATGGCGAAGGCAACCACTCCGGAGCACGCACGCCAGGAAGGCGTGGCCATCGCCCGCGAAATGCTGATTGCGGTGCGTGAAATCGTACAGGGCGCACAGATCAGCGCGCCCATGGGTAAGTATTCGTCAGCTGTCGATGTGCTGGAAGCCCTCGGCGTGAACGAGCGCCCGACGGCGTCGGCATAATCCCCGGCTTACTCTCGTGTAGTCTCCAATATCATCCCACTCGATTCAATCCATATCCTCAACAGTGGCTGAACAAGTCTTGCCATAACGATTTTGTGATTTGCAATCGTTTTCATTTTAGTTCTCGCGCTGCATGAGTGACAAAACGCGGCACTCTATCCCCTGTTACACGAAATTTACACGTCACGCACAACTGAGTTGCATTAGAATGCGGTCAGGAGCAATCCCACTTGGCGAAGTTCGAAGAGTGTCTCCAGCGCCTTGAAAAGATCGTGCAGGAGTTGGAGAAAGGCGATGCGCCGCTGGAAAAGTCGCTGACCTTGTTTGAGGAAGGCATGCAACTTTCAGCGACCTGCCGCAAGGAACTCGAACAAGCCGAGGGGAAGGTGGAACTCCTTCTCAAGCAGAACGGGAAACTCCAAGCAGTTGCGTTCGAGCCCCAGACCGAACGGGCGCCCGGCTAGTCGATCGCCGGCCAACCCTAGCCCGGATTCGTCTTGGCTCGTAAGTAGAATGTCTGTGGCCTCCGTCACTCCCCCAGTCCGGCGGGACGGAAGCTACGGCCCCCACCACCGTCAACGACGGTTGCATCGGGGGGATCGCATGCAAGCCCTGAACATCATTGTGTTCCAGAACGATCCGCGCCTGTCGCAGGCGCTGGCCGCAACCCTCAGCCATCACTTCCACTCCGTGCACGTGGCGAACTCGCTCGACGAATTGTGGGTCGTTATTCCCCGGCATCGCGCCGATGTTGCTATTCTGGACATCGAAGCGTCGTGCCTGGACGAAGTAGCGAAGTTGCACCGCCAATTCCCGACCGTTTCCATTCTGTGCACGCATCGCGTCGCTGACGAAGAAATGTGGACCGCGGCGCTCAACGCGGGCGCCAGCGATATGTGCCCTGCCTTTGATACCGAAGGCATCCTGATGTCGGCGGAGCGCAACGCAACGTTAATGCAGGCAACTGCGTAAACGTCTTCTTGATTCTTTTGGGACGCCTTGCGGGCGTCCCTTTCGTTTTTGACTACTAAGTGCCGCCTCTTGCAAAGATCCCTACCTGCCTGTGCAAGCGACCGAACCTGAAACTTTGCGTTGAGGAACCTCAACGAGCAGTGCAATCATTCGATGAGAGATGCCGAGACTCCATTAGCTAGTAGCCAGCAGCCAGTTGCTCGCAGCTAGTCACATCACCTGCCTTGTTATACTCAACCCTCATGCTGCAAGACACCCTGGAACAAGGCCGCACTGCGGCCGATCATGCGCTGGAGCGCCTGATTCCAGCCGAAGATCAGCATCCGGTTTCCATCCACAAGGCAATGCGCCACAGCGTCTTCGCCGGTGGCAAACGCCTGCGTCCAATTCTGTGCCGCGAAGCCGGCCGCATGGTCGCGGGGGTCCTTCCTGACGGCATCGACGAATTGGGTGCCGCTCTCGAAATGCTGCACACGTACTCGCTCATTCATGACGACTTGCCTGCGCTCGACAATGACGACCTGCGTCGCGGACGGCCTACCTGCCATGTCGCCTTTGGCGAGGCGATCGCCATTCTTGCGGGCGACGCCCTGCAGACCCAGGCATATGAGGTGCTCGCACGTCTGCAATGTCCCGCAGAAGCCCGCGTCCGCATCATCGAAGAAATCGCGCACGGCACTGGAACGATCGACGGTATGATCGGCGGCCAGGTCGTCGATTTGGAAGCCGAGCATTCCCGACCCGATGTGAAAATGCTGGAGTACATTCATCGTGCAAAGACAGCTGCCCTCATTACAGCCAGCCTGGTCAGTGGGGGACTCTATGCGCGGCGGCAAGGACGATGAAATCAGAAATTTGCGATCCTTCGGCCAGCAAATCGGACTTGCCTTCCAGATCATCGACGACGTACTCGATGTCACCCAGACTTCCGAACAGCTCGGCAAGACCGCCGGAAAAGATACGGCTGCCGAGAAAACAACGTATCCCGCCCTGTTTGGGGTCGATGAATCGCTCAAGAAAGCCGACGCGCTAATCCGCAGCGCGTTCGCCGCGCTCGATACTTTTGGCGCACGCGGCGAAATCCTGAAAGATCTTGCCCGTTATCTGGTCGAACGTAAGAAGTGACTATCGAAGACCAGCATGACTCGGCCGTGAAGCCGGACCCGACCATTTGGCTGTGACAGGAAAGGCACGAGTACACTCGCGCCCATAGGTTTGTTTGGAATCTGTTTGCGCTTAAGCGCCTGAGGTGTGCAGTCCCCGCATATTTTGCGCACCTCTAACCGCCCCTCCGCACGATATTCTCCCGTACATTGCCCATAAACTGGGACTGCAACTTCTGCGCACACAACTCCCCGCAAACGTGCAGCGTGCCTTCCTTCTGCGCAATCTCCTCGTCCCATGGACACAGGTACAGCACCGGAATACTCAAATCCGCGAACGAAGTCCACATGAGCCACCAACGATCGGTGCTCCGTTTCAGCGTTCCGCAATTCGGCCCGGCGCAACGGTAGAAGGGATTCACTGGCTGCTTCGGGGTACCCAGGTTCATCACAAAGGTTCTCCTGATTCGGCCGGCACCATTCTAGCGAAACGAGCGCGCCGGAAGAACCCTGAACTAGTGCTCACTTGTAGAGGAGGTATTTCTGTCGGATCTGCTGGAACTTCTCGAGATCAGCGCGCCAATCCTGCGCGATCCGTCGCGGATCCTGGCCCGCTAGCAGCGCGTCATACGCGGCCTGGTTGATCAGCAATTCGGGCAACCGCTCCATCTTGTAGTCCTTCGGATAAAGCTTGTGCAAAGCTGACGCGAGTTCCAAGCCCAGTTCTGGAGCGTCCAGCGTGTTGCGATCGAGCAGAATAATGTTGACGCCCTGACAGACCTGACCCGAATAGGGATACGCCGTCGGTGTAAACCTCACAGGCACAAACCGCACCGCCGGAATGACTCGCGCGTTCAGATATTCCGCAAGTTCGCGGCCCTTGATCCAGGGCGCTCCGATCCACTCAAACGGCGTATCCGTTCCGCGTCCCACCGACACATTCGTTCCCTCGATCAATGCCACACCCGTGTAGAGCGTGGCCTCGTGCAGACTGCGCAAGTTCGGCGAGGGATTGATCCAGTTCAGCCCCGTCGAATCGTACCAGTCCCCCCGCAGCCAGCCGTCCATCGGTAAGACCTTCAACTTGGCGTTGATCCCACGCTCGGCGTTGAACATTTGTGCAAGTTCGCCCATGGTCATGCCGTGTCGCGGCGGCACCGGGAAATAATTCACGAAACTCTCGTGACCCGCATCCGAAACCGGTCCCTGCACAAATGAACCCGTCACAAGGTTCGGTCGGTCGAGCACAATGATGTCGATGCCGGCCTTGGCCGCGCCTTCCAGAAAATATCCCAGCGTCGTCTCATAGGTATAGAAGCGGGCGCCCGCATCTTGAATGTCGAACACCACGGCATCGAGATTTTTCAAAACTTCCACCGACGGGCGCCGCGCTGCATCACTGGCTCCATACACGCTATAGACGGGCACGCCCGTAGCCGCGTCTTTCGAATTGCCGATATCCGTGGTATCCAAGGTCCCCGTCACGCCATGCTCCGGACTGAAAATCGCTTCCAATGAAAGGCCCGGCGCAGCCGCCAGTACGTCGATCGTCCGCCGCCCCTCAGAGTCCACTCCCGTCTGATTCGTCACCACGCCGATCTTGCGCTTGCTCTCTCCTGGGTGAAGAGCCTCGAAGTTCTTCTCTTCCAGCACGTCGATCCCGACCTTCACCTTGCCATTGCGGGTGGCAATTTTGCGCCCCGCGCTTTGGGCCTCGTTGTAGCCGGTGATGCTCTCCCAGCGCAGCTTCTCGCGCTCTTCCACAGTCAGAGGCAAGGCGGCAGCCACGGCGGTGGCGAGCTTGGTGCGCAATCCCACCACGTTGCCCTGTCCGCGCGGATGCACTGAATTGGTTAGCAGGATGATGTAAGTCCGCGTGGTGGGATCGATCCAGATCGATGTTCCCGTAAATCCCGTGTGCCCAAAAGAGCCCACGGGCAGCAGGTCGCCCCGATTGCTGGAAAACGGCGAGTCGATGTCCCACCCAAAACCCCGCACCGCCGTGGCATTCGGAGGCTGCTCCGGCGACGTCATCTTCTCCACCGTTAACGGTGAGAGAATTCCCTTCCCGCCGTCGAGCAAGGCCTGTGCGAACTTGGCCAGATCGTCGGCGGTCGAAAACAGTCCAGCGTGACCGGCGACCCCGCCCATGCGCATCGCCCTGGGATCATGCACTTCACCGCGCAGCATGTGCTCGTGGTCATCAAATTGTGTGGGTGCGATTTTGGGGCGCCACGAGGACGGCGGCAGATATCGTGTACGCGTCATCTTCAAAGGGGCAAAAACGTGTGCAGTGGAGTAGTGATCCAGGCTCTCTCCGGAAACATGTTCCACCAATGCACCCAACACGATGAAGTTGGTATCGCTGTAAATGAACCCGGAGCCCGGTGGCGCCTCCGGTTTCTCGGCGAAAGACAGCTTGTAGGCGGTCTCTTTCCCTTGCCAGGAAGGCTGCAAATCGATATCTGGAGCCAGGCCCGAGTAATGGGTCAGCAGTTGCCGGACGGTGATATCTTCTTTCCCGTTCTGTGCAAACTCCGGCAGGTACTTGGCGACCGCATCGTTCAGCCGAACCTTGCCCCGTTCCACCAATTGCATTACCGAAGTGGTCGTCGCGACTACTTTGGTCAATGACGCCAGATCAAAAATCGTATCGACCGTCATCGTTTCGCGCCGAGGTTCCAGTGCTCGCCGCCCAAACGCCTTCCGATACGCCACCTGCCCGTTGTGCCCGATCAGCACCACCGCGCCGGGAATCTGCCCATCCAAAATCGCGCGCTCTACGATCGAGTCCACTACCGCCAGCCTGCTCACCGAAGACACGGGCTTGGCAGCCAATTCGGAAGCGCAATTGGCCGGAACCGCGAGCAAGGCCAGCAAGCCCAGCGCAGTCTTCTGCAAGCGTCGGTTCATAGTGATCTTATGAATCTGGATGATCTGACTCTACACAACCCGGCGCGCATTCCTCAATCCACAATGGTTACGGAGGTGCCATGTCCGCCACGGTCGCCTTCCTTTACCCCCTCCGCGGACTTTGCTATAACCCGAGCAGGGCCGATTTCCACCACGCTAAGGCAAACTTCTGACTCGCGTCGTGAGCCATCCCGCAAGTTTTCCGATCGCCTGCTATGACGATCAGGATATGCGCTTCGCCCGAGCGTACGCAGTCCTTCAGGAGGGGATCGCAACGAAAGCATTCCCGGCCGCATCCGTGGCTGTTACGCACGATGGAAAACTGGTGGCCCTGCGCTCATTCGGTCGCTTCACCTTCGACCCGGCGGCGCCCGAGGTGACAACCGGCACCATCTTCGACCTGGCCTCCGTCTCGAAAGTTGCGGCAACTACTGCGATGGCCATGATCCTGTACCAGCGCGGGTTGCTCGATCTCGAAATGCCCGTGATCTCCGTCGTGGCCGAATTCGGGGGCGAAGATCCCCATCGCGACGAAGTCACCCTCCGCATGTTGCTGACGCATTCCTCCGGCCTGCCCGCCTACGAAGAGCTCTTCCTGCGCGCACAAACGAAGCAGACATTACTCGAAGCAGCATTCACTACCCCGCTGACAAACGAACCCGGCTCGCATGCCGAGTACAGTGACATCGGTTTCATCATCCTCGGAGTCGCGCTCGAGCGCTTGGCCGACGAATCCCTGGATCATTTCTGCCGGCGCGAGGTGTTTGGCGCTCTCGGCATGACGCACACAACCTTCAATCCCGCACGGGAATTGCACACCACCATTGCTCCCACTGTCGAAGATCAGACTTTCCGTCACCGCATCGTGCAAGGCGAGGTGCAAGACGAGAACGCGAGCATCCTCGGTGGAGTGGCCGGACACGCAGGCTTATTCGCTACCGCACAAGACGTAGCCACCTTCGCGCATGCCATGCTGCAAGGGGGGCAACCCATTTTGCGTCCCGAGACCCTGGCGCTCTTCACCAAACGCGAGTCGTCTCCGGAGGGAACATCACGCGCCCTGGGATGGGATACACCATCCCAGCCGTCGCAATCCGGCCAACATTTTTCATCCACTTCGTTCGGGCATCTCGGCTATACCGGCACCTCGCTCTGGATTGACCCCGAGCGAAAACTCTCGATCACCCTACTGACGAATCGCACCTGGCCCAACTGCGCTAATAAAGCAATTCAACAAGTTCGTCCGCGTTTCCACGATGCCGTGGTCGAGGCGCTCTATCCCGGCTTCACCCGCGCATGAACCTTAACTCCACCGCTATGCGCATGAACCCAGCATGAAACGCAAGTCACCAGTTCTTCAAAAACTCACCACCGAACAACCCAATCGGGCATCCGTCGATCTCGATCTAAAGTCAGGCCTCGAGATCGCCCGCATCATCAATGCGGAAGATGCCAAAGTCCCCGCCGCCATCGCTCACGCGCTACCCCAGATCGGACGCGCTATCGATCTGATTGCCTCCCAGCTTCGCAAAGGCGGACGCCTCATTTACGTCGGAACCGGCACCAGCGGACGCGTCGGCGCTCTCGACGCCTCGGAATGCGCTCCCACTTTCGGCATCGATCCCAGCAAGGTGCAGTACATGATTGCTGGTGGGACGAAAGCCCTGGCTGTGGCCGTAGAAGCCAGCGAGGACTCCCGCGAGCTAGGGCGCGCCGACATCGCCAAGCGCAGGCCAGGCAAGAACGACGTGATCGTCGGCGTAGCCGCCAGCGGGCGAACGCCCTACACCATCGCCGCCGTCGAATACGCCCGCAGTCGCGGTGCGCAGACCATCGCTGTCACTTGCAACCACGACTCGCAACTGGAACGCGCGGCACACTTCGGCATCGTCACCGAAGTCGGCCCTGAAGTTGTCGCCGGCTCCAGTCGAATGAAAGCCGGCAGCGCGCAAAAGATGGTGCTCAACATGTTGTCCACCGGCGCCATGGCGCGCCTCGGCTACATCTACGGCAACCTGATGGTCAACCTTCATTTGAAAAATGAAAAGCTGGCAGAACGGGGAATCAGCATCGTGCAATGGGCCGCAGGACTGGAGCGTGAAGCAGCCCACCGCGCACTGAAGGCCGCCGGAGACGACGTCCCGGTCGCTCTGGTTATGCTGAAGACGGGGGCAACACGCCCGCAGGCCGCAAAGGCATTGAAGACCGCTTCCGGACACGTGCGAAAAGCAATCGCTCTCGCCCAAGGGAAAAGTAGTTACTAGTAGAACGCTCCTGTCATCCTGAGCGAAGTGAGGCGAAGCCGAACGCAGTCGAAGGACCCCATGTCCGTCTCAATTGCCACGGCCGTTCCAACACCTTCACCACTAGCTCAGCACAAAGCGCCGGTCGTGGGTGAATCGACCCCTACAGTGCACCCGCGGTCGGCACGATGGTCACTTCCTCGACTGTTGTGTCTGCTGGCAACAGAACGGCGTCGACTGCCGCCTGGGCCACCGTCTCCGCCGACATCATTTTCCTCCGCGGCGCATTCGGCCAGGGCGCGTCCCAAATATCTGTATCCGTCGCTCCCGGCAGAAGCGCAATCACCCGGATCCCCCGCGGCCGCAACTCCTCGCGCAGCGTCCCCGTCAGACCGAGTGCCCCGTGCTTTGACGCGTTGTAAGCCGCCCAGCCAGAAAAAACCCGTTTCGCAGCAACCGACAGATTATTCACAATCGTCCCGCCACGCCGCATCAAGGCCAGAATTGCACGAGTCACCAGAAATGTTCCGGTCAAGTTGGTCTCGATCACGTCCTTCCAGTCTTCGTACGAAAGCTTCTCAACCGGAAGGGACGCGTGCGCAATCCCCGCATTGTTGACCAGCAGGTCCACCCGCCCAAACTGCCTCTTCACGCTGGCCGCAAGTCCCTCCACCGACTCGGGCGAGCGCACATCGCAAACCTTGACCATCACCCGAACACCCGAGCACGCCAGGTCCCGTCCAACTTTTTCCAGAGATGCCAACTGACGGCCCGTGATCACAAGGTTGCAACCCTGTTGTGCCAGTCCGCGAGCGATGGCCAGTCCGATGCCGCGACTGCCGCCTGTAATGACGGCCACCTGCCCCAGCAGCCGTGGCCGACTGCCGCGCGTCTTCGCCTTTGAGCGAGCCAACCCTAAACCCCGTTCGCGCGGTTGCGAATCAACGACAGGAACTCTCCGCGCGTCTCTTCTTCCTGGCGGAAACAACCCAGCATCGACGATGTCACGGCCGCAGAATGCTGTTTCTCTACCCCGCGCATCATCATGCAAAGATGCCGCGCCTCGATTACCACACCCACGCCTTGCGGCTCGATCACCTTCTGGATCGTCTCGGCGATCTGCGTGGTCAGCCGCTCTTGAATCTGCAGGCGTCGCGAGAACAACTCGATCAGCCGCGGAATCTTGCTCAAGCCGATCACTTTCCCATTCGGGATATAGGCCACGTGCACCTTCCCGAAAAACGGCAGCATGTGATGCTCGCACAAGCTGAACATCTCGACATCTTTCACGATCACCATCTCGTCATAGGTGACGGTAAACAACGCCCCCTTCAGCAGCGCCTCGGGATCTTCCCGGTAGCCCTTCGTAAGGAACTCAAACGCCTTGTGCACGCGTTCGGGCGTGCGCACCAGTCCTTCGCGTTTCGGATCTTCGTTGAGCCGCACCAGCATTTCGCGCACAAGCTCCTCAAAACTGGCGCTAGTCAAAGTCGACGATTCAGTAGTCTGCTTCATAGTTCTTCATCCCGACCGGAGCGAAGCGGTGTAGAGGGATCTTGCGTTTTCAACCCGACACATCCAGACGCCACAAAATTCAGTGCGTGAAGCGCGACGCATTTCCTTCACTCCCTAATCTCCGCCCCTCCCGCATACACAAACGAATTCATCATGGTCTCTTCCATCCGAACCTTTTCCAGATGAGCCAACCGGAACCCCCGCTGCAAAATATCGTAAATGGCCACACACAAATTCTCCGTGGTCGGCACCTCGTCCACGAACTCCGGCAATGTATTCAAATTCTGATATCCAAACCGCTCCAGAATCTTGCGCCTCACAAACCCATCCAGATCCACGAGATTGCACACCATTCCCGTCCGCGGATCGACTGGCCCACTCACCGTTACTTCCAGGTGATAGTTATGCCCGTGCCCATGCGGGTTATTGCACTTGCCGTAAGTCGCGCGATTCCACTCCTCCGGCATGTCATTGCTATGTAAACGGTGCGACGCAGAAAACAAATACCGTCGCGTGAGATGTGCCTTCATGCCTCTCCGTAGAAATCGACAAACAGGTCGGGCGTCTCGTAGACCCGCACGCGATGCAACTGCGCCGCCTTCAGTTTGGGTGCGAGCCGCTGCCAGATGGCGATCGCGAGGTTCTCGGTGGTCGGAATCTGCGTGAAAAACTCCGGCACTTCTTTATTCAGGAAGCGGTGATCCATGGCATCAAGCACCTCGCGGTTCATGACTTCCTTGAGCTGCTTCAGATCAACCACAAATCCCGACTTCGGATCCACCTTCCCTTTCACCGTGACTTCGAGCGTGTAGTTGTGCCCGTGACCGTTCGGGTTGTTGCACTTGCCGAAGATCGCCCGATTTTCCTCCAGCGTGAATTCCGGATTGTGATAGTAGTGCGAAGCGGCGAATTCAGCTTTGCGTGTCAGATAGACCATGATTCTCCGTTACGAAAGCGGCGAAATGCGGGCAGTTTCGCCCGCATAGGTCCGGCCTTTCCATGAAACCATCCCGCGTTCATGAAAGATCTTGGAGCGTAGCAAAAGATATGCGAAGAATGGCAGCCCGAAGAGTGCAAGTAAGTTGGATTGCCACGAAAAATGGGCAATGCGAATGCGCTGCATAAAGAAATACCAGACCGTTCCCGATAGCGCCAAGGCTACCATCGCAAGACCAGAAACGCCCTTTGTCCAGTGAGCCAGCAGCAAGACAGTGATTCCCGCGGCAATCAGTGCAAACTCCGAAAATCGGCAAAACGCCAGCCACAGGGGTTCCGCAAATAGCAACGCTAAGTTCTTTGTCCAACCCTCCGTCAACTGCGGCAGGCTGCGATACATTCGCGCGCGCACCATGTCGCCGCCGAAGCGGAAGAAAATCCTGCGCTCCGTACTTTTCACAGCTCTCGCCAGAGCCACATCCTCAAGCAAGCTCGTTCCCACCGCCGCATGCCCGCCGACCGCGTCATACGCCTCGCGCGAAACCAGCAGATACTGCCCATTCGCGGCCGCAGCCATCGATTTAGGATTGCTCACCGCCGACGGCCGGTAAGTCGCCGCCAGTTCCCCGAAAATCACCGGCATGACGGCTCTCTCCCAGAACCCATGCACTTCCTGTTCGGGAGAGTAAGAGAGCAGGTCGGCATGATGCTCTCGCGCCTCCACCAAAGCCCGCGCCAGCGACCCCGGACGGTGCACTGTGTCCGCATCCGTGAACAGAAGCCATTCCCCGCGCGCCCGCCTCGCAGCTGCGGTCACCGCGTTGTTCTTGCCGGTCCAACCAGCAGGCAATGGCCCCGGTTCAATCACCTGCACCCCCGGAAACGACTCCGCAATCACCCGCGTCCGGTCCGAAGACCCGTCATCCACCACGATGACTTCAAACCCCACCCCCTCCTGGGCGACCAGCGACTCCAGACATGCCCCTAGGCAGGCCTCCTCGTTCCGGGCCGGCACGATGACCGACACGGTAGGCCGCTCCGATACTGATACTGGCGTCCCCATAGGGTGAATCTATTATTATATCCACGTGCGACGTATCTTCTTTCCCATCGGCCTGCTCACGCTGCTACTCCTGTCCGGTTGTTACACGCGGGGTACACGCCCGCCCCGCATCGGCAACGACGCGCCCGACTTCACCGTAAAAGACGCCGAGCGCACCGTGAAGCTCAGCGATTACCGCGGACAAGTGGTTGTCCTGAACTTTTGGGCCAGCTGGTGCCCTCCCTGTATTCAGGAGACACCGTCCCTGGTGCAGATGCAGGCCCGCCTCAAAGACAAGGGCGTGATCGTTTTGGCGGTCAGCGAAGATGCCGACGAAAGCGCCTACCATCGCTTCCTGCAGCGCTTCAACAGCAACCTGGTCAGCGTTCGTGACCCTTCCGCGAAGACCAAGGGCCTTTATGGGACGGTCCTGATCCCTGAGACTTTCATCATCGATCGCAAGGGAGTCGTGCGCCGCAAATTCATCAGCGCAGTAGACTGGAATTCGCCCGAGATCACCGACTTCCTGACGAAACTGTAGTGTGGTGTCCCACAAATTCGCCCGATGAGTTTGTCATCCCGAACGGAGCGAAGCGGAGTGGAGCGACCTTGTGTTTCAGGCTGTGTGGAGCGGACACTCCTGTCCGCTAGAATTCGGTTGCGGGAGAAACGATGCCTCCCCCTGATTCCCTGATGAAACCCACTCTTTTCGTAAGAAGCACGATCCTGCTAGCTCTGGCGGCAACAATCCACGCCGCCGCACCAAGAAAAGAATCCACCATGAATCCCACAATCGCGAACGAATCCGGCTTCACCGTAATTGGAATCGAAGCCCGCACCAGCAATGCCAAAGAGATGACCCCCGAAGGCGTCATCGGCAAACAGTGGGCCCGCTTCATGAAGGAAAATCTCGTAGCCCAGATCCCAAACAAATCCGATTCCGCGATTCTCGCCGTCTACACGGACTACGCCAGCGACAAAGACGGCGAATACGCCTTCATCCTCGGCGCCCGTGTAACTTCCCCCACCCAAGTCCCTAAGGGAATGATGGCCAGGCAAGTACAACCAGGGCGCTATGCGATATTCACTTCAGAGAAGGGCCCGGTGGCAAAGATAGTGTCCGAGACATGGCAACACATCTGGTCAATTCCCAAGTCATCTCCGGGAGGCAACCGAGCCTACAAAACCGATTACGAAGTTTATGACGAGCGTGCCGCCAACCCAGAGAACGCGCAAGTCGAGGTGCACGTCGGAGTGAAATAACTTCCCAACAACTGCGGGACGTCCGTGGGGATCCGTCCGCGTTTATTTCACGCCGGGAATTTCCGCCAGACTGGTGTAGACAGACAAGCCCAGACTGCGCCCCACTCGTACCATTTCGTCAGCCCCAGCGGAGGTCCCACCCACCCGAAGCACAGCATCGCACTTCTCGAGCAACCGAACCGCAATCGGATGAAAAACCTCGTTAAACACCTCATCGCCGACCTTCTTCGATCCGCCCAAGGCGACCAGCGGCAGTGCCAGCCACTCACCAAGAACCGGGATATGTCCGGCACGAAAGATAGGCAGCGCGTACGATTCCATCTCTTCCACGTTCTTTCGCATTAACACCGGATCGTCATTCGTACCCGACCGATAAGGACCCGCAACCAGGATGAGCATCGCTTTCGATGATTCTGCTTTCACAAATTCACCTTCCGCAAGCGCAGCGAATTCGTAATCACCGACACGGAGCTGAAACTCATCGCCGCCGCCGCCAGAATCGGACTCAGCAAAATCCCGAAGAACGGATACAAGACTCCCGCCGCCACCGGGACCCCCAGCGAGTTGTAGACGAACGCGAAGAACAAATTCTGCCGGATATTCCGCATCGTCGCCTCACTCAATTTGCGCGCGCGCACAATCCCGACCAAGTCGCCCTTCACCAGCGTGACTCCTCCGCTCTCCATGGCGATGTCGGTTCCGGTCCCCATCGCGATGCCTACATCTGCTACCGCCAGCGCAGGTGCGTCGTTCACTCCATCGCCAGCCATGGCCACGACTCGTCCCTCTTGTTGCAGCCGCTGAACAATTTCCGCTTTCTTCTCCGGCAGCACGTCGGCCTCAAACTCGGTGATCCCCAGTTTGCCGGCAACGTTCTCCGCTGTTGCCCGGTTATCGCCGGTGAGCATCATCACGCGAATTCCCAGATCCCGCAGATCGCGGATGGCCTGCAGGCTCGTGTCTTTGATCGGATCCGCCACCACGAGCCATCCCGCGAAGCGTTTGTCCACGCTGACGTAGATTTCGGTTTCACCCGCGCCCAGATAGGTCTCCGGCACCTCAGGCACCAATATCTCAAGCTCATCCATCAGATGCCGGTTGCCCACGGCCACTTGCTTGCCGTCGACCACTCCGCTCGCTCCTTTGCCGGGATGCGATTGAAACTCGCTCACCTCCGGCAACGCGATTCCTTTCTCCTCCACATCCGCAAGAATGGCATTCGCGAGAGGATGTTCGCTACCTCGTTCCACGCTGCCCACGATTCTCAGCAGCTCCCTTTTCTCTATTCCGATGGGCACCACCGAAGTCACACTCGGCTTGCCCTTGGTCAGAGTGCCGGTCTTGTCGACCACCAGCGTGTCCACTCTTTCGAGCCTTTCGAGCGCCTCTGCATTTCTGATCAACACTCCCAGCGACGCGCCTCGCCCCGTCCCCACCATAATGGCCATCGGAGTCGCCAACCCCAGAGCACACGGACAAGCGATGATCAGCACCGCCACCGCGTTCACCAAAGCATGCGCCAGCCGAGGCTGCGGACCGATCAATCCCCACACCAGGAACGTCAGAGCCGCCACCCCGATCACCGCCGGCACAAACCAGGCCGCAACCTTGTCCGCCAGCCGCTGAATCGGCGCCCGGCTGCGCTGCGCCTGGCTGACTAATTGCACAATGCGCGCCAGCATCGTCTCCGCTGCCCACGCGCTCCGCACGCAGGATGAAGGAACCCGTGCCGTTCACAGTTCCCCCAATCACGTTGCTGCCCTCGGCCTTCGCCACCGGAATCGACTCGCCGGTGATCATCGACTCGTCGACCGCACTTCTGCCCTCGATCACCTCGCCATCGACCGGCACTCTCTCGCCCGGTCGCACCCGCAACCGGTTGCCGACCTGCACAAGTTCCAGCGGAATATCTTTCTCATCGCCATTGCCCGTGACCAGTCGCGCCGTCTTCGGGCTCAGATTAAGCAAAGCGCGAATCGCCGCACTCGTCCGGCTGCGCGCACGTAACTCGAGCACCTGCCCCAACAACACCAGAGTTGTGATTGCCGCTGCTGCCTCGAAGTACACGTCGGGCCGCCCGCCCATTCCTCGAAACGACTCCGGAAAAATCTGCGGGTATGCGGTTGCCACCAGGCTGTACAGATAGGCAACGCCAGTCCCCATCGCGATCAATGTGAACATGTTGGTGGAGCGGTTCACGATCGACGTCCAGCCGCGCTGGAAGAACGGCCATCCTCCCCAAAGCACCACCGGCGTAGCCAAAATCAGTTCGGTCCAAGCCAGCCATCCTTCCGGCAGCAAATGCTGCACCGGCATCCCCGGCAGCATATCCACCATCGCCACGATCAAGAGCGGCGCAGTCAACGCCAGGCTGACCCAGAACCGCCGAGTCATATCCCGCAGTTCCGGATTCTCTTCCTCTTCAGCCGTCACCGTCCGTGGCTCGAGCGCCATTCCACAGATCGGACAAGACCCCGGTTCCGAGCGCACGATCTCCGGATGCATCGGGCAGGTGTACTCGATTTTCGTGGTAGGGAGCAGGCTCTCCGGCTCGAGAGCCATGCCGCAGCTAGGGCAAGGCCCCGGGCCCACTTGCCGTACTTCCGGACACATCGGACAAACGTAGTAACGTTCGTCGCTCTTCCCGACGGGAGCGTCCGTAGGCTCACCAGGAGCTGAGGCGATCTGAGTCAGACCACCCACCGAGGAAGACGAGTCCATCGCCGCCTGCGTGGGCGCGGAAGCCGCCTTCGGCATCCCCAACATGACAAGCCCCGGACTCCGCGCGGGAGGCCGCTGCGTAATAAACTTCTCCGGGTCAGCCCGAAACTTCTCCAGGCAGCCGCCGCAGCAAAAGTAAACCGTCTTTCCGGCGTGCTCGACCTTGTACTTCGCAGTCGCGGGATTCACCGTCATCCCGCAAACGGGATCCAGCGCAGCCTGCTCGTGACCCACCGCGTCCGACAAAACGTTCTCCCTAGCCGACACCCGGCACAGGCCCGATCGTCAGCCCACGCACACCTGGCGTCGCTGAGCCGATGAACCTGATTGTCATTCTACGTCTCGAGGAATCTTCGTCTCGATGATCGTGGACTCGAGGAAGCCTCGCTAGCGCCTCTTAACGCTCGTCATTCCGAACCGGCGCCAGCCCGAGAGAAACCTGCTTTTGCATGCGACACCACCAAGCCATCTCTTTCCCTAACAAACCATCCACCGCACTTTAGATTCCCCGACCTCCGTCCTCGATTGTTGTATCTTGGAGTCGCAAGAAAAGATTGACAAGGATAGCCTCGCCGAAAAGAAATCAGAAACGAAGGAAGAACCCGATGACCTACCTGGATGTCGCCTACCGCTACGGTGCTGCTCCCGCCGAGCGAGCCATGCAAGCCATCGACGGCATGCGTGAAGTCTACGGCGTACGCAAAGTTGTCTTCAACGAAAAAGACCGCACCGTGCGCGTCGAATTTGACGCCTCTCGTCTCAACGAAGATGCAATTGCGAAGTTACTGCGGCAGGCGGGTATTGACGTGCGCGACAAGCTAGCCCTAGCCTAAAAGATTTATTGGGGGAGGGCCGAGCTTAGGCTGGCTGTCGCTTTTCGAGATGCGGGTCTCGATCGACGAAGGAAATGCAAAGGGGCGCTCAAGAAAACCTCTGGCCGAAGTTATTCTCTAGAGCGCCCCGTTGCGCGCCACTTCGTCTGCTGTCCCATGTTGCAGCTTCCGTGCCACTCCTAAGCCACTGAAAACGCGACCCCGCCTTCGCCTCTAAGCACGTAGTAATTTCTATAAGGTGCGAAAGAATTACGCCCCTAGGGTAGAATCCTCTGCCCGCCAGCATCCAGCTCTAAACCCCTTCTCCCGCAAGGCTTTTGGCGGAATTCGCAGCTCGCTCGCTGTTGCAAATTACCACGACGAATGTGGAGGTTGGAGGTCAGTCGAACAGTCCGCGGCGGTTGGCATTTCGAATGGGAGCGATCGTTGTGATTACGTGACTACGAGTCGATGTCAGACTCGAGTGCAGATCAGGTCGATTCGCGGTTTTCATTCTTGTCATTCCGACGCCGAGCGCTGCGGAGGCCCAGCAGCCTGCTTTGTCCGACCTGTCCTGTCGGAAGCTCAGAACGAGATCGCTGAAAGAAACTCTGTGCGCTTCGCACCCTTCGTCCACAATCCCAGCCAATTGACGATGCCAGACCACTTCGATACGATGATCTACATCAGCCTAGGAAGTCTTGCGGATCGTTGTTCTTGCGTGCTAGACCCACCGCAATTGCGCCCTTAGCTCAGTTGGATAGAGCGTCTGGCTACGAACCAGAAGGTCGGGAGTTCGAATCTCTCAGGGCGCACC
>CAWJDR010000026.1:0-68428 GCA_963841655.1 uncultured Acidobacteriota bacterium | reverse complement strand
TCTGAACCGAAACGGCAGTGTCTTCGAGCGGCCGCCAGGTGCGGCCGGTGCGGTGATCCAACATAGCTGCAGTTGCAGCCAGGGTCTCGCGGTATTGCTCGGGGTTCCAGAGACCGGAACGGGCAGTAAGCAGGTTGCCGAGGTATTCCGTCAGTCCCTCATAGACCCACAGGAGGTCACCAATCATCGGTTGCTGGTAGTTGCGGGTAACCAGGCCGGCGGGGCGGCGATATTTGCCATTCCAGGAATGTACGAATTCGTGGGGCATCAATGCTGCTTCGAGAAAATGCAGGTCGGGGTCGAGAAGAGTGCGTTCGTCGGCGCTGTTGTCGCTGGACTCGTGGTGCTCCACGCCGTGCTGTCCGACTTGATCACTCAAGGTGTAAAGGAAGTGATATTGCCGGTAGTGATGCGCGCCAAAGAGAGCGTCGGCTTCCGTCACCAGTTTCCGATAGGCGGCAGTGTCTTCCGGGGACATTTCAATGTCCGCGTCGCTCTCACCAACCACGTCGATCACGTGCGCGGGGATTTCTCCATCGGGAACCAGTTCGATCTGGCGATAGTGCAGTCCCGCGATCAGGGGTGAGTCCACCAGCGTGGTCAGGGAAACTGGTTTGAACTCCACCTCGCTGCCCTCGACATGAGCAGGGCTGAGAGCAGTCCCGAACTTCCATCCTGCCGGAAGACGGACGGAAGGCGTGACCTGTACGGCGTCGGAGGCCGCGGCTCGCGGATAGAGCACGACCTGGTTCCAGTTGAGATCCAAAACGTTGCTGGAGGCAGCGTTGCCGCCTCCACCTGCGCTGTCAGTCGAGATCAGGTCGTAGGTCGCCTGCAGTTCTCTTGCTCCCGATGGCACGGTCACATGAAAGGCGTACATATCGACCGGGTCGCGATGCCAGACGAGTTCCTGGCCGCCGGCCGTAAAGTGAAGTCCCGTGAGGTTCGCGATGGGACCGCTGGGCCGATGATTCCCAGGGATCCATTGGGGATAGACCAGTGTCATCTCCCCGGGCGTAGCCGGAACGGTCAGCACGGAATGATAGATGTTGCGCGAGGCGTCGGTGAGGTCAACCATCAGACGCATCGATGGTCCTGCGGCGTGGTTAGCAGCGAAGGTAAATAGAGAAGATGCCAACAGAATAGAGAGGCCAGTTACTCTCACGGGCAAGGCTCCTCGAAAAGATAGAGAGCTTAAAGGAGAAATAGACGGGCAGCAAGCGGGTTAGGCTCACTGAAAAACGGAGCAGAGCGGAATCAGCGGCAGCTTTAGGAGCGCGACAACTTACGGCGGCGCAGGTAAACCCCGGCGATCCCAGTCGAGAGCAGAATCAACGTTCCTGGCTCGGGCACCTGGGCGGGAGAGTTGCAGCCTCCCGGATCCTTCTTGCTTCCCGCGTGACCGGTCGCGGCTGGGCTTCCGCCTCCTGTGGACCCGCCCTTCCCTTTCGTCCGATTGGGGCCACAACTGGGCAGGGGCGGGGGATACAAAGACAGCCCGCCACCGTTATTGGCAATCAGGCTGTATCCGGATGCCGGCTCAAAAGAGCGAAAGTTGGGACGACTGAGAGCAGAATCAAATGCAGCCGGAATGGGGATGACCTGGGTGCTGCCGCCTTCTCGAATCGGCTGCTCAAGTTTCGCGATGGCAGGTTCCTGCGGTGAAACCTCTTGCCGCGCGGTCTCGGAGACCTGATTCGCGCAGCGAGTGCGCATGGTCGTCTTGCCATCGGTAATGACCTTCTCACCGCGATGCAGACGGAGTTTCTTGGTCGTCCAATAGACGTTCCGGCCAATGCGATAGGAGACGTAGACCGTCTTGTCCTCAGTGAGCTCCACGACCCGGGCATGACGGAAATCGAAATCGCGGTAGTGGGAGGCTAGTACCGGATCCCGCTCGACGGCCCGGGATAATTCCTTGGGATCATGCACTCCGCCGGGCACGAGCGAATAGGGGTATACCGGGCGAGCCTTGCGGGACGGTGTTGCGGAAGCATCAGAGTCAGCAGCCGCCGACAGCGCCAGATCGCGGTGCACATCGCCGCCTCTTATCCACTCAGGCGCCGGACGCGAGGAGAAAGAAGATGCCAGATACGAGCTGAAATTGAAAGGCAGGAGGGCAGCGCCGGCAAGGCCCCCAAGAACAAAAAACGCTGCCAAAAGCCCACGACGGATCAGAAGATTACGGCGATGACGACGAGTCCGCCGGCGGCGCACCCGTACAACCACGCGACTAGGGTCGTTCACACCTGCTCCTACGCACAATCAGGGTCGGCGAGGGGGAGCACCAAACCCATACCTGCAGTTGTTATTCCACTCCCCTCAGCGTAACCGCGCTGAGAATACAGGTGAATAGCTCTTTGGTGCCGATCACCTTAACACACGGGTGAAGCGGTTTGCACACAGAAGGGCATCTTTCCGCAACACTTTCCCGTTTCGAATCGGGAGGTTAGCTTGCTCGCTGCGAGCACGGTCCGATAAAATGACGTAACTCTCCATGCAACAATTTGCGGATTGGAGCTTTTCGTGAGCGATAAGCCCCGGATTCTTGTGACCGGCGCAGGCGGATTTATTGGGCATCACCTTGTCCGGCGGCTCAAAGACGATGGGTTCTGGGTGAGGGGGGCGGACATCAAGCCCGCCGAATTTGAAACCAGCCCCGCTGATGATTTTGCACTGCTCGATTTGCGGCTCTGGGAAAACTGCCTCAAGGCGACCAAGGACGTGGACCAGGTTTATAACCTTGCGGCCGATATGGGTGGCATCGGCTACATTACGGCGAATCACGCCGACATCTCACGCAACAACATCCTGATCAACACCCACATGCTCGACGCTAGCCGGCTGAATGGCGCGCAGCGATTCTTGTTTTCGTCGTCAGCCTGCGTATACCCGCAATACAAGCAGAAGGACGCGGATGTGGAGCCTTTGAAGGAGTCGGATGCGATTCCGGCGGACCCGGAACCAGGCTATGGGTGGGAGAAGTTATTCGCGGAAGAACTCTGCCGTTACTACAAGAAAGATTACGGCCTGGAAACGCGTATCGTGCGCTTTCACAATGTGTATGGTCCGCTGGGGACCTACGATGGTGGCAAGGAGAAGGCTCCTGCGGCCATCTCGCGTAAAGTGGCGTTGGTCGAGGACGGCGGCGACATCGAAGTCTGGGGAGACGGGCAGCAAACGCGGTCTTTCATGTACGTGGATGACTGCGTGGAAGGATTGATCCGTCTCATGACGAGCGATTTTGCGGAGCCTCTGAACTTGGGCACGGATCGACTGGTCACCATCAATGAATTGATCGATCTGGTTTCTGACGTTGCCGGGAAGAAGCTGGCCAAGCGGCACGATTTGTCGAAGCCGCAAGGTGTGCGTGGACGCAACAGCGACAATACCCTGCTGAACCGTGTTCTAGGCTGGGAGCCGACTATCCAGCTTGAAGAAGGGCTGAAGATCACCTACCGGTGGATTGAGAGCGAACTGCGCAAGGCAGGACGGCTTTCATCCGTGGCGGCGGAGCATGCGTCACGGTGATTGGTCGCAGCGGTGCGGAAGGATAAATCCAGCCAACTTGCTTCTGAGCCGTCAGCTCGAGCGCACTCGTCTCGTAAGCTCGCGGCTGGTTGCTCGTAGCTGACCAAGAACCGATGTCGGACTTTTCGCAAATTACGGTAGAGCAGGTGCGCAACTATTGGGACCAGCGTCCCTGCAATATCCGCCACTCCCCGAAGCCGGTTGGGACACGCGAGTACTTTGACGAGGTCGAGGCCCGGAAGTATTTTGTTGAGCCCCACATCCCACGGTTCGCGGAGTTCGAGCGCTGGCGTGGCAAGAAGGTTCTCGAAATCGGTTGCGGCATCGGAACCGACACGATCAACTTTGCGCGTCACGGAGCGTTCGTCACAGCGGTGGACTTGTCCCCGCAGTCGCTGGAATTGGCGCGGCGGCGTGTGGAAGTTTATGCGCTGCAAGATCAGGTACGGTTCTATTCAGGTAGCGCGGAAGAACTCAGCTCGTTCGTGCCGGTCGAGGCATATGACTTGATTTACTCGTTTGGCGTGATTCACCACACGCCGCATCCGGAGCGCGTCGTAGCACAGATGCGCCAGTATGCGAAGCCGGGGACAGTCGTGAAGTTGATGGTCTACTATCGACCGTCCTGGAAGGTGTTCTGGATTCTGATGGGGTATGGCAAGGGCCAATTCTGGCGATTGAAGGAACTCGTGGCGACGCACTCGGAGGCGCAGACTGGCTGCCCGGTCACATACACCTACACACGCGGCGAGGGACGCACGTTGATTGAATCTTCGGGTTTCCACACCACGGACATCTTCATCGATCACATCTTTCCTTACCGTATTCCTGAATACGTGAAATACGAGTACGTCAAAGACTGGCCCTGGAGTTGGACCCCGCAGCGGGCATTGCGCTGGATGGAGCGTCATTTCGGCTGGCACTTATGCCTGACTGCCGAGGCCAGCGCATGAGTCTTAGAGTCTGCGTGGTTGGCCTGGGAAAGCTTGGATCTCCGCTCGCCGCTTGCCTGGCTGCGAAGGGGTTGACGGTCATAGGCGTCGACCATGACCGGAGTAAGGTCGATGCGATCAATCATAAGAAAGCTCCGGTTAACGAACCTGGCCTGGCGGAATTGCTAGGTCAGACGCAGGGTCGGCTGACGGCACTTGCGGACACAGGGGCTGCGGTTACAGAGACCGACATCACGTTCATCGTAGTTTCGACGCCCAGCGATCCTTCGGGTGGATTTTCTCTACGATACGTGGAGCCGGTTTGCCACGCGATCGGACAGGCTCTGGCGAAAAAGAACGACTACCACCTCGTCTGTCTGACCAGCACCGTGATGCCAGGAACCACCGGCGGCCCGGTTCGCGAGATGCTGGAGAAATTCAGCGGCAAGAAAGTGGGACCCGACTTCGGACTCTGTTACAGCCCGGAGTTTATTGCGCTGGGCAGTGTAATTCGCGACTTCCTGAATCCCGATATGCTTCTCATCGGTGAGTCGGACGCGCGCGCAGGCGACATGCTGCAATCGCTCTACACGAAAGTTTGCGAGAACAAGCCTTCGCTGGCGCGGATGTCGTTTGTGAACGCGGAGATCACCAAGCTCGCAGTCAATACTTATGTGACAACCAAGATCAGTTACGCCAATATGCTGGCTCGCATCTGCGAACAGCTTGCCGGCGCCAACGTGGACGTCATCACGTCGGCCTTGGGGCTCGATACACGCATCGGGGCCAAGTATCTGAAAGGATCGCTCAGCTACGGTGGGCCCTGTTTTCCGCGCGACAATCTGGCGCTCGCGCAATTGGCGCAGCAGCTGGGTGTTCCGCCTGATCTCGCCCAAACGGTGGATCGCTTCAATCGGTCGCAGGTGCCGTGGCTTGCCGACCTGGTGCAGCATCGAACAAAGAGTACCGCCGGAATCCTGGGCCTTACATACAAGGCCGGCACCGACGTGGTGGAAGAAGCAGCCGGTTTCCTGCTGGCCAAAGAGCTTGCTGGACGCGGAGTGAAGGTTCTGGTCTTCGATCCGGCGTATGGCAAGCAGTCACCGCCAACCGTACATGACAAAATCTGTTTTGCGGCGAACGCGGCGGATTGCATTGCGGGATCGGATGTCGTCGTGCTGGCCACTTCCTGGCCAGAGTTCAACGATATTCCAAGGGACTTGTGGGCTCGCAACAGCAGTCAGGGACCGCGGACCGTGATCGATTGCTGGCGCACGTTGAAGTTTCTGCACGATGAACCGGGCGTTCGCTATCTTGGGCTGGGGCTGGGAGAAGGTTTTGTATGAGTGGCCCCTCCACGCCCACGGCCACCGAACGTCCGGCTTCTCTCACCATCTTCGCCACTCCCAAGAACATTCGACGGCCATATCGGTGTGATCCAGCGCAATGCCATCGCCAGCTGGACACGCATCAAGCCAACTCCGGAAGTGATCCTGTTTGGTACCGAGCCGGGCACGGCCGAAGCAGCCGCCGAGTACCGGTTACGCCACATTCCCGCCGTCAAGTGCAACGAATGGGGGACTCCCCTGGTGAGCGACTTGTTCGCACAAGGCGGAGCAGGCAGGTGCCGGCACTACACTCTGCTACGTGAATGCGGACATCATTCTGTTCGACGACTTCGCCGAGGCAATCTCTCGCGTGTCCGCTTGGAGTGACCGCTTCCTGATGGTCGGCCGGCGGACGGATGTCGACGTCAAAGACGCGATTGTTTTTTCCGAGGACTGGGCCGAGACAATGTGCGAACCGTGCACGGCGAGACGGCAAACTGCAGATCGCTCGCAGTATCGATTATTTTGCTTTTTCGCGTGGTCTCTATCCGGACATGCCGCCTCTCGCCATCGGAAGATTCTGGTGGGACAACTGGCTTCTCTGGAAGGCGCGCTCGCTCGAAGCGAAAGTTGTGGATGCGTCGAGAGCCGTGCTGGCTGTCCATCAGAACCACGACTACTCGCACACGACTTACGGTCCCAGCAAGGAAGAGATGATGGCCAGCGCGGAATGCATCCGCAATGCCCGGCTTACCTGCGAGCAGAACCCGGGCGACTACGACGACGGATTTTTCTGGCGCTACGCTTACACCATCGACGATGCGAACTACCGCCTTACGCCTGGCGGCGTAACCGGCAATCCACGACATCTATGGAAGCAGTTCAAGCGCTACAGCTCCCGGCCGGTCGGCGTGGCGAAGCTCGCGCAGCGCGCCTTGTTTCCCCCGAGCGCAAAGGTGGTTCGGAGAGCGGAATGAGAGGGCATATCGCGTTTCTGTATGCCTCACGAGCATCACTCAGCCGCTTCCCCTGTTGGTGAACGATTGATGTCTTCATCGATCCCACGCGTAGGGCTTGGAACCCGTTTGGCCGCAAAGCCCGTCCTCGCGCCCTACCCGGGATGGGTGCTGGGTTCTGGGCAATCGGCAAGCCCCGCAGCCCGTTTTCGTAAGACGTTGTGGCGCTGTTTCCGCAAGCCCTTCAAGGTGTCTTGGCTCGACGATCTGCAGCTTACTCTCTGCCCAGGAAACGAAACGAGTCGATCGATTTTCGTCACGGGCGGATACGAACCGAACGAATTCTGCCTGCTCGCAAAGGTCCTGAGACCGGGCATGACGTTTGTGGATGTGGGCGCGAACATGGGTCTATACACGCTGTTCGCCGCCCGCAGGGTGGGTGTATCCGGATGTGTGCTTGCCATCGAGCCGAGCAGCAGGGAGATGGGAACTCTCAAAGGCAATGTGGCAATCAATGCCTTGAACAATGTGCGAGTCAGGCAGGTGGCCCTCTCAGATCGCGCGTCCGAAGTGGAACTCCTGGTCGCGCGGGCGCAGAACTCCGGGCACAACACGCTGGGCGCTTTTGGGTACAATACGCCCCTCGATCACCGAGAAAAAACTCGGACGCAGTCTCTCGATGAGATCGTGCAAGCGGAAAGGATACCAAAGATCGACGTCATTAAAGTGGATATTGAGGGCGCTGAACTGAGCGCGCTGCGGGGCGCGGTCAACACACTTCGGCGCGATCATCCACTGCTGCTGCTGGAGTTGGCGGATCGGCTTTTGCGGCATCAAAATGCCACTAGCGCAGACTTGCTCTCCCTGCTTGCACAACATGGTTACCGCATGTACGGCTTCGATCCCGAGCACGGGCTTGCCTCGCACGGCTCGCGCGGCGAGACTATTTCGATTCTGAGAACATTGTAGCGATCGCGGGGGATTCCCTTCCCTGGTGATGCCCATTTCCTGACATGCCGCAAACTGATTCCAGCTACGCTGCGCGTGCGCCCGGCCCGTGGCCGAAGATCTCGCTCGTGACACCCGTGTTCAATTCGGCGCGGTATTTGGAGGCGGCCATCCGCTCCGTTTTGGGGCAGCAGTATCCCAATCTCGAATACACCATCGTCGACGGCGGCTCAACCGATGGCAGCGTCGACATCATTCGCAAATACGAATCGCAATTGCACTTCTGGATCAGCGAGGCTGACCGTGGAATGTATGACGCGATTAACAAAGGCTTCGCCCACTCTACGGGAGAACTGATGGGCTGGATCAGCGCGACCGATCTGCTGCACGGGGGATCGTTATTGGTGGTGGGGGATGTCTTTCGCACTTTTCCAGAGGTGGAGTGGATCACGGGACGACCTACAGGCTTTAACGATGACGGAATGGCGGTGGAGGTCCTCAAGCTGCGCCAATGGTCGCGCGTACCATTTCTTGCGGGTGCCAATCGATACATTCAGCAGGAGTCCACCTTCTGGCGGCGCACCCTATGGGAACGAGCGGGCGCGCGGGTAGACGACTCGCGGCGCAGTGCCAGCGATTTTGAGCTGTGGGTGCGTTTTTTTCGGTACGCGAAGCTGTACTCGGTCGATGCACTCATCGGTGGGTTTCGGTCGCATCCTGATTCGTTGGGGCTGCAGAATTTGGAAGAGTGCCATCGCATACAGGACGAAATTATCGAGAACGAACTCGCTACGAGGCAGGGCGCAGGAGGTCTAAAGCTATTTCGCGCCCTCAGCGGGCGAATGTTGCGAACGCCCGGACTTGCGAAACCGTGGAGCAAGGTGGTTATCGGAGCACTGAAGAAATGGCCCGGAGGCGGGCGCGCACCCGTGATTCGCTATCGCAAGAACCAGTGGGTGATGGACTGGCGTTGAATTCTCAGTCGGCGCAAACGGCTTTAACCGCGAAGGGCGCCAAGGGCGCGCGAAGAACGCAAAGAGCATCCTATGCGAACTTCGTCGAAGTCCTTCGCGATCTTGGCGCTTAAAGGGGCTTGTAAAGCAACCGACACTCACACTCGAAAATAATCTGCGCGCCAGTTCTTGATCGACCTCTTGATATCGGCCTTCGACAGTTTCCTGGCCAGAGTTTCCTGCACCAGGCCGGAGATTTCGGCATCCGAGGCGAAACGTAGTGCGACTAACTGCCCTTCGCTCAGTTCGCCGATCCTCGCTCGCAGCGGGTCGGAAAGAAGGCCTGCAAGTCGCTCCCGTTCTTCCAGTCGAATGATGCGGTCCTGCGCCTTGAGGGCGAAGAAGCGGGCTTTCACTGCGAGGATAGCAACCGCAATCACGAATAGCACCATCCAGCCGTTGAACCAGTTCGGGCGCTGCGCCACGTGAATGGTGGCGACGATTATCGTGAGGCCAATCACCGGAAGCGCGAAGAAGTGATAGATGGGGTCGTAGCGGGTGTGATTCGCCAGACTCTGTGGCGCTTTCTCGCTCATAACTTCAATCTCCTTGGGGTTTGGTCGGTGCTTGATGCGGTTTCGGTGGAACCGAAGGTGACGGAGGCTGAAAAAATTGGTGGAGCTGACCGGGATCGAACCGGTGGCCTCCTCGTTGCGAACGAGGCGCTCTCCCAGCTGAGCTACAGCCCCACTCCTGACTGGATTGCTGGTTCGCACTGATTTTAGCAGTCACCCGGCGCTTCGACCAAGCGCAGGCGCGTTGCATGGTTACTCCCGCTGCTATTGCGTGCTTCTGGGTGGTTAGAGATTCCGGGCATCGCCTGGGTTCTGTGCGCTCGCCGTCTATAATGATTATGTGACCGCTTCCACCTCAGTTCGACAGGTATCATCGGCCGACTTTCCGACCCGCTGGGGGCAGTTCCGCATTTATGGTTTTGAAGGGGTCTTCCGCGACGGAGAGGAGATTCGCACGCGAGGAGGCCGTGGCCCTCGTCATGGGAGACGTTACCGCGTCAGCGCCGCTGGTGCGGGTTCACTCGCAGTGCCTCACGGGCGATGTATTTGGCTCGCTGCGCTGCGACTGCCGCCAGCAACTCGAGATGGCCCTTTCGATGATTGCAGAACGCGGCACTGGTGTTCTCATCTATGAACAACAGGAGGGGCGCGGCATCGGACTCGATGGCGAAGCTGCAGGCATACGAACTACAGGATGCGGGTCTCGACACCGTGGAGGCCAACGAGCGTCTCGGGTTCAAGGCGGATCATCGAGCATTCACTCTGCCGGGTGAGATGCTGAAGGCGTTGGGAATTCGCCAGGTACGGCTGCTCTCCAACAATCCTGACAAGGTAGCTGCGTTGGAGCAAGCGGGCGTAGAGGTGATCGAACGCATCCCCTGCGAGGTTGCCCCCAATCCACACGCCGAGGACTACCTCAAGACCAAGAAGGAAAAGCTCGGCCACCTGTTTACTTCCCGCTAGCCAGCACCTTTCTCCAGCCGCTCACGATTTTTCACCGGAAGCGTGCGCAAGGCGGCTAGAGCCAGAGCTCGATAGACCTCGAGCGCTCCCGGCACACGTCGCAGTACATCCAGATGCTTGGCTATGGTCTCCACGTCGCCGCGTACGATCGGTCCGCTGAAGCCGCGTGCTGCTCCCTGCGTTCGCGTAATTTTCCACGGTTTGCCGGACGATCGGAAGCATGCGTCGGCGCGCTTGCGCACGATTCACTCCCGCAGCTTCGGCCACGCGCTCGCTGATGGCCAGTAGAGCAGTCAGCAACGGCGACGCGAAGGTTCCCCACGCATGATAGGCCGCTTTGTCCTGCTTCTTGATGGGAAAGGACCAGGCACCGAGGGAGGTGACTAGGCTGCGGACGACTCGCACTGCGCCTGCGTCGCCTTCGACGGCGAAACTGACACTCCACGAGTGAGGGCGTCACCCGTGGCACGAATGTCATGAGCGGGTGAGCGGACGCGATCGACGCACCCCGGTCACGTAGCACGGCGATTTCGTCGCTGCTGAGTGCGCCGCTGGAATGGAGCAGCAATCTTTTTCTTCCAAGAGGTGACTTTGGCGAGGATGCGCGCGCAGGGACCGATGTCGCGGTCGGGCACGCACAGCCAAACGACGTCTGCCGTGATTTTGGGATTGCGGAGCGTGGTCGCGCTGCGCGTCCACTCTGCGGGCAAGCACGCGCGCACGTTGTCGGGAAGGCTTTCCCTTCTCGCGAGATGATCTCACTGACGCGTGTAACCGGCGGTGCGCAACGAGACCGCAAGGGCGGTGCCCAGAGTTTCCTGCACCCACGATTGCGATCGTCTGCCTTCGCCTTCATCGTGGGCAGCATAACAGCGCGTGCGCTCAGCCCAGAAACCGGGTGCGACGATACCGTTGCCTATCCGAATTCCAGGGTTCGAGATCGGACCGCCACGTCGCTTATATTGTCTGCATGGCCAAATCAGTTCGCCCGAAGAAAAAAGACCGCCCGCGTTCTCTCTTCCCGCCTGGTCTACCGTGGCCCGGTGTTCTGGGTCACATCGGAACGAGTGCTGGAACCGTCCGGGGTACGCGTGCTGCGCGAGGTCGTGCGGCATACCGGGTCGGTGGTGGTACTCGCCACAGTGGAAGACCGGCGAGAACCGCTCGTCCTGCTTGAGCGCCAGTACCGTCATGCCGCCGAGAGCTACCTGTGGGAACTTGCCGGCGGGGCGCATCGATAAAGGAGAAAAGGCCCTGGCCGCCGCCAAGCGGGAACTGCTGGAGGAAACCGGCTACACCGCAAGGCATTGGAAGAAAATTCTCAAGTTCTATGCCAGCCCTGGCTTTGTGGCGGAGCCCATGACCGTCTTCTGGGCGCGTGGCCTGAAGGCCGGACCCGCCCAGCCGGAAGCTGATGAAGTCATCGAACAGCATCTCGTGCCACTGTCGAAGGCCGTGCGGATGGTCCTGCGCGGCACCATTCGCGACGCAAAAACCATCTCCTCGGTGCTCTGGCTCGCCCTGCAAAAAAGGACAAAAGGCACATAAATAAAGGGTTTTTGTGATGAGGCTCCTTGACAGCCCCACCCCCCCGCCGCACAATGTGTCGCAGATTCGGCAGGCAGCTCCTTGACTCCCCCCAGGAAGCGCAGCGCGTGAACGAAGCCTGCCGGAGGGGGCGCACGTGGAACGTTTGAAAGGTACGGTGAAATGGTTTAACAACGCGAAGGGATACGGCTTCATCGGGCGTGATGGTGGGCCCGATGTTTTCGTGCATTACAGTGCTATCACCTCGGAGGGCTACAAAAGCCTGCAGGAAGGAGATGTGGTTGAATTCGAGATCACGCAAGGCCAGAAAGGGCCTCAGGCCTCGAACGTTACCAAACCTTCTTGAAGTAGTGCTTTACCCGAATCCCGTCTCTCCCGGTCTGGTTTGAAGACGCCCGGTCCCTGTTCCGGCCGCTTCCAGATCCCGTCTCGCGTCCGTGGGAAATTCTGTCTTCGGCGATCGACTTTCTCTCCTGCTGCAACTTGTTTAATCTGTTCTCGTCGTTAATCTGATCTCCTCCATGGAAAACAAGGCGATTGCCAACCTGCTGTACGAGACTGCTGACCTGCTCGAGATCGACGGTCAGGACTCCTTCCGCATTCGTTCGTATCGCAACGCCGCACAAGCCATTGAGAACTTGCCGCAGCGTATCTCTGACTTGATGTCAGAACCGAAGAAGATTCTGGCGATTCCTGGCATCGGCAAGGGCATGCTGACCAACCTGCAGGAGACTCTTCAAGGACGGGCGGCTTAAGGTGCACGCCGATCTGATCGCGAAGTATCACCCATCGATGCTGCAGTTGCTGAAAATTCAGGGGCTCGGTCCGAAGACGATTGCCCTGATCTGGAGCGCGTACCAGGTTTCCGACGTCGATGGCGTGGAGAAGCTGGCGCGCGCGGGCAAAATTCGTGAACTGCCTCGCATGGGCGAGAAGCACGAACTGAAGCTGATCAAGGCGATCGAGGATTATCGCCGCATTGGCGGCCGCTACTTGATCGACACTGCCGAGACCGAGTGCGAGAAGCTTACCGCGTATCTCTCGACCGTGCCGGGGATCGAAAAGATCACGCCCGCCGGTTCCCTGCGGCGCGGCCGCGAAACCGTTGGCGATCTCGACATCCTGGTTACGGGGAAGCGCCTGCGTCGACGACACGCACGAGCGAGCTGCATCGATCACATCGCCAAGTATCCGCCGCTCATGGACGTCATTGCCCGCGGCGACAACAAGATCAGTTTCCGGGTGCGCAACGGCATGCAGATTGACGTTCGCCTGCTCTCGCCCGATTCGTTCGGCGCCGCCATGCAGTACTTCACTGGATCGAAAGCCCACAATGTCGCTCTTCGCCAGCGCGCGCTGAAGATGGGCTACACCCTAAGCGAATACAGCCTGGCCCTGCTCGAAACAGAAAAGCCCGTTGCGGGCAAGACCGAAGAGGAAATCTACGCCAAGCTGAAACTGGATTACATCCCGCCCGAGATGCGAGAAAATCTCGGCGAAATCGACCTGGCGGCCGAGCACAAGCTTCCAGAGTTGATTTCGGAAAAAGATCTACAAGGCGACGTGCACATGCACACCGTCGAAACCGACGGCAAGAACACCATCGAAGAGATGGCTGAAGCCGCTCTGGCGCATGGGTACAAGTACATCGCTATTACCGATCACTCGAAAAACCTGGCGTTCGCAAACGGGCTCGACGACCAGCGTGCTCTCGCTCACATTCAGCGCATTCGCGAGGTTAGCAAGCGTATGAACGGCATCAAGATTTTCGCTGGGATCGAAGTCGACATCCTCGGGGACGGCGACCTTGATCTTTCCGACGACGTCCTCAGCCAGATGGATGTGGTCATCGCCAGCGTGCACTCCCAGTTCAACCAGGATCGCGACAAAATGACGGAGCGGCTTGCTAAAGGCGATCGAGAACCCGAACACTTCGATCCTCGGCCACCCTACCGGACGTCAACTGCTGCGCCGCGATGCCTACCCTTTCGATATGGACGCGATCCTCAAGTCTGCTGCCAAGCACAAGGTCGCGATGGAACTGAACTCTTACCCGGAGCGTCTCGATCTGAATGATATCCACCTGCGGCAGGCCAAACAGCATGGGGTGAAGATCGTCATCAATACCGACTCCCACCACACGTCACACCTCAACAAGATTCGCTACGGTGTGCTGCAGGCAAGGCGGGCGTGGCTTACCAAGGATGACGTGCTCAATACGCTGCCGGCTGAGCGGTTTGCCAAGGCCGTCAAGCATGGGTGGTGAGGATGGTTTGATAACCGTCATTGTGAATTGGGCGGCGAAGTGTCGACGACCACGAAGCCTTGACCGGCGCTTTGTCAGGGCAGAGCGGTGAAAAGCTCGACCGAGTTCATGCTGTCGTGGATGGGCGCAGGGTCCCTTCGACTACGCTCAGGGGAGACTGCAGCCGGGGATCGTTCGCAAAGTGGGGCGTTATGAATTTGGTCGGATCCCACGCTTCCAGGCGGATCTCGTCGACCCCATCCCGTTCGCCCAACCCATTGTCGCGACAAGATACCCTGGAGTATTGGCACCAAGCGCCCTGTCTTGCATAGGCAAAGGGAGACGTTTCTCCTCGAAACATTTGGGCTTGAGTGGCGAATTTGATGCCATAAGCTCTTACACAACCCCATGTGATCAAGATCACACCCCTGCGTGACCCATGTACGGGACGCAGTCGCCCCTAACCCTCATTCTGTATGCAACGGCTGGCTTTGGCTGGCTGCACCGGGGTTGGTTCCTCAATACAGACAGGCCCGGCAAGACGCTGCAAAGGGATGATCATGAAGCGCAAATTCAAGACCATGGACGCCAACGAAGCGGTCGCCCATGTCGCCTATCGCCTGAACGAGGTCATCGCCATCTATCCCATCACCCCTTCGTCCGCGATGGGCGAGTGGGCGGATCAGTGGGCGTCGGAAGCTGTGCCCAATATCTGGGGCACCGTTCCCCACGTGGCCGAAATGCAGAGCGAAGGCGGCGCGGCCGGAGCCGTGCACGGAGCCTTGCAGACCGGAGCGCTGGCCACGACGTTTACCGCGTCGCAGGGACTGCTGTTGATGATCCCGAACATGAACAAGATCGCGGGCGAACTGACGCCGGCGGCGTTTCATGTGACCGCGCGCACGCTTGGCCACGCACGCTCTCTCGATCTTCGGCGATCACAGCGACGTGATGTTCTGCCGGGCGACCGGCTGGGCGATGCTCTGCTCGAACTCCGTGCAGGAAGCCATGGACCTGGCCCTGATCGCACAGGCAGCTTCGCTTGAGACGCGAATTCCCTTCCTGCACTTCTTTGACGGCTTCCGGACTTCGCACGAAGTCAACAAGATCGAAATGCTGACCGAAGACGACATGCGCGCGCTGATCAACATGGAGCGCGTGTTTGAACATCGCAAGCGTGCCCTGTCGCCCGATCATCCGGTGCTGCGCGGGACGGCGCAGAATCCCGACGTGTTCTTTCAGATTCGTGAGACCGCCAATGCGTTCTACGACGCCTGCCCGGACAAGGTGCAGGCAGTCATGGACAAGTTCGCCGAGGTCGTCGGCCGGTCCTACCGACTGTTCGACTACGTGGGCGCACCGGATGCCGAGCGCGTGATCGTCATGATGGGTTCGGGAGCGGAGGCCGCGACCGAAGCGGTCGAGGCCCTGAACGCACGGGGCGAGAAGGTCGGACTGGTAAAGGTGCGGCTGTATCGTCCGTTTTCGGTCAAGCATTTCTGCGAGGCTCTGCCGGCAACCGTGCGCAAGATTTCGGTGCTGGATCGCACCAAGGAGTCAGGTGCAGCGGGAGAACCGCTGTATGTGGACGTCGTCACTGCTTTGCAGGAAGGCCTGCGGCACGGGTACGGCAAGCTCAAGGCGGCGCCCACCGTGATCGGCGGACGTTATGGACTGTCGTCCAAAGAGTTCACGCCAGCGATGGTGAAAGCTGTCTACGACAACCTGGCGCAGGCGAAGCCGAAAGAGCACTTCACGGTCGGCATTCAGGACGACCTGAACCATACCAGCCTCGACTACGACGAGACTTCTCGACTGAGCCCGACAGCGTGGTGCGCGCGATGTTCTACGGACTGGGAGCCGATGGCACCGTCGGCGCGAACAAGAACTCCATCAAGATCATCGGCGAAAACACCGACAACTACGCGCAAGGCTACTTCGTGTATGACTCCAAGAAGTCGGGTGCCATGACTGTCTCGCACCTGCGCTTCGGACCGAAGCCGATTCACTCGACCTACCTGGTTTCGAAGGCGAACTTTGTGGCGTGTCACCAATGGATCTTCCTGGAGCGCTACGACATGTTGAGCGCGCTGGTTCCGGGCGGAACATTCCTGTTGAACAGTCCGTTTGGTGCTGACGAGGTCTGGGATCAGCTGCCGCGCGTCGTGCAGGAGCAACTGGTCGCAAAGAAGGCCAAGTTGTTCGTGATCGACGCCTATCAAGTCGCGCGCGACACCGGGATGGGCAGCCGCATGAACACCATCCTGCAGGTGTGCTTCTTTGCGATTTCGAAAGTCCTGCCCCGCGACGAGGCGATCGAAGCGATTCGTAAGTCGATTCGCGACACTTACGGCCGGAAGGGCGAAGAGATCGTCCAGAAGAACATGAAGGCGGTCGACGAGACCCTGGCCCACCTGCACGAAGTGAAAGTTCCGGAAAAGATCACCAGCACGATCGAGATGCCGCCTCCCTTCTCGACGACGGCGCCGAAGTTTGAGCGCGATGTTCTGGGCGTCATCTACGAAGGACGGGGCGACGAACTCCCGTGAGCGCCTTCCCGTGTGATGGCACGTTCCCCACCGGCACGGCCAAGTGGGAGAAGCGCAACCTGGCTCTCGAAATCCCTGTGTGGGATACGAAGACCTGCATTCAGTGCGGCAAGTGCGCGATGGTTTGTCCGCACGCCGTGATTCGAATCAAGGTGTACGACTCGAACGAACTGGCGGGTGCGCCCGCCACCTTCAAGTCCACGGAAGTGCGCGACAAGGAATGGGCGGGGATGAAGTACAGCATCCAGGTGGCTCCGGAAGATTGCACGGGCTGCGGGATCTGCGTCGAGATCTGCCCGGCGAAGAACAAGACAGAGACGCGGCTGAAGGCCATCAACATGGAACCGCAACCACCGCTGCGTGTTCCGGAGCGCGAAAACTGGGACTTCTTCCTCGAAGATTCCGGAACTCGATCGCAGGAAGATCAAGCCCACCACCATTCGCCAGCAGCAGGTGCAGGAACCGCTGTTCGAATTTTCAGGTGCCTGCTCGGGCTGCGGCGAAACACCATACCTGAAACTGCTTTCGCAGTTGTTCGGCGACCGCGCGCTGATTGCGAACGCCACCGGCTGTTCTTCGATCTACGGCGGCAACTTACCCACGACGCCGTGGGCCAAGAATGCCGACGGACGCGGTCCGGCCTGGTCGAACTCGCTGTTCGAAGACAACGCCGAGTTTGGCCTCGGCTTCCGTCTTTCGATCGACAAGCAAACAGAGTTCGCGCGCGAGTTGGTGAGTAAGCTGGGCGGCTCGATCGGCGACGAACTCACGGCGGCCCTTCTGTCTGCGAAACAGAAAGACGAAGCGGACATTTACGAGCAGCGGCGAGCGCGTCAGCCTTCTGAAGGAAAAGCTGCAGAGCTTGAATTCGATCGGAAGCCAGGCAGTTGCTTTCCCTGGCCGACCTGCTGGTGAAGAAGAGCGTCTGGATCGTGGGTGGCGACGGCTGGGCCTATGACATCGGCTACGGCGGCCTCGACCACGTGATAGCCAGCGGAAAGAACGTGAACCTGCTGGTGCTCGATACCGAGGTGTACTCGAACACCGGCGGCCAGGCTTCGAAGTCGACTCCACGCGCGGCGGTTGCGAAATTTGCTGCTGGAGGCAAACCAGGTCCGAAGAAAGACCTCGGCCTGATCGCGATGAGCTACGGCTCGGTCTATGTCGCGAGCGTGGCCATGGGAGCCAAGGACGAGCACACCCTTAAAGCGTTCCTTGAAGCCGAAGCCTACGACGGGCCTAGCCTTATCATCGCCTACTCGCACTGCATCGCGCACGGCATCAACATGACCACCGGCATGGCCGAACAGAAAGCGGCGGTCGATGCGGGCAGTGGCTGCTCTATCGCTACAACCCGGAGCGGGCCGAGGCGGGCGAGAATCCGATGATTCTGGATTCCCGCACCCCGACCAAAAAAGTGCAGGACTTCATGCTGATGGAAACGCGCTTCAAGATGCTGACCAAGAGCAAGCCGGAAGATGCCAAGGAACTCTGGAAGCAGGCGCAGCAGGACGTAGAGGCGCGCTACCGGTTATACGAGTATCTGGCGCAACGAAAGTTTGGGCCGGAGCCCGTGAAGGCCGCCGACTAGCAGTTGCGGAAACGCGGCCCAGTCGCGTCTAACCATTCAAGATCGGATGCGCAAGCGTCCGCACGAGGAGAAGCGAATGATCGACCTCTCGACCCACTATCTCGGATTAAAGCTGCGGACTCCGCTTGTGCCTTCCGCCTCCCCGCTGTCGCAAGAGGTGAGCAGTATTCGGCGTCTGGAGGATGCTGGTGCGGCGGCCGTGGTGCTCTATTCGTTGTTCGAAGAGCAACTTCGACAGGAAACGCTGGAACTCGATCACCATCTCAACGCTGGCACGGAGAGTTTTGCCGAGTCCCTGACGTACTTCCCGCAGGCCAGCGAGTATCGTCTTGGGCCCGAGGGGTACCTCGAGCAGATTCGGAAAGCCAAGCAGGCGGTGAATATTCCGATCATCGCCAGCTTGAACGGCGCCACAGCAGGCGGATGGGCGGAATACGCGCAGGAAATCCAGCAAGCTGGAGCTGACGCCCTGGAGTGCAACATCTATTCGATCCCGACGGACCCGGACCGGAGTTCAGCAGACGTAGAGCAAACGTATCTGGACATTGTGAAGGCAGTGAAAGGTGCAGTATCCATCCCGGTGGCTGTCAAGATCAGCCCGTTCTTCAGCAACCTGGCAAGTTTCGCGAAGCGACTGGACCAGGCGGGGGCCAATGGTCTCGTGCTCTTCAATCGTTTCTACCAACCCGATATTGATCTGGATGAATTAGAGATTCGTCCGAACGTACTGCTCAGCACTCCACAGGCTCTGCGCTTGCCATTGACCTGGATTGGAATTCTGTATGGGCGGGTGCAAGCCAGCCTTGCAGGCACCAGCGGTGTACATCAGTCGCAAGATGCAATCAAGCTGCTCATGGTCGGGGCCAATGTCACCATGATTTGCTCCGCTCTGCTGCGCAACGGCATCAACCACTTGCGCGTCGTAGAGCAGGGCATGCAGGAATGGATGGAGCAGCACGAGTACGAATCCGTCGAGCAGATGCAGGGCAGCATGAGCCAGCTACGCTGTCCGGATCCAGGCGCTTTCGAGCGGGCGCAATACATGCGTGCGGTGAAAAGTCTGCAGCATGTTCTGGCGCGGAGCTAGGGACTCGGCAGTTCCAGATCGTTCAGTTCCCGACCACAAAAACATGTCCGTCGTTTTGCACGTAAAGCTTGCCATCCGGCCCTACGGATAGCGGTGTATACGCGGCGCCGATGGCCAAGTTCGTGAAGAGGTGCTCTTTGGGCGCTGTAAAGATCCCTGTATGTCCCTGTGGGATCGAATACAGGTTGCCATCCTCGCTGTTGGCGTAGACCACGCCGTTCTGATCAATCACCGGGGCATTCACACACCACTCAAAGCCGTTCGGATTCGTATTCGGCATACACGTGATCGAGCCGTCGGAGTTGCGGTGGCAGCCATCCGTGTTGGTGCTTTGGAAACTCCACTCCACGTTCAGACTGGCGCCCAGTTGCGTAATGTAAAAAGGGCCATCCGGCAACGGCTGGCAGATCGGATTGTTCCCCGCACAGTAAAGCCCGCCGGGATAATGGTTGTCCTTGATTACGATGGAATACGTTCCTCCATGCGTGTAAACAGCAGGGGTCGTGTCCCAGCCGAAATCGTAAGCGCCCAGGAAGCTCCCGTTGACGTCAAACTTGAAGAGATGACCCCGCGAACCGTTGTAATTCGTGTTCGCACCGAAAAGGATGCTGCCGTCGGGAAGGATCGTGGGCGACGATGAGCTTTGATCAACCACCAGTCCAGAGCCCAAGTCGTTGGTGACCGGGTCGACGCCCGGCGTAGTGCCAGTTCGACAGGAATTCGGCTGATTGGGATCGCTGAGCGGCGCAATCGGAACGATCACACCACATCCGTCGTTCAACCGCCGCTGCAAAGAAGCTTGCCACTTCGGAGTCAGGTCGGAATTGACGGCGACAAGGTACGCGGCACGCGAAACGAAATGGGCGCGGCTGACGGTGTAGACCGTTCCATCTGCAGCGATGGCCGGTGCGATGTTGACGCCAGGACGTTGCGATCCGCAAAGTCGCGTCGGTGGGACAGCGGTGGGATCGGGTGGCCAGGGCAGAGTCGTCGTGTCGGTGAAGCGGCCTGGGCAGGTGTTGCTGTTTCCAGGAGGCGCGCCCGGAACCAAAGTGCTGTATGCGACCCTCGAAGCGTTGTCCTGCGGGGTGACCTTCACTAGCCAGGCGCCCAGCACATCCGACACGGTCCACGGGTCGGCCGTAGTCGGATCGCCTAACCACAGAACGTTGTAGTAAATGTTGCCGCCGGCGTCGGCGGTAAGTGGGCCGGCGACGAAAGTGTTCCCGGAATTGACGCTCGTGCCGGAGAGCGGATTGACGTGGGACGCCGACCTGCCGGTATTCTTGTCGATCTTCCAGAGTGTGCCACCTGCGCCGGGCGCATAGAGAAAGCTGTTCGCCAGCACTGGATGAAACACGGGCTCCCAGCCTCCGAGCCCTTGTCCATTGGGCTCAGGCTTCCAGTCGCTCCCGAATGTCCAGATCAACACCGGCTTGCCCTGCTCCCAGGTGTAGCGGGTAACGTTCCACATGAGTTGGCCCCAGGCATTGGGTCCGCAGTCGGTCCCGTTGATCCAATCGCCGGGCGGCGCGCACGACGGATACGTGCCGCTTTTGCTCTCCATGTAGAAGTCGTCGCCGTCGATCAGAGTGGCCTGGAAGTGGGCGACCAGATCGCCTCCCTGCTCGGCCTGCTCTTTGGCGACAAATGGGTCGTAAACGATATCTGCGAGTTGGTGAGTGAGGCTTTGCGCCGAAAGGCTGACCATCCCGGAGTGCTGTGGAGAGAGTCCCCACTGCGCCCAGAAAGGACTGTTGGACGCTGTTGGCGGCGGGGTTCCACTACCGTTGTTGCCCGTGGAAGGTGAGGAACTACTGCCACAATTCATCAGGGCGGCACCGACCGCGAATAAAACCAGAATGCAACCTGCGCGGAACGCCGTCGTAGGGCAACCACGCGCTGCGTTCATTTCTTACTTCCTGCTGCTGTCACCTTTGCGCGCCTTTCGATCTCCTCCTCGCCGTACATGGTGCCGCGGCAGCCTTTGGCCCCGCAGTGGCAGATCGCCTCGTCGTCGTCATCGCCGTCGTAAAGGTTGTAGTCGTAGGTAAGTTCCTCGCCGGCGCCGATGTCACGCAGGGCGATGATCCAGATATGTTCGCCGAACTCGTCGGTCTCGCAGTTAGGATCGCAGCAGTGATTGATGAAGGCGGCTACATTGTCGCCGTCCACCACATAGTCGCCTTCCCCAATGCAAAAAAGATACGTATCGGGACGCTCGGAGTAGAGCTCGTCGGCTTCTTCTTTCGACAGACGAGTGCCGGTGTACTCGACGATGTGGGTGCCCTCCGGAATCGCGACACTGGTGTAGCAGCCAGAGCCATGGATCCCCGACTTCTTGATGAGCAGGTTTGCGGGGTCTACCGAAGTCATGCAGTCGTTCTCTGAGGAGAGAGATAGATTAGCATGAGCGCGCGTTTCCCCATGCTGCTCAGGCGGCGTGAGATTGTGACTTGAAATGGCCTTCGATGCGGGCCAGATCGCCATCGCCCAATTTGAAGTAGCACCGATCACGCCGTCAGTTGCTGGGCGCGCGAATCCCTACAATGGCAATCGCGCAAACTTTTCATGAACGGGATCACGAGGTTTTCGACTTGGCGCACTACGTGAGGCCGTACCGGCTATACCTCTCTGATTGGTCCGAAAGAGCGTGCGATTCACGAAAATTGCCGAATGCTCACCCAAACCAAAAGGCGGTAAGATAAATCCCGCTGAAACCGGAGGTGGCATGATGAGGCAAGACGACCGTCAGTCGTCGCTTTCCCGAAGGTCGTTCCTGCAGTTGTCGACGGCGGTCTCAACGGCCGCGGGCTTAGGGATTGTTACTGAGTCGATGCTCGCTTGGGCGGGCCGGAAGGCAGTGCCAAAAGACGCCGTCATCATCAATCAGAACGAAAATCCACTCGGGCCTTCCGAAGCAGCGCGCGCGGCGGCGACTGCGATGGTCCAGGAGGGCGGACGATATCAGTGGGAACTCACTGATGATCTGGTCTCGACCTTTGCAAAGATTGAGGACCTAAAGCCCGACTACGTTCACGCATTTCCCGGATCCAGTGATCCCCTGCACTACGCCGTGATGACCTTCACGTCGCCTACCCGCAGCTACGTGACGGCTGATCCCGGATACGAGGCAGGGATGTTCACATCGGAACGATCGGGCGCGCGCGTTGTGAAGGTGCCTCTTACGAAAACTTATGCACACGACGTGAAGGCGATGCTGTCGGCGGCGCCGGATGCGGGTGTGTTCTACATATGCAATCCGAACAATCCGACGGGGACTCTGACGCCCCATTCGGATATTGAGTATCTGGTAGAGAAGAAACCGAAGGGGTCGATCGTGCTGGTGGATGAGGCGTATCTACATTTTTGTGATGCGCCCTCAGTGCTCGACCTGGTGAAGGCGGACAAGGAAATCATCGTGCTCCGCACCTTTTCGAAGATCTACGGAATGGCAGGACTGCGCTGCGGGTTCGCCATCGGACGGCCCGACCTGCTGGAAAAAGTTCACAACACCGGTGGCTGGAACTTTATGCCGGTTCCGGCAGTGGCCGCAGCGTCGGCCAGCCTCAACGATCTTAAACTCGTGCCGGAGCGGCGCCGCATTAATGGCGCGATTCGCGCCGAAGTGTTTGACTGGCTTGACCGCAATCGGTACGCCTACATTCCATCGCAATCAAATTGTTTCCTGCTCGATACAAAACGGGCCGGGAAGGATGTCATGGACGCGATGGAACGGCAAGGAGTGATCATCGGGCGTGTGTGGCCTGTGATGCCGACTTGGGTGCGCATCACTGTGGGAACACGGCCGGAGATGGATCGTTTCCAAGCTGCGTTTAAGCGGGTGATGGATGGAACGGCGGTGGGGATGAGTCAACGGGAGCCCAGACTACGTCGAAATCTTGACGATTTTGCATTCATTGGGTGAACGGAGAAGCAAACGAAAATTGCGCGCGCGCACATATTGAAAATGAGCGGCCGGTCGTACTACCCCAAACAATCGAGGGGTCCTTCGACTGTGTTCGGCTACGCCTCACTTCGCTCAGGATGACAACGGAAACTCGGATGACGGCGGGAAAAGATAGGGCATCGCTTTCGCGATGCCCCACGATGCCAGTCTGATCTGCCCCTTCAAGGGTTGCGCACGAAGCACTCGATCGCCTGAACCTACCGACTCGAGAACTTAAAGACCGTAGTCGTCTTGTATTTTTGTCCTGGCTTGAGCACAGTCGAGGGGAACTTGGGATGATTGGGAGAGTCGGGGAAATGTTGCGTTTCCAGACAAAAACCGTTGCGCAGATTGTAGACCTTGCCACCCTTGCCTTGAATGGTCCCGTCCAGAAAATTCCCGCTATAAAACTGAACACCGGGTTGATCGGTCAGAACCTGCAAGACTCGTCCCGTCTTCGGCTCGTAGGCCTCGGCCGCCACTGACACTGCGCCCTTCCCTCCACTATTGAGCACCCAGTTGTGGTCATAGCCTTTGCCAACTTTGAGCTGTTCATCGTTCTGGTTGATACGTGCACCGATGGCCGTTGCTTTCGTGAAGTCGAAGGGCGTGCCCTTGACTGGCTTCAGCTCTCCCGTGGGAATCAGAGTTGCGTCGACGGGCGTGAAGCGATCGGCGTGAATCATTAACTCATGGCCAAGAATGTCGCCGTTACCTTGGCCCGCGAGATTGAAATATGAATGGTTGGTGAGGTTGATGACCGTGTCCTTATCGGTGGTGGCGGAGTAGTCGATGCGAAGCTCGTTCTGATCGGTGAGGGTGTAGACGACCTTGGCATTCAGATTTCCCGGAAAGCCCTCTTCGCCATCCTTGCTGAGGTAGGTCAATTCCAAGGCCTGCCCGTGAGCGCCGGACACATCCTTGGCGGTCCAAAGACGTTTGTTGAAGCCCTTCAGTCCGCCGTGCAGCGCGTTATCGCCATCATTCTTGGGGATGTTGGAGGTCGTCCCCTTGAGAACGAACTTTCCGTGAGCGATGCGATTGGCGTACCGGCCGACGATCGCCCCGAAAAATGCCTTGTTGGTCAGATACCCGTCGAGCTGGTCGTAGCCCAGCACCACGTCATCGACCTTGCCGCTTCGATCGGGCACTTTCAGTGAAACGACGATCCCCCCAAAGTTAGTGATTGCGGCTTCCAGCCCGTTCTTGTTGGACAAAGTGTAGAGATCGACAGCCTGCCCATCTTCGGTCTTCCCGAACGGCTCTTTCTTCATGGTCTTCTTCGCTTCGGCGCCTCCCAAGATGCAAGTCAGCAGCATGCAAGCCACGATCAGTGCAGTTACGATTGCGTGAGATTTCACAATTGCCTCCCTGAGTATAGCCGCAGTGATTGGGCGGCCATCGCTAGCAACGCGTTTATTGAAGTCCGCTACCGGCTGCTTGCGCCGGCGAAATGCCATAGAGAACTACGCCATGTGTTGGAATGGTTATGTTCACAGAATCGGCAGTGCCAAGGTCTTTGTGCTCCCACAAGTCACGAGTCTTATATTTCTGGGAGGAGAACCCCAAATCTTTCCACGAATAGCGCAGCGTTTGGCTGGCCTCTCCCAGGTTGAAGATGGCCACGTACTGCAGATCGCCGGTGCTCGCGTGCGCAACCCATGCGACGACTTTGTCGCTGGTGATCACAGGACGACCGCCGGTGGAGTGCTGGTCGATCGCAATCACCTCGGAGTTTGTCAGCAGAGAGGTGGTCCACGCGTCGCTTGAGGGTAATTCTCCGCCCATCATCAACGGCGAGCGGAACATCGACCACAAAGTCAGGAATGTTCGCTGTTCGTCATGCGAAAGCCGTGTCTGGCGTGGCTTTCCCCAACCCGGGGCCGGGCCTAGATAACCCAGCGGCAACATGTCAGCATCGGGCCAATGACCGGACTCGGAACGCGACGCCCACTTGGCGATCCGTGGGAACTGGTCTCCGAGCCCCTGTGGGTAATCTACCGTGCTGTGCCAAAGGTCCCAGACGTCGTCGGAGATCCGCCACATCTGCGCATACACCCGCATTTCGTCGGTCTTCTCGATGGGAGCGGCTCCCGGTGAGAGGCTCAGAACAATCGGCCGCCCCGTCTTTCGGAGCGCCGTACTCAGCATGCGGATGTCGTCGCCCTTGTACGGGCGGCTGCTGATGCAATCAGCCTTGATCAAGTCCACACCCCAACTGGCGTAAAGGCGAGCAATCGAATCGTAATAGGTTTGTGCGGCGGGCTTGCTGGGATCGGTTCCGTAGTTGTCGGGATTCCAGGGACAAAGATCGGTGCGGTTCGCGACATCAGCGGCGCGGTAGCCCGAGCCTTCAATCGGCAGGTTTTTCTCTACCGCCTCTTTCGGAATTCCGCGAAGGATGTGGATTCCGAACTTGAGTGCCGAGGGAATGCACGTAGTCGGCGAGCGGCTTGAACCCGGCGCCATTTGCCGCGGAAGGAAAGCGGTTCACCGCCGGGGTGTAGCGACCATGTTCGTCGAGACTGAACTGTGAATTCTTGGAGTTCCCTTCCGGAACGGGATTGGTGACAAACCACTCCATGTCCACGACCACGTATTGCCAGCCCGCGGACTTCAAATGCTCTGCCAACCATTGTGCGTTTGCTTTGAATTGGGCTTCGTTGATAGTCGTGCCGTAGGAATCCCAGCTATTCCAACCCATGGGTGGGGTCGCTGCGAGCAGAGATTGATCATCTGCCGGCGTCGGGGGCAATCCGATTGCGCGTATGGTTGACAAGCTGAACAAGCTCAGAACGATGCAAGCTCGAAGATAAGGGTTCCAGTTCAACAAGCCTGATTCGGTCCTTCGTGCCAGTACATGTCCCAGCCGAGGTAGCGCGTGGCTGCCTCGTGGACAGACCCGGCCACGGTGGAAAGATTCGCGGCGACGTGATGCTCGAAGCCGTTTTCGCAAATGTAGTGGAGCAGCCTCTGCATTTGCGGAATTTCGACGACCCCCGCGCCGCCGAAAGTGTCGAGCGGATCGTCGGTAAATTTGCCTTCGCCGACATAGCCGCGAATCTTGCCAGCAGTGTCGTCGGTGGAGAAGCGCGCAGAAGCTCATCTTTTCAGGCTTGATGAGCCCGACGCAGGTGCCAAAAGTATTTTCCTTGCCGACCGTGCCAGCGATGATTTCCTGGAAGTCCATCTGACTTCGCGGAAGAAGTGTTTGGGCAGATTGCTGCAGTGGAAGCAGACTGCCTTGTTCGGATCGGTGCCGTAGTTGTTGTTCCAGTCCAGAAGGGCTGAGGCGTTCCGGAAGCCAGCCGCAAGGCATGTGCATGCCGAGAACGCCGCAGACGTCGACTTCGCAAGCGCTGGAAAGGCAGGTTGTCGCTCATCATGCTCATGACGGTGCAGGGGACGACGCCCAGATTTTCTTCGAGCGATGTCCAGCACTGCACCGCGCTGATCGCCACGTCGGCCTGGCTTCCATCCACTGATCGATAACGCGCCCAGCTTGGCCATCTTCATCAAGCGCCTGGTCGGGCACTGCGCTGGTGGTCGACGTACTTCTTGATCGCAGCCAGCTTGGCCGCGACGGCGTCGTCGTTGTCCTTCATTCGTCCGATGCGGCCGAGCACTTCGCTGACAGGTCGAGCGTCTCGATGGAGATGCCGCTGGACTTCCAAAATCTTCTCGCTGTAACGCACGGTATTGAACGCGGTCGGGCGCGCGCCGATGGCGCCGATGCGCAAGATTGTTCAGAATCCGCGCACCACGCGGCACACGCCGCGCGAACCATTCCAGGTCTTTGGCAAACTCCGGCGAATCAGGGGCTTCGGTGTGCAGCTTGGTAAGCGAATACGGAATGCCGTACTGCTTCAGGTTGTTGCAGGCGGACATCTTTCCGCAAAAGCTGTCGCGGCGGTAAGCGAATGGTCATTTTCTAAGGATCGTCGGGCGTGGCCTGCACCAGCACCGGCACGCCGAGACGGGCGAGGCGCAGCGTATCGGCGATGGCGCGTTCGTCTCCGAAGTTCGGCAGGTGACGATGACGCCGTCGATGTCGTTTTCGTGCTTGCGCGAAAAGTTCGGCGCAGCGCTTGGCTTCTTCGTGCGTTTCGACGGCGCCGTACTTGCTGTCCTCCGATGCTGAGCGCGACCGCATTCATGCCTGCTTTGCCAGCACGCGCCAGAATTTCTTCGCGACCGCTTTTTGCCAGGTGATCGGGGAAAAATCCGCGATTCCCGACGATCACGCCCATCGTCATTTTCTTTTCGTTTGCCATGACCGCACGATTCGCCTTCACGTTACACGGCACGACTGCCAGACTTTAGCGCCGCTGCCGCGCGGCCACCGGCAGCATGTGCAAACGCTCGAGCGTTCTCACTCGGATCTGTAGAGCCTGAACGCTTTGTTGTCCGCCCGGGCGGAACACGCTGCAATACACGCGCCCAGCACGATCAACAGCGCGCCCCACCATACTGGAGCGTGCAATTCGGCCAACGGTATTCGGCGGATGCGACCACTCCGCCAAGCCGCTGCCAAAGATCAGCACGCCGTAAATCAGAAACAGCACGCCCACAAAAAACCAAACCGGAATGATTTCGTGTTTTTCGCTCATTGGTTTCACCAGAAAATAATTTGCAGAACAATCAGAATCGCGAGCGCCACCAAGCCCCAGAAAATCGGCCGCCGAAGTAGTCCGACTTTTTCTTCCTTGGCTTTTTCAGTCAGGCTGTAAACCAGGCCTACCAGTTCGGAATCCGGCCGCGGCTTGGTCACCATCGTGACCAGTAGCGTCACCACCACGCAGGTCACGCAGGACCAGAGCGACTGATACATGTCCTGCGCCAGTCCTTGCGCTTGCGGAGAAAGTGCGAAGAGAGAGATCCACTGTTCGCTGGTCCGGCCGAACATCGGCAATTTTCCTGCATCAGCAAGAACATGGTGACGGAAGAGACGGTTCCGGCCAGCAATCCCCAGAAGCCAGCGGCTTTGGTCACGCGCTTCCACATCATTCCCAGCAAGACCGTGCCGAACAGCGGCGCGATGAAAAATCCGAAGAGCGCCTGCACGTAGTCCATGATGCTGGCGAAACCCATCACCAGATATGCGGTGCCGATGCTGATGAATAGACCGATCATCGTGCACCAGCGGCCCATGGAAACGTAGTGCTGATCGGGCGCGTCCTTGCGGATAAACGGACGATAGAGATCGTAGGTCCACACCGTGGCGAAAGCGCTGACGTTGCCAGCCATTCCGGCCATGAACCCGGCGACCAGCGCCGTGATGCCAAGTCCGAGCAAGCCCGGACCGCAGTAGCGCGCGAGCATCAGCGGCAATACTTCGTTGTAAGTGAATTGCCCGGCTTGCGCCTGACTTGCCGGGAACCAGGTGCATCGGCAGAACCGCGCAAGCCCGAGCAAGCCCGGAAGAATCACAATCAGCGGGCACGGCCATCTTGAAAAATGAACCGATGACGGGAGCCAGCTTTGCCGAGCGAATATCTCTTGCGGAAAGCACGCGCTGCACCACCAGGAAGTCGGTGGTCCAGTAGCCCATGGCCTGCACCATGCCGAGACCGAAGACGATGCCGGTCCAGTGCATGCCCATCGGGTTGTCTTGGAAGTGGCCCATGTTGCTCCACATGTGCGTGAAGTCCTGGCCGGGGAAATTCTGCTGAATGCGCGCGACCATTCCCTTCCAGCCGCCCGTTTCTATCAAACCGAGAATCGGAATCAGCAGCGCGCCGAACCAGATCAGGAAGAATTGCAGCACTTCGTTGAAGATTGCCGAGAACAAGCCGCCGGCGGCCACGTAAATGCCGACGGTCACCGATGAAACGAAAATGCTGAAGTGGAGATCCCAGCCAAGAACGACCTTCATGACGACCGCCATGGCGTACATGTTCACGCCGGACATCAGGATGGTCATGATGGCGAACGTGATGGCGCTTAATCCGCTGGCCTCCGGTGCCGTAGCGCAGTTGCAGGTATCCCGGGACGGAGTGCGTCTTCGAGATGTAGTAAAACGGCATCATCACCAGGCCGAGGAACAGCATGGCGGGAATGGCGCCGATCCAATACCAGTGCGCGGCGAGAATTCCGTACTGATAAGCGGATCCCGCCCAACCCAGCAAGTTCAAGCGAGCCGAGATTGGCGGAGACGAAGGCGAGTCCGGCGACCCAAGCGGTCATTTCGCGCCCGGCCATGAAAGAAGTCTTCGCCGGTTTTCGCGAAGCGCTTCAGGTAGAAACCGATTGCAAGGACCAACGCGAAATAAATAACGACAATCGCTATGTCCACTCCGGACAAGTGGACAAGGCGGTCCATCGCAAACAAGGCCAAAGCTGGCATCATCTCTTATCCTTTGCCTGCCCGTAATATGCGTTCGTTCCGTGCTTTCTCAGATAGTGCTTGTCGTGCAATTCCCGGCCAACCGGGTCCGCGTGGTCGTTAATCCCGCGGGTGAAGTAGGCCATGCGGGCAATCGACTCGAGAATCACGGCATTGTGCGCCGCAGTGCCCGCATCGGGACCCCAGCAGAACGGGCCATGGTTGGCGACCAAAACGGCTGGAATCGCGGAAGAATCGATTTTTTGAAACGCTCGCACTATAGCATGACCGGTGTGGCGCTCGTATTCCGATTGGACCTCCTGATCTGGCATTACCTCGGTGACCGGAACGGGACCGTGGAAGTAATCCGCATGGGTGGTCCCGAAACACGGAATGGAACGGCGGGCTTGAGCCCAGGCTGTAGCATATTCAGAATGGGTGTGGGCTACGCCCCCTGCCGAAGGAAAGGCATCGTAAAGGACGAGATGCGTAGGCAGGTCGGACGACGGGCGCAGCGTTCCTTCGACGATCTTTCCAGCTAGATCGGTCACCGCCAGATGCTCAGGCTTCATCTGCTCGTAGGGCACGCCGCTGGGTTTAATGACGACCAAACCTTGTTCACGCGAGATGCCGCTAACATTGCCGAAGGTGTAAAGCACCAGGCCCCGGCGAACCAATTCGAGGTTCGCTTCAAGTACCTGTTCGCGCAAGGTTGGTAGCAGCATAGAGGGGACCGGAATCTAGCAAAATGCCCGGATTTGGCTATTGTAAGCGTTTACCGGGCTTCGAAAAAGTAGAGCACCCACCAGCCTTTGTCAACCAGTTTTGCGCGCTGGTAGCCTGTCGTGACATCTCAGCCGGCCTCTCAGTCCAGGGCGAGGGTCAGCTTGGTCACGGACGCTGGAGGAAACGTATATGTCACGGTCCGCCCGCTCTTCTCCAATGCCTTGTTTTGCGGGGTCACCACGTTGCGCTGTTCAAAGGTATTGTGGGCGTGAAGGTCGGAATGAGTCAGCGTTGTGGTTGAGCCTGATCGGATGCTGGTTCCCCGAACCCCAATCTCGGTCTCGCGAGCGACTTTGATATCCGGATTCACGACGGTAAGAATGAGTTGCTTGTCATGTAACGATGCCGATCCGTTGAGTCCCCAGAACGAAGCTGCCTTGCCATCACGGTCATAACTGACATTCGGCGCGGAAAAGATCGTGCGCAGGCTCTTGCCCCCCTGGTGGGCCGCATACATCGCAAACACATGTCCGACTGGGGTCACGCAGAACCTGTCTTCGTGAGCGAGGTACAGGCTGTTAAGGCAGTTGATGAGTTGGGCGCAGTTCGCCATGGCGACTTTCTCGGGATGGCGATTGAAGATGTCAAGGGTCATTCCGCTTAAGACTGCATCGCGCAGAGTAGGCATCTGCTCGAGTTGATCCGCCGGAGTGGCTTCACTCCCCGGGCGATACCATGGGCCCCACTCATCGACAACCAGTTTCACCAAGTGCTCGGGATCGGCTTCGGCGAGCACCTGCCAATGGCCCTTGATAAGGGACTCCATCACGTCGCCTTCACGCATCAATTCGTACCAATCCACTGTGTCAAATTGAAGTGCGTCGCCTTTGCCCTTCACCCAGTCTTTCGTCGCGCCGCGGCTGAGGTTCCAGCTGTAGTAGTGGAGGGCTACACCGTAGATAGATCGGAGCTGCTCCTTGCCCTTGCGCAAGATTTCTTCGAAGAAGCTACGTGTCCAGGACCAGTTGTCGTCGCTCGGCCCGGACGCGATGAAGGACAGTTTCTGCCCGTACTGAGGTACCCAAGTCGCATAGCGGCGAAACTCCACCGCATATTCCTGCGGCGTGAAGTTTCCGCCACATCCCCAGGATTCGTTCCCTACTCCCCAGTAGCGCACGTTGAATGGCTCAGGCGATCCGGTCGTCGCGCGTATCTCCGCCAGGGTAGTGCTACCCGCAGGAGAGTTGCAGTACTCGACCCAGCGATAGAAATCTTCGGCGGGCAGGCTGCGCACGTTCGCGGCCAGGTAGGGTTCGGCCTCAACCAACTTACAGAACCGGACAAATTCGTTGGTTCCGAACTGATTGGGATCGTACTTGTGGCTGGTCGGAGCGTCGGGTTTTTCCCCCTCAGCCCAGAAGTTGGTGCGCCGGGGACGCTTCTCCGCAGGTCCAATTCCGTCCTTCCAGTCGTAGCTGTCGGCGAAACATCCTCCGGGAAAACGTACCACCGCCGGCTTGATCTTGCGCATCTCGTCGACCAGCTCTTTGCGGATACCGTGAATGTTGGGAATCTTGGAATTTTCACCCACCCACATGCCGTCGTATATGACGCCGCTCAAATTCTCAGCGAAGTGTCCATAAATGTTGGGTGAGATGATCCCCAGGGGTTCATCAGGCAGGACTTCAATGCGAGACTCCGCTCCAGCAGCGTCTGCGGCCCATCCGGGCCATCGGCCGAAGAGGAGCGCTCCTGCTCCGACGACCCCCCTCTGAACAAATTCTCTGCGACGCATCATGGCGGTTCTCCTTTTGAGAGCGGCTGGCCGAACGAGCAAACGATTGGTTGCGGTGCGTATGGTAAACGCTTTCGCGAAGAAGTGCGTCTTGATAATGGTCGAAGTACGGGACCCAATTTCGAAAAATGGTGATCTGCTAATCAGCAATACGATTGTCTTATTTGGTTCATCATTTACCCTGGCTTATACTCAGGGCCGAATTGGCCCACCCTCTACCAAGGAGTGCCTCGCGTAATTCCGGCGTGGCAGCGCAATCATGAATCGCCGATCCTTTGTGAAAAATGCAGCTCTTCTTTGTACGGCTGCGCAACTCAGTACAGATTCAATCTTTGCATCCGGACCCCCGATTAAAGAGATGGCCGCTACAGCGAAGGACCTCAATGCCACTGGAATTCCACAGGTTCTCAACGGGAAATAGACTAGGCCTTTCTGTCGAGGACATCGAAAAAAGAGGAAGAATCGGCAATGCGGAAGAGGCACTTTCTTCGTTCCGACGGTTTCGTGGTCGTCGCGTTGGCATGTGTGCTGGGCTCCTCCAGCCTTGGACAGGAGGCCTCCAAGCCTTCAACCGACAAACCCAAGGCCATCCCCTATCTCGAGCCCACCAGAAGCAACTACCTGAAATTCGCGGACGAGGTTGAAGGAGCGCTGCGCCGGGATGTGCTCGACGTGTGGTTTCCCAGAACGGTGGACAACGAGAATGGTGGGTTTCGTTCTGAGTTCGGCCGCGACTGGAAACCTGGGGGTCAGAGCGGAGGCAAGTTCTCGGTGTTTCAAGGGCGTATGACGTGGATTGCGTCACAAGTCGCGATGCGCCGGCCGGAAATGAAGGATCGTTTCCTTCCCATCGCGCGTCACGGCGTGGAGTACCTGAACAACACTCTCTGGGACAAGCAGTATGGCGGCTTCTATTGGGGACTGGATGACAAGGGGCAGATTTCCCCCTTCTACACCGACGGCAAGCATCTTTACGGAATAAGTTTTGCAATTTACGGGGCGGCTGCTGCGTACGGCGCGAGCAAAGATCCAAAGGCGCTCGAACTCGCGCAGAAGGCTTTTCGCTGGGTCGACGAACACGCGCATGATGCCAAGAATGGTGGTTATTTCGAGTGGCTGACGCGCGACGGCAAAGTAGTCGAGGGGAATCCGGATGCGGTGACTCTGCAGGGGGTACCTGTGTCGTCGTTTCCGGTGGGCTATAAGTCGATGAACACGCACATTCACCTGCTGGAATCGTTCACCCAATTGTATGAAGTCTGGAAGGACGACACCTTGCGGCTGCGCCTGGAGGAATTGCTGGCGGTCAACCGCGACAAGATTTGCATGCAGCCCGGTGTGATGAGCCTCTACTTTACAAACGACTGGCGGCCATTCCCCGACCATGACTCGTACGGTCATGACATTGAGACCGCGTACCTGATGCTCGAAGCAGAAGATGTGCTTGGCCATGGCCACGATCCCAAGACCGAGCACATGGCGAAGTTGCTGGTTGACCACGCGCTGGCAAACGGCTGGGACGAAACCTACGGCGGGTTCTACCCGGACGGCACGACGTTTGGAAAACCAGAGTCTCGACAGAAAGAATGGTGGGTACAAATGGAGGGCCTGAATTCACTGCTTCTGATGCATCAGAAATACGGCAGCCAGACTGACGTATATTTCAAGGCGTTTCAGCTACAGTGGCATTTCATCAAGACTTATCAGATCGACGGTGAATTTCACGGGGTGTATCAGATGGTCGGACCCGACGGGGTGCCCGTTGACCCGAGCAAAGGACGAATCTGGAAGGCGGCCTATCACGATGGACGTGCGCTCTTGAATGTCTCAGAGCGGCTGCGCAAGCTGGCGGGGGCAGGAGTCAAATAATGCAACCAAAGATCACAGCCGCCGCGGTTGTGCTGACGACGCTGGCAACGCTGTCCTGCTCCAGACTCCAGCAAAATTCCTCCCGCTTTGATGCGGATGGCACCGCACATGTTCAGCGTGTTATCCCCGTACCGCCGACTGTCAGTCCGGAAGCCCAAAAGTGGCTGGCTTCGCTTGCAGACAGGAAACCCGGACCCGATTCATTGGCGGCGATTCGTACAGCTACCGATGACTGGCGTAAAAAGGATTCCTCAGAAGCCCGCAGCATTTACCTGGTCAATGTGCAGGAGACCAGCATTGCGGGGGTTCGCACCGATATCATCACTCCAATCACGCCGAAGCCAAATCAGAGCCGCGTGCTCATCAACCTGCACGGTGGAGGATTCATCTCCGACTCCGGCTCCCTGATCGAAGGAATTCCGATCGCGAACCTCACAAAAACTAAAGTTGTCTCTGTCTATTACAGGCTGGCTCCTGAGAATCCATTTCCGGCCGCGGTCGATGATGTTGTTGCCGTCTATCGAGAGCTCCTAAAGACATACAAACCGAGCGGCATAGGCATGTTTGGGACGTCGGCAGGAGCCATTCTCACCTGTGAAGTCACCGTACGGCTAAAGCAACTGGGACTACCGCTGCCAGCGGCACTGGGAATCTTTTCGGCCCTCGCGGACTTCAGCCGCAGCAGCGATTCGCGAGCGCTCTTCACCCTCGATGGCCTGCCCGGGCGCCTCGAAGTACCAGATCCGAAGCGCGTGCCGCACAGCCAGTATCCTGGCAATACGGATCCTCAAAAACCCCGTTCTGTCGCCTATCTTCGCCGATCTTCATGGAATGCCGCCCAGCCTTCTGGTGACCAGCACCCGCGACCTGTTGCTCAGCGACACAGTGCTGTTGCACCTTGCATTGCTGCGGGCGGGGAATGACGCGCAATTGGTGGTTTTTGAGGCACTGCCGCATGCTTTCTGGTATCACTTCCAGTTGCCCGAGACGAAGGAAGCCCTGCAGTTGATGGCCGACTTCTTCGATAAGAAGGTGGGACACTAAACCTAGTGGAGGCTTATTCGTCGTGACGCTTAACCGCACTTCGTGGCTGTGGCTTACTCCGGTTGCCCTGATATGTTGCTCCGTTCTTCTTTTTGCGCAGGCCAATTCCCCATCCACCGGAATCTTCGAGAATCATGGCGACATTGGAACTGTGGTACATCCCGGCTCGGTCGCGTACGACGCGTCCAACCAGAGGTACACCATCGCGGGCAGCGGCGAAAACATGTGGTTCACGACCGACGCATTCCAGTTCGTCTGGAAGAAGGTCTCGGGAGATATCATCCTGACTGCCGATATTTCGTTCGTTGGAGCCGGCGTAAATCCCCACCGTAAAGCCGTGCTCATGTTCCGGCAAAGTCTCGACGCGGACTCCGCCTACGCCGACCTGGCATTGCATGGTAGCGGTCTGACATCTCTTCAATATCGCGAAAGCAAAGGTGCGACCACCCATGAGATCCAGGCCAATACCTCAGCTCCGAAGAAGCTGCGACTGGAGAAACGTGGGCAATATGTCTACATGGAACTCGCCGGTGATGGCGAAGCACTCAAGATGGCGGGAGGTTCAACGCGTGTTCCGATGGAAGGTTCCTTCTACGTGGGCATCGGCGTCTGTTCTCATGAAAAAGATGTGGTGGAGAAAGCCATGTTCTCGCATGTCGACGTAACGGAGCCGCAGAAATCAGCAGGAGAACCGAAGCTTTACAGCACGCTCGAGACGGTGGAAATCGAGTCCACGGACCGCCACGTGGTTTATGTCGCACCCGAACGCTTCGAGGCTCCCAACTGGACACCCGATGGGACAACGCTATTGTTTAACCGCAATGGTCGCATAGAAAAGATCCCGGTGGACGGAGGCAAGCCAGAGCTCATCGACACCGGCTTTGCTACGCGGTGCAACAACGATCATGGCATCTCGCCCAACGCCAAGTGGCTAGCGATCAGTGATCAGTCACAGGAAGACGATCGTTCTAACGTTTACATCGTGCCGATTGGGGGCGGCACGCCCCGACGCATTACCCAGAAATCCCCGTCGTACTGGCATGGGTGGTCTCCCGATGGCAAGACTCTGGCCTTCGTAGGGGAACGCGACGACGAGTTCGATATCTACACGATTCCCGCCGCAGGCGGAGAAGAAACACGGCTCACCACCGCCAAGGGTCTGGATGATGGGCCGGAATATTCTCCGGACGGCAGCTATATCTACTTCAACTCTGTACGCACCGGACGCATGCAGATTTGGCGCATGAAACCGGATGGCAGCGGGCAAGAGCAGATTACGTCAGACGACTTCAATAACTGGTTTCCACACATCTCGCCCGACGGTCAATGGATGGTGTTTCTCACCTATGACAAAAGCGTAACGGGCCATCCTGAAAACAAGGACGTGATGTTGCGCCTCATGTCTCTCAGCGATAAAAAAGTCACGGTGCTTGCCAACTTGTTCGGAGGACAGGGGACGATCAATGTTCCCTCCTGGTCGCCTGATAGCAAGCGGTTGGCTTTTGTCAGTTTTCAGCTGAGGCCTTGAGCACAGGCCGTTGTCCTGGTTGCATCGGGTTCTAAGCAGGTTGGGAGGAAGCTCTGCCCTTCCTAGGTTCGCGCTATAGGGCGAGTCGTCTGCTGCACATTCTCGAGGGCGGAGGGGCCCGTTGGGATTGCGATCGGTCAGTGGATTGTCTCATCACAAGCTTGGGCACCATCAGCACTCTCTTGACTCGCGGCTTACCCTTCGCGTCGATCTGGTCCATCAGAAGTTGTGCGGCCTGTTTGCCGATTTGCGTGGTTCCCTGGTCGACAGTGCTGAGGGGAATCGCTAACACATCCGAGTAGTGGACGTTGCCGGCGCCCACCACTGCAATATCCCGGGGAATCTCCAGACCAGCCTCGGTGATCGCCTTCATCGCGCCAATTGCAACCGGGTCGTTATAGCAGAAAACGCCATCCGGAATGGGATCCAGCTGCAGCAGCTTTCGCATTGCGGTGTAGCCGCTCGTGTCCACGTAACGAGCCCCAACTACATAGTTGGGCGATGCCGTAAGCCCGTGCTTCTTCAGTGCCAGCCGGTAACCGGCGAGACGGGCGGCGGCGATTCCAATTCCGGGGCCGCGCAAATGCGCGATGCGACGGCATCCCTGCGCGATGAGGTGGTTGGTGGCGAGTTTTCCGATGGCCTCGTTGTCAACGCCCACAAAGCTCGCTTGCAGGCCTGCAATCGGACGATCAATCAGAACCAAAGGCACTTTTCGCTTCTGAATTCCTTCAAACAGGTCAGGTCGAGATTGGGCCGAGGCTGCGATTAACCCATCCACTTGCCGCGCCATCAGAGCGTCGGCTTCATTCCGTTCCAACTCGGGATCCTCTTCGAAGTAAGAAATGATGACGTGGTAGCCCTGCGCGCGAACTGTTTCCGCGATCGCTTTCGCCACCTCGGCAAAAAAGGGATGGGTGAAGTCCGGAAGCAGGAGCCCGATGGTAAAGGTCTTGCGAGTGACAAGACTGCGCGCAATCCAATTCGTCTGGTAATTGAGCTCTTTGGCGCGCTGCAGGACACGCTTCCGGGTCGCGGCACTAATGTTGCCCTGGTTGCGCAGTACCTTGGAAACCGTAACGACCGAAACATTCAAACCCTTAGCGATGTCCTGCATCGTGACGGGCATAGGCGCCGAGCATACCACAGGAAATCCGGGCACACGGACAAGAAGGATTAGCGTTTACCTGTAGTGATCGGAAAGGTTATCGATGTTCTATGGAAGGTTAGCGTTTACTTTTTGCTTGACAATCCAAAGGGTCCTGCATCAGACTTCCCGCCGATTAATTCCGTACGCTGTCCGCACAATCGTTTTTGTCGTACGGGATGTTTCCAGGGGTGGACGCTGCATAGCGTCTTCGATGCGTGGGGTGGTCCAGGACATCGTTGTTTCGTCCCGGCAGAAGAGACCTTTCCCGGGCACTCTCTCTAAGGGGGGAGGCATAACATCATGCGGCGACCAATCTCCTGGCGACTTGCCTGGTCTACGGAGGTCAGCCGGCTGCAGCGCTCGAATTGCTGAAGCCGTTGGCGGGCAACAAAGGCGATCCTGCTACCTTGTATCTGCTTGGAGTTGCCTATTCGCGAACCGGACAAAAAGAGGAACGGTCAGAAAGTCTTTGCGACATTGTTCGAGGACGCTGGCACGAAGGCGCAAGCGAACTTCCTGGTCGGGAAGGCCTATTACGATTCCACCCGGTTCGCGGAAGCCGAACAGGCCTTTAAAGAGGCCATGGCGGCGGATCCCCGGCTGCGGGGCGTACGTCTGGAGTTGGCGAAGGTTTATATCAGCCTCAGGCGCTATGAGGACGCCCGCAAAGAGCTGGAGCAGGCTCTTGGCGAGGATCCTGACAATTCCAGCACGATCTACTTTATGGGGGCGCTGCTGGTGCAGAGCGAACAGTACGCTGAAGCGTTGCCATACCTGGAGCGAGCGCACAAGTCGACTCCCGACTCCTGGGCAGCAGCGTTTTATCTGGGTAAGACAAAGACTCAAGATGAAGGACCCGCAGAGTGCAGCCGAGCTCCTGCAGCAAGCTGCCGAGATTAATCCTGACGAACCCTCCATCTATTACTGGCTGGCCTCTGCTCTGAAGGCCACGGGACGGAACGATGAAGCGAAGCAAGCTTTGCGCCGTGTAACCGAACTCCACGCGAACGCTCAAAACGAGGAAAAGCGAGCTCTGCAGGACGCACGCGTAGTAGGTGTCCGGTAATGTTCGGTCACCGACGTCGACCAATCGGTGGTCGAGCACGAGTAGCAGTCATGTTGCCCCTATTTCTGTTCGGGCAGTTCCGACTTGCATCCGCCCAAGGAGTCGCCCAGGGGGCCGCGCCTCCCCCCAGCGCCAAAGCGGTGAGGTGTCAGGGACGTCCCATCCCGCAACTCGAAGACGTCACCGAAAAGGCTGGCATTCGTTTCAGCCATACGTCGGCTGCTACCAACCACTACATCGCCGAATCCATGAGCGGGGGCGTGCTTCTACTGGATTACGATCGCGATGGTTGGCTGGACATCTATTTCACCAATGCGCCGACTGTCGAAATGGCTAACAAGGGAGAGAAGAGCCGCAGTGCTCTTTACCACAACAATCACGACGGGACTTTCACTGATGTGACCGACAAGGCCGGAGTCGCGACTCCGGGCTTTGCCATGGGCGGCGCGGTCGGAGACTACAACAATGACGGCTGGCCCGACATCTATGTCACCTGCCTGCACGGAAATGTTCTGTATCGCAACAACGGCGATGGCACTTTCACGGACGTAACCACCAAAGCTGGCGTGGCAGACGGCCGCTGGTCCACGGGAGCCGCCTTCGGCGACTACGACGGAGACGGCTTGCTCGATCTGATGGTCGCGAACTACACCGAATTCGACATCGCGCATCCCCCTGTATTTGGCAGCGGCTTTACCTGCAAATTCATGGGAGTCGATGTACAGTGCGGTCCCCGTGGGCTCAAGGGTGCAGGCGATTCCCTTTTTCATAACAATGGCGATGGAACGTTTACCGACGTCTCGAAGAAAGCGGGAGTGGACGACCCAACCGGGTACTACGGCTTGACTGTGCTGTGGGCCGACTTTAATAACACGGGCCGCCCCGACATCTATGTGGCCAACGATTCCATGGCGAATTTTCTGTATCGCAACGAAGGCAACGGAAAATTCACCGAGATCGGCCTCGAGTCAGGAACAGCCTTGAGCGAAGACGGTCACGAACAGGCGTCGATGGGAGTCGCTATCGGGGATTACCTGCATGCCGGGCGACCTTCTCTATTCGTCTCCGATTTCTCGCTCGACTACACCGCACTCTACCGCAACGATGGTAAATGGAATTTTCAGGATGTGTCGTACCAATCGGGTGTCGGTCTGCCGTCTGTCCCCTGGGTAAAGTGGGGAGATGCGTTCGTCGACTTCGACAATGACGGCTGGCTGGACCTCATCACAGTAAATGGCCACGTCTACCCGCAGGTCGATTCCCTTCCCTCAGCCGGGGGTTATCGCCAGCCGAAGCTCGTCCACTACAACCAGAAGGAGGGGACTTTCTGTGATGCCAGCGACCAGTCAGGTCCCGCGGTGATGGAAAAACGCGTCTCGCGCGGCTTGGCGGTGGGCGACCTTTTCAATGACGGGAAAATGGATGTCGTGGTTGGAGATCTGGTGGGGGCTCCGATGATTCTAAGAAATTCTGGAGTGGAAAACCGCCATTGGGTCAGCTTTGAACTCGCCGGCATCAAGAGTAACCGTCTGGCCATCGGCGCCCGGCTGAAGATTGTCGCGGGTGGCATGACCCAGACGGAGGAAATTCACAGCGGAGGGAGCTACCTGTCGCAGAATGACCTACGCGTTCATTTCGGACTCGGATCCGCTACCAAGATTGATAGTGTGGAGATTCGGTGGCCTTCGGGAAATACTGAGGTTCTTAAGGACTTGGCCGCAGATAAGTACTACCCGGTTCTGGAGGGAAAGGGCATTGTGACCTTTGACGAAATCCGCCCATCGCCGCCGAAAGCCCCACCACGCCCTTAGCGTGCTCTGCGAGACTTTGCCGGAAGTCACGCCCTCACAGACTTGCCACGATAGCTGCACGGCTCGACGCGAAACCGCTGCTCTCTGTTCTTAGGAAACCTGGGCCCTGAGTTGCGCCCGCGAACAGAGAGCGGCTCCGCCTGCAACTCCGGCGTCCTCACCGTAGCACGCGGGTAACACAGGAATTTCACCGCAACGAGAATTCACGCAAAAGCGCGAGAGACCGGCCTGCATGTCGGCGAAGAAAGGCTTCAGCATGGACGCCACACCGCCGCCTATTACCACGATATCCGGTTCCAGCAGGTCCACAATATTGCCCAACCATACGGACAAAAGCTCAATCGTCTCCAGCCAGTATTGCGCGCGCCGCAGCGTCGCCCATCACGCTCAGCTTGACCTACCATTTCGCTGGTGACTGCTTCGAGACCTGCCATCCAGCCAGCTCCCAGATCGTGGACGCGCGGGGGCTTTCTTGCGCCAGCTTTGTCGCGCGCTCGGCGGGCAATTGCAGGGACCCGAAGCCAGCGACTTCGATACAGCCCCGTTTGCCGCAGCCGCACGCTGGGCCTCGATAGTCGATGCTCATGTGTCCGCCCTCGCCGGCAGCGCCTGTGCGCCCGTGGTAGAGCTGCCCATCAAACACCATCCCGGCGCCGATCCCGGTCCCGATCGTGGCGTAGAACACGTTTCGATACCCGTATCCTGCGCCCCAGCGAGCTTCCGCGAGAGCCGACGCATTTCCGTCATTGTCCACGCTGCACCGGCAACTCGTAGATCCGCGCCGTTTCGGCAGCTAACGGATAGTTTCGCCAGCACGGCAAATTGGGTGGATTAATTACGACTCCTGTTTTGGGATCGAGCGGTCCAGGGGAACAGATTCCGATCCCATGAATCATGCTTCGCACTCGCGGGTTGGCGTTCAACAGACTGTCAATCACCGAGGTTACGGCGGCCAATCCTTCGGCCGCGAGCCCACTGGCCGCCATCGCAGCGCGAACCTGGGAAAGAATTCGACCGTCACGATCGACGACGCCGGCGGCGACCTTCGAGCCTCCAACATCGACACCGATCACCAATCCATCGCGGTACGCAGGTTCAGCCGTGCTCGGCTCCCTGGTGAACATGTTCGTGGGCAAGTCTCTATCGGAAGACACATAATACATGCTTTTTGAATAGAGAGTAATCGATTAACTTACTAGAAATAGCGTTTACTTTATAGTTGACAAGCGTTTTGCCTCTCCGGCAGACTGCGCGCGGTTCGTTTCAGTGGAAATTGTGTGTCGAGAGCCGACGCTAATCCACCTGGGGCTTATGGAAAGACGTTCAGCTGCTACAGTTCCTCTTCTGATGTTTCGATCCAAGAACGCAATGCTCGTTCCGACAACACTTAAAGGTAGCTAATGAACAAGGTACTGATATCAGCACTTGCCATAGGTCTGTTGTCTGCCTCGCTCCCCGCTCTTTCCGCACAGGAGGAGTCGGGGGTCGTGGTATTTCGAGAAGAGGGATTCCCCGCTGCTGATTCTGCAAGCCCTTCCCCGGCGCAACTCGGGCAGCTGTTTCCCTCGGGGCAGCTCGCACACACCCACGAATTGCCCGGCCTGCTCGACTCGCCGTCCACAAAGCTTCTTGTTCTGCCCTATGGTTCTGCATTTCCCGAGGAGGCGTGGCCCAACATTTACCGGTATCTCAACCGCGGCGGAAACCTGCTGGTTTTGGGCGGCCGACCGTTCACACGCGCGGCATATCACGATACTTCGGGATGGCATCTTCGGGACTACAGCGTGCGCTTCACACGGCCGTTGATGATCGACCAGTACCAGGACACACCCGGTTCCGACGGGATGGAGTTCCAGCAGAACCCGGATTTGCCTGTGCAGATACCCAAGTTTGCATGGAAGCAAGCTTTTAGCCCGGTGATTCGCTTGAGCGCGGTTGATCTGTACCATCGCGGCGGGGCCACGGGATCGATTGACGCCCGGGTGGACACGGTTGCGTGGGGCGTGAAAGCCGGACGCAAACTGGCCGCGCCCGCTATCGAGATCGACCACCTGCGAAACGGGTTCGATGGGGGCCGGTGGGTTTTCGTTAATGCCGAATTGGCAGCCGATTTCTACAGCCGCGCCGAGGCCGGACCGATCGTGCATGCCTTGGTCGAGCGCTCCCTGCGCGGCAGTGAAGAGTTCTTGGTGCGCCCTGTGCTACCACTTTTCCTGCCGGGAGAACCGATTCCACTGAACGTCACTTGGCATTCGGCTGAACCGCACACGGCAACGACGACCGTGAAGATCGGTGTGTTTCCTGAAGCAGAGCCCTCGCAACGTTCGGAAACGACTGCCGCGCTGACCAGTTCTGAACCGATCGTACTCCCTGCGCCCAGTGGCAAGGGATTATTCATCGTGGATGCGCAGGTGATCGAAGGAGACAAAGTCCGGGCTGTGTATCGCTCGGGATTCTGGATACGAGACGAAGCCTACTTGCGGTCCGGACCGCGGCTCTACAGCGAACAAGGATTATTTCGAACTCGACGGTCATCCCCTGGCCGTCGTGGGAACCACGTACATGTCGGGCGAGGCGCAGCGCCTGTACTTCGAGTATCCCAATGTGTACGTGTGGAACCAGGAACTCGGCCAGATTCACGCCGCTGGGATAAACATGATCCGCACCGGCTGGTGGACGGGGTGGGACAAGTTCTGCAATGAAAACGGCGAGCCGTACGACCGAACCCTGCGCACGCTGGAAGCCTACCTGATGACAGCTCGCAAGTACGGACTGCCGGTACAGTTCAACTTCTTTGCGTTCCTGCCCGAAGTCCTGGGAGGTGTGAATCCCTATCTCGATCCGCAAGCCGTGCGGCGGCAACGTACGTTGATTTCCTCAGTCGTCGCACGTTTTCACGACGTCCCGTTCTTAGCGTGGGACTTCATCAATGAGCCGAGCATCTCGCAACATTTATGGACCATGCGTCCGAATGGCGATCCGATTGAGCTGGCGAGTTGGAACGATTGGTTGGCCAAACGCTACCCCGATCGGGCAGCATTGGCGGCCGCGTGGAATCTGCCGGTTGCTGCAGTGCAAGGACACCATTCCCCTTCCTGATGACACTGAATTCACCCTCCGGGGTGCGTACGTCGGCCGCAATTCCCTCAAGGTCTATGACTTTTTCCTCTTCGCACAGGAGGTTTTTGCGAATTGGGTCGGCACGATGCGGGACGCTGTGCGGGCCGCCGGTTCGACACAACTCGTCACGGTCGGCCAGGACGAAGGTGGGATTCAGGATCGTCTTTCGCCAGCCTACTGGGGCACCAACGTGGACTTCACAACCAACCATTCCTGGTGGCAGAACGATTACATTTTGTGGGATTCATTGCTCGCGAAGCAACCGGGGCAGGCCATGCTGATCCAGGAGACGGGACTGCAACGGGAACTCAACCTCGATGAGGTCGCGCGTCGCGATCCCGAGAGCGAGGCATCGCTTCTGGAACGCAAAGTGGCGACAGCCTTCGTGCACGGTGCGGGCGCGATCGAATGGCTCTGGAACACCAACTCCTACATGACCGAAAGCAATGAAACTCCAATCGGCCTAGTTCGTCCGGATGGGACAGAGAAACCGGAAGCGGATGTCATGCGTGCTTTTGCGGCGACGGCGAAATCGTTAGGCGCGCAGCTGCGCGAACCACAACGACCAGCAATCGCAGTGGTGACGTCGCAAGCGGCGCAGTTCTCTGTTGTCGGCGATATCCAGCTAGAGGCACAGCGCAAGGCCGTCCGAGCGCTCGCATACACGGACCATCTAACCCTGTACGCGGTTGCCGAGAATCAGCTCGCCAAACTCGGGTCACCGAAACTGGTGATCTTGCCGTCGCCCCAGGCACTCACGGATGCGGCCTGGCAAACGCTCTTGAAGTACGCCAATGACGGCGGGAACTTGCTGGTGACCGGGCCTGTGGATCGCAATGAGCACTGGCAGAGGGTCCCACGCGCCTCAGAACTGAAACTGGACGGCGACGTGGAGCCTCTCATGTTTCACGATGCAACGGTTTCGCTGGGCGGACGTACGATTGCGCTCTCATTTGACCAGCAGAAACAGAACCTGGTCGATACGCTCCGGTTCAGAGACGGATCCTCACTCAAAGAGATCTCACACGGAAAAGGACGAATCTTCTGGGCGGCGTACCCAGTGGAGTTGGCCGAGGGGTCGGACGCTACTGCCGGCTTGTACAGCTATGTGGCAGATCGGGTTGGCATCACGCCGATGTTCGATACCCAATTGCCGCTGCCAGCTGGAATCATGGTATTCCCCACCGTCCTCGAGAGTTCGGTCCTGTACGTCCTGACTTCCGAAAGAACAGACGGCACAAAGATCGATCTTCGCGACAAGCTGACCGGCGCGCGTTTGACTCTTGGACTCCCTGCACAGCACGCGGCCCTCGCCTTGATCGGAAAGGAAAAGAAGGGTGTCGTCGCGAAGTACGGGTTCTAGCGCCGCCTGGTGAAATCAGTTATGGACTAGGAACGATTTGACAACAACTCCGCTCGGGGGAGCCGGGGGAGGGATCTTGTGCCCGAGGGGCAGGCTTACTTCAACGCCTTGATCTCAGCCACCAGCGCCTTGATCTGCTCCGGGGTCAATTTCTCTTTGAACGGAGGCATCTTGGGCGTTTGCTTGTCGTTGCCGTCTTCGATGGCCTTGGTCAATTCGGCTTCGGTCTTCTTGGCTTTTTCCTTCAGTGGCGGCGTCTTCATTTTCTCCCGCCCTTCCGCGTTGGGGCCGTGACACATCACGCACTTGGCCTTGAAGGTCGGGTCTTCGGTCAAATCGTCGGCAAAGCACATCGCCGAAAGAGCCGGGGTAATCAGCAACATTGCCAGAAACAGTTTCTTCGTCACTTACATTCTCCTATCGTATGGTTTGTTGAGTGTTGGTCTATCTGCTCCCGGCACCATGTGCCAAGGAGCCTTGGAGCCAAATTTGATACCGGCCGGCCACGATCCCCTCGCCGATGGGTGTACATCTCTGATATCCGCGGCATCTATTTCCCTCGTCCGCGCTGGAGCGCCGAGTTCGCAACCAGGTCATGCGGATGGTTGTGGCACGTCAGGCTGCAGGAATTCGTGGCACGGTTGAACGAAACCGGCGCACCCGCGTTCGACGCCACGACATTGGCATCAAAGTTAACCAGCCTCTCGCCCGAGATACTTCCGTTCTGACCACCTATCCCGTGTGCGGTGTGGCAGGTAGAGCACGAAAACCCATCATTAATATGACGCGCGTGCTCGCTGAAGCTGGTATTCGCGAGAATTTGATTCAGATCGTGGCACTTGGCGCACAGCGCGTACGGACCGTTCACGGTCAGATCTGGGCTCGGGAACAGGTTAGTAATCAACTGGCCGGGCGCTGGGGCCTGGCTGAATTCATAGTGACGTTCGAGCAGATGCAGATATTTCGATCCGTGCGGACCGTTCGCGCCGTTGCCGCCGAATTCCCGATTGTCGTCGCTGTTGTGGCAGTCCGTGCAGAGGATGCGGTCGCCCATGTTACGTCCGGGCGTGGTTCCATCCAGATTCAACATTTGGGCGCGCAGACTCGGTTGTGGCAGCGCACTGCTTCGGTCGTGAGTGACCGGGTGGCTCGAAGTGGCGGTGGCGCTGAACTGAGGGATGATGTTCAAGGGATCACCGGCGGATGCGATCCACACCGGAAGATATCCGAATTTTGTATCAGCCGCTTTTCCGGCGCTGGCCCCGTGGCAGCGCAGGCAATTTTCGTACTGGTTGACGGCCGGGGTCAGAACCGTTTGCCCGTCTGACGCGCTAATTCCTACCACCGAGGTTTGCGAGGGACGAATTGCAGGCGGTGCCCCAAACGACGTCACTGGCATCGAGCCGTGCGGATTGTGGCAATCCACGCAGGTGGCATGTCGGTTGTTGTTAAGCACCGCATCTTCTCTCCGGTCATGGATGTTGGTCCCGGTTGCGAAGGGATGACCGGTCTTCGCGAATTCAACGAAGACGTTGGGCGCCACTGGCGAGACATTGGAGCCGCCGTTATGACAGGCGAGACAAGCTTGCTCGTCGGTGCCACGAAGCAGTCGCGCTGGGCCGGTGGCGTTGTGCAGTGTATGGCAACTGGTGCACGCATTGGCAGCTACCGTGCCGTAACCGCCGACATAGGGCTGATTCGAGGTTGTATTTGTAGCTTTTGCGTGCGCGCTCGCCGTCCATCCACCCAGGTAGTTGGGGCTCCCATTGATGACCCGGTTCGGATCATGACAAGCCAGGCACAGCGCGCCAGCGGAATTGTCGCGAACGAGAAAGTCCTGAACAATCGGATCCTTGCGTTGCACGTGGGCGTCGTGGCACGAATTGCATTCGACAGTGCCTTTCACCAACTTGACCTGCGCATCGGTGGTACTTGGCGGAGACTGCGAGAGCAAAACATTGAGCACAGGAGAATCCGTAAGGGGTGTCTTCATGCTCACGGGATGCGAACTTCGAAGGTCCCCGCCGAACTTGGAGGTCGCTTTCATCGACCCGGTCATAATCAGCTTGCCATAGGCGACCGTCTGACCCGGTGCTACGGTGCCGTCGTGGCAGCTAAGGCACAACTTGGTCGGACTTCCGAGCGGCGGCTGCAATCCCGTCTGGTGATACGTGGTGCTTGCATACGTAGAGTAGGTCTGCACGGATAGCTGCTGGTTCCACAGAGGCGTCAGAGGGCCACCCATGGCAGAGTGTGGCGCATGACAATACAGGCAGGCTCCGGACACGCGGCCCTTGATGGGCGACTTCCCCATAGGAGTCATATCGTGCGCGCCCAGCACATCGTTGAACCCCTGCGCATTAGCCACACCGCAGCACGACGCAATCGATAGCAGAATAGAACAGAGGAACTTCCGGTTCACTGGGTACCACCCGGGGTCTGGGCCGTTGGACCGAAATAATGAAACACCTCGACCCGGCGGTTGAGGGAATCGACCACATAGATCAAGTCGTTGCGATCAATGAACAGTCCGGACGGCAGGTTGAAGTCGCCGGGCGCGTCCCCACTCTGCCCGAAGTAGTACAGCAACTGTCCCTCGCGATTGAAAGCCTGCACGACACCCCAAAGTCCATCTACGACGTATAAGTTGTGTTCACTGTCCAGGCCGATGCCCTTAGGCCGAAACATCGCGCCGTTGCTGTCGCCGGGATTGCCGATCGCGTAGTGAAACACGCCGGATCGATCCAGCACCTGGACGCGAAAATTCATCGCATCGACAACGATGAGTTCATCGCCGGCCAGCCGCAGTTCGGTGGGAAAATTGAATTCGCCATCGCCCGCGCCATTCTGGCCGATGGTCTGAACGATGTTCCCTTCCAGGTCGAGAACAAATATCTTGTGCCGCAATGTATCGGACACATACAGTCGCCTGGCCGCCGAGTCCACCGCGATGCCCGTCGGACGCTTGAAGTATCCTTCTCCCCCCTTAATGCTCCCGATCACCCGGCGGAACTTACTCTCGGCGTCGAACACGAAGATCTTGCCGGCTTCCGAATCGGTGACATAGAAGTTGTCTTCATCGTCCACGGTCACACACTGCGGCGCTCGGAACGCCTCTTTGCCCTCGCGTTCAATGAACTTGTACTTCTGCCGGGGAAAGTCAAACACGTGCACACCGGGGACACCGGGATCAGTGATGATCAGTCTTCCGCGCGAATCCGCCGCAATACTGTAGGGACGGACAAGGTCGTGATATTCGGGAGCGCCCGCGACGACGTCCAAGAGGCGCGTCCAGAAGCCTTTCTTCAGCTTCACCTCTCGTTGCGAGGAAAACGTGCGCTCGTAGACCAATCTCCTGCCGCCGGAAAGCAGCATTTCAGGGGGACCTGGAAGCGGCGGGGTCTTCGTCTTTGACGCCTTCAATGCGCCTGCACTCCCGACCAATGCCATTGCCACTACGGCCGTCATGCCTACGTGTTGGAATGTGTTTCGCAATGTCACCCTGTTATCAGAAGAAATGCATGGACCGGAACACACCCGCATAAAACGAATTCACGCGGGCAGGGACGCCATTCTGGGCGCCAAACCCTTGCAGCAGTCGGCTGTAGCCGGCCATGAAATGCAATTGCCGGAAATACCAATCGGCTTTGGCATCCACTTGCTGCAAAAGATTTTCAGAAAGATCCAACTGGTTATGCGTGCGATAGCGCGCATGCGAGTAATCCGCGGTCAGCACCAACCCGCGAATAGGCGTATAGCCCACAGCCCCGCCGTAAGAACTTCCTCCATAAAGGATCAAGAGCGTCGGGGAAACGATCGGGGTGGGAACCGGGGTGGGAATGAGGCCTATGCCGTTTTGAATCGAGTTCCCGTTTGACCGGCTGTAGTTTCCATTGAACGAGATCTTTCCCGCCGACAACGCCGTACTGTAGCCCTGGTTAAACGAATTCGAGTTGCTCACAGAATCGATCTGGTTTTCACTGCCGTTCGCGGTGACCGTCCAGATCCACGACGATCCCAACTTGCGGCCGATGTTCAAGCCGTAGCCATATCCGGATTGGGTGTAAGTGACAAGCGCGGTCTGCGCATTGCGCGAGTAGCGGAACGAGGTGTTTCCACTCCACGCTCCCATGCGATGGGAGTAACTGATGCTTCCCGTTCCGCCAGTGGTCGATTGATCGAAAACGTTCGCTGTGTAACGGGTCACACTCCCATAGGTCGCCAGTGTGCCGCCCAGCAGACTGTGCGAATAGGAGACACCGGCGGAGTACGCATCAGCCGAAACCCCATATCCACCATAGGTCTGATTGCGATGGTCGACGGTGCCCTGAAAGCTGAGATCGTGCAGCGGCGTATAGGTAGCGGTGCCCGACAGGTCGAGTGAATGCGACCCTTCGCCGACGAGTGTCGACTCGACACCCCCGCCTCCTGTGGCGACCGGCTGCAACAACGAGCCCGCCAGATTGTCGGTGTAGGCTGCGCCGACTACCACCATAAGGCCGGGCGCCACGTTTGTGCTGACACTGGCAGCGGCATTGTCGTAGGTTTGCTTCGCGGGAAAGCCGGAATAATCCACGGTGAAGTGATTCCGGCTCACGTTTGCGACCAGGCTCGTTCTTTGTTCGAAGCGGCGCGAAATACCGAGCTGAAGCTGATCCTGATCGGTGCTTCCGACCAAGGAGTGGGACGCGTCCGTGATTTCCGGCAATTGCTGCGTCAATTTGAAATTCGAGTAGCCACCCACCAGGTTGAACCCCAGCAATTGATACCCACTGCGCAGACTGAAAATTCTGGAATCGCTGCTTCCTCGCGTAGTTGCCCCGAGCACTTCGTAATCACTGCTCCCGAGGCCGTAGCTGACCGAAAGCGAAGGCAAGTTGGGCTGGTACATGCTCCAGTTCACATTGAAGTACTGATCCTCACCCCGCGTCTTGTACGCCGCGGCGCCCGGAATTCCGAATTCCCCTTCGTGATTCCAGTCTTTTCCGAAACTGATCGAGCCCGGATAGCGGCTTCCGCTAAGAAGCTGCGTGTTTGCGTTGATCCCGCTGGCGTCAAAGATGGATTGAATGCTGGAGTTCGCCCGGGACAGGTTGTAGTAGGGGCTCACCACAAAATTCATCACTCGCGGATCAATGTAGTGGCCGCGCAGGTCGGCTTCGCCTCCAACGCTCAGGCTGTGGTTGGACTGCAGGATATTTCCGTTCGAACCGAAGTAGCCCACCGAGACGCTGCCGTCGAGGTTCATATTCAAGTCGTCCCCGACGGTCACCTGTCCCTGCGTCGCACATGCCGACAGGAGTAAGCCCGCCAGCGCTATCCCAATACGTCGCGCCGCCAATCGCATGGCCGCTCCTTAGAGTTCCTCGATCTTTGCGGTCTTTCTCAGTTGTTGGTGGAGGGCCTGGCGAAGCGTCTCGATCTTGCTCGCCTGCAGTTCTTTTTTGAGGGAGTCTTTGACCTGTTCGTAGGTAGCCTGGTGGGGATCCTGTCGGCCGTTAACCCGAAGAATGCACCAGGAGTTTTCCGTCCGGATGAGGTCGCTTATCTGTCCCGGCTTCATTGCGAACGCCACCTTGGCCGCTTCCGGAGGCATCTGGTCGTGACTGATGTCTTTGTGGTCGCCCATCATCACGCGCCAGTCGTCCTCAGAAACCTTCTCCGCGAGCATGCCGAACTGTTCATAGTTCTTCGCCGCTTTCGCCTGCCGGAGCGCATCTTCAGCTCGCGTGCGGGCGGCGGTTTCCTGCTGCGGCGTCGGCTTGTCCGGGATGGCGATCGATATGGTCTGAATGGAAACCGTCTCGGGCGAGGAAAAGCGCGCTTGATTCTTTTGATAGAAAGCCTGCACTTGTGCTTCGGTTACCATTGCTTTCTGTGCGACTTCAGCAAGAAGCAAGTCGTCGATCATGATCGACCGCCGCACTCTTTCGCGCAGCTTCTGCGTGGAGCTGCCGCACTCTTCCTTCAGGTAAGCGCGGAATTCATTTTCTGAACCAAACTGATCGCGGAACGCCTTCAACGCACGGTCAAGGCGAGAGGAAGAAATCTTCATGCCTCGGCGTTCCGCTTCCTGGAACACGAGTTCTTCGAATTCAATCGTGCTGAGTGCTCCACGCCGGATATCCGCTTCCATCGCATCCGGAAACTTCCCTCCATGCTGGCGGGCATAAGGAAAGATCGAAAGCATCTCGCGCAAGCAGGTCGTGATCGGTCAGCACCGCTCCGTTCACGCGAGCCACGGGCTTTCCCGTGGCGATGATTGCCGAGGCTTTGAATGGGGTCTTCGCAATCGGCGTGAGCAGCGACGGGTCCACCTGCCCCGTCGCCGGCACGATTCCGATCAGCGTGACAAGCAAGAAATAAGAACGCCTGATGATTTCATTCACAACCAACACCTTTAAAAAAAAGGAGGGGCGAGCGGGGACCTCCCCCCATCCTTGAGTTAGAACGTGATGCTGTTGATCCCGTAGGCTTCGTTCGATCGATCGGCATGGCAGCTACGACAAAACTGCGATGACGAGTTGCTGGCTGGATTGGTCGAGTCATACCAGCCTTTCACGAACATACGCGTGGGGTAGATCGCTGGAGTACCACCCGCGTAAGCACCACAGAAAGGATCAGTTGCCCCGCCAGGCGTGCAATTTGCGGTGGGGGTCCACACTTGCCCGATGGATTGGCGGCGCTTGGTCATAGAGTGATGGTCGTGGCAGCTGGTGCATTCAACATATGCACCGGCGGCCGTTGAGGGCGTACCGTTTCCTATCGTGGTACCCCCCGCCGCAGCGCCATAAAGGCTGCCTGCGTGACCGTAAGCAGCGACGAATGCTGCCTGGGCCGGATCGTTCGTCCACCACACTTTGCCGTTTGCGTCCACCGTTCCCGCCCAGTGCTTGCCACCTGGAGCTGCGGCCGGAACATAGGGGATGTGGACAGGGTGATCGTTGGTCAAGCCCTCGGTATCGTTGGCCAGCCAAGTCGGAGCATGAGCGGATCCCCCGTCGACTGTTTCAACGGTGGTTCCATGCATACCCGAGATACTGGCCGATCCGTCATGGCACGTCAGGCAGACCGCTGTGCGATACAGCGGGTCCTTGGTGCCCTGCACGAAACTGGAGACCGTGGGGTAAGTCGTAAAAGTGGTGCCGCCTTCATTGGTGTAGGTCTTGCCGATGAAGGAAATGCCCCAGAGAACTATGGTGCCGGTGCTTGTATCCGTACCGCCGGAACCAGCAGAGCCGCTGTGCGGTAGGTGGCATGAGACGCAACCGCGGCCGTTGACGTTGTGCGCGCCCAGAACATCCTGGTCGAGCGTGAACTGAGCCATTGCAGTGCCGGCGAAGGCCGTCACCACCATGACTAGAAGGATGATTGTGAACTTTTTCATCCTGTCGTAGACCTCCTGTAAAGTGGTCTGCACTGCTGCGGAAGCCTTGAGAACTTCCACCCTTGTCCGCCGCCGTCGCTTCCCGCCGGAAGACAAACTTGTTCGCTACTACCGGTTCACGTGATCCCCCGCCGGCGGCGCCGCTTGCACGGTGGACGTTCCGCCCGGATGATCACGCTTTGCCTGCTCCACCGCTGCCTCGGCGTCGGTGGTGTAACGAAAAACCTGTAAACGGCCATTCAGCACCTGCTCGGCCACGATGACCCGGTTGTTCTTGTCGAGTGTCACTCCCGAAGGCAGCGCAAATTGGCCCGGAAAATAGCCGTACTCGCCGAAGTAAGCACAGAGCCGCCCTTCGCGGTCGAAGACCTTCACGCGATTCTGGTCTGCGTCGGCGACCCAGATATGTCCGTCACTGTCCAGCGCGATCCCTTTCGGTCGCGCAAAATCTGCAGGACCGTCACCGGGTTTGCCGAACGCACTGATGAAGGTGCCGTCCGCGTCGAAGATCTGAATCCGCCCGTTCAGGGTGTCGCTGATATACACGTCTCCATTCGGGCCCACGGCGACATTGGTCGGGCGCGCAAAGGTTCCGGGCGAGTCGTCGCCCATTTTTTGGGGAGGACCGCCGATCGTGCGCACATACTTGAAACTGTCCAGGTCATACACGACAACGTTGTTCTTCAGCACGTCCGTGACGTAAAGCAGTCGATTCTTGTTGTCGACTGCGACCCCGCTGGGCCGTTGCATGCGATCGGAGCCGAAGGTCGCGTGAAACTTGTGATTCGCATCGAAGACAAACACCCGGCTCAGGCCCGAGTCCGTGACGAACAGCCGGTCTGCATCATCGATCGCCAAACCGATCAGCGCCTTGAAGCGTGCGTCTCGTCCATTGCGGATGAACTCGACTGCCTTGGTCTCGGGGTTGAAGATGAACACCGCTCCTACATAGGTGTCGGCGGCGTAGATTTGTCCTTTGGAATCGACCGCCACTCCGTAGGGGCGGACCAATTTGAATTTCTGGTCCGACTTGGGCGCTTCCATCGGCTGCACGCCCGCCAGGCGGAGCATCCAGCCTTGTGTCGACTTTTTCTTTTTCTTCTTCTCTTCTACCGCCGCTTGCGTAGGTTTCGGCTCCCCACGATATTGTTCGAGCCAGCGAATGCGGGCGATATCCGGCGGATCCGGCCACACGAGGTTGCTGGTATCCACTTCGGGCAGCTCGGCTGGCTTAGCCGCTTCCGTAGTGGTGACCTTCTTTTTCTTCTTGCCGGCGTGGACGGCGGGTGCCAGTGACAGAGCCAGGAGGGCGATCACCAGGCAGAGCCATGTTCTCCGGTACCTTGCTTTGAAAACGAAATCACGCATGTTCACTCTGCTCCGAAATTTTGATCGTGACAGTTACGGCAAAACTGCAAACTTGCGGTTTGATCTTTCACCAGCATGGCGCGTGCTCCGCCGGCGTGCGGTTGATGACAACTCAGACAGCCCAGTGGCCACTTGATCTTCGACGGATCAGCGGGATCGTGCACATCACTCACCGGATGCCTGCCGACTGGATGACCCGCACCGTTCGCGAAGTCAAAACGCACTACGCGTTTCTCAGTGAAATAGTTCTCGGGTAAGCGAACCTTGCCGTCGAAGATGCTGAGCAGGTGAGCGTTTTCCACCTTGCCGTGGGTTGCCGTTGTGCTATGGCACTCGGTGCAGACGCCGTTGCCGTCGGCGCGCAGCAACTTCGCACGTTCACCTCCGTGCGGGTCGTGACAAGTGGTACAACCCTGCTCAAATGCCGGCTGGTGCAAGACCTTCTTGGTCTGCAGGTCCGCCTGATCGACGTGACAGTTGAGACATACGGTCACAGAATCAGGCTTGGGGAATCCCGCCGACTTTCCGGCGTGCGGGTTGTGGCAATCCGTGCAATCTCCTTGCGCCCCCGGATGCTGGAATTTTGACTTCTCAATCTTGTCGGCCTGGTCCGAGTGGCACCCCACACACAGTTCCTTCACGCTGGCCTGCGTCAGGACCACCTTCCCGTTCTTTGCGGGTTGGTGGCAGACGTCACAAAGCTTTTCGCCGAACGGCGGATGCACGAAGGCTTGCATCAGCTTCGGGCGGGATGACTGGTGTGGGTCGTGGCAGGTGACGCAATCCGCTTTCCCGAAAGGCTGTCCTTCATGTGCCTTGATCAACCCGGCATCGCTCGCATCGTGACATTCGAGACACAGTGCCGGGGACGACTTGGTCAGGTGGTAGCCGAATTCCTCGTTCGACTTGTCGCCGGTCTTATGCGTGACGTGGCAGGTATCACAACCAAGATCCAGAGCAGCGTGTCGACTTCCCTCTTTGGGAGGATTCAAGCCTGTGTTGTGACAGGTCAAACACAGGTTGTCCGTTGTTCCGGAGCCAGAAGTCGATTTCAGTAGTTCGTACTTATTGTCGGAAGTGTGCGCATCATGACATTTCAGACAGTCCCGAATCGCTGGACTGTGCATGTGGCCCTTCACCTGTGCGGCATCCATCTTGGTGTGGCAAGTCAGGCAAAGTTTCAGCGGCGTCGCCGTGATAAGCTTCACGCGCGTGACATCTTTTGCGACGCGCACTTCGTGACAGCTCAGACATCCCTTTTCCGTGACCGTATGCACCGCTTTGCCCTTTGCCTTGTTTTCGTGACACTCAACGCACTTGGCGGCAGTGACGTTGCTGTCCAATGGAACGGGATGTTGTTGCGCCACCGCTGGCGCCACCAGCAACAACATCCCCAACAGAACGCCGAACACCACACGCATCAGCTTCGACTCCAGTTGCTTAACAACTGCCCTTCGTGCACGTTGCGGAAGAACGTCCGCACTTACAGGTTCATCCGCCCATCCCATCAGGCGGCTAATTTTCGGTCATTCTGCTCAGTCGACTCTCGATCCTCTGCTTCCGACCGCTCGAGTTCCCGAATGTAAAAGCCAAGCGCGAACACGACAGCGAGGATGGCGATTCCGGGTACCAGAATTACTCGCCTTCGAAAGGTCCGCTCCTTCATCGCAGCCTCTCCCGCCGAACGGGCGGCTACCAGCGGCTTCGATCCCGCCTCTAACGCGGTGTTCACTGGGGCCAAACGCGCGGTGTGAACACGCACCCTCGCCTTCGTGAGAGCATCGTTCGCTTGTCCGAGCACCGTTTGGGCTTCGGCTACGTCCATCCCCGATTGCTCAGCCTTCGCGAGCAACACGCGGGCATCGGCAACCTGCGCTTCAAATTTGTGAAGTCGGTCGTGAATGGCGTTAGCCGCCTTCCCACTCTCGTCGTCAGCCGTGTGACACTCGCCGCACGCAGAACCAGCTGCAAGCCCCACGAAGTTGTCGTCTGGATGCTTGATCTTGTGACTGGTATGGCAGGTGGCGCAGCCTTCGGCAAAAACGGCTTTGTGCGGACTCTCATCAAAGAACTGCGCTTGCAGTACGTGGCAAGTCGAGCACACGTTGGCGACGGAGCCGGCTCCCGGGGGTATAGCTCCATGACTACCGTGACAAGTCGAACAGGTAGGAGCGCTCAGGTCGCGGCGCTCAACCATCGCCTGGTGGTGCACGCTATCGGTGTAGTCCGCGAATTGAGTCGCCAAGATGCGATACGACTTCATAAGAGTCGCGTCGGAATGGCAACGTTGGCAGGTCTGGGCAACATTCAGGGGATGTACGGGCGAGCGGGGATCGGAAGCGGGACGAATGTCATGTACACCGTGGCAGTCGGTGCAGATCGCTACGTGCGTGTCACCCTTGGCAAACTGTATTCCGTGCACGCTGGTGTGATATTGGGCCAGTTGATCCGTGCGCAACGAAGGGTTGAACCGTTTGATGTAATTCACATCTGCGTGACAAGATCCACACAACTGCGGAATCTGCTCCCGCGAGATGTGCCCACGAAATCCCGATCCGGCCGCTTTGGCGCGCGCTTCGTCCTGCGTGTTCCCGCCGTGGCAGACGTCGCAACTCATTCCCTTGTGGCCGTGAACGTCTGCCTGCTCAGCAGTGACCTTTAATGAGCCTTCGAGCTTGGCGTGACAGTTCACGCATACGTTCTTCGCTTGCGCAGAGGCGAGCGCCGGCATGAGCAACACTACAGTGCTTGCCAGCACCCAACGAATCGTTGCCCTCAGAATTCCCATGCCCGCTCCGTTACCTCGCCATGTATCCGACCACGCTCATGCCAGCGAGGTACGTTAGAACGAACACGGCGCCTACTCGGACATAGCGCGCCCCACGCGGTCCGAGCAGCGCCTCGATAAACGGAAGCCCCAGCCACAGCGCACCACCCAAACCGAACCCCAAAATGCCCAGGACTTCTCCGTCCATATGGAAAATCTTGGCGGGTATCAGCTTCAAAGTCTGGAACTGCGCCAGGAAGTACCATTCCGGCTTGATGCCCGGAGGCGCGGGAGAAAACGGATCAGCCTTCGTTCCCAGTTCCCAGGGGAAAAAGGCAGCGAGCGCAATCAGGAATCCCAGTGCGATGTACCACCCGATCAACTCGCGCAAAAAGAAATTAGGAAAGAACTTCATCTCTTTCCGACGATCGGGATTCTGCTCCCATTCGCTCTCCACCGAAACAGGCACACTCGTGCCGAATTTCTGAACGAGCAACAGGTGAAGCATCACCATGCCGATAGCGAGCGCAGGCAAGACCGCAACGTGCAGGGCGAAAAAGCGAGTGAGCGTGGCGCCCGAAACATCTTCACCGCCACGCAAGATCACCATGATGGAGTGTCCGACAACCGGAACCTGTCCGGCGACTTCCGTTCCCACCTTGGTTGCAAAATAGGCACGCGTGTTCCAGGGCAACAGGTATCCGCTGAAACCGAATCCCAGCACCAGGAACAGAAGAAACATTCCGGTCATCCACGTCAGTTCGCGCGGCTTTCGATAGGCCCGGGCGAACGCCACGCTGAACATGTGGGCAAAAGCACAGAAGACCATCAGGTTCGCCGACCACGAGTGAACAGAGCGAACCAGCCATCCGAACTCGACGTGGTTCGTGATGTTCTGCACACTCTCGTAGGCTTCATTTGCGCTAGGGCGGTAGTACAGCAGGAGCAGAACTCCGCTGCAGAGCTGCACCGTGAACAGAAAGAGCGTGAGTCCACCGAGAAAATACCACTGGCTGTAACGGTGGACGGGAACAGTCTTCTCACGTAAAGGCGCGAGTAATTCGCTGACGTTGAGGCGCTCGTCGATCCACGTCTGTACTCTGGCCGCAGCATCCATCGCTAGGCGACCTGCTTCCGGCTAACGTAGATCTCTTCCCCGCGGACCTGAACGTCGTAAGGATCAAGCGCGCGCGGAGGCGGTCCCGATACGTTTCGCCCATTCAGGTCGTAGCATCCGTTGTGGCAGGCACACCAGATCTGGCTTGCGTCGGGGCGATACTGCACGGTGCATCCGAGATGCGTGCAGACGGCGGAAAGTGCCTTGTATTCGCCGGTTGAGAGGCGCACCAGTAATGCAGGACGATTTCCGAAGCGAAACGTCTTTCCGCTATTCGGCTTCAACTCGTTCACGGTGCCTGCCAATGCTTCGTTGGCGCTCAAGCTCGCTTCCGCGGGCGGCACAAGATAACGAATAACGGGATAAAACAACGACGCTACCGTTCCGATTACTGAGCCCAGAAGCAAACGCAACGCAGTGCGACGCGGCATCCGCTTCGCACTGGATTCCTCCAAGGGACACTCGGAGGGCAAAGCTCGCGTGACCATAGACAGTCCTCTCCCTTGGATCAAACGGGGTCGCTTGATCGTCAAAACCGCTCTTTAGGTTTTTCAGCGCACCTCGGGGCTACCAGGGGGAGCATTCCAGACGGGCGCGACAGCATGCATTCTCGTGACGGCGTGATTGCGCCATCTACCGCGAATGCCCAAGCAATAATCGACCTACGACTCCACATTCGGAGTGAGGGTCTAAGCTTGGATCACAGGATCTCGGGGCCTAGCATCTGTCCTATGTATCCACAGCCTCGGGAATTGGGGGTTCCACGCTTCGAACGCTTTAGCAATTAGGCTTTTTGCCAGAGACTTCTCGCCGCTGGCGGGGGAGTGTTCCGTAGTGGGCTTACCTTAGTCGATCCGATTTCAGAGCGAACACCGACAAACGGATGAGCTCTTGTAAAAATCTTTTGACAAGAGATGCGCGCGCTTCGCACGACGGTCTGTCTCCCAACTTGTCTTTCGAAAATGGAGTTGGATAACTAGCGCCGCACTGCAACGGTGGCAATAGTAGTCGGCAGGATCGCTCCAGTTACCGGACCAATGACAATAGAATTGAGATCCGCTCTCACTCCGCGATTCACTTGTTTTTCGTACTCTTGCCGTCCATGATCAGGTTCCAATTGGCACCGTCGGAAGACATTTCGAACTTGTAGCTGTAGGACGTCGGTGAAAGGATCTTCTGAGTAAAACGCGCCTTCATGGTCTGCGGGCCCATCTTCATTTCGTTCGTCCAGGTCCAGGTGTCACCGTCGACTGTTCCCTTGAAGTGGTCGGCTTCTCCCATGCTGTTGAACTCATCGTAGGTATAAACATTCTCCTGGGGGTCGTATCCCATGAACGCCATGCCGGTGCCATTTCCCATGAGGGTTTTGAAGGTGGAGTGAAATACAACGAAGAAACCACCATCCATCCACTTACCGTCTTCTTGGATGGTGACCTTGCCCCCGGGCCCCATAGGACCAGCTTTCATGTCACCTTCTGAAGTCCAATTTCCGACGAAAAAGCTCAGTTTCTGGAGCTCAGGCCCAGGCTTCGGCGGCGCTTGTGCGAACGCTGGCGCGAGCAAAAGCGTGCCGACAAGAAGGGCGGCAAAATATTTCATAAAGGCACTCTCCTCTTGCAATTTTTGGATAGGAACATCTGGCCCGGCTGCCGATGTTAGAAGCTCACGGAATATACGTCAACCGCAGAAGGGCCGCAGAAGGGCCCTTACGATCACACAGGTGCCATTCTGCCTGAACCGAATTTGCGATCGAGTCAGCGGGTCGCACTAGTCACCGGCGAGTCCGGCGACGTGTAAACCACTTCGCCATCAAGCAATGTCATCACGCACTTCAGGTCCTTGATCTGGTCGATAGGCACGGTGTAGAAATCGCGGTCCCAGATGGCGATGTCGGCTCTCTTCCCTACTTCAAGCGTACCGATCTTATTTTCAAGGAACATTTGTCGAGCGCCCCAAGCGGTGTAGCTCCGGAGGGCGATATGAATATCAACGGCTTCTCCCATCCCGAATGGGTGGAGTCCAAAGGTGCCTTTGGCAGTTTGACGCATTGCAGAGGCCCACAGACCGTAGCGAGCAGCGATTGGTGTCACGAAGTAGTCCGAACCGCCTGACCAGAGGATGCCACGCGTCTGCAAGGTCTTGAGCGGTTCCAAGTGCTCTCCGCGTTTGGGACCATAACTGGCAGCATAGATGTCTCCTATCCACCAGAGAAACCCGGGCTGCATTTCCGGGTACCCGGCATCGTACTTTTTTTGCAAGTCAGCCATCACGTCAAGCGCGTGCGGAGTCGGCAAGTTGGCATGGATGATGCTGTGCCGCAGGCCTGGACGTGGCTGCTCCTTCTCGACAAGCGCATAAGTGTCTACCACCCAATCCATGGCACGATCTCCCACAGCGTGCGTGCCGACGGAGACGCCATTCCGATGGAAGAAACGCACCATCTCTCGATAAACAGCCGGGTCGATTTGCGGATAGCCGCAATTGCCCGTGCCTGTGCTGGTGATGTCTGGAGTCGTCGCGTTCCGCAGCCAGTCGTCATAGACCCAGCCGGTGCGAGCGCCGCCTGATCCGTCCATATACATTTTGACCCCGCATGACAGCAGGTGATCGTCGCCGAGCGTAGCAGGCAATCGAGGGACCGCCTTGATCTCGGCCAGCGCCTTGCCCGCCGACTCCAGCGTTGAACCCGCGTGCCAGAGGACGCAGATACGTTCCCTCAGCTGGCCTTGGTCAAGAATGGATTTGTAAGCATCCCAATGGACCTGCTGAATGTCGGGATCTTTCACGGCGGTGATGCCTTCGCTGAGCAGCACCTTCTGGATGTAAAGCACTCCCTCGCGCATCTGCTCAGGAGTAGTGGACGGGATCAGCCGGGTGACGGGCTCCATGGCGGACTCTTCCTTGAGTACGCCCGTCGGATTGCCATGCGAGTCGCGGTCAATGGTCCCGGCGTTCGGGTCCGCGGTGGCGGCAGCAATGTGGGCCAGCTTGAGAGCGACCGAGTTGGCCACTCCGTAATGCCCAGTCGTATGCGTAAGCCATACGGGGTTGTTGGGCGAGACCGCATCAAGATCTGCGGCCGTGACATAACGGTGATCGCTGAGCTTACCTTCATCCCAGCCAGAGCCCGTGACCCACTCGCCGGGCTTCATTAGAACAATCTTGGCCTTCACTCGGGCGACGATGTCAGCCACTGACGTGGCATCCGAGAGCTTGACGCCATACAGTTCTTCGACACCTCCGTCCGCAATGTGCGCATGGGTGTCAATCAGGCCGGGGGTGGCGGTGTGTCCGTGCAGATCGATGATGCGGGTGCCGGGGACGTTGCCGGCAAATTCCAGGACTTCGGCGTCACTTCCGACCTTCACGATGAAGCCCCGCCTGATGGCGATCGCCTGGGCGACCGAGTCTCGAGCATCTACCGTGAGAATGCGTCCGTGAAGCAGCACGAGGTCGGCGGCGGAGCTCTGCGCTGAAAGTAGTGGAGTTTGCAGCGCAAGAGCGAACAGAGTTGCTACCGTGAATTTTCGGTAAAGACAAATCGTGCGGAACGTGATCGCCATGGAGGTTTCGCCGCTCAAATATACATTGGAGAACTGCTAACCTCGAACCTCAAGGGGTGTCCCAAGCTTCGTTACATGACGATCCGCCTGACGACGCCCCTTCCGATCTGTACTCGAATTTGTGTCACGAGTTTCACAGTTTAAGGCGCATTTCGTTGCTCACTACAAAGCCCATTGATTCGTAGAGTCGGCGACCGTCGGGGCTCGCATGGAGAACAACGACGTCAACCCCATTGGAGCGGCACCACTGCATGGCGGCTCTCACGAGTTCGCCCGCCAAACCTCGGCGTCGATATTCGACTGCCGTATAAACGTTCAAGATATTTCCTCTCACACCGCTGCCGACCATATGAGGCGGCCAGTCCATGAGCCACAAACCGGTACCGGCAACGATTTCATGGTCAGGAGCGATTGCGAGCCAAGCCAGATATTCTCCACGGTTCATCCTGGTGAGCAGCCAGGTATGACATTTGGCTGCCATCGAGTCCAAGGCTGTTTGGTCCCGGTACCCCATATCAAAGAACATCGCACGCCGATGTTCTACCAGGGTGTTGATATCGTCGGTTGAAGCGCGGCGTACTGCATATCCTTCCGGTAGACTCATACGATTCTCACTTCAATGCAACGCCCGCACCGGGCGACCTTGTGCCTGGCGCGGAGGTTCGCACCCGCTCTCAACTCTAGCCTGGGGCCCCGCGCGATCGTGGAGTGCTCGGACCCAGGCGAGATAATTTTTTTTGCAGGGAATATTTCTGCGGTTGCTCCAGTTATACCCGAGTGAAAGGAACAACCGATGAACAAGATTATTTCATGGCTAACGAATCCACCAACCGACGCCCCAAAATCCACTCTGCTCCTGAGACTTATGGCCGGAGGAGTGTTTTTCTGGGAAGGGTTGTTGAAATTTATATATGTGAACCAGGGAGTGGGCCGTTTCACAAAACTGGGGATCCCATTTCCACACTACACCGCGACCTTCATCGGAGGCCTTGAGATTGTTGGCGGGTTGCTGCTGCTGGCAGGTTTGACCACGAGGCTGATTGCGATTCCGTTCGTAGCCGAAATGATTGTGGCGATTCTTTCGACGAAGATCTCCTTGTATCTGGGAACGTCGCCCTTGCCGCTGCCTCCAGCGCCGCCACAGGTAGGGTTCTGGGCTGTGTTGCACGAAATCCGATCCGATTATGCCCAGATACTGACAGTCATTTTTCTCCTCGTGAACGGACCTGGTGAATGGTCCCTGGATGCGGTGTTAGCGAAGCGGAGAAAAGCAAGCGCAACTAAACTTGTCCCTTCAGGCAGCCGTTTGGATTTGTCGCCTGCCGCCGGTGACTGAAATCATTCAACGAGCGTAGAGCAGCATCGCCAACTTTCGTCTGCATGCGCCTGGTCAACGACGAACGGTCGTCTGAGGTCGACCAGGTTTACGGTGAACTGAACTGCCATCAGCTCTCAGTCCAACTCTAAAGCACTCGTGCTGCTTTCCGGGTACAAAAGGCCGAATTCAAGAAAATCGCCCGAAGATGGCGTAAATCTATTATTTGCATATAGTTATACTACAATCCGCGCACAAGCGGATATAAGCGGCTTTCGTGGTGTCGCCCTACCCAAACCCCTGATCCAACCCGAAACGTCGGTTAAAGACGGTTCTGGCGCTGCACGCTTAGTCCCAGCCACCGTCAGACCTTCTGAACCGGCCCTGAATTTCCGAAAACCCCAAAACATCGATGAACTCGACTCGTTAAGGTCAGCCAATCCCGGCCTCCGCTTCCTGCAATACACTTTGGACATGGAACCGTAAGCACGACTTTCCGAAGAAGTGACGACGGAGGTTAACGGGAATTGGATAAGACGCCCGCCAACCTTCGAGAAACGACGAGGAGGAAGCAGGGTCGTGAAAACAAAGCGAGCAGCACTTTACGTCAGGGTAAGTACTAACGAGCAGGACACTGAAGCACAGGAACGGGCACTGCGGGGAGTACGTTCAGCGACGAGGCTGGAAGTTGCAGAAGATCTACCGCGACCAGGGCTTGTCTGGAGCGAGTTCGGACGGCCTGCTCTGAATGAACTGTTGAAAGCTTGTCGACGGGGATCGGCCGACGTCGTCGTGGTTTGGAAGTTCGACAGATTCGCGCGTTCCCTGAAGCAGCTCATGTCCGGACTGGAAACGTGGCGAGCCCTTGGAATTGATTTCGTTTCCGTGACGGAAATCGTTGACACATCGCTACCCGCGGGCGAACTCGTGTTCCAGATGATCGGAGCGTTCGCTCACGTTCGAGAGGTCCCTGATCGCGGAACGGGTGAAGTCCGGATTGGCAAATGCTCGGGCGAACGGGAAAGTACTGGCCGGCCCCCTTGCGTAGAGTCGCCTGAGAACGCCCTCTACACCGGAGAGCGGGTGCAACACCGTTCCGTTTCGAATCCTTGCTGCGAATTTGGCTACCGGGTGGACGCTCACCAGTGCGCCTGGCGAGAGTTGCCCCCGCTGAATCCATATAACGTGGTCGGTCATTAACGGCGCAATGGCGATGTTTCGACAGTCATTTCTTAATTACCGAAACTGTGCTGCATCGAAGAGCCATTCTTGGGGTCCCGTAGTGCTCTCCGAGCGGGAAAGTCACGAGACTCCCCAGTAGACCGAGTAACGCCTGTCATACAGACTGTTCAGCGGAACCAGCGTGACATCTTTCCGCTGCCCCAACGTCCGGAATGTCAGCGGCTTGTCTCCCGCCTTGATCCACGAACTCAGGTCAGACCCTGACGCCCTGAAACTCGGGATCTCGAGATCAGGCACAGGAGGAGTCCTGTTCACCGGCCCTAATGGCGAGCCGTGCTGCTCGGGAATCGGCGCGCCCACTCGCAAGTTTGGTCCAATGATGTGGGCTTCGGTTAGCCCCTCCGCGCCGAGGTCTCCGGCCAGAACCAGGGGTCCATACAGAAACGCCTGCATGTGAGAATCATCCGGCATGACTTCCACATGTAAATGCATGGGAAGCCGCATCTCCACCTTATCTCCTGTCTTCCACACTCGCCTCAGAGTCAGGTACGAGCCAGGAGCTGCCGATGCATCCAGCACCTTCTCGTTCAGCTTCACAGTCGGCGCCGATTGCAGCCAACCGGGAATGCGCAGACGCAGGGCCATGTTGTCCGGTCTTGCCGCCGTCACGGTCAGTGTCACGTCCGGCGACTCCGGGTACTGAGTTTCTTGACGGACCTTGAAACCTTTCTCTGCCCAATCCAGCTCCGACGGAATGAAAAGGTTCACATAGAGCCCCTCCTGATCCCGCCAGTAAATGCTGTCGTTCAGCTTCGAATACTCCTCAATTCCCGAACCCGTGCAACACCAGAAAGTCTGATCTTCCGTATTGAAGGTCTTCCAGGCGCCCGGAGCCAGCGAGAGGTAATACTGCGTGTATCCAACCTTCGGCCGGATCGTGCCGATGCGGTGATTGAGTAGCAAACGCTCATAGTGATCAAACAAGGCGGGCGACGGATTCCAGCCATAAAGCTGTCGCGTCACCTTCAGCATGTTGTAAGCGCAGCAGCATTCAGCCGTGTTTACGCTCTGCTTCAGTTCAGCGGCCAAACGCCTCGGCGGAGCGAGCCAGGCTTCCGCATTGCTCGTCCCACCCGTAACATAGGAACGAGCGGTCGTGACTTCATAAAAGAAGTACTCCGATAAGTCACGAAAGCGGCTGTCGCCTGAGATCTCATACCTTCGTGCGGCCGCAATCACCTGCGGGATATGCGTGTTGACGTGCAATCCCTGCAACTCATCTCGCCGCGCTGCCAGCGGGTTGATGAAGCTCTTCTTCTGGAAACGGTCGCCCAATTTCGCCCACCGCGCATTGTTCGTCTCCGCGGCGAGATGATAGAAACTCTCCGCGATGCCGCCAAACTCGATCGTGAGGATCTGCTGCATGTGCGCTTCTGTCTTTGAAGCCGTCCACTCGTCCGCCCAGGCCGCCATGCTTCCGAGCACTTCGAGCGCCTGTTTGTTCCCGGCCAGCCGGTACATGTCAAACATCCCGGCTGTGATCTTGTGAATCGTGTAGAACGGCGCCCAGACCCGCTCGCCCTTCTCGAGCCGGTCCCACCATGTTGTTGGAAAGGCGCTAAGATACTTGCCGCCCAGCTTCTCCTGACACTTCGCCATCTCAGCGACCATGTAATCGCCCTTGGCTTTGGCCTCCTTATCCCCCATCGCCGCCAGTTGCGCGCTGGCGCTAAGGAAGTGGCCGCTGAAATGACCGCGCAGCTCGCTCGATCGCTGACCGTTCTCCGGTTGCTCCCAGCCTCCGAGCGGTTTCGCCGATCCCACTGGTAGTCCGGCATTGGCGCGGAACGTATACAGGAGGCGGTCCGCGGACAGTCGTCCCATATAGCCACGGTTCCATTCCTGCGAATCGAAGTACACATTGTTCGGCAGGATTCGAACCTGACTCATGGGGAAAGGCTGCACTCTGGGCGCAACGTCTCGACGAGTGAAGTCCAGCGGCGCGTCGAATGCCGGCGTGTCCGGCACCAGTGGACGCTGGAACGATCCTGGAGCCAGGCGTGTCGAGGCGGCATTCGGCTGCTGAACCTCTTGGGCACTTAACGCCGTAGCCGCCGCGCCCGCCACAGCAAGGACTCCGAAACGGCGTCGGGTTAAGCTACTTGCGTTTGTTTGATCGCTCATTCGTTTCCCCTCCATCAGAAACGGGACGGAAGTAACGGAAGTATAAGATAAGCGAGTTCGCTGGGCCTATCTGCCGTACCGAGGCATTCACTCAAAACCTCCCCAGCCAAGGGTCGATGAGTGATGTTTCACCAATGACCGAACTTCCAACCAACTGACTGATACCTGTCACTGCGACGCAGCGACGCAGTCGCTCGGCTGCAGCTTACAGACTGGCCCACGCGAGTTTGGCAGACTCCCGTAGCCAGGTTTCCGCGTAGTGTCGTTGTCGCCACCATCCACGCGGTTGATAGTCGGGATCGGACACACTCTCCACCGAGACGCGAACTGACCGGTCAGCCGTAGGCAGAGTCTTCCTCCAAACCATTCCAACCCGACGACTCTGGTAGTTTGAAGTTAATAGGACAATGCTTTTCCACCCATGTTCCTGGATGCATGTGCTGAGCGCTTGTGCTTCCTGCTGGGCAGAGGTTACGTCCGGCTCCGTACTGCAGAAATCGACTCTTCCAGCCAACTCAGCCCCATACTTTTTCTCGAGGTACGGGCGTGCAATCGGAGGTATTTCTTCGCCCCAATAAGATTCCCTCGGCACGCTGATTGCGATTCGGTTCGCGGCACCGCGCTGCAACAGCCCCATCGCTGCGGCCGTCCGCGCGTTCTCAGAGGCTATAGATCCCTGCAAGACCACGGCTGCATCAACGTGTTCCGGCACGGAATCCCCTGCGACAAGCAGAAATCCGCCCCAATGGAGGAAGCAAGCCGTCAGTACCGCGAGAATGCCGACTAGCCACAGCTTCCAGTACGACTTCTCGCTTGGTTCTTCGTGCTTGGAGATGTTGATAAACGTGTATCCCAATGTGCACCTCCGGGCCAGAGGTCTAAAGGACGAAGAGTAATGAAACCCCCAGATTCACGTGCAACGTTCCGGGAAGTCAGGGATCAATGGGCTTCCCGCCACAACTCCTTACGAGGCGCTTCGGCCATACCTCCACAAATCGTAAGCGTTAGATGCCGGGCGCAAGTACAGAGACAACCCAAAATGACATGTTTTCGGGCAGGCGAGAGCGCGGACGAGGCCAAGGAGGGACAGGGCGATGAGTGTAATGGGGATTTTTCGCCAATTGAGACGATTACCTAACACTTGTCGGCTCGGATTACTGTTTGCCCACCATCGACCCCGAACCAGAAGTTTTAGTTGCCTGTCACGGTCGCCGATTGCAAGTGTTCCGCGGCATGTGACTCGACGCCGAAGTACTTACTCAGTCGTTCGCGCAACTGCAGCCGAGCCCGCCACAATCGCGCCTTGACTGCGACGGGAGTCAACTCAAGCACTTCTGCCGTCTGCTCCGTCGAAAGCCCTTCTGTGTCACGCAGTACGAAGACCACCCTTAAGCCGTGCCGCAACTCTTGCAATGTGCTTCTTAAGATGTTGCGTAGCTCCGACCCCGTGCATAGTTCCTCAGGATCAGGGGCCCAATCCGCTAGGTCGAATGGAGCCATGTCCCCTTCGCTCTGAAAATCCTCGTTGATGGACACTTCTCTGGTGGAGCGCTGCTTTCGCACCTTCATCAGGGATTCATTGACGGTGATGCGAATCAGCCAGGTCGAGAATTGTGAATTCTCCTGGAATTGAGTCAACTTTCGGAAGACTTTGAGAAAGGCCTCTTGAACAGCGTCCTGAGCGTCCTCCCGATTGTGAGTGACGTGCTGAGCGATGCGAAGCAGCCTGCGGTCGTATCGCTTTACAAGTTGCTCGAATGCGGCGACATCCCCAGTCTTGCAAGCGTGGACAAGAGACATGTCGTCCTCTCCCGTTTGTAACGCCCCGCGTGGCGTCGAATCGTCAAGCACGCTCGTTATTTCCATCGTCATTGCTCCTGTTGCCGGAATTCTCGCGAGTGTTGACCAACGATCTCGGGAAGAGCGGATTGCTCCGCCCTCCTCCGCGGCAAGCCCATGCAGGTCCGGGCGACTACCGTTGTTCTGCCGTTGTTGCCGTGCATTGGCCAAGGTCCTTGCTCATTCTGTGGACCTCGAACGTCGGCTCACCCGAGACATCCTTGATCTTCTTGCCCAGGAGCTCTACATGCTCTCCCGGTCTTAGCGTCTCGTTCTGCCTGCTGGTGAGCCTGTAGGTTTGCTTGTCCTTCCCATCGACAAGCCTGTCTCCACTACCAGCTACGCAGCCTTGGAGCTTGGCTCGATGGTGGAGCTTCCAATAAAGCAAACCAGCGCCGGTGGCTGCGCCAGCGGCGACTCCGCCTATTGCGGCACCCTTTGACCCGTAGCTCGGACGCGTTCCTCCTGGGTATGTGGGAGTTGCTCCGGTTCCACCGCTGCCATATTGCGCAACCGCGGTACCGGAAATTGAGACCAGCAGGGCGAGCGCTACAATGCCGCGCTGCAAGTTCCCGAATATGAATATGCGTGAAAGCATAGAATGCTCCTTCGTTTGATCTAGGGTCCGATTTGCCTCTACTGAACCGTTGGTCCCCGGAAGGCATAATCGGTTTCACTAGACGTGACGAGATCGCCGCAGATTTTGCTTTTTCGGGGGGAGCGGACTTGTTCGTGGCGTGAAAGCAGTGCGCTT
>CAWJDR010000025.1:0-68130 GCA_963841655.1 uncultured Acidobacteriota bacterium | reverse complement strand
CAAGTCACGAGATAGGTGCTGTTGCATGATGATGCGGGTTTCGGGGTGAGCATTGAGATAACGCTCCAACGCCCCAACCTCCCAACGAATGGCGCGAACTGGCTCTACGGCTAGCGCATCCACATCGGCCGGAACGCCACTCAGCAGAAAGCGGAACCCACGAGACTACCAGCGACCAAATCACCCGCAGACACGTTTCTCCCTCGTTATCCGCACTTTCCCACGAATAATGAGTGAGATACCCTCGACACATTTGCCGCTCTATCAGTCGCTCGCCGGTCTGGCAGTGTTCCAGGACCCGATGCTAAGAACCTGCAACACTTTCCGAGGTGCCAAATCCCGGAAGACGAGCCGGCGAACGTCCTCCTCTTCGGGCGTCAGTTCGACCGGACGACGTTCGACGAAAAGACGCCATGACTGGAAGAGATTGATCGCCGCAAAGAGGGTACTCCAACAGAGTGGCGCCCACGGCGGTGTTGGCTGAAGGAAGAAATAAGGCAGCAATCACCCGAAGAGGCCAAGGCGAACAACCGTAGCCAAAGAATGTCACGAACGCTGTAGGCCAGTAACAGCAGAACGTTTGCGCCGTGGATGAAATAGTCCGAGTTGAATGAGTTCATGGTTGCTTCCTCCCTTTGGTTAGGCGATCGAGCATGTAGTCCAACCGGAGACGGAATACGATCCGAGACGGCACCCGAAAGGCGCGTCGTCTTTGTGTCACGACAATGGGGCGTGACGGGCTACGAATCCTGTCAATGGTGACATGGGCCGCGTGCGCGAGTCCTAGTGAGCATGCTGTGTACCTCGATTCAAACTCGGACCTGTCGAACTTGAATCTAGTCGCTACAAATCCGCGAGCGGTCGCGGCTCGCCGGAGGTGAGTCCCGCCTCAAAACCGCCATCAACTCCTAACCCGGGGAACAACTGGGTACGTAAGTGCCCACAGCGAAGAAGCGACCCCCGGTGTCGTTTGGTTGAGTCGGATACTGCCTGTTCGGCTCCAACAGAGAGAAGGCCATGAATACCCGATTTCTTCTTCTAACTCTTGCTCTCCTCTTCGCCGTACCTCTTTATGCGCGAGATAAGACCGACATTATGGTAATGACGAACGGCGACCGCCTGACTTGCGAAGTCAAGGGACTGGATGCTGGTGTGCTGTACGTCAGCTTCGATTACATCGACGGCACCGCCTCCGTGAATTGGTCGAAGGTAGCCCGCTTGGAAAGCGAACAGTTGTTTGTCGTGAAAACGCAGGGCGGCGCGGTCTACACGGGGACCTTAAGAACTCCCGATACACCAGCTGACCTGCCGGTGAAGATTGAGGTCCTGGCTGCGGAAAAAGAAGATGTTCTCGACCGTTCCCAAATCGTCCAAATGGTCGCTACCTCCGACAGGTTCTGGCAGCGATTCAATGGAGAAGTAAGTTTCGGTGTGATCTATTCCAAAGGCAATCAATCGACACAGTACAGCTTAGGTTCACAGACCGCTTATGTACGGGAACGCTGGACTGCGCTGGCTGATTTCAATTCCAACCTGTCCTCTAGCTTGGGGACCAATGCTTCCACACGAAACTCCATCAATTTTGGAGGCCGTCATTTGCTGCCTTGGAACAACTGGTTCTATGCGGGTCTGGGAGCCTTTCTGCAAAGCTCAGAACAAGGAATTGCGTTGCAGAGCACTATCGGTGGTGGTATAGGGCGTTACTTTAAGAACACAAACCGCACGAACATCTCGTTAGTGTTCGGGCCTGCTTGGCAGAATACCGACTACAAGCACTCCGATCTCCCCATCGATCATCAGAACCTGGCGGCAGCTATCTTTTATGGCGAAGCGCAGTTCTTCAAGTTCAGTAAAACCAACCTCGATGTAACCGCTGCGCTGCTGCCCGCGCTTTCGGATCCGGGCCGTCTCCGCTTCAGCACCAATGCCTCTTATTACATCAAGATCGTCAGCAATCTGAAGTGGAATGTGTCTTTCTATGGAAACTGGGACAATCGGCCTCCGCCAGGTTTTTCCGGCAGTGATTATGGAACTAGCTCAGGGCTCAGTTGGACATTCGGCCTCAAGTGAGCAGCGAGCCCATCAGCCCCATCTCGATCACGCTACAGTGGCAATCTAGGATTAACATCAGTGTGTACTCGAAAAGAGATGTTGCCTGCGGTCCGTTTTCGATTGAATGAAGCAAAGAGGACAAGGCGCCGAAGGCCCCAGCTAGTTCGGTCTGCCCAACCAGGTGTACTGCCATGAGATTGCCAAGCTGTTGAAATTACCACCGACACGAACATAGCTTCCCCTGCTAAAACTCGCTTTGATCGTCTGGTGGCGGCTCACCGGAATGGCTGCTGTGACTCCAATGCGGGAAGCAGTCTGCCTGGTAGCGGGGTTCGATTTGCCGTCCACACTCGTTGTCCCCCCGAACCAGAAATTGCCATCGAGGGAGAACCAAAGGGTCGGCTTCCCGCGGTAATGCTTCACGTCGTAACTCAGGTGACCTTCGAATGTACCGTATGGGCTTTTCGTCTGTGGCTGGGGTGTAGGAATCGAAAAGGATTCTTGGTTTGTTGTGAAGAAAACTGCCCCCGCGTAGCCATCGAGAATCCATTTCTCGCGAAAGCGCTGGGAATAACCAAACTCAGGTTTGAAGGCCCAGCGGTTAATCCCCCAGTTGATCAGTTTCGTGGGATCGTACTGGCCGGTCGGCGTGATCACTTTAAGGCTGACACCCAACACCACAGTTTGTTTCCACTTCGCGAACTGCGAGATGGGCATCGCGGGACCACCCTTGAGATTCACGGAAAAGCGACATCCTGAATCGAACAGACCGGAGCGGTAAAGCTGCTTGTCCGTCCCGAGCACAGACCCCTGAAATGTTCCCACGCCGTAGGGCAGCCACGCTGCGATGTTGGCAGAGCGGCCAAAGAAGCTGAAGGAATGATAAAGACTGAAAGTCGGCACACTGTAAGTGCCGGTGGCACCTGTAATGGGAACCACTCCGTTGAAATCCAGTCCGCCGTGGTAAAAGGAGTAGGTCAGGTTGATCGCGTTGGAATGAAGCGGCGTGATCAGGTAGGCGCGCGGCGCGAGATCCTGTCCCTGCAGGAATGCACGAACATCCCGGCGACAATCGCAACAGCCAACAGCCTGATTATGGCACTCCGCACCTTTGCGATGTTGGACAAAACTCTCTCCTCACCATTCCTCAGGATGGGGAGAAATACACATCACTGCATCCGGTACTGGGTTCACTGCAAACTGTAACTTGTGACGTCATTCTTACGTCCTTCCTAGAAAGGCCTCCAAGGCGTCGGCCACGGAGGTAAACCGGTCAATTCCGCCGAGCCGCGCATCTACTTCTTCACTACGCAACCGCTCGCGCACCGATGACCGCGCTTCGACAGCCTGAAAACGCCCACCAGCAGCGGTCAGTTCTTCGGCCAAGCTCGCCAGCATATGCGCGCTGTGCATGTCCACGCGGGGCGCAGCGGAAAGGTCCAGTACAACGAGCTTGGGCGGCACGGCTTCGGCGCGCACCCTATCCAGAATCGTGTCTCGCACATGATCCATGTTGAAATAGACGAGACCCGACTCAGGTCGGAAGATCAGCGCACCAGGAATCAACTCATTGTCCGGATTGCGCTCGCGATCGGAAAAGCGCCGCGTGCCAGGAATACGACCGAGAACGGCGACATGCGGTCGGGACGCTCGACGGATCAATAACACCAGCGAGATGATTGCGCCGATCATCACACCACGTAGCAGACCTTGCCCGAGCACGCCGACGATGGCTGCCATCGCCACGACGAACTCAGGGCGGTCGCCGCGCCAGAGGTGCTTGAGGGTGGAGACTTTGAAAAGGCCGGCAACCGCGACCAATACCACTGCTGCCAAAACGGGCTGGGGCAGAGCACGAAGGAGGTGCGAGAAGAACAGCACCACTACTAGCATGATTCCCGCCGAGATGCCGCTCGACAGCGGCGTGCGCGCCCCCCCACCTTCGTTGACGAGCGATTGCGACATCCCGCCGCTAACTGGGAAACCACGACCCAACCCCGCGGCGAGGTTCGACGCGGCGAGCGCAAGAAACTCTTGGTTGGCGTCCAGCCGCCCGCCGTACTTCGCCGCGAAGGTGCGGCCAATAGCGGCCGTTTCCACCGCGCCGAGCAGGAAACACGCGAACGCCAGGGGCAACAATTCGTTTGCATCGGCCCAGTGAATCGCTGGAAGGCCGATGTCTGGCAACCCTTGCGGCACCGCGCCCAGCAGCTTCACCCCGCGGGCGTCGAGGCCGAGCAGGCCTGAAGCCACAATCCCGCCCACCACGACGAACAACGCCACGGGTTGGTTCTTGAGAAAGATCTTCCCGAGCACAAGCACCGCCAGAGCAGCGATTCCAATAGTGAGTGACGTGATGTTGGTTTCGCGCAGGTGCTGGAGAAAGTAGCCCGTGTTCTCCCAGAAGTTGCCATGCGCCCCGTGGACGCCAAAGAGCTTGGGCAGTTGCGTGCTAGCGAGAACGAGGGCCACGCCGCATTTGAACCCGACCATCACGCTTTCAGAAATAAAGTTGACGATCGAGCCAGCCTTGACCAGCCATGCGATGAACGCGACGAGCGCAACGAGCAAAGCCGTACCCGCCGCCAGCGCACTGAACCGGGTCGTGTCGCCTCCAGCAATCTCGCCCAGAGAGGCCCCGACGAGCAAAGATATGGCGGAAGTGACCGTGATGGCTGTGTGACGTGAGCTGCAAAAAAGCCAGAAGACCAGCCCGCCAAACAAGCACGCGTAGAGACCTGCTTGGGGAGGCAGGTTGGCCAGCGAGGCATCGCCTAGCCCGGCCGGCAGAAGGTAGGCCGCGAGCGTGATCCCAGCGACAACGTCACCCCGCAGCCAGTTTCGATCGTAGTGCCTTAACCAGTCGAGAACGGGAAGTGGGAGCTTCACATCGTTTGCTCCGCAAACAATTCCGCATTTAGACCATCACGGATCATTTTTGACTCGGGAACCTGTTGGCCTTCGACTCAGTCGAGAGGTGTGCCCTCAATTAGGACTTCTTCTCAGCATTCAGATCACGAGACCAATGGGGAACTGTCAGAATTGGCAGGACTCTTCGCGCGAGTGTGTCCAGATCGCTCGGGCAAGCGAACCTGGATCTAACGTTCTCGAAGACGGTAGTGCTTCGATGGGCTGTCGAGCAAAACCGCCTTCAATTGTAAGTGCCAGAGCAAACACATGGTTGACAGATTGAATCCGCCGCCCGCGTGACTTCGCGACTAGATCAGCAAATTCTCAGACGGACAGTCTTCGGTCCGTCGTCCAGAGCGGATCACTGCCGGTTATCTCCTCAACCGACAAACGAGAATCCCTTGGGTTCTACAAACATTACAGAACTGGCCCTGTTCCTGTGCGTAAACGCGTTTATCGGGAACATTCCTGATTGATAAACCGGTAAATTCCGGTTTGCGCGTCGTCAAGCGCTCAAAAGCGAGCAACGAGCCATTCCGCGAGGCTCAATAGAACCTTGCTATTGCTTCACGCATCCTCGACAAAAGGAAACAAAAAAGGCGTCCCGATTTCTGCGTGCAAAGCCGGAACGCCACGTCGCGAATGCTTCCAAATCTATTGAGGAGAAAATGCTCCAGCCTCACATTGCTCCACCAGTATGGCGTCCAGAATTCCAAGACTTCCGGTTTTGGGGGTCGGGTCACAGCCTTACATCTAACCGAGAAGTGCTCACCCACTCACTGTAAGAACTAACAGTATAAATGCGCCCGATTATCAGCTAAGAGTACAGTCTGCCTCGCAGGTTCTGGGAGAACCGCATCCACTGCGGAGAGTCCGGCACGGGGAACAAGAACCGGAATAGGAGACTGACATGGCCACAGTAGCGCCCGCAACACCCTCAACGTCCACAGAGCGCGATTGGACGAAACCACAGGCGATGGCAATTCCGAAGGAGGGATACTTCGAGCTTGAGAAAGGACGCTACGGACCAATCTTTCCCAAGACTCCCGCCTGCTACGGCTTTTCAGTCGTCGCAAAGGTCAAGCCTGGCAGAGAGAAGGCGATCCGCGAATATGGGAAGAATATTGAGGATGCTGTGCACGCCGATCCCTCCGTGCTCGCTCCGTTGAAACTCCACTACCTCCGCTGGATCTTGTTCGATGTCGGCTCGGGACTGCATTTCATGTATCAGGGCATCTTCGACACCGATTTCGATAAATACCTCGAGGACGCGGTTGCGCTCTTCGTCAAGACCGGCATTACCACGGTCTTCGTAAACCTCGAAGGATGGCCGGACGACTGGAAGACGAACGTGCCAGCGGTCATCAAGTTCTTTCGCGATCACCAGTGCCCGAGCTTCTTGGAATACGGCGAATATCCCTACGTAAGTGCCGACGAAATCAAGAAGGCCCTTAAGCTCAAGGCAACGTTCAGCGACATGCTCGACTTAATGCAGTAGCAGAATTATTCGTTACTCCCGACGGAGAGGCCGTGGGCATCTTGCAACAATCGCATGGGATCTCAGGTGATCTGACCGATCGAACGGAAGAACTAGATTCGCTTGAGTTTGACGATATTCAACACTTCCTGATGGCGAGGCCACCGGCGCGGGCAGCACGGTACGAGTTTTTGACGTTTGGGAATCCGGCAGGCGGACGCGAGTGGCTGACGGGCCTGATCGATAAGGTGGGCACGGCAAGCGCTGTCGGATCGAGCCTACTTGACGCAAGGTGGGTGACCGTTGGCTTCACCTGGAACGGCTTGCAAACGCTCGGTGTGGCTGAAGCATCATTGGCCACCTTCCCGGAAGAGTTTCGTCAGGGCATGGCGGCCCGAGCGGGCGTCCTCGGCACCACAGGCGCGAATCATCCGGATCATTGGGTGGGAGGGCTCGCCAGTCCTAACCTGCATGCGATTGTCGTACTGTTTGCCCGCGACGTTGCCGAACGTGAGCGCTGTCGCGGGGAGCACGAACGGTATGTCGCGCAATGCGGCGGAGTCGAAGTGCTGTCCTCTCTGGATCTGGAAGCTATCCCCCCGTTCGATTACGCTCACGAACACTTCGGTTACCGGGATCGGCTCTCACAGCCGGTCATCGAGGGAACGGGAGTAGAGCCGACGCCCGGCTCTGGCCCACCGATCAAACCGGGCGAATTTGTTCTTGGCTATCCTGACGAAGAAGGTCCTGCTGCCGGATTGCCGCAGCCGGAAATTCTTTCTCGCAACGGCAGCTATGTTGCCTATCTGAGAATGGAAGAGCACGTAGGCGCGTTTCGCGATTTCCTTCGAGCCCATGGCGAAACACCGGAACAGCAGGAGTTGATAGCTGCCAAGCTGATGGGACGATGGCGGAGCGGCGCTCCGCTTGTCCTGACGCCGGATAAGGACGATCCAAAGCTCGGTGCTGATTCTCAGCGCAACAACGATTTTAATTACGCAAAGATGGACCCTCACGGCTATGGCTGCCCGCTCGGGGCGCACATCCGGCGCATGAACCCGCGCGACACCGCAGTGAACATGAACCGCCGGAAGATGATCCGGCGGGGCGGGACTTATGGTCCGCCTCTGCCCGAGGGTATCCCCGACGACGGCATAGAGCGAGGTATCGCCGCGTTCGTGGGCTGTGCGAGCCTCGTCCGCCAATTTGAATTTGCGATGAATGTTTGGGCGAACGACCCAAACTTTCACGAGCTGGGAAACGAGCGCGATCCGATCTTCGGTACACAGGACGGCACCTTTGACATGACCATCCCAAAGCGGCCTATTCGGAAAAAAATCAAGGGCCTGCCAGCTTTCACCACGATCCGAGGCGGCGCTTACTTCTTTTTGCCGGGTATAAAGGCGCTCCGATACCTGGCGTCGCTGAGTGATGATCTTTGAAAGAAAGATCATTGGAAAGTACTGAAAGGTAGGCAATCATGAGCTCCGTTCCGCAACCCCCGCGTACTTACAACCAGAATCATGCGCCACGCAAGTACACTCCGGGCAAACGGAGAGTTTCCATCTACTGGACGTGGAGTTACCCCTGGGAATCCAACCGGGACACCACTGAATTAGACAATCGCTTCTCGACCATGACCGAGGTCCGGAGAGTCGCCTGGCCCGCGTATGAGGGAACGGAATGGGATGAGATGCATTTCCTGCAAGGAATCGCTGGGACCCTGGAACTGTTCCACCGTTCCACGCTCGCGTTTCAGAGGGTCGTTGGTGAAGTCACCGGACATTCGGTTGCAGTATTTCAACGAATCGACCAAGCCGGGTACAAACTTCCGATCGACGAACGAATCCTGGGGGACACAGACACGCTGATGGTGTTCGGTCTCGATCACCTGCTTTCAGAGCAGGAGGCGGCCTCTGGGGAGATCGAGGCGGTCCGCAAGTGGCTGCAACGAGAAGGAACTTGCCTTCTGCTTGGGCCCCATCACGATGTGGGATTTACAGAAGATCTGCAGCAGCGCCAACTGGAATATACGCACCACGGGGATGCGCTCGTCCCTCGCCAGCAGCGCTTCGGACAATACACGCGTTCGATGATGAAAGCACTTGGAGTGCCGGTGATGAATCAATTCGGACTTCGCCCGGCCCTCGTCAAAGGCACAAAACAAATTGCGCCGCTCACAATCAACAAAGACCTGGACAAGCTTGGCCTCCTCAACGGGGTTACCACATTTAATTTTCATCCCCACCTGCCGCATTACGCGCTGACCACCGATGACACAAAATCCGTCCACGTGCTTACACGCCAACCGATTGACCTGGACCGACCGCATCCTTTCACCCAGGCGGGCAATACCGAGTTCAACTCGTTCATCTGGATGCCACCTAATGCACAACGCGCCGGAAACATCCTGCTGGCGGACTCCACGATATTTACTACGTTGTTTGGCGGCGTCGAGTCGTTGGAGACCTTTTGGAAAAACCTGGCAACGATGCCACTGGCAAGCGGGATGCCAGCGAAGAAGACTCAGGCTGTCGCCTGATCCGAAACGCGAAGTGCACAAGCACTACACGGGAAAGGTTGAATGGAACTCCTGAGTAAGGCAGTCCCGATCACGATGCTCGCCTTTGTAGTTTCAAGTATGCTGGCGGTCGGTTTGAGTCTCACCATTCGGCAGATTGTGGCTCCTCTGCGCAATGGAAGACTTGTTTCTCTCGCACTGCTCGCCAATTTTGTGCTGATGCCACTGGGGGCATTAGCCATCGCCAGAATTCTCAGGCTTGACCAGCCGCTCGGCATAGCCCTGCTTTTGCTAGGCGCAGCTGCCGGCGCGCCATTCCTTCCCAAGCTGGCAGGAATCGCCAAGGGCAACCTTGCCTTCGCCGTGGGATTAATGGTGCTACTCATGGTTTTGACCGTGGCCTACATGCCTCTCGTCCTGCCCCTGCTTTTGGAGGGCGTTTCGGTCGACCCGATGAAAATAGCCCGCTCGCTGGTTCTTCTCATGTTGCTTCCACTGGGTGCCGGGCTTGCAGTGAACGCCCGGTTCGGAAGCATTGCTGAAAGAATGCGCGCGCCGCTTAACCGAATCTCCAGTCTCAGCCTGGCACTCCTGATCGTGCTGCTGTTGGTGACGAACATTCAAAATGTAATCTCCTTGTTCGGAACACGCGGCATTTTGGCGAGCATCCTCTTTCTTTTCGCCGGTGCTGGAATCGGGTGGCTCCTCGGCGGTCCGGGCCTCGGGACAAAGGGCGTGCTGGCGTTAGCGACTGCACAGCGCAATATTGCCGCTGCACTTGTGGTTGGCGGCAAGGACTTCGACGACCCCAAAGTACTCGTCATGATTGTCGTCGTTGCCGTCGTCGGGCTGCTTATTCTCATGCCGCTGGCGCGTGTCTTTGGAACTCGAAGTGCGGAAACTCCGGTTTAGAACACCACAGGTTTGGGACCGCGCAGAGTTTCCCCATACTTGGAACAACCCGTGAACGTTGATGAGAGCACATTTCGCATGGCGCCTCTTTGCTGTAGTTGCCTCGTTGCGGTCGCTAACTTTGTTGTCTTGACTCCCGTGCAAGCGCAAGTCAGAGGTGTCTATCCTGTAGGCATGAGTGCAACGAACTCTGGGGTGACACCCGAAGCAGGAATCACCTATTCAAACCTTTTTGTTTTTTTCTCGCGTGATGAAGAGAAAGGCCCTCATGGCGAAATATTGGCTACCGGCCAGAACTCGATCATGATGGACATGAACAGTTTTGTGTGGGTGAGCAAGAAGGAAATGGCTCGCCTGGGCGGGGCAGTATTCTCGGCATCCGCTACGCTTCCGATTGCTAACAACTCGCTCACTTCAGATGTCAATGGTGCCCTCAGCGGCGGTGGCGGGTTTGCGGATTCCTATTATCAACCGTTCATTCTCGGCTGGCGCAAGCAGCGCTTTGCCATTCGGGCGATCTATGGGTTTCTGGCGCCGACCGGAAGATTTAGCGCGGGTGCCAACACGAATGTCGGTTCAGGTTACTGGACCTCAGTCGTTGCGAGTGGACAGACGATCTATCTCAACCCGAGCAAAGCCACTGCCTTATCTGCCTTTCAGATGTATGAATTTCACGGTACCCAACAGGGCACGATGGTCCACCCGGGCCAGACCTTCAACCTCGACTATTCGCTAACCCATACTTTTCCCCTTCAACGTAGCTTGCGCCTTCAGCTTGGGCTGGTGGGATACGGCCAGTGGCAGACGACGGATAAACACGGCCCGAACATTACGCCGGAACAGGCAGCCGCGCACTACAAAGTAAACGCTCTGGGGTTCACAGCAAACGCAGTACTACCGGAGCAGAAGGTGAGCGTCGGGCTTAAGTATTTTCGTGAATTCGAGTGCAGATCTACCTTCCAGGGATACACACTCCAGATCTCTGCCGCGATTACGTTCTAAAGCGGCCCGGAATCGCTTGGGGAACTGCGCGTCCGTTCTTAACGGGTGGTCGACAAACAGGAGGCTAAAGGGTTATGGTCACAAAATCACAAGGGACAACAGCGAGCAAGGTCGAGCCGTAGATTTCGCGCTCTACACGTTGAGGGCGCTGAGCAATTGCTTGGAACTGAGAATTCCCAAGCTTGAGGCTGCTTAGATCATTCATCCCCTGTCACCGGGAACAAACCGCTGAGTGCTTCGCGCAGATTTGTTCGAATACGCGCCCGACCCCGCCCTGAAAGCTACCCTCCTGCTGTGTCAGGGAATCGTTGGAGATTCTTGATATGATCGCTGAGCCGGCTAGGAGGATTGGAACTCAAGCCGCCACAGAGGCCTCGACGCAATGAATCGCACGGTTCTCGGTTTGCTCTTTGCAGTTTGTTCGACAGCGCATCTCTCTTCGCAGATGGGCAATATGAATGCTCCGACATTTGCGAAGGATGTCGCGCCGATCCTGCAGAAAAACTGCCAAAGCTGCCACCGGCCCGGTGAGGCTGCTCCGTTCTCAATGCTCACGTACGAGGAGACGCGGCCCTGGACCGGAGCCATGAAATTGGTCGTGAAGCAGAAACTGATGCCGCCATGGTTTGCCGATCCTCAGGTTGGACATTTCGCGAACGATAGGTCGCTTTCTCAAAAAGAGATCGACACAATTGTGGCGTGGGTGACAGCCGGCGCGCCCGAGGGCGATCCCAAAGACATGCCTGCACCTGTGGACTTTGTAGAGGGATGGGGCATTCCAAAACCTGACGTGATTTTTCAGTTGCCCAAAGAATTCTCTGTCCCGCAATCGGGCATGGTCGAGTACCAATATGTCATCGTGCCCACCGGCTTCACGGAAGATAAATGGGTGCAAGCCGTCGAAGTCCGACCTACGGAGCGCTCTGTGGTTCACCACATCATCGCGTACATTCGCGAACCCGGATCGAATTACTTCAAGGACCAAAAGCGAGGAGTTTTCTTCGAAGCTCCTCCGGCCAAGACGGATGAGAACGTTGACACCAGCGCTCTGCCCAGCGATTTTCTGGTTGGCTATGCTCCCGGCCAGCCCGCCGAAGTCCTGCCGGTAGGCCAGGCGAAATTGGTGAAGGCCGGATCCGACATCGTATTCGAGGTGCACTACACGCCCAATGGAAAAGCGGTGATGGACCGAACCAAGCTGGGTCTGGTTTTCGCCAAAGAGCCGCCAAAGAAAAGAGTGCAGACGTTGTCGGCGGTCAATGGTACTTTCAAAATTCCTCCCGGCGATCCCAACTATCGTGTGGATGCTTCCTTTGAAATTCGCAAGGAGGTGATCTTGGCCTCGATTCATCCACACATGCACGCCAGGGGAAAGGATTTTGAATATCGCATCGTATTTCCGAGCGGTGAGATGCGGACAATCCTGCGCGTGCCGCAATACAACTGGCACTGGCAGCTTTGGTACAACCTCGACGAACCGATTGTGCTGCCCCCTGGGGCGCGAATTGAATGCACAGCGCACTTCGACAACTCGCCGAGCAATCCGGAGAACCCAGACCCCACAAAGACCGTGATCTGGGGGCAGCAGAGCTGGGACGAGATGATGGTTGGCTTTTTCAACCTGGTTTACGATCCGCGGATCTCTCCCAAAGACCTGCTGCCGGAAAGGAAAGTTGTTGCGAACAGCAAGGATTCAATCGCGGATCATTGACGCCGAAGGCTGAACATTCAGGACCACCGTCAACTCCAATATGAAGATTGCAGTGCCATCACTTTTGTGGACGGGCCCGAGGGCGACGTGACCGACAGCACGCGAGCAAGAACATGAAATTTGCACGCGGACTCGCCTAGCGGCCTGGCACAGGGGACAGAAGCAAATGTGGAGAGTTTTTCTATTCTTATTGATTTCTCTAAGCGCCTGGACACAAGACACGCATCCGATCCTCGCACTTGGTTCGCCCGCGCCTAACTTCGAACTACCGGGCGTGGATGGAAAGACGCACAAGCTCAGCGATTATGCGTCGAGTCCAGTCCTAGTTGTGGTCTTCACTTGTAATCATTGTCCGATCGCGCAGATGTATGAAGGGCGTATCGGGAGGCTGGCCGCGGAGTACAAGGACCGGGGCGTGGCCGTGGTGGCGATTCAGCCCAACGATCCGAAGGCGATCCGGATCGATGAACTGGACTCCTCGGATATCAGCGACAGCCTGGCCGAGATGAAAATCCGCGCCGAATACAAGCATCTGCAATATCCCTATCTTTACGATGGCGACACGCAAGCGGTGACCAGGGCGTATGGTCCGCAGGCAACGCCGCACGCCTTCATCTTTGATGAGGAGCGTCGTCTGCGCTACGAAGGCCGCCTTGACAACAGTTACCGAATAGAGCTGGTGAAGACGCATGATGCGCGCAATGCGATCGACGCGATACTGGCGCAGCAGGAAGTAGCTGTGAAACACACCGGAGTTTTCGGTTGCTCGACGAAGTGGCAGGAAAAGGCGTCTTCGCGGATCGAGGGCTTGCGGAAGATTGAGGCGCAGCCCGTGCAACTGGAGATGGCAACTGCCGCCGACTTGAAGACGCTGCGCGCCAATCCCAGCAAGCAAATGCTCCTGGTCAGTTTTTGGGCGACCTGGTGCGGTTCGTGCATAGCCGAGTTCGCCGATCTCGAAGACACTTATCGGATGTACAGCGTCCGCGATCTGGGATTAGTCACGGTATCGACCAATATGCCTGACGAGACAAATGCCGTCATGAAATTGCTGGAGAAAATGCACGCCACCAGCCGCAATCTGCTTTTTGCTTCGAACGACACTGCATCGCTGCAGGCGGCATTCGATCCCAAGTGGGAGTCAGCCGTGCCTTACACCGTATTGCTGGCTCCTGGCGGTAAGGTGCTTTATCAGAAGCAGGGATCCGTCGACATTCTAGAACTCCGCAGGAAGATCCTTGCCTACCTGGATTCTGACTATATCGGCTTCAACAAGTATTGGTTGGACGAGTAGCGGTTTGCAAGGATGGAGGATGGCCTCGCCCGCTTGTGACGCCGACACGTTCCGACCACAAACACAAGGACAAATACCAACCCAAGCATCGAGCGAGAAGATAGAGACAGTTGCTTCATGGCGCGAACCTCGCGGTAAGGAGTCGCAGGGCCTGGAGAGGGTTAAGGTGGGTGGGACGAGGTTGTAGCACGTGGAAAACCCTTCAAAAAAGCCTGCTCACGAGAAGGGTCACAATAAGTTCACACGGCTGGCATCACATAGAGCAGGGGGCATGCGCCGCTGGTTATTTGCTCAGGGCGATTGGATTGATTTTGTGCTGGGACTGCTTGCTGGTTAATCAGTGAAAACGGAACCAGGTTGGCTGAGCTAGCCCCACTTCAAATTCACGGCTCAACCCTCAAGCTTGCAAAAAGGGACGAGAACGCCAGTGCACGCAGTGTTTGGGCGTCCACCGCTTAACCGTGTCATTGCCCGGCAGCTTTCGTCGTTGCCGGTTCCTGAGTGTCGAGTGCAACGATGTCGCGACGGTCGCGTCGGGTGCTGATCTTAACGATTATCCACGCTCAGCACAACGCCAGCACTTCGCTGCAGTGGCTGAATGGTGGTAGAGTAGACAATTTGAGAGCGGATCAGAACACTCCAGGTGATCTTCAAAACCGGGGGGCTGATTCGAAACAAGGCTCCGAGTCTACGGCATTCAGGCTCGCTCCGAGAGCATTCGCTTTCAAGGGCATGGCGGCAGGGACCAAAGTGCTCCAGCAGCAAGGCGCCGCGGTGCGATTCTTTTCCGATCGTGATCCGATTGTTTCCGCACCGTTCCTGAAGTGACCTGGCCGCACTGTGATCACTGTGCAGGGCTACCCGCCACCGTCGCCACCGGCGCCACGGACCTTAATTGGTCCAGCGATGTCAGCACGCTCTGCCAACGAACCGCGTCTTTCTTCGTTTCGATCGCAGCCGCGGGGTCGGAATAAAACTGCAGGATGTTATCGCGCAGCTCCGGCGATGTCAGATCGAACTTCCGCTCGGACAATTGAACCAGCAATGTTGCGTATGCCTCGTCGGTGAGCGAGTATTCCGCCGCTTTGGTCGGCTTGCCGCTATCAAGATCACAGTTGGGCAGCACCAGTTTGTCGTTGCGCACCTCTTCGAGGAAGGCACGGTACTGGTCGACGGTCGTGTTGATGCTCTTGAAATACAGGTCTTCAGTTTGCGGAGTCGGATTGTTGAACGCTAGTCCCTTGAAGGGACCGACCTTCGGCATGTATCGCAAGATGGTTGACAAGATCCGGGTGCCCAGGCCCGGCTTGACGTAGTCCTTACCCCACTGTTTCTCGTAATCAGACCGCGAAAGACGGTAGAGAAACTTCCTTTTCGCGAAATTCGGTGTCTCGCGCATCATATCTTTCTTGTGAGTTTGTAGTGCGACCTGGGTCATTTCTGGAATCATCCGACTGACCGCGAAACGATAGGAGCCCACCGCCATATCCTCGTGGGTCAAAACGTCTTTCAACTGCATTCCATACACGACGGGAAAGACCCGTTCCAGCAGGGGCTTCGACACCTGGAATCCGATGAAATCGTGGTACTGCTGCGACGCGTAACGATTCTTTGCAACCTGCACCGTGTCGAATCCGAACTCGGTTTTCAAGTGAGCCGTCTTGTCCTGGGCATAGCGGACAGACTTACCATATTTTGCGCGCAGCTTGGGATACTCGATCGCGACGGCCTGGTTGACCGCAGGATGGCCGGCGATATCCGACGCATAGTGCGACAGCGCGCCCAGCGCGAAGGCGTATTCGTTGACATCCTGGCTTTCGAGTAGCAACTCGCGGACAAAGTCTCCGCTGCGGACGTAGTGCACGAGGTCGCTGAATTCCGTGCTGCCGAACGGATAGTAACCAAGATCCTGGATGACCGCGCCTCCATAGGCGTAGGCGTGTGCCTCCCTGATCTGGTCTTCCGATCAGTCCCGGATATCGCTTGAGGAGGAGAGGACGGATCTCGTCAGTCCAGAGCAGGTCCACGATTTCCTCGTGAGTAAGAACCGAGTATGCGGACGAACCACCGCTGCACATCAGAGCGACGATCAGAAATACCGCCGCACGAACAGAAACCAGGTGCCACTCCATGGAGATGGCGCCTGCCGACGTTAGGGTCTTGCGCATGGTTCAAATCCGGCCGAGAACGAGGAGAATTACGACGACGAAAAGGATCAGTCCGACGCCGCCGGTCGGGGCGTAACCCCAGTCCGACTATGCGACCATCGTGGCAAGGCTCCGAGAAGTGCCAGAATCAGGATCACGATCAATATGGTTCCAAGCATGTCTTGCTCCTCTGTTTGAAGAGGGTGCAGCCCTTACGTGAAGCTGCACCCTCAGTGCTGACTGGGTTGATTGGTTTAGCGCAAGCTTCCGGTGGTTGCGTTGACCGGGTTGCCGATGGCTTCGCCGGATACAAGAAGTTCAACTCTCCGGTTCTGCTGCCGGCCGGCGGAGTTATCGTTGGAGGCTACCGGCAGCGTGTTGCCGAAGCCCTTGGAAGAAACCGAATTCGTCGAGACTCCTTGCTGCACAAGGTAGTCGCGCACAGACCCGGCACGATTCTCCGACAGCGTTTGGTTCATGGCATCGCCGCCGACGTTGTCTGTGTAGCCGCCGACTTCGATGTTGAGCCCAGGATAAGCCAGCAAGATGCCAGCGACTTTTGCCAGCTTCTCGCGTGCTCCCGGCTTCAACGAATACTTTCCCGTGTCAAACAGAACATCGGACATGCTGACGATGAGGCCGCGAGCGCTGTCGCGAGTCTGAAGAATCGAATTCAGTTGCTCGGACAACTTTGCGCGCATGGCTGCCTTATCGGTTTCCGCCTGTTGCGCGGCCTGTTGCGCTGTCAACGTGTCTGCACGCGGATTGGTCCGCATCTGCCTGGGCTGCCGAGAGCGCGGTTGCGGAAGAAGCCTGGCTGGCTGCCATGTCGGATTGGGCCTTCGCGGTTGCAGCCTGTGCATCCGCAGCGTCATTGCGTGCCTTTGCGGCTGCATCAGCCTGGCTGCCTGAGCTTTGGCAGCTTGAGCTTTCGCCGTATCGGATTCAGCTTGCTCGCTTGCGCAGTATCGCTTCATCGGCTTGTCCTTGCGTTCGCGCCTGCATCGTCGGCTGAAGCCTGGCGTTCATTGGCCAGACGTACGTCGTCCATTTTCTTGACCGCGATCGCGCGTGCATCTTCCGCAGTCTGCACGGCCTCACGAGAGGTCGCGATCAGTGGCTTTCTGTCGAACGTGCTTGTTGCGTGGCATACGCGGTCGGCCTTGTCCATCAAGCTGAACGGCGTGCTGATAGCTATCGCCGGCGTACTTGCTCGGCTCCCTCGGATTGAGCGATGCGCAGGGCATTGCGCGCCTCGAAGAATTCCAACGGCAACTTCGTGTTCAGAACCACCGGGTCGAACTTGTAGCCGGTTGGAATGTAGCCGCCACGTTCCATCAATTCATACTTTGCGTTGACCGCTTCTGTACGTTCCCTTGGTGTCCTCGCGAACTATGTTTTCCAGCACGACCACATTGCTGGGCTGGCGCACCGCGTAGTAGGGTTCCGCGGTAACGATCAGCGCGAAGGCCTGCAGGTCGGTGGTGACGTCCAGTTTGCTGCGATGGTTGTCGCCTACGAGGACTTCGCCCAGATTGACTGCGCGGCCTTCTGGCGAAATCGCCCACAAAATGTAAGTCAGATATTCGGTGCCGAATGTCGTTCGGCTTTTGCAGATTGCCAAACTCCACTTCAATTTCGGTATAGCCCTTCTTGCTTTCAACTTTGGCTTGGCCGTTCGCCGCGGGCATAAGGTCCGTGCCTGCGAAATCCAGCTTCGACGCTCCGCTGCGGTGCTTGTAGTTGACTGCCTGCACGCTGCGACTGATCACAGTCACACGGAACGTAGGCGTCGTGTTCATGTGCTCGACGCCATCGATAGTTTGCGAATTGGTTTGAGCAAACGCGCTCAAACTGAGGGTGATTCCCGCTGCCAATAACAGCTTCGTCTTCAAAATGACTCCTTAGGCAGATAACTGCCGCATTCGATTGATAAGAATTCTTGAGTGGGCGTTCAGCGCTGATGGCTGATTCCCTACCGGATCAGCAACGTTCCGACGTGGATCCGAGACAGCGAGTGAAACAGTCCGAACACGTTCAGCAGCCACAACACCACGGCAATGACGACGACGCCGTTCAGGATGGACTTGATCGATCCCTGCATAGGGATGAAGCGATTCACCAGCCACAGTAGGACACCCACCACGATGAGAACTTCCAGGAGTTGAATTAACGGCATGATCTTTGACCTTCCTTTTTCAAGCAGTTTCGCGAGCTAACCCCTCTCATCCGCTACGGAGGGTGTGTGCCCTGATGTCGATGTTCGAGAGTCTTAGGGTCGAATCGTGTTCCGCCGCAAGGTTTGGCGGCGAGTCACACGGATGAAGAGTGCTGATTCGCTGGATGTGGTCGCTTCGTATGTCCAGATCGGGACATGACGACGGCGACCTGAAGGTAAGAGCTGCGATTCAGCTTCGCGGCTCCGTCTACACACTCAGAAGATAATTAAGAATGACAGCGTGCGCGATTGGGCGTCTGAGCAAGATAGCTCACATGTGCAGAATCAGGTTGCGATGATGGACGGGTCAAAGCGAGTCCTTCATTGCTGCGCATGGTGAGGCTTCGTCCCCAAGGCCGGAGACGGACCGCGTGGATGCGTGCGCGTCTGGCAAGTCAAATTCTCTGCGCACAGTCGAAGCACACCTGGTAGGTGCGGTGTTTGATGGTGAAGACACGGCTCAGGTGACGATGCCGGCAACCAAAAACAAACTGGAGAATCCAGCGCAGCGGTTTCATCAATCCTGCGCTCGCTGGCGCCGTTCGCAACTTCCATTGGCGTCCAGCCATTCCAGCAGAGAGCGAACGCTGGCCCGAGCCAGGGCGATCGCGCAATCGGCGGCTCCGTAATAGATGTTGAGCGTGTCGCCATCGGCGTCCATCGTGTATCCGCAAGGAAACACGACATCGTCCACGTCGCCGTGGCGCTCGTACTCGGCTTCCGGCCCAAAGATCCACGAATCTCCTCGGAGCAAACACTTCTCCGGATTCTCCAGATCGAAAAGGGCCAAGCCCAATCGATACAGACAGCCCGAGGGCGTGTGCCGTACTCCGTGGTAGAACACCAGCCATCCTCTGGAAGTCTCGATTGGCGGCGGCGACAATCCGATTTTGTTCGCATCCCACCAGGCGCCGCGGCGCGCCTCCAGCATGAGCCGGTGCCTGCCCCAATAACGCAGGTCGGGAGAGTAGGAGATCCACATGTGCGACCCGAGCGTCGTCATGGGTCGATGAATCAGCGCCCAGCATCCGTCGATTCTGCGAGGCAGGAGTGCCGAGTCCTTGTCATCGGGCGGCATAATCACGCCGTAGCGTTCGAAGGTGCGGAAGTCTTTGGTCAGAGCCAGCGACACGCCGGGGCCGCCGCGCGAATAGGACGTGTAGGTGACGACGTATTGCTGCAGTTCGGGGACGAAGGTGATGCGAGGATCTTCAATACCCCAGATTTCCTCCGGATAATTCTTGGGGTCGGGCATCAATGTGGGCTCACTATCGATCTGCCATCCATCGACTCCGTTGCGAGATCGCGCGGCGCAGAGGTGCGACAGGCCTCGTCGATCTTCCACGCGGCAAAGCAGCAGAGTCGTGCCATCCGCAAGCAGCGTTGCGCCCGCATTGAAGACGCTGTTGATGGGATAGGGCCAATCCTTACTCGTCAGGATCGGGTTCGTGGGATGACGATGAAGTAGCGGTTCGAAGCGAGTGCTTAGCAGGGTCACCTGCTTTTCTGCGGGTACGGTCATGAAAGGATTTCCTTTTGTTCGGGCTCTTGCAGCGAGCGCATTTCGAGGAGTGCCATCAAGAACGATAGCGTTGATTCTGCTCCCTGGTTCTCATTGGCGCGGTCGGGATGCAGGCCGTCCCGGCAGCCGCCGGTGACGGAGTCATAGAGAGGAAGTTGCAGATCGTTGTCGCCGAGGAACCAGTTGAAAGCCGACCACGCTTCGTTGCGCCAGCGGCTGTCGCCAGTCACTCGGTACGCTTGCAGGCACGCAGAAACGGCGCCGGCGGCTTCCAGCGGCTGCTGATCGAAGCGAGCCTTCTCACCATTCTGGCGATAGAAGCCTTGCGAACCGATCGGCACAAAGTGGCGATTGATTTCGCAGTGTTGCTGCTGTTGACAGCCAATCGAGTGATTCGAGACCGGCAGAAATCATGCGGTCATCCGAGCAGGCTGAGCCTACCAGCAGCAGAGCCTGGGGCAATCTCGCGTTGCCATAAGCCACGAACGTTCTCAAACCATTTCCAATCCGGCCGCCGGATCGACTCGTACATTTCGAGCAATCGCCGGCTGAGGGAGGATCGGACCTTCTGCGCATCGCGATCTCCCGGATACGAAGTCGAGGTATTCCTGAATTCCGAGCAGAGTGTACGCCCAGGCCCGCGGACTGCTGAATTCCAGCGCTGCGGGAAGAGAGAACTCAAACAGCCGACCGGCGGCGCCCCTGAGTCCATGATCTTCGGATCGACCTAAAACCGTTCCAAGGGCCCACAATGCGCGTCCATGGCGAGTCTTCGGAACCGATAGGTTCGTTCCACCGGCGATCATAGCGAAGGAAATTCTTGAATCTGCCCTTCGCCGGATTGAAGGCATGCTCCAGGAATGCTGAATAACAGAGAGCCAAAGTTTCCGTGGATGGATCTGACCTTGCCAGAACTGACGCTTTTCGCTGTTGCCCCAGCAGCACTGCAAAAATGAGTGCGCGTGCATTGTCGTCCGTGGTGTATCCCTCCTCGACGGTTCGGGATCGTGAAGATCGAGTGCTGCAGCATTCCGGTGTCGTCGGTCAGACGACGCAGGTGATTCAGATTCAGTTCCGGCAACTTATCCAGCGATTTTGGAATCATTCGCGCCGAGAACTGCACTTTGGGAGTTCTCCATGCGATCGCTGCGGACCCGCGCGAAACTCTCCATGTAGCCCTGCGCCACTCGCTTCCACACCATCTCCCGCGCGAACAGGTAAGCGCGTTTGCGCATGGCGTGGCGAATCGCAGGAGTATCCAGTAGTTCGATCGTCTTACTGCGCAATTGCGTCGGGATTCTGGAATGGGACGAGCGCGCCTCTGCGGTCGTCCAGCAACTCAATCGCGTGCCAATACGGAGTCGAGATGATCGCCTTGCCCGCACCCAGCGCATAGGCGAGCGTTCCGGAAACCACCTGCGCTTCGTGGCGATACGGAGTGACGTAAATGTCGGCGGCGCCAATGAATTCAACCATCTCTTCCGGGCTGACGAAGCGGTTGTGGAAGATCACTTGCGCTTCCACTCCCATCTTCTTCGCCAGGGTCTGCAAACTGGCTCGATATTTGTCTCCCTCGCGGCGCAGGATGTGAGGATGAGTCGCGCCCGCGACGATGTAAACAACATTCTTGTGTTTGGATAGAATTTCGCGGCAGAGCCTGAATTACGTTCTCGATTCCCTTGTTCGGTGAGAGCAGGCCGAACGTGAGCAGAACCGCTTTTCCTTCGACGCCAAAACGATCCTTGTAGAAGTTGGGGTCCAGAAATGGCAGGTCGGGAACTCCATGCGGCACCATGTCGATCTTGCTTCCGGGCACCTTAAAGATTTCCTGCAGGAACTGGGACGACAGCTGGCTCATGACAATAAGGCGGTCGGAGAGTTCGGCTATCTCTTCCATGACCATCAACTGGTTCGGGTCTGGCTCGCGCAGAACCGTGTGCAACGTTGTCACAACGGGCATCTTGAGGCGGCGCAGCAGATGCAGGATATGGCTCCCGGCCGGACCGCCGAAGATTCCATACTCGTGCTGCAGGCACACCATGTCGATGTTGTTGAAATTCAGGAAGTCAGCCGCTTCCTCATACGACGTCACATCGTCCTGGGCGAGCGACCATCGCACGCGCGAAGGGTAGTCATATCCTTCGTCGGTGTCGTTGACCGGAAGCGCCAACAGTCGAGCGGTCCCGTACTCCGCGGAAATGGCGCTGCACAGGTCGGTGGTGAAGGTGGCGATTCCACAATGCCGCGGAAGATAATTCCCGATCACCGCGATTCGACTCGGCAGAGATGCCTTCGATTGCGATCGCGGACGCGAGTTGGTATCGCTTCCTTCCGGAATCAGGGAGCGCGGCCCGACAACTTCCAAGAGAGGCCTTCGGTACTAAGGTAATCGGTAACGACATTGTGTCCTCTGACTCGATGAAAAACGGTATATGAAATATGGGCCAACTAGCAGTGGCCACAAAACAACACCAGCGCTGGGTGGAATTTCTCTGTTGTCAATTATTCAACGAAAGTAGCGTTGCGAACTGGTCACTATTGACCATCTTGTTGGGAGTCGCAAGCCCATTGTGTAAACATGAAAGCCAAGAAGATACTGGCACTGTCGGTTCGTTGTCCTACTTGTGGTGCAAAGCCCGGAGAAAAGTGTGAATTGAGCACGGGACTGCCCCGCACTGAGCCGCATCGGGATCGGCGCTTAGATAGTTCGGAGTAGTTGAGGAATCAGGCCAGAGCGGGTTCGGCCGCTGGATCGAGACGATCAAAGCGTCGCTAATCCATTCGTCTGCCCTCGCAGCTTCTTCCTCGGTGGGCGTTGGATCGGAACCCCTGGCCGACCGGCATCGTTCTGGGACAACCGGCGCGCCTCGCTGCTGTCTAGATTGCAGTTCCAGAATGTGCCAGGGACTGCGCGATCAAACGGTTACGTAGGGCACGCCCGAGGAACGCCGGACAACGATCCAGTAACCACAAGACCATGAAGTGCTGCGGCCTCACCTGGCCAGGATCCTCTCTAACACTCCAATCTGCCCTGGCGCCAGGCCGTACTCCAAGAGAACGTCGCCTGAGTTCCGTGGCCATGAAAAATAAATTCCATCCTGCGGCACGGATCGTGCGATCCAAGGGGACTAGACTCTGTTTGCTTGCAATGTTCCACTCACCCGAGCAGGGCTCCGTTTAGCCCTCAACTCTCGGCATTCACGCGGTATTGTTTCACGAGGATTGTGCCGACTTCACGGTTTGTGGCATGAGTAATGGTCCGCTCTCTTCCCGGTGCTGTATCAGTGTTGAGCGCACGAGCGTACAAAAACTGCTCAAAACTGACCATCCTTGCCCGGGCCCGTGATGCAAGTGCGAGTCGCCTCGAAAGGGGACAGTATTGGCGATTTTTGCAGGTTCTGTACGGTCGCGGACTATACTCCCTAGAGATGCCTCCCACCATAGCGGTCAAGAGGAACGGTGGATTCGACCCCGATGTCTTTCTCGCGACAATCGGCGACGGCCGGAAAATCCTTGTGGTTCCGAAGAAGCAAGCGATATTTGCGCAAGGGGACGAAGCGGACGCTGTCTTCTACGTCCAAAAAGGCAAAGTGCGGCTCACCGTTGTTTCCCAGATCGGCAAGGAAGCGACGATCGCGATCGTCAACGAAGGAAATTTTTTCGGGGAGGGTTCGCTGGCGGGCCAACTGCTAACGAATGGGCTCCGCCGCGGCAATGACTGATTGCGAGATTCTCCGCGTCGAGAAGAAGACCATGATGGATGCGCTTCATCGCGAACCCGCGCTGTCTGAGATGTTCGTGGCCTATTTGCTGGCGCGGAATATCCGTTACGAAGAGGATCTTGTCGACCAACTTTTCAACTCCAGTGAAAAGCGTCTGGCCCGCGTGCTTCTCCTGCTCGCTCACTTTGGCAAGGAAGGCATCCCCGAAACCGTGGTCCCCAAGATCAGCCAGGAAACGCTTGCTGAGATGGTCGGGACCACTCGTTCGCGTGTCAGCTTCTTCATGAACCGATTCAGGAAGCTGGGCTTCATTCACTACGCTGGTGGCTCCGACGGCGCGCTGCAGGTCCACAGTTCCCTGCTCAATGTCGTTCTCCACGACTAGAGCGCTGCAAAAAAACTGGCACCCTCTACAACGTGAAGGTGCCCTAAATAAACTGAAATCTGAAACGCTTCCGTTATTGCGGTTTCTCGTTCTGCTTCGGCTTTTCTTCCTGAGACTTCTTCTCTTCCCGCTTCTTCGGTGCGGCTTGCGAGCGCTGCTGTTGCTGTTGGGCCCGTGGTTCCGCCGGAGTCGTGCGTTCGGGCTGCGAACGCTCGCCGTACCGAGGACCGTGTCTCGTTCGCAAATGATTCCGATAGAGACCTTCTCACCTTCGAGAGGTCAGGGTCTGAGCAAGATACCTCAGTTCGAGTCTTTTGCCGTTTCGCAGACGGTTTCAATGCACTTCTGCGAGATTGAGCGCTTCCACGAAGGCGCCTGGCAGGCCAGAAGCCGTGACTGCATCCGCGGGCGCCCACTCCAACGGCATCAAGTGACGGGCGCTCGCCGGCTCGGTCGCTGCACATTGCCGGCGGCCGCACGAGAGACAGATCGCTCCCACTTGCCGGATATTGGTCTCCTTCGATATTTCGTTCTCGCGCACACCCAGCGAGCCAGCGATAACTGGGCCGGCGCAAGCGTCACACGGGTATGCGGAGAGGTGAAGGTATTGTTTCCTCATTGTGGGTTCCTCGGAGATGAAGAGTTAATACACAATGCTAGGCCCTTGTGTTCACGATATCTGGTCACAATTGCTCTGGCCCTGCAGCTCTGGACTTGAGTGCGAGGTGAGCAATTTTGGACAGAATTGCGCAGATCCCGCGCGTATACCTGACCTGACATGGCTGAGAACGGTACTTTGCTTTGTATCCACAGGGATCCGGCTCAATTGAGTCTGTTGCAAGAAAACGGATACGAACTGGTGACCGCTACCGACGGCTCGCAGGGCCTACGGCTTTTGATGGCGCGCTCCGTGGATGCAATTGTGCTCGAGTACAACCTGGGTCTACTGGATGGTGCGGTCGTCGCAACGGAGATCAAGAAAGCAAAGCCGCAGCTCCCAATCGTCATGCTTGCCGACGACTTGGAATTGCCTGACGGAGCGCTGAAGTCTGTCGATGCCATCGTGACCAAGGCCGACGGCGCCCACTTTCTATGGGCTACCGTTCACTTTATCTTGAATGTGAAGCCCAACCCACGCGAGCAAACGACGCTGAGTGTGCAAGCGCCGATTCGGCATCGTCGTACCGAACAGCGCGCTGAGCGGAGATCGTAGCGAGGCATATCCCCGGCACTGCGCAACAGACCGGGGGGCATCCGCATTTCTCGCCAAGAGTGCGGAGAATCATTCTCGATGTGAGCATGGACTTCTGATCAGCGTAATCGCTTCTGTCTATCCTTGTTTTGCTTCTATCCTCTCAATGGAAACGGCGCTGAGCGACTTCCCGCATTCGAGACAAACTCGCTTGGCTCGTGGCGTGATCAGTCCGCAAAACGGGCACATCCTTTGTGATCGAACTTCCTGGCCCCGCGGCCGAAAGATCGCCAGCAACTTTCCAAGGAATTCCCGTAGGGAAGCGAGGCGCCGGCGGAGGGGAGGACGATAGGGTTCCATTCGATTTCACCTTTGCGGGGTCTCGGCTGATTGCGCTAATCTCCGACAATTACAACGATGACAGTGCAAGGCCCGGGATTCTGTGCAGGATTGCTCACATTCCCTCTGATTCTTCAATCAGCGATTGCAGAGAGGTAGATCTGCGCCGTTTGAGAACTGAGCAATTCAGACCAGCTATCGCTTTCTGCCTGAGCGATCATGACTACAGAGACGAGCACTTCTTCTCTCTCTTTCAGGTCCTCTGAACTAAGTCAGCCATCTGAAGCTTTCTCCTCTTAGTTCGGCAGTCCTAAAGGAAACTTCATGAAAAAAACAACGTCACTGCTTTTGATGAGCGTCATGGGTATGTTTGGAACGTACGCGTTTGCCGGCTCGGCGCGCGAAGATTCGGTTGACCGCCTGCAACGGTCCGTAACTGTTCTGCACGCGATCATGACCACGCCAGACAAAGGGATTCCGGAAGAAGTGCTGAGCAATGCAAAGTGCATCCTGGTAGTGCCCGACCTGATCAAAGGTGGCTTCGTGTTTGGTGGCAAACACGGACGTGGCGTCGCGACTTGCCGCACAGCTGCAGGCTGGAGCGCACCCGCATTCGTCTCCGTTGGCGGCGGAAGCTGGGGATTGCAAATCGGAGTCGAAGACGTAGACCTGGTCATGCTGGTCATGAACGAACAGGGTCTGCAGCATTTGCTGTCCAGCAAGTTCGAACTAACCGGTGAAGGATCAGTCGCAGCAGGCCCAGTCGGTCGTCATGCGTCCGCTGGAACGGACTGGAAGATGAACACTGAAATGCTGACCTACTCGCGCTCCAAGGGTGTGTTCGCCGGCCTGACGCTGGAAGGTGCAGTAGTCGAGCAGGACAATGACTCGACACACGCCATTTACGGCAAGCACATGATGTTCCGCAACATCCTTTCCGGGAAGGCGACAACTCCGCGGAGCGCAGACGCATTCATCAAGGCCGTGTCAGACGCAGGCCAACAGGCGAAGATTGCCGAAGCAAAAGAAGACGCGAAGAAGTAGTTGCCAGAAACCTGGCAGTACGAGGGCTTATGGCTGGCCGGAACCGCATTGCGGCTCCGGTCATGCCGCAGGCCTGGGATGGAGTCTCGTGGATAGCAATCTCCAAGAAGGTGAACAAGATGAGAACTAGTCTCCGCAAACATCTTTGGGCACAGTTAGCCTGCCTTAGTCTCTGCCTCTCTCCGATTCTGGCGCTGGCTCAGACGTCTGAAGTCAGCCGGAATTTGGAGGCCTGTAATGCAGGCCGCGAATCCTGTGATCGATCCAAGTTGAGCGCCGCGCAGTTGGCGGACGTAGCCCTTGCCGCTCATGGGCGCAACGTTGCGAACTGCAGAAACGGATACGATTCCTGTGATCGCTCGACACTCTCCGAACCGGAAACAATTGCATTAGCAGTCGCTGATCACCAGCGAAATGTGGCTGACTGCAACGATGGAATGCAGTCTTGCAACCGCTCCAAGCTGACCCCTTTTGAAGCTCGCGAAGTGGTGGCAGCTGAGAAGCAGCGGAATCTCACCGCCTGCAAAGATGGGACTGGCGCTTGCGATCGCTCCGAGCTGACTCTGACGGAGACCGCGGAAGTGGACATTGCCCGGCGCCAGCTTAATGCATCCGATTGTGAGAATGGTTTTGGGCAGTGCGATCACGGCCAGTTATCCCCATCGCAAATCAAGGAGATGACCGCCGCCGAAAACCAGCGCAACGCGCAGAATTGCAGCAACGGCTGGAACGAGTGCGACCACTCCAAACTCAGTCCGTTACAAGCGACACAGACAGCCTACGCAGAACACCAGCGCAATCTAGCGGCGTGCAAGGATGGGCAGGAAACGTGTGACTATACAAAACTAACTGCTCCAGAAACCAAGACACTGGCGGACGCGGAGCACAAACGCAATTATGCAGCCTGTCTGAAGGGGTACGGCTATTGCGATCCATCCCGGCTCACGGTCGAGGAGGCTCGCACGATCAATCCTGGCAACTAAGTTTCTTAGAGGGTGATGGAACGTCTCTCGTGCAGGAGTTTATGATTCAACGACAGCGTCCACCCATACTCAGGCTCGTTCTGCGTAGCAAGAGAACAGATACCGGATGAAATTGAGGAGGTCAGAAGCTGCGCAATAGAAAATCTCTAGCGCTTCCCAGCACTTTCTCCCGCATCGCAGGATCCGGAAGCATGCGAGCGATTTCAACTGCCCCGATCATCGTTGAAAAAATCGCGAAGAACGCATGTTCCTTATCCGCGGTTCGTCGGCCAGGCATAAACGGGACCATTCGGTTCTTATAGTTCGCTAGCTCCGCCACGATCTGGGGCTTCATCCGCTTATCTACCCGCGCTAATTCGGGCGCAAGTGCCGCCAGTGGGCACCCACGCTCGGAATGTTCGCACAGTTCTGGGTCCAGGTAGGTTTTCACAATTGCCTTCCATGCCTGCCCAGGGGGCGACTGTTCAGCGGCGTGAACCAGAGTATCCTCGATTTCCCGGAATGCCTCGCTCAGCGATTCCAGGAGCAGTTCGTCCTTGCTCCCGAAATGCTTGTAAAACCCTCCGTGAGTCAGGCCAGTGTCCCGCATAACGGCAGCAACCGCCGCGCCATTCAAGCCTTCGGCGCGAACACGCGCGAAGCGTCTTTCACAATCTTCTGATGGATTTCCGCTTTATGCCCCGGTTTATAACGCATGGCTATATAGGATGCTGCGAATCATCCCAAGACGCAAGTGAGCAGCCAGCTGACCAAGGGAAGAAAAATCCGAATCCATAGGATTATGTACATCATCCTATGAAGGGAAAGGAGAACTTCCATGTCTCACCCAATCTTGGTTACAGGCGCTGCTGGTGGACCGCAAGGGTCGACGGGGCGTCTCGTCGCAAATCTTTTGCTCGAACAAGGCCTTCCGGTGCGTGCCTTTGTTCATAAGCTCGATTCAAGGTCCGATGAGCTCCGCAAACAGGGTGCGGAAGTCGTTGAGGGCGACCTCCTGAACGCAGCTTCAGTCCAGGCTGCCATGCGGAATGTCAAGCGCGCCTACTTCACATACCCAGTGGCGGATGGATTGCTCGAGGCGGCCACAATCTTTGCGGCAGCCGCTCGCGATGCGGGCCTCGAGCTGGTGGTGAATAATTCGCAGTTTCAAGGTACGCCTGACGATCCTGCTTTTCGCGATCTACAACACGCTCCCAGCTTTCGGAATTTGCAGCATCGGCTGGCCGATCGTATCTTCGACTGGGCGCAGGTGGGCGCTATTCATATCCAGGCGCCGCCCTACTACGAAAACGTGCGCGCTCTTTTAAGTAGGGGCGTTGCCGAGCAAAGCACCGCCTTCCTGCCTTGGGGCGACGATAAGACCGTCATTCCACTCGTGGGCGCGGAAGACGTCTCCCGCGTAGCCGCAACCCTGCTGGCTAATCCCGGTGTCCCATCCCAAAGCGCGTACCCTCTGGTCAGCGAAGCTTCGACAGTGAAAGAGATGATCGAAGCTCTCGGCAGGGCAATGGGGCGGCCAATTCGGTACGTTGCAATCACGGACGAGCAGTGGGGTAATGCCGTCAAGGAGCGGATCAATCCTCACGCGGTCGATCACCTGACCCATCTCTGGCAATACTTCCGGAGAGGTGAAGAACGCTTCCAGGCGACCGACACCATCCGTGCGGTTACCGGACGAAATCCGCAGACACTGGAAGAGTTCTTCAGGGCGAATGCCAAAGCAATCGGTACTGGTGAGAATTGAGCGCGTCCCCCGGCTATCGGGGGTTGGACTGAGAAATCCTTATAAGGAGAGACTTATGCCGCCGCAACTCTGCTTTTTCGTGAGGATCGCATTCAGTCTCATCGTCTAGGGGATCGTCACCCGCCTGATACATGTGGCCAGAACTTCGCTTCCGGCAACGGGCCGGAAATCGGACAATCCAAAAAAGTACACCAGTCGTCCAGCCCATTCCGTAGAATTTCAAAACCTCGAAGCACGCGGCTGTTCGTTAGCATGGTAAGGCGGATCAGCACACTTTAGTGTAGAACTAGTATCGATCTGAGCGGATCGCAATTAGCAGGAGGCCACCACATGGCAACGGATAAAGAATCTCAAGAAATCTCGCGACGGAGTTTCGTAAAGCGCACCGCGATCGGCGGTGCGGGACTCCTGATTGCGACGGACATTCTGGGTCCTGATCTCATCGCAGCGGGCACACCGAAAAGTGCGAACTCGACGATGATGGGCGTCCCGTTCGAGGCAAGAGAGCGGGTGCGCCTGGGAATTATCGGCGTCGGCGGACGCGGTACCAGCTTGCTGGAGGATCTGCTCGCAGTTGAAAACGTAGAGGTCAAGGCGATCTGCGATCTGGTGCCGGAAAAAGTGGCGCGAGCGCAGAAGGCGGTCACAGACGCAGGCCAGCCGGAGCCCGCAGGGTTCAGCAAGGGCGAATGGGATTTCAAGAATTTGACCCAGCTCGAACTCGACATCGTCTACATCGCCACCCCGTGGAACTGGCACGTTCCGATGGCGCTCAGCGCCATGAAGAATGGCAAGCATGCTGCCGTCGAAGTGCCTGCCTGCACAACTTTGCAGGAGTGCTGGGACCTCGTCGATACTTCCGAGGCGACTCGCAAGCATTGCGTCATTCTGGAGAACTGCTGCTACGGCGCTACCGAGATGATGGTCCTGGGCATGGTGCGTGACGGACTCTTCGGCGAAATCACCCATGGAGAGGCGGCCTATCTCCACGACTTGCGCGGCATTTTGACCTCGAGTGAAGGGGAAGGCCTGTGGCGCCGGTTTCCGCACATGAAGCGCAATGGCAATCTGTATCCGACGCACGGGCTGGGTCCGGTGGCTCATTACATGGACATCCATCGTGGCGACCGGTTCGACTACATGGTTTCGGTGAGTTCGGCCGAGGCCTCGCTGAGCGCGTATGTGAAAGCGAACTTCGCTGACGGGGACCCGAAGCGCGCCGAAAAGTACATCTGCGGCGACATGAACACCAGCATCATCAAGACCCAAAAAGGCCGCACGATTCTTCTCCAGCATGACGTGGTCAACCCACGACCTTACAGCCGCCTCAACTCGATCTCGGGCACAAAGGGCATGTTCGCCGATTACCCGCCGCGCGTCTTCGTCGATGGCCAGCCGAAGCAAGAAGAGGATTGGCAGAACATCGATGCGTTTCGCGAAAAGTACGAGCACCCACTCTGGAAGACAACCGGAGAACTGGCCCGCAAAATGGGTGGCCACGGCGGCATGGACTACGTCATGAATTACCGGCTGATGGATTGCCTGAAAAGGGGTCTCGTGCCCGATATCAATGTCTACGATGCCGCCGCATGGAGTGCGCCTACTCCATTAAGTGAAACATCGGTGGCACAGAATGGCGCTCCCCAGAAATTTCCCGATTTCACACGCGGCAAGTGGAATGTCCATTCGGATTCTCCAGGCTTTGCAGTTCAGACTTGAGTGCCATCGCGAAATGCAGAACGAATGTCGCATCGTCTCAGTTGTCATAGGAGCCCTTGATGATCGAAAGCGCGCAGGTTGAGAGTCCCGTATCAGAAGCGCCTACAGCAGAACCTGAACGCAAAGCTGAAGGCGCCACTCGGCTGGTCTCGCTGGATGCCTTCCGCGGAATGGTGATGGTCCTGATGCTCGCAGAACACATGCGTCTGCCTGAGGTGGCGCGCGCGTTTCCGCACAGCGTGCTATGGCGCGTGATCGCCTTCAACACCCAGCACGTGGAGTGGCAAGGGTGCTCACTGCATGACCTGATCCAGCCCGCCTTTTCCTTTTTGGTCGGTGCGGCGCTTCCGTTTTCGATCGCGAGCCGGAAAATGAAGGGACAAACCTTCGGACCCATGCTTGGGCATGCGGTCCGGCGCGCGCTACTCCTGATTTTTCTCGGAATCTTTCTTCGGTCACTGCGGTCGCCTCAGACCTACTTCACATTTGAGGACACGCTGACGCAGATCGGATTGGGTTACGTATTCCTGTTTCTGCTGGGATTCACGCGTGTGCGAACCCAAGTGGTGACGCTGGTGCTGATCCTGATTTGCTTTTGGGCAGCGTTCGCGCTTTATCCGGCGCCAGGTCCCCAGTTTGACTACGCCCGGGTCGGAGTTCCGCAGAACTGGCCGCACATCTACACCGGATTTCTCTCTCATTGGAACAAGAATTCCAATCTTTCGTGGGCGTTCGATGTCTGGTTCTTGAACCTCTTTCCGCGAGAGCAGCCCTTTGTCTTCAATGAGGGCGGTTGGTCCACGCTGAGTTTTATTCCAACGCTTGGCACCATGATCATGGGGCTCCTGGCGGGAGAATGGCTCAAGGGCAAAGGATCGAAGGAACGAAAATTGCGAGGACTCGTAATCGCGGGAGCAGCCTTGCTGCTGCTCGGACTGGTGTGTCAATGGGCCGGCATTTGCCCCATCGTCAAAAGGGTCTGGACATCGTCGTACACGCTGTATAGCGGAGGCTGGGTGGTGCTGATCCTGGCCGGTTTTTACGCGCTGATCGAATGGAAAGGATGGCGGCGATGGGCGTTCCCGCTGGTGGTGGTCGGAATGAACTCGATTGCCGTTTACGTGATGAGTTGGACCATGTCGGGCTTCTTCGGCAACGCCTTAGACCGCCACTTTGGAAAGGTGATAGCGGCGATGGCAGGACCGACTTTTCAGCCCGTGCTTCACGGTTTTGCAGTGATGCTGATCTTTTGGTTCATCCTGTTTTGGATGTACCGCCGGAAGATCTTTTTAAGGATCTGAAGTGGTGGCGCGACCTTCGTGAAGAAGACGTTTGGCTGAAGCCCCAAGTCTGGACATCTAGAGCGATTTCTCTTCGAGACGACCCGACTGATCCCGTCCGTCGCTTGGAAAGCGCAACACCCCTGTAGCCCCCCCGAGCCAGCGAGGAACAAACGGATTACGTTCGGACATTCCGCTACGCGCGGGCTCCTTCCTGCAGAAGTTCGCGCAAACGCTTCGCAACTACCATATCCTCCCCGGGCTGCAACATCCAAACACCGACGACGATCGTGTTGGGTCCGCCCGGTAATCCCGCGCTCGCAGGGGCACCTCCGGTGGATGGATTCAGCTCAATCCGCGGCTTGCCTTCCCGCATCTTTTGCATGACTTCCGCGCCAGTGATCTTGATCCGGTTCTGGTCGTAAGTGATGAGCAAGTGCGGAACATGATTGGCGACTTCGGGAATAAAGACTTGAGTCTGCACAGTTGGAATCGTGCTCAGGTGTTTGGCGATGCGATCGGCCCGCGTCCGGCACTCTGCCTCGATGGCGGCATCATCCTGCTTGAGAAACCAGTCGACCGCAGCGACCAGGCCTACAATTTCCTCTTTGGCTACTTTCATCCCGCGCCCGACAGTGTTTGAGTTTGGTGAATTATTTTTCTTGGCGGCTTCGATCAGATCCTTTCTGCCCAGCAGCAAGCCGCTGCATTGCGGTCCCCGAAGGCCCTTTCCTCCAGAGAACGTTACGAGATCAAACCCCATCTTCGTATAGTTCCATAGGTTGGAAATAGGCGGGACATCGGCAGCAGCGTCGTTGAAACACGGCACTCCATGCTGGTGGGCCACTCGAACCCAATCTTCCCGGCTGATCTTTCCCGCACCCGCGTTGAAAAAGTGGGCCATCACCGTACGCTCGGTGAACGCCTGTTCGTATTGCTCAAGAGTTTCCACCTCCACAAAGCGAATCCCGCAATTGCGGAGGGCATGGTCATATCCGTAGCGATGAGATTTCTGAACAATCACTTCATTCTTAAGCGCAGCCATATCGGTGGGAATGCCGAGCATGGCCTGCTCATTTCCCATGGTGATGCAAGCCGCCGTTCCCACTACGAGTGCAGCGGCGGCGCCAGAAGTGACCAGAGCGGCCTCGCACTGTAATCGCTTGGCCAGGTATGCTCCCGACGCATCAAGTAGCTCGTTGAGATTTACCGGCTGTCGCGCCGCGAGCGCGATCGCCGCCTGTACTTCATCAGGCATGGTAGAAGCTGAAAGAACCGTATAGGTGCCGGCCGCGTTGATGAACGGAGTCACCCCGAGCTTCTGGTAATAGTCCACAGCTTGAGGGGCCGATTTGGCCGATGCCCGGCTTTCCAGAGCTGGGATTCCGGAGAGCGCAACACCTCCCGCGAGAGCCGCGTGCGCTCCCGTGCCTAAGAGCTTTCGCCGAGTCATGCGTGGCATCGTTACGTCCCCCTTCAAGTGCACCGCTTGGTCGTACGAAATTCAGTCTCTCGGATAGTCATCCGCCTTGGCCGGCAACGAATCGCCGCGATCGGGAGTCGTGAAATATTGCGGACGGGCTTTCTCCCACTCCACCATGCTCAGCCCGGAGGGATCGTACACAATGCGTCCGGCACGGACCGTCATGCGGGCGGTCAATCGTACGTTTGCATCCATTTTGGCCACACCGCAATCAATGTAAGCGAAATGGCCGTGCATCAGTTCCAGAACCGCAATATCCGCGTCCTTGCCTACAGACAAGGTTCCCAACTCCGGCCTGTGAATCTCGCTTGCCGGATTGACGGTTGAGCGGCGAATGACATCGTCCAGGGGCACACCCATCGCTAAGAACTTTGACATCACGTTGTTCATGCTGACGATGGTGTAGTTGCCGGTGTGCAAATCGGTGGAGATGGAATCGGGGATGAATCCCTGTTTCGCAGCGGGAACCGCATTGCGAAACCAGAAGCTGCCGGCCCCATGCCCCACATCAAAAATCACGCCGCGGGCACGAGCTTCCGTCAAGATTGGGTTGAGCTTTCCGTCTTCAAGAAGAATGGGAAATTGCTGGGCGAACACATGCGTGTGTATGTCGCCAGGGCGCATTTTCTTCAGGATCAAGTCAGCATAAGTTCGTTCCGGCCGCGGCCAAAAATCGAACATGACCGGAACATTGGCAACCGTGCCGCATTCGATGGCACGGTCGACCGCAGCCCAAAGCGCGTGCGCCGCGTCCACAGGCTCCTTTGTCCAATAGTGGGCGGTCTTCACTCCCACAATGAGATCCGGATATTTCTTGATCGTGTCGGCGCAAAGCTTTGCATCCATCTGATCCGGGGCTCTGCTCTAGTCCACCATTCATGCCGTTGGCTACGATGTTCAGGAAAGCCAGCACTCTTACTCTGGCGCGGTCAATGACTTCTTCCTTTTCCTGAAGGAACGTCTCCGCGCCGGAGGTCCCCGCATCCACGATGGTTGTTACTCCTGACTGCAACGCCAAGTCCGCCGGAATTCCCAGCGGCATGAAATGCGCCCGCGCATCGGGCGAAAACCAGTTCAGCGGCGCGCCTCCATGACCCACATGAAAGTGAATGTCGATGAGCCCGGGCGTAACGTAGAGCTTCGAGACATCCACGACTTTTCCGGCCTGGTCAGCCGGAATGTTTTTTTCGACAGCAGCGATTTTGCCCTGGAAAACGGCGACGTCTCGCACCTCGTCAATGTGATTGGCAGGGTCAATCACATGGCCGCCCTTTAACAGCAAGTCATAGTGAGGGGTTTGGGCAAATATCACGATCGGCGATCCGAGGGCGATTGCGATCACCGCAATTATTGCGAGTCGCATTTTCATCCAGTTCTGCATAGGCCTCTCTTGTTTGTCGAAGCGAAAGTGTATCCAGTGGAAATGAGATTGTCACCATTCCTCGCGGGTGGCTGTCAGGTGAGTTGTAAAGCAGATCGCCCTATCGTAATCTGATCGCGGTTTTTGGGGGTTCGACAAGCAGCAGACTGCAGACAGGGAGCCACCTCATGGATCGCCGTCATTTCGTCAAGGCCGGTTGCATCGGAAGCGCCTCGCTTCTGATGCAGGGACTCAGTCCGACGGTGCGAGCGGACGTGACTCCACCTCCCATGCCACCCATCGAACTGCGCGGCCTGCCGGACTACAAGCCGTCGCCCCTTGGCATGCCGGGACTATTTCCAGGCCGGGTGATCGAGGTCCGCGACCCAAACGCTATCGTACGTAATCGCGTTTCACAGCCGATTGTGCGCCGATATGCTGGAGCACGCGATGAAGGAGTTGACGGGGGAAAAGTCCGCGCAGGCGGCGTGGGCCAAGTTTGTTGAACCCCACGATATTGTTGGAATCAAGATCAACCCATCGGGTGCACCTGCTTGCTGTTCTTCTCCCGAGATCGTGCGCGAGATCATCGCCTCAGTTCAATCTGTTGGGGTTCCCGCCCGTAACATCCTGGTCTACGACCGGTATTCGTACGAAATGGATATCGGCAGCTATCAAACGCTGCTGCCTCCAGGGATTCGAATCGTAGGTATCCAGGAGGCCTTCGCGGGTGGTGCTGGTTACGAACCAAGATGTCTATTGCGATTGTGATTTTTTTGGCGAGTGGGAAACCCGCTCTTACATGGCAAGCATTGTCGCTCACGAAGTAACGAAAATTATCAACGTACCGACGATGAAGGACCACTCGGCCTCGGGTGTCACTGGAGCTCTCAAGAACCTGGCCTACGGCACATTTAATAATGTAGCGCGCACCCATCGTACGCCCCATTCCTTTACCAACCCGATGATCGGGCTGATGTGCACCGTGGAACCCTTACGTTCGAAAGCTGTGCTGCATATCATGGACGGGATGCGGCAGGTATGGCACGGCGGCCCGCTCACCCAAGTCCAGCAGTTCATCGATCAGCCCGGCATTCTCCTCGCAGCAACGGATCCAGTCGCACTGGACACCATCGAACTGGAGGCGATTGAAACGAAGCGCCGCGAACGAGGCGCTCCTTCCTTGTGGCAACACGATCCGAACAGCATCACAGCAAACAATGATGACTTTTATCATGACGCGTCGAAAAACTTGTTCTTCCGCCAGCCAGGACATGTTGCAGCAGCTGCGAAGCTCGGCCTCGGCGTCGGAGACCTGAAGCAGATCGATCACCGTACCCTCTCGGCCTGAATCGATGACGACGGAAACAGCCAAGGCCAAAGCTTCGGGAGACTGGCCCACGCTGCTCAAAGACAATGCCCGCACGGGCGGGCAAGGGCAACATCCTGCACGCTCGCCGGAACGGGCTGTCTGGCAATTTCGTGCCGGCAGTTCTGTGCGTTCCGCGCCGATCCTTGCAGGCGGCATGTTGTATGTCGCGTCGGTCAACGGAGTGGTGCACGCCATCGACGTGGCCTCAGGCACTATCAAAATGGAAATTTCAGGCGGCGAGGCAGGTTCATTCCACGCCTTCGCTTTCCGAAAACCGAATTCTGTTCGGATGCGATGACGGCAAAGTGTATGCACTTGACCGGCATGCCGGAAGCAAGCTCTGGGAAGCGCCGACTGGAGCTGAAGTTTGGGCTTCTCCCGTCGTCTCCAACGGAGTTGTGTTTTTCGGAAGTGCGGACGCGAAGGCTTACGCTGTCGATGCCGCGACCGGCCGGGAACGCTGGGTCCGTGAACTTGGCGGGAGAATCTATTCCACGATTTACGCTGCCGAGCATCAGCTATACGTAGGCTGCGGAGATGGCAAGGTGTATAGTCTCGACGCCTCTTCTGGAACAGTATTGTGGAGCACGCCCACGGGCAACGGTATCGACTCGTCGCCTGCCGTAGCTGGCGACCTGGTCCTGATCGGCTCTGAAGATTTCTGGGTTTACGCGATGAGTGCTACCACAGGAGAAGTCCGCTGGAAGTACGAAACAGGATTAGGCATCGCGTCCTCACCGGCAGTTTCGGGCGATCTGACAGTCATCGGCAGCAAGGACGGCTTTCTGTATGCACTGGAGACTCAGACTGGACGCCTGCGCTGGAAAACCGTCGTGGGCGAAGTGGTGACCGCGCCTCCAGTGATCGGCGACGGTGTTGTCTGTATTCAAGCGGGAGGTACATTCGCCCTGGACCGCGCGACCGGCAATGTAGTGTGGAGAGCTGCTCTGGCGGGAGCAGTCCAGTCGGTCCCCGTGCTCACCGACGACACGATCTATCTGGCAAGCCTGAGCGGTGAGGTCTATGCGGTGCGATAAGCGACCAGCGGCAGTGCTGATCAGCTTCGTCTTGATCGCTTCCTTCGTTCAGGGCTCAGAAAATCAAGTTCTTGTTTACAAGAAAGAAGTACATCATGGGCACGATCTTCGAAATCGCTGCCTATGACCAATCGCCCGAACATGCCTCCATTGCAATCGAGAAGGCGTTTCAGGAGATCGTCCGCCTCGATAGTCTGCTGAGCGATTACAAACCTGACAGCGCCCTGAGTAGCTTGAACCGCTCCGCGCACTTTCACGCAGAGAAGGTTCCTTCGGACTTATATCGTGTCATCGAGCAGGCCGTGCAGTTTTCCAGGCTTTCGGACGGAAAGTTTGACATCACCATCGCGCCGTTGGTGAATTTGTGGAAAGCTGCGCTGCGCGGCGAAGGCACGCCTTCGCGGGCACAGCAGGAAGAAGTTCGAACGTTGCGTCGGCTACGAGAAGATCGAATTAATTCCCCCGGACCGTATCAGTTTTCGCTCATCCTGTTTGCAGGTGGACTTGGGCGCCATTGGCAAAGGCTACGCCGTAGACCGCGCGGCTGAAGTCCTGCACTCCTCGGGAATCCGCGATGCTTTGGTCAACGCGGGGGGAAGCACGATCTTCGCGATGGGGTCTCCTCCCGAGCAGAAAGGCTGGCTCGTTCACTTGAGAGATCCCTCGAGCAAAATAGATCCGCAGGTCATGCTTAAAGATGGAAGTGTGTCCACGTCGGAGCAGACAGCGCCGAGTTTGCTGGGGAACGATTCATCCGGACATATCATCGATCCGGATACAGGAATGCCCTTGAAAACCGTGTTCACGGTCAGCGCCGTTTCAAGAACCGCGTCGGCATCGGACGCGTTGTCGACTACCTTGCTGCTCCTCGGTCCGACGAAGGGCAAAACCTTGATAAAAAGTATGGCAGGCGTCTCAGCGATTTGGATTTCTCATGACGCACAAGTGGAAACAGTAACTGGCGGTCCGCAGATTCTGTTTGGCAGGGATTTACAGACCCCTCTGAGCCTCGGCAGAATTCCATGAACATTGCTGACATGATTCGCGTGTGGGTGTTCGTTCTGGTCTCCACCTCAGCGTGGAGCAACGTACTTGTTCATTGGACAAGCTCTGCTTTGCCACCAGCGAAGGAACTCGGTTTGAAAGACCTGGTGCTCTCCTGGAACGGCAGCGTTTCGCCCCTGGCGAAAGCGGCCCGCAGGCAAGGCTATCGCGTGTACGTGCAGGTTCCGCTAAATCAGGCTACCGCCGCAGCTGACAGTGGCGCGATTAGCCCGGAAGGCATCATCCTTTCTGTTCGTCAGTCTGAGCGCGCAGAGTTAGAGAAGTCTCTTCCAAAATTGCGATCGGCTCACCCCAAGCTCAGATTCGTGGTGCTCAACCCTGATGGTAAGCGGCCGCGAGATGCGAGGCAGTATGGTGATCAAGCGAGGCGCTGTACTCGAGGTGTCGAGTCCCACCGCCCAACCCTGGATCGATACGAACCTCGCTCTCGTCAGGACTGAACAGAAGTGCTCATCAGGGGCAGGTTCCTGTGTACACCTTTTCGTGGGGAGAACTCTCAGACTCCGGGCAACAACCACAGACGCTCACCGCGGCGGATTACTCGCTGGCAGTGGCCGAGGCAGGCGCCTTTCACGCTGATCTCATCCTGGAGCTTGATGAGCGTCTGCAGAAAGCTCTCAGTGAACATGATCCTGAGGCCTGGAGGCTTTGGAACCAAGTGCGCTCCTACGCGGACTTTTACTCACGTGCGACCGAGGCAGGGATGGAAGCCGCCACCAACGTAGCAATCGTGGTTGATGATCTCGATCCAACCGACGAGGTCTTGAACCTGCTGGCTCGTCACAACCTTCCATTCACGGTCTTCCGTCCGCCAGACTTGAAATTGGCAGGCCTTGAAAGCTTCGATGTGGTAGTCGTGTTTGCAAAGCCTGATAGAGAAGCTTGTGAGCAAATCGCCGATCTTGCAACTCATGGCAAGACCGTGGTGCTAGTGGAGGCGCATGGTTCTTATCCATGGCAGAGCCAGGAGGCGGTCCGGTTGAACGAACACGCCGTTGCCTACCCTCTCGGAAACGGGAAAGTGCTTGAGCTCTCAGAACCGGTCACCGATCCCGAGACGTTTGCTCAAGACATCCGTCGGCTGCTAGGGAAGCAAAATGTGCTGATGAGTCTTTGGAACGGCTTGACGACGATTGCTGTGCCGTACCGTGAGCATGGCGGCACAGTAAAGATCCTCGAGTTGGTCAACTACGCCGAAGATGAGCCACTTCGCGTACAAGTGCAAGTCAAAGGTTCATTTGCCTCAATCCGTTACGAAACGCCAGAACATAGATGTTGCGAATCTCTCGCCCCCATAAAGCACAACGGCTTCACCGAGTTCGTAATTCCGGAATTACGGACTGCGGGCCGTGTGCACCTGGAAGAAAAGCTGGCGATTGATTCCCTAGACAGGGGAGCGAGTCCTCGCTAGCCGATCCAATCGGAGTGCACAGTACTCTACCGAGGATTCCGGATCGCCCTTCAGCCAGGAATGGCAAAGAGAACTGTGATGCGCGCAAGGGGAGGCGACGCGGCGTCCCTCTCGACGGCAGTCAAGTTATACAACGTGCCTCAGTTTGGTTACCCTGCCTGTCTCGACCCACTCCACTACGAAAATGTTGCCTTCGTGATCGAAACACGCGCCGTGAGGGCAAACGAACCTGCCGGGCGCAAAAGTTCCGGGAACCTGATTTCGTACGGTGCTCCAATCCCCGTTGGAATATTCGCCTTCGCCGAGACTTGCGACCACGCTGTTCTTGCGATCAAGAATGATTACCTTGCTTAACAGATCGGCGATCACCACGTCTCCATCGCGTTCGTGCAGATAACAGGGCATCTTCGACGTTCCGAGGATGCTGTCAACGTGCTTGCCGTCCAGCGTAAACCTCTGCAACCGGTTATTTCCCCTATCAGTCACCACCAGTAGGGGGGGCTCTCCACGCGTGTCGACCCACAGACCGTGTGGGCAATCCAGTTGATAGTCCCCTTTCCCTGGTTCGCCAAAGGTACGAATGAATTCGGCTTTCTGGTTGTACTGATTGATGAAGCTCGAGCCGTAACCATCTCCCACATAAATGTCGCCGTTGGGTGCGATGGCCACGTTGGTGGGCCGGTATGGGATCACTAAGCCGCTGTTCTTCGGTTTGTACGCGTCTGATTCGGCAGGGTAGCCCAGGGTAAATACTTCTTCGCCCTTCAACGTCCGCTTGGTCACAATGCCGTGCTGGAAATCGCAAAGATAGAGGAACTCGTCGCTGCCCTCTTTGCGGATGGTCAGGCCATGCGCTCCGCCCTTGAATTGTCGGCCCCAGGAACGGATGAACTTGCCTTTGTGATCGAAGACCACCATCGTGTCCAGGCTCTCGCTGGTCGCATGTACCGTGTGATGGACGTAAATGTTTCCCTGCGAGTCTTCGCAGACGCCATGCGTGTTGCCGTACTTGATGGTTCGCGGCAACTCGCCCCAATCATGAATGGCTTCGTATTGATGGTCACCCTGTCCCAGAATGGGGGCCTTGCTGCCCTTTTTATTGGTCGCTCCCAGGAAAGCGGGACCGGAGGCCGCTGCCGCTGCGGCGGTAACCAGAAAACTGCGTCGTGAGACTTGCATCGCCAGGCGCTCCTTACTAATCAAGAACCGCGGCCAAGAGTTGAAGCTCAATGGTTTCGCAGGCTAGTTTCACTCGTGTGCGATCGCTGTTTTTTCGTCCACCGGCTTGGGGTCGGCGAACTGCAGCCAGAAGCCCATCATCTCTTCGTCGCTGGGTTCGCCCCAACGAGTCGCCTTGGATGGATCGGGGTTCTGCACATTGTTGAAAGAATTGTCGAAATATGCGGTGGTCACCAACTTTGTGCCCATGGGCAGAAGGAATTGGTGCTTCAAGAAGTAAGTCTCCTGCCACCGGAAGTCGTAATGCGGAACATTGAAAATCACTTCGTGGCGGCCATCGGGAAAGATGGCTTCGGTCGCTATGCTTTTCCCACGAAAGTGCATGTGTCCGGTGTAGGCCAGGGCGATCACATCCTTCGGCAAGGTGTAACAGGAGGTCACTCGGTGATTTTCGTCCCCCGGGGGAATGAGGAAAAGGTTATTCCAGATTTCGTACTGGGCAATCTCGTGCTTTACCGGTTCCTTGGCAAACACCAGGCCGATGCTGGTGCTATCTTTCACGTCATCACCCGTGTGGTTGCTGTAATGAATCTGAAACTGCAAGTACGAGCCTGCGGGAATTCTCAACGCATATCCTGCGGGCCTGGTCTCTGCCAAATGGCCCGGCAGATAGATCCCCGGCACGATATTCAGATATCCAGACGACTCTCCGGGAACTGCGCCGCCATCGGGAGACGAGCACCCATCGTCTAGGACGGGTGCATCTCTCCTAAGGTGCAGCACCCTGCCCGTGCGGTAGTGAAACTTATCCACTCCCGCATCCGACTTGGCATTCTCTTCTTCTTTTTTTGCTACTTTATCGGCCGCGATTACCGAGACGGTGGCGTGGTGCACGACGCGCCGGTCTCCCGGAAGCACCTCGGCGGCTTGCACCCATTTGTCCTCGGTGAAATCGGTCGGAACGTAGATGTATTCGTAGTCATCCTGACTGCCGCCAGGCACCGTAAACTCCGGGATCGGCAATACCAGGTCAGGTTTTATGTGCCAGCCCTGGGAGAACACGGGCGGAGAAGGCAAGTCCTTCGCATCACCCTCTGGAGTGCCGATCCTTACCCATGCGTCAATGGTCGCCATCTCAGAGTCGGTGAGCCGCGCGTCATTGAGAAAATCGCTGACCGTGGGGTCCGCATGCCAGGGTGGCATCTTGCGTTGAACAACCGCATCACGAATTGGCCTTGTCCAGGGCCATGTGTCCTTATAGGTCATCAGCGACATGGGAGCGATGTCATTTGGCCGATGGCAGACCACACAAGTCTTGTAGAGAATCGAAGCTACGTCTTGGTTGTAGGTGACCTGCTTCGGAGAACTAGGTTTTTCCTGGCCGGCTCCGAGGAAGAGACCGCAAGACGCTAATGCCACAAGGATAAGAACGAGTCTCCGCGGAACCATGTGTCCTCCAAGACCGGTGCTTCATTCTAAGACGCGTGTCTTCCGAGCACAAGCAGAGTGAAAAGGCAGCGGCTGCGGGCCTGAATTGCCAGGATAGGTTGGTGATCGATCAGAAGTCATCCTTCTCGATTCACGGCCAGCGCCCGCTTGCTGTTACGGCATCAGTGTGCGGCTACTGCTGAGGACCTTCAGGAGAGGTGTAGGTGCCTTGCAGTTTCTTGAACTCGCCCATCTCACGCTCCGCATCCTCCGCTTTCCCCTGCTTACGATACAGTCCCGCCAATGCAAAATGTGCTTGTGCGGAGATTTCACTCCCCTTCTCGATTTCAACCACCTTCGTCCAAGCCTTCTCAGCTGACGTGGCGTCACCCTCGAGCGAGGCCGCCTTACCTAACGAGTAAAGAGTTTCCGGCATCTCGGGTTGCAGCTTGTCGGAGCGTTCCAACTGCGTCCGCGCCTCTCGCACTTTGCCTTGCTGAAGCAAAGCATTCCCCAGACGATACGCAGCCTCGGCGTTCCCCGGTTGCAGTTTCGTCTCCGCGCGGAAGGCTTCTTCGGCTTTCGGCCATTGCGACGAACCGGCATAGACGAGACCGAGTTCGAGATGGAGCTTGGGGATATCCGGTTGCATCCGGACTGCCTCAAGAAACTCCTTCTCCGCTTGCGGCATTTGCCGCAGAACGTAGTAATTTTCCGCCATTGCCTGGTGCGCCCGTGCTGAGTCCGGATACGTCGCTACCAGGGTATCGATTGATTGTTTGGAGACCAGCCCGCTGGCTCTGCCGAAGTAGTAAAGAAGATCGGGATCATTGGGACGCTTGTCGAGGGCCGCCCGCAGATTTGCAACCGCATCCGACAGTTGCCCCGCCTCCACTTGTGCGATTCCCAACGCAGCACTGTCGTCGGTCTTTTGTAGGTGTGGAACTGCCTCTGCCGCGTAACCCTGGGCGAGCAGGGCATATCCCAGAAGTTGATGGGCCGGCACCAGGTCTGGACTGAGTTCCAAAGCATGTTTCAACGGCGGAATCGCCCCGCCGAAGTCATGATTCTCAAGAAACGCTTGGCCGAGACTCACGAAGCCCGCAGCTAGCTTGGGTTCTAGCTGGGTGACTTCACGGAACTCTACGATAGCAACGTCGAACTGGCGTTTTTTTTCGGCCTCGGCGCCGGCTTGCATGTGACGCAGCGCTTCAGGTGACGCGCCCTGCATGGCAAGGAATAGGTATAGGAGAGCACGAATCACGGTCGCTCCGGCTCACGGATTTCCAGAAACTGGTCCGCGTGAACGTCGTTTAGAGTCTGATGAATGCCCGATGGCCAGATGATCTCGATCTTGGCAGTTTCGGTCGCACCGAGCCCGAAATGAAGACGTTTGTCGCTCGCCGAGAGATAACTACCCGCCGTCGTTGCGAATCGAGTTTGTCCGTTCACTCGCACGCGCGCGCCTAGTCCGTCGCGGTTGCTGCGGGTTCCGCGAAGCATTACCACTAGCCAATGCTGTTTCCCGGCACGGTTGAAGAAGACCTGGGGTTGACCACCAAGGACGGTCATAACGACATCCTGGCGACCATCATTATTCAAATCGCCGAACGCGGCCCCACGGCCGACCGAAGGAGAAGTTGTACCCGAGTCCGCCCTCTCGAACCGCCCATGCTGGTTCAGCGCCAGCATGGGCAATTCCCGGTAATGTAGCGAAGGGTCGATCTGCTCCACGTTATCCAGGACGTGTCCTTGGGCAACGAACAGGTCGTTCCATCCGTCGTTGTCAAAATCTTCCAAGCCAACGCCCCAACCCGAGCTTCCACTCGAAAGCATACCGAGGCCAGCTTCCAGGCTCCGATAACTGAACAAGCCATGACCCTCGTTGTGGTACACGCCGTAAATCTCTCTGGGCAACTCGGTCACGATTACGTCAGGCTTCCCGTCGTTGTCGTAGTCTTGAAACACCACTCCCATGCCAGAGAGTCTGCGGCCATCCTCGGACAGAGCGGTCCCAGCCTCGAGACCACGTTCCGTGAAGGTGCCATTGCCGTTGTTGTGGAACAAGTACTGCTGCATACCATCGTTGGCAACAAATACGTCGGTGAACCCGTCGCCATCGTAGTCGGCGAACGCCACGCCTAGAGCCCGTCCCTTCTTGCTCGCAATACCCGACCGCTGGCTGACGTCTGTGAAGGTTCCGTCACCGTTATTGTGATACAGAATGTTCGTCGTGGCCGGGAACTCTTCGGGCGGGCAATAGGTGCGCCATTCCCCACCGCACGTCTTGCTGTGTTTGGTGTCCCAGTCCATGTACCGGGTCACAAATAGGTCCAACTTCCCGTCGTTATCGTAGTCGAAGAACCCCGCCGAAACTGACCACCCTCCTCCAGCCACCCCTGCTTTTGCAGTTACGTCTGTGAACGTCCCATCACCGTTGTTGTGGTAGAGAATATTCTTTCCATAGCTGGTGACGTAAAGATCGGCATACCCGTCATTGTCGTAGTCACCGACGGCAACTCCCATCCCGTAGTTTTCATCTCCTGCCTTGGATAGGCCGGCCGCTTCGGTGACGTCGGTGAAGCTCCCATCGCGGTTCTGGCGGTAGAGTCGATTCCAATACAGCGGATCATGGCGGTCAAAACTTTCCGGCGTTGCCATCGGACTGGTAAGCCGCCCACTGTTCACCAGAAATATGTCCAGCAATCCATCATTGTTGTAGTCGAGCAGGGCAACGCCACCGCCCATCGTTTCAATCAGGTATTTCTGTGCTGTGGGAGAATTTCGGTGGGTGAAATCCAAGCCGCGGGGCAGCGTGGCATCGAAAACCTGCGCAGCCACCACCATGACTGAGGCGATAGCCAGGAAGCCGGAACAAATGCTGTCGGATGGTCCGATCCGTCATTCTCGTCGAATGCTCCCCTAAAACAGAAACTTCATGGCGAACTGGACCAGCCGCGGGTTTGTTCCTGCGGCGGTACTGGTGACGACTCCAAAGTTCTTGTTATTCGAATTGCAACAGGTTGTGTTCGGTGGAGCGAACTGCGTTCGGTTGAAAATGTTGAAAAATTCCGTACGGAACTCCAATCCAAAGCGCCCGTCGAGGCCGAACATGGTCCTCTTGAAGAGGGAGAAGTCAAAATTGTTAATTCCCTGAGCACGAAGTTGAGGGTCGACGCGAGGCTCATCGCCAAACGTGAAATCAGCGGGCGCCACGAAACATGCGGTATTAAACCATCGCGGTGCGCTCAAGTCGTTGGGATTACCCAGGCGCGACCCGTCAGACCCGGCGACCGAGGTGTGACATCCGGGAACAACGTGAGGCCGGGAACCTCCGCCAAAGAGTGTGGTGCCGTTGGCTTGTCCGTTGCTGAAGACCAGCGGGAAGCCTCGCTGGAACGTGGTCACTCCGTCGACGCCCCACCCGGACACCAGCTTGTCCGTCACTCCCTCAACGCCGGGGAAGAACTTTCTGCCACGGCCAAAAGGTAAGTCGAGGACGTAGCTCACTACCAACCGTTGCGGGACGTCCTGCGACGACAAAGAACGCTCGCCGCGAGGATTGTAATTGTCTTGAATACTTCCGACGCCTGTTTCCAGCCAGGAAGTGAGTGTGTCAGTATCGCTGATGAGCTTGGCATTGGTATACGCAACCAGCAACGACCCGGCACCCACGAACCGTTTTTGGACTGTCACCTGCAACGAGTGATAAATGCTTCCGTATGATCCCTGGCCGGCTAGTTGGACGCTGGTGTATTGCGGGTATGGTCGAAGCAGTTGGCCCGCTGTGGTGGTCGATGCCGTTAGCGCCAGCGCCTCGCCATTGATGAAGAATGGATTCGGTACGGACTGTAGAATGCTGACGTTCTGTCGTGGGTCGGGAAGTGATGGATCGACCTGAGCCGCCGCTTGCGCGAGCAACTTGTCCGAGATCTGATTGATCTGCTGCGAGTATTGCGAGAGATGAGTGCCCTTCGAGCCTACGTACGCGGCAGAAACGACAAAGCCCTGCGGCAACTCCCTTTGCACGTTCAGGTTCCACTGTTGAACATAACCTTCGGGATGGTTGCGACGGTCCGCTTCGGTGATTGACTGCACCACTTGAGTAAGGAATTGCTGTGTTCCCTGGATTCCCAGGCTGCGTCCGGGAGGACCGGAAATCCCCGCCGGGAAGGGAAGGGCAATTGTGTTGATGGGGTGAGTCCCATCGAGAGTTCCGGTATACGTCGTGGTGGCAGCGTTGACCATGTCATTGAGAGGATTCAGAGCAAAGGAAGCGTAGTTGGGGATCCAGAAGATTCCATACCCAGTCCGTATGACAGTTCTTGAATCAACGCTGTACGCAAGTCCGACGCGAGGCGACAGCGCGACCTTCTCCATTGGGACATTGTTTCTGGAGTCCGGGCTCACGAGAAACACATCGCCCTTCACCGGCGGTGCGCCGTTCGGGAGATATTGAGTCAGGTAGTTCGTTGCGCTGGGGTCGAAGTACGACAACCTGTTAAACCTCTCGGACCAGGGGCCCTGAAGTTCATAACGGAGGCCGAGGTTCAGCGTCAGCTTGCTGCCGGCATGCCAGGTATCACCAAAGTAGATGCCCCGATAGATTTGCTGCCCCGCAGTAAAAGTAGGAACCACTGCCTGCGCAAAGAAATGGTTTTCAAAGTTGCTGAAGTTGTCTGCATACCCCAACAGAAAGTCAGCAAAAGAAAACCCGGTGCCAGGGACTCCGGGCAAGCTGGTGAAACACGCTTGGCCTGGAGCGCAAAAATCGAAGGCGCCACTCGCCACATTGGTCTGACTGTAGTTATCTCGACCGATCTCAAGCTGCAGGCCGAACTGATACTGGTGATGGCCTCGCATCATCGTGATGCTGGGGGAAAGGTTGAACTGAGTGTTCCAGTCCTGAATAAAACTCTGCCCCTGGGTACACATGATGTTATCGGCAATATTCGCCACGCACGGAGTAGGCGGTGTTCGCATAAAGGCGGGAACCGTCGCGTTGTACGCCGCGGGCCAACCGATCGATGTCAGATCAAACCCGGCATTCTTCGGTGTCCGTTCATACTTGAAGCGGCTGATGCTGGCATTGAAATCAAAACTTGTGGTTGGAGAGATACTGTAGTTGTAGACAGCAGCCGCAGCTTCGGTCGCGTATCGCTCGGAGCAACGGTCAGCACACAGTCCAGTGCCCAGGGGGTCGACCGGCAAGTCGAGCATGTTCCAATAGTTAAATCGAACAAACAGCTTCTGTTTATACGTGATGTTTTGATCGAGGCGAGCCACTAACTGGTTTTGATTCCCGCCGGTTCGGGCGGCGGTAGTGAAGTTGTTCGTGAGGGCGTCCGGAATCGTGGGGGCAGGCCAGAGGTGGAGTAGCTTGTTTGAGGTCGGATTGATGCGGTTTGCAGGAATGACATTGTTAGGAAACGGCATAGGAGTTGCCGTGCTTCCGGGGCATGCGCCTTGCGCATTTACGATGCCTGCGCACGGGTCATAAATCTGGTCGGTCACGACCAGCTTCCCGTTTGCGTCCGACGTTCGGTCATTGCAGATTCCACCCGTAAACCCGGATCGACATATTTCCGAGAAATCACCCTTGATTTCCTTCGCGCCGGGAACGGTCGTAGTAAACGGCTGTGCCGTGCGCAGCCGGAAGCCTTCCCAACTCAAAAACCAGAACGCTCTGTTTGCGCCATGCTTGGCAATCTGGAGGGGGCCTCCCGCGTTGGCTCCGAACTGGTTCTGCACCCAGGGTGGCGTCGGCTCGCCCGCAGCGTGAAGGAAGAAGTCATTCGCGTTAAAAATCCGGTTGCGAAGATATTCGTATACTTCGCCGTGTAGCGAATTGGTTCCCCCCTTGGTGCTCAGGTTGGTGACTCCGCCCGCGAACTTGCCCCATTCCGGACCCAGGTTGCTGGTCTGAACCCTGAACTCCTGAATAGAGTCTTGTGTGGGAATAAGGACCGGCAAGTTGATGTAACCGATGTTTAAAGGCTGGCCGTCCAAATACTCGGCACTCTGGTTTCCGAATGAACCATTCACCTGATAGTTGCCCCAGCCAAACGGATTTACTCCGACTGGGGTCCCCGTCGAACTCCCTTGCGGCACCACCGATGGAGCTAGTTCAATCAAGTTGAAAACGTTACGGCCGTTTAAAGGCAATTCGTTGGCCTTCCGTTGTTCCACGACTGTGCCGATCGTAGAAGACTCCGTGTCGAGAGGTAGCGTGTCTCCCTCCACTGTGACACTTTCCAATGCCGATCCCAGAACCATTTCGAAATTGATTTCCAAAGCATCCTGCACATGCAAAATCAGGTCAGATTTGATAACAGCCTTGAACCCGAGCTTCTCAACATCGATGCGGTAGGTTCCGGGAGGCAAATCGGTGACGTAATAACTTCCCGTCTGATTGGTGATGCCTCCATAACGGTTACCGGTTCCCGTGTTGATTACGATTACTCTCGCGTCAGGGATGACTGCCTTGCTTGGGTCGGTGATCCGACCGGTCAGTGAGGCATTGGTGGATTGGGCGTGAAGCCAAATCACAGACGAAAGGGTGAACATTGCGGCGAGGCCGATAACTCTGGGCATGGGACGTTTTCCGTCTACACACTTCCCCGGCCACTTCAGGGACGCGGTGGGCACTCTGCGCAGCATACTCTTGGATGCATTAATTCTGAAGGGGAGACCGCAAGCAAGGCCTTGCTATGCAATCTCCGCAAGGGCTAACCGGAAACCGGAATGCCGCGAACCCGGCTCGTCCCGGATTCCGCTGCTGTCTGGCCCGTGAGTGAGGAAGGAGCCCGCCAAAATTTCCGTGCAAATTAATACGTGTTCGGCGGTGAATCTGTACCATTCAGGAGAAAATTTATTGACTCGCATTTTTTGCGTGAAAGTCTTCTGGCTGCTGTTGTATGGTTTGCGCGCCATCGGGGTTCCTCGTCTGAACATCGGACGGGATGGGGTCTTTGGCTTCGAGCAATTCACCGTAGAATTGAGATGCTAGGATGAGCTCTCCCCCGCAAGGACGTGCACTGGCTCTACCCTTCGTGCGCGCCGGCACCTCCCAGAGTTCTGTCACGGTAGCGGACAAGGTAGAAGTCCGGAACCAGAGCGATGAAGAGGCATTGGCCCGTCTGCAAGCAAGGGACTCCAGCGCTCTCAACCTCCTGTTCGACCGGTACGCGCGTCTGGTGCTCAGTATCGCCGTCCGCATTCTCCACGACTACGGTGAGGCCGAAGAGATCGTCCAGGAAGTTTTTTTCTATGTTTACAGAAAGTCAGCGCTTTTCGAGCCTTCCAAGGGAACTGCGAAGGCCTGGATTGTTCAGATCGCTTTCCACCGAGCGCTCGACAGGAAGGCTCATTTAGCTCGCAGAGGTTTTTACCTTGGTACAGACATCGCTCCTCTGCATGATACTCTGTTGGGCTCAATGGACGTGGAGCAAGAGATCGGAGCCGAGATGAATCGGCTGTATCTGGAAAGAGCGTTCGAAGAACTCCCCGAGATACAGCGACGTACGCTCGATTTGTTTTATTTCCAGGGATTCGAGCTAAGAGAAATCAGCGAGAGATTGCACGAGCCATTGGGAAACGTCCGCCATCACTTCTACCGCGGTCTCGAAAAGCTTCGCAAGAGTGCTTTTGTACGCAAACTTAGGGAGAAAGAGTCTCTATGAGGGAGGCTGCGAGGCTGGATGACCACGACAGATTCCGTGAGCTCAGCGCCTTAGCCAATGCTGGGGTACTGAGTGCTGCCGAATGGGCGGAATTGAAAGGTCACCTCCAGTCTTGCGAGCAGTGTCGTGAAGTTCATGATCAGTACCGGCTTCTGGCCCGGCAGGGGATCCCAGGACTAGCCGCTGTCCACAGCAGCGGACAGCTCGAAACAAACTGGGACGACACTGCGACTCGGCGGAAGTTGCTGGCCCGTATTCGAAAAGAAGAACGACGTTCGGAGGGGCCGAGCCGATATCTTCCCACCGGGATGCAGTTGCATCTCGGATTTCGGAGCAGGTACAGCGCTTTCGCAGGTGTAGTCCTCGCGGCATGCCTTACCCTTGTAGTCGCGGGCGCTGCCTTTCATATTGGCAGGCGAATCCTATCCAACTCGAACCATGAGGCTGCCTCCGAAGACCGCTTTCAGGCCCTGCTGACAGCAAAGAGATCGGTGCAGGAGAAACTGGATCTCCAGGCGGGACAGATCCTTCGATTGCAAGAGGAAGGCTCGCGCAAGGAACAGGAACTCACCAAACTAAAATTGGCGTTGCACACCCTGACAGACCGCGCGAACAGTATGGCCGGGGAAAAGAGCCGCACCGATGAGCAGATGCGGCTCGTATCGGAGCAGCGTGATGCCTTGAGTGCTCGGCTTCGAGAAGCCGAGCAAGCCAATCAAAGCATTCAGGCTGAACTAGCCAGCCTCCGCGCTGAGCGAGAGAAGGCCCTGCTGCGAACCGTTGCGCTGGAATCAAAAGTCGACGAGCTTACCGCTGCCAGCCGCGAACAAGAACGCAAGCTCAAAGACGATGAACAGTATCTGGCTTCGGATCGGGACATCCGGGAATTGATGGGTGCGAGGCAACTCTATATTGCGGATGTCTTCGATGTAGACAGCCGGAGCCGGACTCGTAAATCCTTCGGCCGCGTGTTTTACACGCAGGGCAAGTCACTCGTTTTTTACGCTTTCGATCTTGACCCAGGAGTGAAGAACGCCAACGCATTTCAGGTCTGGGGACGCAAGGAGATGGCGCAGGGCGCACAGGCCCGGCCCAAGAGTCTCGGCATTCTCTATCTGGACAATGTGTCAAATCGCCGCTGGGTCATGCGGTTCGACGATCCGAAGCAACTGGCGGAGATAGATGCCGTCTTCGTCACTATAGAACCGCAGGGTGGCAGTCCCAAGCCTACCAGCAAGCCTTTCCTGTACGCGCTGCTTCGTCAAGAAGTAAACCATCCTTGAGAAACTAGATAGAAGCTTCAGCCACTCTCGTTCGCCCCCACCGCTCTTTTGCTTGGTTCCCCGCGCAAGTGACGGCCCCCTTTGTTTCGCCAGCGGCTCTTCCGTTTCTTGGGATGGTACAAATCCGTTCTCGACGGCGTAATGGTTAACAGTAGTGATGTGCGGGGATCGTTTCGCAAACAAGCAGCTGTCGGAACTCGTGGTCGCTCTGGTTTCTCACTCTTAAGCGTGGGGGTGCGTATGCCTAGTATTCTGTCTCGTGGATTTAGGATTCCAGCTATTTCGCTGGGCCTTCTGTTTCTCTCCGCTGGTTTGGCCCTTGGTCAGTCCACGTACGGCTCGATTACAGGATCGGTTACAGATCCCTCAGGCGCCGCAATCAGTGGCGCCAATGTCACCTTAACCAACGCTGGTACGTCGGAGAAGCATACTCAAACAACCAGCGACCAAGGGACGTACTCCTTCGTAAACGTAATCCCGGGAGTATACCGCCTCGACATCGAGAAGAGTGGTTTCAAGCACTCTTCGCACCCCAACGTCGTGGTGCAAGTGCAACTCGATACGCACGTCGATACATCCCTGACAATTGGGGCGGCCAGCGAGATAGTGGAGGTAACTTCAGAGACGACCTCGTTGCAGACGGAGTCCTCGTCGTTGGGACAGGTCGTGGAACAACGCAAGGCCAATGAACTTCCGTTGAACGGCCGGAATATTTTCAATCTGATTACGATTTCTCCCGCGGCGGTCGCGCAGGGTGGATCCGGCGCGTCCCCGGTGGGGCAGAACCCGTTCAGTTGGGGCAATTACCAAATCGGAGGTTCGTTTGCCAACCAGGGAGCGGAATACCTCGATGGTCAACCGCTGAATATCGGTTACATCAACTTGCCGATCATCATCCCAACCCAGGATTCCGTTGGCGAGTACAAAGTCCAAACGAACAATCAGGGCGCCGAGTGGGGCAAGTTCTCCGGCGGCATCGTGAACTTGAGCACGAAATCCGGCACCAATAGCTGGCATGGTTCTGCTTATGAATATTTTCGCAACAAGGCACTGAACACCAACGAATACTTCCACAAGAAGTTCCAATTGGAGAACGGCTTGAAGAACGAGCCGCCGCCGTGGTCGCAGAACCAGTACGGGTTGCAACTTGGCGGGCCGGTGATCAAGGACAAGACTTTCTTTTACGTCAGCTGGGAGCAGTATCGGCAGAGAACCGGATCGCCTAACACCACCACCGTTCCTGGTGCCAACATGTTGAGTGGAGACTTCTCAGCGCTCTGCACGTCGGGCTTCACCAACGGCGTATGCAATACTCCCGCAGGCACTATCTACGACCCTTACACGGTTAACCAGGCCACAGGAGCGCGCCAGCCTTATGGGCTGGACGCAGGCAATCCAACCTGCCCCGGAAATTGCATTCCGAGTGCGCAGTTCAGCCAAGCGACAACCACGATATGGCAGACGATCTTCCCGGCGGCTAACGGTTCCGGTGTAGTGAACAACTATGCGAGCGCGGCCGCCTCTGGTGGCAACACCAATGAGTTCGTCGTCCGAGGAGACCAGAACATTGGGAACAATACGCGGCTGTTCGGGAGATTTGCCTATTACGGGTTGACCGATCTTCCCAACAATCCGTTAGGAACCGGTCTCTGCCAGGACCGTTGCGCGGAGCTTTACCACACCAAAATGCTCGTCCTGGACGTAAACCACACGTTTACACCCACGACCGTTCTCGACGTGAGTCTGGCGGGAAGCCGCTTCGTCTACTCCCGGGCGCCACTTCTTGCGCCCTACGATCTGACACAACTGGGCTGGTCCGCCGCCTATAACTCCCCACCAGACTCGATGCGCACCCCGCCCACGCCGGCCTTCTCATTCCCCAACGACGTCGGAAGATCGCAAGGCAACAGCGCCATCGGCGACCACAACACCCAGTACAACATCTCCCCGGCCCTCACGATGATTCGGGGGAAGCATACGCTACAGGCAGGAGCCCAGTTTGAGATAGGACTCGACAACTACTTCCAAACCAATATCGCGAGCGGCGCATTCGCCTTCGCAGGGAACTGGACATCGTCGAGCCCATCGGCGGTCGATGGATCTGGATTCGCGTTCGCCGATTTCCTGCTGGGTCTATCGCAAAATCAGGGTTCCTTTGTAAACCAGACGGAGGGAGTTGCGCAGGTTCCTGCTCAGACTGCAGGTCGGCAAGTCTACCGCGCCTTCTACCTTGACGACACTTTTCGTGTGACCAATAAGCTCACCCTGAATTTGGGACTTCGCTATGAACTGCAAGGGACCTGGTCGGAGCGCTACAACCGGCTTACCTTCTGGAATCCCGCGTTGACCAACGCTACGGTGACGGGATGCGGCGGAACCGTGGGTTCTACGTGTCCCGGCGATGCTGCATTGGTAGCACCGGGGGGCAACAATATTCCGATGAATAAGAAGGCGTTCTCGCCGCGCCTCGGCTTCGCCTACGCACTCGACCAAAAGACCGTGATTCGCGGTGGCTACGGCACCTTCTACATTCCAAACTACGTCTCGTTTGGACTCAACCCCGACAACGACCTGGTCAATCTCGCCACCACTGGCTTCAACGCTACGACAGACTCGTACATAACTCCCTTCAGTACCCTGAACGGGACGAATTGCACCCTCGCGGGAGCAACCTTTGCGAGTTTCTCCTGCGCTGATACGAGTGGGCCGTTCGGTGCACAGGGGATCCTCTTGCCGCCCGGACGCGATCCCCAACCCAACCTCTCGGCTTTCGTCGCTGCGAACGGTTCGCCTACACTGGCGCCCCATGCCAACCCCAAGCACGGATACGTGGAGCAATACAACCTCGACATCCAACGCCAGTTGCCGGCCGGCTTCTTTCTCGATCTTGCCTATGCCGGGTCGCACGGCGTGCATCTGCAGCAGTATTCGACCCACATCAACCAGATACCCGATTCTTTCCTCTCTCAGCAGGCGGGCCTGATCGCTCAGGTTCCGAATCCACTGGCTGGAAGTCCCAAACCCAACCTGAACGGGGCTACCATCGAGGCAGGTCAACTTGATCGACCCTACCCGCAATATAATGACGTGAATTTAGCGGGGTACGGCTGCTGTGACAGCACCTACAACTCTCTGCAAGCGACCGTGACGCGCCGGTTCGCCGGCGGCGGCACCCTGTTGGCGGCCTATACCAATGCAAAACTGTTGACCAACACCGATACCTTAACCAGTTGGTTGGAAGGTCCGACGGGTGGCGTCGGGCAGGTTCAGGACTGGAATAATCTGAAAGGTGAGAAGTCGCTCTCTTCACAGGATGTTTCGCAGCGGCTCATCATCAGCTACGTCCTCGATCTGCCCTTTGGCCATGGCAGGAAGTACGCAGCCAATTTCAGTGGGGTAGCGAACAAAGTTGTTTCCGGTTGGGGAATCGACGGCATAACCACCTTCCAGCGCGGTTTCCCGCTGAAAATCACATGGGCTGGCACCGCGACCCCGTTGGAAGCCGCCAATCTTGGCGTCTCTAACGTTCGCCCTGATGTTGTTTCCGGATGCGGCAAGTCTTCGGGCGGCGGTCACGTTACGAATTGGTTCAACACCTCGTGTTTTGCAGCGCCGCCGGCATGGGGTTTTGGAAGCGAGTCTCGTACCGATGCAACGCTCCGAACGCCCGGAATCACGAACTTCGATTTCGCCGTCTTCAAGCGGACAACGATTAACGAGAGGGTTGGCCTCGAGTTCCGCACTGAATTCTTCAATCTGTTCAACCACCCTTATTTTTCACCCCCGGGAACCGGCTTCGATGGCACTCCCACGGGCAATGGATTTGGTCAAATCACTTCAACCGTGCAGGGCGGCGTCGCTTCGCCGGAACGTCTGATCCAGTTTGCCCTGAAGTTGGTTTTCTAAGGTGTGATTTGTTGAAAAACCGTGTCGGGAGTCCTCTGTTGGAGGGCCGGAAGGGCTGTGTGTTCAGACGCGAGTCACATTTTTCCGAGCTCGCCTCATTCCGGCACGCAGCCCATTCTTGACGATTCGCCGATATCCCGCGTGATCGAGCGCTGCCCTCACCGCTTCTGCGATGCCGCCCGGGGTAGCGGCCTCCTTCAGAAGTTTATCCAGAGGCAGATTCCCCGTGCGCCAGGTGGCAATGCCGTCTGCTAGCGCGTGCGCGGCGGCCATCAACGCGGTTTTGTGATCTAGACCAACGGATTCTGCCGCTCCTGCCAGCGCCGTCAGCGCGTGATAGCCGTGACTGCTTGAATAGGTCACCGTGAAAGCGTCAAACTGTTTCTCAGGAATCTCCACCACTGCGCCGACGGACGCAAACAAGTTCCGGACCCTCGCCCGCTCCGACGCGGAGAGTCCACGGCCAAAAGTCAATCCTGTCAGTCCACAACCGCTGCGACACACAGGGCTAGGCATAGCGCGCACCCAGCGCATGGGCAGGCCTAGTGTGGCCTGAAGTCTGGAAAGAGGAATACCCGCCGCCAAGCTCACCGCCGTCAGCCGGCGAGGAGGTTGGTGCTCCCTGATTTCTTTCAACAATTCGCGCACGGAGTCTGGCCGCACGGCGACAATCAGCAAATCAGCCGATTCGATGGCCCCGGCCAGACCCTCTGCCACGATCACGCGATGCGCTTGTACATTGCCGCCCGTCGCGCCTCCATATCTTTCCTCGCAAGGGTAGCAGCCCGTACTTCCTCGTATTGCTTATCCAAATCAGCCAGCATCAATCCCCACATTTCCAGATTCGCCTTGGCCATGGGGTCCTTTGCAGCATTCGCCGAATTCTTGGCTTGCATTTGCTTCAATAGGGCATGCATTTTGGAAAGCGTGTTGCCCATTTCATCCATGCGCAGGCGGCCCGAATTCTCGGCTCGCGAATTGGCGGCAAGTCCCCCAGCATTGCTGCTGGCAACCACTCGTCGCGAATTCGTAACAACGGGACTGGCTGAGCGTGCGGCAGGCACGCCACTCTGTGCCCACGTAGTGGCTGTCAAAACCAGAACGGCCCCAGCTATACTTCGAAGCGTCATCTCGATCTCCTTAGCTACCAAGGTTGCTCGCAAACTTCATGAGGTGTTCGTCCCTGGCGGATTGCATTCAAACCATCCAGAAAAACGAATTCGTTCAAGAGCAGGTAAGTCCGGGGGAGGGACTCAGCGTTAGCGCGGCATCGCGAATCGCGACGCGTCCAGCTTCGGATTCGAGACGATCTCCTCAATCACGATCTTCTCCCGGTCCTTGACTCCCTCGACGGCTGTTTCTTCGACGTAGGGCATCGTCAATCCGTTCACCGATCGATAGTCGCGCAGATAGGTCGCAACCGGGTGATATTTTCCATCGAGGCGTCGCTGAGTGCCTTCGACTTTGACTTCAAGGAAACTCTCGGCATCCACCCAGACGTGGCGCGCGTATCCCGTCTTATCGGTCACCTTCAACTTATAAGCGTTGCGGCCCTCGACAGACTCTACGCCCGCGAGTTCGACCTTCGAGCCTTTGGCTGCGTAGTCGATGAGTAACCCATCCAAGTCAGCGTCTGTGGCGGCGGACTTTAATTTCTTCCGCTGTATAGTTTTCGACCTCATGACGATTGAGGAACGGACGCAACTTCCAGCCCTGCGTACCGTTATAAACCTGCACGGCTGTTTGGCCGTTGAACTCAATCTCCACCCGCTTCTTCCCGCCCCCGCGTTCCAGCTGCATGGTAAACGGGAGCTCTACCTGTTGTGCCGGCCTCTGGGGTACGTGCATCCCTTTCTTAGCGGTGGGTATGACCAGCGCATCGCGCCGGTTCCCTCCAGCTTCCATTTTTCCCTTCATCTGGAGCGTTTGCACGGCCCGCCACGTAGAGAGCCCTCCGCGCGCGGCGACATTCTTGCTAACAATTTCGTCCGCCGTCAGGCTTGGGAGCATTCACCTTCGTCTCTGTTCCGGCACCAGCAAGTGCCAGCGGAAGAAGGCGAACACCAAAGCTGCGCAGCCCAAAGTTCTGCTTCTCATCGAGAAATCCCCTTATTTCAAATTTGTACTTTTGGCATCGAATCATTTCCAAAGCTCGATTCGACCAGGAGGAGGTACACTAATCGACCACAAGTCCAGTTGCGCGAAATGTCCCGATGACCACAGTCACTCGGTCTCCGCGCTTGACATATCCGCCCTTATTCGAAAACAACATCCAATACTTCTTCCCCGCTTCCGGATTCGTCGTCTGACGTAGTTTTCCCCGACTTATCCATTTGCGGAATAACCAATTTCACGTGCGCCCGTTCGTCAATCAGGCTGGGCTCAATTTTCTTGTCGTTGAGTTCCTTCGCTTTCGCCGGATCAAGCACCTCATAGGTGAATCGAATGACCTCGCCCGATTCGGCCCACTTCACCGACAAGTCGTCGACTCCCCCAGATCAACCGGTAATAGGTCCCTGCCCGCCCCGCAAACCGGTCTGGATGAAAGTGGCTTACTGTCCCAGTACTGGCGGGCTTCGCCGCCGTCGAGGACGGCTGAGCTGCGGGTGACATTTGCGTATTTGTGGAGGCTGGAGCGGTGCTCTGTGCCGCCAGAACGCCGCACAGCAAAAAGCTGATGACAATAGTTGAGTAATTCATGGGGTTTTTGTCTACTTCGGGGAGGGTCTTTAGTGTACCACAGGAAACGAAGGTTTGCAACCCTCAAAAAGACCGGGCATCCAGCAGGTTCTCTGGATGCCCGGTCTTGACGTTTATCTAGTTAGTTTGCAGGGAATGCCGCACCGTTCTGCGATGCAGCCGCAATCCCTGTACCAGTTACCGTGACCCGACCGTTTGCGGTCGCGGTGTTGGTTTCGCCCGAATAACTGACGTTGATCGAGCAATTGCCACCTGGTGCGATCACGTGGGTATTTGCGCACGTGCCGCCGGCTGTAATCGAGAAGGCCCCGTTACCGGTACCACCGGTCTTCGCAATTGTCGGATCTGCCGTGAACGTGAACGGTCCAGCGGTCGCACCCGACGCAGTGTTGGTTACGGTAATGGTGCCATTCTTCGTGCCGAGGCCCCCGCTATTTAAAGCCGGAGATGGCGCGGAGATTGTGAGCGTCGCACCCGTCACCGTGAATGCCACAGTGTTGAGGCTATTCCCGCTAGGCGTCGTTACCCTCACGTTGTGCGTGCCCAAACCAGCATTGCTGGCGATCACGAAATTAGCCGTGAGCGTCGTCGAGCTGGTCACATTCACGCTGTTGACGGTTATACCAGTGCCTGTAGCGAAGCCAACCGTCGTTCCGTTAGTCGTGAAGTTCGTGCCGGTCACAGTCACACCGACGGTCGTTCCGCGAACTCCCGAACTAGGAACTATCGAGACGACAGTCGCACGGCTCGGATTCTGCACGGTGAACGTCACGGTGTTAGACGTGCCGTTCGGCGTTGCAACGCTGATGTTTCTGGCTCCCAACGTGGCATTCGCTGGGATGGCGAACGTAGCCGTGACGTGAGCGTCGTCCACCAGTGTCAGAGCGGTGATCGTGATTCCCGTCGCGCCGTTGATCGCCGTTGTGCCGGTCAGGCCTGCACCAGTAAGGGTTACGTTGTTGTAGGTATTACCACGGACCCCGGCGATCGGTGAGATGGAGTTCAGGACCGGGTGTACGAGGCCCTGGATTTCCACCGCGCCGGCATCGACGCTCGGGTTACCTGCGGTCTTGCGCAGATTTCCGAAGAAGTCAGTCCCGGGGGCCACGGCGTAGGTACTGGCGCTCGACTGGATATAGTCAATCGCCGGTGAGCCGCTTGCCGGAGCATAGTTTGCAAGAGGCGCTCCGGTGATGGGGTGCAACAGCGAGATCGGGCCCCAGATGATGTTGACCCAGTTGTTGCCCTCGTCCACGGTTGCTGCAGGAGCGAGGCTAAACACTGGCGTGGGCAATGCGTTGACCTCGTTGGTACCCGGAATTACCAGGAAAGGCGAGGTAGCGAACTCCGGTGGTATGCGCGAGCCATTGCAGTACTGGCTGACCAGCGTCGGGTCGGCTCCCAGGTTATTAGAACCCGTGGCCGTGTAATCCGAAGCGTCGGTCAGAACCGAGTACATCGGGGCAAGCAGTCCGCCTTCGTGGTGGTTCGGTGCGGTGTCGCCGCGTACGCCGATATCCCAGTAGCTCGCAGTGGTAGTGCAGGCGCCGGTGCCTCCGGTGATGACAACACCGTTGCCGTCTGGAGTCGTTCCGTCAGCTGTGGGCTGGCTCGGAACCGCCGTCCCAGTAAACGCGTTCAGCAGCGCGACGGTGCTCTGCTGTCCCGTCGTTCCCGTGCTGTTGGGCGGGGTCACTCCGATGAAGAACGAGCGGTTCTTCCAGATCACGTTGTTCGCGAGGTACGGAACCGAGTAACTCTTGCAAGATGGATTGGATCCAGTGGTTCCGTGATTCGTCGGACAAGTGACACCCGCGGGCAGGTTTGCCACCAGGACAGCGCCGTTGGTGACGCTGGCCAGACCGGCGACCTGCGGGCACGACTGTGAGCCGTTGTTAGCAGTGCAGTTGGTTCCCTGGCTGCTGGCCAACGGTGCGAACAGCGTTTGGAAGAGCACTCCCGAAGAGGCTGTGGAATCGTTAGAAACGATCGTGTTGTTGACGACGTTCACCGCCAACGCATCCTGGAGCGATAGGCCGGCGCCGTCCCAGCCCGCAACGTTGTCGGCGATTATGTTGTTGGTGATGGAGACCGTGTTCCAGCGGCAACCAGCCAGATTCGCCAAGGTGCAATGTGCGGCGAGTGGGTCGTTGTTCGAAGAACTGCCTCCATGCGGGAAGTTAAGAACGTCCGTGCCGTTGACGTCCTGCAACCGCAGGCCGCCGCCGCTACCGCTGTCGGCGGAGTTGCCCAAGATCAGGTTAGCGTCGATCACCAGGCCCGGACCGGTTCCGTCGCTCGGTGTAATCGTGGACGGATCAGCGACGCAATCCTTGTCGGCCGTCTCGCCGCATGTAGGATCGGGGTCGGGAGCGCCCATGATCAGCAGGCCGCCGCCATTGGTCGCGACCGTTGGGTTGGTACTCTGGTTGAACAGAATGGTGTTGTGCGAGATAGTGCCGTTCTTGCTGAACCCGATGTGAGCGACGCCACCGCCGTCACCCGAGCTCAGATTGCCGCACACCCAGTTGTAGTTGAAATTGTAGTAGTCGGCGCCGTTGCAGAGGCTGACCCCGCCTGCTCCCGCCGGAGTGGACGAGAACAACTCATCACCTATGGAGGAGTTCAGCGTGACGGCGTTGTTGTGGACGTTCACTGCGAGTTGTAGCAGAACGGCAGGGCGAGGTTCACGACATTGCTAATCTCGCACGAGCCTGGAGGAACGGGAGCGGCATCACCCACGAGCGGTACGTCAATGTGCTCCCCTTGGCCAACTGTGATACCACCCGACAACGTTCCGGTATTGTTGTGAATCCGGTTGTTGGCGATCTGGATCTTGTGCGCCCAGGCATGCACGAAGATGCCGCCACCGCCCTGGGAACTGTTCATAAGACTCAATCCGTCAATGCTCGATGGATTGCAATAGTAGTTGCTCGGATAGGAGCCACTGCAATCTGCGGCCGAAAGAAGCGTAGTCCCGTCCGGGAAGGCAGACTCGGTCGTGCCACTTCCGTACGGATCCGCTGAGCCAGCGGGAATCTTCACTCCTTTGCCCAGAACCGTAATCGCAGCCCCTTCATACGCGCCGATCAAACTAGGCTCGATCAACTGCTCGGCCAGGTTGCCGTTGACAGAAGTATCCCATCCCAGGATTCCTTCCATCGGTACCCGGTCCACGATCATGCCAGGAAATTCTGGCCCGCCTGAGCCGAAGTTCCAAGCCGACGCGCAGCTGTTATCGCCCGGGTTGGGTCGGCCGTTTGGCGTCAAGCCGAAGAGACAGACCACCTGTTTGCGCCAGGGATCCAGCTTGCCCGCAGGCTGAGATGCGTTGGCATCGATAATGCTGGAGGCGGCGCCGACACCTTGCAGCCGGACCGGCTTCCACATCAGCACGAGTTCGCTGTACTTACCGGCTGGCACGATGATCATGTCGCCGGGCTTTGCGAGGTCGATCGCGTTCTGGATGGTCTGTCCCGCGGCGAGCACGGTCGATGTTCCGCCGATTGTGACCGTCACGCTGTCGACCGACTGCTTGCCATTCGCCGCAGTGATGAGCAATTGGCCGCACTGTGCGGCTGCGCTTGGGGCGCCGTACAGCGTCTTTTGTTGGACACTGCAATTAGGTACGCCGCTCGGCACGGTCACCTGGATTTGAGTGTCGCTCCAGCTCGTAACCGTCGCTGTTTGGCCACCAATCGTGACGCTCCCTGTCCCCTGCGTCGCGCCGAAGCCATAGTGCCGAGTAACCGACTTCAGGTTGAAAGGCACTGTTGAGGCCGCCGGTCCAGAGTAGGCGTTGTTCGTCACCACCTGGTCGCCCAGGGAGTTGATTGTCAGAGTGTGACCTGCTGCGCTGACCCACGGTCCGGCAACGCCATCCGATCCGGTTACGGAGCTGACGGCTGGAGTCGCATCCGGATAAGAGCAATCCGGGTTGTTGTATCCGGCGCCTGCGAACGCAGACGTGGGCACGACCGGCGTATCGAAGTATCCGGTCTGGCCCGGCATAAAGGGCAGCTCATAGCAGAACTGGCTGTAGCCTGGCTGGAAGAAAGGATCCGGAGCGGCATCGAGCCCCGGTCGTTCATGCAAGTCACCATCATCGTGGGGCCATAGCCCGTCGGATTCGGTGGGTTGACTTCCCACGTCGAGTAGCTCAGCCCGTTGTAGGCGCCGAACTCATCGGAATAGGTGCGCGCGATTTCGTTTCCAGTCCAGTCCTTCAGCGACACCGGCAGGTAGGCCGGGGCGAATTTCTCGCCGAACTGAGGAGAGAACGGATCGAATTCCGCCGTGAAGTCATCGGTGATCAGGCCCGTGTAGTGGGACGCGATGTGGGTCGAGGTGAAGATGTAGAACTTCGCCAGCGCCGAGGACTGTTCCTCGAGCGTGACTTCTTTGCGGTCGCACAGGTTGCGCTTCGCGCCCGCGAACGGCGCTATTTCCGCCGAACCCGGGAACAAGCTGATGAAGTCGGGCACCGTACGCAGTTCACCGACGCATGGCCAGAACGTTTCCACGCTACCCGTGTCGCCCTCATGGCTGGGCAGGTTGTCACTTCTCCCTTGGTTGCAGGTTGAATTCTGTGCCGCGTTACCGGCGTTGCAGGCCGAAGCAATCTCGGCCTGGTCCGGCAGGATGAAGATATTGCCGAGCCCGGCGAACTGTTGTGTAGCCGGCGCAATGTAGTTGTCGCCGATCAGGATGTTCTTGTCTTCTTCCTTCACCAACTCGTAGCCCGGCGGCACTACGACTTCCACGACATACTTGCCGGCCGGCAGCATCGGAGTGTTGTGCCGGTAAGGGTCAGTCGCGTCGGGATTCGCAATGCAAACCGTCGGGTCGCAGTTCGTTCCCGCAGGCTTTCCAGTCGTCGGGTTCAGGCTGGTCACGCTGGGGAAGCTGTACATGCCGTCGTATGGGGCCGGCTCCAGCTGGTTCCAGTTGTGCATGCCGTCATAGCATTTGAACTGGGAATCGTTCGGTAGCGCAGTAGGCGCAGGGCCGCCGTGCTGGGAGTTGTACCAATCCAGGTAATTCGGCTGATCTTTCAAACCATAGAAGAAGACATCGGTTGCCGATTGACCCGGGCAGTTCATGTTGGGAACGCCGTCAGACCGGAACCCTTGCGCCCAATCGTCAAAGCTGCTGGTTTCGGTGAAGTCGATCAAAGTCAGCGACGGCGTTCCGTCGGAAGCAACGCCCTCTTTGTAGAGGTTGACGCGGACATGGGGGACCAGCGGCTCCCAACTGAGTTGCAACAGGAGCTGCGGATCATCGAACGGCCGCGTCGAAGCGTATACGACGTGTCCACGGATGCCGCCAGTTTCGCCGGCCGCGAACGGCTTCTTGCCGAATTCGAGGAACGAGTTCTGTCCGGCGAAACCCTGCCAGCCGTAAGAGCCAAACCAGAAAGGCGGATCGATTCGGCCTGTGGAATTATTCGACAGCGAACTGGGTTTCCGCGTGCCAAGCGCGAACAATGCGGAAGACGTGCCGCAATCCGCGCCTTCGTCGCAGTAAACCGCGCCCGGTACGGACAGGGCAGGAGGCAGCGGATTCAACTCGTACGTATTGGCGAAGTTCGCCGCAAGTGAAGAATTTCCGCACGGCCGGTTGCCGTTGCCGGGACCGCAGGCCGGTGTGTTGTCGGTCGGACCGCCGGCGTCATAAACCACGTGAACTCCCGTGGTCTTGTAGCGCGTGGAATCGGTTTCGATCGTGTACCAGTTGAACAGCGGGAACACTTCGTTGAAACCGGCATAGCCGTTCAAGTCGGTGTTGTTGAAGTTGGAGAAGCTGCCGTCGCGGAAACGGATGTTGGTTGCCACCAGCGCGAGCCCTGGCTCTGTGTCGTTTCCTGAACCGTCCTTGTCCGACACGCCGTTGCCGTTATTGTCGATGAAGCTGCGCGTGTAGATGTTCTGCTGCCACTGGTGAGCCGCAATCTCTCCCAGATCGTCAACTTTGTTAGTCTGACCGGCCAATCCGATGGGCATCGAAATGCCATCCACAACCTGGTCGTTCCACTGGTCAAAGACGGTAAGCTTCCAGTTCCCGGAGGGAATGCCGGTAAAGTCGAATTTCCCATCGCTATCGCACTTGGTGAAAGCGAACTCCGCTCCGTCCGGATCTCCCAGGCTGGCATAGCACTGCGTGAACGAATAGCTATCGCGCGTGCCGCTGCCGTAGAGCCGCTCATCCGGTGTCCGGCTCATGCGTGCGGTGGTGACCAGGCCTTTCACCTCATTGCTGCAGGTTGCGGGCGGAGTCAAGCCGGCGCAAACTCCCGCCTTGCGATCGTTGATGATCTGGGGGTTGGCGAAGCCAATGGTAACGTGGTATCCCGCCGGTCCGAACTCCTGGAAATAGGCCGGCTCGCCGATCCGCATGAACGAATCGTGCGCCTTCTGTCCGTCCAGAGTATTGGTCTGCAACCACTCTTCGCCGCGTGCTATCCGGTCGGCGTTGGGGGTGGCTACTACACCGTATCTGCCTTGGTAGAGGTTATTGACGACCGCTTGTCCGGCTAGCGGTGACAGCGTCACGCCGTCCGATTCATATTTTGGACAAGTGACGATCATTCCGACGACGCCCTGCTGTGATCCATCGCCAGTCGTCGTGTTCGCCGTGACAACCGGCGAAACTGGACAGGCGTCCATACCCGTGGTTGGATCGATCGTTCCTGCCAAGCTGTTGGTCAACGGCATGTTGAACATGTCGTAGGTCGGCTGGCCGGTCGCATCACCGGTGCCGCCCGCATCGTCAAACAGCGTGATCTGAAGCCTCCCAGACCCGCCTCCTGTGGCGCCAATATGTCGAGGCCGCCACCCGCGTCGTGTTCACCATTCAACGGCCAGTCGTCCTGGAACACGAACACGGTCAGTTTTGCCGGTGGGTAGGGGCTTCGCTGCGTTAACACCGTAACAGCCGTCTGTCCCTTAGCGATTGGCGCGCCGCCCATGCCGTGGCCGCAACTTCCAGCCGCAGCACCGGCGGTTGAACAGTCTGGGGCTCCCGCGTATCCGGCGTTAAACGGATTCGCCGCGTCGCCCGGCAGAATCGAAATGTAGTAGCGCTTGTTCGGATCCAGTAGGACTTGCGAGGGGTCGACTCGGAGTCCTGCCCATTGCCGGTGGAGTCATCGCGGCACGCGCCGTTGCCAACGTCGCAAACAACGGGGCTACCGCCCATCGTCTGGCCGGCTTCGCACGACTGCGAACCGCGTACAGCCGGTGGCTACAAGCGGCATGTGGCTGGTGTGGAAATTTGCTCCAAAAACAACAGGTACACCTACCGAACTGCTGATCGTAGGACAGCCCGCCGGCAACGGATTAGTCGTGCAGGCAGGATCGACGTAGAAAGTACGGTCTTCCTCAATGACCCAGCGATAGTCGGTAATCTTCGTCTTGTGGTCGGCTCCGTCCAGAACCGTGACGGTAGGACCATTACCCGTGGGGAAGGTCACCGTCACAGTCGCGGTTGCGCTGTGCGTTCCCTGCGAGTTTTTCGCTTTGAAGGTGAAGGAGTAGGTGCCCGGCCCGGGAGCGGTCGCTGCAAAGCCGCCGTTCACATCTGCGACAACCGTCATTCCAGAAGCGGCGACCGTCGCCGTGTCCACCGTCAGAGGATATCCGGCAGCGTCTACGGCCCCCGTCAGTACGCCCGGGGTCTTGATGGCCAGGTACTTAGGAGGTAGCATCGCTGTGACAGGCGCTATTTGGGACGCTAATGCCGCCGGCCGCTTCGACGCAACCGGAAGCACTCGTGCAGGCAGACAGTACAACCGTTGCGCAGGCCTGTCCCGACGTCGCACCGTTACCGCAGTATGTGAACGAGTCCCCGGAGCTTGGGAAGGCACTCGGGGTGTAGGTGAAGGTACCGTCCGCGTTGAGACTGAGCACACCATGACTAGCGTGGCGACGAAAACTTGACGCCGGCAGACGTTGAAGTCATTGGCGACCACGTCCGTGACCGACATCCGATATCGTCAACGTATTACAAGTACCCGCCGCAGGACATACTACCTTGTAGGTGTCGTTGTTGGCTTTCGCCGCGCCGAGCGCGGCGGCGCCGGTTGGAACTCCGTTGCCATTCGCGCCGATATACGCCAGCATGCCGGCATCACGCTGAAAAGCGTTGCCCGACAGGCTCAGCTCGCGATCAAAGATCGGAAGCGCGGTTCCGCCCGCAGCGGGCGCATTGATCATCACATCGTAGGTCTTGCCCGCAGCCATGAACACTTCGCTCTGCACGCGCGGCACACCCGGAAGCACGTTGCCGTCTTCGGCGATCAGCGAGAATCCGCCAACTGCCGCTCGGCAGCGTTACCGGTCCAACGATCCCACGATCGAGGGCACGTGCATGCGCAGGCCCGCGTTCACCAGGCGGACCAGAACGTTGCCGGAAACCGGGCTGATACCGGTCGGAACTGAAACCGGGAACAGTGAGTTCGTCGCGTTGGTCTTATCGAACGACTGACCATTAATGAGGTAATACGTCGGCGTGTAGTTCACCGCCGGCGGATAGCAGGCGGCCGCTCCATTCGAGCATGCGGCCAAAGCAGTTCCGCAGAGCCAGCGCCGCCTGAGCCTGAGCGTTGGTCCCTGCCGATCGATCTGACCGCTCAAGGGTCGGAGTTGTAGCCATTGCCTCCGGTAACCAGCGTTGTCAACCCCGTTACCTGACGGAAAGTCGGGCTGTTCGAATCAGTATCAATGTCCGCAGCTCGCCGTCGCCCGAACGCAGGTCGTGGTGTTGATAACGCAGGGCGGCGCTGCGATCGTGATAACCAGTGGGCGCCGCATGAGTACCCGCTCCCTGGGTTGTAGAGGTTCAACGAAACCACCGGACCCGCCTTCAGGTTCATCGAGTAGATAGCCGACTCTGTGAATCCGGGAGTGTTCACCGCGGTATTGACGGCCCGGTTCTGAGACGGGTCGATTTCACTGAGCAGGAGGGCGACGCGTCGGCGTTGTAGTTCACGCCCGGTAGGCCGCCGCCTGCGGTCTCCGTGCTGCCGCTCGCTGTAGGAGCTTGCGTCACCACCACGATTCCATAAAGACCCATGGGTCCCTGAATCGAGGGATGCGTGCCCGACTCGAGCAGATACGTGCCGGGCCGAGGAGCCGCCCAGGTCAGCCGACGCCGGGGTTCCTACCACGACCTCCGTCGAGAAGGACTGAACGCGCGGTCCCTGCGGCGGCGGATTGAATTCCGGCGCCGCTATTCCGGTAATCGGCCAGCTCGGAGGTTGAGAAATGTGCTGCGGACTCGGCACCGCCGTGGGCCGATGTCCCCAGGCCGCCGCCCAGCTGACCCACAATCGTCAGCGACGTGGGAATGTTGTTCCCGGCGATCGTGCAGATTGTTGGTCAGGTTGATCTGCAGGAGCCTGGCCTGTGGGGAACCGTGATGATCAACCGGTGACCAACCCGTGTTGAGCGGATTGGTATTCAGTTTGCCGCACGTCGCGGTTGAGAGCGCCACGGGACCGCGCCGCAACTGTAGCCCCACATGGGCACGGACGAGCCGTCGGGCAGAGTCAATGTGGTCGCCCCAGCGCTTCAGATTGACCGCCTGCTGGGCGAGAGCCGTCCCCGCCCCAGGAGGAGAACAAGTGTGACACAGAAAACAGTCTTAAGGTTCATTTTCGACGAAGTCGGATTGCATTGCTCTTCTCCTCATGGACTAGCTATTGCGATCTCGTCAATCTGACAACTTCCCGAGCATCCACCAGCATCATCATCAGCATCCCACCCCCGGGAAAATGTTGCTAGTCGTGATCTCGCGCTCGTTATGCGAGTGCCACATAAAGGCGAAGCCAGCTTCGCCCGTTGGCGAGTTGGCGATCGTACCGGATGGAGGAGTTGTTCCGGTTGAACCTACCGCACGGGTGGTCGCATTCGGGCCGAGGTAGGGGCTACCGCCAAACCACGGGCCGTTGGTGAAAAGATTGGCATCCGGCAAGGTCGCAGGACCGCCGCCGGCTACATCGCCAAATGGATGCGCCTGCAGCGGCTTGTTATGGTCCTGGCACCACTCGAA
>CAWJDR010000024.1:0-1413806 GCA_963841655.1 uncultured Acidobacteriota bacterium | reverse complement strand
TCGCGCGCACCGATCTTCCAGTTTCTGAGTTCAAGCTGGACGCGGTTCAACAACAGCACTTCACTGCCATGCTCGTGTTCCCAACGCCGACAGGGCAATCGATTCCGTTCCCCCGCGGCTGGATTGCAGTAGACACGAGATTGCGTGGCAAGTCCTACCGTGTCCTGACCGCACATCTGGAAACCTTCAACCTGGATTTGCAGGCGGCACAAGCAATCGAACTGGTAAGTGGACCAGGTACATCGGACTTGCCGGTGATTTTGGTCGGAGATCTTAACTCAGACGCCAACAATCCAGACCCAGTGCAAAGTCCTGGCTACCACATTCTCGTAAACGCGGGCTTCCTGGATATCTGGAGCAAAATTCACCCCAGCGATCCCGGCCTTACCTGGCCACTGCATGGGGAGGACCCATCCACGCCGAGTTCTTTGGCGAACCAGAGAATCGACCTCATCCTCGCGCGAGGAAGCGGGGTTGAAGCTCGGACCATCGCTCTTACCGGAAACTCTTTACGTGATCTCACGCCCAGTGGACTCTGGCCGTCAGATCATGCTGGCGTGGTCGCATCGTTTGACTTGCTGCCGTAGAATTGATTTCTAGCCGACAACCAGACGGGAGGCCAGATAAAGCTGCCCAAAGAACCGCCAATACAAGCATTGCAACAAAGGTCGACAGCCCTTGGGCATTCTTCAAGGCGCTTGCCGACGTTATCGTGGGCAATAATGGGCGCCTGTTTCTGGAAGAATTCGTTCGACCCGGTGTGGTCCCCGTGGTAGTGGGTGTTGATGATGAAGCGAATCGACTTGTCCGTGATGCCCTTTAAAGCGGCCTGGATTTTTTCGGCCAAAGGAGCGTACTGGTCGTCTACGACGACGATTCCATCCTCGCCCACCGAGGCACCGATGTTCCCGCCTTCACCCTGGAGCATGTAGACGTTGCCGGCGACCTTGGTGACTTTGATCTGAACTTTGCTGAAGTCCTGATCCTGGGCGGAAGAGAACGCGGCGGCCAACACGGCAGCGAGGAGAAGTCCAGGCTTCGACATAAGCGCTTCACTCCGGCGGAAAAATTGTGTGCGCATTGTACTGCCGGCGACTAGACAGTTACCAAGCTATGGGATCGGAATGCGGTAAATGTTCCGGTGCACCGCCCAACGACTGACGGCATAGCGAGAGTCGTCGCGACCAGGATAAGCAAGTTCCGTAATCACATGGACTCCGCGGAGGTGAGCCACGTCACTCTCCGACTTGATGCCAGTGGCAGGCAGATCGGGAAAAGTTTCGCCGTGACGCAAGGGAACAACGAAGGTCTTGTATTCGGAGGAGGCGTCACCGAGGCCGAACATTCCGATGTTAAGGAACTTGCCATCCAGCGTCCAGCGGGCGATACACAAGTTGTTGCAGACGCGTTTCGCCGTTCCGTCGGCGATGCGATAGGCCACGACTCCCCGCTTCGCGTCTTCACCGGTTACGGCAACTTCGGCCACGACCCACTTGCCGTCAGGAGAAATCGTATGGAAAAGGTGTATGGGAGTAGGGATTACTTTTCGCGTCTCTCCACTATCGAGGTTGCGGCGATAGAGATAAGTACTCTCGCCTTCTTGTCTCTGAAAAAACAAATCGCCGGCGGGCCCGAATACCGGATTGGTCTCGGGAAACGCGGATTCCAATGGTCGTGGGAGCTGGCGCCGGTCAAGCCATACGACCCAGATATGGGGCTGCCCCTGCGCATCGGATGAATCGAAAGCGATTTGCTTGCCATCGGGCGAGACATCGTAGGAATTGGCCGTCGACATCCCCGGAGCTACTCGCTTGACCAGTCCGGTAGCCAGGTCCTCGACCCAAAGCTCTTCCGGTTCCGTTGAGTTCCGTTGCCCCAGGAAATAAATTTTCGCGGCATCGGGTGAAAAGATTTCCCGTGAGCCGAACTGCGCGGGCATGAGACGCGCGCGACCTTCAAACGGTACCTGGTGTTCACCCGATTTATCACGTACCAAGACGATGCCACTTGCCTGGCCCACAGAACTGAGCAGTGAATAGCCGTCGGGCACGATCGCGATGCCTTCCTGTTCGGTGGGACCGAAGGTGAATTGTTCGGGCTCGCCGTCGGGAAATCTCTGGCGCCACAGGTGGAAGCCTCGGCCCGAGTTCAACGCGCTAAAAAACATCCAATTGCCGTCCTTGGACCAGGCGGCGTAGGTGCAGAGGCTGTTCGGGGGCCCCACGATTCTGCCCGGGGAGCCGCCATCAAAGGAAACCAGGCGGCAGGGTTTCTCCCCGGTATTGTCCATCTCCGAAGCTACCAAGACCCACTTGTGATTGGGAGACAGGTAGGAGCGATGCGCCATGCCGTTTTGCTGCGTGGGAACGTAAACGTCGTGCTCATCGGCACGGCCCTCGGTGGCAGTCACAACCGCCATGTGCATACCGCTCTTTATCTCGGAGAAGAGAACGTGCCGATCGTCAACCCAAATAAGCCCGGAGGCGTTGGGCAACATCAACTGCGTCTGACCGCCGAGTACCGGCACGACCCATGTATCCCAGGCGGGTGCAACGCTGTACGCAATGCGCGAACCATCCGGTGAGAATGCTGGGTTCGCTTTCAGGTTGTCGTCGTGCGTAAGTTGGACAGGCTCACCCTTGGGCAGCAGCTTGAGATAGACATCGCCCCGGCCGATCCAAGTGCTCGGGCTGCGGACGAAGGTCAGCATGCGCCCGTCCGGCGACAAAGCCGGCGCGACGACGGAGTCGGAGAAGTTTGTCAGTTGCTCCCATTCTTGGGGCGCGGACGGTCTCATCTTCGCACGGTAGTACAGGACTCCGGCCCCAAAGCATAGAGCCAGGGCTGCGAGCACGCCAGCGTACAGATAGCGGCGCGGGGCGGGCGGACGGGCTTTCTCAGGAACTGTGGTCTGCCCGCTTGCGTGCGACCCCGGCAGGTCTGAGATCGCTTCGAGGGCGAAGGCGACATCCCTCACCGAATGAAAACGCTCGTTCGGGTTTTTCTCCAGGCATCGCCGCACGACCCGCTCGAATGCCGGGGGAACGGCCGGGCTTGCCCCCGACAAGGGCGACGGGTCGCGGCTCAGGATGGCGCTTATCGTGTCGGCTGCAGTGTCGCCGTGGAAGGCGCGCACACCCGAAAGCATTTCGTACACGACCGCGCCCACGGCGAAAATGTCGGAGCGCTGGTCGACCGCCAATCCGCGCACCTGTTCCGGCGCCATGTATCCCACGGTTCCCATCACGACTCCGGCGGCGGTTTCCCGGGATAGGGTCGCGGCATCGGAAGAAGAAGAGCCGAGCTTCCGAACCAGCTTGGCCAGGCCAAAGTCGAGGATCTTCAGACGCCCGTCTTTGGTCAGGAACAGATTTTCGGGCTTGAGATCACGATGGATAATGCCCTTGTGCGTGAGCGACCGCAAGACCGCCGGTAATCTGCAACGTCAGGTCCACGGCTTTGCGCAGCGGCAAAGGTCCCCGGCGGAGGCATTCTCGGAGGGTTTCGCCCTCAAGCAATTCCGAAACGACGTATGGTGCGCCCTTATCTGTCGTGCCCAGGTCGTAGATGGCCAGAATGTGGGGATGGTTCAATGCCGCCGCGGCCCGAGCCTCTTGCTCGAAGCGGCGCAGGCGCTCCGGATCGCTGGTGAATATGCTCGGTAGAACTTTGATGGCAACGTCGCGTTGAAGACGCGGATCGTGCGCGCGGTAAACCTCTCCCATTCCGCCGACGCCGAGCAAGCGATCGCACTTCATAGTCCCGGATCTTGGTTCCAGGCGACAGGGTGCGTGGGCTCCTGCCGACTCCAGAAAGCTGGTACGGGCGTCCTGGTCGCCGAGCGCAAGAAACGATTCCACTTCCCGCCGCAAGGCTCATCGTCCTCGGCGCAAGCTTGGGCAAGAAATTCAGAACGCTGATCTGGCGGAATCTCCAGGGCGTCGTAGAGCACGACCTTGATCTGCTGCCAGCGCTCCGGAGTCATGGCGGTCACGCCGGCCTATCTGCTTTTGGAGCCAGATGCGTGCGGTCGTCCAATCCCGCTTCACTGTGGCGGGTGAGACTCCGAGAACCTCGGAAGTCTCCTCAATGGACAAGCCCCCGAAAAAGCGCAGCTCGACAATTTGGCCCTGCCGGGGGTCAAGGCGAGAAAGCTCTTGTAGGGCATCGTCAAGCACCACAAGGCTGACCTCCCGGAGAGGGCGCGGGGCGAGAGCATCATCCAGGACCAGCTTAATGCCCGCATCGCGCTTGGCCGCCCGCTGCTCGCGTGCATAGTCCACCAGGATCTGGCGCATCAATTGGGCCGAGATAGCAAAGAAATGAGTGCGGCTCTCAAAACGGACCTTTTCGCGCTTGGCAAAGCGTAGATACGCCTCATGTACCAGGGCGGTGCTCTGCAAAGTGTGCTCGGGACGTTCTCTTCGGAAGTAACGGCGAGCCAATTTGCGCAGGTCGGCATAGACGAGGGGAACAGCGCAGGCAGCGCCTCCCGATCACCTGCCTGCCATTTGTCGAAAGTTCGGAGACAGGGCTGGACGGAACGTCGTTGCACGTGTCCCCCAAAACACGCCTGCCAGGCGGCCATGTTGGAGCACACGATATGCCCGACTCGGACCAAAGTCAACATATTGAAACCACGGCGTTTTGCTGCAACTATCGTTCGCCCTGGGTTAAGTGCAGACAGAAATTCTTCAAGCTGCGTGAGCTAATCTGCCAGAGGTATTCCGCTCTTAGTAAGTGAACACTGGCCTTCATGGCCTCAGTCTCGAAGTAACTGGAGAAGAACATGCGCTTCTTAAGCAGACAAAGCAGCTTCGATCCTGGCGATGATAATCGTTCTCGTCGGGCGGCGGCAGGCCAAACCAAGCGCTGCACGGCAGCGGGCGGAATGCTGATGACGAACCTGGGTGCTGTCGACCCAGCGACCACCATGGGCACGGCGACGGGAGACCTGAGAGGGGCGGTGGGCGCGACCATTCTGAGCACAGAGGGCAGTGGGAAATTCGCTGATTCTTCATGTACAGCATCACTGGGTGACGGAATCGGGTGACACCCTCGACTTCGACGCGGCGACTGCCACGACGACACAGGTAGCGCCCGGGTCTGTACGCCATCGTCTACTTATCCCGTCCACCTCAAAGGCGGCACGGGCAAGTACGCCGGAGCGAGCGGAAACTTCACCAGCATCGGTGAAGCCGACTTAGGCACCGGACAGATCGTAACTGCGCTACACGGGCAAGATCTGTTTAGCCGAGCCGGGACTGAACAAAAGAAATCAGCGCTGCCCGAGGCGGCGGACAGGAGTCTCGGTATGGTTACAGGCTGGAAGTTGTCGCCAGTTGACCGTGAAGCTTAATGACGGCACGAGCCATGGCCCTCTTCGACTCCTCCGGTTGTCGAGGCTTGCAAAACGATAAGGAAGCACTCGAAAGGGGAAACTTATACGCGCTCACAAGGTTGTCTTTGCGGGGTTGTTGTGTCTCTCTCTGGTTTCTGCGCCAGCAGCGCAGGCGTTTGGCGTGGAGGCAGACCGCGTGTTGCTGACCAGCATCGACGGAATGCACGAGTTAGACCTCACGAACTATATCGCAGCTCACTCGTCATCGACGATGGCCAAGTTGGTGAACACCGGAACACCAATGCCTCGCTACGAAGCCTGCAGATTCTTTCCCGGGGCTGCTGGCGATAGTGACCGGGGGAGGACCGCGGTCGGTGGGCGTGTTCTACGACAATACATGGGACCGGACGCTATTCCCTCCCGGAACAACTGATTGCAAAGGTACCCCGCCAGGAGCGGAGGCGCCCTGGACAGCGGTGATCGACCACTTCCAGAATCACATCCGAGCACTTCAAGTGGAGCCGGCCCGCGATCGGGGTGGCACAGCATCGGGACCTATTTCTTCGCCTGAACGGAAATTGGCGGCACTGCCTCGTTGCAAGGTAATGGGAGACCGGAGGTTCAATTCGCCACAAACATCTCCCGATTAACTTTCACAAAATAAATTCTGTTCCCTTGATGAAATTGACCTCGATTTTGCGCATTAACAGGTGGAGACAAATTCGGACTCAGGCAAGCTGCCGATCTGCTAGCCTTGTAAACAGAAACGCGCGAAATGCCCGTCTGATAAGGGTTTCGCTGACAAAGCGATTGACAGCCCAGGATTCCGGTGCTAGCCTCTGCGATCTTTAACGTGGCAGATCGCCGGCCCGTCAAGTCGGCCCCTCGCTCTACGGCCCCCATTTCCCTCGGCCCAAACAAATGTCCGTGACTTGGCAAGAAGTTATCCAGTAAGACGTAACTGCTTTTTGCAAAGGTACGGTGGCACTCTGACCTATGCCGCAGCGACTCGAAGAAACAAAAGGAAGCGTGCGTACATTCGAGGATCGCCACCCACAATCTGACCGGGAGGTTACTATGCGCTACAAAGTGTTTCTTCTCACCGCAGGAATTTCAGCATGCATTTTGCTCGCCGGTTCATCCCTGAAAGCCGACTTTCCCCGCCACGGCCCGACCGTGGTCGTCTCGGTGAAAGTCACCGACAGCAGCGGCGGTGTGCTCCATTATCGCTGGAGGTCTACGGATGGAGCTATTCTGGGCGTGAATCGTCCCACCACACTCTGGACACTGCCCGCCGGTCCGGGGCTGCACTTCGCCTACGTGCTGGTCTCCAATGGGCTGGGCGGATACACCGAGCGGCGCATCGCCGTGAACACCGACACGATCGGCACTCCGCTTCCAACGGATGACAACTTTGCGAAACTGGACGCGCCTCCGTCGCCGGCGCCGTCGCTGCAAAATGACTTGCTGAGGACATACGCCGCCAGTGGCGCCACCCATGTCCCCGGCGATCCCACCTACCATAACGTTTATGTTTCCGACGTCCTGGCCCACGCCGAAGATTCGATTCGGGGACTGCGCTACCCTGCGACCGGCGAAGTGAAGGCCGATGTAAACGGAGAGCTAGTTTTTCCCGGCGTTCTCTTCGATACGTCCCTGGACATTAGGTGCTCGATCGACGGAGGACTAAGTTTTGGTTACTGCAACAATGACCCTAAGAACATGCTGGAAGCGGCAACCACTACTTATTTCGTCGATCCCAACCTGCAAGGCATTACTGGGAGCCTGCGCTTGCAGGATGGCAATGTGTGCGGTGCGCTCAATGAATTTTTCGGCGTGCACGTCACCGGAACAGCGACTCTGCTGGATGCGCAGGGTAATGTTTTGTCCGGACCAGTGCGGATGAATGATATTGGTGATTTCTCCGTGCCATTGAATTCCGCTGGAGCGTTTGTTCGCCTGCAATGCGAGAACGCGCCGGCGATTACCGTGTCCACCGCCGGCCTCGACCCCTTTCTCCCGGATCTCGGCCGGGTCACACTATCTGGAGTGAGTGCGCCCGCGGTTTCGAACATGACGGCGACGACGCTGCGCGGGGTGCAACTGGCGGCGCCTGTGGCGATCTTCCTGCCACCTCCTACCGGTTTCCCTTCCGACGTTCTGACGCGCGAGGACGCCTACCTTGCTGCAAAGGGCCTCGACTCCCGTCTTAGCGCCTGCAAGTATTACCTCGCTGTGGGCGCGGTGAAGGCGTGCGATACGGCCGGCAATTTCACGGGTGCGATCACGTTCCAGGACTGGCGGCACGCGGTGAAGATCGGCAAGTTTGCGCTCAATCATGTGCCGACCTATACCGCCACCTACATCAACAAGGTTGATCTCAACCTCGCGCGGGTACAGGAATCGATCACGTATGGTCCCAGCAAAACTGCCGGTGTCGTATGCAATCACCTCGGGCCTCCCGGCCAGACACCAGCCCAGTTGGTGAACCCAAGCCAGGCGGATATTGACACCGCGGTAGACAATGCCGTCAACAACAAGAACCTGGTAGCGTGCGTGGCCATGGACTTTACCGTCACGCCCGGCGTCAATGGCGATGCGGCGTTCATCCGATTCCTGATCTTTGGGCCGAGCGGGCAGCTGTTGCCTTCGATCAACCTGGATGGGCGGCGGGAGAAATTTGTGCCTGGCACCTGCGTAGTCTGTCATGGCGGCGACCACTATGCCGGCAAGTACCCGGAAGACGGTTCGGGATTCGCCGACATAGGCGGTCACTTCCTTCCCTATGACGTAGGCAACTTCGAGTTCTCCAGCAAACCGGGCCTGACCGACGCTGACCAGGAACTGGCGCTTTATCACCTCAACCAGAACGTGCTCAATGCGGGCGCCACCAGCGCGGAGTATGACCTGATTGCCGGTTGGTACGCTGGCGGCACCACACTCGACAAGAACTACACCCCTCCGAGCTGGCAGGCGGTAGGCGACCAGACTTCGCAGGATTTCTATCGCAAGGTGGTGGCGCGCAGTTGTCGCACGTGCCACGTAGCTCTGGTCGAGCCTTACAACTTCGACCATTACGAGAATCTGGCTCCCCGCGCGCAAACGTCGGTCTTCCCGAATGCCAGTTACGACGTGGATGTGAATGTTTGCGGAGGCGACAGCTTGATGCGACGCAATCACATGATGCCGAACTCGCTGATCACATTTAACCGGCTCTGGTTGTCAGCCGGGACCGCGGACGACCAGCCGGCACTGCTGACCCAGTTCTACGGATCGGATCCCGGCAACGGCGGCTGTCCGCCGCCGAATGGAGTACGACCTTAGGAAGGTTTTTCGAGCCGTCTCGCCCCATCTCGGACGTGGAGATGGGGCTTTTTCTCAGCGCGAGGAACTTCGTCAGCGGAAGGCCCGCGCCACGAGATCTTCTATTTTGATGACAGCGGGAACACGAACGCGCTTCGTTACAACGCCTGGAAGATCGAATTCTCATGGATCGAGGGCAACCTCTTCACCGGGAAACGCACGAGTGCCAACGTGCCGCTGGTTGTCAACCTGCGTGAGGACCCGTTCGAAAAGACACCCTTTGAGTCGGACCTGTATCGGCGCTGGGCTGCGGACAAGCTCTGGACCCTCGTCCCTGCGCAGGCCAATGCAGGGCAGTTCATCCAGTCCTTCAAGGAATTCCCACCAAGCCAGAAGAGCGGGAGCATGAACCTCGACCAGGTGATGGATACCCACTTCTTTCGACGCCATGGCTACAGTCCGCCTCTTAGGGCGGTACACGCTCGCTGGCCTCACGATCCCTGCCCGCGACTCGCTATCCACTGTTCCCCACGAGGTGGTCTCGCCCAAGGAGTAGAAACCCTCCAACCTCCGGTCCCCTGGGTCTTATTTGGAGGCTCGGACTCACGGACGAATGACTCACCCCTTCCGCAGTTCCGGAGAGTAGAATGCACCAGGGGTGGTTTCCACCTTTCTCCTCTTTCAGATCCTCTGAACTAAGCAGTCCATCTGAAGTTTCCTCTCCTTAGCCTCCACGGAAAGAGGCAGATCCATGGCTTATGAAGCGATTCTGGATGAAGTTGACCAACTGAATTTGGCGGGTGATCGTATTGAGGGACTAGCGGACAATCATCCACCCGTGTCGGAAGCACTCATATCGATCGCCGGGAATGTTCGCAGTACCGCGACGGTATTGGCATTGCTGGTAGAGACAAAGCTGCGAAGCGGTGACGGTCGCACTCTCCCGTCTTCAAAGAAGCCCATCTAATTCTTGGGCATACTCGGTGCTCATCGTTCAGAGACCTGCGGAACAGTGATTAAAAGCAAACATGGGACGAAGTTCAGGCGCTGAGGTACGCAGTGGGAGATGCCACTGGGACCTACCTCGGTCTGAATTTCTATTTTTTGAGTTTCCCCAGTATTGATTTCAATACTGAAAGACAAAGGCGCGAATCCTTGGCAGTGACCCAATTTCAGCAATGTACCGATCGCTGGGAGCTTGTTTTAGGCGGAAGATCACGTCGATGCTACTATGCAACTTGACAATGGGAGTGCACAAGCCTAGCGTCGTAATTGAGCAAGTAACCTCTTCTTACTCTTTCAGGTCTCCTGAACTAAGTCAGCCCATCTGAAGTCTTTCCTCTTAGATTAACCCCCAAGGAGGAACTGCGTTATGACACTATTGAGCCGTTGGGAGCCTTTCCGTGAGTTTTCCACGATGCAAGACCGCATGAACCGGATGAATCGTCTTTTTCGTGAGTCCTATAGTCCTGAAGGACCGGAAGAGGCGTTGACGACCACCAACTTCGCACCTCCGGTGGACATCTACGAAGACGAGCACAACATTACTCTGAAGCTTGAAGTCCCTGGCATCGACGAAAAAGATATTGATGTCCGCATCGAGGGCAACACCCTCACCGTCCACGGCGAGCGCAAGATAGAGAAGGAAGAAAAGGAGGAAAACTTCCGTCGCATCGAGCGACAGTACGGAAGCTTCACTCGCTCCTTCACGCTTCCCAGTTCCGTGGATCCAGCGCAAGTGAGCGCGAATTATGACAAGGGTGTGCTTAGGATCAATCTAGCCAAGAAGGCCGAAGCCAAGCCCAAGCAAATCAAGGTGAACGTGGGCAGCGAGAAGACCCTCGAAGCCAAAGCTCCCGGCAAGGCCGCCTAGAACCAAGCTGGTTTGCCCAGTTGAGAATGGTTAACGAGGCAAAGGGGGCGGCTTGTATCGCCTCCCTTTTCCTCGCATTCTGGGCGACACCAAGACATGTAGCAAGACGTGGTGTGGTCTTGGCGACCGGAAGGGTTTATCGACAAAGGAGTGAGAAAATGAAGATCCTGATCGCATTATTTATTACACCAACTCTGTGCCTCTCCATGCAAAACGAAGTTGGCGGCCCGCGGAACTCAGCAGAGCACCTATTGCCACTGACGCAAGCGCAGGTCGCGCAACTTCCCTTAGGCACTCGCTCAGTTCCGCGATTGGAGTCAGGAGCATTGCCTCCGCCCGCTCCCTACGAGTTTCGCGGAATTCGGATTGGCGACCCAATGAAGGGAGCGAAGCAGAAGTTTCTTTCCTGGAAAATACCCTCTCTTCCTTTTAAACCCGGCCTATGCGGTTCCGACGGAATTTACCGTATGGAAACTTGCACGGATGTGTTGGAAACCGGACAGTACGTGAACATGACAATTCTGGATCGAAGAGTGGCCCAGATCTATGTGTCCACGGAGAGCCGGACGGAGGGAAACACCTACGACGACTACGTGCTTAGACTAACCAAAAAGTACGGCAGGCCAGACAGAGTTGACATCGGGCAAAGCCGCAGCGGACTTGCAAGTGAGTTTTACGGCGAAACCCTCCGCTGGTCCAAGGGCGAGCAATACATCAAAGCCCGCAGGGACGAACACGCATTCACCATTGGGAGCGAATCACTCGACGTGGAAATGGACAGACTGGAGAAAACGAAGCAATTCTGAGCTATTTCGAGAGACCATTGGACGTTAGTCGCTCTGGCCCATTCGCTGGGGCGTTCCTCGGCGTGCTGTCCACCAGCAACCACTATTGGGCGAGTTGGAAGGTGGCACTCTTTTCGGAGGCGCTAGCATTTTTGACTCTGATGCCTGCCATTTTGGGTTGGGGCCAGCGGAATGAGTTGGCCACAAAAACCGCGTATTTATTACCTGGAAGCAACCGCGCTGCTCGCCTGAGGCTCGACATTTAGGCATGGTGGGGGGGCAGCTTCGCCAAGAGCATCTCCACTGCTATGGACTGAAAAACCAGTTCTCCCTCGGGCACCGAGAACGCAAGCCCACACCGCGAGCAAGCAAAATCCCACAGGTCGGAACTGGGTTCGCCTGCCATTCGATACGAAACGACCAGAGAACCGCAGTCCTCATTCAGGCACAGCGCACAGGCTGCAGTCAGTTCATCAACATCTTCCGCATCGCATTCCATGGCCTCCTCCTCGTGCTGCACGGAGCGCACCACTCTGAATCGATCGTTCTGCTTTCCTGCATCAAAAATGAGGAAACCGCTTCGCCCACGGCGGGTGGTACAATTCGCCACCCAAAGACACCCGCGTAGCACCCATGAACACCTATACTGGTGCTGGTGCATCGCCGGGCGAAAGCTTCACCGTTTGTGCGGGCTTTCCTGCCAAATTTCTCTTCTGTAGACTATCCATCAATCGCTCATCTTCCGCAATCAGCTCTGGGCTTCTTTGCCTTCCGCCACTTTGGATTTCAAGCAGCCTCTGCATCAACTCAGCGAAGTTTTCCATGACTTCCTCCAAGGCTGGCCAGGCTGGTGGGTTTAGCAAACACGGTAGATGACAACCAAGCAGGAAACTGGTCAAAAATGAACAGTTTGTGGGGAACCCACTATTGTGCTTGCAGAAGACTAGCTGCACATTCCTTGGGCACATCCTGTTGGATGGTTCTCTATCCGAGTCAAAACAAAGCGGATAAAGTTTGGGCAGATTTTGGTTGGTTGAGCATAAACTCAAAAGACTCACAAGATCGACTTGGGGGGTTGAGCATCGGCAAATCTCGGCGGCATTTATTTATCCGCCAAGGTGGTGTTCTCCATAGCCCCTCGACCCGTGGACACTTTGTGGCAGCAACGCGGAGGTGGCCATGCAGAAGTACAAGTCTCCGAGGACGAGAGTCCCTGAACTGACCGCCACGCTCATATCTCAACACAAATTGCGTTTTCGTCCAAAGACTTTCCTCGCCAAACCTGGCTCGGGCACCACGATTGTCGCTCTTCGCAAAAAAGACGTTATCTTCAGGCAAGGCGGTCGCAGTGAAACGGTGTATTACATTCAGGAAGGCAGGGTGAAGCTCACCGTAGTATCTAAACAGGGCAAAGAAGCAACCATCGCTTTGCTAGGCTCTGGTGATTTTATAGATGAGGAGTGTATCGCCAGTCAGCCTCTTCGACTGGCAACTGCTACTGCAATCACCGAATGCACAGTACTCAGGATCGAACTGAAAGAGATGATACGTGTGCTCCACCAGGAGCATACATTTTCTGAGGTTTTTGTGTCTTATTTGCTTGCTCGCAAGACTCGAATCCAAGCAGATCTGGTTGACCAACTTTTCAATTCTAGTGAAAAACGACTGGCCCGAACTCTTCTGTTGCTCGCACACTTTGGTAAGGAAGGCAAAGCCGAGATGGTTCCCAAGATTAGCCAGGAAACCTTAGCAGAAATCATCGGTACAACTCGATCACGAGTTAGTTTTTTTATGAATCGCTTCCGGAAAATGGGCTTCGTCCATTACAACGGCGGACTGTTAGTTCACAGTTCACTTCTAAATGTCATTCTCCACGAGTAGCTTCCGCGCCGCAATCCCAAAGCGCGTTCGTTCAAGTAACACATGTTTTCGGCACGCTATCCTGACTCCTGCGATGGAGTGGCCGTTGTGGAAACCGGCGAGGGCTGGCAGGGCGCCAGTAATTCTCAGTTGGTGAAATCGCCATGGCGAAAAAAGCCGACATCAGATTCTAACTGGTGAAAAATCGCCAGTGACTCATTGACTCGGTAATCGGCTAACCCTGCAGGGAAAGGTCCCCTGACGTCGAGAAGAAAATGGAGGAAGCCGGTCTGGATGTCATGGGTTATGACCAGAAATGGCATGAATACACAGTCAGAATTACACAAAAAGACTTCCAGTCGCACGGGAAATTGTTGGGCGAGATTGTCCGGCGCGCCTATGAATATGCCAACAGGGATTGAGATGGTGTTTCTGAAGGCGCCAGCTTAGGGGAAGTCACCCTAAACCCCATACCAGGGGCTAGATACTATCAACACGAAAAAACACTCGCCTTAAGGGCTACTTCCTACTTTCAGTAAAGTAATTAGATAAAAGACAAGAATAAAGCGAAAACAAGTATTGGACTGAGTTTGAAGCTTGTGTGCGTTACGGAAGCGAAAAGAACGAAAAGTCAGTCCTGTTCAGTGTCGAAAAAGGAAAAGCCAAAGTGATTGCGAAAGCGCGAATTTGCGACCAGGCAGGCGCCGAACGGCGAGTGTTTTTTCGTGTTGATACGTAAAAAACAAGTTTAGAAGAATGATCTGAAGGATTGAACATCAAAGAATTGCAGCGCATTTTGAGCAGAAACAGCAGATTTCTAAGCTTTACTCAATAAAGAATGCCCGCAAACGGAGTCGAAATGCGCTAGAACCCGCTAGAACGCAAGGAAAACTATGGTTTTTGATTTTTACTTAATAAAGTGCCTCTCTCGTACTTACCTCTACTGAACTCCCAGGAATGCGCCCTAACTCACGCCATTGCTATGCTGCATATATCCCGTGAGGGGGCACAACCTCGATTTGGATCCTTTTGTTCCAATGATCTAGCAAATGTGCAGTGCACTTCCAGAGAAGACACCCTGCAAAAAGGGATACCTAGATACTATTGGCACAAAAACACGGGTCGTCAGAATTTCATTTTGCGCTTTTGACCCTTTTCTTAAAGCCACAAGCAGGCGCGCCCGATACCTGTAGGTCACCAAATAGTCCTTGCACTGCCCGTGGAAAAGTCGGCATAATTCGAGCGCTATTTCGTCTGGCCCGAGGGGTTATGGTGTCTCCGCGCTGCTGGTCTTTTCACGTAGCCCTAGTCGCTCTATCTATCCTGACAATGCAAGTCGCCGCTCACGCGGATGATTGGCCTCCCATTACACAAGAGGACCTCAGCATGAAAACCCTGCCTGAACAACCGGGGGCGTCAGCGGTGGTGCTCCTGCGGGAGGAGACGACGGATGACCCGCATAACCATCGCACTGTCTACGTGCGGATCAAGGTCCTCACCGAGCCGGGACGAAAATATGCTGACGTTGAGATTCCCTACAGCCGTCGCCACTTCACGACTTACGATGTCAGCGGTAGAACAATCCACAGCGATGGCTCGATCATTCCATTTACGGGAAAGCCGTTCGATAAAGTCATCGTGCGGAGCAAGGAACGTGGAAAAGAAGAGCGATACCAAGTCAAGTCATTTACTCTGCCGGACGTTCAGGTCGGAAGTATTCTGGACTTTCGATATCACCAAAGTTACGACGACCACAGTTTTTACGCCCCAGAATGGGAAGTCCAAACGGACTTATTCCAGAAGAAGGTGACATTCAAGTTCATTCCATACGCGGGATTGCTGCAACTGGCTCACGACCGCGTCGGAAGTGGAGTGGCATGGACCTTTTATCTGCCTAATGGAGCCCACCCAGTGGAGCACGAAATTGTCCACTCCCGTTCCGCGAGCCCGCGCACCGCTAACGGCTACATCGATCTGCAGATAATAAATACCCCTCCTCTCATTCGCGAGCCTTATATGCCACCTGTGGCGGCACTACGGTACCGGGTGAATTTTTACTACATGGTCGGAGGCAAGCAGGACGAGTTCTGGAAGGATGAAGGGAAGTTCTGGAGCAAAGATGTGGAGAACTTTCTGGGGCGAAAGAACGGTGTTGCGGAAGCGGTAGGGCAAACGGTGGGCGCCGCCGATTCGCCCGAGGACAAAGCACGGAAGATTTATGCGTTCGTGTCTAAGTTGGATAATTGGAGTTACCAGCCACGAGCCGAGCAGGAAGAGCGTGTGCTAGGGATCAAGGCAGATCGAGGGGTGGAAGACGTTCTACGACAGCATGGCGGATCGCATGATGATCTTAATAGGGTATTCGTCGCCATGCTGCGCGCAGCGGCAATTCCGGCATGGCTGATGTGGGTACCATCACGTGATCGCGAAATTTTTTCGCCGGAGTTTCTCAGCACCAGGCAACTCGTCGCTGAGATTGCCATTGCCCAACTGAATGGAAAGGAATTGTTTCTGGACCCAGGGACGAAATTCTGCCCTTACGGGTTGATGGATTGGCGTTACTCGGGCGTCCGAGGATTACGACAGCGGGAAGGAAAGGTGACGGAAATCGCGCAGAGCGACTTGCCGGATTACAAGCAGGCAATGATTCAAAGACTCGCGCGCGTGCAGTTGACGCCGGATGGCAAGGCAGAGGGGACCGTTAAGGTTGGATTCTACGGCCAGGAAGCCATAGAACGCAGACGGGAAGGTGGGAAGACTGATGCGGAGGGCAAAAAGAAACTCCTCGAGGATGAGGTGAAGCGTTGGCTCCCGGCGGACGGCGAGGTCACGCTCACGAATACTCCGGACTGGGACGCAACGGAGGGCCATCTGGCGACCGAATTCAAGATTTCCTGTCCGCTGGCCGTGGGGGCGGGTAAGAGGTGGATTGTCCCCGTCCACCTGTTCCAGGTAAATGAGAAGCCACGCTTTTCGGCATCAGAGCGAGTAAACGCGATTTACCTCGACTACTTATCGCGGGAGATGGACGAAGTACACGTGACCCTGCCGACAGATCTGGAAGTGGAGAGCTTACCGCCAAACGATGACGTGCGACTGGACTATGCCCTATACAGGACAACCCAGAAGCAAGAGTCTGGTAAAGCAGTGGTGGCGATACGCGACCTGGCTATCGGCGGGTTTGCGTTTCCACCCGAGAAGTACAAAGAGATCAAGGGATTCTTCGACAAAGTGAAGGCGGGTGACGACCAGCCGATTGTCGTGAAGGCAGCTACACATGCGGAACTCAAGTAGGGTCACATGGTGTGTAGAACTGGTGGCGTTTTTCCTGCTGCGTTCGTGTGCATGGGCTGCGGTTCCGGACTGGGTGCGAAGTGCAACCGACACCTCGTTGCCAAAGTATGACCCTGATACGAATGCGGTCGTTCTGTTGGATGAAGTCACTTATGCCGTGACTGGGCCCGACGACTATACGGAGCACTACCGGAGAGTGGTGAGAATCCTGCGGCCGGATGGACGGCACGAAGCTGACTTCAGCGTTCATTTCCATCAAAAGGAGAAGGTAATTTCGCTGCATGCCTGGTCGATTGACAAGTCTGGGCACGAATATGAGTTGAAGGAGAAGGACTTCACGGAACGGGGTCTGTTCGATTTTGAACTATACAACGATATTCGTTTGCGGACGGCGACGGCCCCGGCGTCCGATCCAGGAACGGTGGTGGCTTTCGAGTACGAGGTTCGCAGGCATCCGTGGCTGAACCACTTCACGTGGGGCTTTCAGGAATCAATACCCGTGCATGAATCGCACGTAACGCTAAAACTTCCGCAAGGCTGGGAATATCGTGCCTCCTGGGCGGGCATTTCACCGGTGACACCCGTTCAGAAAGCAGGGAACGAAGCAGAGTGGACTCTGCACGATCTGCCTGCGATCGAGCATGAAGAGATGAGTCCGTCTCGCTGGGCGCTTTCCGCGCGTCTGGGATTGGCATATCTGGATCCCGGAGGATCCGCGAAAAACACCGGGTCATGGGAGGCCGTGGGAAAGTGGTATGACCAATTGACAATGGGTCGAAGGGACGCAACGGGGGAATTGTCGGAGACGGCGCGTCAAATTACATCAGGGAAAGCAGATTTCGACGGCAAGGTGCGGGCGCTCGCCTCATTTCTGCAATCAGACATACGGTATGTCGCAATTGAGATTGGGGTTGGCGGATATCTGCCGCACCCGGCGCAAGACACCTTCCGAGCGCGTTATGGCGACTGCAAGGATAAGGCCACGCTGCTGAGCAGCATGTTGCACGTGGTTGGGATCGAGTCAGATTACCTCATCATCAGTACGTTTCGGGGAACGGTGCATCCCGATGTTCCGTCGCCGGTGTTCAATCATATGATCCTCGCCATTGAGCTGCCTTCGCAGACGAGCACCGATTTGTACCGGTCGGTCGTTACATCCAAGAGTGGTAAGCGTTACCTGATTTTCGATCCCACCGATCCATACACACCTTTGGGAGAACTGCGCGGAGACCTGCAGGATAGCTATGCGCTGCTGGTGGCGGACGGGCACGGGGAACTGATTCACACGCCTTTGCTAGCACCCGATACAAACATGCTGGTGCGCACGGGGCACTTCAAGCTAAGCGCAGACGGAGCGCTGGCCGGAGAGATTGTCGAGGACAGGAGCGGGGATCATGCCTGGCAAGAGCGGTTTGCGTTGATCCACGCAAACCAGCAGGAACGTGCGCAGCGGATCGAGCGGCGGCTGAGCCGGTCGCTGAAAGGGTTCACCCTCGAGAAAACCGACATTCAGCAGTTGGATCAAATTCAACAGAAACTGGTGATTTCGCTCGTCTTCAGTGAGCCGGGATATGGCCAGGTGCGCGGACCGTTGATGCTGGTGCGCCCGCGTGTGCTGGGCGAGAAAAGTTTCGCCTTGGAGCGGAAGACACGACAGTACCCGTTCCAGTTTGAAAGGACGTCGCGAGAGATGGACACTTTCGAGATCGAGCTTCCCAAAGAGTACGCAGTGGAAGACGTACCCGACCCGGTGAAGGTGGATGCCGGCTTTGCCAGCTACCAGAGTAAGGTTGAGGTGGACGGCTCAAAGGTGCGGTACTCGCGGGAATTCGTCCGGCGAGACGTCTTGATCGGCCCGGAGCACACTGAAGAGCTGAGAAAGTTCTTGGGCACAATCGGCGCGGATGAGGCGGCGGTAGTGGTGTTGAAACGCGCTCGGTGAGCAAACAGCACCGGACAGTGGCCCCTCTTGAACAGGCGTATCACATTGCGACGCACACTCTAGCTAATTCAAAACAAAGCGGGAAGGATTGGTGGGCCCGCAGGGATTCGAACCCCGGACCAAGGGATTATGAGTCCCCTGCTCTAACCGCTGAGCTACGGGCCCTAAAAGAACTTTCGCGGAGCAAGCTTTAAGGAAGTGAGTTCGGATGCAACCTGTCCGCGATTTCGCGATTCTACTATACGGGCCAACCACTTCCCTCTTGCGGGAGTGGTCGCCCGTCCGTGTAAAATCACCGCCGGGCCCCAGCGCGGGAAATTCCATGAGAAGAGTTTCTGCCCTAATCCTATTAACCATCGTGGGTGTCTTGTGCTCCGTCTCCTCCTATGCCCGAGACGCTTACGACGATCAGCAGCAACCGAGCGCTTCCAAAACAACAGCCAGGAAACAACAGAAAGCCTCAGACAAGTATTCTAAGCGGCAGCAAAAGGCCATGAAGAAATCGGCCAATGCACAGCGGAAAGCGCTCAAGCAGGCGCGGAAAAGAAGCGCCCCTAGCGGCGTGTAAGCCACCTTCCTGACTATCGGAACACGTCGCCACATTTGTCGCAGGACCGCAAAGCTGCGTTTGTCCCGGTTCCAAACGACTCGCCAAGATCAAGAAATATATCCCCTAACTTGCTGCATATGAATCACATATGGTTCAGGCAACTCAGCCTCTCCCGCCGGCAACTAAATACTTAGTTGACGTTCCGGAACCTTCTGCGTCAAATTTATTGCAGGCCAGCTTTTCGGAGGTTGTTCGTTGCCGCGCACTCAATCCGCCACCTTGACCGAAGCCGAGTTGAGAATCATGCAGGTGCTTTGGGATAAGGGGTCGGCGACCGTTCAGCAAGTTCTCGAGGCCCTCCCCCGCAAGAAACCGCTGGCTTACAACTCGGTGCTGACCATTGTGCGCATCTTGGAGAGAAAGGGCTACGTTCGCCACGTGAAGGATGGCCGCGCTCATATCTACACTGCGCTATTAAACCAGAAGGACGCGACCCGATCAGAAATCCGACATCTGGTGAGCCGTTTCTTTCAGGATTCGCGCGAATTGCTGGTGCTGAACATCCTCGAAGACGAGGGACTGGATGCGCAGGAGATCGAACGACTGCGCCAGATGCTGGACGAGAATCGCTGACGAATCATGATTTCTGCATTCAACCTGCACGCGCTGGTTCAGATCTCGGCGGAGAGATTGCTGAATTCGCTCGCCGAAGGTCTAGCCATTGCCCTGTTTGCCTGGATCCTGCTGCGGTTGATCGGGCGGCGCAATTCGGGGACACGGTTTGCGGTGTGGTTTTGCGCGCTGCTGGCGATTGCGGTGTCACCGTTCATTGAAATGGGTTCGGCGCAGGGCGCGCTTCTGCATCCGTCGACCGCCGCGATCACTATGCCGCGGGCATGGGCTTTGTATTTGTTTGGTGCATGGGCAGCGTTCGCTTTATTGGGTCTCTTCCGCGTAGCGGCCGGGCTTTGGCACTTGCGGGTGATTCGAAGGAACTGCAGCGTTCTTGATGCGCAAGAGCTCGATCCCGTGCTTCGCCAAACGCTGGCGGCGTTCCGCTCGATCCGGCGAGTCGAGCTTTGCGTCTCCGAGCAACTGCGTGTGCCGACGGCGATCGGGTTTGTGAAACCCGCGGTGGTTCTGCCCGAGTGGGCCCTGCGTGAACTTTCCGCCGAGGAACTCAACACCGTATTCCTGCACGAACTGGCGCATTTGCGACGCTGGGACGACTGGACCAATCTTGCGCAGAAGATTCTGCGCGCTTTGTTCTTCTTCCAGCCTGCAGTGTGGTGGGTCGAGAACCGGCTCGCCCTGGAACGCGAAATGGCGTGTGACGATATGGTGCTGGCGCAGACCTCGAATCCACGAGCCTATGCGGCCTGCCTGGTTTCGCTGGCGGAGAGAAATCTGTTGCGACGTGGTGTCGCCCTCGCACAAGCGGCGGTAGGACGCATGCGGCAGACGTCGCAACGCATCCTGCGCATTCTGGACGCGCGGGCATTGCACGCCGCTCAAGTCTGGAAGCCGGCGCCGTGGGTGGTGGCAGGGTTTTCCATTGCCTGTCTGGCTTCATCGGCGCACGCACCGAAACTGGTGGCATTCGGAGATGCCGTTCCCCGGCTCGTTGCACAGTCGACTAATTCTGACTTGTTGCCGGTGACGCGCGCTCAATTTTCGCCGACGCCAAGCGCGCCCGTAATTCAGGCCTCGTACACGGAACGTACGGCGGAAGCCGGCGCGCCGCAGAGCCAAGGCACCCGCACGTGCCTCGGTGCCGCGGCGTAGAGTCCGCGTGCCGCAAAGAATGCCTCTGCTTGTGAAAGCCAGCGCGCCGGTTTCACCTGAGATGTCTACCCCCCCGCAGGCAGTGTTCGTGGTAATGGAAGGGCAGCGCTATGGGGACGCGGGACCGGTGCTCTGGCGCGTTTGCATCTGGCGGGTGACGGTTGATCCCCAGGGTGGATCGCACGTGGTGCAGGAAATTTTCTCAAGATCGATTTAGCGTATTTTTTTTGATCGCAAAAACTAATGAATTAGTTGATTCACTACCCATTGATTGACTAACAAGGAGAAGCAGTAAAGATGAAAACCTGGTTCACTGAAACTCTCAAGAAATCCCTCGGTCGCCGAGTGATCGCACCCATACTGGCTGTCGGCATGGTTGGATCACTCGCGGCCTATCAAACAACCAAGCCGGTGGTCGCCAAGGCGGCGTCGGCGGTGTCAAGCACGGCTCCGCTCGACGACAGCAGCATGGGAGCGCTGCTGGCCCTCGATAAGGCCATGGAGACGCTGGCCGCGCGCGTAACCCCGGCCATCGTGAATGTCGCGGTCACGTCGAAACCAAAGGCCGAGGAACAATCCGAAATTCCCGACGACATGCGGCAGTTCTTTGGCCCGGGCTTCAACTTCCCGCATCAACAGCAACCCCAAATCGAGCACGGCATCGGCAGCGGTGTAATCATTTCACCTGATGGTTATATCGTTACCAACAATCACGTGGTGGATGGAGCGGTCGATCTGCGCGTGACTATGAGTGACCGGCGAGTGCTGCCTGCCAAGCTCATCGGCAGAGATCCGTTGACTGACCTCGCGGTCCTTAAGATCGAAGGCAAGAACTTACCTAACGTTCCCTGGGGAGACGCCACGACGTTGCACCCGGGCCAGACAGTGCTCGCATTCGGCAATCCGTTTGGGTTCCGCTTCACGGTGACGCGCGGCATTGTGAGTGCTCTCAACCGGCCGAATCCGTCGCCTACGGATGCGCGCAAGCCTGGTCAGTTCATTCAGACGGACGCTGCTATCAATCCCGGCAACTCGGGCGGACCGCTGGTCAACGCACGCGGCGAGGTGGTCGGTATCAACACCTTCCTGATCTCGCAGTCGGGCACGTTCTCCGGGATGGGCTTTGCGATTCCATCGCAGATTGTCCGCCCCACCGTTGACGCCCTGATCCGCGACGGCAAGGTAAACCACGGCTACATGGGCATCGGCATCACCGACGTCACGCCCGAAAACGCAAAGTTCTTCGAATCGAAGGACAATCGCGGCGCGATCGTCACCCAGGTGGAACCGAACTCGCCTGGCGCCAAGGCCGGTCTGAAAATCGGTGACCTGATTACCGGCCTGGACGGCCACGAGGTTAGCGATGCCGGACAGTTGCAGGTTGTCGTGGGACAAACCCGCCCGGGAACCACGGTAAAGCTGCAGGTATTCCGTGATGGCAAGAACATGGATCTTCCGATCACGCTCGAAAAGATGGGCGCCCGTGACAAAGGCGACGACGAGAGTGCCAGCAACGAGGCCGACAAACCGCGCTGGGGGCTGGGTCTGGGCGATGTCACTCCCGACGTGCGCCAACAACTGCGGGCATCGAGTGAGGTCAAGGGAGCGGTCATCGAGCGAGTGCTTCCGGGCAGCCCGGCGGACAATGCCGGCCTGCGGCCAGGTGACATCATTGTAGGTGTGAACCGCCACGACATGCTGAGTGCCTCCGACGTGCAGAAGGCGCTGGCGGATGTCCCCAAAGGACAGGACGCGCTGTTGCTCGTCTGGTCCAACGGGGGAAACACTTTCCGAGTCCTGCATTCCTCGGAAGGAGCCTAAGCAAATCATGACTGCGCTGTACTTCGCCGCAAGAGCGAAGTACAGCGCAACACGTATCCCCGCTCCCATCCTTTCATTCTCCTACAGGAATTCACCCACCCATCCGGGATGAGAATTCACCTGAGTCTACGCAGCAATAAGCCCTGTTAACCAACCGTTCGTGACAGCAAAGGCAGTCCTAAAGTTGACGAACGAAGTGTGTTGACTGGAGGCTTTTATGAAGAGAATTCTCGAGATCCTCGCTGTCCTGATGGCTTTTGGGTTGCTGCCGGCAATGGCCCAATCCCAGTATCCCTACCCCGACCGCGATTCCGATCACTACTCGCAACAGGGCAGGCTCTCGCCCGACGATCAGAAGGACTTCAACAAGGAATACGGTAAATGGCAGGAAGCCAATGCCAAGAACGACCGCGACGACATCGACAAGCACGCCCGGAAGATGGAAGAGATCATGGCGCGTTATCGGATTCCACCTGACACGCCGTTCGACGCGATCGCGACCTCCGGCGGAGAGTCCCGGCATTACGATGTGCGGCAGTTCCAAGGCAGATTTTCGCACGACGATCAGAAGAAATTCGATAAGGCCTACGAAGAGTGGACGGAACATCGCCGCAAGCACGATCGGGATGACGTCGCCAAGGACGAAGGCAAGATGCTGGAAATCATGGCGCGCTACAACATCCCCCGCGATGTCCCCTACGACGTTCTGGCATCGGGTGCGCGCGGATACTGAAGCACCAGCGACCGGGTGGACCTCGTAATTTTGAGGCTACCGCTTGACCTACTCGCGGCACCCCGCTCAAGGCACCTTGGGTGGGGTCCGGACGCGGGTCGTCAACACCGCAAATTTCGGTTTAATTTCGCAAGCTTGACGAATTCGCCCCCACAAGCCATGTCCGCTAGTAACCGGGGGTAATCCCTTCAGCACATTGACTTGCTCGAACGGGCAGTTTAAGTTCGCGATATCTCCCCCTTTTACCAAAGGACATCCCTTGGCTCGTAAGATTCTGCTCGCCGATGACAGCGTGACCGCCCAGAACATGGGCCGGAAAATCCTTACGGACGCCGGTTACGAAGTCATTACCGTCAATAACGGGTCCGCCGCTCTGAAGAAGATCGCTGAGCACAAACCGGATCTCATCGTGCTGGATGTTTACATGCCTGGTTACAGCGGGCTGGAAGTCTGCCAGCGGATTAAAGAGAACAAGGAAACCACCCGGATCCCGATCCTGCTCACGGTTGGCAAGTTGGAACCCTTCAAGCCGGAGGAAGCGCGTCGCGCCCGCGCTGACGCCTTTGTGGTGAAACCCTTTGAAGCCAGCGAGCTCTTATCGGCGCTGACCAAGCTGGAAGACAAGATCGTTCCCCATCCTGAGCCCTACAAGCAGGGCAGGTTTGCGAAAATGATGGCGGCGGCTGATTCCGACGCCGGAAGCGGGGAGGAATTCGGAGACACCGACGGCGGCTGGAAAGCGCGTTTGCGCATCCCCACTGCCCCGCGCAAGTCGCGCGACGCCGAACCGGACCTCGACTATGCCGCGACTCAAGGTAAGGGAGTTCACGACGTCGACGTCGAAGACAGCGACAAGAAAACAAAGACCAAGGCGAGCGGGTCGCAAGTCGAGCGGCCCATTCCCGCCGGACTTCCTCACGACATTACTCCCGAGGAGATAGCTGCGCTCACAGCCGCGGCCGCGCAACTGAGTGGCGCGAACTTCGGCGCCTGTGATCCCGCAAGAGCCCGTCAAGCCATCGATGCCCGAGGCTCCGGCCCCTGAGCCGGTTGCGGAAGAGCCCGCGCCAGTGACTTTTGCAAGTTCGCCTGCCCTCGAACCGGCGGAGCAGGAGGACCGTCAGTCGCCGGTTCTGAGCGAGACCTCAGAAGCTGCCCGGCCGTTCGAAGGTCCATCTACGGCTGTCGAGACCTCCGGTACCGTTGCAAATACGCCGGAGGCGTCCACGGCAAATGCCGCTCCTGCGGCACACGAGAATCCCCGGCAGCCGTCCAGCTCGAGCAACACTCGCAGAACGTGGAAGCAAATCACGAACCTGCGCAAGCCGAAGCTGAGCGGCCTGACGATGCACAGGCCCAGCCCGCCTTACTGACGCAAGAGGTCGCCCGCGAAGTGGCGCCGATGGAAGCGCCCGCGCCCGACCTGACCAACGTAGCCCCGGCCCCCGCGGCTCAGCCGGTCGAGAGTGCGACCGTCGAGTCTGAAGTCCCGATTCCAGCCCGTTCCTCCATCCGCTGACGACGAATTCATGACCGCACTGCAGTCGCTGATGCCCACCAGTGGAAATGGATCCGCTACGGGCGGCTCGACTACGCCCACGGAAGAAGGCATGCCGCCCGCCCTAGCAGCAATCGTGGCGGAAGTGGATTCCCGAATGCTTGTGGCTCATCCCGCGGGTCCGCGCTGGATTGCCGAAGAAGTGGCGCTTGCCGCCAGTGAAGCTACGATTTCTCTGCAAAAGGAAATGGAGCAAGCCTACGCGGCCTTCGCCGCTGAAGATGGCTTTCGTGCATCTGCCGCCACTTGGCCACGACCGTGTCGGAAGCCACGTCACGCGGCAGAGGCGCCCAACAGCTCGCTGCCGAACCACAGGTTGCGATCGCAGAACATCCCGCAGTACTAGCGATGGCCGCGGCGGCGTCGAAGCCGGAGCCACCATTTCAGCGGTGCACCGCAAGCGGAAGACGTTTCGTTGGCTTCACCGAAGCAACTCAGCAATCGAACTGAAGAAATTCACGAGTACGTCAGAGTCAAGGACGCAGTCCCTGAACCGCCCGCTCAACGCGAATCGCAGGCGGCCGCCGATAGCGAAGCTCCTGCGATCGATGCGGGAGAGGTCGCTGCAGCCCCAACAGAAACCGACAATGTGGGAGGAACCGAAGACATGGCCGCCAACTGGAAGAATATCCGCGACTCTATTGCTGGTGCCGCGCTCCGAAGCCCGCTCTCGCCAAGGAAGAACCCCGCGAAATCCAGCCTGTGAAGTCAGAAGTCGAGCCCGGGGCCGTTGCGCCTGAGAGCGCGCCCACAGCAGGCGCCACCGACCCGAGAGCGATCGCCAGTATTGTCGACAGCGTCCTCGCCGAACTGCGTCCCAAAATCGTCGAAGAAATCGCCAAGAAACTCGCCGATCCCAAGAAAAGCTAGTCCGGTTCCCGCCAAGTCCAGTCTCCCTGGCCACTCTCCGTGGGCACCGTCTTGATCCCAATCCCCTTTCTACCCGGTCATCTGGAGCGGAATGAGGTAACGCCGAAGAAACCAATACAGGCGGAGCTTCCTTTACACAAATTCATCCGGACAATTAGACTACTCGTTCCCGTTGAACATTCCGCAGTCGGAGGCACACGTATGGCAGTCAACGAGAAAAACAAGGCACTCGTAGAGAAGGTGAAGCAGATCATTGCGGAGCAACTGGGTGTGGAAGAGGCCGAAGTCACTCCAAGTTCCTCTTTTATCGACGACCTGGGGGCCGATTCGCTCGACACCGTTGAACTGGTGATGGCCCTGGAAGAGAATTTCGATCTCGAAATCCCCGACGAAGCCGCCGAAAAAATCCGCACCGTGCAGGACGCCGTCGACTACATCGAAAAGCATTCCAAAGTCAGCAAGTAGGAAACTAAACCGAGCCCGCCCGGAGCGCGGCCCGCGAAGGAGAACTAATGGCAGCCGTTGACGACAAAGTAAAGCAGATCATCGTCGAGCAGTTGGGTGTCGATGAAGGCGAAGTCACCACCAACGCATCGTTCGTAGACGACCTGGGCGCCGACTCGCTGGACACCGTCGAACTCGTAATGGCGTTTGAGGAAGCTTTCGACATCGAGATCCCCGACGAGGACGCGGAAAAAATCCGCACCGTGCAGGATGCCATCGACTATATCGGCAAGCACGCGAAAGGCGGGAAGTAGTTTTGGCGAGGCGGGTCGTCGTTACCGGCATCGGACTGGTTTGCGCGGTGGGCAACACCACGGCCGAAGTCTGGAAAAACCTCCTAGGCGGCAAGAGCGGCGTGGCGCGCATCACGCAATTCGACGCGTCGACCCATGCCTGCCAGATCGCGGCCGAGGTCAAAAACTTCGATCCCCTGAATTTCGTCGAGAAAAAAGAAGTGAAGAAGATGGGTCGCTTCATCTACTTCGCCCTGGCAGCGTCAGACGAAGCGATGAAGATGAGCGGGCTGCAAGTCACTTCCGAAATTGCCGAGTGTGTGGGCGTGCACATCGGTTCCGGGATTGGCGGTTTCGACGTCATCGAGCGCGAGCATCGAGCGCTGCTCGAGGGCGGGCCACGCAAGATCTCTCCATTCTTCATTCCTGCCGCAATTGTGAACCTGGCCGCTGGACACGTCTCGATGCGCTTCGGCGCCAAGGGGCCAAACGAGGCCACGGCGACGGCGTGCACGACCAGCGCTCACTCGATTGGCGATTCGTTGCGGATTATTCAGCATGGAGACGCCGACGTCATGATTGCCGGTGGTGCGGAAGCCGCCATTACTCCCCTAGGGGTGGGTGGTTTCGCTGCCATGCGTGCTCTTTCCACGCGCAACGACGATCCGGAAAAGGCCAGCCGTCCCTGGGACGCAGCCCGGGACGGCTTTGTCATGGGCGAAGGTGCGGGCATTTTGATTCTCGAGGAATTGGAGTTCGCCAAGCGACGTGGTGCACCCATCCTCGCGGAACTAGTGGGGTACGGGATGAGCGGCGACGCTTACCACATCACGCAGCCCGCGCCAGAGCACGAAGGCGGTTTTCGTGTCATGAGAAATGCGCTGCACGACGCCAAGTTGCAACCCAACGATATCGGATACGTGAACGCTCACGGCACGTCCACACCGATCGGCGACGTGCTGGAAGCGCATGCGATACGGAATTTCTTTGGGGAGCGCAAAGTGCCCGTCAGTTCCACCAAGTCGATGACCGGACACCTGCTGGGCGGCGCGGGTGGACTCGAGGCCGGGATCTCGGTACTGGCTTTGCGCGATCAGATCCTGCCACCGACGATCAACCTGGAAAATCAGGATCCCGACACCAAAGAAATGGACTTCGTCCCCAACCGGGCGCGCAAGGCCAGTCTTGACTATGCTCTCTCCAATTCCTTCGGCTTTGGGGGGACCAATGGCGCGCTGGTCTTCCGGCGCTGGACTAGCTAAGGCGCCGTCCACCCTCTTTGTAGCCTTATTACGCATTGCAAGAGCTTCCGGAAATCATCAGTGCAACTCCCGCCCTGACACTTTTGTACCCGGAAATTACTCCGCAGGGACCTTCCCCAAACTGGGTCTTCACGCCAGAATAGGGTTGCCAGCGAGGTTCCCCCACGTCTATGGACAATGCCCTTGGCACCGCTTTGGCCCCTATCCCCCAGACCAAGCAGGCTGCGGCACGCATCGCCTTGGTCGATCTCAAGGACAACACCCGCACCCTCCTGGCCGATTGCTTCCGGCAGTTCGGTATCGATCCGGTTGAGATGTCGGCCAACTCTGCGCCTCGTCTGCAAAAGGAGAAATTTGAGGCTTGTGTGGTGCGGCTCGGCCCGGGTGCAGAACCCGTGATGGAAGCCATCCGTACCTCAGCCTCCAACAGCCGCATGGTGATTTACGGCCTGGGCGGAAGCGCCCAAGAGGCCCTGCGCTATTCGAAGTACGGCATTAACGCTATTTTTCAAGAGCCGGTCGAACGCTCTACCGCACTGAAACTCGTGCGCGCAACCCAGATGCTGGTGTTGCACGAATTTCGGCGCTACGTGCGCATTCCCGTCATGACCGAAGTTGCCATACAGATTGGAGAGCGCCGGAAAATGACCGCTACCAGCCTGGAAGTAAGCTCGGGAGGAATGTCAATCAAGTCGTCTGAAGACGTCACCTCCGGGGAGCCGGTGGAAGTGTCATTCGCGTTGCTGACTCTGCCCCGCATCTGGATCCGGGGACGCGTAAGCTGGAAAAAGCCCAAACATTCCTTCGGCGTGCGTTTTGACGCTAACGATGACCGGCGTCGCAAGTTGAAAGGGTGGATTGACGCTTACCTGGAACCATAGGGAAAGCGGGTCTTGGGTCTTAGATGTCAGGTCTTAGGTTTTCAGGTTCTAGGTGCCCGGTGTAATGTGTCCGGTCTCGATCGTGGACTGTGTACCGCGTAGCTCAATTGGCCCGGCGAAAGAATCTTGCGGGGCTCCCCTTTACAATATCAGCGTGAGTGCCAGCCCTACGCGTGATGCTGTGGCCACCGACGCCGATCGTCCCGCCTTCAGCCGTTGGCAGGATCTGCTGCTCACTCTGATTTCCTGGGCCACTACCATCGCTGTCCGGGTGATTGGTCCTACCATGCGCTTCTCCGTATCGTGCGAGGAAGGATCGCCGACTAGTCTCGAACAGCGCCCTTTTGTGTACTCCTTCTGGCATCAATGCACTTTTGCGGCAACTTATCTCTGGCGCGATTTGAACATCCGCGTGATGAGCAGCACCAGCTTCGACGGAGAATTTACTGCACGCATGATCCGGCGATTTGGTTTTCTTCCTGTGCGTGGATCCAGCAGTCGCGGCGCAGTGCGCGGGCTGCTCGGCATGCGTAAAGAAATCGAGGCGGGCTGGACAGTTGCTTTCACCATTGACGGCCCGCGCGGTCCACGATTCGTCACCAAGCCCGGCCCTGTGTTGCTGGCGCGTGCTTCGAAAGTGCCGATGGCCGTCTTTCACATCGCCATCGAGAAAGCTTGGGTGCTAAATACTTGGGACCGCCTCATGATTCCCAAGCCCTTCACGAAGGCCCTGATGCACGTCGGCACTCTGATTCCTGTGCCGGAAGATATCGGCTCGGAAGACCTCGAACACTACAACGGCCTGCTGCAATCGTCACTTGACCGAGTGAAAGCTTTCGCGGAGGCCAATGTGGCGCACGTGGGAAGCGAAACCTTTCCCAGATTCACAAGACACAAACAGGGAGGGACTTTTCATTTCCCCCGCGCACAGACTTCAGCACCACCCCGCCAAGGCTGAACCGGTGCCCGCAGCTAAGAACAGGGTCCGCAGAACAGTGAGAATCGCCTCGGAGGAGGAGGCTCCGCGCCTTCGATTGGAGTGGATAAAGAGTCTCGTACAATGCGGGCATCGACCAAAAAAAAGAGGTAGGGGTAATGAAAACAGGAATCGTACTGTGCTTGCTCTGGCTCGCTGGTTCTGTAGCCAATGGCCAGAACCCGGCTAGCTCACATCACGGCAACGAGGGGCTCTTGCATGCGCTCGAGAATGCATGGAATCAAGCACAATTGCATCACGACTCGAAGGCACTCGATGGTTTAGTCGCCGACTCCTTCATCAGCACGGACAACGACGGCATTTTCATGACGAAGGCTCAGTTCCTGGCCGACAATAAAGATCTCTCCTACGCCCCAACCCTTATGGCAAACAGTGATGAACGCATCTTCCTGTACGACAATGTCGCCGTGGTTGCAGGGATCTATCACGCGAAGGGGACTAACAAAGGAAAACCGTTTGACCACTATGGGAGATTCACGGACACCTGGGTCTACTTGAATGGAAAATGGCTGTGCGTCGCCAGTCACACGAGCGCACTCAAAAGAGAGCGTTAGCCATTGCCTGCCCTTCATGGGCACCATCGTTGACTTCCCCCCGCATCCCAAGTAAATTCCAAAGACGCTTTTTCGCTCTTTAAGAAACTTAGGTTCGCGCATTTCGGTCCACACGGATTGAAATTGGGAAGCGGGTGAAAATCCCGCGCTGCCGCGCAACTGTAAGCGAGGAAATTCGCAGCTGGTCACTGGGAGCGTGCTCCCGGGAAGGCCGGCTGCCAGAGTCGGACGCTGCGTCCTCACTCGCAAAGCCAGGAGACCGGTGCGAACCGCCACACCAACAATCCCTTTCGCGTGACAAGGAGGATTGCATGCGTTTTCTCCGTGCGTTCGCTTTGCTGGCGCTTCTTTCTGCGCCGGTGTTCGCTGCCAACCTCAAAATCAGAGTCGTCGACCCACATTCCGCCGCCGTGCCCGGTGCTCAGGTGTCCGTGTTCCTGGTGGACGACGCAACTCCCATCGCCATAACCACCACTTCCGCGGAAGGCGTCGCGTCGGTCCCAGGTCTGAGTAACGGTTCCTATCGCGTGCAGGTGCTGGCTCCCGGCTTTGCAGCAAAAACCACAGATGTATCCGTGACCGAGCCGTCCCCAATTACAGTGGGCCTCAGCATCGCGACCGTGTCCGAGATTGTTGTCGTTAGCGCCACGCGCATTCCGCTGCCCGCACAGGACGCAGGCGCCAGCATCTCAACATTGGAGAGTGGTCAACTGGAAGCGATGCAACCGGTCGCGGCGTCGGAAGCGGTGCGGTTTCTCCCCGGCGCAGTTGTGAACACGGTCGGGCAACACGGCGGCCAGGCGTCGCTATTTGTGCGCGGGGGCGATTCCCGCTACAACAAAGTCATTATCGACGGCGTGCCGGTCAACGATCCCGGGGGGACTTTTGACTTCGGAGTAGTTCCGATGGGTGACATCGATCGGCTGGAATTTGTGCGCGGCGCGCAAAGCACGCTCTACGGCTCGGACGCGATGACCAGTGTAGTGCAGATGTTCAGCCGAAGTGGCACTGCGCCCACTCCAGAAGTGCGCTTCGGCGCCGATGGCGGCAATTTCTCGACCGCACACGGCTACTTATCAATAGCCGGTGCACGAGGACGCTTCGACTACAACGGCTTCGCTGACCAGTTCAACACCGAGGGCTCCGGACCGAACGACGATTACTCGAACTCGCTACAGGGAGCGAATCTGGGAGTACGCCTGAGTGATCGCGCATCGCTCCGCGTCCGGGCGCGCCACTCTAACAATCGCACCGGCGTGCAAGGTGAATGGTATTTCGATGGCCTTCCGCCTCTTCCTCCCAAGATCAACGAACGTGCCCGACAGAACAATCTGCTGGCCAGCGCGGAGTTGATGATTGCCGGCCCTTCGCGATGGCAACATCGCTTCACCGGCTTCGATTACAGCCATCGCCGGCTCAACCAGAATGACGTGGTCGACCCCAATCGCGTCTCACCCTTTGGCGAAATGGATTTCGTCTATCGCGACAGTCTCGATGTCAATCGTGCGGGACTCGAATACCAAGGGGATTACACGGAGCGCAGCTGGGCGCACACCACGGTCGGCTACGAGTTCGAGGATGAAAATGCATTTTCGAACACGCTGCACGGCTTGCGTTTGAATCATGCTGCCTACGCCCAACAGCTTCTGCAAGTCGGGCGTCTCTCAGTCATCGCGGGTGCGCGCTTCGTGCACAATGACACCTTTGGCAACAAAGGTGTGCCCCGCGTGGCCGTAACGTTCCAGGCGTTGCGCGGAGGACAAGTGTTTTCGGGAACGAGGCTGCGCTTTTCCTATGCGACCGGAATCAAAGAGCCCCGTTTTGAAGAAGTGCTGCCCAGTCTACCGTTCGTTATCGGCAGTCCCAACCTCAAGGCGGAAGAAAACCGTGCTTTCGAAACGGGATTTGAACAAAGCTTCTTGGGTGGCAAGTACGCGCTCTCAGCGACCTACTTCAATAACCACTTTCGCAACCAGATCGACTTCCAAACGCTGGATTTCACGACGTTTGTGGGTCAGTACGTGAACATCAACCGCTCAATCGCGCACGGTGCCGAGTTGGAATTAAAAGGGCAGCTGACCAGTCGGCTGTCGCTGAACGGTGGCTACACTTACGACTCCACGCAAATTCTGGAAGCTCCCTTTGCTTTCGATTCGTTCCACTCGGCGGGCGCGCCCCTCATACGCCGTCCTAAACACTCGGGCAGCCTGCTGCTGCACTATTTTAGCAGTCGTTGGGGTGCGAATCTGGGAGGCAGTTTCGTTGGCCGACGGGCGGATTCCGACTTCTTCGGTTTCGGCATCGATCACGCTCCGGGCTACGCGCGTGTTGACCTGGGAGGTTGGTACGCCGTTACTTCACGCGTGACCGCCTATGCAAACCTTGAGAACGCCCTCGACAAGCAGTATCAGGAGGTCGTGGGATATCCGGCGTTAGGCATTGGCGTGCGGGCAGGCCTGAGATTCCGAATCGGGGGAGACTAAGAAGTTCGCGGGAACGTACAGCCATCCACTATCGTGAAACACGCCGCCGCGGAACTTCGCTGACCGGTTCCGCGGCCTTCTTGCCATGATGGCCATTTCCTTCTGACTGAGCTCCGCCAAGGTATTTCTCTCGCACCCCGACCAATTTCTCCAACTCGGCGGCCCCCAGGGGTTGCTGACGACCGAGTTGATGGGTGACCAGCGCGATCCGTGCAAAGTGCTCGACCGTCTCCATCTTCATGAAGGCCTGGGACAGATCCGTGCCACACGTCACCACACCGTGGTTCGACATGAGAATCGCGTCATACTGTGGGACCAGCGGTTCCAGCGCCTCCGCGAGTTCCGGCGTGCCTGGCGTACCGTACTTGGCCAGAGGGATCGAGCCCAGCCCAATGACAACTTCGCAAACCAGGGGCTGATTCAATGCCATCCCGGCGGCGGCGAACCCAGTCGCCGTCGGCGGATGCGCGTGCACGACCCCCTTCACATCGGGACGCAAGCGATAAATCAGCAGATGCATTCCGATTTCGCTCGACACATTGCGCCGTCCCGCCAGAAGACGCCCCTCCATATTCACAATCACCATGTCTGCCGGTCGCATCTCCCCTTTGCTCATGCAGGTGGGCGTTGCCAGAATGCGATTTTTGTCGAGCCGGATGGAAAGATTGCCATCAGTGGCCGCTACAAATCCACGCTTATGCAAGGTGTGGCCGTAGCGGACAATCTGCTCCCGATACTGGCGTTCAGTGGCCATGGAAAAGAAGCACGGCAGGAGGGCCTGACTACCTTATGGTACCGCACCCTCTTGCGCGCCGACAACGCAATTCGGTCACACCGAAACGGTTTGTAATGGAGGTTTTCGCGTACGCACAGCCTCACTCACGCGTGCACCACCGCCTCACCATTCCCCTATAATCGATCGTAGGTGCTAGTCTCCGACTTCCGCTACGACCTTCCCGAAGCGAATATCGCACAAGAACCTTTGGCCGACCGCGCCGCTTCGCGCATGCTCCATCTGGACCGCCGGACCGGAACTTTGCGAGACGTCGCTTTCTGCGAGCTGCCCGACCTTCTACGACCCGACGATCTGCTGGTGCTCAACAATACCCGTGTTTTTCCGGCTCGGCTCTATGGCAGGCGAAGCGGGCAGAGGGCGCAGGCTCTGAGTCCACGGAATCCAGCCTCGAAGGATTTCCTTCAGGGGAGGGTCGAAATCCTCTTAACCCGGCAGTTGAGCCAGCAGCCGAACGAGTGGGAGTGCCTGGTCCGTCCCGGTCGCAAGCTCGGTGTTGGTGAGCGCATCTACTTCGACGTGGCGCACGAGCTACAAGCTGAGATCCTGACTCGGGGCGCTTTCGGGGAACGGTGCATTCGCTTCTCCCATGTCGCCGACTTCTTTCAGTTGCTGGAGGCGCTGGGCCATGTTCCCCTGCCTCCTTACATCGTCCGCGAGGATCGCCCCGGCGACCGGCAGCGGTACCAGACTGTGTACGCAAAAGAACAAGGCTCGGTGGCAGCGCCAACGGCGGGTTTGCACTTCACGCCTGAAATTCTTTCGCGCCTTCACAACCGCGGCATCGAGACCGCCGAGATCACCCTGCATGTGGGCTTGGGAACGTTTCAGCCTGTGCGGGTCGAGCGTGTCGAAGACCATCGCCTGCATCGCGAGCCCTTCACGATTTCCTCGAAGGCCGCAGAGCAAATCAATCAGGCCATCGAGCAAGGTCGGAGAATCGTTGCCATCGGCACGACGACGGTCCGTACCCTGGAATCGGCGATTGCTCGTTCTTCGAACAGGCGACTCACGCCCGTCACCGGCGAAGCTGACTTGTTCATTTATCCCGGTTATTCATTTCGCATCGTGAACGCGATGCTGACCAACTTCCACCTTCCCCAATCGACGCTACTGATGCTGGTCTGCGCCTTCGGAGGAAGAGAGAGCGTGCTCGCGGCTTACCGCCACGCCGTCCAGCAAGGCTACCGGTTCTATTCGTACGGAGACTGCATGTTCGTGGAATGACAGCCAGAGTCGCGATGACATGCAGCAACTACAATGTCTCGGCGCGAGCGAATATACTGCTGGAAGGTTCTGGGAGTATCCGATGAGGTTGGCAACGCAAAAGCAAATTCCCCTGAAAGACTTCGTAAGCGAACTGCGCAAATTCCCCGCTCCCGCCTTCGACCACACGCAGGAGGTCGTCGAGTTCCTGAAGAGCGCCCAAGTCGCACCCGACACGCTTGCTCCTTACCTGAACTGGGACGGACAGCACTACACCCGCAACCTGATCGACAAGACCCCGCTCTACGAGTTGCTGGCGATCTGCTGGGAAGTCGGACAAGCGAGCTCTGTCCACAATCATCGCGACCAGAACTGCTGGATGGCTGTCCCCATCGGCCGCCTGCTGGTGGAAAACTATCGCGTCGTCTTTCAGAAGATCGAAGAAGGCAAGTGTGAACTGAAGCCGGCCGACACCGTCGAGATGAACCCGACGCATCCCTGCGCGGTCGATCCCCTGGAACCCGTCCACCGCGTCCTGAATCCGCGCGAGTTCAACCAGCGTGCCGTGAGTTTGCATGTGTACTCGCGGCCGTTCGACACCTGCGTGGTCTATTCCCCAGAGCAGGGAACCTGCGGCGAAATCAAACTGCACTACACGACTGAGTTTGGAAATCCAGGCGCGAGAGCCTGATCACCGCTCTGCCCATCAGACGGCCTTCGCGCCGCGAGGAGTTTCGGAGTTCCATGCAAGTCCAGCGCCTCACGCCATTTCTGGTACTTCTCCTTCTTCTCAGCTGCTCAAAAAAACCGCCCGCCAAAGAGTCGCTGAATCCAATGGATCGCGTGGATTCCAAGCGCGTCGAGCCTGTCCACTTCCTGCATAAGACTTTTCTCGTGAAGAAAAGCGTCTTATTCGAGTTCGCAGTGCCGCCGCACTCCGTCATTCCGCGGCTGCACGGAACCTTTACATCATTCGTGCGCCGGCCCGGCGAAAACGATGTGAGCGATGAGAGCGCCGACGTTGACTTCATCCTGATGAACCCCGAGCAATATCAGGACTTTCTTGCCACCAACGGTAAGGGAACCGCTCTTTACACCGTCGATCCCACCCACGATCACGAAGTCGAGTTCCTGCTGCCGCCCACCAAGGACGAGACCGCCAAGTACTACATAGTCTTCCGTAACTCCGCCGGCGGAGCAGCGCTGAAATATGTGCGGGCCGATTTCACGTTGGGCTTCGGCTACTAGGAAAGCGCCGTCACATGAGATTCGCGGTCTTTCCCTGCTGATAAACTAATGTCTTGCCTTCCCGCAAACCATCGTCGTTGAGGAAGTCCGACCCGGCCCGCGAAGACGCAGCACCGAAGCCAGTCTCGGTTCCGATCGCCGGCTCCCAGGGCAGAGTTTTTCTTATCGACACCATGTCGTTCATCTTCCGCGCCTATCACGCCATGGCGCGGCAGCGGCCAATGTCGACACGCAAGGGCCTGCCCACCGCAGCCATCTACGTCTTCGTCAACATGCTGCGCAAACTGCGCGACGACTTCTCGCCCGAATACCTGGCGGCCGTCTTCGACGTGGGTGGGCCGACCTTCCGCGATCAGGAAGCCGACGCGGTCACCACCGTCCGCAAGTTCGACCTCAAGACACAAACGTTTCAGGAAGTCCAGTATCACGGCTACAAGGCCAACCGCACGGCGATGCCCGACGACCTGGTGCAGCAGGTTCCTTACATCCGCCGCGCGCTCGAGGCCTACCGCATCCCGATCCTCGAACTGAAGGGGTTCGAGGCCGACGACGTCATTGGCACGCTGGCTCGCAAGGCCGCGGCCCAGTCACACATGGTCTACGTCGTCTCCAGCGACAAGGACATGCTCCAGCTTGTAACGGATAAAGTCCTGGTCCTGAATCCACCCAAGGACAACCTGATCGCGGACGCGGCCAAGGTGGAAGAGATTCTCGGAGTGCCGCCCGAGCGCGTCGTCGACGTCATGGCACTGCGCGGCGACAGCATCGACAATATTCCAGGCGCACCCGGCATCGGCGACAAGGGCTCGGTGGAGCTGATCAAGCGCTTCGGCACTGTCGAACAAGCACTGGATCGAGCGGCCGAAGTTGAAAGGAAGACCTACAAGGAATCTCTGCTGAACAATCGCGAGATCGTCTTGTTCAGCAAGCGCATGGCTACGATCGACACGAACGTCCCCGTAGAACTGGATCTTGCTGCGATGAAATGCGGCGAGCCCGAGATCGACTCTCTGCGCGCTCTCTTCGCGGAACTGGAATTCACGACACTGCTGAAAGAATTGCTTCCCGTAGTTCAGGTCACTGAGGCGCAATATGCGGAAGCCAAGTCCCCTGCGGATATCGACGCCATTCTTGCGTCCCTACCCAGCGATGGCTGCCTGGCCATTGCAGTAGAGACCGTCGAACCAGTCACAACGGAAGAAGACCTCGAAGAGGAAGTACCCGAAACAGCCTTGCTACCGTTGCAAGCCGCGCCCGCCAAGGCCCAGCCTCAGCCCACGCATAACGTGGCGATCTCCGCCACGACGGGCACCGCTACCAGCGTCTCCCTGGGTTCCCCCGCCGCGTCGAGACTGGTAGCCGCGCTCTCCGATCCCGGTATCCTCAAGGCTGTGCACGACTACAAGGCGGCCCTGCATGCGCTCGCTCCCCTCAACATCGAACTAAACGGCGTTCAACATGACACTCGGCTCTACTCCTACCTTCTGAACCCGACGTATTCGTCGCATGGCCTGGCTGATGTTGCTTTGCGCCGCTTCAATCTCAAGCTCTCAGGAAATCTGGCCGAGTCCGCCGACATCACCGGACGTCTGGCTACCGCGCTGCGTGGCGAAGTCGATGATTATGGAGTTGGCAAGCTCTACGAGGACATCGATCTGCCGTTGGTTCGCGTCCTCGCTCAAATGGAAGAAGCGGGCGTGAAGATCGACATTGGGGCACTAGCCCTGATGTCCACTCGTCTTGAACGAGAAGTCGACGGCAAAGCCAAGGAGATTTATCGCGAAGCGGGCGTCGAATTCAACATCAACTCTCCAAAGAAACTCGGCGATGTGCTTTTCAACCAGCTCAACCTGCCTAAGCCCGTGAAGTACGGCAAGGGTAAGACGATCTCCACCGCGGTCGACGTACTGGAAGATCTGGCAGAAGATCACGCTGTTGCGCGCATGGTTCTGGAATATCGCCAGCTCGCCAAGCTTAAGTCCACGTACGTCGACACCCTCCCGGCGCTGCTAAGCCCGGCAACCGGGCGTCTACACACGACTTTCGATCAAACCGGTACCGCGACCGGCCGCTTGTCGTCCGCTAATCCGAATCTGCAGAACATCCCGATCCGCACCGAAGTAGGCCGCGAGATCCGCGCTGCCTTCATCGCTGAACCCGGACACGTTCTGCTGGCGGCCGACTACTCGCAAATCGAACTCCGCCTGCTGGCCCATTTCTCGCAGGACAAGCTGCTGGTCGAAGCCTTCCGGCGTGGCGATGACATCCACACGCTAACCGCCTCCCAGGTGTTCGGCGTGCCTCCGCTGATGGTAACGCCCGATCATCGCCGCCAGGCCAAAGTCGTGAACTTTGGGATTGTCTACGGCCTGTCTGCCTTTGGCCTTTCCCAAAATCTCGGCATCGAGCCCGGCGAAGCGAAGCAGTTCATCAACGCCTATTTCGAAAAGTACAGCGGCGTCCGCAAGTTCATCGACAGGACGCTGGAGGAAGCGCGTCGCGACAACCATGTCAAAACGCTCTTCGGACGCGTGCGGCCCATCCCCGACATCAGCAGCAAAAACGCCAACCTGCGCGGGTTCGCCGAGCGCACCGCCGTGAACACGCCACTGCAAGGTACCGCCGCCGATCTGATCAAGCTGGCCATGATCCGCATTGACGCCGCCCTGCGGGAGCGCGACCTGAAATCGCGCATGACCTTGCAGGTGCACGACGAGTTGGTGTTCGAAGTCCCCGAAGCCGAAGTCGACATCATGCGCTCGCTGGTGCGCGAAGAGATGGAACAGGTCCACTCGTTGGCCGTGCCGCTGCTGGTGGAAATCGGAGTCGGCCCGAACTGGCGCGACCTCGGACGACTGAGACCCGGCGCGCTCTTCCGGCAAATCATTCCGATCGGCGATTTATGATTTCCCACGAGAATTCTGATTTTCCGAGGATTGTGCTATCGCGGGAGGCTGAGGAATCTGCTTTTCGGCTCGGAGGCTCCATGTTCATTGGCCACTTCGCGGTAGGCTTCGCCGCTAAGAAATTCGCACCGCGCACCTCCATGGCGCTGCTGCTGGCCGCGCCGCTGTTTCTGGACCTGCTGTGGCCGATCTTCGTGATCGCCGGATGGGAGCAGGTACGCATCGATCCGGGCAACACCCGCTACACTCCGCTCGATTTTGTCAGGTACCCGTGGTCGCACAGTCTGCTGATGTCTATCGTCTGGGCGACGCTGTTCGCGCTCATCTATCACCGGATTACGCACTATCGCCCAGGCACGATCGCAATCTGGTTCGGGGTCGTCAGCCACTGGGTGCTGGACTGGATCACCCATCGGCCCGACATGCCGCTGTACCCTTCGGGTCCGCGCCTCGGGCTGGGTTTATGGAATTCGATTGCCGGAACCATGATGGTAGAAATCAGCATGTTCGCGGCGGGAGTGTGGCTTTACCTGCGAAGCACGCAGGCCCGCGACCGCATCGGAAAATACGCATTGGGGGTTTATGTGGGCCTGCTACTGTTGCTGTACATCAGCGACCGCTTCAGCGGCCCGCCTCCCAGTGTTGTCGTGATTGCCTGGACCGCACTAGCCGCCGGAGTCATCTTCGTTCCCTGGGCATGGTGGTTTGATCACCACCGCTCGTTGCGGCACGCCCGCGGCGAATCCTCCGGGGGTTCGCGGTGAAGATGTTGGCTGCAGGCGACCCCCTGGCGGAGTTGTTCCGAGCCCTGGCAAATCTGTGGAGTCTTGGACTGGTGCTGGCCGTCGGCGCTACCTTAGCTTGGTTCGCCTACTCAGTTTGTTTGCGGCGATTGCTGCGCGTCAGGAGAATTGCCAATATTCGCCTGCAACGCATGCTGCGTGAGAGAGAGTCTTCCGATCAGCCGCAATGACGCCAGCGTCTGTGCCCCAGATGCCCTTGGCTTGTGAGTTCAAACCATAGCTCATTCCTATAAAATCAGCTCCCTATGGCCGCAGAATCATAAAGATCTACCGCGTGGACTCCGGGCTGTTTAATCGAGCGAGGAGAGGTCTTCTACCAGGCTTCGGATTGTTCATGGGACGAACTCACCACTCGTGAGGATCTTTACGAGCCTCTCACCGAATTGATTGGGCGATCGAAGACGCTGGTTGGCGGATTGGCGAACTCCAGGATCCGCGCACCAATTGGCAGACAAGAAGTGTGGGCCGCAGGCGTGACGTACTATCGCAGCCGCGACGCCCGTATGGAGGAGGCGAAATCGGCTGGGGGCGGAGACTTTTACGATCGCGTCTATCGCGCGGAAAGGCCGGAGCTTTTCTTCAAGTCGACCGCCAGTCGGGTCGTCGGGCCGGGGGAAAAGGTCGCCATTCGGCGAGATGCCTCCTGGTCCGTGCCCGAGCCGGAACTCACGCTCCTAGTTAGCCCGGGCGGGAAGATTCTCGGTTACACCATCGGAAACGACATGAGTTCCCGAGATATCGAAGGCGAGAACCCGCTGTACTTGCCGCAAGCAAAAGTCTACAACCGCAGTTGCGCACTGGGTCCATGCATTCTGGTTTCGTCAGAGGCCTTACCGTCATCCACGGAGATCCGGCTGGAAATTCTGCGCAACGGGGAAAGCGCTTTTGGAGGCTCCACGACTCTAGCCAGCATGAAGCGTGACCTAGTTTCCCTGGTGGAATATCTCTACCGGGATAACGTCTTTCCAAACGGATGCTTTCTTCTGACGGGGACGGGCATCGTGCCGCCAGATTCGTTCACGCTGAACGACGGGGACGAGATTCGGATTGCGATTGCGGGAATTGGAACGCTGGTGAATTTTGTCGGATGAGTTCAGGGTAGGTTGGCATCATCGGCCACGGCGCTGGGCGTGGCCTTTAGCAGGGCGAGGAGATCCTTCTCCAGGCTGCTGCGCTGGTCGTCAGTAATATCCCTAAAGCGGAAGGGCTGCAAGCATCCCTTGGTCGCCCACATCGGAAACAGCATTTCTGCTTTATTGCGTACCGTGGTGGTTCCAATATGAAACAGGACTTCCACCACGATGCCCTCGTCGATGGGGGTCTCCAGCTGCAGTAGGCCTCCGTTGCAAGAGAGCTGACTGATGCGGGCACGCAGTTGCCGCCGATTCTGTAACTGCAGCAACGCCAGCACGGCGCCGCCGAGCTTGACGCGGGCGCCACGCTTTTCCCATTGTCTTTGAGGCGCTTCCGACATAGACCCTCTCTACTATCGCACCCCACAGAGACCGTGGGCAGGTTACGAAAGCATTGGTCCCCATGAAGCGAGAAGTATCTGATCCTTCGCATTCCGATTCTTGGATTTTGTTGACGTCCTAGTACGTTGTGGCGATGTTCTCAGATACAATGGGGTCGCTCAAACTCGCGGAAATCCGGCTATTCAATCGTCACACTATGCAAGGAGACCCTGGTGACGCCACATTGCCTGCTCCGTCTGTCCCCAGCCTCAGTCGAAATCGCTGCCCCAGAAAAAGACCTCCCCTGCTTGCAGCGATGGTGACTTTGCTGTGCCTGATTCTGGCAACTTCGACCAGCGCGCAGACCATCCGCGTTGACATTACTCCGGAACATGCCACCAACAAGTTCGTTCCTAACCAGGCGCTCGGCGCCGGGATCGACCGCATGTCAGCGGTGGCGATCGAGAAGCTCTTTACGGAGCCGGCCATAAAGCGAGTGCTCAGTGCGGGCTGGCAAACCGTGACCTACCGGCAGAACACGGAGCTGAAGGTAGAAGCATGGCACTGGAATCCGAAAGGGACTTGGAGCGATCCTGCCGGCAAGGGTTATTTCACTGGCAGTGATAGCCAACCGAACTGATACGCAACTCCCATGGGTACCCGCTGCCGCATCGCGGCTTTACGCGTAACGAGGGGTCGGAGAACAGCGGATACTCGCGGCTGACCGACGGCGATCTGACCTCTTATTGGAAAAGCAACCCCTACCTGACGAAAGCATTCACGGGTGAAGACGATGCTTTGCATCCCCAGTGGGTAGTTGTGGATCTGGCGAATCCCCTGCCCATCAATGCGATTCGCATCGCTTGGGCGGAGCCTTACGCCAAGCGTTACCGCGTCCAGTACTGGACCGGTGAACAACCGATCCAGCAGCCGACTAAGGGTTCTTGGGTGACGTTTGCAGGTGGCGCGGTCGACGATGGAAAGGGCGCCACGGTAACGCTGCCTTTGAATTCCACTCCGATGCCAGTGCGTTTTTTGCGCATCTGGATGTCAGAGTCCTCGAATACTTGCGATTCGCACGGCTCGGCCGACCGTCGCAATTGCGTAGGCTTTGCGATCAACGAGCTCTACATTGGGACTGCCAGCGCGAACGGTGAGTTTCAGGATGCCGCGCGGCACACTCCCGATCAGGACCAGACCACCACCTGGTGCTCTTCAATCGATCCCTGGCACGAGCCGGCGAACTTCGATCCCCGAGTGCACGATCAGGTCGGGCTCGACTTGTTTTACACGAGCGGGGTCACCCGCGGACTGCCTGCCATGATTCCGATCGCTCTGATCTACGCGATTCCGGAAGACGCGGCGGCCCAACTCGCTTACCTGGAAAAGCGTAAGTATCCCGATCTCCTACGTGGAGATGGGGGAAGAACCCGACGGACAGTACATGCTGCCGGAGGATTATGCGGCGCTCTATCTGCAGTTTGCCGATGCGCTGCATAAGGTCGACCCCGCATTGAAACTGGGCGGACCAGTCTTTCAAGGCGTGAACGAAGACATCCTGGTCTGGCCGGACGGAGAGGGTCGAACTTCGTGGACTCGTCGTTTTATCGACTACTTGAAAGCGCACGGACGGTTGAAAGATCTGGCGTTCTTTTCGTTCGAACATTACCCGTACACTCCCTGCACCATCTCCTGGAGCAATCTCTACGACGAGCCACGCCTGGTGAGTCACATCGTGGACGTGTGGCGGGGCGACGGAGTGCCCGCGGATGTGCCTCTGTTCATTACCGAGTCAAACATCGCGTGGAGCGCGGGCGAGTCGTTCGTGGACATCTTCGGTGCGCTCTGGCTGGCGGATTACGTAGGCGCGTTTCTGAGCGCGGGTGGCAACGCCATTTACTATTTTCACTATTTGCCCATGGGAGTTCATCCTGGATGCAACGAATCGATGGGGACGTTTGGGATGTTTACCACCGACCGGGATTTTCAGATCCAGCAGCCAACTTCGCAATTCTTCGCCAGCCAGTTGATCAACTTGGAATGGGTCCAGCCTGGAAGCGGCGAGCACCGCCTGTTTCCGGCTGCCAGCGACATCGAAGACCCAGCTGGGCATTCGTTGGTAACGGCATATGCGACGCTGCGTCCGGACGGCCAGTGGTCCTTGCTGGTCGTAAACCGCGACCAATGGAATGGGCATAGAGTTCGAATCGGCTTCCGCGATGCGAACGGTAAGGTTGAGCGCGCGTTCTCAGGGCCGGTGGTGGTGAAAACGTTTGGGCGGGCACAGTATCAGTGGCATCCGGACGCGAAGGGCGGCTTCGCAGAACCGGATGGGCCGATTGCAGAGGCAACGGTGAACGCAAACTCGGACACCCAATTTGATCTGCCGGCAGCATCGATGAGCGTGGTTCGCGGGTCATTGGCGAAGGGGGCCACCAGGTAGGCGGGTCGCGTTCACAAGGATTCTCAGTTGTGTGGATCTGCACTATGGACTGGTCAAACCACTAAAGCTAGGCAGACTTACGCGGCAACGGCCTAACCCTCGTTGAAACAATAATTTAGCTAAACTACGCAGGCGTCGCCGGCACTGATCGGCTATCTGCGCTGTCATTCCAGCCAAAGCAACACTAAGCCACGTTGTACCAGCAGGATATGAAAAATCCAAGCTCTCCCCACACAGTCCGAAGTGATCCCGTCAGATTACGAAAGTTTGTAGGAATTCTCGTAATTGATTGGATTTATGGAGGTTAGCTGGTATTTCTGGTCTAGCTCCCTCGTGTCTTTGACTTCCCCCGAAGACGAAAACAAGAGGGGCAGGTGTCTTTCGAGCATGGCGAGCAGAACACAGTCATGGAGAGCCATGACTTTTGGTGCGCGTCTGCACATCAGTGTGGTCGTCGCCCTTGGGTCGTTTGTGCTGACGGTTGGGGCGATGCATCCTACCAGCCACCAGCCGCTGAAGTTTCTTTGCTACCTGATAGTCGCGGTAGCGGCTTCGCGTCTGAAAGTGAATCTGCCGGGCATCACCGGCACGATGTCAGTCAACTTTCTTTTCATCCTGCTGGGCATCATTGAGCTGAGTTTCGCCGAGACGCTGGCGCTGGGATGCGCCGCGATCCTGACGCAGTGTTTCTACCGGGACCGGCCGCGGGTGGTGCAGGTGGTTTTCAACACTTGTGCGACTTCGTTTGCGATTGGGCTGTCCTATTGTGTCTACCATGTCAGACTCGTGCACGCGCAGCAGAATCCCGCGATCCTGCTGGTCGTGACCGCGTCGACTTACTTCGTCGCCAACACCATGCCGGTCGCGATGGTCATCTCGCTGACCGAACACAAGTCACTGCGACGCATCTGGTCCGACTGCTATTTCTGGTCATTCCCTTACTACCTTGTGGGGGCGGGTGTGGCCGGGCTCGTGAGCTGGCTGAACCGCACGGTCGATTGGCAGACTTCCCTGCTGATTTTGCCAGCGGTGTACCTGATCTATCGCTCTTACCGTGTTTACCTGGCCAAGCTCGAGGACGAGAAGGGGCACGTGGAGGAGATGGCGAATCTCCACCTGCGCACGATTGAAGCGCTGGCACTCGCCATTGAGGCCAAAGACCACACCACGCACGACCACCTGCAGAGGGTCCGCGTGTATGCCGTCGAGGTTGCTAAGGAACTGGGGTTGACAACGGAAGAGATGGAGGCGCTCCAGGCCGCGGCGTTGCTGCATGACATCGGGAAGCTGGCCGTGCCCGAGCACATCATCTCGAAACCCGGACGCCTGACACCGGAAGAATTCGAGAAGATGAAGATTCACCCAGTCGTAGGTGCGGAAATTCTGGAACGAGTTCGCTTCCCCTACCCCGTGGTGCCCATCGTGCGAGCGCACCACGAGAAATACGACGGTTCGGGATATCCCTTCGGGCTGAGGGGCGAGGAGATTCCCATCGGGGCACGCATCCTGAGCGCAGTGGATTACCTGGATGCGATGGCTTCCGATCGCCAGTATCGGCGCGCTGTGCCCCTGGCAGAGGTGATGAACCGGCTGCAGGCTGAGTCCGGGAAATCCTTCGATCCGCAGGTCGTCAACGTATTGCGGAAGCGATATCTGGACCTGGAAAAACTGGTCGACCACAGTTCCAAGGCAGTGCCCTGGTCGAAACTTTCTACTGACGTGAAGGTTGAGCGCGGCCTGGCCCCAGCCACCGGCTTTGTGGAAACCGGCATCAAGGACAACCAGGAAGCATCTTTCCTGGCTTCCATCGCAGCAGCTCGCCAGGAAGCGCAGACGCTATTCGAACTCAGCCAGGACCTGGGGGCTTCACTCAGCCTTGATGAGACCTTGTCAGTGTTCTCGGTCAAAGTGAAGCGACTGGTGCCGTACGATTCGATTGCCATCTACATACGGCGGGACGACGTCCTCTTTCCAGAACACGTGAGTGGCGACAACTTCCGGCTGTTCGCCTCGTTGCGAATTCCACTGGGGCAAGGACTCTCAGGGTGGGTCGCGCAAAACCGAAAGCCGATCATCAATGGCAACCCGTCGGTCGAACCGGGATACTTGAACGATCCCGCGAAATTCAGCACGCTGCGTTCGTCGTTAGCTCTTCCCCTGGAAGGCCTGAATGGCGTAGTGGGTGTTCTAGCGCTTTACCAGTCGGAGGCGGATGCGTTCACGGCTGATCACTTGCGCATCCTGCAGGCGGTCACATCCAAGATGGCTTTGGCCATCGACAACGCCCTGAAGTATCAACAGGCCGAGAGTTCCGCCACAACCGACTACCTGACCGGCCTACCCAACGCGCGCTCGCTCTTCCTCCAACTGGACCGTGAAGTAGCTCGCTGCAAGCGCGATAGTTCTTCGCTCACGGTAATGGTCTGCGATATGGACGGGTTCAAGCAAATCAACGACCGGTTCGGTCACCTCGAGGGCAATCGCGTGCTGCGGCTCTTCGCCGACGTCCTGAAGCAGACTTGCCGCGAGTACGACTATGTTGCGCGCATGGGCGGCGACGAGTTCGTTGTAATTGCACCCGGTTTGCCCGCCGACGCAGCCAAGAAGAAGGGTGATCAACTTCGTGACCTCGCCCGCCAGGTGGGACAGGAGATCTGCCGGGAAGACATCTTGTCGGTAAGCGTCGGGCGCGCGGTCTATCCGGAAGATGGAACGGACGCCGAAGAACTGCTCGCAGAAGCCGACCGGCGCATGTATCTGGAGAAGCAGCAGCAACCGAGTCGCAAGAATCGGCGGCTGTACCCGCGCAGGAAGGGCCGTGTGACCATTGAGTTTCGGCCCGAGGGCAGCGACGCGCCTATTCTGGGCAACCTGACCAGCATCAGTCTGGGCGGATGTTACGTGGAGACCAGCATCATTCTGGCCCCAGAAACGAAGCTACACCTGAATTTCTCCTTGGACGACGGCCACCTTCAAACGGAAGCCAGTGTTGTGCGCGCCGATCCCGGTGTTGGGCTGGCCATCAAGTTCAAGGAAGTGAGCCGTGAAGAACGCGTCCACTTTCAGGAGATCCTGGACTTCGTCGACCAGTCGACCAAGCTGTACGACAGCCAATACATCTCGAAGCTGCTCAAGAAGTAGGGCAGGGATGCGAAAATCGATGCGAGTACCAATTGCTGCCAAGGACGCCAAAGTGCTCGAGGCCTGGAGGTCGCTTCCAATCAGGCTTAGGTTCTGTGTGCAATGGCGTTGCTACCAATAGCATCTTGCGTCCGGTTGAAAAGTGCTTTGAAATGTGGTGCATGAGACAGCAGCGTGCGTTTCTTCTGACGATTCTCCTCACATGCAACGCGTTGTCCGCCGCTCAGACTGCGCGCTATTTCAAGGCGGAACACGGTGTCGGTGCAACGTATGTGCAGATCACTATGGATGGCTCGTACAAAATGATCGACCGCGAACACATGGGCATCTTTCTCACTGACGAAGGGCACTGGAAACAAACGGGGGCGGTGATCACGTTCAGTCCAAAAGATCTGAAGAAGTCCTCATACCAGGCCACGGAGAATGAGCATAACCGAAAGACTTTCCTAGCCATCACATCGCCTGATGCTGCCGCAGGGATCGTCATTGCCGCCGATCACATTGAGAAAGACTTAGATGGCGACGCAACCCATGTGCCCGACCATGTGTTGTTCAAGGTCAATGCGAAGACCTACCAAACCGAGACGGAACAGACCTACCCATTCCGGTATATTCGACCCCAACTCTAAATCATTGGCGCAAAGTCGCCATTGCGCGATCCCGAAATTTGCATAATTAGCGATATGCCCACATCGAAAATCGCTCCAAATAAGATATCGGAGACGAACAGAATCTCCCTTGTCGTCGTTGCAGTGGTCCTCAGCGTTGTTGGTTATTTCGGATTCAGATGGGTGCGGGGCTTGACGATGCTCGGATATGTCGATTCCGCAATTGTTCGGATGAGACTCCTGTCCGCGGCAGAGACGCAGTTCGCTAAGGCGCATCCAATGCTTGGGTATACATGTACGCTGTCGCAGTTGCCTCAGAGTGACGAGGTTCAGCGGCTGGTCGCGAAAAATAGAATCGAGAATGGATATGTTTTCGAGATCGTAGGATGCCAAGCGCCAGATGCCGAAAGGCCGAATCCTACTTACAATAACCGCACGGCCTTTGCATTCCGACCAACCTGCTTTTTGTTCATATCAGTCAGGAATTCTAAAAGCTGATTACGGCGGGTCTGTCGAAAGATGCCATGCGAACGGAGTTCCCCTGTAATTGGCGAAACATCGCGATGACACTCTTTGCCCCGAATTTTTGGCGACAGTTGCCATCTTGCAAAGGGCTAGTTGTTAGGACTCGCAACGATAGCGTGCACCCCGAAAGGAGAGGGGGCGTTCGGATGGGATACGAAGGAGCTTCTTGCGACGCTCCTTCAATGTTGGAACACACACGTTTGCCGACTTAGATTCGTGCTTTCTTGTGGATCGCTTCGATTTTCAGTTGCGCTCGTGCAACCTCCGGTCGGTTCGGGAAAAATGTGATGAAGTCTCGATACTCCGCTTCCGCTTGCTTGAAGTTGCCCTGCGCATAGCACGCGTCAGCTATCGAAAGCTTCGCACGAGGCACATCGTGGGAGTCTGGATAGGTGTTGATTAGGTTTTCGAGCAAAGTACGTTCCGCAGCATATTCGGCTTGCTGCATGGCCTTCATGGCCCGGGCAAACAGTATTTTGTCGGACGGTTTGGCGACAACGTCCGCGTGCGAGGTTTTGACCTGGGCATGTGAGAACCCCAGGCACCAGAAGGACAGTGCGCCGGCAGTGACAGCCGCTGCGATAGTTCGACGTATCATCATCCTCACTCCTGAGTTTCTGAGACAGAAACTGCTTGGAATCTTAGACCATGGAGGCTTGCTGGTCCAGGCTAGTGCCCCCGCAAGACCGAAGCTCCGTCGTTGGCGAACATCGCGATTGCACCCACAACCAATTGAACCCGTAGCTTCGCGCGACGAAACCGCTATTCGTGCCGCAACGCCTCGATAGGATCGAGGCGGGATGCGCGGAAGGCTGGGACCATGCCGCTGACCAGTCCTACAACTCCCAGAATCAGCGTCGCCGCGATCAAGGTTCCCGGAGCGATCAACAGACGGATGTCGCCCGCCTCTCCGTTCTTTGCGAAGGCACTGTATAGCGTGAGCCTTCCCACAGAAAGCGCGACGATGTACGCCAGAATCACTCCCAAGACCCCGCCGATAAAGGTTATGGTCAAGGCCTCCGCGAGAAACTGCAGCAGGATGTACCGACGAGGCGCGCCCAGCGCCTTTTGGACTCCGATTTCGCGAGTGCGCTGCGTGACCGATACCAGCATGATGTTCATCAGACCGACTCCGCCAATGCCAAGCGTGAGCGTTCCGATGAAGCCCATCAGGACCTTCAGCCCCAGAGTAATGATTTCGAACTGGTGGACCTGCATCATGAGGTTGAACACGCGTATTGCCTGGCGATCCGCCTGATTGAATTTGTGCGGCACCGCCATGATGGACCGGACCGACTGTTCCAGGCGCTCGTACTCGGGAACGTGGTAGGTGAACCAGATGGAGTCCAGGTAGTGCGTATCTTTAAGATCGCTCATGGTGGTAAAGGGGACGTAGATCACCCGGTTGATGTCGGAATTCCCTTCCTGCATCTTGGGGCTCAAAACTCCGACCACTTCAAAGCTGAGGCCGTTCACGCGGATGCGCTCCCCCAGCGCGTTACGCCCGGAGAACAGCTTGTCTTTGGCTTCCGAGCCGATCAGTGCGACGCGTGCGTGCTGTAACTGATCTTCTGCGTTATAGAAGCGGCCCTGCTCCAGTTTCAGGACACGGACGGAAGCAACGTTGGGATAATTGCCCGTAACCCAAAAGTCGAACACCCTGGTTTCGAACTGGATGCGCGCCTGTTTGCCGACCTCCGGAGTGATGTCAGTGATCTGGGGCAGATTGGCGTGAAGAGTGTCAACGTCTTCCAGCGTAAAGCGGATGGGAACTCCGGCCTTCTGACCACCCGCCTGCATGGCAGTCTTTCCCGGAACTACGATGACCAGGTGCGTGCCGAAGTTGGCAAAGATGTTGGCGCAGGCCCGGCCAAATCCATCGCCATAGGCAAGCAACATGACGACTGTCGCGATGCCCCACGCCATTCCCAACATGGTGAGCGCAGTACGGCGGCGGTTGTGAAGCATGGCGCCGTAAGCCTCCTGGAGCAGATCGCGGAACATGGTTACTCCTGCCGGAGCGCGTCCACCGGCTGCAGAATAGCTGCTTTGCGCGCGGGATAAAGACCGGCAATGACCCCGGCCAGCGTAAGGCTGCCAATCGCAAGCAACGCAGACATTGGCACCAGCCTGGGAGGATCAAATCCCTGGGGCCCGCGCACCCCACCCAGCAATGCCATTAAGCCGGCTGCCAGGCCCATGCCGATCAGCCCGCTCCCCAGGGTGAGCAGCAAGCCCTCGAGAAAAAAATGAAAAAGGATACTCCGCTTCGTCGCGCCCAAGGCCTTGCGCAAACCGATCTCGTGGGTGCGTTCGCTGACCGACACCAGCATGATATTGATGACGCCAATCGCGCCCAAAGCCAGCGTAACCATGCCCACCGCTCCCAGGAAGAGGTTCATGACGTCAAAAATCGTGCCGACCATCTTTGACTCCTCGATCGTATCCCATTCGTCAAAGGCGTTTTCATCGTTCGGATCGAAGCCGTGATTGCGGCCGACGATCTTGTGAACCTCGTCCTTCGCCAGAAGATGCTCAGCGGTCGCGCGCGGCTGATATTCCACGAAGGAAATGGAGTTCTGGTGGTTTTCTCCCTTGAGCGGGAAGTTTGTAGCCATCACCTGGAAAGGAATGTAACCGCGCATGTTGAGCCAATTGTTGTCGCCACGTCCCAGGTGGGGCATGCTGCCCACCACTTCAAACCGGATTCCGTTTATCAAGACGATAGCGCCAACCGAGGGACGACCGGGAAACAGAGTCTTCAGCAGTTCGTTCCCGAGTACGATCACATTGCGCCTCTGCAATCCGTCCAGTTCATTCAACCAGCGCCCCTCCTTGAGAGGCAGATAACTGATCTCGTTCAACTGAGGCTCAACACCCAGCATTTCACCACTGGCGTTGGCGAATTCACTCACCTCGTGAAGGTCGGAGCGGTTCAGCACGGGGCACGCATTGCGAACGTGCGGGGCTTTGTTGCGGATATCGAGGTAGTCCTGGTAGGTGAGCAGGTAGAACCGGGCGGAGTTCATGTTTCCCGAGACCGCTGGCGCGCGTCCCGGAAAAAGAAACATGATGTCCTTGCCGAACTCGGACAACTCACGTTTGTTGCCCGAGCGAAAGCCCTCGCCCACACCCACGAGCAGCAGCAACGATCCCACACCCCATGCAATCCCGAACATGGTCAGGAAAGAGCGCAGTTTGTGCGCCCAGAGGTTGCGGAAGATCTGCGCGAAGATATCCGAAAGCGTCCGCATCGATAGGCTACATTCTACTTTCAACTACGGCGGGATTGACACCTCTCGTCCGCATGCCTAAGCCCGAGTTGACGGAACGATTGCGAGCCAGATCCCGTCGCACCGGTGGGCTCCTGGCAAGCAACATCGACCTTTATCGCGTTGCCACCGCGAGTGCTATTCAAAATAGGATGCAAAAAGATTGTGCGAGGGCAGGATTGATAGCTTTGAAATTCGAGGCCTGCGACCGTTAACGGCAGCCTGAAAGGTTGTTAATGGTGCCGCGACCGTGGGCGTAGGTTCGGGTCATGAAGGGCAATTCCCAGAGCCGAATCTTGCCGATGTGGAGATTATGTTTCTTGAACTCGTAGCTTACGACCGACGCAATCACAAATTCCCCCACCATATTCAGGCTGGCGCGTGTGGAAATAGGGCGCCTTTCTGGCAGCCCGGGCGCGACACCATCGCGCGGACAACCTGACGTTCCACCCACCCAGAGTGCTTTGGTGATTGCATCTCCGGCAATGGATGCGCCGTAAACTCCAGTCGTGATCCAGAAGGCCTTGTCAGCGGTTCGAGTTTGTTTGGTCGTTGAGAAGGACGGGGCATCGGGCAGTTCTTGCCCGAAGGTCGCCGCCCCGCACAGAAGTAACATGGTTACTACAACTCGCATAGACTACAGCCCTATAGCGAGCAGGCCGGAGACCACTCTTGATCTCCTAAATGGTTGATTTGGAACTACGGGATTTTCAAGCAGGGTGAAAAAGTTTGCTTATTGTTGACGCGAAGCCGACCATGGCGCGTGCATTTGCGCAGGCCACGCCGCCGCGAAGCGAATTCATCGGAGTCAGGTTCATAGGCTCGGTCCCTCGCGCGCTCGGGGGCTATTTCTTAGCGTTCTGAGCGGCGGATCCACTACCTTCGCACTCATTGGTAGCGGCAAGGTCGCACCAAATCATTGCGGCTCCTCCGATTTCTCCGGAAGTGAGTTGTACTTTGTGGCCACGATGTTCCAACTCCTTTAAAGTTTCTTCAGGAACATCACGGTTTACTTGCAGGCTGCCCAATTTTGGACCCTCCGGACCAAACGAGCTGATATGGTGTGCCGTTGCAAATCGAGGAGTCGACACAGCCGTGGCTGAGTGCATGCCAAATTCTATGTGATCGAGGATGAGCTGTAGGCCAGCTTGATCCTGCAGATCCCCTCCCGCAACGCTGATGGCAACCACCGGCTTCCCCGATTTCAGCACCAAGGTTGGACTCAAGGTAATTCGTGGCCGCTTGCCAGGGGCAATACAGTTGGGGTGTCCAGGCCAAGTGTTGAGACTGATCAACCGGCTGCCATGAATGATGCCTGTACTCCCCGCTGGACCCGCCGTGCTGCCCAATCCGCTGGGCGTAGCGGCCACCATATTTCCCCAGCGGTCCACGACGGTAAGCGTAGTGGTGCCCCCTTGGGTTGGGAAAGATCGCATTCCTTTCTTGACCGATTTCATTTGATTGGGATCGCCAGGACGAAGTTCGAGGGAGGCTTTCTGGGGATCAATCAATGGCCGCCGGATTTTCGCGTACGACTCAGAAAGCAGTTCTTTCATCGGTACTTCCACAAATCTTGGATCGGCATAGTACTCATCTCGATCCGCCATGGCCAGTTTCATAACCTCGGTTACGGTGTGGATGTAGTCCGCCGAGAGCAGTCCCATTTTCTTGAGGTCAAATCCTTCCAGCAAGCGGAGCCCTTCCAACAGGAAAGGGCCTTGTGTCCAGGGACCGCACTTCAATATTTGATATCCTCGGTAATCCAGTGAAACTGGGTCTTCCATATAGGTCCGATGGGCCGCCAGATCCCGTTTTCGCAGAAATCCTCCCTGGGATATGTACCAAGCTTCCAATTCGTCAGCTATATCGCCACGATAAAAGCGGTCAGCAACCGCTTGCAGCCGGACCTCGCGGTTTCCCTTTGTTTTCTGTTCCGCGTCGACGAGTTTGCGCAGCGTACGCGCTAAATCCGCCTGCCAGTTTCGGCCCGTCTCAATTCTGCTTCCATCAGAAGTATCGATGTACCAACTTGGCCCTCCAGCATCGAGCAGCGCCAAAGTCGGTTTAACCGCCTCTTCAAACGAAATGGTCCCATACTCCTTGAGCAATGTGACACATAGATCCACTACTGCCGGCACGGCTGCGGTCCGGATGTCGCTGCCAGGCATTCCATTCTTGAGGTACCACGAAATCGCTTGCGGATCGAGCGGAGCAGCTCCTTGCGCCCAAAGGGCATGGGCTTTCTGCTGATGTACATCGTAGAAGATTACCGAGGCTTCTCCGCCTATCGTGAATGCACCAATTTTCGTAACGCTCAAGGCGAGCAGGGCTGCCGTCGTTGCATCTGCGGCGTTTCCCCCTTTTTCCAGCACTTGAGTCCCAATATCCGCTGCCCTCTTCTCTCCCGCGACCACGATCCCACTCTTCCCTGAAGCGACCGAGGCTGATCGCGCCGCTTGCAAATTACTCGTCCCATAAAGGAGCAGTCCTCCTGCCAGCAATAGAGTAGTTGCGGCCTTCCGCAATTCAATCCACAAAGAAAGATGCATGCCGGTCTCCTTGATTGAGGACATTTTTCGCTGCGATGAGCCCGAAGCCGAGAATGACTGCGGGGAACAATACCCACCAGCGAATGTAGCCATAGAAATATCTTCCCAACAAAGACTGAGGACCACTGCCAGCACAAATAAAGAGCAATTCAACGAGATTCATCGCAGTGAGTGTAATGGAGACGGACCTGAACGAATATCACTTATGTCTGGAAATTTTTCCCCTCACTTGGCAAAAAATCGCAGGCATGTCTGCCCCGAAGCCGTTGCTGCCCCGAGATACCACTTTGTGCCTGGGGCTATTCCCGGCAGGTAGTCACATCTGAGGAGTAAGTATTCGTCTTCGGGTAGTAAAGCTCAGCGGAGAGTATTGGCCTAACGTCGTCCGGGATGCGCTTCGCCCTTCTGGGAGAAGAGCGAGTAAGGCCAGTTCTTTTTCTTGAGGGGGTCTTCCACCGTGGCAGCCGGGGCTGTGGCCTGTTCGATCGCTCCCCAGTCCTCCGGGGGCGATTTGATTCCCCAGACGTTGCCGGGATTCTCGAGAGCCAGGCCTAGCAGGAAGAAGCGGCCGTCAGTACCAAGGGGCAGACAATTTGCGACTCGTGCCGTTGCCTGCGCCCCACCCGGCAGTCCGTCCAACAGCACGCGAGTTCCGGGGTCCAGCGCGCGCGACAACTTCACACCGCAGCCTTGGGGATTGACGACCAGAGTGTGCGACTCTTCGGCGAAGATGGGCGCGGGCGACAGGGTGGCAAGCCTCAAGGGAATCTCAAGGCGTACCCGCGTCAGTCGCCGAGGTGCTTCGGATGCTTCGGTAGCGGTTCCCATTTTGCTGCGAGAGTTCCGGATATTCCCAACTGACAAGTTTGCCAAACTTGAACGACCTGCGAGCAGAGATCCGTGCTCGGGAGGTCACTAAAGTAATCAGGTAGGGGAACTACCCGCCCGTTGCGGGAAAAATGGCTTCGGGAAAATGGAATTCTTAAGCCGGAACAGGCTGGACCTGGATCAGAGGCCCACCGGCTGCCAAGCCGGCTTTGCGCAGCATGTTGGCGGAAGGAATTCCGGTACGGTGGAAGGACTTCTCGCAATCCGAACTTGAAGGCCCGCGCATGCTGCCTTCCATGTAAGCCAGTCCCGGGCAGCGGGTACAGGTGCCGGCGTGTGAGCAGGACGAGCAGACCGTCAGGTCCTTGACCTTGATAGAACGCACTTCCTCCATCTGCGGAGAGCGATACCAGATGTCGGCAAATTTCTGACGACGCAGATTCCCGGTAGGCAGCGGGAACTGTACGCAGGGGAAGACCTCGCCATAGGGATTGATGTAGCACGACGTGTGGCCCGCGCTGCAGGAGTATCCCTCCATCACATCTTCGTCGGGGGGAAGAGGAGGAGCGCAGAATTCCTCGACATCTCCGACCAGGTCCGGGTCGGCGAAGAGCTCGTCGAGATTATCTTCCTCGACCCGCAAGCGTGAGGATGGACGTGTCTCCATCCAGCTTGGGAGTAACCGTTGGGTCGAGCGTATACGCAACCCCCAGCTGCTTAGCGAGTGCATGCGTGCCGGCCTGGTCGTCGCGGTTCACGGTCATGAGAACGTTCGACATCGTGACTTTCAATCCGTGCGACTTCAGAAAGCGAATGGAATTGATCGTGCGCTTCAGCGACCCAGGCAGCTTGGTGATGGCGTCGTGCACGTGCGGGCGGTGCGAGTACACGCTCAACTGCACCTGTTCGACGCCCAGGTCTCTAAGCCGCTGCGCTTCGTACTCGTGAATCATGACGCCGTTGGTCTTTACCTTGACGTTGAACTGCAGGCCCCGCGCGTACTCGACAATCTCCAGAAAATCCTGCCGCATGAAGACTTCGCCGCCGCTGAAAACCAGAAAGAAGACGCCCGGCTTCGGCCAGTTGATCCAGCACATTCTTGATCTCGGCGGTGGTCATCTCGCCTTTGTCGTCGTGATCGAGATAGCAGTGCACGCAGCGCTCGTTGCAGCGGTAGGTGACGTCGATATGAACGCTGAGCGGGATGCCCAGCTTCATGGCCTTGTCGTTCATCTCGACCAGCAGGCTCATTGCGCCTCCGCGGTTACGGACTTGGTCTCCAGGATTGGCTGGTCGGAGACTAACAGAATTCCATGCTGCGACAGGTCGTCCACGAATTGTTCCGCGTCGCGCCGCGCGACGTCGGGCTCAACTTCGAACTCGGGGCAAACCCGTTGCTCAATAATTTCCGAAAGAGGTGTGCGCCCGTCGGCCGCCTGCCAGATCACAGTGGCAACTTCATTGAGCGTGAAGAAGGTCGAATCCACCGCCGACATGATCATCATCTCACCGCCCAGCATGCGGGCTGCGATGGCGGTACTGCGCGCGATATAAGTGTCAGGCATCACAAATTAGTTTCGCTTCACTGGATCAGTTCCCACACCCGCGCATCCGGATAGAAAGTCAGACGAAAGGCGGGCACTTGAGCCAGAAATTCGCAGGCTGACCGAAACACCATCTTCACTAAAGTGGAATCATCGGCGAAAAACAGGATGTTGCGCAATAGCATTCGCAATGCATCCGCAGTTTCGACGGGGTCGATACGATTCTCGGGGCCCTTCGCCAGAAAGAATAAGCGCTCGATCGGAGCGGCTGCGTTCTCTCCTACCCGGGCCAACTCTCCGGCAAAGGGCGTACCGCACGCCCGATATACCCCGCCGTCGTAGCGAATATAGGAAATCTCGTCCGTCAGCAAAGTCGCGTCGGGCGGCGCGAGGCTGGAGATCGTAGTCTTCCCCGCTCCAGACACTCCGGAAAACAGGAAAGCGCGGCCATTGCGAATCGCGCTGGCACCATGGAGGAGGAAGCCTCCCTCGGGCGCCTGGATCAGCGTATGTACCACGCGCAGCACCGAGTCGATCGCGTACGGGCTCAGGGCCTGCAGGATACGGCCGCGCCCAATCCGCGGATCCCAATGCGCACGGAAATCGCCCCGCTCCAGGTGCCAGATCCCATCTTCGATCCAGACCTCCAGTTCCTCAGCATCGGAGACGGTGCGCTCCGGCCTGACCACATCGATGTCAAAGGAAAAAGATGCCGAAGCGCCGGACGGACGAACGAAACCTAGGTAGCGGCTTTCGAGCAAAGTGCGGAAGTCAGCGTCCCGTGTTCGCAGCAGAATCGGCATTCCGCCGATCTCAACAGAGACATCGTAGCTGCCCTCGGACTGACTCAACGGCATAATTGCAGCACCTGCTTTTGCTGATCCACCCAAACCGCACCATCGCGCAAGGACGTTCTACCCCAACGAAACTTCTTGCGCCGACAGGTCCGGTTTCGCATTGTCGCTGCGGAAACGCCAAGCATGCCAACGCAGAGCCAGGCTACGCAGGCGACCGCTGTGAGCGAGCATCACACCGATTTGTCGTCGCAGCCGTGAACACACCGGGACTGCGACCTTGCCAGCACCGGATTCTCTAGCAATTACCTTACCCAGAAATTCTTCAGGAAGAACCGGATCATCCGCTTCCAGCATCGAGTCGCCCCTGGTTATCAGACGACTGCCAGTCCCTTTCGCATCCTTGCGCAAAATGCGATGAATATAGAAACGGTCTGCGCGCGCGTAAAGCACCACGTCGCCCACCTGAACTCGGTCGATGGATTCCCCTTCGATGGCGAGGACGTCTCCCGGCCAAAGAGTGGGAAGCATGCTGTATCCACGAACTGCCAGGCGCAACGTGCCGGCAGAGCGTAGCACCTCAGCGGCGAGACTGTGCTTGTGGTGTTCGCGGGACTGAATGTCAGACTCCATGGGACGCAAGAAGAGCTAGGAACTCCTGCGCCGACGTCTGCATTGGAACTGGAGCGCCACTTTGCCACACGCTAAGGCCATGGTTTCAAACACCCGTTCCGAACGGAATTCGGGCTTCTGATAAGGCTTTTTGCCGGTGTGCCGGCTATCGAGCAAACTCTTCTCTTCGTCTGGAGAAGGTCGGTTCTTCTGAGTCATAGGGAATCCCACGGGCCTTCATGTGTCTTTTTCGCAAGTACCCATAACCGGGCGAACAATTAGTGGGGGAAGTGTACAACAGAGTCTCCGACATTTGCTAACCGTTCTAACATACTTACCGGCACCGAAATACCGGAGCTAAAAACCGGCAAAATCCGGAAATCAATAGAATGACAGGGTACCTTCGAGACGGGCTCGGCGCAGCGTCCAGGAAAAGAAAACCAGGCTAAAAGGCACCAGGATCGCTGCAAATATGGCAAGAATCGCCAAGTTCATGCCAGATCATCCTCAAAGAAGCACCTTCCAGTAGTGCCTTTCGCATGCCCTGCAACGAATGCGTGATCGGGATCAACTGGGCCGCGTTGCGCAAGGGCTTCGGTAGCGTATGCACCGGGAACAATGGTCCGGTTAGAAACCAGACCGAACCCAGGGCCCACACCACCGCCGAGCCTTTCTGCACCGCTAGTTGCAATGCGGCTGCCAGAAGTCCGATAGAAATCGCGATGATGACAGAGAGCAAGAAGACCGCCAACGAAGAGCCGAAGTTAGGGTTCCATGGGGCGCCAAACAACACACCTGCGACCAAATAGAACAACAGCGTGACCGTATTTGCCGCGAAGGCCGACATTGCGCTCAGAAACACCAGCACGGGTGGCGATGTGGAGGTCGTCATCAGCACCTCGAGCGTTCCCGTCTGCTGCGCCTCCTGCACGGTCTGTAAAAACGCATGCACGCCCATCAGCAGAAACGTATAGAAGCCCGTACCGACCAGCAGGAAAGAAAAGTACTCGAAGCCCTCGGGCCGGAAGTCGGGACCGACCGCGATCGAGAGATAATAGAAGGCAGCCAACTCGGTGATGGCGCCCGCGGCGGCGAGCAGAAATCCGGTACGGTAACGCACCGTGGTTAGCAGATCGCGCCGGACGATGATGACGGTTTTATCGAGCAAGGACGCAACTTTCATCGCATGCCTCGTGACGGAACCGGCTCCACTTCTTCGAGTTCTCCCGTGGTTTGGAAATAGAAGGAGCGCAACTCATCCACGCGCAGAGTGGCCGACAGTCTCTGCTCGGCGGCGAGCGTTCCCTTAAACAGGATCGCCACGTGATTGCCCACCGCCACCGCTTCGTTGAAATTGTGAGTGGCCAGAATGACGGTTGCGCCGCGCGACGGGCAGGTCGCGCACCAGGTTCCAGAACTGAGCCGCCGAACCGGGATCGAGACTGCGTGTCGGCTCGTCGAGCAGCACCACCGAAGGTTTCTTGAGGAGGGCCCGCGCGATCCCAGCCGCTGATACATGCCGCTCGAGAACTTCATCACCAGCGTGTCGGCCGAGTCGCGCAGGCCGGTCTGACCGCAGAAGTTCGTCGACCCGCTCGGGACGGGCCTTTTTCGGGATGTCGTCGAGGGCGGCAAAGAAGTCCAGGTTTTCGCGCGCGGAAAGCCGCGGGAAAAACGATCGCTCAGTAGCCACCGCGAAACCGACGCGCACCCGCACTCCATCGGCATCGTTGGTTGTGTCCGCTCCTTGCACCAGAACGCGACCTTCGTCGGGCAACAGCATCGTGGAAACCAGCTTCAGAGTAGTGGTCTTGCCGCTCCCGTTGGGCCCGAGCAGAACCAGCACACTGCCCGACGGAACCTCGAATGACACATCGTCCAGAGCGCGTGTTTCGCCGCTTCGCTCGCGACCAAACCAGTTGAACAGAGCTGGGCGATGGCGAAATACTTTGCTGACGGATTCGAAGACAACGGCTGGCATGATGGCAACGGTTCGCGGGACGTCGGCCCAGAGAATCCTTGTATTATAGTGGCCACGGCGGGTTTTCGCGTCCTTCCTCGCTGGGGTTCACTGGTCATTCATGTCTTCGCCTGCCACGACGCCGGGCGCACCTTCGGTTGGCCTGCCGGATCTCGCAAGATTCACGTTTAGCGCCGAATTTCAGCTTCTGCTTGCCTGCTGTTCTCTGCGGACGACCAAAGATGCCGATATGCGCTCGCGGATCGAGGCCTCGCTCGATTGGGGACAGGTTCTGCGCCTGGCCGAGCATCACAATGTGATGCCGCTCGTGTATCAAGCCCTACGCGAAGTTTCTAACGCAGTCCCAGCAGGGATTCTGAATGAGGTGCGCGCGCGCTATCAAAACAATGCCCGCAAGAATTTGCGGTTTACGGCAGAGTTGTTTCGAATCCTGGATTGTCTCGAGTCTCATAGGATCCCGGCGATTCCGTTCAAGGGGCCAGTCCTTGCCGAAACTGTTTACGGAAATCTCGCATTGCGAGAATTCTCTGATCTCGACATCCTGGTGCGTCGCCGGGACTTCCTCCGCGCGAAGGTGGCCGTTCGGGAATTGGGATTCACGCCTGCCTGGCGCCTGTCGAATGCGGAAGAAAGCGCGTATCTGACGTCTGGGTATGAGTGCGCGTTTGATGGTCCGGCAGGTCGCAATTTGCTGGAACTGCAATGGGGGATTGTCCCTGCGTTTTATGCCGTGGACTTTGACTTGGAAGAATTTTTCGAGCGCGCGTCACGGTACGACCTTCGGCAACCGAAGCGTAGTCGCGCTGTCACCGGAAGACCTGCTGCTCAGCCTCGGTGTCCATGCTGCCAAGCATGCGTGGATACGCCTTTGTTGGCTGCGGGATGTTGCAGGGGTTGTGCAGTCTACCGCGCTGAATTGGGCTTGCGTGTGGCAGGAGGCAAGGAGACTCGGCATTGAGCGCATACTCACCATCAACCTGCGGCTTGCCAATATGCTACTGGGTGCGGGCGCTTCCCAGTCCGAGCAGCAGAGAGATCATCCGGAGATCATTGCCATCAGCGATCGCATCGCAGCCGAGATGCCCAGTGCGGAAGAATACAGCACCGAGTCCCTGGAATATTTTCGTTTGATGCTGAGACTGCGCGAGCGACGATCGGACCGGGTGCGTTTTGCGCTGCGACTCCTCTTCACGCCCAGCGTTGGAGAGTGGTCCGTGGTGCGCCTGCCAGGCCCTTTGTTCCCGCTTTACCGCCTGATCCGGCTATTTCGCGTCGCGGCCAGATTCCTGCGTATGGGCGGGGCACAGGAATCACTTGCACGAGAGCCTCTTCCGAGTAACCGGGTCACGTTTCGTATCTACTTCACGGTTACATCTGCAACCTTCAGTTCGGGATACTCGTGGTTCCACTGCGAGGAGATGCTTTCGAAGGTCAGCCGGAAAGGTTTGCTCTGTCCCGGCGCAAGCGGCGACACGCTGACATCGACCGCGTCGGGGTAAGGACCGCTGGTTTGCAGAACATGAAGCGGTACTGTCTCTCGCTGGGCAAGCTGTCCCATGGAATCTCTGAAGGTGACTGCGACAACCACGTGGGTCACGGTCTGATTTCCGGCGTTAGTGATGATGCCGTCCACATACGAGACGGTCGCCCCCACAAAGTTTTCCGCAGCGCTCATCTTGAGGTCGGAGAGTTTGACATTCGCGACGTAAGGATGGGGATTGGAAGCCGTTCGTTGTTCGGTGCGCGAGATGAGTAAGAGCACGCCGACGATCAGGACACGACGCCGATTGCAATCCCGATGGCACGCCAGTTAGTTTCGCGTTCTTCCGCCGCTGGATTCGGCTGGATGAGTCCGCCCATGGGGGGATTCTACTATTGGGGACGGATGTGCGGTGATTGCGGTGCTCTTTTCACCACGGAGTCACGGAGGAAGACAGGGAGATAACAATTGAAGACTCGCAGGGGGCTGCGTTGCCGTTGAATTCGCACTGGAAAATTGCCAGAGGGCGGTGGTGTCATCACCTGGCATGGGGTCCTTCGACTGCGTTCGGCTGGCGCCTCACTTCGCTCAGGATGACAGCTTGGGGGAGGATCGATTGGCGAGAAGGAGCCGCAAACAAGATGAGCCGACAGAGAAGCGCTGAGGCCTCAAAAGCCTTAAGCGTTTTCTCTGTGACTCCGTGTCTCCGTGGTGAAATAGTTCTTATTCCCCGCCCACCGTCAGCCCATCGATGCGAATCGTCGGCGACGCGACGGAGCCACTGAATTCCAGGTCATTCCCGATTTCCGAGATGTTGAAGAACATTTCCTTCAGGTTTCCCGCCACGGTAATTTCTTCGACGGGATATGCAAATTCGCCGCCGGAAATCCACAGTCCCGACGCGCCGCGGGAATAGTCCCCGGTTACCAGGTTCGCGCCGTGACCCAGAAATTCGGTCACGTACAGGCCTTCTTTGACGTCGCCGATGATTTCCTTCGGCGTCTTCTTCCCCGGCTGCAGAAAGTAGTTGCCCGGCCCGATCCCGGGAGTGCCCGCGAGTCCGCGCGATGCGTTTGCGGTCGTCTGCAGGCCCAGCTTTTTCGCCGTGTAGGTGTTCAGCAGGTAGGACTTCAACACGCCATTTTCGATCACCAGCGTGCGCCGCGTGGGAATGCCCTCGCCATCGAACGGGCTGGTGCCAAAGCCCCCGGGAATCGTGCCGTCATCGATGACGGTCACGTTGTCGCCGGCAATCTTCTGTCCCAACTTGCCCGCCAGGAATGAAGCACCGCGATAGACCGAGTCTCCGTTCACGCCTTCGAAAATGTGTTCGAGAATTGAGGCCGCCACCATGGGATCGAAGATGATCGGGACCTGCGCAGTCTTTGCTTTGCGCGCTCCCAGACGGCGAATGGTGCGCTCGGCGGCGATACGGCCGACCTGCTCAGGGGGATCCAGCTCGTCCCAGATTGCGAGCTACCGAGAACCAGTAGTCGCGCTGCATGCCTCCCTTTTCGTCCTGCGCGATCGGAATCGCTGCGACCGAACAATAGGAACGGCGGTACTCGCCGACGAATCCGTGCGAGTTGGCCAGGACCTTGTGTCCGGTGGCGGCGTCGAACGATCCGCCTTCGGAATTCTTGATGCGCGGATCGAAATCGAGCGCGGCCTTCTCCGCGCGACGGGCGTATTCGATGCGGTCGGCGCCAGGAAGCGAGTAAACGTCCTCGTGATAGAGATCGAGATCGCCGGGCAGTGACCCGAGTTGTGCAGCTTCGGGGATACCTCCAAAAGGATCTTCGGATGTGATCTTCGCCAGCGCCAATGCCGAATTGAGCATACGATCGAGGCCAGCGCGCGAAAAGTCGCTGGAGTAAGTGCTGGCTGCGCGTTTGCCGAAGAAGACGCGAACGCCAATCGCACGGGACCCGGCTTCTTTTAGCGTTTCCACCTGCCCGAGGCGCACGGCGGTCGAGAATTCGTCGCCTTCGCGCACCACGGCTTCAGCTGCCGTGGCGCCGCCGGCCATGGCGCGGCGGACGGTGTCTTGCGCGAGTTCGCTGAGATCGGTTTCAGCTTTCGGAAGGCGAGTTTCAAGTTCGGTTTGCGGCATAGATATAAGTTCTTTTCACCACTGAGGCACAGAGCACGGAGGAAATCTGAGACTCGGAATTTGTGACTTGGTCTCAGTCGCTTGCTTGTCAGAGGCTTACTGCATGAAGCCGCCGGGATCCTTCTTTGCGGTTCCGCCGACGGTCAGCCGGTCGACCTTGATCGTCGGAATGCCTACGCCCACCGGCACCGACTGTCCGTCCTTGCCGCAGGTGCCGACGCCTTCGTCGAGTTGCAGATCGTTGCCCACCATCGACACCCGTGTCAGCACGTCCGGACCATTGCCGATCAGCGTCGCGCCCTTGATCGGAGCCGTGATCTTGCCGTCTTCGATCATGTACGCCTCCGACGCCGAGAACACGAACTTGCCGTTCGTGATGTCGACCTGCCCGCCGCCGAAGTTCACGGCATACACGCCATGCTTCACCGAGCGGATAATGTCTTCCGGATCGTCCTCGCCCGCCAGCATGTAGGTGTTCGTCATACGCGGCATCGGAATGTGCTCGTAACTCTCGCGACGGCCGTTGCCGGTATCGGCGATGCCCATCAGCCGCGCCGAAAGCTTGTCGCTGAGGTAGCCCTTCAGGATTCCGTTCTCGATCAGCACCGTCTCCTGCGTCGGCTTGCCTTCGTCATCCACGTTCAGCGAGCCGCGCCGCCACGGCATCGTGCCATTGTCGACGACCGTGCACTTCTCGCTGGCCACGCGTCGCCCGATCAGCCCGGCAAAACGCCGACGTCTTCTTGCGGTTGAAGTCCGCTTCCAGTCCGTGACCGACCGCTTCGTGCAGCAGCACGCCCGGCCATCCCGGACCGAGCACGACTTCCATCTCGCCCGCCGGTGCTTCGATCGCATCGAGCTGCATAATCGCCTGCCGCGCTGCTTCCTTGCGCGAAATGTTCCGGAGTCTTCTCTCCGAAGAAAGAAGTCCAGCGCCACGCGTCCGCCGCCACCCGAAGTGCCACGCCCGGACTGCTGCTCGGTCTTCGCAATGCAGGAACACGTTCAGGCGCGCCAGCGGCTGCGAGTCTTCGGCAAAGCGTGCCGTCCGAGTGACCATCAGAATCTTCCGCAACTCATCGGCGTAGCTGGCCCGCACTTCCTTAATCCGCGGATCGTAGGCGCGCGCGGCCGCTGTCGGCGCGCATCACCAGTTCAACCTTGGCCGTGATGTCCGCGTCCACCGAAGGCAGCGTCACCGGATACAAGCTGCGCGCCTGCTTTTGCTGAAATCCCACCGCCGGCGTCTTCGCCGGGCCGCTGGCGATCAGGGCCGCCGTTCGCGCCGCGTGCAGAATGCGCTCCGGCGACAGATCGTCGGTATAGGCGTACCCGGTGCGCTCGCCCGAGACCACGCGAACGCCGCATCCCGCCGAAATGCCCTGCGACGCCGACTTCACCATCGACTCGTCCACCATCAGCGAGGTCGAGGAAAGATATTCAAAATAAAGGTCGGCGTAATCCCCGCCGGCCGAAAGCGCTGCAGCCAGGTAGCGCTGCAGATCCGCCTGCGTCAGGCCGTAGTGCTCGAAGAAAAATTGTTCGTGAGTCACGTTTATTAGATGCCTCAGGTCCGGACAGAGACTCCGGCTGGTGTCCTCAATTATCCCACAGCCATTTCGCCTGGTGCACGGATGTTCATGAGTCACAGACGGCGGGCAAATCCACAGGAACATCCAGACATGACCCCGGATTCGCTGCGCCGCACGCTGGAAGAGTTTCTGGGCGGCTCCCGGCACGCGGTGGTGCTGGAGGATGGCGCCCGGATCTATGATCTGGCCGACTCGAAATACTCCATCTCCGGCGAATTCAACAAGTGCCTCCTTCACCTATGGTCGGCGGAACGGAACACCGTCCGGCGAGTGCTGGATGCCGAAGTCCGCAATGGCAACCTGCGTTTAATGGTGCAGCGGCTTGGGCCAAACCCGGCCGTCGAAGCTCGAAATCTGTCGTAACACGGACCATCGCACCCCTACGGCGCGCAGAGCCGCTCGGACCGTCTACCAACAGCACTTGCGCCGGGCGCTGGAGCGCAATTTTCCAGGATTCACGGTCACGAAGCTGAGCAACGCGATGGACCTTGAGCGTTCGTTCGGACCCATCTACGCGCGGGGATGGCTGCGCCAGGGCCGCACAGCGTTCGCCGTGCTCGGCGTCAATCAGCAGGAGACCCAGGCGTCGATCGACGCGGCCCTGACCTTCGGCATTCTCTGGCTGGACGAGTGCCGCAATTCGGCGGACCACCGTACCCTGGTCGAAGGCCTCAAGCTGGTGCTGCCCGCGGGCACCTCTGCCCTGACTCGCGAACGCCTCGTGCATCTGCATCCCGGCGCGGCCAAGTGGCAGTTGTACGAATTCGATGAGCGGCACGATTCGCTGGCCGAGGTTGACTTCGGCGATCGCGGGAATGTCGCGACCCGGCTGGTCCGCTGTCCGGATGAGAGCGCTGCGTTGGAGCGTTTCGCGGAATCCATTCACCGCGTGCTGACACTGTTGCCGGAATGCGATGTGGCCGTGCTCTCGGCCGCCGAAGTCGCGTTTCGCTGGCACGGCCTGGAGTTTGCCCGCGCCCGGATCAGCCACGAGGCCGGATCCTTCCGCAGCGGGCAGGAGATTGCGTTTGGCGTCGGCGCCGAAGAACGCGTGCTCGACGATCACAATGCCGCGGCCTTGAGCGACCTGGTAAATCGTCTGCGCAGTACACGCGGTCCACAAGGTGCGCGGCATCAGGCCTTTGTGGCGCCTGCATCCCGAACGCTGGCTGGAATCACTGGTGGTGCGCGACGTCAGCGCAATCGACGAACGGCTCGACCACGGCTGTCTCTACTCCCAGGTCCCCGCCTTCTCCGCCTCCGACCGTGCCATGCTCGACGTACTTACCCTCACACGAGCCAATCGGCTGGCGGTAGTGGAACTGAAAGCAGACGAGGACATCCATCTTCCCCTGCAGGGACTGGACTACTGGTCCCGCGTGCAGTGGCATCACGCTCGCGGGGAGTTCCAGCAGTTCGGCTACTTTCCCGGTCGAGAACTTTCTCCTGCAGATCCGCTGCTGTTCCTGGTAGCGCCCACCCTGCACATTCACCCGGCGACCGACACTGTCCTGCACTACCTGGCTCCGGAAATCGAATGGACTCTGGTCGGCATCGACGAACGCTGGAGGGATGAAGTGCGCGTCATCTTCCGCAAACGGGCGACGGGACAGAGCCTACCACTGAGGCGCAGAGAGACAGCCGAAATACTGTCCTAGCACCGTGCCGAGCGGGTGACTCCGCGAAATCAGCGCATGCTCTTTCCCCTATACAAGCTGTTCTGGTGCCTGCGACCCTGTTCTTTGCCCTGTCACCCTGAGCGGAGTGAGGCGACAGCCGAACGCAGTCGAAGAGCCCCGGGCCAGCATCGTCAAGCACGAACCAGTCGCCATTTCCCGCTACGGACTACTCTTTCCAAATACCCAGCAGTCTCCTCAGCGTCACCAACTGCCCCAAGTGATACGCATTGTGGTCGGCCACCAGCAGCGCCTCGCGCAGGACGGTCTGGCCATCGCCCCAGGGAAGGGGCGCATATAAATCCGTCTTCGGATTTGCGACCAGCGCTTGCATGGCTTTCAAGTCTCTCTGAAAGCTCTTGATGCTTTTGCTCCAGGCGGAGGCATTCGGTGGGAGCTTCTCTGCGGCCAGTATCCCGACGGCCAATCCGGCGAAACATGCTTGCGATTCCGGCTGAACTCGAGGATGTCCCACTGCGCGATGCGCATGTGCTCGAGCAGCATCCAGGCCGTGTAGGGAAGACTCGCAACTTTCTTCCCGCGCAACTTCGCGGGAAAGTCTGCGGTCGCGTCTTCGAATTTGGCGTGCGCACCACCGCCTTTTAGAAGGTAAAGCAAGATGCTGACGAAGAGTCTTGTCTTGAGTGTTCTTCATAATGCCTCGCCATCCAATGCCGTGCAGAGATCGCTTACGAGCATCCAGGCGCCACCTACGTAGCTTGCGTCTCCGCCTCCGGATTCTCTCCCCGATAGACGCGTGAGATGCCGCGCACGACGCGGCGCATGGGCAACACGCCTTTTTCGTCGGCGAAGAAAATTTCGCCGATTCGCGTGCCGCGGTAGTACCAGCGCTTCAGAATCGCCAAGTGCTCCATCGCCTCCAGCGCGGTCTTCGGCTGAGCGGCTGGCACCGCGTCGAGTGTCTGTTGAATGCGCGACTCCATCGATTGCGACTTGGTGTGCTCGGGCGACTGAATGGAAAAGGTCGCCGGGTCCGCAAAGCAGGCAGCGTCAAAGCGAAACAGCGTCACGCATTCCTTCTCGACTGACGGCTGCACAATCACCCCGCGCAATTGGTCGGAGCGATGAACGATCTCGGGCAGTTGGCCGAGAACAGGCTTCAGTTTGTCGAGCCGCGCGTGCTGGGCCGCGGCATTCTCGAAATCAAGGTTGGCCGAGGCCTCGTCCCGCTGGAGAGAAATCTCGCGCACCAGCGACTGTCCCGCGGTGTCCAGGTATGCCTGGACGCGCGCCACTTCGGCACGATACTCGTCGTCGCTACAGCCCTTGAAACAGGGCGCAAGGCACATCTTCATTTCAGAATATATGCATCCCGGAAATGCCGGATCCGGATGCAGATCGTCGACACACCGGCGCATCTTGAAGAAGTCGAGCGAATCGTTGGCGAACTTCTCGGCGGCCGCGCGCGAGGCAAACGGACCGTAGTAAAGCGACCTGCCGTTTCTGCGGCTCAGGCGCGTGGTGACCGAAGCTCGCGGATATTCATTGTCAAGGTGCAGCTTCACCAGGGGTGCAAATCGTAGCCGCAAGCGATGCGCATACGTTTCCGGAAAAATACTGCGCAACACCCGATAAAGCAGAAAGCCGGATTCGAAGTCAGACCCGGTGGTGGCATATTCGAGCGATCGGACCCGGTCACGCAGATTCAGGCGTCTCGAGCGCTCTTCCGGAGAACCCAGCAGTCGCAGCAAACGCCGGCGAAGATTGGCCGTTTTGCTGACGTAGGGCTCTGACGCCGCTTTCTCCGCGCAGCACGAAGACCGCGGGAACTGCGGGCGTGGCAGCGAAGAACTCGGCGTCGCGGCCTGCATCGAACTCAAGCCGGTTGAGTAGCACACTGGAATTCTAGACGGAATCCGTCAGGGCGGCACGTCAGGGAGAACAGGTTGCGCGGTTCATCGCTGGCGGAATCTTCGGGCAGGATCACAAGACCATGCAAAAGCCGGGTGAAGAATTCGACCGCCTCGGGATCGTGGTGCAGCGGCCCAATCACAAACTTGCCTATGGCCGCCCCGCCGATCGCGTAGTAGCCGACCGCCAATCCTCCGATGGCACCGTACGCTATCGCCAATCCGCCTACTGCGATATATCCAAGTGCGAGGCCGCCGATCGCGAGGAATCCCAGCCCCAGGCCGCTCAGCGTAAGGCCTCCAATGGCGAGCCCACCAACCGCAACGCAGGCCGCGGGCGAACCCTCCAACCGCGATCACGCCGGATGCGATGTCTCCGATCGCGATGACGCCGCGTGCGTGTCCGCGCGGCTCGTTGTTGCCTAAGTCCGGACCTACAGCGATTGAGATTAGCGGAATTTCGAGGAAAGTCGCTGACGAACTGTAGCGGACGGGCATGGGTGCCTTTTTGCGTTACCCGGCTTGAACGTTTCCTCTGAGTCCCGATCGAAGGTTAACGGTAGTTCGCGCTGCGGAACTTCTGGCGGAAATCCAAACCTTCCAGCTTGATGATGCGGCACATTTCGTGCAACCGCGAGCGCATGCGTTCCCCGATGCGGTCGCCCAATGTTTCCTCACGCACCGCTGCGCGCACAGCGGAGAGAGTGTTACTCACCCCAGCCGCCGCCTGGTCTTCGAAGTTCGTGGTGATGATCGTGGTGCGATTGTTGTTATAGCGCGTGTTGAGAATCAGGCTGACGGTATCCCACGCCCATTCGGTCGGCTTCACGGCGCCCAGTTCGTCCAGCGCCAGCACGTCGGTGTCAAACACCGGACGAAGCACGTCTAGCTCGGTGGTTTTCACCGAGTCGTTATAGGAATTCTGGATTTGCTTCAGCAATTCGCGATAGTCATAGAAAAGACACGGAATGCCCCTGTGCAGAATCAGTTCTTTGATGATGCCCACTGCCAGGTGAGTCTTGCCCGTGCCGATCTTGCCGATCAGAAGAAGACCCAGTACCGTCCCGCGGGTCGAACTCTTCCGCAAACTTGCTGGCCGCGAGATGCGCCATGGCCAGCGAGGAATGCGCCCCGGAAAATCCGTGGTATAGCTCGACAGCTCGCAATGCTCATAACGTTTCGGAATGCGCGCCGCCGCCAGCAGAGTCTCGGAGCGCGCTTTCAGACGGCAATCGCAGCGCGTTACCCGCCGGTCTGCTCCGTTCGCAACGTTCTTCCAGCCCGGTGCCATCACACAGCGGACAAACTTCTGCAGAAACTTTCATGGACCCAAAGCCTTCCCCACTTCGACTCTGCACCGCGAAACAATTTCGCGCAAGTACAAATCCGTGCCTCGCTGTGTACATCCTGTGGAGGAGTGAAGACGGTTGTGGAGGTGCGAGGAAAAAAGGTTGTCGTTCTCAGTCGCCCGTCGTCGGTCGTCGGTCCTCAGCAGTCGGCAAGCCGTTACTGCCGATTCTCGATTGCCAATTGCCGATGGGAGTAGAAATCTTACACAACGTGAAAAGCCACGAGCCAACAGCCACTGGCTAGGAGCTTCCTTCACGAATCAAGATCATTACGGGCTCGCGAAGTACTCGCGCTAGCGGTTTTATGCAGGAAACGCGCCTGCTCGCGTGGCACGAAGGTGGTCCCACCTGCGTCGTTACTGCATTTTCGCGTTGACAATGCACAATCTGGGAGGAAAATAGCAGCCATCAGGATTCCGCCTCAGCAATGGCTGTACCTCCCCCAGGCTGGCTGGGGCAGACAAGGAATTCTGCCTAGGAGAGACGATGAACAAAGCTGATCTCGTGGACCGGATCGCGGGCGCTTGTGAAATGACCAAAACACAAGCGACGACAGCGATCGACACAGCTGTGGACAGCATTACCTGCTGCCCTCAAAAAGGGAGACCGGGTAGCTCTGATCGGGTTCGGAACATTCTCTGTCTCGCAGAGAAAAGCCCGCAACGGCCGCAACCCGCAAACAGGCGCCACGATCAAGATCGCGGCTCGCAGAGTCGCGAAGTTCACCCCTGGGGCTGAACTCAAGAAAGCGGTCAACAAGAAGTAGCGACCGAGATAGTCAGGCCTATTCGATGGCGGCAGGAGGTCGGTCCTGCCGCATTCTTTTTTACCCTCCAAACAGACGCGGAACCAGCGACTCCGGTCCTCCCGCGGTATTGGTCGTAAGTCGCACCGAACTCCCGAGTCAGCAGTGCCTCTTCCCTTCGTGCCTTGTTCCAATGCGCGGCGAACACCAGCGCAACTCCTGCGACCGCGCGCCACTCGCCAACGAACAGCGCTGTGCCGATCAGCGCCAGCAATAAGTCCGGAATAGATCGGGTGACGCACTCGGGCGTACGGTCCGGACTGAATCAGTTGGTGATCCACCTTCAGTGTGACCCGCGAACTCCAGAACTGTCCCAGATGCCGCGCGCCCAGACGGAGATCGCCAGCCCCGCGATCACCAGAATGATGGCGATGCCCGCAATCCACCGATTCTCAGGCACGAATCGGCGAGCGAGAGGACCGACCCTGAAGAACGGCGAGAAAACGAGCATCGCCGCCACCGCCATGATGAGCGGCGTGCCGATACGCCAGGGCAATGGTTCCACGGTATGGGCCTGGCGCACGTTCTGCGAGCTGATCGCCCAGTAAATCAGCCAAGCCATCCAAAGCGTTGTGACCGTGTGCCAGGAAATCAGATTTCCCATGCCGTCCCCGTAAAAGGTTAGCCGCTGTGATGGAGCGACGGGCGTCCCCGCCCGTCGGCGCGAAGCGCTGCCTTCCAGAGACTAGCAAGCGGCGCGGCCGATGGGAATTCCCAGGGATTCCTCCGCAGGGTCCGACCAGGCGGAAGGACCCTCCGCCCTGCCGACAAGAGCCGCGCCCTCAATCACTTGGAAGGTTGCTGAATCCGCGGAGGTTCCTGTAGAATCAAACGGTTCGAATCGAGGTCGAAATCGTCATGAAGGCAGCTATCCATCCCGCATACAACGAGATCCGCGTGGTTTGCGCGTGCGGCAACAGTTTCGTTACCCGCTCCACCCACAAGGGCGATATGCACGTAGAAATCTGCTCCGACCTGCCATCCGTTCTTCACTGGCAAGCAGAAACTGCTCGACACCGCTGGCCGTGTGGAGCGCTTCCGCCGCAAGTACGCCAAGAGCGACGCGGCCAAGGCCGAAGCCGCGAAGAAGTAACTTCTCGCGAATTATCCAACAAGCCCTCGCCAAGGCGAGGGCTTTCTCTTGCATGCCCCGTTAGAATAACCTCGTGCGCAAGTATTGGGACAAGTCGGCGCCGCTTTCCGGGGGTCGAGTGGACCTCCTGCCTGTCCCTTCGCGACTTTCCCTCGGCTGGCGTCGAAATCTACCCCAGCCACCGTGCTCGCTCCCATGGCCGGCGTCACCGACACCGTCTTCCGCCGCTTTATCCGTAACCTGACCGGCTGCGGACTGATCATGACCGAGTTCACCTCGGCCGACGGCGTGCTGCGCGCCAAGGACAGGAAGGCCAAGCGCTACCTGCACTTCTACGAAGACGAGCACCCGATTTCGGCGCAACTCTTCGGCAGCAATCCGCAGGTGATGGCGGAAGCCGCGCACATGGTCGAGGGACTGGGCTTTGACCTGGTCGATCTGAATCTCGGCTGTCCGGCAAAGAAAGTCGTGAAGTGCAACGGCGGATCGGGCCTGCTGCGCGACCTGCCGGCCATCGGGAAGATTTTCGAAGCGGTGCGGGCCGCGGTGAAGATTCCCTTCACCGTGAAATTCCGCGCCGGCTGGAATGATCAGGAGATCGTCTGCGTCGAACTGGCCAAGCTGGCGGAAGCGTGCGGCCTCTGCGGAGTCGCCCTGCACGCCCGCACGCGCGAACAGGGCTACAGCGGCACGGCTCGCTGGGAATGGATCGCGGCCGTCAAGGCGGCGGTCAAGATTCCGGTCATCGGCAACGGCGACATCCGCACGCCCGAAGACGCCTGCGCGATGGTCGCCCAGACCGGCTGCGACGCGGTCATGATCGGCCGCACCGCCGCGTCGAATCCATGGATCTTCCGTCAGATCGCGCAGTACACCGCGACCGGCCGCTACGATGAGCCGGAGGAATCCGACCGCTACGAAATGATTCGCACCTATTTCAGCATGCTGATCGCGGAAGAGTTTCCGGATGCCCCGGGCAAAATGAAGCAGTTCGCCTCCTGGTTCACGCACGGCGTGCCCGGCGGAGCCGGGTCTGCGCAAAGCCATCTACGAGGCGCGCGAAGCCCGGGAGATATTGCAACGGGTAGAAGAATTCTTCGAAGCCCGTCTATCTGGAGCGGGCGCCTCTGCCCGCGAAGAAGCAGTGTCGACCTGAGCATAGAAGACTGCAGGAACACGTTACGCCCTGCCATTCAAAGGTCAGCGAAGTTGGTTGGCGATGCGGGCAGCTTCAAACACGGAGTCAGCTGGCAACGATCGAAATTCTCGCCCCATTCGCAGCGTGGATGATCGCATCACCATCGAGCAGGAGGCATTTGCCTGAATCGAGGGCCAGGCAGGTTGCACCCGCGGCGCGCATTACTTCGATCGTTTTTACACCAATGACAGGGACATCAAAGCGCATATCCTGATTCGGCTTGGCGATCTTCACCACTATTAAGGCACGGCTCAGTGTGGAGGCGCTACCTTCCAGCGAGCGCATGAGTTCGCCGGCGCGCTCAACGGTGGCGTCGGTCCCCTCCATGGCTTCGACAGCCACGCATGCTCCTTCGGCGACCACTACGGTCTGGCCGATGTCATATTGTGCGAGGTGGCGGGCTACGGTGCGTCCGTAGTCGATGTCCTTCTTTTCTTCTTCGGTCGGGGCACGATCGGTCCGCACGCCGGGCTTGGCGAGAAGCGGTTCGAGGAAGGAGGTTGAGTTTTCCAGTGTGATGCCCTCGTCGGCGAGCACCTTCGCAACCGCGCCCAGCAGAGAATCCGTGTTGCGGGTGGTCAGCGAGAGCAGGATCTTGGCGAGCCGCCAATCAGGCTTGATGCTAGAAAAGATCTGCTTGTGTCTGACCTGCCCGGCCATAATGGCGCGCTGGACGCCTTCTTTCTTGAAGGTCTCGATCAACTTCGACAATTCCCCGAGCGAAAGCCAGTAGACCGAGGCAGCACCCCGCGACTCGATTTCCGGAAAAGTCTCTTCCTTGATGGCGGCGACGACGACCTCCAACCCTCGCGCCCGCGCGGCGTCGAGAATCAGGAAGGGGAATTTGCCGTTGCCGGCGATGAGGCCGAATTTTTCTGGGGTCGGCACGAGAGGCGATAAAAGTCTAGCACTCGCAGTGCTTCAAGCTACCAGCTATGAGCCAGGAGCTACCGGCTACTTGATTACTCCGCGCTCCGAGGCCTCTACGAATCGAATGAGCATCTCCACATCCTCGCCCAGGTCCGGTTCCGACTTCAATTTCTCCAAAGCCTGCGAAGTATTAAGCTTTGACGCGAGCAGGACCTTGTAAGCGTGATGGATCTTGCGTATCCGCTCTTTGCTGAAGCCACGACGCTCCAATCCTACGGAATTCATTCCGAAGGCGTGAGTGTTGCGCTCGGCGGAGGTTTTGGAAAAGGGCAGCACGTCCTGCGTGATCGTCGTCCCGCCACCTACGTAGGAGTGCGTCCCAATGCGAACGAACTGGTGAACCGGGCAGAGCGCGCCTACCATCGCCCAATCTTCCACCGTCACATGGCCGCCCAGCGTCGCAGCGTTCGCCATGATGACGTGGTCGCCAATGATGCAATCGTGAGCAATGTGGGTGTAGGCCATGATCAGCGTGTGATTGCCCACGCGAGTCAGCCCTCCGCCTTTGACTGTGCCCCGATTGATCGTCACGAACTCGCGGATTTCGTTGTGATCGCCAATTTCCAGGCGCGTGGGCTCGCCCGCATAACTGATGTCTTGCGGTGCGAGGCCAATCGAACTGAAGGGGAAGAAGCCGTTGTCAATGCCGATTTTCGTGGGACCCTGCATGGCGACATGCGATACCAGATCACAGCCTTCACCGAGTTCCACCTCCGGGCCAATCACACAATAGGGGCCAATCTTGCAGGAGGGATGAATCTGGGCGCTTGGGTCGATGATGGCGGTGGGGTGGATGCTCATCAGTACTGAGTACCAGGTCGCGAGTACCGGGTACCGGTTTGGCAGTGTCGAGTCGCGGGGAAGTGTCGCATGATCGTTCTAGCTCTCTCCCCCGGGTGCTTCATCCTCATTCTGCGGGCTCTCCGATTCGAAGGTGCGCGGCACCAGCCGGCAAGTGACGGTCGCTTCCGTGACCCGCTTGTCGCCGACGAAGACCTTCCCTTCCATGCGCACGGCATTCATTCGCCACGATTTGACTTCGACCTCGATGCGCAATTGGTCTCCTGGAACCACCGGACGGCGGAAACGGGCCCGCTCGATACCGGTGAAAACCATCAGTTTCTGGTCGCGATCCTCCACTTCCGTCAGCAACAAGGCGCCACCGGCCTGGGCAATGGCCTCTACGATCAGCACTCCAGGCATAATCGGCAGGTTGGGAAAGTGGCCCTGGAAGAAGGGCTCATTGATCGTGACGTTCTTGATGGCCACAATACGCTCACGGCGCGTTAGATCGATCACCCGGTCGATCAGCAGGAAGGGGTAGCGATGCGGCAGAATCGCCTGGATTTCGTGGATATCCATGGTGGTCTTGGACGCCACGGGAACCTCGGTTTCCGGTTGGGTGATATCAGTCATTTTCGAGAGTTGAACAGCCCGGAGATTATACTGTACCGCACCCTGCGCATATCTCGGGTGGCGACGGACACTCCTGTCCGCGAGCCGTGCAGCGCAGCGCCACTTAGACAACATTCATGAAAAACTCGCACAGCCAAGGAAGTACCTCCAAGACCTATCATTCCAAGTCACCCGCCCACACGCGGCTCGAATACTTCGAGCGGCGTCGAGACCAGATCGTCGACACCATTCGCCGGCTGGTCGAAATCGAATCGCCCAGCGATAACAAGCAAGCCGTCGACCGCGTCAGCGCGTTCGTAGCCGAGGAATTTGCGGCGCTCGGAGGACGAGCACAATTTCATCGCGTGACCGACTTCGGAAATCATCTGCAAGTGGATTTCGAAGGCGAGACCCAGCAGAAACCGGTCCTTCTGCTCGGCCACTACGACACCGTCTATCCCACCGGAAGCCTTGCCACCATGCCATGCCGCATCGGCAACGGACGGCTGTGGGGCCCGGGCGTGCTCGACATGAAATCCGGCATCGCCCTCATGCTTTATGCCATCCGCGGCTTGCAGGAATGGAATGGACGCCTGCCGCGTCCCGTCACCGTCTTGCTGGTTTCCGATGAGGAGGTGGGCAGCAACTCGTCGCGGGCCATCACCGAGAATCTGGCCAAGCAGTCCTCGGCCGTGCTGGTGCTGGAGCCCTCTTACGGACCAAAGGGCGCGGTCAAGACGGCCCGCAAAGGCGTGGGTGAATACACCATGAAAGTGAGCGGCGTGGCCTCTCACTCGGGACTTGATTTCGAGAAAGGGCAGAGCGCAATCGTGGAGCTGGCCCAGCAGATTGGGGCAATCTCGAAGTTGGTCGATCTCAAACGCGGCCTGACCCTGAATGTGGGCCTCGTTCAGGGTGGGACGCGAGTGAATGTGGTTGCCGCTGAGGCCACCGCTTCTCTCGACGTGCGCATTGCGCGCATGAAAGATGCGGCCGGCATCGATCGCAAGCTGCGCTCGCTGAAGCCCTTCAATCGGAAATGCAAGCTGGCGGTAACCGGCGGCATCAATCGTCCGCCCCTCGAAAGGAATGCGGGTGTAGCCCTGCTTTACAACAAGGCGAGTGTGATTGCGAAGGAACTCGGATGGAAGCTGAGCGAGGCTGCGGTGGGAGGCGGTTCGGACGGGAACTTCACCGCCGGATTGGGCATCCCGACTCTGGATGGCCTGGGCGGCGTTGGCGACGGTGCCCATGCCGTCCACGAATTCATTGTCGTCTCTGAATTGCCACGCAGGGCAGCTCTGTTGGCGGGATTGATCGAATCCAGCTGATTGTTTAACACTTGTCATCCCGACCGGAGCGAAGCGGAGTGGAGAGCCTGCCCTGAGCGTAGTCGAAGGGGACCCTGTGTTTCAAGCCTTTGCATCTCCGCGCTACCAGACGGGTGTTTTCACCGTTTTGCTTCGGAGGGTTTCCTGACGACCGACGACTGTTCTTTGACTCCGCTGCGCCTGTAGCCTAGAATTCCCGCAGGGGAGTCCGTGATTTCAAAGGCGCCAAGCGAGCACCTGGACCCCCGCTGGAGGAACTAAATGCCTGGCAAATTGGGTTTGCCTGAAATCCTGTTGCTTCTTGCTGTGGCCCTGCTGATTTTCGGGCCGAGCAAGCTGGCCGATCTGGGCAAGGGCCTCGGCGAGGGGATCAAGAATTTCAAGTCCGCTGTTAAAGACGGCGGTCAGGATTCCGAAAAGAAATCGTAGAATCGCGCTAGGCGGACTCGTGATTCGACGGTCCGTCGAATCTTCAACTAGCCTGTGGCAGGCTTCGTCCTCTTCGCTTCATAACCCACCGCATTCCTTCAGCATCCGATAAACGAGCGCAATCGGGAGACCCACTACGTTCGCATAGTCTCCTTCAATGCGCGGAATCCACCGAGATGCCATTCCCTGAATCGCATAGGCGCCCGCTTTGTCCATAGGCTCGCCGCTAGCGATGTAGGCGCGAATCTCGTCGTCGCTGAGCGGGGTCACATGAACGATAGTGGTCTCGGAGCGAACGTCTCCCAGCGATGTCTCCGGCTTCGCGTCCGGACTTCCGGATGAGGTTCCCCCAGACCTCGGACCCATCAGGCAAACGCCGGTAACCACTTGATGTGATCTCCCAGACAGCAAGCGCAGCATGCGCGCGGCATCGGCAGCGTCCTTGGGCTTGCCGAGAATCTCTTTATCGACCACCACGATTGTGTCTGCGCCCAAAACGAATTCGTTAGGGCGTTGCTTGAAGATGGCCCAGGCCTTCTCACGGGCCATGCGTTCCGCGAATGCCTTCGGGGCCTCACCGTCGAGTGGGGATTCCGGAATGTTGGTGGGCTGCACGGTGATGCCGATGCCGGCCGACCGCAGCAATTCCTGGCGACGTGGCGAAGCGGAGGCGAGAACCAGAGCCATGACCGCGATTTTAGCGGAAAGTGGAACAATCCCGCAGGGTGCCCCAGCCTATCGCGCTTTTTTGCGAAGGCTGGGATTCGTCTCGGGATCGCATCGAGCCCCCTTCGGAAATATCCCCGATCTCACCGCTACGAATCGTCCTAGAAACTGACAATTGAAACTCTCCGCTACCCCGCCAACTGTGCTAGTACCTCGGTCACTTTCGGACTAACAGCCGCACTACTAGCATTCTCCTTGAACCTCTGGGCTGTTAGGGATGCCGCCGAATAGGAGCAGAACTAGGCGGGGGAGTCCTCGAAATCGGGGATGGCCTGCGAGAATCCTTCGCTCGAATGGAAACAGCCCACACTCCTGATCGACACCACACCATTCTGCTTAAGTAGCCAGCAACCGAAGACCTCTCGATTGTCCTCCGTCATCGAGAACGACTTGTGCATCCTCTGCCAATTGACGTGGGGAAATCGGGTGCATAAACTTCCCGCGGTTTACGAAAGGAACGTCGATACCGATGGCCAGTCTCACCGGAGTTGCGCTTTCTCTGGGCGTGTCGATCGCCCTCGTTTCATTTGCCGCTGCGCAACCGTCAACCGCGTCTCAGGCGTCATGGGCCGGGTGGGCTCGCTGTGAGATCAACGTGAGTGGTCAAGGCTACAGCGATCAGCAGACGCACACGTGGATGATCACTGCCGGCACTCCCACCGTCAGTGGAGCGTTTCGCGTGTACCCGGCAACGTGGAGTGTCGTGGGCGGAGGGTCTCTGCAACGAACGCAGGGGAGTCAGGCTCAGATGGTGCAATGGGCAACCACCGCTCAGAATCTGAGTGCACCCCTTGCGGTGTTCGTTCGTGCCTCCGACGGGCGGATGTTTATCCAGGCCAGACACGCGCAAGTCCGCGCGCCACGCTCTGTCAACGGCTATCAGCAGCTCACCATCGACGGGAAGGCCCAGACGCCAGGAACGATCGCCTCCGAGGCATTCGAGTGGTCTTTCCCGGTCGTCGAGGTGTCCCGTCCGAAGCCGGGCGAGAATGCCACTGCCAACGGCTCGAGCACGCCACTCGTGAACGGGAAGGTGGGTTACATGCAGCCAGCCGATACCAAAGCGACCGCATCGTGTACATGGCAGTTCGGCCAGGGATCGGCCGCGCCCGCACCACCGTCGACAGTAACCGCGCAGGCCGTGCCCTCGCCGGCGACCGCAGCAGTTGCGACCACACCACCTTCAGGCCAGTCCGGGGGAGATGCGGGAGCCTGCCCCAGCGCTCCAGGAGTGCTGGTGTCATCCGTGTCAGGACAGAACGTCACCCTTCGCTGGACTGCGCCAACATCCGGTATCCCGACGTCCTACGTGGTTCAGGCCGGATCGGCGCCGGGCAAGGCAGATCTCGCCAATTTCGATACAAACATCACGGATCTGAGCTTCGTCAGCGCTAACGTACCGACCGGTTCCTACTACATACGCGTCTATGCGCGCAAAGCCAGGTGCGCGAGCCCGACGTTCATCGGCCCAGCGTCCAATGAAGTGCTCGTGGTTGTCCAGTAACGATGTGGCCGACGCCGACCTTGTATCCGATTCTGGAAATTAGCAGCATCCAGAGAACTTCCTCATTTTCATCAAGTACGGGTCGACGAGTGTAATCGCGTGTTTGCGACAGTAATCAATTTTCTGCTCCCAACTCACAACCATTTTCGCAGCAACAGTCCGACACCGAAGCGAGTCTCGATCGTTCCGATCTGTCTGAAGCCGCAAGCAATGTAAAAATCCACCGCATGGGGATTGCCGGTTACATGCAGTGCTTTTGATCCTTGCGTGCGTGCGATCTCAGCGCAATATTCGACCATCAGCCGTCCCACGCCCTGCCTGCGAATGTTCGGCTCGACAAAAAGCGCATCTAGTTCGGTTTCTCCATCCACTCGAGGCTCTATTGCAGAAAAGCCTACTGTTACACCGTTTAACTCCGACACGAATACCCGCCCAGCCGCGATCTGTTCCAGCGGAATTTTGATCGCATCTGGATTGGCCAGCAGCGCCTCGCGATCGCCCTCATTCGTAAGAGATGCACGCAGTTGCAATGCTTCAAGGGCCTTTTGCTCGGCCAAGGCAGCGGTGCGAATCATGATGCTGCTTGTCACAGGTCGATTGTGGTTTCGTGCCACGCGTCCAACCCGCCGATAATCACACCCACTGACCGGCTTTGCAAGGCCAACGGAAACCGCCGGTGGCCATTGGGCGATAAATCCCGATAACACCAGCAAACTTCGTCTCTACCTCGTTCCGTCTCATCGCAACTCAACCAAAGTTGCAACGGGAAGCGAACCCAAGACCTAAGATCTAAGACCTAAGATCTAAGACCTAAGATCTAAGACCCAAGACCCGACACCCGAGACCCGAACCCCACCCTGCTAGAATCAAAGATCAGCCGTAACCTCATGGACGCTGCCTACATCCGCAACTTCGCCATCATTGCCCACATCGACCACGGCAAATCCACGCTGGCCGACCGCCTGCTGGAGTTGACCGGATCGCTGGCCATGCGCGAAATGCAGGAGCAAGTTCTTGATTCCATGGACCTGGAGCGCGAGCGCGGCATCACCATCAAAGCCCACGCGGTCCGCATGATCTACCCCGCTCAGGATGGCAAAACGTACCAGCTCAACCTCATCGATACCCCCGGCCACGTCGACTTTTCTTACGAAGTCTCCCGTTCACTGGCCTCCTGCGAAGGCGCGTTGCTGATCGTCGACGCTTCTCAGGGTGTCGAGGCACAGACTCTTGCCAACGCTTATCTCGCGATCAACCACGGCCTCGAAATCATCCCCGTGATCAACAAAATTGACTTGCCCAGTGCTGACATCCCGCGGGCCAAAGAGATGATCGAAAGTGCCGTCGGCCTCGACACCACCGACGCGTGCCTGATCAGCGCCAAGACCGGTCAGGGCGTGCCCGAGGTTCTGGAAGCGATCGTCAAGCGCGTCCCGCCGCCGAAAGGGTCGCCACAACGTCACCTGCAGGCGCTGATTTTCGACTCCTGGTTCGATCCGTATCGCGGAGTGGTGGTTCTGACCCGCGTGTTTGAAGGCTCTCTCAAGAAAGGTCAGAAGATCCGCTTGTGGTGGAACGGGCGTGTCCTGCAAGTTGAAACTCTCGGCGTGCTCACGCCCAAGCCGGTGGAGATCGAGGAACTGGTCGCGGGCGAGGTCGGGTTCCTGATCGCCAATATCAAGAACGTGGCCGACACCAAAATCGGCGACACCATCACCGACGATGATCGCCCCGCCATCGAACCGCTCCCCGGCTTTGAAGAAATCAAGCCGATGGTGTTCGCAGGTCTCTACACGGTAGACGCGCACGAACACACCCAGCTGCGCGAGGCGCTGGAAAAATTACGGTTGAACGACTCTTCGTTCTTCTTCGAGCCGGAAAGCTCCGTGGCGCTGGGCTTTGGCTTCCGGTGCGGCTTTCTGGGCCTTCTCCACATGGAGATTATCCAGGAGCGGCTGGAGCGCGAATATAACCTTGAACTGATCACGACCGCGCCCGGTGTGCGCTACAAGGTCACCAAGACCGACGGCCAGCTAATCGAAGTCGACAACCCCTCCCGCTGGCCCGACCAGAGCGAGATTGCGAAAGTCGAAGAGCCGGTGATCCTCGCCGTCATCTTGACCAATGAAGAATTCGTTGGCGGCATCCTGAAGCTGGTGGAAGAAAAGCGCGGCAAGCAGAAGAGCTTTGAGTACGTCAGCGGCTCGCGCGTGATGTTGCAGTACGAACTTCCACTGAACGAAATCGTGCTCGACTTCTACGATCGTCTGAAATCTGTTTCGCGCGGATATGCCTCGCTCGACTACCACCTCGCCGCCTACTGGGAGTCACCCATGGTGAAACTCGATATTCTGGTGGCGGGTGAACCGGTCGACGCGCTTTCGCTCATCGTGCATCGTGACTTCGCCTACGACCGCGGGCGGGCGTTGGTGTCCAAAATGCGGGAACTGATCCCCCGGCAGATGTTCGAGGTTGCCATCCAGGCGGCAGTCGGTGCGAAGATTATCGCCCGCGAAACGGTAGCCGCCATCCGCAAGAACGTTCTCGCCAAATGCTATGGCGGTGACATTACTCGCAAACGCAAGTTGCTCGAAAAGCAGAAGGAAGGCAAGCGCCGCATGAAGCGGATTGGGCGAGTCGACATCCCCCAGGAGGCCTTCCTGGCAGTGCTGAAAGTCGGCGAAAATAACTCGTAACGCGAGGTTTTTTCGTGACTCTCAGAAGTGCACACCCAAAGGTATTGATACTCCTAGATGTGCAAATCTCAAGGGTTGCTTGAACGTCTGATGAATTCCACTACACCCGGAGCAGAGTGCGCTGGCTTAGCCAATAACTTAAGCATAATCAATAAATTAGCGGACAGCTCGCACCGGCGCTTCTGCCGACCGAGTGGTCGCTTTCGCCCAATATGGGAATGCAAAGAAAGCACTTCCACAGTATTTTCCACAGAAATATGGAACGCTCAATGACCGGCGCCATGCTGACCCAGGGATAGGATTTTGGGGCCGCGTCGTGAAGCCGTTCCCAGCGAACGCACGCTCACTCCTCCGGCGCGATGCCCCCCTCGGCCAGAGACTCAAAGCGCGTGGAATTCTTCAGGAATGCCAGATTGATTCGTCCGATGGGACCGTTGCGCTGCTTGGCAATGATGATCTCGGCTCGGCCCTGCAAGTCGGGGTCGTCCTGCTTGTAGACTTCTTCGCGGAAAATGAACATCACCAGATCGGCGTCCTGCTCGATCGATCCGGATTCGCGCAGGTCGGCGAGTTGCGGACGATGATCACCACCCCGACTCTCTGGGGCGCGGCTCAGCTGCGAGAGAGCGATGACGGGCACGTGCAGCTCTTTGGCGAGCGCCTTCAGTCCGCGTGAGATCGCGGATACTTCCTGCGTGCGGTTCTCGAAGCGCCTTCCCCCTCCCGACATCAGTTGAAGATAATCGACGATGATCAGGTCAAGTCGCTCCGCACGACTGTTGCAATCGCCGCGCCTTGGCTCGCATCTCGCTGAGGGCGACGCCCGGCGTGTCGTCAATATAAATGTGTGAGCTGGCCAGTTCTTCCATGGCCCGCACGACTTTCTGCATGTCATCCCGCCACAAGGAGCCGGTGCGCATCTTATGCGAGTCGACTCGAGCGCGTGAGCAGAGGAGGCGAAGCAGCAGCGCTTCCCGCGACATTTCCAACGAAAAAATGCCGACCACCTTCTGATCCAAAATCGCCGCATTCTCCGCGATGTTCATGACAAATGCCGTCTTGCCCATCGACGGTCGCGCGGCGAGGATAACCAGGTCGGACTTTTGCAGCCCGCTGGTCATCTCATCGAGATCGTTATAGTGCGTGGCCAGGCCGGTAATGCGCTGCCCGCGCTGCAGCAAGGCATCGACCGACCCGAAGGAATCCTTGACAATGTCCTGAATGCCCAGGAACCCGCGCCCAATACGCTTTTCCGAGAGTTGGAAGATGGCGGCTTCGGCATCGTTCAGAATATCTTCGGCCGCATCGGATTGGTCAGCCGCGCGCGCAATCGCGGCATTGGCGGCATGAATCAACCCGCGCAGCAGAGCCTTATCGCGGACGATCTTGACGTAATGCTCGATACTCGGCCGGTCAGGAACGCCGTCGAGCAGCGACGAGACATAGGCCATATCTCCGATGGCCTGCAGTTCCTTGTTGCGCTCGAGTTCCTCTACCAGCGTGATGATGTCGATCGGCCGCGAAGACTCGGCCAGGTCGATCATGCGTGCATAGATGCGCCGGTGCGAATCGAGCGAAAAATCTTCCGGCCGCAGATGCTCGGCCGCCTGGTTGTAGGAAAGATTGTCGAGCAGAATGGCGCCCAGGATCGACCGTTCAGCTTCTACGCTCGCCGGCAGTGTGCTGATGCTGTAGTCGGTGGTGGCCATTCTCTTTTAACCGTGCTCGCTCTTCACGTGGAACTGTTTTCTTGTCGCGCCGAGCGAAACAAACTTTTTCTGAACGTGAGTCGCGATACTACCCTGCAATCCCGTTGTGGAAGCGAAGTGCGTCGTAGGAAAACCCAGAGCATTTCAAAACTTTCTGGCCGCACACGTGCAATCAGAAATAAGTATAGGCGAAGAAAAAACGAATCGCAATTCTGTGTGGAGCGGACACTCCTGTCCGCTTGGACTTAACCCCAGCAAATAGCGGCGAAAATAGAAAAACTGACCGCCGACTGACGACTGACGACTGCCACAAAAACAAATGCGGCTCGGGCCAGCCACCCGAGCCGCATTGCTATGCGAAATATCCTGTTGCCCATCTCCATGCGTAAGGCTTGGAGAAGCACACGCCCCGTCGACGCTCCGAGGAACATCGACCGAAACTGCACTCGCCAGATCGTCAATCGCGAAGCGAACTCCGCGAATCAATCTGCAGCACTACGGTGGCCGACGGCCAGTCCTGCCGTGTGTGGAGGACTCTGTAAGGAGGCCGCAACGCCAGGGCAACCAGTGCGCCGAAACGCATTCTGGAGGAACCCTCCCGGCAATTCACCCTCGAGAATTACCAGGAACCGCCAGCTCTGCCCGCAATGCTCTTGCAGGGCACGCAGAACATCTCGCTTGAATGTCTGACACTTTGCGCCTGCGTTCGCGGGGCATCAAGAGAAAATCCGCTCGCCGCTGTGCAGAAACTGTGGATGGGTGCGATTCCTTGTGGAAAGCATCGGAAAAGCCGGTCAGAATTCCGTCGAGGAACGGACACTCCTGTCCGCGCGTTCTTCTCTTTAGCGACCGCCAGTTCAGAAACTGCAGCGAATCGGTGACATGAATGCGATTACGCTGCTTTCCTCGGATAGCTCCGAGTCAGCTTCATCAGGAAACCGTGCACTCGATGCGGAAACGCTGTCCCGCGCAAGAACATATACGGACAGTGTCCTTCCACCACGCGAATACCACTGTTCCGGCAGAACTGAACCGCCTCTTCGCTAACCGCTCCTTGCCCACCGGCGCGATACATCCAGACATGGTGAATGCCTGCGTCAGCGCAGTCGCGTACGATTTGTTCCGTCGTGTTCGGCGAGGTCATCAGCAATGCCCCTTCGACCGCCGGACGGATCACTTGCAGACACTGGAAGGTCTCGTGGTCATCGATTTCTTCCGCGAACAGATTCACCGGGACGACGTCGTATCCACGAGCGCACAAGTCGCGAAACAGACCGCGACTGAAATCCTTTGGGCTACGTGATACGCCCACCATGGCGAAACGGCGGAGTGCGAGGAAATCATCGATGTCCGCACGGGTAGTCATCAGAGTCCTCCCAAGTCGTTCTTGGGATTGGTATCGCAAAAGCTCCCCATTTTGCAGTGACTCACATCACGAGGCAGACGGACCTCGCAACAGCGCTCGTGGATTCAGCGGCGAACGCGTCCTGTACGACTGAAGAGATGCGCGGAAGGAGCGTTCGGAAGGTGGGTCATTCGTGTCCGCAACCAGCTCTCCAGGCACTCGCGATCTTTTGCGAATGCCTGGAGACTCGGGTTTACAGCACCCCTGCTGCTCTCAGTTTGTCGAGCGCCGCCTGCACTCCGGCCAGTCCCTGGCCGCTGTACAGAATCAACAGCCGTTCGCCGGTCAGAAAACTCAGTGCCGGATTCCGGTATTTGTTGTTGTAGACGGCCGCATTCGCTGGATCGTAGCCGTAACGCGAAGCGAGAGTCCGCAAGACCACTTCCGCTTCGCTGATCGCCGGCCCGGAGTAGGTGAAATCCGCGTCTGAGAGATTGTGCAGCGTGTACTCGGCGAGCAGATTCATTTGGCCGCTTGCAAGTAAGTCGACATCCCCCAGCTTGCGCAGCACCGGCAATCGCAAGTGCCCTTGCGCATCCAGCACAAGGTAGCCTGCCTGCACGGGATCGATTTGCGCGAGAATCGCGGCCGCCCGCAGCCAGTTGACAACTTTGTATTCGTTGCCGGAAGTCGGCGCCGAATGAGCACACGCCTGCGTGATCACAAACGCCGGCGAGAACCCGCGCACCATCGCCTCCGCCACGCTCATGATGTGATGTCCGCCGGTCTTGGAATTTCCCGCAGCGCCGTAACTGTCCGTAACGCCGTTGCCTCCGAAGTTCAGTTCCTGGAATTCGGTGCCGTCGGCATTCCACTGGAACACGATGCTCTTGGCCCAGTCATGCCAGATCGGCGCCCCCACAATCACGTCCTGATCGATAAATATGTCGCTCCGCGTAGCAGTGGCAGCCTCTTCGAAGACATCGCTGTCGACCAGCGCGAAGCCTCCACGCGAGTGTCCATACACAGCGCGGTACTGATGCGCGAGATCGACGTCGGAAATGTCGTTGTTGGATTCGTGCACGGGCAACCCGCCCGGGTAGGAGTGGTGTCCGCCGAACACGCTGCCCGGGGCCGAGTAGAACGCCTGCGGAAGTTGCGGGCACGCGCTGCCCTCATTCACCACCGGCGGAAATACTCCCGCCAGCAATCCTCCGGGGAAAGTCGCATCGTCGTTTGGATCGACGAGTCCGGCCGCGAGCAACTGCTGCAGCAGCGCAGCCTTCTTGTCCGCGGTCACGCCCGCGCGATGCTTCACGCAGGTCTTCGGATTGCCGATGGCATCGAGCGTCTGGTTACGCAGGTTTCGGTCGTGCAGCCCTCGGCTCTGGTCAAGCAGGAAGCGAAATGCCGATTGTACGATCGGCGATTTCTGACTAAGCGCAACAGCGTTGGCATTGCCCGCGCCCGGAGATGTTTGCTGTGCAGCGACGGGAAGCGTACCCGCCAATAAGACAATGGTCGAAAAACGGATCTTCACAGATATAACTCCTTCCGCAATGTGGATTGGTGCCCACGCAGCTTACGGAAGGTTTGTTAGCGTCAGATGAATGCCACGTAAAATCCAGGTCACTTGTACGTCCGATTAAGGATTAACATCCGTCTCTAACGTTAGAGCGTAGTGCACCCCTTCCCCCATGGTCTTTGTGGAATGAGCGAGTTACGCAGAAACTCCTGCAAAATCTTTGGCTTCAAAGAGCCTGCACGCAAAATATTCCGGACCAAGAACTTAGCGTCCTCTGCCATCGCCCTCCAGGGACACACCCAGCGAGCTATCTATAAACGATAAATATGCCGACCACTACCAGGGCACCCCTTCGTTTTCCAGACTGCGGAAATGTATGTGAGCCACCCGCCACCAGGTTCTCAGCGTGTGGACTGTTCTTTCCCGGCCAAGGTCCAGAAGGGTTGCTTCGCCGCCACGAACTCGACTGGCACTTTCTTGACGAAGCCCTTCAACCAGCGGGTGCATTCCTCCATCCCATTCTGCTCGCTCGGAATATGTCCAATCACGATCAATGCCTTGTTGCGTCCCTGGCTCACGGCGTCGGCCGCATATTCCACCGTCTCCCATTCGCGCGTTTCCCCAACCAGTAACACCTGTACGTCATCGCCTTCGAGCGCGTGCGTCTCCCGTTCGAAGCCCGCAGCACCCGGACTAAACCCCACCTTGGTGACCTTCATTCCCGGCTCGCCGACCACGCGCACCACCGTGGAGTTCAGCTTGGTCGCCACCTCCTCGGCCAATTTCCTTACCGTGGTTTCGGGCAGAACAAACAGATACTGGTTCTCAGATTTCTGGAATTTCTCCCATCCCAGCGAACGCACCATGCCCGCTTCAATTCCATCCGGATTACGCATATGCCAGTGATCGTGAAAGCGCCAGACCACCATTCCGTGCTTTTCAATGAACGCCCGTTTCTCCGCCCACACGGGATCGTTTTCCGGCATTCCCTCAGGTGTGTCCAAATGCGCATAGAAAGTAGGCTCATGCGTAATCACGAGATTCAATCCCTTGGCCGACGCACGCTGCAAAACATCCATGGTCGCCATCATAGTGACGGCAATGCCTGTGACTGGCGTCTCGGGGTTGCCCGCTTTGAACGTATCAACCGTATCCTGATTCCATTTCACCCCGACCTGCTTCTGAATCTCCGCAACCACCTCTCGCGCAGTGATTCCCGGCTGCTGCGCCGCGGTTTCCGCAACCGTGCCCAGCGCGACCGCCACTAAGACAAGAAAACGACCGATCTTCGTATTCACTGTTTCCCGCCCTCCCAGCCAATCCCGCAGTTCGATTTCGATTCTTGCAGCGCGAAAATTATCTCAGAAGCGGTGGTGCCCCAGGTTCGCGTCCGTTCTTTGGACGCTAACCTGGGTCCCGATGTGTGAGGACTGGAGTGCAGCTGTTGAAATGCGGCGCGCACACTCTTGTGCGCGAAAAGATGCGTTCGGGACAGGCTTCAGGAAAAGCCCCGCATCTCGAAAAGCGCGAGACGTGGGCCACCCCTTCGTTGTTCTATTGACAGCAGAAATGTGGGCCACCCGCCCTGTTCGCGGTGGGAGATTTGAATCCTTAACGCCGCCCACCCGCCGCCTTGGTTGTTCGGGATGAGGAACAACTTTCGTTCGTCGGACCGGGAGATGCGCTGGGCAGACAAGGACGGAGTCTGGATCCTCCGCACAACTCGTCGCTGGCTGCCTAGAGATCTAGAGGTCCTTAAGCCCCTATTCAATCGAATCCGCGCTGAAGGCGCAGATTTCCTGCATAACAACGTGCTCTTAGCTGAAGAAGTTCGGCGGACTTTCGTTGACCTCGACGGAATTGAGAAGGAACTCAAGAAGGCGTCTACCGCGATAAAACCAGCGTCCGAACTTTGCGGAAAATACAAGGCTAGGCTGGAAACACTGCGCGACGCCAGCTGTACCCACACAGTACATCTCGATCCTCTGAAAACGCCGGGCGAGCGTGCGGGTGGGTCTGCAGACCCGCTACCTAAAACCACCCTCGATTAGGAAGTTAAAGAGACGGGTGGCCCAGGTCTGGAGCGTCAAGTTACATCGACGAAGGGGTGGACGGGTGGCCCGGGTCTTCGGCGCGAAGATTCTTTCACGTGAGGGGTGCCCCATGTCTCGCGGTTTTCGAGACATGGGGCTTTTCGGTCGAGATCCCCCGGGCGGGCAGGGTATTCTCGTGACCCAAGACTTCCGGTTCTCCCAATCCCCTCACCGTAGAGCATTCAACCCATCATTCGCCTTCTTAAAACCGGGATCAATCTCCAGCGCCCTCTGAAAGGCGCGTTCGGGCCTTCTCCAGATCGCCCGCTGCTTTGTACGCTCTTCCCAGACCGTACTGCGCGCTTGCCGATCGGGGATAGTCCGCGGCATTGGCCTTCAAAAGTTCGATGGCGCCCGGGTGGTCGCCCATCTTTGCCATCTGGTATCCGATGAATTCCACTCCCTCGCGGGTGTCCACGGTTGCGTTTGCGGCGCGAAAGTCCCGGTAAGTGCATCGCACTGAGACCGGGTCGGTGCGTTCCATGTAGAGCTGTTCGAGGAATTGCTGGAACGGCGTGCGGACCGGTTGCGGAGGCGCGAAGAAGGACGGGTCCAGGTCCGGATTCACCGTGATCGACCGGATCGTGGCCCGGCTCAATTCCTTTCCCGTCGCGATCTCGACTTCGGAGAACGAGAACGGGAAAAGAACACCATTCACAGGCCGGTAGTCGCCAATCCGGTTCTCCGCCCGCACCGGATCGCCGAAGGCATGGATCGGGGCCGAGCGCCGGTCTCCCACGATCAGAAACGATTGCTGGTCGACAAACACATCCTTCTCGAAGCCATCGGCCAGCGTGACATGCAGCCTGTAGACGCGGGCCCCGGCAAACTTGTCCGCGCCCGCAAGTTCGACGGTCGTTCCCCGCGACTTGGGCTCGACTAACGAATCGATGAATTCGGTTCCATGCCGCGTGGCTGCGGCGGCCGGGCCCACCACCCGGAGCAGCACTCCCGGATCCGCATACCACTCCCACGCGCTGCCGTCGTAGCCCTCACACACGTCCCCCGGCTTTTCTCGTGGATCGCAAATCGTGCGGTAGTAGGGAAGCATCTTGGCCATGAAGGCGTGGGGAATCACGAAGTCGCCCTCGCGATACTCGGCGAGAGTGATGGTGGCGTGCACCGCGGCAATCTTGTCTCGTCCGCCCAGAGCGTTGATATGGCGTTCGACGATTTCGTCGGGGGAGATTTTGTTTTCGCTGGCAGCGAAGGCAATGGCAGACAGCGTGAGGACCCATACGGTTTGCTGAAGACACTCGACTCGCACTCGTCACCCTCCCGTCGATGCAACGGGCCCGTCCGGCACGCCGGATGCTTCGACTGCATCCTTAGACGTTCCCGGCGCCCTGTGGTTTGCGATCAAGGGGCGAGGATTCGAGTTGAGGCGGTGGGGGTGCCCCATTCAATCGCGCACTTTGCGATTGAGTGGGTAGCGATGCGGCCGATATCTGAACAACTCCCAACAAAAAAGCCCCGCTCTCCCGCGCGGGGCATTCGCTTTTCCTGAAACCTGACACCTGACACCTGAAAGCTGACAGCTGACAGCTAGTCTCTCACTCCATCCATGAACGCCCGCAACTTCCGCGAGCGCGATGGATGCCGCAGCTTCCGCAGCGCTTTCGCCTCGATCTGTCTTATCCGTTCGCGCGTAACTGCGAACGACTGGCCGACTTCTTCGAGCGTGTGCTCGCTGCCGTCTTCGAGGCCAAAGCGCATTTTGATGACCTTCTCTTCGCGAGGTGTCAGCGTGCGCAGCACCTGCGAAGTCTGGTCTTTCAGGTTGACGTTGATCACCGCCTCCGCCGGAGAAACGACGCCGCGGTCCTCGATGAAGTCGCCCAGGTGCGAATCTTCCTCTTCGCCGATGGGCGTTTCGAGGGAGATCGGTTCCTGCGCGATCTTCAGGACCTTGCGCACTTTGGCTACCGGAATGTCCATGCGCTTGGCGATTTCTTCCGAGGTGGGCTCGCGTCCGAGTTCCTGCACCAGCTGCCGCGAAGTACGGATCAGCTTGTTGATCGTTTCGATCATGTGCACCGGAATACGGATGGTGCGGGCCTGGTCGGCGATGGCGCGGGTGATAGCCTGGCGAATCCACCACGTGGCGTACGTGGAGAACTTGTAGCCGCGACGGTATTCAAACTTGTCGACGGCTTTCATCAGGCCGATGTTGCCTTCCTGGATCAAGTCCAGGAACTGCAATCCGCGGTTGGTGTACTTTTTCGCAATCGAGACGACCAGTCGCAGGTTGGCTTCGATGAGCTCCCGCTTGGCCTGCTCGGCGTCCATGTCGCCCTGGATGATCTCGCGCTGCGTGCGCTTGAGTTCCAGGAACAACACGCCCGCTTCCTGCTCGAGCTTCTCCATCTCCGCGCGGATGGAACGAGCCTGGCGGCGGTATTCTTTCTTCTGCTCCTCGCTGCGGGTGGCGTCGGCTTTCCGCTCCAGGTTCTGAGCCTGGCGGTCGAGCGAGCGCAGGCCATCGACGGTCTTGTTGACGCGTTCGATGAGCCGCTTTCGCTCGTTGTTGGTAAAGCCGAGGTTGCGCACCGCGAGCGACACGCGCACGATGGCGCGTCCGAGCGCGATCCGATACTTGCGATGGTCCTTGGGCCGCTTCTTCTGCGAGACCAGGGCGAACTTTTCCTGGACTTGCCCGGCCTTCTTGTAGTGCTTGGCGAGTTCGTCGATCTTCCCGGTGAATTCCTTCAGACGGTTCTGCAGGATGTCATCGGTGATCTCTTCCTCGTCAAACGTAACCACTTCCTTGATAGAGCGAACGCCCTTCTTGAGGTCGTCGCCCATCGCAAGCAGTTCATGAATGACAATCGGCGAGCGCGAAAGCGCCTTGAGCACGCGCAACTGCCCCCGCTCAATGCGCTTGGCGATTTCCACTTCGCCCTCACGCGTAAGCAAAGGAACAGTCCCCATCTCCCTGAGGTACATGCGGACGGGGTCGTTGGTTTTTTCCAGGGCGCCGGGGGTCAGGTCGAGTTCGACGTCTTCGGCGCCTTCTTCAGCTTCTTCGAATTTTTTATCGAGCGCGGAGGAAGGCATTTTTGGGCCTTCCAGCACATCGATTCCTTGCGTACCAATGGTGGTCAGCAGATCATCCAGGTCTTCGGGACTGTGCACATCGTGCGGGATCAGGTCATTGACCTGGTCGTAAGTGAGATATCCCTTCTCTTTACCTGTATCGATCAGCTTTTTAATATCGTCGTACTTGTCGTCTAGAGCCAAGACGGATTATCCTCAAGCGTCCCGCGAAGGACGCGTGTTACCTTTCTCGTGGTGGGAACGTGGCACTGCGGGATTGTGCGCGAGGCACAAACTTTTAGATTATAGCAGAGAAATGGATCTCTGCCCATCCGGAGCATCTCCGATCTGCTTGCGCGGTCCCGCCTGCAAATCCAGCCAGCTTAAATAGTTAGATGCGATTCGGGGGCCCATAGTTTCATACCTCATTGACAGCGCGGGCTGCGCCCGAGCCCGACGGGCGGGGACGCCCGTCGCTCCATAATCTTACGCGGGCCGCTTTTTCGGTGACCCGTCGGCTGGATCATCTTCGTCGGCAAGGCTTGGATCCATCAACGCGCGCTTAAGACGGACTTTTTCCTGCAGGAACGCTTGCAGCTGAGCAGGGTCTTTGCCGCCTGGGGATTGCAGTTCCCTTTGCACGTGGTCCAACCTGCGCCGGATGTGAATGCGCTTTAAGGCTCGAACTGCGCCATCGACTCGTTCCGCGGTGAGTTCTTCTGCGTCTTTGAGGAGGGTCGACGCGAGCATGCGGCGGTCGGAGTCCGATAGCGGGAGGTCGATCACGTCGGCAACTTCCTGGCCGTGCGTGATCAATTCTTCGATCAGCGACTCGGTGGCCAAGCCTTCGTGCAGGCGGTCACTCTGCAGGGCGAACCTGGCCTGGCGGGCGGGGTCGAATTCTTCTTCTGCACCATCGCGGGCCGAGAGGCGTTCTTCGGCGAATTGCATCTCGTTGGCTGAAGCGAGGGCGCGGATCAGAATGCGCTCGGCGTCAGTGATCTGGGCCTCGGCGGGAGTCTTGATGGTCGCGGTCGAACGGCTGCCGGCAACGTGCTTGAGTTCCTGCCGGAGGACGGCGGAATCGATGCCTAGCTTTTGCGCGATCTCGTGAGCGAGTTCGTCGCGGACGATTCGACTGGGCACGCGCTGGATGTGTGGCAGCAGGTAGTTGACCGCCTTGACCTTGCCTTCGGGGGTGCGGGTGGGGAACTGGACGCGCGCGCGCTCGATCAGGTAATCGAAGTAGCGGTGGGAGTGGCGAAGAGCGTCGGCGTAGGCGTCCTTGCCTTTGCGCCGGATGAAGAGGTCGGGATCGAAGCCGGGTTCGAGGGTCAGAACCTTGACCTCGAATTCTTCCTCCACCAGAAGTCCGAGAGTGCGTTCAGTGGCCTTGGCGCCGGCTGTGTCCGGGTCAAAATTCACGACTACTTTTTTGCTGTAGCGGCCGAGGAGCCTCGCCTGCAGCTCGGTGAAGGCCGTGCCGGAGCTGGCGATCACGTTCTGGAATCCGGCGGCGAAGACGGAAATGCAATCCATCTGGCCTTCGACGAGGATGGCGTAGTCGAGTTTGCGAATGGCTTCCTTGGCATGGTCCAGATTGAAGAGAACGCGGGACTTCGAGTAAATGGCAGTCTCGGGTGAGTTGAGATACTTCGGGCCGGATTTTTCGTCGGTGCGAAAGCGTGCGACCGGTGAAGGCGATGATGCGTCCCGCGTCGTTGGCGATCGGGAAGATGACGCGGTTGCGGAACTTGGAGTACATGGCCAGGGCGGCTGATGGCTTCTGGCCGGTGGCTTCTGGCGAGCGCAACTTTTCGGGGTCTGGGCTCTGGGCGACTGATTCCGGGCCCTGGGTTTGCGGCTCCCTCTCGGGAGCGGAGAGAGGAATCTGCTTTTGCCGACTGACACCTGACGACTGACGACTGCCTTCTTCCTTCCACGAGAAGAGGCCACTTTCGCGTAAGAGTTCCTCATCGAAGTCGCGGCGCAGGGCATCGCGCAGGAGGAATCCGGAGTCGGGGGCGTATCCGACCCTGAAACCGGCGATTGTGCCGTCGTCCAGTCCACGCCCGGCGAGATAGGTACGCGCGTTCGCGCCTTCGGGACGCTTCAGGCAGTCCTGGAAGAAAGCGCAAGCACGCTCGTGGATCTCGAGCAGCGCAGTGCGCAGTCGCGCGTCTTTTGCTTCCTGAGGGCTGCTGAACTGCACTTTCGGCAGAGGGATGCCAAGTTTCTGCGCGACAAGGCGGACCGTTTCGGGGAAGGTGATGTTTTCGACCTTCTGGACGAAGGCGAAGACGTCACCAGAGACGCCGCATCCGAAGCAGTGAAAGAACTGACGGGTGGCGTGCACGGAGAAGGATGGCGTTTTTTCGTTGTGGAAAGGGCAGAGTCCGGAAAAATTCTGCGCACCCGACTTCTTGAGCTTTACATAGTCGCCCACGATGCGGACGATGTCGGCCTGCTGCTTGACGGTTTCCTTGAAATCGACGTCGGGCATGGGTGGGTACGTGTGAAATTCTATTGTGGAGCAGAGGTGCGAAGAAGGGAAATGGCCGGTCCGTGGTGGAGCGCTGGAAAAGCTGTGGATAACTAGGGATAGAAGTGGAGGAGAGAGGAAAAGCGACTCTCTTGTGCCCTACGACGGTCCAGTTGGGTTTCGCCCAAAGGAGTGCACCATCACATTGACTCATCAAGGGATGCATCAACCCCCTGGTCTGGGATGCTCCGTTTGATCTTTAGTCCGCCACAGCAACGGCCTCGTAGAAAATTTTTCAGGGTCACTGATACCGCCACCAGGCACGGGGTCCTTCGACTCCGTTCGGCTAGCGCCTCTCTCCGCTCAGGATGACAGTGGAACCCTTGAGGATGACAAATGCGACTTGCTCCGCGACACAAGAGGCACGGGATGGAGTGTCCAGCACGATGTCACTTGTTCGTGTTCAGTCGTCACTGACCGTGGCTCCCTCGAAGCTTAGGTTGCGACGATGGTTGCCCGGCCTGCAGCGGATTCGTTTCGTTCCTCGAACCTCTATATTCCCAGCCTGGATGGCATGCGGGCGATTGCATTTTTCTTTGTCTTTCTCGCCCATGCGCAGCCTTTTAAAGTCTTACCGGGCGGCTTCGGCGTCACGGTGTTTTTCTTTCTCAGCGGATATCTGATCACCAGCCTCCTGCCGCGATGAGGCGCGAAGGACCGGGACTGTCTCACTCAAGGGTTTCTACTTGCGCAGAGCGCTGCGCATCTTTCCGCCGTGTTACTTGACGGTGATCATGTGTCAGCCCTTGCAGCGGCGGGAATCCTATATAACCGGGAAAGTTACGCGTCGCTGGTCTCGGCGTTTCTGTATTTCTCAAATTATTGGAACATTCTGGGATGGGGAAACCTGCCGGCCGGCCTGGGGATATTGTGGTCGCTTGCGGTTGAGGAGCATTACTACCTGCTGTTTCCTCTTCTGTACGCGTGGTTCGTTCGACGCGCGATTGGCAGGAGGCATCAGGCCGGGATCCTACTGGTGTTGTGCCGTGCTGCTCTGGCATGGCGCTGCTATCGGTCATCCGTGATGCACTCCTCCTGGGAGGACATTTACGAGGGAACCGATACACGCTTCGACTCGATCCTGGCGGGATGTGTGCTCGCGATTGTGGCCAATCCGCGGCTGGGCGACCGGGCGGAGTGGTTCACGAAGCATGCTGTGGCGCTCGCTTGGAGCGGCGCCGCCGTGATTGTGCTGTGCTGCTTACCGCAACCCGCTTTTCCGAGACACTGTTCGTTGCACGCTTCTCGGGATCGGGCTGACGCCGATCTTCTTCCTAGTGACGCTTCCGCAGAGGAATTTTGTGGTGCGATGCCTCGAGTGGCGAGCCTTGCGACACCTGGGGCAGCTTTCTTACACCATGTATCTGATCCATCACACGCTGTCTCACCACTTCTATCACTACTACCGGCCGAGCGTGTTGCTGGCGGGTGGAATTCTCGTGGTCACCGTGGGGTATGCCCAGGCTATGCGCAACGTTTGTGGAACTGCCGATCCAGCGCATGCGCAGCCGGTGGATGCGTCGGTTGGCGGTCGTGCCCATTGGAGCAGCGAGCGGGACGGCCGAAAAAGCTCTTGCGGGATAAGGAGTGGCGCGGGCAGGAGTGCGCGCGGTACCCGAACGCGCACAAGAGTGTGCGCGCCACATTGGACTTCATCACACCCTTAGTTCCACTACCGTGGCTCCGCCGCCACCTTCATTCTGCGGCGGCTCCGTCACGGTGAGGACGTGGGGATGTTTTTGCAAGTATTGGCGCAGGGCTTTGCGCAGAATGCCCATACCGCTACCGTGTACGACCCGGATGCGGGGCAGGCCAGCCAGGAACGCGCGGTCCACGAACTTTTCAAGCTCGCTGGTGGCTTCGTCGACAGTGCGCCCGATGACGTTGATTTCCGAGGGAACGTTTGCGTCTTCCCGCCCCAGGGAGACCGAGATGCCGCGGGCGCGCGCGGCCTTCACCGGGGATTCGGAGGCGCGAATGATGACTTCGGCGATGTCGTCACGGGCGATCTTCATCTTCATGGCGCCGATTTCGACTTCGAAATGATTGTCATCCACGCGGCGCGTAACGGTGCCGGGACGGCCTACGGATTTCAGCTTGACGGTGTCGCCTTCCGAGACGTGCTTGACGAGCTGCGGTTGCGCCTGTGGATCACCTTGATCCGCACCCGTGGAATGGGCAACGACGGCGGAATCGAACTGCTCGCGGAATTCGCGTCGCATTTTCGCGATGCGGCGCTCGGCGTCTTTCGATAACTTTTGCGTGGCGGCGCGATCCTGGATGGCGTTCACGGTCTCGCGGGCGTGATACTCGAAATCCTTGAAGAGGCTTTCGAGTTTCTTTTCCATCTCGCGGACTTTGGCCTGCTGCTCTTTCTTTCCTTCAACAGCGAGCCGAGCTTTCTCTTTTTCGACTTCCTCCTCGCGGGTCCGGAGACGAAGGCGTTCCGCACCGGCCTCGCGGAGCTCGGCGTGAAGACGGTCCAGAAAGCGGGCGACGTCCTGCGTCTGGGAGCCGATGCGGGAACGGGCCGCTTCGATGATTTCTGGGTTCAGGCCAAGTCGCTGCGCGATGTTAATACCGGCGGAAGCGCCCGGAACTCCGATGCGCAACTCATAGGTGGGCTGAAGTGTGGCTTCATCGAATCCAACGGCGGCGTTGACTACGCCCGGGGTGTTTACTCCGTAGACTTTGAGGGACGTGTGGTGGGTGGAAATGACCGTGAGGCTGCCGATCTGGCGGAAGTGGTCGGCGATCGCAACGGCAAGAGCGGCGCCTTCTTCGGGATCGGTGGCGGAGCCGAGTTCGTCCAACAAAACAAGGGATTGACCGGTCGCGGTACGCGAGATGAAGTCGATGTTGGTGACGTGAGCGGAGAAGGTCGACAGATTCTGCTCGATGGACTGGTAATCGCCAATGTCGGCGAGGATGGCATCGAAAACGGGAAACTCAGCCCGGTCCGCGGAAACCGGGATGCCGGATTGAGCCATCAGGGCGAGGAGTCCGACGGTTTTTAGTATGACGGTTTTTCCGCCTGTGTTTGGGCCGGTGATGACCAGTTCGCGCCGCTCGCCTTCGAGTTCGATGGTGATCGGGACGACTGTGCCCCCCTTCGATTTGAGGTTGCGTTCCAGCAGCGGGTGGCGCGCATTGTGGAGGACGAGCGGAGGTGGAATTCGCCGGCTTCGCCCGAACGAGGGCGGCCGTCCCCACGGGCTTCGGTAATTGCGTCGGAAGCCTGAGCCGACCCCGGTCCAGAAACAGTTACCGGAACGCAATAGTAGTCCTCGGCGAAGCGGGCTTTGGCGAACTGGAGTTCAAGCTCCGCCAAAACCTCAAGGGAGGAGCGAATCGAGGCGGCCTGTTCCCCGATCCGGCGCGTCATTTCGACCAGGATGCGGTGAATCTCGGCCTGTTCCTCATCGAGCAGGCGAACCAGATCATTGTTTTGTTCGATGGTCTCGATCGGCTCGACGAACACCGTCTGCCCGCTGGAACTGCTGCCGTGCACAACGCCGGGGACGCGGCGTTTCTGTTCGATCTTCACGGGGATGACGAAGCGCTCGCCGCGGATGGTGACCAATTCATCCTGCACAGTGCCACCTTCGGCGAGGCGGCGAAGGTAGCCACGCAAGGATTCCTGGATGGTGCGGCGCTGTTTCTCGATATCGCGGCGGATGCGTGCCAGCTCGGGAGAGGCCCGATCTTCAAGGGTTCCGTCGGGCTGGATCTTATTCCGGAAGGTACGGAGGAACTCGGTGAAATCCGGGATGCCTGCCGAGAGAGCAGACACCGCTGTCCACGGAGTCTGCATGGCTGCGGGCGGGATCAGGGCAATCTGAGCCCATTCCGCGGCGCGGTCGACAACAAGGATGATGTCGCGGATCTCAGTCGCCTCAAGCGCGGCGCCGGCAATGCGGGATTTTTCCAACAGCGGTGCAACGTCCAGCAGACCAGAGAATTCGAAGCGTCCACCAACGCGGCGGAATTCGCGGATTTCCACGGTGAGTTGCTGCTGCTGTTCGATGGTCGCGCGATCGGTGGTGGGAGCGAGGGCAGAGACACGCTCCGCACCGAGTGGTGATGAGGTGTAGCCGCGCAGCAAGTCGCGCAGAGCCTCGAATTCGAGGATGTGAGCGCTGGTGTGGGCGAGCGGAGCGGGCGACATGCAGAATCATGGTACAGCAGGTGACGCGCACAGGAGTGTGCGCGCCACAGTCAGGCCTTGCCGGCTTTTACTGTCGCAGCGTGAGATGCGAGCGGAAAACGGAGGGTAAACACGGCTCCACCATCCTTCTTATTGCGGCAGGTGATCTGGCCCTGATGGTCCTGTACGACACCGTAACTCGCGCTGAGGCCCAGGCCAGTGCCCTTTCCGATCGGCTTGGTGGTGTAGAAGGGGTCGAAGACGCGCTCCGGGTCGACCATTCCAGGACCGGAGTCGGAAAACTCGACAACGACCTCGTTCGGCTCGGCGTGAGCGGTGACCAGCAAGGCGCCTCCCCCGACTTCGTTCAAGGCGTCCAGTGCATTCTCCGTAAGGTGCAAGAAGGTCTGGAGAAGCTGATTGGTGTTGCCCCAGATGCGAGGGAGAGCGGGATCGAGGTTGGCCTCGACCCGGATGTTCTTGCCGCGGATCTGCACGTCGTGCATCTGAAGAGCACGCTGGACGACAGCGCTTACGTCGACCAGCACTTTCTCGGCAGGGCTCTGCTGCGAGAAGCTCAGGAGGTCGGCAACCAGGTCGCGAGTCCGCCGGGCTTGCTGCCCGATCTTCTGTGCCATGGCTGCCTGGTCGCCCTGCAACGAAGTGTTGGTAGCAAGGAGTTCCGAATATCCCAAGATGGCGGCCAGAGGATTATTGATTTCATGCGCTGCTCCGGCCACCAGCTGACCGAGCGAAGCCAGCTTCTCTTTTTGAACGAGGTGGGTTTGCAGCCGTTGCAGATTTTCGTAGCTCTTGCGGGACTCGTCGAGCAGGGTGATGAGTTGCCGGTCGAGCAACAATTGCTTCAGGAAAACGAAAAGACCAAGCACCAGGACGGCGGCCATGGTGACCAGGAGCCGGAAGTTGCGAAGATGCGGTTCAGAATTCTCAAATAGCGTCCAGAGGGCGAGGAGAGGCAAGGAAAGGATGGCGACCATGACCAGGCGCGGGGTCAGATCGATCCAGCGGTTTGACGGTTCGCTCTCGACTGAGGGCTCGAGGTTCAAGCGCCGTACGAGGACCGCCGTCCAAGTCAACCAGCCAATCGAAATCAAAAGCAGCAAGTCATAGATCCCACCGCTGTAGTACTGATTGCGGGTGATAGCTGCATTGATCATCTCGGAAGCGAGGGCGTAAAGACCACTGGCAATGAACAGGTTCCAGTAAACTTTGCGCCAGTTGCCGCGAGTCGATGAGGCGACCATGCCCAACACGCACACCAGCACAAGATTCTCGGTCAGGTAAAGCAGATCATAGTTACGGGTGTAGACGGCCACGTTCAATGAAACATACTGATCGGGAAAGACGACAAATGCGTACAAGAACACCCACCAGATCAGAAGCATCAGAAAATTGAGGGTGTCGAGGAGGATTTTGCGATCTTTGCGTGGCCGGTGTGGGCGAAGGGCCACCGCCGCCATGAACGTGGCAATGTGGAGGAATAGGATCACGTCGCCGAGGCAGGGTTCGGGTAACTCCTGGCGCCGAATGACCTCGTAGTAAGCCCAGAATGCAGTGTTGATGGTCCACAGGACACAGCCCAGAGAAAGCAGCGACCAGAAAGCCCGGGACTTGCTCTGTGCGAAAACGTTGCGCAGCATGGCAACGCAGGCTACGACCAACAGGGTCAGAGCCGAGATGTCCCCGAATGCGGTGAGGCGTGGGCCGGGGTGCGCAAGAGTGGACACGGCGGCCACGGCCAGAATGAGACCGGCCAAAGCGACGGCGCGCAGGTTTCGTGTCCAGGACATGCGTCCCTCAAGTCTATGCGGCGCGGTGAACAAGTCGAAGATTACCAACTGAGCGGGGTAAGATTACTTAAGTACCGCTCTGCGCCGACGGTTCAATCCTGACGATTCTGCAGGGGTAGCTGTGGGCCGCTCGATTTCCGTGAACCGGTGACTGTGCTGGGTTCGTGGTCCGGGCATTTTCGGTTCGAGCCGGGGGCTCCCTTTGCTAGAATCAAGATATGGCGTTCCCGGTAACGCGTCTTCGCCGCCTGCGCAAAAGCGAAGCACTTCGGTCGCTGGTGCGGGAAACTCGCCTAACTCCTGAGAACTTTGTATATCCGATGTTCGTGTGTCCGGGCAGCGGTGTGCGCAAGGAAGTCCGTTCCATGCCCGGGGTGTTCAACTTATCGGTGGACGAGGCGGTCCGTGAGGTTCGTGAGGTGCGCTCGCTGGGCGTACCGTCGGTAATTCTCTTTGGGTTGCCCGAGAAAAAGGATGAAGTCGCCACGGGTGCCTGGTCGGATGATGGCATTGTCCAGCAAGCGGCGCGGGCCATCAAGAGCGAAATTGCTGACGTCATCCTGATGGGGGATGTTTGTCTTTGCGAGTACATGTCGCACGGACATTGCGGGATTGTAAAGCCGCCGACCCAGTCTCTAGGAGCAGCGGTGGCGGCGCCGCCGGCGGTGACTGCGGAATACGAGATTGTGAACGATGCCACCCTGGAACTGCTGGCACGGACGTCGGTTTCGCTGGCGCGCGCGGGAGTCGATATTATCGCGCCGTCGGACATGATGGACGGGCGCGTGGGCGCTATCCGCAAAGGGTTGGACGAGGCTGGGCTGACGAATACGCCTATTCTTTCTTATGCGGCCAAGTTCGCCTCGGGATTCTATGGACCGTTTCGAGAAGCGGCAGATTCGGCGCCGCAGTTCGGGGATCGCCGCTCGTACCAGATGGATCCGGCGAATTTCCGGGAAGCCATGCGCGAGATCGAACTCGATCTGGAAGAAGGCGCGGACATGATCATGGTCAAGCCCGCGATGCCTTATCTGGACGTGATCGCCGCGGCACGCGAGCGGTTCGATGTTCCGCTGGCCGCGTACCAGGTCTCGGGCGAGTACGCGATGATCGAAGCGGCGGCCCGCAACAATTGGATTGACCGGGACCGCGTGATGCTGGAATCGCTAGTCTCGATCCGCCGTGCAGGGGCCAGTATCATTCTCACCTACTATGCCAAGGACGCCGCCCGGCTGCTGGCGTAGGATCATTTCGTCTTCGTTCCTTTAGACTGACATACGGCAATATCGCTGGTTCCCTGATGATTTCCGTCGTCCAACTCGGCGCCATCGACTACGCCAACGGTCTACGCCTGCAAAAAGAGCTGGTCGAGCGTCGTAAGGAAGGTCGCATTGGTGACGTCCTCCTCCTGCTCGAACACACGCCGGTCATTACATTGGGCCGCAATGCGAAGACGGCGAATATTCTTGCTTCCCCGGCGAAATTGACTGAGCGGGGCGTGGAGGTCTTCGAGTGCGACCGAGGGGGTGACGTGACCTTCCATGGGCCGGGACAGTTGGTTGGTTATCCGATTTTCGATCTGCGTGGTTTTGTGGCGGAGGATGGTAAGCGCAAAACACTCGGTGCGATCGAGTACGTGCGGCGGCTGGAAGAAGTCCTGATTCGTACCTGCGCGGATTTCCGGATACCTGCGGAACGCGTGCCGGGGCTTACGGGCGTATGGACGGCCACGACTCCAGACTCCATTACGTCCGACCCAGGGAAGATTGCAGCGATCGGCGTGCACATCTCGCGCAGCGTAACCTCGCATGGGTTTGCCTTGAACGTAAACACCGATCTTAGTTTCTTCGATCTGATCATTCCCTGCGGGATCACGGGCAAACCGGTTACTTCCATGCAGAAGGAACTACGTGGGCCGTTATCATTGGAGGAAGTCACCCACTCCGTCACGCGCAACTTTGGGACGGTTTTCCGCAGTCAGGTTCTGTGGTTGGACAGCCTGGACTCGCTGCTCGATGAAAAAGTGGGAGTGCCGGTCAAGCCTCCCGAGGAATTGCGCCGATTGCATCAGGAAGACGATAGACACTGGGCTTGACGACGAAACTGGTGAAAGACGTCGAAACGGTTTAGCATTCCTCCGCAACCTCTCGCGACGAATCCATGCCAATGGCTAAGAAGACCAAGCCAAAAGCTTCCCGGTCACAAGCAAAAGGCTCCGCTGCACGCCAATCCGCCAGACCTGAGCCCGGCGCATCAGCGCGCTTACACAATTCTCGACTATCGCCTCGAGAAGCCGCGCTTCGACCTGCGTCAGGTCAGAGACGGCGACACCGTTCGTTACGAAGTTTCCGGCAAGCTGAGCGGCCCCGTTCCGCCCATCCGCGATTCCAAATATCTCAACAAGCAGCAATGTATCGAGATCTATCGTTGGATGCTGCTCAATCGCAAGATGGAAGCGGTGCTGGAGAATCTCTACAAGCAGGGCAAAGTGGTCGGCGGCGTGTACTTCGGACTCGGGCAGGAAGCCTGCTCCTGCGCTTCCGCCTTCGCGCTCAAGCCTGAAGAATGGTTGGGACCGCTGATCCGGAACCAGGGATCGCTGCTGGTGCGCGGCTTCTCGGCCCGCGACGTGATGATGCAGTACATGGCGAAGGCCGGCTCACCAACCAAGGGTCGGGATGCGTCGTCGCATTTTGGCGACATCCACAAACGCAACGTGGTCGCACCTATCTCCACCTTGGGTGACCTGATTCCGGTGCTGGCGGGTGTTGCCTTGGGCGCGCGGCTGCAGGGAAAGAACATCGCGGTCATGACTTACATCGGGGATGGCGGCCAATCTACCGGTGTGACGTACGAAGGGCTGAACTTTGCGGCCGTGCAGAATCTCGGCCTGGTGCTGTTCGTCGAAAACAATCTTTGGGGATACTCCACACCTGCCGACATGCAGTTCCGCGTGAAGGATCTGGCGGAACGGGCGATCGCGTATGGGATCCCGGGCATCATTGTCGACGGCACGGACGCGTGCCAGGTTTATGATGCCGCGCACGAGGCTTGCGAACGCGCCCGGCGCGGCGAAGGCCCAACCCTGATCGAGGCCAAGATGATGCGCATGAAGGGACACGCCATTCATGACGCTGCTGAGTACGTCCCCAAGCCTCTGTTCGAATACTGGAAGAAACGCGACCCGATTGTGCGCTTTGAAGACTACCTGGTGAGAGTGAAGAAGTGGCTGACATCAGAGGAAAACGAAAAGATAGTCGCCGGCGTGGACGCAGAACTTGAAGCGGATCGGGAGTTCGCGGTCGCTTCACCGATGCCGGAGGCGGAAACTGCGGCGGGCGGAGCCTATTGCGACGGCGGGTGTCACGAGATCGAGCCTAAGTACGCGATGCCCAAGTTTGGGACGTCAAGAAAGCCGCACGCCTGAAGCACAGCGAGGCCGCGGTGCACTTGAAGTGAGCAGGCGGTCCGGCGATGACCCACGGAGACCTGCGCGATCAGCGGCGATAACGAATCATGCCGAACCTCACCTATCTCGAAGCGATCCGCCTGGGCATCTGGGAGGAAATGGAACGCGATCCGACTGTTTTCTGCATCGGCGAAGACATCGGCATTTACGGTGGCGCATTCAAAGTCACCGACGGCTTCATCGATCGCTTCGGTCCCGAGCGGGTGATCGACACACCGATCGCGGAGTCAGCCATCGTTGGCGCTGCTTTTGGTGCGGCGCTCACCGGGATGCGTCCGGTGGCGGAATTCCAGTTCATGGACTTTATCGGTTGCGCCTTTAACCAGATCACCAACATGGTCGCCAAGGCTCACTATCGCTGGGGTGCGCCTGCACCGCTGGTCATCCGAGGCCCGAGTGGCGGCAACGTACACGGCGGCCCGTTTCACTCACAGAATCCCGAGATGTATTTCGTTCACACGCCGGGCCTGAAAGTGGTCTGCCCGGCCACTGCGTACGATGCCAAGGGACTGATCAAAGCCGCCATACGCGACAACAATCCCGTGATTTTCTTCGAGCACAAGTATCTGTACCGCAGGATCAAGGAAGACGTGCCCGCCGACGACTACATCGTGCCACTGGGCAACGGCGCGGATCGCCCGGGAAGGGCGCGATCTGAGCATCATTACCTATGCGGCGATGGTGCACGTTGCGCTCGAAGCGGCCGAACTGCTGAGCAAAGAAGGGATCGAACTCGAAATTCTCGACCTGCGCACACTTTCTCCGCTCGACCGGCAAAGCAATCGCTGAAACAGTGCGCAAGACCAATAAGGTGATCGTGCTGCACGAGGACGTGCGCACTGGGGGAATCGCTGGCGAGGTGGGAGCGATCATTCACGAAGAAGCGTTCGACTCGCTGGATGGTCCGATCGTGCGCCTCACCGCGCTCGACACGCCCGTACCGTTTTCTCCTCCGCAGGAAGAATACTTTCTGCCGAAAGGTCAGTGATGTCGTGCGGGAAGCCCGGAAGTTGATGGCGTATTGAAGTGCCAGAATCGTGCCAGGATTTGTACTACTGCGACAATCGTGAGGACCTTGCTGACCTCTCCGCTGGTCTCATTTATCATGAGACGGTCGCAGTCAGCTGGATCTCATCATTTAATCTCACCGACGGGATCGACAAACCCGGAGTGCATAGCCTAAAGGTCTAACGAAAGGGAGGTTTCATGCGCAACTTCTTTCTTGGCGTGCTGGTCACCTTGGCCGTCCTGATTCTCGGTGGCCTGGGTATTGCCTTGCTCGGATTCATACCAACAAACGCGAATACAGATCCGCCGAAGTTTGAGCAGCATCTGGCGATGAGCGCAGTCGATGCCTCAGCCGACCGTCACGCCCCGCGCGTTTCCAGTCCGGTGGCGGCTACCGACCAGAACCTCATCGATGGAATGAAAATCTATACGATGAATTGCGCTGGCTGCCATGGAGGCCTCGACAAAAAGCCAGCGGCATTTGGGGGCTCCTTTTACCCGCCCGTGCCCCAGTTGGTGCTTGATCCGCCCGATGATCCTGACTGGCACAACTACTACGTAGTTCGCAACGGAATCCGGTATACGGGAATGCCCGCCTGGGACAAGACTTTGAAAGAAGAAGACATCTGGAAGGTGACAATTTTTCTGTCGCACATGGAGAAGCTGCCCGCTGCCGCGCAGGATTATTGGAAGAACGCGTTCGGTGTCACTCCTCCCGCCGCTGAGGGCGGTCATGGAGAGCACGACGAACACTGACAAGCTCCCTGTCTCGGAGAACCAGAAGACGTAGAGCGGGACGCTCACCCGGCCTCGCTCTCTCGGAGGAAGCCGTTGTAACATCTCGGTAAGGCAGGCGTCAGCCACCGACGCCCCAGAATCACCACCATATATAATATTGGTTTGTGCCGGGCCCGAAATTTGTTCCCGTGGGCCCTGTGAAAGGGAATTATGCCGACAGACGTCATCATGCCCCAGATGGGAGAGTCCATCTTTGAGGGAACCATCACCAAGTGGTTGAAGAAGCCGGGGGATAAAGTCCAGCGCGACGAGCCGCTGTTTGAGATTTCTACCGACAAGGTGGATGCGGAAATCCCCGCACCGGCCTCAGGTGTCCTTCAGGAAATCAAAGTAGCCGAAGGCAATACGGTGCAGGTGAACACCATTGTCGGAACGATCTCTGCGGACGGCGAATCCGCTGCTCCTGCGAAAACAGCCGCCCCGGCGCCTCAAGCTCCGACGGCATCGGAAAAGAAGGAACCTCCCAAGCCGTCGGCTCCCTCCGTCTCAACCCATCAAGAAGTGGAAACCCACGATGAGGATGTCCGCTCTTCTCCCCTGGTTCGCAAGATCGCGCGCGAGAACAATGTCGATCTTTCGCAGGTAACTGGCACCGGACTCGGTGGGCGAATCACCAAGCAGGACATCATGGCCTACATCGAGAAGGGGACTCCTGCCTGCGTCGACTGCCCCCGCGCCGAGTGCCGCTGCTCCGGCAGCCCCGGTTTCGCGGTCCAGTCCGCCGGCTGCTCCAGCGGCGATCCCGGGCGATCTTGTTCCGATGAGCCAGATGCGTAAGATCATTGCCCAGCGCATGATCGAATCGCGTCGTACCAGCGCGCATGTTCACTGCATGTTTGAGGTAGACCTGACGCGCATCGTGAATCTGCGCAATCAACTCAAGCAAGGCTTCGAACAACGCAATGGCGCGCGTCTCACCTTCATGCCGTTCTTTGTCCGCAGCGCGATCATTGCTCTGCAGCAGTTTCCGATCGTCAACGCTTCCCTCGAGGGAGAGAACATTCGCTACCACCGCCACGTGAATGCCGGAATCGCGGTAGCTCTCGATTGGGGGCTGATTGTGCCCGTCCTGAAAAATGCTGACGAACTGAACTTCCTCGGGTTGCAACGTGGTATCAGCGATCTCGGCGAGCGTGCGCGTAACAAGAAGCTCATGCCTCAGGACGTTGAGGGCTCAACGTTCACGATTACCAACCCCGGCCAGTTCGGTGCCGTGTTTGGACTACCCATCATTAACCAGCCGAACTCGGCCATCATGGGCGTAGGTGGAATCACCAAGCAACCGATGGTGATCACGGACAGGGAAGGCAACGACTCCATCGCCATTCGTTCCGTCGTTCATCTGACGCTGGGATACGATCACCGTCTCATCGACGGCGCCATTGCGGATCAGTTTATGGCCCTGGTGAAGAAGACGCTGGAAAACTGGAGTGAGGAAGTCGGGTAGTTGCAAGCCGATAACAAAAGGCAGCAGGTCCCACTTAGGGTCCGCTGCCTTCCTGGTCGGCCCGAAAAGTGCTTACTTCATTGCGGGTTTGGGAATTCCTGCCGACTTCGCGTACTGCTCAATTGCCTGAATCAGTGCCTTCAGATCAGCCACGAACTGAGCGTCGAGCACCACGTTGACCCCATTCGCCGACGCGACGTCCCCGGCTTCGCTCACGGTCTGTGCGGCCCTGCCCAGCAAAGCGAAAGCGCCGCGCTCCAGTTCAACAGCCTGCGGGAAAAATCAGGCCGCTGAGCAATTCGATTTCGGGCTCCGCCTTGCGCAGCACACCACCCACGGCCCGCGCTCCCTTGACGATGTCACCCGCCACGGTCGCGAAGAAATGACCGACATTCTTGAAACCAAACTGAGACATACCCAACTCCTTATCGTGTGGCTTAACCGAGCCGATTCTGAATCGCTGTTTACTGTTGTTTCGCGCGTGCCCAGCTGGATGCATTGAGACAATCGACCGGGCCATCCGCTCGAAACACCACATCATTGACCTGGGTGGTGACTGGTGCTGTGCCCGCCAACACCGGTGTATGCGCGACCGCCCACACCAGCAAGATCGAAAGCAGACAATAAAAAAACCGCCCCCTCGGGCGGCGCCGCGCGTCCAACATGCTCTCCTCCTGTGCCCCAACTCAATCCAACGATTGCCCAAACTCTTTCAAACTCTACTCTACTCAGTCGACCTCTCCGGACCCATACTCACTGTTATCCCGAGTGAAGTCGAGGGACCTTGCGTTCCCTTGTCGGTTGCCTACTCGACACATACCCCGCTGCCAACCGCGATTCTTTGACCCGATTTCGATCCCCTCACTTGCGCGCAGCCGCATACCCCTCGAGAAATCTCTCCACGCTGCGCACGTACACGACAGCAAAATCCGCCTGCGGCCGCCGTGTCTCGATCAGACGGAGGGCGTCTTTCAGCTTCCATCCCAAAGTGCAAAGCAAAGCCAACGCCATCATCGGCGCGCGATGGATGCCCGCCGCGCAATGGATAAACACTTTAGTTCCGGGCTGGTCCAGCGCCTCAATCGCGAAATCCACGCCCTTCTGAAATATCGCCGCCGGCTTCGGCTGGAAGTCATCGTCGATCGGGTTCCACAATACCTCGACTCCATAGGGCGTCGCCAGCGGGGTGTCATCAAACTCGATTTGCATGTCGATGACGTGCGTAATCCCTTCGCGTGCCACCTTCGCCATGTTCTCTTCGTTCCAGATCCCTCCTCCGACTGCGATCCGGCCCGTCACCCAGGTCATATCCATCGCGCCGTTCCTATCCTCAGTCCAAAGTATGCCATCCAGAACCTGCGTTGCAGAGATACCCGAACTCGCTCCTCGGCCCTGTCGCCTGGAAGCCACCGACTGGAAACCTGTGCTGACATCGGAGGTTCTCATTCTACCGAATCACTCCCGTCTTCCGCCGAACGCGTGCCTTTTCCATCCTTCGCATCCTCCTCTTGCCCAAACTCCAGCCGATTGAGAAGTGCCCTCGTAAGATCATCACTGTCCGCGCGCTCTGCGTTGGCCGTGGCGCTCGCTGGATACAACCCAATCACCTCAAACAGGTACTTCATTGCACTGAGATTTCCCACCTTCACACACTCGTCGGTCGTGGTTCTTAACATCGCCATAGTCTTCCCACCCACGTGGTTAGCGATCTTCTGTCGCAAAGCATCCAGATCCACCTGCTTGCGCGACTCCGTAGAACCACTAGCCCTGCTCTTTCGTGCTCCGGTCTTGCCTTTCGCCCTAGCCATGCCGCATCCGGCCCTCCAGACCTCGTATCAATGCCGTTCCTCGCCAAAAACAAAAGGCGCGCTTCGCAGCGCGCCCTTCAGAGATTTTCTTTTTTCTTACTCTCTAAATCTAGAATAGCATTTTGAATAGGGAAAATGGGACATCATAGCAAAAATTTATTTACCCTCGATCCAATCACTTACCGAGTTTTCCTCGTTTTCCCCTCTTGACAAGTTTCCGGAGCCATCGGTTCCGGCTCGTCAAACGGACGCAGCAGACCTCCGTCCAGGAACATTTCGCTTAGCCGGTCGATCGCTTCCTCGTATCGTCGACTTACGGTACGCCGCCAGCATCCCAACAACCGGGCCGCTTCGTCCCGTGTATATTCCTGCAGCACGATTTTCGCGATCAGCTTTTGCGAAAATGGGTCGAGCCGTCCCAGCGTCCGTTCCACATCGTGCACGAAGATCACCGTATCCTCAAACGTGCCCACGTGATACGAAGTAACGCGTGTCCGAAAAAACTCCCGTCCCAGCAATGACGGCAATCGTCCCACCTCAACCGACAACCGCATGTACCGTTTCAGCAAAGCCACGGTTCGATCCCTATACAACCATAAGTCGGGATTGGCGCCATCACTCCATGGCCACTGTTCGTTAGCGTCAATGTCCTTAGAATCGATTTGAGCCGCCAGCGTCGCAACCGCTGCGGCCGTCACGCGTTGCCTCCTTCCACACACACACCGGCGAGTTCCGCGAGGCAAGCCTGAATCTCGTCAACCGATTCGACCTGAACAACAATCACGCGCTTGCGCCGCGGAGGTGGGAATTCCGCCATCTTCGGTACGCATCCCGGACAGTAAACTTCCTCCTCATCCTTCGAGCGAAGCCATAACCCGCCGCACCGTTCGCAATACTTCAATTCCACCGGAACCAACATCTCACTGAGATCTTCCATATGATTGCCTCCACGCTATGAATTCCAACCGTGTATGAAATGGGCCTTGGTGTGATCCGCCATCAGTTTTCAGCTCTCTACAAACGCCGCGTCTACAGAAGGCTGGCGACCGACGACTGAAACTAAAAAAGCCCTGTGCCGGTTTCCCGGACACAGGGCTCGTTTCTCTTACGATGACCTGCTTGTGCTATTTAGTTATGAATGCGTCGAGCTTTCCACGCCGCCTAAGACCTAAGACCCAACACCTGAGACCTAAGCCCTCACGTTCGACCGGAAATAGCCCTCCTCGTAGCCGGATTTCAGCACGCGCCCATTCTGCAGCACGATGCTGACCCGGCCCGTGAAATGAAGCGACGATAAGAGACGCTCCATCGCTGCCGAGAGCACCTCCGCAGAGCGCACCTTGCGGCGAAACTCCACGAAGTTTCTCTCCTCGCTTTCGCTAGCTATGAATTCCATGATGACTCCGAGCAATAGCCAGTATGAGTTATTAATGCTCGGGAGCGTATAGCTTTTCGCTTGTGGAAGTCAGGAACTCTATTTCCTTACAGATGTTACATTTGTGTTACAAATATCCTGTTGCTATAGACGCGTGCTATACTTTCGGCATGAAATTCAAGGCACTGCAGGAAAATTTGCGTCAAACCCTGTGGGATCGCATTGAAGAAGGCGAACTGACGGGACTTCGTCTCGCCCAGCAGACCGGGTTCAAGCAGGCCCACATCTCCAACTTCCTTAACCGCAAACGCGGCCTGAGCCTGGAAGGCATGGATAAAGTCTTGAATGTGCAGCACCTCTCGGTGCTCGACCTGCTCGAGCCCACCGAGGTCAACAAGCGCGCCAGCATCCTGCCTCCCACCGATGACGAATTCGATAACGTGCTGCTGGTCGACGGCAACGTCGCCGCCATCGAACCTCTTGTCATGAGCATGAATGTTCGCGAGATCCTCAAGTTCAAGAAAAGCTTCCTGCGCAAGATGAAGCCCGAGTTGGAAGGCAACCGCGATAACTGGGAGCGCTTCGTTCTCATCAAGGTGGACGGCCGCGAAGGCATGAGCATGTATCCGCGGCTGCTCCCGGGTGCGACGGTGCTGATCGATCGCCACTACAATTCGCTGAAACCCTATCGCAAAGGCGAGTTCAACATGTACGCGGTGGCTAAAGATGGCGATTGCACCGTGAAGTATGTGGAAGTCGCCGGCAACCACCTGATCCTGCGCCCGCACAACCAGGCGTATCCCATTGAAGTCATGACCATGGAAGACGGAAAAACCGCTGCTGACTATCTGGTGGGTCGCGTGTGCTACGTTGGGATCGAGACCTAGGAACCATCAAACCGAAGCGGGCGCACCTGCGCCAGCTTCGGTCACGCCTCCGCTTAGTCTGCCCGGCTTGACTCCCACCGCCCAAGCGCATAGTGTCTCGGTCTCGAAAAGGAGGAGACCCTCATGCCGCACTTTGTGACACTGGTCCACTACACACAGCAGGGAATCGCGAAGATCAAAGAGAGTCCAGCTCGCTTGGACGCCGCGAAGAAAGCTGCAGAGGCCGCAGGAGGCAAGATTCACGGCTGGTATTTGACCATGGGACAGTACGACGCCGTGCTGATCTCAGAATTTCCAACTGACGAGGCGGCCGCCAAGTTCACCTTGGCGAGTGGCGCCCTGGGCAATATAAGCACGGAGACGCTCAAGGCATTTACGGAGCCGGAGTACCGCAAGATCATAAGCTCCCTGCCGTGATGCTCGAATTCCTCGAAGCATGCTGGGCGGTCGCGTTTGGCAGCATGAACACCTGCGGCCGCCCCGTCTTTCGCTACAGAACCCCACTGTATGGCCGGCGATGCGAACGATCGCAACGGCTGAGAGTAGAGAATCGCCCTCTCCACAGACTTGTTATCCTCGCACTCTACAAACCGCTATGATGTTCCTTCGGTAACTGCGCAAATGGCGGGAGGTGGAGGGTGGACGGAAAGCAGGAAGTCATCGCAGCGATTGAGGCGGGTGATGCGGAGCAACTGAAGTCTCTGCTCGCACGGGACCGTACCTTGGCCACAGCCCGGGATGCGAGCGGCGTCTCCGCCATGATGCACTCGCTCTATCGCCAGCGCAAAGACATGGTCGACCTGTTGCGCGCGGCGAACTTGGAGTTCGATGTATTCGAAGCCAGCAGCATCGGCCGCAGTGACCTTGTGGCAGACTTGATTGAGAGCAATCCCCGTCTGGCGAATGCACGTTCCGGCGACGGGTTTACGCCATTGCATTTCGCCGCATTCTTCGGCCACGAGAGCGTAGCCCGTGTCCTGCTCGAACGCCATGCGGACGCAGGCGCAGTGGCGGACAATCCCATGAAAGTCATGCCGCTGCACTCCGCCGCGGCAGGCCGAAATCTGGCGATCGTGCGCGCATTGCTCGAACACGGCGCACCCGTCAACGCCAAACAGCAGCAAGGATGGACCGCGTTGCACGCGGCCGCGCAACATGGAGACCGCGCCATGGTCGAGTTGTTATTGAAGTACGGCGCAAATCCCAATGCCAAGAACGACGACGGCCGCACCGCCGAGGAGATTGCAGAAGAAAAAGGCCACTCCGATGTGGCCGAACGCTTGCGCGCAGCCTAGGTGTCGATTTTGGAAGCAAGGCAAGAACGAAATTGTGAGACCGAGTTCGAGTGCGCGTCCGAGAAAGCGCAGGTTGTCCCCCCGGAGTTTTGTCTTTTGTTCGATTGTTCCCAGCGCTGAACCGGCGGCACACTGTGTCCGCCCCACCGGGGCTCGAGTCTGAGGAACTTTCTTGGCACTCGCTGATTGCGATGTCAATTCACGAACTCTCACGGTTCTCAGGGCCCTTGCTGATTTAGGTAGAAGCCTTAAGTCTTGCGTCGGTGCCGGAGGCACAAGCCCAGTTTAGCCCAGCGCTTCAGCGACAACGTCAACAGCGTTAAACGCAAACCTCAATTTCCGAAACCACAAAGCAGCCTGCAAGACCTGAGACCCAAGACATGACACCCAAGCCCCGACTCCATCTTTGCTATCATCGCTACGACGTATGCATTTCGAAGAAGACGACGAGATTCCGTTTATTTCCGGGACTGGGGAGGCATTCATGGATTTACCCGCAACTCCTGCGGCAGGCTCGCGCCGCAATGAAGACATCGCGCTCGATTTGATGAAGTTCATCGCCATGACCACCGGCTATGGCAAAACGGCATCAACGGCGGGAGGAGTCGGATTCGAAAAGTCGAGCGGCGGAGCCGCCAAGCCCGAGGAGTACGCCGCGCACCTGCTGACGCTCTACAGCAAGTGCCTGGAAGCGGTCGGGAAGAAGTAATCGCACTCTGGCGAGGTTCTCTCCTGGCCGACCGGATAATTACACGAGGAGCGTCATCGCCCGCCCCTAGCAAAAGCTAGCAACGGTCAATAGCTCGCCTCGGGCGCCCCCCGCAGAATACCCGACTCGATGCTCTGAAGGAAAAAGCCGCAGCATTGCCGCGGCTTTTGCTTTGCCAGATCGGTGTGTGCACCCCCACCTCAGCGCCCTAGCGCCGTTTCTTCTTCTTGGCACTCTTCTTCTTCGCTGCCTTCTTGGGTGCTTTCTTTTTGGCAGCCTTCTTCGCCGGTTTTTTCTTGGCGGCTTTCTTCGCGGCTTTCTTGGCGGGCTTCTTCTTCGCCGCTTTTTTCTTGGCTGCCTTCTTGACGGCTTTCTTCTTGGCGGGCTTCGAACCGCCGCCGCCACCCGCGGGTTTGGGAGGAGCGGGCTCAGGTTCTTCTACTTCGATTACAGCCACGGACTCCCGGATCTCGGGCAGCCCGGCTTCCTCTTCTTCCTCTTCTTCTTCCTCTAAGATCTCTTCGGGCGATTCGCCGTAGGCGCCGCTGTCGCCGAATTCATCCATCTCGTCGTCACGTCCGTAGAGGGTTTCGTCGTAAAAGGTCATTGCTCCTCCTGGTGTTGCCCACTTTCAAAGCTGGCACGCCGTCGCATAGACAGCGCGCAGGAAAGATTTAGAAAGACTACTGCAGAACTGCCTCGTCCGCTGAACGGGGCGCGATTATAGCACAGAGATTTTTGCGCGACAGTAACGGGAAAGCAGGTGCCAGTTGTCAGGTCTTAGGTGTTGGGGCAACCCTGAGTTCCAAGGCCTCGTCTTCCATGCAGGCGAAGGTAAGTGCTGGCAATTCAATAGCAATTGTGGGGAGAAGAGCTAAGACCTGCCACCTGAACCTAAGACCTGAACTCACCGAATCACAAGCACCATTCCGGGCCGTAAGGTCGCCGCGTTGCGATTGTCCCGTTTCAATGCGTCTACCGTCGTCTTATAGACAGAGGCGATCGAATACAGGGTTTCACCTTGTTTCACCTTGTGGCGAACGACCGGATTCTTGGAACTCTGCACACCCTGAACGGCCTTTTTCTGCTTCGACTTAGGGGAATTCGAGGCCCTTGCTACGCGATCCGCATTGGGCGTAATGGGCAGATGGACATACACCACACTCCGGCCACGCAGGCTGTCCCCTTTCAGACGGTTCCAACGACGGACCATCGCCGGGGGCACGCCGAAATTGTCGGCTACGGACTGTACCGTGTCTCCCTTGCGAATTCGGTAACGGGTCGCATGCCGAGCATAGGTAGCACCATCTTCGGTCGTGGAATGCTTGCCCGGCACGATTGGAATGGCCAACTTGCTCTCTGGGGCCAGCGCCTCGGCAGCATCCAGATGGTTCGCCTCAGCAATTGCCATGGGCGTGCTGCGATAGACACGGGCAATCGAGCTGAGCGTGTCTCCGGGCAGGACCTTGTAATAACGCCACCAGACTCGCATCGCCGGCGGGATCACCGCAATCGCGGTCTCAAACTTTTCCTTGCTTCCCGCTGGCAGGCGAAGTTTAAAGCCGGGCGTCTGGGGCGTGGTCATACGCAGCAAGCTTGGATTTAATTCCTGCAGTTCGCTCGGCGAAACGTCGATACATTCCGCCGCCAGGCGCAGATCGACCGGATTGTCGAGGGTGACGGTGTCGTATGGAACAGGCTTTTCCCGCTCCAGGTGATCCAGCCCATATTGCGCGGGATTTTTGGCCATGATGGTCACGGCCACGATGATGGGAACGTAATTCCGGGTTTCCCGCGGAAGCACATTCCGGCGATAAAGCTCCCAGAAGTCCGCGTAGCCGGTGCGTTTGACGGCGCTCTGTACCGTGCCGGGACCGGAGTTGTACGCCGCCATCGCCAGGTACCAGTCGCCAAATTGCTGGTAAAGATCTTTCAGGTGGCGGGCTGCAGCCCGGGTGGCTTTCTCAGGATCCTGACGTTCATCGACCCACAAGCTTCGCTGCAAGCCGTACCCACGAGCGCGGCTGGCCATGAATTGCCAGATGCCGCGCGCTCCAACGCGTGACAGGGCGAGCGGATGGAAACCGGATTCCGCCTGTGCCAGGTAGATCAGATCCTGCGGGACACCTTCTTCCTTCAGCGTCTTGCGCATCATCTGCTCATAACGTCCGGAGCGGATCAGCGCATTCTCCAGAACCGTGCGTCCGTGCGGAGTCGAAAAGTAGTTGATGTAGCCAGCGACCTGGTCAGTCATCATCAGGGGCAGGTCGGAGCGCGTGGACTGGATCTCCGCTTCGGCCTTGGCCCTGATGTTGGGATCGACCGGGTACGTGACCTCGTTGGCCTCGTCGATCGGTGCTGGTTCTGACTTCTGCTCACTTGACCCCTCAGCAGGGCGAAGGCCGACCATCTCGAAGCTGTTGTAAGTCTCAAGGACCCGATCAAATTCGTGTTCGAGGCGCGCATCGGAGTTGACGTCGAGGTTACTGCTCAACAACAGGTCGAAGGCACGGTCAAAGTTCTTGCGGGCTTCGTCGTGACGCCCGGCTTTGTAATTCTCCTGCCCAGCCTGGTATTCCTTTTCGACTTTGGCGATGAGCGCATCGACCGGATCGGGCGCGTTAGCGGCGTGGGCTGGCTCAGCTGCCGACGGTTGGGGTATCGAGTTGGGTGGAGCCGGTGTGGGCGCCTGAGTGGGCGCAACCATGGCCGGGGGACGTGCCTGTTTGGGCGAAAGCACCGCGACCGGTTTCTGAGCAGAATGGCAGGAGCAGGTCGCAAGCACTGCGGCCAAGGACGCGATCAGAACATAGAGTCTTTGAACTCTCATATTTCTCTATGAGTTACCGCGATCGACTCCCCTGCACAGCTTGGATGCGAAAAACTCTAAAATGGTACTCTTTGAAGTTTCCGCGGGTCAATTCTCAAAGGGTGTGGTCCCAAAGGGCTGTGCGCCGGCGGGGCATGTTACCTGCGAACGACTTAGATTACAAGCCAGTAAACAAGCCCGTAAACAATCCTCGGGTCTGTATTTGATAGGCGATTGTGAATCGGACCCCTTGACGGGATTCGTGCGACGAACCACGATCCTCGGCCGCGCTGGACCCGATGGTATAGTTCTGGAAAGCTGCCGTCTACGGCTTCGCTCCCGGCCTGTCCACATGCTCAATCTGCTGACCGTCATTGGCGTGGGCTTTCTGCTGGGGATCCGGCATGCCACCGATCCGGACCACGTCATTGCGGTGAGCACGATCGTCACCCGGCAGCAGAATATCCGGCACGCAGGCTTGATCGGAGCCCTATGGGGCGTGGGGCACACCATCACGATCGTTCTGGTCGGCACCGCCATCATCCTCTTCAACCTCGTCATTCCTCCGCGGGTCGGTCTCGCGATGGAACTCGCGGTCGGACTGATGCTGATTCTCCTGGGCGTGCTGAATTTGACCGGCACAACCCAGCGAATTACCGAACGGTTCACGCCCATGCATGGCCAGGGAGCTGTGATTCACACCCATGCACATCGTCATGGGGAAGTGGAACACGTCCATGTGCATTCTCATCAGCCTGACGTGCATCTCCACCTCGATGAGAAGGCGCATGGGACGGTGCAGAGGTTCTTGCAGCGAGTGGGACTTTACCAACTGCTCCGGCCACTGGCGGTGGGCATCGTGCATGGGCTGGCCGGTTCGGCTGCAGTTGCGCTGCTGGTGCTGACCACCATCCGCGATGCACGCTGGGCGGTGGCCTACTTGCTGGTCTTTGGAGTGGGCACAATCGCCGGGATGATGCTGATTACCATGATCTTGGGTGCTCCATTCGCGTACACCGGCAGGCGATTCAAGAACTTCAATCGCGGACTCGGGCTGGCCTCGGGCGTCATTAGCATCGCCTTTGGCTTGTTCGTGACCTTCCACATCGGGTTCGTGGACGGGCTGTTTACCACGAACCCCCATTGGACGCCACAGTGAGGGCCCCTGCTCGCTGGAGTTCCTCCGGTCCCCCGGCGTAGGATTGATGGCACAGGGGCGCGTTCCTTCCATCTGGAAGCCAGTTTCGTTGAGACTCAAAGGAGAAGGTTATGCAAGTTGGTCGGAAATTTTGGATGGCCGCACTGGGCAGTGTGGTGATCTGCGGGTGCCTGGCAGTAGCAGCGCAGGACGCAGCCCCGCAATCGGCTCCGCCTTCAACCCCGAACACACCCAGCGGCCACCCGGCCGGTGGCGGGCGCCGTACGATGGAGGCTTTCGGCGAGTTGCGCTGGCTCAGCCAGCAGCTCAATCTCACCGAAGAACAGAAAGAGAAGCTGCGACCGATCGTTATGGAAGAGGGCGACCAGCTGCGCGTAGCACGTCTGGATGAACACGTGCCCCTCGATCAGAAGCGCGCCAAGTTGATGGAGATCCGTGAATCGTTCCGCCCCAAGATCGCCGCGGTTCTGACTCCGGAACAACAGGAAAAATGGAAGAAGATGCAGGAGGCCGCGCAGCAGAAACGCCAGGACCAGATGAAAGCCGCGGAGCCTGAGTCGGCTCCCCCGAAGCCGCAGTAGATGTGAAGTGGAATTGTGGTAGGGGAAAGGCAGCCCGCGGGCTGCCTTTCCTTTGCCCAGGAAGCACAAGTTGTCCTAAACGTTTTTCTGAAGACGGATGACTCTGCTGAAGACGAACGACTGAAGACTGACGACTGGGAGTGATTTATGAAAGCGATTCAGGTAAAGCGCATAGGCGGTCCGGAAGTGCTGGAGTTGGTGGACACTCCAGTTCCCGAACCCAAGGCGATTGAAGCGGTCGTGAAGATCGCGGCTTCGGGCGTCAATTTTATCGACGTCTACTATCGCGAAGGTCGCTACACCACGGCGCTTCCGTTTGTTGCAGGACAGGAAGGGGCGGGCGAAGTGGTGGCAGTAGGCTCCGGAGTGAAGAGCGTCAAAGTTGGAGATCGCGTGGCCTGGACCATGTTGCTCGGCACCTATGCCGAGTATGCGGCCGTTCCGGAGGACCGGCTGGTGAAGATTCCCGAGGGCGTGGATTATCGCCAGGCAGCTGCCGCCATGCTTCAGGGGATGACCGCCCACTACCTGACGTGTGCCACCTATCCGCTAAAGAAGGGCGAGACCGCACTGGTGCACGCGGCCGCCGGTGGTGTGGGCCTGCTCCTGGTGCAGATAGCGCACAACATCGGTGCCCGCGTGATTGGAACGGTGTCCACCGAGGAGAAGGCCAAGCTGGCGCGGGAGGCGGGCGCCGACGAAGTCATTCTGTACACGCAAGTCGACTTCGAGGCCGAGACCAAGAGGCTGACGGGGGACAAACGGGTGGATGTAGTGTATGACTCTGTCGGCAAGACCACGTTTGACAAGGGATTGAACGTGCTACGTCCGCGCGGGTATATGGTGCTCTATGGCGGATCGAGCGGACCCGTCCCGCCCTTTGAGCCGACGATCCTGACGCAGAAGGGGTCCTTATTTCTGACCCGGCCGTCCTTGGGGGCGTACATCGCGACGACGCAGGAACTCCAGCAACGCGCTAACGCCGTCTTCGGGATGATTGCGAGTGGGAAATTGAGGTTGCGCAGCGAGCATGTGTATCCGCTAAAGGACGCCGCTCAGGCGCATCGGGATCTGGAGGGAAGAAAGACTACGGGAAAGTTGCTGCTGCTGAACTAGGAGCGCCCGATCGTTCGTTCGTGAGTCACTTGTGAAAGTTACTTCCTGCCAAACACTTCCTTCAGCAATGAAGTAGTTTGGGCCGCTGGATCTTTCCGTATTTTCTTCTCTTCTTCACCCAGCATTAGAAACAGGCCGTCGAGCGTCTTTGCGACCACGTACTTGTTCAGGTCGAATTGCCCGGCTAGAGCAGTTCCTCCTGGTGCGCTCGCCAACACACGATTGTACTGTTGCACGACCCCAACCCGCTGCATGGACCGATCGACGATGGGAGAGAATGCCTCCGTCAAATCCGCGGAACTCGCGCGCTTGAAGTATTCGGTGGCCGCCGTATCGTTGCCCGTCAGAATCTGGCGAGCGTCGTCAAAACTCATCTTCTTCACCGCCGCGATGAAAATCTGCTTCGCTTCAGGCGTAGCCTGCTCGGCGGCGCGGTTCATGCCCACTTCCAACTCGTCCACCTGCGCGCCCATGCCGAACATTCGCATGATTTTTCCAGCGCTCTGCAGTTTGGGCGGCAACAGAATCTTGATGGCCTCGTTCTTCAGAAAACCATCGGGCTTCCCGGCCACCGCGACCACCTTGCCAGTGCTGACCTGCAACGCTTGTTTGAGTCCGGCGACAATCTTGTCGTTACTGAGCCCCGAGGTACTGTGCTGGTTCAAGGCCTCATCGGCTTTCTTCAGGATGTCGCCAAGTTGGGCGTGCGACTGATATGGAAAGAGAACAGCGATAAGACAAGCATTTAGAAAAGCTCGCATAGTACCTCCTGGTCTGTAACCGACCTGCTTGTCCTGGGAAATCACACCCGAAGTCTACCCTCGAACGAAGGCGCGTCTGCGAAGAGACTTCCAGCAGGGAGCATGATAATTGGCCAGGCCCCAGACCGGGAGTATCGAGGCAAACAGACCTTCGGCCTAATGCTGAACTCGGACGAGAAGCATGGTCTGGTCATCCTGTTGCAAACCATGCTGACGTACCTGCTCCATGATCCGCTCCCAGATCTGGCGCAAGGGTTGTGCCGCGTGTTGCGTCAGCAGTTGCTCCAGGCGGGCCAGTCCGAATTCCTCGTCTCGATCGTTGGGTACTTCTGATATGCCGTCGGTGAGCATCAGGAAAAGATCATGTGCTGCGTAAGCGACACGTTGGCTCGCATAACTACCGCCGGGTATCAGCCCCAAAGGGAACTGCTCCATAGACAGTCGGACCGTGTCGCCGCTCCGATCGCGATAATGGAGAATCGGAACGTGTCCGGCCAATGCGTATTCTACCTGTGCGTTGTCGCTAAACTGGAGCAGAGCCAAGGTCGCGTACATGTCGGGTTCCTTGACTGCAGGAAGAACACGGTCCGCACTCTCGAGGAGGGCGACGGGATGTTGCCGGAACTGAAGCGCGACCCGCAAGGCCGTCTTTAACATTCCCATCAACTGCCCAGCGGCCAAGCCGTGTCCAGAGACATCAGCGACGTATGCCAGGAGGTTTCCGTCACTCTCAATGACATCGATCAGGTCGCCCCCCATCTCCGTGCTGGGGATCGACTGCCCGTATATCTCGACGGTCGCGTTCTGGAAAGAAATGGCTGGAACCAGAGTGGCCTGAATGTCGTGGGCTAGAGAAAGCTCGGTCTGTATTCGGACAGAGTCCAATCCCTCGCTGGTCACGAATGACAGGAACAGTCGAAAACCCAAGGCCATCCCCAGGTAGATGCCGATAGCGTCGAATACTATGCGTCGGTACAACCCATGCGGAAGGGGTAGGAGTTGGGACACATGCACGGTTCTGTAGGCCAGCATTGCGAGCGCGACCATCGCCAACCACAGAGGAAGAGCGAGGTGAAACTTCTTGACCCTTGCTGCAAAAACGCCGGCTGCCATGACACCAAAGAAAACAGGCCAGAAGAAACCATGTCCCAAGGGCGGATGATTGAGCTGCAGCAGATCGGCCGCGAAGCCTGCGCCGGCTACGCTGAAGAAGGCGGCTACCAGGAGCTTTGTCATACGCCGCATTGGCAGTGCACGCCAGTAGGGACTGGAGGCGCTGGGATACGCTGAACGTAGACCTGCCCGCCACTTTTGTAGCCAATTGTTCATTGCGGCTTTGTCTGGGATTGAGACCGTCGGGTTGAGTATATTCGTGTCTTCGGCGAGAAAGACTTTATTAACGTGCGACGAGTGAAATAGCTAATGATCCCAAGCCAATATTGTTGATCGCGTCAGTTTCCGCTGCCGACAAGCTCGCGTATGCAGCATCTTTACATAAGCAAGACATCCTGGCTGCAACCCGGTTTGAATTGGCAGGCATCGGACTACGCACGGGCACTTGCTCCTGCATTTGGTTGCCGGAGTAGGATCATTATTCAACCTTGAGGAACCCTCTTGAGATGAAAACGACGACCAGACGCACAACGCTCGCAATCGCTTTGTTCCCGTTCTGGCTAGCCCTGGCGGGGCACTCAAGCGCTCAGCAACTTGTCCTGCACTGCGATCGCGCTCAGACCGTCGCGAATTTCACCCTCGGCGCCTCTATGCATTCCGTGCATGGACGATTCGACCTGAAGCGCTGCGAGATTCATTTCGATCCGTCGTCCGCATCCATCAGCGGCGAAGTCGTCTTCGATGCCACCACCGGGCAGACCGGCAACGATGGCCGCGACCGCAAGATGCACAAAGATGTCTTGGAAAGCGCACGCTACCCTGAGATCAAGTTTCGTCCCGACCGCGTCGATGGCAATGTTAAGTTGGCGGCAACATCCACGGTGCAGGTTCACGGGATGTTTGCGATACATGGAGCTGAGCACGAAATCACCGTGCCGGTCGAGGTGAAGCTGGAGGGAGATCACTGGACGGCGTCCGCGAATTTCTCCGTGCCGTACGTCCAGTGGGAGATGAAAAATCCCAGCAACTTCTTTTTGCACGTCCGCGACACGGTGGACGTGGAATTCAAGGCCGCAGGTACCGTTTCCCCAGCCTCTTAGCGCAAATCGTTTCCGCTTGTTTCGACGCCAATCGCCTGATGCCGAGAGCCTAGAGCCCAATTGAGCCCGAAGCAAGAGCCCAACTCACAATTCCCCGCCGCACCACCGGGCCACAATCAACGCCAGGACCTTCGTGGCCGCCACCACTTCTTCCAACTCGACGAACTCATCGACCGTGTGCGCGTTCAGAACATTGCCCGGGCCATAGAGTACCGCCGGAATGCCGCCGTGGTTCGTGAACAGTCGCAGATCGGACCCGTAGGTCACGCCTTGCACGATGGCAGCGCGCCCAAACATTTGCGAATGACAGTCCACTATCGATTGCACAATCGGTGAATCTTGTGGCGTCTCTCCAGATTCGAACTGGCCTTCGAACCATTCCAGCGTCGGCGGGTGCTCCTTCAGCCACGCGTCTGCGGCAGAAGCTTTACGCAATGCTGCGTCCATGGCCGCCCGCGCGGTCGCCGTCGATTCCCCGGGCATGACGCCGAAGCGTCCTTCGACCACCAGTTCATCCGGCACCGTGGAGGGCCAATCGCCCGCGCGCAGCGTTCCGAAGTTTACCGGCGCGATGTTGTTCGGATTTTCGTAGAGGGCGTTGCGATACTCCACATGTCGCTGGCGCTCCAGTTCCTGCACCGCTTGCAGCACGAGATAAAACTTCTCGATCGCGCTCACTCCATAAGGCTTCATGCAGGCGTGGATCGCCCGCCCTGAAACCTTTATGCGAAAAGTGAGCGCTCCGGACTGTACCGGGCAAAGATGCAGTTGTGTCGGTTCCGTAATGATCGCGGCGTCGGCCTTGAATCCTTTGACAATCGTTGTGAGCGTTCCCACCCCGCCGCTCTCTTCTCCGATGACGCTTTCGACCAGAATGTCCGCCGCCGGCCGGAAGCCCATGCTCTGCAGATTCTGGATCGCGAAGATGTTCGCGGTGACACCCGCTTTCATATCGCAGGACCCGCGCCCGTAAAGCTTGCCGCCGCGAACTGCTCCACTCCACGGAGATTCCGACCAGAGCGTCTCACTACCCGTCGGAACCACATCCATGTGGCCATTCAGGATCAGCGTTCGAGCCTTGGATCCGCCCGCGGGACGCGCTGTCCCGGGCCAGAGCCCGACCACATTGAGGCGCTCTCGAAACGGAACCCCGTCATCGCAGAATGCGGGATGGTCTTTCAGATCGTTCAGATCGGAGGCGATGACCTCAACGCCCAGCCCGAGAGATCGCAACTTGTCAGCAACGAAGCGCTGCGCTTTCTGCTCATGCCCGGGCAGACTTGGAAGTTGAACCAGCCTTTGCAGGAATGCGACCAGTTCGTCGCGCGCGGAATCGACGGTAGAAGCAATCTTCTCGACGAGGTTCGTCATAGCCAAGTGCGCCGTAGTTTTTCTCTTGTCATTCCGACGCCGAGCACAGCGAAGGCGGAGGAACCTGCTGTTCCGGCAAACGCCAAGACTCTACTTCTTTCTTGCATACCCACGGGCGTACGACGGCACAGGGATCTCCGCCGGGCAGCGACTGTCGGCAATGGGCGTCCCCGCCACCGTCTCCAACGGAATCACCCCCGCCCACGTGCGGAATGCGTAGTCCTCTTCGTCGTCGATCGGCGGCCCCTGCCGAACCTTCGCGGAGAACTCCGTAATGGGTAAGCGCAGGGCGAATGTTGCTTTCAACTCTTTCTCGTTGGGGTAACGCGACTCCGCCCACCGCCCCGGCAAGATGTGCTCCGACAAGAGACGCAACGTCTCTAACTTCTCGGCCGGATCCTGCACCGCCGTCGCCGTGCCCACGATCACGACCGACCGATAATTCATCGAGTGATTAAAGATTGAGCGGGCCAGCACCAGCCCATCGAGCAAAGTGACTGTAACGCATACCGGAATGCCGCTATCGAGATTGCGCAGCATACGGCTGGCGGCGGAGCCGTGAATGTACAGGTTGTCGCCCGACCGCCCGTAGGACGTGGGAATCACAAAGGGCTGGCCATCGACGTTGAAGCCGACGTGACAGATGAACCCTTCATCAAGAATCTTGTAAACCGCCACACGATCGTAGACCGCGCGATCGGCCTCGCGCACGACGCGAGTCCGCGCCGTAGGCGCGCTGGAATGAGACATAAGGGAACGAACTCCGGGCAAACGCCAAGGATGGGTGAAGCACGAGTGTAACACTGACTTCTCGGAGCGAGAGAAGCCGCGTGCGTGAGGAAACTGGAGCGACGGGCGTCCCGCCCGTCGGCGCGAAGCGCTAATCCCAGGAACGAACCCCGTCTACCAATTCAGCTTCAAAGCAAACTGAAACTGCCGCGGATCATACGCCGCGGTCGGCGTCCCGGCATTGGTATACAGCGGGCTGACTGCCGACACGTTGAACTTGTTCGCGATATTGAACATGTCAGCAATCAAATCCATGTTGAAGCGTTCCCCGAAGTGTATGCGCTTGGCAACTCGCAGATCATCGAAAACCGTCCACGGCGCAACTCCGGCGTTGCGTCCCAGGTTGCCATCCAACTGGATCAGGGTCGGCGTAGTCTGCGTGGCGACGAATCCGTTGATGCACGGCGCTTGAAAAACTCCGGTGGGAGAGTACTTCGATTGCACCACCGTCCCGCAAAACGGATCGACGGTCGTGTTCGGGCGGCCCGTCAACGAAGACAGCTGCAGGTTATCGCCATTCCCGGTAATGATATTGAACGGTCTACCACTGGCGACTTCGACCACCGGAGCAAATGTCCAATCGCTCAGGAACTTGCTGGCAAATCCGCTGCCGCTCAGCTTGCCCGTCTGGTAGACGCCGCTGAACACGAAGCGGTGACGCTGATCGAACAACGAATTGGACCGGTCAAATCCCGGGTAGAAACTGTCCTGCGGAGTCAGGGTGGACTGCAGGTCCGTCGAGTCGTCGATAGCATGCGACCAGGTATAGGACCCGAGAAATTCGTAGTGCCGGCTAAAGCGCTTGCGCAGGTTGGCGCTGAAGCCATGATAGATCGAACTGCCATTCGAGTAGTTGGCGTCCATGTCGCCGAACGGAACGCAATTGGTGTAGGTCGTGGGATCGCAGTTCGCGTTGAATCCCTGGCTGGCCAGGCCGCTCTCAATCTGTTGTGCGAGGCCCACGCAGGCCGCTCCACCCGCGAGTCCCACAGCGGCGGCGATGGAAGGATTCAACCCACCCGGACGGAAGAAGTTCATCATGGGAGCGCTGACCCACGGCCCCAGCGGGCCGACGCCGCACGGAACCGCTCCCGTGCCCACCGTGAAGGGACTCGCCGCAGTCTGTCCGGCAGCGAGCGCGGCATTCATATTCGCCACCATCAGATCGCCGCGAATCGTGTTGGCATTAATCGGACGATTCAGATGCCGTCCGCCGTTGAAATTGTAGGCGAGCGTCAACGAGAAATTGCCGCCCAGGTCACGCTCGATGCTGAAGTTGGCTTGCTGCGCGTAGGCGTAGACGAAGTTCTTGCCTTGCGGATATCCAAACGGCTGAAAACCCAGTGGAAGAAAAGTGGATTGCGCTGGATTCGCCAGATCCAGATTTAAATAGTTCTGGTTCAGAAAAACCGACTGCGGAAAATTCAATGCCTGAAACTGTTGCTGGTCCGGCAAGTACCCCAGATTCGCATTGGCAAGCGGAAAGGGCGAGGGGGTACATCCCGGTTGATTCAGCGTTCCCTGGAAAATCGGAATCGCGTTCAGATTCCCGGGACTCCCATTCGTGCCGCTGCAGGGCGCTGTCCCGCCAAAGGCCAATTGCCCGCTGGAAGACCCGTCGGAAGCGTCTCCGAGGAAGTACAGACCCAGCAACGGGTGATCGTAAAACAACCCATACGAAGCGCGAATCACAGTCTTGCCATCCCCCTTGGGATCATAGGCAAGTCCCAGGCGAGGCTGAAAGTTGTTCTTGTCGGTCTGAATCCCCTTCTGCAAGCCCAGCAAGTTGTAAGCCGGAAGTGCGAGTCCTTGTGGAGGCTTGAACTTGGGCGGGAACTCCACGTCGTACCGCACGCCCAGGTTCAGTGTGATGTTGGACCGTACCCGCCACGAATCCTGCCAGAACAGGCCCAGCGGCTTGTTGCTGAAGGAGTCGCTCGGACTGCCCAGGCCCTGAATGAAGTCTCCCGGAAGGCCGGCGCCGTAGGCTTGCACCGCTGAGAGATCGGGGAACGGCGTGTTGGGAATGGGCGACACAAATCCCAAGTTGCCGGAACTGAACGAGCCGAAGTCATACACGCCACCGTAGTTCACAGTAAAGATCGCATCGATCGGCAGGTAGTTGAAGTCGCCACCGAACTTGGTGTCGTGCCGGCCAATCGTCCAGGAGAAATTGTCGGTGAACTGGTAGCGCTTCTCCGTGCGCTGAATGTAGGAGTAGGGCTCGCGTCCGAAGTAAGCGAAGCCCGGTATGTTCACAGCCGGGTCACTCCCACCCGGGATTTCCGTGTTGTAGAAGTACGACAAACCGCGCCGGGCATATTGAAAGCGGAATTCGTTGACCTTGTTGTTGCCGATCGTCCAGGTGTCCTGCACTGTGCCCGCAACATCGCGGAAGGTCTGCTGCGAAGTACGTGAATAAGCATTCTGCCCGAAGGGCTGGGATTGGCCGCCGACCTCGATACCAGTAATCGTGCTCGGGCTGACATTGGCGCGCAGCATCAGATGGTTGCTATTGGTCAGGTTGTGGTCAAGCCGCAGCGAGTAGAGGCTGGTGCCTTCGAAAACCGGGAAATTGCCGCGCTGGGATTCCAGCGTCTGATACGAGGCGGGCACCGGGGCACACGGTCCTGGAGGTCGGCACGAAGTCGGGAAGCCAGCCCAGGCCGGTATCGCGCCTCCGCTCAGAGCCAGCACCATATCCGAGGGCCAATTTCCTTGCAGAGCTTGACCAGATGACGCACCCGCTAGCACCGCGTACGTCCCGACTTCTTGGGCAAAAGGACCGGTCGGGTCGGCTGCCTCCGCCGCGAGCACGCTCGGGTTCGTCAGGAATCCGATCTGGTCCGGAGTCAGTTGCAGAGTCTTGAACGGCAAGCCCACCAATGTGGTGTCGAACGGAACGAGCCCGAAGTTGTTGGCACCGATGCTCGAAAAGCCCGTCTCGTGCCTGCGGGTGACTTCGTAGGAGAAATAGTAATAAGTCTTGTCCTTCTTGATCGGTCCGCCGAAAGCCGCGCCCGCCTGCACTCGCGTGTATGCCGGGTTGGAAACCGTGCTGAAGGGATTCACCGCCTGAAAATTGCGATTCCGCAAGTAGCCAAATACGTCGCCGTGAAACGCGTTGGACCCCGAGCGGGTGATGATGTTGACTACGCCTCCCGAAGCGCGGCCATATTCGGCGGCGTAGCTGTTCGAAATAATCTGGAATTCCTGCACCGCCTCCTGCGAGACGGTCGAGCGCACGCCGTTAACGGAATTGTCGGTCGCGTCAGCGCCATCCACGTTTACGAGATTCGACCGGGCACGCTGCCCGCTCATGTTGAGCCCCGACGTGGGCGCCGCACCTGTGTTGGGCGCGTTGTCGCGCACCACCTGCGAATCGGTCAGCGTGAAATTGATGTAATTACGTCCGTTGATCGGCAGGTTGTCGATGCGTCGCTGATCGATCGTGTCCGTGGTAGAACTGCGCGAGGTTTCCACCAGGGCAGCTTCGGAACTGACGTTCACCACCGTCTCCACGCTGCCCACCGCCAGCGTGACTGCCAGATCCCGCATCTGACCCACCGTCACCGCCTGATCACTCGCCGAATATCTGGCGAAGCCAGCACACTCGACCGTAACCGTGTACGTCCCCGGAGGCAGCGACAGTAGCCGGTACTCGCCATCACTGTTCAGTTTGGTGGTACGTACAAATCCCTTGGCCTGCTCCTGCGCGGTGACCGTCGCATTGGTGATCAGGTTGCCTCGCTCGTCTTTCACCGTGATGTGCAGATCGCCAGTGGCAGCACCTTGCCCGAAAGCCAGGCTGGTCCATAGCAGAGCGAGAATCGAGGCAAGCAAGATCTTCAGAGTGGATTTCATAGACTCTCCCTGGGGAAATCGCGGCGAGAAGCTTTCACGCTCGCGAGAAAAGATCTCTCCGTTGACAGGATGGGTACGATACACCGTGTGTGGGCGGCAAGTTCCCGGTAGCTTGTACATCAGGACGCCGAACGAAAGCAAGATAAATTCCTGACGTGTATAGGGTTAGTAAGCGCAAGCGCAGTGGGATGATGAGATTCTTAACATCACGACCATGGTACTGACGTATGAGAAAACAAGTTGCGAGAGTGAAGACGTTTTGAATAGCGAGGCAGCATTCAAGTTTCGCGAGAACCACGAAGAACGAATTTGCCGGACGTACGCTCGACGATTTCGTCCCTGACGTTCCACAGGAGCGCTCCCCCGCTTCACAAACCTTTACAAATCTTCCCTTGGTCTCCGACCCATCCCTGGTCTACCCTTGACGATGGGGGTGCATCCTAAGTCTCAGGACCTCTGACGTTTAGCGGATTGCGGGAAAAAATGCGAGAATAAGAGTAACGCGCCTGCCGACGCGGCCGGATTTTTGTTGTCCATGCTCGAATCCTGGCTATCGGTCGAGGCAGAACCTCTGTAGATGTCGACCACGCAAACACCATCGAAAGATCCACTGCCCGCCTACGGTTCGAGCACCGGAGGCTCTGGGCCTCTATGACGCGCAGCACTGGGAAACCGCCTATCGGCACTTCGATGAGGACGCGGTTCCCCAGCTGCTTCTCCATTTGCAGGACGACCTCACGCGTTCGCGCAAACGCGAGGCCGCGTGGCTCTCGGTCATCGTGCACCTGCTGGTCATCATCCTGTTCGTGAACCAGCCGCGGATCGAAGGATTCTATCGCCGGGTCTTTCTCCACCAGCAACCGGTGATGGCTGTGTCGGTGCAGGATCTTCTGCGGCAGAAAGAACTCACCTACATCGAGTTGCCGCCTGATTTGCAGAAGGTCACCAAGCGGCCCGACACCAACGTGATCTCGGATAAAGATCGCACCGCATCGTCTCGCACTCCGCAGCTCGACCCCAAGGAATTGAAGAAGCTGATGGCCAGCAGCCGTCCCGGAAATCCGGGACCGAGCGGCCCGCAAGTTCAGCAACCTCCAGCTCCCGACCAGGCCTCGCAGGCTCAGAACAACGGCGGTCAGCCGGCATCCCAGCAGGGCGCGCCTCCTCCGCAGATTCAGAACCAGATCTCGCAGCTGCAGCCCCCGGTGCAACCGTCGCCGCAGATCAAGTTCGGAGGCAGCATGTCAGCGGGTTCGCAGATCGATCAAGCCACGCGTGCGGCCGCGCAGAACCGCGGCGGCTACGGTGGCGACGGCGGAGACTTTCGGCCTGAACCAAGGCAAGACCGGCACGTTAGGACCAGATGGAAGTGCTTACCGACACGATGGGGGTCGACTTCAATCCCTATCTCGCTCGCGTGCTGCACGATCGTCAAACAGCAGTGGTACGCCCTGATCCCGGAATCGGCTCAATGGAAGAAGGGCCGGGTCGTGCTGGAGTTCTTCATTCTGAAAGACGGAAGCGTTGCCGGACTGAAAGTCGTGGGTTCCTCGGGCGACGCTGCGATGGACCGTCCGGCCTTCGGCAGCATCACCGGATCGAACCCGTTTCCACCGCTTCCGCGAGGAATTCCCCGGTCCCTACCTCGGTCTGCGCTTCAGCTACTACTACAACCTGAACACCGACGGCAGCGAAATCCACTAGTAGCGCCGGCATCTTGCCGGCTGTCGCGAGGGCATCCTGCCCTCGCAGCAGGGGTAGTGTCAACACTACCGACGCCGCGACGTATTTAACCTGTGATTTGCAATCGTCAGCCCTCGCGCTTCGCGCCGACGGGCGAGGACGCCCGTCGCTCCATGAACTGTTCGAGGGCTCAGCGATTAGCCATCAGCCGCAAGCCAACAGCCAACTCAAGATTTTCCCAGTCGTATCGATCCGTCGCCGGTGTGAATATCCAGAAGACCGCCGCCTCCGTTCAGTTTGCCGTGGATATTGCTGCTGTCATACCGGCCCTCCACAGTGAGCGGCATGTCGAGGCTGATATGCCCGTCTCCGGTGTGCAGCGCGACGTCGGCCGCAAAGGTTTCCGGCACCGTCAGGCTGACGCTACCGTCCCCGGTCTTCACGCTCCAGCCTTTTCCGATGGTCGACCCCGCGACCGCCTCGGCATCGATCCGCCCGTCGCTGGTGCTGATGTCGAGATTGTCGAATCGTCCTCGCGCGCGAATGTGGCCGTCTCCGGAGTGTGCCCGCAAGACTCCGTCCACGCCTTCGGCCTCGACCCTGCCGTCTCCGCTTTGTAGCTCCAGATCACCCTTTACATCGCGCACACGGATTTCGCCGTCTCCGGTGTCCAGGTGGGCATTGCCTTCCCGTGGCATGTGAATCTCAACCACGGTGCGCCGATTCCCGACACTGAAGACGTGCAGGCCATGCGGGAAGCGCACTTCGATTTCGACAGTATCGCCCGTCTGATGATCGTAGACCTGGATACCGCCTTGTCCGAAGCCCCACTTTTCGGAAGTGACCCGCGCCTCAATACTCTTCTGGTCCCAGGTATCGACGCGAATGTCGGCGTCGGAAGTCTTCACCCGTAACTCCGCCCGGCCACTAATCGGGAAGCTCTTGGTCCAATCTTCGCCCTGTGCCCGAAGAGACACAGAGAACGTCAGCCAAACTCCAAGTCCGATCCAAAGCAAGCGCCGCATAAATTCACTCCTTCGGACGCAGATGAGCACACCGCTCCCACGTCTCAGACGCAAATACGCGAACCGGGTAAGCAGAGTTCCCAGAATTTCTTCTCTGAGTTTTTCCCCTTCGCGACCTTTGGAGCCCTTCTTCGCGACCTTCGCGGTTAAAGGCTCTTGCCATCGGTTTTGCGGATAAGCCATCCGAACCAAAGTCCGCTCCGAAAAAGGAAGATACAGCAAGGCGGCCGTGGCCGCGAAAGCCGCTCCAAAACCAATCTTCCCGGCCAGCAGGAAAGGGGCCACCGCCCACAACTGATCGATCGCCAGGATGGCCGGAAACAGCCTCTGAAATTTCTGACCCAGTTCACGATGATCGAATCCGACCGCCGAAATCAGAAAGCAGCGCAGCGGTATCCCAATCCCAGCCGTCACCACCACCGCCACCAAAATCGCGACCGCTCCCCAACCTGGCAGAAACGAATCAGCGATCCGATGTACATCCTGCCAATGGAGTAGTGCCTCGATGTAGAAGATCAGGTACATCGCCTGGATCAGAAGAAACAAACCGCGAGTCAGACCGCGCCGGGGGATTGGCACCGCAAGTTCGGGATGGAGCGCTCCTTCAGCGCGAACCGACACGCCGGCGGCATCGCCCGGAGACGTCGCGCTACCCTGGGATGCCGGTGGACCGCCCGTTCTCCTGCACGGGTGCAATAAAGCGATAGCCTCGACGTGCGACCGTCTGCACAAAGCGCGGGTTGGCGGCCGCATCCCCCAATGCCTCGCGCAGCTTATTCACAGCCGTATTCAGGCCGTGATCAAAATCCACGAAGGTATCGGCCGGCCAGAGCTTGCTGCGCAGGTCCTCGCGAGTGACCATCTCACCGCGGCGCTCGAGCAGCATGGTGAGTATTTGAAAGGGTTGTTCCTGCAGACGGATGCGGCTGCCATCCTTGCGCAGTTCCCCGGAGACGAGGTCCACTTCAAAGACTCCAAAGCGAACAATTCTTCCCGGCTGAACTGGCTTCCGGCGTAGCCATGGCAACGAAGTTTATCACCGGGAAAGGCAGGGTCTCAGGTGTCAGGTGCAGGTCTTGGCATTCGGTCTTGGGTCACAGGTCTTCGATCTATTGGGTCTTTCAGTTTCGTGGTTGTTGGATTTCGAAGTTCCACTCCCGAGTCTCGCCTCGATACGTTTCTCAGACCCTGCGGCCGCAAGCCTGAGACCTAAGACCCGCAGCCTGGCCATCGCCACCCTCCGATCGCTGCATACTGAACCTGTTCGTCGGTGCCGAATCCAGTAACCACACCACTTCCGGCTCACGGCGAAACCACGTCATCTGGCGCTTGCGTAGTTGCGATGCGCCTGCTGGGCGGCTGCGATGGCAGATTCGCGAGTCACCTCACCGCGTAGCAACTGGACGGCCTGTTTGTAGCCGAGTGAGCCGAGCGGACGGGCGGAGTCGCCGTACGTTCTGCAACAGGTGCTCGGTCTCTTCCACCAGGCCTTCCTCGAACATATCGTCGCGCCCGCTCGTTGATGCGCTCGTACAGCGCGTCACGATCGGGATTCAGCCCCAGACGGAGAATACGGAATCCCTGCAGCGCGTCGCGGCCCTGCTTCCACATCTCGGTCATCTGCTCGCGACTTGCGAGACAAATCTCAAGTGCGCGAATCAGTTTGGGTTTGTCATTGGCGTGAATCTTCTTCGCTGCTTCAGGATCGAGACGGCGAAGCATGCGGTGCAAGTAGGCTGAGTCCCTTCTTGTCGGCACGCTCGCGCAACCGTTCGCGCAACTCCTCGGAACGCTGGGGCCCCGGGAAGAGACCATCGAGCAGCGCACGCAAGTAGAGTCCAGTTCCTCCCACCACGATCGGCAAGTGTCCGCGCGTCTTGATTTCATCCAGTACTTTTCGAGCTTGCCGAGCATATTCCCCGGCAGTGACGTACGCAGTGGGTTCGATCACGTCGAAGAGATGATGCGGAACGCAAGCGCGCTCCTGCGCGGCTCGGTTTGGCAGTGCCGATCTCGAACTCGCGATACATTGCGACCGAGTCGCAATTCACGATTTCGCCGTGAAAATGTTGTGCGAGGGCGAGCGAAAGGGCAGTCTTGCCGCTGGCGGTGGGACCGAGAATGACGACCAGGAGCGGGTCGTGCGGTTGCGTCAGCGCAAGCTCCAGTGCATCGCCTGCCAGAAGCGAACCAACGTGATGGCCAGCAACGTCGCCGCGATGATCAACAGACCTGTGGTCTCCATCGCGTAGACATGGTGTCGGGAATGCCCCGCGTGGGCGTGCGCCTTGTCGTGCATGGGGGAGGTCATGGGCACATTGTAGCGCCAGACAGCGCAGGTACAAATAGCTGGTTGCAATCGAAAGTGTCGAAGCCAGGTCGCAATGTTCCAGGTGGAACATGGTTCGCAGATCTGGATTATCGGACTTCAGGTTTTAGACGTGAATACCGACATTTGGCCTTGGTGATCACTAACTCCTAAGTCGCACGTGTTTTACGAGCACGGACTGACCGCACTCTTCCGATTAGCCCTGCCTGAGATTCCCACACCTGGCGACCAAAACCCAAGACCTACGACCCAAGACCTGTTTCTCTGCTATCGTCTGCCTATGCGTTCTGCCACCGCTCTCTTCCTGATCTTCATGCTGACGTCTGCATTCGCGAAGGACCGCTATCAGAGGTCTGGACCCATCCACCTCGACCACAGCTGGTGAGAAGTGGGCGGAGAAGACCCTGCGCAAGTTATCCACCGAAGAAAAGGTCGGACAGCTGTTCATGGTTTGGGTGCGAGCGCAGTTTTTGAACCAGGATAGCGAGACTTACGCGCAGTTGCGCGACGATATCAATCGATATCACGTCGGGCTCATTCGCCATGACCGTTCCGGTAGACGGCCCGTTCCTCATCAAGAGTGAGCCTTACGAAGCCGCGATGCTATTGAACCATCTGCAGCAGGATTCGAAGCTCCCGCTCCTATTTGCCGCCGACTTCGAACGTGGTTTGACCATGCGCCTGAATGGGCCGACGATTTTCCCGCACGCCATGGCATTCGGAGCGGCGGGTAAGGCCGAATACTCGGAAGCCTTCGGGCGCATTACCGCCGAGGAATCACGCGCCATCGGGATTCACTGGAACTTCTTCCCGGTGGCGGATGTGAATTCGAATCCCGTCAATCCCGTGATCAACACACGTTCCTTCGGCGAAGATCCGCAACAGGTCGGCGACTTGGTGGCCGCCTACATCAAGGGCGCGCACGAAGGCGGGATGCTCGCCACCGCCAAACATTTTCCCGGGCACGGCGACACCGCCACCGACTCGCACCTGGGAGTCGCGCGCGTCGGTGGCGATCTGGCGCATCTCAAGTCGGTCGAACTGCCACCCTTCCAGAAGGCAATCGATGCGGGCGTGGATTCGGTCATGGTCGCCCATGTAAGCGTTCCGGCGCTCGAGCCCGATCCGAATCGGGTCGCGACCATTTCGTCGGCCGTCGTCACTGACCTGCTCAAGAAGCAGATGAAGTTCCAGGGCATCGTCACCACCGACGCGCTCGACATGGCCGGACTCACCCGACTGTATGCGTCGAATGTAGGCCGGGCAGCGGTCGAAGCCTTCAAGGCCGGCAACGACTTGCTCCTTATTCCGGCCGACCTCGAGGCTTCCTACAAGGCGATGTTGCAGGCCGTTGGTAGCGGGGAGATTCCTGCGTACGCGCCTCGATGAGTCCGTCCTCAAGATCTTGAAGATAAAGGCATCTCTTGGACTGCACAAAGCCCGATTAGTCGACATAGCGGCCATTTCCAGCGAAGTGGGAAAGCCGCAGAACATGGCCGCAGGCCAACAGGCGGCTGACGATGCCGTCACCCTGGTGCGCGACAACGGCAAGCTTCTGCCACTCAGGGGGGTGGGAACCGCGAAGGGTGGGCTTCCGTATATGACCACAGAGGAGATAAACAACCATCTTGTTGTTGTTGTGCTCTCCGAGGATGTTCGCACGGAAGCTGGCCGAATGCTCGCACGCCAGGTACGCAGCCGCGTGCCGGATGCCAACGTGATGTATGTCGATCCACGCGTCGCGGCGGGGATGAACGAGGAGATTCTCAAAGCGGTCGATGAGGCACAGGCGGTGATCGCCGCCGTTTATGTAATTCCGACACCGGGCGGTCTCAAGAACTCGGTCGCCGTGGCGGACGCCACGGGGATCTTGTTGAACAAGCTTTTGGAGCACGCGGCCCAGAAGACCGCCGTGGTGGCTATGGGCAATCCTTATGTGATGGCGGATTTTCCGGGCATCCAGAATTATCTGTGTACGTTTTCCAATGCGTCGATTTCGGAACTGAGTGCGGTGAAAGCATTGTTCGGCGAGATCCCAATCAGGGGACACTTGCCTGTCAGCATTCCGAACGTCGCCCAGCGCGGTGCGGGCATCGAGCGTCAAGCCCAGCTTGCCGAGGGAGGATCGCAACATGAAAAGATCGCAGCACACTAATTTGTCAGTCGCGTTCGTACTGGCCCTCGCAGGCTTCGTTGCCCTGCTCGCCTGCAGCATCAACGTCAAGAAGGACAACAACGGCGAAGACAAGAAAGTGGACATCGAAACCCCGGTAGGTGGAATTCATGTCAGCAAGGGCGCCGACGTGCGAGACACGGGTATGCCGGTCTACCCTGGCGCCCGCCAGAAGGATGACGACAAGAGTGGCGACGAGAAGAGCGCGAACGTGAACATCTCCGCTGGATTCTTCGGCTTGAAAGTGGTGGCAGTTGAGTTTCTGTCAGACGACCCGCCGGAGAAAGTTACTGCGTACTACAAAGACCAACTGAAGAAGTATGGGGTCATCCTGGAGTGTCACACGACCAACCGGCACGGCGACTCGGGCGATGTCGATGTCCACGTCGGCAAGGATGATGACAAGAAGGATTCGCGCCAGCTTAAATGTGATCAAAGCAGCGGGCCTACGATCGAACTGAAAGTCGGCACCAAAGACAACCAGCACCTGGTTGCGATTTCTCCGCAAGACAAGGGCAAGGGGACAGATTTCGCGCTGGTCTATGTGCAGACCCGTGGTGGGAATAAAGACATGATTTGAGGCCTCTGGGAGGCCCATTGCTCCCCCAGCACGGTACCGTTGACTTCGCGGGTAGAAGATTCGCGACGCGGTTCGCCAAGCGCGAGGTTCTTTCAAACAATCGGCACAATGCTGGCTGCCTTCCTTGCTTCGATTCTTCCTGCTGCGATACCTTGAAGTCCCGTGGAACATCCCTGCGCAAAGTGTGGAGAGGCGGTCGAAGACGGAGTGCCATTTTGCAGGCACTGCGGTGCCCCGCAGATTCGAGTGGTCGGGATCGAACCGGAGCCCACGATCGTTCCCCAGGCTCATGACTCTTCTGACGGAACGATTCTTCTTCCGGAATTGTTGCCTAAGTCTCAGTCGACTCACGTTCAGTGGTCGCACGCTCTTCCCTGTGCCGCGTTGGGAGGGGCGTTTTCCCTGTTATTGGTGATTCCGCTCTCGATGCTGAGCGCGAGTTCGCCGGCAGCACTGTTGCTCATGATTGGACTGGCCTTCCTGGCGGGAGGGGCATGGTCGACCAGGCTTTACGGTCGAAAGGTAAAGAACGCGGTGCTGACACCGGTCGCCGGAGGCCAAGTGGGCGCGGCCAGTGGCGCATTCGGCTTTCTGTTTCTCGCGGTGATCGTGGTGGCCACGGTTGTGTACCAGGCGGAAGAGATGCGTAAGGCGATCGCCGACAGTGCGCCCCAGCTGATCAGTCGCGGTTACGACGCCGAAAAGATGCGGCAGATGCTCGACTTACTGAAATCCCCAGGTGGGCTGGCGTTCTTCGTAACGTTTTTTCTTTTTGTGATGTTGATCATGTTGGTAATCGGCTCTAGCATCGGCGGCGCCTGGTACGGGGCGTGGGTACGGAAACGGCTGCGGCGCTAGCACAATAAAGTTTCTATCCCTGATATCTTGCGGTTGTGACTTCATCTTCTTTTCCGACAATCCGAAATCCGCCGAACGCTGGCCTGTGCAACGATTGCACGCATGGCCGAAGGATGGAATCGGAGCGCGGCTCGGTTTTTCTGCTTTGCGAACTTGCCCTGACTGATTCACGGTTCCCGAAATATCCCCGTCTGCCGGTGCTGGCCTGCGACGGATACAAGAAGAAGGCCGGTTCGCAAGAATGAGCGATGCGTCCTGCGTCGACCCGCAAGGCTTGTTTACCCATCCTTGCCGGGCGACACTGGCTCCGCGTATGATGCACCGTTTATGACTTCTAACCCGACTCGCAACTCCGCGCGTCAAAGGAAGTCGACGTTGCGGAAGAGGTCGTCTTGATGGAGAGGGAAAACTGAGAACCGTGCGGGGAAGGCACCCGGGGGCCCGGCCGATCCTGTCTCCAGGGCAACCGATGAATAAGGTCGCTCGCGGTTCACTGCTCGGTATCGAGAGGCTGGACGCGCCGGAAATTCTCAAGATTTTGCAGCTGGCCCGGCGCATGAATCCGCAGAAGCCTCGGCCCGTCTTGCGCGGCAAGCGCGTTGTTCTTCTGTTTTACGAACCTTCCACCCGTACTCGTTCTTCGTTCGAAGTTGCCGCCAAGTCCATGGGGGCGATGACCACGCTGGTGCAATCCAGCGGGTCGAGCATCGAGAAAGGCGAATCGCTGCTGGACACCGGCTACACCCTGCGCGCGGTCGGCGCCGACATCATTGTGATCCGTCATCCTCTGGCAGGCGCGCCCCATCTGATGGCACAGCATCTCGATATTCCCGTGGTTAACGCCGGAGACGGCATGCACGAGCATCCCTCGCAGGCCCTGCTGGATGCCTACACCATTCTGCGGCACAAGAAAACCTTCAAGGGACTGCACGTCTCCATCGTCGGCGATATCTTTCACAGTCGGGTAGCCCGCTCGGCGTGCCATTTGCTGAGTAAGTTTGGGGTGAAGATTACCCTGTGCGGTCCTCCGGAATTCGTCCCGGATGTCGCGACCACGCTGGCCCCAGGATTACACCTCACTCGGCACATTGAAGATGCGGTGCGCGGAACCGACGTGCTCATGCTCCTGCGGGTGCAGAAGGAACGCCTGGCAGGGATGAAGCTGCGCCTGGAGGACTACATCGCGCGCTACCAAATGACGACGCATCGCCTGAAGATGGCGAAGCGGGATGCGATTGTCATGCACCCGGGTCCCATCATTCGCGGACTGGAGTTGACTGCTGAAGTGGCGGATAGTCCGCAGTCGGTGATTGTGGACGAAGTACGTAATGGAGTTCCGACGCGCATGGCAATTCTGGCGCGAGCGGCGGGGAACAGCAGACTCTAGGCTTAGTCCGGGCTCTAGGTCTGCGACTCTAGCTCGTAACTCATGCCAGTTTCTATGGCGTTTGCTCGTTAGCTCATGGCTCGTAGCTCATAGCCTTCATGGCACACGATAAGTTCAAACCCGAGTCATTGCTGATCAAGGGCGGACATGTGATCGATCCCGCCAGCCGGATCGATACTCCAATGGATGTCCTGCTGCGCGATGGCAGAGTAGCCGAGATTGCCCCACCCAATAAGATCCGCGGCGGGGCCGAGGAGAAATTTGATGCGCGCGGACTGGTCGTCGCTCCCGGGTTTATCGACCTGCATGTCCATTTGCGCGAACCGGGGCAGAGCTATAAAGAGACGATCGCGTCCGGGACGGCAGCCGCCGCGGCGGGTGGATTTACCTCGGTCTGCTGCATGCCGAACACGACTCCGGTCATCGATTCGCAGGAATGGGTGAACTGGTTGCGCCAGCCGGAGCGCGGCGCAGTGGTCAATGTCTTCCCGGTGGCAGCTGCAACCCATGCCAGCAAGGGCGCAGTTCTCACGGACTTTCGCGGGTTGCAGCGAGCCGGAGCGGTTGCGGTCACTGACGATGGTAAGCCTATCCTCGACAACGACGTCATGCGCGACTGCCTGCGTCTCAGCGGAGAACTGAATATCCCCGTGGTGCAGCATGCGGAGGATACGCGTTCGACCGACGGCTGCCCGATGAACGATGGACCAACGTCCTTCCGACTCGGCTTGCGCGGGTGGAAGGCATCGGCCGAGGCCAGCATTGTGGATCGCGATGTCCAGATTGCCCAGCAACTCCCGAATGCGCGGTTGCATGTGGCCCATCTCTCCGCGGCCGAGTCTTTGAAGGCCGTGCGGCGCGGGAAGCGCGGCCGCGCGCGCGTGACCTGCGAAGTCACGCCGCATCACTTCACGCTCACTGACGAAGCGGTGGGCGAGTATGACACGAACTGCAAAATGAACCCGCCTCTTCGTTCTGCCGCTGACGTGGAGTCCATCCTGGTGGCCTTGGCCGATGGGACCGTAGATGCGATTGCCACCGATCACGCGCCTCATGCGATCCACGAGAAGCAGGTGGAGTTCGAGCGCGCGGCATACGGCATTACCGGGCTGGAAACCGCGCTAGGCCTGGCCATCACCAAATTGCACCGCGACCACAAGATTCCCCTGACGCGAATTGTGGAGTTGTTCACAACCGGACCGGCACGGGTGTTTGATCTGCGCGGCCGAGGATCGCTGGCTCGCGGGAATCATGCAGATATGACGATCTTCGATCCGAAAAAGCGCTGGACGTTCGATGTGACGAAGTCCCGCTCCTTGTCTCGGAATTCGCCATTTGATGGGTGGCAGCTCACAGGGAAGATAGTGGCGACCATCGTGGGTGGGCGCGTTGTGTACCGTGGGGGCTAGCTCTGGATACTTCTTCGAGCCTAGTCCTCCTCGTACTCCGATGGCGAACTCAGGGCTGACAGATCCATACGCGTGACCCGATTTCGACGAATCAGGAAGGCCCCAAACTTGTGAAGAAGGAACAGCACGCGAGCATAGAAGAAGCAGTTTGCCAACAGGATTCCGCACACGTCGACGAAAGTTCTTTGCGGGGCCAGCACAAAACCTCGACTCACCATGCCGAGGGGCAGTGAAAAGAAGTTCAGGTTATCTCGAAGCTCGTCCTTTGAAGCTCCAAGGAGAATGTGGGTCCAGCCAAAACCCGTCCAGTAAACGAAAATCATGAGGCAGCAGGCCACGTACCAAGCAACGAAAGGAAGCTTTGACCGCTGTTGCCCGCACTCAAACGGTGGCGGAACGAGAACACCACAAATTAAACGCACCGGAAGGGCAATGAGAAGCAATTCCAAGAACCACGTGCCTGCATGCTCGGAGGTATAGGTCGGAATTGCCAAAGCCGTGAGAACTGCCAGTACCAACAGCCAAACCCAGCGGAAGTATGAGCTAGGAATGTATAAGGGCGCCCTGCAGTGGGCACAACCACCCCGAAAGAGGCGCAGCGGGAACTGGCAAGCTGGACATGTCGGCACGCTCCGATGGAATGGATTAAACATTGAAATATCCCAAAGTCTTTGGAGTAACCCTGTGTGCCAACTACGTCAAAATCCCCATCTGCTTCCCCACTTTTTTCAAGACCTCCAACGCCTGCTGCAGCTCCTCCGGCGTATGAGTCGCCGTCATAATCGTGCGCACGCGCGCCTTGCCCTCCGGAACTGTAGGGAACGCAATCCCGGTGCCAAGCACGCCTTCCTTGAAGAGTTCGCGCGAGAATTCCATGGTGCGTGCGCCGTCGCCGATGATAATCGGCGTGATCGGCGTCTCGCTGGCGGGCGTGCTCTTACCCCCAATGTCGAAACCCAGCAGCCCAAGCTCCTTTTTCCAGAAACGTGTGTTCTCCCACAGCCTGTCGATGCGCTCGGGCTCCTGCTCGAGTACATCGAAGGCAGCAATACACGTGGCCGCTACGGACGGCGGATGTGAGGTCGAAAACAGAAACGGGCGCGCGCGATGGTAGAGGTAATCGATCAGGTCGCGGGTGCCACAGACGTATCCACCCAACACCCCAATCGCCTTGGAAAGTGTTCCCACCTGGATGTCGACGCGGCCATGTTGCTTGAAATGATCCACCGTGCCGCGCCCATTGCGGCCCAGGACGCCGGAGGCGTGTGCATCGTCGACCATCATGATGGCGCCGTATTTCTCGGCAAGATCGCACAGCCCGGGCAGCGGGCCGATGTCGCCGTCCATCGAGAACACGCCGTCGGTAATTAGCAGCTTCCGGCCCACTTCATTCTTTACGCTGGCCAGTTGTTCTTCGGCGTGAGCGAGGTCCTTGTGCCGGAAGACCAGGATTTTGGCTCGCGACAGACGGGCGCCGTCGATGATGGATGCATGATTCAGTGCGTCGGAGATGATGAAGTCTTCCTTGCCCAGAACCGCAGATACCGTCCCCGCATTAGCTGCGAATCCCGACTGGAAGACCACGCAAGCTTCCACGTTTTTGAAACGTGCGATCTTCTCCTCCAGCTCCATGTGAATCTTCATGGTGCCGGCGATGGTCCGCACCGCGCCAGAGCCAACCCCGTATTTACGCGTGGCTTCCAATGCGGCTTCGCGCAACTTGGGATGCGTAGTCAGACCCAGGTAATTGTTCGAGGCGAGATTGATGACCTTCTTGCCGTCAAAGGTGCACAGCGGAGCCTGCTCGTCCTCGAGCACACGCAGTTTGAAATGCGTGCCCTTCGCCTTCAGATCGTTGAGCTGTTCCGTGAGATAAGAGAGAGGGTTGGTGCGAGTCAACGCGGTTGCCATGATTCAGCCTCGAGGAAGTCACAAAACTCCGCGTCACACTTGGAGCACGGATGTTTGCCTGGGATGACAAAAATTAGTCTAATACGTTCAATCCTAAATTCGCGGGAGCCCAGCCCTTTCAGCGACAGCTGCCACCAGGCTTTGTGTGACCGGAACGGGGATCCCGTAACGGGCAGCCCCTCGCAGAATCGGCCCCGCGATTGCGTCCAGTTCGGGCGGCTTGCCTTGCTCAACATCCTTCTGCATGGAACTGCGCATTCCGGGAGGCAGGCTCCGAAACGCGGCAATGCCGATGTCTGGATCTACCTGAGCGCCATCCGCCGTTGCCACGGCACAAGCCTCGCGGACACACAATTCCAGCAGTTCGCGCCAGTGCGGATCGGCGGCGACTTGGCCCGTGGCGGCGCCCGCTGCGGTTGTTGTCAGAGCGATGGGCGCAAGAAACGCCAGCTTGCCCCACAGCAGGGTGGGCTCGTGCTCAACTAGTGGGCACGTGAATTTGAGCTGCTGCAGTTGTTCGAGTGTCGTTCCCAGGAGGGATTTCGCACGAGCGATGACACTCAACCGAGCGAAAGGTGAGCGTCGGACAAAGTGTCCTGGCGCGACCCGTTCCGATTCGACTGCAATCGTGGCAGGAAAGACGCGATCGGCGCCGTAGCGCGAGCGCAGCAGCGCAATGTGATCGATGCCGTTAAGCAAGGGCACAATCGCGCCTGCGGTATCGGCTGCGGGAACTGATCGCAACGCAGCGTCCAGCTGGGTAGCTTTCACGGTAATCCAGAGCACATCCACGGGCGGGACCTGCGACGTTCGCTCGATAGGAACGGTGAAATCGCCGAACGGGCTCTCAAACTGCAATTGGCGAGGATACTGCTCGAGGGCATCTGGGCGAACGACCATCGTGACCGACGCCCCTGTTTTCGCGAGGCAGGCACCCATCAACCCGCCGATGCCGCCGGGACCAAGAATTGCGTGTTTCATGCACTGGCATTATGCAACGGCGGCTTGACAAGCGTCTCCCCCGCGCACGAGTTATACTAGCGCCTCAGTTATGACTGAAGAAAAGCGTTCCCGGACATTGCTCTGGATCGTGATCGGGGGAGGAGCATTTTTCCTCTTCGTCTTGGCCGTCTTTGCCCTCGTCTATGTCACGCTCCACACCGGGAAAGACGCATCCCTCACATCTTTCGGCGACAAGATCGCGGTGGTCGACCTGGAAGGTGTGATCCTCAGCCCGAATCCCGTCGTGCAGCAACTCAAGAAATTTGCCGATGATGACTCGATCAAGGCGATCATCCTGCACGTCAACTCGCCGGGCGGTGGCGTGGCCGCTTCGGAAGAAATTTACAAGGAAGTGAAGCGCATTCGCGACGACAAGAAAAAGCGGATTGTGGCTTCCATCGAGACCGTGGGCGCGAGTGGCGCTTATTACGTTTCATCGGCGACCAACAAGATCTACGCCGACAACGGCAGTCGTCGTGGGATCGATTGGCGTGATTGCCCAGTGGGTCAACTACGATGACCTGCTGCAATGGGCGAAACTCAAAGACATCACAATGAAGGCCGGGCGAGTTTAAAGATACCGGCTCGCCGACCCGCGAAATGACCCCGGCGGAGCGCGAATACTGCAGGGCCTGATTGACAACATGCACGCCCAGTTCATCCAGGCGGTGGCGACGGGCGCGAGCATGAAAGTCGAGAGATCAAGCCCATCGCCGACGGCAAGGTGTGGACCGGCGAGCAGGCCATGCCGCTGAAGCTGATCGACCAGATTGCGACTTTCGCACAGCGGTGGAAGATACCGCTAAGTCTGTGAAATTAAGGGCGAACCGATCCTTGTGCGGCCTGAGAAAGACCGCAAAACCGTGGTGGACCTGCTGTTCGGAGATGTGTCGGAGTGGATCTGCCTGACCCGCGAAGCTCATGGATAAGCACGTTGGGTTCTACTATCTGTGGAAATAGCGCTTTTTGCTCCAGGTACATGGAAGTGCCAACAAAATCCCGACGGACCCTGCCGCGGAACTTGCCGAAGAACCTGAAATTTGAGAGGTTATGCAGGCCCCAACTGAGGGCCGAGGTCGCCTAAGCGCGCCACCGTTAATCTTCTTTACGGAGCGAAGAGGCGTATGACAAAAGCGGACCTGATCGATGAGGTCTCCCGTCTGGCGGAACTGACCCGCAAAGACAGCGAAGTCATTGTGGAAACGATTTTCGACAGCGTCGTGCGCTCACTGCGGGTCGGCGACAAGATCGAGATCCGCGGCTTCGGCAGCTTTCGTACCCGCCAGCGCAAGCCCCGCGTCGGACGCAATCCCGAAGACCGGCGACCGCGTCGAAGTCCCGGCCAAGAAGATCCCTTTCTTCAAGCCCAGCAAGGAGCTGAAAGACCTGGTCAATCATGGCGAGGGAGCACCCGTTCCGGCGCCCTCTGCGCCCACTACCCCTGCACCGTAGGGCGATCCTCGAGACAGTGCGCTGCCTGTTGGGGCGCGGAATTGCTTGCAGGTCCTGAATCATTCTTAGTTATTGATTCCGCTTATTTCAGCGATCCCGTTTTCAGGTACAGGTCTGCAATCTTCAGCGCCAGATCGGGCGCGCTGAGATCAACTCGATTACACAACACGACAATCGTGAGTTCGTCGGCTGGAAAGCGTTGAATTGACGTTCGGAATCCCACCGTCTCCCCGTAGTGCCACATGCGTTGGTGACCGTGGTACGGATCGAGAAACCAGCCAAAGCCGTAGCTTACGTCCCTGCCGTCTTCCTTTGCCGGGCCGCCTGTGGATTGCACCGGGGTAAGAGCGGGCAACATTGTTCTTGCGTCGAGCAAAGTGTGAGCGCGCAAGGCGGCATCCCAGCGGACCAGGTCCTCGATCGAAGTGTAGACGCCGCCGTCGCCCAGTGTTGCCGAGGTGGAACTCTGGTCGGTCTCCTTCCAGCGTCCATCTGCCAGCGTGTGCCCATAGGCGCGATTCCGAACCTCGTTCTTACCCTTCTCGAAGGCGACGGTGTTCGACATCTGCAGTGGAACGAAGATGCGGTCGTGCAGGAACTTGCCAAACGGCTCACCAGAGGTCTTCTCCACAACCATTGCGAGCACGCAGTATCCGGAGTTGCTGTATTCCCACTTCGTGCCGGGTGGAAATTTGGTGGAGCTGACCTTCTCCAGGAGTTCGAGTACGCCAGCATCCCTGATCTGAGGAATTTGATCGTCAGGTATCGCGCCGTACTGCTTCGCCATTAAATCCTCGTAGTCGAGCAGACCGGAGGTGTGATTGAGCAACTGCCGAACGGTGACCGTCTTGCCGTAGGCGGGGAACTCCGGAAAAATATCAATCAAAGTCTGGTCGTAACGCAGCTTGCCATCGTGGACCAGCAGCATAATAGCCATCGCCGTGAATTGCTTGGTGACCGATGCCAGACGAAAGTTGGTGTGCTCGTCGATTTTGTGGAGTGACCGCAGATCGGTAGCGCCATACCCGCGCTGGAAGATCGGATGTCCGCCTCGGACCACCATAACGGCAGCACCTGGGGAGGTCGACGTTATGAATGCGAACAGATTGTCGATGCGGGAATTTGCTTCATCACTGCCAGCCAATGTCACTCCCGACAAAATCGTGACCGAGGCCAGAAGTACGGGGCAGCACCATTGCTCAAGTCGGCTTTTCGTCATGAGGGCAACGCCGATTATGGTCGGACTCCAACCACTCCCATTAGTCGGCCTGTAACTCCCTTCTCAGCGCGGTACGAGAACAAAAGATCGGTCCGGCACGACGTACACAGCGGTGAGGCTTCGATATGTTTCGCAGGGACACCCGCATCGACCAGCTGCCGTCGATTGGCCTCCACCAGATCAAGAAAAATGTTCACGGGCAGCTTGCTGTGTCCGGGCGCACGCGCAGTCAGAAAGAGCAGTGGATACTTCTCCCGCACAGGGTCTGATTCTTTGACTTCGTGAAAGAGTTCGGCGGCGTAGGCGAACTGCGACGCGAAATTGTCGCGCACTTCTTCTCCCACCGTGTAACAGCAATTGTGCACGCCCGGGCCGATGGCGGCTTCAAGGTCCCGCGGCTTGCTGCCAAACCAGCGCTGCATTTCTCCCACGCCCTTCTCAACGATACGCTTCACAGTTCCGCGCCAGCCCGCGTGGAAGATGCCCACCACCCGCTGTTTCCGGTCGACCACGATCACCGGCAGGCAATCCGCAGTCTGCACCGCAAGCAAGAGTCCAGGAGACGCGGTCACGAGGCCGTCGCCCACCAGTGGGTCATCGGGCAAAGCCGCGATTGGGTGGATCACATCCGAGTGCACCTGGCGCATGGTCACGAGCGACCAGTGATGCTTGCCCCAGCTGCCGAGTTCCCGCAAGAAATCGGCGCGGTTGCGCTCAACCGCGCTCTTTGCATCTTGTTTGGTGAAACCGAGGTTCAGCGCATTCCCGCCATGAAAACGGGAATGGCCGCCACTTCGGGTAGAAAAGCCGTGGATCAGCCACGGCAGTCCTTGAAGTCGACCGGTTTGAAGAATAGTCAGTTTTGTATTGGCAGGGGCCCGGGTTGGCACGCACTCATATTAGCGGAACATAAGCCGACAGGCTGGATGGCAACGCTATCGAAAGGCTTTTGCTATGCCTCAGGTGTTTCACCGTCTGTTGGTGTTTCACCGTCTTGACCTTCACCGCTGTGGCAAGGCAACATCGCACCCACTTCGTCACAATTACAGGGCCCTGTCTGCGTCTCCTCGTTCTAAATCCTCGTTAGACAGTTTTCACAACGCTTTACCCCCAAGGAGATAAATGAAGCTGCCGGTAGTGTATTCGCCATTGTCCTCGCGCTCGCGTGCACTCTCTTATTCGCCATACAGCCGACCTGACGGCTAGGCGCTAATATTTCCAACTGCTCAAGTCGGCCCCCTTGGGTGCGGTGTCCTCCATGTGTTTGACCATCTCTGGCAGGAAGCGCTGCGGGATCGTCATGCGGGCCGGGCCATTCGAGTCGCTCGCGCCCGAATAGCAATGTGGTTGTCGCACTCCGAAATCGAAAGTCCCGTGGTAGTAGGGATCTTTCGTGGTCTCCAGGAAGTCCCTCAATAGGTGCACAGCGCGGTCGAGGTACCAGGTGTCGGCTTCGCCTACGTAGAAATGCATTTTCCCGGTGAGCTTCGGCCCCAGCGTTTTCCAATCCCTCTGCATGATTGCGCTCAGGTCGTAGTGTTCCTTCCAGTATTTGGCGACTTCATGATCGATCTCGCCGGTGCGCTTGTTGAAGATCGGCTTGGGATACCCGTCCTCGCCAATCGGACTGAAGGTTGCCTGCCAGATGTCGAATTGCTCACCGGAGCGGCCGTGTGTTCCCAGCACCAGCTCAAAGTGATTCGCCTGTTCCATGGTCGCGAGCACCAAGCCATCGGCCTGACGCATCTCAGGCCGAGGCACACGGCCGAAGAACCCATCGATAAAATATGCGTTGTTGTCGCTGTACAGGTCGGCGGTGACATAAGCGCGGAAGTCAACGACGTCGGGACAGAAGACCCAGGCCCCGTTGTAGTAATCGGGATAAAAAACCTGCGAGCCCAGAGCCTCCCAGCCACCTGTAGATCCGCCGTACACCGTACGAGCCCAGCCCTCGCCGACAGCACGGAATTGCTTTTCAACGTAAGGAATGAGCTCCTTCGTAATGGCATCTCCGTAAGGGCCCTGACTCTCAGAGTTAACCGCGTATGAGTCATCGAAATATGGCGTGGGGTGTTGGATGGTCATCATGATCACGCGCGGCAGACGGCCAGAAACCCAATCCTGGTAGAACTTGTAGCTGTAACGGGCGTCGGTCAGCGCGTCGTTCTTCAGATCGGGAGTCGGGGGATTAGTGCGAAACCCGTTAGGCAGGAAGAGATCGCGATGATAGTGGTCCTGCTCGACGATCAGCGGATAGTGCGCATTGGGATGTTCGTCAAAACCGTCGGGCAGCAGCACGACGGCGCCGAGATAAGTGGAACGGCCCCAGAATTTCGATAGCCGTTCGCTTTTGATGCGAATGTGCTTGACCCACTTGTTGTCTTCGACAGGCTTGCCCGAACCTGAACCCCAGTCGAGTACCCCGTCTACCGCGGACAAGTTTTGTTCGATTGGGGGAATCTTTTCCGTGAGCGAAATGCGAATCGCCTGTTCTGACCTGGGATCGATGTGCATCTTCACGGGCTTGCTGTAAAGATTGCCGGGCTTCGTCTGCCAATGCTGACCTTCACCCTTGTCGGGCGGTAACTTTACGGCGTGGCCGTTGGCCAGGTGGAATGTTTCGTAGATGTTGATCAGGCCCTGGACGTAGTAGTCCCCTGCCGGAAGCTTGGCGAGAGTTTGTGTGGGATAACCGAAGGTTGTGCCGTCGATCAGCGCCGGAGCGCCCGGGGCCAGCCCGTCAACATCTACGCCGAAAGCTTGCTGCGATTGCGCGAACTGCTCGCCGATCTGAAAACGAGGTTCGTCTCGATCATTAGTCGAGATCAGAAGCAGGACGTGGCCGTCGAGTGCCGTGGCATTGACTTCCTTGGGGAAGGATATCTCGAAGCGAAGGCCGGATGTGGGTGACTGTCCGAAAGCCGTGCCGCCGAGCAGCGATCAAACAGAATAGGGGAACCGAGAGTGAATAAGAACGGGACGCAAACAAACGTGGCCTCCTGCGGGACGGACGTTGATATCAGTTGGCGGGGTCAGCGGTCAAGCGCGCGTGATGCCGCTGTGTCCACCTCGCGCTGAAGGCGGGACGCGCCCAGAACAGCGGCAGGATGCCGGCGCTACTCAAGATGACAACCGCAATGAAGATGCACTAGAGTCGTGTCCATCCATGGCCAACATCCTTTACGGCGTAAACGGCGAAGGCTCGGGCCACTCCAGCCGGGCTCGCGAAGTCATTACCCACCTGGAAGCACGCGGCCATCGGGTACACGTAGCGTCCTTCGATCGGGGGCTGCGCAATCTCAAGAACGATTTCGACGTCACCGAGATCGATGGACTCCGACTTACCTACGTGCACAATCGCGTACGTTATGGCAAGACGGTTCTGCGAAACCTCGTGCACGTGCCGCAGGTCGCGCGCACTGTGCGTGCGCTGGAACGGAAGGCGGCCGCCTGGGATCTTGATCTCGTCATTACCGACTTTGAGCCGATCTGTTGCCACCTCGGCCACAAGCTGCATCTGCCCATCATTGCCATCGACAATCAGCACCTGCTGACTGACACGGAGATCACTTATCCGCGAGAATACGGCAAGGAAGCGGTTGCCACGAAGTTGGTGACGCGCCTGATGACGCCGCGTGCTGATGCTTACCTAGTCATCTCGTTCTTTCAAGCGCGCGTAAAAAAGAAAAAGACCCTCCTGTTTCCTCCCATTTTGCGCGAGGAAGTATTGCGTGCGACTCCGACCAGCGGCGACTTCGTGCTCGTCTATGTCACGTCCGCGGCGACGGAACTCACGGACATTTTGAGATCCGTGCGACAGCGATTCGTATGCTACGGTTTCAATCGCGAAGGCAAGGATGGCAACCTTCAATTTCGCAAACCCGGACTCGACGCCTTCCTGGGGGACTTGAGCTCTTGCCGAGCGGTCATTGCCAACGCGGGTTTTTCCCTGATCAGCGAAGCTCTCTATCTAGCAAAGCCCTATCTTGCTTGGCCCGTCAAACGCCAGTTTGAACAGATCTTCAATGCGTACTACATCGGAAAAACTGGATACGGGGCATATTGGGACGATCTGAACAAAGAACGCGTCGAATCGTTCCTCTACAATCTGGACTCCTATCAGACGAATCTTGCCGCATACCCCCGACAAAATAACGCGGCGTTGTTTGCGAAGTTGGAAACGTTGATTGCCTCGAACACGAAGTAGCGCATCCGGTTTGCCGTCAATGCATCCCAGACGTTATAGTTTTCATGCGTATGTACAACGACTTTATTGCGACCGACCGCTGGACGAAAAAGCAGGTGCACTGCGTGTATCAGGCGCTGATTGTGGCAATTGCCACCCGCCACGCCGACGCCATTGACATCAAGTTTCTGGTGGATGGTCGGCCCGTCTGGGTCGCTTTACCTCATCCGGCCTGGGTCGAGTACGAGAAGCAAACTGGAACGCTCATCACAGATTCGTTAGCCATCGAAATCGCCGGGCACTACCTCAAGACTGCCCTCGAAGCAGGCGAGGGCGTAGGCCGCGAGATGTACTCGCTGACTGTACCCGAGACGTTGCGGCATCTCGACGAAGTCGTCTCAGCCGTCAATGTGCCAACTTCTGCAACTCCCTAGTTCATTGCTTTTTCAACCGACCGCCCGGTGCGCAAGCTTCAGCGAAGCTGCTCTGTCACTATGACTTGTGATCCTGCGCCTTCTCACGTCATCAAATTGCCTTCACAATGTTCGTCAACGCACTTTCATCGTTGTTAGCCAGCGTACCGGCTTTTGGCTTGGAACGTCCACGGCAATGAGGGACAATAGTAGGTTTGCGGCGTGGGACAGATTGGCGCTGTTGTGAAGTGTTCGTGACCCGGATTCTTGATCTTCGCGACCGGGACGAGCCGTCCGGAAAGTCTGGTTCTTATCATGCCTGGCCTACGTGCAGGAGACGTCTTTATGTCCAGTCTTACAGTTGAAGTGGCTACACCAAGTCGGCCAATTCGCAACAAGCAACTGGCACGCTGGGTGGAAGAAGTCGCGCAAATGTGCCGGCCCGACAAGATTCATTGGTGCGATGGATCGCCGGCCGAATACCAGGAAATGCGGCGCCTGATGATCCTCTCCGGCACCGCCCTCCCCCTGGATGAAAAAAAACGCCCCAACAGCATCCTGGTCCGCTCAAATCCCGCCGACGTTGCTAGGGTGGAGGACCGAACCTTCATCTGCCTGCCGACCAAAGAAGAGGCCGGTCCTACCAACAACTGGGAAGAGCCTGAGGCAATGAAGCAAAAGCTGCGCGGCCTCTACAACGACTCGATGCTTGGCCGCACGCTTTATGTCATCCCTTACAGCATGGGTCCAATCGGCTCACCGATCGCGAAAATCGGAGTTCAAATTACAGATTCACCTTACGTGGTTGCCAGCATGCACATCATGGCGCGCGTCGGGATGCGCGTGCTCGAGGTGCTGGGAACTGAGGGCGAATTTGTGCGTGGGTTGCATTCCCTCGGCGCGCCGCTCGGCCCGACCGATCAGGACGCTCCTTGGCCCTGCAACGCCGAGCACAAGTACATCTGCCATTTTCCGCAATCGCGCGAGATTTGGTCCTATGGTTCGGGCTACGGCGGCAATGCGCTGCTGGGGAAGAAGTGCCACGCGCTGCGTATCGCCTCGGTGCAAGCGCGCGACGAAGGCTGGCTGGCCGAGCACATGCTCATCCTCAAGATGACCAATCCCGCCGGCCGGGTGAAGTACATGACCGGCGCGTTTCCGTCAGCGTGCGGCAAAACCAATCTGGCAATGCTGATTCCGACCATTCCAGGTTGGAAGGTAGAAACAATCGGAGACGACATTGCGTGGATGAAGTTTGGTGCGGATGGCCGGCTGTATGCGATCAATCCCGAGTCTGGATTTTTTGGCGTTGCGCCCGGCACCAGCGCGAAGTCGAATCGCAACGCGATGGCGACGGTCGCCAGCAATTCCATCTTTACCAATTGTGCGATGACCTACGACGACGACGTCTGGTGGGAAGGAATGACCGCGGAAAAGCCCGCACAGTTGATCGATTGGCTGCGTCGGCCCTGGACACCCGAGTCGGGCCGCAAAGCGGCGCATCCGAATTCGCGTTTCACCACACCAGCCTCACAGTGTCCATCCATTGCGCCTGAGTGGGAGGATCCCAAGGGAGTGCCGATCGACGCGATCCTGTTCGGTGGCCGTCGTCCCGGCATCGTTCCACTAGTGAATGAAGCGTTCAACTGGCAACACGGAACGTTTCTAGGCGCGACCGCCAGTAGTGAGACCACCGCCGCCGCAGGCGGAAGAGTCGGCCAACTGCGTCGCGATCCAATGGCCATGCTGCCTTTTTGCGGCTACAACATGGGCGATTACTTCGCCCATTGGCTGAAGATCGGCCAGCGCTCCGATCCGAACAAGCTGCCCAAAATTTTCTATGTGAACTGGTTCCGCACCGACCAGAACAGCAACTTCCTGTGGCCGGGATACGGCGAGAACAGCCGCGTCCTGAAGTGGATCTTCGAGCGTTGTGACGGTAAAGTGCACGCGGTCGATACGCCCATCGGGCGGCTTCCTGAGCCTTCCGATCTCGACACCCAGGGCCTGGATCTTCCCGCAGAAAACGTGGCCAAGGTACTCAGCGTCGATATCGACGGATGGCTTGGGAGAAGTTCCCCTGATCGAAAAACACTTTGCCCAATTCGGCCAGCATCTACCCGAGGGGTTGAGGGAAGAAGTCGAGAGCTTAACCAAGCGTTTGCAGGTAGCAAAAAAGAACCGGGCGTGAACAGACTGGCGGGCTCGAGAGGGTCGAAGATTACATCTTCCAGCCGTGCAGCCTTGGCCGTCGGATCGAGAACCTTAGGCCATTGCTGGTCCTGCTAAACCTTCTTCAGTTTGCGGCTGAGCCAAATCAAGAAGACGGCTCCAATGATGGCGACAATGATCTCCGAGATCAGGCCACCCGAGGAGTACAGCCCCACCAGATGAAGCAGAAAGCCGCCCACGATGGCCCCACCTATGCCTAGAAGTATGTCCATAACGGGCCCGTAGCCGCCCGTTCCCATAATTTTCCCTGCTGCCCATCCGGCGATTAGTCCCACGATGACGAGCCAGAGCAACCACATTCGATCCTCCTCGTTTTCTGGACCATCTTCGCGTGAATCACTCCCAAACACGAGATGGAGATCTGGCGCAGGGTATGATCCGGCGAGGCTGGCTGTCAAGGCGGCAGCCTTTGACAGCGGCATTTCAGAGCCCCGCTGTGTTTAAATCGCCAATATGTTCGCACGCAAGATCAGGGTGGAGTACGAAGAGCATGGTCAACGTCATCCCTGCCCCATAAAGTGGATGGACAGCTTCAGCATGCGCAACTTCACCAACGCCAGCGTTTTTGATGATACCCTTCCCATCGCCGATGGCTTGATCGAGATCGGCGCGAAAGTACCGCTCCAGGAATTACGAGCTGCAATGGAGGAGTGGTTTCAAAAGAAAGGTTACCTGCCGAAAGGCTCCGCACTGGTCATTACAGAGTAAAAGCACATGGGAGGCACTATGGGTCGAAGCATTGCCTACTGGGTCAGTACAGGGATCGTGGCCGCGTTCATGATTTTTTCCGGAGTTCTATATCTCAGCGGCTCCGCGCAAACGGTGACGGGTTTTGCTCACCTCGGCTATCCGCAGCACTTGCGTATTATTCTCGGGATTGCCAAGCTGTGCGGTGCGCTGGTCCTGATCGCGCCCGGTTTTCGTCTCCTGAAAGAGTGGGCATACGCAGGCTTCACCATTGCCTGGTTCGTCGCGTGTATCGCACACGCCTCCGCGGGGGACGGTCCAAAATCATTCGCCCCGTTGGTGCTACTGATTTTGCTGGCTGTCTCTTATCTGACTCGGCCCGCCAATCGCCGCCTTATGTCTACACCTGCTTCGGCCTGAGACGAACCGAAAGCACGCCGCCATGCGAGCATCAAGCGTGGGGGGGTGTCGTCGAGGCCTGCGCAAGGCATGGCGGTACTGGAAGGGGCCCAAAAACCAACAAGCCGCCAGTGGGCGGCTTCCTGCTGATCGCACGGACTTCGGCAGGCTATCTGGGCGCTTCTTCGAGCAATCCCTGCTCCAGTTTTTCCTGGCACTCGATGCAATGGCGAGTCCACGGCACCGCTTCCAGCCGCTTGGCATTGATCTCTTTGCCGCAGTGGATGCACTCGCCGAAACTCCCTTCGCGAATGCGCGACAGCGCCTTCTCTACCATTTGCAGCAGTTGCCGTTCGTTGTTGCTCTGGTGAAACAGAAATTCCTTGTTGTAGGAGTTGGCAGCCTTGTCGGCGATGTCCTGCGTCGAATCTTCGTCGGCAGAGCGGCCGTCTTGTTCGGTCCGCGTCACCGTCCGGCGCAGTTCCTGCTGCCGTGTCTCCAGACGTTTCTTGAAATAATCCAGTTTCTTCTTTTCCATGGAATGATCGCTCTACTTCTTTAAGTCAGTCCTTCCCAGAGCGGTCTGCCGCCCTGAGGCCAAACAAAAATGATATGCGCTTAAATTAAGATGCGTCAACAGGGGCAAAGGTGTACATGGCGGAAGCAACGACCGTAGGCCTCCCACTTCGGAACAGAGGCGGACTTTGGTAATTCCTTTTTTCACAGACTCATCGAGGCAGGGGTTGCTCGGTGCTGGCTAGCGCATAACCCATAACGGCAAGGGCCGCGGCATTTTCCCGTAGTTCAAGCGGCACGATCTTGTCCAGAGTGTCGGCAGCTGAGTGATGGTAGTTGAAATACGTCCGTCCGTCTTGCATGACACCGAGTGTGGGCACTCCTTCGTGCGACATGCCGGAGATATCGGCGCCCGGAGCAAACGGGGTCGGCGTGATCAGGTTCGCGCCGAAGCTGAGTAGGATCTCCTGCACAGGCCGCAGAAATTCCAGGGCTCGGGGACTTACCTTCGCATGAAATCCCAAGGGATGAGCCGCCCCCAGATCGCTTTCAATCGCCGCGACATGGTTCTGGAACTCTTTCAAGTGCGCCGCAGTATAGGCGTCCCGACCGCGTCCCCCGCTTTCTTCGTCCATCCAGGCAATCACTCGCAAGGTGCGTTTCGGACGCAGATGAAGATCCTTCACCAGTTTTGCTGTTTCCATCGCGATCGCAACTCCCGCCGCGTCGTCGATTGCACCTGTGCCCAGATCCCATGAGTCGAGATGGCCAGACACAACCACGATCTGTTCGGGGAACTCGCTGCCGCGCAAGTCCGCGACGACGTTGTGTCCCACCGTTTCCGGCAGTTTCTGCGGAGTGAGCGTTAGGTGCATGCGAACACTACCCTGCATCGCCAGATGTGCGATCAGATCGGAGTCCTCGGCCGTCACTGCTCCTGCCGGAATGCCCGCCGGCGAACTCCATCCGGTATGGGGTAAGCGATAGTCCGCTCCTCCCACCGACCGGATCAAAGATGCGACAGCTCCCAACGCAGCCGCCGCCTTGGCTCCGCCTCCGCGATACACAACTGCTTCGCCGTAGGCATCCATCTCGCGTCCGGCTGCTGCCTTTTGCTTGTCGAAGGGAAAATCGAACAGCACAATTTTTCCTGCAACCTTCTCCCGTCCGAGCTCGGAAAGCTGGTTGAAGTCGCGGACCACCACGACGTCGCCTGTAATCCCCTCGGCCGGCGTCGACGTGCTCTCGCCCAAGGCGGTGACTACAACTTTCTGGCTGGTGCCAGGGGCTTGCCCGGGAAATTCGACCAGTTCTGCTGTCTCCGCTCCCCGTACCCAGTGCTCCACCCTGACTTCTTCCAAACGAACTTCCAGACCAAGCTTGCGTAATTCATCTCCCACATATTGCGCGGCCTTCTCGGCCTGGAGGGAACCGCTGGGACGGGGACCGATGTTTTCGGTCAGATGGGCGACCTGCCGGTACGCATAGTCATCCGAGAGCGCAGCGTCGCGCAATGCCAACAACTCTGCCTTAAGCTGGGTGGGTAAACTGGCGGTTTCCTTGCCCGAAGTGTCACCCTGCGTCGGGTGGCGCTGATTTTGCGCTCCCCACGAAGTCGTCGATGCTGCCAGGCAAAACAAAACTGTGAAACTCGCCCGCCACAGGTTACTGAGAACATCCCGCCAAGCTCTCACCTGGACCCTTTCAAACTGTAGTTCTCCCCGCGCATGCCAGTCAGCAGGACCTTGCCTGATTCCCGCGGACCGGGCACACGTGAAAAGCGTGACAGTCTACTACACCGTCTGCCAACCTTCCTGATTGATTTTGGGCCGAAACGAGCTCCGCCTTTAGGCGGCGACGTTAGTCGCGGTTGACCGCGCGCATGGAATAGACCGTGGAATCTGGCGGTGCAACGTCACCTTCTTCTTCGAGCAGGGGAATAATGGAACGCAATGCTTCAATTTCTTCACGAACCCGGACCACCTCGAGCTCCTTCTCACGCAGAACTTGATAAAAGTCCCTCATACCCACACCTCCCGGGAAATGGCTGGAATATTCCCGAGGATACAGGATCAGCATGGCCATGATCAAAAAAAGCGGCCCCATTTCTGGGGCCACTCATTCAAAGAGGCAGAAAGGCGGGAAGTCAGGGAAGACTTTGCAAGGTGTCGCTCTGACAAGCAGAACGACTTTTCTGGAGTTGTCGAGAACAATGGGTTGTGGTGAAGGTCATTCTTGTTTGCGGCCTCTTTTGTTGTAAAGGAATGGTGCACTTGCTAAGCCAAAGCGTTTCGTCACAACGCCGTGTGACGAGGAGCATGGCTAAATATTTGCAGTGGTTATACTTACTGGGGCTTTACCGACTGAGCGGCCGACGGAAATTGTAAAATTTGCAAAATCCTCAAACTGCAGAATGCTGCACATACGATGCACACACCTAGCCTGTCATCGGGCACTCAGTCCGAAAAAGCAAAAACCCCCGAGCCAGCATGCTGGTCGGGGGCAGAAACCCAGTGGGTCCGTCTTAGCTGTTGCCGGCAACCGTCCGTAACTTCCCGGGCAGGAAGTGGTAGGGCGGCCAGGGTCCGGTGATGACCAGTTCGCAGTTCTTCAACTGCTTAGCCGCCATGGTGTAGCGATTCTGGTACTTCTCAACCGACTTGGAGTCGATCAGGTGGGCTATGTCAATCAACATGCCGTCCGAGGCCACCTTCTTGCAACTGACTTCCTCGTCGAGAGGATTAAACAGCTTGTGAACTTGGACCGAGAGGGCGCGGGCCTTGGTCTGACGTTCCCGCTCTTTGGAGGCCTTCTCGCGCAACTTAGCAAGGTATTCCCGCCCAACAGTGTCGGGCAGTTCAACGTTGATCATGGCCTCGCGCAGCGATCCATCACGGACCACCAGTTTGAGGCGCATTTCTGACTTGCCACGCAGCTTCTCCACGCTCTGTCCGAACGCGCGGCGGTTGCTGCGAACTGCCTGGCGCAGCGCTTCGTCACTGTCAAAGATGGTTCCGAACCGGAAGGGTAGTACGGTGGAGTTCCGGAAACACACGCTCACTACCCGCGCATGTTCCAAAACCGTCTTTTCATCGACTTGGTGAGTGGCCCGATCGTACTCGCTGACGACTACAGCGAATTCTCCACTCGGGTAGCTGAGGACGGGGGCTCCATTGACGCCCTGGATGCCTTCCAAAAGGAAGGGACGCCGGGCACGGGTACCATTGGGGAGTGCCTGATGTTCGGTCAGGCAGTATGCGTACCACGCCATATCGATCTCTCCGAATCTGGGCGGAGACGGACAGCCGTCTCGTTTCATTCGCGAAAGTAGGGTCCTGACATTCGAAATCTGGAAGAAAGGGCGGTAATGCGACGAGAACAGACGTGCATGTAATCACGTCCAAATTGCATCTTACTTCCAGCCCAAGGAAAATTGCAACAACTTCGTAGCATTGATTCGATTCAATGACGCACTCAGGCCTCGATTTGACTCCCGGTCACGCGACAAGGTTTGTTGCTACTCGGACTCGATACCGATGCATGTTCTGGAGGTTGTCGCGCACGAACTGGCACTCTGTAAACTTTTGGGGTTACGAACTTTCTCCGCTCTTGGGAGATTCGGCGCTTACCTCTGAGTCAGGAAACTCGGATAGTTCTACGCGCGAGCAAAGATGCAATCCTGGATCCGCCATGGGCCGCCCCAAAAGAAACCCTTGCACTTCTTTGCTGCCCAGCTCGGTGACCAGATCCAATTGTGTCAGGGTCTCCATGGCAGGGTTGACGAGCGAATGCACCTTCGCCTCGATCTCGGGTTTCGCGGGCTACTTCTTGGCGGCAGTTTTGGCGGCGCGCTCCTGCAACGCGATCGTGACCACTCTCAGCATGTCGTCCCAGGGCGCCGGCTTTCCGGTCCAGATCTCAAACTGCCGGGCCGCCTGGTGCACGAACATCTCGATGCCCGGAATCACCTGCGCGCCCCGTGCTTTGGCGAGGGTCATCAAGCGGGTCTCCGGCGGGTCGTAAATCATGTCGAACACATAGCGCGCGTTGATTTCATTTTCGTTCAACGGCGACTCCTTGGTATTGCCCATGCCGACCGGAGTGGCATTAATGATCACGTCGAACGATACCTTCTTGAGATCGGCCCGTTTTAGCGTTCGAGCCTTCGCGCGGCGTGCCAGCTTTTGGGCGGGCGCAATGCTCCGGTTCAGGATGAATACCTCACAGCCTCGTTCCTTCAAGCCCGAACACCGCTGCACGCGCCGCACCTCCAGCGCCCAGCACGAGAACACGCGCTCCGTCCAGCGCGATGCGTTGTTCCAGCGGACGAACCACCCCAGCCGTGTCGGTGTTGAAACCGTAAAGCTTCCCGTCCTGAGCGCGCACGACCGTATTGCAGGCTCCGATCTTGGTGGTGTGCGAATCAGTGTTGTCCAGGTGCTGCAGAATCGCCTCTTTGTAGGGCATCGTGATACTGAGCCCGTGGATGGGAATATCGCGCACGCACGCCAGCAGATCCTTCAGGGTCTTGGCGTGCAGCGGAAGGTACACGCCATTCACGTTCTCCCGCCGGAAGGCTGTGTTCATGATCACCGGCGACAGCGAGTGCGCGATCGGATCGCCCACCACGCCGTACATCCGCGTCGCGGCATCAACCTGGTCGATGCGGTATACATTGCGCAGATCCTGCGCCGTGACTTGACCGGGAGCGGTCCGCTCGTGCGGGCTTACGGCCGCAAAGGTGAACGCGCTGCCCGCGCGCACTCCCAGCACGCGGCTGATCAGCCCCTGCTCCCCCATGCACAGGCCCACCAGCGAATGCTGGTTACTCTCTTTCTCCAGAAATCGCATCATCACGACGTTGTCGTATAAAGTCGTCGCCGTAGATACCACCTTGTAGAAGTCCGCCGGAGTCTTCTGCATCTTCGCGAGCGTTTCGTCCAGCTTCTTGGTGGCGTGAAAGTCGTGGAATGACAGAATCAGCGCCGCCCGCGTACGCAATTTCTGAATCTGTTCCGGTTTGCACTTGACGGCAGTCTGCAGTTCCACGTCGACCAGCTGACACCCCGCCGCCGCTGCCTTCGCCAGGACGTCCAACTGCGACGCGATTGACCCCCGGAACTTTCCCCCGCTCGCCACCCGCCGGCAGGTGGCGATCACCACCGCGTGCGGAAACATCTCGTAGAAGCGCTTGATCTTGGGAAGGGCCATGCCCGGCCGGGGGAGGTAGTCCAGCCGAAATTCCAGAAAAGGATTGTCCCGGACCAGGCCCTCGGCCTTCTCAATCAGCTCGGTGGGGTCCGACCCCGTAACCGCCACGCAAACCCTGGGCATTCGCAAGGGGATGAAGCGCGGAACGAAGCTGGTCGGGGAGGCACTCATCGATGGCGGAGTCGGCGCGATATTACAGGGGCGTAATTCCAGATGCAACAACGGATTATCCCGCCTGCCGGGAAAACTTTCGGCGAAAACCCCCTGACACCCTCGTAACCTTGACCCACCCCCACCCCCTTGTTACTTTCCGACTGAACCCCTGTGTCTGCGCTGCTTTGCCGGGGTAGAGGGCCGGGTTACCCACCCGGACTCGGAGGTAAAATGAAGAAAACAGGACTGTTCCTTCTGCTGCTGGCGACCGCTGCCTGGGCGCAGGATACCACCATGGCTTCCGCCGGGGACGCAAATGCTCCCCAAGGCACCGCTCCTACCTCGGTGACCTTCCCGATTGAGCGTATACAGACACCCACTTACGCGGACCTGTACTGTGCCGGCTTTATCAATAAGCAGGTTCTGCCCAACTCGAACTACGTGGCGGGTGGTCTACAGACTCCCAACACCACCAAGTTCGTGACCGGCGACATCATTTATCTGGTTGGAACGGGCTACACCACCGGCGCCCAGTACTCCATCTTGCGGGAACTGAAGGACCAGAATCGTTACGAAGTCTTCCCTGGTCAGAAAAAGATGCTCGACGCTACCGGCCAGCCCTACGGCGAAATCGCCCGCGTCCGCATCGTCGATACCCGCAACAAGACGGCTATCGGTCAGGTCGAATACAGCTGTGATCCGGTCAATCCCGGCGACATCGCTGTGCCCTTTGCCGAGAAACCGTCGGTCTCCTTCCATCCCCCGCTTCGTTTCGATCGCTTCGTGCCCAATACTGGCAAGCTCAGCGGACGTATCGTGCTAGGCAAGGATTTCGACTCCGTCCTGGGAACCGGCATGAAGGTCTACACCAACGTCGGCTCGAACCAGGGCGTGAAAGTCGGAGACTATTTCCGTGCCTTCCGCTCCTACTCGTCCGACCTGAAGGATCCGGTCGACTCCCTGTCCTTCGCCGCCTCCACCGCGGAAGATACCCAGAAGCGGCCTCCGTCCGTGGAAGGCAACTGGATGACGAAGACCAAGGGACCGAACATTCACGTGGCTGATCTGCCGCGCCGCGCCGTCGGCGAGCTGGTCGTCATCGGCGTGACACCCACCACCTCAACCGGCATGATTGTGTTCTCGCTGGAAGACGTGCACGCCGGCGACGGTGTCGAACTCGACGAACAGCAGTAGCCAACTTCACTCAACAGTCCTGTACCGGGGAGGCAACACCTCCCCGGTTTTTTCTTGTCCAAAAACTGTCATCCTGAGTGCCGTGAGCCCTTCAGTCCTCTTGACAGCCGCTGTCATCTTGAGCGAACTGAGTCGTAGCCGACCGAAGTCGAAAAGCTGCCCTGAGCGAAGTCGAAGGGACCCCGTACCCGTCAGCGGTACCTCAAGCTTCCAGGAATTTTTCCCACGACGGATCGTAATGGGACATGCAGGGAATCACTCTCGCCCTGCGGAAGCTCAACTCGCGAATGCGCAATCGTTTTGCTTTGAAGGGGCGTGGCTTCAGTCGTGCCGTAAGACTCGCAGAAATCGCGCGCGGCTTTAGCCGCGCGAGGTTCGCGGTTGCCACTCAGACGCCTTCGTCAACCTCAAACAGGCCTAGCCAACCGGCGCCCCGTTTTCGTTCGCGGGACTAGCGGAAGAAAACTACGTGGTAATCGCCCGGAATCTGGGAAGCTGCCACCAACAGGACTACGGTCAGAATTGCGAGTTCCATATGCCACCACCCCAACAGCTCTTCGCAACATAGCGCAAATCGCTGCCCGATTCCAACATTACTTTCGTGGCAGGATGATTTTCCGAACGTTGGATGCCGAACATCCGACGGCCAGACAGACAAATCTGCAGTCGCTCTTACTCCTGAACGTCCGAATCCCCGAATACCTCGGCTGTGAACGCCTCGAGAGTAGCGCCTGACTTCCATGCGTCCAGCGGTAGCCCGGCTTTGCGGCAGGTTTGTTCCAGAAAGGTGGTGCGGTCCCAGTGATGCTCCACCGGAACCTGGGGAAGCAGCAGGCCGCGATGCCCTGCCATACTCACAACCAGACCGTGCCGGCCCACGTCCAGTTCATCCGCTCGAATCGGTCGCAGCGGAGACAGGATACTGAGCGACACCTCCAGTTGCGCCGCCTCGTCCGGGTGTACGGGCTCGAAGCGGCTGTCTTCTGCCGCAGCGGCACGTGCTGTCTCTGCAACCGCCCGGTAAACCGGCATTACTGGAAACACGTACCCGACGCATCCCCGCAGTTCTCCACGCAGATACAGAGTCGTGAACACGCCGCGGGGCTCGGTAAGGTGAGGGCTCGGCGCCTGCAGGGAGATTTCCTCACGATCCAACGCCGATTCGATCGCGTCATGTGCGAACTTTAGAAGTAGTTTGCGTTCCGCCGGCGAAAACTCCCTGGTATCCGCTCCTGTTGTCTGTGTTGGAGGTCGTGGTATCGGCGCCGGATTAGGAGGTGGGAACGACATTTCGCTTCCGCCGGCTCAAGACGAATGCGCGCCGGCGACTCTTAACCACCTGCCGGTCGATCTTCGACCAGAAGGCGACGAAGTAATCGACGGCAGAGATCAGTGAAAGGCAAACCATGAACCAGATCGCCCCCCAGGCAATCCAGTGCACCGGGAAGAAATAATTTCCGTACAGCGGCCATTCCTTCCAGCGATGATCCAGGATCACAGCCACTACTGAGACGATCTGCACCACCATCTTGAACTTCCCCAGGTCGCTCGCCTCGATGGTGAACCCCTCGCTCGCAGCTACGCTGCGCAATCCACTCACCAGAAATTCGCGTCCAATGACAATAACCGCCACCCATGCCGGCACCAGGCTCGGATTGAACTGCACCAGCGTGATGTAAGCGGACGCAATCAGCATCTTGTCGGCAATCGGATCGAGCAGAATTCCCATCGTCGTGATCTGTCCGCGCTTCCGCGCGAGGTATCCGTCGATCCCGTCCGTGATCGATGCCCCGATGAATAAGGCAGACGCCAGCAACTCTTTCTCGCCTCGCTGGCTGCTCAATCGCCCCGTCGACAGAATCCAAATCAGTAAGGGGATGCTGAGGATGCGGATGAACGTGATGGAGTTCGGTAGATTCACCGGGAGTAACAAACCTTAGCCTGCCGGAAAAATGGAGATCGCGATACCGTGATTATCCTCCACGTTGCAAGTGGAAAGCAATGGAAGGCCGCATCTCGTTAGTGCTTGTTCGGTCGGCGGATTTGTGGTCAGGAGCGGATTGATCGTCAAAACCTGCAAGAGAGTCGCAAGCCCGCATGGACCTGCCGACCTGCCATCCTGAGCGCAGCGAGGCGCTCGCCGAACGCAGTCAAAGGACCGTGCAGCACAAGGTCTCCGAATTTTGTGGCTGTGAACGACGAAACTAAGTGTTTTACTTCTGCTGCTTAGCGATCACCAAGTCCTTGATTTTGTTGTAAGTCGCCTGCGGAACAATCTTCTTCCGCACCAAGTCCGTTTTGGCCTTGTACGGACGTCCATCGATGATCTTCTGGGAGTACGCATCGCCGATTCCCGGCAGCGCCTGCAGTTGTTCCTTCGTGGCCGAGTTCAGATCAAGCAAGTCGGCCGCGGGTTTTGAAGCGGCGGCAGGTGTTTTCTCCCGCCTGTGCCGCGCCAGAACCCAAGCCAAAGCTCATGGATCCGGCCAACATTAACGCAAGCAATGCCAGCAACAAACGAGCGAAAAGATTCTTGCGGTTCATCGATCCTCCTTGCCAAACATCTACGAAATCCCTGAGAGCCACTCACTAGTAAGAGAGCTAACAACACGCATCGCAGGCAGGCATGATGCCAGTCTGCGGCCACGCCGGTCAACCCGAGAACGGATCACACCAATTTGAAAACACCGGCTTACCATCCAGGAGGACGGGTTCTTATGAAATGGAACCGCAGTTGGATTCCGGCCATCGTGTTCTGGGTTCTGTTTTTAGGATCCCTGGCTCTAGCTGAACGCCATCCGTGGCTTGACACGATCTGGTACGCCGCGTGGATGCTGTTTCTCCTCGTAGTGGGTGCCTATGCTGTGACCCAGATCTTTGGCATGCGCAAAGATACCGATGGCTATGTCGGATATCGCGGCGTGCCACGATGGGCAGTGAGATTATTCGGCGATGAAGTAGAGCCGCGCAAACCAACTGCGAAGTCAGAAGATCCTTAGGCGTAGATCCCGCGCTGCTTAATGGTGTATGCCACTCGATCGATCGCCAGCATGTAAGCGGCGATGCGATTGTTCACATGGTGCGTCTCTGCGTAGCGCACCACATCCTGGAACGCCGACACCATAATCTCCTCAAGTTGCTCGTTCACCAGCGACTCTTTCCAGAAATATCCCTGACGGTCCTGGACCCACTCGAAATAGGAGGTCGTCACCCCACCTGCGTTCGCCAGAATGTCTGGAATCACGAATACTCGCTTCTCTGCGAGCACCTCGTCGGCCGCTGCCGTCGTTGGTCCATTGGCGCCTTCCGCCAGGATCTTGCACTTCACACGATCTACGTTGCGGCTCGTGATCTGGTTCTCCGTAGCTGCTGGAATGAGGATCTCGCAATCGGTCACTAGCAACTCGCCCGCGTCATATTTCTCCGCGCCCGGAAAGCCCTGGATCGTGCCATTCTTCTGTCGATACTCCCACAGTGCTTCCACATCAATCCCATTCTTGTTGTAAAGTCCGCCACCCACTTCGTCGAGGCCGATAATCTTGTATCCCTCGTGGGCCATCAGGCGCGCAGCATTGGAACCGACGTTGCCGAATCCCTGCACGATCACCCGTGTCCGATCGCGGCTCAGCCCAAGTTTCTTGATGGCCTCCTCGCATACGATCAGCACACCTCGCCCGGTCGCTTCGCGCCGTCCGCGCGAGCCGCCGATATTGATCGGTTTGCCCGTGACTACCGCGGTTACTGTCTGGCGCATGTGCATGGAGTACGTATCCATCATCCATGCCATGATCTGTTCATTGGTGTTCACATCCGGTGCGGGCACGTCCTTCTCTGGCCCGATAAAGTCCACCAGTTCCGCCGTGTAGCGCCGAGTCATGCGCTCCAGTTCGCCCATCGACATCTTGTGCGGATCGCAAATCACTCCGCCCTTGGCGCCACCGAACGGAATGTTTACTACCGCGCACTTCCAGGTCATCCAGCTGGCTAGCGCGCGAACTTCGTCCAGCGTGACGTCAGGCGCGTAGCGGATTCCACCCTTGGCCGGTCCGCGAGCGATGGAGTGCTGCACCCGAAACCCGGTGAATACCTCCAGTCGCCCATCGTCCATCTGAACTGGGATGTGCAGGATGATCTCGCGATTGGGATATCGCAATACTCTCCACAACCCCTCATCGAGGTTCAATTTGTGCGCGGCCAGATCAAATCGGGCCGCCTGCGATTCCCAAGGATTGGTTTCCTGCTCCATCACCACGCTTTTCATCAGGATCTCCAGAAACGATTGCAGTTTTGTAAGATGCGCGCAGCCCACGGGGAGAAACACCCTTCTGCACACAAATGCAGCAGTATATGGGCGCGCCGGAGGCGTGGCAAGCAGCAGCGTGACCAAGGAGTAACAGTCGACGGAGCCGATGCGCTACTCGTCGAGCGACGGGGACCCGCCCGTTGGCGCGAAGCGCCGCGAGGTAGCGCCGCCATCTTGCCGGCTGTCGCGAGGGCGTCCCGCTCTCGCAGGCTCAGCTTCTAATCTTGATTTCCATCCCCTCTGCCGCCGCCCGCACTCGCGGATAGTAGTTCCGCGCCTCCGCCACGACCTTGTCGATCATCCCATCGTCGTGATCCGGATCGTGATGGAACAAAACCAGTTCCTTGGCTCCGCTCTCCATCACGACATTCACGGCCTCTCGCCAGTGGCTGTGTCCCCACCCGCGTCGCCGCGCTTCATATTCTTCCGGCAAGTACTGCGCGTCGTAGATCAGAACATCCGCGCCCTCAGCTAGTTTGCGCACGTTCTTATCGAAGATCTCGTCCCCCGGTTCGTTATCGGTGGCATACACCAGGATACCCTCGCGAGTTTCGAGCCGAAATCCCATGCAGCCTTGGGGATGGTTCAGCCACATGGCGCGCATGCTCACTTCGTTATCTAATTGCGTTTTGCCTTCCTCGATATCCCGGAAGCCACGCTGTGCCCTCATTTCGCTGGTGTTTACCGGGAAGTAAGGCGATGCCATCTGTTCTTCCATCACGGTTTGCAGGCTGCGGATACGTCGCGAGGAGTGAAAAACAAACGAGTTCTGCACGTTTTCGTACAGCGGCCGGAAGAACGGAATTCCCTGAATGTGGTCCCAGTGAAAGTGTGAAACGAAAATGTTTGCCGCGATCGGTTTCCCGGGCGCCTCGCTCTCCAGTTGCTGGCCGAGGGTGCGGAAGCCCGTTCCGCAATCAAAAATATAGAGGTTATCTCCGAAGCGCACCTCGACGCACGAGGTGTTCCCTCCATAGCGCAAGTTCGCGGCTTGAGGAGTTGGCGTCGATCCACGCACTCCCCAGAACTTGACCCGCATATGCCCCCGTTTACGTGAGCTTCGAACGAATCCCAATCTTCCGACGCAACCACTTCCCCGTCAATGGTTTCGCTGGTTCCGGAGGTAACGGAGGTGTGGGTCGTGGAGGGACGGCGTTGCCCCTTCCAGGCGGCCGGGAACCATGGGTGACTCCGTCTATTCCGTCTATAATGAGTGCCCTTCGTCAGCCGCAGCACGAACGCGTGCGTTGCCGGAGCACCTTACATGCTTCAACCTGATTACAAAGAATTTTCCCGCCTCGCTAGCGAAGCAACGCTGGTGCCGGTCGTGAAATCCGTCACGGCGGACCTGCTCACGCCGGTCTCGGCATTCCTGGCTGTGGCTGAAGACGAACCCCATTGTTTTCTATTGGAATCAGTCGAGCGCGGAGAGCAAATCGGCCGCTATACATTTCTGGGCGCGCGCCCTTACATGCGAGTTTGGGCCCGCGGCAATGAGGTCACCGTAGAGCGTGGCGCGCGCCGCGAACAGCGCACGGGCAATGTTTTCGAGACTCTAAAGGAACTGCTGCGCGCCCATCGCGCGGCGCATCTCCCGGGATTGCCGCCCTTTACAGCGGGAGCGGTCGGTTACTTCGCCTATGACGCGGTGCGCCGCCTCGAAAACATCGGAGACCACGCGAAAGATGATTTGTCGGTGCCCGATTGCATGCTCATGTTCTTCGATCGCCTGCTGGCGTTCGATCACCTGCGCCATCAGATTCACATCATCGCGACCGCCGACGTTTCCAAAGAAAGCCCCAAGCGCGCCTATGACCGTGCCCTCAAAGACATAGCCGCGATCGAGAAACGGCTCGCTGCCGGTTTGCGTCCCGCACACTGGCAGAAAGCGAAAGCCAAAAAAGGCAATCTGAAAATTCACGCCGGAAGCAGTCGCGAACGTTACATGCGCAGCGTGGAACAAGCCAAGGAATACATCGCCGCGGGTGACATTTTCCAGGTGGTGCTATCGCAGCGAGTCGACTTCCAGCCGGACGTGCCGCCCTTCAACCTGTACCGCGCGCTGCGAACGGTCAACCCCTCCCCTTACATGTATTTCCTGCGCATGGGCGACATGCATGTGCTGGGTTCGTCGCCGGAAATGCTCGTTCGGGTGACCGGTCCGAAACTTGAATATCGTCCGATCGCGGGCACGCATCCGCGTGGCAAAGACGAAGCTGCCGACGCGCAACTCGAACAGCAGATGCGCACCGACGAAAAAGAACGCGCCGAGCACGTCATGCTGGTTGATCTGGGACGCAACGATTTGGGGCGCGTCAGCGAATACGGATCCGTGAAAGTGCGCGACCTGATGTATGTGGAGCGCTACTCGCACGTCATGCACCTGGTCTCGGCCCTGGAAGGAAAGCTGCGCCCGGATCTCGACGCGCTCGACGCCTTCGCTGCCTGTTTTCCGGCCGGTACGCTGAGCGGCGCTCCGAAGGTGCGGGCCATGCAGATCATCGAAGAACTCGAACCGACCCGGCGCGGAGTTTATGGCGGCTCAGTGCTCTACGCCGACTTCACGGGCAATCTCGATTCCTGCATCACGATCCGCACCATGTTCATGAAAGGCAAGCACGCCTACCTGCAGGCGGGCGCAGGCATCGTGGCGGATTCCGACCCCGCCAAAGAATTTCAGGAAAGCATGAACAAAGCCCAGGCCGTGATGCGCGCCGTGGAAATGGCGCGGAACGGGCTGGGGTAGTCGCTCGGCTTGGGCTCTCGGTCTGGGCTTTCGGGTCTAAGTTTTGCGTTGGGTTCCGTGTGATTCTGCGATCTCTGCGGCGGTCTTGGAGAACTTTGCGGTTAAAGACTTCTCTGCCGGCTGAGCCAGGTTTAGATTAGCCTGAAGTTAACAAAATTGCGACTGCAGGCCCTCAGGAGAACCGGCGGAACCGGGACGACCTGAACCTCGACCAACCCAGCGAACCGCCCTCCAGCGGCCTCTAAACGCCAAGGACGGGCATTCTACGTGCCGGTCGCACCGGTTCCTCAAAGGGCTAATCTGCCCTTGGCGTGCTTTCAATGACTTAGCTTCCAGTCAACCAGTGTCGACGCGCAAGCCGAATGCTTCAGAGAGTAAGTGCAGCGTACCCCGAGCAGGTGCTGATCTGGGGTCCCAGAGCCCAGAGCCTAAAGCCCGAAGCCCTAGTTTTTTCCATTCCGGTGCGCCAGACTCACCAGCACCGCCGCGCTATACACGATGAGCGTCTCCATTCCGGAAAAGTCGCCGTGCAGTGTGTGGATGATGATCGCCAACGCAAAGATCGCCAGCAGCAAATATCCGCCCAGGGCGTTGGTGAGGGGGACCAGAAACAGAATTGCCGCGCCCATCTCGCTGCCTGACAGGAGCAGGCGCACTCCGGCGAGAGTGCCGGAGTGCCCAGGGACGTGCAACTTTGACCAGGCCGAGTGAAACGTCTGGTACGACTGCCACAGAACAACCAAGCCTGTGGACCAGTGCAGGAACGGAATCGCCAGGCGCTTCACCTGCGGTTTCATCTCTTCTTCCTCTTCGCGCCCGCGGTCGGGCCGAGGCGGCCTTCCTTGAGCTTGTGGCTGGCGTTGGCGTCGAGATCGAGGCCGTAGAACTTCTTCAGGTCCTTGATCCGGCGAAGCGAGTCTTCGCTGAAAGGAGTCTTCCCGTCGAAAGCATGCAGAACGATCCCTTCGAGCAGATCGCCCAGGGTTAGGTCGTGGTACTCGGCAAATCCTTTGAGCACCTTGAGGATACGTTTTTCCATCCGTACACCGGTTTGTACGCGTTCCACAACGAAGCGGTCTTCTACGATTGCTGGATTCATGGTACCAGTGTACCACAGTACCAAGGTACCAACCACGTTGCAAATACGCTGGGGAACTTTGCCGATCCCAGACTGGGAGTGGGTGAAGAGCAGGAAACACAAGGTCCCTCCACTCCGCTTCGCTCCGGTCGGGATGACAGATTTTCTTGCGGTTTCACTAGCGATTTCCATCGCAAGGGAAGTTTTGTAAGCCCCAACTTACAACGCATTACTTCCGTGACCTTACCTACACGATGGCCAATTGGGGAGAATCAGGACATCGATGTGGGGAAGGGCAGTTGCTTTTTTCAGTAAAAATCGATTCGAGAACCTCGTGTTGCTAGTGGCTCACTTGTTCTCGCGCTCTGCATAGTTTGCCTCGCTGTTCCTGCGTTGCTCTGTGCGCAGACCGACGTTTCTGAGCGGCCTGTACCTGTCCTTACCGGAAGTGTTGGCTTCTTCACGAACTGGCATCTGGGGCGCACGCAGCTTACGCCCATTGCCACGCCCGTTCTCCTGGTTCCACTTGGCGAACGCTGGCTGGTGGAGGCTCGTGGGGACTTCCAAGGCGATTTTGTGCGGCCTGCAGGTGGATCTTTTGCCGGCCCAGTCGAGAAAGAAGTCGACTATGCTCAACTCGACTACATCGCAAATTCTTACGTGACCGTGACGGTCGGCCGATTCCTGACGCCATTTGGGATTTACAACGAGCGGCTCTATCCCATCTGGATTCGCAGCCTGCAGACTACCCCTCTTATCTTTCCCATCGGCACCGGTTCCAGCGACGGCGCGATGTTGCGCGGTGGTTTTCCGGCGAACGACAAAGTCAATATCAACTACGCCGTCTATTTCTCCACGCTGAGCACCATCAACAAACTGGACTCGGATCGGTTGGTTGGCGGGCGTGTTGGATTCTTCCTGCCCGGTCCGCGAATCGAGTTGGGCGCTTCTCTGCAGCAACTTCTGCAGGAAGAACGTTCGCGGTCGGTGGGATTCCACTTCGCGTGGCAACCCAATCGGGTTCCGCTGAATTTGCGATCGGAGTACGCCTGGGGCGCCATCAAGGGAAGCGGCTACTGGATCGAGGGAGCGTATCGCTTGAGCCAGATTCCACGCGGGCAACGTGTGCTGCGCCACACCGAGGTCGTTGGACGGGCGCAACAGTACTTCGCCGGCCAACTGGATGCGGCCGATGCGAGCGAATACCAATTGCCACGGCGCAACACGCAGCAGGCGGACTTGGGATTGAACTACTACTTCAGCGACGGCTTCAAAGCCACCGGGAGCTACGGGCGCTGGTTCAGTTCGGCCCGTGACTACAACATTTGGACCGTTGGAATTGCTTACCGGTTTGCCGTACCGCTGGGGAGGTCGCAATGAGTTGGAAACATGCCTTGGGCGGCCTTTTGCTGTTGCTCGTACTAGCCGCGTCGGCGGCCGCAAGGCACTCTGAGGACAAGTCTGCTGGTCCGGCAAAGACCGGTACCGTGGTACAGCCTGTGCGCTCCGAGGACGATCTCCGGGTCGAGGGTGAGAAGCGGTTCCGGGCCAACTGCGGACGTTGTCACCAGTCGCCCCACAAATTCCCTCCACGCATGATGCTGACCATCGAGCGCCATATGCGAGTCCGGGCCCTGATTACGGATGAAGATCTGCGGCTGATCGTGCGCTACATGACGCAGTAAGAACCCGAGGACTGGAGTACATGCACAGCCTCAAGACCTTTGCACGCACTGCCCTGGTTCTCAGTTCTCTTCTCTCGCCCAGACTGGCTAGAGGCCAGGCACGGGTGATCGAAGTCCTGGCCGACAAGGACAGCCGCTACAAGATCGCAGGTCAGACGAGGCCTGCGATCGAGGTGAAGGCGGGTGAAGCAATCGTTTTACGCGTCACTGCGAGAAAAGCCAAGTCGTGGAACCGCGATGGCTCGATTCACGGGTTTTCGCTGTTGCGGGCCAGCGACCGCTCAAAAGTCGCGGGCTGGGATTTGCTCCTCCACCCCGGCATCCAGGAATTTGCCCTGACCGCCCCGCTTGATCCGGGCGAGTACGAGGTGGTGTGCACCGTGATCTGCAGCCAGGATCACGAGGGGATGAAGATGAAGTTTGTGGTAGTGCCATGAAAAAGAGGTTCATTGAAATGTCAGTCGGAAAAAAGACAATCGTGATGGGAGCTATTGCGCTGTTGCTGGCGATGGCTGCATTCTCGCACGCAGCAGACGAACAGGTCCGAACCTTTCGAGGCGAGATCGCGGACAATCAATGCGCGCTGAATATTCATTCCCTCACGCATTCGCACCAGGAAATGCTGAAATCAAAATCCATGGGCGGAGACTCCGCTTCCTGCGCCCAGTACTGTGTCCGGTACCTGGGCGGCTCTTTCGTTCTTTCGTCGAAAAAAGAGGTTTATCGCCTGGATGATCAGGCCAGCGCGGAGAAGTTTGCTGGCAAGCGCGTCAAGGTCAGCGGGACTCTGGACGGGAAGACCAAGACTCTCCATGTGACCAAGATCGAGGCCGAGGAATAAAAGGTATCCTGGTTGCATTCCCACGCTGCGGGTCAAGGACTGTAATGGGATCTCGCGCCAGTCACCTCATGTAAGGAACGATGTTGTTCTCGACGGTGCGAAATTCCTCGTCCGACAGGGGCAATTGGCGAAATGCTGCCCAGGCATCGTGCGGTGAAAGGTTGCCCCCACGCGCACCATCAGAGCCAAAGAGAACGCGACCGACACCCAGTTGCCGAATCCGTGTCGCGATGAGTGACGCCTTTTCCGCCCACTGACCATACCCCACTACACCGGACACGTCGAAGTACACACGTTTCATGCGCTTGTCCCGCTTAGCGATTGCGTCCACAAACACAGCCAGCGCCTGATCCACCGTTGGGTCGTCGTATCCTCCCGCGCCGGCGAGATGCGCGATCTGAATAGGAACGTCGGGCGCAGCGGGGAGGATCTCGTGCAAGAAAACTCGCGCCTGGGCCGCTCCGTACGGCCGTTTTCGCGTCACGGACGATCGCATGTGGACGACGATCGCCATTCGATGCTGGTTCGCCGCTCGAAATACGCGACGGAGTTGCTTCACGTTCGCCGGGTTATCGAGATCAACATCCGAATTCCCGAAGTGCAGCTTGAGGCCAAAATGAAGTTGCGGATCTTTCGCGCAGCGCGCAAGTTCGTCGAGCGCATAATCTTTAAGCGGATTCACGGCGCAGAAGGCGCGCAACCGCTCCGGAAAACGTGCCACCTCCTGACTGGTCCAGTCGTTCTCGGCTTTGACTTGTGCGTACTCGTTCTCAACTTTGGGCTTGTTCGGATTCCCAAACTGATAAGCGATCGATAACACCAACGAGCGCTGAATGCCGGCAGCGTCCAGAAGCACGATGAGATCAGAAGCCGTGAGAAGCTCGAGCCCCGGCGACAACTTTGCTACGGTTGGGCTAAAGAGGTGCTGGTGGTAATCCACCAGCGGCGGTGATTGACCGTATAGAGAAGCAAAGGAGAGCAACGCAAGCGCATGACACCAGATTCCGATCTTCATCTCATCCTCTGCCGGGTGATGAGCTGAACTGCCGCACATCCGACAGTAGGATAGTGGATGATAAGAGGTCGTCGCCAGCTGAGAGTGGAGTCGATCCCGGGTTCCAGGAACTTGACTATGGCACGCTGCTGGGGCAGTCTTCGAAGCCCAGAGGGCACATGATGACATTCAGGACGCTACTCTTCAGGGCGCTCCGGTTTTGCTTGACGCCAGAGTTCCTCCGAGGAGCGTTGGCTGTTCTTTGCCTCGCAGCTTTCGGTTGCGGGCATGGGAAGGTTCATTCCGCGATGAGATTCCCTGCTCCGGCTATCTCGGCGCAACCCCCGTCAGGCGAACTCATGCAGGCTGCCGCAGGCTTCGCTCAGTTCTTCTTGCACGACAAGTGCACTGCGCAATACCCGCCCCAGCCTGACACCTGCCTCCACGATCGGCTTCACGAGCAATCATTCACCTTTGGCGGAAAACCTGGAACCGTGTACGACGTGACTCTGCGCATTCGCGGCATTTTCGAACCGACCACCATCACCGGTGGCGACACGCCCAACCCCGCACACCCATACTTCAAGGTCGGTGGTACGGTCAGCACTGTGGATTGGTCCCAGTGGGGAATCGAAGTCTCGGAACCCAAACAAACGTATTGGCTGAATCACTATCCCTCGGTCGGACACACTATCTACAAGGAGGACTTCGAGGCAACCATCGCCGTGGCAGCGGGTGCAACTGTGGTCATTCGGGTCGCCGACGGGAACGATCGGGAGATCGACAATGGCAAGATCGCCCCGGATAGGCAGCAGACCATTCCAGGAGTCGTGGACCACCCTCTAGCAGGCCAGATGTTGCGTATCGACGTGGTACGCATCAAAACAAAATAAGGCCGGTTCTACATCTCAAGAGGCTTAAGTCAGTCCGACAGGCGTAATCACTTCGTTGATCGTCAATGAGTGCTATGGGGATGTTAGGCCAACCAGTGGCAGAGGAAAAAGCATGTTTTGAGCCCACTCATTTTTGGTTCTTAGGAGTTCGACGGGAATGTGATTCCCCAGAAGGTGTTCGTTTTGTCGTCCTGCACCGCAAACTCGATGGCGTAATTAGGAACTCCCCGCAAGGCGGACAACTGTGCGACAACTCGGGCGGAAACCATGGTACCGCGCTGATTTCGCACGACGACGGTCGACCCCACCAGCAACTCACGATCTACTTGCACAGCTGCCCCATGTCGATTCAGGTTGGTGGCTCTGGCCGACGTCGAAAAAGGACACTTTTGGCGATCCTCCCCCGATAACCCGATCGAAGCGTTCAGGGCCATCCGACTGCTTCGCCGCTTGCTTGTCTGATTGCGACTGGTGCTTACAGTGGGCACCAGGCTTGGACGATGGGATTTAGGAGTGAGTACCGAATGTTTCGCGTTCATTCCGATTTGAGACGTTAAACCGAGTTGACGGCGGTTGCAATGTACTCCGGTCACCAAAGTCAGGGTTACGCCGGTGTGCCCGTTTCGCACCGTTTTCGGGGCTCTAAAGCGCGAATTCCAGCATGGCACTTTGGGCCTTGAGATTCAGTTTTTTGAGCTGTCGGTTGAGGTGCCACAGCGTGGCGCCTATCCCAGGTTAGCGTCCAAAAAGCGGACGCGAACCTGGGGCACCTTGCATCGTTTGCGCCCGCACCTTCGTGGAAAGAATTTCCGAGCCGCGAATTCCGCCAGCAGACACGGAGTCCCTCGACTGCATTCGGCTGGCGCCTCACTTCGCTCGGGATGACACTGTCGGGGAGGTGAATGCTTCGACGAACGATTCGACGAGGATTGCGTTGAACTCCTGTTGATCAGCCTTCAGCCGTCAGCTTTCATATCCGCGGGAACTGAGAACTAGGACCTGACGCCTGCGACCTAATGCTCACAAATGTAGAAAATTCTCGACCAGCTTCTTGCCGGCGTCCGTGAGCACGCTTTCCGGGTGGAACTGCACGCCCTCGACCGGGAATTTCCTGTGGCGCAGGCCCATGATCACGCGCGTGCCGTCGCGTTCTACGGTGTGTGCACTGACTTCCAGATCGGCAGGTAGAGTGTCTTCTGCCACGATCAGTGAGTGGTAGCGGGTAGCGGTCATGGGTGAATCCACACCGCGGAAGATGGTCTTGCCGTCGTGCTCCACGCGGCTGGTCTTGCCGTGCATCAGGTTCTTGGCGCGGACCACCTTGCCGCCAAAGGCCTCGCCCATGGCTTGATGTCCCAGACAAACGCCAAATACGGGGACCTTGCCGGCGAAGTGGCGAATCAGGTCGATGCTGATGCCGGCCTCCTGCGGGGTGCAGGGACCGGGAGAAATCAGTATGTGGTCGGGTTTCAGCTCTTCTACCTGAGCAACGCTGATCTGGTCGTTGCGGCGAACTTCGATCTGCGCACCCAGTTCGCCCAGATATTGCACCAGGTTGTAGGTGAACGAGTCGTAGTTGTCGAGGACAAAGACCACAGGAGTTTGCCTTGCATTCAGTGTAGATGGAAACTTAGTCGCCAGTCATCTGTCGTCAGTCTTCCGGAACGGTCGGCTCGCCTTTTGTGGAATCCACGCTGCTTTTACGCCGGGTGCCGAATTCGCGAACACCACGGAATACAGCTCTCCGATCCCTCTGCGCCGGGGCCCCCTGGAGGGTCAGATGAAGCCAGAGGACGGGCAATCGTCCAGCGCAAGTCGCAGGCCCATAGCCGACGACCGACGACGAACGACCCACGACGGTTTTCTGACGAATGGCCCGAAGTGTCTCATTCTGCTACAGTTCTATTCTCCGGGTTCCGGGTCTATCCCCTATCGGTGGTCTTGACAGGCTGAACAGCCCAAGCGATGCTTACAAAGCTTTGCGGAGGGCAATTCATGGCTGAGGCTCAGCAGGAAAAACGGGCGACACGACGTTTTGCATTGCGGCTGCCAGTAGCTGTGACTTATGCGGATAATGGAACCCAGGAAAAGTCCGCCCAGACTCGCGATGTAAGCGCCCGCGGCATCTCATTTTATGTGGACGCACCCATCGCGGCCGGGTCGCCGATTGAGTTCACGTTGACCCTGCCGGCGGAGATTACTCTCACCGAAAGTATTCGCGTTCATTGCAAGGGCAAGGTTGTGCGCTTGGACGATGCGAGCACAAACGGTAAAATGGCCGTAGCGGCCGTGATCGACGAGTACGAGTTCCTGTCGGAAGCTTGATCGTAAGAACGCGCACATCCCCCGCGCTTTCTCGATTTTGACCGCGAGTGGTATTGTTCCTCCAGAATCCGTCCGTTTCCGAGTGAAGTTCTTGCCACGAATTGTGCCAACCTGGATTCTTGCGCTGCCCCTGGTTACGGGGTGTGCACTGGCAGGGATGACTGCGTCCGCGCAGACGAAGTCATCTGCAACGCAAGCGGCTCCCGCTTCAACGACGCAACCCGAGTCGCCAGCCGCTCAACAGGCGAAAGGGCGGTCGGAGGCGATCAAAGCCTGGATCAGGCAGCAGCAAGAGCGGCGCCGGTTGGGGAGGGTGCCAGCGCCCGGTGCGACTGGTGCAGCATCCAGTGCGCCCGCACCGCAAAGCGCTTCACCCGCCCCGGCGACCCCAACTCCGTCCGCAGTTGTGCCGCGCACGTCGCCTCAGGTTCCGGCCAATGCACCGAGTGCCCTAGCGAATCCCGCGATTAAGCAGACGTCGCTGGCAACGGCGAAGCAGCCTCCGGCTGCCGTCAAGAGCGTACAAATCGTGCAGGAAAAGGGCGGGACAGCGATTGAAATCTTGACCAGCCGTCCAGTGCCGCCCGCTCTTCAGACTCTGTCGACGCCGCCGCGGCTTGTGATTGACCTGCCCAACGCCAATGTCGCCGTCAAACAAAAGCACCTGACGACGAAGGGAGAGCAGTTCACCGACATACGCGTCGATCAGTATCAGGTAACTCCGCCGGTGACGCGGGTGGTGGTCGATTTGATCACGCCTCGCCAGTACACCTGGGATGCAGCCGGCAACCGGTTGATGATCCGTCTGAAACCAACCGAAGAAGCCAAATCCAAGAGCGTTCCCGCGGCCCAACCGACCACCGTGCCAACCTTCGGCGCAGGCGTACAACCCGCAGTGGTTCCCGTCAGCCCGCGGCCGTCGGGGTCAATGGTTCTGGCGGGAAGCAGAATTGGTTCGGGCTCGTCGGTGACGGCGAGTGAGGAAACCGCTGTGCTGCACATTGCGCGCGGAGGCGAAGTTCATGTTTGCCCGCGGACCACGGTCTCGGTGACAGCTTCGAAGAACGGGCAAGAGTTGATGCTGGGCATGAGTTCGGGTGCGCTCGAGACGCACTACCACCTGGAAGCGACCGCCGATGCCGTGCTCACGCCTGATTTCCGCATCTTGCTAGCTGGCCCGGGAGATTTTGATTACGCCATCGCAACCAATTCGCATGGCGACACCTGCATTCGCGCGCTGCTTGGGAATACGGCTTCGGTGCTGGTCTCGGAATTGATGGGCGATCGTACCTATCAGGTGAAGCCGACGGAGCAAGTGGTATTTCAGGACGGAAGGGTAGACCGGGTCAGCAACGATCTTCCTGTGGACTGTGGATGTGCTGCGCCCCCGCTGCCGATCATGCGCGCGTCGACTGCGCCTCCCCCCACTACTGTTTCGGACGCGACTTTGCCGCCGAACGTGCACCTGCAAACATCGCCTGTAACGCGAGCGGCGCTCGATCCGATGCTGCCTCCGATGCCGACTCGCGCGACACGAGCGGTACTCGACCCGATGTTGCCTCCTCTGCCCAATCAACATCCACCCTCGCAAGGAGCGCTGGCGTCTGCGAACCCGTCCAGTGCGCACTTGCCGTCTTCCAAGCCGGAAGACATTCACGTGCAGGTAGAAGCGCCGTTCGTATTCCGCCGGCCTGATCCGGCGCAAGGCGAAGCCCCGCCGGCGGCACGAAGCATGCCGCCAAAGCCTCCGACTACTTCGGCCAGATTGGACCCGACCGCTCCAGTTCCCACTGAGGTTCCGCCGCCCGCTCCTGCGGCTCAACCCCCACAGGACCAACCCAAGAAGAAGGCGGAGCGCCGTGGATTCTTTGGAAAAGTGAAGGGGATGTTCTCCTCAATCTTCCGTTAGTCTTTTTCTACATGCTCACCGAGAGCGCAGTGCACTCTGCGCCAGGGTCGAAAGATCCTGCGCCACCGGGCGACACCGCGACTCGACCCCGCTCGGCATGGCCTCGCTGCGCTCAGGATGACAATGGACTTGGGGGGACGGCGGTAACTTCTCATCGCCTGACCACAAGTAATGAGAAATTTTCCAGGAGTTGTCGATTTCCGCGCTCTTCGTTCGACATATCAGCAGGAGGATGTATTTGTCGAAGTGTCGGTGCGGAAGATGACATTTGTCATCCGGCTTTCGTGACATTGGGCACTGGCTGGTACAGAAAAGTGACGGCAAGATGGAGCACGAATTGGCAGGCGTAGCGAAGTTCCGAGGTTATCGCATGACCGATAAGAAAATGGGACGAATTTCGACGGTGGCGCGGTTGTCGCCGGTCATCGTATCGTCTATGCTACTGGGCAACGTTTTGGTACGGCCTCGGGTCAAGTGAAACCCGCGCCCCGACCAGGTTGGGCGCACTACCTGAATTTCCCGGAGTTCTTATGACCCTTACTACTTTTGTCACTAAGAGCGCGTTCCGGAACAAGCGACGCAGCATTCTCACCATGCTGAGCATCGCCTTCTCGCTGACGTTGCTAACTTTCATGATGACAGTTTGGCGGCAGTTTTACCTGGACCAGGGCAGCGATCAGTCGACGCAAAGGCTTATCACGCGGCACCGCGTATCGCTGACCTTCTCGATGCCCATTTACTACCGGGAAAAAATCCGCACGGTGCCAGGCGTGATGGCGGTTGTCCCCACCCAATGGTTTGGCGGCCTGTACATCGATAGCAAACCCGAGCACTTCTTTGCGCAGTTCGGCACAGATCCGGAGGAGATCTTCAAGGTCTACACCGATTTCAAGATTCCGCCTGACCAGTTGAGCGCTTGGCAGCACGATCGCACCGGGGCGGTTGTCGACAGCGAACTCATGAAGAAGTTTCACTGGAAGATCGGCGATCGCATTGTCTTGATGGGCACGATCTGGGGAACCAACCTGGAGCTGAATATCCGCGGTGTGTTTACCTCGCCGCAGCCTACGCAGACGGTTTACTTCGACCGTAAATATCTGGAAGAGAGCGTCCCGGTAATGAAAGACCAGACCGGAACGTTCGGCATCCTAGCGGCTTCCGCGGCCGATGTTCCGAAGGTGGCAAGCGCCGTGGATGACATGTTCCACAACTCGCCCCAGCAGACCAAGACCGAGAGTGAGAAGGCGTTCGGCCTGGAGTTTGTGGCCATGCTGGGCAATGTGAAAGCGTTCATTCTCAGCATTTGCGGTGCGGTGGTGTTCGCGACCCTGCTGGTGTCGGCGAACACCATGGCGATGTCAATCCGCGAACGCACGCGGGAAGTCGCGGTGCTCAAGACGCTTGGCTTCACGCGCAGAACCGTGCTGGGCCTGTTCGTGGGCGAGGCCGTAACAGTGTCGCTGATTGGGGGAATGGGCGGAGTGCTCGTCGGGGCGGGTGCTTTTTGGCTCATTGCCCACGCGCCGCAGGCGGGTTTTTTCAATAACTTCAGCGTCACCTGGGGCACGGCGGCCGCAGCTTTGGCAGTGGCGGGGCTGGTGGGCTTTCTGAGTGCTTTGGTTCCGTCCTATCATGCTTCGCAAATAAATATCGTGGACGGGTTGCGCCACATCGGATAGCGGAGATTTGAACCTATGGCGATACCGATCAGTTACAACATCCGCAACCTGAAGATGCGCAAGGGTCTGACCATCATGACGGCTCTGGGCATCGCCCTTACGGTAACGACCGCGGTCTTTCTGATGGCGCTACTGGCGGGGTTGGATCGAGCCTTCGTGACCAGCGGCGATCCGCAGAATGTGCTGGTCCTGCGCAAGGGATCCACCGCGGAACTGTCGGGCGGATTCGATGCGAATTTGTTTCCGACCCTGAAGAATCTGCCGGGCATTGCGAAAGATAGTCACGGCGAACCCCTGGCTTCCGGCGAGTGGGTGGTAGTGATCGTGCTTCCCCGCAGGGATGGGACAGGAGAGGTGAATGTTACAGTGCGCGGCATGATGCCGGATGGTCTCGAAATGCGCCAGTTGCCGAAGGAGAAGCCCAGAGTCAAGCTAGTGGAAGGCCGATGGTTTACCCCGGGACAACGCGAAGTGGTGGTGAGCCAATCCATTCACAACCGTTTCTCCCATTCCAACGTGGGCGACACTATGCAATTTGGTAAGGGGCCCTGGACGGTGGTCGGGGTGTTCGACGCTGGGGGCAGCGCGTATGAGTCTGAAGTCTGGGGCGACGTAAACCAGATGTCTTCGGACTTCGATCGCCAGGGCGGATTCGCCTCCGCCTATCTGCGCGCTACGGATCCCACAGCCGCCAATGCGCTCAAGAATCTGGTGAGTGACGACCAACGCCTGAAACTTGACGGGACATTGGAAACGGATTACTACGCGAAGCAGACCACCTCGGGCGGGCCCATCCGCGTCGTTGGATACCTGGTTGCCATTATCATGGCGATTGGCTCGAGTTTCGCCGCGATGAATACCATGTATGCGGCCGTGGCCTATCGAAGCCGCGAAATCGCCACTCTGCGTGTAATTGGCTTCAGCCGGCCGAGCATTCTCACATCGTTTGTGTTCGAGTCTCTATTGTTGTCATTCCTGGGGGCGCTGGTGGGCATCGTGCTGATGCTGCCATTTAACGGAATGACGACCGGGACTTCGAACAATGTGACTTTCAGCGAGGTGGTGTTCAGTTTGCGCATGACACCGGCCGTGGTGGTACGGGCCATCATCTTCGGCCTGGTGATGGGGTTGATCGGTGGATTTGCGCCCGCCTGGCACGCGGCCCGGCAGAATATTCTGTCGGCGCTTCGCGGATAACGGAAAGACCGCGGTAGTTGGTCCCGAAATTGAATTGATCTTGTAACCCACATGGCACTCGATACCAAACACGAAGATCTGCAGAGCTTGCGTATCGACCGCTCGCATCGCAATGACTCTGACGGTGAGCCGCCCACCTGGGCGCGCCGCTACATTCTAGGCGGAATCGCCGTGGTGGTGTTCCTGGGCCTGGCGGCCATCGCGTACCGATTGTTCGCGCCTGCGCCCGCCGAAGTGGAGGTCGTACGCGCCGCCACCGAAGGGGGCGGCAACGACGTCGGTGGGATCGTGCTCTCGGCGGGCGGTTACATCGTGGCACATCACAAGATCAACGTGAACTCCAAGGTGACCGGGCGCGTGAGGTGGATCGGGGTTGAGAAGGGTGACAAGGTAAAGGAAGGCCAGGTACTGGTGCGGCTCGAAGATGATGAGTTCCGAGCGCAGTACTTGCAGGCTTCGGGGGCCGTGGAGAACGCGAAGGCATATCTACTGCAATTGCAGAACGGGTCGCGACCCGAAGAGGTGCAGCAGGCCCAGCACAATATGGAGGAAGCGCGCGCCACGGCCGCCAACGACAAGATCACGCTCGATCGGACCCAGCAACTCTACACACAAGGCGTGGTCTCGAAGCAGGCGCTGGATGATGCGACGGCAAAATACGAAGCCGACCAGCAGCGTATGAGCTCGGTGCAGCAATCATTCGCGCTATCGAAGCTGGGCCCACGAGCGGAAGAGATTGCACGCGCCAAGGGCCAACTACTGCAAGCAGAGGGCGCGGCGGCCTACGCCAAGTCGCAACTGGATGCAACCACGATTCGCGCTCCGGTCACAGGCACCATTCTCGAGCGCAAGGTGGAGAAAGGGGAGTTGCTGACCGCTCAGTTCGCCAGCACAGCCGAAGGTGGGCCGCAGGGATCCGTGGTCGCGCTCGCCGACTTGAACGACCTGCAGGTGGAGCTGGATATTGCGCAGGGTGATTTTGCACGTCTGTCGTCCCACCAGAAGGGGATCGTTACGGTGGATGCATTCCCCAACCTGAAGTGGGACGGAGTGATTGCAGAGATGTCGCCGGAGGCCAATCGCCAAAAGGCTACGGTGCAGGTAAAGGTTCAAATTCAGAAGCCCGACGAGCATCTCCGGCCCGACATGAACGCCACGGTGAAGTTCCTGGCGGAGGAAAACAAGAACGCGAGCAAGGAACCTGCGGGAGCAGTCGTGCCCGCTGGCGCCGTGCGAGATCGAGACGGGAAAAAGGTTGTGTTTATCGCCTCCAGCGACGGAAAGGCGGTCATGAAGACCGTCCGTATTCTGGAACAGCGTAGCAACGGTTACCTGGTGGACGGGCCCATCAATGGCGAAAACGTAATCACCAGTGCTCCCGAGAATTTGAAAGACGGTCAATCCATCAAAATCAAAGGACAGTCCTCATGAGTACGATGACACAGGCCAACACGGCAGTCGGCACCAAGGTGGTGCAGGCGCGCAACGTCAGCAAGATCTTCAAGCGCGACGCATTCGAGGTGAAAGCCCTGGACGACGTGTCCATTGACATCGCCAAGGGAGAGTTCCTGGCGCTCATGGGCCCGTCCGGGTCGGGAAAAACCACGCTACTGAACATGATCGCGGCGATCGACCGGCCGACGTCGGGCGAGTTGCTGGTCATGAACGAAAACATTTTTCGTTTCAACGATTCGCAGTCGGCGCGCTGGCGGAACGAGCACGTGGGGTACGTCTTCCAGACGTTTAACCTGATCCCGGTGTTGACCGCGTTCGAGAACGTGGAGATGCCGCTGCTGTTGACCAAGCTGTCGACAGCGCAGCGCCGCGATCACGTGATGACGGCGCTCAAGCTTGTCGGACTGGAAGAACGTGTGCATCATCTTCCCAAGCAGCTCTCCGGCGGACAGGAACAGCGCGTGGCTATCGCGCGCGCGATCGTGAGTGATCCGACCTTGCTGCTGGCCGACGAGCCTACTGGCGATCTGGACAGCCACTCGGCGACCGAGATTCTCGAGATCCTGAAGCGGCTGAATGAGGACTTCAAGAAGACCATTGTGATGGTTACGCACGATCCGCACGCGGCTTCGTATGCGCATTTATCCCGGCATCTGGAGAAGGGGATGTTGCTACCGCCGGCGTGATTGGTCCGCGGGGAGAATTTCGCTAACTTAGTAACCCATGGGATCCACCTATTCCCTGTCATGCTGAGCGAAAGCGCGGCGAGCGCCGCGCTGCAGTCGAAGCACCCCGCGTAAGCTTGAAGCGGCACGGACCTTGCTGCATTTTTGATATGGGACGGGCATCCCATCAGCTTTCGTGGTGGAGATATCCCAGCGTTGGGGTGCCGCCGTCGAGCGCGGAGTCCCTCGACTACGTTCGGCTAGCGCCTCACTCCGCTCGGGATGACAGTTTGGCGAGGTGTTCGCTGGGGTTGTGCGAATCGGCGGTTCTTAAACGCAATCGTCGCTACTGCGCGTGCTTTCGCAGATGGCGCTTCTCTAATTTGTGGGCAAGCTGGCGAATTGCGCCCATCCACATCAGCGCGGCCGCGTATCCAGCGAGGACGTCGCTCGGCCAGTGCACTCCGAGATAGATCCGCGAGAATCCAATCACCGCAATCAGGAATACGGCGACCGTCCACACTGCGACGCGTTGCCAGGTCTTCTCCAACCTGAATGACAACATTCCTGCGATCAATCCATAGAAGCACATGGAAATCAGCGCGTGGCCGCTGGGGAACGAGTAGGTGTTAGGCCTTATTCCAAAGAACGGATCGGGACGCAGTCGATGGAACGCCAGTTTTAACGTTCCGTCCAGGATGCCCGCTCCCGTCATGGTAATCAGGGTCAGCTGAATGTAGTCGCGGGCGCCGCGATACCAGAAAAGCAACAGCAAGCCGATCGTCCCGAACATGATGACGGGCCAGTCGCCCAAGTTTGTGATAACACCCATGCTGCTGGTCAGCAGGGTGGTGGCGTGCTGGTGAACATTGGAGCGAACGGTGATGTCGAACTGCTGGATGCGGCTGGCGAGCATCTCCTGAGCCAGCCAGCTGAAGAGCACGAGTGAGGCGATGGCGACCGTAAGGGTCACCGGGACTACAGCCAGCCATCGAGTGTGGGGCGATCGCAGAGGCGTAGCCGGAGCGCGTGCCATGCGCTCAGAGTATCAAAGTGGAGCGTTCAAGCCGACAAGGCAGGGATAGGCATTTCACCCATCGATCGGGGACACCCGACTCTCCATTGCTGGCGTCTACATCCTTGGCATCCCGTGTCGTCCACCCGCTGCATCGTTGGCGGGGTCCGAGACCCACTGCCAAGCGCGGCGACCGTTTTCCCTCACGATGGTGCGGGCCTCGCCGTACTCCACCAGACGATTCAGTACGGTGGTTACCGACGCGAGGGGATCTTTGTGACGCGAAAGGATGGGCGGAATCTTCTGCTGGATCAGTTCACACACTTCGCGCGCGCCCAACGGACGATTCGCTTCCATCAAAACCATGCGGCAAGCCTTGGTGAAGCCAGGCTGGCGACCGTTGGTTTTGCGATCAACCAATTCGAGCAGTTCTTCGTTGAGGACTTCGTCCCCGAACAGGTTGGCCAGACCCACGATAGTCTGTTTTACGGTGCCGATTCGCTTCATGACATCGGCGCGCTGCCGCATTAGCTGCCGCAGTTCCTCGTGCGCTTGTCGGACAACTTCCAGTACATGTGGATCATTGCTGCCCGGCATGACCTTGTTCCCATGGTTGCTGATCTCGGTGCGCCCCAAATCCATAACATCCATCCTCTTGGTGCTTCGACCGCAACGTGGGAGACCCGCGAGGCGGACGCTCGCACCACCCCTGCTGTTGGATACGATTCAGCCCCCCGGTCAGTTCCGTGAATCCTTCCCCGATCACGTGCTCAAGTTCTGCGCTTCAGGGAAATTGTGCCGAGATTCACACCCTGCCGGAATCTGCTGGCTTAGACGACGACAGTGAAGAAGGGTGAGCACAGTTAGATGTTTATTTCCGCGAACTTAGCTGACAACAACAAAAGAGGCCAGATTGATGTTATGTCAATTGATGGTGGATGGAGATTTCTGAAATGTGGAAAATGGCAGATCGTGGAGGGCTGGGCTCTTGCACGTCCAGTCGTGCCGGGCACAAGTAGCTCTCGGCGAGCTAATATGCGAATCCGTCGGGCTGACTCACTGCCCCGACGCGTACCGAACTGTCGATGAAATTGCGGCCGGCAGCCAGCGCTTGGCGATCGATTTCGAGTAAGTCGACTTTCTTGATCTTGGTTTCAAGCACTCCCATCGCGGTGGCGGGCGAGAGGCATTCCGTTTCTTCGAGTAGCGCTCCCATCAGCACGATGTTCGTGACTTTCGTGGAGCCTAGCTTGTCGGCAATCTCTGCGGCAGGAATACAGATGACTCGTGCCTGCGGAGGCGCGAAGTCGGCCGGCAGTGAGTCGCGGTTGTAAAGAATCAAACCACCAGGCGAAACCTGCGCGGCAAACTTGCGCAGGGAGATTTCATTCATGGCGATCAATACGTCAGGACTCGAAATCAGCGGCGCTCCGATGCGCTCTTTCGACAGGCACACGTGGCAGTGCGCGCTCCCCGAGCGCATTTCCGGGCCGTAGGACGGAAGCCAGCTCACTTCCAGGCCTTCACGCATGCCCATCTCGGTGAGCAATTGGCCGAGCAGTAGAACGCCCTGGCCACCGAATCCCGCGATCTTGATCGAATAGTCGCGGAAGTGGTGCGGATGTTTGGGCAGACTTGTGAGTGTGGCTTCGTCCTTGGCGCTTATCTCGAGCACATCCGAGACCAGTCGTTGCGGCGGCTCGTTGCTCCGCGGAATCTCGGGCTTGCGATCACGGAAGACATTTAACGGAAATGCAGGAACCAACTTTTCCCCGACCCAGCGGCGAGCTTCGACCGGGTCCTTGCCCCAGATGGTCGGGCAAGGCGAAAGAATTTCGACAAAGGAAAATCCCAATCCGTCGCGTTGATTCTCAAGCGCGCGGCGGACGGCCTTGCGCGTCTTCATGACGTTCTTGTTGTCGGAGAGAGCGACGCGCTCGATGTACACCGGCGCTTCCAGCGTCGAGAGCAGTTCGGACATGTGCAGGGGGTAGCCTTCGTTCCCAGGACGACGTCCCCAGGGTGACGTGGTGCTCTTCTGACCGACGAGGGTAGTGGGCGCCATCTGGCCGCCCGTCATTCCGTAAATCGCATTGTTCACGAAGAAGACGGTGATCTTCTCTCCGCGATTGGCGGCATGAATAATTTCCGCGGTGCCGATAGCGGCGAGATCTCCGTCGCCCTGGTAGGAGATGACAATCTTGTCGGGACAAGTGCGCTTGATAGCGGTGGCGGCGGCTGGTGCACGGCCGTGCGCGGCCTGCACGTTGCCCACATCGAAGTAGTAGTACGCGAAGACCGAGCAGCCGACGGGGCTGACGAAGATTGTGCGATCCTGCAGGCCAAGATCTTCAATCGCCTCGGCGATCAGCTTGTGTGCGACGCCATGGCCGCAGCCGGGACAGTAGTGTGTCTGGTGCTGGAGTTCGTCTTTGCGCTCGTACTTCTCATAAAACACCGGCGACTTGGAGTGCACGACTTCATAGCCGGCGGCAGGGACTTCCAGCTCTTTGACCAGCGCCTTCGAGTCTTCTGGCATATTTGCCTCTCACCTGCGGGACGTAAATTGTCCCTCCAGGTCCGAATGCACCACCGAAGCAAGCCGGGCGAGCACGTCGGCATGAATCTCTTCTACGGAAGGGACATTGCCGCCGCTGCGCCCGTGGAAATCCACTGGCACCTTTCCGTTCAGGGCTAGGCGAACATCTTCCACCATCTGTCCGGTGCTCAGTTCGACGACTAGAACTCTTTGCACGCCGGCCGCGGCCTTCACCAAAGCCTCCGAAGGGAACGGCCATAGCGTGATTGGACGGAACAATCCAACTCGCATACCCTGCGACCGCGCGGCTTCGACAGCCGACCGCAAAATGCGCGAGGTGATGCCGTAACCGACCAGCAGAATGTCCGCGTCATCAGTGTTGTAGAGCTCCCAGCGCGATTCGAGTTCCTGAGCGCGCCGATATTTTGCTTCCAGTTTGCGGACATGATCTTCGAGATCATCGGGTTCGAGGAAGATCGAACTGACCAGGTTCTTGCGCGTCTCGGCTGTGCCCTTCACGGCCCAGGGTTTGTCAGGCGCGGTGACCTCGCGATATTCAAGTTCGAGAGGCTCCATCATCTGGCCGATAAAGCCGTCGGCCAGAACGACTGTGGGATTGCGATACTTGTCCGCGAGTTCGAATGCAAGCACCGTCAGATCGGCCATCTCCTGCACGGAGGCGGGGGCAAGCACGAGATTCCGATAGCTGCCATGGCCTCCACCCTTGACCATAGCGAAGTAGTCACTCTGCTCCGGAGCGATGTTGCCGAGGCCGGGACCGCCGCGCACGACATCGACGATCACACATGGAAGCTCTGCACCCGCGATGTAGGAGATGCCTTCCTGCATTAAGCTGACTCCGGGGCCGGAGGATGCGGTCATGACGCGGGCCCCGGACGCAGCTGCGCCGTACACCATGTTGATGGCGGCGACTTCGCTTTCCGCCTGCAGAAACGTTCCACCGACCTGAGGAATGTAGAGGGCAGCAGCCTCGGCAATTTCGCTGGCCGGGGTGATGGGATATCCGTAGAAGGAGCGGCATCCGGCCAGGATCGCGCCCTTCACGATGGCTATGTTGCCTTTACAGAGCTGACGCATGACCGCCTCCTGTTTGAACCACAACCGCTTTCGGTGGTGGTGCCAGGCGGTAGACGGTGATCGCACCTGGCTCCGGACAGCAGTAGAAGCAGATGCCGCATCCGGTACAGTCTTTGCCGGTGTAATGCGCAGGATGAACGCCGTACGCGCTCAACTGCGGCAACAACACCAGACATTTCGGCGGGCAGGACTCCACGCACAACCCGCACCCTTTGCATTCGTCCACGTTTACCGCAACATTCCCACGTGCTTGCGCTGGCATAGTCACCTCGCAGCAACTGGTTCCTTCGTCTGGGGGCGTTGCAACCACTTTGTCTTTTCGCAGTACTCGTACAACTGCTCGCGAAACTTGGGATGGGCGATCTCGATCAACGCTTTGGCCCGCTCACGGATGCACTTTCCATGCAAGTACGCCACGCCGTATTCGGTCACGACATAGCGGATGAGTCCGCGTGAGGTGACGACCCCCGCGCCCGGCGCTAACATGGGTGTGATACGGGAGATAGTTCCACCTTTTGCCGTGGAAGAGAGCGCGATGATCGGCTTGCCGCCTTTGGAGCGCGAAGCGCCGCGCAGGAAATCCACTTGACCGCCGATGCCGCTGTAGAAATACGTGCCGATCGAGTCGGAACAAACCTGGCCTGTCAGGTCCACTTGTAGTGCGGAATTGATGGCCACCATTTTGTCGTTGCGAGCGATGAGTGCAGGGTCGTTGGTGTAAGCCGTGGGGTGGAATTCGAAAATGGGATTGTTGTCCACATAATCGAACAGATTCTTAGTGCCCAGGGCGAAGCCCAGAATGATTTTTCGGGGCTTGAAGTTCTTGCGAGCCCCGGTCAACACGCCTGCGTCGATGAGTGGAATCACGCCGTCAGACACCAGTTCGCTGTGCACGCCGAGGTCCCTGCGATTCATCAGCATGGGTAGAACAGCGTCCGGAATACCCCCGATGCCGGTCTGCAGCACAGAGCCATCTTCGATCAACCCGGCGACGTTGCGTGCGATCGCCGTCTGCATGTCAGTAATTTCCGGCCGCTTAAGCGCGCACAACGGGCGCGAGGATTCCACGATGGCATGGATTTTGTTCACGTGAATGAAGCTGTCGCCATAGGTGCGCGGCATCTGGTCGTTCACCTGGGCCACAACGTTACGGGCTAGCTTCGCCGCGGTCAGAGTCGTATCGACGCCGATGCCAAAGCTGCAGAAGCCGTGAGCGTCGGGTGGAGAAACTTCGATCAGCGCGACATCGATAGGCATCGCGCCACTCTCGAACAGTTCTTCAATCTCGCTGAGATAAACAGGGGTATAGTCGGCGCGGCCATCGTTGATCGCTTCCCGCACGTTGCTGCCGATAAACACCGCATTGTGGCGGAAGTGACCCGCCATCTCCGGCGCGACGTAAGGCGCGCCTCCCATGGTCATCATGTGCACAATCTCAACGTCCTGCACATGAGGCGCGCGTTGAATGAGCGCTTCCACCAGCGTTTCAGGCTCGGCGCAACCCGGCTGGATGTACACCCGCATGCCGGACTGGACACAACGCAATGCCTCCTCCGGAGTTCTCAGCTTCTTCTTGTATTCCGTCTCCCACGACATCTTGCTTTTCTCCTTGCCTACAGCTTCTTATCGAGCCAAGCTTGCTTCAACAGCGCGTGCCTTCTCATATCCCACCGAAGCGTAGAAAATCGCGCGGTCGAAGAATTGGTCAAGCAGTTGCAGCATTTCCAGTTCCCCGAATACTTCGACGGGACGTTCCATCCCTGCCTCATGCTTCAAGTATTCCCAGAGATTTTCCTTGGTAAGGACGATGACCCACATCAACTGACTCAGGGGAACGTGCTGCTCAGCGCGGCGGGCGCCGATTTCTTGATAGCGCTCCTTGATGTCGAACTCGGTCTTGCCTAGCAGCCACTCGCCCAGATGACGATATATCTCATACACGCGCTGTGTTAGTTCTTCCTCAGGAACGTTGCAATAGTCGGTCGTGAACTCGGAACTCTGCACTCTCTGCAGGAGCCCGCCCGCGAGGGCGTCGGAGTGATTTTCGATCAGGCGTACGAGTCGGTAGGCGAGCATCATGACCGGGTCCCCCTTCCTCCGACTTCCAGTTTCTGCTTGGCGGCGGATCGGGACCGTGACACTTCGCACTCGGACTTGTGATCTGCATCACAGGAATTTCTCCTTGGGAGACAAGAACTTAGACCAACCGAGCGGTCGGTTGAGTAGTGCGCGCAGGCTTCTGCGGCGGTTTTATCGACCACGGTCGGCGGTCGGAACCGACTGGCTTCTGCCACCTCTCCCGTTGTCGTTACGCGGGCAGGAATGCCCGTGCCACATAGAACGGATCGGCCGCGCCAGCCTCGGCGGCAGGCCTTGTTTTGCCTCGTTCCGAAGCTGAGCGCGGCCGAAGTCCGTACATCAGGTAGCAGTGAGTTCCCTACCCTGGATGAAGTCATTACGACAGGAAGAACTCTTTTGCCAGGGCGGCCCAGTCTTGGTCCGGGATTTGCGCGGCCAAGTTGTCCATGGCAACGCCGCCATCCTGTGCCAAGGCGCCGAGCGCCATTGGCATCTTTCTTTGCAGCCGGCTGGCCGATTCTTCGGTCCACCATCGGGCCAGCGCGCCGCCCAAAAGGTTGCGGAAGTTCGTCTTGGCATCGGGCGATTGCACCGATACCAGCCAGCCTTCACCGTAGGGATCCCGGCGAGCCAGGTCGGGGTCACGGACGACTGCTTCGTTAATGTCGGCCACGCTGCCTTCAATGGGCGAAACCATGTCCACAGCGGCGCCATCGCGATGCAGCGTCCAGACCTTCTGACCCTGACGGATCCACTGGCCACGCTGCGGCAGCGCAATCCGTTCGACTTTCCCTGCGAGCTTCGAGGCAAATTCGTCCATGCCGATGCGAACCAGGCTTGGACTCTCGCTCAATGCCCAGGTGTGTCCGGGGTGATAGCGGAGCTTCTCCGGGACCTGAAATCCGCCGACCAGGCTGGGAGCGATTCGGACCGGCGCCTCGCGTTTCGTCGGTTTCAGCGCCGGCTGCAGGACGACATGCTTGCGGCTGTGGAAGTGATCAATTAAAAGGAACGTCACGAAAGTTAGGAGAACCAGAAGGACTGTCATACATCACCTCGCCGGAAGGGCCGTCGTTTCGTGCCTCGTTCGTTTCCTGGCCACTCGCCACCTTTCATAAAGGCAATCGACGCGCCAAAGGTGACGAATCCTGAGCACCCGCGCAAGGCATGGTGCTCGAGGAATGAAATCAGCAGCTTGGAGTTGGTACGATGCGAAGTACAACATTGCACATGATGCGAGGTGCAACGCCACCCTGATGAGGATCGCAACAGGCGTAGGCTGGCGTTTTCAGTATCGTCGGGGTGCGGTCGTGGCAAGGCGCTTCGAATGAGAGGGATCGAAGGAGATCCCGAGCTGTTGCAAGCGGCAACACCCGATGTTGCGGAACACAACGTGTCGAGTGAGCTTTGATAGCCCCTCGAGTTGCAAAGGCAGACCAGTCTGCCCCCCCGACCACGGCTCCTGCCTGGCATTCGCGATCCCCGGCGATGGTGTAATTTGAGATAAGCCGATAACGTGCAACCTCCCGCCGCTCTACTCGATCTGCAGAATGTCCGCGTAATGCGGGGACATAAGATCATCCTCGATGACATCAACCTGCGTGTTCAATTGAATGAACACATTGCTCTGCTGGGCCCGAATGGTTGCGGCAAATCCACGCTCATTAAGACCATCACCCGCGAGTGTTATCCAGTCGCCCAAGAGGGGGCGAGCATCACGATTCTTGGCCAGCAGGATTGGAATGTCTTTGATCTCCGCTCCCTGCTCGGCATCGTCTCCAACGACCTGATGTCTTCCTGCACCAGCGAAGCCTGCGGCCTGGACGTCGTGCTATCGGGCTTCTTCAGCAGCACAGCCATCTTCCCGAACCATAAGCCCAATCCTGAGCACAGGGAGTTGGCCAAGGCGGCGCTGCTGGAACTAGGCATTTCCCATCTGGGTGACCGAGCAGTGCAGGAAATGTCCTCGGGCGAGGCGAAGCGCGTTTTGATTGCACGCGCCCTGGTTCACAAGCCACGTGCGTTGTTGTTCGACGAACCGTGCAATTCTTTGGATTTCTCCGCGCAGCACGGCCTCCGCGAAACTATGCGCATGCTCGCGAAGTCAGGAATCGGAATCATCCTGGTCACACACGAACTCTCCGACATCGTTCCGGAAATCGAACGAGTCGTGCTGATGTCGAACGGCCGAATCGTAGCCGACGGACATAAGAAAGAAGTGCTGCATGAAGAAACTCTAAGCGGGTTATTTGGGCTCAAAGTCAAACTCGCCCATCATGCGGGTTACTACCACACTTGGTAGTTCTGAAGAGTTCCGAACTTCACAGGACTGGCCTTGAATTCTGTTCGATATATTTCTTGCTGTCGAACTTTCTTCCAGTATTCACCCCCGACATGTAACGAATCTGCCCGAAGATTGGGCGCTCGAACCACGGCCCGGTCCGTCGCACTGAGACCCGTGGGTCACCGGAGAGTTCTAGCAGAGGGTCCATTTAGATTAATGGGGCAAGAGATGCGCTTGCGAACCGAAATGATGGATGTTGGCCAAGGGATCAGGCCACGATGTCGGCGACCCGCGCCGCATCCCGGCAAGCCCGCACCTCGTGGGTGCGAATGATGTGTACTCCTTTGAGGATCGCCACCGTCTCGGTGGCCGCGCTGGCATAGGTGCGATCGCCCACGGGAGCATCGTTTCCATCCCTGGCCATCATCCTTCCGACGAACGACTTGCGCGACACTCCCGCCAACAAGGGATAGCGTAGCTGGTGGAATTCGTCGAGACGGCGAAGGAGGGGGTAATTCTCTTCAAAATTCTTGCCGAACCCGAAGCCAGGGTCGAGTACCATGCGCTCGCGCTTTACGCCCGCCACCGTGGCGGCATCGGCCCAGTCGCGCAGTTCGCGCTTTACCAAAACGACGATATCGGCCGCCGGCGGCTGATTGCGCCACTCCTCGGGTCGGCCACGCGAGTGCATGAGGACCGCTCCACACTTAAGAGCAGCCACTGTCTTGGCCATCTTAGCGTCCCAGCGAAAGGCGCTCACGTCATTGACAATCTCCGCTCCGGCGTCGACTGCCGCGCGCGCCACGGTTGCCTTGTAGGTATCCACCGACACCACCGTGTCCGGGCGCGTCTCCTTCAATTGCTGGATTACGGGAATCACGCGCTCAAGTTCTTCTTTTTCCGTGACCACCTTGGCGGGCTCGTTCTTCTTCGCCGTTGCCGGCGCACTTATTTTGGCACCTGGACGGGTGGACTCGCCGCCGATATCGATGATGTCGGCGCCATCCTCAAGCAGATGAAGCGCGTGTTCGACAGCTTTGTCGCGATCGAGGAACTGGCCGCCGTCCGAGAAGGAATCGGGTGTAACGTTCACAACTCCCATGATCAGGGTGCGCTTGCCAAGGGCAAGCACACGCGAGCCGATATTCCACTCGAAGACAGAACGCATCGAGCAGATTCTAAATCAGTGGCTGGTGGTCAGTGGCTAGTCATTGTTCGTAGGGCGCTCGCGAATCGACTGGCAACTAATCACGATCACTACTAGTAACTAGCCACTAACCAGGATGCCCATAAGACTCGAACGCTATTTGTGCAGAGCTATGCACCGTTTGGGGTGCTAGAATCGGGCTGGAATCCGATGCGGGCCTTTAGCACCCGTTGTGCCCTGTCTCTCGTCCTTTGTCTCTTCCTGGCGACACAACTCCAGGCGGCGAAACGGAAGCCTCTCCCTGCCAGAGTCGCTGCCGTTCTCGCGGACCCCGACTTGGCGCGAGCCTACTGGGGGATCGAAATTGTCTCCCTGACCACCGGCAAGGTTCTGTACGTGCAAAACGGCGACAAGCTGTTCACGCCGGCGTCGAACACAAAGCTCTTCACTACATCCGCTGCGCTTGCCCTGATCGGACCGGACTACAAGTTCCGCACGTCCGTTGAGACCACTGGAAGCCTCGACAAACACGGTCGGCTGAGTGGCGATCTGCTGCTCGTGGGGCGGGGAGACCCGAATCTGTCGGGTCGCGAACTGCCCTACGATTTGCGCACACAGCGCAACGATCACCCTATTAAAGTACTCGAGGATCTGGCCGACAGCCTGGTGCAAAAGGGCGTGAAATACGTCGACGGCGACCTGGTTGCCGACGATTCCTACTTCGCCTTCGAGCGCTACGGCGAAGGCTGGAGCCAGGACGACCTTGTCTGGGGCGATGGGGCGCCTGTCTCGGCGCTGGCGATTAACGACAACGTTGTGTTCGTGAACATTCTGCCTGCGGATCGCCCCGGTGATCGGGCTTTCGTCAGTGTCGTTCCTTTCGCGGATTACTACCGTGTAGACAACCGCATCATCACCACTCCGGCCGGAACAGCCCGGCGAATCTTCTTCAATCGCGAACCGGGTTCCACGGCGCTGACGTTGTGGGGCGAAATGCCCATCGACGACCAAGGCGCCAACCAGGCCCTGGCAATTGAAGACCCTGCTGCATTTGCGTCGGAACTATTCCGCAGCCTGCTCGAGAAGCGTGGAATCACGGTGTATGGCCGGCAGCGGACGCGCCACACGGAACTGGCTGGATTGTCGACCTTCAGTGTGACGGCGACCGCCGAGGCACGTGGGGGAGGCGACGAGTTGCTGCATACCAGCCTACCCAATCAAACAATGGTGCTTGCGAGCTATGAATCCAAGCCGTTGATCGAAGACCTCCGCGTAGTCAACAAGGTCAGCCAGAACCTGCACGCGGAAATCTTGCTACGGCTGCTGGCGCGGGAAAAAGGCACGGCTCCCACTGTCGGAAATGGGCTGGAGGTACTGCGGGGATTCTTGGGCAAAGTCGGTATACCTAGCGACCAGTATGTTTTTTACGACGGGTCGGGGCTCTCCCGGCAGAATCTGGTCACGCCTCACGCGATGGTCATGCTGCTGACCTACGCTGCGAACCAGTCGTGGGGCAAGGAGTTTCGCGATACGCTGCCGCTGGCTGGGGTCGATGGATCGCTGGCCGACCGCCTCAAGGGGACGATCGCCCAGGGACGTGTCTATGCGAAGACAGGATCGTTGGGGGGTGTCAAGTCGCTCTCCGGATATGCGACCACGAATCACGGCGATCAAATCGCGTTCTCCATCCTTTCCAACAACTCCAATGTAGCCGCCAAGAAAATTACGGATGCGATCGACGCAATCATCGAGAACGTGGTCGACGACAACGTACACCACAAGTAACCGACGGGACGGGTATCTATCCAGATTGGTGAGTTGTACAGGCTGGCTGCCTATGCGGGCCGCCGGGCGGCCCTTCGTAAACGGACTTTCCCGGCCGCTGCCGGCCCGGTTCCCGTTGGGGGTTTCTTCATTCCGTCGAGCAAATCCTTCAGCACGACCGCGTTGTTATGCTCTTCGTCCTTGTACGCATAGAGCAGTGTGAGGCGCTTCCGCTGTTGAGCCAAACGATACAGTTCTTGCAGTTGTTCCGTCGCTTCCGGTCGGCTGAGTTCCTTCAGATAGCGCTTGCGGAACAGGGACCAAGCTTCGCGATTCTCGTGCGACCAGCGCCGGAGCTCGTCGGAAGGCGCTAGCTCTTTCAGCCATGCGTCGAGCGCGGCGTCCGTCTTGGTTAGTCCCCGCGGCCACAAACGATCCACCAACACACGAGTGCCGTCCGTTCGTGCCGGCTTTTCATAAACTCGCTTGACCGCAATCGCCATGACTGTGCTCTATTATTGTACGTCGACAAGATGCCCTATGGGCGCGAGCGCCCGCTCGGCTGATCGGCGCATTCCGAGGAACTATGAAATTTGCAAGGCGACTAGTGGAGCGTTCTCACCTTGCCATCTGGCTTAGTGGGTGCGCAATGTTTCTCTTGCTGTGCTCAGGCTGCGAAGTGGAACGCCGGAAGTCCGACGCGGAGTTGGGATTGAACGCGCAGCAAGCGGCAGGACGCCGTGTCTATGACGAACATTGCGACCGCTGTCATGAGCCCTATTCGTCGCACGGTAAGAACGGTCCCGGACTCAAAGGCGTCTTCAAGAAAGAATATCTTCCCCTGAGCGGCTTGCCCGCCAATGACGACCGGGTAGGCGAAATCGTCCGCTTTGGTCGCAGCAAGATGCCGGCCTTCGGCCAGGCGCTCGACCAGCAAGAGGTACAGGATCTGCTGGTGTATATGCATACCCTCTAGTTCGCCCGTGGGATAATCCTCCGCAAGTGAAAACCGATTCCAAGTCGGACCTCTACCGCCAGCTTCCGTCGGTCGATGAGTTAATTCGCGCGTCCGAACTCGCAGACCTGGTAGCGCGGGAGGGCCGAAAACCTGTTACCGACGCCGCAAGAAGTGTCATCGACCACCTGCGAACAGAGATCAATGCAGGGCGGCTCGATTCGCAAGCGCTCAACGCAGCAATGGAGCAGATTGCGAACACCGTAGAACGCCAACTGCATGAAGCGACAGGTTTCTCCCTGCGGCCAGTGATTAACGCGACCGGTGTGATCCTGCACACCAACCTCGGACGTGCGCCATTGTCCGATGCGGTGATCGATCATATCCGCACCGTGGCAGCGTCCTATTCCAACCTTGAGTTTGAGCTTGCAGACGGCAAGCGCGGCGAACGTGACGTGCACGTGGATCGCTTATTCCGGCAACTGCTCAACCGGGACTCCAACGATACCACCGCCGCACCGCATCGCTCCACGCCGGAAGTCTCCACCATCGTGGTCAACAACAATGCGGCAGCGGTCTGGCTTGCTCTCAACACACTAGCCGCCGGCGGTGAGGTCATCGTCTCCCGTGGCGAACTGGTCGAGATTGGTGGATCGTTTCGTATCCCGGACGTCATGGCGCAGTCCAATGGCATCCTTCGCGAGGTGGGGACGACCAACCGCACGCGCATCAGCGACTACGCCCAGGCCGTCAACAACAACACCCGCCTACTACTGCGCGTGCATCGCTCGAATTTTCAGATCACCGGCTTCACAGAGCAGCCGGCTCTCGAAGAACTGGTTGCTCTTGCGGGCGCGCGGGGTATCCCTCTAGTGGAAGACTTGGGTAGCGGAGCTCTTCTGGACTTGAGTTCGTTGGGAATCGCCGGTGAGTCCGCCGTTTCACAAAGCGTGCGTGCCGGAGTCCACGTCGTCGCCTACAGCGGCGACAAACTGCTAGGGGGGCCCCAGGCTGGAATGCTTACCGGACGCGCCGACCTGATCTCCCGCATGCGCGCCAACTCGCTCTTTCGGGCTCTGCGCGTGGACAAGCTAACCTACGCCGCTCTGGAAGCAACCCTGCTCGCCTACGTGAAGCAAGAGTACGAGGCCATTCCCATCGTGCGCATGATGCTCCTGTCAAAGGATGCCATCGGCCAGCGTGCACGCACCGTCGCCCGCAGTCTCGCGGCATCCAATCTCGCAATCGATGTAATCGACGGCGAATCCGTCATCGGCGGAGGCGCCGCGCCTTCCGCGGTGTTGCCAACCAGTCTCATAGCGGTCACAGTAAAAGGCCTCAGCGCCAACGAACTGCTGGCGCGTTTGCGGACCACCGATCCGCCTATCGTTGCTCGCGTCATTGACGACCGCGTCGTGTTTGACCTGCGGACGGTGTTGTCCGCGCAAGATGCAGTCATCGGCGCCGCGCTTCGGACCATTGCAGAATCTCACCCCTGAGTCACTGGACCGAAAATGCCAGCGTTTCCTGGATCGCGCCCGCCATGGTGAAATATTCTCTTGGCGACTCTGTATACGATCGGCCACTCGACTCGCACCCTGGAAGAACTGACTACCGTCTTGCAAGCCCACAATATCGACGCACTGGTGGACATCCGCTCCTTCCCCGTTTCCCGGCGCCTGCCCCATTTCAACCGTGAGGCCCTGGAGCAATCGGTGCACAGGCCGGTATGCGATACGTCTGGATGAAATCCCTGGGCGGCTTTCGCAAAAAGATTCGTGAGGACTCTCCGAACATCGCCCTGCGCAATGCCAGCTTCCGGAACTACGCCGATTACATGTTGACTTCAGAGTTCGAACGGGCAATCGCCGAACTCATCGACCTGGCCGAGAAGGCAAGCACTGCCTACATGTGCGCCGAACGTGTGTGGTTTCACTGCCACCGCATGCTGGTATCAGACTGGCTCGTGGCCCACGGGCACGCCGTTCTGCACATCGATGGGGAAGGAGCGCCCAAAGCCCATCGTCTGAATCCGCAAGCGCAACTCATCGACAACCAGGTAATTTACGGCGAAGGGACACTGTTTCGGTAAAGGCCATCATCCGTCATGAAGGTGTGCTAACGTTTCCAGCATGATCGTTGGCACCGGCATCGACATCGCCGAGGTTCCAAGAATCCGCGAAGTGATCGAGCGGCACGGGCAGCGCTTTCTCAACCGTGTTTTTACCGAAGGTGAGATCCAATACTGCGAGTCGAAGGCCAATCGCGTCGAGCGTTACGCTGCCCGCTTTGCCGCCAAGGAAGCAGGCATGAAAGCGATCGGCACCGGCTGGAATCATGGTGTCCGCTGGCGCGACATTGAAGTGGCCCGCAAGCCCGGTGGACGACCCACTCTCCTGCTTCACGGCAAGGCCGCCGAATTTGCGAGCAAACTGGGCGCAACCAACATCGCGCTGTCGATCACTCACACCGCCGAACAGGCCATGGCGCAGGTCATCCTGGAAAGCTGAAACGTCTCTGCTAGACTGACGCATTCCCACAGAACCCATGGCAATCTCTCCACCTCTCCCGGCAGATACTCAAGCGCCCACCCACGCGCGGACGCTGTTGTTGGGGATCGGGCTTAGCAGCTTTGCGGCACTCCTGCTCGAGCTGTCGCTCACTCGTTTGTTCTCTGTAGTGCTCTTCTACCACTTCGCTTTCCTCGCGATCTCGATTGCCTTGCTCGGCTTAGGCGCAGGTGGAGTCTTTGCCTACCTGACCCGAAGGCGACTGGCGAAGGTGGAAACGAGAAGGCTGGCTGCAACGCTTTGTTGCTTGAATGCGGTTGCAATTCCACTCGTTCTGGAAGTCGTTCTCCACATTCCGGTCTCGCTCGACCTTTCGTGGAGCAACCTGCTCAAGCTGACCGTCATGTACCTGGCTGCGGCGATGCCGTTCGTTCTGACGGGAATCTTGTTCTCGGTCGTCTTCGCGCGTGAGGCGCACGCCATCACCCGCCTCTACGGAGCCGACTTACTGGGCGGAGCGCTCGCTTGCCTTGGAGTTGTCCCGCTTCTGAATTGGATTGGCGGCCCCAACACTATTTTGTTCGCGGGCATGATGATGGCCCTCGCCGGAACGTTGTGGGCGGTTTCATCCAGCACACGCAAAATTGCCGGTACTCTTGCGGGCGCCCTCCTTCTGCTGATTGCCGTCAATCATGACGGCCGCCGGATCGACGTCATCTACGCCAAGGGTATGTTTCGCGACAAGGCCTGGGTGGAATTCGCGCGCTGGAATGCCATCTCGCGCGTGGAAGTCGACAGTCAGGGCAATAACGGCAAGGCAATCGTCATCGATGCCGACGCCTCCACCTACGTCATGAACGTCGATCCACATGCGTGGCAGGGCACGGACTGGCAGAAGAACCTCATGTCCGCCCCACCCGCGCTTGCCAACGTGCTCCGACCACGCGGAGAGTTCGCCATCATCGGCCCCGGGGGAGGCGTCGATGTGCTACGCGCCGTCGCCAACGGCAGCCCCAGTGTCACCGGCATCGAAATTAACCCCATCATCGCCAATACGATCATGCGTGGGCGCTATGCCGACTACTCGTTCCATTTGTACGAGCGTCCGGAGGTCCACCTTCATGTGACGGATGGCCGTTCCTTCGTAAGGAACGCGACCCAGCTCTTTGATGTGGTGCAGATGACCCTGGTGGACACCTGGGCTTCCACCGCTGCCGGGGCCTTTGCGCTCAGTGAGAACAGCCTCTACACGGTCGACGCCTTCCGCGAATATTTCGAGCATCTTAAGCCTGACGGAATGATTGCCGTTACCCGCTGGGAGTTCCGCCAGCCGCGCGAAGCGCTCCGCGTGGTGTCGGTGGCGACTGAGGCCCTTCACCAGTTGGGCGTTGCCAATCCAGCGAATCACTTTATCGTGGTCTCTCAGGGTGATCTCGACGAAGATGGGATCGCCGTCGTGGTGCTCGCGAAGAAAACGCCCTTCACCCTGCAGGAAGAACAAGCGGTGCACGACCATCTCGACAGTCACGACGAGCTGGTCGCGCTATACCTGCCCTCCGAGCCGGGCCAGAATCCCTTTTCCGCTCTGATCGCACGAAATGATCCGACCGCCTTCGCTCGCGACTATCCCTACAACGTCGCCCCCGTCAACGACAACGCCCCCTTCTTTTTCTTTACCCTGAAGACAGACCAGATTCTGCACGACGGGGGATTGCAGCATGGCATCGACTGGAAGGTAAACCTCGGTGTCGTCGTACTGGGCGTCGTGTTCCTGATTTCGATCGTGGTCGTCTTCGCCTTCCTGCTGTTGCCGATGGCTTTGCATGGAGGCCGGCGACAACGCGCCCTGCCTCTGCTTTACTTCGTCGCCGTGGGCTTGGGTTACATCCTGGTGGAGATCGCATTCATTCAGCGCTTCGTACTTTTTCTGGGCCATCCCACTTACGCGCTCACCGTCGTTATCTTTCTTATGTTGCTTGCGAGCGGCGCGGGCAGCCTGTTTTCCCGCCGCTGGTTGCCCGACACAGGCCGCGGATGGATTCCACTTGTTCTGCTTATCGCGGCGATCCTGCTGTACACAGGTGTTCTCACAAACCTGTTGTCGGCGTTGATCGGTCTTCCCTTTATCGCGAAATTGGGCGTCAGCGCGATCGTGCTGATTCCGCTCGGATTCGCCATGGGGATGCCGTTCCCGACCGGCTTGCGTACATTCACGCAAAACTCGATCCTTGATTTACCCGCCTCAGAACTAGGCGAACCGGCGAACACCGAAGGCAACGCGGTGGAGTGGGCTTGGGCGATGAACGCAGCCTCGAGCGTCCTGGGATCTGTTCTGGCGATGGTGGTTGCCATTCACTTCGGCCTAAACGTAACTCTAGCCTGCGGTGCGGCGGCGTACCTGTTGGCTTTGGCGCTTCTCCCCACCCTTGCCCCACGCCGTGTCTAGCGTGAAGTCGCCCGGGTGGTCTGCTATGATCAGCGAAAACCGCCAGCCGTTTGCGGAGAGGGATGATGGCTTTGCTCGAGTGCTGGGGCCGGACGCTAGATCTGTCTGCGCGAGGGGCGATTGCCTAGCCAGAAACAGCTGAAATGGTCGCAACTGCGCGTCGGCCTAACCGTGCTGTTTGCCAGCATCACGCTGGGCGTGCTCACTTTTCTGATGAGCGGAACCACTGGCCTTTTTACTCCCAAGATCACCCTCCGCTCGTACTTCGACAATGCCCAGGGCCTCCGCAACGGAGCTCCTGTCCGTTTGCAGGGCGTCGATATCGGCAATGTGACTGCCGTCCGCGTAGTCAACAAGTCCCGCACGCCAGTGGAAGTCATCATGCGGGTCAACACGAAATACGGCTTCAACATTCGCAAGGATTCCGTAACATCCCTCAGCACTGCGGGCGTTCTAGGCGAGACCTTTATCGATATAGACAGTTCCCAGGCAACACTGCCGGAGGCGAGGGACGGGGATGTCCTGAAAACCCGTGACACGCCTGATATTCAGGACGTGGTCCGCGCCAGTCAGGGGACCCTCCAGAATCTGGACGCCCTCCTGAAGCGCACCGACCGCATCCTCGCCTTCGTCGAAAGTGGTCAGGGTTCGATCGGCAAATTGATCTACGATCCACTTCTCTATAACCGCTTCGCCGACACAGTTAACGAGTTCAAAGGGATTGTCGACCAGATTCGCAATGGCGAAGGCAGCCTGGGCAAGCTGGTCGCCGATGAGGAGGCGTATAACAAGGTAATCACGGCTGTCGACAAGGTAAACTCGCTCATCGACGACGTGCAACAAGGCAAAGGAACGGCCGGCAAGTTCCTTAAGGATCCGGCCTTGTACAACAACGCCAATGACACGGTCGCGAACGTGAAGAAACTTACCGACGACATTAACGCCGGCAAGGGTCCGCTTGGCAAACTGACCAAGGACGAGGCCCTGGCTCAAAAACTCGATAACACCATCACCAAGCTTTCCGTCCTGACCGATCGTCTGGAAGCTGGCGAGGGAACCGCGGGCAAATTGTTCAAAGACCCAGCGCTCTACAACAATCTCGACGAGACGCTGGTGGAGACGCGCCAACTGGTCAAGTCGATTCGAGAAAACCCCAAGAAATATCTGACCTTCAAGGTAAAGATCTTCTGATTGGACGTTAACTGGCCTAGGGGGGTCCCGGCCCGAAAGCCCCGCGGCCTCACCTGATTTGAACTCCCCTCGGGCGTAACCTATACTTGTCGCCCTCCATGAAGGTGGTTGTTATCATTCCGGCCGCGGGACTGGGGACGCGCATGGTTTCCGCCAGCCGCCTGAAAGCCAAGAGACCCATGCCCTCCAAGCAGTTCACGGAATTGGGGGGCACGCCGATCCTGATCCATACCCTGCGCAAGTTTGCCGCGAGTCCACAAGTCTCGGAGATATTCGTGGCCTTGCGCAGAGACGAGATCGTTGGTTTTCGCGAGCGCCTTGAGGCCGAAGCCAAGGACATTCTGCGGAAGCGCGTGGAACTCGTCGAAGGCGGCGAGCATCGCCAACATTCTGTCGCGAATGCCCTGGCGGCGGTATCGGCGGCGGCTGGGGATATCATTCTCGTTCACGATGCGGTCCGTCCGTTCGTGACCACTGAGATCATCAACAATGTGATTCGGGGCGCGGAAAAGCATGGTGCCGCGATCGCCGGGATGCCCGCAGTGGATACCGTGAAGCAGGTGGAACGCACCGCCGATGGAGCCCTGATCACCTCCACTGTTCCCCGCGAACGGGTGGTGATGGCCCAAACCCCGCAAGGTTTCCGCTACGAGATCCTGAAGAAGGCATTCGACGAGGCGGCAGCCGACGGGTTTATTGGTACCGATGAGGCGTCTCTGGTCGAACGCTCAGGGAAAGAGGTCGCTGTGGTGATGGGCTCTGCGCGTAACCTCAAGATCACGACTCCGGCCGACATGGAACTCGCCGAATTCTACTTGCGGCAGCAAGACAAGAAGGTGAGCTAGTCCTTTCAGCCGACAAGAAAAGCCGCTCTTGTCCTGACGACTGAAGACTGGCAACTGAGTAAAGGAGAACGAGACCGTTGAAACCGGCAACCCGCATCGGCTTTGGATGGGACTCTCACGAATTCCAGCATGGCGTCCCGCTCAAAATTGGCGGTCTGATTCTGGAGCACAGCAAGGGCCTGGGCGGGCACTCCGACGGAGACGTTCTGCTGCACGCCATTACCGACGCTCTTCTCGGCGCAATCGGCGCGCCCGACATCGGCACGCTCTTTCCACCCACCGACATGCAATGGAAAGGCGCCGACTCTGTCGTGTTTCTGCGAGAGGCTCAGAAGCGCGTGCGGGAGGCAGGCTACACGCTGAGTAACGTGGATTCCTCACTCATTCTGCTCGCTCCTAAAATCGGTCCGCAAGCCGCGAAGATCCGTGCACACGTGGCTGGACTTCTAGGTGTTCCCCTGGACTGTGTTGGTCTAAAAGCGAAAACGCCGGAAGGCATTGGCACCAACAACGCCGCCATCGCAAACGTTGTCGTGTTACTGGAAAAAGCAGCAGCCCCGAAGTCGCCCGCGAAAGCGAAGAACAAGTAGCCTGCCAGAATGAGTTCAGTTTGGTGGAGCGACGGGCGTCCTCGCCCGTCGAGTCGCGCAGCGACGACAGCCATTAGCCCCGGAGGTAAGTCCGGGGTGAACCGCCACCTGGGAAGGGAGTCCCCTTCAGGGGACGGCACCGACGCGGCTGCCCCTCGATGCATCGCCCTCCCGATGCCGCGCCTGCGCCGCCGTCACCAAGGCACGAAAAATCGCTCGTGAAGGAGCATCCTCGTCCACTGACCGCTCCGGATGCCACTGCACCGCCAGCACAAAGTGATCGTGATCGGTCCCCTCTAGGCCCTCGACGACGCCGTCTTCGCCGCAGCGCGCCACTACTCGCAGACCCTCGCCCACGCCATCCGCAGACTGGTGATGACTCGAGTTCACCGGCATCTTGCCAAGGTCCACGCCGGATTCTCGAACCACCTCCGCAAGCCGTGACTCGGGGGCAACCTCGACCGTGTGAGCGATTGCCACTTTGCGTCCAGCTTCGTGATTGATGGTCGATTCAATGTGCTGAACCAGCGACCCCTTCCGGTACACGTTTAGAATCTGCAGCCCGTAGCAGATGCCGAGCACCGGTTTGCGCGACTTGTACGCCTCCTGCAAGAGGATTTCGTCAACTGTGTCGCGTTTAAAATCTGCATCCGCTGTTTTTGGATCGCGTGAAGCGCCAAACTTGGCGGGATCGACATCCGCTCGGCTGCCTGGCAATAGGACCGCATCACAAGTCTCGACCGTCTTGATAACGTCCGTGGGAGCCTGGTCCAGCGGGACTCGAATCGGCTCGCCTCCCGCCATCTCGATCGCTCGTTCATATTGAGGCAGGGCTCGCGCAGCATAGTCGGGGTCCCCGGAGTGAGGCACGGGAATAGCAATTCGGGGGCGCATCGCTTTCATTCTAATGGGAGAAAATCAGCAAAAGCACAGAAAGGAGAGATTGGTGGACCGGGCGAGGATTCGAACCTGCATCTGCGGATCCCTCCCGCCGTGTTCCTTGGTTACACCACCGGCCCAATACCGACCGCCTGTGACTTCAAGCTGTGCGTTGGAGTGAACTGTAGCAAGCCCAATTCTTGTAGGAAATATCTGACTTGATTCCGAGGACTCAAGATGCGCAAGACCTGTCAAATACCTGAATCGCAAAGGGAAGCTGCCGGTGGGCTACTGTTGGCTGGCGCGCGCGATTCCGGCCAGCGCTTTCGTTTGGCGATAGTGTCGGATCTCCATCACGAGTGAGAGAACGAACGTGACCGCACCCACGACCGCCCCGACCGCAGGTGCAACCTGCCGGTAGGCGAAGCGCAGATCCGGCGCGATGCCGCGCATCTGCGCTGAGACGACCAGCGCAAGAATGGAAAGCAGCAGGCTGACCGCAAACGAAAGCAGCGTAAGGAGGAAGGTGAAGAAAAACACGCGCGCCGGAACCGAGTACCAACGGGGTGTCGGGAGCGGGCGCAGGGAAGGCATCACTTATCAAGTTACACCTTCTTGAAGGCAATCGACCGCGGTCCACCGCCAGTCTGTGCGTTACAATACTTTTCATGTCGCAGGCAGCCTCGGCCCTGACGCGGACCCCCGCGGAAGTGGTCCGACAAACGCCAGTCTCGCAAGCCTCCAACGGCATTTGTTACGCGAGTTCGGGCGAAGTTACGATCTCGGCCAACGATCTGGAGCGCATGATCGCCGCTGTACCCCGGACGGCAGCCGCCGCGCTCGAGCGCAAGGCGTATTACTTTGTTCCGCTTACGGTCAGCCAGGGCGACGACACCGTGATCGCCGACCGCTACGACGTGGTGTTGAGCGACAGCGCGGTCTGCCACCGCAATTTGAATCTGGGCGATGCGCAATGCGTCTTCATTTCAACCCGCCTGATGGACGATAAGTTCTCGGTGGCGTTCGAGTTCTACATCAATGTGGGGCACGCGATCGTGGAACGCATAGGCGTCTCACAGGCATTTGCCGACCTTGCATGGAAACAGGTCGAAGCAGGCGTGCGCGGCGAAACCTCGCTGGATGCGTGGGATGCGCGCAAAGCCGCGACCGGCTCTGGCGCGGAAACCGAAAAGTACAAGAACGAATACTTCGCCGCCGCGTTTTCAGACGCGATTTCGATTTACCTGCTCTCGCTGTATCTTGACGTCGACTATTACGATTTGCGCGAGCGGGATTATCCCTTGCTGGCGCCGAGCCCTATGGCCGAGCGGTTGCGCAAGATCGCCGAGTTGTTCCCACCGAATTCTGGGTTTGAGTTCGCCATCTACTACAAACGGCGAACGTAAGCAGGGTTGGCCTGGTTATTTTTGCATAGGCCACACACTCTGCTGGTCCTCACGCAGTAAGGTTGAGACCTCGGCCGAGGTTGCCTTGTGGCGGACGAAGGCGGGTTTCCCTTTCAGTTCGTCGGCGAACTTCTGTGCGGAACCTTCGCGAAAAAACATCTTCTCATAGTAGCCGGAATAGTATTCGCCGTTCACGGCGTAAGAGTAGGCCATCTGGGCCAGATAGTAGGTGCAATAGCGCGTCTGCTGTTGTATGACTGTGCCGAATTCAATCTTGCCCTGGCTGACCGGCCAACTGCGAGTTCCCAGCGTCTTTAGCTTGCGCCACAGTACGGCCCGGAAACTCACAGCGATGGTCGCAGCAAAACCAACGATCAAAATCAAGACGGTGGTGATGTCGGCAGCATCCATAGAGCGCCTTTGTTTAAAGGATTATTTCCAGGAAGGCAAGCGCTATTTCCGTCCCAGGCCTCCGCTGATGTGCTGGTGCCTCCAGGGCACGGCGCCGCGCCCCCTTTTCGAGCATCCGCTCGAGGTCCCAAGCCGTGGGTTCACGTGTCCTTCTTCCATGGACTCGGCGTTGTGGTTAAATGCTGCTGACCATGCCCGCCACGGTTCGCTCGTTCGCCAAAATCAATCTCGGGTTGAGTATCGGCGCCAAGCGTCCGGATGGATTTCACGAACTTCGCACCGTCTACCAAACGATTGCGCTTCATGACGTCATCCACGTTCAGGTCACGCGCGGGTCGGGTATCGAAATACGCTGCGAAGATCCGCGGGTTCCAACGGACGAATCGAATACCTGCTATCGCATCGTCGAACGCGTGATGGAGGCGCTGCGGGCGAAGGGGCACGTGCGGATCGAAATTGAGAAGCGACTGCCGGTACAAGGGGGACTGGGGGGGGCGTCGAGCAACGCGGTGGCTGCTGTGCTTGCTCTGGAGCGCGTTCTGCGTCAACAACTTCCCGGGCCTGATCGGTTGCGCATTGCCGCTCAGGTCGGATCGGATCTGCCGCTGTTTCTGGCGGGTGGAACGGTTCTGGGCGTGGGACGGGGAGAGGATGTTTATCCGATAGCGGACTTGCCGGCTACGCCCTGCGTGATCGCTACGCCTGAGATCGGAGTGTCGACCCCGAAGGCGTTTGCGGATTGGGACAGTCTGATGTCGCCAACTGAAAATACTGCCGAGCTGCACTCGGACAGGACGGGCGGGGACGCCCGTGACTCCACCGAACCGAAATTGACGCTTCCCACGCCCTCCGATAGAATGATGGAGCTTGGTCGTGCGGTTTCTTCGTGGCTGAGCGGCGTTTTTCCGAGGATAACTTCGGGAGGGCGTTCATCCGGTGTCCCTGCATTGGGCAGGGGCCGGGCCGAGACCCTGCTTCTCGACCTCGTCCGTACCGGGATTGAAAACGACTTTGAACAAGTCGTCTTTCCTCAATATCCCGAATTACGCGACGTGAAACGTGTGCTTACGAGGGCGGGTGCTTTCTACGCCTCGTTGTCGGGCTCCGGCTCGGCGCTGTATGGATTGTTCCGGTCGAAAGCCGCAGCGGAAAAGGCGGCGATGAGGCTACGCAAAGATGGCATTCCGGCTCAGGCCACAGTAACACTGACGCGGCGGCAGTACTGGAAAAAGCTTTGGAATTGACGATTGCCAATTCCCGATTGTCGATTGAGAATCTAGGTATACGCACAATTGGCGAGTGGCAATCGACAATTTTGAATTGTCGTTACTGGGCCGTCGACTAATGGTAGGTCAAGTGCCTTTGGAGCACTTTGTCTAGGTTCGAATCCTAGCGGCCCAGCCAGATTTAACCAGTAGCTTAAAGCCAGTAGCTGGTGGCCACTAGTCAGGAAGGTTCCCGGTGCGGTTCCGGGACACGTTCGGTAAGTATGCGGGTTGCGGGTGAGGGCGGATACCACGCTCCACTGGCAGACTCGATACCTGAAACTTGAAACGCTGTCTACGAGAGAGCCCCCATGGCAACTTTAGCGACGCCGGCGGAGAAAAAAGGCCAGCAGGTGCCTGAAGAGAAGGGCGAGCGCAAACCGCGCCCGCGCGTGGACGACAAATTCAAGATCTTCAGCGGGACCGCCAACGAGCCGCTCGCTGATGAAGTCTGTAACTTTCTGGGCCTCCACCGGGGCGCGTCACAAGTGACGCGTTTTCGGGACGGAGAGTGCTACGTGCAAGTCCAGGAGAACGTGCGGGGAGCGGACGTGTTCGTCCTGCAGTCCACCTGCCGTCCCGTGGACGAGCACCTGATGGAACTGCTTCTGATGATAGATGCACTCAAGCGAGCTTCGGCCCGGCGCATCACTGCCGTGATTCCGTACTACGGCTATGCCCGCCAGGACCGCAAGGACAAGCCGCGGGTGCCGATCTCTTCAAAGCTGGTCGCGGACCTGCTGACCACCGCGGGTGCCGATCGCGCGCTGGTGGTCGATCTGCATGCGCCGCAGTTGCAGGGATTTTTCAACATTCCGGTGGATCACCTGTTTGGATCGCCGGTGCTGGTGAGCTATTTCAAGGAACTCAACCTGCCGAACCTGACGGTGGTCTCGCCCGACGCGGGCGGCGTGGAGCGCGCACGCTTTTTCGCCAAGAAGATGGACGCGGCACTGGCCATCGTCGACAAACGGCGTGTTGAAATGAACGTGGCAGAAGTCATGCACGTGATCGGCGATGTGAACGGCCGGAACTGCTTGATCATCGATGATTTGATCGACACTGCCGGCACCCTGGTGAAAACTGCTGCAGCGCTGATAGAAAACGGCGCAACTGGCGTGTATGCCTGCTGTTCGCATCCGGTGTTTTCGCCGCCGGCCATTGAAAACATTTCGCAATCCGCCATTACGCAAGTGGTGGTCACCAATACCATCCCGCTGACTGAGGATGCGAAGAAAGAGCCCAAGATCAAGGTGCTCACCATCGCAGGATTGATTGGCCGCGCCATTCAGTCCATCCACGAGGAAACGTCGGTCAGCAAATTATTCATGTAGACAGGAATCGAACATATGGCAACTGCAACGGACACCAATTTACTCGAAGCGCAACCACGGACTGCGGGCAACAAGAATGAAGCCCGGCGCGTGCGCCGTGGCGGAAAGATTCCCGCGGTCGTGTATGGAGCCGGAAAAGACGCGCTCCCCGTCAGCGTCGATCCCCGCCAGGTCTCCCGGATTCTTGGCTCCGAGACCGGGCACAACACAATTTTCGATCTGGCTCTTGATGGCATCGAGAAGACCAAGGCCATGATCGTGGACTGGCAGTACGAGCCCGTGAAGGGCAAGCTGCTCCACATCGACTTGAAGCGCATCGCCATGGATCAGAAGCTGGCGGTCATGGTGCCCATTTTCCTGAAGGGCGAGGCGGCCGGCGTGAAGCAGCAAGGCGGCATTCTGGAGCAGATGCTGCGCGAGGTCGAAGTCGAGTGCTTGCCCGGCGACATTCCAAGCCACATCGATGCCGACGTCAGCGAACTGGTTTTCGGCAAAGTGCTGCGCGTCTCCGACTTGCCACACACCGACAAGGTGAAGTTCCTGACGGACGAAAACCAGCCCGTGGCGCACGTCACGGCCGTGAAGGAAGAGGAAGTGGCGACACCCGAAGCCGCGGCTGCGGAAGCGGCTGCCGGCCCGGCCGAGCCCGAGGTCATCAAGAAGGGCAAGCAGGAAGAAGAAGGGGCCGAGGCTGCTGCGCCGGAGAAGGCAGAGAAGTCCGAGAAGAAAGAGAAGAAGTGAGGGTAGGCGTTGGGCTCTCGGCTTTGGGCCGGGTTTTATGAGGCAAGGCTTCTCTTCAGGCTTGGTTTATAGGAGCTAAGAGCTAGCAGCTAATAGCTAGCGCGAGCGGAGTGGCGTGAAACTGATCGTCGGACTGGGCAATCCTGGACCGGAGTATGTGTTCACGCCTCATAACCTGGGGTTCCTTGCGATTGATCGCATGGCGACCGATCGCAACGTGGACGTGAGGAACCGGCAGTGCCAGGCGTTAACGGGCCGAACGCAGATCGGGGACGAGCAGGTTCTTCTGGCTAAGCCGGAGACCTTCATGAACCTGAGCGGGCTTTCGGTGCGGGAACTGCTCGATGAGTACCAGTTGCGGCCGGAGTCGGACCTGATCGTCATGTATGACGAACTGGATCTGCCGATGGGAACGATTCGCATCCGACAGCGGGGGCGCTCGGCAGGCCACAACGGGATGGAGTCGATCATCGGAGCCTTGGGTACGCAGGAATTTTTGCGGATCCGGTTGGGAATCGCGCCTGAGAAGAAAATTCTCAAGCCGTTCAGCAAGCGGCAACTGAAGGTGGTGGATGGAGTCCTCGATCTTGCCGCCGAGGCAGTGCAGGTGATTTTGACGGAAGGTCCGGGAGCGGCGATGAACCGCTTCAACCGTAAGCCGGACGAAGACGAAGCGGAACCGGACGAGAAGAAGTGACGGAATTGGAGAGAAGCGAATGAATCGTGCTTATGAACTGATGTTTATTGTCCGCCCTGACATGGTGGAAGAGGATCTCGACAAGCTGATTTCCACACTGGAGACGGCGGTGTCGTCTACGGGCGGGACAGTGAAGAGTGTAGAACGCATGGGCAAGCGGCGGCTGGCGTACACCGTACGCCGGTTCCATGACGGTATTTATGTGCTCCTGACCGTGGAAGGCGGAGGCGGGTTGATCCACGAACTCGAGCGGCGCCTGCGCGTGACCGAGCCGGTGCTGAAGTTCCTCACGGTCCGGATTGACGAAGAGCAGAAGCGGCTCGACAAGATCAAGAAGATCCGCGACGCCCGCAAGAAGGCGGCGCCAGCCCCGGCGGCTACGGCTGAGGGTGGGGAGACGGCCGCGGTTACGGCTTAATGGGGTCACTTCCGGCTTGAAGATCAAAGGCTTGAAGATCAAGGGCCGCGGGCAAGAGTGCCCGCGCCACAAAAACATTTGAAGGAGCATCATGGCTGAAGAAACTAGAGCAACAACGTCGGGAGAATCGACGCCCGCGCCGTCTGAAGGTCCAAGTCACGGTCATCGTCCCGGCCCCCGCGGTCCGCGGCCAGGTGGCGGTCCGGGCGGACCACGCGAGGGCGGACGCAAGTATTTCCGGCGCAAGAAGGTCTGCAAGTTTTGCGTGGAGAAGATCGAGAGCATCAACTACAAGGACGTACGCCTGCTCGCGCAGTTCGTGGCGGAGAGTGGGAAGATCGTTCCTCGTCGCCTGACCGGGGTTTGTACTCCGCATCAAAGGCGGCTCTCGAGTGCGATCAAGCAGGCGCGGAATATTGCGTTGCTGCCGTTTGCTGGACGCGCGAACTAGAGTCGGATTGTAGCGCCGGCATCCTGCCGGCTGTCTCGAGGGCGTCTCGCCCTCGATGTGGCGGGCGAGGACGCCCGCCGGACAGCCGCCGAGACGGCGGCGCTACCAAAATCTAGAAAATGGAGTTGTTCCATGGAAGTGATTCTGAAGGAAGACGTACCTAAGCTCGGCTCGCGGGGCGACGTGGTGAAGGTCGCCGAGGGCTACGGCCGGAATTTCCTATTGCCGCGGAAGCTCGCCATTGAAGCGAACTCGGCGAACAAGGCGGTCATCGAGCAGATGAAGGCGGCGTCCGTCCGCCGGTCGGCCAAGGAGAAGCACGAAGCCGAGGCTCTGGCCAAGCAGTTTGATGGTCTCTCCGTGTCGTTTCAGCGGCGCTCGGGCGAGAATGATCAGCTCTTTGGATCCGTCACGTCGAGTGACATTGCGGACGCGCTCGAGAAGAAGAGCTTCCACATCGATCGCCGCAAGATTCAGTTGCACGAAGCGCTGAAGGCTGTGGGCGAGTTCGATGTGCCCGTGAAGCTGCACAAGGATGTGACGGCGCACGTCAAGGTCGTCATCGAGAAAGAAGCCACGGAATAAACGCATTTGGTAATTGCGTAGTTTTGTAATTGGGTAAATTGAAGTGAGGTTTCAAGATTACACAATTACTAGATTACGAAATCTCCTCATGCTCGCCCCTGTGCGCGATAGTCGCGCTCGGGGGCGACTTGTTTGCGAACCAGGTGAGCGACCAAAGTTTTTACATTTCGGGTGCTTCCACGGATGTCTGTTAAGGTGTTAAGGCATTGTTAGATCATTTCAATAGCAATTAAATCAGTGGTTTACGGGAGATTCCCGGCAGGCACGAATCCTGCCAAACCTCTATAATCTTGCTCACAGTTCGGGCGCTGGCTCGTCCAAACCTATGCAAACCGAAGAGTCTCTAGCGAGGGTTTGCTGAGGATAACGAGCGACTCATGCCGGCCGATGCGTGGGCAGTGCGAATTGCGGTTGGCGACAGTTCTTACCAGGGCGCTACACGTGCCCAGGCGGACAGAGGCAACGGAACCCCGGACCCCCCTCCACGGGGCCACATGGCTGGGCAAGGAAGCCGTATTGACGATACGATGTTGATCCGCGAAGCGCAGCGGGGCAACCGCGCTGCCTTCGAGGAACTGGTCCGTCACTACGACCAGGCGGTATTGCGGCTGGCCCTCCACCTGACCGGGTCGGAACATGACGCCCAGGACATTTTCCAGGATGCCTTCCTGAAGGCCTACAAAAACGTAGGCAGTTTCCGCTTCGAGTGCTCGTTCTATACCTGGATTTACCGTATCGTTACCAACCTCTGCCTCGATCACCTCCGCAAGAGACAAGTTCGCAAGGAAGACGCGCCGGTCGCCACTGACGCCTCGGGCGAAGAGTACAGTTTAATCGACCAGGTACCGGACGCCCGGGCAGGTGCAAATCCGGAGCGCGATCTGATGCGCCGGCAGCTGGGTGCACGCATCAATTGTGCGCTCGAGAAATTGACGCCGCGCGAGCGGATGGTTTTCGAGCTGAAGCATTACCACGGATTGAAGCTGCGCACTGTGGGCGAGATTTTGCATACGACGGAAGAGACGGCCAAGAACACGCTCTTTCGGGCCACACAGAAGTTGCGTGGGTCGCTGGCCGACATGCGATGAGATTGTCGGTAGGAAATTTTTGTTAAGGAGTATCCCCAAAAGGGGGCGCCATTATGAAGTGTGAATGGGTACAAGACAATATTCTGCTCTACATTTACAACGAGCTCGCGGACGACGCTCGGTATGAACTGGAGCAACATCTGGGGCGCTGCACAGACTGCGCTGCTGAGCTGAAGTCCGCGCGCGGCTTCCACACCTCTATCTCGCAGCTTCCGGTGCAGGAACCGACGCCGAATCTGCTAGCCTCGTCGCGAATGCGGCTGCAGGAAGCCCTTGAGACAGCTCCGCAGGGCGGAGTCTGGCAGCGTCTTACATTCGACCCGGCCAACTGGCTGCGGCAGGTACGGTTCTCTCCGGCACTGGCTGCGGCCATTTTCATTATTGGATTCGGCGGCGGGATTGGGGCGATGTACAAGATGACGGCTGCGGATCGTGGACCGATCGCGGTCATTCACGACCCAGTAGCCGTTCCTCAAGAAGCTTCCATCACCGGCATCCGCTCCGTCACCACCGAGCCGGGCTCCGACCAAGTCAATATCAAATACGACACAGTTCATACGGAAGAGGCGAAGGGTTCTTTGAACGATCAAAGGATCCAGCAGCTTCTCCTGTATGCGGCACGCAATAACTACAACTCAGGCGTACGCATGGACTCGGTGGACCTGCTGACTCAGAAGCCGGATGACACGCGCGTGCGAGAAATTCTGATTTACGCGCTGCACAACGACTCGAATCCGGGCGTGCGGCTCAAGGCAATTGAGGGGCTGGGATCGTTTGTAAAGGACGACACGCGAGTACGCGATGCGGTGTTGAACGCACTGATGACGGACAACAACCCTGGCGTTCGTACGCAAGCTTTGCTTTTGCTGCAGCCGGTGAAGGCCGACGGCAGCGTGCGCGCGGCTCTTCAGCATCTGGCAGAGACCGACCAGAATCAGTACATCCGGTCGCAGGCGCGCACGGTGTTGGCGCAGTTGCCGGAAATCGATTGAGTTTGTGTTGAAAAGATGCAGTGATACCCAGGTTAGCGCCAAAAAAGCGACGCGAACCTGGGGCCCCAGGGCAGAGATAGGTTGAGTTGGATTAGACAACAGAAGTTAAAATCCGGAGCTTCGGCTCTGTAAAAGGAGAAAACGCCTAGACTCCAAGGGACCCGTTAGACCCCAAAAGCATGGCCAAGAAAACTATGGTCAAGAAGTTATCAAAATTCGCCGGAGTGGTGGCTGCGGTCGCATTCCTGGCTTCGATCGCGTCTGCGCAGCAGGTGCGTGTTTATCGTGACGGGGGAGCGTGGATCCAGGAAGTGACGGGTTCGCTGTCCGCCGCCAGAAACCTCCACGTTCGAATCGATTTCGGCTCCGTCCGCATCCAGGGTGGTTCCCAGCAGGAAATAACTTACGTTATTCATACACGTTCCTACAACTCTGATGAAAAGCAGGCACGGCGCGAGTTTGAATCATACAAAATCAGCGCTTCGGCTAAGGCAGATGGCGCCTGGATTGAAGGCGATTGGCAAGGCGGACATCATCAACTCTGTTCGGGAGAGTTCGTTATCAATGTCCCCCGTGATTTAAGCCTTGCGAAGGTGGAAACATCAGGCGGGGGAGTTTCCGTAAGCGGGATCAACGGGCGGGTCGAGGCCGAGAGCGGCGGCGGCAAGATTCATCTGGACGGCATCGGCGGGACCGTGACAGCCGAAACCGGCGGCGACAGCATTGAGATTGGCACAGTGAATGGCGACCTTCACCTGCAGACCGGTGGCGGCAAGATCTCGATTGCCAATGCTAAAGGCAGAGTTGAAGCCAGTACTGGGGGTGGAAACATCGTTCTGACTTCGGCCGCCCAGGAGGCAAACCTCGAAGCAGGCGGTGGCAACATCGATGTGAAGCACTGCGGTGGCCGGTTGAGGGTTTCGACCGGGGGCGGGAACATCGAACTGGGAGATGTTTCGGGTCCGGTCGAGATCGAGACGGGCGGCGGCAGCATCCGGTTGGGCTGGGCCAAGGGCATTGTACGGGCACAAACTGGGGCGGGACGCATCGAACTGAATGGTGTGTCGGCGGCGCGCGCTGAGACCGGAGCTGGAGGAATTCTGGCGAAGTTTGTGGCTTCCAGCGGGGAACGCAGCGACTCGGTGCTGGAGACGTCGGCGGGCGATATCGTCGTGTATATTGCGCCCGATGTGGCCATCACAATCCGCGCCAGTATTGATCTCGCCAATGGGCACAAGATCATGTCGGACTTTAACGACATTCGCGTCACCAGTGAAGGCGGGGACTGGCCCGGACCCAAGAGCTTTTCGGCAGAAGGGAAGTTGAATGGGGGCGGTCCAACACTGAAGGTACGGACCACCACCGGGGATATCAAGTTCTTGCGCGCCAGTCGCTAGCGCGCCGAAAGTAAGCGCCGGCGTCCCGCCGGCCATTCGGAAGGGTATTTTGCTGGGCGGGACGCTCGCGGTCGCGCAGGCGGCGCTACAACTCAGGAGGAGTGTCATGCGTCAGTCCATCCTGTTTTTAATGATCTTTGTCCCGGCGCTCACGCTCAGCGCGCGGCCCGCGGAGTGCCCGGTTACCGAGCGCCCCGGCGGATCCTATTCCTTCAGCCTGGCGACTGATGTCGGGTTTTCGGGCGATGAAGAGAGCACGGGCGCATATCTGGGCGTGGATATCACCGATATCACCACCGAGCGGCTCTCCACGCTGAAACTCAAGGACGAACGGGGCGTTGAGGTGACAATGGTGGACCAGGATGCGCCGGCGGGCAAAGCGGGGCTCAAGGAGCACGACGTCATCCTCACCATGAACGGGAGCAACGTCGATAGCGGCGCCCAGCTGCGCAGGATGATTCGGGAGACGCCTCCGGGACGCCTCGTGACGTTTGGCCTAAGCCGCGACGGCCAGCCCCTGACAATCAAGGTGCAACTGGCGGACCGGCACAAGTCTGTTGCATGGGCGCCTCACGGGAAAGATTTCAAATTTGTGATGCCGCCCGTGCCTCCCATGCCGCCGATGTCCGACTTTGATGTGCCGGTATCGGTGGTGGTGGTCCACTCTTCAGTGCGCAGCGGACTGATGGTTGAAAACATCACTCCGCAGCTGGGCGAATTCTTTGGAGTGAAGAGCGGCCGGGGGGTGCTGATTCGCTCGGTGGAGAAAGGCAGCCGCGCAGAGAAGTCCGGATTCCGGGCGGGCGATATCATTGTCCGCGTGAATGACCAGGCGGTGCAAGACACAAGCGACTTCAGCCATGCGCTCCGTTCCGGCAGCAGCAATAGCGTCACGGTTGGAATCATCCGCGACAAGAAAGAACAGAACCTGACGTTATCGTTGCCGGAAAGGAAAGACTCCGGCGGGTTGATCGATGAGAGTTACGAGGTGCCTGACATCGAGGCGGAGACGCAGATCGACCTCAGCATGGTTGGAGATGAGCTCGCAAAGGTCGAGCCTCAGATGCAGTTCGCGATCCAGGAATCGCGGAAGGCGCTTGAAGAAGTGAAGCCCGAGATCGAGAAAGCAGAGCGCGAAGCCAGTGAAGCGGTGGAGCGTCAGAAGCCACAGATCGAGAAAGCGGTTCGCGAGGCAACGCGGCAGGCGCAGCGCGAGCTCTGCAATCAGCAGCGGACCATGCGGCACGAGATGGAGAAGATGCAAAAGCAGCTGCAGAAGCAGCAGCAGGAATTCCTGAAGCAAAACAGGAAGCAGATAGAGCGCATCCGCCACGAATTTAAAGGCGAATGGATGCAGATTTAATCGCTAGCGGCCGGCATCGGCAGGGGCTAGTCCGCGCTGCCTTGGGCGGCTGCTTTGTAGAAAGTTGGACCTAACAAGACGCGGTTGCGGCCACCCTGCTTGGCCGCATACAGGCCGGCATCCGCCGACTTCACCAGTTCATCCCGTGTGGTCCCGTGATCGGGGAAGGTGGCAACGCCTGCGCTGATGGTTACGCAGCGCGGCACACCCGGGAACTGCCAGCTCTCGACCAGGCGCCTGAGTTTCTCGGTAACGGCCAACGCATGCTGGGGATTCGTCTGGGAAAGCAGGATGGCGAACTCTTCCCCGCCGTAACGGCAGACTACATCGATCTTACGGAGTTGCTGGTGGAACATCGATGACACTTGCCGCAGGACTTCGTCTCCCAGCAGGTGACCAAACTCATCGTTCAAGCGTTTGAATTGATCGATGTCAACCATCAGGACGGCCATGCCACTATTGAAGCGGCGGGCGCGCTCAATTTCCTCCACAATGCGCAACTCAAAAAAGCGGCGGTTGAAGATTCCGGTGAGTCCATCGAGGTAGGCGAGCTGCTTGACGCGCTCCACGTAGTGCGCGTTCTGGATCGCCGTGGCGCAAATGTCGGCGACGGCTTCCAGGGACTTAACGTCGCCTTCCTGGAAGCTTCCCACTTCGTCGCGTTCCAGCATGAGCACACCTAGCGTCTGACCAAACGAGACGAGAGGGATACACATGCGCGACTGTGTCTCCTGGTAGAAGCCAACGTACTCGTGAAGATTGCGGACGTCGTTCTCGATGAGAGTTTTGCCTTCAGCCAGAGCACGCCCCCAGAGGCCGGTGGTGGCGGGCAAACGTCCGCCGGCGGGGGTGCAGGCAGTGAATTTTCCGTGGCTGGCGCGCAACACCACACCTTCATCGTCTCGCAGAAGCACGGACACATGCCCTACCTGGAAGGCCTGTTGAATCAGGCCGCACACCTTAGCCAGTAGCTCTTCCTGGTCCAGTACAGCAGTAGTTTGTTGAGCGATGGCGTTGATGACTTCAAGTTGCTTGGCCCGTTGGCGCTCCAGGGAATACAGGTGCGCATTCTGCAGGGCCATGGAAGCTTGCGTGGAAAAGAGCGTTAGCAGATCGATTTTGTCATTGTCAAAGTGATTTTCATTTTCGCTCTGGCAGTCCAGCACTCCCACCACTTCATCGCGCACCATTAGAGGAATCGCCAATTCTGATCGGGTGCTTTTTGCCGTGGAAACATAATTCGCGTCTTTGGAGACATCGGCGGCGTAGATTGGCCTCTTCTGACGCGCCGCTGACCCAGTGATTCCCTGGTCTAAGGGCAGGCGGATGGTGTCGTGGCCCGGATCCCAACCAATCACACAACGCGGATGGAGTTCCTGCTTGTCTTTGTCAAGCAGCAGAATGGCAACGTTCTGCAGATGAAAATAGTCACGCGCAATCATCAGGATGCGCTGCAGGACCTCGTCCAGTTCGAAGGTCGAGAGCACCGCCTGGCTCGCGTCGTAAAGGATGGCGATCTTTTGCATTCGGCCCGAGAATTCTAACGTTTCTAGAACGGGTTACCGAGGTGCCGAAAGTAACCAAAGGAAAACCGCCGATGGTAGACGGGTTACCGGCGGTGTCGCCACCATTGCGCCGTTCGGATAAGGCCGAAGGCGACCAGGCAGAACCAGAAATCGACCAGCAACCCTAAATCGATCTGAAACAGCTTGTGGCGGGCAGATTGAGGGAGAGAGGGAAGGAGGGCATAGTAAGCTGCATTACCCAGCAACACGGCCAGGAGCGATTGCAGGTAGTTCGCCTTCACTGACGGCTTAGACACCGCTGCCCGCTCCTGACGGAGTGGAAATCAGTCGGGGCCCCGCCATCTAACCCCAGAGGCTCCCTGTTACCATTTCCCTGCGATCCTCCTTCATGCTGGAGCTTTCCACCTCCGTTCAGTATGTGAAAGGCATCGGCCCTCGACTGGCCGAGGTGCTGGCCGCGAAGGGTATCCAAACGGTGGCCGATCTCCTTCATTATCTGCCCTTTCGCTATGAAGACCGGCTCAACCCGCGCGGGATCGCTGAGCTCCGGGCGGGCGAGATGGCCACGGTTATCGCCGAGGTGCGCACATCCGGGCTGTTCAGCACCCGGCGCATGCCTATCTTTCAGATGACAGCCGGGCAAGGTCGTAGCCGGATAAAGTGCCTATGGTTCAACGGAACCTACTTGCGGGACCGCTTTAAGCCCGGGCAGTTGGTTGCACTCTACGGCAAAGTTGAGGCCGACCGGAACGGAGAGCTGCAGATTACGCAGCCGCAGTTTGAGATTCTGGGCGACCCCGCTGAGGACGGGTCCACCGACGGTGCCGAGCAGAAGGTGACAGGCTCACTAGAAGTAGGACGCATCGTGCCTATCTATGAGTCTGCGGGTCAGGGGCGTCTCACAGCCCGCTGGTTCCGTCGAATAATCCGCTCGGCGCTGGAGAACATGCCGTCTGAGTTGCCTGACGCGATCCCCGCCGTGGTGCGTTCCCGAATGTCGCTCATATCGCCTCATGAAGCTCTATGGAAGGTACATTGGCCCGACGAGGGCGAGAGTTTTGCCGATCTGCAAGCGGCGCGCACACCGGCACATCTGCGGCTGATCTTTGAAGAGCTTTTCTTCGTAGAACTGGGCCTGGAACTGAAGCGCAGGCAGATGAGGTCGCAGACTGGGATCGCGTTTCAGCTCGACGACCGGGCGCGCGCCGCCATCAAGAAGATTCTTCCCTTTCATCCGACCAGCGCACAAAAGCGTGTACTGAAGGAGATTGCCTCCGACATGGAGAAGCCGTTTCCAATGCGGCGCTTGTTGCAGGGGGATGTGGGATCGGGAAAGACGATTGTGGCATTCGAAGCCGCCATCATCGCAATTGAGAGCGGATACCAGGTGGCCTTGATGGCGCCCACCGAAATTCTTGCCCAGCAGCACTACTTTTCAGCTCGGCGAATCCTGGAGAGCGCGGGGTATCGGGTTGTGTTGCTTACCGGGTCCCTGGAACAGGACCGCAAGCGGGAAATCCGCCGCCATATCGCTCAGGGCAACGCTCACCTGATCATCGGCACGCATGCGCTGTTGGAGCAGACGGTTGAGTTTGCCAAGATCGGTTTGGTCATCGTGGACGAGCAGCATCGGTTTGGTGTGATGCAACGACTAAAGCTAATGAAGAAGACGAACGAGGAACTCGCTAGCCCCAATGCGGCCGGGGAAGCACTTCGAGAGATCCGGGGCACGGAAGAAGGCAACGGTAAATCGACAATGGGTTCGGGCCCGGTCGGGTCCAACCGTGGCGCTGCGGGCGCCGAACCGGATGTCCTCGTAATGACCGCCACGCCGATCCCGCGAACGCTTGCCCTGACTTTGTACGGTGATCTGGATCTCAGCGTGCTCGACGAGTTGCCGCCGGGGCGAACAGCGATCGTCACGCGCCGCGTTTCGGATGACCGCTCACCGGAAGTGTGGGACTTCGTACGGAAGCAGGTGGCTGCCGGACACCAGGCGTACGTCGTCTATCCCGTCATCGAAGAGAATGAAGAACGCGAGCTCAAGGCTGCGCTGAAGATGTACCGCGAACTCAGCAATCGTGTGTTCGCCGATTTGAAAGTCGGATTGTTGCATGGCCGCCTGGATAGCGACTTGAAAGAACAAGTCATGCGGATGTTCCAAAAGGGCGAACTCAATATTCTGGTCTCCACGACGGTGATTGAGGTGGGCGTGGACGTGCCCAACGCTACCGTAATGGTGGTCGAGCATGCGGAACGATTTGGACTATCCCAGCTGCACCAGTTGCGCGGGCGGATCGGGCGAGGAGCGGCCAAGTCACTTTGCATTCTGATGACGGGCGGAAAAGTTTCCGAAGAGGGAGAGCGGCGACTCGATGCCATGGTACGCACCAGCGACGGATTTCAGATCGCGGAACTCGATCTCGAACTGCGCGGCCCGGGCGAATTCTTCGGCACACGGCAAGCAGGATTGCCGAGTTTCCTGGTTGCAAATCTGGTCCGCGACCGGCAAATTCTGGAGGCTGCCAAGCGCGAGGCAGCTGCAGTGATCGCGGGACCAAATTCCGACATCTCGCAGGAGGAGATTGATCGGGCGGTGCGCCAGATGCGGGCACGGTGGCAGCACAGTTACGGTTTAGTTGAAGTGGGGTAAGCTCGATTTACTTGTGATCCAAGTCGAGAGTGGCGTCGAGAGTCTGTTCGGATCCAATGGTGACGCTAATCTCCTTCGACCAGGGCTTGTAACCCGACTTTTCGCAGCGGAAGGAGTGTTTGCCGGGGGGCAACTTTAACTTCGCGGGCGTGTAGCCAATACTTTCGCCGTCCACAAAGACCTCGGCCAGATATGGCATGGAACTGATCGAGACTGTGCCCGTGACTTGCTCGGGAGGTGGTGGTGGTGGCGTGCTGGCTTGTACTGGCGCGGTGGCTTTGGGGGTGGCTTCCGGCGTATCGAAGCCGATCACGGATTTGGGTTGTTCCTGCTCCTTGACGGCAGCCGCTTTTTCAGCAGCGAGTTCTTCCACGGTTAGCGGGTCCATCATCGGGGCGGTCTTCGTCGAGATGATGTGCAGCTTGTAATCGTCGCCCTCCGGCGCCTTCAGGAACATCGTGTCTCCCACGAACTGCACCCTGACTGGCGTGTGCTTCACCCACTCGGGTGGAGGGGGAGCCTGTGACTTGCCGAGTATGTAGGAGCCCTGAAAAATCTTGTTCTTGAAGTGAACGCGGATGAGGCACTCGGTTTCCTCGTCGGTGATCGGCGTGTTAACCATCCAGATGGTGTTTCGGCTGTTGCTTGCGGTTTTTACGTCCACGATCCTTGCGGTCTGCCAAGGCGAATCGGCACCCCAAGACGGTTGCGCAAGCACCATCCAAAGCAATAGAGAGAACGGCAGGAATTTCCTCATAGAAACCGGCGAACTAACTGCGAGTGATCGCAAGGCGGAGAACAAGGACCAGCAATCTCTAGTGTAGAAGCGTAGGGCAGCGTGGGTCAATCTCGGCGAGTCAGGCGAGACTCAGCCCAGTTTAGTAGCAGATTGCCTGGAAGCGATCAGCTCTCGCATGCGGCGGGACAGATTCACTGCCAGCGATCGGTAGAAGCGGGATCCCAGATGGGGGAAAAGCTCAAACAGGTCGAACAGTACTGACCACTCGATCGCGCACACCTCCACTTCCTCTTCGGCACTGACCGTCGCACTGGCCACACCGTTCTCAAGGAAGGCCATCTCGCCGCAGACTTCACCGGGCCCGATATGCGCAATGAGCGCCTTGGAGAGGGCCTCGACACTGGCCTTGCCCCGCACAAGCAGGTATACGGTTTTGATCTGTTTGCCTTGCTGGGTGAGGAGTTCGCCCTTCTTGAAGACAGTACGCTTCGAGCGATCGACAATCAGCGTCCAGTCATTTTGAGTGAGAAACTCCAGGCGATGTTTCGCATTTTGGAGGATCGACAGCAATTCCTCGTGGGCGGAATCCTTCTTCGGACGCGTTGGCATGTAGGCTGTTCGAGTCCCGAGCAATGTATCGAACAGAGACGCTGGGATGAGTGAGCATAGCAGAAAGGTTGCAGTGATACAGGTAACCAAAGATCGACCTCCTGTTGGCTGGAAACAAAAAATGTTTCACTCTCATCGTACGGTTTGCCCTCGGCCTTGATTTTTGAGAGATTGGATAGAGGAGACGTTTTCGATTCCTATGGCGACATTGAGAGAGTTCAAGTGCGAAATCTGCGGAATCATCACGGAGAATCCCATCCACTGGTTTGTGATCGATTGCGGCGACCTGAAACTCTCGGTTCATAAGTGGAGTGCCGAGGCGGCGAACGGGAATGGCGCGCGGCATTTCTGTGGAGAGCGGCACGCCCAGGTGTTCATCAGTCGCTGGTTCGATTCCGTTTGCACGCCGCCGAAACGAGTGTAGGGCGCGATTGCGAGGGCCTTTCGACGAACCGCGCTGTCCCGTGTAAAATCAAAGAGATACATGGCTGGCACCCCTCAACTTGTGCAGATCGAACTAAGGCCCCCCCTGCGGCAGCCCAAGCCGGAATGGCTGCGAGCCAAAGCTCCTGTCGGCGACAATTTTCACAATCTCAAGAAGTTGGCCCGCGGACTTGGTCTGCATACGGTGTGCGAGTCGGCCCAGTGTCCGAATATCGGGGAGTGCTGGAACCATCGCACCGCAACCTTCATGTTGCTGGGCGACATTTGCACGCGGCGTTGCGGCTTCTGCGCTGTTCCCAAAGGAAAGCCCGGAGCGATTGATTGGGATGAGCCCCAGCGCGTCGCGGAAGCTGTGGCCACTCTGGGGTTGAAACATGCCGTAGTCACCAGCGTGAATCGTGATGACGACAACGTTGGCGGCGCAAAAATTTTTGCAGAAACCATCCGGGAGATTCGCAAGCTCACGCCCGACTGCCGCGTCGAAGTGCTGATCCCAGACTTTCAGGGATTGGAAGAGCCCTTGCGCATCGTGCTCGAGGCCCGGCCAGATGTGCTGAACCACAACACCGAAACGGTGCCCCGGCTTTATCGTGCGGTGCGCTCGGGCGCACGGTACCAGCGCACACTCGATCTTCTGGAGAATGCCAAGAACTTTTCTCCTGGGATGGTGACCAAGAGCGGAGTGATGGTCGGCCTAGGCGAAGCAATGGATGAATTGATCGAAGTCTTCCATGATCTAGGGGATCGTGGAGTAGACATCTTGACGGTGGGACAGTATCTGCGACCGTCGAAAGACCACCTGCCCATTGCGCGCTTCTACTCTCCCGCGGAGTTCCAGCTCATGAAAGACGAAGCGCTCCGCTTCGGATTTCGCCACGTCGAATCGGGACCACTCGTGCGCTCCAGCTATCACGCGCATGAGCAGGCTTCGTCGACTGCCCCGGCGTAGGTTCGCGAGTTTCTCTCATCCACACTTGGGCTGCCAGGCGTTATCTCGCAGCCGCCCATCGGTTCTGCGGGTCAATCAGTGAACTCGGGATTTTTCAACAACCAATTCCATTGACACCATAACTCGGAATCCGATATAACGATACCCGACTTATGAAAGACGGCGCCATCAGGGCGGTGCGCCCGGAATTCTGGCATGACGTCTCACGGGCACACCTGCATCACACCGTTCGCGACGGCGTCCCCTCCTTCCATACGCTCGATCGCTTCCGCCCTCGAACCGCCGCACTCATTCATGGGCTGGTATTGTCAACGGCCGTCTTCAGTGTGACCTGCTTCGCCATCAGGTACAACTCGATCCACGTTCTCCACATGCGAATGCCCGAGATTCAGCTTGAAAGGCTGCGATCATCCCCAGCATCCTTCCAACCCACACTTCAACCTATGGGCGACAGTGTCAGGAGTGCAGTATCCGCGAAGGCAGCAGTTCCGCTACGTTCGGAAAACAAGACAAGCCCACGTCCAGCCACACCCCGCTCGTCGCTCAATCCGCTCCCTCAAGCCCCTGGCCCAATCGCAGGCCAAAACGGTGTCGCTGTGCCCTCAGCAACGGCAGGCTCCAATCCTCAGACCTCCAAGTCATGGTCCCGGCTGCGGCTGCATCATGTGATTGATGCAGCGGCCAAGAATTTGAGGCAGCACTACGCTTATCCGGATGTTGGGCAAAAGATGGCGGATTCGCTGTTGGCGCACGAAAAAAACGGCGATGACGACGCTGCGGGTGACGGCGCAGCATTTGCGGATTTACTGACCAACCAGATGAGGGATGTGAGCCACGACAGGCACCTGGAGCTGGCCTATAGTCACGAGCCTTTGCCTGCATCCCGCTTTGATGCGCAGGGCCGCCCGCTGGGACCAACGCCTGACGACCATGCACGCTATCGAAAGATCATGGAGCGGGAAAACTGCACGTTCGAAAAGACGGAGATTCTGGCACACAATATCGGTTATCTGAAGCTCAATTCGTTTCCTGATCCTTCTATATGCAGGCCAACAGCCGTTGGTGCGATGGCTTCTTTGAACCATGTGGACGCCATCATCTTTGATTTGCGTAATAACCGTGGCGGTGAACCGGAGATGGTTGCGCTGATGGCCGCCTATCTCTTCGACCGTCCGGAGTATTGGTATAACCCCAGGGAGAATACGACACCGCGCTCCTGGACGCAGTCACCTGTTCCAGGAAACAGACTGGCGGACAAGCCGGTATATGTGCTGACCTCAACCAGGACTTTTTCTGGCGCCGAGCAGTTCAGCTACGACTTGAAGATGCTGAAACGCGCCATACTTGTAGGTGAGACGACGGGTGGTGCCGCGCATTCTGGAGTTTTTTATCGGATCGATGATCACTTCGGAATCGGTATTCCTGAAACCAAACCGATCAACCCCTTCTCAAAAACGGACTGGGCAGAGACGGGCGTGGAACCGGATGTGAAGGTAAAGGCCGCGAATGCGCTGGAGACGGCGGTGAAACTGGCGGAGAGCAAGCTGCAGAAAAAGTAGACGGCCTGGAAATCAATTTTTGCACGCTGGCAGGCAGCGACTCCGCGTACGGAGCCAAGGTGACTGGATCCTTGTCCCACTACCTCATAGCCTGTGTCTATCGCGGTGGAAGGGTTTAGTAACACTCCGCAGCGAGCTTTAGCCGCTGAGGTCCGCACTTGGCGATCAAAGCCGACCTTGCCGCAGCCCTAGACGACAAAACGGCCGATTTTTCCGGTAACAGGGAATTTCTTGCCCGCGGTCCAGCCAGAGTTGCCAATCTTGGCGTGGCTACGTGGCCGACGCCCTCGGGATACAGCAATTTAGGGCCTTGCCGAGCGTATGCCGTTGGCATCTCACGTGCGCTACAAGATCAAGAACTGCGAGACCCAGGGTGCCCTTATGAAGCAAAACCGTTTCTGGCTCAGTTTGATCGCACTTTGCGTCACGGTAGCGTGTGCAGCTGCTATCGTTCTGGCGATTATTTCTGCGACGACCGCGCTGGCCGTGACGACGAAAGAGCCTGCCTCAACTGAAGCAAGACCGGAGACTTCCGAGCGTCAGAAGGTGCTCAAGGGCGTAGTGAGCGATACGTCTTGCAGTGCCAGGCATGTAAGTGAAGACAAGACAGCTGCAGAATGCGTGCGTGTCTGTGTACGCCATGGGGCGCAGTACGCGCTGATCTCGGGCGAGAGAGTGTATCTGCTCGACGGAAACCTGGCGGAGTTCGATCAACTTGCGGGGCAGAGGACCGAAGTCGTGGGTTTGCTCGAAGGAGATCTGCTGACCGTACGGTCGATCAAGCTGGCGCAGTAGCTTGAACTCTCGTCCCTTGTTAGTCCCCTGTTAATCCGCGGGGCGATCGGCCAGCACTGGCGGCTGCTTCTTAATTTCTCCACCGTTGGGAACGGGATTCGCCGGGGAGGAAGCCGTACTGACCGAGCGTGACGACTCCGAACGGGCCGCGGCGCGTTCGTCCCATTTGCCGAAGATCATTTTGCCCGCCGTGGTCTGCAGCACCGATGTGACCGAGATGTCGATAGTTTTGCCGATCATCTTGCGCGCATTGTCCACCACCACCATGGTGCCGTCGTCGAGATAAGCAACCCCCTGGTTGTATTCCTTCCCTTCTTTCAGGATGAACACCCGCATTGTCTCGCCTGGCAGCACGATGGGCTTGAGTGAATTCGCCAGCTCGTTGATATTGAGAACTTCGACCCCCTGTAGTTGCGCAACTTTATTCAGATTGAAATCGTTGGTGATGATCTTGCCCTCGTACACCTTGGCAAGTTCGATCAGCTTGAGATCGACTTCGCGCACGCTGGGGAAATCGTCCTCCACAATCTGGATGTTGAGGGAAGCCACTTTTTGCAGGCGCTGCAGGATGTCGAGACCACGGCGTCCACGATTGCGCTTGAGCGAGTCCGCAGAATCCGCCACCAACTGCAGTTCACGCAGGACGAACTGGGGTGTAACGATCACGCCGTCGAGAAAGCCCGTTTCGGCGATGTCGGCGATGCGGCCGTCGATGATTACGCTGGTATCGAGAATCTTGTAGCTCTTCTTCGATTGCTTCTCCCCACCGAAGATCCCACCCAGAGCCGCCAGATTTAGCAGATCGCCCTTGTTCGCGCCGACGATCAATCCGACGTAAGCCATGAGCAGCATGACCAGGAGTTGCAGAAAGCTCTGCGTGTGTCCCTCTGGGACGCTGCTGCGGATGACGAGCGCGAACAGGTAGGCACCGATGATGCCCAGGATACTGCCGATTGCGGCACCGATCAGCCGCTTGAGACTAACCAGTCGCAGCCGCCACTCGAACAGGATAACAGCGAGGCCAATCAAGACGCCTAAGGCCGCATCCCATTTGGCGGAACGACCGAAGGGTTCGATGAAGTAGCAGGAAACAGCAACAATAAGAACGAATAAAACACGAACCAAAGTTAAGTCCACGAGTATGGACCTCCTCGGGAAGGCTCACTGCCGAAACTTCAGCAGCGTCTGCACATCCCGCGTTGGCCCCTCCACAATCTGGAAGCCAACGATCTTAAAGCGGAGCCATGAATGGGAGATGAAACGTGCTCCGCCCCGGTCCGTAGCCCAACCGGTCCGGGCCAACCAGTTACTTAACCGAGCCAGTATATACCGCGGACAAAAGCCGACATAGTGCCAAAAGCCCAAGCCGAAGGTCATGGGACACAAGTCCAGAAGAACTTCCAGCGGGCCGTTGGGGGCGTCATCCCTGATAGACTTCTGGTTATGAAAGCAGTCGTCATTACGCGTTTGGGAGGCCCCGAAGTACTGGAGATTCGCGACGTCGCAGAGCCGGTTCCGCAGCCGGGGCAGGTGTTGGTGCGGGTACAGGCGGGAGGGTTGAACTTCGCCGATATCATGACAGCGCATGGCGGGTATCCGGGGACACCGAAGCCTCCACTCGTTGCAGGGCGGGAATTCACGGGAGTGGAGGCCGCTACCGGACGGCGGGTGATGGGGTACACGCAATGGGCGGCCTTTGCCGAAACAACCGCGGCCCGGCCCGAGTTGTTGTGGACAGTACCGGAGAAGTGGAGTGCGGAACAAGCCGCCGCATTCCCAGTGAATTATTTCACCGCGTATTTTGCGTACTGGGAGGCGGGCTTCTTCGGAGACACGAATCGCGAACAACCGAAACGTGTGTTGATCCACGCGGTGGCTGGCGGAGTGGGAACCGCCGCTGTGCAGATCGGGAAAATACTGGGAGCGGAGATGTACGGGACGTCGTCGTCAGAGGACAAACTCACGCGCGTACGAGCTCTGGGGCTGCAGCACTCCATCAACTACAAAGAGCGCGATTACGAAGAGGCCGTTCGAGACATGACGAAGGGCGAAGGCGTCGATGCCGTGTTTGAGATGCTTGGCGGAGAACACACTGCGAAGAGCATCCGGTGCTTGCGTGACTTCGGAAAGGTGATTCAGTACGGAACCGCAACTGGCAAGCACCCCCAACTTGATTTGCGCGCTCTCTATGCGAAAGCAGCCATGGTGCAAGGACTGTGGCTGACGTACTTGTCGGGGAAACGCGATCTGATGGAGCAAGCCTGGAAGCAGCTCTCTACATGGCTCGCCGACGGTAAGCTGAATCCAGTCGTGGGGCATGTCCTGGCCGCCGAGGACGCTACTAAGGGATACAAGCTATTGATGGAGCGAAAAAACTTCGGGAAAGTTGTGTTGAAGATCGCGTGACAGAAAATCGCAGCCCGAAATTCTCAGCATTGCACGGCACGGAATTCCCACTGACCTAGTGTCGTGTTATTCATCCTATGTATTTGGCCCATACTTGTTTTGTGACCCGACACCTAGTTCAAGCGTGGGAGCCAGCTTGCGAATTCTTGGACAGCTCATACTAGCTAGCCGTCATGGATAAAATGTCCAATGGTTCTGTGCTGCCTTTAAGGGGACACGGTTTTTTTCAACTTCGGTCGGCACTCGCCTCCCTCCGCTCAAGATGACAGATTTGTTTCAGCTTGTGTCTGCGTATTCAATAACAAATGCGATGTGATCTCTGGCCTGCTAGACATACACACAGCACGCACGTGTGTGTGGTCCGCATGGAAATGAATTGCTAACGGCGGTGCTCTCCTCTCGTCCAAAGCTGTGATCACGATTCGATTGTGAGTGGAACTTCCGGTCGGGATCGAACGTATCTTGTCACGATGCCTGGGAGTGGGTGAGGAAACCGGAACTCGTGCCGGTCCACGCTGACTAGGTAGAAATGCTTTACGGGGTTCGGGGGACTGTTCTCAACTCGGTTTGGCGGCCAGGTGAGAACAATCCCCGGAGCAAGAGCACAAGGTCTTGCGGCCTGGCCCTTTTGTCTTGAACCCCGACGGCAGCATTGTAGGCCAACCACGGGAAAACGCAAGTCACCCTGTGGCTGGATGCAGCCGGGCCGCCCAGAACAATTTCCGATATCCGTCGGAAGAGAAGGAGTTGGTATGAAGAGTTCGAAGAGTCTATTCCTGGGGCTGGCCTTATTGCTGGCAACGAGCGCATTCGCAGCGAACAAGGGTTCTCTGCAAGTCCAAGAACCTCTCTCGGTCAACGGAACGAAGTTAGCTCCGGGTGACTACAAGGTTCAATGGGATGGTACAGGTCCAAGCGTCGAGCTGAGTATTATGCAGGGCAAGAAAGTCGTTGCCAAGATTCCGGCTCACGTAGTCGATCTCGACAAACCTTCACCGATGGACGCAGCAGTCGTGAAGAACAATGGCGACGGCACGAAGACGCTGAGCGAAGTGCGTCTGAGCGGGAAGAAATTCTCGCTGGCAGTTGGAGAGGAAGCCGCAAAGGCGGATGCAACCAAGTAACAAAGAGTGAAATTTCCGGAAAGACTTAGGGGGAGCCAGGTAGGCTCCCCAGATCTTTTTTCAGACTCTCAGTACTTAGGCATCTTGGGGTCGACCCGATCTGCCCAAGCCAGAATCCCGCCAGCCAGGTTATGCACTTTCTTGAATCCTGCCTGTTGCAGGAACCCAACTGCCTTGGCGCTGCGCACACCGGAGCGGCAATGCGCGACGATCTCACGGCTGGAATCGAGTTCGCTGACACGCTTGGGCAGATCGCCCAGCGGGATGAGATAGCCGCCAATGTTACAAATCTGGTATTCGTGCGGCTCACGCACGTCCAGCACGAAAAGGTTCTCGCCGGCGTCCAGGCGGCGTTTGAGTTCTTCCACTTGTATCTCGGGAACGCCCGTCTCCACTGGTTTTTCCTCCCCGCGAATTCCGCAGAATTCATTGTAGTCGATCAGCTTGGTGATCGTAGGATGCTTGCCGCAAGCGGGGCAGTCGGGGTTCTTGCGCAGCTTGAGTTCGCGAAACTTCATGCCCAGCGCATCGATGAGCAATAGCCGGCCGATCAGAGGCTCACCCTGGCCGAGAATCAGCTTGATGACCTCGGTCGCCTGCATCACGCCGACGAGCCCGGGTAATATGCCGAGCACTCCACCTTCCGCGCAGGATGGGACCAGTCCTGGCGGTGGCGGTTCAGGATACAGGCAGCGATAGCACGGACCTTCCTCGGTGGCGAACACGCTGGCTTGCCCTTCGAAACGGAAGATCGATCCGTAGACATTGGGCTTTCCGGTGAGCACGCAGGCGTCGTTGACGAGGTAGCGCGTCGGGAAATTGTCGGTGCCGTCGGCGACGATGTCGAATTCGCGGAACAGCTCGAGCGCGTTCTCGCTCGATAAGCGAGTCTCGAATTTGCGCACATTCACGAAGGGATTGATGGCCTTCAGCTTCTCGGCCGCGGAATCCAGTTTCTTGCGGCCTACATCCGCCGTGGAGTGAATGATCTGGCGTTGGAGATTGGTGAAGTCCACCACGTCGAAGTCCACGATGCCAAGCGTTCCAACACCCGCCGCTGCCAGGTACAAGGCCAAGGGAGACCCGAGCCCTCCCGCGCCGATGCACAGCACGCGCGCCGCTTTCAGCTTCTGCTGCCCTTCCATGCCCACCTCGGGCATGATCAGGTGGCGCGAGTAGCGCAGGATTTCGTCATTCGTGAGAGTCGCGGTTTCGGGTTTGACTTCAATTGTGGTGGCCATTGACAACCTCGATTCAATTGGAAGCTGAAGGACTTCAGACCAGCTAGCGACAACAACAGGGCGGACAACAACAGCAGCAGGTGCTGCGGCGGGTCATTCGAGCTGGGCGTCCGCAAATCATGCGACTAGCGGCCCCCTGCGATCGAGGGCACTATGGAAATGGTATCACCGTCTTTGACCGCAGTGGCCTCTTTCTGCAGGTAGCGGACGTCTTCGTCGTTCAGGTAGACGTTCACGAAGGCGCGCAGTTTGCCGTCGTCAGTGTAGAGGTGGCGGCGCAGCTCGGGATGCTGGGCGACGAGGTCGTAAAGGGCGTCGGCGATCGAGCCCGCCTTGACCTCTACCGCCGACTGCTTCCCTGCATACTGGCGCAAAGGGGTTGGAATGTGGATCTTAGGCATGGGTAAATGATGCCATAGATGGGGGAAAGATTCAGGGGGAGGGGTGAGGAAAAGCTAGGCAGTGGGCAGTGGTCGGTGAGCGGTGGTCAGTGTGAGGCCAGGGCGACATTCTAGCGATTGATGGGGCTGTGAAAACCCGATCCACCACCAGGACACGAAGGGGGCACGAAGGCGGGACGGACTGCGCTTGGGTGCCCAAACGAGGGTGTCTGAGCCTTACGCGGGGCGGCAGCGGGGCGTGACCCGTTTTGACTAAACCGTCGTGCGCTCAGACCAGCCACTCTGGCTTGCGCTCTGAAACACTAGGCCTTTCCATTGTTTTAGTTCAGGTGTTGTCATCCCGCAGTATTAGTGATTCTGCTCAATCGGTGAAAACTCAACGGCCTATGCTGGTGAGTCCACTTCCACTTTCTCTTCTGCAAAGGCCTTGTCGGCTTCATCGGTCCCAGTCAACTCGAACGAGTTGGTGACGTCCGCTTTGCCCTGGGCCACCCTCGTGATTACGTAGGAGCAGCCGATCCAGTGCGCTTCCGCCAGGTCGGTTGGCGACCACTGCGCGGGGTGGTCGGGGTGGGAGTGATAAAACCCGATGATGTCTTCGTTGCGGGCGCGCCCTTCGCGCTGGATGCGGACCAGTTCCTTGGGGTCGATGTGGTAGCGGTTCTGCGGAGAATCGGTACGCGTGTTACCGCAGCGGGCGGTGGAGGTGACCGTGCGAACATCGCCGTCCATCTGGCCGAGTAAGACCCCGCAACATTCGTGGGGATAGGTTTCTTCGCCGTGCCGACGAATTTCGGCGTAGTTTTTGGGACTGATTTTCAGCATGAGAGATTGGTTCACCACGGAGGCACAGAGACACGGAGAAAATCTCAGGCCAACAAAACAACAACTCTAAATGTTTTCTCTGTGCCTCCGTGTCTCCGTGGTGAATAACTTGCTACGTCTCGGTCCAGAAGCGCTCACTCAAGTACTTGTCCCCGGAGTCGCACAAGATAGTGACGATCACTGCGGGCTGTCCTTTTTTGCGGCCCTCGGCGATTTTCACGCTGCCCACGACGGCGGCCGCGGCTGAAATGCCGACCAGCAGTCCTTCTTCCCGTGCCAGGCGCTTGGCCATCTTGTACGCATCTTCGGTTGCGATCGGCGAGTCTTCGTCGGCGAGTTTCGGATCGTAAATCTTGGGGACGATGGCCGTCGCCATGTGCTTGGTGCCTTCGATGCCGTGAAACGCGGAATCCGGCTGGAGCGAAATGCAGCGGATGTGCGGATTCAACTCTTTCAGACGGCGGGACGTGCCCATGAAGGTTCCGCTGGTGCCGAGGATGGAGACGAAGTGGGTGACACGTCCCTCCGTTTGTTGCCAGATTTCGTTGGCCGTGCCATGGTAGTGAGCCTGCCAGTTGGCGTCGTTGGAATACTGGTCGGCGTAGTAATAAAGATCCGGATGCTTGGCATAGAGTTCGCGCGCCATGCGGATCGCACCATCGGATCCGTCGCTGGGATCTGTATAGATGATGTTCGCGCCGTAAGCGTGCAGGATTCGCTTCCGTTCTTGCGAAACATTTTCCGGCATGCAGAGCGTAACTGGAATGCTCTGGGCGGCGCCGATCATGGCGTAGGCAATGCCAGTGTTGCCGCTGGTGGAGTCGAGCAGAATCTTGCCGGGAGTTAACGCTCCGCTGCGTTTTGCCTCGGCGATGATGTTGGACGCGGCGCGGTCCTTAACCGATCCGCCAGGGTTGTACCACTCGGCTTTTCCGAGAATCTCCACGTCGGGCAGGCCCTCTGCGATGCGCTCCATGCGTAGCAGGGGAGTATTGCCAACGCGTTCCAAAGCGTTCAACCCGAGTCGAACGGATCGATTCGTCGACTTCGATTCGGGTGAAGCTTGGCCCTCTGCGGGTTTGGTCGAAACCTGCGTCATGTGGATAAAACTGCCGTGACTATAGTAATGTGCCGGAAACGGCAAAAAGGCGTATCTACTACGTAATTGATTATAGAAGAGGTTTCCCGGATCCAAGGAATGTTTCGATACGTACTCTTTCCTTAGTAACCGCATCTAAACGATGCAGAGTCGAAGAAGGGATTGATCACAAGAGATGCCTAGTAAGCTTGAACAGAAAACCTACGAAGACGCACTGAACTGGCTGCGCGAGCATGGGTTCGACGTGCTCGAAGCTCCCGGCACTGCCGGGCGCGTCTTCCTGAAGAAGTACAACGTGTCGGCCGCGATTCAGAAAGCAGACGCGGACGGTGTGAAGATTTTTGCCTATCCGGGATACCTGGTGGGTACGGAGATCTCAAAGCTGGTCAACCGGGGATATCAGCAGTTTCTGAAGACCTCAAAAACGGAGATTCCCGCGAGCGCCGATCATTTGAAGGCTCTGCATTCGTTCTCGGAAGAGCTCAAGGAAGCGCTGGGTCTACCCAGCTTGTACAACGAATCTCTGGGTACCGTGAGCGAATCGTACCAGTACGACCGCATTGTCGATCGCGACAAGCCACAGGTGGAGCGAAAGAAGCGTCCGTGGGAAGTGGCCAGCGCGAAGGCCCTGGCTGCCAAGAAGAGTCCCGCCTAGAGATCCAGGGAAATTCGGCAATGAGAAACATCGAACAACACAGCGGCACAGGCCGCTGTTTTTGTTTTGGACCGCAAGACTCGCCGGAATTCTCTAGCCGACGACACCGGTTTGTGATTGTGCGAAACTGGTGCGCTGTTTGGAGGCTTCCAATGCGCATCCACGTCGCACACTTGGTGGTCGCAGTGGTGATTCTGATTTCGAGTGTCAGCGTTGCCAAAGATACACCGGATCAACCGGTGAAGGCCGCCGTCGAGCGCGTGCTACAGACTCAGCAAGAGGCGTGGAACCACCACGATCTCGAAGGCTTCATGGCAGGGTACTGGAAGTCGCCAGATCTCACTTTCTTTTCGGGTGCGCATGAGACATCCGGCTGGCAGGGGTCGCTCGATCGCTATCGGAAGACTTATCAAGGTGAAGGGAAGGAGATGGGGAACCTGGAGTTCTCCAGCCTCCGCATTGAGCCGATCGGGGCCGATGCTGCCTTCGTGCGCGGAGCGTGGCATTTAACCATGTCGGATGGAAAGACGCCCCACGGTTTGTTCACATTGATCTTCCGGAGATTTTCGGACGGATGGAAGATTGTCCACGACCATACTTCGGCAGCGGAGTGAGAATCCGGGGACGTGTACGCGCTAGTCGCGAACGCGAACCTGAACTTTTGCGCCTTCGGGTAAATGCCCGTCTTCCAGGACGATCACACCGCCTCGGACAACGCCCTTGAATTCCTTTCGCAACAAACCGGCCGCCGGGGTGGAGACCGATGGACTGCGGCCCATACCCTTGTCCATGGCGGCATTCGCCAGCCGGTCCGCCTCCAGATTCTTTTCGCGCAGCACGTGCTGGATGGAAAACCAGTCGAGCTGAGCGATCATCTGCCGGGCGCGTTGGTAGAGTTCCTGGAGCGCGGGACTCTTGACCTTGTACTCCCCGCGAATCTGCTTCACCAGGAGCTCGGAGTCTCCGACGACCTTTAACGCCCTGTGCCCGTGTGCGAGAGCGTAATCCAGCGCAGCCAACAGTCCGTGATATTCAGCGTAGTTATTGGTCTGGTGGCCCAGATATTCGCTCAGACCGGCGACCTTCCGCCCTGCCTGATCGGTGATAACCACTCCATAGCCCGAAGGTCCGGGATTTCCTCGAGAGCCACCGTCAATATGGGCGATGAGGTAATGGTCGGGCGGGGCCTGGGCAGGAAACAGGCGGCCGGAGTCGCCACGGCGAGAATCAGAAGACATTGAGGAAGTTTACAACGCAAGAGTCGCAACGCGGCGAGGGAGTTCGGGGCGTGATGACGAAGTGTATCAGCCCTGCGTTACGGTAGTATTCTTCACCACTAGATACAGCGAGGAGGTCTTAGTACCCCGTATATCGCCTGCGGACTGCTTGACTCCGCGGTCTCGCGCATAGGAGTGTGCGCGCCACACTTTCTCATCGGCCGGCAGCCAAGCGGGTGGCTAGCCGTTGGGGAAGATTCGCGGCGAAGATCCGGTCCTGCGCGTTCTTGAGGTTGTAGGGAGCACGGTGGAAAGTGACGACCCATTTGTCGGTGTCGAAAATTGCGAAGGCGGCGCGCCAGTCGCCGTCCCGAGGCTGTCCCACGGAGCCGGGATTTACTAGGTAACGCATGTCCCTCTTGAGGGCGAACTTCGTAATCTCGCTTTGACCGACGGTTTTATAAGGAGGCCGATAAGCATCCGCCGCAGCGACCTTGAACGAGAATGCGCCCTGCAGATGCGTGTGCCCGAAAAAAGTGACCGAGACTGGTAAGGCAGCAGAGAGTGGTGCCAACGCATCATGCAGGGTTACCAGGTACTCATCTTCATCAATAGGCGAGCCGTGCACGAACTGCACTTCCGGAACCTCGGGAATCTGTACCGGGCCCTTGCGGCAGCGCTCGCAGCCACTCAAGGTTTTCCGGCGTGAGCTGGTCTCGCGTCCAGAGAGCGGCCAGCCCGGCGAGTGGATTGAAATCCTTGAGGTCCATCAATCCGCTGGTCGCCTTGTCGTGATTCCCGCGCACGAAATACTTGCCCAAGCCGCGCGAGCGCTCAATCACTTCGTTGGGGCTGGCGCCGTAGCCCACGATGTCACCCAGATTCACGACGGTGTCATAGGAACCAGCGGCACCGAGACAAGCCTCGAGTGCGTCCAGATTGCCGTGGATGTCACTCAGAACCAGAATCCGCACATGGCACCGAACAAGGTCGCGATTATACGACGGGATGTGTCTAATGCGTGGGATTGATTACCGGGCAGCGCGCCCAATGCCCGACGGCGATCTCCACCAGCGGCGGAAGAGCTTTGGCACAGTCCGGTACACGGTCCGGCACAGCGCGGTTCAAAAGGGCATCCTGGCGGTGCGGCATGCGAGGGGGGAACTGTTCCCTCGATGGTGGGAAGTGGGCGTGTGCGGTCCGTCTGCAGCGTGGGTACGGCCCTCAGAAGGCCGCGCGTGTAAGGGTGGCAGGGAGTCTGGAAGATATCCAGCTTGCTGCCTAGTTCCACCAGGCTGCCGGCATACATGACTGCCACTCGATCGGCCACCTGCGAGATAACGGCCAGATCGTGGGAGATGAAAAGCATGGCGAGGTTGAACTTCTCGCGAAGCTCAGCGAGAAGTTCGAGGATCTGAGCCTGAATGGTGACGTCGAGAGCGGTCGTAGGTTCGTCGGCAATCAGTAATGTGGGCCGGTTGACGATGGCCATAGCAATCATCACCCGCTGCCGCATGCCTCCGGACAGTTGGTGCGGATAGTCGCGAGCACGGCGCTCTGCATCCGGAATGGCAACGTCCTTCATCCCTTCCACGGCCCGTTGCCAGGCTTCCGACTTCGAAACATCTGCATGAGCGAGAATTGCCTCCGCAATCTGCTCGCCCACGCGCATGACTGGATTCAAGGCGGTCATCGGCTCCTGGAAAATCATGGCGATCGAAGACCCGCGCAGGCCCCGCATCTCATCATCCGGGACCTCGAGCAGGTTGCGAGGTTCGGCGTGCCCGTTTGTAAAGACGATTTTGCCGGAAGTATGGGCTTGGAGCGGGAGCAGGCGCATAACGGCTAGCGAGGTGATCGATTTTCCGGAGCCCGACTCGCCAACCAGCCCGAGGACTTCACGTGGTGCGATGGTGAACGAGAGGTCGCGCACCGCAAAAGAACTGCTCGCCGGAGCAGTAGGCGTTGCATCAGCAGCGGGTAACGATTGGTCTGGTCGAAGAGGGGCCCCAGAGACCTTCGCCTGCAGCGGAAACGCGACACTCAAGTTTCGGACGTCGAGCAATGCAGCCACGTCGCTATGGTAGCAGTCGTGAATCGATCTCGATTGTCGGTTATTGCCCGAGGATCAAGGGGCAGACCGTTCTTCGAGTTGCCGATCACGACCACCTTCGTGTTCGCGCTCTTGGAGAGCAGTTCGGTGGCTTCGATTCCCTTCCATTCAAGCAGCGCTGGGCTGATGCCCTGCGCCACGATCTGCTGGAAATCGCGAATGCCTGCGGCCTCAATCCGCTTCCGTTCTGCTTCCTGCTTTTCCTTCTGGAGACGGAAATTCATGGCGAGTGCTTCCTGCTCGGCCTGCTGTTTGGACTCGATGGACGCCTTCAGCGTCTGCGGTAACTGGATGTCCCGCAGCAGAACGCTTTCCACAATGAGTCCGCGCTGGTTCAGTTGCGTCGTGAGTTGGTCATTGATCTGCTTGGCCACCATCTCGCGCTCGCCGGTGTATAGAGCGTTGGCGGTGTGCGAGGCAGTGGCCTCGCGAATGGCGGCCCGCAAGGTGGGCTCGACCACGACAGCTTCATAATTCGCGCCGATTTTTTGGAACACTTCCGCTGCCTTGTCGGGATTCAAGTGATAGATGAGCGAGGTGTCTAGATTCATGACCAGGCCCTCGCTGGAAGGTACGCTGGCAGACTCCTTTAATGGTCTGCGTTTGGATCGACAGTTCGTTATTGGTCTTCAGAGGATTGATCAGGTGTATCCCCTCGTGCAGGACTTCGCCGGTGTCGACCTTACCGAAGAGAGTCAACACTCCCACGCGTCCCGTTCCAACCCGGGTGACACAGCTGAATAGCAAAATAATGGCAATGAATCCTGCAATGGCGAAGCCGGCCAGTCGAAGGAGCGGATTGCCGTTGGCATCGACGATTTTGCCCCGAGCGTCACTGTAGATAGTCATCGGAGTTTCTCCCCTCGCGATTCTAGGAGCGAATCGCGGTCGTGGTAAGTGCCTTCCGGGAGCACCTATCGCTCTTGTGGATGTTTCTCGAATTCGCATGGTTACTGAATTGTGACAACATTTCCACATCAAGAAATCGACTTGCATCTGCTGTGACAAGCCGTTCTCCAAGCGGATGAATGCGGGCAAATATGCAACAGAATCACGCCCAAAACAAAATCGTTACGAACCACTGCACCAAAAATCGGCAGGGGCTTGTGAACAGGCTGCACTCGATTGATTTCAGAGGAGATAAAGACGCGTTGTTTTCATTGACTATAAAAATAGAAGGCGTAAAAACAACCTCGTTCTTTGACACGTTCCCAAGTTTTTCCGGTTGGTGCGGCGTTCCGGGGCTCAAGCGAGATCACTCTTACACATTGCAAAATGAGTAAGGGAAGGTCAGCAAGGGTCTATAGCAAAGCGCTGGTCGAGGAGAACAGGAGCCCAAGTCGAAGGCAAGATAGAGTCCCGAGGCGTTGGACTGGTTTTTCCGGTTGGCGGTGAGCCCGGAGCCCAAGCGCAGATCGCGCGTTGCAACCCGCAAGGAAGCGACGAGAGCAGGTCAAGCGAGGGTCTAAACGCGAGCTACTGGCCGAGACGAATGAGACCAACACCACCTCGGGACTCTTATTTTTGGGGCTACTGGCTGTTAACTTCTGGCTTCTAGCTCGTGGCTTTCACGTCCTCAGCCGTTCCTTCCGCATTCTTCTCCGGCATCCGTTCTCCCGATTTCTATTTACCGGAATTCCCAGGTCCGCCGACTGCGCGAATTTTTGGAATGCGCTCTTCAAGCGGGGGCAGTTGCGGGAAATCCGCATGCGGCTCGGTCTGATACCAGTAAGCGACAGAGAACATATTGTCCGATCGATGATTGGCGTGGCCGTGCTCGATGGTCGCCCGCAGCGACTTCGTGAACGGGATCGGGGAGTCCAGGTGGAAGCGGTAGACCGAGGATCGGCTACCGGCGAGCTCCTCGCCCTTCACCGGAGCGCCGAAGAGGCCGTACGAAAAAGCGTGGTCGCCGAAATCCCAGGCTCCGAGGAAGTAGTCTTCTGATCCCGTGCCGTTGATCGATGGAGTGGCCTCGCCATCGACGAAGAACATGTCGTCGCCTTCGCCCCACCAGCCGTCCTGATTCTGCAGGACCGACATGGTTACGCCGACAAAGTGCCCGCGACCCTTTGCCTCCATCCAGACGTAGTTGTCTTCGCCCGAAAGATTTTTCTTTTGGACCGTTGGGTCCCCGTTCGATGTCCATTGGTTTGTCCACCCCTTGGCGGGAGCGGCCTGGCGGTATTGGGCATGGAAGTAGAGCTCGTCCGCGGGCAAAGGCTTTGAGTAAGAGCGGTAGTCGATGTTGAAGTAGAACGCGTCCACCTTCACGGACCCTTCATTGGTGACGGTGATCCGGGCGTGCTTCTGGAAGGGCATGGGGAAGAAGCAATTCAGGGCTTTTTCGGAACCGACACTGAGCGGGAGCGACTGATAGAGGAAGTAATCGCCCAGGCCCAGACCAAAGAAATCGCCGACGGGCGCTTCTACACTTGGGTGGGACTCCGCGTCCCAATACATGCGGAGAACCAAAGCTTTCAAGTGGTGAGGATCGTCAGTCGCAATGGTGAACCAGATGTGATTGATCAGCCCCGGCCCCGCGTCGTCCAGTAGTGTGATGGTCTCGCCGGGGGCGATCTGGCGATTGTCGGCATTTCCGCCGCTGCGGTCGTAGCTCGAGGCGCGCTTTTGAATGTAGTCCTTAGCGCGAGGTAGTTCGGCAAGCCAGGCGTTGGGGTCCTGCGCGGCAGCGGTTGAGACGAGAGATGCCAGCAACATCACGAGCCAGAGTCGCTGCATACGGCCTCCTTGGTGACGCCGCATTCTACTCCAGAGTAAGAAGCACTCTCTGAATCATCGACGTGGCGAGCGAAACCGGGATCGCGCCGGTGTCATGTTCTCTGCGTGTTCCGTACTCTGCGGTTTTCCGCATTAGAACTTTTTCACTTAAAACCACAGAGAGCGCGGAGAACAATCGCTAGTGCGCGCAGAATGCTCGGCATATCTGCGACAATGGGCACCCATGGCTTCAGGACCCGGCGCACCCCAGACTGTTTCATCGGAAAGTCCCGACACGGAAGTTGTCACTGGGGCCCAAAACTCCCTCGAGTTGGTGCCTTCATTTCGAGGCGGGCGCAGGGTGAAGTTCTTCAAGCGGGCAGACCGATGGTTCAACCGGTTCGTCAGACTCGCGAGTGCGCTCCATGAGGGTTTCTGGCTGGGCTGTTTGAGCCCGGACGACCTGAATGCAGTCACTGCAAGTCACTACCAGCAATCGCGCGAATACTCATCAGCGGGGCACAATCAGCGCGGCTTCTTTGAATGGGAAGTCCCAGTCTTGGACCGATACTTCCCCCCAAGGTCGCGCATTCTGGTCGCGGCTGCCGGTGGTGGACGCGAAGTCCTGGCTCTGCGTCGTGCGGGCTTCCAGGCTGAGGGCTTCGAATGCAGCCCGACCATGCAGCGGGCCAGCCAGACCTTGTTCGACCAACTGGGCGAGCCCCGCGGTGTGGTCCTTTGTGCAGCGGACGAAGTGCCCGCAGGCCCGCCTACCTATAACGGCCTTATCGTCGGCTGGACGGGGTACACCCACATTCCCACTCGACGGCGAAGAGTCGCCTTTCTGCACGATCTGCGCCAGCGCGCGCTACCCGGTTCTCCGGTCTTGCTCTCTTTCTTTCCCCGGGATATATCTTCGCACCACGAGACCCTTGCTGACTGGACAGCGCGTGTCAGTCGATTTCTTTTGCGAGGGCGGAAAGACCCGACGGAAATCGGAGACCATCTCGGCTGGTGCTTTAGCCACACGTTCACCCGTGAGGAAGTGGAGGCCGAGCTCAATGCAGCTGGGTTTCGACTAGTGCTCTTCAGTGCCGTGGGCGAGGGGCACGCCGTGGGGATCGCTGAGTAACCTACACCTCAATTCCGCCTCGGCATGTCGATCTTTACAACGGTATATTCCCATGCTTCTTCGGCGGGTTCTTGTCCCGCTTGGTTTCCAGCATCTCCAAAGCCTGGATCAGCTTCTTGCGCGTCTCGCTCGGTTGGATGACCGCGTCCACGAAGCCGCGGTCGGCGGCCACGTAGGGATTCGCGAAGCGGTCGCGGAATTCCTCGATCTTCGCCTGGCGCACCTCATCCCGGTTTGCGGCCTGCTCCAGTTCGCGTTTATAGACGATGTCCACGGCGCCTTCCGGCCCCATCACCGCGATTTCCGCCGTGGGCCACGCGTAGTTCACGTCGGTGCGAATGTGCTTCGACGCCATGACGCAATACGCGCCACCGTAGGCCTTGCGCGTAATGACAGTAACCTTGGGGACAGTCGCTTCGGCAAAGGCGAATAGCAATTTCGCCCCGTGCTTGATGATCCCTCCGTACTCCTGGTTTGTGCCGGGGAGAAACCCGGGCACGTCTTCGAAGGTCACCAGCGGAATATTGAAGCAATCGCAGAAGCGCACGAAGCGGGCGCCTTTGATGGATGCATTGATGTCGAGGGTTCCAGCCAACATTGCCGGTTGGTTGGCGACCAGGCCTACGGATCGCCCATTCAGCCGCGCGAACCCAACCACGATGTTCTTCGCGTAGTGCTCCTGCACCTCGAAGAAGTAGCCATCATCGACCACGGCGTGAATTACATCCTTGATGTCGTAAGGACGGTTCGACTCCGCCGGAACCATCTTGTCGAGTGCAGGATCAGCGCGATCGATCGGGTCAGTACAGGGCCGCCGCGGCGGATCCTCCAGGTTGTTCGACGGGACGAAGCTCAGCAGTTCCCGCACCATCGAGAGGCACTCGGCGTCATCGTGCGAAAGGAAGTGGGCCACTCCGGAAGTTTCATTGTGCGTGGTCGCACCGCCTAACTGATCCTTGGTGACTTCCTCGTGCGTCACGGTCTTGATCACGTCCGGGCCGGTGATGAACATGTATGACGTCTTATCGACCATTAGGATGAAGTCGGTAATTGCGGGCGAATACACCGCCCCGCCCGCGCACGGTCCCATGATGGCGGATATCTGTGGAACGACGCCGCTATAGAGCGTGTTGCGCAGAAAAATATCCGCATAGCCCGCCAGCGACATCACGCCTTCCTGGATGCGTGCTCCGCCGGAATCGTTGAGGCCAATCACCGGCGCGCCCATCTTCGCGGCCAGATCCATGATCTTCACGATCTTGCCCGCGTTGGCCTCTGAGAGCGAACCGCCGAACACAGTGAAATCCTGCGCGAAAAGAAACACAAGACGGCCTTCGATGCGGCCGTAGCCCGTGATGAAGCCATCTCCGTAGAACTTCTGTTCGGCCATGCCGAAGTCGGTGCACCGATGCGTGACCAGTTTGTCGGTCTCCTCGAACGTGCCTTCGTCGAGCAGGAACTCGATGCGCTCGCGCGCCGACATCTTTCCGTCCTTGTGCTGCTTTTCGCGGCGTCGCGCTCCCCCGCCCTCCAGCGCCAGATGGTTGCGCTTCTTGAGTTCTTCCAGTTTCTGTTCCAGGTTCATGGCCGGAATTATAGGCGAGTTGGCCCTTCGTAATCGGTAATGTACAAGCGAGTGACACAAGGTGGTTTCGGTGTGGACTAGAATTCCGGGCATGAAACAGGGCCAGCGCAGTATCTCCGTCGGGACCCTCCTGCTTGCGTGCTTCCTTACTGGATGCAGTAGCAGCAACTCTCCCACTCCTCCGCCTTCGGGTGGCCCGCCGCCGACGCTCAGCCTTACACCGGTGGTCAGTGGACTCAGCAATCCAGTCGACTTCCAGGCGCCGGATGACGGCAGCGGACGTTTCTTCGTCGTTGAGCAGGCGGGGAGCGATTCGCATCTTTGTCAATGGCGCGCTCGTGGCCACACCCTTTCTCGATATTGCGAGCAAGGTAAATTTCTCGGGTGAAATGGGGTTGCTTGGGTCTGGCGTTTCATCCGCAATTTCCGCAGAAGAATCTCTTCTACGTTCACTACGACCGACTCGTGGGAGCACAGATCCAGAGCGTAATCGCCGAGTATCAGGTCTCCGCATCGGATTCGAACCAGGCGAATCCGGCGAGCGAACGGATTCTGCTCACAGTCGATCAGCCGTTTGGCAATCACAAAGGCGGTCAGATTGCCTTCGGACCGGACGGCTTCCTGTACATCGCGTTCGGCGACGGCGGAAGTGGAGGCGATCCTCTCGGCAACGGGCAGAATCTTCAGACCCTGCTGGGCAAGGTTCTACGTATCGATGTCGACCACATCGATGCGGGTCTACAGTATGCGATCCCTTCCACGAATCCCTTCGCAGGGGGAGGCGGACGGCGGGAGATCTGGGCATACGGATTACGCAATCCCTTCCGTTTCTCCTTCGAACGCGGTAGCGGCCGCCTCTTTTGTGGCGACGTCGGTCAGGACAAATACGAGGAGATCGACATCTTGCAAAGCGGCGGAAATTTCGGCTGGAACGTGATGGAAGGCATGCACTGCTACAACCCCGCGTCGGGATGCAACATGGCAGGCTTGATTTTGCCGATTGCAGAATACGATCACACCGAAGGCGATGCTGTCATCGGAGGCTATGTGTATAAGGGCACCGCAATTTCCAGTCTGGCGGGCGCATACATTTTCAGCGATAACGGCAGTGGCACAATCTGGAAGTTGGTCGAGTCCCCTCCGGGCACATGGACACGGACGATGCTGCTCTCGAGCAATCGTGGGATCAGTTCGCTCGGACAGGACGTCGCCGGCGAGATTTACTTCGTCGACTACGGTGGGAGTGTGTTGAAGCTTACAGCGCAGTGACGGCCCTGGACTAGTCGGCTCCGCCGGTGCCGATGGGCTGATACTTGTACTGCTTGCCATCCCAGAAAACCACGGAATCGCCCGCGCTTGCATCGGCCTCGACCGCAAAAATGGCGTTCACCTGCTTCTTGTGAAGCTGCAGGCGCTTCACGAAAATCTTCTTGAGCGGCAGGTTGATGATCACGAACTTTGCCTTGGGCGTCTCCGCTCGCCAGGCGTCAGGTCCCGCGCCGTGGATAACCAGAACTACGAGGTTACGTTCCCTAGGATCTTCTGCCCCGAAGGTTGCTGTAAGTTTCGGGTCTCCGTAGCCGTAGAAGCCGTAATAGGGATCGACGACCTTGTAGCTGTGCTCGGCCGCATCCAGCAAGGGCTTCTTGCTCTGGGCAACGATGACGAAATCGTCGACCCCATCGCCGTCGACATCCCGCACATAGGGCGTCGAGATAGTAATCAGCGTGAACTCCTCGCCAAATTGCTTGTGGACGAAATCATTGTCCACATTCACGGCAGTGCCGCCCGATGGTTGAGCAATAGCGTGTTCCACCGGAGTCGGTAACACAGAGGGTTGCTGGGCGACGGCACTCACGAGCAAGCTCGTGACCAACAATGCTGCGAGGTAGATGAAACGCGGGTACGACATACCTCTACTTTAGGCCTGTCATTCAGGATGCACTAGAGCAAGAGAAGGTACGTCAGGACGTGACCCGTTGGGTATACGACTATTTACGAAAATGTTCCCAGCCTTGCGGGTTTAGCTCTCGGTGAAGTCCGTCCTCACTGATGAGAACGACTTGCTTGTCGCGTGTCACACGTCCGATGAGAGTGACCGCTACGCCGGCGATTCGATTCGGGACACGCGTATTGCGCGGCGCCGTAAACAACAGTTCGTAGTCTTCTCCGCCGTGCAGGGCGTGAAGCAGATCCACCGGGACTCGCCTCTTGCCGACACGTGCCCGCGGAATCGCGGGGGCCAAGAGTTCTGCCCCAGTTCCCGACTCTTCGCAAATATGCGCGAGATCCGTGGACAGGCCGTCGCTGAGATCGATCAGCGCCGAGGCGAATCCTTTCTCGCGGAGCACACGTCCGACGGCTACCCGCGGGGTCGGGTGAAAGTGGCGCGGGAAATCGGCCGGACGAACGTTCCTTCCTGCCAACAGTTCCGCCAGTGCGGCCGAGGAGCCTCCCAGTTCTCCCGTTACATAGATCCGATCGCCCGGGCGGGCTCCGGATCGGAGCAACGCCTTTCCTTTTGGCACTGAACCAACCAAAACGATATCGGCCAATATCCCGGCTGGAGATTCTGCTGTGTCTCCCCCGGCCAGCGTAACCTTGAACTGACTTGCCAGGGCAAGAAGGCCCTTCATGAAGCGTCGTACCCAGGCTTGCGGCAAGTTTCGAGGCAGTGCCAACGAGAGAAACGCGGCTACTGGGCTCGCCGCCCATGGCGGCAATGTCACTAAGTCCGCGGGTCAAACAACGATGTCCCACAACCTCGGACGAGTGCCAATCGCGACGAAAATGAATGCCTTCGAGCGAAAAGTCGGTGGTGACCAGAACCTCATGCCCAGGGGGAATCCGCAGGACCGCGCAATCGTCGCCAATGCCAATAGCCACGCCGTGCCCGTCTAACGGCAGTTCGTCGAATGCCAGAAATCAGCGCCTTTTCGGGGAGAGCCACAACCAACCCACTATATCGATTGCAGTCTCATTCCCGGAAATCCAAGCCTGCTAACGGTTGTGAGTGCTGAGCTTCAGCGTTTTCTCCGGTTTTTGTGTCAGTTTTCTGGGTCTCGCAGCCGGTGGTAACGGCTTCTTCCAGGTAGGCACCGGGGTCCTGTCGGCGCGATGTCCAAACACGTTTCTGGGTACCAAATCAGGTAACACGTCCAGAAGGGCATTCCCTGCCACCCTCCTTGGTAACCGAAAGGTGTGGTCGGGTAGCGTTGACAGGGGGAACCGAGTTTGTTACCGTTTGACAGCTGTTTCCATTAACCTTTGGCTGGCCTAAGTGCTGCAATCCGAAAAGATTGCGGACAAAAGAGTTGGCCTTACCCGGTTCCGGTAGGTAGCGAGCACGAATCAGCACCCCGCATGGGGCGTAGCTCGGGAATTGGGATGCAACTCAGAGCTCCTGTAACCGCAGGCCGCCTGAGCATGGTCTTGCATTCTTCGACGAAAGGGAATATTGCAAAAACGCTTTTACATCTTGTTTGTGGCTCGGGATGACGACGGCCAACTGCGCAAGATTCCTATTCCCGTTCACTATCTCTACATCTTCGTGGTGGGAGCTGCTGTCGGTTTCGTGAGTTTGACCGGAATCGCCAGTTCCTACGCGCGCATGCTCTTCAAGGTTTCCGGCTACAACAAGCTGCGCACGGAGAAGGAAGACCTCAAGAGCCGCTACTCCCGCTTGGAACAGGTCGCCAAGGAGCGCGACGTACAGGTGGCCTCCCTGGGCTCCTTAGCCAGCGAGGTTTCGTCGCTCTACGGTCTGAAATCGGATCCCACGCTTGTGACTGGCGCCGAAGAGCAGGTCCGCAATTCCGAAGTGAGCTCTTCTCTGGATCAGCTCTACGCGCTGAAGAATTCTGCTCTTACCGGAGCGACCACTACAGGTCTCTCGCTGGGCTTGACTCGCAACGCGACCACCGCGGATTGGCTGCGAGCGAATTCCGCGCCCAACCTCTGGCCGGTAGAAGGCCAGGTCACGGGTTCGTTTGGCGAGCGCATCGATCCGTTCAACGGAGAAGGCGCCTTCCACACAGGTGTAGACATTGCTGCCACTGTCGGACAGTCGGTATTTGCCCCCGCGGATGGCGTGGTCGAGTTCGCTGACTATCTCGGTGGATACGGGCGAGCCGTCGTGATCGACCATGGCCACGGAATCAACACCCGCTTCGGCCACTTGTCCGGATTCGCGGTCGCTTCCGGACAGCACGTTCACCGTGGCGAAGTCATCGGCTACGTCGGCCTCAGTGGTCGCAGCACAGGTCCTCACCTCCACTACGAAGTACGAATCAACGACACTCCCGTAAATCCCTACAAGTACCTACGCATCACCGTGGCCCACACGGGTGGATTCGCAGCGGGAAGCTAGAAGACTCAGTCGTCAGTCGCAAGTCTTCAGCTCTCAGCATTTCATACTGGCAACCGTCCAATCATCGGGGCATTGCCGATGAATGCAAACATCTCGGCATGTCTCAGAAGTCTGGAATGAGAACTGAAAGCTGATGGCTGAAAGCTGAGACTGACGATGACTACTGCCTCAATCCCATCCACCGCTCCGAAACCACCAGAGAATTGCCTGGGTTCTGCGGATCGTACTTTATCGAGGTAGGCAAGCCTAGACGGCAGGAGTGCAGATTGACCCATTGCCGCAAGTAGGTGACGTCCTGCGAGGCCTCGTAGGAGACACCGGCTACGTCGTATTGATAGATCAGCATGGTTGCGGAGCGGTGCTCTTCGACCGAGAGTTCCTGCACATCAATCACCGTGCCGTCGGTAATTCTCCCGACCTGGTCGAGCCACTCGCGCCGTTTCCGTTCGAGTTCTTCCGCACTCTTCGGCTTACGCCGGAACAGAAAATACGCGCTGAATGCGAGGCCGGTGCCGCCCAACATCAAGCTATAAAGACGGAATGGATTCATGACGAACCGGAAGGAAACGGCCGCGTGCAGCGACGAATCCCCTAATGAACAGAATAAGCTCGAAATCAGAAACGCGGAAGAGGGGCAGGGGTTACGAATGGGCAAGCACGGCTACGATTCGTCTGCAACCGGATTCCGTAGCGTACCCACGCCCTCTACGCTCACCTCTACCACGTCCCCGTTAATCGCGGGCCCTACCCCCTGCGGGTGTTCCAGTAGCAATCAGGTCTCCGGGCAGCAGTGTCATCACCTGCGATATGTATCGCAGGACCGTGTCCAGAGCAAAAATGAAATCGCGTGTGTTGCCATCCTGGCGAACCTCCCCATTGACCGTCGTCTTCACACCGACGCCCGTCCAAGGGTCAATCTCATCGGTGACCAGAGGGCCCACCGGACAAAATGTGTCAAAACCCTTCGCGCGCGTCCACTGCTTGTCCTTATTCTGCAGATCCCGCGCCGTGAAGTCGTTCACACAGGTATAGCCTAGGATGTAGGGGCGTACGTCTTCACTTTCACCGAGTTTGTAGCAGGACTTGCTGATAACAACTCCCAGTTCGCCCTCGTAGTCTGTACGCGAGGAGAGCCGCGGCCGCCGTATCGTTCCACCCGGGGAATTCAGCGCGGTGGTGGGTTTGAAAAAGATCAGAGGCTCGGTCGGCACTTCGTTCCCGAGTTCAGCCGCATGTTCCCGATAATTCCGCCCCACACAGACGATCTTCGAGGGACGCACCGGGGGGAGGAGGGACGCTTCCGCGAGCGAGATGGGATCGATCCGCTTGGTGCGGAGATCTTCGATATCACCGCCGATCTCCTCCGGAGCGGTTACCAGCAGACGGGTGATTTCCTCCCGCCCCGCGACCGACTCCACCAGGCCATACTGCTCCCCACCGTTGTGCTCAAACCGGCAATATTTCATGAGAGCTTTATCTAACCACAAAGGACGCAAAGCAACACAAGGGAATTTGCCTGAAAGTTCCGCCGGCACACTGGCTGCCTTCTCGAAAGTGTCCCGCCCGTGGTGCGGCGAAGGTTGAAGTGGAGAACTGGAAATACTAGGGACTTTGGGGAACTTGTTCGCTGGCCTCTCCGGAGTGCGCGCTCTCGTTCCCCCGTAAGTCGACGGCCGAAACCGAATACCAGTATGTCTTGCCCGACTTGACGTTTTCATCGCGGTAGGCAGGTGTCTTCACTAGAGGGGCATTGATTTTCTCCGACTGGCTGCCCTCCTCACGGCGATACACGTTGTACCCCACGAGGTCGGCATCGGTGTCGGGCGCCCAGAGCAGATCCACAAAAGGTGGCTTGACCCGGACCGGAGAAGACCGCCTGGAGTCCGCTGGGCACTTCGGGCGGATAGATATCGTTCGCGAAAACCTTTTGCACGGGCGAGTCGTCGCCTTCGACGACGACAGGCTTCTCTTCTCCCAACAGTGTCAGGACAGCGATCCGATATTCATAAGCCTTTTGCCACTCGAAAGTATGGTCCTCGAAACGTGGCGGCGGACAATCCACGTCCCCCAGTCTCAGGTCCGTTTTCTTTTCCACCGACCGCCGGTAAATTCGGTAACGATATGTGATATCCGGCAGTGCCTTTGTCGGCTCCACGCAGCTCCAAGTGAGCACTATGCCCTCGGGAGTGACCTCCACCCTGAAATCGTCCGGAGGCGGTAGCGTCGGGGCCAGCGGCACGCGGACCTGATTCGACAGTCCGGCGCTCCGTCCGCTGCGAATTGAGAGCTTGCACTGCATACGTGACCGATCGGGTGGGATTCTGCTGCTCCAAGTCCGATGGAAGCTTATCCGCTGTAGTCGGCTTGCAAGCTTGAGATTGTCGTGTTGCTTGCGAAGTAGGGGAAATGTGTCAGGGCTGATCGAACCCACTGGGCGTCCCGCACTCGCTGATAACGTCCTCCAGGCTGCGGCAGATGTCGGTTCGACCCGGATGCCGTACATTCTGGCGATCGATCGTCTGTGTGGGGACCGTCCAGAAGAGATACACATGGTCTCCCTTGCGCACCGCGCGTAGATCGTTAGGTGGCTTAGGTAATTCGAGGGAAGGAGGAACCGGCGGCCCGATCGACGCACAGCCCGTGAGAAAACAGCTGAGCACACAAGAGACGCCCAGCATCAGAAAATGTCGGGGTGATTTCATCCGATGCGGCTACGAGCGTAACACGATCGAGGATGCGCTTTCCCTTGGAGCGAACGAGCGTCTTCGCTCGCAGGCGACCGAAGCGTCTTAGCCGACTAGTTCCTTTGCCGCATCGCGAAACACCTTCGTGTGCTGATCGACATCTTCCTTCGAGGTCATGGGTGACATCAACGCCATATTGTGGAACGGCGTGAGCAGAATGCCCCGATTCATGGCGTATAAATGCATAAAGCGCTCAAGTTCAAAGTCCATCGCGTCGTGTGCTTCCGTCCCATTCTTTCGGCTTTCCCGACGCAAAGAGATACTCCGCCCGGCAGCCCAAACGAGTCACGTTCCAGGGTAATTCGAAATCGGAGATCGCCTTGGCCACTCCATCCGTCCAGCGCTCGGCCATGGGGATCATGCGGTCGAATGCTTCCTTGGTCAGAACTTTTTGCAGCGTGGCGCGCATGGCCGCGAGCGACAGCGCGTTCCCCGCAAGCGTTCCGCCGATTCCACCCGTATCACAATCTTCCAGATTGTGCTGTGCCACGATGCACTGCGCAACTTCCTCGGTGAAGCCGTAGGCCGCGCCTGGAACGCCGCCAGCGATCGGCTTACCGAATACCAGGAAATCGGGCTCCAGATTCTCGGAGCGCGTGTAACCTCCGGGCCCTGCGCAGATCGTATGGGTCTCATCGATGATCAACAGCGTCCCGTGCTTCCGAGTGAGGTCGCGCAATGCCTGATGGTATCCGCTGCTCGGGAAGAACGATGCCGACGTTGGTCAGGGCGGGCTCGGCCAGGACGCAGGCCACATCCTCTGCGCTCAGCGCGGCCTCCAAGCGTTCACATCGTTAAACTCGACCACCCGCGTCGTCACCGTTCGGATCCACCGGCGGACCAACGTTCCCTCGCCTCGCCTGCGCTTGTCCGTCTTTGAGGGTGATGAAGGTCTCATCTACAGTACCGTGGTAGCACCAGTTGAACACCAGGATCTTCGGTCGCCCCGTGATTTGTCGAGCCAGCCGGATCGTAAAGCGATTGGCGTCGGTGGCCGTCAGGGCGAATTGCCAGTAGGGGAGACCGAACCGCTTCTGAAGTTCTTCGCCGACAGCGATGGCGTCCTCGCTGGGCAGCATCAACGTGATCCCGCGCCGCGCCTGCTGCTCGATCGCCGAAACCGTTGCGGACGGCGAATGTCCCGTCATTGCCCCCGTATCTCCCAGGCACAGATCGATATAACGGTGGCCATCGACATCAAAGAACTCGGCTCCCCGAGCCTCTCGCACGAAGGGCGGGAAAGCGCCGGCCCACTTCGCCATCCAGTTCATTGGCACGCCGCCCAGCAGGGATTTCCGGGCACGTTCGAAGAGCGCGGCTGATTTCGGCCGCTCTGAAACAAACTTCTGCTGCTCCCGCTCCATTAAGGATTTGAGGCGCTGACGATCGATTAGTCCCATGAGGTGTGGTGAAGTGCGAGTGTAAGCGGAAGCCAACGAAACGTTCAAGCGAGAGTGAGCAAAAAGAAAGGCGACGCCGTTTGTTCGCCCTAGGCCGCTTGATTGTAGGGCAGCCTACAGAATGTAACGAGACAGATCCTGATCTTTCACGATGTCCGACAGCATCTTGCCCACGTAACTGGCGTCGACCACGATGTGTTCGCCCTTTTTCTCGGGAGCTTCAAAGCTGATCTCATCGAGCACCCGCTCCATGATCGTGTGCAGCCGGCGAGCGCCAATGTTTTCTGTTCCTTCGTTCACGCGGAAGGCAAACCGCGCCACCTCTTCGAGCGACTCGTGAGTAAACTCCAGCTTTACGCCCTCGGTCTCAAGCAGCGCCGTGTACTGTTTCACCAGCGACGACTTGGGCTCCGTCAGGATCTTGATGAAGTCCTCCATCGTGAGCGACTGCAGTTCGACGCGAATGGGAAACCGGCCCTGCAGTTCCGGAATCAGGTCGCTCGGCTTGGAGACGTGGAACGCCCCCGCCGCAACAAAAAGAATGTGATCGGTGCGAACCATACCGTAGCGCGTATTGACGGTGGTGCCTTCCACGATCGGCAGGATGTCACGTTGGACACCCTCGCGGGAAACGTCTGGTCCATGTCCACTTTCGCGGCCGGCAATCTTGTCGATCTCGTCCAGGAAGATGATGCCGGAATTCTCCACCCGATCAATGGCCGTACGCGTTACCTGATCCATGTCAATCAACCGTTGCTCTTCTTCCTGGATCAGGTATTCGAAGGCCTCGTTGACCTTCATCTTCCGCTTTTTGCTGCGCTGTCCGAAGATGTTCGGCAACATGTCCTTAATGTTGACGTCCATCTCTTCGACGCCCTGGTTCGAAATGATTTCGAAAGACGGAAAGTTTCGCTCCCGGACTTCCAGTTCGACCATGCGCTCATCCAGCTTTCCTTCTCGCAGTTGCTGACGTAGCTTCTCGCGCGTGCGCGATTGCGACTCGCTGATCTCCGTCCCCGAACTGTCGAGCGTCACGCCGCCACTGGCTGTTTCGGACGGACGTGGAGTCGGCGGCGGAAGAAGCAGATCCAATAACCGTTCTTCCGCGTTCAGTTCGGCCTTGTCGGCAACGTCCTCGAGCTTCTCCTCGCGGATCATATCGATGGCGATCTCAACCAGGTCGCGGATCATCGATTCGACATCGCGCCCGACGTAACCGACTTCCGTGAACTTGGAAGCCTCCACCTTCAGAAACGGGGAGTTGGTGAGCTTGGCCAAGCGGCGTGCGATCTCAGTCTTGCCCACACCAGTGGGCCCAATCATGATGATGTTTTTCGGAATAATCTCTTCCGCGAGGTCCGGCGTCAGTTTCTGCCGGCGCGTGCGATTGCGAAGCGCGATGGCCACGGCCCGTTTAGCCGCGTTCTGCCCGACGACGTACTTGTCCAACTCGGCCACGATCTCACGCGGCGTGAGGTCGTCGAGCGTCAACTGTTCTTCCTCGGCGGTGGGGGGTAGATAAATAGCCATAATCAGTCGTCAGTCGTAGTCTTCAGGCAATCAACTTCTTGTCATCGATTCGTCGAGCCGCAAAAAATAATATCGCTGACGACCGACGACTGAAGACCAACGATTTCACAACTCCTCAATCGTCACACTATCGTTCGTATAAATGCACATCTTGCCCGCGATCTTCATCGCTTCTTCAGCGATCTCGCGCGCAGAAAGCGAGGTATGGGACGCCAATGCCTGAGCCGCTGCCTGGGCGAAGGGTCCGCCCGAGCCAATCGCGGCGATGCCGCCATCCGGTTCAATTACATCGCCCTGGCCGCTCAGCAGGAACGTCTGGTCCTTATCACACACCAGCAACAGGGCTTCCAAATGGCGCAGGAACTTGTCCGTGCGCCAGTCCTTGGCCAGTTCGACGGCCGCGCGCCCGATATTCCCATGGTACTGCTCCAGCTTCGATTCGAAGCGGCTAAAAAGCGAAAAAGCATCCGCCGTGGATCCGGCAAAGCCGGCCAGGATCTTGTCCTGATAGAGGCGGCGAATCTTCTTGGCGGTGTGCTTGATAACCGACTCGCCCAGGGTAACCTGACCATCACCGGCCAAAACCACTTTTCCATCGCGGCGAACAGATAAAACCGTGGTGGAACGAATCAGTCTCTTCGTCGTCATGAGCGTAATTTCCTATTATAACAGTGTAGACACGAAGGCCCCGCGCGCGCATTACGCTCGAGGCCTCTGAAGAATCACAGTTTTGCTAAGCGTGCACTGTCGCCGGTTTAGTCGCGAGCAATTGTCGCAACACGTATTGCAGGATTCCTCCATTGGCGTAGTACTGTGCCTCCTGCGGCGTATCAATCCGGACAATCGCTGCGAAGTCGGTTGTCTTGCCGTTCGCCACGGCGCGGACCTTGATCTGGCGCGCCGGAGTGAAATGCTCGATCAGGTCGCGAATGTGGGTGATCTCGAAGACTTCTTCACCCGTCAGCTTCAGCGATTCCGCAGTTTCGCCCGTTTGAAACTGCAGCGGAAGAATCCCCATCCCCACCAGATTCGACCGGTGAATTCGCTCGTAGCTCTCGGCGATGACCGCCTGCACACCCAGCAGTCGCGGCCCTTTAGCCGCCCAGTCGCGAGAGGAGCCCGATCCATACTCCTTGCCTGCCAGAATCACCAGGGGAACGCCTTCCGCGATATATTTGGCCGACGCGTCGTAAATGGACATCTCGGCGCCATCCGGCAAGTGCCGCGTATACCCACCTTCCAAATTCGGCACCATCTTGTTACGCAAACGCACATTCGCGAACGTGCCCCTCACCATGACCTCATGATTCCCGCGCCGTGAGCCGTAGGAATTGAAGTCTGTCGGCTTAACGCCGTGTTCGACCAGATACTTTCCCGCCGGGCTGTCTTTCTTGATCGAGCCGGCAGGCGAGATGTGATCGGTCGTCACGCTATCTCCCAAAACCGCCAGTACTCGCGCCCCGGTGATGTCCTCAACCGCCGACGGAGTCACCGACATTTCGTCAAAGTAAGGCGCCTTGCGGATATAAGTCGAGTCCTTTTCCCAGACGTAGGTCTGCCCCTGCGGCACCGGCAACGAACGCCAGTGAGAGTCGCCGTCATACACTTCGCCATAACTCTTGCGGAACATGTCAGACGAGATCTGCTGAACGGTTTCTTCCACTTCCTTCTGCGTCGGCCAGAGGTCAGCCAGATACACCGGCTTGCCCTCCTTGCCGCGTCCGATCGGTTCTTTCTTCAGATCAATGTCGACTCGTCCGGCGAGCGCAAAGGCGACAACCAGGGGCGGGGACATCAAGTAATTCGCGCGAACTTCCGAGTTGATTCGTCCTTCGAAGTTGCGATTGCCTGACAGGACCGAAGCCACCACCAGGTCTTTCTCGTCGATCACCTGCGAAACTTCGGTGGGCAGTGGCCCAGAGTTGCCGATGCAGGTGGTGCAACCGTATCCAACGAGATTGAACTTGAGTTTCTCCAGGTAAGGCAGCAGGCCAGCCTTTACGAGATAGTCGGTCACTGCTTTCGAGCCCGGCGCCAGGGAAGTCTTCACCCACGGCGGGGTCTGCAAGCCACGTTCCACGGCCTTCTTGGCCAGTAGACCAGCGGCCATCATCACAGATGGGTTCGACGTGTTGGTGCAGCTCGTGATGGCCGCAATCACCACGCTCCCATGCTTCAGCGAGCGTTTTCACATCCTGCGGAACGTGCTCTTCGACAAGATGATCCTCCACTCCAACCGCCGTAGGATTACCGCCCTCCTGCTCCCATCGACCTACTTGCTTCGCATTGCTGTCCGTGGACGGAGCGACCGCCTTCGCCTTCGGCTTGAGGAGCGAAGGCAATGCCTGCTGGAATGATTCGCCTGCTCTTGAGAGCGCAACACGATCCTGCGGTCGCTTTGGACCCGCAAGGCTCGGCTCCACCGTGTCCAGGTCCAGCGCCAACAGTTCCGAATACTCTGCCTGGGGAGTCTTCTCATCGTGGAAGAGACCTTGCTCACGCGCATACGCTTCGACCAGTGCGATCAGCTCTTCGGATCGCCCGGTGAGTCGCAGGTAACGCAGGCTTTCCTTGTCGATCGGGAAGATTCCGCACGTCGCACCGTACTCCGGCGACATGTTGGCGATGGTGGCGCGGTCGGCCAGCGGCAGATCCTGCAATCCTGGACCGAAGTACTCGACGAATTTCCCCACCACCCCATGTTTGCGCAGCATCTCGGTGATGGTGAGCACCAGATCGGTCGCGGTTGCACCCTCGCGCAACCGTCCAGTCAGTTTCACTCCCACGACCAGTGGTATGAGCATCGAGACCGGCTGACCCAACATGGCGGCTTCAGCCTCGATCCCACCGACGCCCCAGCCCAGCACGCCAAGTCCATTGATCATGGTGGTGTGCGAGTCTGTTCCCACCAGCGTGTCGGGATACGCTACTCGCTTTCCATCCGACTCCTGCACGAACACAACACGCGCCAGATATTCAAGGTTCACCTGGTGAACGATGCCCGTGTCGGGCGGAACAATCGCCAGATTGTGGAAGGCCGTCTGCCCCCAGCGCAGGAACGCGTATCGCTCCTTGTTCCGCAGGAACTCCAACTCCGCATTCAGCCCAAAGGCGTTTGCCGAGCCGAACTCATCCACCTGCACAGAATGGTCGATCACCAGTTCTGCCGGTTGCAATGGGTTGATCAACTTCGGATCGCCGCCTAGTCGCTTCATGGCATCGCGCATCGCAGCCAGGTCCACAACCGCCGGAACACCCGTGAAATCCTGCAGCAACACACGGCTGGGCGTAAAAGCGATCTCTTTGTCGGGTTTCGACTTGCTATTCCAGGCCGCCAGCGCGCGCACTTCCCCCTCGGTTACGTTGCGGCCATCTTCCGTGCGCAGCAAATTCTCCAGCAGGATGCGCAACGAGTAGGGGAGATGCTTGGTGGAGATTCCCTGCCTGTCGAGCGCGTCGAGCCGGTAGATTTCGTATTCTTTGCCGAGAACTTTGAGAGTAGAGCGACTCTTGAAGCTGTTCATCTTACTGTTAGTTTAGTCGTTCTGTGGCCGATTGCGTAGTGGCGCGTGAATAGGGAACAGGATTTGCGACGACGCTTGATGAGTCGACTGTGGTGCCGGTCATCGTGCCCGAAGGAGCAATACAGGTACGCTAATCCGGTGCTGGACACGGCTTGCAGTGGTTCCGAGAAACACATCAGCCAGGAAACGGTGGCCGTGAGTACTCATCGCTACCAGATCACAGCCTTTCTGTTCAATCCACTTGACGATCTCATTTGCTGGATCGCCGTATGCCAGCTCGGCATCGGCGGAAATGCCCGCGGACTGGAATTCCGCACGAGCCTTCTGCAGGTAGGCCGTGTCCTCGGCAATCTCAGGACTCACGGCATCGGGGCCATAGGTTCTGGCGGCCCACCCATCGGCGACATGAAGCAATACCAAGCGGCTGCCCGCCAGCTTGGCGAGCTGTTTGACGTGTTCGATGATCGCGCGATCGCTCGGAGTGCCGTCCAAGGTCACCAAAATGGTGTCATACATGGTTGTTCGCTCCAGTTCCGTGCTCATCTGCCAAGGATGACCTGCCACGCAGCTTTCAGGGAATCCGGCAAGCCGTAGATGTCCAGGGCTGTGATGAGCATCGCGCTCGCCCATCCGGCAACCAGGAGAAGCCAGCCATTCTTCCACTCCCCCATGCGTTTCTTGGAACTCGTGAAGTGCAGCAGGGGGAACATTGCCAGGGGAAGTTGCAGCGCAAGCACGACCTGGCTAAGTGTCAGCAGGTCGGTGACGCTGTTGTCTCCGCGGATGCCGATCACAAGAACCGCCGGCAGAATAGCCAGACTACGCGTGATCAGCCGCCGCACCCAGGGCCGGATTCGCCAACGCATGAAGCCTTCCATGACGACCTGTCCGGCCAGGGTGCCCGTGATCGTGCTGCTCTGCCCCGACGCCAACAGGGCCACGGCAAACAACGTACTGGCAACCGCTGTGCCCATCAGCGGGGCCAGCGTCAAATAGGCGACTCGGATCCAATCGCTGTCGGCGGCAAACCGGATCACCTGGCCTCCCGCAACCTGCACGCTCTCTTTCCCAAAGAACACCGTCGCCGCAAGAACCAGGATCGACGCGTTGACACAAAACGCCACCGATAAAGCTACGACGGAGTCGATCGTGTTGAAGCGGATCGCACTTCGAATCGAAGGGGCATCCTTCTGCAATTTTCGGCTTTGCACCAGGGCTGAGTGCAAGTAGAGATTGTGCGGCATGACCGTCGCCCCAATGATTCCGATGGCGACATACAGCATGCCTGCCTGACGGAATTGCGGCGTTAGCAGGGACCGCCCCATCTCCAGGAAACTGGGCTGAGTCTGAGGGAGAACGAAGATCTCGATGAAGTAGCTGACCGCAATCGTCGCGACCAGGACCACGACGACGGCCTCGATGGCACGCATCCCGAAACTCTGTAACGCCAGAAGCAGTAGGACGTCGAGCCCTGTAATGATGACCGCCCAGAACAACGGGATGTGAAACAGCAGATTGAGGGCGACGGCGCTACCCAGCACCTCCGCCAAGTCGCAGGCCCCAATCGCCACTTCGCTCATCAGCCAGTTGGGCCATCGCGTCCACTTCGGATACCAGTCCCGGCAACATTGTGCGAGGTCTTTCCCGGTCACCACGCCAAGCCGGGCCGATATCACTTGCATGAAGACCGCCATCAGACTCGATAAGGCGACGACCCACAGCAAGCCGTACTTGAACTGAGCCCCGCCCTGCAAGTCGGTACCCCAGTTCCCCGGATCCATATATCCGACACTGACCAGAATTGCCGGGCCCACGAAAGCCCGCCACTGTTGCCAGAAGCCGGCCGCGTGATGAGGAACACCGACCGAACTATGAACTCCTTCCAGCGAAACATGACCGCTGGATTCTCCGGCGGCACCGATCGCTGCCGGCTCGTCCGGACGAACCCGCGCATCCAATGTCCCCGTGCACGTCTGTCTTTTTCATGGGCAGGCCCTGCCGGCGATTGCGTCACCACCTACAAGCCGGAAGTGCAGGAAACTAGTGTACACTAGCGAGAGTTAGCTATAGTTAATTAAAGAATTAGCTTCCGGACCGCGAAACTGGTGTAAGCCAGATCTTTTCCGCAGACAGGCGGCCGAGAATCACCGCGCCGGCAGGCGTGCGAACGGAAAGAGTCTGATCGTAATTGCGTTCTAGCAGGTCGACCTTTACTCCTGGCCGGATGCCGCGCGTCTCCAGGAACTCCAGCAGTTGGCGGTCTCGTTCGTAGATACCACTAACCAGGTAGTGCTTTCCCGTCTCAGCTTCTGACAACAGGAGAAGCCCCCGGCGACGCCGGCTTGCGGGACTCTCCTGTTCGCTGAGGTTACCGTGCGGACAGGCGCCACCGCGCCCCAGTCTGGCAAGCAATTTGGCCTCAAAATCGGGGGAAACCGCGTGCTCCAGGCGCTCGGCCTCGTCGTGCACCTTGTACCACTCCATGCCGAACATCTCGGAGAGCATGCGCTCGATCAAGTGATGACGCAGCGTTAGTTTGCGGGCGATCTTTCTGCCCGCGGCGCTCAACCGCACAACTCCGTCCGCTTGCACGCGCACGAACCCGTCCTTTTTGAGACGGCGCAGTGCCATGGTCACCGCCGGTGGTGAAACTTTCAACCGGTGCGCCAGCGTCGCCGAGATTACGGTTTCGCCCTCACTCTCCGCCTCAAGCACGGCCTTCAGGTAGTCTTCCTTGGAGACTGTAATCATCATGAAAAGTTTACTGCGCAGTTAAGCATAGTTAACGGGTTCGATTGTACTCGCCCACCTGGCGAAATCCGATCGCGGGAAGTTTGACATCGCCGTCACCGATCCCTAACCTTGTCTGTCCTGAGTTATGAAAATTCTCGTCATCGGCGGTGGCGGACGCGAGCACGCCCTGGTCTGGAAGTTGCGCCAGTCTCCGCGTGTGACCAGCGTCTACTGCGCGCCCGGGTAACGGCGGGATCGCGCAAGAGGCCGAGTGCCTTCCGGCTGATGTGAAGAGCATGGACTCCCTCGTGGCCGTCGCCGAACGAGTGAAACCCGACTTGACGGTCATTGGTCCGGAATTGCCACTTGCCCTGGGTGTCGTCGATGAATTCCAGCTCCGCGGATGGCGCACGTTTGGCCCCACTCGCGCCGCCGCTCAACTCGAGTCGAGCAAGGGCTTCGCCAAAGAATTCATGCAGCGCCATCGGATTCCCACGGCGCATTATGCGATTTGCCAAACGGTTGACGAGGTACGCGATGCCCTTCCCCATTTCCATGCGCCTCTGGTGGTAAAGGCCGACGGACTCGCGGCCGGCAAAGGCGTAGTCATGGCGATGACCAAGGAAGAAGCGGCCTCGGCTGCGTCCGAAATGTTAAGTGGTCGGATGCTCGGAGAAGCCGGCAACCTGGTCGTTCTGGAGGAGTGCCTGCAAGGCGACGAACTCTCGTTTCTGGTCATCAGCGACGGAGAACGGGTGGTTCCCGCTGGTCGCTGCGCAGGATCACAAGCGGATCGGCGACGGCGATACCGGGCCGAACACCGGGGGCATGGGCGCCTATTCCACGCCAACAATCGTGGATGAAAAAATGCGAGACTGGCTCGTGCACCACATTGCACAACCGGTGGTCGCAGGCATGAAGACAGAAGGCGTGGAGTACAAAGGAGTCCTCTATTGTGGCCTCATGATGACGGCGCGTGGTCCGATGGTGCTCGAGTTCAACTGCCGCTTCGGAGACCCGGAGACCCAACCCATCCTGATGCGCCTCGAAAGTGACTTGCTCGACACGCTGGAGGCTGCGGTGGAAGGGCGATTCGTGAATGATGACCTCCGCTGGACTTCCGACACCTCGGTTTGTGTGGTCGTTGCTTCGGGCGGCTACCCAGGCACATTCGAAGCCGGGAAAAAGATTGCAGGACTGGAGCAGGCCGGAGAACTCGAGGGCGTGAAGGTCTTTCACGCCGCGACCAGCAACCGCGATGACGTTTACTTCACCTCCGGAGGCCGCGTTCTGGGGGTGACGGCGCGGGCTCCAGATCTGGAAAACGCCGTGCAGCGGGCGTACCAGGCCGTCTCAAGAATTGGATTTGAGGGGATGCATTACCGCAAAGACATCGCGGCGCGAGCTTTGAAGAAGTAGGCCTCGCAGTTTCTATTTCCATTTTCGAGCATACAAAACCGTCATGAACAAGCAGCCACTGGTTTCCATCGTCATGGGCAGCGACTCGGACCTTGAGATCATGCGCGAGGCCGGAAAAGCGCTGGAAGAATTCGGGATTGCCTACGAGATCGACGTGACCTCGGCCCACCGTTCGCCGGACCGTACCGCCGACTTTGCGCGCAAGGCCGCCGGACGCGGTGTTCGAGTCATCATCGCCGGCGCGGGCGGGGCCGCCCACCTCGCCGGGGTAATCGCCGCCCACACCACCCTCCCGGTCATCGGTGTGCCGATTCCCTCGACTTCGCTGCAGGGCATGGATTCGCTCCTGGCTACGGTGCAAATGCCCGCCGGTATTCCAGTGGCGACCGTCGCGATTGGCAAGCCGGGAGCCACCAATGCCGGAATCCTGGCTGCGCAAATGATCGGTCTCTCGGACCCGGCCATCGCGAGCAAACTCGACGCCCACAAAGAAAAGTTGGCGCGCGGCGTGGAAGAGAAATCGAAGAAGTTGCAGAGTTCGCTGGGCTCTTAACTCGGCGATTGACTCAACGAATTCTCCCGCATGTGAAAGGTGTGTGCCGATGGACCCGGGTATCCGATTCACCGATCTCTTGGCTTATAACGCCGAGGAGACCAGTCACTGGAAGCGCTGGTTCGCGGAGCATCCGGCTGCGCTCGATCTCCCCTGTGATGTTGCTGGTGCGGGCACGGTTCGAAAGCTGGTCCGCCACATCTTCGTCGCGGAATTATCCTTCGCCAATCGCGTGCACGGCTTGCCCAGAATCGATTTCGAGAAGTTGCCCATTGGTACGCTGGACGAACTCTTCGCGATCAGCGAGGAAGCACACCAGAAATTCCAGGAATTCCTCGACAAGGCGGCCCTGGAGGATTGGACAAAACTAACCGAGCTGGGCTTCGGTACTTTGAAGGCCAGCCCGCGCAAGATGCTGATCCAGGCCATGCTGCACGGCGTCCATCACCGCGGACAGTTGGCCACGTTCCTGCGGCAACAAGGATTTAAACAAGACTGGACCCACGACATTATTCTGAGCAGCGTAATGGAATAATGCGCGGGAGTCCGCGCAAGTTGAGCCGAATCAGACCTTCAGTCCCTTCAGGTACTCCCGAAACTGCTCGCCCAGATCAGGCCGCTTCAATGCGAACTCGACGGTCGCCTTCAAAAAGCCGAGCTTGTCGCCCGTATCGTGGCGTCGTCCTTCGTAGACGTAGGCGTAGATTCTCTGTTCCTTCAGCAGCGCGCGCAGGCCATCGGTCAATTGCAGTTCTCCGCCCGTGCCGTGCGGAGTATCAGCGAGAATTTCGAACACCCGCGGAGTAAGTATGTAGCGTCCGATGATGGCCAAATTCGAAGGTGCCTCCTCCGGCTTCGGCTTCTCCACCATGTTGTTGATTTCGTACAGCCGCCCATTGAAACGGCCGTCAGCCGGCTTGACGTCAAGGACTCCATAGGCCGAGATAGCCGGGCCTTCGACCACCTGGGTGGCCACGACCGAACACTGCGTTTCTTCGAACACCCGCATCATCTGCTTTAAACAAGGCTCTTCGGCGTCGATAACGTCATCGGCGAGCAGCACCGCGAACGCCTCGTTGCCGACCAACTCTCGCGCCATCAGGACGGCGTGTCCGAGTCCGAGTGCTTCTTTTTGGCGGACATACGCCATGTGAATCATGTCGGAAATGGAGCGGACGATCTTCAACAGGTCGGTCTTCTTGCGCTCCTCGAGCATCTTCTCGAGTTCGTAGCTGACGTCGAAGTGATCTTCGATCGACTGCTTGCCGCGTCCGGTCACGATGATGATCTGGTCGCAGCCCGCCGCCAGAGCCTCTTCGACGCCGTATTGAATGATGGGCTTGTCGACGATCGGCAGCATTTCTTTTGGCTGCGCCTTGGTGGCCGGCAGAAAGCGCGTACCCAGACCTGCTGCGGGGAAGACCGCTTTGCGAACTTTCATCGGCATAAAGTTTTTAGTCTCTCCACTGGGGCGTTAACCGAGTCTCGACTGACAATAAGAACTGAGGACAAAGAGAGTGCCCCCGAGCAACCGATCACAATAGCAGGAGTAGTGAAATCCCGCGAAGCGCTAATGTTCCTCGAAAAGCTCGAAGATATCCCGGATTGACAAGCTCCCCATTCTTCACGTGCACTACTGAGCGGTCGTTTGGGTTGCCAGGGTCTCCAGCAAGTCTTTCAGAAGCACAAGCACCTCGGCGGGCCCCGTCGCCTTTTGTGTAAATTTCAGGGTGCCGTCTGGAGTGAACTGTGATCCCCGTTGCGATGCGACGAACCGAGCCAGGCGCTCAGCATCGATCGTCGCATTTTGCCGGAACTTGATGCTGACCTGATCCCGTTTGCGGTCGATGCCGCTCACGCCCACTCGGACAGCCAACAACTTCAGGTCAGCGTAGTCGAGCAGGTTGCGCACCGCCGACGGCGGTTCTCCGTAGCGATCGATGAGTTCCGCACGCACATCACGTAATTGCGATTCCCGCTCCACCCCCGCGACCCGTTTGTACATTCGCAAGCGCTGGTTTTCCTCGGGAATGTACTCCGCCGGAATGCGAATGTTGAGACCGAGGTTGAGCTGGGTCGCGATTTCCTCCTCTGGCATCTCTCCCTTCAGTTCGCGAACAGCTCGATCGAGCATTTGCGTGTACAGTTCGAAGCCGATCGCTTCGATGTGCCCGCTTTGTTCTCCGCCCAGCATGTTGCCGGCTCCGCGCAACTCGAGATCAAGTGCAGCGATCTTGAATCCCGCGCCCAGGTCGGAGAATTCCTTGAGCGCAGCCAAACGACGCCGGGCGATGGGCGTCAGCTCGATCTCCGACGGCAACAGCAGGTAAGCGTAGGCGCGTCGGTCCGACCGGCCTACGCGGCCGCGCAGCTGGTATAGCTCAGAGAGTCCCAGGCGCTCGGCGCGATTGATCAAGATTGTGTTGCACAACGGAATGTCCAGCCCGTTCTCGATGATGGTGGTGGCCACCAGGATGTCCGCTTCGTGATGCATGAACTTGAGCATCACCTTCTCGAGTTCCGTCTCCACCATCTGCCCGTGTCCTACGAGAATGCGCGCCTTGGGAACGAGTTCCTGCAGTTTCGCTGCAATCTCCCAGATGCTTTCGACGCGGTTATGCACGAAATAAACCTGGCCACCACGCTCCAACTCCTGCTCGAGCGCTGACTGAATCAGCTTCTCATCCCAGCTGGCTACGACCGTCTGAATCGCCATGCGATCTTTGGGCGGCGTCTCGATGACGCTCATATCGCGCAGCCCGACCAGGGACATATGCAGTGTGCGCGGGATCGGCGTGGCCGACATGGTGAGGACGTCGACCTGCTTGCGCATCTGCTTCAGGCGCTCCTTGTGCCGGACGCCAAAGCGCTGCTCTTCGTCGACAATCAAAAGTCCCAGGTCGGAAAACTTGATGTCTTTCGAAAGAATGCGATGCGTGCCGATGAGCACATCGATCTTGCCGGCTTCCGCCTTCTGCAGGATTTCCTTCTGCTGTTTGGGGGAGCGGAAGCGGCTGATCATTTCGATCGTGACCGGGAACGCCGCGAAACGCTGCTTGAATGTCTCGTAATGCTGAAATGCCAGAACGGTAGTCGGCGCAAGCACGGCGACCTGCTTGTTGTCGCTGATGGCCTTGAACGCCGCGCGCATCGCAACCTCGGTCTTGCCGTACCCGACATCACCGCATAGCAGGCGGTCCATCGGCCGCCCAGACTCCATATCGACCTTCACGTCCGTGATGGCCTGCGCCTGGTCCTCGGTCTCGGTGAACTCGAAGGCATCTTCGAACTCCTTCATCCACTCGCGTATCGGCAGGGAAGGCATGGCCCTGCGCCATTTGCCGCTGGGCGTAGAGCTTCAACAGTTCGTCCGCCATGTCCTTCATGGCCTTGCGAACGCGCGCCTTCGTCTTCGCCCAGGTCGCCGTTCCCAGGTGACTGAGTACTGGCTTGGCACCCTCGGCCGAACGATATTTCTGGATCAGATCGAGGCGAGTCAGCGGCACGTACAGCCGCGTCGACTCGGCGAACTCCAGTTGCATGAACTCAGCGGGTCCATCGCCCTGATTGATCTCTTTCAGACCCTGGTACTGCGCGATGCCGTGCTCCACGTGAACCACGTAGTCGCCCACCTGCAGATCGCGAAAGTCAGACAGGAATGCTGAGACCTTCGACTTCTGACGCTGTGGCCGGGAGGCCACCAGTTCCGATTCGTCGAACAGATCGCGCGCTCCGAAGATCGCCAGGCGCGCTTCAGGAAAGATCACACCGTCGGGCACGTAGGCCTTTACCAGCGTCGTAGCCAGAATTTCCTGCGCGAAATAGGCGGTCTCGTCGGCGTAGCTCTCGCCGCCGCGCGTGCGGCTGCCCAGGCGGAACGACACGTTGTACTCCGTGAAGACATCGGCCAGGCGCTCCACCTCACCCGTATTGGGTGCCGCGAATACCACGCCAGTTCCTTGTCCGACAAGCTTCTGCACTTCTTCAAGCATCGCCGGCACCGAGCCATGGAAGCGGGGTGTAGGTTGTGACTGAAATTGCACGGTGGTATCAGTATTTTCGGCCCGGGTAATGCCAAGATGCTCCAGGTCCGCGCCCGGCAGTGTCCCAAGCGTCCGCCACCAGTCATCGGGCGAGAAGTAGAGATCCCCCGGTCTGACCAGGTTGCCGATGCCGCTGCGTTCGTGAGCTTCCTCAATGCGCGTCCAGGTTCGATCGAGTTCCTGCTTCAGGTTTTCGCGCTCATCGGTCAGCACGGCAGCCTGTGGAAGTAGATCGAATAGGCTGCGACTCTCGCGAGCCACGGGCGCGTAAAACTCCCATCCCGGGAACACCGTCACACCGCCGGAACGCACAGCTTGTTCAATCACTTCCTCATTGCCGGTAATCCGCTTCCCAGAGAGTCGTACGTGAATCGCACCCAGCAGCTCTTCGCGAACCGGTGTCTCAGTAAGCGGAAGCAGTAAGGCTTCATCCGCCGGGCTTGAGGAGCGCTGCGTTGCCGGATCGAACTTGCGTATAGACTCAACCTCGTCCCCAAAGAATTCCACCCGCACAGGCCGGTCGGCTTCGGGGGAATACACGTCGAGAATGCCGCCGCGCAAGGCATACTGGCCGGGCATCTCCACAACGTCAGCCGCGTTGTATCCCACGGTGTTCAGGTGCTCGACCAGCGCTTCGGTATCGAAGGTCTCGCCGCGACGAATGGTTCGCGCGAGGTCGGTGTAGTACTCGGCTGAGGCCAGTCGTATGGTCGTGGCGGCAATCGGAGCTACCACCAGCGATACGGCCCCAGTAGCAATCTTCCACAGAGCAGTCGCGCGCTCTTCCTGGATCTCCGGATGGGGAGACAGATTCTGGAAGGGCAACACATCGCGGGTGGGCAGCGTGACGATCGACTCCGGGTCGGTGGCTCCTGTCAGTTCGGCGAATCCCTGCAGGACAGGCAGAAGATCTTCGGCTGCCCGGTTGTCACTTACAATCACGATCAAGGGTCGTCCGGAGGCCTTCTGCAGCAAGACCAGCAGGAGGGCCTTGGCCGTAGGGGTGAGCCCAGAGACACTAATCCGCCCCGTGTTCTCCTTGAGGTGGGAGGCTACACGCGAAAAGGCGGGCAACTTCTCTACGTCCGCGAAGAGTTCGCGAACGAACGATAAGACCATTGCCTTTTCATTTTAGCAGCCAGAGAGGAGACTCTTGGGAGTGAGCAAGGTTCACGTCTTGTTGGACACGATTATCCACGAAGCAGTGGCCGGGTGAGACATGTCGGCCCCCCACTGCCGTTGATGCAGATCTCGGACCCCGAAAAGGTGTAAACGTCAAACCCGGAATCGCGCAGCCGCTGGTTCGTCTTTCAGTTTTCTTCAATAGCGACCAGTCGCCGTTCACCGAGTGACAGCACATTGCAGGCAAGGGTATCGCGCTCCTCATCTTCGATCTCGATAAAGTCATATCCCCGCGCCCTCAGCAGTTCCACGGTTTCCACCGCCAGCCAAGGCAGGTCTACCAACGCGGTTTTCTCATCCAGCAGGCTGATCAGCGACATCAGGTGCAGACATGCCGAGGGTCCCGGCCCGTAAGGCAGAGGCGCCGTGAGCACTTCAACACCATGCCGGCTCAGCAACTCCTCGCATTTGCGCGATTCCCAAAGCATTTGTGCGATAGCCCTGGCCGATCAACAGTGTGTGCGCGTCGAGCCATACCATGTCCCCGGCTTCCGTGTTGGCTGGCGCCTTGACTTCGCCCGCCATCGGAATCCCCAGGGCCTTGCAGAACTCCCGATGGTGTTGGGCTTCCGGAATCCGATTCGTTTTGCCGGGATTCATGGGAATTAGCCCGAAGTCCGTAGGAAGCGAAGCGTCGTGCGCATAAACGGCATCGAGCGTCATCTCAGGCACAGGGGTCAGATGAATCACTTCGGCCCCGGCGCCTTCGAGAATCTCGCAAAGAGCCTCATGCTGTTCTTGCGCCACCTGGAAGTTCGGCGAGTGCGCGAAACCGAGCGTGTCCGACTCCGCAACCCGTTCCGGATCGTCCCAGCCCGCTGCCCGCGGCGAGCACACCATGACACTGCGAAGGACTCCCACCATGGAATGACCGTTGTAGTGCCCGTTTTGCTCGTGAATCATATTTGAAACTGTCTGTCAGCCTTGGAATCTAAACGGGTGATATGGCAAAAGCAATCTGGGAAAACACGATTCTGGCAGAGAGTGACAGGACTATCGAGGTAGAGGGAAACCAGTATTTTCCACCCGACGCGATCAAGCGCGAATACTTTCAGCCGAGCGATCAACATACCACCTGTCCATGGAAAGGGCTGGCGAACTACTACAACGTAGATGTGAATGGAAGGCGCAATCCCAATGCCGCTTGGTACTATCCTGAGCCCAAACCCGCGGCCAAACAGATCAAGGGCTACGTGGCGTTCTGGAAGGGCGTAAAGGTTGAGAAGAACTGACGTTCGCTTGCTCTGTTGATCGAGGGTACCTGCTCTGGAGTAAATGGGTTTGTTCTGCAAAAAAATCAGGACAGTCCGGAGCCCCCGAGACTGCCCTTATGAAACCCTCCCGGTTAGAAGGGCAACTTATGTCTAGAACCTAAATGTCTGATGTTTCGGGAGTATTGCGAGTCTGTGAAAATCTCGTGAATTCCGCCGGACGTCGCGCGTGCCATCGATTACAACCACCCGAGTTCCGCTCCCACTGTCGCCCGATTCGACGCTGCTATAGTTGTCTTTCCTGAGAAACTCGAGGAGGACCTCCATGCCTCGCAAGGTCGAGCAGTCACGCAAGCTGCAAAAACGTGCCGAGATGATGATTCCGGGCGGCGTCAACTCTCCCGTGCGTGCCTTTCGCGCCGTCGGCGGGGATCCACCCTTCATCGTGCGTGGGCAAGGCTCCCATATCTGGGATGCCGACGCGAACGAGTATCTCGATTACATCGGCTCCTGGGGTCCGCTCATTCTGGGACACGCGGCTCCAGTAGTTATCGAAGCCCTCGCCGCAGCCATGCGCAATGGCACGAGTTTTGGCGCGTCGACGCCCGCCGAAGCAGACCTGGCCGAACTCGTGATCTCGGCCTTCCCGCATATGCAGAAGGTGCGCTTCGTGAGTTCCGGTACCGAAGCCACCATGTCCGCCATCCGCCTGGCGCGCGCCTACACCAAGCGCAAATACATTGTGAAGTTCGAGGGCTGCTATCACGGGCACGCCGACTGCCTGCTGGTGAAAGCAGGTTCCGGAGTGGCCACACTCGGCATTCCTGGGTCGGCGGGGGTCCCGGAAGAGTTCACGCAATTCACGCTTGCCCTACCCTATAACGACACGGATGCTCTGGAAGAAGCCTTCAAGAAATTCAAGCACCAGATTGCCTGCGTGATCGTTGAGCCCGTAGTCGGAAACATGGGGTGTGTGCCGCCCGCGCGCGGCTACCTCGAAGCGCTCCGCGCGGTCACATCCAATGACGGAGCTCTGTTGATCTTTGACGAGGTCATGACCGGATTTCGCCTCGCCTTCGGCGGAGCCCAGGAGTTGTACTCCATCCAGCCTGATCTCACCACCATGGGCAAAATCATCGGAGGGGGACTCCCCGTAGGCGCCTACGGGGGACCGGCGACGATCATGGACTTGGTAGCGCCCCTCGGCCCCATGTACCAGGCTGGAACGCTCTCGGGGAATCCGCTGGCGATGGCGGCAGGGTGCGCGCAGATTCACTACCTCAAGGAACACAAGGATCTTTACGCGCAGCTCGACACATTGAGCGGGGAACTGGTCGCGGGTGTGGCGTCCGCCGCCAAGGCTGCCGGCGTTGCTATGACCCACAATCGCGTCGGCTCCATGTTTACCTGGTTCTTCACTCCAGGTCCGGTGACAGACTGGAACTCCGCATCGAAGTCCGACACTGAAGCATTTGGACGCTTCTTCCGCAACATGCTGGACAGCGGCGTGTACCTGCCGCCATCGCAGTACGAAGCGGCGTTTCTCAGCGCGGCTCACACGAAAGAGGATGTACAAAAAACGATCGTGGCGGCCAAGCAGGCCTTTGCGATGGTGGCCGCCTGACCTGTGAGGTGGGGGTTAGTTCACGACTGACGACTGACTGCTGAAGGCTGAGAGCTGATGGCTTCCCTTCCTATTTCCGGCACCGTTACAAACTCGAATCCTTCCTGTTTGTAGCGCTCGATGAGACGATCGGTGGCAATCACCGTTTGGGAGCGGTCCGCCCCCATAGCGATATGACTCCCATCGTGCATCAGGATGACGTCGCCTCCACGCATCTGGCGCACGCAGGTCTGCACGATCTTCTCCGCCGGCGGAGTCCTCCAGTCCCAACTGGTCACGTTCCACATCACCGGTTCCATGCCTAGCGAGCGCACGATACGCAGCGTCACTGGCCGACGTCCTCCAAAAGGCGGCCGGAACAGTCGCGGAGATTCGCCCGTCACTTCCTGCACCGCTTGCTGACATTTCTCCAACTGAGTACGAGTCTCGATTGCAGAAGAGACGATCAGGTGCGGATGGGTGAAGGTGTGATTTCCCACCACGTGCCCAGCCTTCACCACATCGCGTACGATGTCAGGCCGCTGCTGTACGTATCGGCCAATCAGAAAAAATGTGGCGCGCACATTGTGGCGCGCCAGCACATCCATCAATCGCAGTGTGTGCGGGTCGTTGGGGCCATCATCGTAGGTGAGCGCAATCTGCTTCGACCCGCGCGCCCCGCTCACGAACGTGCGCCCGAATCCCTGCGCCCAGGGAGCCATCCCTTGATAAGCTGCGGTACTTGCCGCAGCAGCAACACCAACGCCGATGAGGGGAGCGAGCATTCCCCGAAATTGTAATGGCCAAGGGCAAAATTCCGTCGCCAATCGTGTTGATCATCAAGAAAGAAAACAAAATGATCAGACGTGAATTGCCATTTGCTCTATTAACTCTTCCCGCAATTGCTTCCCGAGCGTGGTCGAGATATTCTGCAGTGCGACCCGTTTCCCTCGGAGCCCATGGCAAATCTTTTCGAGAGTCCCCGCTACATTGCAGTGGAAGGTCCGATCCGAGTCGGCAAGAGCACGTTGGCCCGCATCCTGGGCGAGCGTCTCAACGCGCAGCGCCTGATGGAGCCCGAGGAAAACCCATTCCTGCCGGCGTTTTACAGCGGCGAGCCGGGCGCCGCCTTCCAGGCACAATTCGCATTTCTGATCCGTCGCTTTGAGCAGTTGCGATCGCTCGATCTCGGCCCGCGCTCCCAGAAAACTGTAGTATCAGATTTTATTTTCGAGAAAGACAAGCTCTTCGCCTGCCTTAACCTGAGCGACCAGGAACTCGATACCTACAATCGCTATTACAATTTCTTTCGTGATCAGTTACCTACGCCCGACCTGGTGATCTACCTGCAGGCCACACCGGAAGTTCTGAAGAAGCGGCTGAAGAAACGGAACGCACCCGGCGAGAAGGCAATTAATGACGACTACCTGGAAGAGGTCATCAAAGCGTACGAACATTTTTTCTTCCACTACACCTCGTCCGATCTTCTTATCGTGAACACTTCGGAGATCGATTTCGTGGACCGGAACGAAGATTTGAAGGAACTTCTTCGGAAAGTCACCGAACCTATCAAAGGAACGCAATATTTCCTGCCTCTGGGAAGCCAGGAAGCCGCTAGCGCCTGATCGTCTCTGCGCAAGATTGTGGGCAGAATCGTTAACGCCTAAGCCCGCGCGCCCTTTACCGGCAGCCTCACCCGGAAGCACGTGTATCCCGGCCGCGACACGAACGTCACATTGCCCCGATGGTTGCGCACGATGCGGTACACGGTATCCAGCCCCAGTCCCGTGCCCTCGCCCATTGGCTTCGTCGTAAAGAACGGATCGAAGATCCGGGTCTGGATTTCGGGAGGTATTCCCGCTCCGGTATCCACAAATTCCACCAGAACGTCGTCTCCCTCTCGCATGGTCCGGATGCGCAATTCGCCCTCACCCTTCATCGCGTCGGCGGCGTTGTCGATGAGGTTAGTCCAGACCTGGTTCAGTTCGCTCCCGTAGGAAGGAACACGCGGCAAGTCCGGATCGTAGTTGCGAACCACCGTGATCCCGCGCTTGAGTTTGTGCGTCAGCATGGTCAGGGTGCTCTCGATTCCCTTGGCAATATCGACATCCTGCTGCTGGGCCTGGTCCATGAAGGAGTACTCCTTGATGGCCTTCACCAGTTCCGAAATGCGGCAAGTACTGTGCTCAATGTCAGCCAATAACCGAGAGATCTCGAGCATCGCGCTGATTCGTCGGATCGCTGGGGCTAACTGGCGCCCCTCGTACTTCTCCGCCAGCCGCTCGAAATGTTCGGTCTTGGCGTCCGCCTCGGCCAGTACCGGCGCAACTTCCCAGGCATCCTCGACTCCGTGAGACTCCAGCCACGTCTGCAGCTCTTCCGTCAAATCGTTCAACTCGAGAGCGTTTTTCGGCTTGACGTGCGCCTGCATCTCCACCGCTTTTGACTCAATCGTGCGCAACAGGGCGCGGGCTTCCTTCGAAATGTTCGCCTCATCCAGTTGTTCATCGGCGAGTTTGCGTCTCTCAATCACGCTGCGCAACGTGCTCGCAGCCCGGCTGGCGGCGGCCGCTGGGTTGTTCAACTCGTGAGCCAGTCCGGCAGAAAGCTTGCCCAGAGATGCCAGTTTCTCGCGCGACAGATCTTGCTTCGTCACCTCACGCACGCGGTCCGAAAGAATCCCCACCAGCTTCGGTCCGAGCGCTGGAATGCGCTGCAACATCTCCGGGAACACGTCCTTGGAAATGCGCGCGATCCGTGTGCGAGTCACGGCGCGAGCTGTAATCGTGAAGTGGGTCAGGCGGGAGAAAGGCAACATGCCGGTGATTTGCCCTGCGCGAGCTGTATACACGGGCGCATCCGGACCGAGGCTCTCGCGGCGGCCATCGGTTTCCCCTTCCAGGTAGATGCTCATCCACTTCGCCGGTTCCCCCTCGCGCACCCACACCTCTCCGGCCTGGATGACAACCTCCTCGGCGTGGTCAGCGAGCCAGCGAAGCTCATCGTCGGCAAGGTCCGCGAGGATCGGGACGTTTCGAAATTCTGCTACCAGATCAGTGCTCATTCTGCAGATCAGATTTCCACGCAAGTCTATCGGATTCGGAAATTCGTGGGGCGCACCAGCCGGGCTGTCCCTGTCATTGTGAGATAATTTTGGGTTGATCTGGTTATCGAGGAAGTGACATGGCACACGAAGTTTTCTGCGTAAAGCTGAAAAAAGAGCTCCCCGGCCTGGACGAGCCGCCGTTTGACACCGAACTGGGCAAGAAAATCTACGAAAACGTCTCGCAGGAAGCTTGGCGGCAGTGGACCGAGTTCTGCAAAATGATTCTGAACGAATATCGTCTGAACCCCGCCCGTCGCGAAGATCAGGAAGTCATCGTGAAACAGATGGAGCAGTTCTTCTTCGGCGAAGGAGCGGTGGCGCCGAAAGAGTACGTCCCGCCCACGCACTAGTCTCCCCTAACAAGCTCACGCCGCATTTCTGTGGAAGCGACAAAAAGCAATCACCCCATGGGCGCGAAGAGGCTTCTCATGCCGCACGCCTGCCGTCATTAGCGGCTGACCAGCTTCTCCAAGTCAATCTTGTCGCCGTGCTTGCGGATCTGATCGACGATGTCGAGGGCCAGGGCGAGGGCACGGCGGCCGTCCTCGAGCGGGACGACAGGCGCGGCACGGCGGCGAACGGCATCGAGAAAGGACTTCAGCTCCACAAGCAGGGGTTCCTCGCTGGTGACGGCAGGCTTCACCATGCCAATCTGGGGATTCACGGAAGGTGTTGCGACTTTGCCCGGGTCGTCCCCCACGGTGAAGGCGAGCACGTCCTGGCGCTCGTAGTCGATCGAAATGTACTGGCGTGGCTGAAAGAAGCGCAGCTTGCGAATGCGTTCAGTGGAGACGCGGCTGGCCGTGAAGTTTGCCACGCATCCGCTGGCGAATTCGACACGGGCGTTCGCGATGTCTGTTTTCCCGGAGAGAATCGGCAAGCCCACCGCGCGAACTTCCCTGACTGCCGAATGCACGAACGAAAGCACGATGTCGAGATCATGGATCATCAGGTCCAGCACCACGTCGACGTCCAGCGCGCGGGGCGTGAACACACTCAGGCGATGCACTTCGAAGAACATGGGCTGGGTGATTAGCGGAATGGTGGCGCGCACGGCCGGGTTGAAGCGCTCCAGGTGCCCGACCTGCGCAACCCGTTGATTCGTCTTCGCTAGCCCGATGAGTTCGTCGGCTTCCTGGAGAGATGATGCGAGTGGCTTTTCAACCAGCACGTCGACGCCCGCCTGCATCAGGACGCGCGCGACCTCCAGATGGTGAGCGGTTGGAACGGTGACCGACGCCGCTTGCACTTCGCTGTGCGTCGTGAGGAGTTGTTCCAGCGATCCGAAGGAGCGGCACCCAAACTCGCGCCCGACCGAGTCAGCGCGCGTGACGTCGCGGTCGACGACGCCCAACAGGCGGATCGGTTCCCCGTGGTCCTCGAGTTGTTTGCAGACGCGCGCGTGGTTGCGTCCAAACGCCCCCACGCCGATCACGGCTACGTTCACAATGCTGTCGGAGGTCAAGAGTTCAAGCGACGGGTTGCCGTCGATTGCCGATTGTACTCACGAAGGCTAATGCAGGTATATCAGTTTTCGGGCACGGTATTTTTACAGGCGGGTCTTTTGAGGATGGCGGTCTGCCCTGCATGATCGAGCTCTTGCTGGATCACCCATGCAGCATGAAATAGACGTCTCCCAAGACAGTTACGGCTTGCGTATCATCATCTTCCCGGCTTCATCGTTTTCAATATAGGCCCACGCGGTGTCTACTCCGTGGGTAAAAACCGTTAGCCACTTCTCCGGCAGAGCGCGTTCGTAGTAGCGCCTCCGGCTGTCGATGGTTGAGATGGGAAATAGATCAAACGCCATCACCCAAGTCAGATCGATATGCGCCGAAGTAGGAATCAGGTCGGAGATATAGCAGGCGGTCTTCCCTCCGCTCGTGACGACCACCGCCTGCATGTGCGCGGTATGCCCCGGAAAGACCTTCACGGAAACTCCCGGCACAATTTCCTGGTCGCCCCGCAGTAGTTGCATTTGCCCGTTCTTGATGAGCGGATCGTAGTTGTCGCTGATGTAGCTGATGGAATCGCGAACATGTTGCTCACACGCGTGCTGCCACTCGCCCTCCTGCACGTAGTACTTCGCCCTGGGGAAAGTGGCCACGACTTCGTTATTCCTGAGGGATGTGTTCCATCCGCAATGATCAAAATGCAGGTGTGTGTTGATCACGATGTCGATGTCGTCCGGGCGATACACCACCGGCAACAAGGTTCTCAACCAACTGTGCCGGTTGGCCATAGATCTTGCGCATTTTGTCGGACAGCTTGTTCCCCATGCCGGTCTCGACCAGGATGTTTTGTTTGCCAGTGCGAATCAGCAGTGAATTCAATCCCGTCGCTACGAAATTCTTTTCATCCGCGGTCACCTTTTTGGACCACATGACCTTGGGTACAACACCGAAGAATGCGCCGCCGTCGAGGGGGTAGATTCCGTCGGAGAAGATGCTGAGTTCGAAGTCGCCGAGGCTGAGTTGGTTCATGGCACGAGGTATCCCTGTTCCGCTCTCGAGGTAGACGCCCCTGCCGGCGCAGTGTAGCGCCGCCGTCCCGGCGGCTGTCGTGTGAGCGTCCCGCCCGCCCGGGCCCGGTCAAACTCCGGGAGCTGCAGAACCGGCACTACTTCAGTTCTCGTTCGAAGTGCTCTTCAATCAACTGGAAGAGGTGCGTGCGTGCCGCTTTCCCGGAGATGCTATGTGTCTTGCCGGGGTAGACCATCAGACCGAACTTTTTGTCGGCCTTGATCAGCGCGTCGATCATCTGGATGCTGTTCTGAAAGTGCACATTGTCATCGCTTGTACCGTGAACCAGGAATAGCGCACCATGCAGTTTGTTGGCAACTCGGGGCAAGACCGCCTCGTCGTAACCCTTCACATTGTCCTTGGGCAAGCCCATGTAGCGTTCGGTGTAGATCGTGTCGTAGTTGCGCTGATCGGTGACCGGGGCCACGGACACGCCTGCCTTGAAGACATCCGAGTGCGTCATTGCATAGAGCGTCATCGAGCCGCCGTTGGACCAACCCCAGATCCCGACACGATCTTGATCGAGTTGCGGGTATTGTGCCAGCAACTGCTTCAGCGCAGCCAGTTGGTCCTGTAATTCGACTCCACCAAACTGGTGGCGAAGAGCGGCGCTGAACTTTTTGCCGCGATTCGGAGTGCCGCGATTGTCCACGGTGAAGATCGCGAAGCCCTTCTGCAGCAGGATCTGGTGAAACAGTTCCGTCGGGCCGCCCCATTGGTTGCTCACCAGTTGCGCGGCGGGGCCCCCGTAGACGTTCACGATCAGAGGAATCTTTCCCGCAGGCGCGTTGGGCGGAAGCTCCAGCTGACCGTAAAGAACCGTGCCGTCGTCCGCCTTGAACTCCAGGAACTTGGGAGCAACCAGGCCGTAGTCGGCGACGCTGCGCGCCTCCCACACTCGACTGCATGGGCCGCTTGCCCCACACAGGGACAAGCGTGGCGGAGTCAACATCGCCGAGAAGTGATCCATCCAGTGCTTGCCATCGTCCGAGAAGTTCGCAAAATGCACGCCGTCATCCGAGGACAGGCGATGGAAATCGGTTCCGTCGAACTTTACCGAGAACACGTGTTGCTGGCGGACGTCCCCTTGATTGGCGGTGAAGTACACCGAGTTCTCGTCGACCGCTTCCACACCGAGAACTTCGTACTCCCCCTTATCCAACTGGCGTTCTAGCTTCGCGTCTGCGGAGAGCGGATCCTGCTTGTCAAAACTGTAGAGATACAAGTGAGTGTTGCCATCCCGCCAGCTCGACCACAGGAATCGGTCACCCGACTTCAGGACGTGGAAGTCGTCGTTCACATTCACCCAGGCGTCCGGACTGGACTCGGTCAAAACTTTGCGGGAGCGGCCAGACTTGGCGTCGATGAAATACAAGTCAATTGTGTCTTGCACGCGATTCAGCACCTGCGCCCAGAGAACGCCATCGCGCACCCAGCCAAAGCGCGGGATGTAGATGTCGGTGTCGTTGGTGAGTGAGATCCACTTCGGCTTGCCCCCTTTGGCGGAGACGACGCCCAGCCGCACCACGGGATTCGGATCACCCGCCTTGGGATACTTTTCCATATCCGCCTTCGGATGGGTGGGCAGCCAATCGGTGATCGGATAGGTCGGAACAGGTCTCTCGTCCATCTGCAGGAAGACGATCTGGCTGCTATCGGGAGACCAGAAGTAGTTGCTGCGCACGCTCAACTCTTCCGCATACACCCAGTCAACTTCGCCATTGAGAATGTTCTCGTCGGTGTCGTTGGTGAGTTGCCTGCCGTCCTTTCCGGAAATCGGTTCGACGTATAGGTTGTGCTTCCGCAGGTAGGCGATGTGGTTGCCGTCCGGCGAAAACTTCGGGTCTTCGCTGGGATCTGGGGAGGACGTAAATTGCAACGCTGTGCTGTTGCCCAGGTCATAGAGCCAGAGTTGGCCGTTGGAGTCGAACAGCAAGTGCTTGGAGTCGGGCGCCCAGAGGTAGGCGGCCACGTGGTACCGGGTAACCCGCTCTCTTTCACGCTCGTCTTTGATCTTGTTGGCGTCAGGAGCCAGGCTCGCGAGCCTGGCCTCGCTCACCAGAACCTTCTTCTCGCCGGTGGCAGCATCCACGTACCACAGTTCTCCGTGGTCGCCTGCGTCATCGCGCTGCACGAAGGAGACTTTCGAGCCGTCGGGACTCCACTTGATGTTCTCCGGGCCACGACCAGTCAGGCCGCCTTCGGCGAAGATAGCCTCGATGGTCAGCGGCTTGGTGGGCGTAGTGTTGCCCGTCGCTTGCGGGAAGCAGGCGCAGGTTGCAAACACCACAACAAGAATCGAAACGCCAAGAGATCTTTTCAAGAGCAGCTCCAGACCATCGCAAATTGCGGGCTGAGAAGTTTACACCGACGGCGATTGTCCTGCACACGCTGGCGGGGGAGAGTGCGAAGCCGGTTATCGACCGAAGCTACTGTTTTGATTCGCTTCGAGCTAAGTTATTGAAAAGCCGTGAAAGGGGTTTTAGGAGGCCCAGGCGGCACTGAGAACGGCGCATAAAAGGCCCGCCAAGGGCCATTCCCCGCGATTAGGGCGCTTTGGTTGGGGCGGGTGATGGTTTCCTATGTCCGCTCGGTTTTCGACGCTCCAGGGGCTCCGTAACGTCGCCGGTTATCTATTGGCTATTTCATTTTGGGAAAAGATGGTAGGCGAGCGACGTTCGTAGCGTTGCCGTCCTGCGGTTGTCCGGCCTGCGTACCACTTTGACATCAGCATTCGCGAGGCCGTCGGGAGGCCGCATGCTAAAATCATGCCAGTCTAGTTTTCATGCTTTCTGACCTTCAAAACCTGATGGAACTGCAGGTGGCCGACAAGGAAATCCTGCGCCTGAGGGAAGAAGTGGCTGCGCTGCCCAAACGCGTGGCCGTGATTGAAGAAAAGCTGGCCGCGACCAAGGCCAAGCTGGAGAAAGCAAAAGCCGCTGCCAAGGCCGACGAGGCCGCCCGCAAGAAGTACGAAACCACCATCCAGGACCTGCAGAGCAAGATTTCCAAGTATCGCGACCAGTCGCTCGATGTGAAGACCAACGAGCAGTACAAGGCGTTGATGCACGAGATCCAGTTTGCCGAGCAGGACATCCGCGCCAACGAGGACAAGATCCTCGACCTGATGGTGAACGCCGAAACCCGCGACAAAGATGTCAAGGCCGCCGAGGCCGAACTTAAGGCTGAGACGGCTGAGATCGAGAAAGAAAAAGCGCAGGCGCGCGAGCGCACCGCCGAAGACGAGAAGCAGCTGGCGGAATGGGGCGGCAAGCGCGACAAAGTGCGTGCGGGCGTGGATCGCCGACACGTTGCGCCATTACGAGCGCGTCATGAAATTTCGCGGGTCGGGACTTTCCGAGGTACGCGATCAGAAGTGCATGGCGTGCCGGGTGATGCTGCGGCCGCAGACCTACAACGACGTGCGCGCCGGCAACCGCATTATCGAGTGCGAATCCTGCCAGCGCATTCTGTACTTTAATCCCGAAAACGAAGCGACCATCGAGCGCACGAATTTCACCACCAAGCGGCGGGCGCGGCCGAAAGTTGATTCCCAGCAGGCGTGGTTCTATCACCCCGCTTACGGCGAGATTGGCGAGGCGTTTCTGGCCTTCGTAAACGCGTCGACCAATTCCACCCGGCGGGTGTACGAACTGCATACCGGGCGGCAATTGGGCGATATCGTGGAGCGCGAAGGCAGCTTCCGGCTGGCCTTTCCCGAGGATCTGAATGGCGTAATCCGGCTGAATGGGAACTGGGACGAAGAAGAAATCGATGGCTGGGGCGCTGAGCTTCCGATGGTGGTGTTGGATGCATTGACTTCAGATCTCGGCTGCGGCGCGGGCGGAGTCCCGGCACTCGTCGCATGCGGCCGCTCCGGAAGCGGCGTCGACCGGACATCCTGCGGCAAGTTAGCTGCTGTAGGCGCGGGCACACCTGCCCGCGTGGTTGGTGCTTTTCCCTGTATGCACTGCTGCGCACCCAAACAGGTTCCTCCGCCTCCGCTCCGCTCGACGGTCAGAATGACAGGGGCAAAGTGACTCGATCGAGACTCCGGTCCGTAGAGGCACGGCGCGAAGAAAGGCGCTTCGCGCCCGACGGGCGGGACGCCCGTCGCTCCACTGGCAATGTTCTACACGATTTAAGATGAAGCATGGCTGATCGGCCTCCTCGTCCCTCTCACTACAAACAGAGCCATCGAACCGTCCCGGTCGTGCGCAGCCGACTCGGCAGGGCGCCGCCGTGGTCATTTCGCAGCGCGGAGCCAGCCGTCTGAAGAATGGGCATGTCTGGGTTTACCGCTCGGACATTGTCTCCGCCGACGGAGTCGCGCCCGGGTCGGTCGTCGCGGTAACGGATGAGCGTGGACGAAAATTCGGGTCGGCGCTCTACTCCAGCAGTTCGCAGATCGCGGTGCGGATGATTTCCTCCGGGCCGGTTGCGGACTTTCCCGCGCTTCTGCGGGAACGAGTCCGACAGGCGATCGCTTACCGAGAACCGCTTGTGCACGACACCGATGCCTACCGGGTGATCTTCAGCGAGGCGGATTTTCTGCCTGGACTGATCGTCGACCGCTACAACGAAATCCTCTCCCTGCAGATTCTTACGCAAGCCATGGACGCGGAACCGGTGCGAACTGCGCTGCTCTCGGAATTGTCCGAACAACTGCAACCGGCGGCGATCGCCGAGCGGGTGGATTCCCACATCCGCGAACTGGAGCAACTGCCTCCGCGCGAGTCGGGTTTGCTGTTCGGGGAGAAGACATCGACCATCTTTTCGATGAACGGTGTGCGCTTTCACTACGACGCCGGGGAGGGTCAGAAGACCGGCGCCTTCCTTGACCAGCGGGAAAACTATGCGGCGGCAGCGCAATATGCCCGCGGCGAAGCGCTGGACGTCTTCTGCTACCAGGGCGCCTTCGCGCTGCACCTGGCGCAGCGTTGCAGCAAAGTGACCGGCGTCGACAGCTCGCGTCCGGCACTCGAGGTCGCCGACCGGAATGCAGCCCTGAACCAACGGGAAGTGGAATGGATCGAGGCGAATGCCTTCGACGTGCTCAAGGACTACTCGACGGCCGGCCAGCAGTACGACACCATCGTGCTCGATCCGCCCGCCTTCGCAAAAACTCGCAAGAACCTTGAGACCGCCATGCGCGGCTACAAGGAACTCAACCTCCGGGCGCTGAAGATGCTGCGGCCGGGGGGAGTCCTGGTCACTTGCTCCTGCTCTTACCATGTCAGCGAGGACGAGTTTCTGCAGGTGGTGGCCGAGGCGGCCCGGGATGCCCGCCGGACCGTGCGTCTTGTGGAGAAGCGGGGGCAGGCGAAAGACCATCCGGTCGTGCTTTCGATACCGGAAACGGGGTATTTGAAGTGCCTGATATTGCGAGTAAGCTACTGAATTATAGTCAGTTACATTACTTGACAATAATACACTCAACTTTTATGATTCGATTGTGCTAATCGCTCATCTAACGTGAGTGAAGGCAGCACCACTCAATCAAGATCAGCAATTTAGGAGGAGTCGAGTCATGACTGTAATTACCCGTTGGGATCCTTTCCGTGAGTTCACCACCGTGCAAGATCGCCTGAACCGTCTGTTCCGCGAGTCCTATGGACCCGAGGGCCGGGAGGAGTCGCTGACCACCAGCAGCTTTGCTCCGCCGGTGGATGTGTATGAGGACGAGCACAACGTCACCCTGAAGATTGAAGTTCCGGGCATCGATGAGAAAGACATTGATGTACGCATCGAGAACAATGTGCTGACCGTGCACGGCGAGCGCAAGTTCGAAAAGGAAGAGAAAGAAGAGAACTTCCGGCGCGTGGAACGTCAGTACGGCAGCTTCACCCGCACGTTCACTCTGCCCACGACCGTGGACGCCGAGAAGGTTGCGGCGAACTATGACAAGGGCATTCTGAAGATTGCTCTGCCGAAGAAGGCAGAAGCCAAGCCGAAGCAGATCAAGGTGAACGTCGGCGGCGAAAAGACCCTGGAAGGTAAAGGGCCCAGCCAGGCGGCGTAACGAGCAGTGGTTAGTCTGAGCCGATGTGGGGGCCGGGCTTTGCTCCGGCCTCTGTGTTCGACGGAGAGGCTGGCAGGACCAACAGTGTGAAAAGACCCTCGCTTTTGACCAGATGCAGGCCGTCGTGGGAGCGTTTCAGCAAGGTTCTTGGCAGAAAATCGATGAGCCAGGCAATGAACGAGATGCGCAAGCGGTTGGGTCGCTCAGCTTCGCTGGAAGATCAAATTTTGGGAAAACTCCGCGACCGGAGTCTGACCCTTGCCGCCGGGGGCCTGAAGAACCAAGATGACTGCTACCCAAAGGCCGAAGTCACAACACAGGTCAGTTCGAAAGAAACGAAAGAAGGATGATTTAATGGCGATTCGTTGGGACAAATTTACGGTGAAGGCGCAGGAGGCGGTGCAGCGGGCGAACGAGCTCGCGTCCGAACACGGCAATCCTGAGTTGCTGCCTTTGCATCTGCTCGCGGCATTGATCGAAGACAAGGAAGGCATCGTCCTTCCGGTGCTCGACAAGCTCGGAGTGGGCGCACAGGCTGTCCTGAGCGAGATTTACCGCGAGATCGAACGTCTGCCCAAAGTGTCGGGCGAGGGCGCAACTCAGGCGACCATGTCGCCGGCACTGAACCAGTTGATCGAGCGGGCTTTCAAAGAAGCCGCCAATTTCAAGGACGAATACGTTTCCACCGAGCACCTTCTGCTGGCTGCCACCCAGTCGAAGAAAGACGCGGCGCAGGAAACTCTCGCCCGGCATGGAGCGAGTCATGACGCCATTCTGAAAGCGCTGACTTCCGTGCGCGGATCGCAGAAAGTTACCGACCAGAATCCGGAAGCAAAGTATCAGGCGCTGGAGCGCTATGCCCGCGATCTGACCGAGCAGGCGCGGCGCGGAAAGCTCGATCCGGTCATTGGGCGTGATGAAGAGATCCGGCGGGTGGTGCAGGTGCTGTCGCGCCGCACCAAGAACAATCCGGTGCTGATCGGAGAACCCGGCGTTGGCAAGACGGCCATCGTGGAAGGACTGGCCCAGCGCATCATTTCCGGCGACGTGCCCGAGGTTTTGAAGAACAAGCGCGTGGTCGCGCTCGACCTGGGCGCAATGCTGGCTGGCGCGAAGTATCGCGGCGAGTTCGAAGACCGGCTGAAGGCTGTTCTCAAGGAGATTGAAGATTCGCAGGGACAGGTCGTCCTGTTCATTGACGAGTTGCATACCCTGGTCGGCGCGGGCGCGGCTGAAGGCGCGATCGATGCTTCGAACATGCTGAAGCCGGCGCTGGCGCGCGGCGAGTTGCGCGCGATCGGCGCCACCACGCTCAACGAGTACCGCAAGTACATCGAGAAGGACGCGGCGCTCGAGCGGCGTTTCCAGATTGTGTTCGTGGGCGAACCGAACGTCGAAGACACCATCGCGATCCTGCGCGGCCTGAAGGAACGGTATGAAGTCCATCATGGCGTGCGCATCAAGGACTCCGCGATCGTGGCGGCGGCGACCCTTTCGCACCGCTATATCTCTGACCGATTCCTGCCGGACAAGGCCATCGACTTGATCGATGAGGCAGCAGCGTCGTTGCGCATCCAGATTGACTCCCTGCCGACCGAGATCGATCAGCTGGAGCGGCGCGCCACGCAGCTGGAGATCGAGAAGCAGGCGCTCAAGAAGGAAGACGATCCCAATTCGCGCGAACGGCTGGCGATTATCGACAAGGAACTGGCCGAGATTCGCGAGCGGTCCAACGCTCTGAAGGCCAATTGGAAAAAGGAAAAAGATCTGATTGCGCGCCAGCGGCAGCTGAAAGAACAGCTGGAGCAACTCAAAGATCGAGGAGCAGACGGAAGAGCGCAAAGGCAACCTGCAGCGCGTGGCGGAGATTCGGTACGGCTTGATTCGCCAGACCGAAGAAGAATTGAAGAAGCTCACCGCGCAATTGGAGAAAACCGGGGCGCGGCGCATGCTGAAGGAAGAAGTGGATGAAGAGGACGTGGCCCGCATCGTTTCCAAGTGGACGGGTATTCCCGTCTCAAAGATGCTGGAAAGTGAGGTCCGGAAGCTGATCAACATGGAAGACCGGCTCCGGCAACGCGTGGTGGGTCAGGACGCGGCCCTGGAACGAGTCGCGAATGCCATACGCCGCTCGCGTGCGGGCCTTAGCGATCCCAAGCGGCCGATCGGGTCGTTCATCTTTCTCGGGCCCACGGGCGTGGGCAAGACTGAGCTGGCGCGCGCGCTGGCCGAGTTTCTTTTCGACGACGAGCACGCCATGGTACGCATCGACATGTCGGAGTACATGGAAAAGCATGCCGTCTCGCGGCTGATCGGCGCCCCGCCCGGATACGTAGGCTACGACGAAGGCGGGCAACTCACGGAGCAGGTGCGGCGGCGTCCCTACGCGGTAGTGCTGTTCGACGAGATCGAAAAAGCACATCCGGATGTATTCAACGTCATGCTGCAGATCATGGACGACGGCCGACTCACCGACGGCAAGGGCCGGCAAGTGGACTTCCGAAACTCCATCATCATCATGACGTCGAACATCGGCTCGTCGTATCTGGTGGCGGAAAACCTGCGTACCGAGGCGGAGTTCGAGAAGGCGGCCACGGAGGTCACGAATTTGTTGCACGGGCACTTCAAGCCCGAGTTCCTCAATCGCGTGGATGACATCATCGTGTTCCATCCGCTGGGCAAGGAACAACTGGTGAAGATCATCGAACTGCGTTTGGAAGACTTGCGGCGGTTGCTGGCGGAGCGCAAGATTTCGCTCGAGCTTACCGATGCGGCCAAAGACTTGCTCTTCACCGAAGGGTACGATCCGAATTTCGGCGCTCGTCCGTTGAAGCGGGCCATTCAGAAGCTGGTGCAGGATCCGCTGGCGCTGAAGATTCTGGATGGCGAGGTTCTGCACGGGGACCACGTCATCGTGGACGCAGACCGGAAGACCGGCAAGTTGAAGTTCGAGGTGAGTGAGCGAGTGGGGGAAAAAGAACCGGCGAAGAAGTAAGGTTTCAAGGTTTCAGATAATTCCGTACTTTGAAACCTTGAAACATTCGAAACCTTGCCTTGCTTTTTTCAGGCCAAGTCGAACAACAGTATTTCGCTGTCCTTCGTGCCCTTAATGATCAGTTTCTGTTCGTCGCTGATGGCCGCGCCGTCGCCCAGTTCCAGGTTCTGACCATTCAGCTCAATGCCACCCTTAGCCACTTGCAACCACCCGTGTCGGCCGTTTGCGAGGGTGTGGGTGACTTCTTCACCGGGTTTCAGGAGTGTTACGAAGAGGCGTGCGTCCTGGTTGATCTTCACTGAGCCGTCTTTGGCGTCGGGCGACGCTATCAGCCGCAGTTTGCCCTGCTTCTCTTCAGTGGGGAAACTCTTCTGCTCGTAGCTCGGCTCGACGCCTTTCTTTTCCGGCAGGATCCAGATCTGGTAGAGGTGCACCCGCTCGCTCTTTGACGGGTTGTACTCGCTGTGACGAATGCCGCGCCCGGCGGTCATGCGCTGGCCGTCGCCGGGAAGAATCACCGAGCCTGTTCCCAGGCTGTCCTTGTGCTCGAGCTGACCTTCCAGGACGTAAGTGATGATCTCCATGTCGTTGTGCGGGTGGGTTGGGAACCCGGAGGCTGGCGCCACATAGTCCTCGTTGATCACGCGCAAAGAGCGGAATCCCATCCAGCGTGGATCCCAGTAGTCGCTGAAGCTAAATGTGTGCCTGGTATTCAGCCAGCCGTAGTCGCCTCCACCTCGTTCATTACTGCGCCGTAAGGTGATCATGGATGGGGTCTCCTCTCATATAATCGTTATAACGACTGTTCAATGATCACGTTTTTAGATGAAGGTAAACGGGCAAGGGATTCATCGCTCCCAAGGACGGATAAGCGTCTCTTAGTCAATCACTTGTCGCGGGTAACTTCCTGTGTGTACCGCTGGCACCAAATGGCCAAAAGCAAAAAGGCCGCCGATCTTGCGATCAAGCAGCCTTTTCCAAAAATGCCGTTCGCCGAGCTTTCTCAGACCTACGATTTTTTCTTCTTTGCCGAAGCCTCGGACTTCGAGTCTTCGCTCTTTGAACTCTCCGACTTTAAACTCTCGGACTTGGTCTCCTTCTTCTCGTCCTTCTTGCCGCTGGTATCACGGGAGTCCCCGTTAGTGGACGAGGACGAACCTGACCCCGCCGAGGACTTTTTGGCGTAGTCGGTGACGTACCAGCCCGAGCCTTTAAACTGCACAGCGGGTGCCGAAACAACCTGCTCAACCTTGCCGCCGCAGTCGGGACACTTCTTCACGTGCGGGTCGGAATATTTCTGAATCCGCTCAAACCGGTGATGGCACTTCTTGCACTCGTATTCGTAAAGTGGCATTGAACTCCAAAATTTCTCAGGAAACCGCCAGGCCTCGCGCGGGGCTGCATGGCGGGGCCTTCTCAACTGTTTAGATTCTAGGGGGTGGCTGCAGGTCGCGTCAATTTGACGGCCGAACACCGACTCGGGAGAACGCTGAGGATCTGGTGTTATCCTTCCCGCGATGAAGTCTGAGGGAGAACCAGTCTCGAAGTCTGCCGCGCTCGACGCTGGGCCGACCCTCTACCTGGTCGCTACCCCGATCGGCAACCTGGAGGACATCACGCTGCGGGCGTTGCGGGTGCTCAAGGGCGTCGAGTTGATCGCATGCGAGGACACGCGGCAGACGCAGAAATTGCTAAACCACTACGGCATCGCCACTCGCACTGTCAGCTACCACGAACACAACGAAATGACGCGGGCGGCCGAGTTGATCGTCGATCTGGAACAGGGCACGCGGATTGCGCTCGTCACCGATGCGGGCATGCCAGGCATCTCTGACCCCGGCTTCCGGCTGATTACGCTGGCCATCCGGCATCGGGTGCCGGTCGTGCCGATTCCAGGGGCTTCGGCCTATTTGGCGGCCCTGGTGGCGAGCGGTCTGCCCACCGATTCGTTTCGCTTCAGTGGATTCCTTCCGGCGAAACGTGGCGAGCGGCGGACGGTGCTGGAGAGCATCAAGGCGTCGCCGCGCACGCAGGTGTTTTATGAAGCACCGCATCGGGTAGTCGAAACGGTGGAGGACATCGTAGAGCTGCTGGGACCAGAGCGGCACATCGTAATCGCACGCGAGGTCACCAAATTGCACGAGGAGTTTTTGCGGGGACGGGCTACAGAAGTGCTCGAAACCCTGAAGTCTCGCAGCGACGTTAAAGGGGAGATTACGCTGCTGATCGGGAAAACCGAAGAAGCAGCTCACAAGGTTGTGCCTGTCCGCGTGTCGGTGCGTCAGCGGGTCGAGCAGATCATGGCGGAAGAGAGTGTTGACGAAAAGGCGGCGTTGAAGAAAATCGCGAAGGAGATGGGAGTTTCGAAAAGCGAGGCGTACCGGGAGTTGCAGCGGAGTAAGTAGTCCCGGAGCAGGCTTGACCCGGCCGGAATTTGTTGGGATCGGACACAGCCAAGACTGTCGAGCTTCGCTCGACTGGGCGGCCGGGGGCGGCCGCCCCTACGCGAGCTATTTTCCCGCTAGTTCTTTCTTCACCGCTTCGCTGACCACTTTCCCATCCACCCGCATGCCAGCAGCAGCAAACCTCGCCATCGCATTCTTCATGACGGTTCCCATGTCTTTCATGGTGGGTGATCCCATCTCGGCGATGGTGGCTTTCACCCCGGCAACGATCTCTTCTTCGCCTGCCGCCTTGGGCAGATAAGCTTCGATCATTTTGATTTCGGCGGCTTCTTTGTCCGCCATTTCCTGGCGGCCGCCCTTTGTGAACTGCTCAACGGAATCCTTGCGCTGCTTGATGAGCGTGGTCAGCACCTGCTGCGATTCCTTGTCGTCGAGCGGACCCATTTTTTCTGTTTCGCGCAGCTTCAGAGCGGTCTTCACCATACGCAGGCAAGAGAGGCGCTGCTCCTCGCGCGCTTTCATGGCAGCCACCAAGTCTTTTTGTATCTGATCGATCAGGCTCATGATGCGGCCATTATAACTGCTGCTGCTTAGCGGAATTTCGAGTTGCGTGCACCCACAATCGGCGTGCGGAAAAATGGCCGTCCACGATACACTTATCATCATCGCGAAAAACGGGATGATCTCTTAGCTCGCGGCGGTATTCGTGTCTCCCAGCATCGGGCGCGGCTTTCGGAGGATCTCCCGGAAATCATTCAAAGGACCCGGCATCATGCTACGCAAAAATCGCCTCTTCACTCCCGGCCCGACGCCCCTGCTGCCCGCTGCCCAGTTTGCCGAGGCGTCGTTCACGGCACATCACCGGACGGCCGACTTCCGCAACCTCTTCACGCGCGTGCTGGCCGACATGAAGGATTTTGTCGGCACGAAAAACGATGTGCTGGTATTGGCCTGTTCCGGCAGCGGCGTGATGGAGGCCAGCATTTCGAACCTGACTTCGCCGGGCGACAAGATCCTCGTTCTCACAGCCGGCAAGTTCGGCGAGCGCTGGACGGCACTGGGCAAGGCTTTCGGTTGCAGCGTGGAAACGGTCAGCAAACCCTACGGCGAGACGTTTTCCCTCGAAGAGGTGCGTTCCCGTCTGACGCCCGATGTTCGCGCGGTTTACGTGCAGGCTACCGAATCGTCGACGGGCGCACGTCACGACGTAAAGGGGATTGCGAAGCTGGTACGCGCTACGGGCAACGACGTGCTCCTGGTGGTGGATGCGATTACCGGATTGGGCACGACCCATCTCGATGTGGACGCGTGGGGCGTCGACATCATCATTGGCGGCTCCCAGAAAGCGCTGATGATTCCGCCTGGCCTGGCCTATTGCGCGGTGAGCGAGCGCGCCTGGCAGCGCATGGAGACCACCAAGTCACCGCGCTACTACTTCGACTTGCGCAAGGAGCGCAAATCCGCGGCCAAAGGAGAGTCTGCGTTTACACCCGCGACTTCCTTGTTTGCAGCCCTGGGCGCGGCGCTCGACTATATCCGGCAGTTGGGAAACGGCAATCTTGCGGCCGGACGCAAAGATCTGGTCGACAACGCGGAATTGATGGCGGAGATGACGCGCGCAGGTGTCGTTGCTCTGGGGCTGAAACTCTTCGCAGGCTCATCGCCATCGGCTGCTGTCACTGCGGTGGAAGCGCCCGCGGGTGTAGACTCCAGCGCGATCGTAAAGGAATTCCGGGAGTCTTTTAACGCTGTCGTGGCCAACGGGCAGGGCGAGATGAAGGGCAAGCTGTTCCGGCTGGCGCATATCGGGTACTACGATTACCTCGACACAATCGGCAGCCTGGCAGCGCTGGAGCATGTGATGGCGCACGTGACCGGTAAGCCTGTCGAGTTCGGAGCGGCGGTACGAGCGGCGCAGGAAGTGTACGCACGACAGACGGAAACCGCGGGCGTTGCACGGTAGCTCTGGCGGGCAAAAACCCAGTCAACAATCTTCAGGGGAGCGGATTGCGTGTGACCCGCTCCATAATCGCAACCTTCCCAACCTACCGATCCGTGGAGTTGTGAATGAAAACTCAGAGAAGTACGGCCCTGTTGAGCGCGATCGTAGCGCTGTGCGGCGTCTGTCGTGCGGACTTCAAATATTCAGAAACCAGTCAAGTCACCGGGGGAGCCATGATGGGCGCGGTGAAATTCGCTTCTGTCTTCAGCAAGAACGCGAAGCAGGCCATGGCTCCGACAACTCGCACCGTCGCCGTCAAGGGTAACAAGCTGCGCGAAGAGCAGTCCGACGGCAAGATCCAGATCATCGACCTCGACGGCAAGCGCTTCATTCAACTCGACCCTCAGAACAAGACCTACAGCATCATGACGTTCGACGAGATGAAGCAGGCCATGCAGAAAAAACAACAAGAGATGCAGGACAAAATGAAAGAGGAGCAGGCCAAACATCCGGACAAGAACACGAATGTGAAAATCACCCCCAAGTTCGAAAGCAGCGAAACCGGCGCTACCAGGAACATCCTGGGACTCACCACAAGAGAGGTGAAGGCCAAGGTCGAGATGCAGATGGAGTCCGACGATCCGAAAACCCAGGGACAACAGATTTCGACCGTCGTCAACACCGACCAATGGATTGCGCAAGACGTGCACGGATACAGCGAGATTCGCGATTTCTACTTGAAAATGGCGAAAGAGTTGGACTGGATTCCGGGACAGATGATGCAGGGCATGGCGAACAGCAATGTTCAAGTCAGTCTGCGAGAACTACGAAAAAGCAATCTGGCGAACATCACGGGCATGCCGATGGTCTCCTATGTGAGCATGACGATGGCGGGGAGCGGCACTGAGCAGACGCCCGCGCAGACCCAAACTCAGCCTCCACCTCCACCACAACATGGAGACGACACGATCCCGACATCGGCCAGCGGCGCCGTCATGAAGGGGTTGGGAGGAGTATTCGGAAAGAAGAAAAAGCAGCAAGAAACGCAAGCCAGCGGATCGGACAGTCAGGCGAATCCCGCCAGCACTCCAGGATCGCTCATGGATATGCAGACCGCGGTGACGAACTATTCCAGCGATTCGCTGGACCCCAGCTTGTTCGGGCCACCGGCGGGGTTCGCCCAGATTCAAAAGAATCCGGACGATGCATTGGGCGGAGGCCCCAAATAGGAATCAAGTTCGGGCGGAGATGTGTGGACACTTTAACTAGCCTGGCCTTGCTGATTCTGCGAAGCCCGGGCCGCGTTGTGCCAATTTCACACTTCAGAGAGCTCAACCAGCAATGAAAATCGTCGTCGCCGAAAAAATATCTGCCTCCGCGGTGGACTTGTTGCGCGAACCGCGGTGGACTGTGATCACGCATGATCAGATCGAAGGCAAATTGACTTCGCAGCTGGAAACGGCCGACGCGCTGATCGTGCGCTCGGCGGTGCAGGTCGATGCCGCGCTGCTCGAGCATGCACCTAAGCTGCGGGTTGTAGGCCGCGCGGGTGTCGGCGTGGACAACGTCGATCTCGACGCCGCCACGCGCAAGGGCATCGCAGTCATGAACACGCCCGGCGCCAACGCGGTAGCGGTGGCCGAGCTGACCCTGGGGATGATGCTGGGCATGGCGCGTTTGCTTCCCCGCGCGGACGGGCTCATGCACGCGGGAAAGTGGGAGAAGAAATCGCTCCAGGGAACCGAACTTCGCGGGAAGACTTTGGGCGTAATCGGACTGGGCAAGATTGGTTTGGAGGTTGCCCGGCGCGCAAAGGCGTTCGGCATGGAGATTATCGGGCACGATCCGTTCGTCTCCGCCAGCGTGGCAAAGGATCAGGGCGTCCGCACTGGGAAGTTGGAGGATGTGTACGCGCGCCGCCGATTACCTCACGCTGCACGTGGGTCTTACGCCGCAAACGACTGGGATGATCAATGCCGAGTCCATCGGGAAAATGAAGAAAGGCGTACGCATCGTCAATTGCGCCCGTGGCGAATTGGTCGACGAGGCAGCACTGGCTCAGGCTCTGAAACAGGGCCGGGTCGGGGGTGCGGGACTGGATGTATTCCAGGAAGAGCCACTGAAGAATTCCCCGCTGACAGCGCTCGAGAACGTGATCCTGACACCGCACATCGGCGGGTCGACGCACGAAGCGCAGGAAGCTGTCGGTTTCCAGATCGCGCTGCAAGTGAAGGAGTACCTCAAGAGCGGCGTGATTCAGAACGCGGTCAACGTGCCCTCGGTCTCACACGAAGAGTACGCGGAGATGCAGCCCTACGTCGTGCTGGCGGAGCGACTGGGGTCGTTTCTCGCGCAGGTGAGCGACGGGTCTTTGGAGGAGATTTCTCTACGCTACAGCGGTCACATTGCGGAATGGAAGACAGAATTGATCCGCAATGCAGCCATCAAGGGTGTCCTGAACCAGATGCTCGATGAGAAGGCGAATCTGGTGAACGCGGCGTCGATTGCGTCGTCACGCGGGCTGCGGGTGCACGAGTTGCACAAACCAAAGAGTTCCACAGGTGGATCGGGCAGCGTGCTATCGGTCCTTTTGAAGACCGGGAGCGGAGAACATCGCGTCAAGGGCGCTGTGCTGCACCGGGATGCGCCCCGGCTGCTTTCCGTGGATGACATCGATGTGGAAGCACCGCTTGAGCGTAACCTGATTTACCTGCGCAATCGGGATGTTCCCGGTGTCATTGGGAAGGTGGGCACGATTCTGGGCGAACACAAGATCAACATCGCGAACTTCTCTCTGGGACGCCAGGGTAACGGCGGCATCGGAAAAGAAAGGCGAGGCGCGCAAGGCAGTCGCCGTCGTGCACGTGGATGGACGCGTGCCGGATGAGGTGCTCAAAGTATTGCGGAAGGTTGCGGCGGTGGAGCAGGCTAAGGCGATACGGCTGTTCTGAAGAAAACCCAATTAACCACTAAGGACACTAAGGCACACCAAGGAAGGCAAGGAGCAAAATCGCTCCTTGGGCACAGGCCCTCAGGATTCCAGCGCCTCTTTGCGCAGTTTGCGGCTTTCGGCCAGCAATGCCATGGAGTGCATCAGGTTTTGCAGCGTAATGATTCCCACCAGATGCTGGTCTTCTACCACCGGAATGATGCTGAGGTTTCGCGAATTGAGCTTGCGGAAGGCCGAGGCCAGCGACTCCTGACGCGTGGACACTTCGAAAAGGCGATTCATGACCGACTGCACGTAGCCGTTTCCTTCCATGCGCAGGGCTTGCAGGATGTTGGCTTTCGAGATCACGCCCACCATATCTCCGCCACGCACGACGGGGAAATCGTCCTGTAGCGTGTGGACTGCCTTGTCCAGCGCGTCTTCGAGCGTGTCGGCGGGGGACAGCGTCTGGAAATCCGTGAGCATCACGTCTTCCAGGTGCACGGTTTCCAGAACCGACTGGAAAATTGCCGAACGCTCTTCAAATTGCGCTCCAATCAGCAGGAAGAAGCCCAGCATTACCAGCCACGAGCTGTCCGGGTGTCCACCCTGGAAAAGCAAGAGCATCCCGACTACGACCATCAACGTTGCGAGCGCGTGCGCGACTGAGACTGCACGACGGGTCGCCTGCACCATATCCATGCGGCGCGAAAACAGCGCGCGTAAAATTCGGCCGCCGTCCATGGGGTACGCCGGCAGGAGATTGAACAACCCAAGATACAAGTTGGACCACACCAGGCTACGCAGCAGATGGTTGGAATGAACCAGGGGCTTCATCCAGAGATTCGCCTCGGGGAAGCGTGTGATCACGACCGCGGCCGAGAGCAATGCAATTGCGAGGTTCACGAGCGGTCCCGCCAAGGAAATCCGGATATCACGTTTCCAGGCGACCGCGCCCGGGGTCGCAGGGGCGTGCGCGTCGTCCATGATCGTTATGCCACCGATCGGCAGCAGGATGATTGCCTTGGCCTGCAGGCCCTCGCGCTGTGCGACCAGGGCGTGCCCGAGTTCGTGCAGCACGACAGACCCGAAAATAATGGCCACCAGGGTCAGGACCCGGGCGGGTGTGCTATTGCCCTTCATGGCAGCTTCCGCCATCCATACGAAGGCCAGCAGGAATACGAACGTCAGGTGGAGACGGACCTCGACTCCAAACAGTCGCCCTATCGGAATGGACCAGCTTCTCATCTGTGACCGTTAAGCCCCCGCTCTCATTCTATATAGTTAGATTCGATTAGGAACTGGACAGTTGCGAATTTGCTGTAACCGAAGGACATCGACTCTGAGAGTGATTGCGGGCCAGTACCGGAGCCGTCCGCTGCGATCCACGCGCGGCATGGAGATTCGCCCCACGGCGGATCGCCTGCGCGAGACCTTATTCAATGTTCTGACGGCGGGGAATCCGGCCGCGCTGGAGGGTTCGGTGTGGATCGATCTGTATGCAGGAACGGGCGCAGTGGGCATCGAAGCTCTGAGCCGCGGCGCGGCACAGGTTTACTTTGTGGAATCGTCGCCGGTGGCAGTAAAGGTAATTCGCGAGAATCTCGTATCGCTTCAGATTGCGGAAGGATTTGAAATCGTCCAGAACGACGCATTGAAAGTGCTGCGACAAATGGAGGCGAAGGAGGTCACGGCGGACTTTGTTTTTCTCGATCCGCCGTATCGCATGGAGCAGGCATACCAGAATGCCCTTAAGTCTCTTGAGAAGTCCGCTTTGGTCAAGCAAACGACGGTGTTGATCGCAGAGCACGAGAAGCGAGTAGATCCTGGCGAAGAGTTCGGCTCGCTGAAGAGATATCGGAAACTGACGCAGGGGGATGCGGCGCTCAGCTTTTATCGGCGAGATTGAACCGGAGCGAGTGCCACCGTCATCTAGTCCGCTCGGTCTTACATCAGGAGTTCGCTGGTTCGCCCGATGATCGGATGCTGCATCTCCTGCAGCTCGTTCTTGACCCGATTGAGACCGTACACACACTCTTCGAAATTGCGGGAGAGGTTGGCAAAGAGCGGCGCGACCTTGGCGTACTCGAAGTGCTCGAACTTTGAGACGATGTAATAGCTTTCCTTGCCCGCCTTCATCCAGTCGACCAGGCCTTCCAGACGCTGTCGGCGCAAGCGATACTGGTTCACGCTTTCCGGAAACATGCCGGCAAAGAAAAGAGTGAAGTCGCCGATGTGCTTGCGCACCTGGCGCTCGCGATCGAACGACGGCGCGGGTCCGTACACGGGATCGGATTCGAGCAGCATTTCTCCCACGTCGCCCAGCGGACGATTGTTTGCGTTGCGAATCTTGAAAAGTTGCTCGGCGTCACAGAATTCTGTGAGCAGGTGAGCAACATAACTGATCAACTGGGGATCGCGGATGCCGATCTCCTCGGCATAGTGGCGTCCGACCAGATCGACGAAAAGCTGCTGCAGTGGATGCGATTCCGGAATCATGGTGTTGGGCCCCTTGCTATCCGCGCCCTCCGCGCGGATTTCTTTTCAATTAGCTGACTAATTAACCCACCTATACAAACAAACGCAAGTGACTTTTGTAAGCAAACTCAAAAAACCGATACTGTAGATTTGGTGCCGTAATCGTCAATAGCGTTGCACTGGCGTTCTGTTGGCACTCACTGTCCATGGCTGCTAACTGCACTCAGCGTCTGACAAATTGTTTGCAATAGAATGATCGGCCAAGGAGAAACTTTCCTTTGATCATGGAACGCAAAAGCATCTCTAGTGGCAGTCCTTTCGAACCAATTGTTGGGTACTGTCGTGCAGTCAGGATAGGACCTTACGTGCATGTCGCCGGCACAACCGCAACCGGTCCGGACGGAAAGGTTGTGGGCGTGGGCGATCCCTATGCGCAGGCCATCCAGATACTCCGGACTATTCAGTCAGCGCTTGAGAAGGCGGGCGCCGGTATGAAGGATGTGGTACGCACCCGCATGTTCGTTACCAACATTGCTGATTGGGAAAAAGTTGGGCGGGCGCACGGGGAGTTCTTTCGCGATATTCGTCCAGTCGCGACCATGGTGGGCGTGACGGGATTGGTCGATCCCGACATGCTGGTGGAGATCGAGGTGGATGCGTATGTGGGATAGCAAACCCGACGAATAAAGAACGGCTTCGCCCCGCCACGCAGGATACCTGCCGGGCCATTCCAGGGAACAAGACGACGCAGTGCTTGTCGGCGTACAATCCCCACTCCCAGGAGAACCTAAATGAGAACTGCGGGCCGGGTTGTGCTTATCACGCTGGCTGTCGGTGGGTGGCTGCTTGCACAAGACAAGGGTGGAGCTCCCCAACTGAAGTCCTTCACCGTGATCCGTGCGGGTACGCTAATCGACGGGAAATCCGATAGTCCGCGCCACGACCAGGTGATCGTGATTCGCGGCAATCTCATCGACAGCGTTTCTGACACGGCCAGCACCAAGATCCCGCAAGGAGCTACGGTCATCGACCTGTCCAAGGAAACCGTGCTTCCTGGACTCATCGACTCGCACACCCACATCCTTCTGCAAGGCGAGGATCCGGCCGAGGGTGGATACGACGCGAACATTCTGAAATACCCGCTCTCGCTGCGAGCGGCGCGCGCTACGGTTTCTGTACGTCGAGCTTTGGAGCAAGGCTTCACCGTGTTGCGCGATGTTGAGACCGAGGGCGCCGGGTATGGCGATGTCGGGATCAAGGAAGCAATCGAGGGTGGTTATATTCCGGGACCTAGATTGCGGGTTGCGACCCGCGCCATTTCGACCACCGGTGGATATCCCCTGGAGGGCTACGCACCTGAGTTGGAAATGCCCAAGGGCGCTCAGATCATCGACGGCCCAGTCGAGGCTCGTAAGGCCGCGCGCGAGCAACTCGATCACGGTGCGGATTGGATCAAGGTCTATATGACCCACCGCTCCTGGGTGGGAAAGAACGGTGAACTGGCTTCCCAGCCGACGCTCACGCTTGAGGAACTGAAGGCCATCGTCGACGAAGCCCATGGCTGGGGGAAAAAAGTCGCGTGCCACGCTTACAGTGGTGTCGGCCTGCAACGCGCCCTCGACGGAGGCTGCGACTCCATCGAGCACGGTTTGCAGATCAGCGACGGCCAGATCGCGCAGATGGTGAAGCAGGGCACATGGTACTGTCCAACGATCAGCGTCTACTACACCGACTGGGGACCGCCAGACACTCCCGAGGGACAGCGCGATCGTCTGCGTGCCTCGGCGCACGAAGAGTCGTTCAAGAAGGCGCTCAAGGCGGGCGTGAAGATCGTGTTCGGCACCGACATGGGTGGCATCCCCTGGACCGAACCGATCGCCCAGGAGTTTCCCCGCATGGTGGATCTCGGCATGTCACCCATGGAAGCCATTCGGAGTACCACGTCCCGCGCTGCTGAGATGCTCGATATGTCCGGGCAAGTAGGCGTGATCGCTCCCGGAGCTTATGCTGATGTCGTCGCCGTTCAGGGCGATCCCCTGAAGGACATCAAGGAACTGGGGAAGGTTCAATTTGTGATGAAGGATGGGAAGGTGTTTAAGGCAGCGGGCCATCCAAACTGAAGCCTGGGACGGTTGAGGTAAGGCTAGGGCAAGGGACTGGACTGACATGTTGAGGCGAATCCAAAACTCCGCTTTCCCGGAACGAATTTATTCCGAGTTCCAGCGCCAGAAACTCTTGACACTGGCCGGGTGAGGTTCATAATGCCCCCATTCTTTCCGAGACAGGGGCAGGAGGTTCTTATGAACGTTCTACAGCTTTGCGATCCGGAAGCGGCGGCGGTTCCGGTTGAGGCCAGTGTTGGAGACGCGATCCGCAAGATGCTCGACTATCACGTGGGCGCGGTAGGGGTGGTAGACGGCCAAGGACGAGTGGCCGGGATTTTCACCGAGCGTGACGTTCTACGCAAGCTCTCGCTGAGCCGACTGGATCCGGAATTGACCCCGGTGCGTGATCTGATGACTACGCCGGTAGAGATGGCCACGCAGGTGACCGGACCCGCGGAGGCTATGGCTACGATGGTGGAACGCCACTTTCGCCACCTGCCTGTGGTGGACAATGACGGGAAACTGCTTGGCATTCTTTCCATCCGTAATCTCTTGGAGTGGCGCATCGACGGCCTTACCCAGGAGTTGGAGTCCCTGGAACACTACGTCAGCAACGACGGGCCCGGGGGGTAGCAGGCTTCCGTCTTGAGGCTCGGGGTCGGGATGTAGTTCGTGACTATGGCTTTCGCCGTTTAAGCAGTTTCTTGTTTCGAACTGGCCGGCTGGCTCTGTGGTCGATCGTGAAGTGCACTTTCTGCAACGCATCTCCAGAGTTGATTGTCCTTCGTAAGCGGTGAATGCGAGCGACCGCCCGGTCGACTACGCTGGCCAGCTCAGCCCCGTCACCGGAAGTGCGGTCTTCGCGCAAACGGCGTTTGGCCTTTTCCGGAGAAAACCAGCTGGGATTGCGGCCGGATTCCTGAGGCGTGCCGAGCCATAGGACTTCGCAAAGGTGAGCGTTGACCGCCAGTTCCGCAGCGGATTCACTCAGGGCACCGCGCTTGCGGCGACTGTAGCGCGCAAACGAAGCTTCTTCCATCCGACCGTGAACACCAGCTTCCTCGAAAGCCTCGAGGGCAGCGGCCTGGGCGTGGGTGAGACCCGGTTCCGCACTGCCTTTGGGAAAGGTCCAGCGCCCACCGCGAGTTTGCACTAGCAGAAATTCGATTGCTGAGCTGTGCATCCGGTAGCAAACAGCAGCGACCTGTTCGCATCCACGCAGGCGACGCAGATGGGACAGTGCGACGAACTTGTGGGACGGCGAAAAGGCATGGGTCTTGGCCCACGTGGGCGGTATGCGCGATTCTCCAGCGCTCATAACAGTAGCTTGCGCGATAGAGCAGCTTCCTGGCTAGAGCACAGCTTGGTTCGCAGGTCAGGTTGGCGAGGGTGGCACCTCGGGTCCGGATGGGCAGCTGCACGGATTTGCCCCTCTGGAATCTCTCTACACACTTGCGTCCTGCGCAGGCTGGGAGACAGTATTTCTTAACGCGACCAAGAAGCCAGGAAGGGAACGCTTGGAAAATCTCTATTGTCTTCGTTGTAACCGCGAACTCGAGACGCGAGACAAATCGGTGGCGGTATACATGTTTGCCCAAACGGTGGGCATCAAACCGCGGCAGAAGTCGTCGGCCCAGCGCATCTGCTTCTGCCCGCAGTGCTCCGTGTCCCTGGCGATGGGGCCTCCGCCCGAGGGCGCTCTGAACATTGCAGCTTGGAATATGATTCGCGACCTAGTGGGAGCAGACCCGGCTTTGAATCAGGCAGCGTGGGACACGCTGCGAGGCGTCGTCGGCTCACTTCCTGCGGGCGAAGCTGACCATGCTTCACGCACCCCGCACGCAGGAGCGTACTTCGAGTTTTAGGAGGAACGGAACCCGTTCCTCCGTCAGCCGTCCTCGGCTACTACCCCTTCAAGAATTGTTCCACTACCTCCGCGAGCCGAACGGATTGGCAGGCGTGCGCCAGTCCTGGAGTGACGGCACTCCCGACTGAGGAGCAGCTAACGATTGGACTCGCGCAGCGCTCGCCGCCAGCGGCGTGGCGGCGCAGCCGTCGGAACTAATGACTGCTGTATTCGCGAACCTGTTCGATCCGTGGAAGCCCGCCGGGACCTGGTCGAGGCCAAGGGCCGCATCGTTGATCGTATTGTGAGATACGTTGCCGCTGTGGCAGTTCAACTCGATCCCAACGCTCGAAGCCAGCGTAATGTGGTTTGATTGAACAACCGAACCGTCTGCGTTTAAGAAGATTCCGAAGATCGAGTTCGAGATGTCGTTCGACTCTGCAGTGCCACCCAGAAGAAGCGCAATGCCGAACTGCGTGTTGGTGATCGTATTGTTGGAGATGCGGACCCCGGGAGCGAGATCGAAGATTCCAGCCAGGGTATCGGTGACATTGTTCTGCGCGACTACGCCATTGACGCTGCTGACCATCACGCCTTCCGAGCCCAGGGGAGCAGAAATGAAGTTTTCTCTGACGATAGCAGTAAGGGATGGTGTCGAACCGCTGGCGAGGAAAACGCCTGCGCCGTCGACGTCATGAATGCTGCTGTCGTGGATATTGACGACCCGGCTGTAACTGCCCGCATTTTCCGCCCAGATTCCTACGCCACAGCCTTCATCTGTCTGGCCGCTCGTTCGAACCTGGTCAACTTCGCCCGAGGAACCGGATGCGTAGAAGATCCCTGCCAGCCACACACCTGACGTCAAACACGCCTGATCGCCACCGGTGCCGTCCACGGTGATGTTCGTGATGTTCACGGCGCCCGGACTTTGGACGAGCACCTGAGCGGCCACCGGCTCGCTAAACATACTGATAACGTTTGCGTTCAAGGGAGTGCTGGGAACAGTAATCACGATTTGATCCTGGCCACCACTCGCAATGCCCTGCAAGGTCAAGGGCTGCGCGATAGTGACTTGCTCCGGATACACGCCAGGACATACCTGGATCGTGGAACCCGCGGGCACCCCGGCCACTGCGGCCGAAATTGTGGAGAAGCTGGTGAGTCTTGGCTTACACGTTCCAACTGCAAAATTGGCGGCCATCGCTGGCAACGATACAAGAAGCGCAACTGTTGCAAATAGCAACACTCTCAGGCGGAACATAGAAACTCCTTTTTGTTGGGAAGCAGGCAGGTTGAATCGACAACAACACCGAGGAGACCTCGAGTCAAAGGCGGGTCGGAAGTTTTGGGGAGTAACTCTCGGCCTGAGGGGAGGCAGCGTTTTAGTGTACGTACCGGACACTATCACAGCGTTGATCATCCTCACCCATCAAAAACGATGAGAGGGAGTAAAGGAACTGTAAAATGTTTGTCGCTAGTGTCGACAAAGGTTCGATTTGAATCGAACGCCGCAATGTCGGCACGCAAGCATGAAGTAGGCCGCTTATTTTTTTCGAAGGACCATTCTCCGATACAAAGTCCTCTCGTCTCCCGCGATCAAGGAGCCGATCATGCGGTCGTGAAAAATCTTGAATTCCCAACGATCTTTCTTTGCTGTGTTTGTAAAGCAGTCGAGGATTTCTCCGGCGCGATAGGTGCAATCGAGCGTGACGACGAATTCCTGCTTGCCTTCGACAACTTTGTACGCTTCCAACCGCACCTTGTTCGGGCCACTCTTGTCGACCGCCGTGTGATAGATAACGTGTTCATCTTTGCACGGGGAGTTGGGCATCGTGCATTTCGATTCGCCTTCCCAGATGCCGACTGCGGCGGTGAGGTCCAAGGGCTCCGAAGCGAAGGTCGGCAGGGAACTCAAGAAAAAGACGAAAGCGAGACTCAACCAATTTTTCATAAGCGCTCGCAGCATGATAGCTGAACGGAGAGGCAGACTGCTTAATGGCTTGGGGAATCGTTATCGAGCAGCATTTCCATCTCCTGACGAAAACGCCGCATCTCCAAGGCACGCTGGCGCAGGCGTTTGATAATCAGGTCCCGGTCGCGGAGGTAGTTGTCATGGCGAACGAGAAAGAGCTCAGCCAGGGCAGCTTCGTCAGGCAGACTTTCGGGATTCTCGTCGGAAGGGCTGGCATCGATGCCGAGAACTGCGAGGTCGAGCCGCAAAGCATCCTTCGCGTCTGATTCCATCGCGATTGGCTCGGGAAGATTGCTCTTGGTCAGACTGAGGAATTCCAGGCCGAAACAGTAGCCAGACCGGTTGCGGATGACGCCGGCGACTCGGAGGGACTCTGAGGTGCGAAACTCGACTTCGAGCAGGTCGCCCGGCCGGCGTTGGACGCCTCCGTAGAGTTCCATGCCGCCCTGGCTCAACTCGCTGACCAATCCTGGGACTGTAATGTAGGAATCGCTATCTCCGGTGGCAATCGAGACGGGCAAGTGCACATGAAAGCGCGGCCAGCGCCTTGTGTTCACGAGGCGCCGCGAGTTCTGAGTCGCTTGGGTCATCTTCAAACTACTTCAGCAACTGGAAATGGCGGAGATACATCCCTCCCATCAGACCGAGAGCGATCAGAGCAGCCACTCCTGCGGCTGCAATCCCGAGGCGACGCCGGGGACGAGCCTCATAACGACTATCGGAGGCAGCCCGAAGTTTTTTCATCCAGGCCGGCTCGGTGATGTCCTGATACACCGACACCGGAATGACGGACTCAAGCGTGCGCCGATCGCGCTGCGCGAGGGTCAGAAACCGAAAAGGCTGTAAGTTGTTCGTGACCGGGCTCAACATCTGAGCCCCGCCTAGCACCGACCCGGCGGTGGTCACAAACATCAGTTTGACGTTTAACCCGCTGGCCAGCGGACGGGGCAGCGAAAGCAAGCCGCCGGTCAGGGAAACCACCTGCAGTTCGGCGGAGACGCTCTCACCATCCTGACGGCGGAGCACCGCTGGGGTACTACCTTGTGGCAGGCGAAGCCGGGGCGGGCGAGGACTAGTAGTCAATTGGGGGAGGGCGTTCATTTCGCCCCAAGTATGGAACGGGGTAACCGCCAAGTAGAAGGTTACGGAAGGGCTTGTCCGGGGTGGTGACCTCCGGCCAGGAACTAGGACCTTTCGGTGTTTCGATGAATGTGTCACTCGCGCAAGAGCTTGCGGGCGAGAGCGCGCAGCAATGGTGGCGGGATGAGTCGCCAAAATGGAGAGTTGTCCCAACACGCTTTGCGGCTCGTGGAAAACGCCGAGTTGCCTTAAGACTGTCCCACGATCGTAGTAGATTTTTTCGCCCGCCAACCGATCATCGGCGTCGAACGTGTAGACGCCGCAGAGGGGAAACTCGACTCGTCGCCCGGTAGGCGGCAGACCACGCCACCCGCCCAGGTGGGTACCGCGAATCATGACCTCCACGAGAATGGCGTCGTCTGTGACATACCGGCGCTGCACCTCGATCTCGAGGTCAGGCAGCGCCTTCATGAGTTGCTCGTAAAAGAGGCGGACGCCGTCCCGTCCCTGATAGTGTTCGGCCCAGGCTTCGTCATCGTAGCGCGCAGAATCGCCGAAGGTGTGGAGAACGCCTTCCAGGTCATGCTCGTTTTCAAGACGAATGTGCCGCTCGACAAGTGCGATACGAGCCGACTCTCGGTCTTTGGGAATCGATGCGGTGGCCACATTCACCTACTGTCGCGTCTAGGAAATCCGGGCTAGCTCTGGATAGGAATACTACCATCGGTGATCTTGTTGCCGGCGCCCGGAAGGTGGTTGCCGAGGTGTCTGTCGAGTTTGAATGCTAGAAGTCTGACACTAAGCATTATGGTACCGGGCTTCGGCTCGTGGGTTTGACGAACATTTAGCTTCCAAGTAAGTGGTTATGAGTGAAATCGCGTGTGTCTGTTGAAAAATCTCCTCAGTTGATGCTTGTGGCGGTGCAACGTTCGATGGGAACAAGTTCGTAGCCCAGTTGTTTGGCTTGCCGTTTGAGTTTTGCTTCCAACCTTTTCTCCCTCTGGGCGTCTCTGGCGTCCCAAATGGTCTCGTCATATTCGACTTGGTTTTTGACCATGGTGTAAAAGATCACTGCGATCTTGTGGGCGGTTGCCATGGTGGCAGCTTGGGGGCCCAGCTTGGCTTTCATTCGACGCAGGTAGTTGCCCAAGGGCGTGAGGCTGCGATGGAGGGCATAAGCGGCCATGCGGAATAAATGGCCAGCCCGGTTCTTGACCCTTCGGGCTCCTCGCCACAACAGTTTCCCGCCGCTGATGTCGTTGTCCGGACAGAGTGCAAGCCAGGAAACAAAGTGTGCTGCGCTGGGCCACCGCGACATGTCGCGGCCGACCTCACTGAACAAGGGCAACGCGTTTTCCTCTAAGCCTGGAATTTGACTGACATCTACTCCGAAGAGTTTATAGGTTTCGGTACGCAGATCGAACTCTGGGTGGGGATGCCCGTTCTTCCTTCTCCTTTTGCTTCCGGCTCGATTTCGTTTCCGGTCCGGTGGTAACGGTCTTTCCGCGGGGTCGATGCGCGGCGCGAACCCCTGCAGCATCTTCTCGATTTCCAGATCGCAGTTCACGATCTGTTGCTGATAGATGCGGTACAGATCACGCGATTGACCGAGGGTAAACAGATGCTCGGGCCGCCAGTTGCCTTCCAGTGATTTTCGGATGGTCTCGGTGTCGGCTTTGATGTGTGGATCCCGCAGCTTGGCGAGCTCTGCGCCGTCCCGTTGTCCAGCCAGAATGGCGTCCACAATGGCACGGCCCGTCAACCCGGTGATGTCACTGATGACATGATGGATTTGCAGGTTCATTTGCGTCAGCGCCTTGTGCATGTGCTGCACGTGTTGACTGGCCGCTGCGACCAATTCGTTCCGGTGCCGCAGTATGGTCCGCACGGCGCAGACGTCCTGCCCAGGCCGAAATGCAGCCCGCAGTAATCCCACCGAGTGCAGGAACTGTAACCATTGGCATTCGTGCCAGTCGGTGCGCCGTCCGGGTACGTTCTTCATGTGGCGGGCATTCACCAAACAGGGGCGGATGCCTCGTTGTTCGAGAATCTCGAACAGTGGAATCCAATACACTCCAGTGGATTCCAGCGCCACCGTCGTCACCCCGCACTGCTCGAGCCAATCGGTTAAGCGCTCCAGATCTTCGGTGAAGGTTGCGAATACCCGCACCGGATTCTCGTCCCGCCCTGGAGGTACGGCCACAAACATTTCTCGTGCGCCAACGTCGATACCGGCTGCATTCGGCTCCAACACCGGCCGGTCTTCCAAACACATCCCTTTGTTTCGTCTCCGCCGCTTGGATTTCGCTTCCGGCGCTTGCAGATTACCGCCCTGTGTCTTTTTCACTGGTCGCTCGCTTTCTGAGCTGCAAGCAACGGCCAAGCTGTGCAATCGAAGATACTCTTCCAAACGGAATCAGTTGGCTTGCGCCAACTGTTAACCACTGCTCTGCGCACGAAACTTGGAGCCACGCTGTTGTTCGGTGTTCTGACAACCCACCACTGCCACTACGGCCTACTTCCATTGCCTGTCGCTCCATCTCAGGATGCAGAAAGGAACGGTGTGCCATTTGCCGCATAGCTGTTGAAGCATCCCCATTGCACTCACTGACCTACACCAGTCGAATGAACTCCTAGAATGCGGGTTCCCCGTCGAGTCGCGACGTGGGTCCGACCTTATTTCGCCGCCGGTGCCGCATTCTCTTTCTGATACGACGCGCTCAGCGTCCCCTTGCTCTGCGCGATCGGCAGCAGCGTCGGGTAAAACTGCACGAACGTGGTGTCCACGGCGGCGTGGTCGGCGTGGCAGGTATAGCACTCGGCTGTTAGCGGGACCATCTTGGCGGGCTTGTTGTCCTCGAATCCGAAGAAGGCCCACTTGCCTGGAAACCGCGCTTCGTCTTTTACATGCACTTCGCGCCCCATGGTCTCCGTGTCCTGGAAATGCCCTGCCTTGTTGATGGAGCCTTTGCTTTTCGCGGGACGAACTTCCAACACCAGCATCGTCTTGTCGGGCCATGTGCCCGTCTCCAGAAAAGCCTTGTACGCTTCCGGATTCACGAAGACGTTGTCGAACATGTCGTGCCCTGCGGTCTGGGCGGGGTTGTAGCTCATGTCGAAGCCGGAAGTCAGATACACCCACTCCCGATAATTTTCAGGAAATTTAAGTTGGCCATCGCTGGTGTAATCCGGAGCCGAGCGGGCCGGCGCAGCGCTTTGCCGAAAGGCAGCCACAGAAAGAAGGACCACAACGAGGAGCAGCAGAGTTGTCAGTTTCGTAAGCATGCGCGGTAGTATCGCGCCGTCGTTGGCCGTCCGCCAGACCAATCACTGCAGACTGCCGGAGGTTAGCTGCATTTTTGGCTATTCGCGTGGGGCGTGAATTACGATTCTCCCATGGAGACTCGACGCGAGCCGACACCGTGGTTCTGGATCGCGCTGATCTGGGGGAGCGTCGGGTTGTTCGACGCGACGCAGACCGTCTTCGTCATGCGGGCGGAAGGGATGCATCACGCATGGGTGGCATTGTGGGTAACTCTGCTGCTGTGCTATTTGCCTTGGGCCTTGGCGACCCCGGTCATTCTTTGGGTGGGCCGACGATATCCCCCGGTGCGACTCAGGCCTCTGTCGTCCTGGATCGTTCATCTGGGAGCGTGCGGCACCATCAATTTCTTGGTTTCCGGCTGGAATGCCTGGCTGGAGACGATGCTGAATCCGTGGGCGAAGGCAGTGCCGGACGCGTTCCGGCTTTTGTGGTTCTACAAATTCTATAACGGTCTGCTGTCGTCGCTGTTCCTGTATGCCGTCATCATCGCGGTCAGTTATGTGCTCGACTCCAGAGAGCGGCTGGCGCGGCAACAGACCGAAACGGCGCGCTTGAATGAACAGCTTTCCAGGGCGCAACTGGATGCGCTGCGGCGTCAGATCGAGCCCCACTTTTTGTTCAATTCGTTGAATTCCATCGCCGGACTGGTGCGCGAAAAGAGAAATGACGATGCCGTCGATATGATCGCCGGGCTCAGTGACTTTCTGCGTCGGGTGATCGAGGATTCTGGCAAACAACAAGTGCCGCTGGGCGAGGAAATGGAATTTTTGCAGAAATATCTCGACATCCAGAAGGTGCGCTTTGCCGAACGCCTGCAGTTGCGTGTGGATGTGCCGAAGGACCTGTTCGCGGCTCAGGTTCCCAGCCTGATCCTGCAGCCGATGGTGGAGAACGCCATCAAGCACGGAATCGCCAAGCGAGCGCATGGCGGCCTGATTCGAATTGCGGCAGTTCATTCCAACGGGATGCTTACTCTCAGCGTTTACAACGATGGTCCCAGGCTGCCGGCAGACTGGGACGAGAATCGCTCGGGTATCGGCATCTCCAACGCACGCACCCGCCTGCAGAGTCTGTACGGGGAAAGTTGCAACCTCACCCTGCGCAATCACGATCCACAAGGCGTGGAGGTATCGGTGTCCGTGCCCTTCAGGGAGGCCTGATTCGTGAGCCGGGAACCAGGCACGCCCAAAATACGCGCGCTGGTGGTTGACGATGAACCGCTCGCGCGCACCAATCTGGCCGTGTTATTGCGGCTCGATCGCGAAATTGAAATCGTTGGTGAGTGTGGGTCTGGGCAGGAAGGGCTCGAAGAGATTCGCAGCAAGAAGCCCGACCTTGTCTTCCTCGATGTACAAATGCCCGAGTGCGATGGCTTCGACGTACTCGAACTCCTGGGCAACGATTTACCGCCGGCCATCGTGTTCGTGACAGCTTACGATCAATACGCTGTACGCGCGTTCGAGGCGGGCGCACTCGACTACCTGCTAAAGCCGTTCGACAATGCCCGCTTTGACCGCGCACTGAGTCGCGCCAAGGAACGAATCCTTGCGGGAAAAGACTTGCCTCAAAAAATAGACCGATTGCCCATCAAGAGTTCTGGGCAGGTTCTGTTCCTGAAGTTCTCGGAAATCGATTGGATCGAAGCCGCTGACTACTATGCCTGCCTGCATGTGGGAGCAAAAACACACTTGTTGCGCCGCAGCATGAGTGAACTCGAGCGCGACCTCGACCCAGCTATGTTTTGCCGGATTCATCGTTCGACCATTGTGAACCTGGAGCGGGTTCGGAGCCTGAAGCTCGGCGAAGACGGGGAATATGAAGTACTGCTTGAAAATGGAACCAGCTTGCGGATGAGCCGCGGTTATCGCAAGCAATTACAGTCTCGCCTGGGCATTCGCAGTTCGGGCTGAATGCCAAGAAGGCCCCTTTAACCGCAAAGGACGAAAAGACCGTGCGAAGTTCGAGCTTTGCTCTGAAAGACGACAAGCGGCGCCCGCCCACTCAGCGCCCAAATGCGGAACTCGGCCCTCTGGCGTCGAAGCGGTAGCCGAGACTCACGTACCATTGGTCATAATTCAACTGAGCGCCCCGCTCGATCGTGTAGCCACTCTGCAGGAAAGAATGGCTTCCGAGGTTGGTATCGAACGAAGTGTCAAAAAAGAGTGCCTGGTTGTTGGCTGTAAAGGGCGAGACGAAGGATTGGCTCCCCACTTGCGCGTCCCACAAGACGTGGTCCCCCAGATGGCGAGACAGGGACAGGACACGATAGCTCCCCTGCGCAAACGAACTATCAAACTTTGAGTAATGCGCGTCCGCACGAAGGCCGGTGTGGCCGATCTCGCTCCAGGTGACGCCGTACATCTGATTCAAGCTGCGGCGGTCGTCCCCTGTTTTTTCGCTTTGTCCCAGGTTGGTGTACACAGAGAAGTGCCGCACCGGCTCCACGCGTATTCCTACATTCAGGCCCTGGTAGAGCAACTTGTCGAGCAGGCCGGTGCCAACCAGTTGCGCGACGGCTGTCGGGACGTCACGAAAATAGTTGTGATTAATATCCAACCAGATTCGTGACATCGGCTGCAGACGAACGCTCAGGTAGCTGCGACTTATTCCGGCTCCCGGACGGATTCCGCCGGTGGTCAGGCCGCGCGGATCGTCGACAATTAACGAGTGGTAGACCGAGACGGAGCGATTGTAAGAAACCGAATTCTCAAAAAACAGATAGGGACGATCGAGCCTCCATTGCAGTGTGCTGAGTGCCAGGCCCGCTGTGGTCGAGTAGTGGAACCGATCGTAAGTGCCGCCTTCGGCATTCACGAATGATCCAGCGATGCGCTGGTCGGGAGAGTAGTGCCAGGAAGTTGGATTTGGGGTCGAGCCAGCGAACATTCCAGCAGTGATCCCCCGGCCCAGTTTGCGCCCGATGTACCCGCCGTCAATCGTGTCGAGGCTGATGGCCCAGGGCAAGTAAAGTCGCCCGATACCCGCCACCCAGTTCGAGTCCGGATTGTCATAGAACAATTGCAGGGTGTAGGTCTTGTCCAGATAGTCCTGCAAGGTATTTTCGAATGGCTGCGAGTGAGTGGCCAGGCGACCACGCCAGTATCCCTGGAAGTTCCAGTGCGTGCCCGCGATCCGCATCATGTCAGCCTGCACGGACAAACCCTGCTGCTGACTGCTTCCGGGCGTTGAACCGGAACTGCGGATGCCGCTGTAGTCCAATCCAATCCGTGCGCGAATCCGGCTTTCTTCCGGGGACAGGGAGCGCGAGCGAGCTTCGTGCGTGTCGTTTTCCTGCGAATCACTTGCCGTGAACGCGCTTGCGGGTGGGCGCTTGCCAGCTACCGTCGCAGCACGGTCGGCGATAATCCTGTCGATGTCTTTCCGGTACAGATAGGCCCAATCCCCAGTCGTGATGGCGCGTTTGGCTCCGTGAATCTCAGTTACAGCTGAGTTTTGGGCGGTCGAGATCACTTGCAGTTCGGCAACCGGCAAATCCTGCGAAGTTGCTCCTCGGGTGCTCAGATTGGGATCTCGCACGGCCAGCTTCATACCAGGAACCAGTCCGGCGCCACGACCCCCATTTAAGTATGCCGCACCTTCGGCCACGTACTTCACCATGAATTTCGTGCGTAGACCCTTGCTTGCCTGCTGCTGTGCCGTCAGGAGCGGTCGACCGGTCTCGATTCCGGAAGCGGAAGGTGATGGGTTTGACGGTCGGCGCCAGAGTCTGGACATCAGCCCGCCTCCGGAGTTCGTTTTCTCAGGCTTCGGTGCCCTGCTGCGGCAGTGACATTGGAAGCACCGTGAGGCTGATGGTAGTGCCGTTCATCACAAGCTGATAGGGGTGGACGGTGTTCAGATCAACGACCACTCGGGCTATTGGGGGAGCCGCCCGGTTCAATCCTACGCGGACACCTTTGACGCCATTCTGGTTCACCGTTACTGCTTGTTGTTTCGCAGGCGCCTCCGTATTCGGAAGCTGCAGAACCAGGCGATCCGGGTTGCTGGCAATGATGACAGTAGGAATCACAGGCTCAGTAAGGTCAACATCGACAGTGACGTTGTCGCCGTTCAACCCAACACTAACCTGCCGAATTTCCGCAGATTGGGCAGCGGCATTCTGGGCGCATATGACCGTGACCAGAGCAAGAAACAGATGCAGACGTATGTGGGACCTCATTGTCAACCCTTCTTCGAGGCCGTCAGTCGCCCGTCTTCAGTCGTCATGCACGCAATTTCTTTGCGGACGACTGAAGACCGATGACTGGCAACTGATGTGTCACCTTCGCCAGCGAGCCCGCGCGGAAGCTGGGACTCGCCAGCTATCAAAGTTGTGGCACTGGCGGCATTCCATGGAGAATCCCAGCGCCTGATGGTTCGGGGAAGCTGCCTTCTGAAACGCCCTCATGTGGCAACTTACGCATTCCGTCGACAGACTCTGGCGGTTGAATTGGCCCACGGTCCCAACCTTGTGGCAGGAGTAACAATCCACAACCGCATGCGCACCGATCAATGGGAAACGGTCTTGATGCTCATTGATGTTGTGGATCGAAACCTGCCAGCCATTCACGCGATGGCAGAGATCGCACTGGGCGCCGTTTTTTCGGCGATGCAGGTCGGCGTGACAATCCTGGCACTGCCGGCCGACATTGGTGAACACGGGATCGATATGGCATTCCTGGCAGAGCACCTTGGTATGCAGGCCGCGCAGGGGATATGCCGTCTTGTTGTGATCGAACTCAGGATTCTTACGGATGGGCATCCATGCCGCTGGCGTATGGCAATTCTCGCAAGGCGCTTTCAGAGAGCCGTGCGGGTTCGGTGTAGGCACAGGCGGGGACACAACCCGACAGTTGGTCGCGCCGAACGACATCTGCCAGACCAGCAGTATCGACAGTAAAAGTAAAAGTAGATGTACCCGCAAGGGATTCGTTCCGTTTCAAGTCAGCGATGCCGTAGCATGAAATGGGGGAGGAAATTTGCATGCCGCGAAACATCGTTTAGGGTTCGTTAAGGGTTGCCGTCGCTACTCGGTAGCTGAGGAAGCTTTGCTGGCATCGTCGTCGGAGTCGTCCTGCCTCTGACAACTGCTCAGCCACTGCCTCCACCTCGTATAGGTGATCGTATTGATCGAGGCTGCGGTCACGACTCCGTCGGCATTCGCGGAGACAGTAATGGGGTTCGTCAGATGTGTGTGATCCGAGCAGCCCAGAATGTCCCACGACGCCGCAAAACGTTGTGCGAGGAAGGTGAACAGCGAATCGGCAGCGGCCGGATCGGGCGAGGCGCCTCGCGTCGGATGTGCCGCATCCGGCACCAGGTAGGGCAGATCCAGCATCATTCGGCCAGGAGCGATGCGGTACATTTGCCGGCAATAGCGCGCGGTATTTGCCTCAAAGCTGTAATGAACCTGAGCTTGATCGACCCCTCGTCGATAGGCATTCAGCTTCGCCAGGTCAACATGCCCATCTGTAAGGACCATGGGGTCGCCCACAGGCACCATTGCGACCGGGGACCTTTGGTAGCGTCGTGCCTGCAATTCATTCAGGGGCAGAGCGGGTACCATGCTTCCAGGGTCGGCAAGATCAGGGGCCTTCCAGGGAGTGCATCCCAAGGCTCCGTCTAAGGCGATGTCGACCAGGCGGTTATCGCTGGGATTCCCGATGGTGGTTGCGTCGGGAAACTGCGTAACGGTCGCTTGCGTTTTCTGAGCAAGTCCAATTGAAGAGCTTAAGTAAGTGGTGGGTAAGTTGTCGCTTTGATCCTGGTCGACGGCGAAGAAGTCGCGCACGCTTGGGCAGGTCCTACCATCAGCCGCGATCCCGAGCGGTGGAACGCGCAGTTGTCCGCTGCGGATGGCACGGTGAGCCGCCTTGAAGAACGCCGGAGCGTTGCAATAGGCAAACTGTCCAAAGTTGCCGCTGCCGACTCCATTCACACATCCCGCACCACTCAGGACGCCAGGGTCGGCTTGTAGCGTCAGAGTGTCGCCGTTGTATCCGAACCAGAGGGCGACAATCGCGTTCGCCGGCAGGGTCGGAACGACAGGAGGTACAGCAGGGCCACTGTTCAGGTCAACCACCAACGGGTTGTAGATGGCAATCTGCCCGGTTGCTGGGATCGAGAACAGCGGCTTGCACAAACGCGGATTGATCGGCGGTCGTTTCATGACAATCACCGCCGGCCGGATCCGTGGCCGTAAGTTGATAGGGTGTGGCGAGCCCCCGTGCAGAGAGTGGATTGGCTGGCACGATGAGCGTGCAGTTTGGATTGGGCGCCGGATCACCCTGGGCGAGCAGCGCCTCCGACGCTGCTACCAGAACGATCAGACAGAGGTACCGAGTAACTGAATTTCGGTGTTTCATGGCACTCCTCCAAAGTCGGAGTTAGGCCTACTCCGGCGGGAAAGGGATCGGTTTACTGGGAGTGCGTCCGAATTCGCTCCTACAGCGGACGAGTCGACCTGACGGCGGGCAAGTTCGCGGGGGAGTGCGAACCGGATTGCCCGTCGGCGCTAGGAAATGTCAGATCGAGCGAATTCACCAACCACAGGAGTTAGTAAGTTGTGCGAAATTTAATACCAACTTACTCGAGGAACAAGCTGTGAGAAGTACATGCTGCAATTGTTTTGGTGAATCAATTCGTGAATCATAGAAGTCACCGATGAAGTCTGTCGTTCCGATGAACGAAAACTTCTCTGCTCCTTCAAAATGGTTCGGCGTCGGATTACGTAACATCCAGGGTGCGAGGGATGATTCATCGGGACACCTTGGATATTGAGCGACCGGACGTAACTCGTACTGTAACCTTCGTAATCTTGTTGACGGGCCGACACCAGCACTACCATCCAGAGATTGGTGGTGTGGAAAAATGTCCTCCCCTGTTAACAGGCGTGTGAATACGCGCCGCTGGTCGCGCCATCCGGTTGAACTGCCCGTTCGCGTGTATCCGCGCGGAGGGGACTCCAAACTAACAGTACAGGGTCGCGGTATCGAGATGAGCGAAGGGGGAATGACCCTCTATGCCGGCGTACCTCTTAAGCCGGGTGACCTGATGGATCTCGAGTTTCAGATGCCCGGTGGAACGCGAGTGGCGGCCATCGTCCGGAACCGGACCGGTTTTTGCTTTGGCTTGGAGTTCTTGACGCCACTGGGCGCAGAAAAGACCAAACCGGCGGCTGAGCCGACTCCTTCCGCAGGCGGCGATCTGCGGACCGTACTGCGACGCAAGGAATTGGAAATCGAACGGCTTCGGAAGGAAATCGCCACCCTGCGCACGTTTGGCCGCTACACCCCTTAGCAGTGGAACTCCAAACTTCAATCTGAAAGCCTGGTTCCGCGGCGAAGGCGCCGAGCCTTTCCTCCGATTGACGCACCCTGACACTCGTCTCTCGATACGTGGTCTGGTTCCCTTCGTGGGATTACTATCGTGGTTTTGCACGCTCCCGGCTGTCCCGGTACTATAGCCACGCATCCCCTGCATCGTCGAACACCTTGCCCCCTGTCCGGCGTGCCGGAGTCCAATTACCCTTATGACTGCCTTCCGCGCTACGAATGTGCTCTTAAACGAAGCTGAGGTGCGCGTCCTGGGCTCGCTGGTCGAGAAGGACATCACCACGCCCGACTACTATCCGTTGTCGATCAACGCGGTGGTGAATGCGTGCAACCAGAAGTCGAACCGTGATCCGGTGATGAACCTGAACGAAGAAGCGGTGCGGCAGGCGCTGCACTCGCTTAACGAGAAAGGTTTGGCGGGTACCGCAAGCACCGCCGACAGCCGCGTTCCCAAGTACGAGCACCGTATGCAGGAGGCTTTCAACTTTACGCGCCGGGAGACGGCTGTTCTATGTGTCTTGATGCTGCGTGGGCCCCAAACCCCCGGCGAACTGCGCGGGCGAACGGAACGCATGCATCGCTTCGAAGACCTGACTGATGTGCAATCGACCTTGCAGAAGCTGATGACCCGTGAAGAACCGTTGGTCAAGGTGCTGCCCCGCCAACCCGGGACAAAAGAAGCCCGCTACGCGCATCTGCTGAGCGGAGTCCAGGCAAGTTGGGACGCTCCGGCGGCACCCGTACAGGAGGTTGTGTCGAACTCCGCCGACGGCGAACGAATCGCTCGTCTGGAAGAGGAAGTGGCCAACTTGCACCGAGAGATTTCGGACCTGAAACAGGAGTTGGCGGGGTTTCGCCGACAGTTCGAGTAGAGCTAGCTACCGACCGTCAGCTGGCATTCCTCGCAACTCATTCGCACTTTGGAACAAAAGCCCGGCACTCTCGCGTCCTCTACACAGTTTCTGTCAAACCTTGCCGAGCAGCTAGAATAGCCGCCGACGTCAATTAAGATTATTTTGGCAATCGAAAGGAGCGTTTCCTAATGTGTCGCAAAACGACTTTGGCTGTGTTTGCGTTTTTGATCGCTCTGCTGAGTGTGCGATTCCCACCCGCTATGGCCAGTCCGCCCGAGGGGAAGGAGGCAACGCTCAAAGCATCGGAGATCACGGGGAAGCTCTTTCCCGACCAAGTATTTTTTCGCGGACAAGTGGCACCAGTGCAGATGCGCAACACCGGTGGCATCCGGTTTGCGGACGATGTTTACGTCCTGGGTGGGCTGGTCGACAGTTCGGGATACTCATCCGACATCCGCCAAAAGTATCAGGGCTACTTGATTACCGAAGTGGCGCTCGAAATCGGCGGCCAAAAGCTGCCGGCGGGTTCATATGGCTTCGGATTCGTGACGGGCGACAAGTTCGTCGTTATGGACCTGGGCGCCCACGACCTGTTGCAGGCACCGTCGACCAAAGATACGGAGATGAAGCGACCGATTCCGTTGCAAATTGTGGGTGCCGGGGGCAAGTATCGCTTGTACGCAGGGCGTGACTATGTGGACGTTTCAAGGGCGCAATAAAGACGAAGGTGGAAGTTCAACTTCAGAGCAACACAAGCCCTGCGTGCCCAAGACTTTGAGTCTTCCATTTCAACGCTGCGTCGCGAAGTAGAAAGCATTGTTACCCGTGCGCAGATCTTTGCCATACACAAACACCACAGCCACGCCCAAAACCCGTATCTTGGCCTGAACGCCGGTATCCCACAGCCACTTCTCCGCTCCCAAGGCTCCGGAAGGGTCTGTGATTTTCCCGCTGTCAAGAAACGGGCCGAGCTTTAGCGTGATCAGTCCGTTGCTGTAGAGATTCTTGTCGATTTCAGAGTTGGCGAGGAAAAAGCGTCGCCCAAGGGGTGCACTGCCCTTGCGGCCATCGCGAGTGCCGACCTGAGCCCGCATCCAGAGATCGTTGTCGCGCTCCATACCCAGCATGTAAAGCTCGTCGAAAGGGACATCACCGGCTATTCCACCACCGCGCACGTGCATCTGCGTTTCATAGTCGTCACCCTCAGACTTGGGAAGCCAGTGGGCGGCGGCTGAGCCCTGCAACTTCGCAAAGGCGTGTGCGGGCTCGGACCAGATTCGTCCGAGTTCCGACGAAGCCGACGTAATAACGGTCAAGCGGTGTTCCGGCAGTCGCAATAGGTCATAGTGAATGCTGGACAGTTGCTTTAGTTGACTGCCGGAGAGAAGTAACGAAGGCGCCAAAGTAGACCCTGGAACGACATTGTGGTAGTCACGGTGGGAAAGCTCAACGCCGGTGGACCATCCCCAGCGCCCGCTGTTGAACGAAGTAATCTCGGCGCTGGCGGCCTCACGGCGTAAATTCAGCGCAGCTTGCACGGGTGCTGGGCCAGTGAACGAATCGCGAATATCCCAGTTTTCGTTGCGCAGATCGAAGCCTATGAGGTAGCGCCACTTGGGATTCTGGTGCAGCGGTCCCGAGAGCGAAGCCTGGAGTCGGCGCTTCTGGACGTCCCATCGGACCAGCGACGTGAGATTGATGGCGGACCCGCCAAGATTGAAATATGCCGGATAGATGGTCTGGTAGGCGACCCCGCTGAAAGTGGAAAGTAGCGCTTCCCAGGCATTGTTGCCGAACCCGTTTCGCTCCTGCAAATTCAGGGGGACATCGAACTTCCCGTCGGGGCGCGCCGCCAATCGGAGTTGAGGATCTGCGAAGATCTCCAAGCCTTCGAGCCGCGTGAGGCTTGTAAGGAGATCAGCGCGACGCAGTTCGCTTGCTGGTGAGAATGCAAGCGCGCGATCCAGGAGCGCTGGGCGAATGCGTAGAGACGCATCGGGCTGCACACTCTCAATCTGTGGCTTGCCGATGGAATTCCAGTACTTGAGCGCCGCTTCGAGATTGCCTTCGAGAAAGTAGACCGTCCCGAGGAAATCGTTCGCATAGGTGTCGGTTGGATCAATGCGCAGACCCCAGCGCAGCCAGGTAGCCGCAGCGGGAAGGCGTTTTTGCTTGAAAGCGACGCCTCCGAGTTCTATCGGAAAGCGCTTATCTCCGGGCGCCAGACGGGACCCGGCTCGCAGAACCCGTTCCGCATCTTCCCAGCGGTCCAGATGCGCGAGCGCGCTGCCTTCGTAATAGTGCAAGTCCGCGTCACATAAAGGGGCGGTCTGTACTGCGCGGACGACTTCCGACCAGCGTTCTTGCTCAAAAAGGTGCCGGATGGTGACGGTAGAGTTCGGATCCGAGGGAGGCGTAGAGGACTGACTACTCGCTAACCCCGCAACGGCAAGGACAAAACAAGCGAGAATTAGTGCGCGGATGATGCGCTCTCGGATCGAGGCACGGCCAGCAACGTCCAATGGCCCGCGTTGCTCCATTCTTTTTCGAAGCTCGCCAGCTCCTGCTTCAGCAGCTTGCGCTCCGCGGGATCGTTGAGCAAGATCAAGTTTTGCTCCGTGTCCAGTCCCGCCACGACGACGTAGTGCAATGGGGGACGGCCACTGGGCTTCAGCGCGACGATTAACGGACGGCCCTTCTTCAGATGCTGATGAAGGTCTTCCCTTGTCCCCGCGAAAGCAAACGTACGAAAACCGCTCTTTTCCAGGTAGCCTTCCAGATCAGAGGCATAAATTCCGTGGGCGGAAGAAGAGTAGAGTGCGCGCTGAATCTGCGCCGCGTCAGAACTGGCAGAAGGCAATCCCAGCTGGCGCTGCCAGAACTGCATCACCATCGCAATGCTGGCAGCGCCGCAGCCGTTCTTTTCCTGCTTTAGGAAAGGAACATCGAGCCATACCCCGCCAGGATCAACGGCTAAGACAAATCCGCACAAACACACAACAACTGCCACGATCTTGACGAGGCTGCGAGGCATGAGGTGCCTAGCGAACCGCCACAATAATCAGAATAAGCGCCGCTATGCAAACCAGGATGATGATCAGGTCACGATCACTGAGCGAGCCGGCGGCGAAATCGGCTTGCGCTTTGCTGCTTCGGGCAGCCAACTGTGCCAATTCCTGATCGTTGAGGCGGGACACGGCATCTTTCACTTGCTGGGCATCGATGTGTGCGGACTTCAGCGCCTTTTCGGCAACTGGGGAGGAGATGAACTGCCGAATCGCTTCAATGTTCCGCTGGCGCGCCTGGGTGGAAGCAATGGTCGCACTTTGCAGGTCCGCCAGGCTGACTACATGGCTCTGCGCCAGCGCGTCTTGTGGAATCGCAAACACAACAGCTAGTGTGCAGGCCGTGGCGACGCGCACAAACTGCCGCAATAGGGAAGGCATCTCTTCTCTCCTTGGAAGTGGATTGCAGCCAGAGTTTTTACTAATATACCTGCCCCTTGGAGAGTTGGGTATGTGGCAGGGGTTGTATGGGAGGCACTCCCCATAGGCGATAAATGAAGAGATCAAGGCACCTTGCAGGCGAAGTTTTCCGCGTCGTTCGTGCTGCCCACGCCGGTGTAGTGCGCGACTTGTGGATAGGGACAGAGTGGCCGTGTCATGTTGACACGGTTGTCTCTGACTCGCGATGCGATCAATCGATCGGGTGCGATTCCGGACTCGCGCCAACGCTCCAGCGCAGCCATCCAGTTCACTTGGTCGGGCCCCGGCCCACCTCCGCAATGCTCCATGCCGGGTACCATGAAGAGCCGCAGCCAATCCTGCTGCTGCGATCCCATTTTTGCCAACACACTTGAATAATAATTGACAGTGTTCTGCGGCGAAATCGCCCCGCCGGATCCGCCATCATTCCAGCCATGAAAGATGAGAAGTTTCCCACCACGAGCCCGAAAGGCGGAAAGATCCGGATTCACGGCGTCGATGAAACCGGCTTTCTTGTCGATCAGGGAGGTATCGCGGTCCAGGTCGAACGTGCGCCAGTCCCACGCCGGCTCTTCGTGGGCCACGTACCTGAACATGCCCACGTCGATCCCTCCAGGTTCCGGCTTGGCGGCTGTCAGCATGGCCCACTCCAACTCGCCGCCAGGCACTAAGCCGGGGTAAATCAACTCCCCCGTCTTTCGTCTGGCCGGGGCGTACCCCATCTTGACGGCCTCTACCTGTTGCGCCGTCAGGCAATCGTCTCGGTCGGCGCCGTGGCACAAGAGTGTTGCAGGATCGAAATGGCATTGGAGTGGGTCCGTCAGCAGGCCGTCCGTCACTCCGTCGATTGGGTCGCATGCGGCGAGCACGGCGCGATTGAGGAGCGCGAGTTTGGCGCGAGGGACAACACTCGCCGGGCTTTGGAGGATCCTCGCTTCCACTGCGATCCGCCAGGCACACAGCTGCGTCTGATTATTCGCTGGAGCGCCGGCGATAATCCCATCGAAGTCTTCCGGGTAGCGCTGAGCCTCCATCAGGGCCTGCCGCCCCCCAGTGGAGCAACCCGTCCAGTACGAAAACCGTGGCGCGCGATCGTAGAACGTCGCAATGATGGCTTTCGATTTCACTGCCATCTCGTGGACGGCACGATAGGCGAAATCGATGACTTTTTCCGGATGTCCGATCGCGAACGACGCATTCGCGCCTGCGTGTCCCGTGTCCGTCGATGTCGTCGCGTAACCCTCCTGCAGCGCCGAGGCCAGCGCGCCGTAGCTGATGGTTCCCGCCCAGCCGCCATTGCCGACGGCCTGGAACTTTCCGTTCCAACCAACAGCCGGCAGCCAGACCTCAATCTTGATGTCAGAGTCCGACGAGGGAGTAAGCGTGGCTGCCACACGGCAAAAGGCCGGCAGCTGGCTGAATTGCGGCGCCGCAGGGCCCGTTCCAGGCAGCGTGAATGCTCCGGCCGGCACCATCTGGGCGAGGGTAATCGAAGTGTTCGGGAGCACTAAGGATGACAAGCTCTCACACGACGACGCGGCATTGAGGGCGTGTCCGTGCGTCGTCAGTGCGAGGAGGAGCGCACACGATCCGCCAGTTACCATCTTCATCGCACGTTCCTCCGAAGTTCCGACGCGAGGGTAACAGGACAAAATCCACTCGCTCCACCGGGAAAATCGCGTTGCTTGCTGACGACGAATCGCGTGCTATGAGTCGATGGGCCCTCCCATTGCCAGAGACCTTGCGCTTCAAGATGGCCTATGCAGAAGGTACCCATGACAGAACTGGCAAGCCGACTGTGTTGAGCATTGGGATCCCACTCGCTCATCGACCAAATACGCGGCGTCGGTCTCCAAGTTCCTCCGAATTCGACCCGCACCGCGTGACTTGTCCTTCGAGCCGAAGTACGAGGAAAAAACCCCTCCCTTAAAAACCTCCCTTAAGTTAGATGGGATGAGAAGGTCGATCCCCGATCACGGATGGCGTTAAGCTACCGATGATCAAACGCACTCTATGCATTTTGGGTTTGGAGGGGGAAACGCTGGCGGAAGGACAGTTGCGGACGACGCAGGCAGGATTTGCCGAATTCTTCCAGGCATTGAATGCGGCGCGAGTGGTGATGGAGGTGGGGACACACTCGGCCTGGGTGCAGGAAGTCATCTGCGGTTGCGGGACACGAAGTGCTGGTGGCCAACCCGCGGTTGATGGACGGATCGAAGCGTCGCAAGCGCAAGAATGATCGGATCGATGCCAACAAGTTGGCGCGGTTGGGACGCGTGGATCCGCAGTCGTTGCACCCGATCCAGCACCGCAGTCGGGAAGTGCGGCAGGACCTGGTGGTGCTGCGAGCCCGCGATGCGTTGGTGGCGGCGCGGACCGAGCTGATCAACGCCACGCGAGGTCTGGTGAAGAGTATGGGCACACGGCTACCCAAGTGTTCGAGCCCGAGCTTCGCACAAAAGGTAGAGGAGGCAGTTCCGGTCGAGATCCGCGAAGCGCTGCTGCCGCTTGGTGCGTTTGGCAGCGGCACTGAGTGATTGCATTCAAGGAGTATGACGAGAAGATTGAAAAGCTGGGCCGCGAGAAGTATGGGCACACGGCGTTATTGCGGCAGGTGAAGGGGGTGGGGCCGATCACGGCGCTGGCCTACGTATTGACCTTGGAGAATCCGGAACGATTCGTGAAGAGTCGGGATGTGGGGCCGTATCTGGGATTAGTGCCGAAGCAGGAAGACTCCGGGGAGAGCCAGCCGCAATTAGGAATCAGCAAAACCGGAGACACGATGGTGCGCAAGCTGCTGGTGGGGAGCGCGCACTATATCTTGGGGCCGTTCGGACCGGACACGGACTTACGACGGTATGGGCTGCGGCTCTGCGAGCGCGGTGGGAAGAATGCGAAGAAGAGAGCGGCGGTAGCGGTGGCCCGGAAGCTGGCCGTCTTACTGCACCGGCTCTGGGTGAGTGGAGAGGTGTATGAGCCGCTGCGCCAGGGCATGTCCGCGACGATAGCGCCGGCGGTGGCTGCCTAACCGGCCAAGGCGAGCAGACGGAAACACGGAATCCGAGAGGACGATTCGCGAGCGATTCGGTGTCGGCAGGGCAGGACCATGAGTTGATGACGCGAGAACCAAGAGTCGATCCAGAAAGTTTGGCAGACAACGACATCCACCGCCTTGTTCGGGTGACTGCGTATTGAGCGCTGGTCCATGAAGACCGCTCGTTAGATGGCAGCACCCAACAATCCCAGGTTCGTCACGGTGGTGATGGACCTGGGCTTTAGATCGAACCCCAACATGCACCGGGCCCAGAAGTGGCCCATTCAGAGTGCGGATAGAAGCACGGCAACGGTGGGGTGGCGTCGGCCAGAGTTTTCCAGGAGGACTTGGTTCGAAGCGAATCCATGAATGTTCTGTGACCGAAACGAAAAGATGATGATGGAGAATGCCAGAACGGTGAGGCGGAGTGTGGATGCCCACGAGCAAGCTCGAGAAAGAGCGAAAACCACTCCACTAAGGAACGAAGCTCAACTGAACTGCGTTTCGCTTCGTTCCCAGCTCGATTGTGAAGTGACTTGCGGGGCTGTCAAGGGTCAAGATGAACGCCGCCCTTCGGCGGCGCCCTTGACAGCCCCGCAAGTCACCCGGACGTCTATGCTGACGTCGGAAAACAAATTAAGGAGGGCCGCCACGTCGGCCTTGACTTTTATGACCTTCTCATAGAAGCGCTTATGGGAGCACCCCCGGCCAAGCGGAAACTCGCAAACCAGGCCCGGCTCTTCGCCGACCCAAATTGACATTTCGAGGGTGGGCTTTTTAGAATATTTTGTCCGCACGCTTCCGTGCGGTTTCCGCTCGACAGACTGTATACCTCAGTGTTGCCAACAACTTTCTTATGATTACAGTTAATGGCTTTAACGAAAAGGTACGCACACACGACGGCTGTGGACCAGATCTCGTTTGAAGTCCAGCGCGGGCAAATCGTCGGATTTCTGGGACCGAACGGCGCCGGCAAGACCACGACGATGCGCATGCTGACGTGCTTCCTGACGCCCACCGGCGGCACGGCCACCGTGGCCGGATTCGACATTCTCGAACAGCCGCTCGAAGTGAAGAAGCGCATCGGCTACCTGCCCGAGACTCCGCCGGTTTATCCGGAAATGGAGGATTGCCGAATACCTGACATTCGTCGGCCAGCTCAAGGGGCTGTCCGGGTCGGACCTGCGCGCACGGGTCGACTATGTCTGCGAGCGCTGCGCCGTCGCGGACGTTCGAAACAAGATCATCGGGAAGCTTTCGAAGGGCTATCGCCAGCGCGTCGGCCTGGCCCAGGCCATCATTCACAATCCCGACGTGCTGATTCTGGACGAGCCGACCGCCGGTCTCGATCCCAAGCAGATCAACGAAACGCGCGACCTGATCAAGAGCCTGGCGGGCGATCACACCATCATTCTGAGCACGCACATCCTGCCGGAAGTCGAGCAGACCTGCGAGCAGGTGATCATCATCAACAAGGGCAAGATTGTGGCCACCGACTCGGTGAGCAATCTGCAGCACGCGCGCGCGGTCCGGCGAATCCGTGCTGGTGGAAGTCGCGGGACGCAACGGGAACCTCGACCCCAGCGACGGTGCAGCACAAGCTGGAACAGATTGCCGGCGTGAGCCGCGTGGTCGCCAAGTCCGACGGCCAGAAGCGCGTGCATTTTCGAAGTGGAGAGCCGCGAAGAATAGCGGTCGTGCGCGGCGATCTGGCTCGCGCCGTGGTCGAATCGGGATGGGATCTGAACGAACTCCGCCCGCGGCGCATGAGCCTGGAAGAAATTTTCCTGCAACTGACCGGATCGGAAGCGCCCGCGGAACTGGAAACCGTGGCAGCAGGAGAGCCGAATCAATGAGAAACATCTGGATCATCTGCCGCAAGGAACTGCGCAGCTACTTTGTATCGCCGGTCGCCTACATTCTGCTGGTGATGTTCGCCTTGATCTTCGGATTCTTCTTCTGGAATGCCGTGGGCTACTTCGTGAACGATGGCCATGGAATGCCAGATGCGCGGCGAGCAGTTCCCGATGAACCTCAACGAGCAGGTGTTACGCCCGCTGCTCGCCAACGTCAACGTGATCGGGCTGTTTTTCATTCCCTTGATCACGATGCGGCTGTTCGCGGAAGAAAAGCGCAGCGGCACCATCGAACTGCTGGTCGACTTCGCCCATCTCGCGATCTGCGAAAGTGATCCTCGGAAAGTGGCTGGCCGCGCTGATCATGTATGCCCTGCATGCTGCTTCACCACGGTGCTGTGAATTTTGCTTCTCTGTTCCAATACGGCAATCCGGATTGGAAGCCGCTGGCCATCGGTTATCTGGGACTTTTGCTGCAGGCCGGCGGGCTGCTGGCGATCGGAACGTTCATTTCCACGACGACCAAGAATCAGATCATCGCGGGCGCCGTGACCTTCGGCGTTTGCCTGCTGCTGTGGGTGCTGGGATGGGTGAGCCGGTATGAAAACGCCACCTGGGCCCAGGTGCTTTCCTACATGTCGCGTGATCACGCACTTTGAATCGTTCGCCAAGGGCGTGCTCGATTCCAAAGACGCGATCTTCTATCTGACGGTGATTTTCCTGGGACTGTTTTTCACGGCGCGCTCCATGGAATCGCTGCGCTGGAGGTCGTAGATGAATCGCCAGTGGATGAAAGCAAGACAAACCAAGTACGCCGCGTACGTCACGATCTACATTCTCGTAATCCTGTGCAGTCGTGTCGGTGGCCAACGTTCTCGCCAATCGTTACAACAAGTCCTTACGACTGCCACCGCGAATAAGCGCTACAGCCTGTCCGACCAGACCGCCAAGATCGTCAAGGGTCTGAAGCAGGATGCACCGATCACCTACTTCGATCAGAGCACCGCGCTTCCGGGCCGGCAAGGACCTGCTCGACCGCTACGCCAACCTTTCGCCCAAGGTGCATGTCGAGTATGTCGATCCCGACAAAAATCCGCAGGTGGCGCGCGAAGCGGGCATCACCAAGTTACGGCACCGCCGTCGTTCAGATCGGCGCGAAAAAAGAAGAAGCCAAGAGCATGACCGAAGAAGGCGTTACCGGCGCCTTCATTCGCGACCTGAAGAACAATACGCGAACGGTCTGCTTCGTGAGCGGGAGCGGCGAACATCAGATTGACGACACCGATCGCGAGGGCTTCTCCCACTTCAAGGAACTTGCTGGCGAAGGACAACTACGAAAGCAAAGTCCATCAACCTGCTGCAGAAAGCGGAGGTTCCCAGCGACTGCACCACTCTGGTGATCGCGGGGCCGACCAGGCGACTACGAGCAGCCGGAAGTCGACGCCATCAAGAAGTATGTCGAAGACGGCGGGCGCGCGATGTTCATGCTGGATCCGCCACTGAAGACTTCGACCGTTCAGAAATCGCGGACAATGATGCGCTGACTAACGTGCTTGCAGAGCTGGGGCGTGACCGTGGACAAAGATCTGATTCTGGACCTGAACCCCATCGGACAACTGCTCGGCTGGGTCCGCAGTCGCTCTGGTCTCCAGCTACGATTCGCAACCGATCGTCAACGAGATGAAAGGGACAGCCACCGGTTTTCCGCTGGCGCGCTCCCTGGACATCAAGAACACCGACAAGATCCAACGTGCAGAAGCTGTTTGAATCTTCGGCCTCGGCAGCCTGGCGACCACCAATCTGAGTTCGGTGAAGTCACGTGAACGACCCCAAGAACAAGAAGGGGCCGATGACCATTGCCGCCGCAGGAACCTACAACACCGGCAAAGAAAATTCGCAGGGTCGCTTCGTCGTCGTCGGAAGTTCGTCCTGGGCGGCCAACTCCTTCATCAATTTCAACGGCAACAGCGATCTGGCCCTGAACACCATGAACTGGCTTTCGTCGGACGAAGATCTGATCTCCATCCGCCCGAAGCAACAGGAAGATCGCCGCATCACCATGACGCGGCGCGCAACTGAATTGGGTTCGCATCACCAGCCAGTTCGTGTTGCCCCTGATCGTGGTGGTTGCCGGAGTTTCCGTCTGGTGGAAGAGGAGGTAAGAAATCCTCGACTCGTCTGAGCTCCGGAAGCACTATGAAAATCCGTGGTCTAGTAGTTGCGGCCGTCGTCTTCTTCATTCTCGCTGGTGTGCTTTATTGGTCGGAACACCGCAAGCCCGCTGACGATACCGTCAAGGCACCGGCCGATACTCCACCCGCGATCCTCAAGCTGGATTCATCCAGCATTACCAAGCTCGATCTCAAGAAAAAGAATGCGGAGTCCGTCGTCCTCACCAAGGCGGGGTCGGGGAAGTGGCAGATCACCCAGCCGAAACCATACGGCGCGGACCAGGACGCGGTTTCGAGCCTGCTCTCGACGCTTTCATCTTTGAACTCCGAGCGTCTGGTCGAAGAAAAAACTTCTGATCTGAAAACCTATGGCCTGGATCAGCCCGCCCTCGAAGTGGATATCACTGACAAGGGCAATAAGACGCAAAAGGTCCTGATCGGGGACGATACACCTACCGGCAGCGCTGTCTACGCTATGCTGGCCGGCGATCCACGCGTGTTCACCGTGGCCAGCTATACGAAGAACAGCGTCGATAAGGGTCTCAACGATGTCCGCGACAAGCGGCTGCTGACCGTGAACTCCGACAAGATCAGCCGGCTGGAGATTGTCCGGAAAGGGCAGACGATTGAATTCGGGCGCAATAAAGACGAATGGCAGATCCTGAAACCCAAGCCCCTGCGTGCTGATGCGTCCGAGGTTGGCGAACTCATCCGCAAGCTGACTGACGCCAAGATGAATCTTGCCGCCGCCGGCCCCAAGACTGATACTGGCGCCTTTGCGCGTGGCACGGTGCTCGCAACCGCAACAATTACAGACGAGTCTGGTACTCAGTCTTTAGAAGTGCGCAAGGACAAAGACACGTACTATGCGAAGTCCAGCACAGTTGAGGAAGCGTACAAGATCGATACTGATCTGGGCAAAGCTCTCGACAAGGGGTTGGATGATTTTCGCGGGAAAAGGCTCTTCGACTTCGGCTACGCCGAACCTGGCAAGCTAGAGCTTCATAGCCCGTCGAAGGCATACTTCCTAAACCGCAGCGGCGAGGACTGGTGGTCAAACGGCAAAAAGATGGATGCTGACTCCGTGCAATCCCTTGTTGCGAAGCTTCGCGACCTGACCTCGGACAAGTTTCCGGAGTCCGGCTTTGCGAACCCAACGATCGAGGCCACGGTAACTTCAGAGGACGGCAAGCGCGTTGAGAAGGTCCAGATTGCGAAGTCTGGCGACGGCTACATTGCGAAGCGCGAGAATGAACCAGCCCTGTATCACCTGAGTTCCAGTTCGATCGAGGATGTTCAGAAAGCCTCGGATGAAATCAAACCCGCAGCCCCACCGAGCAAATAGAGTATCGCTGTCCGCTACGGTTTGACGCTGAAGTGGCTGGCGACACATCGCCACTGCCCATTCAGGTTCATCCAAGTATCGGTAAAGCGACCCCGACGCTCGAAGGGCTTTCCCTTGTCCTTGCCCTTCTCTAAATAAGAACCGGTCACAATGGCCGTGTTGCCGTACATGCGCACCTCCATGTTGTCAGACTGCAACACTTCAGGCCGATAAGAAGTATCGCGCACCGAAGTCAGCATTTGAGCCTTGTTCAGGGTGTAGCCATCGGCCACGGTCATCACGAAATCATCGGCCAGCAGCAAGTCGACCGCATGGGCGTCGTTATGCAATTCGGCCTGGTTCCAGGAGTTCTCCAAGGCAACAATGCGGCTTTTGTCTTGCGACTGGGCAAAAAGTGGTAGTACAAGCAGCGGCAGGCATAGCAGGGCGAGTCGTTTCACAATAAAACCTCTGGGACCAGCGACGCGGCGCTTCAGATGGCTCTCAGAGTAATGCAAGCGTCGCGTATTTCGCCGGCCGGGTACCAAGAACGACACTTTCTGATCACAGCATTGCCCTTCAAAATGATGGCAGGGATGAGCGCGCCACGATTTTGACCCAGGAGAAGTGTGAATGGCGGCTAGTAAGCAGGTAATCCTCTATTTCGACGACCAGAAAGATGCTCTGCGTTTTGCGCTGGCTGCCGGTTCCGTGATGGCGGGCGAAGCCGAAGCGGAAATGAACAAGGAGCGCAACCTCATTCAGGAAACACAGCGTGCCAGCCGCATTCTGCTGGATGAGGCGGTAAACACGGGCAGCGCAGAACCCGCGCGCTGAACTGAAGCGGCCGGGGAGGTCGGCTCCGCGGGCCTCACGCGGCCTCTAAGGCAAATCCCACTACAAATCAGTCAGCCGCGCTGCGGTGGATCGAATACATCTCCGCCAGGTAGTGGATTTCTGGAACTCCCACGACGCCAGCCAGAGTCATCTTCTTCCGCAGTTCTTCCGAATTCATATAGCCGCGCGCTCGTTCCAGGTCTTCCCATTCAAACAGCAGCGTCAAGTCGTTTGGATTGCCAGTTGTACGGAAAACGCGGCAGGCTCGTTCGCCCCCACTATGGCGAAAATCGAGTGCAGCATCAAACACTGCACGCCAGCTTTGGTAGTCAGCAACCTCGTGATGCATCAGCACTTGAATCATGGCAGGCTCCTGACTCCACATTGCTGGGAAACGGAAAGAGACGCAAGCGCATGGATCACGGCCAGGTTCGAAAGGTTCCAAAATGGGAAAACTTCGAAGTGTCCAACCGGTCAGCGTCGCGGTGAGAGGATGGTAAGAATCTCTTTTAGGCCTTGGCGAAGGTGCCGCAAATCGTTGGGCGAATTGGTTGGAAACGGCAGCGCAACTTGAGTCTTGTCGGTTTTCCCTTCGTCGCGCAGATGCTGGCGCGCGCCGGCGATCGTGTACCCCTCTTCGTACAGCAAACGCTTGATACGCACCACGCTCTCCACGTCGCGTTTGCGGTACATGCGCTGACCCGTGCTGCTCTTCACAGGCTTGAGTTGGGGAAATTCAGTTTCCCAGAAACGCAGGACGTAAGCCGGCAGTCGGCACAGCCGGGCAACCTCACCGATACGAAAATAGAGTTTCTCGGGAATGAGGATTTCGCTCGTCTTGCTCGATTTGCTGTTCTTTTTTTTCGGGCTCATTCGGCTTGTCAGAAGTGACGCCCCACCGTTCAGGAAGGCCAGAATTCCTGTCTCAGCCGTTTCTAGCATGCCGCGTCCCCGCGAACAACCCCCAATTCGTGCTATCAAGTTGCTCTTTAGTGGTTAGTGGCATTTAGTCGTCAGTCGCAAGGTCGTCAGCCCGGTAACAAAAGAATCACGCGACGGTGAAAAATGATAACGCGACGTTGTTTCACCAATTTGCTGACGACGGACGACGTGCGATGACTGAAAGCAAAAAGCCTGCCAGGAGGTGCTTCTCCGGGCAGGCTTTTTGTGAAATTACTTGGGCCCATGCGAGGTAACGTCTCGCGGACGGTTAGTGTTTCTTTTTCTTCTTTGCAGCCTTTTTCTTGGTTGCCATGAAGTAATTCCTCCGTGAACTTTTTCCCTTGCAAGGTGTCTTCGGTTGGGCGCTTCGCCCTCTGCCGACATAGCCCAACTCTTGGTATGGGCTCACCTGTTAATACAAGATATTGCGGCAGTGTTACAGGCATGTCAACATATTTTTGCACTCCTAACCCCCGAATCGGACGGGTTGGCGAACCGATCGCTCTAGTACACTGGCTCGCGAAATTCCAGTTCCGCATGAAACGCGATCCGATCGAACTCGAGATCTTCAAGAATCTTTATCACTCGATCGCAGAAGAAATGGGCGCCGCTCTGCGTCGCACTGCGTTTTCCCCCAATATCAAAGAGCGCCGCGATTACTCCTGTGCCGTGTTTGACGGTGATGGCCAGGTCATCGCGATGGGCGACCATATGCCGGTGCACTTGGGATCGATGCCCTTGTCGGTCCTTGCCGCGATCGCGCGATGCGAATTCATGCCGGGCGACATGGTGATGTTGAACGATCCCTTTGCCGGAGGTACGCACCTTCCCGACATCACCCTGGTGGCACCTGTATACGTGCACACCTCGCGTTCTGGTCAGCGCAGCCCCGACTTCTATGTAGCATCGCGGGCGCATCACGCCGACGTGGGCGGCACATATCCCGGATCGATGGGTCTCTGTCGCGAAATCTACCAGGAAGGCTTCCGGATTCCTCCCGTGAAAATCATGCGGAGCGGAAAGATGGACCGCGATATTCTGGCCCTACTGTTGAGCAATGTGCGAACACCCCGCGAACGCGAGGGCGATCTGGGCGCACAGATTGCGGCCTGTCAAACGGGTGCGGATCGACTGCGGGCGATTTGCGCTCGTTACGGCTTGCCCCGCGCGAAGCGCGCAGCGGCCGACTTGCTTGATTATTCAGAAGAGTTAATGCGTGCCTATCTGCAGGACGTTCCTGCAGGGACCTTTCGCGCCGAAGACTTCCTCGACAATGACGGGATCGGCGACGTCCCTGCGAAGATTGCGGTGGCCGTGACTGTGCACACGTGGAGCAAGCGGGCAGTAGCGCCCCCTCCACAACAGGTCACCGTAGATTTCGGCGGCAGTGATCCCCAGGTCGAGGGCAGCATTAACGCGGTGGAGGCGATCACCTATTCCGCATGCTTTTATGTATTCCGCTGTCTATTGGCCGAGGATGTTCCAGCAACCAGTGGGCTGATGAGACCAATCCGTGTAATTGCACCCGAAGGCAGCGTGGTCAATGCGCGTCCCCCTGCAGCTGTGGCAGGCGGAAATGTGGAAACATCGCAGCGCATCGTGGACGTCCTGCTGCGCGCGTTGGCGCAAGCCGTGCCCAAACAGATTCCCGCGGCCGCCTCGGGCACGATGAACAACCTGACCATCGGGGGGATCGATCCCCGCACGTATGAACCGTTCGCCTATTACGAGACGATCGCGGGCGGCATGGGAGCGCGGCCGACGAAAGACGGCGTGTCGGGCGTGCACACTCACATGACGAACTCCCTGAACACGCCGGTGGAGGCCCTGGAGTACGCCTACCCGTTGCGAGTTCAACGGTATTCCTTGCGGCCGGGTAGTGGGGGGTCGGGCAAGTATCGCGGCGGCGACGGCGTCGTTCGCGAGATTGAGGTGCTCACCGATTCCGAGGTTACGTTGCTGGCCGACCGTCGCACGAAGGGGCCTTTTGGATTGGAGGGCGGCACCGCTGGCGCGCCGGGAAAAGCAGTGGTCTTGCGCTCAGACGGTTCCTCCCAGGAATTGCCCGGAAAGTTCCATCTACGTTTGCGGAAAGGCGAACGGGTCCGGATTGAATCTCCTGGTGGTGGCGGTTGGGGGGAAGGGTGATTTCTTGATGCAACTTTGTCAAATCGCTACATGAAAAGGAGTGGATTTCCAATGCAGACGATCAAGTCGGTTGGGGTACTCTCCGTTGCGAAAATCATGGGGGCGCTGTACGCGGCGCTGGGCTTGTTGTTCCTGCCGTTTTTCCTTCTCATTGGTCTGGTGGGATCCATGATTCCAAATCAAAGCGGTCATAACCCCTTTGCAGGCGCCGTCGGAATGTTTTTCAGCCTGCTGGCGCCGGTATTCTACGGGGTTCTCGGGTTCATTTTCGGCGCCTTGGGCGCGTTTCTGTACAACCTCATCGCGAAATGGCTGGGCGGCATCGAGGTACAACTGCAGCCGACTGGCATCCGGTCCGCGATTGGGTAGCGGTATGATTGAGCTGTCATGGATTCAATCGCGCCTCACTATCTTGACGAGGCCCGCCGCCAGTTTCGCGGGCACAAGCGCCTGGGCGAGGGCGCCTTGGCGCAACTGACAGACGATCAGCTTTTCCTCACTCTCGATCCGGAATCGAACTCGGTCGCGATCGTGATCAAGCACCTCGCCGGGAACATGCGGTCTCGCTTTACGGATTTCCTGACCACAGACGGCGAGAAGCCCGATCGTCATCGTGATCAAGAGTTCGAGCTGACCGCAGCCACCACTCGCGCCGAGGTGATGCAATGGTGGGAGCAGGGATGGGCTTGCGTGTTCATGGCACTGGAGTCGCTAACGCCTGACGACGTGATGCGAACGATTTACATTCGCCACGAACCGCACACTGTTCTGCAGGCTCTGAACCGCCAGGTGGCACACTATGCTTACCACGTCGGACAGATTGTGTTTTTAGCGAAACACTTCCGCTCGGTGGATTGGAAGACTCTTAGCGTACCCCGGGGCAAGTCGGAGGAGTTCAATCGGAAGATGGACGAGAATCGCAAACCCACGACCGCTCCGGACTCGAGTTCCAATCTCTGAGATGCATCTAGCTGTTCGGTCCGTAATATCGATAGTGGCCAGTGATTTTCCAACTCAGAAGAACGTCCTCCATTCGCGGGCCCCGGCCAATGTTGTGAACGATCATGAAGTGCCCGTTGGCAGCCTTCCGATCGACGACAATGCCGATGTGGGGAACTCCGCCTCCAAGATCCCAGGTAATGAGGTCTCCGGGTTTGTAATCCTCCGCAAGATTCGTGGTGGGCAACACCTCGCCATTCCGTTGAAAGAAGACCATGAGATTTGGAACCCGTCGGTGATCGATATTTGAGTCCGGTTTCCCGAGGAGCCAGCGCCATTTCCCGGGATAGGCGGAGAAATTCTTTGTCATGTCCTCATGGACTTCTTTCTGCAGATCGACGCCCACAACCCGGTAGGACCGAATGATTTCGTCAGTACAAACACCTGTGTCCGCCGGCACATCGCCCCCAGGGTACGGGATTCGAACATAGGCAGGATCGTAGCGTACGGCATGGTGAGTGCGGTCAATCGCCGCTGCGACCACGCGTCGGATGAAATCAGCGCGTGTGTTAGAAGCGGGGGCTTGGCAAGGGGCGGATGCGATCAAGGTCAGCAGGCAGAAAAACAAAGCTGTTGATTTCGATCTCATGACGGGCTGCGCGATTTCGTATTGTAGTCTGATTGGGGAAACATGCCCGGTGACAGTTTTCGCAGGGTGCTAAGATTTAGGGTTTGGGGGGAGCGGCCGAGACGTACTGATGCTGGCCTGCTTTTGCAGTTGTTCCGGAAAGGATTCTTCAGGATGCCCAAAACAATGCTAGCGGTCGTCAAGCCAGAGGCCGCGCCGGGCGTGGATGTTCGCGATGTCAAAATTCCCGGTTTCGGGCGTACTGACGTTCTCGTTAAAGTCAAAGTTGCCTCCATCTGCGGTACCGATCTGCACATTTATGAATGGGACCGCTGGGCCCAGGGCCGCATCCATCCACCTCTGATTCCCGGTCACGAGTTCTGCGGCGAGGTGGTCGCCTTTGGCAACGAAGTCACCAGCGTCAAGGAGGGCGACTTTGTCTCGGCCGAAATGCACGTGGCCTGCGGCAAATGCCTGCAATGCCGCACGGGCGAAGCGCATATCTGCCAAAACGTGAAAATCATCGGCGTCGATGCCGATGGGGCGTTTGCCGAGTACGTGGTGATTCCCGAGTCCAACATCTGGAAGCTCGATCCGGAGATTCCGCAGGAATACGCGTCCATCCTCGACCCGCTTGGTAACGCCGTTCACACCGTGCTGGCCGGTGAGATTGCCGCTAAGACGGTGGCCATCACGGGTTGTGGCCCGATTGGACTCTTCGCGATTTCGGTAGCGCGAGCCGTGGGCGCTGCGCAAGTATTCGCCATCGAAGTCAACGAACACCGCCGCAACATCGCGCAGCAAATGAAAGCCGATCTGGTGCTTGATCCGTCAAAAGAAGACGTGAACTCGATCGTGCTGGAGCGCACTGGTGGACTGGGCGTGGACGTGGTGCTAGAAATGGCCGGCCATCCCAGCGCGATTCGAACAGCCTTTGACATTGTGCGTCGTGGCGGGCGCATCTCCCTCCTCGGCCTGACCTCCAAGCCGATCTCGCTGAACTTTTCCGAAGACATCATTTTCAAGGGCATTACGATTCAAGGCATCAACGGCCGTCGTATGTACCAGACTTGGTACCAGATGACCGCGTTGCTCAAGAGCGGGAAGCTTGACTTGCGGCCCGCAATCACGGACCGCATCGCTCTGAAAGACTTTTCCCAAGGGATGGAGCGGCTGAAGACGGGCGAGGCCAGCAAAATCCTGGTGTATCCGAACGGGACACATTAGAGACGGGCGAAAATTGCCCGTGCAGCATCGTCGGTGGTACAAAAATGAACGGCGTTAGAGGGATTCGTCGCGGGTGCGGGGTCCTTCGACTGCATTCGGCTGACGCCTCACTTCCCCTCAGGATGACAGCTTGATGAGCTCGCGGCGATAGATAGCGCGACTTCAGGCAACAACCACTCGCAGCGCCCCAGATGCAACCCTCAATTCGACCGGCGTCCGACACACATATTCCCCGTCTGCGTAGACGGGCAAGGGGCGATCCGTTTCCACACACACCCGTGCGGTCGTGAAGTATTCAACCTCCCGGATACCCAGGTGCCGTCCGAGGTAGACCGAAGGAAACACACTCATTAGTTTGAGCTTGCGCATGTCTCCGATCAGGCAGACGTCGAGTTGACCATCATCCATCTTCGCCTTGGGAGCGACGCGCATGCCGCCACCATAGACCGGTGCATTGGCGAACACAGCCGCCAGCGTTGTCCGATCTGGTTGTGGAATGAGTTCTCCGGAGTCCCCTGCCGGCAGCAAACTCAGCTTCAGTCCGAAGGGGCTGAATCCCAGCAAGGCCGGGGCCACGCTTAAGGCATATCCGCCATGACCACGGAGCCATCGCGGAAGCGTGTTGGCCCTCCGCGCAATCTCTCCGTCCAGCCCCACGCCTGCGGCGCAAGAAAAATAGTGGATAAGTCCATCCGGCCATGTCTGGCCCGCGCCAATGGGTGTGATAACTCCGAGGTCGACGGTTCGCACATTCCCGGCGCCGGATGCGAACCTACGCCAGGCCTCGAGCGAATCACGCACACGCCGCAGTTCGAGCGCCCGGGCGAAATCGTTCCCGCTCCCGGCGGGTACAACAAGCACGGGCAGGCCCAACCGCACCAGCGCGCCAAGGTGGCGGTGCACCGTGCCGTCGCCACCGAATACCAGAACCGTGTCGAACCCCTCCCCGCTGGGGGGCAGGCCCACCTCCCATTCCGTGCGTGGCACTTCCTGGAATGGCTTCAGATCGCGCATCGACGATCCCAGCCCGAAGATGGCAGCAGCCCGCATTTTCGCGCGACGAGCCTACCAGAAATTGAAGCGAGAGCCCATCGAGGTACAGAACTCTGTCAGTCCCGGGCCTGATAGCTGACAGCCGAACGCTGATCGCTATAATCAAACCGCATGCCCAACTTCGCTCCAGTTGACGACCAACTCGCATACATCAAAAAAGGCTCTGCCGAAATCATCCGCGAATCCGAATTGCGCGCGAAGCTGGAAAAGTCGCGTGCGGCCAACAAGCCGATGCGCGTGAAACTCGGCATGGACCCCACCGCCCCCGACTTGCACTTAGGCCACACGGTCGTATTGCGCAAGCTCAAGCACTTCCAGGACCTGGGCCATACGGTCATCTTTCTGATCGGCGATTTCACGGGCATGATCGGTGATCCAACCGGCCGTTCGGCAACGCGCCCGCCGCTTACGCGCGAACAGATCGACGAGAACGCCGAAACCTACAAAGCGCAGGTTTTCAAGATTCTCGATCCCGCAAAAACGGTCGTCGACTTCAACAGCCGCTGGTTCTCGAAGTTCAGCGCCGAAGACTTCATCCGCCTGGCGGCCAAGTACACGGTCTCGCAAATGCTGGAGCGCGAGGACTTTCACAAACGCTTTCAGGAAGAAAAACCCATTGCCGTACACGAGTTGCTTTATCCCCTGGCGCAGGGCTACGACTCGGTCGCGCTCGAAGCCGATGTGGAACTGGGCGGCACCGACCAGAAATTCAACCTGCTGGTAGGCCGCGAACTGCAGCGCGCCTACGGGCAGGAATCGCAGGTAGTGTTGACCACGCCGATCCTCGAAGGGCTGGATGGCGTGAATAAGATGTCGAAGTCGCTCGGCAACGCGATCGGGATTCACGAGCCACCACTGGAAATGTACGGCAAGGTGATGTCGATTTCCGACGAGATGATGTGGCGGTATTACGAATTGCTGACGGATGTCTCGCTATCGGATGTTGAGAAGATGAAGCGGGACGTTGCGGCCAGCGCCGCGCACCCCATGGCATTGAAGAAAGATCTGGCGCGACGGATTGTGACCGATTTCCATTCCCCCGACGCAGGGACGAAGGCCGGCGAGGATTGGGCGAAGCAGTTCCAGAAGGATGAAGTGCCGGAGGACGTCGACAGAGTCTCGGTTTCCCTTGAGAGTGTTGTTGGCGGCAGCACTGCAGGCGAAATCCCAGATCTCATTGACAATCCCGGGTATCTTGCCATTCCCAGCCGGGATGTGGTGAAGAACTCACCGCCCGATGTGCCACGCAAACCGATCCGGGTGGACAAATTGCTCGCGAAAGCTGGGCTCGCTGAGTCCGTCAGTGATGGTGTGCGGAAGATAAAACAAGGAGCGGTCCAGATCAATGGTTACTTGTCCGGCTTGCATCTTCTTGTAGTGTTGCCGACGCCTGAAATGACAATTCGTGCTGGGCGCAAGATCAAGAAGGTCACGCTAGTGCAACCGTAAGCTCAAGAAATTCGGTACGCACCATCAATTTTAGTTTCGGTATTTTGTCGCGAGGCAAGATACCCCGTCAGGGGCGACTGAAAATAGCCCGGCGCTTCAGCGCCGGGTAGGCTTGTGGGAAGGATCGCGTCCTGTAAGGACGCCTGAACGACTATCCCCAGACGTAGCGAACGTCGTATTCGATGCCATGCCTCTTCCAGAAGGCAACGAACTCATCTTGAAAATCCCTTTTCCGATGATGCTCGGCTTGGGATTGGATGTATGAGATCGTGTCGCCCTTCTGCGAGATGCCAATCGTGAATGCACCGTAGCCTTCCTGCCCTGCAAAACGGTTGTGGCAGGTCTCGTTCATCCAGTGTGAGGATGTTCCCTTGAGAAGTTGAACGGCTTTTAGCCAAAGGGATCGTCGCGGGCAGGGATAGCAGGACGTGCATGTGATCCTCAGTCCCACCCACGATCAGCGCTTTAAATCCGTTCTTGGGTAGGTATGAGGCATGGCAAGATTACCAGCGAATTTCAAGCGTCCCTACGGGACGCGGTCCAACTCGGCCGATACCCGGCGCTGAAGCGCCGCGCTATTGTCAGACGTGCCTACGGGGACGAACCCATCACCGCATCGTGCTAGAAAATCGCGCAAACTTGGGTTAATCACAAAATCCGCCAGTCCATTAGATGAGAGGACGGCGCCTGGTTTCTGTGACGGTTGAACATGTCGGGGACCGTTGAAGAGGTAAGACTGGCGGCCAACGACTTCCGATGAGCAACTAACTCATAACGTCCGCTAACGCCTCCCTAATCCTCCTCCACGTCACCTCGATCGCCTCAGGCAGCATCCGAGTCTCCCCGATCACGGTAAGGAAATTCGCGTCGGCCACCCAACGAGGCAAAACGTGCATGTGAATATGACCAGCGACGCCTGCACCCGCCGCTTTCCCAAGGTTCATCCCCACATTCACCCCATCGGGCTGGTAAAGACGGCGTAAAACACCCTCCATCTTCTGGGTTAGACCCATCATTTCCTGTGCTGCCTCAAGTGGCAACTTCTGCAGCTCGTCCAGATGCTGGTACGGCACGATCATCACGTGGCCGGAGGTGTAGGGATACGTGTTTAAAATTACGAAACAGTAGTGCCCGCGATAGGCAATGTGGACCTTTTCGTCGTCTCCAGCTGCCAGCAATTGGCAGAAGATACATCCTGTCGTCTTCTCGGCATTCGTAACATACGCGTAGCGCCACGGAGTCCAGAGATAGTCCATGGCTGGGCAGAGTAGCAGATGTATATGGTTTTCTGGAACCTCACAGCGTTCCGTGACGGGGGTCCTTGCGAGGTTTGCACCCTCTCAAGAAAGTTGTATCCGTTCTTGCGGTGAGGAAATCCAATACCCGCATAAAGCTGGTGCGGTGCAGATTTTCCGCCGTAGTTTGGTGTTTGACACTGTTCGGAAGCGGTTGCTACACTCGATGGGTTCCCTTTGGACGCGGGTTCGCTTTAGTCGTCCGAACGCTGGGATTGTTTAAGCTCAACCGCCAGGTTGAGCCCACCACAACCTTAGACCCGTTCCGGCAGTCCGCCAAACAGCCCGCATCCGTCCCGCACCCTTAGCAGTGCGAGGTAGCAGAGAGGCTATGACCTTGTCCGACGATACCACCGCCCACGAAGTCGATTCCGCCACGTCCGTTTCCGCTGTGAGCGAGCCGAGCGCGGCATCCACCGAGGGCATTACGCACAATCCTCCGAATGCGCAGCCTGAAGCTGCAACTTCGGCTCCAACTCCGTCTCAGGAAGAGAAACCAGCCGTGTCCACCGCCACCACCGACGATTTTGCCGCAGCACTCGAAACCTTTACCACCGAAGCCGAGGAATCCGTCGGCGAAGACCGTGTCATCAAGGGCACGGTTCTGAAGCTCACTGGCACGCATGTCGTAGTCGACATCGGCGCCAAGTCGGAGGGCATGTTGCCCCTCAGCGAAGTTCTGGATCACGAGGGCAAGCCCCGGTTCCAGCCTGGTGACGAGATCGACGTGATGCGCGACAAGGGCGAGACGGAAGAGGGCTATATCAACCTCTCGCACCAGAAGGCGCAGCGACTGCGCGCTTGGGACGACATTGAAGCGGCTTATAACGAGAAGAAGCCGATCAAGGCTTTGGTCATTGACCGCATCAAGGGCGGCCTGACCGTCGACATCGAGGGCGCGCGCGCCTTCCTGCCCGGCTCCCAAGTCGATCTACGGCCAGTCCGCAATCTGGACGGCATGAAGGGCACGACGATCGACGTTGCGATCATCAAGCTGAACAAGAAGCGCGGCAACATCGTGGTCTCGCGCAAGCAGCTGCTGGAAGAAGAGCAGAACGAAAAGAAGTCCAAGACGCTTGAACACCTGGAAGAAGGCGCCGTCCTCACTGGTGTTGTAAAGAACCTTACCGAGTACGGGGCATTTGTCGACATGGGCGGTATTGACGGCCTGCTGCACATCACCGACATGTCCTGGGGACGGCTCACGCACCCGCGCGATCTCGTCAATGTGGGCGATCAGATCCAGGTCAAGGTTCTCAAGTTCGATAAGGACAAGCAACGTGTTTCCCTGGGATTCAAACAGCTCACGCCTGATCCGTGGCTTGACGCCGAGCACCGCTATCCGGTGGGCGCCCACGTGGCCGGCCGGGTCATCAGCGTCACCGACTACGGTGCGTTTGTCGAGTTGGAACAGGGCATCGAAGGGCTCGTCCACGTCAGCGAGATGACTTGGTCGAAGCGCATGAAGCATCCGTCAAAGCTGGTCAATGTTGGCGACCAGGTCGAGTGCATCGTCCTCAACGTGAATCCTGCTGAGCGCCGCATTTCGCTCGGCATGCGGCAGCTTGCCACTAACCCGTGGGACAGCCTGCACGAAAAGTTTCCGGTGGGCACGCAGGTGGAAGGCCGGGTGCGCAATCTCACGGATTTCGGTGCGTTCATCGAGATTGAAGACGGCATAGACGGGCTGGTACATGTCAGCAACTTGAGCTGGACCAAGCGCGTGAAGCATCCGTCGGAGGTCTTGAAGAAGGGCGATCGCGTCAAAGCAGTGGTTCTGGCGATTGAACCCGACAAGCGTCGTCTATCGCTCGGCGTGAAGCAGTTGCAGCCTGATGTCTGGGAGACCTTCTTCCAGCAGCATCACGTCGGCGACGTGGTCCATGGCAAAGTTCTGCGGGTGGCGACCTTCGGCGCGTTTGTGGAGATTGCCGAAGGGATCGAAGGCCTCTGTCACAACTCCGAGGCGGTCGACGGCAACGGACAGCCGGTGCATCTGGAGCCGGGCGTGGAGCACGACTTCAAAATCATCAAGATGAATCCGGAAGAGAAGAAGGTAGGTCTCAGCATCCGTGCGGTAGGTGAAGAAGCTTCACGCTCGGAAGTGGAGGCTTACAAGCACCCGGTATCCAGTTCGAGCACCAGTTCGACGATCGGCGAGCTGATTTCATGGAAGCGCGCCGGCGGCGAGAATAACTAGGAACATGTGACGCGGGCACTCGGTCCGCGAGGAGTTCTCGAGGGGTTTTTGAAAAGGCTGCCAAATTATGGCAGCCTTTTTTGTCATCAGGGTTCTACTTTTCGCCAAGTCCGCAGGTTCACTGCGTATAAAACAATGCAAAAAAGGTTTGCGGGAACGAAGCCGAATTGTGACGTTTTCACACCGATAATGCAGACGATGACGCTGTTCACAGCCGCCAGGGCCCAGCCTTCCCAGCACCGCTTGCCGATCAGGATCGTCGAAAAAATTGTGAGTACGCAGGATAAATAGTCTAGCCGCAACACGACGAAGTGGACCTCCAGAGGCTAGTCTGTCGCAAGGCGGAGGCCAAGTCTGTGATCTGGAGGGTGCTACGACGTAACCAGGGTAATGTGAGGTAGGGATGGATTTACACGATCGGGTTTGAGCAACTGCGGATGAAAACACCCATCTGCCTTGCGCAATGAGGGTTTCTCACCTAGTATTTGCCGTCGCATTCACGCTAGATTCATGAGCACACAGGAAATCCAGCCCTCCCATGTCGAAACCGCCATTCCGCCTCCGGTTGGGGGATGGCTCCCGTCTTGTGTCTGATCCTTACCTGCGTGTATCCGGCAAGTAGCGGTTATGCGATTTGCTGGCAGGTGCTGCCGAAGTTGATGGACGCTCACAGCAAATCCGCCTCGGTCCTTTACAGTGTTTACTGTGTTCTATTCGCAGCCGTGGCAGTCCTTAGTTTCATCACAGGGTCCAAGCTTTGGTCAGTACGGCCTGGAGCAGACAGATTCGCGCGCCGATTCTTTTTGATCTATCTGTTTGCGAATATCGGCTATTTTCTGTTCTGGATCGTCGTTGACCGGCCGACTGAACGTTTGAGCTTCGCGGCGATGGGGTGGTACCACGTGGTTGGCCCCATTGCGAGCACCGCACTTTGGTATTCTTACCTCGAGCACTCTAAGCGGGTAATTGAAACGTACCGCAACGGTTAGTAAAGGTGCAGCGGCAACTAAAGGGATGATATGAATCTAAAGGCCCGATGACCGTAGAGAATCTCAGCGGCTAAAGCGGGTTTGAGCGAACTCTCAACCCGCCTGGAGTGGGGTTCCTTTCAGCAGCCGGGCTCGCGTTAGTTCGGCTTTTCGTCGACAGTCGCACCCTTCTTCGAGAACGAGCGCACGTAGTTCACCATATCCCAGATTTCCTCGTTCTTTACGCGGTCGCCTTCGGGCGGCATCTGGTCCTTGCCCTTCTTGATGATGTAGAACAGTTCGCCGTCAGTCAGGTTCTTAAGGGCGGCGGGATCGGTGTGGTTTTTCATTTTTAGCTTCATGTCGGCAGCGACGTCGCCGGTGCCGTCTCCAGCCTTGCCGTGGCACATGGCGCAATCGAAGCCGAACTGGCGCTTCCCGCGTGCCAGTGACTCAGCCGTCGGTCTGATGGGGTTCGTTTTTTGAGTGGCGTCCACCGGGATGGCGGAGATCGTGGAGTTTGTGTCAGCAGGCTTCGGTGCCTCCTGGGCCACTCCCCATAGGACAAACAACAGCAGCCCGAACAGGATCGGTAGAGTTTTCAGCATGGCTGCCTCCTGGTGCGGAACTGGTGCTGGGTGCTCGCGCCAATCGCGCGTTGTCACCCTTCGCGTTCCGCAAGATCTGGCCGGAGCGTCGGGAGTTGAACCCGCATGGGAGGCTTGGTAGCCCGATTCCCAATCGCTTTACCCACTACGCGCTCCGGCGACTTTCCCTCGGCATTAGGAGCGCGGCGAACCGCCGCAATCACTTCTCGCACGAGGGAAAGTGCCAAGGAATAGGCTAGCCGGAGAAAGACCTCCGCGGTGTGACGTAGATCACGGGCAGTTGTAACGTAGGTAACAGGAACTGTTGGTTCAGTCGAGCGATCTCGACTCTGTAGCGGAATGCCCGCATCCCCGCGCGAATTGCGGGCATCCTCTACGTCGCCTCTTTTACATCGGATTGACCTGGAAGTGGCGCAACTGCCGGTTTCCCTACCAGATTCTCACGCCAGCTGAAACCGTTCGTGGAGCACGCACACGCTCACCATGGTCATTAGAACCTGATCATTGGCAACACGAGCCCCGTCATCCATCGTATGCAAGCTGTCCAGCAGGCCCACAACTTTCTTTCGGTCGAAGAATGGAATCGACGCCAGAATTGGCCCACGTAGCGTGTCTTGTACAAAGGCGTTGAGCCGTTGGTCGGGATTCAAAGTGGCCGGCGGACTCAAGAATGGATGCTTCTGCCTGCGATACACCGTATCGGTAATCACGTCCCGCGCCGCTTCTCTTAGGACGTATTTCTCCGTCATGCCACGGACCTTCTGGTTCACCGGCTGGGACCGAATTACTTCGACGACATGATGATCGAGAAACGGCACGCGTCCTTCCACCGAATGCGCCATTTCCATGCGATCGCCGAGCATGGTCAGGATGTAACCTGGCAGGGCGGTTTTCGCCCACATGTAGAGCGACTGGTGCAGCGGGTCGCGTCCGGCCAACTGACCGCGGACATCAACGTCGCCTAAGGAAAGGTTGAAATCCCTCGCGATCTCCAAACCTTGCAAGAAAGCTCTCAGAAAACAATACCCGCATCTTCCGTGCCCGGGCCGAGAAGGCTTCGATCCACGAGGGGACAAAGCCGAGTAGCTTTTTCACGCGCTGGAGCGGCCCTGCTTCGCCATCGGGCAAGAGCAGTCCGCGCGACACGGGGTTGCGGTTGTCCAATTCCTTAAGGAGCGTCGCGACCACTGCGGAGTCTTGCCCCTGGTTGTTGTAAAGGAGCATGTCACGGCGAAAGTGCGGATAGCCTCCGAGAATTTCATCGGAGCCTTCGCCGGTGAGAACCACCTTGTAACCGGCATCGCGTACCGCGCGGCTCAAGAGGTACTTGGCTACTCCGTGTGCGTTAAAGCAGAGGGTCTCGGATTGCGAGATCGCGTCGGCAAAGTGATCTGCCAAGTCGTCTTGCCGAATCGGAATGGGAAAGAAATGAGCGCCTGCTTTGGCTGCCATCTCGCGGGCGATTTCTCCCTCGTCATATTCAGCACGATCGAAGGTCAAGGTAAAAGCCCGAATCGATCCGCGATGATGTTTCGCTGCCAGGCCGAGGACCGCGCATGAGTCCAGCCCACCGCTGAGATAACAGCCGACTGGAACGTCAGCCCGCAAACGGAGACGAACAGCTTCCTCGAGTGCGTGGCGGAATTCAGCGGCATAGTCAGCATCCGAACGTCCAGATGTAGCGCCGTTGACTTTGGGGTAGTTAAAGTCCCAATACTGGTTCAGCTGGATGTGCTTGTCCGTCGCGATCAAGTAGTAACCGGGCGGAACCTGAAATACTCCATCGAAGAGCGTGCGCGTCTGATGGTTGCCGTATTCAATGCAGTGATAGATCGACTCCGCATCCCATTTGGCCGGCACACCAGCGGCAAACAGAGCCTTGACTTCGGAAGCTAAATAGAGCGTGTCCTTATGAAAGGCGTAGAACAGCGGCTTGATGCCAAAGCGATCACGAGCAGCGAAAATCGTTCGGTTGGTCTCATCCCAAACCACAAAAGCGAATTCACCACGCAGCCGATGCAGGCATTGCGTGCCGAGATCTTCGTAAAGGTGAAGCGCGATTTCGCTGTCCGAGCGCGTGCGCAGGCGATGTCCCGATTGTTCGAGTTCACGCTGGATTGCTTCATAGCCATAGAATTCTCCGTTGACCACGATGCGGGTCCGCCCATCTTCGCTCGCAATGGGCTGGTCGCCAGTAGTCAGGTCAATGATGCTGAGCCGTGGCGTGTCCGAGCGCGACCCGGCTGTCCTGCGACCTCCAGTGGCGCTGCCCATCCGGGCCGCGATGGTAGAGACTCTGCGTGGCCCGCTGCAACGCTGACTCCGATATCGGGAGGTTGCGTGAAAAGAACGCGACAATTCCGCACATGGGTTTCTCCTTGTCTATTCCTTGATCTTTTGGATTTGCCTGAGTCTGGCGTTGCGCTGACTATCCGCGAGTCGTACCAAAGAACCGTTCAATGGTCTTCACGCTCGTTGTTGACGATGCACCTTCAAAGCAATTGTGATCTTTCACGCATTCGCCTCCGAGCGACATCTCTTTGGCTATGCGATCCAGAAACGCCAACAGCTCCCTTCTACCATATGAAGGATGGAACCCGCCCAAGAGGCGAGCTTGACTCGTCCGGCAAGAGGTTCCCTGCGCAGCGCGCTGTCAGCTGCCAGAACTGCACCCCAAACGCGCTCACGTGTTGCAATGGTGTCAGTCGTGAGCTGAGGATAACGGCCGCTCGACGCTAAGTCGTAACGTTGACGTCACTTTGGTGTAACGTTTTTGTCAATGCGTAGCAGCCAACTGATAACCCCTGCCAGAAGTTTCGGCTTGAACTCACGGACGAGCTGCTTCTGGCAGGGAACCACATTGCCCGTTGAGGCGCGACTGCCAAGAGCTGCGATCTCCCCGCTTCTAGCCACCCATCGTCAGCACCACCCGGAAGCGGGCCCGACCGCTGATCATCTGCTCGTAGGCTTCATTGACTTTCTCCAGGGGATACTTCTCAATCATCGGTCGGACCCCGGTCAAAACGCTGAACCGCAAGGTGTCTTCCCAATCAATCGCACTTCCCGAGGGCCAGCCCTGCACGGAGGTTTTCGTCACACCAGTTGCAGTGCGCTCACACTGAGTGGATCGCCCGGCACGCCCACGATTAATAACTTCCCGTTGCCCGAAAGGCCGGCCACGAGCGCCGAAATCGACTTCGCATCCGGTGCGGTCGCCAGAATCAAACGAGCTCCGCCCAACTTTTTTAACTCGGCGGCCGCATCGGTCGCGCCTGAATCGATGTACGCGTGCGCCCCCAGTTTCTTGGCCAGCGGCTCTTTGTCGCCGCCGCGGCCGACCGCGACGGTGTGGAACCCCATCTGGCGTGCGTACTGGATGCCCAGATGTCCAAGACCGCCGATCCCGTGGACGGCGACCAGGTCTCCGGCTCTGGTCCCGGAGTTGCGCATCGAGTTGAAGACGGTGATCCCCGCGCACAACAGGGGCGCAGCCTCGTCCGCCGTCAATCCGTCCGGCATGGCGGCGACCGCTTCGGCGGGAACGATCGTGTATTCCCCGTACCCACCGTCAAAGTGGATTCCCGTGATCTTCCCCTTTTCGCAGAGGATAAAATCTCCGCGCCGGCACCACTCGCACACAAAGCAATGGCCGCCGTGCCAACCCACACCGACACGCTGTCCAGGCTTCCATTGCGTAACGCCCGATCCGACGGCATCGACGCGGCCGCTGATCTCATGGCCTGGCACGCGCGGTAGCTGCAAACCGGGGAACAAGGCGTGTTTGACCAGTTCCTCGCTATGACAAATTCCGCAGGCTTCCACCTTGATGCGAACCTGGCCGGCACCCGGCTGCGGGATATCCCGCTCCACAATTTCAAAGGGACCACCGGCCTTGGATATCTGTGCCACTTTCATGCGTGCTTCTCTCCTCAGACCAGAATTCCGAATTCCGTCGGATTCAAGCGCTGAGAACAGCGCGTGGCTTCCGGGGCACACACTGATTCCCGTTATTTACAGAAAGCCTGCGGTGTTTTCTACGACTGTTGTAGATGCTGGAAAAGTACTACGGATTCGCAGTGGCGAGAATTTGCCTGACTTGGGGAAGGATCGGCTCGATCACCGGTTGTCGATCTTGAGATTGATATTCACCTCCTGACGATTGTCGAACTGGCTGACCGTCTTCGTGTCGCTCTTGTGGCCGTTGAACTGGGCGTAAACCTCATAGTCGATATTCGGGGAAAGCGACGGGAAAGCGGTATACGCCATCGCTGCCAACGATATAAGTCTTAACCGAACGGGTACGCGTGTTGGTCAGGTAGACCACAGCGTTTACGAGCGGCGCGTCCTGACGGTCCATGACCTTGCCGCTGAGAGTGCGGCTGTTGTCGCCTTTCTTATCAAAGGGACTGGCGGCGGCAAGACCTACCAGCAGCATTAGGGCTACGACTAGGGCCTTCTTCATCGGTTATCTCCTAACCCACCCTACCACTCGCTACTACTTTAGATGCAGACCGATGTCTGTACGCTCATCCCCCTCGATGTGAACGGTAACCTGTTCACCTGGCTGTAACCGCTTTCCATCCAAGGACTTAAGCTCTTTAAAATCAGCCCAGACCACGTAGTCTGCCTTACCCGCCGGTAACCTTTGGGCGAACTCACCCCGGTGGTCGGACTGGAGCTGCCACTTCGCCTTCTTTTGGTCGGTGCGGCGGATCTTCACGGGAACGCCATACACCGGATGGTTATCCGGGCCCCAGACCGTCCCGAAGATGAGCGCGTAGGGCTTGTGGGGGTCCTGCGTTGCGGGCGCCTGCGCTGATGTGGACAAACTGAGAGCGCCCAGAAACAGAGCCAGCAGAAATAGCGACGAAAGGACAACGCGACGCAAGAGTTTGGGCAACACCAGGGAGTGCCGGTAATTAGAGGTCACCGTCCTCGCTTTCCTCCTCTTCCTCTTCTTCGTCTTCTTCTTCCGCGACCGCCTTCAGTTCGATTGGATTGATCGTGATAATTTCGAAGTCGGTGCCGCACTCGGGGCAGGAAACGACTTCGCCTTCGTCGACCTCATCTTCCTCGATGTCGAGGTCGCTTTCACATTCGGGACAATAGACCATGAATGCCTCCGTGCCAGGGTATACCCTGATAATATTTAATTCTCCCGGCCCTGCGGTCAAGTGCTCTCGTTTTCCGGTGTCTTCGCTTTACAGAGGCTTTACAGATTCCTCGGAAACGCTGCTGGCATGCACAGGCTAGCCGTGAATTCAGATGCCACTGATAGTCATGCTACGCAAGAAAACCGTGCCGACATTTTCTACCACACCTCGGATGCCCGCAGCAGGCATTGGGATCGTCCTGATTTTCTTGGGATGGGCGCAGGCGCAGACCGCCCCCGGCGGGCGAATGCCCGCCGACCCTAAGATTGCCGGCGCGCTGAGGCAGATTTCCGCAGAACGGATACAGGCCAACATCGAGAAGCTTGTGAGCTTCGGAACGCGGCTGACACTCTCGCCGCAGGATCCGCCGTCGATCACGGCCGGCCACGGAATCGGTGCTGCCCGGGAGTGGATCAAATCCGAATTCGAGCGCTATTCGAAAGACTGTGGCGGATGCCTCGAGGTGAAGACCGACGCGTTCACCGAAGGTCCCGCGGAACGAATCCCCCAACCCATCCAGATCACCAATGTTTATGCGGTCCTGAAGGGCACTGATCCGGAAAGCGCCAAGCGGATCGTGCTGGTCACCGGACACTACGACTCACGCAACAGCGACACGTTCGATACCAAGGGCGACGCTCCCGGGGCCAATGACGACGCCAGCGGCACGGCAGTGAGCCTGGAATGTGCACGGGTCTTGAGCAAGCTGAAGTTCCCGGCGACGATCATCTTCCTCACCGTTGCCGGGGAAGAGCAGGGCCTGAATGGCAGCCAGCACTTCGCGAAGATGGCGAAGACGCAGGCATGGAATCTCGAGGCGGTACTGAACAACGATATTGTGGGCGGGAATAAGAGCCAGGAACAGGATGATGCAGTGGTGCGGGTGTTTTCTGAAGGTGTGCCCGCCGCAGCTGACGAGAAACAATTGCGGCAGATCCGGGGGTTGGGCGGCGAGAGTGACTCAAATTCCCGGGAACTGGCTCGTTACATTGCGGACGTCGGACGGGCGTACCAGACGGAGGTCAAGCCACAGCTGATCTTTCGCCTCGATCGATACCTCCGGGGCGGTGACCACTACTCCTTCAATCAGCAGGGATTTGCAGCGGTGCGTTTTACGGAGTACCGGGAAGACTTCCATCATCAGCATCAGAACATCCGCATCGAAAATGGGATCGAGTATGGAGACCTGCCGAAGTTCGTAAATTTCGAGTATGTAGCCAACGTCGCGCGGGTGAATGCAGCTACGTTGGCATCTCTTGCGTCGGCACCGTCTCCGCCAGGGAAGGTGCGGCTAGATACCAGCAAACTAGACAATGACACCACGATTTCGTGGGACCCCGTGCCGGCAGCCAGCGGTTACGAGGTTGTGTGGCGGGCGACCAGCAGCCCGGAATGGGAGCATGCGCAGAGTGTCGCAAATGCGACGCGGACGACGTTGAAGGTCTCGAAAGATAATGTGATATTCGCCGTCCGGGCGGTTGATAATGAAGGTCACCGGAGTTTGCCGGTGGTGCCTGTGCCCGAACGCTGAGGGCGGAACTAGCAGCGTGATAGGAGAAGAAGTTGATTCGCCGAACTGGTAGAGAAATGACGCTGAGCTTCCCGCCGTTCACCACAGCGGTGATCTGGCTGCTCGCGATCAATACGGCTGTATTCCTCGTGCTGACTGCATTCGGCACTCGGACAACGATCAATTGGGTGTTTTCCAATCTCGGCCTGGTGCCCTCGGCCGCGGTACTGCATTTATATATCTGGCAGATCGTGACCTACAGCTTCATCCACGTCGGCTTCTGGCATTGGTTCGGAAACATGCTCGGCATCTGGATGTTCGGCTCCACTTTTGAAAGCTCCTGGGGGACGCGGCGTTTTCTGGAACTGTTCTCCACAGGGGTGATTGGGGCAGCACTGACCACGATCATTCTTTCGTTCGCCCACATCCTGTCCGACCCGTCGAGTCCGACGGTGGGGGCGTCCGGCGGAGTATTTGCCATTCTGATGGCCTTCGGACTGGTGTTTGGCGAGAACGAGATCATCCTGTTCCCATTTCCATTTTTGATCAAAGCGAAGTACTTCGTACTGATCCTGATCGTGGTGACGGTCGTGTTCGCGATCCAGGGCGGCGGCACCACCGCCTACCTCGCGCACCTAGGTGGCTTGTTCTTCGGCTACCTGTACGTGAAATTTGCGCCCACCCGGGGAATGTTCGCCGGCTTCTCGCTCTCCGAGTGGTACTACGGAGTGCACAATTCCTACTACCGCTGGAAGCGCCGCCGGGCCGCGCGGAAGTTCGAGGTATACATGCGGCAACACGACCGGCAAGTGAAGTTCGACGACCGGGGCAATTACATCCCGCCAGAGGACAACGAGAAGAAGAACGGCGGGTCGAAGTCGGGCTGGGTGAACTAGACAGCCAAACCCCGACTCACCACCTGGTGGGCCTTAGTCGACCCTCTGTGGAACCTTAGTGTCTTTAGTGGTTTAGCCTTTTTCGAAGAACTCCTGGAAGGCTTCGACGATGGAAGGTACTAAACCTCCCCCATCCGCTGCCTTTCCTTTTCTGAAGTTCAAATCGTGCCCCGCTCCATCAACGATTAGCAATCTTCGTCCCCACAGGAATCAACTTCAGCGCTTGTTCAATTTCTTCCACGGATCCAAACGGGTCCCGGGTTCCACTCACAAACAAGCTGGGCGTACGCAAACTTGGGAGATGTTGCGTACGGAGTTGGTCCGGTTTGCGCGGCGGGTGCAGGGGATACGAAAGCAGCAAGAGGCCATCCACCAGCTCGGGTTCTGCTGCGCAGAGCATGGTGGACTGGCGGCCGCCGTAGGAGTGGCCGCCCAGGAAGACCCGCTTCGAAGTCAAGCTTGCGTATAGCAGCAACTGCATTCTTCAGGCCTTCGCGGTCGCGGGCGGCGTCTCCTGGTCCGGGCGGGCCGTGGGGGCGCACTTGGCGATATGGGAGATCACAGCGCAGCACTGCGAATCCAGCGGCGGCAAAGGCCTCTGCGAGCGCAATAAGCAAGGGCGCTTGCGCGTTTGATCCCGCACCATGGGTGAGAATCAGGCCTTGATCAGAATGGTCGTCCGGGTGATGCAAATAACCACGAACATGTGGTTCGACCGACCGATCAAGGAAAGATTCGACCATGACGTTTGCCGACAGCGCCAGGTTTCACGGCTTTAAAGTTCGATCTCTTGCAAGCTCTCGTGGACCTTCAGGATGCGGATCTCGTGCGCCAGCCTGGCCCAGCGGCGTTGTGCTTCCGGATCCTCCAGTGCGGCACGGCGCGCCTCGTCGGACTTCCAGTAGCGCACCAGAACGTATTCATTTTCAGGACCTCCGCGGTAGAGGATGTCGCGGCTGTAGCCTCCTTGGGCTAGAACCGCGGAGAGCTCGCGTACCGTGGCCAAAGCCTGCTCCTCAAGGCCCTCCAAGGGAACGAAAACCGCGACCGAAAGAATTTCTTTCGACATATTGTGTGGCGCGGGCACTCCTGCCGCGTCCTGCTCCGATGCGTTCAGACCGTCGGCGACTCACTCATTCGAAATTGGCTACTTCTTGCCTGTCCGCCGCTTGCGATCCTTAGCGGCGTTCGAAGTTTCCGTCACCGTGTGCAGCCGCATGAAGTTGGTCGAACCGGATGCCATTTGGGTTCCTGCGACCACACCCAGGACGTCCCCCGCTTTCAGGCGTCCCACCCGCAGCAATTCACGCTCGGCAGTATTCACCATGTCTTCCGCGGTGCGTGCCAGTTCTCTGCGCTGCACCGGGTGAACGCCCCATAACAGGTTCATGCGGTTGCAAACCGGACCGGTATGGCTGAACGCGTATATGTCGACCTTAGGGCGATATTTTGAAATCAAACGCGCAGTGTTGCCGCTCTCGGTGAAGACCGCGATCGCCCCCATGCGCAAATCTTCCGCCGCATGCGCAATCGATTCGCAAATGGCCTCCGCTACAGAAAGATGCTGGCGATGACGGCGCCTTCGTTGCTCATACGACGTCTTCATGTGGTGCTCGGCTTCAACCACGATACGACTCATCATGGCCACGGCTTCTCGCGGATACTGCCCGCTGGCCGTCTCAGCGGAGAGCATGACGGCGTCGGTACCATCGAATATTGCATTGGCCACATCGCTGGCCTCGGCGCGAGTGGGACGCGGATTCTCGATCATCGATTCCAGCATCTGGGTGGCAATGATGACCGGCTTTCGCCATTCGGCGGCGCGGCGAATCACGTGTTTCTGAATGACAGGGACTTGCTCGGGAAGCATCTCCACGCCCAGATCGCCACGGGCTACCATCACGCCATCAGCTGCCTCGAAGATTTCTTCCAGTTGCTCCAGCGCCTGGGGCTTTTCCAGCTTCGCGATCACAGGCACATCGCTGCCTTCGCTGAGAATGAGTTGTTTGACCTCGCGCACATCGGAAGCCGATCGCACGAAAGAAATCGCCACCAGATCCACGTCGTGCTTAAGGCCGAACTGCAAGTCCTTGCGGTCTTTGTCCGTCAGCGCGGGAATAGTGAGCGCGACGCCCGGAAGGTTGATGCCCTGGTGCTCGCCGAGGATCCCGCCGTTGACCACCTCGCATTCAATGTCTTCGCCCTGAACCCGGCGGACCCGCAACTCGATCAGGCCATCGGAGAGCAGAATCCGTCCATCCGGCGTCACTTCGCGAGCCAAACCCTGGAACGTTGTGGCAATGCAGCTCGACGTGCCCAGCACATCCCGAGGAGTGATTGTCACCTGGGCGCCCGCCTTCAGTGTGACGGGTTCATGCGACTTGAGGCGCCCGGTGCGGATTTTCGGGCCTTGGAGATCCTGCAAGATGCAGACCGCGCGTCCTTCTTTGTGGGCCGCCTTGCGAATGCGCGCGATATTGCGGGCGTGATCCTCATGGGCGCCGTGGGAGAAATTTAGGCGGGCTACGTCCATACCCAGGCGCAGCAGATCGCGCAATGTAGCCTCGGAGTTGGAGGCGGGCCCAACCGTACAGATGATCTTGGCGCGGCGCGAATTGGCGTGGCCCTGTATCGGTGCGCAACGCAAGCGTTTCGGCTGCATCTGTCTGCAGCGTGGAGATATCACCGGTTACCAGATCGAACTTTCCCTCTTTCAAATCCCTTGCTCCCACTGCTGACGGAGGACCTGAGATGGATGGAACTCAAACGACCGAGACGCGTTGCTGAGAGTGTAGCGTATGGGGTTGGCCAGCGGCGACTAAAGGTGCCTCGCGAAACCTATCGGGCCACGACGTTCGCGGCACTCGACTCCAGCAGTTCCTTCCCCAGAAACGCACGCGGGAACAGCATGGCGTTGAATTCCGCGCCGATCAGGACGATGAGCGAGATCATGTACATCCACACCAGCAGCGCAATGCCCACGCCCAGCGAGCCGTAGATGATGCTGTAGTCCGCGTACCCATGCAGGTACAGGCTGAATAGAGTGGTCGCGATGAACCACATGGCAGTCGCCAGCGTAGCTCCCGGGAGCACGCTGTGCCAGGGCTGCGTGCGGGGGACGGCATTGTGGTAGATGAGGGCGATGACCGCAATGCTGGTTAGGGTTGCAATCAGCCAGCGAATGGCTCCCCACAGAAGCGCGATATAGGGACTGAACTCGTGGCCCATGTGGTACAGGATACGGTTCTCGATGCTCGATCCGAAGGCGACCATCATGGTGGCGAACGTCAACGGGATTCCCGCCATGATGACCAGCGAGAAAGCGATCAAGCGCTCCTTCAGCAGACCCCAGGTTTTGGGCAACTGGTAAGCGTTACGAAAACCTTCCATCCAGGAAATCATGGTTCCGGAAGCGGTCCACAAAGTGAGGAGGGAGGTACCGATCAACAAGCCGACTGGCCGCTGGGTGGTCCCACGCAGGTATGCAATCGCGGTCGCTGATCCGGCGGGAAGAATGCGACCCAGCGCGTAAGAAACCTCGCGCAGGTAGGTATCCCCGCGGCGCACGGTAGCGAGCACCGAGCCCACCACGAGCAGCGCCGGGAAAAACGTCAGGATCGATGAGTAGGCGGAGGCCTTCGCAACGGCGAACTGGTCGTGCTCGAAGGCACGCCAAGTCGCCTGCCGAACCAGTCGAATGAAGCGGAGCATCGATGGTCCTAGAGTATGGCCCTCGTCCTGCGGACGCAACTGCGAAATGCGTCGCTGAACTTCACGGGGCCCTAAGCGTTGGGGGTTAGCGCTCATAGGATAATTGGGAAGCGAAGGGGCGGTGGGCACCGCCCCTCCACGAGTGTTCCCTGTGTTACTCCGCGGCGAGTTCTTCGGTCTCGCCTTCGTGCCGCATCATTTCAAGAGCACGTTCCGCTTCCTCGTAGGCGGCGGATACCTCCTCTTGTACCTTGGCGGCAGCCTCTTCCATTTCCGGCGAGAGGCGCACGTTGCGGTAGTACTCCATGCCGGTACCGGCAGGGATGAGACGGCCGACGATCACGTTCTCCTTGAGGCCGCGCAGGTGGTCGACCGCTCCCTGAATGGAAGCTTCGGTCAGCACGCGCGTGGTCTCCTGGAACGAAGCGGCGGAGATGAACGAGTCCGTCGAGAGCGATGCCTTCGTGATGCCCAGGAGCAGCGGGCGGCCCGTCGCCGGACGTCCACCTTCCTTGATCACGCGGTCGTTCTCTTCGGCGAAGCGGAACTTGTCGACCTGCTGTTCGAGCAGGAACGACGTGTCGCCGACGTCTTCCACCTTGCGCCAACGCATCATCTGGCGAACGATCACCTCGATGTGCTTGTCGCTGATGTTGACGCCCTGCAGCCGGTAGACTTCCTGGATTTCGTTCACCAGGTAAGCCTGCAGCTCCTTCTCGCCGAGCACGGCCAGGATGTCGTGCGGGTTGAGCGGGCCGTCCATCAGCGGTTCGCCCGCCTTGACGCGCTCGCCTTCCTGCACGTTGATGTGAACGCCGCGCGGCACCGAGTATTCCTTTTCGGTTCCGTTGTCGGCGACCACGTAGATCTTGCGCTGGCCCTTCGAAACCTCGCCGAACTTGACCGTGCCATCGATTTCGCTGATGACCGCGGTTTCGTGCGGCTTGCGGGCTTCGAACAGCTCGACCACGCGCGGCAGACCACCGGTGATGTCCTTGGTCTTGGTGGTTTCGCGCGGGATCTTCGCCAGCACATCGCCTGGGGCGGCCGTGTCGCCGTCCTGCACCATAAGGTGGGCGCGCGAAGGCATCAGGTACCGCTTGTTGGCCTTGCCCTTGATCACGATGGCCGGCTGACGCTTCTCGTCGGGAGAATCCGCCACCACGTGACGCGACAGGCCGGTGACTTCGTCCACTTCTTCGTGCAGGGTGATACCTTCCTGCAAGTCCTTGAATTGGACGGTGCCGCCGATTTCGGTAAGGATCGCGAAGGTGTACGGATCCCACTCGACCATCACCTGGCCGAGCGTAACCGGATCGCCTTCGTTGACCTTGACCTTGGCGCCGTACACGACCGCATAGCGCTCGCGTTCGCGGCCCTTCTCGTCGACCACTGCAATCGAACCCTGACGGTTCATCACCACCAGGTCGCCGGACTTCGCTTTGACGGTCTGCATGTTGATGAAGCGCACGGTGCCGGCATTCTTGGCATCGAGGCGCGACTGCTCGGAGACTCGCGACGCCGTACCACCGATGTGGAAGGTACGCATCGTGAGCTGCGTTCCGGGTTCGCCGATCGACTGCGCCGCGATGACGCCCGTCGCCTCGCCCAACTCGACCAATCGGCCCGAAGCCAGGTTGCGGCCGTAGCACATGACGCAAACGCCGCGCTTCGATTCGCAGGTCAGCACCGAACGGATCTTCACCCGCTCGATACCGGCAGCCTGGATTGAACCGGCCAGCTCCTCGGTGATTTCCTGGTTGATGTCGACGATGACGTTGCCGTCATAGTCCTTGATCTTCTCGAGCGACACGCGGCCGACGATACGGTCGCGCAACGGCTCGATGATCTCGCCCGGCTTCCACGATACCGGAGACGTAAATGCCGTCGACGGTGCCGCAGTCGTACTCGCTGATGATGACGTCTTGTGCAACGTCGACCAGGCGGCGGGTCAGGTAGCCGGAGTCCGCCGTCTTGAGAGCGGTATCCGCCAGGCCCTTACGCGCGCCGTGCGTCGAGATGAAGTACTCCAGCACGGTCAATCCTTCGCGGAAGTTCGCCGTGATGGGCGTCTCGATGATCTCGCCCGACGGTTTCGCCATCAAGCCGCGCATGCCGGACAGCTGGCGGATCTGCTGTTTCGATCCACGAGCGCCGGAGTCAGCCATGACGTAAATCGGGTTGAGCGCGCCTTCCTTGTCGCGCTGCTGCATCTGGCCGAACATTTCGTCGGCAACTTTTTCCGTGATCGCCGACCAGATTTCGATGACCTTGTTGTAGCGCTCGCCGTTGGTGATGGCGCCGTCCAGGTACTGCTGCTGAACGTTGACGCCCTGCTTCTCGGCGTCGCGCACCAGCGTCTTCTTGTTGTCCGGAACCACCATGTCGTCGATACCGATCGAGAGGCCGGCGCGGGTTGCAAAATTGAACCCGAGCGACTTGATCTCGTCCAGCATCTTGACCGTGACCTCCAGACCAAAACGCAGGTAGCAGTAGTTCACCAGCTGGCCGATGCCCTTCTTCTTGAGCAAGCCGTTGATGTACGGCATCGCCTCGGGAAGGTGATCGTTCAGGATGGCGCGGCCCACGGTCGTGTTCAGGAAACTGCGCTCGTAGTGCACTTCGTCGGTGTGCGTGATGTCCTGATCATCGTAAGCGGTGGTCAGGTCGATCACTTCGCCGGTGTAGCGCAGGCGGATCGGCGAGAGCGTTTCCACTTCGCCGGCTTCCATCGCGAGCAACACTTCGTCGATGTTCGCGAACGAGCGGCCTTCACCCTTCGCGCCCGGCTTGCCTTTGGTCAGGTAGTAGAGGCCGAGAACCATGTCCTGCGTAGGCACGGTGATCGGCTGTCCTGACGCGGGCGACAGGATGTTGTGCGACGCCAGCATCAGCACGCTGGCTTCGACCTGCGCTTCCGGAGACAGCGGGATGTGCACTGCCATCTGGTCGCCGTCGAAGTCGGCGTTGAACGCCGTGCAGACCAGCGGGTGAATCTTGATGGCCTTGCCTTCCACCAGCACCGGCTCGAAAGCCTGAATGCCCAGGCGGTGAAGGGTTGGGGCGCGGTTCAACAGTACCGGGTGATCTTTAATGACCTCTTCCAGGATGTCCCAAACGATGGACTCCTGCTGCTCCACCATTTCCTTGGCTTGCTTGATGGTGGTGCAGTGACCCGTCTGCTCGAGGCGGTGATAGATGAATGGCTTGAACAGTTCGAGCGCCATCTTCTTGGGAAGACCGCACTGGTGCAACTTCAATTCGGGACCGACCACGATCACCGAACGGCCGGAGTAGTCGACGCGCTTGCCGAGCAGGTTCTGACGGAAACGGCCCTGCTTGCCCTTCAAGGTGTCGGACAGCGACTTCAGCGGGCGATTGTTGGCGCCGCGCAGAACGCGGCCACGGCGTCCGTTGTCGAACAGGGCATCCACCGCTTCCTGCAGCATGCGCTTTTCGTTGCGCACGATGACTTCGGGAGCGTGCAGGTCCATCAGCTTCTTCAACCGGTTGTTGCGGTTGATGACGCGGCGATACAGGTCGTTCAGATCGGAGGTCGCAAAGCGGCCGCCGTCCAATGGAACCAAGGGACGCAGCTCCGGCGGAATGACCGGAATCACGTCGAGGATCATCCAGTTGGGCTTGTTGCCGCTCTTGCGGAACGCCTCGACAACTTTCAGGCGCTTGGCGTACTTGAGGCGCTTTTGCAGCGACGCCTCGTTCTTCATCTTCTCGCGCAGTTCGCCCGAGAGTCCTTCGATGTCCACGCGCTTCAGAAGCTCTTTAATGGCTTCTGCGCCCATCATGGCCTTGAAGCCGGCAGCGCGATACTGCTGGTCGAGTTCGCGGTACTTGGCTTCGTCCTTGATGATCTCGCGCTCTTTCACCGGAGCATCGCCCGGCTCGACAACCACGTAGGCCTCGAAGTAGAGGACCGACTCAAGGTCGCGCAGCGAGATGTCGAGCAGGTGACCGATGCGGCTGGGCAGGCCCTTGAAAAACCACACGTGCGAGCAGGGCGAAGCCAGCTCGATGTGGCCCAGGCGTTCCCGGCGAACTTTCGACAGCGTGACTTCCACGCCGCACTTGTCGCAGATCACGCCCCGGTGCTTCATGCGCTTGTACTTGCCGCACAGGCACTCCCAGTCGGTTACGGGACCAAAAATTCGCGCGCAGAACAGGCCGTCGCGCTCGGGCTTGAAGGTGCGGTAGTTGATAGTTTCGGGCTTGGTGACTTCACCATGCGACCAACTCCGGATTTTTTCCGGAGATGCCAGGCTGATGCGGATCGCATCGAAATCGGCAATCGGGTTCGCCATGTCAAAGGGGCTCGAACGATACAAGGTGATCCTCCGCTTTTGCGGCGTTGCGCGGCCGCCCTGCGGTTCTCTTTAAGGTTCTCAGTTCTCGGTTCTCAGTTCCCAGTTGAGTTCCGGATCTGATTCACTCGTGCTCTGCTGCGCCGAGAACGGGTCCAGCAGGGCATGGTTTCTTAATCTCTTACTGATCTTCCTTATAGTTCTCAGTTCTCGGTTCTCAGCTGAGGACCAGCCTGATTGACGCTTTCGAATCTTTTCGCTCGACCCAATTCCTGACACTGAACTGAGAACCGAGAACTGTTTTCTTCAGTCCGCCGCCACCGGCGCCACCGGCTTCTTCTCGCCCAGTGCCACCTTGATCAGCTCCACATCCAGGCAGAGCGACTGCAACTCGCGAATCAGCACGTTGAACGATTCGGGGACGCCGGGTTCCATGGCGGCCTCGCCCTTCACGATGGCCTCGTAAATCTTGGTGCGGCCATACACGTCGTCCGACTTCGCGGTCAGCAGTTCCTGCAGGATGAACGCTGCGCCGTACGCTTCCAGCGCCCAGACTTCCATTTCTCCGAAGCGCTGGCCGCCGAACTGCGCCTTGCCACCCAGCGGCTGCTGCGTGATGAGCGAGTACGGACCGATGGAACGCGCGTGAATCTTGTCGTCCACCAGGTGCGACAGCTTCAGCATGTAGATGTAGCCCACCGTGACCGGCTGTTCGAACTTGTCGCCCGTCATGCCGTCATGCAGGTAGGTCTTGCCGGAGGTCGGCAGGCCTGCCCGTTCGAGCAGCGTCTTGATCTCGTGCTCGCGAGCGCCGTCAAACACCGGCGATCCCGAGAAGACGCCATCGACCAGGCTTGGAGCCACAGCTTCCAGCTCCTCCTCGCTGAGGCCCGAAACAATGTCTGCCAATGCCGTGTCTTTGAACAGCGCCTTTAGTTCGCGCCGGATCGCATCGGTGCGGGTATTCTCCGCGAGGATCTGGCTGACTTTCTTGCCGAGCTCAAAGCCTGCCCAGCCAAGGTGGGTTTCCAGAATCTGTCCCACATTCATACGGCTGGGTACGCCCAGCGGGTTGAGAACGATTTCCACCGGCGTCCCGTCGTCGAGGTACGGCATGTCCTCTTCCGGCAGAATGCGCGCGATGACGCCCTTGTTCCCGTGACGTCCGGCCATCTTGTCGCCCACGCTCAACTTGCGCTTCATGGCGACGTAGACCTTCACCAGCTTGATCACGCCGGGCGGCAGTTCGTCGCCCTTGGTGAGCTTCTCTTTCTTCTCGTTGACGATCTTCTTGAGCACGTCGATCTGACGTGAGGTCATTTCCTCGATCTCGTCGATCTGCTCATTCACCCGCGGATCCTTGTCGTTGTACTTGATCCGCTTCAGATTGCGCGTCGAGATGCGCTCGATCGTGTCGCGGTCGAGAATGTTGCCCTTGGTCAGAAGCCGCTTGTTGGTGCGCTCGTCGTGCAGGTCGGCCTGCACTTCCTTGCCGCCCAGCAAGCCTTCCAGGCGCTTCAGGCGCTCGTCGGTCAGAATTCGGATTTCGTCCGACAGGTTCTTTTCGAGCTTCGCAATCTGCTGCTCTTCGATCGCCTTGGCACGCTCGTCCTTTTCCTGACCCTTGCGCGAGAAGATCTTCACGTCGACCACCACGCCCTCGATTCCGGGCGGGCAGTAGAGCGAAGCGTCGCGCACGTCGCCGGCCTTTTCGCCGAAGATCGCGCGCAGCAGTTTCTCTTCCGGCGTGAGCTGGGTCTCACCCTTGGGCGTGACTTTGCCCACCAGGATGTCGCCCTGCTTGATGGTCGCGCCGATGCGGATGACGCCGGCTTCGTCCAGATTGCGCAGCATGGACTCGCTGACGTTGGGAATGTCGCGCGTGACTTCTTCCGGGCCCAGCTTCGTGTCGCGCGCCTCGATCTCGAACTCCTCGATGTGGACGGAGGTGTAGTAGTCCTCCTTCACCATCTTTTCCGAGACCAGGATCGCGTCCTCGAAGTTGTAACCACGCCACGGCATGAAGGCGACCAGGACGTTGCGTCCCAGCGCCAACTCGCCGAAGTCCGTGCAAGGACCGTCGCCAATGACCTGTCCCTTCACCACCCGCTGACCTTTCTTCACGATCGGCTTCTGGTTGATGCAGGTGTTCTGGTTCGAGCGCTTGAACTTGGTCAGCTGGTAAATGTCGCTGCCCACCTCGCGCGAAAGCTGCCCGGGATGATGCTCGCCTTCGACGCGCACGATGATGCGCTCGGAGTCGACCGAATCGATGATGCCGTTGCGGCGAGCCGAGAATGACAGCGCCTGAGTCGCGCGCAGTGACCCCTTCCATGCCGGTGCCGACGATCGGCGCCTGTGCACGTAGCAGCGGCACCGACTGGCGCTGCATGTTGGCGCCCATCAGGGCTCGGTTCGCGTCGTCGTGCTCGAGGAACGGCACCAGCGAGGCCGCAACCGATACCAACTGCTTCGGACTGACGTCGACGTAGTCCACTTCGTCGCGATTCACCAGCACGAAGTTGCCGGCCTTGCGGGCGTTCACCAATTCCGCGCCGATGCGGCCCTTCTCGTCCAGTTCAATGTTTGCCTGGGCGATGACGTGGCGGTCTTCCTCCCAAGCCGAGAGGTAGAACGAGAACGGCTCGACCTCGGCCGGACGCTTGCGGCGCTCCTTGAGGTCAGCGTTGACCTTCTCGATTTCGTGCTTCTCGACGTGATCGCCGACCTTGTAATCGCTGTCGCCGGCGTTGACCACGCTGACGTAATCGACCACGCGCGCGTTCTTCACCTTGCGATACGGCGACTCAATGAAGCCGTAGTCGTTGATCCGCGCATAGCAGCTCAGCGACGAGATCAGTCCGATGTTCGGACCTTCCGGCGTCTCGATCGGGCAGATACGGCCGTAGTGCGTCGGGTGCACGTCGCGCACTTCGAATCCAGCGCGCTCACGCGACAGACCGCCCGGCCCAAGGGCCGAGAGACGGCGCTTGTGCGTGATCTCCGACAGCGGGTTGGTCTGGTCCATGAACTGCGAGAGCTGCGACGATCCGAAGAACTCGCGGATCGCCGCCATCACCGGCTTGGCGTTGACCAGGTCGTGCGGCATGGCCGTCGACATTTCCTGGTACACGCTCATCTTTTCCTTGATGGCGCGTTCCATGCGGACCAGGCCGATGCGGAACTGGTTCTCCATCAACTCGCCAACCGCGCGCACGCGGCGGTTGCCGAGGTGATCGATGTCGTCCACCGTACCGATGTTCTTGCGCAGCTTCAGCAGGTAACGGATGGTTCCGTAGAAATCATCCGGATCGAGCGTGCGCTGCTCCAGGCTGGTTGCGTCCTGGTTCTCGAACAGCTTGATGTTGAACTTCAAACGGCCCACGCGCGAGAAGTCGTACTTGCGCGGGTCGAAGAACATTCCGTGGAACAAGGCGGTCGCCGTGTCCAGCGTCGGCGGATCGCCCGGACGCAGCTTGCGGTAGATCTCGATCAGCGCTTCCTGCGGCGTCTTCACCGAGTCGCGCTTCAGCGTCTGGCAGATCACCGTGCCCACGTCGTCGCGCTCGGGGAAGAACACGTTGATTTCGACGACGCCGTGCGTCGAGGATCTTCGACAGCTTGTCGGCCGTGAGCTCGGAGTTGGCTTCGAGCAGCACTTCGCCCGTGGTCGTGTCGACCACGTCGCTGGCCACCCAGGCGCCTTCGAGGTCGGTGATGTCGACTTCGATCTCGGTGACCTTCGCCTTCTGGATGTCCTTCAGAATCTGGGCCTTGATCTTGCGGCCCGAGTGCGCGATCTCGTCGCCCGACTTGTTCTTGATGCTGTGCGCCAGCTTCATGCCCAGCAGGTTGGTCGGCTTCTCGCTGGCCGGGTCGAGCGTCCAGAACAGCTTCTTGTCGCGGATCGCCAGGCGATCGACGGTGTAGAACGTGCGCAGAATGTCGTCGCCGCCGCGCAGGCCGAGGGCGCGCAGGAAAATCGTGCCCAGGAACTTGCGCTTGCGGTCGATGCGCACGTACAGCACGTTCTTCTGGTCGTATTCGAATTCCACCCACGATCCGCGGTACGGAATGATCTTGCCGAGGAAGTAGGTGCGGTTGTTCGCGGTCTCGAAGAAGACGCCGGGCGAACGGTGCAACTGGCTGACGATCACGCGCTCGGTACCGTTGATGATGAAGGTGCCGTTCTGCGTCATCAGCGGCACGTCGCCGAAGAAGACTTCCTGCTCCTTGATGTCGCGGATAGAACGATTGCCGGTCTCGGCGTCCTTGTCGTAAATCGTGAGGCGCATCGTGACCTTGAGCGGAGCGGAGTAGGTCATGCCGCGCTCTTCGCACTCGTTCACGTCGTACTTCAGCTGCAGGCCAACCGGGTCGCCGCACTTGTTGCAGAAGTCGGGCGTGTTGGCGTTGTAGGTGCCGCACTTGCCGCACAGCACGTCGCCGGGATGAAACGGATCGGTGATGACCGTCGAGCCGCAATTCTTGCAAGTGGTGCGCAGGTGATGGAGTCCCTTGAGGTGACCACACTTGCACTCCCAGTTACCGATGGCGTAGTCGACGAACTCCAGTTGTGATACGTTGCGGAAATCGGTGATGGGAAACACCGACTGGAAAACGGCCTGCAGTCCGGCGTCATCGCGCTCGCTGGGCAGCCGGTCCATCTGCAGGAACCGTTCGTAGGAGCGCTTCTGCACCTCGATCAGGTTCGGAATCTGGATGGTTGCTGGGATCTTTGAAAAATCAAAACGTTTGCGGAAGGCATTCTTCTTCATTCAGAAAACTCCAATGTCAGCGCAGCCGATGGCTGCGTACCAGAACCGCGGAATGTTGGGCGCGCAAGTCCGCGCCGCGGGACTACCGTTTCGAAGAACCTGAAAAGACAATAGGGCACCTTAGAGGACAGGGCTCCCCTGAGGCGCCAACCACCGCGCGTTGCCAATCTTGTGTTGTGTCTTTCCGCGCCAGTTCTTAAGGCCTGTTTCCGTCCCGCCTGTATGCGGAACAGCCTGCCAACCCGTGCCAGCGACTTCGCTCACTTTCCCTGGGTACAGGAGCGAGTCGCTATTCACTTTGCGTGAAGCAGGGGAAGCGGTGTTGATTTAGATGATAACACCGCCGCCCAAGATTCACCAGTAGATCGTTCGCTTGGCCCAAAACTTGCAAGAGGTCCGCAAGTCATTGAGCCTGTTGGAGATACAGTCCGAGCGAAGACGCCGGTCGACTTCTGTGTCTTGCTTCGCTGGCAGATCGCTCAGATGCGCCAGCAGTCCCGCCCCGATCTCACGCACGCTCGCGGCGTTACTTCACTTCGACGGTTGCGCCCGCCTCGGTGAACTTCTTCTTGATGGTCTCCGCTTCGTCCTTCGAGACGCCTTCCTTGACGGCTTGGGAGCGCCATCGACCAGGTCCTTGGCTTCCTTCAAACCGAGGCTGGTGACTTCGCGAACGGCCTTGATCACGTTGATCTTGTTCGCGCCGACTTCCTTCAGCACGACGGTGAATTCCGTCTTCTCTTCCGCCGGAGCTGCCGCTGCGGCGCCGCACCGCCGCCAGCCACCATCACCGGGGCCGCCGCCGCGGCCGAAACGCCGAGACGCTCTTCCAGTTTCTTCACCAGTGCCGCCGCATCGAGCAGCGACAGGCCTACGATTTGCTCTTCCAACTGCTGCAGATCCGCCATGTGTGTTCTCCAATCCTCGTTGTTATCAGTGTTGCGATTTCGTTATCCGTGGGCCAGGTTTCCAGTGCGACCAGGTCTTCGTCTCCGCGCCAGACAACGCCAAGACTCGGACCGCGCAACCCCCGACTTGCTGATAACCAAAACTCGATTTGGAAGCTTGCTGGCCATTGAGCTAACTGGCAATCTGCCGTCCGTCAGAGGCTTCAGTACGCTGCTTACCAGTAGCCAGCTCTTTATGCTTCCTTGAACTTCTTCTGCTGCACGCCCTGATCGACCACCACCGCCAGGTTGCGGCCGACTGCGTTCATGACCGTCACCAGGCGCTGCGCCGGAGCATTCATCAGGAACAGAAGCTTCGAGTAAATCTCTTCCTTCGACGGCATGGTGGCCAGCGCGTCGATGTCCTTGATCGAGATCACGCGGCCTTCCACTACGCCCGCCTTGAAGGTGAACTCCGGATTGTCCTTCGCGTACTTCGCCAGCGCCTTGGCCAGCGCGACCGGGTCGCCCTCGGTGTAGGCAATCGAAGTCACGCCACTCAGGTTCTGCAGCGCTTCCTCGACCTTGGTGCCCTTCGACGCGCGCTCGGCCAGCGTGTTCTTCACCACGCGATACTTTGCGCCTGTCGTGCGCACCGCCTTGCGCAGCTCGTAGTCCTTTTCGACCGTCAGCTTGCTGTAGGTGGCGACGATCACGCTGGACACGCTCTTCAGCTCGCCGCTCAGCTCCTCGACCTGCTCGATTTTCTTTGCTTTGGTGACTGCCATGTCTTTGTCCCTTCAGCAATCTAAATTTGTCATCCTGAGGCGACGTGCTTTTCTCGCCGAGGACCAGCGCGCCGCGCGAAGTCCGCGTTCTAGCGGACCCAAATCGCGCGTTAGCGCGCTTCCTTTCCCTTACGCCTTGGCTGCGGCTTCGACCGCGCTGGTGTCGATCGGGATTCCCGGGCCCATGGTCGAGCTGAGGTTGCATCCCTTGATGTACTTGCCCTTGGCCACCGAAGGCTTCGCCTTGATCACGCTGGTGATCACGACCGTAGCGTTCTCCACCAGCTTGTCGGGCGAGAACGAAATCTTGCCGACCGGCACGTGGACCAGCGCCGTCTTATCGGTGCGGAACTCAACCTTGCCGGCCTTCACTTCCTTCACGGCGTTGGCAACGTCGAAGGTCACAGTGCCGGTCTTCGGATTCGGCATCAGTCCCTTGGGACCAAGCACCTTACCGAGACGGCCGACCGACTTCATCACGTCGGGGGTGGCAATCAGCGCGTCGAAGTCGGTCCAGTTTTCTTTCTGGATCTTCTCGACCATGTCCTCGCCGCCGACGAAATCGGCGCCCGCCGCTTCGGCTTCCCGCACCTTCTCGCCGGTGGCGATGACCAGAACCTTCTTCGACTTGCCCAGCCCGTGCGGCAGAACGACTGTTCCGCGCACCATCTGGTCAGCATGCTTGGGATCGACGCCGAGACGCATCGTGACTTCGACCGTCTCGTCGAACTTGGCGTACTTGACTTTCTGCAGAAGCGGAACCGCATCCTGCAGGGGATACGGCTTTTCTCCAACCGCAGCCCGCGCCTTCGTGATGTTCTTGCCTGACTTCTTCATGTTTTCTCCGTCTCCCACCGCTCAGCGCTGTTCTGAGGAGCCGTGGTGTTTTCGACTTTAGGCTGCTGGCCACTAGCTTCTGGCTACTGGCGAGCGCCCTACTTCTTACTCGAAAACTTCTCTTCTGTGATGCCAGCAGCTAGTAGCTAGCAGCCAGATAGCTAAACAACATCAATCCCCATCGACCGCGCCGTGCCCTTCACGCTCTTGACGGCGGCTTCGACCGAAGCCGCATTCAGATCGGGCATCTTCTGCTTGGCGATCTCCTCGACCTGCTTCTCGGTCACCTTGCCGACCTTGTCCTTGTTCGGCGTGCCCGAACCCTTGGCGATCCCCGCCGCGCGCTTCAACAGAATCGAAGCCGGCGGCGTCTTGGTGATGAACGTGAACGAGCGGTCGCTGTAGACCGTGATCACCACCGGGATGATCAGTCCTTCGAGTTCCTTCGCGCTGGTCCGCGCATTGAACTGCTTGCAGAACTCCATGATGTTGATCTGCGCCTGGCCGAGTGCCGGACCCACCGGAGGAGCCGGTGTCGCCTTGCCCGCCGCGATCTGCAGCTTTACTGAACCTGTAACCTTCTTTGCCATAATCTCTCTTCCGTCCCAACCCCGGGTCTAGGATTTTCGGCACCGCGATTAGGGACTCGCGTTTCAATTGCCCAATTACGCAATCGCAAGATTGCGCTTACGTAACGACCTTCTCCACCTGGCCGAACTCCAGCTCCACCGGAGTCGAGCGGCCAAAAATCGTGACCATCACTTTCAGCGTCTCGCGGTCTTCGTTGACCTCGTCCACCACGCCGGTAAAGCTGGCGAACGGGCCTTCGGTGATGCGCACGCTCTCGTTCTTCTCGAACTTGACCTTGAGCTTGGGCTTGTCCTTGGATTCGCCCACGCGATAAACGATGTTCTGTACTTCTTCTTCCGAGAGCGGCGTGGGCTGCTGCCCGGTGCCGACGAATCCGGTCACGCGCGGCGTGGACTTCACCACGTGCCACACGTGGTCGTCCATGTCCATTTCCACCAGCACGTAGCCGGGATAGAACATGCGCTCGCTGGTGTACTTCTTGCCGCCGCGAACTTCGGTGACCGACTCGGTCGGGATCAGCACCCGGCCGATCTTGTCCTGGAGCCCGAAGGCCTGCACGCGCGACTCGAGCGACTCCTTCACCTTGCGCTCGAACCCCGAATAGGAGTGGATGATGTACCACTTCATGTTCGGGTTGCGGGGCGCTTCGGTGGCCGCATCGCCAGCCGCCGGGGTGGTCGCCGATGTTTCCGGCTCTCCCGTACCGCCTGCGCTCGCGTTTTTTTCTTCTTCCTGCATAAGAGGCTTCATTTCTCAAACTTTCTGCGATCAGCTGTGCGAAAACCAGCGAAACATGAAATCGATGCCGCGCCCGATCAGGAAATCCACCAGCCAGAAATAAACGCCGAAGATGAAGACCGTAATGATCACCACCAGCGTGGTCGCCTGCACTTCCTTGAGCGACGGCGTGGTGACCTTCTTCATCTCCATGCGCACGTCGTTGTAAAAGCTCTTGATCTTCTCCGGCCAGGAGGCGATTCGCCCGGTGAAGTTGCCGGCCGGACCCGCTTGCGGTCATCAACTTTGTCATCTTCTTCGTCTCGATTCCCATGCAAACTGCGCTTCCTGGCTTCCGCTTCCAAAAACTGGCAGGGGCGGAGGGATTCGAACCCCCAAGTCCGGTTTTGGAGACCGGCAGTTTAACCGTTGAGCTTACGCCCCTAAAAACAGTTCTCAGCCAGCGTCTCAGCTAGATCCTTCGCATAGAACGCTCAGGATGACGCCAGCTGGCTCCCGAACTACCGAACCAGCCCGCTAACACGGCGTCACTTCACTTCTTTGTGCGGCGTATGCTTCCGGCACGCTTACAGAACTTTTTGAGTTCAATCCGGTCCGGAGTGGTCTTCCGGTTCTTGGTCGTCGAGTAATTGCGCTCTTTGCAATCACCGCACTGCAACGTAATGATCTCTCGGGGCATTGAACTCACTTCCTAGCTTCAGCTCTTCGCTGCTGGCTCAGAGCCTCCTGCACGCCTGGCCGTCGACCGTTTGATTTATGGAGCGCCGAGCGTCCCCGCTCCGCCGGACGGGCGAGACGCCCGTCCCTCCATCAGTTCGACTACTGAATAATCTCCGCAATCGTGCCGGCGCCCACCGTGTGGCCGCCTTCGCGAATCGCGAACCGCAAGCCCTTCTCCATCGCCACCGGCGTGATCAGCTCAATCACCAGGCTCACGTTGTCGCCCGGCATCACCATCTCCGTGCCCGCCGGCAACTCCGCCACTCCCGTCACGTCCGTCGTGCGCAAGTAGAACTGCGGACGGTAGCCCTTGAAGAACGGCGTATGTCGTCCACCTTCTTCCTTCGTCAGGATGTACACCTCCGCCTTGAACTTCGTGTGCGGCGTAATCGAGCCCGGCTTCGCCAGCACCATGCCGCGCTCCACGTCGTCCTTGCCAATGCCGCGCAGCAGCAGCCCGGCGTTGTCGCCCGCCATGCCTTCGTCCAGCTGCTTCTTGAACATTTCCACGCCCGTCACCACCGTCTTGCGGGTGTCGCGGAAGCCCACAATCTCCACTTCCTCGCCTACCTTCACCTTGCCGCGCTCGATACGGCCCGTCACCACCGTGCCGCGCCCCGAGATCGAGAAAATATCTTCGATCGGCATCAGGAACGGCTTGTCCATTTCGCGCGCCGGCTGCGGCACGCTCTTGTCCACCGCCTCCATCAGCGCGTCAATCTGCTTCTCCCACTTCTCTTCGCCGTTCAACGCGCCCAGCGCCGAGCAGACGAACCACCGGCACGTCGTCGCCCGGGAACTGGTAGCTCTTCAGCAACTCGCGCACTTCCAGCTCGACCAGGTCGAGCAGCTCGGGATCATCCACCGCATCGCACTTGTTCAACGCCACCACGATGTAGGGCACACCCACCTGGCGCGCCAGCAAGCACGTGCTCGCGGGTCTGCGGCATCGGACCGTCGGTCGCCGCCACCACCAAGATCGCGCCATCCATCTGGGCCGCGCCCGTGATCATGTTCTTGATGTAGTCGGCGTGACCCGGGGCAATCGACGTGCGCGTAGTGCCGGTTCGCGGTCTCGTACTCGACGTGCGCCGTGGCAATCGTGATCCCGCGCGCCTTCTCTTCCGGCGCGTTGTCGATCGAGTCGAACGAGCGGAACACGATCTTCGGGTTGTGCTTCTGCAACACCTTCGTGATCGCCGCCGTCAACGTCGTCTTGCCATGGTCGATGTGACCAATCGTCCCTACGTTGCAGTGCGGCTTATTGCGTTCAAATTTTTCCTTCGCCATATTTCCGCCTCTGCTCCTAGCTTGTAGCTTCTAGCCGGTTTCCATGTGCGGGGCTACGCTCGCCCGCTTGCCTCAGTAGTACTGATAAAGCTTCCTGAAACTTGTCCCGCAGCGGCGCGTCGACCTGCTTCCAGCTTCGACAGGTAGAACTCGCGCATCTGGGCCTGGTCCGAAAGCGGCAATGCTTCGTACAGCGCTTTCGCCGATCTTTCCGGCTCTGCTTCAAACCGCCGTCCACATATTCGATCGCCTGCTTTTCGAGCACGCCGATCGAAGTTGCGGATGCGGATACCCCGACTTTCGAGCCGCTTCAGAAACTTCTCGACGCTTCCCACCGCGAATGTCCGCTCGATCGCGCCTTTGAGTTCCGCGAACTCGCTTTCCTTCTCAACCTTGATGACAGCCTGTTCGAAACCCACCGTCGATCTTTGCCTCAGCACGATCGCGATTACCGATCTTCAATTCTGGAGCCGATGACCGGGATTGAACCGGTGACCTCTCCCTTACCAAGGGAGTGCTCTACCAACTGAGCTACATCGGCCCCAGCTGACATCAGCTTTCAGCATCACCTGGCAACGCCCGGATCTCGCCGCAGGCTATCGGCCTTTCACGCCTGCTGCACGAATCAACCTCTGGAGCGGGAGACGGGAATCGAACCCGCGACCAACAGCTTGGAAGGCTGTGACTCTACCACTGAGTTACTCCCGCTCGAAAAACCCTGCTGTCAGCTCTCAGCCTCAGCATCCTAGCCTGGCTCACTCAACGTCGCTTCAGAATCACTGTCGTCCCGTGCGCCGCGACAATCCTTGCGGTGCAACCACGTCTTCACCGCAAACAGCCCCAGGATCGCCAGCGTCACCAGCCGAATCCGCTCATCCGAGAGCGTGGTCCATGCCAGTCCAGCCAAGACCACGAACGCAACGCACGCTACCAGCAATCGGTTCACACGATATCCTGGTGCACAGGGAAGGATTCGAACCTTCGTACCCCGCTAGGAGGAGCAGATTTACAGTCTGCCGGCTTTAACCACTCACCCACCTGTGCAGAAACCGTCAAGCTTCCGCTCCGCGTCGGGAGCGTTCTTCCCGACAGCCCTTCAAGGGGTTACACGCACACATTGCGGAATGACCTTGCAGGCTACGCAACTCGGAAAAACAGGAATGGCGCGAGCACACTCGCGCACGAAAACCACTACACGTCGGAAAAGTTCCTAATGGAGTGCGTTTGGAAAACCTGTTGCGCCGCTAACCGCTTCCGCCGCCCTGCCGGAAAAATCGTTCTTGGAGCTGGCGAAGGGATTTGAACCCCTGACCCTCTGATTACAAATCAGATGCTCTACCGACTGAGCTACGCCAGCAAACTGAGGGATCGCATCTTTTCAGACGCAAATCTCCTACGGATCCCCTTCAGATGACCGGGACAATTTTCAAAGGTACCATAAGCGGCAACTTACGTGCAAGCATAGCGTTACCCGGTTTCGGGCTGCACCGTGGACGGGGCGGAGGATGGCCAAGCGAGCGATTCTGAACCCTTCCCTGCCGCCGTCTGAGTGCTATGATAGGCCCTCGCCGTGCGCTTAAGACGCCGCGTTCCCGTCCTTCTGGCAGTCCTTGTGGTCGCCGCCGCCGTGTTTGCGGCCGTCCAGTTACGGCGGCGCGCTCCGCCCGAACCGGCTCGTCTGTTGCCCGGCGCCGACGGATTCTTTTACGTCAACCTGAAGTGGCTGCGGACGCTCAAAGCCATCGGGCAACTGCCGCCTGTGCCGCACGATCCCGAGTACGAGCAGTTCATCCAGGAGACCGGTTTCCAGTTCGAGCGCGACCTGGATGAAGCGGCCTTCGCCATCCACTATCCGGTCATTTCGACAACTGGAGGCGACCGGTGGAGTCGTCCCGCAGACTCGTTTTTCCGAAGTGTTCGTCGGCAAGATCCAGGCCGAGCGCCTGACGGCTTATCTGCGCAAGATTTCCCACTCCGTGGAGAACTATCACTCCGTCGACATCTACAGCATTCCTATCGACGGCCGGACCGTGCGCGCCGCGTTGCTGAATGTCGATAGCGTGGCTGTGTCCAATCACGACGATCCGGCGGTGATTCGCGGTATCGTGGACCGGTCTCACAAGCTGGCGTCTCCCTTCGGCGGGCCCGCGCTGTTGCGGCAGTACTACAAAACGCTCCCCGTCGTGAGCAAGACGCTACCTGTCCTTAAGCTGGCCTGGTTCATCGGTCGGATCCAGCCGTCGAGCGAATTGGGCAGCTGGTCCATGCTGTTCCAAAAGCCGTCGCCCCTCGTGGTGTCCGCGTACTACCCCGTTTACTCGCCGAGCCTGCACGTGCGCGCGGAGGCCTTCCCGGGCAGCGAGGATGACGCGCAGGGTCTTGCCGACAAGGTTTCGACCTTTCTCAATCTCTTCCACGCCGCTGAGGCATCCGTGGGAAGGGGAGTGGGGGATCCGGACGTAAAAGCCTTCTTTGACAGCCTCAGCGTCGAGCGTCAGGGAGATCGAGCAGTCTTGACAGCCTCGATTCCACCGGGCTTCCTTCGAAAAGTCGTGGCAGAACCGCAACCGAAAGTGCCAGCCGCATCGAACTCCGCAGAGGGTCAGCAGAAGCTGGGCACGACTGCACCTCAACAAAACAAGCGCACACAAAAGCAAGCACTGACCCTTGTGCTTTTCAACCTGCGAGCCTTCGATTTCTGTAACATTTGGGTGCGTTCAGGCATCGGTCTATTCTGAGAACTGGAACTGAGACCTAGAGTCTAAGACCTAAGAACTGATTCACCGAGCACAGGTAAAATAAACTCAATGTCGAGTCTTCCTCTGCCGATCGCCGCCTTCGTCGCCGGACTGATCTCGTTCCTGTCTCCGTGCGTACTGCCTCTGGTTCCCGGATACGTGTCGCTGATTTCCGGCGCCGGGGTAGAGGAACTCAAATCGAACGACGGCCAATTGTTCCGCAAGGTGATGCTGAACTCGATCGCTTTTATCATCGGCTTCAGTATCGTGTTCATCGCGCTGGGCGCGATCTCAACCGAAGTCGGGCAGATGTTGCGCTTCTACAAATCCATGCTGGCGCGTGTGGCAGGCGTGGTCATCATCGTGTTTGGACTGCACCTGACCGGCATCTTCAAGATCAAAGCGCTGTATACGGATGCGCGACTTCACAGCGTGAAGGGCGGCAGCACGGCTTGGGGAGCGTTCGTGATCGGTTTTGCGTTTGCCTTTGGGTGGACGCCGTGCGTGGGTCCGATCCTGGCGGTGATTCTCGGGTTCGCGGCTGCCCAGGATTCCGTCGTGAAGGGGATCTTCCTGCTGGCGATTTACTCGCTGGGACTGGCCGTGCCGTTCCTGATCACGTCGCTCGGCATCGGCCGCTTTCTGAAATTTTACAGCCGCTTTCGCTCGCACATGCATGCCCTGGAAGTGGCCAGTGGCGCGTTGTTGATCGCGCTGGGCGTTCTGCTGGTGTTCGGACGATTCACCTTGCTGGCGAGCTATTTTTCATTCTTGAATCGCTTTGCGCTGTAGTGAGGGGTAATTGTGAAACGTAATCCCGCAGCTCTATTCTTTGTGGCAGCCATCGTGGCGGCCATGCTCTTCGTCGGCTTCCATTCCGCGCGCCGCGCAGGCGCAGGTGGGCCCGACACCATGAATCCCATCGGGAAGGCGGCGCCCGACTTCACGCTGCAATCCCTTGAGGGCAAGAACGTGACTCTGAGCGCATATCAGGGCCATGCTGTGCTGCTCAACTTCTGGGCCACCTGGTGCGGACCGTGCAAAATCGAGATGCCGTGGTTCGTCGAATTGCAGAAGGAATATGGACCGCAGGGCCTGGAGATCGTCGGCGTCGCCATGGACGACGCCAGCAAGGACGAGATCCAGAAGTTCGCCAAGGAAATGGGCGTCAACTACACCATCCTGCTGGGCAAAGAAGCGGTCGGCCAGCAGTATGGCGGCGTCGATGTGCTGCCCACTACTTTCTTCATCGATCGCAAGGGCAAGATCGTTTCCCGGGAATTTGGCCTGCAGAGCCGGAGCCTGTTCGTGGACAACATCAAGCAGGCGCTGGGCGAATGACATCGAGTACAGGCGCAAAGGTAACGTAGGCAGGCCGAAGCGTTCGGACTACTATTTCGACAGATGCCAACAATGCAAAGAACGGCCCTCGCTCTAGCGCTGTTCTCGAGCTTTGCCTGGGCGCAATCGCCGGGCAAGAAGGCGCCCTCGGTGACGCTCGCGCCGATCGCACCGGTGAGCGTCACGCGCGGACAGGCCGGAGAAGTGAGTCTGGCATTCCGGGTTGCGTCGGGCTTCCACATCAATTCCAACACGCCGAAGTCCGAGTTCCTCATTCCCACGTCTTTGCGCGTCGATGCTCCCACCGACATCGCCATTACCAAGCTGACCTACCCCGCTGGCAAGGACATGAGCTTCCCCTTCGCACCCGATGAACCGCTGAACGTGTATAGCGGCGACTTCACGGTGACGCTAAAAGTCCGGCCGCTGCACACGGTGATGCCGGGCAAGTACGCGATTCACGGAGAACTCAAATATCAGGCCTGCGACAATGCCGCCTGCTACCCGCCCAAGAAACTGCCGGTGGATTTTCAGGTGAAAGTGTCGAAGGGCGCGTCCGTGGCTGGTAAGAATCCTGCCCAGAGTCCGCACGCGCACAGATAGCTACTGGCTGCTGGCTCCTGGCATTTGACTGATAGCTCTCAGCGCTCACCTCGGTTTTCTCAAGCAGTACTCTAGCCGCCAGCAAGCCCCACGTGGGGACGGCCGCCCCCGGCCGTCCAGGCCGAGCGAAGCTCCGGCAGGCTGTCGCGCTTGTTTCCACCATTGCGATTAAGGACGGTCCGCTCATAGGTCCCACGTCGCGAAAGAGTGGAAGTTCCAAGCTAAGATACAAAGAGACAGCCCTAAAGAGATCAATCCGCGGATTCTGGTCATAGGCCTTGTCGCGTCGCGGATCGGCAGAGGCAACGTTACGAGCAGAGCGGAAAGAGTTAGGATCACTACGCTTAGCATTTCCACTCCCGCTAGGATCTGCTCTTCGCCCGAAAGTCCCGTCAGTACCAGCGCCCAGGCCAGAACATCAGCAGTGGTCGCTATCAAAGACAGTTTGAGAGAATCCGCTTTCTCTGCGAGGACGCGAATGTTCTGAATGAATGACGCCAGGATGGCCGGTCCCCTTCACTTCCCGCCCTGCTTCTTCTCCACCTTCGCCCAGGTATCCTTCAGCGCCACCGTGCGATTGAACACGGGCTTGCCCGCCGTCGAGTCAGAATCCACGCAGAAATATCCCAGCCGCTCGAACTGGTAACGACTCCCCACCGCGGCATCCAGCCAGGGACGGCTCCAGCTTCGCGTGCGGAATGACTTCGAGTGAATTCGGATTCAGATTCGCCGTGAAATCCTTCCCTCTTCGGTCTGATTGGGATCTTCCTTGGTGAACAGGTTCTCGTAAATCCGTACCTCGGCATCGATCGCGTGCGCGGCCGACACCCAGTGAATCGTGGACTTCACCTTGCGCCCGTCCGGCGCGTTGCCGCCGCGGGTTGCCGGATCGTAGGTGCAATGCACTTCGACCACTTCGCCGTTGGCGTCCTTCACCACGCTGGTGCAGGTCACGAAGTAGCCGTAGCGCAGGCGCACTTCGCGCCCCGGCGAAAGCCGGAAATATTGCTTCGGTGGATCCTCGCGGAAATCGTCCTGCTCGATGTACAGCACGCGCGAGAACGGAACCTTGCGCGTTCCCGGCACTCGGGTCCTCGGGATTGTTCACCGCGTCCATCTCTTCGACCTGGTTCTCGGGATAGTTGTCGATGACGACTTTCAGCGGCCGCAGCACGGCCATCACGCGCGGCGCGCGCTTGTTCAGGTCTTCGCGCACGAAGTGTTCGAGCATGGCCAATTCGATCGAGCCTTCGGTTTTCGAAACGCCGATGGACGACACGAAATTGCGAATGGCCTCCGGCGTGTAGCCGCGCCGGCGAATGCCAGAAATCGTAGGCATGCGCGGATCGTCCCATCCGCTGACGTGCCCTTCCTGCACCAGCTGCAGCAGCTTGCGCTTGCTCAGCATGGTGTAAGTGAGGTTCAGCCGGTCGAACTCGATCTGCTGCGACGGAAAAATTCCCAAGCTGCTCGATGAACCAGTTGTAGAGCGGCCGATGATCCTCAAACTCCAGCGTGCACATCGAGTGCGTGACCTTCTCGATCGAATCCGATTGCCCATGGGCGTAGTCGTACATCGGATAAATGCACCACTTGTCGCCGGTGCGGTGATGCGAAGCGTGCAGGATGCGGTACATCACCGGGTCGCGCATGTTCAGGTTGGGCGAAGCCATGTCGATCTTGGCGCGCAGAACACGCGTGCCGTCGGGAAATTCGCCCGCCTTCATGCGCTCGAACAGGTTCAGATTCTCTTCGACCGAACGATTGCGATACGGGCTGTCTTTGCCCGGCTCGGTCAGCGTGCCGCGGTATTTGCGGATCTCGTCCGCGGTGAGATCGTCGACGTAGGCCTTGCCGTCCTTGATCAGCTTGACCGCCCACTCGTAGAGCTGATCGAAGTAGTCGGAGGCGTAGTAGAGGCCATCCCAGTGAAAGCCCAGCCACTTCACGTCCTCCATGATGGAGTCGACGTACTCGGTCTCCTCCTTCGACGGATTGGTGTCGTCGAAGCGCAGGTTGGTATGGCCGTCGAATTCGTCGGCGAGGCCGAAGTCCAGACAGATCGCCTTCGCGTGGCCGATGTGCAGGTAGCCGTTGGGCTCGGGAGGAAAGCGGGTCTGCACGCGGCCTTGCGTACTTGTTGGTCTTGAGGTCGTCGAGAATGATGTCGCGGATGAAGTTGGACGGGCGAGATTCAGCGGGGCGGAGTCTGTGTCATTGGCAATTTATTTTATAACTTCGGACCGCAGCGGGCTGATTCCGGTTCCCGAGGAAACGCGGATCGGTCTTCGTTCGAGGGACTGAACTGGGATGATGCCGAATGCCGCTCGAAAAACTTCGCTTGGAGCTAAGTTGTTGAAAGTTCGTTCTGGCCTATCCGCCGGGCGACGGGTGGGTCTGCGCCCGCTCTAGAATGCCCGTCAAATGCGATCGGAGGCCCGTATGGCAACGATCGAGTGCCTGGGTGATACTTTCCCTCGTGCGCTTGCTTCCGGCGCGCCAGAAGCCTCTTGGCGCACGACGTTATCCTGGGGCTATTCCATTTCGGGAAACTTTGAGCGTGCTGGCCCCTACACACCCGCGGAAACAATTTGGCCGGCATGCGCGATGGGGGCTTCGACCTGTGCCAATCGTCGCCGATAATGCACGTGTCGCAGGCGTGTCATCTCCACCAGCGGGCTCCAGACCGCGTGCACCAGGTTGTGCTTGATCAGCTGGTGCCAGAAGCGATTGGACCGCTTGTAGAGGTAGGACATCGCGAGGTAGAGCGGGACGGCTCGCCAATCCTCCGGTCGGCGACGCCAGATCGAGGCGTGCGAGAACAGGCGCTGGTAGATCCAGCCGTAGCCGTGTTCCAGTTCCTCCGGTGTCATGTGGCGCGGGCGAAAGACGGCATGGGATGTGTCGTATTGCGACCAATCCCGATGCAGGATGCGTCCTTCGGCTTCCATCTGGCGGAAAAGCGGCGTCGCGGGATAGGGCGTAAGGATGTGAAACGTCGCGCACTCCAGGCGGTTCTCCTCAACCCATTGGGCCGTCTGGGCGAAGACGTCCTTGCGGTCGTGATCAAAGCCGAGGACAAACGAACCATTCACCTGGATGCCGACGTCGTGCAGCATGCGAACCCGGCGGGCGTAGTCGGACGTTCTGGGCGTTTTCTTGTGGGCGTCGGCAAGATTGTCGTCGGTGAGCGATTCGAAACCGATGAAAACGCCGGTGCAGCCAGCCAGTGCCATATTGCGGATTAGCGCGGGGTCGTCTGTGACATCGATGGTGACCGCGGCGCTCCAGATCTTGTTGAGCGGGCGTAGCGCCCCGCACAATTCGTGCAGGTAGTCGCGGCGCGAGCCCAGATTGTTGTCGATGAAGACCGCATACGGCTCACCGTTAGCGGCAAACTCCTCGGCGACCTGCTGCGGGACGGCGCATGCGATAGGGCATGCGGAGACCGTCGGTAGCGAGATAGCAAAACCCACAACGGTTGTGGCAGCCGCGGGTGGCGATCAGGCTGGTGGTTGTAAGAAAACTGCGCCGCGGCAGCATGGATCGGCGCGGCGACGGGTCGTCACGGTAGTCGTTCTCGTAAGTAGCCAGGTAACGAAGCTGCAGCCGACCGGCTTCCACGTCCTTGAGGATCCGCGGCCAGAGTTGCACGCCGTCACCCAAGCGCTAGGGCATCGCCATGCGGCGCGCACTCTTCCGGGCAAGACAGTACATGGAGTCCGCCCAGAACTACCTTCGATCCTCTCGCGCGGTACCAATCGGCCAGCTCGTAGGCTCGCCGGGCAAAAGTCAGGTGGACGGTGATGCCGACGACTTCCGGCATCGGTTCGAATGGCGGACGTCCCGCGAGAAGATTCTCATCCCAGTAACTCACCTTCCAGTGAGGCGGCGTAGTGGCCGCAAAGCTGGTCAGCGCAAGCGTCGGCGTAAGGACATGCTTGCCGAAACTGGCGTTGGCGTCTTTGGCATAGAACGGATTGATCAACAGGATGGTGCGAGCCGCCACCGGTACGGCCGGGAGGACGCGGATCGAGAGCGGGGGCATTCAGCATTTCGGGCGGGATCCAGCGCTTTCGTAGGGACTGACGGAAGAGGTCGTCAGGATTTTTCATGAATATACTTTGTATTACAAAGTACTCTATGTCAATAGAAGACAGAGAAGAGACCGCCACCACCCCGACCGACGAATGCAGACTCTTACAGTTTCTGAATTGCCTGCTCGATGCGCGCGAGCGTCGTTTCCCGTCCCAGCACTTCCAGGGTTTCGAACAACGGCGGCGCATTCTTGCGGCCGCAGACAGCCACGCGGATCGGCTGGAACATCGGACCGGCCTTGATTCCCAACTCCTGAGCAGCGGCCCGCAGAGCCTGATCCAGCGGATCGTGCCGGAACTCCGTGTGTGCCAGGACTTGGAGCGCCTTCTCCAGAACTTTCTTCGCCAAGGCAGCATCTCCCTTCTGCGGGACAAGTTCCGTGGCATCGTACGGCGGAAGCTGGTCAACGAAGAAGAAATCGGCGGCGGTGAGCACGTCGCGCAACAGCTTGATGCGTTCGCGGATCAGCGGAGTGATGCGGAGCATCCGGGCGGAATCAACCGTAAAACCTGCTTCCCGCACAATGGGCAAAAGGCGAGCACTTAGGTCTTCCACACTTAAGCTGCGAATGTGCTCGGCGTTCAGCCAAACGGCTTTCGGGTCGAACGTTTCTTCGGGAGTCGACGCCGGCTCCTTGAAATTGACTACAGCGTTGGCGCGATTGATCCCCTCGAGCGTAAACGCCTCCTGCAGTTCCGCCAGACTCATCTGCTCGCGGTCATTCTTCGGAGACCAGCCCAGCAGGCACAGAAAGTTGATGAAAGCTTCCGGAAGGAAGCCCGCGTCGCGATAGGTGGTCACGCTGACGACGGGACCGTGGCGTCGCTTGGATAGTTTGGTTCCATCGGGCGCAACCAGCAGCGGCAGATGGGCAAACTGCGGGACCGCAGCGCCAGCAGCCGCGAAGATCAGCACATGCTTGAAGGTGTTGGTGAGATGGTCCTGCCCGCGGATGATGTGGGAGATGCGGAGGTCAGCGTCATCGGCACACGACGCGAGATGATAGGTGGGCATGCCATCCGAGCGCAGCAGGGCAAAGTCTTCGATGTCATCGGCCTCCTTGCGTTGCTCGCCGTAAACCGCGTCGGAGAACGAGACTTGCTCCCCGATGTCGCGCGGGACGCGGAAACGCAGGGCAAACGGCTCACCCGCAGCGGCGCGCCGGTCGCTTTCTTCGGGGGCCAGTTCACGCATTCCCGGATTGAAAAGCCAGGTGCCCTGTGCGCCGGATTTTTCGCTCTCCCCAGTGTGCGCCGGCGTGAAGTCGCGATAGGCCTGCCCCTTTTCGAAAATCGCCCATGCAGTCTTTTGATGAAAGGCCACGCGCTCGGACTGTTTGTACTCCTCATCCCAGCTTAGATTCAGCCATTTCAGGCCTTCGAAAATCGATTGGACGGAGGCTTCCGTGTTGCGCCCGACGTCGGTGTCATCAAGTCGCAACACCATGGTTCCGACATTCCGCCGGGCGTACAGCCAGTTGAAGATAAACGTGCGGGCGCTGCCGACGTGCAGGAAACCAGTAGGCGAGGGGGCAAATCGCACCCTTGGGTGAGCCGATAAGTCGTCTTTTTTGAGAGAGGTAGCGGAATCCGACATGAAGGTCCATGGTACGAGCCGGCGGAAAGAAGCGTCAAGCGGGCTGCGCCGCTAGGTTGTGAGAACGACTACGTTTTCCTCACCCCCTGTACTGAAAACGTGTTGTCTTTCGCTCTCGCGCTGTGCCACGATGAGGTATCGCATCCTCAGGGAACGCTGTGGTTAACCAAGAAGTCTGAGCGGTCTTGCGCGCCATGAACGGTCTCACTACGAACACGGTCATCATCCCGGGTATTGTCGCGCTGCTTCTTTTCCTTGTTTTCACCTACCTCTTCGAACAAAGCCGGCAAGCGTATTTCCGCGCCTGGCAGTTAGGTTGGGCAGCCTACTCATTGCATTTTGGGCTTGAGGCCTGGAATGCCTATAACACGCCATCGCCATGGGTGTACCTGGCGGGTTCTTTGCTGGTGGTGACGATGGCGCTCTGTTTATTCGTCTCAACGCGTCTGATGCGAGAGAGTTTTCGGCTGCGCTGGTATGACGCAGCCATCGGACTCGCGGGCATCGGGCTGGCGTTGTGGAACGTGCGCGATCATATGGTGAACGGCGTCTTCCAGAATACGTTGTCGTTGCCGCTGCCGTTGCATCATGTGCGTCTGGAAATAGCTATTGCGCTCCTGCTGCTGTACTGCTCTTTCTCGTTCTACCGTGTCGCGCATCATCGAAATTCTCTGGCTTTCCACATGCTCGCGCTTGGTCTCGCCCTGTGGGCCGCCCTTATGGCTGTGGGACAACTGCGCAGTCCCTTATCAGACGTATTGGGGAGCGCGGGCCACATGCTTGGCCCACTGCCCCAGATGCTGCTGGGCATCGCCATGGTGATGGTGTTGTTCGAGAATGAGCGCAATGCGGTGCAGGAGAATGCGCTGGCTTTTTCTACTTTGGGCGTCGATCCGCGCCGCTTGCTCGCCGCCGAGGAGCTGGTGCCGAGCATGACAGCCGTGCTCGACCGGTTGGTCAAACCTTTGCCCACGCGCCGCGCGGTCATCTGCATTGCCGAGCAATGGCGCAGCGTTTTGCCTTCGGTGCAGCGAGGCTTCTCGGCGGAATTTTTGCAAGAGCTCGAAGGCAACGGTGCGGGAGAATACATCTGCGAACTGGCCTACCGCCGCGGAGGCTTTTTCACATTCCGCAACCTGCCTGAACTGACCGAGCCCTTGCCGGTATTTCCTGGTGGGCGGTTTGATGAGTTCAAGCGTGCGCTGTCGGAAGAGAACATCCGTCACCTGACGGCCGTCAGCCTGCAGACCCGAGAGCACAACTTCGGGGTCATTCTCTTTCCTCATGCCGAGCTGAAGATGTTCGGATCGTCGAACCTGCGCCTGCTGATCGGACTTGCCCTTCAGATCGGACTCACTCTTGAAAATTATGTTGTGATGCTCGACGCTCAGCGCCGAACCAAGGAGTACGAGTTGCTGACGCAGATCGGGCAGGCCATCAGTTCACGCCTCGACCAGGAAGAAGTTTTACGCACCATTCAACAGGAACTGGGCCAGATCTTCGACACCAGCAACTTCTATATTGCCTTCCAGGAGAACGACGAGATCCGCTTCGAGTTGGAGACAGAAAACAACCAGGTAATGCCCAAGCGGTCACGCAAAATGACCAACGGATTGACCGAGCTCATCATCCGAACCGGGCAGGCGTTGCTGATTCGTTCCGACCTCGAAAAAACGCGCGAGCGTCTGGGAGCCAGCCAAGTGGGGGGCAGACCGGCGAAGTGTTTCTGCGGAGCGCCCATTCTACTCGGTGGAAAGCCGGCCGGCGTCATGGTGGCGATGAGTACTGAGCGGGAATATGTCTTCCAGCAGCGCGATCTTGAAGTGATGCAGACCGCGGCGGGACAAGTTTCGGTCGCAGTGGAGAACGCCCGCCTCTTCGCGGAGGAGCAACGCCGCTCGAGACAACTGAGTTTCCTCAACAGCATCTCGAAAACGGCCATCTCCACCGAAGACTCCGAGCAGATGCTGGCCGATATTGTTGCGGAGATCCAGAAGAACTTCCGGTTCGATCACATCGGCATCGGCATTCTCGACTACGTCACAAAAGACATCGAAATGCGGGCCGAGGCTGGCTCCACCGCCCAAGCCAAGGGAAAACGCATCCCGTTGGGGTCCGGGATTGTGGGCCGCGTGGCGCGCACCGGCGAAAGAGCTCTGGTTCAGAGTGTGGGTGAGGGACACCTGCTGGGCGTTCTTCCCGATTCGAAGTCCGTCCTCTGCATTCCAATCACCTACGGCGAGACGCTGATGGGGGTGTTAAACGTCGAGAGCCGGGAAGAAAATGCGTTTTCGGCGCAGGACGTTCTCATCATGAACACCCTCGCCGACTTGCTGGCGACGGCCGTACACAACACGACCGTATTCAAGAAGCTGCAGCAGCAGTCCATTACCGACGGCCTCACCGGCATCAAGACGCGGCGCTTCTTCTGGGAGGCGCTCACTTCGGAGTGGAAACGTGCTTCGCGCTCGGGACGACCCTTCTCCGTGGTGCTGATCGATCTAGACAAGTTCAAAGAAGTCAACGACACGCATGGTCACCTGGAAGGCGACCTGGTGCTGGCGCGGGTGGGGCGACTGCTGGAACAGAAGTGTCGGCAGTCGAATGTCGTGGCCCGCTACGGAGGCGACGAGTTCATCATCCTCATGCCGGAAACTGGCATCGAGCAGGCACAGGCCCTGTCGGAACGCCTGCGGCAGTGGCTATCTCAGGATGCCATGTTGGCCGAGCACAAGATCACGGGCAGCTTCGGCGTGGCCAGTTTTCCCGGCCACGGCTTCTCCGCCGAGGACATCATTCGCGCGGCCGATGCCTTTATGTACGCCGCCAAGCATGAGGGCGGGGATCGCGTATCGAAGGTCGATGAGTTTGGCGACAGCGATCACTTTGCCACCCAGCGCCAGCAGATTTCAACTTATATCGAAGGCTTCCTGCAGCGCGAGCAAAGCGGGCCGGATGATCTCGATGAACTGGTCGCAATGCTACGCAAGCTCTGCGGAGGGGACGACGACTGCAACGTGCAGGTGCTGAAGGAGTCGATCGAGGTACTGACTCGTGCGGCTGAATCTCGGGAGTTTCATGCTTCCGGCCACGGAGAGATGGTGGGGCGTTATGCCGACCTCATGGGCCGCGCTCTGGCTCTTCCGCCGGATGAGATCGTCGAATTGGTTTATGCGGCCCGCGTTCACGACGTCGGAAAGATTTTCGTTCCGGAACGCATTGTGACCAAAACCGGCCCACTCACCGACGAAGAATTTGTGCACATGAAAGAGCATGCCCGGGTGGGAGCGGAGATTGTCGCTACGATTCCCGGAGGCCTGATGCTGCAGAAAGCTGTCGAACACCATCACGAAGCTTTCGACGGCAGCGGGTATCCCAACGGGTTGCGCGGAGAGCAAATCCCCCTATGGGCACGGATAGTCAGCCTGGCCGACGCTTTCGTGAACATGACCACCGAGCGCTCCTTTGCAGCCGCCAAAACCACCGAACAGGCGTTGGCAGAAATCGAAAAAATGAGCGGCACCCGTTACGACGGCATGCTGGTGCGAGTTCTCATCCGTCAACTGAAGACCGGAAAGGCGCAGAGCCTGGCAGATTAGGCACATTGCTCCGCTGTCGCATCGGAAGAGCGCCATCCTTGTTTGCGAAACGAATTCCAAGTCACCCGACTTGCAACTTGCCAGCCCAGCCTAGACACTAATAACCATGCCGATTGTTCTCTCCCTGGAAGGTAAAGTTGCCCTCATCACTGGCGGATCACGTGGGATTGGCGCGGCCGCGGTGCGTACGTTTGTGGCGGCCGGGGGGCGCGTCATGTTCAACTACCAGTCCGCGAAAGTGCAGTCCGACGCGCTCGTGCAGGCCTGCGGCCCTGAAAACTGCGCGGCTGTTGCCTGTGACCTCAGCGGCCTTGCCACTGCCAAGGATCTGGTCGACGAGACCGTGAAGCGCTTTGGACGCTTGGACATTCTGGTCGCGAATCATGGAATCTGGCCTCCGCAGGACGCGCCCGTCGACCAACTGACCGACCAACAATGGCGCGCCACCGTGGCGATCAATCTGGACAGTGTCTTTTCACTGATCCGCCACTCGGTGGCACAGATGAAGAAACAGAAAACTGCAGGAAGTGGCACCGGTGGCCACATTGTGCTGGTCAGTTCGACAGCCGGGCAGCGGGGCGAAGCTTTTCACGTGGACTACGCCGCTACTAAGGGAGCCCTGATCAGTATGGTGAAAGGCCTTTCAACGGAACTCGCCGCGGACGGCATCTACGTGAATTGCGTGGCTCCAGGGTGGGTCGCGACCGATATGTCGGAACCCGCCCTGAATGATCCGAAGACCCGCGACAGGATTTTCGCGACCATTCCGCTGCGGCGTGTGGGTACGCCCGATGAGATTGCACTCCCGATTCTATTTTTGTGCACTGCGCATGCAGGCTTCATCACCGGGGAAGTCTTTAACGTCAACGGCGGAGCTGTGCTCGTCGGATGAGTTCTGTCGAAATGGCGTGCGTGCAGGCAGGGCGTGCAGCCAAGCGTAGGGTTTTGGCGTCTAACGAAACAATGCGGTTCGATGGGGCGGCGATAATCGTGCTGAACGTAAGGACCGCTAGCCAGGTTGAACTGCGTTTCTAACTATGCAGCAATTTCTCACACTTCTAATTCTTGCGACGGCGGTGTTCGCTCAGAGCGCGTCCACATCGCCCTCGGAGCCCGTGGCGCAGGAGAATTCTGCCAAGGCAAAGGCAGTATTGGACCAGGCAATCCAGGCATTGGGTGGGGACGCCTACCTGAACATTCAGGACACCAGTCAGCAAGGCCGAACCTATAGCTTCCATCACGGCGAAACCACCAGCACCGGCGTGCTGTTCTGGCGATTTGTAAAGTTTCCTGACAAGGAGCGCATTGAAGTCACGAAACAGCGCGACGTCGCCTACGTCTACACCGGCGACAATGCCTACGAAGTTACTTACAAGGGAACCGCCATGCAGGACACTAAGAACACTACAGAATATGTCCGGCGCAGAGAGCACTCCCTGGAATGGGTGTTGCGGCGCTGGCTCAAGGAACCCGGGGTGGCGCTGTTTTACGAAGGCAACGCTTTGGCCGCCGACAAGCCTGCTGAACAGGTCAGTGTAATGAATACCAAGAACGAAAGCGTCACTTTGTACTTCGACACCTCGACTCACCTTCCCATCAAGAAGACGTTCTCGTGGCGCGATCCGGACGACAAACTGCTCAATACCGAGGAAGAAGTCTATGACGCCTATCGGCCGACGCAGGGCATCATGACACCCTACAGCGTCACGCGTTTCTACAACGGCGATATGTCGAACCAGCGCTTCTTGAACACGGTCAGCTACAATGGCGGTCTCAATGACTCGATGTTTCAGGTGAAAGCGACGTACGAACCTGGGGCCCCTCCTGGGAAGAAATGAATTTCCCGGGGATAATCGCGCCCGGGTTACGATAGTCTCAGCATTGTCGAGCTTGGTGCCGTACCATCCCTCCGCTATCTCGTTAAAAGTCATGGGGATAAGCTGGTCGCACAGAATGCGGCCTCTTCCGTGCGACGGAGTGTGGTCAATTTGCCACATACAAATATTGGACGCCGCCTGTAAGCTAATGTGCATCAGACACATCTAGCTCCTTCCCTTGAAGCCGGAACAGACAATCCGCACATCCGTGGAATGTAAGGGCGTCGGTCTTCACAGCGGCGCTCCGGTACGCTTGCGAATCCAACCGGCGCCAGCGGGCGCGGGCATCGTCTTCCGCCGTACCGATCTGGATGACTTCGAGGTTGAGGCTACCGGACGGAATGTCGCGCGAGTCAGCTACGCCACCAGCTTGATGAAAAAAGGCGTGCTTATCTCCACCACCGAGCATCTGCTCTCCGCCTTCATGGGGACGGGAATTGACAACGCGATCGTGGAGCTTGATAACCTCGAGCTCCCCATTCTCGACGGCAGCGCGCAACCTTTTGTGGAAATGATTCAGAAGGCGGGGATCCGCAAGCAGCGCCGGCCACGTTCCTACATGCGTATACGGCGCGAGCTGGAGTTGCGCGAGGGAAACAAGTTCATCGCGGTGTATCCCGCGGATAGCTATTCGGTTTCCTACACCATCAACTTCCCACACCCTTTGATCGGAAAAGAAACCTTCCGGGTAGAACTTTCAAATGGGAATTATTTGCGGGAGATCGCGCCCGCGCGGACCTTCGGCTTTCTGCATGAAGCCGACGCTATGCGCCAGCAGGGCCTGATTCGGGGTGCGTCCACGGAAAATGCCATCGTCTTGACCAAGGAACAGGTCATGAATCCGCCGTTGCGCTACCCGGATGAGTTCGTGCGGCACAAGGTGCTAGATCTCATAGGGGACCTCGCGCTGGTAGGAAAGCAGATTCTGGGCAACATCGTAGCCGACCGAGCCGGACACGCCATGCACACCGCCCTGGTGTCGCGCTTACTCCGGGATCGCACGCTCTGGGAAGATACTTCTGTGGGAGAAACCGAGCCGACCGCAACGTCTAACGCACAAGCGGTGGTTAGCCACCCGTTCTAGACCTTGACTCTTTGGATCACTCAGTCTGCAGGCTCGCACGGCACTTCGGACTCTACGTACTCGTGAGCGCGCTCTTCCATCAGCCTTTTGAGTTCCGCGCGGGTATGGTCGATCATACTCATTGCGAAGCACTTGGCCAATTTCTGCCGTTCGGGTGACAGGTCTTTCACACGGATCGCCACCAGCGGCGCATCCTCCTCGAGCCAGCGTAACGTACGCTGGACTCGTGCAATCCTTCTGTCCTCAATGAATGTTGCCAAGCAAAGACTCCCACGAGGTGTTCCACCAAAAATTAGCCGGCCGTCCGACGGGGCACAAGTTGCAATCTGGGTACCGTGAAAACTTTTTGATCCCCATGACTTATTAAGAGGATACGAACGGCAGGGACCGCAAGGTGGGAGAAAAATGAGACAGCGAAGGAGGAGCGTTGACTACCGAGCTGACTGCGCTTCGTTTTCCATCCGCCGAAGGATCCACTTCTCGAGCTGATCGCGGGAAACCTCCGGAACATCCACAAACCTGAGTCCAGCACGACCCAAACCGTCCGCCCAGGCGATCTCGCCCTTGGGCTCCATGGTGATTCTTGTTCCCGGTAGTGCGAAAGACACCTTGTTGATCGGGCCCTTGGGCAGCGTGCCCTCAAAGTGCAGCGCCATCCCACCTTCGCTCAGATTGGTCGCGAGGCATTTCATTTCATCGCCCTGACCGAACTGAAGGACCACAGGCATCTCCACCCCGCAGCGAAAATATCGACGCTTCTCACGAACCATGAAACTCAGTGCAGTGTGGAAGCAACGTAGAGTGCTGGCCGTGGTTATGGGCTTTTGCAATACGAAATTCGCTCCCATTTCGAACGCCTGGTGGGTTGTGGTCTTCCCGTTCAAAATAGCAAACGAGACCGAGGTGCGGTTGCTGGCCTGATTGCGAAGACTCTTTAGGACCTCCAGACCGTCGGGAAGGTCATCGCAGTCAACAATCACGGCGTCGAACTTGGCGGAGGAAAGAATTTCGGCGCCTGACTTGGCGGCCGCAGACACTTCCACATCAATGGAGAGTTTCTCGAGAGTTGGCCGGAGCACACGTACCACCTCTTTATCGCGGCACACCAAGAGTGACTCCAGGTTCATAGTTCCTTACTGTAGTCTGGGTGCACAACACCGAAAAGGCACCAAGGTAATAGGCTCAGCCACGCCGAGCGCACAGACTGCGATGTCCTTTCGGTGTAAGGAGTTTGTGAAGCCAGTGCCCTTGACTCTTGGCTTGGTGTCTGAGGGTTGGACCCGGGCTTTTCCATGCGCAAACGCGTCTATCTATCTCTAGGGTCGAATGTGGGAGATCGGGAAGGCAACCTGCGGGCGGCCGTCGAACTCCTGCAGACAATTGGAACGGTCTCGGCTCTCTCGTCGCTCTACGAGACCGAACCGGTCGAATTCACGGCACAGCCATGGTTCCTCAATTGCGCAGCTCTGCTGGAGACCGAGAAGATGCCGCGTCAGCTTCTGAAGGCACTCCTGGATGTGGAACGGGATATGGGACGGCGCCGGGTGCAGAACAAGGGCCCGCGCACCATCGACATCGACATACTGCTGTTTGGCGGCTCAGTGGTGAAAACCAAGGGACTGACCATTCCGCATCCGGCTCTTCACCACCGGCGGTTTGTGCTGGAACCTCTGACCGAGATCGCCCCCGATGTAAGACATCCGGTGCTGAAAAAAACGATTCGGGAACTGCGCGATGAATTGCCGCCCGGGCAGGCCGTACGGAAAGTAAGCCAAGACCTAAGACCTGACATCTAAGACCCGATCTCACGGCACAATGATCCGTCCCCCCGCCTGGTCGGGAGAAGCGAGCGCAGACTGTTTTTCGGGAAACTGCGCGAACAGGAAGTCCGTGAAGGAGCGGGATTTGGGCCGGCCCGAAGTCCGCGCATGGGCCATGCGGATTAGGAACACCAGCGCTTTCAACACCTCCGAATCGCGCAGGCGGGAAAAACCGGTATGCTTCAACTCAGCTTCACGATACTCCTTCACCATGTTTTCTACTTGAGCCGCCACCGCCTGCTGAGTCAATCCCTGAATCGGCTCTTCGTAGTGCAGGCCTGAGTTCACCAGGCGATCGTAGCGACGCGCCAAGGCGGTCAGGCCTGCGATCAGGTCTGAATCGTGGATTCCATGGTCGCCACGGGCGCTCTTGGCCAACGCGTAACTGAGGCCCATGATCAGGTGTTCGTGCTGGTAGAGGAACTGGTCTTCAAGTTCCACCTGGAGGAAAAGGGCTGCGGCGTCCAAATCGCTTGTGGAACGCGGCTTTTCATGCTCCCGCGCCTGTTGCAGGTAGGGACATTCGCTGGGGCAATCGAGCGTCACCTCCCGTTGTTCGCCGCAGCACTGCGGGCAAATACGCCCGTGCACAGCCGGACAGAAGCGCTTTTCCTTGCGGATTTCACAAATGGCGCAGCTCAAGAGGGACTCTCCCTACCCATTATGGCATCCCGCAAGTGGGAGCGAAGGTGGCCAGACGGAGTTCCTCGATCTCCTCGGGACCTGCTTGCCGGGCGCTTTTCGGAGTCCGCACGCTGCGAAGACGGCGTGATTAGTGCCGTTTTGGGGACACCTATTCGTAAAAACCGCATAAAATGCGGCTAAAACGCTATTTTTCCACAGGACTCGTGGTGTAAGATAGCTGCCCTCGCAACAAAACAAGCTGTTCCATTGAGGAGGATTCATGGCTTCAGGTTTAACGAAGACCCAGCTGGTGCGCCATCTGGCGGAGAAGCTCGAGACCAACAACAAAACCGCAGCGTCGTTTCTAGAGCATCTCGCCGACACCGCCATCAAAGAGACGAAGAAAAATGGCGTGTTCGTCGTTCCAGGCCTCGGCCGTTTGGTGAAAGCGCATCGGAAGGCTCGTGTAGGACGGAACCCGCAGACCGGTGAGCCGATTCAGATCAAAGCCAAGACTGTCGTGAAGTTCCGCGTCGCCAAGGCTGCGAAGGACGCGATCGCTCCCAAGAAGTAGTTTCGCTGTTCAGCAAGTTACGAAGGCCGGCTGCCAAGCCGGCCTTTGGCTTCGATTGGGATGCGTTCTCGCGTTTGCTAATTCGTTCCGATTCCAGCAACGAGGACGCTCAACGCTCCATTACCTTCCGTACTCGTTCTTCACTACCGCCCCGCCCTTCATCACAAACTTCACATGTTCGAGCGTGGTTACGTCTTTCAGTGGATCTCCATCGACCGCAATTATGTCCGCCCACTTGCCAGCCTCGAGTGTGCCGACCTTTGCTGACCAGCCCAGCAAATCCGCATCGTTGACGGTCGAGGTCTGGATCGCCTGCAACGGCGTCATTCCCAGCCTCACATAGACGGCGAACTCATGAGCGTTCAGCCCGTGCGGATAGACCGCGGCATCGGTGCCGAATCCGATCTTCACACCAGCTGCGAATGGCTTTCTTCACATTATTTTGTCCGACGGAGGAGACTTCTTTCATTTTTCGCACGATGTATTCCGGCGCATTGCGCTTGCCCAGGTTGTCGCGATTCCAATCCATCAGGTACACCGTCGGAACCAGATAGGTGCCGTTCTTCTTCAGAGTCGCAATCGACTCATCATCCATCAGGTGGCCGTGCTCAATCGAATCCACGCCCGCAATGGATGCCCAGCGTACCCCCTCAGCGCCATGAGCGTGAGCGGCAACTTTGCGCCCGAGCCGATGTGCCTCCGCGACGATGGCTTTCATCTCGTCCATCGTGTACTGCGAGGCATTGGGGTCATCTCCTTTTGACATGACGCCTCCGGTAGCGCAGATCTTGATGACGTCTGCCCCGTACTTGATGACCTCGCGCACCTTGTGCTGCACCGCTTCGACCCCGTCGGCTACACCCTCGGCCTCATGGTGGTATTCAAATGGGAGCAAGTTGTCGTCGCAATGACCGCCCGTAATCCCGAGAGCAGGTCCACTCACGACCATGCGCGGCCCGGGGACATCTCCGCCGTTGATGGCATCGCGCAATGCGACGTCGCTGTAGCCACTGGCGCCCACATTGCGCACCGTGGTGAATCCAGCGTCCAAAGTGATGCGCGCATTCTTCGCACCAGTGAGCGCTTCGCGCGGCACGGAGATTCCCAGCGACTCGTAGCCCAGTTGCTCCGGCTCAAACGTCAGGTGTGTGTGCGCGTCAATGAGTCCCGGAAGCACAGTTGCGTTGGGAAGATCGATGACCTGTGTGCCCGATGAGGACTCCAGGTCCGCTGCCGGACCCACGCTGACGATCTTGTCTCCTTCGATCACGACCGCCTGTCCGTTGAGCGTATTGCCCGTCTTCACGTCGAGCAGATGCCCGGCCCGAATGACGACGCGTCGCGGCATCGACGATGACTGAGCCAGCACATTCCAGGAAAATAGAAGTACTGCGCAGAGACAACCGACCCGAGAACCCCTGCTTTGTTTCCTCATGAGTCTCCTCAGAACAAGAAGGTGGACAGCAAGAATAGCGAAAGCGGCTAGAACAGGCGAGTCTCACGCGCGTCTCCGCAGGACTCCATCCAGACCCCAGGTACGTCCCGCATTGGCCGCGTAGAAAATCAGAAAGAGAAAGATCAGGGGAATTTTGTCGAGTTCCGCGCCGAAATAACGCCAGATCGCGATTCCGTGACCAGGTTCCCACCAAGTGGCGAAAAGCAGATTAAGCAGGAACAAAGCGCCTACGATCGCGGCGGGTCGAACCCACAATCCTGCCACCAACGAAACACCAATCAGGAACTCGACTAACCCCACCGCATATCCAAAGAAGACTACGTGGGGCAGCACCAAGTGCGCGAGCAACGGGCGATAGAAGGTGAGCGCGGCAACCTGGATATATCCCTGCAAGTACTGCTGAAACCCGCTGTGGGCAAACGCCGGGTCGGCCACCTTGTACTCACCAAAGAGGAGAAAAAGAATTCCCGTTGCGATGCGAACCGCGGCTGTGGTCTTGGCGAGATTGGAAGACTGGTCAGTCATCAACGTCTTCATAGGCTATAGGAGGTGCTGCGTCGAGCGCCGACCCAAACTGTCGAGCATCCCATTGTTCTTGTCGGCGCGCCTGGCTCACCTCTCGGAAACGTACACGAAGCGGGAGAGCCGGCCTTCTCTGGCAACACGAGCGGCCACCTCCAGGAACTCTTGTTGTCCCTCATAGGGCTGATCTCCTTCGATCCCGCGCAGTGGCTCGCTCCTGCTGGCACGCGCGGCGCGACGTCGCTCCGCAACTTCCGCCATATTCGCAGTTACGTCTTCGCTGACCAGTACGCGCAACCCGCAGGTCTTCAGCACGCTCTCGTCATGGCCGGGCGGCACGAAAAGAAAGAATCCGATCGAACTTCGCGTCGCAATCTCCGCATTGGTCAGCGGACCAGTGACGGTGGTGGGATCGGTGAACAAGAGTCGCCCTCCCGGCTTTAGCAGGCGGGCCCAGTCTCCCACTACAGATTGCCGGTCCCGAAGATGATTGATCGCATCGATGCAGATGATGGCATCGAAATACGCGTCGGGGAAAGGCAGAGGTGCAGCAGCATCCGCAACTCGAAAGTCGGCAACCGACGCCATGCTACGTTCCGCAGCCAGGGCATTGGCGGTTGCAATCGCCTGGTCATGAACGTCAACCCCTGCAATGGAGCAGCCAGTCGCGGCCGCTATGCGCAACGCGGGCCCTCCGGCGCCGCAGGCAACATCGAGCAAAGTCTTGCCCGGAGCAAGATCCAGCCAAGCCACAAACGTGTCCAACTCGGCGGCAGTGAGCCAACTGCTCTGTCCAATGTCCTCGCCGTAAGCCTCGCGGCGGATTTCGGCATACAAAGCACTCTGAAAATTTCCATAGTTGGCGTCGTAGTGGCGGACGCTTGGACGCATGGTCGATTTAGGCAGCTCATTCATTGACGGCTCTAGGCTCCGTTCGTGATCCCGACGAAACGCGGGCGAATCGATTTCTGCGCGATTTCAATCCTCCGCGAAAAACCGCCTTCGCACTTCTTCGTCGAGGGGCACGTCCGGGCCGCTGAAGATCGTGTCGGGCTGGCGCATAGGATCCTGGGCAATCAGCGGTAACGCGCGTTGTCGACGGGCGTCGGCTTCCGGGCCGGTCTCCAGGTAAAGTCTTGTGTACCAGGTGTTCCCAAGGTGAGTGGCCCGCGCATGACGGTCATGCTCAGCGGCGTAGGCGTGACCAGCGTTATCCCAGTTCTCGGTCGAGAGCAATTGATCGCGCAACAAGCGCACATCGCGCAAGGTCATGCCCAGCCCTTGTCCCCAGGAGGGATCGCTGGCTGCCGCCGCGTCCCCTACCAGCGCGATCCCGTCGCGATACGGGTGCTGCACCCAAGTCTCCGCCCCGTCAAAAGTAGCCAAAGGCCCGACAGGTCTCGCACCTTCATAGAATTCCGAGTTCATTCCGACTTTCTTGCAGCTTTCAAGGTAGCGTGGAAGATCGTCCGTGCCGTTGTGGCGTGGGTGAGTATTGTGACAACAAAAGTAGGTGCGAGCTCGCCCCTTGCCTTGCGGAAAGATCACGGCTTGCTGTCCAAGGTCTGAGTTGACGACCAGATGCGCAATATCTTCGGGCGCGCGAATGTCGTCCATTAGAACGCCAGCAATCAGGTTTCCATCGGGATCTCTGCGCACCTCGAAGCCCGTGCAGGCACGGACCTGGGACGAGCGGCCATCCGCCCCGACCACCAACCGTGCGCGAACTTCCTCGGTGCGTCCATTTTCCCCGAGCACCACGGTGGCAGGGGCGCCCGGCCGAACATCGAGCACCGTGGCGCCCCGTCGCACTTGTGCCCCCGCCCCTGCGGCCGCGCCTAGCAGAACTTCCTGCATGACAGGGTGATAGAACGCGAGACAAGGTAGCTGATGCGGGGTCGTCGCTACCACATCGCGATGCATAATCAGCGTGGTGCCCGCATAAAAATCAGCCCACTCCACCTGGTGGGCGACGCTTCCGATCAGCAAGTCGTAGATTCCGAGATGACGCGCTTCGGCCACTCCCCAAGACGTGACGAACTCGCCCCGAACGCGGTCCTTGAATTGCCGGTCGCGCTCCAACACCAGAACGTGGGCGCCCTTGGATGCCATGGACCGGGCCAGGGTCGCGCCGCCTAAACCTCCGCCAACGATTACGAGATCGAACTGCACAGACATTTTCGCCCTCGCGGACACCCTCGTCGAGGCGGAAGTATACATCGGGCGGAGAGGCGTCCCGAACTTTCGAACGTCGACAACGGAGAGAACGCCACCGGCGAGCGCATCGTGATGTAGACTACCGACCCTGTGGATCTCCTCTTCCAGATTGGACGTTACTTCTTCGCGGTCCCGATCGTCGCCTTCGGTGTTCAATATTTCCTTTATGGAAGATTCGTGGGCGGGTTGCCGCCGGTTCCTCCCTGGACGCGGGGTGGGGCGGTGGGTGCGTATCTCGTCGGAGCGTTCCTGGTCATCACCGGAGTCAGTATCATGATCGGCCGAAAGGCGCGCTACTCAGCCCTTTTACTAGGCAGCGTCTTTCTGCTGTGCGTGTTGCTCCTCCATGGCCAGAGAATGCACGACCTTCTGGTAGATGGCATTGCTCGCACTCGAGCACTTGAGCCCTTGGCGTTAGGTGGGGTGGCTTTTGCGCTGGGTGGATCCCTGTCGCTCACTCGAACTACTTCATCCCGAACAGTTCTAAGAGACGACAACATCACTCGCTGGGGCCACTTTCTGTTTGCTTTGCCCATGGTTATCTTCGGCGTTCAGCATTTTCAATTTGCACCCGTAATCGCGGGACTCATTCCGTCCTGGATCCCGGGACACCTGTTTTGGGCATACTTCACCGGCGTTGCCTTCATCGCGGCTGCGCTATCGATCATGATCCGCAAACTCGGACGCCTGGGCGCAACTCTGCTGGGCCTGATGTTTCTTCTCTGGGCCGTGGTTCTGCATGCCCCGCGCGTGCTGGCATCACTGCACAACGGTGACGAGTGGAGCAGCGCCTTCGTAGCTCTTGCCATGAGTGGCGGAGCGTTCATCGTGGCCGGAACCCTGCCGGGCCGACACTCGACCCGCTCGTGAACGCAGGACGGCCCACCTCACGAGATTTGAAAGAGGAATCCTACATGCGTCTCCCTGCTGCACTCATCCTTGCGGGTCTTCTGCTTGTCCCCGTTGCATTTGCGCAACCCCAATCGACCGTGGACCCTCCCCTGCGGGTGGTGGTCGCCGGGCTCGTGCATGGCCACGCCTCCGGATTCCTTGAGCACTATCAGCACCGTCCTGATCTTCAGATCGTGGGGATCGCTGAGTCCGACAAGCAACTATCCGCGGAATACGCCAAACGCTTCGGATTGGAAGACAAACTCATCTACTCCGACTTGGAAGAGGCCCTCCAGAAAACTCATCCGGAGGCGGTGCTCGCCTACACCAACACCTACGACCATCGTCGGGTCGTGGAAATCTGCGCGCGTCACCATGTGCACGTCATGATGGAAAAGCCGCTGGCGGTGAGTTTCGCAGATGCGCGCGCCATCGAGGAGGCCGCGCAAACCAGCAAAATCCACGTTCTGGTGAATTACGAAACCACCTGGTATCGCAGCAATCACGCCGCCTACGACCGCATGCACGACCACTCAATGGGGGAAGTGCGCAAGATCGTCGTGCACGATGGTCATCGCGGGCCCAAGGAAATCGGCGTGGGACCCGAATTTCTCTCATGGCTCACCGATCCCAAACTCAACGGCGGCGGCGCGCTCTTCGACTTCGGCTGCTACGGCGCAGATCTGGCTACCTGGCTCATGGACGGCCACCGCCCGGACACGGTCACCGCCGTGACCCAGCAAATCAAGCCCGACGTGTATCCGCACGTGGACGATGAAGCGACGATCGTTCTGACGTATCCGCAGGCGCAAGCCATCATTCAAGCCTCATGGAACTGGCCCTTCGACCGCAAAGACATGGAAGTGTACGGGCAAACCGGCACCGTCATGACAGTGCGCCGGGATGAGGTACGCGTGCGGGTCGAGGGCGATGACAACGAAAAGCTGGTCGCCGCTGCGCCGATCGCCGCTCCCTATGACGATTCCATCTCGGAATTGCGAGCAGTCATCCGGCAAGGCGCCAAGCCCGACGGCCTGACCTCGCTGGAAACGAACGTGATCGTGACCGAAATTCTCGACGCGGCTCGACGCTCCGCGGCTGCGGGAACCACGGTACGACTGGGTTCGGCCAAGTAGGACCGCTCGATCTTTGGGAGGCCGCGAGGGTCAGCCGTTCGTGTTGGACCGTCGGATGTTGCGTCTGTGCCCGGCACGCGCTTTCATGGCATTGGCGTGTCTCTGCGCAAAACGCTTGTCAGTGGCGCGTTCGGGGGACGTCTGTTTTTGCATCTCCCGATTCCCGGCTCGCGGTGCGCCGCAGGACGACGGACGGGTTCGGTGTTTCGCTGACCGCCGCCGGTGGCGAGGGATTTAGCTTCTGGACTTCCACTGTTCCCTCTTGTGACTCAATCATGCTTGACCTTCTCTCTAAGGACTTGTCGCACCCTGTGCACTCGCACTGAACCAGCATCGACCACTCAGTTGCCATGCACAGACGGTATGAACGTCACGGGGATTGAAGTGCTTTCGACCGTGTACGCTTGCCTTGCCGAACTTGCTCCGCGGTAAAGGAACGACCGCAAGTACTACATCTCCAGCGACTGGATAGGGTCGTCGTCGAGGTTGCCTCGGCGTTTGCGGTCTCCGATCGACTTGGACGCACCGCTAGCCCCAGCTCCCCGCCGCACTCCGGACACTGACGTTCAGGCATAGTGAAAGAAACCGTTCCTTCCGTATTCGCTCCGCCTCATAACGACTCGCTGCCCGGCATGCGGTCCGTAATGGACGCAATAGAAAGCTGCGGCGGCGTTTTGAGCAGCTTTAACGAGAATGCGAACAAAATAAGCGCGAGCGTGTTCACCACGATGGCCGGTGCCGTTGACAACCCTAACGGCACGACGGGATTGAACAGGCAAGCCACCACGCCAAAGGCGGCGACCCAGCGATACTCGCGCATGGAAGCGGCCTGGAACATGACCACAGTAGCCCCGGCCGGGATCAGGATCAGCAAGCCCATCGTGGTATCCCAGTGCGTAGTAGCTCCCAGGAAGGCGGGAAGCAAAAGACCACCGAGCAACGCAGCACTAGCGATCCATTTCGTGAATGTCGTCAGCATAGATTCCTCTTTGGTTCATCTTGTCACTTCGGATCCGGACGAACAGTCGATCGGACCTCTCGTGCTCAGTCTGCGCGCGGATTCCGTCCAGCCGCCTCAGCCCCACTCTTTGCGCGCCCTGATCCGCTGGCGCACAGTTGCAACCAGCAGGCCAATGCCCACCACGAAGAGCAGTGTCACGGCAACTGCGAGATATGCTTCCTGTCGTGTCCACCAGGCTCCACCTCCGTGCGGTCAGGTATCCGAAGCTCATGCGCTTTGCCTGTGCTTTCACTAAGCTTTCTCCCGCGCTTCATTCACCTTCAACGCGCGGCCACCCAGGCTACTTCCGGTGATCGCTGCGGAGGCCTTGTCAGCCTCGCCTGCATTGGTCATCTCCACGAACGCGAAACCTCGGGGCCGTCCGGTTTCTTTGTCAGTCACGATATTGACGCGTTCCACAATTCCATGCGTTTCGAACAGGGCTCGCAGTTCTTGCTCAGTCGTGCTGAACGCGAGATTGCCAACGTAAAGGTTTTTCATAGAATTTCCTCTTTGTGTCGTGTTGATCGGGCAACGAAGTTTCATCGATTGCCGTGATCGAATCGATCCGTGGAACGGACTCCTCACCGCGCCGTCCGTGCATTCTCGAACTGCTAGTGCGAAGGCCTGATTTTCCAGTCGTCCGAGCAAGTCGCTGACTTCTTGAGCCTCACGTTCGTTGTCCCATGGACCGTACTGGGGCAGGCGGGTGTAGTAGGGCGCGTCCGGGAACCCCGGCTGGTGAACCTGGCAAATGCACCACTTCTTGCGGTCGGCCTGTGCTGACATAGGAACTCCGATCATTGGCTCCAAGCTGAACTCTTTCAACCCTTTGCCCACGCGGCCGCACTCTGCGCGCTGCCCGCCGTTCGTGCGGCATGATCGAGACGCCAACCTTTTTGAACATGACGCGAGTGCGCGGAAACCACCACGTAGGGAATGCCGAGGAGGTTGCGCGCCACGATGCCCGTCACTTCTAAGCAGTTAAAATCCTCTCGCGCGAACCTTCGAGAAGATGCGCTGCAAAGCTGCACGCAGACTGCCTGATTGGATGGATCCGAAAGCGTTTGCCTGGACTTCGGCCGCCATGAAGAAAGAGTTCCAGCCAGCCTCCCTGACTTTGCGATCGAGCGAAAACCCATTCACTCGCTCGAATTACGCTCCAGTTCTGCGAGTAGGAATCACTCTCCAACCCCAGGTGCTCGGTCATGAGCGGCTGGTCCTTGATCAGAATCGAGCCGATTTGAATACTTGAAGGCATTTTCTGTCCGTCCTACGCTCGACCCGGGATGGAAGAGGACACGGTTCCGGGGATGAATAGGTGATCTAAGAGGGGAAACTTCAGATGGGCTGACTTAGCTCAGGAAACCTGAAAGAGCGGAAAGAGAAGGCTCGCTCACCTTCGAGGCTAGTCTTGAGGCGTCGGGAAGTCAAGTAACGTGAGGGTTCGCTGCCATCTGCGCCTGCCGGGGATAGCCAAGCCGCCCCGCATATGACAAGCTGGGGTCATGCCGAAAAACAAACTAACCGCACGTGAAAAATCGCGCCAGGAACGTGAACGCGCCCAATCCCTCGCAGACCGCTCCCGCCAACTGATGAAGAAAGCGGCGAAACTGCAGGAAAAGGCCCAGCGCGAGGATGTCACCCAAGCCGCCGTCCGGATCGCACAACAAGCGTGCGGAGAAGAAATAGGGTTCTAGCCGGCCGAGCCAGCTCAGCAGGTGGATGTCGAGCAAGCACGATCCCTTCACTACCTTAGCCGCGTTATATAATCCGGCGACTTTCTGAACTTTGGGGGTGCCGGTGCCCGATGAAAAGTGGCGTGGCGCGCGCTTGTTGCGCGTAGTCTCGATTGTCTTGCTCGTCCACGGCTGTGCCATTTCGCAAGAGCCCCCCAGGAAAACTGACGCCGTCGTGGAGCACATCGTGGGCGCGGCCATGACCCGAGGCGGCGCGATCGCCTTTCTCGAAACGCTTACGGACACAATCGGAGGACGTGTAACCGGTAGCCCACAGTCGCAGGCAGCGTCCGAATTGATCCTACAAACGCTGAAAGATGCCGGCTTCGACGACGCTCACATCGAGGACTATCCCCTCACCTCGCGCTGGCGACGTGGTCCCGCCTCTGGAGGGGTGGTGAGTCCGGTTAAGCAACCGATCCTGATCGGATCCTACGGCTGGTCGCCGGGCACCAACGGACGCGTGGAAGCTCCGCTCGTTCGCCACGGCCGTAGCTGCCGATGGCAAGCTCTCCGGCGATCTGGGAAAGTTGCGCGGAGCCGCGGTGCTGGTCGATCTGACAAGCGGCACAGACCTTTCTTTTGCTCCCAACTACGTGGTAAGGCGCTCCGCAGTTGCCCGCCAACTCGCCGCAGCAGGTGCAGCGGCTATGCTGATCCAGTCCGAGAAGCCCGACCGCATGCTTTACACATCCGCAGCGGGCATTTATCCGCGCGCTCCTCTGCCACTGCTGTCCATCGCCAAGGAAGATGCTCTTTTCGTACGCCGCCTCTTGAAAAAGGGCGCGGTAAAGATCGAGCTTGGATGTGCAGAATTCCTTCGACCTGCCTCCCGTGAAAGAGCGGAATGTGATTGCCGACCTGCCGGGCACCAGTCCGGATCAGGTCGTATTGCTGGGTGCGCACTTTGATTCCTGGGATCCGGCGCAGGGCGCGAAAGACAACGGCGCCGGGGTAGCGGAGGTTCTGGAGATCGCTCGCATTTTGAAATCGCTGGGAGTAAAGCCAAAGGCGACCATCCGCTTCGCATTCTTTTCGGGCGAAGAGCAGGCATGCCTGGGTTCGCGCGCGTACGTGGAATCGCACAAAGACCAACTCGATCACCACCGAGCCGTTCTGATTACCGATGATGGCGCGCAAAGGCCGCTGGGATTTCTGCTGCACGGTCGCACGGATCTTGAAATGCCCGCGAAGCGCGTGCTCTCAGATCTCGCCGCGCTGGGGGCGGACGCGATTTCCTCAGTCGGGCGATCTCTCGTCCGACGACCAAAGCTTTGTCGTGGTCGGAGTCCCCACGCTGAGCCTTTCGGTAGAGCCGGGAGACTACGACAACCAGCATCACACCATCACCGACACGCTGGACAAGGTCGACCCGCAAATGCTGGCCATGGATACAGCCGTACTTGCGGTCGCCGCCTATGCGATTGCGAACGCCGATCAGGGATTGGGCCGTCGACTGACTTCCTCGGAAGTCGATGATCTCCTCAAGAAAACCGGACAAGCCGAGTACGTGGAATTGGACTATGGACGACGAGAGAAGTAGTCATTCGCATCCAGGAGCTTAAAACTGACGCTGAAGAAAAGGGACTGGTTTTGGTCGGCCCTAGCAGACGATTTTCGAACTTTTCTGATGACGTCGCCGGGCAGCCCCGAGCCCATTTTTCGTTAACTGACGACAAACGTTCGTCATTCGCATATCGTTGGCAGCAGAGTCCAGCTCAGGGCAGCTTGTCGAAAAAGAGGTAGAGAGCGGCGATGCGGCCGTCGCGGGCGATGAGGAAATCAGTTCCGGCGTAAGAGGGCGGCGCGCCGGGGCGACCCGCTACCCATTTGACGCGGCCGCCATTGCCCAACTCCTCGGGCTCGGAAATGGGCTGATATTGAAAGTCGGGGTGAGTCGCCTTGATCGTGCCGGCGATCCGGTCGATTTCGTCGCGGCCTCGAAAGGCGCCTTTACTCGGGTCGTAGAACACGCCATCCTCGTTCCAGAGCTCGTCGAGGGCGGCGCGGAGGCGTGCTGGGTCATTTTCGCCAAATACGTCGCTCAGATTACGAAGCAGCAAGGTCGATATGCTGTAAGACATGGCTAATCTAGATGCAAGCATCGATGGAAAGTTGCGTAGGACGCGGTTGATTGTTCAAATCATTGACCGTCGCAATTCAGGCTTTCACTCATTGACGTACCTTCGGGTTCAATAGTGAAGGATGGGTATGTCTGCAAGTCCCTGAAAAGCGGGAGGGAAATTGTTGGTCGGGACGGGCAGATTTGAACTGCCGACCCCTCGCACCCCAAGCGAGTGCTCTACCAGGCTGAGCCACGTCCCGACGGAAGGAATCCGCAACGAGATCGCTGCGGATAGGGTTGACTCTGGAATTCTAACATCCCGCCTGGGAGTTTTGAACGCCTGTCGAGCCACGGAACATTCCGCTGTTCTTCACTTTCGTTGCGCTCGGTTCCGAACGCCAACAACAATGGCGGAAACGTCAACGGCGTTTTGCCCGCTTCGCGGTGCGCGGCACTTCTTCCAGAAGCGCAAACTGGATCTTCTTTTCCACCGGATCGATGCGGTCGACCAACACCCGCACACGCTGTCCCAGGCTGAATATCTTGCGCGATCGCTGGCCGATGATCTCGCGGGTGGTCTCGTGGTAGGTGTAGCGATCGTCGGTCAATGTATTCAGCGGTACCAGACCTTCCACAAACAGGTCGGTCAATTCCACGAAGAAGCCGAACTTGGTGACGCTGATGATCAGGCCGTCGAAGTCCTCGCCGACGCGGTCCTGCATGAACTTGACCTTCTTCCACTCCATCAGTTCGCGCTCGGCTTCGTCGGCGCGGCGTTCCGCTTGGCTGGACTCCACGGCGATGTCGTGCAGTTCTTCGAGCGGGATGGGACCGCCCAACGCCTCGACGGATTTCTGGTGAGCCTCATGGTCGCGGCGCTTCGACCAGGGAGTAGCACCGGCGTCCCCTTTCGCGGCTCTCGCCCGCTGCGCAGCGGCTCGAGATGTCCCTCGCGACTCCGACGGCGGGACGCCTACTGGCACTGCACCATCCCATTTCTCGGGCGTCTCGTGCAGCACGTCTTTCAGGATCCGGTGGACGATCAGGTCAGGATAGCGGCGGATGGGCGACGTGAAATGCGTGTACGTGGTCGCGGCCAGCGCGAAGTGGCCCTCGTTCACCTCAGAGTATTTCGCCTGCTTCAGCGAGCGCAGCATCAGGTAGCTCAGGATTCGTTCTTCGGGCTTGCCCGCAATCTTCTCGGTGAGTTTCTGGTACATGCGCGGCGTGATGTGGACTTCTTTCGGAATCTCGATCTCGCGCACGTTGCGGCCTGTGCCGCGGGCGGCGCGGCGGTCAGTCTTCGGCTGCACGCGCTGGATCGGCAGCGCGCCCACGCCCAGCGAGTATCCGAAGGTGGCCGCGATCACTTCGAATTCGTAGACACGTTTGGCGTCGGGCTTCTCGTGGATACGGTAGAGCGACGCAATACGCTTGTTCTCAAGATATTGCGCGACGCACTCGTTCGCCGACAGCATGAATTCTTCGATCAGGCGGTTGCGCGATGTTGCGCTCCGAGCGAGTGATCGACTTCATCAGACCGTTTTCATCGAATTCAATCACCGGCTCGGGCAGGTCGAAGTCGATCGAGCCGCGCCGTTCACGCTTGCGATTCAGGATCAACGCAAGGTCGCGCATCTGCTCGAACAGCGGAACCAGCGGTGCATAGCGCTCGCGTGCTAGCCTGATCGCCTTCGAGGATGGCGTTCACGGCGGTGTAGGTCATGCGCTCGGCAGAACGGATCACCCCTTCGCTGACTTCGTAGCCCACGATTTCTCCCGCGGTGATCGATTTCCATCACGCATGACAACACGAGACGGTCGACCTTCGGACGCAAACTGCAGATATCGGTGGAGAGTTCGAGCGGCAGCATGGGCACGGCACGATCAGGGAAGTAGACGCTGGTACCGCGCAGACGTGCTTCCTGATCGAGTGCCGAGCCCTCCGTCACATACTGCGCGACATCAGCGATGTGGACCTGCAATTCGTAGTTGCCGTTCTTCAATTGGCGAACAGTGACAGCGTCATCGAAATCGCGAGCCGTTTCGCCATCGATGGTGACGATGGGCAGGCTGCGGTAATCACGGCGCGTCCGCAATTCGCCGCTGGGAATAACATTCTCGACCGTTTGCGCTTCGTCCAGCACCTCGGGCCGGAACCGGTGCGGGAGGTGAAACTTGCGAATCATGATTTCGACGTCAACGCCGAAGTCATCTTCATAGCCCAGGATTTCGACAACTTTGCCCCGGGGATTCTGCGTGGCAGAGGGCCAATCGGTGATTTCGACGTCAACAACGACATTGTCGAGATCCTCCCATTCGCTGCGGCGGGCAGCTTCGTCGCCGAGCACGCGATGCACTTGCTTCTTCCCGGCGGGCGGTCTTTCTACCTCGGCGGTCGTCTCGCCAGTGTTTAGATTCTCCGGAAATTCCATTCCGGGAGGGATGACGATCTCCTGGCGGATTTTTTCGTCAATCGGAGTGACGTAGTTGTGACGCGAGCCGTAGTGAAAGCTTCCAACCACCGTGGCATGAGCGCGGTTGACGGTGCGGATGATGCGCCCTTCGGCGCGACCGTCCGGGCGAATCGTGCCCACCTCGACCAAGACCTGGTCGCCGTGCATTGCCGAACCAACCAATGGCGGCGGGATAAAGATATCGCCAGCGAGCTTGCCCTTGAAACGTGCATCGAGCGATTTGGGATCGGGAAGCACAAAGCCGTACCCGTCGCGGTGCATGCTCAGGCGGCCGACGATCATGTTCTTGCCGGCGGAAGCACTGGGTAGCGCGTAACGGTCGGAATCGATACGGACAAGTTGTCCGCTGGCAACCATACGGTCGAGGCGGTCGTCGAGTTCGCGGCGCTGTTCCCCGTGCAAGCCTAGCTCGCGCACCAGTTGCTTGAACCCGGCAGCGCGTTTGGGTTGTCGCTCGATCTTCTTCAGGATGGCGGAATCGGAGAGCATGGGCGACAATTCAGATCTTAGGCGTTAGGTGTGAGGTCTTAAGGTCTTCAGAACTATCTCACAATGTAGGAGCCTGCGTTGTTGAGATGTCAGCCGCGGTCGGGATCTACTGTCTGGTCGAGATAAATCCAGAGCACCCGCGCGAACAGCGTCAGGACGGGTGCGAAAGGCAAGAACAACAGCACCGCCGCGATGACTGTCTTCTGGAAAGGCCACGCAACCAGCCACCACAGCAGGAGGCCGACAGTCGTGATCGTCCCCAGGGCCAGAACGTAGCCGATATACATCGCTCCCAGGAAGTAGCCTGCCTCGCGCTCAAACTTCAGACCGCAGCTGGGGCAGCGTTCATGCATACCGGGAAAGCGGAGAATCGACCGGCGGAAGATCTTTCCGCTGCGGCAGCGAGGGCAGAGCTGGTGGAAGATTCCGCGGGCTGTCGAGGTGGTTCCCGTCGTCACAGTCGGAATACTAGACCGACAGCGCTGATATGGATATTGGCAGACATTTGCTTCCGAGCGCCGCGTAACCCACGCGTGTCCGCGTCGAAAGCGAAGTAAATTGCTTTGCCCCTGCAGCGCTCGGCGTCGGAATGACAAGGTGGAGTTGGGCGGGTGAAGTACCGCCCCCTTCAGGCGTCACCAGATTACGCAATCTCCGCCCGCGCCGGCGCCGAGGCAAAGTAGCGCTCTTCCAGGATGTGGCGATGGTGCAACTCGTGTCCGGCGATGATAAATGCCAGGGCACGTACACTGATTTCTTTCTGGTTAGCGGTGCCCCGTCGTGTCCAATCGCCAGCACGCAGGTGGCGAAAAAAGGCGAGCGTTGCGGAGCGCACGCTTTTGAATTCCTCGACCAGGTCGGGAAGGCGGAGATCGGCAAACGGGCCGTCGCGGACGTAGTCATCCTGCTCGAAACCCGCGAGGGGCGTCCGATCGTTGCGCGCGATGCGCAGGGCGCGATAGGCCATGATGCGTTCGGTGTCAATCAAATGGCCCACGACTTCCTTCACCGTCCACTTGTCGGGCGCGTAGCGCAGGCTGCCATCTTCCTCGCTGCGTCCGGAGAGCAGGGCAACCGTTTTCGGGAGCTGCTTTTCGAGCGTCCCGAGAAGGTCGTTACCGGGAATCAGCGAGATGTAGCGGTCGTAGTAGGGATCGTACTCGCCAGGTTTAGGACGTTCCAAAGTGATCGGGCTGGTGGTCATGGTTCACTACCCTCACGGAGTTAGTGGTGCAGTACAGGTTAGGATCGTACCTGTGTTTAGACGCGCGCAGGGAACTTAAGTCGCATGAATGGACCTCAAACCAGCGGGTTATGTGGTCAAGAAGCCCATATCCGATATAAGAAGTGCCGACGGGCCCAGCCGAAATTACATCGCAGAACTCCCATTGCAACCGCGTGCCGGGTAACCCCACAGGGCATCGTGCTGCTGACCAATGGACGCATCCCTTTTGGCATCAATGAAAAAGTGAATTTCCACAGCTTGGCGCTTGGAATGCGGAGTAGAATGCCGTTTGGTCACTGAAGTGCCTTAAGTGACTCCTTAATCCAATATCAGGAAAGGACTTTTTGGAACATGTGGAAGCCCACGAATCAGCCCACGACCACCCCCGGCCGGCCCGGAACGCCTGAGCCGGAGCAGCGTCCCGCGACGCCTACCCCGGCCGCGCCGGCTATGGCGGAGGCCCCGCGTCCAGTCAGCGCAACCAGCACGGCGGACCAGGCCACTATCGGCAAATCGCTGGTCATTAAGGGCGAGGTCACCGGTTCCGAGTCCCTTTACATCGACGGCCGCGTGGAAGGTTCCATTAACCTCGCCGGCAATCGCGTAACCGTAGGCCGTAACGGTGTGGTCGCCGCGAACATCAATGCCCGCGAGATCGTGGTGTTGGGCAAAGTGCGCGGGAACTTGACCGCCAGCGACCGCGTAGACATCCGCAGCGATGGCTCGCTCACCGGCGACGTGGTCGCCGCGCGCATCTCGATTGAAGATGGCGCATTCTTCAAAGGCGGCATCGACATCCGCAAGGGCGGACAGGCGGGCGCGAAGGAAGACTCCAAGACCAGCACGCCCGAGCCGGCAATCGCGGCAAGAGCGTAGTTTCGGGTCCTTTTCGGCTGCAAAGACATTGACGACAGGCAGGCTCGCGTGGGCGGGCTTGCCTCTTTTTGTTTTGGCGGGAAGAGAGTCGTTTGAGGAATCGACCTGTCGCTAGAACGTCAGGCTTAGGTGCAAAAGAAAATCCCGCTCCGATCCCAGCGATCGTGAGCGGGAACTTCTTTTCAACTGGCGGTCGCTAGTTGCCGCCCTGCTTGTTTTCCGCAGCCTCAGCTGAATACTTGCGCACGGCAGCCAGGAAGGTTTTCGCCTCGTCGGGCGACGCTAGCTTGCCGGACAAAACCGCTTCGAAGGGAACTGGCTTTCCATACAGCACAGCAGTTTCATCTCTGTCCTGTTTGAGAGATGCGCCGTTAAGGTCGATCCCGGCAAACGCGCCGCGAGAGCGTGAATAGGTCAGGATTTCTGCTTTCATCTTCCAGTCGGTATCCGCAGCAACCTGGCGTCCCACGGGACCGGCGGCGCCAGTAGCTTCCGCCCCGATCTTGAACTTGCTCGACAGCAGGTGATCCATTCCCTTCTGGTTCATCACTAACATCACCAAGTCAGTTGCCTGACCGCCGATCTGCAGGCCCCAGCTACCACCCGTGATGCTGATTGGCGCAGGAGCGCTCCAACCGTTGGGAGTACGACAAGTGGCAACGCCCCTGCCGTGCCGGCCGCCGAATACAACTGCGATATTCACCATCGACGGAATTACGGCGATGCACTTCGCGTCGGCCAGAATTTTGATTGGAATTCCCTTATCAGGTGTGGCCATAATTTCGTCCAGCACATTTGCGGACGCGTCGAGACGCTTCTTGATGTCAGTTTCGGCCTTTGAATCGTTCTTCTTTTCAAACTTGGCGGTATTTTCCGATTTCTCCTGGTGGGACGGACTCGGCTCGGTAGCTGGCTCCGAAACGGTTGTGGTGGACTTATCATCTTGCGACCAGCCCGGCGTTGCCATCATGACCGTCACGAGGCAAAGCACGGCAGTATAGGGTGTGAAATATCTGGATTTTCTCTTCATTGGTCCCTCTCCCAGCGCTCAGACTAAGCGTGGGAGACAGCCGTAGGTATCCGGCTCACCATGTAGGAAAGCTACTTGTTTTGCTGAGAGATAGCTCGTGTAGGCTAGCCCACGCATAGTGCATTTTTGAGTGGAATTTCGTCAGGAAGCGTCACCCATTGCCAACCGCAGCAAAAGCAGCCCAAAGGATGCCTACAGCAAAGACTCCACGCTGACGCAAGCACGTGCGGCACGTCCGCGCTACATTGGAGGTCGTGGAGCGACGTTCTATCACGGAATTTCTGCAAGATTTTCTGAGAGCCGGTTCCGAACCGATGTTCGTCCAGCGGCGCGGGTATCGCACGGTGCGATGGACCTACCGGCAAGTGGCGGAAAGTTCCTTTCAATTTGCGCGGGAACTGGAGTCGCGCGGCGTGGGGAAGTGCGACCGGGTAGTCCTATGGGGTGAGAACTGCGCGGAATGGGTGGTGGCCTTCTTCGGTTGCGCTCTGCGTGGAGCGATCGGAGTTCCGATGGACGACGCCACCACGCCTGATTTCGCCGGGCGCGTGTACCAGCAGGTAAACGCGAAGATGCTGGTGTGTTCCGCGCCGCATTTGAATCAGATTCCAGCCTCGCCAAGCATTGTTCTCGATGACATCGGCGAAATCGCACGGCATTCCAGCGCCACCTATGACATGGTGGCCGTGGACCGATCCGATCCCCTGGAGATCATCTTTACTTCCGGAACAACGGCCGAGCCAAAAGGACTCGTCATCTCGCATGGCAATGTCCTCTCGAACATAGCTCCGCTCGCAACCGAAATCCGGAAATACCTAAAGTACGAGCGCTTGGTCCATCCAGTACGTTTTCTCAATCTGCTTCCCCTGAGTCATGTCTTTGGACAATTCCTTGGAATCTTTCTGCCTCCACTTATGGCTGGAACGGTGGTCTTTCAGGAGTCGCTCAGTCCCACGGAAGTCATGGAAACCGTCCAACACGAACGCATCTCGGTCATCGTGGCCGTACCCCGCATGCTGCAGTCGCTCAAAGACAAAATTGAACGCGATCACGACAGCAGAGGCCAGCTTGAAGATTTTCGGCAGCGCATGCGCGCTTCAGAGGGCAGGCACTTCCTGCGGCGGTGGTGGACCTTCCGAGACGTACATCGCCAATTTGGCTGGAAGTTCTGGGCGTTCATTTCCGGAGGCGCTGCGCTCGATCGAGAAACAGAGGAATTCTGGACTCGCCTCGGCTATGCCGTGGTGCAAGGCTACGGCCTCACGGAAACCACTTCGCTGGTCAGCGTGAATCATCCCTTCCACCTTGGGAAGGGTTCGATCGGGAAAGTACTGCCAGGGCGCGAGGTGAAGTTGGCCGAGGACGGGGAGATTCTGGTGAGGGGGGGCGGAGTCGCCGCAGGCTACTGGCAAGGAAATGAGGTTCAACCCTTGAGTGTCGAGGGAGGCTGGTTCCGGACCGGAGATGTGGGCGCGCTCGACGCAGAGAGGAACCTCTACTTCAAAGGACGAAAGAAAGAGGTGCTGGTCACCGCCGCGGGCATGAACATATATCCCGAGGATCTCGAAGCGGCTCTGCGCCGGCAGTCCGAGGTCCGAGATTGTGTGGTCGTTGGCCGGGAACGCGGCGGAAATGCCGAGCCTTGCGCCGTGCTGATCCTGCGCGAGCCGAGTGCGGACGCCGAATCTGTCGTAAGGCGAGCAAACGCCACTCTTGCGGAGTATCAGCGCATCCGCGAGTGGCTGGAGTGGGGTGAAACCGACTTTCCCAGGACCTCCACTGGCAAGCCGCGCCTGGGGGTGATCCGCCAGATGCTGGATGCGAGACAGCAGCCAAGCCCGGCAAGCGTGGCAGGATCGAGTCCCATCTCCGAGTTGATCACCAAAATTTCCGGCCGTGACGCCACCGGTCTTCGGCCCGACTCCAACCTCGACGACGATCTTCATCTCACTTCGCTGGAGAGGGTGGAACTGCTCAGCGCATTAGAAGATCGCTACCAGGCGGACCTCAGTGAAATCACCTTCAGCGCTGCCCGCACGGTAGGTGATCTGGAAGAGATGCTGGCCGGAAAAGGGACGCGTCGCGCCGAATACCATTACCCGCGCTGGGCCCTGAGCGGACCGATCCGTTGGATTCGCACGATTGCTTATTACACGCTGGTTCGTCCGGCGATCATGTTACTGGGTTGGCCTCGGGTAGAGGGACGTGAGCATCTGGATGGGGTGAACGGACCCGTACTCGTCGTCTGTAATCACATTGATGATGTGGACGTCGGCTTTGTGCAAACCGCACTTCCGCCGCGGTTGCGCCATCGTCTGGCGACCGCGACTGGCGGAGAGGCTTTGCAAATCTTGCGAACTCCGGGGCCGGGACGGGGAGTTCTTGGCCGCCTATACGATCGCATGAAGTGGACTTTGGGGATCGCTCTTTTGAATTTATTCCCGCTACCGCGCGAGGCAGCCTTCCTCAAAAGCTTTTCCTACGCAGGTGAGTGCGTGGACCGTGGGTGCAGCATTCTGGTCTTTCCCGAGGGACACCACACCACCGACGGGCGCCTTCTTCCCTTCCGTGCGGGTGTTGGATTGCTCGCTGATCGTTTAGATATTCCGGTCGTGCCGATGCGGATCGATGGTTTGTTTGAAGTGAAACAAGCGGGCAAGAGGTTCGCTCCGCCGGGAAAAATTCGGCTGCGGATTGGCGAACCGATTCGCTTCGCCCCTCGAACCGATCCGCCAAAAATTGCTGAGGAATTGCAAAAACGAGTCGCCGCACTAAGCGATTAACCTGAGGCCCGACTCAGGAATATCTAGTGCTTTTCTCCTGAAACGGCGATGTACCCTTAGGTACGGACCTTCATCCCGAAACGTCTATAATTTTGCCTTATGAAAACTACCAAACCCTTCGCCGTACTGCTCGCCCTGCTTCTCTGCGGCGCGTGGCTTCGCGCTGCCAGCAAGAGCACAACTGTTGAACTCAAGAACGCCCAAGGAGAAAGCGTTGGCACCGCCACCGTGAAAGGGGATAAGTCCGGGGTAAAGATCAACCTAAACCTGAAGAATCTTCCGCCCGGCGAGCACGCCGTGCATATCCATCAGAACGCAAAGTGTGAGGGTCCCGATTTCAAGTCCGCCGGGGGACACTTCAATCCGGATGGGAAGAAGCATGGCCTCGAGAATCCGGAAGGACATCACGCGGGCGACATGCAGAATTTCACCGTCAAGGCCGACGGGTCTGCCAAAGCCAGCGTTACGAACAAGGACGTAAACACCGGGAGCGACACCCATTCCGTGTTCAGCAATGGCGGAACGGCGCTGGTGATTCATGCCAAGGCCGACGACATGAAGACCGACCCCGCCGGAAACGCCGGGGACCGGATCGCGTGCGGGACGATTGCCCAGTAGTGGGCAGAGTGTTGGTCAAACAACAAAGGAAGGGCGTCCCCATCCCCAGGTGCGCCCTTCCCCTGTGCTGAAGCGGCTCCGCAACTCAAGCGGATGAAGCACGGTTGTCGAGCCGTTCGGCACTCTTCAAAACCAAGGGGGTGGCGCGGAGCACGCACAGGTGGACCTCACGCTGTTGCGGCGTACTCCAACCCTTGGCAACTTTGGGAATAAACCCGAACAGCCGGTGGAAGTTTCGGGCAGCTTGGTTCCAGAGAATGGTGGCGGAGAAACTCAGAACAAAGTCTTGCTTTTGAGTACCTTATCCTCTGCACATCTTGCGATTGACATCCCCGGCAAGCGGGAATATGAAAGCATTATCTTAGATCTTACCGCTCGCCTCGTCTGAGTTTGTCAACTCGTTCCCACCCGTCGTCCTGGAGGAAGATCATGGCAAGAGAACGCGAGGAGTATGTACGGCCGTTGCGCGTATTTGTAGGACGCGGTACCAAAGCCGAAAAAGGTTTTCGTTCCCGTGTGTCGATGCCACAGCCAGAAGCGATCGCGCCGGGTGTGACGCCCACTCCCACTCATGACTTGATTTTTCGCGGCGGCCATACCATCCAGGATCTGGTTTACACGAACTTCTATGTGGGAGGTTCGGCGGCCTGGAAAGCGAGCGACATCCAGAATATAGACCGAGCATTGGCAGCGGCCATGTCCGATGTTGACCTAAACAACGTAATGTCGCAGTACTATCCGTCGGGCAAGATCAGCACAACGTTTCGCGCGTCGCAGGTCCTCACCGGGCCACCTCCCAAAGTCGTTTCGCAAGGCGACGTCGAGAACCTGGTCCACCAGCTTTTCCAGGCTGGCACCTTGAACGGCTCCGATTTCACCTCCACGGTTTTCAGCTTTATGCTCCCCAGCGGAACAATTCTCAACACGGACACTGCACCGACCACCGGCACGATTCGAGCGCAGCTCGAAAAACCGCCGCAGGTGATGGGCCGGCCCGTCGAAGAGGAGGAAAGCTCCACGGAAGGGCTTGGCGGTTATCACGGCTCCATTCACGTAGGCTCGGGGAAGAATGCTCAGACCATCTACTACGCGATCGGAGTATTTTCCGAAACGCTCCCGGATGGCAGGGTGAACGGCATCCCGGTGTTCGACGATCCTTGGAAAAATGTGGTTGCCACGTTCTATCACGAACTGAATGAGGCGCGGACAGACCCGGATGTCGAGGATGCAATTCGCGCGGGCAACGACCCAAATGCGATCAAATTTCTGGGATGGACGTCGAAGCAAGGAGAGGAGTGTGGCGACTTTCCGGTCTTCGAAGCTAATCCTCTTTCCCAGGTCTTTCGGGAAGTTCCACTAACCGAAGGCAGCGGGACGGCGCCGGTTCAGTTCCAGTACTCGGACGCCGTGCATGGTCCAGAAGGTCCGCGACGAACACCGGCTCCCTTCGCAGGGAATTCAGCCGCAAAAGTCGCGCACCCGCACCGGAAACGACAGCACGCCTGACATGGTTTCGCTGCTGGCAAGTTACGAACCAGGCCGCTGGTAGACGCGCACGTAATCGACCAACATCGTTTGCGGAAACTTGCTGGTAGCGTCAGGAGTTCCAGGCCAGTCGCCGCCCACGGCCACATTCAGAATGATGTAGAAGGGATGATCGTAAACCCACTTCGTGTCCCTGGGAAGATCAGCGGGTGTGCGCGTCGCGTACAGTTTGTCGTCGACATAGAAACGGATCACATCCGGTTCCCACTCGACGGCGTACACATGGAAAGCGTCGGCGAAGGCCTTACCGTCGGACAAGGAAAATGGGGAGCCGATTCCCTGGGCGCCGGAATATCCCGGGCCGTGAATCGTGCCGTGGACGATCGACGGCTCTTTGCCGATGTTCTCCATGATGTCGATTTCACCTTCGCCGGGCCAGCCGGCATGGCCAGTGTCGTCGCCGAGTAGCCAAAAGGCAGGCCAGATCCCCTGCCCACGAGGAATCTGGATACGCGCTTCAAATCGGCCGTAGGTCTGCTGGAATTTCTTTTCGGTCTTCAGACGTGCCGACGTGTAGCCACGGAACACTCCCTCGCTGTCGCTGTACCCCTCGCGACGCGCAGTGATGACAAGATTCCCGTCCTGAATCTGAACATTCTGTACGCGATTGGTGTAGTACTCGAGTTCGTTATTTCCCCAGCCGTTGCCGCCGGTTTCGATAATCCACTTGGCGCGGTCCGGCACTGATCCGTTGCCGCTATTGAAGTCGTCACTCCACACGAGCGTCCACGAAGAATGATCTGCGGGAGCTGGAGCATGCTGAACTCCCGCACATGCCAGAAGAAGACAGGAAAGAATGGCAGTGAACATGGCTTACATTATGCCCGTTCACGCAGCAGCATTAAATAGCGTGTTGGAAATCCGAAATGGGCGCACGAGCCTGGCGGTTCCTCACGCTCTGACCGCCGACTCAATGACGTCGAGCGCAGCGTATGCACAGGCGAAGCCGACCGCCCGATAGCTTTCGAATTGGGACTCATCGAAGAACTGGTCCATGGTGGACTCGTGCGGAAAGTCCTTGGTCGCCCGTGCGTATGCGATCACGTCGGCAGGCAACAATGTACTCAAGCAGGGCTTGATGTAGATGAATGTCCCGGTCCGCCCGTCGGGGTATGTAATGGTCCCGACCGAGTACGGAGACTTACTGATACGGAGTTCCCCATAAGCCCACGGCACTGTCGGACGGACTTCCGTCAGATCGATTTCGATAAGGGTGTCGAAGTCGACTCGGCACTTCTCCACCAGGCGGATCAGATCGGTGCAGGAATATACGGGATCACCTCCCGAATCACAGGCGATGATTACCCGGCAACGGCGACGGATCAGCTCGTAAACGGCCAGATTCTCGAAATGGCCGCCATCGGAGAGGTACACTTCCTTAGCTGTGTCGGTAGTGTCCCCCATGAGCTCGCTCATCAGAGCGCGCAACGATGAGCGCGGGCGGCCCGCCTCCCACCATTGCTTTCTCTTGGGATTGCCCGTCCACCAGCCAAGACGCACGCTGAAGACCGTCAGCAGAAACGACACGGCTCGCGTTGTGTAGAACCCCATGTTCGGGCTGGCCGCGGCCCCCGAGATCGCCATCGCGGTACCCAGTTGCGCTCCATGGTATTGCCAGCTGAGCCAGGACAAGGTCTGCGTCTTGCGATACGCGGGATCGTTAGGCACGCCATTGCCGAATCCGCAATACAAAGGCGTGAACGCAAAGGAGCGGCCCTTCCTCGCCTGGAGAGCCAAATCATTGGCCTTTACCGCATTGAGCGTGGCATTCAGGATGTGGAAAGGCGTGGCCACATCGTTCAGGCAATCCAGCTGAATATTGTCATTGTCATCGAACCCCGTGAACGGCTGCGCCCGCCGGTTCGGGTTGGTTGCGCCCAAGTAGCACCGCACCAATCGATTTCGGTAGGCGTTGTGCAGCGAGAATTCGTTCACGTCTACCCGCCAACCAAGAAACAATCCCAAACAGAAGAGAAGAACACACAGCAGAACCAATGGCGCCAGAGTTGCAAACTGGGACAGAGCACACCAGTACTGACAGGGATTGCTTGCAATCTCAGCCACACTCGCTCGCGGGCTTGATGTAACCAACGGGACGATACGATAGGCGGCGTAGGACAGCAATACGAGTAGACCCACCACGAATACTGACGGGGCCACACGTGCCCACTGGTCTTTCGACAGATTCGGACCGCCAGGCGGTGGCGCACCTCCGGGCGGACTACCGGTGTCGGCGCCTTTCGCGGCGACTAGACCTCGCAACGTGATTACGATCCAGCTAATCGTTCCGCCCGACAGGCCCAGAGCACTCAGGAACTTCCAAATCCACCCGGTCCAAATTTCAGGCTGGCTCATCGCCCGATTCCAAAGCAACTGCACCAAAAGGGGAACGAACAAGGATGCAAGACACAACAAAAATCCGTACAGCGTAATAGCAAACACCACGCCACCCAGCCGCGCCCACCATTCCCGGATTCCATCTCCAAAGGAACGACCTACCAGTCCCAGGTGCAACGATCCGGTGAAAAGCACGAGAGCCACGGTTAGAGGCACCCCGAAGGTCATCGCGAACCAGATATCCCGATGAGAAAGGAACTGCGACCCCAGAATGGTGAATGCACCCGCCGCCAATCCAACCGGGAAGGCCCAGAGCACCGGAATCCATTGCAGGAAGTTGTGGCGCTCACTCGACAGCGCTGTTCCCAGAGCCCAGAACACTGTGTAAATAACCCCGGATCCAAGGCACGCGAGAACCGTATCCTCCCACCCCCTAAATGCATCCGCCAGCAACGCGCCCGGCCTCGACAAGTGCCAGACCGCGATGCTGAGAGCAAAACAGAACACGTATTGCGGGACTGCGATCCACGCCACCACTCTCTTCGCAGAGTCTGAGGAGGCCGGCACGATGTTGCGGGAGACCCGCACTAGAATCCATATGAGCAACACCAGGGCTATGCCGCCAATAATGTATCCGATGAGAAGTTCATGACCCGGATACATCAGAGCCAATCCCAGGACGCGCGGAGCCAACAGCACGGAGAACAACAGGCAGAGCAGAATGCTCTGATTCAGCAGCAGATTCCTTATATAGGTCCCGACAAAGGCCAGCGTATCGCCACTCAGCACTCCCAGTTGCGGCGTCAGATAGTTGCTGTACTGCCGCAGAAAGCGGATTTGGCTGGGCTCGGGAGTGTCCCCAATCTTGCTGGATCGCGGGCCGAGCTGTCTCTCAATTTCTCCGATGTGATTGGCCTGCGGTGTAGCGCTCTTGATATGGTAGGCCCACGAACTGAGCCAGGACCCGATGTAGCCGCCGCCAGAAACCGTCGAAAGGTAGTCGAGCCAGCGCAGAAGTTTGCGCCCTGCCAGTGCTTCGATGACACCCAGATTAAAGGTGGCGCTGCGAATTCCACCGCCGGAAAAAGCAAGGCCGATCAAATCCTGGTCGGTCGGGCGTTTCTCGCGTTCGACGGGAACCTCTCTCCCGGCGCGGCTACGCCTTACTCGATCCACCTCAAGAGGAAATACCTGTGCGAAGCTTAAGCTCTCGTCCGGCTCCTCTGAATGCGTTCTGCGCTTGATCATGGAGTGGCCTCATGACATTCGCGGTGCGGCTGCAAGGAATCGTAGCTCGTGATTGCGTCCAAACAATCAAAAATTAGAGGTTTTGCACCACACAAGGAACCGCGAACTGTCAGGCTGATGGTGAAATCTCGGGTTCGACCGTTACAGTGCGAACGGAACAGCCTTGTGGGGAGCGTTTCATGCAGAGGTGTAATCGGGGTCGTTTTTCGTCGGCTTGGGTTCCTGCGGGCATTCTAAATCTACGTGAAATCAAAGTGATACAAGTCACGGACGAAAACCTGTCAGGCCCGTCAATATAGAATAGTGTTTGTCCCTGCGCTTCGGAGTCTACCCTTATGAATCAGACTCGCTGGCAAGTGCACTCGCCGATTTTGTTTGTCTTGCTGGCGGCAGCTCTTGTTATGTCCGGTTGCGGAAACAAGGAACAAGTTCAAGCCGCCGGCGATCCTGCAGCCAGACCAGCCGCACCCGTAGTTGTTGCCAATGTTGAGCAGCGAGATATTCCCGTCCAGATTCATGCCATCGGCAACGTGGAGGCATACCAGACGGTGCAGATCCGCTCACAGGTAAGCGGGCAAATCCAGAAGATCTTTTTTAAAGAGGGGGACGACGTTCGCGAGGGCCAAAAACTCTTTCAGTTGGATAAGCGTCCTTTTCAGGCGGACATGGACAAAGCTGCCGGCCAGTTGAAACACGATCAGGCCCAAGCTGAGAACTCGCGACTTCAGGCAGAGCGCTACTCGGGGCTCGAGAAGGAAGGAATTGCCGCCCACGAGCAGGCTGACCAGCTACGCGCCCAAGCGAAAGCCGACGCGGCAGCCGTGGAGGCCGATAAAGCTGCCGTGGAAGCTGCCCGCGTGCAACTGCAGTACACCGACATCCTGGCTCCCATCAGCGCACGCGCCGGAGTGTTGATGATCAACCTGGGCAACCTGGTGAAGGCGAACGATACGCCTTACCTGGTCCAACTGAATCAGGTCACTCCGATCTACGTCACGTTTTCTGTGCCGGAGAGCAATCTGGATCGCGTGCGGCAGCGCTTCAATCCCGCCCAGCTCAAAGTCCTGGCGCTTCCCAAAGGACAAGCCGAAAGCGCGGTGAGCGGACGTTTGACTTTCATCGACAACGGAGTGGACACAAGCACGGGCATGTTCAAGCTAAAGGCCACGTTTCAGAACCGGGATCGACGTCTGTGGCCGGGACAGTATGTAGATGTTGCGCTGGAACTCACTACTCAGAAGAACGCGGTAGTTGTCCCGACGAAAGCCATCCAGAGTGGACAGCAAGGTGACTATGTCTACGTCGTCAGAGCCGATAGCACCGCGGAATCACGCCCGGTGAAACAGGCGGGAACCTATCAGAACCTGACGCTGGTTGCGGAGGGGTTGAAGCCCGGAGAGCAGGTCATTGTGAATGGCCAGATGCGGGTGGCCCCGAACGCAAAGGTGGTGGTGCAAAGCACCATGCCCACGACTCCGACTAACGCCGCTGCCGCCGGTGCGCCGGCCGGAGGCGGGTTGTGAGTCTCTCCGAACTTTTCATCAAGCGGCCGATCATGACCACGTTGGTCATGGCAGCGATCCTCATCTTCGGTATCTTCGCCTACCGTCTGCTGCCGGTCAGCGACCTGCCGAACGTGGACTTCCCCACCATTTTGGTGAGCGCCTCGCTGCCTGGTGCCAGCCCCGACACGATGGCTTCGTCGGTTGCCACGCCGCTTGAAAAGCAATTCTCCACCATTGCCGGCATCGACTCGATGACGTCAACGAACTCCCTTGGGCAAACCAGCATCACGATTCAGTTCAACCTGAGCCGCAGCCTGGATGGCGCTGCCCTGGACGTCCAGGCAGCGATCACCGCGGCTGGAGGTCAATTGCCTCCGGAAATGCCGACACCGCCGACATTCCAAAAAGTGAACCCGGCCGATTCGCCTATCCTTTATCTTGCGCTGAGTTCGCCCACGATGAAGCTCTCGGACGTGGACGAGGCAGCCGAGACCACGATTGCCCAGAATGTGTCGATGGTGAACGGCGTAGCTCAAGTGCAAGTGTACGGATCACAAAAATACGCATTGCGGGTGCAGCTCGACCCCAATCTGCTAGCTTCACGCCAGATCGGGCTCGACGAAGTCAGCGCAGCGTTGCAATCCGGAAATACCAACCTGCCCACCGGCACGTTATACGGAGAGAACCATACCTTCACGATTCTTTCCAACGGCCAGCGGATGAATTCTCTGCAGTTCGCCCCGATGATCGTGGCCTATCGGAATGGTTCTCCAGTGCGCCTGAATGAGCTCGGTCGTGTGACCGACAGCGTGCAGAATGACAAAACCGCCAGCTGGTTTAATGGCGTGCGGGCCATCGTGCTCGCCATTCAGAAGCAGCCCGGCACCAACACGGTGGACGTGGTGGACAGCATCAAGAAGCTGCTGCCCAGGCTTCAGGAGCACATTCCCGCCGCCGTGCAGATCAACACCCTGTACGACCGCTCTGTCTCCATTCGCGCATCGGTGGACGATGTGAAGTTCACTCTGCTCCTGACCATTGGCCTGGTGATCATGGTGATCTTCATCTTCCTGCGGAACATTTCCGCCACCATCATCCCGTCGCTTGCGCTGCCTATGTCCATCATCGGGACGTTTTCGGTGATGTACTTGCTCGGCTACAGCCTCGACAACCTCTCTCTGATGGCCCTCACGTTGTCGGTCGGATTCGTGGTCGATGATGCCATCGTCATGCTGGAAAACATCGTCCGCCACATGGAGATGGGGAAGAAACCAATGCAAGCGGCCATGGAGGGCGCCAGCGAGATCGGCTTCACCATTCTTTCCATGACACTGTCGCTGGCCGCTGTCTTTATTCCGCTCCTGTTCATGGGCGGAATTATCGGCCGGTTGTTGCACGAATTCGCAGTAACGATCGGCGTCGCGATTCTGGTTTCCGGGTTCGTGTCGCTGACCCTCACCCCGATGTTGTGCAGCCGCTTCCTACGTCATCAGAAACGGTCGAGGCACGGACGCCTCTTCAATCTCAGCGAGCGCGCCTTCGATGCCTGGTTGCGCGGCTACGATCGCAGCTTGAAGGCGGTTTTGCGGCACAAGTTCGCGACGCTGATGGTGTCTTTTGTCGTGATCGGGCTAACGTTCTATCTCTACACGATCTCGAAGACTGGTTTCATTCCCGATGAGGACCAAAGTTTGCTCTTCGGATTCACCGAAGCTCAGCAGGGCATCGCTTTTCAGGACATGATGCAGTTGCAGCAGAAAGTGGCTGACGTAGTGCGAGCCGATCCCAACGTGCTGAACATCATGTCTGCGATCGGCAGTCCCATCAACCAGGGTCGCATCTTCTTCCGCCTGAAAGACAAGAAAGATCGCGTGAACCACATGACCGCGATGGACATCATTCAGGAACTTCGTCCCAAGGTGTCGCAGATTCCCGGGACTGAACGTATTCATGCAGATTCCACCCACGATTCGCATCGGCGGAACTCTGACCAAGTCGCAATATCAGTACACGCTGCAATCGCCCGATACGGCCCAACTCTATCAAGATGCGCCCAAGCTCGAGAGTGCTCTGCGCGCCCTTCCGCAATTACAGGACGTCACCAGCGATCTGCAGGTGAAGAAATCCGCAGCTTACGGTTGAAGTCGACCACGACAAGGCATATGCGCTGGGATTGACGCCCGCTCAGGTTTCCAACGCCCTCTACTTTGCCTATGGCACTCGGCAGATCAGCACGATCTACACGCCCAACAACGAGTATTACGTCATCATCGAACTGCTGCCGGAGTTCCAGAATAATCCCGACAAGCTTTCCTTTCTCTACGTTCGTTCGAGCGCAGGCAAACTCGTTCCGCTCGACACTGTCGCCAAACTGATTCCGTCGGTAGGCCCGCTGACGGTGAATCACCTGGGTCAGCTACCGGCCGTCGACCATCAGCTTCAATCTGAAGCCTGGAACCGCCCTGGGCGATGCCACCCAGCTGGTTGAGCGCGAGGCCAATCGCACGCTTCCTTTGGATGTCCAGCGCACCTTCCAGGGAACTGCCCAGGCGTTCCAGAATTCATTCACCGGCATGGGACTGTTGTTGCTTGCGGCCATACTCGTCATCTACATCATTCTCGGAATTCTGTATGAGAGCTTTATTCATCCCCTCACCATTTTGTCCGGATTGCCATCCGCCGGCGTGGGGGCCCTTCTGACCTTGGCAATATTCCACCAGGAACTAAACCTCTATTCGTTCGTGGGGATCATCATGTTGATCGGCATTGTGAAGAAGAATGCCATCATGATGATTGACTTCGCCCTGGAAGCGGAACGAACTGAAGGAAAGAGCCCGGAGGAGTCGATCTACCAAGGCGCCCTCGTCCGCTTCCGTCCCATCATGATGACCACCATGGCGGCTCTGATGGGAACCTTGCCCATCGCGATCGGCTTCGGAGCGGGTGCAGATTCACGGAGGGGCCTGGGTCTCGCGGTAGTGGGAGGCTTACTCTTCTCGCAGGTCGTGACGCTCTACATCACGCCCGGTGTATTACGTCTACCTCGACCGCCTGCAGAGGAGATTCCGCAAACGCCACGACGGACCAAAATCGGAACTTCCTTCAGCGGAAACTTTCAGCGAAATCGCCTTGGCAGGACAGAACCGGTAGGCCTCTCTCGAGTGTTCGGTACTTCGGCGCAGGCTGTCGGATTCCTGCCGCTGTTCGTGCTTGGTTTAGACGACGTAGTAACTTTCTTAGTACCTAGCTAAGCGTGTGAAAGAAAGAGACTTGCGGTGCTAGGTCACCCCGGAAGCCCAACCCGGCGCACCATCTCCTGGAAGCGTGCGTCTTTCCGCAGCGGGTTCATTCGGGGATCCACCCCGATCCATGCCAGTCAACTGGACCGCTGGAGGAAGGCTTTCTCCAGCGACTGGTACGCTTGGTCGGTTTCTCCCAGATCGAGATAAACGCCGCCTATGAGAAAGCGGCACACATAGTGTTGCTTCTCCAACTCAAGGGCCTGACTGAGCGCCTGCCGGGCGAGAGCCGGTTGCCCTGCGCGTGCCAGGGCCGACGCCGCGGTTGCGATCACGCTCCCGCTATCGCTGCCGAGGCGTAGTGCATTTTGCGCCGCCCGCACGGCTTCGTCCTTATGGCCCAAGTCAGCAGAGGCGACCGCGAGAAGCGCGTAAGGAAGTGCCGCCTGCGGTTCCAGCTCCAAGGCTCGCTTGGCTTCGTCGACCGTGTCTTGCAGGTGCCCAGAAAAGTAGTTCACCCAAAGAGTCCAGGTACGGGCCTCGACGGCGAGCGGGTCGACGAGAAAGGCTTGCCGAGCATGGGCGATCGCCTCGTCATGTCGTCCCATGGTCGCAAAATAAATCTCATACCCGAGATGCGCTTCTGGCAAGTTGGGGTTGATTTCAAGTGCGCGATCGTACTCGGCTTTCGCCGCTGCCCAATCCCAATCCATGAGGAGTGCCGTGTCTCCCATGGTGGCGTGCGCGCTGGCGAGATTGGGATCGATCTCCAGAGCCTTTTGGACGGCGGGCTTGATCAGAGGCCTAGCCTCTTTCGGTCCCATGTAATACGGAACCGACGCGCTGTATGTTTCCGCCAAAGCCGCGTAGGGACGGGCGTCCCGCGGATCGATCGCGATCGCGTCCTGAAAGTACTGGATGGCCTTTTTCTGCCCTTCATGCGTTCCCTTGCGGGATTCGTTCAACCCGAGAAGATATTTGCGATAGGCTTCTGGATCGAAGTGCGCTTCGGTCGCTCCACTTTTTTGCGACGGGAGCAGCTCCAGCCGGAGTGAGCGTGTAATGCGCTCGGCAATCTCGCGTTGCACTTTCAGGATATCGGTGAGCGGCGTCTCGTAGCTTTCGGCCCACAAGTGAGTCTGGTCACCTGCCTGGATCAACTGCGCCGTAATGCGAACACGCTCACCGGCCAGGCGCACGCTTCCTTCGAGCACGTAGTTCACGCCGAGTTCGTGCCCGATCTGCGCGACGCTTTCCTTGGTGTGCTTGTAGCGCATCGCCGAGGTGCGCGCGATGACTCCGAGGTTGGCCGGCTGCAACTGGCCGACCTGAGCGATCATTTCTTCCGTCAGGCCGTCTGCAAAATAGTCTTCGCTGTCATCGCCACTCATGTTCTCGAAGGGGAGCACGGCGAGCATGGCTTTGGCCGGAGCAGGCGCGTGGTGCGCGCGATTCTGGAAGCCGAACCAATAGATCCCCAACGCAAGCAGCACTACCCCGGCGCTCGCAAGCGCCAGGGTCCGGTGCATCTTCGACTTGGGTCGTGGAGGTTGCATAGCCGGCTGGGAGGGTTGCGGCGGCGTCAGCGGCGCGATGAAGCGATAGCCGCGCCGGGGCAGCGTCTCGATGTAGCGGGGGGTGTCGGCGTGGTCGCTCAACGCTTCGCGCAGTTTGTTGATCGTTTTGTTGAGCCCGTGTTCGAAGTCAACGAACGTGTTGTTTCCCCAAAGCTCCTGCTGCAACTGCTCGCGGGTGACGATCTCTCCCGGACGCTCCAGCAGAACCTTCAGCACTGCCAGGGGCTGGGCATGGAGCTTGACCTTCACCCCGCTCTTGCGGAGTTCGCCGGCGCGGAAGTCGGCCTCGAAAACTCCGAAGCGAACGCGCTGGTCATTCCAGGATTGGTCAGACGTGGTCTGTGTAACGGGTGCGAAATCGTCCATCTTCCCCGGCCCCACGGGACTTATTGGCCGTAAATATATCACGACAAAGCCACCGCCGGCCTGGGGAGACCAAGAGGTAAGTAAATTGTTTGCAATTATTTACGCAGGGAGAAACCTTCCATCCCGCATCCATTGCGTTTCCTACGGCGTTTGGTTGAGATTTCGTCAATCGCGTGGGGCTGGGGATGATCGGAACCGCATCCGCGAAATCTTTTTTGAAGTAGGACGGAGGTTGTTATGAAAACACGTCGGAATACTGCGCTCGCAGTTGCCCTCCTGGCGACAGGGATCCTGACGGCGGCATCTTTTGCACAGCATCAGGCGGCCAAGGAGTCGCGGCCTGACCGCGCTGGTGCACTTGTCAAAGCGGTCCGCGAAGCGACCGAGCGTTTCAAGGATGTGTCGGTGGCGGAGGCGGAAGGCTACAAGCTGACGTTCGGCTGCGTGACCGGACCCGACTCCGGGGCGATGGGACTTCACTACGTGAACTTTCCGCTGGTCGCGTCGGGCATTCTCGACCCCACCCGTCCCGCAGATCGTGATCTATGAGCCTACCCAGAGCGGGAAACCGAGACTCACCGGAGCAGATTTCCTGGTCCTGGCCGACACGTGGGACAAAGCGCACCCCGGCACTCCGCCAGAACTGATGGGGCAGCTCTTTCACTACTTCGAGGCTCCCAACCGGTTTGGGCTTCCGGCGTTCTACACGCTGCACGTGTGGGCATGGAAGGACAATCCGAACGGCGCATTCGTGAACTGGCATCCGAATGTATCTTGTAAGTCGTTCACGCCTGACTCGAACCAATAGCTGACGAGGCCAGCAGCTTCGCTCCAGCCCGGCGACGGACTGAAGGGGAACGTCTCGAAATTTTCAAAACCAACACTGTACGGCGGAGAGCCGCGATCGAAATCTCAAGGAGACTTGCTATGAGTGCAACACAAACTTCCGCCCTCGACATGGACAAGTTGAACCAGTTCGTCGGGCAGTTCGTAACCGATCTTGGCGCGACCGTGCACGCGGGGCTGGTTGTGATTGGAGAAAAACTGGGGCTGTACAAGGCGCTGGCGGCGGGAGGTCCCATGACTTCTACACAACTGGCTGCGAATACCAACACCGATGAACGGTACGTGCGCGAATGGCTTTCGTCGCAGGCCGCGGGAGGATACGTCACGTACGACGACGCGACAGGCAAATTCAGCCTGAGCGAAGAGCAAGCCTTCACACTCGCGAACGAAGCCAGTCCAGCGTATCTGCCGGGAGCTTTTGAGCTTGCGCTTGGATCGCTGGCCGCGGTGCCGCGCATCGCGGATTCGTTCCGCAGCGGCGCCGGCATGGGCTGGCACGAGCACGTCGACGGCGTGTTTCACGGATGCGAGAAATTCTTCCGTCCCGGGTACGTGGCGAACTTGGTGAACTCGTGGATTCCGGCGCTGCAGGACGTGAGGAGCAAACTCGAGTCCGGTGCGCGCGTGGCCGACGTCGGCTGCGGCAAGGGCGCATCCACATTGATCATGGCGCAGGCTTTTCCGAACTCGCAATTCTTCGGATTTGACTATCACGACAAGTCGATCGAGGCAGCGCGCGAGTCGGCCGGGCGAGCTGGTGTCAACGGGCGCGTGAGCTTCGAAGTTGCGAAGGCGAAGGAATTTCCGGGAGGCAACTACGACTTCGTGGCAGTCTTCGATTGCCTGCATGACATGGGCGATCCGGTGGGGACGGCGAAACACGTCCGGCAGTCGTTGGCGAAAGATGGTACGTGGATGATCGTCGAGCCGTTTGCCAAGGATCGGCTGGCGGACAATCTGAATCCGGTTGGGCGAGTGTATTACTCGTTCTCGACGCTGCTTTGCACGCCGTGCTCGCGGTCGCAGGAAGTTGGTTTGTGTCTGGGAGCGCAGGCCGGTGAGCAGCGGATTCGGGAGGTCGTGACGGCGGCGGGTTTCAGCCGCTTCCGTCGCGCGACTGAAACGCCCTTCAATATTGTCTATGAGGCTCGGCCCTAGGGCTTGACCCGACCGTTGGCTCAGACTGATCGTTTCCTTCGGATCACCCCAACAATGCCCGCCAACCCGGTCGCCATCAATCCCACCGTGCCCGGTTCCGGAGCCGGTAAAAATCCTGCGCGGTCGGTGGAGTAAAACCCGTCGGAGAAATGAAACGTTATGTGCCCGTTCGCGCTTCCACCAAGATCAAAGGTTTGACCAGTGTCGATCACCGTACCCGACGCTGAAAAGCGAAGCATCACTGGAACGGTGAAATCCTTGCCGTTAGTCGCTGGTTATGCAATAGAGGTTTTACCCGTCCGAGAGGCGTTACCCGCGGTTACGTTCTTGCTCTTTCCTAGCTTGTTTGAGCATCGGGACCTCCACGACGTATTTCCCATCAATTCAAAGGCAATGGCGGAGAGTGAGGGATTCGAACCCCCGATACCCTTCCGGGTATGCCGGTTTTCAAGACCGGTGCCATCAACCGCTCGGCCAACTCTCCGTCGCTGATCCTCCAAAGGTGGAACGGAAACTACGAGGAGACACTCGTTTCCGTCGTCCCTAAATCGTCATGCGGGGAGCTCACCCCATTAATTGTAACAGTGGGAATCTGCGCAGTGCCGCAGCGAAAACTTCAGACAAGACAGTCCGGGACTCTATTTTTCCAGCGATCGGCTCGAAGTTCGGATCGCGGCATGTCGGGAAGGATCCCGCAAGGTGTGAATGGCTCCCCAGATCTGCGCCTTTTCGCCCAGCATGCTCAACTCAATCCTGGGCGAGCGCGGATGGATCCGGCGAACAACTTTCCCGACGATTTCAAGCAGTAAATCAGGCGCCCCCCGCACGATGCCGCCGTTGAAAACGATCAGTTCTGGGTCAAGCACGCTTATCAAATTGGCGACGCAGACGCCCAGCATCGTAAAGCTATTTTCAACTAACCCGCGCGCCTGCGGGTTTCCCTCGCGCAGCGCCGCGAACACATAGCGCGCATCGCGTTCCTCAACCAAGCTGCCAGAAGCGCCGTTTCCACCTGGCAACACCTTCCGTCCTTCCGCAGCCAACCCTATACCCGATACATACGTTTCGAAGTAAGCCGTGTCACGAAAGTCCTCGTTCCAGCGGGTCCAATCCAGGTTCATCCGAAAAATCTCTCCCGCCAACCCGTTGCGTCCGCGACAGATTCGTCCGTCCACAAAGATTCCAGCACCCACCCCTGTTCCGAGCGCGACAAAAACAAAGTTGTTTACGCCTCGAGCGATCCCACGCATGTGCTCGCCAATGGCTGCCATATTGGCGTCGTTTTCGAGAAACACGGGCGCTTGAAATTCATCCTCCAGTTCGCTTCCCATGTCCACTTCGCGCCAGCCCGGAACGTTGGTCACATCAAATACAATGCCGGTCTGGGGATCGACTCCACCGGGCACTCCGATCGCAATCCCGCGTAGTCCTTCACCTTGCGGCACGAGACGGCGGATACCGTCACGCACTTGCGCAATCACTCCCCGGCTTCCGGCTTTGGAATCCACCAGTTCTTGCGTCTCCTGAACGATGGACGGAGTCCCATCAGCCAGCACAAATCGCAAGTGACTGGCCCCCATATCGACGGCCACGCCGAAAGAGGTCGCATCTCGGTGCTTGTTTTCCAGACTCAAGTGACGTCTCGAATTCCGGCCCGTGGGGCCCAAATGAAGCAATCGCTGGTTCGTATTCTCTAGAGAATCAATCTATTGAATCGATTTAATCACGCATCTTACCGGGTTGCCACGACCGGGTCAACCGACCTGCTAAAAATCGATGCTTACGCTAGTCGATGCCTGGTAGATCAATGGCGGAAACGCTCTTCTGAGGGAATTTAGAGAGCGCGTCTTGCCGCCAACCAGGATGCCCGAACACGTAGCGCAACTTCGTCCGCCAGCCGTGCGAATTTCGCACGTCACGCAACATGTCCGCCCACTCATGAAAGGCAATTCGTGCGGGATTATAAGTATGAAGATTTGTCGTCAGCCCAAAATGCGGGCGATCCTCGCCGCCGTCTTCCGGTTCGAATGTTCCGAACAGGCGGTCCCAAAGGATGAGCGTCCCGGCATGATTGCGGTCGATGCACCGTGGATTCGATCCGTGGTGAACTCGATGGTGCGATGGCGTATTCAGCACCGTTTCCAGCGGGCCGAGCGAACGCACCAGTTCGGTATGAATCCAGAACTGATACAGCAAGCTGATCGCCTGCATGGTGAGCACCATGACGGGACGGAAGCCGACCAACGGAAGCCACATCCAGAACACCCACCCCGTAAGGGTGCCCGTCCAACTCTGCCGCAATGCAGTGGACAGGTTGTATCGCTGGGACGAGTGATGTACGACATGCGACGCCCAAAACAAGCGGCACTCATGGCTCACTCGATGGAACCAGTAGTAGCTGAATTCATCCGCCAAGAAGAGCAGCACCCACACCCACCACTGGTAGCCGAAAGTGAACATCCGAAAGCGATAGAGAAAATCGAACATCGCCAACTGCATCACTTTTGTGAGGAGGCCCACCGCCACGCTTCCCAATCCCATGGTGATGCTGGCGGCCGCATCTTTGATCGCGTAAAGATCGCGGCGCATGATGGCGTCCGCACTCGCCTCGGCCAACATCAGGACTACAAATGCCGGAATTGCCAGATGGATCAGGTTGGGCATGATGGCAACGGCCAGATTCTAGCCGAAGCCTCTCAAAAGAAGACTCGGTAGTTCTCTAATTGCGTTTTTTAACAGAGGAAGCCGCTTTGAACCGCTGGGGCAATACATCCTGGATAAGGCACTTCTTTTCAGTATTTTTGGTTGCCGCAGGCCGGTTCTAAGAGGAATCCACTACAAGTCTTCGGGCGCCTGCAACTTGAAAACGGGCAATTTTTTCAGCCATATACGGGATTCTCATTACGTCGGTCACTATGCCTTGGTGACTCCCATCTTACATACTTGAGTCCGCAACTGTGCTTGGGCGGACGGGTTTATGAACTCAGGGCATTCTGAGACCTCTGGAGGGTCCCAGCTATGAAAACTCTTAAACGTCTTGCATTTCTGCAGTTGGTGCTGGCGTTATTTCTTTCGGCGGCGTCGCTTTCGGCGTTCGCCGATCCCCCTAGCCGAGCCGTTCGGCTGAGGTATATGTCGGGAGCCGTTTCGGTGCAGCCCGGCGGCGTCAACGATTGGGTAGAGGCCGCGGTCAACCGGCCGCTCACAAGTGCCGACCGCGTGTGGACCGATCAGAATGCCCGCGCTGAACTGAACCTCGGAAGCGCATCGATGCGCATGAACGCCGAGACCAGCCTCACCCTCACCAACGTGAGCGATGAGATTGTGCAGGTCGAACTGGACCAGGGCACGCTGAATCTGCACATTCGCCACCTGTTTGGTGGAGAGACTTACGAGATCGACACGCCGAACCAGGCCTTCACGATTTTGAAAGCGGGTGACTACCGCTTTGACGTGGACCCCAATGCCGACACTACTTCCGTCACGGTTTGGAAGGGGGAAGGCGAAGCGAACGGTCAGGGCAGTGGTGTGCGTGTCCGATCCGGAGAACAAGCGAGCTTCACCGACGGCACATCTTTGGAACACAGGACATCCGGCGCTCCCGGACTGGATGGATTCGATGACTGGTGCCGCGTGCGCGACAACCGGGAAGATCATGCGGAGTCCTACCGTTATGTTTCCGCAGACGTAGTGGGCGCGGATGATCTCGACGACTACGGAAACTGGCGCACGACCGGCGAATATGGAGCGGTCTGGGTTCCCCGAGTGGCGCCTGGCTGGGCTCCTTACCGCTATGGTCATTGGGTGTGGGTTGAGCCGTGGGGATGGAGCTGGGTTGACGATGCGCCCTGGGGCTACGCACCCTGCCACTATGGTCGCTGGGTCTACACCGGGGGCTATTGGGGTTGGGCGCCGGGACCGATGGTGGTCGAGCGTCCGATTTACGCGCCCGCGCTGGTGGCCTGGGTCGGCGGCGAACATTTTGGTGTGAGCATGTCGTTCGGCGGAGGTGGCGGCGTGGGCTGGTTCCCACTCGGATGGGGCGAGCCGTATGTTCCCTCGTATCGAGTGAGCCGCACCTACTTCCAGAACGTGAACGTGCGCAACACTCGCATCGTAAATATCACCAACGTCACGAACAATTATTACGTCAACAACAACACGACGGTCGTCAACCGCAATGTCACGAATATTCGCTACGCGAATCAGAACGTGCGAGGCGCGGTCACGGCTGTCCCGACACGGGTGATGGTCAACTCGCAAGCGGTCGGTCGAGCTGCAGTCGCAGTGCCGGAGAATGAAGTGCGAGGAAGCACCGTCGCGATGGCGGCTCCTGTAGCGCCCGCTCGTACCAGCGTGCTCGGTGCCGGTGGCGGTGGGCGTTCCGCGGCACCTCCCGCTCGTGTGGCCAACGCACGACCGGTGTTTGCAAAAACTGCGCCGCCGCCCAAGCCCGTCCCATTTGACGCCAAGCAAGAACAGTTGGCGCGAACTCCGGGACGCCCCTTGGACAACCAGACTGAAGCTGAATTGCGCGCCAAGGTTGAACGCGAAAACCCTCCGGCGCCTGCACGCAACAATGCGCCTGCTCCGGCCGGAAGGCCCGGGGCTGCGCCCGCCCCGAACGCAAATGGGGGCCGTCCGAATCCCACGCAACCGGGCGCGCCTGAACGGCCCGGAAATCAGCCAGGTCGCCCCGAGGCACCAGCCCCGGCTGGCAGACCGGAAGCCGCACCTTCACCAAACATGAATGCACCACAACCGACTCCGGCCCCGCGGCCGGGTGGGCCGGAACGCCCGGCGCAGCCGGGGAATCCAAACGCCCCCGCCCGCAACGTTCCTCGACCGCCGCAACCAAATGGTCCGGTCAACAATGCTCCGGTGAACAATGCTCCGGTGAACAATGCTCCGGCGAACACCGCACCGCCAGCGAATGCGCCACGAAACGTGCCGCGTCCGCCGGATCGAGGAGCCGACAATCCGCGGCAGCCTGACCGGACTCCGAACATGAATCGCGAGCAACCGTCGGCACCGGAGCCGAACAACCGGGGAGCGCAACCCGTGCGTCCGCAGCCGGCACAACCGGATCAGCCACAGCCTCCTCGGCGCGGAGCAACCCAACAACCGGCCCGACAGGGCGCCGGCGCCGCCTCCGACGGCTCCACAGCCGCGACGGGACAATGCGCCTCCGGATAACGCACGACCGAATAATCCGCCGCAGCCTCCTCGCGAAGCTCCGGCTCCGCGACCTGAACAGCCACGTCGGGAAGCGCCCGCACCTCGCCCCGAGCAGCCACGGCAAGCTCCGCCCCAGCCACAAGCACAGCCTAGACAGGAAGCGCCGCGCCCGCCTGCGGAATCACGGCCGCAACGCCAGGAACAACCGCAACGCCAGCAACCGAAGAATGAGAAACCCAAGAACGAGGAAAAGCAAAAGCCGGACAGAAGCAATTACCGCTGATGTCTACCTTGGATCCGATCTCTTCGATCGAGACGGATGAAACGCACTAGGTGACCGAAACGCAAGAATGGCGACCTCATGAAAGGTCGCCATTTTTGTTTTTCTGACCTAGTTTTTCACACGCTCTTATCCCACACGTTGGGATGTACCGCCTCATACGCGGCAATCTTCGATTCGTGCTGCAGTGTGAGGCCGATATCATCGAGCCCTTCCAGCAGGCAATGCCGGACGAAATCATCCATCGGAAAACTCGCCGAAAATCCGTGATCGTCGTTGACTTTGCACTGTTCCAGATCGACGGTGAGCATATAGTCGTTTTGCTCGTGCGCCCGGCGCATCAACTCCGCCACCTCGTCTTCGCGCAACGTTACCGTGAGAAATCCATTCTTCGAGCTGTTGTTCGCAAAGATGTCCGCAAACGATGGCGCAATCACCGCACGAAAGCCGAAATCTGACAGCGCCCACACCGCATGTTCTCGTGACGACCCGCAGCCGAAGTTCTTTCCTGCGATCAGAATGCTCGCGCCTCTGTACCGCGGATGATCCAGCACAAAAGGCGTGACGGCCTTTCCCTCCTGAGCGCGACGCCAGTCGAAGAAAAGGAATTCCCCAAACCCCGTGCGCTCGACGCGCTTCAGAAATTGCTTGGGAATGATCTGATCCGTATCGACATTCACGCGATCCAGCGGCGCCACACGCCCCTTATGTACACGAAACGGTTTCATAGCAAGGAATCCTCGATCCCGATCAGTGAACTGTCGCCGCTCTCCGCAAATGCATCGACGCTGTTTGTGGAGCGAGGGGCGTCCCCGCCCGTCGGCCCTTCAGCCTTCACCGAAACTTCCATTCTCGAATATCCATGAAGTGCCCCGAAATCGCCGCCGCCGCTGCCATCATCGGGCTCACCAGGTGCGTTCGCCCCCCGCGTCCCTGCCGCCCCTCAAAATTGCGGTTACTGGTGGACGCGCAACGCTCGCCGGGTTGCAGAATATCGGGATTCATACCCAGGCACATCGAGCATCCGGACTCCCGCCACTCGAATCCAGCTTCCTGAAAAATCTTATGCAGTCCTTCTGCTTCCGCCGCGTGTTTCACGGCTTGGGAGCCTGGGACAACCATAGCGCGGACCTTGGGACTTACGTGATATCCCTTGGCCACTCGGGCCGCTGCCCGCAGATCCTCCAGGCGGGAATTTGTGCACGATCCGATGAACACCCGATCGATGCCAATCTCCTCGATTTTCACGCCCGGACGCAAGCCCATGTACTCCAGCGCCTGCTCGGTCGCCCGCCGATCCGCATCACTCGCGCCGTTTAATTCCGGCACACGCCCCGTCACCTGCACCACCATGCCGGGATTCGTTCCCCATGTAACGAACGGAGCCAGTTTCGTGGCGTCAATCGTGATCGTTTTGTCAAAGTGCGCCTCTGGATCTGAAGCCAATGTGCGCCAGTACGCCACAGCCTTGTCCCATTGATCACCCTGCGGCGCGAATCGCTTCCCCTGCATGTAAGCGAAGGTAGTCTCATCCGGCGCAACCATCGCAGCACGCGCGCCTGCTTCAATGCTCATGTTGCAGAGCGTCATGCGGCCTTCCATGCTGAGCCCACGGACCGCCTCACCCGCATACTCGATCACGTATCCGGTTGCTCCGTCGGTGCCAATCTGCCCAATAACTCCCAGCGCCAGATCTTTTGCCGTCACGCCTTCCGCCAGCTGGCCGCTCACCTCGATCTTCATGGTCTTCGGCTTACGTTGCGCCAGGCACTGTGTTGCCAGCACGTGCTCCACTTCCGACGTGCCGATCCCAAACGCTAAGGAGCCGAACGCACCATGCGTACTGGTGTGGCTATCGCCGCACACAATGGTCATACCCGGCTGCGTAAGCCCTAGCTCGGGGCCGATGACGTGCACAATTCCCTGGTCCGGCGAATCCATGTCGAACAGATGGATCCCAAAATCCTTGCAGTTTGCCTGCAGCGCCTGGATCTGTTTGGCCGCGATGGGATCGGTAATGGGCGTGCCCCGTGGCTCCGTCGGAATGTTGTGATCGACAGTCGCCACCGTACGCGAAGGCTGCCGCACACGCCGGCCCGCTGATCTTAGACCGTCAAACGCCTGTGGCGAGGTGACTTCATGGACCAGGTGCAAATCGATGTAGATCAAGGGCGACCGACCGGTCGGTTCGGTCACGACATGAGCGTCCCACACTTTCTCGAATAACGTTCGATTGCCTGACATGTTTGGAACCGCGCTGAACCTCCGGGGATTCCTCGCCCGGAAGGGATTGTCTTCTTCGTCTTAGTAGTGTAACAAGTTCACCACGAAACGGGCTTTTCTGAGAAGGCTAGTTCGTCTCCGGCATTCTGTCCCAAGCTCTCAGGTAAATTGCCAGCATCGCGGCAGCCCCCAACAACGGCACCGTCAATCCCAGCTTCAAACTCGACATCTGGGTCGAAGCAAAACCCACCAGCCAAGGGAGGAAAGCCCCGCCGAACCCCGCTAAAGTAAACATCACACTTCCCAGACGCGTGGCTGCCGCGCCGAATGTGTGCGACAACAGGGCGATCGTGATCGGATAAATCGCGGACAGTCCCAACCCAATCACGCAGGCGCTTGCCACCAATCCCCCAAGCGATCGCGAGCTTACAAGACCGACAACTCCCAAAACAGATGTCGCTAACGCTAGCCGCGCCAATTTCAAGTCGGTCATGTGTCGGAGCGCGATGGGAGCCACCGCTCGTCCCAAAAGCAGCGCACCGTAGAAAAAGGAAGGCGTCGCGACCCACAGAGTGCCTGCATGGTCGGCGATCCGCTTCGCGTACGAGGCCAGCCAGCCTCCCACCGCGCTCTCTGTCCCTACGTAGAGAAAGAACAAAAATCCCAGTGCGATCGCCGTGTGAGATTGCATCAGGCGAATCAGAGACTGGCTATTCGTGGGAGCCTCACCCCTGCTTTTTCCTGGACGAGGCAACGAAACGCCTGCCATGCATCCCGCCAGTAATGCGATCGCTGCTCCGAGGACAACTAAAAACGTAGATGTCCGTTCAACCCGTTGGAACGGAGCAAGCATGAACGGGCACGCTACCGCTCCCACACTCCAGGAAAAATTCAACAGCGCGAGCGCGGAAGCTCTCCGATCAGGATTCACCTCGGCCACCAGCAGGTTAGCGGTTGGAATCGCGAGTCCCAATCCCACTCCATAACACGCCACTGACGACATTCCCAGCGCCCACGACCCTAGCGGCAGTGTCCCGGCTCCCAGCGCCATGAAGGACAGGCCCAGCACGAGAACCACCCGGTATCCGAACCGCGGGACCAGCATCCCTGAGAACGCGACACCAACCGTCGACGCTAGAAATTGCGCGGTGAAAAGTTCGCCAGACTGGGCGTCATTCAGAGACCAGCGCGTCGCGAGTGACGGCAGCACAGGGCCCAGCAGCACGGTCATGATTCCCGTGGGAACAAAGGCAATATGGGCAATGGCGGTTGGTGATAGAAACGGTGCGGGTCACCTCGGTCTCGCCAGAGTTCATAGTTGAAGACCGGCCACCATGCGTCGAGGCCGGAAACTCAAGAGTCTCACTTTCGCAGGATGCCGCTAGCTTAGCGCTTTCCGCTGGGTTTTACATCCGCAGCGCTCGCTTGCCCATGCGAGATTGGGGAGAGATAGCGATCCGTGCAGACCCATTGGTTATCTCTCTTCGACCAGATGTCGACCACGAAATAGTGCTCCGCAGTCGACTTTCCTCGGGATTGCACGTTTTCCTGCAGGACAAAACTGGTCACAACCGTCGCTTCATTCAGGGAACGCGCAGCCATCTGGCGAAACTGAAACGCCGTTAGCGTTCGTGCGTCTGTTTGTTGCTGCCATTCCTCCCGTGGAACTGGTCCATTCACGCTGGGCGTCCAGACTTGAAAATCCTCGGCGAGCAGTCGACTCAGCGCTGACCCATCTTTGTGTTGAAGCGCTTGCAACCACTGATTCTCGAGGTCTGAGAAGATTGCAACCAGCCGGGTAGTGGTCACTACCCGGCGTGCGCCGTTGGAATCAGGTGGATTTTGCTGTGCGAACAAGCCGCAAGCTTGTCCCATGATTAAAAGAAACAAAGCGATTCGAGGAACTTTCATACACCGGCTCCCTGACGACGGCGGCCGCTCCTCTGCGTAGCCTCTTGCCTTGTTCGATTTGTTTGGATGTCGATCTGCCTTTGGTTTATGCCAGGCGCTTCAATCACACAAGAAAAAAGCCGCCCGGCTTCCCGGACGGCCAATTCGCTATAGTTCGCGCTAGTGAGTATAGAACGTTCCACCCTTGGTCTTGTCGCAGCCGCCCCTGCGGGCGTTCTCCCAGTTCATTTGGATCAGCCAGTTGTGTCCGCCGAACGTCTGATTGTAGGCGCGGTTGCCAATCGTGCCAGTGGTGGGCCCAAACTTCCACGCGCACTTGTCAGCGTTCTCCGCGCCGCTGCTGTCGTACCAGGCGTTGAGATCGGGATCGGAAATAGCCTCCTCCGTCTCGTGCGCCATGATGGAGGCCATGCCGTCGGCACCACTGTCGCCGTTGGGACTCGAGGTCTGAGCCTCGCACGCCGACGAACACCGATCCGGATTCCCCACGAAAGCGTACTTGATGTCAGACCCGCTAATAGTCGACCGAGTATGCCACCCGCAATATTGGGTGCAGAAGCCCGACGTTTCGTTCACGTCGGACGAAGTTAGTACGAAGTAGATCCCGTTTGTGTCCTTGGGCAGCGCGCCACTGGAGATCGCTTTGCTCACTACGGTCCGTACCCGCTGTATCGCTGAGACGTGTGCCTTGGGAATAGTTGTTGGTAGTAGACCCAGCAAGCACAAAGTTCCCACTTACATTGTGGGTGCTGTCGCCGTAAGTGGAATTGATCAGGGCGTACCCAGATCCGCCCATGCCGCCGGAGTCATAGAGGATATCCATGAGGCTGACCGTTGTCTGGCTATCGGAGGCGTGCGGACCATTTGTCCAGTTGCCATACCAGATGAAGTAGATGTGTACGGTACCCGGCATTACAGGGCCACCGTGATAGTTGATTCCGTTGCCGGTTACTACCGCCGGGTTAGGCTTCGCTTCCGCGGGGGAGATACCTGTCGGAGTTTCGACACCCCAACCTTTCCCGGTAGGAACTACGTGGGTTGCATGACGAACACTCTGCGCGTTTCCGTACGTCAGAAACGCGCCTACCAGCACGAACAGCAAAAGCGCCTTGCGCATTGGATCCTCCAGATTGATTTTGGGATTTCCCCCTCGCAGATCCTTGGACGGCAGCGCAGATAATCGAGCGTTGTTAAATGTGAAGTTGTTGAACAATTGGGACAACGTTCCGAACGGGTGCGCGCAGCATAGACTTGACTACTGGTCATTGTCAACCACGAAGATAGCTCTAAAGGTTTGCAAACCGAGTCTGGCTTGCTCCTATTCGTCGGCCCCTAGCAAGAGGCTGTTTGCGTATCTACAAGCTAAGAGCCGATGCCAAACTACAGTGTTCACTCGATGTGGCCGTCTGGGGGATACCACTAGAGTAGGTCGTTTGGCTATCAACTAAATAATAAGAGGAGAAATCGGTGAAACGTATAGGAAGGTTATTAGGCCTGCTCACGACCGTGTTTGCATTGCTATTCGGAGTATCACTTGCGCAAGATAGCGCGAAGCAGGATATGAAGGACGCGGGTCACGAAACCAAACAGGCGGCCCAGGACGCCGGGCAGGCGACTAAGAAAGCCGCCAAGAAGACCGGTCACACTGTCAAGAAGGGAACCCACAAGGCAGCGCACAAAACCGAACAAGGAGCACAAAAAGTCGAGGACAAAACGAAGCCCGAATAGTTAGAAGACTCATTGCAGGACTCCCACGTCCCACCATTCTCGGGAATGGTGGGACCGGGACGTCGTGGGAACCCCATCCCTTTACCGCTGTCTGCCGGTAGTTGGGTCAAAGACCTTACCGATCTCCGTGACTTTGGTGGCCGGAAAACCGCTGAGTTGCGCGTGCTGGTGGATCAGCGCCTCGTTCTTGGCCAGATAGACGCAGAACATCTTGTCAGCCGTCACATAGGACTCCACCCACTGAATATCCGGACCCAACTGGCGCAGTACCAGGTTGGACTTCTCCGCCGCTTCGCGCGCGTGCTCCCCTTCCAGAGTGCCAACCTTCGGAATTTCCCGCTCGATCATGAATTTCTTCATAGCATCCTCCGTAAGATTTTCGTCAAAACCGTTATCTTTCCGTTCTCGAGACTAGACGCGGAAAGGGCTTGCAACAAGATGGCAGATTTGCCATCATAGGCAGGCACTTCAGCCAGATCGGTTTTTGACCATCTTTGTGGGGGTAGCCTCCAATGATTGACGTCACTCTTCTCTTTCTGAACGGGACCTCTCCTTCCACGGCCATCGGGCCTTTGGAGGTCTTCAACAATGCCGGCCGGCTTTGGAACATTCTCACGGGACAAGAGCCAGAGCCTCGTTTCCGAGTCACCACTGCATCGGTCGATGGTCGCGCCGTCTCCTGTGATGGACCCGTCAAACTCACGCCCATCGCGACGCTCCACTCCATACGCAAGACGCAACTCATCTTCATTCCATCGACGGGACTAAGCCTGGACGATGTGGTCGAGCGCAATGCAGCCGTTGTGCCCTGGCTGGAGCGCTGGCAAAAGCGCGGCGTCGCGATCGCCAGTGTGTGCTCGGGCGTCGGCTTGGTGGCCGCCACCGGCATGCTCGACGGCAAACGCGCCACCACGCACTGGGGACTGGCGGAGCAGTTCCGCCAGAGGTATCCCAAGGTCAACTGGATGCCGGAATTGATGGTGACGGAGGACCACAGCTTCTACTGCGGAGGCGGTGTGAATGCCGCGCTGGATCTCAGCTTGTACTTGGTGGAGCGCTTCTGCGGCCATGAGGTGGCCGTGCAGACCGCCAAGGCTCTTCTGATCGAGACGCCACGTGCGTGGCAAGCGGGATTTGCTATCGTCCCCTTGAAGACCGAGCATACGGACGATACCATCTCCAGCGCCCAGGACTGGTTACACCAGAACTTTCACCGAACCTTCCCGCTCGAACGCCACCGCTCGGCGCGTGGGCATGAGCCTGCGGAATTTCGTCCGCCGCTTTAAGCAAGCCACGGGAGATAGTCCGTTGGCTTACCTGCAAAAGCTCCGCATCGCGGCCGCCAAGCGTCTGCTTGAAAGCGACCATCGCAGCATGCAGGAGATCAGTGATGCGGTCGGCTATCAGGACGTCGTCTTCTTCCGCCAGTTGTTCCAACGGCACACTGGAGTGTCGCCGAGCGCGTACCGTCGGAGGTTTGGATTGAATGGGGACAAAGCCGCTTGAGAGCGTTAGACACGAGGCGTTCGGTAACTGCTCGGAGATGGGCTACCATTGCACAGCTTACTTATAACTCTTCGTGATCAAGAAAGTCGCAGGCAGTGATTCCCAGGTTAGCGCCACCAAACGTCGCGAACCTACGGCACCATACGGAGGACCTGATTTGTTCTTCCTCGATCTTTTCACGTTCCACACTTCAGACTTGACATCAGAATCTGCTTCGGCTAATGTCTGCGCAGTGCCCCGCTTGTAATTCTTTCCCCAAGTTGTTCAGGCCCCTATCTCATTGCCCCTGCCCATAGGTTGTAGCCCTAAGTGTCTCTAATGTTTAAGTGCGCCTGGAACCCCCGTCCGGGAGCACGGGCCCCTTGTTCGATATGGGTTCGCGCTTACATCAGCGACTTACCACAATCTCTATCTAACAACCGACCGGGGAGGTCACTATGCGCATCAAGCCGTTGCTTGTCACTATTGGAATTTGCCTTTGCTTCCTTGTCTTCAGCCTGAGTCTGAAAGCGGCTTATAGCCGCCGCGGCCGCGGTCCTACCGTCACGGTCGCCGTGCAAGCCACAGACACTTCGGGCGGCACGCTCACCTATCGCTGGAAGTCCACCGATGGAACCATTCAGAATGTCAATGCACCCAGCACCAGCTGGACGCTACCCGCCGGACCCGGTCTGCACTTTGCCTACGTGCTGGTCTCGAATGGAAAGGGCGGATACACCGAGCGCCGTATCGCGGTGAACACCGACACGATCGGTACAAGGCAGGAGAGCGAAGAAGACTTCGCGCGCGTGACAGCGCCTCCCGCTCCCGCGCAAGTGGGCGACTACCTGCGAACGTTTGAGGTGCATGGCAGCACGCTTACTCCGGGCCATCCAAAGCCTCATGACGTCTATTGGCCCGACCTGCTGGCGCACGCCGAGGATCCGGCGACGCTGACGCGCTATCCAGCCACGGGCGAGGTCAAAGGCGACGCCAAGGGTGAGATCGTGATCCCCGGGGTGCCTCCCAATACGACAGTTGACATTAAGTGCTCACTCGACGGGGGAGCGACCTTTCCCGGTTGCTTCAGTGAAAATATGCTTTCGGCCGCAACTACCGATTACATCGATAACAGCCCCGAGATCTCTGAGAATCCGATCGCGGGCAGCCTGAGGTTGCAGGATGGAAGTCTGTGTGGAACGCTCAACGAGTTTTTTGGTGTCCATGCGAGTGCGACAGCGACGCTGCTGGATGCGGCGAACAACACCCTCTTCGGGCCTGTACAGGTGAACGAGTTCGGCGACTACGCGCTGTTGTTCAACGCCAATGCCGCCTTCGTGCGCCTGCAATGCGAAAACGCGGCGCCGATCACGGTGTCGGTTGGAACACCGGATCCCGCCGGTACCGACCTGGGCCAGTCCACGGTTGCGGGTGTGAGTGCTCCGGTGATATCAGGCATGACGGCGCGGCTGCGTGGGACGCTGCTGGCGCCACCGGTCGCGATCTTCCTGCCGCCGCCGACCGGTTTCCCCTCTGACATCCTGCCGCGTGCCGACGGCTACCTTGCCGAGAAAGGTCTGGACACGCGTCTTGGAGCGTGCCAGTACTACAAGTCGGTGGGCGCGGTGAAGGCATGCGATGCTGCCGGCAATTTCCTCGGCGCGATCACATTCCAGGACTGGCGCCACGCCGTCAAGATTGGGAGGTTCGCTGTCAATCACGTACCCACCTTTACCGCGACCTACATCAACAAAGTCGATCTCAACCTGACGCGCGTACAGGAATCCATCACCTATGGGCCAAACAAGACTGCTGGCGTGGTGTGCAATCACCTGGGGCCTCCGGCCAACACGCCGGACCAACTGGTGAACCCGAGCCAGGCTGACATTGACGCTGCCGTCGACAACGCCGTGAACAACAAAAATCTGGTGGCCTGCGTCGCCATGGATTACACGGTGAGTCCGGGCGTCAATGGCAACCAGCCGTTCATCCGGTTCCTGATTTTCGGGCCGAGCGGAGAGCTACTGCCCTCGGTCAACCTCGATGGGCGGCGGGAGAAATTCGTGCCCGGCACCTGCGTCGTGTGCCACGGTGGCGATCACTATGCTGGCAAGTTCCCAGAAGATGGCTCGGGGTTCGCCAACATTGGCGGACACTTCTTGCCGTATGACGTTGGGAACTTTGAGTTCTCCAGCAAGCCGGGACTGACCGAGGCAGATCAGGAGAACGGCGATCTTCCACCTGAACCAAAACGTGCTGAACTCTGGTCCAACTCAGGCCGAGCGCGATCTGATTGCGGGCTGGTACGCTGGTGGTACAACGCTCGACAAGAACTTCACGCCTCCGAGTTGGCTGGCTACTGGAGATGCCACCGCGATCGACTTCTACCGTAAAGTCGTGGCGCGCAGCTGCCGCACCTGTCACGTGGCCATGATCGAACCTTACAACTTTGATCACTATGACAACGTGGCGCCCTTCGCTCAAACCGCGGTCTTCCCGGACGCGGGTTTCGATATGGGTATCAACGTCTGCGGCGGGAGTGTGCATATCCGGCGCGACCACATGATGCCCAACTCGCTGATCACATTTAACCGGCTCTGGCTATCGTCGGGAACCGCCGACGATCAACCCGCCCTGCTGCAGCAGTTCTACGGAGCCGACACCGCTGCCGATGGCGTTTGCCCGCCGCCGGTGGGAGTGTTGCCATAGACTCGTGCGGTCGTTGCTCGATTGCCCCATCTCCTCGCCGGAGATGGGGCGATTGTTGTTCCGATGCTCAACCATCTACTGGTTCGACGAGGTGCTAGGAAAGACAGCAAAACTGCCACACCTGCGTTTAGCGGGCCGAGGGCTTAGCACAAAGAGTAAGGATTAGGCGTGAGCCATCATATCCACGAAGACTTTCTGCAAGCGGAACCTGGCCGCCGTAAGACTCTCACCAAGATCGTCAATCAACTTCAGTTCTGTCGAGTCAGCTTGTCGCCGAGGTCTCTTCTTGCTGCAGTTGGCCCGGAGGGTAGGTCTCCAGCCGGTTCGAAGCGGTAGCCAATCCAGGGCTCGGTAACAATGTACTGCGGAGCAGCAGGGACCTCGATTTTTCTGCGCACCTGCTGCACCAATACCCGTAGTCGTTCTCTGTCGCCAGTCCCGTTCGCCCCCCAAATCGCCAAAATCAATTTTTGATGAGTAACAACGCGAGTCGAGTGCTTTGCCAGATAGAGTAAGAGCTTGAACTCCTTGGGAGTGAGATGGACCCTGCGATTGCGGACGGAGACGTAAAACGCCTCAGGGTCAACCCGAAAATCCCCAGCTTCGATGAGCCGCCACATTGGCAATCCTGCGCAGATACGATGGGAGCAGCCGAACTTTTTTTGCTGCTTCATTCCACATTCTTGCGCGTAAAGTTTTCATATAGATTTCATAAAAAAATTATAAAGAATGCCACCGGGGAAGCGGTGGCCAAAGAGCCCCCGGAAAGGACGGGGGTGTGACGTGGCGACGATAGGAAGATAGAGCCGCGCGGAACGAGAGGTCTAGGTTGGGCTAGATGCGCGGCAGGGCCACGCTCCTGGTTGCGGATACGAATAGCGTCGTCTATTTTGGACAAGAATATCTTACCGTCTCCAATCTGGCCGGTCGCTGCGCTCTTCAGGATCCCGTTAACAGCAGCTTCCACCTGATCGTCGGGAAGGACAATTTCCAACTTTACCTTGGGCAGCAGATCCACGGTGTACTCCCCGCCACGATAGTGTTCGGTATGACCCTTCTGACGTCCGTGTCCGCGCACATCGGAGATAGTCATTCCTTCTACTCCAAGCTCAATAAGGGCTTCCTTCACCGCATCAAGTCTACGGGGCTGAATAATGGCTTCAAGTTTGGTCATTTATGTCTCCTCCTCGGAATTCGACGCCCTAACCTTGTCACAATGAAGGTGGTAGAACTCTAGCCACTTTCCGCAAGAACCACCCGTCGATGCGAGCCCCCTCAGCCTGGCCTCATGCCCAGCGGAACCTGCACCCGACGACAAAGTCGATCATGCTTCCATGGTAACAACAGCGTCCTCGGGGTAACACTTGAAGCCGAACTCGGGGACATCCAAGCCTTCCAGTTCGACCTCGGGAGCAACGCGCATGCTCTTGACCTTGTTCACAATCCAGAACACCCCGTACGTTACACCGAACGCCCACATCAGCACACAAGGTTGCGCCAAACAACTGGCAGAGGAACTGCCGTGTATCTCCATGCAGTAACCCTGTCACGCCTTGGCCAGCATGACCGAGATACGAGGATGCCCCCACGCCGTTCCAACCGGCCCCATAAGTGCCATCCGCGAAAATGCCGACACAGACTGCGCCCAACCATCCGCAGAAACCGTGCACTGAGATTGCGCCGCACGGATCGTCGATCTTGAGCACCCGGTCATTGAGCAGCACGCCACCGCAGACCACAAGTCCGGCAAGGATTCCAATGATCACCGCAGAGTTGGGAGACACGAATGCGCACGGAGCCGTAATGGCCACGAGCCCGGCGAGCATTCCGTTACACGCCATGGTGATATCGGGCTTGCCGAACAGGTAGTACCAGAAGAACAACGCTGTGGCTGATCCCGCAACCGCCGCCAGGTTAGTGTTTATGGCGATGACCGAGATGCGAAGATCGGAGGCGCCTAGCGTGGAGCCGGGGTTGAAGCCCATCCAGCCAAAAAGAAGAATGAACGTACCCGTCACGACAAATGCCAGATTGTGCGCGGGAAAGACCTTGACCTTTCCGTCCGGCCCATACTTACCCAGGCGCGGACCGAGGATCATAGCCAGTGCCATAGCAGCAAACCCTCCCACCGCGTGCACCACGGTGGAGCCGGCAAAGTCCACATAGCCATGGCCGAGATTGAGGGTCGACCCGATCTGCGATAGCCAGCCGCCACCCCAAACCCAGCAACCGAAGACGGGATAAAGAATTGCGCCCATAAAGATTTCAGCAGAGCAGGAACGCCCAGAAGGTGATCCGCTCACAGATGGCGCCGACGATGATGTAACCGGCGGTCTCCATGAAGACAACTTCAAAGAGCGTCAAGCACAGACTGCCTGCGTCATAGCCAGGGCCGGAGAGGAAAAAGCCCTTGCCTCCCAGAAATCCCCATTGCCCGCTGCCTAGAAGAAAGTGATTGAGCGTAGGGGTGCCGCCTAGATTTATCGGCGCCGCGTTGACCGCGACTGCGCCGAACTGGAAGGCGTACCCGACCGCGTAATAGGCCAGGAAGGCAAAGACGTAGGCCGCGAAGTTCAGCATCATCAGGTGGCCGGCATTTTTCTTGCGCACCAGGCCGCACGTGAGCAGCGCGAACCCGGCCTGCATGAACAAGACCAGATATCCAGTCAGCAGTGTCCATGAAAAGTTCGTGGCAACACGAAGGTGGCCAACATGATCCGCCAGCTTCCCGGCCAGAGGTTCTTTGGCCAATTGCGCCTGGTACTCGTCATACGCTTTCTTCTTCTCGGCATAGTCCGGCGCACTCTGGTCGGTCGGCGGTGCAATCACAAAAGGATTGCCGGCCGCGTCGAATGTAACGGTCTTGTCTCCCGTTGCCGTGCCGGATTGATCGGGTGCAGGTTCGTCCGCAAAACAGGCAGTCAACAAACCTCCAATTGCCACGATTGCGAAGATCAACAATGCAGCGCGACAAAGCAATGACAATCGTGAGCGCTTCTTGACGCATGGTTCCGTATTTTGGTCTCGTCCACGGTCCATGTAGACCTCCCTTGAGAGTGATCTTCCGCAACCAACTCCTACACAGAGCGCTGCATTTTTACTTGGAGAGGGAGCAGCCTGTGATCAACTTCAATTCACAGATTCCTGGTTCCTGCACAGGCGTGCAAAATAGTCGGTTCGCGTGCTACCGTCCAATAAAACTTTTTTCTGGGATGCATCAAGAAATACTTTGCGTGAGTTTGTAGATCTGGTGAGACCTTATTATTACCGCAGCACAATTCATAAGAAATTCATAACGAAATCGTAAGAAGACAGGGAACAAGAGCTAGTGAAATGTGTTTGGCATGTTGGAAACATCCTTGCTCAACCCGGCAATTTCAATATCTTCGCTGGGCCGACTCCCGATTCTGCTCCTGAGCTAACGCCAGACCCTACGGCAGTACCCGCGACGAGCGCTTTATCCGTTGCCATCTTCGGCTGTAATTCCTATATGCTGAGCGACCAATTTACGAATACAGACTTCACAGGAGTCTTCTCTGTATCCTAGATCAAACCTCACTACCTGGGCTCGACTCAATGGTGCAGTCCTACGTCAACGCTTTAGGCCAGAATCCCGTTGACACGCAGGGAACGACAGACGCAGCGACCAGAGCCTAGATAATACAAATGTGCTGCAGGATCAAGATGGGATAGAGCCATCCTGACACCTAAGGCGCAGTAGAGGACACATGGATCTCCTGAGCGTGAAAGCACGGACACGGCGGTATTATTCCGATCAGCGAAGTACCCTCCTTCCTCCGGTTCGTTGTGTGTCTCAGCACGTTCTCTGCTATGCAGTCATAGCAGTTCTAAGTGCTATGGCATCGGCGCAAGTTCTCACGAAGAATAGCGTCGGAAGAGCGGAGCTTGTTGAGGTCAAGGAATCCAATCCGACGCGCTTCGAATTGAAGGTGAGACTGAAGAATCCTTGGACAGACTCCGTGTTTGTTCAGATTTGCGATAGTCCTCCCCGGTTGGCGGGACTCTTCTCCTATTTAGAGCAGTCAGATGGGCGAGGCGGCTGGATGCTGGCGCGCCCCCATCGTGAAGGAACTGTTTATGGTGATCTGCCAGGCGGTCCTTTCGAATTGAAACCTGGTGCAGAAGGTGATTTTGTATACGTCGTTAACCCAGCATACACGGGAGTCTCCGGATTAAAAGTCCGCCTGATAGTCCTCGCCCGCGCGAAGGATGGCTCTATGGCAATTGGTGGATCGTCACCACGATTCATCATGAAGGCGTTTACTATTGTCCCCAACGCTCCTTGAATTTATTCGTTCCCCATCCCATCCCCCTGGGGTGTGACAGTTTTGCCGTCCCTTCCTTACACCCCTCGACCGGTTTGACCCTCTTTCGACCCTCCCGTAATATCAACGTTTATCCCTGCACCGGCAGACTCGCCGAGCGGCGCTCGGCACGGACGGACGAAGCTTCGTTCCCACACGACCGGACAAGCGGACAAGATGCCACACGAACTCCCCAAGGCGTACGAGCCGGGCGCGATCGAAACACGCTGGGCTGAGTATTGGAAAGGCGAGAAGCTCTTCCACGCCTCCACGCCCCACGAAGGCCACGTGCGCAACGTGTTCAGCCTTTTGCTACCGCCTCCTAACGTAACCGGCCGCTTGCACATGGGCCACATGCTCAACCAAACGGAGATGGACATCATCATCCGGTGGCACCGCATGCGGGGCGATCTCACGCTCTGGCTACCGGGCACCGATCACGCCGGCATCGCCACGCAGATGATGGTCGAGCGCCAGCTGCGCAGCGAGGGCAAGTCGCGACGCGACCTGGGACGCGCAGCGTTCATCGAGCGGGTGTGGTGCTGGCGAAAGCAGTACGGCGGCGCCATTCTTGACCAGATGAAGCGACTGGGCGCGTCGGTCGACTGGCAGCGCGAATACTTCACCATGGACGAGAACCTGTCGCGCGCCGTGCGCGAGGTGTTCGTCCGGCTCTATGAGCAGAAGCTGATCTATCGCGGGAAGTACATCGTGAACTGGTGCCCCGACTGCGGCACCGCGATCTCGGACCTCGAGGTCAAGCATGAAGACGTTCCCGGCAAGCTGTACGAAATCCGTTATCCGGTGGTGGGGTCGAAGGAATTCATCACGGTGGCAACCACGCGTCCGGAGACGATGCTTGGAGATACAGCCGTCGCGGTGAATGCGAAGGACGAGCGCTACACGCACCTGCACGGGAAGAAAGTCGTGCTGCCGCTGATGAATCGCGAGATTCCGATCATCCTCGACGAACTCGCGAATCCCGAGTTCGGCACCGGCGCCGTGAAGGTTACGCCGGCACATGATCCCAACGACTTTCAGGCGGGGCTGCGCCATAATTTGCCACAAATCGATGTGATGGACGAGCGCGCCCACATGAACGAAAACGCCGGGCCTTACGCGGGGCTCGACCGGTTCGCGGCGCGCAAGGCTGTGCTGGCGGACTTGGAGGCGCAAGGATTTTTGGTGGGGACTAAGGATTACACCATTGCCCTCGGCAAGTGCGATCGCTCCGGAACCGTGGTCGAGCCGCGTCTCTCCGAGCAGTGGTTCGTGAAAATTGAACCGCTCGCCAAACGTGCGATCGAAGTGGTCGAGAACGGCTACATCCACTTCACGCCCGAGAACTACAAGCAGATCTATCTGAACTGGATGTACAACATCCACGACTGGTGCATTTCGCGGCAGCTGTGGTGGGGACATCGAATTCCGGCGTGGCGATGTGGGGACTGCAAGGAAGTGATCGTGGCCCGCGAAGACGCCGGCGAAGTGCACCAAGTGCGGTAGTTCGATTCTGGAGCAGGACACCGACGTGCTCGACACCTGGTTCTCGTCCGCGCTGCTGCCCTTCACGAGCCTGGGCTGGCCGGAGGCAACGCGCGATCTCGAAGTCTTCTATCCCACGTCGCTACTGATTACTGGTTTTGACATCCTCTTCTTCTGGGTGGCGCGCATGATCATGATGGGCTGCTGGTTCATGACGCCGCCGGAAAAGCCCGTACAGGCTGGACACAAGCCGGAGAGCCACGAGGAAGCCCTGCGCAACAGCGTCCCATTCCGAGAGGTCTACATTCACGCCCTGGTGCGCGATGCCGAGCGGCAAAAGATGTCGAAGACCAAGGGCAACGTGCTCGATCCTATTGAAGTGATCGAAAAATATGGCACGGACGCAACGCGCTTCACTCTGGCTGCGATGGCAGCGCCGGGCACAGATATTGCGTTCAACCCGAGCCGCACAGAAGGCTATCGCAATTTCGCCAACAAGATCTGGAATGCGGCGCGCTTCATGTTTTTGAACGTGGACCGGTTAGGTGGGGAGCGTACGCTCCCGTCCGCTAAATCGGTCGACAAGGGAGTTGCCGGTTTCAAAGCGGAAACCCTCGAGGATCGCTGGATCCTTTCTCGCTTCAACGGAGTCGCCGGTTACGTGAACGAGGCGCTGGAGAGCTATCGCTTTCACGAGGCTGCCAACCGCATCTATGACTTCTTCTGGGGAGAGTTCTGCGACTGGTATATCGAGCTGATCAAGCCGCGACTGATGTCGGAAGAGGCGTCGGCGAAAGCTGCGACAGAAACGGCCTGCAACAATCTGGTCAGCGCGTTCGAGGCGTCGCTGCGCCTGCTGCATCCCGTAATGCCGTTTATCACGGAGGAAATCTGGCACGCGATTTACGACGGGAAGCCACCGCTGAAATCCATCGCGCTGGCGGCGTATCCGCAGTCCAACGAGAAGCAGATCGACCTGAAGTCGGAAACTCACATGGTTGTGCTGCAGGATCTGATTGTGAGTATTCGCAACCTGCGCGCCGAACTGAAGGTGGAGTCGAAGGTGAAGGTGCCGATCCAGATTTACCTCCACGAGCTGGAGATGCGGTCGGTGATCGAGGAGAATCGCAGCTCGATCGAGCGGCTGGCGAACGTGGAGCAGATCAGCTTCGTGGAGACTTCGCTGGCCAAGTTGCCGGGGGCGCGGCATACGGCCCGGTTCGACGTGCACGTCGTTTATGAGCAGAAGATCGACGTGGTCGCTGAATGCGCGCGTTTGAAAAAAGAACTGGAGAAGCTGGAGAAGGACATCGCAAATGCAGAACGCCAGTTAAGCAACGAGAGCTACCTCGCGAAGGCTCCCGCGAATGTAATCGCAGGGCTCCGCAAGCAGAGGCAAGAGAATGAAGTCCTTCGCAACAAGACGAAAAGCAAGATAGAAGAACTAAGATGCCCGTGAGTGCGTGCACTTTGTGTGGTCAACTAAGAACTGGGAACTGAGGACCGAGAACTGCCGTGGACTGGACCAATCGCCACCTTACCGCGATCCTGCAGAACGCGCTCCTCGAGGATCGTGCCACGCGCGACGCGACCAGCTACGCTTGCGTGGAGCCCAATCAGAAGGCCGCCGCCACCGTACTCGCGAAACAGGACTGCATCCTTGCAGGCGTCGGCGTAATCTCCGCAATCTTCGAGGTCTTCGCCTCCGTCGACGGAGCCGTCGTTTCGCACTACGAAGTCACCAGCCATCCGGAGATTTTCGACGGAGTGCGACTGCACCAGGGCCAGTCTGTCGCCGTAATCCGGCACAACGCCCGCGTGATTCTTTCCTGCGAGCGCGTGATCCTTAATTTTCTGCAGCGCATGAGCGGCATCGCGACTCTGACGCGGCAGTTTGTGGACGCGGTGCACGGGACCAAGGCCCGCATCCTCGACACGCGCAAAACCATTCCAGGCTTGCGCACGATTGACAAGTATGCCGTACGCTGCGGTGGTGGCCAGAATCACCGTCTTGATCTTTCCGATGGCGTGCTGATCAAGAACAATCACATTGCGCTCGCGGGTGGCATCGTCCCGGCACTTGAAAAGGCGCATCGCAATCGCCGTGGATCGCAGCCGATCGAAATCGAAGTACGCACGCTCAGTGAAATGGAACAGGCTTTGGCGCATGGCGCAGAAGCGTTGCTGCTCGACAACATGTCGGTAGAAGATGTCCGCAAAGCCGTGGAATATTGCTCACGGCTGGAAAAGCGGATTCCGGTGGAGTGCTCCGGCGGCATTAAGCTGGACAATGTTCGCGCCTATGCGGAAACCGGGGTAAATTTCATCTCGGTGGGCGCTCTTACGACTTCCGCGCAAGCCGTCGACATGAGTCTGCGCATTGCGCCTGCGTAAAACCTACGAGACTCCCCTCAAGGGAGCAAGCTGATGGTAACTCCGGGAGCACTCACAAAGCGTTCTGGTCCTTTCGCCCTGATCCTCAAGGTGGGCCTGATCGCTGGGACTCTGGATATTTCCGATGCCCTAGTCTTCAGCCACTTCCGTGGGGTTGCGCCGGACAGGGTATTTCAGTACATCGCTAGCGGATTGATCGGAATGCGGGCATTTTCACTGGGGATCAGCTCAGTCATTCTCTTGGTGTGATTCTTCACTACGCCATCGCGCTCGGGTGGACCGCGATCTTCTACCTTGCAAGTCGTAGGTTCGTGATCTTGCTCCGTCGGCCGATAATCACCGGTATCGTTTACGGAGTCGTCGTGTACTTGTTCATGAACATGGTGGTTCTACCCTTGTCGGGCGTGCCGCACCCGATCAAGGCTGCGACCTTGGCGTCACGGATTAACGGCGTGCTGGCAGTCGTGCTCTTCATCGGGTTGACCATCTCGGTCCTGATTCGCCGCAACACGGCCTCGACCTGACAACGGACGACGGCTGGCCGGCGACTGTTTATAATTCCCACATCGCCAAACCACTGCCAACTCGTACCCGGCGGCCAGCCCGTGCCGCGCTTGCTCTGAAAACCGACGCCCGATTAGGACGCATCATCCGGCTGTTGATGGACCACGCCACGGTAGTCGTGAGTGGCACCAAGATCGCCGACGAGATTGGCACCGGCCGCTCCGAAGTGTGGCGCCTGATTCAGCAACTGCGGTCGCTAGGCGTCGAAGTTGCGGGACACCCAGCAACCGGATACCAGCTACGCACGGTTCCTGATCTTCTTTTACCGGAGGTGCTCGCGCCGCTAGTCAAGAGCACAATCTTTCAACTGATTCATCATTACTACAAGATCGGATCCACCAACTCCACTGCTATGGATGCGGCTGCTGCCGGTGCGCCCGAAGGCAGCGTCTTCCTGGCGGAAGAACAGATCAGCGGCCGAGGCCGGGGCGCAAATGCCTGGCACTCCGCGCGCTCAGAGGGCATCTACTGCTCGGTCGTGCTGCGGCCGAGTCTACCTCCTTCGGAGGTCTTGATTCTTTCGCTCGCCGCCGGGCTCGCAGTGCATGCCGCAGTACAAGAAATCGACGCACGTTTGAAACCTGACCTCAAGTGGCCCAACGACCTCCTTCTGGAGGACCGGAAATTCTGCGGCATTCTGACAGAAATGAACGCCGAAGCGACGCGGGTGAGGTATGTGGTCGTGGGCATCGGCATCAATGCGAATCAGGTGAAGTTCCCCGAGGAATTGCGGGATGTCGCGACTTCATTGCGCCTGGCTTCAGGAACCGAGTGGTCGCGCGTGGAAGTCGCTGCCGCTTTGCTAAAATCGCTGCACCGCGAGTATCGTGACCTTCTTGATAAACCGAACGCGCGCGAGTCGATCTTGCGCCGTTTTGCCGAGCATTCTTCTTATGTGCGCGGGCGAAAAGTGCACATCGAGGAGAACGGCGGTTTCGAAGGGGTGACCGAAGGCCTCGATTCGCGCGGCTTCCTGAGGGTTCGGACGACGCAGCGATTGCGGACCGTCCTGAGTGGTACGGTGAGGGCGCACTAGATCGATGTTGTCACATCCCGAGCCTCTCTCGGTGAGGACGGCAGGGGACGGCCATCCCCACGTGGTGCTGAATGCTTCTCGTCATTGATGTCGGCAATACGAATACGGTGCTCGGCGTTTTCGCTCGCGTCGCGAAGGTGCATCCTAACGACGGCACGGCTGACACGCCGCACTACGAGCGCCTGGTCGCCCATTGGCGTGTGGCGACTGTGCTGCGACACACGGTGGACGAATACGGCGTGCTCTTCCGCAGCCTGTTCTCCATGGACGATCTTGAAGTTTCCGGCATCCACGGCATCGTGATCTCTTCGGTCGTACCGCCGCTCGATTCCACATTGCGCCAGGTGTGCGAGCGCTATTTCAGTCTGAAACCGCTGTTTATCGAGCCCGGCGTGAAAACGGGCATGCCGGTGCAGTACGAAAACCCTGCTGAGGTGGGGGCAGACCGCATTGTGAACGGCGTCGCTGCATTTGAAAAATACGGCGGTCCTTGCGTGATCGTGGATTTCGGAACTGCGACCACCTTTGATTGCGTCTCCGCCAAGGGCGAGTATTTGGGTGGCGTGATCTGTCCCGGCATCGGCATCTCTGCGGACGCGCTTTTTCAGCGTACCGCGCGCCTTCCCCGCGTCGATATCCGCAAGCCGTCGCGCGTCATCGGCACCACTACGGTGGGCAGCCTGCAGTCCGGCCTCTACTACGGATATCTTGGCCTGATCGATGGCATTCTCGAACAGCTTTTGTGTGAGATGGGCAAAGACACTAAGGTCGTTTCCACTGGTGGCCTCGCGCCCATGCTCGGTACCGCTTCGAAATACATCAAGTCGGTCGACGATCACCTGACCCTCGACGGCCTTCGCATCATCTGGGAGCGCAATGTTGCCGGCGGACGCGACGGCGCCAAGTCTAGAGCAGCGAAGCCCACCGGTGAGACTGCGAACGCTAAGCAGCCAAACAAGTCGCGCTCCTCCTCGCGCTGAGTGCTGTGGAAAATTACTTCAACTATTTCACGGAAATCGAAGAACATTTCCAGCGACGTCGCGGGGGCATCATGCTGTTATCTACCCTTGATTGGGCGCTGATTGAGACCTGGAAGGATGCTGGCATTCCGCTCGAAGCTGCCCTGCGCGGCATCGATGCTGCTTTTGATCGTTACGAGCAACGGCCGTCGAAATCGAAGAAAGTGAACAGCCTCGCTTATTGCGCTCAGGAAGTGTTGACCTCTGCGGAAGACATGAAGGAGGCAACGGTCGGCGTTGCAAAGGAAGCAGAGGAAGAAACTCGCGGAGGGTGGGTCTGCCGTGAACCGGGGATTTGAACCGGATGAGATCGTTGCTTATCTGCTCAGCAATGCCGAGAAACTGGAACGCGCAGAACTTCCCGACCGCTCTGGCGTTCATCCCTCGCAAGTGGCCCGCGACACAGCGCGCACGCTGCGCGAACTGGCTGAAGGTATGGCAGGGGCCGGACCCAAGGGGTCGGAAATGCAGCCGAGGGCTCGCCTGCGGCTTGAAGATCTGGAACGCCGGCTCACCGTGATGGAAGAAAAGACTGTTCGCCGTGCTATTGGCCGCAACTCCCGACGAAGAAGTCGTTTCAGTGCGCGCGCAATCCGACCGCGAGCTTGCTCCGTACCGCAGCAAGATGTCTGCTCCCCAGATCGATCAACTGCAGAAGCAGTACATTTACAAACGTCTGTTGGAGAATCACGGACTGCCGCGGCTGAGCTTGTTCTACATGTAGATGCAGTGCCGGGCGGGACCTTCTCGAAGCCCGGCACCCGATCCCCGGGCTCTAAAACCCTGCTACAGTGTCCCTCCGAGGAGAATCCCATGAGACGAGCACTGTTAACGTCGCCCTTTTCTTGCTTTGCGCAGGCATACTTCCCGCTCACGCCCAGAGTGCGCCGGACGTCGAGAAGGCTATCTCAGATCTGGAATACAAATGGGCGGCGGGACAGAAAGATGGCAAGCCGGAGGTCGTCGCTCCGCTGCTTGCGGATCGCTTCGTCAACACCGACACAGACGGCAAGGTTTCCGGCAAAGACACGCTGCTCGCCGGTCTCAAGGGTGGCCAGTGGGAACAGAATGGAATTAGTGATGTGAAAGTAATTGTCTTCGGTCACGTCGCGATCGCAACCGGCGCCTGGTCTGGGAAAGGCGTGGATGGCGACGGCACCAAAGTCGATCGACACGAGCGCTGGACAGACACATGGGTACGCATGCCCGGCGGCCTGTGGCAATGCGTCGCCAGCCAGCAGACGGCAACCAAACCCTGAGTCACCGGGATCGCACCTGGTTGTGGGAGGTGCTGAGCCTATTCCTGCAGCGCCGGATCGCCTGGCATGGGATGGCTCGCCTCGTTCGCATGCGGAACAAGTTGCTGGTAGACCGATCGAGGAATCTCAGACTTCCAGTAGCCCTCGCGTCTTTGCAAAACCCACAATGCCGAGGAAGAGCGCAGCAACGCCTGCGGCGAACGCCCAGGCGGGCAGACCCGCGTTCTTCGGAGCTCTGCTTGCCACGATCGCGGGAGACCCATCTGTAGCGCGCCTTCGGCAGGACAAACGGCCACGCACTCCAGGCATCCCGTGCATTCCGCTGACTTGATCGTGATGAGTTTGTCGACCGGCAGCGCCGAGGGACATGCCTTCGCGCACTTTGCGCAGTCGATGCAGGTTTGCATTGCGACGAATACGCAGCGGACTGAATACCGACGCAATGCCAAGCAGCGCTCCGTACGGGCACAAGTAACGGCACCAGAAATTCTGCACGAACACCGAGGCGACTACCAGTATGCCCAGCACGATCAGCCCTGGCGTGCCCAATGAAGCGGAAGAAATTCAGCATCTTCACGTCAGCGACAATTCCGTAGGGGCTGCGCATGAAGGCCGCAATCGCGGTCGACGACATGCTCGAAACCGCCCAGACGAAAAATCCCAGCAAGAGGTATTTCAACCCGCGAAGTGGAGATATCGACCCAGCGGAACAACCGAAAATTCCTCCCGAATATCTTCCTTCCCAGGCGCCACAAATACTCCGAGATCGTTCCTACCGGACACAACCAACTGCAGAAGGCCTTGCGAAACAGAAATGCAATCGCCAGAAACGTCACCAGCAGAAACATGGCCGCGGGATGAAGGGCCGGGCACATGTCGCGTGGACCAGCAGGTACTTCAGGTTCATCATTCCGGCGATGGGCAACCAGCCCTCCACTCCAGCCGGTCGCGAGACGTAGGCCGACTGGCCTCCGGTCTCGAAGTGCCGAACCCAGATGTAAAACTGACCGCCCAGCCAGACATTCATCAGGAGAAAAGCAAACTGGTAGCCGCGCCGCAAGAGCTGCGAGTAGTCACGGCCGGTGCGGCGAATCAGTTTCTTCTTTGATTTGCCTTTTATGGATTTCAACAGAGCCGGCAGCAAGGGGGCTTCGAGCGCGATCGATGAACTCTGCGGAAGGATGCCGTTGTGAACTTGGGTGCCCATGATCGTTCCAAGATTTACCCTAGCGCTCTTGTCACAGGGCGGCTGTGACTGTATGTCACAGCCGGTAAAGAGTGGGAAGTACGACCAACGTCCGCAAAACAAAAGCTGCGCGAGCAACGTCGCCTCGCGCAGCTTTGACCAGAGCTCTGTGGAAACCGTTTAGTTCGGCAGCTTGAAGTTCACCAGGATCTGCGTTTGAATCTCGACCGGCTCGCCGTTCAAATAGTAGGGCTTGTATTTCCACTGCTTGACGGCCTCCTGCGCGGCACGTCCCAGAACGCCTCTCCGCTGACTACCTTGAGATTCGTGATGTCTCCTGTCTTACTGATCGTGGCCTGGAGCTGGACCGGTCCCTGGATTCGCATCTGCATTGCCTGCGCGGGATAGCGAGGCTGTACGCGCTTCAGCACCAAGCCTTCCATCACGCCTTGCGAAACTCGGACAACCTGCGGCGGCGGTTTGGGCACGTTAACGGCGGCGTTGCCTATGCTGGGGAATGCCTTGGCATCGGGGCCCCAGCTAGCTCCAAAGCGCTGGGCGCCTGCACAGGCTCCTGCTCCTGAACAGGCGCAGGTGGCGCGAGGTGCCGTGTGTCATTCCTTACGATGATGCGTTGTGTAACTTCCGGCTCCGGTTCGGGGGCAACTGCGGATTCTTTCGACGCAGGCTTCGCAGCCGCTGGCTTAGTCGAAGTTGGAGGTGGGGTGTCGCCTCGAAGCGTGATCTCGGTGGCGGCTGGTTGGGTTGCGGGCGTGGTTGCCTGGGGCTTCTCGGCACTTGCGCTGGGCGCAGCTACTGGCGCGGCCTGTGTAGTCGTTGGCTGCGAATCTGACTTACCCTTCATATTCTTCCAGCTGAGGTAGCCAGCCGACGAGGCCAGCAACACTACGACCGCGATGATGATTAGAGCTTTAGTCTTGCCGCCACCCTCCACTTCGTCGGGATCGTAGGCACCGGGAAAGAATGTGGGCGGCGGGGGAGCGTTGTCCTCCTCAGAGGCACGAGCCGATACCAGCCTCTCAAACGGGCGCGGCTGACTCGATTCTGCGCGTGCCAATTCTTCTACGGCCGGCGCAGCCATCGGAGTGGGCACAACGATTTGCGTCTTTTCTCTTGCGGGCGCGGGAGCGCTGGCGGACCCGGGATCAGCAGAGAGCGATGCATGGAAGCCAATGGAACGTGGCGACCCCGATTCCGGAGACTCGGCTCTGGCGGCTTCTTCTGCCGCACGGCGCAACGCCGATGCCATTGGCTCGACCATTTTGGGTGCAGGTTGCCAGGGAAACTTTGCGGTCCCGCTCGCCACAGGCGGTGCGTTCGTAGCAGCCGCTGGGGGCTCGGAGGGCGCCTCGACTTCCAGTACTTCGTTGTCGTCCGTAGTATCGGCTTCCAGAATGCCATCAAGATCAGTCTCTTCCGGCTCTGCCACCTGTGTGGACGCAGCGGCGAACGGAAGCTGCGGAGCTTGGGTTGTCTGCGCGGGAAGCGGGACAACGTTCGGCTTGGGCGATCCGCCCGAAAACGACGGCGTACCAGGCGCGCTCCATGCCGATGGACGAGATCCAGTTGCCGGGCTGGCCGGGGGTGCGACGGAGGGGGAAGGTGCTGCAGGAGTCGCGCCAGCAGCGCTTTTCCCCGCTTCGCCTCCCTTGCGCAACAAGCCTCGCGCCACACGCAGCGTGCCCTTCGCCTGTTCTACGTTGATGGGTTTGGTCAGGACGAGGTTCGCGCCGATTCGAAAAGCCTTTGCAACACCAGCTTGTCCTTCGACGACGGCTACCGCTAACGATGACTGGTTGGCGGCGGAGTTACGCGCGCTTTTGAATAGTAACGTTGCATTCTGTTCGTTATCGCAATCGACCACCACCGCATCGAAGTGTTGCGCCATCAATTTCTTGACCGCCGCGAACGGCTCGGTGCATGGCTCCACCGTGAAATCCAGATCGGTCAGAACATGCGCCACCAAACGTGCGCTTTTCTCGTCGGGACAGAAGAGTAATGCCTGGTAACCCATGGGAATAATCGTAGGTACTGTCTGCGGAGGCGGCAAGTTACGGCAGTAATGGGGTTTAGTGTCCGGGCCATGATGCCCGGACCATGAGGCTCTGGTCACAAATTACGGAGACTTAGGGCTTGATGTCCACCGTGACGCGTGTCTGAAAATCAGTCGGCTCACCGTTGTGCGAGTAAGGCTTGTAGCGCCACTGCTTCACCGCTTCGGCGGCGGCTTGTGCAAGTTGTGGATCGCCCGAGACCAGCTGCAGCGAATCCACTTTGCCTTGCTTGCTGATGACCGCTTGCAGGACGACGGTGCCATGCAGCTTCTTCGCGCGCGCCTGTTTGGGATAAACGGGACGAACGCGATGAACGACCTGATCGTCTGCGAAGTCTTCGGGTACCTCAATCAAATCGCTGGCAGTGGACTTTCCGGCTACCAGCCTTAGGCGGCAAGTTGGCGGCAACTGCTGCCGGACTGGGCGTCGCATGGCCGGGAGTCGTGTCCTGTTTAGCGGTCTGGACGGTCGCGCCTTTTTGAGTCGCTGAGGTGGATGTTGCGTTCGTCACCTGAGGGGAATTGGTCGCCGGACCTGTCGTGGCGCTGGGGCTGGTTGTGGCCACTGCAGGATTCGAATTAGCGCCCGGCGGCGGTGTGAGCCCAGCGCTTAATGTGGCGTTGGCCTCGGTAGCGGCGCTCTCAGCCGACTGAGTTTGCGTAGCCGCAGGAGGTGTGGGTGGCGGCAACGGGTTCGGGTCGGCGATCACGGTGGTTTGTGGCTGTCCGCGGAGCGTTGCTATCTTCGTGCTTACCTCCCCGTGCTCATAGGTAACGATTTCGCGAAAAGCAGGCTGTGTCAGCCAGGCGGCGTAGCCCGCCCCGGCGATCAGCAGCAACGTGACGCCAGCCACCAGAGCACCCTTTCCCTTACGCTTCGAATTCTCCAATCCCGCGAAGGACTGCGTTCCGAACGACGGCACGCCGTTGTCACGGATGGGATCGAGCACGCTGTCATCCTCGGCCAACGGATCCTCAATGCGCAGCAGCGGGGTGATCTTTTCCTCGCTATCTTCGGCAATCGCAACCGACTCAGACTTGCTCGCGGTCACCTTGGACTTCGTTTCTGGATCCGTTGATTTCGGCTCAGCAAACACCGAATCGAACTTGCTGGTTGACGCGGGCACTGCTGCGCTTGCCGCAGCTGCTGCTTTCACGAGGAGTGGCCAGCCAGACGAGGGTTGTTCGTCTTTGAAGTTCGTCAACGCGGGTTTGTGTTCTTCCGTAGATGCAAAGCAACGCCCGTTGTTCGTGGTGCTGCGACCTGCTTTTCGCTGGCGGAGGCCTGCACCACGACCGGTTTTACAGTTTCTTCGGACAGCTTCGGTGCTGGTGGCGTAGGCGCGGCCGCGATGGCGAAGCTGGAGTAGCGGAAGCCTTCGCAACTGGCACCGGCGGAGCAGGAATGGGCGCAACAGGTGTCAAGACCGTGGGGAGCGGCGCAGGCGGTGGCGCTACAGGCACCGCAGCCACGGGGCCTGCGGTCGCTGAGAATACCGCCGGAATGGACTGCGCGGCTGGAATCACGGGAACCGGGGCCGCGGTTTTCGGGTCCTGGGCATCTTTGCGGGTCATGCCAATTCCGGTGCGGAGGGTGTTTCGAGCCTGTTCGAGCGAGACGGGCTTAGTGAGCACCAGGCTGGCACCAAGGCGGAAAGCGCTGGGGACACCGGCTTTGCCTTCCACGATGGCAATAGCGATCGATGCCTTGTTCAGATTCGAGGCGCGCGCACTATTAAAAACCTGGGTAGCGTTCTGCACATTGTCGCAATCAACAATCAGCAGCTCAAAGCGGCGTGCTGCCAGTCGTTTGAGGGCGAACGGAGGTTCGCCGGAGTGCTCAAAACAGATTTCCAACTCGTCCAGGATCTGGGTGACGGCATGGACTGCTTTGTCGTCACCGCATAGAAGGAGTGCACGGGTAGCCATAGTAACCCTGATGCTACGAAGAGGGGTTACTGGGGGGCAAGTTACTGAGGTAAGGGGAGGGCGACAGCAGCGATCGTCCAGGCAACTATAAGAGCTTCGTTCCGTGTGACTTGAGTCCAAAGCGGCAGGCGTGCATCTAGGTTAGACATGACCACCTCAAACGAGTTCAACTTAGCCGATGCCATTTCAGTTCTTACCCGCACTCCCAGGACTCTAGACGCATTCTTGCGCGGACTTCCCGACGCCTGGACTCGGTGTAACGAAGGAAAAGACACCTGGAGCGCGTTCGACATTGTGGGCCACCTGATCTGCGGGGAACGCACGGACTGGATGCCACGAGTGCGGATGATTCTGGAGAACGGCGAAACGCGGGCATTTCGTCCCTTCGATCGTTTGGCGCAAGTGCGGGAGAGTCAAGGCAAGTCGCTGGAGGGACTCCTGGACGAATTCGCCCGACTGCGCCAGGAGAATCTGCTTGCGCTGCACACGCTGAGCCTGGGACAGGAAGACTTGACCCGGCGCGGGAAGCATCCAGAACTGGGAGTGGTGACCTTGTCCGAACTGCTGGCGACGTGGGTGGCTCACGACCTCACACATATACATCAACTATCCCGTGTGATGGCCTACCAGTATCGTGATGCCGTCGGTCCGTGGAGCGTCTACCTGGGCGTGCTGCAATGCGCCGGTCATAGTTCTCCATAGGTGATCGTCCTCGGATTCAGGGTGGCTCTCGCCTGGTAAGCCGTATCCGACAATGGCATATGAGTGGGCACGCGTAAAATGCGCGCATGCGCCTGCCGCTCTGGCTCAAGATTGCATGGACAATCTGGGTTCTCTGCTGGATACCGGTCTATTTGCGACAGTACGGCGCGCAGAACTTTCTGTTCTTTTGTGATCTCGGGAACTTCCTGATTGCGGTGGCCTTGTGGTGGGAGAGCCCACTGATCTTTTCCTGGCAGGCCAGCAGTTTGCTTCTATTCCAGTCACTATTCACCGTCGATCTACTGGGAACGCTTGTTACAGGCCGCCATCTGATCGGCGGAACGGAGTACATGTTCGATACCGGCGTGCCCCTTTCGGTTCGGCTGCTCAGTTTGTTTCACATAGTAACGCCTCCGCTGTTGCTGTGGGCGATCGCACGGCTGGGATACGACCGGCGGGGATGGAGATGGCAGACAGTAACCTGTTGGGTCGTGGTTCCGATTAATTATCTCTGGCGTCCAGGTTTCGACGTGAATTGGGCGCGGGGGCCGTTCTTCCAGGAGCAGCACGTGCTGCCCGGTTGGTTGTATCTGGCGGGGTACCTCGTCGTTGTACCGCTGGCGATTTACTATCCGACACATCTGCTGCTGGAGTGGTGGGCCAAGCGCAGTGGGATCGATGTCCTGCCACCACAGAGGACCTAGTCAGCGGGGGACCGCGTAACACATGGACCGTATCTAGGCGGGCGTTGCGCGCCGACGGATAGGATGCTCGTCGCGCGGTTGCTTTACGGCTTGGCCTCCATCTGTTTTAGAGCTTCTTCGGTCGCGGACAACAGCGCTTCAGCGCCGACTGGCTTGCTGGTGGCGCGTTCCATCCAGAGATCCGGAGTCACTCGGCCCATCTTGGCCATGCGCTCGAATTCCGGACCGATGGTGCCTGTCTTCTTCACCTGCTCTTCGATCTGAAATGCGATCAGGTGTCCGATGGGATAGTCGGGCAGGTAGAGGAACGAGTCGATCATGTGCGAGTAGACGGCTAGGAGTACGACATCCTTCTTGCCAAACACCGGTGCGAAGAACCGGTTCCACTTGTCTTTGGCGATTTCGAGCGTGGCCGTGCGCAATTCTTCGGGAGTCGCCTCGGGATGTCCGTACATCCAATGCCAGACTGCCATGTCGACCAGGGCGACGCCGGCAATTTCGTACGTACCCCAGAAATCGTTGAGGGTTTTCAGCGCTTCGGTCTGTGCGTCCGGCTGCGACAGCCCCAGCAGGGCCATGTCCTGCCCTTGAAAAACGAAGGCCAGCGCTTCCGTGAAAGCGGTGTTGGGAACGCCCTGCAGCAGTGTGTAGTCCACATCATTGAGCGATAAGGTCTGCTCGACGTTGTGTCCCATCTCATGGACCGCAACGTTGTAGCCCTTGTAGTTCATGCCGCTCTTTTCGATGCGAGTCCGCAAGTGGGCTTTCTCCGCGCGCATCTCCGCTCCCATCGCATGACCGGAGCCGCGTGCGGGATCCACGATGATGTGGGCGGCGATGTATTGCGCGCGATCGGGTGGGAAGCCGAGTTTTTGCAGCAGGTTCGGGATGTCCTGGCGGTAAGCTTCGGCGCTGGGATATTTTTTGGCGACCATTTCATCAAGCTGGGTTTCGGTGTACTTGCTGCCGGGTCGGAAGCCGCTATACCAGATGTCGAAGGGCTCGAGCGGTCGACCCAGGCGCGACACGATCAGCTTCGCAACTCGCGGCACCAGCGGAGAACTGACTACCTGCTCGAGCATCTCCTGCAGGCGCTCTTCGGGGATCTCGCGGTCTTCGTTGAAGCGGCGCTCGATCAGGGTGGGCGCTGTGGGCGAGTAGGGATCCGCGAGGCGAGCCGCACGATAGGTCTTGAGCAGCATCGCGTAGCGGGTACATGGCTCGGGTGCATTGGTGATTTTCAGGTTTGCGGGAGCGGGTGAAGGAGCGTCGTTTTCGGCGGCCGGCTTCACATCGTTGGTGACCGGGTTCCAGTCCACGTGCGGGTTATCGATGACCACCTGCGGAATGGTTTGCGTGATGATGCGCTCCATCACCTGCTGGATCATGCGCTGTTTGGCGAGGCCGTTCTGCTGGTCGGCGTAGTCGGCCTTGATCTCGTCACGCAGGTTCCAGTGGCTCAGCAATCGCATCTTGGGTGGGAAGAGGCGCTGGCCTTTGTCATCGATCAGGTGGCGCATCCAGATGTTGTAACCCGCGATGTAGTTGTCGGATTCGGAGGCGGCGCGCGAGATTGCCAGGTTCACGTCGGCCGGAATTCGTTTGGCGAACCGCTGGGCGAGGCGCGTTTCGGCCCAGTGGCGGCGCGTCCATTTGGGACCTTCATTGATGCGCTCTTCCAAAGTTGTGAGCGGGAAGTTGAGGAGAACTGTGAAAGCCAGCTTGTTCTGAAAAAAATCGTCGAGTACGTGAGCAGAAGGGTCGTATCCGCCGAAAACTTCGTCGTACGGACGCACCGGGCCCAGGTCGAGATCCTGCTGGTTGCGGAATTCGCGGGTGATTTCGTGCAGGTGCCCGTCGAGTTGTTCCAGCGAGCGCTGGAAGCGGTCGAAGAGAGTGTCAATCGAGGGTTGGTCGCCAGCGAAGTTCGCCCGCACGAAGTCTTCGAAGACCGCTGTGTCTCCGTCTTCCGGACGCCAGAATTCCATCACTTGATGAAGGCCGGTCCTGATGCGGGGCTTCTGGCCTTCGCCATATTTCGACAGTAGCTCGGCTTCCAGTTTGATCATGGAGTCTTTCATCTGGGCCGGGGTGATGGGAGCGGGAGCGAGTACCGATGATTGGGCCATAGTTCTTTCCTCTTGCAAAAGCGATGAAATGAGCAAGGCGCAGCCTAGCGTGAATAGCAGGAACGTTCTGCAACAACGCAAGAATCCTCCAGAAGCTTCGAGCGGGCGCTGGTACTAACCCTCTTACTCAAAATTTACCCTGGCGAGGGCAAGATGCCCTCGCGACAGCCGGCGAGACGCCGGCGCTACGCTTCAGCGCTTGACCTTGTTCACAGCTGACTCCGGCGGCGGATATGGCAGCGAGTCGCGGAACTCGGAGACTTCCGTGGGGGCGAAGTCCGGGAAGGGCAGTTGTCCCTCCTCTCGCCACTTTCTTACTTGCTCGAGCGGCATGCTCCGCTTTCTCTTTTTGCATCCCGGGATCACGGTTCAGGTAAACAGTCTGCGACGGGAATGCAAATCCCGTACCGGCCTCGTCCACGATGTCCATGATTCGCAGCAAGATGTCTTCTTGAATGGCGGTGAACTCTCCGAAATCACGCGTCAGCACGTAGCTGAAGACCTCCAACGTGAGCCAGCTATCGGCAAACGCAGAAAAACGGATGCGGGCGCTGGCGGTCTCAATTTTCGGATGCTCGTAAAGCAAGCGCCGGGTGCGGGCAAGCACGTAGCGTAATTGGTCAGGCGTCGTCTCGTAACGAAGATTAATTTTTGGATTGAACAGGATCTTGTCACGCCGTGTCAGATTCTCCACGTTCATGGTGGCCAAGGTACCGTTGGGAATCGAGAGCTGGGTCCGCTCCACCGTCCGAATGCTCGTGGAACGCAAACTGATGTCTTCGACCGTACCGACCCGTCCGCCGAAGTTGCAGGTGTCGCCCACGCGGATGACTTCGTCGCTTAGCAGCGACACCCCACCGAACAAGTTCTCGATGGTTTTCTGCGCGCCAAAACCAATCGCGAGTCCACCGATCCCGACGCCGGCTAAGGCGGTCGTCATGTTGAAGCCGAGGACGCCCAGCCCGGTGAGCACGGCGAAGATGACGATCACGACCTTGACGATGCGTTGACCAAGAAGCACGAGTGAGCCCGTGCCGGTACTGCCGCGCGCGATAGCGCGATCTCGAAGACGATCCATGCCGCGAGAGAACAGACGCAGCGCCAGCCACGCCAAGGCAATGATCAGAATCACCCGCGCGGTCATGTAGTAGTAGTGACGGTGCAGAAGGGGCAGACGGAGGTAGCCGACCAAAATGCGGTGAACCAGGGTTCCCAGGACCAGCCAGACGGGAGCGGACACGTGTCGCCAAGTCGTCAATTGCGGTTGTTTGTGGAAGCGGCGCCACAACACGCGCGGATACACAAACAGCTCCATCAGTAGCCAGGCAATTCCTGCCGCTACGGGAACGGCGAGCAGCAAGGCGAACCACAGCCACAGGGACATCCCGAGAAACTGTGTCTTTACCAGGGGAGCTGGAACATGGGTTTCCACCTGGTGAGCCTGAACCAGGTCGTAGATGTCCGGAACCTTGCCGAGGGTGTCGGAAGAAAACAGCCAGATCTTGCCGGCATTAGGATCATTGACGCGGACCAGGATGACGTCGACTTCCGTGTCATCGGCGGAGAGCGTTCCGATTTTCAGGCGGTCGGAAAACGCAGTGGCCTGATCGCCGGCATCGGGACTGGTACCGATGGATCGCAGATTGCCGACAAAAGCTCGATCCAAGACCGTCTTCAGTTCGGTTGCAAGCTTTTCTCCCGAGGCGTCGCGCCGCGCGGGACTGAGCTGGAGATAGAGAGCGGCCTTGCGGTAGTTTGCTGCCTGAACAGCCTGAAGAAAGCCAACAACGTTCCGTTGGGAGTTTGACGACCCAGGGAATCGACAGGGGCGGACTCACCCTTGTTGTTTTCGGTTGCAGGCTGGAGAAATTCCTCGATGGATTGTCTTCCCCAGACTGGCAGGCTCAGTGCGATAAACGCGGCGCAGAGCGAGAGGTATTTGAGGAAGGGATTCATTATTCTCCTGCCGCTTTAAGGCCAACTAGAGAAGCATCCCGGACACCGGCGCTACCAAAAGTCGGCCTCAGCTCCGTTTCGGACGGTACACGTCGGTGCTGGTGCCAAAGAAAACTTCGGCGGCTTCCATCACGGTTTCCGATAGCGTGGGATGTGGATGGATCGTCAACTCCAGATCTCCCGCCAAAGCGGCCATCTCAATGGCGAGCACACCTTCTGCGATCAATTCGCCCGCGCCGGCTCCTACAATTCCGACACCCAGCACTCGCTCTGTCTTCGGATCCAGAATGAGCTTTGTCATTCCCTCGGGACGATCGAGCGTGATGGCGCGACCGGAAGCTCCCCAAGGAAACTTGGCCACGGCAATCTCGCGGCCGGCCTCTTTCGCCTGCGTCTCCGTCAATCCGGCCCAGGCGATTTCGGGATCAGTGAAGACGACGGCCGGGATTGCATGCGGCTCGAATGCGACTTTGCGTCCGGCCATGGCTTCGACGGCAGTTCGGCCTTCGTGCATGGCCTTGTGGGCTAGCATCGGCTCACCGACGACGTCACCAATCGCGAAGATTGCGGGATCATCGGTCTGCAGCTGTTTGTTTACCTGAATGAAGCCCTTCGGGTTTACGCGCACGCGAGTTTTGTCGAGGCCGGGGATTTCGGAGTTTGGCTTTCTTCCGACCGATACCAGGACTTTGTCGAAAACCTTCTCGCGCTCTTTCACGTCCGCACCGTCGAAGGTGGCACGAATTCCGCTGCTTTCTTCTTTCAGAGACTTTACGGTGGTGTTCAGGAGAATTCCGTCGAACATTTTTTCCAGACGCTTGTGCAGCGGGAGAACTAAGTCGCGGTCAGCGCCGGGCAGCAAGCCCGGCAACATTTCGACAACTGTGACCTTCGTCCCCAGAGCGGCATACACCGAACCGAGTTCCAGACCGATGTAGCCGCCACCGACCACGAGCAAGGTTTTCGGGATGTCCTGCAGATCGAGCGCGCCGGTGGAGTCGAGCATGCGCGGGCTATCGATCTTGAGCGTAGGGATCACGGCTGGGCGCGAGCCTGTCGCCAACAAGACTCGGTCGAACGTGAGCGACTCCTGACTGCCGTCCGCTTTGGAAACTCGCAACTTCGTGGAGCTTTCGAAGCCCGCTTTTCCCTGGATGTATTGCACCTTCCGCTGCTTGGAGAGCTGGCCGAGGCCTCCAGTCAGGCGCTTCACCACACCCTCTTTCCACGCTCGCAACTTCGGCAGATCGATTTTGGGCGCGCTGAATTCGATGCCCCAGTTTTTGGCCTGCTCCGATTCCTCGATCAGTTTGGCCACATGCAGCAGCGCTTTCGAAGGAATGCAACCGCGATATAGGCACACGCCGCCGGGATTGACCTCCGGATCGATAAGCGTAACTTTGAGTCCAAGATCGGCGGCCAGGAAAGCAGCTGCGTACCCGCCCGGTCCGCCGCCCACAACCGCAATATGCAAGCTGGTATTGTCTGCCATTAGTTTTTTCAGTCCTTGACGTTATCCCTGAACAGATAAGAGGAAAGGTTGCTCGAACGCTTCCGCGATCCAGCGCAGGAAGCGGGCTGCGTCGGCGCCATCAATCAAGCGATGATCGTACGAGAGAGAAAGCGGCAAGATCAGGCGCGGCTCAAACTTGCCGTTGATCCACTCGGGCTCCATGCGTCCGCGCGACAAACCGAGAATCGCCACTTCGGGATGATTCACAATGGGCGTGAACGTCGTGCCGCCGATACCGCCGAGATTAGTGATCGTGAAAGTGCCGCCTTCCATCTGGTCGGGCGTAAGTTTCTTGTCGCGCGCTTTCTTTGACAGCTGCGAGAGTTCGGCGGCCAGTTCCACGATGTTCTTCTTGTCCACATCGCGTATAACAGGCACGAGCAGTCCGCGGTCCGTATCCGCAGCGACGCCGACATTGATGTACTGCTTGTAGACAATCTCTTCCTTCTCCATGTCGATGGAGGCATTGAACTGCGGGAAGACCTTCAAGGCAGAAGCACAAACTTTCAACGCGATCGCCGTGACGGTCATCTTGCCGCCGGCTTCCTCGGCGCGGGGCGCAAACTTGGCGCGCAGCTGTTCGAGTTCGGTGATGTCGGCGCGATCGTGCTGCGTGACGTGGGGAATCGTGTTCCACGCTTCGCGCAAATGTTCCGCAGTCTTGCGGCGAACCCCGCGCATGGATACGCGCTCGACCTTGCCCCACTTGGTGAAGTCGGGCAGCTTCGGTTCGGCGAGACGAGCGGCTTGCGGCGCCTGCGCTGTGGCTGCGGCCAACGTGGCCTTGGCAAAGGCTTTGACGTCGTCTTCGCTGATGCGCCCACCTGGACCGGTTCCGGTCACGTTGTAGATATCGAGTCCCAGTTCGCGGGCCAGCCGACGAACATGGGGTGCAGCGGGGACCGGTTCGCGATGCTCGGTACCGGCCACTTTGCCGAGTTGCACCGGCATGCTGAACGAAGGTGGGGACTGCATCGGCTGATCCGGCGGCAGGGCCTGCTGCTCGGTCTTGCCCTCGGCTTTCATCGCGAGATGGAACGCGAGGCGTGCTGCTTGCTGTCCGGAAACGTGCTCCACAGGTGCTGACGCTCGCTTTTCCGGTGGTGCTGTGGAGGCGCCTTCCAAAGTAAAGATGACCTGGCCGACTTTAACCTTGTCGCCTTCTTTCACCCGGATGTCTTTCACGACTCCACTCACCGAGGACGGAACCTCAACGACAGCTTTGTCGGTCTCCAGTTCCATCACGGGCTGGCCTTCGGAGACCTTTGCCCCGGGACCAATCATCAAGCGCACCAAATCGCCCTGGTCGATGTTTTCACCCAGTTCAGGCAGCCTGAATTCTGTAGCGCTCCCAGTTGAACGAGCGGGCGGTGCGGCGCCTACCAATGGCGCGGGTGTTGATTCTTCGATTTGGACTTCAGGCTCGCTTCTTGCGGGAGCAGGAGGATCGGGAACTTCTACCTTCGCGGGCGCCTCGGGAGCTTTGGTTCTTGCTCCCGTACCGTTCTCGACTGTAAAGATGACCTGTCCGACCTTGAGCTTGTCACCTTCCTTGACGCGAATTTCGCGCACCACGCCGGTGACGGACGAAGGTACTTCGATCACGGCCTTGTCCGTCTCCAGTTCCATGACGGGCTGGCCTTCTTTGATGTCAGCGCCTGGCGCGATCATCAAGCGCACCAAGTCGCCCTGCTCGATGTTTTCGCCCAGTTCAGGCAACTTGAATTCGGTCACTTTCCAAAACCTTTCTTAGCTGATGGCCGGATTCGGTTTTTCCGGATTGATGCCCAGGTCCTTCACGGCTTGCTGTACGGTTGCCAGTGGGATTTTGTTCTCCCGCGCGAGTGCGTTCAGAGTCGCCAGCACAATGTGCTTGGCATCGACTTCGAAGAAGTCACGCAATGCGGCGCGGCTCTCGCTGCGCCCGAAGCCGTCGGTACCCAGGGAAACCAACCGCCCCGGCACCCACTGCGCAATGCTCTCCGGCAATACCTTCATGTAGTCGGACGCGGCCACAAACGGTCCGGGCGCGTCCTTCAACACCTCGGTGACGTATGGAACCTTGGGAGTGTGCCCAGGATGCAGCATATTCCAGCGCTCGCAATCATTGCCGTCTCGGTAGAGTTGCTTGTAGCTAGTCACGCTCCAGACGTCGGCGCCCACGGCGTATTTTTCTTCGAGAATCTGCTGTGCCTTCAGCACCTCAAACATGATGGTACCGCTGCCGAAGAGCTGTGCCCGTAACTTCGCGTCTTTCTTCCCGCTGGCCTTGAAACGATAGAGGCCTTTGAGAATCCCGTCATGCACGTCCTTGCCGTCAGGCATTCCGGGCATGGGCAGCGGCTCGTTGGTCACCGTCATGTAATAGAAGATGGATTCGCCGTCCACGTACATGCGCCGGATGCCATCCTGAATAATGGTAGCGATCTCGTAGGCGAAGGCCGGATCGTAGGCCAGGCAGTTCGGCACGCTCAGAGCCTGGACGTGAGTGTGGCCGTCTTGATGCTGCAGTCCTTCGCCTGCGAGAGTAGTACGGCCAGCGGTCCCCCCCACCAGGAAACCGCGGGTGCGCATGTCGGCCGCCGCCCAGATCAGGTCGCCAATCCGTTGGAAGCCGAACATGGAGTAATAAATAAAGAATGGGATTGTGTTGATGCCGTGATTGGCGTAGGCCGTGCCTGCGGCGATGAACGAACACATCGAGCCCGCTTCGGTGATGCCTTCTTCCAATATCTGCCCGTCTTTCGCCTCTTTGTAATACAGCAGCGTGTCCATATCGACGGGTTCGTAGAGCTGGCCGACATTCGAATAGATACCCACCTGCCGGAACAGCGCCTCCATGCCGAAGGTGCGCGCTTCATCCGGAATGATGGGAACGATCAGCTTGCCGATTTCGGGATCGCGCAGCAGTTTGGAGAGGAGCCGCACGAAGACCATGGTGGTGGAAACTTCGCGGCCCTCGGTGCCTTTGTGGAATTCCTCGAAGTGCGAACTCGGCACACTCTTGAGCGGAGTGGCTCGCACCTTGCGCTCCGGCATATATCCACCCAGCTGTTTGCGGCGTTCTTGCAGGTATTTGATTTCGGCGCTGTCGTCCGCCGGCCGATAGAACGGAGCATTGTGGAGTTCGTCATCCGGGATCGGGATGCCGAAGCGGGAACGGAACAGGCTCAACTCTTCTTCATTGAGTTTCTTCTGCTGGTGTGTGATGTTCTTGCCTTCACCAGCTTCGCCCAATCCGTAGCCCTTGATCGTCTTGGCCAAAATGATGGTTGGGGAACTACGATGCTCGACGGCCGCCTTATAGGCTGCGTGCACCTTAATCGGATCGTGGCCGCCCAGGCGCATGCGAGCCAGTTGCTCGTCGGACAGGTGCTCCACCATCTTCAACAGGCGGGGATCCGTACCGAAGAAGTTCTGCCGGAAGTAGGCTCCGCTCTCCACGAAATATTTCTGATATTGACCGTCAGCGATTTCACCCATTCTTCTCACGAGCAGTCCGTCGCGATCGTTCTGGATCAGCGTGTCCCAATCGCTGCCCCAAATTACCTTGATCACGTTCCAGCCCGCGCCGCGGAAGATTGCTTCCAGTTCCTGAATGATCTTGCCGTTGCCGCGCACCGGACCATCAAGGCGCTGCAGGTTGCAGTTGACTACGAAGATCAGATTGTCGAGCCGTTCGCGGGAGGCAAGCGTGATGGAGCCCAGCGACTCCGGCTCGTCCATCTCGCCGTCCCCGAGGAACGCCCACACTTTGCCACCCGTGGTCTGCTTCAGCCCGCGATTCTCAAGGTATTTGATGAAGCGCGCGTGGTAAATCGCCTGAATCGGTCCGAGACCCATTGAGACGGTCGGAAACTCCCAGAAGTCCTCCATCAGCCACGGGTGCGGATACGACGACAGTCCACCGCCCGGTTTCAGTTCCCGCCGGAAGTTTTCCAGTTTTTGCTTGGGGATGCGCCCCTCGAGAAAGGCGCGGGAATACATGCCGGGAGCAGCGTGTCCCTGGAAGTAGACGATGTCGCGATCGCCCTCTTCAGTGCGCGCTCGCAAGAAGTGATTAAAGGCAACCTCATAGAGCGTCGCTGCCGAAGCAAACGTAGAAATGTGTCCGCCAATGCCTTCCTGGATCTTATTCGCGCGAATGACCATGGCCAGCGCGTTCCAGCGAACAAGGCTCTTGATGCGCCGTTCCATCTCCTGGCTGCCGGGAAATGGCGGCTGTGTCTTTGAGGGGATCGTGTTCTGGTAGGGCGTAGTGGCAGTGAAAGGCAGGTTTACGCCCGCCGCCCGACGGGCATGTAGCGACAACTGTTGCAGCAGCCGACCCGCGCGATCCGGCCCGCCCTTCGACAGAACATAATCGAGAGAATCGAGCCATTCCCGGGTTTCGAGTACTTCCAATCCATCCGTTTGCGTCTGAGCCACGTCTGAGTTCCCCCACAATGAATGCCGAACCTTCAATGATATTCAATTATTCGGATTTTTGCTGAGGCCAAGGGGATTTTAGTTGCAGGCCGATATCCGGGCCCCGGCTCGGACCGCAGAACCACGATTTCCGGTTACGGCTATTCGGCCGTGAGAAAAATTCACCGTAACCTAACCCTGGGTAAATGGATCAAATACTTATCAGGGAAATAAGCGGCCTTAGCAGGAGTTTACAGAATGTCGTATGGTACGAAGAAGGTTTACGAGATGAAGAGACCGAACCTTCCGGCGAAATTGTGCAAAGTCTGTGGCGACATGATCGCCAAAACTCGCCGCGTGGCGCGGGAGTGGGAACGTATTCAGTATTGCAGCGCGGTGTGCCGTCGCATGGCTTCAGCGCAGGAACGGATCGCCGCCGCAAGTTGAACTAGTTTTGAGAGATTCACGATCCGAAGACCCGCGGCAGTATCGATTAGCGGAACGTTAAGGCTGGATGCGCGCCAGTTCTCTCTTGTACAGCGGGTTCCGTGGAAATTCCAAGGCCAGACCTGACAACAATGTTCGGGCCTCATTCTGATCGTGGTTGCGCAGGGCGGCGACCGCGAGCAGCAGACGCGCGTAAGGCGCCAAGTAGTGTCCTTTCTCCGCGGTAAGGCGAAGTTTTGCGATACCTTCGTTTTTGTCGGTCTGGTGACCACCGAGTCGAAGCAGCCAGCGAATCGGCGCTGACGTAACGCCGAGCAGATAATTCTCGACTCCCACCGCGAGATAAGCGTCGTAATACGATGGATCCTGCGCAAGCAGTTTCTCCGCCAGTGTCCGGGACATCTTGATGGTGCTCAGTGCCGCCATGTTTCGCTTCTCTACCAGCGCCATGTAGTCCCCGCGCAATCCACCCACCATCACCTTTGCAAATAGTGCCGGCGCATCCTGGGGCGTGTGCGACAAAATCTGATCGGAGAGATTGTTCCCCGCGTCTTAATTCCCCTTCAAAGGCAGCCCGCACTTTTGGGTCGGGCTCGAATTTCTGCCGCTTTTCGAAAGTGGTATCGTTCGTAAAAAGCTCTGATTCCAGGATGTGCAGGCGATCAAACTCCGCAAAGAGATAGGCAGCTGCGTTCGAGACGGGTCCGAGCGGATCTTCCGGATGCGAGTGTTCCCAGGCTTGTGAAGGTCTGGTGGGCAGCGTCGAAGTCGAGGTTATACATTTGCTGGTAGCCGACCTCGAGCGACGTCGGGGCGACAGTGGTCGCCGCCTGCGCCGCATACGTGCACCTAGCAGCAAGCAGACGAGCAGCAGCCAATAAGTCCCTTGCCTCGTCGTTGTAAAGATTCTGTCAAGCCCATTTACCTATTGCCGGAGATCAGGAAGCTCCCAATTCGTGTCCTGAGAGGATGGATCAACGATCTCACTTATGCAAGTGTCTTCGGTGAGATGCCGAATATGGCGAAAACGATGTCAGAGACGGTTGGATTGACGCTTCGGGGTGTAGACCTGCAGGTTCTGGCACACCCCGTCGAGATCCAGGCCGCCGGGCCCTATCACCCGATGTGGCGAAGACCGTCAACGATATTCGTGCGGGAGGCGTTGTAGGAAGGTATCACCGCGCTCATCAGACCGACGAAGGCGGCCACGGCGAGCGCGAGGACCACAATCGGAAGGGTCACCTTCATCGAGGCTGGCACTCCCACAGCTCGGAGATTTGCCGACCAGGTGCATGAGCGCGGTCGCGAACGAAACCCCCAGCAGCCCACCGATCACAGCCAAAGTTACGGACTCACCCAGATAGAGTGACAGAATGCGATCGACGGGTGAAGCCGAGCGTCCGCAGTACGGCAGCTTCGCGGGTGCGCTCCCGGATAGACATGGCCATGGTATTGGCTGACACGATGAGGATCGTGAAGACCACAGCTCCGCAGATGCTGAGGATGAATGCTTTCACATTCCCGAGAGTCGCGATGAAATCGAGCTGGAATGCTTTTTCGCTTTCGCTCTTGGTGGGCGCCGGCAGGTTATGAAACATGTCATCGACCTCGCGCGTCGACCCGGGCTACTGCAGCGGCCGAATCGACGCGAGTGAAGTAGAAGCCGGCGGTATCTTTGAACCAGCTGACGGATTCCTCAAGATACTTAGCATGGAAGTACAGCGAGTTATTGGGCGGATCGATGGTGTAGATGCCGCGGATAGTCAGTTCGAGATTCGTGGGAAAGATGGTGCCTTGCAATACGACGCGGTCTCCAAGTTTCCAGCCGTGTTTGACGGCCAGAGCCTGATCGACCAGGCAGCCGGTCTGGTCGTGTCTGCCATGCTTCGACCTGTTCGGGCGGAAATCACCTTGTCGGCGGCTACTTCCATGTATTCCGTTGGATCGGTCGCAAACTGCGCGAAGAAATTCTCCGGGCGATCATCCTTGTATTTGCCGCCGAACCAGGTCATGGGGACCACGTGCACCACCCCGGGAATCGCGCGGATCTTCTCGCCGGTAGAAACTGGGCAGAAAGAAAGCCAGCGAAACGCGGTGACGGGTCATGATGCGCAGTGCCGAGTCGGGGGCTCCCTGGTCGATGTAGAAGCCTCGCCAGATGGTCATCATGATGGTCAGCAGCAGCAGGGAAAACGCAATGCTGAGCGCTGTCAGGGCGCTGCGGCGCTTGTTGCGAAAGGCATTCTTGGCGACAAAATGGGCGAGCGTCATAACTCACGCGGATCGGGTTCGCGCGGAACTTCCCGCTATCGAACCGATGATTCTTCCAGCCTTCATGCGGAGACAACATTGTACTCCGGGCGCCCTTCCCAGATTTGACGTTTGCCTCGCAGGGCTATGCCTCTAACTAACGACAGAAAGGACCGCTGAAACGTCCGTCAGGTGCCAGATTCGGCGCAACCGTAGTTACAAAGTTTTCACAACTCGCTGACAATCGGTGCGAGCGCTTGCCTTATGGTGGCGTAGTAGATGTTCGCCGTTGGAGCAAGGAGGAGGTCGGGCAAACTGAGCTGACTTGTTAGAAAGTTTTTACACGGCCTCCTCTGTTTTGAGGGCTTTTTTCAGGGTGTGATCGATTATCGTCGGTAGTAATTGGCGGTATCCCCCAACCGGGGAGAGTAAGTCCCCTGGCGAACAGAGTCTGAGTAGTAGAAGACCCTAAATGCGGAAACCCCCATTTCTGCACGGTAGCACGTTCAAACTGGATCCCAGGCCCCTCGAAGTTTCGTGCTTCCTTAAGGTTTTCGAAGACAGTGTTAGCAGGTCGGTCTGTCATTACTGCTCAGGCAAACAATAGATCGTTGAAATAGCTGGCGCGTTGGCCGCTTCTCGTTCCCGTACGGGGTTCGAGAAGAAACATCGCCTTTGGCGACCGCGCGGAGGTGTGTCATCAGGCGTGGTCAGCGGCGATCCAGTGCAAGCGCGGTGACTCGAACTAGCCGAGAGCAGTGGGATGCAGATCAGGGTGGGGTGCAAGCGGTGAGTGGCGAATGAGAAGCGCCGAGACCCTTGCAAGAGTTGGTTTCGTTCATCGAGGCCGCTCTCTGTGGAGGAAAAATGAATAAGCGATCGCTGTTGGTGCTCGCTGTGGTTCTTTGCGTCGGGGCTGGTGTGGTGGAAGTCTCCCGCCGCGGATTGCAGAGCGGGGCGGACCCCAGACAGGCAGATGCGGCCTTCCGGGACGGCTCGTTCCAGGCAAAGATCGATATTGAGAACAACCGAAAGCCCCATCTCTCAACTGGCCGTTGGAGCACGGATTCGGATCGTGCGTCGTTCATCGTCGGCTACGAGCAGACCTACCGCGAATTGGCGGAGGCGCGCTCTGGAAAGTTGATCGAGCCGACCGCAGCCGAGCTTGCTGGTTTCCGGGATGGTGTCTGGATGGTGCTCACGACCGAACTGTGGCGCAACCGTTCCAGTTAAGTAAGACGGAGAATTACCGCAACGCGGCTCGCGGCTTCGCGGAAATGAATACCGACCCGGAGAAGTACCGCGAGTACTACCGCAACGCATATTCGAATGGTTACCAGGAAGGCTACTACTCCACGCAGGAGAGCGCTGAACTTGGAACCGTCAGTCGAAAATCGGGGCCGTTCTAAGAACGGCCGCGAGTTTCTTTGTATTCGGCAACCAGCCCTAGGTTGCTTGCTGTTCAACAGTATTTGCCCCGGCGACGGATTGCCAGCCACCGGGTTGTCCCAGGAGTTCATTCTCATGAGAATCAGACAAACACTTTCCAGCTTCATCCTGTTCTTGTGCATCTTGGCTGTAGGTACCGGGGCTTTCGCCCGAAAGGGCGCGTCCGGCGCTGCTGGCGCTCCCGCCAAACCTGACGCTGGAGCGGGCTCTTCGGTGGTGGGTCGAGTCAAGTTCACGGGTCAACTACCGCAACCCGCGCGCGTCAGCATGGCAGCGGATCCGAGTTGCGCCAAGCTGCATCCCGCACCCGCGATGGGTCAGGATTTTGTCGCTGGAAGCGACAACTCGCTGGGTAACGTGATCGTGTTCATCTCCGACGGGCTGCAGAACCGTACTTTCGATGTGCCCACCGAGGAAGTGACCTTCGAACAGAAGGGCTGTATCTACGAACCGCACGTGGTGGCGGTACGAGCGAATCAGAAGCTGAAGATGGTCAACAGCGACAACACCACGCACAACATTCATCCACTCCCTGCCAACAACCGCGAATGGAACAAGGCGGAGCCTGCCGGCACGACGATGGAAGAGAGCTTTCCGCGCGAGGAAATCGCGATCCCGGTGAAGTGCAACGTGCATCCGTGGATGAAGAGCTACATCGCCGTGTTCAAGCATCCGTATTTTGCGGTTACCGGCAAAGACGGGAGCTTCCAGCTTCCGAACCTCCCTCCCGGGGAATACACCGTGGAAGCCTGGCACGAAAAACTCGGAACCATGACCCAGAAGATCACGGTTGCGGCGGGCGAAAACAAGACGGTGGATTTTACATTTAAGGCTCACTAGACGCTATGCTTTGGCCTCATCGGGTATAGCTCTCTTGCAGTTGTAGTGTGTTCGGCGCTTTACGGAGGAGATGGCATGGAACTCGGTCCTGTGGGGAATCTGAGGAGTGAGCGAATCTGGTTGGGTTCCTCACTCCTCAAGTCTTGTATGTGGGCGGCATTCTACTTATTGACCTTTGTGATTTCGAGTAGTCAGCCCGGTCACGCGATCCCGTCGTTCGCGCGCAAGTATGGGCTGCCGTGTTCGGCATGTCACGAAGCCTGGCCCAAGCTGAACAGTTTCGGGCAGCAGTTCAAGGACGAAGGGTATCAGCTGATGAACGATCGGGATTCTCCGATCTGGCAGAACCCGTCGTACTGGCCGATCGCGATGCGTATCACTCCGCACTGGCACTACGAAAGCGCCGGGAAGGTGGCCGTGAATTCCGTGCCTGGGGATCCGACCAGTCCGACCATCGAGAAGACCATCAACACCTCGGGCTTCGATTTGAGCGGCATCGACATTCTGACCGCCGGCACCTTGGCCAAGAATATTTCCTTCCTGCTGGTGCCTTCGATCGATCCGGGGGACGGAACGGTGGGGTTTGAATCGGCCAGCGTGCGTTTCGACAACATCGCGAACTCGCCCTGGCTGAATTTCAAGTTCGGCAAATTCGAACTGGATGTGCCGCTTTCTGAAAAGCGCATGATGACCTTGTCGAACGTGGGCGGCGAGTATCAGCTCTATCACTACGTTCCGGTGGGTGGCGACATCAACGACTTCTCCTTCGGCGAAAACCAGCTGGGCGTGGAGTTGATGGGACACTCCAAGGACGATCACACCCGGTACGCGGCCTCGATGATCAGCAGCACGAACGGCACGCCTGGGCTGGTCGCGGGCCGAACCTACGATGGCTACCTGCACCTGAGCCAGGCGTTCATGGCGGGCGGTCTGGGGCTGCAGCGGGTGGGCGCGTATGGGCTGGTGGGATTCCGGCCGACATTCTTCGAGACCTTGGCCGAGGATGGGACGCCAATCGCAGGTACCGGGATTGGGAACCGGTCGTTCTATCGAGCGGGGGTGTACGGGAGCCTGTACATCGGGAAGTTTGACCTGACGGGGGTTTACCAGCACGCGTCCGACAACGTGTACCTGGGCAATGCGACCGCAGCGAATGCGACGTTGCCCGATGGGGCACGGGGTCCGCAGTGGAACACGGGCACGTTTGAGGCGCATTACACGCACTCTCCCAAGCTGTTCTTCCTGGGGCGGTACGAGTTGGTGCGCATGTCGCAACAGTCGCTGGCAGATACGCCGAGCGATACCGGCAATGCGGACGTGTTTACGGTGGGCTATCGATATTACCCGTTCATGCATAGCCGGGCGGGTCTGGCGTGGCATCAGGAGTTTGCCACGGCGCGTTTCCGGAAGACATCGGACAGCGGTCAGGATCAACGCAACAACAGCTACTTCATGGGGCTGGACTTTGCGTTCTAACGGGAAAAGAGAGGGAGCAATGCGGATGATTCGCACCAAGATTGTTTTCGGCACCTTGGCAATGGTGATCCTGACGGTGAGTGTCGCGGTGGCGCAGAACGGCGGCGTCAGTTCGGGGTATCCAACGCCGAAGAACGGCTTCAATGGGTCGCAGCAACGGGGACACGGGCTGTATCTGCGGTACTGCGTGGGCTGTCACGGAGTGCAAGGCGATGGCAACGGCGAACACGCGCCGTATATCGACCCAAAACCGCGTGATTTCGTCGGAGCCACTTTTAAATGCAGATCTACCCCGACAGGAACCTTGCCACTGGATTCTGACCTCATCCATGTTTTGAAGACGGGCGTGCAGGCCAGCGGGATGCCCTCATGGCTGCCCTTAAGCGATGAGAATCGCGTGGACTTGGTGGCCTACATCAAGACATTCTCACCACGCTGGCAGTCAGAGAAGCCGGGGGACCCGATCAAGATACCGGCCGAGCCTGCTGTAACGAAAGAGAGCATCACCCATGGTGGGGAACTCTTCCAGAAAATGGAGTGCTGGAAGTGCCACGGGCAGCAGGGACGCGGGGACGGTCCCTCGGCAGCCACGTTGACCGATAGCAAAGAGCAGCCGATCCGGCCGTACAACTTCGCGGACGCGGGCAACGACGCCCGCTTCAAATGCGGCGATACGAACCAGGACCTTTACCGGATTTTCATGACTGGACTGGACGGCACGCCCATGCCGTCGTTCGCGGACGTGATTCAGCCGAACGATGCCTGGGACCTGGTTCACTACCTGCGAACCTTGCAAGTCCATCGCAAGAGTAAGGAGAACCAGGTTGTGAGAGGAACTGGTGGCAAGAGCCCCTCGGCGGCATTTGGTAGTGAGAAGGCCCCGGGAAACGGGAATTAACCAAGCCTGCTGAAAGGCGAGGATTCCGAGTCTAAGGATTTCCGGTTCATCTCAAGCGTGACGGCTGGGTCAGCATGTCCCGGGCGTATCCCTAGTTGGTCTACCCAAGATCGGTCTGGTCTCCCTCCCTCCCCCCTCCCCCGAGCCTACGAGCTAAACCAAGTACAGCGCGTAGGGGCGCCTATCCGGCGGACCGGAACGGCAGCGGAATTGCTCAGTCACCATCCGGGTCTTGCAGTAAGCTAGTTACCGGATATGCAACCACTGCGTGTGGTCGTGATTGACGACGAGGCGAGCACCTGTGCTCTTCTCCAGGCTGTTTTCGTGGCCGAGGGCCACCAGTGCCAAGCGTTTCTGCGCGCGGACGAGGCGGAACAGCACCTTGCCGCAAATGAAGCGGATTTAGCGATGGTGGATGTCTATCTGGGCTCTCTAAATGGCATTGATCTGCTCCAGCGACTGAGGGCGCTGCGTCCCAGAATCTATCCAGTGATCATGACGGCCAACGTCAGCGTTGAAACCGCAGCGCGGGCGCTTTCGGAAGGCGCCGTGGACTACGTCAGCAAACCGCTGACGGCCGAACAGATTCGCGCCATCGCAGTCCGGGCAGATGGATTCCGGTTGCAGCAACAACAGCCCGTGGCCCCACAAGTCGAGGAGACGCCAGACTCGGCCATCGTTGGGCGCAGCCCAAAGATGTTGGAGGTGTACAAGGCGATAGGCCGGGTAGCGGCGAGCAATGTGGGCGTACTGATCACGGGCGCAAGCGGCACCGGAAAGGAACTGGTCGCCCGCGCGATTCATCAGCACTCCAAGAGAAAAGACCAACCTTTCACGCCCGTTAACTGCGGCTCGTTCACCGAAACGATCCTGGAGAGTGAACTCTTCGGCCACGAGAAAGGGGCGTTCACAGGGGCAGCCAGCGCTCACCACGGCCTGGTCGAAGCCAGCGATGGTGGAACCCTGTTTCTGGACGAAATCACCGAGACGACACTGTCCTTCCAAGTGAAGCTATTGCGAGTGATCCAGGAGCAACAAGTTCGCCGAGTCGGCTCGAACAAATACACGCCTGTGGATGTACGAATGCTGGCGGCATCAAACCGAGACTTGGCCCAACTGCTGAAGCAGAGCCAGTTTCGGGAGGATCTCTACTACCGTCTGGCCGTCGTACGCATCGACCTGCCTTCGCTTGATGAACGGCGGGACGACATCCCATTGCTGGTGCGGCATTTCCTGCGGCGCTTCAACGAAAAGAATGCGCTCAGCGTCTCCATCGATCCGGCGGCGGTGCAACTGTTGCAGCAAATGCAATGGCCGGGCAACGTTCGCGAGCTGGAGAACACGGTCAACCGACTAGCCATCTTCGCGCCTACCGGCGAAATCACCCTGGCGGATGTGGAAGCGGAAACGCAGCGAGCCCCCGAAAGCGAGCCGGAGCCGGTGGCGGCCTCGGCTGCGCCCGATCGACTGCTAGAGCTCGAACGGCAGCACATTCTTCAAATTCTGAAGCAAACTGGTGGAAACCGGTCCGAAGCGGCTCGCCGGCTGGGCATCGAAAGAAAGACTCTGTATCGGAAGGCGCTGCGGCTGGGCATCGATCTGCAATCCACGAGCGAAAAATGACGAGCGCGGAGCCACGCCATCGCGGTTGGATCCAGACATCCGGACTGGTGGTACTCTTGTTTTTGCTGGTGGCGGGACTATCCACGATCGGGGTGATTCGCGATTGGCAGGTGCGGTTCAGCGACACATTCTTCCGGCTCTCTCCAGTGCCGAAGGAGAAATCCCGGGTTGTCATTGTCACTATTGACGACCAGAGCCTGCAGCGCTATGGGCGCTGGCCATGGTCACGTACACTCCTGGCGAGACTCACAAACAACCTGGCCCGAGCCGGCGCGGGCGTTATAGGGCTGGATATCTTGCTGGCGGAACCGCAGTCACCGGATGCGGACCAGGCTTTGCAGGAAGCTCTGCATGCCGGACACACAGTGATCGTTGACAAGATAGCTACCTATCCGGAGGGGCCGAAGTGGATCGAGCCCTTAGCACGGTTTGCACACGCAGCGGCTGTGGGTCACGCACAGGCTGTGCTCGACGTCGACAGTGTTTGCCGGCGGTATCCAGCACACCAGCTCACTCTGGATGGCTCCCGATGGGCATTCGCTGTGGAGGTCGCGCGGAGGACGGATCCTGTACGTACATCCGCTTTTTTGTCCTCTTACGATATCCCGGTCCACGACCAGGGAGCAGTCAACACAGCAAGGCCCGTCCTGGTGCGTATTCCATTTCGGCGGGGTGGGTTCGATACGCTCTCGGCACGTTCCGTGCTCGAGGGCTTTGATACAGGCATGGTGCGAGGTCGGCCGGTGCTGGTGGGCTTTGGGTCCACTGAGATCGGAGATCGATTGAGCATTCCCTTGCACCCGGAATTCCCCACTCCCGGAATCGAGGTCCATGCACAGATCCTTGACGGCATCCTGACAGGCCGCACACTGCGCGAGCTTCCATTATGGGCCAGCGCCCTGGTATTGCTAGTTACATCGATCCTTGCAGTGAGTGTTTTTCGCGCATGGCGCGGCTTTACAGCCTTGTGGGTGCTGTGCGTGATGGGCGGAAGTGTGTATGCAATCGCGCTCCTGACCTTCGTCGTCAGTTCCCGTATCTTGCCCGCCGGGCCCATGATGCTGGCTGTAATGGGAGCGCCTGTGCTGGTCTACACAGCGGATTTTGTGCGCGTCGAACGGAGTCTCAACGAGCAGTTGCTTGGCCTGCGCTCGTGGCTGGCATGGCGGGGTAAGGATGGAGTGGTTCGTGAGACATCCGATCTCTCCTGGCGGCTCACACTGCTGGAGCAGTTGCAGACCGAACTGGGGTCTCTGTATGAACTGCACAAGACATTGCTGGAATCGACACAGGACCTGATTGCAATCTTTGACGAACGCGGCAAGCTGCTTTTGCACAATCGCGCCTTCGCCCGGGCTCACGAGCTACGAGCGGATGACAAGCCAAACGTCGAGCAGGTGCGCACTCGGTGGACCCCTAGTGACGAAACGCCGCTGGTGCTGAATGGCGCCGTCGAGGAGGGGGAGATCTCTCTAGGTCACGAACTCTACTCGGCGCGCATTGCGCCTCTGCCTCCAACCAAACTGTCGCCTGCGGGCGGGACGATTGTAACCCTTACCAGCCTTCGGACCCGCGTGGAACGTGACCGGGCGCGCGCCGAGGCCTTGGGATTCATCACCCACGAACTACGGACTCCGCTGGCATCGATGCAGGGGTTCGCGGAGCTGATGATGGAATATCCGGATTCGCCCGCCTGTGCCGGTGCGCCGGAGACGATCTTTCGCGAATCCAAGCGCCTTCTGGCGTTGATCAGCAGCTACCTGGATGTTCTGCGGCTGGATGCGGGGGCCAAACCTGTTTCGGTAGATCTGATCGAGCTGGCGAGGATCGTCGGGCAAGTGTTCGATATCCTGCAACCGCTGGCCAACGCCGCCGGGATGCGGTTGGTCCACGACCGTAGCCAAAGCGTCGCGGTGATGGGCGATGCGCCTCTGATCAGCGGGGCCGTACTGAATCTCGTCAGCAACGCAATCAAGTACGGTCAGCCGGGCACAGACATTGACGTGCGCTGTTTCCGCGAAAACGAAGACGCTATCATCAGCGTACATAACGTTGGGGCAACGGTCGGGGAGCAGGAAATTTCGCGGCTCTTCGATCCCTACTATCGCGCATCTAACGTGGACAAGGGAAAGGCCGGGTGGGGCCTCGGTCTGGCATTCGTGAAGCGCATTGCTGAGAAGCATGGCGGTTCAGTGCGGGCAGAGAGCCAGCCATCAGGCGTTCGGTTCGAGATCCACCTGCCTGCCATGACCGAGCCGGCGGTGGTGACCAAGGAGAACCCATGACCGCCAAGCTATTCAGTTCGACGGTATTGATGGTGGTGTTCGTACTTGTGGCTGCGATCGGTCAGAACCCGGCCCCAACTGCGCTCACGGTCGGCTCAGCCACGATTGCAGAGCTGAAAGGAGACGCAACGTTTCATTCTCCGCAGGGCGATACCGTCACCGCACAGCGGGGTACCGTGCTTGCCCCTGAGAGCAAGATCGATACGACGAAGGGCAGCGTGCTGCTCGATTTGGAGGACGGCTCCCAGGTGTTAGTAAAGCCGAACAGTCACGTCGTGCTCAAGGCTCCGACTCAAGACAAAGGTTATTGGCTGGAACTTCTTCTCGGCAAGATCAGCGCCAAGGTCCAAAAGCGCCTGGGCAACACACCTTCGTTCCGTATGGGAACCCCAACAGCGGTGATCACTGTGCGCGGGACTCGCTTTTCGGTGGAGGTCAACAAGAAGCAGAAGACGTCGGTGGAAGTGTTCGAAGGCACCGTCGAGGTCGGAGGCTTCGGATCAGGACCTCCGGTGATGTTGAGTCCGGGATTCTCCACGGGGGTCGAACAGAATCGCAATCCCGAGCCCCCGCGTGGGATGGACAACCGAGGGGACCGGGAGGACGAAAACCGGGTCAAACCTGGGATCGGCAACGTCGGTGGCCGAGGTGAGGAGGACCGGCAGAAGCAGGGATCACAATCGGGAACTCCCACTCCGCAAAAACCTGACAACAATGACCACGATAGGGAGGAGTAGCGGAGTCTCCTTGCGTTTAATACCGCGTGGCGCTACCGAATGCAGGGTGTAGCCATCTTCAACAGTGTGGCGGGTCTGCACCCAAGTTGTGTCGCAACGACACACATGTCTTTTCTTCTGCCTTTCAATCCTATGATTTCATGTCGTTAATAAGCGCGGACCGTCGTCGATACTTGGCCCCAGAAGTGCATCTCTGTTTGAGACGAGGTGGCAAGACCCTTGGGAATCTGTGGTTCAGTGGCGAAGTTCCGCTTGACCGTGACAGCGCTGTGCGCGCTGCTATGCGGGACCGCTGGGCTTAGTTTCTCCCAGAGTCGACAGCAGTCGGTTTCACGTAGTCCGCATGGCAACCTGAGCATCCCTTGTCAGAACTGTCACACCTCGGTGGGGTGGAAACCGATCCGGGCGGTTCCCGAGTTCGATCACAACAAGACCAGCTATCCCCTGCGCGGCCTGCACGAGAATGTGGCTTGCACGCAGTGCCATGCCAAGATGGTTTTCTCCGATACGGGCACGCACTGCGCGGACTGTCACGCCGACATTCACCGTCGCCAGATGGGAGCGAACTGCGAGGAGTGTCACACAGTAAAGGGCTGGAGCACCCTTCTACAGACGGTGCGGGAGCACACCAACCGCTTCCCACTAGTGGGCGGGCACGCAGGGCTGGACTGCGTGGACTGCCATAAGGGCGGGGCCGTTGGGCAATTTCAGGGGCTGTCCATTCAGTGCTACTCCTGTCATCAGAAAACCTACCAGCAGACAACCGCTCCCAAACATTCGACTGCTGCTTTCCCGGTCCAGTGCGAACAATGCCACACGATCAACAGCTGGCTGGGGGCAAAATTCGACCACTCCGCGACAGGATTCGCTTTGACTGGAATGCACGCAACGTTGGACTGCGCCGCCTGCCATGTCGGCGGGAGGTATCAGGGAACTCCGGCGGCCTGCGTAGGTTGCCATTTGCCGGACTATCAGAAGGCCACCAATCCAAATCATGCGGCGCTAGGGCTTTCCCAAACGTGCCAGATGTGCCACACGACCGCAGCCTGGCAACCGGCAAACTTTAATCATGATTCGGTCGGATTCCCACTGACTGGTGGACACGCGAAGCTGCAGTGCGACCAATGCCACACGAACGGGAACTTCAACCTCAGCAGCACCGCATGTGTCGGCTGCCATTTGAAGGACTACCAAGGGACCACGAATCCCAATCACATCGCGTCGGGAATTCCGCAGCAGTGCCAGGTCTGCCACACGACTGTGGGGTGGAGTCCGGCAACCTATGATCACGCGAAGTCAGGGTGGCCGTTAACCGGCGCTCATGCCCAGGTGCAGTGCGGGCAGTGCCACGTAAACGGAAATTACAACATTACTAACACGGCATGCGCGACCTGTCACTTGAAGGACTATCAGGGAACCACCAACCCCAACCACGCTTCGGCTGGGTTCCCGCAACAGTGCGAGGTTTGCCATAACACAAGCAACTGGAACAATGCGACATTCAACCATGCCGCCACCGGATGGCCACTCACAGGTGCGCACGCCAATGTGCAGTGCGCTCAATGCCACGCCAACGGAAACTACAACCTCACGAGCACACCTTGCGTGAGTTGCCACCTCAAGGATTTCCAGGCAACCACCAATCCCAATCACGTGGCGACTGGATTGCCGCAACAATGCGACGTATGCCATAGCACGGCGGCGTGGACGCCGGCGACCTTCAACCATAACAACACATCATTCCCACTGACTGGTGCCCACACCACCGTCGCCTGTGCCAACTGCCACGTGAATAACAACTACACGTCTTTGCCGACGGATTGTTACGGTTGTCACAGAACCGACTACCAGGGGACGACGAACCCCAACCACGTCTCTGCGGGATTCCCGACCAGCTGCGCGACCTGCCATACGACGACGACTTGGCTGAACGCCACCTTCAATCACACCTACTTCCCCATGAACCATGGAGGAGCGAATGGTGTGTGCGCGACCTGCCATACCAATCCGAACGACTACAGCGTGTTTCAATGCACTAACTGTCACGCCAAGGCAAATACGGATAACAATCATCGGGGCGTGGGCGGGTATGTCTACAACAGCGTGAATTGCTACAACTGCCACAGGAATGGACGGGGCGGCTAGAGCTCAGGTTGTAGCGGTGACACACATCGCAAACATGGAGTTGCAGTGAAGGTATTCGCAAATCTCGTATTGTTTGCAGTCGTCGCTTTGGGCGCGAATGCGCAGACTGCCGCTGACCCTGCCAAAATCCGTAACCTTGCTGTGGTGCAGGAGAAAGGAGGGGTGAGGATCGAAGTCGACCTCACCTCGCCGGTGACTCCCGAAGTTACGGTGGTGAATCCCGAACAACTGATTCTTGAGCTTCCCGGCGCTGTCTCGGAACAGCGCGCACCAGTCCGCGTGAATCAGGGCGGCGTACAGTCCGTGGTGGTTGACAATCCCGCTGGGTCTCCCTTGACACATGTGATGATTACTCTCAGCGAGGCGCGGTCTTATGACCTGGCCACGCAGGGCAGCAAAGTTATCCTGACAGTGTTGCCAGCGGGAGAAATCGCGCCCAGGAAAAAGGATGAAGTTCCTGCTTCGCCTGCCTCGGTTCCGCTGGTCGGACGGCTTCATCGAAAAAAGCCGCAGGAGACAGCGCCGACGACTGCTCATCCGGCTGAAATTGCTCCACCACCTGCCCTCCCCCCCATCGCCATGCCCGATGACAAAACCGCGTCCTCGAGTAATCTGGCATCTGGCGGAGTCGCACAGGAAAAAAGTCTATCCGCTGCGGAAGCGGTAAGTGCGGAGCAGGCACCTGTACCCACACCCGTCGAAGCTCAACCCGGCGATGCAGTTGCCTCTGATGCGCAGAACGTCGCAGCTTTGCAGCAAGCCAATCCTGATCTTCAAGTGGCCTACCGAATCAAATATGTCGCCGAGGGTGTTGCCTATCTGGAAGGTGGCCGCAACACTGGCCTGTCCGAGGGAATGAAGCTGAATATTAAAGGTCTCGACCCATCATCGAAGCCAACCGCCGCCAAAGACGAGGAAGCGCAGGTGATCGCGCAGCTTGAGGTCGCCTCGGTGGCACTTTCCTCTGCGGTAGGAGAAATTCACGATCCCACCCGACCGGTTGCGGTGGGTGACTGGGCGTACCTCACATCGGAAGAGATCCAGACAATGATTGTCCAGCATTCGTTAAGCGCGACGCGCAAGTATCCAGTAGTGGTCGCCTTCAGCGAAGGAGACACGCTCGACGATGAGGCGCGCGTGGAAATTCCGCGACCACCATTGCCCGAGATCAACAGGGCTCGCGGCAGAATCGGTTTCGACTATTCTGGCGTTGCGAATCATGATGGCGGCGGAGGCCTGAGTTCCAACGCCGGTATGATGATCCGCACCGACATCACCCGCATCGGTGGGACCTATTGGAACCTGACCGGCTTCTGGCGCGGCCGGCTCAGCAACCGGTCCACCGGCACGCAAACCACCATCCAGGACCTGATCAACCGCACCTACACGATCGGCCTGACCTATGACAATCCGAACTCGAATTGGGTAGCTGGATTTGGCCGTCTCTACTTGCCGTGGGCTACCAGCCTGGACTCGATTGATGGCGGCTATTTCGGACGAAAGCTCAAAGAAGGTGTCACGGCAGGTATCTTCGCCGGCACCTCACCCGATCCTACATCGTGGAGTTACGATCCGAATCGTCGGCTGGGCGGAGCTTTTGTGAACTTCGAAGGCGGCAGCTTCGATAACCTTCGTTACACCAGTACTTCGGGCATGGGGATCAGCACGCTGAAGTGGAATGTCGACCGGCCGTTCGTGTTCTTCGAGAACGGAATTTTCTACAAACGGTATCTATCGATCTACCACTCGCTGCAAGCTGACAATCCGAAGGGAAATGCGGCGGTTGCGGCCCCCGGCGCCGGCATCAGCCGCAGCTTTCTCACGGTGCGCGTGCAACCGGTTTCGCGCGTGGAATTCGATCTTAACCATACTTATTTCCGCGATATCCCAACTTTCGATCCGCAACTCATCGGAACAGGTTTGCTGGACAAATATCTCTTCCAGGGCTTCAGCGGTGGCGCGCGCGTGCAGGTGGTCAGCGACGTCTGGACCTATGTGACCCTCGGGCGCAGCAGTCGCTCGGGCGATGCGCAGGCTTCATGGAATCAGCTGTATGGAATCACTGTTGGTCGCATGCCTTGGATTGGTCTGCGCACAGACGTGCACTACTCGAAATTCAACAGCTCGTTCGGGAGCGGCTCGTATGAATCGATTTCCTTCTCGCGCAATTTTCATGAGACTTTGCGTTGGGAACTCCTCGGCGGGCGGCAATCCTTTTCTGCACCCACGAGCAGCTATGCGTCGCACTTCATAACGGGTAACTTTGAAGCTGCTCTGGGCCCGCACTACTTTATGCAGACGGGGTATACCTGGAACCGCGGCGGCTCGCAGAATTACGATCAGTGGCTTTTCACCTTCGGTTATCGCTTCGACTCGCGCTCGAACCGAAAGTGAATAAGCCCGGGCACCACGCGCACGCCGCTACATTTATCCTGTCGCCGGTGAGCGGCGTCACAGCAACAGTCTTCAGAATCTCGAATACTACCCTGGTAGATCTCTGCCCAGACGCAGGGAGTCAGGTGGTCCCGGGTGGCCCAGGTGACGTGTCCTGTCGTGTCCCAGCCGCCGGAGCCAGGCGTTCGTCCTGCCGCTCCCGAGTCCGTAGTGTTGCCGACCCTTTTCGGCGAAGGCTACGGACTCTACCGCTCGCACCGTAGCACGTTTGTTCTGTCTTACCTGGCTCACATCGCGGCAGTCGGCTTGCTCCTCGCTGCCGGACGGTTCGTGTCCACCCACCATCGCGAGATCCGCCAGCAGGTCATCAGCATCGCCACCGAGGTCAGTCCTTACATTCTGCCGCCGTCTCCCACCGAGAGCGGGGGCGGAGGCGGAGGCGGAGACCGCGACAGGTTGGCCGCGTCCAAAGGCGCTTTACCGCGATTCTCCCGCGAACAACTCGCTCCGCCGACCGCAGTAATCCGAAACGAAAATCCCAAAATGGCTGTCGAGCCTACCGTGGTGGTCCCACCGGAATTGCGCGTGCACCTGCTACAAACTGGTCCGCTGGGCGATCCACTGTCTTCGGTTCTGGGCCCGCCTTCAAATGGCACAGGCTCTGGCGGCGGAATCGGTTCCGGGAGTGGTAGTGGGGTTGGTTCAGGCCACGGGCCGGGCGTGGGCCCCGGCTGGGGAGGTGGGATCGGCGGCGGCGCCTATCGCGTGGGTGGTGGCGTCACGGCACCACGCGTGGTTTTCGCGCCCGATCCGTCATTCTCCGAGGAGGCTCGCAAAGCAAAATTTCAAGGTACGGTGGTGCTGTATGTGGTGGTAGGAATCGATGGGCGCGCGCACGATGTCCGTGTGATTCGTTCGCTCGGCATGGGACTGGACGAGAAGGCGATCGAGGCGGTTGGACAATGGAAATTCGACCCTGGACGCAAGGACGGAAGTCCGGTCGCTGTACAAGTGAATGTGGAAGTGAACTTCCGACTCTATTGAACAACCACAACCCTTCCCGCTAGCCTAAGATCAGGCCCCTAAGATCCAAGACCTGATTTCCCTACTTCCTTCTCCAGCGCACGCCATCTTTCGTATTTTCCACGATAATGCCGGCCGCCGTGAGTTCTGCGCGCAGCCGGTCGGACTCCTTGAAATTACGGGCCGCGCGCGCTGCATTCATTTCGGCCACTTTCTTCTGAACCTCATCATCCGACAACCTTCCTGAAGCAGCGAGCTCGAGCAATTCCGGGCTGATGTCTTTTTCTCTTCCTTCGGCTCTAGCCCATTCCAGGATCCCCTTGATCTTGGGTCCATCGTCATCGGCCAGGACGGCAAAAATTTCGTCGAACTTTTCCAGCGCTCCCAGCAGCGGCGGGACATCGTCTCTGCGAACCTCGCCCGCGTCGAATGCGGCGTTCGCCGCTCGTACCATCTCGAAGATGGCTCCTTGGGCTTGTGCCGTGTTCAGGTCATCATCCAGGGCGTCCTTCATACGCTCACCAGTTTCCCGGGCTAGCTTTCCCATCGCTACGTTCGAGCCTTCGGGAAACTGGCCGGTCGAAAGCCTGAGGCGAAAATTGCGCAAGCGATCTACCGACGTCGCCGCCGATTTCAACCCGTCAAAGGTGAAATTGAGTTGATTGCGGTACGGAACCTGCGACAAAAGATATCGGATGGACGACGGTTTGTGACCCTTCAGAACCAGGTCGCGCAGCGTGAAGAAATTCCCCAGGCTCTTCGACATCTTCTCGCCTTCCACCAGGAGAAAGCGAGCATGAAACCAGAAGTGAGCGAACATCTTGCCGCTGAGCGATTCGGACTGCGCGATCTCGTTTTCGTGATGCGGGAAAATCAGGTCTTCGCCGCCGGCATGCAGATCGAAGGTCTCGCCCAGTTTGTCCATCGACATCACGGAGCACTCGATGTGCCAACCCGGGCGGCCGCGTCCGATGCTCGTCTCCCACGACGCCTCACCCGGCTTCGGCGCTTTCCATAAGGCGAAGTCGCGGGCGTTATCCTTTTCGTATTCATCGACATCGACGCGCGCGCCATCCTCCATCCCGGCAAAGTCCTTTTTCGAGAGCTTTCCATAAGTCGGGAACTTCGCAATGCGGAAGTAGTAAGAACCATCGTCTGTGCGGTAGGCAAGGCCCTTCTGCTCGAGCTTCGCGATGAAATCCGCCATCGCCGGAATGTGATCGGTGGCGCGCACCAGATCCGGCTCCTGAATGTTCAGGGTGGCGGCGTCTTCCAGAAATGCCTTTTCATATTTGGCCGTGTACTGCTTCACCGGAACCCCATCGCGGGCGGAGTTCCGGATGATCTTGTCGTCCACATCCGTAATGTTCATCACGTAGCGGACTTTGTAGCCGCTCTGCGCGAGGAACCGCTGCAGCAAATCAACTGCGATGAACGTCCGGAAATTGCCGATGTGTCCGTAGTCGTACACGGTCGGGCCGCACGCATACATGCGAACTTCATTTCCCTGAAGTGGGCGGAATTCCTCCACCCGGGCAGACATGGTGTTAAACAGACGAAGGGCCATAGGAAGTTGAGCTGGAGGGACGGGCGTCTCGCCCGTCCGGGGGCGGGCGGGGACGCCCGCCGCTCCACGAGCAAAAGAGCCGACCAACCAAACTGTTCATTCTAGGGGGCCGGGAGAAAAAGGGTCAATGACCGACTGGGGTTAGTTACTCGCCGGAAAAAAGTGTCCCACCCCGTAACGTTCAAGTAAACGTCATTAACTGATAAGTAATCGGACGAGCGACAGCTGAAAAATACCGCTCTTCGATTTTTCCTGGCTCCAATGCGCCACTTTCCCAGAGTCCATGTCACAACAAGATCCACGTCGTCTGTTTCTCTATGAGAAATCCATTCCATCAAGGTCGGCTCCAATTCCGTTTTGACAAAATCTCGCTTCTTTCTGTCGTTACAAGAGGCAGTCATATCGGGATGGAGTTGACCCCCCTCTTCACCCTCGAAATCATCAACACGGTGAAGAGACCTGTATAAGTTATAGTTCCAGGGGGCAAGAACCCGTGCGCGAGAAGGTGATGGGCAAGCCGTTCTCAATTCTCCACATATCGGATCTCCATAGGTCATCCGCTGACCCGATCTCGAACGCCGAGTTAATATCGGCCCTCGTCCAGGACCGTGATCGCTATCTCCGCGAAGATCCAAGGATACTCCCGCCTGAGGCTATTGTGGTCAGTGGGGACCTTATTCAGGGTGTAGGCCTCGAAGCCATCCCAGTTGTCCCAGGGCTATGATTTGCTGTTTCTTTTTCGTCCTTCAAGACATTCGCCATGTTGCGAGAGGCTACTTACCCTCCCGCTGCTGTCATTGTCCTGGACGTTTCTTCTGAAAGTATGGCCGCTTTTCGGTGTTCACTGAGGGCTTGTCGGTATCGACGTTCAACTCACCACTCAGCGTTTGTCATATCCTGCTTCAGTATCGAAGCAAATAAGACACCTTGATGAAGAACAGACGGCCGTCATTGGGTAGTCGGTTCGTCGAATCGTATAAGGTGTGCGGCAGGATCGATCTCCGCATTCTGAAAGTCGCTGTTGTAGCTCACGTAGATCGCAGTTCCGGGATGTAGGAGATATGTAAAGAGAATATCGCCGTTGAAGTTCTTGCTTGCAGGCTGCGAAGTATAGAAAGGATTTGCGAGCATTGAGTTGTAGTGCAGGATGACGCACACTGACAGTTCTCGGCCCAACTGCCAATTCCAACTGGATCGAGCAATGTGGTTATTAAAGATAGCGGTGCTCGCTTCTAGCGCTCGCTGTCGCGTGAACAGGTACTGGTTGTCAATGCGCAGTGCCGCAACTGGACGCAAGGTAAGCTCTGCATCTCCCGCGTCGGAGCGCGCCAAACACGGCTGGCTGCAGGGCGCAGTCACACCGGTGGCAGGGAAAAAGTTTACGGCGTTGCCAAAGGAGTATCCGGCACCGAAGGTCACTTGACGCGCGGGAGTGGTCACAAAGCTGGCTCCGCTTGCGTGTTCGTGGTAGTCGCGATTTTCTTCGAGCACTCCGGGTCAGTCTATCTCTAACCCGCATAAACGCAGGCGATCAATATGAGGCGCGTGCAAAACCAGGCGAGCACGATTGCGCAGCTAGGGTGGTAACACTAGCCCCAGCAAAACTTGAGTTCTATAAAGAGGGATGGGTTTGTATTTCACCTGATCTACAACTTCGGCAGGTTACTTCGACTTTGGCAGAGGTCAAGCGGGGCAATTGTGAACAAACAGAGAGGGTCTCGCCTTGCGGCAAGACCCTTTTTCAAGAAGGTCCCGAAGTTTCAGACGATAAGTTTGCGGCGCAACAAACCACCAATCCCCACCAATCCGGTTCCCAGCAGTCCGAGCGTACCAGGTTCAGGGACGGGAGTTGGAGTGTTGAGCACGATGTCGCCGCTGCCAACCATAATGGTGCCGCCGGGGCTAAGGGTGCCGCTCAAAGTGATCTCGGTGAAAGTAACCCCGCTACCGGCAGAGGAACCTGTTACATCTGCAGTGAGGGTATAGGCACCCGTTACTGTAGAGTGCGCCCACGTCCCCGAGGCAAATGTGCCAGTGAAAATCACGCCATTGGGAACGCCCATCACGGAACCGTTCCCCGTTATCGTGAACGTTCCGCCTGCGGCGAGTGTTCCGCCAGCCGTAACGTCGCCCGTTGCAAACGCACCCGTGGTGAAGGTAACTGTTCCAAGGTTGCTGCCGAGAATGGCTCCATATTTGGTGATTACGTCACCACTCAGGGACAAGCCGCTGCTCGCCGAGATGGTGCCGCCGGTGGTGGAAAGATCGATACTGTCAGCTGACGCTCCCACTGGAAGAGCCAAGCAAAGCAATATCAGGGGAGTTGCTAGCCTCATAGGAAAGTCCTCCTTAAGCTGTGGAGAGGCCCACAAATATAACTGAGCGATTCGATGCCCGGCCAGAAAGAGATGCAGGATTTCTCTTGGTTCAGACGTGCACCTGTGATGCCAAAAGAAGCCAATCGTGTATGTGGGTTCTGTTATCGCAGGTTAGGAGGAAACTACAGTGAATCACTTAGGGGCAATAGACGCAAACTCCTGCACATTCGATACAAAACTCTGCGGTCGTGCGAATAATGCAGCTCGCGACGAATTTCACAAGCGCACCATGTGGTAATGATCGCTGCGGGTAAGCTCATCGAACTTTGTCAGAAAAGGTGGCAAGTTCCTGCTTAATATCCTCGTAGTCTCGAACGCGAATTGCACCTTCCTTCTGATACTGCTTCGGCCACGTGAGCGTTGGGTCCTGGAAACAACTGTCAAGAATGAAAAGCTTCCGATTTTGCCGGATTGCCGCCCGCGCTTGAGTCAGAGTGCCCGAGCTTTCGGTGGCTTCCACGATCACGGTGGCGTCGGTCAATGCAGACATCGTAATCTTACGTTCTGGAAAAAATATCCGATTCTGCCGAACACCCTCCTGGGCAAAGTAGCGGAGTATAGGAACCTGGCTAATCAGTAAGTGGCGTCGGGCAATCTCATCCTGAAGATCTTGGTTTTCTGGTGGAAAGTAGCCGCAGATCGGTGTTCCAATGACTGCAGCTACTTGCGCACCGCGTTTCATGGCGGTCGTGAGAGCGACCGTGTCAATCCCACGCGCTAGCCCGGACACAACCATAAAACCATCAGCAACGAGCAACGTCGCAAGTCTTTCAGCACACTCTTTGCCGCTCGCGCTGGGCTTTCTTGTTCCAACAACTGCGATAGAGTGTTTTTCCAAGAGATTCCACGAACCCTTGAAATAGAGAAGCTCAACGGGGTGGGCTGCGTCGCGAAGTTTATCGGGGTATTCGCCCGCTCTGTAAACCCGCACATCAAAGTCCGAAACGCCATAATGTTCCGACAGATGTAGCGCGCGTTCGGCGGTCTCGATTGCCACTTCTCGTAAGACCAGGTCAGACGGTCGGGCACCGGGTTGTGCTCGAAATTGTTCCGCTATCGTTTTGAATGAGGCTCCTTTTTTGAGCCACAACCATTCGTACGCTCCCATCTCTACGAATTGTGATATTACTTTTCGAGACGCAAATGATTGGACAATAGCTTCCATTTGAGAACACGGGATTTACTTCGAAGTTGTATGGAATGGTGACACAATTTCCGTGATTATGGCACCGAAGCCTGCTCAATTTTGAGGAAAAAGCACTTCGGTGCGGACGCTGCTCGTATATGTTATACCTCATATACCACCCCTCGCCACGTTTGACCACGTTTTCCGACAGCCTGTAATATCAAATTCGTTTCGCGCCCCGCTCCCATCTCGCTGCCCCCCGCGCCCATCGCGCACAAATCCTTCCCACATCCCCACCGTCAAATCCCGCTCTTGTGTACTCATTGCAAACTCTGTTTACTTGAACGTTACGGGGTGGGACACTTTTTTCCGGCGAGTAGCTAACCCCGTCAATGACCGACTGGGTAAGTGGGGGAGCCGGGAAAAACGGGGCCACCCCGCAACGAATGAGTAAACAGTACTAACTGATGAGTAAACGTGCGTGCGCAGATCGCCGTGTGACTCTCGCGAGCTTACGAGCGGAGAACGGCGTGCGGTGTGCGGACGTGCGGGCGGACGGGAGGGAGGGCAAGGGGATTGGTGGGGGATACTCTTGCGATGTACCTCTTCCGTAGGCGCACTAGGGCCACTGTATCTGGAAGGCGTAGATCTCGCGATTGCCCACGTCACGCATAATAAGAGGAGAATTGTCCGGCGCCACCCCGCTCCATTGCGCCCCTAGAGGGAGACTAGGGCGAGGTATCCCTTTTAGGCTGAGAATGCGTTCAGGCCGCCGAGTCGTGAGGTTTACCCGAAACAGCTCACGTCCACCATCCCCAGCAGTTTCAAAATAGACAACACGCCCATCTCGGGTCCAATTGGGATATTCGATCTCTTGACCCGACGCCAGTTCCGACCATTGTCCTTTGGCGACTTCAAGCAGCATCAACTTTCTCTGATCAATAGTGAGGCCACAGATGAAGCGGCCATCCGGGGACCAGCGCGGTCCGTATAGACCGCTTGAACCAGGCAAGTTGGACAACTGCTTGGTTTTGAAGTCGTAACGCACTAGGACAAAATCATTTGGATTGGTACTTCCGAGAACCGGATTGTGCGCGAAGACCAAGGCATTCCCATCAGGCGACCAGTTCGGGTCATCCTCACTAATCTTGTCGTCAGGTAGTAATTCCTGAGGCGTCCCACCGTCTGCAGACATGACGAAAACTCTCAGTAATGACTTATCTGGCATGGCAGCATCAAATGCTATTTGTTTCCCGTCCATTGACCAGCGCGGCATGGTCGCGAACATCGGCGGATAGGTCAGCTGTCTGCGGTCGCTGCCATCAACCCGACTTCTCCACAAAGTGCCTTCGGGATACGTTATGTAGACGACGAACTGACCATCGCGCGAAAAATCCAACTCCCCAGCAGAAACGCCGGACAGGAACGGTACGAACTGCCGAGAGTGGATGTCGTAACGCTGCAGCTCCGCGCGGGGTTGCTCTCCGACGACAAACAATCTGCGTCCATCCCGGCTCGGTTCCGGAGAGTAGTAATTCAATGGCCCGGTCGTAACGGCCAGAGGTTCTGTGACTGTCTTGTGAAGCAATCCGGTTTTTTCCGAGAGTGCCCAAACTCCGTAACTTCCCTTCCGAAAGGCGGTGAAGACAAAATATCTTCCGTGCGGAGTCCATACGCCGCAGCACTCTCCCGGGTCCTGATGCCAGTCAGGAATAAGGGGCCGCAGTCCACTTCCATCTGTCGCCACTTCCCAGAGGGAACTTGACGCACTATTTCGATCAAGCACGCTGAAGCGCAGGCGCTTGCCATCAGGAGAGAATCTGACCGTAAAAGGATAGCCATTCACAGTGGCGAGCTTCTGTGAATGAGTTCCATCGGATCTTGCGAGAAATAAGTCTTGACCCTTGCTAAAAGCCAATTTTTGCCCGTCGCTTGAAAATGCAGCAGTCATAGCCTGCACGTCACCCACCCTGCGTGGCGACCCGGCGGGCAGTGGGATCATCCATAGCGGACCCGTAAAGTTGGTCGACATTACTTCGTCCGCGTGCTCGAAACTCTGAACTAGAATTTCCGATTGAGTCGGTGCAACATCTAAGAGTGTGACATTCGAGAACGGCGTAGGAATCTGCACAACTTCCCCGCCAGATGCGGACACTTGACTCAAGCGCCATCGATCGTTCACGGATTCTCGAAAATAAAGTCTAGCGCCATCAGTTATTAGCTGGTCTTTGGGCAGATTGTCACTAGTGATCTGGGTAGTAGAAAGTATTCGTGGCGGGGGCAGAGGAGGCCTGAGCCAAACAACCGCACCCGCGACAATTAACACTGCTGCTGTAGCTATCGGAACAACGAATCTGCGGTACAGCGGACGACGGGCCGATGCTTTGGTTTCAGCTGCGGTAACTGCAATGTACTTGCCAGATTCGGTATCCCGCTTTAAGGCCTTCAAGTCCGCCCGCAGATCAGAAGCGTGTTGGTAGCGGATGTCGCTATCTTTTTCCAGGGCTTTCTTGATAATGCGCTCGAGATCGGCGGGAATTTCCGGATTGAAGCGCAAAACCGGAGCAGGATTGCGATTCAAAATGGCCTCGAAGATAACGCCCGAAGTGTCGCCACGGAATGGCAGCAGACCGGTGGCCATCTCGTAGAGAACCACGCCAAAAGAGAACAGGTCGGTGCGGGCGTCGAGTTCTTTTCCGCGTACTTGTTCGGGTGACATGTAGGCAACTGTGCCAAGAGCGGTGCCTGGGCTCGTAAGGTGCTCTGCGCTGGATTCTATTGTGGCCTGTGAAGCGCCGATATGCGCGCCCACGGCTTTCCCGCCCGAAAGTTTTGCCAAGCCGAAATCGAGAATCTTGGCGCGCCCGCGCTTCGTGATAAAGATGTTTGCTGGCTTGATGTCGCGGTGAACGATGCCTTCCGCATGCGCCACGTCGAGCGCATCTGCGATCTCAATTCCAAGCACCAAAAGTATTTCTGTCTCGAGTGGCCGCCCCGCGATGCGGTGCTTGAGGGTCATACCATCCAAAAACTCCATGGCGATGAATGCCTGCCCGTGCTGATCGTCAATTTCGTAGATCGTGCAGATGTTGGGATGGTTCAGGGCGGACGCAGCTTTGGCTTCGCGCTGGAAGCGGCTCAGAGCTTGCGGGTCTTTGGCTACGTCGTCGGGCAGGAATTTGAGGGCAACGAAGCGATTCAGCTTAATGTCCTCTGCCTTATACACCACGCCCATCCCGCCACCACCGAGCTTCTCGACGATGCGGTAATGCGAGATGTTTTGGCCGATCACTGAGCTCAAATCTTAGGACTAGGGGTAGGGCAAGTCAATGAAGGCAGGAGTTTTGGAAGTTAGACGGATCGTTGGCGAAATATCGCCGTTACACTCAGAACCCCAACTGGGTCATATCCGGGGGCGTACCACCGCGCAAGCCGAACTTGTCTTTTGTCTCAAAAAGTTCATTACTCTCTCGTATGTAGAACGCTTTACACCTTTCCCATGACGGATTAGCCGGATCGTGTCGCGATGTACTCCGGTTCCTTTGCTAATCTGACGCTCGGAAAAGCTGGCCAACTGGCGCAGAGTCTCGGGGCCTGCCACCACGCGCCCGTTTTCGTAGACCTTGCACTTGAACTCGATCTCGTGATCCACCGGACCCTGCTCTAGTTTCCGCTTGAATTCCTTGCCGCAATATCGATGCTCCCCCGCCACGATATGCATTCTCTGGAGGATGCCACGAGTCCAGCTGCAACATTGCTTTCCGTCTGGTCCATCGAATTTCGATTCGGCATTGTTTACGTAAGCATTGAGAACTGAACGGTAGGATCGCACGGGAATGGTCCCTTTGCTGGTGGGTTCTCCAGTAGTGATTCGGCAAGGCTTGCCCGTGCGAACGTTGAAGTAAGTGGCCGTGGACCATTCTTCGCTATTCTTTGCAAAGCGCGTCACGAGAATAGGCTTGTTTGCTTCTTCGTCCAGGTTGAAGTCTCCGTCGCGAACGACCGGAGCAAGAACGAAATCGTACGGTTTGCAAAAATCCTTGAGCCTCCCAAGTACTGCGGGTGAACTTACGGGAATCCTCATCATGGCCGGAAGATCTAACCATTCGGGCTCTTCATGCTTAAGGCTGATTCCTTCATTCTGCAAAACGCATTGCCAGAACGCGTCGGCAAACTGATCCTCATCCTTGTCCCGCTTGCGCTGGATGGGATTCATCAAATAGCCAATGCCATGAGCTTTCGAATCCACAATTTTCCGGACGTTCTTTCCCTCGAAAAGACAGTAACGCTTCGCACTGATAGCGTAGCCGTACAAATCCCGAAAAGGCTTACGAGGATCTCCGTCGATGTAATTCACATCTTCAACCTTGAGGATCGTTCCGCCAAAGCTGTACGGGTTTAATGCGGCGAAGCGTTCCGAGATTTTTATGACGGTATCGCGCGAGAGACACGGGACTGGGGCAAATTCGCGCATGTCTGCCCCTTCCACGTAACCTAAATCCGCGCGTGCTCCTCCGCGTGAGAATCCGCCTTTCTCGTCCGCAACCACGCAAAGGGAATCCGTGTCGCAGAAGAGATAGGTGCCGCCAGCATCGGCGACGCATTTCTCGGCGAGCGCCAGAAGGAGGCGGCCACCTGCGGTGATCAAGCTCGCGAGTGGTGGGAAATAGAATGGGCCAGGGACTTCCCGTTCTCGTATGGCTTGCTGGTGGTAGTGCTCGCCTGAGTACACATCAAGTCTGACGTCCTCACTCTCTTTCTGCTCGTTCAGCTCCACCAGGGGCCCGTAAGCGCCAGCGTTCCCAATGCACTTCAAACCTTTTTTCAGGGTCGCGTCTGCTTTGTTCGCCTCCTTTTGCTCAACGACATGTTTGTAGAAATCATCCACGTTAGGATCAATGCGAATTTTGCCAAGCAAGTGGACTGGCCTTAGTCCAGCCTGCTTTCCAACTGGCAGCAGCATGATCGGTTTCATCCCGGGCTGGCGACCGTGCGGAATGATACGGACGGCGCTAACAGGTCTCGTTATTTCTGCCACATGCGAAAGCCGCCTCGGAACGCGCACACGTTGCTGCCGAGCTGCGCGCCGAGGAGGTAGTTTCTTCAATTTCTTACTATTTCCGCCACCTAGCACCACATAATCGGCTTTTAACGCGGTCTTAATTTTCTTCGCAATTGTGGCCACATGCCTACGCCACTTTTTCTTGCCGAATCGTTCAAGCCCGCGCAAGCCAAGGTAGTCTTCGTAGGTTTTGCCATTTTTGTAGATAAGGTGCGCCAACTCCATGGGCTGGAGCATCCCGTCCACGATCATGGCCGCCCCCAGACCGGTACCTAATCCGAGAAACAACATGCGGCCACCCGATAGCTGCCAAGTGCCTGCATGGCGGCATCGTTGATGACCTTGACTGGACAGTCAAATGCTTTGCGGAAGTTAAATCCCATCCAGCCGCCACCGAGGTTGTGAGGCTCGCGAAGAGGACACTCATTGATGATGGGGCCGGGAAAGCCTAGCGACACACAATCGAACTTCCAGTCCCGAACCGATTTTTTGACCACGCGGACCATCCTGCGCGGGGTCATGGTGGGACCAGATGGATATCTTCGCGGCGTCCTTTTGCCCCGTAGCCAGCACCTTGACGTTTGTTCCGCCGACGTCGATCACAAGGACTCTTCGAGCACTGGAATCCTTCATATTATTCACGACGAACTCACTTCCCAGAAAGATTGGCCGGTGTATGGGCCACTTTCCCAACGCCAGCATCCGTCTTACCGTGCGGCCTTCAGAGCTGCGGCCACCTGCGTGACGCGTGCACCCTGATGCTTCGCGACTTCAAGTTCGTCCGCGGTCGGCGGGGCGCTGTTCTGTCCGGAAATCGATGACGATCCGTACGGCGTCCCGTGGCCCTGAACAACCTTCTCGTGAGTGTAGCCGGTCGGCACGATGATGAATCCCAGGTGCGCCATCGGAATGTACAGCGAGACCACCGTCGTCTCGTTTCCGCCGTGCGGTCCCGCTGTGGAAGTAAAGGCACCCGCCGCTTTTCCGTTCAGCTTACCTTGAAACCACAGGCCACCAAGGCTGTCTATGAATGCTTTCAACTCCGCCGACGTATTACCAAAACGCGTCGGAGTGCCAAATATGATTCCATCGGCCCATTCCGCGTCGGCTGCGTTGGGGCTCCGTACTCGGCGAGCATCCTCTTGCTGCGCTCCTCCCAGCCCGGAACTTTGGCCATCACCGCCGGAGAAACGATATCGGGCACGCGGCGGAGCCGGACTTCGGCTCCGGCCTCACGGGCTCCTTCACCGACGGCTTTAGCAAGCGCTTCCACGGAGCCGTCACGAGAGTAAAACACAACGAGAATCGTTGTCAGGAATTGAATCAAAAACAAAGAAGGCGCTCCACAGAACGGCTTCTGCTGGTGCCGCTCTCAGGCCCGCGCCCCAAAGAAGTCTCGACGGGATGGTAAATCCCTGCACTGGCAGAAATACCAGCCGAGGATAAACGGTTTCGAGCAAGTCTAACCGATAGTTGACGATCGGCCTTCTCCATCCGTCTGATTATGCCAATTTGGTTCTTGGCAGCAGCGCCTCTGCCACAACTGGAGGCACCGTAGACCTGTCACCTTTGACAGGTGTAGGGCGTGCACCTCCGTTCTTAAGATCTCTTAATATCGCAGCGTGAAATAAAGGAGATTACGATGAGCACAGCGAGAGCACCTCAAGTCGCCATCAGCACTTGGAACATCGATTCGGCTCACACCGCGGCGGAGTTCAAGGTCAAGCACATGATGATTACCAACGTGAAGGGCCAGTTCTCCGGTGTGTCCGGCACGCTGAGCCTAGACGAGCAGGATGTGACAAACTCCAAGGTCGAAGTCACCATCCCCGCGGCTACGATCAATACCCGCGAGCCGGATCGCGACACCCACTTGAAGAGCGCTGACTTTTTCGACGTGGAAAAATTTCCGACGCTCTCGTTCAAGTCAACCAGTGTGATACGAAGGCCCGATGACGAACTGGAAGTTGAAGGTGACTTGACGATTCACGGCGTCACTCGCAAGGTTCGGCTCGCCGTGGAAGGCCCGACAGCTGCCGGTAAAGATCCATGGGGCAACACCCGTATCGGTGCCTCGGCAATAACGAAAATCAATCGCAAAGACTACGGACTTGTGTGGAATGCCGCGCTTGAGACCGGCGGTCTTCTGGTGGGTGATGATGTTGCCATCACCATCGACGCTGAATTCATCAAGGCGTAAGCCGACAATATCATTGCCGTCGAGAAAAGGCGCGTGATGCAAAGAGCTATGGGGATCGCGTTCATTTGCTTGGGAATGATCGGATTCACAATCTGCGGAATCGTGCTGCTACACCTGCCGATTCCCGGAGTGCCGCTCCAGCATTGGGACAGTTTTGCATTTCACATTTATGCATTTCACATTTATCCCGTGGACGCATCCATATCGTCTCTATAGTTGCTGACGATGGGGGTTCTTCTGTTACGACGGCGAAACCACACCCCCTTCAAGTAAGTGTGATGGCTCCAGGGAGTTCGGAATAGAAGGCTAGGCGTAACATTTATGCCCTTCCGCACGTCCGCTCACCGCCCGCCCGCACGCCGCACGTCGCTCGCAGCACGCCAATCGCGCGATTACTCGTAAGTTAATAGTGTCAACTCGAACGTTACGGGGTGGGACACTTTTTTCCGGCTGCTCCACTACCCCGTCATTTCGCGACGGTCTAGTCCTGTGCTAGACTTCCGCTATGGCGACACTATACGTGGAGAATGTTCCCGACGCGCTGTACGAAGCCCTGCGCGGTCGCGCTCGTCAGCATCGTCGCTCCATCGCGGCCGAAGTGCTTTCCCTGCTTTCCGAAAACATACCCACATCAGAAGAATTAAGACGGCGTCGGCAATTCCTGCGCCAGTTAGCGCGTTTCCGGTCGCAAGGTACGGCGGCCGCAGGGCCTTTCCCATCGACCGAAGAGATGCAGTGTGAGGAGCGGGGGCAATGAACACGCTCGTGGTCGACGCGAGCGTTGCGGCCAAGTGGGTGCTGCCGCCTGCCAACGAAACCTTGGTTCCGGAGGCCCTTCGATTGCTGGATCTCTACGCAAAAGGGGAGGTTCGGTTTTTGGTCCCCGACGTTTTCTGGGCAGAACTCGGCACAGTTCTATGGAAGGCAGTGCAGCAAAAGCGACTGACATCGGCCACCGCCGTGCAGGCAATCAAGACGATGCGCAGTCGCGGTCTGCCGAGCGTGGCCTCAGAGAAGTTGCTTTCAGACGCGCTGTCGGTTGCGTTCTCCACCGGCCGCACACTCTCTGATTGTATGTACGTGACTCTCGCAATGGCGTCGCATGCTCAGTTCGTGACTGCCGATGAGAACCTGGCTAATGCGGTGGCCGCGCGTCTCCCGGTGAAGTGGCTGGGAGCGTTCTGAGTCCAAGTTACTTCGCGTTGGCTGGCACCTTCAGACCGAGCGCTTTAATCGTTATGTCATCCGGCAGCGCCTTTCCGTCCTTCTTCGTCACGACTCCAAATCCGCCGCTGTAGTCCCACATCGCCCACCCCATCTTGTGTTTTTCGAGTGAGCTCACTAGATCGCGAAGCCAAGCGGCGCGATCCCTCGGTTCGGTATTTTTCCGATAGACCCCGAATTCGTTGCAGACAACGGGGACACCGCGACGTTTCGCCCACTCGGCGACTTGCGAGACCTCCGCATCGATCCGGCCGGCGTCCCAGTGATCGAGACCGTAACGGATTACGTAGAGACGATTCACCGCATCCGGTTCCTGGGCTGCTGCCTGCTCGACCGATGAAGGATTCGAGGGATAAGGCAATCCCTTCAGAAAGTGCCAGTAATTCACCCCCCAGGTCGCGCCCTGATGGGTGAAGATGTGTGGCTCATAGAAGTGGAAGTTGTAAATGACGTTCGAATCGCGCAACGGCTCGAGGAACAGCAACTGGTCGTCGGCGGACCACTGGGCGCCTGCAGCAATGATGGTGTGTTGCGGAGCGCCTTCTCGAATCGCAACCGCCAGCTTGGCCTGAATTCCGTACCAGCGATAACGGTCCGTGACTTCCGGTTCGTTGAGAACCTCAAAGAAGACTCGGTCAGGATCGAGATTGGAATAGTGTCTCGCCAGTGCTCGCCAGTAGTCCGAAAATTGCTCGACGAACGTGTCCTCGTGCGCCAGCTTGGCTTTGAATTCGCTCTCGGGATGAATGTCGATCACGACCGCGAGATCGTGAGCGAGAATCATCTTCACGGCATCATCGAGATAGCCGAGATACTCCGCTGGGATCTCGTCGGCACGATTGTGGCGGAACATGGGCTCAGGATTCACGCTCAGACGAATGTGATCGAAGCCCATGGCCTTGATAAGGGCGATGTCCTGTGCGGTAGTCCATGATTGGAAATGCTCTTTGGTGTAACCCTTCGGGTCATAGACCTGCGCGAACCATTCACTGGCGTTGATGCCGTGACGCAGGTTCGCAATACGCCGTTCGGGAACCGTGGATGTGGCCTCTGTAGGTGCTGCTTGTACATGACTGTTGTACGAGAAGATGAATGTCAGCAGCAAAGCGTAGAACCACGAGATCGCTCGCCAATGGTCTCGTGAATTCCAATCGATTTTCACAGTCATCTTTCGAACGTGCCTCAAGCGTCAAGGGCGGTGCCTAACGGGCCAGAGCCCAGAGCCGAGAGCCAATCTAACCCACGATCGGCAAAGACCGAATACGCTTCTTCGTGGCTGCGTACATCGCGTTGCAGATCGCTGGGGCCAGCGGGGGGATGGGCGGCTCACCCGCGCCCGTGGGCGCTTCCGTGCTCTCCACGAAGTACGCCTCAACCCTGGGAGCTTCGCTCATGCGCAGGGGAGCATAGTCGTCGAAATTGCCCTGTACAATGCGGCCCTTCTCAATTGTGATCTTCGCGTGCAAGGCATTGGTGAGACCGTAGATTACGCCTCCCTGAATCTGCTGCTCAAGGATACTGGGGTTGATCACCTGGCCACAATCGATTGCGCCCACCACTCGATGAATTCGAGGCTGCCCTTGCTCCATGGAAAGCTCGACAACCTGTGCCATGTAGGTACTGAAGCAGCCGAAACAGGCGATCCCGTGATAGTGTCCAGCGGGGAGAGGCTTGCCCCACCCGGCCCTGAAGGCGGCCAGTTGGAGCACGCCGCGCATGCGCGCGGTGCGCCAGGTCGCGTCGAAATACTTGATGTCTTCGTCTTTCGAGAGTAAGTGCATCCGGTAGGCGAGGGGGTCTTTTCCCGCTGCCGCGGCGAGTTCGTCGATGAAGCATTCGCTTGCGAAGCCAACCTGCAGCGCATAGACCGAGCGCATCCAGCCCAGGGGCACAGGCGTTTCGGTCGAGATGTACTCGACCAAAGCATAAGAGGGGAACGAATAGACCAGGGCGGCCTCGTCTTTGAGATCAGGATCCACACCGCCTTCGCCCGGCTGACCCTTGTTCGCGCTTATGGAAGGCGCCACCAGGGTATGCGTGAATGCTAACGGCCAACCTTGGTTGTCAAGCCTAGCGCTCAGCTTGTGATAACTCGCGGGCCGATACGGCGAGTTGCGCATATCGTCCTCGCGCGTCCAGATCACCTTCACGGGCCCGTTGATCGCTTTCGAAACTAGCGCCGCTTCGACCGCGTAGTCGTGCTCAAGACGGCGTCCAAATCCTCCCCCAATCAACTGGACATTGACCTTCACGTTGTCGGCATCAAGCCCGATCGCTTGCGCCGCCGAGTCGCGCACATCCTGCGGAACCTGGGTTGGCGCCCAGATCTCGCACTTCGAGCCCTGAAAGTGCGCGGTGGCATTACCGGGTTCCATGGGAGCATGCGCCATGAATGGCAACTCGTACGCGGCCTCGATGAGGCGTCCGGCAAGCTTTGTAACACCTCCCACGGAATAAAGCGGCACTCCCTCCTTCGAGGATGCTCGCCGAAGCGAGTCCATGATTGCCGCCGTATTCAAGTCCTTGTTGGGACCTTCGTCCCAGTTGACCTGCAGGAGACGCCTCCCCTCCATCGCACTCCACACGCTGTCGGCGACCACCGCAATCGACGAATCGGTAAGCTTGCCCACATAACTGACGCCGGTAACCTTCTTTGATTCCTTGTCGTCAAAGCTGGCCACCTTGCCGCCGATCACGGGACAGCGCGCAAGCACCGCATACTTCATGTCGGGAAGCCGAAAATCGATGCCGTATTCGGCGGTGCCATTCACTTTCGCAGGCGTATCGAGTCGCGGAATCGCCTTGCCGACGATCTTGTAGTCTTTGGCTTGTTTCAGTGGAACGTCGGTCGGGACGGGTAGAGTTCCTGCCCGATTTGCCAGTTCTCCGTAAGTGGCCCGCCGATTCGACGCGGCGTGTGTCACTGAACCGTTCTCCGCCTTGCACGCGCTGCGCGCAACGCCCCACTCAAGCGCCCCTGCTGAAATCAGCATCTCGCGTGCGGCCGCGCCTGCCTTGCGCATGGGGTCCCAGCTGGTACGCACACTTGCGCTGCCGCCAGTTGTCTGGTCGCCAAACAACGTGCTCGCTCCGGCCTGCTCGACCTGAATCTGCTTCCAATCGGCCTCGAGTTCCTCGGCGAGAATCATCGGCAAAGACGTGCGCACGCCCTGCCCCATCTCCGAGCGAGCGACCACAATGACTACCTTGTTGTCGGACGTTATTCTCAAATACGCATTGGGTGAGAAGCCTTCGCCAAAACTGTGCTTCGATCCGCGTGGCAAGTAGAAGCCGATGACCAAGCCCGCTCCCGCGGCCACTCCGGCGGTGAGGAAGTCGCGTCGGGAGAGTGGGCTCATCGTGCACCTCCGGCCGCGCGCTGGATAGCCCGCCGAATACGCTCGTAGGTTCCACACCGGCAAATGTTGTTCGACATGAAGCTCGTGATCTGTTCCTCGGTCGGGTTCGAAGTCTTCGCCAGCAACGCGGCCGCGGCCATGATCTGCCCACTCTGGCAGTAGCCGCATTGCGGAACTTCCTCGGCAATCCAGGCAACCTGCAGCGGATGTTGGCTGTTGGGTGAGAGCCCCTCAATGGTCGTGATGCTCTTGCCCGTGACCTGCGAAACAGGCGTGGAGCAGGACCGCGTAGATGTTCCGTCGACATGCACAGTGCACGCGCCACACAACCCAGCGCCGCATCCGTACTTGGTCCCGGTAAGTTGAAGAGTGTCGCGTAGCACCCAGAGGAGAGGGGTTTCCGGAGCCGCGCTCACTTTGCGTTCGCTCCCGTTCACTCGCAGCGTGAAGTCTGCCATGTGAGTTTGATGATCCTCAGAGAAGCTCAACATGGTAGCGGAAACGGGGGAAAAGGCAAACTCAGTGAATGAAGAATCGGCGCATTACTCGGGCGATGTTTACTATCTCCGTTATGGATGCCAGCTTAAGCTCGATAGGAGTGATCTATACTCTCTCTGGATTGAGGGTTGTCGCCGCCCAAAATGGCCGTCTGGCAATACAGGCTCATCCTGCTTCCTGAAGCAGTGCTGCTGAGTAAGTACGACGTTCTTCCATTGGCAATACCGATGGAATTGGCCGAGGATTTCGGCTGGTGGTCCGATGTTCAACCTCCGGCCGGATTCGAGCGCCAGATCGATTTGATCCTACCGCAGACGGAGTCGTGGTCGGTGAGTATGCAAATGTGGGGCCGTAAGCATGGCAATGACGCGTACGTGAGCTACGTTGATGAGAAAAAGGACAAAGTCTTAGAAATCGCTTTTCGCGTCGATGCTCGGGCTGTCCTGCCCGAACTGGTGCGACGGATTTGCCTTCTAGCAAGAGATCTGGAATGTGTGTTGATGACTTCTGAGTATGAGATTCTGGCACCCGATGAGTTGATGGTTCTAATGAGCATCCATCAGTCAAGCGCCAAGAAGTTCGTGGAGGATCCTGCCTCAACGCTGCAGAATTTAGATCACACCAAAATTCAGGAACAATTTGACCACCTGACGAAAGACACTAAGAAAGACCCCCCAGACGTAGTTGGCATTACGTGGGAGTTTAGTAACCACATCTCGGCTGTCCGACATACCGCAGGCTCGATTGCCAGTTACCGCTGCGCGACTAAGGCGCGCAGTATCTGACCAGCAATCTGCTCCTCAAACCCTCGAAATGCCGGCAACGTCAGCAATCGCATCCCCAGTTCCTCTTGAGAACCACCCCACGCCCGCAGCTCTCGTGTTGAAGTCCGTACCGCGGAACTCAGCTTCGCCGCCGTGGCGCTGTCGAAACTCTCCGAGACGATCACCGTATTGTCCGGCCATTCTTCCACGATCACCGGCCCTTCTTCGGTCGTGACCAGCGCTGCGCCCACCGGGCAGGGCGCAACCGAGCAAGTCGGAACATCCTGCACCTTGGCATTCTTGTAGCGCCAGGCAACTGTGGTGGCATAAAAGCGCGCGAAGTGCTCCGCCGCCTGGGTCGTCCTCCAGTGGGAAACGTACAGGAGCGCCACATCGGCGGTGGTTGGTTGCGATCCGGTCTGCGTGCGCTTAAACGCGACGTACGATCCTCCCTGCCAAGCCGGCGCAAAATCCGTGGCACCGTGCTTGTCGCCGAACTGCTTCAGAAGGGCGCGCACATCCAACTCGCCAAATGAGCCAGCATCAAAGACTTCATAGTCGCTGAGCAAGGGCCGGACATCCGGAATCTGCATTGGCGGCAACTTGGCGTGCTCCAGATAGGCGTTCGAGTCGAAGACTTCATGCGTATTCCGCGGCGGGTGTGCAAATACTCCCTGGAACGCTGCCTCCTTGCCTCGTTTCGCAAGCACGTCGGCTTCGAAGAACAGGCCGTCGCGGTAGGGAAAGCTGCCCGCTTCACGCAGCAACATCGGTGCCCGGTGCATGAGTTCGGTATCGATCGTCGCCGACACTGCCGAATCTTGCATGGACGCCACCACGCCTGGGGTATCCTTCAAGTTGCGCCCCCACGGCGCCAGCAGAAAGTCGATGTACACGACCATGGCCTGGCCCTCGACGATCGCATGGCGCGCGGTTGATGTTTCATCATTCCCGCTCCTCGTCTTCCGCGCCTTTCATCTTGCTGCTTTTGTCGCCCCTGTTAGCCCAGTGCTTCAGGTCATAGTTCTGGTCTTGCAGTGCATGGGTCAATTCGTGTGCGAGGATTGGCCCCTGCCGATCGAACGCCACGGTGTTGAGCAGCCAGATGGTCTTAGTCTCTTCGTCGTACAGGCCTGCCACGGACTGCCCATTGGCCTTCACCAGAAACTCACGCAAATCGAAATCGCGCGGCAGCAGGCCGAATTTTTTCATGGTGAGTTCCGACCGGGCAAATCGCTGTGCATAATCTTCCCGGCTCAGCCTTTCCTTGCTGAACTTCTCGATGTCTGCCTGACCTACAACCGCCTTCTTGATGGGCGCGCGCCTCGGGAAGCCGGTGTCGTCGCTGGCAAAGTTGAAAACCTTGTCGACCGAGCGGAACAGTTCCTTGCCCTCTTCCCCGCTCATTTTGACGTCGGCGGGCTTGTTTTTACGCAACTTGCGAGCCAGGTCCGCCAAGCTCTGCGGTGCCTGTTGAGGCGCTGCTGCCGTTTGGTCCGACGCGCTGGTCGCGGTGGATTCCGCCTGCTGACAGAAACCGGACGAGGTGAAGAGGAGGCAGAGAGAGAAGGCGGCACGTAAACGCCGTACGACTGACATAAATACTCCTGAGCATTAATACTCAGCTGAAAGTTTCGGGGAATCTAAGCCAGAATCGAACAGCAAACTGAAGACAGTTGTTACCAGCGTAATTTTAGGCGTTCCCGATGTGGCGTACAGATTGCCTCGATGCAGATCTCGGTTGCTGGACTGGCGGGCGTCGGCGCCGTGCGGGAAAGGCGAGATGTGCTCCCTCCGCCGGAGAAGATCTGACTGCCTTGCGTCCGCTGTTAGACTCTGCCTATGCTCGCCGGATTCGCCACCCCCCAGGGGACAGCCCGCTATCGAGATCGCTTTCTGCAGTTTCGCGAAGCCGATCACTTTCGTTGCCCGGAGTCTGTACCCGGAGCAGGCGAACTGTGGTTCTCTTCGATCGGCCTGGGAACCTACCTTGGCGAACCTGATGATGCCGCTGACGAAGAGTACGTGGATGCCATTCGCAGCGCGTTGCGATCCGGCATCAACGTGCTCGATACCGCCATCAACTACCGGCACCAGCGCTCCGAGCGGAACATTGGAGTCGCGCTTTCCCAGTTGATCGGGGCGGGTAAGCTGAAGCGGGATGAAGTGCTGGTCTGCACCAAGGCGGGCTACCTGTCATTCGATCGCAACCTTCCAGCTGACCCGCGCGGCTATTTCATGCACGAGTACGTCGAAACAGAAATTCTCGATCCCAAGGAACTCGCCGGAGGCATGCACTGCATTGCACCGCGGTATCTCGAGAACCAGATTGACCGCTCACGCCACAACCTTGGGCTCGAGACCATCGATCTCTTCTACCTGCACAACCCGGAGTCGCAGCTGGCCGATGTGTCGCGCGACGTTTTTCATGAGCGCCTGAAGCAGGCTTTTGTGCTGCTCGAGAGCAGTATTAAGGCCGGTAAGTTGCGCTATTACGGTATGGCAACCTGGAATGCATTTCGTGTTCCTGCCGGCTCCCGGGACTACATCAGCCTGCCGGAGGTGGTCGAGCTTGCACGAGAGGTCGGCGGGCCGTCGCATCACTTCCGATTTGTCCAGCTCCCTTTCAATCTCGCTATGCCCGAAGCGTTCGGGCTCGCGAATCAGACGCTCGAGAGAAAGAGCATCTCACTCCTAGCCGCCGCCTCGCGATTGGGTATCGCTGTCGTGGGGAGCGCCACGCTGTACCAGGGCCGGTTAACCCATGGATTACCCGCGCCCATTCAACAAAAGCTGGGCATGAAGAGTGATCACGAAAACGCGATTCAGTTTGCCCGGTCCGCGCCCGGTCTGACGACGTCGTTGATTGGAATGGGGCACAAAGAGCACGTCACCGCGAACCTGAAGCCGGCCCTCGTCCCGCCCGCCCGGCTGGACGAGTGGACCCGGTTGTTCAGCGAAAAGGATGCCTGACAGTCGCAAAGCGATAGGTCGCTAGTTCGCTTTCTTCCTTCCCGGTAGGCTCCCCAGAACTTCCGCCAACGCTTTGGACGGGTCCTGAGCTCGCTCCAGTTCTTCGTAGATCGGATCGAATTTCAGGTGTACGCCCGCCAGAATTTCCTTGTCCGCGAGAAGCCGATCCAGCAGTTTCTTCCAGTTTGCAACCTCGCGATGCTCCAGCACTAGTTTCAGCGCGATGTTCTCAAGGAACAGGTATTCAGCGGCCTGAATCACAGCCGCCAGGCGTTTCTTCTCGTCCTTCGTCACGCGAACTCCTCGGAAATAAAAATGCCCACCTTGCGGATGGGCTTTCTATCTCCCCAGTAAGACAGGCTCTGGAGCTTACTTCAAATTTTGCAGCTTCGCCTGCGCGAGAGATTCCGCCTCGGTCTTTGGATTCTCTTTCACAATCTGCTCGTACATCCGCTTGGCTTCCGCCGGTTGCTGTGACGATTCGTACAAGCCCGCCAGCTGCAATTGCGCCATCACTTTGCTGACGGTATCAGTGGGCTTGTCTATCAGCTGCTTGTAAAGGTCGAGTGCGTCCTTGGTCCGGGTCGTGTTGGCGTAGAAGGAGGCCAGCGCAAGTTTGGCAAGCGCGGACAAATCCTTGTTGTAACTGGAGGCTACTTCTTTCAGTTCGCGCTCGGCCGTCGCGTTGTCGCCCAGTTCAACGGCGGTTGTTCCCAGAAGGTAGCGAGCAACGTCGGCGGTGTGCGTGTGTGGGTATTTGTCTACCACAGCCTGGAGTTGTTTCTTGGCAGCCTCAGCGCGCCCCTGTGCGGAGGCGAAACTTGGTACGTTCGGAGTTTCTGGCGTTCCCGCAGGGCGAATGGGCGTTCCCAACGTGCGAACGGCCTGGCTAAGCTCCACGTTCGCCTTGTCGTCCTGCTGGCCGACGTAGTACCACATGCCGGCCGCAGCAGCCACAACCACCACGGCAATCACCGTGCCGGTTATGATCTTCGACTTGTGTTCGACGCTCCAATGGGCGGTCGCTTCTGCAACCCCAATCGTGGTTCGGGTGAATCTATCGGTCTTCAGTTGATGGCGGGTTTCTGCGCGCACGTACTCCTCTTTAATTTCGTTAATTGGCAATAGTGGGCTGGCAAACTCTCAGTTTACAGGCGAAGAACAGCAGCGTCAAAGCGAAACCCGGAGTCTGCTTCGAAGTCATCGATCAGGCCGGCGGATCTTGATCGAATCTCATCCCCTACATTTTGGGCCGCAATCTTGCCCACCTGCCCTGACTAGTACCTCGACGTCTTGTCCTCCGGATAAACCTCGCCATACTTGTTGAGATGATCACGCGGGGCGTTCGAAGCGTGAATCGTGAGTCTCCCTAACGAGTTCTCTCCCGGACCTACCTCCACATCGCGGACCAATGAACTCAATTCCGACTCGGAAGCCATCTCATACCAGACTGCCAGGTGGTAACGCCCCGGGGGCACACCCGCAATGCGGAAGCTCCCATCACGCCCGCTTACTGCAAAATGGGGTGTCGATAAGGCGATCACCACCGCACTCATGTCCGGGTGGATGTTGCAAAAAATGTAGGAGACACCCGGCTGCGTGAAGCGCACCTTGCGAACTGCTCCGCTCTCGTAGAGACCCAGATCAAACGGCTTACCGTGGTAGATAGAGAACACGTCGTGAAAGAAAGGATCCTGATTGGGGAATTCGATCGACGTGCCCACCGTAACCGCAAGCATGTGTGGGGCGAATCGTTTGTCCTTCTGCAGCAGGCGGGACATTGGACCAGGAACCGTCGCTTCCTTGCCGGTTGTGCTGGTGAGCCAGATCACCGCATCGGCGTTGCCGGCGTCGCTCTTGGAGTGATGCAGCACGTTCACCGTTCCGTGCACAGTCGCGTCCTGCGCAGCGGCAAATGTGCTCAAGACCACGGTCACCAGTGCCACGTATGTCCGGGCACTCAAAACCGAACTCCCGCAGCAAGATTCAAATGGTCGCCGGAGGAACTTTCTCCCAATGCTGGCGCTGTAAGCAGGTGGCGATACTCGACCGCGAACAAAAGAAACGAGGTCGGTTCATAGATGAAGTTAACGAACTCAGTGCGATTTTTCTTGAATGGAAGAAATCCAAGATCCGTAAATGGATCGGGGAAAAAGCGAAGCTCCTGGCCAAAATTTTCATCCTGGCCGAACGCACCATTAATCTCGAACCGAACGGAGGGCTTCAGTTTTAGTTGTACCCATTCTCCGATGGATCGAAGCGGATGGACCGCACTGTGAGGCGTAGTCGGCTCGGGATAGACCACGCTCGACCAGATGCCACCACCCAGCCCACCGACGGCTTGCCCGTCATACCACTCACCAGAGAGTTCCAGGTGCTTCCCGAATGGCACTTTGAAATCGCTATTCAAAGTCCAGCTATCGATCTGGTTGAAACTCTGGTAGCGCTGGCGAGCACGATAGCCGCCGAATCCGATGGTAAATGGATAATGATCAGCAGAGGAGCGATCGATGGCTATCCGCCCCGCAAACGCAGGAATGCGGGTTGCTTCTCCCGCAGTCGGGTTTCTTCCCTGAAAGGGTGGGTATTCCTCGGTAAGCGGATCGAGCAATCCCCCTTGCAAAACAAGATTCGCATGTGGGCGCAGGGCAAGCCGGTGCTCAACCTCGATCGCTGGCGTCCATACCCATAAATTTCCCGACCACGACATCGCGGGCTCCAGCAATGTCGCATACGAGGTAGGCGACAGAGGCGAAAAAAACGGAGCATCCTGTCCGATGTGCAGCGATGTCTTTTCCCAGTCGAGGCTCACCTCTGCGGTTCGCAAACGCACCAGCCCCGAGGTGACCCCGTAGGACGTCGTGGGACTGCCGCCAGCGAAATCGACCGCAACGCTCGCGGAACTGCGCGCGCCAAAGATCTTCGGTCCGGTTGCATCGACTCCCAGCAGAGTCTGGCGCATCGTCGCGCCCACGCTTCCATCCGGCGACCCCGGGAAGGTCGGGAAGGCGAGACTCGGCAAGTCCTGAATATCCACCGAACCGCCGTTGCGATAAGCATTGAAGAGAACCAGGCCGGAAAGTTTTACGGGATACTTGCTCGCGCTTTCTACCTTGTCCTGGTGGAGCTCGGCCACTTTGGCGGCCAAGAACCCTACATCCTGATCGGCTGCAGCAACGGTCGGTTCGGCTGCACCTGTAGCCTCAGTTCCAAGCGGACGGTTCGCCTGCACCTGTTGTCGCAGTTCGGCGAGGCCCTGGCGAAGTTCTTCAATCTCCTGACGGGATTCCGCGAGTTGGGATCGAGTCTCCTGCAGTTCACGACTCACGCGTGCGAGTTCCCCGGCGCTATTAGGGGCATCTTGAGCGACACCGCTAATCGATGCAAGGCACACGACAACAAGGATCGATCGGAGAGAAACCTCCATACCTTTCTGCGATTGTCATCACGCGGGGTAATCCTCGCAAGGTTACCAGCGTGTGGGAGGCGGGGAGGCGGGTTACTGGAGTAACCGAGTGAAGAAGGCGGACAAACTCTCTCTAAAGTCTCGCAAGCATTGAAAGGGTCGTTGCGGATACCTCAATGAAAAAGCTCCGGTCATCAGCCGGAGCCTTCTCAACACCAGATTTTGATGTTCTTACAGAGGCCGTACGTTCTCGGCCTGCAGGCCCTTCGGTCCCTTCGTCACCTGGAATTCCACGCTCTGCCCTTCTTGCAGGCTGCGGAAACCGCCCGCCTGGATCGCCGAGAAGTGTACGAAGACGTCCTCGCCACTCTGGCGGCTGATGAAACCATATCCCTTGGCGTCGTTGAACCACTTTACTGTTCCTTGTTCCATATACTTGTTCAAATACCTTTCAGTGAATTTTTACGCTGGAAGGAGTCGGAGGGTACTGCAGGGCAGGTACTAGCTGTAAAGCTCGTTGCTGCTCACAACCGATTCTGATCAAACGCGAGTCACACAGTACCAGAAGGCGCAATTTTCCGCCACAAATTTCAGGAAATGCCTTCGCAGGACACCCCCCACCGTGGCGTATTCTCGCGCCCCGGACGCAGTATTCGGTTAATCCTGCCGAGGTCGCCCCTTTATTTGAGCACGTTCAGAGTTACTTCCACGCGGAACACCTTCCCGCTCAAAGGGTCCGTCGCAAAGGTGCTTTCCACCGTTTGCCCGTCGCGCAGTACCAGATTCAAATCCGAGCGAAACTGGCGAATGACTGGTTCGGGAAACTGTCCCGAGGAGGGCTGCGACGTCTTCTCAACCGGAACGGGTACATCGCCCTCGACCCACGACCGATCCAGGCTCAGCCTGAGATCGAAGCTACCTTCCGGCGTGCGGGAGGCTTGGCAATCGATGTTGCTGCCAACATCCAAATACTGCATCCCATTCTCCTTACCGGTGTAGACGGGGACCCGGCTGCCCATCCGTACCTTGGCGAAGTACGGGGGGCTGTCGTGCGCAACCACGACGAGCGTATAAGGCAGGCTCTTGAGCTTCTTGTCGCCTTCAAACTCGGCAAAGGTGACTCCCACCTTTAGGGCCGTCAATTTCGTCGGGCGAGCCGAGGCAGATTCTTCCTGCTTCGATTCCTTTTCCTGTGCCGATCCGCATAACATCAGCATCATCACTGCAATCGCCACAAACACTGCTCTTGTTATCTTCATCTTTCCTCCTCGCCTTGCCGATCGTCTCCGAACGCCCAACTCTCCCATACCAACCGTTTCAGCTGGAGCCGGGCAATTTCCACCGGCTTGATTGCTGAGAATTCGCTATTCTCATCCACCTGGGGACTTGCCAATGCTCGCGCAATCTCATCCCGCTGTCTCAAGTGCATAACAAACTTCGCAAGTGCTTCCCTCTCATCTGGAGGAACCAGAACCTCTGGTTGGCGATCCAAGTTTTTCGCGATGACCTGCCTCTTCGCCTAGCCGCAGACCACGATCGTGTCGAGCCTCGGCCCCCGTCGATTCGGCAAACCTCGGCTCTGCCTGACTGCGACTCGTCGAAATCGTTGGACTAGCAACCGCCACCGGTTGCTTCTGCAGGCTTGCCCGGGGAATGGCCAGTGCCAGAAGAACCACTATCACCGAGGCTGCCGCCAGCGCCCACCAGGGATTCATCGACGCTCTTGGCCCCGGCTCTTGTGAGATGCGCGCACGGACATCCGCCAGAAAACCAGCCCGCGGCACGTCCTCCATGCGCGCGACGCAAGGCCTCGTCCACCGCTGCAAAGAGCCTTTGCTCCCGCTGCAGAATCGCGCGGCACTGCGGGCACTCCTCCACGTGTCCCCTCACTTGCTCCTTCAGTTCTCCGGGGACCGCTGCCGCCTCTAGCAGGTCGTCTCGATACGCGTCGCATTTCATCGCAATTTCTCCGCCAGCCGTTTCCGCGCCGCATGCAGACGGGATTTCACGGTACCCTGCGGAATCTGGAGCAGTTCGGCCACTTCCTCGAGCGAATGTCCATCGATGCTCGACAGCAGCAACACCAGTCGTAATTTTTCTGGCAACGATTCCATGGCCTCCGATACGCGACGTCCGAACTCATTCGACGCCGCCATCGCTTCGACATCCGGCTTGGGAACCGCCACTGCCCACAACGTTTCGCGTTGTTCGCGTCGCCGAGCCGAGCGCGTCTGGTCTAATGCCAGGCGAAACGTCATCCGCACCAGCCATGCCCGAAAGCGCGACCGATCCCGCAATCGTTCGAAGCGCCGGTACGCCCGCAGCAAGGCTTCCTGCGCCACGTCTTCCGCATCGGCCGCGTTGTGCACGACCCCGCGTGCCACCCGGAATGCCAGCGTGCCGCACTCTTCCAGGCGCTCTTCGAACTCCCGCCGCAGAGCGGACTTTTCGCTTTGAAGCGCCAACTCGGTCTCCGCCGTGCGACCGGGCCGGATCAGGGCAACATCCTGCATCCGCTTTCTCCGTACAATTGCCAGACGCCGCCACCCGACGTCGGGTTCATGAAGAGTTGAAGGTTTCTTGGAATTGCGCCTGAGACCTAGCTACATCACAGCTGCCAGTACACCACCGGGAACTGGCCAGAGCAACTGGAGGCAGGAGGAGACTGGTTGGTTTCCGAAGAAGTAGCCCGCTTCTACTTGTCGTAGTGTAGAAGCGAGAACACCTCGTACTGCTTCAGCTTGTCGCGGCCCATAAGGAAATCGAGCTCTACTACAAACGCGAGCCCGGCGATCTCTGCGCCCATCGAGGTAGCCAGTTTCGCCGTGGCTTCTGCCGTCCCGCCCGTGGCGAGTAAATCGTCCACAATCAGCACACGCTGCCCGCGCTCGATGGCATCCTTGTGCATCTCGAGCGCGTTGCTGCCGTATTCCAGGCTATATTCCACGCGCGCCGCCGCGGCCGGAAGCTTTCCGGGCTTGCGCACCGGAACGAACCCCGCATTCAAGCGATAAGCAAGCGCCGGTCCGAAGATGAACCCGCGCGCCTCCATCCCGAGAATGAGGTCGATCTGCTTGCCGATGTAGTGCTCCGAGAAAAGATCGATGAGTCGCGCGAACCCGGTCTTATCCCGCAACAGGGTTGTAATGTCGTAGAACAGAATCCCCGGCTTGGGAAAGTCGGGGACTTCGCGGATCATCTTCTTCAACTGCTCGGAGCTTATTTTCGAATTCGACATCTACCAGGCTCCTTCAATGCGGAAGGTTGTGAGTCCTTGCGTCAGATTCGCTTCCGACTCGTCGACGTCGTCAACCCGCGCGGCCCGCGGGCCTTGCTGCAGTCGCGTCCGCAACCCTGACAACTGCTCACGCGTTCCCTGCGCGAGAACTTCGACCGCCCCGTCGGCGTTGTTTCGTACCCAGCCCACCACTCCCAGAATGCGCGCCTCCCGTTCGACAAACCAGCGGAAGCCGACGCCCTGCACACGTCCGCGCACTAAGAAACGACGGGCATGCAGGGGTTTCTCAGTGCTGGTCATGAGAGCTGAACCTGAATCTATTCGGGAAAAAGTAGCGCCGGCATCTTGCCGGCCCCCGAGGACGCCCACCGGATAGCCGCCGGGACGGCGGCGCTACCTAAAACCTACGCCCGCGACAAGTACGTACCTTCCGCCGTGTCTACCTTGATCTTCTCGCCTTCGTTAATGAACGGCGGCACCTGCACGATTAGGCCGGTCTCCGTCTTCGCAGGTTTGGTCACGCTGGATGCAGTCGCGCTTTTCAGCCCCGGCTCGGTCTCCACAACGGTCAAAGTCACCGTTTGCGGAAGTTCGATTCCCACCGCCTTGCCATCGAAAAACTCCACCTTGATTTGCAGATTCGCAGTCAGGAACTCAACCGCGCCGCCGAGCGTGTCGCGCGTCAGGTGAGTTTGCTCGTAGTTCTCGGTGTTCATGAAGTAGTAGTCGTCCCCATCGTTGTAGAGGAACTCCATGTTCACCTCGTCCACCGTAATCTTCTCAATCGGATCAGGTGAGCGGAAGCGGTGCTCGAACATGGCCCCAGTGCGCAGGTTGCGCAACTTAGCCTGGATAAACGCACGCAGATTGCCCGGCGTGCGATGCTCCACGCTGAACACGGAGTGCAGATCATTATTATGCTTGATGATCATGCCAGGACGCAGTTGGGTGGCAGGAATCGACATTGCGGCTCAAACTCTCCTCAAGAAAATTGCCTTCGATGAAACCAGCGAATGGCGGGACAAGCCACAGCTTCGCCGGACACAGGAATCAAAGCCTTATTTTACACGGAGTTGTGGGCTGCAGGAAACTGTGGAATTCTCCCAAAACAGGGAGCGAAACAAACCAACGCTTTTGCCCGTAGCGAAATCCTACTAGGGACTGGCGCGGGAAGACTAGAATGCCCAAGGATCTACATACCGCGCAGCACTCTAATACTCCACGAGAGGTAGCCTTTATGAAGATTGGAAAATACGAATCCTCCGACAAGAGCAGCGTCGGAACAGCGATCACATTTTTGATGATCGGCGTGGGCGCCGGGGCCCTGGTCGCACTGCTGTTCGCTCCCAAGAGCGGCAAGCAACTGCGCCGGGATCTCCGCCGCGGTTATGACGACGCGCGCGGAACGCTAGAGGACTGGTCGGACGATGCCCGTGACCGCGTTCATGATGCGGTCGAGCGAACCACTGAGTGGGCTGACGAGCTGCGTGAGGCGGCCCGTTCGAAGACTGCACCCATCGGCAAGGCTCTGCGCAGAGACTAGGGTCCCAGGTGTCACGTCTTAGCGGTCAGGTTTAGGTGTCTTAGGTCTTTGCCATCGGCCTTTGCTGCGGATCATTTCGCGGCAAAGGCCCTTGTGTCTCCGCAGCGGACCTGACGTGCTTTCTTTGCTTCGTACCGCTCACTCTCCCGCCCTGTCATCCTGAGCGAAGTGCGGCGAATGCCAACCGTAGTCGAAGGACTCCATACCCGATGGCGGTATCTAAAGCTTCCAAAAGTTTCTACAAGCTACGCAGGCCGAAAGCTTTCGTGTCCGAATGACCCCAAGTCCGAGTGGAACGTCCTCGGCGTATGAAAACCTTTCATCAACGCCGAGCGTCTGAATGCTTTAGCGCGGCAGTCAGTCGCACGGTTCGACTCCGCTCGGCTTCGCCTCGCTGCACTCAGGATGACCGAACCTTTGCCTTTTCCCACCACCTATAGAAAAATGCACCAGTGAGCACCACGCCTTTATGACCCGCATCCGCAGTCTGAAACCGAACGTCACGCGGGATGAGGCCATCCGGCAATTTTCCCCGCGCGGTCCCTCCGCCCTCATCCGCAACTGCCGCGTTCGGCCCCCTCCGTTCGGTTGCCGAACTCTATATCCCCTTCCATCTGTTCCGCGTGCAGATCGTGAACCGCGGAATCACCGAGGAACGTCTGGTTGCCCTCGACGCTGTCAACGGCACCCTTGACCTCTATCAATTCGAGCATCTTCCTCCGGAATCCGAGACGGTCCCCGTTGAGACCCGGAACTGCCCCTCCGCCGAGTTGCCGGATGCGACCGCCGTCAGAACTGGTGATAGCCAAACTCCGCCGCATCCTCTACAGCCGTGGATTTTTCCGGATGCGCAGTCTGCAGATCACCGCCGTGTCCCTCGCCGTGGAAATCCACATTCCATACTGGCTAGGGTTTCGCGGCTCCGAGAGTCGAGCCCGCGTCAGCGTGATCGATGCCGTGCGCCGTCGTCCCGAAGGCGCAAAGGTGCGGCAGGTTGGTCGAAACCTGGCTGACGACGAATAACTGAGACACTTCAGATCATGTAAGCAGGCGGCCGAATCCCCTGGTCCCGCAGATAAATCTCCGCTTGTCCGCGATGATGCGCCACATGCACATACATCGCGAGTAGGATCTCTCGCCCGGGCAGACGTCCATCCGGCGAGTTGTGCGTTTGCCCGAGTTGCTCCGCCGTGAGGTTGGGAATCACCGCTGAACAATAGTCGAACGAGTCGCTGAGAAACTTGACCACGGAATCTTTTTCACCGGGCGATGGCAATTCAGGAGGGTCGGAATCCTTGAGACCAGCGCAAAATTGGTAGTTGGTGGTCGCGATGTGCACCATCAACTGACCGAAGTCCATCGACTCGGTATGCGGACGAAACCCATACTGAGCTGCAGGCATCGCCTGCGCAACGGAAATCGATAGCTTGCTGAGAGCGCCAAAGTGCTTGCTATATTCTCCAGCCGCACCTCCGGCGACCGGCGCCGCCTGAAGACTGAATAGAAGCGAGGCAACCGCGAAAGCAACCGTGGTAGAAACCACAACGGCGCGTGACATCATACAGGCTCCTTATTTCTTCTGTCTCAGACGAACCGCCGCAATAAAGGGTTAGCAGCATGAAGCGAGCGGTTCGCCGTCGGACCTCGGTTGGCCTTTGCCGAAAAGTGATCAACGGCCGCCCAGTGTGATTTGTTCTGCAGCCATTAACGGCGCATGTTCCGCCCAGTTTCTCCTTTATTTCCGGGTACTTTCGTAACTCGAACCCACTTACGCAGCGCGCTATTCTGGAGCCTGCCCAATCCCCCAGACTCCACGTTCGTGCGTCTTGAAAGCGCATGAGCCAGGAGTTCGCCCATTAAGAGGCCAGGGAAATGTCTAAGAATATCGGTCACTTCGAAATCCTCAGCGAACTCGCGAAGTCCGAGTCCGGGTGTGTCTACAAAGCCAACGACCCCGAGTCCGGGCAGACCGTTGCCTTGAAAACCCTCCGTCTGGACGCCTTCGGTGAACATGCCCAGGAACTCGTCCGGCGCATCCTGAAGGAAGCGGAGAGCACCAAGGAACTCGACAGCTCGAACATCACGCTGGTCTATGGCGCTGGCGAGATCGAAGGCCAGCTCTGCGCCACCATGGATTACATCCAGGGCAACAGCATCGCAACCATGCTGGCTCGTAAGGAAGGTTTCTCGATCTGGGACTTGCTCGACATCAGCAACCAGGTTTGCCAGGGCCTCGATCACGCGCATCAACACAACGTTTTCCACTACAGCCTCGAGCCGGCCAAGATCATGGTGACCTGGGACGGCACGGTGAAGATTCTTAGCTTCGGCCTGTCGAGTAAGGGTTTCCTGGACGCGGTAGCGGCGGGAGTTCCACCTTCGACCCTGTACTACATGTCACCCGAGCAAGTGAGCGGCGACGCGTTGGACGGCCGCTCCAACCTCTTTACCTGGGGCGCCATGCTCTACGAGATGGTGACTGACCACAAGCCCTTCGACGGCGAGGATGCGGATGAAGTACGCCGGAAAATTCTGGAAGAAATGCCGGCACCTCCCGTCAAAGTCAATCCCAAGATCAGCGCGATGGCGAGTGACGTCATCATGAAGGCGCTGGCTAAGGATCCGGCGCAGCGCTATCAGAGTGGCCGCGAGGTGGCCAACGATCTCGAGAAATGCCGCGAGAGTACCGGCAAGGCCGCGATAAAGCCGCCCAAAGGAACCATCGTTCCAGACAAGGCAAAGGCAGCCGCCGCCGCTGCGAAGTTTGCGACTCCTCCATCAGTTCCGAACGCTCCGGCTACGCCCGAGATGCCGAAGTTTGAACCTCGGTCGCTCGAACCAAGACTTCCGGAATCTTCTTCTCTCTCGAGCGAGTTGGAGACCTCCTGGACGCCCGCGGTCTCTCCTTCCGCAAAGCCAATCCAGAAAATAGTTACGCCCGGCAACCCTCCGACAGTGCCTGCCAATAAGGCAGCGGCGGCAGCAGCGGGCTGGAACTCTTCGGGAACCTCAGCTACCAAGCCGAAGGTTCCATCTCTTGATCCGAGTTCCCAGTTTGTAACGTCAGTAGTGAGGGCTTCGGTTGAGGCGCTGGAAAATCAGAATGCCAACATGTCGTCCGCTGTGCTCGACGAGCCTGCTATACAGAAGCCCAAAATTGCGATCGACCCCATGATGGCCGAAGGCACACGCCCGGGCAGCCAAGGCGTAAGCTTTTCTGAACTCGATGAACTGCCCCCACTGAAAGAAATCTACGTCGCGCCCCCCGCCCCCAAATCAGAAGAGCTCGGGGAAGAAGAGCCGCTGCCTTCCATCATCCTGCGTCGCGGAGAGCCCGAAAAGCCGAAAATCCAGCCGCGCGAAGTGGCGGAGAAGGCCATCAAGGAAATCAAAAGCCTTCCGCCGAAGTTGCTGCTGTACACCATTTCAGCGGCGGCGGCTCTCATTCTGGTCATCGGCATTGCCGTCCTCTGGCGCTCCTATTCGCAAAACACCGATGAGGAAGGCCAAGTGCCCGTGTCAGCCAGCCAGCCCCAGGCTGCTCCGGCAGATCAGGCACAGCCCCCGGCTCCTGTTCCCGAAGCCCTACAAGAGGAGACTCCCGAACCAACGGTGCAAGAGCGACCCAGCAGCAAAGCGGGTGCAGTCACAGCCAAAGGCCGCAACGGGAAGAATCGCAAGAGTGCCGCGCCAGCCGCTCCGATTCCCGGTCAGCTGGTCGTCACCTCCACACCGGAGGGAGCTCAGCTCCAGATCGATGGCCAGGCAGACCCCAACTGGATTACGCCCTACACGGTAACGGCGATTGCTCCGGGCCAGCACACGATCATGGTCAGCAAGCCCGGTTACACGCAGGAAACGCGCACGGCCGACGTGACTTCGGCCAATCGCGCGTCGCTGGTAGTTCATCTCACAGCGCTGGTCGCGACGGCAGCCATTTCGAGTGACCCTGTGGGCGCTTCCATCTACGTCGACGGCAAAGACAGCCTGCGCGTGACGCCATATCAGATCACGCTGGAGAAGGGTACCCACACCATTCTGGTCCGCAAGGCCGGCTATCTCGACGAGACGACTTCCATGACAGCGGTGCTGGGGCAGACCACTCATTACGCGGCCACTTTGAGGGCTCTGGGCAATGTCGATCAGATCAAGACGGTTGGCAAGTTCAAGAAGCTCTTCGGTGGCAAGGTGACCGATCCCAGCATGGGCAAGATCAGCGTAAGGACGACACCCAAGGGAGCGCAGGTTGCCGTGAACCGTCGTATGCTCGACAAGGGCGCTCCGATTGACTTTCTGCTGAGCCCAGGCAACTACATCATCGACATCACTCTGACTGGCTACAAACCCGTGCAGAAGGTGATCGTCGTCGATCAAGGCGGGAGTTTCTCGGTCGACGAAACCCTGCAGCCGGAGTAGACCAGCAGTTGTTCGTTGGCTGATAGTCCTTGGCTGTAGGCCCTAAGCTGGCGGCGCCAAACCCGGCAATCGCCCGCGAGTTCTACTCCCTGGACACCGTCGAACACTCCATCTACCAAGGCTGGCCCGCCAAGCAATTCCTTCCGTCCTGCCTGCAATAAACTGGGATGGAATCCAAAAAAGGAAACTCAGGTGATCATCGATCTAAGCCACCGGCTCGAACCGAATATGCCATCCTATCCCGGGTTGCCAGTGCCGAAGTTCCACGCTTTTCTAGCGCACGGAGATTCCGCTCAGCATACTCACTACGCACCCGGCACCACTTTCCAGATCGCGTCTTACGAACTTGGTGGCAACACCGGAACCTACGTGGATGCTCCTTTTCACCGTCACCCTAATGGTGCAGATCTAGCGGACGTTCCGCTAGAGCGACTCGCTCACCTCGCTGGAGTCGTCATTTCCGCTCCGCAGGATGGGCCAATCAATGCAGACGTGTTTTCGGCGGCCGCGGTTCGGGACAAGGCAGTGCTCATTTGCACCGGATGGGCGCGGCGTTGGGGTTCGTCTGACTACTTCCGCTCTGGTCCCTTCCTAACGGCGAGGGCGTGCAACCACCTGGTTCAGGCAGGCGCGGCCTTGGTGGGAATTGATTGCGCCAACATTGACGATATGAAGGATCCCGCACGGCCCGCTCATACGCTGCTGCTGGCGGCGGGAATTCCGATCGTCGAGCATTTGCGCGGTCTCGATCAACTGCAAGGTCGCACCTTTCGTTTCTTTGCGACTCCGCCAGCGATTCGCGGTGGCACGTCCTTCCCAGTCCGGGCTTTGGCGGTCTGCGAGTGATCTATGAAAAATGCCAGCGTGAGACTTGCCTGCTCAGAGGGGTTCGTGGTCGCCCGCAGTCTGAACTGGAAACTGAGAGCTGCCCCCTGACATCTGCACGGTGTTTCTGATACACCTACGGCTTGGGCATCCACTCCGCAATTGTGCTCTTTGTCGCCGGCGTATTGGGCGGCGCACTCAATGCCGTGGCCGGGGGAGGAAGTTTCATCGCTTTTCCCGCTCTTCTTTTCGTGGGCGTACCACCTATCCCCGCGAACGCCACGAACTGTCTTTCCTTATGGGTCGGGACCACCGCCAGCGGCGGCGCCTACCGAAACCGTTTCCATCTGTCGCGACGGGTGATGGTGCCACTGGTGGTGACCAGCGTCATCGGCGGGCTGTTGGGTGCATTCCTTCTCCTGAAAACTCCCGCGCACACGTTCATGCGGGTGCTTCCCTGGCTGATGCTGGGAGCCACCTTGCTCTTCGCGTTCGGCAAGAAGCTGACGGGGCGCAGATCTTCTGGTCTCGCACATGACGCCTCCGCCGCCGCCTTGGTGGGCGCATCGGTTTTCGAGTTCATTGTTGCGATCTATGGTGGATATTTCGGCGGTGGCGTGGGCATCATGAACCTGGCCATGCTGGCGGCGCTGGGCATGACCGATATCCATGCGATGAACGCTCTGAAGGTGTTACTAGGCGGGGTGATCAACGGAGTCGCGGTCGTCGCCTTCATCGTGAAGGGCGCGATCTACTGGCCGCAAGGAATTGTGATGACACTCGGCGCCATCGTCGGTGGCTATTTCGCCGCGCACTACGCGCAGAAGCTACCTCAGTCATGGATCCGCGCCTTCGTGCTGCTGATCGGCATGGGAATGACGGTCTACTTCTTTGTGAAGGCCTACTAGGAAAGCAGAAATTGGGCCCTCCCGCGGCAGATATAGCAACTTTCTTTGCGTCCTTCGCGAAGGCTTTGCGATTGGCTTTCTTGCTTTGTCCGTTATTGCAGTGGTTCCGACACATGCTCGTGGGCAATCAGCCATTTGCCAGCCTGCTTCTCAAACACGAAGGTCCAGCGGATGGTCGCCATCTCGCGCTTGCCTGACTTCATGGTGGCGTCTTCTTTAACGGTGGCGAAGCCCCACGCATGATCGCCCGTGGTGTGAATCTCAGCGTCGTCATTCACGGTGAACTTCGCCGTCTTGAAATCCGCCAGCACGTTCGCGACGCCTTTCTGATACTCGTCCCAACTGCCGTATTTGAGCGGAGCGATGTCGAAAAAAGTGTGCGGCCCCTGCGCGTAATACTGCCCCTGGTTCGACGGGTCGAGAGTCGCCCATCCATCCCAAATCTTTTGTAGATAGGCCTTGTCCGGGCCGCCTGACGACTTCGCTGCGGATTTCTTGGGCTGGGCAAAGCTTGCAACGACGAACATCAGAAGAACGGTAACGACCGTCAGAAAACGCTTTTGGGGCATTGTGGATCCTCCGTGAAATAGGCGACGCATTGTCGCATAAAACAAACCCGCAGGCCATGCTGGCCGATGGTGAAAGATTGCCATCACTCATTGACCCCGTCTCGGCCAATTCTCGCTGGTGAAATCTCCTGCATGAAGACCAGTGTGGAACCTGCTCCTGCCCCGGCTTACCCCGTCGGATCGCATTTACACTCCCATCTGATTGCGACCACTCACGTTTAACGCGACGGGCTACCACCCGGGCAGCTATCACGAGTATCCGGAACACTCCCAAGGAAGGAACGCAGATCCAATATTCTCGCGGCTTCTTCCGTTACGCCAGTAACCTTTCCTATCACGCCGTATTCAGCAACACTGAGGAAGCAAAAGGAGCCTGACAGTGTCGAAGAATCACTACACCACTAAGCCGAAACGTCGCAATCGCTCGGGAAAACGCAAGGACACACGACGCATTGCCGCAAATATGGCCAAAATCAGGGAACTGGAACGGAGCCCGGAACGAGCAAAATAGGGCCGTGCCTCTTCTCGTGAAGGGCTTTTCCGAATCTGCTGGCGGGAACTATTTTGTTTTGGCATGCAGCGCTTGGCGGGTAGCTTCCAGAGTATTAATCAGCGACTCCTTGGGGAGCTTTTGGATGATCGGTTCAATGGCCCATCCCAATCCAAGTGGCACGTCACGGGTTAGCGATATGGCACGGCACTCGACGACTACACCGGCATCACGCTCCTCGAATCGCCAATAGGAATACAAGCGCCATAGGAATCCGTAACCGGTGTCAGGCTGCAAGACTCGCTCGTCATGGCTTCCCGCGTTCTCCACTTCTGCAATTCGCGTTGTATACGAGCGGATCTCCCAGCGTATTCGGCCCACCGGACGATAGTGCACTTCATGATCGGTGTCGAGGACCACGGTGATAATTTTCTTCTTCAGCAGCCGCAGATAGATTTGGAAATCGTCATCCTTACGCCTGACCAGCTTTGAGTCAACTACTTCAGGTCTGTAGATGTTCTTGTGGTGATCGTAATCCTGGATCACTGCAAAGATCTCTTGAATGGTCGAATCAGGAATGAACGCGGCAGCAATCCAGTCGTGAATCAAACCGCTCGGCACTTTGACGGGCCCTTGGCCAGACCAGAACTGCGCTACCACTTTCCCCCGGCGGACCTCCTGCGCTCGCGCTGGTGTCTGCTGAGACCAGAGAAACGGCCCATTGGCGCGCAGAGTCTGCTCCATCTCCTTTTCCGCGCTATGAATGTAGGCATCAAAGGCTTCCAGGGTTCGCGGGCTCAGTTGCGCGGGTTTTGCAGTTTGCGCCGCCATTGTTCTGGACCTTGTATCAATCGTGATCCGAGCACCACTGTTAGTCAATGTTCGGATTCCGATTTGGAGAGATCAACTCCGCGCAAAAGGTTCATTGTGGAACTTCAGGGTCTTACGTACAGTGGGACATCGTCGGAATGCGAAGAACCCACGTCGACTCCCGGGATTACAGCTCCCCTATTCGTACTCAGGATTATGAGGAAGCGGACGTTCCTATCTTGGCCGAGGTGGTTGATTGGCGTTATTGCAAAACGGACCGACTGGAGAGCGACTTCCCAGTTTCGGATACGCACATCGGACTGACTTTTAATCCCGCGGCATATTCCATTATTGCCGCCCGCCTGGCCTTGGTGAATTCGGAAAGAAAAATGCGCAACCGCCGGGGGAAGGTGACCCTTCCTTTCCGGCAGGGCGGTTTCGAGAGATGCGGTTGATGGCAACCGAGGACCAGCCCTAAGCCCAATTAACCTAGGTCAACCGCCCAAGTCTCAGTTTGACCGACCGGTGGAATCCCATCTTTGCGCAAAAGAGCGCGCAAAGATGGGCACCTGCTTACGAGTAGGTCGCAGCCAACAAGGCCGCAGCCGGGGCTTCGGGTCGTTCCTGCGAGCGACTCTTAACTCAGAAAACTCAGCCAATCGTCGTCACGGCGCGGGACATGGATCCGACGGGGCAAGCAGCACCGTTGTGTCCGGGTAACTGTAGGCGCCTTCGAACGCGCTCGACGGCACTTCGCGACTGAACCAGGGCAACAGCGTTTCCACCTGCGTGTGGTAGAGATGGCCGTTCACGGTAACGGGAGCCATCTGGTTGTCCAGGAACTCGATGGGATCGCCCACCTCCAGCAGATTCTGGCAGAAGCCTCCGCTGTTCGGGATCACGTAGTCCGGGACAAGATTGTTGATGAACGGGTCTGAGATCCACTCGGAGACTTCATGGGTCAGGGTTGTGGCATCGGCGAAGATCGGACCGAATAGATTTTCGCTCAACCAGCTGGTGTAGAGATAGGTCTGGATGCCTGGGTTTCTGGCGGATCCGGCATCAATGGCGTCGTGGAAGCCGAGAAAGCTATCACCGAAGACATTGCCGCTGACCAACATCACGAGTTCCTGGGTCCTGATGTTCTCCAGTTGCAGAATGGTTTGGAGCTGGGAGTATAAGAAATCTCCGTTCACGAAGGCGACCAAATCGCCGTTACCGGTTACATCCAACACCTGGGATTGTCCGAAGGGAACCAGGATCGTAACGGATTTCAGCATGCGGGGCGGCTTCAGGGTGGTGTGCCAGCTCGGTCTGGCAACGTTGAAGAAGCTTGCCCGCTGGACGGCGTCGCCGAATTGCCCGGTGCCATCGGTATAGTCGGTGGCTACGAAGTTGGGCGAGCCGACGACATCCTGCATGATGGAACTAGTATCGAGGACGATGTCGTTGCCTTGAGCGTCGACGAACTCTTCGAACTTGAAGTTCAGAAAGATAATCGAGGTATCCAGGCGCGTCTCGCCACCGCGCCGGGGTGAGCGGCCAGCCATGGTGAAGGGATAGTTCACGCCCTGATAGTTGAACGAGCCTTGCCAGGTTGGGAAGCTCCGGGAATCGGACACGACCTCTCCAGTGAGGATCTGTCCCCGTGCCGCTGCGGAAAGATGGCTAAACTTGTGCGAGTGCAATTGCTGCTTCCAAGTGTCCATGAAGCCCGGGGGCATGCGGGGAGGCAGCTTTTTTGATGAGTTAGCGGGACTGGACTGGGCTGATGCTAACGAGCAGCAAAACGCCAGGATGGCAAACCACCGCAGAACCACTCTTTTCGACATCACACACTCCTCCATCAGCGGCGAGGCAAAGTCGCCGCTTAGTTGTGGTCCCGGGAGGAAGACGGGACGGTTAATTCAAGTTATGGCTGGAAATTGCTCGGACTGTATCCCTAGGACTTCGGACTGTCAATGGCAAAGAGATTTTGGTGAAAGCGGCCAGCAGTTCTGGTTGTAATGCGGCAGCCCTCCTGAGACTTTTCATCCCCGCGGTTCGTAACCATATGTGCGGGAGGAATTGCCGATGAAATCATCTTTGATCTTGCTGGTGTTGGCACTACTGCTGCTGGTCATCCTGGCCGGATGCGCGCCAGGCCCTAACCCATCCAAGGGAGTGGCAATCGAGAAGGATGGCGTCGCGGGCTTCTGGCTCGGCCTCTGGCAAGGCTTTATTGCGCCAATCGTGTTTGTGCCATCGCTGTTCAGGAAAGACCTTAGTATCTACGAGGTCCATAACACTGGAGCATGGTACAACTTCGGCTACCTGTTCGGCCTAGCTTGCTTCTTCGGAGGCGGCGGTAACCGGGCGGGGCGGCGGTCGGTGAAGTCTGGTACGGCTTTCCGGATGTGCAAAATAAATAACCCGTGGGTAACAGGCTCGGAACCAGCTCTAAAGAGGTGGATTGTTATGAGCGGCCCTCGTAGAGGTCTTCCACGGCTTTCTGAACGCGCGCGGATAGCGCATCCATATCGTGACCCGATAGACCGGCGGTCGAGATGGGCTCCCCTACTCGCATCTCCAGCGGACGGGACTTGATGTGGTAGGTGTTCATGGGGAGGAGTTCGAAAGTTCCAACCAGTGCAACCGGGACTACGTCGACATGTGCCTTGATGGCCAAGAAGAAAGCCCCGGCCAGGAACGGCTTGATTTCGCCGTCTGGAGTGCGGCCGCCTTCGGGAAAAATCACCAGTGGCGTGCCGGCTTTCAGGCTCTTCAGTGCGGAACGGATGCTGCCAATCGAGGCGGCAGGATTCTGTTGATCCACGCAGATTTGTCCGGAACGTTTCAGATGCCATCCGACTATGGGATACGACAGCAGTTCCTTCTTGAAAGCGATACGGAACTGGAAGGGCAAATAGACGTAGAGAACCGGGATATCGAGCGCCGAGGCGTGGGTGACGGCGTAGACATGGGGTTTGGTCGTGTCGATCCTTTCGAGGCCCGTGACTCTTACGGGCGAAAAGATCGTCTTCATGATGGCCCAGGACCAGGCGCGGGCGAAATTGTGCAGAACGCGCTCGCGGTCGCCAAACAGCGACACCGGGATTGACAGCAAGCCCAGGCCGACGGTGTATATCCAGATCAGTGGATCGAAGATGAAATAGGAGCGCAGCCGGCTCAAAATGCCGTAACGGCGTGCAGGTACTGGCGGCATCGTTCGTCCGGGCGTTTCGACTACTCGGACTTCATTGCTCTCGATTTCTGTGGTCTTCAAGGGCACTGGAATACTTAGATGCGCGCGCCGAGCGCACGCATCGCCTCTCCTACAATGTAAATCGAACCGGTTACCACTAACAAACCTTGCGCTCCTGCAGCGGCGCTTGCCTTGAGAAGAGCGGCGGCCACGTCGGGAGCCTCCTCGATTACAACGGAAACGCGCTGGGCGGCATCGCGGATCTCGGCCGGGCTTGCGGCGCGGGGATTGTCGACACTGGTCGCGATTACACGGTCAGCCAGCGGGAAGAGGATTTCGGCTATCTCGCTGATGGACTTATCGCGCATGGCTCCGAAAACGAAAGTTAGCGGGCGATCTTCATAAGTCGCTGAAAGAGTGGAGCGCAGGGCCCAAGCACCAGCGGGGTTGTGGGCGACATCAAAGACGACTTCCGGATGGTCGGGCGTGGCGGCGATAACCTGGAAGCGTCCCGGCCAATGGGTTTCACGGACGCCACAGTCGATGGCACCGGCAGTAATAGTGGGGAATCCCTGGTGGCTTAATTCTTCGGCGGCCGCGATGGCGAGCGCAACATTTCTCAATTGATGCCGACCCACCAACGGGGTCTCGATGGTGATCTGCTTGCCCATCACCTGCAAGGGGTAGCGAGCAACGTAGCCGGCTTTTTCGCTCGTACTGGGTCGCACATATTGGGCGCTGTTGGGGCTGACGGGCGGGACGTACTGCACGGCGCTCACAGCTTTTGCATTCTCACTGAGAATTGTGTTACCGATGACATCGTTGGCTTCGGGTGCTTGTGGAAGCGTCACGACTACGCCATTGGGGCGGATGATGCCGGCCTTCTCACGGGCGATTTCGGTGAGGGTGTTTCCCAGGAATTTCTGATGATCGAGTGAGATATCGGTGATCACGCTGACTCTTGGCTCGACTACATTGGTGGCGTCGAGGCGTCCGCCCATGCCGACCTCGAGAACGGCGATGTCGACTTTCTCGCGGGCGAAGTATTCGAAGGCGATGGCGGTGAGCATCTCGAAGAAGCTGGGATGCCAGGGTAGTTCTGCTTCTGTCACCAGACGCTCGGCCGTACGATCGACCAGGTCGTGGATGCCGGCGAAGGCGTCGTCGGTGATAGGCGAGCCGTTGAGCCGGATGCGCTCGTTGATCCGGACCAGGTGTGGCGACGTGTATAGGGCAGTCTTCAGACCTGACGCCTGAAGGATTGCTGCCAGCGTGGCCGCGGTGGACCCCTTGCCGTTGGTACCAGCAATCAGGACAGCGGGGAATTTTCGTTCGGGATTTTCGAGCGCATCGAGAAGCACGCGCATGTGGGCGAGGTCGAACTTCTGCGAAGGCGTGCTGGCCAGTTCGTGGCCGAGCGCGTTCATGCGGGCTAGGGCGGTTTCGTAGGACACAGGCTCAGATTTTTGGTTCAGGTCTCGGGTGTCAGGTCTCAGGAAAGGCCCTTACCTCACACTCTCATAATAGGGTACTCGTTCCAGGTCAGGCGTTTCGAGTTTTGGGCATCCGAGGGGGCATTGGACGGGCTGAAGGGTGTATGGGAGGGGTTGGGCTTGCACAGGTGGGGAATGGTAAATCTTTGAGACCAGAGGGTCGATTTCGGAGCGTCTTGTTCGATGTGTTATTGGAGAGGAGATCTCATGTTAAGACGAAGGCTCATCGCCAACTCCGTAGCCGGGATCATTCTGGCGACAACAACGCTGGCTTTTTCTCAAGAGCGCACCAGTTCTGCCGTGAAAACTGGCTACGCTCCGGTAAATGGCCTCAAGCTCTACTACGAGATTCACGGTCACGGGGAGCCGCTGATCTTATTGCATGGCGGAGTCGTCGGTATCTCGATGTTCGGTTCGAACGTGGCTGCGTTATCCGAGAAGCGAGAGGTCGTCGCTGTCGAGTTGCAGGGCCACGGGCACACGGCGGATATCGACCGACCGCTGAGCTACGACGCAATGGCCGACGACATTGCCGCACTGATGAAGTATCTGGGGTTCGAGAGGGCAGACGTTCTCGGCTATTCGCTCGGGGGCGGAGTAGCTTTGCAGCTCGCCATTCGGCACCCGGAAGCGGTGCGCAAGCTGGTGGTCGTTTCAGCTCCCTTCAAGCGTGATGGATTTTATCCCGAGGTACTTGCCGCCATGGGGCAGATGGGTCCGTCGGCCGCCGAGGGAATGAAGCAGTCCCCGCTCGCCCAGCTCTATCCGAATGTCAATTGGGCGACACTGTTCAGCAAGCTTGGAGATTTGTTGAGGAAGGATTATGACTGGTCGAAGGAGGTTGCCGGCATCAAGGCGCACACCATGATCGTCTTCGCTGATGCGGATGCCATACGCCCCGCGCACATCGTGGAATTCTTTGGATTGCTGGGGGGTGGTCAGAGCGACGCCGGTCTGGACGGTTCCGGAAGGCCTGCGGCACAGCTCGCCATCCTGCCCGGGCTGACGCACTACAGTAACAGCGCTTCCCCGGCACTCGCTGGGACTGTAGCCCCGTTTCTCGATGCGCCTATCCCCGCACCGAAATGAGACGGATAACTTCAGCGAAGCGCACGAGCTTTTTTCTGGGAAATTCGAATCGGCGACCAGAGGTCAGGCCGCCGGAACCATGAAATCCAACGCGCGCGAGATGTAGGGCTTCAGTTCGCGGCGGTGAACGACAGCGTCGAGCATACCGTGCTCGAGCAGAAATTCGCTGCGCTGGAAGCCTTGGGGAAGTTTCTGCCGGATAGTCTGCTCGATCACACGGGGCCCGGCAAAACCGATGAGGGCTCCGGGTTCGGCGATGTTCAGGTCGCCCAGCATGGCGAAAGACGCAGTGACGCCGCCCGTGGTGGGATCGGTGAGCACGGAGATGTAAGGAACTCTTAATTCGTCGAGGCGAGCCAGGGCGGCGGAAATTTTTGCCAGTTGCATAAGGCTGATCACGCCTTCCATCATGCGCGCGCCACCCGAGGCGGAAATAATAACGAGCGGCGTCTTCGTATCGCCTGGCTTTTTCGATGGCGCGAGTGATGACTTCCCCAACCACTGCTCCCATGCTGCCGCCGATGAAAGCGTATTCCATCGAACTCATGATGACCGGACGGCCGTTCAATTTGCCTTTGGCGTTGATGACGGCGTCGGTGAGTTCGGTGTCGGCTTGGGCCCGCTTGAGGCGGGAGGCATAGGGTTTCAAGTCGACGAATTTCAGGGGATCGGTGGAGACCAGGTTGTCGTCGAAGACGTCGTATTGATTGTCGTCGAGCAACTGGGCGAGGCGGCTGCGCGCGTCGATGCGAAAATGCTTGTCGCACTTGGGACAAACGTTGAGGTTGTCTTCAAGGTCTTTTTTCCAGATGATCTGGCGGCAGCTGTCACACTTCACCCACAGGCCTTCGGTGCGAATTTTCTTTTCGCCCGAGCCGTCCAGCTCACCGGATTGGCGTTTGAACCAAGCCATTGTTAGCTAGTTGTCGTCGGCTGATGGCTATCAGCCAAAGCGCAACGTCGTCAGTCTTCGTCTAGCTACGACCTCTGATTCTCAGTTGGCCATCAGCTAACGACATGCTATCAGCTAATATTCGATACCGCGTTGGGCTTGAACGCCTTTTTCGTAGGCGTGTTTGACCTGGCGCATTTCGGTTACGGTGTCCGCTAGCTCGACAATTGTCGGATGAGCGTTTCGGCCCGTCAAGATAACATGCACCATCTCGGGTTTCTTCTTAAGGCTCTCGGCTACCTTCGCGGGATCGAGCATGCCATAGGTGATGGCGTAGTTGATCTCGTCCAGAATCACCAAATCCCATTCGCCCGATTGGATGGCTTTCTCGCCTTCCAGCCAGGCGTCTTCCACCATGCGCACATCTTCGGGGTCGGGTTTCTCCGCGCCTACCTTCACGAAGCCGCGACCCATCTGCTTCATGATGAACTTGTCGCCGAAGGCCTGCACGGCGTCCAACTCGCCGTAGTGCCAGGAACCCTTCAGGAATTGCAGCATTAAGACCCGCATTCCCTGGCCTACTGCGCGTAGGGCCGTACCCATAGCGGCGGTGGTCTTGCCCTTGCCGGGACCGGTATTCACGATGATGAGTCCACGGCGGATGTCCGGCATGGCGGTCAAACCTTTAATTCTACCTGTTTCGTGGGAGTGACGGGTTGAGTGCGTGAGAAATGGCTGACCGGGCAAGTCATAGGAGCAGCCTTGATTCGCAGGTTATTAGGTTCCTAACGTTCTGCCATGCTCTCGCCACATTGCCTGGAGCGTCGTCGCAATTAGGGGTCGTTGGGCTTTTGCCTAGCTTTTTTAGAATGAGCTGCATTTTCCTCAGGAACGCGAATCACAAGTAGCAAACTCGGGATGAGATTCTTTTGACGGAACTGGTGCTCGGGGGAATGCGTATGCATCCAAGGAACGGGTCTCTTGCTCTTCTGGGATGAAGTCCGGAGGTCTCCGCATGAAACATAACAGCAATATGCTGTTCATGTTGGCTTTGGCGCTCTCCTTCGCGGTGCCGGCCAGCGCAACCCGCCCTCAAGCGAATGCCAATCCGCGCGACGAGGACACGATTCGCGAAATTGTGGATCTCGAGCGACAGGCGAAAGACGCTGCCATCCATCGCGACGCGGCTTTCTCGGAGAAGACACTGGCGGAGGACTATGTAGGGATCAGCCCTTTAGGGCAGGTGATCAGCAAGGCCGACACTGTGGCGGCGCGACGGACAGCGCAGCTTCGCTATGACTCGATTGATGTGACGGAAATGGTGGTGCGCTTGTACGGGAACACGGCAGTCGTGACGGCACGTGCAGACGTGAAGGGCAAGGAACTCGGCGAAGAGTTCAGCGGGCCGTACCGCTTTACGCGCGTGTGGGTCCGGCGGAACGGACACTGGCTCACGGTCAGTTACCAGGCCACGGTGACGCGTTGACACGTGAGTCTAGTCGGGGAATTCAGCCCGCTGTTCAGGGCATCTGCAGCAGGTGCCGCAACTGAGTCTTCTTGTCGGTCTGCGCCTGAGCTTCGCTCAAAATCCGCGCACTGATCTTCAATGCCTCGATTTCTTTTCTCAGGCGGAGGATCTCTTCTTCTTTCATCCGGAGGACTTCAAGGAGGTTTTTCATGGCACGTCCTTGCAAGGGGGGACTGGGGCACTGACGCGCCCGCGGAGAGGAAGTGTACGTCGCAGGCCCGGCGGGGGCTACATCACGAAAGTACAGGTTTAATGTCCAATGTGATACGGGTGGCCCTTCAGGATGGTGAAGGCGCGGTAGACCTGCTCCAACAGGATCACCCGGGCAAGTTCGTGGGGCAGCGTCATCTTGCCAAGGGAGAGGACTGTGGTGGCGGACTTGCGAGCTTCGTCCGTGAAGCCGTTGGCTGGTCCTACGGCCAAGACTAACGGTTGAGGATTGCGGTCCTGGTGACTCTGCAGGAACTGAGCGAACTCTTCAGAGGAGAGCTGTGTGCCACGAGCGTCCAGCAACACGATGACGTGTGCGGGACGGCTTCCAGCCTTGGCGCGGAGCTTCAAGAGGGCGGATTCGTCGGGCAAGACGAGGTGTTCGACGTCGGTGTAGCGGGCGATTCGCTGGAGATATTCATTAGTGAGTGATTGGATGGCGGAGTCTTTTGTTTTGCCAATCCAGGCAATCTTGAGTTTCACCGTTCAAGGATAACTGAGGGGGCGGGTATGCATGAGGAACCAGGGCAGCGCTTAACCGCAAAGGACGCAATGAAGAGCCGCTAAGAAAGGCGGCCCTTGCGACATCCTGTTTACGACTATGCTCTTTTTCTCTTCGGGGCTGCGGTGGGCGGGCGTTTTTGAGCCGCTCTTCTTGTAGGAGTTTTCAGGTCGGCAGGCTCAAGGCGCTTGGCTGACTTCCATAGACGCTCCAACTCGTAGTAGCGGCGGGCCTTTTCCGCGAATACGTGGACTACAAAATCCACATAGTCGAGTAAAACCCACTCAGCTTGGCGATAGCCTTCGATGTGTGCGGGATAGAGACCATCCTGCTTTAGGCGGAGTTCGACCTCGTCGGCAATGGCCTGTATCTGGCGGGGATTCGTTCCGCTGCAGACGACGAAGTAATCGGTGAAGGCACCCGAATTCTTTTCGAGCTCGAGAATGGTGATTTCTTCGGCTTTCTTGTCCTGGCAGGCGGCGATGGCTTCCGTGACTTGTCGCTTGGTATCGGTTTTCTTCATTCGATGGGTCGCTGGCTCTTTCAGATTGTAACCGAGAATACGCCCGGTCTCCGATCCTCTGGGAGAGGTACTGAAAAGCCTTGAACCGCGAAGTCGCGAAGGAAGCGTGAAGGGCGCAAAGAGGACCAGAAAACCGCAAGCTACTTGGTGTTCTTGTACAGACCCATCTTCTTGATGTAATCCGCGACCGAGGGATCCAGGAATCTGCCCAGCGACTTTCCGGCGGATACGGCCTGACGAATGGCGGTGGCGGAGATCGCCTGGTGGACGCTGTCGAGCAGGTGAATCGTGACGCCCCTCAAAACCAAGTCTCCTTTGGCAGGTTGTTTTTCGAATGGCTTGGTGACAGCTGCGGCCGGACGCAACTTTTCCGGAAGAGACTTGGCAACGTCGGCCAGCGAGTAGCCGGGGCGGCTGGCTACCAGGAATGCGCACTCCTCGAAGAGTGCTTCCGCCTGATGCCACTTTGCGATGTCGAGGAATGCATCGATGCCGATCAGAAAAAAAATCTGGTCACTCTTCTTTAACGTCTGTTTGAGCCGGCGAACCGTATCGATCGAGTAGTTCGGGACGGGCAGGATGTCGCTCGACTTCTTGCTCCTGGGGATTTCTTCGGGAGCTTCCAGGAGCGAAGGTAAAAAACTCTTTACATTCGCAGTGGCCAGCACAGTCATTGCGTAACGGTGCGCAAAGGCGGTGAGAGGTTGCTTCTGTTTGTGAGGAGGAATGTTTGCCGGCACGAACAGCACGCGCCCGAGCCCGAACTTCTCCTGCGCCGCTTGCGCCAAGGTGATGTGCCCGCGATGAATGGGATCGAATGTGCCGCCAAAGAAACCGATGTTCATGAAATCGCCCTTCTGGTCCCGCTAGTCTCCCGGTTTCCTCCATCTGTTGCAAGTTTTTGTTCCTCTTTCATTGCGCAACTGGGAGGAGGAGGGTATTCTTGCCAATCTCGCTGTACGACTCGCCACTCGTCCACGCGAATCTGGCCCGAACTGACCCTTGTCCCTTGGGACAGGGTCCGTTTGGGCTTTTCTCATGTGCACTGCTGTAACTCGCCGCTTTCTCTTTGCGGCTCTAAGATTTACTTTGAGTATGCGAAAGAACCTCCCCCTTTTTCGCAGGCGTTTCCTGCCCACGACCCGTGATCCCATTCTGGGATATGGCATCGCTGTCCTTAGTACCACTCTGGCTCTGATTCCCGCCCTGCTTTTTTCGGACATGGCAGAAAGCCGACTCGCGCTTTTCGCGGTGGCTATCATGATCAGCGCCTGGGCCGGGGGAACGCGGCCTGGAATCGCGGCGACCGCTTTCGCGCTCACGGTCAGCGCGTACTACTCGCTCGCCGGAGAACACAACCCGGCCGAGCTTCGCCGGGCGATCGTTCGCCTTGCATTGTTTGTCTCCGTGGCTCTACTGATCTGCTGGTTCAATGCGGCTTTGCGTAATGCGCAGGAAGGATTGCGACGTTCGGAAAGCAACTTCCGATCGCTGGTGACGAATGCGCCTTATGGAATTTGTCGGTGTGACTCGCGGGGGCACTTGGTCGACATCAATCCTGCGCTGGTCACATCTCTGGGCCACGACTCGGCCGCGGAGCTAACCGGCCGCAACCTGAGTACGCTCTACGCCGACGGGCAGCATTGGTTTGAGCTGGCCGACCACCTGCGCATGCAGGAAGACTTTCAGGGTCTGGTCGCCGAATGGAAGCGGAAAGACGGGAGCGTTACCGCAGTGCGCGTATCAGGTCGTGCCATTCGAGACGAATCCCAAAACGTCAACTTTCGAGCTTTTCACCGAGGATGTAACGGAAAGACGTGCGCTCGAGCAGCAACTCCGGCAATCGCAGAAAATGGAAGCCATCGGTCGGCTCGCTGGCGGCATTGCGCATGACTTCAACAATCTGCTGATGGTGATCTCCGGCTACTCGGAATTCCTGCTTGATCGGTTGGGGCCGGACCCTGCGCTGCGCGGCCCAGCGAAAGAGATTTCGGGAGCGGCCGAACGAGCGACGTCCCTGACCCGCCAGTTGCTGGCGTTCAGCCGCAAGCAGATGCTGACGCCCAAGGTGCTCGACTTGAATGGCGTGGTCACCGAAAATCTGAAGATGTTGACGCGCCTGATCGGCGAGGACATCGATCTGGTGATGATTCCCGGTGCCGATCTGAGGCCGGTGAAGGCGGATCCGGGACAGATCGAACAGGTGATTCTCAATCTGGCGGTGAATGCTCGCGACGCGATGCCCCACGGGGGCAGGCTCACCATCGAGACTGCCAACGTCACGCTGGACGAGGCCTACGCCCGCCTGCACTCTCCGGTGCAGCCGGGCGACTACACGATGCTCGTCATCACGGACACGGGCGTCGGTATGGACACGGAGACGCAGTCCCACATTTTCGAGCCCTTCTTCACCACCAAGGGGACGAAGGGCACGGGGCTCGGACTCTCCACCGTGTATGGGATTGTGAAGCAGAGTGGCGGCTACATCTGGGTGTACAGCGAACCGGGCAAGGGGACCTCGTTCAAGGTCTATCTGCCGCACGCGACCGCTGACGAAGTGCCGGTGGTGGAACAAGCGGCGACTGCTGCGCCCGCCCCAGCGGAAGCACCGGGAGAAACCATCCTGGTGGTGGAAGACGAAGTGAATTTGCGGCGTCTGACCCGGCAGTTCCTGGAGAACCAGGGCTACCAGGTGCTGGAGGCCGCGGATGGAGCGGCGGCAGTGCAAATCTGCGTCGCTCATCAAGGAACCATTCACCTGCTGCTGACAGACGTCATCATGCCAGGCATGAATGGACGAGAGCTTGCACACCGCGTCTCTGAGATTCGCCCGAACATCAAGGTGATGTACATGTCGGGCTACACGGAGAACGCGATCGGCCACAACGGCACACTGGATGCGGGCATTACCCTCCTTCAGAAGCCCTTTACCCTTCACGCCCTGAAAGCCAAGGTGCGCGAAGTGCTCGACAAAACCAGGCTCCCCCAGGAGGTTGCCATGTCTGCACGTGCTGTAATCAATCAAACCCGGGTGCCCCGGGACAAAGTTCCTGCCTTCCGTGCGCAGCGGTTCAATCTGCACTTGCCGCTGCGTTATCGCGAGGTAGGAGAACAAGGGTGGCGGCAGGGCACGACCGCCAACATCAGTCGCTCTGGATTGCTCTTCGAAGCCGAAGAGGTTCTGCAGCCCAACGCACAACTGGAAATCAATCTCGTCTTGCCCGCGGAAATTGCGGGACTCAGCCCCACGGAAGTAGTTTGCCGCGGTGAAGTGGTGCGCGCGGTGGACTCCCCGGGCACTTCCACGAGTCCAGCGCTCGCAGCCAAGATACTTCAGTATCACTTCCAGCACGGCTCCCGCGTGCCGGAAGCATAGCCATCACCTGGGCCAGATGCAATGTCTGCCTGGCCGGACGCTAAGTCCGGCGCAGAGCTCCCAGGTTCTGCGGTGAGTGTTTGAGATCAGGTCTGCCGCTTCGACGGTCGAGCTTGTCGCTCCCACACGTCCGTTCCAACCACAGTCCATATTCCTGTTGCTGGCGGTCCCAGGTGTTATTCCAATAGTAATAACTCAGGAGAATGAGATGGTCGAACTGAAGGTGCGGAGGTTCGAAAATTCACTCGGAGTGGTCCTGTCGAACCTAGGTGTTTACAGGTCTTCCTGAAGACTGACTGACCTCTGACGACTGAAGACCTTCTTCCCGGATCTTTTCCACTCTCCGTGCCATTTCGTACTTCAGTTCCTCAATTCCCTTGCCGGTGACGGCAGAGATCGGGAACAGCTCCAGCTTCTTTTTCTTGCAGTACTGTTTGAGCTTGGAGAGTCTGTCTTTGTTTGCAGCGTCGATCTTCGAAGCGACCATCAGCATGGGCTTGTCAGCGAGATGTGCGCCGAAGCTGTCGAGTTCGCCGAGAATCACCTCGACGTCTTTCACGACGTCGGGACGACCGCTGGCGTCGGAGACGTCCACCAGGTGGACCAGCAGTCGCGTGCGCTCGATATGACGCAGAAACTGCGTGCCCAGGCCTGCGCCTTCGTGCGCGCCCTCGATCAGGCCAGGAATGTCGGCCACTACGAAACTGATCTCGTTTTTCTTGTCGCCGACGGCGACCACACCCAAATTAGGTTGGAGCGTGGTGAAAGGGTAGTCGGCAATCTTTGGACGGGCCGCGGAAATGCGCGATATCAGCGTGGATTTACCGACGTTCGGGTAGCCCACCAGGCCGACATCAGCCAGCAGCTTCAGTTCCAGGCGAAACACACGCTCTTCGCCGGGACGGCCTTCTTCGTGCTCGCGCGGAGCTTGGTGCGTGGAGGTTGCAAAGCGTGCATTGCCTCGTCCGCCGCGACCGCCGTGGGCGATCACGATGCGTTCATCGGGGCGGGAAAAATCCCAAACTTTTTCGCCGGTTTCTTCGTCGTAGACGATCGTTCCTACCGGGACTTTCAGCATAACGTCGACGCCTTCGCGGCCGGTGCGGTTCGAGCCTTCTCCGTGACGTCCGCGTTCAGCTTTGTATTCGGGATTGAAGCGGAAATGAACGAGTGTATTGTGGCGCTCGCTGGATTCCATGATGACATCGCCACCCTTACCGCCGTCACCGCCGGAAGGGCCGCCACGGGGACGAACTTCTCCCGCCGAAAGGCAAGACAGCCGTTGCCGCCGTCGCCCGCTTTCACTCGGATTGTGGCTTCGTCGATGAACATCAGTCGTCGGTCGCTCAGTCGTCGGGTGCCAGCAGAACCTCTGCCAGGCCGGCGTCCTGCGCGCTCCCTTCACAAAAGACAATAGCCCCTTGAGCTCAGGGGCTATTCACTGCCGCACTTGTGCGCGCGGCGGAGCTTAGTTCTTTGCGGATTCGACCGGTTCGACCATCACATACTTGCCCATCGAGCCGCGATCCTTGAACTTGATGCGGCCGGTGATCTTCGCGAACAAAGTGTCGTCTTTGCCGCGGCCAACATTGAGGCCGGGCTTTACGCGCGTGCCGCGCTGCCGGACGATGATGGTGCCGCCGGGCACAACTTGCCCGCCGAATGCCTTGAAGCCTAGCCGCTGCGCGTTGGAATCGCGGCCATTTCGTGAACTTCCTTGACCTTTTTTGTGTGCCATGAATTAGTTCTCAGTTCCCGGTTCTCAGTTCTACAGTCTTTCGAACTGGAGAACACTATCTTCCTTCTTCTTTGGAGCTGCTTTCTTCGCCGCCGACTTCTTGGCAGCTTTCTTCTTTGCCGGAGCCTTGCTGGCCTGGTCTTCCACGATCTCCGGGCCGTTTCTTCCCTTGGGTTCCTTCTTCGGGAGCTCAGGCGCCTTGAAGGACTGGCCGTCGTACGCGATCTCGGTGATGCGGACCGCACTGTAAGCCTGGCGATGTCCTCGCAGCTTCTTGTACTGCTTCTTGCGCTTGTAGTGGAAGACAATGATCTTGGCGCCGCGGCCTTCCTCGACCAATTCCCCGAGCACACGTGCTTCCGATTGCGGGCGGGCAATCTCGCCCTCTGCCGGAGAAACCGCCAGCACATCGTCGAATTCGACCTGGCCGTCGGTGCCGGTGGCCAACTTCTCCACTCGAATCACATCGCCGGGCGCCACCCGGTACTGCTTACCACCGGCGCGGATGACCGCGTACATACCTTGCCTCCGAAAATTGCACTCCCCGGCGCACACGGGCGCTCATAGGGGAACTTCATAATTTCTCGTTGCTTGCTGTGTGTTGCCGCGAGGCGCTTTCGTCAGCCACGGCGGGCGGCCCAGAACGGTTCCGCAAGTACAGGCAAACTCAGCTATTTTAGCGTGCGCTGTGGAAATCGGTCAAACGGAAAGAGGCTTGACTTACCGCGGAGGCGCAAAGGAAAACCCCTAGCCACTGTCTTTTTCCTATCGCCTGAATAGCCGTTCAAAGCCCTACTTCCGCGGAACAAGGCACTCCACTCACACGTATCCCACTCTACCTGCGAGGATCGGATGAGAATGCATTGGTGCATCAAGCTGACCCTGCTGTTGTTTTTACTTCACTTTCCCGTATTTGCCCAAGACGAGAAGGCCGCCCTGGAGGCGACGATCCGGCAGGAGGATGCCGCGTTTTGGGATGCGTATAACCGCTGCGACGTCGAGAAAATGTCCCAATTCTTCTGGCCTGACATCGAGTTCTATCACGATAAAGGTGGCCTGACGGTCGGACTCGGTCCCTTCGTCGAGAACTTGAAGACCGGCCTGTGCGGCAAACCGAACTACCGGCTGCGGCGGGAAGCCATTCCGGACACGGTGAAGGTCCACCCACTTCAAAAGAACGGCGTGACCTACGGGGCTGTGCTCTCGGGCGAACACTATTTTTACATTAACGACAACGGCAAGCCCGAATACCGCGACAGCGTGGCAAAGTTCTTCCACGTCTGGCTGCTGAAAGAGGGCAAGTGGAAGATGGGGCGGGTGGTCAGCTACGAGCATCGTGACGCCCCCTACCAGAACACCCGAAAGGAAGTGACGATTCAACCCGAGGTACTCGCACAGTACGCTGGCAAGTACGAGGCGCCCAAAACCGGCGCTTTGGTGGTCACTCGCGACGACAACCTCCTCATCCTGATAGTCGGGGGCGACAAGAAGTTTTTGCTGCATCCCGAGTCAGAGAACGTCTTCTTCGCCGCTGATCGTGACCTGACGTTCGAGTTCGTAAAGGAAGGGACAAAAGTTTCCAAGATCGTCGTCCGCGAACACGGTGCGGTCGTAGAAGAAGCTAGGCCGGAGTAAACAGGTGAAATGGAATTCGGATACGTTCGGAGAGAAGATGGAAACGACATACACGAAAGCGTCTATCAAACGCTGGACGACTTGGGAGAACGTAGCTGAGTGTGGACCAAGCGCGATGGAAAATGGCAAGCCGCGTTTCGCAAGAGATGGAGTAGATGATTGCCACCCTTGGCCTCAATTGGTGTGATCGGGATGTTACGCCAACAATCGGATAAGTTTCTGGATTGAAGACAATAACTCAAGGAATCAATTTCCGCCAAGCTGGCTATGGATCGCGTCAAGAAGAGTTGATTTGCTGTCATCCTGACCAAGGTCCCAAAACATCATTCCGCCAAGGTGCTTCTGAATCACATATTTTGCCTTGATGGCGATCGATTGCGGGTCCTCGTAGCTGATCATGATTTTGGTCGTTTTGTTGTATAGCCATGGCACTTTGACATGATCGTCCCAATGTCGGGTGTAGACGGGAAGATAGGTCTCCTCAATCTCACGGTAGCTCAAAGTGCCGTCTTCTTCGGGTCTACCTCTGTAAGATTGATATAGTCCGTCGTTCGCGGCAGGGACGCCGGACCAAACTTGGCCGTAAAACGGGAGACCGAGCACAATCTTTTCAGGCGGGACACCGTGATCTAGATACCATTGCACGGCGGCATCGGAATTCGCATATTTGCTCGCGTCTTCTTCTAGCTCTGAAGTCGCAGACCACGCGAAAAGCCCACTATGATGAGATGTGCGCTTGGGCTGCATCTCATTAAAGTCGTAGCCCATGAGATTAAACCAGTCCAGAACGTCAGCCATCTCTTTGAGTGACAGATCATTCAAGTGATTTCGGTAGCCAGTGGAGGCAATCGTAAGCAGCAAATGCCGTTCGTGCCCGAATGCATCCAGATCACTGCGCAGTTGCTTCAGGAGGAGGACAAAATTGTCTTTGTCACTTGCCCGTCTGTGATCGGTTCGCTTGCCTCCGGTCACCGGGTATTCCCAATCAATGTCCAGTCCGTCGAGACCGTATTTCTCAACAATTTGTAAACAGGATGCGGATAACCGACTTCTCGCCGAAGCGGTGGCGGCAACGTCGGAAAAATATGTTGAACCACTCCATCCCCCAACGGAAAGCAAGACCAGAAGGCGCGGATTTCGCTTCTTTAGGCTCTTGAGGGCTAGTAAGTTTGGCGTGTCCACGTCAGGATGGGACATTTCACAATCGCCGCGAGCCGTCGGCTTTGCCAGCGAGTAAATCAAGTGGGTTAATTCTTGAACTGGCACCTGCGACAACTGATATCCCGGACGCCCCTTCCCATAGTAGTAGCCGACGATCCTCTTTGTGATTCCCGCTTGGGCGGTCGCCAATGTGCAGCACAGCGCGAAAACGAGAACGATCTTCACGTTTTTCCGCATTTAGGATGCAACGGCTCCTCGCTCGTGAACGCAGTCAGGATAGCAAAGGGTCATGTCGCCGTAGCATGCGGGCGTGCGCCGGCGCGCCCAGCTGCTCTAGCAACAGTTGGATGGATTGCAAGGCTTGCGGCGAACGCTACGCCCCGAGTTATTGGCGGAGAGTCGAAAACATAAAGCCTCGAAACTGCTGCGCCAGATTTCCCTGCATCGGACCGATTCGGGCCGCCCGCTTGCTGGGGTTGATGCAAACCCCACACCGGTTCGGTAGCAAGCGACAACTCTGGACCTATAGTGGGTTGGGCATTGAAACGCGCGACCGTGCGCAATACCGCTTTGTCCGCGGCCAACTGCAACGGGCGAAAAAACCGCAACCGATTCGTGGTCTCAATCAGAATCACAACCATGAGATGAAGAGATCTTTCAAGGAGCCGCGACCCGAGCCAGCTGTGGTGTGGGGCCGTTGCACGACTTCTATGTGGCTTTACTGGACAAAGGCATGAAGCCCGAGATGGCACGTCTAACGCTAGCACGGAAGATCTCGGCCATTGCTTTGATACTTTGGAAAAAGGAGGAAGGTTTCGACGCCGAACAACTGAAGACGCAAGCGGCTTGCGTGTTGCACAGAACTCCAGTTGCTCTCCGAGGTCTTCCTACCTCGTGGGTGGCCAATCGGTTCTGCGACGCTCGGGTTCGAGGGAGAGTATCCATTCACTCATTCGGCGCCGTGTGCTGCATTCAGCACCGAGTCTCCGCGTCAATCCTATGCCCCCTCGCACGACCCAAAAAAGCCATAGGCCTCGAGCCTCACATAGGATGATGGTTGGCACTGAAAGCCAACCCAGGGGCTTGCGTAGCTTCGCAACGGATCCGCGTCAAGCGCCCACGGCAAGATGAAACCATTCCCTGGAAACCATCAACTGGGGTTGGCATCGCCGCTGAAATACGCGGCGATCAAAAGCGGCGAAAACCAAAAAACCCCTGCCCCCGAAAGGCACCGGGGCTGGATGCCAGCAAGCAGCAGGTCTCCAGAGGGAAAAGGGAAAGACTTTCTTCTTCGACATCCTCTTTTATAGGATGAGTGAGATGGGGATCGATCGCCAATTGACAAGCAGCTTTATCCTTTCCGGTTTGCCTACCATCCAATCAGAATCTCGGATAACGGCCTAGGTGCGCTATATTGTGACCTCGTCGGGCATTCCGTGTCTGTCCAAAGCTCCTTGAACCGAGTCATTAGGACTGGAGGGCGAATTGCAAATCCTCGAGGACTTCTTTTGCTGGCAATTGTGCATACGACCTGTTGGCTTTCTGCACAAACATCTGGGGTACCCGAAAATTCAATACCGCTCGGTGCCCGATTTCTTGCACCTGCCAGCCGACCTCTATTTTGGCGAAGTTACCGGCGTCGCTGTGAGTTCGAAAGATCACATCTTTGTGTTCTCTCGCAGCAATACAACAGGTCCCGCGTATGGTGCGGCCGCGGCCCAGCTACTAGAATTCGACCGGGATGGGAAATTTGTGCGGGAGATTGGCCACAACCTCTATGCCTGGTCCTATGCGCATACGGTCAAGGTCGATCCGCAGGACAACATCTGGGTCACGGACAAAGGTTCGGATGTGGTCGTCAAGTTCAATCCCGAGGGTCGCGTGTCCATGGTGTTCGGTCGCAAGCAGGAGGCGTCGGATGATGGACAGGGCCGCTGAAAGAAGTTCAGCCCCCTCTGCCGCCCGAAGATGGATTGTTCAGACAGGTGACAGATGTGGCTTGGGATTCCGGGGGAAATACTTACATAAGTGACGGCTACATCAATTCACGAATCGCCAAAGTCGATAAAGATGGCAATTGGCTGAAGTCATGGGGCGAGCCAGGGAACAAGCCTGGTCAATTCGACACCCCGCACAGCATTGCTGTTGATGCGCAGGACAATATCTATGTCGCGGACCGCGGAAATCATCGCATTCAAGTATTCGACAGAAATGGTAAGTTTCTTCGCCAGATCATTGTCGATGTTCCCGTCCCGCCCGAGGCAAGACCCGCGATTGGCAACAAGACAGACCATCCATCTGGTTCGAGAACGCCAGGTTCTCCATGGGCAATTTGCATTACCCCACCGCCACATCAAGTGCTGTTCAGTTCGGATGCGTTTCCGGGGCGAATCTACAAGCTCAGCCTGGATGGAACGGTGCTTGGCATGTTCGGCAAGACAGGAAAACAGTTAGGCCAGTTCGGATGGATTCACGAGATTGCTTGTCCTTCGGAGAATGAACTGTATGTCGCCGAACTCTTAAACTGGCGTGTGCAAAAGATCCTCCTAGAAGCAGCACACTGATCGTGTGCTGCGAACTCATGAACGCAATTCTGGACGGTTGCCGCGGTAATCGAAGGTTAACTGTTGTCACTCTGCAAAAAAAAGCCGCTGCGCAAGGCAGCGGCCCAATCGTTCTGATCTAATCTTGCTCTTTGCGATTCTTCTTTCGGGCACGTTTGCGCGCCAGAGCTTGCTTTAGACGACGCTTCTCGCCCGGTTTCAGGTAGTAGGAGTGACGCTTCACTTCCTTAATAATATCTTCCGTCTGAACCTTGCGTTTGAATCGACGCAGGGCGTTCTCCAGCGACTCGCCCTCTTGCAATCGAACTTCTGCCACTCTCATCACCCCCAAACTAGCCCTAAATCGGACACACTGAAGGTTACTCCCTTCCCCCTGCCTGCGTCGAATTAATTGCCAAAGCGCTCGCTGTGGGAACGGGCGCTTTCCTGTCCACTACCGTGATCAGGGGGACCACCAACGTTACCCTCGTCACGTTCCCTGGTAACCAAAGCGGCGTTATGATCCGTGCGGAAACACGAATGAAAAAGCTCAACTTTGTCCTTTCCCTCATCACGCAGGACAATGACTACCAGATCGAACAGGCCGCCTCGGCCGAGGAAATTGCCCACCGCCTGGGCCTTGATCTGAAAATCGTCTTCGCCGACAACGATGCCATCCAGCAAAGCCAGCAGATCTTGCAATTCATCCAAACAAAATCCGCCGCGCTTCCCGACGGCATCATCCTCGAGCCCGCCGGCGGAACGGCCTTGCCCCAGGTAGCTCGGGCCGCCGCGATGGCGGGCATCGGCTGGGTCGTCCTCAACCGCCACGCCGACTACCTTCACGAGCTGCGCAAGCTGAACCGCGTGCCGATTTTTGCCGTGAGCTCCGACAGTGTGGAAGTCGGCCGTATTCAAGCCCGCCAGCTCGCTGCGCTTCCTACCCAACGGAGGCACTGCTGTGTACCTCCAGGGACCTTCCGACAGCACCACCGCCAGGCAGCGCACCGACGGCATGCAAGCAACCAAGCCTGCCAACATTCAATTGAAAATGATGAAGGCCCAGTGGACCGAGGCTAGCGCCTACAAAGCCGTCACAGCATGGCTTCGCTTATCTACGTCGCAGCAATCCCATGTTGATGTGATCGCCGCGCAAAACGACGCGATGGCAGTCGGAGCAAGAAAGGCTTTTCAGGAAGTGTTCGATCAAAATGCCCGCGACCGCTGGCTCGCTCTGCCCTACATGGGCTGCGACGGCGTCTCTAATTCGGGTCAAGCCTGGGTCAAGTCTGGCCTCCTGGCCGCCACGGTGATAACTCCTCCCTTGGCTGGCCAGGCGCTCGAGATGCTGGCCGGATCCCTTCAAACTGGAGCAATCCCTCCCGAAATCACCCTGGTCGCTCCCTCTTCCTTTCCGACCATGGAAGCGCTGGCCCGATCACAAAGAACTCGCTCCGCCCTCGCCAGGGAGATCTAACGACACAGCGAAGTTCGCCGGTAGTCAAAATGAGAGGGCCAGAAAGAAATAAGAGGCAGATGGTGTCCCCGGAATGCAAAAGTAAACAGGCCAGACACCACCTACTGTCGGGCACCGACAACCTAAGACCCAAGAGCTAAGACCCAAGACCTGACACCCTCACTTCGCCTCCTGATTCCGCGCCTCCTGGAACCGCTGCCGACAAGCCTGTGCCGCCGCTAGCAGTCCTGCAAATTCCGGACCCGTCCTCACCTTGGCCAACGCAGGATCCGAGCGCAGTGCGTCATAAGCACAGTAATTTTGCTGAATGACGCCCGCCAGCATACGCGCCGCCTGCTCCGGCCTCCCGCAGAACGAAAATACCGCGCTTATGTCGTAACGCGGCTCGGGATCGACTCCCGCGGCCGCGCCCACCTCGGCTTCGCGTGCAATTTTGTCCAGTTCGGCTGGTCGCTGTTCCGCGAGACAAGCCTGCAAGAGATCTCGGCCGTACCCCGACGCTGGTGCCCTCTTCGCACTCTCTCGCGCTTCCGCCACTCTCCCCTGCCTCATCTGTAATATCGCAATCACGTACTGCGCCCACTCCGAACCCGCGTCCAAGCGGACGAAATCCGCCGCCCGATCCAGGTTGCCCGCCTCCATGAAGCTCCACGCGCACGAGCGATAGTAATAGTTTCCCGGGTCCAACCTGACTGACATGTCGCATTCCCGCATCGAGTCGTCGAGAAATCCCATGTAGCGGAAGACGTACGACATAGTAAAGTGCGCCTGCGCACTTTCCGGACGCCTTTTCAGCAGGTTCAGCGCCCGCGTGTAGGCTCTCACCAGTTCTCCACGCTCGGCCTCGTTCGTGCTCAACTGTCCCGCCGCGAGCACCAGGTTCGGATCCAACGTTAACGCGCGTTCATAAGCCGTTTCCGAACGGGCAAACATCTCCCGTCCCCCGGTAGAGTAAGTCGCGTCGTAGTAATAACGCAGACCCAACGTTTCCCAGGCCGGAGCATAGTTCGCATCCAACGCAACCGACCGCTCCAGCATGACGATGGCTTCCTTGTTCGGCGCCGCATCATGCGATGCTGCCGTCGCCCGCAGAAACAACTGGTACGCCTCCTGATTGTTAGGCCGGGTCCCGCTCTCGGAGTTGGTCGACACCCGCAGCGCCGGAAGCAGCCCCTGCTGCACCTTCGTAGTCATCTGCTGTCGCATCGCCAGCAGGTCCGGCGTGGCGACGCTCAAGCTGTCGCGCCATAAAGTCCGGTTGTTCTCGACGTCCACCGCTTCCAGCGTGACCTGCAGTTGCTTGCCCTCGTGCAGGTAATGTCCCGTCACAATGTTGGTGACGTGCATCTCCCGTCCCGCTTTCTGCAGATCCAGATCCGGCCCGGCATACTTGCTGGTCGTCGCAAATGGACGAATCGTCAGTGACGGTACGTAACTCAGCGTGGTAGCAATTTCATCGGGCAAGGCCAGCCGAAGAAAGTCCGTCTCCTTATCCGAACCGGCATTCTGAAAAGGCAAGACCGCGACCGTTGTTGGACTAACCACTGGCGCCGACTCAGAAGGACGACGCCTGCCCACCCAGAGAACTCCCGCCAGCACCGCCACCGCGACCAATCCAACCAACCACGCCACCTTCTTATATCCCCACCCCACGGCAGCCGCACTTCCAGAGCTTCCGCCCGCTGCCGGACTCTCCGATTCGTCCGCGCGAACCGCGCTCGCCTTCCCGGAGTCCGTGTCCCGCTTCAGCCGCAGCAATTCCGCGCGCATATCGGCGGCGTGCTGGTACCGCAGGTTGCGATCTTTCTCGAGAGCCCGCTGGATAATGTCTTCCAGCTTGGAAGGAATCTCCGGATTGAGCCGCACGACCGATGCCGGAGCCCGCTCCAGGATGGCGTGAAAGATCACGCCGGAACTCTCTCCGCGGAACGGTCCAACTCCTGTGGCCATCTCGTACAGCACAGCCCCGAACGAGAATAGATCCGTCCGCGCGTCCAGTTCCTTCGCCCGCACCTGTTCCGGCGACATGTATGCCACCGTCCCGACAGTTGTCCCTGGACTAGTCAGGTGTTCCTCGGCGGGTAAGGATTCCGCCAGCGTGGCCGCGTCCGCAATCTGACTGGCGCTGCTTCCCGACGAAGCGACTTTCGCCAGCCCAAAATCCAGAACCTTCGCGTGCCCGCGCTTGGTCACGAAAATGTTGGCCGGCTTGATATCTCGATGAACGATCCCTTCCGCGTGCGCCGCATCCAGTGCATCCGCAATCTCGATCGCCAGCCCCAGCAATGTCTCGATCTCCATCGGCTTCCCGCCGATCACGTGCTTCAGCGTAGTGCCGATCAGGTATTCCATGGCGATGAACGCCTGCCCATCCTGCTCGCCGATGTCATAAATCGTGCAGATGTTGGGATGATTTAACGAAGAAGCCGCCTCCGCCTCCCGCTGAAATCGCGCCAAAGCTCCCGGATCTTTCGCCACTCCATCCGGCAGCATCTTCAACGCGACAAAGCGATGCAACCGCGTATCCTCCGCCTTGTAGACAACACCCATCCCGCCGCCGCCGACTTTTTCGACGACCCGGTAGTGCGAAATAGTCTGTCCGATCAATTCAGCCAAAAGATCCGCCTTAGGTCGGCGATGCTAGAGGTTCCAGTCCCCGAAGTCAAAACCGCCTTGCTTGTGGAACGACGGGCATCCTCGCCTGTCACCACGGCGAGGTCGAAGGACCTCACACTGCCACACGTCCCACGACACAATTTCGACACCTTTCATCGCGCAGTCTTCCCATACACGACCACTTTCCCATCCACCGCCGCAGCCACATACTTCCCGCTCAGCACGTCGCGAAACTGCACGACCCGATGTCCCTCGCGCGCCAGTTTCCCCCACCGACTAGGCTTCTCCGGATTCTGCTCAATCGCCTCATACTCCCGCCCATTCATCTGGAACCGCGCCGTCTTCAGACGATGCCGGCTAGTCTTCCGCACGACAGCCGTCTCTCCCGCAAGCTCCACCGCCCGGCCAGCCATCAACTGGTCCGCCACCGACTTCAGAACCTCACGATCGATTCCCTCCATACGCCCACCTGACCCGGATCTCTTCCGTCAATACTCAGCCCAACACCCCTCACGATTCGGCACACCCTTCCCACTTTCGCTCAGCATAATCGCGGGGGATTCCCAATTCGAGATAGCCCCGTGGCCTTTCCCAGCAGCTTTCCCACCACTTGTTACCAGTCGGATTCCCCTCCCAAACACGCCCCTAAAACGACTCTCTTTCCCACCCACCCGCGTTCAATCACGGAAAACTCGTTCCCCAGAGCCCCGAACCCGCCAAATCTCCCACCCGTTATCCCAGCCGACACCCCACCCCCAGGCACCCCGCCCACGATCGACCCCAGGTCCCTGCCAGTCCTGTTACGTCCGTTACTTTTCCATAATTCCTACGGTGCTTACCATGCTGACAGGAGGCCTTCCCATGCGCCGCTGGCTTGCCGTTACGACCCTGGCAGTCTGTGTGTCAGCACTGTGTGTTTCGACCCCCTCATTATCCGCCCAGCAGGACCAGTCCGAGAGCAAGCGAAAGATGGTCACCAGGATCACCCCGAACTATCCGGGCCTGGCGCGCACCATGAACATCTCCGGCACCGTAAAGCTCGAAGCCGTCGTAGCGCCCGATGGCACCGTCAAGTCCGCCTCCGTAACCGGCGGACACCCCCTCCTGGGCCAGGCCGCCGTCGACGCGATCCGCAGATCGAAGTGGGAACCGGCTCCCCGCGAGACCCACGAACTCATCACCGTCCGTTTCCATCCCGAGTAAACCCGCCGCAAAACTCATTCCAACCGCCGCGCCCCGAAAATCTCATCCAATTCGCGGAAAGAAGTCCGCAAGCAGAAGCATGCCAAGAGCGCGCCAAAGAAGCGCGCGGAAAAAGTGACTCCCATGAACATCCGATACCGTCTGATTTTCGCAACTCTGCTGATGGCTACATTTGCCGGCTGCGCGCGACAACCGGAAAGCTCCGACGAGCTGCGGGAGAAAACCGCGCGCGCCACCGCCGAAGCCAAGCGTGACGCTAAGGCCGTCGCCCAGGGAATCCGCGAAGGCTGGAGCCGCGACAAGCCCCTCGACCTGAACACCGCCACCAAAGACCAGCTCGAGACCCTGCCCGGCATGACCGCTGCCGAAGCGAACCAGGTTATCGCCGGACGCCCCTACAACGACCCCAGCGACCTCGTAACCCGCCGCATCCTGTCCAAACCCCAGTACGACAAAATCTCCGACCGCGTCACCGCCAAGAAATAGCGCGCAAGTGTGGAGCGGACACTCCTGTCCGCAGCCGTTGATGCCGTTGACCCAAGTGTGGAGCGGACACTCCTGTCCGCAGCCGTTGACTGTTGCTTTTCGCATGACTCCCTTCGAATGTTGTCATTCCGACGCCGAGCATTTCCAAGTCTTGTCATTCTGACGCCGAGCGCAGCGGAGGCAGGAAAGCCTGCCCTGAGCGAAGTCGAAGGGAACCTGCTTTTCTTTTTCGACCGCGGAAATCCCTGAGCACAGTCGAGGGGATGGGATTCCCATGCCCCGATCGACCTGCGCCGCACGCTCCCAGGCTAACTCGAAGATTCGTCGGCTTGCGTCCGTGCGAACAACCGACGGCGGTGGTAGCAGCAGAAAGTGACGAAATGACTCTGCCCGCTGTGGTGAAAACGCGTTAGTCCCCATGGCACGAGGACAAACCAGTTTTGTTCACCGGACTAAGTCTGTGACATGTGAACTTCCCCGCTCAAGCCAAAACCGGGATTGAGGGGGCCCCCGTCCGTGGAAGTCTTGTCCACATCTGGACGTGCGGGGCAACACGACCAACCCCGCATTTGGGAAATATTGATTTCGAAGCCGCAAATCCCTGGGGTCCCGAGTCACCTCGTCCTGTCTTTTCTTGGTGGCGATCAACTCTCCTCCGAAACGATAGTGCCAGTCTATGGTTGGTAAGTTGCACCAGCGAATCTCCCCTTACCTATCCCCTCTTAGGTCAACACTATCAATACATATGGCCAAGCCACGTCAATACACTCAAGCCAGTTAATACACGGGCCAGTTTGTCTACCCAGTTAAAATCAGCTGATCAATAACCCACCCTCCCACTTCTCGTCCCGAAGTAGGGGGCCGGTCAGGCCGATTCCGGGAGGAGAGCGGCTCAGAAAAAGACGCAAAATAGTCTTACGATTTTACTGGACGCGTGGGGTCACGATGCTGTCGACAGCCCAAGGGGGGTCGACCCGGCCCTTAGAGGAGCAAAAGCAGGTTCTTCCTGCCTCCGCTTCGCTCGGCGTCAGAACGACAAGAATCGAAGAGCTTCGCGTCGCAATCCCAACAAGAGTAGCGCGGTCACCCGCAGCGGGTTTACATTGAGTGTCATTTTCGCACTCAAACGAGGACCCGCCTCCATGCCCACGCGCCGCGACCTACTAAAAGCCACCCCAACTCTCGCAGCCCTCGCCACCACCACCACCCTGCAAGCGCTCACGCCCTGCGGGAGCCTCAGCCCCCACCAAACCCCTCCCCTGGCCCAAACCCATCGGCAGCCCCGTCCTCGAAAGCCTGCGACCGGTCATCGAGCGCTCGCGCGATGTGCGCACCCACTACGACAAGATCGTCGAAGTCGCCCACTGGATGGCTTACGAAGATTTGCCCATGCCGAAAATCGCCGTTCCGTTCGGCCTCGAAAAAACTCCCGACCTCGCCATCGACTTCGTCATGGTCACCAACTGCATCGACTCGGCCTTCACCGACTTCAAAACCCACGTCAAGTTTCAGGTGGACTACGCGGGCGAGCACTTCTCCGACGCCGACGCCATGCAGGCCTGCCTGAAACGCGCCCTCGACGATGGCATCCCCGTCCTCGACGGAAAATTTCTGGCCCGCGTCACCAAAGAAGAGATGGCAAAGATTTTCGCCGGCAACATCGAGATGCCGATGCTCGAAGAGAAGATGACCGTCTTCCACCAGGTCGGCGAAGTGCTCAATGCCAAGTACGACGGCCGCTTCCTGAACTTCGTGCGCTCCTGCCCGCCCCGGCTCTATGACAACGGCAACGGACTGGTGGACCGCCTCGTGAAGGAATTTCCCCGCTACAACGACGTCAGCCAGTACGACGGCCACGAAGTGAAGTTCTACAAATTGTCGCAGCTCGGTTGCTGGGGCATGTACTCAGGCCTCGCCGGCACCGGCGCCTTCAAACTCGACGACGCCCACAAAATGACCGCCTTCGCCGACTACATCGTTCCGGCCGCGCTGCGCGTGATGGGCATGACCAGCTACTCCCCGGCGCTCGAAAAAACCATCAACTCCTACCAGATGATTCCGCGCGACAGCCGCCCGGAAATCGAGCTGCGCGCCCACTGCCTCTACGCCACCGCCCTGCTGCGCGAAGAAATCAACAAACTGCGTCCCCCGGACATGCAGATCATCATCCCCCAAGTCGATGCCCGCCTCTGGACCCACTACCACGCCACCACCTGGCCCCATCACCTGACGAAAACCATCATGTACTAAGTAAGTGCGAGACCGACAGATATTGAGTGGGTGCAGGGAACAGTCAACCTTCTGTCATCCTGAGCGAAGTGAGGCGCCAGCCGAACGTAGTCGAAGGACCCCGCGTTCCTGAACGTCACCACAAACGGGACAACATCTCTAATCCGAAACGAACGAATTCGGCAGGTAGCCCGCACAACTCGCGGGTGGCGGGTGCCCCATTCAATCGCGTTCTGTGCGATTGAGTGGGATAACGATGCCGCGATGGTGCCCACGTTTCGTTCTTTGAAACGTGGGACCCACAGTCATCTCCGCGCTGGATTGCGTGTCCCCGATCACATCACTTCGACGTTTCATACACACAGTTTCCCGCAGGAAAAAGAAAAGGCGGCCAAAGCCGCCAGTTCTGAACTCAGTACTCGGTACTCGCAACTCGGTACTACTAAACCTGACGACTGAGACTTGCGACTGACGACTATTTCCCCTTAAGCATCTCCAAAATCCGGTCGTAATCCTCAATCGTCGAATACTCCAAAGTGATCTTCCCCTTCCCCTTCCGATCGCGGATGCGCACTTTCACTCCCAGGATCCGCTCCAGGTCGCGCTGCGCCGCGCGCACATTAGGATCGACCCAGCGCGCTCCGGTCGTGCCCTTCGCCACCTTCTTCGCGCCAAACATGCTCGGATCGAACAGCACGAAGTGCTCCAGCTTGTCGACCGACCACTCTTCATCGACCGCTTTGCGCGCGACTCGCTCCTGCACCGACGGCTCTTCCAGATTCAGCAGGACGCGCGCGTGGCTGAATTCCAGCCGGCCGTCTTGCAGGTACTGCTGCACCGGCATCGGCAAGCGCGCCAGGCGCATGTAGTTCGATACCGATTCGCGCGAACTCCCGACGCGCTGTCCGATCTGTTCTTGCGTCAGTCCAAAATCCTTGCTCAGCATCACGAACGCACGCGCCAGGTCGATGCAGTTCAGGTCGCGCCGCTGCAGGTTCTCAATCACCGTCATCTCGGCCGCCTGCTGCTCCGAGACCATGCGCACGATCGCCGGGATCGTCGTCTTCCCCGCCATGGTCGACGCACGCATGCGTCGTTCGCCTGCGATCAGGAAGTACCGCCCGTCCTTCCCCGGACGCACCGTGATCGGCTGAATCACGCCCTGCACCTGGATCGAATCCCGCAGCTCGTTCAGAGACTCGACTTCCCACTTGGTGAAGCTGCGTGTCTGGTGTGGATTCGTATCGATCAACTCGATCGCGAGATCGACGACTTCGTGATCATCCTGCTTCCGCTTGGTCGCAGCCTGCCCCTGCAGGTCCGCGATCACTCCCGGCACGCCGCCATCTTGAGGAACCGTTCCCGGCGCAGCCGGTATCGCAGGCGCAGCCGCGCCCACCACCCGAGGCCCCGGCAACAACGACTCGAGTCCCCGCCCCAGCGCCCGCCGCTTGTCATGCGCCAACGCCGGCTTTTCCGCCTGCGTCTGTTCGGGCGCCGTACCCGCTTTATCCATCGCAGGCTGGGCCACCTTATCCGCCGAAATCGTCATATCCTCATCCCCTCGAATTTTCCCCAGCAGCTCTCTGCCAACCCGCCACCCGAATGCCATCTCAAATGTCTCGATCCATCAAGTGTCCCCCGCCGACGACACACCCGAACCTAACAAAATTGTTTCAGCAATCTCCGCGAACTCCGCGCTATGACTCCGCGCCTTCTGCGGTCCAAGCTTTTCTTGGTCCCCTTCGTGAACCTTAGTGCCCTTCGTGGTTAAAAGCCTTTGTAAGTCAACCCCACCTGACACCCACAGCCGCACCAATGTCATCCTGAGCGGAGTCGAGGCGCCAGCCGAGCGCAGTCGAAGGACCCCATATCCGCTCGTGGCACCCCGAACCCAACAAAATTTTCCAGTACCCCCTCCGCACCATTCGCGGTCCAAACTTTTCTTGAGACCCTTTGTGCCCTTAGTGCCCTTCGTGGTCAAAAACTTTTATACATCGATGGCCATCAATATAGATGCCCATCGATCTAAGCTGTCTTCCCGATCTCCCCGCCCTCCGCCGGCTCCTCCACCACCGACGGGAAGTAGTGCGAGATAATCTCCTTCGCCAGCCGGATATAACTCTCCGCCCCCCGCGAGCGCACGTCGTAAAGCAGCGCCGGCTTCCCATGACTGGGCGCCTCCGCCAGCCGAATGTTCCGCGGGATCGCCGTCGTGCACAGCTTCTCCCCAAAATAAGTCTTCAGCTCCGCCATCACCTGCTTGGCCAGGCTGGTGCGATCGTCGAGCATGGTGAGCACCACCCCCTCGACCGACAGCTCCGCATTCAGCCCCGCCTTGATCCGCTCTACCGTATCGAGCAGCTCGCTGATTCCCTCCAGGGCAAAGTACTCCGCCTGCATCGGAATCAAAACCGAGTCCGCCGCGACCAGTGCATTCACCGTTAGGAGATCAAGCGCCGGAGGACAATCCAGCACCACGAACTGAAACCGGTCGCGCACAGGCGCAAGCGCATCGCGCAGCCGGAACTCGCGCCGCTCTCCCTCCACCAGTTCGATATTGGCGCCGATGAGGTTCTTGTGCGCAGGAATGATCCAGAGTTGCTCGAGCTCAGTGCGATGCAACGCCTGCTCGGCCGAGGCCGCGCCCATCAGGAGGTGATAGGTATTGACCCGTTCCGGATCTTTGACCAGGCCCAGTCCGCTGCTCGCGTTCGATTGCGGATCGCAATCGACCAGCAGAGTATTCACCTCTGCCGCCGCAAAGGACGAGGCCAGATTGATGGCGGTCGTAGTCTTGCCAACGCCGCCCTTCTGGTTGGCTACCGCAATGACGCGTCCCATTTAATTTTCGGAGAATCCAGAGATGAGCGCAGCATAAGTCCATTCGCCGCGCAATTGCAATGACGGATTTTGGTGCTGCACAAACTATTAAACCGCGACTGAATTCAAACCAATTGCCCAAGTTTTCAACCGCCATTTCAACAGAGTGTTCCACGTGGAACACTCCGCCCCAATCGACCAAGTGCGTTGATGCGAGAAGAGGAGCGGTAAAGGGGTTGGTTCCTCCTAAGGCAAGATAGATCCAAGTCCTCCCAATTGCTCCTTCCCCAGTTGGAAGTGCCAAGTGGGGAATCGAAATGTTCCACGTGGAACACTTGTCGGACTTGTCCCCGAGCAGAACATCTGCACAGCACGCCCAAAAATGCAGCCGGCCACTTCTCCCGCATGCTAGGGGCGAGCCGAAAACGTTTGAGCAATCATAAGAAGTGTTCCATGTGGAACACATTCGATGTTGGGAACCTGGCCCCCGTTCGGCTGGAGATAGGATCCGGAATGCGTGAACCTGTCCATGGGACGCTTCCTGCACAAGGCCGTTGGGCCTAGTGGCTGAGGACCGGGGACAGAAACGCCTGATTAAAAGAGTTCTGAACCATGAGACTTATGTGCCTGCGAAAAGGGGTTGGGTGAAATGTTCCACGTGGAACACTCTGAGGAGTTGGTGGCGCGTTGTCACACAAAGTCGATGGCAAAGAGTGGGGCACTCCCCGGGGAGACAGGATGATTATTCGGAGACTTGGGGGCGTGGATACATACGATAATCAAAGTCAAATCGCAGAAGTGTTCCACGTGGAACACTTAGCATCGGGCGCAACTATTGCGTGATGTCTACCACTTTTATCTATTTGGAGCGAAACATCGGCCCTGGAAACCGTTAATTTTTGATGTTTACTCCCACTTATTACTAGCTTGATGCGGCCTGTCTCATGTGACGAACCTCTTGGCTGCGCGTTGCGCATATTAGGAGGCGCGAACTTGACATTGGGATGGTTAGTGGGGCGTTCCACTGGAAGGCGGGCAGGAGGCTCTGGGCGTGGGAGACTTGGGACTGGCCGATCAAAAGGGCAACGGTTCCACCTGGGATTAGCAAGCGCGCGGCGGCGGGTAGGACTGTTTCGAAACGTTCTACCGCCCGTAGAGTCAACAGGGGGACAGAGGCGGCCGGATAGTCTTGGGCACGGCGGGGGAATACATTGATGTCCGTCAATGTAAGGGCGCGGATGACCTCGCGCAGGAAGGCTACCTTCTTCTGGTTGGATTCGATCAGCGTCACGGCAGTGTGCGGCGACCAGATCTTTAGCGGCAGACCGGGGAAGCCGGCTCCCGAGCCGAGGTCGACGATTCTTCCCGGCTGCGTCGAACTCTGCTCGGGTGAGGCGCTGGTTGGGTTTGAATCCTGAAATGAGGTTTGAGGGACGCCTTGTTGGAAGGCCTTCTTTCCGGCTCTCCCCAGGAGGGACGCCGAGTCTGGACCTTCGCTTCTCAGGGACCGTTCGGGGGAGACGCAAGAGCCTTCGCGGGCAGGAGTGCCCGCGCCACACGGAGTGTCGGGGTCACGCGGAGTGCCCGGGTCACACGGGAGGAGATGGCGTGCGGCGAAGAAGGATTCTCCGAAGTGACGGGTGACGATTTCCTCCGGGGTGCGGATGGCGGTGAGACTGATGCGCGCGTTCCAACGCAACAATAGATCGATGTAGATCGATATTTGATCGAGTTGCCGGGGAGTGAGCATGGCAGACTCTGCTCTCGCTGTTGCCAAGAAGGGCGTCAATAGGTCGGCGATGCGGCGGGGGTCCATTCCGGATTATGAGTATTGCATGATTGCGGAGTGGGAACCGGGCTTCCGGCTCTAGGCTCTTGGCTCTTGGCTCCGGGGACGAAAACATAGCCTACAGGTACGACCTCCGGGCGCTGTCTGCCCGTAGTGCGCTCGCTCTATGCGCTTGCTCTAAAGGTCGTCTCCCGACCGTGCCGATGTACACATGGAGGAGTTCCAACATGGTGGGTCGAGTTTGGCAAACGCGAGCTCAGTGCGGGCGTATCCCAAACTGATCCATTACAACAAGCTCGAGAAAGGCGGTCACTTCGCGGCATGGGAACAGCCCCAAACAATAGATAACAAAATCGAGAAATCTTTCGAACTCAACGGTGGGCTTTTCGGGACTCGGGGCGGAGTAATCGCGGTTGCCGCTACTGTCGTCGATCGCCTTCGGCTTCGCTCGGGGCAGGCATTCTACTTCTTCTGATTACAGTTATCGTGCAGCACCTTTGACAGTGCCAGTGAGTGCAATCCTTTTTGCGACGACCATCCCTGCGCCCTGTCTTCATCGGTCCTGCGCTAATGTCTGCCATGACTCATCGAAATCGATCCAGTGCTCGGAATCGAGGGAACTGAGTTGCATCGCAGGAATGTGCAGCATGCCGTGGGCCTTGTCGCAAAGCAGATCACAACCACTGGGGTCCCAAAGAGGAACAACACAGGCACTCAAAGTGATCTGTGTGCGAAGGAGCGTCAGGCACGAACGACAGCGAGCGTTTTGATCTCGAATGGACCACCCCAGAGCGACATTCAAACCTACCAGGAAGGCCCACATCGCGACACCGCCTGCGATGTGCAAAGGTACAAGCCCGATTCTCTGCAGCACGCCCTCGACAAGGTCTACGGACAACAACCACACCAGTGCCACCAAGAGACCACTCTTCAGCGCCATGAATCCCCACCATCTGCAAACGTCGCGAGTGGTCCGGTGCGGACTCGTTGTGCAAAGCTGACGGAATAGTCGCCAGTTGAGACCGACGATAATCAGCATCGCGAAAGCAGCCATGGCCAGCCAGAATCTTAAGGAACGGTAGCGAATTTCTCGGATCGAAAGGACATCAAGAAGCGCGGGCGACGGAAAGTTCGTCTCACGGACCTCTCTTTGAATCTGGAGCTTGGCCACTTTCGCGGGAGAACCACCCGCCAGTCGAAGAACCACTCCCGGCCACTCGAATCCCGGCAGACGTGCGAAGGGCGCGGCTTGAAAGGGCGTGTACACCTGAACATCCGCATCAGGAAGTCGGAAGCGGTCGGAGAGAACGCCCACGACGTGAACTCGCCGGCCATTAAGATACACAAACTCACCGCTGAGTCTTGTGTCACCCTGAAACTGTTCACGCCAGACTGCATGGCTGAGAACAACGCAATTCGAGCAAGCCGAATCGACGTTCTCGAAGGTCTGGCCCAAAAGAGGTTTGGCTCCGAGTAGTTTAAATATCTCGGGAGTCACCCTCGCACTGAGCACATCCTGCTTGCCTGCAGGCCCGGCAAGCACGCTCGGACGCCACGCATATGTTGCGGCGCCGGCTATGAGCGGATTGTGGGACCAATCCACAGCGGCATCCCACAACAGTTCCGGTTCCAGCCAATGTGAATTGTCATTAAGCGATACGCTCAGAAGCGAGCCGGCGTTGCTGGCAAATTCAAAAGAACGCCATAACGAGGCGGGGCTCATGACCAAGGCAGCAAGGATGATTAGAACAATACTCAGCAGACAAAAACGCGGGGTCGCTGGATACGACCGCAGGAAGGTCAGGGTCTTGTCTCGATTGAAACGGCACCAGAGCGCGTCAGGGAATGATCCCCAGCAGTGTCTTAAAACTTCTTGCTCGGTTGTGACATTCAGGCGACCCGACTCCACCAGGAAGTGCACCCAATGCCAAACCTTTCGGCGCCTTTCGCGCAACCACTCACTGCGTTGGGGCCACGGCACGATCATGCTGGCCGCATACAAAATGAGGTTGCACCATCGCAGTCGCTTCTTTGCAATCCGTTCGTGCACGCAACCTCCTAGCGGCTTGGCGAATCCTCAGTCTTCGGGAGGCGCCTTAGAAGCGCGTAGTGCAGCAGTGCGTTGTTAAGTGCACCGTGCACGAAAGCATAGGCATGTCGTCCATCCTTGCCTATATAGAATACCGACATATAAGGTGGTCAAGCGCATGCAGGAAGAGATCAATCCTCGTCCGGTGGTCACTGAAGGAAATCGCTATTCACCACAATTACGTAGCCGTCTTCACGTCATCAAGCAAACCTTCGATTCATAGTTGTCATGCATGTGAAACTAAATCCGGGTTTCGTGGACCATCGATCAGCCGAGGATTCCCGCCGCTAGCTTCGCGCGGCATAGCGCCGGCGAGCATGAGAACGGCGCCGCAATACATCAGTGTATCCGCCATGTAATTAAGACTTTCGAGACTGGCGCGTTCCACGACTGCCATCGGCACGTAGACGACCAACACCACGAAGAGCACGGTCAAGCCCAGCCACGTCGCTGCTGCTCGGGTTTTCTTGCCCACAAGCAACAGGGGGCCCGCGACTGCGTAAACCACGGCGGCCAGGTAGGTCCAAATCGCGTGTCCATAAACCCACTGCGGAGTCACCATTTCCAGCGGAATGCAGGGAACGTGATCGCCATGCAGGAATTGCTCAAAGCTGAAGAAGAGCACGGGAATTGCAACGAAAAAGCGCGCTATCGTCGCAAAGATGTGCGTGTCGCGCTCGCGCCACTGCTCGCTGAGGCTGGCTGCCAGCGCCAGAGCGCCCCCGCTGAAGGACAATTCCCGCAGCACTAAGGCCAGAGCAAACCGATCTCGCGGATTGTGTGCCCAACCCGGGGCGTCCATCAACACTACGAAAAGGAAGAACGTCAAGGCGAGCAAACTCGCCGAGAGGCGTGCCTGAATCCTCGTCACCAGGCTCAGTGCGGCGGCGATAAAGCAAGCGCCTACCAAGTACGCCCAAACCAGATGCCACGGAATCCACGCCGGTATGAGCGACGCGATGGCCTTCGTCAGGGTGAAATGCTCGGTGCCGAAGGCCGCGAGCGGTGCCGCGTAGAAAAGCGGTCCGAACAGAATCACCTTGTCCAATCCTCGCGCCTTTTGCCAATCGGCACGAAGAAACATTGCGACCAGGCCGATTGCGAGAACCAGTCCAAAGGAGAAATATGACCAAATCACCTGGCTGGGAATGACGAGGAGAGCCATCGCGACCGACGAATTCCCTAAGCTGCCGCTCACGACGATTCCTTTCGCGCCGTTGCCCTCTGCCTCAGCGAGAACCTGGCAATCAAGAAGTTCCTTGCGTTCCCTCTCGCTGTGGGTGTCCGATCAATAGGACGCGATCAGCATCGAGGGGTGAGCAGGAGATAGCTGAATTCTTGTTTGCTCAGCGACACTCGGAACCTGGCTCCCATCGTCGGTACCGCCAATCTCCACTTCATCAACTACGGGGTCACTGAGTGAAATTGCCTTGTTATCAACCGTTATGCTATTACGCATGACTGTGTCGGTGGAAGCGCAACCTCTGATTGCTGTACGCGACGTTAGGGCGAGTAGCCGTTGGTACGGGAGATTGTTCGCGGCAGACTCGCTGCCTGATCACAGGCATCGTGATTTATATGAGCGGGTGTTCTCGTCGGGTCGCTTGATTCTTCAACTCCACGCTTGGGACAAAGAGCATCATCCAAACCTTGTCAACGCGAACGCCGCGCCTCCTGGGCATGGGGTATTACTCTGGTTCCAGGTTACCGACTTTGACTCGACAGTTGATCGAGCACGAGAACTAGCGGCTGAAATGATTCTGGAGCCGCACGTTAATCCGGCCCCCCAACACAGAGAAATTTGGCTCCGCGATCCTGACGGTTATGTGGTGGTCATCGCGGGCCCGGATGGCGAGGTGAGTTCGTAGAATTGCTGTCGTGTCCTGAGTTGGCGAAGAAATCCCGATTACACCAACTACCCCTAAACCGCGGTTATGAGTGAAATCGGCTGATTTCAACCCCTATGGAACTCGATACGGATGGCGGCGTACATTGGTCGGAGTCGCGAACTTGGAGAGGAGCCTCGTATGAAACCCGTTACTCTTGTGGGAGTTTTGCTGCTCGTGCTGGGACTCGCAGCTTTCATCGTGCCAATTCCTCACCGCGAGCAACATGGCGTTCAGATCGGAGACGCGAAAATCGGAGTGCAGACCGAGAGCAGCGAAAAATTGCCTCCTGTGATCGGTATCGTGCTTCTCACTGGAGGTGTTCTCGCCCTGGTTCTTGGGGCACGTAAACGTTGAGCAAAATCGAGCAACAACGAGAACTTCTTTGCAGTGATCGTTGTTGATTTCGATGGGTTGCTTCCGGCCGTGATTCCCATTAGCTCGATAGCCTCTCATCTGTGGTTGAACGCTAAATTTGTTCTCCGTTTGCGATACAGTCGACCAGAGGTCCAAACGAAAGGTGTGCGTATGAATCGGGCCCGCTTGGTGATTGTGCTGATCATGCTGATAGTGCTGGCCGTCACCCTGGCAGGTACGTTTCTGACTAGCGGCGTGATGGCATATCTTCCGTTTTTGCAGGCCAGGACCGGGAACTGGACGGGCGCCTATGTACCGCGCGGAGTTGTGGATCAACGGCCCTGGCAGACCGCGGCAACTCTGGCGGCCTTGGCACAATCGTCGGAAGAGAGAGAACTCGCCCGCGATGCCGAACGCCTTGCGGATCACGAAGTCGACCAGGCGTTCTCGCAGTCACTGCGGCAGGCCAGCCTTGAAAAACCAAATCTAAGCGGTAAAGCACTCGCATTGCAGCAAAGGGTCACCGAGCTTCAGGAAACCATCAAGAACGACCAGGCGCGGATCGCATCACTCAGTGCAGGCGCGGGCACGAAACCAGCGGGTGCAGTTTCCAATGGCAGCGACCTGGAGATTGCGAAGGCGCAACTTGGCCTCGACCAAAACGAACTGACCGATTCGATCGAAGACCTCGCCCGCGAAAGCGGAGATCAGCGAATCAAGCTTCAGCAGGAACTAGCGGCACGCCAAGCCGCCATGAAGCAGTACCGGGATCAGTGCCTCCAACGACGATGGGCAAACTGCTGTCGCCTCCGCCGAACAGTACAAGACGTTCGCACAGCAGCTATCCACGTGGCGATCCCTCCGCAACAGGAAACAACTGATTGCGCAGGCCGAGCAATTGGCCACGGCCGACGTGGCCGCGCTGACGGGCGACCAGGCAAGGCTGAAGACAGAAGCCGCCGGCCTTGGCGATAAAGCCGCTGGAGAATCAAGTTCCGAACGAATCGAGCGGCTGCGACAGCTAAGCGCTCAGCAAAACATCCTGAGCATCCTCAATGATCGTCTGGGAGCGCAACAGCAGCTTGTGGCACTCTACGGGCGATGGGGAGAGCAAGTCGAGATACAGCGAAAAATCGTAGTGCACCTGATATTGCGGTCTCTGGCTTTGATTGCCGCGATCTGCCTGTTGGTGATCCTGGCGGGCTGGGCTCTCCAACTGGCATTGGAGAAGATGGTTCGCGATCCTCGCCAGAAGCAAACGTTGAAAACAGTTCTAAATCTGGGAACGCAACTGGTCGGCCTCGTCCTGATCCTGCTGGCGATTTTCGGTGTACCACAGCAGATGCCAACGATCCTGGGTCTGGCGACCGCGGGACTGACCGTGGTCTTTCAGGATTTCATCCTGGCATTCTGCGGTTGGTTTGTTCTGATGGGACCAAACGGAGTCAGGGTACAGGGACTGGGTAGAGATCGATGGTGTCGGCGGCGAGGTGGTACATCTCGGCCTGTTCCGCACCTGGTTACTGGAGACGGGAAACTGGACTGCCAATGGCCATCCCACGGGAAGAAGAGTCTCGTTCTTAAACGGCTATGCCATACGCGGCAAGTATTTCAACTTCTCCACCGTAGGACAATGGATGTGGGACGAGATTAAGGTAAGCGTTCCTCCCGGCACGGGCATTCATCCTCTTATCAAGGGCATCTACGAAGCGACGGTGAAGACAACGGAAGCCGATGCGAAAATGGCGGAAGCGGAATGGAAGAGGGTGACGCACGAAGAAGGATCGCCACAGTTTAGCGCCATGCCGTCGGTCAATCTCAGGCCGGCGGGAGCTGGCGTCGACATCGTGATTCGCTACATCACTCGCGCCGGAGTGAGAGTCGAGACCCGCAATCATCTGTTTGCGATGATCGTTGAGCTGATGCAGGGTCCGTCGAAAGAGGACAGCAATCTAGCCCCACTTTCCGCGCATGGGGGACAGAGAGGCTGACGATCAGCCTTCTACCATCCAAAGACAGCCAACGTTAGAGACCACAGTGGATACGAAGTCCCCAAAACTGACGTAACATCGCCACACTCGCACAGGCAGCGAGGCGGATAATCTTACGCTCCGCAACACTTTCACTTGGCGATTCCATGGAGGGCCCCTCATCGACCATTGGATCGCGAAGGCGAGTCGGTCTTTCTGCGGTATGGGAAAGGCGGGTTGGCAGCGGCGATTTTCTTTAGCTTTTGCTCATGCTCCTTCAATTCGGTCCTCAGCTCTGCTACCAGTCTTCTCACCTCAGCGCCATCGGACGAACCGACGGCCTTGGTGGCGAGTGCGCGAATTCTATCGTCTGAGCGTCTTGAGTCCATGGTGCCATCCCTGCGGTCGGTTGTCCTACTAAGATAGTTGACGCGGCCCATTCGCTCGATACAGCGAGTTCTGTATTTAGAAACCCAGTAACACCTTTTTCTGCCCCGTATCGAACAAAACTACACGCTCAAATTTCCTACGTGTTTGATCCAACTGAGACTTACGAGTTTGGCACGACGAATGCCATACCGATAGCCGCAGAGTACGCGCAACTCGGAGCCGAACGATGAGCCACCGTAATTGGCGCGAAATTTGTGAGGACCTATCGCGTGAAAGGGATAGCGAACGGTTTCAACGCTTGATGAACGAACTGCTGGAAGCGCTCGACGACTACGAGCGAGTCCGCAGTCAGCGAATGCAGGATCTTGAAAATCTATCGACGGATTCTCCCCTGCAATGATGCTGATACCGTGCTAATCGCTCGGATTGCCCCTTGCTGAGCATGTGTGCCCGCGGGATGGTTTTTTCCTAGCAATCCTAAATCGACTTAGCCAAGACTGACTGCACTTCCCCTGGGGCGGCAACAAAACTCAGCTACATCATTGGGACACGGAGGAACGATGGCTACTGTTGTAGCTCGTCCGGACACACCTGTGCAGTCTGCAAAACAGCTGCCCGGTCGCCGTTTCGATCATTACTTTTTTTCTGCGATGGCCGTGCTTTTGCTGGTCACGGTTTTCGTGGGCTTCGGACCTACTTACTACCTCGCGGGAGTATTTCACGCCCCGCTGCCCAGCCTGATCATTCACCTGCATGGCGCAGTTTTCTCGTGCTGGGTTCTCCTGCTCCTGACGCAAACTTCGCTGGTCTCGACCGGCCGCGTGGATATCCACCGGCGGCTCGGCATGGCCGGCTTCGTGCTGGCGTGTCTTATGGTGGTCATGGGGGTTTTGGCAGCGACCGATTCACTGGTGCGGGAATCGGGTGCGGCGCGGCGGGATCCGAGGTTTTTCTACATCATTCCTCTGACGGACATGCTGGTGTTTGCGACGCTCATCTATTTTGCGTTTCGTAATCGCTTCAATGCCGCTGCGCACAAGCGCCTTCTCCTGATCGCCACGACCGGCTTGATGATTGCGGCCATAGCACGTTGGCCGTGGGCCTTCGTCCACCGACAGAACCCCAAAGCGGCCTTGATCGTTTACCTATATCTACTCATTCTGGTGGCCTATGACCTCTGGTCGACGCACAAGGTGCATCGGGCTACTCTGTGGGCGAGCTCTTTCCTTATCTTCGTGTATCAGATCAGGTTGGTTCTGGGGAAGACGGAGGCGTGGCTGGCGTTTGCGGGGTGGGTGCAGAGGCTGGCGAGGTAGGCGCGACTTCTGTGCAGAGGCGCAAGAAACACGAATGGAAGGGCCGCCCATCGCGTTCTCAATTGAATTTCGTCGACTTCCAAAGCGACGTACCGGCGGCCAGTAACAGGGCGAGGGCTGCGACGATGAGTATCCACACGGCGGGCCAGTTCAGATCGATCGAGGGCGAGCGCGCCGCGATTCCCGTCCATACGAAGGCGGCGGTTGCCAGGATCACCAGCAGGGCATCCCACCATGTTTTGGCGGAGTTGCTCTGCGCGGACTTTCCCTCCATCGCTGAGGATACAAATTGGGCATCCAGGCCGTAGCGCTTTTGTTCGCGGGCCGAGGCTTCGCGCCACCTTTCATACTCGGATTTGCCCGCGGCCGAAAACGAGATTGCAGCCATGCCGGCGGCCATCAGAATCGAACCGTACACGGCGCCAGCTACGGCGGAGTGTCCCCAGCCGCGAAATTCCGCGAAGGCGAGGGCGCCCCATAGCAATCCCCAAAGCTGATTGGAGTTGGAGAGCGGGATTCCTCGACTGACGCCGCTGTACTTCACCGCATATTGCTGGAAGATGTCGCCAACGACCCAAACGAATCCGGCCGCCAGCAGCCAGAACTGGAAATGGCGCACTGCTGCGATCTGTCGCCATAGTTCCGCGAAGCCTCCCAGGTAGACGACGGCCAAGGCCGTCATCATTCCGAGTTCGCCCACAGTGAAGCAGGAGACGAACGACAGCGGATTCATGCCCGAGAGGTACGCTTTGCGGTAGGGGATGTACATCGTCCCCCAAAGCACGCCCGCACCCAGCGCGGCGACCACTCCTTTGGTGGCAGCCTGCGGGGACATATGGCTCGCCGACACACGCGCCAGAATCATGCCCCCGATAAACATGAGGGCTGCGCCACCGAGCACGGCTATCCACCGGGCTCGGCCTGCATTCTTCAGTTCCTGAAAGAAAAGAACGCTCCAAAGGATTCCGATGAGAGCGTTCGTGTTCCACAAGGGAAAGGCGATGCTGAGGCCGAGGTCACGGATTGCGAAGATGGTGAGCGTGTTGGCGACGGACCACAGGCAGCCGGCAATGACGGCCCAGATCACCAGGTGAGGAGCTCTACGGATGTCGGACCAGATGTCGGAGGTACCTCGAGCCGCCGCGGGAAGGCTCCATCGACCGAGAAAAACACCAACCACCATGAGAAACGAAATAAGAAAAGGAGAGAGTCCGGCGGAGACGAGTTTTGCGGGGACTTCGGCAGCCCCGAGCCAGGCACCTGCTGCGATTCCGCACAGTACGCCGAGCCTCTGCAGCGTGCGAACTCGGTCGGAGAAAGCAACGGGCTCCGCGGATTGGACTGCCGCTAACTCACCCATCGCAGAAGAACCAGTCCAGCCATCAGCACGATCGTCGGGATCCAGAAATGCACATCGCGAAGCACCGACGAGAGGCTGTTGGGGAATGCTACGTAGGAATTGCTGAGTTCTTTTCGGTTGTCCAAGGGGCTCCTCCGCGAGTCGCGCCATGCTACGCAGTTTGAGTTGCGGGTGCAAGTGAGGAGGAGTCAAAAGCCGAGTCAGGGCGGAGGAGCAACAGTGTCGCCAAACACGGTCGGCACCCTCGCTGCCTAAACGGTGCACGGATAAAAGTCGTGCGATGCAGGTAGTGGAAACCGGCGCACTGTCAGGAGATGTGAGACAAGGGAATGAGATTTCCGGATCGAGACAAGGAAGAACCCCCGCGCCAAGACGACTTGGGAGGGCATTCTCTGGCGCGGGGCTCGACCGACGGCGATAACGTAATACTATCGAGGCTAGGACTTCAATAGGGTGTTCGATGTACACGAGAACCGTGCAGCGAAAAAGGGCGCGGCCTTGCGTAGGTCAACCCACCGGCGCGTCCCTCGGGGAGATGGCGATCAGGTTACGAAAAACCTCTGGATTTGCGGCCAGTATTTTTGGACGATCATCGCCGTACTGAGATGGCCGCCGCGTTTGAGGAGTTTCAGGGTGGCGCCCGTCAATCGCGCGAAGCGGGCTACGGAACGCCAGGGGATGTAGGGATCGTCCTGGGCGTGGAACATCAGGATCTTCGTGGCGATCATTTCCTGGGCGCGATGCGCGGGATTGTAGAACTTGCCAGTGTGGAGTTTCTTCCAGTTGCGGTCGGTGAGGCGATATCCGTTTCCGAAGGCTTCACGGATGTAGGCGGCATAGCTTGGGTTCGAGGTTTCCGCTTTCTCGCTGTGCGCGAGGATCGACCAGTCGACGACCGGGCAGTTGGCGACTACTTTCTTCACGCGCGGGTCGAGGGAACAAAGAAGGGCGGCGGGGCCTCCGAAGCTTCCACCGATTACAAAAATCTCCTCGGGAGTGAGAGAGAATTTTTGGCCGAAAGCCAGATCTCTGACTCCGTGCGGCAATTCGCCGATTACGTCGAGGATGTCTTGATGTGGGGAGCGCGCCAGGAATTGGCCGTCGCTTTCCCAGGCTCCGCGGTAGCGGGGATAAAACACCCAGTAGCCTTTGCGGGAGAGAAAATCCGCGAGCGGCTGTTTGCGCGGGATCGAGGGCATGCCGTCGCAGAGCAGGATCACTCGTTGCTTGTTGCGCGGTCGGGCGGGTGGGAGGAATTCGGCTACGATTTGTTTCTTGAAGCGCGCGCGGAACACATGGGGATGGTAGCAAAGGGCGGGTGTTAGGTTCTTCGGTCCTAGGTCTTAGGTCTAGGTGGGTGTCAGGTTTCTATTTTTCCGATGTCGCGGTCGCCTAAAGGTAATTATCTGATCTTGAATGGGTGGAGGGCTTCCACCCTCGGCAAAGAGCGCGGTAGGGTGGGGCACCCGGGTGACGTGGGAATCTTATGACAAGACTAATCCCTCGGACCTGACACCTGACACCTGCGACCTGCGAACTGTTGCCTTGAGGGGGAGTGGACTTCCGGGGAGGAAGGAGTCTTGTAATTACTGGAGGGCCGGCTCCAGAGCGTGATCGGTTACGAAGGCGCGAACGTGGCCGAGCATGTTCTGCACGTCGTTTTTCGAGAACTCGGACCACTGACCGCAGTTGGCTTTTTCCCAGATGTCGGTGAGCTGGCTGAGGCAATCTGCGACTTCGGTGCCATATACACCACGCCTCGCGAGTTCGGAGTTCATGTCGTTGGCGGTGAGGCGGCTGACCAAGGGCACGTGGTTCGCGCGGCACAGTTTGCGCAGTGTTTCTTCCAGGACGTCGCCGGCCAGGATCGCGGCGCTCTGGGGACGGCCCAGGTTAAAGTAGGTTTCTGCCTGCTCGAGATAGTCGTCGGAGGCGTCGGGCCGGATCCGAGGCTCGATTTCGGTGATCTCGGCCGCGGAAGTGTTGGTCCAGGCGGCTTTCAGTACGGCCATGCCGCGGGTAATATCAATCCACATCTGTTTATTCCTCTCCTCTATTGGCTAATCTTCGGTTTTTCAACCCCGTTACATTGGGTATTCGCAGGTAACGTGCCATCCGTGTAGCGGCGGGGCTTACTGCCAGTTACCTTCGGATAAGCCGTCCGGCTGCTTTCAGTTATGGGTGGCACGGGTCGAGTCGGGAGTTGGGCCGGATCCTTTCAGAGGACAGGAAAGCGCGTCGTCGGACAAATCATGTCGGAAAGGATGGGAAGAAGCTGACAATTTCTGGCTTCACGGGGCGGTCTGGATTCGGAGGTTGAGAGCAAGTTGTTAGCGGCACTTTACAACTTGCGAGCGGCTGAGGGCTGATTCGTCGGATGGCTCGTATATCGCTACCGCGCACAGGAGTGTGCGCGCCACACCAGCCTGGTTTCAGGTCTGTGGCATTTCCATGTGTTATGTTGCGGTCATCGCCTCTTCGTAGATTGCCTCTTTTCGTCGGGTGCCGCCATGAATACAACACTCTCTCCGCACGAGCCGAAGCATCCCGAGCGCGGCGCCAGGCGATGGGTGCCGGCTTTGCTGCTGGGGATCGTGTTGGGAGTGACGGGACTGGCGGTGATTTCGCGTCACTTAGATTCGCCATGGTCGAATCAATGGTTGGGTGGGCTTCTGGGACGGAGCACGCGAGTGGACGTCAGCCAGCCTACTGTGGTCAACAAGATTCAACAATTGCAGCGGCTCGAGACAGTGGTTTACACGATGGATAAAGTCGTGAGCGGAGAAAAAGAGAATACGGTTCTACCGAACTTCCTGGCTGGGGATCGGCTGCTGATGCTGGTGCATGGCGAGGTGGTCGCGGGCGTTGATTTCAGCGGATTGAAGAGCGGAGATGTCACGGTCAACGGCAAAGAGGTGCGGCTGCACTTGCCGTACGCACAAGTGTTCTCGACCCGGCTCGACAATGCGCGGACACGGGTGTATTCGCGGCAGACCGGGCTGCTGGTGCCGGTGGATCCGAATCTTGAGAGCCGGGTGCGGCAGGAGGCTGAGCAACAACTGCTGCAGGCGGCGGTAGTCGATGGCATTCTGAAGACGGCACAGCAGAATGCGCAGACGACCTTAACGAGTTTGCTGCAGGGGTTGGGATTTACCTCGGTGGAGTTCGATTGAACTCCGCGCGAGGTTTGTGTCTTCACCACGGAGACACGGAGGCACGGAGAACCCCACGGCCCAGCTCAAAAAACATACCGATAAGTGCCTGTTTTAGCGCGTTCGCTAAGTTTCGCCTCTAGTAATCGGCAGTTAGTCACCACCCGAGGATCACCGACGTAAGGAGCGTACCCCGGAGGAGATGTGTAAAATCCAATTTACAAAGGGGCGGGGCTTCTTGAATTGCAAGCTCATATCGGTGAAACGGGCGCTTGTTTCGTGGGCGTCCGCAGGCTCGCACGAACCTTTGTGGTCACGAATCCAGACGGTTAATCCGTGGAACGGTGGCGTCAATCCTCTCCCTAGACTGAAGGCCGTGTGACGATTGCCTGGGGACATGACAGAGGAAAGTGGGAAGCTGATACGGATAAGAGTTCAGACACCGCGGTTCTGGACGCTGCGGCCGCGGAGCTAACGACTGGGTTGAAGGCGGTAAACTATCTGGGCTTGGTGGAGGCTGCGCTGCCAGATATGACGGGCGAAAAACACGGCAACGGATCGAACGAGAACCGGACGGTTTACGTCACGGTGACGGGAATGCCGCTCAGCTTTCAGATTGAGTGGCCTTTTCACAAGTCCACTTCGGGCGCGGATTTTTGGGTGCTGCATGGCGACATCCGGCTGGAAGGGTCGGATGGACTCCACGCTCCCGTAGCGGTGAATCTGTCAGCGACTGTACGCGAGGTGCTTACCGTCGCTGGAAGAGAAAGACGTGCTGGGGCCCGTGATCAACGCGCTGCGCAAGGAAGTCGACAGCCGGCAGATCGAGTTCGTGAAATCAGGGAAACTGGTACCCGTGCATTTTTCCAGCCGTCATTACGACTTCAAACGAAACCAGTGGGTGTTCGGGAAGGCGACCGACGAAACCATCTCGACGCTGCTGGAACGCAAGATTTACTGGCAAACGAAACTGGTCGGAGGGGATGTCTGGATCGGCGACGCAACCGAGGCGCAGTACCTGCAAACGAGCACCGATCATATGGCCGATCTGGCGAACCAGTTGGCAGCGCGAGGTCTCATCAAGCTGGAGCGGCGGTACGCTACTGCGCAACCGCGCTGATGGAGCGCGCTGAAGAATTTGAATCAGCGGCGCGAACCGCGCTGGCGGAGTTGGAAAAGAAACACGCGTTTGAGAGAGGGTAGGATCCCCGGGGAGTTGCGCGTTGGGCGCACTCCCGCGCTCGGCAAGATCCCCGGGGAGTTGTAAACACGCGAGCTGGCGTCGGCTGTGATACGTTGGTCTGCGATCTTCACCTCGTAGCGACGTTGCTTCCTTCCAATCACATGCAGGTCCAGGCGAGCTCGGCGATTGTCTTGAGTCCTCCCAGTCTTTCCCGCAGGCACTCTTCGTTACACTTACCGCATTCGTACAATTTCCCGGGTACAAGCACGCGAGTGCTGCTGAGGGGCCGCTGACCGTGGAAGGACTTCTCAACTCCTGTCCCTTGCTTGACTATGTGTCGGGGATAGCCGAGCCGGGTGGGTTTCATCTTGTGGATGTGGGCTGCTCGGGCGGGATTGACCGCCAGTGGCGGCGTTTGCGGCGGGGACTTCGCGCCATCGGGATTGATCCGGACGTCGCTGAAATCGCCAGGCTGAAGAACCGAGAGAAGCATCCAGGCATTACGTACCTGAATGCATTTGCCGGCATCGCTGCCGATCATCCCTTCGTCGTCCAGCGGTCGGGTAAACCCGACCTCGATCGAAATCCATGGTCGCGGCTGAGCACGCCGCGATATATGGAGCTGGTGTATCCGAAAGACAGACGGGTCAGCGAACGAGAAAAAAGGTCTGCAAATTTATGGACCGAGGCGCAACTCGCCGACTCCCAGTCGCCGGTCATCGTTCCTGACTATCTCAAGAGCATGGGAATTACGAGCCTGGACTTCCTGAAGATCGATGTTGACGGGAAGGACTTTGAGATTCTGCAATCATTCGATCGGGCTTTGACGGACCTGGGCGTTTTGGGGGTTGGCATTGAGGTGCGTTTCTGGGGATCGCACGAGGACACGGATGGCACCTTTCACAATGTGGATCGTTTTCTCAAGGCACACGGCTTCGAGCTGTTCAATCTGACGATTCGGCGGTATTCCGCAAGCGCTCTGCCCGGACGGTTCAGCGGACGCGCACCCGGCGCTACGGAAATGGGCAGGGTTCACCAAGGGGATGCGATGTACGCGCGGGATCTTGGAAGCGGGCTGTATGACGATTTTGCGAAGTCGTTGAGCACCGAAAAAATCCTGAACCTGGCCGTCATCTTTGCCATTTTCGACCTGCCCGGATTGTGCGGCGGAAATCCTGGTGAAGTTCCGCATCGCTGCTTGAGGCGACGGTGGGATGTCGAGCACATGCTTGATCTGCTGACCGCGCAAGCGGAACTCGATTGGGTCTACAGGCCGGGAAGTTATCGCCGGCACATGGAGACGTTTGAGCAGCGGCCGCGCGCAGTTTCTGGGCACGAAGAATCCGTTTGCGCGGATGCGACGAGCGCTCCGAGAAGGTTATCTGAAATGGCGGGGCAGGATGCAGTTGCTGCAACTCGAGCGCGAGGGGGGGTAATGCCGACTCGAGGGCACAAGCTCATCATTCTGCCAGGAATGTTCCGCTGGTGCTTCAGTCAGCCGGAAGCACCGCGGAATAGAACTAGGCCGGTTGTTCCGCTTGGGCCACGGTATCGAAAAAGCGGAAAAATTGCTCCACCCGAGTCACCTGCAGCGCGGCGTGAATTCGGTCGCTGACACCGACCAGGGCGAGCGAGCGCCCCTCCTTGTTGTGGGTGACGTAGGCGCCAACCAGCGCTCCGATTCCGGCGGAGTCGATATAAGGAACGGCGGTGAAATCGAGGATCAGCGCGTTTGCATCTTTGGCGCGAATCGCGGACTGGAATTGAAACAGCGTTCCGAGCACGATGGGACCCTGGAGGCGGAGAATTCTCTGGCCGGGCTGGACACCGTCGAGATCGTCGATGGTAAGAGGCTCCTGTGATAGAGGCGGCATGCGCGAAATATTAGTGGCCAGCGCAATCAAAAATGTTACAAGAATGTAAATTTTGGGTGCACGGCCGGAAATCGGCGCCGGGGCAACGGTTGAGCGCCTACCTGCCTCAGAAGTGCGGCTCCGCGTAGGACCGTGGATAGCGAAGTAAAATGGACGAGCGAATTCGATAGCAGAAGGTGATGTTGTGGCATTGAAGGCAGGAGACCGTGCGCCGGATTTTGAATTGCCTGCGGTGGAAGGCGAGCGGCATCTTCACGTTTCGCCTGAGCGACTACCTAGGAAAGAAATATGTCGTGGTCACTTTCCATCCGCTGGATTGGACGCCGACCTGCGAGTCGCAGCTGCCGATTCTTGATTCGTTGCGCGACCGGTTCGCCGCGGCCGATGGACAACTCCTGGATATCAGCGTCGATTCGATTCAGAGTCACCTGGCCTGGCAGCGGAAGGAGATCGGCATGATGCGGTTTCCGCTGTGCTCTGATTTTTTTCCGCACGGAGACGTCACGCGGAAGTTCGACATCTTGCGCGAAGCTCCGCCGGTGCCGGGTATCAGCGAGCGGGCGGCGTTCATCGTCGATAAGGAGGGTGTCATCCGGTTTGCGAAGGTGTATCCGATTGATCAACTGCCGGATATTGAGGGGCTGTTGGAGGAATTACAGAAGATCAGCGGTGGGATGGTGGGTTCTTAGGAGGAAGGGGGGCGAACCTCAGCGGCTACCGCCGGTATGAGCTGTCATTTTTTGGGCCAAGTGGCAGGCCTTGCGGCCCACCACTCTGAACAACCTTGGCGGATGACGTCGTTTTCTAGAATATGCTGCTTGCTGGGGTGTGCACGGTGATGCGAGTTGCGGTGACTACCCCGACGAGGTGGGCGATCAAGGTGTTGGACGTATCATATGCATCCAAGGTGAACGTCCCGGCGTAGTGTTTTCCGTCTCGACTCACCATAACATCCCCAACGATGTGGGTGGGGCCGGTCGGGTTCCCAATTCCGCTTGGCGCGTTGGCGGTATCGTAGCCCGTAGCAAAGTGATTGAACTTGTATCTGGATTTTCCAGTTTTTTCCCATACTCCCAAACAGATACTGCCGTCCTGCGGAGGGCGTCCGGAGTTTATGATTTCCGTGCCATCGCTGTGCCACTGGGTGAAACCTATATCGAGTGGTACGCCATCGGGCGGCGCGCCAGGGCCCGTATTACCCTGGGCAGTGAGCGTAAATTTCCACATTCCGACAATCGAGTTGTTGGAATCCTCGGAAGCGAGCAAGAGCGAGCCGGAACCGAACTGTGCCCCATTCCAAGATTGCGGCGAGACAACGGCGCCGCCCTTGTGGCTCGGAGGATAGTATCCGCACTCGGCATTCGCTTTTGCGGTAAGGATCGTTCCAATCAGGACCACACCCAAAGCTGCTACGAACTTCTTGAATGTTGTTTTCATCCGATCTCCTTTAAAGCGTCAATGTTTCAGATTTGAGATTGATTCCCATTTGTTCGGGGTAAGAGCCGAAAGGGGGCCGGTTCAGTCGAACCACTGCAAGGGAAGGATCGGCAGGGAACGGGTGAGCGAGGGGAAGTCTATGCTCAAAGCAGCTGGAGTCAAGGGAAATCGCTGATGCGTGCCCTCAGAATGCCGCGTCATACAAGGCCCTCGGGCACACGTTGACCGCCGGTGCAGTGAGAACGGTCAGTACTTAGGGCCTGGAAAACCCTCGCGGCACACAATCGAAGCGGATCAACAAACGCTGAGGTGGCCGGATTACAGTTCCCAGCGGGTAAAGCCGCGACTTATTCCAGATTGTTACGGCGCGGGCTGATGTTCTCCGCAACCTGCTAGAGAGCGGCGGCTTGCTCGCGGCGGCGGGCCTGGATTTCGATGTAGACGTTGACCAGCGAGACGGCGGCTGGAGTCACGCCCGGAATGCGAGAGGCGTGACCTAGCGTGCGGGGACGAATCTTCAGGAGCTTTTCCTGCATTTCGCGGGAGAGGCCGCTGACGGAACGGTAGTCGAACCAGTCGGGAATGGCGCGCTGCTCGGCTTTTTTCAGGCGATCGATGGCACGCTGCTGCTGGTTCAGGTAGCCGGCATATTTGATTTCGGTTTCGACGGACTTGAGTTCGTTGCGGATTTCGGAAGGCAAGCTCGGCACACGGGACGCCGAGGGCACCGAGGAATCCTGCGCTCGAAGAAGGCGGGAGTGCGTCGCGCAGGATTTCGGTTAGGTGTTCGATCGTGATCTCGGGACGCTTCAGGAGTTGGGCTAGGGATTGGCCTACGGCGGAGGATGGTCGTAGTTCGTGCCGAGCTTTGCTCGGCCGACGGCCGTGCGGGTTCCCGGGGTCGTGTGCGTCAGCTTGACCAACATGTCGGCGCGTCAGCTTTGTTCTTCTCCAGCAACTGCTTCATTGCTTCCAGACGTTCTTGCTTGGCTTGATATTCCTGCCAGGCTTGCATCGTTGATCAGGCCGACTCTGCGGCCATGCGGTGTCAGGCGGCGGTCGGCGTTGTCGATGCGCAGCTGCAGGCGGAACTCGGCGCGCGAGGTGAACATGCGGTAGGGCTCGTTCGTGCCCTTCGAGATCAGGTCGTCGATCAGGATCGCGGTGTAGGCCTCGGTGCGATCGAGGATCAGCGGCGGCTCGTTCTTTACTTTCAGCGCGGCGTTGATGCCGGCCATCAGTCCCTGGCAGGCGGCTTCTTCGTAGCCGCTGGTGCCGTTGATTTGTCCGGCGAGGAAGAGGTTCGCGATCTTCTTCGTTTCGAGCGTGCGCTCGAGTTCGGTGGGATCGATCGAGTCGTACTCGATGGCGTAGCCGGGACGCAGCATCTCGGCGGTTTCGAGGCCGGGGATCGACTTCAGGATGGCAAGCTGCACATCGATCGGCAGCGACGTGCTCATGCCGTTCACGTAGATTTCGTGCGTGTTCAGGCCCTCGGGCTCGAGGAAGAGCTGGTGCTGGAGCTTGTCGGGAAACTTCACGATCTTGTCTTCGATCGACGGGCAGTATCGTGGCCCGATGGATTGAATCTGGCCGCTGTACATCGGGGAGCGATGGACGTTTTCGCGAATGATGCGGTGCGTTTCTTCGGTCGTGAAGGCGATGTAGCAGGGCACTTGCTTGTCGTGGTGCGCGACTCGCTTGGTGCGGAAGCTGAAGGGCGTGGGGTCGTCGTCGCCGGGCTGCACCTGGAAGCGCGACCAGTCGATGGTGCGGCCGTCGAGACGCGGGGGCGTGCCGGTCTTGAGACGGCAACCGCGCAGGCCGAGATTCTTCAGAGTTTCGCCGAGAAGAACCGCAGCCGGTTCGCCGGAGCGGCCTGCGGGATATTGCTGCTCGCCGCAGTGGATCAGGCCGTTGAGGAACGTGCCGGTGGTGATGATGACGGCTTGGGCGCGGACGGTGCGGCCGTCGCGGAGGCGGATGCCGAGCACAGTTCGCTGACGCTCAGTTCTCGTCAGTCGTCAGTCGTCGGTCGTCGGCTAAAGCAGGTTCCTCGTCGCTGTGCTGCTCGGCATGACCCGGGTGAAGACAGTTCTGCTGACGGACGTGACGACTTGCGACGGATGACTCCTCCAAAATCAGATCCGCAACTTCGGCTTGCTTGATCTTCAGATTCGGTTGCGACTCGAGGACCTCGCGCATCTTCAGGCGGTAGGCCTGCTTGTCGCATTGGGCTCGCGGAGACCAGACTGCCGGACCGCGCGAGGTATTGAGCAGGCGGAACTGGATGCCGACTGCGTCGGTGATTTCGCCCATGATGCCGCCGAGGGCGTCGACTTCGCGGACCAGGTGTCCTTTGGCGATTCCGCCGACGGCGGGATTGCAGGACATTTGCGCGATCAGGTCGACGTTGAGCGTGTAGAGCGCGGTCTTCAGGCCCATGCGTGCGGCGGCCATCGCGGCTTCGCATCCGGCGTGGCCGGCGCCGACCACGACTACGTCGAATTGTTCGGTGAATTGCATGGGGCTGGCTGCGAACGTATTGAGAGATTCCCCGTGTGAGTCATTCTAACAACAGGGCGTCAGTCTTCAGTCGGCGGTCGTCAGCGAAAGCAGGCTCCTAAATGTCGCTGCGCTCCTCGAATGACAAGAACGAAGACTGGAGAACTTAAAGATACGAATGGTCGAGGATCGGGAGCTGTTGCTGACGACTTGCGACTGACGACAGGATGACTCAAGTCGTCTCATATCATGCGGATGCGAGATGGACGCAGTTTTCGACAGGCCGGGCGCTTGTCACGGAACTCTCTGCGCTTTTATAGTAGGCTGCTCCAAGGAGAGGACTTCATGAACAGCCAGCAATTTTTCCAGGAGCTTGATGCACGAGTTGCCAAGTACGACCTTCTTTGTCATCCGTTTTACAAGGCGTGGAGCGCGGGGGAATTGACGCGCGAAGACCTGCGCGAATATGCGCTTGACTACTATCAGCATGTGCAGGCGTTTCCGACGTACCTGGCGGCGTTTGCTTTGCGGCTGAATGAGGGCGAACTGCGGCGCGCGGTGCTCGCGAACATGATTGACGAGCAAGGTGGAGAGGATCGTCACGGCGGAGAGCGTGCGCACTCCGAAATGTGGCTGGACTTTGCGGAAGGCATGGGCGCGAGCCGGACCAGCTTTGGACACAAGTCCGTGCCTGAGGTGAATCGGCTGGTGGAGCACTTCACGGACGTGGCCACGAATGGCACTGCGGAAGAGGCGCTGGCGGCGTTCTACGCGTATGAGTCGCAGGTGCCGCGGGTGGCGAAAGAAAAGGATCGCGGACTGCGGGAAATGTACGGCGCCGACGAGCGCACTGCCAGCTACTTCGCGCTGCACACGACCGCCGACATTTATCACTCGAACGTCTGGAGAGAGCAGCTTGCCAAGCGCGTGGAGGCGAATCCTGAGACGGCGGAGCAAGCTTTGACGGCGGCGGAGTCAGCGGCCAAGGCCTTGTGGACGGCGCTGGACGGGATCGAAGAGCGGCGCATGGCGAAGGCGGCGTAGAACTCAGGCGCCAGTTTGGAGAGCCACCGATCGTCTGGAGTCGGTGGCTTCGTCTTCGATTTGGCAGAAACAGCTTTTAACCGCAAAGGATCGCTAAGGCGTTCGCGAAGGTGCGAAGAACGCCGGTGGCGCATGCAGCCCAATCTGTTTCCTCAGGAGGATAGATGGCGTGAGCGGCGTGCCGATAGGAGCGCGTGGAGAAGCCGCGGAGACAGTTGAGTTTCAACATACGTTGACGGCGCATCATGCGTCGTTGCCGCCCGTCTATTCCACGCCCGACATGATCCGGCTGATGGAGACGGCAGCTTTTCATGCCCTGCAACCTTACTGCGAGGGCGACGAGATTACCGTGGGGACATCGATTCATGTAGAGCATCGGGCAGCGAGTGGGATTGGGACTCGCGTTGTGGCGGAAGCGGTGGTGGATTCCTTTGACGGGCGCTTCTATACGGTGAGGGTTTCGGCGAGCGATGGAACGCAGGAGATTGGGCGTGGGACGGTGGGGCGGGCGGTGGTAAGCGTTTCGAAGTTTGCAGCGAGAATGCGGAAGAGTGAGGGATAGCTTCGGTTGCGATGAACGCCGTTAGCATCTAGCACTTGGCTCTTGGCATTTAGCCTTCCTCGTGTCGTGCCATTTCCATCGACAATCAGCCTCAACATAGAAGTAGCCAGCAGCAGGCCAAATGCTAAGTGCCATTTGCTAAGTGCTGGCATCCAAGAACTGAATGCTGAGTTCAGACGATGAATATCGAAGAACAGAAGTCGAAAGCAAATGCATTCCGTGCGATGCACCGGGGGTCGAAAATTCTGGTGCTTCCCAATGCATGGGATGTCGCCAGCGCGCGGATTTTCGAGCAGGCTGGGTTTGGCGCGATTGCGACCACCAGTGCGGGTGTGGCGTTCACGCTTGGGATTATCCGGATGGGCAGAAGATTTCGCGAGTGGAGATGCTGGCCCGAGTGGCTCGCATCGCGAAGGCTGTGAAAGTGCCCGTGACTGCCGACGTCGAAGGCGGATATGGGGAACGCCCGGAGGATGCCGCCCGCACGGCGCGCGAGGTGGTCGAAGCCGGCCGCGGTGGGCATGAATCTGGAGGACGCAACCGAGGATTCAGCTCATCCGCTGGTCGAGTTGTCGCTGCAAGTGGAGAAGATTCGTGCGGTGCGCGAAGCTGCGCTCAAGACCGGAGTGCTGCTTGTCTTGAATGCTCGCACCGATGTCTATCTGCTGGAGGTCGGGCCCTCAGAAAAGCGCTACGACGAGGCGGTTCGGCGCTTGCTGGCGTATCGCGATGCAGGGGCTGATTGTGTGTTTGTGCCCGGTCTTCGGGACGCGGAGACAATCGCCAGACTGGTGCGGGATGTGAAGTGTCCCCTGAACATTCTCGCGGGCCCGGGGTCACCGACTGCACCGGAGTTGGAGAAACTGGGTGTGGCACGGGTGAGTGTGGGTTCATCGCCGATGCGGGCGACGCTGGGGTTGGTGGCGCGGATTGCGGAGGAGTTGAGAAAGTCCGGAACGTACACTTCGCTCGAAGGCGGGATGCCGTACGCGGATGTGAATCGGATGCTGGGGTAGGCTTAGTCGTCGGTCGTCGGCAAGCACAACGAGGTGGCGGGGTCGTTCGACTGCTCAGGATGACAGCGTTCTCAGGTTTTCATCGACGACACTCTAGTCCGATGGGTTGAAGATGGACAACCGATGACTGTTGTTGGCGTGATCTCCGATACGCATGGATTGTTGCGGCCGCAGGCCCTCGAGGCACTGCGTGGATCCGCTCATATCCTTCACGCGGGCGATATTGGAGATCCGGACATTCTGGAGATGCTGAAGACGGTCGCGCCGGTCATTGCTGTTCGGGGGAATGTCGACGGCGAGGGCTGGGCTCGACAGATTCCGCAGACCCAGGTCGTCGAAATCGAGGGCGTGTCGATTTACATGTTGCACATCCTTGCGGAACTCGACTTGAAACCTGAGGCGGCTGGATTTGGCGCGGTGGTGTATGGGCACAGCCACCAACCGTCGCAGAGCGTGAAGGGTGGAGTCCTTTACTTCAATCCCGGGAGCGCGGGACCGCGGCGCTTCAAGTTGCCAGTGACGGTGGGGAAATTGGTGATCGAGAACGGTTTCGTTCGAGGGGAAATCATCAACCTTGAAGTCAAGGGGATCCTCCACACGGTCTCAAAAGATAACCACAAAGGACAAGACGTAAGCCACGAAGGCTTGCCTCCTGACTTTCTTTTACAATCCACGCTGTGTCGATCCAATTCCAGATTGAGACTACCAACGGCGCCGGCCGGGTCGGCCGGCTGCTTACGTCCCATGGGGTTGTCGAGACTCCTGTGTTCATGCCGGTGGGGACACTGGCTTCCGTGAAGGGCGTGCCGCAGGATCTGCTGGAGGACCTTGGCGTACAAATTCTGCTGGGCAATACTTACCATCTCTACTTGCGGCCGGGCGTGGAAACCGTGCGGAAGATGGGCGGGCTGCATGGGTTCATGTCCTGGGAGCGAGCGATCCTGACCGACTCGGGCGGGTTCCAGGTTTTCAGTCTCAATGAACTGCGGAAGGTCAACGAAGAGGGGGTGACGTTTCGCTCGCATCTGGATGGCTCTTCGCATTTCTTCAGTCCGGAGAGCGCGATGGGGGCGCAGATAGGGCTGGGGGCCGACATCATCATGGCGTTTGACGAGTGCACCGAGTTTCCCGCGGAGCGGGACCGCGTGCGCGCGTCGATGGAATTGACTTTGCGATGGGCGGAGCGGTCGAAGAGGTATTTTGAGGAACATAAAGAGGAAGTGCCCTGGGGTGAGCCGTGGTCAGGCGAGTGGGGGGAGTGCGCAGGACGCGCACAGGAGTGTGCGCGCCACATTAAACACGGGGACAGGGACGTTTCCGGCGACCGGGGCAACGCAATCGCTGTTCGGAATTGTGCAAGGGGGGATGGATGTAGCTCTGCGACGGGAATCGGCGGAACGAACCGTCGAAATCGGATTCCCGGGTTACGCCCTTGGCGGGTTAAGCGTGGGCGAGCCTCGCGACGTTACTCGCGAAATTGTGGAATCGACGTTGCAGTATCTTCCGAGCGATCAGCCGCGGTATTTGATGGGCGTGGGAACCCCGGAAGAGATCGCCGCCTACGCTGCCCTGGGGGTCGACATGATGGATTGCGTGTTACCTACCCGGGCGGCGAGGCATGGGCTGCTGTTCACTTCCGAGGGAAAGGTTTCGATCAAACAGGCACGCTACGCAAACGACTCTGGGGCGCTCGACGCGGCTTGCGGATGCCGGGTGTGCACGCGGTACTCCCGGGCCTACCTGCGGCATCTGTACGCCTCTAACGAAGTGCTGGCGCAGGTCCTGAACACCGTCCACAACCTTAGTTTCTACCTTGACACTATGCGGAGGGTGCGGCATTCTATTCGACTTGGGGAAGGGACCGGTTTTCTTTCTGGTGTCTCGTCTCAGCCGAAGCCATAGGCGCCCGTGCCCCCTCCGGTTCAAGCCTTGGGTTTGAAGGGATATCCGACCGAAGCACACGAGTATTCCCGCGGTGACAATCGAGGGTTCAAGGCGTGCGCTGGCATCGGCATGAGTTAACGTTTTCATCTTTCAGGTCTTCATGAGCACTTCATATTATTTGGCGGTTCAGCTGGGCAGCGGCTCGAGTCTGCCTCTATTTGCGCCGGTCATCCTGATTTTCGCGGTTTTCTACTTTCTCCTGATCCTGCCGCAGCAGCGGCGGCAGAAGAAGTGGCAGGCGATGCTAGGTGCGCTCAAGACCGGGGATAAGGTTGTGACCAGCGGGGGATTGAAGGGCACGATCTTCTCGATCAAGGATGACTCCATCACCTTGCGGGTGCCTCCGGACAACCTGAAGCTGGAAGTGAGCCGGGGGTCGATTGTCACTGTGACGACCGCGGAAGAGACGGCGTCCAGTAAATAAATCAAGAGCTTTTAACCGCAAGGGCGCTTAGGGGCGCGAAGAACGAAAAGAAAAGCTTTGAACCGCCGAACGCGCGGAGGGATCGCAGAGGTCGCAGACTTAAGTTCGAATATTTCTTGGGATTGGGCCTTCGTCATTCGTCATGAATAAGAATTTACGCTGGAAGCTTATCGTCATCGTCGTCACGTTGCTCGTCTTCCTGTTCGGGATCTTCGGGATTCCGAAGAGTTGGTCGGGGCAGGGATTGCTCGCGTCGATGACCGACCGCATTCATCTGGGTCTGGACCTCAAGGGTGGAACCCATCTCATTCTGCAAGTGCAGGTCAACGACGCGGTAAACGCGGACACGGACCGCGCGATCGAGCGGCTGAAGGATGATCTGCGCAATCGCAAGATTGCGTATGCCGACATCAGCAAGCCCGATCCCGTCAATGGTCCTGACAAGCTGGTCGTCAAGGGGGTTCCGCCGGAGGCCACCTCGGACTTTCGCTCGCTGGTGACCGACCGTCTACCGGAATATGACGCGAATTCCGGACCGGAGAATTCCTGGGTTCTCACGATGAAAGCGCAGGCCTTATCGGACATGAAGACCCGCGCCGTGGGGCAAGCGATCGAGACCATTCGAAACCGCGTCGACAAGCTGGGTGTTAGCGAGCCAATCATCCAAGAGCACGGTCTGGGCCAGTATCAGATTCTGGTGCAGTTACCGGGCGTGGACGATCCGGCACGTGTGAAAGAAATCATGCAGTCGACTGCCATGCTAGAAATCCGGCAGGCGATGAACGGCGGGGCAACTTACAAGGATGAGCAGGCTGCCTTGGCCGCAACCAACGGGATACTGCCCGACAACAGCGTGCTCATGCATGGGCGCAGCATCGGGGCCAGTGGCGAAGCTGGAGACGCGGTCTACATTATTTCGCGAGTTTCGGCGGTGGCCGGACATGACCTGCGGGAAGCACGGGTTGGCCGCAACAGTCAGACCAACTCTCCGGAAGTGAATTTTTATTTGACTGCGGAGGGCGGACGGCGCTTTTCGGCTTTTACGGGCGCTCACGTCGGGGACTATCTCGCAGTGGTGCTCGACAACAAGGTGATGGAAGTTGCTGTTATCAAGAGCGAGATTGGCGATTCGGGCGTGATCGAGGGCAGGTTTACAGATCAACAGGCAAAGGATCTGGCATTGATCCTTAATTCGGGAGCTCTGCCTGCGAGCATCAAGTACCTGGAAGAACGTACCGTGGGACCATCGCTGGGAGCGGATTCGATTCGCTCGGGTGTGCGAGCAGCGGTCGTTGGCATGCTGGCCGTTTTGATCTTCATGCTGGTGTACTACCACGGGGCAGGGATCAACGCGGACGTGGCGCTGATCCTCAACCTAATTATCCTGTTGGGCTTCCTGGGATTCAGCGGAGCCACGCTCACGCTTCCGGGCATAGCCGGAGTGATTCTTACAGTCGGCATGGGTGTGGATTCGAATGTCCTGATCTTTGAGCGCATCCGGGAGGAATTGAGGAATGGAAAGACGCCTCCTTCGGCGGTGGATCAGGGCTTCAGCCACGCCTGGATCACCATCGTGGACACTCACGTCACCACGATTGTTTCGGCATTCATCCTGTTTATCTTTCGGAACGGGGCCAGTGAAGGGTTTCGCGGTAACGCTGACGTTCGGCTTGCTGGCGAATCTGTTCACCGCCGTATTCGTTTCGCGAGTAATTTTCGACTACGTGCTGGGACGCAAACAGCGCGGAGAAGCGTTGAGCATTGGTTAGGGGCGGGCTCTGGGTTTTAGACACGGGCTCCAGCGCGTTCATTGAGACTTTGCAAGCACCCAGAAAGGTTTTAGAGGCAACGTGGAATTATTTCGCAATCCAAACATAGATTTTCTCGGGAAAAAGTGGTATTTTCTCGCCTTTTCACTGGTGTTCAGCGTCGCGGGAATACTCTCCATGCTTTTCTGGCATGGCGTTCCGCTGGGCGTAGACTTCCGAGGGGGCACGCTGGTCTACGTAAAGTTCGCGCACACACCAAGCAACGACGCCATTCGTGGCGCGTTGGACAAGGTGGGGCTGCCCAACGCCAAGATTCAGAGTTATGGTCCGGCAGCGAACAACGAAGTTCTGATCGACTTGGCCGGGCAGGAGACGAGCGAAGCGGCGCTCGATAAGGGAAAAGCGCAGATCATTAGCGCTCTGGAGACGAACGCTCCCGCAGGCAAACAGGACCTGAATAATGCCAGCTCTTTGACAATCAAGAACTATTTGATGGAGAAGGATCCGCTGCATCTTGGAACAGACGCAGACGCGCGCTACACCACGTTGGCGCAAGCCATCATGGATTATCGGGATAAGAGCCAGGGCGGTGTGTTGCATTCGCTCGATGAGCTCAAAGGCGTAGCCGGTCCGGTCGCCGTAGCTTCGCTGCAGGAGGGATTCTTCCTCTCCGATTTCGGGGTGCGGAACGTCGAAATCGTGGGGCCGCAGGTGGGAAAGCAGCTCCAGACACAGGCGAAGTTGGCGGTCCTGTATTCGCTGGCTGGGATGCTGGTGTACCTGGGCGTCCGGTTCGAGTGGATCTACGGTGTCGCAGCGGTAGTGACCGTCTTTCACGACACGCTCATTACGGTGGGCGCTTTTTCGCTGACGAACAAGCCGATTTCACTCACCGTGGTGGCGGCGATCCTCACCCTGGTGGGCTACTCGAACAACGACACGATCGTCGTTTTTGACCGCATTCGCGAGAACATCAAATTGATGCGGCGCGAGAAGCTGGCCGACATCGTGAACCGGAGCATCAATCAGACTCTGAGCCGAACCATCTTGACGGCGGGGCTGACGTTCCTTACTGTGCTGGCCTTGTACTTGTTCGGCGGCGAGGTGCTGCACGGTTTCTCGTTCGCGCTGGTGATTGGCATCCTGATCGGGACGTACTCCTCGATCGCAATTGCGGCGCCGATCCTGGTGGCGTATCAGGAATGGCGCAGTACGCGCGGAAAGAAGCAAATTTCTATGCCTGCGGATGCCGGCAAAAGAGACAAGGCGAAAGCCGGAGTCTAGCCTAGGGGAAAACGCTGGTTGGCTTCGCAGGAAAGATTTTTGGCGCAGGGCTACAAAGAATTGCAGGGCTCATCAACGACCCGTGGCTGACCTGGTCTGTAAGTAGCTGATTCGCAGGGATCTTTGTTGATTCCGACAGCAGGCCCGGACGACGGCAGTCGCGTTGCAGGAAACTCAGGTGCATTTGAGAGCAATATCCAGTTCTTTCGGGAGCAAAGATTAGAGGGCTGGTGTCTAAGAATACGTAGGGTCTGTTGTAGGGAGAAGCCTATGTTCGAAGATAGCCTCATTGAATCGGGCGGCAGACTTAGAACCAAGCGGGGAGCGACCACTGCGATTTCATTTGTGTTGCAGGCATTACTGGTCGGCGTTCTCGTCCTGCTTCCGCTGATTTTCACGGAAGCGTTGCCAAAACAGCAACTCATGACATTCCTGGTCGCGCCGCCACCGCCACCTCCGCCACCGCCACCTCCGGCTGCGGCTCCGGTGCGAGTGGTGAAACAGATCCAGAGCGATCTGGTCAACGGTCAGCTGCGAACACCCACCAAGATTCCCCAAAAAGTCCAGATGATTAAGGAAGAAGACGCGCCTCCGCCGGATACTTCGATGGCAGGCGTCGTGGGCGGCGTTCCTGGTGGCGTTCCCGGCGGACAGATGGGCGGCGTCATCGGCGGCATCATCAGTTCGACTCCGGTGGCCGTACCGCACGTGGCGACTCCACAGCGCGTTCGGGTATCGCTGGGTGTCTCGCAGGGACTTCTGATTAAGAAAGTTCAGCCAAATTATCCACCCCTGGCGCGGCAAGCGCGCATCCAAGGGACCGTACTTTTGCAGGCGGAGATCAGCAAGGATGGAACGATTGAGAACCTGCGGTTGATCAACGGGCATCCGATGCTGGCGCCAGCGGCCATCGAGGCCGTGAAGCAGTGGCGGTACCGGCCGTACATGTTGAATGGCGAGCCGGTCGCCGTCGAAACGCAGGTTCAGGTGAATTTCACCCTGTCGGGCGGCTAAACCCGTCGGTGGTGCGTGTGGTTTTGGTTCGTGGTAGTTGATGATGGCGTTGCCCTTCCCCATTTCCCACCTTACCGGTGGCTGGGTTGGGCGTGATCGAGCGCCTGATACCAGCCACTGCGTCCTCAAAACCAGAGAACCGTTTCCGGCAATTGCAACACTGTAACGACGCAGAATAGCGGAATGTGACGAGTTCCTGAGGAGGAAAAGCAACTCATGTTCGTAGCCAATCTAGCAAGTGCCGTGCACCATGTGCCCGCAATGGCAGCCTGGGTGGTCCAGGAAGGCCAAGTGGGTTGGGACCTGGTTTCGCTGGTCAAGTCGATGGGAATTCTGGCGAAAATCGTGGTCATCATTCTGTTCATCATGTCGGGCTGGTCGATCGGCGTGATGATTGACCGCTGGATGGCGTTCAGCGCGGCGCGCAAGCAGTCGCGTGCGTTTGCCCCCGCGGTAGCCGGCGCCCTGCGCGATGGCAAGATCGACGAAGCCATCAAGGTTGCGGAGCGCAACAAGAAGAGCCACCTGGCGAAGGTCGTCACGGCTGGCTTGATGGAGTTCAAGGCCCACCAGGACAGCCCGGGCGAGATTCCCGGCGAAACCATTGAAGCTTCCAAGCGCGCTCTGGAGCGCACCGAAGCCATCGTGCACGCCGAACTGAAGCGCGGACTCGGCGGTCTGGCGACGATCGGATCGACGGCTCCCTTCGTCGGACTGTTCGGAACGGTGGTCGGCATTCTGAACGCGTTTAAGGGCATCTCGCAGGAGAAGGCCACCGGTCTGGCGGCCGTCGCCGGCGGTATTGCCGAGGCGCTCGTCACCACCGCCATGGGACTGCTGGTCGCGATCCCGGCCGTGATGATGTTCAACTACCTGACCGGTCGCGTTGAGGCGTTCGATGTCGAGATGGATAACTCCTCGAGCGAACTGGTCGACTACTTCCTGAAGCGGCGGAGCCTGCGCCGTTCCTAGTTTGACCGGGCAGTGGCTGCGGTTGTGAGTTGCGGTCCGGCGCCGGGAAGACTCCTGGCGCCGGGCACTCAGGCTCAAATCTGCAGACACCTCGGAAGAGACTGCAGGAACACGCAAGCAGCGCATAGGGAGAGGTGAGAGTTTATGGCACTGGCAAAACGAAACGAAGGCGCCAAGGTCAATTCGGATATCAACGTCACGCCCATGGTGGACGTGATGCTGGTATTGCTGATCATCTTCATGGTGGTCACGCCCATGTTGCAGAAGGGCGTCAGCGTGGACCTGGCCAAAGTGAACAACCCGGAGCAGATGCCCGACGCCGACAAGGAAGACGCGTTGATCGTCGCGGTGATGCGCACCGGCGACGTGTTCTTCGGCAACGACAAGTTGCCTCTGGACCAGTTGACCGGGAAAATTAAGGACCGTCTGGCCAACAAATCTGATAAGACGGGTTTACATTCGCGCAGACGCGCGCGCCAAGTTCGGCCGAGTGGTCGAAGTGGTGGATGACATTCGGGCTGCGGGCGTAGATCAGCTGGGCCTTCTGACCGATCAGCGCAAGGAAAAGGGCGCGCCTACCACGACAGCGCCAGCGCCGAGTGGCGGACAATAGAGGAGATCGACTATGGGAATGGCACTTGGCGCGAGCGGCGGCCAAAACGCGAACATTAACGTCACACCGCTCATTGACGTACTCCTGGTGCTGCTGATCATCTTCATGGTGATCACGCCTCTGACCCCAAAGGGCTTAGACGCGCTGGTTCCCCAGCCACCACCCCCGAATCAGAAGCAGCAGAACACACCCGACCGTACGATCGTTGTCCAGCTCATCGACCGAGGCGCCGGCCAGGCCCCTGGTGTGAAGATCAATCAGGAAGACGCGTCCTGGGATGATCTGCAGGGCCGTTTGACCGACATCTTCAAGACCCGCGCGGAAAAGGTCATGTTCGTGAAGGGTGACGATAATGTTCCCTTCTTCGACGTCGCCAATGTGATCGACATCGCCCACGCTTCTGGTGTTGATAAGGTCGGTCTGATCACCGCGAAGATCGAGGCCGGGCAGTAGAACTAGAGGTGTGACAAGCTTCTCGCCGGCACGGACGGATGAGTCCGTGCCTCCGGCGTCGACCGGGAATGAGCGAGGAGAAGCGCAAGCGCCCAGACGATCTCGTCTGGGCATCCGTGCGTTCAAGGATTTGCGCAATTTTCATAGGAGTGGTAACGTCCCAGATTCCTGGGAAAGGGAGACTTATAACGCAATGAAAAACAGCGTACGAGTGTTGGCCCTGATGGTGGTCGGCCTGATGCTGTTCTCGACAGCGGGCTGCAGCAAGCTTAGGGCACGCGACCAGCTCAACAAGGGTGTGCAAGCGTACAAGAACACCCACTACGAAGAGGCGATTGGACACTTCCAGCAGGCGGTGGAGCTCGATCCCAGTCTGACCAATGCCAGGCTATATCTGGCGACCGCGCTCGCGAACCAGTACATCCCAGGAGCCGACAATCCGGAGAACACCAAGGTTGCCGAGCAGGCGATTGACGTGTTCAAGAAGGTGCTGGACTTGAATCCGCCGCGGGAGCAAAAAGTCACCAGTTTGAAAGGCATCGCGTCGCTGTACTTCAACATGAAGAAGCTCGATCAGGCGAAGGAATATCACCGCAAGGTGATCGAACTGGATCCGAACGATCCGGAGACGTACTACTCCATCGGCGTGATTGACTGGACCCAGACCTACCAACCGCGCATGGAAGAGCGCGCCAAGCTGGGGCTTGAAGACGGAAGATGCCTTGCCTGCGAAGGACAAGAAGGTGTGCGCGGCCTTGCGGGACAAGAACATGCCGAACATCCAGGAAGGTATCGACAGCCTGAAGAAGGCGCTCGATCTGCGCACCGACTACGACGATGCCATGGCCTACATGAACCTGATGTACCGCGAACGTGCGGATGTCCAGTGTGATGATCCGGCAGCGCGCGCGGCGGATTTGAAGTCCGCCGATGAATGGGTCGATAAGACCTTGGCCGTCAAGAAGGCGAAGGCTGAGAAGCAGCCGGGTGCTACGGGCATCACGATGGATCAGTCGAAGTAGATCAAGACCAGCTTTCAGCTCACCAACATCAGCCGGTCACGGTGGGGCTGAATGCTGGTATGGTTACCGAGCTCTCGGCGTTCTTTGTGAGGGCGACTGCTACGACCTCCTTTTCAGTAGCAAGACCTCGCCGTCGAGTCCAATCGACTCGCAGGGATAAAACACAAGGTCCCTCCACTCCGCTTCGCTCGGTCAGATGACGATCGAATTTGGAGTTCGCATTGTTCTTCAGCACCCTAGCCTAACCCGTCACTCTTCACGTGCTTGCTACTGAATGCGGAATCGTTCTTTCATCAGGCGTTGCAGGCGGGGTTTGTAGAGGATATCGAAGGCCAGTTCTTTATCGGGAAACATCGCCAGCGCGGCGCGCTTGGCGTTCGCGACCATCTCGGAAGCTTCTTCGACGGTCAGGCTGGGATCCTGGCCGATTACCGACGACACCATGCTGATCATGAGTTGAAGGCGCCGGATTTTCCTGGCCTCCTCCTGTTTTTCGTGAAGTGTCCCTTCCCCTCCGACCCGGTTCGCATTTTCCATGAGGCCCTCTTCCGGGTGCCTGCCCCCCTTCCCCAGTCACTTCCCTTAGAGTGACAAAGCGGGCGGGGCTGCCTCACCCTCATTGTCTTCATTGTCCGGACATTGGAGGCAGAAAGCAACTGCCACAAGGTGCGCCTGATGATGACACCAACGAGCCATCCAGTAGGGCAACTCACGGCAGAGCTGGGTGCACGTCGCGTTACAATCAGCAGCGGCGGCTACGTCTCGGGATCGCGATCCTCCCAAGCGACGCCAGTGGAGGAGTTTATGCCAGAAAGTTCCGGTTCCACCCCCAGCACCCAGCAGCGACCCGACCCGAACGAGAAACTGGTCAAGGTGTTTGACAGCGAACAGGAGTCCGAGACCCTGGTCGTCAAGGGCCTGCTCGATTCCGCAGGCATTGATGCCGACATGACCTCGGTCGATGCGATCCAGGAAATGTTTCCCGGCGTGGGAGGGACGGTAATCCTGGTGCGCGAGGAAGATGCCGAAGAGGCGCGCCGACTGATTGAAGAATACCGGAGAACGCCGACCACAGACGACGAGACCGCCGAGGTCGATCTCAGCGAAGACACGCCAACTGCGGGCTGACACTATGACCGTCGAGGTAGAAGGTCACTGCCCGTTCAGGTCGGTACGGTAGGTTGCGGTTCCGGCGTCCTGCAGGCGTTTGAGGATTTCGATCCGCGGGTGCCCGAAGGTATTTCGTGCACCAACGGAGATAATGGCCCAGCGGGGTGCAGGGATGCGAGCAACTCGGGCGTCGTCGAAGTCAGACTTCCATTGTGAGCTACCTTGAGAAGATCGGCTCTGGGATGATAACGAGACGTTACGTTTTGTTCGAAAGCGAGCCACCATCTTCTACGAGCGAAGAATCCGCCAGCGCCAAGAAAAGCGAGTGCCGCCACGACCCACCACAGCGGTGGACGCCAGGCATACGATCCGGTGACGATGCCCGCGCCATAGGCCAACGCCGCCCACAGGAGCGGCTGGCGCGGCGGCTTCGTTTGCGCATCGAGAACAGGCGTGACTGCCGTGAGGTGGGACACTTGTTCCGGAACCCGAACTGGAGGCTTACTGGACCAGTTGCACGACGCTCTCGATGTGGTAAGTCTGCGGGAACAGATCCAACAAATGCACCTGTTCGACCCGGTAACCACCGGCGGTCAGATGAACCAGATCTCGCGCGAGAGTTGCCGGATCGCACGACACATAGGTTATCTGCCGGGCACTCAGCCTGGCGAGATTGCGTGCGACACGTTCTCCCAAGCCGGCACGCGGCGGATCCACGATCACCAGGTCGGGATGCAGCTTCGCGCCCTTCGCAGCCAAGTATTCGTCCACCGTGGAGCGTACGGCCTTCACATTCGCAGGAATATTGTATTTAAGATCGACGGCTGAACTCTGTGACGACTCAACCGCGATTGTGTGACGGAACGACGCGGCCAGCGCTGTGGTGAACAGTCCAACTCCTGCATAGAGGTCGAGTGCCAGTTCTCCCGAGCGGTTAGCGGTTGCAAGTATGACGAGTTCGTCGATGAGATGGCGATTCACCTGAAAGAAGGATCCTCCACTTACGCGGAAGGATGCAGTCCTGGTGCGGTAACGAAACTCGTCGGCTTTCACTGCCCAGTCGGGTTCCTCGCTGATCTGTCCTTGAGTACCTCGAGCTGACTGTATGCTCTGCGCAAAGACATAAGCATTCGCGATCTCGGGGAGAGTATCGCGCAAGCGGTGGGCGAGAGCCTGTCCAGCTTGCGTGCGTTTGGCTTTCTCCTCTCGCGGGTCGAGATAGAGTTCAACCTGAACACGGGCGTCGTCTGCATCGGCGAACAATTCAATCTCACGGAGCGTGGACGGGATCTGTCCAGCGCGTCCAAGCTCCCACACGACACCAATCGCGCGGTTGATGAGTGGTGAGCTGATGGGACACTGCTCGACCGGCAATAGCTCATGCGAGGACATCTTGAAGTAGCCGAGCGCGAAGGTGGAGTCGGCACGCACTTGAAGTCGGGTGCGATTGCGATAGTTCCAGGGCGGCGAAGGGTGGATCGTCAGCTCAGATTGCAGCTCGAGCTTCGCTGTGCGACGCAGACTCTCGCGCAGGATGGCAGACTTGATGGCGAGTTGGTTCTCGTAGCTGGTGTGCTGGTAGTGGCATCCGCCACAATGCTGAAAATAGGGACAGGTTGGCTGGATACGCTGGGTCGATGGTTCAAGGATGTCTTCCAGCTGCGCGCGGGCGAATCCGGGCTTTTCTTCCACGGATCGAAGCAGCTAATCTTCTCGCCTTCGAGCACGAATGGGACAAATAGTGCTTTGCCGGGTCCGCGCTCGTCGGCCGGGAGACGCGCGAGGCCGTCGCCGCCGTAGATCAGCTTTTCAATGGTTAGGGTCAAGGGGTCATTCTATGGGTTCGATCGATATTTCTACAGGATTGCGACGAAAAAGCTTTTAACCGCAAAGGTCGCGAAGGCGGCGCGAAGGACGCTAAGGAACATGAGGGAGTTTCCCGATTGCTACGTACCCCTTCTGGTTTCGCCGACTGATGCGAATCCTGTTGACTTACCGCTCCTTAATTGCCATCCTCGGTAGGAAGTAATAGCATCTGATCAGACGAGGACATTTATGACGACCGATCTTAGCAAGCTGGCCGGGCTAATCGAAGAGGGATCTCTCCCTGTCTGGCTGCGAGAAGAGATCGAGCACAAGAGGGAAGACATTCTGAAGGCGCTGACACACGCGCGCTCGATCACGCTTCGGGGTCCTCGGGGGGAGCGGGTCACGATCGCTCCGACAACCAACGGTACTAACGTTCCGGCGTGACGCTTCGTGATCGCGTTATGCGCTTCGCTCGTACTGGCTCTTTACCTGGTAATTCCCAGTCTTCTCTTTAGAGCCCTCTCGCGTTTTTTTATTCCGCTTCGCATCGTTGCAGGCACACCCACACAAGAAGTCGCTCGGGCGTTCCTCACCGCGGCGATGCCCTTTCTGCTCGCATTGGCGGCGATTCACCAGCTGCCTGCAGGAGTTGTGGGGATGCCGCTTCAAGCGCAGGCAACCGGGCAGGACTACAAGCTGGTAGCCAGTTGTCTGTACAGTGAGCAGACCTTCCGCGATTCCAAGCAAGCATTTTGGGATTCGTTCGGACGTGTCGCTCGGCGGCAATCGCAGTTCCTGGGCTGGTACTACGTGCTAGTCATGGGGGAAGGACTGCTGGTAGGTCTGCTGGCAGGCCACTACGGCAGGTTCAAGAAGAACCGTGTTTATAGCTGGATGGCCGATAAGGTCTTGCTCCCAAGCATCTCGGAATGGCACCCGCTTCTGACTCCGTTTGTGTTTGCTGACAAGAGCACGGTTGTGCGGGCCGACGTACTTACCACGGGAGACAACCTGTACCGCGGGAGAGTGTCGCAATACTTCCTAGACACGGGGGGCAGGCTGTCGGGTCTGATCCTGACGGACATGGTGCGCTTCGATCGGCGGACCTATTTGCAGGACAAGGATGCTCACCGCGGACCCGATCCGCGCGGTTATTGGAAGGAGATTCCGGGGGCGAAGTTATATATCTTCGCCGACAAGATTCTTAACCTCAATCTCAACTACGAATCGCCTGAGCCGTCGGCCCAGGTTGTTGAGGAATTTCTACGCAAATACCTGGCAACGGCAATCCCGCCGTTCCATGTGGAGTTCAAAAGACCGACGGAGACACCGGCAGAATCGGATCGCGAGCGGGGCGACGATGCAGAAGACCGATGAGTACTCTGCCCGCCGAATGAGTCAATTTTGCTCGAATGAGGCCTTCGAAGTGACCTGTCGAAAAACCCACCCTCTCGCCAAAAACGCGAGTAGGGTGGGGCACCCACTGAGGAGAGAGAGTCGAGCTGCGCTCGACTGGGCAGACTGCCCCACGCTCAATCCAAACTTCTACTGAAGCAACGTGCCGTTGCCGGTGGGCGCTTCGTCTGGCGGAATGACAACTGCCGCCGCGACGCGGTCGCCGGGTTCGAGGTTCAGCAGGCGTACGCCTTGCGCCGAGCGGCCTGATTCGCGGATGGTCTTCGAGTCCATGCGAATGATCTTGCCGTATTGGCTAATCAACATGACCTGCGAGTCTTCCGAGACTTGAGCGATAGTGGAAACCTTACCGTTGCGCTCCGTAGTCTTGACGTTGATCACACCCTTGCCGCCGCGGTTCGTGAGACGATATTCGTCAGCAGGAGTGCGCTTCCCGTAGCCGTTTTCCGTGACCGAGAGGATCAACGAACCTTTTTGCGGGATCAAGTCAGCGACTTCTTCTACAGGTGTGCCTTCGGACGTCGCAGCCTGGCCTTCGAGTGAAGCCGCCGGCGTCGCCGCACCAGGCTTGGGAGTAGTCGCCATGCCGACAATGTAGTCTTTGTCCGCCAGATTCATTCCGCGGACCCCGGTGGCGTTACGGCCCATCGACCGGACATCGCCCTCTTCGAAGCGAACGGCTTGGCCTTCGTGCGAGGCGAGGAAGATGATCTGCTCACCGTTGGTGAGCGTGGCGGCGACCAGTTCGTCGCCGGCTTCGATGTTGATGGCGATGATGCCGATCGAGCGCACGTGGGAGAAGTCTTTGAGATCGGTCTTCTTCACGGTGCCGTTGCGTGTGGCGAAGAAGACGTACTTGCCTTCCTGTTCCAGATTACGCACAGCCAGCATGGTACGGACAGTTTCCCCGGCCTGCAGTGCAACCAGGTTTCCCATGTGCTTGCCCTTGCCGGCTGCGCCCACATCGGGAATCTCATAGACTTTGAGCCAGTAGACACGTCCGGCACTGGTGAAGATCAGGATGTAGGCGTGGGTGGAGGCGATGAAGAGGTGCTCGACAAAGTCCTCGTCGCGCGTCTTCATGCCGGTGCGGCCCGTGCCGCCACGGCGCTGCATGCGATACGTCGAGATCGGAGTGCGCTTCAGGTAGCCGGAATGGCTGACCGTCACCGCGACCTGCTCGTCGGCAATCAGGTCTTCCAGGTGGATTTCAGCGGCTTCGTCTTCGATCACGGTCCGGCGCTCGTCGCCGTATTGCTTCTTTACTTCTTCGAGTTCTTTGATGATCACGCCGCGCAGCTTCTTCTCGGAGCCAAGAATTGACTGGTATTCAGCGATGCGGTCGCGGGTCTCCTTCAGTTCGTTCGAGATCTCGTCGATCGAAAGCTTCGTAAGGCGGTGCAGTTGCAGCTCGAGGATCGCATCGGCCTGCTTGGCGGTGAAGGGTTTCTCGGGATCGAGTTTGGGCGCGCGCCCGGTGGTGTTGATGTCGATCTTCTTGCCGCCGAAGTAAGCGACCAGGTTTTCACGGGCGTCGGCACGGTTGGCGCTGCCGCGGATGATGACGATCACATTGTCGAGGTGATCGAGCGCGGTTAAGTAGCCTTCGAGGATGTGCTCGCGATCCTGCGCTTTGGCAAGCAGGTAGGCCGTGCGACGGCGCACCACTTCCACGCGATGGTCGATGAAGTACTGAATGGCCGGGATCAGGCCCATTTCGCGCGGCTGTCCATGCGCGATGGCCAGCAAGATCATGCTGAAGCTCTCTTGCATGGAGGTGTGCTTGAAGAGCTGGTTGAGCACGATCTGGGGTTCGGCGGTGCGCTTGAGTTCGACCACGATGCGCATGCCGTCGCGATCGCTTTCGTCGCGAATGTCGGAGATATCGTCGATGACCTTGTTGTTAACCAGGTCGGCGATGCGCTCCACCAGTCGGGCCTTATTCACCTGGTAGGGAATCTCGGTGATGATGATGGCCTGTTTTTCCTTGGTGAGATTTTCAATCTTGGCGCGAGCCCGCATCATGAAGCGGCCGCGGCCTGTCCTATAGGCTTCCAGGATTCCCGCCCGGCCGTGGATGATGCCGTAGGTGGGGAAGTCCGGGCCTTGCACGAATTTGAGAATTTCCGGCAGGGTGGCGTGGGGATTGTTCACCAGCGTGATAGTTGCGTCGACAATCTCTGTGAGATTGTGCGGGGGAATCTTGGTCGCCATGCCGACGGCGATTCCATCAGAGCCGTTCACTAACAGATTCGGAATGCGCGCGGGGAGGACGTCAGGCTCGACCTCACTGCCGTCGTAGTTCGGGCGGAAGTCGACCGTGTCCTTGTCGAGGTCCTCTAGCAGCGCCGTTGCCACTTGCGCGAGTTTGGCTTCGGTGTACCGATCAGCTGCGGGCGGGTCTCCATCCACGGAGCCGAAGTTTCCCTGTCCGAACACCAAGGGATAGCGCATGCTCCAGGTCTGCGCGAGACGTACAAGCGCGTCGTAGACGGCGAGGTTGCCGTGGGGATGGTATTTGCCCATCACGTCGCCGACGATGCGGGCGCATTTGCGCGTGGCGCGATTGGGAGCCAGTCCCATTTGCTGCATCGTGTAGAGAATGCGACGATGCACGGGCTTCAATCCGTCACGTACGTCGGGAAGCGCACGGCCGATGATCACCGACATCGAATAGTCGAGATACGACCGGCGCATCTCGTCTTCAATATTGACGGGTTGAATGTTCAGGGCACCGGGACTGCCGCCGTCGCCGGGCGGTGGAGTCAAAGGAAGTTCGGGATTTTGATCGTCTGCCATAGAAAGTCAGTTCTTAGTCAGTAGCCTTTAGCACCTAGCTTCCTGTTTCGAACCTTCGGTTTCAATCCCGTTACGCGCGCAAAATTGGCGCGGCCTTCGACCAGTTTCGAAGGGCTCGAAATGTCACGTAAACTGTTGCATTTACAGGAAGTTAATGGGCCTGAAACTAGCCATAATTATAGCACGAAAAATAGGGTTTCGGGACAGGGTCGGAGGTTACTCCTTGGCCTCCCGCCGGGATGGCAATCGGGCAACGATTCTGGGATTACGGTGATGATTTGGCGTCGACCAGTAGCGCGGCCGTGGCTGCGCTCAATACTGCCAGCGAGGCGCAGCAATACGCCACGATGCGAAAAGCAAAGATAAAAGCGTTGGAGACCGCAGCCTTCACTTCCGAGGCAATCTTTTGGTCAACATCCGCGGGGACATCCATGGCGGCCAGTTTGGTTCGATTCGAAAGAGCTTCGCTGCGGACTTGCTGGGACACTCCCAGTGTGGACAACTCATGGTCGAGGTCTATCGCGAACGCGTTCACCATCACGATGCCGAACACTGCGACCGCTAGCAGCCCGGCGACTCGAGCCACCGCGTTGTTGATTCCCGAGGCGGCGCCTGCGCGGTCCTGATCGACGGCACCCATCACGGTCGTGGTTAGCGGTGCGACGCTGACCGACATTCCAAATCCTAGTACGAGGAATGCGGGAAAGAAGGTGCGCCAGTAGGTTCCGCCAACTGTAGGTACGGCGAACAGGGCAAATCCTGAAGCCGCGATGAGCGGGCCGACGATCAGAGGGACCTTGGGTCCATAGCGGGTGACCAGGCCGCCTGACCAGCGGGAGAGAAGGAACATCAACAGGATCAGGGGAAGAGCCGCGGCGCCCGCCGCTGTGGCTGAGTAGCCCTGCACCTGAATCAGGTTCATGGGGAAGATAAAGAAGAAGATTCCGACCGCCGAGTAGAGCCACAGTGTGAGCAGGTTTGCGCCCGTGAAGGTCCGCGATCGGAATAAGTTGAGGGGCACCATGGGAGACGTAGCCCGGGCTTCGACGAACGGAAAGCAGGTGAGACAGGCCACCGCCAGCAGCAGGCTCCCCCAAACCCAAGGGTTTTGCCAACCCAGTCGAGCCGATTCGATCAACCCGTAAACCAAGCCGCCAAGACCGATGGTTACGATCAGTGCTCCCAGGATGTCGAGTTGTTTGGCCGCGGCGCTGCGGCTTTCCGGAACGCGCCACAGGGATATCAGAATCACCATGGCTGCCAGGGGCAGGTTAATGAAGAACACCCAGCGCCACGAGGCATGCTCGATGAGCCAGCCCCCCAGGACAGGACCGAACGCAGAGGTAATCGCTGTGAAACCCGACCATGTCCCGATGGCGCGGCCTCGATGCTGTGCGGGAAAGGAGGCGCTGATGATGGCAAGGCTACCGGGAACGAGGAAGGCCGCACCGATCCCCTGGACCGCCCGCGCGACAATCAACTGCTCGACACTTTGGGCGAAACCGCATCCCGCCGACGCTATGGCAAACACGGTAACGCCAGTAAGGAAGATGCGGCGGCGTCCGAAGAGGTCGCCGGTCGAGCCGCCGGCAAGGATCAGTGCACCGAGAAAGAGGCCGTAGGATTCCACCACCCACTGCACGTCGACGACGGTTGCGCGGAAGCTAGATTGCAGGGCGGGCAGAGCCACGTTGACAACCGTGCTATCGATGAATGCCATGCTGCTGCCGAGGATGGTGGCGGCGAGGATCCATGGTTCGGCTTGTTGCGCGCAGGGCACGTCGCCCGATGCGGAGCGCAGAACGGCGTCGTCGCACGGAGGCCTCATGCAGGAGTAAGGATGCGGTAACTCGAGCGAAGGTTCAGAAACGTTGGGCGGAAATGAATGTGTTAGGTCCTGAGAGGTTCGTCGCTCAGCCGGATTGTCGAATGCCTGCGGAAAGAGTCCTTCTGGCGGCCAGTGGGGAAGCTCAGCTCAACGAGGTTGTATCATATTTGCGTCATGGCTTTTCCGATCCGAACCTGCGTGGTTTGCTCAGAAGAGTTCGAGCTGAAGCCAGGTAAGCCCGGCTTTGCCAACCGCTGCCCGGCGTGCAGCGAACCCGAGCCCGTTGAACCCAAAACCAAGCAGAGCATGGACGCCGATGAACGCAAGGCCCTGACCGAAGCGAACGAAGCTCGCCGAAGGGCGATGCGCGATCTGCTGTACCGCAAGGATAGCTAGAGAGCTTCCTGGGTCAACGCAGTCATGGCGGGTGGAATTCTTTGAAAGGTCAGCACCTGACTTATTTTCCGCCCTAGATCCCCCGTTCAAGACTTTGCCCGCAATCTTGTCAGGGGCGGGTGATGACTTCGTTGGGAGCGGCGGGGAGTCGGAAGGCCACGCCGCGTTCCTGGTTGGCTTTGAAGGTCGCCGGCAGATCGAGTTGGGAAACGGGAATCTGCTTCGACCAGTATCCGTTGGTCCAGTAGTCGCCGCGGGCGTAGATCACGCCGGAGATGATCGAGTAATCACTGGATTGTTCGCGATGGCCGTCGCGAAACACAAACGTTGCGGGCGAGAATTCGGTGGATCGCGAAGTCGTAGCTGGTTGCGCAGCTGGCGCGTTTGAGTGCTTTTCCGTCAGGTGAGGCTTGGCTTCCGCAATGTAGTCTGGCTGATTGTTGCGAGTAGTCGTGCCGCTGGTGTCCGTGCGGCGCACGTAACGGTCGCCCTGCCACTCGATCATGAGCGGGCTGGCGGGCTTTGGTTCTTCTTTCGGCGCGCTGGGGGCGGCCGCGGCCGGCTGTGGCGTCTGCAGTACGATCACAGACGGGGATTGCGCGTACGGTGAAGAAAAGTCGTCGGTCCAGAAAGGTGATCCCAGATAGACAGCGCGAGGGAAGGCGCTGTGATTCGCGTGTCCCCCGATGGAGGTGACCGAACGAGGCATCGATCCCCCGGATGCGTGGCCCCTCTGCGCTGACAGGGGCGTCACCAGGATGACGGCTGCCAGCAGCGCATTGGCGGCGTTCCGCATAGGGAAGTTCAGTTACCGCTGGGCAGCGCGGGAAGCTTGAAAGTCGATTCCCAGATCGTCGTTGGCTTTCTGGGTCGCGGGAAGATCGAGATCTCCCAATGCAATCCTCTGGCGACGGCCGGGCGTCAGGTCAAAGAGATTTGCGCCCACGATCGCGTAGTTGCTGACTTCCTGCGTGTGACCGTCCTTGAAAATCAAGATCGTGTTGGGCTGACTGGCCACTGGTGCTGGAGGCTGGGACGGGAGCAACCGCGATGCTCGCCTCGGGAGCTGGATCCGGTGCGGGATCTGGCGGCTTCGGAACTGAAGCCTTTGCGTCCGCCGGGCGTAATCGTTGGGGTAAGCAGCGCCGGAACCACGCCGGTCAAAAATTGTTGGGCCGCCCTCGTACTGATCCTGCTCTTGGGCGTCCTCGCCTTCCATACGTGCGCCCTGTGTCACGTCTGGGCCGCCATACGCGTATGGGTCCACCACCGGATAGTAGGGAACGAAGTACGGGTACACACTATTCCGGCTGCGATCATGATCGTGACGATGGTGATCGGGGGGAGTGAAAACCGGCGGCTGCTGAATTCGACCGGGACGAGTTGGGCCTAGGCCCTTCGGACCCACGGAGGTCACGCTGGGCAGGAACGCCGCCGAAGTCTCGATGTCCACCGAATCCGAACGACGTGACCGAGGGTGGCACGCCGTTGGCTTGCGCGTGCGCAGAAACTCCCAGAAGTCCGATCAGCGAGAGAGTGAGAAGCAGCGTCCAGTGCCGCATTGCGCGATCATACCCCAGTTGTGGCTGCATGGGATGCCCCCTTTTTCATTAGATGGCGGCAGGAGGCTTTTCGTTCTTGATACTTCGCCGTGTGGAAGGTAATCCCAGTAACCTTTGGAGAATTCCCGAGACGCGGGCAAGGCATCTCTAAACAACTGCTCCTCAAGCGGTTAGGGTGAGGGCCGTCGATAGGCAACGGGATGTCCGGCGGGAACCTGTCTTCCCACGCGAGCAAGTTCGCTCACGCTCCAGACGGCGTAGGCGGCCAGAAGTCCGACCACGCAGGCCATCGCAAGACTGCGTTGCTTCGACTCGAACAGGTCAGCGCTGATCCCAGCCACGAAGACAAACAGGAAGGGCAGCGCGACCAGTTGAAAACCGAGTCCCTGGTAGTGGGGCGTCACGAATCCGAGAACCAGGCAAAGTACTGCAATCAGCAGTGGCGCGCTGTTGCCGAAATAGCGGGTGCGCGACCAAATCGGCGTAGACGACCAGCGCGACCGGAAGAGCGACCAGCAACGCGGGACAGTTTTGGCCGAGTTGTAGCACCATCTCGCGATACGCTCCGGCCATGCCGAGCGTCTGCCAGGTGATTCCCAGCCAGGCGGCGTGGTGAAGAGCCTGCCAGAATGCGCTCGGCTGAAAAAAGTAAGCCGCGAACAAGATCGTCACAGCGATTGCACAAGCAGCGGACCAGATCACGACAACTGCGCCGCGGCGGGTCGGCGCCAGGTACAACATGAAGGCCAGCGCCAATGGCACCATCACGATGAGCGAGAATTGTGATCCGACCGCGAGTGCCAGAGAAATGCCAAGTAAGCCTATGCGCCGCCAGTTCCACAACACAACTTCTCGCGGAGCATAAAGCGTGTGCGCGACCGCGATTCCTGTAAAAATCGCTCCGAAGGCTCCCCATACCGCACCGATCTCAGGCTCGGCGGCCCAAACTGCGGTAGCTCGTATGATCCCGGGCGAAAAGCAGTAGAGCGTCAACGCGACGAAGCCGCCTTCGTTGCCGTAGAGACGACGTGCGACGTACCACAGCGACGCCCCCAACAACAGGCCAAACAACAGGTACGGCGCGCGAGCGAGCCATCCCCAATAAACCAATGACTCCGACTGGAATTGGCCGGGCCATACCAGCAGGGGCGCCGACGCGATCAGATACCAAAGCGCGGAGTGGTCAGGATCGAAGCCGTCGTTGTCGCGGATACGAGGTGGGGGGGCAGGAGAGATGTCGGAGTGTGGATCGGCGGTTGATTGGACAGCCCCGTGCCAGCGGCGGAAGGCCAGCGTTAATGCGGTACCACTCGCGCAGATCCATGGCTCCGAAGCCCAGGCTGTGGCTTACGAGCCAGACACACTGGGCGAGGAATAGCAGTAGCATGATTCCGGCAAGCAGTTGCGGTTTTCCGAAGCGTTGACTCATGAAAAATCGGTCCACGGCAGGGAGCGAGTGTTTTACCATGGCGAGGCACGATCCTGCGAACTTCGTGATGAGCGATCCAGTGACTCCATGTCCGCGGTCCTCCGAAGAAAAGACCTCCACAGCACTTTCCGCTCTCACCGACTTTTCTTCCGCAGCAGATTGGGGCGAGCGGCTTTTTAAAGGACCGCAGGGTGTCTACCTGGTGTGGCGAATTCTCGTTTATCTGGGTACAGGTGGCGCGGTGGTTTATGTGCTGCTGTGGTTTGGAAAGTCATTCTTTCCAGAACCCGTATACGGAGCGGCCGCACTTTGGCAGGACGTCTATGGCGAGGCGGCCCTGATGCTAGGTGCATTCCTGCCGGCGATTTTAATGGGGCGCATTGAGGGACGGCCGGTGGACGACTATGGTCTTCCGCGGCGTCAAGCCTTTGGAAAGTTATTCTGGGTTGGAGCAGCGTGGGGACTGGCTGCTATCACGCTTTTGTTGATGATGATGTATGCCGTACATGTACTGTTACCTTGGGCCACATTGCATTGCACGGGATGCGCATTCTGAAATTTGCGCGCGTTCTGGGCCGCTTTCTTCGTTCTGGTCGGCCTGTTCGAAGAATTCCTCCTGCGCGGGTATCTCTTGTTCACAATCGCACAGACGACGGGTTTCTGGCCGGCAGCAGCGCTGTTTTCATGTTTGTTCGGCGCCATTCATCTGCGCAATGCGGGCGAAGGACCGGTGGGCGCGTTGGGGGCTGCTGCCATCGGATTCTTCTTCTGCCTCACGCTGAGACGCACCGGGAATCTGTGGTTTGCTGTGGGCTTCCATGTGTCGTGGGATTGGGGAGAGACCTATCTGTACGCTGTTCCTAACAGCGGAACCACTCAGCCCGGCCACTTGCTGAGTTCCTGGGTTAGCGGGAAAGTGTGGCTCACGGGCGGTACGGTAGGTCCGGAGGGAAGCGTTTTGTGCTTCGTGTTGCTGGTTGTGCTTTGGGTAGTTTTCGACCGAATGTATCCGACAGCGACGTTCAGGATGGACTTACCAGGACCGCACACGGCCAACGAGAGTCTCTCTCTCAGGATTACCAGCAACGCGTCTGAAAAGAGCCTTGAGTAGCAGAATGGGTGACGATCTTTCAGGCGTCTCTACAGCACGCGGGTTTCTATCGACCATGAACCCGGCGATTCATCGCCGGGCTATTGTCGGTCGCCGCTCACAACCTCACCACGAATAGTGCACGGTGTAGGTCACGACGGTTTCGCCATCGGGCTTGACGGTTACTGGGAACTCGACGGTTTGCGCGTCTGTCTTGCGCGATTGCGTGGACTGCTCGGCCAGCTTCCAGTTATTGCAGCGGTAGAGATGTTCGACCACGCGCACGTTGACCGTTTCTTTCTTGTGGTTGCGGACGCGGATCTCGAAACTTTCATCCATCCAGTGCTGGCTCGATTCCACGTGATAGTTGGTGCGCTTGCGTTCGCCGACGATATCGAAGGCATTGCCGGTGTAAATGCGCAGGGTCTCATCTTTCGGTGTGTGGTCGATGGCATTCTCGCCGACAAACTCCAGGTGGCCGTCGGTGTCACGGCGATAAAAGCGCAGGCGGCCCTTGGGGAGCGGGATGCCGAGATGATTGGCTCTCGGAGTTCTTGAACTCCTGCATTACCCAGACTTTCGGATTCGATTGCGTGCCGTAGTTGGCGTCCTGACGGATTTGCTCCGGATTGTAGTAGGTGTATTGGGCGATCTGGGCGCCGTCGTAGATGTAGAGACGCTGAGCGCGAATGCCGTTGGCGCTCACGAACTCCACTTGCTTGGTTTCCTGGTCGTGCAGCGTAGTGGCGTGTTCCAGGGTGTAGAGATGGAATTCGTCGAATGATTTTTCGCGGACTACGGGAGCCATCGCTTCGTCAGCCGACGCGCATTGCAACCGAGGCGGCCTTCGCCATTTCAAGTCCGTCCTTCGACGAGTTTGTTCACGTCCCCAGCCATCAGTTTGATTTGCGCGTTCTCGAACGTCTTGCCGCTCTGGTTCTGCATGGTGATCCAGCCAACCAGGTCGACCAGATTGGTCTGATTCGCAGATGCATCGGCGACCACCAGGTTGTAGTCAGCGTGCCAGTTCATTCCGCCGCTGACGTAAGAAATCTCGGCGTCAAATTGACCGGGCTTGTCGGCTTGGAGCTGCCAGCTCAGGGTGGGCTTGAGAATGGAGTCTGCGCTCAGCGCGGGAAAGAGCGGTTGTCCGGGCAAGCCGAAGCGCAGTACGCCATCCACTTCGATGATCGGCTGACTGTAGGCGGGCTGCTGGTATCCTCCGGCATAGCTGTAGCTCGGCACGTAACCGCTGCGTATGACTTTGCCCTTTACGATCTGCCCGGGCTGGATCATGAAGTCGATTGTCTTCCCTTCGTAAAAAGAGAGCAGCAGTTCCTGCGAAACGGGATCGTTGCGATAGTTCTGCTCCAGGATCTGCAGCGAGCGTCCGGCGGGGTCTCGCAGGATGACGGAGTCTGGCTCAACGTGCGCGGCGACGCCGACGTAGTTGACATGGTTCACGCCGGGTTTCAGGTCGAACGGAAGGTGTTCCCTGGCGACGAAAAAGTTCTGGTTGTAGATAGTGAGTGCGGGTTGTGTGCCGTTTTGTGGCGTTGTGGTTTCCTGTGCGACAGTCATTGTGGCCGCCAGCAACAGGGTGAGTAGAAGTGGCTTCATGATGATCTCCGGTGGACGGGAACTTTTCACGTCCTGTCCAGAGAACGGGGTCTTAGAGGAGTCTTGCGGGAATGCTTTGCAGTTTCGGTATGGATGGTGGCACAGAAGTAATCAGTAGTAATGCGGGTGCGGTCGGTTTTGTGAGTGGAAAACTCGATGAGAAAACTTGACACAGAGAGCGGAGACGGTGAGCCTTCCGCTTGATAACAGCCCACCATCACCGCCCGGAGCTAGACGGACGTCGCCACGTTTCCGGGGCCTGCCGGTGCCGGCCAAGCGAAGAATCTGCGACCCACCCAATGAACAAGCCGCCACCCGATCACGATTGCCAGCAAAATCGTCAAGCCCCACGCGAGGATCACGGGAACGTAGAACAGAATCGCAGCCATGGTGCTGGCGTAATCGGCCAGGGCGTCAAGACCATCGCGCGCGGCGATCTTGAGTTGATAGAGCGGGCGCCAATTGAGGCCGAAGACCTGGGCATCGGCGACGGCGCGCAACGACACGGTGATCGCCACGGTCTCGACTTGCTTCGAGAGCGTCTGAAATTCGGCTTGCTGCTGTTCGATTTCGCCGCGGACTTCGCTGAGCTTCTGGCTGACGCTAAGCAAGTCGTCCACTTTGTAGGCACTCTTCATGATGGTGAGATACTGCGCTTCTTCGGCACGCAGATTGTGCAGACGCGCCTCCAAGTCTACGTACTGACGGGTGACGTCCTGGGCGTCGGTCTTTTCGCTCTCGACGCGCGCGGCCAGCTGACGGATACCGGCTTTCGCGTCTTCAAAGTGCACGGCGGGTACGCGGATGGTGATGTTGGCGATTGGCGCTTCTTTGGTACCGCCGATTTGTGCACTTTCCAGGTAGCCGCCCATGCGTTCCGCCATGATGCGCACTTGTTCTGCGGCTTCTGCGGGACTCTTCACAGTTAGCTCAAGGCTGCCCGTCCGCACGATCTTGCGATCGGCAGAGGCGGATGGCGCAGGCGATGACACTTTGCCGGACCTCATTTCGGCCGCTGTGGGAACGCTATCGGACACAGACTTCTGCAGAAGGTCGCCGGTGTCTATTAATGCATTCGACGGTGAATATGAGTATTGCCGCAGTTCTCCTGATTGAGCTGCTCGAGCCGAGATTGCCTCGTTGGCCGCCTGACGGTTTCTGAGCAGGTTCGGAATGGCCACGGCGGCCGCGAGCAAGACGACGCCGCTTGTACCGAACACCAGGAGAGCACGGTTCGCCGACTTCCACGGTGCTGCGATCACTGACATAGGTTTGTCTCCTATCCTGAGAACGAACCCTGCACGACAGCTTGCGAAAATAGTTTGGTGTGTATGGCGGCTGCCCGTCAGGGCTCAAGGGCGGGTGCTGTTCAGGCTCACCCGTAACACATGCAGTGGATTGAACTGAGCGCCGGTTGGAACCGACCCATCCGTACTCATCTTACGCAGCTGCGTATTTGCGACGAAGTAGAACTGATTGCCAGTGATCGCGCCGGTGGTAATTCCCTCAAACAACGGGTTGTACGACTCAAGCACACGAGCCGACACGATCGTGTTCTGTTCAGCATTCAGGCGAAGACGCAGAACGCGGCCACTATCGTGCACGCAGTTCTGGATACCCACCAGGTCGCCATGATACTCGTAGAGCCCGTCGATGCAGCCGGCCGCGATCGCCGGAGTGCTCTTTAGCAGCAGGGTAGTTTTCGATTTCAGATCAACGCGGGTGATGCCGTACCAGCCAGCAACAAACAGGAAGCGACCGTCGCGGCTCACCGTGATGCCGTTGGGATCCGGAAGAGCATGTGCGGCCAGAAAGATTTCCATCCTCTCGCTGCCGGGTCGAATGCGGAGGAGAGAGCCACTGTTGCTTGCGGTTGCATAGACGCTGCCATCCGGTGACACGGCTAAATCGTTGACAAGGTCGGCGCCCTGGGAAGGAGCAGGATACTTTGCAAGCAACTTTCCGTCGCTAAGACGATATCGAAAGACGCCGCGCACCAAGTGGGGCTCCGGAGTGAATTGTTCAGACACCGCCCAAAGCTCAGCGCGCTGGTCGTCAACACGCAAGCCCACCACCATGCCAAGGCCCGCATCAGCGGACGGAACGAAGATGTGTGCATTTCCGTTTTCGTCGACGGAGATAATTTTGCGTTTCGCGCTGCCCAGGTAAAAGCGTTTCTGCGTCTCGCTCCAGGCAATGCCCTCCGACAGCAGGTCGCCTTCCGGAATCGAAAAGGCTTGCTGCGCGTTGCGGACGGGCGGGTTCTCGCGGCGGATCTCGTTTTTCAAGGCGAGGAAGTCGGGATCGGTTGCGATGCTGTCGAAGCCATCTCGAAGACGCGGGTCGAGGCCGGCGTGTTTATCGGCCATGTCTTTGAGAGTCGCCAGCGCCTTCTGTTTGTCGCCAGACTTCGCATACAGTGCCGCTACCTGGTACAGGACACACGCGTTATCGGGATATTGATCCCAGGCGGCTTGAACCTCCGCCGCCTGTGTACGAAGAGTGGGCGGGAGTTTGTCGATGGGAAGTTTTCTGGGCTTGGGTGTCGTCTGCGAAGTCAGAACCAGCGCTAGAAGCAACAGAACCCTGGGCATGGAGAATTGGACGAACACAATCGATGCTCGTCAACTAGTGTGGCTTGCTGGAGGTTGGCGGGGCCCTATCCCCGCGAAGCAAGCGCCTCCTCTATGGCATCCGCGAACCGCGAAGGCGCGGCAGGATGCGATTCCAGGAAGAGCGCGGGCTCGATGAGCTCGAGTTCCATGAGTAAGAACTGACCATCTTCAACCACGCCGTCGACGCGCGCGTAGATGCTGGGCTCAACTGAGCGCAGGGTGCGGGCCGCAGCTTCGAGCGCACACCGCGGGGGATCTGCGATCCGGGACGTTCCGCCGAAGTCATTCTGAACTCGGAAATCTCCGGCGCGCGGCTTCTTCAAGACTGCATGGCTGAATTTCCCGGCGAAGAACATTAAGGACCACTCGCCTTCGGTGGTGATACTGTCCATAAACTTCTGGACCATCACGCCGACGCCGTTGCAGAGTTGATCGAACAATTCTTGCGCTGAGGCCGCGTCCTCTGCAGTGACCAGTTTCGTACGGTGTGCAGTAGCCGAGACTCGTGGCTTGATCACGGCCTTCGTCCAGCCCAGTTCATGTAATTGCGATCGTAAGTCCACCGGCGCTCCTGGTTCTGACCATAGTGTCGGGACAATCCCGATACCTCTGGATTCCAAGTCCCGTAGGTAAGTCTTGTCTGTGTTCCAGCGGATCAGCGCGGCGGAATTGAAGATTCGCACTCCCGCCGTTTCGAGAGATGCGATCCAGCGCAGGAATTCCTCGGGTTTGAGGTGATAGTCCCAGCACGAACGAATAACCACGGCATCGCAGGACTGCCACGCGAAGTTGCACTCGTTCCAGATTGCGGGCTCGGCTGCGAGTCCACGGTCGTGTAGCGGATTCAGAAGCAAGCGATCGTCTTCAGTGAGCGAGGGGTACTTTGCCGAGGTGGCTAGGGCGATGCGCGGCATGGGGGAAAGAAATGGGCGGCTCTTGGCCGCCCTACTTGTTGATGGGACGGCCGAGGGCGGCCGTCCCCACGTGAGTTGCTAGATGTCCAGGTTCTTTACGTCGAGCGCGTTTTCTTCGATGAACTTGCGGCGCGCTTCGACGTCTTCGCCCATCAGCGTCGTGAAGATGGTCTCGGTTTCCGCAATGTCCTCGAGCTTGACCGAAAGCAGCGTGCGGCGTTCCGGGTCCATGGTGGTCTGCCAGAGCTGCTCCGCTGTCATTTCGCCCAGACCCTTGTAGCGAGTCTTTTCATAACCGCGGCCGCCGGCTTCCTGCACGTACTTGAAGAGCTCGCGCACGTTTGGCTTTTCGACAACTTCGGGCTCTGATTTTCGCTTGCCGGCAGTCTTGCCAGTCACCTGCTTCTTCTCGACCCTCTCTTCTTTCTGCTGCGGGCTCTCGCCTTCGAGATCTGCCTCATCCCTCGCTTCGGTGCTGGCCGATTCCTTCACGATAGTCTCGATCATGAAGGGCGGCTCCATGTAGGGCTCGATCTGCTTGAACTTGGTCAGCAGCTGGCGGCATTCGGGCGTGGACACCAGTTCCCAGTTGATGAGGCGCTCCGTGCCCTGGTTGTTGACGAAACGAACTTCCCAAAGGTTGTGCTCTTCGTCGAAGCGGCTGCCCACTTCCTTGAAGCCGCGCTCTTTCTGGATCTTCTTGAGCTCTTTCTCGAGCTTCTCGACCTTCTTCGGCGGGGCGTTCTTGTCGCCTTCGAAGTCCACGCGCTTGGCTAGATCGAGCTTGGGCACCAATTCGGTGACGCGCTCGTCGCGCAGGCGCTTATCAACCTTGTCGAAAAAGCCGAGGTACTCCTTGAGCTGCGCCATGAAGCGTGAAAGGTTGGCTCCTTCGAGTTTCGCAGCCCCCTGGCCGTAGCGGATGACGATGGTATCGGCCGCACGTTTCAGAAGAATCTTGTCGAGGGCGTCGTCGTCTTTCACGTACTGCAGGCTGCGCCCTTTCTTGAGGCCATATAGCGGGGGCTGTGCGATGTAGACGTGGTCGCGCTTGATCAGCTCCTGCATGTGGCGGAAGAAGAACGTGAGCAGCAAGGTGCGGATGTGGCTGCCGTCGACGTCGGCATCCGTCATCAGGATGATCTTCCCGTAGCGCACTTTGGAGGGATCGAAGTCGTCCTTGGCGATGCCGGTACCCAGCGCGGTGATCATGGCGCGGATTTCTTCGTGCGCCAGCATCTTGTCGTAACGGGCCTTCTCGACGTTGAGAATCTTTCCCTTGAGCGGCAGGATGGCCTGAAAGCGGCGATCGCGGCCCTGCTTCGCAGTTCCACCGGCGGACTCGCCCTCGACCAGGAACAATTCGCAGCGCTCCGGCTGACGCTCGGAACAGTCAGCCAGCTTTCCGGGCAGACCGCCGCCATCGAGTGCGCCTTTGCGGCGGGTCAGATCGCGGGCTTTGCGGGCGGCTTCGCGCGCGCGGGCGGCATCGATCGCCTTGTTGATGATCTTGCGTGCGACCGTCGTGTTCTGCTCGAAGAACGCGCCCAGCTTTTCATTGACGAACGCCTGCACGATGCCAGCGATGTCGGAGTTCAGCTTGCCTTTGGTCTGGCCTTCGAACTGGGGCTGCGGAAGCTTCACGCTGACGACGGCGACCAGGCCTTCGCGCACGTCGTCGCCGGTTAGATTTTCTTTCACGTCCTTGAACAGGCCCATCTGTTGGCCGGCGTAGTTGATGGTGCGGGTGAGCGAGGTGCGGAAACCGGAGAGGTGCGTGCCGCCGTCAACCGTGTTGATGTTGTTGGCGAAGCTGAACACGGTTTCGGAGTAGGCGTCGTTGTATTGCAGGCCGATTTCCATCACGACGCCGTCTTTTTCGGCCTCCATGTAGATCGGCTTGTCGTGCAAAACCTGCTTGCCGCGGTTCAGGTGCTTGATGAACTCGGCGATGCCGCCGTTGTACTTGAACTCGGTGTGCTTGGGCTCGCCGGTCTTGGCATCGGTGGTGCGCTCGTCGGTGAGCGTGATCAGCAGGCCCTTGTTGAGGAAGGCCAGTTCGCGCAGGCGCTGGGCCAGCGTGTCGTAGTTGTATTCCGTCGCGGTAAAGATGCTCCGGTCAGGCAGGAAGTGAACCTTGGTGCCGCGTCTTGATCTTGGCTGCGCCTGCCTTCTTCAGCTTGCTGGTCGGTTCGCCCTTGGAATAGTCCTGCTCCCAGGTGAATCCGTCGCGCCAGATTTCGAGTTCTAATTCTTCGCTGAGCGCGTTGACGCACGAGACACCTACACCGTGCAAACCGCCGGAGACTTTGTAGGAAGACGTGTCGAACTTTCCGCCGGCGTGCAGCTTCGTCATCACGACCTGCGCGGCGGGAACCTTTTCGCCGTCAATGTCCATGTTGTCGACGGGAATGCCGCGGCCGTTGTCGACTACGGTGATGGAGTTGTCGATGTGGATGGTGACTTCAATCTTGTCAGCGAACCCGGCGAGTGCTTCGTCAACCGAGTTGTCGACGACTTCGTAGACCAGATGATGCAGTCCCATTTCACCGGTGGAGCCGATGTACATGGCGGGGCGCTTGCGCACGGCTTCCATGCCGCCGAGCACTTTGATGGAGTCGGCAGTGTAGTCGCCGTTGCCTCCGTTGGCCGGCGCCACCTTCCCGTTTTTTGTTTTGGTTTCGTCGATGGCGATTGGTTTCAGCGTTTCTTTTGTAGCCATTCTGCTCCGTGGGACGAGCCGGGTTCAGGGCCCTGCCGGGGGACTTTTCCAGCACCCCCGAAATCACTTCAAATTATTGATATTTATTGTACTTAGGGCCTTCCCAAGCTCAATAAGATTGTACCATAGAAGGGGTGTTTTTTCGACCCCGGAACCGGGGAGGTAACCCTTGGGTTTCGAGGGAGTTAGCCGGATGCGGGCCCCCCTTTGTAACGGTGCTTACATGGACAACGGGCAGGTGCTCGACTGGGACCCCGAGAGCGGCAATTCCTACGGGGAACTACCGGGGCCTGGAGCTGTTTGCAATGAGTTTTTCTATCAGTTCTTCGACTTCATCCTCGTTGCCGCCGATGAAGGTGAACGAAACGATGAATCCTTTCTGCAGCAGCACGAGCGAGGACTGATGCATTGTAAGCTTGCCGAGGTGCTTGACAAAATCGCCGCGCACCATCGGCTTGGCGCCGACGAGGTATTCATAAGGCTCGTGGGTGACCTTGAACCCTTTGGCTGTTGTCAGCTCGGTTAGCGGTCCCATGTAATCCACCGCAGACTTCAATCCCGGATACGAATTGACGCTTTCGGCTGCAATGATGACGGCCGAATTGACGGAGTCTCCTGTCGCTTCCGGCGGGCGCTCGAAAACGGCCAGGAGGAGCTGTGACTTGGAAGGATCGTTGTTCTCGTCCTGCATTTGGCGAGTACGATCGACCCATCCATAGGGGGGCTTGTAAGTGAACCCGAAATTCACGTTGTGATAGACGCCCTCCACAGTCTCGGGGGCGGGGCGCGATGGTCTTACGTGCTGCTCCGATTTCTGTTTTGCCTTGGAGGAAGACGATGCTGCTGGAGCTTCTTGGGCTATTGTGAGGCTCGGCGTCAACAACATCAGAAGCAATAAAGTAGAAGTGAGGCTCGACGCCATCTCGCCTCATGGTAACGGAAAACGCCCTTACTCGTGGAGAGTCGGCATCCCGCCCGACTGGAAGCGCGAGACGCTTTCAAAAACAGGTCCATTAAGCCGCTCGGCCGACCGGTACGGGTTGGGCGCAGTGAGCACATCGCCGGGCCTCAATCGGAATCTCGCTGAGGCATTCCGGACACTTCCTAGTGGTGGGAGCCACCACCGGTTCGTCCTTGTGCATGCGAGCGAGCAAGGCGTTGACCGGGGTCACCACGAAGAAGTAGACGGCAGCAGCCACCAGCAGGAACGAGATCGTCTGGTTGATGAAGTCGCCGACGTTGAACTCGCTACCGCGGAGCTTGAAACTGAGAGTGGCGAAGTCTCCCGTCTTGCCCACAATAGCGCCAATCAGAGGTGTCAGCAGGTCTTTGGTAAACGCTCCGACTACCGTCGCGAAAGCCGCGCCGATTACGACGCCAACCGCCATGTCTATCACGTTGCCGCGAAGGATGAACTTTTTGAAGCCTTCCAGCATGGTCGCGCCCCTCTCGAATTCGGAGTGGCGACACTGTACTGCCGGGGTAAGGGGCGGGTCAAGAACAACGATCACCCTGCATGAGCAGAAGCACCCGCACTTTCGGCAGATGAGACGATTGCTGAGGCCTGCCAGGGAGTCGGTCGCACTCAGATCCGCATGGGCATGACGATGTAGCGGTACTTGTAATCGTCACTGCCGAGCGGGCGGAGTTGGCCGGCGGATTGGGAATCTTTCAGTTCCAGGCTGACGTCGCCTGATCCGACTGCTTTCAGGAAGTCCAGGAGATACACGGCGTTAAAGCCGATGGTCAGACCGTCGCCGTTGAACGGAGTCTCGATTGAGTCTTCGGACTCGCCGGTTTCGGTCGAGGAAGCCGAGAGTTTGAGTTCGCCTTTCTCCAGGCGTAGACGGACAGCGCGGGAGCGCTCGTCGGAGAACTGCGCGACGCGTTGAATAGCCGCGCTGAAGTCGTCACCGTTCAGTTGCACGTGCTTGTTGTTGTCCTTGGGCAGAACCGCTTCGAAATTCGGGAACTGGCCGGTGAGTTGGCGTGAGGTGAGAAGCCGGGGACCGATGCGGAAGAAAAGCGTGGACTCGTCTTTGGCGAATTCGATGGTTTCGACATCGGTGGAATCCACCAGCGACTTCAGCTCATCCATGGCCTTCTTTGGTATGAGCGTTTTCAATTCGCCCGAGACGCCTTCGAATTTCTCTCCGCCACGCTCGATGTGCGCCAGACGATGGCCGTCGGTGGCGACCATCGTGATCGACTCAGGCTTCAGCACCATCAGGGCGCCATTGAGCGTATAGCGCGACTCTTCGCTGGCAATTGCGAATCCGGTCTTAGCGATCATCGCTCGAAGCACTTGAGCCGGAATCTTCACAACCCCGGCGGTCGGGAACACGGGCAGGCTGGGAAAATTTGATTTCGCCATGCCGACCATCTTCGTGTTCGATCGGCCGCAACGGATGCTCACCCAGTGGTTTTCGAGCAATTTGATGGTAATCTCGGCGTCGGGCAGCAGTTTCACGTAGTCGTACAGCTTTCGCGCCGGAATGGTGCAGGAGCCTTCCTTTTTCACCTTAGCATTGCAGGAAGTGCGGAGACTCAGATCAAGATCGGTAGCGGTGAGGGAGAGTTTATCGGCCGAGGCTTCAAACAAGTAGTTCGAGAGGATCGGGATCGTGGTCTTGCGTTCTACGACTCCTTGGGTCGCCGTGAGTTCGCGTAGGAGTTCGAACTTGCTGACGGTGATCTCGAACGTGGTTCCAGTCACAGTAGCTTCTTCAACCGGCATAACAGTCTCCCGTAGCGGCGCTACTTTTATGTACTTTGTTTATATCAAATTAAAAACCTATAAAACCAGCAGTAACAGTAGGCGGTTCGGAAAAGTGGAAATCCCAGGCAAGTCCCAATCCAACATGCCTTTGCCGACCTACCGTTCATGTCCAAAATAGGGGCCTTGGGCGGTGCAGGCCATAGCATGCTTTGGCCACGTTCCCATGCTCGACCCAGTTCTTACACAGCTTCCACATTCACTCCACAGCTTACGGCGAGGAAGAATGCTCTGTTTGGTGGAAAACTGCTGCAAGCCCTCGGATCAACCACCTAATTGCTCGGTCAGTTTGTTCAGCAGCCTGTTCAAATCTTTATCGTTCTTGCGCGCCTCGTCGATCTTCTCCACGGAATGCAACACAGTGGTGTGATGCTTGCCGCCGAACTGGCGGCCAATCTCGGGGAGGGACGCTTCGGTCAGATGCTTTGCCAGGTACATGGCGATCTGCCGCGGGTAGACGATGGCGCGTGAATTATTCTTCGCCTTGATCTCCACCAGACGCAGGCCGAACTGTTCGGCGGTTGCCTTCTGGATGGATTCGATCGTGACCTTGCGCGCCTGCGAATCGATAAAGTTCTTGAGTACCTGCTGTGCGTAGGGGAGGGTGATTTCAGCGCCGATAAGGGAGGAGTGCGCAACCAAGCGAATCAGCGCGCCTTCGAGCTCGCGCACGTTCGATCGGATGTTCGATGCAACGTAAAGGGCCACGTCCGTCGGCAGGGTGACTTTTTCCTGCTCGGCTTTCTTCTGCAAAATGGCGACCTTGGTTTCGAGATCGGGGGGCTGGATGTCAGCGATTAACCCCCACTCGAAACGGCTACGGAGTCGGTCTTCCACCTCGGCGAGTTCCTTTGGAGGCCGGTCGCTGGCGATGACAATTTGCTTCATCGACTCGTGCAACGCGTTGAAGGTGTGGAAGAACTCCTCCTGGGTGCGTTCTTTCTGCGCCAGAAACTGAATGTCATCCACCAGCAACACATCGACGTTGCGGAATTTGTCGCGGAAGCTGGTCATCTTGTCGTAGCGCAGCGAGTTGATCATTTCATTGGTGAATTTCTCGCTGGAGACGTAACAGATGGCCGCTTGCGGCAGTCGCTTCTTGATTTCGTGTCCGATGGCCTGCATCAGGTGGGTCTTGCCCATACCGACACCACCGTACAGAAAGAGCGGGTTGTAGGCCTTTGAGGGGCGTTCAGCGACGGCCTGGCAGGCGGCGTGGGCGAACTGATTGCCACTTCCGATCACGAAGGCGTCGAAGGTATAGCGCGGATTCAATTGTGCCGCGCCATCCCAGTCGAAGCGACCTTGGGAGATCGGTCCGGTTGCAGAAGGCGAGACGACTGAGAGGTTGCTCAGACCGCCGTCATGCCGCACAGGTGTGGCGGCGGGGTCGTCGTCAGGTGTTACGAACTTTACGTCCTTGTATTCGAGCCCGAGATTGTCGATCGCTTCCTGAATCAGATCGGCATACTTGTCACCCACGTGACGGAACTCCACGGTGGGCACCCGGATGAACAGAATGCCTCCGTTCGCGTGACTGAAGCGGGTGGGTTTCAACCAGGTGTCGTAGGAATGCCGATTGATCTTCTTCTCGAGCGCGTCGAGGATCCGGATCCAGGGATTATGAGGCAGGCTTGTGCTTGGAACAGACATAAACGCTCATCTCGGGCCCGGCGGCTGGTTCGAGCCCACTGTCAAAATTCTGTCTGAAGAAATTCTAATTAGTGCAGAACGCCCCGTTTGATTGGGGAGCGGTTGCCCTGGACAAAAGAAAATTTCTGAAAGAGATCAGGCGGCATACTAGCACAAAATTTTTCGTCGTGTGGAAAACTTCGCGAAAGATTTTTCGCCGTCACTCACATTCAGTACGCGAAGAAAATCTTTTGTCAAGTGGCGGACTTGTAACTGCAGCGCGCGTGGTGCAGACAGTGAATCTGGAAAACGACTTGGGGAAATCGCCCATCTGGCGCGGAGTCCGGCGTGACCCGCGACGTGCGCGGGGGATCGAAACAAGAGACGAGCGTTCGCCCGCGGCAAAATGTTCGGCGCGAAAATATTGTTTGTGGTGACGCATCCCGTTTGATTGGTACTCATTGCGCCCGTGCGCTTTTATTGCGATGAATTGGCAGAGAATTATTTCAGTGCCTAGTCCCTCAGTCTTAGGGAATTGTGTGCGGTGGCGATTGAAAACGGACGATTCAACCAGGCTGGCATTGATCAGGAGTTACTGCCTCAGATTTGAACAGTTGTCGTAGCGCAATCCCCAGGAACCCTGGTCCTGTTTGCCCGTCTAGCCTGCGTCATTTATACTCAACGTTTGCTTAAAGGCCATTGATCGAATCAGGAGCAGCTATTTTTCATGCCTAAGCGCACTTTCCAACCCAACCGGCGTAAGCGCTCGAAGAAGCACGGATTCCGTTCGCGCATGAAGACCAAGAGCGGCGCCGCGGTGTTGTCACGCCGGCGCGCCAAGGGTCGCAAGCGGGTATCGGTGAAGCCAGGATTCCGCGAATAAACTCCTAATTTTGCCTCTCGTGCGTCACCGGTGTTCCAAGGGTAGTCATCCTGAGCGAGTTGAGAATCCTCCGACGGATTGTGGGTGAGCAGTGAGCGCGCAGGCTCCGCAGGGCGGGAATTCCCCGATCACGAAGTCAGGGAAGAAAAATCCCCGTAGTGGACGGCTTTTGCGACACGCGGATTTTGAGCGAGTCTACCAGCAAGGACGCCGGCACTTTTCCACTCATATGACGGTGTTTTATCTGGGACGGGCCGAGGGAGAAGGGCTGAGAGTTGGCTATACAGTGGGACGCGTTCTCGGAGGAGCGGTTGACCGCAATCGGATGAAGCGGCGGTTGCGGGAGTCGGTTCGGCTGACTCGCCCAGCAGCGGGGGTGGCCGCGGACGTGGTCATCAACCCTAAGAAATCGGTGCGTACGGCTGAATTCGCAGACTTGTTGAACGAGGTCAGCCGCGCCTTTGAAGTGATCGCACAGAAGTTGGCCGAGCGGCGGTGAAACATTCGCAGCAGGACGACGTACATGACTGTTAGACCTACTAGCTCGGTGAAGCAGATCGTGAGGCAAGCCGCGGTTTTAATGTTGCGCGGGTATAAGTGGATGATTTCGCCCTGGTTCCCGCCGAGCTGCCGTTATGTGCCAACTTGCTCGGAGTACGCTATGGAGGCGGTCGAGCGTTACGGAGTTTGGCGTGGTGGTTCGATGGCGCTCGTGCGAATCCTGCGTTGTCACCCATTTGTGAGGGGTGGCTACGATCCGGTAGTTGCGGGTATCAACAGGCACACGAGGGGTCTCGTGGGGGACACTCATAGCTCAATTTTGACGCGCGGATTAGACGCGCAGAAGATTCGAACACGGTAAGCGATTGGCAGACTTTCAAAATCCTCAACAGGAACCCGGCACCGAGCGCCGACTCCTTCTGGTCTTCGCGCTGACGTTTCTGATCATTCTGGCCTCGCAGCCGTTGCTGAAGAAGTACGGACCCAAGACTCCTGAGCCTGCGCGTTCCAAACAGACGCAAAATGAACCTGTAGTTTCCACCCCTCCCCCAGCCGTCTCTGCACCGGTGGTATCTCCTTCACAGTCCCATGCTACGAAGCAGGCCTTAGCGGAGAGCGAGACGGTCATCGAGAACGATCTCTACAAGATTCGCTTTACGAATCGCGGCGGCCAGGTGAAATCCTGGGTGCTGAAGAAATTTGACGACGACAAAAGGCAACCGCTCGAATTGGTCAATCCGGCGGCTGCGGAGAAATACGGCTATCCGCTCTCATTGTGGTCTTATGACGAGGGCCTGCGCAACAAGCTGAACTCGGTTTTGTATGAGACGCCGACGACCGGCACGGTGACAGCACCTGCGGATATAACGTTCGAATACGCGGAACCGGAACTCTCGGTGCGCAAGACTTTCCATTTCGACCACACCTATGTCGTAAAACTAGAAACGTCGGTGATCTACAAGGACAGTGTGGTTTCAGCGCCCCCCATGTGGCCGGCCGGCTTCGGCGACGAAACCAGTCCCGCTTCCTATGCCGCAAGCCGCATCGAGTATCAGAACGGCGACAACGTCGAGCGCATTGCGCTGAAGAAGGTGATTGGGGGGAACACCGTACGCGGCCCGTTTAATTGGGCGGGCGTCACGGACCAGTACTTTGCAGCTGTCTTTCTACCGGAAGACCCGCGTACTGCGGCTCTCGTAACGCTGCACAACTCGCTTGACAATCCGCAGGACCCAAAGCATCCGAACGAAATTCTCGGGGCAGCGGTAGGAAGTCTCGGAGGACCGTCGGTCGAGCGGTTGTACGTTGGGCCCAAGGCTCTGAATGTGCTCGAGACCGTTCCGGTCGCAGGCCTGTCGGGAGGAGCCGAACCGGATTTACGCAGGCTGGTGGACTTTGGCTGGCTCGGTCTGATTGCGCGGCCGCTCTTCCTGTGGCTGAAGTGGACCTACAACCACATCGTGCCGAACTGGGGCTGGGCGATTGTGCTGCAAACTCTAATCATCAACCTTGCGCTACTGCCACTCCGTCTGTCGCAGATGAAGTCGATGTTGAAAATGCAGCGGGTGGCGCCGCAGATCAAGGCGATCCAGGAAAAGTATAAGAAATACGGCATGCGCGATCCTCGGAAGCAGCCGATGAACGAGGAAATCGCCGCTCTGTACAAGAAAGAAGGCGTGAATCCTGCGGGTGGTTGTTTGCCGCTGGTCATACAGATGCCGTTTCTGTTCGCCTACTACCGCATGCTAGGTGTAGCGATGGACCTGCGCCTTGCGCACTGGCTGTGGGTACCCGATTTGTCGTCTCCGGACCCGCATCACATTCTGCCGATCGCAGTTATCATCACCATGCTCTTCATGCAACGACTGACGCCGCAGGCCGGCATGGATCCTGCCCAGCAGAAGATGATGAACATCTTTATGCCTGTAATGCTGGGTTTCATCAGCTGGAACCTGGCAGCCGGACTTTGCCTGTACTGGTCGGTCGGCAACGTGATCCAGACGGTGCAACAGTTGATCATGAACCGCACGCCGTTGGGTCGCGAGATGCGGGAAATGCTGGAAAAGCGCGCGCGGAAGAAAGACAAGTGAAGCCAGTCGACCGTCATCAGTCGGCAGCCAATGATCCCGACTTTAAATCTCTGACCGTGAACAGTGCTGCACCAATCGGCTTTACGGATGGACTGAAAGCTGACAGCTGAGAGCTGATTCGCATATGCCTATCACCGATAAAATCGCTGCTGCCAATAAGATCAATGAACTCTTGCGCGGGGTTGTGGCTAACGCCGGGTTGCGTCTGAAATACCGCATCACGGTGGACCCGCCGGTCGGCGAAGAGCGCGACTGGGAGAGGCCCGAAATCCTGGTGGAATTTGCCGGGCCGGATTCCCCGCTGATGCTGGAGCGTGGCGCCGAACTGCTGCGCTCGATCGAACTGATCGCGCTCGAAATGCTTCGCCTGCCCGGCAACGAACACGAAAAGATCTCGTTCGACTGCATGAACCACCGGGCAATGCGCCTGCAGGAATTACGCATGGCCGCCAATGTCGCCGCTGAGAAGGTCCGCAAAACCGGAGCGCCCTACAAGTTTGCACCCATGTCTTCTCGGGAGCGCCGCATTGTGCATCTGGCGCTGCGGGATGAGGCGGATCTGCGTACCGAGAGTGAGGGCGAAGGGCTCAGGCGATACGTGGTCGTGTATACCAAGGATTACAAATCCGTCACCAAGGCGGGACGTCGAACACTTCCCTAGCGAGTAGGTCCTGCAGAGCTTCCCATACAATCTCTTCTGTGAATCTCGACGACACCATCGTCGCCATCGCCACTCCGCCAGGCCGAGGCGGGATCGGCGTCGTCCGCCTGGCTGGACCAGAAGCGCGCTCCATCGTCGCGCCTATGCTTTCTTTGAGACATGAACTCGAACCAGGGCGTGCGATTTTTGGGGAGGTGATTGAACCCGGCGCCGCAGCAGCTGGATTGAACGACGATGCAGGTGATGGTCGAGACAAGGGTACAGGAGTATCCGCTACACATTGGCAGCGTATTGACGAGGTCGTCGTTACGTACTTCGCCAAGCCCCACTCCTACACCACGGATGACATCGTCGAAATCTCAGCACACGGGTCGCCGGTTGTGTTGCGACACATCGTGGAACTGGCTCTAGCCCGCGGTGCGCGGCTCGCCGAGCCTGGCGAATTCACGATGCGCGCCTTTCTCAACGGAAGAATTGACCTGACTCAAGCCGAGGCCGTCCGTGATCTGATTGAGTCGCGCACCTTGTTTCAGGCGAAGGTAGCGGCGCAACAACTGGAAGGTGCACTTTCAAAACGGCTGAAGCCGATCAAGCAGAAATTGGTCGAGCTAATTGCGCTGCTCGAAGCTGGCATCGACTTTGCCGAAGACGATGTCTCGGTCGCGGCGGACGCGACCATCCTCGACCACCTGGCGGAGGTCGGTGGGCCACTCAGCAAACTCGCGGACAGCTTTGCATACGGCAAGATTGTGCACGAGGGCCTGACGCTCGCGATCGTGGGTCGGCCGAACGTCGGCAAGTCGAGCCTGTTCAATCGGCTGGTCGAACGGGATCGCGCCATTGTGACCGCTACACCCGGCACCACGCGCGATCTGGTCAGCGAAAGCGTTGCGATCGGTGGAATTCCAGTGGAACTGGTGGATACGGCGGGCATTCGCCGTGCACTCGACGAAGCCGAAAGCATCGGCATCCGCAAATCGATGGAGACTCTCTCCGAAGCAGATCTTGCGTTGGTTGTGTTGGATTGCCTCGCAGCCAGTGGCGACGGAAGATCGCGAGCTCCTGACACAGGTCGAAGATCGCGGCGCAGGAATTATTGTTGAGAACAAGGCCGACGTGGCCAGCCCGCGATTTGAGATTCTCGGTTCCCCCTTGCCTCGAGTTCGCACATCAGCCCTGACGGGAGAAGGCATCGACTCATTACGAAGTGAGATCCTGCGATACATCGGAGGAGAGTCGGGCGCTTCACAGGAAAGTGGATTTTTGACGAATATTCGTCACCAGCGCCTAGTTCTGGACTCGCATTCTGCACTCGCAGCCGCAAAGATCGCGGTGACCAACCAGATTCCTCACGAGATGCTGTTGCTGGATCTCTACAATGCACTTCGTCCGCTCGACGAGATGACTGGCGTCACAACCTCGGACGACATTCTGAATCTCATCTTCAGCACATTCTGCATTGGAAAGTAACTTCGGGATCCCGTCGTCCTAAGTCGGAACTACTACAATGAGTCGGAGACGCTGGTCTGGAGAATTGCCGCGCAAATTGGTACATTCTGAGCATTCCCCTGGCCGGAGAATGCATGTCGCTGGTGGTCAAGCTCGAAGATGATCTGGGTGAACGCAGCGAGTGGGTCATATTGCATGGAGTGATCCCGGGAAACGACGAACGAGACTTCCCCGTGTTGCGCTGTATCGATCCGTTTGGAAAGACGGTCTTCAATCACCTGCAGGCGGACGCGTTTCTCGACGAGTGGGAGCGCGTCAAGGATCGCGCCCGGGACGAATCCCAGCGTGAAGCTTGGCAGAAGGTCAAAGAGATGGCGGTGACCTGTAAGTCGGATCGCGATTTGTATTTAAGATTCGTTGGCCATTGACGATTCCACGCGCTCGCTTAGCCAGCAATTCCTATTTCGACAAGCCCCCCAGGGCTTCCCGGAAGAGGAGATCGAACGACCCCGCCTTTCCTGCTTTCACGGCGCTGGCCAGTGTTTTCTCCGCCGCCGCGCGCTGGTATCCCAGGTTCAGCAAAGCAGAAAATACATCTTCCTCGATCGGGCTCATGACTGGCACAGCCGGTTCTTGGCCGATGGCTTGCGGAGGGAGCTTGTCGCGCAATTCGAGCACCATGCGCTCTGCGGTCTTTCTTCCGATGCCCGGGATGCGGGTCAACCGTGCGATGTCGTTTCCCCGGATCGCTCCGACCATCTCATCCGCAGGCATGCCACTCAAAATCGTGATGGCCAGCTTGGGACCAATCCCGCTCACGGTGATCAGCTTCTCAAACAGCTGCTTCTCGCCCAGACGAAGAAAACCGTAGAGACCGATCAGGTCCTCGCGCACGTGGGTGTGGATGTGCAGGGAGACTTCGCTACCGACACCGGGCAGATCGGAAAAGGTAGGAATGCTGATGGTCACGTCGTATCCCACGCCGGCCGTCTCGACGATGGCCTGGTTGGGATGTTTCGACAGCAACTTTCCGCGAAGATGAGCAATCATGCTGGCGACATTGTAGCGGGAAAACAGCGCCAGCATTCAGCACTCAGTCAAAGAACAGGTTTTCTTAGAACCGGAACAGGTAGGAGACTTTCACGAAGAAAAGACGCCCGTCATTCATCAGGCGGTCTTGTGTTCTTCGAAGTCCTGCATTGGGATCGAATGCCAATTGAGGGTCGATGTTCTGGAAATCGCTGTTGTAGCCGACATAAATTGCGGTACCCGGATGGACCAGGTATGTGATCAGAAAGTCTCCGTTGAACTGCTTGGTGGTGGGCACCGACGTGAACGACGAATTGGCCAACGTCGCCGTGTATTGCAGGATCATGCGAACGGACAACTCCCGGTTGAACTGCCAGTTCCACTTGGTTCGGATGATGTGATTGTTGAATATGCCCGCTCCGGTGTCGCGATCGCGCAATCGTGAAAACAGGTACACGTTGTCAATGCGCAGCGCCGAAAGCGGACGCAGGGAGATGCCGGTGCTGGCGCTATCGGACCGCGCCAGGAAAGGCGTACAGAACTGGGCGAGGCTTACGGTCGGGCCAGGACACTCCGCCGGTGTTGATGCATTGGGGGGAATAAAGTTCACACCGTCTCCCCACGTGTAAAAGCCCTGGAAGGTCAACCAGCGCAGGTAGCTCGTTCCCCAGACGATCGAGCTGTTGTGTTCGTGATAATCGCGGTTCGTCGGGAGTGCCGGGAAGTCCACCGGGCGGAGCTGCTCGTGAAAATCCGTGTACGGATACACAGTCAGAAAGCTCTGACCCTTGAAACGGAAGCCGAGACTGGGATCGGTGAGCAGATCGAGCCGCGTCCCGTCGTGCGCCCAGACCCAATCGGTATGCATCGACGGACCCCAGGACACGAGTGGGCCGTGCTGTGGTCGGAAGCGGTAGTCGAACTCATTGAAAACGTCGCGAATGTCAACGCGGTTGACAAACCCAGGCAGACTCTTAAAGCCGGGACTGATGTCCTTGTAGGTGGCTTCGTAGCTGGTATGCACGCCCGAGTAAGTAGTATCGACGAATGAGGCAGGGCCGGCCTGATAGGTACCGCCCGGATTCAGGGTAGAACTCACCACCGACTGCAAAGTGGCGCTCCAACTAGGAGCGAGCTTGATACGGCTGTCGATGCCTCCGATTCGGTTGAATCCGCCCGCCGCAGGATACTCCTCGTCGGTATAGATCGCGCCGATGCTCGATTGCTTGAAAATGTCACGGCTCACGCGCGCGATAGTAAAGTACCGACGCGAACCAGCCAGTGGATCTGATGGCGCTACCACCAGTCCGGGAGCGCGGTCGTCCGCGGTCAGCACTCCAATGGAGTAAGGACCCAGCTTCCCGGTAAGGCGCGCTCCATAACTGGGGTTCACAATCTGCCGCGTAAAAAATAGATCGATCGGCGTTCGCAAGTAATCGGCGTTCTCGATGAAGAAGGGCCGCTTCTCAGGGAAATAGACGGCAAAACGCTGGTTGACGGTGACTTGGGGATCTTCCGACTCCACCTGGCTGAAATCGGGGTTGGCGGTCAAGTCGAGCACCAAGCTGTCATTCAGAATGATCTTGGAGTCGAGGCCGAACGTGCCTCCAATCGCCCGGTTCTCGAAGTGCGGATCGTTCGGGTCGCGCGCGTCAATGTCGTGAAAGGAATTGACCAACCCGTACGGGATGAATTGCAGATTCCGTCCGGGCGAAATCCCCTCTAGCCCGGTCAGCGTGGCCGCCTGTGCCAATCGTCCTTCGAAGCGATGCGAAACTTGCGGCCAGAATGAATCTTCGTTTTCCCGAACAATTCCCCGGTACAAGATAAGGCCCCAGGATTGTTGCTTCGTTGCCGGGAACCGCAAACTCTTGAACGGGATGGCAATCCAAGCCACATACCCTTCCGGGGTCAGTCGGCCCTGCGAGTACCACAACGTATCGAAGGAAGTATCGAAGTTCCCGCCGACTTCTTCGTGAGGCGTCTCGCTCCAGATGGCATCCCATTGAACACCCACAGGGTTGATCTGGAACGCGTAGGCCCGCCGTCGATCATGAAACGTATCCAGCATCACCTCGACCGTGTCGTCTTCACCTACGTCCTCGCGGCGCGCCGCGTGTGCACGCACTTTCCCACGTTGGTCGAAGCACACGAAGACGACGTAGAGATTCTTGGTGTCGTATCCCAGATAGGCCTCGGTGCGTTCCGAGACCGGTTCTCCGTCATGCGGATCGCGCTGGGAGAAGCCGGTCACCTTCGACATTTGCATCGCCACGTCGCCCGTTGGCTTCATGGCAAGGAAGTCGTCGACGGACGGCCCGCGGGAAAGGCGTGGAATCAGGACGGCGGGTGGGCCCAGGGTACCTTGAGAAACAACTTGTTGCGGCTGCGGAGTCTCGGGAACGGTCGTTGAGGAAGTCGGGGGTTCCGGGGACACCTGGGAGTTCCGCAGATGATGCCGTTCGGACCGTGGCGCCGGTGTGGCGGCCCAAGCCCTACCGGCCGATGGCAAGCTAACGAGAGCTAGCAACACACCGGCGGGCACTAGTCGGGCGATCAATAATCGTCTGACGGAAGAGCCGTACACCCAGGCACTCGCCCCAAATTCAGGATTCGTTCACGGTGCACCCTGCCCCCTACAGGGTAGCTGAGCAACATACACTATTCGTGAACGGTCCCCAAGTACCGTTGGGGTATCAGTTTTCGGTGCTTTAGGACTAGAACAGAGAAGTCTGTCGGCGGGTGGGCACGATCCCAAAATGCTCATAGGCAAGCATGGTGGCGACGCGTCCGCGCGGTGTGCGATTCAGAAAGCCAATCTGGATTAGAAATGGTTCGTAGATTTCCTCGATGGCATCGGGCTCTTCCGCGAGCGCGGCAGCCAGCGTGTTGACTCCAACCGGACCGCCTTGATATTTCTCGATGATCGTAAGAAGAAGTTTGCGGTCTACCTCATCGAAGCCGTGCTGATCGACTTCGAGCATCTGCAGCGCCGCTTGCGCCGTTGCCTTGTCGATCTTTCCTGCACCACGCACCTGGGCGTAATCCCGCACCCGTCGCAACAGACGATTGGCGATACGGGGCGTGCCACGGGAGCGGCTGGCGATCTCGACGGCCCCCTCGTCATCGATCGCCACACCCAAAATCTCGGCCGAGCGCTCGACGATGATCTGGAGGTCCGCGTGGGTATAGAACTCGAGCCGCAGCATGATGCCGAAGCGGGAGCGTAGCGGTGCGGTAAGCAGTCCGGCGCGGGTGGTAGCACCCACGAAGGTGAAGGGCTTCACCTCCATGGTGTGGGTGCGGGCGGAGGGTCCTTGGCCGATGATGATGTCGAGTTTGTAGTCTTCGAGGGCGGAGTAGAGGATTTCCTCGAGTGCGGGCTGCAGACGGTGCACCTCATCAATGAAGAGCACCTGTTTGTTCTGCAAATTGGTGAGAATTGCGGTCAGGTCGCCCTTGATTTGGAGCGTGGGACCGGAGGTCTGTTGAAAGGCGACGCCAAGTTCATTCGCGATGATGTTCGCCAGTGTAGTCTTGCCGAGGCCGGGAGGTCCGTAGAGCAGGACGTGATCCATGGCCTCCCCACGCGAGCGGGCAGCCTCGATGGCGACCGCGAGATTCTCTTTGACTTTCGCCTGACCGATGAACTCGGCGAGCCGTTGGGGGCGCAGCTTAAGTTCAAACGAAGAATCGTCCTCGACCGGAGCTGCCGACACCAGCCGCTCTTTCAGGTTGGGAGTGTTCTTGACAGTGGCCACGCTACGGCGATAGTAAAGCGAAAGGGGCGGCGAAGCAATGCCGGGTTACGAGGCAGTTATCGTGTTCGAAGTCGGACTTCGGGAGAAAGGCAAGCAGGAATGGGCACGACTATACGGAGTCTAATTGGATAACACCTAATCGCGCACCGCGAAGCTTCTTGTCGTCGAACCATGCCACCTTGCGGTGGAACCAGGTATCCGCGCGAACGAGCCGAAAGCGTCTCGAAGCAACCTCGATATCTCGTGTACCGAGCAAGAACGCCAACGGGCAGTCTCCAACCCGTTCTAGTCGCGACGCCAGCAACGATCGACTGTCCAAGGGAGTAGCGAGGACTACGGACGTGTTCGGAAAATACGCCAGCCTAGCCCCTGGCTCCTGATGTTCTTCGATCTCCGGTTCTGGCCACCCATAGGCCTTGCGGAACAACTGGATGGACGCGTTGAGGTTGGCGACGGCGAGTATGACTATGCCGATGCCAGTTAGTCCAGCATCCAGTACGCCCTCCGACGGTCGCACACGCAGGTCTCGCGACGTCTCGTCTTGAATCATGAAGGGTAGCAGCGCGCCCGCGCTACCCGGCCCAGCGGCGGCCGTTTGCCAGCTAAGAACAGCTCCATCGATCCTTTTCCGGCCGCCCTGCTCCGGCGACGTCACGGTGATGCCCTCCGCTCGCAAGCGATCGACCTCGTTCTGGATGTTCGAAGTCCTGATCGCCCAGGCGCATGCCCCGGCATCACAGTGCATATGCTTTGCCCAGCCTGCCATAAGTCCTGAACCGCTGGTCTCGGGTTTCATGGGCGCGATCAATTCCAGATAGGATCCATCCTCGAAGCCAAGGAGCGCCATATGCGTGGCACCATTTGCGTGAGGTCCACCGTAGTGGGTCGTCAAGCCCGCTTCGGCGAACGCCTTCCGCAATTCATCCAGAGAAGAACTGCAAAATGTCCCATGGTCGATTTCGATCTTGTGGTCGTGCATACACAGAGCAGTACGTTCGCACCCAGAATCGTAGCGGGACGGCCAGAAAAAAGTCGATCCGCTACAGTCTCAGATCCTCGGACATCCGGGTTTGTGCACGGAAAATCGGGACCGCGTTGTTCTACAATCCTGCCGTGCTCAGATTGTTTCCTACCCGCTCGGCATTGCTATCCGTCATTATCGGCGCCACGTGTGCTTCGGTCGTGGGTCAGATTACAGCGCCGGCGCCAGCACCCGAGAATAATCCCAAATGGAATGATCCGGCATTGGTGACTTGCGGCGACAAACCGCCATTTTCTTCCCGCACTGTCCGTGGAGACACTCTGATTGCTCCCGATGGCAAGCACCGGGCCTACGCTGAAGTCGAGGCCAATGCCTTGTATCCGCAACCGCCCGCCGGCCGCACGGGTCCGACCTGCGTAAACAACTCACGGATATTTGTTGCCGGAGAAACTCGCCGATTACAAGATTCGTTTTCTGCAGGAACCCTCCGACGTCGAAAGCGGAAATTCCTTGCGCCTGGTCGACTGGTCGTCCGACGGCCGGCGTCTGCTGGCTGAGCTGGGCGAGTGGCAGTACGATCAGCCGGGTGTCACTCATAACGTCGTGATCTATGACGCGCGCAACGGGACTTTTCAACAACCCGAACTCGGCCAGGCACTTGCCAAGAGCTTCGGACGCGAGTGCTTGGTCAATTTTCGGGTTCTGGGATTCACGGCAAAGGGAGCTATTGCCTTGGAGGCGCAGCCATTGTCCCCGGAAGAAGAGGAGGTTCTCGGCACTTTGAGTTGCACGCGTAAGAAAACTTATTTCGAGATGGACCGCTCGACGGAAACGCTGGTTTCGGTACCGGATCTTCCCAAGCTTCAGCACAATGCCAAGGTTGAGGCTGGCCAGTCCAAATAGCGCCAGAACAACTCGAAGATGCTCCGATCCGTGAAATCAAGAAGACGAAGCGGCCAGCCACCAAAACCAACCACTGAAAATCGAGAACTCAACTTTACTCTTCCTCTTCCTTCACGTCGCCGCGCTCGCCCCGTGCCTTCTCGATGATTTTTTCCTGCAGCTGCGCGGGCACGATGTCGTAGCGACTCATCTCCATGTTGAAGCTGCCCCGGCCCTGCGTCATGGAGGTGAGGTCGGCGCCATAAGTCAGCATTTCGGACATCGGCACTTCAGCCTTTACCACGGTATTTCCGCCCTTATTGTCCATACCCTGAATGCGTCCGCGGCGGCTGTTGAGATCGCCCATGATAGAGCCGGCGAACTCGTCCGGCACCGTGATTTCCGCGGACATCACCGGCTCAAGCAGCGTTGGCTTGGCAACTTCCATCGCCTTCTTGAAGGCGATGCGGCCGGCCATCTGGAACGACAAGTCGTTGGAGTCGACGTCATGGTATGAGCCGTCATAGAGGATGACTTTGAAATCCACAACTGGGAATCCCGCCAGATACCCGCGTCCGGCTGCGTCGCGAATTCCTTTCTCGACTGCTGGAATGAAATTCTTCGGAATCGAGCCGCCGAAGATGTCATTGACGAATTCGAATTCTCCGCCTCGTGGCAACGGCTCCATCTTGATCTTGCAGTCGCCATACTGGCCGTGGCCGCCGGTCTGTTTCTTGTGGCGGCCCTGTACGTCAGCCTTACCGCGGATCGTCTCGCGGTACGGCACTTTTGGTGCCTTCAGATTTACTTCTGTGTGGTACCGCTTCTTGAGCTTGGAGACGATGACCTCGATGTGCTGCTGCCCCGTTCCCGCAATCAGGAACTCCTTGGTCTGAGGATCGCGGAAAAAGCGTAGCATCGCATCTTCTTCCATGAGTTTGTGGATGCCGGGGCCCAAGCTTGTCCTCATCAGCACGACTCTTGGGCTCGATGGCGAACGTAATGGCTGGCTCAGGCAGAGTTACTTTCGGATATTGAATCGGCGCTGACTTGTCGCCCAATGTGTCACCGGTGAGCGTGTCGCGCAACTTTGCCACGGCGCCGATGTCACCCGCGTGCAACTCGTTCACGGCAACAAAATTCTTCCCCTGCATCACCGAAATGTGGGCCAGTTTCTCCTGCGCATTGCGGGTGAAGTTCTGCACCGAGGACTCATTCTTCAGAACTCCGCTGTACACCTTGAAGTAGGAGATGCGCCCGGCAAATGGGTCCGACACCGTTTTGAATACGTACAGCGACAAAGCGTCCGAGTCGGCCACATGGCGTTCGGGCCCTTGCCCATTGCTGCCAGCCGTTCCGTGCAAGGCGGTGTGTTCTGTGCCCGCTGGGGTGTAATCCACGAGGAAATCCATGAGCTTGTCGACGCCGACATTTCCCAATCCCGAAGTGAACAGCACCGGAAAAATCTTGTCCTCGCGGATGGCGTCATGCAGCGCGGGAATAAGATGTTCTTCGGGAATCGTGCCCTTATCGAAGAACTCCTCCATCAGTTTGTCGTCACCCTCGGCGATCAGTTCGACCAGCTTTTCATGCGCTTCCTGGGCAGCGGCCGCAAGATCAGGTGGAATCTCCCCTTCTTTTCCCTTTCCGTTCCCGCCCAACTCGTAGGTGTAAGCCTTCATTCGCACCAAGTCGACGACACCCGTAAAATTCTTCTCCTTGCCGATCGGAAACTGGAGAGGAACAACCGCCCGTCCGAAGGCGTTGTTCAGCGATTCGAGGACGCGCTCCGCGTCGGCACGATCGCGATCCATGCGATTGACGACGATCACACGCGGCAGATTGATCTCTTCCGCATATCCCCACACGCGCTCGGTGACGACCTCAACGCCGGCTACGCCGTCGACCACAACCAGCGCCGCTTCCACCGTGGGTAGAACGGTCTTGGCTTCATGCACGAACATGTTGAAGCCGGGAGTATCGACCAGGTTGATCTTGGTTTTGCCCCACTCGGCGAAGGCAATGCCGGTCCCGATCGACATCTTGCGGGCGATCTCCTCCTCGTCATAGTCGGTGGGTGCGGTTCCATCATCGACGCGGCCCAGGCGCTGGGTCGCGCCCGAGGTGTAAAGTGCGGCGCCCACCAGAGAGGTCTTGCCGGCATGACCGTGACCCACCAGGGCCACGTTACGGACATTTAAACCTTCGTAGACTTTCACGGGTTAACTCCCTTGGATCAGAACGAACAACTGTCGGATCGCAAAGCAGACAACGGGTGTCTGCCGCGACGGCAGGAAAGGCCACAGACCGGACCAGAACGTCCCACCAAAACCTCGAATGCTACCACAGGCAAATTGGCCGTCTCAAGGACGACCGCACCTGCCTAAAGCACGCGTCGGGAAGTCTCCTAACAGGTCTTGACGGGCGAAATCCGATTTGGTTGCCAGGGCGTACCTTTCGCGGGCCCAAATAAAAACAGGAGAAACATGATTTATGAAGATACTCCGCTCTTTGTTGCTCTCTGCGTTGATGAGCTTTGCTTACGTCGTGCCCGCTGCTTGGGCTGCGGAACCTCCCGCCGCCCCTCAACAGCAGGCAAGTCTCTATCAGCGACTGGGTGGCTATGATGCCTTGGCTGCCGTATCGGACGACTTCCTCGGCCATCTGGCAAGCGATCCCCAGATGGGCCGTTTCTTTGTCGGTCTGAGCAGCGACTCCCGGCTTCAAGTACGCCAGCATGTGGTCGACTTTCTTTGCGTTGCCACCGGCGGACCCTGCAAGTACACCGGCCGCGATATGAAAACCGTGCATACCGGCCTCAACATCACCGAGTCAGACTGGAGCAGCATGGTGAAGTACCTGGTGGGCACGCTCGATAAGTTCAAAGTGCCGGAAAAGGAGAAGAACGAGCGTGCTAACGGCATTGGCGGGATTGAAAGGCGATATCGTTGGTCACTGAGGACTGAGCGGGCAGCTCTGCAGCGACCTGCCCGCCGCCCGGTCGTGTTCAGCCGGGGTGATAACTCCTTGTTTTCATGGGTTCCCAGCTTGCTACCCGGTGCTCGGTGACTCAGCTCACAAGGGATTGTGCGAACCGCGAAACTGCCCTATGCTTACGGGAGCGCACCGCCTTTGCAACCGCGTGGCTTGGGTCGTGGGTACGATCAGCAAAGGTCCTCCTCCAGCGCCGGGGAACATGCAGCGTTTAGCCGCCAAATTGCTAGTGCTCGTTCTGCTTGCCGGGGTCTGCGCACCTTTTGCAGCTGCGGCGCCAATGCAGGCCGCGGGTGCACACTGCGCGCGCAAGCCGCTGCGGGCAGAACCGGTGGACGAGGTACCCAGCTGTCACCATCACCCAGCGGCAGGTCAGCCCGGCCAGCCTTCCACCAAAGAGAATTCCTCCGCTCAGTCGGTCCGTTCCAATCAGTGCTGCAATGACCACGAGTGCTGCCGATCCGCGATCCGATCACTTTGGGCGCAACCCCTCCTGAATGCGCAGGTTCGAATCTTCGCCCAGGCGGAAGCGATGCTTGCCCCGCTGCAACCTCAGGTCCAGAGCTTCGAACTGGCCAGCCATTATCCCGCCCGCGCTCCTCCCGCGCTGTAGAACCCACTTATGCTTGAGCGAGCTCTCGTCCTGAAGGATTGTTGATGGTGCCTTTCGCGCGTGCGTAGCGTCCCGTGTGGTCAGGACCAATCGCATAGACCTTCTGAAGCTCGCTGCCTTGGGGAGTTGTTTTTCCGCGCTTTGGTGAGGACGCATGATACAGAATTGGATTCGCACCGTGCTAGGTCTGGGTGCTCTGCTGTTTGCGATGGCCGCCAGCGCCACGATATTCAGCTCAGTCCACGGACTGATTCACGATCCACAGCACCGTCCGGTACAGGGCGCGAAGGTGACGCTGCGCTCGACGAGTTCCGACTGGGGACAGTCTACGAGCAGTGACGACGCCGGCGAGTTTCACTTTGGCACGGTTCCTCTCGGCGAGTACCGCGTAACCGTTCTGGTGGAAGGCTTCGCCACCGAGGAGCAAACGTTTGTGCTGACCTCGGGCCGGGATGCCAAGCCGCATTTCTCCCTCAAACTGGCGCATGCAGCGGAGAGCGTGGAAGTGCAGGACATTGCGCCCAGCGTGAATCCTGAATCCTCTACCAGTACCAACATCGTGAGCCGTGCAGCGATTAGCCAGACACCCGGCGCCGACGCCGCCAACAGCCTCGCCATGGTCACCGACTACACTCCGGGTGCCTACATAGTGCACGACCAGTTGCACGTCCGTGGCGGGCACCAGGTTTCATGGTTACTCGACGGTGTGCCCGTGCCTAACACCAATATCGCGTCGAACGTGGGACCGCAATTTGATCCCAAGGATGTCGACTACCTCGAAGTGCAGCGTGGCGGATACAGTGCTGAGTACGGCGACCGCACCTACGGTGTCTTCAACGTAGTGACGCGTTCCGGATTCGAACGCGATCGTCAGGGCGAAGTGGTCCTCGGCTACGGCAGCTACAACAATACGGACAACCAGATTAGCTTCGGCGATCACAGTGAACGCTTTGCCTGGCTGGGCAGCTTTTCCGGGTATCGCACTGACCTCGGAATCGAAACGCCGACCATCGATGTGATCCATGATCAGGCAGCCGGTCTGAGCGGATACGGCTCGTTGATTTTCAACAAATCGCCTTCCGACCAACTGAGGCTCGTAACGTCGGTTCGGGGAGACCATTATCAGGTCCCCAACACTCCGGATCAGCAGGCAGCGGGCTTTCACGATGTCGAAAACGAGCGCGATGCGTTCGTTAACTTCTCATGGCTGCATTCCATCGGGACCAACACGGTGGTGACAGTTTCACCCTTTTATCATTTCAATCGCGCGCACTACGTTGGCAACTACGACGGCGCACCCGACCCGAGGTGGTCATTCCGGAAGACGATCGTGGCTCGAACTACATCGGCGGGGTGGTTTCGGTCGCCTATCGGCGCGGACGGCACAATTTCAGCGGCGGCGTGCAGGCATTTGCCCAACGCGACAACCAGTTCTTCGGCGTGGTCAGCAGCGACGGCAGCAGTCCGACCATCGCGCAGCGCGAGTCCCTTTGGGGCGGTGTAGAAGCGCTCTTCCTGGAGGACCAGTTCAAACTCACACGCTGGCTGACACTGAATGGCGGCGTCCGCCTCACGCACTTCAGCGGCGGGTCACCGGCGGGGTCGGACTTGCCGAGAGTGACCGACAACGCGGCTGACCCGCGCATCGGCGCGGCGCTTCAGATCCCCAAACTTCATTGGGTAGCGCGCGCCTTCTGGGGACGCTACTATCAGGCTCCGCCTCTGCTGACTGTCTCGGGCCCCCTTATCGAGCAGTGCACGGTGAATGACTGCGAGTTTGCCGCGCTGCACGGCGAGCGCGACGAGCAACGAGAGTTCGGACTCACCATTCCAATATCGAAGTGGACGTTCGACGTCAGCAACTTCCGCACTGGGGCGAAGAACTTCTTCGACCACGATGTGCTGGGAAACTCCAACATCTTTTTCCCGCTTACCCTGGAACACGCTCGTATTCGCGGGTGGGAAGTGACGGCGTCTTCGCCGCGCCTTGCAAGCCTCGCATCCTGGCATCTCGCCTACTCGCACCAGCACGCGGAGTGGAACGGCGGAATCACGGGCGGGTTGGTCAGCGACGAATCCTGCGAAGACCCAATTTGCACTCTCGATCACGACCAGCGCGACACGTTGAGCACCGGGCTCAACCTCGACCTGCCGTGGCAGCTATGGACGGCCCTCAACGTCAACTACGGATCCGGTTTTCTGGATGGCGAGGGCCCAGCGCACTTGCCATCGCACACGACGGTGGACTTGTCGGTGGGTAAGTCGTTTGGAGAAAACTGGAATCTACGCTTCAGCGCGCTTAACGTCGGCAACAATCACTACATGCTCGACAACAGCAACACGTTTGGGGGGACGCACTTCGCCAACCCGCGGGAGTTGGCGTTTCAGTTGAAGTACCGGTTTCATTTCTAGCGAGGGGAGTGGGGACGCTTCGCACGGCCTCAGCCGGTCATTCGGCGACGTTCGGCATTCGCCTAGACATTTTCTATCCCCCAATTTCGTGACCGTTTTTGTAGCGAAAACAGAGTTCTTCAACAGCCCACGCCTGTTAACAACAACGACGGCATTGAAGCATAATGCGGGGTTACAGTGCCCTACACGATTCCGGTCGGTTCGCCCGACGAGTCACGTTCCTATGCCGCCTTGGAGATCCCCACTGCAAAGGTAGCCCAAGGAATCATTAACTCCGTTATGATCGTCACGTTGAACCGGTGAAGCTGGCATGGCGTGCTTCTGGCATTCAAGTGTTGGCAGTGTCTTTGTAGCCCTGCTCCTCACTATGTCGCCAAGCCGTAGCATGGCTCGGCAGGATAAGAAGTCTTCAGCGACTGGACGAACAACACAAGCCAACACGACCGCGGCTGCCGCACGACAACGCTTTCTGAAAATGTTCGCACGGTCCTATTATCCGGGGCGAACCGGCCAGCTCCTGATCGTGCCCCGAGAAGGCGACTTCATCACGCGCCCTGATCCGAACTATGCGTACATGCATGGTTCCCCGTGGGCGTATGACGTTTCAATCCCCCTTTTGTTCGCAGGCCCTGCGGTGAAACCTGGGGTGTATGCCATGCCAGCCGCACAGCAGGACGTTGCGCCCACCCTTGCGGCCGCTCTGCGAATTCACATGCCACCGACTGCGACGGGGCGGGTTCTGCCAGTCTTGCGCCCAGGTGCTCCTCAACCGCGAGCGATCCTGCTGCTGGTACTCGATGGCATGCGGCGGGACTACTTCGACATGTACTCCGTAGTCATGCCAACCCTGACTGCTCTTCGTCGCCGCAGCGCGTGGTTCCCTCAGGCACAGGTTAACTTGCTCCCGACGAACACCGCGGTGGGACATGCAACCATCTCGACAGGAACTGATCCTCGAGTGCACGGAATCACGGGCGCAGGCGTTTATGACCATGTGCATAAGCGCCGCCACGATTTGTTTGAAGGTGAACGTCCAAACGATCTCATGGCATTGACACTGGCGGACGTTTGGCAGTTCGCAACTGCTGGGCACGCCATCATAATCGCGCAAGGCAGCATTGACCGTGCGGCAACGCCGCTCGCCGGGCATGGAGCGTGCCAAGTGAATGGCACAGCCGTGGTTCAGGCAACTTACGATCAACAAACCGGCGACTGGACTACGAATCCTGACTGCTTCCGACTACCGACCTACCTGAAGGGCCGAAACGCCAGGACATTGATTCCCGCCGACGGTAAGTGGATGGGCCACAAGCTCGAGTCGACGACCGATGTGCGACATTCAGCCTTGTTTCCAGCTTTCGAAGCAGACGCGATCGTCACCATGATCGAACGCGAACCCATAGGCGCGGACAAGATTGCGGACCTTATTCTCCTGAACTACAAAGCGGCAGACTTTGTGGGCCATGCGCACGGTCCGCACTCCGACGAACTCCGCGCGACACTCGGAGAGATGGACCACCACTTGACGCGAATCCTGAAGGCGCTCGAGGCGAAGGTTGGAGACAACTATGTCGTCGCCGTGACTGCCGACCATGGCATGCCGCCGCCGCCCTCGTCGCCGGACCGCCGGCACCTTGTGGCAGAGGTCCTCGATTTGTTGCACAACAAGTTCGATCCAGAGGCGCGGCAGCTAGTTACGTCGTTCGAGCCGGAAAACAGCCAGATTTTCATCGACGAGGAGCGGCTGTCCGCTCTCGGCCTGACTTTGCGGGACTTAGCGCAGTTCCTCGAATCGCAGCCGCCATTCTTTGCGGTGTTCACCATTGATGAAGCGCGCCGAGCGGCCGAAGCGCACTAATTCTAAAGTCGTAACTCTGCCACGTGGAGGGACTCGCCCAGCCTGGCCGTGCGCTGCCGAGTTGTTGGCGAAAAAGTGCGCCGTGAAAGGCGCTGGACTTCAGCGGGTGTGACTCCCGCCCGGGAACTGGTTCGCTCCACCCGGTAGCAATCGAAGCGGCAGCGGAGGCAACGAAGCTGTCGGAGCCTTCGGTGTAGAGGGTCGCTTGGCGACTCGGCGAGCGTGCAGGCCGTAACGTGAGGGAACGCTGAGCAGGCCCCGAAAAAACAATTGCAGGAGCCGACCCTACTTTTTCACGGGGAAGGCCGCCGACAATGGAGAGCGACGAGCGAACAGGCTCCATTGAACCTGCCGGGGTAATGGCGATGGCATGTACGCATAGGAGACCAGACGCAACACGGGAAGCCCCAGCGGTGATCGCGGTCGGGATCAACCGGCAACTCGCGAGAGACAGGCCGGGCCGTGTGGGGTGGCGGAGAGGTCCGTAGTACCGAGGAAGCCGGGTAACTCCGGCAGAGGGAAGGGATCTCAGTTAAAGACGGACGCAAGAAGCGACGAAGGACATGGGGCATTGACGATGAGTCTAGCCACCCCAGGTTGTGTTCAGGAGTCGCAGACGGCGTCACCCGGAACATCGTGTGTCTTTTCCGAGAGCCGGATGCGGGAAATCTGCCTGTCCGGTTCGATGAGCGGGTTGTGTCAAGAAGACGAGAAATCGTCGTGCTGTACGAAAGATGAAGGTCGGGCCCTTCGGAGTCGCTCTGTAGGGAGAGGCTTCAAACTGCCATAAGCTGCTACGGTCCCAAAGACCGCGGTGGTGAACGTTATGGTTAAAAGGCGTGGCAAAGATCACGTCATGTGAGGATTAGAGAGACGAGCGTAAGCTAACCTCTGGCTAAAGCATCGAAATCGAACTCGGACGAACACCAAAACCAGAGTTGCCCGCTTGCTCTGGGAACAGCACGGAGGTTACCTACTTACTGGCCGTGCGGTGTTCCGGTGCATAGGAGGCGTGACTCTAATTTGGGCTTTCGTATGGAACTCGAGAACCGGGCCGGTGATGGGAAGGGAAGAGGCACAAGTGGAAGACCCACGAGGCCGAAAGTACCGATGCACTGGCCAGGGGCGCACTGCTTCGTAGTAGCAGAGAAGCGGGGTAATTCCCGTGGAGCGAAGGAGGCAGGTCATCCCCGTCCGGATGGAGTCAACGGGAAACCGGAGGAACTCCTTGTCTTAATGGAAGGCGGCAGCCTTCTTTAGGGTGGCACGAGCCGGATGAATCGAGAGGTTCACGTCCGGATCTGTGGGAGGCTCGGGGCGTAATCCCCGGGCCTACCCGGCAACAGGAAACAGAACCAAGCCAAACCGGACTGCGGTGGCGCGGCGAAAGCCAAGCCAAATATCCACCGGGAGACTACAGTTACTGCGCCTGTTCTCGACTCTACTCCCGATTACGCTCATTTGATCGTGACCTAGAGCGAATGGAATTACGAAGCCCCTTCTACATCACCTTCTCAATCGCCGCCCGCAACTCCTCATACGGCAGCGCTCCCGGATGGTAAAAGGCGATCTTGCCGGTCCGATCAATTAGAACCAAGGTCGGCGTCGTACTTGCTCCGTACACGTTGAAATTCTCTTTGCTCACCGGCACAGAAACGCCTTGCAGACCGGCGTAGTACTGCTGCCACACGCCGTCAATGTAGGCCAATTCAGCCTTGGGCGTGGCATCCTCACCGCGGGCGGCATAGCCGTAGCGTTGAGTGGGAGCAACAATAGTCAGGCCTTTGAATTCGGAGTGAAGGCGCGCCAGGATCGGAGCTTCTCCCTTGCAATCCCCGCACCAGTGCGCCCAGAAAAACAACAACGAAGGCGACCCCTTGAGTTGCGCCATCGAGGCGGGCGAAGCACCCAGGTGTTCGACGCTCTTCAGCGGCGGCGCCGGTTGTCCAACGAACGTGAGCAGGTTCAGGTTCTTGTGCAGGCGGGGCGCGATGGACGTGCTCCCGTATGTGCGAAGCGCATTGCGCAGTAGGGCTATGCCTTGTGCCTTCTGCCCACGGGCCGCTAGGGCCTGCGCCTGGACTTCGAGGGCCGCACCAAGTGCGAGTGGCAGATTCTGATCGGCATCCAGGGCGCGAGTCTTCAATTGCGCGACGGCTAATGCCTGGGTCTGCCTGGCATAAGTTTCCGCCTGCGTATATTGCTGCATGCTGAGGGCGGCACGGCCCATCCAGGAAAGAGCTTCCAGGTATTCGGAGGTAACTCCGCGCTGAGCTTTGTAGGTCTTCAACTCCGACTCTGCGGCAGTGAAATTGTTCTGCGCAAGAGCCTCGCGAACGTCGTCCACAATGCCTGCAGATGCGCTGGTGCCCAGGAGCAAGATGCATGTTAAGAGACGAAATGCCATGCTCAAATGATGATCGGAAAACCGGGAAGTGACAAGTCGATGGGAAATACAAAGGGCGGCCTCGCGGCCGCCCCTCGATTCAATTTTAGCGTGCGAAAGTGGTTAGACAGCCTTCACGTTCTCGGCCTGCCAGCCCTTGGGGCCTTTGACCACATCGAACTGAACCTGCTGACCCTCCTGCAGGCTGCGGAATCCACCCGACTGGATGGCGGAGAAGTGTACAAACACATCCTCACCATTCTGGCGGCTGATGAAACCATAACCCTTGGCGTCGTTGAACCACTTTACTGTTCCTGTTTCCATGGTATTGCTTTGTTTCCTTTTTCTTAGATGTTGCGCTGAAGCTCGCAGGACTGGTGCAGGCAGGTCACGCTAGAGAGCGGAGAAACTGCAGAGTGCATAGAACCGCAAAGATCAAACGCAGCTTTATTGTACTTTATATCCCTGAGAAATAGCTACGGCTTTCCACCTAGCACCATCTAACTACTTAATTTACAGTTGGTTGCAGTCGCCAACCCAGCACGACAAGAGGGTAAGGGAAAGATGAATTTCGTCGAACTTTTGGCAGCTACTCTTTCTTCATCGTGTCGATCAGCTGAAACAGCTGGCTGCGGTCGACTACTTCTACAAACGGAGTTCCCGAGCGCTTGTTGCTGACTACGTATAAGGTGGGCGTATGTTGCAGTCCCAGTTGCAGCCCACGTTGCCGATCGGCCTCGATAAGAGCTGCGAGCTTCCCGTCCGAGTCAACGACAAACGGCAGATCAATCTTGTGCGCAGCAGCAAACTTTTCGGCGAATGACCGCAGAGTGTCCTTGGTGATTTCCAGTTGATGCTTGAACACGGTATCGCGGAACTCGTTGCCGACGGCCTTCGAATGCGTATCAAAGAAGCGCGCCAGCAAGGCAGCGTCATAGGCCCAGGGATGCATCTGGAGCGGAAAATCATGGCGCACCACGGGAATCTTGTAGGTGCGTGCCGCCTCTTCCACGAGCGGCGCAGCGCGCGCGCAGTCGGGACATTCCAGGTCCTCGAAGATCACGATCGCAACCGAGGCGCCTTTGGGAGGCCGCAGAATCGTCGCCTTATCCTGCGCAGGCGCCAGCGCGGCGATCAAAAGGACGGAAAGAAAACCGAGCTTTTTGTTCATAAGTGAATTGGATGCGGGGGATCCCGGATGCTGTTGACTCGGGATTTGCTATCTATGGTAACCGAACGGCCCGAAGGTGTCAGGCTATACGTTCCGTCCACGAAACGAAAATAACGAAGGGCGGCCGCAGCCGCCCGTTCCTGATCGTTGAAGGACTACTGCGCGGTGACGAGTTTTTCCTGTGCCATCATCGAGGCGATGGTTTCCAGGATGGATTCGATACTGCGCCCGGTATCAGTGGCCACATCCACATAGGGATGACGTCCGCCATCGGCGTGCATCACGAGCACTCGCGTGCCTTGGTGCGACTTCTTCACCATGTAGGGCAGGTGATGCCGGTCGTTCCGGGTGAGCGTCGGTCCGAGAAGCACGAGATCAAACGCGTCCGTCTTCAGGGCCTGTTCCACGGCTTTACGGCCAACCACGGTGGTCACTTGGTGCCCGGCTTTCTGAATCGAATCGGCCTGCGTCGCCAGGACCTCTGCATCGCCTTCGCCGTACAGAATCTTGAGCTTGAATGAGGATTTCGCCATTTAGGTGTAGTCCAGCTTTCCTTTCTTCCCGCTGGACTCACGGTAGCAACCGGCCTTATCTGCGAGTAGGTCACCGAAGAGCTAGACCAACTGCGGTGGGTTTGCACGGCGTTGTACACCGTTTGACCCTCCCCGCCCCCTCCTTTAAACTCAAGAGATTCAGCAGAGTACGAATTGCTCACTATGGCGGACAGTATTCATATCAAGCTTCCCGACGGTAACGATAGAGAATTTCCGAAGGGCACGACCGCCCTCGATGTGGCCAAGTCCATCAGCCCGCGGCTGGCGGACGCAGCGCTGGTGGCCAAGACCAACGGCGACCTGATCGACCTCACCCGGCCGCTCGAAAAAGACACGGACCTGCGCATCCTTACGGAAAAGGATCCAGAGGCACTCGAGGTCTACCGGCATTCCTCCGCTCACCTGCTGGCGGCAGCCGTCCTTGAACTTTTTCCCGAGACCAAGCTCGGTCACGGTCCAGCCACCGAGAACGGCTTCTTCTACGACTTCTACCGGCCGACGCCGTTTACTCCCGACGACCTTGAGAAGATTGAGAAGAAGATGCAGGAACTGGCGCAGCAGAACATTCCCTATGCGCGTGAGTTTCTGCCTCGTGAGCAAGGGCTTGGAGAAGTTCAAGGGCGAAGGCGACTTCATGAAGTGCCATTTCATCGAGCAGTTCACCAAGCCCGATGAAAAGATTTCGATCTATAAAACCGGCAAGTTTCTCGATTTCTGCCGTGGGCCGCATATCCCGTCCACGGGAAAAATCAAGGCCTTCAAGCTGCTCAATATCGCGGGCGCCTACTGGCTTGGGGACGAGAAGAATCCACAGCTGCAGCGCATTTACGGGACCTCGTTTTTCTCGAAGAAAGATCTCGATGCTTACCTGAACGGCATTGAAGAGGCCAAGAAGCGCGATCACCGCGTACTTGGCAAGCAACTGGACCTGTTCTCGATCCAGGAGCTGGCCGGACCGGGGCTGATTTTCTGGCATCCCAAGGGCGGGATCATCCGCAAAGAGATGGAAGACTGGATGCGCGAGCAGTACGTGAAGCGCGGATATTCCCTCGTGTACACGCCGCATGTGATGCGGCGGCAGCTGTTTTTCACGTCCGGCCACGAAGGCTACTACGCGCAGAACTTTTTCGACTTCATGGAACTCGACGACGCGGAGTACCGCGTGAAGCCGATGAATTGCCCGGGACACATTCTGATTTACAAAGACTCGCTGCGGTCGTATCGCGATCTGCCGGTGCGACTGGGCGAACTTGGGAACGGTCTATCGCTACGAGCGTTCGGGCGTAATGCACGGGCTGTTGCGCGTCCGCGGATTCACCCAGGACGATGCGCACATCTTCTGCACTCCCGAGCAGATTGAACGAGAGATCGCCGATTGTGTGGAGTTCGCCCGCGATGTGCTGCGGGACTTTGGTTTCGACAAGTTTCAGACCGAGCTTTCCGTCTGGGACGCGAACGATCGTAAAAGTTATGTCGGAAGCGAAGAGCAGTGGAACATGGCGACCGCATCACTCGAAAATGTTCTTAAGCGGTTGAATATCGAGTACAAGGTAATCCCCGGCGAAGCCGCGTTCTACGGGCCGAAGATCGATATCAAGCTAGTCGATGCGATTGGCCGCCTGTGGCAGCTTTCCACCGTGCAGTTCGACTTCAACCTGCCGCAGCGCTTCGAATTGGAGTACGTGGCCGAAGACGGTACGCGCAAGCAGCCGCTCATGGTTCACCGCGCGCTGTATGGATCGGTCGAGCGCTTCTTCGGCGTCCTGATCGAGCACTACGCGGGGGCATTCCCGGTGTGGCTGTCGCCGGTGCAGGTTGTGATGATTCCGATCTCCGAACGGCACGCGGATTATGCGAACAAAATCGCAGCACAACTGAAAGCAGTGGGTGTGCGGGTAGATGTGGACGCGCGCAACGAAAAGATGAACGCGAAGATTCGCGAGCATGCCATGCAGAAAGTGCCATTCCAGCTCGTAGTGGGCGACAAAGAAGCCGAAGCCGGAAGAGTGAATGTACGGACCCGCGGCAAAGAAAAGACCGAAGACATGCCGGCCGCAGGAGTTCGTGGAAAAGATCAAGAAGCTGATTGCGGAGAAGAGCCCGGGGTTGTAGATTTTCTCGCCTTCGCGCGATCATGCAAGATCCGTCTGGGGACGGCCGCCTCGGCCGTCTAAGGCGCGCTCTGGCGAGGCGCGATTTTCAACGAGCAGTCAGCTCCCCCTTTTCTAAACTCATGGTCCGCCTCGAAATTGTCACTAGGATCGCAGCCCCCATCGAACGGGTGTTCGACCTTGCCCGAAGCATCGACCTGCACATGGCATCGACGAATTGGACGGGCGAACGTGCGATCGCGGGCGTGACCTCCGGCCTCATCGGATCAGGTCAGAAGGTGACTTGGAAGGGTCGCCACTTCGGCGTCGAGATAACGCATACAAGCAGTATTACTAAATATCAATTTCCTAATCACTTCCAGGACTGCATGGTGCAGGGCGCGTTTCATCGTTTCTGTCACGACCATTACTTCGAGGACAGCAGTGAGTCCACTATGATGAAAGATGTTATGGAGTTTGAGGCACCCTGGGGGCCTTTGGGCTCTCTTATCGAGCGCATAGTGCTAAAGCGCCACATGCGCGATCTTTTGCAGCAACGCAACGAATGTGTACGCCGAGTTGCTGAGTCGGACGAGTGGCGCAAATTCTTGCCGGTCTAGCAGTTATCACGTCCCAATTCGATACACACCACGCAGGCCCAAAGTAGGCGTGCCCTACGTGCCGTCGTGCTATCCACGACGTTCGTGGTTGTACTATGGTGCGGTGCACGAGCTGGCACAGAAGGTGCTCGATAACATCCGGCAATTGGAACTGCTGAAAGCCGGAGACCGCATCGGTTTGGCCGTATCCGGTGGCTCTGATTCCGCGGCCCTGCTACGCGTCCTGCTCGAACTGCGCTCCGAACTAGGGATCGTCCTCTCGGTTGTTCATTTCAATCACAAACTGCGCGGCGGCGAATCCGACGACGACGAGAAGTTTGTCGCCGAACTCGCAAGAAAGAACAACCTCGAATTCCATTGCGATAGCGCAGATGTTGCGACGGTGGCCTCGGCAAAGCGGCAAAGCATCGAAACTACTGCCCGCGAACTGCGCTACGACTACTTCCGCAAACTGCTGCAGCCAGATATCAACAACCCGAGTGCTGACCAAAGCTTCCGAATCGACAAGATCGCTACCGGCCATACCCTCGACGATCAGGCCGAGACCGTTCTCATGCGCGTCCTCCGAGGCACGGGCATGCGGGGCTTGGCCGGGATCTACCCAGCTGTGGAATTGCAGGACGAATATGATGCGGCTCTTGGCGAAGTCATTCGTCCGTTACTCACGGTGCGACGGCGGGAACTGGAACAGTACCTCAACGACCTTGGCCAGCCCTGGCGCGAGGATTCCAGCAACCGCGATCCGAAATTCACCCGCAACCGCGTGCGCCAGGTCGTGCTTCCCCTGCTTGAACAGGAATTCAATCCCTCGATTGCAAAAGGGCTCGCGGAACTTGCTGACATTGCACAAGCTGAAGAAGACTACTGGGATAACGAGATTTCGGGGTGGATGGGCACCGCGATCCACTGGTCCGAACCGGAATGGGCGCGTTCCGCGGACTCTCAAGGCCTCGTCCAGTTAACACCTTTCAATCCTCGACTCAAGGAACGACTCCAAGAACCCGGGCCGCTGGTCATGAACGCCACGGTAGATCTTGCGTGGTTGCTGTCTGAACCGCTGGCGGTTCAGCGGCGAGCCGTAAAGGCGGTTGGCGATTTGGCCGGACTACCGCTGGAGTTCAAGCACGTCGAAGAGATCCTGCATTTCGCGGCCGGAGAGAGTAATTCCGGCAAGCAACTGTCACTTCCCCTTGGATGGAAGGTCATCCGCGAACCCGAAGCGCTGGCTTTCCTCACGCCGGACCTTCGCACCCAGGAACGTATTCCCACGGACTACGAATATCCGCTGCCCCTCCCCGGCCGGGCTATAGTGCCCGAAGTCGGCGTTGTGGTAGAAGCGATGCGGGTGAAATCGGCGCCGGAAATTGCAGGAAGCGATTCGGATCATCTGCTCAATTCGTCGCTCGTGTCGAAGGAACTAGCGGTGCGCAACTGGCGGCCCGGAGACCGATACTGGCCGGTACACACAAAAGGCCCGAAAAAGATCAAGGAACTGCTACAGGAACGGCATATCACGGGAGAGGAACGAAAGCTCTGGCCGGTGGTAGTGAGCGGCAATGAGATTGTCTGGGTCCGAGGGTTTCCGGGGCCAGCAGGATTTCGTCCACACGAAGAATCTGGAGAAGCGGTTCTGATTCGAGAAGTGCCATTGGAAGACTGATCTGGGCCAATCGCAAGAAAAGCGGTTTGGAGGCGCCTCACATTATGAGCTCTAGCTCGAAAGTGGATTCGTTGCGCCCGGTCATTTCCGCCGAGCAGATTCAGAAGCGTGTCCGTGAGATTGCACGCCAGATCTCCGATGACTACCAGGGCAAAACCATCCACGCGCTGGCGCTACTGGAAAACAGTTTTATTTTCATGGCAGACCTGGTTCGAGCTCTGGAAGTCCCTGTTGCCTGCACCTTCGTGAAGCCGCGCTACCGTAAGCAGGAGGCGGGTGGGGGCCCGGACGTGATGGAAATCATGTTCAGCCATGAACTGGACATTCGTGGCAAAGACGCCCTGCTGGTTGAGGGTCTGGTGCACTCAGGCGTCACCAGCGAGTTCCTAATGAACGATTTGCGGGCGCGGGGCGCGGCTTCGGTGAAGCTGGTCACGTTACTGGACAGGCAGGCGGCTCGGCGGGTTCAGCTTCAGCCGGATTATTTTGGCTTCCTGGTGGACGAGGCGTTCCTGGTTGGATACGGGCTGGGGAGCCAGGAACAGACCAACCGAAACCTTCCCTACCTGGCAGCTACAAGTCAAACCGCACCCGTGACTTAAGTCATGCAAAGAAGGCCAGCTTTTTTGCGCGCGAAACGAGTAGAATGGCGGTCTAAGGGAATTTGCCAATCCAAGCTCCCCTAGCCGGCATCTAATTGCAATAGAACGGCCTGGGCCCGGGTATCTTTTGGCTTCCAGAGGCTGTTTTCAGAGGAGTTTCTGAGTGAATTCGACAGTCAAGACGGTCATCTTCTGGCTCGTGATTGTGCTCTCCGCTTTCCTGCTCTGGCAGGTCGTTCGGACGGGCAGCAACGGCCCGAAGGAACAGCCGATTAACTTCTCCAAGTTCCTTTCGGAAGTCGATCAAGGGAACGTGAACGAGGTGACCATCACCGCGCAGGAAGTGCGCGGCAAGTTCAAAGACAACACCGGATTCAACACCACCGCTCCGGCCAACTACCCCGACATGATCAAGAATCTGCGTGACAAGGGTGTGAACATCAACATCCGCGACGTCACGAACGGGAGCTGGCCTCTACAGTTGCTCGGGACCTGGGCTCCTCTAATCTTGTTGGCGGCATTGTGGTTCTTCATGATCCGCCAGATGCAGACCGGCGGAAACAAGGCTCTGTCGTTTGGCAAAAGTCGAGCGCGCTTGCTCTCCATGCAGCAAAAGAAGGTCACATTTAAGGACGTGGCCGGCGTGGATGAGGCCAAGGAAGAACTCCGGGAAATTATCGAGTTCCTGCGCGAAGCGCAGAAGTTTCAGAAATTGGGCGGACGCATTCCGAAGGGAGTGCTTCTGGTTGGACCTCCCGGAACCGGCAAGACCTTGCTGGCCCGTGCAGTAGCGGGCGAGGCGAACGTACCGTTCTTCTCGATTTCAGGCTCCGACTTCGTCGAGATGTTCGTAGGTGTCGGCGCGAGTCGCGTTCGAGATCTGTTCGAACAGGGAAAAAAGAACGCACCCTGCATTATCTTCATCGACGAAATTGACGCTGTTGGACGTCACCGCGGCGCCGGTCTTGGCGGCGGGCACGACGAGCGCGAACAGACTTTGAACCAGTTGCTGGTAGAAATGGACGGCTTCGAATCAAACGAAGGCGTCATCCTGATGGCAGCAACGAACCGTCCGGATGTTCTCGATCCCGCGCTGCTCCGTCCGGGACGCTTCGACCGGCGAGTAGTGGTGAGCCGGCCGGATGTGCGCGGGCGCGAAGAAATCCTCCGCGTTCATACCCGCAAGATTCCTTTGGCAGAAGACGTCGATCTGAGCGTACTGGCGCGTGGTACGCCGGGGTTCTCGGGAGCTGACCTCGCCAACATGGTGAACGAGGCGGCCTTGAGCGCCGCCCGTCAGAATCGTAAAGCGGTTCTGCACTATGACTTCGAACTTGCCAAAGATAAAGTGCTGATGGGCGTGGAACGCAAGTCCATGATTCTCTCTGACGAAGAGAAGAAGGTGACTGCGTACCACGAAGCCGGGCATGCGTTGCTGGCGGTGAAATTGCCGCATTCCGATCCGGTGCACAAAGTCACGATCATTCCCCGTGGTATGGCGCTGGGCGTGACCATGCAGTTGCCGATCGACGACAAGCACAACTACACCAAGGAATATCTCGAAACCGAGATTGCGATCCTGATGGGTGGTCGTCTGGCCGAGGAGCTATTCCTCAACCAGATGAGCACTGGAGCCGGCAACGACATCGAGCGCGCCACCGAACTCGCCCGCAAGATGGTTTGCGAGTGGGGCATGAGCACGCTCGGGCCGCTTACCTTCGGCAAGAAAGAAGAGCAGATCTTCCTGGGCCGCGAAATCGCCCAGCATCGCGACTACAGCGAAGACACTGCAATCAAGATCGACCTCGAAGTACGGCGACTGGTTGACGAAGGATACGTGACAGGCCAAGGCATTGCTGGCCGACCACCGTGAGGTCCTGACGAAGATCGCGCTGGCCTTGCTGGAACGGGAAGTCCTCGACGCGAACGAAATCAAGCTGCTGGTCGAAGGCAAGGAATTGCCGCCGATCAAGTTGCCGTCAAAGGATGACGGCGTTCAGCAGGTGCTGAAGCCGGAGCCAGGACGTCCGGGAATCGCGAAAGGCGGCGAGAGTCCGGCACGCGCGTAATCGAAACTAGGTGAAAATTCAAGGGCGGCCTGACGGCCGCCCTTCGTTTTTGCTCGCGAAAGGGTTGACCCCCGTCAGCCCGGTGGGAGCGAAGCTCACTCTCGGAATGAGACCCTCACTCCAGGGACATGCCGACCAGGAGAATTCCGGGTTGGCGCTCGGCTGTCCACAGATGAGGGCGTCAGTGCCTGCGTTGCTGTTACCGATTCAGCAGAGCCATCATTGGCTCGGCGTAGCGTGTACCTGCGGCCGCACCTGAGGGAAAGACCTTATCGATCTCGCGCAGGTCTTCGGCGCTCAACTGCACATGCACCGCACCGGCGTTGTCTTCCAGGTAGGGGCGCCGCTTGGTGCCGGGAATCGGCACGATGTCTTTCCCCTGCGCCAGCACCCAGGCCAGCGCCAGTTGCGACGGGGTGCATCCCTTTTCTTTAGCCAGCTGCTGCACTCGCGTGACCAGGTCCAGGTTCTTCTGGAAATTCTCTCCCTGAAATCGTGGAGAGCTGCGGCGGAAGTCGTCTGCCGCCAGGTCCTCGAAGCGCTTTAGCTGTCCGGTAAGAAAGCCGCGGCCGAGTGGACTGTAGGCGACAAAGCCAATGCCTAACTCGCGTGTGGTGGCGAGGATCTCGGTCTTCAGGATCGCGCGTCCAAAGTGAATACTCGCGTCTGCAGGGCTGCGATGGTGTGCACCTTAGCCGCACGACGCAACGTTGAGGCCCCGGCCTCGGAGAGGCCGATGTAACGGATCTTGCCCTCCTTAACGAGTTGAGCCATCGCACCAACGGTGTCTTCAATGGGTGTGCTGGGGTCGACCCGGTGCTGGTAATAGAGATCGATGTGATCAACACCCAACCGCTTCAGGCTAGCGTCGCAGCAGGCCCGCACATACTCTGGTTTTCCATTCACGCCGCGCGAACTGGGATTTGCCGGATCGCGTACGATACCGAACTTGGTGGCGAGGACAACTTTCTGCCGCTTGCCCTTGATCGCCTTGCCCACGAGTACTTCGTTTTTGTGTGGCCCGTAAACATCCGCAGTATCGAGGAAAGTAATGCCCAGTTCGATCGAGCGGTGAATGGTGGCGATCGATTCGTTTTCGTCGCCTTCGCCATAAAACTCCGACATGCCCATGCAGCCCAAGCCGAGGGGGGATACTTTGAGTCCACTACGTCCCAGTTCGCGGGTTTCCATAAGAATTCCTCCAGAAATGAATTGCGATCGGAAAAGTGCACACCACCGAGCGGGGTAGCGCCGTCAGGCAAGAAAAAGACGAGGAAGCGTCTCTGTTACAGATGCCCCAGAACGAGACTTGGGTTCCGGGAAGCTGCCACCACTATTGCGGTTCGATAGGGGCCCCGGCCGGTGCAAGAGCCTGCCGTATTTGCTGGAGTGCAGGAATTCCCTGCATGCCACCGTATATTCGGAAGAGCGCATAGGCATGAAAGGCAGCCGATAGATAGTCTTTAAAAGGAAGAAGAATGAGTCCGTCGATAGCGTAGAGCGCCATTCCCACCAGGAAGGCCCATTTCTCGCCTTTTCGAGCGAAATTCCAAAAAAGTACGAATACGCCGGCGATGAAGACGTTCACAATTAACCCGAGAGTGGAACCGGTCGCGCCACTCTGTCGTCCAATCGCGTCCACGATCTGGGTGATACCCAGCCCAAAAATGAACGAGAAATGGGTCCCGCTCATTGTAAGCATGGAGTTGACGATCGACAGTCCAGCGACTGCAAGAAACCATCCGGCGCCATTTTTCACTAACTGTTCGGCACGCAGTTTCTGCTCGACCAAAGCTGAGGAGGGAGTGCTGGAGACTGAGCCAAATCCGCCCGACGCCATATGTGTCACCTCGCGATGCCAAGGTTCGGGTAGCTCGCCACCCGAATGGTGGGCGAAAAATTACCACAGAGAACCGCGGGAACGAAGCAGAATCTGGAAGGGAGGCATTGCGGGCACCGATTGGTTGCAGAGGACGTTAACGCCTGAAGTGCGTTATGCAACAACGAAAATCATGGCCTTCGTCTGAGGTATTACCTCACCGATTTCGGTCACTGCGATCCCCGCCGCTGCAAGAGCTTGCCCAAGCTTCCCAGCCTCCTCAGCAGCTACCGCGATGAGCAATCCGCCGGCGGTCTGGGGATCGAATAGAAGAGTCCTTACTTCGTCCGGTATCCCGTCTTCATAGATCACGAGGCATTCAGCAAATTCACGGTTCGCCTTAAGACCGCCCGGAATGTAGCCTGCGCGAACGCAGTCGAGGGCCCCCTCCAACAGCGGGACACGGCTTGCGGACAGACGCAGGCCGACGTTGGAGGCCAGCGCCATTTCGCGGGCGTGTCCGATCAGTCCGAATCCGGTCACATCGGTCATGGCAGTGAATCGGCCACGCGGCGCCTGCGATCACCTCAGCGGCCGCTTTGTTCAGTGTCGTCATCGAGCGCACCGCCGCCCAATCCATGCCGGTTGTGCCGTGCCTTTCTTGATTGCTGTCGAAATGACTCCGGTGCCTAGCGCCTTCGTGAATAGCAGGCGATCTCCCGGCAATGCACCGGCATTGGCAAAAACACGCTTCGGATGAATTACACCGGTGACCGAGTACCCGAACTTGGTTTCATCGTCGCGAATGCTGTGCCCGCCTATGACCGTGCATCCCGCTTCCATCATTTTGGAGAGTCCACCCGCCAGAATGCGCTCGAGGATGTTGAGGTCCCCTTTCTCGGGAAAGCACACCATGGCCAGCGAGGTGAGCGGGCGTCCACCCATCGCATAGACATCGCTCAAGGCATTGGTCGCCGCGATCTCGCCAAACGTATAGGGATCGTCGACGATCGGCGTAAAGAAGTCCACCGTCTGGACGAGCGCCATCTCGGGCCCGATTTGATACACGCCCGCGTCGTCGGCATGGTCAAAGCCGACTAGCACATTGGGGTCCTGTTGCCGGGCTAATTTCCCAAGCACTGTGTCCAGCGCCGCCGGACTCAGTTTGGACGCTCAACCCGCAGCTTTTACGGACTCCGTTAGCCGAAATGGCTTGGTCTCTGGCACAGCGCACATTGTAAACGGAGAGGGCGAATGTGGCGCCGCGCCGAGGGGGAAGATGCCAGCGTCGCCAACTTCTACCGACTTGCCAATCCACCGGTCGTTTCAGCACCATCGCAGGTGTAGACGTGGCCGGTCATAAAGGCCGCGTCGTCGGATGCGAGGTAAGCGAACAGGGCGGCGATCTCTTCCGGCTTGGCATGGCGGCGCAGCGGGATCTTGCGGTTGACTTCTTCCAGCATGTCGTCGGTGTACTCGGCGCGCTGCATGGGCGTAAGGACATATCCGGGAGCGATCGCACAGACGCGAATCCTGGGAGCGAGTTCGAGCGCCATGGATTTTGTGAGTTCGATCACGCCCGCCTTGGTGGCGTTGTAGTCGGCGTAATACGGATAGCCCATGATGCCATTCGTCGAGGCAGTCTGCAGGATTACGCCGCTACCCCGCTCCCACATATGCCGGGCTGCGGTCTGGGCAACGTAGAAGACGCCCGTGAGATTGACGGCAATGACCTTGTCCCACTCTTCGGATGTGATGTCGAGGAAGTTGTGGCGGATACTGATGCCGGCATTGTTGATGAGAATGTCGACTCCGCCCATAAGTTGCACTGCTTCCGCGAAAGCGGATTGAACCTGCTGCAGGTTCGAGACGTCGGCATGAACCGTGCCGGCCATGCCAGGAAGTCCACTTCGAATCTGCTCGCATCCTTTGGCATCACGATCAAGGACCACCACGTGCGAGCCTTCCTCTAGGAAACGTGCAGCCGTAGCGGCCCCGATCCCGCTGGCGCCTCCCGTGATGAGGACACGCTTGCCGTTTAGTCCACGCATGAAGAAGTGAGAATACAGTTTGCTGGCTGAGAAGAAAAGCTGGTGACCGTGAGGTTGCTGCGAAAAATCTCTTACTGCAAATGCACAAGCTGGAGCACGAGGCACGGTCTTTGCGCTAAAGGCTTTTGTTCGGGAAGCGCCTAGAACCCCGGCTTCCCCCGAAATAGCATGACCAGTTCGATCACCAGAATGACCACCACCATCAATTCCAGCACGAAGGCTCGGCTCTGATTGAACTGGTCGACCATGAACCGATAGAGCTCCTCGGCGGTGTCCAGTTTCTGTTTCACCAGGTCTTTGTAGTCGGGCACACCGATCTTCAACGCGGCGAGCTTATAAAGGCGGGCCGAGAACATGTCACTCAGGAACTTGATGGCATTGTCGGCGTGCTCGGTCAGTTCGCTGACGTCCAGCAGCACCGTGTGCAGTTTGGTCGCCGCGCGAGCCGTCCTCCAACGGGACCATAAGCTGGTTCCCCCAGTTTCCAGAAAGTCGTAAACGCCCTCGAGTTCGCGGGTCAGCAGCTCGTCATAGTGCCGGAACTCAAGCAGTTGGGAGTTGGCATATTCCAGCAGTTGGATAGCTGTTTCCGCACCTGCATTGTTGTCGTACAGGAACGCCGCATTCCAGCCGACTACGGCCAGATCGTTGGGATAGTAAGAAATCCTCCCCTGCAGGATCTCCTGGCGCTCGCCATCGGAGAGCCGAGCAGTTTCGCCCCGGACGATCTGGGCGACATGATCGCCGTGCCGGCTCAAAAGCTCATTGGCGCTGGGCTTGGTGGCAATTTCACTCACGTGGAAAATGAAATAGTCCTCGTGCAGCCAGTTGTCATAAGGCTTGATGAGCGCTGGAGCAGCGCGTTCGAGCTTCTTCTTCACGATCTTCGAGGCCAGGCTCGTGAAGTCGGTGTCCCAAACCCAGCGGCTGGACAGACGAACCAGTGTCTCCCAGTCTCCGGAAAAGGGCAGTTCGAAGACCACGCTCAGTACGCCGTAGTCGTAATACTTGATCTGGCCGTCAAGGCGCTCGCCGCTGTCCAGGACCAGCGGCTCGATCCGTTCGACCACCGGAGGGCGCTGATATTGCACATAGCCCGGGGCAGGATGCTTGAAGCTGGCTTCCGCTGTGCGTGCTCCGAAGATCTGGCGAAGTACATCCAGACGGATTTCTTCCGATACATCGAACTGAATCAGAACCAGCACCGCCCCATGCAGGGAGGTGTCGACTCCCCGTACGACGGGCGACTGGAGCTGAACGGAGTCGTTGGTAAGTTCCGAGATGGTCGTTTCTTGTTCCATGGCTTTCACTAAGCTCCCGAAGTAGGACGGGAGGTTGGACGCCCTAGCTGGTGGCGCCCCAATAGGGTGGTATGTGTATTGTCCCAGAAAGGGAGACGGCTGGCGAGAGGGTACGGATTGCTGAGGGCTATACAATGGAAGTCGCGTAGAATCAGCGTCTTCTGGTGATCTGGCAGAGCAATGCCACCCCTGCTGCGAGTCCTGCTAAAGCCAAACCGGACTTTTGCATAGACCGCCGGATCTCAGCATCCTGGTCGCGGACTAGGCGCCTTTCGGGGTAGGAGCCACTGCTTCCTGAGGGGCCTTGGTGGAGGGCAACCTGGAGGATTTCAGCCAAATGAAACGCATGGCGGTCGGTTTCCTGGCGGATTTGCTCCCGGCAGCTGAAGCCGTTAGCGATCACGAACCAATCCGGAGGGGCCCTGCGGACGGCCGGTAAGAGTTCCAGTTCTCCTATGGCGATGGAGAGGTCGTACTGGTCGTGCTCGAAACCAAACGAGCCAGCCATACCACAGCATCCTTGCGCCGGGATTGTGTACTCCAAACCCATCCGGCTCAGGACGGCCCATTCCGCATTTACCTTCAAGACAGACTTATGGTGGCAGTGCCCGTGGGCGAGGGCCTTTCTCTGGAATTTCGGCAGAGGAATCAGTTCCTTGTAGTTCTCGAGGAATTCGCTCAGAAGAAAGGTCTGGCGGGACAAGCGCTGGGCACGCTCGTCGCGCGGGAAGAGATTGCAGAGTTCGTCACGAAACACGGCCACGCAGCTGGGTTCCAACCCGATGATAGGGATGCCGGTTTCAATCTCGGGAGCCATCGCGTCCATGATCTGCAGGAGTAGCCCCTCCGCCCGGTCCAACATTCCGAAGTCGTACAGCGGGCGGCCACAGCAGAGGTTCCCTTGGGGCAACAAGACGTTGAAGCCGAGAGTTTCCAGGACGTCGACAGCTGCGATCGCGGTATTGGGCAGGAAGTAGTTGTTGAAGGTGTCGGGCCAAAGCACAACCACGGGGCCGTCTGGGTTGCGCGGACGGTGGCGGGAGAACCAGCTCTTGAATGTCCTGGGGGCAAAGGCTGGAATATTCCGCCGGCGGGGAATCCCAGACGCGAGCTTCGCGATGTCACGCAGGAAGGGCAACTGGGTTGTCAGGTTGACCAAACCGGGCGCATGGGACGCCAACCGCGCCCAGAAATCGATGTTTCCGAAGGCGTAGTGGTTCAGGGGACGCAGGCGGCCTTCGTAGTAGTGGGACAGGAACTCGGCTTTGTATGTTGCTACATCAACCGAGACGGGACAGTCACTCTTGCAACCCTTGCACGACAGGCATAAGTCCAGCGAATCCTTGACCTCTTCGCTCCTCCACCCGTCGCGGATGACTTCTCCCTTTGCCATCTCCCAGAGCAGGTGAGCCCGGCCTCGTGTGGAATGCTCCTCTTCACGTGTGACGCGAAAGCTCGGGCACATCAAACCGCCTTCATACTGCCGACACTTCCCAACGCCTACACATCGCAACGTAGCATGCGCCAGGCTGCCATGGTCCTGCGGGAATCGGAAGTGTGTGGGCGGATCCCAAGGGTGATAGTCGGCGCCCAAGTGTAAGTTCTCATCCATGCGGTAGGGCTCGACTACCTTGCCGGGATTCATCTTCCAGTCGGGATCCCACGCCGACTTGAACTCATTGAAGGCCTGAATCAGCTCTGGACCAAACATCTTGGGCAGAAGCTCAGCTCGAGCTTGCCCGTCTCCATGCTCGCCGGACAGGGAGCCGCCGTAACTGACGCACCAGATCAGCGGCCTCGTTCATGAACTTGCGGAAGTGCGCGATGCCTTCTTCGCTCTGGTAGTCGAAGTTGAGACGGGTGTGCACACACGCGTGGCCGAAGTGGCCGTAAAGCGTTCCGTGATATCCGAAGTCACCCATCAGCCGCTTGAGGTCGCGGAGATACTTCCCCAGCTTCTCCGGTGCGACGGCGGAGTCTTCCCAGCCTTCCCAACTCAGCGGTTCGCCCGGAACGTGCGAGATCACCCCGAGGCTCGATTCGCGGACAGTCCAAACATGCTTGGCCTCGGCCTGGTTGCACAGACGCATGTTTGGAACAGTCCCGGAGCGCCCCAGGTCTCGCATCAGGCCGAGGGCTTGGGCTTCAGCCTCCGGCGCGGTCTGCCCGCCGAACTCAGCGAGCAGCCAACCGCCTCCAGTCGGAAGAAGAGCCACACCTTCCGCGTTGATGCCTCGACGGCGGGTGTATTCGACAAGTAAGTCGTCGACGCCTTCCAAGCCGATGGGCTTGTGCGACATGATTTCGGGAACGTTGTCGGCGGCCTGAAAGATATCCGGATACGCAATGACCAGCAGCACGCGTTCGGGGGGGCTCTCGACCAGACGGCAGGTAGCTCCCAGCACGGTGACGCAGGTGCCCTCGGAACCGACCAGTGCGCGAGCAACGTGAAAACCATTTTCCGGGAGCAGATAATTCAAGTTGTAGCCGGAGACCCGGCGTGGAATATCTGGGTAGCGCTGCCGGACCAGATCGCCATAAGTATCGGCGATAGTCTGAAGCTTCGAGTAGATTTCCCCGCGGCGGCCGCCTACCCGAATGATTTGTTCCAGTTCTTCTTTGCCGGTCGCACTGACCGTCATGCGCTGGCCGTCGTAAGTGAGGACGTCGAGCTCCTCGATGTTGTCGTCAGTCTTGCCGGCCATGACCGAATGGACGCCGCAGGAGTTGTTGCCGATCATCCCGCCCAATGTGCAGCGGCTGTGGGTCGCAGGGTCGGGGGCGAACGTCAGGTGATGTTTCTCGGCGGCGTTGCGTAGATGATCCAGAATTACGCCGGGCTGGACGCGAGCCAGCTTGCGATTGGGATCGATTTCCAAAATGTTGGCGAGATACTTGGTGAAATCGAGCACTACGGCCGCGTTGCAACATTGCCCGGCCAGCGAAGTGCCGCCGCCCCGCGACAGCACCGGTGCGCCGTACTCGCGGCAAGTTGCGATGGTGGCAATGACGTCGTCTACCGTGCGCGGGATCACGACTCCGATCGGGACTTGGCGGTAGCTTGATCCGTCGGTGGCGTAGAGTGCGCGGCTGCTCGAGTCGAAACGCACTTCGCCTTCGATGCGCTTGCGAAGGGCGGTTTCGAGACCCCGATTGTCTACCTGAACTGACTTGGCGGCCTGCGCGCGCTCAGCGAACGAATTGGGGATGATCGGAAGCGGATCGGAGGGCACCATCGCAATTCATCTTCTGGGAAAAGAGCGTGGGGCGCAAGGGCACGCCCCCATTTTCATTTTGAGAAGATAAGGGGCCATACAATGGCTGCAGTTATGGGTGTCAAACCGCAAGCATTTAGCTAAGATTGCCCAGGCCTGCGCTTCCACTGGCATGAAAGCTCTTCTCGTCACGGCGTTCGCTTTGCTGCTCTCAAGCGCGGCGTTGGCGCAGACCGCTCAGTCGTCAACTCTGGAAATCGCTCCTCCCACAATTGTTGAAGTTCACAGCGACGCTGTCCGCCTAAAGGCGTATTTCTGGAAGCCCCCGGGACCTGGACCGTTTCCTGCCGTGCTATTCAATCACGGCTCCGGAGCCGCGGACGCCCAGCACACTGCCGGGCAAACCATGGCCGAAGCAGCCGCAAGGCTTGCGCCGCTCTTTCTCAAACATGGCTATGCATTCTTTTATCTCTGCCGTCGCGGGCAGGGCCTTTCCGCGGATCAGGCACCCTTCATGCAAGACGTACTTCAACGCGAAGAGTCTGCGAAGGGAAAAGACGCTCGGCAACATCTGCACTACATCCTGGTTACGACTGACCAACTCGAAGATTCACTCGCGGGGTTAGACTTTTTGAAGACTGCGTCTGGTATCGATCCCATGCGTATCGCGATCGTTGGACACTCCTTTGGCGGAGTCATCACGTTGCTCTCCGGTGAGCGTGACGCCGCAATTCGCGCCGAGGTGACTTTTGGCGCTGGCGCTAATTCCTGGAAACTCTCGCAAGAACTCCGTCAGCGCGTGCTTGTAGCTGTCGGCAAAACAACTGCGCCGATCATGCTTATCCATGCCGCCAACGACTACGACACAACCCCCGGTACTGCCGTCGCTACTGAACTCGAGCGTCTTCACAAACCTCATGTCCTCAAGATTTACCCTGCGCTTGGTAAATCCTCGGACGACGGCCACAACCTCCTGTACCTTGCCATCCCCGAATGGGAGCCTGACGTCTTCCAATTCCTCGATGCGAACGTCAGACGCTGACCCCAGGAGGCAGCCCTCGCTGGACAGTCAAACGCTCTGTTTTTTCTGATTGTTTCCAGCGAGACTACGACCACAACCGCGTCCCGTAGTCCGCCATACTCAAAGCCAGCAGAATAAACAGGAAGAAGATCGCAGTAACGATGACCAGTTTGGTCATCTTCTCGTGAGCGTACTTCACGTGCATGAAGAAGAGCACGACCAGAATAGCCTTGATGGTCGCAATGCTAAGCGCAACGATCGTGTTGAAGGGACCGAGATCGACGAATGCCGCGAACACCGTTAGGCCCGTGCCTACCAGCAATGCCAGCCAGATTCCAACGTACAGCTTGACCGAAGAAATGTGCTCAGACATGTCGCCTCACGGATGCCGATCGATCAGGTACAGCAGAGGAAACAGGTAAATCCAAACGATGTCGACGAAGTGCCAGTACAAACCGGCATTCTCCACCGGGGTGTAGTACTCCGCTGAGTAGGCGCCCTTCCATGCCTTATAGGCCAGGAACGCGAACAGCCCTACTCCGATAATCATGTGGAGCGCGTGCATGCCGGTCATCGCAAAATAGAGCGAAAAATACACCTGGGCATGTTTCTGGTTGACGGCAATATAGGGATGACCGGGAATGTGACCTTCAAGGTGAAAGCTAGCCTGTCCCGGAATGTGATGTTCGATGAACTTGTCGCGGTACTCGATGCCCTTGATGCCCAGAAAGGCTAGGCCCAGCACGATGGTCAGCAAGAGGTAAATCACCATCGCCTTCTGCTTACCCACTTGCGCGCACCGCACCGCCATCGCGACCGTCAGACTGGAACAGATCAACACGGCGGTGTTGATCGCTCCCCACTTGATCGCCAGGCTCTGACTGGCCGCGCCGAAATCTCCGAAATACCAGTAGCGGTAAACCAGGTAAGCGCAGAACATGCCGCCAAAGAACATCACTTCCGTGACCAGGAACAGCCACATCCCGAAACTCGCGGCGTCCTTCTGTTGGTCCGCCGTCGCGAAATGATGCAGGTGGGCCGGATTCTCGTGGGTCTCGTGGTTGACCATCGCCGGTGGGCTACTGTGCAACTGGGACCTCCCCCTTGATCTCGTCGTAGTTGTAAGCTTCCCAGGTGACGACCGGCTGCTCATCAAAGTTGAAGGTCGACGGAGGCGATGGAATCGTCCACTCCAGTCCGGCCGCGTTCCACGGATTGTCAGGGGCGGGCTTGCCGTAGCGCATCGACCACAGGAAATACACCATTGGCAACAGGTAGCCGACAGCCAGAATCGTGGCTCCCGCCGTCGAAAGCACATTCAGAATCTGAAATTCGGGAGCTCGGGAATAATCCCAGTACCGGCGCGGCATTCCCATATAGCCGAGGATGAATTGCGGGAAGAAAGTCAGGTTGAACCCGATGAAGACGATCAGGGCGGCCAGCCGCCCCCAACCCTCGGGATACATGCGTCCGGAAATCTTCGGCCACCAGAAGTGCATGCCGGCCATGTACGCCATCACCATGCCGCCCACCATGATGTAGTGGAAATGGGCGACCACGAAGTACGTGTCGGTCACGTGAATATCGATTCCCAAGCAGGCCAGAAACAGGCCGGTCAGCCCGCCGATCGTGAACAGCCCGATGAAGCCGAATGCATAGAGCATCGGGGTCTGATAGCTAATCGACCCTTTGTACATGGTCGAGGTCCAGTTAAAGACCTTGATTGCGGAAGGCACAGCGACAAAGTAACTCAGCAGCGAAAAGACGAGAGCGGCATAAACCGAGATTCCGGCTACGAACATGTGGTGTGCCCATACGAGGAATCCCACCACCGCGATGCCGAGCAGCGCCATGGCCATAGCCTGGTAGCCGAAGATGCGCTTCCGCGAGAAGCAGCAAACCACCTCGCTCACGATGCCCATGCCGGGCAGAATCATGATGTACACGGCGGGATGCGAGTAGAACCAGAACAGGTGCTGGAACAGCAACGGGTCGCCGCCCAGAGTCGGATTGAAAATTCCCAAGTGGAAGAGTCGTCTCGAGAGCGACCAGCACAATAGCGATCGCGACCACGGGCGTGCCCAGCACCTGGATGATGCTGGTCGCGTAATGCGCCCAAACGAACAGGGGCAGACGGTTCCAGGTCATGCCCGGGGCACGCATGCGATGGATCGTCACAATGAAATTGAGCCCGGTGAAGATCGACGAAAAGCCGGAGATGAATACCGCCACTGCTGCCGTTATAACGTTCGTCTTCAGAAATTCCGTGCTCAGCGGAACGTAGAATGTCCATCCCGTATCCACGCCGCCGGCCAGAATCGTGTACAGCATCAGGACGCCGGCAATGATGTATAGGTACCAACTGAGCAGATTGATGCGCGGGAACGCGAGGTCCTTGGCCCCGATCATGATGGGGATGAGGAAATTGCCCAGCACCGCGGGCACGGCAGGAATCAGGAAGAAGAAGATCATCACCTGCCCGTGCATAGTAAAGAGCTTGTTATAGGTGTCGGCCTGCACCAGGTCGCCCGCGGGTGTCAGCAATTCCAGCCGGATCAGTAACGCGAAGAAACCGCCGATGAAAAAGAAAAACGTGATGCCCATGAGGTACAACAGCGCGATGCGCTTGTGGTCCACGGTCAGGAGCCACGACTTGATGCCGTATTCGCGGTTCAAGTAAGTTTCGCGTTCGCCGGTTTCAACAACAGCGGTTGCCATGCTCGTCACCTTGCTACTGGGTTTCCGTGGTCGCGGCCGCAATGCTCTTGCCGCCAGTTTGCGTCGATTGCGATTGGCCCAAGGATTTCACGTAGGCCACCAGCGCATTCAACTGTTCATCACTGATCTGCCCTTGGAACGTTGGCATCACGGGCTTAAATCCGCGCACCACCTTCGCGGACGGGTCAACGATCGATTCGCGAATATAGTTCTCGTCGACCGCGAGAGTTCGTCCATCTTCCAGCAGCACCGGTTTGCCAAATACGCCAACAAGGTTGGGTCCCCGGCCTTGCGTATCAGAACGGTGGCAGGTCACGCAGCCGAGTTCAGAGAACAACCTCTCCCCCGTGACCGCCAGCGGCTGGTTCCCCCCGCCAGTCAACCATGCTTCGTAATCCTTTGGCTCCATCACCACAACGGAACCGACCATGCCGGAGTGCGAAGTACCGCAATATTCCGCGCAGAACAGGTGGTATGTGCCCGGCTTGGTGGCATGGAACCAGGTTACGGTGTAGCGCCCGGGAAGAACGTCTTGCTTGATGCGGAATGCGGGCACGAAGAAGCTATGGATCACGTCCTGCGACGTCATGATCATCTTCACGTCGCGGCCGACCGGCACGTGCAGTTCATTGATCTCCCGCTGGCCTTCCATGTGCTCGAACTTCCACATCCACTGCTTCGCGACGGTGTACACTTCGGCGGAGTTTTGGGGCGGCGTTCGTTGTTTGAAGTAAATTACCGCGCCCCAGGCGAAGAAGACCATGAACACGCAAAAAGGGATCACGGACCAGGTGATTTCGAGCGCATGCGAGCCGTCGATCTGTTCGGCGCGTCGGCCCGCTTGCCTTCGGTATCGGACTGCGAAATAGACGACCATGGTAAAGATCAACCCGGTCATCAGCGCCGACACGACAACAAGGAAGATGAAGAGCGCGTCCACGTTGTTCGCGGCCGACGAGGCCCTTGCCGGCCAAAATGGCATGTTTTGCAGCATAGCTACCGGAGTCGTCCCTCTTTTTGCTCGTCGTGCACCGTGCCACGACGAATCATCAGAAAAATGAAAGATCCTAGAAACAACATCGTCGCCAGTCCGGCCAGTCGCACCACCCGCAGGACGACTGCGCTGTACTTTCCCTGTTCCGGATCGTAGTGATAGCAGTAGAGCAACAACTGGTCCACCACGTTGCCAATCTTCCCCTGTCCGGCTTCCACCAAACCCAGGCGCAGATCCTTTGGCGGATATTCCACGCCGTAGTAATACTGCGCAATTTTGCCCTCAGGCGTCAGGATCATGATGGCGGTGGCATGCGCGAACTGCTTGGTCTTGTCGTCGTACTGATACTGAAAGCCCGCGACTTTTGTGAGCGCCTCTATCGCGCTTTGATTCCCGACCAGGAAGTGCCAGCCCTGTTCCGCCCCGGCGCGCTTATAGCGCTTCAGGAACTCTGCCTTCTTCTTTGCGGCGATCTCCGGTGTTTCATGAGGATCAAAGCTAACGGTTATGACATCGAACTCTTTCCCTACATCAAACTTCATCATGCGCAGCGAATTCACCAGCCCGCTGAGCACTTCTCCGCAAAGCATCGGGCAGTTGTAGTAGACGAGGTTCAGGATCATCGGCCTTTTGCCGAAGTAGTCCTGCAGGCGAACGCTTCGCCCCAGATCATCTTTGAAGGCGAGATCGGGTGGGATCTGCTGGTTCAGGTTCTGTTGGATGCCAACGTTCTTCAACCCAGGCGGACGTACTCCTGCGGGCGGCGACAGGATTCCGCTGGTCATGCCCTGACCGAAAGCCAAAGAGGCCAGCAGCAGCAACGCTGCAGCCACCAGAGTCGAATTTGTGAGCAGCCTCATACTACGCACCACTTGACTTCCTCTGCCCGCAGCCAACTCAAAGCGCAAGCGCTCAATGTCCTGGAGCCGTTCCCTTTGTCGCTGGCTTAGGCTTACCTGCCGATGACGACGGCTCTGACCCACCTTCGGGCCGAACGGGCAATCCCCGTTGTGCCAGCAAGTCCATCGCCTTGTCGATCGGAATCCGCGCGATCCCGTTCTTCTGATCCACCCAGTCGTAGCTTGCGAGAATCCGGTCCTGTTCCCTTGCGAGGTTCTCAAACTGCAACCGTTCGCTGTGCTCTAACACGGGCTTCGGAAAAGTCTCATCGATCTTTACCTGAATCGTGGGGAACGGCATGCTCCGCGGATCGACGCCCGTTTTCATCGCCATCGGATTCACCGGGGCTTCGCGCTTCTTGTCGGACGTTTCGAGGAATTTGAATATCCCTGCTGCAATTCCACAGACCAGCGCAATTACTACCGTCAGTCCCGCCATGAAGTAAAAGATCCCAGTCACACTGAGGTCCTGCTGCTCGAAGCTCTCCTCGCGGTGTTCGTGCTGGAGTCTTTCTTCACTCATGCTCGAGCTCCAGAACCTGTTTGGCGTAGACGTCGTACGCGGGCAGCAGCGGCAACGAACTCAGCTGGTAGCAGAAGTAGGCGATCCACAATCCACCCATCGCGAAGGGAATCACCAGGTCCGCCCACGTTACACTGAAGTGCGCAGAGAAGTTGGGCTCGATAATCCAGAACAAGTCTACGTACCGCATGAACAGGAGCCAGATCGCCATCCACACGAGCTTGGTCACGTCGCGTTTGAATGGCCGTGACAGCAAAATCACGAACGGTACTGCGAAGTGAAAGAGAACCAGGAATAGGCCGACGAATCCCCATCCGCCGTTGAGCCGCCGCACGTACCAGGTGATTTCTTCCGGCAGGTTGCCAGACCAGATGATGAGCCATTGCGAGAACGAGAAGTAGGCCCACAACATGATGAAGGTCAGCATGAACTTGCCGTGGTCGTGAACGAAGTCCGGGCGCAACAGCAGCGACATCGGTTTGTAGTTGAAGAGAATTCGCTCCACCACAACCGCAAAGCACAAGCCGCCCAGCAACATCCCGGCAACAAAAAGCAGACCGTAGATTGTGGAGATCCAGCTGGGGTCCAGAGACATTGCCCAATCAATCGCCGCGAACGAAACCGTGAAAGCCAGGATGATCAATCCAGGACCGCTGACCGCCTGAAAACGCGCGCTGTTGTCGCGCACCGGCGGCGTGTCCTGTTCGGTGGACCACTTCGTGAGCAGGAAGACCAGCAGTCCCCAAATCGCAAAGTAAATCGCGGCACGGATCACGAACCCGGACCAGTTGAGATAGCCGCTGGTGACAAACTTATTGTGCTCAAGATGTTCCCGGATCCTGGGATCCTGAATCGCTTCGTAGGGCATTGCCCAGGGGTACAACTTCGGAACGGATAAGAATGCGATCGGCAGGAAGAGCACTGCCAGCAACGGCATCGTGCGCATGGCAGCGCCCAGCACCCGTCGAATCACCATGCCCCAACCCCCGCCCGTCAGGTGCCGGATGATGAGAATGGCGGTCGACCCAAGGCAGACGCACAGCCAGTCCATGTAGGAGACGAGGTAGCCACGGAAGAAGACCGTTGGATTCGAAAAGCCGAGTGCCACCGCGATCACCGAGGCAATCACGCCCACCACGAGCGCCCGCCGCATGATCGTCTTGACGACTGGCGGGGCCGAGAGGTCCAGATTGGTCAGGTGTGTGGTGCTCATTTGGACTCCTCGTGCTCGGGGCTCGCTGGCTTCACGCGTGGCAGCGTCGCCCCGGTGCCTGGGCTCGACAAACTCCGGCGCGGGCGACGGGATCGGATGGCCCTGGGCATCTGCCACCGTAGCGTGCTGGCTCAGCTGCAGCGCACGAATGTAGGCCACGATGCACCAGCGATCCCGCGGTGGAATCTGGGCCGAGTAGTCCTGCATGGCGCCGAAGCCCTCCGTCATCACTCCATAGATGTAGCCTACCGGCGCTTTCTCGAGCCGCTCGATGTGATACGACGGCGGCTTGCGCGCGAAGCCGCGAGACGGAATGAACCCGTTGCCATCGCCTACGCGCGAATGGCAAGGCGCGCAGTAAATGTTGTAGCGCTCCCGGCCCCGCTCCAGGACTTCCTTCGTGACCGGGAAGGGCATGTAGTCGCCGGGATTGTTGCCAATCTTCCCCGTGTAGAAATATGTGTCTTCCCGCAAGTCGCCGCGCGCGACCGTCCCCGGCACTAGCGGCCGGGCCGAGCGCTGGTCCTGGAAGAAGTCGCTCTTCGAGAGTGGATTCTGCCGGGGCTGCACATGCATATCGAGACGGCAGCCCGCCAGGAGCGCGATCAGCATGAGCGCAGAAATGATTCGGAGGTTCCGCATAGCGCTAGCTGGGCACCTCCGAAATCGAACGCGGCCCCAGACTCTCCAGAAACTGTCGCGTGCCAGTCGGACTGTACTTGGGATCGGTCGAGAATACGATCAGGAAAAAGCGATCTTTACTGGCCATTGCGAAGCGCGGCACGTTAAAGACCGGGTGATAGGGCATGGGCAAACCATTCAACGCGAGCATGCCGAACACCGCGGAAATCCCGCCAAACAGAATCGTCATCTCGAAAGTCACGATGATGAACGACGGCCATGAATGATACGGGCGGCCACCCACGTTGATCGGGTAACTATCGACTGCAATCCAATACTGCATCAGGTAGCCGGACAGGCCTCCAATCAGGCCACCGATCAGCGTCACGAGGGGCACGCGGTTCGTGTGAAAGCCGATCGCCTCCGCCAATTCCTCCACCGGAAAGGGGCTGTAGGCGTCGATTTTTTGGTAACCCGCTTCGTGCGTCTTGCGCGCCGCCGCCACCAGGTCGCTGGCCGAATCGAATTCCGCCATCATGCCGTAGATGGGAGTGGTTTTCATTCGGGTTTCACCTCCGCCTCCGGCAACAGCGTGCGCATTTCAAAGATCGAGATCATGGGCAGGATGCGCACGAACAGGAACATGGCAGTGAGGAACATGCCGATGGTTCCGATGTAGGTCATCCAGTCCCAACGCGTGGGGTAGTACATGCCCCAGGACGAAGTCAGGAAGTCGCGGTGCAGGCTAATCACGACGATGACGAAGCGCTCTAGCCACATGCCCACAAGGATCACGAGCGAAACGCAGAAGAGTCCAACCGGACTGGTGCGCAGTTTGCGGATCCACAAAACTTGAGGAATCCCGATATTACAGATCAGCAAAAGCCAGTAAAGTCCGGCATATGGGCCATGCAGCCGGTTCCACAGCAGGAACGCATCGTTGCGGTTGCCGCTGTACCAGCCCATAAAGGCTTCGATCCCATAGCCGTAAGCCACGATCCATCCCGTGGCCAGCATGACCTTGGCTGAATTCTGCAAGTGACGGTCGGTGATGAAGTCTTCCAGGCCATAGAGTTTGCGAATCGGGATCGCGAGCATCAATACCATTGCGAAGCCCGAGTAGATGGCGCCGGCCACGAAATAGGGTGGGAAGATCGTGGTGTGCCAGCCGGGTACGATCGAGACGGCGAAATCAAAGCTGACCACCGTGTGCACCGAGAGCACCAGCGGCGTCGCCAGTCCGGCAAGTAAAAGATAGGCCGACTCGTAGCGGTGCCAGTGCCGCGCTGAGCCGCGCCAGCCCAACGCCAACATTCCGTAAATAACCTGTGCCACTCGATTCGTGGAACGATCGCGCAGAGTTGCGAGATCGGGAACCAATCCGATGAACCAGAACAGCAATGAAATCGTGAAATATGTCGACACTGCGAACACATCCCAGATCAGCGGACTGCGGAACTGGGGCCAGTAATTCATCGTGTTCGGATAAGGAAACATCCAGTACGCAAGCCAGGGACGCCCGGTGTGAATCAGCGGGAAGATCCCGGCGGCCGACACCGCGAAGAGCGTCATGGCCTCGGCGAATCGGTTAATGGAATTGCGCCAGGATTGCCGCAGCAACAGGAGAATGGCGGAGATCAGCGTGCCCGCGTGGCCGATACCGATCCACCAGACGAAGTTGACGATGGCGAAGCCCCAGCCGATCGGAATCGTGATGCCCCAGATGCCGGTGCCTTTCACCACCAGATAGCCGATGGCAAACAGCATCATCATGGTGACCAGGAAGCCGACGCCAAAGCCGATGAACCAGCCCGTCGAAGTCGGCCGCGTCAGTACGATCGAGCTGATCTTGTCGGTCACCGACCCGAAGGTGTACCCGGGTTCGATGACCGGAGCGCTTCGGTTTTCGATTACGTCTTCGGTGTGATCTGCCATGTCCTAACCGCGCTCCGGCTTCAGTTCGGGGTTGGGGTTGCGAATCTCGGCAAGATACGTCGTGCGCGGACGCGTATTGAGGTCCGCGAGCAAGCCGTAGTTGCGATCCTGCGCTTTCAACTTTGCGACCCGGCTGTTCGGGTCGTTGATGTTGCCAAAGATGATGGCGCCCGCCGGACACGACTGCTGGCACGCGGTCTGTAACGTGCCGTCGTCTTTGATCTTTTCGTCGGCGCGCTCGGCATCGATACGGCGCTCATTGATTCGCTGCACGCAGTAGGTGCATTTCTCCATCACGCCGCGGCTGCGCACGCTGACGTCGGGATTGCGCATCATCTTGTACTGCGTGGTCTCCCAGTCCTGGAAGAGGAGGAAGTTGAAGCGGCGCACCTTATAGGGACAGTTGTTCGAGCAGTAGCGCGTTCCGATGCAGCGGTTGTAGACCATGTCATTCAGGCCTTCGCTGCTGTGTACGGTCGCGCCCACCGGACAAACCAGTTCACAGGGCGCGTTTTCGCACTGCATGCATGGGACCGGCTGGAAGAATGCCTTCGGATTGTCGCGATCGCCCTGGTAATAAGCATCCACGCGCAGCCAGTGCATGTGGCGGCCCTTCACCACCTGCTCCTTGCCGACGACGGCGATATTGTTTTCCGACTGGCAGGCGACGATGCAGTTGTTGCAGCCCACGCAGGCGTTCATGTCGATGGTCATGCCCCACGCGTAGTCCTGCTTGGCGTAGTCGTAGCCGGGATAAAGCGTGAGCTCTTTGGGCGGTTGCTCTTCCTGCGCGAACTTCGGCTTCTTCCGATATTCCTCAAGACTGGCTTCACGGACCAGGGGACGCGTGGTTGCCGTCGGGCGTGTCCATGGTCTGGTAGCCCTGGGTCGATGCCAACTTGTAGGTCTCCCCCGTCTTGGTGAGCTTGCCGCCGGTGGCGATCCACATAGCAGAGGTCGTGCGCAGCGGATAGACATCGAAACCCGCGCCCGTCCCCGCGCGGCCTGCTCGGGTGCGGCCATAGCCGAGATGCACCGTGACTGAATTGTCGGGATGGCCGGCCTGAATCCAGACGGGCGCGGTGATTTTGCGGCCGCCCAGTTCGAGGGTGACCATATCTTCGGTACTCAGGTGCTCGCGCGCGGCCATCTTCGGACCAACCAGGACAGCATTGTCCCAGGTGAGCTTGGTCATCGGCTTGGGCAATTCCTGCAGCCAGCCGTTGTTGGCGAATTGGCCGTCGTAGATGGAGGGGTCGCGGCGGAAGTTGATTTCGAGTGAGCCTGCATCTGCAGGTGTCGTGGCAGCGGGAACAGCGGCTTTCGCCGTAACTGATTTCGGTGCGAAGGCTGTCCCCTCAACCCAGCCATCGTGCAGAGACTTCCGCCAGAAGGACTCGAAGTCCGCACCCGAATGTTGCTTCTGCCAGTAGGCGCGAACGATGTCGAAGCCAGTCGTATCGCCAATTCCCGACAACGCGGCTACAAATTCATGAGCGCTCTTGCCCGCGTAGAGCGGAGAGATCAGCGGCTGTACGATGCTGACGGTGCCGTCGTAGGCGCGGCCGTCGCTCCAGGCTTCCAGGCTGTGCGTTTCATTCACGTGCCAATGGCAGTATTCGGCGGTTTCGTTCTGGTAGAGGCCGTGATGAATGCGCAGCGAAATGTTGGAACTCTTGAGCGCATCAGCGAAGCCCAGATCGACGGGCGCATCGTAAACAGGATTGCCGCCCATGATGACGAGCAGGTCGACCTTGCCCGCGCGCATGTCGGCGACCAAGTCGCGCAGCGATTCCGTCTGGTTCACGGGGTTGGCATCGACAGGGTCGGTGTAGATGACAGTCTTGCCGACGTTGCCGAGTTGTTGATTCAGTGCATGCGCAAGAGCATGAACAACCGGAGGCTGATGGTCGCCCGGAATGACCACGCCCGAACCGCGGTGCTCGCTCAGGTCCCCGTACGCTGCCACTGCGAGCTGACGCTGTTCGGGTGTGAAATTCGCGCCCAGTTCCTTGCCCGGATGATCAATGTTCATTGGGGCCGTGAGCATGTACCCGACGAGTCGCCCAATGTCCGCCGCTCTCAACGGCAGCCGATGATCCGCCTTCGCCCCCGTCGAACTCGGAGTGCTCTCAATCGCATAGAACCGGTTCATGGGCGCATCGGGATTGCGCTTCCTGACGAAGTCGCGGATGTAACGGGTATTTCCGGGGAATCCTGCGTAAAGAAAGTCGGCGTCGAGGGATACGATGACGTCGGCCTTCGAGAGGTCGTAACGGGTCTCCACGGGCTGCCCAAATGCGAGCTTCGCGCCTTCGAGCACATTGTCGCGATTGACCGGCTCGTACACGTGCCACTTGGCCTGCGGATAGATCTTCAGGAAGGCTCGCAGCTGGTCAGCCAACGTAGGCGAAGAGATCGTCTGCGTAAGAATTCGAATTCCCGCGCCACCCAATCCTTTTTGCACCGCGAGCGGACCCTTGATCTCCTTCACGAACTGCGCCCACGAATTCACATCCCCGCGCTTGGTGATGGTCTGCGAGCGATCGGGATCGTACATGCCGAGAATCGAAGCCTGCGCAAAGACGTCGGTGCCGCCCAGGCTCGCGGGATGCTTGTCGTTGCCTTCAATCTTGGTGGGACGTCCGAGATGGCTCTCCACCAGCACCGGGCTCGCATATCCGCTCAGTATCGTGGCCGTCGCGTAGAACATGGGACGGCCGGGCACGACCTCCTCAGGCTGCTTCACGTAGGGGACGATAGGCTCGAGCGGCAGCTTGGTGCAGCCCGTCATTCCGGCCATAGCGAACGACGCGCCCATCAACTGCAGGAAGCCGCGGCGCGAGAAAGAGTCCACCCACTCCGAAGCGCCTTTGGGGAACTCGCGATGCAGCATCTCCTGAAATTCAGGAGTGCCAGCTAACTCTTCCAGGCTGCGCCAGTACTCGGGACCCTTGGTTTGCGCGAGCTGCGCCTCGACCGTGGCGCGCTCCAGCTTTTTGCTGGGGCAGACGTCCTCGCCCTTTGTCTTGTGCTTTGCGTCTTCCATCTTCAGTTCCGGCGGATTTGTTCCCGCCAAGTCTCTAAATCAGCTACCGATGACAGGTGCTGCAGCTGGTGATGTCCTGCACACTGCGCAGCTTGTGTTTCGCCACCAGCGCCTTGCCCAGTGATTCCTGATCGTTGTAACTCTGCCCGTCGACGACCACCGGAAGATCCTCGGTTGGCTGCTCATATCGCATGTTGAATACTTCACTGCGCGGCCGCAGGAATTTCTCCGGCGCGCGATGGCACTCCAGACACCATTCCATTTGCAACGAAGCGAACTGGTACATCATCGGCATCTGGTCAACCGGGCCGTGACAGGTGTTGCAACCCACACCTTTATTGATGTGAATACTGTGATTGAAGTAAACAAAATCCGGTAGCTGATTGACGCGCGTCCACTGCAGCGATTCGCCCGATCGATAGCTGGCGCGCACTGGTTCAAGCATCTGCGCGTTGGTCCAGATTTGTGAATGACAGTTCAAGCAGGTCTTGGTAGGCGGAATTCCTGCGAAACTCGAGTTTTCCACCGAAGTGTGGCAGTACCGGCAATCAATTCCCAGCCCCGTAACGTGATGCTGGTGGCTGAAAGGCACCGGCTGGGGTTTCACCACGCCTGCGTACGTGATGTAGGGCGAGCGCTGGAATTGCATCAACGCCCAGCTCACACCGGCGATGATGAAGACCGCCCCGTAAATCGAAGCCCGAGAAAGTGTGTTGGTGCTGCGGTGAAAAATCTGCATCGAACAATACTTTCAACGTGCGGGATTGGTACGTCTCTCCCAGGAGACTGCAGGTCCTCAGGTTTATGCGTTACAGATGCGTTGTGACGGTGCTCACGAAAACTTGTGATTATACAGCAGGTCCCTAGTCCGTGGCCCCTTGAGGTGATACGCGCCGAAAAGTTGGAAAATTAATTGTTGTGCACGCTAGCGATTCGTTTTTCAACAGCAAGCCGAACGGAGACCTCCACGCAGCAAGTCTCCACCATTACAGCCAGGCTACATCCCAATGCAGGTTCGTCCCTAACGTAGATTCATCACGAGCAGTTTTGGTTCCGTCATTTCTTCGATTGCATAGCGCAGGCCTTCCCGGCCAAGTCCAGAGTCCTTCACGCCCCCATAGGGCATGTGATCGATGCGGAAGCTGGGCACATCACCCGCCAGCAGGCCGCCGACTTCCAACTCGTCGAACGCCTGAAACAAGAGCTTCGCATCGCGCGTGAAGATGCCCGCCTGCAATCCGTAAGCGGAGCCGTTGATTTGCCGCAGCGCCTCGTTGAAGTCGGTGTACGGCTCGACGGTGACCACCGGCGCGAATACTTCCTGGCAGTTCACTTTCATATCAGGCTTGGTGCCGGTAAGGACGGTGGGTTCCAGCATCGAACCTTTCCGATTGCCACCGCACAATAGTCGAGCTCCACCTCGAACTGCTTCCTGCACCCAATCGGCCGCACGCACCGCATCGCTCTCACGAATCAGCGGACCGACGTCAGTGGAATCTTCCAAGGGGTCACCGATATTGAGATTCTTCACGCCTGCCAGGAGAAGATCCATGAATTTGCCGTAGGCGGACTGCTCCACTAGAATGCGCTGCACCGAAATGCAGGTCTGGCCGGCATATCCGAACCCGCCGGCCACGCAGCGATCGGCCGCGTATTCGAGGTCGGCGTCCTTGTGGACAATCACGCCCGCGTTCCCGCCCAGTTCAAGCAGAACTTTTTTCTTCCCGGCATTCTTTTTGATCTGCCATCCGACCGCAGCGCTGCCTGTAAAGCTGATCATCTTCAGACGCTCGTCGGTAACAAGTACGCCGGCGTCCTCATTGGAAAGAGGCAGGATGTTCAGAGCACCGTCGGGCCAGCCTGAATGCTGAACGACCTCGCCCAACAGCAGCGAGGTGAGTGGAGTCTGCGGTGCGGGCTTCAGAACCATGGGACAACCGGCCGCGATCGCAGGTGCGACCTTATGGGCCACCAGGTTCAGAGGGAAATTGAAAGGGGTGATGCCGGCGATCGGACCGAGCGGAAAGCGCTTCACGATACCCCAGCGGCCAGCGGTAAACTCCTGCCAGTCGAGCGGCAAGTACTCGCCATAGATGCGCGTGCTTTCTTCCGCAGCGACAGTAAATGTGAAGATGGCGCGCTCGACTTCCGTGCGCGCCGCCTTGATGGGCTTACCCGCTTCCTGGCATAAGGTGCGGGAGAATTCTTCCTTCCGTTGCGCGATACCCTCGGCAACCCGCCGCAGCATCCTTTGCCGCTCGAACGCGGGCAAGCGCCGGGTAGTGCCAAATGCCTTGACGGCAGCCGCGATGGCCGCTTCTGCATGTTGCCGCCGGCCCTGGTATACACGCCCGATAACGGAGCCATCGTACGGGGCTTTCACCTCCACGAGGTCGCCTTCTTCGATCCATCTGCCGTCTACCAGGAAACCGTGGGTTGTGACGTCTGCGACCGTCATTTGTGCCATGTGTTCTTTTGGACCTCCACCCAAGGGACCCCAGGGACCCGACGCTCGATTATAGGCTCAGCGCGAGCCCTCCTGCTGGCGTTCGGGGATAATATTCGGTTCGAACGAGGGGGACCAATTGCAAACGATTCTCGAACTCGGCGACGCTCTGCGCTTGCGGAAGATTTCCCCAGTAGAACTGACTCGAGAGTGCCTCGCTCGCATCGAGAAACTCAATCCCACGGTAAACGCGTTTATTACCGTATTGGCAGAGTCCGCCCTCCAGCAAGCGCGGCTGGCCGAAGACGAAATCGCGCATGGAAACTGGCGCGGTCCTTTGCACGGAATCCCGATCGGACTGAAAGACTTGATCGACACAGCGGCCGTTGCCACGACCGCCGCCAGCGAACTGTATAAAGGTCGCGTTCCGAACCAGAGTGCGATCGTGGCGCGGAAGCTGGAAGGTGCTGGTGCCATTTTGCTCGGCAAACAGAACCTGCACGAGTTCGCCTACGGCGGCAGCTCGATGATCAGCTATTTCGGCGCAGTACGAAATCCATGGAACATGGCGCACATCACAGGAGGCTCGTCGGGTGGTTCGGCGGCCGCAGTGGCGGCTGGCATGGGCTATGGTGCGATTGGCACCGACACAGCGGGCTCAATCCGTGAACCGGCGTCCTTGTGCGGAGTGGTTGGTCTCAAGCCGACCTACGGACGAGTGAGCGCTCAAGGCGTCATTCCGCTGTCGGAATCTCTAGACCATGTAGGCCCGATTGCCCGTAATGTCGCGGACGCAACGCTTATTCTGCAAGCGATTGCCACAGACGAAGGGAAGGACTTCGTTCTTCCTCCGTCGGATTTTCTGACCCCGTGGAAGACGATGGACAGAAATCTGCGCATCGGCGTGCCGCGGTCGTATTTCTATGACGACCTGGATACAGAAGTCGCGGCGGCAGTTGAGGAGGCATTACAGGTTCTTGACACCCTCTCGGGTGAACGTCATGACATCGAACTCCTCCCCGACCCCGACCGCACTCTGCAGGCGGCCGAAGCCTACGGCTTTCACGCGGAGTCGGTTGCCAAAACCCCCAATCTCTATCATCCGGAAACACTGCGCCGCATCAAGACGGGAGAGACTGTCACTCGCGACCAATACCTGCGCCGCCGGGCAGAACTCGACGTCACGCGCCGGAACATTCGACAGCTGTTTGAGACGATTGATGTGTTCGTCACACCCACCACGCCCATCCCAGCCCCTTCGATTGTCGAATTGCAACAGAATCCCGAACTGCTGCGTCCACGTGAACTGCTGTTGCTACGCAATACACGGCCGCTAAATATTTGGGGGTTGCCGGCGATCTCCGTTCCCTGCGGATTTACGAAGGTGGGATTGCCCATTGGTCTGCAGATTGCCGGACCGCCCGGGCGGGAAGACATCGTCCTGAGGCTTGCCTATGCTTACGAGCAGGCCACGAGTTGGCATGAGCGAATGCCTCTCTTGTAGTGCCGCCACGCGGCTCAGGCCGGGACACCCCTGCGACGGTATAGGGCTGGCTCTTAGGATAGGTGGCAGGGCCAACGCCTTGCGGTATCAGTCTATCGATCGCACGTCGTCTGGCAACATCAGAACAAACATGCAGTTGCTGGTGGCTTGCGAACAGGAGAGCACGCCGCGCCGCAGAATCTTGGTCGGTGTATCGTCGGGAAAATTCAGAGTCAGCTTCAGATGATGTAAGGCATCATCCAGTGTGCGCAGCTTCTCTTCACCACTTACGAATTTCGCTCCGTCCACCGATACTCCGCTCGTTGCTGCGCCCAACAGTACGAAGTATTCAGCGCTACCCGTCGAGGCTGGACGGTCTTGGAGCTTCAGCGTACGCATGGCTTGCAGCTCATCGCGATACTTGGCAATCGTAGTCGAGACCTTGTCCTCTCCACCCAACAGGCTCCCTAGGCGCCCGCGGGTCTCGGGAATAGGCCGCAGGCCATTCAGCGCCAGCGCGTAGGTGTGAATTGCCTTGTCTTTCTCGCCGCGTTTCTCGTAGATCTGTCCGAGGTGATCGCCCACCTCTCCGTGCTGTCCAAGTTCCCAGGCAGCCGACACGTATTTTTCCGCTTTGTCGAGCTTTCCCTCCGCGTAGTACACCCAGCCCAGTGTGTCCCAGTAGGCAATCAGCGACGGCACCAGTGCCAGGTCGCGCTGGTTGAGCTGATCGAGCGAAAGATTGCGCAGCGCGGCGGCAGTCGCTGCCACTGCCGACTCGGCGTATTGCTGGGCTTTATCGAGGTGCGCGTTCTTCAGGGAAAGCTGGTAAGCGATGTTGTTCCACACCACGGGTGTCGCCGAGATATCAATCGCATGGTCAAACGCCGCCAGGGCCTTCTCATCTTGCCCGAGGTTCAGGTACGCGTCACCCAGGCTGACCTGCAAGGCCGGATCGTTGGGCGTGAGAGATACAGCCTTTTCCAGTTCAGGCGCCGCTTCATCGTACTTGTGCCACTCGGCGTACATGGCGCCCAAATTGGTGTGGGCAAATTTGTCCAACGGGTTAATCTCGAGCTGTTTGTGGAACGCGGTGGCGGCGTCTTCATACTTGCGCTGCTGCCAGTAGGCGCGTCCCAGGTTATTGAATGCGAACTCGTCGTACGGATTCACGTCCACCGCTTTCTGGAACGCAGCGATGGCATCATCATTCTGACGCATGGCGAGGTAAGCGAGTCCGAGATTGTTCCAGGCGTATTTGTGCTTCGGCTCGACTTCCACAGCACGCTTCAGCATCTGTACCGCCAGGGGAAAGTTGCCGTTCTGCATCGCAGCGCGAGCACTTTCATCCAGTTCGTCGGCCTTCATGCCGGGCGGAGGCGCGGGTGAACCCGCAGTCGTGTTTTCGATCGAGAGATGCTGGCCCAGGTCAGCGAAGACTGCCCGGCGAAAAGCGAGATAGTCGCCAGTGCGTGTGGCCGGCAGTTCCCGTTCCCGCATTAACATGGTGCGTTCGGCGGTGAACGTCGAGCCTTCCAGTTTGTAACTGGCCTTGTACTCGCCGTAGTCGCGCTTCAGGGAAAACGGAAGAGGAGCGTGCGCCGTGAACTTCGCGGGCAGCTGCAGTTTTACGCGATAGCTGAACTCCCCGGGAGGCCCGAACTTGATCGGCTCGGAATCCGATGCGGTTTCGTCCTCGTCGGCGTCCGTCAGGTTGAACTGGGCAAGTGGCAGCTCGAGGTCCGATTTCTTCTTCGACCAGTCCAGAAAGTTTGCCTTGGAGATCTCGTAAGAAAACTGGAATGGTTCGGTCGTGGCCGCCGGGTCTCCGACTTTGAGATTTGTAACCTCTCCGTCCAGACCGCCCATCGAATTGATGTTCTCGACCAGATGCTGCCACTGCGCGTTCGGCACGCGGCGGAAAATGATGCGCATCAAGAGTTCGGTATCGCCCCTCACCACATAGCTCACCTTGGCGTTGAGCTTGCCCAGGTCGTTGACACTGCCGTCGATGGTCTGCACCTGCGAATTGGCCATGGGTGGGTCGGCGGGTGTTTCCTCCAGGTGAGGAGTGCCATCCACCGGAATCACCAGGCCCTGCTTCTTTCGGATATTGAAGGAAAGCAGGCGAAAAGGAGCGACCTCGGTAGTTGTGTCCATCCAGACTTCTTCCTTGCCCAGGGGCAGCAAGGTGATGACGTGATCAAACTGCGAAGGCGACGGAATATCGGGGTCGAGCTTGCGGCTGGAATTGATCAGCACCGACGAAGCGTGCAGGCCCTCGGCTTCGAGCAAGGACGAAAGCAGCGTGTGCTTGTCCTTGCAGTCGCCATACTGGTTGTGCAAAACATCGGATGCCGCATGGGGTTGGTAACGGCCCAGCCCCAGTGACAAGCTCACGTAACGAAAATTCTTGGCGACAAAGTCGTACAGAACCTCGACCTTATCCAGATCGGTGACGACACCCTTGGTCAGGTCGTCCGCTTTGGCGCGAATCTCCGGTGTGGGCTGCCGGCGATCGTGATCGAGCCCGGCATACCAGCGGCCGATTTCTTCCCAGCTATTGAAGGTCGTCAGCTGAATGGCAGGGACTTCGTCTTCCGGCTTTTTCTTCTTCTTTTTCTTCTTGTCTTTGTCCTTATCCTTGTCGTCGTCCTCGCGTTCAAGGTGCGAAGCGGTCCAGTGATAAACGCGCCGACCGTTCTCTTCGGTGATTTTCGGATCGAAGCCAGGCTTGGTCTTCAGCTTCAGGGGACGATTGGTTGGCACGTCCACTTCGAGCTGCTCGTCCAAAACGATATTGTTCTTGTCGAAGTCGTACTCACTCCAGAACTGGCCGGGCGCGAGCGGAGTGTGAATGACAGTCGCCATGTCATATTCGAGAATGTCTCCTGGCCGCAGACCCGCCACCGTGATGTGTTTCTGGCGATAGTCGGTGTAGACGGGTGCCTCGCGTGCCACTGGCGCGCTCAGGTCCTGCACGGAGTCCGCTGGTGCCGTGACGACTGTGCCATCTTTCTTCAACACGCGCACGTAGGGAATCTCCACGCGCTCGTTGGCCGAGTTGTATCCAATGACTACCTGACCCCACTGCTCGACCCCCGCTTCGCTCTGCACGCGGACGCGCGCTACGGTTTCCTTTCGCCCAGTGCCGTCGCTCTCGAACCGCAGTCGCGAGCGCACGTGCTCGATAACGAACGCCTCCTGGGAATAGTCCTTCTTATCAGCCGAGTTCTTGTCTACCGACTTCTCAGTGGACTTGGCGGCGGGTGGCTTGTCGGGTTTCTGAGCCAGGCTGGCAGTGGACAGTCCGGAAAGCAGGAGGACGAGGTAAAGCGAACGGCGCATAGAGGATAGGCCCTTGGCCCGTTTGTATCGTACGCGGGAAATGGGCGCAAGGGGAAGGAGGCATTGGCTGGGAACCAAGGTCACTGGAGCCCTACATTTCCAACTCTGCCCGTACTGTCCCGTCGTCCAGGTCTGCCTCCAGCCGGAAACCCAGTTTTTGGCAAATGGCGCGCATCTCGCGGTTCTCGGCCAGTATGGTGGAGACGACCCGCTTCAAGCTTTTCGTCGCGCGCCACGGCGATCAGCCGACGGTACAGTTCCGTACCCAGTCCCTGCCCCTGATAGCGATCGTCGACCAGAACGGCAAGTTCCGCCTCGTTGCTGCCCCCGCGGAGCTTGCTCAGCCGGCCAATGGCGATGATCTCGGAAGGAACACCTTCGCCCTTGTGTTCAGCGACCAGAACGATTTCGCGGTCGTAGTCGATGAAGCAGATCCGTGTGAGCCGCTCGTGAGCGGTACGTTGGCTAAGTTTCAGAGGCTGGAAATAGCGCATGTATACGGTCCGTTCCGACAAGGACTGGTGCAGCTTGATCAGGAAAGGCTCGTCCTCCGGGCGGATCGGGCGAATGCTCACTTGCTTGCCGTTCTTCATTGTCCATGGACTGTACGTATTGCACGGGGTACGGGCGAATCGCCAACTGCGGCAGTTTTTCCTCGGCAACGTCCTTTCCATGAAGCACCACGCGTGCATCGAGAGCAACAATGCGCTCAGGAGAGGCCAGCACCGGATTGATGTCAATTTCCTTGATCCAGGGCTGCTCGACAACCAGTTGGCTGAAGCGAACCAGGAACTCTTCGAGTGCAGCCAGATCGACCGCTTTTCGTCCGCGCACCCCTTCCAGTGCGGTCAGGACGTTGGTCTGCTCCATCATGCGGCGGGCGAGTGTGGTGTTGAGGGGCGGCAAGCGCCAGGGCTCGATCCTTGAAAACTTCGACCAGCTGTCCGCCCGCTCCGAATAGCAGTACTGGCCCGAACTGCGTATCGACGCTGCTGCCGACGATCAGTTCGTAGCCATCGAGCTTGATCATGGGCTGCACGGTCACGCCCAGGAAGTGTCCCGTCGCCTGCTTTTTCGCGGACCGACGTCTAAGATTCCTCGGTAGGCCCGGCGAACCGCCTCGGCGTCTCGCAAGATTCAACTGCACGCCGCCTACATCAGTCTTGTGAGTGACGGTCTCGGACAGCAGCTTCACAACCACGGGATAGCCGATCGCCGTCGGCTTCGGGCTACGGCTTCGTCTTCACTCCTCGGCAACCTCGGTCTGGACCGTCGGAAGTCCGTAGGCAGCCAGCAACTGCTTTCGACTCAACTTCGGTTAGCAAGGTGCGGCCAGCTTGTCTCACCTGCTCGACGAGGTGCGTTACCCGCGTCGCGATCGGGCCCGGCATCACCTTCGGCGCGGAGCACTGGCGTCTCGTACAGTCCCCGCAGCACATAGCTGTAACGCCACATGTAGCAGAAGACGCGCGCGGCGGTGTCGGGGAATTGAAACGTGGGAATGCCGGCGCGGTTCAAGATGTCGGTCCCCGCGGCAACTTCCGCTCCGCCCATCCAACTCGCCAGCACTGGCTTGCCGGTGGAGTGGGCGTAAGTCTTCAGATTCTCGGCCGTCATGCGTGGGCTGCGCCATTCCCTGCGGACAGGTGATGGCCAGCAGTCCATCGATGTTGGGGTCATGGACAGCGATGTCGACCACCTTTGCGTAGCGATCCGGTAAGGCATCGCCGAGCACGTCGATGGGATTGTTATGGCTCCAGTGCGGCAGGCAGCAACTTGTTGAGCGCGTCCATCGACTCTACCGAAAGTTGCGCCAGCTGACCGCCGTTGGAGAGCAGACCATCGGCTGCCAGCACGCCTGGGCCGCCTGCATTGGTCACGATCGCCAGCCGCGGGCCCTTGGGTCGCGGTTGCTTCGACAATACTTCCGCCATGTAGAACAGGTCGGCGATCGTCTGGACCCGCAAAACGCCGCAGCGCCGGAAGGCGGCATCGAGCACTTCGTCACTTCCGGTCAGCGCGCCGGTGTGGGATGCTGCTGCCTGAGCCGCTGCTTCCGTGCGTCCCGCCTTGATCACGATGATGGGCTTGCTTAAGGAAACTTCCCGCGCCGCCGACAGAAACGAGCGCGCATCGCCCACCGACTCCATGTACATGATGATGCTCTGCGTGCGCGGATCATTCCCGAGGTAGTCAATCAGGTCGCCCCAGTCGACATCGAGCATCGACCCGACCGACACGAAGGCGCTGAAGCCAACCATTTCTTTCTGCGCCCAGTCGAGAATCGCCGTGCACAATGCGCCGCTCTGGCTGATGAAGCCGACGTTTCCCGGACGCGCGATGTTCGAAGCGAACGTCGCATTCAGTCCGCTGATCGGATTCATAACGCCAAGGCAATTCGGCCCGATCAGGCGAAGGCCAGTGCCTTGAATGCGCTCGAGGATCTGCCGCTCCAGCTCCTTGCCTTGCTCGCCGTGCTCCTTGAAGCCGGCGGAGATAACAATTGCGCCGCGTATCCCGGCCTCGACGCACTCGCCAGAATGTCGGGAACCGTCGCCGCGGGAGTCACGATCACGGCCAGGTCCACAGCTTCCGGAATATCGGCCACGTTCTTGTAGGCCTTGATCCCGAGCACGCTGGTGCGCTTGTCGCTGACGGGATACACGGTTCCGCCGAACGGGCTGCTCACCAGGCTCCACAGCACGGCCCGTCCGACGCTGCCCGCGCGGTCGGTAGCGCCGATCACGGCGACGCTGTGCGGTGCGAAGATGGCATCGAGCGGGTGCGGTTCGGAACGCCAGACGTCAAGGGAAGGGTCTTGCGCGGGAGTGCTCGGCTTGGTCCCCTTGCTAGCCTTGCTCACTTTGTTGGACTTGACCGGGCACATAACCAGTAAGTGTACCTCTGGCACGGAGAATGAGTCTGTGACGGAGCAACGCCGTCGCCGCTAGAGGATGCGATTTTCACTTACGTGACCAATCCACCCGTTAGTACATTTTCCGCTTGCTTCTCCCCCCTTCTGGGCTAGAATGCTCCCCGCCCTAAGGCACAATCCCACCAGGACCAACTCAGTAGTCGTGTGCCTGGGCACGGAAACCGCAACTGAATTCACAAGGAGAATTTAGCGAAATGAAGAAGCTGCTCACGCTACTGTTCTCGGTTGCGCTTGCTCTCTCCCTGACTACCGCCTCGTTCGCGCAGGATGCCGGTAGCGCCGACAAGAAGGACGACGCCAAGAAGGCCGACAGCAAAGAGAAGAAGGCAAAGAAGAAGAGCGACAAGAAAAAGGACGACAAGATGAAGAGCGACGACAAAATGAAGGGCTGCGACAAAATGAAGTAGTCGCCGTTCTACCTTTGGAATTTCAGCCTCGGCTTGGGCCGGGGCTTTGTTTTTGTGCCCGATCTTTGCGACAAATGTGCAACCTGTTGGCCCTCGAGCCTGCCTCGACGAAAATTTGACAAATTTCCGGCCAAAACCGTAGTAAAATCCGCCTCCAGTAAGACCTGCCCCAGGGAGGCAGGTGTGGGGAAAAATGCGTGGCCTTGTCTGCCACGATTCAACGTTGGAGGGTTTGCATGGAATCTCGGGCCCCCGAAAGTGTCTCTGCAGTCTCGGCATCTAGTGCTGCGAAGTCCCATCCACACGAAGGACGTAACTTCTGGGTCCTGACTGCGTACGGGATTTCCGGCTTGGCTTTGTTCGGAGTTCTAGCCTACTACTTCAGCGACTTCGTCTCACACTAGAGCGAAGCTCTCCGCCGCCGCCTCCATCCAACTTAGAACGATGCGCTGCAGTGTGTCTCGGCTTTGACGAGCATTCGGCGTGCGCGCTCTGCGTCCGCTGCGTGCCCGCCACCGTGCTACAATGACCCGCGTTTTGGCGTTGCTTCCCAGCTTGCAGCGGGTCGGCAGTTTCTCCACGTTCTTCATAGGACTTCATACTAGGGATAGGTTTTCTTGGCCCCGGACCCCACAAAGACCGACGCTGTTACGTACGCCGATGCCGGCGTAAACATCGATCGCGCCAATCGCACCAAACAACGAATCAAGTACCTTGCCCATAAGACATTCACTAAGGGCGTGCTGAGTGAAATCGGCGGCTTCGGAGGCTTGTTTTCCATTGCCAAGACGTACGTCGATCCTGTGCTGGTCTCGAGTGTCGACGGCGTCGGGACCAAACTGAAGGTCGCCTTCGAGATGAACGTCCACCACACCGTGGGCGGGGACCTGGTAAACCACTGCGTGAATGACATCATGGTGCAGGGTGCCACCCCGCTCTTCTTCATGGACTACCTGGCCACCGGCACGCTCGAACCGCAGGTGGCCGAGAAGGTCGTCGAGGGCATCGCCGAAGCCTGCAAGCACAACGGGTGCGCGCTGATCGGCGGCGAGACCGCGGAAATGCCTGGTTTCTATCCCAACGGCGAATACGACCTGGCGGGATTCATCCTGGGAGTAGTCGAGCGCGAGCGCATCATCACCGGCAAACAGGTGGAGATCGGCGACATTATCCTCGGCCTGCCCTCGAACGGCCTGCACACCAACGGCTATTCGTTAGCTCGCAAGCTGCTGTTCGAAGTCGCCAAGTACTCGCCGGAAACCTACGTCAACGAGATCAAGAACAAAGTCGGCAACGAACTGATGCGCCCGCACAAGAGCTACTGGCCATCGCTCAAAAAGCTGATTGACGGCGAGTGTATCTCCGCCATGGCCCACATCACGGGTGGCGGCATCACCGAAAATCTGCCGCGCGTGCTGCCGCGGGGCACGGCCGCAGTCATTGAACTCGGCAGCTGGCCAGCCCTTCCTATCTTCGAGCACCTGCAAACCCTGGGCAACGTGGAACGCGATGAGATGCTCCGGACCTTCAACATGGGACTGGGGATGTTGCTTGTGATCAACGCGAAGAAATTCAAGAAGACCCAGACCTTGCTGGAACGCGTCGGCGAGAAGTACTACAACGTGGGACGCATCGTGAAGGGCGAGCGCAAGGTGATGTACAGCTAGATTTCGCGTTGTTCCCCAGTCACCTGGCCGGTGGCGGCGATGAGGTCGTCGCCCGCCAGAGTCGCGCGAACCTCGGCGTTAGTTCCGCCCTACCGTTGATGCCAGGGTCGAAGAACGAGAGCATAAACAGCAATGAGCACCGCCAGAATCGCTCTTCAGAAGATGAATCGGTTTCTCATGGCGGCGTCCTCCCAGTGTTTTTGCGTAGTTTAGGATAGGGTCATGCAGGGTGTCGGTGACTTGGCACGTCACGTCCTTCGGGTAGTTCCGAATTCGGTAGGGACAGTCCCGCTGAAGACTCGAAACGAATGTCGATTCCCTTGAGGAACAATCAATCCTGACGACCAGAGGCCCGCGACTGACGTCGGACTATGAAGAATCTTGGCATTCTCCTTTCGGGACGCGGTTCAAATTTCGAGGCGATCGCACGCAATGTGGCACAGGGGACGATTCCGAACGCGCAGATATCAGTTGTGATCTCGAACAAGCCGGACGCGGGTGGAATTGAGACCGGCAAGCGTCTGGGCGTTCACTACGGAGGTCATTCCCTCCAAGGGTGTGACTCGCGAAGATCACGATCGCGCTGTAGTTGCCTCGTTGAAAGAACACGGCGTTGACCTGATCTGCCTGGCCGGATACATGCGCCTGCTTTCGCCGTGGTTCGTGCAGCAGTTCCCGCAGCGCATACTGAACATTCATCCGTCGCTGTTGCCGGCGTTTCCTGGCCTCGAAGCACAGCAGCAGGCTTTTGCCTACGGAGTGAGAGTCTCGGGTTGCACGGTGCACTTTGTGGACGAGGAACTCGATCACGGCGCCATCATTGTGCAGAAGGCAGTGGCGGTGCTTCCCGATGACGACGAGCATACGCTGGCGGCGCGAATCCTCGAACAGGAGCACATCGCGTACTCAGAAGCGATCCGGATTGTGCTGGAGGGTAACTACGAAATTGTCGGAAGGCGATTGGTATCGACGAACCTGTCATCCTGAGCCAAGGAGGCGGCAGCCGAACACAGTCGAAGGACCCCGTTGTCTGGAGGCAGCACCCTGGCGCACAATGTTTTTCACGATGCGGCAGATTGGCGCCCGTTTCCGCCGCGGGGCCAAAAAAGAATCGAAGTCTGTGATCTCGCTGGTCGGAACCGGGGTGCTTCGACCGCAGTGGGGCATTCGCCGCGCCTCCGCTCAGCACGACAGAGCCGCGGGTGGCGGTTGTCACTCAAAGAGTTTCTAGAGCAGTTACGCCAGCAATTTTTCCATTTCTTTCTCCTCAATCACGCTGACGCCCAACTCCTTCGCCTTGTCCAGCTTCGATCCCGCGTCGCTCCCCGCCACGACATAGTCCGTCTTCTTGCTGACCGATCCTGAAACTCGTCCTCCCGCGTCTTCGATCATCTTCTTCGCCTGATCGCGTGTGTACTTCGTCAGTGTTCCCGTAAGGACGAATGTCTTGCCTGCAAGCTTTGTTCCGCGCTCCCGCTTCTTGCCCGCAAACATCAATCCCGCTTCCCGCAACCGTTTCACGAGTTCACGGTTCCTCGGTTCGGCGAAGAATTCGTGGATGCTCTCCGCGATGCGCGGGCCTACCTCGTTCACGTCCTCCAACTCTTCCTGGCTTGCAGTCATGAGCGCATCCATCGATCCGAAGTGCTCCGCCAGAAATTGCGCTGTTCGTTCTCCGACGAAGCGAATGCCGAGCCCGAAGATCACGCGTTCCAGTGGCAGCTTCTTCGAAGCCTCGATCTCATCGAGGATATTTTGCGCGGACTTGTCGCCCATGCGCTCCAGGCTGAGTAGATCGTCTTTTGTCAGCTTGTAAATGTCGGCGACGTTCTTCACCAAGCCGCGCTCAGTAAGCTGAGCGACCAGCGCATCGCCCATGCCTTCGATGTTCATCACGTGACGCGAAGCAAAGTGCAGGATGGTCTCGCGCAGCTTGGCCGGGCAATTCGCGTTTACACAACGGTAGTCAACTTCACCCTCGGTCTTCACCACATGCGTGCCGCAGACCGGACACTTCTCGGGCATGTGGAAAGTCTTGTTGCCCCGCGGATGGTCTTTGTCCTCGATGACCTTCGCCACCTTAGGAATGACGTCGCCTCCGCGCTCCACCTGCACCCAGTCGCCGATCTTCACGCCCAGGCGCTCGATCTCGTCCATGTTGTGCAATGTGGCATTGCGTACTGTGGTGCCACCAATGGCGACGGGCACCAACTCGGCTACGGGCGTGAGCTTCCCTGTGCGTCCCACCTGCACGCGGATGGCTTCGATTTGCGTGACTCCGGCGCGCGCGGCGTACTTGTAGGCAATCGCCCAGCGTGGCGCTTTGCCGGTGAAGCCAAGTTCGTCCTGTAGGCCCGTACGGTCCACCTTGATGACAACCCCGTCGATTTCGTAAGGCAGCTTCTCCCGCTTGCCCTCCCATTCCTCAATGAATGCCCACACTCCTTCCATATTCTTCGCCAAAGTGTGGTTCTGGTTTACCTTGAAGCCGGCGGTATCGAGCGCATCGAGCGTCTTCGAATGGCGATCGAAGAAGGTGCGCCCATTCTGCAACAGGATGTAAGGGAAGTAGTCGAGCCGCCGTTCCGCGGTGATGCTGGCGTCGAGCTGGCGCACGGTACCCGCAGTCGCGTTGCGTGGGTTGGCAAAGAGTGACAGGCCCTTGGCCTCGCGATCATCGTTCATCCTCTTAAAGGCTGCCAGCGGCATCAGCAGCTCGCCCCGGACCTCGAAGTCCGCAGGTAGCCCGGCCTTTTCCAGCTTCTCCTTCGGAATGACAAGGGGGATCGATCGCACGGTGCGAATGTTCAGCGTAACGTCCTCTCCGACGGTGCCATCGCCGCGGGTCACGCCCCGCACCAGCTTCCCAGCTTCGTACACCAAGGCCAGTGACATGCCATCCAGCTTCAACTCACACACGTAATCCACGTCCTTGCGGCCGCTGAGCTCGTGCACGCGGCGCTCCCAGTTGCGAAGCTCTTCTTCGTTGTAGGTGTTGTCGAGCGAGAGCATGGGCGAAGAATGCGCAACCTTCACCACGCCCTCGCGCGGTTTTCCGCCTACCCGCTGTGTGGGGGAGTCTGGAGTTACGAGCTCAGGATGCTCGCCTTCGAGTTTCTTGAGCTGCTCGACCAGCTTGTCGAAATCGAAGTCGCTGATCTCCGGATCATCGAGGACAAAATAGCGGTATTCGTGGTGGCGGATCTTTTCCCGCAGATCCTCGATCTTCTTTTCGATGTCCTTACTCGCGCGCGCCATGACCAAAGAATTATATTCGTCGAACGTCAGTACCCGAGCGTCGACGCGGGCGGACGGCTGAGGGCTGGCCGTTTCCACGTTTGTGGCGTCGTTGACTGCAGTGGTCATGAATTTCGTTCTCGAAACTCCGCGCTTAGTCCTGCGCGAATTTGTTCCCGCGGACGCCGACGCGCTTGCGCGAGTCATCTCCGATCCACAGACCATGCGCTACTATCCCGCCCCGTATGACCGCGTCGGAGTCGAAGACTGGATCGCCCGCAACCTGCGCCGATACCAGCGGGACGGCCATGGACTCTGGGCCATCGACCTGAAATCTGCGGATGAGATGATCGGGGATTGCGGCATAACTCTGCAGGAAGTAGACGACGAGCGACTGCCCGAGATCGGCTACCATCTCCGTCGCGACCTCTGGGGACACGGATACGCGATCGAGGCAGCCCGTGCTTGCCGTGACTATGGCTTCGCCCAGCTGAACATCGACTTACTGATTTCTCTCATTCGGCCGGAGAACGTTCCCTCGCGACGGGTGGCTGAACGCAATGGAATGACTGTGTGGAAAGAAACGAATCGAGCGGGACTCAAACACCTGGTGTACGCGGTACGGCGGGACAAACGACACGTGTAGAAATCCCGTTGACGTTGTCATTCCGACGCCGAGAGTAGCGGAGGCAGGAGGAATCTGCTCTTCGCTCGCTCGCGCGAAAAGCAAGTTCCTCGTCGTTACGCTCCTCGGAATGACGAAGGTTCTTAGAGGGCGGACCTAGTACGCCACGAAGCCCCTTATACCAGGTCCTCCACCTTCAAAGAACTCTGCGGCCCCTTCCACGAACTCTGAAACTGCTTCTCCACAAATCCTGCATCGTAATCGCGCCCCTGTGCTTTCAGTGCCTGGTTCAGCCCATAGAGCGAACGTGGGTTGCGCGGATTCCGCTCCAGATCGTCGCGGAAGATCTTCTCCGCATCGGTGGCATTCTTGTTCAAGAGCAAGGCCGCGCCCAGCGATTCGCGGACCGGGAAAAACCAGTCGGGGGGCTCGTCGTACTTGAGCGTGTCCTGGACGGCCACCGCTTCGCGCAGCATCGCAATCGCACCATTCGGATCCTTGTTGACCAGCGCAATCTTGGCTCCCAACACCCTCTCGGCGATCTTCATTATGTCTTTTGCCTTGTTGTTGACGGGCATGGCGAAGACTACCTCTTCCGGCGTCGCAGCTTCCGCTTGAGAGACAATTTTGTATTCGGCCTCCGCGTCGCTCACTTTACCGCTTGCTGCCAGAGCAAGTCCCCGCGAAAAATGCCAGAAGACCGTAGCGATCTTCATATCCGGATCAGGCTGCTTGGTCGCGAGAATCGCATCCCACTTATGAAAGCGCACGTTGACGGCCATAGGAATGGTCATGAAGCCCTCGAGCGGGGGCATCATCTTGACCGCAGGTCCCACGTGCGCAGCCAGCATGTCTGCACTCTTCTTCGCTTCGAGGTAGTTGCCGTTCATAGCTGCACACATGGCAATGAAATGCAGGTTGTGACTGTAGTACATGAGGGGATAGATGCCTTCGGCGCCACTGCTCTTGAGGTATGCGCGGTCGGCGGCAGCGGCCAGTTGATTCGTCCTGACACCGGATTCGTAATCGCCGGTGCGAATGTAGACATGGGCAGGCATATGGACCAAGTGGCCCGCGGCGGGAGCCATCGCAGCCAACTTGTTTGCAGCCGCCAAGGCGCGCTCGGGACTACGTGAGGCCTCCACCGCGTGAATGTAGTAATGTACGGCTCCCATGTGTTCAGGATCGCGCTTCAGGACGGACTCCAGGGTTGCGACGACTTCCTCCGTACCTTCCTCCGCAGTGCCGTCGACATGCCACAAACCCCAAGGATGCAGGTTCATGCCCGACTCCGCAAAAAGAGTGGCAGCATCGAGGTCGTCGGGAAAATTCCTGACCACTTCGCGCATTGCATCGCGATACTCTTCAGCGGCTTTCCGGCGATCGGCTTTCGGGTCTTCTGGAAAGCGTTTGGCCATCGCGGCGATATAGGCCTGCTCGTTAGCGGGAGCACTGGCGGAGAGGTCTACGGCTTTCTGGATGGCTTCGTGCGCTGCTTTGAAACGGTCATCGCTGGCAGGATCGTTGTAGTTTGGACCAACCGCTTCAGCGATTCCCCAATACGCCATGGCGAGTTTCGGATCGAGTTCTGCAGTCCTCTGGAAGGAACGGGCAGCCTCGTCGTGATTGAAGGCATAGATAAGGCGTAGCCCCTGGTCGAAGAACTGCTGGGCCTGCACGTTCTTGGTCGACACGGGATGATGAAGCTTGCCCATGCCGGTCATAAGCGTAGCCGGTTTGGGCGCGGGAGAATGAGCGGCATGCTGCGCTATTGCGAACGCGCAGCAGACAATGACAAGCAGGACGGAGCCCATCTTCCTCATCGGAATGATTCCTCCACGATTATTCTGATTGAAGGTGCATCGGCTCGTTACGAACGGTAGGGGAACGAACCGCATAGAACACGACCCAAGCCGCCGACTAGATTAGTAAAAATCGCGAGGGCACGCAATAAGAGGTCGGAGTCCTGCTAAGCTGTTGGCGCATTCCTCGCGGAGACCATCATGCCAAAGACAGCCTCTGCTCCGTTCAGCTTGTCCAGCGCCTTGTTGAACGCATTCGAGCTCAACGATCGCATTAATCAATATCTGATTGACAGTCTTCCCGCAAACGCGTGGCGGGCGGAACCGCTGGGTGGCAAAGGACGGAACATTGCTTCGATCGTTGCCCATATGCACAACGTTCGCGTGATGTGGTTGAAGGCGACGGCGAAGGGGAGCACGATTCCCGATCAACTCGAGCGTACAAAGGTGACTCCGGCTCAGGCGAAGAAGGGACTCGAGCAGAGTCGCGATGCTCTCCGCGCTGTACTCAGCAACGCGTTAGAGGGCGACGGCCGTGTGAAGGGCTTTAAACCTGACGTCGCGTCATTCTTCGGCTATCTGATCGCGCACGATGCGCATCATCGAGGCCAGGTCACGATGCTGGCGCGGCAAGTCGGCCACAGTCTGCCCCAAAAGGCGATGTTTGGGATGTGGGAGTGGGGGACCCGCTAAACTTCCACGGCATGCGCAAGGCGGTTCTTCTTTACAACGCTCGTTCCGGGGGCCGTCGGTCGCAGCGGCAATCCGATCTGCAGTCTGCTCTGAAAATTCTGTTAGACGCAGGCGTGGAAGCGAGCCTTGTCTTAACCCAGTCCAGTGCGGACGCAACCGAGCAAGCGCGCAAGGCGATTCTTGAGGGCTGCGACACCGTGTTCGCGTGTGGCGGCGACGGGACGATCCACGACGTTCTGCAGGGGATGGCCGGTACTCGCGTCGCTCTGGGAATTATCCCGATGGGAACTGCCAACGCACTAGCCCATGATCTGCGGCTGCCTCTGGAGCCCTCCGAAGCGGTGCGCGCCGCGCTTGATGCCGAGCCCCGGCGCATCGCTCTGGGACGCGTCCAGGTGCGCGGTTTCGATCGAGATTTCGTCACACGATATTTCACTGTGGCAGTCGGAGTCGGAGTCGACGCGCATCTGTTCTACAAACTGAACGCAGGGACGAAGCAGCGTTTGGGAATGGCTGCTTACTATGCGAAGGCCTGGCACCTGTGGTTTTCTCATCGCATGGACAGGTTTGTCGCCGAGTGGGGTGGGGGCGAATCCGGCAGTGGGCGACACACCGGCGTAACGGAGATGCTGGCCGTGCGCATCCGCAACTTCGGCGGTGTTCTACGGGAGTTAGCGCCGGGAGCGTCGCTCGAGCGGGATGATCTCCGGGTAGTACTCTGCTCGACCTCGAGCCGTCTTTCCTATCTGCTCTACGTCACGCGAGGACTTCTGGGACTGAAGTGGAAGGTTCCCGGGTGTCGAACTCATACACAGCGAACGAGTGCGATGTGACTATGGCTCTGATCCAGATGCAGCAGAGCCTCGCTCGAAGGTCTATGTCGAAGCCGATGGAGAACTGGTGGGAACACTACCTGCAGAAGTCAGCATCGTGCGCGATGCGCTAACGATTCTCATGCCGAAAAAGCTCACGGACTGATTGGTCCGTCCACTTGTACCTGCCCACCTGCCGCATTTTGGAGTTAACGCGAACCTGAATCTTGCGAAGCGGTTGGACATGTCAGCCGGATTCGCGAGGGTCTGCTTGCTCAGCTTGAAAGTTGCTGGTTGTTCGCGATGTAGTTTACCGTGATGAGGCTTGGCATTGTATTCTCAAGGTCTGAAGCGAGGATTTTCGGGGAAACTTGGAACCAATCACACACTTCCTGACCGGCGCGTGCCTGGGACGCGCCGGTTTCAATCGCAAGACGGCCCTGGCGACCGCCACGATGACATTGGCCGCCGAAGCGCCCGACCTCGACGTGTTTGGTCGATTTCGGGGACCGGTATTCGGTTTTGCACACCACCGAGGCTTCACTCACTCTTTTCTGGGGTTGTTTCTCGTCTCTTTCGTCGTGGTCGTGTTCATGTATGGAGTATGGAGGCTGCGGGGCCGTAAGACTCGGGACCCAAATCTTCCGCCGCGCTGGGGACTTACTGTTCGTCTTCGCGTATGTCGCAGGTCTCAGCCACATTCTGCTCGATTTCACCAACAACTATGGCGTCCGGCCCCTTCTGGCCGTTCTGGGAGAAGTGGTATTCGTGGGACATTGTTTTCATTGTCGAACCTCTTCTCCTTATTGCGCTTGTGCTAGGCCTAATCGTGCCCAGTCTTGTTTCCCTGGTGAACGAAGAGATTGGCGTGCGTCAGAAGGGCCCAAAGGGTCGATGGGCGGCCCGAATCGCACTCATCGCAGTCGTTCTGGTGTGGTTCGTGCGCGACTATGAGCACCGCCGCGCTGTGAATGCGTTGGAAGCGCGTAGCTATCAGAATGCAGATCCGATGCGAGTAGGCGCTTATCCAACGTGGGTGAATCCATTCCAGTGGCACGGAGTTGTGGAAACCAAGAATTTCTTTGCGCTGGCCCAGGTGGACTCTTCCACGCCGGAAGTGGACCCGGGTGAAAACATGGAGATCCGCTACAAGCCGGAAGAAACTCCGGTCACGCTTGCGGCCAAGAACTCGTACCTCGGTCTTGTATATCTGGATTGGGCCAAATTTCCGATTACTGGAACTGAGCTACTCCCGGACGGTGACACGGTGGTTCATTTCGAAGATCTGCGCTTCTCGGGCACGTGGCGCCGCACGAACAGCAAGCCGCTCAGCGCCGGGGTCGTAGTGGACCGAGACTTCAGCGTTAAACGAGAATTCTTCGGACAGGTGCCTCAGCCGCCGGACTAGCTGTTCTTTGATTGCTCGCTTGTGATTTCTGCGACGCGCCTAAGTTTGCCTAGTTTCACCGGCAAAGCTTGCCGTTACACACTCCAACTTCCTGCTTACAACTCCTGCTTGCCTATCGACCGGCGCGTCGATTCTCATGAATTCAACGATTCGTGAACGCGCCCGGTCGTACCAAGGGAAAACCTGAGGTGGCAAACCAGATGCTCTGGAAGACGCGGGTTCCTCGAAAGAAACTCGAATCGCCACTGTGACAATCTCGATCCAATCCGCGATCGCTGCGTCATCGGCCTCCCCAGTGGCGGCAGCTCCGGCCGTGCCCGCAGCCAAAGGAGGCAGCACGTTTGCAGCAGTGCTGGATCAAGTAACCCAAGAGGATTGTCCGCAGATGTCTCCAGAACCGTTTTCTTAGCGGTTCCGCGCAGAGGTTCCGGTTCCACTTCTCAGCAAGATCGCCAGACTCTACTCTCGGTTGCAGAACGTTCACCTTGGAGGGCCTTAAAGTTCCTCCCTCATCTGCCGATCAAATACGTTGGCACAATCAACGTCTCGGTGATCACTCTTTCCTTGCCGTCGCTGTGCCTGAAACGCAGGGACTCTTGCATGACAATTACCAGCCCCGCTGAAACGCCTCTCATTTCAAGAATGGATGGTCCGCCAGATGCTCACCTGGTGAAGATCCGCGATCTGATCTACCAAGTCGCGGGCATCTTTCAGCCGGACAACAAATTCCGGTTTCTGGAAGATCGATGCCCGCGCCGCATGAAGGAGCTGCGCGTCACCAGTTATCGGGACTACTACGATTGCCTGACCGTAAAGCCTATTCGTCAGGCCGCGCTTATCAGTCTGCTAAATGAAATTACGGTCGGCGAGACGTGTTTTTTTCGGCAACCAGCCGCAGCTTGTGCCCTGCGTCATATAGTTTTGCCGCGCATTGTAGAGGCCAAGAGCAAGTTGCCGATGCGAAATTTGCGCATCTGGAGCGCAGGCTGTTCGACGGGAGAAGAACCCTACACCCTCAGCATGCTCCTAACTGAGGAAACTGCGGGTTTGTTAAAAGGATGGACGTTCGGAATCATCGCCACCGACCTGAACGAACGCTCGCTGGCGCACTGCAAGCAGGGACTGTACGGCGATTACAGCACACGGAATCTGACTGCAAGTTCCCACATTGGACAGGTAGGAGCAGATGGAGTCTTCTACTTTACACTTCTAAGCAGCGTTTGTTTCGGATCAAGCACGATCTTCTTGGTGCCAGCCGGAGCGGACAGGCGAAACGACGTTTCTGGACCATCCACCAACACCTGCCCGAGTAGAGTCTGGATTCCACTTAGAACTGCGTACACAGGAACGGCCGTGACCAAGTCGGATGGGCCTTCCTTTTGCACGATAACGCCGCTTACTAAGGTTCCGCTTGCTTTCGGCGAAAACCTGACACTCTGCAGGCCGAAATGCGGCACAGCCGTGCCCTGTACCCAAGCCTGCAGGAACCAGTCCAGAGACCTGCGCTCTTCATACCAAAGGGACGGTGGTAAGTCCTCTTCGAAGACCGCCAGCAATTCACTGGTACTGATGTCCTTTCCCGCATAGCGTTCGCGCACCCTGCGCAGCCCGCGCACGAATGGCTCTTCGAGTCCGGACGATCCGTGCGAAACCTTCGGCGTCCGTTTGGCTTCAGCATCCAGCAACATGTGCCGCAACATGTGAAAGAGCCAGGTACCTCGGCCGTAGCTGATGGCCTCATATCCGTTAGGAAAATGCGATGAATTGAGCCTGAGTCCCAATGTCACCGGACCGGCGTCTCGCAGTAGCTCACCCTCTTTGTTTTTTTGGAGGAGATCGGCTCGATAGTCATCCAGAATCTGTTGGAATTCCGCGGGGTTCTGCGTCTCAAGCAGCATTAACGCCGAATAGTTCGATAACGCTTCCACGATCCATTGGTCGCGATAGGTACGCCACCCAACCAGATCACCCCACCATTGGTGAGCTGTCTCATGAGGCAATACCAGGCGCCTGAAAGCCGCCTGCAGCGGGTCCAAATGCAAATCCACCTCTTCTCCCGGCGTAAGAAACGCAAAGCTCGACAAGAAGATCAATCCAGGCCAGCCTTGGCTCATCTGTCCCGGCATCTGTGTGAGCTCGAGCGAATTGTACGGAAAGGGTCCGAATCGTTGGGAGAAGAACTCCACCGCCTGAGCAGCTCTGTCGGCGACCGTCTGAGCATTGCGGGCAGGGGACAACAGCACGGGTCCCTGAACGATGGTTCGAGGCTTGGGAAGCATGTGAATGTCGGGAATGGCAACGGCCTGATCCGGCCCGCGAGGAAACGTCTTTTCCATCTTTCGCGCTGCATAGGTTTCCACGCTCACTGCACCTGCATGAGCCACCGCGCGTTCGTATTTTCCGAGGTTGAACCCCGCAAGGGTTGCAGGTTGTTCTGTGACCCAGCGGGCGACTAGCTCTTTCGAGGCGGGCGCCTCAATGTCGCTTCCACCTGGTGGCGAAGCGATACGCTTCCCGGTTGCCAGCAAGGTCCACTCCGACGGATAGTGAAACTCCAGGTCGAAATGGGACCGGATGATTCCCCGGTTCGGGTACCAGGTACCGCGAGCACCTACGTAGAGCAAGCCTCCGCCTGCTTCCGACAAGACGTCCCCACTGTAGACGAAGCGGAGTTCCAGCCGCTGCCCGACACGGAGCGGACCCGGAAACACCACGGCCACCAAGTCATTTCCTCTCTTGGCCAACTGAGTGCCATCGATTGCGGGATTGTTGATGAACTCGACCGGCCGCCCGTCGGCCTCGACTTGTTTCACCTGCAGGAAACGCGACAGCTCGAAGAACAGAGTTCGTATTCCTGGTTTGCGCACTTCTAGTTCTGCACGAGCGTCGGCGCTGACAGTGGTTGGTGGCTTCACCTCTGTCCGGATCTTGAAACGCGAGATGTTTACCTCGGCATCCATGGGCTCGGATCCCAGCAGCCGTTCCTTCCCGGCGCCGCCCAGAGCAAACGAAGTCCACAGGTCGTAATACGTCACTCCTTCCACCACCTTGGTTTGACCTGCCCAAACTTGTTCAGGTGCCAACGCGTCAAAGAACACATCGAACGTTCCGACTTTCTGGCCTTGCAATCGGATGTGCAGCAATCGGTCAGATGGGGAATCCGCCACCGGTTGCGGAGATACGGCGGCGGCCTCTCCAACCACAGGAAGGGACCGGCTGAATGTCGCTAACAGCCGAAGAGCGTCTCCTTCCGCCAGATTGTGTGCGGTTTCGTTCCAGCGAGAACTGAACTCCTTCGCAATCTCCGACGAACGCAAGTACGGCTTCAACTCAGCAAACGTCTCGTCGTTGAATCGCAAATAACTGGTGGTGAAGCGCTCTTCCAGAATGGCCATTCCGGTGAAGAGAGCGGTCGAACCGCGTTCTACCTGAGTTGGAGGTCTTAGCAGTACTTCACCATCACCTTCAAAAAACGCCCCCGTAATGTGCCCGTTCACGGCAGTTGTGAACGAAATCTCACCGTCCTCAAAGGTGATGTGCAAGGCCGCGCGGTCGAGTGACGCTCCGCGTATGTGGAAGGTTTGCGAGGGGTCAAGGCCGACATCGCGCAATTGGAGGTAGAGCGTTTCCGCAGGCTTGCCGGCGGCATCAGGGTCCCTTTGTTGGACCGCAATCTGTGGCAGAGCAATTGCCACTGTGCCGGGTGCACTGCTGGCAAAACTGCTGCTGGCGAGCAGAAGTGAGACCGCGACCACACGCCGAGCGAACTTTTTCATGGTTACCTGAGTCACCTACTGGGTCTCTCTACCGGTTGTTAGAATGCGCCTTAGTGAGCACGCGTGTCACCTACTTGTTGCCCGGCGTTCTCGTCCTTGTCGCCGCTGTGTGTTCACCAGCCGATGTCATTCACCTGAAGAATGGCCGCAAGATCTGGGCTGACCACGTGCGCGAAATCGGTAATCGCGTCCAGTATGACGTCGGAGACGACTCCTACGCCATTTCCAAATCGTCCGTCGAAAGCATCGAGGCGGGCGGATTACCGCCAGCCTATGCCTCCCCCTCCAATGGCCAAGGAGCAGCCAAAGACCTGCCCACCTTCGTTCCGGAAGATCGTCTGGCCGGACACCAAGATCTGCTTGTGAAGGTAATTCACGACGGTGCGGTAGATCCTGATGCTCTGACGGCCCTCGAAAAAGAAGGTAAGCCGGAGCTCTCGGCGACAGCATACTTCCTGGCGGGCAAACACGCATTCGAACACGGAAATCTTCCGCTGGCTAAGCGCTATCTCGAAAGGGCATTGACCTTCCAGGCGGAGAGCTCCACGATCCTGAACTACTATGCCATGGCACTGGTGCGCTCAGGCAACGCGGCCGCAGCATTGTCTTATGCGGAACGGTCCGTGCGAGCGAATCCCAATTCGGCAGACGCCTACACGGTTCTCGGTTTTGTTCAGTTTTCCGCCGACCGAACAAAGGAAGCGGTCCGTTCCTGGAAACGCTCGCTCGAAATCCGCCCCGACCCCGTAGTCGAACAATACCTGGCCAAGGCCCAACGCGAAACGACCACCGAGGCGGATTTCTCCCAACGCGAGAGTAGCCACTTCACGTTGCGATACGAGGGCAAACAGACGTCTGAACAATTGCGCCGCGAATTGGTCGCGACTCTCGAATCTCAGTACGACGACCTGGTACGCACACTCGGCGTGGCACCGCGTGCTAGCATTCCTGTCATTCTCTATACCGAGCAGGCATTCTTTGACGTCACCCATGCGCCATCCTGGTCAGGGGCGGTCAATGACGGCAAGTTGCGTATACCGATCAGCGGCATCACGTCGATGACTTCCGATTTGGCTCGGGTACTGAAGCACGAGTTGGCCCATTCTTTCGTCAGTCAGGCCACCGGAGGGCGGTGCCCGACCTGGCTGAACGAAGGCATCGCGCAAGCGGTTGAACCCAAGACGGTCCAGTACGGACGGCGTTTGTCTCAGCTCTTTCGGGCCCAGCAGGCCATCCCTTATAACGCACTCGAAGGCAGCTTCATGAGGTTCTCGCCCATCGAGGCGGTTGTGGCCTACGACGAATCTCTCGCCGCTGTGCAATACATCAGCGAGACCTACGGTATGAGCGACGTAGAACGGATCCTAGAGAGGTTGGGGCAAGGAAGTTCCTCGGAGGCTGCTCTGCGCGCCACAATCCACTCCGACTATGGTCAATTGGAATCGGAAGTGGGGAAGTTTCTGGCGGGGAAGTACGGCGAGTAGCTCGTTTCCCGGCGAATGCTGTTTATCCGCTGACAAGCGATTGTCCTGTGTGTTACCGTCACCCGATTCATCTTGCATATGAAGTCTCTGCTCAAGCGTCGGAAAGGCATACTGGCTACGGCCATCGAGCCTGTACCTTCTGCTTTCCCGGTTTTGCGTAACGCCGAAATTGCAGCCGTGTTTGCCGGGCAACGCAGCGCGGGGGACTTCTACGACTCTATTCGAGTCAACCCCTCGCGCGTTCTGTTCGGCCTGCTCGACATAGCCGGACGTCGAGAACAAAATCAGGATCTGCTGGCCACGGCACAGCGGATATTTCGTGAGGTTGGATCGGAACTCTTGTCGCCTGAAGAAGTCAATGAGACCGACGCGCTGACCGAATTGTGTCTTCAGCTAAATCGGGCAATCATCGACGCTGCCGGTGGCGTTCACTCCAGCCCAGCATTCGCCGGGTGCTACAACGAAGACCTGGGTACGGTGTGCTACTTCAACGCCGGTCACACGCCGGCGCTTGTCCGCCATACTTCGGATACATCGGAGCTTGGTGCTACCGGGCTGCCATTGGGGTTGTTCTCGCATACCACGTCCGACGCGCGCATCATCGCATTGGAACCTGGGGCTATTCTCCTTCTGGTTTCACGAGGCGTAGTGGAAGCGGAACACAATCGCGAGGAGTTCGGATTGCCACGTGTGAAATGTGCCCTACAAAATGCCAACGGCACCAGCGCTCACGACATCTGTGTAACCGTATTGGATACGATGCTGCAATTCGTCAGTGCTACGCCAATACAGGACGATACCACTTGCCTCGGCCTGGTTCGACGGGCGTCCAGCTAGGGCACACGAAATTACACCTTTCACTTTTTCTTCGTGGATCTTCTCCGGATGGGTTTCGGGTTTGCCGCCGGCTTGTGACTTACCGTGGGAGCCAATTCCTCCGCGGTCACGAAAATCGGCTCGATGTCCGTGGGGACGTTCCTCAAGTTCTCAAAGGTCTTGGTGAGCACTGGACGCAGGACGCCCATTTTGTCGAGCATCTCTTTCGCGCCGGAATAGTTGCCCTCGGCTTCCAGAGTGAGCAAGTCGTGATCGAGGTCTTGGACCGCACCCTTAATTTTCATCATGTCGACGCTGAAGGTCCCATCGCCATGCTCCACGAAGGCGCCTCGGTCGAGTAGGTAATTAAATTGCATGGCCATGCCCTTGCCATGCGCATCATTCAAACCGAACCGAAGACTGCGAAACGCCGACGCCAGAAAAGTTGTGTACATCTGGCGCTGCGCCGCCTCGTCGGAGGGCAATATTGCACCCAACTTCAACTCGCTGGCATGATCCATCATGTATTGCAGGGCGAACAATCCTGTGACGTCGGCTTTCGCTTCCTCGATCGCGCTGAATAGTTCCTTCAATTCTGCCCGCGGGGTTGTGTCCCGGCCACCGACGGTAATCTGGTGGGGCCCCAACCCATGCATCAATTCGTGCGCGAGAATGTGTGTGAAGAATGAACTGAAATTGACGTCGACCATAGCGTTCCTGGACAGCGTCCGCATGGCGATCGGAACCAGCACATTGCGAAACTTGGCCTCCTGAACATTCTTCAGCATGACCCGCTTGCTGCCTTTTTGATTTACCACGCGCTCGTCGTTGGGCAGATTGTAGGCGGCCGTCTGCACGCCGTGGGCGCCGTCCCCTGCGCTGATGATCTGGTCGATGACCCGGATCGGCGCTGCAGCTCCTAGCTTCGGATTGCGGTACTGCGGATCAATCGGTAAATTGTCTTCGATTTCCTGCAAGTGCTGTGTGAAAGCAGAGAGCTTCGCTGTCTCCGCGTCGTCTCGGACACCTATGTACGCTTCGTATGCCGCCTTGTACCCGAAGAGTTCGTCGTTGTACGTCTCATAAGGGCCGATCGTGATGTCCAGCGGAGCGTCGAGATCCATCCATGCAAGGTCGCTCTCGTAGTAATCGTTTGAGAGAAAGGCATCTGCCCGCGTAGTGAGGAATTTTTTGAGAGAGGCGCTCTGAGTTAGATCAGCCGATTCCCTCAACAGCGCCGCTACTTGAGTTAGTTCGTCCTTGTATTCGTCGCTGTACGGGATCAGCTTGATGCTACCCGCACTCTTGTCGGCCCAGCGGGTGACGGTGAAAAAACCTTTGGCGCGCTCCTGCTCCTCTGGCGACAAGGTAGCGACCCAGCGCTCGAAATCCTGCTTGGTCATGTTTTCAGGATAGAAGTTGGAGCCCAACGGCTTGCGCGGCGGCACGGCCGGAAGGAACGCTCTGTACTCGTCGATATCGGACCAGGGGCCCTTGTTGATCCAGAAATAGCGTAGGCGCGCTTTGCCCAGCGGGGTCTTATCCTTTTGCATGCGAGCGTACAGTTCCGGATTTCCGCTCCACAGTTGCTTCAGGAAGATCTGATCGAAAATACGGGCCGCCTCTACCAGTTTGGCCAGCGCCAGTCGGTCTCCGACCGAAAGGTTGGCGGTCTCCACCCGCAACGGCGTGGGCGCAAAACGGTCCGCCATTTTTTCCAGTTGAGCGAGGGTGGGCACCGCTGTTGACGGCGCCTTTGGAGCCCTCGCAGTTGAACTTGTAGATCCCATGAACATGACGGCCGCAACGCAACAACCGAGGATCTGCACGCGTATACCTCTGGGGCAGGTTCAACTACGCAACCAGCACGAGGACCCTCATGATACCAGCACCCTGTCTGGCCCCGGGCCGCTCAGCCGGGTTACAATCGAATACCGAACAATCCAGAGGTCCGTCGGGGCAAGCTTGGTCCCGGCTCCCAGGTAGATATTTCATGAAAAAACTGCATTTCACGCTTCTGCTCGTATGCCTGGCGGCCTTGCCTGCACTCCTGAGTGCCGACACGGTGGTCGAAGAGATTATCGCCCGCGTCAACAATTCCATTGTCACCCGTTCCGAGTACTTACGCAGCCGTGAACAACTCAAGGACGAAGCCAAGCAGCAAGCTCCCAGTAACTTCGAGACAGTTTACGCGGAGAAGGAACGGGACGTGCTACGCGACCTCATCGATCAGCAACTTCTGCTCGAAAAGGGAAAGGATCTTGGGATTACGGCCGACACGGAACTCATCAAGAAGCTCGACGAGATGCGCAAACAGATGAATCTTGAGTCTATGGAAGACCTCGAAAAGGCAGCAACGGCGCAAGGCGTCTCCTACGAAGACTTCAAGCAGAACCTGCGAAACCAGATAATCACGCAGCAGGTCATTGGCAGGGAGGTGGGTTCGCACCTCAACATCACAAAGGAAGAAGAACAGAAGTTCTACGACCAACATAAAAGCGAAATGGAGCAACCCGAACAGATTCGGCTGAGCGAGATTCTGGTGTCCATTCCGAAAGAGCCCCGCCAGCCAAGATCCCACGGCCCCGCCGCCGGCTGCGGGCGCTCAACCCGACGCCGCTGGCGCCTCCTATCGAGCTTGATCCACTCGCAACGGCCAAAACGAAGGCCGAGGGATTGCTCGATCAGATCAAGAAAGGCGCAACTTTCGAGGAGGTTGCCAAGAAGTCCTCCGATGGCGCCAGTGCTGCCCAGGGAGGAGATCTCGGCGAATTCAAACGCGGTACCCTCTCCAAAGATCTCGAAGACAGGACGTTTGCCATGAAGGCGGGCGAGATCACGGACGTCATTCACACCAAACAGGGCTTCATTATCCTGAAAGTCACCGAGCATCAGATGGCGGGCGTCCCCACCATGAAACAAATAGAACCCCGCATCCAGGATGCCCTCTACTATCAGAAACTGCAGCCTGCGCTGCGCGCTTACCTCAAAAAACTACGTGAGGAAGCTTTTATCGACATCCGGCCCGGTTACGTGGACAGCGGCGCCAGCCCGAATCAGACCAAACCAATCGAAACAGCGAGCAAGGAAGCGGCTGCCAAGAATTTCAAGAAAAAGAAGAAGCACTTACTGTTCTGAGATAATGGCAAACGTTCCATGCCAGCATCGATAGTGGCGCCGTGCCTTGGGGAAACGAATGGATTCATGAAAGAATTTTTCATCTGCGATTGCGCCAAACAGGAAAACAAAGTCATTACTTCCACCTTTGTGGTGGTGTCGAAGCAGGTGAAACCCAAGAAGACAGGCGAGCCTTACCTAGCCCTCGTCCTGGGGGATCGCAGCGGACAGATCGAAGCCAAGATGTGGGACAACGTCGAGGATGCACTCGACGCTTTTGAACAAGACGACTTCCTCAAAGTCAAAGGTCTCCTCAACAAGTACAAGAATCGCTTTCAGCTCACGATTCACAAGCTCCGTCGGTTGGGTGATGCGGAGATCGACTTTGCCGACTACCTTCCGAAAACCACCAAAAACATCGACGAATTGTGGCAGGCGCTGGGGGATTTCGTCAGCACGTTGCAAAATCCTTATCTGAAAGCGTTAATCCAGGCTTTCATGGCCGATACTGAGATTGCGCAGGCTTACCGCAACGCGCCGGCCGCCAAGACCCTGCATCACGCATACATTGGCGGGCTCCTCGACCATGTTGTTTCGCTCTTCCGCTCGTGCGACTTGATCTGCCGCAATTACCCCCATGTCAACCGTGACCTGGTATTGGCCGGGGCGTTCCTTCATGATGTGGGAAAGATCCATGAGCTGACTTACAACCGTTCGTTCTCCTACACGACGCGGGGTCAGTTGCTCGGACACATGGTGATTGAGCTTGAGATGCTACGGGCTAAGGTGGCTCTTGTCCCCGGGTTTCCTGCTGAACTCACAACGCTTCTCGAACATCTCATCATCAGCCATCACGGGCAGTACGAGTTCGGTTCGCCCAAGCTGCCAATGTTTCCCGAGGCTTTGCTCCTTCATTACATGGATGATCTGGACTCGAAGATGGAGAGCATGCGCGCCCACTTCGAGCGGGAGTCGGAACTCGAGAGTGCCTGGACGAGCTACAACGCATCGTTGGGACGTCCGCTGCTGAACACCGCGAAATTCCTGACGCCGAAACCAATCTCCGCGCCCGACCCCGCCTCTCTATCCGAGCCGCCCGAACCGGGAACTACACCAGTTTCCTTGACTCCTGATGAAACCCTGACGTTACTAGTTCTGGACGCGCCATCGGAAAGCGATAAGATACCCGCTACCGTGGCGCAGCCGCCGGAAAAGACTTAAACGGCCATTCCGGTCGGTGTTGACCTCTCGTGTTTGCGTGTCACAAGGCATTCCGATACATTTCCCCGATTGGAGGTTCTTATGCGTTCGCGTTCCGCACTCACCCTGATTTTGTGCCTTATGTTTAGCTTGATTGCATGCACTAGCAAGCCGCCCGCCACCGATACCACCGCCAGCGACTCCAACAACCCAGGTGGCGCGATGGCTCCCAACAACAGTCCGACTGGGGCCTCAAAGCCTGCTGCCGAACCCCTCGTCATTCCGGCGGGGACCACGCTGACCGTTCGTCTTGGCGAGACCCTCAGCTCCAAGACCAGTGAGGCGGGACAATCATTCTCCGCAACTGTGGCGACGCCGGTTGAAGTCGGCGGCCAAACTGTGATCCCAGGCCGGCGCTACGGCAACGGGCACCGTGGTTGCTGCACATCCGGCTGGAAGATTCAAAGGGGCCTCGCTGCTGCAGGTAAAGCTGGACGCGATCACTGTAGAGGGCAAGCGCCACGCTATCCATACATCCTCCGTGTCTCGAGCTGAGAAGGGTAAAGGCAAGCGAACGGCCGCGCTCATCGGAGGCGGAGCTGGAGCAGGTGCTCTAATCGGGGCCCTGGCAGGAGGCGGCAAAGGTGCTGCCATCGGCGCTCTTGCAGGCGGAGGTGCTGGTACTGCCGGCTCAGCCTTCACCGGCAATCGCGATGTCACCCTGCCAGCGGAATCCGCAGTGAGCTTCAAGTTGGAAGCACCCCTGGAGATTGCACGGTAGAAATTCCTGCACGTTCGAGAAACTGGAAGCAGCCCCGAGCTTAAGCTTGGGGCTTCTTTCATGCCCGAGCAACGAGAGCGGCGGTCGAGGAACTATGCTGAACTTTCGCGATTTCGAAGTCCTCACTTTCGACTGTTACGGGACCCTCATTGACTGGGAAACCGGCATCTTCTCTGCACTGAAGCCGATTCTCGTGAGTCGTGGAAAATCCATCTCGGACGCACAGATCCTCGAACTCTACGGAGAGTTTGAGGCCCAGGCGGAGAGCGGCGAATATCGCTCGTACCGTGACGTCCTGCAATCAGTCGTTAACCATCTCGGCAAACGACTGGCGTTTACCCCGACGCTTGACGAACTTCATTCGTTGGCGGCCTCAATCCCGCACTGGCGCCCTTGGCCCGACACGGTCGGGGCTCTCAATAGGCTGAAGACTCGGCACCGTCTGGCGATCATCTCGAACATCGACGACGACCTCTTCCAGACGACTCGTCGCCATCTGCACGTAACGTTCGAGCCTGTCATCACTGCCCAGCAGGCTCGCTGCTATAAGCCATCGCTGGATATTTTCAAGCTAGCGCTCGAAAGAGTTGGCGTCGCACCAAACCGTGTTCTGCACATTGGGCAAAGCATTTACCACGACGTACTGCCCGCCCAATCTCTCGGACTGGCGACGGTGTGGGTGAATCGTCCGTCAGTTAGAACCGGAGTGGGTGCGGTCAAGCGTGCCGATGGGAAACCGGACCTGGAAGTCGCTAGTCTGGAGAAACTAGCACAACTCGCTGAAGGATAGCTGGCCGCTGAAGGTCTGTCGGTCGCGAGCATCGGCTGCTTGCATCAGAAACCGGCGGGCACCTTCACAATCTTCTTTCGGATGGCGCAGTGCACGAGTTCGGCCTTGTTGTGGATGTCTAGTTTTCGCATCAAGTTGAACTTGTGCGCCTCGACCGTCTTGATGCTGAGGCTTAGCATGCCGGCAATCTTGCGGACCGTGTTGCCTTCCGCGAGGAGCTTCATGATCTCTGTTTCGCGCGGAGTCAGAGTCGACCTTGTAGGACGCACCCGCGTCTGCCCGCCCAGTTTCCCACTCTCGATCAGCCCGCCCAGCACCTCCGGACTAACAAACTTGCCACCCTGGTGCACGTCGCGAAGCACGCTGATGAGCTTGGCAGCCGGAGTATCTTTTAACAAATAGCCTGCCGCCCCGGCCTGGAGTCCCTGCATCACGTAATCCTGATCTTCATGCATGGTCAGAAAAATGACCCGGGTGCTGGGTAGATCTCTCTGAATGACCCGTGCGGCCTCGAATGAGGAAAATCCCGGCATGCCCACATCCATCAGAAGAATGTCGGGACGAAGATCCAGAACGCGTTTCAGAGCCTCGGCCGCGTCCCCGGCTTCACCCACAACCTCCACGTCCGTTTCGTCTTGCAGCAAACGGCGGATCCCTTGCCGCACAAGGGCGTGGTCATCCGCAACTACGCAACGGATTTTGGTGCCGGAGTTAGTCTCGGTCATCGTGGATTCATCCGGATACACTTCGCCTCCTGGGCCAGAAAGCTCGGAAGTGGCACATCGAGTGGCGGGAAGCCGGTTGAATAGCCGGCTCACTGCTAGGTCTTTGACGTATTGTACAGGCTCAACGGATGGCCTGTCACGGCGGAATCTTGTTGATTTCTGCGGGTCCCCTCCCCGCGTTTCCGGTTGTCATCGTTTAGAATCGAACGTTTATGCTGCGCTACTTCACCGCCGGCGAGTCCCATGGCGAAGCTCTGGTCGCATTCCTGTCGGGTCTGCCAGCCGGCCTGAAAGTCGACCAGGAATTCGTCGATCGCGACCTGTGGCGGCGACAACAGGGCTACGGTCGTGGTGGGCGGATGAAGATTGAGACGGACAGAGCCCATATTCTTTCCGGCGTGCACCACGGCATCACCATCGGTTCTCCGATCGCCATCCTGCTTGAAAACAAAGACTGGAAGAACTGGCAGGAATCGCTTCCAGTCGCAGAAGGCGACCCTGCAAAGCACAAAGCGGTGAAATCGCCACGCCCCGGTCACGCCGATCTGGCGGGCGCGCTGAAGTACAACTTTTCCGAAGCGCGCTACGTACTGGAGCGTGCCTCTGCCCGCGAATCTGCGGCACGGGTTGCCATCGGCGCCCTGGCCAAGTTGTTTCTCCGCGAGCTTGGGAATCGAGAGTCTTCAGTCACGTGATTTCGGTCGGCGCTGCCGCAATCGACAAGGAAATTCCCTGGGATCAAATCAAGGCGGTCGGCAGCAAGACCGAGATCCTGCTGAGTTGCGCGGATCCTGATATCGAACAACGCATGAAGGAAGAGGTCGACAAGGTTTTGAAGACGGGCGATTCCGTGGGCGGCGTTTTTGAGGTCGTGGCCCACAATGTCCCTCCCGGCTTGGGCACATACGCGCAATGGGACGAGCGTCTCGATGCGCTGCTGGCCGCGGCGGTAATGTCATTACAAGCGGTTAAAGCAGTAGAGATCGGTTCGGGAATCAGGGCGGCTGCGTCGCCAGGCTCGCTGGTCCACGACGAGATTGGCTATGACGCCGCCGATAAATACACAAAGTTCAGCCGTCCGCGCAATAACGCTGGCGGAATTGAAGGCGGTGTCTCGAATGGCGAGGAGATCCGGGTGCGTGGTTATCTGAAGCCGATCTCCACGTTGCGACGTCCGCTGCAGTCCGTTGATTTCGCCACGCGCGAGCCGGTGAAAGCCGCCTACGAGCGTTCCGACGTGTGCGTCGTCCCGGCCGCAGGCGTAGCGGCGGAAGCTATGGTTGCTCTCACGCTGGCGAAATGTGCTCTCGAGAAATTCGGCGGGGATTCCATGCTCGAAGCAAAGCGTAATTTTGAAGGTTACCTGGCGCAGTTGAAGAACTATTGAGGTTCATCTCCCACGACGAATGGCCACAACTAGCAACCGAATGATCTATCCCATCGTAAAATTTGGCGACCCAGTGTTGGAAAAACATGCGGAGCCGGTAACGGTCTTCGACGCCGAGCTTAAAAAACTCGTCGAAGATATGTTCGAGTCGATGTACGCAGCGCACGGCGTAGGACTAGCTGCGCCTCAGATCGGCATCTCGAAGCGCCTCGCGGTCATCGACGTGACGTTCAAGGAGGATCCCGAAGCTAAACTGGTACTCGCTAACCCCGAGATCATTCACATGGAAGGACGCCATACGCAGAATGAAGGGTGCTTGAGCATTCCGGAATTTCGTGAATCAGTTACACGGCCCCGGAAAGTAACGATCCGGGCCCAGGATGTGAACGGGGAATTCTACGAAAAGACCGGCGAGGAATTGCTGGCCCGAGCCTTTCTGCACGAAACGGATCATCTGAATGGCAAGCTGTACATCAGTCACATCAGCGCTCTGAAGCGCGATCTGATGAAGCGCAAAATCCGAAAACTTGTGAAGGCGGGCGAGTGGTAGATCATGAAAGCAACGGCGCGATCGTGCAATGACGCAACCACTCAACCTCGTCTTCGCCGGAACCCCGCTTTTCGCGGTGCCAACCCTCGAGAAACTGGTCGAAGCGGGTTTCTTTGTTCGTCTGGTAGTCACGCAGCCCGACCGGCCTCGTGGCCGCGGGATGGAGTTGACGGAATCTCCCGTTAAACAAAGTGCTCTGCAGTTCGGGCTCCCCGTCACACAGCCGGAAAAGATCAAAAACAACGAAGACTTTCGTGCTCAGCTTACGAGCTTGAAAGCCGATGCCGTTATTGTCGTCGGCTACGGGCGCATCATCCCGCAGTGGATGATCGACCTTCCACCCTTGGGCAATCTCAACGTGCATGCTTCCCTGTTACCAAAATATCGAGGCGCCGCGCCCATTCAATGGGCAATTGCACAAGGGGAAACGGTCACCGGCGTCACGACCATGCGCATCGATGCAGGACTCGACACCGGAGACATCTTGTTGCAACGCGAGTACCCTATCCACGCCGAAGATACTGCCGAAACCATCGCTCCCAAGCTGGCTGCACTTGGTGCTGAATTGATGATCGAGACTCTCGCGGGCTTACAAGCAGACACGGTCAGGAGGCGAGCCCAGGATCACACGCAAGCAACACTTGCTCCAATTCTGAAAAAGGAGAACGGTCAAATTGATTTTCATCGCTCCGCAACCGAGATATGGAACCGCTTGCGGGGCTTTCAGCCATGGCCCGGCACATTCACAACGTTTCGCGCCAAGAACCTCCACATATGGGGTGCGCAGCCGACCAAGGCAGAGATTTCTCCAGGCAGGCTCAAGCTAGACAGCGATCACCTGTTAGTGGGCTGCGCGTCGCACACAGCCCTCGATCTGTTCGAAGTGCAAGTGGAGGGTAAGAAACGCATGCCCGCCCGCGACTTTGTAAACGGATACCGAGTCCACGACGGCGAATGTTTAGGTGCACCGCAATAGTGCCAGCTTTCTTGATGAGAGTCGCGGCGACAACGACCAAGCAGCGAAGAGTTAAGCACAATGTCGATCTCCCCCGCACGAGCCGCTGCTTATGACATCCTGCTCCGGGTCGAGCAGCAGGATTCCTACGCATCTGAACTCCTACATTCGACCCGATGCGCGGAACTGACATCCACCGATCATGGTCTTGCGACCGAACTCGTCATGGGTACCCTAAGATGGCGGTCATCAATCGACGCATTCATCGGCAGAGCGTCTCTAAAGCGCCCTGAAAAACTGGACCCTGAGGTTCTTACTGCGCTCCGTCTCGGGGCGTATCAACTAGGTTGGCTGGACCGCATTCCAGCCAGGGCAGCGATTCACGAGAGCGTCGAACTGGTAAAGCGGGCCAGAAAGCGATCCGCAGTGCCATTTGCGAATGCGGTGTTGCGGAAGCTCGCCGAGACGCTCGTTCCTGGCCAAGGTTTCATCGATTCCATCCAATCCGCAGCGTCAACTGAAGCAATAGCGAGCGCGTCTGCTCATCCTGAATGGCTGGTCCAGCGCTGGGTCGCTAAGTTCGGGCTCGAGATCGCAAGGAATGTGGCCGCCTACGACCAGTCCGTTCCGGTCACTTCACTGCGTTTGCGAACGGCTTCGGTAGAAAGGGAACTTGAGCACGCCGGTATCCAACTCAAGGCCGGCGTGCTTCTATCTGACGGACGTCGCGTGATCTCGGGAGACATCACAAAAACGAAGGCTTTCACGGAAGGCCGGGTTGCGATTCAGGATGAAGCGTCGCAGCTTGTGGCTGTGCTGGTCGGTCAGGGTGCGCGCATTCTGGACTGTTGTGCCGCTCCGGGAGGCAAGACCTGGGCAGTCGCCGATCGTAATCCGGAGGCCACCATCGTCGCCGCGGAACTGCATCAACATCGAGCCGAACTCCTGCGCAGACGCGTTGCGTCCCGGAACGTCCAAGTCGTAACCACCGACGTATGTCAGTTGCCTGTGCACGAGCTGTTCGATCGAGTTCTGGTCGATGTGCCCTGCTCCGGCACGGGCACGCTGGCGCGCAACCCCGAAATCAAGTGGAGGCTGAAACCGGCTGATCTCCCTGACTTCCATTCGCGGCAGGTGGCGATACTGAATGCCGCGATGAAGCACGTCAAACCGCAAGGTCGATTGGTCTATTCCACCTGTTCGCTGGAGAAAGAGGAGGACGAAGTCGGTTGTAGAGGAAGTTCTTCAGAGGAACGAGTCTTTCCGACTGCGGGACAGTCGTGCTGAAATCGCGCTCCTGCTCAACGATCGAGTGCTGACCGCGGAGCCCTGATTCACTCGTTCAGGGTCCCTATCTCCGCACCATTCCGGGCGTTCATCTCTGCGATGGATTTTTCGTGGCGATCTTGGAACGCCAGTAGCTGCGACCGCCCGGACGCCGTAATCAGCGCACTTCGAAATTCACCGTGGCCCCCGCGTTCACCCGTTGGCCCGGCGTAGGATTCTGCGACACGATGATGCTCGCCGGCGACGGTTGTGGAGGTGGAGCCGCAAGCGCAACGCCAGGCGTGGAAGAGTTGTCGATTGGCGTCGCCGCGACGGCGACGTTCCCCACATGAAACCCAGCATCCAGTAGTGCAAGATTCACACTGCCCAAGCGGCTGCCCGATGAAGCTTGGCATCACGAAGGCCTGCGCCTGAGGGCGTCGTCGTTATGAGCAAGCTTATGCGAGGTGCAGAAACCCCGCTTGCGTTCGGTGGCGGACTCTGTGCCAACACCTGGTCCGGATGCGCTCCCGCCATCGGCAGATAGGAAACCGGCCCGACATCGAGTCCGCGCCGGCGAATATTCAGGTCGGCAGCGCGTCCGCTCTGTCCGAGCACATCCGGAATCACGACCCGCTGTGGCCCGAGGCTCTGCGCAACCCGCACCTGCCAGCCACGCCGGACTCGAGTGTCCGAGACCGGAACCTGCGACATGATCTTTCCTTCCGCGATGTCTGCGCTGTAGTACTGCCGCTCGATCACGACGTTCAAGCCCAAACCCGCGACCGCGCGCTCGGCTTCTGCCGGAGTCATACCCGACCAGCTTCGGCACAGACACTTCTCCTCCGTGGATGGCAAAGCGCATCGCCATAAGCGCCGAGAACATTGCCACCAGCAACAGCACCAGCGCAATCAAGGCGAAACGAAAGAAGGACTTCATCGCTCACGCTGATTATAGGGAGGAATCACGCGTCCATGCCCCAGTTCCGCCGTCCGCCAGTTGCCCGCAGAGGCCAGTTACCAAAGGCCCGTGCGGCAGTTGCCCTTTCGAACATCCCGGACCGAGACTCCTGAGTAGCGCCAGCGAACCGACTTAGCGTTAACGTAGGTTCTACGTCGCTCGGCTCAAAAGAGACCTCTGCGACCACTCCTTCGCGACAGGGCTATTTACTATGCAGAACTCCACCGCCTCCGCTACAGCACGGCGCAGTTCGAGAGTGCCGGCCAACGTTCCGATTTTGGTCACCAGCCTGGAGCCTGCTACTCATTTCTCAGAAGTTTGCGAGACATTGGTGGTCAGTGCCCACGGCTGTTCCATGCGCTCTCCGATGAAGCTGGACGCTGGCGTGCTCGTGCACTTCCACAGCAAGGAAGGCCGCGAGACCACCGCGAAGGTTGTCTACTGCCAGCCGCTCGAATCCGATCGGCTGGGCTGGAGACTGGGCGCAAAGCTCGATCGGCCCGAAAACTTCTGGGGACTCAAGGCCTGTCCTCAGGATTGGGAACGATTGCCCGCGCCCGCCGCCCCCACCGCGGACAAACTTCCCCTGAAACTGCTGGGTAAGAACGGCGACGCACAGGTGATTCCGCCATCGTTGAAGCTCACACTCGACGGTATCCAGAAGCAGATTTCCGATGAAAACCTGCGGGCAATGATCGCCGAACTGGTTCAGCCTTTTCAGGCCGAATTGACTGACGTTCGTGAGAAGCTGGCCCGAGGCGAAGCACGTCGTAGCCGGTTCGAAGTATCGCTGTCACAGATTCCGCCCGAACTCGAAGAGCAACTCGAACAGCGCCTGCGGAAACATCTCGGGCCGCAGGATTCAGGACGAGGCACGCGCTCAGGCAACACAGTTGCTGGAAGCGGCGAAAGCAGCTATCGATCAGAGGACGTCAGATACCCACAATCAGTTTGTCCAACAGGTCACACAGGAACTGCAAGCAGTCGAGCAGAAGACACAGGCTCTTACCGCCGACATTGCAGCCAATCTGCGCGACCATCTCAATCGTCGGCAAGGAGAGTTCCAGCAGCAAGTTGTGGACGCCGGCAACCGGCTCAAGCGGCTGAGTGACGAACTTTTGCAGATCCTCCAGCACAACTTGGGCGAAGAGCACAACGAACGTCGGCGTGAACTAGAGCAGGTCCAAGGCGTGGTGGTCTCGGAAGCGTCGCGTGTGCGGGAACAGGTCACGGAACTCGACGGTCGCATCACCAAGCTGGACGAAGCGGCGCGAGAACTCGAGTCAGGTCTCGACAAACGCCTCGGACAAATGGCCAGCAATACCGTAAGCAGTACGCGCAAGCAGCTGGAGAATGCTGTCGATTCCATTCTCGCTGGATATGGGCACTCGCAGTTCGCAGGAACTCGGCAGGCAGCTCGACGAAGCGTGTGGCCGCCTGAAGGTGGTCCAGCGGGAGATCGAAGCATCGGTCAGCGAATCGCTGAAGATCCAGGTCGCGTGAGACTTTGAAGACCTTTGAGCGCGCCATGGACGAACTGGCTCAGCAAGCAGTAGGTCGCTTGCGGATCACGCTGGCCAGCGGTTTGAACTCGCTGGTGGCGAGCCTGGGCGAGCAGTTCCGCGTGGAAGGGTCTGTCCAACAGGGAAAGCAAACATCTACCCGTCGGATAAGAGCTAAATAAAGACCGGCTACAAATTATTCTGGAGACCTGTCTGTGGCTGTGCGCGCAGCATTGTGCCGGACTCGCCGATCAGGATTCCTTGCCGTGCACGAATTCCGCTCGGCCATCAGGCGGGGTCACCAGTTGACCGGTGCGACGCATCGTGGTCCAGTCATACGCGTAAATCGTTCCACAAATAAGGCACACTTGGTAGTCCTGTCCATTCGTGCCGCTATGGGGCCAGGAAAACCGATGCGGACAGAGTCGTTCCGAGGAGTCGCTTGAGGAGCTGGGCCGCCATACTTATCGATCCTTCTTGTCTCTCGCTGAACGTGCGTGGATACACCGCGGCAGGGACCATGAGAATGAAAGCATCGCAGAACCCTCGCCGGGTGTCAGCTCAAAGTACCACAGCTCGTCCCTGACAGCTTCGCACTTGGGTACGTAGCGAATGCGCCGAGGTTCACTGTCTGGTCTCATTACCCCCGACGGGCGGATCAGTGTTGTTACTATCTTGGACAGCTTCTGGCGCAAGCTCACATCCTTCACAACCCTGAGTGTCTTGGGCGCCACGAACTTCTGCGCTACGATACCCTGGACGCACTCCGCATACCTGTCGTTGTCGAATTCCTTGCCAGAAGGCCACCAGAGCGTGTATCCCCGGGGACACTTTACGGTTGGGTAGGGTCGAAATTCGCGAATCGGCGCAATCGAGACTCACGCCGTGCAAAACTGCAAACAAAACTCAAAGCGTGCATGGTACCCCCGTCGTAACGACGACCTTCGAAAGGTCGCGGATTTGAGACAGTCGGGCCCGGGCGCTGCTTCCCTTTTCCACGTTGCCTGATGTTTCGTTAGCCTGGGAAGGGCCGCGTACAGACTTACGCTATGACGCGAGGGGGAACCCGGGAATACAGCGGAACCTGTAGAACAGACCGGGAGGAGGTTGGGTAAGAACTGTACCATAAATGGAAGTGATTCAGTGCGGCAGTTTCAACTCGTGGAATAATCGTGCTGTGCACATATCCTGGCGATCGAAGGAGAACGTAAATGGCGACAAGCGATAACGCAGCGACGGCGGGCCTCTCGATGGGAGCCGCTCTCGCGATGATTCTTTCATTTCAATTGAATCACTCGATTGTGTGGGCAATCGTTCACGGCGTCTGCTCCTGGTTGTATGTGATCTATCGGGCCATCAAGGGCAACTACTAGACGCTGCAGATATCTCGCACATTTCGACAAGCTCGCAACAGTGACACGATGGATGGAAGAATACAACCATGGAACTAACAACTCGGCACGCGTCCATTTCGAAGGCAGTCAGCCGATCCTGCGCGTTGAGAACATGAAGCTCAGCCTCCGCTTCTATGTCGATGTCCTGGGTTTCGAGAACGCCAGTTGGGGCAACGACGACTTCACAAGCGTGATCCGTGATGGTGCTGGGCTTTACCTGTGTCGAGGCGATCAAGGTCGCGGAGGAGCGTGGGTCTGGATTGGGGTGGACGACGTCGAAAGACTCCATGAAGAATGCAAGGCACGCGGAATAGCGGTCAGACTTCCTCCGACGAAGCGTCCCTGGGCTCTAGAAATGCAAGTCGAGGACCCCGACGGCAACGTGCTGCGTTTTGGTTCCGAGCCGAAGTGAAGCGGATGTCAACGCCTCGCACGTTGAAACAACCAACTGATTCATGCGTGGAATACAAAAAGGGGCCGTGGTTGCGACCCCTCTTGCTAACGCCGGTTCCAACTTTACTTCATGTGAATCGTCTTGCCGTCGGCGTCGAGCGTGCCCTTAACGCGGACCTGCTTGCCTTCGTACTGCTTCAGCCCATCCTGCCGGTCGATGTCAAAGTTCTTGCCGCTGGCATCTTGCAGGACGTACTTGTCGCCCGACTTCACGATCGTTCCGCTGAAAGTCTGGCTGTCATCCGATGGTTGAGCGGACTGAGCGTCACTGCCGTTCTGACCAGAAGGCGGTTGTTGCTGCTGTTGCGACGGTGGCGTGCTGGGGGTTTGCGATTGGTCCGACTGCTGCGCGTGCAGGGTGGCGGCACCCATAGCCAACGCGAGCGCGCCGAGCATCCACAGAGTTTGCGTGCGTTTCTTCATCAAGTCCTCCGGAGAAGTTTGAATTCTGCGCTTGTGTTGCAAACACGGGGCCAACGAAGCGCGCGCGGAGGAATGTTTTTCGCTAGCGTCGCGTGACTGTTTGCTCTGAATGTCTTAGCGAGAATGATCTCTACATATGGTCCGGCTCAGTGATCAGTTCTCGGGGTCGGATGCCACGCACACTTACGGGAAATTCTGTAGACCCTAAGTTCGTCAGCCTGTCATCTTCTGCGTGTTGTCGAGAAATAATTGCACTGCCGATAAGACTTCTTCTCGCTTGTCTGCCTACCCTACGTCACTTTTAAATTTCAGGGTTTTACTGCAGCGCTTTTCGTGGCTGCAGGGTAGCGATTGAGCGCCGATTTTGTTTGTGGCCCTGCTTTTTGGAAGTGGTTGAGTTTTTTGTAAACCTGGTTTGCGAATTCATCGGGTGCACGGTGGTGCGTTTCACGGGTGCCGTTGTCGCTGTAGTTTTAGCCCAGGGATCGTACCAGGAAGGTTCGGTCTCTTGTTGACCATACGATGAGCTCAAAAGCACCAGCACGCTGATGGCTCCCAACAGGGTCTCATGCAGCAGGAATCCCCTGAAAAATGTCACGAGTCGCCTCCATTTTTTCGTGGCTCTTCGATTACACCGAGCTCAACTGGAGAAGGCAATCGAAAGGCCGCGCGGAAACGGTGACACTGACAATCTCTGGTGTCTGGTCAAACTTTGTGTTTTTGAAGGACATCGACCCCGCGAGAGCGGTTGAACAAAGGTTGCACGTTAGGATCGGAGATCGGTTGCGTTAGCCCGATGGTTAATGCGTTAACCGAGCAGATCACACCGACCCACCGATCGCGGTATGTCCGGAATTGGCTGACGGCATTGGGACACCGCGTCCCAAGCCGTCCAGCCTTCAGATTGCAACGCTTCGTCGACTTCTTTGAAGGGTTGGGATTTCAGGCTTGTACTAGTGTGGCCAGAGCCAGCCGAATGTCCCCGCGGTCAGCAGTCCGTAGATGAGACCGTCGATCACTTCCTTGATGGTCACGCTCCATGGTTGCCCTTTCCAAATCGCACTGCTCAAGCCTCCAAGACCGTAGGCGAGGAACGCTGCGGTGCCGGCTACGCGAAAGACCGCGAGGTAGTGAGTATTGGGAGCAACCGTATGTCCCGTGAGATAGGCGACGAAGAAGCCCACCACCAGGCAGTAGACGAACCACTGGACCAGGTACTTCGGCATGTTGGGCGGACCCGATGGAAGAATGGTCATCATACCCACCGGCCCTTGTTTGTATTTTTCCTGAACAGCGGGTGACTTCATGTCCTTGTGGTTGCAGAAAGGAAAAACATAGAGGCCGCGTTTCAAATTTGCAGCCCGTAGTGTAGCCAATAATTTGTCCTCATCGGGCAGTTGTTTGTAATCGCTTTTATGGTACGGCAGCACCATGTGCATGATCGAACTAGCTACGAAGACGATGACCGCCGACAACAGGATCGGCAGCAAGAGAGCAGAGAGAGGAACCATTCGCCAACGCCTCCTTTTGACGTTCGGGACCGAATGCAGGGATTTTGGACGCGAGGCTACGCCGGTTGTTGTTTCGGGTCAAGACATTTGGGAGGTGGATTTGGGATACCAAGATGCCATAATCGCGCAATGCCGCAAATGATCGCACATGTTGCTCTGGTGGTCCGGAACTACGATGAGGCCATCGCTTTCTATACTCGTGCTCTAAGTTTCCGTGTGTTCGAAGACACGGACCTGGGCGGCGGGAAACGCTGGGTACTTGTCGGCCCGCATGATTCACAAGGTACCCTACTTCTCTTGGCCCAGGCAACCAAACCAGAGCAGGCCAGCCGCATTGGGAATCAGACCGGCGGGCGTGTTTTTTTGTTCCTGCACACCGACGACTTCAGGCGGGACTACAAGGCGTTTAATGCGCACGGAGTGAAGTTCGTCCGCGAACCCAAAGAAGAGACTTATGGCACAGTAGCGGTTTTCGAAGATCTATACGGAAATCTATGGGACCTGATTCAGCGAAAGTAGGCGTTAGTCCCAGAACCGTCAGAATCAAACTAGTGGACTTCGTCTTCGGCCGGGGCAGCGTCTGGCGTATCAACCTTCAGCCCTTCTGGACTGGGTGACGCGCTCGGCGGGGGCTGGAACTCGCCGGGATCTTTGCCAGCCATTGCTACCTTCATGAAGTCGATCCACATCGGCAGCGCCGCGTGCGCTCCACTCTCCTTGGCGCCCAGCGACTTCTTCTCGTCGTAGCCAATCCATACACCACAAGTCATCGAGGGTGAGAATCCGACGAACCAGGCATCGGTGAAATCGTTGGTGGTGCCCGTTTTTCCACCCAGTGGAAGCTTCAAGCTGGCGGCTGCGATACCCGTGCCGTGCTGGATAACCTCCCGGAGCATCGAGGTCACAATGCGAGCGGTGCGCGAGGACACTACGTCCTTCACTTCCGGAAAATCTTCCTCCAGCACACGGCCGTCGTAATCCGTCACTTTGGTGATGTAGCGAGGCGTGATGCGAACACCGTCGTTGGGGAAAACACTAAAGGCGGCGGTTTGTTCGAGCAGGGTGATTTCGGCGGAACCGAGCGCCACGGGAAGATAGGCCGGAATATTCGAGGTAACACCGAAACGGTGAGCGTAATCGATGACCGTCTTAATTCCAACACGATCCGCAAGACGCAACGCTGGTATATTGCGTGACTGCGCCAGAGCCCGACGCAGAGTGATGGTCCCTTCGAATTTTTCGTCGTAATTGTGAGGCGTATAGGGGCCCGATTGCGTTTCGAAGGTAATGGGTGCATCGAGTATGGTGTCGTCGGGGCTCCCCCCCTGATCGATTACTGCTGTGTAGACGTACGGCTTGAAGGAAGAACCAACCTGTCGTAGAGCCTGCGTAGCGCGGTTGAATTTGGTCTCGTTGAAGTCGCGGCCGCCAACCATTGCCTTGATCTCGCCGGTGGCGTTGTCGATCGCGACCAGTGCGCCCTGCGCTCCGGAGTCCTGCTCGAGGGTTACGTGCGCCACGCCGTCAGGGCCCAGGCTTTGAACTTTCACATAGCAAAGGTTGCCCGGCTTCAGAGTGTCTTGAATCTTCCTTTGGGTCCAGGCTGCATCCTGTTGAGTTAGGGTGGCGTGGTAGCGGCCGAACTTCACGGTAGCTGCCCCGGGCGCCGCCGCTGTCACGAGCGCATGAATGTATCCGTTGACTTCCGGTTCGTCGTCCCAATCGGGATGAGTAAAGCTATCAAGTGTGACATTCGGTGCAAGCACATTGACGAGGCGATTCTTCCAGCCGTGACGGCGCTCGTAGGCGGCCACTCCGTTAAGGAGAGCACGGTTCGCCGCACGCTGCAGATCTAGATCGAGCGACGTATAGACCCGCAGGCCACCTTGGTGGACCTGGTCGCTGCCATACCTGGTTTCGAGGTAGCGGCGGATTTCCTCCACGTAGTAGGGTGCAAGTGAGTTGGGGTCGTGCTCGACGTTGAGATGCAAAGGCAGCGCTTTCGCGTCCGTGGCTTGTTGCGCGGTGATCTTGCCGTCTTCCAGCAGGGCATTAATGACCAGATTCCTACGTTTGAGAGCCCTGTCGGGGTGCATGACCGGGGAGTAGTATTGCGGCGCTTTGGGTAGTCCGGCGAGGAGCGTTGCCTCATCGAGATTGAGCCTCTTGGCCGGCTTGCTGAAGTAATACTCTGAAGCGGATTCGAAGCCGTACGCGCCGTGACCGAGGAAGATCTGGTTGGCGTAGAGCGTGAATATCTGCGACTTGGTGAACTTGCGCTCGATCTGGATTGCGAGCAGGGCTTCCTGAATCTTGCGATGAAATGAGCGGTCCGGCGACAGGAAGAGATTGCGCGCAAGCTGCATAGTGAGAGTTGAGGCGCCTTGCACCTTCCCACCCGATTCAATGTCTCGGTATGCAGCTCCCATGATGCGCCACACATTGATACCCCAGTGCCGGTAGAAGTCCTTGTCTTCAATTGAAATCAGGGCATCTCGGAGAACAGGAGGGTAGTCATCGTAGGCCGCGACCACTCGTCGTTGCAGAGCAAATGAGCCGATGATGTGCCCCTGCCCATCATAGAGCTCAGTAATCGCGCTCGGGCGGTAGTGCTCGAGTTCATCGACTTGAGGCAAGTCGGTGGAATAGACAAGCAGCAGGCCGGCCGTCACCCCGACCAAGGCTGCGGCCAGCACCAGCAGGCCGAGAAGCACACGGCCGACCAGTTTTCTGCGCGGAATCGCGACTTCTTGCACATCTTCGAACAAGGACTTCATAAGATGACACCAAGTCGTCAGTCGTCAGTCGTCAGTCATTAACCTTGGGCATCCGCGACCCTCTTTAGTCAGCAAAGTAATTTCCATCGAGCGCAAAGTCCCTCGGCTACAGCGGTCTCCTAAATATAAAGGCATTCGCAACTGGCAAATAGAAAACAAAACCGCGTGCCCGAGAGCACGCGGCGAAAAGTTGACGACTGTAGACTTGCGACGGACGACTGCCTTAAGCCTTTGTCTCCCGGTTTTTCAGAACTTCGATTGCCTTACGCAGTTGCTCATCCTGCTGAGGCGCTTTGGCCTTGTTTTCGTCAGCGGCGTTGGAGTCCTGATCCTCATCCGGCAGCGGAGCGTCGTCATCGGTGTCGGCGACGAGGACGTTCGGCGTGATGGCAGTATCCTGAATCGCCTTGCCGCTCGGTGAGTAGTACTTGGCGATGGAAAGAATCACTGCCGACCCATCCGGGAGGTCGATGATTTTCTGCACGGAGCCATCACCGAAGGTCTTATCGCCCACGACGTCTCCCCGAGCATTCTCGAGTATTGCGGCAGCCACGACCTCTGCGGGGCCCGCTGTGCCACGGTTCACGAGCACAACGATGGGAAGATTTGTGATCGCCTTGGAAGGCTCAGCTGCGAACGCTTCGCGGGCATACTTCTGACCTTGAAGGTACGTAATGGTTCCATGATTGAGAAAGAGGTTGGCAGTAGCGATGCCTTCGGGGACATCGCCTGAGCCACTATTACGCAGGTCGAGGATGAGTTTCTTCGCACCCTGTTTCTGCAGGGTCTTTATCAGATTCGCGATCTCCTGCGACTTACCTTTGCTCAGCGCATCCACTTTGATGTAGCCGACGCCTTCGTCGACCATTTTGTCCGTAGCACCGGGAACCGATACTACTTCCCGGGTGACAACGACCTTCTGGGGTTCGGCACGACGCGCACGCACCACCGAAATGTTGACGTTTGAACCCGGTTGTCCGCTCAGCAAAGCGCGAATTTCGGCGAGCGACATTTCACGGGTGCTGTGGCCCTCAATCGCTTCAAAGATGTCCGAACCCTGAATGCCAGCCTTGTCGGCCGGTCCACCGGGGATCACCGAGATCACCGCAGCATAGCCAAATCGCTTGGACACGGCTGCTCCGATATCGGCTTTCGCATCGCTCCGCTTCGCTTTGTATTCCTGGTATTCCTTGGGACTCAGATAGCTGGAGTTGGGATCGAGCGCTTCCAGCAGTCCGTGCAGGGCTCCGTCGGTGACTTTTGGGATGTTGGGTTCTTCTACGTACTCGGTGTTCACCCGGTTGAGCACTTCGCTATAGACCTGCAGCTGCCGGAAGGGGCCTTCATTCGAGGAGGCGCGCACGCCGCCCAGTCCACCCACAACCATGAACAACAACACAGCAAACGAGGTCACGAGAATCGCGGCTTTGGTCTTTATTGACATCGATTTGTAATCATCCAGAATTTAAGGAAGGGACGTCACTTCCAGAGGGATAACCGCATTATAGCTCTATTGATGTCTATTTCAGCTGTCAGGCTGCCAGAAATCGACCGGTGGTAATCATCTTTGCTCAGGTGTCTCGACCTGACAGAAGGCGTTTGCACCTGCATTGCCCAGCTCCACTCGTCCCAGCCCTCACACCCCCGTAAGCGATTGTAACTTAGGATGTTATTCCACTCCCACCGGAGATTCTTATCCTGGGTACTTAAAGTTCACTGTCACAATGGTCTCGAAATCGACGGGCTTGCCGTTCGAACTGTAAGGCTTGAAGCGCCACTGCCGGACTGCATCCGAGGCTGCACGAGCCAGTGCAAAATACCCACGAACCAGCTTTACGTCCCGCACCGTTCCGTCTTTAGCAACCCAGACCTGCAGAACCACCGGCCCCTCAAGTCGTTGTGATAGTGCCTGAGCGGGATAATTGGGTTCGACTCGGTGTTCCACCAGACTACGGGAAGTTTCCTCGGGCACAACATCTGAGCCGAGAGAGTTCGCCGGAGACTGGGACGGAGTGGTTCTCAGACTGTCAGGAATGATCACGCCCGTACGACCTGCGGGAGCTGGTGCTGGCTGAACGGTAACCGCAACCGGCGTTTGCGGTTTAGCCACGGGCACGATGTTGGGTTGTACCTGCGGAGGTGGAGTCTGAACCGTCGGTCGGTTCACATCTGTGGGCGTTGCAGGCGTCTGCGCGGGTTCCTGATCGACGCCGGCAGGTGTTTCGGTCTGCGCTGGCTTCTGGGCGCCCGGTTTGGGTATGGCTTTGGTTTCGATAACCTCGAGCTGGCTTGGATCGACCTCCGCCGACTCCACCGGGCCCGGATCGGTCGGGCCGTGCTGTTCCTCCGGAGCGGACGGAGCCGGAGCTGACGGAGGCCCGGGCTGTTCGAGTAAGAGCGAGTGGACCGGCGACGCGGTGGTTGCAGGTTGAGATGCCGCCGGTTTGGGTGCGCGAGAGAGCGAGTGCTGCAGTGTGCTCAGTAGACCTTGATATGAACCTCCCGGAGCCCACACCCAGAGTACTGCTGCGATCAGAAAGCAACCAATGACCGCGAAAACCAAGTACCGAGGATACGATTGCTTTTCGGGTTCCGGTTGCGGTTCTTCCTCCGGTAGCGAGGAGAATACGCCTGTGGAATCGTCTGAGTGACGAGTCTCGCGTGGAGCTACTTCAACGTTGTGGCTTTCTTGAAGTTGCGGTTTCTGATCCCACCGGTTCTTGTTAAGCGGCTGTGACCCTTGTGGGTCGACTTCCGGCTCCTGACGCTTCGCTGGAAATTGTTCGACCTGCCGCTGTGGAAGCTTGCTTAAGGACTTCTGATTCTCCGTTGATTCCACCGCTTCCATGGCACTCCGTGGAGCGGTCTGGGCGACGAAGCCCCTCTTGGGAGCCGGAGACTCGACCTCGTCCTGCAATGCAGCGGCTTCGGCCGCCATAGCGGCCTGTGCAGCCGCAGTTCGCGCTTCTTTGGTTTTCTGTTCGGAACGGCGCGAAAGGATCAGATCGCGGGCGGTAGACAGCGTTTCTTTCGCTTGCCGCGGATCGATCGGCTTTCTGATGACTGAATTTGCTCCATACTGCAACGCTCGTGGTAGGTCCTTGCCATTCTTGACAACCGCCAGACTCAGAGCCTGGTTGGCGACTTTCTGCTCGCGCACAGTCTTGAGCAGAGAGATTGCATCCACTTCCTGATCCCAATCCACCAGGATGGCATCGTAATTCTGACGGGATATTTGTTCAACGGCGACAAGCATTTCCGGGCAGATCTCGGCCTCGATGCCGAGTTCGCTAAGGACTTGACACAGTGTCGACGTGCTGGTTCCGTCCGACGAGAATAGAAGGGCGCGGAGAGCCATCCGCATCAGGCTAGTCGTCGGTAACTATGCCCAGCAAGTTACGGAGGTGGAGAAGGCCGACACGTTAGGCCAAAGGCCAGCTGTAAGAGGGACATGTCCGGTGGGGCCCGGTCAGTCGATCGCTGCCCTTGAAGGAGGACAAGGAGACGCGATCTACCTTTCGGGGTCTTCGTGTCGCTCAGTGCCGTTGGTGGCTCACTTCTTCTCAGCCGACACGACCACCGCCGCTGGGGGCCGAGTCATTTCCAAAGCCCAAATGGCGGCAGGACGCATGTACATCGACGCACGATAGTTGCCCGTCAGATCGTAGGCCTCCGGAGTTCTGAACCAGTACCCTTTGGTTTCGTAGGTCACGTGATAAACACCCCATGCCGTGTGAAATGCTTCGTCCTTCATCCCATCGCTTAGCATGAGCGCGGCCACGCCGAACGTAGTGCCACCCCATACCTCCTGGACTTGCTCATTTGTTGTAATAATGCTGCCGTCGGTGGCCATCCCGTTGACAGCGCCCATCTCCCCATTACCGAACTTCATCACGTTGTAGTCGAAGATTTTCTTTAGCGCACTGCGCTGCATCTCGCGGGGAACCAGATCTCCCAGTCCAGTCATGTTGGCATACCACTGGCCAGCTAACTGGTCAGCTTGGATGTTGTCCCGGTATTCACTTTGCGTGTCATACCGGAAGTAGGTACCGTTCCACAATTTCCTGATATAGCTGGCTTGGCTTTTCGTGAAAAGCTCTTTGTATTTCGCCTTGGCGGGCTGGTCTCCAACAACGTTCGCGATTTCCTCCGCTGCTCGCAGGGCCGCCAGCCACAGCCCTCCGCAGTAGGCGCTTTCTCCGCGCACTACCCAGACGTCATAGGTCTGGTCAGGATAACCATCGTTCTCCGGGATGCCGTCACCATCGCGGTCGAACTTACGTAGATATTCCAGCGCTTCCTGTATTGCCGGCCAGGTGTATTGCAGAAATTGCTTGTCATTGCGTCCGCTGAAGACGTAGTCGCGCCACGCCATCAGCACGAATTTGCTGTTCAGATCTTTCCATCCGTTGGTGTTCTGCCAGCTGAATTGATTTACCTGAAAGAAAGGGTCTTCCTCCGGTACTCCTAGATCATGGGGAACGGCTCCTTTCGACTTTCGCTCACGATATGCGGGCGATCCGCTCTGCTGCGATTTCCACAGCCACATGTATTTGTCGGTTAAATCCTGTGGCACAGTATCGGCAAACTGTCGAAGTTCCTGCTTGTCAATTTCCGGCCAGAACTTGGCGAGAGGCATCGACCCGTAGAAGCGTACGTCGAGCGTTGCATAAAACGGGTAGTCAAAGCACTCCATGAAAGCAAAGGTATGCGGAGTCTTTGGATCGGATCCCACCGGCCTGCCCCAGAATGACCCCCCGTCGGCAAGGATGTACATCTCGTTGAACAACGCTCCGCGATACCACAGGGGTTTGCTTTCGTCATTAATGTATTTTGCTTGCCAGGCATCGATACCATCACTCCACTTTGTCGAGTTGAGCAAACCGTCGCGCGCGATACTCCATCCATTGGTTCCCGTCGTACCGTAGAAGTCGGTGTAATGGCGGTACCACTTGCGGCCGGAGCCGAATTCTACGATGGGCAAATCCCATGCGATGACCATCGGAACCACGCGCTTTTCGCCCGGTTTCAGAGTAAAGCGCACGGCAATCGCGCCCGCAATGTCTTCGCCGCTGCTGATCCAGTCTTCACCGCTGTTGGCAAGCCTTCCATCCTTCGAGAAGGGCTTCCACACTTCACTGCCATCGCTCTGGGGATCGAAGCTGGTCTGGTACGAGATTTCGACGCCGGTTGATTCCAGCGCGGCGATCACGAACTGGCCATCCCATTCGTCCTGTACCGAACCAGTACGTTTGCGATCAAGGACGATTCCTTTCATGGTGCCGTCAGAGCCCTGAGGCTCGCTCATGAAGCGGTTGTGATTTCCGTAGCTCATGTGACCGGTGAAGTTGCGATTGAAATTACGGAACCAGCCCAGCATATTGGCCCAGGACAGCATGACTGAAACTGTGACGGCGTGATCGGTTGGATTCTCGGCGTGCCAGCGATACACCGCGACGGGATAGCTGGTTTCCTTGTAGTTGTCGGGGAGAATGGGGGAGAGCTGCTCGAGCGTTACATGCGCAGGAAACTTATCCCAGCGATAGTCGTACCAGGACTTGGGATAGAGAGAGTAGTAGTCACCGGCCGCCACCGGATAGTCCCACTTCCAGCTGCTCAGTTCGGTGCCGCTAGGATGGGTGGTCGTAAGCACTTGCGACACCGAGTCTGATCCCTCGGCCTTCTGATACATACCGAACTGGTTGACATTGACGGTCTCATACTTGTGAACGCCGGTCTTGACGTGCCAGCGGGCGAAGTCGCCGCGATAGGTCCGCGAAAAAGTGCCCGCACCGAACCCGCCCACGGGAGCACCTTGCCAGTACCCATCGTCAATGTGACTCGACTCCAGAGCTGCTTTCCTCGTTCCGGCATTGGCGAGAGGCTGTCCGATGGGACGTTTCCAGGCAGCGGGTGGAATCGTATCTCCACTCCACGCCCAGGGTGCGCACACGAGTACGAGGAAAAGAACCGCACGGCTGACAATCCACTGCTTCATACACCCTCCGCCGAGTTTTGATATTCGGCATTGCGATGAACGATGAGTCCACCCTGATTTGTTGCGACGAGCGGTATTGTGTCAGAAAAATCGTTTTTCTACGATTAAAATCTTACATGCTCGAAAAGCAGAAATCCACCTTAAACGCTTTAGTAAGGCAGTGAAGCGAAGCGCATCACAAATCGGGTGGGCTATAATCGAGGCCTTTCAGTCTCATGCGCAGGCTTCCTGTTTTGAGTTTCTTCTCGACCGTGTTGGCAATTGCGCAGATGGCTCCTGTCCGGCCCCCCAATGACCCTGCCGATAAGAAGGCACCCCCTGTTTCCGCTCCGCATTTCGAGGACATCGGCAGACAAGCCGGCCTGAGCGTCGCGCACATTTCGTCGCCCGACAAGCGCTACATCGTCGAATCAGTTAGTGGCGGCATTGGGCTGCTCGACTGCGATGGCGATGGCAAGCTCGACATCATCGCAGTCAACGGTTCGAACGTGGACCGCTATCGCCGCCAAGGCGGCGATCCGATGGTGACGCTCTACCGCCAGGTTGCCGATCTCAAATTCACCGATATCACCCAGCAGGCCGGCTTGACCCACAAGGGCTGGGGCATGGGCATTGCGGTGGCTGACTACGACAACGATGGAAAGCCCGACATCTATGTAACGGGCTACGGCGGGAATGCTCTGTACCACAATTTGGGGAATTGCAAGTTTGAGGACGTCACGGAGAAAGCCGGCGTCGCAGTGGGCGGATTGAGTCTAGGAGCCGCGTGGGGAGACTACGATCGTGATGGCCGCGTGGACTTGTTCGTTTCGCGCTATGTCCACGTAGACATGGACAAGCTCCCGGAATTGGGCAGCGATGAGAAGTTCTGCCGTTTTCGCGGGGTTCTGGTCCAATGCGGACCGTGGGGCATGCAAGGCGAGGGCGACGTCTTATTTCACAATCGAGGCGATGGAACCTTCGAAGATGTCTCGAAAAAAGCTGGCGTGGACGACAAACGCCGATACTACGGGATGGGCGTGGTGTGGGGCGACTACGACAATGACGGCTGGCCCGATCTCTATGTAGCCGACGATGCCGGGCCCAACTATCTGTACCGAAACAAGCACGACGGCACGTTCGAGGAAGTCGGACTGATGTTAGGAACAGATCTCAGCGGCGATGGTCAGGAACTCGGCTCCATGGGCGTCGATATGGGAGACTACGATCACTCCGGCCGATTGCATATCTTCGTGACAGAATTCGTCGACCAGTCGGACACGCTCTATCACAACAATGGCAGCGACGGTTTCGCCGACGTCAGCTGGAACAGCCAGATCGCGCAACCTAGTCATCCGTATGTGGGTTGGGGAACCGGATTCTTCGATATGGACAACGATGGCTGGCTGGATATTTTGGTCGCGAACGGCCACGTGTATCCCCAGGTGGACACCATTCCCAACGCCGCGCATTTCAAGCAGCCCATGCTGTTATTTCGCAATCAACGCAATGGAACGTTTGAAGAGTCCGGTGCTGCCGTGGGGTTCTCCGAGATCGCGATGCAGTCGCGGCGCGGGGCAGCATTTGGCGACATCAATAACGACGGCTGCGTGGATATCGTTACCCTCAACGTCAGCGAACCCCCATCACTCCTGCTGAATCACTGCCAGAACGGCAATCATCGCGTGTTGTTTCGACTCCTCGGCACCAAAAGCAACCGGCTTGCGATTGGCGCTCGTGTGACAGTGCGTACCGGAAAGGTCACTCAACTCAGCGAGGTCAAAGCCGGGTCGAGCTACATCTCGCAGAATGATCTTCGCCAGCACTTCGGACTGGAGAAGAGCGAGAAGATGGACGAAGTCGCCGTTCGCTGGCCCAATGGCGAGACCGAGACCTTCAAAGATATTCCGGCAGACTTCATCTACACGATTGTGGAAGGCCAAGGGATCACGGAGAAGGTGGCCTTGCCAGCGGTGCTGCCGTCTGCGGCCGTTGCACCCTAACCAGCTATAGCCCAACGGGTAATCGAGTGGTTTGATAGACTCGCAATTCACATTTTGGACGGGAAATGAGATTTATGCATACGAACGCGGGACGGTGTCATAAGTCCTTGGGTTTCGCATCAATGGTCGCGATCGCCGTGACACTAGCTGCTATCAACATGCCCAGCGCCTCAGCCCAAGCGGCCAACGCGCCGCCGCAGACAAAAACCACGGAACAGGCCTTCAAGAATATCCAGGTGTTGAAAGGTCTTCCCGCCGACCAACTCATCCCATCGATGCAATTCATTTCAGCGTCTCTTGGGGTCGAATGCGACTACTGCCATGTCCAGAACGCATTCGATAAAGATGACAAGAAACCGAAGCCGATCGCCCGCAAGATGATCCAGATGATGTTTGCGATTAACAAAGACAACTTCGAGGGCCATCGCGAGGTGACCTGCAATTCCTGCCACGGCGGCAGGCCTCATCCTGCCGGCATTCCAGCCATCGGGGGCGAGGAAGCAAGGCTCACGCAACACGACCACGCAGAACGTTCGTCACCGGAAGGAACCGATTCTGGGAAGCCGGAAAGTGCCGATCCGATCGTCGAGAAATACCTGGCTGCTGTCGGAGGCTCAGAAGCCTTGCAGAAAATTTCCAGCCGTGTGGAAAAGGGCTCCGCCATCATGGGCGGGCATCCTCTGCCGATCGAAATCTATGCGCAGGCCCCCGACAAGCGAGTATCCGTGACTCACCTGCCTGACGGCGACATTATTACGGCTTACGACGGCCATACTGGCTGGCTTGGCAATCCCGGTAGGCCGCCGCGACCGATGGGGAAGTCAGAGTCCGAGGCCGCCCGCCTGGACGCCGACATGTCTCTCGCAGCCCATATCAAGACGATCTTTCCCGAGCTGAAAGTTGCGCCGGCCGAGAAAGTTGGTGATCACGAACTCACGGTGGTGCGGGGCCTTCGAGAGGGACTGCCGCCCGTGAAACTTTACTTCGATCCGCAGTCCGGACTGCTGGTGCGCATGGTCCGTTACAACGACAGCCCGCTTGGACTGAATCCGACCCAGATCGACTACGCGGATTACCGCGACGCCGGCGGAGTGAAGATCCCCTTCCGTTGGATCATCGCCCGCCCCAGCGGAAGTTTTACCATCCAGGTAGAGCAAGCCGAGCAGAACGTTCCCATCGACCCGGGTAAGTTCGCGCCACCGGCTCCAGAAAAACGTTCTTCTCCATAATTCGAGGATCAAGGCTTTTTGGAGTTTTTCGTGTAGAATTCGCGCCGGCACACTCCTGGCGCCCGCGCGAAGTTGCGGCAGGGCTTAAACCATGGTGAAGGACAGAAAACTGCGGCCCAAGAAGTCGTCTGCTGTTACGCTGAAAGCAGTTGCCGAGCATGTCGGACTGACCCCAGGAACAGTTTCCGCCGTCTTGAACAATGCCCCATCGTCCCGTTCCATCCCGGAGCACACCAAGAATCGCATCTTGGTCGCCGCGCGCGAGCTCAACTATCGGCCTAATTTCTTCGCCCAATCGCTGAGGAAAAAGCGGACCTACACCATCGGCGTAATCGTGGAAGAGATCGGCGATGCTTACGGATCCTTGGTGATTAGCGGCATCGAGCAATACCTTCGGCAAAAGAACTACTTCTTTCTAACAGTTGTCCACCGTCATGACCCCGATCTTCTGGATCGATACGCCCAGATCCTCCTGGAGCGCGGCGTGGAAGGATTCATCACCGTCGACATGCGCCTGCGCGAAGCACCCTCATTGCCCACGGTCGCCGTTGCTGGACACACACCCTTTCCGGGCGTTACCAACATTATCCTCGACCATCATTACGCAGCCCGGGTTGCACTCCAACATCTGCTGGAACTCGGACACAGGGATATCGCGTTCATGAAAGGTCACGCGCAGAGCTCGGACTCTGAAGATCGATGGAGGGCAATCTTTGATGTGGCCAAGGATCTGCATCTCGAGATCAACCCGGAGCTCACGGTGGAGATCGACATCGACGATCCCACCCCGCAGCTGGGCTACCCGTTTGCCAAGAAGCTGCTCGAACGGAAGGTGCCGTTCACGGCGCTCTTCGCTTACAACGATCTTTCGGCGCTGGGTGCGATCCGCGCATTTCAGGAGGCCGGCATCCGCATTCCACAGGACGTCTCGGTGGTGGGATTCGATGACATCCAAGGCGCCGCGTACAACACGCCGAGCTTGACCACCGTTCGCCAGCCACTCACTCGTATGGGGAACCTGGCTGCGCAGACTTTACTCGATCGGATTGAGGGAAATAAGGACTATCCGACAGAAATTGCCATCCAGCCGGAGTTGATCACTCGGGAATCCACGGCGAAGCGGCGAGCGTGACCGGCTTGCAGCTGTAGAATACTTCTCCAATTCAACACCGTTCTAATGATCACGAGGGAGGCGCCCATTTACGTACTCGGTATAGACGTAGGCACTGGCGGGACCCGCGCCCTCATCATTGATGACCAGGGCCGCTTGATTTCCTCTGCTACCGCAGACCATGAGCCCTTTACGTCACCGAAGATCGGTTGGGCGGAACAGCATCCGGAAGATTGGTGGAAAGCCTGCGGTTTGGCGGTCCGTCAAGCACTGAGCAAAGCCCGTTTGGCTGGGGACGCGGTCGCCTGCGTGGGTTTCTCCGGTCAGATGCACGGAGCCGTAATGCTGGACGAACGATCTCAGGTTGTCCGGCCAGCGCTGATCTGGTGCGATGTGCGCACCGAGCCACAATGCCGCGAACTTACGGAGAAAATAGGCGCGGAGCGGATTATCCAGTTGACTTGTAATCCCGCCCTGCCGAACTTCACGCTAACCAAGTTTCTGTGGGTGAGCGAGAACGAACCCGGAAACTGGAAGCGCGTTCGGTCTGTCATGCTTCCCAAAGACTACGTGCGCTTTCGCTTGACAGGTGATCGAGCCATCGATATGGCCGATGCCTCAGGCACACTGATGCTCGACGTCGCCCACCGTCGTTGGTCGAGCGAAGTTTTGTCGGCCGCAGAGATTGATGAGCGGCTCCTTCCTGCGCTGTATGAGTCCCCGGATGTGTGCGGAAAGATTTCTGCCGAAGGAGCCGCCGCCACCGGATTGAAACCCGGTACGCCTGTCGTCGCTGGAGCTGGAGATCAAGCCGCGGGCGCCACTGGGATGGGAATCGTCGCCGCCGGGGCGGTGAGCGCAACCATCGGTACCTCGGGTGTAGTGTTCGCCTCCACCGATCGCCCTGCGCTCGACCCAAAGGGCCGCCTGCACACCTTCTGCCACGCAATTCCAGGACGCTGGCATGTCATGGGAGTCACACAAGCGGCAGGGCTGTCGCTGCGCTGGTTCCGGGATCAGTTTGGCGCGGGGAAAGATGACGGTCGCGATCCTTACGAGCGTTTGACCGAGGAAGCGGCCGCCATTCCTGCCGGCTCCGACGGCCTTCTTTGGACACCCTACTTGATGGGCGAACGCACGCCGCACTTGGACGCGAACGCTCGCGGGGCGCTCGTCGGGTTAACCGCCTCTCATGCCCGCGGGCACGTAATTCGCGCCATCCTGGAAGGGGTCGCCTTTAGCTTGCGCGATACGTTCACGATCTTCGGCGAGATGCAGGTGCCGGTAAAGCGCATTCGTCTGGGAGGAGGTGGAGCGCGGTCAAAGCTCTGGTGTCAGATCCAGGCGGACGTATACGGACACGAAGTCGAGATCGTCGAAGCGGAAGAAGGTGCGGCGTACGGGGCTGCTATTCTCGCAGGCGTTGGAGCTAGGATTTGGCCCAACGTCGATGACGCGTGTAATTCGATCGTGCGAGTCGCGGAGCGAATTCCGCAGCGCGCCGAGATCGCAAATGCGATGAACGCTGCCTACGCGGCTTACCGGCGTGTGTATCCGGCAACTAAGACTATTTTCGCTTCCTGATCTACAACCTGGCTCGGTGTACAATGCCCTTCCGCGAGAACAAAAGGTAATCGTTTAACTTCAAAAGATAAGGGGTTCGAGTGTCAGTTACGATTCGTTCGAGTTGGAGGGCAGCTGTTACAAGAGTCGTCTCCGCTTCACTCCTCGCGTTTGTGCTGCTCCTAGTGTGCTTCGGCTGCACCAAGCATGATACCGACGGGACACTGACTCTCGCGGTCGTCCCCCAAGGCACTACCCATGAATATTGGAAGTCCATTCACGCAGGTGCGCTGAAAGCCGTGGAGGACCTGGCCGCCAAGGGCATCAAGGTCGCCATCATCTGGAAGGGTCCGCTTCGCGAGGATGACCGCGAGCAGCAAACACAGGTGGTCGAAGGCTTCGTTGCCCAGGGAGTACAAGGAATTGTGCTCGCCCCCTTTGACAGCCACGCACTGGTGCGACCGGTGGAAGAGGCGGCTCGAGTCGGCATCCCGACCGTCATTGTGGACTCGGGGCTGGACACCGATCAGATCGTAGCCTTCGTGGCAACCGACAACTACAAAGGCGGCGCACTCGCCGCCGACCGCATGGGCGAGTTACTGCATGGGACCGGGAAAGTCCTTGTGCTGCGCTATCAGGAAGGCTCCGCCAGCACGCAGGCGCGCGAAGACGGATTTGTCGATCGCATCAAGCAAGCCTATTCAAGGATCGATCTCATTTCCTCCAATCAATACGCAGGGCCCACCCGCGACACCGCCAAGCGCGCATCCGAAAACCTGCTGACTCGTTACGCCGACGACGTACAAGGGATCTTCACGCCCAATGAATCCTCGACAGCCGGTATGCTCCTCGCCCTGCAAGACATCGATAAGGCAGGCAAAGTCGTATTCCTCGGTTTCGATACGAACTTCGCCTTTACCGAAGCGATGCGTGCGGGCCAGATGCAAGGCATTGTTGTCCAGGATCCATTTCGCATGGGCGAGCTTGGCGTAGAAACGGCGGTAAACGCACTACAGCACAAGCCGGTCGAAAAGCGAGTCGATACCGGCGCAACACTGGTTACGCCAGAAAACCTCGACACTCCCGAAGCCCAGCGGCTCTTGCATCCACCCCTCGCCAGGTACCTGGGGGGCTCGTGACGCTGCTGCAACTGAATGGAATCTGCAAGAGCTTCGGGGCGACTCAGGCCTTGGCGGGCGTCGACCTCGAGGTCGGCAAAGGCGAAGTTCATGCCTTGATCGGGGAGAATGGCGCCGGCAAGAGCACACTCCTAAACATTCTCTCCGGTACCATCGCGCCCGATGCGGGCAAAATGCGGCTTGAGGAGCGGGAATATGTTCCGGCTGATCCGGAGGCAGCGCGCATCCACGGAATCGCCCATATTCACCAGGAACTTTCCCTTTGTCCCCACCTCTCGGTGGCGGAAAACATTCTGTTGGGTGCCGAACCGGCTCGCAGAGGGTGGGTCGACCAGGAAGCGCTGCAGCAGAGGGCACGTGAAGTTTTGCGCGACTTCGAGCAGTCCGCGATCAGGCCCGATCGTCAAGTAGCGGATCTTCCCCTCGCGGCCAGGCAGGTCGTAGAGATCAGTCGTGCACTTGCGCAGAATCCCAAGCTAATCCTGATGGACGAACCTACCAGCAGCCTGCAGGGCTCGGACGTCGATCGCCTGTTCGATTCAATTCGCCGACTGCGCGATGCGGGCATCAGCGTGATCTACATCAGTCACTTCCTGGAAGAGGTGCGCGAGGTTTGTGACCGCTTCACAGTGCTGCGGGACGGGGCGAGCGTTCTTGCTGGGACGCTCAAGGATGTGCCGGATAACAAAATCATCACCGCGATGGTCGGTCGCTCCGTGGCCAGCTTGTATCCTCAGAGAACTCCCGCCACGACGAAAGAACCCGTGCTCGAAGTGCGACACTTGAGTTCTCCGCCCGCAGTTCGCGAAGCCAGTTTCCAGTTGTCTCGCGGCGAAGTGCTGGGAATCGCCGGCCTGATCGGCTCGGGACGCACCGAAATGCTGCGCAGTTTGCTCGGACTGCTGCCCGCGAAAACTGGGGAAATCATCATCGGCAAAGATTCGCTTTCGGCCGCGAAATCTCGCTCCAGGCTGCAATGGCTCATGGCGCGCGGAGTCGGATACTTGAGCGAAGACCGCAAAGGCGAAGGTTTGGCCCTGACCCTCTCCATCGCCGACAACGTGACGATGACCAATTTCTCGTCCTGCTCGAGCTGGTCATGGATTGATCTCGAACTTCAGGCGAAGCAAACGGACAGTTGGCTCAAGAGATTGGGCGTTAAAGCCAAAGGGCCCGAGGCGCGCGTGGTGACTCTCTCTGGCGGTAACCAGCAGAAGATCGCGATGGTTCGCATGCTGCATCAAGGTGCCAGCATCATTCTTATGGACGAACCCACACGAGGAGTGGACGTGGGCAGCAAGGCGCAAATTTACGAAGCAATCGCGGAAATGGCCGCGTCTGGCAAGTCGGTCTTGATGGTGAGCTCGTATTTGCCGGAACTATTCGGCATCTGCGATCGTCTGGCCGTAATGGTGCGCGGCGTGCTGTCTCCGGCACGCCCGATTCAAGAGTGGACCCCCGAGTCGGTGTTGGAAACTGCGATCGGCTCGACCAGCGACTCCCTAGGTGAGGCTAGCCCGCAAGCATGAGCACAACCACATCCACACCCCCCGCTCTGGTAACAGCATCGAGCCGATCGGCGGCCCGCGAATGGCTGCGGGCCTTGGGACCGTTTTTCGGTCTTGCCGTCGTGATTGTGTTCTTCGCCGTCATCAGCGGAAACCCCGGGCGATATCTGTCCACCAATAACCTCCGCATCGTGCTCACGCAGACCGTCATCGTCGCTCTGGGCGCAATCGGCATGACGGTGATTATTATTAGCGGGGGGATCGATCTCTCCGTCGGCTCGGTCATCGCACTATCAGGAGTCAGTGCGGCAATCGCCCTCAAGGCGGGTTGGCCTCCCTTTGCTGCCCTGCTACTGGCGGTAGTCGTAGGCGGCGTTGTTGGCTTGATCAATGGACTGGCCATCACTCGTTTAAAAGTAGTGCCCTTTATTGCGACGCTCGGCATGTTGGGTGTGGCACGCGGAGTCGCGAAGTGGGTCGCCAACCAGCAGACCGTCAATATTCCTCGCACCTGGCTGAACGAGTTAGCGACCTCGTTCCCCGCACGCAGCTGGATGATCTTCGCACCCGGCGTCTGGATCGCCATCGTGCTCGCGATTCTGATGGCCATTATTTTGCGCCGAACTATCTTTGGCCGTTACGTCTTCGCTCTCGGCTCGAATGAGGCAGCTGCTCGTGCCTGTGGGATACGAACAGATCGCCTGAAGGTATGGATTTACTCGGTGGGTGGACTGTTTTTCGGACTCGCGGGCCTCGTGCAGATGTCGCGTTTGCGCCAGGGGGACCCAACCGTGGCAGTGGGCGTAGAGTTGGACGTCATTGCGTCGGTCGTGATCGGCGGGGGAAGCCTGAACGGTGGCGAGGGCAGCATACTCGGCTCGATGATCGGCGCGCTGATTATGGCGTTCCTGCGCAACGGTTGCCAGTTGATGGGATGGCCGAATTACATTCAGGAAATCATCATCGGAGTGATTATCGTCGTGGCTGTGGCCATCGATCGGGTACGGGCCACACGCTTGAGCCAATAGCGTCGAGAAAGCAGACGGGGACCCATGTGCTCGCGGGCGTGCCGAGTCTCCATCGGTCTGATCGGGAAGTTACTTTACTGAAACACTCTGACTGTTCACATTCCAGCCGCGAATCCCAATTTGCATCGCTCCGGTTCCCTCCGGATATTCCACCGTAATCTCCCGTCGCTCCCCGGGCAATAAAGAGATGTAGTTGTCGCTGTAGTACGCCGGTAGCACGCGCGCACCATCGGTCCGCAGCAGCGTGAGCTTCGTCGCCAATGCAGCGACGTTCGCGGTGTTCTGCAGCGACACCGCAATACGCCGGTTCTCGATCCGCGCCGACGCTGCGATGGTGGCATCGCCCATTCGGTTCAGCTTTCGATACGACGCGCTGGATGCTCCCAGCCAATAGAAATTCTCCGATACCGGCTGGCCCGACTCGTCCCGCAATTGTAGCTTGACAAAGACAACCCCATTACCCATCAACGGTGCCATGTCCAGCTTGAACGCCTCTGCCACGTCGTTCGCGCCCAGATCCTTCTTCTCGTCCCGGTGCAGCAGCACCTTGTTTTCGAGTGAATAGACATCCGCAAGCACGGACAGGCCTGCGTGTGGAGCGTTTGTCGTATTCACCGCAGCCACGGAGTAGTTCGACAGATCGAGCTGTACATGGAGTGGCTCACAGGCTTTCTTCACGCCGTAAAACGACGCCTGCGTATCATAGTCCGAACTCAGAATCTGCCAGGTATTGCTTGGCCACGCGGGCTGCGTCATCCACAACATTCGGCCACTGTTGGGAGCCCACAGGTGCGCGTTCATTCCCTCGAAAATGGCGCGATGATCCACATAGTTCATCATTTGCGCCTTGCGTTCAAAATCTTCCAGAGACGTCGGTGCTCCGAATCTTGCTTGTACTTCGGCCATGAACGGCCCCATGTCTCCATTCCCGCTCTGGTGCCAGTCGTGATAGGCCCAGGTATCGCTGATGGGCCACTGATCCTCTTTCGGAATCCATGCCTTAAACGATTCCAGAGTCGAAAACGACGGCGTCCCCGTCTCTACCGAGAATCCATGATTCAGGGTCGTGAAATACAGGACCGGATCCATGTACTTGTATGGGCCGCTGTTCTGCAGGTTGACCTGATTCGAACTGGGCGAGTAATAGCGGGTGCCATCGAGTGTTCGCACCAGTTCCGTTAGCCCGTCGTTGATAATCGGTTGTGGCACTCCCTCGTTCCGCCCGCACCACGCCACAATGGATGGATGATTTCGAAATCGCAAAATAGTGTCACGCGCGTTCTCGAGAAATAGGGCAGGATCCTGCGCTTCTATGTTGTAGTTCTGCGTCGACTCCCAGAAATCGTTCCAGATAAGCAGCCCATATTCGTCCGCGAGATCGTAAAAGACCTCTTCGGTATTCTGGCCGACCCAATTGCGAATAATGTTCAGGTTTGCGTCGCGATGAAGCTTGAAATAAGGTTCCAGGCGTTCACGGGAGACTCGCTTGCGCGCATCGTCCATGCCCCAGTTCCCGCCGCGGCACGCGATGCGGACGCCATTCACTTTGATGATCAGGTAGGGAGACGCACGGTTGTCGTCGACCGGCTTGATAGCGGTCGAGGATTCACTGCCCGGCATCAGTGACGCAACCCATGATTTCCATCCGTCTCTCCACTCGGGTGGATACATAGCTGGGAACGGATCTGCGGCAGGAATCTCGCGCATCCGGTCGTGACTAACATTCACCAGGCTCTCGTTTTTTTCGCGCGCTGCCGTCGGCGAATATTCCACCCGCCGCAGATGGCCAGAGCTGTCCAGCAGGCTCAATTCATACGTCATCTCGCGGATGCCAAACCGCACTTCCTTGCTGTCTGATTCGATTCCGCCGTCGATAAAACTCAGTTTCAGCGTGTACAACTCCTGCTTTCCATACCCGTTCGGCCACCACAGTCGGGGACGGTCGACCGTCAATTGGCTGAACTCCGTGGGGCTGAAGATGACCGAACTTTTCCCGGGAAACAGCCTCATCGCCTTGCTCACCGTGGTCCCGTCGAATGAAGCTTGCAGCCTGCCAACTACAACTGCGTTCGACAAATTCTCGAGGGGAACAGTGATCTCCACGTTCGCCCTGCTCGTATCGGGCAATGGGAGCTTAGTCACCACCTGCGCATCACCGATCTTCACGACGCTCGAGGCCGTTAGGGTGACGGGCTGCCAGATTCCGGTATCCCGATCTCGTATCGCAGGGATCCAGTCCCAACCCTCAGTCGCGACGAACGTCGGACCGTCCAGACACATCATGCCGCCGTTTTCTCCCGGGCCGCCTTTCATCGACTGCTCGTGTGGAATTCCGGGATGCGGCGGCGGCGACACCCGCACTGCCAGCACATTAGTCCCTAGTTTCAAAGCATCCGTCACATCAAAAACGCCACGGATAAATGCGCCCGTGATTGTCCCCAGCGCCTTGCCATTCATCCAGACGACGGCTTTGTAGTTAATCCCTTGGAAGGTCAACGTGAGGCGGCGCCCTTTGCCCAATTTGGGTGCTTCAAACTCAGTGCGGTACCAGTAGTCCTGCTTGTTCAAGCTCTCTGGAATCGCAAGATTGTTCAAACCATAGTCCGGATCCGGATACACTCCGCGGTCCACATAGGTCGTAAGCACCGTTCCGGGCACAGTGGCGGGGAGCCACTCCTTCACTTTGAATCCCGGCAACGAGATCGACTCCGCTTGGGCTTGCGTCTCGGGTGCCGCGGTCATCCTCCATCCCCCGATCGTCCAGGCATTCGCACCGCTCGCCTGTAGCGCGTCTTTAGTTGCCGGTAATTTCTCCGCCACCGGGCGCGAAAAGGCTGCTTTGCTTCGTGGCCAGGTGGCGGGATCCTGGGGTGCGCGATAACCAGCTTGTCCCCGGGTTTGCAGGTACCAGGGCTTCGAGCCCTCTTCGAACACTTGTAAGTCGAAGTTCTGCGACTGCTGAAAAAGCTGTTTCACCTCGTCGGCAGTGATCGCGCTTCGCACCAGTTTCAGGCCTGCGATTCTTCCGCCGAAGTGCCGCCACTCGACTGCCGGAGAAATCGACGGGGCCATCTGCAAGGTTCCGCTCACGCTGCCCAGATCCAATTTGCCATGCCCGACTTCCGCACCGTCGTTGTAAATGCGAAACAACTCTCCGTCGAACGTAGCTGCCAGCAGATGCCACTTTCCAGCGCTGAGCTTGGATGACCCCGTCAGACTGTTGTCGTTGCCCAGCCACAAAATCACGTGCGACCCGTCGACTGCCAGATAGCGCGAATACTCTTCTCCAGGATCTCCGAACCCCGCGACCAGACTCGGCGCCGACACGGGTTCTTCCGTTCGCACCCATCCATACAACGACCATGGAGAATCCGCGCGTAAAACCGAATCGTCTTTGACCATGGGCTTTTTCAAGCCTTCTCCATCCGGAAGGAATACGGCATTGAACGGCCCGTAGAATGGAGGATCACTCGTCACGGGCACCTGCGCCTGCAAAGTATTCGCACTCATCCATAGAAAGACGAGGCCGAGTGCGCACCACGATGTGCACCGACGCCCAGAAAGGTATACGCGATTCATGAAACCCCCAGAACCGTTATTTACTCGTGCAAACGCCAAGTAACTTCGCACCTGCACCTTTACCCGGTAAGGGGATAATCGCGGTTCGGCTGCACCTTACGCAGCTTCGCAGGTGGCAAGGAAGCAAGATGGTCTCCAGATACCAGATTGGTCAAGCTTGAATCTTGCGGAACCAGAATCGTGACATCCACATGCGGATCCCAGAAGGACTCTACAATAAACGTGCAGTTGTCGTGTGCGCCAGCACTGGCGATTAGATCTCGAGCATCAGAAAAACGATCGAATTAAAGATGACGGCAATTCTGCGGTGGGCAGCGGCAATGGATTGTACAGCCACGAATTGCTTCCAGGTGGGACCGGTCAGGACTGGAATATTCTCCTGAGGGTTGGCAATAGGTCTGTGGCAATCCTGGCTTTGTCTAAACAACCATCCGCGCCCGCTTCAAGCGAACGTGGCAGCAATTGATTCAGATCATGATGGCTGACGATAAGAATTTTGACTTCAGGAGCTTGTTGACGCAAAAGGCGCGCTGTTTCAAGTCCGTTTGTTCCTGGCATACTTACATCCAGCAAGACCACGTCTGGACTCAAGTCGTGTGTCTTCTGGATCGCCTCCTCGGCATTTACCGCCTCTCCACAAACTTCGTAGTTTTCGCCGGTGGACAATAGTCCAGCGATGCCGCGGCGGACCAGTTGATTGTCATCCGCAATGAGAATTCGCACAATGCGTAGCGTATCACCCAAAACGAGCCTAGACGGCTCTCTGCAACGGTTCAATCCCACTCTCGTGTTCAGGCACGGCTTTAGGAACTGGAATCGTCGCGAAAATCCGGGTTCCCGAGCTATCGGATTCGATATTCAGGCTGCCTTCGAACTGGCGTAGCCGTTCCCGGATACCGCGGATGCCCACACCCGAGCCTCGCGCCTGAATCTCCGCCAGTTTCTCCGAAGACATACCCTTCCCCCGATCTCTTACTTCCACTGTGATGGTGTCCGCTTTACGAATAATGCGAATAGAAGCAGTCTTACTGTCGGAATGGCGATGAATGTTCGTCAGACATTCCTGCACCAACCGGAAAACCATCAACTCCATGTCGCGCGGCAGCCTTCCAACCTCGTCCGAAATGTCGAGACTGATATCCAAGTCGCTGCGCTCGGCAAGGCCGTCTATATACCAGTGGAGTGCGGAAGGGAGCCCGCTTTCGTCCAACAGGGGAGGATGTAACAGATAGGAAGTCGTGCGTATCTCCCGCTGTAGCTGCTGAACTGTTTCCTGGATCATTTCTGCGGCCGTTGCAAGCTCAGGCGCATTGCGTCCGGTCTTTTGGACAAACTGCGCGACATTCATACCCAGAACGGTCAATGTCTGGCCGGCACTATCGTGCAGTTCTCGCGCGATACGCCGGCGTTCCTCATCTTGCACTTGCAATAGACGCCTTGAGAACTCGCGAAGAAGTTCGGATTGCCTTAACACCTCGACGTTTCTGTTTTCCAGTTCGATGGTCCGGGAGCGTACTTCAGCCTCCAAAGTTTCCGCAAGCTCGCGGTAGTTCTTCTCGGCACGCTTAATATCCGTAATGTCGACGCCCGTTGTATGAAGAAAAAGAATTCGCCCGGCATCATCTACGATGGGATAAAGCGCAAGGTCAACCAGCCGCTCGGTTCCGTCCGCCCTGGAATAGGAAAGAGTTTCCCGGTAGGGAACGCCCTGCGCGGCGTGGGGCGTTGCGGTCTGGATCTTGTCCCGTGATTCCTTGAAGTTGCGCCACCACGGTGCCTCCCAAAAACGATGCCCCAGCACATCCTCGGCCTTGTAACCGCACGCGTCCAGGCACAATTTATTCGCGTCGATGATAACTCCGTCTTTAGTTATGACCCAGGCGAACACACTAGTTTGCTCGAACACTGCTCGGAACTTTGCGGTAGCGGCAACCGCCTCCGCGGTGATCTGTCCCTCCCTCTCTTCGGCCTGCTTCCGCTCAGTGATGTCGAGGGTGAGTCCGTCGAAACTCGCGGGTTGTCCCGTTGCGTCGTAAGAGGTGTGGCCTATGGCCCGAATCCACTTTATCCGGCCGTCGGGCGCGACCGTGCGGTATTCAATGTCGTAAGGGGTATTATTCGCATTGCTCCGAGTAATCGCCTCACGAGTACGTTCCCGGTCTTCTGGATGGAGCCGCTCGTAGAATGTATTGATTGATACTTCTGCTTGGGGCGGCAACCAGAAATGTTCCTTTACTCGATTGTCCCACTCGAGTTGGTCGAACGGCAGATCGCAGAACCAGAACCCGATCTGCGAAGCCTCCGTAACCATTTCAATCCGCTGCCTGTGCTGGCGCAGGGTTTCCTGGGCGCGCTTGCGATCGGAGACATCCCGGGTAACAGCCAGATGCACCAACGTGCCATCCGGGTTGCGCAGCGGGGCGGCGTGCGTCTCCATTTGTCGCCTTTCGCCTCCTAACCCGACGATGTCGAACTCCAGCGAGCCCTTCTGTCCCTCGCATACGCTCTCGTTGAAAGCCCGAAACGTGTCTCGATGTTCCGGGGCAATCACGTCGTAGATGCTTTTGCCAACGACCTCCTCAGGGCGGGACGCACCCACCATCTGCAGCCCAGGCGCATTCATATGGAGCAAGGTACCATCGTGCCCGATGAGTTTTACGCACTCAGGCGTGGTCGCCACAATCGCCCGGAAGCGCTCCTCACTCTCCCGTAATGCTTGTTCAGCCCGCCTTTGGGCCGTGATATCCCGCGCCACCTTCGAAGCTCCGATGACACGTCCTTCCGTATCCCTCACTGGAGAAATGGTGAGGGAAACATCGAGGCTGCTACCGTCCTTGCGTACACGAACCGTCTGAAAGTGGTCGACGCGCTCACCCCGGCGGAGACGCTCAAGGATATGGATTTCCTCGTCGCGACGATCGTTCGGAATGATCAAGGTGATGTGCCGGCCCCGGGCTTCTTCAGCGGTATAGCCAAATATACGTTCCGCGCTCTTATTCCAGCTCGTAATCGTACCGTCGAGGCTCTTGCTAATGATGGCATCGTCCGAGCAAGCTACGATAGCAGCCAACAATTCTGCGTCGAATCGCAGTTTGCGTTCCAGTTCGTAGGCTCGCGCGTTATTGATATGCGCGGCTAAGTTTTGCGCGAGGGATTCGAGAAACTCACGATAGGGACGTTCCAACGGGCAATACGGACTTATTCCCACCGTCAAGACACCAATTGGGTCGCGATTGCTCCCCAAAATCGGTATCGACATCGCTCTTTCACACTTACCACCAAAGGGTGCTTCCGGAAGGGACGCGCAGTCGTTCGTGGAGAACACCTGACTTGTGCGCGTCTTTACGACCTGTTGGATCGCCCACGAATCCTCCTGCGAAATATCCAGAGTAGGCGGGATGAGCGCATCGGCATCGAAACTGGTGGCCACGCGGGTTGCCTTGTTCCCCTCCAGTAAGAAGATCATTGCGTAAGGGCAGTCTGCCGGATTGTGCATGATGGACTGCATTGCCAAACTGCAAGCTTCCACGTCGTTCTTGGCTTGAACCACTTGATCCGCGACTTCACGCAAGGTCTCAAGCCGGCGTGCGCTCAAGACTCGATCGGTTACTTCGTGAACTGCCGAAAACACTCCACCGACCTCGCCGGATGAAAGGCGAATCGCGCTGTAGGAGTACGTCCAGTAACTCTCCTCCAGGTACCCGTGTCGGTCGAAGAGCAGCAACTGGTCGTTTTCCCACGTTGCCTGCCCGGTACGCATTACTCCTTCGAGCATGGGACCAATTGTGTCCCAAACGTCGGCCCAGACCTCGCCCCCGGGAGAACCCAGCGCCTGAAGATGCTTGGTGGTGCCGAGTGCCGGCCTCCAAGCGTCGTTGTAGAGAAGACGTAGCTCTGGACCCCACCAGATGACGATCGGGAACCGGGAATCCAGGCAGATCCTCAACGCGGTCCGCAAGCTCTGTGGCCATGTGCTGACTGGACCAAACGGAGTTCTCGACCAATCGTGTGCCCGCATGAGGGCACCCATATCGCCCCCACCAGACATTAAATCGAGATCGTCGTGCGGACCGGGATCGGTGAAAGGTGCCTTGGCGGAATGTTGCGCATTCGAGATCGAATCCTGCCAGGCCTTCGATACGGGTGTGGATATGCGGGAGTTGTGCAAAAGTGCAGCCTCGAGCGCCGGAAGCAGGTCGGCCGACAGATGCGATTTAACGACAAAGCCTCGCGCTCCCGCTCTTTGTGCCTCCGAAACGACGTGCTCCGAATCATGCTGACTGACGATCAATACTTCAACAGCCGGCAAATGCTCTCGTACGCGACGGGTTGCCTCCAGTCCGTCGATCCCGGGCATGGAGATGTCCATGACAATGGCAGAGGGTTTCAGCTCCAACGCCAGCGAGACTGCCTGTTCTCCATCCACCGCTTCTCCGCAAATAGACCATCCGGCATGCGAAGAAATCAGGTTCCTCAACCCTGCGCGTACGGCAGCATGATCGTCAACGATCAGAATAGTTGCCGACAGACGATCCGCGGCTTGTGCTGAATTTGCCATCTCTGTTGCTGTGATGTCGAGGCATCAGGGAGATCCAGGCCTCGCTCCTGGACTCGAGCGCCATTTTTGTGCCGCGCGTCGCCCCGCCGACGGGTCATCAGTTCAGGGGAAACCCACAGTACACAACATTTGAGTATGCATCGCGCATAAGCCAACCCACATACAGCGTTTGCTGTATCAAAATGACCTGCGGATTTATCCCGTCTCAGAGGAGATACTCTATTGGTGGCGCTCTGCGAGGCATACGAAGGGCTGCGATTTCGCAATTGCTCGGGAGAAATGCTCACTTTCGGACAGCCGTGAATTGGGATGATTACGCTTTACCTCACCTCGAACTTGTACGAACCTGAGCCAACCTTAACCAGGTAGGTGTCGCCCTGTTTCTGCACCCGTGCCGGGCGCCCATCCTGGGTCACACGCCGGTTTCCGACCGCCGGCAAGAATATCGTTGCGTTTGTATTTGCTGGAATGGTCGCTTCCAACACAAACGGTCCGCTGCCACTGCCACTCCAGTCACTAACAATTTTTCCATAGACCGACTCGTACTCGCCGCGAGCTTTGGTGACGCGTGCGTCCAACCGCGGATGGATAATGATCTCCCTGTATCCGGGAGCTGTGGACGTGGTATCGATGCCCGCAACTGACCGATACACCCACGCCACGACCGATCCAAAGGCGTAATGATTGTAGGAGTTCATAGCGGGATCGCCAGTGTCTCCGTTCCATCGTTCCCACCACGTGGTTGCCCCTTTCGACAGCATGTATCCCCAGGAAGGATAGGTCTCGTTCAACAGGAGGCGGTAAGCGACGTCAGCGCGGCCATGATTTGCCAGGGTGAAGAGCAGAAACGGAGTTCCTAGAAAGCCCGTGGACAAATGCCACTCTCGCCTCTCGATATCCTTTACCAAATTGGCGACCATCGCGGACTCGAGTGCGGGGGGAGCCATCCTTGTGTAGAGAGTTACCACGTAGGAGGTTTGCGTTCCGCCTTCCACGTCGCCGTTCTCCTTGATATACGCTTTTTGATAAGCCTTCCGAATGTTCGACACGAGTTCCGTGTATTGCTTGGCCTCGGGTTCTTTGCCCACCGCGTGCGCCATTTGCGACATCATGTCGCCGATTAGCGCCCAGTATGCCGTGGCCAACAGATCTTTATTGGTGTGCTCATCGGGTGCGAGCCAATCCGCAAAATTCGGGCCGACACCCTTCTTACGCAAATAGTCCGGATTCGCCTGCGCGATGAAGTCCATCCAACGAACCATCGCAGGCCAGTTTTCTTCGATGATGGACTTATCGCCGTATTGGATCCAGGTTGTCCAAGGAAGAATGACTCCCGCGTCGCCCCACCCGGGAGCGCCTTCGCTGCCGAACGGGCGCAGCACATCCGGGGAAACGTTGGTGAAGGCCCCTTGGGCGGTTTGCGCGTCGACTACATCGTTCATCCACTTATGAGAGAAAGCGTCAATGTCGAAGTTGAAACTGCCAGTGCGCCAGAAGACGCCGGCGTCGCCCATCCATCCCAGGCGCTCGTCGCGCTGTGGACAATCCGTAGGAACACTAAGAAAATTGCCGCGCTGACCCCAGATCCCAATGGACCACATGCGGTTGACTAGGTCGCTGGAGGTGATGAGTCTCGCGGTCGGCTCGCCGCTCACGCTGCTTACAACCTCCCCTGCGATCGCAGCAGATGTTAGGACGCCGGGGTAGCCGCTGACTTCTACGTAACGGAAACCATGGAATGTGAAGTGAGGAGTGAAAGTCTCTTCTCCTGCTCCACGAAGAATAAAAAGGTCGGTGGCGTCGGCGTTGCGCAGGTTCTCGCGATAGACGCTGCCGTCGGGGCTGAGAATTTCGGCGAATCGCAGGCGAATCGCCGTGCCCGCGGGGCCGGTTGCTTTCAGCGCGACCCAACCGACCATGTTCTGGCCCATGTCGACGATGTAGGTGCCGTTCGCCGAGGGGGTCACATTCTTGGGGGTGACGGTTTCAGTCACGCGAGCCGGGGCGGACATCTGGCTGACAAGCTGGGTTGAAGGGACCTCGGCTACGGCTGTGACGCTCCAGCCTTTGTCGTCGAAGCTTGGTCGGTTCCAATCCTGCTCCTCGAGGCGCGCATCGTAAACTTCGCCTGCGTAAATCTCGGAGCGCAGAATGGGGGACCGGGCGCCTTTCCAAGATTCGTCCGACAGAACTGTGTCGCTGGTTCCGTCGCTGTAGGTAATTTCGAGTTGCGCAAGCAAGCGCGTCGGTGGAGGCAGAAAAAAGTAGGACCTACCTTCCCAGGTGAGGCCGCTCCCGTACCATCCTTCACCGAGCACTGCGCTGATTGCGTTCTGCCCTTGCGTAAGCCACTCCGTGACGTCGTAGGTTTGGTAAAGAACCCGTTTCGTGTAGTCAGTGAAGTCAGGAGTGAGCACATCGTTGCCGACGCGGTTGCCGTTGAGGAAGATACGGTAGCTGCCGAGGGCTGTGACGTACAGCCGGGCACTCTTCGGTTGTTTCGAAACATTAAAACCATGTCGCAAGAGAGCGGCTGGTTGTGGGAGTGGAGGAACATCGCCCAGTCGCTTGTCGTCGAGGTTTCCGATTGCGTTGGCCGCTTGCCAACCCGAGTCATCTGCGAGCTTGGCTTGCCAGTCCGCGTTGGTGGTGACGCGCACGATGCTTCCGTCTGAGCGCGTGACTTTCAAGAGACCAGCCAAGGCAGCCTTCATGGTCTTAGCCCCAGCTTCGGGTCCGAATTCATTCGGTTCGGACACCGTGACGGTTACTTCAATGGTGTTTTTGCCGGGAACAAGGGCGATGTCTTCGCGGTCGAAGGAGTTCCAACGTTGCTTGGCGCCGACCTGCTGGCCATTCACCTTCGCGACGAAATTACCGCGGGCAAGCAGAAACAATGCGGCTTCTCGTGGGTGGTCTGGAACGTCGACTTCAGTCCGAAAGACTGCGGCCACCTTGGGAAGCATGCTCAACGCGTCTTGTCCCTTTACCCAGATCCATTGGATGCCGGCGCGATCGGTTGCCGCGTCGGAGTTGGTCCAGGTGATCCACTTCGCTTTCCAGTCCTCTTTGTGGAGGAGAGAGGTCTCCCACCAGGCGGCTTCGGTAGATTGTGTGGATTTTCCGCCGCCGTCCCAAACGCGCACTGCCCAGTAATAGCGCTTACGCGATTCGAGTTTTGGGCCAGCGTAGACAATGCCGACCGATTCTCTTGAGGCAATTTTGCCGCTGTCCCAGACGTCAGCGTGGCCGGCATTGAGTTGCTCAGCACTGCTGGCGACGAGGACTTGATACGCGGATTGTTGCCAGTTGCGTTCGGTGTTGTCGCTCTGCCAGGAAAGGCGTGGCTTGGAGGAGTCCACGCCAAGCGGGTTCTGGAGGGACTCGCAGCGCAGATGGACCGGCGCGCCATAGGCTACTGCCGTGAGAAGCAAACTTAACGACAACAAGGCACAGACAATCCGCACCTTAGTCACAGGATTCCTCCTTGCCACCGACAGGCTGAGCAGAACAAAAGCCGACAATTTTCGCAAACCAGGAATCCGTCAGCGCGTATTCACTGCCAAAAGCCGAACCGGTCCCAACAGGCCGGATTCCAATAGCTCGGAATCCTTGGTCAGGTTCGTTGGCTTGAAATCGGTGAACGTGTACTTCCTTTCGCTACCGGACTGATGATCTCCAATTACTCGATTGGTCCAGAGATTCGTGACCTTCACCTCGAGGTGGTTGGTGCCAGCCTTGAGCAAAGAGCTTACATTCACCTGATACGGGGGCTTCCACAGAATTTCGCCGAGCGGCTTGCCGTTCAGGGAGACTTCAGCAATGTCCATGACCCGCCCCAGATCCAGCACCACCTTTGATCCGGATTGCAGCCAATGCTGGGAAACGTCGAAGTCCTTCGTATAAGTGGCCGTCCCGGAGAAGTACTTCACGCCAGTTTCCGGTGAGTTCGTCCAGGAAATGAGGGTTTCCAGCTTCACGTTGGAGGGTGCTCCCCAGTTAGCGGGGAAGGCAACGTTCCAAGGTCCCTGAATGGTTGCGAGTTCGTTGCTCACAAAATGAGGCAGCGCCCGTGAGGGCGACGATGCCTTGCGACGGAACACGACAAAGACGGATCCATTCGGGTCAAAATGCAAAGGGACCGTGGTTCGGCCATTTTCCAGTTTGTATTCCCCAGGCTCCACAGTGCCACTGTCCGGATGCCACAACTCGGCTTCTTTGCCATCTACGCGAAAGCTCGCCAAGATGTCTTCTGAGCGGTTTTGTTCATTGGCAACAAAGTAGATGTCCGCATCGTTCACTTCCCGGTGGATCCACACCAGGCTGCTGTCAATTTCAGGCCGATTGTATTGGAAGTCCGGCGGAGTTTTTGACTCGGCCAATACGTCAGCCACAGACTTGCCCCAGTACACTTTGCCTTGACCGTAGGGGTGTCCCGTCACGCTCTTGCCATCGATCGATCCCCAGAGGTCGTTTGCGATGAACCGGATCTTCTCATCGGCAGCGGGAAACTCCGAGAGGCTTGGGGAGTCCTCGGGCCGTGGTCCAATGATGGTCGCTCCGGCGGCGACCAAATCGCGGATTTTTGCGGCCACTGGAACAGTCAGGTGGTTCACATCGTCAGGCAAGACCAGCGCTCGATAGCTCATGCCATCGGGCAGTACGAGTCGCCCATCCTTTACGCTCATGCGAGTCAGAAGAGCTTCGGTGTCGACCCAATCGTAGTTATAGCCTTCGGGGACTCGCGGGTGAATTTCCTTCCAGAAGGGGACCGTAATCGGAACTCCCTCGCCGTAGTAGTACGCGAGATCGCCCACGAACAAGCCCTGTTGCAGCAAGTATGAGCAACGCGCCAAGTATTGGTTCCACGCGGTCGCCTGCTCTGCCCACGTGATGTTGCGCGTGTAGTTCTGGCCGAAAAATCCCAAGGTCATTCCAGGCTTGTGCTGGTCATCGACGAATGGTTGGGCCGCGGATTCGTGGAAAACGATGCGGTTGATTCCGAGCGCCAAGGCACGATCGGCGGATGCCTTGAGATAGAACGGCGACTCGCCCCACATGGGAACGAAGGGCATGGTCGTGAACGACTCGGCGGCGGCAAGAGTCTTACCGTAGACGTGGGCTGCCGACGCGGTCTCGCGCAGGTCGCTGGGATGCTCAGGCGTGTCGTTCTGGCCCGGCAACGGGACCCAGAATTCTCCCATCGGGATGGTAACTTCCGACTTGTTGAGCAAGCCATCGCCAGTGGTGGGCAGGCCCGCGCCCATGGCTTCCGCGTACAAGCCGACACCATGTTGTTTGAAATACTCAGTTGCTGCGCCGTAGTGATTCTCTGCCAGCAAGTCGGCAATGGTCCGGCGAAAATCCCACAAGAAGCGATCACTCACATCCGCGCTGCCGATAACCCTGCCAGTCAACACCGGCAGATAAGGAGTGGGATCATAGCCGCGACGTTTCTGGAATTCGCTGACCATGTCTTCGGTCCAGTTCTCGTCGCTGGCTTCCCAGCTATCCATCAAAAAATAACGAAAGCTTTTGCCGAAGTATGGACCGAGAGCTCCGGAAATCATGTCGACATACGTTTTGACATAGTTCTCGACATGTTTCTTGCTGAGCTTGTCGACTTCGTAGCCGGTTGCTTCAGGACTCGCCGGATGATTCTTCTCTCCGGTCAGCGAGTAACCCATGCGCAGGATGATCCATTTGCCGGCGGGGACGTCCCAGTCGAGCGTGCCATCCTTGCGCATCTTTGAGGTCAGGTTCACTACGTTACTAAGAGGGATGGCATCGCTCGCGGCAACCGTCGTAGTGGCAACGGTGTCGCCGTACTCCAGCATATTGGTGAAGGCAGCTTTTTCGTGCCAGCGGTTCACGCGAGGTGTGGAATGAAAGGCGGTTTCGGCGATCTGAAATTCATGAGCCGGTGGTGCAATCCGAGCATCGCCGCAAATCGATTTGGAGGTCCCGGACGCAAGACCACCCGATAGTACTTGGCGCTGACTGGCGGGAAAGAAAATGTGCGTAAGGGAAATCCCGAGAAGGCGTGCCCGGGACCGGGCAGCTTTACCAGCGTCATCCAGGTCCCACCGTCTTGACTGGCCTGCACATCGCCGTCGGGAAGGGCTGGCCCTCCAAACGTGCTGCCGATTCCCGCGGCTATCGTGAATGCTTGAGCGCGGAATGGCTTGTCGAATTCGAACTGAATCCAGGATGGCTTGCCGTCTTGGGCGTACGGCAACGCAATATTCTTGCTGACGTCACCGTCCATCAGCGTCGCGGCATCCACGGCACCTGCGCTGGAGGTGACCTTGGGATGAAGATCCGCCATGCTTACTTCAGAGTCGGGTAAACGATACGCAAGCACAAACGTATCCGCATAGAAGGTTGGGTCGGGAGGCTCGGGCGGAAGCTTTGGCTGCGGTTTCGCGCCGGGCAGATCATCATTGGACGGAAACTGGAAATCCGGCGGCAAGGGAAGATTCTGGAAACGGCCATTGTTGCTTGGCGGATGCGACAAAGCGCCTGCAAATTTTCTTGGACCTTGGACTTGGGTTTCACTCCAGACAACCTTCTTCATCGCTTCTTCGGGCTTCACCCAGGGGCCGGCGGTTTCGCTCCAGCCGCCGGAAGCCGCCATCGACATCTCCAGTCCTAAGCGGTCGGCCTCGGCGCCCGCATGGCGAAAAGCTTCTTTCCACTCCGGGGTCATCCAGACCAGGCGCTTTTCAACGAATTGCGGCGTACCGAGATTGCCGTCGAACATTTGCATGCCCGCGATTCCCGTGCGCTTCATCCATTCCAGGTCTGCGGTAATGCCCTCCTTGGTGACATTGCCATTCATCCAGTGCCACCAGGCGCGCGGCTTGGCGGAGTCGGGCGGATTCTTGAAGCCGCTCAGAAGCGGATCGTCATTCGCGTTTTGCGCGAGAACCTGCGCGGTCAGGAAGAGTCCAGTAATTAAGACCGCGCGTATCCATACGGACAGGCACTTTCTCATGAGGGCGTCTCCCATAAAGTAAGGTTCGTCGCGAAAACCGCTGTGGATGGTCACACCCCGCAAAACCGGTGTCAATCATCGAAAAAAGAATCCTCAGCGTTTCGCAGTGAGAAAAATGGGACCTGCTTTAGAGATGTACCGAACGGCACCTATCGGCGACAGAGTCGCTCCAGCTGCCGGACTTGCGGTGGTATCGCGAAACCCGCGACAGGCGAACCCTCGTTTTGTAGAGCGAAATGCTTCGCAAGAGGATGCCACTTTGCACGGCGCGGCCTGAATCTGCTTCCTGATACAAAGCTCGGATCAACAGACGCGAATGCATTTCATTCCGAGCAACGCGCCCAGTTTGTCGAGTTTGCTCGCGATGTGTCCAATTCCGACGGCGCAATGATGGGCGGGGCCGTGTGCGTTCCAGGTGTTCATGAAGTTCCGAGCGCCCAGGGGAAATCGATAACGACTGTTCGTATTGCCGATCTCGAGGATTGGCCCGGGTACCGATTCACCTTCTGCAACCAGGAATTGCAGTTCTCCATCCACAGTCTGCACGACTGACAGCAAGGTGACGGGCCCGTGCTTCACCGACATTTCGACCGATAGACCTCGACCTACTTTGCCGTGATAGACCTGCAGTGGACGGACCTTCGTTCGTCCTTGCGCGATCGCAATGTGACCGGGGCCGTCGTGTCCCATGAGTACGACGTCGTCGTTGTAGTCCACAGCGTAGTATTCGGTGAAGGATCCGCCTGCGCCGAAGCAGTCCATGATCTTCATGGCCTGCGCATTCTTGATTTCGTATTCACCGGCCACGGGAATTCCTCTGGCGGTCAGCAGGCTTGTACCGAGAATGATCGAACTGATGACATCCTCGTTTTCAGGATTGCCAGTGCCCTTGTGGTAGTACGCGAGGGATCCGAGATCGTGTTTTTGCACGAGCCTGTCGAGCGCCACGGACGTACATGCGGCGCGCTGCAGTTCTTCTCCCGGGCAATCGGGCTGCACCTCCATGGAGGATTGAAATTCGGCGACTGCGCCCTCGCACCTGCGCGTCAGTGACTTCGCGACGCAGCGCAGCAAGTTCTTCGACTTCGAGAATCTCGATGTGGCCGCCGAAATACGCGCTTTGCTGAGTGAGGTCGGAATAGATGTCGAGCATTCCGCTGTAGTAGTGGCCCATCAAGCCAAGGCGGTTGTGCTCCATCGCGTGTGCGACGCGCGCGGCGTCGATCCATTCACTGATCTCGTTCCAGGCAATGGGATCATTCTCCAGGACACCGCTGACCTGGAAGAATGGAATACGACAGCGGTTGAAGACATTTGCAATCTCCGGCACCGGGCAGGCCTGACAAAAGGCTAGCCATTCTCCGGTCATGGTGGTACGGTCACCGAGGCGATTGAAGGTCGAGTAATCGATGGCCGCGGCTGGAGAAAGATTGAGAATAACTACGGGAACTTTCGCTCGCCGCACTACCGGCAGCACGGTCGACGACAGAGCGTATGTGGTGACATAGAGGAAGATCAGGTCGACATCAGCTCGCCGGAAGTCGTGCCCGGCGGCGAACGCCTTCTCCGGAGTGTCAATCAAACCGAGATTCACAACCTGGACACCCGGTCGCTCCAGTTTCTCTGCGACACGCTGGGTATATCCACGAAGGCGATCCTCGAGGCCTGCGAATTGCGCCCAGTAAGCCTCGAGACCTATGCCAAAGACGCCAACCTTCAACGGATTGTTGGGCAGTGTCGTCATGAATGGAATCGACGGTGGAGTTGCTGAGGATACTCAGTGTGTCCTCTTCGACGCAAGCGTCGCTAACGCGTCCGAATCCGTTCTGCAGTGCGAAAATTCGTACCGCCCGGCACCTGGAACGGCCGACTTAACCTATCCTCGACCCGGAGCGTTACTCAGCACGCCAAAATTGCCGGGCCGTCAGGGTCGAATCGGTGTTTGATTGTTTCTCAATGCGAAATATGGCTCGGCGCTTGATTGGCGTTGACGGTCCTGCCCGGCGAGTGTGAGTATTTCGCGGTTCAGATTCCTTCAGCTGTCCTGAGCCAGTCGAGCAATCCATCTGTCCTTCAGGAGGACATCCATGCCTTCCTTCTCTCGGTGGCAGTTCTGTACGGTTCTACTTCTTGGTCTCGCCAGTCTAAAATCTGTGACCGCTCAGGACCAACCCGTAAAAGTCGACGTTCATTGGGACAAGGTCGTGCGAGACTTCCCAGACCACGCCGACGCTACAGGTAGTGGTCAATCCGCCCTTACGGCGGGGAACACCTGTTCATGACAACGCGCACAAGGCCCTGCGCGACCTGGGAGCGGATTACGTTCGCTACGTTCCGTGGCTGCCTTACCCAAAACTCGGAGTGGCGGAACTTGAAGCGCCGAAGGATGGAAAGACGTCGTGGGATTTCTCCGTCATCGATCCGATGACGATTGACTTTTTGGAAGCCACCAAGGGGCATTCGGTCATTTTGAACTTCAGTACGATTCCGCAATGGATGTACAAGTCCGACAAGCCGATTACTTATCCGGCGGACCCGAATCAAGTGACATGGGACTACGAGCAAGGGACGGAACTTCGCGATCCGAGTTGCAAGGAAGTGGCCGAGTACTTCGCGCGACTCATTAGCTGGTACACGCAGGGCGGCTTCACCGACGAATTTGGGAAGCGGCACGAGTCCGGATACCACTATTCGGTTCCCTACTGGGAAGTTCTGAACGAGATTGACTTCGAACATCACATTTCGCCCGAGGTCTACACCCGTCTTTACGATGAGGTCGTCACCGCGGTGAAGAAGGTGCAGCCCGACATGAAGTTCGTTGGGCTGGCGCTGGCGATGACGACCGAGCCCCGCTACTTCGAATACTTTCTCGACCACAAGAATCACCAGCCGGGCGTTCCGCTGGATTTCATTTCTTATCACTTTTACGCAGTACCAACCGCAGACCAGACACCGGAGGTCGAGCAGTTCACCTACTTTGATCAGGCCGACGGATTCCTGAAAACGGTTCGCTACGTGGAGTCGATTCGCAAGCGTCTCTCTCCGGAAACGAAGACGACAATCGACGAGCTTGGCGTGATCTCCGCGGACGACATTGCCCAGGGCGAGCCCGGGCATGTGGCCAAGCCGATTCCCAATTCGTACTGGAATCTCGCGGGATCGCTGTACGCCTATCTCTTTGGGAAGCTGACCGAGATCGGCATTGACGTGGCGGGGGAGTCACAACTGGTGGGGTTCCCCACACAGTTTCCCAGCGTCTCGATGGTGGACTGGAACGATGGCAAACCGAATGCACGGTTCTGGGTGTTGAAGCTGCTTCACGATAACTTCCATGCGGGCGACAAAGTTGTCGAGATCGGAGCGGCGAGCCCGTTTGCGCCCAATCATCCGCATGTGTATTCGCTGGCGTTTGTCACGCAGGAGGGCAAGCGGCGCGTTTTGCTTGTGAATAAACGCGATCGGCCGTTTGAGGTTTCGATTGCAAATGCACGTGGAGGGCAGGTGGAGGTTGTGGACCAAACAACTGCTTTTCAGCCTCCGGCGTCGTCGAAGCTGGATGGGGACAAGATCACGCTCGGTGGATTTTCGGTGGCGGCGGTCACCCTGCCTTAGGGTTGCACCTGCGACGAAGCATTCGGATCCAGCTCCTGCTTCGTGACTTCACTGGGCGAGAAAACTTTTTCGATCAGCTTCTGCTGGTTGAATTGGTGGTGTAAACGCCGAAACTCGGCGAGCGCCTTTTGCTGCTCCGTTTCGTTCCCCAGCAGTTTTTGCACTTGCGCAAGACGATACCAGGCGACTTCATCCTCCGCGTTTGCGGCGATGGCCTTTTGCAGATGCGGCAGGGCCTCGCTGGCTTTCTGAACCGCAATCAGGACCGCCGCAAGCCCCAGATGAGCTTCTGCGAAGTCGGGGTAATATTTCAACGCCATTTCGAAGAACTTCTGCGCTTCGTCAAGTTGCCCGACTTTACGATGGGCTTCACCAATTTCGTACGCCGCGTTCGCGTTTGAGGGATCCAGTTCCAATTCCTTTTGAAATTCCTTCAAGGCCTCGGCAGCATCCTCGGCGGAGTTGGATTGCTGCGATCGAGTCAACAACGCCCGGCCTAAGCGGTAGTGAATGCCTGACCGTTGCGGGTCCAGCTTCAGCACTTCACGATATTCGTCAATGGCAATGCTGTTCCCCTGGCTCTCGTAGGCCTCGGCCATCGCCTGGTGTCTCCAACTGGAGTTCGGTGCCACCTTGGACAATCGTTCCATGGTGAGATAGGCCAAGCTCCCGTACACTCGGCCGCTGTGGTAGAGCACCTCGGGATCGTCGGGATAGAGTTTGTCTAATTCAAGTGCAACTTCGACTGCTCTGCTGTGCTGTTGCAGGCCCGTGTACGCCCTCTCGAGATGGAGACCGCACATGCGTTTGGTCTCGGAATCGCTCGACCGGCGAAATCCCTTCTCTAATCCTGGCACGGCCTCGTGATAGTGCCCGAGTTCCGACAATGACATAGCGAGAAGACTGTCCGTCTTCGTCAAGCTGGGCTTAAGTTTCAAGGCCTGACGCAGGGCCGGTACTGCCTGCTCGAACTTTCCCTCCTTGAAGTAAATGAGTCCAAGATTGGCGTGGACTTCGGCGACCCCGGTTCCAGTTGCGAAGCTTTTCGTAGGCTTGCTGCGCCTCCGGGTAGCGACCTTCGACCAGGGCGCGCTGTCCTGCCTCGGCATATCGTTCAGTCGCGTTTCCGTCGGAGGGCCTGGGCACGTGCATAGCTCCATAGAAAGAGGCAGAATGCCTCAGGCAGGCATGTGCGGCAAACATCTGCAGTTGACCCAAGAACGGATCGCCATCTCGTGCCATGCTATCGCAACCACCCAGTCGTTTGGCTCCAAAAAAAAACCCGCCAGGCCGCGATGGCCCGGCGGTTGGTCGAAGAACGTTCCGGTCAGAAGGTAATCTTTCCGCCGAACTGGAGGATTCGTCCGGGACGTGCGGCAATGACCTTGCCGAAGTTATCCGGAGTTATTAGGGTTGTTGCCGACGGGGCGCGCTGATGTTGGTTGCGGTAAGGATCGTAGCCGTATTGCGCGTGATTGAACACGTTGAAACCTTCTACACGGAACTGGAAGGCAACGCGCTCCGTGAACTTGAAATCCTTTCCCAAACCCATGTCCCAATTGTTGATGCCCGGACCACGGATGATGTCGCGCCCGCTGTTACCAAACTGGCCGGCAAGTGGTTGAGTAAAGCAGGCGGTATTGAACCATTGTTGAAGGCTCTTGCTACCGCCCGGACTGCAACCGGCGACCTGGTCGGCACGCTGCGTGAACGTGGTGAGCAGGCCGAATTTGTCATCGGCCAGCACCGAGAACGGGAAACCCTTCTGGAAGGTTGTGATGGCCATGACCTGCCACCCACCCACGGCCATATCTGCGGCTTTGTTCATACTGCCGCCAAACTTCTTTCCGCGTCCGAAGGGCAATTGGTAGACGAAGGCTGGTGACAAAGCGATGGTTTACATCGAAGTCAGAAAGACCATGATCGAGGCGAGGATTGTGCTCGTCCATGTGCCCCGCGAACGCGTTCGTTCCACCGACGCCCGCCGCCGCTGACTTATCGTCCGTACTCTTGGCCCAGGTATACACCGCAACCAGAGCCAGGGAACTGGAACGGCGCTCCAATTTCACGTTACCCGCATTGTAGTTGGAGTAACCGTTCCACATGCTGTCGAGGAAGCCCTTCGCCGTTGTGATGTTCTGGAACGGTCTCCGGGCGGAAGTCAAGCAGTCGCCGTTTGTTGATGTGCCGATCCTGTGGACATCGCAGAGAGCGAGGTCGGACGGGTTAAAGCCCTGGTCCAATGTTGACGCGATTCAGCAGATGCGTCCCCTTGTTGCCGACGTAGTTCACCTCGAGAGTTGTGTTTCGAGCCAACTCCCGCTGGACCGACAGCGACCACTGCTGGACGTACGGGTTGCGCGGGAATCCGGAAATGATGACCGCAAAGAATTGGCTGCCATCCTGTCGCCGGAGTTACCTGTGAGGAACGTTGATCGGCGGTTGCATATTGTCGGTATTGGTGTTCCGCACTGGCCAGATCCGCCGTTGGATTTGTGGAAGCGCGCACGATGAAGGGATAAATGTCACCCGAGTCGTCGATTTCGCGAGTTTCGCGGAATCGTAAAGAAAATGCCATAGCCTCCGCGAACGACGGTCTTATCCGTCAGGCGATAGGCGAAGCCAATGCGAGGAGCGAAAGGTTTCTTCGAGCCATCGGCCGGGTTGCGGCGTCCGCAATTGCGATAGAAGCCATTCCCGTCGGGCAGGACGCAACGGTCAGTTCAGTAGATTCTTGTCGGCATAACAGAGTCCGCCACAGGCATTGGCGCGATCGAACCAGAACATTTTGTTGTCCTGTTCGGAGGGGATGGCGCGGTAATCCCAACGCAATCCCAGGTTGAGCGTCAAGCGACTGGTCGCCTTCCAATCGTCCTGCACGAATGGGGCAAAGTACGTGAAGCGATATTGGTTCAGATTGCCGGCGGTTCCTGCAGGACTAAATGGTCCGGGCTGAAACGTGCTGGCGTTGTTGTAGTAGCCGAGCAGAAAGTCGGCGATTGAATTGCCAGTACCACATGTGGTGGTTGGGCAGCCGTTCCGGTATCACCTGTTCGCGATGGTGTCGTTGGTGAGAAGGCTTGAAGCCTAGTCTCCCAGAAAATCCGCCGACAAGATTGCGCTTTTGTAGCCAACGACGATAGTCGAATCCGACGGTTATCGTATGTTTGCCCCGAATCACGGCAGGAATCGGCAAACTCCCAGGTAGGTATGTCGCTGGTTGAGGTGTCGTTGCCCTGGCTACCAAAGTTGCGTCCCATTGATCCCCTGGAAACCGATGGTTGGATACAGGCGAGCATAGTAGGGAGTTTCTGAAACACGCCCGTTACACCGAGGGCGGTTACGTCGGACTCCGGTGCCGGCTTTCCGCCCTGAATTGCAATGGGCTCAAGAGGCCGAAGCGGAAGTTATTGACGTTGTTGGTGCCGATGTTGATGGTGTGGGAAATCATCCAGCTTTCCGATTTCTCGGTAAAAACTCCGACGCCTAGCGGAACCGTCGATCGAGCGTTGAATTGGCGAGTCGTAGTTGGCCATCGTGAAGAAGATGGATCCCAAGTGTCCGAGTTGCTGATCGAGCTTGTAGGTCTGCTGGTTGATGTTATTGGCCAGATTTGTCCGCAAAGTATAGTTAGAATCGCAGCCACATCGGTGCCGGGAACAAGTTGGCTGCCACGAGACGCAAGGCGGGAGAATCGAGCCGAAGGAATAATGTTGCCCGGGAATGGCTGACCAGTATTTGGATCAAAACCGGCAAGCAGAACCGGGTCCCGGCTGGGCAACGGCCCCGCCAGTGGACCAGATCAGCCCTGACGGCTGAGAAGTCTCCGGTCAATGTGCGCCGGAGCGGGTACGAAGGTGTTTTGGTCAAGGCCGCGGCGAACACGCCAGCCTTCGTAGTTGGCGAGGAAGAATGTCTTGTTGCGGCCGTCGTAGACCTTTGGAATGTAGATCGGCCCTCCCAACACGTATCCAAACTGGTTTTGTCGCAATTTCGCAAGGGAGGTTGCAGGGGATGCCTTCGGCACGCATCGAACGCGTCGTTCCTGAGGAACTCGAAGCCGTTCCGTGCAACTGGTTCGAACCGCTCTTGCTTACGATATTGATCTGGTTTGCGCTGAAGCCATATTCGGCGGAGTAGGTCTCACTCTGCACCTTGAATTCCTGAATTGCGTCCTGAGAAAGAATGACAGCGGGAGTGTTCAGCGCAGTGTCGGTGTTGACCAGGCCGTCGAGGGTGTAGTTGTTCGAAGTGGGGCGTCCGCCGTTGATGCTGATGGCATTGCCTTCGCCCTGGCGCATCTGACCCTGCTCTCCGGTCGTCTGCACAGCGCCTGCACCGATGAACAGCAGGTTCAGAAAATTCCGGCCGTTCAGCGGCAATTGCTCGACCTGCTTTTGACTGATGAGCTGGGAAACTGAGGAACTGTCTGTGTCCAGCGCCACGGCTGCAGCTTGGACCTCAATGCTTTCGTTGACCTGGCCGGGCTTCAGCGTGACATTCACACGCGCCTGTTGAGCCACGACCAGCCCAACATTGTCGACCACGGATCTTTGGAACCCGGCCGCAGAAACCGTAACCTTGTAAGTTCCGGGCGTCAGATACGGTGCCGTGAAATCGCCCGTGGAACTCGTTTGGGTGTGGCTGGTTACGCCAGTAGCAACGTTGGTGACTTCCACAGCAGCATTCGCCACGACCGCACCCGAGTTGTCGGTGACCGTTCCGAGAATGGTTCCGTTGGCGCCACCCTGGGCGTAAGCCCAAGTCGCAGAAATGAGAACCACCAGAAACCCCAGCAGATTGCGGAATCTCATCATGTTTTCTCCTGTTCCCAATGAGCGCTTGCTTGGTGGGACTCGAGACTTGTTGTTTCCCGTTCCTCGGAAGAGACCGTTGTCCACGTCTTACTTGGCAACTTCCCAAGTGATTTGGCGATTCACGCCAAGAAGAGCATTGCCGATGTGGACCCCGATCAATCCAGCTTGCGTCAAATGGACGGGTTCTTCTTGCGGCCCCGCAGACGTGCCCCACGTCGGCGCGGATACTCCCATTGGTCAAGCGCAATGGTCAACGCGCAACACGACAACGGCCTTCATTTTTCAGTGAGAAACGGATCTAGAATTTTGGAAACGTCATCAAATGGCGGGATTGAAGCGCATTTCGCGTTGTCGGGGAGCCGTCTCCACTTTTGCGTAGCGCCCGGCTCTTATTCCACTAGTTTCGCAATGCAGAATGTTTTGAGCGGCTTTGAGTTGCGTGTATCGATCCTTCTGGCTTAGGAACTTTAGGAAACGGAATGATCCGCTTGCCAGTCGACAGGAAATACTCACGAGCCAGAGACAGGAAAATGCGAGCCGGCTCACTGTGGCGGAGCAGATGGAGCGGCATACTTACGCGGTATGAGTGTGAAACGCGGGACCGCCGGCCTTGACCATCTCGGCAAGCCGGTCATTGGGATAGTAATGATCCACTGTGGAAGGCGTGACCAGTTTGTGCTCCACAAACACTGCGGGCGGCACCTGCCGCTGGTTCAGAATATCGAGACTCACTCGAATCAGGTCGTCGCCGTAGCGCTCAGGGAAAAAGGCCACCGATCCGACCAGGCGAGTGTTCGCCTGACGAAGTTCCGCACGCCCTTCCGGCGAGGCGTTTTGGCCCATGATGGCGCAGTTCTCCGTGCGCCCTGCTTCCTGGAAAGCGCGTAGCGCCCCAAGTGCGCTCGGATCATTGATTGCTCCCACCAGGATACGGCGGTGCCGGGACGTCCGGAGATGACGGCGAACGGCCTCAAAACTGGGGCCCAGATTCCCGTCACCGTCGAGATACGTCACCCGGCAATTCTTCGCGTTCGGAAGAAGCAGATTAAGTCCGACCAGCAGCCCCGTAAGCCGCATACGCGGCAGGTTCCCGGCGCGCGGCAATTCCAGCAGCAAAATTTCATCCACTTCGGAATGCCAGTGTTCCTTCACCCAGCGGCCAAGGTAGCGTCCCCCAATCAGGCCAGCCTCGTAATTATTCGCGCCATAGTAAGTAGCGCCCGGATGAGGAATGTCAATCGCGATCATGGGAATATTGGCTTCGCGATACTTGGCAGAAACTACGGCCGCGATATGCTCGTCGGTCTGGAACTCGATAGCCAGGTCCACTTTTTCACGCACCAGCAGGTCGGCATTGCGCTGAGCAGTTTTCGCGCTGTAGCGGTTGTCGAGCGAGATCAACTCAATTCCTTCCGCTACAGCCGCCCGCTGTAAACTCGCCGTCACGTCCTGCGAGAACTGGTAATCCGTTCCCTGGGCCGCATATCCCAACCGATAGAGTCGCTGCTTCCAGGGCCGCACGCACGACTGGTAAAGGTTCTCGCCCACCTTGTCGACCATGCCGCATTTCTCAAGTGTGTAGAGCAGGCGGAACGCCATCGTCTTCGGTAACCCACTGCGCGCGGCGATTTCCTTGAGGGGCAGCGCTTCACCGGACGAGCGAAACGCCGTCAGCAACTGCGACGAATGGACAATCGACTTTACGAGGTAACGATCCCTAGATTGGGCTACTGGGGCTCATACGGTAGCCGGAATCATATCCAATTTTTCTATTTTGCCAAGCGAAATTCTAGATAGCCGTTCCCGGATCGGTTGCACCATCGTCTAAGTCCAGTGCCTAAACGATTTGCTGACTGTTGGGACCGTGGGTAAAATACCCTCAATCGGCCTGATCCGTTTTGCAATGCGAAACGCCTGCGCAGTACAGGACCTCAAACGCTGATAGACGCGGTGGAGAGCTCACATTGAGGCGGACGCGACAACCGAATCCGACTCGCTCCCACATTCTACAAAGCGAAACCTACTTGGGAAGTTAGGGACGTTCTGCTCGCGGCAGGCTCTAGTGCAGCGGGCGCTCAGTCTTCCCGTATTTCACCGCTTTAGCGGAGGAAAGAACACATTATTATGTTCTACACTGCAAAATGTGGGGATTCCGCAAAAAGATCGTGACCTGCAACAGACGGCGTGTGTAACCTTCCCCCCCGAGAGGGCTGGCCATGGATTCAAATAGGGCGGAACGCGTTTTCCGGGCGCTCGAACAATTCCGTATTGAGATTCCCTCCTGGGGTTTCGCGAACACAGGTACGCGCTTTGGCAAATTCCTACAGCCCGCTGCCGCCACCACGATCAGAGAAAAGTTTAGTGACGCCGCCCAGGTCCATCACTGACTGGCGTCTGTCCCACCGTGGCCTTGCACGTTCAGTGGGACTGCCCGGATGGAATTAACAGCACGAACGAAATCAAGAATCTTTCCGGCCAGTATCGCGTGCAGCCAGGATCGATCAATCCCAATCTTTTTCAGGATCAATGCTACAAGTACGGTTCGTTTGGCAATCCAGACAAGTCGATCCGCGACATCGCGCTGCAACATACGAAGGACAGCATCGAGATCGCACGCCGCCTGCAGAGCCGCGACATTTCGATGTGGTTCGCAGACGGCTCCAACTATCCCGGCACCGCCAACATCCGTCAGCGCAAGCAATGGTTCGAGGAAAATCTGAAAGCGTGTCACGCGGATCTCTCACCTGGGCAGCGCTTGCTGGTCGAATATAAGCCATTCGAACCCGCCTTTTATCACACTGACATCGCGGATTGGGGCATGGCGCTGCTGCTGTCGCGCACCGCCGGGCCGCAGGCGAAAGTCCTGGTCGACACCGGCCATCATTATCTTTCGCAAAACATCGAACAGATTGTCACGTGGCTCCTGTCGGAAGACATGCTGGGCGGTTTCCATTTCAACGATCGCCGCTACGCCGATGACGATTTGACGCTGGGCTCGATCGATCCGTACCAGGTCTTTCGCATTTTCCACGAGATCCTGTACTTCGAGTGGGAAACCGGCAAACGACCCGACATCGCGTACATGATCGATCAAAGCCACAACTTAAAGGGCAAGATCGAAGCCATGATCCAGACCGTGGTCATGGCGCAAATGCTCTTTGCAAAGGCGGCGATCGTGGATCATCCAAGCTCTGGCGGCGGCTCAAAAAGATTGCGATCTGGTGCGCGCCGAATCCCTCTTGCAGGATGCGTTCGCGACCGATGTGCGACCGGTGATCCAGGACTTGGCGTGACTCGAATGGCCTGCCGCCAGATCCGCTGGTCGCGTTCCGGGAGAGCGGATACCTGGAACGGATCACCAAAGAACGGGCCGCCCGTAATTCACAAAACGTGTCGTCCTATGCCTAGCGCGGAACCGGAAAGCCTTACCTGGCGTTCGATTTTGGCGCTGAAAGCGGGCGTGCGGTGCTCGCGCGTCTTCACTCCGGAGTGCTGACCACCGAGGAAGTCCACCGCTTTCCCAACGAACCGGTGGAATACTCCGGCGTCGTTGCATTGGGACGTGGCTCGCTTGTGGTTGGAAGTTCGCAGAGCGCTTTCCAAGCTCGAAGAAGTTGAACTGGCAGGCATCGGCGTCGACGCGTGGGGCGTCGACTATGCGCTGCTGGGCGAACGGGGCGAACTGCTTGCAGAATCCCTATCACTATCGAGACCACGCACCCAGGGCGTCGATGGAAGAAGTGTTTCGTCGCGTACCGAAAGAAGAAATTTACTCGGCTACGGGCATTCAATTCATGCCCATCAACACGCTCTATCAGCTGTTCGCGGCCCAGCGAGATACCCCGAAGATTCTGCAGTCTGCCGAATGTCTGCTTACGATACCGGACCTGTTCCACTATTGGCTCACCGGAACGGCGGTTTGCGAATTTACCAATGCGACCACAACCCAGATGGTGAATCCGGTAACGCGGACATGGGCCACCGACTTGTTGAAGCGTTTGGATCTCCCCGCCAGCTTACCTGCCCAGATCGTAGAACCGGGATCCGTGCTCGGACCGTTGCTGCCGGCGATCGCCCGGAATTCCGCCTTGTCCGGGCACACCCGTGATCGCTCCCGCATCGCATGATACTGGCTCAGCGGTAGCAGCGATCACGGCACGCGACGGCACTGCCTTCCTGAGTTCTGGAACGTGGTCTCTTGTTGGGAACCGAGCTGGATGTTCCCGTCCTCACCTCTGACGCGCTGCAACTGAATTTCACAAATGAAGGCGGCGTCTACGGAACAACTCGCTTTCTCAAGAACGTGATGGGACTGTGGATGCTGCAATGTTGCCGGCAGTCCTGGACCGCGCAGGGACAAGTCTACGACTATCGGGAATTGATGGAATTGGCAGGCCGCGAAGCCGCTTTCGGCCATCTGGTCGATCCGGATGACGAGTCGTTCCTGCGCCCTCCCGACATGCTGACCGCGATCAACCAGTTCTGCGCGAAGACTCACCAGCCTGTACCATCCAACCCAGGAGCATACGTGCGAGCTGTCCTCGAGAGCCTGGCATTCAAGTACCGCATCGTCCTGCGCAACCTGGAGCACGTGAGCGGACAGCATATTGCGCAGATTCGCGTGATCGGCGGCGGATCCAAGAACCGCGTGCTGAACCAGTTCACCGCAGACGCAACCGGCAAAAGGGTCCTCGCCGGCCCGGCCGAAGCCACCGCGCTTGGCAATGTTGCCATCCAGATCCTGGCGACCGGTGCCGCCACTTCCCTGCAGGAAGTCCGCGCGATCGTCGACCGTTCGTTTCCCACCGAGGTCTTCGAGCCTGCGGACACGGACAAATGGGAGAAAGAAGCAGAACGCTTCCAACACTACAGTGAGCTGACGTATGCCTGAGATCAAAGAAACAGTTCATCTCAAGGATTTGTGGAACGAAGAGCAGGCCCGCACCTTGGCCAATGATCAGTTGGCGCTGCTGCGCTACCGCTCCAATCTGCTGGGCGCTGACCTGCGCATCACGAACTTCGGCGGCGGAAACACCAGCTCTAAGATCGAGTTGCCTGATCCGTTTACGGGCTCGCCCACGCGAGTACTGGCGGTGAAGGGCAGTGGCGGCGATCTGGGGTCGATCAAGGAATCCGGCTTTGCCCTGCTGTACCTGGATCGCCTCGAACAATTGCAGAGCCTTTACCGTGGCGAGCAGCACGAAGACGAAATGGTGCGTTACTATCCGCTCTCGGCGTTTGGCGAAAATCGCGTGGCCGCCTCGATCGATACTCCCCTGCACGCGTTCTTGCCGTTTCCTCACGTCGATCACTTACATCCCGACTGGGCGATTGCCTTGGCCGCGAGCGCGAACGGAAAACGTAAACTGGACGAGTTCAATAAGAAGTTCGGACGCAAGATCGTGTGGGTTCCGTGGCAGCGGCCTGGCTTTGAATTGGCACTCCTGATTCAGAAAGCAGTTCAAGACAATCCCGCCACCGACGGCATCCTGCTAGGTGGCCATGGTCTTTTCACTTGGGGCGCGACCCAACGCGAGTGTTATCTGAACAGCATTCACACCATCGACCAGATGGGCGAATTTATTCTGGAGCATCAATCGAAAAAGGGGCTTCTGTTCGGTGGACTCGAGCACCTGTCCGCAAAAGAGCGAAAGCGCATCGCAACCGAAATTCTGCCCACTCTCCGCGGAGTCTTGTCGTCAAACCGGCGCGTAGTTGCTCACTACTCCGATGATGAAGACGCTTTGACCTTTGCAGGATCGAAATGGGCAAGGGAGTTGAGCGCGCTCGGTACCAGTTGCCCCGACCATTTCTTAAGAACTCGCGTTTGTCCGCTGTTCCTCCGTTGGGATCCGGTGAAGGCAGATACTACCGTTCTCAAAACCCTAATCCAGGAACAAACGATCGCATACCGCGCCGATTACAAGAAATACTACGATGCATGGGCAACAGCCGAGTCCCCCAAGCTTCGCGATTCCAACCCCTCGGTGGTCATCGTTCCAGGTCTGGGCCTGTTCGGCTTCGGCAAGAACAAGAAAGAAGCTCGCATCACGACAGAGTTCTTCATCAATGCGATCCACGTAATGGCTGGTGCCAACGCGCTTGAAGACGACGAAGTTGCCCATCCTCTTCCACAAGCACGCCGCCCCGAGCAATCCGCACAATTTACTGCCTTCCACAACTACGTCGCACTGCCCCGCTCGGAAGCGTTTCGTATTGAGTACTGGACGCTCGAAGAAGCAAAACTCCAACGGATGCCCGCGGAAGCGGAGTTCAGCCGCAAGATCGCTCTAGTAGTTGGCGGCGCCAGCGGAATCGGACGTGAAGTCGCCCTCCTGTTGGCACGGAAGGGGGCACACGTGGTCGTTGCCGACTTCGACCAAGGCGGTGCACAGAAAGTTGCTGAGGAGGCGGGTGCCCTGGCATCTTCCGAATTCGTCGCATCGACGGCAGTCGACCTGAGTTCTTCCGACAGCCTCGCTGAGGCTGCCCGCTTTGCCGTATTACAGTTTGGCGGGCTTGACGTGGTCATTAACACCGCTGCGATTTACGCTGTTCCCGGTCCCGACGGAGAACTCACTGAAGCACAGTGGGCGAAGACCTTCCTCGTGAATGTCACCGGCAACTATCTTCTGGCCCAAAAGACGCGGTGGGTTTTCGAGGACCAGAATCTGCCCTCCACCATGGTGCTCACCAGTTCTGCGAACGCTGTCGTGGCAAAGAAAGGCAGCGAAGCCTACGACACCAGCAAGGCGGCGTTGAATCACCTAATCCAGCGAATTGGCGATCAAGCTCGGCCCCACGGTTCGGGTGAACGGAATCGCTCCCGCGACTGTTGTGGCCGGGTCCACCATGTTCCCGCGCGATCGCGTCATCCAGTCGCTGGAGAAATACAAGATCGACTTCTCACCGTCAGAGAACACGGAAGACTTGCGTTCCAAACTCGCGCATTTCTATGCGCAGCGCACTCTCACAAAGAAGCCAATTTTGCCCCAGGATTGTGCGGCAGCCATTGTGTGGCTCGCGAGCGACGAGAGTGCAAAAACCACCGGCCACGTCATTCCAGTCGACGGCGGCTTGTCGGAAGCCTTTCTGCGTTAGGAGAATTGCATGAAACGGATCTGCTTCATCTTGCATGTGAAGCCCGATCGCCTCGACGAATACAAAATGCGCCACCGTACAGTGTGGCCCGAGATGCTCTCCGCGCTGCGCGAAACGGGTTGGAACAACTACTCCCTGTTCCTGCGTCCCGACGGCCTGCTGGTTGGTTATCTAGAGACTGAAGATTTCGAACGCGCCCGAGTCGGTATGGCCGAGCGCGAGGTGAACGAACGTTGGCAGCGTGAGATGGCGGGCTTCTTTGTCCAGCCAGATGGTACGCTGCCTGACCGTGCCATGCAGCCACTGGAAGAAGTCTTCCACCTGTAAATCCACAACGCAAGGACGCACATGGTCCCGAATCCTGCCCTGGGGGTTGTTCTTCACTGGTTAGGAGGCTTGGCTTCCGGAAGCTTTTACGTTCCATACCGCGGCGTGAAACGTTGGTCTTGGGAGACCTATTGGCTGGTCGGCGGTCTCTTTAGCTGGATCATTGCCCCCTGGTTCCTGGGCAGTCTTTTGACCAGAGATTTGTTAGCCGTTCTCTCCCAAACTCCTCCGAAAACTCTTTTTTGGGCTTTTTTCTTCGGCCTCCTCTGGGGCGTCGGCGGGCTTACCTTCGGCTTAACCATGCGTTTTCTCGGACTATCACTTGGGATGGCCGTAGCTCTAGGCCTGTGTGCCGCGTTTGGCACTCTCATGCCTCCGATTTTCGGTGGCGTTTTCATGACTCAGGTTCTCGGCACGAAGTCCGGACAGGTGATCCTCTTCGGCATCTTCGTTTGCCTCGTTGGAATTGCAACGGCTGGACTTGCGGGAATCTACAAAGAACGCGCTATGTCGCCAGAGCAACAAAAAGCCGCCATTAAAGAGTTCGATTTGAAGAAGGGGCTGGGCGTCGCAACCTTATCCGGCGTCATGAGCGCGTGCTTCGCCTACGGACTGGCCGCCGGCGCTCCCATCAAGGCGCTGACGCTACAGCATGGCACGCCGACCTTGTGGCAGGGACTCCCGGTGCTCGTAATCGTGCTGATCGGCGGATTCACAACCAATTTTATCTGGTGTCTAGCGCTCAATTTCCGCAACGGAACCGGCTACCAGTACTTCACTGCAGATTCAACCCGGTACCCAGTCAATGCCGATGAGACCATCGTGGAAACCGCTATCGATGCGCCCAGCCGCGAAGTTGTCGAACACATGCCGTCCCTGAAAAAGGAAGACCAGCAATCTGTTCCCATGGTGGCAAACTATCTCTTTTGCGCGCTGGCCGGGACCACCTGGTACTTCCAATTCTTCTTCTACACCATGGGTGAAACCCAGATGGGGAAGTACGGGTTTTCCAGTTGGACGCTACACATGGCCAGTATCATCATCTTCAGCACACTATGGGGCATCGGCTTGAGAGAGTGGCAGGGTGCCGGAAAGCCAGCCCTACGCCTCCTGTCGCTGGCCCTGGCCCTCCTGGTTGGCTCGACCATGATCGTTGGCTATGGCAACTACCTGGCGCTGGCACATTGAGTCTTGGGCTCAAGGCGTGACCCTCAAATTCTAGGGGCCTGAGCCGGTCAATAAGAATTACCCGGGACAAAAGTACCCCAAGTCTTCTCGGCAGTATCTTAAGGGTGTCGAACGGGGCTAGAAAATGTTTCGGAATCCCCAGAACAAAAAACCCGCCAACATCATCGAGACCGGCAAGGTGAGTATCCATGCCATGCACAGATTGCGAACCGTTCCCCCTTGCAGTCCAGTGTGGTTGGCTGCCATGGTCCCGGCGATACCGGAAGAAAGAACATGGGTTGTACTGACAGGAAGACCGAACCAGCCCGCCGCGCCGATCGTGAACCAACTGGCGAAGGGCCAGCATCGTATTCGCCATGAACTCGCGGGTGCGGACAAATTCAGTCACATCTTCCCGGCTATCGGCGATTACAGCGCTTGGGTTCACATACTTATCGAGCGTGGAGGCGGCCGGTTGCGACCCCGCGATAAAGTCCTGGGATTGCTTTTTGGTGACTGCGTGATTTAATGCGTAATCCGTGGGGGCGGTTCCGATCAAAATCAACATAATCTAGCCCGTACCCTTCTGACCGTCGTGGGAGCCATGGGCGAAACTTACACCTGTACACGTAAGGAGAAGCAGGGCAAAAGTTAGAGCCGGCTGAGGGCGGCTCTGGAACGATCGTGAGTACTTCGAGTGTAGAGCGTGATTACAACAGTCGCGTCTTGTACTGGTTAGAACAGAAACTGCTTGTGGAGGCCGGGACCATTCGACAGGGGAGCCAAGGTGAGGATGGGAAACAGTCCCAGTCTCTTCTCGAACTCTCCGTGAGCCTCGCCCGTTGCGTTCAACTCCTGGCCGGCTATCTTCAGGAATTCCCGTGAAAAGGAAACGTGGGATTCTCCGTAACGGTGCCAGTTTCCCGTCGCTCTTTGAACGTTGCCTGAATGCGTAAGCTCTTCTGTAAAGGTTCGATCTTAGCGCAAGTCAAGAATGCATTTCTCTCCATCGTGGTTGAGTACATACACTCCCGCGAGGGCTCCGTAGTCGTAGTTGGCAGCCACGGCATACCAACCTGCTAAGACAACAACCATCAAGAAAAGTACCGCGGCTGCCACGAATAGTCGGTTCTGTCGGGCTTCTGGCATAGTGCTGGTTGGGCAAGAACAGTCTAACGTGGGCTGAAAGTTGGGTACTGTTGGCGAAATATCCCCTCTCTGACAATGTCGGCGGTGTCAAGCACTTCTTCTGCACACTACGGGACCTATCAGCCACGGACACTGTACCGGAGAGCGACCACGCCGTTCCGGAAGCGCTGCTCATCGAGCAACTCCAGCTTCAACCGCACACGATCCGGGAAGAACTGTTTTCCGGCGCCGATTACCAGGGGGGAGACGATCATTTGAAGTTCGTCAACAAGACCAGCTCTTAACGACCGGTCTTTCGTAAGAACTTGCGCTTGAAACGACTAACACCGGCCTCAATGATCCGTGGGCCTGGCTTGCCCGAGTCCCGAGGGTTTTCCAGGATCGGGAATTACTTTCAGCCTATTCAGGCCCATGTTGCGAAAGAATGTCGGCCAATAGTTCTTGAACATATTTCCACCAACTCGCCACGCTAAATCTGTGGCGAAGCGCGTTAACGTCTTCCCAACCGTTTGTTCCGACGAAGGCAAATACACATTAGCAAGCCCCTCCGCAGCCAGCGGGCCCAACAGGCCTGACGTGTTGAAGACATCTCTTCCCGAATCGTTTCGGGTGATGACGACCCGCTGTGTCGAATATTTCAAGCTGCGCCAAAAGGAAGGTTTGCTCTCAGGAAAGAAGCGGGGATCCTGATGGAGCAAAGATGCGAATAGAAAAGTCCCAAAGAAGCTACTGCTGGAGGACCGGGCCATGTCGGCTCCAAAGCGGCTGCCATATCCAGCCCAGCCCTGGCCGTAGTCTTTGGGGACGTTCCTGGCCTGGTCGAAGGCCGCGCTGAAAGCAGACTCGAGAATGTAAGGCGGAGAAATACTCTGATTGACGAATAACTTGAACTTGCCCGTAGTCGTGAGGGGACCAGGGCTGGTGGCAATGTCGGGAAAGAAGGTGGATGGGTTCGTCGCATAACCAATGAACCTGGCAGCCGATCCCTCGTCAGTACTTGGAGTTTTCTGCTGCCGAGTTGGAGAGGAGTCGGGGCTAGTCTGGGTGCTGGGGGCAGCGGGCTGTTGCGCTGCCAGAGTGAGGGCGCCGCCTAACACCAAGCTCAACAGCCACATCCCCCACGGGGCGACAATTGAAAACTGAGGGGTACGACGCCTGCTCATGCGGACTCCTTGCGAAAGGGATCCGAAAGACAATATCCCTGACGAGCGACACAGAGCAATCGTTGTTGTCGAAAATATCGCGATTACGCTCAGTGACCGGGCAAGATGAGAGCGGAATGCTCAGCCTCGTCGGAATTCACATTGCAAATTCATTACAGTAGGGGAAGAAGCGCTCCGAAGCGTCTATCATCAAGACACGCTCAGGTGCTTGAAAACAAAACCTTAAGGTGTGCTGGGGGCGGGTGGTTTAATGCACCAGCGATTGCCACGAGTTCTCCCTAACCTCTTTGTGACTCCGGTTTGTCGCACTCGGAGGAGAAATCACAAGTTTTGTGCTTGTTTCTCGCGCACGCAATTCGTAGTCACTCCCAGACGCACTTGAATGATCGCAATGGGGAGCGTGTCAGCCGCAAGATGGCCATATTTGCCGCTAACTTGCTCGCCCCAGAGCGACATTCCCTGGGAGAGACTTCGCGGCAGGAAGTCTGCTTCTTCTTACCAGCACCCTTTGTCGCTCACAAATGTGGATGGGAAGGACGTGTGGGTGCTTCGCTTGCAAGTTCGGCAGGGCAAATCGGCGAGGCGGGATACCCCCCCAGCCATTGAACGACGCGAATGGCTTTGAACGGGATGATGAATCGTCGTTTGTCCGGTCGGTGGTAGGCCCCCAGCCCCCCTACCTTGGTAGAAGAAGAGACTGAAGATGGACACATCTTTCTACGACTGAAGGATGGAACGCGGATCACGCCGGGCTAGGTGTTTGCCCAACATCCCGAGTGGAAGTCGCTCTGGTACGACGAAGCCGACGGCCAATATGACCGCCCGGCTGCTTTCTACCAGCAGTTCCAGGAGTTGAACCTGGGCGAAGCCTGGCAGAAAGTTGGTGCTCACGTGCTTGTCATTCGCGGCGCTGCCGATGAGATCATGAACCGAGCCTCCAGCGAAGCCATCTCTCAGATCGTCAACCCCCGTTAACCAGATTCATCCTGGGCGGGCCCGCTTACATGGAGATCGAGGGAATGGGACACGGCTTCACAGTGAGTGAAGGGAAGATTCTACGATCCGGTGATCCACACCGTCCTAGAGTGGTTCAGACTTCTGCTGAAAGGTATCGACTAGCGGGCCAACCTCTCCCGCATTAATCGAGCCTGGTCTTCAGCGAACAGTAAAGCCCCCCTGCTCGCGAGATGGAGCTCATCACCATGCCAAGTTGGGCACATTATTCCCAGGCGTGAGTGCGCATTCGAACCCAGTAGAAGGTGTCCGAGTTCATGCGCCATTACATGCCCTAATACCCGCGCTAAACCGACGTGCCAATCCCGGTCCAGTTTCTCTGCTGAATCGTAGAACACATCGCCGTACGCCCCAGTTCCTTCCGCGGAGAGGAACGCAATACCGAAAACGCTATCGCTCGATTTTCGCGCGTGACGGACAATTCGTAGGTTGATGCGTTTGGCCGAAACTGAATCCTGACATCTCAAGTCAACCTCGATGGCCACCTTTGACGACTTGCACTCAATCAAGGAGACTGCGACGCCAGCTTTCTGGTAGACCCTGGTCGCTTCGTATCTCGCCTCAGCCAACACTTTCTGGGGAAGTTGGACATCGTCATAAATGCCGACTGTAACCGTTGGATCAACATCTAGCATTTCCCAGGAGAGCCTGCGGTTCTCAAAGTCAAATGCGACCTTCCAGAACTGAAGTCCCCTGACTCCCAGAACCCCGTCAAAGTCGTCGCCTTCATCCTTCCGGTCATTCACCACAAATGCCGTTTGCGAACCGAAGGTCTCGTTACCTATGTAGAGATCAGGAATTCGTACTCTCGTACGCTGAAATGTTCCTCCGGCATCAACCACCGTTTCTGTCCCTAGCGCCCGCAAACCGCTCGGCTCCGATACTCGGCTTCGAAATAGCGTCAGATCGGGACCACCCGAATCCACCACCATGCGCAACCGTCGATCGTGAAATCCCATCCGAACGGTGACGACGGGAGTGTCGGTCTCGAAGGGGACGGAGTGAGTTAGGGCTTCGGGGATGCCGAAGAGGATTTCCTTCGTCTTATAGTTGATCGTGAAGCTGCTCTTCCTCAGAACGTCCAATCCGACAATTGCATGCACCTTGAAGCCAAGGGCCTTCTGCAAGAACGAGAGGTCCTCGGAGAGGACAGGAATCGAGTCCACACGAACTGGGCCAAGGCTCAGGGAAGGGATGACCACCTGCCCTGCCTGAACACTCTTGTTCCAAAGGTTCACTCTTTCGGGTTGTTCCGCCAGCTTCAGATCGAGGGCGATCTTCTGATCGACGACGCTGGGGCAGGCACCCGTGTCTACCAGGAAATTCAACTTGCGGATGTTGCCGATTGCTCCTTCGGCAATGACCAGGTAGCCGCCGTATAGGCGGACGGGCAGTTTCACCGAAATGTGTGAAGCACCTTCGGCCTCTTGCTTCGCTCCAGTGTTAGAAGGACTGGGCGTTCGTGCCCAGCCAATGTCGACCAGCGACGTCGTGGCGGCGAGCAGCAGGCAACTACAGAGCACTAAGCGGTTCATTGGCATTCACCCCTCCGCTATCGCGGTGACGCCAACGTGGATTAGTCCGACAGGTAGCTCAATGAACCGTGCCTATATTCCTTATCTATTTGTCCGCTACTCCCAAATCACTGTTATTAAACGGGTTGAGAAATGCGAGTACACAGCTCGGAGTTGGAGAAGCGGCCTAACAGTGCTAGAGTGCGAGCCAACGGCTTGGGGTTCCCATGGATAGTGGCCACCGTTCTGCGCGGATTGTTCGTTTCGGACGGTTCGAAGCGGACTTACAAACTGGAGAGTTGCGCAAGAATGGGGCAAAGGTGCCTTTGCAGGGCCAGCCGTTTCAGGTCTGCGCCATCCTGCTCTCGCATGCGGGCGAACTCGTTAGCCGGGAAGAACTACGCCAGCAAGTCTGGCCCTAAGACACGTTCGTCGACTTTGACCATGCTCTCAACACAGCCATAACGAAGATTCGACTGGCCCTGGGCGACCACTCGCGTCGCTATGGCGTGTCTCCGCATCCGGTGGACCGCCGCACCCGGTGGCTGGTGTGGGTGCGATCGCCTGGTCTCCTTCGATTTCTCGAAAAGGAAATCAGCTCGCGTATCAGCGGATGGCATTTAAGGACAATTTGTTTCGCATGGACCTGAAGGACGAGAAGCATCCCCAAGGCGTGCCCGTGCTTCTTCGATCCGAAAAGGGCTTTAACTGGCGGCCGCAGTTTTCGCCCGACGGGAAAAGAGTTGTGTTCGAATCGAATGGTTTGGGATATTCCGATCTATGGATGTGCGATCGGGACGGGTCGCACTGCGGACCAATCACTTCATTGCACGGAACGGCCGGAGCCGCGCGCTGGTCTCCGGACGGCCGCTTTATTGCGTTCGAGTTTCGTCCGAAAGAGCACAGCGAAGTCTACCTCCTCGAGGTGGGTGGCGGCGTGCCGCACCTGCTGCCCACGCTCCCTGGGGCCGATAACGGAGGGCCCAGTTGGTCGCGCGACGGAAAGTCGATTTACTTCTACTCCGACCGGGGCGGCGAGCCCTTCCAACTGTGGAAGATACCGGCCACGGGTGGCACGCCCGTCCAGATCACCAAGAATGGTGGCGTGTTTGCCAAGGAATCTGCGGACGGACGGTCACTCTATTACGTGAAGTTTGAGTCGCCGGGCATTTATAGGATGCCCTTGCAGGGTGGAAAAGAGGAACGCGTTCTGCACCGATCGGGTGGCCCCAATTGGTTTAACTGGGCACTGACGCAAAATGTAATTTATTTCCGCGATACGAAAAACCACGACACGGTCGGCGTGCTGAATCTATTAGACCTTGCGACGGGCAAAATCAGTACCGTTGCCACTACGGACCAGGCAGGCGGTCTCGGATTGGACGTGTCCACGGACGGCAGGTCCATTATTTACGATGACAAAGGCGATGCGGAATCCACCATCATGTTGGTAAAGAACTTCCGTTAGCTGCTCGCTTTTAAAAGTTAGGTAGGGCCACCGAAAGCTTGGGGGCTGTATGCTGCGACAATTCCGTTCGCTACGCAAAGCCTCTGCTCTCGCCCTATTAGTGGCGTCCCTGGGTTTGGCTCGTCCAGTCCGCGGCCAGGAAGTTACTGCCGCCATCACCGGCGGTGTTGTAGATCCGACGGGCGCACGCATCGTCGGCGCAACCATTACGGCGAAAGATACCGAACGGCAGACTACCTATTCTGTTCATACCAATGCTGCGGGCATCTTTTATATTCCGCGACTTCCCGTGGGAACGTATGAGCTCCAAGTAAGCGCACCGGGATTTCAAACCGTAATGTACCGTGCGATTACGCTCATCCTCAATCAGACAGCTCGTGTTGATTTTCAGCTGCAATTGGGACAGGCTAGCGAGACGATCGACGTCACCTCGACTCCTCCTTTGCTGCACACCGACACAACGCAGCTCAGCACGGTTCTCGACTCTCACACCAATGTTGATCTCCCCCTACTCTCACGCAACTACATCCAGTTGGCCCTGCTCGCGCCCGGCAGCGTGCATCCTGATCCCCAAACGCTAACCAGCGGAGATGGTCCCAAATACGCCGGGAGACCTTATATCAATGGAAATCGCGAGCAGGCGAACAACATCCTGCTCGATGGCATGGACAACAATCAGGTGTCGGACAACCTGGTCGGGTTCACTCCAAGTGTGGACGCAATTCAGGAATTCAGTCTGATTACGCAGAACGCCTCCGCCGAGTTCGGAAACTTTCAGGGCGGCGTCATCAGCACATCAATCAAGTCGGGCACCAACAAATACCACGGCAACGTCTTTGAGTTCTTTCGCAACGATGTCCTCAATGCCAACAACTGGGCCAACGATTTTCAGGGACTCCCGAAGCCCGCACTGCGCTGGAACATGTTTGGCGGCACGTTCGGCGGTCCTATCCTCAAGAATAAGTTGTTCGTCTTCGTCGACTATCAGGGACAGCGTTTCGATCACCCGTCTTCGAGTGGCCCCATCACCCTTTTCACTGCGGCGGAACGGCAAGGCGACTTCTCTCAACTACTGAAGGAGCAAGGCATTCAGCTGTACAACCCGTTTCAGATCGATGCGAATGGAGAGCGAACACCGTTTCAGAACAATCTGATTCCCATGAGCATGCTCGATCCAGTCGCGGCAAATCTATTTGCCTCGGGCCTTTACCCCCAACCGCTGAACGGCAATTTGTTAAACAACTTCGTAAACACCACTCGTAGTCACAACAATGTAGATCAGGGAGATGTGAAACTCGACTACAAGACCTCGGCGAGCGACCGGCTCTACCTTCCGGATATCGGAGAGCTCTCAAGATAGCCCCGTCATTAACTCCTTTCGACTATTGTTCGATACCTTCGACCAGGCTCGCCTCGAAAATGGCATCATCAACTGGACCCACAACTTCAGCCCGAACGTACTGAACGAGGCGAGTGTGGGCGCGAACTATGTTCGTGTGAACTGGGTGGGGGAGACATCGGCCTCGGCAACCTCGGCGAGAAACTCGGCATCGCAAACGCCAATGATCACGGGCCAGGCCTCTTAGCTCTCTACATCTTTGGGGGTGCGGTCGGCTCTCTCGGCACTCAGAATGTGGGCACCGCAGAGCTCTTTGCGGACACTGTGTTTCAGTACAAAGATGATGTCGTCATCACCCACCGGCGGCACCTGTTCCATGCTGGTTTTCAGTATTGGCGACAACGCGTCAATACCTATGAAGCGGGCAGCAGCGGGCGAACGGGTTTCATGACGTTCAGCGGTCGGTTTACCGCCGGTCCTGAGCAGCTGGCGGTATCGGGCGGCGGATCTGGCGCGGGGGAAGCGGATTTCTTTTTAGGACTGCCTGACTCCTTTGGGCGAGGAATCAACAGCACCGGGCGTTGGGGCCAGCGCGCCAATGTTTTCGGCGCCTACTTCCAGGATGATTGGCATGCGACCGACACTCTCACCCTGAATCTGGGATTGCGTTACGAGAATCACACTCCCTGGGTAGAAGTGCAGAATCGTCAGGTGAACTTCGCGCCTGTTACTGGGCAAATCCAGTACGCCGGACAGCGCTGTATCTACAGCAATTGCCGCGCGCTCTACAATTCTTATAACGGCGGCCTGAATTTTCAGCCACGCATCGGGTTAGCCTGGACTCCGGCGTTCCTCGACAGAAAAACTGTGCTCCGCGGAGCTTACGGGATCTCTTCGTATTTAGAGGGTACGGGCAACAATCTCCGGCTCCCGATGAACCCTCCCCTTAACAGTCCTGAGTTTGAGACGGACTATTTCACCAGCAATCTGCCGGCAACGACAACCGGACAAGGGCTGCTGCCGCCAACTACTCCATTTCACCACGCGATCATTCGGTTGTGGGACGCCAACATACGACCCGCTAGTACGCAGCAGTGGAATCTTACGATTGAGCACCAGTTCACCGATTCGACCACGCTGCAGGTGGGTTATGTCGGCCAGCACGGCACCCACTTGATGGTCGCCTTGCCCTACCTTCAGAAACAGCTGCATGCAGACGGATCGATTACGCCGAGCCCCTTCCTGTCCGGAAACCCGACACTGCAATCCGAGCTATCGCAAATCTCTGGCACCGCTTCCATTGCCAACATGCGTTACGACGCACTCCAGGCAACCTTGCAGAAACGCTTCAGCGACGGCTTGCAGGGACAAATCGCATACACCTACTCGAAGTGCATGACGGATTCCATCGGCTATTTCGGCGCAGCCGGCCAGGCCGCGCCGGCCTCGGCATATTGGCAGAACTTTTACGACCGCCGCTCCGAGTGGGGGCCCTGCTACTACGACCTTGCGCATGTGCTCAGCAGCTATGTGATCTACGAACTTCCCGTCGGCCGCGATAAGAGATGGGGCAGAAACTTAAATCCATTCATCAATGCGGCGATCGGCGATTGGCAGCTGGGCGGTATCATCCAATTCCATGGTGGCTTCCCGCTCACGATTTATGCCGACGACGCTTCCGGCACCAACTCCCGCGGGTCGCGAGCCAACTGCGTCGCACCCCCTCACGTGTTTGGGCGAAAACCGGCTCCCGATCCCTTCACCGGCCAATTCGCCGGATTTCAATGGTTCGATTCAGCATCGTATGCACCGGCCGCTCCGGGCACTTTTGGAACTTGTGGTGTGGGCACAGTGCGTGGCCCCGGTCTGCGCACCGCCAATCTAAGCGTTCAGAAGGAGTTCCCTTTCAGCGAATCGAAGAGGCTGGAATTCCGGGCGGAATTCTTCAACTTTACCAACACGCCAATTTTGAAGGCGCCCATCATGGGCCTGAGCCCTTATCTCGGACTGATCAACAGCTCGCAAGGTGAGCGCAACATACAGTTCGCGCTGAAGTTCTATTACTGATACATTCAGCCCTAGAGGTTAGACTAACAATCACCATATGCAGTACTCGCCGCCCACCGAGTGCAGTCTCGCATGTGCGGGCGCTACAACATGTTCTCAACGACCGAGATGAGGCTTAACTTTCTCGTGTCGTGAAATTTTTATTCCAGCCTAACCCGCCGTGCAGTAACTCCGTCCCCGACCCGAATCGTCGCGTCGCTTACACTGGAAGCGCGAGGTCCAATGAATCGTCGAGACATGTTGAGAGGTGCGGGAGTCGTGGCTGGAGCGGCAGCGGTGAATGCTGTGGCGCAGAATTCTTCTAGCGTGACGCCGACTATCCACAAATGCAAAATTGTCATCACGGGCGGCCATCCGGGCGATCCCGAGTATGGCTGCGGCGGCACCATTGCACGGTTCACCACGCTGGGCCACGATGTCGTGCTGCTCTACATGAACGACGGGGCCTGGCGGCAGACGTCTTCGGCGACTCGCATTGCCGAAGCGAAAAAGGCGTGCGAGATTTTGAAAGCCCGCCCTGCGTACGCCAATCAGATCAATGGTCATGCGATCGTTGACAGCCAGCACTACCAGGAATTTCAGAGCATCCTCGAGAAGGAAAGTCCCGATGCCGTCTTCACTCACTGGCTCATCGATAACCATCCCGACCATCGCGGGATTGCCAACCTCACCTTCGAATCGTGGAAGCAACTGAAGCATCGATTCGCGCTGTACTATTACGAAGTCTCGGACGGCGAAGATACGACACAATTTCCCGCGCCCACTCATTACGTGGACATCACCGCAACTGCCGATACTAAAAAAGCTGCCTGTTATGCCCACGCCAGTCAGACTCCCGACTCCTACTTCGCTTTGCAGGACACAGTGGCAACTTTCCGCGGGCTGCAAAGTGGCTTCGCGAAGGCAGAGAGTTACATTATGCAGATCGGGAGTCCGTACGATATCTTTCCCCGCGCGGGCATCTCAGGATAGCCAGGCCAGACCGATGTGATTTCCTTGCAGGGGCCTGCCGGTCAATACAAGTGAAGACCTTATTTTCCACGACATGAATCCGTAAATGCATTCTCAAGGGGGGGCCATCTTTGGTTCCCGCGTGCAGGTTACGACCACAGGCTGGTGTTGAGATACTGGAGACGAAAAACTGTCATTGATAACCAAGCGTCACCGCTCACGGAAGGAGTTTGCAGCAAAACGCACAGCGTCTCGTCTTCTGCGGATCGTTCCCTCTCCATACGCTCTACCTCCGGCACCATTGACGGAGAACTAAACCTCCAGTGCTAGTTGTCATTGAGGCCGAACGGCTGACGAGTGTGGAGGCGATCCTTCAATGTGCTCTCCAGCCGGATAATCTTTTGAGCCTCCATCGTTGGCGAGACTAATTCCAAGATCGTAAATTGGAAGATGCGGGGGAGTACGCTTCCGAGGCTGGTTGTTCCCGCCATGGCCGGAAGCAGAGTATGCCATCCACCTTCCGAGTAATTTTAAGAGAGTCGGCTACCACTGCAAACCCCTGAGTCTTTTATTGTTATCGGGTTTTCGGGTTCGGCGAAACTTATTTTTGCCCCCAGTGTTCAGCAAAGGTAGGACCCATCGAGGCTGACCCTCCCAGAAGGAGGCCAGTGACGACGACCACGAGCACGACCGCGACTGAACCACTGCTTTTCGAAGTGCTCGACGAAGGCAAAAACGAAATCTCGGTTGAGCTATGCGTATATGGCGCTGGGTGATTACCGCTTCATTGCTGCTCACGTTGAGCGCGAACGCCCAGCAGTCGGCGAACCCGTCTTCGTCCCCGGCGACGGCGCAGACGCCAGAATCGGCCGCGCAGTCTAGCCCGGCTTCCTCGCGCGGGCAGCCCGAGCCGCAGCCACCGAACGCTGCGCCGCAGCCGGTAGCAGCATCCGCGAGCGCCGCGCCCGCCTCGGTACCGTCTGCCACGATGGACCAGGTGGTGGACCGCGCGATCGAGCGAGAGCACGCTCTGATGGAAATGCTGAAGACCCGCACCCCGTTGGTTGAGACCTACCTGCAAAATCTGAAGTTCGACCCGCAAGTCGGCCCGGCACCGGTGCAAGACCATTACTTCCTCGGCCGCATGGATCTGGGCGAAAGCGTGGACCGCCGGGACTATCTCTCCAAAGACACCAGCTTTGAGAGCCACCTGTTGGGCGGCTTCACCAGGTTGTTTAAGTTCGAATACAAACCCATGGGTTTCTCATGGATGATCTACGCCGACCGCGACGACTTCAATCGCCAAACCTACGATTTCAAGTACGTGCACCGCGAGTTCCTGGGTGATGTCCGCTGTATCGTCTTCGACGTGTCCGCCAAACAGGGCACCGGTAATGGCCGCTTCCGTGGCCGAATTTGGGTAGAAGACCAGAATTACAACATTGTGCGCCTGAATGGCTTTTATGAGCCGCGCCCCCGCAACGCTTACTTCTTCCACATGGATAGCTGGCGCTTGAACCTGATCCCGGGCTACTGGGTACCGGCCTACATCTACAGCGAGGAAGGTGATTTCAGCGACCGTTCGAAGGACAAGATTACCTTCAAGGCCCAGACCCGGCTCTGGGGTTATGACCTGCAGAAGGGCGCCCAGAACAGCGAATTGACCCAGGTGCTGGTGGACTCCACGGTGAAGGACGAAAGTCCGGCGACGCAGGATGCTTCTCCGCTGCAAGCGCAGTGGCGATGGCAGCAGCAGGCAGGAGACAACGTGATCGAGCGGCTACAGAATGCCGGCCTGCTTGCTCCCGAGGGCGAAGTGGACAAGGTGCTGGAGACCGTTGTCAACAATTTGCTGACCACCAACAACATCGAACTGCCGGGCCCGGTGCACGCCCGTGTGATGCTGACTTTGCCACTCGAGACGTTCAGCGCGGGCAACACCATCGTGGTAAGCCGCGGCCTGCTGGACGTGCTCCCGGATGAAGCCAGCCTGGCCATGGTGCTTTCGCGCGAACTGGCCCACATCGTCCTGGGGCACAACTTGGGCAGCAAGTACGCCTTCTACGATCGCATGTTGTTCTCTGATGAATCCACCTACCAGAACCTGGGCTTCCGGCACGTTCCCGAGGAGGAAACTGCAGCCGACGAGAAGGCTATCGAGCTGCTGAAGAATTCACCGTACGCCCAGAAGCTGAATACACCAGGACTGTTCCTGCGCGAGGTGGCGGCGCGAGGCCCGGCGCTTTCCGCGCTACTGACTCCACACTTGGGCACTGGCTTCACCGACCGTAAGGGCGCCATGGATCGTATGGTGGTGTTGATGAACTCTGCTCCGGCCCTCGATCCCAACAAACTGGACCAGATCGCAGCCCTGCCTTTGGGCGGACGCGTCAAGCTCAACGCCTGGGATGACCATGTGGAATTGATCAAGACCATGCCGGTGGCCATCACCTCGGCGCGCCACAAGATGCCGCTGGAAGTGACGCCATTTTTCCCCTGGCTTACCCGCTCCGGAGCAGTCGTCAACCCGACCGCTACGGCGAACGCCGCGAACCCAACTCCAAGCAATTAGAAAGGAAAACGGTGCTTGGAAGTTCTTGCATTGTCACGCCGATCCGCTTGTTGAAAAGAAGGCACCATCCACTGTTACGCATAAATGTCGTAAGATCCCGATAGCACTCATTGTGGGTTCAGTTGGCTTTCCGCAAGGTCTTGTTCTTTCGATAGCCATAAAGAGCCAGACGGTCACAACGATCGAGATTAAGAAGTAAGCGACCCACAGAGCCAGTTCCTTGTGTATCGTGGGGTCTTGTAGCGCTCTGAGTATTGGTCCGAAGGCTCCATCTGCTATGTATCCCAACAGACGCAGTCCTAAACCATAGGCTGCAAATCCAGAAGCAACCAAAGAAAGGAAGATCGTTATCCGAAAAGCCAGTTTCACGGAGAGCCATTCTATGCTTTCGGTGATGGCTGGCGAAATATCCCCATTTCACTCATCGCTCTGTCCCTCCTTGGCCTCGTCCGCGCTCTCGCCTGCCCGAAAACATGTCATTTTGGGTTGTCTCTGTACTTGCGCCCGGCATCTAACGCTTACGATTTGTGGAGGTATTGCCGAAGCCCCTCGTAAGGAGTTGTGGCGGGAAGCCCATTGATCCCTGACTTCCCGGAACGCTGCACGTGAATCTGGGGGTTTCATTGCTCTTCGTCCTTTAGACCTCTGGCCCGGAGGTGCACATTGGGATACACGTTTATCAACATCTCCAAGCACGAAGAACCAAGCGAGAAGTCGTACTGGAAGCTGTGGCTAGTCGGCATTCTCGCGGTACTGACTGCTTGCTTCCTCCATTGGGGCGGATTTCTGCTTGTCGCAGGGGATTCCGTGCCGGAACACGTTGATGCAGCCGTGGTCTTGCAGGGATCTATAGCCTCTGAGAACGCGCGGACGGCCGCAGCGATGGGGCTGTTGCAGCGCGGTGCCGCGAACCGAGTCGCAATCAGCGTGCCGAGGGAATCCTATTGGGGCGAAGAAATACCTCCGATTGCACGCCCGTACCTCGAGAAAAAGTATGGGGCTGAGTTGGCTGGAAGAGTCGATTTCTGCAGTACGGAGCCGGACGTAACCTCTGCCCAGCAGGAAGCACATGCGCTCAGCACATGCATCCAGGAACATGGGTGGAAAAGCATTGCCCTATTAACCTCAAACTACCAGAGTCGTCGGGTTGGAATGGTTTGGAGGAAGACTCTGCCTGCGGCTGACCGGTCAGTTCGCGTCTCGGTGGAGAGTGTGTCCGATCCCGACTATCAACCGCGTGGATGGTGGCGACAACGACACTACGCGGAAACCTGGCTACGGGAGTCTGCCAAACTCGCGTGGGCCAGTCTGTAAGCTGCACCCGAGCGACTGCGTCGCTGCGTTGCAGTGACAGGTATCAGTTCGGTTGGTTGGAAGTTCGGTCATTGGTGAAACATCACTCATCGACCCTTGGCTGGGGAGGTTTTGAGTGAAATGCCTCGGTACGGCAGATAGGCCCAGCGAACTCGCTTATCTTATACTTCCGTCCCGTTTCTGATGGAGGGGAAACGAATGAGCGATCAAACAAACGCAAGTAGCTTAACCCGACGCCGTTTCGGAGTCCTTGCTGCGGCGGGCGCGGCGGCTACGGCGTTAGGTGCCCAAGAGGTTCAGCAGCCGAAATCCGCCTCGACACGCCTGGCTCCAGGATCGTTCCAGCGTCCACTGGTGCCGGACACGCCGGCATTCGACGCGCCGTTGGACTTCACTCGTCGAGACGTTGTGCCCAGAGTGCAGCCTTTCCCCATGAGTCAGGTTCGAATCCTGCCGAACAATGTGTACTTCGATTCGCAGGAGTGGAACCGTGGCTATATGGGACGACTGTCGGCGGACCGCCTCCTGTATACGTTCCGCGCCAATGCCGGACTACCAGTGGGATCGGCGAAACCGCTCGGAGGCTGGGAGCAACCGGAGAACGGTCAGCGATCGAGCGAGCTGCGCGGTCATTTCAGCGGCCACTTCCTTAGCGCCAGCGCGCAACTGGCGGCGATGGGGGATAAGGAGTTCAAAGCCAAAGGCGATTACATGGTCGCTGAGATGGCGAAGTGTCAGGAGAAGCTGGGCGGCAAGTATCTTAGCGCCTTTCCAACAACATGGTGGGACCGGCTCGAGAAGGGCGAGCGGGTCTGGGCGCCGTTCTACACGATTCACAAGATCACAGCCGGGATGTTTGACATGTACCGGCTGGCCGGGAACAAACAGGCGCTCGAAGTGCTCGAAGGCATGGCGGCCTGGGCGGACGAGTGGACAGCTTCAAAGACAGAAGCGCACATGCAGCAGATCCTCACGATCGAGTTTGGCGGCATCGCGGAGAGTTTCTATCATCTCGCCGCGGAGACGAACGATGCTCGGTGGGCGAAATTGGGCGACCGTTTCCAGAAGAAGAGCTTCATCAACCCGCTGGCAGCGCGGCGAGATGAGTTGCAGGGATTGCACGTCAACACGCATATTCCACAGGTGATTGCGGCCGCACGAAGGTATGAGATCTCAGGCGACAGCCGCTTTCGCGACTTATCGGAGTACTTCTTTTATGAAGTTACGACCGCTCGTTCCTATGTCACGGGTGGGACGAGCAATGCGGAAGCCTGGCTCGCTCCGCCGAGGCGTTTGGCCGCTGAACTGAAGCAGAGCGTAAACACGGCTGAATGCTGCTGCGCTTACAACATGCTGAAGGTGACGCGACAGCTTTATGGCTGGAATCCGTCGCCCGCCTTGTTTGATCACTATGAGCGCTTGCTACTCAATCACCGCATCGGCACGATCCGGCCGAAGGTTGGATACACGCAGTATTACCTCTCGCTGGCTCCGGGCGCCTGGAAGACCTTCAATACGGAAGATCAGACATTCTGGTGTTGCACGGGTTCGGGAATTGAGGAGTATTCGAAGCTGAACGACAGCATTTACTGGCGGGATCAGGAGGGGCTCTATGTGAACCTTTTCATTCCGTCGGAGCTGGATTGGGCAGAGAAAGGTTTCAAGGTCCGTCAAGAAACTCAGTACCCGGAGTCGCCGGACGTGACACTGACCGTGACGGCGGCAAGACCGGAGAACATGGCCCTGCGTCTGCGCATTCCCGGTTGGCTGCAATCGGCGCCGACTGTGAAGCTGAACGAGAAGGTGCTGGATGCATCGGCAGCTCCTGGCTCGTACCTGACTCTGAGGCGAGTGTGGAAGACAGGAGATAAGGTGGAGATGCGGCTTCCCATGCATTTACATGTGGAAGTCATGCCGGATGATTCTCACTTGCAGGCGTTTCTGTATGGACCTCTGGTTCTGGCCGGAGACCTCGGCGCGGAGGGGCTAACCGAAGCCCACATCATTGGACCAAACTTGCGAGTGGGCGCGCCGATTCCCGAGCAGCACGGCTCGCCTTTAGGGCCGGTGAACAGGACTCCTCCTGTGCCTGATCTCGAGATCCCGAGTTTCAGGGCCTCAGGGTCTGACCTGAGTTCGTGGATCAAGGCGGGAGACAAGCCGCTGACATTCCGGACGTTGGGGCAGCGGAAAGATGTCACGCTGGTTCCGCTGAACAGTCTGTATGACAGGCGTTACTCGGTCTACTGGGGAGTCTCGTGACTTTCCCGCTCGGAGAGCACTACGGGACCCCAAGAATGGCTCTTCGATGCAGCACAGTTTCGGTAATAAAGAAATGACTGTCGGTCGCGGTAGGGACGATCATTGCTGATCGCCCCCCGCGCGGATCCGCACGAGCGCTCATTAGCGCATGCGGCTCTTATCGCAGATGAATAACGGCCAAGCCCGTACTGCCCGTCCGCACACTCGCCCACCCTTGAGACACGCGCAGACCCGCTCTGTGTCGGGTACGTGCCAGATGGAAAAGTGTTCTCTTTGATCAGCAGCCTTCCCTCCTCAGCTTTCTTCTTGAGCAAGTGAAGTTGTTGTTCACGATGTTTTTGCTCGTAATACTGAGTGCCCTTGTCGACGTACTCTTGACCGTATTTCAGCATGCGGAATACCAGCCGGGCGAGCCGGTGAGCCATCGCGGTGATCGCCTTCGGCGCTCCTAGCTTGCTTCGCAAGCGACGATATTGCGCGCCCAGGTAACTCTGGCTTTTGATCAATGTGGTGGCGGCCATTCGCAACGCCGTCGCCGCACGGTTGATTACGTGGCGCGTGCCTCTCGCTAGCACTTTGTCTCCGCTGATGCGATTGTCTGGACACAATCCCAGCCAAGAAGCGAAGTGCGCCTCGGTTTTCCAACGGGTCATATCCAGTCCCACTTCGCTGATAATCGTCTGCGCTGAGTCTGGACGAGGGAGATGAGGAGCGACTGCACCTTACGGCCCGTGACCTCCACGCTGCCACGCTCGAGGACATGTTCGACTTTACTGAAGCCCCGTCCCGGAATGCGGGGATTCCGGCGGCACCACCGCCGCTGCCGAATGACCCTGGATGCCCCTTCACTCCATAGAGGCGAGTTCGACCTACCACAAAGAAGGGGGCTTGACGCAGTTCGTCGCCTAATCACACGTTAGCGCGAGTGCTGTGACTCGAGCGCTTGCACTCACAGCAGTTTCTGCGACGGTGACAATTTCAAGCTATTAAAGAAGACGGGTTGACCTTACTTGCGCCAAGGCCATGTGGTAGCTGGTGAAAAAGTGCGCCGTGAAAGGCGCTGGACTTCAGCGGGTGCAACTCCCGCCCGGGAACTGGTTCGCTCCACCCGGTAGCAATCGAAACGGCAGTGTAGGCAATGAAGCTGTCGGAGCTTTCGATGGAAAGGGTCGCTAGGCGACTCCGCGAGCGTGCAGGCCATAACACGAGTGAACGCTGAGCAGGCCCCGAAAAAACAATTGCAGGAGCCGACCTGACTTTTTCACAGGGAAGGCCGTTGACGATGGAGAGGGACGAGCGAAGATGCGGAGAAGCAGCTCCGAGATTCTGGTAAGCTTTCACAAAAAACGCATGCGGAAATTGCGCCGCTAGTGGAGGAGCAGAAAAACATTCAATCTGTGCAGGGTAACGAGCCCGTCACCGCAGAAATTGACCTCGAGCTGTTCTTGACTTGCATCATAGCTCGCAAGGAGCTTCTCGACTCCATGTACAAAGCCCTTCTCCGGATCGAGGAGGACCGGTCTGAGTCACTCGTGGACTACAACGCCCTCGCACCCGGAGAGGAAATGGATAGGATTCTCCGCTACGAAGAGCAAATGCACAGACAGATCGACTGGGCGACGCAGAGACTGCTGGAAAGGTAGGAAAGACGCTTGGTATAGCCTGACCCCGGGTCCTCTTCCCTAGTCCTCTAATGCGCCTCAGTATGTAAAACGAAGCCAATAAGTTCTCTGTTATCAGCGAATCAAATGAGGCCCGTCGACGGACGGTGCCGCGAGGGATGGGCGATAGAGTTTTTCTGATGAATGAGGACGACATGTCGGTCTTGTTGCAGTTTCAAATACGAACGCATTTTGGTTGGGGAATAGATCCACTGTTGACCTTAACCTCAGGTTGCGTCATCAGGCGGGCCTGCAGCCCCCGCTAGATCCTGTGGCTTGATCTTGTCTACGTTGAATTTTGCTGCCCGCTCTCGCATCGTCTTCAGCACACCTTCGAGCGGTGGTGGTTCCTCCTTGATCCACCTCAGAGGATTGATGCGGGCCACCACAAATGATCGCAAATACGGGCTAACCAGCCCACGCTCCTTCAGTTTCTTTACCGCTGCTGCAACCTTTTCTTCAAGATCGAGAACCAGCGCTGCATGCTTCTCGTGATCTTTGATAGCGGCCTGCAACGGTTCGCCGGTAAAGGTTTCAAGTCGCCGAAGAATCGGGTGATAGGCGCCACCGCCGAAGCGGGGCGCCCGCTCGTAACAGACACCAAGGGTTACCAGCGCGGCCTCGTCCAGGTAGAATGCGAACTGAGATTCGGGTCGCCTCGCGTCCTCGTCAACCAGGCCGCGGTAGATGCGGATCACCTCCAGCGAGCGCTCTTTGAGGTTATGCGCCTTTTCCGTATTGAGGGCCAGGATCTGCCACGCAACCTCGCGATCTGGCACCACCAAAGCAGTGATGGACCGGGCTCCAAGTCGACGCATCGCTTCAAGACGGTGACGACCGTTGGGAGTCCAAAAGCCGCCCTGAGGTGCGACCACAGCGATGATCGGGTCGAGAAAACGTCCCGTCTTGTCAATGACATCGGCCAAGCGTTTGTGGTGTGCATCAGAAAGGTCGCGCTGGAAGGGAGTCGGCTCGACGGCCTCAATTGGAAGTATCGATAACAACGCAGGATGCCCGCCCAGTGGCTCCTTATATGAGCCCACGATGCAGCCACCAGATTTCTCAATCGCCTCTGCCGCCTCACGCGACGCGCCCACATGTTCATCCATCCGGCATTCGGTCGGGCGCAGGCCTTTTGTACTCGGCTTTGCCTTCCGAGGACGCCGTCGAGCTGGTGCACGCTTGACCATTCCAGAGATTCTATTCTAGGGTCGAAACTACTACTTTTGACGTCGTGACCGACGATCATCCTGGTCCGCTGCTACGCCAGAGCGAATTGACATCAACTTACTTCTATCAGTCTGAAGAGCACGGTTCGCACAAACCGTGATAACTGCACATTTTTCCACCAGCGTTTTGTGGCTGAAGCCTGGCGATCGTTTCATTCGGTTTTTCCTAAATCATTATCTTCTGCCTGTGTTCTCAAACATCCCGATTACACTCGTTGACTCGGATTTTGGCGAACAAACGGCGCAAGCTTGTGCAAAGGCCTGATTTCGTCAACGATAGAAGTTATCGCCAAACAAGCTAACCTCTGCAAAAACTCACTTCCAAAACTGCCACCACTTCGCTTGAGGTGAGCCTGAATTATTTGTGCTGATCTGAGGTGGCTGGATTTTGTTCAAGGCTTCACGCGCAACCGTCACTAAGTTGGCTCGTGTACGCCCCGCCTTTCCATAGCTGGGCCGTGGCGTGAAAGCTGCAATCCTCTGCAGCTCCCCTGCGGCCCGGAACTCCCGAAACTCACCCAACTGCCACACCACGAGTTCGTCGCTGTAAACACCTATTGGGTATTCCTCAGCGGCTTCCTGCTCGATTTTGCCGAGCAGATCCAATAAATGCAGTCGGACCTCCTCAGTGTCGGGAGATGGTTTCCACAGTTGGCGACCATTTCCTTTGTCGATGAACACTGGTCCGGTCGGTACGGTGTCTCGATCAGGACAGCGGTGCGGATGGTTGCCGCAGTAGGTATAGAAAGGATCGTCAATTGGTAGTTCGCGAATCGTGCAGTAATCCGGTTCGGCGTCCGATGCGTGGGCATAGCCAGCCGCGCCTTTGTTCTTGGCATTGAACCAGCAGGTACCACAACAATCCGAACCGCCGTTTGGCATGTCAGAGTCCCTTAAGCCTGCCTCCGCTATCCCGTGACGTCTCAGGTTTTCACGTACTGGATTTTCAGCGGCCCACGAGCTTTTGAAGCTCTTCAGGATAGCGAGCACCTTGTACGGGGATCTTCGAGGCAGCGGCTCCCAGTTCGCGAAGTTCATCCGGCGAAAGCTCCACGTTGACGGATCCGAGATTCTCTTCAAGCCGGTGGAGTTTGGTCGTGCCCGGGATCGGCACCATCCAGGGTTTTTGCGCCAGTATCCATGCCAGCGCGACCTGAGCAGCCGTAAGGTTCTTCTGCTTGGCGAATCGACCGATTAAGTCAACCACAGCTTGATTCGCGTCGCGATTCTCCGGCGAGAAGCGGGGTACGATATTGCGGAAGTCGTTTTTGTCGAACTGCGTGTCTTTATTAATTGCTCCCGTCAGGAAACCTTTTCCGAGCGGGCTAAACGGCACGAAACCGATGCCGAGTTCTTCGAGAGTCGGGATGATCTCTTGCTCCGGCTGTCGCCACCAAAGCGAGTATTCACTTTGCAGAGCGGCTACAGGCTGCACTTTTTGGGCCCGGCGAATCGTCTGAGCACCTGCTTCGGAGAGTCCGAAGTGCTTTACCTTGCCTTCTTGGATGAGGTGCTTGACCGCTCCTGCAACATCTTCTATAGGAACCTTGTCATCGACCCGGTGCTGGTAGAACAAATCGATGACATCGGTTTTCAGGCGCTTGAGGCATGCTTCGGCGACTTGCTTGATGTGCTCGGGACGACTGTCCAGTCCGGCCTGCTTTCCGTTGTCAATTTTGAAACCGAATTTTGTGGCGATCCTCACCTGATTGCGGAATGGAGCGAGTGCTTCGCCGACGAGTTCTTCATTTGTATAGGGACCATAGACTTCCGCTGTGTCGAAGAACGTGACGCCGCGTTCCACTGCAGCGCGAATGAGGGAAATCCCTTGCTGCTTGTCTACGGGTTGACCGTAGCCAAAGCTCAGTCCCATACAGCCAAATCCGAGAGCGGAGACTTCCAAGGTGCTATTTCCGAGTTTGCGTGTTTGCATTGTCCCTCCTTCGCGATATGGAAGTAGTTTCGCATGGCTTCAAGACTGCTGCCCGACGGTTGGGGAAAAATCATTTCACTCACTGACGGTCACTCTGTCGACTCTTGGCAAATTTGCTACACGTAAAGATCGTGCAACTTCTCCATTTCCCGCAGCTTGTCCTCCATTTCACGCATCTGAGTCAAGACTTCATCCTTCCGTTCAGGTGGAACTATTTTCAACATTCGCTTGCTTTGAACCAATGTATAGCGATGGCGTCTTATTGTTTCTGTGAGCCTACCAGGGGGACCGCACTCACAGCGGGTGAGGCCCAAATGTTCCTGGCCGCGGCAAACGATGTCTGTGAAGAGTACTACCCTCTATTCCTGACCGCATTGCGCGCAGGCCTGCGCCGTGGTGAACTCGTTGCTCTGCAGTGGGGCGACATTCAGTTTGGCAGGGATGACGATGACACCAATCGGTTCATTGTCGTCCAGCACAACTACGTGTGTCGGGAACACACGACAACCAAGAGCAAGAAAAGCCGTCGCGTTGACCTCTCCCGCGAGTTGCGGCGAGTCTTAATCGATCTTCGGGAGCAACGGCTCCTGGAGGCTTTCCTGAAAGGAAAGAACGACATCTCAGGCGAACTGGTGTTTCGCTCCCCTGAGGGCTCCATTCTGGACCCCGACAACCTGTATCACCGCTATTTCTTGCCGGTCTTGACCAAGGCCGGCATCCGCAAGATCCGGCTGCATGACCTTCGCCACACGTTTGGGTCATTGTTGATTCAGAACGGGGCCTCGATCGTTTACGTGAAGGAACAGATGGGGCACAGCTCCATCCAAGTCACGGTGGACACCTACGGGCACCTCATCCCTGGCGCCAACGTGTCGTTCGTGGATACGCTGGATGTGATTCCCGAGGGGGACGAAAAAACAAGTCCGCACCAATCCGCATCGCCCGCGCAACAAGCGGTGGAGAGCGACATGGACATATCCGCGGAAGTCATTGATAAGATTGGTGGCGGCGGTTGGACTCGAACCAACGACCTAGGGATTATGAGACCCTCGCTCTAGCCACCTGAGCTACACCGCCATTGCAGGAAAACGAACAGAGGAGAGACGGGCTTGGCCAAGTCCCAGCGCGGCTGTGGAATGGTTTCAGCCGCTGCGTTCGTCTGTTCGATTCTATGAGGCTCGCTTTGGAGTGTCAAACTTGGCACTCATTGCCTTGTCGAATGCAGTCACGCATCTGCACTTGCGCAAACGCCGATGCCTGCTCCGGAGTTGCAACTCTAGCCCGCAAGCCCGAAACTATTCCCTTCATGAAAGCGATCGCTGTCATTCCTGCACGCCTCGCCTCCACTCGGCTGACGCGCAAGGCTCTGCGTAGCCTCGGCGGCTTGCCTATGGTGGGTCAGGTCTATTGCAGTGTGGCGGCTTCTCCTTTGCTCGCCGATGTCATCATCGCCACCGACGCCGAGGAAATACTGGAAGTCTGCAGCAGGCACGGTTGGCACGCGTGTATGACCTCAGCCGCACATCGCAGCGGCACGGAAAGGGTACATGAGGTTTCGAACCACGTTGCCGCGGACGTATACCTGAACGTCCAAGGAGATGAGCCGCTCACGCGAGCGGAGCACATTGCCTCGTTGTTGGCGGTCATGTCCGACACCTCAGTGCAAGTAGGAACACTGAAGACCCCTGCCGCCGAAATCGACATCCCCAATCCGAATGCCGTGAAGGTAGTAACCGACAGCGCAGGTCGTGCGCTTTATTTTTCACGGGCCACAATTCCTTTTGATCGCGATCGGGCGCACCCGCCCTACTACAAGCACCTTGGCTTCTACGGCTACCGCAAGCCTGCCCTTGACCGATTTGTTGCCCTGCCGGAATCGTTCCTGGAACGAAGCGAAAGGCTCGAACAGCTGCGATTTCTTGAAAATGGCATTCCAATCCATGTGGGGGAGACGCCTCACGACACCGTCGGAGTCGATACGGAAGAGGACTTGCGTCGCGTGGAAGAGATTCTGCGTAGCCGATGACAGCACTTCGCTTCAATCTTCAGCAGGAATACAGTTCATCGCCGTGCTGCCATCGCCAGCGGGGGCTCCCATGCCTCTGCCGCTGCGACCCGGCGCGAAATAGCGGGATGGGAGTGGAAGAACCATTCCACCCACTTCGAAGGTGTGCGCTCTGCCAGGTTCTGCGCCGCCAGCTTGTTCATCGAACTAATGAATGGCCGCACATTTCGGATTGACTGGAATGCATAGCGATCGGCTTGGCGCTCGTTAAAGCGGGAATACGCATTCAGGGCGGGCATCAGCAGAAATGAGAGAATCGTAGAAACCAAAACCAGCAGGGGAAGATTGGCGAAGTCGGAAAGTCTCTCGAACATACCCCATTGCTCGATCGCCAAGTGCAGCACGAAGTTGGCGGCCCAAAAGCCGAAGAGAGTGATCCCAGCCTGCACGAAAATGCTCTTGAGAATGTGCCTGTGCACGTGATGGCCAAGTTCGTGCGCCAAGACAGCCTCGATTTCGTCGTAAGAGTAGTGGTCGAGGAGGGTATCCGCCAGAATGATTCGCCGGGTTGCGCCCAGACCCGTCAGCGCAGCATTGGCCTTCTTACTTTTCTCGGAAAGGTGCCACTTATAGATTCCGCGCACCTTTGTGCCGGCGCCCTCGCTCAGTCTCACCAGGCGTCGCTTGAGTTCTTCGTTATCTAGCGGCTCGAATTTGTAGAAAATCGGGAACAAGATCAGCGGCGCGACCTGCGCCATCACTATGAACAACACCATGAATGACGCCCAGGCGATGAGCCACCAGTGCTGCGGAGACTGCCGGATCGTAAAGTACAGCAATTCCGCGACAATACCAGCGATCACCAGTCCGACCAGAAATCCCTTCACCTCATCCCACAGCCACGATCGCGTCTTCTGATTCGACAGCTTGATAACGACGTTCCAGCCTCAACCCGTAATAATCGAGCCCAAGTCCAAGCAACTTTGCCGCCCAGCATAAGCATGAATACATAAAGGAAGACCGAGAGCTGATAGTTCTGAAAAGCGCCCCCGTAGGCCCAATCTCGTCAGTTCGCCTGTCCAGCCGGTCAGCAATAAGAGCAAGAGAAGAACCAACCCCATGAGGAAGTCGGCGATCTCCAGCCAACGGCGGATGCGGTTATAACGGCTCGCATCCGGCGAATCCGGAATGACAGGTGTGTCTTCTGCAAATCTCATGGTTCGTGGGAGGGGAGGGCTACTCCAAATCATAAGATATCGTCGCGCGGATCTGTTTCGACCCGAAGGTGCATTGGCCACTAGGACGAAACGGCTTGTCCGCCGTGCGAGCTAACCGCTACTATTCACAAAGCTTTTGCTTGCTCCAGGATTTCAGCCACCAGTTCGGGCGTCGCCGCTTCGGAATACACCCGCAGAAGAGGCTCCGTTCCCGAAGCCCGCAGCAGGACCCAGGCCTTGGCTCCATTGCCGTTGTCAGGAGCATCCAGGAAGAGCTTTCACTCCATCCATGTTCTCTTTCTGAACGATACCGTAGGAGCCAAGTTTGGTCGTGGTTCCGGCGCACGCTCTCTGAATAGCGGCTTGCTTCACGATGTCCGGAATGTGCAAATCGCGCCGACCATAATAATGAGGACCGAATTCATGCTGCAGATCGGCCACCAACTGGCCCAGCGGTTTGCGCTCCTCCGCCATCACGTTGGCCAGCAGCAGCGCGTTGAGGATCCCGTCACGCTCCGGCAAGATAGCGTGAATAACCGATACCGCCCGACTCTTCTCCACCGATGATGATGTCGTGCTCCATCATCAAGTCGGCGATGTATTTGAACCCGATCGGACACTCATGCAGCTTTCGTCCATACTTGGCGGCAATGCGATCCACCATGCCGGTGGTATTGAAAGCGCGCACCACGTCGCCCGGCCACTTCTTCCGTTCCAGAAGCCAGCGGGTCAGGACGGCAAAACACTTGTGCGAGTCGACAAAGCTGCCATCCTCGGCGACCGCGCCAATCCGATCCGCATCCCCATCGGTCGCGAGTCCAGCGTGGCACTTCTCTTTCAAGACAGTCTGACGCAAGAGCTCAATATGCGGTTCGATCGGTTCAGGATTGATTCCCGGGAACAGCGGATTCAACTCCTGCCGGATCGCAACGTGCTTGATGCCGCGCTCGCTGAAAATCCGTGCCAGCACGCCGCGTCCTGAACCATACATCGAATCGATCGCAAACGTGAAGTTAGCTTTCGCGATCAGATCGAGATCAGCAAACTTGCACATGGCCTCGATGTGCGCTTGCTTGAGATCGACTTCCTCGATTTCTGTCTTGTGTCCAGCCGGCATGGCGCCAGCCTGAAGTTCCTCTTCCACCTTCTTCATGATGGCCGGCGTGGCCGACCCGCCAAACTTGCCCTTGAACTTCACGCCATTCCAATTCCAGGGGTTATGGCTCGAAGTCACCATCACACCGCCCGCGGCACCTTGCTGTTTCACGGCGTACGAAACGGCCGGAGTGGGAGAATAGTCATTCGCAAGCTTCACCGGAATGCCGGCATTGGCAATCACGTCGGCAACAAGACGGGCAAATCCCGGCGATCCGAAGCGCGTATCGTATCCGATGATCACCCCACGTTGGCTGTCTTCGTACTTCAAGACATAAGAAGCAATCGCACCCGCCACGCGCCGTACATTGTCAAAGGTAAAGTCGTCGGCGATCACGCCGCGCCAGCCATCGGTACCGAACTTGATGTCAGTCATATTTTTGGCCGCGCTATGAGATACGAGGAATCATCAATCGCTAGCGAGTACTCGAGCTGATCAATTCCGCTTGTTTACCCTTGAAACTCGTGCGCCAACTTTTTTACGTTAATCTCGAGCGCTTCTTCTCATCCAGATACTTCACAACCTTCCCCACATCCTGCGCTCGATCGCGAGTAGTGATCAGCAACGCGTCGTCGGTATCGACTACCACCAGATCACTGACGCCCACGTCGCAACGAACTTTCCCGGTGCGTGAACGTAATTGCCGCAACCATCCAGGACGAAGCTTTCCGCGCTCGAGATCACATTTCCATCTACCGGGTTCGTCTTGCCGACTTGATGCTCATGGAGCGCAGTCCATGATCCAAGATCGTTCCAGCCGAAATCTGCGGGCAGACAAAAGATATTGGATGCCTGCTCCCCCTTCGCCGAACGTGGCTCCAGTACCGCGTAGTCAATGCTGATGTTCTCGCACTTGGGATAGAGCTTTCGGAACGTGCTCTCAAATTTGCGCGTGCCGAACGATGCGGCGATTTGCTCGAGCACGGCCGCCGTTTTCGGGAGGTGTTCCCGCAGGGCATTGGTGAGCGTGCGCGCACTCCACAGGAACATCCCACTGTTCCAGTAGTAGTTGCCCGCGGCCACAAACTCGCTGGCCCGCTGCGCATCGGGCTTCTCGGTGAAACGTCGAACACGTCGTCCATTCCCGTCTCATCCCCTGCGTCGATGTAGCCGTACCCCGTCTCCGGCCGCGTCGGACGAATGCCCAGCACCACGATGTTCTCACCCGCTGCTGCAATCTCGACACCGCGTGCGATCGTGTCGCGATAACGCTTTTCGTCGGCGATCACATGATCCGAGGGAAACATGCCAAGGACCGCATCCGGGTCCTTTCGCAGTAACAGAAACGCAGCCAGACCAATTGCCGGCGCGGTGTTCCGCCCGACCGGCTCCGCAACGATTTGCCGCTTGTCGAGCTTGGGAAGTTGGCGTGCAATGGCCGAGCGAAGATCATCATTCGTGATTACCCAGAAATCGCTTCCCCGGTGCCAGTGGCAGCAGCCGGCTCACGGTCTGCTGGATCATGGTTTGTTTACCGTCGAGGGCCAGCAATTGCTTGGCGCGCCGCTTGCGGCTCAGTGGCCAGAAGCGCGTTCCCCGTCCGCCGGCGAGTATCACGGGATAGAAATGAGGATTTCGAATCACAAGTAATAAGTCTCAGAGTGCGCCAACAAACGGTCTTAGGATCACCGATCGGAAATTCACGATTGAGAACTTCACAGCCGCGTTTCCGGTTCGGGCAGCCCTTCGCCGGGGACATATGCTTTCAGAAACTCAACTGCCCACTGCGGCCGCACAGTAAATTTCTCTACGCTCGCCGGAACGACTGCCGCATCGCCCTTCGCCAATGTCGCGGGCTCCATGCCTGGTGCTTCGATAATGCCACAGCCCTCCACTGCCACTAGAATCTGCACTGAGCTCTTGCCCGATTCATCTACCGTCTGGAAAGTCTGCGACTCTTTCACTTCGTACTGTTCCACCACGAAGTACGGAGCACGGATCAGAGGCGCAAGTTTATTTTTCGTGCCGGCAATAAATGAAGGCGCCGGCCGCACCACCTTGCCCGATGCCACCTGTTCCTTTACGGCAGCCAGGCCCTCCTGCAAGTGCAGTTCGCGCGGACGTCCGTAATCATACAGACGATACGTGCAGTCCGACTGCTGCTGAGTCTCGACCAGAATGGATCCCGGCCCAAGCGTGTGCACCGTGCCACCCGCCACATAGATCATTTCCCCGGGATAGATGTTGATCCAACGGAGCAACTCTTCCGCACGCTTCTCCTCGATTGCGCGCTGCAGGTCCATGCGCGTAACGCCCGGCTTTAGTCCCATTGCCACCTGCGATCCGGGTTTCGCCGCGGCGACGTACCAGCATTCAGTTTTTCCCCAAGGTTGTCCCGTTCGCTGTGCCTGCTCATCGTCAGGATGCACCTGGACCGAAAGCTTCTCGTGCGGAAAAAGAAATTTCAAAAGGAGCGGAAACCGTTCGGGATCACGCGCGGCCTCGCCGACCAGTGCCCGTCCGCACAGCCTGCTCAGATCCGCCAGCGTTCGACCCGCCAATGGCCCGTTTGCGACTTTGCATTCATCGCCCGTGAGCCACGCCTCACCAATTTTTTCGTCGAATTTGTGATCCGGATAAATCGGCGACAGGTCCGTGGTGCCCCAGGGCCGCGGATCAAACGCCGGTAGCATTCTCAGTGGGTAGAGTGCGGTCATTTGCCGATCAGATGATGAGTTCTATACGTCCGAGGGTTGTCCCGAGCATCAAGGCTGATCCGATCGAACCCGCTGCCAGACGATCCTGCGCTCATGATCCTCGTTCATCTCATGCGTTTTTGCGGTCAAAGTCAGGCGATCGCCATCCAAAACAAAATGCCGGACTCCCTCTTCACCTCGTTCTCCCGGCCGCAACGACTGTTTGATATGGTGCGTGACTGTCGAGTTCGATGGGTCAAGGGTCCATGTTCCGAAGTAAGCGTAGTACCCTTCGACGGCAGCGACTTTCTCCGCCGGTGGCGCAGCCAGAAATGCTTCCCATGAGCTGTCCTTCGGCACCGTGGAGGGTGGGTCGGACACGATCTGCACGCTCATCCATCCGTTCCGGTCGTACACAATCAGCCCCTCAGGGTGCTTGCCGTAAAACGGGTAGATGACTTCGCCATTTGGGCGGACCGTTTCCAGACTCACCAGGCGCCACGCGCCCACGAACTTTCCCCTCACTGATCCATCGGATTCTTTCTGACCAGCGACCGAGGGGACAGCCGCAAACGCCCCCATCACGAGCAAGCACACCAAAAGCAAGCGCCGTACTGGCATTACGAGCCTCCGTGACGACACGAATAGAAGCCTCACAAGCTCAGCTTGGACGCTGGCCCGAAGGGAATCCCGGAAGATGGACGCTAAAGGGATGCTAGATACGCCCGCATGCGCTCCAGAATACGATCGAGATTCTCCATCGACGTAGCGTAGGAGATGCGGATGTGTTCGTTCGTGCCGAAGCCCTCCCCGGCCACAGTCGCTACGTGTGCCTTATGAAGCAGGCCATGAGCGATATCGGCGCTGGATTTGATCCCGCTCTTGCCGAAGAACGCTGACACGTTCGGGTAGGCATAAAATGCGCCTTCCGGCATTGTGCATTGAATTCCGGGAATCGAGCGCAGGCCGCCCACGATGTGACTCGCGCAGCCGGATGTACTCCTGGCGCATGTCCTCCACGCACTGCTGCGATCCGTTCAGCGCCGCAACCGCCGCTTTCTGCACGATCGAGGTCGGATTGGAAGTGGACTGGCTTTGCAGCTTCTGCGCCGCCCCGACCACTGCCGCGGGGCCCAGAACATATCCCATGCGCCAACCAGTCATGGCATAAGTCTTTGAGAGCGAGCCCACGACCAGAAAGCGGTCGCGATACTCGTTCAGCGAACCCACAGAAAAGTTCTTTCCCGTGTAGTTGAGATAAACGTAACACTCGTCAGAGATAACCCAGATGCCGCGCTCGGCGGCTAGCCGCACCACTTCGGTCATGTCCTCGGCACTCATGACAGCGCCCGACGGGTTCGACGGAGAATTCAGAATGATCAGCTTGGTCCGGGGCGTCACCAGTCGCGCGACCATGTCGGCAGTCACGCGAAAGCCCTGCGCTTCGTCTGCATGGAGTAGTACGCACTGCCCGCCCGCGTAGCGAACCATGTCCTTGAAGGAAACCCAGTAGGGGACAGGCAGGATGACTTCGTCGCCGTGATCGACGAGCACCGAGATGACGTTAAACAGCGCGTGCTTGCCGCCCACCGAAGCGCAGACTTCCTCGCGCTTGTAAGCAGAACCGAAATCGGTCGAGTGGCGTCGGAGAATCGCGTCTTTCAGTTCAGGCGTGCCGCCGACAGCCGTGTACTTCGAGAAGTTCGCATTGATGGCCGCGATGGCAGCCTCTTTGATGTGCTGCGGGGTCGCGAAGTGAGGCTCGCCGGCGGTGGCGTCGACGACATCGATTCCTTGCTGGCGCAGCTTTTCGGCCTCGGCAACCGCCGCCATGGTGGCCGAGGGTTCGATGCGGTTGATGCGTTCGGCAAGCTTGACTGGATGCGTCACTTCGCTGGTTGCTGGAGTCATGACTTCTTCTTTCTACCCCGGGATTTCCGTGCTTCGCCCTTCTCGCTCGCCGATTCGGCAAACTCGCCCAACTTGTAGGCAGGATCGAGTTTTCCTTTCAGGTTCTGTTCCACGAGTTCCGGAACCAATCCTTTGACGGATCCGCCCAGTTGCGCAACTTCCCGCACCAGCCGGGAACTCAGATACGAATACTTCTCCGCCGGCATCATGAACACCGTTTCCAGTTCGGGCCGCAGCTTGCGGTTCATCAAGGCCATCTGTAGTTCGTACTCGTAGTCGGTTAGCGCCCGAATGCCCCGGAGCACGCAGCTTGCACCCACGTTCACGGCATAGTCCACCGTAAGCCCGTCGAACGTGTCCACGCGCACATTGCTGTACTGCCCAGTCATGGCTTCGAGCATAGCCGCGCGCTCGCTGACATTGAACAGGGGCGATCCTTGTCCGGGTTTCGGAGGATTGCCACCACCAGCTCATCGAAAATCTTGCTGCCCCGATCGATCAGGTCCAGGTGACCGTTGGTCGGGGGATCGAACGAGCCGGGATAGATGGCGATAACTCTTGTGCAATTGTCCTCGCGGAATGCCGGGAGATTGCGCGAACAATGATTTTAGTGGGCGGGGAATGAGGATGGCAAACAGTTCGAGAACGTGGGCCTAAAGAGGTCGTCCCGGCTGAGGTTGCTCAGCCGGGAATGGAATTGGCTTCGTTGAACGAAAACGACCGGGTTTTACCGTCTTGCTGCCGGAACCTTCGCCGCCTCCGATGCTGCCGTCGGCATGGTCGCTACCTTCGCGCCGGGCCCGGACCCGGTCGTCCCAGTAGCGGCCGCGGGTGTCGCACTCGCTGGAATCAGTCCCAGCGTCTTGCGAACTTCGAGCTCGAGCTTCGCCAAGGTCTCCTTGTTGTCCTTCAGGAACTGGCGTGCGTTCTCGCGGCCCTGGCCGATGCGTTCATTCTTGTAGCTGAACCATGAGCCCGACTTCTCCAGAAGGTTGTTGTTCACAGCCAGATCGAGCAGATCGCCTTCGCGCGAGATGCCTTCGCCGTAGAGAATGTCGAACTCGGCTTCGCGGAACGGCGCGGCGACTTTATTCTTCACGACCTTCACGCGAGTGCGCGAACCGGTCACCAGGTCGCCTTCTTTGATGGCGGCGATGCGCCGAATGTCGATGCGCACCGACGAATAGAACTTCAGCGCGCGACCACCGGTGGTGGTCTCCGGATTCCCGAACATCACGCCGATCTTTTCGCGGATCTGGTTGATGAAGATCAGGCAGGTGCGCGACTTCGACACAATGCCGGTCAGCTTGCGCAGGGCCTGCGACATCAGCCGGGCCTGCAGGCCCATGTGGCTGTCGCCCATTTCGCCATCCAGTTCGGCCTTGGGGACGAGCGCCGCAACGGAATCCACCACCAGCACGTCGATAGCATTCGAGCGCACCAGAGCCTCGGCGATTTCCAGGGCCTGCTCGCCGTAGTCAGGCTGCGAGACCAGAAGATTTTCGACGTCCACGCCCAGCTTCTTGGCGTACTGCGGATCGAGCGCGTGTTCTGCGTCCACGAACGCGGCCATGCCACCCGTCTTCTGCGCTTCCGCGATCACCTGCAGCGCAATAGTCGTCTTGCCCGAGGACTCCGGCCCGAAAATCTCGACCACGCGCCCGCGGGGGAATCCGCCCACACCCAGGGCCGCGTCAAAGGAAATGGCGCCCGTAGGAATTACAGAAATGGGGACGATGGCTTCCTTAGACCCAAGCCGCATAATCGAGCCCTTGCCAAACTGTTTCTCAATCTGGGAGAGCGCGAGATCAATTGCTTTTGCACGTTCGTCGGCCATGATGGCTCCTGAAAAATTGTGGATTTTATGAAGACCCTCGTAGCGTACACCCACGGGCTGGCGGGTCGTAAGTGCTGTTCATCACAGCGATTTTGGTCAATATACCACGTGGCGAAGAAAAAGCGAATTAAATCGCGTGAGGAACTTTGACTGGCAACGTCCCGAGCCCGCCTTCACCGCTTCAGCAGATCGACCGGTTCCCGCACATCCTGCACCCGAAAATACTTTCCCAGTGCCGGATACTTGCGCGCCACAGCTTCGTACATCGCATACGCGACGCTGCGATAGGAGATGTGGCCTGCCGGGCCGGTACGCAATTCGGATATGTAGACCACCTCGGCGAAGTCCATTTTGAAGAGCGTCCGTTTGCGATAACCGAGAGGGATGACGTACTGCGCGTTCTCAGCGGTCTCATCTCCGGGACGGCGCGTGAGTTGATCGACCGCGGCAGCCGCGTGCCTCATGGCCGCGTCGTACCCCTGGCGCGCTCCGGCGGCTTCGAGTTCCGGAGGAACGTCGTACCCGTGCTTCGTCGTGAATCCCTGACCGATCTGCACGCAGCGGCGGTGGCGGTGCATGTCGCGGAAGCCGCCGATGTCCATCAAAATATCGAAGCGGAACTGCTGCCCCGCGCAGTAGGCGCGGAGCATCTCGTCGTGTTTGCCGCGATTCCGCAGACCGAGGTCGATAATCTCGCGCCGCATCTTCTCGCCGGAAGCCTGTATCGCCTGTCGTATCTGGCGATACGAATAATCGCAATGTTCGTAGAGCAGAGTCGTCGCCAGCTCCACTTCCATCGGCTCTTCGTCGAGCAGATCCACCAGCTTGGACGGGGCTATCTGCGTTCTTCCCATCAGTTCGACGGCAGCCTGTCGCAGCGCCCGGCGCGTTTCTATCTCGTAGACACTCGGATCCGCATACTTCACCAGGGTAGGGGCTACCCGGACTTCGCGCAGTAACTCTTGCGCGGCCTTCTCCCCCAGTTCCGGCGAAAGGTCACGAATTTGCGCAACCAGTTCCTCGAGCGATTCCTGGTTGACGTTATATGCGGGCGAGAGCGCCGCATTCTTGAGCAGTTCGCCCAGGTGACGAACTTCTCGATGAGTATGCGAGAGCAGATGGGAGACCTGCGATTCGAGCGTGCGCGCGTTGACGATCTCACCCAGTGACGTATTCGTCCCCAACGGCAGGATGTAGCGCGAGATGTCAAAGGCCCGGGCTTTAAGTGTGCGTTCGTACGCCTCGAACTTCATCTCCTCAGGGCGAGGCGTGATCTCTGCCAGGTACTGGTACATGCGCTGCGAGAGCGCTTCGTAGACGTCGAACAGACCATCCATCGTGTTGCGATACAAGGCGCGCGCCTGCTCATCGCCCCCGAACTCCGGCTTGTAGTAGCCGCTCTTCCGAAAATCCTGGTAGCGAGTGGAGCGTTCCTGACCGTCCCAGCGTTGTTCATCGGCGACCGCAATGGCCGCGAGAATCGAAAGCTTCTCAATAGCCAGGGCGATATGCGCCAAATCCGCAATCGAGCGGTGGCCGTACTGGAAATAGAAGGTGTTGAGAAACTTTTCGGCCTTCTGCTGGGTGATCTCCTTCAGCGACTCCTTCATGGAGAGCGCCGAGCGGGAATACTTCGCCATGGCGTAGGCCTGGATCTCGGGCTCTACGCCATACACCGCGAAGACTTCGACTGCCGGGGAATCCTTGGGAATGACCTTACTGGGCTCTGGTTTCGTGATTACTTCAGACATGGGAGTGCCAGAATGGTATCTGGCTAGTTGCGGAACTGCAATGCGCTTTGAAATCGACAGAATTGCGCGGCTGTGGTCGCATAAGGCAGTAATCACTTGGTGATCAAGTGGTGCGTGATCAAAGGTCGGGAACGATTCACAAAACCGATCGGCGGAATCCTCCCAAACATGGGCTGGTAGTTACTTTTGCTACTTTTCAGTTCCTGCGGAATCATATATACATTAGTTACTCGCAATACTGGATGAGACGGTATTACTCCATAGTTTTTCTCCTCGCTTTGTGCGTACCGGGAGAGGTTTTTGCACAGGCAATGCTTTCCGCAGCAGCTGGCGTGGCGCCGGGTGCTGATGGGGCAATGCCGACCTACTCGCTCGTCTCGGCGAGCGGGGCGTCGGTGCCGACGGTCGGCACGAGCGCAGTACTTCCCCTGATGTCCCCAGAGCTCGCGCTCCTGACCTACCAGCGTCGGGCAGCCCAGCAGGCCGCCGATCTGGCATCCTATTCGGCGGTCACTGTCATTCGCGCCGAATTGCCGGACACATCGCAGCAGGGTGAGTTCGAGCTCCAGAGAAAGTTCGAAGCGCCGCATACACTTCAGTTCACTCCCGTGCATTTCACCGGCGATGGATTCGTGAAGAGCAACGTGATTACCCGTCTGCTGCAATCAGAAGTGGACCACGTGCAAAAGGACGATCCGGCACTGACTGCCATCAGTCCGGCCAACTACAAGTTCTCCTATAAAGGCGCAAGCAACGTTGATGACCGGATGGTGCATGTCTTCCAGGTTAAGCCGCACAAGAAGCGCGCCGGACTTTTCAAGGGGCGCATTTACCTGGATGCACACACTGGGACGCTGGTTCGTGTTGAAGGCAGTGTGGTGAAGTCCCCTTCCTTCTTCGTGAAACACATCGAGTTCCTGCAGGACTTCGCCGACGTGCAGTCGTTTACCCTGCCCATCCGCATGCATTCGGAAGCGAAAGCCCGCATCGTGGGTCGAACCATCGTCGACATCGTCCATCGCGACTATCAGCCCATTCCGGCTGCGACCACGCAGAGTGCCAGGCAGGTGCCTGCGCTGTAGCGGCACCATCATCCAGCTTGTTTTCCACCCTGTTGTCCACATCGTTGACCGAGCCTCGCCGGTTTCAACGCCTCCCGCGTGCAAAATTCTCGCTCCAATCCCTTGCTATCCGTGCCCTCTACAATATGAAGTCCGCTTATGCACCCCGCTCTTCAGTCCGTTTCGCATCGGCCGTGGCCTTTGCCGGCAGGGCCTTGGATCATGGCGCAGCGATGGCATGACCTTCTCTTTGCGCACTGGCCGATTGCGCCTGAGGCAATGCGGCCTCTGGTCCCTTCCCAACTCACGCTAGATGTTTTTGACAGAATGTGTTGGGTGGGCGTGGTTCCATTCTGGATGAGCGGTGTACGCGCCCGCGGACTGCCTGCCATTCCAGGGCTCTCCCGCTTCCCGGAGCTAAACGTTCGTACGTATGTGACGCTTGGGGATAAACCAGGCGTGTACTTTTTTAGTTTAGATGCAGCCAGCATGCCAGCCGTTCGCGTCGCGCGCGCCCTTTACCACCTGCCCTATTTCTTCGCTGATATGACCGCAGAAGGCGCGGGCGAAGAAATCATTTACTCCTCGAGCCGGCGTTCGGGGAAGGCTGAATTTCGTGGACGCTATGGTCCGATCGCACCTGTCCGCCTGCGCGAACGTGGGACCATTGAGCATTGGTTGTCAGAGCGCTACTGCCTTTATACGGTGCACCAAGGACGCGTCTACCGCGGCGAGATTCACCACCAACCATGGCCTTTGCAAGATGCAAGCGCCGAGATCATGGCTAACAGCATGGCAGCAGCCGCGGGCATCGTGTTACCGCGATATGCAACCCCTATTGCATTTCGCTCACCGGTTGGACGTACTGATCTGGCCGTTGCGGCGAATAGACTAGGCTTCTATTCTTGCGGGCAAGCCATGCATGAGCATGACACATTGCTGTTCGAACTATTCGCCATCTTCGTGGCTGCGAAGGTCATGGGCGAGATTTTCGAGCGACTCCGGCTGCCGGCGGTCCTGGGTGAAATTCTCGCCGGGGCGGCATTGGGCCCCTACGCTCTTGGCTTCATCGAGCCCAGCGATACGTTGAAATCTCTGGCCGAGATTGGTGCCATCTTCGTCCTTTTCCTTGCAGGTCTGGAAATCAGCCCACAGGATCTCATCAGTGTAGGCCGGAAGGCTTTGTTGGTGGCCGGCGCGGGCAGTCGTCGTTCCATTCGGTCTGGGATTTGCCTACATGCGCTGGCGCGGAGACGCCGCCACGGAGTCTATCTTCGTAGGCGCAGCCATGGTGGCGACCAGTGTCGGCATTACCGCACGCGTCTTGGGTGACATGGGCGTGCTGTCCTCTCGCACCGCGAAAATCATTCTGAGCGCGGCCGTGTTCGACGACATCCTGGGCATGCTGCTTCTCGCCGTGGTCGATGGACTGGCACAAAGCCAAGGAGTGCAATGGATCAAACTCGGCACGCTCGCAGTCGAAGCGGTCGTATTCGCCTTGGTCATGATCTTCGTCGGCCCGCGGGTCATCAGCCGGATCAAACCGGGGATGGCCCGGCTCTCGACACAAAATGCTCCCCTCATCCTCGCACTAACAGTTTGCCTGGGACTGTCCTATGCTGCATCCAGAATCGGCATGGCCGCCATTATCGGGGCATTCTTCGCGGGCATGATCTTTGCAGAGTGTTCGCCGGACTGGACTCTTCTGCCACGGGTTCACGCCATTACGGAGTTCCTGGGTCCGTTTTTCTTCTTCTCGATCGGATCTCAATTGAATGCCCGGCTGTTTCGTGGCGAAGTGCTGACTGTGGCGCTGGTAGTCTCTGTGCTGGCGATCATCTCGAAGGTCATCGGTTGCGGCCTGCCGCTGCTCAGAGAGGGATGGAACCCAGTCCTCCAAGTGGGAGTCGGCATGATGCCGCGCGGCGAAGTTGCGCTGATCGTGGCCCTGGTCGGACTTAACTCCCGCATTGTGACCCAGTCGACCTACGCAGTCGTGGTCTTCATGACGGCCGTGACCACGATCCTCGCACCGCCGTTGCTTCGCTATCTCTTTCGTGGCGCAATGAATCCCAGTCCCGTGCCCGCCCATTCCAGCTAGGTATAATTCGTGGTTCTTACTGTGAGGTGTCTTGCATGACTCTGTCCGGACGCGTGGCCCTGATTACGGGTGCTTCGCAAGGTATCGGCCGTGCCTGTGCTCTCAAGCTTGCGGACGCGGGCGCCGCCGTGGCTGTCGCCGCGCGAAATCAGCAGAAACTCGAGGAACTCGTTGCCCAGATTACCTCGGCGGGTGGCAATGCGGCGGCTTTCGTCCTGGATGTCGGCGACGAAGAGCAAATCAAGTCTGTCTTTAAGGCGGCCCTCACACATTTCGGCAAGATCGATATCCTGGTAAACAACGCCGGGATCACGCGTGACCAGCTCGTCATGCGCATGAAGCGCGCCGACTGGGATTTGGTTCTCAATACCAATTTGACTTCAGCCTATCTCTGCATTCAACAGGTGATCGGATCCATGCTGAAGCAACGCTGGGGACGCATCATCAACGTGACCAGCGTGTTCGGGCAAACGGGACAAGCGGGTCAGGCAAACTACGCGGCTTCGAAGGCTGGGCTGATCGGACTAACCATGGCCATCGCACGCGAAGTGGGTTCGCGCAACATTACCTGCAATGCGGTCGCGCCTGGCTTCATCGAAACCGCGATGACCGCAGCGCTTTCGGACGACATGAAACAGACTGGCCTGAAGATGATTCCGCTGGGCAGGATTGGCACACCCGCCGATGTCGCCGGCGCGGTACGCTTCCTGGCTTCCGATGAGGCCTCATACATCACCGGGCACGTGCTGAATATCAATGGCGGGATGCTGATGGGGTAAACGCGAAGAAACTTTCAACCACAAAGGACAATAGGGAACACGAAGGAGATCGTCAACCTTCGTGTTTGTGCAGTTTTCATGGGGACAGCATGAACGCGGGCGGTACCACTGGTTTGCCCATCATCACAATGGCGCAATCTGCAGGACAGATTGCTCAGGTGCGGGAACTGTTTTTGGAATATGCCAAGTCTCTCGGTTTCAGCCTCTGCTTCCAGAGTTTCGATCAGGAACTGGCGAGTTTGCCAGGAGACTACGCGCCACCCGGCGGACGGTTGCTGCTTGCTGAATATGACGGACATCTGGCCGGATGTGCAGCGCTCCACAAGCTGGACGCTGAGGTCTGCGAGATGAAGAGGCTCTACTTGCGGCCGGAATTTCGCGGCAAGGGCCTCGGGCGCGCCTTGGCCGAGAAAATTCTGAGTGAAGCGAGGGCCATCGGCTACAAGCGGTTGCGCCTCGATACGGTGGAGCCAGTGATGAAAGATGCGGTCGTCATGTATCGCAAGATCGGGTTCAAAGAAATTGCTCCTTATCGTGAAAATCCGATTGCGGGTGCGCTTTACATGGAACTGGATCTGAATCAGACGACGTAGCGGAGTGAAGATGATACACATGAATCGCACAATGACGACTGGCGTGCTTGCCATCGGTTTCTTCCTGGGACTCGGTCAGGCACAAAGTCCGGCAACTGTCAGTCCACCTCAGCAGGAGAAAGTTGTGACCACGCACGTAAGCGGAAACTTTGATGTGAAGCTGACGCCCGAGACTCTCGCCGATAAGGGAGCCGACAAGACTCTCGCCCGTATGGCGATCGACAAACAGTTTCACGGCGATCTCGAAGCCACCAGCAAGGGCGAAATGCTGAGCGCCGTAACCCCGGTGAAGGGCTCCGCCGGTTATGTTGCCATTGAGCGGGTGACAGGAACGCTCAAAGGACGTAAGGGCAGCTTCGTCCTGCAGCATAGTGCAACGATGGCGCGTGGCACGCCCCATTTAAACGTCGTCGTGGTGCCCGATTCGGGTACGGATGAATTGACCGGGCTTGCGGGCAGGATGACGATCAACATCGCTCCCGGCGGACAGCACTCCTATGATTTCGAGTACACTTTCGCGGACACACCGTGAGATCGCGCGCGTGACGAGTGCGCAGGAGCGAAAGATCGGCACGTATGAGGTGCAGGAGAAACAGCGGCGTGTGATTCATCGGCCGGAGATGGCCTCGTGGCCGCACTATATTGGCACCGACCAGTTTCGGAACATCCGGATGGAGGGCGATCGCTTGATTCTCTCCGAGAAGGAAACGCCGCCCAACGGCGAACCGCACGAGTACCAGATCACATGGGTCCGCGTTAAAAAGCAGGGCCAGTGAACAGTTCATCAACTCATGCGGAAATACCCGGGGACCGTGTTCTGAGCGATCTGCACGCGGCCCCTCGAGTATCTCAAGTCGCTACTATCGCTTATGCGGCTTTTTCAACGGTCGGTTGCCGCAGTTTTGCTGCAAGAATGTCAATTTTTTCAATCTGCGGGGCTCGCGCCAGAAGCTCGGGGAGCTTTCTCCATTAAAGCCGCAGCCACCTTGCCGCCGAGATGTGCCTGACGGCCTGCCTCGTCGGGGAAGGCATCGAAGATTCCGAATGTGGAGGGTCCCAGCTTGATAGCGAACCAGGTGGTTGTAGCCGGCTCTTGCTCGACCAAGGGTAACGCGGACCGTAGAAAATTTTCGACAATCGACTCTTTACCAGGCTTGACTTCCAGACGAACCCAAAGCGCCACGGTTACTGTTTCAGACATCGGAATGCACTCCTTGCTTAGGGAATATGGAACTTGCGAATCTTACGAAGTGAACTCGCAGCTGAACCCCAAGCGACGTGGTGGCGTTCGTCGCCTCGGGCATTTCATGACTCTAAACCACTGTTGGAATGATAGACCTAAACCCGGGAAATGCGCCAAGATCGATTAGAAACACAACGCACAGTTAACTTCCTGGGCAGCATTCCTCGAAATTGCAGTCTCGGTTCGACAGTGGAAATCACGGCGTCAATCGTGAAGCTGCAGGCAAACGGTTCGTTCAAAACGGTTTTGTTGCTCACTAATTTCCACTTGCCAGACGGTACTACTCTGGTTACTATGCAGTCCATCTGTCGGCCTTGGACGTTTGTTAGTGCTCTTTATGAACATTGGCGAGACCATACGAAACTACCGCCTGCAGAAAGGCATGTCCCAAGGCGACATCGAAAAGCGTACCGGCCTCCTGCGCTGCTACCTGTCGCGCGTTGAAAACGGACACACCATTCCTTCGCTCGACACGCTGGCAAAGATCGCTGGCGCCATGGAACTGCCGCTGTCCCAGTTCTTCTCCGACTCAGGCCACACCAACGGATCGAAGGGTCTGCCGCAGCTTTCGGAAGACGAAGTGCGCTTCCTGAGCCAGATTCGGCGCTACTCGACCAGCCTCAATGACAGTGATCGCAAGCTAGTGCTCGCCATGGTGAAGAAGATGGCGGCAAGTTCGGCGAGGTAGGCTGCTAGCTTTTGGCTGCTAGCTGTTGGCAACAAACAGGTTTCCGCCTCTTCAACCACTACTGCGACGTCACACAATGCAGGGGCTCTATTTTGAAAGCCCGCAGACGGCTAATGGCTGAGAGCCAGTAGCCAGCCGTTACTTCTGTTCAACTCCCTCCGTGCCCGGTCGGTATCTGCTCGAAAGGTCGTGGCATCCCTAAACTAGTCGCAGGTGAGGCGCCTGTGACTGTTGACGAAGAGCTAACCCACCTTGACTCGCTGCTTCGTCGTCTGAAGATCGAGTACGAGGTGTTTTTTAACAACCCCACGAAACGCCCGCCCAACGATCTGGAGTGGAAGGTTCTCGCCCTGCTGCGTAAGCATTCCGACGGCGGACGCATGAGTTTCTCGCAGCGTTTCCGCTACAACGAAATGGCGCAGCGCTACGCCATCTACAGCGACCTGTGGCGTAAGAAGAGCCGCATCCGAGAGGAAGGCTATCGGCGTCCGCAAGACGCGCTACTGTCGGTGCAAGGCGTGCGCGTCCCAGAGGAACACGCGGCCGCAGCATCATCCCGTTTATGGCGTGGGCGGAGCGGGGTCCGAACCTCGTTCGTTTACGGTCGAGTGTTCCGCCGCGAACGCAGAAAGCGAGCAGGTCGAGCGGCTCTACAACGCTCTGGTCGCCGCCAAGAAGAAATCGGGTGAGGCCGTCACTGGAAATCTCGATTCATTCAACACTTTCGTCAAGAACAAGACCAGCCAGATCCGCAAGCAGTACGGCTGCGAAGTGGTCGAGTACTCCGTCGAACTGCAGAACGGGCATGTCAAGCTGAAGGCCAAGGCGAAGACCTAGCTGTTGGCTATTGGTCGTTAGCCGTTGGCAGGATCGCGGGACTCGCGCAGTTCATCCGTTGCTTTCGCCCTCACGTCGATCAGCATCCTTCCATATCACGCTACGGTTTTTGGTCCGCACCAGAGTCCCAAGCGGAACGACGGCCCGCGCGAAAATAGAGTGGTTTGCCAACAGCCAACGACTAACAGCCAACAGCCGCTCTGTTAGAATCTCTCGGTCGCCCCTTCTGCAGCATCATTCCTTCATCCAGCGAGGCGTTTCATGGCAAAGATTCAGCGTGCCATTTTGAGTGTGACCGACAAGACCGGCCTGGTGGAATTCGCCCGCCAGCTGGCGAGCCTGGGTGTCGAACTGATCTCGACCGGTGGGACGGCCAAGCTGTTACGCGATTCCGGCATCTCGGTGAAAGACATTTCCGATCTCACCGGTTTCCCCGAAATGCTCGATGGGCGTGTCAAGACTCTTCATCCCAAGGTGCACGGGGGCATCCTGCACCGGCGCGGAAATGCTTCGCACCGAACCGCCGTGGCCGAGCATGGCATTCAGCCCATCGATATGGTGGTCGTCAATCTGTACGCATTCGAGAAGACCGCAGCCAAGGAAGGCGTGCACTTCGACGAACTGATCGAGAACATCGACATCGGCGGGCCGTCGATGATCCGATCCGCCGCCAAGAACTTTCAGGATGTGGCGGTGGTGACGTCTCCCGCCGATTACGGTGCGCTCGGCGAAGAAATGGCGAAGTCCGGCGGCGAACTCTCGGCAGCGACAAAATGGCGGCTCGCTCAGAAGGCCTTTGCCACGACCGCGGCGTACGACTCGGCGATCGCCTCGACGCTCGAGCGCGTGAATGCCAACGGACACTTCGATTTGCGTCCGGCGGAGGATTTCCCGCACACCCTGCGCATGTCGTTCCAAAAAACCATGGATCTTCGCTACGGAGAGAATCCACATCAGAAGGCAGCGATGTACTCCGACGGCTCGGGCAAGGGTGTGGCCAACGGAAAGCAACTGCAGGGCAAGGAGCTCTCTTACAACAATATTGTCGATCTGCAGGCCGCCTGGGACCTCGCCCAGGAGTTTGACGAACCAGTTGTCGCCATCATCAAGCACACCAATCCCTGCGGGACGGCCACTGGCAAAACCTTGCTCGAGGCGTACAAGAAAGCCCTGGAATGCGATCCGGTGTCAGCGTTTGGCGGAGTGATTGGCGTCAATCGTGTCATCGATGGGCAGGCTGCGGAGGAAATGGCCAAGCTGTTTCTCGAAGTCATTGCTGCGCCCGGATTCGACGACAACGCGAAAGCGAAGTTTACCGCCAAGAAGAATCTTCGCCTGGTGCAGGTGGTCGGGTCCGATCAGAAATGGGTGCTTAAGAACGTGTCGGGTGGAATGCTCGTCCAGGACGCCGACATCCGCCCGCTCACCGAGGCTGACCTCCGGGTTGTAACCAAGCGGCCGCCCACGCCCGAAGAAAAGCGGGCGTTGCTGTTTGGCTGGAAGGTGTGCAAGCACGTGAAATCCAATGCGATCCTCTATGTGCGGGACGGTCAGACGGTGGGGGTGGGGGCGGGCCAGATGAGCCGGGTGGATTCATGCAAGATTGGGGCAATGAAGGCACAGTTGCCCCTGAAAGGCACCGTCGCGGCTTCAGACGCGTTTTTCCCCTTCCCCGACGGGGTGGAAGAGATCGCCAAGGCAGGCTCGACCGCGATCATTCAACCCGGGGGCTCGGTCCGGGATCAGGAAGTCATTGAAGCCGCCGACCGCCACGGGATGGCCATGATCTTCACGGGGGTCCGGCACTTCCGGCACTAGAATTCTCGATTGCCAGTTGACGAATGCCGATTGAATCTAGCCCATAACCGGTTCACACTCGGCAATTGTTAATCGGCAACGGAAGATGGTTTGCAGTCGAGGCGTTGGGGGCCTCCCCCGCACTTACCACCCCAGTCGTACCTGTCCTTCCGTTGGTTACTTCCGCGCGTTCCGGGCGTCCCGCGTCCTTTCGCTTCTCGCAAGCCTCGGAGTACAATTCAAATACACCCACGCGCGGCGGTTGAGCATCTAAATCGCTAAGACTTCTGGGGCTTTAAGGGATGAGATGAAGAGATTTTTCTTGGTTTTTTCGCTACTTTCGGCGACCTCGGCCTATAGTTTTGGCCAGGTCACGCCCTCTACGGACGCCAAACCGTCCACCCAGCCCCCCGCGCATAAGATTGACAAAGCAGCCGCGTACTACCACTACGCCGTGGCTCACATGTATGAGGAACAGGTTGCTGTCTACGGTCGGAGCGAACTGGCGACCAAGGCGATCGAGGAGTATCGACTGGCAATTGAAGCGGATCCCTCCTCGGAATACCTTACGTCCGCTTTGGCCGAACTCTATGCGAAGACCGGCCGCATCCGCGACGCGGTTCTGGAAGCCCAGGACATCCTTAAGCGTGATCCGAACAATTTGGAAGCGCACAAGTTACTGGGACGAATCTACCTCCGCTCGCTGGGAGATATGCAGTCGGGTAACAGCTCGGGAAATGTGCTCAAGCTGGCGATCGAGCAGTACGAACAGATCATCAAGATCGAGCCCGACAATGTCGACGACCACCTGCTTCTGGGACGTCTTTACCGCCTGAACAACGACCTGACCAAGGCGGAAGCCGAGTTCAAGACCGCGGTTAAGCTGCAACCCGACTCCGAAGAAGCCGTGACTACGCTCGCATACCTCTACAACGAGGAAGGCGACGCCAAGCGGGCTGTGCAGGTGCTGAGTTCCGTGCCGGACACAGGCCGTTCGGCGAAGATGTACTCCGCTCTCGGCTACACCTACGAGCAGCAGAAACAATACAAAGAATCCATAAATGCCTACCGGCATGCCATTGAGCTCGACCGCGACAATCTGGACGCAATCCGCGGGTTGGCTGAGAACCTGATGAACGACGGACAGACGGATGCGGCCCTCGAGCAGTACAAGATCATCGCCGACGCGAATCCGGAAGACGCGCAGACCTACCTGCACATGGCCGAGATCTACCGCAAAAGCGGCAAGTTCGATCTCGCGCTCGAGAACCTGAAAAAGGCCGAGGGTATGGTGCAGGACTCGATCGAAGTCCCATACAACATGGCCGCGGTTTACCAGGCCCAGGGCCGTTACGACGAGGCCGCGCAGACCTTGCAGGATCTGCTCAAGAAGACCGAGAAGCCCGACAACAACTACGCCCAGGGCGAGCGCAACAATCGCGCTGTCTTCCTGGAGCGCCTGGGCACCGTTTACCGTGATCAGGATAAGTATCCAGAAGCCGTGGAAGTATTTCGCAAGATGGTCGCCCTAGGCGACGACAACGCCGTTCGGGGTTACCAGCAGGTCATTGATACCTACCGCGAGGCGAAACAGTGGCAGCAGGCAACAGCGGTTGCCAAAGAGGCCGTACAGAAGTTGCCTAACGATCGCGGCCTGCACATGGTCTACGCCGCGCAATTAGCCGATACCGGCGAGCCCGATAAGGCTCTCGCGGACGTTCGTACCCTTCTGAAGGGAACTCCTGAGGATCGCGACGTCTACATTACCCTGGCGCAGATGAACACCCGTCTCAAGCGCTGGGACGACGCCCAACAGGCTCTCGACAAGGCCGAAGGACTGTCCACCAAGCCCGACGACAAGGAGTACGTCTACTTTCTGCGAGGTTCGAGCTACGAGCGCCAGAAAAAGTACGAGCAGGCGGAAGAGTGGTTCCGCAAGGTGTTGGCCAACGATCCACAGAATGCCATGACGCTCAACTACCTGGGCTACATGCTGGCGGATCGCGGTATCAAGCTCGACGAAGCGCTCACTCTGATCCGGAAAGCCGTGGAACTGGATCCCTCCAACGGAGCCTATCTCGACTCGCTTGGCTGGGCGTATTTCCGCATGGGCAAATACGATCAGGCGGAAGAACAGTTAGTGAAAGCCTCGCAAAGGATCGGCACTGATCCTACGGTGCACGATCACCTGGGCGACCTCTACCAGAAGACCGGGCGTCTGAAGCTTGCCGCAGTTCACTGGGAACGCGCAGTCGCGGAGTGGAGCAAGACCGTGGCCGCCGAAGTGGACAACGACGACTTGGCCCGCGTCCAGAAGAAGCTCGAGTCTGCGAAGGTGAAGCTCGCGCAGCAGTCGGAAAAGCCGTAAGTGCGTTGAGTTCGGCCGCTCCCGAAAACCTGCTACACTCGCCCCATGCTCGCCGACTACGCGGTGCGCGTGGAACATTCGCGCGGACGCCGTCATCCCGAGCCCCAGCACCCTTACCGCAACGACTTCCAGCGCGATCGTGATCGGGTAATCCACGCGCGCGCCTTCCGCCGTCTCGAAGCCAAAACCCAGGTCTTCACCCGCCGCTATTCCGACCACTTCCGCAACCGACTCACGCACACGCTTGAGGTTGCGCAGATCTCCCGCACGATCGCAGCCGCCCTTGGCTTGAACGTAGATCTGGTGGAAGCGTTGGCGCTGGTCCACGATCTCGGACATCCGCCATTCGGACACGCGGGCGAAAAGGCGCTCGACGCCGCCATGCGGGCCCATGGCCTCTTCTTCGATCACAACCTGCATGCCTTGCGGATCGTGGAAGATTTCGAGCTACGCTACGCCGCTTTCCGAGGGCTGAACCTGACCTTCGAAGTTCGGGAAGGCATCATCAAGCACTCTCGTGATTACGATCCGCAGCAGTTCCCGGAACTTTCGGAATATCTGCTCGAGCAGCGCCCGCCACTGGAAGCGCAACTCATCGACCTGGCCGACGAGATCGCCTACAACACCGCGGACCTCGACGATGGCTTCGAGGCCCGCTTGCTCTCGTTGAACGACATTCGCAACGGCATCCCAGTGTTCGAGCGCTTCTACCTGGAAGTCGAAAAGGTCTACCCAGACGCTCCCGAAAAGCTGAAATTCAACGAGACCATCAAACGCATGCTCGATCGGCTGGTCGGTGACTTGATCGAGAATACGAAGCAGCTCGTGAAGGCGGCGAAGGTGCACACAGTGGAAGAGGTACGAAATTCCCCCGGGCGTCTCGCGGCGCTCAGCTCCGTCGTTGATGGAGAGAGGCGCGTTACCAAAGACTTCCTTTACGACAATCTGTACTTCAGTCCCTCACTGGCGGAAGAGAAAGATGATGCGGAGATTATCGTAGGCGCCCTGTTCGCCTACTGGATGGAGAAACCGTCGACGCTTCCGCACAACTATCAAGAGAAAGCTGGCGAGGAACCGCTGGCGCGAGTCGTCTGCGACTACATCGCCGGCATGACGGACCACTTCATCTATGAGCAATACCAGAAATTTTGCGAAGCTTGAGGGAGTGACGGGCTTTCCCGCCCCTCGGCGGGAAAGCGCTGCACGCATTGTGAAAACCACGTGCCGCCGTGGCGACCCACAAGTGCCATTTGCGGTTTCCACGCCCCGTACTACCCTGAAGATCGCCACGTTTGAAGCCGCGCACGCATAGGAGGGCCAGGTATGGTCGCCAAGTCGACGATCCGGAACTGCCGCGTAGCTGTATTTTGTATCGTCATTCTTGCGGCCTGCACCTCGAGTGCCCTAGCGCAAGGCCAAGCCCCGCCTAGCAAGCCGCCGGCTGAGCAAGAAGACGAAGCGACCAAGGCCCTGCGGCTCAAGGCAGTTGACCTCTATCGCGGCGGCAAGTTCGTGGATGCTATGCCGCTGCTCGAGAAACTTTCCGCCATCAATCCTTCGGATTTTGTCGTGAAGGAGCATTGGGCCTACTGCATTCTCCAGTATTCAGCGACCCTAACGGATCCTGATGCGCGGAAGAGAGCCCGCCTGCAAGCGCGCGCCATGGGGTTGGAAGCGAAGAAACAAGGCGACCACGGAGAACTACTGGAAGTTCTGCTCTCCATTCCCGAAGATGGTTCCGAACCCAAGTTCTCCGAGCGTAAAGAAGTCGACGACGCCATGAAGGTCGCGGAGGCCAGTTTTGCGAAAGGTGATCTCGACAAGGCGCGTGAAGGTTACCTGCACGTGCTTGAACTCGATCCCAAAAACTACGACGCAGCGGTCTTTGTCGGCGACGTCTACTTCAAACAGCATGCCTTCGACAGTGCAGGAGAATGGTTTGCGCGCGCTATCGGGATCAATCCCGACCGCGAGACAGCGTACCGCTACTGGGGCGACGCGCTGGCGGCAAACGGAAAGAATGAGGAAGCCCGCGAAAAGTACATCAATGCGGTAATCGCCGAACCCTACAATCGGCCCCCATGGTCCGCTTTGCGTCAATGGGCAGGCCGGGTGAACCAGCCCTTCAATGCGATCCTGCTGGAGAACAAATCGTCGGCAAAAACTGAGGGCGGCAAGACCACCGTGACGATTGACGAGCACTCCCTTAAGCAGGACAGTCCAGAAGCAGCCGGCTGGATCGCCTACAGTGGAACTCACGTGACCTGGCAGCAGGGCAAATTCAAGAAAGAATTCCCTGGCGAATCCGCCTACCGGCACTCCTTGAAGGAGGAAACCGAAGCCTTGGACACGATGGTCAAGGTTCTAGCACCCGAGGCGGCTTCTCAAAGGAAAGCGGAGAAACTGGACCCGTCTCTGCTGGCGTTGATTCAGATCGACCACGAAGGCCTGCTCGAATCGTTCGTTCTCCTGAATCGCGCCGACCGTGAGATCGCGCTCGACTTTCCCGCATATCGCGCTGCCCATCGCGACAAGCTTTATCGCTACGTCGACAAGTACGTATTACCCAAGACAGATGCCCAAGCCGCAAAGTGACGTCAACCGATCAGTTGTCATGGTCGTGAGGTCAGAATGTAGCCTCGCCGGCTTTGATATTCAATTTCTGGGGCGTAGGGGTCACGCTCCAGAGATTCTTCCACCCGAAAGCCGGCCGCCTGCAAATACCCGCTCATCTCCAGCAGTCGTGAAGTAAGCCACGTCCAGTTTCACTGGCCGCCCAAACAGTTCGTCGTGATGAGTATCCTCGGTGCCGAGGTGAAAAGTAATCAGAAGACATCCGCCAGGTTTCAGGACTCTCCGCATCTCGCTCAACGCACTCACCACTTGCTGGCGCGGAATGTGAATGATGGAGTAGAAGGCAGTGATGCCATCGAGCGTTTCCGAGACCCAGCGCCAGAGCGAACATGGAGCCCTGCACAAACTCGATCTCAGGATTGAGCCGGCGCGCCTGCGCAAGCATCCCGGCGGAGAGATCCAGCCCAAACACATTAACGCCTCGGTCCCGAAGGTAACGCGCGATTTGCCCGGGACCACATCCAAGATCGCAGACTCGACCGCTACCCACCCGCTTTGCGAACCGATCAAGCAATTCCCGGTCGAATGGCTTGTCGGCTAGTTCAGCATAGATTTCGTCCGCATATTCGTGAGCGACGCTGTCGTAGCTCTCTTTGAATGTCGCTAGCTGGATCGCGGACGTCCCGTGGATCGCCACCCTTCATAGATCTCCTCAATTCGCAGGTTCATGGCGTGCGCTACCGGCATTACGACGTCGTACAGGATCCTCGGCCCGCTCCTGGCGTTGATGGCACGTTCGTCGCGGCAAAGAATCCTCCGACAGCTAGAGCAGTCAGAAACTCCTGCACCAGGAACAGGGCATTCCGAAAAGTGCAAATCCGTTGCACATCGGCTCCAGACATCCTGTGTTCCCCCTCGATTCTGGCTGCTTACTTAGTCAGCGATTCCACGTAGTTTTTATAGCAGTTTCCGCCAAAATTACCCGGCCCGGCGGCCTCTAACTCCAATGTCCTGCCAAACCGCGCTACAATGTTATTGTCGCTCAATGATTTAGCGTCTCCTTGCCGTCTGGGGTTTGGCACGAGACCTGTAAATAGACAGTACAAGTGCCGCTCGAACGGGCGGTGCTGAGCTGGTAGGAATTGAGTGCATACGTTGCGTCAGCGTATGCCGGCAAGCAACATCTTGCTCTCGTTCACCCGTTAGGGGACGCAACTAAAAATCACGCAACACGCTCTCAAGCGTGCTGGAGTGGAGCCCGAAACGCTCCCCCAATCGGAGGAAGTTAAATGAAGAATCGTTCATTGGTAACACTGCTTCTGGCCGGCGCCCTCGCGATCCCGGCCTTTGCCCAGACCACCACACCGTCTCAGGATCAGAGTGCGACCCCATCGGCCGCGCCTGCTCCTACCAAGGCCGACGCCGCGACCGGAAAAGACCCCTTGCAGCCCGACACCCACGAAGGCTTCTGGGGGAAGGTGAATCCCTTCGCCCGCAAGAAGTACGTGCAGCGGCAGACCGCTCCCATCCGTGATCGCGTGAACGAGCTCGACGAACTGACATCGCAGAACACGAAGCTGATCAAGGATGTCGATTCGCGCGCCCAGCAGGGCATCCAGCTCGCTTCCAACAAGGCGAACGAGGCCGACCAGCACGCCATTGATGCCGGCAACCGCGCCAGTGCCGCGCAGCAGACGGCGACCCAGGCCACCACCCGCTTAGGCACCGTCGAGCAGGTAGTTGGCAATATCGATCAGTACACTCCGTCGAGCCAGACCGAGATCCGCTTCAAGCCCGGACAGTCGGTCCTGAGCAAGGCCGCCAAGGACGCTCTGGACGAGATGGCCACGCCGCTGAAGAGTCAGCGCGGCTACATCGTGGAAGTGCAGGGTTTCTCCTCCGGCCGTGGCCAGACCGCGATCCAGAACTCGCAGAAGATGGCCGAGTCCGTGGTTCGTTACCTGGTTCTTAACCATGACATCCCCGTCTATCGCATTTACCTCGTCGGCATGGGCAATGCCCCGGTGCAAGCCGCTTCGACAGGCGATGGAAAGACCAAGCGCACGAACGGCGGTCGGGTCGAGATCAGCCTCCTGAAGAACAATCTGGATCAGCTGGCTTCCTCGGGCGAACAGCCGGCGCCTGCAAAGTAAGAGCAAAACTCGCGGGACATCGTTTCCCGCCTCTCCCCCAAGCCCCTCGCGAAAGCGAGGGGCTTTTTACGTTGTTGGTGCCCCAGCCTATCGCGCTGGTTGCGTAGGTTGGGTTGGTTGGCCGCGTCGCCGTCGTGGACACGCTCGAGAATATGGCCGAGCGCCGCCAAGCTGTCTTTTTATCAAGACGGGCCTAGAATTATTCGAAATCTGCTCGCTCTGGGATCACAATGGAAACGCTCTTCTACTCCCGTCACGACTCTCCGGCAGGCCCGCTGGTTCTCGTTGTTTCCGACAAGGGGCTGGTAGGCTTGGAATTTGACCGCGGCAAGTTCCCTCCTGCCAAAGGCAAGGGCGTCGTCTGGCAGGAATCCAATCGCAAGACGCAATCCTACCTGCGCGAACTACGCGAATACTTCGACGGCAAGCGCCGGGAATTCACCTTCCCGCTCGACCTTCGCGGCACTCCCTTTCAGGTGAAGTGCTGGCGGGCTCTCCTCAACATTCCCTACGGCGAAACACGCACGTATGCAGACATCGCGCGCGCTAGTCGGCAAGCCGCAAGCTTTTCGCGCGGTAGGTATGGCGAATAATCGGAACCCGATCGCCATTGTGGTGCCCTGTCATCGTGTGATCGCCTCCGACGGCACACTCTGCGGCTACGGCGGGGGCCTCGACGTGAAACGCAAGCTGCTTGAACTCGAAGGCGCTCTTACCGGAACCCTGGCCGCCTGACCCTGCGGTCTGGTGCACCCAGGATTGGGTCCGTGCTTTGGACGCTAACCTGTTAGGAAGCTGCGTCATATTCGCGCAAGCAGGGATCGTACGCAGGTCCACGTATAATCGCCGGTCGTAAGTACTTGGCAGCGAGCCATGAGCTCCGAGCTTTGACGGCAAGCAGGGCTAGTGGCTCGTCATTCACAGCCAACGCTCGAACCTAACCTGTGGCCACCGCCAGCACCGCCAAATCCGTCATCCGCAAAGCAGGACTCTTCTACTTCGTCTGGGTGATGTTCTCCTACTGCACGGGCGGTCCTTTTGGCTTGGAGGACATGGTCACCAAGTCCGGCCCGGGCATGACCCTGATTTACCTCGTGATCATCCCGTTCTTCTGGTCGATTCCGGTATCGCTGGTTTCCGCCGAACTGACCACGGCCATGCCCGTCGAAGGCGGCTTCTATCGCTGGTCGCGGGCTGCCTTCGGGGATTTTTGGGGATTTCTCGCGGGCTGGTGGAACTGGTGCGCGTCGTTTCTGCTGGGCGCAGTCTACGCCGTGAATTTTTCGGACTACCTCGGCTTCTACATTCCGCACTTAACGGGTTGGAAGCACTATGTCGTCTCCCTATTGGTGGTTGCGCTGATCACTTGGATCAATGTCCGCGGAATCGACTCCGTGGGGAAATTCGCGACCGGACTGGAAATCTTCATTCTTCTTCCTGTCCTGGTGCTGGTCGTGATCGGGTTCTCAAAGTGGCAGCACAATCCGTTCGTACCTATAACACCGCCGCATCAGCCGCTGTTCAGTGTGTTCGGCGCCGGGCTCGCGATCGGACTCTGGCTCTATTCAGGCTACGAGCAATGTTCGACGGTGGCAGAGGAAGTCGAAAACCCCGCGCGCAGTTACCCGCTGGCCCTGGCGATCGTGGTTCCGATGTCGGTAGTAGTTCTCTTTCTGCCGACTTTTACATCTCTCGCTGCACTGGGTAACTGGCAGAGCTGGCACACAGGCTATTTTCCCGAGGCCGCCCAACTGATTGGCGGACCCTGGCTGGGCTCCTGGATGACCATGGCCGCGATGATCACCAACCTCTCTCTCCTGAACGCCACGGTACTGACGTCGACCCGTATGCCATTCGCCATGGCCGAGGACGGCTATCTTCCTTCCGTCCTTACCGGCAAACACCGCCGCTACGGCACGCCTTGGATCGCAATCATTGCCTCCGGCGCAATCTATGGCCTGCTGGCGGTGCATTCGCTCGTGCAACTGATCACCATCTACAACTGGCTACGCGTCGCGACCACGATACTGACGGTTCTTGCCGCCTGGCAGCTTCGCCGGAAGAGTCCGGACCTGCCGCGCTCGTTCGTGATTCCGGGTGGGCGGGCTGGACTAATTGCCGCCGTGATCGCGGTGATCCTCATGAGCGCGGTCGCGCTGCTGGGGAGCGATCGCTATGGGCTACGCTGGGGCCCCGTGGCTCTGGCAGCGGGACCGCTGATTTACTGGGGGTTGAAAAAGAGTTCAAAAAATCAAGACACTGCACGAGTCACTTGAGATGAATTTCTGCGTGCCTCTGTGTCTCTGTGGTGAACCGACCCCTCGCGCTAGCTTACCCAGTCCAGAATTTTGTAATAAGCTCCAGCAAAGGGCAGAAACCACGGGCGTCCATTGTACAAACCGAGAGGCGCCCCCGGAAAAGGAATCCCCTCGAAACGGATTCTCCGTCTTCTCACCAGCAATCTGCCTCGCCATCAACTGCCCCTGGTAAGTGGCCATCGCAACCCCGTGCCCGGCGTATCCGAGTGCGTAGTACAAGCCATCGATACGCCCGGCGTGCGGCATGATGTCGAAGGCAAAGTCCAGCGTTCCGCCCCAAACGTACTCAACTTTTGTGTCTCGTAGTTGCGGATACACATCGATCATCCCCAGCCGCAGAATCTCGGCGCTCTTGCGAACCGAATCCCCACTCTCCGGAAAGAACGCAGCGCGCCCACCGAACAGCATGCGCCGATCGGAGTCAGACGGTAGTAGTAGATGTAATTCTTGGAGTCGTAGATCATGCGGTTGCGTGGGCTCAGTTCACGCGCTAACGACTCGGGCAGGACTTCCGTCGTGATGATGTAGGACCCGATGGGAATAATCTTCTTGCGCAGACCAGGTGTGGCTGCGCCTGTATAACCGCTCGTACCCACAAAGACATCGCGCGCCCACAAGGATCCACGCGTCGTCGTCACCCTCCAGCCCGACTCTCCATGCCACGACTCCCGCTCGATTCGTTCAACCCGAGCCTCCTCCATCACGCACGCCCCCGCGCGAATAGCCGCCGTGCCCAGCCCGGCAACATAGCGCGCCGGATTTAACCCCGCACTGATCTCATCCACCATGCCGCCGTAGTAGATGTCCGACCCGATCTCCGAGCGAAGTTCCTGACGAGGCACGATTCTCAACTGGTGATTGAACTCGCGAGCGATGACCTCCACCTGCCGCGCGTAATCGTCGAAGTGCGCCTGCTTGCAGGCCACTTCCAGATGCCCGCAGCGCGAGAAATCGCACTCGATTTCTTCCTCGCGAACGATCTGTTCCACGCAGTCGATCGAGGCAACAGAAGCCGCATACATCTTCTGTGTCCGCTCGCGTCCATACATCGACATGAGCTTGTTGACGCCTAGCTTCAATCCGCTGAGGACCATCCCGCCATTGCGAGAACTCGCACCCCAGCCAATGCTCTCGCCTTCCAGGACCACCACCTTGGCGCCCTTGCCCGCGAGCGTGCGCGCTGCTGAAAGACCGGTGAAGCCTGCGCCCATCACCACGACGTCTGCGTTTTCAAGCGGAGTTTGTGCAGCGTCCGTCTTGGGCATCTCGGCCGTGGTTAACCAGTAGTTCTCTTCCCGCACGCCATACTCTCCGGTACGTCCGTTTATCGCGAAGCGCTTTCCGCTGCCGACAAGCGCGATCGCAAGAGGGACGGACGAGGCATTGTAAATGGCAACCCTCGCTGCGCTCGTTGTCAGTTGTCCTGGTTGGAACTGAAACAAAGTCTCTTATTTTCGGTAACTTCCGTCACTTGCTGGACGCGCAGTGGTCGCTAGAAAGTTGGGAATCGGTAGTTTCTGACGTTTACGCAAGAACGCCGCCGCCGCGGTCGCTCCGGTTGAGAGTGCAAGGGGTCCGGGCCTTTCAAGACCTGTCTTGAAGCCTTCCAGGCTCGCCCGTAAACTTGAGACACATGCACGTGCACGCCAGCCACGGTGGGGGAGAAAGGACGTCCAAGGTTCTCCGCATCTCCCTGTTTGTTACGTTTGCCTACATCCTGCTGCTCGTGGTTGCAGGCATCCGCGCCCATTCCCTGGCCCTGCTTTCAGAGGCCGGCCACAATCTGTCGGATTTCCTTGCCTTGCTGCTCTCGCTAGTGGCGGTTTACCTCCAATCGCGTCCGCCCAGTGCCACTAAGACGTACGGCTACCATCGCGCCGGAGTCCTGGCTGCCCTCATCAATGCCGCCTCACTGGTGGTCATCGCATTCTTCATTTTCTACGAGGCCTTCCACCGACTAGCAGAATCCGGAACAGGTACACGCCGGAATGATGATGAGCGTGGCCGCCGCCGGTGTAGTCATGAATGGCGTAATCGCCCTGATGCTCTACCGCTCCGGCGGGGACATCAATATTCGGAGCGCCCTGCTCCACGAAGTCGGCGACACGCTTTCCACCGCCGCCGTGATCGCGGGCGGCTGGGCCATCCTGTTGACCCGGCAGTACTGGATCGACTCCGCTCTTTCCTTCGGCATCGGAGCGCTGATTCTATGGTCCTCGTTCGGCATTCTGCGCGAGACCATGAACATCCTGCTCGAAGGCACGCCTCGCGGCATGAAACTCGACCATCTGGAAGCCGCCATCCGCAAGGTCGAGGGCGTCAACGACGTCCACGACCTGCACGTCTGGAGTATTGGCTCGGAAAGCCATGCGCTCTCCTGCCACATCGCCATCGCCGACATACCGCCCTCGGTGAGCGAGCGCATCCTGCGCGATGTGAAAGACGTCTTGCACCATAATTTTCGTGTCGATCACACTACTATCCAATTTGAGCATGTGGAATGCGAAGTGGCGCACGGCTGCATCATTCCGGTTGGGGAATCCGAATCTCACCACCACTGATTACCTTCAGTGCCCCTCGCACACTCGTTGGTAACACCGTATAGCCCATCCGTGCCATTCCCATATTTTCGCCTACCCGGTAGGCTTGTTCTCGAGCAGCACTTGGGGGAGGGCTGTTCGGGCGAGCGTCCCGTGACTCTTTGAGTCTGGGACGTTTCGTTTTTTGGGCGAATTCCGCTCTCCCACTCCTTGGAGTCGGTATCTGGTCCGGCAGCCACCTCTCACAAGCAATCGTGACGGGCGTCACGATGTTAAAGAATCACCCACGATAGCCTGAATCTCGGGCAGGTCTCTCTTCTGGGCGTCAGACCCCACGATCAGGTGTATTCATGAACCCGAATCACGACCGGGCAGCGTGGCTGGTAGGGCCTTCCGCTGAATGCTCTGCCCCTCGCCAGCTCGCTCACCCGTGGCGTCTGGTCTTGCTGGGCGCGCCCGGCGTAGGGAAGGGCACACAGGCTGAGCTCCTTCATCAAAGTCTCGGCGCTTGCCATCTATCCACCGGCGACGTATTCCGCGCTGCGAAAAGCCAAACCGGGTTCGATCTTTCTCCCGCTATGGCGACCGCTGTTGACTTTATGCGGAAAGGGGCGCTTGTTCCGGATTCCACTGTGTGGGAAATGGTTCGCGAACGCGGCCGTTGTCTTCATTGCCGCGCGGGTTTTGTTCTCGACGGCTTTCCCCGCACGCTTTCCCAGGCTACCTTGCTGCGGGCGTTCATGGAAAACGAGAAGTTGTCCCTCAGTGCAGTAGTCAGCTACGAACTGCCGCTGGCGGAGATCGTCGAGCGTCTGAGCGGCCGGCGCACATGTGAGAAATGCAAGGCGATCTACCATGTCGCCCAGCAACCACCTCTGGCTGAGGGCGTGTGCGATCGCTGCGGGGGCCATCTCTATCAGCGAGAGGACGATCGGCCGGAATCTGTGACCGTCCGCATGGAGGCCTACGCGCGGAGCACCGCCCCACTGATCGAGTTCTATCGGGATTTGGGGTTATTGGTTCCGGTCCCGGCAGCTGGATCCCCAGCCGAGATTTGTGCACGTACTGTATTGGCGCTCAAAGGGCGCTTCGTCGGAATAAGCAACTGAGGTCAGGCTCGCGGGTCAGTCCTTCTTGGTTTGAGCATCTTTGTCGAGCGGCGGTCCCTTCACCTCTTGCACAGTGTCCACGGAAAATAGCTGAAATCCGCTGAATGAATGCCTGCGCTCATATCGGTGGCCGCGGTATTCGATATAGAGCGTAACGTTATCCGGCAGCCATAGCCGAACCTCTTTCTTGGGAAATGCCACCGGAGCATATTCGATGGTCAGGTGCTCCTTCTGGAGGTTGATCTTCCGGATCGGTTCGACTAGATCGCTCTCCAGACGCAACACTTCGAAGGTATCGGCTGCCACCCAGGCTCGACCCTTGATGTTCACGGGGTAGAGCCGGTTGTCGATCCGGTAGGCCCGGAAATCATTTGCGTGGTCGGCGCGTTGCACAAAGTGAAGCTGCCAGGCGGGCCGGGAGTTTAACTCGGTGAGCCCTTCGCAAGTCAGGGAAAACTCTTCCATGTTGTGAGGAAGAAAGAGCAGCGCGAATGCAGCAGTGCCGGTGTCCGCCAGAGGCGCATGCGTCGGAGTCGCTGCTAGGCTGGTCTGTGAGCGGTACTCATTGATGTATGCGCCCCCGTCCGATTCGAAGATCTCCGCCACGTAGTTAAAGACGCCGCTCGTGCTGCCGCGCTGCTTTCCGTTCTTGCCGATCTCCAGATGCTCGATCAGTTCCCTGGCCGTGAACTTCTGCAGATTGTCTTCGAGCTCTCGCGCCCGATAGCTGGTCCCTTCTAAAATCTGCTCCAGAGGACAAGGGACATCCGCATGTGCGGCCAGCAGCGCCTGATCAATGTCGGGTGGACCCCACGGTGCCGGAGCGTCCGTGGTCGCTTCAGCCGAGCAATCGCTGGTCTTGTTTTCATACACGGCGTTCTTCTCGTCTGTTCGGAAGCCGAGCCAGCAATTCCCAGGTCGTCCGACCGACAGCGTGTAGGTCGCACCATCCGGCGGTACATCCAACCCCAGCGTGAACCCGGGCAAAGGCTCGGATGCGGACTCTAGATTCAGACTGAAATAGGCGTGGAGATTCTCCTGCGACGCTGTCGCCGTTTGCGCAAGTTGTTTGGACTTGATGAGCTCCGCAAAAGTGGCGTACTTCCGATTGCTGTGAAAGTAGTCGGCTTCGGCGGTCTTGACGAGGCGGATTACGCCCAGCGCGGCATTTCGTTCGTCAGCATTTTTGGTGTCGCTGACGGCCAGCGTGGTACCGGCAAGGGCGACCATGACCCACGCGGCTGCTGTACTGAACCTCCCGCGCATGTGATCCCCCGATTACAAATTGCGTCGGAAACGCAACCGTCCCTAAATCAAGGATGCTGTGGTTGCAGGAAGATGAGCGGATGGGCACAGCTGACTGTTTGTTGGAGTCGCCCCGATCCCCACTGCTAAGCACGAGCGATCAAACCGTGAGCGTAATTCTAGCGCAGAATTGCGTCGGCGTCGCCAGCCATTGAGTTCAGATGCCTTGGCCTTTCTCCCGCGCGTCCTGGGCCGAGTAAATCTCTCTTACCCGCTCGATCGTGTCCGCTTCCTCCGCCAACTTGTCAGGGCGTAAGCGAACGATGCGGGGAAAACGCAGCGCATACCCGCTCTCGTGCCGGTCGGATTGCATGACGTTGTTGAACGCCACCTCCAGCACAATTTTCGGCTCCACTTCCCGTCGGAACCCCTGGTCTTCCACCGTGTGTTCCAGAAACCACTGGGTCATTTCTGATATCTCAGCATCGGTAAGCCCCGAGTAAGCCTTCCCGACATTCAGCAGCCGATCGCCATCGCGGACCGCAAAGGTGTAATCGCTCAATACCCCAATCCGTTTGCCATGCCCGTACTCGACCGCGGTGACGACAACGTCCAACGTTGCCAACTCCCGCTTCATCTTCAGCCAGGATTTTCCGCGCCGCCCGGGCGTGTAGGCCGACTCGAGATCCTTGATCATTAGCCCCTCGTTTCCGCGTGTCTGGGCTGCGGCAAACAATGCTTCCAACTCTTCGGCGCTCGATGCGCTGGCGCTGGGCGAACGTATCACGCGCACGACGGAAGTTGACTCGTCGTCCCCAAACATCAGCCAGCCCTGCTCACCCCGAAAGGGTTTCCTTGGTGTTCCTTCGTGCCCTTCGTGGTTAATGCTTTTTCTGGGCGCCATCAGCAAGTCATCCAGGAGGCCCATCCGTTCCCGAAGTGGCCGCCCAAGGAGCAACTCCCCATCCGCGTACAAAACATCGAAAACGAGATAAACCACCGGCACCCGCCGCATCAATTGGCCACTCACCTTCTTGCGCCTTAGTCGCTGTTGCAGGGCGCTGAACGGGAGAGCCCGCCCCACGCCCTCTCCCTCTCCGTAGCTCCACGCCAGAATCTCGCCATCGAGAATCGCATCCTTAGCCAATCCTGCCAGGGAGTCAGGCAGTTCCGGGAACGATTCAGTAATCTCGTCCCGGGTTCGCGAAAAAAATTTCACTTCTCCGTCCGATACATGCGCCTGGGCGCGGATCCCGTCGTATTTGTCTTCTATTGACGCATGTTCGAAGTAGCTGAGCGCCTCTTCTGTCGATTCCGCCGGGCTCGCGAGCATGAAGCCGAGAGGGTGAAACAACCGCATGCGCGCTTCGCTCAGAGCCCCGCGGGCCGCGAAGCGTACGGTCTCGCCAATATTTCCCAGCAACATATTGGCGCGTTGTACCTCGGCCAGCGTTCCTCCGTACGCGCGCGCGATGGCCTCCTCCACCAGGCTCTCCTTAAGCCCGATCCGCAGATCTCCCGTCATGATCTTCACCAGATACTTGGCCTCGAGCGGCGAAACACGCCCGAGCAACTCCCGCACGAGTGCACTCTTCATCGCCGGCCCGCGTGCGGCCGCGATCCGCCGAAATGCAGCCTCGACTTCCGTCACTTTCAATTCGTCCGACAAAGCTTGCGCGGGGACGACCGCCACCGGTCGTCCAGGCTGGGCGAGGCTCGGCTTAGGCCCATCCGCCGCAGCGGGCTGCAGAACCTCGCCCGCCACAGCTCCCAGATCCCCGAGTCGCCGATAGGCTGCGGTTAATTCCGCCTCACTCTTCCCCGAAAGCTCACTCACGATCCCCCACAAGAGCCTCCCGCCAACTTGGAGCGTTGTTTCCTCCGAAGCTGGGAACGCCTTGCCCGAAAGAAATACCGCCGAGACAGACGCCTCCTCTACCGTGCACGACGTGAAGTACTCCGCCACGATCCCAACCTTGACGAGTTTCTTGGTAGTTCCCGCGATCGCCTCGCAGGTCTCGGCCAATTTCCTCATGTATGCTCGCGAGGGGAGGGCCACCCATCCCGTTCAAGCCGAAAACTCAGCACTCGGGTAGGGGCTCGGCTAAAGTGTGCTCGCTAGGGAGTCGCGCTCTCCTTTACCCCTAACTCTCTAAGAAAGAATCGCTTATCTCTGTTCTCCATCTCATCACGCCGACCTGTGATACCCTTACCGTTGCTACTTCCCGCTAGGAAGTATCATCTAACAGTCATGCATTCCCTGCGCAAAATGTGGCGTTTTCTGGTAGCCCTGCAACTCCTGCCGGCGCTCGAGAGCGGTGAAGAGACGCTGGTCGGCGGCCAGGCTGTCCTCGAAGGCGTCATGATGCGTTCGCCGCACGCCTGGGCGATCGCCGTGCGCAAGCCTTCCGGGGAAGTCGCCACCCACAGCGAACCTCTGGAGCGCCCCTCGGAAAAGCATAAATGGATGGGCTGGCCCGTGATTCGCGGCGTTATGACGCTAGGTTACGCCATGACCCTGGGCTTTCGCGCGCTGCGCTTCTCCGCCAACGTCGCCCTCGACCAGATCCCCGCGGACGAGAATGGCAAGAAAGTGGAGATGAGCGGCTGGGTTGCAGCCGTCAACATCATCATCTCGCTGGGCTTCTTTATCTTCATGTACAAGTTCCTGCCCTTGGCCGCAGCCACGGAGTTGAAGCGCGTCAGCCCGATCTTCGCCAACCCGATCATGTTCAATCTGGTCGATGGCGTCATCCGGATCGCGCTCTTCCTGCTGTTCATCTGGGGCGTCTCGCTGATGAAGGACATTCGCCGCGTCTACGAATATCACGGCGCCGAACACAAGACAGTCTTCGCGTTCGAGAATGGCGACCCACTGGACACGGGAGCAGTCCAGAAGTATTCGACCTACCATCCGCGTTGCGGTACCAGTTTCCTGATGACCGTCATGATCTTCTCGATCCTGGTCTACATTGTCGCCAATGCGATTTTCCCGGTGACGACCTTCTGGGCCCGCTTCGCGACGCGTATCGTCCTGCTCCCCGTAATTGCGGGCCTGTCGTACGAAATCATTCGTTTCGCCGCCAAACATCGCGGCTCGCTCTTCGCCCTGATGACCGCTCCCGGCCTTTGGCTGCAGCGCATCACCACGCAGCCGCCATCCGACGACCAGGTGCAATGCGCCATCGTCGCCCTGGATCAGGCCATGGATCTCGAGAAGCAACACGGCGGCGAATTAGTGATTGCCTAGCGGCTCCGCCGCGAATAATCGTCACACCTTCCAAAGCCAAGCTCGTACAATCAAAACGAATTAATTCTGTTCGGCCTAACCGGCTGAATGATGAGTGCTGACTGCCATGTTCGAACGTCTCGACCAACTCGAAGCCCGCTACGAAGAGCTGACGAATGCCCTCGCGTCGCCGGAAATCACCAGCGATTCAGCGAAATACCAGAAGACTGCCAAGGCGCATAGCGAAGTTGCGTCGATCGTCGAAAAGTATCGCGAGTACAAGGACCTGACTCGGGGTATCGCCGAAAGCAAGGCGGTCCTTGCCGACGAAAAAGATCCCGATATGCTGGCGTATGCGAAAGAGGAGCTCGACAAGCTTGAGGGCCGTGTGGTCCAGGTTGAGGCGGACTTGAAAGTCCTGCTGCTCCCCAAGGATCCCAACGACGAAAAAGACGTGATCCTCGAAATCCGCGCCGGCACCGGCGGCGACGAAGCCACCCTGTTCGCTGACGAGATGTTCCGGATGTACTCCCGTTACGCGGAAACGCAGGGCTGGAAGGTAGAAGTGCTCTCGACCTCGGAGTCATCGGTCGGTGGCTTGAAGGAAGTCATCGCCATCATCGAAGGCAAGCGCGTTTTTTCGCAGATGAAATACGAAAGCGGCGTCCACCGTGTACAGCGCGTGCCCGCCACCGAACAGCAGGGGCGCGTGCACACCTCCGCTGTGACGGTAGCCGTCCTGCCCGAAGCCGAAGATGTCGACATCAAGATCGAAGCGAAGGACCTGCGCATCGACACCTTCTGCTCGTCCGGCCCCGGCGGCCAGTCAGTGAACACGACCTATTCTGCCGTCCGCATCACGCACATTCCCACGAACACGGTAGTCAGTTGCCAGGACGAAAAATCGCAGATCAAGAACCGCGAAAAAGGCATGCGAGTCCTGCGTTCCCGCCTCTACGAAATCGAGATGCAGAAGCAGCAGGAAGCTCTGGCCAAGGAACGCAAAGCCATGGTCGGCTCCGGCGATCGCAGCGAAAAGATCCGCACCTACAACTTTCCGCAGAACCGCGTCACCGATCACCGCATCGGCCTGACGATTCATCAGTTAACCGAAGTGATGGACGGCAAGCTACAGCCTATCGTCGACGCACTGATCACACACTACCAGGCCGAGAAGATGAAGCAGGAGACCACTACGGTCGCGTAGATCGCAGGTTCGGAAGTAAGACCGTCAGACAACTGGTTGTGGGACGAGCTTACTTGATCGCGGCTTGCGGTCTCGTGCACTCCCGTTGATCCGCTCCTTGACTAGCCTCGATTCACGAGAGGTATTCGGATCTGCTTACTCACACGCCGCGGAATCCACCAAAATTATCATAAGTGTTGTTTTCTCTGTGCCTCTGTGTCTCTGTGGTGAAATAGAAGCCAGCATGACCCTCCGCGAAGCCTTCAATCCGCGATAACCAAACTCACCGCCGATCGCGTCCCCTCTCCCCGCCTGAATGCCGAGACCCTCCTGATGTTCACCCTCAACTGTGACCGAGCTCGTCTCTATGCTCATCCCGAGCGCGAACTCACAAACGAAGAACAATCGCGTTACGAAGAAGCGCTCACCCAGCGTGCGAAAGGCGTCCCCACGCAGTACATCACCGGCCACCAGGAATTCTGGGGGCTCGATCTCATCGTCTCTCCCGCCGTTCTCATCCCGCGTCCCGAAACCGAGCACCTGATCGAAATCGTCCTTCCTCTCGCAAGACCGGTAAAGAATGCCAAGATCGCCGACGTTGGTACCGGTTCCGGCGCCATTGCGCTTGCCCTCGCGAAGGAGCTGCCCGGCGCTGAAATCCACGCAACCGACAACTCGCCCGCCGCACTCGAAATCGCCGAAGCCAATGCCGCCCGCCTCCAACTCGAGTTCCGTCCGAACAAGCACGAACCCGAGTGCCGTCTCTTTTTCCACGATACCAACCTGCTCAACGGCCTTGAAGCCAACGTCTTCGATTTCGTCGTTTCCAATCCTCCCTACGTCGGCGAGTCGGAAGAAGACGAGGTCCAACTCGAGGTCCGCAAATTCGAGCCGCGTTCCGCCGTCTTCGCCGGACCAAGCGGCCTAGAAGTCATCGAAAGCCTGATCCCCGCTGCACGCGCCGCTCTCAAGCCAGGCGGCCATCTCATCATGGAAATCAGCGGCACCATCGCCGATGGCGTACGCACTCTTCTGCGCGGTTGGGAAAACATAACAATTACAAATGATTTGCAAGAAATTCCCCGCGTGGTCTCTGCACGAAAGCCGCTCTCGTAAGCTAGAATCAATTCACAAGAAGATCCCGACGCTACCAAGCTCGCGACTCTGCCACGATCTGCTCCGAGGTGGACTATGCAATTGAAACCCTTCTTGCTGGACGCTTGGCTCGACAACTACGAACATGCCATCGAATTCAACCTGGCTGCAAGCACCGGCCCGGTCTGGACCGCGAATCAGTTGCTCGACCTCGGTGGCGACAAGGCCCGCGAGCAGTACCTGAATCACAAAGTCGTATACGGGCGTCCTGCAGGCGGTGACAGCTTGCGCGCCGCTATCGCGGAAATGCAGAACGTGGACGTGGACTGCGTGCAGGTCGTCACGGGCGCATCGGAGGCCCTGACCATCCTGATGTGGCTGGCCGCAGAGCCCGGGGCAAACGTGATTCTCCCAATGCCTGGCTTCACAACGTTCTCAGCGTTGCCCGAATCGTTGGGTCTCGAGTTGCGTTTTTACCGCGTCCGTCGCGAGAACGGCTTTCAAATTGACATTGATGAAATCAAGCGCCTCGCCGACGCAAAGACGAAGCTCATCCTCGTTAACAGCCCGCACAACCCGACAGGCGCAACCATCAGCGATTCCGACATGGAGGCCCTGCACGAATTTACTGTGCAGCGCGGAATCCAACTGGTGAGCGACGAGGTTTATCACCCGATCTATCATGGTCGCAATACAAAATCAGCCGCACGCCTGCCCCACGCGACGGTCATCAGCGACCTGTCCAAGGCATTTTCCCTGGCCGGCTTGCGCACTGGGTGGATGATCGAGCACGACCCGGTCCGCCAGCACAAGTACTGGAATGCGCGCGCCTACTTCTCGATCTGCAACACCAACGCGGGAGAGATTTTGACCGAGGTCGCTATCCGCAATCGCGCAGTGATCCTCGGGAAATCCCAGGAGACCGCCAGCCGCAACCTCGAACGTCTGGGCCGCTTCATGGCCGAGCACCGCGAGTTGCTCGGCTGGATTCGCCCGCAAGGCGGCATGACGGCGTTCCCGTGGTTGATTAGTGGTGAGAACGCGCGTCCGTTCTGTCAGGCGGCGACCGAGCGTGGAATCCTTTTTGCTCCGGGAGATTGCTTCGACGTGCCCAACCATTTCCGGCTAGGCTTCGCCGCAAGCGGGGAGACCTTTGTAACAGCGCTGGAGCGCTTTGCAGAATTCATGAAGAGCTGGACAGCAAAAATGGTAACCGCGTAAGTGGAGCGGCGGGCGTCCCAGCCAGTCGGACGCCTAAGTCCCCGTCATGAGCACCGCATTCGATACGGTCGCCTCCAGACGTAGATGTTTGAGATCGCGGTACTCCACCGAGTCGTACCACTGCCGAGCCTCGTCCATACTAGGGAACTCAATCAGCACGGGAAAGACAGGCTGGTAGGAACCTTCGACCACCTCAAAGAACCCGCCGATTACCAGGTAGCGGCCACCGAACTTCTGCAGCACGGACGTGACGCGCGCTTTGTACTCTTCCATCTTGGCAGCGTCCTTGATTTCTCGAATATCGACCAGGTAATAAGCAGGCATCGGTATCACCTCAACTTAGCGGAAAATTCTAGCAGCCCTGTTGACAGCGCACCTGTTCAATCTCCCGGCACGATATTTGCGGCAGCCCGTATCAGAACCCATCGTCAACTATCAACCTCAGTAGATCTCTCGGGATCGCCTCTTCAACATCGCGTTTGCGATCTTCCCTTGAGCCGACAGTGCATTTACACTAATCCGTCGAGCAGCCCCGCTCGGGAGTCGCAATTGTCCAGAACATTTTTAATTATTTTCCTGATTGCAGGTTCCACTCGCGTCTTCGCACAGACCCTCATCGATGGCACGGTGCGTGCCGGCGCGGGCAATCCCCTGTCGGGCGCCTCGGTTCGCTTGCTCCGGCAAGACGGCGGGCCCATGCAAACAGCATCCACGGCAAGCGACGGCAGCTTTCACTTCGCGAGCGTGGAAGCCGGCCCGTACACGTTGAAAGTCGACGCCGCCGGCTTCTACCAGGCTGAGCACACCTTCGTGCTCCGTCCCCGCCAACCGTTCTCGCTCTCCATCGAATTACAGCCAAAGCATACGGTGCAAGAACAGGTCGACGTCCGATCGACCTACCAGACCATCGATCCGCAGAAAACGGGCAGCTCGTATACCTTCACGCATCGGGACCTGGAGCACCTGCCCGACCCGATCGCCGACAACACTAATGACCTGGTCAACAACCTGATGCCCGGCGCCAGCGACAGTCACGACAATTTTCTCGCCGTCCGCGGCACCGAGTTCTCCTTGCACGAATTCGTCAACGGAGTTTCTTTCCTCGACAACACGCAGCCGCAGTTTTCTCCCGGTGTCAGCCCGCAGATTTTCGAAACCGTGGACCTCATGACAGGAGGCTTCCCCGCCGAATACGGCAACCGCTTCGGTGGAGTACTCGACATCACCACCCGCTCGGGCGCGAGCCTCGACGGGCATGGTGACGTGAATTTCCGCGGCGCGACTCTTGAGAATTACGACCTGAACGCCGACTACGGAGGGCAGGCCGGCTGGCTTGGCTATTACTTCTTCGTCGATGGCTTCACTTCCGGCCGCTATCTCGACCCGCCCGAACCGAAAGAGCTGTATGACTTCGGCAAGGGTTCACGCGCCACTGCGCAGTTCGACTTTCATTCCGGTGCCAAGGATGCCTTCAAGCTTCTCCTGATGGGCGGCGGTACGAATTTCCAGCAGCCCAACATCTCCGACGATCAGGAGGTCGGCCGCAACGCGCAGCGTCATCTCCGACAGCAGACCGGGATCCTCAGCTGGTATCACACCTTTTCGCCAGAGACGCTGTTGTCCACGTCCCTATATGAACGGGTAGGCTCCGACCGCGTGTTACCCACCGCCGATCCCATCACGCCATATTCCGTAGCGTCGCGCGCGCCGCTGACCATCGGCGTCAAAAGCGATATCTCGCACCTCTGGCACGGACACGTGATCAAAGCGGGCGTCGACCTCGTGCGGCTGCGCGAACTGGAGAGTTTTTTCTTCGACAGTCGCGGCGACCCTGACGTGTTTCCCTCCTTCAGCGGGGGCCTCAAAGGCGGGCAAGCCAGCCTTTACCTGCAGGATCACTTCTCCCCGATTCGCAATCTTTGGGTCGACCTGGGCGTGCGCTACGACTACTTCGATCTGGTCACGACTCAGGCGCAAACCAGTCCCCGCATCGGTTTTGCCTACCATTTCAATCGCACCAAGTCGGTCCTGCATGCGGCCTACAACCGCTACTTCTCCCCTCCGCCTATCGAGTACTCCTTGCTCGCCAGCTTTATCGGCCACAACGCTGTCGACCCCGACCAGCGCGTTGGCAACGTGCGCGCTTATCGCCAGAACTACATGGAAGCTGGATGGTCGCAGGAACTGCATCCCCGGGTGAGCCTGGAACTCAACGCTTACCTGCACACCGGGCGAGACTCGTTCGAGAATCATGAGATTTCTATCAGCCGTATCTTTGTTCCCATCAACTTCCACGCCGCCCGCTCCAGTGGCGCCGAGTTGGTGCTGAACCTGAAACAGCTGGACCGCCTCGGCATCACCGGCCGCTTTCAGTACGCACTCTCGCGCACGTATTTCTACGGACCCATCATCGGCGGCTTTGCTGGCGATGAGCCACTGGTCGCCGGCGAGCGCATTGTCCCAGCCTTCGACCAGACTCACACCGGCACCGCGCAGATTTTCTATCGCAACCGCTGGCGCGGTTTCTGGGCGGGAAGCGCCTTGCGCTATGGCAGCGGCACAATCGTCGAGAACGGTCCGCGCCTGCCGCAGCACTTCACCAGCGACTTGGCCACGGGCGTGACGTTGTGGAACCCCGAGCCGCGCCGCCTCGACTTCGAGTTCGACGTGACTAACGTCTCCAACAGCATTTACCAGATTGCAAAAGAGAGCGAAGAGATACCCATCCAGTACGCTCCTGCGCGTACCGTAGGCGGAAGCTTGAAATTCCACTTCTGACGTGTGGCACGGACACTCCTGTCCGCGTCGGCATCAACCGGCAAGGGCGGTCCGGAAGACGGTCCGACTAAGAAGGCATGGAGTCCAGATCTCGTGTAAGCACGGGGAACTGCTCGGTGTAGGAATACCTACCCTCGGAAATGCGCATGTCGAAAAAGCCCCGGCACACCAAAGCTCAACAATGCTCCAGAGTTTCTCGGCCCTAAATATTCAAAGATGTCGCTGCGAAACGGCGACGAAGACGCTATCCTGATGAGCACACTTTTGGAGCACTAGTGCCCATATTCGACACCATCGGCCTCGTCGTCGTTGCAGTAGCGCTGGTTTTCATCTGGGTTCGGCGAAATAAGGAAGCGCCTGCCGTCCGATCGCGCCGGCGGCTCGGCCTGATCGTTGCGGGCATGGGAGCAGCCTTCCTGTTGGCAACGCTAGTCTTCGCCCGCGTGCACGCTCTAAGGCCGGCGGCCATCCTGATCCTGCTTTTTGGTTTGCTCTACTGGCTTGTCAACCGGATCGACGAGACCTAGACGGCCAAGCAGAGTGTGCCTGTACATTGTTGGAGCGATCCAAGACCTGACACCTAACACCTAAGACCTGGGGTTTGCCGCCGCTGCCGGCAGAATCTCCTCAATATCCACCCAGTTCGTCGGATACTTGCCCGTGTAGCAGGCCGTACAGTAGTCGGTCTTTTCGCCTTCGCCGCAGGCCTTCTTCAATCCCTCGAGGGAGAGATAGGCCAGCGAATCGGCGCCCACGTACTCGCGAATTTCGTCGATCGACTTGTTGGCGGCAATCAGCTGGCTCTTGGAAGGAGTGTCCACGCCGTAGAAGCAAGGCGAAATGGTAGGCGGACACGAAATGCGCATGTGCACTTCCTTCGCTCCCGCGTTGCGCACCATGCGCACGATCTTCCTGCTGGTCGTGCCGCGTACGATGGAGTCGTCAATCAACACCACCCGTTTACCTTCAAGCAGCGAACGCACCGGGTTCAGTTTCAGACGCACCCCGAAGTCGCGCACGCTTTGCTTGGGCTCGATGAAGGTTCGGCCCACGTAGTGGTTGCGAATCAATGCGAAGCGGAATGGGATTCCGCTCTCGGCCGCGTATCCGAGTGCAGCCGTCACACCCGAGTCGGGCACAGGCACCACGATGTCAGCTTCCACGCCTGTTTCACGCGCCAGTTGCCTGCCCAGACCTTCGCGGCTTACCTGCACCGACCGCCCAAAAACCAGGCTGTCCGGACGCGAAAAATACACATGTTCGAAGATGCAGCTCGATTGCGGAGCAGCTGGAGAATAGAAGCGCGAAGTGATGCCCTCTGGCCCGACGATGACCAATTCGCCAGGTTTTACGTCACGCTCGTAAGTTGCACCAATCAAATCAAATGCGCAGGTTTCCGAGGCGAACACGATGGTGTCCTGCTTCAACCCCGGCAGCGCCGGAATGCGTCCCATGGCCAGCGGACGGAAGCCGCGCGGATCACGCGCCGCGAATATGCGGTCCGACGAGACCATCACCAGTGAGAACGCGCCTTCCACGCGCCGCAAGGCGTCGGCCATCGCCTCGGGAAGAGTCTGTTCGCGCGAGAGGGCAATCAAGTGCACGATGACTTCGGTATCGCTGGTCGTCTGGAAAATCGATCCTTGCGATTCCAGACGCGAGCGGATCTCCAACGCATTCACCAGGTTGCCGTTATGCGCGACCGCGATCGATCCCTTGTTCGATTGCACCAAGATCGGCTGCGCATTGAGCAGCGCCGAATCTCCGGTGGTCGAGTAACGCGTGTGCCCGATGGCCAGCGTTCCGTGCAACTTGGCGAGGACATCTTCCACAAAAATGTCAGCGACCAGCCCCATTGCCCGGTGCGGACGCAAAGTCATGCCGTCGGAACTGACGATCCCCGCCGACTCCTGTCCGCGATGCTGCAAGGCATGCAATCCGAGGTAGGTGAGCTTCTCCGCCTCAGGGTGCGCATAGATGGCGACTACCCCACACTCTTCGCGAAATTTATCGGAAGTCAGCATTAGTAATTTTAGCCCTTAGCCTTCAGCTCTAAGTCGTCAGCCTTCAGCACCACCACGATCCACTTGGGGACGGCCGCCCCCGCCGCCCATGCCGAGCAAAGCTCGGCTCGTTTTTCTCAGCGTCCTTCTGCGGCTGCGGTTAAAGCCTTGCCTTTCAATCGCAAATCGCCAATTGGCAATCGACGATTTCCTCAGTCGACCGCTACCGCCGCCGGCTCCGTCCGTAAAGCTCTTTCCAGCGCCGATTCATACGCATCGCGCAACTCGGAGACCGAAGCCGACACAACCAGTCTTCCGTCCAGGTTAATTTCCAGTTGTTCGGGAACCGTCTCGCCGAGCACTTCAAACAACAGGCCGTGCTTCGTGGCTATTTGTTTGATTCCCGTCAGCTGAACCGGGTCGCAGGAGATGACCACGCGGCTGGCATCCTCGCCAAATAGGGCAAATTCCGCCGGCAGCCCACCTGATGCGAGATCGACCCGCAGGCCTATTCCCGTCGCAAAGGCAGGCTCGGCCAGAGCGACTGCCAATCCGCCCGAGGAACAGTCATGCGCAGATTCCACCAACCCCGCCTGGATCATCTCGATCAAGCCCTTTTGCAACGCAGCTTCCTGCTCAAGGTCCAACTCCGGCGGATAGCCCCACACCGCGCCCAGAACTTCTTTCGCATACTCGGACGAGCCAAATTCGGATTCTACGTCCGTGATATCGCCCGGTTCCGTCCCACGCAATAGCACAATCGTGCGTCCCGCTCCGCGGAAATCCATCTTCGCAGTTTTGTGCATATCTTCGAGCACGCCCACAATGCCCAACACTGGCGTTGGGTAAATTCCTTCGCCCAGCGTCTCGTTGTAAAAGCTGACGTTGCCTCCCGTGATCGGGACTTCTAGCTCTTCGCAGGCCTTGGTGATGCCATCGACCGTTTGCGAGAACTGCCACATGATATGGGGCTTCTCAGGATTTCCGAAATTCAAACAATTGGTTGCGCCGATCGGAATTGCGCCCGAACAAGCCACGTTGCGACATGCTTCGGCAACCGCATGCATCGCACCCAGCCGCGGATCGAGATAGCACCAGCGCCCGTTCCCATCGAGTGCCATGGCCAATCCACGCTGCGTGCCCTTAATGCGAATCACGCCCGCATCGCCTGCTCCGGGTGCTTCCACGGTGTTGGTCTGCACCATGTGATCGTATTGCTGCCAGACCCAGCGTTTGCCGCAAATGTTCGGGCTGCCGAGAAGGCGCTTGAAGTTGTTCGTAAGATCGCCCGCCTCAGTGAGTTGGATAGTCGACGGCATCTCGCGCTCGACCCGAGGTTCCCACCGTTCCAAGGGACGCTTATAGAGCGGAGCATCGTCGGTAAGGGCTTCATTGGGAATCTCGGCGACGAGTTCCCCGTGCTGGCGCACGCGCATGACGTTGTCTTGCGTAACGTGGCCAACTTCGACTGCGTCGAGTCCCCACTTCTCGAAGACGCGAAATACTTCCTGCTCACGGCCTTTCTCGGCAACCAGCAGCATGCGCTCCTGGGACTCCGAGAGCATGATCTCGTACGCGGACATGCCCGTTTCGCGCTGCGGCACGCGATCGAGTTCGATCTCGAGTCCGACTTTTCCACGCGCGCCCATCTCGCAGGTGGAACACGTCAGTCCGGCCGCGCCCATGTCCTGAATACCCACGATCGCGCCCGTCTGCATGGCCTCGAGACAGGCTTCGAGCAGAAGCTTTTCCAGAAACGGGTCGCCCACCTGCACGTTAGGCCGCTTTGCTTCCGAGGCTTCGCTGAATTCTTCCGAGGCCATGGTGGCGCCGTGAATGCCGTCGCGCCCAGTCTTCGCACCGACATAAATCACGGGATTACCCTCGCCCGCAGCCTTCGCGTAGAAAATCTGATCGCGCCGCACCAGGCCCAGTGCGAACGCGTTCACCAGCGGATTCCCCGAATAGCACGGCTCAAACTTCGTCTCTCCGCCAAGATTCGGCACGCCAAAGCAATTTCCGTAAGAAGCGACCCCACTCACGACCCCTTCCATGATGGAGTGGTTCTTGTGAATTTCGCCTTGCGTGGTGCGGACACTCTTGTCCGCAGCCTTTGACGTTGACTCTGCAATCGGCCCAAACCGCAACGAATCCATCACCGCAACGGGCCGCGCACCCATGGTGAAAATGTCGCGCAATATTCCGCCAACTCCGGTTGTGGCTCCCTGAAACGGCTCGATAAACGACGGATGATTGTGCGACTCGATCTTGAAGGCGCAGGCCCAGCCGTCGCCGACGTCGATGATGCCCGCATTCTCGCCCGGCCCTTGTACGACGAGCTTGCTGCGCGTGGGCAAGCGCTTCAGGTGCACGCGCGAAGACTTGTAGGAGCAATGCTCGCTCCACATCACGCTAAAAATGCCCAGCTCGGTGAGGGTCGGCTGGCGTCCGCCTAAAAGTTGTTGGATTTTTGCGTATTCGTCCGGCGTAATGCCGTGCTCCCGGATGAGCTCCGGAGTGAGGGAAGGATTCGGGGAATGGCTCATGGGCTGGAAGTTTTATTGTCGCAGAAAAGCCAGTCGTCTGTCGTTAGTCTTCAGTCTTCGGTGGTCAGGAAAGTCGTTGGTTGCTCTTTCCCCAAGACCGACGATGGGACGCCGCTTTGCAGGATCCCACCGTGAGCGCAGGATTTGCACCATCAATAGGGCAAGAACGAGGCGAGGGGAGCCCAAGTAATTGACCGAGCGCTCGTTAGCTTAATGATATTGATTCTTCGTGCGACCGACCGGCCGAATCTCAGCTGAACTCGGGTCGAATTGCCTCCCAGGATGCCCGTTAATTGCGATTAGAAGGCCAAGGCGCGTACTTTAGGAGTTGGGTGATGGTTCAGGTCGTCCGCGTGCCCGTTCGTTTTCTGTAGGCGGGTTAAATCGCAAATAAGCTAATAGATAACATAAACACACTAGCCGTTGGTTTCCTCACTCGTTGGTTTCGGACGGCTATGCATTTCTGGCTAAGACCGGCGACGTACGATCGCCGACTATACTGTGCTCGATGAAATCCGTCATCGTAGGCACGGCCGGGCACATCGATCACGGAAAGACCGCCCTGGTGAAGGTGCTCACGGGTATCGATGCCGATCGCCTGGAGGAAGAAAAGCGGCGCGGGATCACCATCGACATTGGTTTCGCGCACCTGGAGCTACCCGCACCCAACGGCGAGAGGCTGCGGCTTGGCTTCGTGGATGTTCCAGGGCACGAACGTTTTGTACGCAACATGCTCGCGGGGGTGGGCGGGATCGACTTGGTCCTGCTCGTGATCGCTGCCGACGAGTCCATCAAGCCGCAAACGCGCGAGCATTTCGACATCTGCCGCCTGCTGGCAGTGCGGCGTGGAATCACGGTGTTGACCAAGTCGGACGCCGTCGATCGCGAGACGCTCGATGTCGTTCGGCTGGAAGTAGCGGATTTTCTACGCGGATCGTTTCTTGATCCCACACACTCGCCGATTGTGGCGGTGAGTTCTCTCACCGGCACGGGCCTGCCCGAACTGAAGCAGGAAATCGCCAGGATCGCTGCAGAAGTTCCCGCGAAAGATTCATCGGCATTGGTGCGTCTGCCAATCGATCGCGTGTTCACCATGAAAGGCTTTGGCACGGTTGTCACGGGGACGCTGGTGGCGGGCACCATTGGCAAAGAAGACGAACTGGAAGTCTTTCCCACTGACAAGCGTGTCAGAGTGCGCGGCGTGCAAGTGCATGGGGAAGCCGCGGAGGAAGCGATCGCTGGGCAGCGCACTGCGCTCAATCTCGCGGGCGTTGCGGTCGAAGACCTGTCGCGAGGAATGATGCTCGCGCCGTCCGAGACATTTCGCTCGACCAAGCGGATCGACGTGTCACTGTCGTTGCTTCCGTCAGCGAAGCCTTTGAAGGATCGCGCACGAGTTCATTTGCACGCTTACACGTCGGAGACCGTCGCCGAAGTCGCACTCTACGGAGAGAAACAAGTGAAGCCCGGCGGCAAGACGTATGCGCAATTACGCATGGCGGACCCAGCATTGTTGTTGCCGGGCGACCGCTTCATTCTTCGGCAGTTCTCGCCGGTAGTCACGATTGGTGGAGGAGTGGTTCTGGACGCCATTCCGCCCACGCGCCGCAAGAAGGAAACAGTCGAACCGTTTCTGAAAATTCTGGAGGGCGGAAATCCTCTCCCGGTCCTTAGAGTGCGGTTGGCTCAGCGCCACCATGAGGGCCTGACTCTCGCGCAAGTCACTGCAGAAACTGGCTGGAGCAATGCGCTAGTTCAGAGCCATTTGTCGGAACCGATCCGGGAAGGGCAGGTGTTAAAGATCGGGGATCGCCTGGTTCATGCTCCGGCTATCGAAGGGCTCAAGCTGTTCTTAATCGGCTCCGTCGAGGACTTTCACAAGACGAACCCGCTGGTGCCTGGCATCAGCCGGGAAGAACTGCGGGAAACCGTGGGAGCTTCCACAGATGTCCTGGGCGCCACCCTCGATGGGCTCGTCAAGGAACGAAGACTGGAGCTCGCCGGCGAACTCGTCCGCCTGCCCGGACGCGGCGTGGTGATGAAGGACGAAGAAGCCGAATCCAAAAGAACTATCGAGCAGGCGTTTGCGTCCGCGGGCTTGCAGGTGCCTGCGCTGTATGCGGTGTTGGCCGGATTGAAGGTTGACAAGGTTCGGGCACAGAAGATCGTCACGCTTTTGTTGCGCGACAAGGTGCTGGTCAAGATTTCCGACGATCTCGTCTTTCACCAATCCACATTGCAGGAACTGCGTAAGCAGATTGCGGCTTACAAGGCGAAGTCGACCAAGATTGATGTGGGGAAGTTTAAAGAATTGACGGGCGTGAGCCGCAAGTATGCCATCCCGCTGCTGGAGTATCTCGACCGCGAGCGGGTCACGAAGAGAGTGGGGGATGAGCGGCTGATTTTGTAGGCGTGCGGTCAGACGAACTGGATTCTTAACCGACTGCTTTCGTAAACAGAAAATTGTTCCGCGTGTCCGGATGATCGTGGCGCCAGTGGCGTACGGGTGCGAGGCCAACTTCGCTAGCGAGGGCCACAAACTCTTCGGCGGTGGCGTAGAACGAAATTTGCGTGCCGTCGTGAATCACCATGGGTCTACCAGTTACTTTCCAGTACATTATCCCGCGCGCCATCCCGGCTGAGGTGCGCAGGCCGTGCCTGCGATAGAGGTAGGCGAGGGTTTGCCAACTACTGTCGAATTGCGGCTCTGGTGGCGGGCCAGGAACAAACGGAATCTCACCAATAAAAATGCGGGCCCCCGGCTTCGCGATGCGATGCATTTCGCACAAACTCGAGAGAACTTTCTCGCGGGGGACGATCAGCAACACGCTGTTGCAAACGATGACCGACGCACTTGCGTCCGGAACGGGCAACCGGTCGCTGAAGGCCTGCTGCACATTCAGCCCTTTGGCCCTAACCAGGGCAACCTCCTCCTCGGTGGCCAGCAATCCCAGGGCGCTGCGCACTCCGATCTTTGCGGCGAGGCGCAGCAAAACTCCATCGCCACAACCGATGTCCACGAGGTCGTCACCCGGTCTGAGGCCCACAACGTCGACGATGCGCTGATGAATTGCGGCAGTGATCTGCTCTTTGCCCGCGCCCCGCAACGCGAGGTCGTGGAGCGTCTTGAGGTGAATGGCATTTTCGCGGCAGTATTCGACGTAATCGTGGGAGCGGGGAATCATAGGACCAACCAAATTTTAAGAGCCGGGGGCAAGGCCCGACAAGTGCGCGGAATGGTGACAGCCGTTTGCCTGTGATTAAATTCCTAGCGGCATGAAACCTCTTGAACTCTCTCCCGAGGACTTCCGCACCCTGGCCGCCGCCGTCGTAGCACTCTCGGCCGAGTTTCTTTCCTCCGTGGATACGCGGCCCATTTTTCCGCGAACGAGCGGAGCTGAGACAGAACAGATCTTCGCTCTCGACCCGCCCGAACACGGCATGGGTAAGAACGCATTTCCCGGTCTGCGGGACGTGGCGGCGCATGCACGTGCGCAAAACGGACGCTTTTTCGGATACGTGCAAGGGCCCGGGGAACCGGTTGCAGCATTGGGCGACTTGTTCGCGTCCATTCTCAACCAGAACATGACCGCTTGGCGGTCTTCACCCTCGGGAGTGACCATTGAGCGCACCGTGGTTCGCTGGCTGGCGGAGGCGATCGGCTGCCCCGGTTTTCTCGGAACGCTCACGGGTGGAGGCTCGGCCGCAAACCTCATGGGGCTCGCAATGGCGCGCGAGGCGAAGCTTCCGGCTAACGAGCGTGGGCTTTATGGAACGAAATCTTGGGGTGATCTACGCGTCCGAGCAGGTGCACATGGCCGTGCCCAAAGCGGTGGCCATGCTGGGGATCGGGCGTGAGAATCTGCGTTACATCGCCTGCGACGAGGCTTACCGCATGATCCCTTCGCAACTGGAGCAGGCCATCCGGCAGGACAAGGCAGAAGGTCTCACTCCGGTCGCAGTGGTCGCGTCGGCGGGGACCGTTAACACAGGAGCGATCGATCCGGTGCGCGAGATTGCGTCGGTGGCGCACACCCACGACGTCTGGATGCACGTGGATGGGGCTTACGGTGCACTGGCCGCCATTGCTGTTCCCGGGAAATTCGATGGGCTGGAGCTGGTGGATTCGCTTTCGCTTGATCCGCACAAGTGGTTGTACCAGCCGCTTGACTGCGGATGTCTGCTCTACCGCGACATCGCTCGGGCGCGGCAGACTTTTACTTACACCGGCTCTTACGCCAAGCAGCTCAGTGCTGACCCCATCGAGGGCTTTGCCTTTTTTGAAGAGTCGATTGAGCTCTCGCGACGCTTTCGCGGACTGAAACTGTGGCTATCCCTGCGCTATCACGGGCTGGAAGGATTCCGGGCTGCGATCCGGCAAGATCTCGAACACGCGCAAAGCCTCGCCGCGGCGGTCGATGGCTGCACAGAGCTGGAACGCCTGGCTCCGGTGGAGCTGAGCGCGGTCTGCTTCCGTCATCTGGTCAGTAGCGACGCTAGTGAGGATGTGCGGAACCGCTTCAACCTGGCGCTGCTGAAGCGAATGATTGCGCGAGGGCGGGTGTATCTGTCGAACGCGGAGTTAAAAGGGAAGTTCTGCCTGCGGGCTTGCATTGTGAACCATCTGACGAAAGCTTCCGATATTGATGCGGTGGTGCCCGAGGTTCTGGAGGCGGCGAGAGAGATTGCGCAAGAGGGGGTGGCGTAGTTGCAGGTTGAGCGCGTACTCGTTATGTCTCCCCACTCTGTGGTCAAATAGTACTTGCGATGGCCGTCGTAACCGTTCTTTGGAGTCGAGCCACTTCGGTCCTGATTCTCGCGGAGGGCACATGAATGCACACATCACGGCCGTGAATCGAGACCTGTGGCCGGAACTTCCGCTCGCGTCCTGGGAGGATACTTACCACACGCTGCACATGTGGTCGCAGATTGTGGGGAAAGTCCGGCTGGCGCTCAGCCCGAAGACCAATCACTGGTGGGAAGTTCCGCTCTACGTGAATTCAGTGGGATTGACCACTTCGCCGATCCCGTACCCGGGAGGAGTGTTCGAAATCCAGTTCGATTTCTGCCAACACAAACTGATGATCCAGACGAGCCATGCCACCAGCCGAACCCTTGCGTTGGCACCCCGTTCGGTCGCGGATTTCTATCGCGAGTTCATGGCGGCGCTGGCGTCGCTCGGCATTGAGGTGAAGATATGGACGATGCCCCGTGAAATTCCCGATCCGATTCCGTTCGATCAGGACACGCAGCACGCCTCCTACGACGCCGAGTACGTTCATCGGTTCTGGCGGATTCTGGTTTCGTGTGACGCGGTGTTCAAGCAGTTTCGGGCGGCATTCATCGGGAAGGCGAGTCCGGTGCATTTTTTCTGGGGAAGCTTCGATCTGGCGGTGACCCGCTTTTCGGGCCGTCGCGCACCGGAGCGCGAGGGGGCCGATCCCATCACGCGCGAAGCCTACTCGCACGAAGTAATCAGCGCGGGATTCTGGCCCGGTGGCGGAGACATCAAGGGAGCGGCGTTTTACGCCTACGCGGCACCTGAACCGGCTGGGTTCGGGCAGTATCCGGTCCGTCCGCCCGAGACTTTCTATCATCCGCAGATGAAGGAATTTATCCTGATGTACGACGACGTGCGGCGGTCCGACTCGCCGCAAGGCCGGTTGCTCGAATTTCTGCAGAGCACCTACGATGCCGGCGCGGACCTGGGGAAGTGGAATCGCAAAGAGTTGGAGAAGGCTGCCTAGGCTCGGGGTCGTGCCGTCAGGCCAAACGACCGAATACACGGAGAAGATTCGATACGGGCCGGGTTCAGAATTGTTGAATACTCCGTTTTCAACATGCGCTTCGGCCTCTTCGAAGGAATCGAACAAACAGTGCGCGTTGGTGTGAAGTTCCTTCGCCATTCCGTTGCATGACAGAGGGGAGCACTCTGGAGTCGCCCTAGCAGTAGAAAGTAACCACGTCGAATCCCTCGAGCTGCTTCTTGGTTGGCAGTGCCACATTGGTTGGGAAGGATGGCTCCGGAGTGTATGCCTGCCAGCTTGTACCATCGAATTCCAATTCGTACGCTTCGTAGTAGAAGATCGATGTCCCTTCAAGGGCAACAGATTCTTCGCACGGCAATGCTTCGTATAGTCTCCGGCGAGTTGAAGAACCAGAAACCATTGTGTTTCCAGTAGCTGGATGTAGTCGGCAAAGTCTTTCGAAATGCAGCCGCTGACCGAATAGATGTCAACCACCTGGGATGGCTTAGCCAGTCCGTCGCTTTGTGCACGCGCTTCGCCATGTAGCCGGCCGGGATCATGTGGGCCTGTTTCACGTGCTCGGGAAGTCGTGAGAAACTTCCTAGATTTTCTCCTCCGGAAACTCGACTTCCAGTCCCAGCGGATCGGTGAAGCGGTTGGTTAGATTGGCTACCCCCGTTAGCAGGTGGATGTCGACGATCTCAGCTTCGTTGAAATGTTTTTTCAACACGACGAAGTCGGCGTCGTTGACCGAGTGCGGATTGCGCGTGAGCTTTTCGGCGTACGCCACGGCAACTTGTTCTTTTTCCGTGAAGCGGGAGTAGTCCGCGGCCTGCAGCGCTTTCCAGTCGTCGGGCGTAAGCCCGGTGCGCTTTGAGGAGGCCAGGTGATGCTGCAGGCAGTAGTGGCACTGGTTGATCATCGAGGTGCGGATGTAGATGAGTTCGTAGAGCTTGCGTTCGAGCGAGCGGCCTACGCTGGCGTAGAAGCCCAGGAAGTTCTTGAGCATGTCAGGGCGATGCGCCAGCGCCTTCTGAGCATTGCCGGGTTTGCCTTTGAGCTTCTGCTCGTAGATTTCTTTGACTTCGGGAGAAGCTTGCTCGGGTTCGATGAGTGCGATGCGTGCCATGAAGTGTCGGCCTCCGTTCGTTGGTTATAATACGCGGCAGAGATTGCTTCCGTCCTCACCGCTGACTGGAGTTTTCCCCTGACATGCTTCGCATTCGTCCCGCGACCGTTGCCGACGTGCCTTTGCTGAAGGAAGATGATTGTCGAATTTGCCACGTTTGAGCGCCTGGCGCATCACGTCACCGTGACCGAGGAAACGCTGGCGCGCGATGGGTTCGGAGCGAATCCGCGATTCCGAGGTGCTGCTGCCGGAGTGGGATGGCAAGTCGGCGGGTTATGAACTGTTGTACGAGTTTTACAGCAGCTTTGCGGGTCCGGGATTGTTTCTCGAAGACATCTACGTGCGTCGAGGAGTTTCGCGGTAAAGGCATCGGCAAGGCGTTGATGGCAGAGGCGGCGGCGATCGCGGTGCGCGAAGGTTATTGGGGCGTTCGCTGGGAAGTTCTCGACTGGAACCAGCCGGCCATCGATTTCTACAAGGAAACTGGGGGCGACTTTCCCCGAAGACTGGAAACAAGTGCTTCTCGATGGAGAGCCTCTACGGCGACTGGCGGAGAGTGCGGGGAAATGAGTCGCGGTGCGAATTATCGGCGCGGGGTTGGCTGGGTCGGAGGCGGCCTGGCAGTGTGCGCGGCGTGGCGTCGCTGTCGAGTTGTGCGAGATGCGGCCGGTGCGGTCGACTCCGGCGCATCAGACCGGCGACTTTGCGGAGCTGGTGTGTTCGAATTCGCTGAAGTCTGACAGCCTGAATACTGCCCCGTGGCTGCTGAAGGAAGAAATGCGGCGGGCGGGATCGCAACTGCTGCAGATCGCTCGCGAGTGTGCGGTGCCGGCGGGACATGCGCTGGCGGTGGATCGCACCGCGTTTGCTGCGAAGGTAACGGAGGCGATTTCGCGGGAGCCGTTGATCACGGTGCGGCGTGAGGAAGTCACGGCGATCGATGAGGGCCAGATCACCGTCATTGCCAGCGGGCCGCTTACTTCCGATGCGCTTTCGGCGGAGATTGGGCGGTTGAGTGCTGATCTGTCTGCCGACGGTTCGCAGACAGGAGTGTCCGCGCCACATGTTCCTCACAATTTGTACTTTTACGATTCGATCAGTCCGATTGTGGAAGCGGATTCGATCGACATGGCGAAGGTGTATCTGGCGGCGCGCTATGACAAGGGCACGGCCGACTACATCAACTGCCCGATGTCGAAGGAGGAGTACGACCGCTTTTACGACGCGCTGGTTGGGGCCGAGTCGGTGGAGGAACGCGACTGGGAGAAGCTGAACTACTTCGAGAGCTGCCTGCCGATCGAAGAGATTGCGCGGCGCGGACGCGACACTCTGCGTTTTGGGCCGATGAAGCCGGTGGGCTTGAAGGATCCGCGCACAGGGCGTCCGCCGCACGCCGTCGTGCAATTGCGGCAGGAGAATTTGCGGGCGGATTCCTACAACCTGGTGGGATTCCAGAATCATCTGAAATTTGGCGACCAGGCGCGGGTGCTGCGCTTGATTCCCGGGCTGGAGAATGCGCGCTTCCTGCGCTACGGGCAGATTCATCGCAATACCTACATCAACGCACCTTCCTTGCTGCGCGATACGCTGCAGATGAAAGAGCATCCGCGGGTGATGTTTGCGGGGCAGATTTGCGGGGTGGAAGGGTATGTGGAGTCGATTGCCACGGGACTGATGGCGGGTATGCATGCGGCTGCGCTGGCTTCGGGCAGCAGATCTCGTGGCGCCACCGCGGGCCTCGGCGTTCGGGTCGCTGACGCACTACATCACGCAGGCGGACCCAAAGAATTTTCAGCCGGCGAACATTACGTTTGATTTGCTCCCTGGTCTTGAAAAGAAAGTGCGAGATCGGCAGGAGCGGCACCGGCTGCAATGCGAGGTCGCGCTTCGGGAATTTGATGGCTGGCTCGAGCGCATAGCAGCGGCGCCGGTGATTTGAATTTGCGGCGAGTCTACCGTGAATCACGTAGGGGCAGACGCCTCGTCTGCCCGGCCGAGCGCCAGTCCGGCTATGACGGGAGCCGAGGCGACACTCCCTTTTGTTTGTCCTCTCTCGAATAAACCCACCCTCTCGCAAAAAACGCGAGATGGGTGGGGCACCCTGACGTGAACAAACTCCGCTGGGATTTCGTATCTACCCATGACGGCTCCGGCCTTCGCCGGGTGCACGGCTGGCTGGCGATCACGTTCAACTGCCGCCCTCGTCCAACTTGCAGATGGTTCTTCGCGATCTCATTGGCGACGTTTTCCGCACGCTCTGGGCGCACAAGCTGCGCACCTTCCTGACTATGTTCGGGATAGCCTGGGGGATCGTATCGATCGTCCTGATGGTGGCCGCCGGTGAGGGCCTGCGCGTTGGGCAGGCAAGAGTCGCTGAAACTCTCGGCAAGGACGTGATGATGGTCTTCCACGCGAAGACCAGCCTGCAGGCGGGCGGTCAACGGGCCGGTCGGTCGGTGCGCTGGAGCGACGAGGACATACCGTATCTTCGGGACACCGCCACCGAGTGCCAATACATTCTGCCCGAGCTTGAGCAGGACACCGTCCGCACGCACAGCGCCTACAACAATGCCGCGTTTCTCGTCACCGGGTCGTTCCCCGAATTCGGCTGGGTACGCACGCTAATTCCTGGCCAAGGCCGTTTCTACAACGAAAGTGACTTGCGTGAAGCACGGCGAGTTGCCTTCCTCGGCACCGATGCCGCCAAGCAACTCTTTCCCTTAGGCAGCGCCGTCGGCCAAACCATTCATCTCAACGACTTTCCCTACACCGTCATCGGTGTCATGCAAAAAAAGAAACAGGACTCCAGCTATGACGGCTGGGATGTGAACAAAGTTTTCATTCCGTTTTCGACCATGCAGCGCGATTTCCCGGCCAAGCCGCCTTCCACGGCGCATGAGATCGGTCAATTCATCGTGACGCCGCGCTCCGTTGATCAGCATGACGCATGCAAATACCAGATCCGTCGCGCGCTCGGCCACCTGCACAATTTCGATCCCAACGACAAGGAAGCCTGCCCCATCTGGGACACGGTGCAGGAAGCCAAGGCCTTCGAAACGATGACGAACGGCATGAAGTATTTTCTGGGCGCCGTGGGCTTGGTGACGCTGGTTCTCGGCGGTCTGGGAGTAATGAACGTCATGCTTGTGGCTGTTCGCGAACGCACGCGAGAGATCGGCGTCCGCAAAGCGTTGGGCGCGCGCGGCAGCGGAGATCCTGCGCCAGTTCTTCTTCGAGGCGCTGCTGATCGCGGCGCTAAGCGGAGCCATTGGACTTGGCATCGCCTACGGACTGTGCGCCTTGGTAAATCTGCTTGCCTATGCCGGACTTCTTCGCTGGACTGCTCGCCACGTGGAGCACAGGCCTGCTCGCGTGCGCCCTGCTGGGAATGATTGCAGTCCTGTCGGCACTCTATCCGGCAAGGCGCGCAGCGTCGATCGATCCGATTGAGGCGTTGAGGTATGAAGCGGGAGGATAAGAACCGGTTCTCGGTTCCCGGTGCTCAGTTCTCAGGGACGGCGGGAAATGGACGCCACGGAAAGCTGAGAACTGAAAGCTGATAGCTGACAGCTTGACCTAACGCCTGACACCTGAAAGCTGACACCTGTTTTTCATGTTGACCGAAATCATCTACGAAGCCTGGATCGCGCTGAAGCGCAACCGGACCCGCAGTGCGCTGACCATGCTCGGAATCATCTGGGGGATCGCCACGGTCACGTTGCTGATTGCCTATGGCAACAGCTTCCGGTCGGTTTTGGTAAACGGCTTCAACGCGTTCGGAAAAGGCGCGGTCATCTGCTGGCCGCAGCAGACCAGCGAGCAGCCCGGAGGCCAGCGCGCCGGCAAGAAAGTGGTTTTCGAAAAAGAAGATGTAGAGCTGATCAAGGAGACCGCACCTCTGGTCAAACATGTGTGCCTCGAAACCGTGCGGCGCCCCGGAATTTCCTATGGTGATCGCATGTCGGGAACTGCTCCCGTGCGCGGCGTCTGCCCGGAATACGGCGAGATGCGCAACGAAGTTCCCGCTGAAGGACGCTGGCTCAATCCTCTGGACGAATTGGAGCGCCGGCGCGTGATCTTCCTCGGCGGCCGGCTCCGTGAGCAGTTGTTCAGCGGCCGCCCCGCGGTGGGCGAAACCGTGTTGGTGACCGGGGTGCCCTTTCAGGTGGTCGGCGTTATGGCGCGCAAGATCCAGCTGAGCAACTATTTCTCGAGTGACGATGAATCGTCCTGGATTCCCTACTCCACCTTCGGCGATCTGTGGAGCCACCGCTATGGCGCGGTGCTGGTGTTTGAACCGATCGCCCCGCAATTTGAGAAGCGAGCCATGGCCCAGGTTCTGGCCGCGGTAGCAAGCCGGCAGCAGTTCTCGCCGACCGACCAGAAAGCCATCCAGATGTTCGGCCGCGAGGAATTCCGCCCAATCATCGACGGTCTGACCATCGGGCTGCAGGTGCTACTGACATTTATCGGGACGCTGACCCTCGGTATCGGCGGTGTGGGCGTCATGAACATCATGCTGGTGTCGGTGGACGAGCGCATTCGCGAGATCGGGCTGCGGCGGGCTCTGGGCGCGCGCAAGCGGCATATCAGGCTACAGTTTTTAGCTGAAACTCTGTTGATCATGCTGCTGGGTGGCGCGATCGGGATCCTGATTTCCTACGTGATTGCTGCGTCAGTGGGCACGCTGCCCATGATGGGGCCGTTGTTTGAAGATGAATCCGGCAAAGGTGATATTCACCTGAAGATTTCGATAATGACCGTTCTGCTCTCCACCGGAGTGCTGTTATTCGTGGGAGTAGCCAGCGGGATGGTGCCGGCGTTGCGCGCTTCCAAGCTCGATCCGGTGGAGGCTTTGCGGTACGAGTAAGGGCACTCTTGCGACGACTCACAACACCGGGCCCATGATCGCTGCGCACCTGAGTTGAATAAATCCGTTGACCCGATTGTTCCTTCGCAGTACCTTGCAGGCTCAGCCGCAAACATTCAGCCCGGAGTTTGCCTTGCCTAAATCGGCAGTCGATGTCATTGGTCCCGCGTTCGAACACACCCGCAAACAATTGATCGAGACGTTTCGTGTTGGACAGTGGGCGCGGTTAGCTGTACTCGCATTGGCCACCGGCGAGATGAGTTCGGGGAGCGGCTGCAACAGCGGCTTCAAAGCCCTAAGCAGTCTGCCGTCGCGGTTCCCCTCTCCATCGCAGAACTTTGTGGATCCTGGCGATGTACTGTCAGGCCTGGGCCTTGGACCCGGAGTCATCATATCGATGGTGATTGTGGCGGCGGTCGGATTCCTGATCCTTGGATTGGTCTACCTGTATGTGTCGAGCGTCAGCCGGTTCCAATTGTTTGAATCGGTGCTACGCAGAAATTGTGAGCTGGGGGAGAGCTGGGGACGATGGCAGGGGCAAGGCCTGCGTTATTTCGGCTGGCAGCTTGCGCTGTCGATCGTGGGGTTGGGAGTGGCAGGGATTCTATTTATTCCCGTACTGCTTCCATTAGTGCCCATCCTGAAGCGTCACGGAGCGCCTGGTCCTGGGTTCCTGCTGGCACTCTTACCGATGATTCTTGTGTTCGTGGTCTTCGGGCTGATCATGGCGCTGATCGGACTGCTGACCAAGGATTTCGTGATTCCGCTCATGGCCGTCGATAACGTCGGAGTCATCGAGGGCTGGCGGCGCTTGCTGCAGATCATGAAAGGTCAGAAGGGCGCCTATGCCGGATATGTGGGAATGAAGATCGTAATGGCGATCGGGGCCTCCGTCGTGTTTGGAATTGCGTCAGGCATAGTCGCGGCCATAGTGATGGTTCCGTTTGTCATATTGGGAGTGGTGGTTGTTCTGCTTGGACACAGCGGCGGGCTCAGCTGGAATGCTGTAACAATTACCGCGGCGATCGTCGCGGGGACCATTTTGCTTGCGGTCCTGTTGTACGTGATCGCGCTGGTCTGCGTGCCGGTGGCGGTGTTCTTTCCTGCCTATGCCATTTATTTCTTCGCGGAGAGGTACCCGGCGTTACATGCACAGCTATACCCACCGGCACCTCCGGCAGTGCGGCCGCCCGCGCCTCCATATTCGCCCATGCCTGAGCCGATCGGATGAGTGCGTAGAATCGCGAACCAAACGGCTGCCTGATGCCTGGCTCGGGGATTCTTCTGTCAAGCGGTTTCGCTGAAAAAATTCGACCGGTTCGTGAAGACTACCTACACCCGTGGGGTCCTTCGACTACATTCGGCTGGCGCCTCGCTCCGCTCAGGATGACAACGGCTGAGCATTAGCAGCGGAAAGCCCCGGCGAGTGGGAACTTGGCTCGCGATCCGGGTGTCCAATCCCGTAGACACGCCGCGTGCCCACGGGAGACAAATATGGCAATGTCGATGGCAGGCGGTGGTGCGTCTGCGCCCCAGATGAACGTGACGCCTCTGATTGATGTGTTGCTGGTGTTGATCATCATCTTCATGGTGATCGTGACCCAAACAAAGGACAAAGGGTTGGAGGCACAGATACCGCAGCCTCCAGCAAATCCAAACGCGGCACCCCCGCCCGTGCGTACGATCGTGATCCAACTGGCGGATGCGAAGAGTGGAGATCTGCCCGGTCTCAAGATTAACCAGCAGAGCGTAAAGTGGCCGGAATTGAAGATGCAGCTACAGGACATCTTCAAAGCTCGGGCCGAGAAAGTGGCGTTTGTACAGGGCGACGACGAGGTGGACTTCGAGTACGTTGCATTTGTGATTGCTACGGCGCGGGCCGCAGGAGTGGAGCGGGTGGGGCTGTTGCCCCAGGAGATGGCGGCGCGGTAGTTTTCTCGGCCGTAGAGCCGGCTAGCTCCGTTGCGTCCGTTCGGACAGCAGGCTCCTCGTCGCAGTGCTCTCGAAATGACAAGCCAAAAAGTTGCGATCGTCAGTTCGCCAGTTCGAGAACGACGACCGTGTCGTAATCGTCAGTGACGGGAGAGGGAAGCTTGAGCAGAAGCCCGTACTCATTCTTCGCGGTTTCAACCTTACTGTGATTTTTCAGCGTGTAAGCCGCCACCACCTGCTGCGGTAGAGACGGGAGTAACAGCACCGCGTCCGGCCAATCCAGGATGTGGACGTAGACTTTATTTCCCTTCTGCGTAGTGACACCCCATGGATGAGGTGCGATGGGACCCCCGCGCGTTTCGTAAATGGATTCGCCGTTCTGGCTCAGCCACTCGCCCATCTGGTGCAGACGCTCGACGAACTCGGGCTGGATGGTGCCGTCTGGACGAGGGCCAATGTTCAGTAGAAAATTCGCGTTGTTTCCAGCCGCGCGGACGAGGTATTGCACCAGGTCGCGGGTGCTCTTGAAGGTGTGATCGCCAGCGTTGTAGCCCCACGAGGTGTTCATGGTTTCGGCAGTTTCAAGCGGCAGGTTGCCGATTTTTGAGTCGACATTGAAGCCAGCCGTGTTCTTGCCGGGAAGATCCTTCTCGAACATCTGGATGTCTTCCCCTGGCTTTGGCGCCTGGTGGTGATTGTTGCCGACTAGCGTTTGCGGCTGCAGGCTGTGAATCAGGTTGTAGGTGCGGTCGAGACGCCAGTTGGCGTCGGGTTTGTCCCACCAACCGTCGAACCAGATGCCGCTGATCTCACCATAGTTCGTGAGTAGCTCGCGTAGTTGCGCGTCCTGATAGTCGAGGTACTTGTTCCAGTCGCCGCTCTCGGGACGACCCGCAGCGTGGCCGGTACGCCCGCGTGGGAAGTAGTCAGGATTATGCCAGTCCAGTTGCGAGTAATAGAACGAAAGGTGGACGCCCTGCTTGTGGCACTCGTCGGCCAGCATCTTGAGCGGGTCTTTCCTCCAGGGCGTGCGCTTGACGATGGTCCAGTCGGATACTTGCGAGTCGAACATGGCGAAGCCGTCGTGATGCTTGCTGGTAATCGTGATGTACTTCATCCCGGCAGCCTTGGCGAGGGCGACCCATTCGGCGGCGTTGAATTTCTCCGGATCGAAACGGGGTGGGAGTTTCTCGTACTCTGTGATGGGCATCTTGCGGATTTCCATGACCCACTCACCGTCTTCGAGCACGCTATAGATGCCCCAGTGGATGAACATGCCGAACTTGGCGTCCTGAAACCAAGTGCGGGCGGCGAGGTTGGCGGGAGAAGGCTGGTTTGATTGGGCCGGGGATTGAGCGGCGAGAGGGGTTAGAGCGCAGTACAAGATCAGCAGGTGAATAAGCGGAAGTCTAGGATCGCGAGTCATCGGGACGAAGGATATGCCAGGTAGGCGCGCAGGTAAAGGGCGCATCCGTAGGTTCGGGTGCTGGTAAGGCAACCGAGTCCCACGGCGGACGCAGCAGTATCCGCCCAGAGCGCAAATTGCCTGCCGAGGCTCTCTGACGGTACAACTACCTAACACTGCAGATCGCATTTGCAAGGGGGTCTACGTGCAAGCGTTCGAAACTAATGTGCGTGAGAATTTCGGCCGCCAGGAATTCATGACTACGCTGGGTGCGGAGATGACCATGGTCGGACATGGAGAAATCGACATTCAGTTTGCGTACCGCACGTCGCTAACGCAGCAGCACGGGTTCGTTCACGCGGGCGCAATTACCAGCATTCTGGATTCGGCGTGTGGATATGCTGCGCTGAGCGTCGCGCCCGAAGGCTGGGATGTGCTCAGCGTGGAATTCAAGGTGAACCTGTTGTCGCCCGCTGTGGGGGAGAAGTTCGTGGCGCGTGCCCGCGTGAAACGCGCTGGCCGAACCATTACTGTTTGCGGAGCCGATGCATTTGCGATCAAGGACGGTGAAGAGAAGCTGATCGCCTCAATGCTGGCAACGATCATGAATGTGAAGCCAACGCAATAGGGGGGAGGCCACTTGCGTCTGGAACCCGCTTCGTTTCCGTCGGGCCTTCTATTCCCTCGCCCGGTTCTTGATCCAGATCGGCGTGCCCACAAATCCGAACGCATGCCGAATCTGATTTTCGATGAAGCGCTGGTAGGAGAAGTGTAATTTTACAGCGCGGTCGGTGAACAAAATGAATGTGGGCGGAGCCACGTTCGATTGCGTCAAATAGAGAATTCTGACGCGCTGGCGCATGGGAACGGAGGCACGCTCGAAGTCGACAGTCTTGAGGAAGCGATTCATTTCGCCGGTACCGATGCGCTTGCGGCGTTCGGCGGCGACTTCTTCGATCAGAGGGAAAATCTTGTCGACATTCTTGCCCGTGGAAGCGGAAATGAAGAGTACGGGCGCATAGCTCAGAAATTTTAAGGAGTCTCGCAAGCGCTCGACGTAGAGCTTCTGATCCTGAGGGCGCTTGGAGTCCTGAATGCGGGCGGCGCGCGCCTGGCTGATGGCGCGATTCTTGCCGGTTGTTACCAGATCCCACTTGTTGACCAGGATAATCATCGAGCGGCCGCTCTCGTGCGCATAGCCGGCGATGGTGGCGTCGAGCGAACTGACACCTTCAGTAGCGTCGATCACCAGCAGAGCGATGTCGGCGTCTTCGAGGTGCTTGCGCGACATGACCACGGAAAGTTTCTCGGCCATCAGGCGGGTTTTGCCTTTGCGGCGGATGCCGGCGGTGTCGATAAAGCGGAATCGCCTGCCGTTGCGTTCGACAACTTCGTCGACCGCGTCGCGCGTGGTGCCGGGGACCGGAGAAACAATGGCGCGGGAGGTACCGGTGAGCTGGTTCAGCAGGGTGGACTTGCCTACATTGGGATGACCGATGATGGCGATCTTCACTTCGGCCGTCGTTCGGTGGTCGTCGGTCGGCGGCGCATCAGTCGCCAGTCGCCCGTCTTCAGTCGTCAGGTGGACGAAGTCTCCGTTATCTGCTTCGGGTACCTCTGTGACTTCTGTGTCCGCTGTGGTTAGTTCGTCTCGAACTGCCTCCTGCGGCGGCAAGGTGGCCAGAAACGCGTCCAGCAGGTCATCGATGCCGTGGCCATGTTCGGCGGAGAGCGGGAAGACTTCCTTGACTCCCAATCGGTGGAAGTCACTGGTGAGCGAGTCCTGTTTGTTGCTGTCGATCTTGTTCACTGCGAGAAAGAGAGGTTTGCCGGTCTTGCGCAATCGGCGGACAAGTTCCAGATCGGGGGCGGCGAGTTCACTGCGGCCGTCGACTACCAGAACGATAGCTGCTGCTTCGTCGAGTGCGACCCGGGCCTGGCGGAAGATTTCCGCAGGGATGAAGTCCTTGTCTTCTGGGATGATGCCGCCGGTGTCAACCACGCGGAAGGCGCGTCCGCGCCATTCGGAGTCCCCGTAGAGGCGGTCGCGGGTGATGCCGGGCTCGTCGCCGACGATGGCGCGGCGGGAGCCGACCAAGCGGTTAAACAGGGTCGATTTGCCGACGTTGGGCCGGCCCACGATTGCCAGTAGAGGAAGCTGCGCTTCCCGACGGGCGAGGACGCCCGTCGCTCCAGCTAATGAGTTGGATTTCGCCTTCATCAATTTCCGTTGTGCCTCAATGGCGTGGTTGGCAAGGCATCTGCGCCTAAATGGTCGGTGCAGCTATTATAGAGACTCTGTGCCTCCCTCCTTCCAGCCCGCGCCTTCAGGCAGCTCTAGCGCGCGCTCGCGCGACGTTTCTCTATACAACTTTTTCGCCCCGGGTGGTGTGCTTGCGAAGGCTCATCCGGCCTATGAATTCCGGCGTGGACAGCTGCAGATGGCCCAGGCGGTCGAGCAGGCACTGGAGGAGAAGCGCCATCTCATCGTCGAAGCCGGTACAGGGACTGGCAAGACGCTCGCTTATCTGCTGCCCGTAATTCGTTCCGGCAAGCGCGTGATCATATCGACCGGGACCAAGAACCTGCAGGAGCAGCTCTTCTACAAAGACATCCCGTTCCTTGAGCAGACGCTGTATCCCAACGGTGAAGGGAAGCTGAACGTCTGCTACATGAAGGGGCGCAACAACTATCTCTGCAAGAAAAAACTCTACGACCTGACCGATCAGCCTGTGCTCTCGGGGCTTGAGGAGATTGAGCACTATCGCGCGATTGCGGCCTGGGAAAAGACTACGCACACGGGCGACCGCGCCGAACTTGCGTCGCTACCTGAGGCCAGCGCGCTCTGGCACAAACTGGACGCACGCTCCGACACCTGCCTGGGCCAGAAATGCAGCGCGTTCGAAACTTGCTTCATCACTGAGATGCACCGGCGCGCGCAGGAAAGCGACATCATAATCGTCAACCATCACCTGTTCTTCGCGGATCTCGCGATCAAGCAGGCATCGGAGTACGCGCCGGATGCGGGTATTTTGCCCGAGGTTGGTGCGGTGATTTTCGATGAAGCGCACGAACTGGAAGACGTGGCGGGAAGTTACTTCGGCGTGTCCGTGAGCAATCAGCGGTTGGAAGAACTGGCGCGCGACGTGGAAGCGTCTTTGATGCGCAACCGGCTGCTCTCCGCCACGGTGGTAGGCGCGGTCAGGAGTTTGCGTGAACGATCGCAATTGTTTTTCTCGGTGCTTCCGCAGGGCGAAGGCCGCTTCGCCTTTGAGAATCGGCGGGAGTTCATGGAGGAAAACGGCGACGAGTTCATTGCCCTGCAACAGTCCCTGCAACGGTTGGGATCCGAGTTGCAAAACCTGCCCAGCAAATCGGAAGAAGTGTTTACTTTCTCGCGGCGCGCACAGGAGCTGCAGGTCCAACTCGGCTTCCTGATGGAGTCTGAGGATCACAATACTGTCTTCTGGATTGAGCGGCGCGGAAGAGGTTTCTCACCGCGGAGACCCAGAGAAACAGAACAGGCCAAAGAGGCTGCTGAGGCGTCTCGCGGCCCAATGACAGGGCGTCAGAACGTCTACTTGCAGGCTACCCCAATTGACGTCGCCCCCATCCTGCAACGCACGTTATTTGAACCTCTCGAGACCGCAGTGCTTACCTCGGCGACGCTGGCGGTGGGTGGCGGCTTCGAGTATATGCGGCGACGGCTTGGGCTCGAACACGTCCGCGAGGTGGTGCTGCCCTCGCATTTCGATTATCAGAAGCAGGCGCTCTTCTATGTTCCTCCGGATCTGCCCGACCCCCGCACTCCGCAGTTTGCAGCCAAGGCCGCGGACCGCGTTCGGCGGCTGCTCGAGATTACCCGCGGACGCGCCTTCGTGCTTTTCACCAGCTACGCACAGATGAACGAGGTTTACCAGCGCCTGCTCGGAGAACTGGAGTTCCCCATGCTGCTGCAGGGGGACGCTCCCAAGAGCGCACTGCTCGAAGAATTCCGGCTGACGCCGCATGCTGTGCTGTTCGCCACCTCGTCGTTCTGGCAGGGCGTGGACGTGCAGGGGCAACAACTCAGCTGTGTGATCATCGATCGTCTACCCTTCGCTGTGCCCAGTGATCCAGTCGTAGCGGCCCGGGTGAAGTCGATCGATGCCGCAGGCGGCAACGCTTTCTTCCAATACCAGGTCCCGGCCGCGGTGATCACATTGAAGCAGGGCTTCGGGCGCCTGATCCGCTCTCTGCACGATCGGGGCCTGCTTACACTTCTCGACAACCGCATACTGAAGAAGGCTTACGGGCGCACGTTCGTGGAAAGTCTGCCGGCCTATCGTCGGACTACCGACCTGCGGGAGGTTGAGGCGTTCTTTGGGGCTTGATCAGTAAAGGTCACACGTATTCCCGTTCCTGCTGCCGGATCGCTTTGTAACGTTCGAAAGCGGCGCGTTCATCTTCCCAACCAATCATAGAGCGGAGCGTGCTGCCTCGAAAGGTGTGTGCCACCATCTGCGGGGCGTGGCTCAGAATAAACCAGGGATCGTGGCGGAAGGCAGCCGGCATGTGGCGGACCTTCATCCAGCGCTCCGCCTTCCATCGAAGGAATTCCACCTCCTCCGCTGCCATATGCTGGGTTCGCACGACGGCGGTGGTGCCGTCGTATTCTTCCAGGCGCTGGTTGGTGATCAATCCCTGTTCCTGAAAGTCCTTGGTCATGGGCGTCCGAGGGTAGGGTGTGGGATGCTGAATGTACGGCCAATCCACATGGTTACGGGCGAAATCGAGGTTCGCCTCAATCGATTCGCGAGTGTCATCCGGATTGCCGACAATCAATCCTCCCACCACAAACATTCCGTTGCGGTGCAGACATTCAATCGCGCGGTACGTGGCGTTTCCTTCTCGGTGGCCGTTATCCCGTGCGGTGTTCTTGGCGGCGGCGCGTAAGAAGACGAGATCGTTCTCGAGAATGTTCTCGATTCCCAGAAAGACATAGCGGAAACCAGCCTGCCGCATCAGCGGTGCAAGCTTTTCGCCATGCGTCGCGATCGGCGAAGTCATGGCTTGGACGAAATAGTCGATCCGATTCAGTCCTGCATCAATGATCGCGCGGCACAGCCCCTCGAAACGCCGCACGTTAAGCATGATGTTGTCATCGACCAGGAAGATTGTGCGGGCGCCCCGGTCCCGGGCGTCGCGAATGTCGTCGAGCACGCGCTGAAACGAGTAGGTGTGGAAATTCCGCCCGCGCATTTCGATGATCGAGCAGAAACTGCAGTCGTACGTGCAGCCCCGTGAGGTTTCCACGACATCGACCGGACGCCCCAGCAGCGTGTAGCCCTTCAGGACTCGCGCCGCGCGGTTGGGCGGTCGAACCTCGCCATCTTCCAGACCGCGAACTGCGCGATCAGGATTGTGGCGCCATTGCGCTCCGTCACGGTAGGACAGCCCGCAGATCCGGTCGAAGCCGCCGCCCTTCTCAAGCGCGCGGACCAGCTCGCGAAAGGTCAGGTCCCCCTCGCCTCGGACGACAAAATCCAGGGGCATTCCCTCGTACGCGTCGGTTGCCAGACTCGGGTCGTAGCCTCCGGCCACGATTGACAAGCCGGGCTTCCAGGAGCGCAGCAGTTCGATGATGCGGCCCGCGGTTCGTCGTTGGAACGTCATGACTGATAGGCCGACCAGGTCGGGATCGAATTCCCGCATCAGGCGGGCGAGTACTTCCCGCACCTCCTTCTGCACCAGAACCAGGTCGGCAATGGCGACTTGATGATGCGCATCGACATTCCCGGCAATCGAACTCAGGCCCCCGTTCGGCATGCGGACCGCGACGGTTGGCATGTGCTCGAAGGAGTCAGGCATGGACAGCAAAAGGATCTTCATGGTAACTACCGCCAACACGGCGGCCCTCAAGGGCAAGGGTCTTAGGGCGAAGTATCCCGGGGCAACAAACGGATGCCCCGGGATTGTACCCTAACTTCAGAAAACTGAACGCCCGCCGCAGGCTGTCCCGATAGAGGTTCGTCTTATTCCTGAAGCAAAGGAGTTATGGAATCGACGGAGTTCCGCCCGTATTTACCAACAATTTGGCTCTTTTCAAATCGAACTCATCCGGTCATAATCTCCCGCCGTGCGCGAGGGCGTTTGCTGCCAATACGGGATGTCGCACAACATCCGATCGTTCTAATTTGCTGGATGGCAAGATTACTACGAACCGTGCGTCTGGAAGACATCGCGTAAGGCCAAGGAGAAGGGCCAGCCTTCTGAAACTGTTTCTATGACTGACAACTCAGTGTGTGTACGCTGCGGAGCGTCGAGCGATGTCACGGACTTTCAACTGGCGGGGAAGCAGCCGCTTTGTCCCTCCTGCGGGCAGCTTGTGCAGGATTGGCCGTACCCGATGTGGCTCAAGCTGGGTTTGGCCTGCGTGCTGGCGTTGCTGGTGGTAGCGCTCGTAAACGGGCGTAAGTATTTTCACGCCGGGCGGTCGCTTTACATTGGCGAACGGCTAGTGGACGAAGGCCATTTTGATCAGGCACTGCCCTATCTCCAGGAGACGGTGCGCGTCGCGCCTGGTTCGGACAAGGCGGTGCTTCTGGCAGCACGGGCCGCGCTGATGACTGGCCGCGTGGATATTGCGGACAAGGTTCTACATGGCCACAACGACGGTCACTTCGAAGATCCCGGAGAAGACTTCCGGACTGTGAATTCCCTGTGGGATCGTGCGAACGGTGCTTTCGAGAAGGCGGACAAGGCGGCCAAGCTCGCCGTGCAGGACGGCCACGCGGCCGAAGCGGCGCGTCTCATGCACGAAGCCGCCGCTTCTTATCCACAGGCCGTCCAACTCTCTATAGCGGCTGACGCCTATGACGCGGGTGCGGCTTTCGAAAACAAGGATTACGACGGTTTTCTGGCTATCGCGCAGAGACAATCAAAACAATATCCTGGACCAGAAACGGCGGGCGAAGTTGCCAGTGCCCTGGCTTGCAAGTATGCCGTAACCGGCGATCCAAGCTACAAGAAGCAGTCGGAAGAAACGTTGCAGGTAGCTGAGCAAGGCAGTCAGCAATCGCCGGATGCGAAGAAAGGTTTCGAGGAATACGCCGAACGCATTCGCTACCGGCTCGAGACCCGCCAGATCATCAGTAAAACAGAATATGACCAGAAGTTTCGCCGCGCACAGGCTCCGCCCAAATAGGGAGGCGTTTATGTTCTTTATTCCCGGACCCGTCATCGCCGCACTCACATTCCCGGGTGTCATCATTCACGAGTTTGGACATCTGTTTTTCTGCAAGCTGTTCAAGCTTAAGGTGTATGACGTGTGCTTCTTCCGTTTTGGCAATCCGGCTGGCTATGTTGTCCACGAAACCACTGACAACTTCACCCAGCTCTGGTTCGTTAGCATGGGGCCGTTCTTTGCCAATACAATTTTGTGTGTGTTGTTCTGCACCGCAGCTTTCCTTCCAGTGTGGGTGCTTAAGGTGGAAGATTTGCTGGCGTACTTTTTCTATTGGCTGGGGATCTCGATCGGTATGCATGCATTCCCCTCCACCGGTGACTTAAGCAATCTATGGGCAGTTGCGCCTGAACGCGCCAAGCACGGGAATCTGCTGGCGATCCTCAGCGTTCCGCTCATCGGGCTCTTGTACCTTCTCAATTTCGGCCGTATGTTTTGGGCGGATCTGGGGTACGGCATTGGCGTCGGGATACTGGGCCCCCTGGCCATCTTCCGCGCCCTCGCGCGAGCCTGAATTCCAGCGAAGAATCCTTCCTCGGCGTAGAATATCTGTTCCGACACGTGTGCGGAGCCGCTGTGTTCATGCGGCCTGCCGGGGGATGCATGTACGAGGTTACGGTCGAGGATACGTTCGCGGCGGGACATTACCTACGCAATTACAAGGGGAAATGCGAGAACCCGCACGGACATAATTACAAGGTGCGGGTGACGCTGGCGGGAAAGGAACTCGACAAGGCCGGCCTGCTCTTGGACTTCAAAGACCTGCGCGAAGTGATGAAGCACGTCATCGACCGGCTTGATCACCAGATGATCAATGACATTGCCCCTTTTACGGAACTGAATCCTTCCGCGGAGAATCTCGCGAAGTACTTTTACGACGAAACGAACGGGCGCTTAAAGAATGTGACCAGCGGCCGCGTGTTCGTGCGGGACGTAACGATTTTTGAGACTGACACCACCACCGCGAAATACAGCGAGTAACCAGTTGCCAGTTCCCAGGTGCCAGAAAACTAATTTCCGCCAGAGAGGCAGGATGGGACGCTCTTACAAGGACCTCGTTGCGCGAACTCTGGCAACCGGCAACTGACGACTGGCAAATGATTTTATGCAGATCACCGAGATCTACAAATCGCTTCAGGGTGAATCCACGCACGCGGGACTTCCCTGCGTGTTCGTGCGGCTTGACGGGATGCAACCTGCGCTGCTCGTGGTGCGACAGCGAGTACACATTCACGGGCGGTCATCGCATGACACTGGAAGAGGTCCTCGGTGATGTGGAATCGCTGAGTCCCAATGGCGGGCTGGTCGAGATCACCGGGGGAGAGCCCATGCTGCAAGAGCGCGAACTTGTGCCCCTGATGCAACGCCTGCTGGAGGCCGGATACAGGGTGCTGATCGAGACCAGCGGCGAGCGTCCGCTGGCTCGCGTTCCCCGAGGCGTAATCAAGATTGTGGACGTAAAGTGCCCTCTCTCGGGCGAGCCGGATACTTTTGATCTCGAGAACCTCGGAACGCTCCTGCCGCATGACGAGGTGAAGTTCGTGATCAGCGGCCGGATTGACTATGAATTTGCGCGGGAATTTGTCGCCAGACACCAGTTGGCAGGGCGAGTAAACGCCGTATTATTTTCGCCCGCCTTCCGCAAGGAGGCCACCGGTGCTCGCGCTGCTTCCCATTGTCTGCTTGATCCGCAGGAATTGGCGGAGTGGATGATCGCGGACAATGCGCCCGCGCGTTTGGGCCTGCAGATCCATAAGTTCATCTGGGACCCGGCGTTGAAGGGAGTGTAGGGCGGACGTCCCCGCTCGAGCATGACTGAAAGCTGAGGGCTGACGGCTAAGCGCAGCAATCCATTTGGGGCCTGGCGTACATCCAACTATGGTGAATGTTTCGAAACCTCGGGCTGTGATCCTGCTCAGCGGTGGGATGGATTCCTGTGTATGTGCAGCGCTGGCGGTGCGGGATTTCGAGGCGGCGGCTGTCCACGTCAGCTACGGGCAACGGACCGAGAGACGTGAGCGGAAGTCGTTTTTCGAAGTGTGCGATCGGCTGGATATCCGCGACCGCCTTGCGGTCCGGAATGAGGCCTTGCGGACGATCGGGGGGTCGGCGCTGACTGACGAGAATATCGAGATACCGGAGTCACACGCGATCGGCAGCGACATCCCCGTCACCTACGTGCCCTTTCGCAATGCGCACTTTCTGTCGGTAGCGGTGAGTTGGGCGGAGGTGCTGGGCGCGGAAAAGATCTATATCGGCGCAGTTGAGCAGGATAGCTCCGGTTATCCCGACTGTCGTCCAGCCTACTATGAGGCGTTCAATTCCGTGATCCGTGCAGGGACGAAGGCGGGCAATATCGAAATTGTGACGCCCCTGATCAGTTTGCATAAACATGAGATTGTGAGGCTCGGCCTTGAACTGGACGCGCCCTTCGATTTAACGTGGTCGTGCTATAGCAGGGAGGATCGCGCGTGTGGCGTGTGCGATAGCTGCGTTTTGAGGTTGCGCGCATTCGAGCGGGCCGGAGCTAAGGATCCGGTTCCCTATGCGGAGTCGGCCTTGCAATCGTAAGGAGAGAGTATGTTTCCCACTTCCAATTGCCAATCTTTCAGAATCCTGAGTCGCGGCGAGAACGCGAAGACGCGCAGGTTAAGGACTGGCAATTGGAAATCGGAAATCGTAAATTCTTGATAAGCCTGGAGGCTACGATGAAACAACGTTTCGCATTGGCTGTGCTCTTCGTCCTGGTGCTGGGACTGTGTGTACCTCCGGTCTTTGCTCAGGCGACAGGCACGGTGAAGGGTGTTTGCAGGGACAGCGAAGGCAAGCCGATCACCGAAGGTACGGTGGAATGGGTAAGCCTGGATACTGGTCGCAAGTACGCGCTAAAACTCAACAAGAAGGGCGAGTACTTCTCGCTGGGAATCTCGCCGGGAAAATACAAAGCCACGCTCTTTGCTCCCGACGGAAAAGAACTGTTTCATTACGGTGGCGTGCAGGTGGGCCTGGACGAGGTCAGCCAGGACTTTGACCTGAAAAAAGAGGCAGCCGCGCAGGCACAGGGTCAGGGTCTGACTCCGGAACAAGTCAAGGAAAAGCAAGAACAACAAGCGAAAGCTTTGAAGGAGCAGGGCACCGTCAAGACCCTCAACGAGAAGCTGTCGGCGTCCAAGACTGCGGCTGACGCGGGTGATTACGAGACTGCCATCACTACGATGAAGGAAGCGACCGAGATCGATTCGTCTCGTGATTTGCTTTACTTCAAACTAGCGGACTACTACCGGCTGTCGGCCCCCAAGCAGACCGATCCCGCTGAGAAGAAGAATCGCTACGATTTGGCTGCAACAAACTATCAGAAGGCAATCGATATGAAAACCGCGCATCCGGATCCGAAGGACACGGATGCGAACGCAAAACTGGCGGCCTACTACAACAATCTGGCCGAGGCCTACGCCAAGTCAGGCAAAATCGACGACGCTGTGGCTACATACACCAAAGCGGCGGAGATGGATCCAACACACGCCGCACAGTACAACTTTAATGTGGGTGCCGTGCTTACCAATGCTGGCAAGGTCGATGACGCGATTACCGCTTTCGACAAGGTAATCGCCGCCGACCCGAGTAAAGCCGACGCCTACTACTGGAAGGGCGTGAACATGATCGGCAAGGCTACCTTGAAGGGGGACAAGATGGTGGCCCCAGAGGGCACCTCCGACGCATTCAACAAGTATCTGGAACTGGCCCCCACCGGAACCTACGCGCAACCAGCGAAGGACATGCTGGCTAGCATCGGGGCCTCGGTGGAGACCGGCTTCAAGAAGAAAGCCGCAGCCAAGAAGTAGCTTTGCTTTTTATGGAGAAACAGGCGGCCTGCGGGCCGCCTTCTTCTTTCCTTACCGCTCAATATCATGCAGCCAGGGCAAGAGTTCCGGCACCTCACAAGTTCGAAACGGCCCGGTAACTACGGCCGGGGTTACTAAGGGGCACCTACCTTCCGTCCTTCGCGGAACCCGCCGCCCGCGCTACAGTAAAGATACCCCCCGGACGTTCTTGGTGATTCTCCTCCTGTGGCAAGGAATTTCTGTACGTGTGAGGAAGAACCATGGCTTCACCGGGCATTGCCCCGCTATCGGTCTCGCTGGAAGGAGTCCACGGATCTGGAGCGGTGCCAACGCAGGCCTTGCTGGCTGCGATGCTGCGCGCGTCAGAAAAAGTCAGCGATCTGATCTTTTCTCCAGGACGTGCGCCCCAAGTCGAAGTTTACGGCCAACTGGTCCCTGTGCAGGTCGAGGGAATGTCCACTCTTTCCGCGGACGATACGCGGCGCATCGCCGCTGACTTGATCGGCAACAACAAGCAGGCGATCAACACCTTGCGCGAGCAGGGTTCCTGCGACATTTCTTATGGACTGCCCGGTCTGGCTCGCTTCCGCGTGAACGCTTTCATTCAGCGCGGGAGTTGCGCAGTGGTCATGCGCGTGATTCCGACTGCGATTCCGGAATTCGACTCGCTGCATCTTCCGGCGCACCTGGGGGACGTGAGCAACTTGCGGAATGGTATTGTGCTGGTGACCGGTCCCACAGCGTCCGGAAAGAGCTCGACGCTGGCCGCGTTGCTCGACCGCATCAATCGCGAACGCGACTATCACATCATCACGATCGAAGACCCGATCGAGTTTCTACATAACCACAAGCGTTCGACCATTCACCAGCGGGAACTGCATAGCGATACGCCGAATTTTGCCCTCGCTCTGCGCGCCGCACTACGTCAGGCGCCTAAAGTGATTTTCGTCGGCGAAATGCGCGATCGGGAAACCATCGAAATGGTCCTCGAGGCCGCGGACATGGGACTGATCGTGCTGTCCACCTTGAACACGATCGACGCGTCCAAGACGGTCGAGCGCATTGTCGGAGCTTATGCGGTGGAAGAACAGAAGTCCGTTCGGGAGCGTTTTGCCAAGTCGTTCCGCTTCATCATTTCGCAGCGACTAATTCCACGCGCGGATGGCAGCGGCCGACTGCCGGTGTTCGAGATTGTGAAGTCCAACGGCCGCACAAGGGAGTGCGTGGAGAAGGGCGAACACGACGGCAAGACACTGCTCGATGCTGTCAAGAACGGCGAAACCGACGGGATGCAATACTTTGACGGCGAGATTGCGAAGTTGGTTCGCGGTGGGCTCGTGGACTTGGACACCGGGATTTCGTTCTCAAGCAATGCGGCACTGTTAGGGCAGGAACTGGCGAAGTAAGCGCGCGGTTCCTCCCTAATAGATTTTCTGTTTCTGCCCCCGTATCATCAGCGGAGATGGCCGCCCTCCCACAACAGCCCACAATCCTGAGCTTTGAAGACGCTCGCCGCCTTGTGGAGCGGCACGCCGCCGAGGTAAGTCCCGGCGAGGTGGAAACAGAGCAACTGCTTGCATGCGCCGGCCGGGTTCTGGCAAAACCTGTCTTCGCGGACCGTGATTTTCCTCCTTTCCGGCGTGCGATGCGGGATGGCTACGCTGTGCGTGCCCGCGACCTCGCACATCTCCCGGTAAACCTTGAAGTAGTCGCCGAAATCAAGGCAGGTGCCGGACCTGAAGACCTCCCCATCGAAGTCCTCCCAGGACAGGCGGCGGCCATCATGACCGGCGCGCCAACGCCCCACCGGAGCAGACGCGGTCGTCATGGTTGAGTACTCGTCGCTGAAGCGGAAGTCGAGTCACGATTACCCGGTCAGTCGAGAGCGGAGACAATGTCGCCTCCGTCGGCTCTGAGGCGCGACAAGGCGACGTACTGCTGCCGGCTGGTGTGCGCATCGACTACACCGCCATTGCGGCTGCCGCTTCGGTCGGGCAGGATTCGCTATCGGTATTCCAGCGACCGCAGGTTGCCATCCTTTCAACCGGTGACGAAGTCGTGGAAGTCGCCAAACCCCCTGGTCCTCACCAGATCCGCAATTCCAATAGCTACTCGCTCGCTGCTCAAGTCAAGGAAGCTGGCGGCGCGCCAAGAATATTAGGGATTGCCCGCGACGAGTCCCAGCATCTCCGAAAGCTGATTCGAAGAAGGCCTTGAGCTTAATCTGTTGCTTCTGGCGGGTGGCGTTTCCATGGGCAAGTACGATCTGGTCGAGCAGGTGCTCGCGGAATTGGGCGCCGAATTCTTCTTTACAGGTGCGCAGATCCAGCCGGGACGTCCCATCGTCTTCGGCCGCGCATGGGGGAAATACTTTTTCGGATTGCCGGGGAATCCAGTCTCCACGATGGTGACCTTCGAACTGTTCGCGCGAGTCATGCTCGAGGCGTTGGCCGGTCTAATACCGCGAAAGCTCACGTTCCTGCATGCCCGCCTCAAGTCAGAGATCAAAACGAAGATGGGCTTAACACGATTTTTGCCAGGTCTGCTGTCTGGGGAGTTCGAACGAGCCGAAGTAGAACTCGTGCGCTGGCGCGGCTCGGGCGATGTCGCATCCACGGCACTGGCCAATTGCTACATTGTGATCCCGCCCGACCGGGAGCGAATCGCTGCCGGAGAGTGGGTGGCAGTGATGGGCAAATAAGGTTTCAGGTTTTGAGTTGTAAGGCACCCGAGGGCTAGGATCTGTCAGGCTTGGCGCTTTGCATCCTGCCTTTCTGTAAGATATCTTCACGTGCCCAAGAAGCTCTCTCACTACGACCGTTCCGGCAAGGCGCGCATGGTCGATGTCGGCGCCAAGCCCACGACTCGGCGCGCGGCTGAAGCCAGCGCCTTCGTCGCGATGAAGCCCGCGGTGCTCAGGGCGCTGCCGAAGAATCCCAAAGGGGATCCGCTTGAGGTGGCGCGGTTGGCCGGCATTATGGCCGCCAAGCAGACGTCTGACCCTGATTCCGATGTGCCATCCTCTTGCCCCTGGCGCACGTTGCTGTGGATATGCGCCTGTGCGAGAATGGCGTCTCTGTTACCTCAAAAGTTACGACCACGGCCTCGACCGGAGTGGAGATGGAAGCGCTGGTCGCGGCCAGCATCGCAGCCCTGACCGTCTACGATATGTGCAAAGCTCTCGACAAGGGCATCGAAATCCGCGAAATTGTTCTGGAGCGTAAGTCGGGTGGCAAGAGTGGCGACTACGCGCGCCCGCGCCGGAAGTCGTGACCAACAATGTCGAGCAATATCAAAATCTTGCTGGTGGACGACAATCCCATGGTCCTTGGGATGCTAAAGCAGTCGCTGGCAACGTTGGGCCAGGTAAGCGCCGCCAGTGACGCCGCTGATGCGTTGCTCAAGGCAGTCGACGATCCGCCCGACCTGCTCGTGACTGACTACCGCATGCCCGGTATGGACGGTCGCCAGCTCATCGAGAAATTGCGCAGCCGCCCCGCGACCGCGAATTTCGCCGCCGTCATTCTGGCTACGAAGACCGACATCAACGAACGGCTAGCGCAACAGGATCCGGTCGATGACTTCGTGGAAAAGCCGTTTTTTCTAAAGGAAGCTACTCGCCGCATCAAGCGCGTGATCGATAAGATCGCGCTCGAAAAGATGGCGAAGGCCGCGCCTTCGGATGGTGTACTCCGCGGTAGCCTCTCGCAGATGAATGTCATCGACTTGATGCAATCGCTCGAAATGGGCCGCAAGAGCTGCCTGCTAACCCTCACGAAGGACGATGAGAGGTGCGACGTCTACTTCAACGAGGGCCAGGTCGTCCACGCAGCGTACGGCACGTTGAAGGGAGATCCCGCGGTTTTCAAGGTCCTACGCTGGACAGGCGGCAATTTCCAACTCAATTTCGAGGGAAAGACCACCGAGACCAGCACCCAGCTGAATACTCAGGGCTTGCTGATGGAAGGCCTGCGTCTGCTCGACGAATCCAACCGCGACTCCGGAGAAAAGGCCGAGGAAGAAGATGTCCTCCTCGACACCTGAACTCACGGCAGCGGTCATCACCGTCAGCGATTCGTCTGCCCGCGGTGAACGTGTTGATCTCGGCGGGCCCGCCGTGGCTGCCGCTCTCGAAAAGAAAAATTTTAAGGTTGTCGCCCGCGAAATTGTCGCGGACGACGAAGCCGCGATCCGCGACATTCTCCTTCGTTTAACCACTCTGGCCAGATTTGTTGTCACCACCGGAGGAACGGGAATCGCCCACCGCGATGTGACGCCGGAGGCTACTCGCGCGGTGTGTGATCGCCTGCTCGAGGGTGTGTCCGAGCGCATGCGCGCGGAAGGTGGGAAGACCACAAAGTTCGCTGCGTTAAGTCGTGCGGTGTGCGGTGTACGCGGCCAGTCAGTCATTCTCAATCTTCCAGGGAAGCCTTCCGGAGCAGTTGAGTCCCTTGAGGCCGTTGTGGATCTCATCCCGCACGCGTTGCAGCTCTTGGCTGGAAATACAAAGCACGAGTAGACGGCGAGTAAAGTCATCGACCACTCTCTCGACTTCGCCCGCTACACCCACGTCCCCCAATAGTGTAGGATGACGGACGCCCGGCGGCTTTGGGGCATCCTAATGAAAACTTCAGAAACGTGGAATAGAAACCTGTCGGCTCGATTTGCCGGCACAGGAGAGTTCAATGCGCAATTTCGTGAAGCAAAGTTTTGTTTTCATTTTGCTGCTGGCATGCGCGGGAGCGCTTGCGAATGCACAGTCGCTCAGCCAGGCTGACCGTGATAAGGCACTCAGCTACCTGGAAACCACGCGGCAGGGGGTGATCGACGCGACCAAAGGTCTTTCGCCTGCTCAGTGGAATTTCAAGGCCGGCCCTGATCGTTGGTCGGTGGCGCAGGTCACAGAGCACATTGCTGCGGCCGAGGACTACATTCGCGGGATGGTTACGGAGAAGGTTATGAGCGCGCCTGCCCGACCCGCGGGCGAAGACGTTGCCGCTATTGATGAAATGGTCGTAAAAATGATCCCCGACCGCAGCACCAAACGACAGGCTCCCGAACCCTTGGTGCCGAGCAACCGTTTCGGGTCTCCAGAAGGATCACTGAAGCACTTCCTGGAGGCGCGGACCACGACGGAAGATTTCCTCAAGAAGACGCCGGACTTGCGAGAGCACGCGGTCGACAGTCCGTTGGGCAAGAAACTGGACGCCTACGAATGGATCCTTTTCGTCAGCGCTCACAGCGAGCGGCACACCAAGCAGATTCTCGAGGTGAAGGCTGATCCGAATTTCCCGAAGCAGTAGCGTTGCGCTGCTTCACTTGTCATTCCGATCCGGGCGCTAGCCGGTGAGGGGCCTGCTGTGATTGGGGCACAGAAAGCAGGTTGCTCTTCCCTCCGCTTCGCTCGAGCGTCGGAATGACAAGTCTGTAATTTCAGTGAAGACGCGGAATCTACCGACGAAGTTCCCAAGCTCGTTATCCGTTCTTTCCGCACATCGCGTAAACTCGTAGTTCCCGCTTGCATACACTCAAGAACATTCTGAAGCGCTACGCCGCTTGGATTGCCAAGGTGCTTGCTCCCTTGGGGCCGTGGGGTGTGTTCGCGATTGCCGCGGTCGATGGCTCGTTGTTCGGCATGCCCGTCGATGCGGTTGTAGCCGGCTACGTTTATCATGACCGGTCGCGTTTTCTACTCTATGTTTTGCTGGCTTCGGCAGGGTCGGCGATGGGCAGCTTGGTGATTTACGGCATTGGCTATTTTGGCGGTGAGACGGTGTTGCGAAAACGAATCCCGCCGGAACGATTTGCCAAAATCCACGCGTCGTTTGAACGGCATGAATTCTGGGCATTGATGTTCCCCGCCATGCTTCCCCCACCGACACCGTTCAAAATGTTCGTCTTGGCAGCCTCAGCATTTGAGATGCGTCTGACGCATTTCCTGGCGGCAGTGTTTGCCGGCCGGTTTGTGCGCTTCCTCGTACTCGCCCTGCTGACCATCCAACTTTGGACCACAGTTCGTTCAATTCGTTGTGGATTCGCTCCATCAACGCTCTGGCTGGGTCTGGTTGGTGGTGATTTTGGTGTTGGTGACCCTGTTGCTCGTCGGGTGGAAAAAAAGCAGACAGAGGACGGCGGGAAAGCCAAACGCTGCGAGCGCTATCGATCCAGAAAAGCCGGCTTGACACTAATACGTGTAGACCATTGTTCAGGCACGTTTTTCGTTGGGCAAACGATTGGCCTACCATTCAAAAAATTACAGGCAGAAATTCTAGGCAGAGGCCGTGTGGTCCCCGGCCTTCTCGGACGCACCCGAAAGTCGCGTGTAAAAGCACGGGAATCCCGAACATCACACACGTGAAAAGCAGGTCCCCTTCGATGCCGCGGCGGAAGAACGGTACACCGGCCGCATAACACGCTAGCAAGCCGCTAATGGTCCTGGGATACATATCGGTCCACGCCGCCCACACAGCAAAGTTGCTGATAACGAAAAACGAAACGGAGCCCGACAAGGACGCCGCCAGAATTGGGAGAGGGCGTACATGCTCGCGCAGCTTTGAACCGAGCCACAGCATGGCGCCATACCACGCCAAAGTCACAAAATGGTCCCACGAGAAGGCATAGGCGTACACCACCTTGGTGAGAATTACATCCGAGGCTGCCAAGAGCGCCAGCGGAATCCACCATTGCCGCTTTGGCCCGCGCGCTCCGAAGAACAACAATGATGCGCCCACCGGAGTGAACGCAAGCGGATGGGGCATGAACCGCACAGCGATCGCGACCAGAACAAACAAGTAAGCCAGCATGATTCCCTCACAAGTTCCGAACCATGATTGTTGCGCGCTGAGGCGATGGCGTCAAGTTCCTGCCAATTCCTGCGGTTTGCTGCAATTGCGATTGAGACATTTCTTCTGGCCGCGGACGTTATTTCCTGTCACGGCGCATGAGGAACAGGTCGTCCTGGGAAAGCTGATCCCTGCGATTCTTCTGCTGCTGGTACGAATGGTGTGCACCGTCGCGGATGGTTTCAAGAATTTTGCGCTGCATGCGAGCCTTCCGATATAGCTCATGCTGCTGATTGCGCAAAGTCTCCAGCTCCCGAAGATTCTCCTGGAGTAATTTTCGGTGGCTAGCTACCATCGCATCGCATACCAGCTCAAACTGTAGTTCGGCTGCCGACACTCCCGTAATCAACGCGTGTTGACGGCCTTGTTTGCGATCGAGAACGCGTTGATCGAAGGATTCAATCTCCACCCGAGCCTGGATCCCGCCACTTCGAAGATTCGTCGAGCGATCAAGAGATGGAGATAACTTCTAGCTTTCCCACACTTGTTGGCAGAAAGCTTGGAAGTCGGCTCGCGACCACCCGTGACCTCAAGCGTGCAGTCGACGGCAGCGCCATCGGACTGAGCCTGTACTTGGATTTCGTCGCCGCCACAAGAAAGGCTTAGGGCGAAATCCAGTAGATAAACAAGCGCCTTGGAGAATTGATCGGGATCTCCGACAACGGCAAGAGACGGCGCACAGAGCAGCGACAATCCGACTCCCCGCTTATCGGCGAGCAGCAGCAGTTCTCGGACAGTCGTCCGCAACATCGCATCGAAAGCGAGCTCCCGCATGTCGTTAACAGGCTCTTCCGCTTCCAGCAATTCCCGAATTCCGCAGGTGAGAACCGTTATCTCTTCAGTCCGCCCTAGACTCTCGCGCAATCGTTTCCGGTACTCCTCCGAATCCCGAGGTTGCAGCAGAGTTAGCTCCAGCGAGCAACGTAAGTACGTCAGAGGTTGGCTCAGGGCATGAAGGAGCTCGGGAAGCAGAGATTCGTCCCCCGATTTGGTCGCTGGAAACTCGTTCGGTTCAGACTGCATGCGCAACCTCGGCTGGCGAACTCAGTTCATAGCCGACGCCGCGTAAGGTGTGAATCAGCTTGCGGGGAAATCCATCGTCCACCTTTCTCCGCAGGTAGTTGATGTACACATCGACCAGGTTGGTCGAGCTGTCAAACGACAGGTTCCAAACATGTTCGATAATCATTGCGCGCGTTACTCGCCGGCCTGCATTGCGCATTCGGTACTCGAGCAGTGCAAATTCTTTTGAAGTCAGCTCAATGGCTCGGCTCCCGCGCGATACCCGTCGCTCAACCCGGTCTAGCTTGAGATCCTCCACCCTGAGCACCGATTCCGAAGGCAGCCGGCTTCGCCGGAGGAGAGCCCGGATTCGCGCCGACAGCTCCGAAAACGAGAATGGCTTTACCAGATAGTCGTCGGCACCGCTGTCCAGGCACTGGACCCTATCTTCTACCCGGCCGCTTGCTGTGAGGATCAGGATGGGCAACTGTGCTTTCGGGCTGCGCACATCCTTGAGAATCGCGATTCCATCCAAACGCGGCAGGTTCAGATCCAGAACGATCAGGTCGTAGTCAAATTCGGCGGCCAATGCGCGCGCCTGTTCGCCATCGGCAGACACATCCACCGCATAGTGCTCCGCCTCCAGGCCCTGGCGGACAAAGCCCGCCAGTGCGGTGTCATCTTCGGCGATGAGGATGCGCCTGGTCCTCGCCTTCGCTGCGGAATCGCACCGATACTTGCAGTCTAGGAACAAGCACATCCTTCGGGATGTGACCACAGTCATAAAGAACGGTGACGGATGGGCCGCGCCTGGAACCCGGAAGATAAACCGCCCTTCGACCCGCGCACAGTAGATAATCAGATTGCGCCCCTCTAAACCTGGTTCGTCTCGAGAGGATTTCCCGCCCCGTGGATGTATGGAGAAAACTCAGGTTCAAGTCCCTGGTGTTGCCGGGCGGCCTGTTGCTGGTGATCACGACCGCCCTGGTTCGGCTGGGCGTGGTGAACATTTCCCTGTCGGTGGTTGACCTTTACTACTACTCGGCGTTCCTGGTGGGACTCCTGCTTTCCTGGCGATTTCACTCGAGCCGAACCTTCTCAGTGCTGCTCTTGCTGTTCCTCTCTCAAACCGCGGTCGAGTTCTTCGCGTCGGGAGGAGCTGCTAACGCAGGTCCGGGGCTTACCGCTTTGGAAGCCGTCTCTTTTCTTCTCCCTCTCAATTTTGCTCTCCTGGCTATCACGCAAGAACGAGGATTTACATTATCGACAGTGGCCCCACGCCTGTTGGTATTGTTCGTCGAGTCCGTCTTCGTTGCGATGCTCTGCCGTCCGCAGCCTGCGACCGGATCTAGCATGTTTCACGGAGCTTTGTTGAGCCGTGCCTGGTTCTCGGGGAGTTCCATCCCGCAAATTTCCTGGTTCGCATTCGCTCTGACCATGGGAACTCTGGTCGCCCTTTACGTCATGCATCACAAGGCGTTTGAGAGTAGTTTTGCCTGGGCTTTGGGAAGTTTCTACCTCGCGCTGAACATGGGGGGTGCGCGAAATGTCGCCCGCGCCTATGTCGCAACCTCCGCGACTATCCTGGTTGTCTCCATCATTGAAGCGTCTTACGTGATGGCGTATCACGATGAACTCACCGGACTGCCTTCGCGGCGAGCTTTCAATGATGCGCGGCTTCAGTTGGAAGGACCCTATTCCGTGGCGGTCGTCGACATTGACCACTTCAAGAAATTTAACGATACCTACGGACATGAAACCGGAGACGATGTGCTGTGCATGGTTGCCGACCGGTTGGCGCGCGTCACAGGAGGAGGGCAAGCTTTTCGAGTGGGAGGGGAAGAATTCTCCATATTGTTCCCCGACAAACGCGTCGACCAGACTGTCGAACATCTGGAGCTCTTGCGGGCAACTATCGCAACCTCAGTGTTTCGTCTGCGTGGTTCGGATCGCAGGGCCAATCCGCGGGGCCCCGACCGGCGGAAGGCGGCGAATCGGAAGAAGAAGCCTTCCCGTACGCGCGTAGCGCTATCATCCTCCGCTCTTCTGGAACTCTCAGTAACTGTGAGTATTGGGGTGGCCGAGCCCGATGCGAAACATGCCAGCGTCGAAAGAGTGATCCAACTTGCCGACAAGGCCCTCTACCGCGCCAAGGATGGTGGCAGAAATCGAGTGGAAATCTACACTCCTCCCGCGACACGCAGCAAAAAGAAAGCCGCGACCAAACTGGCGTGAGACGAAAAGCCAGAGTGGTTGAGCTGCACGAAACGGGATAGAACTAAACGGATCCCTTTTTTTTGGGGGGGGTCGCCAAATCCGCAATCGAAGGAAAAGACCGCACGTCGGTGAAGGTTCGCTCTGCTGGGAGCGCTCCTGATTGAACGGTTTTGGCCAACATCTCTAGCGCAAGCCCGGTGTTCGGAGGAACGATCACGGTAGCTGCCAGCGAGCCGTTGCGAACCCAAGCTTGTCCAGTCTTCGGCATACCGTCACAGCCCGCGAATGGAAGGCTGACCCAGTGCTCGCGTTGCTTCGAGTCGGCGATTTCCTGAAATGCCTTCCTCGCTCCCATCGCCATCGAGTCGTCTTGGGCAAAAACGGCATCCATCTGCAGCGCTCGTGAGGTTGAGAGCCGCAACCACGCGCTGACGGCCTGGTACGCGCTGCCTTCGGTCCATTGTGCTCGCAACATGCGGACCTGGATGCTCGCGGGCTTGGCGTGCTGCATACCCTCCGTCCGTTGCTGGGCTGCGTCGCTTCCAGAGGGACCTTGCACATACAAAACGGCTCCACCCTGTGGAACCATGGCTGCAATCTGCTGGCCCTGAATGTGGCCGATTGCACGATGATCCGACGTGATGCAGAACACCGGAACCCGCTGAGCCGTGCGAAGGTCCGCGATATAGTCAGCTTCGCGATTAAGAATGACCCACCCGATTCCCGCCGCCGCGGCGGCCTTAGCGACTTGGGGCAGCGCGGTCGATCCCGCGGGCTCGAAGACAATAGCATCTGGCCGCGGGGCCGAAGAGGATTGAATGATCTTCAACAATTGCTGGCTTTGGTTGATCGCATCGTTGTCCGCATAGATGATGCGCAGATCTGCTCCCAAGCGGCGAGCCGTTTCCTCAGCCGACGCAGCCTGCTCGATTTGATAGTCATTGTCGTTGGTGGTCAATGAAACCAGAAAGTTGAGCTTCTTCATGCGTGGGCCTTGTCTCCAGAATAATACCTTGGATCATCTGGCAAACCCTCACACCGCTGGTAACCTAAAATCCCCCATCCAACTATGGCCCACTCCCGAAATGGCAGGGCCCGGTAATTGCGATTTCGAACTGTCCGAGAGCGTCTTGACCGCTGGAAACGTCCCTTTCCGTGCGTTCCTTCATACCGTCTTGCTGACTGTGCTCATTTAGAAAGAAACTAGTCCTCCTACGACGTCTAGGGCTTGGCGCTTCCGGGCCCAGCCGAGACCGCTAACAAGTACCACGCCGCGTGCGGTAGCCACTGCTCTTGCCATCGCCAGTCGTTATCGGCCCCGGTTTCTTTATAGGTGAGGTTGAAATCGATACTGTCTTCATCGCGGAATCCACTCGTGATCCCGTTGGAAATGCCACCGGGCGCATTGGTGAATTCCCAGGAATCGAAAAACAGGTATTGCGGATTGTTGCGTCCAACTCCATTCAACATGGAAGAGTCAAAGGGATTCAGCCCAAGGATCCAGTCGAGTTGGTTGCTGGCAAAGCCTTGGAGTAGTTTCCCGAACTCTGCGTCCTGGGGAAAATGCCAACGCGGCCAATGCGCGCTGCTGTTGCCAATGATGCCAACCGCGCGTTTTCTCCCTGCCACCAGGGTGCGGCATCGCTGTTATGAGGAAAGAAGAAACTCGTGTGCCGCTCCCCTGCCTTGTCCTGCACAAACTGTCGGCTATAACCAAACGGATTGGTCACCTCTCGCGTCACCATCAGCTCGAAATTCATCGACTTACGGACAGCGTCCAGAATCGGCTTCTGAGCCTCGGGCCCCGCGACGTCGGCGTAGTACAGCAGACTCACCACTGGAAACCCCGCATCCGAAGCGTGAAAGAACGGACGATCTCCGCCATCGGCTCGCCAATAGTTCTGATACTTTCCAGTGCCAACCAGACGGGCCATCAGGCTTTTCGACCGGCGATCGGCGGCTGTTTTGTAGCCATCTTTGTGAGTTGTCTTGAAAAGTTCCGTGGCCGCCGCTAACGCGCAGTAGTCGTCCACGATGTTCTCTTTGCCATCGTTGACTGCTTTCAGATTGTTTTTCTCGAGGTAATCAAAAGCGTCTTCGGCGGCCTTCAAATAGTCGGAACTGGAGAATTCGCCCGAGAAAGGATACCTGCTTGCGATCGCCAGCGCAGCGATCGCCACCCCGCCTCCCGAGCGGTAGCTGACCTCGTAATCCATCTCACTCTCAGCTTTTTCTCCCATACCTCGCTCTGTGCCTTGAGATTGGTAGATCTCGTACTTCTTCGCTTCCCCGGCTACCTTGCGCTCCTCGGGAACCTGTTTCACCCCGCCGTTAGAGATCGAGCGGTAAAAAGACCCTGCTGGCTCTTTGACCCGGACAAGGTAATCCGCGCCGAACATGGCCTCATCCAGCATCCTGACTTTGTACCGCGCGACTTCCGGAATCCCGCGCCGATCTAGCTCCTCGGCGCTCTTGAACAGGCTATAGACGACCAACGGAATCTGCTGTGGATTGAAGTAAGTAGAAAATGTCAGATGGGACAGATGCTTGCCGTAGTCGCCGGTGGCATCCCACCAGCCGCCGTGAGCGTCGAGCGTGCCTTTCTTCGTCCCCTCAAACGGCAAGTAGCGATCGGCTTGGTCAAAGCGCCCGGCGCTGCGCTGGCCCTTGAAGTAATAAACCACATCCGACAATGTGTTGCGCTCCAGCAGGTTCTGCTGAATCACGAAAGGAGACGAGCGTACAGGTCCATGATTGGACAGGCAATCCAAGTAATACCGTCCTTCGCTGGCGAAGGCATCAAAATCACCCGTCCAGAAGTACCAGTCGCGCCACTTGCTGACCGCACCTTCTGCCCGCGCAGGAATCACCAGAAAGGCGCTATCGCTCAGCCAGTCCTTCAGCGTGCAATTCGAAAATGTGTCGCTGGCTTTCCCGAGAATTACAAAGTGCTTGGGTCCTGACGCTTCGTAGCCCAGGTGGTTGGTGAGAACCTTCTGATCCCCAGCCTGTGCAGTTACGCCTAGTGCAAACAGACACAAAACCACAAGAACGATCCAAAAGCATCGCTGCATACCGTTTCCTTTGTCCCGAGTTTTCCCCAGCGCAACGCGATTCGCGCAACCTTACTTTCGTCCAGCAGGATAGCAGTCAAACGCACGGGTTAACGTGCTCTTCCCGTAACGAATCCTCCTTTCCTGCCAGGTCGTGGTGTTCCCATTTTGGGAACTTGGGCTCCCCACGATGCGAATCCAGCGACCAGCCTCACCCCCGCCCGTGACAGCCCTCACAGCCTTCTGCCCGTTCTCAGCGAGAGCATAGAGAGTACTAGCAGCGAAGATGCGGGGTAACGGAGACCTTCATGAAGAGAGTTGCGATTTTAGGGGCGGCGGGCCGCGACTTCCACAATTTCAACGTAGTCTTCCGCGGTAATCACGACTTCGAAGTCGTCGCCTTCACCGCGACGCAGATTCCCGACATTGCTGACCGGCGCTATCCCGCCGAGTTGGCAGGGGACCGATACCCAGCGGGAATCCCGATTGTCGAAGAGCGCGACCTGGAAAAATTGATCAAGGAGCAAGAGGTCGACATCGTTGTTTTTTCCTATAGCGACGTTTCCCATCAGACTCTGATGCATCTTGCATCGCGTGCATTGGCTGCCGGAACTGACTTCTGGCTGCTCGGCCCTGAACACACGCAAGTCAAGTCGATCGTACCGGTGGTCTCGATCTGTGCGGTGCGCACCGGGTGCGGCAAGAGTCCGCTCTCGCGTCTGGTGGCCGCGCAACTGCGCGGTCTGGGATGGAAGCCAGTAGTGATTCGCCATCCCATGCCATATGGTGACCTAGCCACGCAGGCCGTGCAGCGCTTCGCCACTTTCGACGATCTCGAGCGCCACAAATGCACGATCGAGGAGCGCGAAGAATACGAGCCGCACCTTCGTGAAGGCACCATTGTGTATGCGGGTGTGGACTACGAGAAAATCCTCCGTCAAGCGGAAAAGGAAGCTGACATCATTCTTTGGGACGGCGGCAACAACGACACGCCTTTCTACAAGTCCGACCTCGAGATCGTAGTTGCCGACCCGCATCGCCCCGGCCATGAACTGAGCTATTACCCGGGCGAAGTGAACCTGCGTCGCGCCCAGGTGGTCGTCATCAATAAAGTGGACACGGCCGCTCCCGCCGACATCGATGTCGTGCGTCAGAACATCCTGCGCAGCAATCCAAAAGCAACCATTCTTCAGACCGCTTGCAAGGTCTCTGTCGCGTCTCCCGAACTGGTTCGAGGGCAAAGAGTTCTGGTGGTAGAAGACGGCCCAACCCTTACTCACGGCGAGATGCCGTATGGGGCTGGTGTGGTGGCTGCCCGCCAATGTGAAGCGGCCGAATTGGTTGACCCGCGCGTGTATGCCGTCGGATCAATTCGCGGCACCTACGAACGTTTCCCGCATCTTCACAACCTGCTCCCGGCCATGGGCTACAGCTCCATGCAGAGACATGAACTCGAAGAGACCATCAACCGCACTCCCTGCGATCTGGTGCTGGTCGCGACGCCCGTGGACCTGGCACGCATTCTGAAACTGAGCAAGCCCTGCGTCCGCGTCTCGTACGAAGTAGAAGAAGTCACCCAACCCGGCATTACCGAAATCCTCGGCACCTTCAGCCGGAAGCATAAGCCCGCATTTGCTGAGGCCCATCGATGAGAGCTCAAGATTTCGTCTCGATTCGTGACTTTTCCCCTCAGCAGATCCGCCACTTCCTCGATCTCGCTGTGCAGATCAAGGCAATGCCGGAGGCTTACAGCGGAGCACTACGCGGCAAGACGCTGGCCATGATCTTTGAGAAGCCATCCTTGCGCACGCGGGTTACGTTCGACGTGGGCATTCACCAACTTGGCGGGTTCGCTCTCTACCTCTCCCCCGCCGAGATCAATCTGGGCAAGCGTGAGTCGGTGTACGACGTAGCCAAGAATCTCGAGCGCATGGTGCAGGGTGTGATGATCCGTACCTTCGCTCACGAGATTGTGGAAAATATGGCCGAGTTCGCCAGCATTCCCATCATTAACGGTCTCACTGACTACAGCCATCCCTGTCAGGCAATGGCCGACTATCTCACCATGCTGGAGGCGAAGGGACGGCTGGCAGGACTGAAAGTAGCGTTCATTGGTGACGGCAACAACGTCGCCCACTCCCTCATGTTCGCCGGAGCTCAACTGGGCGCACACATATACATCGCAACGCCGCCCAAGTACGAGCCGAGAGCCGACGCGATCCACTGGGCCAAGGAGCGAGCCAAGCAAACCGGCGGGCAGTGCACGATCACCCATGATCCTGGCGAAGCCGTTTCCGGTGCGGACGTCGTCTACACCGACACCTGGGCGAGCATGGGACAGGAGGCAGAAGCGGACGAGCGTCGCAGAATCTTCCGGTCTTATCGCGTTGACTCAGCACTGTTCGCGCAAGCCAAGCCCGACGCCATCTTCATGCACTGCCTGCCAGCTCATCGCGGAGAAGAAGTCACCGATGACGTGATCGACTCACCACGCTCTGTCGTGTTCCGGGAGGCCGAGAACCGGTTACATGCACAGAAGGCCATCATGCTCGAGTTAATGGAGCCACGGGCTGTCGAGAAGCCGTGGTCGGTTGTGTTTCAGGATCTGGTGCATACGTAGGACAGCGACTGCCTGTTCGTATGAAATCCATGCTGATCGCCGTCGGCGGCAACTCCCTGATCCGATCAGGAGAGAAGGGCACCGTCACCGAGCAGTTAGCCAATGCCCGTCGCACAGCCGGGGCGATCCTCGGCTTGATTCGGGCGGGCTATCAGCTGGTGATCACGCATGGCAACGGCCCGCAGGTGGGGGCTCAACTTCTTCGCTCCGAACGTGCTTCCGACCAGGTCCCCGGCCAGACACTCGATGTATGTGGGGCATCGAGTCAGGGCGAAATCGGCTACCTGCTCACGCAGGCTTTGAGCGACGAACTGGCGGCGGCTGGACTGAAGATGCCGGTTGTGTCCCTCGTAACGCAAACCATCGTCTCGCGCGACGATCCGGCCATGCTGCACCCCACCAAGCCAATCGGACCGTTCTACTCTCGCTCCGATGCGGAAGACCGCCAACGCCGGCTGGGATGGCAAATTGTCGAAGACGCAGCCCGCGGCCATCGGCGCGTTGTCCCCTCTCCTGAGCCGATCGAGATCGTCGAGTTCGCCATCATTCGCGACCTCATGAAGGAGGGCGTTCTCGTAGTGGCTTGCGGAGGCGGCGGCATCCCGGTCGTGTCTACGAATGGCGCCCTGACCGGTGTGGAAGCAGTGATCGATAAGGACCGTGCCTCAGCCCTTCTCGCTGCTCAACTCGGCGTAGACATCTTTGCCATCTCGACCGACACCGACTACGTCTATCTGGATTACAAAGAACCAACGCAACGCCCACTCATGCGCGTGACCCTCTCAGAAATGCAGGCGCACTATGAAGAAGGTCACTTTCCGCCGGGAAACATGGGGCCAAAGATTGAATCGGCTCTGCGCTTCCTGCGCGCTGGCGGAAGGGAAGTCGTGATCACCTCTTACGATCACCTCTGTGCTGCGGTCGCAGGCAGTGCTGGAACGCACATAGTTCCCGACACAATATCGGATTCGTGCGCAAAGATCCGCCGGTGCGAACCGGCACTGGTGAGGTGAGGATGACCGACATTCGCGATTCCGCGATCGCCCCCACTGGCAAGATCGCCAATGGATCGAACGGCATGCGCCTGCGGCATGTGGTCGAGTCTCAACAATTCACCGTACCGCTACTCATGGAACTCTTCGACCGTTCCCGCGGGATGGAACGTGTAGTCGCCCGTGGGGGCTCTCTGGATTTTCAGAAGAAAATCATGGCGACGGTTTTCTACCAGCCTTCCACCCGCACCCGTTTCTCATTCGAAGCGGCGATGCACCGGCTGGGTGGTAGCGTGCTCTCCACCGAGCATGCACGGGCATTTTCCTCAGAAGTGGAAGGCGAGCAGGTCGAGGACTCGATCCGTATCATCGGTAGTTATTCCGATGTGATCGTTATCCGGCACCACGAGCAAGGTGGCGCCCAGCGCGCCGCTGAGGTGTCTCCAGTTCCAGTGATTAACGCCGGTGATGGTGATGGCGGCCAGCATCCCACCCAGGCTCTCCTGGATCTCTACACGATCTACCGGGTTCGCCCGCTGGATGGTTTGAGCGTGGCCATCATCGGCGAACTTGACCGCGGACGTACCGCTCGCTCCCTCGCCTACCTCCTGGCGAAGTTCGACCGGATGAAGATTTTCTTCGTCAGCCCGCCCGAACTGCAGATGAAGCCTGACATTCTGCAATACCTTGATCGCCACGGCGTGCGTTATGAACTCGAATCCGATATCCACCGCGTCGTAAAGGAAGCGGACGTTATATACCAAACCCGGATCCGCCCAGAGCGCGCCGCTAATCCCCCGTTGCGGCAGTACACGATCGATTCCACCGTGCTGCGCCAAATGAGATCGGACGCGATGATCCTGCATCCCCTGCCACGCACAGTCGAACTCGACAAGACGGTCGACGATGATCCGCGAGCTATGTATTTCCGGCAGGCGGCCAACGGACTGTTCGTTCGGATGGCTTTGCTGACGATGCTTCTCGACCAAAAATGAGGGCCGACTTCATGTCTACGATTGCGGAACACACTCGTACGGAAGAATTGATCGATCTGGAAAATCAATACGGTGCCCACAACTATCACCCTCTCGACGTGGTGATCGAACGCGCTCAAGGCGTCTGGGTCTACGACATCGAGGGCAAGCGCTACCTCGACTGTCTCGCTTCCTACTCAGCCGTGAACCAGGGACACTGCCACCCGCGCATCCTGGAAACGCTGGTCGACCAGGCCCACAAGGTCACGCTCACGTCGCGAGCCTTTCGCAACGATCAGTTGCCGCTACTCTGCAAAGAACTTCATGACTTGACCGACATGGACATGATGCTCCCGATGAACTCGGGAGCCGAAGCGGTCGAAACCGCCGTCAAGACCGCGCGCAAGTGGGGCTACAAGGTGAAGGGCATTCCCGAAGGCAAAGCCGAGATCATTGTGTGTGCCGGGAACTTCCACGGTCGCACGATTACGATCGTGAGCTTTTCCAGCGACGAACAGTATCGCGACGGGTTTGGCCCCTTTACACCCGGATTCAAAATCATTCCATTCGGTGACGCGCAGGCTCTCCGCCAGGCGATTACTCCTAACACCTGCGCGTTCCTCGTCGAACCGATCCAGGGCGAAGCCGGCATCGTGATTCCTCCACCAGGCTTTCTGCAGGAAGCGGCGAGCATCTGCCGGGAAAACCGTGTCCTGTTTATGGCGGACGAGATCCAATCCGGACTTGGCCGCACCGGCAAGCTGTTCGCCTACATGCATGAAGGTGTCGACCCGGATGTTCTGATCGTCGGCAAAGCCCTCGCTGGGGGAATGTACCCGGTGTCGGCTGTTCTCTCTTCGAAGGAGATTCTCGGCGTATACCGTCCCGGTGATCACGGCAGCACCTTTGGAGGAAATCCGCTAGGTTGTGCGGTGGCTCGCACCGCTCTGCGTGTCCTGGTGGAAGAAGACCTGATTGAGCGCTCGGCAAATTTGGGAGCTTACTTCCTGCAAATGCTCAAAACGCTCAGCGGGTCTGCAGTGAAGGAGGTTCGTGGCAGAGGTCTTTGGATCGGCATCGAGCTGCATAGCGCCGCTCGTCCGTACTGCGAAGCCCTGAAGGAACTCGGCGTACTATGCAAGGAAACGCACGATCGCGTGATCCGCATCGCGCCTCCGCTTGTCATTCAGCGCGAGGAAATTGACTGGGCTTTCGAGATGATCAAGAGGGTCGTTGAGAAATAGAGACGCTACTCCGCCAACTTCACGAGCTCGCAATCCGGACCGGCGTTTGCGAGTCATGCGGGAAATCGTGGTTTTTCCCCGGTCATCTCCCAAGTTGACGTCTCAGGCCGCCCGCTTTTTCAGGAAACGGGCGGCCTTATCCCGACCGCAACATTGAGTACATCGGTTCACTAAATTTCGTGAAGCCGGAAGACTGGCGGCCGTTGATCTACGCCGCGGTTACTAAGTCTCGAGCATCGAGCACTTCATTCTCGGCCTGGAGCCAGTCGTCGACATCAAAGCCGTGGACCCTGCCGCGTTGTTCGTAGAGCTCATAAGCGCGTTGTTTGATCTTTTCCTCCAGTTCCGCGGCCGTTACAGGTGCCTCAGTCGGTACCTCTTGCGGGATGAGCTTCATTTCCGATCTCCTTCTGCAAGTGATGGCACTCACGAAAATCAGTCTCTTCCTGCGCCAGGGCGAAGCCGAGCTTCCAACACCACTCTCTCTTGCGTCGACTCTACTCCGGCTGCGACAAAACCTGCGTACAGTGGTCGCTGTAGGCAATTGTCTTGTTTCCGTCGTGAAGGCACGACCTACTGCCCGGTCTTAGCGGACTCTGATGCATTCCTTCTTCGCTTTCGAGAACCCGCCTCCCGAATCGCCGTCAGGTGCACTACAGCCGCCGCAGCGGTGTAACGTACGGCGTTGTGTTCGTCGTAGGCATAAAGCTGCACTGTGTCAATCACCGCGGGATCGCCACGCTTGGCAAGCGCTTCCAAGGCTGCTGTTCGTACTATCCAGCTCTTGTCGCCGAGCGCGTCGGTGAGCGCTCGGGCCGCCGCCGGATCGGGATCGTTGGTCAAGGCCCCGGCCGCAGCGGCTCGAACGGGAGACGAATCATCCTTCGCCAGCATCTTCATGGCTGTCCATCCGACCCCGCCGAACGGAACAAAACCCATGCCCTGCCGGAGTCCCAGTTGTGCAATCTTCTTGGGATCCTTCAGGGCGGACGTTTGCGAAGCGATCAAGCCGCGGTGCGTCTTTCGGTCTCCAGCGAGAACTTCGTAATAGACCTGGTAGGCAGAGCGGCTGTGCATCAACTCCAAGGAGTGCGCTGCAGCCAGTACGACCGTGGGATCACTATCGTTCAAAGCTCTCTTCAACTTCGGAATGCTGGCTCTCGCTTTCATTGCCCCAAGTGCGTCTGCCGCTGCCAACCGAATGTCTGCTTTGTCATCCATCAGCGCTCCTTCCGCCAGTTTTCGCGCTCTCGCGTTATTTGGGATAAGACCCAAGGCTCGCATCGCTGCTGCTCGGTCAGGAGTTTTTTCTTCGGTGCATGCTGCACGGAGGATTTGCCAGGCATCCTCCTTCGTGAGCTTGGTCGGCGAGGGAGGGTTTATGGCAGGTTGTTTCTCCTGCGTGGTCGTCGCAGAGGGCTCCGGCAGGGATTCACTTGAGTCGGTGGGCGGCGATGGAGGAGACGACGGCTCTTGAGCGAATGAACGGCCGAGCGTAAAGAACACGGCAACGAAAACGCCAAGGCCGAAAAGCAGCAGTCGAATCTCTGAAGGCGAGCCTGCCGACCACCCACAGAACGCTCTGTTCCTTGAGGAAATCACTTCGTTGTGATGCCATGCGAAGAGTACAGAGAGTAGGGTGCAAACTGTATTTTGTCGATCGCCGTGCTGCCTAAGAATGAGACGCACGGGGCGAAGCGTTCTCCACATCGCAGATATCAGGCTGATGCCTCGCCCAACTGCTGAGTGAGGTGTCATGTCTCATACAAGTGCGAGGCGTGAGTGGTCCGCTTTCGTTCTCGTCCTGTTCGCTTGTTGCGTCCTGCTTCAGCCAACATCCCTGCCAGCGGAATCAGTGGCCGTGCGCTATAGGGAAGGTTTAACCCATGGATTCCTGGCGCTACGCACATTGGAAGGAAAGACACTCGCGGAAGGTGACTTGACGCAGGTTACGCGCGGAAACCGGGTCACGGCACGCGTGCTATTTCACTTCAAAGACGGATCGGTTCACGATGAAACCACCGTTTTCTCCCAGGGAAAGACGTTCCGTCTGTTATCCGAGCACCTGATCCAGCAGGGCCCAAGCTTCGAACATCCAATTGATGTCTTGATTGACGGCTCTACCGGCAACGTTACCGTCCGTACCACCGACCATGAAGGTAAGGAAAAGGTCGAGTCCGAACACATTGACTTGCCGCCGGATGTGGCGAATGGTTTGATCTTCACTTTATTGAAGAACCTCGGTGCCGAGACCACGCAGACCAAGTTGGCAATGGTGGCGACCACACCGAAGGCACGAATGGTGAAGCTGGCCATCAATCGCCAGGGCACAGAGCCATTCTCAATCGGCGACTCCAGCCGCAAAGTCACGCACTACGTCGTGAAGGTAGAAATCGGAGGCGCAGCAGGGCTCGTGGCGCCTCTGCTCGGAAAGCAGCCCCCGGACATTCATGTATGGATTCTGGGTGGAGACGCTCCAGTATTCATTAAGTCAGAGGGCCCGCTCTTCTACGGCGGCCCGGTCTGGCGCATTGAATTAGTGAGTCCGTCTTGTCGCTGAAAGCGACGCGGAAAAGAGGCCCACAGTCCATCGCCAGCGGAAGGATGCGCAAGTTTTTTCAACATTGCCACCACTTTCGCATGCCGCTGCCGTGGCAACTAACTGGAAATCAGGTATTTCTCGCGTCACTACTTTGGCAAGGCAACTGCCGGGGGTTACCTTGCCATCTCCGTCGCGCGGTTCTGGCAATCTGACGCAACAGACCGAGGAGGGCTGAGTTATGACTACTTGTCTTTCGCCCGATACCAACCTGGTCCGCCTGCAAAACGCAGTTCTCTGTGCGAACTGCGAAGTAATCTGTGAAAGTACCAATGGGCACTGTGCGGCGTGTGGCAGTCAGGCCTTATTGAGCCTAAGCCGAATCCTGGGCGGACCGCTGGCCTCGTCCATGCCATTCCACTTCGGCGGGTGTGCCCTCATCTCAGAGGATCGTTCTAACCAGGATGCCTTTGTATTGGTCGCATAGAATAGATCAGCCTTAATCTCGAAGAAGAGGGAGGGCGACTTGGTCGCCCTCCTTTTCATTTATGTGCATGCCCCTTTATTGAATTTGCGCATGCCTAAAGGGACAGCAGACGGCGGAAAAACGAACGGTAACGTTGAAAGGCGACGCGCAGATCCTCCGTGGAGACGTTATCTCCGCGGTCCCACTGCTGTTCGAGGTTCGCACGTTCCTTGGCAAAGGCTGAGGCAAGTGTTTGCATGGTCGACGCAACCAATTCGTCGGCTTCCTCCACAGCAGCACGGGGTTCGTCCACGAAGCCGGTTTGGATCTTGTCCCAATGAGCTTTAAGATCTTGCAGCTGGTCGTCGGCGAAAAGGGGGCTGGCTTCGGCGATCGGGATAGGGCGATTCTCCGAGTTTCCACTCGCAGAGTGCTCAGAGTGCACCGGCTTCGAGCGTCCCTCTTCGATTTCTGTTGGTGAAAGTTGCACCACTCGGTTCGCGCGGGCGAGGTCGGCGGTGGTGAGTTCTTCAGTGTCGGCTTCATCTTTTCTGTGGGGCACGGTCATGCTCGGACTTCCTTCCTTTCCATTGCTTCGTCATGAAGTAGCTCGTCGAATAGCGAGCGGTAATGCACCATGGCCTTACGCAGGCCTTCGGTTGTTGCTTGCCCGCGTGTGCGTCCGGTTGCAATGTCATGAGCGGCACGGTAGTTTTCCACCACGATTGGGTGATCGACCGAGATGATCTCCGCACGCTCTTCAAAGTTGATCACCGGGTAGCCGCGAGCTTCCATCACTTCGCTTACCAAATGGTCGGCTTCGGTGACTGATCCTTCAGGATCATCAACAAACTGTGCCTGGAGGGTATTCCAGCGAGTCGCAAAATCGTTGCGTGCGGCAGCGGAGAGGGGGTGAATTTCAAGTTCCTCGCGCTTCTTTTCGCGGAACTCGAGAACACCTTCGCCCCGACGAATATTGCCTTCCTGCCGCATCACCCGATCGTATTCCGGACCGAAGCGTTCCCGTAGCAGCCGGCTGCGACGCTGACGCGAATAGAACCATGCGGCAACGGTCGCGACCAAAGCGAACGCGACGCCAATGAGAATGATCCCAGTACGTTGGTCCATGGGCTACATCCTTTCCACGAAGATGTCGCTAGCACTCGGATTCGACTGGTATGGAGCTGGTTGTATAGGGATCGAGTCGGGAGAATACCCGAGGCCGTGGGAAAAGCCAGTTCCCGAGTCCAGATGATTCATGTGTAGTGAGGTCATCGTTGACGACTGTCGCACAACGAACACTCATTCAATTACTTGAGGGACGACGCGGACACAACAGCTTCGGTTTGCTATACATCATCAACCTCATTGCTCGCGGCAAAACGAGCGCCGAATCAGCCGCATCCAGTCAAAGTACCGACTCAATGATTGCATCGCAAGCAGCCAGCCAAGTTAGCGGCAACATCCAGAAACTCGCTGGAATCTCCAACCTGACCATCGATCCCACTCTTGGCGGGAACAATCAGAACCCTTCGGCCCGTGTTGCCATAGCAGCAACGCGTCACGAAGAACTTTCTATTCACCTTCTCGACGGACGTTTCGCAGCCCGGGAGCGAGATCGTTCAAGGGAACTATCAGATCAACAAGCGTTGGTCGGTCAGTGTTGCACGCGATCAGTTAGGAGGCGTCTCGATCGACGGCCGGTTCCACACGAAGTTCTAACGTGGGATCGGGGATTATCCTCGAGCGACAAGACCAGCACACGCTTTCGCAATCGCCCAATCTTCTTGGGCGCGAACGATAAGTATCTTCACCTTTGAGTCGCCAGCTGAAATCTGCTGATCGCCTGAAGAAGCCGCGTTTTGATCGGGGTCGAGATGGACTCCCAGAAATGCCAGCCCCTTGCAAGTTGCAGCGCGGATCTCAGGAGAATGCTCACCGATACCAGCCGTGAAGATCAGAACGTCGATCCCTTGTAACGAAGCTGCCATCGCGGCGATTCCTTGTTGCAACCGGTGGACAAACATGTCGAACGCCAGCTTTGCGCGTTGATTTCCTTGCTGGATGGCAGTCATGATCTCACGCATGTCGCTCGACACGCCGGAAATTCCCAGCAAGCCGGATTTCTTGTTGAGTGTGTCATCCAATTCATCACCAGTCACCGTACTCTGGCGCATCAGGTAAGTCAGAATGCTGGGATCGACTGAACCCGAGCGCGTTCCCATCATCAGGCCGTCCAGCGGCGTGAAGCCCATGGTGGTGTCAATGCTGCAGCCGCCAGAGATCGCTGCCAGGGAACAGCCGTTTCCAAGATGACAACTCACGATCTTCAAGGAAGCTAGGCCAAGTCCCAATAGCTGCTCGACGCGAGTAGGCACAGTATTCATGATTGATGCCATGAAAGCCGTAACGGCGGATCCCCTGCTCGAACCACGCATACGGTCCGGGATATACGGCCGCTAACGGCGGCAAGGTGCGGTGAAATCCGGTATCGAACACCGCCACCTGCCTGACCTTACCGATCAGACGTTCGACGATTTCGATCCCCTCAAGTTCAGCGCGGTTATGCAACGGCGCGAAGGCAGCAACGCTGGCGATGATGCTCTTTACCTCAGGCGTTACCAACGTAGATTCGATCGAGTCTGTGGCCTCCATGAACGATGCGATGGCCCACCGCGTCAATTGCACTGGCGTTCTGGCAGGACCGCACTCGGACCGCTCCACAAAGTCTGGAGCATATGCTCAATAGCGCTTTGACGATCCGTTACAGAGACGTGTTCCTCGCGCGAAGCCCTTCCGAACTCTTTAGTTGTAGCTTCGCCGAACTTCTGCCCCATTCGATCTCCGCCTTCCACAGCGGTTCCGGCGGGTCAACGGGCATCGAGCTCGCCAATCTCGTACAGCGCACTTTTCTGGCTGCTGGAGCCAGAATTCAGAACCAGAACTTTCATCAATAGGTCCAGGTCCAGTTGCGGATTTCCGGCAGGTCCTCCCCGTACTCGCGCACATACTGCTTGTGTTCGACCAGTTGGTTGCGCAGGAACTGTTTGAAATGTCCGCCGGCACGCTGCAGGCGCGGGACGCGGTCTACCACATCGCCAGCGAGACTGAACCGATCCAGATTGTTGAGAACAGTCATATCGAAGGGGGTCGTAGTGGTGCCCTCTTCCTTGTAGCCGCGCACGTGCAGGTTCTCATGATTATGGCGGCGGTAGGTCAAGCGGTGAATGAGCCATGGATATCCGTGGTAAGCGAAGATCACGGGCTTATCCACCGTGAACAGCGAGTCGAAGTCCTTGTCGGAAAGGCCGTGGGGGTGCTCGGTGTTGGGCTGGATCGTCATCAGGTCCACGACATTTACGACTCGTATTTTGATGTCTGAGAAATTCTTCCGCAGCAGATCGACCGCAGCCAATGTCTCCAGCGTGGGAACATCTCCCGCACAAGCCATCACGACGTCGGGCTCGCGAACCTTGGTCGCTGCTGGCCCACTCCCATATGCCGATACCATTAGTGCAATGCTCGATAGCGGATTTCATGTCGAGGTACTGTAAGGCGGGCTGCTTTCCAGCGACGATTACGTTCACATAGTGTCGGCTGCGCAGGCAGTGGTCCGTGACTGAAAGCAAACAGTTCGCGTCCGGAGGAAGGTAGACGCGCACCACATCCGCTTTCTTGTTCATGACGTGGTCGATAAATCCTGGATCCTGATGACTGAAGCCGTTGTGGTCCTGTCGCCACACGTGTGAGGTGAGCAAGTAATTCAGCGATGCAATCGGGCGCCGCCATTCGATATGTCGGGTAACCTTGAGCCATTTTGCATGCTGGTTGAACATGGAATCGACAATGTGGATGAAAGCTTCGTAGCACGAGAAGAGCCCGTGTCGTCCTGTAAGCAGATATCCCTCAAGCCATCCCTGGCACATGTGTTCGCTCAGCATTTCTGCGACGCGCCCTTCATGACTGAGGTTTTCATCGACCTCAAGAATCTTCTCCATCCATTGTTTATCGGTTGCCTGATACAGTGCCTCAAGTCGATTCGATGCAGTCTCGTCCGGGCCGAAAACGCGGAAGTTCCTGGAATCCAGATTCTGCTTCATCACGTCGCGCAGGAAGACGCCCATCACGCGCGTGGCCTCCGCTAACTCCGTTCCTGGCTTCTTGACCGGGACGGCATAGTTGCGAAAATCAGGCATGGCAAGTTCTCGAAGCAAAAGCCCACCGTTCGCATGAGGGTTCGCGCCCATGCGGCGGTTGCCTTTAGGGGCGAGTTCAGCCAACTCGTGAATCAGCCTGCCTTGCTTGTCAAACAACTCGTCAGGCCGGTAGCTCTTCATCCAGTCTTCCAGAATTTTCACGTGCTCCGGTTTGAGTTGCAGATCAGCCACGGGCACCTGGTGTGCACGCCACGTACCCTCAACTTGTTTTCCGTCAACCGTCTTCGGGCCAGTCCAGCCCTTCGGACTCCGCAGCACGATCATCGGCCACTTGGGAACGTCCCTAACCCCATTGCGGCGGGCTTCGGTCCTGAATTTCGTAAATCTCTTCTACGATCCGGTCAAGAGTTCCCGCCATTCCCTGATGCATCGGAGTGGGCTCGTGGCCTTCGACGAAGTAAGGCTTCCACCCAAGTCCGCTGAAGAACTGGATCAATTGCTCGTCCTCCATACGACCAAAGATGGTTGGATTTGCGATCTTGTAGCCGTTCAGGTGAAGGATCGGAAGCACAACGCCATCATGTACCGGGTTCAGAAATTTATTGATGTGCCAACTCGTGGCGAGCGGTCCGGTTTCCGCTTCGCCGTCCCCGACCACGCAGCAGACCAGCAGATCGGGATTATCGAACGCTGCGCCGCAGGCATGCGAAAGGGCGTATCCCAGCTCTCCCCCCTCGTGGATGGAGCCGGGCGTCTCCGGTGCTGCGTGACTCGGAATTCCCCCGGGGAAAGAAAACTGCTTAAACAATCGCTCGATGCCGGCTTCGTTCTGCGTGATCCCGGGATAAAGCTCAGAATAAGTTCCTTCCAGATATGTGTTCGCGACCATGCCGGGTCCGCCGTGGCCCGGACCGCAGATGTAGATCGCGTTCAGGTCATGTTTGTTGATGATTCGATTCATGTGGACGTAAATGAAGTTCAGGCCCGGAGTCGTGCCCCAATGTCCGAGAAGCCTCGGCTTGATGTGCTCAAGTGTGAGCGGCTTACGCAGCATGGCATTCTTGTAGAGATAGATCTGTCCAACCGAAAGGTAGTTCGCGGCGCGCCAGTACGCGTCAATTTTGCGTAACTCTTCTGAGGTTAGAGGCCCTTGCGATGTTGACTCGATAGGGAGAGGGCGGGATTGCAACATGCTCATGATGTAACTCCTCGAGATCGGTGTTGGCCTCAAAGGCTAATTAGCGGGAGATGACCCCTTCCGCACAATGAATCCGCGAGCGGCAATTCGTTCGCTGGGACTTCGGGCCGAGTTGCAGGAAACTTCTACAGAAGTTTTAAAGTGTTCTCTATTCTATATCTATTCTCCGGGATGCATCGGGCCAGACCAACGTTGGTCAAAGGCCCGTCGCGGCCGCCGCCATGCGGAGAATGCGGGCAAAGAAGCCGGACAGCGACCCAGAGGAACTACCCGAATCTCCGTAGAACTCCGCGATCCATAACCTGTTGACTCATCATGACAGCCGGCTGCTCAGTTGCCGATCACGGCCTTGACATTCAGGCCCTGGAGTAATTCGGAACCCAGTTCCAACCATTACCCCGAAGAACAGGACATCTAATGCAGGTGGCCCCAATTTCCACGCAGCTTTTGTGGTTGGTGATTCTTGCGATTCCCGTCGCCTCGATTGCCTGGACGGTGACTCATGAAGAGGTGTTTCGAGAGCCACGAGAGTTTTGCAAGAACAGGAGCGAGTCTTCCCCAGGGGTCTGGCGGAGAAAATTCTTTTATCTCTTTACCTGCGAATTCTGCTTCAGTCACTACGTAGCTGCGATCTTCCTAGTGATCACCCGGTTCAAATTGCTGTATCCCGATTGGCGTGGATACCTTGTTTCGTTGTTCGCCATGGTCTGGATGGCGAATTTCTTACATGAGCGTTTTTGCGCACCTCCGACTCGATATCCATCAGGAAAGAATCGACCTCAAGTCAAAGGACCTTGATCTTCAGTCGAAACAAAAGGAGCGACATTCAGAGCGGGCCGCCTGACGCCACATGGAAGTGGAAAACGTCAGACAGTGCAACCACAGGGATTCGCGCTCGGAGACCAACAGCTATGACGTATTTCTCGAAACAAAGATGGGCATGAACAGAAAGAACTCAATCGATGGACTCTTTCCGTTGCACTCGGAGAGACGGCTCGCGGCCGTCGCGACCGTGTCTGCAACGATCGAGTAGACAAGATTGAAGGCGCGACCGCCTCAGGTGGCCGTGGTAAACTGTAACTCCGCAACGCCGGAGAGGTGGCAGAGTGGCCGAATGCGGCGGTTTGCTAAACCGTTGTACGGGCTAACACCTGTACCGAGGGTTCGAATCCCTCCCTCTCCGCCAGCCTTTAATTTCAACCACTTAGCAGGGCTCGACCGCCGCGTCTGCCATGCAAGCTGGCGGTATCCTAGCAGACCGTTATACGGTAACGGTTGTTCGAGCCCAATCCCGTTAGCTATCAGCACTTTCGGAAACATCACACAAGTCTCGACTCTTGTGGTGTGGCTTTTTTGTGGCTTTTTGATTCGTCGCACCCACTCAAAAGCAAAACAAAGCGTGAATAACGGGACAATCACAGGTTGGATCTGTGTCGGGCGTTTCTGCAAACCCGACCACTTGCCCTCGGTTGTTAATACCCAGAGGAATGCTAGTGTTCCCCCCGAACGTACCAAGGTCCGTAACAATGTACGTCACTTGGGCAGCGGCCGTACTGAAGCAGAGCAGAACGATCACGGCCAGCCCAAAGCCGAGCGTGCTACGATCGGCTGGTCTTGACTCAGTTGTGTTGTGCATAAGTGCTGCTCCTTTTACATGTGCAGTTCAGGGCAGAATTGGCATACGTGCTCCCGAGACTCCTCTGCTTCAGCTACTCGTCCACAGGAACTGCGAGGAATCCGTGGGTCATGTTGTTCGTGTCGGTGTACGTTCCCACGATCGCGCCTCCTCGACTGATACCCAGCGCATGCGTGCCAATCGCGGCGGGAAAATCGATGGACGTGTATCCGTCGTCAGTTCGCAAGAAGCCGTGAAATACGCCCGCCAGGTCTTGAAATTCGCCGACGATACTGCCACGAGGGTTAACGTCCCAAGCCTGCGGTGAATTTGCTGCCCGGGCACATCGAATGATTGGAAATTTCCGTTCTGTATTACATAGCCATGAGTAGGAGCCGGCATCATTGTCAAGTCGCTGTAGAGCCCGACGATCGTGCTGCCATCGGGAGTCGCACCGTTGCTCATCGAAGCAGGCACATCAATGCTGCTGAATTCCCCGCTTGCCGTGCGAGCAAACCCGTACATTGTCACCATCAGGTCAGCGTCGTGATAACAGCCGTAGATATCGCCGTTGCGTGTGATTCGTTGAGGGATTGATCCCTCGTGCCCTGGAAACAGTACTGTCGTAAACGCTCCTCGGTGCAATAGAAAACCCTTGATACAAGGAGGCGACCCGGCCACTGTGCAATCTTGCTGACGAGCCTGGAGGTGCGACGTAGAATCCGACAATGTCGCCAGCGGGATTGATACCTCTGAGCGACGTCGGAAGCGCACCCGGCAGTCCGATCAAAGACCCGGGCGACATCAACTGTGACATACTGCGTTCCACGACTCAACAGAAAGCCATGCAATACGTTTGAAGTATCGAGGTAATCGCCTACGATGGCGCCGCGCGGAGTTAATCCCCCAAGCTGCGGGTGCGGATGGCGTTGGGGTAGTCGACAGAAGCGTAAAGAAAATGTGGGCTATCGGTGTCCAAGTCCCGTGCACGGTAGCGCGTTTGGGCTATCGCCACACTTGAAAGAACAGCCACCATCGCAAGCGCAAAGCCGGATCTCCAGAGCTTCCAGAGAGTCCCTTCATATACGGTCTTCATTTCATCTCCTGCTGACGGGTTTTTCATTTTCCTTCTCCTTAGTCTCGGCTCAGAATCTGCCGAGCGAGTCTTTCCCCGCGAGGCAATAATCTCGGGTGGATCTTCTCAATCTGCTCACTCCCCTAACTACAATGGAATCGTGGGCGGATCAGCTCACGCAAGAGCAAATGTTAGCAACGACAACCATTTCAGCAGCTTACGTTGTATCCCCGCACTGAATGTTCCTCCTCTTGCAGCGCGATGAGAGAATGTCCAGCGAGCACATCCACCCGACGACGGGACTCCAGCCCGGTGCTATCGCCATGCCGGGATTTTGCAGGTGGAACGACGGAGTAAAATCTATGTGGCCGGAGCCTGCAGCTTCCCTGTTCCAACCGCACACTACCGGCAACCGCTCATCATGTCTTAAAGGCAAGTTAGTGTTTCTCTAAATTGTTTCTAAACGACCATGGAGCACCCGGCACAAGCTGTCTATCAGTTCGGTCCGTTCCGGCTCGACGGCTCCGAACATCGCCTCCTGCGTGACGGCGACCCTGTTTCGCTACCGCATAAGGCTTTTGAAGTCCTGGTCGCACTGGTCGAAAATCGAGGCCGGTTGGTGTTAAAAGACGATCTGCTTAAGCGAGTTTGGCCTGAAATGTTCGTGGAAGAGGCCAACTTGGCCGTCGCCGTTTCCCAATTGCGCAAGTTATTGTGTGACCGCCAGAACGGCGAGCACCATTACATCGAGACGGTACGCAGTATTGGGTACCGGTTCGTTGCACCGGTGCAGATAGTCGAACCACTGCCGAAAGCGGACGCACAGACTGCACCGGTCCAGAGCATCTCTGCTGTCACGGTGCTTCCGTCGGAGGATCTCCCCTGGAAAGTACCGAGACTAAAGTGGCTATGGCCCGCACTTCTATCAGGAATTGCCGTTACTATTCTGGCGCTCCTCGTCGGGTTCAATGTGGGCTGGCGTGGCCAGCTGTTAGGTCGAGCTAGTCCACCGCACATCGAATCTATCGCTGTGCTGCCGCTCGAGAACCTTTCCCGCGACCCCGCAGAGGAGTACTTTGCCGACGGCATGACGGAGGCGCTGATTACAGACCTTGGCAAGATCCGCGCATTGCGGGTGATCTCGCATACCTCAGTGATGCGCTACAAGGGCACCATGAAGCCGATTCCGGAGATCGCGCGGGAATTGAATGTGGACGCTATCGTGGAAGGTTCAGTCGAGCGCTTCGGTGATCGTGCGCGAATAACCGCCAACCTGCTTCACGCGAGGACGGATCGGCATCTCTGGGCGGAAAGCTACGAGCGCGATCTGCGCGACATGCTGGCGCTACAAAGCCAGGTCGCACGGGAGATCGCACGAGAGATTCGAATCAATCTGACGCCACAGGAGAAAGTGCGACTGGCCAGCGCCCCGCCCACCGATCCCGCGGCTTATCAGCTGTACTTGAAGGGTCGCAGTCATCTGGAGACTTGGACAGACTCCGGGATAAGGGTCGCGGTCGACTATTTCGAGCGTGCAATCCAAAAAGATCCTTCGTTTGCTCTAGCTTACGCGGGGCTGGCTGAGGCCGCAGTCCGGTCGCGTGAGACAGCCGAAAAAGCGAGGCCGTGGGCGCTACGTGCCCTCCAGGCAGACGACGAGCTTTCTGAGGCCCATGCGATGATGGGCCTCGTCAAGTTTCGGTACGATTGGGACTGGGAGGGCGCCGAGAGTGAGTTTAGGCGTGCCATCGAGCTGAACCCCAATTCGACGGTCGCGCACCATTATCACTCACACAATTTGCTCCTGATGGGTCGGACCGATGAAGCATTACTAGAGGCCAAACGTTGGATTGAGCTTGATCCTTTCTCACCGGCGGCATACGAGCACCTCGGTTGGCAGTATGTCGGCCTTCGCAGGTACGATGAAGGTATCCAGTCGCTGCACGAGGCGCTCCAACTCGACCCGAATTTTCACGAGGCGATCCACTCGTTGGCGATGGCCTATGTGCAAAAGGGGATGCTTGGGGAGGCCATCGCACAGTTAAAACGAGCCATAGATTTATCTCCCGGTGACACAAGGGACTTAGCAGGTCTTGCACGCGCGTATGTCTTGTCCGGTCGACGCGACGATGCCTTGAAGATTCTTCAGGAGCTAAGGCAGTCATCAACTGGAGGATTTGATGTCATTTGGGTCGCAGCAGCTTATGCAGCCCTCGGCGACAAGGACCAGGCATTCGAATGGTTGGAAAAGGCGTATCGAGAGCGCTTTTTTACGTTTGAGTTTCTCAAGTATGAACCATATTGGGAGAACCTTCGCTCCGACCCGCGGTTTGAAGACCTACTTCAGCGGATCGGCGTGCCGCCGTAAAAAGACACAGAGCGATTCGGCCCTGTGACGATGTTTCCCTCCGTGGGGTTAACTGGTAGCTAGACGTAAAATACGGCTTAGCGAAGATTTCGGCCTTTGCGTCTGCAAACCGTGTGGTTTCGGCGCCAGGCTCCTCGGTGATGCATTGCCTGGACCATCTATGACTTAACGGTGTTGCTTTCGAATGGGTTTTCTGCACACTCGCAATCTTGCAGAGTCGAAGTGGAGGCACACCGTTGGGGTGCACATTTTGTTTAGCGTGAGATGGGCCTTCGGTTCTGGTCATAATTCACGACGGAAAAGGAAATTGTGGCTTTTTTGTGTGCTCTCACACCACAAATCGGCGCATCATGACACAAGCCGGTACAACATGCCACAACTCGTAAAATGAACATAAAAAAAGAGATGCAGGGTAAGTGCCTCTCTGGTTTGGATTTAGGTTTTTGGGCGGAAAAGTCTTGCTAAACCGTTGTACGGGCTAACACCTGTACCGAGAGTTCGAATCCCTCCCTCTCCGCCATTACCTTTGCAATCTTGCACTTGCAAGTCGGTGATACCTACACTGAGTCCACGGGGTATACCTTTTTTGGCTAACCCGACAAGGAGCAGTGGGTATGGCCGAGCAGTGGCGCGATGTCATTGGGTACGATGGCATCTATCAGGTCTCCGACCAAGGGCAAGTTCGCAACACTCAAACCAGCAAGGTCCTGCAACCCGTCAGGATGAAAAACGGGCGACTTTACGTCACCCTGTCCAGCAGCGGCTTCCAACGAAAATGCACGGTTCAGAGCCTAGTCGCATCTTCGTTTCTGGGTGAATGCCCACCAGATCATGAGATTGGTCACCGAGATGGCGATTACACTCGGAACGACGTTTCCAATCTGCAGTACGTCACCCGCCGTGAAAACCAACGCCGATTTGTAATGAGAACAGGTGGGTAGTCCGTACACCTAACCAAACGGGTACAAACCGCCGACGGCCTTCGTTATTGCCCGGTCGCTCAGTCGGCCAACGGTCGCATCAAGCCCGACACCGTTTTGGTAGACGGAAAAGAAGAGCGACACGGAGAAGGCGCGTATTACCTGGAGTGGCGCGACGACGGAAAGCGCGTTCGCTTGTCGGTCGGCAAGGATGCGCAAGATGCATCCGCCCGACGCCAGCGCAAGGAAGCCGAGCTCAACGCCTTTAATAACGGTGTGGCCGTTATGCCTGAGAACGGCCAGAATGGTCATCGGTCGATCGCAACAGCCGTCGCTGAGTTTCTCGAGGAAACCGAGCTCACCAAAAAGCCGAAAACGGTCGCCGCTTACACGACCGCATTAAACTACTTTACAGAGTCCTGCCCGAAGTCGCGGATGGACGCCGAAGGCATATAGGGAACGCGAGATTCCCATCCCTGCGAAGCTGGTGAAGGGCTTGAAGGCGTGGAAGGCAAAAGGCGACAAGACCTGCGATCTGGTGTTCCCCACTGCCGGGTGCAACCCTAAACTCGACTTCCTCGACTGCCTGAAAGCCGTGGCGGAGCGGGCAAAGCTTAACAAGGGGAATTTCTGGCTGCACAAGTTCCGAGCGACGTTCGCCACGCGGTGTCTGTGGGCGGGCGTCGATCTCCGCACCGAGCAGCAATGGCTCGGCCACTCCGACATGGAGTCGACGATGAGGTACCTGAAACCGTCGCGAAGTCAGCAGGTAAGAGAGAAGGTGAACGAGATTTTCGGCTAAGCGCGGTGACCTTGCTTTGTACACTTCACACCGGACTATAGCGCCCTGGCGAAGGGATTCCAAGCAGCCGGCCTCGAAGTAGACGAAGACGACCAGTCTCTGCTGCGGGCAGCCGTGCAGTGGATGGATTCAGCGCTCTGGCTTCGTGACGCGTTCTCAGAGTAACCCGCGTAACAGGTTACACCTCGTGCCCCCAGGAGCGAACTAACATGCATGTAAATCAGAGTTTACTGTATGCCACAGCGTGCAAGAGGGCTATCATTGCGCTCTGGCCGGAAAAGGTGGGCCCGATGAACCGTTTTCGCATAATTCTCTGGACAGTAGCTATGGCGTATAGCGGCTTTCTAATCGCTGGTAGAGGAACCCGGTCTTTCGACACCAACACAATCTATGAGGCATTGATCGGGGCGCTCCTCGGAGCTCTCCTGGCGGTTCTTTTCACGCGGCGAGCCCGACGCAAGCTTATTGTGAAATCCCAAATTAGTTGCTTGTAAATTATTGCCTCAGGCGCGTTAGGGCATGCCTGGTTCGCAGTTCCGTCTGTGGCTAACTGTGGGGTTGGGTTGTGTTCGACACACTACCGACGCCGCAGCAATTTTTTCCTACAGCAATCGGCGTCTTGACGACCAATACCAGCTTTGGCAAGATTTTCTTAACCTTCCACTTCATGGTTGACGAGGTGCTCTTATGGACCTTGCGAATCATGAAATCCGAGAGATCACAGAACAAACTGGTTCGTCTGCTTGATGAGCAGCCCGCGTCGAAGCGATCACGCTCGCCAACCGGCCAAGCCAACCAAACGCAGCGCGCATACTAACCGGCTTCCGTTGCCTAATCGAGGCCTTGGCGCGCAGCGCATTCTGGACAGATCAGGGTGACAGTCTTCCGTCGACCGCACGCGGTGCAACGGGAGGCAGCAAATCTCTGCGCTAACGCGATTGCCGTGAGGCCGACCCTGATGTGGGCGAGCACCGGCCCCGCGGTGTGTGCTTAGTCTTTCTTGGTGCGGATTCTAGCGCTGCGATTTGAGAGGTACAACGGGTACTAAACTGTAGTTCCGCCACGTGGGGGGACACCAAACAAAGCCACGAAGACGCGGAGAAATAACCGCGTTCTGTACGCCAGCGGACAGACCAAAATTTCGTTTCAGTGGTTTCATATCAACCTCCCCTCCCCCAAGAGGATAACCACATGGCGCGAACAATCCCTCAATCCGTGGGAGCCGCGTGGCTGGACATTTACACCGCGGCCCTGATCGAATTAGATCGAGATAAGTTTAGGATGCTTATTGAAGACGCGGAGCGAGCAATCGCGATCCGGCGGGTCAGTTTGGACCCTGTTCAAGATGCTGAGGAAGCTCAGCGCTTGGCAGATGCAGCCCATAACCTGTCAGTGCTGCGGCGCGAAGATAGGTAGTCACCGAGCGTGTCGGTAGCTGCCAAGCAAATAGCGCCCTACGCGCTCCTATTCCAGGGTTTCGTCGAGGGCTTCTAACTGCTGGACTAGTGACGCCGTCCGTTTTACGCGCTCCCGATACGCCGCTTCCTCGGTGGAAGTAAAACCCCCGAAAGTGGCCTTGGCGAGAGCCTCCACGTGCTGCTTTCGCAATTTCGCGAGTTCAGCCACGATCTCTTGCTGCTTAGGTTTCGCTGACACCACGACCGCCCCCAAGTGCTTGGAGTGTACAACCTAATCGTTAAGATTGAGCACTGGAAGAATCCTGTAACTCCCGTTGGAACCTGTCACTCCTTCGGCGTGAAGCCAGTTAAAGGCGGGGCCCCGCACCGGCTGGTCAGGTGCGGGGCGCTTGCGGCATCTAAGGGCTTGTAAGGTTGGTGAACCGTTCCGAAGAATCGCCTCTAACCTAGGACTGAGAGCCCCCACGGTCCATACCCGGTTCACTGTAGGATGCCATTGACCCTCGACACGATTGCGAACTGCTAGCCAGAGCCCGATTTTTGGAGTATGCTTCCGCCGTTTTTCGTGGCGAGGGGGCAGCATCTGGTTTCTTGGGGGAGGGCCCGATGACTGCCTTCTCGCCTTTCGCTTCGGAGTAGCCACTGATGTGAGTAGCACATGCTGGAAACAGCAGGGTTCGTAATTGCCGGTTTCCTGTTCGGCCTTTTCATCTTTACGTTGGCGTGGACTTGGCCGCGCAGAGACTGGCCACACGAACACACGAACGAGAGACCGTTCGTAGCTCACTTTTCTGGTACTTGGCAATTTCCGCTGACTTAGCTATGGCGGTTGTGTTCGGGGCCGTCAGCAGCGTGCTCTGAAATTCACATCACCCATTTTGCGGAACACGGCTTCTTGGGTTCAGCGTTTGTGAGTCTGCGCTCGATCAGATCAAGCAACGTCTCCACTGTCAGCCCAGCATTAAGCAATGAGATCATGTCCTCAAGACTGAATCCCGCTTGTTGACCTGCAACCGCCAGCTTGTAAAAACTTGCCACCGTGGAAGCTTCCATACCGCACTCCCTGGAAATTGCGGCGATGCTAGCGCTTCAGCGACCAGTGTGTCTGTGATCCGCGTCACCGTGGCAGTACCCTACGCGCTCCGCCGGGTGATTCCGTCTAGGGTGTCCAATTCACGAACCAGGTGTTCAAGGCGGTCTGCACGCTCCTGATGCGCAGCCTCTTGTTCGCGTGTCAAGCCTCCGAACACGGCGTCTGTGGCAGCATCCACTTGCTGTTTCCGGAGTTCAGTGATCTCAGCGAGGATTTCATCACGAGTGCGGGGAGCCATGCCGGCGTCGAGGGCTTCTAACTGCTGCACTAGCGACGCCATCCGCCTTACGCGTTCCTCATGTGCCGCTTCCTCCTCGGGACTGAAACCGCCAGACAAAGCCTTGGCGAGAGATGCAGCGTGCTGCTCGCGCAGTTTGAATAGTCCACTCTCCAGTGCGGCGCGCTCCATCTTTGCTGGCATCGTTCTCACTCCTGAAGCATGGCTCCCACTCAATGAAGAGTCCATCGGCAGAACGGTGTAGGGGGGCTCCAAGGGTTCTCTAGGGTGTTCTTGCCCGAGACGTTCATTTTTTGCCCCTGCCTTTCACGCTGATCGGCCTTATCGCGCTGTAGGTAGCCGACACTGCCTTCTATTTTCTTAATCTCTGCGTGCAATTCGTTCACGCGAAGGTCGTAGACGTTGATGGCGTTGGTTAGAGCGCGGACAGCTTCGAGCGACGCGAAGCAGAACGCGATGAAGCTTGCGTATTTTGCCGCGCAAGCAGCTTTGAAGTTGCGGTAAGAGTGGATGGGGTGAAGTACCTTCAATTGATTTTCCTCTTTATCTAGCGCTAAAGTGCCGTGCATGATTTCCCACAAAGCAGTATTCAACGGGATTGCAGCGGCTTCTGCATTGACTTCGGCTGTGCTTTGGTTCGGAGCATCGAAGATACGAATCTCGGTTTGGGGTGATGCCGCGGCTCGCGAGTCCGGTGATCCGACCACCGTTGATGAAATAGATTTCTTCGCTACCGTTGCGGAGCAGGCGAAGTGGAATAGGTGGGCGGCATTAGTCACCGGCATTGCTGCTGTGTGCCAAGCCCTGGCGCTCATTTTGCCTAATTGAGCATTACGCTGGACTGAACGTCACGCAGCAAATGGTCGCTGGCACATTGGTGCTGGTCGATAGAGCGCCTAGGCTGCTAGGCATCGCGTGCCGCTGCTGATAGTGACCGAGGTTTCTGGAACGTTATACTTACGGCCATGGCCAAAGAGCTTCGCCACCGATACGACATAGTGAATCTCCTGCAAGACCGTGGGAAGGGCCTCACGTTCGATCAAATCTTGAAGCATTTTGATGATCCTTCCCCGCCGAAAAACGCTGCGCCGTACAAGTTCAAGCTTGCATCTGACGCGACACTCAAGCTTCGATCAAAGATCCAAAGCTACCTTCTTCATCTCCAAAAGTCTGAGGAGGTAGTGCTGTCGGATGGCGTATACAAACTCAACTTTGCTCTGGGCGATCCTGCGACGGACTGAAGGTGACGCAACAGATCGTCGATGGCATGGATGTGGTAGTCGATAACGCCCCGAGACTGCTCGGCATCGCTCCTCCGCTCAGGGCTGTTCGCGCCGACCCCAAGAGTGCTGCCAGCAACGGCTCCGCCGCGGATCTGCGACACCTGGTTGCACTGGTAACAAGGTTCCCAGCCGCGTGGGGCGCACTACACGTGGATTGCTCGGGTTTGGATTTTGTGGCTTCGATGTGCTCATTTCAAATCCGTGGGACTACATAAACGTTTTAGGTAATCGTTATTGCAATCCCGAACCTCGGTTTTACATACATTTAACTTGCGAATTCCTCTTCGATTGCTAACATCCGACTTATAAGTCTTAGTACTTTCCGAGAAAATCTGTGGCACCCCTGAGGTTAACGGCCATGGACAAAAATCCAGTCCGTCAATGGCGAGATATCGCCACTGAATTGATCAGTGAGTTCGACCCGATCCGTGTTCTCGCACTGAGCGCGGAACTTGATGCAGCACTGGCCAAAGAGTTAACGAAGCCTCTTCCTGAAAGGCAAGGAGAGGGTGCGCGAGTGCCGCTTAGCCATGTCTAGTGCCACACCAGCCAAGCTTCTTCTGGCTCATCTGTAAACTTGTTGATCACGACGCGGATACCTACCAAAGCATCCACGTGCGCTGTCTGGCGTGCGCGCTCTCGCACATGACTTCAATGTAGGCGCGCCGCAAGCTGGCACGTCCTTGTCATATTTTCCTGCGATGATCTACACATTTCGTAGCCAGTTCGCCACCGCTCTGGGATCAAAACGCACGCAGCTTCCAATGCGGAATGAGGGAATGCGCCCCGCCTTTGCCATCCTGAAAATCGTGCCCCGAGAGATAGACAAGACCATCGCCTGAAGCATTTCCACGAGAGACGACATGTATCAACAGTTCCGTTCACCGGTCTCCTGAATGCGAGCGCGGGCATTCCCGATCCGGGTGGTACCGCACTTAGAGGCCGAGGCACCGAGGTTCGGGAACTCGAGATTTTATAGCGAACATAAAGCGAAAATGATATCCTTCCCGACGCCATGGACGAGGGACGAAAGCGTGTGCTCGGGATCATCGCAGCCATTCTCGTTGCGCGGCATCTCAAGAGCACGGACGATCTGTTTGACAATCGCTCAAGCCCCAGAACGGAAGCGATGGTAGCAGCCGCGGTTCAATTGGCGGACAGGATTATGCGGAAGATTGATGGGCTGTACGCTACGAAGTGATTTCGCCTGGTCAGCGCGAAGCTTGGACGGATAAACGTTTCATGCTCCGTCCACCGCACACGCACTTGATACTGCTTGTGACACGTTCTGCATTCAAGCCAGCGGAGTAGGTGCACCTCATACGGGACAGCGTTACTCACGGACTGGATGGCGGCAGTGAGTTGTTGTTTGGATTTGCCGCCTCAGAGAATTACCAGCACGTCATCCACGCGGCGCCGCAAGGATCGCTGAGTTGTCTCTTCCGCGTACGACAGGCGGAACAGGAAGACGTCGGCTTCACCTTCTGATACGGAAAAAAGCCTTTCATAGCGAGGACACAGCTCGTGCAGCGTCTTCTGCGTATCCCCATCCAGATCGCTGCTGCCTCCGGCGCGACTCTGGGACAACATATAAGCCACCGCGGTCATCGGGTGGAGTGCTAACTGGCGTTGGGCCGCGGTCAGCCACAATCTCTCAACCGCGCGGCCACCCCAAAAGTATGCCGCCGCATTCCTGTGGGGCATCGTGATCAGACCGACTGCCGACGCGCCGGCAAGAGCCTTAGAGCTAGCCCTTTCGAGGCCATGGCCGCCACCGATGTGGCGTACCAGATCGAGGGTCGCCCAATCACGGCAGAGGCAAAAGCCCGCTTGGTCCGCCGGGGAAAGCTCCAGGGATTCCAGGCAAATGCCGTCGCGCGTGTCATCAGCTTCCTGGCGAGTCCACCGAATTTCGTTCACCAGGAACCGGTTCAAGTTTTCAGTTAGGAATAGCAAACGATCGCCTATTCCCAATAACCGTCCACATTCGTCGAGCTCTTCGTCGCGGAGCAGCCAGCGCACATCCGCATCCGAGATCGACCGCACTGCGGCGGCTAGAGCGTCCTGGTCGTCGGGCTTAAGCGGGCAGCGCGGGCACAGCTTCCGATTGGTCCGTCGAACCCCGACCATCGAATGGAGTTCATCGCGCCAACTGCGTTCGGCCCGTGCATGGGGACTGGGGTCGAACCGGAATCTCGCCACTAGCTCGGGAATCTCTTTGCTCGGGAATACATCGGAGACAACATGCAAGCCGGCCGCGTGTGCACTCAGGATGAGGTTTTCCGCAGCTGCCCCGAGGCCCACGAGCCCTCCTAGGCAATCCGGGTCAAACGGCGTATACGCGCGCGATCGATCGTGGAACAGGTACAGCTGGTCCATGTCACTCACCCACTTCCAAGGCTGGCAATTGCCCCCGAAGGAGCTTGGACCGCATCGCTCACCAGGCGGCGAGCCATGTCTGGCGTCAACGCGAATCCTCCCCCAGCTTTCGTGCGGGACAAAGCACGAATGGCAGAGAGCATGTCCTTCAGCCGAATAGCCGGGGGCCGGCTGACAGGAGTCTCTTTCTCGACGCTTTCTGAACGGGAAGCTCTGGCACTCGGGATGAGTGCATCAAGGTCTGCGTAGTAGCGCCCCGAAGCGACTGAATCGCCCAGACAAATTCGCCGCACGACATCGGCCGCTGCTGCGCCTCCATGGGCCACCGCGGAAGCCAGCTGCGGCCAAGTCGAGATACTCTGCTCAACCTCGATCAGCGAGGCCCGGAGGCGCGCCGACAATGTATCCACGCCGAGGATCTGCAGATATGTAGGGTATCTTCTGCTCGTTGGTCAGTCCGCGCAGGCTGGAAGGCCCGATGTCTCCCACCAGTCCATGAAAAATGGCGCGCTCCGGTTCCTGATCGAAGCGCTCCACATCGATCATGCCCCGGTCAGACGTGTCCATGACAACGGGAATTCGATACACGCGTGCCCGTTGCCGCAGGAGAATCTTGATGTCGACGCTGTCGCATTCCTCCACCAAGACATCCAGCGGAGAATTCTCCACCAGAAAGGCATCACAGTTCGCTTCGCTCACGCCATCCGCGAAACAGATTACGCTCAGGTACGGGTCGATCTCGGCGATCTCGCGCGCGGTGATGTATACCTTAGGTAGGTTCAGGTTGTGGACGCCCGCACGGATGCGGTTGAGATTGGAGAGGTCGAGCGTGTCAAAGTCCGCTAGCCGCAGTTCACCGAACGAGCGCTCCAGGGCCAGGGTTAAAGCAACTGACTGACCGACGGAAAGCCCTACCACCCCGATCCGTTTACGCGCAAGCTCCGCCTGCTCCTCGGGGGTAATTTTGTAGCGATTGCGGTTAGTACGTAACTCGACAAATTCAGACTCACCCAGCAGATGAACTAGGTGCATCGACCATGGGTAGTAAAACCAGAGACCATATTCCTCTGCAGGGGTACTGCCTAAATGTTCTTTGGCCAGCGAATCCAGGTCCGCGTGTGCAATTTTGCGGCTGGGGTGACGGCTGCGAATGAGATCACGCAACTGTGTCAGCAGCGTGTCGGAAACCCGGATCCCCGGCCGGCTCCGCAACAGCTCTTCGAGCACACGACGATCGTCCGCTACCGACAACCGGAATTGCTGAGGACGGTAGGTTGGCGTATTGGCGGGGTTCTCAGAGTGCAGGATCGCATGCAGTGCCGGCGTCATAGCGTGAGGGTGGTCCAGGTTCATCGTCGACCCAAGCCCTGACGGAAATGGTCGACTACGTCCCGTACCCCGTGGTCGGTGGGCTCTTCGGAGAACCGGCGACGCACCATTAGGACGCAATCATACCGCCCATCTTGATGCAGGTACCAGGCGGGCAGATAGGCAGTTGCCTCAAACCCCACGTCGATCAGTTTCTGCATGAACTCGCGCTTGTCGACCGGTACTACCAGCCGTGCGTGACGTGCGTGGTAAAAGCTATCCAACATCAGGATCAACTCTCGCGCCACCTGACCGGCGTCTCGGGAGTCCGCGCCGTAGCGGGTGATCTCAATGGCGTCGCTGGGGCAAAACGGGTCGTACCCGAAGGAAAAGGGCTTCAAATCGGGATGTTCGATCCCGTCTCCCACCACCCACTGGGGTGGGTATTCTGCTCGTTCAGGGCTGAACCCAAGAGGTCCGAAAATATTGTTGCGTACGAATTCGCTGTCGGCCAGCGAAGGAGAGGCCGGAATGTAGTGACGAAATCGTGCGCCGGGATTGGGCGTGTAGGTGATCGCATGATACTCGCGCGTCCCGTTGGCCACATTGATGGCACCGTCGTGCCCCACCGGCAGCATCGACGGCTTAAGACCAGAAACAATGTGCAGCATGGTTCGGCTTCGGGGAAACCCCACGATCACATCGCACGAGGATGAGGTGCACGCTTCATCCACGCTGCACTGCATCAGTTCAGTGCCCAGCCCTCCGCCACGATACTCGGGTAGAGTAACCGCGCGTGCCAGTTCCCACGAATGGTTCCAAACATTGACGAGCAGGGTCACGCAAGCGACCACCCGGTCCTGATCAACGGCGACCCGCCAGGCAGTGGAGCCTGAGCAAATACCGTCGCGAACGTGCTGTGCGTCCTTACAAGGATGAGATGACGGACCGTAGGCAAGCTGGAAAAGGTGGGCGATTGACGAGCTATCTTCCGGGGCAGCATTGCGAATTGTCAAAGCCTTCGTCGTCACTTAGAAGACCTCCGCCAAAGCCGTCCAAATGGAGTTACGGCCCTTGGCACTGGCGCCGTCACCTCACGAATGCGAGCACCTCACCTGCCTGTAACTTCTTGGTCTGGAACGGGCCTGAACTTCAGCGCCGGAATGGAGTGGGCCGCTTGAGACTGACCAGCGCAACGACAAAAGCACGCTTACTTTGAGCTTTGTCCGGCGGCATCGTATCACGCTTAGTCCGCAGTGAGGTACGGAGCCAGTTCGGCAGCCAATGCCAATGCCAGTTCGCTTCCGGGGACCGGAGGAGCGAATGCGAACGGCGGAATCATGTCGGCACAACGTTGACACAGCGGGTTGCCGTGCGTCACTTCACGATTGCACAGGTCGCATCTCATGGTGTTCTCCATTCCAGGCATCGAGATTTGATGATTCCCCGGTTTGTTTGCCTGATGACGCTTCTTCGAAGAAGCACTTGTTGTGCCATCATGACGCTGCCGAGGCGTGGGCCTGTAACTCATTGATTTCAATCTAACAATTCCGGAGTGAGCGGCAGGAACAACGTCACTTCAGCGGCCGAACGCGCAGTTCCACTAACTCTTCGGATAATCCCGTAACTCTCCGGATAGCCCCGTTAACCGCCAGGATCGAGAAAGCTGAGGTTACTGATAACTCAGGAGATATAATTGCCACTCTTCCTTTGGGGTGTGCATGCCGGGCGGTGGTCGACGAAGTCGAAATCGGTCCTGACGGGCCATCCGTGTTGGCCATGAAAATTCCGCCCGGCAAGAAGTGCCCCTTTGTCGTGATCAAAAGATTCATGTTGCCGTCGAAAGCTGACGTCGTCAGCATGCGGCGGGAAGGACCCACCTTCGTGTTCAGTCACGGATTTTTCCTGAGGAGTGGGTCTCGGATTCTGCGTTGTGCTGCGATTAAAAAGCCGCACAGGGTGCGGCTTTTTAAATGTGAGTTTTGTTATGGTGCGTGGTTATGCGGCTTTGGTGGATGCGGCAAGCTCATAGCGGCCTTCCCAAGTGCACTGCAGATCTGTAGGGGAAGTCAGGCGGGTCGTGTACGTGCCCTGACCTTTTATGCCTGCAAACAAATCCGTACCCTCGGAGAACTGCCACATCCCTTCGACCGTCGTCTTGTTGTCGCTAGTCGTTATCTTGCCATCGAACGTGCCCCAGTTCCGGCTGCCATCCGGGTGTTCATTCAGGAAATAGCCGCGCTGACTGCCATTGCCCGCGACAACATCGGAAACTCCCCAGTACGTGACTCGAGCGGTATTCCATTTCTCGTCTGTCGAACTCTGCGGACCGGCGATTTCGACCGTCTGCAATTCATGGCGCGGAACATCGGTGAGTGAAAGGATGGTGAGTGCTCTTGCGTGTCCGGTGAAAGAACCCGAGAATTCGTTCATGGGATGTGCCTCCTTTTCGGCACGGATTGTCGTCCTGTCCCTGCGCCGCGTCAAGCGCAACAGGACAGCATGCAAATCGAAAAAAACGAGGGTTAGCGGCCTTGGTGGGTGTGGTTCGTTGCCGCGAGATCGCGATTGTTGTTTTTTCAACTACTCTTCTTTATGGGCACTCCATGCGAGCCATTCCTAAAAGGATCACTCGAAACTCGAATAGCCTGAAAGTGCTGTGCAGATTGGCACTCGAAGGCCATTTACCTGCCTCTCTAACGAATCTACCTTGGCAATGAATAGTTGCGGGGCACCGCGGATCGACGAGTGTCCCAGCAGCAGGCCCTCCCACATGAGGGGCGTATTTCATGGTGGGCCGGGCCTGGGTCAGTGTGATGTTAATAGCTACTCTGACCGGCTGCGCACCGCGTTCCCGATCTAAGCCGTTCCTGCCTAACGTTAACCTCCCGCTAGAATGCGCTACCAGCATTCACCTCGTCGGCTGTGACCTGTCTTATACCCCGCCGCACTACCGTACCGCTACCGTCACCTATCGCAAGGGCTGCGAGCAACCAGCGGTGGTGGTCAAATGAGATTTTTAGCGGGCTTCTTCGCCGGGTTGGTATGGTCAAACTGGATCGAGTATGCATATCATCGCTGGGCGATGCACTGGCCTAGCCTCTACCAGGCGGCGGCCATGCGTCACGCGCTGCATCATTCTGCGCCTTCCGATCCCCAGCACATCACCATGACCATCGGATTCTGGATTGCCATCTTTGTCACGAATGTGCTGCTCTTTGCCGCTCCCGACCAGTTGTTCCACCTGCGGATACTGACCGGGCTATCTGCTGCCCTCCTGACCTACATTGTGGTGGGGATAGAGGTCCACCTGCGCATACACGACGGAAGGTGGGTGCCGGATGCCTGGAGGGCACATCATTTGTCGCATCATGCTAGGCCTCTCACAAACTTCAACATTTTCCTGCCGCTTTTCGACTGGCTTCTGGGGTCCAAAAATAGGAGTTTTCGCGCAGGCAACCTACATCCCAAACCGGCCTCCTCGAAAGGTCTTCCACGAGGAGCTAAAAAGACCGCGGGTTAGCGGTCTTGGTGGATGTGGTTCGTTGCCACGAAATGGTCAGTTGCGGCAGGTCTCGGATTTTGCGTGGTTGGGTCGCGGATGTTTCATGAGGAGTGGGTCTCGGATGTTGCGTTGGTTGGAAGGCAAAAGCCACACTGGGTACGGACTTTTGAGAGCCGGTGACGACCGCGCGGAGCGTAACTCATGTGCTAGGACAGTTGTCGGGTGAACCGTGAATATTGAAAAGATTTCGGCAGTGACCCTTAAGGTGTTGAACATGGGGAACTCCGTGCCGTTCTATAGGGATCTGTTGGGCATGGAGATCATCTACGGCGGCGCAGACGCATACTTCACGTCGTTCCGCGCCGGAGACACCACAGGTCCGATCGTCAATCTGCAACAGGGTCGTTGCGTGACCGGTTGGGGGCGAGTGATTTTCTATGTGGACGACGTGGATAAGCTATGGCGCACTTGAACGAGAAAGGCTGTGGCCAGAGAGACCGCAAGATGCTCCATGGGGTGAGCGGTATTTTCACATGGCTGATCCCGATGGACACGAGCTGTCTTTCGCGCATCCGTTACGACATGAGGCATGAATGGCCGGGCGATGGACGAAAACATTTCCTCGAGACCTAGGTATGCCTCGTCTTCAGAGCTCGCATATGCGCTTAGGTGGCGAAGGCGGCACGAACCTTCTTGCCGGTAATCTCCTCTTCCGCACGGAGCCAGTCGTCTAGCTCTCGGCCTTCACCGCCGCCCCGTTGCGCGTAAAGTTTATAGGCGCGTTGGCGGATCTGACGTTCGAGCTCTTGCGAGTCGCTTGCCGCCGCAGTCGGCGGTTTCCTCGTGGCGTTGGCCATGGCATCACCCTCCTTTTGAAAACGAAAGCCCGGGTACCACAAGTGAGGAACGGCGATGCGCGAAGGCACGACCGAGGAACCCGTTGCAATAGAGAAACGTAAAATGCGCTGGAGCCGAATGGCAAGACAGGTTCCAGCGCATCATGTTCATAGCCCGGCTCGTTAAGCTGAGACGGACCGGCGTTGCATCCGCGTTTCGCGTATGGACGCCACACTTCGACGAACATTCAGCCAACCATGCTCCTGAAAGAGACGGAACAGGTCATAGGAGTAGGGGATCTCGCCTGTGATGATCTCCTCCTTCCCCTGCTCATCCACCACAGAAAAGGCAACTTGCACGGGCTCGTCGGGGGAGTTCTGCTTGGTAAAGTGGACTAATTTTACGTTGAGAGTTTCTTGCTCTGGAGATTGCACTGGCATTGTTTCTCTCTGGTCCCTAGTTGGGACTCACTCCAGTCTAGAAGAGCATCGGAGCCTGTCAATCAAAAGGCAGCGCATATTTGTCGAAAACTGCGTTGCCGATGAGAATTTTCCTAGGGCACTCCCTCTAGGCATGGCAGCTCGCCCGGGGCGTCTGGCCAAAGACCAAACATGCGCTGTAACTTATCGGCCTGATCTCAAGTACTGAATATTTGGAGCCAACCAAGTGCATAGCCGCAACCGCTTTTCGTGATGGTGGAACTTGTCTTGGCTTGTGATGGAAGAAACGCCCTATTGAACTATAAGTGAGGGACTGTAGCGTTGGGGCGGGCAAAGACTTCACAGATCGTTGTGTCCAGGTCGCGTAAGGAAACGACTGCTTCGGCTGCCGCGTGCTAATCCACGCGCGATCCGATGATTTTCGGATGGTCGGCGTCAACTCACGAAGAGCAGTGACGAGCTTATCGTGATCTTGTTTGGCGTACTGAGTCATGGCGAATTACTGTAGTCGTGGGAAGGGGGACGTCAAAGGTGGCGCCTCCCGGCTGTTCCTCTCATGTAAGCGCCAAGGGCAGTGTGCAGGGCCGGAGATGGTTCTCTCATAAGCGATAAGAAGGGACCGCCCCCGTGCATCTTCAAGTGAACCTTCATTTATGCCGCAATCGAAGGCTCATCGGCCTGCTAGAATCCGGTCATGCCCAATCTCACCGCAGTAATCACTGAGCTACATCATGAACGTAACCGTCTCAGTGCTGAACTCAAACATGTAACTAACGCCATCTCAGCTCTGAATGGCGGAAGCAACAACCGATCCGGCGGACGAGGAATATCCGCTGCAGGTCGTGCCCGGATCGCCGCTGCACAGCGGGCACGATGGGCAAAGGTCAAGGGAAAGGTCGTTTCCATCGAAGCTCGTAAGAGAACGATGTCACCAGCCAACCGTAGGAAGGTGGCGGCTGCCCAGAGAGCACGGTGGGCAAAGTGGCGGAAGACACAGAAGAAGGGCTAGCTTCGAGAAGCACCATTCTTCCTCTTCGTCTTCTTCGCCTTTGTGTCCTTTTCTACCCCGAGCCCCATGCGGTGCGCAGAACACCGGCCAGCACAAGCTCGCTCGGTTGCGTTAGGCGAATGTCGGTCATTCCGTCATTCCCATCCTTCCCCATCCACCCCGAATGCGAGAAACTCTTGCCAACAGACGCTGTCCGGCGTCCTTTGGCGGCTTACCTCCATTCGGAAGAAAAGTCCCGCGGACATGGTGGAGAGCGTTGTGACGGCTGGACGAGGGGCCTGCTACGTCGTCGCCCAACTCAAGGCGATCATCCCGCGCCGGGCCAATTCGTTACCAAGCGGGACAACGAGCGAAAACCTGTTCAGCCGATCCTGGGTACTCGGCATTGCCGGGAGTAAAGATGGCGCGTGAGCTTTGTCCGAGGATTACGGGATGATGGAGTTCGACGTGATGGATCTGAACGGACACCGACTCGTGTTCGCACAGCCGATACCGAAGTATCTTTGGCGTTGCAACTGACGTATTCACATAGGGCACTCCCGCTCAACACTCGTAAGGTCAATGAGTGATGACTTCTTGGGTTCGCCTGGGCCACCGGCACAAGCGCAGGCTGTCGGTCCGACGAGCGTGGCCATCCGCCAAACCATTCAGTCGAGTATGCGATGAACAAGCGAACAATCAGAATTTTGGATGAACTGACTTGAGAACAGTTGTGATGTGCGGGTGAGCTTTGGCCTGCTGACCGATTCGCAGGATGGTGGAGCCAGCCCATGGGATGTGGTGGCCATAGTACTCCACGTCGTTGCCGCCATGGGTCGTCTCATGATGTACGTGGCCGAAGGTGGGAGCAAACATCATCCACTTGGGCGGAGCGCTGCCGATGAAGTACTTGTTTTTGCCCCAGAATTCAGCCGTTCGCGTGTCATGGTTCAGCACGGCACTGGTATTGATAGACAGACGATCGTAGCCCGTGTAATCGGGAAAAAATCTCATCCACGACTCGGTCTGGCCCTGATTTTGCTTGAAGCTCAAGGGTAACCCTTTGTAGGTGAGATGAAGATGTGTTTGGGCTTCCGAAACCGTTGCGACCCGTGATGGAGCATCAGGAAGAGGGACAACGCTCTCCTCTGGCGTCGACTTTCTCTGCGCCCACAGGACGTGTGTGGAAAGTACCAACAAGCTGACCAACAGGATCGAAGAGAGATGCGAAAGGGAGTGAACTAAGCCCCGCATGAGACCTCCTTCTCTAAGGGTCTGGGGTGGGCCAGCGCCTTTCTTTCAATCGCAAAGGCTCAAGGTTGGTAGAAGTGCGGCACGATGGGTCTTCGTGGTTACTTAACACCTGTTCAGAACTTCACGCCGCTCTTCGTGAGCCTTCCCACAATTCCTTTGGTTCTCAGCCGAGCAGGGCCAGGACTTCGCTGGTGCCGGCGATCTCAAGTTCCGATGCCGAACGGACTTGTTCCAGTCTTTGCCGAACAAAGGCAGGCGGATCAAACACCTTGAATTGGATCCCGTGCTCACTTGTCCATCGTTGCAGAAAGACGAGCATTCCCAACCCGCCCCCCTCCAACGCTTGAACGTCCGAGAGATCGAGCAGAACGACCCGCGCGTTTCTTTGCTGGATGACAGCATCGCGTAGTCGAAAGGCCGCCGCGCTCTGTACCACCCTGCCCTCACAATGAATCACCGCCACATCGCCTATGTTTTCGATGCTTACCTTGAGCATGGTTTCCTCCCGAAGGTCTGCACATTCCTGAGCACGGACCTCACCAATCATATTGTGAGTATTTTGTGCTGAATACACTCTCTACGCGAGGGCAACTGAGAACTTTTAGGCGGTCGAAGGAAGAAACGCGGTACCGGAAATTCTGTATCCCTTATTTACGTAGTGGGGTGTTCGATGCCGTGGGAAGGCTACGTCGCCGGGTTTGTTCCGAGTTGCCACTCATCGGGTTGAATCTATGGTATCTCGCTGCAAACGTTCAGAGTCTTGCGTAACCTATCCTGCTCCAACATCCTGCGGTGTGATTGGAGCGTCTGACCTCTACGTCGAATGACAAATCGAGTTCCAAAATGCAAAAGCGGCAAATCCTTGTCTTGGTATTCGCATTTCTCTTTGCGGCACATCACGTGGTGCCACAAGAGGCTCCAGCTTCAACTGGGTCGAGCTCGCGTCGTGAAGCGCAAAGCCGCTCCGCGCAACCTACATGCACTGACAACGGCAGATATGTTAATAGTCAGGGCCAGATTGTCAGACGACCAGAGGTTTGTTCGAGTCCACCGCAAGGCGCTTCAGCGCAATGCCGGGATGGCAGCTATAGTTCTAGCAAGAGCCGACGTGGTACGTGCTCGCATGACGGCGGGGTTGCTAAATGGTTTTAACTCTTTGGTCGTTACAAGAGAGCTCGCAGAGGTCTTCGACCGCATCCGCATTCTCCAGCAATAAAAATTGCAGAGAGCGACGACAGAGAAGTCCATGCGGTTCTGGCGGCCGTTGACTCTGCCATTCATCCGCCCTATGATCACGGTCCCATGCTCGATCGAACTATTTCCCACTATCACGTCCTGGAGAAGCTGGGCGGTGGCGGGATGGGTGTGGTTTACAAAGCGGAAGACATGCGTCTGCACCGCTTCGTCGCCCTGAAGTTGCTGCCCGATGAACTAGCCAAGGACCCCCAAGCGTTGAGCCGTTTTCGTCGGGAAGCCCAGGCCGCATCTGCCCTCAATCACTCCAACATCTGCACCATTCACGATGTCGGGGAACAGAGGACCGCGCGTTCCTACCCCGGCTCGATGCGGGCCGGCATCGGCAACAAAGTGCCTCGTGGCCATGAGCAACCATGTGTTGCGAGCAAAAATTATCTTGTCGCCCACTCCCCGGGTAGCACCGTTTAAACGTCATTAATGGTCTGGCGGACTCAGGGATTGACAGGCTGTTGCAAAGCTCCCGTCGTCCCGATGGGCAGTCCGCTGACCACAAGATCAACACGTCGATTTAGTTGGCGCCCCGCCGCCGTCGAGTTGGAAGCCACGGGCTCGCTCTTTCCAGCCCCGCGCGATTCAATAATCTCGGGCCGGACTCCTTGCGACACCAGGAAATTCCTGACAACGCTTGCCCGTTGTTCAGACAGTTCCTGATTGAATTCCACCCCACCCACGTTGTCGGTGTGCCCCTCGACCTCCACGTGCAGGTCGGGATAGGCCTGGAGAATTCCGGCGATTTTCGCAAGCCGTTCCCGAGCGCCTGGTTTTAGCGTGTGTTTGCCCGTATCAAACAGCACGTCAGGCATATCGACAATTAAGCCGCGAGCCGTTTCCCGGGTTTGAAGAACCTGGTTCAACTGATCAAGAAGACGCTGCCTGGTCTGCTGGGCTTGTTGCTCAGTTTGTAGGCGCGCTTGCTCCGCCTGTTGCGCTGTCAGCTGAGCTTGCTGGGCTTGATCCTGCGCGGCCTGTTGTTGCGCTACCGCTTCAGCCCGCGCCGCCTCTGCCTGCCGACGAGCCTGTTCCGCCGCTGCCTTAGCCTGTTCAGCTTCCCGTCGCTCCTGTTCCGCCGCAGCACGCTGGCGAGCTTCCTCATTTGCCGCGGCCCGAGCTGCAGCTTCATTCTCTTGAGCCTCTTGTGCCTGGCTGCGGGCCTCTACTGCACGCTGTTCGATTGCGCGCCGTTCTGCCTCCTGTTGCTCTTCCTGCCGCTTGCGAATCGTCAGTACGCGGGCATCCTCCGCCGATTGGACCGCTCCGCGAGCAACCGTGGCGATCGCTTTGTTGCTCTGCTTCCGTTCCCGATAGTCCTCAGCGCGCTGCAGAAAGTCCTCAGCTTTCTGGAGGGAATCTGAAGCGTATCTGTCCGCGCCTTCTGCTCGCGCGATGGCTACGGCATTGCGCGCCTCTAACAGATCGATCGGGGTTGTCAGGTCAGCGCTGGTTGCGGGAAGCCGGGCAGGATCTATGTCGATCGTATACTGACCACGCTCCAGGGCGTCAAATTTGGCGTCAATCGGTTCCTCCCACCCTTTGGTATTCGAGCGCACTACATTTTCTAATACCATCAGGTTGCTAGGACGGGTGACAGCAAAGTAGGGCTCCGCGGTGATAATCAGTCCAAATGCCTGTAAGTCAGTCGTGACCTTGATTGAGCTTTTGCCTTCCTCGACGGGAATTTCTCCCAGATTTGAGGGACGACCTTCGGGGGTGATGGCCCACAGCACATAGGTCAGATACTCCGGCCCGAATGTGCGGGCGGGCTGAAGATGCTCGAGATCCACGTTGATCTCCAGCCTGCCAGTTCGACTCTCCACCGTTGCGTGACCGCTGCCCGCGGGCATCAGGTCAGTTCCTCGGAAATCGATCGTGGTCTTACCGCTGTGATGGCGGTAATTGACTGCTTTCGTACTACGCGCAACCACATTTACACGAAAAACGGGCGTGTGGTCCATTCTCTCTACAGGAACGGTTTGTTGCGCGACATACGGTTGCTGCCCGAAGGCAAATCCAACCAGGACGGGGAAAAGAAGAAGATCAAGATGAAGTGATTTCTTGAGCATAACAGTAACCTCCCCTGCAAAAGTTCCTCATCTGGCCTTATTCCGATCAGACCACCGCTGATCACCTGACCTTTTCTACTGGGCTTAGGCTGTCACCATCCTGCACACTGAGCAATCGGGCTTTCGCTGCATTCTGTGCTCCAAATTTCTACTCAGGTTCAACTCAATAGCTTGCGATAAAACGGAGTCAGATCCTAGGCTACCCTCAGGTCCCGCTGATCTGCCTTAGCTAAAAGATCCACGATTTCGCCGGGACCAGCGATGTCGTAATCCAGCGATGCGTTGCAAATTTGCAGCACGTCGCGCGCAATTTCGTGGAATTGAAGACTGAATTGAGCGTTACTGAATTGAGCGTTGCGGTCGAGAGCCCAGCATCCCAAGGAGGTAGCCTGCCAAGCCCCACCTTCTCAGCCGTACTTCCGGGAGATCAACCATAATGATTCGCGCATCGGTCTGCGAGGCGGCTAATAATGAGGTCTGTGAGCCGACAAAGTTTTCAATATTGGTGGGCGCTCCTCTGTTCCGCGATCCAGGGCATTGATCCAGGGGATTAATGATGCATCGCAAATTTTGCGAGCAACTTGGCCAGTTTCCCCGACACCTTCAGCCTGCAAACTGATGCCTTCGTCAGAAGACGCTGGGAGAGTAACGGGGGCAAAGCAATGCCAGTTCGCTTTGGTCGCTCATTGCTCCGCTGGCGCGGCTTGCTTCCGACATAGATTCAAAGGGTAAAGGGACTGCCGGTTGGCTGGTGGGGCACTGGCGGATTCGCTTTTTGCTGCGTTTCAAGGACTTTCAATTCTGCGCTCAGAGCCTCATTGAGTTCCTTACTTAATTTGATAATACGGTTCGGGTCGAATTCATTCGTCAATTCAGCAGCAATCTCTTGCCATTGACGGGGTGATTTGTTGTCCACGTAAGCCTCAGGGGTGCAGATTTTCTTGGGAAGCTTAGGCGGATGTTAGCAACTGGAAGACAAATCGAGAAATCAATTTTGCATAAATTTACACTCGGGATTGCCAAAACGATTAGTTAAAACGTTTATGTAATTCCACGGAAGTTGACATGAGCACATCGAAACCACGAAATCCGCGACGATCTGTTCCGTCACCTTCAGTCCGTCGTAGGATCACCCAGAGCAAAGTTGAGTTTGTATACGCCGTCTGATAGCACTACCTCCTCAGACTTTTGGAGATGAAGAAGGTAGCTTTGGATCTTCGATCGAAGCTTGAATGTCTCGTCAGATGCAAGCTTGAACTTGTACGGCGCGGCGTTTTTCGGCGGGGAAAAATCATCAAAATGCTTCAAGATTTGATCGAACGTGAGGCCCTTCCCACGGTCTTGCAGGAGATTCACTATGTCGTACCGGTGGCGAAGCTCTTTTGCCATGGCCGTAGGTATTACGTTACAGAAACCTCGGTCACTATCTGCGCACGCGATGTCCAGCAGCGTAGGCGCTCTATCGACCAGCACCACTATGCAAGCGACCATTTGCTGCGTGACGTACAGTCCGGCATAACGCTCAACTAGGCAGAACGAGCGCCAAGGCCTGGCACACGGCAGCAATGCCGGTGACTAAAGCAGCCCATCTATTCCACTTCGCCTGCTCCGCAACGGTAGCGAAGAAGTCTATTTCATCAACGGTGGTCGGATCACCGGACTCAGCATCACCCCAAACCGAAATTCTTATCTTCGCTGCTCCGAACCAAAGCACAGCTGAAGTCAATGCAGAAGCCGCTGCAATCCCGTTGAATACTGCTTTGTGGGAAATCATGCACGGCACTTTAGCGCTAGAAAAGAGGAAAATCAATTGAAGATACTTCACCCCATCCGCTCTTACCGGAACTTCAATGGAGCTTGCACCGCAAAATACGCAAGCTTCATCGTGTTCTGCTTCGCGTCGCTCGAAGCTGTTCGCGCGCTAACCGCGTCTATCAACGCGTACGATCTTCATGTGTCCGAACTGCACGCAGAGATTAAGAAAATAGAACGTAGCGTGGGCTATCTACAGCGTGCTAAGGCCCATCAGCGTGAAACGCAGGGGCAAAAAGTGAGTGTGTGAGGCGCCTAGGACGAGAACACCCTAGGTAACCCTTGAATCCACGCTACACCGTTCTGCCGATGGACTCTTTATTGAGTGACAGTCATGCTATTGACCGTCATGCTTCAGTGAGAACCATGCCAGCGAAAACGAAGCGCGCGGAATTATCCCGTGAACTATTTAGGCTGCGCGAGCGGCATGTGGCAGCTCTCGCCAAGGCCTTGTTTGGTGGTTTTACTCCCGCAGAGGAAGTGGCGCATGCAGAGCGGGTGGGGCGGATGGCGGTGCTAGTCCGGGAGTTACGAGCCCTCAACGGAACATTGGAAATGGAGCCTTCATTCGTTGAGCGCCTACGGCATGCCCATTAGCGCACCCAGGACTACCTTGGCGGAGCTACAGATTAGTACCCCTTGTCCCTCTCCAATCGCGGCGCTAGAATCCGCACCAAGAAAGACTAAGCACACACCGCGGGGCCGGTCCTCGCCCACAACAGGGTCGGCCTCACGGCAACCGCGTTTGCGCAGAGACTTGTTGCCCCTGTTGCCTCGCGTACGGTGGATTGAAGACGGAACCCTGATCTGTCCCGAATGCGCACAACGGCGCAGACGCGCGGACAAACCAATGGCCCCTGGCGTGCCCTAAACGCCCGAGACGGATCGTTTGAAACAATTTCCCCCCTTTTCAAATACTTCTTCCCGGCGTTATGCCGATGGGCGAAGTGTAAAGACCGCAGGGCAGTAAGGCTTACCCCCAAACCGACAGGATGTTTCGGGCGATAATTTACAAGCAACCCCGAACCTGTAAGGGAGTGACCCAACGTAAGGAGAAGGCTGGATCGGTCAGGGCTTGCTAAGGCGGTTTACGAACACACATCCCGCCCACAGCACTATTAAGAAGCAACAGAATCGCGAGTACGGCGGTCATGTTGAAACGGCTTAAAACGGCCAGTAGCTTTACTACAAAAATCGAGCTTGTCGCTACGGTAAATCGGGTATGGACCGCGGTCGCGTTCACTCGTACGTTGAGGGAAGTACCTTTACGAGCGACTTTAAAGCGGTTCACCAACCTAAAGCCCCGAAAACGAAAGCCCCCAACGCCCCGCACCGATTGGCCAAGATGCGGGGCCTGCCTTTCAGGGATACGCGCGATACAGTAAAGCAGGTATAGCGGCGAATTTCCGCCGTGTGGCATCCTACCAACTGCTCTAGCGCCCCTCGCACGTTTAACGGTACCGCCATGGCGATTCAATCACTTCATCCCTACCCGTGGGAATCAGTTTATAAAGCCGTTGTGTTGGAGGCTGACGGTGCGACGCTCGACGAGCGTATTCTCGACGAGCGTATTGAAGTGGCGGAAGAGGCGCTCCTGACACGATGGCTTGAACTCACTCAGCGCCGTGAAAACAACATAGAAATCCATGCCATAGTAGACGCGACCGAAGCCCTGCGGAATCTAAAGCGAGAATGGTTGCGGAAGCGTCGCTTGGGCGATCAAGCTGCTTGAACTACAGCTAAGCAGGTATTGAGCGGATCCGCATTGAGAACTAAGCTTCGAACTGCACCCCCGTGCTGAGGGCTGTTTGGATCTCCGGGTTCTCTCCAAAAAATTACCCGTCTCAGCACGGGGTTCTTCTTTCGTCCCGCAAGAGCTACGAATGCCCGCCATCCTCCCCGCCGAACATTACGATCGTTGGCTCGACCACGAGATTCACGCCGTGGAACCTGTCCTGGGCTTGCTGAAGCCCTACGACTCCGCATTCATGAGGCGCTACACCGTGAGCAAACGGGTCAACCTCGTGACGAATGATGACCCCGAGTGCTCGGTACGTGTGGATCTTCCGGCCCAAACCGGATCACTTTTCGGGTAACATGCCGTTTACATATCCATAGCAGCATAGAGTCTTGGCATCGTCTATCTCTAACGAGGGGGAAGGGTGTGAGCGTACCGGCAGAACTCAAGGGAACGGAAGTTCAAGAGGAGCCGCGTGTCTCAGAGGCGCTTGAACAGATCGAATCGCTCCTCGTCCCCGGCGAAAACATCGAGGCTTGGGCAGTACAGAGACGCTTCTTTGCATTGACCCATCGACGGGCATTGATCGTGGCTACCTCCGGGCGGCTGATCGACATGGAGCGCGGTCTCTTTGGGGGCTTTCACCCGAGGAGTGTGCGTTGGCAGGATCTGAAGGAGGCCCGCATCACGGTTGGGCCGTTCGGGGCGAGTCTTACGGTTTCCTTCTTCGGGGGCCCAGATCTGGCAATTGCTGGCAAGGAGGACTCGCGAACCTTCTCGGGCCTCCAAAAGAAACAGGCGGAGGCAGTCTATCGCGTGTGCCAAGCGCAAGATCAAGCCTGGCGGGAGAAGCGGCGTGTGCGGGAGTTGGAAGAGATGCGTGCAAGATCGGGAGGCATTCAGCTGGGAAGCTCCGGTGCTGGCGCGGGACTTGCTTCGTCCTCGACCGGAGGCCAAGACGATACCGTGGCCCGCCTTGAGAAGGCGAAGGCTATGCTCGACAAGGGTTTGATTTCGGATTCAGAGTTCGAGGCACTAAAAGCACGTATCGTGAATACGCTGTAGGCCGCGTCCACCCGAGGCGTCGGCAATTGTTGCAGCCGCCCATGGGCAGGCAAAAATCATGGAGAAGATTGACTGGAGCTTCTCCGACAGGCCGGAGTTAGTGCCCTTGCCCCTTTCTCGGGGGCACTCCTGATGCTTTACTAATTATCTGTGTTTCGCACCGCGAACAGCCTCACCAAGTCATGGATCGTCGCCCCGGTCCCGAACTAGCCCAGAAAGACAAACGTCCCAGACTCAAAGAGTCACGGGACGCTCGGCTAAACAGCCCTCCCCCAAGTGCTGCTCGATTGCAGAATACGTTGCCCCACCGCCGCAGGAAATGGCACCACAGTGGGGTCCCTGTGGACAAATGGGCTAAGTGATTGCCATCACACTGTCCACGCCGACAAGAGGCTGCCATTACTTCTGTGCGTCCCCCTTCAGAGCCATTCAACTTCTGCACGCTTCAATGCATAGTAGCTGTGTAGAGCAAATGCGAACGGGAAATCCAAATGGAAACAGGCGCCTCCAGCATCGGGTTCCAGCGGTGCTGCCTGTGAGAGTGCGGGGTACAGACGTAGAAGGGCGGCCGTTTGAAGAGATTGCCCACACTCTTGATATTACCGCAACGGGCTCTCGCGTTGCGGCAATCCATCACCAATTGAGGATTGCAGCTCGTGTGACTGTGGTTTATCGCCAGCGCCGGATGGCATTCTCGGTAGTTTGGGCCAAAGCAATCGACAAGCATGAATTTCATGTAGGCCTCCAAACCGTCAACCAAGAAAATGAATCTTGGGGTCTGAAACCATCGGATCTTGAAGTTCACATCCCGTGCTCCGGTGCGGTGGTGAAAATCTCTGGAGGCTGCGAGGCAGGAGAGTCGAGGGGGCAATCATGAAGCGCGATCTGAATTGGCTCTGGCGGGATTCCGAAGGGCAAGATGTCGCCGAATACGCCGTCATGATGGCAATTGTCCTCGTCCTCGTCACTGGGGTGGTGCGATTGATTGGCATAAACGCTAGTGCAGTTTTCTCGGAAGTCGGCAGCAAGATTCAATAGCGCGGGCCCTACGTCTCACCGTTTAGGTTCCTTCGTCGTTTGTCCCAATGTTGGAAATCCCAGAACTTTCTTGATGTGCAAACGTATTCGCCAGCATCGTTGGTGATTTTGTGGATAAGGATCGTGACCTCGGGCACTGCGATGAGGAACATCCAAGTAACCTTCGTAATTCTCGAGCCGCGACAGCTCCCTTCACCGGTTTCTTCAGTCACTTCCGGTAATCACTCTCTAGACATCTCGCGCAACCAGTCGATCGATGACAACATCGTTGCATGAACAACGAACGACCTCTCTTCGTGGAAGAAGCTCTGGCCAAAGCAGACGAGTTGCACGAGGAGCTTGAGGCAGCTTGCAAGCTCGTGGCACTCATCGCGCAATGCCGGGAAGTCCCGACAGGCATCAACTAGAGCGAGACTGCGACGCCCCTTAGCGGTGGTGAAGTTGAGATAGCCAAATTCTCGGTATGCTTTCCTGAGGTCCTCCAACCAGTTGCGATCTTTATGCGGTGACGATGTCACTGTCATTGATCGGGAAAAGAGAGCGCAGTAACATCTCTTCTCTAACAATGTCGGCGGTGTCAAGACGTTTTTAAGCACACGGCTGCATCCGCTCCGAGTCGAGCGCCATTTCGCTCTAGTGCTCTAGTCGAGATTGCCAGGCCAACCTTAGGCTCGCTTCTAATCGTTGCAGGTCAGGAACTCAGTCCGACCCAACCATCTCTTCGATCGCAACTTCGATCATGATTACTTCTTCGAACTCCCCGGTGAAGGGGAGCGGGATACCCAATCATTACGGCGGTGATTTACTGCACACCATAGGGATGTCCGGGCTCTCCCGCGTGTCAGTTTGGGCCTGCGGCCCGCTAAATCTCATGAAAATTAGCTCGAGTCGAATTGCGATAACGCTCATTGAGGCGTTTTGAGCGTAACCGCGATTTATCGCCACTTGTCCCCTGAAGAACGTCTTGTGTAGTCGCGAACGACCTCAAAACCTGATGTTTCCAAGGCCGAAGCTAGGTTCTTCAATGCCGCATCGTCGCGAGTGTAGAACGCCGTGTATTCGTCGTGGTCGGCGTATACGGCAACGACCTCCGGTGAGGGAACAAAGACGAAATCTACCAATCGCCTAACGCAGCTTGCAGCAAATCAGCAACCGCCTGTTGGCCTTCCGCTTGTATCGTCAAGTGGTATTGATCTTGCACCGACAACGAATTGTTGGCCAAGAGACGTAGGAGATCTTTGGGTTCAAACACCACTTCGTCCGTGCTGATAGCACCTTTCTCAAGGGAGAACGGCGCAAGGAAAGTCGTGACGAACCTGTTCAGGTCCTTCAGCGGGGTCTTAAATGTCTGCTGAAACGGCCACGGCTTAACGCGGAATTGGCTTAGGGGTCAGTGAATTGCTTGCCACACGCAGGGCACGCGGCAACACACGGCACCGAGCTCTATTCTGACAGTACGTTTCGTCATGAATCTGTTCCGCCCTATGGCGACCGACAGAGTGAGGTCGTGGTGTAAGAAACGAAGGTTGATATCACGGGCGGCTGGAAAACGAGGTCAAGCCACGCGGAGGGGAGCAGGACGCGATGGAACATCCACCCCCGCCGGTAAGATTGTGAGAAGATGAATTTCCGCTTTCTTTTTCCTCGTCTCGCCACACCGCTCCTTTGGTGCTACTGCGGGATGCGTCTTCGCAACCTGGCAGCCTCTCTTGTAGGTATCACGATTAGGATCTTCTATATCAATCCGATGCTTCCTCGGCAACGGGAGGCCCTTTGGAGCGACGTCTGGGCGAAGATACCCATTGGAGTCTCGCGTCTCATATGCAGTACGCCCTTTCTCAGATTTCTTGGTGTGCGTGCCCTTTGAGACTACCGAAATGCTCGGGGACAAGAGTTGTGTATTGCTCGATTATGAATTCTAAGTGGTAGACTCCGTCCTTATTTAGAGCGGCTGCGAGTTTCATTGACAACTTTCCTATCGGATGTAAGCTACTGAGGTACTACGCCAGAAAGAAATCGCCATGTCTGAGCTGGATGGCCACTACAAAGTCATTACCAAACATCTCGTGGACGGAAACGTTGTTCCGTTCCTAGGGGCAGGAGCCAATCTCTGTGGGCGCCCACAAGACACGATCTGGCGCCAAGGTCACTATCTTCCCAGCGGACGTGAATTGGCGTCCTACCTCGCTGAGACCTATGCTTATCCCATCCGCGAAGTGATATTGAATTGCCCTTCTTGCCATGCAGAGGTACGCGGAACCGACGAAGCGCTCGACCTTTTACGCGTCTCGCAGTACGTCGCCGCGGTTGCAGGGGACTCAGGAGATCTATATAGAGAACTGCACCAAGTTTTTGATGCCGACTACCCGGCCACTTCCGTTCACCAATTCCTTGCGACCCTGCCTGCTGTTCTGGCCAAGAAGGGCTACCCCCAACGCCACCTCCTGGTGGTGACTACCAACTACGATGACTTGATGGAGCGAGCTTTTCGCGAGGCTGGCCAACCCTTTGACACCTTAACGTACCGAGCACAGGGCGACTATCGTGGCAGGTTCTTTCACACACCTCCACAGGGCGAAGCGAAACTAATCGAAAATCCGAACAACTATCCGGACGTATCTCTTGAGCAACGCCCCGTGTTGTTAAAAATTCACGGTGCCGTCAAGCGAGGGAGGGATTGGGAGCAGGACAGTTATGTGATTCGGGAAGACGATTACATTGAATATTTGGCGTGCACTACCGAGATCAATTCCGTGCTGCCAGCCACCGTAGGCAAGAAGTTGAAGCTAAGCCACCTTTTATTTCTGGGTTACAGCCTCAGCGATTGGAACTTAAGGGTCATTCTCTACCGAATTTGGAGCAAGCTACAATTTAGATACAAATCCTGGGCCATTCAGGTTAACCCACAAAAAATCGATCAGGAGTTCTGGGCCAAGCGGAATGTTGACATCCATGATATGGGCCTGGAGGAGTACGTGAAGGGGCTTCAGGCGAGGATTGAGAATCTTCCACCAGGTACGGGCGAACCGCCACTGTCCGCCGAATACTAAACTAAGCGATTGGTCGGTTTTCAATGCCTGATTCACCTTATGTCGGCCTGAAACCGTACACGGACGACGACGCCCTACGCTTCTTTGGCCGCGAACAAGAACGGAAAATCATTACAGCCAATCTGATTGCCTCTCGCCTCACTCTTCTTTATGGAGCGAGCGGCGTGGGCAAGAGTTCTGTCCTACGCGCCGGAGTGCTCTACAATTTGCGCCGCCTTTCGCAGCGCAACCTTACAGAGAACGGCTCCCCCGATTTTGTGGTGGTTTATTTTAACTCCTGGCGCGAAGACCCTATGGCTTACCTGAACTTTCGCGTTCAGGAATCCATCGCGCCCTTTGCCCAAGAGCAATCTTCGGTATTACTACCATCCTCGATGGATCTGGTCGAGGTATTGCAGGCTTGCGCGCAGCGCGTAGACGCCAATCTACTGATCATCCTGGATCAGTTCGAAGAGTACTTTTTGTATCATCCTGAGGCAGGCGATGCCGGAACGTTTGATGTGGAGTTTTCGCGTGCTGTCAACAAGCCCGACCTGCGGGTCAGTTTTCTCATTTCCATTCGCGAAGATGCGCTGGCTAAGCTGGACCGTTTCAAAGGACGAATTCCCAATATCCTCAGCAACTACCTACGCATTCACCACCTTGACCGTAAGGCGGCGAGAACTGCGATCGAAGGCCCTCTCGACTGGTACAACCAACAGACCGCCGCAGCTGGTACCAGGTTCACGATCGAAGCAGCATTGCGTTCCGCGGTTCTGGATCAGGTGCAAACGGGGCAAGTGATCCTCGGTGGAGGACAAGGTACCCTGCGGGGGACTGCGAGCAGCACAGGTTCCAGCGGAGCACTGATTGAGACACCGTACTTGCAAATAGTGATGGCACGGCTCTGGGAAGAGGAAAGGAGCACCGGTTCGTGCACGTTACGTCTGGAAACTCTGAACCGCTTGGGCGGCGCCAGACAAATCGTGGGGACACATCTGGACAAAGCCATGAGCGCCCTTTCCGCGGAAGAGCAAAGCATAGCAGCCAACATTTTCCATTACCTGGTCACGCCTTCGGGGACGAAAATTGCCCAAACCCTTTGTGATCTGGCAGGATACGCTGACCTTTCTCAGGCCCAGCTCTTGCCTTTGCTGGAAAAACTCTGCTCCCCTGAATCTCGCATCCTGCGTCCGGTCGAATCTCCGGCCGATCGGCCGAAAGACCCGCGCTATCAAATCTTTCATGACGTGCTGGCCACGCCGGTTCTCGAGTGGCGGGCAAGATTCGTGGAGGCTCAGGCCCTCACCGAGGCGAAGCTTCGTGCCCATCAAGAAGCACGCAGGGCCGAACTAGAGACGGAAGCACGCTCCGCCGCTCGGCTACGCCGACTGGCTGCAGGGTTGGCAGTTGTCTTTGTGCTTGCGGTAATAGCCAGCATCGTTGCCCTAATGCAGTGGAAGAGGGCTAAAGCGCAGGCCACGCTTTCTTTTTCGCGGGAGCTCAGTGCTGCTGCGGCCGAAAACTTGTACCGAGACCCGGAACTCAGTGTTCTCCTGGCGCAGCAGTCCGCGTTTGTGCTGCGCAAGGCAGGCCGCCCCATACCCTCCGAAGTGGTTGATGTGCTAAATCGCGCCGTCCAGACTTCCAGGGAAAGACTCAACATAAACGCTGGTGGAAGCAGAGTTGTCGATGTGGTGTTTACGGGTGATGGAGAGCGCCTCGAGGCCATCGACAGCGATGGTGCTGTGAGCGTGTGGGACGCTCATTCCGGAGCCAAGCTACTCAAACTGCCCCCACATGCCGGAGGAAAGGCTCTCAGCCACGATGGCAAGTTCCTGGCGACGGTCTCAGATGGTAAGACCCGGGTTTGGGACACCGCGTCCGGGAAACGATTATTCGAGATCCCAGGAGAAAACGGGATTCAGGTGCTAAACGCATCCTTCAATTGGGACGCCTCACGTTTGGCGATTGCCAACTCTAATTACACGGTGGACGTCTGGGATCTCCGATCAGGGAAAAGAGTTGTCCTACTCGCAAGCCGCTTGGGGCCCATCACCTTTGTGACATTTGATCCGAATGGTAGCCGGCTGGCAACCGGGAGTGCTGATGGCGCAACCGAGGTGTGGGACTCGTCTTCAGGGCGCCAGTTGATGCGGCTGAAGAGTCACAACGATAAGGTCTTGTCTGTCGCCTTCAGCCCCGATGGACAGCAATTGGCTACCAGCACCGAAGATCGTACGGTGGCATTGTGGGATCTCTCTACCGGGAAATCGTTACGCAATCTGAATCCCCTGAGGTCTCAGGTGTTCCGCGAGACCTTCAGCCCGAATGGACAGCTACTCGCGACGGCCGGTGCAGATGGCATCGCGAGAGTATGGGACCCGGGCTCTGGAAAGTTTTTGTTTCCCTTGGCAGGGCACAGGAATGTGGTCAGTCACATCGTCTTCAGTCCTGATGGATTGCGGGCAGCAACCGCGAGTTGGGACGGAAGCGTGAGGATATGGGACGTATCAGAGCCCCATCTGCAGGAAGTTCAAGCGGTTGCCTTCAGCCACGATGGCACTCGCTTGGCAAGCGTCAGCAGGGATGGCAGAGCCAGACTGTGGGACGCGGTCACTCTACGGTTCTTACGCACGTTTCCAGACCAGCCCGGTGGGTCCCTCACCAGCGCTTCCTTCAGTCTGGACGACACGCGCCTGGCTACCGGAGGTGTTGATGGGACAGTCAAGGTTTGGGAGACATCCTCTGGCACCGAGTTGTTTGCGCTGAATGGGGACAGCGCCGTCAACGAGGTAGTCTTTAGCCCAGACGGGACTCGTCTTGCCACGGCTAGCAATGACAGCATAGCCAGAGTCTGGGATGCCTCTTCCCGAGCGGAGCTGCACCGTCTGATGGGTCATACCAACCAGGTTTTGTGCGTTGCCTTCAGCCCCGATGGAACACGCCTGGCCACGGGTAGCTCAGATCGGACTGTGAAAATCTGGGACATTGCCTCCGAGAAGGCGGTTCTGACCACGGATCTCTACGACAATCAAGTCACCGGTGTAGCCTTCAGCCCCGATGGAACTCGCCTCGCCACCTCCAGCCTGGACGGATCGGTAATCCTCCGCGACGCCTCAAACGGGCGCGAAGTGAGAAAGCTGCCCGGCCACTCCATGGCGGTCACCGCCATTGTATTTAGCAAAGACGGAACACGGGTTGCGACGAGCAGCGCGGATCGAACCGTGAAAGTTTGGGACGCGGCCTCGGGTCGCGAGCTCTTTAACTTCACGCATAGTAACTTCGGGGTCGGAGACGTCGCCTTCAGCCCCGATGGTCGTCACCTGGCGACGGGAGCCGACGACGGCATGGTACGCCTCATACCCTTGGATCTCGAAGAATTGTTACGCTTGGCGGGCTCGAGGACGACTCGCGACTTAAGACCGGAGGAGTGCCAGAAACACCTCCATTCCGAGTGTCTGGTAGTGCCACGCGGGACCGCGTCCAGCGAAACCCGCCCCTGACAAGTCGTTCCTCTCAAGAACAAAGTACTAAGTAGTAAGTTTGTCTGTTCGATTCGGAGGATGCTCAGTCTTAAACAGGTTCTCGAACACTTCGCGAAGTTTGTCGGTAGCTTGCTTTGAAAACAAACCTGCCAGGCCCGCAATGGCTGCTACCCCATAAGGACTAAGCGCGTCGGCACCAGTTGACCCCCCAATTAATCCTCCTCGCACCGCGAAGTAAACGATCAGAGACAGAGCAACGCCTATGAAGGGCCTTAACAAATACCACCACGTCCAACTCGCATAGAATTGTCGGTTGCCAACGAAATCAGCGAAGGACGTTGCGGTGTGGATGTAACTCCCCAGGGCCCCAGTGAGGACGACAATTGAGAGGTAACGTGTTTCCGGTGTGAGGTAGAAGTGGAGTTTGCCCCAAAAAACGGGGATATGCTCTCCGGGATCGACAGGCAACTTACCTGGCCAGATCCTGATGAGCAGGTACACCAGAATTATGTTGAGTACCATCATGTATAAGCCGAAGATCACGCGGACAACTTGGTTGATGGATTCGGGCGGAATGGTCGATGAGTCGGGAGCCGGAGCTGCTGTCATTGGAAGCTCCTTCGTTAGTGTAATCGTGTGATTGGCCGAACTTCGGGATTGCGCGTAAATTCTATATCGAAACCCCCGCGACTAAATAGACAATCCCTGAGAATTCGACGGAATGAACTAGCAAACCAACTCGTGTGACTTATGTGGGTTGTGCCGTGTTTCCATAGTGGGAACGTCGCACCACTGTCGCGCTGTCTATTGGTCAACGCGCCATCGCCAAACGCTGCAACAACTGCCGAAATCGTGGGTCAGAACCAATTTCGTCAAATGCCGGCTCGATTTTCAGGTAGGTGAGCTTGCTGTCGCGGTCTTCGTACGCTCGCTCCAGCCAAACAATGGATTGATCTTTATTGCCCAACCGCGCATAGATCTGTGCGATGTTGTACGGAGAAACATAACCGTGTTTGGAAACTTCATACAAACCTCCGAGCCAGCTTTGCAGGACTCCGGCGTACCCAGACTTCCTGTAGTCATCCCCGATTGCCGCCGCGAAGTCGCCATTCCCTGAAAGCGTCAAGACTTGCTGCAGTTCACCCACCGCCTCTTTGTACATTCCGCTTTGAGCATACGCCTCCTCGATGGCGCGCTGTGCTGGTACGAAAGTTGGATCCATCTCCAGCGTTTTCCTCATTTGTTGTATTGCCGGTTCATACTGCCGGGCAAAATAGAGTTGAAGGCCCACGCTGGTGTTGATAAGCAGGGAAAGCGGATCCAGGTGTTGGGCGTTCCTCAATTCCAGTTTAGCTTCTTCAAAGCGGCCCATCCGCATCAGAAAATCGCCATACCACTGGTGAGCTACCGCCGAGTTGGGATCGAGCTGAATGGCCCGCTTGAATTCGTTCTCGGCGTCCAGCCAGTCCCAGTCGAAATTTTCTCGAATCAGAGCCAGCGAGATGTGTGCTTCGGGCAGCCGGTCATCAATTTTGAGAGCCTGCACGGCCGTAGACCGGGCAGTTTGCCAAACCGTCTTGGGGGCCACATATCCGGAATCGCCCAAGAAAGTGTAACTATCGGCAAGACCAGCATATGCAAGCGCATATCGACCATCTCGCTCTACAGCTTGCTTGAAATAGTCGCTGGCTCTTCTGAGACCGTCTTCCGTCCACTTGTTCCTGTAATAGAGGCCCCGCATGTAAAGCTGATAAGCATCGGCGTTCTCCGTATAGCGCTTGGCTAGCTCCCGCCCCTGCAGTTCGGTGGGTCTTGGCCGCAGGTAGTCGTAGATCGCCTTTGCAATTTCCTCCTGCGTGCCGATGAGGTCAGTCACGTTTCGGCTATATTGTTCGCCCCACAATTCTGATCCGTCAGCCACGCTAACCAAGTCTGTTTGGATCGTCAGAGTGCCTTCACGCAATGCAATCCGCCCCAAGAGAACGGCGTCGACATGGAGGTCCTGTCCAACTTTGTGTGGATCTATGTTGCGGCCTTTATAGCTGAATACAGTGCTGTGTGCGATGACGCGGAGTTCCGGGGTACGAGCAAGGCTGCCGATGAGTCCGTCGGTGACGCCATCGGCGAGGTACTCAATATTGGGGTCTGCCTCCGCGTTGACGAACGGCAACACGGCGATCGAGTGAATTCGTTCCGGCCCGAACCCAATCAGTTGGCGCCAGCTGCGGGGAGGAAAGGCGATCAGCAGCACCAGGAAAAGGCCAGCAATCCCAGCCGCAATGAGCGCTCGCGGTAACCGGGGGAACTTAGAATGAACCAGCACGGCTGGGATGGCGACTCCAGAAGATCCTCGATCGCGCTTGACGCATTCCAGATCGGCGCGAAGTTCCGCCGCGGACTGATAACGTTGCTGGCGATCTTTTTCAAGCAATTTGGCGATGATGCGGCTCAAATCCGGTGACAGATCAGGATTCAGCCGCATGACGGGAATCGGTGTCCGATTCAGGATCGCCTCAAAGATGACAGCCTTGGTTCCCCCGGCAAAGGCAAGTCTCCCGGTAGCCATTTCATATAACACCGCGCCCAGAGAGAAAAGATCGCTGCGTTGATCCAAGTCTTCTCCCCGGGATTGCTCCGGCGACATGTACACTACCGTTCCGAGCGCAACCCCCATGCTCGTCAGTGGCTCCGCCAGTCCCGCCGTGGGTAGACCCGCGACTCCCACTCCTTCCCCAATGCGTTTCGGGGTGGGCATTAATTTGGCCAAGCCGAAGTCCAGCACCTTTACTTGCTGACGCTCTGTTACGAAAATATTCGCGGGTTTGAGATCTCGATGGATAATTCGAGATTCATGAGCGGCCTCAAGAGCATCGGCGACCTGGATCGCAATCTCCAGGACCAGTGCGCTGTTCAGTGGCTTACCCATGATGAGGTGCTTAAGAGTTCTCCCTTCCAGAGCTTCCATTGCGATGAAAGGGGCGCCTTCCCATTCGTCAACTTCGTGAATGGTGCAGATGTTGGGGTGATTCAGGCGTGAGGCAGCACGGGCTTCACGCTGGAAACGTTCCAGCGATTGATGGTCGCGGACCAGTTCGGGGGGAAGGAACTTCAGTGCTACTTTCCTGCCTAGTTTGAGGTCTTGCGCGCGATATACCACCCCCATACCGCCACCGCCGAGACGCTCCTCAATCCGATAGTGAGAAATGATCTTTCCAACCATATGCGACCCGCGGCAGGTTCACCATGTTAGGACGCGGATACCGCCAAGTCTAGGTTTTGACCGGATAGAAAAAAGAGTGTTGAAACTACCATCCTGCCTGACGCTTTTCTTGGACTTGAGGCGCAGATCAAGGGGTCTGGCCTATCGAGGCAAGCTGCAAACGGTAAGAGCAGCTTGCCTTTCTGGAGTGCGTTGACTTGCGGGTACGCGCGTCCTAACATTGCGGACCGGTTAGGTGCGCATGATTGGCAAAACGGTTTCCCATTACCGCGTCGAAGAGCGGCTAGGCGGCGGCGGTATGGGAGTCGTTTATCGTGCCCTCGACCTAAAACTGGGCAGAAATGTGGCCCTCAAGTTTCTGCCTCCGGAGATGGGTCGCGACCATCAATCGTTAGAACGATTTCAGCGTGAGGCACGCGCCGCGTCCGCACTCAACCACGCAAATATCTGCACGATTCACGAGATTGATGAAAGCGACGGCCATCCCTTCATCGTAATGGAGTATCTGGAAGGTCACTCGCTCAAGCAAATGATCGTCGGCAAGCCATTGAGCAACAGCCAGATCTTGGAGATTGGCATTCAGATCGCGGAGGCTCTTGATGCCGCCCACGAGGCCGGAATCATTCACCGGGATCTGAAGCCCGGCAATATCTTCGTCAATCGCCGTGGACAGGCAAAAGTGCTCGATTTCGGGTTGGCCAAGCTAATGGAGAGCCCACCCCAAATCGAGCACGAAATGGGAGCGGACGCTCTTCCGACTCTGGCTGAGACCCGAGATTTGACTAGCCGGGGCGTAGCGCTTGGCACGGTGGCGTATATGTCTCCGGAGCAGGCGCGCGGCGAGGAATTAGATCAGCGCAGCGACCTCTTCTCTTTGGGCGCAGTCTTCTACGAGATGGCGACTGGGCGGCTCGCCTTCGGTTTCGGAACCACCGCAGTCGTTTTTGAGGCCATCCTGAACCGCACCCCGGTCCCGGCCGCACGAGTAAATCCTGAACTTCTTCCGGACATCGGCTGGATTACGGCCAAGTTGCTCGAGAAGGACCGTCGGTTGCGCTACCAGGCGGCCGCCGAACTGCGCGCAGATCTGAAGCGCGTGAAGCGCGATACCGAATCCTCAGGTGTCCCCACTCTTGTGGCACCCCCGCCCGAAAGCCTTCGGCGTCGAAGAATGTTCGTCACTGCAGCCGGTGTGTGTTTAGCCGTGGCGCTACTAGCTTTCGTCGGCCCTAAACTTTGGAGTCGGTGGCTCGGTGGCTCGTCGGATCGCATCCGCTCGATCGCCGTGCTGCCCTTTTCGAACGCCGGGTCCGACTCGAATGTCGAGTACCTTGCCGATGGAGTGACCCAAGGCATCATCAGCAGCCTGTCTCGCCTTCCTGAGCTTCGCGTTATGGCCCGCAGCACAGTGTTCAGCTACAAAGGCCGCGACCTGAGTGCGCAGAAAGCTGGGAAGGAACTGCAGGTCGACGCCGTTTTGCTTGGCAAGATCACGCAACACGGAGACACGTTAAGCATTCAAACCGATTTAGTTCGAGTGTCTGACGGATCGGAGCTATGGGGAGACCAGTACACTCGCAAGGTCTCCGACCTGATCGCCGTGCAGGGAGACATTGCCCGGGAGATCTATGATAGCTTACGGCCCAAGCTCGCCGGGGCCGAAGCGAAGCAGCTAGCCAAGCGGGACACCGAGAACTCCGAAGCCTATCAACTCTACCTGCAGGGCCTTTTTTACTGGAACAAGTGGACGCAGGACGGATTCCAGAAGGCGATTGATTTCTTCCGTCGAGCCGTTGACAAAGACCCCAATTATGCTCAAGCTTACGCGGGCCTCGCGGACGCCTACACCTTCATGGGCGCCTCGGGATATGTCGCACCCGCAGAGGTGTGGCAAAGCGCGAAGTCGGCGGCCGTGCAGAGCGTCAAACTCGACGACACTCTTCCCGAGGGTCACGTCTCATTGGCGCTGGTTCGGGAAAACTTCGATTGGGACTGGGTGGGAGCTGAGCGCGAATTCAAGCGAGCCATTCAGTTGAACCCCAACTCCGCCGAGGCGCATCACTGGTACGGGGATTTTTTGACCCGGTTAGGCCGCTTTGATGAGGCTCGCTCTGAATTGAAGAAGGCGCAAGACCTCGACCCGCTTTCGTTGCTCATCAACACCAGTGTCGGACGGCAACTTTATTACGCAAGGCAATACGCAGCTGCCATCGAGCAATTGCGCAAGACCCTCGAAATGGACCCGAATTTCGTCCCCGCCCAGCAGGCCATTGAACTCGCCTATGCCCAAAACGGCATGAATCGGGAAGCCGTTGCCGAGCGCCAGAAGGTTCTCACGTTGTCGGGCAGTCCCGATCTCGCGGCCACGATTGGTGAGGATTACAGCAAGTCGGGATACAGCGGAGTCTTGCAAAGCTCGCTGGAAGGTCTAAATGAAGTCTCTAAGCGCGGTTACGTTTCGTCCTACAACATTGCGCAGATCCATGCGCGGCTCGGAGACAAACCGCAAGCCCTTGCCATGCTCGCACGCGCACACGACGCTCGCGACGGTAACCTTACTTATCTCAAGATTGATCCCGTTTTCGACGAGCTTCGTTCTGATCCGCAATTTCAGGGATTGCTGCAGAAGCTAGCCGCTCCCGAATAACTTTACATCCCAATTTATCGCAGCGGATAGCCCGTCTCTCCTGGCAAATGGCCGTCTACGCGCACTACCTTCGTCCCCGGCTTTACATCGCGGGAGTCGACAAACGCGATTGCTCCTGGAAGCGCCGTCACCAGTTCATTCGCCATGTCGTTCGAGTACACCATTTTCGGAGCCGATGCAGATTCCGCACGAAAGATTTTCGCGATCCAATACTGCTTGAACTGTGACTCCGACATCTGGTAGATCACTTTCAGCACGACATCTCGTTCCCGGGCCACCGGAGCACGAATGAGCAATACTACCGGCGTGTTGGCGCTCCAATACTGTCGGTCGCCCAGAAATATCTTGCGCACTTCCGCAAGACTGAGATTGCTCACCGGGGTGTCTGATTGGACCACCACCGCGACATCCACGTTATGCGTTTGCGCCGATAGTGGCTGCCCCCGTAACAGAAAGAGAATCGCTATCACGAAAACACCCCACGCGATCTTGGAGGGAATCGCCATAGCGCTCTCTCAGAAGGTAAATGCTGTCTGGAAGAATGCCCCATTCACCCGCGGCTCGTTCACGCCCGACCGGGTATTGCGATACTCTCCCTTGAAGGCGGCGTAGTTCGTGATGTCATACCTCACGCCGACCGTCGAGCCCACCAAGTCCAGCACACTCGCCGTACCTGTAATATCCCAGACCGGCTCTGTATTTGGCCTATGAATATACTCGAAGCGATAATACGGCTTCCATTTATTTTCCTGCCACGGCAGCCGATACGCGAGCTGCACATAAAACGCCTGGCTGTTATACGACCGCAGGGTTTGCAGGTCGCGATGATACACGTTCGAAAACTCCGATAGAAATTCCGGCTTTTCTTTCGTCCACACCAGATGCGCTGACGAGATCCATTCATCAAAGTTCTGGCCCGGGAGGGGGGTGAGTTTGTCGTGATACGCCGTACCCCCGAACTGCAGTCCGTAGAGTTGCGACGGCTTGGCAAATAAGGTCGCTACCCAGGCACGATTGTCATTGATGTCTCCGCTGTCGCTCGCCTTGCTAAGTAGCGACGATCGCCCATTCCCGATTCCCGCGCTATACGCCAGCCCCAGTCCCCCGGACGGTATGCTCCCTTCCGCCAAGACCCCCACGAAATGGACAGGCGTAAACGTCCCGCCAAACTTCACCATCTCCGGCCTGCTGATCGTCGTCTGCAGCCACGCGCCATGATGGAACGTATCGTTCCAGTAACCGATCGGTGTGTGGTATTTGCCGAATGACATCTTGAAGGAGTCGTTATAGTCGTACCGGACGATAGACCGTTCGACGCTCACGTCATAGGTGCTCGGCTCCGCTGTGAAGCTGACTTCCCCGAAATAACTCACCTTCGCCGACAGCGGAGAAGCAAAATGCAGAACGAACTGACCTAGGTTAAAGCCACTGATTGTCCCCTTCTGATCCGTGGCCGAAAAATCCACATCCCCAAAACCCCTGATCTGCAGTGAAGGATAATGAATGGTTGCTTCCCGAACTTCCGCTCGGTCACGCATGGCTGAGTGGTCGTGTTCCACTGTTGGTGCCGTGCTTGCCGACGCGGGCGGCGTCCGAGGCGCTTCGGGCATGCCCATTGGCGCCGTCTTCTCGGGAGAGCCTGAAGACCTCAAAAGGGCCGCCATTATCGCATCCTGTTTGCGCTGACGCTCTTCCATTTCGCTCAGCCGTTTCTCCAGTTGGTCGATCCGCTCCAGCAAGACTTGGTTTGAGTGTCCCTGATCGGTGGAGAGCGGTGAAGACTGGGCAAACAGCACGGTGCTAGTCGATAAGACTAGAAGAAGCGAGAGTGATCGGGAAGACATTCTTGGTCTCCTCCCTTTCTACAGCGAAGTTGTTGAATGTCTCAGGTGGGCCCACAAAACGCCGCTAGTCTATTCCCTCTTTTGCCCTTAAGTAAAAGCCCATCCTCTCTGTAGCTCGTTACACTTGACTCTTTCTGTCACACCAACGGAACTGACCGTGAAAAACAATTTTCACCGTCTTCGAGAGAAGCCGCACAGGATCACATGGTTCGATTCCGCCAGTAAGTACAAAGCAAAAATTGCTGCACCTCGTAAGCTACGTTTTGTCAGTAGGATAGAGCGATGCTGCAAGGCGAGGGCGGCCAATCGCTGTCGGCTGCGGTCGCCAGAAATTGATCTTTGGCTTGAGAGTCCTAAGTTGATTTCACGAGACTTACCGATGGAGCTGAGCGAATTCTGAACACAAGAGGGGGCTAGTCAGGCTTTGTTTCTTTTCGTATGACAGCCTTATTGAATTCTGACGTAAACGGCGGTAGAGTCGCACGTATCCCAGCGACGCGGCCACCCCGGAGGCCAGCGATGATTCCCGTCAAACCAGCCAATGAGAAGCAGCGACTTGAGACCCTGCGTGGCTATGAGATTCTCGACACGGAACCAGAAGCCTCTTTCGACGATCTAACCTTGTTAGCTTCCTGCGTATGCCAAACCCCAGTTGCACTTATTAGTCTTATCGATGCTGACCGGCAATGGTTCAAATCGAAAGTCGGCGTTTCCGTCAGTGAAACCTCCCGCGACCTTGCGTTTTGCGCCTCGACGATACTGCAGCCAGATGTTTTTATCGTATCGGATGCGACCCGGGACGAACGGTTTGCAGATAACCCTCTGGTGGTTTCTGAACCTAGAATCCGTTTTTATGCAGGTGCAACGTTGATGGCGGGTGGTTATGCGCTGGGAACGTTGTGCGTAGTTGACCGCGTTCCTCGTGAACTGACAGCCGAGCAGTTGGAAGCGCTCCGCGCTCTCAGGCGGCAAGTGTTGGCGCAACTTGAGCTCCGACGCAACCTCAAGCGGTTGGAACAATCTCTGGCAGCGCGTGACCGAGCGGAGGCTGAGAAAGAGCGCACACTGCGAGATCTCAAGGCCGCTATGGCGAACATCCGCACTTTAGAGGGACTGCTCCCGATCTGCTTATCATGCAAGAAAATTCAAGATCAAAGAGGCGATTGGCAGCCGTTCGAGTATTTCGTGAGAGCGCATTCGGAGGCGAAGGTCACTCACAGGATTTGCCCCGATTGTTCCAGGGCGATCTCGGCATGAGAGATGTTCTCTCTCCGGCTGATACCAGTGATACCGTTTTGGTGGGAAGTGCAGCGAATTAGGGAAACTATAGAAACTGTACCCGAAGATCAGAATCGCTCGTAAACCGCTAAAACACAGGGTATTATCGCCTAACTGTAGGCTTCACCGTGACTTGCAGGTAATGGCAGAAGGAGAATCCCTTCAAAACACTGCGGTTAGCCGCCCAATCACTTTTGGCCGCGACGTGTTCACCGTCTGTTTGGAGAACAAAGTCGAGAACAATTCGTAGGTTTCTGGACGAAGAATCATCCCTGCCGCCGCGACGTTAGCACCAATGATTTTCGAAGAGTGCTTCGGAACAGTCCACGAAGGATGCGCCCCTTGGCTTCGTCAACGAGTTCTACAGCATTGCGAGGAGTGATTTTGAAGACATGAATCGAACTGCCCACTTCAATCCATTTGCAGCATTTGCCTCAGAAGAATTATGACCCCGACCGGGAGTTGATCAGCCGAAAACGGGTCGGTGTTGGCGGGCCAGCGGAGGTATGCTGCTCTGACGGAATATTAGGGAAAGCATGTTTGCGAAGAAGTTCGGCTACCGGCGGGAGATTAAGCCCGAGTTTTGGAGTGATTTGGCCATCGGAATCGCTAACATGACCCCTAAGGAGACAATAGTCCCGTCGGCCGTGGAAGTTAAGGGCGAAACGATTGCTGGTGATCCGACAGCCACGGGGGAAATCATCGACTTCTACCAACCGAACAATCGCATTTATCCTCTACCGATGAAAGGCATCTTCGTCGCCATCACCGTAATAAACTGAACATTCGCATCAAGCGGGAGACCTGCCATATAGAGGACGGCATCGGCGACGTGCTTCACGTCTATCCTTGGTTCAGCAACGGTGGTGCCATTCGCCTGCAAAGCTCCGGTCGCCAATTTCTTGCTCATTTCCGTGGCCGCATTCCCAATATCAATTTGACTGCACGCGATGTCGTGCTCGCGGCCATCCAACGAAATACATTTGGTGAGCCCGGTGAGGGCATGTTTCGTAGCGGTGTAAGGCGCCGAATGCGGCCTGGGCACATAAGCTGAAATCGAGCCATTGTTAATAATTCGTCCCCCTCGCGGCCGTTGCGCTTTCATCAGGCGGATTGCCTCTTGGGCACAAAGAAACGCTCCGGTAAGATTCACGCTCACGACCTGAGACCACTGGTCGTAACTCAAGTCTTCCATTGCAACTGCTGGAGCATTCAAACCTGCATTGTTGAACAGAATATCCAGCCGCCCGAATTCATCGCGGGTCCGCGCAAATAGTGCCCGTACCGAGTCCTGTTGACTGACGTCCGTGGGCACGGCCTTTATCTTGCCGCCCCGGCGGCCGGCCATGGCCGTGGTTTGTTCCAGATCCGCAATCCGCCGGCCTGCCAGCACGACCGAGTATCCAGCCGCCTGCAAAGCGAGGGCGACCGCGCGACCAATGCCGCTGCCAGCCCCAGTGATGATGGCTACTTTTTCGAGATCACGACCTGTGCCGCTTGAGTCCTGGTTCACTTAGTCCTCCATCCCGACCAGTAGATTTGTCTGGCGATATCGAACCTCTCCTTAAGAAATCAGGAGTGTCCGAGAATCCTCAGGCGACACTGGCCACAGGATCGTCACAATCAGGACTGCATCTCACTCACAAACCGACGAATGATCGAAATCACGTCGGGATCAGGCCTCAAACCGAGACGTATCGCCCGCGTATTGTCGAAGGCAGAAGGCCACCCCCGTACAATGCCGGCAATAGTCGGATCTAGTTCGAAGTGCACTCGTTCTCGGGAGGCTCTACCGGCCACTGCCTCAAGGGCGTCGAGAATGTCGCTCACTTGTACCGTGAGCGCTGGAAGATTCAACGCGGTGCGACCGCCCAGAGTGGCCCACTCAGCTTCGGCGACCGCGACCAAGCCTGCAATCGTGTTGTCTGGAGACGACACCGCCACTGCGGTATCAGGCGGCACTGGACAGACTACGGGTCGGCCATTGAGAGGCTCGCGCACGATGCTCGAAAGAAATCCGGATGCTGCCCCATTGGGCTTGCCAGGTCTCACAATCACGGTGACCAGCCGTGCGCTGCGGCCGTTGATGAAACCTTTTCTCGCATAGTCTGCGACCAATTGCTCGCAGATGAACTTCTGAATTCCGTAGGACGTCTGTGGCGTGGGCAGGGTATCATCGCGGACCACGAGTGGAAGAGGCAACCCAGGATCGTTGCCGAAAACGGCCGCCGAACTTGCGAAGACAAAGCGGGGACAGTTGCCCGCTGCTTTGAGAGCATCAAGAAGCGCGCGGGAGGCGTCTAGATTCGATCGCAGACCGAGGTCGAAATCGGTTTCGCACTCCGCCGAAACCGCGGCCGCCAAATGGAAGACAACATCGAATTTTTCACTGACAAAGGCCGAGCACTGGTCAACGAGAGGCCCAACAAGATGGCGGATGCGTGCATTGCGCACCAGGTCAGCTGCCGGTCGCGCTAAGTCTGCGAGCACAATCTCGCCGGGCATACGGCCCAAGAACTGCGTGCGCCGCAAGAGGGCGTGCGCCAACCGCGTACCAAGAAAGCCGGCGCCCCCAGTAATCAGGATCTTCATGGTCACGTTTCGTGCAGGAACCTGTACGGTTGAAACCGGAATTGCAGGTGATTGCGCCAAAGCTGACTGCCGGCTCGCCGAGCAGAACCACGCATACTATCGCACAAATTCAACTTATGGGGCATAAGGACAGCTATGCGCTCAAAGAGAATATCGTCGTCAAAGCGGAACTAACAAATCTCACATCAAAGACGGTTTGCTTCCCTGTGCCAGACCAAGAATGTTCAACACCACAGACAGGTTGAGGGCGCTCAGACGAGAACGAGTACGTGCGGGACTGCGAAATGAGCAGGCAAAGGCCAAGCGACTGGGTAGACCACGAGTCGTTGTGGACGCTCTCAGAATTGCCTCTCTTCGCGCTCAGGGACATTCCTGGGCTGAGATTGTGTCAGCAGTAGGGGTCGGCAAAGGCACGGCCCAGCGGGCGGTCGCCGGATTGCCCGAAACCGTCTAGCGGCTAATTCAGATCTTTCGAGGGATATTGGCCGACGACTAGTAGATTCCCTTATCCAAGCCGCGGACGAGAATTCAGTTCTTTCGCCGCGTGGAGGATGGCCACTGCAGTCATCACGAAGGCTACGATGAGAATGGTGACCTTGTTCGCTTTTACGAGTCGTCAAGACCCTACGACTTTCACGTACCCCATGTCTTCGTTGCGGCGACCAACCCGTCCGCTGTGGACGTCTCATGTTCTAGGCTCAGAGACGAATTTACGCGATCTGTTTGACTTCAGTACACAGGTTGGCTTGCACCCTACTAAGACTCGTATTCTGCACCACGTTGCTTGTTGGCTATGGCTGGCTTGTGAACAGAACTTACATCCGAGTGGAGAAGATCACATGAATCCATGGTGGTGTGCCTCGTTAATCTAGCAACAATCCAGTGACTCCCACAGAGCCGCTCACACGACGACTCGATGAAAATCTTTGGAATTCCCCTTCGGTTGATCTGAGTGCTTGAGCCTCTTTTCAGGCCCATTCTTAGGTTTCGGTTGTAGCCCTTAGGCGCGTATGTTCGGATCGTTCTCAAGTAAGGCAGATAGCTTTTTCGCTAACAGTTCTCGAAGCGCAAAAGTTTGTCCTTTCGAATACTGAATCGTGTTCCAGTTCCTGACATCGAAAGGAAGTTCTTTCAAAGGACTCACGGAATCGTACTGCACCTGCATTTTTTCTCACTCCCAATCGTGAAGCACGCGAACTGCGCGACTCTACAATGCATATGGGGACTGTGCAGCCACTTGCCTTTCTCGCCTCCCCCTGCCAGCCCAGCCATCCCAGGAGAACAATCATGAAACGCATTTGCACTCTTTCTGGCCCTGCCGAGCCTTTTCTTTTTGATGGCCTGTGGCGGAGGGCCTGCCCAATGTTGGTCTTTTACTAGCCTTGCCTTTTAGTCGCCCATCATCAGGAGCGCATTCGGGAAATCGAGGGACTCCAGTTCATATTTCTTACCATCAACCGGGCTGGAGGTTTTTTACGGAGATGGGATGGATGGCCGACACTTGGTTCGAGTACACACTTTCGGCGCCGCCCGTGTCGACAGCTGTCACCACGTAATAGTAGGTTTGGCCGGGTTGCACGGATCCGTCGACGAAGGTGGTGCCCGAGTTTGCAGAGGTGACGCTGACGTAGGGTCCTCCGGACGCACCCCCGCGGTAAACATTATATCCCACCACGTTCGACTGGAACTCGAACTCCAGGCGAGGTCGACGTTGTGCTGAATCAGTGACAGTCCGACCCCACTCAACGATTCTGTTGCAGGAGAATTCGTGGCATTGCTCACAAAAGCCAGACTGGCCGCCGCGTCGCCAGAGGTTTGCGGCAAAAAATTCACGGTGAAGGGGACCGACTGGCCGGCAGCGAGGACGACCGGGAACGAGATTCCACTGAGAACGAATTCGGCACTCGTGCTCGTTGCCGAGGCGATCGTAACCGACGAACCGGTCGCGCTCAACGTACCGGTCAAGGATGCTTTCGATCCCGTGGCGACGCTGCCGAAATTCAGCGCCGACGGGGTTAGCGTCAACTGCCCGGCAGTATTCTCACTTCCAGACAGAGCGATGTTCAGCTGCGGGTTAGAAGCGTTCGAGAGGATCGCCAGATTACCGGAAACCGAACCGGAGGCAGTGGGTTTGAAAGTGACGCTGAACGTGAGTCTCTGCCCTGCTCCAAGGCTTGCAGGTAGTGACAAGCCACTCACTGTGAACGCTCCACTGGACATGGCGGCTTGCGAAACAGTGACACTGGCTGTACCGCTGTTGTTCAGGGTCTCGGTCAAAGTCTGGGAGCCGCCCGCTGGGAGACTTCCAAAACTTAGACTTGCCGGTGAGGCCGCGATCTGACCGGCGGCTGCGATTCCTGAACCGGTCAACGCCACACTGGCGGTCGTGGTGGTGGTTATGGTCGTGGAAGCGTATCTCCTCCTGCGGTGCCTCCAGGTTTGCGTCGAGGCGCTCACCGACACCGAGCCACTGTCGCTACCGACCGCGGGCGGAGTGAAGGCAACATTCAGACGCGCACTCTGTCCGGGAGAGAGGGTGAACGGGCATGTCAGGCCGCTGACCGCGAAGCCCGTTCCGCTCACACTGACGGTGGAGACGCTAAGGCTGGAGGTCCCGGTGTTTGTGATACTCACCGGTTGCGTTTGACTTTGCCCCATGAGCACGTTGCCGAAGCCCAAAGCGGACGGCGCTGCCGCGATCTGCTGCGGGTGTGCTTTTAATGGAAGAAGACCGAGAGCGACCGAAACGAAGAGGAAAAAAGCCCAATGCCTTGCGAAGCCGGAGCCCGTCACATTTCACACCTATGCATGTGCACCAGGGCGCACAGCGGGGGATTAGTGGTGCTTTCTTAGTCCCCGGCTGGGACGGTCGAGATGCCAAGCTGGGGACAACCGACGCTCCGATTCTTGCCCAGCAGGAGGGATTTGACTAGGTCACGTTGGGACAGTCTGAGAAAGGCAAGGGGACATAGGTCGGCCTGTGCGATTTCCCGATGCCCGACTGATGCGCTGCTATCCCGTGAGCAGTCGCGTTAATGGCGTGGGAATCGATGATGGGTATCGAGCTTTCAGATGCTCAGAATTCACTTTTTGCCTAAATGTGGATGATGTCGCCAGAACAAAGTACCAAAACGGCTGCTATTTTCTTCTTTTTGTCAGACGCCACGCGATGGTGAGCGGGTCGCGACCTTTGCCGGGGGTGATCAGTCCACGCTGTTCCATTGCCTTGATGGTATTGCGATTGGCTGACAGAGGGCGTATTACTTCGTTGTCTTTCAATCGGCGCAGAACTGGGTCGCCGCCGAGCGAATCTGTTCGAAGCTGGTAGCCGCTTGCATGTGCGACAGCAGGTCTTGTTCAGCCTCAGTGAGTTTTGGCGGCAGGCTAGCAGCTTTCTTCTTCGCCATTGTTCACATCCGTTCGCGGGCGGGTTTGTTCTCTACCTCTCCCAGTCGGATTGCTGCGGACTCCGCTCGGCAGCAGACGCCGCACCGCTGCCACAGCCGAAACCAGGGGCTGTTGGCCGGGGCACATCATCACACCCAGAAAAGGATGATCCCGAGCCTTCCAAGAATTCCGTCAGCGCGTCTCCTAGCATTATTCCGATGGGGGAGTGACTTACTACTTGCTTCTGTCTGCAGAGGCGAGTCGCATACTAGCCTCCTGAATGAGTGGCGCAAAGCGAGGATCGTTGTGCAAATTCTGCAAGTCCTCGTCCCTCTGCATGTAACTGATATCCGTAAACCCTTGATCGATCGACTGACGTAGATACTTCATTGCTTCGTCATTCCGACCCGCGATGGCGGCTCCACAGGCGAGGTAATACGACGCGCTGGCAGTGCAGCGCTCCGTCTATCCGGCTGGCACTTGCCCCAATGACGATCGAGATGACGGCTACGGCGCGCGGTATCCACTATCATTCGAACACGACTTATGCCAATGGCACGACGGCCCAGGCCCAGTATGTGGCTGACTACAACGGCAAGCAGGCAGCGGTCATGGGGGACCGTGGATTTCTGCTTCCTGTGTCGCTGAAGCGTATCAACTCGCGAACCGTCTTAGCGTCGTATATGAGGGGTATGCGGTTGATTGCCGCCAGCCGACGTGTCGTCTCCCCCGATGGACGCAGAATGACAATCACAACGAAGTCGCAACCGTCCCCCGGGAAGGGCGTGACGAGCGTTGGCTTGTAAGAAGGTCGATGAGTTCACCTCACTCGTCGCAGAAAAGGACTCATTTGGCGTTATCAGTGCAGTTGCTGCTCCAGGAATTACGCAGCTGGCGCTGAAATGTTCCTTTCTAAAATGGATCCCGGCTGCTCGATTCTCTAGAGGTCGCGATCGTCATAAGAGTTACTCGTTCTAGAGGAGCCACGAATGCAGTCACGTTTTTTCATTTCAAGGGAATTCATCGTGCCGAGTTGGTGGTCCAAATCGTGATCTTGGCCGTCTGTGCGCGAGCGCAGACCGTAAATGTGGACGTAGCTCCGAGCCATGTCGCTAATACATTCAGCCCGCTAAAGGCGCTGGGGACAACGTTGGATCGTATCCCAGGCAACACGACTGACATTTTTTTCGACCAGACCAGATAAAACAAATTCTTGAGGCGGGCTGGGGTCCGATCAGCTATCGCCAGAACACCGAATTATTCGTCCAGGCCTGGCACTGGAATCCCAAAGGGAAATGGAGCGATCCGTCCGGAAGGGGCTATTTCGTCGGCGACGCCAATCCTACCCAGGAAATGATCCGCCATTCGTACGGTTACTCCTTGCCTCACCGCGGGGTCACGCGAAACAGCGGAGCGGAGTTTGATGGGTACTCGCGACTCGACGATGGCGACATCAACACCTACTGGAAAAGTAATCCTTATCTGACAAAAACGTTTACAGGCGAGGAGGATAGTACCCACCCGCAGTGGATCGCCATTAAGTTGGCAGAGCGACAAATCATTACTGCCCTTCGCATCGCCTGGACCGAACCATACGCACGCCGCTACAAGGTCCAGTACTGGCTGGGCGCCGGCGATGCTATCGACGACCCGGCGAATGGCGAGTGGAAGGATTTTCCCGCAGGGACCATTACGGACGGAAAGGGAGGGACGGTAACCCTCCAGCTTTCTTCCGCGCCGGTTGCTGCCAAATATGTGCGTGTGCTAATGACGGAGTCTTCCAATACTTGTGACACACATGGAAAATCCGACCTCCGTAATTGCGTCGGATACGCAATCAAGGAAGTCTATTTGGGAACGCTGCAGAAGGGCATATTCCACGACTTGCTCTTTCATGCTCCGGGCCAGGAACAGACTTTTAGCTATTGCTCCTCGATTGATCCTTGGCATCAACCCTCTGACCTCTACGTGATCCCGGATCGTATGGAAGCCGGAGATCAAGTCGGTCTCGACCTTTTTTACACCAGCGGCCTCACGCGCGGCTTGCCGGCCATGATTCCCGTGTCCTTGCTCTACGGCACGCCGGAGGATGCCGCCGCGCAGATTGCATATTTGGAAAAGCGGGGCTACCCGATTTCATATATCGAGATGGGCGAGGAGCCGGATGGCCAGTACTTCGCGCCGGAGGACTACGCCACACTGTATTTACAGTGGGCCGCCACCCTGCATAGAGTTGACCCGAATCTCAAACTAGGTGGACCGGTTTTTGAAGGCGTGAGCGAAGACATCAAGTTCTGGCCAAATGCAGAAGGCCAGACTTCATGGTTCAAGCGTTTTCTAGCCTATTTGAAGGCTCATGACCGACTCGCGGATCTGTCTTTCATGTCGTACGAGCACTATCCATATTATGACGGCACTTGCGAAGGCCCATGGAGCAATCTCTTCAAAGAGCCGGAGGTTCTAACGCACATTGTGCAGGTGTGGCGTAATGACGGATTACCGGATGGTGTCCCGATGTTCAACACGGAAACCAACGCCCCGGGCGGGGATGCCGCGGTGGATGTTTTCGGGGCCTTGTGGTTAGGTGAAACCTTCCCCGCGTTTCTGACGGCCGGGGGCAAAGCTTCCTACTATCATCATGCGATGCCATATTCCACTCCGCATCCCGCGTGCTCGAACAGCTGGGGAAACTACCACATGTTTACCACCGACCATAACTGGCTCATCAAGCAGCGCACTTCTCAGTTCTTCGCTGCACAGATGTTGACGCAGGAGTGGGCACAACCGGTCGATGCTGAGCATCGCCTTTTTCACGCCACGAGCGATATTAAGGATTCTGAGGGACATGCTCTGGTCACGGTCTACCCAGTTCTCCGTCCTGACGGGCAGTGGTCGCTTATGCTGATCAACAAGGACTACGACAAACCTCACACGGTGATGATTACGTTCCATGATGAAGATGCCAACAGAAAGCGGTCTTTTGCTGGGCCGGTCGCGAGAATCACGTTCGGAAAAGAGCAGTATCAATGGCACTCGGCGATGCGCGACGGTTACCCAGATCCCGATGGCCCACCAGCACAATCCATTCTGCCCGCTGGCACAGATCGCTTCACGCTACCGGTGGCGTCGATGACCGTGCTCCGCGGGCGAGTGGAATAGCCAGTTGTGAGTTGAATAGCTAAAAAAAGTCGGATCTTTGGGTTTGCAGCCCAACGAAAAATGCGGAGTGTGTTATCGCCTCCTGGCCACGATCACTATCGCACGCGATCGGCACGGCCACCAATGACTTCCGTGCTCCCCAGGCGACCTACAACATCGCCGGTGAGTATGGGAACCTCGACTATGATCGCCGTCATATTTTCTCGGGCAGCTATGTCTACAACCTGCCCTTCCTGAAAAATCAGCAGGGACTCGTCGGGCACGCGCTCGGAGGCTGGGAGGTTGCCGGAATTCTGTATGCGAACACCGGCAGTCACCTGACTGCGTCACTTTCGCGCGATCCGGCGGGACTTGGCCTGCGTGACCCAAGCACGTTCGAAGGCGGACGTCCGGATATCGTAGGCGACCCCAATGCCGGTGCGCCGCACACGATTGACAAATGGTTCAACGCATCGGCATTCGCAGCCGTGCCAGCGGGAGAGATTCGTCCCGGCAACGAACCCCGAGGTACCATCGTCGGACCTGGTTACTTCCGCTGGGATGCATCCTGTTTCCTTCCCCACATAACGAAGGTCTCCCGCAATTACGTGGGTACGCTGGAGTACCCCTCGCGTAGGCGCTGGAGGGCTATCTTTCTCACGTTAATCGTGGACAATTTGGGTTGGATTTTCCACATTCGCCTAGGACAGGCGAGCGAGGGTGTGCTGGCCGTTGCTCCGCGTACCGCATGGAGGATCAGGGTAGAAAAGAGTTCAAAGGCGATGGAGACAAAAAGAAAGAAAGTTGCTTCGCGAAGCTAGCCCTTCTTCTGTGCCTTCCGCCACTTTGCCCACCGCGCTCTTTGGGCAGCAGCGACCTTCCTACGGTTGGCTGGTGACATCGTTCTTTTGCGGGCGACGATTGAAACGACCTTTCCTTTGACCTTCACCCATCGTGCCCGTTGAGCAGCTGCAATCCGGGCACGACCTGCGGCGGAGATCGTTTTTCTGCCGGTTCGGTTGTTACTCACGCCATTCAGGGCTGAAATTGCGTTAGTCACATGTTCGAGTTGAGCACTGAGACGGTTACGTTCCTGTTCCAGTTGGTTCAGTACCGAGGTGAGATTGGTCATGGCAGCGAATTGTAAACCGGCGAGTGTCTCGGTGCACTGCTGGTCGAAGCATAGAAGCATAGGCGATGCCGTCTGACGGGACCTTCCCTGGGAAGAAGTTTACAAAGCGGTGTGTTGGAGGTTGACAACGCGTCCCTCGAACAGCGTATTCGAGCAGCGGAAGAGGCGCTCCTGACACGATGGCTCGAAGTGACTAAGCATCACGCTCGCAGAGTCGAAATGCAAGCCGTCGTGGACGCGATCAAAGGCCTGCGGGTTCTGAAGGGAGAACGGCTGCGGGATTCAAGAGGAAACCTCTAGCTGGTTCTACTTCGCTTCGAGCATTGACACGGCAGGTTGCCGCTTGCATCGCAGAAGCGCTGAGCTTTCTCAATATCGCGGAGTGCAGACTCTCGCCGGGTACAAGTCAGGCGTCGAATTTCCAGTCATCAAGTGCTTTGAGAAGTTGCTGGCAGAGTTCTAAGAATCTCTCGCTGTCCGTTTCTCTTGCCAATTCTTGGGCTATCTGCCGCCATTCATTACGAGCTTGTCGCTTGGAAATCAGATCCAGCCGGGGTGATGCCAACATAGCGCCTCAAACTCAGCTCGTTGAGTTTTGAACAGGTGTGAGCTGACAGAATAATTGTCGTCCCTTCCTACAGGAAAATACAAGCTTCTCTAAGGATAAATTTGTCATGAATAAGATAAAAACTGTAGACTTTAGTTGAATAACCTAGAAGGAAGCCCTTAGGACAGTGCCATCAGAACGTTGCGTTCCTTGTTCCAGTTGGTTCAGTACCGAGGGTGAAATTGGTGATGTCGGGATTGTTCCTGCGAACGGCCTAGAACTTGTGAATCCGTCTGATCAAACTCTCTACCAGCGACGCGGTCGCTGAAGAGATCGCTCGAACCCGTATTCCATTCGGTTTCCCATCTGACTGCATTTCTCTCGGGCACATACGTGACCTTGAGTTGTCCCGTCCTGGAGGTCAGGGTCAAATCGGAATCCGAGTTCTCTGCAGAGTCAACTAGAAGAACCTTTCCGGAACGTTGAAAGATAGCTTCCGTTTCCCTTTGCAGTTCAGCCTTGATCGCTGTCCAGCGTGCATCATTCATCATGGTTACATGATCCAGCGCGAGGAGCCACATTGGGGATTGGGCTGCCCCACGAGCATACGCTCGATGATGTCCAGCAAGGTCTCTACGCCGACTCCTGCGTTCAGAATCTGGATGATTTGCTCAACGCTGAAGCCGGCTTTTTCGCCTGCTGCAGCAAATTTCGCGATGGCTCGTGCCAGAACTGGGTGTTCCATAATCACCTCACATTGTTCGAGAGGTTAAGACGCTTCGGTGAAGTCGTATGTGACGCAGATCACCACCTGCTGCGCTAGGCTGGCGGGGCGTTCACGGCGCTTGGCGTCTCGGAGGTATAATCCGCAGCCTACACATCCTGCCTCCGCGCTCAGTACGGGCGACGACTCGTCAGTGGCAGACTCACATTGTTACTCTCGTAACGTTGCCATGTACCCATCAAGCGCACGAAACTTGCCTCGCGGGGTGCCGCGATGTTTTGCAACCAGTGTGGAATGGACACCGGGAACGATGCGCCGTTCTGCGTGAAGTGTGGTGGCAGAAGTATTGAAACGGTTTCAACTCCTCAAACCGGGGAAGCAACCGCAGCAGCACCTGCCCGGTATCCGGTCCCAAAGCCGCAGGCAAGAGCGCCGGAACCCAATCTAGCTGTCTGGGTTCTGTTGCCGATTCTACTTTTCGGAATCTGGTGTACTGCAATCGGCACCGGACAACTCCGGCGACTGTCAACACTGAACCAAATCGAGCAGATCGCCAACACCCCGGTCACGGTGAACACCGACGGTTACTACTCCTATATGTTCAAAGTGCCGCCAGGCGCAAGAAATGCAATCGTCCAAGGACACTTCAGTACGGCTGGTGGGACCGGAAACGAGATCGAAGCGTACATCCTGAGCAAAGATGACTTCGAAGGCTGGTGGAACGGTGAACATAGGCCGACGATCTACCAGAGTGGGAAGGTCATTCAGGGCACAATTAAGGCGAGCCTTCCGGCAGGCGCTTACTATCTGGTGTTGAGTAATCAGGTTTCTCAGGCCAGTCCCAAGGTCGTACGGATCGACGTGACACTGACCTACAATCTTTGACAGCATCACGAACGTGGGCAGAATTTATTGGGTGGCAACCGTCAGCGTTACGGGAGTGCCGAAACTGGAACGAAAAGCCGAGCCCGTACTCTGATGTGTGGCCCTCCCCCAAGAGGTCACACCCGAGACTTGCCGGGCTCGGCCAAAATTGCGCGCGATCATAACCCCGCCTGCACAGAAAGACACGTAAACTCTCGGTTACAAAACTCGATCACTGGTCCGATGAAGCCTTCTCAATCTTCCGCATGATCCGCTCCGCCCACTACACTCATAATTTTTCCCGCTACCAGCTTTCCAGACCGTCGCACGCTGTCCGCATTCCTGCCGAGGGACCCGTGAATCCTTGGTGAGGAAAACCCGTATGGAGGGTCTGCCTTCTAATTAGCTGAAATCACAGGCGGAAGCCTTGCGTTCACGCTTTCGACGGGGTCAATGCAATTACATCCCTCGTCCACACGCCAACCTTCACACCGCCGTTACCTCCGCCTTCTGGGACAGTTGAATGACTTCCCTGAGAGCGGCGGGGATGTAGCGTAGCAAGAGAAGTCCATTCAGGCCGACAGAGGCCCGACCCGCTCATCTCCTTCCGTGGGTGGATTTCATTTACATTTCGCACGAGAGGGTCCGGCCCAAGGTAACTGCCGAAAACACGAATGTGCGACTGCTGCGCAGAGAACCTTCCTACAATCAATCTCAGCCTTCGGCCAATGGCAATTAAGGAGAAATCATGCTGAACAGATTAGGGTACACCATTATTTTTCTACTCGCTTTTGGGATGTCGATGTTCGCGCAAACCGTGCCTGCCGGAACTCGCATCACGGTTCGCACCGACTCGCAAATCAATTCTGCGAGTGCGCATGTCGGGCAATCATTTCACGCCAATTTGGTGAAAGATCTGGTGGTCCATGGCAAGACCATCGCTAAGGCTGGCGCCCCAGCGAAAGGCAAAGTCACTTATGCAAAGTCAAGTGGACGGCTGCACGCGCCCGGAGAAGTCACCGTCCGGCTCATTTCGATTCAACTCGCGAATGGCAAAACTCTGCCGGTCTCAACCAGCGGCTTTCGCGCTAAGGGCAAGAGCCACACCAAGAGCAATGTAACCAAAATAGGTGGTGGCGCAGCAGCCGGTGCGCTCATCGGTGGATTGGCCGGTGGTGGCAAGGGCGCTCTCATCGGAACGGCCGTGGGTGCCGGAGCGGGAACCGGAGTGGCAGCTGCAACCGGTAAGGAAGAGGCTCTGATCCATGCCGAGACGGCTATAACCTTCACTACCTCAGCAAACGCTACACCGAAATAAGGTGAACGGGTGAAGGGGTCGGGGCTTGCAAGGCAGGGGTTTAGACGGTGTGGCACCGCTCTCGAAGTTTCGGCAATTTCAGACAATCTTAGGATCCAGCAACTCTCCCAAGTCCTCACCAGTGGAGACATAGGGCTTTATCAATCGTCGCAACCACCCAACACGCATTGGCGAAACGGTGGACGCTTGTACAATTTAAACCGGGGTCCAATTAGAAAGCCCGATAACATAACCAAGTTATAAATTCCTGCATCAAAACCCCTTATATTTCCGGACTTACCATAAGAGTTACGGGCATGATCGTGACACGGCTCGCAGTTTCGGGGATGATGGGCCTGTCCTAAAGGGGGGCAACGAATGACATGCGTGAAAATTGAGGCAAAATCAATAGTACGGGTAGAGGACTATGACGGGCTATGCTTCTACTGGCGTTCCCTCTCGCGGGGTGCACGTGGTTTAGTGGGCAAGTGGATCTGTACGCGCCTCACAACGGCCCAATATGCCCGGCTACCGACAGAATTGAAGGCACGTCTGCGCGTCCTTGCATGGGCATAGGATTTTCCCCGCTTGCCTCCCCCACCTTGCCGGAATTTCCTGATTGAAGGGTATTTCCCGTTTATGGTAAAGAATCTTTAAGACTCGATACCTCCCCCGTCCCGCGAGGTGCAGCGTGTCCGCGAATGACAAGAACACTTTGTATAAACTGTGCGAGCAGGCTGCGAAGGAACAAGACCCCGACAAGCCCCCGGAACTGGCAAAAGAGATTCTTCGTCTAACCAACCCCGAAGGTCAGCAGCCCCGCCTGAAAAATTCTGGAGCCAAAAAACGGCAATTAGAGAAAAGGGTAAAGGGACTGCGGTTGGAACAGTTCCCCGGAACCCGCGCGGGGATTGGGGTCCCCGCTATTTGGCCGCGGATCAGTTGCAATCAACCCAAAAACAAAACGGCTATATGTAGTGAATTATGGTGACGAGACCCTCAGTGTCATAGATCTCAATCGCAAACGCGTAATCGCCACTTTGCCTATCGGAAAGCATCCTCAACATGTTGCAGTTGATGTCGCCCGAAACCGTGTGTTTGTGGCGATGTTCACGCGAACGACGTCACTCCCATCGACGGTTCTGTTAATGCAGTGGCGGGCAAAGTCGAAGCAGGTAGTCATCCCTACGCGATTACCATCGATTCCCTTTCCGGCAAGGCCTTTGTGGCGAATTATGAAACTCCGTGGATCACAGCGCTGGCGTTCAAGAGGTAGCGCCGCGAACAGAAAAGCCAGCTAATAGGTTTGATATCGGTTTCCAAACTCTGGTTTAAGGAATGCAGGGGATATCGGCTCATGCACAAGTGGAAATGCACCCTCAGCCTTCGTAGCTCCTCGCAGCTGGTTCGTGATTCCAGGCGGGCGACGCACTTGCCTTTTCGATTGGTCGTCGTGACGCTCGCAATCAGCATGGGGGGTGCTTGCAACCGTCAGCAGACTCAAATCTCACGACATCTGGATTTCAATCAGGATGTGCAGCCCATTCTTGCCAGCCGATGTTTCAGTTGTCATGGTCCCGACCCGGAAATGCGCAAAGCAGGCCTGCGGCTTGACCTTGCGGAATCGGCGATGAAGAAGCGCGAGGGACATCGCGATGCGATTGTACCCGGTCATCCTGAGAAGAGTGAACTGGTCAAGCGGATCGAGTCGAAAGACCCCCACTACCTCATGCCGCAAGATGCGCAAGGCGAAGCCAAGCCCATGAGCGCGGGTGAGATCGCGATTCTAAAGGAGTGGATCAAGCAGGGAGCGGTTTATCGTCCGCATTGGGCTTTTGAAGCCCCGGTTCGTCCGGCTGTTCCCCACAATCCTCAAAGTGATGCCTGGGCCAACAACGCCATCGACAACTTCATCTTCGCGAAACTGGACAAGCAAGGTCTTCAGCCTTCTGCGGAGGCGGATAAACCGACACTCATTCGGCGAGTCACGCTTGATCTCACTGGGCTTCTGCCTACGCCAGAAGAAGTCCGCGCATTTGTAAACGACGCTTCACCGGACGCATACGAACATCTGGTTGATCGACTGCTGGCGCGGCCGACTTTCGGCGAGCAACGCGCGCGATACTGGCTCGACTACGCACGTTATGCGGACACCTATGGTCTGCATTTCGATAATAGCCGCGACATCTGGCCTTATCGCGATTATGTGATCCGCTCATTTAATAACAACAAGCCTTTCGATCAATTTGCCATGGAACAGATTGCGGGCGACCTGATGCCGATGAAGACTCTCGATCCGCTGATCGGCAGTGGCTACGTCCGCCTGGGCGTTAGCAGCAATGAAGGTGGCACCATTTCCGAGGAGTTACGCGTCAACATCGCTCGCGAGCGCACGGAAGCATATCGGCGCCACGTTCATGGGGCTGACAGTTGGTTGCGCGGTCTGCCACGATCACAAGTTCGATCCAACCACGCAGCACGATTTTTATTCCCTGAGTGCATTCTTCAACAATCTGGATGAAAAACCTTTCAACGACGATCGCCCGGTGTGGGCGCCTGTCGTGCGGGTTCCGAAAGTCGCGAAAGAGGGAGCATACAACCGCGTGCTGGCCCGGCGTTCGGAGCTTCAGGAAAAACTGAACGCCATGCACGTTGATGCCCGGAAACTGGTGGCGCAATGGCTGGCGTCTAAGAAGGATCAAGCGCGCCCGGTTTCCACTGAAGGACTCACCGTTCGTCTACGTCTTGATGAAGGCAGCGGCGAGGTGTTGAAAAACAGCGCGCCCAATGCGAATCCCGCAAGCTTTCAACACAACGACGATGAAAGCAGAGTGGGGAGAGACCACCTGGCTGTGGCCCGACTTCCGAATGCAGTCGAGCACGCGAGTGCCGCTGGGGCAGGCTGGCGATTACGAAGCGAACCATGCGTTCTCCGCAGGTGGTTGGTTCATGTTCAGGGCGGCGCCGTTTCATCCCGCAAGTTATGGAACACTGATTTCGAAGATGGAATCCACGCAGCATGATCGCGGATGGGAGCTGGCAGCGGATGACAACGGCACGATAAGCGTAGCTTTGGTGAATCAGAGGTCAAAAGAAGAAAACGCAAAGAAAAAAGAAACCACGCCAGAGAAGAAAGATAACAAGAGCGCTTCAGCTAAGAAGCCGCCGAAGACGAAGGAGCCATTTAACTATCCCACACCGCAGGACTTGAGCGAGAAGGATCTTGCGCCGAACAAGCCGCCAGAACAATTAAAGGCAGAGAAAGACGCAGAGAAAAAGTCAAAAGCAAAAGCTGCGGCAGAAGCGAAAACGAAGAAGCCGAAACCCGACGAACCACCACGCGACAACACTCCTGAGATCGCCATCCGCGTCGCGGCTGTGCAGCCCCTCCCAATCGACAACGCATGGAAACATATTTTCTTCACCTACGACGGTTCCGGCCATGCATCCGGCGTCAAGATCTTCATCAATGGAGTTCAAGTCGCAACAAGTGTGCTCAAGGACAACCTTAGTAAAGCGAGCATTCGTACTGGTGCCCCGATGCAGCTTGGGTGGCGCAATCCCGAGGCGCATCCGGCGAAGGATGCGCGTTATCAAGATATCCGGCTGTATGCGCGGGCCCTCGCCGCTGGTGAGGTCAAGCGGCTTCCGTTCGAGGACTACGTGGCAGAAATCGCGGCCCAACCACCGGCGCAATGGACAACAGATCAGTGGCACGTGATCACCGAGTTTTACCTCAATGACGTTGATCCCACTTACCGGCGAATTCAGCGCGAAATAGCCTCTCTCGATAAGCAGTTGGACCATTTATCTGCCGGTGGCAATTTGACTTTGGTTTCCTGGGAGAAATCCACTCTTCCCTATGCGCATGTGCTGACCCGCGGAATGTATACCGCTCGCACCGAGCGAGTTGAAGCCAACACGCCACATTTTCTTCCACCCTTACCGCCGAATGAGCCGCAAAATCGCCTTGCACTGGCGAAATGGACTGTGAGCCCGGAGAATCCTCTTACCGCGCGCGTCACCGTGAATCGCATGTGGTACGAACTGTTCGGCACTGGCCTGGTGGACACGACAGAAGACTTCGGAATCATGGGTCAGCGGCCGACGCATCCTGAGTTGCTTGACTGGCTGGCGGTCGAATTCCGCGAAAGCGGATGGAACATCAAGCACATGTACAAGCTGATGGTGATGTCAGCGACGTACCGGCAAAGCTCGAAAGCTGGTCCGCAGCAACTGGCAAAAGACCCCAAAAATCAGTGGTTGTCTCACGGCCCTCGTTTCCGCATGGATGCCGAGATGGTTCGCGACATTGCGTTGCAGTCGGGAGGACTGCTGGTTCAGGAGATTGGCGGACCAAGCGTCAAACCGTATCAGCCGCCAAGCATTTGGGAGCAGGTAAGCTACCCGACCAGCGACACCGTTCGTTACGCACAGGACCACGGCGACTCGCTCCACCGCCGCAGCATGTACACCTACGTAAAACGCATGGCGCCTCTGCCGAACATGGACGCATTCGATGCCACAGCGCGCGATGTGGTCTGCACTCGGCGGCAGCGCACCGATACTCCGCTCCAAGCCCTCGTAACGATGAACGATGTGCAGTGGGTAGAAGCAGCCCGCGCCCTGGCCGAGCGTGTGATTCGCGAAGGTGGACCGAGTCGACGAGCAGCGGATCAATCGTATGGGCCTCATTCTGCTCTCGCGGGTTCCACCGCCTCAGATGGCGGCAGTCCTGGAAAAGTCACTTAGTGAAATGCAGAAACACTACGCCGCGAATCCGAAAGATGCACGTGCTCTCGTGAGCATCGGCGAGAAAAAGCATGACAGTTCAATTCCCGAGCCGGAACTGGCAGCCTGGACCATGATCGCCAGCGAAATGCTGAACCTTGATGAAACTCTTAATAAATAGGTAAGGGATCCTATGAAACAACACCCACTCTGCAGCGATTGCGAAGACAAAATCACCCCGATGGATCTGCCGATTCCGTCTGGACCAAAAAAAGAGTGGGCCGCCTGCGAGTCTCGGCGGCAATTTCTGGGACGCACGGGCAAGGTTCTTGGCTGGGCAGCACTGGCAAGTCTTTTCGGTGAAGCGAGTCTTCACTATCGCGCATTTGCATCGGGTCCCAATCTGCAAACAGGATCCGGAATAAACAATCTTAGACTTCCCCACTTCGCACCAAAAGCTAAGCGAGCCATATACCTCTTTATGTCTGGTGCGCCGCCGCAGATCGACCTGTTCGATTACAAGCCGAACCTTGCTGCGCAATTTAACAACGATATGCCGGCGTCGGTGCGAGGTAATCAGCAGCTAACAGGCATGACTGCTGGCCAGGCACGATTTCCGATTGCTCCGGCGCACTGGCCCTTCAAACAATATGGGCAGACTGGGACCTGGATCAGCGATCTGCTTCCTTACACCGCGCGCATGGTGGATGATCTCACCATTATAAAGTCCACCAACACCGACGCCATTAACCATGAGCCCGCCATCATGCTGATGAATACGGGCAACATGAATGCCGGCAAGCCATGCCTGGGCGCGTGGCTGGCGTACGGCCTTGGCAGCATGAACGACAATCTGCCGACGTTTGTCGTTCTTCAGACCAAGACCAACCCGAAAGAAAACAATCAGCCGGTTTCGTCGCGTCTGTGGAGCAGCGGTTTCCTGTCTTCTGAATTCTCCGGCGTAGGTTTGCGATCGGTGGGCGATCCTGTGCTTTACCTGCAAGACCCTGCTGGAGTCGACAGAGATACACGGCGCAAGATGCTGGACGCGGTGGAAGAAATCAACCGGCAGACGCTCGCCGAAGTTGGCGATCCGGAAACCAACTCGCGCATCGCTCAGTACGAAATGGCGTTCCGCATGCAATCTTCTGTGCCGGAACTTACGGACCTCAGTAAGGAACCCGCGTCAACTTGGGACCTGTACGGTCCGGAAGCGAAAGAGCCCGGAACATTTGCCTACAATTGCCTGCTTGCGCGGCGCATGGCCGAACGCGGCGTTCGCTTCACGCAAATCTATAAACGTGGCTGGGACGTGCACGACAACGTCGTTGGAAACTTGCCGGTGCTTTGTCAGGAGACCGATCGTGGATGTTATGCGCTGGTAACCGACCTGAAGCGCCGCGGTTTACTCGACGACACGCTGGTGATCTGGGGTGGCGAATTCGGACGCACCGTTTACAGCCAGGGCGGACTAAGCCAAGAGAACTACGGACGCGACCACCATCCGCGTTGTTTCACGGTTTGGATGGCCGGTGCTGGTGTGCGCCCGGGAGTCACGTTATGGCGAGACTGATGAGTTCAGCTACAACGTTGTGAAAGATCCGGTGCATGTTCGCGATTTCAACGCGACCATTCTTCATTGTCTCGGCATCGACCACAACAAATTCAGTTACAAGTTCCAAGGGCTGGATCAAAAGCTCACCAGTCCTGTGCCGGCATTTGTGGTTCAAGGGATTTTGGCGTGAGTCTGGCCACGAAAGTCGTGAGCAGCGCCGGTGATCTTTGGCAAAAAGCACGCCAAGGCCGCCGAGCGTGGATCGGAGCAGGCTGTGCCACTGCCCTGATTCTCCTCTCGCTACTCTTCGTGCCTTTAGACGGACGCCCCCATGCTGACTGGCTTCAATTCCTCGGCCGCTTTCATCCGCTGCTGGTGCATCTTCCGATCGGGCTGATCGTGCTTCTGCCGGTGCTCGAGACTTTGGGAATTCGGCGTCCATCGTTGCGCGAGGCGGCAGGGCTTGTCTTGCAGTTCGCGCTGGCCACCTGCCTCGTTGCCATTCTCTTTGGGCTTCTCCTGGCTTATGGCAGCGGAGAAAGCGGGACTACCGTCACACTTCACCTGCGCGGCGGAGTCCTTCTAGCAATCGAGCTGATTGTTTTGTGTGGCGGTTCGACGTACTTGGCTGCAGACACATCACTGGGGTATGTACTTCCCCCTACTGGCTATGCTTCTACTAACCCTTACATGGACAGCCCATCAGGGTGGTTCGCTTACTCATGGCAGCGGCTACTTAACCCATTACATGCCACCTACACTCAAAAGATATGTTGCGCCGAGTGCAGTCTCGTCTCATCCGAATTCTTTTTTCGCCAGGCATATCTATCCAGTTCTCGACACGAAATGCGTTTCATGTCATGGCACGAATAAGGAGCAGGGGGCTCTGCGGCTGGACTCGTACGAGTCCCTCATGGCGGGAGGCAAGGACGGGATCGTGATCGCGCCTCGCAATCCCGATGGCAGTCTCCTTGTTAAAAAACGTTACGCTCCCCCCGAGTGATCCTCACTTCATGCCTGCCGAGGGCCGCACTCCCCTCACGCCCGACGAGATTGCGAGAATCCGCGCCTGGGTACTCGCTGGAGCTTCACCGGAAGCGCGCAGCGTCCCCGGTATTTTCATTGCAGGGGACCGTGAGGAGCCGCCACCTCCAGTCGGAGACTACAGCGCACTCATGGGCGAGATTCAGCAAATGCAGCAATCGCAAGGAGCGAAGTTGGTCCCAGTCTCGGCGAAACCCTCGGATGGTCTCATCCTGCGTACAACAGACGTGGCAGCGACCTTCGATGATTCGCAGCTTGCAACATTTCAGCGATTTGCTCCATTCATCGTCGAGGCGGAACTGGGACGAACGGCAGTAACCGATGACAGTATTCCAACTCTCGCCCAGTTCAAAAACCTCCGCGCTCTGCACCTGGAAGGCACGGTCGTTACCGGACGAACCCTCGGTAAGCTATCTTCGCTCTCTCAACTCAGCTACTTGAATCTGAGTGCGACAAAAGTGACGAGCGATGAGCTAGCACCCTTGAAGAGCATGCCCAATTTACGTCATCTGTACCTTTTCAATACTCCCGCAGAACCAGCATCGGCGGACAACAGCATCACGAGCACGCAATGACAAACTTCAATCGGCGGACGTTCATGAGCATTGCGGGACTCGCAGCTGGCTTACCCGCGTCGTCGACACTTTAATATGCGGCAAGTGCAAGTTTCACCGTGACTTGCAGGTAAGGGCCGAAAGAGAATTCCTCCCTCTCCGCCAAATTACTGAGATGATTGCTATTAGGTCCCTTTGGCCAAGCTGACCCGAGCACTATTTGCCTCTCAATGACGCCGGTCACTGTCCCCAAGATGTCCCGGTTGCCAGTGAGCGCCGTTTAGGCCCCCCGGAACCTGCCGAAAGTCTGTGGTGCGGATAACCGAGCGGAGCATTAGCTCATTTAATGGAACTCTGTTCAGAAGCCAGTCGAACAATGAGGTATGTCTGGCAGTTCACTAGCGTGGTGGTAACCTGCACGCGGGAACCAAAGATGGCCCCCCTTGAGAATGCATTTACGGATTCATGTCGTGGAAAATAAGGTCTTCACTTGTGTTGACCGGCAGGCCCCTGCAAGGAAATCACATCCGTCTGGCCTGGCTAGCCTGAGATGCCCGCGCGGGGAAAGATATCGTACGGACTCCCGATCTGCATAATGTAACCCTCTGCCTTTGCGAAGCCACTTTGCAGCCCGCGGAAAGTTGCCACTGTATCCTGCAAAGCGAAGTAGGAGTCGGGAGTCTGACTGGCGTGGGCATAACAGGCAGCTTTTTTCGTATCAGCAGTTGCGGTGATGTCCACGTAATGAGTGGGCGCGGGAAATTGTGTCGTATCTTCGCCGTCCGAGACTTCGTAATAGTACAGCGCGAATCGATGCTTCAGTTGCTTCCACGATTCGAAGGTGAGGTTGGCAATCCCGCGATGGTCGGGATGGTTATCGATGAGCCAGTGAGTGAAGACGGCATCGGGACTTTCCTTCTCGAGGATGCTCTGAAACTCCTGGTAGTGCTGGCTGTCAACGATCGCATGACCATTGATCTGATTGGCGTACGCAGGGCGCGCTTTCAAAATCTCGCACGCCTTTTTCGCTTCGGCAATGCGAATCGCCGAAGACGTCGGCTGCCAGGCCCCGTCGTTCAAGTAGAGCAGCACGACATCGTGGCCCAGCGTGGTGAACCGCGCAATGGTGCCGCCGCAGCCATACTCGGGATCGCCCGGATGCCCGCCCGTGATGACAATTTTGCACTTGTGGATAGTCGCCGTCACGCTAGAGGAGTTCTGCGCCACAGCATTCACCGCTGCCGCTCTGGCCACGACTCCCGCACCTCTCAACATGTCTCGACGATTCATTGGACCTCGCGCTTCCAGTGTAAGCGACGCGACGATTCGGGTCGGGGACGGAGTTACTGCACGGCGGATTAGGCTGGAATAAAAATTTCACGATACGAGAAAGTTAAGCATCATCTCGGTCGATGAGACATGCTGTAGCGCCCGCATGCCAGTGCAATTCTAGCCCGAGACGCAACTAGACAGTTCTGACTTAGCTGATGGAATTCACTGTCCCTGAGTGGTGTCCCGAAAGTGATGACTGAGGACTCCGACATGGATTCAACCATGAGGTACCTGAAACCGTCGCGCAACCAGCTACGTGACAAAGTCAACGAGATTTTCGCTTAAGCGGTCAAATGGATCGGCAGGCTCAATTGATCTTTGATGTAATCGCTGATGGCAACGACTAACGACTGCCACTTCTCCCTCCCGAAGACAGCTACTGTGCCGTCCATCCGCCATCGATGAGAATCGTATCCCCCGTAATAAGGGACGCTGCGCTAGAGGCAAGGAATACGACCGCACCCGCCACATCCATAGGCTCACCAATGCGGTGCAGGGCAGCAATGCGCTCGATCACGTCTGAGCGGAACTCGGGGTTTGCCAGGGCGCCCTCCGTCCCCGGAGTGCGAATAAATGTCGGTGCGACCGCATTCACCGTGATGTTGTACTTCCCCCACTCTAGGGCAAGGCATTTAGTGAGGTGCGCAATGGCAGCCTTCGTCATGCAGTACACCGATTCGGTCGGTAGCGCCACGAATCCGGCTTGTGAACTCAGGTTGATGATTCGACCACTCTTCTGCCGGATCATTACACGCCCTGCAGCCTGGCTGGCAAAAAATGTCCCCTTCAGATTAACCGCAAGCGTCAGATCGAAGTCCTCTTCGCGCACGTTCTCCGCGAGATTGTCTGGCGCAAGTCCCGCATTATTGACCAGGATGTCGAGCCTTCCGAGATGCCTGACAGTGTCATCAACCGCCTGGAATATCTGATCGAGTCGTCGGACGTCCATTTGTAGCGGTACGGCGCGTCGGCCCATAGCTCCGATCTGATCGGCGAGGTCTCCGCGGGCGTTCATATCGCGCAGGCCCAGTGCTACGTCGGCGCCGGCATGAGCCAGCGCCAGTGAAATCGCATTGCCTAAACCACGTGCAGCACCGGTTACGAGCGCCACTTGGCCTGTGAGATCAAAGCTTGGAAAAACCATCGACAAGGCCTCCGATCGGTAGGGTCAGATTGTTGCAGATTGCCAGTCCTCTCACTGACGTGACCTTCGAATTACTTGTTCGAGTGTACTGCCTATTATCCGGGAGGAAGAGGTCAGTCCGGTTCACTCTCTGCTAATGCCATGTTCATAGTTACCGAGTAGCCAGACAGCCTTGCGGCCGCCTGGCCCTCTCAGAACTGGGCGTGAAGGTTTCCCTTCACCCAGCTCAAGCCCTTCGAACGCCTCTTTAGAGGAGACGCGGTTTCGAAACGGAAAGACGTTGACGATGAACCCGGTCATGGCACTCGGGTCGATAACGACCGTGAATCAGGCGGTCCACATGACGAGGTGGGCATTCCGGATGCCGTACCATCAGTTTTTCTTGCGTTAAACGTGAACAGTATGTGATCGTTGTCGATAAAGTCGACTGTTACGTTTGCCCTCAGGCTGAAGCGCCCCAGAGGTGAGAGCCCGGAGTATCCCCATTGCGATAAGTCCACCAGCGTGGCGGGCTCGCTCACGCCGGGCGCTCGCTGCGCTCCTTCGTCAGACTCTGAAGCCAGGAGCGCTGAGCCGAGCAACAGGATGCAAACGAGAGCTGGAAGCAATGGCGAACCCAGGTAGCCAGCGATAACCTCTACTGGATTGCGGCCTAGAGGCGCTTTGGACGTCATCACCACTTCACCGTGTTCGACCGGAAATAATAGCAGCCAACTGTGTTCCAGTAGCCGCCAGGATCCGATATGGAGCATGAGGCTAGGCTTGTGCGATAGCACCTGCTGCTAACGTGGCTATGACCAAGTTTGCGATGAAGACCAGCTACAAATTTCGATTTATCGTGACACGAGGTATCCGGGCGAGGGTCTGGTTGCTCGTAGGCATACTAGTCGGAAGCGCGACGGCGCAGCTGGCGACGATCGAGCACTTGGCGAAACCGGGCTTTTGGCCAACTAGGGTCAGTTCATCGTCGGAGGTCTTCGTCGGTGCGGCAGTATGTGCAAAGTGTCATCCAGGGATTGCCGCCAAGCAGAATTCGGTCCCGATGGCGCGGACGCTTGCGCGCATTGGGGAAACGGCAGTGCTGCGGTCCCACCCACGTTTGAACTTCCAGCGCGTACCGTACCGATATGAGATTGTAAGCTCACCTTCAGGAAGCACTTACACAGTGAGTGACGGCTCGCGTTCATTGTCAGCCTCACTGCTTTGGGCTTTTGGGGCGGGTACGGTCGGACAGTCCTACCTCTATCAACAAGCCGGGCAATGGTATGAGGCACGCGCCAGTTTCTTCGGTACGCTGGACAATCTGGATTTCACCCCCGGCCGAGCCCTTGCTTCTCCGCGCACTCTCGAAGAAGCGATGTCGCGTCCAGTCGGTAACACAGAAGTGGTCGGTTGCTTCCGATGCCATGCAATTGGGGTCAGCTCAGAGAATTCGCTCGATACCTCACACCTGTTCCTCGGAGTTTCTTGCGAAGCGTGTCACGGACCCGGAGCTAAACACGCAACCGCGATTAAGGCGGAGATTCTTATGGGTGGCGCGGCGAGCAGTGAGGCTGATCAAAAGCTGATCTTCGACCCCGGGCAACTCAAGCCGGCAGACTCTGTCGACTTCTGTGGCGCCTGTCATTCGACCTCATGGGATATACGTCTAAGCGGCAAAACGGGTACGAGCACTGTGATTTCGCCAGGCTATCGGCTTGCAAACAGCAAGTGCTGGGGCAGGGGCGACGCCCGGCTCACCTGCATCTCCTGCCATGATCCTCACGGCCCGCTAGACCACCGGGCGGAAAATTATGATTCAAAGTGTTTAAGCTGTCACGTTGCTCGAGCGGGCGCGCCAGTTTCAGCGGATCATCCCGGCCGCGCCTGTCCCGTAAACAATACCGCCTGTACCTCCTGTCACATGCCCAAAGTGGACATTCCGGAGCTTCATCGCCCGGTTACCGACCACGACATTCGTGTCGTGCGCAGAGGCAGCTCCTTGCCTGACTAGATCGAACGGACCCACGAAAAAAGCGTCAAGACAACGGCCCCACGTGTTTGATTGTCGGGAGTTTCCTCGCTCAAACGTAATAATCTGATCAGGATACTTAGAATAACGATTTTTAGCTTGACTTGCTCTGTTAACCCGTTGTAAACGAGTGAACCACTAGGGGTGAGAGCGGCCGGCGTATTCTCAGCGCCGTTAATTGTAATCGTTTACGATGCCTGCAATTCACCCTAGCAAACGTTATCTGTCAGCCATCTGGAAGGCATCACCGCAATTGCCACAAGCAGGGTGGCAGATGTGCATGCTGCCTTGGGGCGTCGAAATTGCCGATGGGCGGGCTCGCCCGGTGTTTGGGCACTGTGTGACTCAACGTTCTTTGGAGTGTCTATGAGACAAATTGCGCTGGTCGCGTGTGTGCTGTCGCTGATCGTCCTGCCGAATGCTTCGGCACAGTCGATTTTTGCCACCCTGTCAGGAACCGTACGAGATTCCAGCGGAGCGGTCATACCGGGCGCAGAGGTCACCGTAACGAACGTTAGCTCCGGCACACCTAACAGGAGCACGACCAACCGGGACGGTTTCTTTTCGTTCGCCTCGCTTCCGGCTCCCGGAACCTACGAAGTGAACGTGGCCATGAAGGGTTTCGCCGGCTGGGTGACGAAGAACGTCCAACTGCATGCCAGCGACAGCCGGTCCCTCAACATCGAGCTGAAAGTCGCGACCACAACGGAGAGCGTCGAGGTCGTAACCGGGACCGAAGGCGTAGCGATGGTGGACTCGGGCGAGAAGGCTTACACCATTCAGACGAAGGACCTGCAGGAACTCTCTCTGGTCGGTCGAAATGCCAGCGAATTGGTCAAGATTCTGCCGGGTGCGACCTTGACTGCCAACGGCGGGATCAACTCGCAAGCCTATACAGGTGAGGTGGTGGGTCTCAATTCTTCACTTGGCGGGCAAACCGGAGGACTTGCCTCGGTCATGATTAACGGGCAGGCGGCAGAGATCACACAGGACGGCCAACGCACGATGGATCCTGGTGCTTTCGGTACCGCCACTCCGATTGTTCCGAACCCCGACATGATTTCCGAGGTGAAAGTGCTGACGTCGAACTTCACCGCGGAGAATGCCCAGGGGCCGGTGGTGATGAATAGCGTCACTCAGTCCGGCGGTAAGGCTTTTCACGGAAACCTTCGCTTTAACGCGCGCAATACCGCGCTGAACTCGGAGCAGCAGTATTACAGAGAGCAAGAAATGAACCCCGGGAATAACCTCAAGCCCGGTCAATTGAAACCAGCCAGCTCCTACTACTACCCTGGCTTCAGCATTGGTGGTCCCGTGATCATCCCCGGAACGGGCTTGAATAAGAGCCGGCAGAAGCTGTTTTTCTTTGACGGCTTCGAGTACTACAAGCAGCAAATTGACGGGGGTGTGGAGTCTGCGTTCGTCCCGACACCTGCCATGCTGAATGGAGATTTCAGCGCCCTGACCGGGTCCGGCAATACGGGTGGTCGAAATACCGTTTATGCGAAGCCCGTGACCCCTCAGCCGTGTGTCGCATCTGGCACCAATCCATGTGCTTCTGGCTGGTATGGTATGGCCGAGAGGCCCGGATGCGTCATCACTAATGGCGTTTTAAATCCCGCCTGCATCGATCCGGCAGCGCAGACCCTGATGAAGTTGGAAACTCCCGCATCAACCAGTGACAGTATCTCGGGAAACAACTACATCCAATCTTTCTCGGTCGCCCAGAATTCCTTTCAGAACATGGTTCGCGGTGATTGGAACATCAGTGACAATACCAAGGCCTATGTAACTTGGAATCGCCACCGCGAAACCAACAACATGCCCTTGGGTCTGTGGGCTACGACTTGTGCCTGGTGCGTGCCATCCCCCACTGGTGTTGTCGGCAATAACGGAGCCGACAATTACACGGCCACTTTTCTGCATGTGTTTTCGCCGACCATGACAGCGGAGGGCAAATTCGGGTATATGAAGCTCAACCTGCCGAGCGCCCCTACGGACCCCAAGAAGATTCAGCGTTCCGAGTCGGGCTTCCCGCTCAAAGGCTATTACGACACCGCTAACCTCCCCGCGGTTCTGAGTTGGGGTGACAGTATCCCGAGTTTCGGCGATGTGGGCCACAGCTATCACCCGACAATGATCGCCGTGAAGGGCATCCCAAGCGTTACGGCAAATGTAACCAAGGTGATCGGCACGCACACTACTAAGTACGGCTTCTATTGGGAACACCTGTACAACAAGCAGGATAATTGGGGCCAGTACATGGGAGTGTTCCAATACGCGTCCTGGTCGGGCTCACCCACGGGCAACGAGTATGCAGACATGCTGATGGGTATGGGCCAGGCAGGATATTTCGAGCAAGCGCAGCCGCCTGCCTCCGAAGTGGCCCAGAATATCGCCTCGTTTTATGCACAGGACGACTGGAGGCTGAACCGTCGAATTACGGTTCAGGTCGGCATGAGATTCGAACACGTGGCGAAGCCTTACTCTCCGGGGTTTGGGCTCGCCCTGTTTGATCCAGCGAGGTACGACGCGGCTGGAACCGGCAATACGGGCGTTGTGTGGCACGGTTCGGACCACAGTGTTCCGCTTTCCGGAGTGGACAGCCGGTTCGTCTACTTCAGCCCGCGATTGGGCGCCGCCATCGATCTGTTCGGCAATGGCAGAACGGTAGTTCGCGGGGGCTGGGGCAAGTTCCGGGCCTACGATTCCGTACAGGCCAACAGTTACACAGGCCCCGCGCAGACGGCGTTAGGTTCAGTCGGATTCGGGTGTGGTTCCAACGATCCCGCGTGCCCGACCTGGGAGGACATCGACCTTCACAATTCAAATAACTGCACGGCTGGAGTAAATTGCGCTCCCAAAGCAGTATTCGGAAATCCGCAACTGGTGAATGGCAGTTTCAACGCAATGCTCGCAGGTGATGACGAACAGCCGTTGGTCACATCGTACAGCTTGAACGTAGACCAACAGCTTCCTGCAAAATTCACGTTAGAGATGTCCTACGTCGGCAACCATTCCGACTTTCAGCAAGGGACCGTAAATATCAACGGGATTCCTTTGGGAACACTCGCAGGGAGTTGTAACAATGCCACATGCGAACAACCTTTCCGGCCATTTAACAAGTACCAGAACGTCACTGGCAGCGTAACTTCCGGGAAAGCCCAGTTTGATTCCATGCAACTGAGTCTGCAGCGCAACGTGGGATACCTCTCTCTGCAGGCGAACTATACGTGGTCGAAAGCATTGAGCGAAGGGTCCAATCTTAACAACGGTTCGCTCATGGGCGCGCTTCCGGACTACGGCGCTCATTTCCTGTATGGCATCTCCCCCAGCAACCGCAAGCATGCTTTCAGTACTGCATATGTCTTCCGTATACCCGATGCGCATAGCAGCAGCAGGTTCCTGAATGGTCTGGCGAACGGTTGGGAGATTTCTGGAATCACGCAGATCGAAAGCGGAGCGCAGATCACCAATCAAGCGAGCGGCAATGGTCTGCTCTTTGGCTACAACCCGGACAACGTCGCGCAACTGGGTACGCCTGACGCCCAGCAGTATCCGCTAATCACGTGCGATCCGCTGCAGGGGCTGCAGAAGAACCAATTCGCCAATCCGAACTGTTTTACAACTCCGCCTCCGGGGAGCCTGGGCACCGGCAGCGCTCCTTACCTGCCCGGTCCGATGTTCTGGAATACGGATATAACTCTCTTGAAGCACGTGAAAATTACGGAACATCAGAAGCTGGAGTTTCGGTTTGCAGCATTCAATCCTCTCAACCATTCCTTGCTGTCGTTTATTTCCAGCGACAACAATCTAAAACTCAACTTCGATTCCAACGGCAAGGCTAGTCCTACCTTTGGCACTGCCACTGCGCACTACGGTGTCCGCATTCTCGAACTTGGAGTGAAGTACCTCTTCTAACCCGGTTGTGAAGTCGAGCAGGTGGCCCGCAAGGGTCACCTGCCTGTATAGTCTGCCTTATGGTAGCGGTTCTTCCTGTACTGGTCCTGCTCCTGACGCAACATCCTGCAGTCGCCACCTCCTCCCAAAAGAGTTTTACACACGTGGCACAGCAGGCGAATGCCGCACGAACCGCCGACCATATGCAGGAGGCGATCGACCTATACCGGGAAGGTCTGCGATTGCGGCCGACATGGACCGAGGGCTGGTGGTGGCTGGGAAGCCTGCTCTACGATCAGGACCGCTTTCCCGAGGCTCAGACAGCACTGAAGCGTTTTATTGCAATCTCGCCGAAGCCGGCACCGGCGTACGCATTTCTTGGCCTATGCCAGTACGAGACGCACGACTACGCAGAAGCGCTCACATCGTTTCAAAAGTGGGCGCGCCGTGGATCGCCGGGAACGGACCAGCTCATCGACGTGGCAGGGTTTCATTGGGCCCTGCTTCTGACACGCACCGGACACTTCGTTGAGGCGCTCTACTTGCTGACTGCCAAGGTGCAGAAGCTCGATGCCAATCCGGCATTGAAGGAGGCGATGGGGCTGGCCTCTCTCCGCATTGCAAACCTGCCGGAGGAGTATTCGCCCAGCCAGCGCGAGATGGTGTGGCTGGCGGGTGAGGCGGCTCTCCGGGTGGCAATGCAACCTCATCAGTTCGACCGAGCGGATGACTTTGCGAACCGGCTGCTCCTCCGTTACGGGCAAGAACCGAATGTGCACTACTTCCGCGGAACCTTGTTTGGTTTCGAGGATCAGCGAGCGGAATCCGAGCGGGAGTTTTTGCAGGAACTGCAAGTGTCCCCAAAGAATGCTGCCGCAATGCTTGCACTCGCGCGTCTGCATGGGATGGACGATCCGGCGGGGGCGACGTCGTACGCCCGGAATGCGGTTCAAGTTGAACCGAGGAATGCGGAGGCACACCACATGCTGGGCCGAATGTTGCTCGCGACCCGGCAATTGCAGGAGAGCGCACGAGAGCTGGAAGCCGCCAAGGCGCTCGCTCCCGATAGTGCGTCGATTCGGTACCAGCTGGCGGAAGCGTACCGCAAGCTTGGGCGAAAGAAAGACGCGGAGCGAGAGACGGCAGTATTCAACCTGCTCAAAGACAAACAAGAGGTCCTTGTTCCCCCGGAAGAGAAGCTGCATCCACCGGTCAAGTCGGTTGAGGGAATTTCCAAGTGATTGCCCTCGTAGCCGCGATGGTGGTGATGTGGCCTACCTTGGCACTGGTACAAGCCAAGCCTTCGTCAGGAGCAAATGTCGCCACCGCTGAAGCTTCGAACTTCGATCGGTTGTCACAGGAAGCGTCACGGGCGCGTGAGGAAAGCCGCGACGATGACGCGATCCGGTTGTACCGGAAAGGCCTGGAAGTCCGACCGGCGTGGGACGAGGGTCTCTGGTATCTGAGTACGCTTTTGTACGACAAGGAACTGTATCCGGAGAGCCGCAATCTATTGCGGCAGTTTGTGTCCTACGATCCGGACGCCGGCCCGGGATGGGCACTCCTGGGGATGAGCGAGTTTCAAACCCGCGAGTACTCACGGGCCTTGGAACATCTGCAGCGCAGCCGCAGTCTCGGGCTAGGCCAGCGCAAGGAAATGGCACAATCTGTCGCCTATTTCACGGCGGTTTTACTCACGCGGTTCGAGCAATATGACGACGGGATGGATGTTTTATTCGAATTGGTGAACACTGGGCGATGTGACACATCGATCACGGAGGCGGCTGGACTGGCTTCTCTGCGCATGCCGCTTGTTCCGGCGGAGATTCCGCGCGATCGCAGCGAGATGATCCGCACCGCGGGGTCGGCATTTTGCGCAGTGCAAATGGGGCAGCGGGAAGACGCCGATAAGCGCTTCCGCAGCTTGGCGGATACCTATCCCAAAGAGCACGGCGTACATTATCTCTTGGGGACATTCCTCGCCGACTCGCGTACCGAAGAGGCGATCCATGAACTCAATCGTGAACTGGAAGTCTCCCCCTTCCACGTATTGGCACGGTTGCGTCTTGCCGACATTTATCTCAAACAAGGGCAGCCGGAGCAGGCTCGTGAACCGGCGGAGGAAGCGATAAAGATCGCTCCGAAAGAAGCGTCGCCCCATATGGTGTACGGAGAAGTGCTGGCGGCCAAACGGGATTTAGCCGGAGCGATCCGGGAGTTGGAGGATGCGGAAAAACTGGGGCCGCAAGTGGTGAGAACCCGGCTGGATCTTTTGCGGGCGTACGCGGCGGCAGGCCGCAGGGAAGACGCGGACCGGGAGAAGGAGGCCATTGAGAAACTCCGACAGCGGTCGACCGCGAAAAGCCCCATGTAGAAAGGCGAGCAAGAGCGGGCGCTTTCGATGGTCCTCATTGCTACTGAGTGTCGGCTTGTGGTGCACTGCCTGGTGGGGTGCAATTGTCCTGTCGAAACCGGCGTCCGGCGCCGCAACGGAAAAAGCAGCCATTCATTTCAGTTTGCGCTCCATCCCCTTCACTCTGGATAGCGACGAAACCCCCGAGCGCCACGCTCCCGAGACTATGGCCGGAGGGGTCGCTGTCTTCGACTACGACAACGACGGTAACCTCGACATTTTCTTCACCAACGGCGCCGAAATCTCGACCCTCAACAAGACCTCTCCCAAGTACTGGAACCGCCTCTTTCACAACCATGGAGATGGCACGTTCAGCGATGTGACCGAGAAGGCTGGACTCGCCGGAATGGGATACGACACTGGGGTCGCGATCGGCGACTACGACAACGACGGTTTCAAAGACATCTTCGTGGGAGGTGTGCACCGCAACACTCTGTATCACAACAACGGGAACGGTACTTTCACCGATGTCACCGCGAAGGCAGGTCTGGCGGGGATCGACAAGGAATACGGCCTGCTGTGGTCGGTGGGCGGAGCATGGGTGGACGTCAATAACGACGGACTTCTGGATCTGTTCGTGGTGAATTACATGAGTTGGGACGGAAGCCACGAACCACCGTGCAAATTCAAAGGAAAACCAGAGTATTGCCACCCGAAATTCTATAAAGAGCTTCCGAACCAGCTGTTCCTGAATCAAGGAGAGGGGAAGTTCTTAGATATCTCGGCTGAAGCGGGAATACGTCAGCACCTGGGCAAAGGCATGGGGGTCGGGGTCGCTGACTACGACGGCGACGGGCTGAGCGACATCTTTGTCGCCAACGACAAGCTATTCAATTTCCTGTTTCACAACAAGGGCCATAACCGGTTCGAAGAAGTTGCGCTTGAAACTGGAGTGGCTCTTCCCGAACATGGAAACCTCATCTCCGGCATGGGCGTCGATTTTCGCGATGTGAACAACGATGGGTATCCGGACATCTCGGTGGTGGCGCTCGACAAAGAGAGCTTCCCCCTTTATCAGAACACCGGGAAAGGGACGTTTGCGGAAATCACGGCGAGTTCTGGGTTGACGCGCCTCACCGACCCCATGGCAGGATACAGCCCGCACATTGCGGACTTTGACAATGACGGCTGGAAGGATATTTTCGCGAGTCGCGGGCATGTGCAGTCCCCTGCGATGGCTGAAAGTTCCATGATCGAGCAGCCCAATACAGTGTTTCGAAACAATACTGGCAAGGATTGGACCGCTCTCACTGCGGAAGCGGGTTTCGGGGCGGCCCCGGCGCGCCGCCATCGCGGCTCCGCATTTGGCGACTTCAACCACGATGGCAAGCTGGACCTGGTTGTGACCGCGCTCAGCGCGCCCACCGAGATTTGGATGAATGAAAGCGCTAATGACAACCACTGGCTGGAAATCGCACTCGAGGGCACGAAGAGCAATCGCGACGGAATCGGCTCGCGCATTCGGCTGGTCGCCGGTGGCGGGACCCAGTTTAATCATGTAACCACGGCCACGGGCTATGCCTCCTCCAGTGCTGGTCCTGTTCACTTCGGTCTGGGCGCTTCGAAGAAGGTGGATGAAGTTGAGATCAAGTGGCCATCCGGCCTGGTACAAAAACTGAAGGACGTTGTGTCAGACCAGATCCTGCATGTGAAAGAACCGAAATAGCTCTTACTGGCTGGGCTGCGGGCCCTTTGCACGGGCTTTCTCGTTGAGCTTCAGGACGATTTCACGCTCGCGTTGACTTTCAGATGCAAGGCCCATACGCGCATACAGCGCAGCCAGTTGAACATGAACCTCTTGAAAGTCGGGCGAATCGCGCTCAACCTGTTCGAGATCTTTCCGCGCAAGCTCCAGCTTGCCGAGGGCAGCATTGAGCGAGCCCACCTGATAACGCGCCGGAATGGATGCAGGGCGCAAACGCAAGGCGCGCTCTAAGCAAAGACCAGCGTCTGTCGAATTCGCATCGTGGCGCAATAAGGCGCCCAACCGAAGGTTGGCATCGAAATCATTCGGATCTGCCTGCAGAGCGCGCTGAAATGCACTCTTGGCATTCTCGTTATCGCCCCCAGCCTGCAAGGCTTGACCATACAACGACCAACCGCCGGGCAGGTTGGGGGCCTTATCCAACGCAATGCGAATGGTGGAGGACGCTTTCTTGGCATCGCCGCCGGCCAGTTGAGCTGCTCCCATCAGCAGGGTCACATCAGCACTGTCACCGCTTTTCAGGATACGATCGATAATCATTTCCCCTTCGTCCAGGCGCCCTTCGCGGATAAGCGCGGTCCCGAGAGCATAGTCGATCGCGCGGTCGTCGGGGTTGGCGTTGTAAGCAGGCTGGAGAAGGATGACGGCCTCCCGGTTTTTCCCAAGCCTCAGGTAGCAATCGGCAAGGAGGTAAAGCGATTGCTGGCCTTCCGGATGGTCCCTGCGCAATTCCCAGAGTTCATCAGCGGCCTTCACGAAATCGGCTTGTTTGTACCAGGCTAATGCCAGGTTGAGGCGCACGAGCGGGTTCTGGCGGTCATACTTCAGCGCCTCACCATACTGAGCAATCGCATCGCTGTAGCGGCCTACATGCGCCAGCGCCACACCGAGGTTCGTTCTCGCCTCCACGGACTCCGGTCGAAGTTCTATCAGTTTTTCGTACAGCGAGATCGCGCGTTCGAGATCTCCGCGGTCGTAAGCCTCGCCCGCTTCTTTATACAAAGAATCCGCCACTGGTATCTGCGCGCGTACGATTGAGGAAGCAGGCAGCAGAGCCAGCATGCAGGTCAATACATTGAAAAGATACTTCTTCGAAAATCCAGCCGGTACTGCCATCATTTTCCTTCAGCTGCGGCTGCTCTGTGATGTGGAAACCCAATTCTAGCCGGGGGACGTTTTTCGGGGGAAGTGAATACTGCCTCGCGGCTCAGGCCGGGCGTGGCGCGCTACCAGGCTTTGTTTCCATTGGCCAGGAAACCGAAGCCAAAACCTTCGAAACCACCGTTAAACAGAGCTCGCAGTCTGCTTGCGGGGTTAAACACCCCGCACTCCAGACCGGCGATCTAAGTTGACTACGCGCTCTTCTTCAATCCGCGAACATTAGGTTGGTAGGATCCCGCAACGTTCCGAAAAGCAACGTTGAACCGGTTCCAGACATTGATCTGTGTAATGGCCAGGGTCAGGTTTACAAGTTCCTTGTCGGTGAAATGTTTCTTCGCCTCCTCGTACATTTCATCTGCTACGCGGCCTTCGATTCGTGTCACTGCCTCTGTCCATGCCAAGGCGGCCCGCTCACGATCGCTATAGAACGGAGCGTCCCACCACGCGCTGACTTCGTACAACCTCTGCTCGGTTTCTCCCAAAGCACGCGCATCTTTAGTGTGCATATCGATACACCAAGCGCAGCCGTTGATTTGGGAAGCCCGAAGATAGACTAGATTCAGCAGAGTGGGTTCCAGGCCGGAATGATTGTTGATGTAAGCAGACACTTGCAGCACCGCTTTGAGAGCGTCGGGGGCAACTTTATCTAATTCCAAACGAGGATGCATGATAGTTTCGCCTTCTGAACGCAAAAGCGTTCTGGTTATGGATTAATCGGGATAAGTGATTTGTCTATTGTCGATATCTAGATGGATGACACGCATGCGGGAGAGATTCGGGAAAATGTCACAAAAATTACCCTATCCATCGCGGTGGACCGTTTTCCATCGAGAACGCCGACTTGCAAACGGCGGGGAAAAGAGTCGAAATTGAGATCCGTTTAGCGACCATTCTGCGTCCGCGGTTCTCTCGCCCGGGGTTACGGCTGACCTTCTTGGGTCTTGCTGAGGCGTTCCTCAACGATCAAGTACAGAGCTGGCATGGTTAGCAAGGTCAGAAACAGCGTTGAAAGCAGCCCGCCTACAAGCACGGTTGCCAGTGGCTTCGAACATCTGACCGTATGCCGCGTGCCGTTGCCGCAGGAAGCATGCCAAGCAGCGCCGCGATGATCATCATGAAGACCGGGCGAATCTGATTGCTGGTGCCCGTCTTAACCGCCTCAAGCAAGGGCATGTTTTCGCCGCACAGTCGGTTGATCTCGCTGATAACAAGTACGCCGCTCATGACCGAAACGCCAAACAACGAAATAAATCCGATGATCGCAGATACGCTTAAGTGCATTCCTCGGAGATACAGAAAAAGGATTCCTCCGACCATGCGCTGAGAGGAGAAGTAATGAAAAGGCCAATGTTTGCAGTATTCGTCTTGGCGGCAATCACTTTGACGTTGGCCGACGCGAACAAGAAAGAGATAATCGCGTTCACCCCCTTACAAGTGCGATGGTTCACCCCGTCGTACTACTCCGACGGCCGCGAGCGAGCGCAGCTGCTCGGGGACTCAAGTCAGGGCGGTGCGTGGGTCGATCGTGTCAAGATGCCCGCCGGCAAGCGTGTCCTCGCGCATACGCACCCGCAGGACGAACTGGTCACCGTCATCGAAGGAACCTGGTATCTGGGCGAGGGAACGAAATTCAACCTCACAAATCTGAAAGCGTACCCCGCGGGCAGTTTCATCGTCATCCCGGCCGGCTTACCTCATTTTGTTGCGGCAAGGGAAGGTACCGTGATCGTTCAGCTCAACGGCAATGGCAAATTTCACACGGATTATGTTGAGAAATAGAGAGTGCCAAGTGTGAGTGATCGGGCACGGCTCACTGCCTCGTTTCGCCAACCGAACTGGAGGCAATCCCCATTGTTGAGGGGCACGAGAAGGAGGTAGACCTCCCTTGTACGCTCCTTACTGAATCACGCCAGCTTTCTTGCGAATTCCACTTGTTTCCTGAGATCGGATTCAACACTACCTTCCTTTTCGTACTCAACCGCTACCAGTCCAGCGAAGTTCTGTCGATGGAGTTCCCGCATAACCTCTTGGATCCTGGCGATCCCGCTTCCTAGCAGCACATTCACTTCGCCACCAGCGCTTTCGACGTCCTTCAGGTGCACCAGTTGCAAGCGTTCGGCAAGCTGGCGGATCGCTTCCACTGGATCATGTCCACAGGATGCGAAGTGGCCCACGTCTGCGGTGGCCCCGATCGTTTTGGAAACGCCGGACAGTGCCTTCAGGACGTCCTCCGGGCTCTCGTAGGCGAATTTCTTCCCTTTGAAATAGTGGTTGTGAATACCGAAGGTAAGCCCTGCTTGCGTGAAGCGTCGGTCAATCTGATCAAGCATGCCGCCAGTTGCGTCTCCCGTAACATGGCGAACGCCCAGCAGGTTCGCGAAGTGCAGGGCACTCTCAAGGTCGCGGCTGTCGTTGATGGTGGCGGAGTAGTACGAGACGCAACGAATCCCGGCGCGTTCGAGCCCGGCGCGAGCAGATCGAAATAAGTCGTCTGTCGGATGGTTCATCAACATGAACTCTCCTCGGGACATTTCGATTTCGTCGATTCGCAAAGCAGACAATTCGGCGACCATCTCGTCAAAGGGCAAGCCGTGATAGCTATAAGTGCTGATACCGATTCTTAGCCCACCCTCGCTCTTGCCGGAAACATCAGTTGACAAGGCAGCTAGAGTCGCACCTGCGGCCTTCATGAAGGTTCTGCGTGTGATCATTGCGATTGACGCCTGTCGATGTTGATTGTTCGGCCTCACTTCGAAGGTGCGGGCCTGGGCGTAACGTCCGCGTCGACCAGTCCCATCGCCCACCGGATAGCTTCCGTGATCATCTTTTGCATCTGTGGGTCGTCCCAGTTCTCTTTCACGTGACCCAAAGTCGAGTAATAAACCCGACCCTTGCCATACATTTTCGCCCAAGTCACAGCGAAGTCGCGGTCTGTACGATGAACCTTCGGGTTCGCGAGGTCCAGCTTGCTGGCATCCAGACGCATTAGTACGCGCAGGTTGTCGCGCGAGAAGTTCTTGATCTGGTAAATCTCATCGCGCAAAACGAACGATCCAGGCCATGCTTGCATTCCCGGAAAAGCAGGATCCTCCACCACGATGGGAGCGTCGAAGGTTCCCCAGGGATGCTCGTCGAAGTAGCCCCCAATCATCTTGCCGTACTCCGGCCATTCCGTGAAGGTGATGGTCGCGGCATGGATACCGATGAAGCCTTTCCCGTCGTCATGCACGAACGAAAGCAGATCGGCCTTCTGCTGGGCGTCCATCTCGAGCTCGCCCGCGGTGAAGAAGAACACAGCGTCAAAATCGTTCAGATTCTTGGCGTTGTATTCGAGCTTTTTCTTGGTAAGGGCTTCGGTATCGGTGCGGATGACCGTGTCCCACAAACCAGTCTCACGCCCGAGTCGCTCGATGGTGGCCATGGCGTGCGAGACGGAATCGTGCCGGTATCCCTTCTCTTCTCCAAGTACGAGCAAGTGCTTCTTTGGTGTCGCACCAGATTGCGCCAGGGCCAGTCCGCAAAGTGAAAGGCACATCGCCAGCACTGCGAGATGCGACAGTTTCATGGGATTGTCCTTACCATACATGAGGGACGCCAATCACCGCGTCCGGCCAGAGCTCCGCATTATATGCTGTGCCGACCGCTCGAGCCACGCCGTCAGCGCAGCAACGACTGCTTGAAAATCTCAAATAACCGTCGCTCGACTATCTGCTCTTGTAACTGAACGTCACCTTCGTCTCCTCATCCAGAACGAGCGCACGCGCAAACTGAAATGACGTACCCGTCCGCGGCACATCGATGGCTACCGGGAGGACCCCCGCCACACGTCGTTGCAGATTGAGTACGTTTGTGGAAGCGGCATTCGACGCCTGCTTTGCTGCCCCTTTCTCCAGTTGGGCGAGGGTTGAGTAGCTGCGTCCGCTCATGGGAGCGGTCACTGCTTCTGCCGAAACCTCAATCGTTTCTGTCGTTGCTCCCACGTTCAGAGTACTCAGATATTCCGCGGCTCGGCCAGCATCGTAATTCATCTGCTGAACCAAGGTCTTGAAGCCGTTCGCGTCGACCTGGATCTTGCCGCGGCCCCCGGGAAAATTCGAAACAACCCAGCGACCTTCCGCATCACTGACTGCGTTCATGGTCACTCCTCTTTCCGAATTTGTCACCGTCACGTGCGCGCCCGAAACCACGGCGCCTGACGGATCCACTACGACGCCGCCAATCTGTCCCGGGAACCTCTCAAGTCGATCACCCGCAAAGACGAACGTGCCCGCACCGATTCCTCCGCCGAGACCAGGGCCCACGGGTTCGCCTTGTCCTGAGATCGCGCCTCCTTCCCGGAAAGCTGACGGCAAAAGCCCGGCCGCGATCACGTCGCCACCAAAGTCCTTTACTTGGTAACGCTCGGGCAAGAAGACTTCCCAGTGCAGCAGGCTGATGGGAACGTCCATGCCCGGCAGTGACAGTTCGGATCCGCCCTTTTTTGCAAAGGGCGTGCCTGAATGCATGAACACAAACGACACTTCGTACGAGCCGGTGGGACGGAAACCCGGGCGCAGGAGCGGCACACGACTTCCGTCAGCCCCTTGGACGGGTTTGACCTTCTCGCCGCCCACGTCTGCTGACAGAATGGTCGCTCCTGCCGGCAGCGCCACCTTCAGAAAAGGCTGTGCCTGATTCTTGATGGTCAGTTTGATTTCTGTCAGCGATTTGCCCTCGGAGGTCACCATCGTCGTGACCACGGCATCCTCTACCACCGCTGCCAGCACACTGCTGTCCGGAAAGCGAGTCCACGTCAGCGCCAGAGTGGGTGCTTCGCCGGGCTGGCGGTGAAAGCGAAAAGCGGCCTGCGGTGAGTAGTGCGCCAACGATCGCAAATACGGACTGATTTCCTTTACGTCCATCCGCTTCAGACCGCCACCCTCGGTGGCCGTAAGTTCCATTGTGCCGTTACCCTCAATTAGAACCTCGCCGGTCTCCCGCTGAGCATTCTTGAAACTCAAGAACGGTGCACCGCTCTTGGAATCAGTGATGGGACGTTCCATGGAGATCAGGAATTGATGCCGGTGGTCTGCCGCGTTCACCTTCAATACCACCGTACTTCCCTGCACTTCGCTGGATTCGAGTGATGCGCCCGTGATTCCCGTCACTTCGTATTCGGCGGGAACGTTCACTTCGAATTCCGACGCGTTGCCCTGCACGACGGTAATGTCAGCGAGGGCCGCGATGCGCAGCTCCGCTTCACTCACCGACACCAGGGTTTTCACATCAGAGAGAAAGCGCACCTCCTTCGGCACCACCTGTGTAACGGCTTCGCGCGTGGCCCACCAGATCGTGGCCGGCTCGCCCGGAACCAGAGTCGCCTCGATCGTCGTCTTGCCGTTGTCAGAACCGCGATTCGTGATGAGCCCGGGGCTGATATTCACGAAAGTGTGCTCGCCGGGAATCGTCAGCGCCAGTCGCACGCTTCCCGCTGCCGGTGCAGGCAAGCTGAAGGATGCCCGGCCGGCCTCGATGCGCAACGGCAGTCCAACATTCAATTCGATAGAAAAATCAGCCGGACCGCTGAGCACTGCCGTCTGCGTTCCATTCTCCTGCTGCAGTGGCACTCCCTTGCCGGACTGACGGGCATCAAACGTCGTCATGCCTGTGGTCAGAGGAACCTTGGTCACTCCTTTCTTGAACACCTCTCCTTCGAGTTGCACAGCCCCGAGAACAGACTGGTTCTCCACCCGAAATTTCAATTCCGCGCACTGGATGGAATAGTTTTGTGGTGGCGTCTCGGGCTTTCTGGGTGGTTTGCTTGCCAATTCCAACAGCCTGTTGTATTCGTCAAGGGGCAAAGTGACGCCGCCGGAATCCGGGAACGGCAAGCCGCCGCCCTTCTGCGACTGAGCCATCGCGATTGTGGAAATGATCAGCACCAAAGCAAAGAAATTCGTTTTCATCGCGCACCTGCCTTTTTGTCTCGTTGATAGCTGAGTTCTGCTGCTGGAAACTGGCCTTCGCTGGTGAGTTCTGAAACCAGATACGTCGACGGACCAAACGCCGGGAACTCGACGCCGATTGGAAGTATTCCGATTACTCGCCCGGCTTTCGATTTCATCTGAAACTTGTCGATCAGGGCCTGGGTGGAATCGTCTTTCTGATTGCGGAGATCCAAAGACGCCGGGCCGCCTATCGCGATTGCTCCATTGACAATTGACGCAGCCGGAAGCGGCGGAGGGGGTGTGAGATTGAACGCGACCGAAATAGGATTCGCGTAGGCCTCAGTACGAAAGGGCCCAGGCTCCGCGGTCACCCGAAACAGGGGCGGATAATACAAAAGAAGTCCAGTGCGCGACACTGGCAGATCCAGCGCAGGTAGCGCGAGATGTGCCTTACCCTTGTCCTCCCATGCGGTACCGCGGATCATGTACAAGACCTCCACAACAAACGCGGGAGCCTCTTCGCCACCTCGTGCTTTTTCTAGCGGTAACAGCAGACTGCCATCGCTTGCCTGACCGGGACGTACCGGTTTGCCCGACAACGCCGCGCTCCAGACCACGGCGCCCGGTGGCAGACTGATCTTCACGAAGTTCCGCTGGTTATTGCGCACTGCGTAGCGGGCCTGCACCAGGGTCTTTCCTTCTTTGCTCAGCAAGACCTGGTAGCGGGCTTCCTCGATGTTCGCCATCAGAACGGCTTGCTGCGCATAGCGCGCAACATCGACCGTCAACGCTCGGGTACTTGCAGCCTCTCCCGTGCGGAAGCGAAACGCCGCTAGCGATGGAGATTGCCGGCTTGCAATCGTCTCGCCCAGGTCAGTCGCGTCGGCCTCCTCCAGTCCGTGGGACTTCAAGTTCTTGATCTCGCCGGCGCCCAAGACTTCCACTGCGACTCCGCCAGTGTCCCGTTCAGCATTCATCAGTCGTAGCAGAGGAATGCCGATGTGGCCGTCGCGCGCCAACTGCGTTTCTGCGTTGACGACGAACTTCGCCCCCTGCTCGACGGGTTCCAGGAACGTCACGTTCACTTCGCTGCCCGACACCTGCCAGTCGGAAACCATCGCGCCCAGCACCTGGTTGATGGTGACTGATTCCGGAAGCTGCAAGCGCACTTCGCGGGCAGCGCCTTGTACCACCTCCACGCTAACTTCGGCATAGATGGCCGTCGAATCCTCGCCCAGGCTTACGAGTTCGGTCAAAGACCCTCGTAATCGCAAGGGTTGCGTTGTGCGGTGATCCTCCGTTTTGCGACGCCATGTAAATGTGAGCGGCTCATTTCCACGGCCATAGGCGACCCACTTGCTGTCGGCCCCCGCTTCGGATTTCTCCGACAGAAGTCCGCCTCCAACCTGGATGTCCACGCCTTGTCGGGGAAGTTCCACTGATGCGCGCGTCACCCCCGAATCTGCGGAAGGCAACGAGATACTTTCCGTTCCCGCCGCCGATGTAACGGGCAAGGCGATATCAAGGGAAAGCACCGATCGCCCGGGACGCGAGAGCAGCGCACTCAGACGGCCGTCGCTTTTGTTTGCAGGAGCCGGCATGAGCGAGACAAGCTTGTTGTCCAATCGGGCTTCTCGTACGAGAAGTCCCGAAGGAATGGGCACACTCACCCATCCATCCTTCAGCACATCGACGGTGAGGTTCACGTGACCTTTCGCCAGGTCGCCACCGATGTGCATGTCGTAGTCAATGCGTGTCAGGGTCGCCTGCAGCGGAGATGTCTCCGGCTCGGGTTCCGCGGGATACGCTTTACTGTGAAGGGTTCGATACTCGGCGACCGGGATCACAACCCACCCCGGTGACCGTGATTCCTGTGCTCCTGATGGCGTTGCGACGAAGAGCGCCACGCAGAGCCAGAGCATCCCGAATTGCAACCGTGTGGGCGTCCGAAAGTTTTGTTTCGGCGTTCTCATGGGGTGCCTCTTCCTCTGAATTTTGGGATTGACGTCCTAGCCGTTTCCGGTGGCAGGTCTGCGCCGGACCGCCGGGAACTGCATCCTAGGAACGCACGTCCAGAGCAAAGGTTGCACTTGGACATGGGCGGACGCGCGCATACGACGTTCTCAGCTCCGGTCGGAGGCCAGAACGACCCGATTTGTACACGATTACACGTGACCAAACTGGCGCTCGAACTGCCCTCATTGGATGGTGACTCTGCGGGCCACGGGCTTCGTTATCTGCGGGATGCGCGCTTTTGAGCCTTCGCCTACAATGCTGGGGATTGCGAGGCCTTTTTTAGCACACGAGGTGACCGATGTCGTGTAATCCGGAAGTTCTCAAACACGTTCCGCTCTTCGCCTTGCTGGATGACGATGAGACTGCCATTCTGGCTGGACAAGTCGAACTCCGAACGTTTGTCCCGCGGCAACGCATCTACAAGATCGGCGATCCCGGCGAGCGTGCCTACGTCATGGTTTCCGGGGTGGTGCGGGTCACGACAGTGGATCAAGACCAGCAGGAAGTGGTAGTCGACGAGCCAGCCCACGGCGAGTTTTTCGGCTTTGCTTCGATGCTCGAGCAGACGCCACACCAGACGAATGCGATTGCACTGGAAGAAACTGTCTGCCTCGAAGTCGACCGCCACGACATCGCGACGCTCTTGCAGCGCAAGCCGCTGGCCGGCATGGATATGCTGACCGTCCTCGGCCGTCAATTTCACGCATCCCAGCAATTGGTGCGACTGCGCGCCATGCGCAACGCCAACGAGGTCATTGAGCGGGAAGCCACCTTCGGCGAACGAATTGCGGATATCGTGGCTGGTTTTGGTGGATCCTGGACTTTCATCATTACCTTTTTAACCGTTCTCATTGTTTATACCGCATTGCAGATATTCCTCCGCGGACGCGCCTGGGATCCCTATCCATTCATTCTGCTCAACCTGTTTCTCTCCATGCTCGCGGCCATTCAGGCGCCGGTCATCATGATGAGCCAGAATCGGCAGGACACGAAAGATCGTCTGCGTGGTGAACTCGACTTTGATGTCAACCGCCGCGCCGAAGCAGAAATCCAGGGTCTGTCGCGAAAGGTGAACCACCTGACCGATAAACTGGGTGATATAGAGGATTTGCTACGTGGAAATACGGTAGCCCAATAAAACCACCTTCCGCATTTATGCAACAAAGATGGCAGAGAAGGTGGAAGTCGCCTTCCTGCGTTCATAGCTTGCTTATTCCATTTCGTCGAACCTCGTGTGCTACGACGTGATGGGTTAGAATCCTGAGTTTTCTGGCCTCGTGGCGTCTTAAGAGATGGGCGATAAATCTGTCCAGAAAGGAAATCAGATGAAACTGCGACTGTCTTCTCTTTTTGGGTTAGTTCTCGTGCTGGCCGCGTACATTTCGTTCGCGCAGAATCAGGTTTCAGACAAGGCAGTTCAGCGCATTCAGAAGGAAGTTCGTCACGAACTGCTCATGCTCCCGTATTTCGGCGTTTTCGACAATATCGCCTACAAGGTCGATGGCTACAAGGTGACCTTGCTGGGACAAGTCACAAGGCCCACGCTCAAGAGTGACTCCGAAAGGGTCGTCAAGGGCATTGAGGGTGTTGAGCAAGTGGACAATCAGATCGAGGTGCTACCTCCGTCACCGATGGATGACCAACTGCGTCTGCGGCTCTATCGGGCGATCTACGGCTTCCCGAGCCTGCAACGGTATTCGTTGGGCGTGCAGCAACCGATTCGTATTATCGTGAAGTCGGGTCGTGTGACTCTTGAGGGAGTAGTGGACAACGAAGCCGACAAGAACACTGCGGGCATTCGTGCCAATAGCGTGTCCGGCATCTTTTCAGTAACCAATAATCTTCAGGTCGTGAAGCCCAGTTAGTGGTGTTTCTCTTCGGGTGGGGCGCCTTCTTTCGGGAGGGCGTCCTCGTTGCCGTGGTCGCCGGGGTCTTTGCCGGCTTCTTTTCCTTTGACCAGGTATTGAACGATTAAAGAGATCCGGCGGTTAGAGGCGTCCTCTGGCTTGTCCGGCTTACGCAACCTTTGATCGGCGTATCCCCGGACCTGGACAACCTGACTGGGACGTCGAACGGCTCGATGCCGCCTGTCACGGCCATACGCATCGTGTCGCATACAAAGTCACGAACATGATGATCCTTCAAGAAGGCCGGATACTGGGAAAGGACCGGGCTTTTATCGGGCTCTTCGATGTCGGTTTCGAGGGCCACCAGGCCGTCCCGCCTGGCCTTATTCAGCAGGTCATACATCATCTTCAAAGAATCCAGGTAGCGCTGCCTGGTGAATTTGGACCCCCGATCACTCCACTCAGCCGCCCACGATCTTCTTCAGGATGTGCAGGGGATTCGCAACCCACACCGTTCCGGCACCCGCCCCGCCGATGATCAGGAGCTCTGCAGACTGCAGGAGCACCTTGATGTTCCCGTGCTCCATCAGGTAGCCGCCCACCACTGCTCCGAACACCACCAGGATCCCGATAATCGCAAACATAGAACCTACATTTCCTTGCTTTTGGGGCCGCCCTCATTCGGCGGGCTAATCTGATTCAGCGATGACTCAACTCGTTCGAGTAGCGAATCCACCGTGTCTTCCGGGGCGATTGCCGATCCGGCCACGCGGATCGTGACCGACAGGCGATCTCCCCACCACTGGATCCCGGAGCCGCTGACCGTACCTTTCAACCGACGCGTTACGCTTTCGAGAAATTGACCGCCGCAGCCGGGCAGAATAGCCATGAACTGATTACCCTTCCAACGCCCCAGATGGTCGGTGGGCCGAAGCGTGTTCTTCAAGGTGTGTCCGACGACGCGCAGAATGGCGCGTACCGCTCCTTGTCCGTGGGCCGCTTGGAAGAGCGGCAACTGTTCTGGCTCAATCAGGAGTGCACCGAAGGGAATGGCGTGCGCAGTGAAGAGCTCGACTTGCTCGCGCAGGTACGACACCATCAACGCCTGGTTGGGAAGTTTCGTGCATTCGTCCTGACAACCATACTTGGCCAGATCATCCTTGCGACGGTCGGTTTCGGGCACGAAACCGCGTTCCTCAAAAACCTCCGCTGCACCCACAATCTCCCGGCTTGTCCGCAAAGGAAGAGCACGCACATGTACGGGCACGCGATGGCCATCCCGATGACGCAGGTACACCGCTGCTTCCCGCGGCTGACCGTCGCGCATACAATCGGCCAAGGACAGGAGGACCCGCAGAGTCGCTTCTCGTTTTCGTCGCAGTGCACTAGCAGGTCGTCGCGACAATATCGCCCGGTCACGTCGTGTCGTTTATAGCCCGAAATCCTTTCCGCCCCTCGGTTCCAATACACGATCTTGCGATCGTGGTCGACGAGGTATACACCGGTCTCGAGAGAATTCACCACCGCCTCGAACACACGGGGATCGGTAAGGTCCACCATAAATAGGTCTGCTATTAACTCATCGGCAGGGAAGGGGGCTGGCTTCAGGGCTCCCTAGTCCAAATGGGTCCCCCTGGCAGAGGTACCTCTGGGCGATTTCGGGGCCACTGAAATCGTCGCCGACCGTGGCCGGGTAGAAATGCTACATTTAATGATTCATGTCTGCCCCTAATTCTCGCTTTGTCCGGGCGTGCAAGGCCCAACCGGTGGACCGCACTCCGGTTTGGTTCATGCGCCAGGCCGGACGCTATATGTCCGAATACCGTGCGGTTCGAAAAAAGCATTCCCTGATCGAGATCTGCAAAAAGCCTGAGCTCGCCGCTGAAGTTACGATAACCGCTGCCGAGGCGCTGGGCGTCGATGCTGCCATCATCTTTGCTGATCTTCTGCTTCCCCTCGAAGTGATGGGATTGCCATTCCACTTCGAGGCTGGAGAAGGTCCGGTCATTGAGAAGCCTATCCGCGAACGGGACGACATCGCTCGTTTGCGCACTGACCGAGCTGCGGAGCTTGGCTATGTTGCGGAAGGCATCCGCATCGTGTGCAAGCATTTCGGTGATCGACTCCCAATGATTGGCTTCTGCGGGGCTCCCTTTACATTGGCGAGCTATATGATCGAGGGGGGTGGCTCGCGCAATTACGTACATACCAAGAAGATGATGTACTCCGAACCCGCCGCTTGGGATGAGTTGATGGGCAAACTCGTTGCCGTAACCAGCGAGTATGCGGCCGAGCAAGTTCGAGCGGGAGCCGACACCATTCAGATCTTCGACAGCTGGGTGGGTTGTCTCAGCGTCGAGGACTACCGCCGCTACGTGCTCTCCCACGCCACCAATCTCGTACAGAAACTGCAAAAGACTGGTGTGCCGGTGATTTATTTCGGCACCGATAGCGCGACCCTGTTGGCGTCGATGAAAGAAACCGGCGCGGAAGTGGTCGGCCTTGATTGGCGCATTCCACTGGATGAGGGGTGGCGTCAAATGAATTTTCAAGGCGCAGTGCAAGGCAATCTCGATCCGGTTCTTTTGTTTGCCGACTGGAAGGAAGTCAAATCGCGCGCGGAGGAAATCTTGCGTCTGGCTGCGGGACGGCCCGGCCACATCTTTAACCTTGGCCACGGTATCCTGCCCGAAACCCCGGTCGAGACGGTAAAGCGTCTTTGCAAGTTTGTGCAGGAACACGCAACGACATAGAGCACGAGCGCCGGCGTCCCGTCGGCAGTTGCGAGGTCGTCTCTCCCTCGCCCCGAGAAACGAAGAATGACCCATAAGCAGCCCAATCGGACCGCGGTTCTGCTTCTCGCCCACGGCACCGCCGACTCGCTTGACGATATTCCCGAATTTCTTCTCAACGTCACTGGGGGTCGTCCTGTGCCTCCGCAAGTGATTGAAGAGGTCAAGCACCGCTACTCGCTGATTGGCCACTCCCCGATGAACGAGATCACGGCACGCCAGGGCGAGCTGTTGGCGCAGGAACTGAATCTGCCGGTCTACGTTGCGATGCGCAATTGGAAGCCCCTGATCCCGGACGTCGTTAAGCGTATGGCATCGGACGGTATCGGACGTGCGGTTGCCATATGCCTTGCTCCACAAAACTCGCGCACCAGCGTCGGACTTTATCGCAAGGGGGTCGAGGGCCAAAGCGGGCCGCCGTTTGTTCTCGACTTTGTCGATTCGTGGCATGACCATCCCCTGCTTGTCCGGGCGTTCGTTGAAAAGCTCAAGCCCGGATGGGAAGCCGCACATCGCGAGGCGGGCACAAGGCTGCCGATCATCTTCACGGCTCATAGCGTTCCGCAACGTACCATCGCGGAAGGCGATCCTTACGAGACACAAACACGCGAGACGGCTGCCCTGGTTGCGAAGTCCGCAGGTCTTTCCCCGGACGACTGGACCTTTGCCTTCCAAAGCCAGGGGATGTCGGGAGGGGCATGGCTCGGCCCAACCGTCGAAGACACCATCCTGAACCTAAAATCGCGAGGACACGCTGGGGTGTTCGTCCAGCCGGTCGGCTTCCTTTGCGATCACGTCGAAGTGCTTTACGATATTGATATTGGCTTCCAGGAATTCGCGAAGAAAGAAGGAATGCGTCTCTGGCGCGCCGAATCGCTAAATGAATCGCCAGAATTGGTTCAGGCACTGGCCGACATCGTTCGTACGCGCACGAAAGGAGCCTGAAGATCACGCAGGACGTGGGAAAGCGAAAGGCGACAGGCTCACAGCTAGTGGCTAGCAGCTGATTCTTATGAGACGCATCGCCATCATCGGAGGTGGAATCTCTGGACTTTCCGCCGCCTACGCGGTCGAAAAGAAACGTCGCGCCGGCTTCGAGGTCGACTACGTTCTCTATGAGTCGAGTCCGCGCCTGGGCGGAGTTCTAGTCACCGAAGACGTGGATGGCTGCCTGATCGAGGCTGGCCCTGATTCGTTCCTCACCGAGAAGCCCTGGGCCAGCGATCTTTGCCAGGAGCTTGGCATCGGCGATCAGTTGATCGGTTCCAACGACGCTGACCGCAAGACCTACATTCTCGTCCGTGGCCGTTTGGTCGAGATGCCGGATGGCCTGATGTTCATGGTGCCAACCAAAATTCTGCCCACCGTCTTCTCGCCGCTGTTCTCGCTGAAAACAAAGTTGCGTATGGCCCGGGAATGGTTCCATCCGCCGCACACGGCGAAGGGTGACGAGACAGTGGCGTCGATGGTGGAGCGTCATTACGGGCCAGAAATGGTTGACCGTCTGGCCGACCCGCTGCTCTCGGGCGTCTATGGTGGGGAAGCCTCGCAACTCAGTGTGCGTGCCGTCCTGGCTCGTTTCGCGGACATGGAAGCCAAGCACGGTAGCCTCGGCCGCGCCATGCTCGCGGCTCGCCGGAACACGCCCAAACCAAACGGCGCCCCGCGTCCGCTATTCACCTCCCTCAAGGAAGGCATGCAACAGATGGTAAATGCGCTGGTCGCGCATCTCGACGGCGACGCGTTAACGACCGGAGCGCTCGTGCAAGCCGTTACGCGAGAAGGCGGCGGCTGGCTCGTGTCGGCAGGCCTTCAATCGGATCAGTTCGATGCGGTCATTCTTGCCGTGTCCACGCAGGTCGCATCGAGTCTATTGCGTATGTCCAGCGCCGAGTTGGCGGGTGAACTCGGCGGCGTGAATTACAGTTCATCGGTCACGGTGGCGTTGGGGTATGACGAAAATGTACGGCGAGCCCTTCCACCCGGTTTCGGTTTTCTCGTGCCGCGCAGCGAGGGCAAACGGATGCTGGCTGCCACCTTTGTCCATAACAAATTCCCTCATCGCGCGCCCGACCACCGCGCGATCCTTCGCTGCTTCCTGGGTGGGGCGCGCGACGAGCAAATCCTCGCGTCCCCTGATAGCGAAATTCTAGAAATCGTGCGCAATGAATTGAGACAGATCCTTCACCTCACCGCCGAACCCCTGTTCGCACGTGTCTTTAAGTGGAGACGTGCCATGGCACAGTACGGCGTCGGACACCTCGAGCGGCTCCAGCGCATCGAGGCGCTTCGCCAGAAGCTTCCAGGGCTCGCACTTGCAGGCAACGGTTACAACGGCATCGGCGTGCCAGATTGCGTGCGTTCCGGCAGTGAAGCCGTGGAAGACACGCTGAAATTCTTCGGGATCGTTGCGTCGCAATCGCTGTCAGCCAGTTCCTGACACAGGGTACAGAGCAGGCGTCCCGGCGCGCCGAAGTGATTGTCCTGACAAGCCACTTCGTTCCGCAACAATCGCCCTCCGGCGGTGTTTGTAAAACGTGACTGAAGTGGGGGGAGTTCTATGCGCATCCGAATTGCAACAATGGTGTCGGCTGTAGTCCTAATTGCCTGTACTACGTGGGCCCAAAATCCGCCGAGCACGCAACCGGGGATGGACATGTCCGCAATGGACTCCGAAGGCGGAGCGCACGCCATGCATTCCATGGAGGGCCACCACATGGATATGGGGCCACACATGAAGATGACTGCGCTACGCGATCCTAAGCCTGGCGACGAACAGCGCGCCCGTGAGGTCGTCGAGACGGCTCGCCGTGTCGCCGAAAAGTACAAGGATTACCACACTGCGCTCGCTGACGGCTTCCAGATCTTTCTCCCCAATGTTCCCCAGAAGATGTACCACTTCACGAACTACAGCTACGCTTTCGAAGCAGCCTTCAATTTCAATCCGGAGCGTCCCACTTCGCTGCTCTACGAGAAGCACGGCGACGACTACAAGCTGGTGGGTGTGATGTACACCGCTCCCAAACGCTTCACGGAAGAAGACCTGGACCAGCGTATCCCGCTCTCGATCGCCCAATGGCATGAACACGTGAACCTGTGCCTGCCCCCGGCCGGCCGGAAGAGAGAGGCCTTGGGCCCGCACGCCAAGTTCGGGCTGGAAGGTTCAATCGCTACGAAAGAAAAGTGCGATGCGAACGGGGGCATCTTCCGCCCGCTGATTTTTAACTGGATGGTCCACCTGTATCCGCTGGAAAAAACTGAAGCAGAGATCTGGGCAGTAGACCGTGGCCACAATCAGAACCACGGCAATTAAGAAGAACTATATAAGGGCGGCCATTCCTCGGCCGTCCAGTCGCATGAGCTCGGCACATGTCAGATACTTGGGGCCGAAACGCCGGCAGCCAATAGCTAACGACGAAGAGCCAACCCTCAGTCCCCCGAAGTCGCCGCTACCATCCCCACCCGTCCTAGCCGATTACTGATTCCGACCACGATTACCGCAATTAACCCAGCCTGCAGCGCCAGTCCCTCATACACTCCCGCGGAAAAATGCAGCCATTCAACCTGCGGATCGAAGACTCCGACAGGAGTTAATATGCTGAGCGTCGTGATTCCGGAGTTCTCACTCGAGATGCCCGCAATCGCGCTCACCACGGCCGCCGCTAGGTAGTACAGACACAGGAAGAAGAACCCCTTCAGCACTGGCTGCCGCATCCGGGTCAGGGTGCACCATTGGATAAACAGAATGTCGCGCGTGATGAAGACCAGCACCACGAGCAATTGCACGGCTGCCGTTCCCAACGTGCGAGTATGGAAGTCCATTGAGAGGCGCCACGCGAGCAATCCCCAGACCATCAGGGCGTAAGCGACTACGGCCGAAAGAGCCAACCACGGCCATGGCAGCCCATCTTCGGAAAACAGGCTGGTCGTTCCAACGGCACGCTGGCGCCACCAGACTTTCAACCGTTCTTGCGGCGTCAATGTGGCCAATCCCATGGCAAAAAGGATTGCTCCATTGACCGACACCATGAATGTTGCGAGGAGTCGGGAGTCCGTCCCCGATCCCGTGGTTGGTCCGAATTTCAGCAATGCATAGAACACAAAATTCAGAAACGCCGCGCATCCCACCGCTTGCCACCGCGAGAGCGGACGGATCTCGCCGTAGTCTCGCTTGAGATTGCGCACCAGCATCAGGACCAGCCACGCGCCAAAAGAACCATCCAGCAACAAGGTGAGCAAAATCCATGGGACCGAGTGACCGAACAGTGGGGGTGCGACGTCTCCGTGACCGCCAAAGTAGAGTCCCAAGACCGCATGCATCCCAGTTACCGGACTGAACGCCGCCAGCCCGGGAAACCACGATGTGGCAAAGCTGTGGGCGCCCATCGTGAAGCCATACAAACCCAAGGCTCCGATCATCCCTACCCCACGGCTTCGCGTCTCGACCAGAGTTGAAACCCAGAGTCCCCCCAGTCCGAGGAACAGCGCACCAGCGATGATCGAAGCGTAGGCCGAGACAAGACTCCAGATCGACAAGCCACCGAGCAGGCCTGCGATGAGCGTGACCGGCAAGACGCATAGCATCCCAAAATAGGCGAGCACGGGCTCACCCAGGAGTTTGCCAATCAGGATCTCCGCCGGTCTGAGGCTGGTTGTACGCTGGAAATCCCAGGTTTTTCGGTCCCGCTCAGACGACACCGATAGGGCACAGGCAAACAGGGACCAGAAGGTCACCAGCCCACACTGCAGTCCGAATAACCACTTGCATAGCAGCAGCCACGTCTGCTGGCTGTTCTGCTGCCGCAATGCCTCCAAGTACGCGGAGTTGCCCGCGTTGCTCAGCATCGACTGGCGTTCGCTCCAGCAGGCCAGGCCGATCAGAGCGCAGAGAAACAGGACCACGACCGCCACAGTCACCGCGCGTGTGGGCCGCAACTCAGCCCTCACATGGCGTATGAATTCAGGATTTCGCCAGAATTTCAGCACTACATCACCTCGTGCTTGGAGAGTTTCATGTAGAGGTCTTCTACCGTCTGTTTCACTTCGCCAAAGGCCTTCACGGGTACACCGGCAGCAACCAGGTCAGCGAGTAGAACTGCCATCTCAACGTCTGATCCAGCGAACTGAAATGTTCCCGATCCTGCACTCAGCTTGACGTTGGCGACGTGCGGAGAGCCAGCGAGCCGGGTTTCGATCACCGCGGTGAAATCACCGACCCATCCGATCCGCATATCCCGCGACAGACGTTCGGCGGCCGTGACTTCCTCGATCCGCCCACTGCGCACCATCCGACCTTTCTCCATGATCCCGATCGAAGTGCAAAATCCTTCGAGCTCAGTAAGAATGTGGGATGAAATCAGGATGGTCGTTCCCTGCTCTTGCAGCCAGCGCAGCAGGTTGCGCAGCTCAAGTCGGGCCTTCGGATCGAGCCCCGATGCCGGTTCGTCAAGCAGCAGAACCTTCGGCTGGTGAATGATGGCGCGACCTATTCCGAGCCGCTGCTTCATCCCGCGTGACAGTCCGTGAATCAGAGTGTCACGTTTCACCTCTAGCGACACCTGTGCGATGACCCCATTTACCCGCGCCGAAATCTGACTCTCTTCCACCTTATAGGCATGAGCGAAATAATCGAGGTACTCCCATACCTTCAAGTCCTCGTAGACCGCAAAGAAATCTGAAAGATATCCGATTGACCGTTGCGCTCGCTCAGGTTCCTGCGCCACATCGACTCCGTCGATGATGGCCTTTCCCATCGTTGGCATTAGCAACCCACAGGCCATGCGGATGGTCGTCGTCTTGCCCGCACCGTTCGGTCCGATCAGGCCGAAAATCTCACCCTGTGGGATGACCAGATGCAGATCCTCCACGGCCACCAGGTTGTCGTACTCTTTGCGAAGACCAATTAGTTCGATCAAGGGATGTACCTTTCGTGGAAGGATCTACGACCGAGTCCCCAAAGCGCCCGTTATCATAAGGCAGTCAAGCCTCTAGTACTACACATTCGTTTGGACACCAACTGTTACGAGATCGGGCCGTCCGGAGTTCCGGAGAAGTTAAAACTCGTCCCAATACGCTGCGAACGTCTTTCCAGGAACGCAGGAGGACGGCAGGACTTGCGGGCTAGCTCGCCGCTTTCAGCGGGACTGTCGTCGCAAGGTCGTGGGAATTGTCGCTACTAACTGGGTCAGATCTATCGGGGCCCCGCAGGCTTCACAAACCTATTCGGCTTCGAACACAATTAGATCGCTCACCAGAAAATTCACAGCGGAACAAGTCGTAATCGTCAACACGTTGGCCGCCACGTAGTGCATATGCAGCCCGGTTACGAAACACCGCATCAGCACGACGTTTCCCAAGATAGAAAACACGCCCGTCGTTAGATTGAATCTCAGGAACCGCACCCAAGAATCCCCCGTAGCTCGGCCCACCCAGGTAAAGCGCTCATGCCAGAAATAGTTATGAATGATCGCGCCTTCGACAGCCAGCGCAGTGGCCGTCAAGTAGTTCATTTGCAGTGCGGATTTCAAAACAGCCAATGCTGCGAGTTGTACGATGATCCCGCCTGCGCCCACCGCGTTGAACTTCAGCCAGCGCACTCCGGTCTGCCGTCTGCCTGCCCGAGTCGTCATCGAATGCGCTCCTCGCGGTACAGCCGGCAGGCATTCTTTGCGGTGAAAAATACCAGCATCAAACTCATGCCGATAAGCCCAACTGTTCCACCCACATCAAACAGCCGGTATTTCCCATGCAGCACCGTGGGCCAGTGCAACAGGGCCAGGTTCCCAACGGCTAGCAATAACCGCAACTCGGTCGGCCCAAAGCTCCAGAACGACAGGCGGAACTCCCCCAGCGTATAAGTCGCTAGATACGACTGGATCGATAGGATCAGGAACGCTACCAGCAGCCCGACTGCGATCCCCGGATGAATGTATCCCGAGAATGCCAACCCGCCCATCAAGGCCACCGCGCCAAAGCTGTCGACCATGTGATCGACATAAAATCCGTACCGAGGTCGTTCCTGGCGACGGGCCCGGGCGAGTGTTCCGTCCAGACTGTCGCCTAACCAGTTCACCGCCAGACCCGCGATCACCGCCAGCAGGAAGTATTTGTTCCATCGTGATAAGGCGTAGAAGCCGCCCGCCAAGAGCTGTCCCAGCAACCCCAAGACCGTCAGGTGGTCGGAGTTGATCTGGGAGGGCGTTCGCTCCGCCAGCCAGATCAAGGTCTTCTTCTCCAGATCGGCCAGAAAGCTGGCCTGAATCCGTCGTGCGTTTCCCACCGCGCCTCCGACTCGCCGAATTTCCGACAACACTCCAGGATCTGCCTGCTCGCAATACTCAACCAGTGGACTTGCCATGACCGCCTCCAGATGCGTCCACTTTCCACAAAGTGATTCTGGTTCGCAATGCACGGCAGGTCATGCAGAACTCAAGTGCATCTCATCAGGTAAAGCCTTGAAAGGAGGAAGCTTATGGCGTGATATCCACCGTCCAAAATGATTGAGAGCTGGAGATTGAAGGGGCCGTCCCCGGGGTATACGGAGCCGCTCAAGGGTAGTCGCGATCCCCCCGAAACCGCCAGGGCGTAAAGTCGAGTGCATGTGGAAAGCGACCTTGTGCAAAGCCGATTAGCCGGCCGCTTCCCGCCATTGTGCCTGATTGTGGGCTACTCGGAAACAAGCAGGTCTTTAAGCTAGCGCTTATAGGGCGTCCTCCCTAGCCAGGATGTTACGTCTATCGGCAATGAAAAGAGCTCCTAGGACTCCATCCCCACGTCAGTCTCGGGTGTTGGGGGTGTTGCGGTAGACGAACCAGCCGCCCTTTTTCTTCGCAAAGCTTGCGGCAGATCTGATCGTAACAACCAGAGCCCTGCTGCCGCCGCTCCGGCCCAAGTGATGCCGCTCAGAGCCAACGACTCCAGGTCGGCCGCTCGGCTGCCTCGCAGTGGGATCATTCGGACGACCGACCAGCTCAGAGTCCCTGCGACCACGGCCACGAGAATCGCCTTTCCTAGTTCGACCCAGGGTAGACCCCGCAGAGAAACCAGCTTCCGGCGATGGAGGAGAACCGCCACCGCCACGGTATTGGCGATGATTCCGATGTCGGACGCGATCGCCAGCCCGACGACCGAGAACGCATGAAACAGTGCCCGGTACACGACCAGCGACGCAACCGTAATCACTGTGCTGGAGACCATCGGTGTTAATGTGTCTCCCGCCGCGTAGAATGCTCGCGCATAGAGCCCCTGCGCCGCCCAGAACGCCAGGGACAGCGAGAACCAGAAGAAGTAAACTGCCGTCTCCTGTGAATCCCCGAACGTGAAGCGCCCGCGCCGGTAAACCAGATCGATCAGCGGCAAGGAAGCCACCATCATCAGTGATGAAGTGATTAACGAGAGCGCTGAAATGCGATAGACCGATCCATTCACGGTCTCGCCAAACTCTTTTATTTTCTTCTCCCCGAACAACTTCGCGAAAAATGGCAGCGACGCCTGTCCCGTGGCTTGTCCCAACACGGCGATCGGCACTGCGAAGAGCCGCTTCGCATAGTTCAAGCGCGCAATGTCGCCAATTCCACTCGACGCGAAGTAGCGCAGAATCCAGTCATCCGCTGTCACCAACGACACGCCCAGCATCAAGGGAATCGAAAGCCGTACCCACTCCCGGAACGCTGAATTGTTCAAGTCGAACGAAGGCCGGTACCCGGTTCCGATCCGCGCCGCGCCGATCGCATTCACCAGGAAGGGTCCGATGACTGCCCCTGCTAACGCGCCGTACGCCAATGATGCGATCCCGAGTTGCTTCCCTGCAACCACGCCCCCAAGAATGATGAACACGTTGTAAAGCAGCGGCCCGAAACTGGGGAACAGGAACATGCGGTGCGACAGCAGCACCGCCCCTACCACCCCTCCTACGTAAAAGAAGATCTGTGCGGGCAGCAGAATACGCGTCAAAGAAACACACAAACGCATCTGTTCTGGCGAAAAGCCGTGAAACATCCAGCCAACAAACTGTGGAGTGAAAATCTCCGCGATGAGAATCCCAACCAGGAAGACAGAGGTCATCACCGTGACGATGACGGAAAACGTCTTCTGCGCATCCGCCTCGCGCTTCGCCGCGAGAAAACGCGTGTAGATGGAAATAAAGGTGATCGAAGCCGTGCCGCCGGCGAGGATGTAGTTCAACCAATCAGGCAACGTGAAGGCGGCGACATAAGCATCAGTCTGCCCGCCCGCGCCGAATGCGTACGCGATGTAGGCCTCGCGGACGTAGCCAATCACGCGCGACAGCATGACCGTCGTCATCAGCAGTACGGTCGCGGAAAAGGCGCTGTGCTGATGGGATGGCCGCAGAATTCGCAAGATCCGAGAGAACATGGCTCAGCCGCAGATTACCGCAGCGAAAGTCAGTTTTTTTCTTTATTCGAAAGAAAGGGCCAGATGTGCCTCATTAATCATCTGCCTTTCTCGGCGTGAGTGGGCGGCGCCATGCGCTGCGGGCCCAACAGGTCGCGACCTTCCTCGATTTGATAGAACTTGTCCGCTTCCACATTTCGAAACACCTGTCGCAGTCCACTGGGCCACTGAATCTCGACCGTCTCGCTACGGGTCGCTTTGCCGAGTCCGAAACTGGCGCGCAGATCGCTCTGCGACAGATAGCTCCCGCCGCCGGCAATCTCGCGGATCTGCGAGATGCCCCCCGCGACGACTGTTACCCGCGCTCCCATCGCATCCCGGTTGCTCTTCGTACCCACCAGCTTCAGATTAAGGAAGTGATTCCCGTTCCCGCCACTGTTATGCAGCAAAAGAGGTGGCCCTCCGTTGTTTCCTACTACCAAATCCAGGAATCCGTCGTTGTCGAAATCGGCAAACGCGACCCCCCGGCCCACGTGGGGCGTTAGCAGCCCACTGCCGGCCTGCTTGCTCGTTTCGACGAACTTTCCGTTGCCTTCGTTGTGAAACAGGGTGTTGAGTTGCTTGTAGTGGACCGGTGGCATGGCCTGCTCAACCTCGGGATAGACGTGGCCATTTGCTATAAACAAATCCAACCATCCATCGTTGTCATAGTCGAAGAAGCCCCCACCGAAGCTCAGCACCTCGCGCGTTGGCACGGTGATCCCCGCTGGACGGCTCACGTCGTCGAAGAAACCTTTACCGCTGTTGTGCCAGAGATGATCGGAAGACTTCTGGAAATCTGAGATATAGAGGTCTAACCAGCCGTCGTTGTCATAGTCACCTAGTGAGATACACATGGCGGCCATAATCTGGGCGTCGCCCGTCACCGCCATGCCTGCGGGAAGTCCGACTTCCTCGAATGTGCCATTGCGTTCGTTGTGATAGAGGTAGGCGTAGAGCCCGTCGTTGGCAACAAAGATATCCGGCCAGCCATCATTGTCGTAGTCAGCCGCGCCCACTGAAAGATTCTTGCCGCCGGGTTGGTAGATTTTCGCCGCCCGCGTCACGTTGGTGAAGGTACCGTTGCCCTCATTGTGATAGAGCACGTCCGGACTGCCAGGGTACGCTTTAGGCGGGCAACTGCTGCGTACGCCTCCGAGATCACAGTAGCGCGGATCCTGTGGCTCGAAGCGCACGTAGCCACCCACGTAGAGGTCGAGACGCCCGTCGCGATCGTAGTCAACGAACGTTGCACCGGCATGGAACTGCGTTCCGAAATCCATGCCCGCTACCCCGGCTTTGTCGGTGACATCGGTAAATGTCCCATCCCGGTTGTTGTGATATAGGACGTTGCGACCGAACTGCGTGACATAGAGATCGGGGAAGCCGTCATTGTCGTAATCGCCCCAAACGCAGCCCAATCCGTACCCCGTGCCTGGAACACGGGCCTTATCGGTCACGTCGACAAAAGTTCCGTCGCCCAGGTTGTGATAAAGAGCGTTGCGCACCGTGATGCCGCGATCGTAAAGGTCGCGTCCGTTCACGAAGTAGATGTCCTGCCAGCCGTCGCCGTCGAAATCGGCCACGCAGACCCCCGGCCCGAATTCCTCGCGGTTGATCGAGATACCTTGATTGCCCTTGAAATGGGTGAATGTAATGCCAACTGCGGCAGTCACGTCCGTAAACTGAATGGGCGTCGGACCCTGCGTTGCCAGGCAGGAACTGCCAAGCCCAGCCACAAACACGGCTCGCGCCAAGGTCGCACACTGCCACCGAAACGTAACGATGCTACCCCAAGGCATAGTTAGGGAAGATTACCGCAGAATCACGGAGATTTGGCTTCCTTCATCCACGCGGGCTCCTCCAGTGGACTTGATAGGACTGAAATCTGGACCCGTGGCTTCATCTGCGCAATCAGCCATCATTCGGGAGCGATCTATAATCCCAAACGTGACCACAGCGACACGCGAATCTTCAGTCTTTCGACGATCTTTTCGTAAGTCCTTTCCCGCAGCCGTGCGTGGCCAGGGCGCCTACATCTGGGATGCTGACGGCAAAAGGTATCTCGACTTCTCCGGCTCGGCCGCCGTCAACTTTATTGGACACGGAGTGCCCGAAATCTCTGCCGCCATGGCCGAACAGGCAGCAAGACTCGAGTTCGTCCACACCAGCCAATTCACCACTCCGATCGCTGAAGAATATGCCGAGGAACTCCTGAACTTCGCCGGTGAAGGCTTTCGTGGTGGGTGCGTTTACTTTACCTGCGGGGGATCTGAATCGATCGAGACCGCCCTTAAGCTAGCTCGTCAGTACCAGATCGAAATCGGCCAGCCCAGTCGCTATCAGGTCATCAGCCGGCAACAGAGTTATCACGGCGCGACGCTCGGCGCGCTTGCAGTTTCCGGAAACCGCAAGCGCCGCGAAATCTACTTGCCCATGGTCAAGGAGTTTGCGCACGTGGGCGTCCCGTACTGCTATCGTTGCAAATTTGACTGCACGGACAGCTGCTTTAGTTGCGGGCAACAGTACGCCGATGAAGTCGAGCAGGCGATCGCGAGAGCGAATGGGGAAGCGGCGGCGTTCATCTTTGAGCCCATGAGTGGCGCGACGCTGGGCGCCGTAATTCCACCACCTGGATATCTCGAGAAGGTTGCGGAAGTCTGCCGCCAACACGGCGTGCTGCTCGTTGCCGACGAAGTCATGACCGGCATGGGTCGGACCGGTCGTAACTTTGCCGTGGAACATTGGAATGTCTCTCCCGACATTCTGGTGACCGCGAAAGGTCTGTCCAGCGGATACGCTCCCCTCGGAGCGGTGATCGCCAGCAGAAAAGTTGTCGACGCAATTGCCAACGGATCGGGAGCGTTCCTGCACGGCTTTACGTACAACGCACATCCCATCTCGGTCGCCGCAGGTCGAGCGGTGTTGCGATTCCTGGAATCGCGAAAGCTGGTGCAGGCCGCAGACTCGCAAAAAGAAGGAACGCCAGCCAAGGCCCTGCTCCTGGCGTTGGACACACTTTTGGAGATACCGGCAATAGGCGATGTGCGAGGACTCGGCATGCTCTTCGGAGTCGAGTTTGTCGCCGACAAGAAAACTAAGCAGCCACTCCCACCCGAGAAGAACTTCGCCGGCCTAGTGGGCAAGGCAGCGGCTTCCCGCGGCCTGCTTGTGTATCCGATGCAGGGAAGTGTGGACGGTGTTTTCGGTGATCATCTCTTGCTTGCCCCGCCTGCGATTATCACGGAAGAGCAGATACAAGATGCAGTCCATCAGTTGCGCGATGCGATCCGGGAATCATGGAACCAGCTGTGAGATGCGTCTTGGTCGCGGTGTCGAGTGCTAGGCGGCCATTACGGCGGCATACTGCAGACCGGAAAACAAAGCTGCAAATCACTCGGGGCGTCCGCTGAGGTGGAGAAGTTGGAATGACACGACAGGCTTGTCTTCGAAGATGAGGTGTTCGTCGACTTCCACGAAAAGCCTGCGTACACGGTGAACGGTGTACCACACGCCAAGACTTATCACGAGGAAGACCATTCCCATGACAGGTCTCGAGAAAGACTCCAACTCAAGTTCTGAGGTGATGGCGGTAAAAGCAAAATATCCGAATACGTAGGCCATTGCGACAGCTACCGCCGAGTGCTCAAACACCGGATATGTGCAAGTGAAGGGAAGCTTGCGAAATCCGACGAGCAACACTTCAGTCAAGAGCACCAGCCAGGCCATCACCACGCTTGCATGTACGAGCGCGACCGTCCAGCCCCAGTAGTGAAGATAGATCGGAAATGCAACCAGGACAATGCCGGGTACCGCGAAGCAGAGGATCACACGTCGAGCGAGCGCCGCAGATTCGTCGACACCTCTATCGAGCGCGAGGCGGAAGATCCAATTTGCCTGAAGATGGGCGGGAACATCGAAGACCAAGCGAATACCGACCAGTAGACAATAACTAAGGATAAGCGGAATCGAGAGCACATCTGCCGGGGGAAGTGGAGTGATGCCTTTGCCGTTCAACGCCGAAAACAGAGTTCGCGAAGCGACGACTACGCCCAGACCAACAAACCCGCCTGCGGCAAGAGCGTGCGTTTCGTTTCGAAACAGAGTCTTCATCACAAATCGATACCCGGCTCGCTGAAAGGGTGTATGAAGGACCAATCGGTCTAGAAGGCAGAAGATCCATGACGTGTGTACTCCGAGACGGCCGGGAGGAGTGTCCGCTAACTCAAGAAGCCTGACAAAACACCGGTGATAACTAACAGCATATGCAACCACGGCCAACACGGCAGTGGCAAGCAGAGCGAAGATGGCGATGTGTGCGAGGTCGGCGAGAGACGGGTCGGCACGTCCTCGAAGCACCTGACAGAATCCAAGGAACCAGGCTGGCGGCAGAAAACGAAGCAGCGAATGGGAAGATCGGGGTAGGTCCGAAATCATTTTTGGAACGGTAAAGCTGGTCGAGAGCGCGACCAGAAGCAGGATGGCCATCAGAGTACGCACGTAGAGCGAGATCCGCCGAAACACCGTGTAGGGCAACAGCAGCATTAGAAGTCCGGCTGCTCGCAAAGACAGCAAGAAAGCTGAAAACGCTGGCGAGGATCACGACCAGCGCGTGCACTCCCGCGAACTGAATTACGAAGCGAAAGCTCGGTTGCGCGCCTCCGACGCTAGCGGGAAAGAGCACGGACGATGCCGCGTTCACATCGATGACACACAGGCAAGTCAGGATCACAATGGCTACCGAGTTCGCAAGAAAGATCCGTGACGTAGCGATGGGGAGGGGAACAAGGTTCACAAAGTCTCGGCGGTCCGGGAAAATACTGTCCCACCACCAGAGAGCAACCCCGCCAGTCACAACCATCGAGAGGACGATGAAAAAGTACTCATCGGGCATGGCGGCTGCGAGAGGGTCGAACTTAGCCTGCCCTCGAAGCCATTGCAGGAACGATCCGTACTTGTCGAAAAGAAGGACCGAAGCGAAACCGCCGGGAATAGCCAGCAAGACCAGCAGAAGCCCCATGCTGATATTCAGCTCTTCTTCGCCGGCATTGCTGCCATGAAAGATGCGATTCATTGACAGGCGTACGAGCAGAGGAAACGGCGTACTGGCGAAGGCTTCCCATTTGGTCGCAAGCGGCATTCGTTTCGTCATGCTGCCCTTATGACATCGATGATCTCTCGAGTTACTTTGCTGGGATCAACATCGTCAACCAGGCGATGAAAGGTGCGCTCCAAAGACGAATGACCGATTCGTTGCTGTATTTCGCCGGTCGATCCGCAAGCAATAACAACGCCTTGGCGCAATATCAGTAGATGTGAGCAAACTTGTTCCACCACTTCCAGCACATGGGAACAATAGAAGACAGCTTTTCCCTGCTGGCCCAGAGCACGAATCAGATTCTTGAGAATAAGGGCGGAAGAGACGTCCAGCCCGGAAAGCGGCTCGTCGAGAATCAGCAGCTCAGGGTCATCGAGAAGAGATGCAATCAAGAGCACTCGCTGGCGCATGCCTTTGGAGTATGACGCCATAGCGGAATGGCGGCTGGGGTACAGCGAGAGCAACGCTAACAGGTTGTCGACTTTCTTTCCGAGTTGTGGCTGGGGGATTCCGCGCAGAATGCCAACCATCTCAAGGTACTCGCGTCCACTCATATAAGGATAGAGATTCGGTTCTTCGGGCACGTAGCCCAGCCGCTTCCGGTAGCCCGCCAAGTCTGTGCGAATGTCCTCACCGTGAAACAGAACCCGGCCGTGGCTCGGTTTCAGAAGTCCAGTGATCATTTTGACGGTTGTACTTTTTCCGGAACCGTTCGGGCCGAGACACCCCAAGATCTGTCCACCCTCCAATGAGAACGTAACGTTCTGCACGGCTGGAATTGAGGCATATCGTTTGGTGAGTTCGACCGCTTGAAGCACTGCGCCCTCCATTCCTCCGAAGCGCCAGCCCAAAAGCCTCGAGCTATTTGTCGCGAGTCATGGAAATCTCCAGCGTCCACGACCTCTCCCCGGAACGCCCGTGAGCTTTACCGGTCATCTGGGCGTTTGTGACGTTCAGGTCAAAGTGGTACGTGAGTTTGAGTCCTTCGGACTCGTCGGTATCGTCGGCTGCAAAGGTAAGGTGACTGCCTTCCAGCTTGGCATCGTAGATGTGTCCGGGATCCCCTTTCTCAAGTGGGCCTGCCGTCCCAGAGATCCGGTCGCCTTCCTGATGCAGCACGAAGCGAACCTTCCCGGTCCCGCCCTCCTGACCCCGAACCTCCCCGGTCCATGTGCCGCCGATATCGATGCCGGGCACGGCCATCAGCAGGCATACTGAGACCGCGATAAACGAGGCAATGTTCAGTGTGCGTTTCATAACCCCCTCCTGCTACGCGACCCTATGTAGAAAACTACCCTAACACGCATTTTCCGGATTTGCAGTAGAATTCTACATAGGGAATGGAATGGACAAACGGCTTCGGCTTTCGCACACCTCGGCGCTGATTCTGCAAACCATCAGCCACGGCTACCGCTACGGGTTCGACATCATGGACGTCACCGGCCTGCCGAGTGGAACTGTGTACCCGGCGTTGCGGCGCCTTGAGCGGGATCAATTGATCCAGTCCAAGTGGGAAAGTGAAGCGCTGGTAAAGGATCGCCCGCCGCGAAAGAACTATCGCGTCACACGTTTGGGGAATGACGCCCTGGCAGGTGCGGTCAAACGCTACCCGCTGCTGGAGCGATTGGCTCCGGAGGCCAGAGCGAGAGGACGCTAGAGGAGCAAGGTCATGAAAGATTGGCTCAACACCTTTCGTCAATGCCAGTTGATCTTGCGCATGGCCAGCTGGATTGTGCCACGGCCAGCACGGGCAGAGTGGCACAAAGAATGGGAGGCGGAGCTTGCCTACGCGTGGCAAGTTTCCGAAACGAGCAAACCGTCGACTGGAAGACACCTGCTCGGGCGCTGCTGCGGCGCGTTTCTGGATGCAGCGTGGTACCGCTGCAATCGGGAGGACCTGAGTCACACAGGTAGGAACTGGTCGCAAACGCCGCTGTTCCTTTTGTTCGCACTGGTGAGTTCGTTCTTGTTGTTTGCAGTTGCCAGCGGCAACCTTCCAAGAATGCGGTCGATTCTGTTCAGTCCGCCCTACCGTGATTCCCAGCGGATTGCAACCGTTTCGCGCACCGGTGTCATTAATTCCGCTGAATGGGTTGTGCCGTACTCCTGGGTCGAGATCTGGAAAAAGCAGGCGCAAGCTCTGGAGGGCGTTGCCGCGTACAGTTGGAGACCCCAGTCGTCGGCCATAGAGCTTGCAGGACGGCGCACAAGGGTTGGGTCTGTACGAGTGGAAGACAGCCTATTTAAGGTCTTCGAAGTAAAACCCGTCCTGGGGCGCACCTCACAACCGAGTGACGAGCATGTCTCCTATAACAGTCTGGTACTTAGTTACGAGACTTGGCGCCGACACTTCTCGAGTGATGCCAGCATTCTTCAGAAGAAGATAACGATCGACGGCCAGGAGGCGAGGGTCATTGGAGTGCTGCCACCGGGGTTCTGGTTTCCGTCCAGTGAGGTTGGGGTGTGGTGGTTGGGGGATCGAGTATCGTTCTCAGGAGAGGCCGTAGGAGTCGTAGCACGACTGAAGCCGCAAGTGACCGACCGTTGGGTAGAGTGGGTATTGCAGCGCGACATTGCGAATGCAGATGGTGAACGATTCTGGGAATCTTCTTTGCAGGTCTGGCCCGTCCAGGACAGAATCCGGCAGCCGCTGATTTTTTATGCACTGGCATTGTGTGTTGCGTTGCTGGTGATTTCCCCGGTCTTGTGGTCGGGGCGCTTGAATCTGCGTCCGCAATGCGCAGAAATCGTGGGTGCTTGCCGCTGGTGGAGCTTCTTCGGCACCAAGTCTTTTCTTCTTCTGTTGATTCTTCTAACTGTGGTAGTTGAGTTTACCGCCGAGCCCTATGTGTTTCCCTCCGGGAAGGCCACGTTCATCGTGGAATCTGCGTCGCTCTGGATCTTCTCAGCTGGGTGCCTATTCGTTATGTGGTGGTCCCTGGCCGATCAGCATAGTCGCTGTCGCGTATGTCTCCGAAAGCTGGTATTACCGGCGCATATTGGCCGTTCCGGATGCCTGCTCTTGGGCTGGGTGGGCACGGAACTGGCATGTCCCGAAGGTCACGGCTTACTGCATGTCACCGAGACCGACGTCTGTTGGCTGGATCCGTCCCAGTGGACCCGGCTGGACGAGTCGTGGGCGTCGCTGTTTTCCGAAAAATCAGAGACCGAGGTATTCGGGTAGGGCCTGCGCGTCGTGCGTAATCCTGCGCAAGGGACCACCGTCCCAAAGTGTCGAGCAGGCGGATGCTTTGCAGGCGAGGTAGGCCTTGCGCCGGGAAAGCTGGCCCAGACCTCGCAGGGGCGCATCACGGGCCGCGTGCCGGACTCGAGGGATCGCAGTTTTGGACCGTTTTGCGTGAACTTTAACCTGGATGCTTCCCGGCTGCGCATGTGCGACAAAGGGTTGGCGTAGCGGTGCAGCAGGAGGGGCGGCACTACTACGCCAAAGAGAACAAGACCCACAACAGGGTTGAGTGTTTTGTTGCTTTCCCACTTCGGTGCCCGACTGTAACGGCGAGTACCGGACTCAGCCGTCCTGATCGGTAAAATATGGAAGGTAACTTACGACATTGTCGGATTTGCGTCTGTTCAATTCTGCACAGGTCGGCGTAATTACTAAGACGAAGGTATACCTTTTCTGCACCGTTTCCGTGCGCGAGACAGAAGTCTTCCGACGGGCGGCCGGACCATTTTCAGTGGAAAGGTTCTGCGTCTACGTGCCACAATAGTAGTGTAAGGCTGGAATTCGCTAGGGCAGTTGCTGAGGCGCCATGCCCGTCCGTCGCAAGTTGCCGAAACCAAGACTGCGTGCCACAAAGGCAAGCAAGCTTTTTGATCCTAAGGTCTTCCTGACAACCGTTGGTCTTGGCAGGACGGTTCACGACTATCGCTCCAAACAGTTCATCTTTTCGCAAGGAGAACAAGCGCACGACGTTCTTTACATTCAGAAAGGAACGGTGCGGCTTAGCGTATTGTCCAAGCAAGGCAAGGAAGCCACCATAGCTCTGCTCAGGGCAGGCGACTTTCTGGGCGAAGGATGCTTGGCCTCGGATCAGCCCCTGCGTATGACAACCGCAACAGCGATTGAGGATTGCTCTGTTCTAAGAATTCAAAAGACACAAATGCTTCGAGCCCTCCACGACGAACATGGTTTCTCCGACCTGTTTGTGGCCTACGTGATAGACCGTCACAATCGCACTCAGGCGGACTTGGTTGATCAACTGTTCAATTCAAGCGAGAAGCGACTGGCGCGGGCACTGCTGATTCTGGCGCGTTTTGGAAAAGAAGGGACCGCCGAGACTGTGGTCCCACGGGTGGATCAGGGGACCTTGGCAGAGTTGATTGGGACCACCCGATCACGGGTGAATTTCTTCATGAACAAGTTTCGGAAACTTGGCTTCATTGACTATAACGGCAAATTGAAAGTGCATAGCTCGCTCCTCGACGTTGTTCTGCACGACTAGTCACCCGTACGCACAGGTGCGGAGACCAACCCCGCAACCGAAGCTCGCCAACAGGAACCGGTTCGAACTATTGCAATTCTGGTGGTGATATCTTGATTGCGACTAGCACCTGCAACAGAGCGGCACTGTCGCGAATGTTTCCCGCGATGCTCAGGAGGGCTTCTGAGACGATAGGGTGTTGCGCGGCCAGCGAGTCGAGGCGGTCGCTCACACCGCTAAGGTTATCAGCTTCGTTCAGAATTTTGGTTACAGACAATTAGCTACCCGTCTTCCTGATCTTTCATCAGAGCGGTTTGGCCCACCCGCTAGAAAACAGTAACGCGCACGCTGTATCGGGACTTTCGCTCCTAAATACTTCGTGCGCGTCAGGCGGAGGAAGGCCGTCACCGGCCAAGCGCTTGCTAAAAACTCTCTACGAAATACCCAAGTTATTGTTGCAGGTGGTAGGCGCCTCTGTCGGTTCGCTATCGATCTCGTGAATGTAGTCCGGCGCACATGGCGGGAGATCCGGTGAGGCGACTTCGAAGCCAGTCGTCGTCCCTGTGAGGCCTCAAAGCGAGTGCCGGCGACGCGGTGAGCAACAGGTCTGCGGGCCTTCTAAACGTGCAACAGAAATTCTGGATTGTCCGGCAGGTCACAATTAAACTTTATGGGCTTGAAGCTAGAATCAAACTTAAAAATTGTGTTCTCCGTCCGGCTGGCTACATAAAAGTTGCCGTTGTTTCCGAACGCCATTCCGCAGGAGTTCTTTACTTTCACAGTGTTGATGGCTCTAAGTTCCAGGCTGCCCGGAGAGCTCGGGATTCTGCTGGCAAATACATGATCCCCGCCGCTGACGTACAAGCTACCGTTATGCGCAACAAGATGAACGGGTGACCCTGGCTCTAGCTCGTTGCTCTGGCCTAAGCACTTGCCAGTGATGTCGTAGATCTTCACCCTACAGGCGGGTTGATCAGCAACGTAGAGCCTGCCGTTCGCCCAGACCAACCCTCGGACGGAGTGCTTCTTGGCTTCAACGGCCAAGTATGCGAGGCCTGCCGGACCCGCAACAGGTGTGGTGGCCGGATCAGACAAATTACCGTTGCTGGATGCCACAAAGGTTCCGGGGAGGAATTTCCCGGAGGCAAGAAGCGCGGCAGCGACGGGCGCGGGCCTTCCGATCCTGCCATCATCGGAGACGATCAGGCGCGTGACTACGTTGGTGTCCTGGCTGGACAGGTAGCAATAGCCGAGTCCATCGAAAGTGAAATCAAACGGATGCAGGATGCCCTTGCAGGTCTGGGCCGACGCGAACCGGCTTACAAATCTATAATGCGTTCCAGATCCCTCGTAGCAAAGCACGCTGTTTTGGGTTTTGTTCGCATTTGCCACGTACAGGTATTTGCCAACCAGGGAAACACTTCGAAGTTCATTGAGGATCACGTCCTCGCGGTCGTCCAGCACAGACGAAGTAATCCTGTTGCCGTCTTTGTCGTAGGCATGAACATTGTTTTTATGTGGGTTGCTCTCAGGCTTGCCGCCATGGAGTGTGACGAACAGCATAGTGTTTCTGCTCCGAGTAATTTCAAGATCGAGATTCTAACGCCGTTTTCACCGGCGACAGTGCGGGCTCATGCGAGTGATTCGCAAACCCACAGGTATAGTGGTGTTCTCGGGGTGCAACGTTTCGTCGAGGTCGCTCACCATACCATCGAGATTCGGATTGTCGTAGAAACCATCAACAAAATCTTGCTCAGCACGAAAATCATTCAACGCTAGCACGAGGTTTGACAGTCCTGATGTGCGGCATTGTGTCCGCAACGATGGAGAGTAGGTTATCGTTAGCAATCAAGTAGTGGAAGGAGCCCCTGTGAACCGCAAATCAGCGTTGGCGTTAACGCCTGCTGCCAGTGTTGTCTTTTGTGCGCATACCCTCATTGTTCGACGGTGGGCTCGGTCCGTCTTTGCCTTGGCGCTTCTACCAGCTTTGCTCCTTAGCCACACGACATGGGCGCAAACAGCCGAAACCGCGCCTGCCGACCAAAAAGTGAAGAAAGTATTCTATTCAGCCAAGGACCGTCTGGACGCCATGCACGCCGCTTCGATCTTTAGCGCCAAGGCCGTCGCGGAAACCGCCGTGCTTGAGGGGCCCGAGCAGAACAAGAAACAATTTCAACTTCACTTCAACGACAAAGTGATCTGCGATTTCGCTGGGCCTGGTTCGCAAATGGGCGGCAAGACTCCCAAGTTCTCCTGCAAGATTACCCGTGTCGAAAGTGCCGACGGCGGGGTTCAGACCCTGACTCCCGAGATGGACGAAGAAGCGGTCAAGGTCAAGTTCGGAGCCGATGATAACGAGGTCTACGCTGAAGTCGCTGCCACGCGTCTGATGTGGGCCTTAGGCTATTACGCGGACGCGTGGTATCCGGTTCGCGTCGAGTGTAACAACTGTCCTGAGAATCCGGTCTCCGGGTCGGGGCCCGCAGGAACGAGGATGTTCGACCCGGCGACGATTGTGCGCAAGTATCCCGGCCACAAAATGTACGAAAACGGAAACGAGGCACAGGGCTGGAGTTGGAAGGAACTCGACACAGCCAATGGCCGCCCCACCTACGAGCGAGATGGCCTGAAACTGCTGGCTGCGTTTCTGCAGCACAGCGACAATAAGCCGCCGCAACAACGTGTGGCGTGCGACAAGGTGCACGTGGATCAAAACACTCAGCCCTTCACCACCACCTGCGAAAAACCGGTCATGCTCGTCCAGGACCTCGGCGCCACGTTCGGAGGCGGAGGCTGGTTCACCAGTAACGGCTCCGCGAAAATGAATCTGCAAGTATGGTCTGGCAAGAAACTCTGGAACAAGGTCGGAACCGAAGGTAAGGCTCAGCAGTGTCAGGCCGCGTTGCGCAAGAGCCTGACCGCACACGACGGTTTGGGTGACCCGCTGATTAGTGAAGAAGGCCGGCGCTTCGATGCCGGACTTATGTGCCAACTTTCCGACCACCAGATCGAAGAACTCTTCAAAGCCGCGCGGGCGGCTTCGATGCCTCAGTACCACAACCATGATGGCAGTTTCAAATCCGGTGTAGATGAGGCTTCGGTCATCCGGCAGTGGGTGGACGCGTTCAAGCAGAAGCGCGAACAACTCGCCAGCGCACGCTGCGAGTGGAAGGAAAAGCCAGCCGACCTTAACGCGATTGACAATCCGATGGGTCTGGCAACAGTACCAAACTTCTGCACTGCCAAACCGTTCTGACAAGGGAGCCGCGCCCGCCCACTCCCCATCTGCGAAGGAGGTTCTATGTTGCGAAGATCTGTTTTTGTCCTGTCAATTGTTCTGGCTGCTGCGGCTGGAGGGCTGGCTCAGACCCAAGGTTGCGATGTTCCTCGCGGTATGACCAAGGAACAGAAACTGCCTTGTGTCCGAGCGGCAAGCATACTGCTCGATCAGCCTGCGCTGAGTGCGACCCAGCTAGCGAACGGACCGGACTTCGACGCGGCAGAGTCCGAGAAGAGTCGATTCGCTTACTTCACGGCCGACGACACGATCAACTGCTACTTTCGTCCGCACTACGCTTTCGCAAAGGTGCCGGGCGACAGCATGAAGTTTCAATGTTGGCACATGACGGCGGACGGCGCGTTCTATACCAAGAAGGGAGAAGCCATTCGCGCCGAAGACGTGAAAGTCGTGGTTGAAAAGGACAAGAGCGGAGAAAAATCGGCGTCACTCTATCCGCGCAACGACGACAAGAACGAACACGAGATCAAAGCGGACCACTTCAAAATCAAGTATCTTGAGCCACCCTACCCCGATCACAACCCGCGATTCAATGAAGTCTTTACCGCGGTCGCTACCACTCGAATTATGTGGCTCCTGGGCCTTCCGGCAGACCACGTGTACCCAGCCGGAGCGGCCAACTGCATTGGCTGCACCGACGATCCGTTTGGAAAGAAGCTGGCCGACAACAAGGCGTCCATTAAGGACGCGCCCGCCATCTTCAAGGTGGTGAATGCGGAGCGCGATCTGGCGTTGGACCAAATCAATCCTCAGGACGACGAGACTTGGTCGTGGACCGATGCGGCCAAGTTTTACTCCGATGGCGAATGGACGCACCAGCAAAAAGTGGAGTTCGATGCGTACCGTCTCGCCCTGGGACTGATCCACTATTACAACGCGCTTCCGCAGCAGAACCGTCTCGTTTGTGCCGAGTGGGAGCCCGAAGTGACGGGCCACTCCAAGGTGTGTCGAAAGCCGATGATTTATGTGCATGATCTCGGATCAACCTTCGGCAAGAAGCGTAGCGGCTTCGACCTGTTCGGTACCAATCCGCGTGGTATTTTCGACGCTTATGAGCCGCAGACTGTCTTCCTGAATCCTGGGAATTGCGAGCTGCGGGCAACACTGTTAGGTGACAAGCAGGTCTTGAAGGAGGCCCAGGACCTCATGATCCAACGTCTGGCGCGGCTCGATCGTGAAACCGTGAAATCGATCTTCCGGGTAGCCCGCTTCAACATGATGGATCAAAAACAAGTGAAGAGATTGCGTGCGGCAGGCTCGCAGAATGTTGACGAAGCGGCTCTGGACGAATGGACAAATGTTTTTCTTAAACGGATCGAGGAAGTCCGCGCCGCCAGAAACTGCAAACCGAACTAAGGCCGTGCGGGAGGACTCCGCCGGCTCGCTGCACCAAAGAGACTCCGACTGTGCCGTTTCGCAAGTGGATTACGTCGCACCAATGAAAACTATCGACCCAGGCGGTCGCCAGGGCGCGCGGGAAAACAACAGGTTCACGACGGCACTACTCAGATCTACAACGTTAGGCTTTGTGATTGCTACGGGTCGAAGCGACCTGGGCCTGCGAGTGAAGTCGAGCTTCGCGTGGCGGCGTTTTGTGGATCCTTTCCCAGGCGCGGCGAAGCTGACGCGTCGAACTGAATCCGGATTGTTCGGCGACACGTTCCATGTCGAACCGCGTCTCGCGAAGCAGTTCCTGGGCATAGGCGACGCGTAGACGGTTGCTGTATTCGGGAATGCTCATGCCGACGTGTTCGTGAAAGAGTCGCGAAAGATGGCGCTCGCTGGCGCCCGCGATGCGCGCGAGCGCGCTCAGATTCCAAGGCTTGGTAAGATCTGCGGCGATGGCATCCTGGACGCGATGTACAGCCGGATGAATGTGATTGCGACCTTCCAGCCACGGCGAGAGCTGTGGGTCCGAACCACTGCGGCGCAAATAGACGACGAGATAGCGCGCGACTGCCACGGCGCAGGATTGGTCCGTGGATTGATGAACGAGGTACAGCATAAGGTCGATGCCCGCAGTAATGCCGGCGCTCGAGTAGCGCTCACCGTCCTCAACGTAGAGACGATTTTCGAGAATTCGAGCCCGCGGGGCGATCACACGAAGCTCATCGTAACTCAGATAGTGCGTGGTGCAGGAGTATCCGTCAAGAAGACCAGCGCGGGCAGCGATCAACGCGCCAGTGCAGATCGAGATCAACTTGTGGCCGGGACGGACGGTGGTCTTCAACCACGTCACGATGGCTCTTTCCGCCGCTTCGTCATCCGCTGACTTTCCGGGACCAAGTGCGCCTCCGCAGAGCATTACGTGCTCGACATCGCCGGCAAGCACGACCCAGGACTGAGGTGGCAATTCCTGGGGCAGCGGTTCGATTGCTGCCAGAGTGATTCCAATCGAAGTTAGCAATGAAGAGGTTGGCCCAACGTAACGAACCTCGAAACGTACAGAGCTTTGTACGCGGTTGGCCTGGCGCAAGACCTCAAGCGGACCAGCGATATCGAGCAAGAGCAGGCGTGGCGGGACTACGACGAAGACCGGGATCCGGCGAACTTCATCAGAACCCGAAGCGCTCCGCGTGGTGGACAAGTCCTTCATCATTACAACCGAATACAGCGGTTTTCCTCCGTGGCCTTGACAACTGCTTCATGACATTTCCATCGGACATTTCCGACCAACTCGACGGGCAGCGGTGTGAATGAATCAAAATCAGACTACAAGTTGTGTGATGGCTGCCGCAAGAGCCTCTTCGACGGTCGTGATTCGCGCGAAGCGGGCGTCCAGAACGAGTTCGGTTCTTGATTTGATTTGCTCCGGCGTCCACTCCCTCCCGTGGCGGTCAATCATCGGGAATGTCAGTGTCGCATCGGTGACGTAGTCGACTTGATATCCCAGATCGGAAGCGTGGCGTGTGGTTGTCTCGCAGCATTGTTCGGTTCGGATGCCGGAGACGATGACACGGCGGATGCCATGTTGCGTGAGCCAGACATCAAGTCCGCTGCCGATCAGGGCGCTGTGGCTGCGTTTTTGGAAGACAGCATCAGGCGTGAAAGATAAATCCTGCAGCGGCACAACGTAACCCGATTCCAGAGAGAATGGTCCGGAATCCTCGACGTGGAAAATCTGGATGACTGGGATTTTGCGGGACTGGGCTCCGTCGATCAGAGATCGTAGGCACTCAACGAAAAAAGGCACGTCGGAGTCGCGCCAGTACGGACGATGACGGAACGATTCCTGCACGTCAACGACAAGAAGCGCAGTTGCAGAAGTGGACATGAGAAGACCCTCGGTTTGATAAGCGATTGTTGCAATCACTGCAAATGCATGAAAGACATGCATTGGACCTTTATCGGACAAAAAAGGACATCGCGATTGTCAGGTCGCTGAAACGTCTCAAAAGAGAGAAAGCATCGTCCCCGCCACCCGTGATGTCGCTATCCGAGATTCTGTTCTAACTTGTCTTGTCCTTAAATCTGTTTCGGAAGGCATACCTGAAAGAGGATTGTCGCTTTTTGTCCGATACACGTCCGTCACATGCCTTTTACGGCTCTGAGACTCCTGACACAATCGCCACATTGGGGGAGTCTCGATGAACAAAATCCGCAGGTTGCCGCTCGTGATTTTGCTCGCTCTGGTTTGTTCCAGCGTTTGCTGGTCCTAAAACGTTGTGTGGCAACGAGCCTTGGAAAAACTGATCTCGCGATCATTGTCCAGTGATCACAAGACAAGCAAGAGTCACATCACGCAGGGAAGCATGGCGAAGTCTGCCCGGATTGCGGCGCCCCTAGTGTGGCAGCACGAAACAAGCGCTTTGTTGAAAAAAACGGAGGTTCGAAGTGAATCGACTTGAAATGCAAAACAGAAATTCCAGGCAGCATCTCTATTCCGCAGCTCTTGCTTGCGTTTTGTTGCTGCTAACGATTGGTGCTATGGGGCAAAGTACAACCGGGACATTGCGCGGACAGGTTTTGGACCCGCAAGGCGCGACCATAGCAAATGCGAAGGTAAGGATTACCAATCAGGAGACCGGAATCGTCTCAAATACAGCTACCTCATCCGCTGGAACATGGAATGTTCCCAGCCTGATCCCGGGAAACTACTCGGTGAGCGTCGATGCGCCCGGATTCCGCGGATTTGTGCGGAAAGACGTTGTCGTGCTTGCGGACCGCGACAATACAGCTGACGCCCAGCTGCAGGTGGGCACAGCGACAGAGATCCTTGAAGTTGTTGGCACGGGAGTAGCCATTCAGACGTCTTCCTCTGCGCTGAGTAACGACTTCAACTCCCAGGACGTTCTGAATTTGCCCAACGGCGGGGGAGTCCTCAACGGTAGCCCGCTGAATCTGGCGGTGCTGGCCCCCAACGTTGTGGCACAGCCTGGTGGGGTTACAGGAGTGGGCGGGTCGGTTGGCGGCACGCGTCCTCGTGAGAACAACTTCAATGTCGACGGGGTGGATGACAATAACCTCGGTGTTACCGGACCAAATTCAACGGTGATTCCGGATGCAGTGGCTGAATTTACCTTGCAGACCAACCAGTTCAGCGCGGAAACAGGGCACTCTTCCGGCGGCCAATTCAACCTTGTGACCAAGACCGGAACAAATAGTTTCCACGGTTCCGCATACGAGTACTTCCAAAATCGAAATCTCAACGCCATGGACAACCTAACCCAGGCAGCCATTGCGGCCAAGACGATTCCAGGCCAGCCCGCCTATGACAACAATCGTTTCGGGGCGAATCTTGGTGGCCCGATCATAAGGAATAAGCTGCATTTTTTCGGTAATTACGAATACACCGACCTGCACGGCGACGGTAATGCCACATTCTTGAATGCTCCCACCACAGATGGACTGGCGACCATGCAAGGTATGGCTGCCGACCAGGCCGTGAAAGATGTTCTAAAGAACTATCCCGTAGCTCCAGCGGCTGATCCAAGCCTTGCGATTACTGTAAACGGAACGTCGATTCCTGTGGGACCACTCGTGATCATCAGCCCGCTTTTACAGCGGGAGCACGACGCAATTGCCAACGTCGACTATTCAATGAGTAAGCACCAGCTTGGTTTCCGGTTTCTCCTCAACCAGATAAGGTTCATTCTTCCGGTGAACTCAACCCAATCCCAGTTCAATCAGGACCAGCCCGTACGCAGTCGCAAGATATCTGTGACCGATACGTGGACGCTAAACGACCACATGGTCAATGACCTTCGCCTGCAGTATTCGTATTACTCGCAGGCAGTGGTCAACCCGTGCGCGAATTGTCCGCCAGACGTAACGATTCTGGAACTAGGCGGTACGACCGTCGGCCCGGCGGATAACCAGCATCAGAAGCAGAATTCCTACCAAGTGAAGGACGGCCTTTCCTGGGTTCTCGGCAAGCACACGCTGAAAATGGGAGGAGAATACACTCATTACATCTATCCACAGTTCTTCCTCCCACGCAGCAACGGCGATTACTGGTACAACACAGCGCAGGACCTCGTGAACGACAACCTGGCCTCGGTCCCAGGACGTACATTGCGAGGCGCGGGCAGTGGTAGCTTCCTGGGTACGCAGAGTCTCTCCGCAGGATACTTCCAGGACGACCTGAAGTTAACGCCGCGGCTGACGCTGAATCTCGGACTCCGGTACGAGTACTGGACGAATCCGGTGGGTGGTGAGACGCAGGCACTCAACGCCATTTCGACTGTCCCCAACGTCATTACGTTCGGTAAACCGAAGACCGATACCAACAATCTTGCCCCAAGAATTGGCTTTGCTTACGACCCATGGGGAGACGGGAAGACTTCGGTTCGTGGAGGTTTTGGCATTTCCTACGGATGGAAGTTCCAGAACTTCGCTGCCATTACGCTACCCCCTCAAATCCAGAGCGAGATGGATCCAGCCTCAGCCTGTAACCTGAGCACTCCGCCCGGTTGGTGTGCGACCGGGTCCCCGTTTCTCGCAGCCGGTGGGTTGCCGTCGGTGTACTTGCCTCCGGCGGATCAGTTGGAAGCAAGAGCCTTGACGACGAGTTACATCGACGACACGGTAATGCCCAAAATTCTTACCTGGTCCCTCGGGATCCAGCGTGAACTCTACCGCAACGGAGTGTTCGAGGTGCGGTACCTCGGAACGCGCGGTTTGGAGTTGCCTGTTCAATTCCGCCGCAACCGCATTAGCGCCTTTGATGCGGGCGTGAATGCCATCCCCACGTTTTTCAAGGCGTCCGATGTCCCCGCAACTTGGGACGCCAGCACGCCCACCGACGACGCCTTCAACGCCTTTCTGGCCAGCGGGGGTAACAATATCTACAACCATTATGGCTTCCTCGCGAATGTCACGTCCGATCCGCCACTCGGAAGCAGTATCTATCATGCTCTTTCCTGGAGCTATACGCAGCGGGCGTGGCGCGGATTGTCGTTTAACACAAACTACACGTGGTCGCATACTATCGACAACGCAACGAACGAGTTCTTCACCAGCCTTCTGAATCCGCGGCGAGCTCAGGACGCAAATAAACTCGGGGAGGACCGGTCGAACTCCGATCTGGATGTCCGCCATAAGTTTGCATTGTCAGCAAATTATGAAACGCCTGGCATCCATTCCGACAGCAGGACCATGAAGGCGTTGTTGGACGGATACAGCATTGGGGCGGTTTACCTCGCACAGACTGGCCAGCCGATAACGATTCAGTCTGGCCAGGCGGGTGTCGATTCAAACGGTAACGGCGATACGGCCGGAGATCGTGGCGTACTGAATCCATTCGGTACATCCGTGAAGGGTTCCGACGTGTTTCCGGTTTGCGCGAATACCAACGGCACAACTTCTTTAGCAGGCGATACGCTCGGGAATGGTGGATCTTGTGCTGGCTCTACCATCGGATATCTGGCAGCTGATCCGAGCGCAAGATATGTAATCGCCGGGCCTGACGTGAGAGCAACCATTGGACGCAACAGCTTCCGGTCCCCCGGTTTCGGAGTAATGAACCTGTCGCTCGGCAAGAAAATAAAGCTGACGGAATCTGCCTACTTTCAAGTCAAGGCAGATTTCTACAACGTCCTGAACCACAAGAACTTCACCATTAGTAATGGCAACGTATTCAGTACATCGGGAGTAACGGCTGCAACCTCAAATCCAGGATACGTAAACATTATTGATCCAAATTTTCTGAACCCGAAAATATTTAGCGGAGGGAACCGTCAGATAGCGCTCGCGGCTAAGTTTGTGTTTTAAGAGGCGAACTGGAGGGAGCCCAAGTGGTTCCCTCCGGCAGCGTTGCACGCAAAGATCGAATAACGAATAACCGGCTGAAACGAACTGGTAGATCCTCACAGGGGCAATGTGCGACTTCGTTTTCAAACCACGCGGCTAATGACCGTTCTCACTTTGGTCGCTTTGTCAATCGCAGCCGCTCCGCCTGCCTCTAGGAATGCTCTTACAGATGAGATGGACAATTCCATCAAGCCGGGGAACGACTTTTATCGGTATGCCAATGGAGGCTGGCTCAAAGCGAACACAATACCCGTCGGCAAGGCAAGCTACGATACCCGGGCAATGCTGGCGGAGAAAACAAGCCAGCAAGTGCGAGACCTCATTCAAAACGCAGCCTCCGCTCACGCGCCCAAGGGCAGCGATGTGCAAAAAATCGGCGACTACTACGCCAGTTTTCTGGACGAGGGCAGCATTGAGGCCAGGGGACTTTCGCCCTTGGCTGACGAGATGGTCAGGATTGCCGCGATCACAGACAAGACCTCGCTGTCAGCCTACCTCGGCACCACCTTAAATAGTGAGGTCGAAGGACTCACCGCCAACGCGGATCATATCTTCGGGATTTGGATCAACCAGGGTTTCGAGGACTCGGACCACAATCTTCCCCACATCTGGCAGGGTGGCCTGGGACTGCCCGACCGTGACGACTACCTCGACTCGTCTCCCAAGATGGCTGAGTTGCGAAATCAGTACCAAGCACACATTAAGGCGGTACTGAAGCTGACAGGCGATGCAGATCCTGAAAACAAGGCCGCGCGGATTTTGTCACTTGAGGTCCGGATTGCACAAGCGTTCGCCCCAAATTCAGATGCTGCTGACGTCTTCAAGCAGAACAACCTCTGGAAGCGCGCCGACTTTGACGCCAAGGCTCAAGGCCTCGACTGGGACGCGTACTTCCAATCCGCAGGACTTGCCGAACAGCGAAACTTCATCGTATGGCAACCGTCTGCGGTGATTGGGGTTTCCGCACTTGTTCGCGATGAGAGCATCGACGTGTGGAAGGACTATCTCCGGTTTCACTTGTTGGAACACTACGCCAGCGTTTTGCCAAAAGCGGTAGCCGCTGAGCACTTCGCCTTCTACGGGACGATCCTGTCAGGCGCGCAGCAAATGCCGGACCGAAGTAAGGAGGCGATTGCCGCCACGAATGGCGCTCTGGGTCAGGCTGTCGGTCAACTCTATACGCAACGCTATTTTCAACCGGAAGCCAAAGTAAAAGCGCAGGCAATGGTCAGCGACTTGATCACTGCCTACCGCGGACGCATTTCGAATCTTACCTGGATGTCGCCACTGACAAAGCAAAAGGCCTTGGCCAAATTGGCCGCTCTTCAGGTGATCGTCGGCTATCCCGACGTGTGGATAGACTATTCATCGCTCGATGTCGCTCGTGGGGATGCCTTCGGCAATATGCGACGGGCGGAGGCCTTTAATCGTTTGCGCAACTTGGCCAAGTTGAAACAACCGGTCGATCCGATCGAGTGGCCAATCAATCCGCAAGTTCCCGGTGCGGTCATCATGTTTAGCCCGAATGCGGAGTTCTTCTCGGCTGCGATATTGCAGCCGCCTTATTTCGACGGCGAAGGTGATTCCGCTTCTAACTATGGCTCAGCCGGGGCCGGGATGGCGCACGAAATCACTCATAGCTTCGACGAACTGGGAAATATTTACGACGCACACGGCCGCCTCGGAGATTGGTGGACTGCAGAGGATCGCACCAGGTATCACGAGACAGCTGAGAAGCTAGTCGAGCAATTCAACCGCTACTGTCCGTTTCCCGACCTTTGCATCAATGGCAAACAGGTGTTATCTGAAAATATTGCTGACCTGGCTGGGTTGCTGGTGGCGCATGACGCCTACATGCTGTCGCTTAAAGGAAAGAGCGATGTCACCATTGGCGGATTGAATGGCGAACAACGCTTTTTTCTGGCCTTCGCAAAGAGATGGCGGAAACTCCAGACCGAAACTGCGCTGCGTCAGCAGCTCAAAACCGACACTCACTCGCCAGGAGAATATCGAAGCGATACAGTGCGCAACGTCGATGGCTGGTATGAGATCTACAAGGTCGCGCCCGGCGACAGACTCTATCTGAAGCCTGAGGATCGTGCCAGGATCTGGTAACACCGTCGGTGAAGTGGCCACCTGCATTGTTCGCTCAGCATGGGGTTAGACGTCTCTCTTGCCGGCTCGATCTCAACGTTGCGACACTGATTAGAATCCCCGCATCTGTCTGAAACAAATTGGCGGAAGTGTGCGCCGAAGACATTAACGAAGCTTACTTAGCAAACAATAATTCGCTCATGACTTGGGATCGTCGGGCCAGAAAGTGGAGTGCTTTGGAGTCGGAGAACTCGGACGGCCAGAGCCGTTATAATTAGGCGCATGAACGGCCGGATCGAGGCAATTTATACGGCGCCAGCGGAAGCTTTACCCGTCATCCGAAGAACTCAGGTGCATGCTCGACCAAGTGTCGGACTCGATGGCGATCGATATACTCTCGGGACTGGATTCTGGTCACGCGACCACAAAGTCAGCCGAGATGTCACGCTCATCGAGGCTGAGGTCATCGAAGCGCTTCGTGATGAACGTGGTGGACTCTTTGATCACGGTTCCTTTCGCCGAAACATCGTAACCCGTGGAGTCAAGCTGAATGAGCTTGTCGGCAAGCGTTTTCGAATCGGAGAGCTCGTTCTGGAAGGAACTAGCCTCTGTGAACCGTGCGCTTACCTTGAGCGTCTTGTCGGCCGGCCAATCCTGCAAGCGTTGGTCCATCGCGGCGGCTTACGGGCAAATATCCTAACAATAGGTAATATCCGTTGCGACGACGAGATTTCACTTAGTGTGCCCCAGGTTGGGGTGGGAGTGCTCGCAAGGCGCGCCGGGAAGTACTTGTTGGGGCTGCGACGAGGCACCAAGCGTGGCTGTTCTACCTGGTCAATCCCTGGTGGCTCCGTGGCTCGGGCCGAAACCGTATTGGGTTGTGCCGTACGCGAGTTGCGCGAAGAGACGGGCTTGCATGGCGAATTTCCGCGCGTAGTGTCGCAGGCTTTCAATCGCCTTGAAGACGGGTGTGAATGGCAATCCGTGCTTGTCGCTGTTGACGTACCGCCTACAACGGAGCCCGAACCACGAGAGCCGGAAAAGTGCGCTGAATGGGGCTGGTTTGAACCTAGATATCTACCAGAGCCGCTTTTTGCACCAATAGTATCCATCCTTCGTTCCCGGGCACTTTGATGGTGCTGGCGAGTGCACGCCAAGACGTCTAGGGACGAACATCGCTTCTGTCGGGCTGACCGCAGGCCAGGCAGGCGGGTCTGCCACGGGCAACCATAATGAGCAACCAGTTGCATCAATACTCCCATGGCGACAGATACCCCGTGCCGCTAGGTTCGCAGGAACTGTCGCTGACTGTATAGCTTCCCCTAATTAAACCGTCAGGGTCTGCAGTCCCGAGAAAAATAATCGTGCCATTGCTAGTCTTGATTTCAAGTTTCACGGACCTGCCCATGATGAGGCTGGCAGAGGGAGACGTCCCCGACGTGATCGTCCCCGAGTCAAAACAGCCGTCGAAAGTGAAGACTCCCGAGAGTCCAAAGCTGCCATCAGGGCTGGCGCTGCCTTGAGTAAGCTCGACGTCCCAGTGGATATTTGCTGAACCCGCAGTCGTTAGGTTGCCGGCCCAGTAACCTGTCATTGAATCCACGCTGACGCCGGTGACGTTGCCTTGCTCCCCGTCGGCACAACCACCGTTGATGGCATAGATCCCGTTAAGGACATACGGGAAGCCGTCTTTCTTGCTGACGCTCCCGGTGAGAGCAATGACCTGTCCATCAACAGACGTGGAGGTCAGCGAGATATTGCCGTCAGTAACCGTGCCCGTTAGCTCGATGGTAGTCTGCTGATCAAAACAACTCCAACCGTCCACGTGCACTGCTCCGGTTACAGCACTGCCTGATTGGGCAATACTTCCGGAGATTGTCGCTGGTGGAACCCCCGTGGGCACTGTGGACGTTGTGCTGAATTGCCAGTTGCTCGAAATGTTCTGGCTCTGCACTGGCGGTCCTGAGGGTGGTCCTGCAGTGGGCCCCAAAAGTGGACGCGAAGATTTCACTTCCCCTCCGCATCCGCAGAGTAGAAGGAGACTCGAAAGCAGCCACGTAATGTTCGATTTGCGTTTCATCTACAATTCTCCTATAAGATCTCCCCCTCGCTCACTCCTGAATCGAATCGAACCCATCGAGTGTCGCAGTACAAAGCGCGCAACCAGTTCCGAGGGCATTCCCGTCCAAGCACGAGGTGCGATAGTGGATGCCAGCAAACACTCGGGCATCATTCACTTCCAGGACGGCCCGAGAGAAACTCGGGAAGGCGCGCCAAACTCCGGGAACTCTTTCGGAATCGATCCGGAAGGATGTGTTGTTGCCGAAAGAGTAACTGGACATTTTCTATCCCCCAATTTCGGACCGTTTGGAGCAAAAACGGAGTTTTTCAACACCCACGGGATGTTACGCCAACTATCGGGTGCTACTCGGGACTTCTGCAACGCAATCCATGCAACTCGTTGATTCCTCGTACGATGAGTACTCGTGGTCAGTGTCGTGTTTTTTGCTCCTCGAGTGCCGGTTCTGTCGGACACTCGTGGAGCGAATGCCCTAGTCATGCCTGTGCACAGGACGGAAGTAATTGTCGTAGACGCGCTTGGCGACTCCAATGCCAATCTGGTCACCGTCATCAAGCGAGTGCCGCCAGTGCAGTCCTGCCCAAACGCGCGCGTCGCCTGCTTCGTTTCTCATCGCCACCAAGTTGTAATAGGTTCGCTCGGTCTGAACCAGTTGCGGCACGGCAATCTTACTCGTCGTTAAGGTCCACGTGACGTTGCGCCTGCCGAAGTAGCTCGCCACGATCTCTGTTAAGGCAGAGGTCCAGAACGCATGCGCGGACGGATACTCGGGATGGTTCACGGTCAACAGCGGAGTCCATGTTGGATCCGGATCGGTATCCGGGTTGCCATCGGTATCCGCGCGTGGAATCGCGGTTCGGGGTCTCCAAAAGCGGAAAAAGTACTTCGCGTTAAAACCTGCGATCAACGCATCGGCGGCAGCGGTGTGCACCAGCGCGAACAGGCGGGCTGTCTCCCGGATGTTCAATCGGTAGCTGATGGCCAAGGTGATCAGATTGCGGTTCCAACCTGCATACGCGTGTTCTGACCAGAAGTAGGCGATGTCAGTCTGCTCGGGCGTACGAATGGTGCTGTCAACGCGACCGTAATCACGGGTTTCGATGAAGTCCCTGGTGTAGGTTCCGGAGGTCAATGGATTCGCGCCACCCGGCCGGAAACAACTGGGATCAATCGTCGTGAACGGGGCTACCTGGGCAAGTATCTGGTCGACCGGCTGGGTGCCACAACCGCCATTGGGCTCGAACTCGCCCGGAGGCGGGGGAGAGGAACTGCAGTCGTAATGCACCATGTTGCCGAAACCATCATTCGCGCGCAGGCTGAGAATGGCATCCGCCGCGGCCTTGCCCACGGCGATGCCGTCCTGTTTGCCCCGCCCGTCCGGGAGGGTGGCTAGGTAAGTGTCGTACTGCCCTTGCAGGTATCCCACTTGGGATGAGTCCACGCGCGCTGCAGCCGTAAGAAGGGCGGCAGTGGCGACTGCGGCCCGTACATCCGCACTGCGCGGAGCCGAAATGGGCGCTCCGTACTGTTGGTAGCCGCCTACGATAGCCATGGTCGCGTTGTAGACTGCAAGGTTGATCGTTGCATGCAGTACCTCGGAACTCGCCGGCGGTCTCGTGGAGCTGCTGGTTTTCATGATTGCCGGAGCGACGATTCCCGCCCAATCGGTGATCGCGTTCTGTGCCAGACCGATCTGCACTAAAAGACAGCAAATGATCAGCACACGGCTAGAAAAGTTAATCTTGTTCATTTCTTTTCCTCCTCAACAAGTCGCACGGCCCGTTGCGTAACGGGCAGGTTGAAAAGCGGTCGCCACTGCTGTCATGCAGCGAAACCTCAATCAAGACCGCATAAACCCGTGGTAAAATGCCCGCCAAATCGAGGTTCCAGCTCCCTTGAGGCGGGACGAAAGCTACTTCGTATGCTTCTCAAAAGTCCTCAAAGCGCCCATCAAAATTTCTCAAAGTGTTTGCAGGGAGCGCCATGCCCAGCGTAGTCAATGACATGTATGAGTTCGGCGACTTCCGCATGGACCTCCAAAACCGGATTCTGCGGCGTGGCCAGAACCTCGTCCCATTGACTCCGAAGGCGTTTGAAGTTCTGCAGGTGCTGGTCCAGAAAAACGGGGAGGTTATCGCCAAAGACGAACTGATGAACGCGGCCTGGCCAGACAGCTTCGTCGAAGACTCGAACCTCACCCAGACCGTCTTTATGCTGCGCAAAGCACTTGGGGAGACGCGCGATCAGCCTTACATCTTGACTGTGCCGGGGCGGGGTTACCGTTTCATCGCTCCCGTGATCAAGCCCGCACCAGTAAATGAGGCTGCCGCTTTGCTGTCCCAATCCCCGATCACCGAAAATCTGACAGGCAAGAAAGTCTCCCATTACCGGGTGCTGCAACTGCTCGGTGGCGGAGGCATGGGAGTGGTATACCAGGCGGAAGACCTCAAGCTGGGCAGACAAGTCGCGATGAAGTTTCTTCCCGGCGAATTAGCCAGCGATCCGGCCGCCTTTGAGCGCATGCAACGCGAGGCAAGGGCGGCTTCAGCGCTCGATCATCCCAACATCTGTGCCATTTATGAACTCGACGAGCACGAAGCCCGACCGTTCATCGTGATGCAATTGCTGGAGGGGAAAACTCTGCGTCAGTGGATTGAGAATTCCGCGGGTGAAAACAAGCACGCGCGATTGAATCAACTTCTCGACCTCGCCGTACAGATTGCAGACGGCCTGGAGGCCGCTCATCAGAAGGGCATCATTCATCGCGACATCAAGCCGGCGAACATCTTTATCACGAGCAGGGGCGAAGTCAAAATTCTTGATTTCGGAGTAGCTAAGTTTCTGGAGTTGCCGGAGCTCGCACCGGCCCTCGCCCAGCGCTCGCAAGAAACTGCACAGGTTGCCAACCCGGCCTTGACCCGAACCGGCACATCGATGGGGACGCCATCCTATCTTTCTCCCGAGCAGATAAGGGGGGAAAAGCTGGACGCTCGCAGCGATCTGTTTTCACTCGGCCTGGTTCTTTACGAGATGGCCACCGGGTGCAGAGCTTTTGCAGGAGACACAGCCGCTGTGATCCGGGAAGCCGTCTTGAACCAGCCCGCAATACCAGTGCGGCAATTAGCCCCAGAACAGCCGCTCCAACTGCAACAAATCATCTCTAAGGCTTTGGAGAAGGATCGGGAGCGAAGATACCAGTCGGGAAAAGAACTGAAAACCGATCTGGAGCGCTTGCGCCAAGAGAATCGCCAAGTGGCAAGACCAGTCACTCGGTTCTTGAACCGGCGCAGGGTTGCCTTAGGAACGCTCGCTGTCGTTATCGCAGTGGTTGCGTTCCTGAGCGTGAGTCTCAGGCGGTCGAAGAGTGTGCCATTTGCAACCACCAAGACAACTAGGCTTACGGGCGACGGGCAGACCTTCAAGGCAACAATCTCTCCGGACGGCCGCTACATTGCGCACACGTCGCTGGTTGCGGGCCAGGAATCGTTGCGCGTAAGACGCGCAACGACCCTGAATGACATTGAGATTGTGCCTCCCCAAGCCGTCCGTTACATCGGAATTACCTTCTCTCCCGACAGCGAGACCATCTACTACGTGGTACGCACAGAGAAAACTGACCCACCTTCGCTCTACCGAGTCGCCGTAATGGGGGGATCGCCGGAGAAGCTGAAAGCACGCTTGGACTCGCCCGTAACACTGTCCCCGAACGGAAAGAAATTCGCGTTTGTGCGCGAGTCGGAAAGCGAGAGTTCATTGATTGTGGCGGATCTCGAAGCCGGCGGCGAGCAGAGCCTCATCTCCCGCAAACTTCCCAGGGTGCTGGATTATCCGGCATGGTCGCCCGACGGGCAGATCATCGCCTGCACTGACACCGATTCCTCGGTCGCCAGCACCAGAGGAAGCGACACGCGAATCATCGAGGTTCACGTTGCAAACCGGACCCAGAAACCCTTGTCGGCCCATGCGTGGGGATACGTCAGGCAATTGGCCTGGCTCGGGAACGAACGCGGACTGGTGATGAGCGCCCGCGGTCAAGAGGAGTCCGGCATCTTCCACGTCTGGTTCGTTTCCTACCCGGACGGAATCGAGCGCAGAGTGACGGGGGGTCTGAACGGCCAAACGGGCGCAAGCGTTTCCGCAGATTCCCGCCAGATTGTCACCGTCGAAGAAAGCAGCTTCTCCAGCAGCATCTGGCGCATACCTGCGGCGCGCTCCCAGGATTTGCATCTGGTTGTTTCCGGATTGAGCGGTTGGTCCCCGCCGGCGTGGACCGGCCAGGACCGAATCGCCTTCGAAGAAGAGTTGGACGGTCGGCACACGATCTGGACCGTGGACACGCAAGGTGGAAATCGTAAGCAATTGACGCTGAGTGGAAATAATTATGACCACTCCGTTTCCCGGAATGGGCAGAAGATAGCATGGATCTCGGACCGGAACGGCAGTCCCGCCATTTGGACGATGGATATGGACGGCGGCAATCTGGGAATGGTGGTCAGGGCCAGTGGTGAATCATTTCCGCAACTCTCCCCGGACGGAAAATGGATTGCATTCACGGCTATCGGTTCGTCGTCCTGGACAACTCTGTGGAGGGTGGCGTCAGAGGGAGGGCGGCCAATCGAACTGAACAACAGACTCTGGCAGCGGCCCGTGGTTTCGCCCGACGGAAAATGGATTGCAGGGTTGTATGCGGACCACCAACTGAGTACGCAGAAATTTCCGGAGGCTATTGCGATCATAGGGATTGATGGCGGGCAACCGCGAAAAATGCTTCCGATCCCCCTCTCGGTTTCATTAGCGGCAGGCATCCGCTGGAACCCGGATGGCAGCGAATTGACGTACGTCAATCGTGGGAAGGACGGCGACGACATCTGGGGCTTCCGAATAGGCGATGGCACGCTGAAGCAAATCACACATTTCCACGGAGTCACCCTGATCAGTTTCGACTGGTCTCCGGATGGCAAACAGTTGGTCTTCAGCCGAGGCGGCCAAAACCGTGATGTCGTGCTTGTCGAGGACACAGGACAGAAGTAGGTCCATCCAGATCAAACCAGAAGAACGTTTGTGCCGAACCATTTCCAAATCGCTCGCTGCGCAAGATCATCAACGTCCGCCGCGGCGTCGCTCACGGAGAAGCTGCGCTGAAGTGTCAAACCAAGTCTGTGGATCGTCGGCAATCCCGAAGTTACCCAGAAACGGGCCTCGAGGAAGTCGCCTTTTTTGCTTCTGACCTGCACTCGAACATGTCCCGGAAGCCGTCTCGCCCGTGGGCTGATCGGTGCTCCGCTAGCGGGAGTTGGTTTTGGTATGTGGTTGGGTTGGCGCAGATTGCGCTGATGCCAACGTGTCGCGCAGTAATAAGTAATAAGTAAGGGCAAGCTTGCTGCAGAGCTTGGGCGCGTCTCCCGAAACATTTGCGGTCAGCGCAAGAAGACGCTACCTGAGATAGCACCCAGCAATGGTCCTGCGATATGCCTCAGTGTGCGCGAGATCTTGTTGGATCTCCCCAGTTTGGGATCGTTTTCCGCAGCCTCGACTAGCCGAGCGCGGATTTCCGCGAGAACGTCCGTCTCGTCAGCAAATAGCGGAACTGCTGTACCAAGCGCTTCTTCCTGTTGGGTGGCACTCTCAGTCCTTACCTCCTGGCGAGCAACTGGCGGCACGGGAATGTCCATGCCTCTTCCTATGTCCTCATCTAGCAAGGGCGTCACCGAGCGTAGCGCCTGGAGGTCTCGACGGAGCTGTTCGAGAGCGTTCTGTTTCTCTCTTAACACTGCATGGATGTCTCGCATTTAGGTCCTCCGGGGGATCGCACGGGAGGCTAGAAGCGCCGAGGATATTGCTCATGCCACTGTGCGATCAGGGCTTGTCAATTGATCGATGTGCGAATTGTCCCACGATTCGAACGGATCATCGAGACACGAAGGGGCATCGAGACGAACCAGATTAGTTAACGTTGGGCGGGTTGAGCGGTCGAGTGTGGAGCGGGGTTGGAGCTGTGGCCAGGACCTGAACGACCAAACAGTCAAGCTGTTGCGCCTTTTTCGGTCACCGTCACGAACACGTCGAGCACGTATTCGTTCAACAAATCCGCAAGCTTCTTGGCTTGCCCCAGACGGTTCGTTCCACGAAAAACTGACTTTCCTGATATGGGTTTCTTAACGCACCTGTTGCGCCTCTTCCGCATATCTCCCTCATTCGACTGAGAAGGATGTCGCACCGGGACTACAGTACCAGACGTTTGGTGACGAATGTAACTTGGCATCTGGATTTGATCCTCGATACTCGTATCTGACGTTTGGGAAGGCGATTTGGCGAAGCTTCCGACAGCCCAATTTTGCGCAGGGTGCAGTGAATAGATATATCCAGATCTATAGGACTAGGATGGCTCTGGCTACAAAGAGAATTCTCAACTCGCGATTGGGAGCTCTCGTAGCGCGGTCGGGATTGACCTGTGTCTTTGGCCTTCTCGCAACGGCCATTGCGGTGTTGGCTATTCTCTCGTGGTTTCATAGGCGTCAAGCCGACGAAGCCTACGCTAACCAATTACCTCTCAATCAAATTTCAGTTCTTACACGACAAATCAATAGTCTCAAGTTAACGGCCTTACAAAGACAGGACCTGACTCCCGAGGTAGAAGCCGAGAGACGGTCGGCGAGAGCGACCCTTCGTGAGGCAACGCTGGCGGCGCAACTTCACACTCATCACACCGCTGCCCTGGAGGAGGTCTGGCCCGCGTTCGATAGCTACATAACGTCAGCCGACCGGCAGTGGCTTCTGATCCAAATAGGGAACTTTGATGAGGGCAAGCAGGCGGAATTCCAGGCGGTCGGCTCGCAGTTTGACTGGATGCAACACCATGTGCAGGTTGCCATTGAAGCGGAAGACAAATGGGCTCAGTATGCGGCCCTGAAAGCGAGATACGAATTGCTGGCCGCCGCCGTGCTGGCAGCGACTGCCGTCCTGATACTTTTTCTTCGCCTCCAAAAGCAAGAGCACCTCAGTCAGCTACAGGAAACCGAACGCAATGTCCTCCGCGAGAGCGAAGAACGTTTCCGAGCTCTCACCGAGCACTCAACCGACATCATCCTCATCGCTGATCCCTCCGGTCGAATCAAATACGCTAGTCCTTCCTTTCATGCGGTTCTCGCGGTACATGGAGACAGTCTCGTGGGAACGAACATGAGCGATCTAGTGCATCCGGACGATACCCCGAAGACGATGAGCGCGGGATCGCGATCAATAGCGTACGAGCCGAGTCCGGAACAGAACCGGATAGTTGAGGTCAGGCTGCGACATGCAGATGGAAAATGGCTCCATTTCGAGTGCGTTGTTCGAGACTTGATTCAGGACAAAAACATTGGCGGTATTGTCTACAACGCCCGCGACATAACGGAGCGAAAATATGCTCAGGACGAATTAGTCTTTAACGCCACCCACGATGTGCTCACCGGCCTTCCCAACCGGGTGTTGTTTCTGGGACGGCTACAAAGCGTCGTGGACCAGATGAAAAGGCACCCGCACCTAGCCGCCGCCGTCCTTTTCGTTGATATCGATGATTTCAAGATCGTCAATGACTGCTATGGCCACGCCGTCGGGGACGCCCTCATTAAAGAAGTGAGCAGCAGGCTGCGGGCGTGCATACGAGGCGACGGCACAGTCGCCAGAATGGGCGGAGATGAATTCACGGTGCTTGTGGAAGACATTACTGACCCCAGCAATGCCATTCGGGTAGCCGACAGAATCCAGTCCTCACTTAGACAGCCGCTCCTATTGGATGGACTTGAGATCTTCAAGAGTGCGTCCATCGGCATCGCACTAACATCGCAGGGAACATCTGCCGAAGCCGTCCTGCAGAATGCCGATATCGCCATGTATCGTGCAAAAGACAATGGCAAGGCTTGCAGCGAGATCTTTGACCGCGCGATGCATGAGCAGGTCTTAGACAGACTTCGCCTGGAAGCGAAGCTGAGATATGCCCTCGAGAACAAAGAACTTTCACTGCACTATCAGCCAATTGTCGCGGTAGACACCGGGGTTGTACAGGGCTTCGAGGCACTCTTGCGGTGGCAGCTCCCGGACTCGAGTTCAGTACCACCAAGTACCTTTGTCCCCGTGGCGGAACAATCCGGTTTAATTGTTCCTATTAGTGTTTGGGTCTTAAGGACAGCGTGCTTCGAGGCGGCGAAATGGCAACAACGCTATCCTGCTGAGCCGCCGTTATATGTCTGCATCAATATCAGCGCAAAACACTTCTCACACGCCGGGTTTGTTGGGCACCTCCAAGACGCACTAGAAGAGAGTGGTGTCGATCCACGATGCATAACGATCGAGCTCACGGAGAGCTTGGCGATGAGCGACGTTGCGGGGACCAGCGAAACGATGTCGCAGCTTAGATCCCTGGGAGTTAGTCTGAGCATCGACGATTTTGGCACTGGATACTCGTCGCTGAGTTATCTGCGTCGTTTTCCGGTCGACACCCTGAAGATCGATCAGTCGTTCGTGAAGACGATGGACGCTGAAAACTACGCCATCGTCAAGACCATCATCGGGTTGGCGCATAATCTGGACCTCAAAGTCGTCGCCGAAGGCGTGGAAACAATAAACCAACGGCGACTGCTGGCGTTTGCGGGTTGTGGGTTAGCCCAGGGGCACTTGTTTGCGGAACCCATGCGAGCGGAAAGTGTTGCCGCATTTATTGAATCAAACCGGAGAACCTCCGGCCGCGATAAAAAGATCGGACTAGCACTAGGTACTGCAGCAAAATGAGAGGCTGGCAATCTGATTCCTGCTCACTCAGGTTCTTTCCATCGTTCCGGATTTTGCCAGCCCCTCTCCTCAGGGCCAGGGAAGTTTCTATTTCAGTAGTGAGGTGACGGTCAGATTGAAGCTCGAAAGGGTTCATTAGAAAACTAAACTTTTCTAACGACCCGTGGCGTCCATGTTCCGCCTCACTGATATCGTGGTCGGGAGGCCGAGAAATCATTGGAGGTTTTCTAACGACAACTCTGGAAACGAAAGCTGCGTTAGATCTTCCTCTGTTTACTCAATAGAACCTCCTCGAGAAGTTGCCCGAAATACGTCAGAACTCGCTAGAACGCAAGGAAAACTATGGTCTTTGAGTTTTACTAAATAAAGTACCCCTCTCGCACTTTCCTCCACCGGGCCCCTAGGAATTCGCCAGAATGCTCGCCTGCGTCGCTGCGGGTGTAACGCAAGTCCCTCCAAACCTCGTTTTTACCCTCCAATTCCCACATTTCCCTTTTCTGTTTTCGAACGCGACGCCCCACACCTTCTTTCAGGCTTGAGCACTCATCCCGGCGTCGCGTCCGAAAAAGCACTAGCGTTATTCGGACTCGGAGCGGGCTGGCATGTAACTTCCGTAACCTAGGGCACTCAACACCGTAGTTTTAGAATCGTACGGAGTGCCACCGAAATTGCGACAGCTTTCAAAAATCTGGACCCTCACGCTTGTCTTCCTCACAGCGGTGCTTGTCGGTGGCGTTCGCCCTGCTCCCGCGCGGTCTTGTTCGTGCAGCTTTTAGCGACATCGTCTGTGCTCTGCTGATGCTTTCCGTGCTGGTGGTCTCCAGTTTGAACGGAATATCGAGCACGGGGCGGATGCGCGTGTTTTGGATACTTCAAGCCACGGGGTGGGGACTCTGGCTGCTTGACCAACTGCTGTGGATTGTTTTCGATCTTGTGCTGCAGAAACAAATGCCGGAGATGTTTTCCGCCGATGCGCTCTTATTCATGGCGGGCGTCCCAATCCTAGCTGGCCTGTTGCTTCGGCCGCATCTTCAGCCCTCGGAGCGCAGTGCTCGATTGGGTGCCCTGGATTTTTCGCTGCTCCTATTGTGGTGGCTCTATCTCTACGTGTTCTACGTGATTTGCTGGCAATACGTCTCTCCTGATCTGGCCCACTACGATAGAAACTACGATCTGCTTGATGCAGGAGAGGCCCTCGTGCTTGCGTCTGTTTTGGGAGTGTTCTGGTATCGGGCCTCGGGACAGTGGAGGAAGTTTTACGGTTATTTTCTTGGGGCCGTGCTATTCAATAGCGCGGCATTCTACCTCCTGAATCGCGAACTCCACAAGGAGTGTATTACACGGGTAGCTGGTTTGACCTTCCCTATTCAGCATCGTTTGCGGCGTTCACCGTAGTCGCCCTAGCCGGACAAGGATTGTCGTCCACGACAGAAACTTCCACAGACGAAACATACGCTTCCTGGATAGCAACGCTCGCGATGATGGCGGTGTTGTCACTGCCGGTCATGGGTGGCTTCGCTCTTTTGGGCCACGACATTCCTGCTTCAGTTGCGCGTTTTCGTGTACTCGTAACGCTCGGCATAATGTTTGCGATGGCGTTTCTCATTTTTTTCAAGCATTACCGCTTAAATGAGGAATTGAAGAGTACCAATAACGTGCTGCAGGAAGCTTCTCTGACCGATCCTTTGACCGGCCTCCGCAACCGCCGATACTTCTTAGAAACTATCGAAGGAGACGTCAGCCATGCGTTGCGCTCTTACGCCGACAATCGTGATCAAGCAACCCGAGACCTCGTCTTTTACCTGATTGACGCTGACAATTTCAAAGAAGTCAACGACCGCTATGGACACGATGTTGGTGACACAGTGCTAGTAGAAATGTCACGCAGAATCAGTTCGGCAATTCGACACTCCGATGTTTTGGTGCGGTGGGGCGGTGAGGAATTCTTAATCCTGTCGCGCTATACGGACCGCAGGGAGGCTAAAACTCTCAGCGCGCGAGTGCTCGCTGCGGTCAGTGATACACCTTTCGTGCTTACGAATCCGAATGAAACGATTTGTAGAACCTGCTCGATCGGATGGGCTGCATTCCCCTGGCTTTCTAAACATCCCGAAATCGTCGATTACGAAAAAGTCCTCAATTTTGCAGATCGAGCCCTTGGGGAGGCTAAGAGGGCCGGAAAGAACCGGGCTGTTGGTTTGTTACCTGCGGGCGATCAACTTGTCGCCAACAGTGAGTGAGATGGTGTAGCCAGGCTACATAACCGTCGATGCTCTGGCAATCGTCCGCACAACCGGCCAGCCGCTAGAATAGGATCTGCACCCCGCAGCACCAGCCGACAAACGAAAATCGGCTTCCACAAGGCGCAGTCTGAGGAAACAATCAGCATGTTGGGAAAGGAAGTCTGTATCGACAGAAGCCTTACCGCCATTGATTTTCGAATTGCCGGCTACTCGGAAACTATCCTCAATTGGTGAACAATCCCCACAGCAATCACTGACAGGACGTGCGACAAAACATGGTGCTGTCGCGGGTTGATACGGCGCTAAAATCGCGGCGAAGTTATCACGTTTTTATCACGTCAGCCCTTTTTTCAAGACGCTTCTCACTTTGCGACAAGCCTTGACGCATGCGTATCTCACTGAAAACAAATTGGCGGAAGCGTGTGCGAGTCGAACGCACCGACGACATCAGAGATGCCGTCCGCCGGTTTTGAAGACCGGGGGGATCACCGGACCCCATTCGCTTCCGTGGGAAATAAGAGCAGGACGACTTGTTTGTGCGACGTGCGGCAAGGACCCGCATCCAACAATGGCAAGGTTACGTGCCAGTCGGAAGACCTGTCAAACCAGCTTGAACACTAAAGGTCTCCGTCTGACTGTTCCGTTTCAAATGCGGTTCCCGCAAACTTGCCGGGCTTCAAGGATGCACTATGCCAAAGCGTCTGTCCCTTGTTCAGGTCGATGTCTTCAGCGCTGAACCACTCCAAGGGAATGCGCTCGCCGTGGTTCTGGACGGTCGTGGTCTCAGCGATGCCCAGATGCAGGCGTTCGCCAAAGAAACGAATCTATCGGAGACGACTTTTGTCCTACCCCGTGATCCTGCGATCGAGCGCCAGCGGGGCGTGCGCGTGCGCATCTTTACTGTGGCAGAGGAGCTTCCGTTCGCGGGACATCCCACGCTTGGAACTGCTTTTGTGCTGCGTGGTAACAGTGGAGTTCCCGAAGTTACTTTAGATCTCAATGTCGGGTCGGTTCCAGTTCGTTTCGAGGAAGACGACGGGCTACCCGCTTTCGGCGAGATGACGCAAGTCGATCCCAAGTTTCAAGTGAAGCACCCCCGCGAAGCCGTGGCGGGCGCCACTGGTCTGGCGATCGACGACTTCGACCCCGACCTGCCCATTGAGACAGTCTCGACCGGTCTCCCCTTCACGATTGCGCCGATTCGATCTTTGAGTATCCTGCGCGACCTGCATCTCGATCCGCGAGGTGCAAGTGCTTATCTTGAACGCAGTGGAGGACAGTTTTTTTATTTCGTTTCTCGGGAAACGGTGGATCCGAAAGCGCGTCTTCACGCACGCATGCTTTTCTACAACGGCGAGGACCCGGCGACCGGATCGGCGGCCGGTTGTGCGGCCGCGTGGATGGTGGCTCATGGGATCGCCCAGCCTGACGAGCGCGTCCTCATCGAGCAGGGGCTTGAGATGAAACGCCCCAGCAAAATCTTCGTTCGTGCATCCAGAAACGATAACGGTGTGGTTAACGTGCGCGTTGGCGGCAACGCAGTTGAGATCATGCGCGGAGAAGTGATGTTCTGACGAGGGTGCACATCTCAGCGAAAAACACCATGCGGCACAATCACAGAAAAAGTTCAATAGCAAATCTTTCCCATTAACACATCCGACACTTTACAGCGAGCGCATCAATGCGTAGGATTTTTTGCGCTCTGTAATTCTCTCAAAGGCTGCGGATACAGCTTCCCATTTTCTCTGAACTTCGGAAATCGGGTAGCTCAGGTTACGCTCGGGAATCAAAAGATGAAACCGAAACGCACTATCCTCTGTGTTGACGACAATGAACAATCACTCTCGATCCGGAAAGTCCTGCTTGAGACACGAGGCTACCGCGTGATCTCCTGCCACGATGGAGAAGATGCCTTGGCGCGTTTCAAGAAAGGCGGCATCGATCTGGTGCTGACGGATCTGATCATGCCGGGACTGGACGGCGCCAAACTGATCGAAGAAGTGAAAGCCATCTCGCCGCGTACACCTGCGATCCTGGTTTCGGGAAAAGTTCGCATTTACGATCGCGATACACAAGCCGATGTTTTCTTACCCAAGGGTATGCACGTGCCAGCCGAACTTTTGGAACGCATCCGGCTGTTGCTGGTACGCAAGCGCGGGCCCAATCGGATCCAATCCCGCGCACAGAATTCCTCGCGGGTCGGAGCCGCCTGAGGCCGTTGATCCCGGCCTACCACGCCCTGCAGCAAGCTGTAGTATCGTTGATTCAGGATGGCTCCTTTCATCGAAGCTGTTGATTTGCGTAAGACGTATCGCGTGGGTAAGGTCGAAGTCCCAGCCCTACGCGGCATCAGCTTTATGGTCGAGCGGGGAATGTTTGTCAGCGTGGTGGGTCCATCGGGGAGCGGCAAGTCAACCCTCTTCTACCTGTTGGGGGGACTCACGCGGGCCGATTCGGGCCGCATCGTAATTGATGGTGACGACTTTTCCCAGCTTTCCGATGCAGCCCGCACCGAGATGCGCAAGCGGAAAATCGGTTTCGTCTTCCAAAAGTTCAACCTGCTGCCCACACTTGACGCGCGTTCCAACATCGAGATTGCTCGCGATATTGCGGGCAACGGCAACTTTGATCCTGCATACTTCGCCCGCATTACCGACTTGTTGGGGCTCAGCACCCGCCTGATTCACCGGCCGGCCGAGCTTTCCGGCGGCGAACAGCAGCGTGTGGCGTTGGCCCGGGCGTTGATCAATAAGCCCGCAATTGTGCTCGCGGATGAGCCTACCGGTAATCTCGATTCCAGGAACTCTGAGATCGTCCTGGGTATGCTGCGCCAATCCAATCGGGAGTTTGGGCAGACCGTCCTCATGATTACCCACAACCCCGAGGCCGCCGCCTACGGTGACCAGATCATTCACATGCGGGATGGGCAGATCGTGGCGCCGGAACTTGATCCCCAGTGGACAGGGCCGAAGGCTTAGGCTATTTCATACCTGCAAACATCGGATCCCTAACGAGGAGCGGCGGTCTGCCTCGTGTTCCTCGAATAGTAGAAGGTTGTAGGCATAGCGCTCGGCGAAGGCCACGGCTTTTGCATCCCGACTGGTTTCGGGGGGACTGAGCCGGGTATTTGCCGTGGTTGGTGGCGGGAAGGTAAGTATTGTAAAATGTGCAAGAACTGAGCGGGAGTAACTCAGTGGTAGAGTGCGACCTTGCCAAGGTCGAAGTCGCGGGTTCAAATCCCGTCTCCCGCTCCAAAGTTTTCTCAAGCATCCGCGCCATCGCTAAAGGGCTGAAGCGAGCGCCTTCCACAGTGAGTCAGGAGGTCCATCGACATGGCGGCCGAGGGCGCTATGGGGCTGTGGAAGCCGACTTGGCGGCCTGGGATTCGGGGCGGCGACCCAAGCTCTGCCTGCTCTCCAAAAACCTACCATTGCAGCGGCTCGTTGCAGGTAAGCTGAAGGAGGATGGGGCTCCGCAGCAGATCGCAGGCTGGCTGAAAACCGAATACCCTAAGAACCCGGAGTTGTGGGTGTCGCCCGAGACGATCTATCGAAGCTTGTTCGTGCAGGCTCGCGGGGCGCTGAAAAGGGAGCTGATCGGACATCTGCGCACAAAGCGACGTTTACGTCGTTCGCGCCACGCCACCGCTCGAGGAGAGGGTCGAGGCGAGATCGTCGATGCAGTCTCGATGCGGCAGAGGCCGGCGGAGATTGAGGATCGCGCGATCCCAGGACATGGGGAAGGGGACTTGGTCGAAGGCTCGCTCAGCCACCAAACTGTCTATCATTTCTCGCATACTCTTTATCCGCAGATGTTACGTGGTTCGAAGAAGAGGGTTTCAGGGCTGAACACCAAACCATCCGGATAGAGGCTAACGGCTAGTTCTTGGCGTTGCTGCACGCTACCATTTCTCCAAGCCTTGACCAAATCCACAATGTTGTTGCGTCTCTTCTAAAAGGGTTAGCATTGTTGAAGTTTCCGCATCTAGCACCGCCAATTGGTCTTCCGCGTCGGTCTTCTTCTCCGCCTCACCGGCTGACCTTCAATACCCACGCCGGCTGGGAACGCAGTTCCTCTGGAAGATCGGGAAGCTCGACCGATACTCCCATCCTGGAAGCCTTGAACTTCAGTGATATGGTCGACCCGAGAAGGCTTACCGACTTGGCGCCGGTTACGTCCTTCAGAAGAAAACTGTGGTCTGACCAGTGCGGCAGAATCGCGTACAGGTCACTGCCCTTGGTGGTGAAGAAGGCTTCGATGCCCGCCTTCCCCGATTCGGGTTTTTCCGTCAGCTTAGTGACGTCGTAGGGTGTTGAGTATTCTTTGTTGTATTCGACTTTCGGAACTTCGCCGGGGCTCCATTGCAGCGTCGTCTTCCACGGCTTGGTGCCATAGATGGCATCGCCGTTAATCTTCAGCCAGTCGCCGATCTGAGTGAGCCGCTCCTCCATGATCACCGGGATTGTGCCGTCGGCTTTGGGCCCGATATCAAGCAGCAGGTTGCCGCCTCGGCTGACCGTGTCGACCAGTATCATAATCAGTTCGCGGCCAGTGTGATAAACGTTGAGATTCTCGGCACGGTTGTAGCCGTAGCTGACACCCATGCCGCGGCTCTCTTCCCAGGGATGATCGATGCCGCTCATCCCCGCCGTATATTCCGTAGTCCAATAGCCGCCGTGTTTGTGACGGGTGTCGCCGCCCCAGCGATCGTTTATCACGACTTCGTCTTTCACCGGCGATTCATTGAACAGCCACGCAAGCAGTTCAGGACTGTGCCAGTCAGCGGAACCCATCTCCCATTCGCCGTCGCTGAAAATAAAAGACGGCTTGTAGTGTGTGACCAGATCTTTGAACTGGGGGAACATGTGCTCACGCACATAGCGTGGCTTGTCGTACAACCAGAGAGGGTTATACCACTCGTAGAGCGAATAGTAGTACCCCATGCGCAGGCCCCTCCTGCGAACCGCGTCGGTGACGTTGCCCAACACATCACGTTTTGGGCCCACTTCGACTGCGTTCCAGGGCCGGCCCCAGGTCGTCGAGGCCTCCTTGCTGGGCCACAAGGCGAATCCCTCATGGTGTTTCGAGGTCAACACAACATACTTCGCGCCGGATCGCGCAAACACGTCAGCCCAGTGATCCGGATCGAACAACTCCGCGTGGAACTCGGACGCGAAATTCTGATAAGGAAAGTCTGCGCCGTAACGCTTCTGATGAAACGCCCACGTGCCGGTCTGAACGGCGTCAGCTTTGGGGTCGTCCTTGCCGCGAGTCATGGCATTCCAATACCACTCTGAGTAGGCAAGCTTTCCGGGGAGGACCGGAGCGTAAGCCGGCACCGAATAGGTGCCCCAATGAATAAAGATACCGAACTTGGCATCGCCAAACCAGGCGGGTGTGGGTCGCTTGTCGATCGACTCCCAGGTAGGCTGATAGCTTTGAGCGCTCATAGTTCCCATTAGGAGCACAGTGATGATTAGGCATTTCATTTTGTTTTCCGTCCCAGCGTATTGGTCGAGCTGTTATTTACGTGGTTCTTGATCGCGCGGTGGGCGAGCGCTTGGGCACCAACGAAGATTTCGGCCGCGAATGTGCCAGACCGGGATCCGTCGAGAGCTGCCATGTGGACATCCACAAGGTGGCTACGTTCGCATATCGTCCAGGCAGAGTAGCGGGCAAATTCACTCTGATAATGGCGTGATCACTTGCCTTACTTCCCCCTAATTGTGCTCCGCAATTGGCGCATCATGTCAAGAGAACTCTGCTCAATCGTACCGTCCTGGTAGATGCCGATGTTGATTGTCGTGACGGCTTGGTGTTCCACGTTGGCCTTCACATGTGCGATCAAGTCCTCCGTGCTGAATTGAGGCGGTGGAATCGGACCGGCTTCGCTATGCACCCATGATGGCAGCATGGATACCATCCCATGGGCCTGAAATCCTGCGCCAGCTCCCCTTCGAATGTAACGAGACTCAAAAGGATTTTGAAGAGCGTAGAGCTCGCCTGCCCAGTAATCCTGCCAGGGAGTTAAAACTGGAAAGATCCAGAAGTTAAAGGCAGTAATCCGGCTTGGGTTTCCTACTTTGCAATAACGGTAGATTGCCTCGATCGGAACATCGGGGTAGGCAGCCAGCGATTGATACCAGGAATCGAACCAATAGCCGGCCAGCTTCTCGCCATACCGAGATCCGATTTCGCTCAGAACATTCTTGTGAATCTCGGTGAATTGCTCCTCGCTGAGGGTCAGCTCGTAGAGCCCGGTTTCTCCGGTTTTTCCAAAGTTTGTTAATACAGGAGAGTTGATATAAAGAATCAATCTGATTCCGCGTTTCTCCAAAGCACCTTCGATATCGCCGATTAGATCGCGTTTCGTTGTCGATCCTGGATGGATGGCTTCCCACGACTGGATGGGAGCTGGGCAATGCGGATGGGCATGGTTCAGGGTGAAGATGACGTAAGCCGCTCCTATTTCTCCCATAAGCCTTGCGAAGGCATCAGCGTCAAAGGCGTTGACAGCTTCTGGATACGGCTTCTTCATGCCATCTCGCGGCTGCGTGAGATCTGTCCAATGAAACATGGCGCCATACCCTGCCTTGACAAACCAGTCCGTGCTCACCCGATGCGCGCGGGCACTCTCTTCAGCGGCCGTTTCAGCGTTGGCCAAAGCAGGCAGAACTTCAAGGCATCGCAAGCGGACCACTTCGTCCGTGTCAGCTCCGGATACTTGAAGTGTGACTGGGTTTATTCCACGGGTCAGGTGCAATCTCCCACCGAGCCGCATCTTTTCGAAATTAACCGACCAGCTACCATCACTCGAGCGATACACACCCTCGGTGAGCTTTAGATCTGACTTAACGGAACTGGGGCCTGAGACAACTTCAATGTGACAGGAGGGGCCGGGAACAGCACACGAAATGAATAGGTCGTAGTCACTTTCTTCCAGAGCGGTTACGTTCCATTTAATCTTGCTTGAACCCTTACAGTTCACAGAGATCTTCAAGTCGTCCAGTTTTGCGTTGCCCTCGATCGCCGCCGCTGTCGCTCCGTAAAGACGGATATATGGCGTAAGTCTAGGGATGAGAGGTTCTGTTGCCGGGGGAACTGCAGCTCGAAGGGACAATGGGGAACCAAGCCCAGCTGAAAGGACGCCGGCAGCGCCACTCATCATAACCTTCAAAAAGTTCTTTCTGCTCATGGTGTGAGCTTGAAAGGATGTTTTCAAATATTGCTCTCCTCATGCAGATTGCGCGTATTGCCCAGGTACTAGTCGCAATCCGATTTGGCGCAGGAGTGGGTACGATCGGCCACCACCGTAAAAATGTTGTACGCGCTATCACGACGGGAGATCATCAGCCCGCCCTCATTTGAACAAAAGACTAGCTAACCGTTGTTGGTCAGCTATCCCACTTCACTAAAGGCGAAGCGTAGCTCAGTTAGAAGTAAAGTTTCAATGACAGTTGCAGTTGGCGCTCCGTGCTGCGGGTGCTGGTTATCGATCCGAAATGTGCGTGGTTGTTCAGATCGTTGACCGGAATTCCCCATGTTGGCGTATTTGTAATGTTGAACGCCTCGGCCCGGAACTGAAGACTTCTTCTCTCGCCGAGGGGAAAATCCTTGAACAATGACAGATCTAGATTCTTAAACCAGTCCGCTCGAAGTGAATTCCTGCCCGAATTGCCAAACGTAAAAGGCGCTGGCGGGGCAAATGCGGCGGTGTTAAACCATTCCTGCGTGTTCGGACTTGACAAGTGAGGATCTCCGACAAGATTCGCCCGAACGTTGCCATTCCCCGCGATAGCGGGGGCGAAATTCCCTATGTTGGGGATGTCAGACGAGATGTACACATAGTATGGCACGCCTGAAGTGAGAGTCAGGATGCCATTGAGCTGCCAGTTTCCGATAAGATAGTTAACCAAACCACTAGAATTTGCGAAGCGCTTGCCCTTACCGAACGGCAGGGGGGCGACCGCGCTGGCCGTGAGAACATGCGTCAAATCAAAGCCGGACACGCTGCGGTCACCCCTGATGTTGTAGGGGTTCTGAATTGAGCAGCTTTCGATACCGAAGAACCCAGAGCAACCGACGTCAATGGACTTTGACCAGGTGTAAGCCACCAGATAAGTAAGCCCGTTCGAACTATGGTGGTTGGCAGACAACTGGAGACCGTTGTAGGAGCTATTACCGATGCTTCTATCATAAAAAGTCGGGCTGATATACGGATATGGCTGTCGAGCTGTAACCTCGGCAGGCGTCCCTGGTCCCGGAGTTAATGCAACGTTGTACAAACCACCAACTGTAAGGCGATGGCTTTGAGAACCCACGTAGTTCGCCGTCATCACAGTGTTCGGACCCAACTGCCGCTCGACTCCAAAATTCCATTGCTCCGAATATGGATTCTTGGCCTTCGGATCCCGGTACCACTCAACTTGGCCGAATGGCGTTGCAGCGGGTAAACCCGCCGAACCTAAGCCTGCAAGCGGATCTTGCCAATTTACTGTCGCGACTTCATTCGAGGTATTCAGTGCGGGAGTGAGTATTTGCGCTACGGATGGCCAGTCGCCACCAATACCCTGCACGGTTTGCATGACGCCCGCCCAGAGGTCATTGAACATGCCGAACGAGGCGCGTACCACCGTTTTGTCGTTAAGACTATAGGCAATCCCGATCCGTGGTTGGATATTGTCATAAGTATTGGAATACAAGCGATTATTTCGGGAAACAACCACGTTAGGCTGCGGCAGACCCCCAGGCACGCAGGGAGCTTGGCCGGCACTCGCGCAGTCCGGTGAATTTGTTTGAATGACATAGGTCCCATTGTTGAAATCGATATTCCCGACCTGGCTGGTTGGATCGTGGGGACCTGACCCATACCCCGGCCAAAGCATTAGGTCATAACGAAGCCCGATATTCAGAATTAGCTTATCTGTCACCTTCCATTTATCCATGAAATAGAAGCCGTAACTGCGCTGCCCGGTCACGGGCGCCACCGTATCTCGACGCGAGGCGCTGGCGGTTGTTCCGATAAGAAACGCTGCCATGGCATCGCCCGTGCCGGTCGGCGCTTCCGGATTGGCTGTTTGCTCAGCACCAAAAACCTCAGCCGGACCGCCGCCATGTACAAAAAATGAGTTTCTCTCAAAGTCAAAACCAGTGGTAAACGAGTGTTTGCGGAGAACTTTCGTAAAATTGGCTCTCCACTGATAAATGTCCGTGAGCTTGGTTCCGCCATGGTTTGTGGCCCCAGTACTCGCGTACGCCGGAATTTGCAGCCCTGGGATCGAGCAACCAGCCGTACCCGTGAAACCACAGGTGAAACCGGGTGCTAGGCCGGCGTCATTGACCACCGTTGACGGGTCTAGTTTGTCATAGGAGTTGCCAACGTTATTCGTGAGGTCCACATGTCCGAATTGCGCATCCAGGATTGTTGACGGGTTGAACTGGTGGTAGTAGGACAACACGTATTGCTTTCCGAACGTTTCGCCCGTAGCCGTCTCCCCAACGATCCCACCGGTTCCGACCCTTGTCTGGTCCGAACTCGTGTACCGAAAAAAGACAGAGTTAGAGGGGTTGAAATTGTGGTCCACTCTGAAACTGTATTGGTTCTGAGGCGTTAGATTGGAACGAAGGTCATAGCCATTGAAGCCGTTTACGACCGGCTGCGGAGCGGGAAACACCGCTTGGGCAAGGCTCACGGCGCCTGGATTCAATACGCTCGAGATGTCGTTGTTCGGAAAGGGATCGCGGATAAATGACCCAGGATTGGCAGGGTCGGGCCGTGTCGTGAACGGGTTGTAAAGCTGGATGGGACTAGGACCTTGCAACAGTGCGCTGAAGTCGCCTGAAAGTTGCGCTGGTGTAGGCACATTGTAAAACGCACCGGTTGAAGGCTGCGCTCGGCGAAACCCTTCATAGCTTCCAAAGAAGAAGGTCTTATTACGGCCGTTGTAAAACGGGAGAATCACTGGACCGCCAAAATTCGCGCCGAACTGATTCTGTTCTAATCTCGAAGCAACGCCTTTAAGCGGGTCCTTAGCGTCTAGGACAGTGTTGCGGAAGAACTCCCACGCAGTCCCGTGGAAATTGTTTGTGCCAGACTTGCTGACCACGTTGACGATCCCACCCAATACGCCGCCGAACTGCGCCTCATCACTATGCGATTGGACCTTGAACTCCTGAATATCTTCAAGGATGGGCGCTACCGCGTAGGTGGTGAAGACCTGATCGGTATTGTCGATCCCATCCAGCAGGAAGTAGTTGCTGCGATTCGACTGCCCACTGACCGCGGGAAAGACAAATGAGCCGAGCGGGGCAGCCTGTGCGCCACCCGAGTTTTGAGCCACGCTGACCGGACTCACGCCCGGCGTGAGGGACAGGAGTTGCGTGAAATTTCGTCCGTTGAGCGGCAGGTCCCTGACTTGCTTGGACTCTATCACTGAGCCTAGCGTTGCATTCCCGGTTTCGAGGTTGACCGCGGAGGCCTCGACCGTGACGGATTGCTGGGTCGATCCTACTCGTAGGGTAAAGTCCTGAGTGCTGGCCTGATTGACGAGAACATGAAGTCCCGCCTGTGTCGCGGTAGTAAATCCATCTTTTGTTACTTTTAGAGCGTATTCACCGGGTGGCACGCTCACGAACACATACAGCCCGGAATCGTTGGTGAGACTCTCTCTCTCCGTGCTGGTGTCAATATTGTGGAGAGTCACAGTTGCCTGCGGAATCACCGCACCGCTCGAATCCCGCACAACTCCGTTGAGAGTGGCTGTGGCCTGCGCTAAAGCGCCATGCGGAATTACAACTGTCAATACAAGCGCAACATAGAGCGCCGCGATACCGCCACGGAATCCGTTGTCACCCCAGCCGCGCGAATCCTCGCTCTTTCGAATCAGCGCAAAAAAACCAAAGGTCCGGTTATCCATAACGCCTCCCTCGGCATTGGTTCGCCATCCTCAACGACCTCGGCCACACCCCGACGCGTAACAGGAGCAGACGGCCGGTCGCGGCCTGGAAACGTCGAAAGCTTCCAATTATTTTTATACATAAAATTATTCATTCACCTATTAAACGCGTAACTTATAGGCTCCATTGACCACAGTTGTCAAGCATTTTTTGTTTGTGAAATCCCGCTACAGAGAGTGGTAATCAGGGCTTGCTGCGGTTTTCGTCAGAGATCGAGCTGATCGATAGGCCAACAAAGTTATTTTAGGAATGAAATACGTGCACAGGGCCTGCGTGAAGCATTGGTTGCTCCAAGTGGCAGAGACCGGGTCGGCTTCCGACAGGCGAGAGCTCAGCGTCTTTCAACAGCGGCGAGAATTTCGGTCTGTGAGTAATCGACATTAGCGACGGGATCCGATGGCGCCTAATTTTCTATCCCGCACAAAAAGTCTCCTCCAGCGAACCGTCCATGATTTTTATTGACAGATTTAGTATTTTAGTAATAGAAAACACACGAAGAGTGTGGGGCGAAGCGATCTAGGCTGTTAACGGATCCAGGGTCGCGTTGGACAATCCGAGATGTGAGGCAGGAACGACGCTAAAAAAACTGCTAAATCGCGAATCAGGGTCGGCCTTTAAGGAGCGGCGTTCCTTCATTGTCGGCATGGCAACCTTGGGGGCAGGCTTAGCGGGTTCTGTCACCTTGGGGGCGACAGCGGTATCAGAGCCGATGCCGGACTCTCCCTCGAGAACAAAAGTCGCAACAGGTGGTTGCGATCGCGGCCTGGTTATTGCTTCTGACGCCGCGACGGTTGCAGAAACGACCGCTGGAAAAATTCGGGGCTTCAGGCGGAATGGCGTCTACACTTTCAAAGGCGTACCCTATGGTGCTTCAACCGCTGGTGCCAGACGCTTCATGCCGCCAGTCAAGCCTGAGCCGTGGGCGGGAATTCGCAACGCGCTGCAGTATGGCCGGGTGTGCCCCAGCCAGGACTCCGCGCACTTCAACACGGATGGAAAAAACCTGGCAAACTCCGATGAAGGCGCCTTCGTGCTACATGCCGGCGCGGCCCAGGCGGTTCCCGGCGAGGACTGCCTGCGCTTGAATCTTTGGACGTCGGAGATCAATGGGTCCCAGAAGCGCCCAGTCATGGTCTTCATGCATGGCGGCGCGTTCGCCGCCGGCAGTGGGCACGATCTTCTCTCCTATCATGGCGAAAATCTCGCTCGTAATCATGATGTTGTCGTAGTGACTCACAATCATCGTCTGAACGTGTATGGCTATCTTAACCTTGGATACCTGGCGGGAGAAGAATATGCCAGTGCTGGCAATGTTGGGATGCTCGATATTGTAGCAGTACTAGAGTGGGTGCGGGATAACATCGCGACTTTCGGCGGCGATCCGGGTAGCATAACTATTTTTGGTGAGTCTGGCGGGGGAGGTAAAGTCATTACACTTATGGCTATGCCAGCGGCCAAAGGCTTATTTCACCGTGCAATTGTCCAGAGTGGCCCGTTTCTGAGATCTCTCTCTCCTGATTACTCAGGACGATTGGCTGAGTTGGTGCTCGCTGAGCTGGGACTGTCCAAATCGCAAGTGAGAGAACTGCAGGTAACCCCGGTGGACCGTCTTTCAGGGGCTGCGGCGGAGGCCATGAAGAAAATGCCTCCGCACAAGTCTTCGCTTCGGGAGGTGTACGGCGAACACGATTGGGGGCCGACGGTGGACGGCCACATCCTTCCTCGTCATCCATTCGATCCAGGAGCTCCAGCGTTGTCCGCACAGGTTCCATTGCTGACCGGCTCAAATCTCCATGAGGCTATAAGCGGGCTCGACCGCCCCGATGTGAACGGCATGCACATGGAAGAGGTTCACCGATTGGTGGGTGAGGAATTCGGCGACCGCGCTAAGGAGATCATCGACGCTTACAGACGAGATTACCCTGAAGCGATGCCCTTCGACCTATACGCCACAATTGCAGCGGCTTCTTTTCGCCGCCCGGCATTTGAACAGGCCGCGCGAAAGGCCGCACTGGGTAACGCACCTGCGTATTCTTACGTTTATTGTTGGCGCACGCCGGTACTGGATGGCCGTCCTGGTCCGTTTCATGCCGCAGAAATCGCATTCACTTTCGACAATGCTGACATCTGTGATCATTACAGTGGGGGCACTACAGAGGCGTTGGTTCTATCGAAACAAATCAGTACTGCCTGGGTGAATTTTGCCCGAACCGGAAATCCTAATCACAACGGTCTGCCACATTGGCCCGCATACACTTCGGAGCAGCGGGCAACGATGTACTTTGACACCCCCTGCACAGTGCGCAACAACCCCGAAGCCGAAGGATTGAAGCTGATCGGACAGTCCTGAGTGAAACATAGCAATAACGGTGTATCCGGAGAAGCTTGGTTGTGACGAATTGCGTTACGGCTTGGCTCGGAGCCCGTGCTCCACGATCATGAACAGCTAAGTTAAGCCGCGATCTAAGTGCACGTACCCTCCATCCACAAACAAATGTTGACCCGTGGTATGGCTTGATCTCGATGAAATCAGGAATACCGCTGTCGCAGCGATTTCCTCCGCCGTAGTCATTCTCTTTTCGAGAGGAATGTTCGACGTAATGGTTCGCAGTTTCTCGTCGGGATCTGGAAAGGTCTTCAGCCACTGCTTATATAAGGGTGTCATCACCTCTGCGGGAACTACCGTGTTCACCCGAATGTTGTAGGGCAACAATTCGACAGCCCACTCGCGCGTGAGAGCCATGATTGCGCCCTTTGAAGACGCGTATCCGGAAGTGCTTCCTTGCCCGGTGACTGCAGTCTTCGAACCGACATTTACGATCGATCCCTTTGAGGCCTTCAAATGTGGCAGAGCATAATGGGCCATACTGTAGTAGTGCACCAGATTACGATGAAGCGATGCGAGGTACTCGCGCGGGTTGCCATTCTCGAGGCCAACTTTGTCGTTGACTCCTGCGTTGTTTACCAGTGCATCAAGCTTGCCGAATTTGCCGACCGCTTGCTCGACAGCTTGGAAACAACTTTCTTCTGTTCCAAGATCTGCTAACACGAAGCAGCAATTTCCTCCTGATGAAAGCTCCGCCTCTAACTTCTCGCCATGGTCGGCATCGCGATCAACAACGACAACCTTTGCGTTTTCTGCAGCACACGCCCTCACGATTGCCGCGCCGATTCCTTTTGCGCCGCCCGTTACCAGGATTACCTTGTCCTGCAACCGCAAGTCCATATTTGAGCAACCGTGTTAGAGCTGAGAAAGACCTATAACTAACTCAAGAACTCCACGCCCTGACGTTCCTAACCTGAAGGGCCAAGTCGATTGTTCATTCGATCTCACTGGGAAGAACACCTAACATTAGTTCTTGCTGCATGCTCACGCTAGGCTCATAGCCACGGAGCCCGACATACAAAACATAGACGTGGCAGAGCCGCGGTACTTGTAAGCGCTTCTGAGGGCGCTTGTCAAGTAGTGTTTTATATACGAAAATAGATTCTCAAGTCTTGCATCCAACAATTTTCAGATACCGTTGGGTGTATCGACTGTCTCGACAGTATGACAGGCTTTCTGCCGCCCTGTGATGACGACGAATGGTAGTGAAAACACGGCTATGACTACGAAATCACGTAAGCAGACTACTCGGCAATATCCAACACCCGCCCTTGAAAAGGGCCTGGACATCCTGGAACTATTTGCCAGCGAACCAGGAGGGCTCAGTAAGAGTGATGTTGCCCGTCGCCTCGGTCGCACGGCTTCAGAGATCTTTCGAATGCTTTTATGCCTCGAAGAGCGCGGCTACATCTCGCAGTCGCGCGATGGAGAACGCTACCGATTAACATTGCGGCTGTTTAAGCTAGCTCAGGAACATCCTCCAACCAAACGCATGATCTCCGAGGCCCTGCCAATCATGCAGCAGGTCGCGCATCAAATAAACCAATCGTGCCATTTGGGAGTGCTTAAAGGTGGGCAGGTTGTGATTGTTGCGCAGGTTGACTCGCACGTTAGTTCAGGTTTTTACGTCAGAACCGGAGCGGCCATCGATCTGATGCACGCGGCTACTGGGCATGTCATACTTGCGCATCAGACGCCTGAGGTTTGCTCTCGAGCCATCGAGATGTGGTGTGAACAAAGCGGGGAACCCCCTCCGCGTGATCTAACTGCCCACCTGGCCAGAATCCGGTCCCGAGGATACGAAGAACGAGCGAGCTACGAAGTAGATGGTGTGATCAATATTTCGTTCCCCGTCCTCGATGATCGAGGAAGTGCCATCGCTGCATTGACCGTTCCCTTTCTCCAGAGGATTGGCGGTGAGGCCACTCCCGCAACCGTGCGCGAAGTTTTACAGGAGGCTAGTGTGTTGCTCTCGAAGGCGACGGCCGGGGTTCACTGCTGAGGCAGCGTCTTGATTGCTAACGCTGTCTGATTTTGCCCCACCGTCATAACGGACCATTCTGGGCAAAAATGAACCTTCAGTTTTGTTGACAAATGTTACGTTTCAGGAATAGAAATCCCCATGCACCTGGGTCGGTTGAGGCGTCTTCTCCCCTCAGAGAAAAAACCACTTTGGGAACTGCTTGCGGATTTTGAACCCGAACAAATTGTTCGTTCAATTGACTTCAGCTATATCACATACGCGATCACACCGGGCGAGGCGTTAGCACTTCTCAAACAGCGGGCCTCTTCCAAAGAGACGCGCCTTGCAACCAAAGAAGGGAGGGGCAGCACGCGAGATGGTGCCGGCAATGTGATTCTTGTTTTCATGCAGAACAGTTGATATGTTTGCGATCTTTGCTTGTTGCTCTCTCGGTGAGACGCGACCGAAGACTCTCGAATGAACGTGATGACACGAACTGAAGTCACCCGTCGCTATCCGACGCCAGCTCTGGAGAAAGGTCTTGACGCGCTCGAACTTCTTGCGAGTGAGTCGAATGGGCTCACAAAAACTGATGTTGCTCGCAGGCTCGGTCGCACTGTTTCGGAAGTCTTCCGGATGCTGGCGTGTCTAGAGACACGTGGTTATATTGCTCGATCTGGTGACGACGAGCGCTATTCACTGACCCTACATCTGTTTAAGCTGGCATACCAGCACCCTCCAATTGAGCGTCTGACTGCCGAAGCCTTGCCGATCATGCGGCACGTCACGCGTCAAATCAAGCAATCATGCCATTTGGGAGTGCTCGACGGAGACCGTGTTGTGATCATCGCCCAGGTCAATTCTCCGCTCAGCAGCGGCTTTCACGTGAAGGCTGGTGGCATTGGCGACCTCATGCGTTCGACAACGGGACAGGTAATCTTGGCGCATCAAACCCCCGAAATCTCTTCTCAGGCTGTAAAGCTCTGGTGTAAGCACAATGGAATGCGCCCTCCGCAAGATTTGGGCCAGCACTTGATCAAGATTAAGAAGCGCGGATTTGACGAGAGAAAAAGTTATGAGGTAGAGGGTGTAATCAATATTTCGTTTCCTGTTTTGGACGATCGCGGCTACGCCGTCGCTGCCCTTAGCGTTCCATTCCTTCAAAGAATCGGTGATTCTACAACTTCCTCCACGGTGAAACGTGTACTCGGGGAGGCCAGTTGCGCGCTGTCAGAAGCGATCGGCGGCCTGGCAAACCAAAAGAATTCTTGAGCCTGCACAACTGCCAATACGCTTGTTGAACAGCTAGGTCTTCGCTCAGCCTCGTGACTTCACGGCCCTGGATTTTTAGCTCACGGTAGAACTGCCCGGCTTCCTCCTTGTGTTCCAGCCGCTGCTCGCACAGTTCGCCCGTGTCGGTGCTTGCGTACGCAGTTGCACCCACCGAGCCCTCCGTAAGTGCTTGAAGAATTGGTCGGTGAGAGAGGATTTGAACCTCCGCCCCCCCTGGTCCCGAACCAAGAGCAGGGCAAAATCTAAGTGCTTCATCTGGCGTCGCTTAGTTCGGCCAAATGTGGATCTCCCATCCTAAGGGCGTCAAGTATTCTCTGATGGTTTGACACCTCCGGCACCCACGGGATGCGTCGAGGTTCTTTGGCCTGAACACGCACTCGAGTAAACGCAAGCAAGGGCACGATCAGCCGCTTGCCGGTGTCAAGAAAGTGGGTCTTCAGTTTTCTCCAATATACTGAGGTGAAATCTCTGGACGGAGTCGATTGCCTTGAGCGGGTCATTGCTCGCGACCGCCACTTGAATCGCGCTCATGGCAGACTCAATATCTTGCAACGGCAGTTTGCGTTCTGCAATGATCCGTGCGGCCAAGCCTTCTAGCGCTCCGCGAACCTGGTAGTTGTGAATGATGTCGCTTTCCGTCAGACTGAGAATACGTGCACTCCGCCCGTGCCGTTTTGTGACAAATCCTTCTGCGGCAAGAATATTGAGTGCTTCACGAATGGAAAGTTGCACCACACCAAAATGCCGTGCCCACCGCGCCTCGATAATTTTCTGACCAGGGGCGATCCTTCCTTGCAGAATCTCGTCGCGAAGCCGCGTCGCCAAGCTTTGCTTCAGAGCTCGCGAGTCCTGGTTGCCATTTCGACCTGCGGCTGCCAGTTCTTCACTCATGCGGGAAGCAATCCCTTTTCTTCCATAGGAGACCCGGTTTTTCACTCAAAGCCGACTCTTTCACTGCCTTATCATGCGGGCTTCAGATCGCAGGATGCACCAGGTTCTTCCGGGATTCGATACCGCCCATCTTTAACCACCGCCGGAAATACAAGTGGTCGCGCAAATGAGGTATGTATTCGAGGAACAAAACTTCCTGTCCCAGCGCGATGTGATTAAACAACACGAGGTGCTGATGCAACTGTCCCATATCACCCACATGAGGCACCACCGGTAGGCCCAGCTTTTTGGCCAATAAACCCACGGTAAGAAACTCGCTCCCGCCACCTAGTCTCGTACAGTCAGCCTGAACGTAATGTAGCTCCCCGCTTGCATGAAATTCTTGAACAGAACCCTGTTAGGAATATGCTCGCCCCCTGCAATCTTTACCGGTGCGATCTCTTCCGCCAGTCTCTGGCTTGTACCGTCAGTTCCCGCACTCTCTCATCGTCGTAGGCAATCCATCCCACCGAGGTGTCGTATCCGGGTAGCCTTTCTCCAGGATGGCCCGACGCTCAATGCGGCAAGACGCGCTAGCCGCGATCAGGTGCAGAGCTTCTTGATCGCTGAGAACCTCGTCCAGATAGCTCAGGTCCAGAAGCCGCACGACCTCTCGCGGAGTTAGGTCAATCAATAGCTTCCAGAGGCGAGCACGTCGCCAAAGGCTGGCTCAAATTCAAAAGGAATTGGTAGAGCTCCGACGGGTCCTACCTGGCTCTATCCAATACCGGTTTCAATTGCAAGGTGGCATCCGCTGATGAGGTTGTGGAGTCAAAATCGAGCAAGTCCAAACGTCCTCGTCGAAGATGATCCTGGTGTCCGTGACTTTACACGTGCCTTTCTCGAGGAGACAGGGTAAATTCTCGAAGCCAACAGCGCAGAAGAGGCGCCCGCCATCTCACGTCAGAGAAGGAACGATTTTCCGCCGTCACACCTTTGTCATAGATAATCTTCGCGTGAAGTATGGGCGGGGCGGGCAAGAGTCCCGCACGCGGGTCTGGTCTTGAGAGCATTACAGCGCACGCCGCAAGGACATTGCCTTGAGTCTCATACTCATGAGAAAGAGCCTCAACCGGCCACTCAGATTGTGCTCACGGTTCGAGCATGAAGATCTTTCCATTAACATCCATTTCTCGCCGGCGCCGCCTGCGGCAAAGGTTGCTGGAATTTCCACATCAATTCTTCCCACTCCTGAACCTTGGGGTTGAGGCGATCGGCCTTGGCTTTCGCTTCGAAGGAAAAGTGCTCATTTACGTCCATGATCATGAACATTCTCGTCCCGAGGAGATAGATTTCCATGTCTTCGATTCCTGAGTCACGAATGCTCTTTGTGATCTCAGGCCAGGCCTGTCCCTGGCGCGTGATGCTGCTTATATTCGGCGATCAATTTCGGATCGTCTTTTAAGTCCAACGTCAGGCAATAACGCTTTGTCATCGAAACCTTCCCGAGGTCGGGTGGAATACGTGACGCTGGCGCAGCAAGTGATGGCCGATAAAGTATTACGTTATCGTTTACTTTATCGTAAAACCTCTGTATATCTAACAGCGCCAATCTCGCACCGATGCAAGGACTCAAAGGAGTTCCAATGATCGAAAAGAAGCCAGCTCTCTCCGTTCCGCAGTCTTGCCGTCAAACTATTGCTGTCTCATCACCTTGGGCCTTGCTTCCCACGTATCGATGCTTAGCCAGACCGCCGCTGATCCCACTGCTCCCACAAACTCCGACGGATCCGGCCGCCATTGACCAGGCATGGCAAAAAGCCAGCTCCAAGTACGATGCCCAACGCTCGGCCATCCTTAAAGAGGTGGACCAGGTCAATCACGAAGGCCCTTACCGTGCCGACTGGGAATCGCTGCAAACCTACCAGGTCCCGGATTGGTATAAGGACGCGAAGTTCGGCATCTTCATTCACTGGGGCGTCTACTCCGTGCCCGCCTTCGGCAGCGAATGGTATCCGCGGCAGATGTACATTCAGGGCTCGGCAGAATACAAGCACCACATCGCGACCTATGGCACGCAGGACAAATTCGGCTACAAGGATTTCATCCCCATGTTCAAGGCGGAGAAATTCGATCCCGCAGCATGGGCACGCTTGTTCAAGGACTCAGGCGCCAAATATGTGGTGCCGGTGTTCGAACACCACGACGGCTTCGCCATGTACGACAGCGGACTCTCCGACTGGACGGCGGTCAAAGATGGGTCCACATCGCGACCTGGTTGGCGATCTCGCCAAGGCCGTGCGCGCCGAGGGACTGCATCTTGGGGCATCGTCCCACCGCGTCGAGCACAACTTCTTTTTAGGAGTGGGCCGCGAATTCCGCTCGGACATCAACGATCCGAAATACGCGGCGTTCTATGGGCCGGCTCACACCTGGCTGGAGAACAAACGGCACACGCCGCTCGGCAACGATTTCACCTATGTTTCCCCGGAGTGGACCCACGACTGGCTGGCGCGCTCGGCGGAAATCATCCAGAAGTACCATCCCGACGTCCTCTTTTTTGACTGGTGGATCGGACAGCCCTCGGTGCGGGCGGACCTGACCCGCTTCACCGCGTTCTACTACAACTACTCGCTCAAGAATGGCGGACCGGTGGGCGTGATCACCTACAAAGACTATGCCATGCAGGAGGACTCCGCGGTGCTGGACATCGAACGCGGCCAACTCGCCGGCATTCGTCCGCAATACTGGCAGACCGACACTTCGGTCAGCAACAAGTCGTGGGGCTACATCGAGAACGACACTTTCAAAACGCCGCAGTTCATCGTTCATCAACTGGTCGACGTGGTCAGCAAGAACGGCAACCTGCTGCTGAACATTGGTCCCGCGCTCCGATGGGACGATCCCGGACGAAGTGCAGCAGGTGCTGCGCGACGTGGGTTCGTGGCTGAAGGTGAACGGCGATGCGATTTACGGCACTCGTCCGTGGAAGAGTTTTCGGAGAAGGACCGACCCAGGTCGCGGAAGGTTCATTTCACGACACCGACACACGGCCGTACACGCCCGAAGATTTCCGCTTCACCACCAAGGGCGATGTTCTCTATGCCATCGAACTGGGCTGGCCGACGAAGCCTGAGGCGGTCATTCACTCGATTGGAACTGGAGTGGCGGGCGAGCGGACCAGTCGAATCGGTCGAACTGCTGGGCTCGGACGCGAAAGTTTCTTTCCAGCAGCAGAAGCCCGACGGGCTTGCACATCCAGCTTCCGGCACAGGATCCCGGCAAGTATGCGCTACACATTTCGAGATTCGATTTGTGGGAGGTAAATAGCGGAAGCGGCACAGTTCACGGTCGCCTCATGTTCCGGTGCTGAAGCCAGCTGTGCTCAGGCCGCTTGGGTGCCTGTTCGCGCGCGCCGAAGAACGAGTAAAGAGCAATCATCGACATAGGCCAACAGCGGTACCGAATACGCCAGTGCGATGCTGTGGAACTTCTCAGAGATCAATCCCATCATCGGCGTCAGCACCGCTCCTCCGACGATCGCCATCACGAGCAGCGAGCCGCCGATCTTGGTGTTGGGCCCAAGTCCTTTCAGTCCCAAGGCGAAGATGGTGGGGAACATGAGCGACATGAAGAGACTGGTGAGGAAGATGGCCCACAGTCCAGTCCAGCCCGGACGCAACACTCCGATCGAGGCCAGCACGATGTTCATCACGGCGTATAGCGCCCATCAATTTGTTAGGTGCGATAAACCGCATCAGGTAAGCGGAGACAAATCTTCCGATCCCAAAGGCTGCCAGGGTGCCGGTCAGAAAATACCCGGCGACTTTTTCCGGCTGGTGTGTGTAGTCCTGCACGTACTGGATGAAGTAGCTCCAGGTACCGACCTGTGCGCCCACGTAGAAGAACTGCGCCACCACCGCCAGCAAGAAATGGGGATAAGCGGAACAGCTCGATGAAGTGTCCGTGGTCTTCCTGGCTGTTCTCGTGCTCGCTCTGAATGGCGGGGAATTTTGTCCGCCAGATCAGGAACGCCCAGAAAGAGAGCGATACAGCCGAGGACCAGATAGGGTGTGATCACGCGCAGCGTTTCCGTCCGCAGATACGCCTCATACGTCCCCGCGGCCTTGCGCAGCGATTTCCGCGGGTGTAAGTTCCACGCCGGAGAAAATGAAGGTCGTTCCGATCAGAGCGCCTGAAATCGCGCCAAACGGATTAAATGCCTGGGAGAAATTCAGCGCCGTTCGGAAGTGTCCGGGTCGCCGAGCTGGGCGATGAAGGGGTTCGACGCCGTCTCCAGAAACGACAGACCGCTGGCAATCACAAAAAGCGCACACAAGAAGAACCCGTAGCGCCCCACCAAGGCGGCGGGCCAGAACAGAAAAGCCCCGACGCCGAAAAGCAGCAGGCCCGATGATGAATCCGGCTTTGTATCCGGCCTTTCTCATCACCAGCGCAGCCGGCATGGCCAGCAGGAAATAGCCCATGTAAAAGGCAGACTGCACCAGTCCCGCCTGAAAGCGCGAGATGGCGAACGACTTCATGAACTGGCGGATCAACACGTCATTCAGGTTGTTGGGGATCCCCCACAGGAAGAAAAGCACGGTGACCAGAATGAAGGGAACAAGTTGTCCGGCGGGAAAAAGATGGTGTCCGGAACTCTTCGTGCTGCTGCCCGAGTTCAACGAGGTTGAGACAGCCATGGCTGCTCCTCAGAACGCAAGATTGGAATCCCCATCTTCAGGTAAACCGTGATCCATCAGTCCAAGCTGACCATAATTTTCGAAAAACGAGACGGATTTTCCGTCCAGGCGCGCAACGCTTCCGGAGCTTTTTCGATAGGAATAATTGCGCTCACGACATCATCCACCGGGAACAACCTCTGTTCCAGCATCTGAATGACCTGGCGGAAATCTTCCGGCAAGGCGTTACGCGAACCCATAATGTCCAGCTCTTTTTGCACGAACAGGCGTGTTTCGTAGGCGACCGCTTCTTTTGCGTAGCCGATATACACGACGCGCCCGGTGAAGGCTACTTCTTCGACTGCGGCACGGAAAGTCTGCGGCATGCCGATGGCTTCGATAATCACATCCGGACCGAGGCCTTCGGTGAACTCCGACAGCTTCTCATGCAGCGATTCCTGACTGCTGTTGATGACACAATCCGTGCCGGCGTTTCTAGCAAGGGCTAACTTTTCGTCGGCCACGTCGACAGCAATCGTCCGCGCTCCGCGAAGATGACAAGCAGCAACCGCTCCCAATCCCACGCCTCCACATCCAAAAATTGCCACAGTGTCGTGTGCCGTCACCCGTCCCCGCGCCACGGCGTGAAAGCCAATCGTGAAAGGCTCGACCAGGCAGAGCTCTTTAACGCTCAGTTTGGCCGTATAAAGTTTCTCGGGGGGCATGGTGATGTACTCTGCCAACGCACCGTCGCGTTGCACGCCCAGAGTCTCGTTGAACTGGCAGGCATTCGGACGATTGCGCCGGCACGAAGCGCATTTGCCACAGTTGCTGTAGGGAGACATGGTCACGTCGGTCCCGGCTGCCAGGTTCGAGTTCCCTTGCACGACCGTGGCGGCCACTTCATGGCCGGGAATGCGTGGAAAACTCACCATGGGATTCTTGCCACGGAAGGAATTCAGATCGCTGCCGCAGAGTCCGATCATGCGGACTTTCAACAAAAGGTCTTGGCCTTTTACCACCGGCTCGGCTACCGACTGCACAATCGCTTCACCGGGTTGCTTGATGATGAGCGCCTTCAAGATTAGGGGTGCCTTTCATCACTGCTGACTTGTCTCTGTGGTTTGTTCGACCACCTGCCGGCAACTGTTTCCGTCCGAGTCCCGCTGATATTTTCAGCAGGCTCGGATCGTTCTGAAACTGCAAAGGCTCCAGGTTCCTCTTAACAGGTTCGGGTGTCGCATGCCCACCAGAGTGCTGGAAACATAGGGACGGACTAAGGCAGGAGAATGACATTCCCAAAGGGCATGCATGGACGAATAGCATACAGTAATCCTTAACTCTGGCAAGGGGCAAGGCGACAATAGCCCGTAATGAAGCAGAGCTGCTTCCCTAGAAGACGGAAAATGTGTCAGATTTCTTTAGGAAGTTGTCCGTTGGCTCGAGGCCCGGACAATCAATTTAGGAGTAAACAGTATCGTCTGCGCGGCTACCCGCGGCTTGCTCTTTACGATCCTGAGCGCTAGCTTTGCTGCGCTCTCTCCCAGGCCAGTGCTGTCCTGATCCACGCTGGTCAACGGCACGCGGAGCAAGTCATCGTAGTGGAGGTTCCCGCAGCCCACCACGGCTATGTCCCTGGGAATCTGCAAACCCTCCTCGAGAATCGCTCTCATCGCCCCCATAGCAATCGGATCATTGCCGCAAAATACTCCGTCCGGTGGCAAGTTGAGCCGCAGCAATTGCTTCATGCCGTTGTAACCTGCGGCATCACCCGAGTCATCCATGTGACGTTGTTCCACGATGTAGCCGGCTGGCAGAGTTAGACCGTGTTTTGCCAGAGTGGTCGAGTAGCCGACCTGCCGGTCGAGTGCCGTGCTGACTTTCGAGCCAGAAATATGGGCGATTCTCTTACATCCAACCTCTATCAAGTGCGTGGTCGCCAAGACTCCCGCAGTTACATCGTCAATGCCCACAAAGTGAGCGATGTTGCCTGGAATCTTGCGGTCCAGCAGTACATAGGGAGTCCCGTGATCCTGTATTTTTTTCAACGTTAGTGCATTCGACTCCGTCGAAGCCAGGATGAGCACATCTACGCGACGCGCCAGCATTTGTTCAATTTCGCGGCCTTCCAGCTTAGGATCGTCTTCCGAGGAGGAAATGATTAAGCTGTAGTCCCGCGACCGAAGCCTGGAAGAGATGCCTTTGGCTATCTGGGAAAAAAATGGATGCATTAAGTCGGGAACGACCAGACCGATCAAGTTAGTCCGGCCAGTCAACAGGGCGCGGGCCGCCGGATTCGGATAATAGTTGAGTTCTTTTATGCGTCGAAGGACCCGCTTGCGTGTTTCGGCACTGATGTCGGAATGATTTCGCAGAACCTTGGAGACGGTCACCACCGAGACACCCAAGTCCCGCGCGATATCTTTCATCGTTGTCGGCATAAATGAACGGAGACGATCTTGGACATCTCTTCAATGCTTCGGAGGATCTGAAATTCCCCGGACCAGGATCAAACCAGCTCGACTCGCGTATGTCTGGGAGGGATTTTTAAACTACTCTGTCCGATCGAAGAATAGTGTACAGCACACCTCCATGCAAAGTGATGCTGCGATTCAACCGTTCCGCCGGATTCCGATTCTTTTCAGACATACTCGACCTCCTTTGAGGAATCCCCTAAAAGCAGAAAACCGTAACCTGAAAGGCAACACCGGGAATTGGAACCCGCCATAACGACGGCCTCTCGGCGGGACTCGCCGGACGATGACTCAAGGGGCGCTTAAGAATCAAGTCAGTCCCAAAATCTATCTAGCCTCCCAAGTCGTTCCCGGGGCTGCGGAATTGTTTCCACTTTTTTCTCCTGTGCGGCTCGGGCTTGAAAATTCCGGGCTGCGCTGATAAACAAGCTGTTACGATATTCGATAAAGTAAACGAATTTTAGCATTGTAACGGCTAAGTCAAGAAAATGTCTGAGCATGACTTCCCATCGGCGGCTCCCCGAAATCAATACGTAGAGGTGGGGCCAGTAGGTCAAGAATCACCAACCATGTGGCGAGGCTGCTCTCTGGATCAGTGGCTGGCCATTTCGCAAGCGGCCGAACAAGCAATATCAACGACTGGGTCGCGTCCATAACCAGGTTGTGAATCAAAAAAGGAGATGTTCCATGCGCACTTCACGACATGCTCTCGTGAGCAGCGTTTTCACTCTTGCATTGATTTTTTCATGGACCCTTGTAGTTCGAGCTCAGGCGCCTGCAAAGTATGAGCCCACCCTCGACTCGCTCAACCACCATCCTCTTCCCCAATGGTATAGCGACGCGAAGCTGGGAATCTTCATTCACTGGGGCCTGTACTCGGTGCCAGGATGGGCGCCGCTGGTACATCCCAACCATGATTTCACTTCTTTGGATTACATCAAGAACAATCCATACGCGGAGTGGTACTTGAACACCGTGCGCATCGAAGGTTCACCTACTCAGGCCTATCATCGCGAGCATTATGGAGCGGACTACGACTACTACAACTTCGCCCCCATCTTCGACAAAGAGACGCAAAAGTGGAATCCGGACGCTTGGGCTGAGGTCTTCCGTGATGCGGGAGCGAAGTATGTGGTGTTGACCTCCAAACATCACGAAGGCTTTACTTTGTGGCCGAGTTCCACGCCAAACCCGACGCTTCCTGCGGAGCGGCAGCACGCGACCCGAGATCTGGTGGGCGAGTTGACGAATGCCGTGCGCAAGGCAGGCTTGCGCATGGGCTTGTACTACTCCGGCGGGTACGACTGGACGTTTGTACCCGGTCCGATCACCAAGCCCGAGGAGTACGAAAGTGTACAACCTCAGACCGAGGCCTATGGCAAGTACGCCGATGCGCACATGCGTGAACTGATCCAGCGCTACAAACCCGCGGTGCTCTGGAACGACATCAACTACCCGAAATCCGGTCATCCACTGGAAATCATGGCGGAGTATTACAACATCGTTCCGGATGGTGTGATCGATGACCGTTTCGGCGTCAAGCACTCGGACTTCAAATCGCCGGAGTATGAAACCTTGAAACAGATTAGCCCCACGAAGTGGGAGGAGTGCCGGGGACTAGGACGCTCGTTCGGCTACAACCGCGCCGAAGGCGAAGCGGAGACGATTGCCCCGGACGAGTTGATCTATCACTTCGTGGATATCGTCAGCAAGAACGGCAACCTTCTGCTCGACGTTGGTCCTGAGGCTGATGGCACAATTCCACCGGTCCAGATGTCGCGCTTGGTAGCGCTTGGCGCATGGCTCAAGCAGAACGGCGAAGCCATCTACGGGACCCATCCTTGGACCCGCGCCGATGGTGAAACGACCGACGGGTTGCGCGTACGATTCACCCAAAAAGATTCGAGTGTTTACGCGACGCTCTTGGGTCAGCCCAAAACCGGTACCGTCACCATAAAGTCCCTCACCCCCAAGGCGGGGTCGAAAATCACGCTGCTCGGCGAGAAAAGCCCGCTGGTTTGGTCCCAGCAGGGCGACGATCTGAAGGTCACGCTTCCCGGTAAGCTTCCGGGAAATTACGCATACGTGTTGCGCTTGACAGTCTCGTAGACGCCGAGCGATTTCTGTTCTGCTGAAAACCGCGAAACGAACTCACCCCAGAAGGTGAATGTTTTTCGGTGCGATTGCCCCGGCCCTGAGCGCGATACACCATGGTTCAGACCGGTGGAAAGTCCTTTGAAGAAGATCCTCGATACAGGTTTTTTCGTCGGGCAGTTAGCGGTTGCCAAGTGCGAGCAGAACAGTCGCGAGGATGAGACACGCTAGTCCTGCGCCCAATAATTGCTTGGCAGACCCGGCAGCGTGCTTCCACTCGCCCGTGAGTATTCCGGACAATGTCGCAGTCATTATCATGAAGATCTGCAACAGTCCCCAGCCGATCGACGTCCCACGAGGTCCCAGATACATGGCCGCCATGCCATAGAGTGAAAACGCGCTCATCCACAACACACCCATGAGTGTTGACCAGCCAAAATCCGTGCTGGCGGTGCGAAAGACACTCCAGGTGCCGTTCTTGAAAAGAAGGTACACGCTGTAGACGATGTTGGGGACGAAACCGCCGGCGAGGCCGATGGGCCAAACCGCATACCCAGCGCGGACTGCCGGGGTCCCGAGGCGAATCGCTTCTTTGGCGATGTCCTGACCAAAGGCGAAAGAATAATTCAACATTGGCGCCATAAGTCCGCAGAGCAACGCCAGCAGTACTGCGGCAAAGTAGTTCTGGCCCTCCCGCAACCCTCCTGTCGCAGGATTTCCGCCTTCCCTGATTTGGCCTCCCCAGGTCGAAAGAATAATTCCCAGCGCCATCAGTGCGACCCCGCTCAGCACCAACATCATGGGGCGGCTGTTGGCTAGTGCCTGCTGTTGGACGAACAACGGAACCAGCGTGCCCAGCAGCGCGCCGAGTCCGACAATGATCGCGTAGGCCAGTCCAAGTCCAAGCCGGGTGACAGAAATTCCAAAGAGCACCTGAGCAATTCCCCACCCGGCACCAAACAAAATAGGCACCGCGAACTGACGTAGCGACAATGCACCGTAAGTCTCAAACAGGTTGCCAACCAGCCCCAAAGCCAACGCCCAGGGGATCACTATCAGCGACACCACGCTGAACACCAGCCACACGTTCTCCCATTTCCACGAGCGGACGAATTTCAGCGGCAGCATACAGGTGCCGGACATTAGTCCTGCCACCATGGTCAAAGCTATGCCGGCTGTCAGGGATTCGTTCATTCTGTATGCCCTTAAAGTTTCAGATCACAAGACGCGCCGGGTTCCGACGGAGTTTCGTAAATTCCGCCTGCCACTTTTGCTGGAAAGACAAAATGCTCCCGCAGGTGCGGAATATGCTCCAGAAACAAGATTTCATGTCCCATGGCGACGTGGTTAAAGAGCACCAGGTGCTGGTGCAGTTGTCCCATGTCTCCCACATGTGGCGGCACCGGCAGGTTGAACTTCTTGGCCAGCAGGCTCACCGTCAGGAACTCACTCACGCCCGCCAGTCGTGTGCAATCCGCCTGGGCAAAACTTAGCGCGCCCAATTGCAGAAAATTCTTGAACAGAACGCGATTGGGAATGTGCTCGCCAGCGGCAATCTTGACAGGTGCAATCTCACGGGCCAACGTGACGTGCGCCTGAATATCGTCCGGATGCGTCGGCTCCTCAAGCCACAGCGGTCTGAACTCCGCCAACTTACGGCCCATGCGAATGGCATCAGCGAGGCTCCACTGTTGATTGGCATCGAACATGATGATGCCGGAGTCGCCTGCGTGTTCGCGCAGCATGGCGGCGCGGCGCAGGTCACGCTTTTCGTCCGCCGACCCGACCTTAAGCTTGAATGCTCGGAAACCCTGACCGATGGCACGATCTATCATCGTCCGGACCTTTTCATCGTCATACGCCATCCAGCCCACCGATGTGTCGTAGCCCGGATAGCCGTCACGGAGAACTGTTTCGCGATCAGCACGGGTGGCCATGTTGTCGTGCAGCAGTGCTATCGCATCGGCTCGACTGACCGCGTCCTCCACGTAGCTAAGGTCGAGCAGCGCGACGACCTGCTCTGGGGCGAGGTCGAGCAGTAGCTTCCACAAAGGACATCCGCGACTCTTGCACCACAAATCGAAGCACGCATTGGTCACCGAGGCGAGCGCAAGGTGGACTACGCCTTTGTGCGGACCAAGCCAGCGGAGCGAGGGATGGTCCGCCAGTCGCCGGGACATGGTCCCGAAATCCGCCATCAGTTCTTCGATTTCATGATCAACGAGTGGGCGTGCCAGCAGTTCAATGGCCTCACAGACCAGGCGATTGCCATCGCCGAGCGTCAGGGCAATGCCGGTTCCGGTAAGTCCTCCGCTGCTCTTAAGCAAGGTGACAGCCAGACAATATTCCGAGTTGGTGTGGACGGCATCGGTTCCTGCTCCCGGAGGCAAAGGAAAGCGCGCGTCGCGGGTAGCGATGGACTCAATCACGTAGGTGGTCATTCTTACGGTTGGCGCCTCATCGCCGGTACCCCAGTTCGGCGCCGCCGCTCACCGGCAGGATGCATCCTGTGATAAACCTCGCCCAGGAAGAGAGTAGAAATACGGCGGCATCCGCAATCACATCTCCGTGCGGACAGTAGCCAAGAAGATGAATCTCGTCGAGATATTTGCGGATGCTACTGGGGCTAGGCTGCTCGCCGCACCACTGTTCGAGCATCGGGGTCCAGACTCCCGCAGGACAAATGGCGTTCACCCGAATGGAATACTGCGCGTAGTCAGAGGCTAGAGCTTTGGTCAGCGAAATCATCGCGCCTTTGGTAGAGACGTAGGCAGCGTGATTTTGTTGTCCGATCAGCCCGACCATGCTCGCCGTATTCAGAATGGCTCCTTTGCTGGCGGCCAGCGCCTTAAACCCGTGCTTGGTGGTCCAATAAACCGATTTCAGGTTGATGCGGTGGAGTTCGTCCCATTCCCGCTCGCTGGTCTCGTGCAGAGCCTTCGATGGAGTGGCGATTCCAGCATTGTTGTGAATCGCGTCAATGTTGCCAAAGCGCTCGGTGACTGCCAGCAGCGCAGCCTCAACTGCACTGCCATCGGAAACATCCGCACGCAGCGCCAAGCCCTCGGTTTTGAGCTCACCCACGGTACGCTGGGCAGCATCGAGATTCCAGTCAACGATTGCGACTCGGGCGCCCTCACGGGAATAGGCGAGCGCGCATTCTCGCCCAATGCCATCACCGCCGCCGGTCAGTACGATTACTTTTCCAGCAAGCAGCGCCATTAGTGCGCTCGCTTCTTTATTTCCCACGCATTCGAGCCTGGCAGGGTGTTAGTCAAGGTGAAACACCTCCTCCATGTCAGCCCACCATTCACCTTCTTTTCGGGTGGACAGCGGTACCTGCATAGGACCCATGAGGGCCCACCATTCCTGTGTTTTGGGGTGCGCGGCCATCTTCGCCCAGTCGGTCTTAATATCGGTACCGTGGTATTCGAAAAAGCTGAATAGCATATTGTCTTTAAAGTAAATGGAGTAGTTCTTGATGTTACATTCGCGGATCATTTCTAGGACTTCAGGCCATACCGCAGCGTGATAGCGCTTGTACGATTCTTCGTTTCCGGGCTTGAGCCCGATGGTCATTCCGAAACGCTTCACTTTGTCCTTTCCGAACGAGCGCAAACTTGCAAGCAACGAATCTCGGTCTCGACTCGATCGCCGCTGTGCAAACCAATGACCGCCGGGTGGAGGGAGGTCGCGATGCGTCGGCCAGTCTAAGTATGCGATCGCTTCGATGTCAACGGGAAGAATCGCAGCGTTCCGCACGGATACGCTCCACACTAGCTGATCCACACTAGCTGATTGACAAATCTGAAGATTTGTCAGTAGGCTTACGCGCCGCATATGAGCGCTCAATCGGACACACGGCGCGATTTTCTACGAATGGCCTTGGGGGCTTCGTGTCTCCCTTGGCTTTACAAGTCCGTATTCGGTTCTTCTTATCTCACGGACGAGCATACCGCGCGGTTTCGCGCAGCGAAGTTTGGCATGTTCATCCACTGGGGACCGTATTCTCTGGCGAGCGTGGAGGCTTCCTGGCCGATTATGGTACCCAAGACATGGGGAATAACCGAAGCCGAATATCGGGAGCTTCCCAAGCGTTTCAACCCCAGCAAGTTCGATCCCGACGCCTTTGTCGATCTTGCACGCACGGCCGGTCAGCGCTACATGGTTTTCACCACCAAGCACCACGACGGTTTCTGCATGTTCGATTCGTCTTACACCGATTACAAAATCACCAACACCCCTTACGGCAAAGATATCGTCGCCCAATTGTCCGAAGCGTGCCGGAAACGGCGAGATGCCTCTTGGTTTTTACTATTCTCCTCCCGACATGCATCACCCCGGCTTTCGGGATACGTCCAAGCTTGCAAAAGACAACTGGCACGGCGAGCCGCAGCGCCCTGAGTGGCCCCTTTACCTTGATTACATGGAACTGCAGTTGACCGAATTGCTGACTCTTTACGGGCAGCCTTTTCTGATTTGGTTTGATGGGTTGAACAACCAGGAAAAATATAATGGCGTGCGTTTCCTGAACCTCATTCACAAGCTTCAGCCCGGTACCGTTGTCAATGATCGGCTCGGGGTGGACGCGGACTATGAAACGCCCGAGCAGTTCATCCCGACCGCCATCCCCACAAAAGGAATTAAGCTTACGGGCATTGACCCAAAGGTCTCGGAAAAATTGAAGCCTATGATCCCCAGCACCGAGGAGTTTCGGCTGTGGGAAACCTGCATGACCATCAACAACACCTGGGCCTACAATCAGAACGATCACGAGTACAAGTCGTCTCAGCTTCTGATCCGAAGCCTTGTCGAGGTAGCGAGCCGGGGAGGCAACTTTCTCCTGAACGTGGGGCCGCAACCCGACGGGACCATCCAACCCGAGTTCCAGGAACGCTTGCGAGCCATCGGAGACTGGCTCACCGTCAATGGAGAATCGATCTACGACACGACTTTCGGCCCGATCCAGGGCCTTCCGACGTTAAGGACAACTCGGAACGACAAGTCCCTGTTCGTTCACGTTCTCAATTGGACCTCACCTACGTTGGAGATTCCCAACTTCAAGGAAAAAGTGCTTTCCGCACGCTTGCTCGCCGGGGGGAAACCGCTGACATTTCATCAAGCGGAGGACCGGCTGCGCATCGACGTGCCGTCCCAGGCACCTGATCCCAGCGTGAGCGTAATCGCGCTTAGAACACTCTAGATTTTTCGGCGACCGGCTATAGATCTACTACGCTGACTATTTTTTCTCCGAAAGGAGAGGTTGTTTGCGGATGACACCCTTGGCTTTCTTCGATGGTCACGATTTGACCCGCTGCAATTCCGGGGAAAGTTTCCAGCTTGCCATCGAGCCAGCGAACAGAAGGTCGGCCGTCGTTCGCGTTGCCGAGTCCGAAGTGCAGGCGGAAATCATTTTGCGAGATGAACGAGCCGCCACTGCGCACTTCATCGATCTGCTTGCGCCCGTTCGAAGTTACAGTGACGCGCGCGCCGATCGCGTCGCGTCCAGAAGTAACGGCTCGCACCAAGCAGTGAGTTCCCGGTGTGTGCGCCAAATTTCTTAAGCAGAGACGGCGGCTTCGCCCATATTGACGATAACAATCTCCTCGTTACCATCGTTATCGAGGTCCCCGTCGCCAGGCCGCGCGAGGAGTGCAAGGCTAGCGATGCCAGACCCGCGCTGAGAAGAGAGATCAAAAAACTGGCCGTCACCACGGTTCCAATAAAGCAGCCGTGGTTGCTTGAACTTCTCCGCGGTATGGCCGGCGTCGACTTCGGGATACACGTGCCCATTGGCCACGATCAGGTCTTTCCAGCCATCATTGTCAAAGTCAATGAAAGCGGTGCCCCATCCAAGATATTTGGTGTTGACCGCCAGGCCCGATCCGATCGTGTCGTCCTCAAAATTGTTGCCGCCTGAATTCTTGTAAAGGGTGTGCGTGTCGTCGGCGAAATTTGTCTTGAAGATATCCAGCAAACCATCGCCATCAAAGTCAGCGGCGGCGGCACCCATGCCCGCCTGTTCGCGTCCGTCTTCGTTGTAGGCCAGACCGGCGCGGACGCCGATTTCCTCAAATGTCTTTCCGCCGAGGTTGTGGTAGTACAGGCTGGCGGTGGAATCGCAGGCGACGAAAATGTCCGGCCATCCGTCGTTATCGAAGTCCCCGGTCAGCGCGGTAAATCCATAGTAGCTTTTGGGTCCGGTGATATGAACACTGATCGGAAACATCGCTGAAGTGCCCATGGCCATCGTTCTGATAAAACGAAATGTCTCCGGCGGCAATCCACGCGGTCCGCACATGACGGGTCGCCCTTTCCACCGGCACTGAGTTTGCTCCCCGGGTTGAGGAGTGTGTTCGATGTCAAAGTCCACGTAGTGGACCACGACCAGATCGAGGTATCCATCGCGGTTGAAATCGATGAATGCGCAACCCGTGCTCCAGCGCGGCTTGGGTGAGAGCAAGCCGCGCTCTTTGGTCTCATCGCGGAACGTTCCATTGCCCAGGTTGCGATAAAGAACGTTCTGTCCCCACTGGGTCACGAACAGATCGGGATATCCGTGGTTATCAACGTCTCCAACGCAGACTCCCTGTCCCCAGCCGGTGTGCGAGATGCCTGATTTCTCCGTGACATCTTCAAACTTCAGGCCACCCAGATTGTGATAGAGAAAGTGCGTTGGCTGAGGCAGTGTCTTTCCCCAACCGGCCGGCATTGACGAAAAAGATGTCGGGCAGGCCATCGTTGTCGTAGTCAAAGATCGCCACTCCGTTCCCGGTGGTTTCAACGATGTACTGTTTGGAATTGTCTGCTCCGGAAACATTCACGCCGGTGAGGCCGGCTTGGGCGGCGATGTCTTCGTAATGCACAACCGGTGCCTTCATGCCCGGAGGAAGTGGCCGGGCCGGAACCGCTGTGCCACCCGTAGCTGCACCTTGTGCACGAGCATGGCTCTCGCGATTCATCACAATGATTACAGACAGAAGTACAAATCAGAAGAATTGCGAGCGAAGAATTTTATTGCGCTAGGCCGCGGGCCCTGATGACACATCATCGATTCGCCGATCATAACACTTCGAAGATATGCAAACATCGCAGCGATTTGCCCATCCGGCACGCTTCCTTCTCTGCTACTATTGAACGAAGTTGTACAAATCTACTCTCTGGGAACAGAAATGGCGGTCTGTGAACCTCTGCGCGACCTTGTATGGGTCACGTTTTGTGCTTTGCATCGTCTGCATTTCCGCTGGCGCCAAACTGGCTCCCGCGCATCCCGACTGCAAAGGTCCAGCTGAACTAGAAAACGTCATCGCACTCACATCCTTCCGCAGGTGCCTACGACGCGCTGGGGGCATACTTCGGCCAGCAGCAGAAATTGTCGTGCGCGATTTCCGCGTTTGAGTCGGCAATCCGCCTGGAGCCCGAATTCCTGGGAAGCTCACTTCAATCTGGCACTCGCCTTATTGCAAAACTCATCAGCCGGAACGCGCTGCTCGTGAATTGCGGATCGCGATCCGAGCCAAACCCGACGATCCTTTGGGACACACCGCATCTGGGAATGGCGCTCAGTGAGTTGAACCAGTGATGACGAGGCCGTGGAGGAGTTCAAGCTCGCGCTGAAAGCCGATCCCAAGTCAGTGCCAGCTCTCGATGGATTGGCGAAAGTGTTGATCTGCGCAGAAACGTTACTCGGCAGCGATTGCCTATCTCAAAGATGCACCCTCTGATCCGAAGCTGCAAAACGATCTCGCGGTGGCATATTCGAAAAGCGGCGACGTGACGAAAGCGGTCGAGCTGCTTTCGGAGTTGGTGAAGCAGGATCCCTCCTCAGCGGAAAACACGCCAATCTGGCGATTGCGTACACCCAACAGCAGCAGTTCCGGCAGGCGGCGGATGAGTTTCGCGAGGCGCTGCGGCTGGATCCCAGAAATGATGTGGTCAGGCTCTCGTACGTGAAAGCGTCTGATCATTCTCGCCGAGTTCAACACCGCGCTACCCGAAATTCAGAGCTACTACCATCGCAAGCCGCACGATTTTGACGCCCTGTACCTGATGGGAGTCGTTGACCGCGGCCTGGGAAAATATGTGGCGGCGGAACCGCTGCTGAAGCAGGCAGTGGCGTTGAATCCGGGCCAGTACGACGTTCGTTACAACCTCGGGTTCGTGCTGGCCAAGCTGGGAAAGCCGCAAGAAGCGCTAGTGCAACTCGAAAAAGCTGTGCAACTGAAACCGGATTCCAGTGAGGCCCACTTTCAACTGGCAGCAGTCCTGCGCAGTCTGGGCCAGGAGCAGAAGGCCCAGGAGAATTACAGACCTTTCCAGCAGCAGAAGCAGGAGAGCATAAAAGAGAACGTCGCCGGCACCAAGGTCAATCAGGCGAACGAGTATCTGCAATCGGGTCGAATATCAGCGCGCCGCCGATCTCTACCGCGAGGCCATTGCCGAGACTCCCAAACGATGCGCATACTTATTACGATCTCGCATTGGCTCTGGATCGGCTTGGGCAAGATTGCCGAAGAGCGCGACGCCCTGCAAAAGGCAATCAGTATCGATTCCAGGCTGGCCCGTGCGCACAACCAGCTCGGGTTTCTCGACCTGCAGGCTGGCCAGGACGGCGAGGCGGAGAAAGAACTGAAGACAGCGATCTCTCTCGATCCAGGCATATGCCGAGGCAGCAAAGCAACCTGGGCGTGCTCTACGGCCAGCAGGGAAAGAATCAGGAGGCGGAGCAGCTTTTCCGCCAGGCCACCGAAAACGATCCGCAGTTACGCGCAAGCATTTGTGAATCTCGGCCTCATTCTGGCCAGCGAATCGCGGTTATGCGGAAGCAGAACAAGCGGTACGCAACGCGTTGAAGATCCGCGAAGATCAATCCCCAAGCCCTTAGCGTGCTTGCCATGGTCCTGGCCCGCATGAACCGCACGGAAGAGGGCGTCGGATATTTCCGCAAGGTCATCGAACTCGATCCGAAATCGTCGGGCGCGCATCTGAACCTAGGAATCGCTCTGGCGGATCAGTTCAATCTCGAAGGACGCGTTGGCCGAATTCTCCGAAGCCGTACGCCTTGACCCCAACTCAGCTCCCGCGCATTACAACAAGGGCAGGGTGCTGCTCGACCTTCGGCGCAATGCCGAGGCGAAGCCCGAACTCGAAGCAGCCACGCGTCTCGAACCGCAATATGGAGAAGCCTGGTATCTGCTGGGCCTGATCGAAAAGGCAGCGGGAAACGCCGCAGCATCGGTACAGATGCTGCAAGAGAGCCGCCGCCATCTATCCGAATGACGCTGACACTCTGTTTGTGCTCGGCCAGGAACTTCTGCACACCGGAGATCGCGCCGGGAGCAATCGCCCAATGGCGAAAAGTGATCGAGCTCAATCCGGATCACGGCGAGGCCCTCTACAATCTTTCGCGGCAGCTGGCTCAATCCGATCCGGATGAGGCGAAGCGTTTGCAATCCCGCTTTGAGAGCTTGAAGAAGCAAAAGCAAATCATGGACCAGGCCGAGACCCTCGGCAATTTCGCGCTGTCGTCCGCCGCCGCGCATGATTGGCCCGAGGCCATCGCTCAACTGAAAGAGGGTCTGCGGCTTTGCGGGAACTGCCGTGCCCGAGGCGCAACTGCATAAAGACCTCGGCCTGATCTACTGCCATTCCGGCGACATGAAGAACGGGCTTGTCGAACTGCTCGAAGCCAAGAAACTCACCCCACAGGACCCCGATATCGACAAGGCGATTCGTATCGCGCAAGCTGCGCAAAAATAATTCGCGCGTTGTTAAAGCCTGGCGACCCGGCGCAAATTTCTTGTAGAGTGTAGGGCCATGTGGAAATCGGCTCTGGCTGATCGGGTTCGTGCTTAGCCTCGCGACTCCGTTTACCGCGCAGGATATTGACTCCAATCCTCTGATCCAGAGGCGAAGCGTTTCCGACCATCGCGGATCAGATCAGCGACCCCTCGGAGCGATCGGCTTTTCTCCGACCTTTTTCGCCCCGCCTCTCCGACGGAAGATGCTGGCCCGTGCCGAAACATTTCTGAGCCGGTTCCCGCAGTCGTCATTTCTCGCGCAGGCTTACGAAGTTGCAGCACGCGCCAGTTTTGATTTGCAGAAGTATGAGTCCGGGTTGGACTATGCGCGTCAATCGCTGGCTCTACTTCCGGAGAACCCGCTACTCCTCGTGCGGTGGCCGATGTGGAAGCGCAGCGGCGATCTTAACGACGATGCCATCGCGCATGCCGTCGAAGCGCTTCAGGATTTGGAAAGCTTCGCTGGTCCCTCTTCGGTTCGAGAGGAAGAGTGGCCAGATGTGAAGCGCAAGCTGGAGGCATCAGCCAATTTCTCCAAAGGTCGTGCGCTGCTGCAGCAGGCACTGGAATTGCCGGCCAGTGATAAACGAGCTCAAGTCGCTAGAACAGCTCGAAGCCTCGCTGGCTAGCGCCCGGCGCTTGAACCCCGACAGATGTGGAAATCACCTACACGCTGGGCCTGGCTCAATTGACCTCCGGAAAAGCATCCGACGGCCGCCACCGACTTCGCGGCGATTTATCGCGGAGGTAGCGAAGCCGCTCCCAAGGCGCTGGAAAACTTGCGCGCGATTTACAAACTGCTGTATCCCCGATCTGACTTGCCCTTTGAAACATTTGTGCAGCAGGCTCTGGATCGTTGGTCAAGCGCGCTGCAAGAATCTCCTGAGGGATTGCGAACCGACGATCCCAGTCCCCGCGATCGCACCGCGAATCCGCGTACTTCGGTTCGGAATCTTGCCGGGGATGCCATGCCGACATCTATCAAGCAATGGTCCGAAAGCGGCATGGCGAAAATGTTTCGTCCATATGCGCCGGAAAATGTGGTGGGCGATTTCAAGACCAATAACGAGTTCTACCTGGGTGACGATGCGGAATATCGCGGCGACAAAGTTAGTGATTACTCGCGGCCGGCAACGGTCTTTATTTGCTCGGATGGTCATTCGCAACCGACGCCACTATTTCGATATCCGCAATCCGACGGCAAGTGGCACTCTTATCCGGTCGACTACACCATCGGCTCGAAATTTGAGCAGGCCTATGCCACGACGACTGCCCAATGGAGAGATTCACGTCTTTCCCATTCAATACAACCTGCTGCAAAAACAGTGGATCAATTTCTGGAAGGTCATTGATGGGCCGGAAAGCGAGCGCGCCGACCCTCGCACCTGGGAGAAACTGGATGGTTCCACCAGCTATCAGGCCATTTGCGCTGTCTGCCACACCAGCCAGTTGAGAAATGTGAAAGGCGTCGGTTTCGACGTCAATCACCTGGAATTCAAGGAGCCGGGAATCAATTGCGAGATGTGTCACGGTCCTTCCGCCGACCACGTGGTGGAAACGACTATGCGGTGAGTATCACCCGAAACCGCCGCAGAGTTCCGCCGATAAACTTCGATGGGATCGACAATCGACATTCGTGGCGATTTGCGCGCAATGCCACATGCAATCGGCCATCCGCAAGCCCGGCCCCACAGGGGAATTGAACTACTCTGCGCAGCGGCGATTTCTTCGGCGACCTGTTGCGCGAGCCGTTTGGAGAATTTTCCCGCAAAGGGTTCTACAAGGATGGACGATTCCGGCAGACAACCTTCATGGTTGAGGCGCTGGAGCGGTCGCAATGCTTCAAGAAAGCAGCCGTGAGCTGCGGCACCTGCCATGATCCCCACAGTCACGATTCCGCCGGCAATCCAACCTCGCTAAAGCTTCGCGATCAACCCGACCTGATGTGCACGGGATGTCACACTCAATTCCAGGATAGCGTCCGCGCTGCGCAGCACTCACATCACGCTCCGGAATCCGAAGGCAGCCGATGTGTCTCCTGCCACATGCCACGCATCATGGATGCTCTGCTGTTTCGTGCCCGTTACCACCAGATAGACGACATCCCAAACGCTGACATGACAAAGCGCTTCGGAGAAGAGGAAAGCCCGAACGCATGTTTGCTTTGTCACAGTAAGAAAGAATGCGGACTGGGTCCAGCAACAATTGTCAGGATGGAAATCGGTCACGGTGAGTCAAAAGTGAAGAGGTTTTGAAAGCCGAAGCAAATCTTGCCGAGCCGCGCCGGGCCGGCTACTGATCTATTCCCGAAAACTCGCGCCTGGGCGTACGACCCGAATGAAGTGGTCGGTGTAAGTCGCATGGACCCATGGGATGTCGTACTTCGGCATGTGGCAGGACGCGCAATCCTTGGTGCCAGTTGGACACGCCGGAGCCATGTTCGTACCCTGCGCATGTCCCGGTTTGGCATGACACTTCAGGCAGGCGACGTCATAGCCAGCAGAATCGTGCACCAAGGGTTTGTGCGGATCGTGGCAGGCAATGCATGTGATCCTCGGATCGCCGCGACCACCCCAGCAGAGGCTTCTTTCCAGTCGATAGGGTTGCAATCGGACCGCAGAGACTCCCATGTGCCGTGGCATCTCGAGCGCCACATCAACGGGAGTGCGATGGCACGCTCCGCAAAAATCTACCGAATCAACAGGAGCAAGCCGCCTGGGATTTAGCGTCGTGCCGGTTTCGTGCTGCTCCGGGTTGGTCTGCATCGCGATCACATGCAGCAGTCCGGGACCGTGACACGCTTCGCAGGTCACGCCGAGAGTCGCGTGCTCGGGATCAAACTTTCCCGACACCGTGGAAGCCGTCGCATGACACCCAAAACAGCGGCGCATGGTCTCGTTCTCCACCGGGTTGCCCAAAGCCAGCGAGATCGTGGCAGGCGCAGCTGCTTTATGGCCGAAGGTGATATCCAATCCCAACAAACTCTGGTAGTAGCTCAGCCGGCTTTCCACAAACGTGTCTCCCCGTTTCAGAACATAAGTTTGAGACGACTCGCTCAGTCCGAAAGCCCAACCGACATCGGCGGAGATCGAATCGGTCCCACTCTTGACCGAGAGCGTCATGCCATCGGCTGTACGGGAAACAACGTAGTTGTAAACCTCGTCGGAGAACTTGAGATCGTGACCCTGCTGCGGAATCTTGGAATCGCGGGCCAAGTGCGCAGCTTGGAACATGGGTGTTCTCTGCTGCGAAGCGGCAATCTCAGAGTGGCAAGGAGTGCAGGCGCTGGGGCCTACGTAGTCCCGCATCGAGGGTGTTCCTTTGGTAGGCCACCAACCGGGCGCGTCCCACCGGTCCCGAGTTGCCATCGAAGTCCTTGCGGCCGTTTGATCTTGGCCGACCGCGGCGGATGCGGCAATCACTGTCAGGAAGAATGTGGTCCTAAGGCAACTAGTACGGCCTGACTTCATGAACGCGGGATTATAGCCTAAGCCGTGTCAGGTACGACGACGGCCTGTATGAGTTCGAGTTTCGCAAGAGAGAAAAAAAGTCTACCGTCAGGGACAGGCGTGAGCCCAGCGCCCGTTGCGACGCAACGTCGAAAAACGATTCAATTGCGGGAGTTTCCTACCGCGATGGCTCGCGAACCGTGAGTATCTGGTCCGCGGCAATCGACTCCAGCCGTTGTACAGTTCCGCTCGGCCAGGTGATCTCGATCAGCTGAATTTTCTTTCGCGATCCCAGGCCGAAGTGTGCGCGTTTGTCGCTGGCTGAAACGTAACTTCCCGCGGTACTGACAAAAGCGGTGTGTGTTGCGCCACTGTCGGTCACCAGACGGATTTTCGAGCCGATGGCATCGCGATTGCTGACTGAACCGACCAGGTTGAGGGTGAGCCAGTGGTTTCCGCTGTTGCCCTGATTGCGCAGAATGAGTGCGGGTGCCCATTGTTGCAATTGATGGCGATGTCCACCAGGCCATCATTGTCGAGATCTCCGAATGCGGCGCCACGAGCCGCGATGGGAGTCCGAAAAGCCGGTCCACTCTTGTCCCGACACGTCGCGGAAGCGCTTCGGCTCGTTTTTCAGCAGAGCGGCGATTCGCGATAGCGCAAGCCTGGGCTCGGTGATTTCGATGTTGTCCATGACGTGGCCCTGGGCCACGAAGAGATCGAGCCATCCATCATTGTCGAAATCAATCCATTTCGCTCCCCAGCCGGAGTGGGCTATGGTTAATGCGCCCGAGCCCGATGGAATCGGTTACATCATCGAATTTGCCCTTCTCATTGCGGAACAATTTGTATTTCTGGTTGGCCAGTGCATTCACGAACACGCTGGCCATCCGCTGTTTTCGTAATCGCCAAAATCCGCACCCATACCGGCAAACACATGTCCCATCTCGGTCGTAAGCCAGGCCTGAAGCCAGGCTACTTCTTCGAATGTGCCGTCGTGCTTGATTGCGGAAGAGTTGCTCCGGCATCGAATCGTTTGCGACGAAAACATCGGGCCAGCCGTCACCGTCAAAATCGTTGATCGCGATTCCCAGCCCCTTTCCCGGAGATCCCGCGATTCCGCACTTCTTCGAAACATCGGTGAAAGTCCCATCGCCGTTGTTGTGAAAGACAAGATAAGAAATTGGGTTGAATTGATCGGGATGGCAATAGGCACGGTAGCCCGGTTTGTGCTCGCCGCAATAAATGTTCGAGCTGAAGTCCCACTCCACATAACGGCTGACGATCAGGTCGAGCCGCCCGTCGCGATCGTAGTCCACGAAACATGCGCCCGTGCACCATCCGCTGCCGCCCACGCCGGCTTTCGCGGTGACGTCGGTGAAAGTGCCGTCGCCATTGTTGTGATAGAGAATGTTGCCGCCCAGGTTGGTCACCAGCAAATCAACGTTGCCGTCGTTGTCGTAGTCGCCCGTTGCAACTCCCATTCCGTAGGAGTGTCCCTGCAACCCGGCGGTCTCGGTGACGTCAGTGAAGGTGCCGTCGCGATTGTTGTGATAAAGCCGATTCCAGAAACGTGGTTCAGATTTGTCTGGCGAAGCGCCGCGCGGCATCGGATCTTGGATGCGTGCGCCATTCACGAAAAACAAATCGAGCCATCCGTCGTTGTCGTAGTCCAGCATGGCGACCCCCGCGCCCATGGATTCCGGAAGGTATTTTTGACTGGTGCGGCTGGATTCGTGTTTGAAGCGAATGCCGGACTTTGCGGTTACGTCTTCGAACAGCGGTGAGAGCCCAGGATGTCGTGCAACGGTTCGTCCGAACAACTTGCCGGCGGGTATCGCGGCAAGAGCACTCAGAGAGAAACGACCGGCGATCCATTTTCGCAAGCACAACGATCAGTTTTCCTTGCGGACAGGGGGCGGGGTGTCGCGAGTCAATTCGGCGTATTTCTTTGCCAGATCCGTCTCTCCCAGGCGCGCGTACATCTGCTCGAGCAAGCTGTAGATTTGCAGATCGATGATGACGTGTGCCGGATCTTCGGTGGCGGCTGCTTTCTCGGCGTCGGTCCGTGCCTGCTGATAGTTCTTCATCCGCAAATTGAGCTTGGCGCGTTCGTACCACACGGCCCGCACTTGAGGTGCGAGCTCAACGGCGCGATCGAGATGTTGCTTGGCGGCCGCCAGCTGATTGCGCTTCGCCAGAAACCGCCCGTAGTTGTAGTCCACAAACGCATCGTAAAAGCGCCCGTCCTGGTTGACAGTCAACGCTTTGCGATACGCCTGTTCGGCTGCCTCCAGTTGTTCCAGCGGCTCAAGATTCAGTCCCAGATAGTCCCAGGCACGGGCGTCGGACGGATTCAGCGTTGTCGCTTTGCGAAAGTACTTCACCGCCGTGATTGAGTTCTTCTCGCTATCGTAGATCTTCCCGAGCTGGTATTGCGCTTCCGGGATCATTGGAATCCAGCTGGCAGGCTTTCTCCAACAATTTCTTGCCCTCCTGCCTGTTGGCCCTTCATGGTTAGAATCTGCCCGCGCAATGCCAACGCCGCAGGATCGTTGGGATTGCGTTCCACCGCTGCCGCCGACAGAGCGTCGGCCTTCGGGTAATCCCGCTGATCGAGAAAGAGCCGGCCAAAGTAGGCAAATCCTCTTGAGTCCTGCGTCTCAAGGTCCGTGTACTGTACATAGAAATCGGCAGCCGCCGACGCATTTCCTTTGGCCGCTTCTATACGGCCCTGGGCCAGCAGTATGCTCCGGGCAATCGCGGATGCGAAACTGCGATTGGGGCGAGCATCGTTTCCGCACCGCGACGTCGCCGAGGGTCAGCTTTGCTGAGACGCGCGCCAGTTGCGCCTCGGCGCCCGAACACGGTCCTGCAAAAACCGGCCAGGTGCTCGCGAGCGGCAAACAAGATGCAGAGCGCAGCCGCCCTCATGGGAGTTGACTCCTCGGTCACCGTCAGGATCTGATCGGCTTTCACATTGCGCAGCACCTGCACTGTCCCACTCGGCCACTTCAGTTCGATTTCCTTGATTACCGCATCCGCGCCTAAGTCCGAAGTGAACCCGCGGATCGGACGAACTCGCGTAACTTCCTGCGGTCGTGACATGGTTGTACTGGACCAAGCCCGGAGCTCTCCGTCAGCTTGATCCGCGTTCCGATCCCGTCGCGGTTGCTTTTGACGCCCACGGTCTTGATCAGAATCCAATGATTGGTCGTCGGTGGAGGTGTTGTACAGCAATTCCGCCGGACTGCCAATCGCCGAAACGACCACGTCAATCTTGCCGTCGTTGTTTAAGTCGCCGAATGCGCACCCGCGATGTGCCGCGCGAATCTGCAGGCCGGCCCCGGCTTCGCGGCTCACATCCTGGAATGTCCCGTCGTGCAAATTCCGAAACACGGCATTGGGCTGCCGGTAGTGCTTCTGCGGGTCGATGTCGGCATTTTCACTAACGTGTGAGTTGGCCGTAAACAAATCCTTGTATCCGTCATTGTCGAAATCGTGAATGCCCGCCCCCCAGCCGCTCATCTTGAAGCTGCGAAATCCGATGCCGGCCGCGTAAGTATCAGCGCTGAAGAAGCCATTGCCGTCATTGCGAAACAGCGGGAAAGTCTCGCCGCCAGTGCGGTCACGAACAGGCTCGGCTTCCCGTCATTGTTCCAGTCGCGAAAGTCGACACCCATGCTGGAAACCGGCACCCCGTTTTCCGTGTAGGCGACGAAGGACTTCGACTCCGACCTCGTCAAATCCGTGGCCCGCCACGATTCTTGAACAAGAAATTCCGGTCGTTGTCGTTGGCGACGAAAATGTCCATCCATCCGTCGCCGTTGTAATCGGCGATTGCCACGCCCATGCCTTTTCCGATGTGCGCCGAAATGCCCATCGCCTCGGAGACATCGGTGAATGTTCCGTCGCCATTGTTGTGGTACAGGATGTTGGGCTCTCCCTTGTAAAGCGTAGGCGAGCAGGAAATGCGCTTGCCCGGCGCGCCGCAAACCCTTGAGGTGGCAAATGACCAGTCCAGATAGTTGCTCACGAAGAGATCGAGTTTGCCGTCATTGTCGTAGTCCAGCCAGGCCGCCGCCGCGCCCCACAGTTTTTTCGCCTGTGGTGGAGAGACCGGTAACTCCGGCTTTGGCGGTCACATCGGTGAATGTGCCGTCCCCATTGTTGTGATAAAGAATGTTGCGGTTGAAGCCGGTAACGTAGAGATCTAGTCCGGCCGTCGTTGTCATAGTCGGCGGCGGCCACGCCAATGCTGTAGCCCTCGCCGCGAACCCCGGCTTGGTCGGTCACGTCGGTAAAGGTGCCGTCGTGATTGTTGTGATAGAGGCGATTGTAAAAGTTGGCGCCATCCTTCACCAAGCTAGGAAGGCGCGCTCCGTTGGTGAAGAAGATATCGAGATAGCCGTCGTTGTCGTAGTCGAGCAGAGCGACCCCGCCGGGGATACCGTCGATCATCGGCTTATCGGGAAGTGTGCCATTGTCCAGAACGAACACGATGCCCGAGTGTTTTTGCCGGTTCTCGAATTGAATGTGTCCCGGAGTCTCGCTGCCTGCGACTCCAAAGGATTCATGGTTGCTGTGAGCGCAAGCGATGATTGCAAGGACGGCCATCATAACCTGTGCAGAAAATCCTCACTCGCACTAGCCTTCATTCGCCGCCCCGCCGACTGGGCGCGAGCCAGCATCTTGCCGCATGAAAGAATCCTCAGGAAAACGCTTGACGTAATCTTCCATTTCCACCTTTGCGTTCGCGTAGTCCTTAATTTGAATCAGCTGAACGATCAGAGTCTTTCTCAGCGTTGCGTTGAACGGATCGACCTCACTCGCCTTTCCGCAGCACCGCAACCGCTTCGCCGCCGCGGTCCAGTTTGGCCAGTGCGTCAGCGAGATCAGTGTACAAGATCGTTTTCGCAGGTCCGTCCTCCAACGCGCGCCGCAAATGCGTAATCGCTTCCGGATACTTGCCCGTATGCTTGTCCCGATTTCCAATCGCGCCTTGCACTAGTGGGTCGTCGGGATCTGAGCGCTCGCAGTTGCATCCAGGACAGCCGTAGTAGCGACTCAAATACTCCGGATGTTTTTCTGCTAATTCGCCGTATGCCTGCAGCAGAACGAGCGGAGGAGGTGATTTGCGTTCCTTCCCGGAGCGGGATTCAGATGGATCAAATCTGGCAAAGCAGCCGTAGTTTGTTGAAAAGCGATCTCGGGAAATGGTTCATCGGGGCGAATGAGAATGCGGTGATTCGTGATGCTCGAGTGGGAAATCTCCTGCACGTCCCGTTTTTTCATGTGGCAGCCTGCGCAATCATCGGCTGGTTGCTGCTGTTCGCGAACGCGCAAAGGCAAGCGTGCAGGCCTTTTCGGTATGGCAGCTCAGGCATCTCTTTCTGAAATATTCCGGCGCCTCGTCGCGTGTAGGTTCCGTCGTGAGGGTCGTGGCAGCTGATACAACTTAACCGTTCCCCACTCGCTCGATAGCACTTGCTCAGTGTCATCGAATAGTAGTGCTCCAGCAAGTCCGCTTGCGGGGGCGACTCCCGTCGGGGCGGCACCATCAGGATGGACATGGTGTCGTCCAGCGCGTCCCCTGGCCGGAAGTCTGTGTTGCTGCTTTCCGGGTTTCAGGACCCGCACATCGCCGGTCTGGTGACACGACATGCAGATGTTGTCCGCCAGAGCTGGCGTCAGCAATGCCGGGTTGACGATGAAAGGGTCGTGCCCCGGCTCAGTATCTGCACTCATTTGAGCGGCTAGCACGTGCGAGAGCCCGGGCCCATGGCAATTTTCGCAGCCGATGGCCAGCTCGGAAAATGGCGGATCGCCAAAGCGCCCATTGCCGTCCGAAAGCGCATTCGGCCGTCCACTGTGGCAGCCAATGCACGCGGGCAAAATCGGCCGATTGAAACCGTAGTTGCCGAACTCATATCCCGGTGACAGCTCCCATTGCCCCGCCTTGGAGTAGAAAGAAAGCGGGGCCTGGAAGAGGTAATCGCCGCGCCTGACCAATCCCCCAAAACCATTCTCTCCAGCTCCGATGATCCATTCCACTTCGTGAGTGTCACGAAAAACCTCTGGTCCGTCGGGACCCGATTGGTACTCGGTCTGATAGAGCTTGCCATCCCGTGGATAAACGTCAAACTGCACCTGATTCTTTTTGTCTGCCACCGATCCGGACGTCTGCTGCGTTTTCAACCACTCCGGCGAGACCAGGGACATCGATCGCCCCATACCGGTCTGCTGATACCTTCGGTAAATGTCCTGGTGGCATCCGGCACACGTTCTCGAGCCAACGTATTCAGCGGCCGTGGACTTGGGTTGTTCCCTGAGGGAGGGATCGTGCACAGCTTGTGCCTGGCTCCAAATCGCCGGCAGCAGGAAAGTCATGCTGAGCGCAACGAGCAACAATCTGGACCGGACGTCGGGGATCAATCGAAGGGGTCGAGGTCTGACGACGGAGATTATTCATTCACTTCCGTTTCCGGCTACCGCGTACTTTCTGCAAAATAGAGTTCCCCGTCAAGTCCGAGATGAAATCGAACTCCAAGATTCCCACCCAAGTAAGCCCAGGGCCAGCGGCTAGATCGTTCCGGTTCAATGTTTTGCGAGACGGCGACGCTCATTCCAGAGCAATCAGAATGAAACTCATGGGAGGAAGGTGCAACGCAAAATCGCGTTTTAGGCACCGCTTCAGTTAACGCTTAAGTCAACGCTGAAAATATTCTTGACAAGGTCTAGTATTTTCATACTAAAATCCGCCCCGCGTCTCTCTGAAAGTGTGTACTTTCTCCGCGGAAAACGTTTGCAACAAATGCCGGAGGGCAAGTCCATGATTGATTTGCAAAGCCGGGGATGGCTCCTCAACACCGTGTTGTGTTTGACTTGCGTCCTGCTTCTCTCGGCAGGACCAGCACTTGCACAGCTGTCGAGCGCCACGCTCACAGGCGTGGTCAATGACGCCACCGGGGCCGTCGTGCCCAACGCAAGCGTAGTCCTGCACAATCTGGACACGGGTATCGACACCCCGAGCTCCACCAACGGAGCCGGCAACTACCGCCTCACAAACATCACCCCCGGCCGCTACACGTTGAAAGTTTCCGCCGCGAGTTTCACGACGAAGCAAATTGCTGAATTCATCCTTGCCGTGAACCAGACAGCCACCATCGACGTTTCTTTGGTACCAGGTTCTACGACGGAAGTGGTGAATGTAGAGGCGACAAGCGAGCAACTCCAGGCTTCCACCGCAGAACTGGGCACGGTCATCGCCACCAAACAGGTGAACGATCTCCCACTCAACGGCCGCAACTTCACGCAGTTGCTGTCCTTGACGCCCGGCGTGTCGCCAATCAGCGTCGGGCAGAACGCCATGGGTGGACGCACGGGCGGCTTCGCGGCTCCCATTGCTGAGGGCGCGGCTTTCTCATTCCCATCGATCAACGGGGCTACGAATCGCAGCAACTACTTCCTGACCGACGGCATGAATAACTTTGCGGCGTTTCTCAGCACCTACGCCGTGCCGCCTGTCATCGATGCGATTCAGGAGTTCAAAGTTGTTTCTCACACGGACTCTTCCGAATTTGGCTCGGTGCTTGGCGGGGTGGTGAACGTGGTGACCAAGTCCGGCACCGACCACTTCCACGGAGCGGCATGGGAGTATATTCGCAATGATGCCTTCGACTCTCGCGGCCACTTTCTGAGGGCGGATCAGAAGAAGCCCGCGTTTCGCCAGAACCAGTTCGGGGGGTCGATCGGCGGCCCGGTCGCCCTGCCCAGCCTGAAGAGAAATACCTTCTTTTACTTTGCTTATCAGGGCTTCCGCTACTCGCAGCCGATCAGCGCAAACATCCTGGTCCCGACCGATGCGCAGTTGGGTGGCGATTTCAGTGATCTCTGCACCGCCGGATTCACGTCTGGGGTCTGCAATGACCCAAAGGGGCAGATATATAACCCGTTCACGACTACTGCTTCAGGGTCCGGCTTTACCCGGCAGCCGTTCCTCAACAATCAAATCCCGACCGGCATGATCGATTCCCGCTTGGTGGGCTTCATTCAATCGGTGTACCCCAAGGCCGGCGCCCACAATTCGCAATTCAACAGCAACGCGGTCGATAACGATCCGAATACCCAGCACCAGAACGAGTACAACGTCAAAATCGACCACACCTTCGGGCAAACGGATTCGGTCTGGTTCCGCTACAGCCGCATCGACAGCACGGTGCTTACGCCGAACGGGAACTTGCCGGGGCTGCTCAAGAACGAGGCAATCCCCGGTCGTAACCTTCGGAGGCAACTGGGTCCACACCTTTAGTCCGACCTTGCAGTTGCAGGCGCTGTACTCCTACACCAAAGTTTCGGATAACGGCGTTACCAAGTTTAAGGGTCTCGATGCGGCGAGCATCGACCAGGCAGCCGGCTTCTCGCCCAATTTTGCCAGCAATTTCTCAGGTACCAGTGGCTGGCTGATCCCCTCCCTGGGGCTTGGCAACGGCTTCGTGAACGGGGGCGAGATCATCCAGAACACACCCCAGGCTACCGATAATCATCAGTTCTCCGTCACCCTAACCAAAGTCAAGGGAAATCACACCTTCGGCTTGGGAGCGAGCTACATCAGCAGCGTGTTCTCCAGCCCGATTTCGTATGACCAGCTCGGATTCTCCACGGTGCAGACCAATGACACCCACGGCAATGGCGGATTCAGCCTGGCGTCGTATTTGCTGGGAGTTGTTGACAACGCCAACCGGCGCGACGTAAACGAAAAGACCCGCCCAGGCGGTCTGTTCAGCGGATTCTTCCAGGATTCCTGGAAGGTTAATTCGAAGCTGACCGTTAACTACGGAGTCCGCTACGACCTGACTTTGATTCCGCCCTACGGGACCAAAGATACCTTCGGGGAGCAGGGCGGCATCGAAACCGGAGAACCGAACTACAGCGACGGCACCTATGTTCTGCAATACCCGCCGCCACCGTGTACCGTGCGCGGCGTCGCCCCTTGTATCCCCACCATCATGCTGGACTCGTTGGGGAACGCGGTGGCTTGCGATCCTGCCACCCAGACCTGCCTGCCTCCGGGCACCTTGCCGCCCCACGTCGTGGTTGACCCGCGCGGCCGTATATCCCACAACACCTACACGAATATTGGCCCGCACCTTGGTTTTGCTTATCGTCTCCGCCAAAACACAGTGCTGCGCGGAGGAGCGGGAGTGGTCTACGACAACTGGGCCGCTGTCAGCCAGATGTCCCAAAACATCGAGGGCGACTGGCCAGGGATCGGACAGTTGATCGCCACGAGCCTGAACGTGCCGGGTACCTCCACTGCCACGAGCGGTCCGCCAACCGTGGTCGCTCAGGACCCCTTCGCGGGGAGCGGCAGCGCCGGCATCCCTGCGCCAACGCCGTTCAATTCCGCGGGTGTGAACTGGTTCTATGACCCCAACATCAAGAATGCCTATGCCTATCAGTTCAACTTCGGCGTGCAGCACGAGCTGAACTCTACAACCACAATCACTGCTAACTATGTGGGCTCGCTGACCCACCGAGCCAACATTGGTGGCATGTATAACACGGCTTTGACGCCGAGCAAGGCTCCTAACCCCGCATCGCGATCCCTGTTCCCGTACATGATTGCTGGCTTTTATGACCGCAGCGTCGGGTTCGCCGACTACCACGCGTTCCAACTCGCCGTTAACAAGCGCTTCTCCGGCGGCTTGGCCTACCAAGTCGCTTACACCTTCTCGAAGGCGCTCGACGAGAACGATGGCTGGTTCGGCGCCGAAGGCAAGAACGTTGCCGATCCTTACAATCCCAGAGCCAGTTTGAGCCCCGCGGGGTACGATCTGCCTCACATCCTCACCGTGAACGCCAACTACGAACTGCCGGTAGGGCAGGGAAAACGCTACTCCACCGGGAACCACGTCGTGGATTACATAATCGGTGGCTGGCAGACAAACGGGATCCTAACAATCCGTTCGGGCCAACGCTACAGCGTCACCGACGGCGAGGACCAGGCCAATACCGGGAACACCGGCTGGGCCGGCTACGAGCAGGCTAACCTGGTGGGCGATCCCAATTCTGGGTCGTGTTCGAATGGGGCTCACGTCCATTCTCAGAGTTGCTGGTTTAACAACACCGCATTCACCAAGCCGGCCTTCGGAAGTTTTGGCAACATTCGTCCCGATCCATATCAGGCGCAAACCTACTGGAATGTCGACTTCTCGGTCTTCCGTCAATTTCCTCTGTGGAGCGAGAGGCGTCGTCTCGAGTTCCGCGCCGAGGCCTTCAATCTGTTCAACACTGTCATCTTTGCTGCGCCCAACAGCGACATCAACAGTCAAGGAAACTTTGGCCTTGTCACCAGTACGGCCAACTCCGCCCGAGTCATGCAGTTCGGCTTGAAGTTTATTTACTAGGCTGAATTGCCGTGTGCATTTTGCCCGTCGCTGTTGCTAGCGGCGGGCGTTGTATTTTGGTCAGAGACTCTCGGTATGAGCAGTTGTCACAGTGCCTGGATGCGGCGCTCATCTCGGCTGCACCGCACTACTGATTACGCAGCCCCCGGGGAACCCGCTGTCCAAATTGAGAAGCCGAGTTCGGCGAAACTCAGAACGTTCCGAGAGGAACGCTTTGGCACGCATTTTCCACATCCCAGGATCACGCGAGTCTTCGCAGAAGCCAGCTCCCTTGCACCTTCTAGTTGGACTGTAGAACTGGGCAGTAGAACAATGCTTGGGCTGCCATCGCGTGCCTGAGCCAAGACCGGCCGCCATACGGTTGTGCTCCCGCTACCGGCAATTTCCAACGACTTAGAGATCGTCCGCCTCTTGTAGGTCTTTTAAAGTCGCGCATGGGCCGCTCTTTCAGGCTTGCTTGAAATCCCGAGACGATCGATCGTCAGGAGAAACGGGAAGAAGCCGCCAAGACCCGCAAATGGTCAGTTCTTTCACGGCGGTAACACGGGTTCAAATCCCTTCGGGGACGATGGGTCCTTTTCCTTGCAAAACGCTCTGTGTTCGCCGACCTCGGCTTCTCAAAGCTAGGCTCACTAGCGCAGCCCCCGGGGAACCCGCTGTCCAAATTGAGAAGCCGAGTTCGGCGAAACTCAGAACGTTCCGAGAGGAACCCTTTGGGAGCACCATTTTCCACATCCCAGGATCAAGCGAGTCTTCGCAGAAGCCAGCTCCCTTGCACCTTTTAAGTGGACTGTAGAACTGGGCAGTAGAACAATGCTTGGGCTGCCGTCCGCGTGCCTGAGCCTCGGCCGGTTGAGGATTTTCATAAGCGGCGCGTCGCGGTTGGGAGTCGTCGCGAAGTTGAAGTGGCTAAGACCTAGCGGTTAGAATGCAGTGGCGGTCAAGCTTTCCTCAACTCGAGAGGGCGCGGTACCCAAGTGGTAAGGGAGAGGTCTGCAAAACCTTTATACGTGAGTTCGATTCTCACCCGCGCCTCCAACCTCTTTTCCTCGACGACTCTCGCCGATCGCTTCTTCGCGGCTGAATTCCGAACTCAAACTCGTTTAGAAACTCGCTCCCTTCATCAAGGCCTTCTCGTAGGCGTGCGCCAGCCGCAGGATGGTCGCCTCGTCGAAATGCCTTCCCAGAATCTGCAGGCCGATAGGTAGTTTTTCGCGCGTTTCACCACAGGGAATCGAAATTCCTGGAATCCCTGCCAAATCGGCAGTGACGGTGTAAATATCTGCCAGGTACATAGCTAGCGGATCGTTTGCTTTCTCTCCCAACTTAAATGCGGGCGTGGGACTGGTGGGCGTGACGATCGCATCGACTTTCTTAAACGCCTCGTCGAAGTCACGTGTGATGAGTGTGCGCACCTTTTGCGCCTTCAAGTAGTAGGCGTCGTAGTAACCCGCGCTTAGCGCATACGTGCCCAGCATAATGCGTCGTTTCACTTCAGCGCCGAAACCATCATCGCGGCTTCGGCGATACATTTCCGACAAGGTTCGGGCGTTCTTCGTGCGATAGCCGTAGCGTACGCCATCGAAACGCGCGAGATTCGAGGATGCTTCCGCGGTAGCCACAATGTAATAGGCCGGGATCGCATATTCGGAATGTGGCAGGGATATAGGGATGACTTCACAACCAAGCTTCGCGAGAGTCTGGATGGCGTCTTCGACTGCCTTGCGGACTTCGCTATCCAGTCCGACTCCGAAGTATTCTTTGGCGACGCCGATCTTGAGGCCGCGCACGGGTTTGTCAAGTTCCGCAACGTAGTCCGGAACCGGTACATCAGCGGACGTTGAATCCATCGGATCGCGGCCCGCGATGGTCCGCAGCACGGTGGCCGCATCCTTCACGCTTTTGGCCAACGGTCCAATGTGATCCAGGGACGACGCAAAAGCGATGAGACCGTAGCGGGAGACCCGTCCATAGGTGGGCATCAGCCCAACCACACCACAAAATGACGCGGGCTGACGGATGGACCCGCCGGTATCGGAGCCCAGCGTGACGACCGCCATGTCGGCGGCTACAGCGGCTGCCGATCCGCCCGACGAGCCACCGGGTACTCGACTCGTATCGCGCGGATTACGAACGGGATGGAAAGCAGAATTCTCGGTCGACGATCCCATCGCGAACTCGTCGCAGTTCAGCTTGCCAAGGATCACCGCCCCCGCATCTTCCATTCGGCTTACAGCTGTGGAGGTAAATGGAGGGACGAAGTTCTCCAGGATCTTTGAGCCTGCTGTGGTGCGCACGCCGCGAGTGCACATTACGTCTTTGATGGCTACAGGAATGCCGCCCAGTGGAGGTAAGGACTTACCCTCGGCAGCCATGCGATCCATGCGCTCCGCCTGCTCGACCGCGCGTTCCTTGCACAGTGTGAGGTAGGCGCCGATCTGGGAATCTTCTTTTTGGATTCGGCTATAGAACGACTCCACCAGCGCGACGGAAGTGGTGCTTCGTTCTTGAATGGCGGAGCGGGCGGCGTCGATGGTGAGGTGATTCAGATCCATGGGGCGATCTTCAGTCGCTAGTCTTCAGCCGTCAGCTGTTCTTCCCGCGGGTGAATAGACGACGCGGACTGTCGCCTACCGTTCAATCACTTTCGGAACTTTGAAAAACGCTTCGTCCGCGTCGGGTGCATTTTGCAGCGCTTCTTCGTGCGGCAGAGACTTGCGCAGTCCGAAGAGGATATCTTCACGGCTTGCATAGGTGAAGCGTGCGCTGCCGGTTTTCGAAACATCCACTCCGTAGCGGTCTGACACCTGAGCCATAGGCTCGACTTTCTCGGTGTTAAGTTGGTTCAAGCGGTCGATATAGCCCAAAATGGAGTTCAGGTCGCGCACCATGTGCGTGCGCTCTTCCTCTGTCAGTTCGAGGTTCGCCAGGTCGGCGACGTAGGCGACGTCTTTCTCTGTAACTTTCATGTCCGATCTTGCTTCATAGCGGCACTCCTAACCGCGTCGCGGTCCACGATACTACTTCCGAGTTGCCACGAAAAACTCAACTCGTGTGACTTTATCGGCGACATATCGATTCAGAGCCGCCAAATATCGTGGCGCCAGAGCTTGCAGTTCTCTGCGCCATCCCGCATCTGCAACTTCCACGCGCAGAATTCCATCAGCGAAGTCCGACGCACGCGTTCGCTCCGCGACGGAACTGCCGCAGGCCAGCGGCCAGGCCAGCAAAGGACCTTGTCCAGGCGGAGCTTTGCGTACCGAGCGCGCCAGCACGTCGTCTAGTCCAACACTAGCGGGTTGCAGATCGTGTGTACCTTGCAAAGGCTGTCTCATGCTGGAGTGGATGATTTTAGCATTTCGTTGGCACAGAACTTTAGAGACAGATCTGCTTTGGGCCGACCGCTAACTGAGCAATCCTTACGATAATGGAAATTCACGATGAATGAATTCCAGCGCGTCTTCTTTTGACTGCAATCGGCTCTCGAGTTGCCCATCTTCTACCGCCGAAAGAATCTCTTTGAAGCGTGGGCCCGGGGGATAGCCAACTGCGATCAGATCGTCCCCTGTCACCAGTGGGGCGGGACGTATCTTGTCGGGAGGGATCGAAGCGAGTTGTTCGCGAACAAGACGATACAAACTCAAGTCGCCATGGCTCGACTGGCAGTCCAGCCGATGCAACTCAAGGTGTTGTTCGAACTCAGGCATCCGCAAGAATTTCTTAAACGTCGACTCCTTCATCTGCGTGACCTGCGCAAAGCGCATGTGATGATTCACCAGAGCCGTGATTTGCTCGGTGTCATCGTTGGAAAAACGCAGTCGCTTGCAGATTTCCTCCGCCATCTTCACCCCCACCTCGACGTGGCCATCGAAGCGAATACGGTCGGGGGCCACGCGAAACGTCGGCGGCTTCCCAACATCGTGCAGGAGCGCGCCCCAGGCCAGAGTTGCGGAGCAGGGATGCGGCAAGTTCTGCAGCAAAAGCAGCGTGTGGACAAAAACATCGCCTTCGGGGTGATATTGCGGCGGCTGCTCCACCCCCTTCATGGCCGAAATCTCCGGCAGGACTTCATCCAACAGTCCGGACTTATCAAGGAGAAGAAATGCCTGGCGCGCGTGACCTTCCGTAAGCATCCTGGTCAGTTCGTCACGCACGCGCTCGTGACTGACCTGATCGATCTGCGGAGCCAATCGTTCGATGGCAGAGAAGGTCGGCGCGTAGATGTCGTAGCCAAAACGCGCTGCGAACCGTACTGCCCGGAGCATCCGCAGCTTATCCTCTCCAAAGCGCAGCTCTGGATCCCCGATGGCACGGATGATGTGTGCCTCGAGATCCTTCTTGCCTTCGACAAAGTCGAGAACCTCGCCCGTAATCGGATCCATCAGCAGGCCATTGATAGTGAAATCACGGCGCGCAACGTCTTCACGCGGGTCGTTGCTAAAACGCACTTCGTCGGGATGACGGCCGTCGCTGTAGCCGATGTCGGAGCGGAACGTAGCAACTTCCACAACATCAGCCTTCGACGCTGATTCTGTGGTTGACGGCTCCTGAGCGCTTTCTCGCGAGATCGGCACGAGTACGACGCCAAATTGTGCTCCCACGGCATAAGTTTCGGGGAACATGCGCATTACCTGATCTGGAGTGGCGTCGGTCGTAACATCGTAGTCCGCCGGTTCGCGGCCCAGCAGCAGGTCACGCACGCATCCGCCGCAGAGGTAGGCCAGGTGGCCGTGCTCGCGCAGGGTGCGGATGATCGCCGTCGCAGGCTGCTTCGTGCTCGTCATGTGCAAGCTCGATTTCAAATAATATAAGAGCTATGCCAGATGCCCACATCCTCGGCATCGAAAGCTCCTGTGATGAGACAGGTGCGGCGGTGGTGCGCTCCGGGGAGAAAGTTCTCTCGAACGTTGTTTTCTCACAGATTGCGACTCATCAGCCCTATGGCGGAGTGGTTCCCGAATTGGCGTCGCGCGAGCATTTGCGCGCCATCGTCCCGGTGGTACGCCAAGCTCTCGCGGATGCAGGCCAGACCTACCAATCTCTGGATGCATTGGCAGTCACCCAGGGCCCCGGCCTCGCGGGTGCATTGCTGGTGGGCATCAGCTACGCCAAGGCTCTGGCATTCGCGTTGGAAAAGCCGCTGATCGCTGTCAATCACCTGGAAGGTCACATTCATGCGGTGCTGCTCGAGGAGCGCCAGAAAGGCAACCACGAACTGAACTTCCCAGTGCTGGCCCTGGTAGTGTCTGGTGGACACACGCACCTTTATTTGGCGGAGCAGAAGAGCAAAGGATGGTCCTACCGCAACATTGGGCACACTCGCGACGACGCCGCCGGCGAAGCTTTTGACAAAGTCTCCAAACTGCTGGGGCTGGGATATCCGGGCGGCCCGGTCATCGATCGGCTCTCGACCCACGGCGATCCGGGCGCTGTGAAGTTCGCGAGCGCGCAGATCAAGCATCGGGACCGTAAAGATCGGCACGAAACGGATGGGCGTCCGCGCATCGATTTTTCCTACAGTGGTATCAAAACCGCTGTCTTGCGCTATGTGGAGACGCACAATCTGAAGACATCAATCGAGGAGCGGCGGCGTGCTTTGGCGGCGATCACAAAGCCGACATGGAGTGACTACCTGGCAGCCTGTGATAGTGAAACGCTGAACTTGGTTGCATCGTTCCAACGTGCGGTCGTAGAAGATTTGATCGAGAAAACCCTAACGGCAGCCCGCGCCTACGACGCGGCAACACTTTTCGTGACAGGAGGTGTGGCCGCCAACAACGAGCTTCGCCGACGCTTCGAGAGTGATGCCGCGCAGGATGGCTTGCCCGTCTTCTTTCCATCGAGACCACTCTCCACCGACAACGCGGCCATGATAGCTGCTGCGGCCTATCCCAAGTGGGTGTCGAAGGACTTTGCTGCGCTTGGATTTTTCTGCGCGACGCCGGTTTGCCTCTGCAGAAATTCTGACACTATTTCGCGGAAGCTTGGCCCTTCGCGGTTCGTCCTTCTAACGTGGATGCCAGTGCCTTTTCAAGCTGCTCTTCGATATCGATGTCCTTGAAAATGGTGAACTGGGCGCGGGTTTCTTTGCTGTCGAACCCGTTGGAGCGTGCAGTTACGATCACGATGGGAATGGTGGCGGTTTCAGGTTTGCTTTTGAGGACTGAAATCAGTTCGCTGCCGCCCATACAGGGCATCTGCATGTCGGTGATAACCAAGCCAGGGCGCACGCGACCCAGTACAGTCATGGCCTCCACACCATTGGAAGCAGATTCCACCGCGAATCCTCGTTCTTCGAGGAAGCGGCAGACGGTGTGTCGGATGACCATTGAATCGTCGACAACCAGCGCTACAACTGGCATTCAGGGTGCCCCGAGCAAGGCAGAGTGTTTCGTTATGAAGCTAGCAGAGGGCTCATTCCCAAAACAACGCAGAAACCTCCCGAAGCAGTTACCTCCGTCACGGCACCTGGCGGATTTCTCCTCAGGTCTCACCGTGACGGTGCGGCTCGTGGTGGGCGGGGCAGTTCAGGCTTCTTCTGACGGTATGCGTTCTTCGATCGCCATGTCCTTGAATTCACTGGATTCAAAGACTTCCCGACATTCCAGACACTCGACGTATTCGGTGTCCTCGTCGCGGCTGACAACCTGCACGCGCGGGTGTTTACACTGATTCATGATCCTTCTCTGCTGGGGGTTTGGCGACGGCGGTTGGCTTCATAAATCCGGAGGGCAGTTCCGTGGTCGACCTAAACGGAACCGAAATTTTGCCGGAAATTTCGGGTATTTTAGACCCGTCCGGACACTTGTCAAGTCCCCTAAAGTAATCCGTGGGTTCTACCCATTGGAGGCGTTGGGCAAGTGCAAATGGGATGGTCGTATTTTGTCTGAATCCGCGGGGACGGCGGATTTCATCTAAACCATTTGACCACCGTTAGTTACCGCTAGCCCATCGTTTGTTGCCATTTCCTGCATGCGGTTGCGCCTTGGCTCACTAGGCGCTAAAATAAAAGGCGACCCAAAGAGTCGGATTTTAATCCGATCAAATTGGTCGGATTGATCCTCGGCGTTAAAACATGCTCAAGCTGACCAAGAAGGCGGATTACGGACTCATGGCGATGAAACATCTCGCCGAGCGCTCCGCCAACGGAGCCTGCAGCGCAAAGGATGTGGCCGAGTCCTACGGGATTCCGCCCGAAGCACTGGCCAAGATTTTGCAGCGTCTGGCGAAAGCTGGATTGCTGCATTCGCAGCATGGAATCAACGGTGGCTATACGCTGGCACGTCCTGCCCGCGAGATTTCCGCTTACGAAGTGATTCGGGCTATCGACGGGCCGCTGTTTATCACGTCCTGCATTACGGTACGCGGCGAGTGTGACCAAACCGAGCGCTGCACGATCCGCGAGCCGCTGCGCAAGGTGAACCAGAGCATCGAAGACGTCCTCAAAAGCATCAAGATTTCCGAGATGGCGGAAGGCAACGATGCGACCAGCCACGAAGCCAAGAAGACGCTGGCCGAGTTGATAACGCTGAATTGACCCAGGATTCACGCAAGGAAGGTAGGAGAGAAGTGACTATGAGCACCGATCTGAAGACCGCGACCCAGGAGCAGCGCACTGCAGCTCCCGAAGGCATCAAGCTGCCCATCTACATGGACAACCATGCCACCACCCCCATGGATCCGCGAGTGCTTGAGGCCATGTTGCCCTACTTCATGGAGAAGTTCGGTAATGCCGCCAGCCGGAACCATCCCTTTGGATGGGTTGCCGAGGAAGCCGTAGAGCAGGCACGCGAGCAGATTGCCAAGCTGGTCGGTGCGACGACCAAGGAAATCATTTTCACGTCGGGTGCCACCGAGAGTGACAACCTCGCCATCAAGGGTGTTGCCGAGATGTATCGCGAGAAGGGCAACCACATCATCACGGCGGTGACCGAGCACAAGGCCGTGCTCGACACTTGCAAGCGACTTGAGAAGTACGGCTACCGCGTGACCTATCTGCCCGTGCAGAAGGATGGGTTGGTCGATCTGGAAGATCTGAAGCGCGCCATGGACGATAAGACCATCCTTGTCACGATCATGGCTGCCAATAACGAAATTGGCATTCTGCAGCCCTGGGCCGAGATCGGCAAGCTCTGTCGCGAGCGCGGCGTGCTTTTCCACACGGATGGTACTCAGGCGGTCGGTAAAGTTCCGGTGGATGTGAACAAGCAGAATATCGACCTGATGTCCATCTCTGCGCACAAGATGTATGGACCGAAGGGTGTTGGCGCGCTGTACGTTCGCCGGAAGAACCCGCGGGTACAGATTTCCGCCATCATCGACGGCGGCGGCCACGAGCGCGGCATGCGCTCCGGCACATTGAACGTTCCCGGCATCGTAGGTTTGGGAAAAGCCTGTGAGTTGGCCCGCGAAGAGATGACGCAGGAGACCGCACGCTTGAGTGGTCTGCGCGATCGCCTGAAAGATCGAATTCTAGGACGCCTGGATGAGGTTTACATCAATGGGTCCATGGAGCACCGCTTGCCTGCGAACCTGAACATTAGTTTCGCGTACGTCGAAGGCGAGTCGTTGCTGATGGGAATTAACGACGTGGCCGTTTCCAGCGGTTCCGCATGCACCTCGGCCACACTGGAGCCTTCCTACGTTCTTAAGGCCCTGGGCACGGGTGATGACCTGGCGCACAGCTCCATCCGCTTCGGCATCGGCCGTTTCAACACCGAAGCCGAAGTTGATTATGTGGCCGATCGTGTTTGTGAGACGGTTGAGCGTCTGCGCGAGCTTTCACCGCTGTACGAGATGGCGAAGGAAGGCATCAATTTGAAGGATGTGAAGTGGGCCGGAGAGTAAGAAGCAGGTTTCAGAGTTACAAGGTTTCGAAGGTTTCAAAGAAACCCGAAACCCTAACGATTTTCTGAAACCTTGCAACCTTGAAACCTGTCTTAAGAGTTTAGGAGAGTAAGAAACATGGCATATAGCGATAAAGTTCTGGATCACTATTCCAACCCTCGCAACGTCGGCTCGCTCGACAAGAACAGCAGTCAAGTGGGGACGGGCCTGGTGGGCGCGCCCGAGTGTGGCGACGTCATGAAACTGCAGATCAAGGTCAATCCCGAGACGCAGGTCATCGAGGACGCGAAGTTCAAGACCTTTGGCTGCGGCTCCGCGATAGCCTCGTCTTCACTCGCGACCGAGTGGGTGAAGGGCAAGACCGTGGATGAGGCTCTCCAGATCAAGAACACCGAGATCGTGAAAGAGCTGTCGCTTCCGCCGGTGAAGATCCACTGTTCGGTGCTGGCGGAAGACGCCATCCGGGCGGCGATCCATGACTGGAAGAAGAAGAATGGTGCAGCCGATGAGAAGACGGCGGCGCCCGCAGTGCAGGCCAGCCACTAAGTATAAGTAGTGGATAGTGGAGGGACGGGCGTCTCGCCCGTCCAGTTGGGCGGGGACGCCGACTCTCCAAAATCCGAGACCGATTCGGTCTTCGGATGATTTCCGTTCACTGACGATGGACGACCTTTGAGTTAGGCTCATGAGCGCTATGGCTGAAGATACGACCAAGACGATCGCGCCGCCGGCTCCGGCTGCCCCCATTAAAGGCATCCAGGTGACTGACAAGGCGATTGCAAAGATCCGCAGCGCGATGGCGAAAGAAGGCATTTCGCCGGAGCAGGGCGGTCTTCGTCTTGGTGTGCAAGGCGGCGGCTGTTCGGGCCTGAGCTACAACATCCGCTTTGACACGCAGCCGCGGGAGCGGGATCGCATCTTTCAGTTTGCCGATGTTCGCGTATTCGTGGATCCGAAGTCGTTCATCTATCTGCATGGCATGATCCTGGATTACCAGGAGACGCTGATGCAGCAGGGTTTCGTCTTCGTGAATCCGAACTCGACGAAGTCGTGCGGTTGCGGAAGCTCGTTCACGGCCTGATCGATGTGGAGCGGACACTCTTGTCCGCTGAAATATTGGGAAGCAGCGTCCGGCGCGGCCCCGGATGGTTTCTCTCCAGGTTCTTTCCACCACGGCGCCACCTTCTCCCGTCCGGGGCGAACGCATTCGGGCGGCGCGATGGATGAGCGACCGTGGTGAATGTGTCTTATGGCAAATCGCGAAGCTAAATCGAGTTCGTCACTCATCATGCCAGGGGAAGTGACGTCGAGTTGCTGGTCGTGCGGTACCATGCGCGCAGAACATTTCTGCAGCGCCTGCGGGAAAGTCCAGCCTCCGGTCCCGGTGGACTACTTCACGTTCTTCGGGCTTCCGCGAAAGCTGAACCTTGAGGTTGTCCTCTTGGAGAAAGAGTTCTACCAGCTCAGCCGCAAGCTGCACCCCGATCTTTACTCCGGGGCGGACCAGCGCGAGCAGCTGTGGAGCCTGGAGCAGAGTTCGCAACTCAATGACGCCTACCGAACCTTGAAGGATCCGATCAAGCGCACGGAGTATCTGTTGCGCCTGGAAGGCGTGGAACTCGAGGAGCAATCGAAGTCCGCAACCGAGCAGGCGCGGGCGACGGGAGCAGTGAAGAAGCAGGTAGTCCCGCCCGATCTCCTGGAAGAAGTCTTCGACCTCAATGTGCAGCTCGAAGAGCTCCGCATGCAGAAGAAGATGGGTGAAGACGATCCCGCGCTGATCGAGGAAGTGGGCCGCCAGAAGCTCGAACTGGAAGAAAAGCACGAGGCGCTGTTAGACGAGCTGCGAGGTCATTGGACTGCATGGGACCAAGCTGTTGACGGCGGCACGGAAAGCGATCGCCTCAAGCTTCGCGACAAAATGGTGGATGTGTTGAACCGCCGATCCTACTTGAGGAATCTGGTTCGGGATGTCAACGAAGTCCTCGAAAGCTAGGTGATTCATGCGATTGAACGACTACATTACGCTCGGGCGCTCTGGACTGCGGGTCAGTCCGCTCTGTCTTGGAACCATGACCTTCGGCACCGAATGGGGGTGGGGTTCGGAGGAGAGTGTCTCGCGCTCGGTATTCGATGCCTACGTCGATGCGGGTGGGAACTTGTTGGATACTGCCGACGCTTACACGGGTGGCAAGAGCGAAGAACTGGTCGGGACGTTTATCGCCGATCGTAAGCTGCGTGATCAGGTCGTGCTCGCTACAAAGTTCACTTTCAACACCGATCCCGGCAATCCGAACGGTGGGGGGAATGGCCGCAAGAACATCTATCGCGCCCTCGCGGGCTCGCTGCGTCGCCTGCGCACCGACTACATCGACCTCTACTGGTTGCATGCGTGGGACACGGTGACCCCGGTCGAAGAAGTCGTGGCCACTTTGAACGATTTGGTACGGGAAGGAAAAATCCGCCACTACGGATTCTCCGACACCCCGGCGTGGTATGTTGCGCGCGCCTACACGCTGGCCGAGAAGGAAGGCAAAGAACGTCCCATCGCCCTGCAGTTGGAGTACTCCCTGGTGGAACGCAACATCGAGCGCGAGCACATCCCGGTCGCCCAGGAACTCGGTTTGGGGATTTGCCCCTGGAGCCCACTAGCCAGCGGATTCTTAACTGGCAAATATAAACGCCAAGGCGAGGACGGCCGCGGCAATGGCCGCCTCGAGAAGACCAAGGAATCGGGCAATCCGACGCTGCTGCGATTCAATGCAACCAACTGGAGCGTTCTGGAAGTCCTGCTCGAAGTCGCCAAGGAAATGGGTCGCTCCCCCGCGCAGGTTGCTCTTAACTGGGTTGCCACTCAGCCCGGCGTGACCTCGACCATCATCGGCGCGAGCAAGGTGGCTCAGCTCACAGACAATCTGAGTTCGATCGAGTTTTCCATCCCCGCGGAACTCCGCCAGCGTCTCGACCAGGCGAGCGCTCCACCATCGATCCACCCCTACATGTTCTTCGAGTCGTTCATTCAAGGGATGATCCACGGAGGAACAGCCATCGACGCATGGAAGGCGGTTCGACTCTATAAGGCAACCAAAGCCGCCGAACCTCAGCCCGCCACGGGAGAACGGAAGGCCAGCTAGTCCTAATGCCTAGCGAGCGCATTGTCGGAATCGATCTCGGCACCACCAACTCCCTGGTGGGGTTCATGCAAGGGGAGACGCCTGTCGTTATTCCGGGGGAGGATGGGTTGAATCTTGTGCCCTCCGTGGTCGCCCTGGATGAAAAAGATCAGATCATCGTAGGCAGCGCAGCCCGGAAGTATCTGATTGAAACCCCCGAGCGTGCCGTGTACTCGATCAAACGCCTTATGGGACGCGGGGTCGAGGATATTCAGGAAGAGCTCAAGCTGTTTCCGTTTCGCCTGGCGGAAGACCTGCAGCCCGGGGAAGTGCTCCGTATCAAGCTGGGTGACAAGGCGTACACGCCGCCGGAGATTTCTGCCTTCATCCTGCGCCAGCTGAAACGGAATGCTGAGCGCTTTTTCGCCGGACCAGTAACGAAAGCTGTCATCACCGTGCCCGCTTACTTCAATGATGCTCAGCGGCAAGCCACAAAAGATGCCGGTCGTATCGCTGGACTCGAGGTGCTGCGACTGGTGAATGAGCCCACGGCTGCATCACTGGCATATGGTCTCGACAAGAAAAAGAATGGGGTCGTCGCGGTTTACGACCTAGGTGGCGGGACGTTTGACATCTCAATTTTGAAACTGCACGACGGCATCTTCGAAGTGATTGCGACTAACGGCGACACGCATCTTGGGGGCGACGACATCGACAACCTGCTCATCACAATTGCGCTCGACGACATTCGTGGAGATATGGGCCTTGATCTTCGTCGCAGCGGCGAGGGTGTGCCGACCATTCGCAAGGCGGTCATCGAAGCCAAGATTGCACTCTCCGCGCAAGATTCCACTAGGCTCGACATTCAGTTGCTCGGGGGCAAGCGCTACCAGCGAGAGATTACACGCGAGCAGTTCCAACAGCTGATCGATCCACGGGACTTTCCGCAAGCTTCGATTTTGCAGCGTACCGTCGCCCCCTGCAAGCAGGCGATGAAAGATGCGGGCCTGAAGCCCGAGCAGATCGACGAGGTAGTGCTGGTCGGCGGTTCGACCCGCATCCCGAAAGTTCGTGCGCTGGTGCAGGAGCTCTTCAAGCGCACGCCGCACACGGATCTGAATCCCGACGAGGTAGTAGCTCTGGGTGCGGCGGTTCAAGCCAACATTTTGAGTGGAGGATCGGAAGCAACCAAGGAAATGCTGTTGCTGGACGTGACGCCTTTATCGCTCGGCATCGAAGTGGCCGGAGGCGTGACCGACAAAATCATTCTGCGCAATTCAACAATTCCCGCGTCGGCGACGCAGTTCTACACAACTCAAGTCGAAGGCCAGACCAACGTGGCAATCCATGTGCTGCAAGGGGAACGGGAACTGGCGAAAGACTGCCGCTCGCTGGCCCGCTTCGACCTTAAAGGCATTCCGCCGATGGTCGCAGGCATGCCCCGTATCGAAGTGAAGTGCTTGATCGACGCCAATGGCATCTTGCATGTTTCGGCACGTGAACAGCGCAGTGGCAAGGAAGCTGAGATCGAGGTACAGCCCAGTTACGGACTCACCGACGACCAGGTCGAAAGCATGCTGCTCGAGTCATTCGACTACGCAGAGGAGGACTTCCGGCAGCGCCAGGTGATTGAAGCACGCAACGAGGCGGAAACGATTCTGGCTGCCCTGGAGAAAGGGCGCCGAAGTCCCGCATGGGGACAGCTCACCTCCGACGAGCACAAACAAATCACGAAGTTGGTGAAGATTCTGAATGAAGTGAAAACGCGCGAGGACTACCAAGCCATCCGCAAGGCGATCGACGGGCTGAATCAGGGCACGATGCGCCTCGCGGAACTGATGATGGACTCAGCCGTTTCGAGCGCCCTCAAGGGCAAGACCATGGACGAGGCTGACCTGGGCGAAGGTCCGGCGGCCCCGCATCCAGTGGCGAAGGCAGATTTTGAATGACAGGTGTTAGGTCTCAGGTCTTAAGGTCCTAAGTAGTTGGGCGTCAGGCCTGTCCTAACGGAAACGATCTCGTTATAGCCTGAGACCTAACACCTGCGACCTAAGACCTGATTTTGGAGAATTTATGGCTGACGAAAAAACGCAAAGCACGGGAACCGCGACTATCGACCCTCCCGGCGAAAACACGGTCCAGGTAACGTTCCTCCCCGAAGGCAAGACGGTTCAGTTCGAGCATGGCAAGTTGCCCTACAAAGATCACGGCAAGGAGCAATCGCTGCTCGACGTCGCGCTGAATAACGGCGTCCGTCTCGACCATGCTTGTGGCGGAAACTGCGCCTGTACCACATGCCACGTCTGGGTGAAGGAGGGAGCGGAAAATCTCTCCGACATGGACGATGACGAAGCCGACCGTCTCGACATGGCCGCCGATCTGCAACTAAACTCGCGACTCGGATGCCAGGCGGTCATTAACAAACCGGGCAAGGTCGTGGTCGAGATTCCTGCCTGGAATCGGAATTACGTGTCGGAAGAGCACTAGAGGTCAGCTGTCAGTTGCTGACTCGTGGCTCTTAGCTAAACGTCAATGGCTAAGTCCCAAGAGCTGATTTTCGAAGGAGGTCCATGCCGAAGGAATTGACTTGGGATGATGCCGAAGACCTTGGCATTCTTCTCTCCGAAAAACACATAGACGTCGATCCGCTTGCCGTCCGCTTTACGGACTTGCATCGCTATGTGACCGAACTCCCTGAGTTCAAAGACGACCCGAAGAAATCCAACGAGGGCAAGCTGGAAGCCATCCAGATGGCCTGGCACGAGGAATTTCTCGACCGAACGCAGGGCTAGGACTCTTCACTAGCGATCTATTGTTTAGCCGCTGGTGTTTGCATCTGCTGGTACAACTTCTGCAACACGTAGAAAGCCTGCTTATGCTGGCCTGTGTTTGAGACCAACCCTTTCCGATTGTAGTAGTCCTGAATCCCCGGCAAGAATCTCCGCGGCGAGTGGAAGTCCATCAACACCCATGGTGAAACTCCCGCAAACCCCGGAATTTTCCGGATCATCGCTAACTGGTGGTTGTAGACGTTTACCTGGTACTCCTCTGTCCAGCGCGCGGACGCATCGCCATGTTTGCCGTACGGGGCTTCTGCGCCGAATTCACTGACGATCAGCGGCTTGGCATACTTGCTGTCCCACTGCCGCCGGTCGGCATCTTCCGGACGCCCACCATACCACCCGAGATATTCATTCAGCCCCAGCACATCGAGAGACTCGCCCAACGGGTCGTCCAGAACGCGCTTGTCCGGGCCCGCCTCGGTGACGTGATTCAATGCAGAAGTGACCAGTCGAGTGGGATCCTGCCGCCGAGCGTCCTCGGCAAGTTTCTGCAGAAAGAAAGTGCGGTCCGCGTCCACCGGTGTCTCATTTGAGAGCGACCAAAAGATGACCGCCGCCCGGTTGTGATCGCGAGCGATCATCTCGCTCAGTTGCGACTCGGCATTCGCCAGCGTTGCCGGATTCTTCCACGCAATGTCCCAGTAGACTGGTATCTCCGACCACACCAGCAGCCCCAATTTATCCGCCAGGCGAATCTCGTTCTCGTTGTGTGGATAGTGTGTGAGGCGCACGAAATTGCATCCGAGTTCTTTCACCCATCCGAACAGAGTCTGCGCGTCTTCGGTAGTGTAGGCACGGCCCCCACGCATCGGCGCTTCTTCGTGCATGGAAATCCCACGCAGGAAGACCGGCTTCCCATTGAGCACAATCTGCGTGCCCTTCACCTCGATCGTGCGAAATCCAATGGAGTCGTGCAGGCTCTCTGCCCCGGAGGAAATCATCACATCGTACAGTTTGGGATTTTCTGGAGACCACAAGTCGAATTTGGCGGGAAATCGGAATTCCACGCGCCCACTCGGATCCGGGCTGAAAGTCTTTCGCACACCCGCGTTCGGAATCTCGATCGTGACCGGCTGAGCGAGGGAACTGCCGTCTAGTTGCACCCACCCAGTGACATCGCTCTGCGATCCCTTCGCCAACTGGATTGAGTAGTCACGCACAAATGTTTCCGCTACCTCCACCAGCAGAACATCGCGCGTGATTCCTCCGTAGTTCCACCAGTCGGTGTTCAGGGCCGGAACGCCGTCGACCCGACGGGCGTTGTTCACTTCCACCACCAGAAAGTTATCCCCGTCCGCTAGTGTGCTGGTCACTTCAAAGTTGAATGGAGTAAAGCCTCCCTCATGTTCGCCCAGCGGCTTCCCATTTACATAAACACGAGCGAAATAATTGGCCGCGCCAAAATAAACAAACACTCGAGTGTGCTCGCGCCGCTTATAGGAAAACCTACGCTCGTACCAGGCCGGCCCTTCGTAAAAGAACAGCTTCTCCTTCTGCGTGTTCCAGTCCCCGGGTACGTTGAGGGTTTCAGAAGCCTCGAAGTTGTACTCAATCGGCCCTCCTCCGGGTGTCTCCACGGTGGCATTTTCGTAGAAACGAGCATGAAGACCCGTTTCGTACGGATCGACGATCACGTGCCACGGACCGTTCAGGCTGACTGTTGTTCGTCCCGGAATGTTGCCTATCGCAGGGCTCTGCGGTCGCGATGCCGACCATGCTAAGCTATTGAAACATATAAAGAAATAGATCCAAACTCTCATAAATTCACCTCGCGACCGCCTGATCGTTTGCCCAGCAAGTGGACCGTCGAAAATCCACCATCTCTTTTACAAGTCGGTGACAACTTTACAGAAATCCTGCCCTAGACTGTCGCAAAACTTGAACGGCGATTGCCGCCGGAGCGTTCACAGGACGGCAAGGTATGCGCGCTTCGTTTTGGGAGGGCCTCCCAGCCGGGCGCTCCGCTTCGAGTTTGGTCTCTCTCACAAACTGAAAAGGGCACGCCCTTGGGGGAGCGTGCCCTCTTTTTTCGGTTTAAGTGTCCACCCTAACCAACCGTAGCTGATACCAGTTCTTCCACGCTGGCTTCGCGTAGAAAGCGCGCCGCTTCTTCCGGTGGGGTCGGATTGATGTAGAACCCAGTTCCCCATTCAAAACCCGCCGTCTTGGTTAACTTAGGCATGAACTCAATGTGCCAGTGATAGTGGTCGTTGGTCGGGTCCTGCACCGGTGAGCTGTGGATCACCAGGTTGTAAGGCGGATTGTCCAGCACGCGGTCCGCTTTCATCAGCAGCGTCTTGAGTGCCTTCGCCAGATTCTCGAACATATGTGACGACGAATTCTCGAACGCCGATTCGTGCTCCTTGGGCAGAATCCAGGTCTCGAACGGGAACCGGGGCGCGTACGGAGCCAGCGTGATGAAGTCATCGTTCTCGGCTACTACGCGCGTACCATTTTCGCTCTCTTGCCGGATCACATCGCAGAACACGCAGCGCTCTTTGAAAATGTAGTACTGCTTGGCCCCCTCGATTTCCTCCGACACGTAAATCGGAAGAATGGGGAGCGCGATCAGTTGGCAGTGTCCATGCTCGAGCGACGCACCTGCCGGTTCGCCGTGGTTCTTGAAGATCAGGATGTACTTGAAACGCCTGTCTTTCTTCAGGTCGAGGATGCGATCCCGGAAGGTCCATAGCATGTCTTCGATTCGTTTCGGAGGCATGGTGGCCAGCGTGGACGAGTGGTCGGGCGTCTCGATGATGACCTCGTGCGCCCCAATGCCGTTCATCTTGTCGAACATGCCCTCGGCCTGCCGGTTCAGATTTCCTTCGATGCCAAGAGCCGGGAACTTGTTGGGGACCACGCGAACGGTCCAGCCGGGAGAATCGCGTTGAGAAGGCGGACCGCCATTGGGATTGGGACGATAGGCCTGGATTTCCGGAGGCGTTTTGCTCTCATTCCCCGGACAAAAAGGGCAGAAGCCGCCCTTGATCTTTACTCCCTCACGCACAAAATCAGTGGGACGCTTGGCGCGATCGGTGGAAATGATCACCCAGCGGCCGACGATCGGATCTTTCCTGAGTTCGGGCAATTACTAAATCCTTTCAATGGGCGGTCGAAGCGACATTTTACGACACAGGGAAGGCATTTTTGAACAATTCCATCTCGGATTCGCCAGATCGCTGGTCATAGTACACGCTAATCACGTCGAATCTCCACGTTGGGGAACCCGCAGATGTCGCAAGTACTCGCGCGCCACGCCGCAGAGTTCACGCTGCTTGTCGAGATTGACTGCGGCCTCGGCGGGCTTGACGTCATGCGTGGTACGAGTCTTGACCTCGATGAAACACAAAACCTCGCCCTCCCAGCCAATGAGATCAACTTCTCCTCGGCGCCTGGATGAGCGATAGTTTCGCGCGACCATAACGTAGCCGAGCTTGCGCAGATAGAAGTAAGCTTCTTCTTCACCCAATCGACCGGTACGCTGATGGGAGGGAACGTTTTGCCAGGCGGCTGTGTGAACAAGCAGTCGATCCAGCAAACGAATGGTGCCATGAGTCAATCGAGCGAGCATCGGCGCAGGATCCTGCTGGTCCTGTTATCGATCGTAGGCGGGTGAGTGCAAGGCGGAGTGTGACCATCCTCACACGGGGAAGTTCAGACCGGCACATCGATTCTCTGTGGTTCAGTCGCAAGTCGTCAGCGAGGGCCGTGTTCTATCCGGAGAGTTGCTAGTAAAAAATCTAGCTATTCCGAGAAGCTTAGCGACGATCCAACTTGAATGACGCCTTGTGTCAGAATTTGTGCCCGCAATCCTCCGCGATGGCGCAAGCCCTTGATCACAGGTAGCCCGGTGATCGCCTCCAGATGGCTGCAAGGCTCACACAAGCGAATGCCGCGAATCTTAACAGGGCCGATGTTGAATTCTCGCCCGACCAGATGATTGAGCGGAACCCCACGCGTGACCACATTGCGCCGTGCTTCGCCCACGGTCATGGCAATTTTGTACTCGCGCAGAATAGCTTCAATGGCCTCTGCCTCGATCAACGTAAGTTCGAATTCGGGCTGCGGCTTGTAGAACGTGCCGGTCTTCAAGGCATAACGATCGCCCTCCAGGCCCACGCCGGGAATGGCTACGACCTGATCGACCGCTTGCATGGGTGCCTTAGCCGCTGCCGCAATGTGGATAGAATCTACCCGACCGTTCCACATAGAACCGCTCCTTTGATTGTGGACCGAAGTGTGAAGAGAATATACGCGTTCTCAGATAGCACCCAGCCCAAAAGCCTTTAACCGCAAAGGCCGCCAAGATTGCGCTGAGAACGCGAAGAGTTCTTTGCGAACGTGCGCTTCTTTGCGATCTTCGCGGTTAAATGCTTTTGAAGTTGGAGACTGTGAATTAGGCCTTACCCACAATCTCAACGCACTCTTCCAGCACGTCGATGGCGGCATCGGCCTCGTCCCTGCTGACCACCAACGCGGGCGAAATACGCACCGTGCTCGGACCGCAGCCCAGGAAGAGCATCCCGCGTTCGAACGCCAGTTCCACAATACGATCGCGTTCTGCGTTCGCGTACTCCTTGCTCACTTTGTCCTTCACGATCTCGACGCCAATCATCAGACCGCGTCCGCGCACGTCGCCCACCAAGCGATGCTTCGAGGGCCAGTCCGCCATGCGCTTCAGCATGTGATTTCCCACATCGGTCGCGTTCCCGAGAAGATTCTCGTTCTCGATGACGTCGAGCGTTGCGAGAGCGGCCGCTATGCAGACCGGGTTGCCGCCAAAGGTCGAAGCATGCGAACCGGGGACCCAGTCCATGATGTCAGCCCGGCTGATGGTGACGCCCAACGGCATGCCCGAAGCAATGCCCTTCGCACTGCAAACGATGTCCGGATGCACGCCAGTGTGTTCCACCGCCCACCACTTGCCCGTTCGTCCGACGCCGCTTTGCACTTCGTCCACGACGAGCAGAATGCCGTGACGATCGCAGATCCGCCGCAACTCCTGCATGAAGGGCGTAGGCGCAACCACGTATCCGCCTTCTCCCTGAACCGGCTCGACGAAAATGGCTGCCACTTCCTCTGGAGGAAGCGTGGTCTTGAAGAGCTTCTCTTCGATGAAACGAGCGCAACCGAGCGCGAACTCTTCCGCATCCTGCGCACCGCCTGAACAGCCGCGATACACATCGGGATAACGCACGTGCGTGACGCCGGGGACCAGTGGAGCGAAACGTCGCTTCTGCTGCGGCTTGGAGGCGGTCAGCGAGAGCGCACCCATGGTGCGTCCGTGGAATGCGCCGAAGAACGCGATGATGTTCTGGCGCTTGGTGTGATAGCGAGCCAGTTTCAGCGCTGCTTCGACGGCCTCAGCGCCTGAGTTTCCGTAGTAAATCCGATGCGGTCCGGGCATGGGAGCGATCTTCGAAAGGCGCTCCGCCAGTTGCACCATCCCCTCGTAGTAAAAATCCGTGCCCGACATGTGGATGAGTTCAGCCGCTTGCTTCTGGATTGCGGCCACGACTTCCGGATGGCAATGGCCGGTTGAGGTCACGGCAATGCCGGCGGAGAAGTCAAAGAACTCGTTGCCGTCCACGTCTGTAACCACAACCCCGCGCCCGCTCTTGGCCACCAGCGGGTATGAGCGTGTGTACGACGGCGAAATATATTTGTCATCGCCCGCCAGGATGCGTTTGGCATTTGGGCCGGGCAGAGCAGTCTTGATCTTGGGTCCGACGGTCAAAGTCTTGGTCGACATGGGATCCTCCAGGAGCGGTCGTTGGTCGTTCGTCAGGGGGTCGGTAGCTTCGGGTCGGACAGTTGCCTGAGCTCATTCCAAAGTCCGCGGCTAAGCGGACTACGTCCCGAAGAAAAATTCCACAGGGAGGATCGGAGTTAATCGCTTCCGAAAAGGCTGGGACGAACCTGCGAAGGTAGCACCGCCAAGTGGCGTCGCGGGCAGCAAAGCTGATGCAGCCAGCATACGGGCAGGTGCGAATTAGGGTTCTGCAGGTTCATGAAAGTACAACACTTCACGATAATTATAGCCTGAAAATGTAGCGCGGCGGAATCAAAAAGCAGCTGTCAGGGGCTAGGTCTCACGTTTTGGGTATTAGGAAATCCTCCGTTTTCTTTGGTTTTCCCGGGTCCCTGGCACCGGTGCGGGCTTGTGGGGAGACCGTAGGCTCGCTGCGCAATCTTCCGCAGGTCCATAGGCCAAGTACAACGGCCCAAAGCCCAAAGTCAAAGCCAAGAACCCAAAGCCCAGAGCCTAAGACCCAAGACCCAAGACATGCCCCCACCCGCTCTCCTGCTATGCTTTGCATTCCTTCCCATGACCCAAGCACACCAGTATCGCTGGAGCGTGATCCTTGCCTTCGGGCTGGTCTACCTCTTTTGGGGATCGACGTATCTGGGTATTGCGATCGCGGTGGAGCACCTTCCTCCGGCGCTGATGTGCGCCACGCGCTTTCTGATCGCGGGCACACTGATGCTTGGCTACTGCGCATTCCGCGGCCGTCGGGTTCTGTACAGCCCGCGCCAACTGGGTCACATGGCGGTGGTGGGTATTCTGCTTTTGATGGGTGGGAACCTTACCCTTTCCTATGCCGAGCGCGTTGTGCCCTCGGGTCTCTCAGCCCTGCTGATCGCGGTCACTCCGCTCTGGTTTCTCGTACTCGACGCCTGGCTCGTGGGGGATCACCACATATCCCGTCGAGGGTTGGCAGGGCTGACGCTTGGAATTGTGGGGATGGTGATCTTGCTCTGGCCGAAGCTGATGGCGGCAAGTTCCATCGGACGGCGCGAATTGTGGTTCTCCCTCAGCCTGCTGGCGGGTTCGTTCAGCTGGGCCCTCGGTTCGGTGTTATCGAAAGTCTGGCAGTCTGGGGAGGACCCTTTCAGTGCGACTGCCTGGCAAGTCATCTTCGCGGGTGCCGCGAACCTGATATTCGCGATGCTCAACCGGGATTTCGCGCGCGTGGTCTGGACCGCGCGCGGCGTTGGGGCCATGCTCTATCTCGTCGTGGGTGGCTCCTGGATCGGCTACACCTCTTACATCTGGTTACTGCGCAACGTTCCCAGTTCCAAGGTTTCCACTTACGCTTACGTAAATCCCGTGGTGGCGGTTTTTCTGGGATGGCTGGTTCTTCATGAGCCCATTGATCGTTACATTCTGCTTGGGAGCGCAATCGTGGTTGCTTCGGTCATCCTTGTGACGAGCGCGAAGGTCACCGCCAAGACAATCGCAGAAGAGATGCCTGCGGTCGAATCCGCGGGAGACTGACAGCATCCAAAACCCCCATAACGGGTTCCAATAGCTATTTGGAACCGGTCTCCCCTTGGTCAGTGTCATCGTCGTTCACCAGGTCGACCGTACGTCCACGCACCGAGAACACAACCGACTGTCCCTGCCTCGGTTGGAAGGTTGCGCGCGGAGGCTGCCTCTGCCAGGTCGGCGCCGAGCACGGTGAGTCGGATAGATCGTCGGCTGCCGTCTCGCCAAGCGCCCTCTTCAGGATGGGCTTGCGCCGTCCCAACTGCACGACCATGGCAAACAACTTCTTCCCATCGTCTGAAACTCCACAGTACGCGGTGTAGTCCCGGTACCAGCTGGCCGTCGAATAGAGCGAATCGAACTCTGCCAAGGCGATTGTCGTGATCCGCCCCGTAACTCGATCGACCAGAAGCCATCCACCACGCTCCCACTGCCAGCGAGGCATTCCACCGCCTTCATCGGGCAAGCTGTCCTTCAGGCGGAACACGCGCTGCACGACAAGAGTCGGTCGGTCACCTCGTGTGGTCCACCGGTGGTGTATTCCTTCAGGCGCGTATCGACATAGAGTGCGCGGACCTTTAGTTCCAGAGGCCTATTCTCGACCGGGCCAGCGAGCCATTTCACTGTGGTCCACTTGCCGAAGCTGATGACATGCGGTTTGACGACCGCCGATCCGGGAATCGCCCACATCAGGAAAATGCCACAAGAACGTGTGAAATATAATACGCATGGACCCAGCCTAAGCAGGCCTCCCAGTAAGAACTAAGGTCACTCAGCACATATGTAGGGCGCAAAATTCCCAGGGAGGGAAACCGTAAAAAGGTTGAAGATAATCGATCTTTTACCCGGAAAGTGGCTTCAACAGTAGCCGATCTCCGATACAATATCGAACAGTCTGCTGGGACATCTTGCTGTCCCTTGCAACTATTTCGCGCGAGCCGCATTCTATTCAAATATGGGCGAGCTCTTGATCCATCGCCGCATCCCTCGAATTCTGGTCGTGGATGACAATCCCGACATGATCGACCTGATGCGGGAGTTGCTCGTCAGCCGGGGCTACGAGGTCGTAACCGTTCCTGATGCTGCACTGGCCGAACTGGAAGTTCGTCGCCATCCGCCGGATCTGATCCTTTCCGATGTGGTCATGCCCGGCCGCTCCGGCTACGAACTGTGCCACCAACTGAAGGAAGATCCGGCCACCCGACTGATCCCGTTCTTGCTCATCACCGGCCTCAGTGATCGCGAGGACAAGGTGAAAGGTATCGAGGCGGGTGCGGATGATTTCCTCAACAAGCCGATATTCCCTGCAGAGCTTTTCGCCCGCGTCAAATCATTACTCAAATTGAAGGAATTTACGGACGAACTGGAGACAGCCGAATCGGTGCTGTGCACCCTGGGCCTGAGCGTGGAGGCCCGCGATCCCTATACTGAGGGACATTGCGAGCGCCTCTCGCAGCGCGCGGCAGCTCTCGGTCGGCACTTCGGGCTTGACGAAGATTCCATTATCGCCCTGCGTCGTGGCGGCTATCTGCACGATCTGGGCAAGATCGCCGTCCCGGACGAGATTCTCAAGAAAGGGTCCAACTTGACTCCGGAGGAGTGGGCCGTCATGAAGAGGCATCCACTGACCGGGGAGAACATCTGCAAGCCTCTGAAATCTCTCCGCCTTGTGCTGCCGATTATTCGCTTTCATCACGAGCACTCCGACGGCACGGGATATCCCGACGGATTACACAAAGACCAAATCCCGTTGCTGCCGCGTATCTTGCAGGTCGTGGACGTGTATGACGCTCTGCGGACGGCGCGTCCCTACAAACCGGCCCTCAGTCACGAGCAAGCGGCGCTCACGATGCGTGTCGAGGCCCAAAACGGTCTTTGGGACGAGGAACTCGTCGCCGAGTTCTTCTCTATGCTCGCCAAACGGCAGGTCGCGTAGTACCCTACGCGAGCGCTATTCGGACCGGGACATGTTTCGACTTCTCAAACGCAACCGCGCAACAGAGTTTCGCACCTCGGGTTTGTAACAATAGAAGGCGAGAATTAACCTTGGCACTTAAGTACAGCATCGTCATCCCGGCATATAACGAAAGTGTGCGCATTCGCAGCACGATCGAGAAGATTCTCGCGCATGTACAGCGGCAAAATTGGAATGCCGAAGTGCTGGTGGTGAACGACGGGTCCACGGATGACACCCCCCAGATCGTCGAGAGTTATGCCGCTCATGATCCCATCCTGCATCTCGTCGACAATCCGGGCAATCGTGGCAAAGGCTACAGCGTGCGGAACGGGATACTGCATGCCAGTGGGGAAGTGATCCTGTTTAGCGACGCTGACCTCTCCTCCCCAATCGAAGAAGCAGACAAGCTGTTTGCTGCGGTGCAAGCCGGTGCGGACGTTGCCATCGGTTCCCGTTGGCTGCGGAGCGAACTACAGACTCAGCGGCAGCCGCTGTATCGTCAACTGTTTGGCCGCATCTTCAATCTGGCTTTACGGATCCTTCTCGGGTTGCATTATCAGGACACGCAGTGCGGCTTCAAAGCCTTTACCCGACGCGCGGCCCAAGCCATCTTCCCGCTGCAACACATCGAGCGCTGGGGATTTGATCCCGAGATCCTCTACCTTGCCCGAAGATTTGGATTCAGAATTGAGGAAGTGCCTGTAAGGTGGGCACACCGCGAAGGCACACGCATCAACCCCCTGCGCGACGGCATGCGGATGTTCCTCGAAATCCTGAAGATCCGCTGGTACTCCATCACAGGAAAATATGACGCGGGATCGGCTTCGGCGGTCGCTACCTCATGATGCTGCCTTAAGAAAGTCAGGCAGCCGACGTGGAATCACGCCGCCTCCCTTGCGGCGGACGAGCGTCATCTTCGCCGCGCAAGTTGTACAGAGCCAGTAAAACTCCACGCCTCTTGAGTGTTTGTGTAGTGTGGTATCGAAGCCCAGCAAAAGTTCAGTGTCTTCTTTCGCCTCCCGCTCGAAGCGGAACAGTTTACCCTCGTGTAGATAAAGAAAGCGAGTAGAGCAAGCAGGATTCGCGCACTTCGAAATCATCGCAGCTCCTGGCTTTGGCAAAATGAATTGTGAGCGGATTGGATCCAGTTTACACCCGTGAAAAGCCATCGATGGCTGTGGAAAAGCGAAGCGCGGGCAAGATTTTCCGAACTTACTAAAGACAGAAACGGAGGCGCGGACTTTGTGAAGTCCTCGCCTCCGGCAGGGTGCCGCTCGCGGGATGAACCGCTTTACGGCGCCGGGACGGCCGTCCGGTTGCCGGGCACGATCTGCGTTTGATAAGCGAACACCTCGCGGCTGCGCGGATCGACGATCACCTTGAGCCAGTGCACATCGTTGTTGCCGTTCTCCTGATGGTCTCCGAACGTCTCCACACGGGTGAAATTCTCCAGCCGCTGTCCCGGCGCATTCAGGAACGGCTTGTCCATCGCGGAAGTAGTGGGAGTCGCCGTGGACGTAGGCAACCGGCTTTGCGAACGCGATGACCTGGTCGCGCAGAGCGACCAGGAACTCCTGGAACCCGTCCGGCGCGCCATCGGTCTCCGCCAGCGTCATCGGATCGCGGACCGGGCCGCGCGTCGCGTCCGTCGCGTCGAATCCCGGATCGGCCTGCGAGATGAACATGATCGCCGCCGAACTGCGCGCCTTCGCCTCGGCGAAGGTGTCCTGCATCCAGGCGATGTCCGCCTGGCATTGCGGGCGGCATATTCCGCCGGATCCGGATGCGCGTGTCGCACAGGTTGTTGCAAGAGCCCTGAATGTTGAGGGTGGCGTACGTAACACCACCGACGGTCCAGCGGCGGTTTTCCACGCAAGGGACGCTGCCCGCTGACGCCCAGGCAGAGCGGTGTCGACTGCACCTGCTGCCGGAGGCGATGCTGGCCCAGCGTGAACGGCGTGCTGAAGAAGAGCTTCCGCTCCTTGTCGAGCTGCGCCAGGGCGATGTACCCGGCAGTGCGACGCAATCCACCCAGTCGTTGTCTCCCGGGGTGAAGGCCGCCGGCGCGCGGAGGGAGTTGAAATAGCCGAGCGCCTGCGTGTACACCGCGTCCGTGCACTCGCTGGACCCGCTCTTGAGATCGCCATCGTGCGCGGTGAAAGCGAGATTCTGACTGTTCATGTCGGCGATCAGGTTGGGCACGCCAACGGTGGCCTGAGCGGAGTTGAATAGGGCAGATCGCCCCAGAGCCCGATCGCGTATGGCGTAGGGCCATCATCGCTCGCCAGCGCACTCGTAACTGCCGCGACCATCAACAGCGCGACAGCCGCCACAAATAGTTTCTGCATTCCCCTCCCGACTCGATTCATCGGACAATCTTGCTTTGTCATTCGCTTCATTCTCCAGAAAGGCGTGGCTCTCAAGCACCGCCGGATAGATTGATCGCGCCACTCTAGACGACGCCCTTTTAAAGGAATGTGAATGGTGGGTTAAATCTGGATGAATATCGCCGAGCCCTTGGTAGTTGGGACGCTGTAGAATCTCGCTCCATGCGACGCCTTTTTCCTCTGTTATTGCTCTCCCTCGCAATGGCCCACGCGCAGGACCGCGTTATCCCGCTGCTTAAAGAACTCACCGAAGCCCCCGGCCCTCCCGGCTACGAGGAGGCCGTCCGCAAAGTGATGGTCGAGCACATGCGCCCCTACGCTGACAAGATTTCCTACGACGGTCTGGGTTCGGTCATCGCTCAGCAGGGCAGTACCGGCCCGCGCATCATGATCGACGCCCACATGGATGAGCTAGGCGGCATGATCCGTCGCATTCGTCCGGATGGATTCCTCTCCATGCAGATGTTGGGTTACTGGCTGGATCAAGCCCTGCCCGATCAGCGCTGGCTCATTCTGGGCTCCAAGGGACCTGTCCTCGCCGTGACGGACCTCTGGGACGCGCACATCGCGCCCCGTGAAGTTCGCACTCGCCCGATCTCCGCGGACGAACTCCACTTGGACGTGGGCGCGCGAAATCCCGCAGACGTAGAAGCCCTCGGCATCTCGCCCGGGGACCCGGTCGTCCCAGTTTCCAGTTTCGAGGTCCTTGCCAACAATCGCTACCTCGCCAAGGCTTGGGACGATCGCGTTGGTTGTGCCGTCATTCTCGAAATGATGCGGCGTCTAGCTCATGCACCCCATCCCAACCAACTGTTCTATGCCGCCACTGTCCAGGAGGAAGGCAGCATCGAGATGCGTGGCGCGCAAACTTCCGCACATTTAATCAATCCGGATCTCGGGATCGCTCTCGAGGTTGGGATTGCGAACGACGTCCCGGGTATCGGACCAGAGGCCGCGCAGGAAGTTCTAGGGGGCGGCCCGGGAATGATGCTCTACACCTTCAGCGAGCTCCCGAATCGCAAGCTGGTTGCATTCGTGAAGCAGGTAGCCGCCGAGCAGCACATCCCCCTGCAATTCGATTTCGTACAGGGGTTCGGAGACGACGCAGGCGCAATCAAGCTGCACAACGGCGGAGTTCCGGTCACCACGGTGCTCGTTCCGGCGCGCTCCACGCATGCACACAATGGCATCATCGACCGCGCCGATTTTGACCGCACCGTTGATCTGATGGTTGCGCTCGTGCAGAAACTCGACACCGCCACGGTCTCTCGTCTTGGAAAATTCGACGCCCAGTAGAGTGAGAGCACCGCATGTGCTCACCACGAAAGCATGTTACCGACCGAGCGAAGCACGACTTTTGGCCTCGAAGGGCCTGCGATTCACTTCTGCATCACTAAGATCGAACACTGCCACTAGGTCGAACAAAATGAAGCTACCCACACTCACACCTGATTGCCGCTGTTGCTGTTCCTTCTCCCAACTTTTTCGTTCGGACAACCAGCCCACGAATATCAGGCAAACGAAGGGGACTTCGTCGCTCACAACTTCAAGTTTCGATCCGGCGAACAAATAACAGACCTGCGCCTGCACTACCGGACCTTGGGGAAGCCCATACGTGATGCACAGGGCCGTGTGACGAATGCAGTATTGGTCTTGCATGGTACCGGCGGATCGGGAACGCAGTTTCTGGCGCCGCAATTCGCCGGCGAACTGTATGGCCCGCAGCAGTTGCTGGATATTAACCGCTACTTCATCATCCTGCCCGACGGCATCGGGCACGGGAAGTCGTCGAAGCCGAGCGATGGCATGCATGCGCACTTCCCCCAGTACGACTATGACGACATGGTCGCCGCGCAGCATCTCCTGCTGACCGACGGGTTGGGGGTACAGCACCTCCGGCTGATTCTCGGCACCTCCATGGGATGCATGCATTCGTTTGTCTGGGGAGAAACCTATCCGGATTTCATGGATGCCCTCATGCCCCTCGCGTGCTTGCCCGTGCAGATCTCCGGGCGCAACCGGCTATGGCGCAAGATGCTGATGGATGCCATTCGCAACGATCCGGACTGGCAAGGAGGCGAATACCGCGAAGAACCCAAACAGGCCCTGCGCACGGCTGCTGATTTACTGGCAATCGCGGGCAGCGCGCCCCTGGTGATGCAGAAGACGTTGCCGACCCGGGATGCAGCCGACAAGTACGTTGCGGAGTCCGTCGAGACGCGGATCGCAGACCCTGGATGCGAACGACCTGCTGTATCAGGTGAATGCGTCCCGCAACTACGATCCTTCGCCGCAACTGGAAAAGATCATCGCCCCGGTGTTGTGGATCAACTCGGCGGACGATTTCATTAACCCGCCAGAATTGAAGATTGCTGAGAAGGAGAGCACGCGATTGAAGAACGGGACATTCGTGCTCCTGCCGATTACTGACAAGACTCACGGACACGGCACCCACACGTGGGCTGCGGTCTGGCAGGACTATCTGAAACAACTTCTGGATAGGTCCGCTCACTAATGTTCTGATCGCTTGAATCTTACGAGTGCCGAGAAAATTAGGGTAGCGCCGGCATCTTGCCGGCTGTCCCGAGGGCGTCTCGCCCTCGCCGCGGTGGGGAGGAGGGAAGCAAGGTCAGGCGGATTTCTGCCCAGCCCTGCCTGGACTGGCTTGCGACAAGGTCTCCACCGACTCTGCGATCTTCCGCCCCATCTCGGAGGTGCTCAGGGGCGCCTCCCCTTGCTTGGCAAGGTCCCGCGTGCGATGACCCGCAGCGAGCGTGGCCTGCACGGCCGACTCAATGCAACCTGCCTCACGCTCCAAATGGAACGAATGACGTAGCAGCATCGCAGCCGAGAGAATTGCACCTAGAGGATTGGCAATTCCTTTCCCCGCGATGTCGGGTGCAGAACCATGAACTGGCTCATAGAGCCCGACCGGGCCGCCGATGCTGGCCGAAGCGAGCATCCCAAGTCCGCCCACCACTCCGCCCGCTTGATCGGAGAGAATGTCGCCAAACATGTTTTCGGTGAGAATGACGTCGAACTCCGCGGGCTTCAAGACCAGCAGCATGGCCGCCGAATCCACGTACTGGTGCGCCAGCTTGACGTCGGGATAGCCCGCCGCCACGCGTGTGACCACCTCCCGCCAGAGCCGCGAACACTCCAGCACGTTGGCTTTGTCCACCGACAAAACTTGCCGCCGCCGTCCGCGCGCCAACTCAAACGCAATTCGCGCGATTCGCTCGATCTCAGCTTCTCCATAGCGCATTGTGTTCAGCGCTTGTCGGGAGCCTGCCTCGCCTTCTATCGAGCGCGGCTGGCCGAAATAAAGCCCACCCAACAGCTCCCGCACGATCAGGATGTCGGTGCCCTTCACCACATCCGCGCGCAGCGGAGAGTTTTCCAGCAATGCCGGGAAGCAGACGGCCGGCCGCAGATTCGCAAAAGCTCCCAGTTCCCGCCGTAGCCGCAACAACCCGGCCTCCGGCCGCAGATGTCCGGGATTCTTATCGAAAACCGGCGATCCCACCGCTCCCAGCAGAACCGCTCCTGCACTCAGGCACGCCGCCAGCGTATCGGGCGGCAGCGGATCATTACTGGCAGTAAGCGCGGCTCCGCCGATGTTTTTGCGCGTGAGTTTCAGGTCATGGCCGAACGCGCCGCACACAGCCTCCAACACGCGTATCGCTTCTTCCGTTACCTCCGGACCAATTCCATCCCCGGCGACGATGGTCAAATTGACAAGCACTAAATCCCCCTGCGTACCAAGGCCCGAATTCTACAGAAGTCCCATCCGCTCATGAAATTCTTCAGTCACTGTCATCGTGAGCGAAGCGAGGCGACCGCCGAGCGCAGTCGAACGATCCCACGCCCGCATCGAGTACCACAGCGTCGCGGACGTTCCACTCCGAACGCACTACCGAATTGACCGCGGAAGCGAGCGGGCGTCCTCGTCCGTCTGGGTAGAAATCGCCTACAAAATAAAAAAGCCCGGCGCGAAGCCGGGCCCAGGACCGAAAAGACCTACACGCCCCACAGATAGTCTTCCTGCTCTCCGTGATGATCATGCGCCGAATGCAAGGTCATCTCCAGCGGATGCCGTTCCACGGGTGCTGGCACCGCGTAACTCGTCCCCGTAGCTGCAATCACGGCCGGAGAAACCTCCACGTGCGCAGGCGGAATGCGCGGCGTTGGCACTCTCGTCTCGCGAATCAATTGCAAGAGATGATGATCTTCGACATGCTTGATCTGGTCAGCAAGGACTACAAACTTGCGGTATACCTCGTCCAGTTCGCGCCGTTCGAATTGATAGCCCAGCTGCTCGCAGCGCAGGCCGAGGGCGTGCCGGCCGGAATGTTTTCCCAGAACCAGGCGCGAATCCGGAACGCCTACCGACTGCGGCGTCATGATCTCGTAGGTGAGTGGGTTCTTCAAGACGCCGTCCTGATGGATGCCCGCTTCGTGCGCGAACGCGTTGCGCCCGATGATCGCCTTGTTGGGCTGTACCGGGGTGGCCGTGATCTCGCTCAACATCTGGCTTGCCGGATAGAGCTGTTCGCTCGCCACGCCGGTGTCGTACGGATATCGGTCCGGGCGTACGCGCATCGCCATCACGATCTCTTCCAGCGAAGCATTGCCGGCGCGCTCGCCGATCCCGTTGATGGTGCACTCCACCTGGCGCGCACCCGCGGCGATTGCCGCCATGGTGTTGGCCACCGCCAGACCCAGGTCATTGTGGCAGTGCGTCGAAATCACGACATTTTCAATTCCCTTGACTCGCTCCCGCAGCATCTGGATGATCTCGCCGAACTCCGCCGGCATCGTGTAACCGACAGTATCGGGAATGTTCACGGTGGTCGCGCCCGCGTCAACCACGGCCTGTACCACCTGCACCAGAAAGTCGCGATCGGTTCGGGTGGCGTCTTCGGGTGAGAATTCCACGTCGTTGCAGAAAGACTTGGCCAGCCGCACACTCTCTCGCGCCTGCTCCAGGCACTGTTCCCGCGAGATGCGCAGTTTGTACTTGAGATGAATGTCTGAGGTGGCAAGGAATACATGGATGCGCGGGCGTGCAGCCCCCTTCAGAGCCTCCCAGGCACGCTCAATGTCGAGAGCACAAGCGCGTGCCAGCCCGGCAATAATCGGCCGGCGCACGGCTGCTGCGATCGTCTTTACGGCCTGAAAATCTCCATCGGAGGCGATCGGAAATCCCGCTTCGATCACGTCCACACCCAGCCGGTCGAGCTGATGCGCCATACGCAACTTCTCGTTGACGTTCATGCTGCAACCCGGAGACTGCTCACCGTCACGCAGCGTGGTGTCGAAGACCGTGATCCGTACTCGTTCCATGTTCCAGGAGCCTCCTCACGTGAGCCTTGATGGTAGGTGGACAGGCGGCTGAAGCAAAGCTTATAATCTTTCAATTAGTATTAGCTATACTGCTAATGATAAGTTGCCCTAATGGGGATGCAAGTTTTGCTTAAGTACACATGGAACTCTCTCAGCTTGAAGTCTTTCTGACCGTTGCCCGCGAAGGCCGCTTCTCACGCGCCGCCGAGAAGCTGTTCCGCACTCAATCGGCCGTCAGCCAGACCATCCGTAAGCTCGAAGAAGAACTGGGCGAGCCTCTGTTCGACCGGTCCTCGCGCGAGGGCGTCCTGACCGACGCGGGCCGCACCCTGCAGGAATACGCCGAGAAGCTCCTTAACCTGCGCAGCGACGCCCACGAAGCCCTGGTCGAGCTGCGCGAACTGCAGAAGGGCAAACTGGCCATTGCCGCCAACGAGTTCACGGCTCTTTACTTGCTGCCCGTTTTGGCTGAGTTCCGCCGCCTGCATCCCATGATCAAGATCACGGTGCAGCGCTCTCTCGGCAGCCATATCCCCGACGACCTGCTGCGGCACACCGTCGAGATGGGTGTCCTTTCTTACGATCCTCAGGAACCCCGCCTGCGCTCGATCGTCGTCTATCTGGACGAGTTAACCTTCGTGGTTCCCCCCAACCATCCACTCGCTTCTGAAAAACAAATCAGCATCCGCCAATTGGGTGCAGAGGTCTTCGTCGCGCACATCGTTTCTTCACCCTACCGAGAGAAAGTTATCGAAACGTTCCGCCGCCACAAAACGCCGCTGCACATGGATGTGGAACTCCCCACCCTCCAAGCCATTACGCGTTTCGTGTCCATGGGAAACGGAGTTGCTCTCGTGCCCCTGATCAGCGTTGAAAATGAATTGGCACGACGCGAACTGGTCAGCATCCAGGTGCAGGAGTTGAAACTGCATCGGAAACTGCGGCTCGTCTACCGCAAGGAAGCCAGTCTGACGCACGCAGGCCGGGCCTTCCTGCAGGTCGCGGAGGCGGTCGCCACTGAGCGCCAGGGCCGCTACCGCTTTCTGCGCGAGCACTAGGGTTCGCGTCTACAATGGGACTTCCGCTTCATCGATTGCTTCGAACAGTAGCGGCGTCACCGGGCAAAGTTTTTGGAAGCCCTTGCATCCAAAATCTTTCACGCTTCCATCACCTGATTCCTGGTTGCAGTCTCGAGGAGGAATTTTTGTGCTGAAACGCGCCATGATCGTGGTTACTCTGTTCGCGCTGAGTGGCATTGCGGGCGCGCAGAATTCCAGGTTTACCATCTTCGCGGGGTACGCGTACGGCAACACGAACTACGCCTCCAGCCAGCGCACCAGCCTGCACGGCTGGGAAGCGTCACTCGAAGGCTTGCGCCTGCGGCCGTGGCTGACTCTTGTTGTCGACGGCAGCTCGCAAGGCGGATGGAATCAGTTTCCCATCTCCTGCGTGACGGTTCCGATTTGCACTCCAGCAATTCCGGACGTGCGCGTCAAGCAATACACCCTCGTCGCGGGACCACAGATCTCCCGCTTCCGCGGCAATTTTCGCGAGTTCGCTCACGTGCTGGCGGGTGCGACTCGTGTCAACGTGGCCACGTCTGGTTTCTTTGATTCCGACACGAAATGGACGGCCGGCGCGGGCGGCGGCGTGGACTATCAGTGGAGAGGTCCCTTCAGCTGGCGCGTTCAGGCCGACTACCTGCGGATGAACGTCTTTGGGATGCATCAGAACATGATTCGCGCTTCGACGGGAATCGTCGTGCGGTTTTAGAGGCAGCTCTTCGGTGTCGGGTGTCAGGTCTTAGGTCCCAGGTGTCAGGGAGTGAACTGCGGCCCTGGGGACTGCGGTTTCTTGGCTATAGATTCACGCCCTCGTATTCGACAAAGTCCAGCAATTCTGACTCATCGATCGCTTCGTTGGGCGCCCCGTCGGCTTGATCGCTTCGTTCATTTCCTTCCGGATCGTCTGTTTCTCTGTACTCGTGGATGCGAACTCCATCCTCCGCAACGGTAATGTAAGTCAGGCGCGAATCGATCCAGCCGCCGGAGTTGTAATAGTGAACGCCATCCTGCTCGCTTTGCATCGCGTCGTGGGTGTGGCCGCAAAAAATGCGGTCCGCACCATGCAGTCGCGCGTAGGCCAACGCGCCCGCTGCCACCTTGGTCGACATCCGCAGCCAGCGTGTGTTCAGACGGTCGATCAAGCGTGCCAGGGGTTTGCCTCTCAGGTCGAGCTTCTGCAGGAGCAGGTAAAACCATGTCCCGAAATTGCTAAGGGAAACACTGTTGACCGCGAACCCGTCAAATTGATGGCCATGAATCGCGACGTGCCGCAGACCGGCATAATTCCACACGTAATCCTGATACACCTTCACGCCGACCAGGTGAGACATGACGTTGGTGAGGCCAAGATCGTGATTGCCCTCAACCCACACAACTTCAACTTTCCGCTTTGGATTCGAGAGCTTGCGGATCGTGCCCAGAAACTGCCAGTGCTCTTTTTTCAGGCGTCCGAAGTTCAGGTCCGCGAAGATATCGCCCAGAAGGATGAGGCGTCGAAAGGCATTTTCCTTCAGCATGCGGGTCGCAGCGCGCGCACGGCTGACCTCCGCGCCCAAATGCACGTCCGAGAGGATCAGCGTGTCATAGAACGCTGCTTCCATACTCCGACTTATACAGCGCCCATGTTACAGGGTTATGAAAACATGCACTGAAATAAGTGCAAAGGTAATTTGCTGGTAACCCCGCGAAAAGTGCAGCGTTCAGTTAGCGCTGGATGCCGGAGTCTTCGCGCTTTGTCGTCTTCAGCGCCCACGCCATGCGGGGCGTGTTGTGAGCGATGCCGATCCGGCCCGTGGCATCGAGCAGAATGATCCCGCCGTGTCCGTTGACGCGTGCTTTGAGGTAGTTCATCGCTTCCTGCGAGACCCATTCCGGCAGATTTCCAGCCAGCACGCGATCCGCCGCCCACTTGGCCAGAACCAGCTTCATGATCGGTTCCCCCCAACCGGTGAGCGAGGCGGCGGCGCTCTCGTTGTCGGCGTAGCAACCGCAACCAATCAGGGAAGAATCGCCCAGCCGGCCGGGCGCTTTGTTCAACGTGCCGCCAGTGGAGGTAGCGGCAGCGAGGTTGCCGTCGCGATCGAGCGCGACCGCGCCCACCGTGTCGTGCGAGATTGCCGGAGCGAAGAGGTCGGGCGTCTCACCACCGGCTTGCGCTTGAAACGCGCGCAAGCGTTCCACTTCGCGTGGAATGATCAGATCCTGGTTATCGCATAGTGCCATACCGTGTTCGGCAGCGAAGCGCTCGGCGCCTTCCGCCACGAAATACACGTGCGGACTTTCACTTAGAATCTTGCGGGCCGCGCGAACCGGGTTGCGCAGCCTCTCCACGCAGCCCACGCCGCCACCCCGCAGCGTGGCTCCTTCCATGATGAACGCATCCAGTTGAACCTTGCCATCGCGATTGAGAAAGCTGCCGCGGCCGGCGTCAAACGTCTCGTCATCTTCCAGAATGACGACCGCTTCTTCCACCGCATCGAGTGCCGAACCACCTCTGCTCAAGGCCTGCCAACCCGCGGCAATGGCGTTGCGAACGCCATTCAGGTGACCTTCCACCATGTCCTCAGGAATTGCCCAGGCGCCGCCGTGCACAACCAATACCGGATCCGTTGCCAAGTCGACCTCGTCAGGAAAACGAACGCGTTAGTCTAGCATCGGAGGTCAGCCTTCGGCCCGTGGTCCTCGGGGCTTGGACGTAGCGCTTGGGATTGCAGAAAGCCGGGGCTTGCAGGCAGTCGATGTCTTCCCGAAATGGAATAGCCAACAGATAACAAAACGCGCTGGGAAGGTCTAGGGTGAGCCGAAGACCTCCGGACGACACCCCCAAACAACCATAGCCAAGCTTCCGAAACGCGTCCTGTGCTCTCTGGAACGCTGTTAATCGGCATTCCAGGTGAAGTTCTAGCTGGCCTTCCCGAGCACCGGCGAGCTCTCCACGAACTTTCAATAACTTAGCTACTAGCAAATCATCTCGGATTCAAACAAGGCCGAGCGCCTGCGCAAATTCGGCGCAGTTCCTTCCGAATTATTCGCCAGAGTTGTCATCCTGAGCGAAGGGAGGCGCCAGCCGAACAACGTCGAAGGACCTACCCCGCATAGCGCGAGATCAACAGCAAAGCCCAAACCAATTTTTAGTCCAAAAAACTCAGTTCCACAGATTGTGCGCGACATCGCCGACTCACAGACAGGGAAGGAACCCAGAGCATAAATCCCAACCCACGCCTTAATGCGCTCCCACGCCAGCTGCTGTCCCTTTCACCGGATTTCCGTCCGCGTCCCGCAGTTCTACGGGACCAATGGCGAGTTTTTTCAGCGAGTCTTCGACCTTCGCCCGGTCGCCCGCCCCGATCACCACCGAGGTTTCTGGATGCAGGTAGGTCGTGGCCATCCGCTGCACATCTGCGGCTGTGACTGCATCGATCTTGGCCGGTAATTTCTGGTAGTAGTCCAGCGGGAGGTCGTAGGTAAACAGGTCTCCCACCGTGTTAGCGGTCTGCTCGGAAGATTCGAATAGTCCGGCCAGAGAAAGCGAGAACGCCCCTTTCGACAGCTTCAACTCTTCTGCCGTGGGAGGAGCCGTGCGGATTCGTTCAATCTCCTTAAGCATCTCTTGGACGGCTGGTGCAGTGGCGTCGCTACGCATCCCGCCCCCCGCTGCGAACAGTCCCTGCCCGCGACGGTAGAGGAAGAACGAGAAGCAGCCATACGTGTAGCCGTGTTCCTCGCGCAGGTTCATGTTGATGCGGCTGGAATACAGTCCGCCCAGGATATTGTTCATGACTTCGAGCGGAACAAAGTCGGGCGTCGAGCGCGGTACGCCCAAACCGGCGACCAGCAGAAATGTCTGCGCCGCCCCTGGCTTGTCCACCAGGTAGATGGCACGGGAGGTCTTTGCGTTCACGGGCGGCGGTTCATGGCGAGTGGTCGTTCCCTGCCAGCTGCCGAAATATTTTTCCGAAAGGCTGCGCGCTTCTGCCGAAGTGAGATCACCCGTGAAAACAAGCACTGCGTTCGATGGTGTATATCCGCTCTGCCACATCTTGCGCAGGTCGTCGCGAGTGATGAGATGGTTCGCCTCCGCCGTTCCTTCGTCGCGGTAGCCGTAGGGGTGTGCAGCTCCATAGACCGACCTCAGCAGAACTCCAATCGCCAATTGCATGGGATCGTCCTGGATCTGCAAGATGTCGGTCTCGCGGATTTTGCGGATGCGCTCAATCTCCTCCGGATCGAACTTCGGGTGCAGGACCACATCCGAAAGCAAGTCGAGTGCGGCATCCAGGGTTGGCTTCAGAGTGCGAATGGCGACGATGGAGTCGTCACTTACAGTGAAGGTGCGCACCGAGGCGCCGATCTGCGCGGCATCGTCGGCTACTTGCATTGCACTGCGCCGCTCCGTCCCCTCCGGCAACATCCGCGTGGTGAACGACGAGAGACCCGGTTTGTCGACGGGATTGGCATCGCTGCCACTGAGAGTGACGAGACGGGTCGCCACCATGGGCAATTGGTGCTGTTCCACCAGCAGCACAGTCAGACCGTTGGCCAGCCTAAAGCTGCTTGCCATGGGAAGGCTCAGCTTTGAAGCGGCTCCTGCCGGTGGAGGATTAGCGCGCCAGGGTTCGTCTGCCATCGTGCCCGCGATTGTTTTCTCCTTGTCAGCCTTGGGCTCGCTTTCCTTGCTGGCGGGTGGGTCGTCGACCACGCGCTCACCGGGCAATCCGTAGACGACGGCGCGCGCTGAGGTCTTCAGCCTCTCTTCTGCCACACGTTTCAGGTCTGCGGTGGTCGCCCGGTTGAAGCGCTCAAGATCTTTGGGCAAGTAGCCCGGATCGTTCAGAAACTGGTTGTATTGATTCAGACGATCGGCCAATCCTCCGAAGCCTCCCAGTCGCTCCAGGCCTGTGATGGACCCCGTTTCGATGAGATTGCGTGCGCGGTCGAGTTCCTCCTGGGTCGGACCCTCCCTGCGCAGCTTTTCCAACTCTACGTTGATGGCTGCTTCGAGGTCCTCGGGTTTCACGCCGGGCTTGGCGGTCGCCTGCAACTCGAAAACGGATCCCAGCCGCAGGTTCGAATTTTGGACTTGCACATCCTGAGCAATCTGCAACTCGTAAACGAGTTTCTTGTACAGGCGGCTGGACTTGCCTCCGCCGAGAATCTGGGCCAGCAGATCGCTCTCCGCGTCGCCTGGCTCAAAGATCGGGGGCGTGATCCAGCCCATGTAAATGCGCGGCAGCTCGACTTGATCGGTGACTTTGGCACGCTTTTCCGCCGTGATGGGCGGAGTGGTCGCCGTGATTTTCGGCACCGGAGGTCCGGCAGGAATCGAGCCGAAGTATTTTTCTATCCAGACCTTGGCTTGCGCTGGATCAATGTCGCCGACGATGGTCAGGCTCGCGTTGTTGGGTGTGTAGTACTGGCGGAAGAATGCTCGCACATCGTCGATGCGCGCCGCGTCGATGTCGCGATGAGAGCCGATTACGTCTGCGTAATAGGGATGATCTTTTGGAAACAGCTGGTGATAAAGCTGTTCTTCGACCAGGCCGTACGGTGTGTTCTCGGTCGATTGACGCCGCTCGTTGCGGACCACATCGCGCTGATTTGTCAGCCGCTCGCTGTCGAGTTTCCCGTAAAGGTAGCCCATGCGGTCGCTCTCCAGCCAGAGCGCCAGTTCAAGCTGGTTGGAGGGCAGAGTTTCGAAGTAGTTCGTGCGGTCGAAGTCGGTGGTGCCATTGATGTCGCTGGCGCCGGCCGCCTCGAGGTAGCGATCGTGTTCCTTCGGTCCGACATGCTGCGATCCTTCAAACATCATGTGCTCGAACAAGTGAGCAAATCCAGTGCGACCGGCGCGCTCATTGGCCGGTCCAACGTGGTACCACAAGTCCACTGCCACCAGGGGGAGGCGGTGATTTTCCGACAAAATTACTTCCAGGCCGTTCTTCAGGCTGTACTTCTCGTATTTGATCTGAGGCGCAGCGACCGATGCGGTGGGCGCAGCCCACGTCCCGACTACAAGAGCGGTCAGGCACAGCAAAGCGATCAGGGACTTCGCAAACATTCGGACGAGCGAGATGGACTTCTTCATAGAGCGTCTCCAGCGGGAATCATCGGTTCTTAGACTTAACAGCGAGCCCGAAGAAAGCGTAGAACCTGGGACGAAAGAGGATTAGGCGGCCGAGCGTCCGGCTTCTGCCGGAGAGGTCTTGGCACGCTCGGTCTGTAACCATGTGTAGTAAATGCGGTGGGCGACGGTTATGGTGGAAAGCACCGCAATGACCCAGAGAACCGGCGCCATGCGATTGAAAATGGCTCCAATGATGAGAAGCACGAGACGCTCCGGGCGTTCCATGAACCCAACCTTGCAGGTGTCAATCAGAGACTCGGCGCGCGCCCGCGTGTAACTCACCATGACGGAGCTGATCATGGCCAATGCTGTCAAAACCACGTAGAAGAAACGCCCGCCGCGCGAGTAATACACCAGCAGGCCGAAGAACAGGGCGGCATCGCTATAGCGATCGACCACCGAATCGAAAAATCCACCGAAGCGGGTGACCTGGTTGCTGGCGCGGGCGACGCGGCCATCCACCAGGTCAAAGAAGCCCGCGCCAAAGATGACAAGCCCGGCATAGAAGAACATGCGCGCCTGATTGTCGGCGTTGGCATAGCCGAACAAAAATGCTGCCACTGTGTCGATGACCAGGCCGAGAAATGTCAGGAAATTGGGGCTGATCCGCGCCAGGGCCATGCGGTTGACGATCGCACGCAGCAGTTTGCCGCACGCGTTACCGAAGGCGCTGGTCCACGTCATCCGGCTTGCGCCTCGTCATGGATCGTGGTCAGACTGAGAATATCCATCTCGCGTTTGCCGTTGGGCGTCACCACTGTGGCCGAGTCGCCGACTTTCTTGTTCAACAAGGCGCGCCCGATCGGGGAAGTTGTGGAGATCTTGCCAGACGCGACATCGGATTCTTCGCTGGTCACCAACTTGTACTCGATCTCCTCGCCTTTTTCATTGTCATAGATCTTCACCGTCGAACCCAAGCCGACTTTATCCTTGGGAATGTTACTCATGTTGATAAGAGACAAGTCGGCCAGGCGCCTGCCCAACTGGCGCAGGCGCGCCTTCACAAACTCCTGCCGTTGTTTGGCCATGTGGTACTCGGCGTTTTCGCTCAAGTCGCCGAGAGCCACTGCCTTCTTGAGTTCTTTCGGAAGTTCGTGACTTAGTTCGTGCTCCAGCGCATTGATTTCTTCCTGGAGCTTCCTTTTGATCTGCTCAGTCATGCTTTGCGGAATTATAAACCTCGATGGTTGTTTGCAGTACGTGTGTGTGACAGCGATGGGTATGCGTCCCCGGCAGTGAGGCTCAAAACGCCATCTGCAGACCGGAGGTAGTAACATCCTCGGTGACGTGCTGCAATCCTATGTTTTTCTGATGTTTAGGGATTGCCGCGGCAAGCTCGGGCTGTTCTGCGGGTATGTCTCGTACTGGGAAAGCCCCGTCCTGATTGCCTTTTCGAACCTCTTAGGCTAGACTGTTTATAGTGGTTCCTTCTTAAGTTGTCCCGGCGCTCATAGGTGTTCCTTCATGATTAGCAGCGACGGTTTCCACATCGGCGATAAAGTCGTTTACCCCAACCATGGCGTCGGAGTTATTGAACAGATCAGCAGCCGCACCATTGGTGCGTCTGTGGAACAGTTCTATCTCCTGAAAATCAAGGCCAGTAGCCTGAAAGTCATGGTTCCCTTCCACAACGTCAACAGCGTCGGATTAAGGCGCGTGGTTCGGAACGGGGAAATCCAGAAGATCCTTGATTTTCTTACAGATGGCGAGTGTCTCAACAACGCCGACTGGAAGTATCGTTTCAAGGAGAACTCCGAGCGCATGCGCACTGGGTCGCTCCTGGAGGTGGCCGGGGTCCTCAAAGGCCTCCTGATGCTCAATCAGGCAAAGCCGCTCTCGTTCCGGGAGAAAAAGATGCTGGAACGGGCTCGCTACCTGCTGGTCAGCGAGTTAGCCATGGCGAAGAACTGCGAAGAGCGCCAGGTCGAGGATCTGCTGACTAAGGCCTTGTCCAAGCATAAGTTGCGGTTTCCGGAAGCCTCGGAATTTGAGGCTTAGCTGGTAGCTGATCGGTCGTTGGCTAGTCGCCCAAGTCGTCAGAACCTACTGGCTGGTACTTCGCGATTGGCGAGGATTTCGCTCCTAACTTCGGCTTTCGTTCCCGGTTCTGCTCTCACAACATTCAGTAGCGCATTGATTGTCTTGGCCAGATGCTCGTGTTTCGGCGTTTAGCTCTTCGAAGTCTGCTTTTTGAAGGTAGCCAAGTTCCTTAGCGATTACGAGTCTGGGTCTCCAGTTCGAGTAGAGAACCGCGTGCGTGGCAAAGAAAGACAGCGAACTCCTTGTCCGTTCGATCTTCCCTTTCCCTCCGCGATGTTGCTCGCAACCGAAACAGCCGCCCTTCGCATCTGGCTGATTAGTCCGTAGAGCTCTGCTTTCGGAAGGTCGTTGTGTGGAGCCGGTATACCTCGAGAGCGAGGTCCACCGCTTGCTTCCACGCTCTGAGGTCTTTGTAGGATCCGCCATGTGCGATGCCTTCGTTGGTCAGCTTCATTCTACCATCGGGCCGCTACCGCAGTGTGTGATGAATGGGCGGAATCCTGTGACGCCGGTCTTTAGAAGGACGTGTTTTTGCTAAAGGCCAACGACTATCAGCTAACAGCCGACTCTCACTCCCCCATCCAGTCTCCCCAGGGCTTTAATGCTTCTACGTGGTCGAAGATGATCTTCATGGCGGCGGTGATGGGGATCGCGAGAACCAGGCCCATGCCTCCCCAGAGCCATCCCCAGAACAGCAGGGCAATCGTCACGGCGAGAGGGTTGAGCTGCATACGATTGCCCAGCACTTTCGGATACAGGACGTTCAAGGCGATAAAGTGCAGGGATGCGACGATCAGCGAGATTGCCGCCAAGTCGCCGGAATCCAGCTGGCCGAGCCCTACGATCAGCGGCGGAGCCAACGCCAGCAGCAGGCCCAGGTAGGGAACGAGGCTCAGGAAGCCACTGATCACTCCGACTACCAGGAAAAACGGCACGCCGAGCATTCCGAACACTCCAACACTGACTGCAGCCATGAACAATCCAATGAGGAGATTGCCGACCATGAAACTGCGGATCATGTTGGAGATCAGACCCAGTGTGATGTACGCCGTGTGACGGTTTTCCATACGAAACAGCATCACGGTGGCGGAGCGCGCGTGTTGCTGCCAACTCAGCATGAAGTAGACCAGGAACGGGATGAACGTCAGGGCAAAGAGTCCCTGCGACACAGAGCCGAAACCGCGGGTGACTGCGTCTGTGAGCGGGCTGCTGGGCAGCACTTTGACCACATTCTTGTCGTCCACGACCGGGCGCAGCGGGTTCAGGGATTCGGCATGCTCTCGGAAAGCCATGACCGTAGCTCGAATGCGCTCCGAATAGCGGGGAAGCACTTGCAAGAAACTGGCAGCCTGGTTGTAGGAGATATAGCCCATGCCGTAGAGCAGCGCCAACAGGAGCAGCACGGCGATCAGGGACGAGAGGCTACGCGGCAGGCTGAAACGGCCAAGAAAATCAACCACCGGCGCGAGAATGAAAGCAATCAGGGTCGAAGCCAGCACCACGACCAGGACCAGTTCGGCAACATAGCACAAGGTGAGAACGACGCCGACGGCGATGATGATTTGGGCCCAGTTGCGGCTCACAGGACGCGTGGGGGGGAGGGGGGCCGGAGTATGAGTCTCGACCAGTTCGGACATAGCCAGCTATCGTAGTCGAAATTTGCCCATCTGGTTCCGACATATAATCGCGACGTGACGGAGCCGTCCACAAATCTTTCCGGTGCAATGCCAGAGGGGCGAGTGTTGGGGCTGGACGTCGGGTCGAAGAGGATCGGCATCGCGGTTTCCGACCTCCTCGGGATTACTGCCCAAGGCCTCGAGACGCTTCAGCGGCAAAACAAACGGCTGGATTTCGAGAAGCTTGGCAAAGTGATCCAGGTCTATGAGATTCGCGAGATCGTGGTGGGGTATCCGCTGAGGATGAGCGGCGATGAGGGGGTGCAGGCGGTGAAGATGCAGCGTTTCGCAGAGGAATTGCGAGAGAGGTTTCAGCTTCCGGTGCATTTGTGGGATGAGCGCCTGACATCAGCGGAGGCGAACCGGGTGCTGCGGGAGACGGATATGTCGATCCGTCGGCGCGGGCAGGTGGTCGATCAGATGGCGGCAGTGTTGATATTGCAGTCGTGGATGGAAGGGCGTCGTTAGAGAGCAGTCGTCAGCGGTCAGTCGGCAGGGTCACGCTTGAGGACAGCGATCGTTAGGGCTGCCGAGAGTCAGTCGGGGATGGGATGTTCCTCCGGGTCATGTGTGTCTGTGTATCGCACGGGAACGCAAGGTCCTCTCGACTTCGCCCGGGATTACAGAGTAGAGCCGGACGAGGCGTTGGGCCTACCTGGGGTTTCCGGAAGACTGAGGATGTAGCGACGGCTGAAGACTAAGGACAGAAGACTGACCTACCGTGCTTACTACAGTTCATCGACCATCGGTTAACGAAGTCTCGCGGAAGTTCATCTAAACTACTGGCACGTTGCGCAAACTCCTGATATTGGCGCTATTCGTCGTCCTGGCGTTCGCGGGCTGGTTCGCATGGGCTACATTCACTCCGGTCACACCTTCGGAGCAGAAGTTCGTGTTGCTGCGCCCCGGTTACTCAACACGCAAAATCGCCGCGGAACTGAAAGCGGCGGGCGTCATTCGAAGCGAAAAGGCATTTCTCCTCTGGCATTCGTTTCATCGGGGCCGCTCAATGAAGGCGGGGGAGTATCTGTTCGAGAAGAGAGCTACGCTGCGTGACATCCACGACCGACTGGCACGGGGGGACATCTTCGTGCACACGGTCGTGATTCCCGAGGGTTACACCATGTTCGATATCGCCCAAGCGATCGAGCAGGTGGGACTGGGTACACAGGAGGAATTCCTTCAAGTCGTGCGCAGCGATACCGAACTGATCCAGGACATCGCTCCGGAAGCGAAAACGCTGGAGGGATATCTTTTTCCGGACACCTATGAGTTTACTCGGACGCAGAGCATGCGCGAAATCGTGGCCGCGATGGTCCATCATTTCCGGCAGGTGGCGACTACGATTGGCTTGACGACCGATGTGGACCAGACGGTCATTATGGCGTCCATTGTCGAGAAGGAAACGGCCGTGCAGGAAGAGCGTCCCATGGTGGCGAGCGTCTACTACAACCGGCTCACGAAGCGTATGGCGCTCGACGCCGATCCGAGCGTGATCTATGCGAAGCTGTTGGCAGGGACCTACCAGGGTGCGCTGCATCACGCCGACATGCAGATCAACTCGCCGTACAACACCTACCGGTTTCCCGGCTTGCCTCCGGGACCGATCGGAAACCCGGGAAGAAGTTCGCTGGAAGCGGCGATGCATCCGGCGCACACTGAATACCTGTACTTCGTGAGCGATGGTGGCGGACACCATCGCTTCGCGCGCAGCCTGGCGGACCATAACCGGAATGTGAGCGCCTTTCGTCGCGCCATCCATCTACAGTAGATTCCCACCCCAACGTTTCCTGCAACTTAAGCACGATATACTCAATCTCAACGGATGATGACCCGTCTCTATCGAGCCCGCGCCCTGGTTCTAATTCTGGCCGTCCTGCCCTTGGGTGGATGTCTGTTCCGTTCCCGCAAGGTGGAGCGCAAATTCAGTTCGGCACCGCTGCAGGCCGCCACGCAGAAGGAACTGGTGGACGCGATCAATGCGCAGGCGGCACGGATCCAGAGCATGCAGGCGACGGTCGATATTGATACTTCGGTGGGGGGCGAAAGCAAGGGCAAAGTCACCGACTATAAAGAAATCCGCGGCTACGTTCTGGCGCGCAAGCCGGCGATGCTGCGGATGATCGGACTGATGCCGATCGTGCGCAACCGGGCATTCGACATGGTGAGCGACGGCAAGGAGTTCAAGTTATGGATTCCGCCGAAAAACCGTTTTGTGATCGGGCGCAACGATGCGGAGACGGTGAACCCCAAGCAGCCGCTGGAGAGTATTCGCCCGCAGAATCTGTATGAGGCCATTTTGATCCGCGAGATTGATCCGCAAGACGAGATTGCGGTGCTGGAAAATGGCTACGAAACGGTGCTTGACTCGAAACGGCATCTGGTGGAACAGCCGGACTACGAGATTGTGGTGGTGAAGAAAGGTAAGCAGGGCTGGTTTCTCTCGCGGAAGATTATCTTCAGCCGGACCGACCTGCAGCCACACCGGCAGTTCGTCTACGACGAGAATGGAAGACTGGTGACCGATGTCCGGTATGGCGAGTACAAGGACTACGACGGCATCAAGTTCCCGACACAGATCGAAATCGAGCGCCCGCAGGAGGAGTATGACATCACGCTGAACATCCTGAAACTGGAGTTTAACAAGCCGATCACCGATGACCAGTTTGCCCTGCAGCAACCGCCCGGCGCCGAGGTCGTTCGTATGGGACAGCAGGACAACCCGGGACACGGTTCGGATGGCGGGGATCCGAAATGAGCATCCAGCAGTTGGCATTTAGCATTTAGCGGGTATGCGGCTTGTCAGATCGAGGAGGGCATTGCCGGACCCAGGTTAGCGTCCAAAGAACGGACGCGAACCTGGGGCACCAACCGTCGAGGTTTCGACATTCGGTTTTTGTTTTGCTAATGGCTCACGACTGACAGCTAACGACTAACCATGATGAACAAAATGATTATCGGAAATCTGGTACACCGGCCGTTGCGGTCACTTATCAGCATTGTTGCGATCGCACTGGAGGTAACGCTGATCCTGCTGATCGTGGGCCTCTGTGTGGGCATGCTGAACGACTCCAAGGCGCGGCAAGCGGGGATCGGAGCCGACGTGGTGGTGATGCCGCCAGGTTCCGCCTATATCGTGGGTCTGACCGGCGCGCCCATGCCGATCAAGATCCGCGATGTGCTTGCGAAGCTGCCGCACGTAGTTTCTGTGGCGCCCGTCGTGACCAACGTGTCAGCGAAGGGAACGATTGAGGTCATCAATGGGATCGACTTGAAGTCCTACGAGAGTCTGGGTGGACCATTCCGCTATATTCACGGTGGCCCGTACCAGGGCCCTGACGATGCTTTGATCGATGACATCCTGGCGCGCTCGAAGAAAATCAAAGTTGGCGATCCCATCGATATTCTGGACCACAAGTTTCGTGTGTCAGGCATCGTCGAGCCCGGACGCGGGGCCCGGAAGTTTGTGGAAATCGGGACGATGCAGGATCTGATCGGGGCATCCGGCAAGGCGTCCATCTTCTATCTAAAGGTGGATGATCCCGCCAATGCTGATGCTGTGGTGGATGAAATCAAGCGTGTACCCGGGATGGAAACGTACGTGGCCAGTTCGATGGCCTACTACCTGTCCATGATGACGGTCAACCATTTGCCCGGGCTCTCTGCGTTTATCGCGGTGGTGATTGGGATTTCGGTGGCGATTGGTTTCATCGTTATTTTCCAGGCCATGTATACGGCGGTGATGGAGCGGACCCGCGAGATTGGCATTCTGAAGTCGCTGGGTGCGTCCAAGCTTTACATTGTGAACGTGATTCTGCGGGAAACAACGAGTCTGGCAATCGCCGGCATCGTGGTGGGAATCCTGATCAGCCTGGCTGCGCGCGCCGCCATCGACAGCCGCTCCACCCTGCGGGTGGTGATCACCGGGTAGGCTGGCTGCTGATGACGACAGTGATCGCAATTGTGGGAGCGATCCTCGGTGCTTTGTACCCTGCGTTGCGGGCGGCGCAAAAAGATCCGATTGAGGCATTAGCCTATGAATAGGCGGGTCTTGAGCAGGTGTGAGGGGCTGGTGTCGATTCCGTAAGTAACGCAATTCGTTGACAATGTCTCGGATATTACGCTATCTTTAAAGCTTCGGAAGTCCTGCGGTTGCCCGCCTGATACCTCTGCGCGTTCGGCGCCTAGTGGCACTCAGCGGTCTTCATAGCTGTTTTCATTCTGGGAGATTTCAGATGTCTACCTATTTCCCCAAAGAGGGGGAAATTGCGCGCAAGTGGTATGTCGTGGATGCAGCGGGGCAGACCCTCGGCCGGCTGGCTTCGCAAGTCGCTCGCATCCTGATGGGCAAAGAGAACCCAAAGTACACGACATTCCTCGATACCGGTGATCATGTGGTCGTCATCAACGCCGAAAAGGTGAAGACGACGGGTATGAAGTCGGAGCAGAAGAAGTACCAGCACTACACGGGATATCCGGGTGGCTTGCGGACAGAAGAGTTCAGCAAGCGGTTTGATCGCAAGCCGGAGTTGATTATCGAAGATGCCGTTTCGCGCATGCTCCCCAAGACGAAATTGGGCAAGCAGATGTTTACGAAGTTGAAGGTATATCGCGGCGAGAAGCATCCGCATGAGGCGCAGAAGCCGGAAGCCAGAGTGCTGGTTTAGGCCGGGCCGCGCTGGGTACTGGCTTCTAGCGAACGGACTGGTAGCGATAGCGAAAAAGTTCTGATTCTTGGAAAGGTTAAGCGACGGGTTTGGCTTCGACTCCTCATTGGAGCCAGGAGCAGAAGCTCAGAGCTAGAAGCTAAGAAATGGCTGAACTGGTTCAGTATTACGGTACGGGACGCCGCAAGTCCGCAGTGGCGCGTGTCTACCTGCGTCCGGGCAGTGGAGACTACAAGGTCAACGGACGTCCCTTCGATCAATATTTTGTGACGGAAGCGCAGCGCTCGAGTGCGCGCCAGCCACTGCTCTCCACCGACACGGCGGCTTCATTCAATGTGGTCGCCAATGTTTCGGGTGGCGGCGTCAACGGTCAGGCCGATGCGATGAAACTGGGTATCGCTCGCGCACTGATGCAGTTCAATGCGGAACTGCGCAAGAAGCTGAAGGCCGAGGGCATGGTCACGCGCGATTCGCGCGGCAAGGAACGCAAGAAGTACGGGCAGAAGGGTGCTCGTAAGCGCTTCCAGTTCTCGAAGCGCTAAACACTTTGGCCATTGGCTCGTGGCTAGTAGTGAACAGGTTTGGCTGACAGCCGACGACTGAAAGCTGACAGCTGGTTCGAGGTGTTCAATTCTTCCCGTGCCCCATGCGCGGGGACGGGAATGGCAATCCGGAAGGCGGTGGCCACTCGGCCACTGGGTCGCCGGATGCAGACTAATGAGGAGGTTAATTGGCTAACATCACCATGAAGGAGTTGCTCGAAGCGGGTGTTCACTTCGGGCATCAAACGAAGCGCTGGAATCCCAAGATGAAGGAATACATCTTCGGAGAGCGCAACGGGATCTACATTATCGACCTGCAGAAGACGCTGAAGATGTTCAAAGAAGCGTCCAAGTTCGTGCAGGACCTGGCGGCCGACGGCCGGATTGTGCTGTTCGTGGGTACCAAGCGCCAGGCACAGGACGCGATCGCCGAAGAAGCGACCCGCGCCACAATGTTCTATGTCAACCAGCGGTGGCTGGGTGGACTTCTGACCAACTGGGTTACGGTGCAGAAGTCCGTGAAGCGGCTGAAAGAACTCGACGACATGGCCACGGATGGCCGATACGAGCTGCTTCCCAAGAAAGAAGTGATCAAGCTCGAACGCGAGCGCAAACACCTGCAAGCGAACCTGGCGGGCATTAAGAATATGTCCCGCTTGCCCGATGCGATCTTCGTAATCGACTCGAACAAGGAGCAGATTGCGGTGCGCGAGGCGCGCAAGTTGGGCATTCCGGTGGTCGCAGTGGTCGATACCAACTGCGATCCCAGTGAAGTGGACTACGTGATCCCGGGCAACGACGACGCGCTGCGCGCGATCCGTTTGTTCGCCTCGAAGATCTCCGATTCGATCGTCGAGGGCTCCCAGATGGCGACCGACAAGCAGTCGGCCGAACTGGCCGCGGCTGTTGCACAAAGCACTCACGACGAATCCGCGCATGAGGCCGAAGGCGGAGAAGCCGGGCTGGACGCGGGTGCTGAGGACATCAGCATGGAGGACGTGCTCGGGAGCGGGACGAAGAAGGCGCCGGCAGTCGAAAAGGAAGCTGCCGACGAGGTTCCGCAGGTCGAAAGCCAGACGTTCTGAACGAAACTGGTTTAGAGATTTCGGACCCGCGCGCGTTCTGAACGCCGCGGGTCGACTTTTATCAGGACAATTTCGCCGAGGTTGTGTGGTTCGCATCTCGGCCGCAGGATCAGGCATCCAAGAGGGGAATCTTACGAAATGGGCACAACTACCGTGAATATTTCTGCAGGACAAGTGAAGGAGCTCCGCGAAAAGACCGGGGCGCCAATGATGGATTGCAAGCAGGCTTTGTCGGAGGCCAAAGGTGACATTGAACAGGCCGTCGTACTGCTGCGCAAAAAGGGTGTTTCAGTGGCTGCCAAGAAAGCGGCGCGCGTGACCAGCGAAGGCTCGGTGGCGAGCTACATCCACGCCGGAGGAAAGATCGGCGTGCTGGTGGAAGTGAACTGCGAAAGCGACTTCGTTGCGCGCACTGAGGACTTCAAAGAGCTGATCCACGATATTGCGATGCATATCGCGGCCAGCGATCCGAAGTTTGTGCGCAAGGAAGATGTCACGCCGGAAGCGTTCGAGCGCGAGAAAGACATTTATCGCGCCCAGGCCGCTGCTACCGGCAAGCCTCCGCAGGTCGTCGAGAAGATCGTCGCCGGGAAGATGGAAAAGTTCTACGAAGAGGTCTGCCTGATCGAGCAGCCCTTCATCAAGGATCAGACCATCAGCGTCGGTCAGCTCATCGCTACGAAGATCGGCAAGTTGGGCGAGAACATCGCCGTGCGCCGCTTTGCGCGCTTCAAGGTAGGCGAGGCAGGCATGACCGTCGCCACCACCACGTCCAAGCCGGATGAGGGCGGAGAAGCGCCAGCGCCTGTCGCGAAGTAGGTTGATTCTCCGGAGTGGTTTCGAAGACTCCAGCCGGAAGGAGTGGGATGGGAAGGGTGGAAACACAAGTCCCTCCACTCCGCTTCGCTCCGGTCGGGATGACAGGTCTTAGATGGCCAAATGGGGTCCTAGAGGGCGACGTTTTTGACCGCGCTCCGGTTCGCCTAGGACGCTTTGATACAAGGCTTAGTTTTCCGCAAGTGTTCGGCACGGGGGCTACGGATTCACCACAACTTCATGTCACGAACCGTTTTCAAACGCATTCTGCTCAAGTTGTCCGGTGAAGCATTGGCCGCTGGCCAGGGCTTCGGCGTCGATACTGCACGTGTCCACGAGATTGCCGCTGAGTTGGCGGAAGTGCGGGCGCTTCATATCCAGATCGCCATCGTTGTAGGGGGCGGAAACTTCTTTCCGCGGTGTGGCGGAGCAAGCCAAAGAGATGGATCGCGTCTCTGCGGATCACATGGGCATGCTGGCCACCGTCATCAATGCGTTGGCTCTGCAGGACGCGCTGGAAAAGCAGGGTGTGCATACGCGCGTGCAATCGGCCATCGAAATGAATCAGGTTGCGGAACCGTTCATCCGCCGGCGTGCTATCCGACACCTGGAAAAAGAACGCATCGTGATCTTCGCGGGCGGCACGGGTAATCCGTACTTCTCGACCGACACTGCGGCTTCCCTGCGCGCGATGGAGATTAAGGCCGACGTCATTCTGAAGGCGACCAAGGTGGACGGCATCTACGACGCAGACCCCATGCTGGTCAAGGACGCGAAGAAGTTCACCGAAATCACGTACATGGACGTTCTGAAGCAAGGCCTGAAAGTGATGGATTCCACGGCCATCTCGCTCTGCAAGGACAATAATCTGCCGATCGTGGTCTTCAACCTGAACGAGCGGGGAAACATCCGGAAAGTCGTGATTGGGGAAAAGATCGGGTCTCTGGTTAGTGGATAGTCGTCAGTCGCTAGTCTTCAGTCGTCAGCAAGATCGTCGTTGGCTGTAGGTGGTTAATCGTGCAGGGTCCTTTCCTTGTCGGCTCGCACTGAAGTCCGATGCCTGATGAGTAGCGAGTACGCCGCACGGTAAGCGTGATTTCTCGACAGAGTTTTGCGGCCCGAGTGAAATCGGGCCCTTCCCATTTGCGGGCAGAAATATCTCCTGTTCTTGGGTTTTGCTAACGACTAGGGACTGTCGACCGACGACTGGGGTTTATAATTCTGCGTTTCATCTTAGGCAGTTCTGGAGCTGACTATGGCGCAAGCCACGATGGCGGCAATTCCCGGGCTTAAAGATACTTACGTCCAGCTGAAGACGCGCATGGAGAAGGCGGTCGAAGATTTCCGCAAGGAGATGGCAGCGACCCGGACAGGGCGCGCGTCCGTTCGCATGCTGGATAACGTGAGCGTGGAAGTCTACGGCTCGCAGATGCAACTCAACCAGGTTGCCACCGTGCACGCACCGGAGGCGCAATTGATCACGGTGCAGCCCTACGACCCGTCCGCACTGGGGGCGATCGAGAAGGCTATCCGGACGGCTGATCTCGGCCTGAATCCCATGAACGATGGCAAACTCATTCGCGTGCCCGTTCCGGCGTTAACTGAGGAGCGCCGCCGAGACATGGTCAAACATCTGCACAAGGTTCTTGAAGATCATCGCACCGCCGTGCGCAACATTCGCCGCGATGGCAATGACGCCATCAAGAAGGCAATGAAGGACAAGAAGATCACCGAAGATGAAGAGAAGCGGGCGTTAGACGAGATCCAGAAACTGACCGATGACGAGATCAAGAAGATGGAAGACATGGCCAAGATGAAAGAGAAAGAAGTGATGGAGATTAAATAGCTACTGGCCGTTGGCTGATTAGCTATTGGCTGGAACCTATTCAAGTCGCGTACCTCCCGCAAATCTATTCCTGGCCTATACCCGATTCCGGGTCCGTCTCGGCAATCCCCTTTATTTCGAAGTAAAATAGCGGACTTCGTGCGTTCTCCCGCTTGATCTGCGGGTCTGACGTCGTAACACAACCCCATTCCTGAATGGGCAGACTAGCCGGAATTGATTACCAAAGAGTTCGCAACTCCGAGGCAACCCGCTGGGTTTGGACCCAACGTACTGAGACAGCTAACTGTCTCCATTCCCCAGTACTTTGGAGTTGCTCATGAAGCGGTTTCTGCCTGTTGTCTTCCTGCTGTTGCTAACGGTGATCACGATCGCCTGCGGAGGGGGGAGTTCCTCCTCGACGGATGCGAAAAGCGCCCAGCAGGCCTCGGTGTTTGTGACCGGAGAAGATGCTCCGCTGCCCTCAGTCCTCGCCTTCAACGTAACTCTGAACAGCATCACGCTCAATAACGGTTCCATCGATGTCCCGGTCCTCTCCGCACCGCAGACCATCGATTTCGCGCGCTTGCTCGGTTTGCGTACGCTGGTTGCATTCAATACTGTTCCGTCGGGGACCTACGGGAGCGCCGACGATTCAGCTTGCTAATCCGGTAATCTCATATCTTGATCTGAGCACGACCCCGCCGTCGGTAGCCACGATCAATGGGACGCTTACGAATTCCACGATCACCGTCGCGTTGACGAAGCCCATGGTGGTGGGGCCGAACGGCCTGGCCGGACTGCACATGGAGTTTGATCTCCGCCAGTCGTTGGCGGTGGATGCCACCGGACAAGTCACCGGTTCGGTGAATCCGCAGATCGACCTGCGTCCCGTGCGCTCGACCGATTCGGAAGCGGTGATCACCGATCTGCGCGGCGGCTTGGTCTCGGTTGGGACGAACTCGTTTGTGTTGCAACGAATCGGCGGACACGACATCACGATCGACGTGGACTCGAACACCAAGTACAACGGTACCAACCATCTGGGCACGCTGGTGGCACCAGCCGTCATCGAAGTGGATGGCAGGGTGCAGGCGGATGGCAGTGTTCTGGCCAGCGAAGTGGAAGTCGTCTGCAGGGACGCGGCATTTCTTTCAGGACGCATTGTCGCCGTGAATCCGGCAAGTGGTCCTGCGCAGACCGTGACGCTGCTGGTGGGCGAGGAATTGCCGGCCATCTCTAACATTCAGGTCGGCTTCCCGACGACGATTAATGTGAGCGCGGTTACGGACTACGACATTCGTCGGTTCGATAACTGGTTCACAAATTTTCTGTTCAACGACGCCTCCATGGTTGTGGGCCAGAGAATCGCGATGGGTGGGACGATCGACACAGGAACAGGGAACTTCGTGCCGAGCCGAATCGTGCTGCGCCGCCAGGGCGTGGAAGGCGACCTGGTGCAGGGCAGTGTGAACATCGTCAGCGGGAATCAGGGAGATTTCCAGGTGCAGAACAATCGCATGATGGGATATCTGCTGGGTGGTCCGTTAACCGTTCAGACAGGCGACCTGACCCTGTTCTTCAACATCAATGGCCTGGGCGGGCTGCAGTCGGGGGGAAGCCTGAAGCTTGCGGCGGGCGGCTTGATGTTGAAGGACCCGACCACGGGGAATCCGCAGTTGTGGGCTCGCGGCGTGGTGGTGTTGCCGTAGAGCGATCGGAGTTGAAACAAACTGCAGGCGGCCGGAGACGGCCGCCTTTTTTTATTTCGCTGGAATTGTCGTTGCGGGCTCGGCGAGGTTTTCTTGCGTCCGACAAGAAAGCAGATTCCTCGTCGCTTCGCTCCTCAGGATGACAATCGTCGCGACGCTTGTCGCAATGAGAATCGTCGCAGAGGCTTCTCGAAGTGACACGATGTAATGAGCGCACGGCGAAAACGTATAATCATCAGACCATGAAGAAAGTTGTTCATGCCGCCTGCCCGCATGATTGCCCGGACGCCTGTGGCGTCCTGATCACCGTTGAGGACGGGCGCGCTACGAAAATTCAGGGCGATCCGAATCATCCGGTCACGCGCGGTTTCCTCTGCGCGAAGGTTGCGAAGTACCTGGATCGCGTCTATTCGCCCGGCCGTGTGCTCGTATCCCATGAAACGAGTGGTGTCCAAGGGCTCGGGAAACCGGGATGTGACCGACTTTCGGCGAATTTCCTGGGACGAGGCGCTCGACGAGATTGCGGGTCGCTTGAAGAGTGTCGCCGCAGAATTTGGTCCGGAAGCGATCCTGCCCTACTCCTACGGTGGGACTTTGGCGGTGCTAAGTGGCGCCTCCATGGATCGGCGATTCTTTCATCGCCTGGGAGCATCCCAACTCGAGCGCGCCATCTGCTCGGCCGCTGGCGAAGCAGGGTTGAAATCTGTGATTGGCGTGAAGCTGGGGACGGAGCCGGAGCAGTTTCGTCAGTCACGCTACATCATCGCGTGGGGCGCGAATATTCACGGCAATAACGTGCACCTGTGGCCCTTCGTGGAGGAAGCCCGGCGCGCGGGGGCTAAGTTGGTGGTAATCGACCCGTATCGCACGCGCACGGCGAAGTGCGCTGATTGGTATTTGCCCATCAATCCCGGAACGGATGCCGCTCTGGCGCTGGGCATGATGCACGTCATCATCGGCGAACAACTGCATGATGCGGACTACGTAGCCAAGTACACAACGGGTTTTGACGAGCTTCGCGAAAAGGTTAAAGACTATCCGCCGGAACGGGTTGCGCAATGGACAGGAATTTCTGAGTCGGACATTCGGAAACTGGCGCACGAATATGCCACCGTTCGGCCAGCAGCCATTCGCGTCAACTACGGAGTGCAGCGCTCGCAGGGCGGCGGTATGGCGATGCGGGCTATCACCATGCTGCCCTGCATTACCGGGTCGTGGAAAGAAGTCGGCGGTGGGTTGCAGCTCTCCACCAGCGGCGCGTGGGGACTGAACAAGGCGGCCCTGGAAAGCGCCGATCTCATGGACAAGACCCTGGGACGCCCGGCTCGCGTGGTCAACATGGTGGAGCTGGGAAAGGTGCTCAATACGCTGACCGACCCGCCCATCAAGGCGTTATTCGTGTACAACTCGAATCCGGCTGCCGTCTGCCCCAATCACAATGACGTGATCCGCGGCCTCCAGCGTCCCGACCTCTTCACGGCCGTACACGAGCAGTTCTTTCACCGATACGACGGACTACGCCGATATCGTGCTTCCCGCTACTACCTTTTTCGAGCAGAAGGATCTGCAGACCGCGTACGGTCACTACTACCTCCAGATGTCGAACAAGGCAATCGAGCCGTTGGGCGAGTGCCGGTCGAATGTTGAATTGTTCCGAGCCCTGGCACAGAAGATGGGATTTGAGGACACCTGCTTCTCCGAGTCGGTGGACGAGATGATCGACACTGGCGCTCAGTTCTCAGAATCCCTGGCTAAAGGGGATCGATCGCGGAAAGCTGGAACGGGAAGATCATGCCCGCCTAAACTTCGATCACGGCGCAGCGGCGGTTCGCGAGGACGAGCGCAAGCTCCGTTTCTGCCATTTGCTCAGGGTGGATTTCAGACGCCGAGCGGGAAGGCGGAACTGTTCAATCCGGTCCTCGTGAAACAGGGACTCGATCCGGTCGCCGAGTTCGTTCCCCCGGACGAGTCGCGTCATGGTGGCGAGTCGGATACCTTTCCGTTGGAACTGCTGGCGCGCAAGGCAGATAACTTCCTGAATTCCACGTTCTCAAACCTCCCCGCAGTGCAATGCATGGAAGAGCCCGGGCTTGTGGAAATCCATCCTCGCGATGCCCGGGCGAGGGGTATCCGGGACGGCGATACGGTGAGAGTGTTCAATGGCCGAGGAGAGATCTCCCTGCGTGCCCGGGTCAACGGTGCCGTGCAGGCGGGAGTCGTGGCAGCAGCGCTTAATTGGGCCAAGCTGACCCCAGGGGGTGGCAACATTAACACCCTGACTTCAGAAAAACTTACCGACATGGGCAACTCCGCCACGTTTTATTCCGTCTTGGTTGAGGTGGAGTTGGCGAAGCCGATTCCCTGATCCCAATAGAAGCATAGTGATTGAGTGGCCGGGATTTGGACGGTGTCCCCGGCTCTACCGTATAATTGCCGTTTTCCTAACTCCCAGAGGCCGAGGTAGTAGCGATTCCTTTTCGCTTTCATCCGGATATCCCTGCCACGCGCCAGAACGGCCATGCCGGCTCTGTCCCCTCGCTGTTTCCATCTTCTTCATTTCGACGAGCGGAAGGAATGGGCAGGCGCGTTCTGCGCCGCTTAACCGCCAATTTGTTGTTGGTCATACTGGTTATGCTCTGTCCGCGAGGATGGGCCCAGCAGGATGTGGTGGTTGAAGTGGTGGTCCACGGGAACCGCCGGATCCCGGCGGAGACGATTAAAGCCCGCATTTACACCAAGCCGGGCGATGTCTACGACGCTGCGGGTCTGGAGCGGGACTTCAACTCCCTGTGGAACACGACCTATTTCGAGGACATCCGCTTCGAGCGAGAGCAAACGCCCAAGGGTTGGCGGATCCACGTGTACGTGAAAGAGAAGCCGACGATCCGCGAGATCACCTATACAGGTTTGAGTTCGGTTTCTACCAGCGATGTGCTGGACCGATTCAAAGACCGAAAAGTCGGCCTTTCCGTGGAGAGTCAGTACGATCCGACCCGCATCAAGAAGGCGGAAGTCGCAATTAAGGACTTGCTGGCCGAGCATGGGCGCCAGTTCGCCACCATTCGCTCCGAGGTTACGGTCGATTCCTCCGGCTGCCGTGGGCATCACCTTCGTGGTGAAAGAGGGACCCAAGGTCAAGGTGGGGCGGATCAAGTTCGTGGGAAACAGGAACATCAACGCCCGCACCCTGCGTGCTGCAATGAAGAATCTGAAGCCGATCGGAGTGCCACACTCCATCTTCCTCGAGAACATATTCTCCAAGACCTACGACGCCACCAAGTTGGAAGAGGATACCGAGCGCGTTCGTGCGGAATATCAGAATCGTGGCTACTTCAAGGTCCTTGTGCAGGATCCGAAGACCGATATCCACGATACGGGGCACCCGGGTGTTCACATCCCCCTGATCCAAAAGGGGCCGGGCAAAGCAGTCGATATCACGATGCCGATTGAGGAAGGCGATCGCTACACGCTGGCGGGGATCACCTTCAAAAACAACAAGGCCATCTCGAACGTCAAAGCGCTGCGCAGCCTGTTTCCGATCAAGGACGGAGACATTTTCAGCCGCGAGAAGATCGGCAAAGGACTCGAGAACCTGCGCAAGGCCTATGGAGAGTATGGCTACATCAACTTTACGTCGGTTCCCGACACGCGTTTTGATGATGAAAAGAAACTGATTTATCTCGATATCGACGTCGACGAAGGCAAGCAGTTCTACGTACGGCGCATCGAGTTTCAGGGGAACACTACAACCCGCGACAAAGTGATCCGGCGCGAGATCGCGCTGGAGGAAGGGCAGGTCTACAACTCGCGGCTGTGGGAGTTCAGCCTGCTGCGTCTCAACCAGTTGGGCTATTTCGAACAGCTGAAGCCCGACGATCCCAACACCACCGATCGCAAGCTCGACGAGAAGGAAGGCAGTGTCGAGCTAACGCTGAAGGTTAAAGAAAAAGGCAAGAACAGCATTGGTCTGAACGGCGGGGTCAGCGGGCTGGAAGGCGCCTTTATCGGTCTCAGCTACACCGACCAACAACTTCCTCGGATTGGGCGAAACTCTGCAGATTCAAGCGAGCATCGGCAACCTGATGCGCAGCGTTCTCTTCGGATTTACCGAGCCCTATCTGTGGGATCGCCCGTTGCAGGCGGGATTCACCGTCTACACGACCCGGACCAGTTACAACCAGGCCCGGCAATACGCGATTCTGACCGGGCAACAGTTGAACCTGCCTTCGTATTACTTGCAGAACCTGCAGAACTACACCCAATCGAGCACGGGTTTTACCTCGTCCCTGAGCTATCCGCTGCATCGCTCGCTGAAGCGCGTGGGCTTGACGTACTCGTTCGACGATTCTTCGCTGATCGCGCTCAGCGACGCCTCGAAGGCTTTGTTCTCCAACTTGGCGTTCCGCGGCATCTCCGGCCCCAATGCCCTGACCGGAATCATCACCAGTAAGATTCTGCCAAGCTTTTCATTCAACACGCTCGATGCATCGTACCAGCCCCACCATGGCAAGCAGTTGTTCCTGGGCGGCGAGGTTGCGGGCTTGGGCGGTACCGTCAAATCGGTTCGTCCAATCGTTCAATACAAACAGTTTTTCCCCATGCAGAAAGCGTCGAAACGCGATCGGAATCAACTTCCAGGGATCGTTCCTGACTGGTTACGGTGGACTAGTCGCGCCTCCGTTCCAACGTTTCTACATGGGAGGCGAGAATGATCTGCGTGGTTTTGACATTCGCTCGGTGTCGCCGATCGCGTTCCTGCCAAACAAAGCGGTCATCAACCTGACCAATCCGGATGGAACGCCCGTCTTGAAGGATCCAACCAATCCGCGCCTGGGAGCCTACACCATCCCACTTCCCGATTGCGTCGATCGTGCAGCCGGGTGGGGACTTGAACGTATTCGGCAATGTCGAGTACCGTATTTCGATTATCGGTCCGGTTACGCTGGCGCCGTTCATGGATGCCGGAATCGATCCGATCGTCAGGGAGTCCCAATTGCGCATTAATCCGGGCCAGCTGGCGGACATCAACAATACAATCTTCGGGTGTCCCACATTGGACATCGCCTTAAACTGCACCGGTGGTGAGCGCCTGACGTTCTCGGGGTTCCTCAAACCCGCCCCCGGCACGAATTGGGCGGTTCGAATGTCGACTGGGCTGGAACTGCAGGTGATGCTGCCGGTGATCAACGCCCCCTTCCGGATTTACTGGGCCTATAACCCGATGCGGTTGGACTCGGTCGCAACTGCGCCTACTGCCATCACGCGCAGCATGTTTCCGGTCGGAGCGGCCGGAGATTACACCTTCCAGCAAGCGATCAACACCTATGGGGCGAACTTCACGCTGCGTGAGCCGCGCAAGACATTTCGCTTTACGGTGGCCACCACCTTCTAATTCCAGTCGTCAGTCGTGGGCGTCCAGTTACTGCTGGACCTGAAATCCGAGACCTTAGACCTTAGACCTGACACATGGCTCCGATGCGGAATGGCTGAATTGACGGGCGGTGCTATAATGTTGGCTCTCCACCCTGAGAAAGCAAAGGTCGGGGTGCGCTGCCACGCTTTCAGGTTCGGCGTGAGGAGCTGGGAATACCAGCCCGCCTGTCCCGGTTGCGAGTAAAAGTCCGATTCAAGACCCGGTCGAGCTAGTGGCACAGCCCAGCGTTTTGTCTGGGGAAGAGCAGTGAGCCAAAATTTCCCGGAACCAATTCCAAGGAGTCCAAGCAAATCCAATGACAAGCAAGTTTACGCGAGTTCTTCTGGCCATGGCGTTCGTCATCTCGGTAGCCGCCCTGGCTCAAACCGGTAATGCCGCGGCAACTCCCGCCCCTGCGGCCGCTGATCCTGCCGCGCCCGCAGTGACCGGCACCGGCACCAAGGTCGGTACCATCAGCATGGAACAGGCGATCTTCGCCACCAACGAAGGCCGTCGCGATTTCGAAGCACTCAGCAAGAAGCTGGAACCCAAGCAAAACGAATTGAAGGGCCAGAACGACGAAATTGAGGCTCTCCAAAAACAGCTCAACACTCAGCAGGACAAGCTGAACGATGACGCTCGCGGCAGCCTGGTGAAGCAGATCGAGACCAAGAAGAAGTCCCTCGATCGCGCTCTGCAGGACGCCCGCGAAGATGCGCAGAACCAGCAGAATGAGATCGCCCAGCGCATCCTGCAGAAGCTCGGCCCCGTGCTCATCAAGTATGCGAACGACAACGGCTTCGGGGTGATCATGGATACGTCGCAGCCCTGGCCACAGAGTCCGGTGGTGTGGTGGCGCGATGTGGTCGACGTGACGAAACCGGTGGTGGACGTGTACAACGCGCAGTCGGGAGTCCCGGCGCCCGCGTCGACGGGAGCTGCTCCGAAGCCGGCTGCGAATAGGCCGCTGACTACGGCTCCGAAGACGGCACCGGTGAAGCCGTCCGATCAACCGAAGTAAGCTTCGCGCGACACCTCGGGTGTCGCAAAAGTTCCCTGGGTCGCACATTCTGTGCGGCCTTCTTTCTTTTCGAAGTTCGGTGCAAGCGAACACAACGGCGGTGTCCTTAGAGGTAACAGTTCACTCTTGGAGGACACCATGTTTGCCGATAGTCTGCTCGATTCGCACTGGACCAATCGTTCTCGCCGAGGCTGGACGACGCTGGCATCGTTCGGGCTGCAGGCGCTTGCTGTGGGATTTGTGATTTCGCTGCCCTTACTCTACACGGAGGGCTTGCCCAAGTTGCACTTGGTCTCTGTGGGGGCGCCGATCGGGGCTCCGCCCGGACAGCGGGCACCGGCGACACAACGTCCCGCTGCAAGCCGCGTGCATAACCGTTTCCTGTCGAATATTTTCACGGCGCCCCCAGAAATTCCGCGCGGCTTTTCGGACGACGATGATCTTGCACCCGTGGAGGAGGCCGATGTGTGTCCGACCTGCGTTCTCGGAGGCACGGGGACTCCAGGGGTTCACAACTGGGTCATCGACTCCATCGGAAGCAGCGCCACCGTGGCACCGCCACCACCGAAGCCAGTCGCTCATCCGCCACGCGTTTCTCGCATGATGGAGGGCAACCTGATCTATAGAGTGCAGCCGGTGTACCCGCCGATGGCGCGCACAGCCAGGATTCAGGGGCCAGTGGTTCTGAGGGCAATCATCAGCAAGTCGGGTGCAATCGAGAATCTGCAGGTTGTCAGCGGACACCCCATGCTCGTGAAGGCAGCCATCGACGCGGTCAGCCAGTGGCGTTATCGTCCCTACATCCTGAATGACGAACCAGTCGAAGTCGAGACGCAGGTCACGGTGAACTTCCTCCTCTCGGGAGGCTAGGGAAAATAGTGACAGTCTCGAAAACTCTAAGGAGTGTTCTGAAATTTTCACCAGCACGGCACTCTCGTAACCAGGGAAGAAAGGGGCGAGCCGATATAATCGCGATATTGTGATCACGGTCGCACAGCCCAGAATTCGCAAATTTACCCGCCCAACATGGGCCGAAGTCTCGTTGAAAGCTTTGAGCCGAAACTTTCAAGTGGTGCAGGCTCTGGTTGGCTCCGACGTTCAGGTGTGCGCGGTGGTCAAGGCGGATGCATATGGTCACGGCGCCGCCAAGTGCGCGCTGGCGCTTGAGTCCGCCGGAGCAAAATGGCTGGGCGTGACCACGACCGATGAAGGCGTTCCCCTGCGAGAAGCGGGCGTGCGTGGGCGAATTCTGCTCATGACCGGCTTCTGGCGAGGAGAAGAGCAGGAGGTCGTCCGGCGAAATCTGACTGCCACGGTTTGGGAACCGGAGCATGTGGAGGCACTCAACCGTGCGGCCGAACGCCTCAGCGCACCGCCACAACCTGTTCATCTGAAAGTAGACACGGGGATGGGAAGACTCGGGGTTGCACTCGAGGGAGTCGCCGCAATGTGTGCGGCGATCAAATCCTCTCCGCGAGTCTCGCTCGAAGGCTTGTGCACTCATTTCGCTTCCTCGGAGTTGCTCGATGCACCCGATGTGCCGCGGCAGATTCAGAATTTCGAAGAAGCGCTCGACATTGTGAAGGAGAACGGTCTTGTCGCCGGTCGTCTGCCACATGGACAACAGCGGCGGGATCTTCGCCCGACCCGATACCTGGAAGAATATGGTGAGGCCTGGGCTCGCGCTCTACGGATATGCGCTGCCGCTGGTTCGAGCCGGAAAACCCGAACTGCCCGCGGTGGCCACGCAGCTTGAGCCGGTACTTTCCTGGAGAACACGGATTATCTCGATCAAGCGGATGCAAGCCGGCCAACCGGTGGGATACGGAGGTACATTCGTGACCAAGACTGCGTCGCGGATCGCAGCTTTGCCCGTAGGCTATGCAGACGGCTACAATCGCGGTCTTTCTAACCGTGGACGTGTGATCGTGCGTGGCGCCTACGCGCCCATCGCCGGGGCTATCTCCATGGATCTCACCTTAGTGGATGTAACGAACATCCCGGACGCGGACGTGGGAGATGAGGTGCTGTTGATCGGCAGTAACGGGTCCGCTCGCGTGACAGCACCGGAGATCGCGCAAATCTGCGGAACCATTCCCTACGAAATCCTGTGCGGCATTTCCAAGCGAGTGCCTCGAAAGTTCATTCCGTAAACCGTCTTTCATCGGCCGTATGAAAAAGCCCCTCTGAAACCCCACTCGGCATCCATTTTCTGCCGCTCACTGTGCGAACCGCGATCTCTCCGTCGGCCTTTGTTATATTCCTGAATGAGACATGCTAAGTCGTTACGCCAGATGGATGTATGAATGGGAGAACCGCCTCACGTCGGTGGACAACAACCGCGTGGTGCGGCCGCTCGAATGGGGCGTGGAGTGGGCACAGGAGTGGCCTTGTCGCAACGGTGTCCCAGCGGGACAAATGCCGCCGGACGCGGAGAAATTTTTCGCAGAGTACAACCAGCGCATTATCGCCAACAGTGACGAATTCTATTCGTACCGGGTTCCCATAGACTTCCGCATCGAACGGCGCGAGGTCCAGGTGTTCAGCACCCGTGAGGTTCCGGATCCCAAGCTGGAGGAGAAAGTTCGGGGAACCTATTCAGAGTTCTTGCGTTTCACTTCTCCGGCGCGCACTCCGTATCCCGAAAACAATCGAGCAAATGCTCGCTGGTTTCCGGCAAGGGGACGTCGCGCGATCGTACTGCTGCCCCACTGGAACGCAGATGCCATTGCTTACACCGGACTCTGCAAGGTTCTGAACCTTCTGGGAATTTCCGTGCTTCGCCTGAGCATGCCCTACCACGACATCCGTATGCCTGCGGAGATCCGTCGCGCTGACTACGCGGTCTCGGCCAACATCGGCCGGACGTTGGACTCGGTTCGCCAAGGCGTCATCGATATTCGTTGTTGTCTCGACTGGTTGGAGCAGCAGGGCTATCGCCAACTCGGGCTGATCGGCACGAGCCTCGGTTCCTGTTACGGATTTATTGCCAGCGCCCACGACCCGCGGATTCGGGTTGCCGCTTTCAATCACGCGTCGACCTATTTCGCTGATGTGGTCTGGCATGGGCAAACTACGCGGCACGTTCGCCAAGGCGTGGAAGCCCAAATCGATCTCGACCGACTGCGCGGGCTGTGGCTGGCGGCCAGTCCAATGGTTTACTTCGACAAATTTGCCCGATACCGCAAGAAGTCTCTGGTCATCTACGCAGACTATGACCTGACATTTCTTCCGGAATTCTCACGCCAGGTAGTTGCCGAGTTTGCCCGCCACCATCTCGACCACAAAGTGGTGGTCCTTCCCTGCGGCCATTACACAACCGGAGAAACGCCCTACAAATACATGGATGGTTGGCAACTCGCGTCGTTTTTCCGGACGGCTTTCGAAGCGTAGAATAAACAGCATGAAGCGCACTGCTGGCTGGAATTCCAGTGCTCTTTCTGCGAGATTGCGACACAATCTTGAATCACACGCTTCGTTCTTTATCTGAATCGTTCTCGGCTGAATATCGCCACGTGTGAGAATGAGTGCACGTCCTATGAAGAATAATCCGATGTATCGTCCGCTGTATGAAGCAGATCCGCAGATTGCAGCGGCCATCGACAACGAAGCCCGGCGCCAGCACGAGGGTCTGGAACTGATTGCCTCCGAGAATTTCGTCAGCGAGGCCGTGCTCGAGGCTGCGGGGTCGGTGTTCACGAATAAATACGCCGAGGGCTATCCCGGCAAGCGGTATTACGGGGGTTGTGAGTTTACCGATGTCGTCGAGAACCTCGCCCGCGATCGCGCCAAGCAACTTTTCGGCGCCGAGCATGCGAACGTGCAGCCCCATGCGGGATCACAGGCCAACATGGAAGCCTACGCCGCGGTGCTTCAGCCCGGCGATACGATTCTGGGTCTCAATCTCGCCCATGGTGGACATCTCACTCACGGCCATCACCTGAACTTTTCCGGCAAGACCTACAAGATCGTTCCTTACGGTGTGACCAAGGAAACGGAGACGATCGACTATGACGAACTCGAACGTCTTGCTGAGAAAGAACGACCGAAGATGATTATCGGCGGAGGCAGTGCGTATCCGCGGATCATCGATTTCGCACGGATGCGGCAGATCGCCGACAAGGTCGGAGCCATTTACCTGGTGGACATGGCGCACTTCGCGGGATTGGTCGCTGGAGGCGTTCATCCGTCGCCCGTGCCGCATGCGCAGATTGTGACTTCGACCACCCACAAGACGCTGCGCGGACCTCGTTCAGGCATGATTTTGTCCAAGGCAGATCTCGGTCCGGCGATTGACAAGACGGTCTTCCCGGGGATGCAGGGCGGTCCGCTGGTGCACATCATGGCCGCCAAGGCGGTTTGCTTTCTCGAGGCGATGCAGCCCGAATTCAAGAACTACGCCCGGCAGGTGGTCACCAACGCCAAGGTTTTGGCGGAGACGCTGGCGGCGGAGGGCTTCCGCATCATCTCTGGCGGCACGGACACGCACGTGATGTTGGTCGATGTCTTTGCCAAGGGGATGCTCGGCAGCGAGGCGGAGAAGGCTTTGGGTGAAGCAGCGATTACCGTAAACAAGAATGCGATTCCTTTCGATACAAATCCGCCCTTGAAGCCAAGCGGCATTCGTATCGGAAGTCCTGCCCTGACAACACGCGGAATGAAGGAGGCAGAGATGCGACAGGTCGGGCGATGGATCTCCGAGGCATTGCAACACCGGACGGATTCGGCGGTACTGGGTAAGATTCGCCGCCAGGTCCTGGAACTGGCCGAGTCCTTTCCGCTTTACGCCGAGCGGCGCGCCAAAGCCCAGGCTGAGGTCCGGGCTTAAGTAATCGCGCTACGCCTACCTCGATACTGAAAAGCTCGAAATCGCTGGGTCGCGCAGCATCCTCTGTGGTTAAATCGTGCCGTGAAAATTGCCATCGACATCCGTCGCATGACGGAGTTCGGCATCGGAACCTACACCCGCAACGTGGTGCGGACACTTGGTCGCCTGGATCGCCAGACTAAGTACTTTCTGATCGGTTCTCCCGAGAAGGTCAAAGAGATCGGCGCATTGCCGGCGAACTTCCACACCGTGCCCTTGCTGGAACCCGACACTACTACCAAGGGCTATTTCGAATTCCGCACGATCCTCAAGCGGCTGGACTGTGACCTTGTCCACATTCCTCACCTGTTCTGGCTGCCGCGAACGCTGCCTTGTCCGTACGTAATGACCGTTCACGACCTGCTGGAACATATGGCCGGGGCCAAGGGGAAGTCCGGGCTACGCCGTTCCATGCACTATCAACTTACGCGACGGGTTCTGAAAGGAGCCGCCCGAATCTTCGCGGTGTCGCAATTTTCCAAGAGCGAAATTGAAAAGCTGTTCGGCATTCCGTCTTCGAAAATTGACGTCGTTTACAACGCGATTGATGAACGCTTCCTGCACGGGCATGCCAGTGCTGCCGACCGCCAGCTGATTGCGGAGCGTTACCTCGTGACATACCCCTTTCTGCTCTATGCAGGCCGGATCAGCCCGCACAAGAATCTGGTGCGCATTATTGAAGCGTTTTCGGCGCTGCGGGGCGAATTAGAGAAGGAACAGAAGTTTCCGGATCTCAAGCTCATCATTATTGGCGACGATCTCTCCGGCCATCCGGACTTGCGCCGAACCGTGATTCGAAGTGGCGTGCAAAACGACGTCCGCTTCCTCGGGTTCGTGCCCATTGATATTTTGCGAATTTTCTATGACGTGGCTAACGTGTTCATCTTCCCATCGCTCTACGAGGGGTTTGGTCTTCCTCCATTGGAGGCGATGGCACACGGCACACCAGTTATTACTTCGAACACTTCTTCTTTGCCCGAGGTAGTCGGAAATGCTGCGGTCCTGGTGAATCCTGAAAACGTCTTCGAGATTATGCGCGCCACCCACCGCTTACTGGTGGATCAGCTCTTGCGTGACAAGCTCAAAGCGCGAGGCTACGAGCAATTAAAGCGGTTTTCCTGGGACAGCTCCGTGCGCCGAATTCTGAAGGTCTACGAAGAGGTCGGAGGTGGGACTACCGGAAGCGTCCCCGAGAACGAACTCAAAGTCCAAAGCTTGCGGGCGTGAGGCACGTTCAGTCCCGCGGTCCGGAAAGAACAAAAGGCCTCCGCTTTCGCGGAGGCCGTTTGCCGTGACAATTGGTGCCGCTCAGAACGTGAGCTTCATCGCTACTTGCAGTTGACGTGCTGACGTCGTTCCGTCGGACCGAGTCAGCGTGTTCGTAATCAGGCCCGGAATCGGGGAGTTGAGGACGTTTCCGAGTGCCTGCAAATCGGTTCCCACGTCGTTGAACTGGGGACGGTTGAAGATGTTGTATCCCTCGAAGCGCAATTCCAGTCCGAGCCGCTCGCCCAGTTTCATCTTCTTCGCAATCGACAGGTCGGAGTTGATGTAAGAGGGACCGTAGAAGTGATTCTTGCCGAGGCCGCCCAAACTGCCGAATTGCGGGATCGCGAGGGCCTGCGGGTTCCGGATGAACGCCTTGTAATGCAACTGGGCAGCGAGTGCATCGTTGGAGCCGGGTGCGAAGGGATCGCCCACCTGGTCCACGCGACCGATTCGCCCGGTGCGGGCGGTATCGACGCCGCTCAGGAAATCAAACGGATGTCCCGTCTGCAGCGTGGTGATACCAGAAAGCTGGATTCCCTCGAGCAAACGACCCACAAAGCCCCCGCTGAGGTAACCCTTTCCTCGTCCGAACGGAAGTTCCCATATGTAGTTGATTACTCCCGCGTGGCGGATGTCGTTATCGGAGTTGCCCCGCTCGAGTTCCAGGTGAAGCGTGTCGCGCGGGAAGCCCGGGTTGCCGCCAGCAGGATTCAGCGGATCATTGGAATCGTCGATCGCGTGGGACCATGTGTAGGCTCCCTGGATCTCGACTCCATGCGAGAAGCGTCGCGTCACCTTCAGCTGCAAAGCGTTGTAGTTTGAATTGCCCACTGAGCGGTTGAGCGCCGAGGCGCGGAAGAATGCGGTGTGTTCTACGGCGTTGATGGGCCAGAAGCCGAAGGTACCACCGAACCACAGGGCAGGTCCATTCACCTGATTGGGGTCACAGTTACCCGTCGTCGTGCAATAGTCGACGATTTGCGCTACGCGCGCAGGATCGGGCGGGTTGGCTTCGACCACGCGGAAGATATGCGTGCCCTTGGACCCGACGTAGTTCAGGTCGAACACCACGTTGCCGGGAAGTTCGCGCTGCACGCCGAAGTTCCAGTTCTGACTGGAGGAATCCCGGAAGTGCGGATCGAACAATGTCGGCTCGAGGAAAGAGTCTTCTGCAACGGTTGCCGAGGGAGTCAACTGAGGCACCTGCGCCGGGAAACTTCCGTCGTTGAAGAATTGATTGACGGTGTCTCCTCCTGCCGTCGAAAAGTCCTGCTGGAAAGGCGGATTCCCGCGAGCATTGCCGAAGAGATTTCCGAAGATGCGATCGTGGAAGATTCCGTAGGCGCCGCGAATGGCCGTCTTGCCATCACTCCACGGATCCCAGGAGAACCCAATTCGGGGCTCGATGTTGGAGTAGTCGTCATTGAAGAGCTGTTTCCCGGTTCCCGGTCCCACCAGCGAGAACACAACCGGAAACGACGCCGGATCCGTGAACAGGTTCGACATGTTTCCGTTCACGTCGTACGGAACGCCGTTCAATTGATAACGCAGGCCAAGATTCACCGTGAGATTGCGTCTTACCTTCCAGCTGTCCTGCCCGAAGAAACTGTATTCGTGCTGCCGGAAGATCTTGTTGTCGTCGGGGACGCGTGTACCCGTACGATTAAAAAACTGCGAGTAGAAATCCGCTCCGACAAAACCATAGAGCGCCGAAGCATCGTCGGAGAGAGTACTGAAGTTCGCCAGATTGTCGCTGTTGGGGATGTCCAGAATCGAATAGCCGTTGAAGAATCCCCGCATGTCGACCTGCCGGCGCGAATTGAAGGAGTTTGGTCCGGTTTCACGAATGATCCGGAAGTCGGCGCCAAATTTCCAGGTATGCGCGCCACGCACCCAGGTGATGGTATCCGCATAACTCGTCGTTCCGGTGGTACGATTCTGGCCATTCGACAGAAGAGGACCGCAGCCAAAATTCGAGAAGCTGTTGAAAGTGTAGTCGCGTCCTCTTCCGAACTGATCGAGAACGTTGACGTTCGGATTGTCCAGAGTGCTCAAGCCGCCGCAGTAGAAAGGTGCATAGATTTGATTCCATCCGAAGTTGAAGCTGTTCACCATACTGGAACTGAGAGTCGAGACCAGTGTGGCCGCACCGCTCTGAGCGATGCCTTTCTCTCCCATGGCGCCTACGCCGCCCGGCAGGAAGTCGAAATGGAATGGGTTGGGGTCCACCAGGTGGTTGTATCCATAGCGCAGAGCTTAAGGATTCGCGATCGGTGAAGTGATGGTCGATCTTAAGAACGGTCTGATAGCTGTCCTGCTTCGATGAGCTGGGGAATGCGACCGTGCCGGTGTATCCGTCACTATTGAGTGAGGTCGGATTCGGATAAAGCGCAAACAGGTTTTGCATGGTTGGATCGAGCGGCAGGCCCATCAGGTTCTGTGTAGAACTCTGGGTAAGATCGACATTCACGTCGACCGGCACTGGATTCTGAGAATCGGTCTGATCGATAGTGTGCCACACGAATTGCCCGTTCTTGAATTGCTGGGTGGGAACATTCGCGTGCCCAGTCAGTGTGGTGCGAAAGCGCTGGAATTCATTGTTAAAGAAAAAGAACGTCTTGTTCTTGAAAATGGGCCCGCCTACCGAGTAACCGAACTGGTTGCGCACGTAGGGATTCTGCGGCTCGGCGGCGCCAGTGGCCGGGTCGACCGTATTGAACCAGTCGCGCGCGCCTCCAAAGCCGTTGTAGCGGCCAAACCAGTAAGCATCAAAGTGCAGGCTGTTGGTTCCGCTCTTGGTGACTACGTCGACGATAGCTCCGGTATTGCGGCCATATTCTGCGTTGAAGTTGTTGGTGATCACACGGAACTCTTCCGTGGAGTCAGGGTTTGCCGCCAGCACGCCGCCAATGATTCCCGGGACTGAAGTGTCGTTGTTATCGACGCCGTCCAACAAGAAGTTGTTGTTACGTTCCCGCGAGCCGTTTACCGAAATTCCTCCCAGGCTGCTAATCGTCTGGATGGTGCCGGGAGAGAGCAGGAGCAACTCGTAGGGGTTGCGCGTGAGCAGCGGCAGGTCTTTAATGCGGCGTTCGTCGACCAGGTTGCTGATCTGCGAAGTCTCTGTCTCGATGGGCGCCAATGTCTCGGTGCTGACAGTCACAGTCTCGGAAACCGATCCCACCGACAGTTTGGCATTCAGCGCGACGACCTGAGCAACGCTCACGATGACGTTGCTAAATTTCATCGGGATTGAACCCGACTTTGTCGATGGTGACGGAATATTCGCCCACCGTCAGGTTGGTAATCGAATAGAGACCAGACTCCGAACTCTCAACTGTGCGGCTGGCATTGGTCGAGTTGCTGACGGCCGTAACTCTGGCCCCGGAGATGACCGCGCCGCTGGCATCAGTGACGGTGCCTTGAATGGATCCCGCTTGCGCCGCCAGGAGCGCGGGCAAGAACACGATGCTCACCAACGACGGCTCGCCTCAACAGGTGCATTGACAGAACTCCTTGTCTTGGGTGTCTATCTTGAATATCGATAGTCATTAATGCAGGAAGCGTGCCGTTGGGCTAGCTATGAGAAGAGACAGACTTGTCGAGGAAAAAGCTCGGAACTCAGCTGCGAATCGCGGAGCCTCCAATTTCTTGTGGAGACTGGATTCTGAAATCAGTAGAAGCCGCGAAAGACGTAGAGAATCACAAATACCTGGACGGAGTGTCTTGTCCTTTCATCCCGCGAGAACTTGCAGCAGGCTTTGCTCGCCATACATGAACAAAAGGATCGGAGGCCGCGCCGAGTTCTGGACGTCGAAAACTCCGCCGAAGACGGAACTTTTCCAATCAGCAAGAAAGGCACCCCCGGTGGGAGGGGTGCCATTTCACACCTTAGGAGATTCTCATACACCCCACAAATAATCCTCCTGCTGTTCCCCCTCATTCCCAGTTGCAAGCAGGGTAGACGCCAAGAAGGGATCGGGTTTGTTTGAGGAGTGCGCGGGAGGCGTCGGATGGATTCCGGCGGTGCTTCCCGCCTCCGTAGTCGGCTGTTGAGCGTGCATCCTCACTCGCCGAAACCGCGATCCGTGCCTGACGGACGAGGTCCAAGATACGGTAGTCATCGACCACCTTGACGTGATCGGCTAGCGCGAGAAAACGGCGGTAGACGAGGTCGAGTTCGTGGCGGTCGAGCTGAAAGCCCAGTTGTTCGCACCGCAGCCGCAAAGCATGGCGACCTGAGTGTTTGCCCAGCACCAAGGTTGTGGACGGAACTCCAACCGACTGGGGCGTCATGATCTCGTACGTCAATGCGTTCTTGATCATGCCGTCCTGATGAATCCCTGCCTCGTGCGCAAACGCATTTCGACCGATGATTGCCTTGTTAGGCTGCACACCTACTCCCGTAATCTCCGATAGCAGTTGGCTCGCGGGGAAGAGCTGCTCACTGACGACAGCAGTGTTGTAGGGATAGCGGTCCGGCCGGACCCGCATTGCCATAACAAATTCTTCCAGAGATGCATTACCGGCACGCTCTCCGATGCCGTTGATCGTGCATTCCACTTGTCGGGCACCAGCACTGACAGCGGCAAGTGAGTTCGCCACGGCTAACCCAAGGTCGTTGTGGCAATGCGTCGAAATGGTGACTTGCGCGATCCCATGTACGCGCTGTCGTAATGTGCGGATCAAGTCGGCATATTCCTCAGGAACCGCGTAGCCGACGGTATCGGGAATGTTCACCGTAGTCGCTCCCGCCTCAATTACGGCCTCCAAGACTTCGCAAAGGAAACCCACGTCCGAACGAGTCGCGTCCTCTGGCGAAAATTCCACGTCCTCGCACAAACGCTTCGCGAGACGCACAGAATCCCGAGCCCGCTCGAGACACTCACGGCGCGAAATTCTGAGTTTGTGCTGGAGATGGATATCGGAAGTTGCGAGGAAGGTATGGATACGAGGCCGGGCCGCTGACTTCACTGCCTGCCAGGCTCGCTCGATGTCAGCGTCGCAGCAACGAGCGAGTGCGGCAATCGCTGGTTTGCGAACCTCTTGCGCCACGGCTTGCACCGACTCAAAGTCGCCATCAGAGGAAATCGGGAATCCTGCCTCGATGATGTCAACTCCCAGGCGCTCCAGTTGGTGGGCGAGACGCCGCTTTTCCGCGAGGTTCATGCTGCAACCGGGGGACTGCTCTCCGTCCCGAAGCGTGGTATCAAATATTCGTACGTGTTCTCGGTCTGACAAATGTTTCCTCCGCGGCCGACTATTCGGGTCCTCGTTCGTATAAAGTCAAAGGGCCATCACCCGTTTGTGGATGATGGCCCGAAAGTCCTTGTTCAGATTGCTCGTCTTATCGCTGAATCATCCACCGCGTCTTGGGGGCGCAAGCGCCAGGCCAGGAATGGCCACGCTAAGGGCGAGTAGAAGCAGTCGCACCTCCCCGGATTTCGCGTTGATTGCTCGTGGATTCATTTGCGACAGAAAGCCCCAACTAGGTTACGATCCATATAAGTCTAGCCACAGCTTAACAGCCTGTCGAATTCAAATCTTTGCGCGATTGCATCAGATTTTTGGATACCACGAGGGTTCTGGGGACTGATCATACATGAGAGCTATCTTCTTCATAGGATTGGCGTTAACTTCTGCCCTTCCCGGAGCCGACACGCCACCTGCCGAGGCTTTTCGTGTGCTTCGACCGGTTTTGGCAGAGGCTCCGGTCATCACTCCATATCTCAAATATCAGACAGAGATTGCATGGCAGCAAGATGATAAACGCCGCAAGGCTTGGGGGCAGGTACAGAGCGAACGCGACCTCGAGCGCATTCAGCGAAAGATGGAAGAAGATCTTCTCGCTATGCTCGGCGGCCTCCCTACTGAGCGAACACCGCTGCATCCGAAGATTACCGGGACGATCCAGATGGAAGGCTTTCGGATCGAGAAATTGATCTTTGAAAGCTTACCCGGGGTCTATGTGACAGCGTTGGTGTATGTGCCGGATGACGGGAACAAGCGGCACCCTGCGATCCTCGTTCCGAGTGGGCATTCCACCAACGGTAAGGACCATTACCAGGCACTGTGCCAGCGACTGGTGCAGCGTGGATATGTCGTGATCTGCTGGGATCCGGTCGGGCAGGGTGAGCGCAGCCAGTTCTGGGACGCGAAAGCCGGCAAGAGCCGCTACAACCTGATTTGTGCCGAGCATGCCGTGCTCGGAAACTTTGGCGTATCTCTGCCGGCACCAACCTTGCACGCTGGGAGATCTGGGATGGGATCCGCGCGGTCGACTACCTGCTGACGCGTCCTGATGTTGATCCCGAGCGCATCAACATCACGGGTACGAGCGGCGGAGGATTTCAGGCTGCCCACATTGCCGCGCTGGATCGACGGATTAAAGTTGCAGCGCCTTCCTGCTATTTCACCTCGCTGCCGATGCGGATGTACAACCGAATCTTCAAGGATCCGGACAGCGACCCCGAGCAGGATTTGTACGGGATGATTTCGAATCACGTGGACCATGCGGGCCTCCTGCTGATGATGTACCCGCGCCCAGTCTTCGTCTCGGCGGCGGTGCTCGACTTCTTTCCGATTGAAGGTGCGCGCAGCACCGTGCGCGAAGTAACGGATATCTATAGCCGTTTCCAGCACGCCGACCGCATTGCCATGGCAGAGGGATATCACGATCACCAGTTCTCCCCGCAGAACCAGGAAGCAGCGATGAATTTTCTGGATCATTTCAACGGCCTGCCGGTGAGGCAAGGGCTGCCGCCGGTCAAGGAACTCGACGACAAAACTCTGCAGTGCACACGGACAGGACAGGTCATGCTCGACTTTGCGGATGCACGTTCGCTGATGGACGTCATCCGCGACTACTATCTGGAGCACAGAAACAAATCAGCCGACGACGATCAAGCAGCTCTATTTTTCGGATTCTTATCCTCGCATTGGAACGTGGAATCTTGCGGAGTTTCACGGAGGGATTGTCGGGCGCGAAGAAATCCGCTGGGAAGCCCGGGGGAAAACCCAGTTCGCAGGTTTCACAATCGACAAGTACCTTCTGCGTCACAGTGTCCACTTAGAGTCGCCGCTTTTATACATTCACAAGCCCAACCGCACTGAACGCCCGGTATTGCTGTGGCTGGGCGAAACCGGCAAAGCGACTGCGCAGGATTGGCCTAGTCTGTTGAAGTATCTTGACGCGGGGTATGACATTGTTTCCATCGATCCCCGTGGGTTGGGAGAAACCCGAATGCCCTATAAAGCCGTCTCTCCCGACGATCCTGCCCTGGCGCAAATGGATTTTGACCACGCCTATGTCAACCCACTTTCTGGAGTTCTGGCCGACTACGTCTACAACTCATTGTTGACTGGACGACCATATTTTCTGCAGATGATCGAAGATGTGGAAATTGCCACTCGCTTCGCCAAGACAGAACTCAGCCCGCATGCCGACTTGATGATTGCTGGAGCGGGCAATGCGTCCACGCTGGCCAGTGCGGTTGCCGAAACCCTTCCGAACATCAGACTTCTCGACCAGCCGGATGCTCCAATTGTAAAGTGGTCCGAAATCGTGCAGCAGAAGACCGAGCTGTGGCCAATCCAGTACCTAGTTCCGGGCGGTGCATACATTCACTAGGTTGATCGAGAACCGTCAGCAGGTTCGCCCTTCTGATTCAGGTCGCCGCACGTCATTGTGTGGGCACAATCGGCAGGACCAGGGCCGACGGATGTTCTGCGTCGTGATAGATGGTGTTGGTTGCGGGCACACCTCTCCGCGCGGACGCATTCTCTTCCCCAGTATTGAGATTTCTGTCGAAACGTGGGAAGTTGCTGCTGCTGACTTCTAGTCGCAGTCGGTGCCCCTTGCGAAACACGTTGCTGGTTGACCACAGGTCGAGTGTGAGCTTGTAAGTCTGATTCGGATTCATCAGAGCAGGCTGCTCTTGAGAATCGCGATAGCGCCCGCGAACGATGCCTTCTGTGAGATTCTGGGCAAAGCCGTCGGGCCAAACGTCCACTAGTTTGCCGATGAAATCGGTGTCGACCGCCGAAGAACTTGCGAAAAGTTCCAGCCGGATGGGTCCCGTGACTTCGAGATCCTGTGCCAGCGCGGCGGTGGAGTAGACCAGTACATCCTCACGCGCTTCGACCGTCCGCTGATCGCGCGGTCCCGGCTTGAGATGCTGCGAGTCGCAGCACAAGGGCCCGCCGATCGTGGGTGCGGGGTTCGCAGGATCGTACGTGTAGTGGTCCGCCGACTCCGAACGAGGCGCTGCGTTCGTGAGCGTTCCGTCTCCACTCAGGGAGTTTGCTTTTCCTGCGGAGTGAAGAAAATATTTCGTCTCGCGGGCACGAGACAAAGGCCAATCCTCTTCATCCCTCCACTGGTTGGCGCCCATCACGAAAATTCTTACCGGCTTGGCTGCAAATTGATTCGAGGACTTCTTGAAGAGATAGTCATACCAATCCAAGGTGGCATCGTCTTCTTCAAACTCGGCGGCGACACCAAAGTCGACGTCTCCAATCTTGCGACCCGAACCGGCGTGTCCACCGATCGTCACCAGCAATCTCTGGCCCTGGCGTGCCGCATCGTTTCCGCCGTGCAATTTGACGCCGGTGTAGTTGCGCAGCGATCCGCCTAGAAAGATGTCGTACCAGGCTGCGATCGTCAGCATGGGGACTTGGATGTCGGCGAAATGCTCCTCGATCGACACGCGTTTCCAATACGCGTCGTAGTTGGGGTGAGCCAGCCAATCGAGGAAATAAGGAGCCAGCGAGCGCGTCAAATCCGGGTCAGAGGCTTGCGGCAATTCGAACAGGGGATAGTCCGTGAGCGGAAGCTTCCACATTCCGTTCAACGCGTTCGTGTTCTTGTGCACGAGCCGGTTGAGCGTGTCCTGGGCGAGACCCGAGGTCCAGGATTCATTGAACCATTGTTCAAACGCCCCACCCTGATAGGTCCATCCGTCGTGATAGTTGCTTGCGGTGACCACAGGGCAGATTCCGGCCAGATGCGGCGGGTGTGCGATGGCCGTCAGCATTTGCGTTGCGCCCACGTAGGACCCACCGAACATTCCAATCTTGCCGTTGGAGTAAGGCAACGCCGCCGCCCACTCCACCGTATCAAATCCGTCGTTCGATTCGTTCTTGAAGGGATACCATTCGCCTTCGGAGGTGTAGCGTCCACGAACGTCCTGAACGATAACGACGTAGCCGCGGGCCGCGGCCTTTACACCGAAACCGGCTGAGCCGCTCTTGTCGTACGGAGTTCGCTCCAGGAGAACGGGAAAGGTACCGTCGGCTTTGGGTCGATATACATCCGCGTGAAGAATCGTGCCATCGCGCATCGTCGTGGAAATGTCGTGTTCGATTGTCACAGCGTACGTTTCGGCCGCGTCTGCGGAACGTGACGCCACCGTCAGACTCCCGAATATCAGAATCAGAATGCCTTTGTGAAAAACACACATAGCCGGTCTCCTTGCTCACGCAATCTTGCTCGATGCTTTTTTCACAACGGTGTAGTGGTTCGCCCCTCGGTCACTTGTAAAGATGGGCAAGACTCTTGCGATAAGCTTCGTAGAATGCTTCCAGTTGTTCTTCCGCCTTCATATTGCCGACATATTGGTGGCTGGGCAACAGAGTCGGGACCTTTCCCCGGCGAAGCAGGCCTTCCGCGGTGGCGCAACGAATCATGTTGATGATGGTTGCGCCCGTGATGGTGGAAACTGGCCCTGTGGCCCAATCGAGCCCGGTCAACTGGAGTACGCAATCTCCCGGAGGGCATTGATTGTCGATCACAATGTCCGCGCAATCCGTTAGTTTTTTACCGGAGGAGTGTGCCGCCTCCGCCTGCTCACAATGAGTCTTAGACGTGATGGCGATAACGGGTAGTCCGCGCTGCTGAGCTCCCATGGCCATTTCGACCACTACCGGCCGGATTCCGCTGGTTGAAATTACGATGAAAGCGTCATCCGGTCCGAAGTGAAAGCCGCGCAGGATCTGCTCGGCGTAGCCTTCATAGTTCTCCAGATAAAGCGGTGCCCGCAGTCCATTGGCGCCGATGATGGCCGCTTGATTCGACAGGGCCAACTCGACCAGCGCCACAAACCCGGGAAAGCATCCTTGTCTGGGCGTCATTTCCTCGCACAGCATGCGGGAATGGCCGTTACCAAACAAAAAAATCAGGCCGCCGCGTGCGATGCGATCCGCACAGAGATCTGCCGCTTGCTGAATGGCCACACTCTCGGTGTGCTTCAACTTTTCCAGCAACATCAGGGCCTGGTCGAAGAACTCCAAGGCAGCTGTGGATTTTCCTTGAGGAGGCACACCCGTATCTGCCAGCTTCTCCATGATCCTCTCCTCAACTCAAGATGAGAGCACTTGCAGCATTCGGATCCGGCTTCATGCGCTCAGTAGCATTGCATACGGTGCGTATAATGCACAATCATCGTGAGCCAAACTGGTTCCAGCACCGATGAAACTCCCCTGGCGCTGGGTGTTGACGTCGGTGGAACGGCGATGAAAGCCGCGATTGTCAGCGTAACGGGAAGCTTGCTGGAGCGCTTTCAGGCGCCTTCGCCACGCACTCCTGAATCCTTGAGCAACTTCGTCCGTTCTGCACTGCAGCAGGCGAAAACGCCCCTGCGGGGGATCGGAATCGGATGTAAGGGAATTATTGATCCCGAATCCTCCCGGATCGATCGCCTGCCGGGCGATCTGCATTTTCTGGAGGGAACTGTTCTGAAAGACCTGGTGGGCAGCGATCTGCCTGTTCGAGCTGACAATGATGCGCGCACAGCGCTGGTAGCCGAAGTGCTGTGGGGAGCGGCACGCAGAAAGCGCAACGTAGTTTTGCTGACCTTGGGTACTGGAGTCGGCGGAGCGGCCATGGTCGACGGAGTGATCTTGCATGGAGCCACCGGGATCGCCGGGCACTTCGGCCATATGACCGTCGATCTTCAGGGCGGACTGTGTATCTGCGGAAATCACGGCTGCCTGGAGACACGATTTTCTTCGCGAGCGATTGAATCTGATTATTTCGCGCATCTGCATCGGGCCGCTTCGGCCACGCTTTCTGTCAGTGAAGGCCAGACTCCTAGCACGGAGGCAATCTTTCAAGCGGCCGCCAACGGAGACGAAAGCGCTCGTCGCGTGTTAGACCGAGCGCTGGAGTATTTGATTGCTGCCGTAGTGAGCCTCCTGCACATGTTCGATCCTGAGGTCCTCATTCTGGGCGGCAACATCGCCACAGCCGGCGAACAATTGCTGGCTCCTCTACGTTCGGCGGTAGCGCGGCAGACAAACCGAATGCTCGGCCGCGAAGTCCCAATCGTCTTTCAGAGTGCCATCGGCTACGGAGGTGTACTCGGCGCAGCCGGTTTAGTCTTCCTGCATCAACAACTATTGGAATTCTGAATCCCCGCGTGACCCTAAATGTTCACCGCAACGTTCTTCATTGTTCTTCTTTGACCAGTTCGAGCAGACCAAAACGTTCCGGAACGTGGAACGTTTTGCCGAGGGGCGGTTGCCAGGTAATTTCGTGCGCGTGTTCCGGAGGGCCCTGGCTGCGGAATAAGTTCAGGCGCAACTTGTTTCCTGGTGTCGGGGTTCGAGTATCAATCGCCGACCATGGGATGCGCATTCCGGCGTACCAAACATGCTTTTGGGGATCGATCCTGGCCAGTGCTTGAAACCCGGAGTTCCATATCCAGCCATCTTCGTGGTGAGGACTGTTTAGATTTATATCCAGGTCAATCCATTCGCCTTGCGGGGAAACTTCGAATTCCTTGTAGCGCTTGATGTCGGCAAAGTCCGCCCCGATAAACACTTCGGCAACGTCCCAGTTCCAAAGCTTATTGGTTTCCTGGGTCGTGTTTGGGTCGGGCTTAAGATGGAGTTCTTCATAGGGACAGATGAACAGAAAGTACAGGTTGTCTTTCGTCCAGCGCGTGCGGACCTCTGTACGATAACGTGGCACGACCTTGCCGAATGTATCTTTATCCATGAATACACTGGGGGACGCGCTCCAGAAGGGCGCAACTGGGTCCAGTTGCAGAGGGACGTCTTTCGTTGGCATACGCGCTCTTCGCGACTGTGCTATCTGCGGCCACCGTCGGCAAAGAGCTCAACAGCACTATAACCAAAGTCTTAACGAAGCCAATCATCCAGATGCTCCTGTACGAACGCGTCATCCCGCAAATGTGGATACGCTCGACATACCCGATCAATTTCTTCCATCTGGCCAGCGGAGAGTTCCTCGTGGGGATCAAGACACCACCGCCCTTCAAGTAGACCTTGGCGACGCAGGATCTCATGAATACCAGGAATGCATCCGCGAAACTGGTGTGCAGGATCGAAGAGTGCGGCATTCGCGTCGGTGATCTGAGCGGCAAGAGTCAGCATCTCCCTGGGCACAGCGTTCCCATGGTTCTTCGCAAGATCCAGATGAGAAACCGCAGTCTTCGTCCACACTGCCCAGTGGCCTAACAAACCTCCAACGATGCGAATCTGCTGCGTGCCGAAATCAAACGGCGTCAACAGGTCGTTCAGGATGTTGTCGTCGTTGCCGGTGTACAACGCTATCTCCTGGACGCGGCCTGACTCAGCCAACGCGCGTACCACGTCGATCGTTTGATAGCGATTGAAGGGCGCAATTTTGACTGCCACCACGTTCTCAATCTCGAGGAACTGCCGCCAGAATTCATAGGGCAGTAAGCGCCCTCCGACCGAAGGCTGCAGGTAGAACCCCATGACCGGCAGCACGGAAGCGATCGATTTCGAATGTTCCACGAGTTCGGCAATGCTCGCATCGCGCAGGTCAGCGAGGCTCAGGAGGGCAACGTCGTATCCTAGTCGCGCGGCAAGCTCTGCTTCGGCGAAAGCCTGCTGGCGCTTTCCGCACACGCCCGCGACCTTCACAACGTCAAGGCCGCGACTTTCCTCACTCGCGATCGTGAGCACGGGCTCCAACAGTCCAACTTTCGGGTCACGGATCGCAAACTGGGTCGTGTGAACTCCGACTGCGATCCCGCCAGCGCCCGCAGCGAGATAGTAGCGCGTCAAAGCTCGCTGTCTGCGCTCGTCCAATCGGCGGCTGATGTTGAGAGCGAGGGGATGAGCTGGAATCACGCGACCGCAGCGGAGTTTCTGGCGCAGTTGCATCAAAATTTCCCGTCGCGCGTCTGGAAATGCGTGGGCTTGTTCAACATCACGCCGCCTTGCCTGAGCCATTGTGCCGTGCACTCGATCAACTCCGCGGAACCCACCGTGGGCCCACCGAAGAGCGCCACTGCCTGGCTGGCATCGCTGAGCAGAGCTGTGGGCCCGGCTTGGTCGGAAAGGAAGGACGGCTCAACGCCGAAGTGCTTGCCGAATTCCGTCGCGATGTCCCGCACCGAAAGCGTCTCACTGCCGGTGATGTTCAATATAAAGGGTGGTGACTGGCAATGCGCGAAGGATCGCAGACACCAGGCGTTGGCGTCCCTTTGCCAGATGACATTGACGAAAGGCATGCTCAAAGAAACAGGGCGTCGCTCAAACACCGCTCGCCCGATATCGACCAGGACGCCATAGCGCAGTTCGACCGCGTAATTCAGCCGCAAGATGGTCGCGAGTGTTCCCCACCGAGCTGAGCCGTATTCGAACATTCGCTCGCGCCCCAGTGCCGACTGCGCGTACTCGCCAACCGGACTGACCGGTGTTGACTCCACGGCCCCACCTTCCGACCGTGAGCGCAATGGATAAACGTTGCCTGTCGAAAATGCAACGATGCGAGAGTGCCGATACCGTTCAGCGACCAACCCGGGCAGATATGTGTTCATTGCCCAAGTCAGGTGCGCCTCGCCGTCAGTGCCGAATTTTCTTGCCGCCATGAAAACGACGTTCGAAATTTCCGGAAGACGGTCTAGCGCGCCGGGCTCGAGCAAATCGGTCGTGATCGTCTCGATTCCCTCGGCTCCCAATTCGGCCGACAGGTTGCTGTTACTGAATCGGGCGACCGCGACGATGCGCTTCCCGGTTCCTGCCTTCTCCGCGGCGCGGCGTGCTAACCTGGCCAGGCTCGGTCCCATCTTGCCGCCGACACCCAAAATCAGCAGATCTCCGTCCAGGGCGGCCATCGCCGAGGCATCGGCATCGTCTGGACGCGAGAGCCGTTCTTCCAAATCGGTTACGTTCTGAATCTCCATTGTCATCCCAATTCGAAGCCAGCGATGGCATAGATCGCCTCTTCCTGTGCGCGCAAATCCTTGCCACGAACCATACGCAGGAGGTGCCTGTTCGGCGCAAAGGAGAGCTCCTGAGCAATAGCGACGGCGTGCACATTCTCCGGCAACAAATCCCAGGACCATTCGTAGGCCGATTGCTGTACAGCGCCTTGAATCAAAGCGTGCGCGCTCCGCGGGTCATCGGCCACACAGGGGCCCAGGTATCGAGTCAGGCGGCCGGGTCGGGTCAGCAAATATGAACTTCCGATCGATATCGGTGGATTGTGGGCCGCAAGCTTCTCCAGTAATTGCGAACGGTCCACACCGGCTGCCCGATGGTCTGTCACGTACCAGTTTTGCGCAGATGTCGGGCCAGGAAGATTTTCTGGCTTAGAGCTTTCGCGGAAAAATGGCCGAGACCACCGTTCCACGGCCTGTTCAGCACGAAAACCGAGCTTCTCATAAATCGGCTGGCCCTGGTCAGTTGCGTCCAGTTTGACGGTTTCAATCCCCATGCGATCGGCCAGCGTCAACGCCTCATTCAGCAAACGCCGGGCAAAGCCACGTCCACGATAGGGCACCTTCGTTAGCACCATGCCGATCCATGCCAATCGTCTTCCATAGCACAGCAGTGTCGCGGTTGCGGCGAGTCGCCCCTTCCACTTCGATCGCCAGGCAGCCTTCGGGAGCCAGATCAATCAGCAACCGCCAATCCTCTTCCGTCTGGTTCCAGCCCGCTTCCGCCGACAATTGTGCCGCTGCCGGAATGTCGCTTGCACGCAGCTTGCGCAAGACCACATTACTGCTTTCGCTCACGGCGTCCAATTCTCCCGGAACCAGCCCGCAAAGTGCGGCAGGGCGACGTTCGCATCGGGAATTTCCGGATGCCATCTCTTTTCCCATTCAAAAGACACGAAGCGGCCGAATTCCAGTTGGCTCACCGCGGCTTGCACTTCCAGTAGGGAGAAATTCCCCTCACCAGTGAGCACCGGCTTCCAGCCGTTCTGATTTCGACGCAGGTCCTTGATGTGCACGTGCTGGATTCTTGCCCCCAGGATGGCTGCACCTGCCTGGGGTCGCTCGCCCGACTCAAGAAAACAATTTGCCGGATCCCAAACAACTCCGATTTGCGGCTGGCCGGTACTCAACAGAATAGCCGCGGTCTCAGACGCACGTGGCGAAATCACCATGAGTTTCCAGCCAGACCTCAACTCCTTTCGCAGCCGTGCGGTCGGCAAGCTGGCGAATGGAGTCGGCAATCCAATCGCGCGTGGAAGGCCGATCCGCACCTGGCTGGATCGTATCCCCAAAAACCCGGATTCCTGGAGCGTCCAGTGCAGCCGCCAGATCCGACATGCGGTCACCTTCGTCGATCCAATGTGCGCGCTCCCTGGCATCGGGAAAGTGAAAACGGCAACTGGTATCCACACACGAAATCGCCAGAGCGTGATCGGACAACGCTCGTTTAGTGGTGGCCAACTCCCGTCCTTGAAAAGCACGCAGCTTCCAAAGCGAGTCTTCGTTCTCGACCAAGCGTAATTCGATACCGTCGTAGCCGGCCGCGGAGGCGATCGCGATGATCTGTGGCATCGTCCAATCCGGGCAAGCCAGCGTGGAGAACGACACTTTCATGATTACGTCATCCGGTCGAGCATGGCGGCAGTGACCCGGTTCTTTACCTTGTGACCGCCGAAAAAGCTCTCCAAGTCATCCAGCACAACCTTTGTCATCTCGTGGCGAACGTGCCGGTTGCTGCCTGCTATGTGGGGAGTAACAATCGCTCCCGGCAGACGACGCAACGCGTGCCCGACTGGCAGGGGTTCCAGGGGGTCAGTGACATCCAGAGCACAGCGCAGGCGCTTGCGTTTGACTTCCTTGGTCAGAGCCGTCAGGTCGATCAAACCTCCACGCGCAATGTTGATCACGACGGCGCCATCAGGCAGTCGCGCGAGACGATCGCGGTTGAGAAGACCGCGTGTCTCTTCCGTCAAGGCGGCCGTGAGCACAAGCAAACGTGCCCGCGGCAAGAGCGTCCTCAAACTCGCAAAACGAATAGGGTACTGCTGCGCCAGCGACTTCGGTACGTAGGGGTCGTAGACGACCCATCGCAAGTCGAAACCGCGCAACATATCCACGAGCGCTCGACCAATTCGGCCGAACCCGATCATCGCAACCTCCCGTCCGATCACGGATTCCGGTGCACCGTGTAGGTGCAAGTTGTCATAGATTCGATTGGATCGAGTTCGCATCTGCTCGCGGTAGAAGTCCACATTGCGGGCCGTATACAGAAGCAAGGCCGCACCCAGTTCGGCGGTTGCCCGCGCCATGGGTACTGGCGCCGTTGTGATGGTGAATTCGTCGAAGAGCGGTCGCGCGAAGCGCGATTTCACCTCCCCGCCACAGTGCGCGATCACTCTTAGCTTCGGCGCCAAACGGGGCAAGTCTTCTGAAAACTGCGGACTATCCCACGTAGTAATCAGCGCCTGAGCAGCAGCCAACTTCTGCTTCAAAACACGATTGATTCGTCGTGCCCCCTCCCTTTGCCAATGGAACCGGCGGGACAGTCGCGTCTGCAGAAGAGGGGAGAAGAAGGAATGGAAAAGCTCGCTCCCGGCGCAGACAACAAGATTAGGGCGCTCCATGCCGGCTCAGTGTAACATCGGACGCCGATCTTTGCTTTCGTTTGGTATCTATTAGCTTCTCTTTTCTGCCGGGACAAAGTATAAGAGGAAAGGCCCTTGTTCCGGACATGACTGGCGTCAATAGCATCGACTACGTGGTGATCGGTCTGTACGCGCTGTTGATGGTGCTGGTCGGTGTGTATGTGATGCGCTTCAATCGAGGCGCCGCAGAATATTTCCGTGGCGGAAGCCGGGTTCCGTGGCTCGTCGCCGGCCTGAGTTGTTTCATGTCCGGCTTCAGCGCCTGGACGTTCACGGGTGCAGCTGGTGTCGCCTACCGGGCGGGTATCGCGGCCATAGGCTTGTATATCGGGAATGCACTCAGCTTTCTGCTCGGCTACTTTATCTTTGCCACGCGCTGGCGACGCAGCCGGATCACCACCGTGATGGAATATCTCGCCGGCCGGTTCAACCGAACCACTCACCAGACCTTCTCTTGGACGACCATTGTTTTTCAAATGTTCACCAGCGCCAGCATGCTGTACGGACTCAGCCTGTTTGTCTCTTCGGCGTGCGGCTTTCCGGTAACCTGGACCATCTTGGGCGCAGGATCCATCATCGTTTTCTACTGCGTGATCGGCGGTCTGTGGGCGGTCGTCGTCACCGACTTTCTGCAAGCCTCGATCCTCATGCCGTTTTGCCTGGTGCTGGTCATTACCTCTCTCGCTCGCGTGGGAGGAGTCTCGGGATTGCTCCACTCGCTGCCGCCGGAGATGAAGACCCTGCATGTTTCGGGGGAGTTTGGCTGGATCTACCTGGTGTCATGGACCATTATGGTTTCGTTCGGATACAACACCAGCGCCATGGCACAACGTTACTTCAGCGTCGATACGGAAGCGTCCGCGCGGAAAGTTGCGCTGCTATGTTGCGGCTTGTTTTTTGTCGGCGCGTTCCTTTGGTTCATTCCGCCGATGGCGATGCGCGCGATTTATCCTGACCTGCACGCGCTTTGGCCGTCACTGGCCAATCCCAGCGAGGGGGCCTACGCGGTGGCCAGCTTGACCCTGCTGCCGCATGGCCTGATCGGCGTAATGCTCGCAGCCATGTTTAGTTCCACCATGGCGAATTTGTCCGCCCAGTTCAATCTGAAGTCGGCGATCCTCTCCAAAGATCTTTACCAGGCTTTGCTTCGCAAAGACGCGGGGGATCATGAACTACTGGTGGTGGGATGGATCGCCACATTTTTGGTAGGCGCCGCGACCACGGTGATCGCAGTGCTGATGGCGGCAAGCGGAAGAAGCGTCTTTCAGGTCATGCTCACGTTCAATACCCTGATTTCCCTGGCCTACGGCCCGCCGGCCCTGCTGGGACTAGCCATTCGCCGGACGCCGCCGTGGTCGGGGCTGGCTTCCTTCTCCGTTGGACTCGTTCTGGGAATCCTGGGCGCGTTTGTGTATCACTGGTCGTTGATTCAGCAGGTTGCGTACATCATCCCGGCGTCCTTCGGCATATTTTTTCTCAGCATGCTGTTCGATCGTGGTGATACGCCTGCACGGGCGCAGCTCTTCACGAACCTGAATACTCCAGTCGACGTCGCTGTGGAGTTGAAAGATACTCCGGACTTCACGGCACCGGTGTTTCGCTTCCTGAGCCGCACCATATCCAGCATCGGATTATTGAGCTTGTTCCTTCTTCTTGTTACTCGTCCGGAGCACCGCGCGACCGTTTTGTGGTTCGCCGCGCTCACTTTGTCAGTGGGTGGGGCGTTGTATTTGGTACGCGGCAGGGCGCGGGTGGAGGAAGAATCAGCGGCGTGCCCGGCCGCTGTGCCGGTCGTTTCACGACGTGATTAGCAGGGTTTGATTTCATGATTCGTTTAGGACTGATTGGGTGCGGAGAACATTCGGAGAGCGGACATGCCGTCCCACTAGCCCGATACAAATCTGCCCATCCCTCCGACATCGAATTGGCTGCGGCGTGCGATCTTAACTTGGAACGCGCACAGTTCTTCTGCCGCCAGTACGGCTTTGTAAGCGCCTATCGCGACGTTGACGAAATGCTTGCGCGACAGAAACTCGACGGTTGCATCGCAGTTGTCCCCGTAGAGAAGATCTCTCAACTTGGCATCAAGCTACTCGAACGCGGCATCCCCTGCGTCGTTGAGAAGCCGCTCGGAGATTCGCTTACGGACGTAACCGCATTGGTCGAAACGGCGCAGGCCATCCACACGCCCAACATGGTTTCCGTGAACCGACGCTTTATGCCGTTTCTCAATCGAGCAATCGAACATACCCGAACTGCGGGATCGCTTCGTTATGTGCGCTGCACCCTTACCAGGCATGCGCGCAACGAGCCTGAATTTCTTTGGACTACGGCTGTTCATGCCGTGGACGCCCTGCGTCATATTGCGGGGGAGGTTGCGGAAGCAGATATCCGAACCCTACGACAAACTAGCGAATTCGCGAGTTGGTATGCCGTCGATCTGAAATTCGAGAGCGGTGTTCTCGGGCGTATTGATGTTCTGCCCACCGCAGGAGTGCTCGAGGAGACCTACGAATTGATGGGTGAAGGCTTTCGCGCTGTAGTCACTAGTCCCTTCGGTCCACGACGGGCATGGCGTTGCTACCGCGAAAATAGGATGGTGATTGAAGAGACGTCTGACGGCATGCCGGAAGAAGTGCTGAACGGATGCTACGACGAAGCGGCAGAATTCATTCATGCGCTCATCCGTAAGGAAAGTCCGTACCCATCGATTACAGACGTGTTTCCATCGGTGAGACTTTGTTTGGAATTGGCAAAGATAGCAGGGCAGAACGCTAGAAATCTGGCGCCTACACGATCCTGAAAGGAGTCATGTCCACGTGGTGATCAAGTGTTTCAACGATAAGCGTGAGATGGCGAAGGTCGCAGCCGATCAGGCGGCCGGCATCCTACGCGAAGCGATACAAGTCCAAGGCAAGGCTCGATTGATCGCAGCCACTGGAGCCGCGCAGTTCGAATTCCTCGAGGCTCTTACCAGTCTTCCGGGAATCGACTGGAGTCGGGTAGAGATGTTCCATCTCGACGAGTACATTGGTTTGCCTGCCTCGCACCCCGCCAGTTTTTGCCGGTTCCTTCAGGAACGCCTGATTCAGAAAACGGGAATTAAGCATGCCTTCCTGCTCAACGGAGAACAGAATCCCGTCGATGTGATTCGGCGTACCAGCCAGGCATTACTGTCTGCACCGATCGACGTGGCATTTGTCGGCATCGGAGAGAATGGTCACCTGGCGTTCAATGATCCTCCCGCCGATTTCGAAACTGAAGATCCCTATCTGGTTGTCACATTGGACGAGGCTTGCCGTCGCCAGCAACTTGGAGAAGGATGGTTTGCAACCCTCGAAGACGTACCGCGGCGTGCGATTTCCATGAGCATCCGACAGATTTTGAAGGCGAAGAAGATTGTTTGCATTGTGCCCGACGCCCGCAAAGCCAAGGCGGTGAAAGCCTGCTTCGACGGCGAGATCAGCCCGATTGCCCCGGCTTCCATCTTGCGCACTCATCCGGGCACAACCGTATTTCTGGACGTGCATTCCGCCGCGTTGCTGAATCCCGCGACCTTGGCCTCGGCGTCTTGAACGGCGAGCGCAGGCCCAACATTTGTTAAGAAGTATTGAAGAAGGGTTTGCGAGGCTACTTCCGACCCGCGGAGAGTGGTACATCGAGAATGGTGTTAAGCCATTGTTTCGCCATTAGACGATGGTAGGGCTCGGTCATATGGATGTGATCGAGACATAGAAACCGGCTCCGGTCCGGTGATGCGGCTAGGACCGAACTGACCTTTACGATTTCGATACCTGCTGCTTGCGCAATTTCCGCCTCCTGCGTGCGCCTCGCCGGGTCGGATGAATCCGGATCATGCACGTCGTCGAACATCACGACCCGCGCCCCGGCTGCCTTGAATCCCTCGCCCATGGTGCGTAGGTCGGCAAGGTCCCGGTCGGTTCGGTTGATGACGACCAGAAGTACCGTGTTCGGACGCCATGCCAGCGCATCATGATAGAAATTTTTCAGTGCGCGTGAAGAAGTCAGTCCGCCCCCTTGAAATTGACGAAACTGTATGCCGGGATTTTCGCGGGCGAACATGGCAGTCACGATCGGCACGAAGGCCGAAGGAGAAGCCCAGTGCAGATCCATTGTGAACGAGTGCCCAATCACGGCGATGCGTTGCGAGGGAAGCCCCTTCATTCTTGGTTCGAGCGCCTTGACGTCGGGCTCGTCGAGCAATTCGTCCCCTAGTACCGTGGCATCGCGAACATGAAGATTCTTTTCTCCCCAGTTCCAAATTTTCCTTCCGGCAATTTGCCATTCCGCAGCGCTCAAACCTACGGGCGAAGAACAAGCTCGGCCTTCGAGCAGGCGGCCAGTTGCCAGTAACTCCTCGTCTGAGCCCGGAAGTCCGAGTTGGGCAATGTATACCGGGAGCCCAAGGGCAATGTAGAACCTATAAAGATCCTGCAAGGTGTCCCCATCGCGTTCGACTTCCAGTACGGTTTGATAAAGATTCGCAATGGAGCGAATCTCTTCGTTTCGATGGTGTGGCGCTTGAACGCGAAGATATGCTGTGAACACGTTGACCGGAAGACTGCCAGGCATGGGAAGTTCGGCTGCGAGCAAGGGGTACAAGTCTTTCTTCGGGTCAAACGCGGAGGGTGCTCCCAGCGCCCATGCCCGGGCGGCTGTCGCCGCACTGAGCAATGATGTTTGGTGTGCGACCAACTCCTCCAGTTGCGTTTCCCTCGTGTCCCTTGTCGCCCAGCATGAGGGATCGGCGTTGTCCTGCTTGCGCGCGAGCAGCATCTGATAGGCGTGTATTGCGACGATATTCGCCTCGACCAGTTGTTCCAGGCGAGGCGGTCCGGGAGCAGCAGGGCTGCCCGCCTTCCCCTGCCCGAAGCTTTGAGCCGACCATAAAGTGGCGATGGCCAGCAATGCACAGCCCGTATTTTTCAAGCAGAGGTCTCCAGGTGAACAGGTGCGAAACTAAACTCCCTTTCGCCAGCCGCGGTCGCTTTCACCCTTGAGTTCCACCGTGATGGAGCCGTCGGCATTGACCGGCTGTTCACAAGCCCACGCAACCGGCTTGTGAATTCCCGGACGACTTTCAAGCAGGGCCGACAGGTGCACCTTGCCGCGGTAGTCCGCTGGAAGCAGAAAGGAAGCCTGACGAAGTGCGCCACCATAGGGATGTCCAGCATCCAGCGCGCCTCGCATCCGCAATTTCTGGTCGGGACTTTCAAGCTGCAGCCACAACACACCCGGCACGCCGGCAACACCGCGATTCGAGACACAAACGATCAGCTCTGAAGTGCCGTATCGCTTTCGTTGCCAAACCCACGACGGGCGTAGGCGATAACCGAGGTTGGCCCTCAGCCGCTCAAATCCACGGGGATATCGCTCGTTATAGCGCGCCAGATTGTCCGCTTCGGTCCACAGAGACCAGTAGTTGGCTCTCACGTCGAGGACGTGGAGCATGTAATTCTCCATCTCGTTGATACCCGCCATGTCGAGCTTTAGCTTCTCCACATCGTATTGCCGGAAGTACCCGTCTTCCAGGATGGCAGCCAGCCATGGCGGACGATTGCCGAGTTCCTCGATCTGGATCGGTTCTTCGATGATGATGCTGTCGGACCGCAGCCAGGCGTTGGCGCGAACCGCCATATCAATCACGGTGCGATTACCGACATTGCTGATATCGGGTTGCGTGTTGACTGCCAGGGGAGTTTTCTTCCAGGTCTCAAGCTGCAGCTCGAGTCATCGCAACAAACGTGCGTTCAGCTGTCAGGTAGTCCGGGAAGGGGCTCGGGAAGTTGCTGGTATGCCCCTCGCCCCAGAATCCGTATTGCATCAGGTCCATCCACTCAATTAATGGGTTCCCTTCGAAGCGTGCCGCCAACAGGTCGTTCAATTCGGCGAAGGCCTTCTGAAATTCGGGATGGTCATAACGAGGCTCACGGTATTTGCCCGAGCCCTTTCCAGGGATCTCTCCGATCGCCACCAGCGGCACGCGATCTCTGAGGAATTCCGGCAGAGCAACTTGTTCGGGCTGGAAGGATGTGTTCGAAAGCTGGACGCGGAAGGCAACTCGAAGACCCTTGCGCTGCGCGGCGTCCAGCGCAAGCTCCCAAACCGGTTCCAGATCGAGCCGGCCCGGGCGAGACTGAACATTTCGCCAATCGCAACGGATGTAGAGAATATCGACAAAAGGCAGGGCTGGAAATTTTTTCGACGTGCTGCGCGAGCGTTTCTCGTCCGGCCCGCGCCGCCAGCGACGGACCGCTTTCTTCCCATGCATAGCCCACCAACCCAAGTCCCGGATTGCGCAATGGGCGCTCCGACGGAGTCGTGAACAGCACCGTTTGCCAGCCCTGGTCCTGGTCAATGTCAAAGGGTCCCTGATTCAGGCGTTCGGCCACAGAGGGACCCGAACCGAAATCGTAGCCTTGCCAGAGGTGCGCGGGCACGTCTGCGTTAGCCGCCATGGCGGCCGGGACCACAACGGCGGCTTTAAGCAAGTCTCGGCGACGCATAGTCATTTGCCGCAACGAAGTATACAGACGGCATTCTGCTTTGTTTTATATTTTCTTTTACTTTTTATATATTTCTGTTATTTTCCCAATGTAGGCAAGTAGCCCTATGTCCCCTACGTCCCTGCTTGAGCCGGATTGGCTGCGCGCTCTGTCGCAATCCCAACCCAAAGTGGCGGAACTGATCAGCAAAAGCCCGGAACAGCAGCGGGAGCTGGGATATTTCCACACTCTTCGGGAGATCTGTCAGCAGCCTTCCACGTGGGAGCGAACCTGTGCGCTGATGTGTGAAAAGGCGGGCGACCTGCACGCGATTCTTGCTGGTATTTCCACTTTAATCCTCACAGGTTCCGGCAGTTCCGAATATGCGGGGGATTGCGTACGCGGGTCATTGCAGAGCGAAATGGGAGTCGTCACCCAGGCGATTGGCGGCGGAACATTACTATCGCACGGAAGCAGCGCGCTCCCGCCTGGCAGGCCGGCGCTCATGGTGTCGCTGGCACGATCCGGCGATAGCCCGGAGAGCGTCGGGACGGTCGCGTTGATGCTCAGAACCCAGCCCGACATACGCCACCTGATACTGACCTGCAACCAGTCGGGAAGTCTTGCCAGAACCTACGAGTACGATCCGCGCGTCGGCGTCATCGTCCTGGATGAACGGACGAACGACAGAGGACTGGTGATGACCAGCAGTTTCACCAACCTGGTGCTGGCGGCGCGTTTTCTCGGATTGACAGGCCAGCCCGAGCGTTATCGGGCAATTTGTGAGCAGCTGTCGCAAGTCGCCTCCACCTTCATTCGTAATTCTCTGGGCAAACTGGCAATAGTCGCGAGAGCGCCTTTCAATCGTGCCGTTTTCTTGGGCGACGGGGCGCGATTTGGTGCGGCCCGCGAAGCCGCGCTCAAAATGCTCGAGATGACGGGTGGCCGTGTCACCACCATGAGCGAGACTTACCTGGGCTTGCGCCATGGTCCCATGAGCTATGTGCACGACGACACGCTGGTGGTTTGTTTCGTGTCATCGGACTCCACACTGCGGGCCTATCAAACCGACTTGCTTCGCGAACTCGATCAAAAAGGCCTGGGCCTGCTGAAGGTCATGGTGGGGGAATCCGTCCCCAAGCGAACTCGTCCGCGACGGCGATCTGGTGCTGGAGTGCAAGGGGCTGGAGCAACTGGGAGACGACAATTTCGCCGTTGATCGACGTACTTGCGGGTCAGTTGCTGGCGTTCTTTCGTTGCCTGGAGGAGGGCCTCCGACCGGATTCGCCGTCTGAGGACGGCGTCATCAGCCGCGTGGTTCAGACATTTGCCCTGCATTTGCCAGAGGAGTAACAGCGTGTCCCGATTGTTCCAACCATCGGCGTCAGCTTCGCAAAAACGTTAACCCAAAAAGTCCGGCGGAGTTCCAAAAACAGAATACTTGCGTTTGATTTCTCATATATGCTCATTTGTTATTCTTTCTTTGCTTTTGCGATTTGAATGTGATAAAAGGTCGGCGTAAGAAACTGTTCGCGAAGGGGCGTAGCTATGAAGTCCGCGACGTACGTTGCATCCTTACTCATCCTGTTAGCAGTTCTCGGAAGCGCCCAGTTGTGTTCGCGCAAGGAACCGATTTGGGCACCATTACCGGTTCGGTCACCGACAGCACGGGCGCAGTGGTCCCCAACGCGAAGGTGGTCATCCTTGATCTCGCCACCAACACGCCGCGCGAGACCAAGACCAACGCGCAAGGCGAGTACCGCGTCTTCGGCTTGAGTCCCGGAACCTATCAGGTGTCGGTTTCGTTGGCCGGCATGCGGACGACCCAAATCACCGGTATCGTTATCCACGGCAGCGACGTGGTCACGCGCGGACGCGCAGCTTAAGGTGGCCTCGGCGACCGAGACGCGTCGATGTCACGGCCGAAGCGCCGCTCGTCAACACCGCCGACCAGACCATCAGCGACACGATCACCAGTCGCGCGGTCATCGATCTCCCGCGCGATAGCCGTAACGTCTACTCGTTTCTCGTATCTGAACCCGAACATCACGCAAGCTGGACACGGACGGATCCTTCAAGTTCCTGGGTGCGCAAAGTTACGGCGCCAACTTCTCGCTGGATGGGCAGACGCTCGAACGGCGGCATCTTTCGGCGAGCCGACCGAGCAGCCAGCCGTCTTTGGAAGCGGTCGGCGACATCAACGTTCTGTCGAACGATTTCAGTGCGGAATACGCCGGGCATCGCGAACATCCGCGTCACTACCAAGCGTGGAGGAGCGGGCTATCACGGATCGGCTTTCTACAACAACAAGAACTCGGCGCTGGCCGCTTGGACGCTGCAGGACAAGCGGCAAAGCCGACTTCGCTCCCACCCGTTTCAAAGTAAGTACCCCAATCCGTATTTCAACATCAACGACATTGGTGGATCGTTCGGTGGTCCGATCCCGACCTGAAGAAGACCTGGTTCTTCGCCGCGTACGAGAGAAACTGGACGGTTCAGCTCCCAGTGCAGGTCGAATTCCAGATACCTTGCCGCACCCCAGTCTTGTGGACTGGCGATTTCTCCTGGCTGAACGATACCTCGAAGCCCTATGTGCCCGCCGGCGTGACGCTATACACCGGAGGAGATTGCGAACGACACGGTGGGAGGAGCCGGCAGGCAATTCATTACCATCCCGTCGCGACTGCTGAATCCGACCGTGCAGATCGCTGATCACTACCTACTTTCCGAAGATTGGCCTCTCGGCTCCGATCATGAGCGACACGACGGCCGCATCTCCAGGCTATCACACATCCTGCCCAGCCGTCGTCCGTGCACGATCTAGGACACCTTGCGCGTCGATCACGACTTCAGCGAAAGAGATCACGTCTACGTTGTCTATAACGCGGTCGGCCAGACGATTCGCCAAAACTTGGTGCAGGCGCCCTACACCGGACTTGGGCTGAAGCAAAACTGACCGGCGCAATGACACCATCTCGCTTTCCTACACGCGCATGTTCAGCAACAACATCATGAATGAAGCGCGTGGCGGATTTAACCGCCAGAAACTTCGACAGGCACAGCAACACCACGTTGGAGGGTTTTCTTTCCGGCGATCGGATTCGACCAGTCCGATGTCGACGCCTATGGTGCCGTGGTCGGGCCCGATGAGTTGCAGCACGCTTGGCCATCCGGCGATCAATTTCAGCAGTACGTTTCGCAACCTTCCAAAACGGCGGTCGGAATACCGATCGGCCGCTGGATCAGAACCTGGCTACCTTCGGAGACACTCTCACTTGGGTGGTCGGGAAGCACAGCCTGAAGATGGGCGCTGACTTTGTCCGCAATGCCGAACCGTGGATGGCTTCGCCATGAATCGCAGTAATCCCGCGGGGCTTGATGACCTATACAGGTTCCAGCACCACCCCGTATTCGCGACTTTCTTCTTGGGCTGGAGACCTGACAAGCGTCACCTACATTAACGCGCCGCGTCCTCCGATGGATGTTTACAACTGGGAGACATGGATATTTCGTCCAGGACGACTGGAAAGTAACGCCCAGCCTCACCGTCAATCTTGGATTGCGCTACGAATTGATCACTCCCTTTATCGAGAACCACGACCTGATGGTGAACTTCGATCCGAAGTTCGTCGATTCGAGCACCGGACTCAGAGGGCGTTTCATTATTCCCTCTGAAAAGACAATTGCCCTTCCTGGACACGCGAATTGTGAATCTTCTCCCGGTGGTCACTCGCGTCCCAGTCGGGACTGGGTATTGGCCGCGGATTGGTTCGCACTGACAAGAACAACTTTGCTCCGCGAATTGGAATGGCTCTGCGTCTCGGCAGACAAGTCGGTCATCCGTGGCGGCTACGGGTTCTACTATCCGACCTCTGCTGCGCAGGGAATACGCGACCCACTCGCTACCAATGCTTTCAACCAGGGTTTGACGAAGAGAAACACGGATGCTAACGGCGATCCTCTGCCGGTCGATCAACAACTCAATCCGTGGCCGGGGTTTAACCACGGCTTCAGTCCCTTCACGGGTGGTCGCGTGGCCTCGGGCTTCGGGGGCCTGCCTTCCATCAATGCAGTCCCCGTCGATCTGCAGCAGCCCCGCATTCAGCAGTACAACGTGACTTTCGAACGTGAAGTTGTTCGGGATACCTCAATGCGGCTCTCCTACCTGGGAAGCACCCTCAGCGGACTGATCGGTGGCATCGACTTGAACGAACTTCACCCCAGCGACACCCCGTTTGGCACGACGACCGGCGACGGCATTACGCCCTGCAGTCCCGGCGACGACTGCGATTATTCGCCTGCGGACTTGGCCCGCCAACCATTCCCGGGTTTGGGTGACTACCTGGCCAGCTATGGGAACTTCGGACACGGCCGTTCCAATGCGTTCCAGGCACAGTTGGAACGCCGTTATTCCCACGGCTTGCTGCTGAACTTGGCCTACACGTACCTTGACCAGAAGTCGACCGCCTTGGATACGGGAAATTCCAGCCTTGGCGGTCTCGTCTATAACCCCTTCTTGCCGAATCAACGACTACGGGCAGGAAGGGTTCGTTCCAAAGAATCGTTTTGTGGCCTATGGCGTCTTCGATTTGCCGGTTGGGAAAGGAAAGAAATACGGGTCATCGTTCTCGACCTGGGCTGACGCCATCCTCGGCGGTTGGCAGACTACCTTCAATATGTTCGCCAAAACTGGCACGGGCTTTACTCCATACTGGATCTGCGACAACTGCGGGCCGGTCGCACCAGGCAACGTGGGTGTTAGCTCGGTCGACGCTGTCGGAGACTTCAACAACCTTCGTTCCGGCCGGTAGTGACCGGGACCGTCAATCATCGCAGCGGAGACCAGATCTGGGACCCGAACGCGTTCGCCCTGCCGCCGATAGGTGCCGACGTCTTCGACAATCCTCAACTCGCCAAGCGCAACATGCTGACCGGTCCAGGCACGTGGGGCGTCAACCTGGGTGTCCACAAGGACTTTCACTTCGGAGAGCGTGTAACAGCAACCCTCGGGGCCGACATCAATAATGTTTTCAATCACCCGTTGTTTTCGCCCGATAGCGACTACGGCGGCGGCGGTGGCCCCTTCTCCAACCTGGGCGACTTCAGTCTAGGTGTGGATCCCGCAACCCTGAAGCCGACCATCGCGCGATTTCTCAACCAACGACGACTTTGGGCGCTTGATCAACACCTTCACGCAGGAAGGTGTCGACAGCCGGCGCACGGTCCGACTGCGGCTGAGGATCACGTTCTAGAGAATCAAACTGCAAGAAATCGGCCGCCGCGCCATCTTAGTTGGATGCGGCGGCCGCTTCCTGACCTTCGCTGTGAACTGTACTTGGTAGCCGATCACGAAGTTATACCTACATGAATCGGCATACTTCTGGCAGGAGCCGATGAAACTGCGTTTTCTTCCCGCGATTCTCCTTGCATTGTGCTTGACCAGTACCGCTGCTGACCGTCCCGGCGACTTCCGCGTGATCGGACCCGGGGGCGGCGGCGCCATGTTTCATCCAACCATCAGCCCCCACGATACCAATACCGTGCTGATCGCGTGCGACATGACCGGCTCTTACATTACTCACGATGGCGGTAAGAATTGGCGGATGTTCAACCTGCGCGGGGTCGTGGATTTCTTCGTCTTCGACCCGCTCGATGCCAAGACTATGTACGCGCATGCCACTGGTTTGTGGCGCAGCACCGACGGCGGAGAGCACTGGGAGTTGGTGTATCCAAACCCATCCTCGATCAAAGGCGTCAAGATGAATTCTGATCACGCGGATGAAGACATCCTGGCTGATCCGGATCCGCTCGGCTCGATTGCATCCATGGCGATCGATCCGGCAAATTCCAAAGTTCTGTATGTGGTCGGTGGCTCGAACGAGAGCCCGTCACTTTTCGTTTCCATGGACACGGGGAAGACTTGGCAAAAACAGGTAGGCGTGCCCAACCTGGCGCGTCACATCTGGGTGGATCCACATTCGCCGGCTGATTCTCGCACTATTTTTCTGGCCAATACTCACGACCTGACAATCGTGAAGGCAACGGAAGTGACGACTCGTTCCCTTCCGGCCACTGCGTCTGACATTTCGTTAGGATTCAATGCAGCCGAGCAGCCCACGATCTACATCACATCGGAAAAAGGGGCGTTCACTTCCACCGATGGCGGCACGAGCTGGCGTAAGTCCGACTTGCCCGGGGAAGGATCGAAAGTTCGAGCCATCGCGACCAGTCTTCGCCATCCCGAGATCGCCTACGTGTCCTATGAGCATCTTGCCCTCGACGGAAAGACCTGGATCGGCGTTGCGAAGACCACGAACTCCGGCGCCGACTGGCAATTGGTGTGGAAGGAATCCGACTCCGCCGCGAGCAACATACACGACGCGTGGATCACAGAGCGTTTTGGACCGGGTTGGGGCGAGAATCCCCTTAGCCATGACGGTGGCGGAGCAGGATCCTAATCTTGCCTACGGCACCGATCTTGGCCGCACCATGCGCACGACCGATGGCGGCGCAACCTGGGCAGCCTTGTACTCACGCAAAGTGAACGACGCAGGCTGGACCACGCTTGGGCTCGACGTCACCAACAGTTACGGCATTCATTTCGATCCCTTCGATCCCAAACGTCAGTTCATCACCTACACCGACATCGGCCTCTTTCGCAGCGAGGATGGTGGAGTTTCCTGGACGAGTTCCACGTCCGGCGTTCCTCGTGACTGGCTGAACACGACATACTGGATCGTTTTCGATCCCAAAGTGCGTGGCCGCATGTGGAGCGTGAATAGCTATACTCACGATCTGCCGCGTCCCAAAATGTGGCGGCACAATTCTGTCTTGAACTATAAAGGTGGAGTTTGCCGCAGTGAAGACGGCGGCAAGAACTGGACGCAATCGAACGCGGGAATGGACGAAACGGGCGCCACCCACATTATTCTCGATCCCAACAGTCCAGTGGATGCTCGTATCCTGTACGTTGCTGGTTTTGGACGCGGAGTCTATAAGAGCTCGGACGGCGGGCGCACGTGGAGCCTGAAGAACCAGGGAATCACCCAGAAGGAACCATTTGCCTGGCGACTGGCGCTGAGTTCAAACGGGACTCTTTATGTAGTCATCGCGCGACGCTCCGAGAACGGGAGTATCGGGAACGAAGGCGATGGCGCTCTCTATCGCTCGACCGACGGGGCCGAGCACTGGCAGCCAGTTGCGCTGCCCGAGGGCACGAATGGGCCGAATGGCCTCGCCATCGATCCCGATTCTCCCGATCGTCTTTACCTGGCGGCTTGGGCGCGCGCCAGCGGCGTACACGGGGATGGCGGAGGCATCTTTCTCTCGGAAAACGGAGGCAAGACCTGGAAGCAGGTATTGGAGAAAGATCGCCACATTTATGACATCACCATTGATCCAGTTGATCCCAAGATTCTTTACGCGGCAGGATTCGAGTCTTCCGCCTGGCGATCTGCCGACCGCGGTCTGCATTGGACACGCATTCCTGGATTCAATTTCAAGTGGGGACAGCGCGTGATTCCGGATCCGCAGGATCGCAATAAGGTCTACATCACAACCTTCGGCGGAAGTGTCTGGCATGGCTCCATTCATGGCGAAAAACGTTCCGTCGATATTGCCACCCCGGCTCTTGAGCCGGGACAGTAGCCGGAAAGGCGGAGGATAGGTGATCAATCGTCGTCAATGGCTGTATGGAGCGGGCGCGCTGGCCGCAGCTGGCACGGGTATTGCCAATGCGGCGGCTCCCGTGACGGAGGAAAAGGCCAAGCCCGCACCGCTGGACCTCTCGCAGTACGAGCCTAAGAGCATGCTGCAGGTGCACGAATCTCACATTGAGCGTGCGAAATTTCCGGTCATTGACTTTCATACGCACATCTCGCTTTCCACGAAGTCGGAGAAAGGTGTCGAACTCTCGCCGGACCGGCAGTATCTGGGCACTCCGCAGGAACTGCTCGCCGTCATGGACCGCAAAAACATCAAGACGATGGTCAACCTCACCGGCGGGTACGAAAAAGGCCTTGCTGAAGCAGTCGCGAAGTATGACCGCGCGTTTCCCGGGCCGCTTTTACACGTTCACCGAGCCGTCCTATTCTCGCTTCAAAGAACCGGACTATCCGAAGCTTCAAGCTCAGGCCATCGAGCAAGCTCACCGCGACGGTGCGCGCGGCCTGAAGATTCTCAAGACGCTGGGACTCTATCTTCGCGAAAACATCACTTCGGGTCACGCTGGTGAAGATTGACGACCCGCGTTTCGATCCGATGTGGGATGCCTGTGGGCAATTGAACATGCCGGTGGCCATTCACATCTCCGATCCTGCGGCTTTCTTCACGCCCACCGATCGTTTCAACGAACGCTACGAGGAACTGAACAATCATCCGGACTGGTCTTTCTACGGCGGAGATTTCCCCAGCAACGCCGAGCTGATCGCCGCCCGCAATCGCATGTTCGCACGCCATCCTAAGACGCAGTTTGTCACCCTGCACTTCGGCAACTTCTCGGAGAACCTGCAGAATGTCGCCGAGAACCTCGACCGGTTTCCGAACATGCACGTGGACATGGCGGCGCGCATCGGAGAACTCGGACGCCAGCCGTTTACCTCGCGAAGAAGTTCTTCGACAAGTACCAGGACCGGATTCTGTTTGCGACCGACGCGACGCCGCATGGTGACGAGTTCCCGCAGCAAGTGTTCAACGATCAGCTGTATGAGATCTACTATCGCTTTCTGGAAACCGAGGACGAATACTTCGACTACGCTCCAGCGAAGATACCGCCGCAAGGACGCTGGCGGATTTACGGTATTAACTTGCCTGATTCGATTCTGCGTAAGGTCTATCACGACAACGCCGCGCGACTGCTGCGAATCTAGATGCGAAATGCTCAAGCGAATTGCTGTTCTTGGACTGCTCTTCTCTGGATCGTTGGCAGCGACTGCGCAAGTGCGCGTCTGGCAGGCTACCCTAACTCTGCCAACCTACGAAGAAGGATTGCCGGACCCCAACCCTCCCTTCGACCAGTTCACCACCAATCGCTTCAACTACCCCTACACGCTGCGCACTAACTTGACGAGTCGACGGGTCGACCATGCATGGCGAGCAATCTATCTTGAGAACGAATACCTGAAATGCTCTGTGCTGCCCGATATCGGCGGACATCTCTACACCTGCCTCGACAAGATCTCCGGCAAGCCGATGTTTTACGCCAACCCGTCAATCAAAAAAGCGGCCATCGCGTATCGCGGCGCCTGGGCCGCTTTTGGAGTGGAGTTCAACTTTCCCGTCTCGCACAACTGGGTCACGATGTCGCCCGTCAATTTTGCTTTCTCGAAGCATGAGGACGGGAGCGCGTCGGTTAGCGTCGGCAATATCGACCGCGTCTATGGCATGGAATGGACGGTCGAATTAGTCCTCCGTCCGAAATCAACTCTTCTTGAACAGCGTGTCACGCTCAGCAACCGCAGCGACGTGAGACATCGCTTCTATTGGTGGAACAACGCGGGAGTCGAGGCCTGGGACGATACGCGCATTGAGTACCCGATGCGGTATACCGCAACCCACGGCTTTACCGAGGTCCATCCCTGGCCCGTGGACACGGACGGTGTCGACTACAGCATCGTTCGCAATCACCTCAAGGGTCCGGTCTCCATGTTCAGCCACGGAAACCGCGAGAACTTTATGGGTGTATGGAATCCCCATACAAACACCGGTACCGTCCACTTTGCGGAGTACGACGAGGTTCCCGCAAAAAAGATCTGGTCGTGGGGCGTCGATGCGGATGGCCTCGACTGGCGCAAGGCGCTTTCCGACAACAACAGTGGATATCTCGAGGTGCAGGCCGGTCTGTTTCGCAACCAGGAGACCTACGCCTTTCTTGAGCCGCGGCAAGTCATTCACTTCTCGGAATACTGGATGCCCGTGCGGGAAATCGGCGGGATCTCACGCGCCAATCTCGCCGGAGTTGCGAGTCTCAGTCGCAAGGCCAACAGCCTCAGGGTCGGTTTCAATGCGAATCAGGCAATCCCGCAAGCCTCGGTGTCCATCCTGAAGGGCAGTGAGTCGGTCCTTCACGAGAAGGTCGACTTGGTCCCCGAGCATGCCTGGACGCACGAGGTTCCGACTGTCGATGCACAAGCGAAATACACACTTGAGATTCAGGATGCGAAGGGTCGAACACTTCTGCGCCAGACCGAAGGCGAATACGATTCTTCTCCTGAATCTGAAATCCATGTTGGTCCCCAGCCGTCTTATAGAACTCCTGAACCGGACCAACGAAGTGTCGACGACTGGATTCAACTCGGCAAAGATGATGAACTGAACGGCAGAAATCTGGACGCTCTCGAAAACTACAAGGCAAGCGCTGGCCAAGTTTCCCGAGAGCTTCGGCGCCGGGAAAGCGGCCGGCCGTCTGGCGGCTGGCTTGCTTGCGCTACGAGGAGGCCAAGCGTTTTCTTGAGCCTGTTCATTCGCGAGACACCACCGACACCGAGATCTCCTACTATCTTGGGGTGGCCTACGATGGCCTCGGCGAGACCGATCACGCGCGCTCATCCTACGAACAGGCTGCGCGCTTGCCGGCATTTCACTCCGCTGCCGCTTTGCGGCTGGGCGAGTTGCTGGCGCGATCGGGCGACCTCAGCGGGGCAGAGCGTCATCTTTCCGAAGCCCTGGAGATCGGCTCCGGACGATCTTCGCGTCCGGGAAGAACTGGTCGCGATTCGCGCGGCTGCTGGCAAATCCCAGGAGGCGCGCGCACTGGCGCAAGAGGGACTGACTCGGTTTCCACTCAGTTCGCTCCTGCGAGAAGAACTGGGCGATCCTGATCTCGCGCACCTCGCGAATGATGCTAGCCGTGTGCTGAATCTAGCTGCCGAATATATGCGGCTAGGTCTTTACCAGAAGGCCGTGCAAGTTCTTTCGAGGAAATATCCACCGGCTGTCCCCGATCAAAGTGAGCCCGGTGCGCTGGCCCCCAGTGAGCATCCCATGGTCGCCTACTTCCTGGCGTACTGCCGGGAGAAGCTCGGCCAGTCCGCGTCCGATGACTACACCAGGGCCTCCAAACTCTCGACTGCTTTTGTTTTTCCCAACACTGCCGAGGAATACACGGTGCTGCGCGCCGCCTTGCGAGCGAAGCCCTTCCGATGCCACTGCGCACTACTTGCTGGGAACGTTCTATTTCGCCCGCGGCGTGACGGATCCTGCCCTGGCCGAATGGGCCGAAGCGCGCAAGTCTGGATCCGGACCTTCCTGTCCTGAGTGCGAGCACAGGGTTGGCCCTTCTTCACGTGAAGAACGATCCTGAGCAAGCGCTGGCTGCTTTTCGCGACGGCTTGCGCAGTGATCCCACCAACATCGCGATCTACCTGGGCATCGATCAAGCGCTGAGCCTGCTGAACCGCCCCGCGAGCGAGAGGGTCGAGGCGCTGGAGAAGTATCCCCAATCTGGATACCGCACCACCCGGCTTGATTTTCGAACTGATTCTGAACCTGACGGAAGCCGGAGATTTCGAGCGTGCCACCAATCTGTTTCACAACCGCTTTTTTGCGCGCGAAGAAGGCGGCACCAATGTTCGCCAGGTGTGGATCGAGGTGCAATTGCAGCGTGCATTAGCTTCTGCCAAAAACAAACATTGCGACGATGCGCTCTCGATCGTTCAGCATCTCGGTGCAGAAGTGCCTGGTTTGGCTTTCACACGGGATGGCCTGGAACCGTTTCTTCACTCGGCTCGAACGAACTACCTGCTTGGCTCCGCATATTCCGCGTGCGGAAAATCCGACGAAGCTAACGCAGCCTTCGCAGCTCGCAGTCTCCGCATCGGCGCCGGATCAGGTCCACTGGGCGTGGCTGGCAGCGCAGAAGATGCCAGGCTTCGATCCAGCCCAGTGGCAAGATCGTCTGCGATCTTCCTACGATGCAGCAGCCAGTCGCAGCGACACCAGCGGATATCCAAGTTGGTGGATGTACGTCGCGGGCTCTCTCGCCAGGTGATCTGGGTCGGGAGCAGGAGGCTAACCTCAGATTCCGGCAGGCACTGCTGCTGCCCGATCGTATGCTGGCCTATCACAGCACTCGTCTGGCGAAGTCGGAAGCTACGCGGTAATTACTTCGATCTTTGACTTACGCAAGGCTTCACTGAACTCCGCCGGTGCTCGGGTGTCGGTGATCAGGCGGTGGACGACAGACAGCGGGCCGATGCGGGAGACGCTTCTGCGGCCTAACTTGCTGAAATCGGCAACGACATTCACTTCTTTGGAAATACGTCACCATCAACCCGTTCAGTTGCGCTTCCAATACGTCGGGCGTGGATGGTCCGATTTCCAGGTCGAAGCCGTCGACCGCCAGGAAAAGACGATCGGCGTGAAACTGCCCGAGCATCGCTTCCGCTTGCGGTCCCACGAACGAGCAGGAGACCGGACGCAACAATCCACCAATCATGATCACACTGATATCGGACGCATCCATCAACTCATAGGCGACATTCAGTGCGTGCGTGATCACGGTCACCGACTGCAGCCTCCGTGCTTTCAAGTGGTGCGCAATTTCCGCCGTGGTAGTTCCCGAGTCCAAAATAACGGTTTCATTGTTCTGAATGAGTTCCGCCGCGGCGCGCCCGATCCTGGTCTTTTCGGCGTGGTGCAACGTCTTCTTCAATCGCAGAGGATAATCTTGGCTGGCTTCCACCTGCCGTACCGCGCCGCCGTGCGACCGGACCACCATTGCTTGCGACGAGAGTTCATCCAGATCCGCACGTGCGGTAACCGCCGAAATGGAAAACTTTTCAACCAGATCACGAACCGTAATCTGGCCCTTCTGTTCGATAAGGTCCAAAATCTTCCGTCGTCGCTGTTCCGCGAGCAAACGATTGTCCTTGGCAGTTCGCATCCCTGGGTCCTTGGTGCGCCGGCAAACTGGATCGACGCTGACGTTCGAATTGCGTGTCTTGCCTTATTTATACACTTGCGCTCGTCAGGAAGAAGAAAGAAAATAGCATGCAAACGAAAGTGAAGTGTGGATCGAGGCGATCAGCAAGCTGGCAAAGGGTTTGTCCGAATATTGCGACGCATTTTGCAACCATAAGGGAGGCGATGCATTTCGTTTATTTTCTTTTTCTTCCTACCAAATTCATCCGGACGAAGCGCATTTGAGGCACCTAGAAGGCATCAGGGAACAATGGACCAGCGGAACCCGCCAAAGCTATGAGAAGACGTGATTTCATTGCAGCCTTGGTCGGCATCCGCACTCGCGGTGCGATTGCCGGCGCAAGCACAGCAAAAAGTTGCGCGCCCACGTTTGCTGATCGCCGATGCAGATCCCTTTACCGGGCTGGCTCTTTTGAAATCGCGCTACGCCGCTGGCCGACGTCCCTCCGACGACATGGAAGGCTGGGCCCTGTCTTGGCGACTGACCGGACAAGACGCATTCGCCGAGCGTGCGCTCGCTGAAATAAGAACAAAGCATCTCGCCGCGAATGGAAAGCCTTCTCGGTCCTGGGTCGACTACGCCCGCTGGTCGCTCACATTTGACTGGCTGTTCGACTATCGTGGTTTCGATCTCGCGCTGAAACAGCGCGTGGCCGGGGAATTGAGGGACGGAGCCGCAGCCATGCTTTCGAGCGCCGATTTTGCCGATCCCGGTCAACTCTCCTATCACAACTATGCGTTGCGCTACCTCGCTCTGGCCGCATTTGCCGCGACGGCGGTGGAAGGCTTTCCGATTGCGATGACCGTTGCCGCGCCTGGCGCAACAAAATTGCAGAGAGCCTGAACAACGTCCTCGACATTACCGATATCGTAAGCCCCGAAGGCAGCTATCACGAATCGATGGACTACATGCGGATCACGTGGGCGTCGCTGACGATGCTGGCGGAGCTACAGCGAACCACCACGGGCGTAGATCCTGCTCACCACTTTTCTGTATTTCGAAACATAGGCCCGACCTATCTCTACAAACTCCTTCCCGACGGTACTCCATCGCGCGAAGGCGACAACGAATACCCGGTGCTCGACTCCCGAGACACAGCTTTGCTGGGCTATGCCGTCAACCGGTTCAAGGACCCCTACAGTGCATGGCTTCTCCGCAACAGCGGATTCGTTCCGAAGCAGTGGGTGCTGCCCGTGCTGGAATTTCTGTGGGACGATCCCGAAGTGACCCCGCGCAATCCAGCGACTGGCCGCCGAAGCGGAGTTGCCGCGTCAGCGTTATTTTCCCGGCGTTGGGCACCTCGTGATGCGGGACGGATGGAATCCGGACTCCACCTGGATTGAGTTTGATTGCGGACCGTACTTCGCCAAGCATCAACACCTCGATCAGAATCAGATCACGATTTATCATCGAGGATATCTCAGCGATCGACAGTGGCGCCGACTACACCGATACCGAGAGTCCCCACTACCTCAACTACTACCGACGCACCGTCGCGCACAATTCCGTTCTGGTTTACGATCCGGCGGAAAAATTTTTCTGGTCCGACAACCTGTTGCCTGCGGCCAACGACGGCGGACAGCGCATGGATTCTGCCCGCTACTGGAACACCATACGGAATCGTGAAGACTGGAACCGGACCCGCGACGTGTGGGACCTGGGCTCGATGCGCGTCGTCGATCACGTTCCCGGCCAGTATCACTATGCGCTGGGAGACGCGAGCAACGCGTACTCTCGCGCAAAGCTACGACGTTTCACTCGTGAAGTCCTGTACGTACCCGCGCACAGTGTTCTGTTCGTTTTCGATCGTGTCGTCAGCAAGAACCCCTCCTATCGAAAGGCATGGCTCCTTCACGGCGTAAACCAGCCGAGTGTCGATGGAGATAACGTGCAACGGAGCGCCGGCGCCCAGGACTTTCGCGGTGCCAAGACTTTTCGCTTCGCCGAGGGATCGGGCGAGTTGCTGGTTCATTCGCTGCTTCCCAAAGATCGCGTGATCACGCGGCGAGGAGGCAGCGGGCCACGAATTCTATGCTCCCGGTGACGACCATGGAGGCGGCTGGGGAACTGGCGAAAATTGGCCGCTCGAACCAGCCGAGGGCGCGCCTCTTCCCGAAGATCCGAAAGCAGCGCCACATGTGGAAACTTTTTTGGGGTGAGGACTTCAACAAAATTCTCAGCTCCAACCGAAAGAACGTCGTGCCCGGTGGTTGGCGCGTCGAGGTATCGCCCGCTGCTCCTGCGGAAGAGGACTTCTTCCTGCACGTCTTTGAAATTGGAGACATCGGGAAGACCGGACAAAGGCGGCGTCGAACTTCTCGATGGCGTCAACTTCCAGGGTGCAGCCATCGAGCGTGGCCCGATGGTCCTGTTCAGCGCCGCCGGTCTCAGGCCGTGGACTTCGGAGAAGTATCGCTACCCGACTCTGGCTTGCGATTCGCTGATCATTACCGGCCTGCAACCGGAATCCGTGTATGAGCTGAATCTTGGCGGACTGAACGTATCTTCCGTCACCCGCGGCAGTACTGCCCGGGGTTTCGGCGGGCACTCAGCAGGTTCGATCGAACTCCAAGGGAGTACTGCGAATTGAGGGAGCGAGGGCTCGGCAATCTTCGCCTGCGGATAGCGCTCTCGAACGCAGCTTTGCGAACACTGAGGGACACTATCGAAGAGCCAGCAATCACGCGGGATGGTCCGCACCACCGAGTCTTCCGCTCGCCGGCCGATTGCGAACCTGCGCTGGTGGATCGGCGGAATTCTCTTTGCCTCCACGGTCATCAACTATATCGACCGCCAGACCCTGTCCTTCTGGCCCCTTATCTCAAACTCGAATATCACTGGACGAACACCGACTACGCGAACATCGTGATCGGCTTTCGTGTGGCGTACTCGCTGGGTCAAACCGTTTTTGGACGGCTCATGGATCGTATCGGCACGCGTCGCGGTCTGTCGATTACCGTAATTTTCTACTCGGTCGTTTCGATTCTGACGTCGCTTGCCAGAGGCTTTTACAGTTTTGCTAGCTTCCGGTTTCTGCTAGGTGCCGGCGAATCCGGGAACTGGCCGGCCGCAACGAAGGCCGTTTCCGAGTGGTTCCCGAAACGCGAGCGCGGACTTGCCACCGCATTTTTCGACAGCGGTTCCTCGGTCGGCGGCGCGGTGGCCGCCTGGCTCATTCTCTGGATTTATTTTCGATGGGGCTGGCGTCCGGCGTTTGCGATTCCCGGAACGCTGGGTTTTCTGTGGCTGATCGTTTGGCGTTGGTTGTATCACCCGCCCGAGTCCCATCCCAGGATCAGCGAAGCCGAGCGCCAGATGATACTCGCCGACAAACAGGAGCCGTATGCGGACACTACGCAGGGAGAGCCACTGCACTGGCGAGTACTTCTTGCCTTGCCGCAAACCTGGGGAGCGATCGTCGCGAAAGGCTTGACGGATCCAGTCTGGTTCTTCGTCACCGACTGGTTTCCCATTTATCTGGTGGCCAAGGGCATCGAACTGAGGAGCGGCTTGATCGCGATCTGGATTCCATTCGTGGCTGCCGATCTCGGAAATTTCTTCGGAGGCTGGATCTCCGGCTACCTGATCAAGCGCGGATGGCCACTGGGCAAGGCTCGCAAGGCGGTCGTCATTTTCGGTGGCATCGGAGTGACCATGCTTATGCCGACTGTCTTCACCATCAAATCTCTATCTGATTGCCCTGCTTTTCGCATTTGCGACCTTTTCCTACGCCGCATTTTCGACCATGGCGAATGTCTTTCCCTCCGACCTGTTTCATAGCCAATCCGTCGCGACCGTGAGCGGAATGAGTGGAACCGCGCCGGCCTCGGAACGATTGTCGCTTTTAAACTCATCGGCCACTTTTCCGACGCCCGCAGCGCCATGGCAGGGCATTCCTTTGATCCCATCGTCATCGTGGCGGGCCTGGTTCCTTTCGTGGCGATGATTCTGGTTCTGTTGCTCGTGCGCAATTCCGAAGCCACGGAGCGCGGACTGGTTCGCCCTGTCTGACCGCGAGGAGGCTCTACCGAACGCAGAATAAGACGGTCAGCTTGTCGATCCGCAATGAAGTCCGGTAAGTCGCGTTGGAAATAGCTATCGCGGATAATTGTCAGACGCTTCCTTGCAGTTGTTATTCCGAAAATGGCTCGAGAGGATTCTCGTACTGATACTCGGACTACTCTCGCTTCTCGGCGGCTTCAAGAAAGACGCGCAGTTGCTCGAGATCCTCGGGCAGCATCCTGGAGAAACGGATTCCGTTGCCGACCTGAGGATCACAGGTCACGACGGTAGCGAGCACCAGTAGGGTGTCCTCGAGTTGGAGCTTCAACTCCACATTCGTGCCGATCGGAAGAGGAAAGATCGTCTCGAGGTAGCACCCCCCCAAGCTGAGATCCGAGGTGGCGCTGCGCAGGGGCGAATCACTTCCTTCCAGGTAGATTTCAATGGGGACCTTCAACTTGAGCCGGATATGTTCTCGTCGCTCGTGCTCAGGACTTGGCATCGATCGAGTTCCAGCGGAGAAGGACTTGCTCGGCCCGAAAGTATATCGCACGTGATTGAGCGACACATGTCTGAGGTTTGGGAACTTCGAGGGTCAACTCACATATTCGGTGCTAGAGCGAATCCTTCCTCGCTACGCTACAATAAGCGCGCTTTTTCAGGAGAACTTATGCCCCCAAGTCGTAACTTCGTGGCGGCCCTGTGTCTGCTTTCGACCTTACATGCTCAACAGTCGCCGTCACTGGCAAAAGAGGTGCAGAAATACGTTCGCGTGCAGGCGAAACGTGTCGTGCTCGAGCACGTGCGGATAATCGACGGGACAGGGCGGGCGGCCGTCGATGACCAGAACCTTGTCATCGAAGGTGGCAAGATCTCCGCCGTACAGGCGGGCGCTGACGCGCCAACGGCGGACGGCGTCACTGTGCTCAATCTCCGCGGCTATACGGTCATGCCGGGCATTGTGGGTATGCACAATCACCTTTTTTACATTGCGCGGCCGAACTTAGACAGCCAGTGGCATGACGAGCAGCCGCTCCTGGTCCCGCAGATGACATTTTCCGCGCCTCGTCTTTATCTGGCCTGCGGCGTGACTACCATGCGCACGACCGGCAGCATCGAGACCTACTCCGACCTAAATCTTAAACACGAGATTGACATGGGGCACTTGTTGGGACCGCACTTGGACGTTACAGGACCTTATTTGGAAGGCGCCGACAGCTATTTCATCCAAATGCATCACCTGAACGGGCCGGATGAGGCGCGCCAGTTCGTAGATTACTGGGCCGACCGTGGCGTGACGTCGTTCAAGGCGTATATGAATATCACGCGTGCGGAATTGAAGGCGGCGATCGATGCAGCACACAAACGGAACATCAAGGTAACAGGGCATCTGTGTGCAGTGACCTATAAGGAAGCAGCGGAGCTGGGTATCGACGATCTCGAGCACGGTTTCTTCGTGAACACGCAACTGGATCCGGACAAGAAGCCCGATGTCTGCTCCGAGGGAGAAGGCACGCCGACGTTGCAACGTATGGCGCCGGAGAGCGCTGAGGCCAAAGATCTTTTCGATACTCTGATAAGGCATCACGTAGCAATCACTTCGACCCTGCCCGTGTTCGAGAGTGGCGGAGTATTCGAGAGCGACGGCGTGCACCCGCGTCCTCCACTGCGGCAGCAATTGCTCGACGCCATGTCACCGCCTGCCCGCGAGGCGTATCTCTACAACCGCGAACGGCCAGCATCCCTGCCACCGCAGAAGACGGATTGGACAGCTCTGCTGAAGCGCGACATGCAACTCGAGCACGCATTCGCGGTGGCGGGTGGTTTGCTGATCGCGGGGCCGGATCCGACAGGAAATGGCGGCGTTGTCGCTGGCTTTGGCGACCAACGCGAAATCGAGTTGCTGGTGGAGGCCGGTTTTTCACCGGTCGAGGCGATCAAGATCGCTACCCTGAATGGAGCGACCTATCTTGGCCGACAGGATCAGATCGGCACGATTGCGGAGGGGAAGAATGCTGACCTGGTCGTGATGAAAGGGGATCCGTCGACGGATATTAAAGATGTGGAGAAGGTTGAGATTGTGTTCAAGGATGGCATCGGCTTTGACTCGCAGAAACTGCTGGATTCGGTCAAGGGCAGGTATGGGCAATACTGAGTGCCTTTTGTGGCACGGCACCTCGTTCGACGTGGTGCTTCGTCGACCGGAACACCCTGCACTCAATGGTCCCCATGTCGCCTCTTGGTGGTAACCACCGACTTATCACTTTGGTAACTCGTCCCAAAACGCCACCGCAACTAATCTCATGTCCGAGGGTTTGTAGGGGACATGATGAAAACAACCAATCCGCTCGTAGTCCTGGCGGTGGGGGGACTGCTGTTTGTGGGTTCCGCCGCTGCTCAAACCGCAACCAGCACGACCTCGGGCGCCGGACCGGGCGTAGTTGATCCCGGCCATCCGCGCGTGAATCAGGTTAACCGCCGGGAAGGCAAGCAGCAGCAGCGCATTGCCAACGGCATCAGCAATGGTTCACTGAACCCGAATGAAGCAGCCCACTTGGAAAAGCGCGAAGCCGCCGTTGAAAAGCGGGAGCAGGCTGACATGGCAAAGCACAACGGCCATCTCACCAAGGCGGAGCAGGCAAGAATTAACCGCCAGCAGAACCGCATCAGCCACAGCATTGCCCGCGACAAGCACAACGACAAGTAGATCCAGATTCAGGACGCAGCGCATGGAATAGCCGCAGAGGCCTGCGGCTTTTTCCATTTATCTCGCAAACTCGCTCGGTCTTAAAGGGACTGTTACGTCCAGACCCACAATCAAGAGCAAGTTGCTATCTACGCCGCTTCCGCTTGCTTGAAAGCTGGCACAAATTCCTCCGCGACAAAGGTCTCGTACGAAGTCGGAGTTGTATTACGTGGAGTACGCGGTTCGAGGGCTCTCATGTGACCGCTGTTCAACGCTTCGACCATCTCCATCATCAAATTGGCGAAACTTTGCGAAAAACCAAACTGGGCAAGCGCGACCACAAATTGCTCCCCCGTGGCCTGAACGTAGCGAAGATCAGGTTTGCCGATAGCTTTGCCGATGACGGTGATGGCTTCCGGCATGGTTAGGTCTCGCTGGCCCAGCAATTCGCGGGTCTGTTTACCCTTGAAATCGAGTTGCATAAGCGCCTCGGCAGCGGCCGCGCCAATATCTCGCGTGGCAATCATGGGAAGCTTTAGCTCAGGGCGCAACGGACCCATCCCCGTGCCGAATTGGTGTATCAGTTGTGCCTGCGGCAGAGTGTTTTCCATGAAATAGCCGGCGCGCAGGTGCAAAGCATTTACCCCATCAATCCGGTTGAGCTTTTGTTCCAGGTTATGCAGCCCTACTACTGGCCCTGTTTTGTCTGGCTTGTCGGCTCCAAAGCTGCTGAGGGAGACAACAAACTTCACCTTCGCTCCCAACACAGCGGCCGCAAGTGCATCGCTGACTCGTTCCTGAAACGCGCGGTAGTCCTTGTTGGTTACATCCGGGGGAATAAGTGCGTATACGCCCTGCGCCCCTTGAAACGCCTGCGTTAGCCGAGTGGCGTCCGTGAGGTCGCACAGGAATTGCTCGGCTCCCTGCGAAGTCAGCAGCCGTAAACGTTCAGCACTTCGTCCCAGTACCCGAACGGAATGTCCACGCGCCAGAAGCGTCTTCGCAGCGATGGTTCCAGTATGACCTGTCGCTCCAGTAATGACGTACATGATGTGATCCTCCTGCCTTGATTCGATGTCCATGGCGGCGCCGACGCCTCACAAAGGGGACTTCCGAGTAGTGGCGGTCGCGAGCGAGATCAACAGATCGGAACGCTTTGGTACGTTCAAAAATGGAAGGGCCACGCAGTGGCTGCGTGGCCCAACGACTTGGTCGGTCTTGGCGGTAGCGCACCTACTCCTTGCCACCCTCAACCACCGGATGGACCGCCGTGCCCTTAGCTACTTCCGGCACTACTCCCGGTTGCAGTTTCACTGTAGCCAGGATTTGTTCCAGCTTGCGAAAAACCTGCTCACGGTTTACAGGCTTCAGGCCGGCCATCGTGGTCTCGTCCGTTCCGAGGCCTATGCTGAATTCGTAGCAGTTCCCGCTCTCGAAGCGGTGATAGTAGCGGGTGCGAGGATCTTTGTTCTCGCCGCCGCCAATATCCTCAATCACGTCGAACTCGTTTCCTGCAACCTTGGTCTTCATCGCAGATCCCTCTTCATTCTCGGAATGAGCGGGCTGTGGGAAAGCAAAGAGTTCGCACTGCGCTGCCGATAGTTCGGGGTTCACGCTCACGCTGAAGAAGGCGGAACGGAAATCCGTCCCTGGATAGGTGTTGTGCGGAAGCTCAATGGCAGCGACCGTCATGCCGCCCGGCTGTACGAAGTTCACTTTCACCGGACCCATGCCAGCCAGATCGAGACTGGGTTCATCTCCGGTCTTCAGAACATAGTTCTTCGGATACCGGAAGGAGATGCCATGAATCGAATCTGAGTACAGGGCAGTTGGTGCTTTTCTCTGTACGTGCTTGTGTGCCGGCTTGGAATCCTGTTTTGAGGGTAGCGCAGAGCTCACGATTGGTGCGGGATTCGCTGGACTCGACGGAGTTACGACATTCTGGTTGGTGGAGCTCTCGGGCGCAGTCTTTCCGGGTCCCTTGGAGCAGCCGTTGGTGATCAAGAAAAAGACACCCGAAAGAACCGTGACCGCGAGCAGGCCCGCTCCAAACAAAGTTTTCTCTCTCGATAGCGAGGGCTTGCCGATCGTTTTCTGCGGCGTCTTGTTGCCTAGGTTAAGTTGCGTGAAGTTTGCCATAGTGGCCTCCCGTGCTGGTTTTCCCCAGTCGGACAAAGAAGGGGCACGACAGTCGCCGTTGATAGGCTGGTTGATTCGAAAAGAAGTTATGCGACAAGTGAACTAGCGACCGCGTGGGCGGTAGCACACGGTGTGGCTGGCTGTACACAGGTCATGAGAATGGATCTTGTCTGGAACCCGTAGACCTCGATCAATGGCCGCAGGTTGTGACTATCGAGACCTTCGTATCTAGATTCCCATCCCCATTTGCCACGATCCCATTGATAATGATGAAGTGGATATTGCTTTCCTTGAAGAGCGTTGGCTTCCGAAGTCCGTCCTTTGCTTGCGTGAATACAACCTGAGCAAGTTCTTGCACGATTTGGTTGCTGGAATCACGGTGGGCCTGGTGGCCCTACCGCTGGCCATGGCCTTCTCGATCGCGTCGGGACTGTCGCCGCAAGCCGGTATCTACTGCGCGATCGTGACGGGCTTCCTTATTTCTGCTTTGGGCGGTTCGAAAACACAGATTGGTGGACCGACAGGCGCGTTCGTCGTCGTGGTGGCGGGAATCGTTGCCGCACATGGAGTCGATGGGCTGTTCATGTGTACGGTGATGGCCGGAGTGGTGTTGGTCGCGATGGGCTTGACGGGCATGGGGTCGGCCATCAAGTTTATTCCGCGTCCGATCGTCATCGGATTTACCAACGGCATCGCGATCCTGATCGCAAGCACGCAGGTGAAAGACTTTTTCGGTCTACAGATTGACAAAGTGCCGGGGGTTTTCTGGCAGCGTATCGAGGCGTTTGCCACTCACTTTAGGTCTTTCAACTACGAAGCTACTCTGCTGGCAGTGGCAACGGTCGTGATCATGATTGTATGCCGCGCATTCTCAAACAAAATCCCCGGAGCCATCGTTGTTCTGGTCATGGGCACTGCTTCCGTTTACTTGTTTAAGCTTCCGGTGGAGACGATTGGGAGCCGTTTTGGAGGAATCCCCAGCGGGCTGCCTCATCTGCAAATCCCGAAATTCCATGCTGACCTGATCCATGGATTGCTCGGACCCGCGTTGACGGTCGCGATGCTCGGAGCAATCGAATCGCTCATGTCGGCGGTAGTGTCGGATCGCATGAGTAATGATCACCACAATCCCAACATCGAACTGATGGCCCAGGGCGTAGCCAACATTGCTTCTCCGATGTTCGGCGGACTGCCGGCCACAGGCGCGATTGCGCGTACCGCGACCAACATCCGTGCAGGTGCGCAGTCACCGGTTGCAGGGATCATTCACTCGCTGACGCTATTGTGTGTGCTCCTTTTTGCATCGCGGCTGGTGAGTTACGTGCCCATGGCGGTGCTGGCCGGAATCCTGATGATCGTTTCCTACAACATGGGAGAGTGGCGGGAGATTCCGCAGTTGCTTAAACTCACGAAGACGGATATCAGTGTCTGGCTGGTCACCTTCGCCTTGACCGTGTTTGCCGATCTGACGGTTGCCGTGGAAGCAGGCATGATTCTGGCGGCCCTGCTCTTCATCAGCCGAGTGGCGAGTACCACGACTGTTTCGCAGGTAACGGACGACTACATCGAGGACGGGCGGGTGCACATCCTGCAGGACAAAGACATTCCTTATTACGTGACGATTTTCCGTATCCACGGGCCATTCTTGTTTGGGGCGACTGACAAGATTTCGGTGGTTACGGAGAACATGCATAAGCTGCCTCCGGTCGTGATCCTGCGCCTGCGCAACATGACAGCGTTGGACGCGACCGGATTGTTTGCCATTGAGGAGGTCGCAAGAGCCTTGCACGCAACCGGACGGACGCTGATTTTGTGCGGAGCGCGCCAGCAACCCGCCGAGCTTTTGCACGAAGCCGAAGTGCAGGATCTGATTGGCAAAGACAACATCTGCGAGAACGTTCAGCAAGCCGTGCGGCGCGCGCAGGACGTGTTCGAAAAGCTGGAGGCGAAGGCGGCGGTGGGGACGAACTAGCTACTTTAGATTGGAAAGCTGGCCTAGCGTGCCCTTGGTCACTTTTAAGTAGTCAGAGGGAGCAAGCAGGATCTGCGTTCCGCGAACTCCGGCAGAAATCGAGATCACGTCAAAAAGCTCGATCGTTTCATCAACGTACACTGGATAGTCTTTCTTGCCAGCCAGAGCCGTCACACCTCCACGAATATATCCGGTTAGGGATTGCAGTTCTTTGACTGGAGTCAGTTGCATCTTTCGGTCACCGGCGACTGACGCCAGCGCTTTCAAGTCGAGTTCCGCGCTGCCCGGAATCACGGCCATGCATATCCCAGTGCGATCGCCACGAGCGACCAGCGTCTTGAAGACCTGCTCTGGCGGGAGCCCGATTTTCGCCGCCACGGTTTCGGCCGCTAGATCGTCAGGGTCAACCTCATACTCGCGCAGTTCGTAAGAAATGCCGATCTGATCGAGAAGTCGAACCGCATTCGTTTTGTGGGCCACCGCTTGATTTTATTCGCGCACCCGGCCTGCTGGCGTAGAAAGGTCTCGGCAGATAAACGCCGGTTGCTCTCGTGGGCTGGGCGGTTCTATAGTCTCAGTGCAGTTTTGGGGGCTTTATGAAAGTGCTACTTCACTGGATATTGAGTGCGTTAGCGATCTGGATCGTTTCGCGACTGGTCCCCGGCTTCACAGTGAGCGGACCACTGGCGGCGCTCATTGCCGCCGTCGCTATAGGCTTCATCAACGCTACGGTGGGCCTGTTTCTGAAGATCGTCACATTTCCACTAACCTTAGTCACGTTCGGGATCTTCTGGCTCATCATTAACGCCCTCATGATTGAACTCGCCTCTGCCCTCGTGCCAGGCTTTCGCGTGGATACGTTCGGCGCAGCATTTTGGGGCGCGATCGTGCTAAGCCTCGTGAACATGGCTTTGAAGTGGCTCATTCTGCCGGAGAGGGCTGCGTAGTAGTCATCCCTTCAGCGTTAACTCCGGGAGTTCTCTGTGTTTTTCTTTCGCGGAGCGCGGCTCACTTCGACGCTTTCCTCGGCTTCATGCTCTGCCATTCATCCTCTTTCAGCATTCGGCCCAAGGCGGTAAACTCTCCCGCGCCCTGCAGCCATTCGCCCCCATCCATGGTTACAACCTCGCCGTTGATATAGGCGGAGCCATCACTAACCAGAAAGGCGGCGAGATTGGCGAACTCTTCCAGCGTGCCGAATCGGCCGAGGGGATTGCGTTCTTTGGCGAGTTGCTCAAGTTCGGGGCGGGGAAGCAGACGGGAGAACGCGCCTTCTGTGGGCACCGGCCCTGGAGCGATGGCATTCATTCGAATTCCGCGGTTGCCCCACTCCACCGCAAGGCTCCGCGTGAGAGCTTGCACGCCAGCCTTCGACACGGCAGAGGGAACCACGTAGGCAGAACCTGTGGTTGTATAGGTGGTCGTGACATTCACCACGACTGCGCGATGTCCGGCCTGGAGCCAGCGCCTGCCGCATGACAGGGTGGTATGGAGCGTGCCCATCAGCACAATGCCAATCACGGACTCGAAGGCGCGGATGGACAGTTCTTCGGTGCGCGCCAGAAAATTCCCAGCCGCATTATTCATGAGAACGTCGAGCGGACCATCTTTCCAGATGGTGTCGATCATTTCCTCAACCGCCGCACCGTCTCGGATATCACAGGGGCGGCTGTGGATCGGGCCGCCAGTTTTCTGGTGGAGTTCTGTTTCGGTCGCGATCAGCACGTCATGACGCCGCCCACAGATGTAAACCGCAGCGCCCAACTCCAGAAATCGTTGCGCACTAGCCTTGCCGAGTCCAGTGCCGCCACCGGTAATCAGGATCCGTTTGTTTTGAAGCAGGTCTTTTTGAAACATCGGCCCTCATCCCATCTAGTGAATTGAGGGAACGATTGTAAATGGAGGACAGAAACGTTAGGCGGCTGGTTCGACCTCGCACGCCACCCGGAACCCGTAGTCGGCATATTGGAATGCAGGAGGGATGCTGGACCGCGCCGCGCACCGGCTGACCTTGATGTGATGACGCCAGGAACCACCGCGAGAGGCGCGTCGCTGGCCGCTTTCCGGACCGAGCGGGTTGCGCTCCGGCGAGACCGCGTAGTAGCCCGCATCATACCAATCGCAACACCATTCATGAACATTTGCGCAGATATCAAAAAGCCCAAACGCATTGGCTGAGGAGCGCCCCACGGGTTCGGGGCCAGTTCGCCAACGATTTAAATAGTTCGGCAACGATTCCGGAGGTGCATCTCCCCAAGGGAAGATCGCGCCTTCCATCCCGCCGCGTGCCGCCCGTTCCCACTCCGCTTCGGTCGGGAGCCGATATCTTCCGCCGGTGCTGGCAGAAAGCCATTCGCAATACTGTGTCGCTTCATACCACGAAGGCCCGACAACTGGTTGCTCGGGGTGATTGAAATTCGGATCCAGCCAGAAAGGCGGCCTTAGCTTGCCCGTATCTCGCAGAAAGGACGCAAATTCGGCATTCGTTACTTGGCAGGACGCCAGGCGAAAGGTATCGATCCATACACGGTGGGTGGGACGTTCGTTGTCTTGACCGTTCTCAGACCCCATCAAAAACCATCCGCCAGGAATGGTGACGAGTGCGGGTTGCAGGATGGGCGTGGCGGTGGAACTCGACATGAATTTGAGCAAGCCTAGCATAGGTCGGTGCGTGACGGGCGAGTCGAGAGCGACGCCCTCCTCGGCGTACCTCTCTAAGGGCCTTTGCCCATCCCGAATCGGGTCTTACACTAGGCGCGCACGGAGTCGAGCGGATCGACAATATGAAGAAGCTGAAATTCAAAGTAAGACTCGTGGGCATACCCGGTATGGACACCGCAGCGCTGAGTGCCCCTTTTGACGTAGCGGAAGTGTTTGGAACGCGTGCGCGAGTGCCGGTGCGCGGCAAGATCAACGGATTTCCGTACCGTTCGTCGCTGATGCCCATGGACGGATGTCACCGGATGGTGGTCAACCGAGAAATTCGCGAAGGCGCGGGAGTGAAAGCCGGAGATACCGTGACGGTCGAAATGGAGCGCGACGATGCTCTGCGCACGGTCGCGGTCCCTCCTCAATTGAGCAAGGAACTGGCCAAGAGCAAAACCGCGCGCGCAAATTGGGAGAAGCTTTCCTTCACTCCCAAAAAGGAGATGGCGCGCTCGATTGTCGAGGTCAAGCAAGATAAGACACGGTTAAGACGACTGGCTAAGGTGATGGACGTACTGAAGACTGGAAAGAAGTGGACGGGTTAGCGCTGGTCGAGCTCGCGGACTACTTCAGCAATGTTGTTCTCCTGAAAGAGTCGAATAGCAGCAATGCCGGCGGCACCGGCCGCGAGGCAGGCTGCTGCGTTCGCTACGGTCACCCCGCCCAGGGCAAGGACAGGAATTTTTCGGTGGCTAGCATGACGCAGGACTGCGAGGCCGATGGTTTGTTTTCCTTGTTTTTCAAAGACCGGCCCGAACAGGACGAAGTCCGCACCCTGTTGTTCCGCTTTTTCTACGTCAGTCAGTGAATGACAAGAGACTCCGAGAATTGGACGGACGCTGCCTGGCTCCGACTGCGTCCAGACGTCGTGCACTTCCGAGGGCAGAATGTCATCCGCGCGCAAGTGGACTCCATCGGCCCCAGTGGCCAGCGCGATGTCGGTGCGGGAGTTGATCAAGAGTCGAGTTCTGGGAATCGACCCAGCATTCTTTTGCGTTTCCGCGTGAAGAGCGCGAACGGCATGGTGTGCCAAGGCTTCCAGTTCGCGCGCTGACAAATCCTTCTCACGTAACTGAATATAGTCGATGCCGGCCAGTGCTGCTTCCGCGATCTTGTCCAGCAGACGCTGATGCTGATCTGTTTCGCTTCCGGGGAACTGTCGGCGATCTGTGATGTAGCAGAGCAAACAACCTGATCTTGAGGGAACTAGTCTCTTCGAATGAAGCGCAGCAGCAATGCAATGGACGAACCCAGGACGAGCGCCCCGAGGAAGAACCATTTGGCGATGGGAAGACCGACCAACCCCAACACCAAAAAGGCAACGGCGATCAGAATTCCCGCAGATTCCGAATCCACGTTCATCACTCGAAATGGACCGGGGTGCCGCTGGGCGTCGTGATCCTTCATGGACTAATTGTCCCACCAGTTCGGGTAAAAAGCGACCCAGGCTTGCCGGGGCAACGTGCTTTTGCTCCGTCACCTTAGAACTAAACCTACGTGACCAGTAGTGGTCCCCCTTCACCGTGCGGACAATACCCGATTGCGGGAACCAGCGCGGTGCGCCATGGTCTTTAGATCACGATCTTCATTTCAGAAGGAGCGAAATGCATGTTAGGTCAGAGCAAAGCATTTAGCGGATTCTCGGTCGACGACATCAAGAAAGCCAAGGAATTTTACGGTGGCACCCTGGGCCTCAAGGTCTCGGAGGCAAATGGTTTGCTCACCCTGCATCTTGCCAGCGGGGCAACTGTGCTGATCTACCCCAAGCCGAACCACGTGTCGGCCACTTTTACCATTCTCAATTTCCCGGTGGATAACATCGAAAAAGCCGTGGATGAACTTATCCGGGGCGGCGTGCCTTTCGAGCGTTACGAGGGCCAACTCAAAACTGATGAAAAGGGTATTTTTCGTGGTGGAGGGCCATTGATCGCCTGGTTCAAAGACCCGGCAGGCAATATCTGTTCCGTGCTGGAACAAAAGGGGACGCAGGATTAGGCGTGCACTTCGGGCGCCGATGCACGCATGCTTGCTCCGTATGAAGGTAGCTGCGAGGTTCAGTTCTTCGTGCGTCAGGGGCGGGTTCTGGCGATGTCGGGCAACACCTCGGCTTCTTTTTTGGGAATGCCTGCGAGGTGGTATCTGCTGAGGCCGTCTTTCAGGTACTCGAAGCCTTCTTCTGGAGAGTCCACCATCTTGAAGAATTCGAGGTCTCCGGGCGAGATGGTACCCGCATCGATCATGACCTGGAAGTTGATCAGTTTTTTCCAATACTCGCTGCCGTAAATCACGACCAGAATCCTCTTGGCCATTTTCTCAGTCTGGGCCAAAGTGAGGATTTCAAAGAGTTCGTCAAAGGTACCGAAGCCTCCAGGGAAAATTACCAGTGCCTTTGCAAGGTAGGCGAACCAGAACTTCCGCATGAAAAAGTAATGGAACTCAAAATTGAGCGACGGGGTGATATACGGATTCGGGAACTGCTCGAACGGCAGGTTGATGTTCAGTCCGATGGTTTTGCCGCCTGCTTCTTTGGCGCCACAGTTGGCGGCTTCCATGATTCCTGGACCGCCCCCCGTGGTTACGACAAAGCGCCGACGGCGCGCAGGTATCGTGATCGACCATTCGGTGAGCAGGGAGGCAAGCTTGCGCGCGTCCTCATAGTAGTGCGACATCTCCACAGCCGCCAGAGCCGCCTTGGGGTTTCGTTCACCACGGGCATGCGCTTCTTTCAGAGCTTTTTCTGCGACCTCGCGGCTGTGAAAACGGGCTGATCCGAAGAACACAACCGTGTCCTGGATCTGTTCGCGCCGGAACCGCGACAGCGGTTCGGCATATTCGGAAAGGATCCGAAGAATACGGCCGTCCGGACTGTTCAGGAAGGGTTCGTTCTGGTAAGCCAGTGGGGCGGCTTTAAGTCTGTCGTCAGTCATATGCCAACAATTCCTTGTCGGTGCCCGTGGCGCATTTGGCCGGGCTGAGCATGCCTCTTTACCATTCGCCCGGCGGAACGGGTTGCGATTTTTTGCACCGCGTTAGGGAAGCTTATCTTCGTGGTAATGGATGGCTTCGGAGAACCCAACCCAGATATCGAGCAATCCGAGACCGCTGCACAGGCCCCGGAAGAATCCGTTCGTGACCAGCACGCGTAATCCCGGGTAACGAAGCAGAAGGATGTTTTCCGTCCACTGTGATGTCCAGGGCAAGATCACTAACAGCACGCCCGCCGCTGCACAGACGAAAACGAACAACAGCACGAGCAAGCGGTGCATCCAGATCTGGGTACGAGTCACCAAAACGGGAGCGTGGTCGCGGGCTGGCGGTGACGGCGGATCGGGCGCGGCCACAACCGCTTGGCTCGGCGATGAAAGGCCTTGCCCCTGAGGCGTATTGGATTCGGGCATCAGGCCGGGCTCCGCCGGTCTAAGTCTGAAGCAGACGAGTGAAGTCGGCCCTGCGGTCGAAGACGCATCTACTCATTCTACGACTTCAGAGCCTTGATACGCTCGCTGACATCTCGGTAATCAATGTTGCTGCCGTAGACTTCCATGAAGTGTCGCAGGGCAGCGTTCTTGTCCTGCGCAGCCTCGTAGGAGGTGGCCAGTTCGTAGTGCAGGGCCGTCCGAGTCTCCTGATCGAGCGTTGGCAGCTTCAAAGCCTCTTCATACCACCGGATCGCAGCCTGGGGTACACCCTTGTCGAGGAAGCACTGGGCTAGCCAGGTGTAGGTCTGCATCACCTGCGGGAAGGGATGACCATGGTCGATGGACTGGCATACCTTCTGCAGTTCGCCGATGGCTTCATCGAGCAATCCCATTTCCCGGAAAGCGACCCCGAGGTTGTAATGGGTCTCCGGATCTTCTTCCGTGCTGGTAACTTCTTCCTCGAGTTCGTGCCGGATCTCGCCGAACATATCGGCCAGATCGACGCTGGCGGCACGGTCGGCAGGACCAGCATGGGCGCCTACATTAGCAGACGGTCGCACCGATGCGCGGAACGTGGAAGGCGCTGGCGCCGCTTGGGCCACAGCTGCGGATGCCATCGCGGCCGGAGGCGCGGCCACGGCCGGGATTGGGCTGACAGCGGGCGCGACCGAGCCAGATCCTGAAACTGCGCTGGCGGCCATATGCCGCTCCGACTCGGCTGCAACCGCCTCAGCGCGCTGCGCAGGAGCGGCCTGCGACGGTTCCGGTACAGGAGCGCCCTTCAGGAAGCTATCACCTAGCGATTCCTCAAGATCGGCAACAAACTCACCCAGTACACCGCTGCTGGGTTCCTCTTTGGGTGGTTGCTTTCTCTGCAGCTTCGGACCCGCCATGAACTCCAGATGCGAAACCAGGGCGGGATCGGTTTCCGCGTGAGCGACTACTTCCGGTTCATGCTCAATGTCGTGCGTTACCGTCTCAGGAAGGAATCCTTCACCCAGCGATGCGTCGAGGTCGGCAACCATCCGTTGGATGGGGGTTACCTCTTCGGGCTCCGGTTCGGGCTCGGCAATGACCGGATGCTCTTCGACGTGCATCTCTTCAATCTCAGCAAGCGAGGCCTGTTCCGGCTCCGTCTCAACGCTGGATGCATCGGGACCGCTGGCGGCATTGATCTCAACGCGCAGGGCGGCGATCTGCGTATTTTCGGCGCTCAAGGTCTGCAATTTAGTGAATGCAGCCCGCGCCTGGTCCGCCATGGAATGATCGAGGTAGAAGCGAATCTCTTCGATCGTCTCGGCAATAGCGTCGCTCGTGTCCGCCGAGACTTCCTCAACTCCCGGCTCCATCGCAGCTTCATCGGAATCTGTTACGGTTTCTGGGCTGTCAGCGGTAGCGTCAGAACTAAGAGCCCCGTCCCACTCCTCGGAAAGATCGATCTCGCCCGCCTCTGCCTCGGGCTCCACGACTTCCACCGAGTCAGCGTCCGCCTGGCCATCGAATTCCTGTTGGTGGTTTTGCGGTTCAGCGTGAGCTCCGGGTATTTCAACCGCAGGCCACCCAGCCACGGTGGAGTCCGCGATCACAGGTTCGGCAGAGAGCGGTGCAGGTGTGGACGAGGCGCGTTCCTGGCAACGTTTGGCCAGCTCTTCGTAACGAGAACCTTCTTCCGACAGGCCGGATTCAGCGTACACCGCGGCTAAAGTGCGACAGCAGGCGGCCGCATCGCCGAAGCGCTGTGACCGGGTGTAGAGAACTGCCAGGCGCTGGTTCAAGCGCACATCTGTCGGCGCGATAGGCAATACTGCCATCAGCGGGCCGAGCGCCTTGTCAGGCATGTTGTACGAGACGAAGAGTTCGGTATCCGTGAGCGCAGCCCGCAGCACGGCAGCAATTTCTGGGGAATACGCCTGGTCAATGGGGGGCGCGGTGGCCTCCAGTTCCTCGACCAGGACGATTCCTTCTTCCACTGTCAGCAGCTTGCCTCCGCCGGAGCCTCCCATCATGCCGACTACCTGCCGGTAGTTCTGCATGTGCATGGCATTTTGCGGTTCCTGCTCGGCGAGGCGCTGGTACAAGTCGCGCGCCCGGGCCAAGTCTCCGCTTTGTACGCAAGCGTGGGCGAGGAGTTCGCTGACTTCGTTGGTCTGCGACTGGTCTCCGGCCTTGTTGAACAATTCGAGAAGCGTTTCGAGCGCAGGTGGGTTGCTTCCCAACGGGCCGCTGAGAGAGCGCAGGGTTTCGAGCACCTTGGCGGAATTGTCCGCTAACAATCGATCCGCCTGCTGGTCGATTATCTGGAGCGCTTCTTCTTGTCCTCCGCCCTGTATCAGTGCGTTGATATAGCTGAACATCGCCTCCACATCGTTGTGGTCGGAGAGCAGCCGGTTGGCCAGGCTCCCGGCGTCGGAAACACGGCCGGTCTGCAGATAAGCCTTCAACAGTTCGCGCAGGCCATCGGGGTGCTTGTCGATGTCAGCGACCTTCTCGTAGAACTTGATCGCCGCGGCGGCGTCGCCGGACTCCAGCGCGTTGCGGCCGCGCAGCAGCAGGGCATAACTGTTGCCTGGGTCCAGGGTGAGCATGCGCTGCAAAATCTCTTCCGCACCGCTGCGCGAGCCACGGCTGCGCAGAGTCTCAGCGGCTGCCGAAAAAATTTGCCACGCGTCAGTCTTTTTGCCCAGACGAATGTAGACCTCAGCCAAACGCACGCGCATGGCGACGTTTTCCGGGTCCATCTCTAGAATCTTTTGGAAGATGCGGACTGACTGTTCCAGTTCCCCGGCGCGCAGAAACTCTTCAGCCACCTGCAGGTATTGGGCACGCGCGTCGTTAAACAAGCCCTGCTGGGTGTAGAGCTCGGCCAGCTTCAGAACGCTTTCGAGTGACGGCTTGAGCTTCGCGATCTTCTTGTACATCGCGATGCCCTTGACCGTGAAGCCCTGTGTAACATAGGCATCGCCTACGCTTTTGAAGCACTCGGTGGCTTTGTCGACCTCGCCGATCCGGGCGTACAAGTCGCCCACGGTGTTTAGCACCGTCAGATCCTTGGCATCGGCCTTAAGGACCTTTTCGTACTCCGAGATGGCGTTCTGCAGCTTGCCCTGCTGGACGTATTTCTCCGCAGCGCTGAGAACCTTCTGTTTGTTGAAGCCGAAACCAAAAGCCATATGAGGTGCGGACTCCAGCTCTCCTGCTCGCCGAAGATCTGCTCACGTAACCTGGGAGCGTTTCCTCAGTCGGGCTTAAACGTCCTCGTGCGAAAATGACCCCCGAGGACAGGTCGACTGCCAATGGCAATTGTAAGGCGGGTAACCCAGATTCGTATGGTTACCAAGGGTTACCGAAAGGGAGTGTACGTCCGGGTTACTGAAGGAACCTCGTGAAGACCCCGGCATCTGACGAGACAAGGCCCACCGTTGACCGCTGGATCCCTGGACTTGCAGGGCTAATTCCTAAGCTCGTGCAACAGCTGTGAGCAGGAACATCAAGAGACCGAGAAGCGCTGGTCTCGGAAGCCGGCGTATAACGTGCCATACCACGATGCTCATCGACCGAATCCTCCGCGCGGGGGAGACCGCGAATGAATCTGTCGTCAGGTCTCGCGACCTGCGCCTACCATAGATACAGTGGGAGTACTCGGAGCAGCTAGATTTTACGACACACCCCTACGGGTAGCGCAAGGAGATTGTAACCGTTCCAGCAAATTCTTCCGGTCCTCCGCGTCCCCTATCACTCTTCTTCCCACGTTTCTTCCCGATGGGCTGGCTTTCCCTCGAAGGCAAGAGAAATAGTTTCGACGTCCTCGGGCTTCAGGCGGCAAGCGCTGCCCAACTTCTCCGTCATGATCTTGTTGATGGTCGTCATGGGTTGCCCCTTGGTTTGGGCGACGAACCGGTTCCACTCCCCAGCGACAGTTTTCCGTTCGTCGGTGTCCGCATCTTCGCAGAACGTTCGCACCGCCTCTTCCAGGGTGCCGTATTCATCGGCCATGTCTTCGTGGAAATATCCACGAAAAAAACTGCGCAGTGCGGGAAACGTGGCTGCGGTGATCTCGGGGTTGCCTTTGTGAGAGCTGGAATTCATTGGCGGCACTCCGGGTAGGAAGTCAGAACGTAGTAGTCATAGGAACCGGCCCATTTCAACACGATCGTGGCATGGGCGCAGGGTTCAGCGCGATCGGTCCCCCGACGCAGGGACCGTCCGATCGGGTGCGCTTGGTTGCCGTCGTAGTCGAGCACAAGGTTCGGATGTCTGCCGGATCGATTTAGCCAGCGATTGATTCGGTCGCGGTTTTGTTCGAGCGCAAGTCCGACGGCGTGCTCGGCGGTTGCCCGATCACTCCAGGTCGATGCAGCGGAGATGTTGCCCTCTTCGCCCAGCCTATCACGGAGTTGTTCGTCGGTCTGCCCGACATGCTTGCGCAAAGTGTGCCCGCCCGCACTTTCATCCTGCGCAAGGTCTCGCGAGGGGCCAATGGCGGTAGTCGCCCCGACATCTCTTGCAACTACAACGGAGTTCGCCGCGGGTGGTGGCTGTGTGGAGTGACATCCCAGCGCAGCCAGCCAAATCACCCAGCATATCGGCAGGGCGCGGCCAAGACCGATTGGTCCTTTGTGTCGGATCATGCAGCTTTGGGGTCGAACACACTTACCGGGGGTCTGGAAATTACAGCCTTACTTGCGAGCGGGCCCGGGGGTGGCCACGCCGCATCTGTAGCAGCCTACCGCCTTGCCTGCGGTCTGGCAACTGGGCGCCGGCATAGTGGGCTTTTTGGATTTCTACTTGGCGACGACTTGCAATTCAGAGTGCGCCTCACGATCGAACAGGGGGCGTCGCGGATCCACGAACAACCAGGCGAGCGCGCCCAGCAACGCCAGTCCCGCGGCCACGAAAAAAGGTGCGTCCCATCCATAATGGTCGGCAATTACGGGAGTAAACCATGCGGTGGCGGCTCCTCCGATCTGGCAGCCAGTGTTCATCACTCCGGAAACCACGCCGCTGTGGACGCCCGCGATGTCAGCCGTAACCGACCAGAACGAACTCTGGGAAATGTAGAGTGCGCCCATGCTTGCGGCCAGCACCAGGCTCGCGGATCGGGCGTTGTGCAGAGTCGAACCAAAAGTCAGCAGAAGTGCGGTTAGAAATAAGGACGCGGAAGCCAGGGCGCAACGTCCCACTCGCAGTCCGTAGCGCTTGGACGCCCAGTCGTTAAGAATTCCTCCCAGCAGACAGCAAATGGTGAGAGCTATGAAGGGGAGCATAGTGTACGTTGCACTGGTTTTCAGGTCGAGGTGTCGTACCTCTGCGAGATAGGTGTAGAACCAGCTGAAGAAAATCCAGGCGACCCAGCCATAAGTGAAATAGCTGAAGGTAATGGCCCAAACAGATGGGCTGCGCACGATATTGAACCAGCGCGAGCGAACATCGACTAAGGCCGGCTCGTTCAGCGAAGCGACCACCGGACTTGCCTTGAGGTTGAGGCCCTCCTGGATCTGTGTTACTTCTTCCTGCGAAATATAAGGATGCTGCTCGGGAGTGTCGCGGGAAATGAGAAACCAGATCCCACCCACGACGAATCCGACGATCGCGCTGAACCAGAATGAGGACCGCCACCCTTGATGGGTGACGATCCAGGTCAGCAGAGTGCGGTGTCAGGCCGGCTCCCGCACCGACGCCAGCAAAGATCCAGCCATTGGCGATGCCGCGTTCCCGCACCGGAAACCATCGCGCAACGAACTGGTTCGACGCCGGGTAGATAACCGCCTCGCCTGCTCCGAGTGCCAATCGCACGCCGATCAAGCAGAATGAGGGCCCCGCCAAGCTGGTTCGGCACAACGGTGGTGAGAATCGTAAACACACCCCACCAGAGCACACCGAGAGTGAGCAGACGGCGCGGCCCCATCCGCTCCGCCAGCCATCCGCCCGGGAACCTGAAACGCCGCGTACCCAATCAGGAAGGCGCTGAAGACTCGCCCCAGTTGTTGGTTGGTCAGGTGATATTCGCTACGAAGAAAAATCCCGGCGATCGAAATGTTAGTGCGGTCCAAAAATGCGACCGCACTCAACAGAAACAGCCAGAAAACCAAGACGTAGCGCACCGGAATCGGAGATTGAGCAGCCATGTTTCTTGTCTTCTAGCGCTAGATGTATGCGATGCAGTCGATCTCGACCAGAGAATTTCCCGGAACGCCTCCCATCGGAGCGATAGTGGTGCGCACGGGCGGCTCGCTGCCGAAACGTCCCTGGTACACCTCGTTCATTCCGGCGTAGTCCTTGATGTCGTTGAGATACACATTAACTTTCAGCACTCTGTCCATCGACGAGCCTGCATTGGTCAGCTCTTTCTCGATTTCGTCGAGCACATGCTTGGTGTGGGCCGCGATGTCTCCCGGAAAATGTGCACCTTTGCCGGCGATGAACAACAGGTTCCCGTAGGAGACCGCACCCGAGAACAGAGGTGTTTTCTCGGGTTTGTTACCCGTGTAGTGCACTTTCTTCTTCGTCTTTTCTTTGGCCACTGCTGTTCCGGTTGCTACTACCGTGGAGGCTGCTACCAATGTCGCGGTGCGCTTCAATAGATTGCGGCGATTCTCCTTCATCAGAAACTCACCTCGTTCGGATTTTTCAGGCTGCTGGAAGTTTCACAGCCAGACACAGGCGATGACAATACCTCATGGGGGCGTCCCACGACAATCCTGTCTCTGCCATTAAAAGCTTTTAAGAACGGAAATTCTGGCTTTTTCAGTTCGCGACGAATCGCGTAGCATGCTACCTTTATCTGCCGAGTCCACGACGGAAAGGTGAATCCACGGCCTCATGCGTCTTCTTCGGGCGATTCCTCTTTGTCGCTGTTCCCGATTCTCACATCCGCCTTTGGGCAACAAACGTATGACCTCCTTATAAAGGGTGGGAACGTCATCGATCCGCATACGGGAATTGACGCGGTGCGCGACATCGCCATCCGCGACCACAAGATTGCAGCCGTGGAACGTAATATTCCCGAGGGCAAGGCTCTCAAATCGATCAACGCGCACGGTCTCATCGTTACGCCGGGATTGGTTGACATTCACACCCACGTATACGCCGGAACCGGGCTGAAGTTAGCCTACAACGGCGACAACAGCGTCTATCCGGATGGCTTCACGTTTCGCAGTTGTGTGACGACTGTGGCCGACGCGGGCAGTTCGGGTTGGCGAAATTTTCCGGACTTCAAGGACCGGATTATCGACCGTGCCCGCACTCGCGTCTTCGCCTTCCTGAATATCGTGGGTGGCGGGATGGCCGGCAAAATCCCTGAACAGAACGTTGATGACATGGATCCTGTGGCCGCGGCCGCCGAAGTGAAGAAGTATCCGGACGTAATTGTCGGGATAAAGACGGCTCACTACGAAGCGCCGGATTGGACCGCGGTCGATCGCGCCGAGCAGGCCGGCACCACCGCACAGGTGCCGGTCATGGTCGATTTCGGAGTATTTCGGCCCGGAGCGCCCCTACGAAGAATTGGTCACGACGAAGTTGCGGCCGGGCGACATCTCCACCCACATGTACCTCGACTACATCCACATGCTCGACTCACAGGGTAAGGTATTTCCCTATCTCTTCGATGCCAGGAAGCGCGGTGTGGTGTTTGATGTCGGACACGGAGGCGGAAGCTTCGTGTTCGCGCATGCTGTCCCGGCCGTAAAACAGGGCTTCGTGCCCGACTCCATCTCTACCGATCTGCATGTCGGCAGCATGAATGCCGGGATGAAAGACATGACCAACGTGATGTCGAAGTTCCTGAATCTGGGCATGTCGTTGGAAGATGTCATCCTCCGCTCCACATGGAACCCGGCGAACGAAATCAAGCATCCCGATCTCGGGCAGCTTTCTGTGGGTTCGCCCGCAGACGTTGCCGTGCTGCGGGTGGAGAACGGCAAGTTCGGTTTCGTGGACAGCTTGGGCGGCCGATTGGAAGGTCATCGAAAGCTGACATGCGAACTCACCGTCCGTGACGGCATGGTGGTGTGGGATCTCAACGGAATCTCGCGACCGGATTGGACCGTCACTGGAACATTCAATCCGACGCCGCAGTGGGACGGAACGCTTCCTGCGAAGAGGTAGTCCTTCTTCCGCGGTTTGAAGAGTTATTGCTCTCTGGACCCAGAAACAAGGAGCCTACGACTATGCAATTCAAAAGAATGTGGAATCGGCGCAGTTTTCTGGCAACAGCGGGTTCGGTAGCGGCGTCTCTGCTTGCGCCTGCTCGATTGTTTGGCCGAAAACTCGCCGCCAAGTCCGACACACCCACCATCACGGGATTCGGTCAGACCGGCAATGTTTATGAGGAACTCGGCGTCACCCCGGTCATCAACTGCCAGGGCACGATGACCATGCTGGGCGGTTCCCTCCCGCATCCGGAACTGGAAGCCGTGATGACACTGGCGGGACGACACTTCGTGAATATTCCAGAACTCGAAGTGGCAGCCGGAAAGCGAATCGCGCAAATGCTCAAGCTGCCGTCGGACTATTCCGCTTTGGTCACGTCTGGCGCAGCGGCGGCGATTCAATCGGGACTGGCGGGAGTATTGACCGGAGACAACGAGGCGCTGATCCGGCAACTTCCCGACCTCACCGGGATGAAGTCGGAGGTCATTATCCAGAAAACCCACCGCAATCCCTTCGACCATCAGCTCCGCTCCACGGGGATAAAGCTGGTCGAGATCGAGACGCGGGACCAGTTGCATCGCGCGGTTAACGATCGCACCGCCCTGATGCACTTCACCAACTTCGCGAACGCCGCCGGACAGATCAAGGTGGATGAATGGGTGAAGCTTGCCAAGCAGTACAACGTCCCGTGCATGAACGATGCGGCCGCCGACACGCCACCCATGTCGCACCTGTGGGACTATGCCAACATGGGCTACGACCTCGTGACGTTTAGCGGAGGCAAAGCCATTCGTGGCCCGCAGTGTGCAGGCTTGCTCATCGGCCGCAAAGATCTAGTCGCCTACGCTCTGCTGAACAACAGTCCGCATGAGGACACGCTGGGGCGAAGCCAGAAGGTGGGGAAGGAAGAGATCGTGGGAATGGTCAAGGCGCTCGAACTCTTTCCTGAACGAAGATCATGACGCGCTCGCCAAAGAGTGGCAGGGGCGACTGGAAAGTATCTCGCGGCAGATCACGAAGGTCCCCGGAGTCACTACCTCATTCTTTACTCCCGAGCTCGCCAACCATGTGCCGCACATGCAAATCATCTGGGACCCGGCTCGCATCGCGCTCACTCCACGCCAGGTTGCGCAGGCCCTGAGAAATTCCAAACCTGCGATTGTCATCGCCGCAGGAGAGGATCGTCCCGGATTGGCCATGAATTCCTTCATGCTGCAGCCAGGAGAAGACGAGATCGTGGCCGCCCAACTGGCGCAGGTGTTCCGGCAACACGCCACCTAGCGTCGTATGACCAGCTAGCGAATGAGACTCGACGTCCCATTGCCCTGCAAACTTTTTCTTCCTTCCTCGCAATCTGTTTCGCAGATACGCGCGTACTTGAGAATGTAGACGGAGCCAGTCGTAATCCCTGAGGCGTGGCGCCGCGCCTCTTCCCAAGTCCGCGATGGGCGACGTCCACCTATTCCAATCCGGAGGACGACTCTTATGAAGAGACTGAAAGCACTGGTGGCCTTCGCCATGGCGCTGTTCCTGCTGGTTCCGACCGGCGTGTTTGCGTCCAGCCATCGCGAAGCGCCCATCTCAGCCCTCGACCACAGCGCCGACGTGACGGACTGGTATGCGTTTGTCAGCTACGATCATCCTGACCGCGTAACCATGATTCTCAACGTCGACGGGTTTCTCGAGCCGTCGAATGGTCCCAACTATTTTCCGTTCGATCCCAATGTTCTCTATGAAATGAAGGTCGACAACAACCGCGATGGGGTGGAAGACATCACCTTCCAGTTTCGCTTCAAGACAGAAATTCGTCTGCCCGGCGTGTTCACGGGATTCGCCGGTGGAATCGCTGGCATTCCGCCAATCACCTCGCTGTCCGGACCGGGCTCAGAGGGGCTGAGTCTCCGGCAGACCTATTCGGTGACCATGGTGAAGGATGGAATGTCGACCGATCTCGCCGATGGAAAAACGCTGTATGCAGTGCCCTCGAACGTCGGCCCGCTCACCATGCCCAATTACCGGAACCTGTTTAATCAGGGAATCTATGAAGTGGAAGACGGCGTACGCGTATTCGCAGGAACGGTCGATGATCCGTTCTACATCGATCTCGGAGCGGCTTTTGATTCGCTGAACTTTCGCATGGGCGTGGGCGGGATCCTGTCGGCGCGGAGTGATGCAGACGATCGACACAACTACGCACCTGACGCGGTCGCCGGATTCAACGTCAACTCCATCGTGCTGGAAGTCCCCATCACCATGCTCACGGTAGACGGGCAACTGCATTCCGCAGGTGACAAGAATGCCGTGATCGGAACCTATGGTGCCACTTCGCGGCGGCGCATCACGATTCGTCGTGTCAATGGAAAGCTGGACACAGACGGACCGTGGCGTCAGGTGAACCGTGAGGGCAACTCGCTGATCAACGAATTGATCATCGGAACCGGATCGAAGGACCGCTTCAGCGTAGACGATCCGAAGAACGATGCGCAGTTCGCAAACTTCTTCCTCGATCCGCTGCTGGCGCAACTGTTCTCTTCGGTTCTCAACATCCCGGTCCCGGCCGCCCCGCGTACGGACTTGCTGCCCCTGGTGCAATATACGGCGCCAATTTGTCCGGGCTGCGGGCCCAATGACGGCGGGCCGGTTGCCGATCTCCTTCGCCTGAACACGGGCATTCCCCCGACTCCGGTGTGGGGCCAGAAGCGTCTTGGCTTTCTGGCAGGAGATCTCGCGGGCTTTCCGCAAGGGCGTCGCCCGATTGACGATGTGGTTGACATTGCGTCGCGCGCGGTGGCGGGCATCCTGAAGGATCCGGTGAAGTACGGAGCGCGGATCGGTGACGGGGCCAACCTCAATGAAGACGGTTATGCGCGGACGTTCCCGTACGTAACGCCGGCGCATAGTGGCCGCAACAGTCATCACACAGGGCCCGGCCAGAAGGGCTGCAGCGGTCAGCCGGGTGGCATTTGTCCGGTGCGGTAATTCTGCTTTCGTGGCCACCCTGCGGGCGGCCACGTATTTTCCAATCTACGAGGACATCATGAAGCGTACGGCGATTCTTCTATTTCTAGTGCTGTCTGGGGCGGTCGCAATTGCCCAGAACTCAAATTCAGTTGCTGAAACGAAGCTCTCGCCGGCGGAGCGAGGCATAGCGCAAGCCAGGAAACTGATCGGGAAAAACCCGAAGGACTATGAGGCATATAACGCGCTGGCCCTGGGGTTCTCGCGGCGTGCGCGGGAAACCTCTGACGTGAGTTTCTACACGCAGGGAGAGGAGGCTCTGCAGAAATCGTTCGCGATTTCTCCGGATAACTTTGATGGACGAAGGATTCAGGTCTGGTTGTTGTTGGGCAAGCATGAGTTTGCTGCGTCGTTGGAAGCCGCCAAGAAGCTTAACCAGGCCATGCCAGACGACGTGATGACGTACGGGTTCCTGACGGATGCCAACATCGAACTCGGCAACTACGCCGACGCCGAAAAGGCCGCGCAGTGGATGCTCGACTTGAAAGCAGGAAATATGCCGGGACTCACACGCGCGGCGTATCTGCGTGAGTTGTTCGGTGACACTGACGGCGCGTTTGATCTGATGAACATTGCATTTCAATCCACCCCGCCCAGCGAGGCAGAGGATGGTGCATGGATCCTGACCCAGATGGCGCACCTGAATCTGGCAGTCGGAAAAATCGATGAAGCTGAAAAAATGGCTGAGCGGGCTTTGAGCATGTTTCCTGGATATCACTATGCGCTGGCAAATCTGGCTAAGGTAAGAATCCAGCAGAAGCGTTATTCCGACGCGGTCGAACTGCTGCGGCAGCGATATCACTCTGCCCCGCATGCCGAAAATCTCTTCGACCTTGCGAAGGCTTTGCAACTCGCGGGACAGGAAAAAGAAGCCGGTCAGGCCTTTGCGGAGTTCGAAGCGAAGTCCTTGCTGGAGACCGGGCGCACGGATAATTCCAACCACGAGCTTGTTTTCTATTACGCGGACTATGCGAATCAGCCCGCGAAGGCACTGGAGGTAGCGCAGCGAGAGTTTGCCCGGAGACGCGACGTCTATACGCTGGATTGCTACGCTTGGGCTCTCTACGTTAATGGGCAGTACGAAGAAGCCCGCCGACAGATTGAGACGGCCCTGGCCGTCGGTGTGCGCGATGCGACGCTTTTTCAACACGCTGGAAAAATCGCGTTGAAATGTGGAGACCGTGTAGCCAGTGAGCGCTATCTAAAGGGTCCGCGCACTTGACGGATGCTGAGCAGGGCGGGCCTGTTGTTCTGCAGCCTGATGCGATGGCCAAGCCGACCGTCGCCGAAAGCCAGACGTGAGGTCGAAACTCGTAGTTCAGGATCGTGGAGCGGTCGACCATCCGCTCCACGATTTAACCTGACCTGCGGCGTGCTCTTACAGCGAGCGCAGGAAGTTCAGCAAGTCCTGCACCTGAGTGGATGAGAGTGTCTTTGAACTTGCCTATTACGCCGTTGGCTTCCGACTCACGGCCTTCATGGGCGCGGATTGCCTGCAGCAGGTCGGAAGTACGTCCGTCGTGTAGGAAGAACAGCCGCTGGCCGACGCCCCACAGAGGTGCGCGTGCGGAACTCATCGCCTCCAGCCACTCCTTGGCTGATTCGGTCCGCCAAACCCCAACCCATATGATGCAACGCGAAGTCGGAGTAAGGATGGTACGTGACATTGGACATGCCGGTGTACTGTGCCTTTCCGGTGGTTAGCGAGACAGAATGACACAGACTGCAGCCTACGCTGTCAAACACTTTCGCGCCGTTCTGAGTTGAAGGCGTCGGTTCGGCAGGTGTGGGAGGCGATGATAGACGCGCAAAGTTCGCGAACTGAATGACGTCCGAGACCGCCTCTCCCTCTTCCGCTCCGCCCAGGTCTTCGGGAGTTGGATTGACGGCGCAATTCCCTTCGGCCGAACGTTCATTGGTGAACACCTCGTTCGACACGCCTTGTTCGACGTTGTAGGCTTCTCCGGAGAAGATCAGCAGATGATTTGTTTTGGGCCTTCCAGCCGAAACGAGTGATGGTTCCATCATTGCCATTGGTATTGAATCGGCCGCGGATTCCCAACCGCCATCGTTGACTATGAGTAGCTGCCAGATTCGCCCGCAGAGTCGTGTCCGGCGTGGCTTCCACCAGGCCCAGCCCAAACACGGGTGTGGGGATTCGGAAGATCACGTTGTGGCGGGCGAATTCCGCGGCGAAGTTTGGTTGCGCCAGGGTGCAACCATTCGAATCGGTACGGCCGGTGATGGTGTAGAGCCCGTGCACACCGCCGTCGGGTGTAGCTCCCCTCTGCGTGATCGTGAAGACAAAGCGCGCTTCGCGCACCGGGCCGTCTGCCGCTAATGAACGATGGGACGGTGTTGGTAGCCCCGTCCAGGGTGGCGAGTGCGACTTGGGGATTGGGAATTGGATTCTGCGGGCTCTTCAGGCCCGGGGCTGCTGCCCCCGATTGCCGGCTGGGCATGGCATTGTGCGCAGCCGTTTCCGTTAAATGTCGGTCCCAGGCCGTTGCCATCTTCACCTTCGATCGTGCCCGATACTGAATCCACATCCATAAAAGCTTTCAGAGCTTCCGCGAAGTTCGCCTGCTCGTTGGCATTCAATGTGGAGTAGAAACTTCCGACAGCGGCCTGACCGCCGCGCGGGCCTGGATCTTGTTGAGCTTGAACTTTCCCGGCGATGATCATGGTGAGCAGCCCGAGACACACTACGGCAGAAACGAAATACCTTGGATTCACTTGGTCCCTCCGTGGACGGACGTAGACACACGTCCGCGCCGTAACATACCCGTTGATTTTTGGAAGGCTTAGCGCGGGAGTCTTCCCAAGTTGTTTGCCCCGCTCTTGACGTGTAACGGCGACCGCAAGCCACACTTAGCCGCAGGTCCCATTAGCAGGCGTGGCGCCTACCTCAAAAGCTGGGACTGACCCTTCAAAGCAATTGCGAGATTGGGTGGCACTGTAGGGCGGAAGTATACTGTGCGTCAAGATGTCCGGAAGTACACGGTTGAGTACGCGATTGGTTCGCAGCGATGGGTCGGAAATCCTACCGTCAGTTCAGCTTGTCAACCTACTGCGGATCTTAGTTCACACCTAATGTTGAAAGCTCCACTGTTATCGGATTTATCTGTGCAAAGTGGGCAGGGGCAGTGAGTTCGCCTCGGCAGTCCAGATCCGACCCGCACATACAGCTACCAGGTGGTCGCTTCAACGCGGCTGGTGAGTCCAGATCAGCCGCTTTGTTGGTGGCACGACCGCCCGCGGCACAAACGGTTACTGTGACCAATAGCAGCGCAGTTCCGTTAATCATCAGCAGCATGACGAGGGGCGGCGCGAATCCAAACCGCTTCGGGCAGGCAACTAACAGCTGTCCGATCGGCGGCGGGGTCTACAAGCCGGCGCCAGCTGCACGATTGGCGTAACGTTCACTCCGAATCGCAGGGTTGCTCGCTCGGCAACCTTGACGATCCGGGACAACGCGGCGAATAGTCCGCAGACTGTGACGCTGACCGAAACGGGTATTTAAAACGAACCGGGTAGTTGCAGTAATAAAGACGTAGGTAAAAGAGGATGCTGTCCGCGGGGACTCGCGGATAGCATCCTCTTTTCACGTTGCCGTAGTGCGCCGTTTCGCGACTTTTGCCTCTCGAGTCGCTTTCCATCCCATCGCCCGTATCCATTGCCCTTTGAGATTGTTAGCGAGAAATTGCAATCTCATGACAATTCATTGACAAGTACGAAACAGGCGTCTCGGTACCATTTTTTTTGACAAGCAGCACACATCGGAACATCATTGAATCCTAGGAAACTACTGGGGATAGAACGAGATGGAGAGAATTCTCGTCGTCGAAGACGATCGCGCGGTACATCGAGCACTACGCCGTCTGTTTGAGCCGGAGGGCTACGCGGTCGATACGGCTTTCGACGGACAATCCGGACTGGAAACATTTCGAGCAGCTCAGCCTTCGGCTGTCGTACTGGATCTGCGGCTGCCCGGAATGCCCGGCCGCGATGTCTGCCGGGAGATTAAGACGACGGCTCCGGCCGTGCCGGTAATTGTCTTGAGCGCGGCTTCCGACGTTATGGATAAGGTTCTTTTGTTGGAGTTGGGCGCTGACGACTACGTCACCAAGCCTTTCAGCCCGAAAGAACTGCTGGCACGCGTTCGTGCGGCGGTGCGGCGGTCCAGTCGCACAGTCGCCAGTGAGACTTTCACATTCGATGGGGTGGTGGTGGATTTCCTGCAAATGCAAGTGACTCGGGACGGGCAGGAAGTCACCCTGACGCCGCAGGAATTTAAGATCGTCAAATTCATGGCACAGAATCCGGGCAGAGTTGTATCGCGGGAAGAACTGCTGAATACGGTATGGGGTTATCAGAACTACCCGACCACCCGCACGGTGGACAATCACATTCTGAAACTCAGGCAGAAACTGGAAACGGACCCTGCAAATCCCATCCACTTTCGGACCGTGCACGGAGTAGGCTACAAGTTTGTGCCCTAAGCGCGGGCCAGACGGGGGTTTGTGGAGGAGCGCTGCCAGAATGGGCAAGTTTCGGCTGCGGACCAAGTTCTTGTTCTCGCTGTTGCTGGTCGGCGTCGGCCTGACAGCAGGTACGCTTTTCGTAGCCCGCCAAACCGCAGAGCGGCAAGTTCGACTGCAGATTTTTCAGGATCTCCGCAATTCCGTCTATACCTTCCAAAACGTTCAGCGCGAACGGGAACAATCCCTCGCACATTTTGCGGCGCTGATGGCCGATCTGCCCATCCTCAAAGCTTTGATGACAACCGATCATGCCGCAACCATCCAGGATGGCTCCCAGCCGCTGTGGGATAACGCGGGCAGCGATCTGTTCGTGCTCGCGGATCGTACCGGCAGAGTTGTGGCTCTTCACTCCAAGGCGGCGGACTTTCGGCACGAGTCGGCGCAGGAGGCCCTGACGAACTCGCTAGGTCAGGAAAAGGCTGGGCACTGGTGGTTCGGCAACAAGCACCTGTTTCAGGTATCGATCCAACCGATTTTTGTGGGGCCTCACTCAGAGAACCGAGTTCTCGGATATCTTGTGGTGGGCTACGAGATCGACGACGGCGTAGCCCGCGAACTCAGCCAGGTGGCCGCCAGCCAGGTGGCCTTCCTGTACGGAGATACGCTGGTGCGCAGCACGCTCTCTCCGCTGCAGGAGACCGATCTGATCCAGCAGGCGGGGCGCTCCCTCACCGACAGCCGGCTGGAGCCCAAAGAAATTCAACTCGGTCAGGAACGCTTTCTGGCAACGCGAGTAGATCTTGCGCCCGGCGTGACGTCGCCGGTGCAATTGAGTGTTTTGAAGTCGCTGGACCAGGCAACCGCATTCTTGGGGAATCTTAACCGACTGCTCGTGACCCTCGGATTCGTCGCGGTGGTGCTGGGAAGCGGAATGGTGTTCCTGTTCTCGCACACCCTGACTAGACCTCTTGGAACCTTGGTGAACGGGGTTCGTGCGCTAGGCAAGGGCGACTACGAATATCCCATCGTGGTGCGAGGCAGGGACGAAGTTGCGGAAGTGACAGCGGCCTTCCTGCGCATGCGGTCGAGTCTGCAGGAAACCCAGCGACAGCTCCTGGAATCCGAGCGGTTAGCCACCATTGGCCAGATGGCCAGTTCCATCTCGCATGACTTGCGACACAGCTTGGCTACTGTGATGGCCAATGCGGAATTCCTGAGTGAGAGCAATCGCAGCAAGGCGGAGCGAGATGAGCTCTATCACGAGGTTCTGGTAGCCGTGAATCAGATGACCGATCTCATCGACTCTCTACTGGAATTCTCGCGCACGCGGGAGTCATTGCGCCCCACTTACGGTGATCTTGAGGACGTGATCGAGCACTGCGTTCAGAGCATGCACGCGCGGCCCGAGTTTCATTCCGTGCGAATCACCACTCATTCCGAGGGGCCCACAGACGGATGGTTCGACTCCCGAAAATTGGAGCGAGTGTTCCAGAACCTGCTGGTGAATGCATGCGAAGCAGTCTCGCCCCAGTCAGGTGATATTCGTGTAACCCTGCGCGCGACTGGGTCCAGTGTTGAGATTCGTGTGGCGGACAATGGCCGTGGAATTCCAGATCTGGTTCGCGACCGGTTATTTGAGCCGTTCGTCAGTCATGGCAAGGAGAATGGCACCGGCCTTGGGCTGACGGTCGTGCAAAAGATTGTTCAGGATCATGGCGGAGACGTCATCGTCGAAAGCACGTCCTCGCAAGGCACTATTTTTCTGGTTGTTCTTCCCGGGACCCGCGGGACTCCGATTGCGTCTTCGGCCGGGAATGGAGTGGTGCGTACCGAAGCCAGGGTAGAAACAGCCGACTAAGAGCTGCACGTCCCACGTTTCGGCGGTTCCCTTATAGTCTGTTACATACCTGCATTTCTTCTTAGTTCTTGGTGGGGGATCTATGCGACTTAATCGCTTTCTATTCCGGTCTTCCGTGGCCATTGTTCTGGTGGCGGTGACCCTTCCCTGTGAGGCCCAGGACGCTCCGGGCAAGACGGCTCCGCAGGCCAATTCGTTGGCCGACTCCGTAAAGGAGTTACAGGAGCAGGTGAAAGAACTGCGCTCCGTCGTCTCGGACCTGCGGACGGAATCCGAACACTACCGCTCGGAGACGCTGGCGCTTCGCGAAGAACTGCGTAGTGCCGTCGCACAAATGCCGAAGGCCGCGCCGACTGTGGAAACAACCGTTGCTGCCGGGACTGCTGCGGCTCAGGCCGATCAAGGTGCCTCTGCGTCGAGCGCATCTGACACATCTGGGCGCCTCTCGAAATTGGAAGAAGGCTATGACTTGCTCACCGGCAAAGTGGACGATCAATATCAAACCAAGGTAGAAAGCGGTTCCAAGTACCGGTTGCGGCTCTCTGGCATGGTCCTGCTAAATCTGTTCACAAACCGGGGCGCTGTGACCACGGCTGATCTAGCTGATTGGGTAGATGGTCCGGATGCCGTGGGCCGGGCCAATAGCACCGGGCTGTCGCTGCGGCAATCCCAGATTGGTTTGGAGGTCTTTGGCCCAGAAGTCGCCGGGGCCAAGACACGTGGGGATGTCCAAGTTGATTTCGCCGGTGGATTTCCGCGCACGGTCAACGGCGTCACGGCCGGCTTGATGCGTTTGCGAACCGGCACGATCCATCTCGACTGGCCCCACACTTCCGTGGTCGTGGGGCAGGATAGCCCGTTCTTCTCCGCTCTTTCGCCGACGTCGTTCGCAACCGTGGCTGAGCCCGCCTTTGCCTATGCAGGAAACTTGTGGACTTGGACGCCGCAGATCCGGGTCGAGCATCGTCTGACGCTGACCGAAAACTCGAGCTTGACGATTCAGGGTGGCATCCTCGATGGCCTGACCGGAGAACCGCCGCTCTATTCTTATACGCGAACACCGCAGGCGGGAGAGTATTCTCGCCAGCCAGCGTACGCAGGACGGGTGGCATGGTCTTCTAACCTTTTCGGACAGCCCATGACTCTGGGCGCGGGAGCTTATTCCAGCCGTCAGAATTGGGGCTTTGGCAGGAATGTGAATGCCTGGGCCAGTACGCTCGACTGGATGACGCCGTTAGGGAAGAGACTCGACCTCAGCGGAGAATTCTACCGAGGGCAAGCACTGGGCGGCCTGGGAGGTGGTTTGTATCAAAGCGCGATCTTCACCGGTGATCCGGCGACGCCAAGCACTGAGGTGCGCGGTTTGGATGCGATCGGTGGATGGACGCAGCTGAAGTTCCGTGCGTCCTCCAAGGTTGAGCTAAACGCGGCGGCTGGACAGGACAATCCCTTTGCCAGCGAGATGCGTGCGTTCCCTTATTCCGCTTATGGCGTGGGTGTGCAGGGAGCTACGATCGTACGGAATCAAAGTGAACTGTTCAACGTGATCTATCGTCCACGCTCGGACCTCCTGCTGTCGGCGGAGTACCGTCACATTTCCACCCACGTGGTGGATAACACCCGCTACTCAGCCGACCATGTGAATCTGGTCCTGGGGATACTGTTCTGAGCCGGGACCTGCTCATTTCAGCCAGAAAGACCTGGCGAGGCTGGCTGTGTGCGTTGGCCCTCGGCTGTCCGGTCTATGCTCAAAATGCCACGGTCACGGCTCAAGTTCAGGTGCAGAGGGAAGGCTCGCCGAAGAGCTCGAAGAATAGCGGCAATGTCGCCCTCTGGCTTAGCTCGTTGGATAACCCTCCAGGTTTGCGTGCGGAGACAGCCTCGCCGGCGACTCAGCAGCCGCGCCTCACGCAGAAAGAGAAGAAGTTCGACCCACACATTCTGGTCATTCCCGTTGGCACTGCAGTCGAATTTCCCAACCATGATCCTTTCTTTCACAATGTGTTCTCGCTTTTTGAGGGAAAGCGCTTCGACCTGGGACTGTACGAAGCTGGTACGTCGCGCATGGTGCACTTTGATCGCGCCGGCGTGAGCTACATCTTCTGCAACATTCATCCCGAAATGAGCGCAGTGGTCATTGCTCTGAAGACTCCTTATTTTGGAGTCTCAGACTCGACCGGTAAGATCAGCATTGCGAATGTTCCCGCAGGGCGATATTCAGCGCAGGTGTGGGCGGAGGGCGTAACTGCAGAGAATCTCAGGATCTTGAGTCGGGACATCACGATCTCGGAGAACGAGCAGTCGCTGGGGGTGTTTCGTATTGTTGAGGACACCATACCATCGGCGCACAAGAATAAATATGGGCGCAACTACGATGCGCCTGGATCAGAGTACCCGCCGAAGGAACCGAAATAGTGTTCTACGAACGAAGTCGAAGGACTCCAGGGCCTATCTATCACCCTGAAGCGCGTCGAGCATTTTCAAACCACGACATTCCTTCCCGTCCACAGACGCTTACGACTTGATGCTCTTGCTCGCCACGTCGAGCGACACCGCCGTCTTTCTGAAATACGATTCATTCGCCATGTGGCAGGCGAGTGCGGCGTTATTTCCGAAGACTGCGTCTTCGGTGACCGGTTTACGCGTGCGCACAGCTTCAAAGAATCTCCACAGATGTGGTTTCACGTCGTCGTACGAGGGGCCGCGATAGGTTGTGACCTCTGCTATCGGTTCCTGGCCAATCGCCGGGTCATGCTCGGCATGCCACTGCTTGAAATACTCTTCGCGCAGCGCTTTCGGGAAACCGAACGCGTAGTAACTGGGGGCCGTATCCAGTCCGGTTTGCGGGGAGTACGTCATCGAAAACTCGCCCACCTCAAGGATGCCCTTCGAACCTTGGAATCGTACGACCTCCGGGCTTTCAGCGCCGAGATTGAGGCGCGTGTAGACCGGCAGATTGCCGTACTCAAACAACGACGCGTGCACGTCGGGCATATTGCGGCCATCTTTCCAGCGGAGAATGCCGCCCAGTGCCATCGCTCGTTTCGGAGGTTCGTTCAGGCCGAGGCCATAGAGAATGCCACTCACAAGGTGGACCAGTAGGTCGCCGGCGACACCAGTGCCGTACTCCTTCCAGCAACGCCAGCGCGCGTAGATAAGAGGATCGAAGGCTCGCTTGGGCACCGTGCCCTGCCACGTGTCCCAGTCGAGCGTCTGCGGAGAAAGATCGGGCGGCGGTGGATATTCCCAACAACCGGTCGGATCGTTGCGGCCAAGAGTGCCCTCCACCAGGTTGAGATCGCCGATGGCGCCCTTGGCGATCATGTCTCTGGCTTTGGCGTAAATCACTGAACTCACGCGCTGGGAACCGATCTGCACAATACGTCCGGTCTTCTGCTGGGCGGCGGCCATGTCGAAGCCTTCGGCGGCAGTGTGCGACATTGGTTTTTCGCAGTAGATGTCTTTGCCAGCGTTAACCGTATCCACGACCACCTGCTTATGCCAGTGATCGGGGACGGCCGCGATGATGCAATCAATCTCTTTGTTGTCGAGGAGGTCCTGGTATCGGCGCGTTGTGGGCAAGTTGGGTTTGACGATCTCTTTAGCGAGGGTTTGCCGCCCGTCGTATAGATCGCACGCCGCCACGCATTCGACGCCGGGCAATGTGATCGCCGTCCCCAGCAACCCGCTCCCTTGCATGCCAATACCGATAATCCCGAAACGGACACGGTCGCTGGGCGGGACCGGTTTCGGCGAGGCGGCCATCGGTTCGGGATCAAGCAGGACGGTGCGAGCGGCAACCAGGGCGCCGGCGGCGGTACCGCTGGTCTGCAGGAATTCGCGGCGGGAGAAATGCTTCGTCATAAGTCCTCCGATATATCGGAAATCTCTTGAGAATTCGATCGGCTTACTTCGACAGCGGTTTCATCGCGACTTCTTTGAAAAACACGATGTCATTGTCGCTATGGTTCTGCAGGCCCATGTAGCCTTCATTGGGTCGTCGCCCGCGCTGCGGCTCGAAGTCAAACTTGCGTTCGGGAACCGGCTGGCCCTCCGTGTAGTCCGTGACCTTCACACCATTCAGAACCACCGTCGTGTGGGGACCGTCGAGAGTGATTTCCATCGTGTTCCAGTCGGGCCCCGGTTTTCCCGGACGCGCCAGCGGTTTGGTGAGCGAGTAGAGCGTTCCCGTAACGTGGTAGTCGTCTTCGTTGGATTTCTCCGGTTCGTTATCGATCTGCACTTCATAACCGTAATGCACCGGCATCCATTCTTCCCGCGGTTCGATCGGAATGCGAATAAAGACTCCGGAGTTCGAGTTGTGATCGCGCATCTTGAAAACCACGCGGATCTGGCAGTTGCTCACTTTGCCGGCGGTCCAATAGAGCAATCCCATCCCCCCGTGAGTGCGAATGAGGCCGTCTTCGACCGTCATGCCCCCGGGTCCGACATGTTTCCAGCCCGTCAGATCCTTTCCGTTGAAAAGTTGTTTCCACTCGCCGGACTGGGCGGTAGCGGGAAGTGTGACGAGAGCAACCAAAAGAATAAAGACGGCAGTACGCACGATTTTCACCTCAGCATACGCAGGTTTGGAGAGCAGACTCTGTAGGCGACCGAGCATTATAGTCTCATCGCGCAAGTGGATGGCGAGGCTGTCGTGTGAGTCCGAACGCCTGCTGTCTGGAGAAGTCTTAGTCGCCTTCGACCACGCGGGCTACTGCGGTTGGGACGGCCGTGCCCGAGAGCGTGGCCCATCCACGGCGCGATAGATCCCAGAAGATGAGATAGCCTGCGACGCCAGCAAGAGTGAGCAACACAACTCCCCATAGCCATTCGCCAAAGACCAGTTTGCCAATCCCGAAAAGGCACCCGTAAACAAGGATGACGCCCATCACCCAGTTGAAAGCGTTACTGGCAACATCGCGTACTTCGGGCAGTTCGGGCACGAGTGCGGCGATGCGCCGCCATCCGTAGACGGTTGGGTGCACGCGTTTATAGAAAGCGATTAAGGTTTGGTCGGTCTCCGGTGCGGTAACAAAGGTTGCAATGACCCAGGCAATGGTGGTCACCAGCCCCGTGATCAGTGCCGTCTTCGCATAGACGAGCGCGTCATTGCCACTGAAAGAGACGCGGCTCAGTGCAATCGTCATGGCCGCGGCGACCGCCATGGCGACGATCTCACTCCAGGCATTGATCCGGGACCAGTACCAGCGGAGGATGTACACTGCACCCGTCCCGAATCCAATGTTCAACACGAGTTGCCAACCCTGGTTGATGGAGGCGAGTTTGGTCGCCGTGTATCCGCTGCCCAGGACCAGGAAGACGGTAAAGAGCTTGCTGAGCAGCACGTAATGTTTCTCGCTTGCCGCCCGCACAAAGAATCGCTTGTAGAGGTCGTTCACGAGGTACGAACTGCCCCAGTTCAGCTGGGTTCCGATGGTCGACATGAAGGCCGCGAGGAATGCCGCTACCATCAGCCCACGCAAGGCGGGCGGAAGATAGTCGCGCAGTACCATTACGTATCCCTGCTCAGGATTCTGTGCGAATGCAGCGCTCGGATGCAGGCCTCCATATGGCGAATAGACAACGACCGCTACCAGTCCAGTGACAACCCAAGGCCACGGTCGAAGCGCGTAGTGCGCGATGTTGAACCAAAGGGTCGCACCCAGAGAATTCTTCTCGTCCTTCGCGCTGAACATACGTTGTGCCACATACCCACCGCCACCGGGTTCCGCTCCTGGGTACCAGGCCAGCCACCACTGCATTCCCAAATAGACAATGAACGTGAGCACGGGAAGCGTCCAGAGCGCATTGGTGGTGAGCCCCAAGTGAAAGTCAGGGAGAAAGGCAGTCGGGTCGGAAACTTGCAAGCCGCTCTGCCGGGCATTGTTCTGGATGATTTGCAAATGCACCTGCAATGCCTGCATGCCGCCGATCTTGGCCACTGCCACCCAAGCCAGCACGATGATCATGGTCATCTTCAGCGCGAACTGAAAGAGGTCCGTCACCAGCACGCCCCAGAGGCCACCAATAAAGGTGTAGAGCCCAGTGAAGGGAATCAGAACGAACACGCAAATCAGCAGCGCCGTAGAACGTGGATCGCCCAGTGCATAGTGAAAGACGTGGCTGCCAATCGTCATCTGAACGACGCGTCCTTCCGCGATTGCCGGACCCAGCAGAACGGTGATGATATTCACCATGGCCTGCGTCACCCAACCCAGGATGAAGCAGTTCATGAACAGCCCGAGATAAATCGCTTTGAATCCGCGAAGGAACGCCGCTGGTTTACCGCCGTAGCGAATCTCGACTAGTTGAACATCAGTAAGAATCTCTGCACGCCGCCAGTACCGAGCAAAGAAGAAGACGGTCAGCATGCCGCCTACGCACGATCCCCACCAGATCCAGTTGCCTGCGATTCCCTGGCGCGCCACGAGCCCGCAGACAAGTAGTGGAGTGTCCGCGGCAAACGTGGTGGCGACCATCGAGGTGCCGGCCAGCCACCAGGAGACATCACGACCCGAGATGAAGAATTCCTCGGTGTTGCCGCTCGCCCGACGGCGGTAGTACACGCCGATCAGAAGATTGGCGAGCAGGTACCCAACAATCACGATCCAGTCGGTGGCTGTAAGAGGCATAGGTCTCCGTGTCAGACAAGGTCTGAGTGCGGCACAGTCATTGAGACGATCGAAGGTCGGGACGATTGTCGCGCTTCAATGTGGCCCCGCACAGGGCGAATGATACTCACACTATCGGAATCTGCGAATGAACAAAGTGTGACGCTCGGAGCGGTAGAAGCCCACGACGTAAATCACGGCCTTTCCCGTAGTTGAATAGATAACCTGACGAATACGCAGCAAGGGCGCGCCGCGCGGTACCGCCAGCAGTTCGGCATTATGCACGTCCGCGGGAGTGGCGTCGACCTCTTCGTCGGCGTAGGCCAGTTCAACGCCGTAATCGTGCTGCAGCGTGGCAAACAGGGAACTCTTGCCTAACGGCGCCGAAGCCAACTCAGCAAACTCGGGTGCCGGCAAGTAGACGGTTTCCAGCGCAAAGGGTTCTTCACCCGTGAGGCGCAACCGATCGATCTTTACAAGGGAACTGGTCGCCGGAAGTCCAAGCCGGGCGGCGATCTCCAATTGGTGGTCAATCAGTTTGGCGGAGAGAACACGCGAGCGGGGAGCCAGGCCGCGACTGGACATATGCTCGGTGTAGCTCATCAGCTTGTTGAAATGGATCTTGGGAGGCGCGACGAATGTGCCCGAGCCGCGTCGGCGCTCGACGACGCCCTCACGCTCGAGACTGGCGAGCGCGTGACGGGCGGTCATGAGGCTGACGTTGTGAATCCGGGCCAGTTCGCGTTCGGAGTCGACCGCGTCACCGATCTTCAGGTGTCCGCCCTCGATCCGCTTACGGATCACGTTCTGGATCTTCTTGTAGGCAGGCGTGTTACCGTTCCTGCTGGTGCGCATCGTCATCCCTTGTTCGGGTTGGACTGCGTGCTTGCCGACCCCGAGTTTGCAAAAACGTTATTGCAAACCTGCTTATCTGCTATATAGCGCACCTACGTGAAGATGTAAAGCACTACTTGTCGCCCGAGTGATTGCGACGTTCTGTCTGCCCAGTGCAACGCTATATAGCGGTTGGGGCTATCAAGCTGATTCTGGCCGATTTAACGCCAAGGGCCCAATGGCTTCTCTCCAGAAAGACCAAAGATACCGGCACATAAAACCCATTTAATACCGAAAAATGGAGGTCAGCGGTTCAGGTTCTTCACTTTTCCATAGGAGAACTCAAGTGTTGCACCGCTCCATCCCGAGCCCTAGAGCGCTTGCCCTGTCCGGCAAGTGCTATCTAAGGCTCATGTTGGCTCCATCAAAATTTTTTGCTTGACCATGCATGCTGCACTGCTATATAGCATATGCCCATTGTTAGTCAACTGGTCTGTAGGGTTGCCTTGCACCTAATGCGCGTGGAGGTTCTGCGATGAAACTAGCAGTGCTCAGGGGTGTTGTTCTGGTAGTGTTGGCCGCGCTCTTCGGGTTTACGATGCCCGCCTGGAGCCAGGAAGTCACCGCATCAATCACCGGCACAGTCACGGACCCAAGCGGTGCAGCTGTCGCAGGGGCCACGATTACAGCAACGTCACAGGAGCGCGGTCTCAGCTACACCGCGGTGACGAATGATTCCGGTCTCTATCGTATCGGGCAACTCCCCGTTGGCACGTATAGCCTCAAAGTCGAAAAGTCCGGGTTCGCTTCGGTCTCGCACCCGGCATTTGTCCTTACGCTGAATCAAATCGCCCGTATCGACGTTGGGATGAAAATCGGACAGGCGAGTGAAACGGTGGAAGTGACCGGCGCAGCGCCCGTCTTGGAAACGGACGTCACGCAGGTCGACACCATCATCAATGCCGCAACGAACGACAATCTTCCACTCGCATCACGCAACTACGTCCAGTTAACTCTACTTTCGCCGGGGTCTGTGTCGACCAATCCGGCCAGCTTCACCAGCGGTAACAATACCGATTTTTATAGCGGCCGTCCGTTGATCAATGGCAACCGTGAGCAAGCGAACAATTTCATGCTCGACGGCATGGATAACAACCAGGTATCGGATAACCTGTTGGGTTACACGCCGGCCCCCGATGCCATCCAGGAGTTTAACCTGATTACCAGCAACGCACCGGCGGAATTCGGAAACTTTCAGGGCGGGATTGTCAACACGACCATCAAGTCCGGAACCAACCAGTACCACGGCGATGTTTGGGAGTTTTTCCGCAACGACGTTTTAAATGCGAACAGCTGGTCGAATAATTTCAGCGGGCTTCCCAAGGACAAGCTCCGCTGGAATATGTTTGGCGCTACCTTCGGCGGACCAATTATCAAAAACAAACTTTTCTTTTTTGCTGATTACCAGGGCCAGCGCTTCAACCACCCAAGCTCATCGACTGCAAATACCGTCTTCACCGCCGCTGAGCGCAACGGGGATTTTGGTGCGATCTGCCAAGACGGCTTTGATGGTGCCGGGAACTGTTTGGGAACCGGCCAGTTGTACAATCCATGCGCCTCGTTTACCGCTCCGTGTACTCCTTCTTCGCCCCCGCGCAATTACACGCAGTCCCTTCCCGTTCAACAGAATTCCCGCCGCGATGATCAGCCCGGTGGCGGCCAACCTGTTCGCTTCGAACCTGTATCCGGCCACTGTCAACAATAACCTGCAACAAAACGCTGTTAAGACTACAGCACAGGCCCTTAAGGTGGACCAAGGGGATCTTAAGATAGACTACAGGGCCACGGAAAAGGACAGCATTTACTATCGCTTTACCAGGGCCTACCAGAATAATCCAGGGACCAACTCGCAGGTGCTATTGGGGAACTCCTACTCCTCGACTCCGATCTACAACACAGTTGGCGACTGGACCCGAACGCTCAGCAGTAATCTTGTGAACGATTTCCGCATTGGCTGGAGCCATATTACGTTTGGCAGCGGCACAAGCTGGGCTTCGGGCGTTGGGGAGTTCGGGAATACCCTTGGAATCGGCAACGGTAACCCTACAGGTCTCGACGGACTGCTGCGTCTCAAATTTTCCAACTCCGCCCTCTCGCAGCTGGGTACCCAGGAGAGCACCACGAGCTTCGACGACCACGTCTGGCAGTTCGAAGATGCGCTGAGCTGGACCCACGGACGGCACAACTTGAAATTTGGTGGCCAATTCTGGCGTCAGATCATCAAGACATTCTATGCGGGTAACAATGGTCAACTTGGGCTTATGGATTTCGACGGCCGGTTCACCAGCAACGTCATCGGTAGTGCTGGCAGCGGCACCGGCGATGGTGGTGCGGACTTCGTCCTCGGTCTCCCCTTTCAATACGGCCGTGGTGTGAGCACTGGTAAGACCTGGGAGCAGTCCAGCAACGTCATTGGTATCTACGCTCAAGACACGTGGCGCCTTACGGATCGCTTAACCTTGAATCTCGGCCTGCGCTACGAAGCGCATACCCCGTGGGTTGAAAGTGGCGATCACCAGGCGAATTACAACTTCGCTACTGGCAATATCGACCTTGCGGGAAAGAACGGAGCCAGCAGGGGACTCTATCGGGGGTTCTATGGGGGAAGGGACTTCCAGCCACGCATCGGTTTCGCGTGGACGCCCGCAATGCTTGGCGACCACACGGTGGTTCGCGGCGCGTACACAATCTCTTCGTATCTGGAAGGAACCGGTACGAATCTTCGTTTGACCCTGAACCCGCCCTTTACCCCGGCAGAGATCAATGCTCTCTATAACAATGTTCCACTACCTCTGACAAATACCACGGACGGAATTGCGGGCTCGGCGACGTCCGCATCCTGCGACCCGCCAGCCTACGCTTGTTACGCTCGGGCATTCCTCCGGGTGTGGGATCCCGACGTGCAGCCTGCAATCGCGCAGCAGTGGAACCTGACCATCCAGCACCAATTGGGCAACGATACAACCTTTCAAATTGGATATGTAGGGCAGAAGGGCACTCACTTGATGGTGCCATTCGACTACGCACAGAGGATGCTGCTTCCAAATTCATCTTGCGCGACCCCACCGTGTACTGCACCGAGCCCATACTTTGCCAACAATCCGACGCTCTATACCGTCTTGGGCAACCCTGCTCAAAACGGCGAGGGGGCTACGGTTTCAGGCACGAGGTCGAATGGCAACATGGAGTACAACTCATTGCAGGCCGTGCTGCAGAAACAGATGACTCACGGTTTGCAAGGCCAGGTAGCGTACACGTTCTCCAAGTGCATGTCGGACAGCACTGGTTATTATGGAGCCTGGGAAAATGCCCTCAGTGCGTCGGCATACTACCAGAACGTTTACGATTCGAGGGCAGAGTGGGCACCATGCTACTACGATGCTACCCACGTCGTTTCAGCCTATGCGATTTATGACCTTCCATTTGGGCGCGGCAAGGCTTTTGCACAAAATGCCAACAAGGTGGTCGATGCGGTTATTGGAGGATGGCAGATCAGCCCCATCGTCTCGTTCCGCACAGGTTTCCCCTTGCCCGTTTATGGAGCCTCGGATCAGTCGGGCACCTTCTCTCGCGGTTCCCGAGCCGACTGCAATTCCATCCCGACAGTTACCTCGGACGCGCCAATTCAGGGAGCCGGTGGTATTCAGTGGTTCACCAACAATGGAAACTTCACTACGCCGGCAGTTGGCACCTTCGGCAATTGCGCACCGCAACTCGGAGGGTTGCGCTCGCCACACTACGCGGACGTAGATTTCAGTCTGCATAAGAACTTCCAGATTACGGAGCGGTTCCGATTGCAGTTCCGAACCGACTTCATCAACGTTTTCAACCACGTCCAGCTCAACGCACCAGACATGAATTTGGGGTCAACTATGGGACAGATCACAACTGCCCAACCCCCACGGAACATACAGTTGGCTTTGAAGCTCTACTACTGAGGCCAAACCAACGTATAATGATGCAGGCGGATGCCCCGCCTGCATCATTTTTCGTTGACGTAATTCTCCAGAGAGGGACCTTCGCAAGCTCAACTCAAGATGTATAAATACTCGGGGAAGGCCGCGTCTGTTGCCCTGGTAGCGGGATGTTTGTGGACCGGCCCGACCATTCTGGCTCAGCAAGCGAAAGTCGCGGCTGTGCCCAAGTCTGAGTTATCACCTGAGAAAGCGATCAGCTTGGCGGAGCAAGGGCGCTGCAGGGAGAGCATTTCTGGCCTCAAGCGTGCGATGGCGGGCCAAGTCTCTGCTGCCACAAGAAAACAGGCCGGCGTACTTGGTGTGCGCTGCTCCTTGGCTTTGGACGATCGTGATTCCACCCTCGACTTTATTCGGTGGCTGAACAAACAGTTTGCGCAGGATCCTGACGCACTCTTCGTGGTTGTCCATGCCTACTCCGATTTATCCACGCGAGCGGCCCAGGATCTCGGACGCACGGCCCCGCAATCACTCGCTGCTCATAAACTAAACGCCGAAGCCCTCGAGATGCAGGGGAAGTGGGAGCCCGCTCAGCTTGAGTATGAAGAAATGATCCGAAAGGAACCTGCAGCACGAGGCACTCACTTCTTGTTGGGCAGATTGCTGCTTTCGCGACCGGATGCCCCGCAAGACGCGACCGAACGTGCGCAGCAGGAATTCCTCAAGGAATTACAGATCGACCCGAACAACGGCGGGGCGCAGTACATCTTGGGAGAACTTGCCCGGCGTGAAGAGAAATGGGATGAGGCGATCTCCCGATTTTCGCAGGCGGCAAAGCTCGATCCCAATTTCGCAGAAGCCTACTTGGGCTGGGGTCGGGTGCTCTCGTTACGGTCAAGAGATACGAAGAGGCAATTGCGCCCCTGCGCACGGCAGAGCGCCTCACGCCGGGAAATCCGGAAGTCCACCACGCGCTCGCGACCGCACTGCAAAGATCCGGGCACAAGGAAGAGGCAGAAAAGGAATTTGCCATTCACCAGAGCCTCAGTTCTACGACGTCAAGGACACCAGTGCCTGACAAACCAGAATAGTCTTGTCCCCAGTTCATGCAGGTGCTCACACTCCAAAAATCTAAGAGTTTGCTTGGCGTAGACTGAGTGAAGATGCCAGGTACGACTCGTGCAACCCAACTAACACGGCGCGACTTCGTCTCCAGGTTAGTGGCTGGGGTCTTGCTCGTGCCGCGATGGTCGGAATTTGCTCTTACCGAGGCGCAACAATTTCCTTTTGAGGAAGTTCTTCCCGGGAAAAGTGGCATCAGATGGGTTCACTCAAGCGGGAAGTCGCCCCAAAAATATCTTCCGGAAACCACGGGCGCGGGTTGCGCATTTCTCGACTACGACAATGACGGCTGGATGGACATTTACCTGGTCAACAGCGGCAGTGCGATTTCTTCACACCGAACCCGCCCTCCGCAATGCACTTTACCAGAACAATCGTGACGGAACATTCACGGACGTAACGGAGAAGGCCGGAGTCGCGGCGGGCGGCTACGGCCAAGGTGTTGCAGTGGGTGACTATGATGGCGACGGTTTTCCCGATGTATACGTCACGCAATACGGCAGAAGCATTCTGTACCACAACAATGGCGACGGCACATTCACTGATGTAACCGAAAAGGCCGGCGTGGCTGCTCCGGGATGGGTCCTCCAGCGCCGTCTGGTTCGACTACGACAACGACGGTCGCCTCGACCTGTTCGTTTGTCGCTTCGTGGACTTCAACAAAGTCCATAAGCAAGGACTGTCACGCGGGAGAAGCCGCGAAGAGGCCGGCTTCACTATGCATTCCCACAGCTCTACAAGCCGATGGCCAGTTGGCTGTTCCATAACAATGGGGATGGCACATTCACCGACGTCAGCAAGTCGTCCGGAATCGCCAATCTATCTCGGCAAAGCATGGGGCGTGGTCGCGACTGACATCAACAACGACGGCCGATGGACCTATTCGTGAGCCAATGACACGGTCGCCAATTTTCTGTTTCGTCAATCGCGGCAACGGGAAGATTCGAAGAGATTGGCACGCACAGCTGGCGTTGCCTACAGCGACTGAGGGACGTCCGCGCTCCGGCATGGGAGCTGGATTCCGCCGACTTCAACGACGATGGCTGGATGGACCTGTTCGTGGCCAACATCGACCACGAAATGTATTCGCCATCTATCAGAACAATCACGACGAGACCTTCGACGATTAGGCGCTCTCCACCGGCATCGGCATGGCCACCGCCTGATGAGCGGCTGGGGTCTGAAGTTTTTCGACTATGACAACGATGGCAACCTCGATCTGCTGCTCGCCAATGGCAATCCGGATGACCTGATCGAGGAATTAACCCGCCAGCGAGGTCGGCTACGAAGAGCCGATGCTGCTTGTTTCACAACTCGGCAAGAACGTGGGAGAACGTCAGCGCGCAGAGCGGCCCTGTATTCGCGAAGCCGTTATCGGCTCGCGGCATGGCAATCGGAGACTTTGACAACGACGGCGGGCTGGATGTCCTGATTTCCGTGAATGACGATGCTCCGATCCTTCTACGCAATAAGATTGGCAGTCAGAATCACTGGCTCGGCCTGAAACTGGTCGGCAAGAAGGCGAATCCCGACGCTGTCGGCGCCCGGGTTACGTATCAGGCGGGCGATCTGAAACGGAGCCGCATGAAAGTTGGCGGCGGAAGCTACCTCTCGTATCACGATCCTCGGATCGTGCTGGGCCTAGGCCAGCGGCCGAAGATTGATTGGCTGGAAGTAAAGTGGCCGCTTCCAAGTGGCAGGGTGGAGCGGTTTACGGACCTTCCCATCGATCGGTACGTCACGATTGTGGAGGGTGACGGGAAAGTAGTTGTTAGTCGCTAGCCGTCACCGGGTGTTGAGTCGACGACTGACGACCATCAGCGCAACGCCAATTTACGGTGTCAGCTTGCCCGTCGAGAGATATTCCTGCGAGGGTACGCCGAAGGCGTCCGCCACGCGGTTGAAGAAGGCGAACAATGCCGTAACATAAACGGCTTCCGAGATCTGGTTATCGTTCCATCCCGCATCCCTTAACTTCTGCACGTCTTCAGCGGTCGAACGCGAAGCTGCTTTCGTGATCAGTTCTGCATAATCGAGCAGGACGCGCTCTGCTGGGGTCAAACCAGCCTCATCCAGCTTGCCCTCCAGAATTGCGCTTACACATTGATCAGTGGCTCCCTGAACCCGCAGGAAGAAGGCGTGGCTGTCCAGTCAATACGGACATCGGTTGAGATACGAGACGTAGCTGGCGATCATCTCTTTATGGCGACGGGTGAGATGACCTTCGGAAAAGTGCACGGTATTTGAAAACTCAACGACTTGTCGCAGGAAATCTGGACGGGCCCCGAAGCACTTGATGATCCCGGGAACCTGGTGTCGTCCCGATCCGGCGCGCCAGAAGTCATAGGCAGCGGCCGTCTCGCCGGTTGCTTCGTGGTCCTCAAATATTCTGATCTTAGTCGGCTGCTTCGCAGCTGAGCGATTTACCTCAGACGTGCCAGGCTTCTTTTCTTGCTCCATGCGGTCTAATCGTACCTCGCGTGCGCAAAACGTTAGGCTCTGCGCCCGCCGCTATTTGGCCTCGGCTTGCGGCTCAATTTTTTCAATCACGAAAGCACGCGAGCCGCCGCGTTCGAAAACCTTGCCAGTGGCGGTGACTTTCTGTCCGGCGAAGGGCAGAAGTTTTTCATTCTGGCTGCTGGAAGGGGTGGTATCGGCAATCGGCCAGTAGATCGTGCCATTGGCGGTCAGGATGACGAGCGGCGAGCCGGCCTTCGCGCAAGCGAGGGCGCAATCGCGGCTGATCGGTTTCTCGAGACCCTTTGTGAAAGCGCAGGCGGAATCGAGCACGTAACCTTTTACGGTCTCGGTTTTCGCCTTCGACTCGGCTCCCCAGAGAGCGGCCATCAGGGTTAATACAACTACTCCTCGAACGGCTGTCGTTGCAATGGTCATGGTTATGTCTCCGACACAGAATTGATGTTCGACTACGCGGTTAGGCCCGGATCCCGAACTCCCAAAAAGTTCCAGCTGGTCTCAGGACCAGCTGGAACCACTCATGATTGCGCCGGCAGGTTTACTGCCGGTTCTCTAGGGGTGCCTCGCATGCGCGTGGCGGCGACAAGGAGGACTTGATAAATTGCTGCGGACTTTAACGGGAACGGCGAATCCGAACAATACTGTAAAAGTACTAATGCCGCACCCTAGTAGTCTGAACGGCGGCGGGCGCATCCCCACTAGCAGGCATTTCACGACCATACCAACCGTATCGGCCAATAGTGCTTCTAAGATAAGCCACTCTGAAGCCCACATGGCAACCCTGACTCCTCTGCCGGTACAACCCCGCATCCAAATTCGCCGTTGGGGCCTCATCACCGCGGTGGTTTCACTTCTCGTGATAGGTTCTTCGGTCTTCCTGGCGCGGAATTGGCCATTCACGGAAGTGGCGGTCGTTCAATCTCTGGAAGCGGCCAGCTCCAGCAAAGTGAAGATCGGCAGTTTTCAGAGAACGTATTTTCCTCATCCCGGATGCATCGCGCGGGACGTGGTGTTTCGCCATCAATCCGGAAGCGACACTCCCCCGCTAATTGCAATCCGCGAACTGACGGTGCGGGGCAGCTTTCTGGGAATGCTCAGAAAACACGTCGCGACCGTGCGAGCGGATGGGATGCAGATCTATATTCCTCGCGAGAACCAAGAGGAATTCAAGTCTTCCACCGACGTGGTGATCGATGAGCTGATTGCCGATGAAGCTATCCTGAAGTTCGCACGCCAGAACAAACCGCTGGAATTCTCCATTCATTCAGGAAAATTGCAAAATGTCGGGGGTTCCGGGGGAATGCCTTTCCATGTCCGTCTTTCGAATCCCGAACCGCCGGGAGAAATCGAGGCAAGCGGCAGCTTCGGGCCATGGAAGACTGGAAAGGCCGGGCAAACGCCGGTTTCGGGACACTACACATTCCAACGGGCGGATCTTGGTTTTTTCGACGGAATCGCGGGAATCCTTTCCTCCAGGGGCGAATTTAGCGGGTTGCTCGACCACATCGAGGCACAAGGTTCCGCCGAAACGCCAGATTTCATGGTGACTTCTGGAAGCCACAAAGTCGACCTCAAGAATCAGTTCCACGTCGCCGTGAGCGCATCGAATGGTGATGTCGTGCTTGAGCAGGTGAGTTCCCAACTCCGCAGAACGAATATTGTCACGCGCGGCAGTGTGGCAGCACAACCGGGCAAACCGGGCAAGACGACTACCCTCGATTTGTGCTCCAAAAATGGAAGAATCCAGGATCTGCTCCTCTTATTCATCACTGCGGACCGTTCTCCCATGACCGGGGTCGTGAGCTTGTGCGCACGTGTGTTTCTTCCATCGCAAATACATCCGTTCCTGAGGAAGGTGGAATTGGTGGGGAACTTTGGGATCGACACCGGAACTTTCACGAAAGAGGAGACTCAGGAGAGTGTGAACAAGCTGAGCGCTGAATCACGCGACCAGGACGATCACGATCCCGCAACTGTACTTTCCGGACTGAGAGGAAATGTGAGGGTAAGAGACGGAATCGCGACCTTCACTAATCTTGCGTTCAATATTCCGGGAGCGTCCGCAGAAATGCACGGTGCTTACGAACTGGTGTCACACAAAGTAGATCTGCATGGAACACTCAAAATGGATTCCTCTCTTTCACACACCGAGCATGGCCCCAAGGCCGTGTTCCTCAAGATCATGGACCCATTCTTCAAGAAAAAGCCGAAAGGGTCGCAAGTCCCGGTAAAGATTACCGGGACGTATGAGAAGCCATCGTTCGGTCTGGACTTGATGGGACAGAAAGAAACCCCGGCTGCCAAGCGGCTACAACGTCTGCAGCAAACACCCGCGAAGTGAGAGCCAGTTCCCGAAACGGCCAACCATACGGACCGTGCACTACTGCCGCCGATCAAGAGACCTAGAACCCATCCATTGCGCGGATGCTCTTGCCTTCCACACATTCATAGGCTTTTCCAGCGGCGAGATTCTTGTACTCCTCGGTTTGGCCGCTGGGCCACTGAATGACCACGCGATCGATCTGGTCTCTCTTCCCGAGTCCAAACGTTACCGGCAACTCCGACTGCGAGAGATAGCTGGACCCACTCTTCACCAGCCGTGACTGGTGCCCTCCCGCGTATTCAATACGAACTTCTGCACCAATAGCATCCCGGTTTGACTTGGTTCCCACCAGGCGAAAGCGGACGCTACGATTTCCTGCGCCCTGATCGTTGCGGTACAAATACGCGGGGCCGTTGTTGGTGGTGATGAGCAGGTCCAGGTCGCCATCGCGATCGAAGTCTCCGTAGGCCAGGCCGCGGCCGACTTTGGGTTGGCTGAATTCTGCTCCACATTCGCTGGCTACATCGCGGAACGCTCCCTTCCCGTTGTTCAGGAACAACTGCGGCGGTTGTGCGTAACCGACATTTCCCCGAATGTTGCGAACGGTTTCGTCGATATGTCCGTTGGCGATGGCGAGATCCAGGTAGCCATCGAGGTCGACATCGAAGAAGACGCAGCCAAAGCCCAGGCTGTTCTTCGAGGGCAGGCCGATACCCGACGGAGTTGCTACATCCTCATACGCGCCTTTTCCCAGTGCGCGGTAAAGTCCGATCATCTCGTTATCAAAGTTGGTGATGGCGATACCAGTGGTTCCAGAGTTCGTGAAATCGCCCGTGTCCACGCCCATTCCGGCACGGGCCTTACCTTCCGTGCTCAGGGCCAGGCCAGCCTCCATACCTAGATCTTTAAACGTTCCGTTATGCAGATTGCGGTAGAGCTTGTTGGGCTGCGTGTCGTTGGCGACCAGCAAGTCGGGCCAGCCGTCCTGGTCGTGATCGAGCAACGCGACGCCCAGCGCTTTCGAACTGCTGTCGAAGACCCCACTCTTCGCCGTGATGTCCTCGAATGTGCCATCGCCGCGATTGTGGAACAGCCAGCAGGTCTCGCCCCGGTAGGCTTCCGGCGTGCAGTAGGACTTGCGCTTCCCGTCGTTGCTGCAGAAGACGTCGTGTTCCGGTGACCAGCGTACGTAATTGCAGACGAAGAGATCGAGAAGTCCGTCTCGGTCGAAATCAAACCACAGCGCCGAGGTGCTCAGGGCCTGTCTCCCGCCCAGGCCGCTCTTCTGGGTGACGTCGACGAACGTGCCCTTGCCCGTATTCCTGAATAGCCGATTCTGCCCTACGCAAGTCATCAGGATGTCGGGAAACCCATCATTGTTGTAGTCGCCGACTGCCACTCCCATGCCGTACATCTCGACGTCAAGACCGGCCGCTTCGCGTGACATCGGTGAATGTCCCGTTCCGGTTGTTCCGATAGAGCTTCAGGGTGCTGCGCTGTCTTTTGTGTCCCGCCCAATCCATTCCGTTAACGAGCAGAATGTCCTGCCAGCCGTCCGCGTCGTAGTCGAGGAAGGCGCAGCCCGAGCCCAGTGTTTCAGGAAGCAGTTTGCCTCCGTAGGCGCCGCTGTTGTGATGGAACTGAATGCCAGCAGGGGTTGTTACGTCGGTGAGTTTGAAGCCGAGATTCGAGGTCGGATGCGGGAAGTGCCCAACCTTCCCCTGTACGGAAAGCGGCAGTAGATGCAAGTCCCGCCATCCCCAAGAGAAACGATCTGCGATTCACGGGATGTTGACCAGCCCGTTGCGGATCGCATAGACCACCAGCTCCGCGGTCTTGTGAATCCCTAGCGCGTCCATGATATTCGCCCGGTGCACAGCGACAGTATTCGCGCTGAGACCGAGCTGGTCGGCGATTTCCTTGTTTGACTTGCCGTCAACAATCAGCTGCAGAATTTCGAGTTCACGATTGGTGAGTCCACCGTTGCGCTCGCCCTTTAGAGCTGTTGGCCGTGACACCTGCGGGATCGAGCACTACCTCTCCCGCGGCGACCTTGCGGATGGCGGCAGGGGAGTTCCAGATCGACCGCATTCTTCAGCACGTATCCCTTGGCCCCTGCATCGAGCGCCTGGCGCACCAGCGTCTCTTCCGAATGCATGCTGAGCATGAGGATGGCCTGCTTGGGAGAGGTCGCGAGAATCTGCCGCGTGGCGATCAAGCCGCTCATGCCGGGCATAGCGCAATCCATCACGATGACATCGGGCTTGAGTTCTTGTGCGAGACGAACCGCTTCTGCTGCCGTCGCCCGCTTCGCCGACGACAGTGAGGTCGGCTTCATCCTCGAGCATCCGGCGAAAGCCGCGACGCACCAGGCTGTGATCGTCGACCAGCAGGACAGAAATCTTATTCGACATGCGCCTCCACTTTTTTCCTGGGAACGCTCAGGCGGACCCGCGTGCCCCCGCCCGAGGGCGTCGTGAAATCTAGCTGGCCGCCCAGCAACTGTGCGCGCTCGCGCATCGCCACCAGGCCAATGCCTGGACTTGCCGCTTCTCTTCGTAAATCCCTTGCCTTGATCTTCGACTTCGAGTTCGGCGGCATCGGCGAGGAAGCGCAATCTTACCCGGGCGCGGCTCACTCCTGCATGGCGAGCCACGTTATTGAGTGCCTCCTGCAGGACCCGATAGATGTGAATGCTGGCGCTCCCGCTGATCGGAAAAGCACTCCCGGACTTTTCGTAGGATATGCCAATACCGGTCTGCTTTTCCACCGTCGCCAGGTACCAGTCGATAGTCGCTTCCAGTCCGGATTCTTCCAGCATGACCGGATGCAGGGCCTGCGAAAGGCTGCGCACGTTGTCGAGCGTGGTTTGCGCAATTCCCCGAACCTCTTTGAGCTCGGTGCGAACGGGCGAATCCTCCGGAGTATGTTTCTCGGCCCGACCCAGCATGGACCCAACCGCAGTCAGAATCTGCCCGAACTCGTCATGCAACTCGCGTGAGATGTGCCGCAGAGTAGACTCCTGCGTGGAAATCAGTTTCTGCGCCAGATCGCTGCGTTGGGCCGAGAGCGTGGCAAGTTGCCCGAACAGCTGCCGGTTGGAGTGAATCAGGTACAGGCTGGTTAGCAGGATGGCCGCCAGCGTAGCGCCGAGAAAGACGTAAACCTGGCGCTGCACGCGATCATAAATCTGGCGAATCTGCAGGTTGGCCTGTTCTTCACTCTCGTTGTTCTGCACCAGCAGACGGGCAACCGCGGTGCTCAAGGCCGCCTGCCGCGCCTGCAACGTGAGACGGATCTGGTTCCGCGCTTCATCCGGCTTGTCCTGCGCAAGGGCGAAGGTGCGATCGACGGCGTCCCAAAACTGCGCCAGGGATTGCTGCAGATATTGGCGCTGCTCCGCCGTGCGGTGCGTGGGCGCGAGTTCTTCTTCCACGCGTAATGCCGTATCCAGATCGGACCGGATGCGCTGAAACTGCGCTGCCCACGCCGTCAGCGGATAGGGCTCGTCGTTGTCGAGCATGTCGCGCATGGCCAGCGCCAGCGAGTTCAGGTCATTCTGAATACGCAGCAACTGCAGGGAGTCTTTGCGATTACGATCGGCGATGTTGTTTTGCAGGGCGCGCAGTCCGGCGATCTGCTGCGTGGTGTACCAGGAATAAGCGACCACGGCAGCGAGCGTGATGATCAGGCCCAGGAACAGACCTGCCGTGGGAGACCGCACCGTGGAGCGCTGCACGCCCCGAGAATATAACGCGGAGGCTGGAAGTTCCAAGCTCTCGACCGTGGTTTCGCTTGCATGCTAAGCGGTCAATGAGTCCTACCCATGGTTACAGCAGTTTCCCCCAGCCCAATCGGCATGCTCAGAGTTAATGTCGGCATTTGCTTTAGCCAACAGAAATCAGGAACCTGTCACACCAATCTCCCCAGCGAGAAACTCTAGTGAAATCCCGAAAACCGGCGCTCACCGGGTGAGTGTTACCCACACCGGGCCCGTTCCTGTATTCACCGGTGCACCCGCTGGCGTCAAGGCTCCAGTGGTTAAGTCCACCGTAAACTGCGTGACATTGTCTGAGCTGAGGTTTGCGACATAGGCAAACCGGCCCGACGGGTCCAGGGTCAGCGCGACGGGATTGATACCCGCTAACGCGGTTGAAGTTGGAGTCAGGGCTCCTGACGCCGCATCAATCGCGAACACAGAGACATTGCCCGCGTTGATGTTGGTCACGTAGGCGAACCGGCCCTGCGAGTCTACGGTGACGGAGGCTGGGCCTGCGGCAGCGCCGACCCGAGCCAGCGGCGCCAAGGCTCCCGTGGCAGCATCGATAGAAAAGACAGTAATGTCATTTGACCCAAGATTCGCCACGTAGGCGAATTTTCCAGAAGGGTGCATGGTGATGGAAGTGGGATTCGTGCGGGCCGGAGTTGCGCCGAGCAGCCCCAAGGCTCCGGAGTTCTCCACTGCATAAACCGTTATATCGTCGGAAAGGCCATTGACGACGTACGCAAATCGACCCGAGGGATGGAAGCTGAGCGCGACCGGCACACTATCCGTTGGAACTGTACCGCTGAGAGCCGTGAGGGCGCCCGTGTTCGGATTGATAGAGAATGCGGATAGGTGGTTGGAGTTCTGATTCACCACATACAGAATATTTCCCGTCGGTCCGATAACGACGAAGCGTGGGCCGTCGTCAGCGGGGACCGGCGAACCGACCATGCTCAGATTGCCGGTATTCGCATCGATCGCGAATACGGAGATGTCATTGGAAGCGATATTGCCAACGTAAGCAAAGCGCCCGGAGGGATCCACCGCGATGACCCTGGAATTCATGCCGCCGGTCGGCACCGTGTCTTTGGGGGTCAACTGGCCCGTCTGGGAGCAGACCGCATAAGTGGAAATGCTGTTGGAAAGCAAATTGGCTACCAAGGCAAAGCGCGCTGCCTGGGTGGAGGCGGCGCCAGCAGCGCCACAGCCAACGAAGAATATGGGCAGAATGAGAACAGGGATGGAGCGTGCAATCTTTCTTATAGACATGCCAGTCCTAATTGTTGAGATTTGAGTCGGAACGATGGAGAGATTCTCCCTGCAAACAGGAGGAGACCCGGCTGGCTTGGGTTTACTCCCGCGAATACTCTCGGGTCACGGACAGATAGACTCAGAACGGGACGAATTGGCCTCGATGGAGGCATCAGATTTTTGTAACTTTTTTTGTTACGCCACGAAGTGACGATCAACCGATGGTGTTGACGTCTGTGGAATCCATTGCTGGACTGGGGAAACACGCTTCGGAATCGACCATAATTCGCAGACTCGGCGATAACTCGCCCGTTACGCCAACGATGTCGATAGGATATCTGGCCAACTAGCGGCCCTGTTCGGTACGGCATTCCGCCCCGTGAGTACCATTTCGCAAATCTGCGGTCGGGTGGAGGCCATCATGCTGTCTTTCCGATGGTTCCGACTTGTGCTCGGAGTGTTGTCGGTAGCTGCTCCCCTCTCGGCTGCCGAAGGGGTCAATGAGCGCTAACGTGTTTAGGCCGTCTGTCCCAGTGCCAGCCTCTCTTTTCTCTGTTGGGACAGATGCCCTTCCGATAAGTCAAAACTGCCCTTCGAGTTTCTTCAACTGTTCGTTCGCCTTCTCATTTGCTGGATCGATTTTCAGCGCTTTCCTGTAATTCTCAATTGCTTGTTCCTTCTCGCCCACCGCAGAGTACGCGTCGCCCAGGCTGTCATAGGCGTTGGCCGATTGTGGATACTCCCGCACATTCTTGGAGAAGACTTTGATCGCATCGGCGATCTTTCCCCTCAACATGCGATAGCCAACTTGGTTTAATGCTTCCTCGCCGGGGCTCTTTCCATCCGCCTTTAACTCGTCGAATCTCGCGAGCGCAACATCCGTTCCCTTCAACTGTGCGATGAGTGTCAACTGATCCCCCACCCAGCGTGGCTCCGCGGGATATTTCCATGCATACTCCTTCGCGACGCTGCGCCTTAGTTCTTCCGCCACCAGAATCCCATTGTCGGAGTTGGCCATAATTGCAATTCCCTGTCCGGTATCGGCATTCATGGCGAGCAGGGCTTGGAATCCTTCGTTGGCTCCATTGTGGGCAAATACTCCTGGCTGTTGAGTTGGCAAGCCGAATCCAATTCCACTATCGTCCGTGCTGGGCTGCGCGGTCACCATCTCTTGCACGGTCCTCTGGCTCAATACCTTGTTTGATCGGCCGTGCTTCGATAGCGCAATCTCAATTGCAAACTCTGCCAAATCCGTAGGCGTCGTCCACAGTCCCGCGGCAGCCATCTCGGGGTAGACGTGCCACCTGCCGCGGACAGGTTTGCCGTCGGCATATGGTTCCCGTAGCAGTTCGCGCCGCCCACGCAGGCGGTAGGGGCTGTTCATAAGTACTGTCTTTCATCGAGATCCTGTCCAGCACCAGCTGCTTCATCAGGGTGGCGAACGGCTTTCCGATCACGTCCATCATTACCTGTTGCTCAATCGTCACGCCTCCGCCGGAGTATCGCTCCTTCGTGCCCGGCACGATGTCCACGCGAATCGGTGGGGTGTTGGCGGGCTTCTCGCCATTGAAGATCTGCACTAGCGTGGGAAGCTTTTCGCCAACGTCGTAGCCTGGGAACCCATGAACTGTAAGCCCGGCGGTATGACTCGCCAAGCGCCGCAGAGTTACCTTCTGTTCTTTTGTGAACTCGTTCTCTGGAATCTTCCAAGTCTTCAACTTCGCATTGACATCCTCGTCCAGCGAAAGCTTCCCCTGCTGCACAAGCGCGAGCATGCCCATGGCCGTCACCGGCTTGCTAATCGATGCCGCTTGAAAAAGGGTCTCGGCAGTCACCCGTCTCGTTCCCCCGGGCTCAGTGAAACCATAGCCCTTTGTCCACGCAATCTTGAATCCGTCAATTACGGCGACGGCCAGCCCCGGATCGTTGGCAAGCTGCATGACCTGCGCGAGGTCCAGTACCAGCGGAGCTTCACCCTTCTTGAATTCAAGCGGCTCAATTCCCTGCTCGACCCTCTTAGTCCTTACCTCGACGCTTTCCACTTTGGCCTGCGGTGGTTTAGTGGCAAGACTCAACGTCTGCCCTTCAACCGACGACACAAACTGACCGATCAAGACAACAATCGCCAACTTTCCAGTTCTAACTGCCTGCGTCGAGAGCATCCCACCTCCCTCTCCTTCGGCACCGATTCACCGTTATTTCACAGCAATGAAATCTTAACCCACAACCGCGACAGGCCAAGATTGGTTCTCACAGCGGAGACCCGAGAGGCCTACACCGGCGAAACATCACCATAGCACTCATTAATTAAAGCTAAGTGCCAGCAGCTCCAAATTGCGCTTCTGGGTTGTCCCCTGATGCGAGATTTGCTCTACATTCATGATTGCCAGTACTAAAATGTTGGGCTAAGCGGGTGATCCCGGGTGGTTCTCGGTTCTATTTTCTACATCCTAGTGAGGGGCGAAACTTTTGGCTCGCCCGACACTCCAATCCGGAAGGTGGGTCTGTTCGTTCCTGAGGAGGGTAGTCATGGCAACATCATCTTTAGCCACAATACTTAAGGGATCGGCTTCGGTCGCCAGGATCGTAGCTGTTGCGTTGTTGGCCGTGCCCGGCGCGGACGCGGCTAAGACCGTCGTGCCGCCGCCGGTGACCGACGCGGCTTTGGCGTCGTCGAATGGCGAGCAGACGGTCGTGTTTTCGGGTGGATGCTTCTGGGGCGTCCAGGCAGTGTTCCAACATGTGAAGGGTGTAATCAGCGCGCGTTCGGGATATTCCGGAGGGGAACGGCGCACGGCCGAATACGAGACCGTCAGCACGGGGCGCACCGGGCATGCGGAGTCGGTGAAAGTGGTTTTTGATCCGTCCCAGGTGACTTATGGACAGTTGCTGCACGTGTTCTTTTCGGTGGCGCACGACCCCACGCAGCTGAACCGGCAAGGGCCGGACGAAGGCTCGCAGTACCGGTCGGTGGTGTTCTACACGAACGACGAGCAGCAGCGGATCACGGCGGCTTACATCGCGCAGCTGGAAAGTGCGCACGTGTTTAAGCATCGCATTGTGACCGAGGTGGTCCCGCTCAAGGCGTTCTATGAGGCGGAGGCTTATCACCAGGATTACGCGACCAGGCATCCGGAAAGTTCGTATATCCAGTACAACGATCTGCCGAAAGTGGATCACTTGAAGAAAGAATTCCCGCAATTGTGGGCGGGCAAGTAGGGATGGATCGTCCACTTTCAATTGGCAATTGCCAATTGTGACAACCAGGATGTCGGCATGACAGGGATCGGAGTTGATTATGTTTGATTCAGATCTGGATCGGGATGGGAAGTCCGGACGACGAGCGTTTCTACTTACGTCGGCTTCGGCGCTGGCAGGAGCTTTCTTCTGGTCGCTACGGAGGCCCGGCGTGCTGGCAGCTGCGGCTCCGGCTGCTCACGGCGTACCGGGAGAAGTTACCATCGTAGAGTTCTCGGACGACGGCAAGCGGCTCAAGAAGTCGCGGGTGTCCAAGGTGGTGAAGACGGAGGCGGAGTGGCAGCAGCAACTGTCGCCAGCGTCATTCTCGATCACGCGGCACGCCGACACCGAGATGGCATTTACGGGACAATACTGGAATCTGCACGATAAGGGACTCTATCGTTGCATCTGTTGCGACAACGCCTTGTTCAAGTCGGATACGAAATTCGAGTCAGGTACGGGATGGCCGAGCTTTTGGGGGCCGATCGCAAGAGAGAATGTTCGGGAGGAGCGCGACCTGAGTTTGGGCGTCCCGAGGACGGCGGTGAACTGTACCCTGTGCGATGCGCACCTCGGGCATGTTTTTGAAGATGGTCCCCCGCCGACGGGTTTGCGTTATTGTATGAACTCGGCGTCGCTAAAATTCGTCAAGATCGGGTGAGCGCGGAGTGCCCTTCTGCCTCCCCGCGGAGGTCAGACGACTTGCCCGTCTCAAGATTTGCAATCCTGTTTGTTCTGCTTTGCCTGACGTTGCATTCACTTTCTGGCTGGGCGCAAACGGCGCCCAGTGCCGCACATCCAGAAAAAATCATCATCGACACCGATATCGGCGACGACATCGATGACGCCTTTGCCCTGGCTCTTGCGCTGCGCAGTCCGGAGCTCGAACTCCTGGGCGTAACCACCGGTTTCGGAGATACTGAGACCCGCGCGAAATTGGCCGACCGTTTCCTGGGCGAAGCGGGCTGGCAGGACATACCCGTAGCCGCGGGAGTGCCCACCCAGACCAAAAATCCACTCAACCAAAGACGCTATGCCGAGGGCGGGCATTTCGCAAAGCCTTCCCATCCGGCAGCGGTCGACTTCCTGCTGGAACAGATCCGGCGCTATCCGGGACAGATTACCTTGATTGCCATCGGCCCCTTGATGAATGTTGGCGGCGCGATCGACAAGGATGCCGCTACCTTTCGGAAACTCAAGCGGGTCGTCATCATGGGCGGATGCATCAAGCGAGGGTATGGCGATTTGGGATACACACCGGCGCGTGGGCCTCAACCGGAATGGAATATTCTCAACGACATTCCGTCTGCACAAAAGCTGTTTGGGTCGGGAGTGCCGGTGGCGGTGATGCCCCTCGACTCTACCCAGTTGAAACTGGATGAAGTGAAGCGAGCGTTTCTGTTTAGCCAGGGAACCCCAATCACGGATGCGCTTACTTTGCTATATCACCAGTGGGGTCAGGAGACGCCCACTTTGTTTGATCCGATGACCATCGCCTACGTAGTGAATCCGAAGCTTTGTCCGGTGCAGGCCATGCGCATTCGGGTGGATGACAAGGGAAATACAATCCCCGAGGCGGGGCCACCGAATGCGGAGGTTTGTTTGGATTCGAGTCCGGACGAGTTCTTCCGGTTTTACCTGCCTCGGGTGGTGGCAAAGTAAGGCGGGCGGTGATTCGGGGGTGCAAAATGAGGAAGGCAAGTGATCCTTGCACCTCTATATTTTTGGCTCAGGGCAACTCAGCAGGCGGGCGTAGAATCGGAAGCGCATGGGGGTGTCTATGCGAAACCGTGCTCTTTGGCTCGCGACCCTATTCCTTGGTATTGCGCTATCCGGCCTGAAGGTCCATGCGCAAGCAGATGAAGCGTCTTCCTCCACGGGAGACATTGCCCAGCAGAAATCCAACGCTACCCAGACCCAAACTCCTGATAAAGCCAGCGCCGCGACGGCCGTCGACCCGGCCGAGAAAGAAAAGCCCCAGAAGGAATCCGATGCGCCGGCCGACAAAGGCAAGCTTCACCTGCGCCTGGGCACGGTTTGGGTAGGCGGCGGCTACAGCCATTTCAGCGGTCCCTATTACTATCCCTACGGTCCATACGGGTTCTATCCGGGAGACTGGGTTTACGGGTCGGCCTGGTATCCCATGTGGGGAGGGTATCCCTACTATCCGTCGGGTTACTTCAGCTATAACAATGGGCGTGGCGAATTGAGGCTTAGCGCGGACCCAAAAGTAGCCGAGGTCTACATCGATGGCGCGTATGCAGGGACAGCAGATCGCCTCAAGAGTATCTGGCTTGATCCAGGAGCGTATGACCTTACGGTTTCGGCTGCTGATCGCGAGTCGTTTCACCAGCGGGTCTACGTGCTGAGTGGCAAATCCCTGAAGATCACGGCGAAATTGGGCTCCGACGCGACCACCAAGGAGAAGTTATGAGCCGGACGATCAGGGTCGTCGTGATGGTGATATGCGTGGCATCACTGGCGATGGCGGGCCCAAAGGGAACGGTACCACGATCGGCGGCGGACCGGTATGCGGCTCATGCGATGCGGGGCAGCGTGGGCATCGGGGTTGTGGTCCTTTCGTCGGAACTGGTGCGGAAAGAGTTCGTCTCGGATGTGAACCGGTGCTGCGTCGTGGCGGAGATTGCTTTGTACCCGGCGAAGGATAAATCGCTCGACGTGTCGCTCAATGATTTTGTGCTCCGGGTGAAGGGCGCCGAGACTTCCGCGAAGCCGGCCAGCGCGAGAGTGATCGCAGCTCGTCTGCAGAAGAACGCCGGTTCGGATCGGGATATTACGGTGTCCCCTACTGTCGGTGTGGGATATGAAAGCGCCGGGTATGATCCAGTGACCGGTACACGTGGCGGGGGAGGAGTGACGCGGTCGGCGGGCGTCATGGTGGGTATCGGAGGGAACGGGCCGAAGCCCGCGTCCACGGATAAAGATCGAGCTGTGATGGAAACTGAGCTCAGCGAAAAGGGTCTGCCGGAGGGAGCGGCTTCAGCTCCGGTCTCGGGCTATGTGTACTTTCCGATCACACGCAAGAAAAACACTTCTTTGCAACTGGAGTATGTGCTGAATGGGAGCAAAGTGGTTGTTGCATTGCCGCAGTAGGGCAAGCCTCAGGTGTTAGGTTTCAGCTCTCGCTTGGCAAGCTAACGAGGTGCTCCTTCTTTGCTCCTTCGCGTTTCGCTGATCTTGTTCTCTCTATCCTTTCCTTTTCCCCGACCCGTCCAGGCTGCATAAGCAGGTAATCCCAGCGCTACAATACCCAGTCCAATCGCGGCGTTCCTTGCGGTTGACACAATCACATTGAGGACAAGAGCGGTGGCTGCCCCAACGAAGATCAGCGGCGTCCACGGATATCCGGGAACACGGTAAGGACGGAGCAAGTCCGGATACTTGCGGCGGTAACGGAACACACTAGCGGCGCCCAGTCCGTAGAAAATCCACGCGACGAACATGGTGTAGTTCACCAATTCCTGAAATTTCCCCATGCAGGATAGGACGGCAGACCACAGTCCGAGCAGGATCACAGCGAACGCGGGAGTATGGAACCGGGGATGGACCTCGGCGAGTTTGCGGAAGAAAAGCCCGTCGTTGGCCATGGCAAAGAACACGCGTGGAGCGGTAAGCGAGACACTGTTGATTGCGCTGAAGACTGAAACCAGGATGGTCAGGGCCACGAGTTTGGCGGCAGAAGGGCCGAGTACAGTCGCGATCGAAGTGGCCGCGATTGTTTCAGACTCCGCAGCACGGGCGGGGCCGAGCGCCGCCAAGTAAGCGTAGTTAGCGAGCAGGTAGACTCCGGCCAAAAACACGACGCTCGATGCCAGCGCTCGCGGAAAATCCTTTTGCGGGTTCACAGTTTCGCCGGCGCAGTAGGTTACAAATTGCCAGCCCTCGTACGCCCACAGCACAGCGATCATCGCCAGGCCGAATCTGGAAAACAACGAGGCGCTGGCGGGTTCCGTCCAGAGCACAGCGGGAATGCCCGAGTAGCCCCGCCCGAGAATCAGCAGGATTACGGAAATTCCGACGATGAGCAGGACCTTAATGAGTGTGGTGTAGTTCTGCAAGTCAGAACTCTTCCTGGTTCCCCACACATTGACGATCGTTATGACCGCAATCACGGCGATGGCGACGATCTTGCCGGTCAGAGGACTGAGTGGAACAACTGCTCCCAGATAAGTGCTGAAGGCAACGGCAAGCGATGCGATTGTGCCGCTGGCGATAGCCAGGAACATGGACCAGCCGTAGAGGAAGGCGGGCAAGGAACCGAAGCCATCACGAACGTAGACGTACAACCCGCCGGACTCCGGGCGCATGGCAGCGAGTTCGCCATAGGTGAGTGCACCGAGAAGGGAGAGAATGCCACCTGCAATCCAGACCAGGGACGCTACCCCAACGGAATGGCCGACCTGGCGGAGAACAGGTCCCGGCACCAGGAAGATGCCAGAGCCGATGACGGATCCGATAATCAGGAGAATCAAGTCGCGGAGACGAAGAGTCTTAACGAGTTGGGCCATGTGGTCGGCTTATTTCACAGCCTTCGCCGAGGCTTCGACCTGCGTGAGGATCTTGTCGAGGTCTTTTCGATCAAAGAGCCGGCCATTGACGATGACGGCGCTGATCTTCTGTGTGTTGTGGATATCGTCCAGCGGATTCGCGCTCAACAGTACGAGGTCAGCAGTCATGCCGGACTCGATCGAGCCGAGGGTGCTTTCCATACCCAAGAACTTAGCGGGACTGCTGGTGGCGGTTTGCAGCGACTCCATGGGAGTAAATCCCGCCTCTACGAAGTTGGCCAATTCGTCGTGAAGGCTGAAGCCGGGCATGATGTAAATGCCGGGGGCAGCGTCAGTGCCCGCAAGGAAAGGCACTCCGGCGCGGTGCATCGCACCGACCATTTTCAGATTGCGCGCGAAATACTCCTGGCGCGACGCGAGCGGATCGCGCTGCAGGTCTGGCATCATTTCATCGTTGAACCGCCGCCATGTGACCTCGCGCCAGTAGGCCGGGACGTACTTGTCGAGCGGTTGATGTTTCCAGTCCAACTGGTCAAGGAATGTGCCGCCACGTTGCCATGCGAGCGTTGGAACCTGCCATGTCTGATTTTGCGCGATAAGACGGATCGCTATGTCACACCTTTCCTGGTTGTAGGTGGTGAGCAGTAGCTGCAGGCTTCCTTTGCCCTCGATAAATTTGTCCTCTTCCGTGGAGCAGCCCTCGAAGATACCCATCAGATGCTCGATACTCTTTTGCCCTGCGGCGACGACTTCCGCGATGCGCACCTTGTCCGGAACATGTCCGACGATCGGCAGACCTATTCTGTGGGCCTCAGCCGCGGCTGCGAGGTATGCATCGTGCGAGATGACGGACTGGACTTTAATGAAGTCGGCACCCTGCTTCTTGAGTGAATCTACGGCCGCAACGGCACTGGTTGGACTAGAGACGGCGACGGAACTGGGAAAGCGCAGTTTGCCGCTGGGCAGGTATGCATCCAGCATGGGCCCGGAGACCACCATGCGCGGGCCGAGAATTTGTCCCGCACGATTTGCTTACGCCACCCGAGAAGAACGGGAAGATCTCCGCCCATATCGCGGACGCCGGTCACTCCGTTTGCGATAAAAAGGGGCAGGATGACGTCACGTCCCCCCGGGAACCAGTCGCCAAACGCCGAATGGACATGCATGTCCCAGAGTCCGGGGATCAGGTATTGACCGTGGGCATCGATGACGCGGTCGTTCTTCGAAGGGTGGAATCCGGCCCGACGTCGAAACTTCAGTGATCCGGGTGCCAGCGATGACAACCGTGACATCAGAGGTCACCGAAGATTTGCCGGGATTGATGACCGTGACGTGGGTGATGACGATGGGAGTCGTCGTGGGCTTGGGCTGGGCGGCGAGCAGGTTGAACTGGGTCCATAGGAGTCCGAGCACAACGACCCGGAACAAGGCGACGATTCGCATGACGCAGAGAGTACTACAGAAATCGGGGATGAATAGGGCCTGATCAAAGACCGAATGCCCGATGGCCAAATGCTAAGTGCCAACTGCTAAATGCTAGGGCGTCATCGCCACTTTTTGAGGTGAGGCCACATGTCGGTCAGCGTTCCCGATTTCAGCCCCTTACAAATGTAGACCGGGACGTCCCTTTCCAGTGCATATGGATTGTCCGGCGACCGACCGACAAATTCGACTTGATTGAAAATACTCTCCAGCCGTTCACGCCGGTCATCCAAAACGATCAGGCAGTTGCCGGAGTAACCGCGAGGCCCCCAGAGATACCAGGTTTGATGACCGCTTAACGAAGGCGGAAGTCCATAGCGCGGACCGTACCAGTCGATCGCTCCGGCGGCCCCGTAGTTTTGCGCGAAGATGCCGCAGTCGGCGCGCTCAGCTTCGGGGATGCGGTTCCAGGCCACAACGACCTCGCTCACGATCTCGTGCCATCCGAACTGGTCGGCGTAGTGTTGGGGCAGGACTGCACCCACGTGGCTATGCTCGCTGCGCGGCACCTTGATGGGGAGCTTCTCTTGATAGGCAATGTACTTGTCGACCGGCAGAATGGGAACCACCAGGGGAGCGAACCAAGCTCCGCCAGCGAGAATCAGCACAACGCTAACGGGCTTCAGCCAAGCGAGACGTGGACGGTCGACCGCATGTTCGAACAAAACCGAACCTGCGGCCAGGACCACGGGATAGATCGGTGCGAGATAGTAGTTCTTGCCATGCAGCCCAGCGATGACAGCGAAACTGACCAAGTAGCTCCACCCCAAAAAACGATAGAGCTGGAATCGTCGCCAGAATAAGAAAGCGAAAATGCCCGCTATCCAGATGGGCGCCACGATCGGCTGCATGATGAGGCATTGCTGCAGGAAATATTCCAGGGGAGAAAGCGCGATGTCGCGGCCGTCGGCCTTGATGTTGCGCATCAGTTCCACAAACGGCCAGTGGTAGTGGACGTTCCACAGCAGATTGGGCAGAAAGATAACGAAGGCCGCGAGGCCACCTAGCCATATCCACTTATTGAAAAGGAAGCGACGCTGCTCGGAGAGAAGCAGGCCGACGACTATCGAGAATCCAAAAATGGAGATTGAATACTTTTCCTGCATGCCAATGCCGGCAACCACGCCGAACCAGAACCAGTACCGGGGCTGGTTGTGCTTGGCTGCAAGGATGGCGAAGTAGGCGCATCCACCCCACAACACCGGTTCGAGGCAGTTGGTGGTGAGCATGCTTCCGGCGTTGAGATAGACCGGTGAAGCGACCACCGCAGCCGCGGCGCAGATCAAGGCAAACGCGCGCCCACCGAGTTCGCGGGCGATGATGGCAGTTAGCACCACGGTTCCCGACATTGCCAGCGCGGGCAGGAAACGAATTGCACGCAGGGAGCCGCCAAGCGTGACCAGGCAGAGGCGAGTCAGCCAGGGGATCAGGGGCGGTTGATCCACATATCCCCAGCCTAGATGTTTGGCGCAAGCGAGATAGTCGAATTCGTCACGGAAGTAGTCATAGCGATTGTTGAAAATGCAGTGGATGACGAGCAGGGCTGCGGCCATGGCTAGGACGATGGGCATTCCGTCGGAGAGGAATGCCCGCTTTTCCGGAGCGGACAATGTCGTCGTGGCCATGGGGGTGTTGGAAGAATATCGAAAGATATCTGTCAGTGCCATCTCGCAGCCGAAGATCTTCGACCGGGCGCGATCCGGTAAATGACGAAAAGATAGGCGGCGCGCTACAACTTATTCCAAAACGCTATCATCCAGTTTCTTCTTTCCCCAATCGGCCGCGGCCTGGACAAACGCCAGTACGAGCGGGTGCGGCTTGTCGGGCGTGGAACTGAGTTGTGGCTGAAACAGCGTGGCGATGAAGAAACGGTGAGTGGGCGACTCGATAGCTCGGACTTCGCCCGCGGGACCGCGTGCCGCAATGGGAAAGCCCGCTTCGATCGAGCACCATTCATATTCCGGGTTCAACTCGAAATTGCAGAAGAATTCCTCTTGGATCACTTCCTGGCTGTAAAAAGTCTGCATGTAAGAGCCCGGGCGGATACGAATCTCGGGGACTACGCCGGAAAGCTTCGGAGCCTCGCCTGCGCGGTTCGGTACTGCACAGGCGACCGGATAGATGATGATGTTTTTCGAGCCGGAGTTGTTTTCCGCAGTGTCGGCGTCCTTGAGGCCGAGAACGTTGCGCGCGCACTCGATCACGGCATACTGGAATCCCCCGCAGGTTCCCAGAAATGGCCAGTCGCGGGTGCGTGCGAACTCGATGCCTTTGAGCATCCCCTCCATGCTCTTGTAGGGGCTGCCGGGCGACGCCCAGAGACCATCGAAGCTTTCGAGAATCTTCTTCGCACCCGCTTCGGCCAACGACGGGGTTGACAGCCACTCGGACTGGACGGTGAGATTCAGCTTAGCCGCCGCGTGTTGGAGTGCGTCATTAGTCGCGTGATGGGAGCGGAATTCGGGAGTGAAGTCACCCAGAATTCCTATACGGACGGTATCAGGCACATCGTCATTTTAATGAATGACAAGAGAACGCAGGGAGGAATCACGCGGACGGGTTAGAACGTAGGTGCTGGTGTGGCTATTGGCTGATGGTCGTGGCCTGTTAGCGAAAATCGTACGGTTGGGAGAATCTTCGACGACACCGCCCGAAGAAGTCTTGACCGCAAAGCTCGCAAAGAAAAGCGAAGTCGCAAAGAGGGTCCAACTACCGCAAAGCCCCGCTACAGCTAACGACTTTAGCCATCAGCCAATCACAGCCAGCCGAAGTGGAGCGCCACGATATACAGGCAGGCGAGCGTGAGAATCGGACCACCCCAAATCATCACAGCAGGTTTCCATTGAAAGGACTGAACGAAGCGCTTCCACCGAACGGGTGAGGTGCGGCGCTGTTTGCGCTTTTCAGGGTGTTCGAGGCGTTGAAATCAAGCGACTGCACCAGATTTCCCGGGGCAGCTTTGCGAACCGCTGGCTCGTCGGCCGCCGCTACAGTGGCATGGGATCGATCTCCTGACGTGATCCATGATGCGGGAGACGGGACGCCCGCCTTCAGAAGGGCAGCCGCGATTTTCCCCTGTTGAGTATTGCGTCCCGGGTGCCCCACTGTCGGGGCTCAGCTGAATCACTTCTCGCGTGCTCCAAGGCGATGGCTCATTGCCTTGCGTGGAGAGATTCGAACTTGTGCCGACCCTTTCAGTCAGCATCGGCGTCTTGGCCGTAGAACTGCCGGTCCCGCGTTGCAGCAGGACGCATCCATGTACGAGAAAGTAGAGACCGAGGAGTGCTCCAGCGACGACGGGGATCATCGGGAGGTCGGAGGGACTAAGTGCAATTGGCCAGGAGAAATGCAAGGTTTCTCGAGTTCCGTCCCCGTGTCAACCACTGGTGGCGGGTGTGGAATGAGGATAACGAGCGCAGAAGAGCGAGGTCAGCAGAAAAGCAAAAAATGGGGCTTACGTCCGTAATGTTACGGCGTGGACGTTGGTAACCGCGGCGTCAGAAGCACGGAAAAACGGCTTATCGAGTGGAAACCGATCTGCTCTTTAAGATCTCATCCACCGTCCCGATCGCTGCTTCGAGTTCTTCGTCAGTGGTGTAGAAGTGCGGTGACATGCGAACACCGGCCTGGGGGCGCCAATCGACCAGGATGTCGCGATTCAGAAGTTCGCGGCAGACCTCTTGCGAATCGGGCATTTCGATGGAGACGGTGCCACCGCGCTTTTCCGGGTCACGCGGCGTGTTGACGCGCCATCCGCGTTGGTCGGCTAATTCGATCAGTTTGGCGGTTTGACGTTTGGACTTTTCCCGGATCCTTTCCACACCGACTTCACCGATGATTTTGATTCCCGGGCGGGCAGCGTGCAGAGAAGGAATGTGCGGAGTGCCATTCATAAAGCGAAAGGGTGGGTCCGTGTAGCGGATGGGGCCGACTTCGAAAGTTGAAGGGTTGTTGATGCGCCGCCCATCCAGTAAGCCGTGGCTCGAGCTTCTGGGCAAGATCGGGGCGCACGTAAAGGTAGGCAACTCCGGGGCCTCCACATAGCCACTTCAGGACGCCGCCGCAGGCGAAGTCTGCCTGCAACGCTTGAACATCGACCGGGATCGTACCCAGGGATTGAAACGTGTCAAGCACCACGTACGCTCCTACCCGGTGAGCTTTCTCAATGATCGCTTTCGCGTCGTTGATGTAGGCGCTGCGGAAGATTACGTGAGAAATGGGAACGACCAGCGTTTGTTCGTCGATGGCGTCAAGCAGACGTTCGGTGGGAACGGTGATGCCATCGTCGGTCTTCACCATTTGAACACGTGCCCCACGGGCCCGCTGGGCTTCCCAGAAATACATCACGGAAGGGAAGTTCATGTCGGTGTAGACGACTTTATTGCGCTTGCCCGAGAAATCGAGGCAGGACGCGACTACAGCCTGGCACGTGGTTACATTCTGATGAGTAGAAACGCTTGATTTGGGAGCGTTCATGAGGGCGCCCAATTCGTCGCCTACTTCGGCTCCCAGCATCCACCAGCCTTCTTCCCAGGCACGCACGCCGCGAGTGGCCCATGTGTCAGCGTAGTTGTTCAGCGAGGCATAGACGGCTCGGGGCATGGCGCCCAAGGAGTTGCTGATGAGGTAATTGGTGCGCTCCAGGATGGGAAACTCAGAGCGGTAGCGGAGCAGCGAGTCCGACATGGCGACCATTGTAGAGGATTGCTGATTGCCAATTTACGATTGGCGATTGGAAAACTACGCTTTGCGGGTCGATTTGATCAGCCACCATGCAGCGGTCAGAAAGAGAAGGTAAAGAACGCCGCTGATGCGGTTGACGGGCGAGTCCCACCACCCCTTCAGGATTACGCCACAGACCACGATGAACCCTATGGCGGATCCCCATGCCCCCATCGGGGAGTGGATGGGCAGAGCTTCGAGATACTCTCGGCTGGTGCGCCTGCGGAACGATACGTGGGCAGCCAGCGAGACGACCCAGGACAGAATCATCCCGAAGAATGCGGCGCGCAGCATGAACACGAAAGCGTTGGCCGGGGCCCAACGCTCGAGGACTAATGCGACCGCGATTCCGTAAGAAGAGACCAAGAGGGCAATATTGGGCGAACCTTGGGCGTTCAGGTGGCCCAGGCGGCGCGGGGCCCAACCGCTTCGCGCCATCGAAAACAGCATCCGCGAAGAGACATAAAGAGCGGCGTTTGCGCCGGACAGGGCTGCCGTCAGGACCACGAAATTCATGAGATGACTCGCACCCGGGATCTTCACCGAACGAAAAACTGTGACGAACGGACTCTCGCCGACGCCGGCGTGATTCCAGGCCATCACGCCGACCAGAACCGCAATAGCGCCCAGGTAGAGTGTGGTCAGCATGACAAAGGTGATCCGTACCGCTTTCGCGATTTCACTGGGTGAGCGCGACTCTCCCGATGTCACGGCCACAAACTCGACCCCTCCGAAGGCGTAGATGGAGAACGTCATGGCCAGCAGGGGCGCGAAGTATCCGCGCGGGAAGAATCCACCTTGCGAGGTGTATTGCGGAGTGGCTCGTCCCGTGAGAAGGACCGCGGCACCCAGTGCCACAAAGGCCGCAATGGTAACCACTTTGACCATGGCAAACCAGAATTCGAAGCGGCCGTAGGACCCAACGCTGCGGAAATTCACCAGCAAGAGCAAGGTCGAGAAGAGCGCGACCCAAACGATAGGGGCCACTCGCGGGAACCAGTAGGCCATGTAGGTCGCGGAGGCCACCATTTCACCGCCCACGGAGAAGGCGATCGCGGCCCAATATCCCGAGCGGGAAAGAAATCCAGCCCATTGATTGAGATAGAGGTCGCCGTAGATTCCGAAGGACCCGGCAGCGGGATGAGCGCAGGCCAATTCTCCGAGCGCTAAGGCAACAGTAACGTTGATGAAAGCGGCCAGCAGAAAACTGATTATGACCGCGGGTCCAGCCAAGTCGAGGGCTGGCGCTGAACCAAGAAACAGGCCAGTCCCGATCGACCCCCCAACCGCCACCATAGCCATCTGGCCAGCCGTGAGCTGGTGACGAAGTCCCTGTTCTTCGTTAGCGTTGCGGGCGTCAGGCATCCAGCACGTATATCAGAAAGGTACACCGCGGCCAAAGACGGGACCAAGAATGACCTTCGTAACTGGGCCGGATCGTTACTTCATTGCCGCTGATTTCTGCGGCTCCTAGAATCACCTTGCAGGTTACTCCGCAGATTACTCCATGCCGGATCGGGCCGAAATCGCGAAACGTGTCGCGCAAGCGGAGAAGCTTCTCCAACGAGGCAAGACCGGGGATGCGCTCGACGAATATCTGCAAGTCCTTCTGGAAGATCCGGACAATGACAACGTTCGTTCGATGGCTGCGGACCTGTGCCTGTCCCTGAGCCGGACAGCGGAGGCTGTCTCGCTGCTGGGCGATCTGTTTCAGCGCCAGGTGGCGGCTGGAGACGCGACTCGTGCGAGCCTGACTTACAAGAAACTGGCACGCCACGGGAACCCTACCTGGCAACAGAAGTTTCGCTTCGGGCAACTGCTCGAGAATTCCAACAAAAAGCTTGCTGTCGGGACTTATGAAAACGCGCTTGACGACCTAGCCAAGCAACGCAAACAAGCGGAGTCACTTCAAGTGATGACCCGCATCGTGATGCTTGAGCCGACGCAGGGGAACCATCTGCGCTTGGGCGAGCTGTGTTCGCAACTGGGCGAGAGCAAGGCGGCGGCCGCCGCATTTCACAAGGCGGCGGAATTGGCTGAGGCAGCAGGGTCGGACGCTTCGCAGTATTTCGAACGAGCCTACTCGGAAGATCCCAGCGATCCCAAGATCGCGCTGGCGTATGGCAAGAGCCTGATGGCGCAGGGGCAAGTAGGAGCAGCCATCTTCATTTTTGAGCCGCACGTGATCGCCGGGAACCCCTCCATGGAGTTACGCGATTACTACAGCCAAGCCTTATTGGCGGCGAATCGTCTGGCCGAGGCCGAGCCCCTGATCTGGCAGCTATTTGAGCAGAACCCTGGCAGGCTACAACAAGTTGTCACGCTGATCGGGCAGATGGTTGATTGCCAGCAGGATGCCGAGGCCGTAGCCCTGGCGCGCAAGCTGGAATTGTTCCAACGCCGGCGCGGGGAGCGGCGCGCTTTCGTCGCAACCATGCAAGACCTGGTGGCAGGTCACCGGTCGTCACCGGAGATGCTCGAGTTCTTGAGCGAGCTATTCAACTCCTCAAATCGCGAAAACGACTATTGCCAGACCCTTCTGAAGCTATTTGATCTCTACGTCAGCACGGGGAATTTCCAGAAGGCGGGTGAGTGCCTGGACCGGGCCGCCGATGTGGACCCGTACGAACGCGGCCATCAGAAACGGCTGGACGCTTTGCGCGGCAAGATTCCGGACGACCGGTACCAGGTCATCGCATCCCGGCTAAGCCAACTGAACAAGTCCGTGCCGGAGCAGACCCGGCCGGAAGAGCCCACGCTCGGTGCGGCAGCTTTGCAGGATCTGATGCTGCAGGCGGAAATCCTGGTGCAATACGGGATGCGGACCAAGGCGGTCGAGCGCCTGCAGCGTATCCAGGAGCTCTTTCCGCGGGAAGAAGAGCGAAACGAAGATCTGCAGCGGCTCTATTTGGCCGCGGGAATCACCCCACGCTATGCGGGCACTGTGCCTGCTCCTCCCGCTGCACCCGCCGCCAACTGGATCTGGGGGAAACGGTGGTCCACCTGCGACAAGTCCGGCCGCCGTCCATGGCGAGCAAGCCGATGTTAGCAGCTTCACTCGGGTGGCGGAGATCACCCGCAAGCTCTACCACCAGAACAATGCCAATGCTGTTCTTACCACTGCGGCTAACGAGATGGGCAGTCAGTGGAAGTTGACGCGTTGTGTTGCCGCCATGCGTAAGCCCGGACTGCCGCCGACCGCGCTGCAGGAGTTTCGCGCGGATGGTGTTACAAACGGCGAAGCGGGGGCCCTGGCTTCCGTGATTTCTGCCTGTCAGGAGCTGGCAGTGGCGCGTGGGACCGTAAACATTCCTGACACGCTGGCTGCGCCGGAAGTTCAACCGGTTCGGCGTGTGCTGGCTGAACTGGGTGTGACTTCGTTGCTCGCAATTCCGCTCATGGACGGCGACGATCACATTGGAATCCTTGTGTTCATGCAGAGTTCCCAGCGAAACTGGCACCCTTCGGAAATCGTGGTGTTGAAGACGCTAGCCGAGCAGGTGGTGATTGCACTCAACAACGCCGGGCTGCGGCGCTTAGTACGCAATCTTTCGGTAACAGACGAGAAGTCGGGTTTGCTGAAACGGGCTTCTTACCTCGATCTGGCTCTCGCTGAGGCGCAACGCGGTGTGCAGCAGGCGGCGCCGCTTACGATCCTGCTCATGCACTTTGGGCGAAGCTCCGTCCTGATCAAAGAGTTTGGAGAGCCCACAGTGGAAGCCACCATGGAGCAGATCGGGCAACTGTTCACCGCGAATATCCGCTCGAACGACCTCGCATTTCGTTATGACACCACTACGGTTGCGATCATTCTGGGGGACACAGCGGAAAAAGAGGCCCTGCTGGCGGTGGAGAAGTTGCGCAAACTGGTTTCTGAAGTTCGCTTCCCGGGCAATGATCAGCCCATCCCTTTCACAGCCGGACTGGCCGAAGCCGTCATGCGAACTGGATATGATGCGGTCGATATCGTCACTGAAGTGATTAACCGCGCCGAACAGGCCCTGCATGATGCTGTGACCCAGGGCCCGGACAGCGTCGTCTGTCTCGCACCGAATCTGGCATCGGCTGCGGTAGCGTAGAAACGAATCAGCATTCGGCCTTTTTCGTTCCGACGCTAAGAACCAAGTCTGGTTCGCTCGAAGATCCTCCCAGCTCGACGAAGTTCACGAACTTCCCAAACCCGGAAGAGGCACTGCCGGGTTGCGGGCTGAATGCCGAGTGCTGATTGCTGACCGCCGTTTCCCACTGCTAAACTAATTAGTTTGCTTATCCTCACGAGCTCTTCTTGTAGCAGGTCATCATGCTGAAACCGGGTGATATTGCCATTGTTAGCGGCGCACGTACGCCGATGGGCCGTTACTGCGGCAAACTCAAAGACTTTACTGCGCAGGAACTGGGCGCGGTAGCGGCCAAGGGAGCGATCGAACGCGCGGGCATCGATCCCAAGGAGTTCGATCACGCCGTCTTTGGGAACGCGCAGCAGACTTCGGGAGATGCGCTCTATGGAGCACGCCATGTCGGGTTAAAGGCGGGCCTTCCCATCGAAACGCCTGCGTTAACAGTCAATCGACTTTGCGGATCGGGCATGCAAGCGATTGTGAGCGCGGCGCAGATGGTGCAGACCGAGGAAGCCAAAATCGTGCTGGCGGGCGGGATGGAAGCGATGTCGCAGGCACCCTTCGTGATTCGGGGCCGCGACGGTTTCACCCTGTCCCCCGGCGGGAAGCTGGAAGACTCGCTGATGGTCGCGCTGCTCGATACGTACTGCGGGTCTTACATGGCGAACACCGCCGAGCTTTACGGCGAGCAGCAGGGAATCACCCGCCAGATGCAGGATGAGTTCGCCTTGCGGTCCCAGCAATCGGCGGACGCGGCATACAAGGAAGGACGATTGCCGGAAGAGATCGTGCCCGTATCCGTGAAAAATGGGAAGGGCGACCACGAGATGTTTACGGAGGATGACCACCGCCGTCCGCAAACCACGATGGAAGGGCTCGCGAAGCTGCGCCCCGCATTTGGTAAGAATGGGACCGTGACCGCCGGGAACGCCAGTGGAATCGTCGATGGCGCTGCGGCGGTGGTCGTAATGTCGCTGGAGCAGGCCCAGAAGCGGGACTTGAGTCCCTTGGGACGGATCGTGAACTGGGGCATCGCAGGTGTGGACCCCAAGCTGATGGGCCGGGGGCCAGTGCCTGCCACCAAGCTCGCGCTGCAACGGGCCGGGACTGACGTTCGATTACATCGATCTGATCGAGGTCAACGAAGCCTTTGCAGCGCAGTACCTCGGGGTCGAGAAAGAACTGGGGCTTGATCGCAGTAAAGTCAACGTGAACGGTGGAGCGATCGCACTGGGGCATCCGTTGGGAGCGACCGGGACGCGGCTGGTGATCACGCTGCTGTACGAGTTGCGGCGCAGGAAGAAGAAGTACGGGCTGGCTACGGCTTGCATTGGCGGTGGGCAAGGGATTGCGATGGTGGTGGAGAGTTTTCATTGAAGCTTGTTCGTCAGAGACAGACAGTCGTAAACCACGAAGGACACAAAGGACACGAAGTCTTTGATTTTTGATTCCTTCGTGATCCTTCGTGTCCTTGGTGGTTAATCAAAGGGTTCCCATGGAAATCAAAAAAGTTGGTGTTCTAGGTTGCGGTCTTATGGGATCCGGCATCGCGCAGGTCGCCGCGATGTCAGGATTCGACGTCACGGTACTCGAAGTCGAGCAAAAGTATCTGGACAAAGGGTTTGCCGGGATCGAGAAGTCCCTTGCGAAGTTCGCCGAGAAAGGCACGATAAAAGAGACACCGCAGGCGATACGCGCGCGTCTCAAAGGCACAACCAGCAAACAAGACCTCGCTGGCTGCGACATCGTGATCGAGGCGATCATCGAGAATGTCGACGAGAAAAAAAAGATGTACGCCTCGCTCGATCCCATTGTGAAGAAGGACGCGATCTTTGCGTCCAATACTTCGTCGATTTCAGTAACCGAGCTGCTGACGTCGGTGAAGCGCCCGGAACGCTTTATCGGCCTCCACTTCTTCAATCCTGTACCGCTCATGAAACTGGTCGAAGTGGTGAAGACCATCGCGACCGCGCCTGAAGTTTTCGAGACGGCCTACGAGTTTGGCAAGCAAGCTGGGCAAAGTGCCGGTGCGCACCTCCGACAAGACCGGGTTCATCGTGAACCGGTTGCTGGTGCCGTATCTGCTGGATGCGATTCGCGCGTATGAGGAAGGTGTCGGATCGATTGAAGACATCGACAACGCGATGAAGTTGGGCTGCGGCTATCCCATGGGGCCGTTTACCCTTCTTGACTTTGTAGGATTGGACACAACCTACTACATCACGCAGGTGATGTATGACGAGTTCAAGGAGCGACGGTTTGCGTCGCCGCCATTGTTGAAGCGGTTGGTGATGGCGGGATGGTACGGCAAGAAGACAGGGCGCGGATTTTACGATTATTCGGATCCGACCAATCCAAAAGCGAATAAGCTGTAGTTTCTTTTGGCAGCAGAGGCAGACAGGAACATGAAGCGCTCGGCTTGGGTGACAGGTGCTACGGTTTTGCAGACTCTCCAGGGTTTTTTTCTCGCTGGCCTCAGCGTATTCCTGCTTTCTCTAGTGCGATCGCCGGAGATCAAGCAGGGTAAGGACGCAGCCGAGACACTCGCCGGGATCAAAATTGCAGCCGGCATGATCGCGGCCCCCGCGATTCCGGTGCTGGCCAGCGCCTATGGAATGTGGAAGCACAGGCTGTGGGGGTGGTGGGTGGCTCTCGTCACAGATCTGGGCCTGTTCATTGTGTTTGTGTACAGCATGGTTGACGACGGCTGGAGTAATGTCGACTGGGAGCTTGTGATTTTTGCCGCGCTTGCATTGTTCGCCGTGCTGATGTTGCTGTTGCCCTCTGTGCGAAATTTCTATTGGCGAAGCGGCGACTCCGGGTTGCAATCGGCAGCCGTCGGCCGGCCGTCACTCTAACGGCTTCAGGGAACGCACTATGAGCTACGAAAACATCCTCATCGAAAAGAAGAACGCAATCGCGTACGTCACCGTCAACCGCCCCAAGGTTCTCAACGCGCTCAACATGGCCACCATGGAAGAGCTGCGCACGGCGTTCACCGATATCAAGAACGATCCTGTCACGCGCGTTGCCATCCTGACCGGGTCGGGAGAGAAAGCGTTCATCGCGGGTGCCGACATCAGTGAACTTGCGAAACAGGATGCCGTCAGCGGCAAGGAGTACACGCACCGGGGACAGTCTGTGCTTGATCTGATCGAAAGTCTCGGCAAGCCGGTGATTGCCTGCATCAACGGGTTTGCACTGGGCGGCGGGTGCGAGATTGCCATGGCTTGCACCATGCGACTGGCCAGCCAGAACGCGAAGCTGGGGCAGCCTGAGGTGAAGTTGGGGATCATCCCCGGTTATGGCGGGACGCAACGGTTGCCGCGCCTGGTGGGCAAAGGGATCGCCATGCAACTCGTGCTTACAGGCGACATGATCTCGGCGGAGGAAGCCCATCGCATCGGCCTGGTGAATGAAATAACGGCTCCGGCCGACTTGATCCCGCGCGCGGAAGCGATCGCCCAGAAAATTGTTGCCAACGCTCCGCTGGCTGTCCAGTATGCGATGGAGGCCGTGAACCGTGGGCTTGACCTTACACTACCGGACGCGCTGTATCTGGAAGCAATGTTGTTCGCAGTATGCTGCGCTACAGAAGACAAGAAAGAAGGAACGTCGGCTTTCCTGGAAAAACGTCCGGCGCTGTTCAAGGGGAAATAGTAGCAACGGGTTCGCCACTGGGCCACGACAAAGGTCGGTTTCGACTGGGTGGTTTTCTTCGTGGCTCCGTAGAACAGGCAAATTGACGCGATGCTGAAATCACTCCACATCGGACGTTATGTCATTAAACCGGAAGACTTGCGGGCGTTGGCGTCCTTTCTCGAAGCGATCGGGTTCCAGCAGGTCGCGGAAGGAGACGGGCGCTCCGCGATTTTTTCCGCGCCCGTTGGACTGCTGAGCGTGAATGCGCTTCCTTCCGAGTATCCCCAGCAGGTGCTCGATCACCTGAAAGACGTCAATCGCTTAATCGTGCTGGAAGTTTCTAATCCGGACGATGTCTTTGAGATTGCGAAAAAGAAGAAGCTGAAAGTGCTGGCCGATTCGGTTTCGCCGAAAACGGGAGAGCGCAGCTTTTCTTTGGCGCTGCCAGGCGACATCATCGTGACTGTGCACGGCAAGCCCGACGAACTGCCCGAGGGCATGGAGGGCAATCTCAAGGCGGAAGGAAAGCGCTTTGCGATTGTAGTGAGTCGCTTCAACGCTTTCATTACGGAACGGTTGTTGCAAGGCGCGCTGGACGCGCTGCGTCGAACCGGGGCGCGTCGTCAGGATATCGAGATTATGCGCGTACCCGGGAGCTTTGAGTTGCCGTCGGCCGCCCGCATGCTCGCGTCGAGAGGCAACTATGACGCGGTTATTTGTTTGGGCTGCCTGTTGCGGGGAGAAACGGCACACTACGATGTGATCGTAAACGAATGCGCGCGCGGAATCGGGCAGTCGGGCCAGGACACTGGCGTGCCCCACGCCTTCGGTGTGCTTACCTGCGATACGTTGGAACAGGCCATCGATCGTGCAGGGCTGAAAATGGGCAACAAGGGATTCGAAGCAGCTCTGGCGGCGGTTGAGATGGCGAACCTAAAGTCAGTCGTAAAGTCGTCAGTCTTCAGTCGACAGGCAGGCCGCCGCCGGTTCTCGGGCGTCGGGTGTCGGCAAGAAAAAGGGCGTGGCTCAGACTTCGCGGCGCAAACGCTCTTCGCGTTCCCGCAAAGGATAAAAGGGGCCTTCTTCCTTTCGAACTTCAATTCACAATTTCGCAAATTAACAAATTAAGAGCCGTGCTGCAGGGAAACTGTCCTCTTGTAGACTAGAGATTCATCTAGCTGACAGACGACTAGCGGCTGACGACTACTTTGGGCACTCGACGAAAATCCCGCGAACTGGCGTTACAGATGCTCTTCCAGGCCGACATGGGCCGGCAGGGTGCCGACGACGTGCGCCGTACGTTCTGGGCGGAGCGAAATGAAGTCGACGAGGAGGTTCGGGGCTTCGCCGATGACCTGTTCCGCACCGCGACTGATCGGACCACAGACATCGACACTCTGATCGAGGGACATGCCCAGCATTGGCGCATGGAACGCATGGCGGCGGTCGACCGCAATATTCTCCGCGCGGCCGTGGCCGAGTTTCTGGGATACCCCAAGACGCCGCGCGCCGTGATCATTAACGAGGCGATTGAGATCGCTCGCAAGTTCTCCAGTCCTGAGTCGGTGCAGTTCATAAACGGGGTTCTCGATAGCGTGGGGAAGGACATAGAAAAGACCAAGGCCTAAGCGTCTGGATTAATAGGAAATAGACCCGCCCATCGCCTTTCCGCCAAACCCGACAATCGCCGGAATGACCAAAAATCAACTAACCACAATGCACACGAGGGCTACAAAGGACTTTGACTTTCCTCTGTGTTCCTTCGTGTCCTTGGTGGATTAAGCCTTACGGTTTTACCGCAATTAAGTCCGGATTGCATGTTAGCGGGATGTTGCTGCAGAGGCTGCCTTTGTTGGTGCTGTTGTTGTTCGTGAAGGTTACCTGCTGAAGATCGCCGCCGGATACCGTGCTCAAAACGTGCAGAGTTCCGTCGCCAGCGCCGACATAGAGAAGCGTGCCGTCGCTGGTCAGGGTGGCATCCAGCGGCACGGGGCCTCCCGTCAAAGGAATGGCCGAGACGGTTCCTACACCGAAGTTGTAAATAAAAACACTCGATAAATTGCTGGCCAGAATGTAGGCCTTCGAGCTGTCTGGCGCGAGAATTAATTTCAAAGGCGTGAAGTCACCCTGACCGAGGTTCACAAACGCAGGTGCCTGATGGGTGACTGTAAACGGGCAGGTGTTAGGAATTGGCGCGTTTGTGGTTGCGATGGCCGGGGCCACAACCTTGTTGGTGAAAACGTCGAGCCCGGGCGAGTCTACTCCAATGGCATGAATGCCGTCGGGAACCGCCTGAAACAGGGCGGGTAAACGAGGCACTGTCACGGAGTCCGCCAAGCCATACGTAGTGTCACACGCGTCGCGCATGGTGATCGCATTCGTATCTCCACCCGACAGGTAAAGCAAAGCTCCGTTGGCATAAGGTGCGACAGCGTTGGCGGGTCCATTCAGAGGTACGGTCTTCAAAGCTTCCAGGGTGGAGAAAACGTACAGAGTATTGCCGGCCGTGATGAATGCTTTCAGTCCATCCGGCGAAAACGCGCCGGCGGTGGCGCCCGAAGATGAATTCGGATCGTAATGGTACCGCTCGTACCCTGATCGACAATAAGACCTCGTTAGGGCTCGATTTCGTATCGGCCACGATGACCTTGTTGCCATCGAGAGACACAGCCAAAACCTTGCCGGGCACATTGTTCAGCTGGGTTACCGGATTGGTCCCGCTCGCTGCGCCCGGACTCAAAATCATCAACCCCTCATCGCTGCCCAGAAATGCTTTTGTTCCCTGGGGATTGAAGAGAAACGAATTCGGCGAGCTTGGCAAAGTGGAACTGGCTCCCACCACGTTGTCTTTGGTGGTCACGGGATAGATCAACGGCTGACAGCCCGGCACCGGAGTGCCCGCAGCGGTCGTGCATTGAGTCGTTGTGGCGTAAACCGTTGTGTTGACGGCAGCGCCTGTAATGGTTCCGGTGATCGGTGTTCCATCGTGTTCGTTGGTACCAGCGTTGACCAGTGTGGAGGAGAAAACCGGCCTGATCGGTTGAAATCCAACGTTACAAGTCGGCGGTGTGCAGGAGGCCACGACGCTGACCCCGCCAGGGGCCCGCGCGGTCACGACACCCGTCGAACTGACCGTAGCGTTGGCTGGCGATAATGACGTCCACGTGATTGGGGGATTCGTCAATTCGTGCCCCAAACGGTCTACGACTGTGGCGGTCAGAGTAGTCGTCCCGTTGCTGGCGATCGAGAACGAGGTGTTGGTAGAGGCATTCCCAACCTGCAGTTGAATGGACTGCACCGGGCAGGTTTCGAACCAGGGATGTCCATTAATCGTGACCGGGAGGCTATTAACTCCCGAGAGGCTCGCGAAAACCTGCGTGAGACCGGGGACTGCAGCGGTTACACGTACCTGGGTGTTCTGGGCTCCGTTGTGATTATTCAGTTCCGGCTCTGATGTGCTCAATTTCGCGACCGTGTTGTTGGTCTGCTGGAAACTGAACGAGCCTACCGTGTTGGTGATGTCCACGCCATTGCTGATAGCTTGGGCCTGCAGATCGAGGAAATTCTGTGTACCCGTGACCTGGGCCAGGGTGACGCAATCGGGCATCGGAGTGGGCGGGTTCAGCAGGCTGAGCGTAATCGTGTCGATGTGTTGGTGTACGTAGACCGTGACGGGATTGCTGGTTACCCCGTTGGCGGTGGCGGTCACCTGAGCAACCCCCACGGCGACTGGGCTGCAAATTTGCCCGGTTGAATTCCACCGTCCGGCGCACGCGACCGAGCCTGCGGCTGGCACAAAACTCAGAACATCGGGGTTGCTCGGAGGTATAAACCACTGGTACCGTTGAACTTGGGGACACAGTGGCGCTGAACTGTTGCAGCCCCCCCAAGTCCAGGCTGACTGTTGTCGGGAGTGAGTCGGACGGTCGTCGGAGTGGGCAGGTTGGATGAGCTTTTGCTGCCGCCGCATCCAATCATGGCGCCGAAGGAGAAGGTTAGGTATAAAGACGCGAACACACCGAAAGCGAACCGACGCATGCATCCTCCCCGTCCGGCAGACCCAATTGGCCCGGCACGAACGAGTCTCTCTCTATGCTGGAAAACGATCAGTGTAGAGGCGAGCCCTGATTTGGGCAAGGGCTACCCCGGTGACACGCCTGCTCTTTGATGCGGGAACCGGTGGTTGACGATGTGCTTTGTCGCTTGTTATATTTAAAAGGTTCCGCGAGTTAATTCTGGCTTGCTCTGGAAGCGGTGGCTTTATTCGCCGCGCGTTTTTTTGTGTGCGCGGTGCCTCCGAAGATAGTGAGCTTTAGAGATACAACGTTCCCGGACCTTGTCGGGGAACCTCCTCGCTGAAATGCTTCGCGCGCTCCTCTCGCCCGTCGAGAGGCTATGCGAGGCAAAGCTAACGAAACGGAGCACCTCCGAAGTTGGGCTTGGTGCCACCGTCGTCGGCGTCAGTCTGATTGGGAAACCAAAATCTTCTCGCCCGCAGTGTGGTGTGCGGCGAGAAATATGGCTGGATCGTTAGCCAGTCAGCCCCGGAAGGGAAAAGCAAAGGCAGCGCTGTTGTGCGTGCACGCGCTTTTTGTGCGTGTGGGCGTAAGAGCGCTGAAGGAGTGCGAAGAGTGCCTACTTTCAATCAATTGGTGCGTTCCGGCCGTAAGAAGCCGCGGTACAAAACGGCGAGTCCGGCGCTGCAGTCCTGCCCGCAGAAGCGTGGCGTCTGCACCCGCGTGTACACGCAGACTCCCAAGAAGCCGAACTCGGCATTGCGGAAGGTGGCGCGCGTGCGCCTCACCAATGGCATTGAAGTCACGACCTACATTCCCGGCATCGGCCACAACCTGCAGGAGCACTCGATCGTGCTGATCCGCGGGGGCCGCGTGAAGGATCTGCCGGGCGTGCGTTATCACGTGGTGCGCGGAACGCTGGATGCCGTCGGCGTTGCCGGTCGCAACCAGGGACGCTCGAAATACGGAGCCAAGCGGCCAAAGAAAGCATAAGAGGAGTTCTCAGTTCCGGGGTCTCAAGTTCTCAGATTGAACTAACGTGCCGGTAGCTTAAACTGGAACTGAAACTGAGAACTGAGAGAGCTGATTTTCATGCCTAGAAAAGGACATATCGCAAAGCGCGGCGTTGTCGGGGATCCGGTCTTCGGGTCGGACCTGGTAACGAAGTTTGTGAACTCGATGATGTGGCAGGGCAAGAAGTCGACCGCCCAGGGCATCTTCTACACCGCCATCAAGCAGTTGGAGCAGAAGGGCGGCGACGAGGGCCTGAAGCTCTTCAAGAAGGCCGTCGAGAACGCGAAGCCGCTGCTGGAAGTGAAGACCCGCCGCGTAGGCGGCGCGAACTACCAGGTGCCCGTCGAAGTGAATGCCGACCGGCGCACGTCGCTCGCGATCCGCTGGCTCATCACCTACAGCCGCGGACGTGGCGAGAAGGGCATGATCGACAAGCTCACCAACGAGTTGCTGGATGCCGCCAACAATCGCGGCGCCGCCATCAAGAAGAAGGAAGACGTGCACCGCATGGCGGAAGCCAATAAGGCGTTTGCACATTACCGTTGGTAACGGCGCGCAGCGCCGTTACTCTCAGCTTCTAGCTACTCGCTAGGAGCAAGCAGCTGGAACTAAGTTTGGAGCCCCAGAAAGAAGAGTTGAGATCGCCGTGGCCAGAACAGTCCCATTAGAGCGTTGCAGGAACATCGGCATCATGGCCCACATCGATGCCGGTAAGACCACTACGACGGAGCGCATCCTGTTCTACACGGGCCGCACGCACCGCATCGGAGAGGTCCATGAAGGTACGGCGACGATGGACTGGATGGAGCAGGAACAGGAACGAGGCATCACCATCACGTCCGCCGCGACGACCTGCACCTGGCGCGATATTCGCATCAACATCATCGACACGCCCGGCCACGTCGACTTCACGGCCGAGGTGGAGCGATCGCTGCGCGTGCTCGACGGCGCGGTTGCGGTATTCGACGCGGTGCATGGTGTCCAGCCGCAGTCCGAAACAGTCTGGCGGCAGGCCGATAAATACGGCGTCCCGCGAATTTGCTTCATTAACAAGATCGACAAGATGGGTGCCGACTTCGAGCATGCCATCGATACCATCCGCAAGCGCCTCAATGCCAAGCCCGTCGCGATCCAAATTCCCATCGGCCAGGAAGATAAGTTTCGGGGAGTGGTTGACCTGATCAACATGAAGGCCATCGTCTGGAAGGACGAAACGATGGGCGCAGAGTACGTCACCGAATCGATCCCGGCCGAGTTGCAGAAAAAGGCGGAAGCCTTTCATACCCAGTTGGTCGAGACGGTTGCCGAGAACGACGACGAAATCCTGCACAAGTTTCTGGAAGGCGAAGAAATCACGGCCGCCGAGCTGCGTGCATCGCTGCGCAAGTCGACCATCTCGCTGAAGCTGTTTCCGGTGGTTCTCGGCACGGCTTTCAAGAACAAAGGCGTGCAGCCCTTGCTCGATGCGGTCGTGGACTTCCTGCCTTCGCCGCTCGATACGCCCGAAACCAAGGGCATCAATCCGGAAAACGGTGAACACATTACGCGCAAAGCGGACGACAAGGAGCCATTCTCGGCCCTGGCGTTCAAGATCATGGCTGACCCTTTCGTCGGCCAGTTGACGTTCATTCGCGTCTATTCCGGTCAGCTCAAGTCGGGCGAGTCGGTATTGATCTCGCGCACACAAAAGACCGAGCGTATCGGGCGATTGCTGAAGATGCACGCCAACAAGCGCGAAGACATCCAGGAGATTCTCGCGGGCGACATCTGCGCGGTCGTCGGACTGAAGAACGTCAGCACGGGCGACACGATCTGCGAGGAGCGGCATCCGATTACGCTTGAGTCGATCACCTTCGCGGTGCCGGTGATTTCGGTCGCCGTCGAACCCAAGACCAAGGCCGACCAGGAAAAGATGGGCCTGGCGCTGGGCAAGCTGGCGCAGGAAGATCCCACGTTTAAAGTTCACACTGATCCCGATAGCGCGCAGACCATCATCAGCGGCATGGGCGAGTTGCACCTGGAAATCATCGTCGACCGTATGATGCGCGAGTACAAGGTCGAGGCCAACGTTGGCAAGCCGCAGGTGGCGTACCGCGAGACGATCCGCAGGCATGCCGAGGCAGAAGGCAAGTACATCCGCCAGACCGGTGGCCGCGGTCAGTATGGTCACGCCAAAATCCAGCTCGATCCGAACGAGCCGGGCAAAGGCTACGAGTTCATCAACGACATCGTGGGTGGTGTAGTCCCCAAGGAATACATCAAGCCGATCGACCAGGGCATTCGCGAAGCCATGGAGGGCGGTGTTCTCGCCGGCTATCCGATGGTAGACGTAAAAGCCACGCTTTACGACGGTAGCTACCACGATGTCGACTCGAACGAAATGGCGTTCAAGATCGCTGGTTCGATGGCGTTCAAGGAAGCTGCGCGCAAAGGCAAGCCCGGTGATCCTGGAGCCCGTCATGGCGGTGGAGGTGGTTACGCCCGAAGATTTCGCGGGCGCCATCATGGGCGACCTGAGTGCGCGCCGGGGACGCATTGAAGGCATGGAGCACCGCGCCGGTTCGCAAGTGATCAAGGCGATCGTGCCGCTCTCGGAGATGTTCGGCTACGCGACCCACATGCGTTCAAGCACGCAGGGCCGCGCCGAGTACTCAATGCACTTCGCGCGCTATGAAGAAGCGCCGCGCTCTGTGGCGGAAGAAATTATTGCCAAGGTGCAGGGAACGGCGAAATGACTGGTTGAGTCGAATCGCGGGGTGTGCGTTAACACGCTCGCGCGGATGACAAAAGATTTGAGCTAGAAGCTACAAGCTAGGAGCAAGAGGCTGAAACATGGCGAAGGAAAAATTTGAACGGAATAAGCCGCACTGCAACGTAGGGACGATTGGTCACATCGACCATGGCAAGACGACCTTGACGGCGGCTATCACGAAGGTGTTGCAGAAGCACAACCCCAAGATCGTGTTCCGCTCGTTTGACTCGATCGACAACGCGCCGGAAGAGAAGGCGCGCGGGATCACGATTGCCACCGCGCACGTCGAGTACGAGACCGCGAACCGGCACTATGCGCACGTCGACTGCCCGGGCCACGCCGACTACATCAAGAACATGATCACGGGCGCGGCCCAGATGGATGGCGCGATCTTGGTTGTGGCGGCGACCGACGGTCCGATGCCGCAGACGCGCGAGCACGTGCTTTTGGCGCGGCAGGTGGGTGTGCCCTACATCGTGGTGGCGTTGAACAAGTGCGATGCGGTGGATGATCCCGAGTTGCTGGACCTGGTCGAACTGGAAGTGCGCGAGTTGCTGAAGAGCTACCAGTTCCCGGGGGATGACGTGCCCGTGGTGCGGCTGTCTGCACTCGGAGCCTTGAATGGCGAAGAGAAGTGGGAGAAGCAGATCGATGCGCTGATGGAGGCGGTGGACAAGAGCGTGCCGCAGCCGGCGCGCGAGCTGGACAAGCCGTTCCTGATGCCGATCGAAGATATTTTCTCGATCTCGGGGCGCGGCACGGTGGTGACGGGCCGGATCGAGCGCGGCAAGGTGAAAGTCGGCGAGGAAGTGGAGATTGTGGGCTTCCGCGACACCCGCAAGACGGTGGTGACGGGCGTGGAGATGTTCAAGAAGCAGCTGGACGAAGGCATGGCGGGGGACAACGCCGGGTTGCTGCTGCGCGGGATTGGCAAGGACGACGTGGAGCGTGGGATGGTGCTGGCGAAGCCGGCCTCGATTACGCCGCACACGAAGTTCAAGGCGGAGGTGTACATCCTGACGAAGGAAGAGGGTGGAAGACATACACCGTTCTTCAAGGGATACCGTCCGCAGTTCTATTTGCGCACGACGGACGTGACGGGGGTAGCGGAGTTGCCGGCGGGGACGGAGATGGTGATGCCGGGAGACAACGTGAGCCTGGTGATCGAGTTGATCACGCCGGTGGCGATGGAGAAGGGTTTGCGGTTCGCCATTCGCGAAGGCGGCCACACGGTGGGCGCCGGCACGATCTGCGGAGATTATTCAGTAGTCGTTGGCTGGTAGTCGTTGGTCGTTGGCAAGGTGGTTCGCGTGTAAGCGGGAACGACTGCCGGACGTGCAAGAGTCAAGGGTTGCTAGAAGCCAGAAGCTAGCAGCGAACAGCTAAATCAGCGGTGCGCAACTTGCCGCCAGTTCTTTCCTTCCGGACGAGCCGGAAGGGGTCAGAGAGTGAAACGTGATTGGAAAAGAGAGAATTCGGATCCGGTTAAAAGCGTACGACTACCGCATCCTGGATCAGTCCACGGGTGAGATCGTCGAAACGGCGCGCCGCACCGGTGCACAGATCGCGGGCCCGATTCCATTGCCCACGATGAAGAACAAGTATTGCGTCCTGCGCTCGCCCCACGTCGACAAGAAGTCGCGCGAGGCGTTTGAGATCCGGACGCACAAGCGGTTGCTCGATATTCTCGAGCCGACCCAGCAGACTGTGGACGCCTTGATGAAGCTCGATCTGCCGGCAGGCGTAGATGTCGAGATCAAGGCATTCGGGAAAGAGCATAAATAATCGCGTGGGGACGGCCGTCCTCGGCCGTCCGGGCGGAGCGAAGCTCCGCTGCTCTCGCGGGCAAGAGCGCCCGCACCACGAACCCCAGCCAATAGCCACTGAGCCACGCTGGGAATGGAGAAGGAAATGGCAAAGGTAGCAGGCATTCTCGGAAAGAAAGTCGGCATGACGCAGTTGTTCGACTCGAAGGGCGAGGTTCGCCCGGCGACCGTTCTGCAAGCCGGTCCGTGCGTGATTACCCAGCACAAGACCGCGCTCAAGGACGGTTACGAGTCGGCTCAGATCGGACTGGTCGAGTTCGTTAAAGAGAAGCGGCTGACCAAGCCCATGCGCGGCCACTTTGCCAAGAACAATCTCCCCCCGATGAAGTTCCTCCGTGAAGTTCCCCTCGAAATCGATGAACACCCCGCAGAAGGTGCCGAGACCAACGGTCTGAAAGTCGGCCAGCGTGTGCTGGTTGACATCTTTGATGGCGACCGGTTCGTGGACATTGTGGGCATCAGCAAGGGCCGCGGGTTCGCCGGTGTGGTGAAGCGGCATCACTTCGCGGGTGGCCCGAAGTCGCACGGATCGATGTTCCAGATCACGGGTTCGATTGGTTCGTCTGCGTTTCCGTCCCGGGTGTTTAAAGGCATGCGGATGTCGGGTCACATGGGGACCGATCGCGTAACTGTACGCAACCTGCGCATCCTGGGTGTGGATAAGGACGACAACCTGCTGGTCGTCGAAGGCAGCGTGCCGGGCGCGAACGGTGGATACGTCGTGATTACCAAGGCCAAGAAGCCCCCGAGAGAGCGTCGTGGATTTGCTGGTGCGGCCACGGTTGATCCGTTGAAGGCAGCCAAGCGCGCTGCGAAGAAGGGCTAGCTAGAAGCCCTCGACTGGCTAGGAGCTAAGAGCTACGTTAAACAATGGCAACCATTGATATCTACAACCTGAGCGGAGCTAAGGTCGGAACGCTCGACCTGGCCGACGAGGTTTTTGGTGCGGTCAATGAAGACCTGCTGTGGGAAGCGGTGAGACACTACCGCGCCGGACAGCGGGCTGGCACGCACGCCACCAAGAATCGCTGGCGCGTTTCCGGATCCGGCAAGAAGCTGTGGAAGCAGAAGGGCACCGGGCGTGCGCGTATTGGATCGATCCGTTCTCCCCTGTGGCGACACGGCGGCACAGTACATGGTCCGCAACCTCGCTCCTACGACTACACCTTCCCGCGCAAAAAGCTGCTGGGGGCGTTGCGCTCGGCGCTAGCCTCGAAATTTGCGGACGGCAAACTCGTGGTCGTGAACGCCTTCGATGTGAAGGAACCGAAGAGCAAGTGGTTCCGAGAGGCGCTCGACAAGTTGAAGGTCGACAAGACTGTCCTGTTGGTCGAGGTGGCGAAACACAGCAACCGCAATCTTGAACTCAGTTCACGCAATCTCGAGGGCGTCGAGTTGGTCGCCGGGAATGAGGTTCATCCGTTTCACCTGCTGCGTTACGACCGGGCAATTTTCACGCAGCCGGCGATCGAGAAGTTGCAGATTTCGCTGAAGAAATCGGCATCGCGGCGCGAGCACAAGAAGTCGGCGGGCGCAGGGGAAGGCGAGAAGAAAGCGGCTCGCGTTCCGCGGCGTCGAACGCGTCATGAAAAAGCGGCGGAGGTGGCGTAATGAAATCGGCATACCAGATTCTTCGCCGTCCGGTAATTACAGAGAAAGGCCTGGCCATCAAGGAAAACGAGAACACGCTCGTGTTCCAGGTGGCGAAGCAGGCAACCAAGACCGAGATCAAGGAAGCCGTGCAATCGATCTTCAAGGTGAAAGTCGATTCCGTCCGCACGGCAAACTATCCCGGGAAAGAGCGCCGTCGCGGACGGTTTCGCGGGCTACCGCCCGGACTGGAAGAAAGCATACGTGCGGCTGAAGGCCGGCGAGAAGATGCCGGAGTACGCACAGAACCTCTAGTGCGTTGGCTGTTGATCGTTGGCTGTTGGAAGAGTCAACGACGAACGAGCTGAACAGCTAAGAGCTGAGAAGCTAAGAGCTGATTTATGGCAATCAAGACATACAGACCGACAACGCAGACGCTGCGCTACCAGACGACGCTGGTCAATGACGACATCACGACCAATAAGCCGCATAAGCCGCTGGTCGAGCCCAAGCTGAAGACTGGTGGCCGTCGCAACTCGGGCGATATTACCAGCCGGTTTCGTGGCGGCGGGAACAAGCGCAAGCTGCGCCTGATCGATTTCAAGCGTGATAAGACCGGCATTCCGGCGACTGTGATTTCGATCGAATACGATCCCAATCGGTCCGCGCGCATCGCGTTGTTGAGCTACGCCGACGGCGAAAAGCGCTACATCGTGCAGCCCGATGGCCTGAAGATGGGACAGAAGATCGTGAGCGGTCCCGGATGCCGACATCCTGGTGGGCAACGCATTGCCGCTGCGCAACATCCCGCCAGGCACGACGATTCACAACATCGAATTGCGTCCTGGCAAGGGTGCACAGATGGTGCGCTCAGCGGGCGGTTCGGCGCAGCTGGTCGCGAAGGAAGGTGACTACGCCCTCGTAAAGCTGCCTTCCGGCGAGACCCGCAAAGTGCTGCAGGATTGCATCGCCACAATCGGACAGGTTGGCAACACGGATCATGAAAACGTCACGATCGGCAAAGCAGGCCGCGTTCGCTGGGCAGGACGGCGTCCGCATAATCGTGGCGTGTCGATGAACCCGGTGGACCATCCGCACGGCGGCGGTGAGGGCAAGACCTCGGGCGGCCGCCATCCGGTGACCCCATGGGGCCAGCCGACGCGCGGCTACAAGACGCGCAACAACAAGCGCACGGATGCATTCATCGTCGGGCGCGGCAAGAAGTGATCGCTAGAGGCTAGTGGCTAGCAGCCAATGGCCAGCACAACGCTCCAGTCCTGAAGGCTGAGAGCTGAAAGCTGAGAGCTGAATTTATGGCACGTTCAACCAAGAAGGGCCCGTTCATTGACAGCCACCTGCAAGCCAAGGTGGACGGCATGAACTCGCGCAACGAGAAGAAGGTGCTGCGCACCTGGTCGCGACGTTCGACCATCATTCCAGAAATGGTGGGTCACACGATCGCGGTGCACAACGGCAAAAAATTTATTCCGGTGTACATCACCGAGAACATGGTGGGCCACAAGCTGGGCGAGTTCAGCTTCACGCGCTCCTTCAAGGGACATTCCATGAAGGCGGCGACGGAAGTGGCGGCGCGTCCGGCAGGAGTACCCGGCGGGCCGGGAGCACCAGTTCCGGCGGCAGGCTCAACACCTCCGGCGGCACCGAAGGCATAAAGGAGACACGCGACCATGGAATTTCGAGCTGAAGCCCGGTTTATGCGCGTCTCGCCGCAGAAAGCTCGCCTGGTGCTCGAGCTGATCAAGGGCCAGAAGGTGGAAGATGCCCGCAATACGCTCCTGTTCACGAAGAAGCGCGTGGCAGCGACGGTCGGAAAGCTGTTGCAGTCGGCCATCGACAACGCCAGCTTCCTGAGCACGGAGAAGAATCTGGACGTCGATCTCGACCAGTTGTACGTGAAGAATGCGGTGGCAAATGATGGCCCGCGCATGAAGCGGATCCGGCCGGCGCCGATGGGACGCGCGTTCCGTTACGTGCGGCGCATTGCGCATCTGGAGATTGTGCTGGCGGAACGAAACCGGAACGGCCAGTCGGTCGCGACGGTTGTGGGCGAAGAAGAAAAGAAGGCTGCGGCTCCGGCGAAAGCCAAGGCCAAGGCGAAAGCGAAAAAAGCGCCTGCCGGCAAAGGCAAGAAGAAAGCGGCAGCGAAATAGTTTCTCGCTCCGGTCAATCGGAGCACTGAGAGGAATGATGGGTCAAAAAGTCCATCCTTATGGGTTCCGGCTCGGTTACACCAAGCCATGGAAGTCGCGCTGGTTTGTCGAGCGGGACTACGACAAACTCCTGCTCGAAGACGTCAAGCTGAAGGCGGAGCTCAAGGACAAGCTGAAGTCCGCTGGCATTAGTGCAGTCGAGATCGAGCGTCCGGGAAACAAGATCCGGATCATCATCAAGACCGCGCGGCCCGGGATCATCATCGGGCGCAAAGGTGCAGAAATCGACAAGCTGAAAGTCGAACTGCAGAAGCGCACTTCGCGGGAAGTCTTTATCGACATTCAAGAGGTGCACAAGCCAGAGCTGGATGCGCAGCTGGTGTCGGAATCGATCGCGTTGCAGCTCGAAAAACGCGTGGGCTTCCGGCGCGCCATGCGGAAGTCGGTGGACTCGGCGCTTCGCTTCGGCTGCAAAGGAATCAAGGTGCGCGTGAGCGGGCGTTTGAATGGAAATGAAATCGCGCGCTCGGAATGGTATCTGCAGGGCCGGTTGCCGTTGCACACGCTGCGCGCTGACATCGAGTACGGATTTTCGGAAGCGCGTACTACGTACGGCGTGATTGGCGTGAAGTGCTGGATCTATAAGGGCGAGATCTTCACGCAGAAAAAGCGCGAAGCGCAGCCCGGAACCGTTCCGAGTGGCGCGTTTTAGGCGAAGGGCTAACGACTAAGAGCTAAAGGCTGATTTTTATGTTGATGCCAAAGAAAGTGAAGTACCGCAAGCAGCAGCGCGGCCGCATGACGGGCAAGGCCTGGCGTGGCAGCCAGCTGGCTTTCGGGGACTACGGGCTGAAAGTGCTCGAACCCGGTTGGATCACTGACCGGCAGATCGAAGCGAGTCGCGTGGCCATGACGCGCTTTGTAAAGCGCGGCGGCAAAATCTGGATTCGCCTGTTCCCGGATAAACCGGTCACGAAGAAACCGGCTGAAACCCGTATGGGTAAGGGCAAGGGAGCCCCGGATCACTGGGTCGCTGTGGTTCGTCCCGGTAAGATCCTGTTCGAGATGGAAGGCGTGACGGCGACCGATGCGGCAGAGGCAATGCGTTTGGCGTCGCATAAGCTCCCACTGCGGACGGCCATGGTGAAGCGCGAAATGGCGCACTGAGGAATTCGAAGCGAGAAATTATGAAAGCGGAAAAAATTCGCAACCAGACCGACGCTGAACTGCAGGACCAGGAGCGCCAGCTCTCCGACCAGCTGTTCAAGCTGAAGTTCCAGCTCAACATGGGACAGACCGAGAGCCTGAAAAAGATTCGCGGCCTGCGCAAGGATATTGCGCGCGTTAAGACCATCATCGGCGAGCGTGCTCGCGGCACTCAGGCAGCAACGGAGAAGAAGTAATGGCTGAAACAACCCAGAAGGCGGCCGGACGGCGCAAAGAAGTGGTGGGCGAGGTCGTCTCCAACAAGATGAACAAGACCATCGTCGTCGAGGTCACACGCAAGAAGTCCCATGCGCTCTACGGACGCGTCATCTCGATCGACAAAAAATTCTATGCCCACGACGAGAAGAACGAGGCCCACGTCGGTGACGTGGTGCGGCTCGAGGAGACTCGCCCGCTTTCGAAGCTCAAGCGTTGGCGCTTGAAAGAGATCATCCGCAAGACGGCGTTGGTGCCCGAAGTGGCCGCCATTGCCGAGGCGAACGGCGCTCAGTAGCGGCGACGTGACCCACAGGGAGACTGCATATGGCCGTGATGATGAGAACGATGCTCGAGGTTGCCGACAACTCCGGCGCGCGCAAGCTGCAGATGATTCTGCCCCTGGGCGGTTCCACCGGCCTGCGCGCAGGTCTGGGCGATGTGATCACCGCCAGCGTGAAGGAAGCGGCGCCCGACGGGCAAGTCCAGAAGGGCAAAGTTGTGAAGGCAGTTATCGTGCGCACTCGCAAGGAGCATCGCCGCCGCGATGGAACCTATATTCGCTTCGACCAGAATGCCGCGGTCCTGATCAACGAAACCGGAGAGCCGGTGGGAACGCGCGTGTTCGGTCCGGTCGCGCGCGAGTTGCGCGAAAAGAAATTTTTGAAGATCGTTTCACTCGCGCCAGAAGTTCTTTAAAAAGTTTCAGGTTTCGGAAGGTTTCAAGGTTTCAAAGTTAGTTTGCGAAACCTTGAAACATTGAAGCTTTGCAACATTGAAACCTGCGGCACGACAGCAAGCGAGGCAGAAGGTTCGGTTATGGCTAAAGTGGCAAGCACGGCACATGTTCGAGTGGATATACGTCGCAACGACACGGTGAAAGTAATCACCGGCCGCGACAAGGGCAAGGAAGGCCGCGTGCTCCGCGTGTTTCCGGCGGATCGCAAGCTTCTGGTGGAACACGTGATGATGGTGAAGAAGCACGTGCGCCCGAATCCGCAGCGCCAGGTGCAGGGCGGCATCGCGGAACAGGAGAGCCGGATCGCGATCTCCAACGTGCAACTGGTGTGCCCGACCTGCGGTCCAGTCCGCATCGGACACGAGATGCAGGGCGATCGCAAGGTGCGCGTCTGCAAGAAGTGTGGAACGACATTAGATAAGTAGCTGCGAGCTTCGAGCTCAAGAGCTCGGAGCAATCAGCAATCGTTAGACCTGAGAGAGTGCTCACGAACCGGGTTGCGAAAAGCCAGAAGCTAGTGGCTAGGAAGCTAGATCCCGAAACCGTGAGAGAAAGCAACTGAGTCATGGCAAAAGATAAAGACAAGGGCAAGAAGGGTAAGGCGGAAGCGCAGGAGCAGCGGGCGCCAGAAGTAGCGCGCCATAGCGCCAAGGAGAAGCCGCGGCTTCGCGCCCGGTTTGAGAAGGAACTGGCGCCGGTGCTGATGAAGGAACTGAATCTGAAAAATCCCATGGCGGTGCCACGGTTGCACAAGATCGTGGTGAACATGGGCGTGGGCGAAGCCACGCAGAACGCCAAGATCCTTGATCCAGCCGTGAACGAACTGGGTCAGATCACCGGTCAGAAGCCGGTCGTCACGCGCGCGAAGAAGTCGATCGCGGCTTTCAAGGTTCGCGAAGGAATGCCCATCGGCGCGATGGTCACTTTGCGCGGCGATCGCATGTACGAGTTCATGGACCGGCTGGTGAGCGTTGTTCTTGCCCGCGTGCGTGACTTTCGCGGGGTTTCAACCAAATCGTTCGACGGACGGGGCAACTACACGCTCGGCTTGCACGATCAGTTGATCTTTCCGGAGATCGATTACGCGAAGGTCGACAAAATGAAGGGCATGAACGTCACGATCGTGACGACCGCAGGCACGGATGATCAGGCGCGCACTCTGCTCAAGCATTTGGGAATGCCGTTTCGCCCATAAGGTCTCAAAGTTTCAAGGTTTCGAAGACAGAAAGATTGGCTGATCGCTGAAAACTGAGAGCTGACAGCCGGTAGCTGGAAGTTAGGAGCTTAAGTGGCAACTACTGCAAAACGAGTAAAGGACGCAAGGAAGCCCAAGTTTTCGTCGCGCAAGCATAACCGCTGCAAAATTTGCGGACGGCCGCGGGCGTATCTCCGTAAGTTCGGAGTGTGCCGCCTGTGTTTCCGCGGGCTGGCCTTAAAGGGTGAAATCCCCGGGGTTTCGAAGTCGTCCTGGTAGGGGATGGGGCCGCACCGCGAGGTGCTGGCCGAGAATGAGAAAGGCCCGTTCGGCACACGCAGCCGACATGGGGTAGACGGCGTCGCCGCAGGTTCCTGGGCAATGTGGGCCAGGCAAACGGGCGACTTTAGGAGAAGCAGACGATGAGGTTGACAGATCCGGTCGCAGACATGCTGGCGCGCATTCGCAATTCGATTCGCGCACGGCACCAGAAAGTGGATATTCCGGCTTCCAAGCTGAAGGTTGAGATCGCGCGCATTCTGAAAGAAGAAGGCTACATCTCCAACTACAAGGCCACCGAAGAGGAAGGTCACAAAGTCATTCGTATTTATCTCAAGTACGGATCGAATAACGAGGCGGCGATCTCGAACGTCGAGCGCGTCTCCCGGCCGGGCTGTCGAGTGTATGTACGCCGCACTGAAATTCCTCGGGTGCTGGGTGGCATGGGTATCAACATTCTGACGACGCCCAAGGGCGTGATGACTGGACGCCAGGCGCGCAAGCAAGGCCTGGGCGGCGAACTTCTCTGCCAAGTGTGGTAGAGGGCCTTCTGGCTACCGGCTGTTGGCTAGTAGCTGAAGCGACTGAAAAGGCGAGCGAGCATAACAGGAAACGCGGTTCTAGCTAGAAGCTAGAAGCCAGAAGCTAAGAGCTGAGCTTATGTCACGAATTGGAAAAAAGCCGATCGTTGTTCCGAAGGGTGTCACGGTCAAGATTGATGGGAATCTGGTAGCGGTCCAGGGGCCCAAGGGCAAACTGGATACACCTCTTCCTGCGGGAATCAGGGTCGAACAAAAAGATGGGCACCTGCTCGCGATCCGCGAAGACGATTCGCAGGCGGCGGTGCACGGCCTGGCGCGCGCGCTTGTGAACAATGCCGTCGAGGGCGTGACCAAGGGCTGGACGAAGGAACTCGAAATCGTTGGCATTGGATACCGCGCGGAGATGAAGGGCAAGCACACCGTCGTCTTTACGCTGGGCTACTCACATCCGATTGAGTACCCGTTGCCGACAGGGATCGAAGTGGCAGTCGATCCCAAGCAGACGAAACTGAGCGTCACGGGCATTGACCGCCAGAAAGTAGGCCAGGTGTCGGCAGAGATGCGCTCGCTGCGTCCGCCGGATCCGTACAAGAACAAAGGCGTTCGCTATGCGGGCGAGCGTCTGAAGAAGAAGGTCGGAAAGACCGGAGCGAAGTAGTTAGTCGCTGGCTGTTGGTTGTTAGTCGCGTTGGCCATCAGCAAACAGCCATCAGCCAATAGCCAGACGACGTCTGAGGACTGAAAAATGCTTAACAGGGCAGGAAAGAACGCAACTCGGCAGCGCGTGCATGACCGCATCCGCAAGAAAGTTCAGGGAACAGCGCAGCGCCCGCGTCTGAATGTGTACCGGTCGCTGAATCATATTTACGTGCAGGTGATCGATGACCTGCACGGCAAGACGCTGGTTTCAGCCAGCTCCGCTGAAGGTAAGAAGGCGGAACGGCGCACCGGCGGCAACGTGGCGGCAGCGAAGTCGGTCGGCAAGATCATCGCCGAACGCGCCAAGGCCAAAGGGATCTCCAAGGTCGTGTTCGATCGCGGCGGTTATATCTATCACGGTCGCGTTAAAGCGCTGGCCGATGCGGCTCGCGAAGGCGGCTTGCAGTTCTAGAGATTTAGCAATTAAGGGATTGGGTAAAGCGTAACGCCCAATTACAAAATGGAATCGAGAGTCTAAGGATGCCAACAGTTATCAAGAAACTCGACGCGGGACAGTATCAGCTGAAGGATCAGGTGGTCGCTATCAACCGCGTAACGAAGGTGGTGAAGGGCGGCAAGAACCTGTCATTCGCGGCGCTGGTTGTGGTCGGCGATCCCAGTGCGGCGGTCGTCGGCTATGGCTCCGGGAAGGCGAAGGAAGTTCCGCAAGCCATCCGCAAAGGCATTGAGTCTGCCAAGAAGAACCTGGTCAAGGTAAATTTGACGCAAACGTCGATTCCGCACCTGGTGTTGGGACGATTCGGTTCAGGCCATGTGCTCTTGAAACCCGCTCCGGAAGGTACCGGCGTGATTGCGGGTGGCGCGGTGCGCGCGGTGATGACGTCGGCAGGTGTGCAGAATGTACTGACCAAGTCGATCGGCACCACGAATCCGCATAACGTGATCAAGGCTACGTTCGACGCGCTCAAGAAACTGAAAAACCGGGAAGCGGTGGCTGCGCTGCGCGGCAAGAACGCGGAAGATCTCTAGAATCCGGCGGCATTTGCTCGGAAAGGGCACGCGACGTCAGCCCATGAGGCTCTGGCGCGATCGGGAAGGATTGATGATGGCGGGAAAAACATCGAAAACGGCGGGGACCGGCAAGCTGCACATCAAATGGGTGCGCTCGGCGATTTGTTCTCCAGTGAAACATAAGCTGGTGGTTAAGGGGCTGGGTTTTACCCGGCTTAATCAGGTAATCGAGCGCCCGGATACGCCCGCAATTCGCGGAATGGTGAAGAAGGTGCCGCACCTGGTCGAAATCGTTCAATAGCAGGTGTCAGGTCTTCGGTCTCAGGTGTCAGTTTCGAGATCGTGAGGCTGCACACCGTTTGGAAAGAGTCATGAATTTATCCAACGTTCGAGCACCAAGAAAGTCGTCGGAGAAGCGTAAGCGCGTGGGGCGCGGCATGGGGTCTGGCATGGGCAAGACCTCCACGCGCGGCCACAAGGGTCAGCGGTCGCGCAGTGGATCGCGCATGCTGCGCGGGTTTGAAGGCGGACAGATGCCCCTGCACCGGCGCATGCCGAAGCGCGGGTTCACCAACATCTTCCGCAAGGAATACTCCATTGTGAATCTGGAAGCACTCGTCGCTTTAGGTGAGACGACCATCACCCCCGACGTGCTGCGTAAAGCCGGAGTCATCAAGACAAAACATCCCGTGAAGATTCTCGGCGACGGGGAGTTGAAGGCTGCGCTTACCGTGCACGCCCACAAGTTCTCCAAGTCGGCGCAGGAGAAGATCACCAAGGCCGGCGGCAAGTTTGAGGTCTTGCAGTAATGCTCGAGAAACTGGCAAACATCTTTCGCATTCCGGACCTGCGCAAGCGCATTCTGTTTACGCTGGCCATGCTGGCGGTGTACCGCCTGGGCGGTCACATCCCCACTCCGGGTATTAATGCCGACAAGCTGTCGCAGTTCTTCGAGCAGAATCGGGGCACGTTCCTCGGCTTCGTGGATTTATTCTCCGGCGGACAACTTCGCCGGCTGACGATTTTCGCCTTGGGCATCATGCCCTACATCACGGCGTCCATCATTCTGCAATTGCTGACGGTGGTTTATGAGCCACTCGCGAAATTGCAGAAGGAAGGCGAACTGGGTCGCAAGAAGATCACGCAATGGACGCGCTATCTGACCGTCATTCTCAGCGCTCTGCAATCGTTCGGGATTGCCATCAGCCTTACCCGGAGCGGGAATGATTTCGTACTCGTTCCCGGGGTCGGCTTCATCCTGATGACGATGCTGACGCTGACCACCGGCAGCGCATTCATCATGTGGCTGGGCGAACAGATCACCGAGCGTGGCGTGGGCAACGGCATGTCGCTGCTCATTTTTGCCGGCATCGTCGTTGGCTTGCCGCGAGGTGTCGCCGATCTCTACGACAAGGTCAAAACGAACGCCTGGGGTGCATTCACCCCGGTGGCGATTGTTCTGCTGCTGGCTGTGATGATCGTAATAGTCGCCTTCATCGTGTATGTCGAGCGTAGCGAACGTCGACTGCCGGTGCAGTATGCCAAGCGCGTCGTCGGCCGCAAGGTGATGGGTGGACAGTCCACCCACCTGCCGCTCCGAGTGAACGCAGGCGGCGTGATGCCGGTAATCTTCGCATCATCGATTCTGACCTTGCCGCAAACAGTCTTGGCTGGATTGCGAGATAACCGCTACTTTGGCCAGATGATCAAGGCGCTGGGTTGGGGTGAGCCGCTCTACACGTTGCTGTATGCGGTTGGGATCATCTTCTTCGCATACTTCTATGTGTCGATCGTCTTCAACCCAAGCGAGGTGGCCGACAATATGCGGAAGTATGGCGGATTTATCCCCGGCATCCGACCGGGTAAGCGCACCGCCGACTACATCAATGAAGTACTCACCCACATCACACTTGTGGGTGCGTTGTATCTGATCATCATTTCCTTTATTCCGGAATGGATGATCACGGGTATCCATCTGAACCACTTGCCTTATTGGTTGGGGGGCGGGCTGTTTGAACGATTGCCCACCTGGATCACCAACGGTTTGGGGGTGAACTTCTACTTTGGTGGAACTTCGCTGCTGATCGTGGTAGGCGTCGCCATGGATACCGTCACGCAGATTGAAGCGCAGCTTATCATGCGCCATTACGACGGCTTTACGCCACGCAGTGGCCGTATCAAGGGTCGGCGCTGGTAGCCTGGAATCCGGCGTAGTTTCGCCATTTTAGCTACGAGGCGCGGCAGAAGTGGTACGGGCTGAAAAAGATCGGGAGAGGTGGCCACCGCGAATGGCCGAAGAATCCTCGGGTACTATTGAACCCGTGATCCTGTTGGGAGCTCCCGGGGCCGGCAAGGGCACTCAGGCCAAGCGGATCGAGCAGCGCTATCACATTCCGCAGATCTCTACGGGAGATATTCTGCGGCAGAACATCAAGGCGGGCACGCCTCTGGGGCACGCCGCCAAGGCGGTGATGGAGCGGGGCCAGTTAGTGCCCGACGACCTGGTTTGCCCCATGGTGGCAGACCGCATTCGTGAGATTGACTGCGAACGAGGTTTCATTCTCGATGGGTTTCCGCGAACCGCGGCCCAGGCAGGTTGGCTGGATGCCTTCCTGGAAAATGAGTTCTTTGACAAGTCGCACGGCTGCAATAGGTTGCCGATTGTGATCCGACTAGAGGTGGACTATAATGAATTGTTGCGCCGGCTTACCGGACGTCGTTCTTGTCCCACCTGTGGACGGATCTACAACGTCCACCTTCAGCCACCCAAGGTCGATGAGCTTTGCGATCGTGATGGGACGAAGCTCGTCATTCGTGATGATGACCGCGAGGAAGTAATCCGCGAGCGCCTGAACGAATTCGATCGTCAGACGCGGCCTGTCGCGGACTACTATCAGGCGAAGGGAAGGCTGAAAACCGTCAACGGAGATTTGCCGATGGACGAGGTGACCGGGCAGATTTTTTACATCATCGATAATCACGCTTAGGATGGCGATCATCTGTAAATCACCGGCGGAGATCGAGAAGATGCGGCGCAGTGGCCGCGTGGTTCGTGAGGTCCTCGATCATGTCCGCAGCCTGGTGGCGCCGGGCGCGACCACGATGGATCTGGAGCGCGCGGCGGAGAAAAAAATGAAGGATCTGGGCGTGAAGCCCGCCTTCAAAGGCTACTACGATTACCCGTGCGTGCTGTGCACTTCGGTGAATGAAGAAATCGTGCACGGGATTCCGTCCGACAAGCGCACGCTGAACGCCGGCGATATTGTTTCCGTGGATTGCGGCGTCGTGCTCGACGGCTACTACGGGGACGCGGCGATCACAGTGCCGGTGGGCGAAGAGATTACGCCCGAACTGCGGAAGCTGTTGAAGGTCACAGAAGACTCGCTGTATCGCGCGATTGAGAAAGTCCGTATTGGAAATTCGGTCGGCGATGTAGGTTCAGCTGTGCAACAGTTTGTAGAAGCGGCGGGTTTCAGCGTGGTCCGGGAATTTGTGGGACATGGGATCGGCACCAAGTTGCATGAAGAGCCGCAGGTGCCGAACTTCGGTACGCCGGGGCATGGCGCCAAGTTGCGGGAAGGCATGGTCCTCGCGATCGAGCCCATGGTGAATTACGGTAAGCCGGAAGCGCGCGTGCTGAGTGACAAGTGGACCGCCGTGACCGCCGATGGAAGCTACAGTGCGCATTTTGAGCACTGCGTGGCAGTGACCAAAGACGGACCGATGATTTTGACGCAGTGAGAAAAGAGCCGTCGGGTGTCAATCGTTCGCTGTCTGCCGAAACCGACGCCGTAGAGGCTAGACGTATTGAGAAACAGCCCAGTGATTACTGGCCAACTGACCACTGGCAACTGACAACTGAGTTAAGGAGTGCATGAGTAAAGAAGACGCGATTGAAGTCATGGCGGTGGTGCTCGAACCCCTGCCCAACGCGATGTTCCGGGTGGAACTGGAAAACAAGCACCAGGTGCTGGCGCATGTTTCCGGCAAGATGCGCAAGAACTTCATCCGTATCCTGCCAGGGGACAAAGTCGCTGTGGAGCTTTCGCCCTACGACTTGAATCGTGGCCGCATTGTGTATCGCTACAAATAAGATTGCTGAAGGCTTGATGGCTGACAGCTGAAAGCTGGGTTTATGAAAGTCCGAGCATCGGTAAAGAAAATTTGCGACAAGTGCAAGGTCATCCACCGCCGTGGAGTGGTGCGCGTGATTTGCGAGAATTCGAAACACAAGCAGCGTCAAGGCTGAGGTTAGCGGCTGGCTGTGAGCTGGTGGCTGCTGGCAAGAAAAGCAAGTCTGCCCAGGAGCTAGCGGCTAGAAGCTAAAAGCAATCAAGCTGGGACGGCAGAAGGGGTTTAGTCCTTATGGCACGTATTGCAGGCGTCGATCTTCCGCGCAATAAGCACACGAATATCGCGCTCACATATATTTACGGGATCGGCCATCCGCGCGCCGCTCGCATTCTGGAGCAGGCCAAGGTCGAACCAGAGAAAAAAATTCAGGACTTGAGCGAGGACGAGGTCAACCGTATCCGCCAGGTCATCGAAGCGGAAGGTATGGTGGAAGGCGATCTGCGCAAGGAAGTTTCGATGAACATCAAGCGCCTCATCGAAATCGGCTCCTACCGTGGATACCGTCACCGCCGCAACCTGCCCGTCCGTGGACAACGTACCCACACAAATGCGCGAACCCGGAAAGGCCCGCGCAAGGGCACCGTGGCCAACAAGAAGAAGGCCGCCGCGAAAACATAGAGACCCAGTTGCCAGTTGCCAGTGGTCAGTGATGTCTGACCTCTAGCGCCGGCAACATAGGACTGACAACCGGCCACTGGCCACTGGAAACTGAAATTATGGCGAAACCAGCAGCAGCGGGCGGCGCAGCCGCCCCCGAGAAAAAAGGCAAGAAGAAGACCTTCAAAAAGAAGGAGCGCAAGCACGTTCCCCACGGGCTGGTGCACGTACAAGCATCCTTCAACAACACCATCGTGACCATCACGGATATGGCGGGCAACGTGATTTCATGGAAGAGTTCGGGATCGCTCGGCTTCCGTGGATCGCGCAAGGGAACGCCGTTCGCGGCGCAGCAGGCTGCTTCGAACGCGGCCAACATGGCTCGCGATCATGGTGTGCGGACCGTCGATGTTCGGGTGAGTGGTCCGGGTTCGGGGCGCGAGTCGGCGATTCGTGCTTTGGCTGCGTCGGGCATCGAAGTTCGGTCTATCAAGGACTTTACCCCCATTCCGCACAACGGGTGCCGGCCGCCGAAGAGACGCCGCGTTTAGTGAGAGGTATTTCAGGCCCGGCTGCATCTCACGCCGGGTTCTGAAAGGAGCGCATGCTTCGTCGGGCATGGACTCCACTAGCGACTGACGACTAACGACCGACGACTGATTTACGTCCGGGACGAAGGGTGAAGCCAAACCTGTAAACCGGTCATCTAAAGGAGAAGAAACTTGGCACGTTATACCGATGCAGTATGCCGTCTATGCCGTCGTGAAGGCATCAAGCTGTTCCTGAAGGGCACCAAGTGTTTCAGCGACAAGTGCCCCATCGAAAAGCGCAACTTCGCTCCCGGACAACACGGGAAAGACCGCAAAGCCAAGATCGTGGGCTACGGTCTACAACTGCGTGAAAAACAGAAGGCGAAGCGCATGTACTTTACGCAAGAAGGGCAGTTCCGTAACTACTTTGAGAAGGCCGCACGAACCAAGGGCGTGACCGGCGAAATACTGCTGCAGCAGCTAGAGCGGCGGCTGGATAACGTTGTGTACCGGCTCGGTTTTGCGATGTCTCGGCGGCAGGCACGCCAGTTGGTTCGGCACGGGCATATCGCTGTGAACGGGCGCAAGGTAAATATTCCTTCGTTCGAAGTCGCGGTGGGACAGGAAATCGTTATCCGCGATGGCAGCCGCAAGTTGCCCATGCTGGAACTGGCCAAGGACTTCGCCAGCCACCAGACCGCACCAAATTGGCTGGAGATCGATCGCGACAACTACAAAGGTCGCGTGCTGTCTCTGCCCAAGCGGGAAGAAATTCAGCTGCCAGTGAATGAGCAGCTGATCGTCGAACTTTACAGTAAGTAGGTTTCAGGTTTCAGGCTTCAAGGTTTCAAAGTACAAAACATGTATTGCGAAGCGCTGAAGTCTTCTGACGGTCCAATTTTCGCGCCAGATCAGCCGGCGCTGACAGTTGACTCGGCTCGGACCAGCCGGGGACGTCAGCACTGAGCCAAATGGCCGAAGGAGAAACACATGCTTTGGAAGGGTTTTCAGAAACCAAAACGCCTCGCAACCGACACTTCCTCCCTTACCGACAAATACGGAATGTTCTGGGCGCAGCCGTTTGAACGAGGCTTTGGCACGACCATCGGCAATGCTCTACGGCGGGTCATGCTGAGCTCGATTGAGGGCGCCGCCGTAACTGCCGTCAAGATTGAAGGCGTGTTGCACGAGTTCCAGTCCATCCCGGGTGTGGTTGAGGACGCGACTGACATCATCCTCAACCTCAAGCAAATTCCGTTCAAGCTCGCGGGCGACGCGCCCAAGGCGATCTACCTGCGATCGGATGCTCCGGGGGTAGTGACCTCGGGGATGATCGAGGCCGATGCGGATGTGGAAGTGCTCGACAAAGATGTCTACATCGCAACGGTGAGTGAAGGTGGCAAGCTCGACATGGAGATGCGCCTGAAGCGTGGCCGCGGATACGTGGCTGCGGACAAGAACTTTGACGAGGACCTGGGTATCGGCTTCATTCCGATCGACTCGGTGCACTCTCCGGTCCGCAAGTGCAACTACACCGTCGAAGCTGCGCGTCTCGGTCAGATCACCGATTACGACAAGCTGACGCTCGAAGTGTGGACCAACGGTTCGATCACGCCGGCCGATTCGCTTGGCCTGGCCGCGAAGTTGCTGAAGGACCACATGAACATCTTCATCAACTTCGAGGAAGAGATCGAAACGGCGTCTGCGTCGGACGACCGCAAGCCCGAGATCAAGAACGAGAACCTGAACCGGTCGGTAGAGGAACTCGAGCTGAGCGTGCGCAGTTACAACTGCCTGAAAAACGCGAATATCCAGACCATCGGAGAGTTGGTGCAAAAGACCGAAGCCGAAATGCTCAAGACGAAAAATTTCGGCCGCAAGTCCCTGAACGAGATCAAGGAGATTCTCTCCTCGATGGGGCTGAGCCTGGGCATGAAGATCGACGAGCACGGCAACGCCGTGCCCGGACCGACTTCGAACCAGGTGCTGCCGGCGTCCGCGTACGGAGCAGACGACGAACTGTAAGAAGCGAGTTTCAAGGCGGCAAGGTTTCAATGTTTCAAGATCGTGTGAAGCGTTTGATACCCGCAGTTTGGGAAGGAAGCCTTGCCGCCGGTGTTGCCAGCTGAGAACTGGCAACCGAGAACTGAGAACTGAGGTCTTTTTCCATGCGTCACAAAGTAGCTGGATGGAAACTCGGACGGAACACTGCGCATCGGCGGTCGCTGCTGCGGAACCTCGTCACTTCACTGATTATCGAAGAGCGGATAGAGACGACGATTCCCAAGGCGAAAGCCATGCGTCCGCACGTGGAGAAGATGATCACGCTCGGCAAGCGGGGGGATCTCTCGGCGCGCCGCCTGGCGGGTTCCTACCTGATGACAAAGGAAGCCGTGACCAAGTTGTTCGACACGATCGCTCCGCGGTTTGGCGATCGTAACGGCGGGTACCTGCGCATCGTACGCACAGCTTGGCAGAAGGGCGACGGCGCCGAGAAGGCGTTCATCGAGTTGCTGGGCAGCGAGAAGGTACTCGACGAGAAGCGCGAAAAACGTGCCGAAGCCCGCGCCAAGCGCGTTGCTGAGGCCAAGAAAGCCATGGAAGAGGCTGAGGCCCAGGCACAGCCCCAAGGCGGTGGTGAGGCTAGCGAGAAAAAGGAAGAAGAGAAGTAGCAAGCTTGGGGTTCAGCTTTCAAGCTCTACCAGAATGTAAGTCGACGCACCCGCGGCTGGGTGCGTCTTTTTGTGCTCATATGTCACGGTGGCCGAGGCACTCCAGATGACCTGCTGGCGTTTCGAAACAGTGATGTGGCGGGGGTATTTCGATACGGAAGTCGGCACGGATTCGACTCGATTTACTGCGGTCGCTTGACGACCGCGTTGTTGGCTGATTATGATTTCTGCCTTAAGCCGCCTATGAGTTCCTGCCTTCAAGTCTGTTGCTCCTGTACTTGCCGCTGAACGCGATTTCCGCGTTGGCGGCTGCCCAACTACAACTCCGATCATGCCCGCTAGCAATCGACGTGTCTTGACTCCGCTAGCAACCATCCACTGATTTCTCGACCTAAAGGAGCCACTATGAGCGACGTTCTTCAGGAAGTAATTGCAGCCAACCAGCGGTACGCTGCCGGTTTTGGCGATAAAGCGAAGCTCGCGATGCCGCCGGCGCGACATTTTGCCATTCTCACCTGCATGGATGCGCGTCTTGATCCGGCCAAGTTCGCGGGACTAGCCGAGGGCGATGCACACGTGATTCGTAATGCTGGTGGCCGGGCCAGTGATGATGCGATTCGGTCGCTAGTCATTTCTTACAAGCTGCTGGGCACGCGGGAATGGTTTGTGATTCACCACACCAACTGCGGCATGGAATTCTTCACGAATGAAGTGATGCGCGGCCTGCTGGCCAATAGCCTGGAGACCGCGGCACTTACCGACAAGGGATTTCAGGATGTGGGCAAAGGCCCCGGATCGCGCGCTGGAGAATTTATCGAGTGGCTCACCATCCGCGATCAGGCGCAGAGTGTGCGGGATGATGTGGAACGAATTCGGGAACACCCGCTGGTACCGACAAACATCGACATCTACGGGTACGTGTACGACGTGAAATCCGGGAAGCTGATCGAAGTTCCCTTAGCGAAACGTCTGGGAGAAGCCGCAGCCTAGTTGGTCAGTGGGGCGGGCGCTCTGAAATAGATGTAATTTAAAAAACCCGGGCTGAATGGTCAGCCCGGTCGAAGTTGTCTGATTACACTAGCACCGTAACACCTGCAGCGGCCTGCGTAGTTTCACTGGAAAAAATTGAGGGCTGGCAGATGCCAGCCCTCTGGAAGAAAGACAACTCAGAAGGAGAAGCGCACGCCGAATTCACTCAAGAGAACAACCCAACAAGTAGCAACTGAATGTGCTTCTTCATTTCTGTTAGCCTCTCTCTGATGTGCGGGTGCAAGCTTTTCCGGTACTCGACTACTGTCGATACTAGGGAGCATTTGTAATTCCAAGACAAAACATTTTCAAAATGTTGATAAATAGAGGGAAACAGTTATGAATCGCCGCCGCCCATCCCACAAATAAGAGCCCATGCCGCACGTATATGGACTTTCATATGTTTTGGCTGCGGCCTAAGAGAGATGCGGTTTCGGGAATGAAAAGCGGAGCGCAAACCCATGAATCGCTGGCTTTCGGTTGTCGCACCATGGATGGGTGCTTTCTCAAAAACATGCCAATACCGGCCAGGGGTACGTTGGCGACGGTACATGTACCCTCGCGTCTGACGAGCGTAACTTGTTGGGCTTACGGAACGCTCCTAGACTATCGGCACTGTCATGGGGTTCACGAAAACCCATCTCTACATCGCGGTGGGAGCTGCTCTGCTCCTGGTGGTGGTTTTTCTCGGCTATCTTGCCTGGCTCAACAACCAGCCGCCGGTGTTGGCGAAGTCAGAAGACCGCGATACGCTTACGGGCATTCCAAACTCCATCAACTTGAATCCGTTGCGCGATCGCACTTCCGAGAAAGCGGCTGCTGCCTTTATCCGGGCCATGAAGGACGGGAACTGCAAGGAACAACTCTCCGAATGGCAGCACGATTACCGCAGGAAGTATGCGGCGCTTATTTGCGACTCAGAAGCCAAACACCCTCTGATCGGCTGGCAACTGGTTGATTGGGAAGACCGGCCCCCACTTCGCATCCTGCAATATCGCGGCAAGCGGCTGAATGCGCCCGGGGAAAGCACGACGTACACGGGATTGCTGTCGGTCACCCTGGAAAAGAAAATCGGTCAGTGGGATGTGACCAAGTACGACGCGATGTACTAGTAGCAGTCCTCAGCCCTTAATGGTCAGTGTTCAGCCCGCCTAGATAGCTGGATGGAATTCCGCCAGGAACTTTGTGCTCCTTGTTCCGCCTCATCTCGAATGTGGCGGAGGACCCGCATGTGGATTTTGTGAATGATGGCGTCCGACCAAAGTTTCCAATAGGTGGTTGGCCAGAGAGTGTGCCGGTACCACGTCGTTCCTTCGAGATGTGTGCCTCCATTTGGGAGGGGTGTTAGCAGGAATTGCCCACCGTTCGAAACGAAGAATCCGTGCAGATGTGGCGGTTCGATGTGGGGGTAGGGAGTCCATTCGTTCAAGGGCGCGGGGTTCGACTCTACGGAAAACTTCAGCTGATGCGGCTCATCCCAGACCTCGATTGGTTCCACGAAAGCGCCGGTGGAGAAGACGCAGTGTCGTTCTGCGCCGGCGCCGCTGCCCAGCATTTCAGCACGGATGGGATAGGCGATGCCGGCGCGAAACATCCACTCGGTGGGCGGCGGAATCTCGGTGAAGGCCACGACCTGTCTCCAGACTCTTTCAGGCGGAGCCTGGACGTCGATGGACGAGTGGACAACAAATACCGGCGGAACGGGCGCAATCGCATGCTCCGTCCATTCGATGCCGGGCGCCAGGAGAATTAAGGCGGAGATAAAAGCGGGTGCGCCAGTCTGAATCCACCGGCGCCGCTGCACCAGAAAGCCGAAGACACCTCCGAAGGCCGCGAGCGGCAAGGCCAGTGGCAGCAGCATGACGATGCAAAACAAGCCCTCAACCGCAAGCGCCAGGAGTGCCAGACCAAAGAGCGCGGTAGACAGGCACGCAACGCCCACGCAACTGGCCAGGCCGCGGGGCTGGCGCAGTCCATAGATCAGGCTGGACGCAAAGCCCATCGTGAAGGGAAGAGCCACGAACAAGCCCCATCCGTAATGCGTCAGGGTGATGGTGCCGAACAGCGCTGTTCCCACTCCAAGCGGTACCGTGATCAGGACCGAAACCGCGGCGCTGCCGAGCGCGCTTTCGGGCAGAAGTTGAACGAGTCGTGAGTGTTTTTGCTCAGCAGTTTGGCTCTGAGTCGTAGACAATTCGCGGTCAGGTACGAGACAAAGGCAGAGAAAGAACAACAGATTGAGGAAGGGGACGAAGAACAACAGGACGAGGTAGGGCGACAAACTTGCGCTGCGAAGGCGCTTCAGCGTCAGCGTCACGCCGACCCAGATGAATGGAAGGGAAAGCGCCAACATGGTGGCGAGGAAAACACGTATCTGGTCCGCGTAGCGCGGTGATGCGAGCTACGTCCCGGACAGGCACCCAGTAGGCGAACAATCCCCAGGGACGATGAAAGCCGTAGATGGCGACGAAGCGATCAAGATTGTGCTTGAGAGCGAAGCCCAGCACCCCCACCAGAGCGTAGGTGCCCACGATCGATGCTTCCAGTGGGGCGCCACAAGTCAGCGAATTTGATTTTCATAAATTGCGTCCGTTCCAGGCCATGATTGAGGGCCTGCCTGTTCACGGTCTTACTGTTGGGCTCGACATCTTCGCCGGCGAGCTACCCAGCGATAACCGGCGCGCGTCACAAACAGTGCTCCGGGAATCCTGGACATGAATGCGAGCGGTGGCGACCACCAAACTTCGCGCACCACGGCGAGCACGGCTTCCGCTCCGACGTACTGCTGTCCATCGCTGAGCACAAAACGGATCGCGCGTTTTAGTTGGTCGGGGGAGAGACCGAGCAACGAGGCGACTCGCGGATCCTGCAGCGGAGTGGCGGCCAGGCCTCGGCGCTTCATTGGTTCCCCAAGCCAGCGTGCGATCCGTGTACAGAACTCGCACTCAGCGTCGAAAAAGAGCCAGCCGCGGGCATGCCGTCCTTTGCTTTCGGTCATCTCGGACGCCAGCGAGATCACGGGTTCCTCCTCGCTTTTTTGGCAGGCCCGAATAGCGACTTCAACTTGCCGCGCAGGCGAGCCATTCCCTTGAGGGTGTCCGTTGGCATATGAACAAGTTCTTCAAACAGGCCGGACGTAGCTGGTGAGAAATTCCAGCATCTGTTCCAGGCGCTCTCGGGTGTAGGCGGCACCTGTGCCCGTCTTCTTCAGTTCATCCACGCATTCCTGGAGAACGCGCAGGGTCGGGTCAATTTCCCGGCGCTTCCGTTCTTCCGCCACGATCCGGAACATGTCCCAGACGTCTTTCAGCGATTCAAAATGGTCCCTGCGGTCGCCGAGCACGTGAACCACCCGGACAATTCCCCAACCCTGTAATTCGCGCAGACTGGTGCTCACGTTGGAACGGGCCACCGACAACGTCGTTCGCGATCTCCTCGGCGTGCAGCGCCTTGGGCGAAACGAAGAGCAGGGCATGCACCTGGGCCACGGTGCGATTGATGCCCCAGCGGGTTCCCATTTCTCCCCAGTGCAGCACGAACCGTTGTTCGATGGGTGTGAGCGGCATCAGTAGTATCTGTACTTTCTGTACAAACAGAAATTACCGTAAACACAGGAATGTGTCAAGGGAATCTGGGGAAAGCATCGGAAGGCCTGGGGCGACTCTCGGCTTAACTAACGCCGGGAAGTTGGTTGTTCTATCGGTTCTTCGGCCGAGCGATAAAGAGGTTGGTCTTTCGAACGAGCAATTCTGGTCTTCCGCCATCCCCTCAAGGCGAGATACAACAGCACCTGGGCTCCGAGAGCTGCCGTACTGTCGAGCAGGATGTCACGGACATTCCCTGTACGGGACGGGAGAAAGCTTTGGTGCCATTCGTCGAGGCTGGCTACCAGAGCGGTCATGAAGAACGCGATTCGCGACCACACGATCGACCAACGCGGCATCCCTGGTACTGGAATCGTGACTCGCCATGAGCGGAAGAACAGGATGCTCATAACGGCGTAGCCGATCACGTGACCCGACTTCCTGAGATAAAAATGCCAGTCGAGGAATTGGAATGGGTTCAGTCCGAACAGGAAGTGAAAGATGGGATAAAGAAGCCGGCCGGTATTTTCCGAAGAAAGAGCGGCGGAAGATTCGACCACGATGAGGCTAAGCCACAGGCCAGCCGCGAGCCAGGCTTTCCAGATGGGTTCGGGCCGCGAAGCTTTGCCGGAGACTCTCAAAACAGCCCGATCTCGCAGGTCTCAGCGCACGGTACACGCCTACTCAAGGGCATAGTTCGGGGCCTCGCGCGTGATGATGACGTCGTGCACATGGCTTTCGCGCAAGCCCGCACCGCTGATGCGCACGAAGCGCGTTTTCTGCTGCAGCTCGGGGATCGTGGAACAACCGCAATAGCCCATCCCCGACTTCAGGCCTCCTACCATCTGGTGCACAATCATAGCGACGGATCCGCGGTAGGGTACGCGTCCCTCAATGCCCTCGGGGACCAGTTTGCCCAAACGATTGGAATCACGATCGGCCAGACCGGGCATTGCCGAAGATGCTTCGTCAGTGTTCTGGAAATACCGTTCACTTGAGCCCTGCGCCATGGCGCCGAGCGACCCCATACCACGGTAGGACTTGAACGTGCGGCCCTGGTAGAGGATGAGTTCGCCCGGACTCTCGTCCGTCCCGGCGAAGAGGGAGCCGATCATCACGGCCCCGGCGCCGGCGGCCAGAGCCTTGGTGATGTCGCCCGAGTACTTGATACCACCATCCGCGATGATGGGGACGTTTGCATCCTTGGTGGCGCGGAAGGCCTCCGCAATGGCGGTGATCTGCGGGACCCCGGCACCCGTGACCACGCGCGTCGTGCAAATGGAACCGGGACCGATCCCAACCTTGATTCCGTCCGCTCCGGCTCTGGCCAGTTCACAGGCGCCGTCGAAGGTGGCCACGTTGCCGGCGAGCAGTTCGATCTCAGGCAGTTTCGCCTTCACCATCTTGATCGCCTCGAGCACGCGCGTGGAATGACCGTGCGCACTGTCGATGGCAACCACATCGACTTTGACGCTTGCCAACTCTTGTGCTCGCTCCAGGAAGTCTCCAGTGGCGCCCAAAGCGGCGCCTACGCGCAGCCTTCCCTGTGAGTCCTTGGCGGCGTTGGGATACTTCAATTTTTTCTGAATGTCCTTAACCGTGATCAGGCCTTTGAGGTTGTACTTGTCGTCGACCACCAACAATTTCTCGACCCGATGCTCGTGAAGAATCTTCTCGGCTTCTTCCAGAGTGGTCCCTACCGGAACGGTGATGAGGTGGTCCTTGGTCATTACGTTGCGGATGGGGACGTCAAACCGGGTTTCGAAGCGCAGATCACGATTGGTAAGAATGCCGACCAGACGACCGTCCGCTCTGGGTGATGGGCACGCCCGAGATCTTGTACTTGCGCATGACTTCGAGCGCATCGGAAACCTTGGCGTCGGGCGACATGGTGACCGGGTCGACGATCATTCCGCTCTCCGAGCGCTTCACCTTGTCAACTTCGTTGGCTTGCTGCTCGATGGTCAGATTGCGGTGGATGATGCCGAGGCCACCCTGCTGGGCGATGGCGATGGCCATGTGGGACTCGGTCACGGTGTCCATGGCGGCACTGACAATGGGAATGTTGAGCTGAATGTTACGCGTGAGATGCGTTTGCGTGCTGGCCAGCGCGGGGATTACATCGGAGCGACTGGGCAGCAGCAACACGTCGTCAAAGGTCAGTGCCTCAGGAACTGGGAAATGGATCATAGATAGATTCCGAGCTCAACGGATTTTTCTATTGTAGGGAGAGCGGGCGGATAGTGGCAAATGGGGTTCAACGAGTGACGCGGTTTGCGGGAATTGTCCGAGAAGGATGGGAGGGAAAGCTAGTAATCGGATGGGTCGGACACGGCGCTGGGACAGGAATCATTGACGCGCCAATTGTGGTGAACGATTCGGCAAATCCCACGACTGACCAGGTATTTTCGTTTACCGGCTGCAGCAACGTGCTGGGAATTCGGGGGGCCGTGAACCAGATTCCGGCGAACTTCACCTCAAGTACTACATACACGACAGTCGACATGGGCTCGGCCAGCGGCACCGGCGACTGCACCACCGGCAACGTGCATTCGGGGACATTTGACAACCAGTTCTGGATCAATGGAACCACGGGGGGCCATATGCTGGCCTGCGGGTTCGTTTCAGGGACCACTGGCACGCCCTTAATTCCATCAAATCCAAAAATGTACATGTTCCCCTTCAACGCGAGCCACTTGATCACTTCGACAGGCTCGACCAGCTGGGTTGTCAATAACACGAAAGGCGATGAATGTTCTCCCCTTACGGAGTTTTATAACGGAACCACCGACCGCATGTTTTTTGGGGTGGGCAACACGACCGACGGTTTCATTGAAAGTTCGACGATTACGGCTACGGCCTCGGTCCCGAACTGCACAGCTCCGCCGACATCCAGCTGCGTGACCGCTCCCAGTCGCCTAGGGGGTACCAGCGGGATTGTGATCGACAATCAGGTATCGAGCGGGGGCACGAACATTTACTTTTCTACTTTGGCGCCGGGTTCCGTTAATGGACAAAATTGCCATGTGACGGGTGGCCTGGCCAATCCTTATTGCGCCGTGAAGCTGACCCAGTCGGCGCTGCAGTAATCTCGTGCGAGGGTGCGAGCGCACCTTTTGCTCCCGAAGCGCGGCTCCAGGCCAGCCCGCTCGTTTGTCTTTTCCCGCTAACCGGCGTATATTCAAGTATTGAAAACTGTTGTGTAGTACCAGCATTTGGCGAGGCACACCAGTGGGCGCAAGCCCACTTTTTAGTTTGCGGCTGAATGCGCCGGTCTGGGAAGCTTCTAAGTTACTGGATACATGGCGTTTGACGAAGATCGAGTGCGCGGCATTGCGGAACGAGTGGCCGCCTCGAGTGGACTTGAGGTGGTGGAGATCGAGTTTCGCGGTAGCGGTAAGAGTCGCATGCTTCGAATCTTCATCGACAAGCCTGCGGGTGTGACGCACGAAGACTGTGCGAGTTTCAGTCGTGAGTTCGGCACGATCATCGATGTGGAAGATGCGGTGCCAGGTGGAACATACGTGCTGGAAGTCTCGTCTCCTGGTCTCGACCGCAAGCTGAATCGCGCAAAGGACTACGAACGGTTCGCTGGCAGCCGAGTGAAGTTGATGACCCGCGAGCCGGTGAATGGCAACCGACACTTTGAGGGCCGGCTAGAAAGTTTTCACGACGGCCGCCTCACTTTGGATTTGAGCGCCGCTCGAAAAAAGCATCGTCCGGCGGCGGACACGCCACAGAAGCTCGAGATTGAGCTGGCGAACGTGGAGAAGGCGAATTTAGTGCCCGAGATTTGAAAGTAAGTTTCGGGGTTCAAAGTTTCAAAAATCGAAGCGCCTAGGCTTTTGGTTGGTGGAGTTCAGAACTTTAACGTTGCAACCTTGAGCCACTGAAACTTGTGTTTTGATATCGGATTTTTCTTATGGCAAGCGAGCTTTATAACACGATCGACGCACTGAGTCGGGAAAAAGGGATTGATCCGCAGATTGTAGTGAGTGCGGTGGAAGATGCGATTGTGGTCGCGACCCGCAAATACTACAAGACACAGGAAAATCTGCGCGCGGAGTTAGACAAAGATACCGGTAAGATTCGCGCTTTTGCTGTGAAGACGGTGGTCGAGACTCCGGAACAGGTGGAAGATCCCGTCCTGCAGGTGACGATCGAGGACGCGCGGAAGGTGGATCCGAGCATCGAAGTCGGCGGCGAACTGCAGATCCCAAAGGTCACAGAAGGAATTCTGGGCCGGATCGCTGCGCAGCTTGCCAAGCAGGTGATCTTCCAGAAGGTGCGAGAAGCGGAGCGTGACACCGTCTACAACGAATACATCTCGCGTGTGGGCGAGATTGTGAATGCGACGGTGAAACGCGTGGAGGGCCCCGATGTGATCTTCGACATCGGCAAGGCCGAGTCGCGCATGCCTCGCAAGGAGCAGTCGCGTCTGGAATCGTTTGCCATGGGCGAGCGCGTGCGCGTGATTATCGCGCGGGTCGAGAAAGCTTCCAAAGGACCGCAGGTGGTGGTTTCGCGAGCCGCGCCCGAACTGGTGCAGCATCTGTTTCAGACGGAAGTGCCCGAAATTTACGATGGGACCGTGGTCATCCGTGCGATTGCACGCGAGGCGGGCGAGCGGACGAAGATTGCGGTGATGTCGAAAGACAAGGATGTCGATGCGGTGGGCGCATGCGTGGGCATGAAAGGCATGCGGGTGCAGTCGATCATCAGAGAACTGCGCGGCGAAAAGATTGACATCATTGAATACCACGAGGATCCGGTGACATTTGCGGAGAAGGCGCTGCAGCCGGCGAAAGTGAGCCGGGTGACGGTGGTCGATCCGTCGGAGAAACACCTCGAAGTGGTGGTTGATGATACCCAGCTTTCGCTTGCCATCGGGAAGAAGGGGCAGAACGTCCGGCTGGCGGCGAAACTGCTGGGCTGGAAGATTGACATCAAGAGTGAAGAAGAGAAGCGCCAGGAAGTGGAGCAGCAGATGTCAGCGCTGGTTTCACAGACGGCGACCCCCTTGGAGAGTGTGGTCGGGTTAGGCGAGGGCTTGATCGAGAAGCTCAGTGCGGCAGGCATTACGACCGTTGAGGCCTTGGCCGACATGACACCCGAACAGCTTGAGGCCATCGAGGGAATTGGCCCCAAAACGGTGGAAAAAATCAGTTTGGCGGTCAATAATTACTTTTCCAGCCTAGAAGGTGGAGAAGCGGCTGTGGCAGTTCCCGAGGGCGAAGCCCAGGAAGTTGTCGCGGAAGAGGTCGCTGCCGAAGCGCCGGTGGAAGGCGAAATCGAAGAAGTGGCCGCTGCTGCGGCCGAGGAAACAGAACCCAGCTCGGCCAATGAATCGGTCGACGCAGTGGAAGGCGGGGAGGAAGACACCTCCGCCGAACCAAAACAGTGATCAGGATTTTCTGCGCTCGTCGCTGGAGCGGCGAGCCGGCATGCAACGCTGACTCCGTGAGGTCGCTATGAAGACGTAAGGAGCAGTGGCGGGGCAAAGAAAGGGCGGATGAGTAAGATTCGAATTAACGATCTGGCCAGGGAGCTGGAAGTCAAAAGCAAGGCTATTCTCGATGTCCTCACGGAAGTCGGAGTCACCGAGAAGAAGACCCATTCCAGTTCACTCGAGGACTTCGAGGCAGACAAAGTGCGGGCGCACTTCCGCGCTACTGCCGAGGCCGCACCGGCCCGGTCCGCGCGTTCGACGCGTGAGGCCGACGAAATTAAGACCAAGATCGATCTTTCCCACATTTCCAAGCCGGGCGACGTTCTGAAGCTGATTACGCAGAAGCAGCAGGCTGCGGCGGCTCCGCCAACGCCGGTGCGTCCCGCGGCACCGCGTCCGCCAGCAGAAACGAAGACTGCGGCACCATCGGCGCCTGCGCCGGCCGCTACGCCTGTGCCGCCCGCAGCGAAACCCGCTGCACCTCCGGCTCCAGCTCCGCGATTTATCACGCCGCAAACGACACGGCCCGCGCCCTCGGTGATTCGCCCGCCGGCTCCGCCCGTGGCACCGCCGGCAGCGAAGCCGGCGCCGCCCGCAGCCACGGCTGCTCCACCTGGCAGCAGTTCCGCCTCGTCCAGTTGCTCCTCCACCTGTCGCTGCACAGACGGAAGCCACAATAGAAGCGGCGGCTGCACCGCCGGTTGCACCTCCGGCTCAGCCGGCGGCGCCTGTGGCAGCGGCTCCAGCGAGGCCTGCAGCACCCACTGCTCCCCCGCCGCGCATGATTGTTCCGCAGACGGGACCACGGCCTGTGTATAAGGCGCCGCCGCCAAAGCCGGTGCAACCGGGAGTTCCGATCGGATCGGCGCGTCCTGCGCCCGGACGTCCGGTGCCGGGTCAGCCGATTTTTCAGCGGCCGCGGCCGCAGGTTCCGGGAGCGCCGCGTCCACCGCTGCGCCCTGGCGAACGTCGCCCGATGCATCCTACGCGCTCGTCGCCCACCGGTGCTCGTCCTCTGGGGGTTGGTCCGGGAGCGCCCATGGCGCCTCCAGGAGCCACGCGTCCCGGGAGTCGTCCGGGCGGGCCGTCACGTCGGCCGGGTCAACGCTACGTTCCGCGCGGCGTGAAGGAAGGCCCGATGAAGGGCTATGTTCCGCCGCCACGGCTGTCGCTCTCGAACGAACCGCAGCCCATCACGCGGAGCATCACGATCACCGAGGGCATCAGCGTAAAGGATCTGGCGGAGAAGCTGGATATACGCGCCAAGGACTTGATCGCGCGGTTGCTGGCGCGAGGCGTGTTCGCCACCATTAACCAGACGCTCGATGCGGAACTGGCCAGCGAGATGGCTCGCTTCTTTGGAGCTGACACGAATGTCATCAGCTTTGAAGAGCAGGCCCAGAAGGAAATCGCTGACGCGGCGGCCACCGGCGAAGATGGCGCTGCGGAAGCGGTGGCGAGGCCTCCGGTGGTCACGATCATGGGCCACGTCGATCACGGCAAAACTACGCTGCTCGACTCGATTCGCTCGACCAGCGTTGCGGAAGGCGAAGCGGGCGGAATCACGCAGCATATCGGTGCCTACAAGGTGCAAATCCAGGACAAGGAATCGCCTGCGTACGGGCGCGAGATCGTATTCCTCGACACACCGGGTCACGAAGCTTTCACGCGCATGCGTGCACGCGGAGCGAAATCCACCGACATCGTCGTGCTGGTGGTTGCTGCGGATGACGGAGTGATGCCGCAGACGCTGGAAGCGATCGATCACGCGCATGCGGCGGAAGTGCCGATTATCGTGGCGGTCAACAAGATCGATAAGCCGGATGCGCTGCCCGACCGCGTGAAGAAACAGCTTGCCGATCGTGGCTTGATGCCGGAAGACTGGGGCGGGACAACCGTATTTGTCGACGTCTCAGCGAAGAAGAAAACCAATCTGAATCTCCTGATGGAAATGATCTGCCTGGTGGCGGACCTGCAGGAACTGCGGGCGAATCCAGCTCGATCCGCTAGTGGCGTGGTGTTGGAAGCAAAGCTGGACCGCGGTCGTGGTCCCGTCGCCACGGTTCTCGTGCAGGACGGAACGTTGCATGCCAGCGACAACTTTGTCGTCGGCAATGTATACGGCAAAGTTCGCGCCATGTTCGACGATCGTGGAGCGCAACTGGAAGAGGCTCCTCCGTCTACGCCGGTCGAGATTCTCGGCATGGAAGGCTTGCCGCAGGCGGGTGATCAGTTTGTTGTTGTGGCGGACCGCGATAAAGCCCGCGGCATTTCGGAATACCGTGAACAGAAGGCTCGTGAAGCCGCCCTGGCGAAGAGTTCACGAGTATCCCTCGAGGGCCTGGCGGAACAGTTGAAGACGGCCGGCACGAAGGAACTCAACATCATCCTGAAGGGTGACGTTGGCGGCTCAGTGGAAGTGCTGGTGGACTTGCTCTCGAAGCTTTCGAACGACAAGGTACGTTTGAAGGTGTTGCGCTCGGGCGTTGGCGCCATCACGGAGTCGGACGTGTTGCTGGCATCAGCATCGAACGCGATCATCATCGGCTTCAACGTGCGACCGGAGAGGAAGGCGCAGGAACTGGCCGACCAGGATAAGGTCGACATCCGCCTGCACTCGATCATCTATGAGTTGCAGGATGAGATCAAACGCGCCATGACTGGGTTGCTCGAGCCGACCATCAAGGAGACCTATCAAGGACGCGCCGATGTGCGGGAGACCTTCCGCATACCGAAAGTGGGCACAATCGCCGGCTGCCAGGTGGTCGACGGGCTCATCAAGCGCGATTCCGAAGTGCGACTGCTGCGTGACAACGTGGTGGTCTTCAAAGGCAAGATTGGTTCGCTGCGACGCTTCAAGGATGACGCCAGCGAAGTGCGCAACGGCATGGAATGTGGTATCGCGATCGCCAACTACGGTGACATCAAGGTTGGTGACGTGATCGAGGCATTCGTGACCGAGCGCATTGCCGCGGAAGTGATCGCTTAAGGCAGTTCCCAGTTCTCGGTTCTCAGTTCTCAGTGCGTCTAAAGTTGGTACCCTGAGGGCGGAAAACCGAGAACTTGGAACTGATGCCAATTGCTTTTCTCACTCTCGAGTTGAGCATCGAAGCCGCCCAGTCCCTGAAAGATAAACGGCAGGTGGTTCGCAGCGTGAAGGATCGTTTGCGGACACATTTCAACGTGGCCGTGGCGGAATTGGATGCCAGCAACATTTGGAATCGCGCGACGATTGGCGTGGTGAGCGTTTCTGATTCGCGCGACTATCTCGATGGACTGATGAAGAACGTGGAGCGGCAAGCGACACGCATCGCGAACAATGGTGGTGCGGATGTTACAGATTCGTTCGTGGAGTTCTTGTAGACAAGTTGCATCTTGAGCCTGCCCGTAAGACTTCCTCCCCGGCAGGTCACTTTTTGATACTCTAATCAGTTTTACTCCGAGGTGATTCAGTTGGAACGACGTGCGCAAAAATACCATCGGGAACGGCTCGGGGAGGCTTTTCGCGAAGAAATCGAGACCATTCTGGAAGGCGAACTCAGCGATCCCCGGATCGGCCTCGTGAACGTGAGTGAAGTTCTCCTCGCTCCGGATTCGCGGTCAGCACGCGTCATGGTGGTCGTGGCAGGGGACGACGCGCAAGCGCAGGAGACGATGGAGGGATTGCGCGCGGCGGGCGGATACGTGCGCCGTGAACTGGCGGAACGGCTGCATTTGCGGCGCGCACCCGAGTTGCTTTTTATTCTGGATCGTTCGCAGCAGTTTGAATCCCGTATTGATGAACTCTTGAACCGGACGAAGAAACGAAACGCCAGTCAAACGGGCAATCGGCGGGCTTAAACAGATGCTTAAGGAAGTACTCCAACACATCGAACAACGCACCCGATTTGTGCTGACATCGCATGCTCGCCCGGATGGGGACGCGATCGGTTCGGCGCTGGCGTGCTGCCAGATTCTGCGCCTGCTCGGTAAAGATGCGGAGGTCGTCCTGCATGATCCAGTTCCGCGCATTTATCAGCCGTTGCCCTTTGCGGACCGAGTGGTGCAGACCGATCGGGTCAACGGGAATTACGAAGCGGCCATCATCCTGGAGTGCGACAGTATTCAACGGACACGGTTGGAAGGGTTGGAGGATCGCTTCCTGATCAGCATCGATCATCACACCAGCGGACGTCCTTTTGCACATGTGAACTGGATTGATCCGCACGCCACTGCGACGGCTGAACTGGTGTATTGTCTGGGACGCGCGGCCGGCGTCAAGATTACTGCGGAAATCGCCACCTGTCTGTACACCGGGCTCATGACCGATACCGGATCGTTCATGTTCAAAGGGACCAACGAACACACGTTCGCGCTGGCGCGCGAACTCGTTCTGGCTGGGGCGGATCCGTTCCAGTGCGCACGCAACATTTACTTCGCGCACTCGACAGCGAAGATGCGCTTGCTGGGCGCGGCCCTTACGAATCTTCATCGGGAAGGCCCGCTGGCGTGGATTTGGGTTACGCATGAGCAGATGGAGCGCAGCCATGCCAAGGAAGAAGACTGTGAGGGAATCGTGAATTACGCGCTCTCGATCCAGGATGTCGAGGTTGCCGCATTCTTCCGGGAGATGCCGGACGGTCGCTACCGCGTGAGTCTTCGGAGCAAAGGCGGGCTGAACGTGGCCAGCATCGCTGAGCGTTTCGGAGGCGGGGGACATGAGTGTGCCAGCGGTTGTTCGATGGACGGGCCGCTCTCGGTTGCAGTGGCTCGCATGCTTGAACTGATTCGTCCGACCGACTCGACCCAATAACAGATAGGTCTTCTGCTACGCCTTTTTGTGCGTGTGAAACATGCGCAAAGCATGAACCAGATAACAGCTCTTCCATCCTCGACCCGAGTTTTCCTGTGAATCCGCGGACTCGCACGGACTGGCTTTTGCTGGCCGGATTCTGCATCTTTCTTTTCTTCTACGGAATGAACCAATTTGGGTTGCTGGGTGCCGACGAGCCGCGGTATGCGCAGGTCGCTCGCGAGATGCTGGAGCGGCACGACTGGATTACGCCGACTCTCGGAGGGAAGGCGTGGCTGGAAAAGCCGGTCCTCTATTACTGGCAAGCAATGCTTGCCTACCGTGTTTTCGGGGTGAGTGATTGGGCGGCACGGTTGCCGTCCGCACTGGACGCATCCTTCATGGTTCTGAGTGTTTATTTCTTCTTGCGCCGCCTGCGTCCGGGGTTACATCTGGATGGTGCTCTGATAACGGCGTCCGCCGCGGGAATCGTTGGTTTCGCTCATGCCGCGTCTCCTGACATGCCTTTGGCGGCGATGTTCACGCTCGCGATGCTCGCTTGGTACTCGTGGTGGGAAACGTCGCAGAGGTCCTATTTGGCGGCGTTCTATGGATTCCTGGCTCTGGCCACGCTGGCAAAGGGACCAGTGGCGCCGGTTCTCGGAGCGGTCATCGTGGTGCTGTTTGCGATCGCGGCCAAGAGAGCCCGAATCATTCTCAATACGCTCTGGATTCCGGGAATGCTGCTGTTCCTCCTGATTGCTCTTCCGTGGTATGTCGCGGTGCAGATTCGCAATCCGGAGTTCTTTCGCGTGTTCATCCTCGAGCACAACTTCGCGCGTTTCGGGAGCAACCTGTATCACCACAGACAGCCGTTCTGGTTTTACCTTCCAGTTGCACTTCTTGCATTGCTGCCCTGGACGGTGGTGATGGCTACCGGCTTTGTGGAAACCGTGCGAGCCTGGTGGTCGGAACGCACGGCGTTGTTTGACACGGGAGATGCCCTTAACGTCTTCCTCATTCTTTGGCTCACGGTGCCGGTATTGTTCTTTTCCCTCTCGCAGTCGAAGCTGCCGGGCTACATTTTGCCCGCCCTGCCCGCGGGCACGCTACTGGTGGCCGAGTACCTGCGGCAGCACTCCGAAGATGAGGGCCGACCACCCATGTGGATGGTCGGATTCCATGCGCTGATGTGCGCTCTGTTGCCAGCCTTGACGGTTTGGTACTTTCTGCACGATTTCGTTTCGAGAACCACGAGCGCGATCTCCGGTTGTCTGATCGCGCTCGTGTTCCTGGTCGGGATCACTGTTACGCTTCGCAGCAAGCTGGGGCTGCGCATGCTTCGGTTTGTCACGTTGATCGCAGTGGTGGTCACAATCGGCGCCGCCATCAAGATCGGAGCACCGCAGATCGATCTCAGGCTCTCCGCGCGGCCGCTCGCTCTCCAGTTCGCGCAGATGGAAACGCGGCCACTCCCGGTTGCCGTTTTTGGCGTGAAGCGGGAGACGGAGTACGGCCTTGCTTTTTACCGCAATCAAACCATCAGCCGCTACGAATTGCACCAGGTCCCCAATGAGGAACATCTGCTGATTGCTCCCGAAGGTACGCGAGATTCGATCGGCCAGTTTGTGGGCAGACCGCCGCGTGGCTCATCTAGGGAAGTTCGCGGCGCAGAGGCTGGAGTATTACTGGGTGGCGGGAGTGAAAGGCAGCAATTAGCACTTGGCACTTAGCCCTTAGCTCTTGGGCGTGATGGCCGCCAACTCGTGTGGCTGCGAAGACGATAGCTGGCAAAAAGCCCAATTGCCGATTGCTGATTGCTCCCACGAACCTGCCTCGCCAATGATCCGGTCTTTCCCCGTTTGCCTACCCGCCGGAAGAAGCACTAGACTCTTTTGTTCGCGCCGCTGATGATGCGCTGTCCGGCCGAGGTGCTGTTGGAGCCCCGTGGAGATTCTCGACCTCAGGCACTTCTCTTCCGTTGATCTACGCCCCCTCCTGGACGACGAGACCCACGTCTGGTCGCGCCTGCTCTCATGGGACTACAGCAGTTCTGCGGACATGATTCTCCGCTACGTCGATGCCAAGATCCTGCCGGGATATGCGGCGATCGACCGAGGGCGCATCTTCGGGTACGCATTTTTTGTCTACGAGGGAAGCAAGGGCGTGATCGGCGATTTGTTTGTGGCCAATGGCGGCCGATGGCCGGAAGCGCATGAGGTCGAAGGTCGCCTGCTGATGCACGTGATCGAGACCCTTCAGCAATCGCCGGGTGTGCATCGCATTGAGGCGCAATTACTAGTACACGACGCGGGTTTGCTGTCGCGACCGTTCCTTGATCAGGGATTCCGGCGGCATCCGCGGCTGTTTATGACGATGCCACTGAGCCGGCCGTCACGGTCTGCGCCTTCCATTTATCCGGATTTCGAGATCCGTCCGTGGGCGGACGGCGATTACCAGTCTGCCGCCGCAGTCATTACTGCTGCCTATCGCGGGCACGTGGATGCCGAGATCAACGACCAATACCGCACATTGAGCGGGTCGCTGCGATTTCTCAATAACATCGTGCGTTTTCCGGGATGCGGGTTGTTCGATGCCGAGTCGTCCTTCATCGTCACGCATAAGGGCAGGCGCCAGATGGCGGGCTTAATCCTGTGTTCGCGCGTCCGCCACGACGTGGGACATGTCACGCAAGTTTGCGTGTTGCCAGAATTTCGATCCCAGGGCGTGGGCGATGCACTCCTGGCCTGCACCGCAAACCAGTTGCGCAAGCGCAAATTCTCGATGTTGTCCCTGACCGTGACCGAGGCCAATGTTCGCGCCGTGGAACTCTACAAGAGATTGGGGTTCGACGCGCAGCGAGTGTTCGACGCGTTCGTGTGGGAAGAGTAGCTCCCGGCTCTCAACCGTCTGATGTCAGCTCTCAGCTTTCAGCAAAGAACCAGTTGCGGTGGGGAAGACCCAGAGTGGCCAGCACCTGCTATTCGGCGATCAATTGGTTCGAATCTGACGGTTGATGCTGACGACTGAAAGCTACCTCCGCAACAACCACATCACCCAACCCGCCGCAATGACTCCGCCACTGAACATGGCGAAACAATAGAGGCCGTAGCGAACCATTTCGCGGGTGGTGTTGCGTTGCGTGATGCCAAATACCACGGAGGCAAACAGTGCGAACAAAATCGCGGCGCTGAAGTGTGAGAGTTGGATCGTCATTGCTTCTTTCCGATGGCGATGTGGTAGGCGTCAGCCACCGCGATGAAGTTCAGCAGCCCGGCCACGATAAGGTACTTGGTTCCGTAGTCCGCGGTCGCATGTGCAATTGCACCCTGGCCCCAGTCCATGGCTCGGGTCACGATATAAAGTCCGCCTGCCCCGATGTTCCCGACAAAACCCAGTATGTCGAGGATGTCTCCACCATTCGGCTTATAGACACGGCCCTGCAGGGCCAGTCCTAGCAGGAACATCGTAGAAATTGAGGCCATGAGCAGAAGGCCGCGACCATAGCGCTTCTGGATGAGGTGCCCGGCGCCCGGGATGAGCCATGCAATGGCCGGAACAACCACTGACATGGTGGTGACAGGCTGGGTCTCGGTCCTGGGGGTGTCGTCGGCTTTCGCTTTATCAGTCGTGGAATTCGACATTCAGATGGTCACGATCTCGCGTTGGATTTTGCCGGTAACTTCCGCACGGTCGGGCCGGACTAGCACATTGACTTCACTACGCACGCCGAATTCGGGCAGGTAGATTCCCGGCTCAATCGAAAAGCACGAGTTCGACAGGATTTGCCGTTCGTCGTGAATTTCGAGGTCGTCCATGTTGGCTCCATTGGCGTGCACTTCCGTGCCGATCGAGTGGCCGGTGCGGTGGATGAAATAGTCGCCGTAGCCGGCCTTCGTAATGTGGTCCCGAACCGCGCGATCGACCTGCCAGCCTGCGATTCGTTGGCCCGCGGCGGTGGCGTCGACGACGGTCTTCACACCCGCATCGCGGCCGTCGCGAACGATCTGGAAGATCTCCCGTTGTTTGTCCGACGGTGCTTTGCCGACGACGCCAGTCCAGGTGATGTCGTAATAGACCGCTCCGGGAGTATCTTTCTTTGCCCAGACATCGAGCAGCACAAAGTCTCCTTCACGAATCGGAGCAGAGCCTTCGGCATGTGGCTCGTAGTGAGGATTACCGCTGTTGGCATTTACGGCTACGATGGGCGGATCGTCGGTGACGAGGTGCTCGCGACGGAAGGATTCCATGAACCATTGCTGCATGGCGTACTCGGTTGTACCGCCGTTGCGCGCTCGGCGACCGATTTCCTGAAAGGCCGCAGCTGTAATGTTATCGATGGCATCCCGCGCGGCGAAGTGCGACAGCACTTGCTCATCGGTAAACGTGGCTTCAAACAGTGCGATCAGGTCGGCGGAACTCACGACGTTTTTGCCAAGGCCGCGGACGATCTCGATCGTTCCGGCATCAACCAGTGAGATGGTGAAGACGCTGTTGTTTGGAGAGTACTGCATGGCGATGTCGCGGTGCTCCGCAAGGATCGCCTTTAAACTGTCGAAGAGTTCCTGCCACCCGGCATACCTGCGCGCGGAACCAGGAAGCGTGTCCAGATGCCCAGCTTCGATCTTGTGGACGAGTTTGAGCGGTTCGCCTTGTGCGGGAATCAGGTAAAACCAGCGACGTGTAACCATCAAGGTCGTAGGCAAACCGAGCACCCGGTAGGCAATCGGGTCGCGACGGTGGTGGTCATAAAAAAGCCATGCGTCGATGTTGCGTTCCCGCAACGCGGCCTGAATGGCTGGGAGATTCATGAGCAAATGGTTATTTTAAACAAGTACGAGGATTTAGGCGAATGCTCGCGGTTGTTAGGGGGCCGGTCTTGGTGCAGGGACGGTAAGCTTCGCCAGTATTTTCTTGCGGTCTGGTTGTGGCAGGGTTTCGCACGCTGTTCGCAGCACGAGCCGCGGTGCCCTCTGTCGAATTTTCATGAGGTAGGGTACCGTCCGCTTCGAGTCGGCTTTCGCGGTTTCCCGGAGGAGCCAACCGAGGCCTTTCTGCACCATGTCGTCTTCGTCGCGCAGCAGGAGATTCGACAACCGCTGAATCTGAGGGAAGAAGAGCTTTTGCCGCGTTCCCCGAATGAGCGCCACGCATGCGGCACGACGGTGCCAGCGATCCGGGGATTCCGCCCAAACAAAGACATATCTTGTGCGTGCTGTTTTTGCGGCGACCATCGGAGCGATCAGGCAATGCACCAGCGCATCGTGGTCGGCCCAACTGCTGATGCGTGACAGCCACGACTCAAACAAGCGAAATTCAGGATCGCCGAATTTGTCGACCAACTTCTCGAGCAGAAACACGGCGAAGACTTTTTCTTCCAGGACCCGACCGCGGAAAAGGTGATCGGCGACCTGCAGTAGGAAGTCGATGCCACGTTCATGCACAATCGTGCGTCGAAAGCGGACGGCGACCTTCCGCAGTTCCGCGGTATACCATCCGCGCGACCTGACTTCCTCTTTGAAAAACCACTGCACGCCTTCGGCATGAGGGGCTGAGCCTCCGTCTTTCAGGACGCGACGGATATGAGCGGCGATGTAGGCGGAAGTTTTGCCTTTGGGCATTGTGGTGCGTCCCTCGCGGTGCGAGGCGCGGTGAGCCATTGTCGAGGCTGACCTCTTACTACCCGGCGGTGTCTTTTCCGATGGCTGTTTTATCGTAAACCCACAGCAACACGGCGGTTGCTACTCCGACTCCCGTCACAGCCCACCAGATGCGCTCGGGATGGTGCTGAACTTCGCCGAAGTGGTGCACTAGCATTCCGCCGAACTTCCCACCGATGAGCGATCCGATTCCGATCGGCAGAAAGGCGAAGCCCATGTAGGTGCCCTGCTGGCCCGGCGGGGCCAGCCGCGAGATGTACTCGTAGTAGCGAGGTTGCTGGGTGATCTCCCCGAGAGCCACGATGATGAGGGCGACCACGGCCGTCCAGACGCGCGGGTACCAGCCGAGAGCAAGCCATCCCAGTGCGGTAATCAACGTTCCCAACGTGATTGCGCCTAACGACGAGATGCGACGAGTGAGTGCGTTCACCGCTACGGTGAGAGTAATTACAACTAGTGGGTCGGCGATTAGGATCCGTTCGGTATTGGCGCTCGCGTCCACGTAGTCGTGAATGTAAATGGGCAGGATCAGGTACTGCTGCCAGAAGACAATCCAATAGCCCGAAAAGATCAGCAGGAAGAGAACAAAGCGCCCGTTTCCAAGCACCATCAGGAAATTGCGTCCTACTTGACCGATCGATGGAATTTGTAGCTCGTCCGTCCGCCTGGGCTCCTTGAAGAAAATCAGAACGCCGATGAGCATGAGGAACACGCTCAGCGCCGCGAGACGGAAGACATTTTCGACTCGCATGTGCGAATGGATCCAACCGGCAAGAAATGGGCCAAGGAAGCTGCCAATGTTTACCAGCGTGTAATAGATCGAGTATCCGATGGAGCGGACGTTCTCCTTTGAGCAGCGCGCCGTCGTGCCCACGACGCTGGGCTTGACCAAGGCCACACCCAGAGCCGGCAGGAATAGAACGATCGCGACCATGACCCCAAGCGGGAGGACATTTCGCACCGGCACCAGCCAGGGCGCCGCGATCGATCCCACCAGGAAATACGAGCAACTCAGAATGAAGTAGGCCAGCGAGAGCGCGCGACGAAAGCCGATGCGGTCGGCAAGCGCACCTCCGAAGATGGCCATTACCCAAACGGCTCCGCCAAAAACGCCGCTGAGACTGGCCGCTTGATCGGTGGGAAACTGCAGGGCTTCGTGCAGGTAGCGCGCGAGTGCGGCAAAGACGGCATAGTACGAGAGGCGCTCAAAAATTTCGCTGATATTGGCGACCCAGAAGGGGCGCTCAAAGCCGGTGCGAATTTCGTGGAAGCGTTCCGAAAGAGACAAATGGCGCTCCTGGGTGGACCGCTGTGGCGCGGGCAGTCTTGCCCGCGTTCAAACGACCAATCGATCTCGAACCTCTTGCGCGCTTAATCCCAGCTACGCGAATCACTTTGCTGCGACTGGCCTGGCCGGCAGCAATACTAACGGACCAACGCGGTACCTTCAAAAGTTTTGCAAAGAATTCAATGCAAGCCTCGTTGGCCTTGCCCTCCACGGGAGGCGCGGTCAGCGCGACTTTCAGGGAGTCGCCCAGCTCCCCGGTGATGGCATTTTTCTTCGCGCGGGGGTGTACCTTGACTGCGAATGTGACTGCTCCGTTGTTTTCCTGAATGGGGATCAAGGATTGAGTGTCAGTCCGAGGATGGCTTCCGCGAAACGCCACCTCATAGCTTGCGACTCCGCTCTCCGAAGATCGCGGTTCCCACGCGCACGCAGGTAGAACCTTCCTGGATGGCTACTTCGAAATCGTGCGACATCCCCATAGAAAGCGCTGCCATTTCAACACCGGGCAGGTTGCGCGCAGCGATCTGGTCGCGCAGTTCCCGCAATGTGCGGAAGTAAGAACGCGTTGCTTCGGGATCGTCGAAGAATGGCGGGATGGTCATGAGCCCTTTGACTTGCAGACGCTCAAGTTGTCGAGCCGCGGAGAGCAAATGATCGAGCTCCGGCGAGCCGGGTGCCACTCCAGTTTTGGCTTCTTCACCGCCAACGTTGATTTCAATCAGAACGGCGAGGGTTTTATTCGCTTTGATCGCGGCTTCGTTCAGTTTTTCTGCGAGTTTGAAGGAATCCACCGAGTCGACCGCATGAAACAATTCCGACGCTTTCGTAGCTTTGTTGGACTGGAGGTGGCCGATCATGTGCCAGCGGGCCTCGCCAAGGTCGTCCAAGTCTTTGACCTTGCCGGCAAATTCCTGGACTCGGTTTTCGCCAAACTGACGGATACCAGCCTCATAGGCCTCGCGAATGGAATCGGCCGGGAAGGTCTTACTCACCGCCATAAGGGTGATGTCGTCGGCATCACGCCCCGCTCGCATGGCCGCGGCCTGGATTCGTTCGCGCACGCGCGCGATGTTTTCAGCAACCGACATAAAGACGCTAACCACGAAAGACACAAAGTACCACGAAGGAAATCGTAATACGTCTCCGTTTCCTTCGTGTGCCTTCGTGCCTTGATGGTTGGCTGCTTCTTCACTGCCACGAACGCGGGCAGGTGTGCCCGCACCACACTGGTCACATGATTGCCGTGGGGGGTGCTGGATCTTCGGGGCGTCCCGAATTCGCTAAGGGCACCAGGATCATGACGGCTACCAGCGCCGCCAGGGCCAGAAGACTGGTGATGGGATGGTTCCCGACCGCTAACTGAAACAATGTCGTATCGGCGTGAGGGTCGCGCGCCAGTCTTCGCGCGATGATGGCCGCGACCCCAATCCCGCACAAGGCCTCTCCGGCGATCAGGCCGGAGGCAGTCAATACTCCCGCATTGTCCACCCGCGCCTTCTGCGCATCATTGAGGTTGCGCTTGTCACGCAGCCGGTCGGTGGCCCAGCGGATCACGCCGCCTACGAAGATGGCGAATGTGGTTCCCAGCGGCAGGTACATACCTACGGAGAACAGCATTACGCTTTTTACTTCGATCAGGATCATGGCGATCCCGAGCAGGATGCCGACGACCACGAGTGGCCATGCCATGTCGCCGCCGACAATACCTTTGGAAAGCATCGCCATCAGGCCGGCTTGCGGTGCGGGTAACTCGGGCGTGCCGAAGTGATACACCCTGTCCAAAGTTGAGAGGGGAAAGAAAAGAACGAACGAGGCGACGACAATTCCGAATAGGTCCCCGATCTGCATCTTCGCCGGTGTGCCGCCTAAGATGTGACCGACCTTTAAGTCCTGCAACATCTCGCCCGCCACGGCGGAGGAAACGCAGACGACCGCGGCGACTCCGAGCACTGCTGCCACTCCGCCCGCTCCGGAAACTCCCAACGCGACCATCAGAAGCGCAGCGATCACCAGCGTGCACAACGTCAGTCCCGAGACGGGATTGTTCGAGGAGCCGATCATCCCAACCAGGTTTCCCGACACCGCTGCGAAGAAGAAACCGACGATGATCATGACGACCGCAGCGACCAGCGATCCGGAAAGAATTCTGGAGCCCGTCAGGTTGCCTGCGCCGCTGATGAAGTAGTGGTAAAGCAGAATCATGGCCACGAAAACCAGGGCGATGCCCGAAAAAACTACCTTGGAACTGAGGTCGCGCTCGGTGCGGTTGGTGGCCGCGTGTACCGCTGCGACTTTTCTTCAAGTCCGAAATGGCTCGACCCATGCCGACGGCCAGTTGCTTGCGCATCTTGAACAGCGTGTAAGAGGCGCCCACCAGCATTCCGCCCACGGCGATGGGACGCACAATCGAGTAATAGATGGCTCCAGCGAGCAGGTCCCACGACAGCGTTTGACCGCCCGGCTGCGCGGCCTGAATGTAAGGACCGACTGTGAAGGTGAGTAGTGGAACCAGCAAGCCCCAGGCCAGCACGCCACCAGCGAAGTTCAGGGCCGCGAGTCGTGGACCGATGATGTAGCCGACGCCCAGGTATGCCGGACTGATGTCGGGAGCGTTGAATAGTGTGGCACCGCCCGTCACCGTCGTGGCGACATTGGGATTGGTACCTGTGCGCAGAAGCAGTCTCTTTCCTAATTCGCTGATTTGCACGTGGAGCGTATTGCTGGGGCGGAATAGGTTGATCGCGCCCATCAGGAACATGAAGGCGCCAAATCCCATGTTGGCGAAAAGGATCTTCGCCGCCTTAGCTCCCTGCTGTCCGGCCTTATGAATTTCAGAAGCGGCCACCGACTCCGGGTAGGGAAGGTCGGGGTCCTCGACCATCACGCGTCGCAACAGGGTCACGAACAGGATGCCGAGAGTACCTCCGATCATCATCAGGGCGACTGATTTCCAATACTGATCCTTGGTGAGCCCCGGCCACAATCCCGCCATGACGAAGGCGGGGATCGTGAAAACTGCTCCGGCTGCCACCGACTCGCCGATCGATCCAACGGTACGGGCGATGTTTTCTTCTAGCAGGGAGCCCTTCATCAAGCGCAACAGGGCCATGCCGATGACTGCGGCGGGATATGTGGCGGCGATGGTCATGCCCGCCTTGAGGCCCAGGTAGGCATTGGCCGAACCCAAGATGGCGGTCATGACCAGCCCGATGAGCAGGGCCCGGAAGGTGAATTCTTTCATCTCCATGTTTTCGGGCACGTAGGGTTGGTATTTCTTCTGACCGGCGGGAGTTGCGGTTTGAGTGCTCATGAGAACCCTCGCAAGTGATTCCTGGAATTAGATATACCGTGCAGTGCTGCGACCGCGCACGTTAGCACGCGGCGAGCGCCGAATACAAGTACGATGCGCTCACATTCGCGGTGCGATGTCGTGGCTGGCAACTCCCGTCGTTGCCATGGCCATCTCACAATCTAGCTTCGTTGTCTCCAAACGGGGTTAGAATCTAGGCAAGATGACCGTCGCGGTTTGGGCTATGTGGGCCCGAGGAGTTGTCGGTGCGCGCTTTTTCCAGCCAGACGTTTTGGTCCCGCTTCTTCAAGGAGTTCCGGTGTTCTCGATGCGGCAGTCAGGATGGCTTCGTCTCGCGTCCGCGCAATCTGTTTGAAAGGTACGCACTCCCGTTCCTCGCGATGCGGGCTGCCCGCTGCGGTGACTGTTACCACCGTTCGTACCTTGCCTCGAGGGTGCCCCTGTTGCCGCATCCCGAGCAACACAAATTTGCTCCGTCTGGGTCCGTTGGACCCGGGGATGGAGCCGAATTGAAGAGTACCGAGAAGGGAACCAACGGGGACCACGGAGACAGGCAGCAGATTGCGTGAGCCTGTGGCCGTCGCTATACTGGTTTTAACATTCGTCTGGTTGGAGCCCCCATGCACTCTCCGGACGACAGGAGGCTGTCTTCAGCAGTAGCGAGGACCGAACTCGGGCTACGCAGGCGAATACAGTAGCCAAAGGGTCTTCTTTTGCTTCCTGGGCGAGCGAGATGGCGGACAGCCTCTTCGCCACGCTATTTCCTGCCGATTGCCGTATTTGCGGCGAGCCTTTGATCCGAATTTCGCGCCTTCCCGTGTGTGAAAACTGTCTCGACGCCATCCATCCCATCGAAGGCGGTCTCTGTTCCATTTGCGGGGAGCGGCTGGTCAGCCCGCACGCATTTGCCGGGGAGCACGGCGAAGTCCGTTGCGGACTCTGTCAGCGCATGGAGCCACCTTACGCGCGGGCCCTGGCCTACGGCAGCTATGAAGGAGGCTTGCGAGATCTGATCCACATGCTGAAGTACCAGCAGGTGCGGCCCGCTGCCAATGTGCTGGGACGGATGCTGACGGAAGTGGTCGCTGGACTGGAGCCATCTTTTCGGGAAGCGAAAGTCCTGGTGATTCCCGTTCCGCTGCATCGGAGCAAGTTCCGGCAACGAGGCTTCAATCAGGCGGAGCTGGTTGCGCGTCTGGCATTGAAGCTGTTCTCTTCCCGGGATCGCTACTTGCTCGGTCCGGACGGGTTGGAAAGAGTGCGGGAGACGCAGTCGCAGACCGGACTGACGCGTCATCAACGGCGGGAGAACATGCGCGGGGCTTTTCGGGTAAAGCACCCGGACCAAGTTTCAGAACGCGAGATTTTGCTAGTGGACGATGTGTTTACTACCGGGACGACCGTGTCAGAGTGCGCCCGAGTTCTGCGGCGCGCGGGCGCAGCCCGGGTCTGGGTGGCAACCGTTGCGCGGACTCTGAAGAACGAAGTGCAGCACGTGCAGCTCGAACCGGCAGCGGATACCGATATGACCATGGCCGCCCACGGATGAGTCAAGTTTTATGGGAGCGAAGATCGATAATTCGATGAGGGCGATGGTGGGCCGGTCCGCTGCTGGCGTGCTCACCGTCGCGGCCGGGACCTACGGCAATGCCCAGGCCCTGCATGCGCCGGTGCTGGTACTGAACGCATCCTATGAGCCGATCAACGTATGCGCCGCCCGGCGCGCGATTGTGCTGGTGCTCAAGGGCGTTGCGATGGCAGAAGAAGAGAATGGCCACTTTCTGCACGCGGCGCGGGTTGCGGTGCGGGTTCCTTCTGTAATCCGGCTGCTGGAGTATCGCCGTATTCCGCACCAGACGCGTGCACTCTCTCGCAAGAATATCCTGCTGCGCGACCGCAATACCTGTCAGTACTGCGGAGTGGTGCTGGCCTCGGGCGAATTGACGCTCGATCACGTCGTACCGCGCTCGCGCGGTGGCTCGTCCACCTGGGAGAACCTCGTCGCCTGCTGCCATCCCTGCAACCGTCGAAAGGGGAATCAACTCCCCACCGAGGCGGTGATGAAGCTGCTGCGCGAACCGCGCGCCTTCAACCTCCACACCAGCCGGCACATCATGCGTCTAATGGGGCGGTCGGATGATAAGTGGAGGAAGTATCTTTTTTATTGAGGTTTCAAAGCTTCAAGGTTTCGAAGGTTTCAAGGTAGGTAAGGTTCAAACTGGGTGAGGATGGCGCCACGGAGGAAATGATGGCGCGTTCTTATCGGGACTTGTTGGTTTGGCAGAAAGCTCGAGCTCTTGCTAGTCGGGTTTATAGGGAAACTGAAAAGTTCCCCAAGTCTGAAATCCACGGGCTGACCTCTCAGATGAGGCGAGCCTCAGTTTCTGTCGCTTCAAACATTGCCGAGGGTCAAGGCCGACTGACGCCGGAGAGTTCCGGCAGTTTCTTGGACATTCCCGGGGATCATTGCTCGAATTGAGTACTCAACTCGCCATCGCGAGCGATCTCGGATTTGTTGATGAGGAAACCTGTACTTCAGTTGAGCACGATGCGTACCAGCTGCTTGGACTTCTTAATCGCCTGCCTCGAGTCTCTGCGCAACTCCAAACCGATGGCTATCTAAGCTTTGAAACTTTGCAACCTTGAAACCTAGTTCTTTGGCGGTTGTTGCTGAGCCTGCGGCTCTACCGGCTTTTGGTCCCCAGGCTTTTGCTCTCCCGGAGGTAGTTCTTTGCCTTCGTAGGTAATTCTCGTCTTGGCACCGAATTTCTTGTAGTTCTCGTATTTCACAATCTCGCGAATGTGCACATCGCCCAGCGAGAAATGCAGCTGGTCGTCCGCTTTTGTGTAGACGGGGAACCAGTACTTGCCGTCGACTTGCGCGCGCCAGGTCGTGAAGCTGGGGAACAGATTCTCGTTGTTGCCTTTCTTTTTTGGGCGGATGTCGGGCACAGTCTTGCCGTAGGTCTTCACGATCTGGAAGTCACGGTCGTCGACCCAGACTCGGCCCTGGAAGTAGCGCTTCTTGCCCACAATCTCTTTGGGGGCGACGTCGAAGACGTAGCAATGCAGTTCGTCCTGCTGCTGCAGGCCCACGTAAAGGATGTTGTACTCCGGAATCTCGTCGCTGGTCAGCACAAAGGGCAGGCGGTTTTCGATGTCATCGACGTCTTCCTGGGTCATGCCGATGCGCACCAGAGTCGCTTGGGGCGCGAACACTACTGTCTTGTTCTTGTGGCCCTGGTCGTCGAAGGTAATGTCAAAAACCTGGCGGTACTCGCCGTCCACCGTGTCGCCATCGAGAGTTTGCACCTTGACGTCCTGCCGGTAGGTGTACCCGTCGCGGGCCTCTTTGAATTCCTTTTCCTTGGTGGCGAAGCGCTTGATGATGTCGTCCGGAGTGATGCCCTTAGGCTGGGATTTATCGAGTGGGCCTTCCTGGGCGACGGCAAACGCCGACAGCAGCAAAAGGGAGATTAGAGCCGCGAACTGTGGGCGGGTACGGAAATGCAGTTTCATATGAATAGTGTAGAAGAATTGACCCGCCGACGTCAGGAAGGTGTCGGAGCTGCTGCCTTCCTACCCCCGGACCCTCTCCGCTCAGGGAGCCCGGAGGGTAGGGAAGACTGCAGTTTCTGCCTGCCAAGTTAGACGACGGTTGCGGAACAATGGTTGCAGCGAGTGCGTTTTTAGGGCGATGCCTCTACTGCTTTCGCACTAGCGGCTGGAACCACGCAACGTTCAGCTTCTGCCGGCGAACTTCTTCGGACCTTCTTTTGGCTGAGTGCTGACGCTTGTGTGCCGATTGCCACATCTTCTGACCTCATGACTGGTTTACACTTACCCGTTTGTTTTGGGGAGGCACCATGCGCCGTCTCATCATTCTCATTTTTACAATTCTTTACATTGCGCCCATGTTCGGGCAAAGCAAGCATCCCTTCACATTTGAAGACATGATGGCGCTCAAGCGCGTCGCCGAGCCTGTGCCTTCGCCAGATGGCAAGTGGGTGCTTTTCAGTGTTGTAGACGTCGATCTGGCCGCCAACAAGAAAACGCCACACATCTGGATCGTGCCTCTAGCGGGTGGAGCGACGGGCGTCCCGCCCGTCGAGGGCGCGCGGGAGCGCGTCCTTATTTCCGATCAGGACGGTGACCGCCCGCGTTGGGCGCCGGATGGAAAACGCTTCGCATTTCTGTCGACGAAGGATGGCGGTTCGCAAATCTGGATCGCAGATTTCGATGGTGCTGCGGGCAAAGTGACGGGCACGCAGAAGCTGACATCGATTGCCACTGAGGCCGATGGAGAAGTCTGGTCGCCGGATGGGAAGAACATCCTGTTTGTATCGAACGTGTATCCCGAGTGCGATGGTGCGCCCGCGGAGGAATCTGCCTGCAACGCGAAGAAACTCGAAGAACACGAGAAGTCGAAGGTGAAGGCACTAATCTTTGATCGGCTGCTGTACCGACACTGGAACGCCTACAAGGGAGGAATGCGGAGCCACTTATTTGTTGTTCCAGTGGAGGGGGGCACGCCGCGGGACCTCACCCCGGGCGACTACGATTCCCCCGTATTTTCGCTCGGTGGGCAGGACAACTACGCGTTCTCGCCTGACGGGCAAGAGATCTGCTACACGTCGAATCACGACAAGATGGACGCGGCCTCGACGAATAATGATTTGTGGATCGTTCCTGTAAGCGGAGGCGCGGCGAAGAACATCACGGCCGACAATCCAGCGAGTGACTCGACACCACTGTATTCGCCGGATGGGAAGTACATCGCATACCGTGCGCAGGAGCGGCCCGGGTACGAAAGCGACCGCTTTCATCTGATGGTCTATGACCGGAAAACTGGGGAGAAGAAGGACGCAACCGACAGTTTCGATCATTGGGTCGGCTCGTTCGTCTGGGCACCCAACTCAGGGACAATTTATTTCGCTGCAGAGCACATGAACCACTCCCTTGTCTATGCAGTGGGAATCGCTCCCACCGCAGACAAAGGTCGACAAGAGTTTCCGAGGCGTGCCTTGGTGGGAGGCTACAACGATGATGTGACGGTAACGCCCGATGGGAAGACGCTGGTGTTCTCGCGGATGTCTATCAAGGCGCCGAACGAAGTCTATGCGGCCGATACTTCCGCCGGCGGCTGCCCAGCCAGAACAGGAGATGTGGACCCGGGCAAGGAGAGTTGTTCGTTGGCGAAAGATTGGGCCATCACATCGGTGAACGCCAAGCGTGCTGTCGCAAGTTAGCATGACGAATGCCGAAACGTTTTCCTTCAAGGGGGCGCACAATGATGACGTCGAAGGCTTGCTCGTCAAGCCCCCCAACTTCGACTCCAGCCAAGAAGTATCCCGTGAAGTTCCTCATCCACGGCGGTCCGCAAGGCGCTTGGGGGGACGACTGGTCTTTCCGCTGGAATCCTCAACTCTTCGCTGCCAACGGATACGTGGTCATCATGATCAACTTCCACGGCTCGACCGGCTACGGCCAGAAGTTCATCGACGCCATCAACGGCGACTGGGGCGGGGCTCCGTTCGAAGACCTGATGAAAGGCCTCGACTACGCCGAGAAGACTTATCCCTTCATCGACAAGGACCGCGAGTGCGCGCTGGGCGCGAGCTATGGCGGGTACATGGCGAACTGGATTCTCGGCCACACCGATCGCTTCAAGTGCATCGTCTCGCACGACAGCATGTTCAACGCCGAGTCCGCCTGGGGCTCGACCGAAGAGCTGTGGTTCAACGAGTGGGAATACAAGGGCACGCCTTACGACAATCGTGCGCATGTATCAGAAGTGGTCGCCGCACCAGTACGCCAAGAATTTCAAGACTCCGACGCTGGTGGTGCATGGGCAGCTCGATTACCGGCTCGACGTCAGCGAGGGCTTCCAGCTATTCACCACTTTGCAGCGGTATGGGCGTGCCGTCGAAGATGCTCTACTTCCCCGACGAAGGCCACTGGGTGCTGAAGCCGCAGAACTCCCAGCTCTGGTACAAGACCGTCAATGACTGGGTGGATCATTGGACGAAGAAGTAAGTGAGCGACCCCGCGTCCTCAAGCGTCCGAGTGTGGCGCGGGCACTCCTGCCCGCGTGCGTGCGAACATTGCGCGTTACATGATTCGAGCCGGCGGTCGGGGGCGGCGCTGTCGCTCCACAGTCAACTCGCTACTTACACGGGCAAGATTTCGGATTATCGCGACAATCCTTCGATTTCTCGGAAGACTTAGTCGTTCCTTCGCGAGCGTACCCGCTACACTGTTCAGCCGATACCTCGCTCTCGCTGCATTCGTCGCACTTGGCGTCATCCAGCAACTTCATCACAATAGAACTTCTCTGTAAGGGATACTCCTGGGTATCCGGCCCTAGAGGGCTGGTGGCGTCTTCGTTGGGCGGGGCCTTGCACTCACCATATTTGCAGGCGCGGTGGGTAACATCCAGGTTGGGAGGCAGCCGCGAAGGCGAGGTCCGTGTCTGAGCGGAAAGAGAAAGGACAGCGACAAGTGGAATTAGCAGACACGTGCACAAAGTCCGAGGCATTAGCACCTGCCTTCAGAGATGGATGTCTGCTCGGAGGGAAACTGGAAACAAGGGGAAACCACTGCATCGTACGCGGTCCATGCAACCGCCACTGTGTCGGTAGTCACAAGATTGTGTGACCGGTCATTGAAGAAGGCTTCGAAGAGGAGATCTGGAGAAGATCTGGCTATGGTTTCGGTAAATGTTCTTCTGCCGACAGGTGCGCGCCCGTCAACAGCAGCAGTCCCGAGAGAAAGGCCCAAAACATCAAGCTGACCGAAAGAGAGAACGGGCCATAGACTTCAGCGAAGTTTAGCCAGGGCAGAGCGAGAATGTAGGCGTACTTCAGGGCCTCCGACAGAAGTCCCATGATGATCGCCGTAGGCAGCACGGCGCGGACGGGAACTTTGCCATTCGGTAATAGCCAATAGATCAGAAAGAAGATGGCGATGCTGGCCGCGATTGCAAAGACTTTCATCGCCAGGAATCCCACAACGCGGACGATGATCGTGGCGTGGCCGCGCAGAAGAAACTCCATTAGCGCGACGTTGCCTGCGCCCATACCTACTGAGAGCAACGCCAGGACACCACACCAGAATGCCAACCCCAGCGAGATCAACTGGTTTCCCAGATACGACCGATTTTCGCCGAACCCCCAGATTCGGTTCAGTGCAACTTCGAGGGGCAGGAAAATTCCCGTAGAAGTCACCAGCAGGATCACCAGAGACACAATCTGCACCTGATGGCGCCCGCCCACCATGGCATTGAGGTTCCGGATCACGAAGTCTTGTCCTGCGGGCAGGTAGTCGCGAAGCAACTGCAACACTACTTCATACATTCCGGGTGAGCGGAACACCCGGCGGATTAAGGTCAACAGCAGCGTGACGAATGGAAAAAAAGAAAGCAGCGCATTGGCCGCTACGGAGAACGCGAAGGTGTGTACCTCGGTCCGCATCAGGTAGCGAATTGTAGAAAGCACCAGCCCTGAGTAAGTACGACCGCCGATTCGGGAACGGGTTTTCAGTCCCTCGGCAGGCCGGGGCACGATGGTTTGTATGGGGTCAGCCACGGGATTTCTCGTAATCTTATCAAAGGGATGCGCAGGCATCCGGTCACGAAAGGGTAACCCCCAACGACCGCAGGTCATACTGGGCTGTTCGCCTCGAGGTGCAAGCCTTTGACTCTATGAGGGTTTATTGAATTTCTTTTCTTGCCAAGAAGGGCTGACCTGCATATTATCTTGGGCTCACTGCCGGAATGTCGGTAGTAAGTCCAGGTAAGTGGGTTGACGTTTCTGTGTTAGGCGGTCGAAATTCGCGCCATCGTCTCGGGCTTCTGAGCTTTGCGCCGTGGTACCTTCTACTACCCGGCGCCAAACTCAGAGGCCCTTCATGTTGGCCGAGACTTCTTCCGTCGGCGGTAACGCGACCTGTCTTTCCGATCCTTTGAGGGGGGGCTATCCGAATCTGGAAGCTCTAACGGAGGACGGCGAGATGAATTCTTCGCGATGAGGCGAAAGGAGTTTCTTCTGTGAGAGAGAAGGGAACTGTGAAGTGGTTTAACGGAGCAAAGGGTTATGGCTTTATCCAGCGCTCCACCGGCGAGGACGTGTTCGTCCATTTCTCCGCGATTCAAGAGAATGGATACCGCACGCTCAATGAAGGCGAGACCGTGGAGTTCGACTTGCTCAAGGGGCCGAAGGGCTTCCAGGCGGCGAACGTCGTTCGCGTCTGACCTAGCTTTCAAACCATTCATTACCTCCCAGTTTGCTCCTGGGAGGTTTTTTGTTGTGAATTTCAACAGGCGGTTTCTTTCATTGGTCATTGCAATCGTAACGGCTTACTGTCGAGTGCCGAAGGATCGGCACTTAGCGCTAACGTTGCTTGATTAGAAGCGTAATCGGCAATTGCTAACCGCCTATATCAGTTTTGTTTTATTGCATTTCCACGGACACAAGATCCCCATCGGTGGCCCCGCGGGCCTTGTAGTTGATCGAGACTCGGCGATTCCTCCAATCGCAGGACAGGCCATCTTCTCCGATCACCAGCAGCGACTTGTAATCGGGTGTGCGCAGCTTCAGCGATTTCGAGCCGGTATTCACAGTCAGGACAGCGGCGGGTGCTCGCGAACAGTCCACGCTCGTGAGCGTGCCCCTTACAAATTGCGTTGGACGTTTGTCGGGACCGGACTGATCCGGAGCTTGTGCCCGCTTTTGGGCCTCCTGCTCCAGTTCATCGAAGGGAGAAGACTGCGGCGCACGCTTTGGAGCGCTGGGCGAGATTCCGTATTTCTTGACGGTGGCTAGTTCTTCCAACTGGTGACTGGCGGCAGCCGCGATTTGAGGATTGGCGCTTGACTGCAGCCGTTCGAAAATGGCGCGCGCGGTGTCCCACTTCTTTGCTGTTTCCTGAATTTGGCCCAGATTGAAAACATATTGCTCATTTCTGGGACTGAGCGCGATCGCCACTTTGATGGACTCGAGCGCCGACACCGCACCCCCACCTTCGATGCGCGCCATGGCAAGCATGTTATAAGCCTCGGCAAAATCGGGGTACCAGTCGATCGTTACTTTGAGGTCGATCATCATGTTCGCAAGACCCTGCATTTCCTCATGTTTCGTCTGTGCCGTCTTGTATTTCAGCAAGGCCAGGTAGTACCGATTCCACACGTCCCTCGGATCCAGTGCTGCGGCGTTGCCTAACTCTTCCGCAGCCTCAGAGAACTCTTTGCTGTCCAGGTGTACCCACGCCAAGGCGCGATGCGCGATCTCGTTGTCCACAGGCTGGCCCTTTTTGTCGGTCATCTTGAGGACGCTGTCGATCTCTCTTAGCCCCTGCTCCCGGCGATCGGGGAGACGCACCATCACCTCCGCCATCTGCGCCAAGGCATCCGCTTCGGATACCTGCTTGGCATCGATGACGATTTCGTCGGGACCTAGCGGAGCGGCAAACTGATAAATCCCGGGGCGAGTATTTTGACTCGCGCCCTGGCGCACCGCGTCCTGGTCTGCGACCAACTGCTTCAGTGAATGGAAGTAGTCTTTTACCGCCTTATCGAACTGAGCAGTCGACATTCCGTAAGCCTGCTGAATCGCCTCGTCGACGGGAATCTTCTGATTTTGTACCAGGTCAAAGTAAGTGCCGGTGGCCGTGAGCTGATCCTTGTTCAGGATGTAATGCATCACCATCCAGGACTGCGCGTAGAACAGCGTATGGTGCGTGCCTTCCTGATAGGTGGTCGGATCGTGACGCATGTTGAACAGGTCGGGGATGGAGAGCCATACCCAGCCGCTTAACAATTCGGTCAGCGACTTGGGAGAATTGCGCACCTCGCTCTGGTTGCCAAGCACGTCCTCCGTCACCGGCGAGGCCAACTCCGGATCGCTGCCGATCTGGGCCTGCTTGTTGTCGAGACGCAGCGACGAAAAATACTCGGCGAAGCCTTCGTCAAACCATCCCTGCGTGGACGGGTAGTTATAGTTGAGGAACAGGTGAGCAAACTGGTGGGAAATAGCACGCCAGGAATCTTCTTCCGAGACATTCAGGACGATGAACTGGTGGTCTTCGCCGGGGACAAAAAATCCAGGTGCGGAGATTGGACGCCCATCGTGCAGCGGAGCCATTTTCAAGTACTGCTGTTCGTCGTTGATGGCGAAAATGGTGAGCGGGACCGGCATGTTGAGCTTCTTGCGCATGAGCAGCTGGCCCAAGACGCCGCGCATCTGTTCGAATCGCAAAGCGATCTCGCGGCCTTTCTTGTCACCTGCATCGCTGACAACAATGAAATGCTGGGAGCGAAATTCCTGCCACTTGGGTTCTGCGGCACGCAGCGCGGGAGGAAGAAGGCAGAACAACACCAGCAGGAGTCTTGAGGCTTGAAGAACGGATGTCCGAGGTAAGAGGCGACCCATGGTGAGCTGCCGGGGCTTCAATAGGAGAATGCTATCACGGAGGGGATTCCGTTTAGACGTGGACGTGCCTGAGAGGAGAGAGAGCTGTTAACCGCAAAGACCGTTAAGGATACGCGAAGAGCGCAAAGCAAAGAGAGATAGCCGTGCTTCAGGGATCACTTTCGCAGGAATCGACGTTCAAGTCTCGAACTTCACTTATGGAATAATCCGCGCACTCCGCGGACTCCCTCCGGGTCCTCAGTGGCCCTCAGATCTTCTTCGCGTCCTTCGCGAGACTTTCGTGTGCTTGGGCGGCGGTTAATAGCTTTTATTTTATTTCACGGCTCAGCCTCTGTCGGGCCCAAGCCGCGCTCTCGGCCACCACGGGATCCTCGTCGTCGCACAGGTTGTCCAGCGTTGAGATGAACTTTCTGTTACCGCTATTTCCCATGGCGATCACCGCGTTTCGCCGCAGACCGCTCAGCTTGGCTCGGCGGATGGGAGATCCACGAAAGACCTCGCGAAATTCCTCGATCTTCATTCCTGCCAACCACTCCAGCGCCGGGTTAACCAAGCCCTCGCGCGCCTGGAATTCCGAAGCGTCAGTTAGCGGTGCTTTCCGGTTCCATGGGCATACGTCCTGACAGATGTCGCACCCGAAGACCTGCCTGCCCATGCCATCCCGCATTTCTTCGGGGATTGATCCTCGCTTCTCGATGGTCAGGTAAGAGATGCATTTGTTCGAATCGAGCTGATAAGGACCGAGAAAGGCGTTCGTTGGGCATGCGTCGAGGCAGCGCGTGCACGTGCCGCACCGATCCGGCGCTGGCAGATCGGGTGTGAGCTCAAGGGATGTAAGAATCACGCCCAGGAACAGCCACGACCCCATCTTCTGGTTCAGGATGCAGGTATTCTTGCCCATCCAGCCCACGCCCGCATACTTCGCGTACACGCGCTCGACCAGCGGCCCGGTATCGACGTAGCAGCGCGTAACGAGCGCCGGCTTCTCGCCGGCTGCCTGAGCGGCATCGCGTTGCCCGATCTCAGCTCTCTCAAACAGACATCGCTCTATCATCCTCAGTCGGCGCATCACCGAGTTGTGATAGTCCTCACGGCTCCAGGCATAGCGTGAGATCCAGCCGCGATTCGAGTCGTGGACTTGCGTGGAATAGGGCGGGTCGGTGTTGTAGTTGATGGCGCATACCACCACGCTGCGCGCCCACGGCGCGGCTATTCGCAGGGAGGCGCGCTTCAGTTCTCCTGCGTCATCACGCGCCTCGAGATATTTCATCTCGCCGGCGTGTCCGTTGGCAATCCACTGAGGAAAATAGGCAAGTTCGGGAAAGTCATGCACCGCGGCGATGCCCGCCAAGTCGAAGCCGGCATCCTTGGCGGCGTATCTAATTGCCGCGGTAATTTCGTTGATTCCGGGCATCAGGATATGAAACGGGGGTCTTCATGCCTTTGACTTCGACGCGAATCCAGCCCGCATCGGTGCACGTCAGGAACATCACTCCCCATTTTACGGTCGCGCCGACAGCTTTCGGAGTCCCCTTCCAGTCGCATCCCGTCTGCTGAGGGTTCCCTTTCTGTGCCTCAAGCCGAACCAGCCGATTTGTGGGAAATTCAATCCCCCAATCCGGCTTTGCTGCGACATCTTCGTAGCGCAGGATCCTAAAGTCAGAAAAGATTTCGAGTAGCTCATTATCGCGATAGGTGGCGTCTTCATCCAGCAGGCGATCGCGCATCGTTTCGCGGTGAAAATTCTCGATAACGACGACACCTCCTTTTTTCAGGCTTGGTTTAATTTTCGCCAACAAGTCGCGGAAGGGCTGGTAGGTCAGCACAATCAGGTCCCACTGTTCAGTTCCAAAATCGAAATCAGTGTCGCTGTGAATCATGGCATGGAGCTTGATCCCCTGTTTCTTGGCTCGTCGGCGCGCCTGTGAAACCCCAACTTCGGCGATATCGAAGCCTGTTACGTCCCATCCGTGAGCAGCCAGATAAAGAGCATTCCTGCCAGAACCCATACCCACGTCCAGTGCTTTGCCAGGTGTTCGGTTGTGGACACATTCCATGAGGAAGGCGTTTGGGCGCTGATTAAACTGGGACTCGGCGCCGGGAGCGTAGGCACCGTAGTAGTCTTGCGGACCAGGCTCGGATTGATGATTCTTTGGGGTTTCTGTGTTCTGTGCGCAACTGCACACCACCACGAGTAGGAGAAACAAGAACTGGCTTTTCATTATTTTCATCCTTCCGTCGCATGATGGAAGAAGGCGATAACTTGCTGGTTCGTGACAAGCTTAACGCCTAGTTGTTCCCAAAAGAGAAATGTCCGCGAGTGTCGTATACGGGCAATTACGGGCCCTCTCGCTCCTACTTGCCTGTTCGCGTTAGACTCATCCGTTCTGCTTCGCACGGGAGAGTCCGCCATGAAGAGAATTATCGTTCGCACCCTCGCCGTTCTGGGCGCGATTTACCTCCTTACCATTGTGCTCACCATCATGCTTATCTCTGGCCGCAAGGGGAAAGTGCCCTCCAGCGCCATTCTCGAAGCGAACTTTGAACAGCCATTGGTCGAAGATATTCCGGAGACCCCGACGTCGAAATTCTCGCTGACCGATCGTATGACGGTGCGCGACGTGGTGGACGCGATCGACCGTGCCTGCAGTCGACGAGCAGGGTGAAAGGAATGGTGGCCCGAGTCGGCGCCGTGCAATGGGGATGGCGCAGACCCAGGAATTGCGCGAAGCTGTGCAGCGCTTCCGCACTCACAAGAAATTCGCCATCGCCTACGCGGAGACCTTTCGGCGAATTCGGTCCCGGCAACGGCGCCTATTACCTGGCGACCTCGTTTGACCAGATTTACCTGCAGCCCTCGGGTGACATTGGACTCACCGGCCTCATGCTCGAGAGTCCCTTCGTGAAAGGCACGCTCGAGAAGCTGGGCATGCGTTTTCACGGTGATCATCGCTACGAGTACAAGAACGCGCATGAACACCTTCACGGAAACCAAGTTCACCGCCCCCCACAAGGAAGCGCTCGAGAAGGTGCTGAACTCGTGGTTCGGGCAGTTGAAGGATGGCATCTGCACAACCCGCGGCATCTCGCCCGGATCAATTTCAGGCGCTGGTCGACGAAGGTCCCTACCTCGGCAAGGAAGCGCTTGGACGCCAAGCTGGTCGACGGTCTTGCCTACCGCGACGAGGTCTACGACCAGGTGAAGAAGAAGGCGGCCGGAGATGCGGAATTCCTGTATCTGAAGAAATACCTCGACCGCGCTGGACGGCCGCACGACACGGCAGAACGGTCGCACTGGTGTATGGGGCGGGTGGCGTGTCGCGCGGCAAGAGCGACTACAGCCCCGTCAGCGGCTCGCAGACCATGGGATCGGATACGGTCGCGGGTGCGATTCGTGCCGCTGTCGCGGACAAAGATGTGAAGGCGATCCTGTTTCGCGTCGATAGTCCCGGCGGCTCCTACGTTGCTTCCGACACGATCTGGCGCGAAGTCGTGAACGCTCGCAAGGCGGGCAAGCCGGTGATCGTTTCCATGGGCGACCTCGCCGGATCGGGCGGGTACTTCGTTGCCATGGCGGCCGACAAAATCGTCGCGCAGCCCGGCACCATCACCGCGTCGATCGGCGTGCTCGGTGGCAAGATTCTCACCAACGGCTTCTGGGACAAGGTCGGCCTTTCCTGGGACGAGGTTCACAACGGAGCCAACGCCACCATGTTTACTGGCTTGCAGGACTACACTCCCGCGGAGTGGCAGCGCTTTCAAGCCTGGCTGGATCGAGTCTACGTCGACTTCACCAGCAAGGTTGCGGACGGGCGGAAGCTGCCCAAGGAGAAAGTGCTCGAGATCGCCAAGGGGCGCATCTGGTCAGGCGAAGATGCGAAGAGCCTTGGCCTGGTCGATGAACTGGGCGGCTTCGACACTGCGTTGAACGTGGCCAAGAAGGCCATCAATGTGAGCGAGAAAGAGGAAGTGAAGATGGTCGTATTTCCCCGCGAGAAAACGCTGCTCGAATCGATCATGGAGCGCGGAGGCGCGGATAACAGCGACAAGGAAGCGGTCGGCGCCGTGGCGGCCATGAGTGACATGCTGAAAGTCGTGCAACCGGTGGCGCGCGAGAACTGCACGCACTTGGAGTGGATCGCAAAGATGATTTTGACGATGTGCTGTTGATGCCGACGCTCGAACCGCGGAAGGTAGAGGGTGTAAACGAAAAAGGGGCGGCCGAAGCCGCCTCTCACGTCTTGATGATTTGCGAACGGCCAACGACCAGAGCCAACGACCGCCTTCTACAATCCCAGCTTCTTCACTTCCTCGTTGTAATACTTGCGGTAGAGGATGTCCCACTCCTGGCTGCCTTCGAGGATAGTGCGCTTCTGGCTTTCAATCTTCTGGCGGGCCGACTGGTCGATCCTCGCTTCCTGCATGAGCAGATCCTCGAGGATCTTGCGCGTCTCCAGCCGGATCGTGTTGCGGTCTTCGACGAAGTCCACCTGCGGCATTTCGGCCAGCGCGTCGCTGACGACGTGGGCGATCTTATTCACTTTGTCGCGGCTGAGTCTCACGGATCCTCGCAGAATATGCAGAAAAATTTAGGATGCTACGAACAAAAACCTGCCGCAGCCTGGGCTAGAGAACGGCTTTGTACTTCTTGCACCAGTTCGCTCTTCACCTTGCGAAACATTTCCTGGTAGTTGGCGCCGCTGCGGCGCATCTCGTCGGAATAGGCCTCCAGGATGACGCGCACCTCGTCATTGATGCGGTCTTCAAGGGACATCTCTTCGAGCAGAGCCGCGTGGACGCGTTCCGTGACAGCGCCGCTACATTCTCCGTCTCAATGAGCTCGCCGGCGATCAGTTTTTTGGTGAGTTCGCGGGCCAAGTAGCCCACATATTCTTTGGAAAAAAGCATGGTCTGGTTCAGGGGTTCGGTGTGAAACAAATAGTCTAGCACAAGGAAAACGGCTCTTAGCTACTTGGCTGTTAGCTTCTAGCCACATCATAGCGGCGGAAACGAGCAAATGCATTTTGCGAGCGGAGCGGCAGCCGTCCCAGGACTAGAGCCCACAGCCCAGTTCCTATACCAGCGCTTCCAGAAAGGCATACAATGCATAGTCACCAAGAGCCCCGCTATGACTGCCACTCCGACGACCTCACTGGTCTGAAAGATGACATGATCGCCTTCATCGAAGGCCACGGCCTGCGCCGTTTTCACGGCTACGTGGACTACGAGGAAGTCCAGTGCATCATGTGGAAGGCGGGCGACAACGCCGACGGCTGGAAAGATTTTGTCGAACTGGCAAAATCGTCCGGCGCGCCGTTTCTAACCATGGATTCCTGGACCCTCAAGCGCGACGATCTGGAAAGCCTGATCCAGCGTCTTTGCAATGCCGAGTACACGCAACGACGAAGACCTGGAAGACGCCCGCTGGTTGCGCACCTACATCGGCAAAACTGGATTCGTGCAACTCGGATGGGCCTACCAGGGCAGCATGTTTTTGTACGAAGCGAGCACGGATTGGTACGACCGATACCAGAGGCTGATTGACATGTCGGAAGATTTCGGTGGCATCCCCATCGACGAGCCCGGCCCGGACGAGGAAGACTAACCCAGTGATGGCGCGGGCACTCCTGCCCGCGAAACGTAAACTGAGAGTGAAGTCAGACCCTGGCAGCCTCGAACATCCCCCATAGCCTGTCATTCCGCAACCGAACGCAGCGCAGGCGAAGCACTCCGCTTTGTACATGGTCGACGAATCCATGAGATGGCTCCCCAAATCCGTCGATGAGAGCCGAATCCTCGCACTGGCCGACGAGCTTGGTGCGACACCAGCCCTGCGGCTGCATGGCAATCCTCGCTTTACCACAACCCTCGCGCGCGTTGCTGGTGATGCGTGGCATTACAGGACGCCGCAACCGCGGAGAGCTTCCTCGCGCCCACGCTCGCGCACCTCCACTCGCCCTACCTGATGTCCGGAATGAAGGCGGCCGTCGATCGTCTCGACGCAGCCATCGATCGCAAGGAAGGCATCCTGATCTACGGCGACTACGACGTCGACGGCACGACCGCCATCGTCATCTTGAAGACGGCCATCGAACTCTGCGGCGGGTGTGCCGATTTCCACGTTCCGCATCGCATTCGCGAAGGCTATGGCATGAAGGACGACGTGATCGAGCGCGCCGCGGCTGCGGGAATTCGCCTGATCATCAGCGTCGATACGGGAATCCGCGCGTTTGCGGCGGCCGAAACGGCGAACGGCTGGGCGTCGACCTCATCGTGACGGATCACCATCTGCCCGGACAGGATGGCGTGCCGAAAGCACTCTCCGTACTGAATCCCAATCAAGTCCGGCTGCGAGTATCCCTGCAAAGCGCTATGCGGCGCGGGCGTCGCATTCAAGCTGGCGCAGGCGCTGATGGAGAAGCGGCTTACCGACAAGGATCAGTCGCGCCTGCTGACGTCGTTCATGAAAGTCGTGGCCATTGCGACCATCGCCGATGCCGTTCCGCTGACCGGCGAGAACCGCGTGTTCGCGAAGCTGGGATTGGACGCACTCCGCCGCGCGGTGAATCCCGGCCTGAAGGCGTTGCTCGAAGTTGCTCAAGTTCCGCAGACACGTCCTCCCACTTCCACGGAAATTGCTTTCCGCATCGCGCCCCGCTTGAACGCTGCCGGACGCATGGATGTGGCTCGCGATGTGATCGAACTCTTCAGCGTGAAAGACGTAACGCGTGCCCGCGAGATCGCCGGGCGACTTGACCAGCTCAATGGAGAACGCCAGGAGGAGGAACGCCGCATTCTCGAAGCCATCGAGGACACGCGTTCGAACAAGAACCGGACCTGCGCGACGCGTATTGCGTGGTGATCGACGGCGACGGCTGGCATCGTGGTGTCATCGGCATCACGGCTACTCGCGTGGTGGAGCGTTATGGGCGTCCCGCGCTGGTGCTCTCCCATGACGGCGAGGAAGCGCACGGCTCCGGCCGCTCGATCCGCGCCTTCCATCTGCTGGACGCCCTGGAGTCCTGTCGCGAACTGTTCACGCCGCTATGGCGGACACTCGCACGCAGTCGGCTTCTCGCTACCTTCCGTGCGTGTGCCCGAACTGCGCGCTCATCTGGACCAATACGCCCGGTTGCGCCTGACCCCGGCGGACTTTGAGCCGGTCCTTGATCTCGATGCGGAAATCAATCTCGACCAGGTCACTCCCGAATTGTTCCAGGCTCTGGAGCGACTTGAGCCATTCGGACAGGGCAATCCGGAGCCCGATCTTCTCGGCCAGCGCAGTACGTCTGATGGCGCCTCCAAAAATCCTGAAAGACAAGCACGTGAAGTTGAAACTGGCGGCGGCCGTAGCGCCGGCCTCTCTAGGCTCGGAGCGTGTCGAAGAGCTCAGAGAAGCCGCCATTCTGGCCACTCCGCGCTGCCACCCTGATGGCGCGGAAATCCCGCGAAGGGAACTCCGAGATGCCATCGAGAAGCGAGAACTAGGACCTGAGAACTCGAACTGGCGTCAGAACATCACCTTCGACGCCCTGGGCTGGCACATGGCCGAACGCCTGCAAGCGGCCAAACTTCTCGCTGGCGACACTCTCGACATCGCCTTCACGATCGGTCACAACGACCATCCCGAGTACGGCGGGCTGGAACTGTCGTTGCGAGATTTTCGAACACGGTGCAATGCCGAGGCGGCAAGTAGGGTCAGAAGCCCGCGCGCGGACAATGCGTCCGCATTCCATTAGACTTGAATGCAGGTGATATCTATCCCCCGTCTGCGCCGCTGGTTCGTGCTGGCCGCCATCGCGGTCTGCCTCGTGGTCGCAGGCGTGTACCTCCATCGCCGGCGCCAGGTACGCGAGGTCCTGAAGCACATCCCCGGGAAGATGAATGTCGAAATCCAGCAGACCGCCGAGGGCTTCAAGGTTTCCAAGTCCGAGGGCGGACGGACGATCTTCACGATCCAGGCCAAGAAAGTAGTGCAGTTTAAGGTGGGCGGGCGAGCCGAGCTGAGCAATGTAACGATCACCTTGTACGGCCGCGACTCCAGCCGCTACGACCAGATCTATGGCGACGACTTCGCCTACGATCCGAAATCGGGCGATGTGACCGCCAAGGGCGAAGTGCGCATCGATCTGGAAGCTAACCCCGAAGGGCTGCTCAAACCTGACCAGTCCGCGCCCACCGCCCTGAAGAACCCTATACACCTCCTTACACGGGACCTCATGTTCAACCAGAAGACCGGCAACGCTTTCACGAACGCGAAGGTTGAACTGCGTATGCCGCAGGCGTCGGGATCGGCCATCGGGGTGCGTTACACGGCGGATGACAATGTGCTGACTTTGGAGTCGCAAGTTGATCTCGCCTTGGCCGGTTCGGGCCAGACGAAGTTGACGGCGACTCGCGGGGTGATTTCCAAAACCCCGCGCCAGGTAGTCCTCGAGAAGTGCGCAGATCAGCCATGCGCCACAACAGATTCGGGCGCAACGTGCGACCCTGTACTTGCGGGACGACAACACGGTGGATCACGTGCTCGCCAGTGACGGCCTAGAGGCCGACTTGCACGGAGATTCACCGATGCATGCCCGCGCAGCCCAGGGTGTGTTCAACGTGAATCAGGCACAGGACGGTCTGTCACGTCGCAGTCCTCACCGGGAATGTGCAAGCGAGAGTCGGCCGGGGAACGGCCTTCCCACGCCAGTGCGGGGCGAGTAGTGGTCGACTTCGCGGCAAGAAACCTGGTGCGCAAGATTCGCGCTGAAGACAACGTCAAAATGGTTGAACTTCCTGCACCGGGGCAAGCAAAACCAGGCGCGAATGCTCAACGAGTCGAAATCAGCGCGTCGGCCATTGAGTTTGTCCTCGCTAAGGGCAAGCACCTCGACCATGCCGAAACGTCTGGAACTGCGCAGATTGCGATTCTTCCCGCAGCCAGTGATGGCTCGCGCACGACCGTCACGGCGGGAAAGTTCGACGCCAGGTTCGACCAGCGAAGCCGGCTGACCAGCTTGCATGGCGAACCGGAAACCCGAATCGTCAACTTCACTCCCGGTGAGCCCGATCGCTCCAGCACGAGTCAGATTCTGGATGTGATATTCCGGCCGGCCGGCAGGCATCGACTCGATCATGCAGCAGGGCAATGTCGCCTATGCCGACGGTGAACGCCGGGCGCAGGCCAACCTGGCGCGCTACACTCCTGCCGACCGGATGATCGAGTTAACTGGTTCACCGCGCATCACCGATAAGGGTCTCACGACCACTGCACGCGTGGTGCGAATGAACCGCGGCACCGGAGACGCAACAGCCGAGGGCGAGGTCAAGAGTACCTACAACGACCTCCGCGAACAACCGAGCGGTGCACTGTTGGCATCTTCCTCACCGATTCACATTACGGCCCGTTCCATGACTGTTCACCGCACCACTTCCGTCGCCACATATTCCGGAGAGGCTCGCATCTGGCAGGACGCCAATGTCGTGCAGGCCCCTTCGCTCCAGTTCGACCGAGACCATCGCTCGGTAGTTGCGCAGGGTGACGGCGAGCCCGTCTCCACGGTTCTGGTTCAAGTCGACAGGAAAGGGAATGCCACCCCCGTTTCTGATCACCTCAAGTCGCCTAACTTACACTGACGATCAGCATCGCGCCCATTTTGAGGGGGGGGTGATCGTGCGCGGTGCCGACGCCACCATCACCGCCGACCATCTCGACGCGTTCATGATTCCACGAAGCCAAGCTTCAGCAAATCAGTCGTTTAAAGGACAAGGACAGCTCGATCGGATTGTGGCCGAGGGAAATGTGTCGATTCAGGAGCCGGCGCGCCGAGCCCAAGGTGGGAAACTGGAGTACACCGTGGCCGAGGACAAGTTCGTCCTGACCGGCGGTTCGCCTAGCATTTTTGATGCCGAACACGGCAAAATCACGCGGCGATTCGTTGACTTTCTATAAACGCGATGATAGGGTGCTCGTGGAAGGCAAGGATACCTCTCCGACCGTCACCCAAACGCGAGTGGCACGTTAAATGCACTCATTGGCCACCGACGAAATCGGCAAAACCTACCGTGGTCGCCCGGTCGTGAACGGGGTCAGTCTTCGCGTGGAGCAGGGCGAAGTTGTTGGTCTACTTGGCCCTAACGGCGCCGGAAAGACGACCTCCTTCTATGCGATCGTTGGTCTGGTACCCCCCGATACGGGCCGGGTGCTGTACGACGACGAAAACATCACTGACGTCCCCATGTACCTGCGGGCGCGCCAGTTTGGCATCAGCTATCTCCCTCAAGAGCCTTCGGTCTTTCGCAAGCTGACGGTCGAGGAGAACATTCTCGCCGTGCTTGAGGCGCAACCCATCTCCTGGCACGAACGCCGGGAAAAGATGGAGCAGTTGATCGACCAGTTGGGATTGGACCATATCCGGCAGAACCGAGGGTACGCTCTGTCGGGCGGCGAACGCCGGAGAGTCGAGATCGCCCGCTGTCTCTGCATCAATCCCACTTTTATTCTGCTGGACGAACCGTTTTCGGGGATCGATCCCATCGCCGTGCTGGACCTGCAGAAGATCATTTCCGATCTTAAGGCGAGCGGCATCGGGATCCTGATTACCGATCACAACGTGCGCGAGACCCTGTCGGTGACGGACCGCGCCTACATCATCAACGAGGGCCGGATCTTCCGGGCAGGCACGCCGGAGGCCCTGGGCAGTGATCCGGAAGTCCGCCGGGTGTACCTGGGCGAGAGCTTTTCGCTGGTGTGAGGAGCCAAGCGACGGGAAGGCAGCTAAAGAAGTCAAGTCCCTTTAGGGGCGGCAGACCACGCATGAATACGTTACGGCTGTAACGTAGCCGCAATGAGAGTTTGCTTTGATACTAAGACTGGTAGTTGGCGAAGTGGAGATGGCCCCGATTCAGCGGTAATCGGTTCCAGGGAAAGAGCTTAGTGGCCGAATGGTAATGCTGCAGCACAAACTGAATGTCAAGCTGTCGCAGCGCCAGATCCTTACGCCGGGTCTCGTGCAGATGGTGTCCGTGCTCGCGCTCAACAAGATCGAGCTCAAGGACATGATCAACGCCGAGATGGTGGAGAACCCGGTCCTTGAGGAGCTTGAAGATTCCGTCCCGCTGATCGATGACGTCGGCCGCCGCGAAGAAGAGCGCGACCGCGTAGCCGCCGCAGCTACGGAAGAGAATCCAGTCCCGGCTGCCGACAAGAAAGATCCGTTCGAAGAGATAGATTTCGGCTCATTCTTCCAGGAGTACCTCGATCCCGGCTATCGCAGTCCCGGGCGAGATGGAAGAAATCGAGAGGCCGTCGTTCGAAAATTTTCTTTCCAAGCCGACCACACTCACCGACCACCTGATGTGGCAGCTGGGCGCCCTTCCGATTCGCCAGCGCAGTTCGTGAAGCCGCCGAATTGATCGTCGGCAACCTGAACGAAGACGGATACCTGATCGCCAGCGACGACGAATTGATGGGCGTCACTCCGCCGGCTGCTCCAGAAGTCGACGCGGCCGCGCAGGAAAATGTGCTGGAGGAAGCGGAGGCGCTCGGACTTGATGCGACGCTGGTAGAGGACGAACCTGGGTCTCCCGAATTTTCGGCCGACTGGGCGAACCCTCGGCGAGCTTTGTCGACGGACATCAGCGGCGTCTCGACGGCCGCCGCGGTGGCACCTGCTCCCGAAGCGACTGCGGCAGCCGAGACCGTTCCCGTTGCAGCAGCCTACGCCGGCGCCAGCTTCGCACCCGATATACCAACCGAGCTTTACGTTGACCGATCTGCACGAGGCGCTTGAAATCGTTCGCCAACTGGATCCGCCGGGGGTGGCTTGCCGCGATCTGCGCGAGTGCCTGCTCTACCAGTTGCGTTACATCCAGCAGCAGCATGCGCAGCAGAAGAACAACGGCAACGGAGACGATCAAGTTGTCGCCGACGCGGTATGCGGTCGTGGACCAGCATCTGCGCGCGGTCAACTCAAGCAGTTCAAGGAGATCGGCAGAGCCATCGGCCGTCCCATCGAAGCGGTGCAGGCGGCACTCGAATGCATCAAGACTCTCGATCCTCGTCCCGGACTTCGCTACAACAAGAGTTCCACGCGCCTGATCGAGCCCGACGTCGCCTTCGTCAAGCATGGTGACGAGTGGCTGGTCCTCATGAACGACGAAGACATGCCGCCGTTGCGCCTGAATCCGGCCTACAAGCGGCTGCTGGTCAAGGACGGCAACGACCAGGACACGCGCAACTACGTGAAAGAGCGCTACAAGAGCGCGATTCAGCTGATCAAGAACATCGAGCAGCGCAAGCAGACCATCATGAAGGTCTGCTACTCGATCGTTGCCCGGCAGCAGGATTTCCTGGAAAAGGGCATCGATCACCTGAAGCCGATGATGATCAAGGAAGTGGCCGAAGAAATCGGCGTCCATCCCTCCACCGTCAGCCGCGCCGTGGCCAGCAAGTACGCGCACACACCGCAGGGAGTCTTCGAACTGCGGTACTTCTTCTCCGAAAGCGTGCAGGGGCCGGAAGGCGGCAACACTTCCCTGCTGATTCTGAAGCGCCGCGTCAAGAAGCTGATCGACGAAGAAGATCCATCCCGGCCGTTGACCGACGAGCAGATCACCCGCATCCTGCAGTCACAAGGCATCCAGGTCACCCGTCGCACGGTGGCGAAGTATCGGGAAGACATGAACATTCCGAGCACGCATCAGCGAAGAGTGAAAAAGTAGGGCATTCAGGTAGCGCCGGCGTCCCGCCGGCAAAGGAAGGAGTGCAAAGGAAAGATCCCGGCGAATCACCTCACCCGAGCCGCCATGGATAGAAATCAGAAATAAGGGGCCTACGCCCCGCAGCACCGGCTGTTTGAGCCCAGATCATGGATGTACGAATCCGAGGAGGGTGCTCAATGAACGTGGAATACACCGGCAGGCAATACGAAATCACTCCCGCCATCCGTAAAGAGGTTGAAACCGGACTCAACAAAATCCGCAAAATCCTAGGCGATCGATTTGAAGCGAAGGTGATTCTCGCGGTCGAGAAACACCGCCACAAAGCTGAAATCACCATCAGCCCGCGCAACGGTCCGATTGTCGGCCTGGCCCAGGCGAACGACATGAAACTCGCCGTCAACGAAGCCCTCGGCCACATCGAAAAGCAGGCGGTGAAGTACAAGACCCGCCTGATCTCCAAGAAGCGCAAGTCGCACAAGAAGTGGAACGGCGGAGGCCAAGCAGGACGACGTCCAGATTGCGGTTGGCGTGAGCGAGAAGACCTCAGTACCGGTCGTGGTGCATAAGTTTCCTCCGGTGGCGAAGACTACCGAAGTTCACTTGACGCACTCCTCCGAAGCGGTTGCGCTCCGCCCCATGACTCTCGAAGAAGCCATCAAGGAATGTCACTTCCGCGACCGGGATGTCTTCGTGTTTCGCGATCCCAAGGGCAAAGTAATGGTGCTGCATCGCACGCGTGAAGGGAAAATGGAATTGATCGAAGCGCCGTAGAGGCAGTCGTCCGCCTTCAGTCGTCGGTCGTCAGCAGGGAAAGAAAAGCTGTTAACCGCAAAGGCCGCAAAGGTAGAGCGAAGTTGGCCAAGGATTTCTTTGCGCACTTTGCGTCAACTTTGCGATCTTCGCGGTTAAAGGCTTTTGGGATTGTTCCTGCAAAATTCCAGGCGGCGGTTTCTCCACTCCTATGAACTGCCGATCAAAATCCCTGTCACGAATACCAATGCGCCGCCCAATCCCACCTGCAAGGCTGCCGACGGAATCGGCGTATCCATGTAGCGATGCCGGATCCAGGTAATCACTGCCAGTTCCGCCAGCACGACCGCGATGGCTAGGCCCATGGCGAAGCGGAAATCGTGAATCAGGAATGGGAACGTGTGGCCGACGCCGCCCAAGGCCGTCATCGCCCCGCAAATCAGCCCGCGCAGCCACGGATGGCCCCTCCCCGTAAGACTCCCGTCATCGGAAAGTGCCTCGGCAAAGCCCATGCTGATGCCCGCGCCAATCGATGCGGCGAGGCCGACCACGAATGCATCCCAACTGTTGCGGGTAGCGAGCGCGGCGGCGAACACGGGCGCCAGTGTCGAGACTGATCCGTCCATTAATCCAGCCAGCCCTGGCTGTACGATCTGCAGCACGAATAGCCGCCGGTTCGACTCGTCCTCCTCGCGCTTTACATCCCGAGGCAGCTTCTCTTTGTCCAGTTCATCGGCGCGTTCCTGATGATGGCGCTCTTCGTTGGCGAGATCATCCAGCAACTGGCGGATACTGGCATCCTGCGATCGTGCGGCGGCCGTCTCGTAAAACCGGCGGGTCTCGACTTCAATGGCGGTGGCCTGCTTGCGAACCACATCGAGTCCCAGCGGCCGCACCAGCCAGACTGGCGTGCGCTGGACAAACCCGCGCACGTCTTGTCGCCGGATGAGCGGGATGTGCTCGCCAAACTTCTGCTTGAAGAGTTCGATCAGCCGCCGCCGGTGTCCGGATTCCTCCTGTCGCATGCCATCGAACACGGCTGCCGAAGCCGGGAAGTTTTCCCGCAAGCCTTCGGTGAAGTCGGCATATACGCGTTCGTCTTCTTCTTCCAGCGAAATGGCGAGGGCGAGAATTTCACGTTCGGTAAGGGAGTCGAAGCTTTTCATGGCGGGGATAGATTACCAAGTGTAGATGGCCTTTATCTCTCAAAGATCGGTACCCAGCGAATGGTAGCGCTCGTCGCACAAATCCTCTCACCCGTACTCAAGACCGGGTAGAGAGTCCGATTAGGCATGCACTCCTTGTAATGAAGCGAAACTTACTACATAGCGGGAAGTGCACCCTACCCTAATCTCAGGCAGGTATCACGCTGAAGAACAAGTAACCTGCAGATCACTCAAAAGTAACCAGGCATCTCACGCCCGATCCTCGTCCCGCGCGACTTTTCCCATCAATCAGGGTTTAAGCATCCAGGAAGCGGAGGTGAGTTATGGTGAAGCAAAGTCTTTTGGCATTGTTTGGATTAGCGGTGGCACTGACGTTCGCGACTCCGCAGAAAGCGAACGCGCAGGTTTCAGTTGGGGTGACCATCGGCGCCCCGGTGTACGTGCATCCGGTTCGTCCTTACGTATACGCTGCGCCGGTCGTGGTGCCCCGGCCTTATGTTTATCCGCGGGCCTACGTGTATCCCCCGGTGGTCTATGGACGCTACTATGATCGCCGTCCGTACTGGGGTCATGAACGCTTCGAGCGTCACGAGTATTGGGAACATCGCGAGCATCGGGAACATCGCGAACATCACGACCGCTGGTAAGGTCGACGCGGGCATTGCCGGATTTTGGCGGGCGATTCTCTTAGGATCGCCCGTCTCTTGTTTGTGGAGTGACGGGCGTCCTCGCCCGTCTAGGCGACGCCCCGCGCGTCCCGCGCTTAGCACTCAGTGCTCCCTCCCAAACTCTGCTACCATCCCTGCAAGGTGGCTGAGAGAGTCAAAGAAAAAGCCAGGCGCGCGCCCAAGAAGACGCCACGCAAGACCACGGCTCCGAAAAGCCAATCCGGTCCGGAACTCGTCATCATTACCGGCCTGAGCGGTTCCGGGAAAGCCTCCGCGCTCAAAGCCTTCGAAGATCTCGGCTACTACTGCGTCGACAATCTTCCAGTTGACTTGATCCCACGGTTCGCCGAACTGGCTGTGCAGTCAGCCGAGATTCGCCGCACCGCGCTGGTGGTCGATGTCCGCGAGGGTTCCAAGCTCGAGCGTCTTCCCACCATCGTCAAGTCCGTCAAGCGGTTGATTCCCACCATGGTGATCTTCCTCGAGGCCACCGACTCCTCATTGCTGCGCCGCTACAGCGAAACACGTCGGCCGCATCCGTTTGGTGCCGACACTCCCGTGCGCTCATCCCTGGGCGCGGAACGTCGGCATCTGAAACCGATTCGCGCCATCGCTGATTGGGTCATCGACACCTCGAAGTTCAACGTCCACGAGCTGCGCGCGCACTTGACCGAACGCTTCCAGAAGAAGTCGTCGGACAAGAATCTCCTGGTCTCCTGTGTCAGTTTCGGCTTCAAGCATGGAGTGCCCGACGACGCGGACCTGGTCTTCGACGTCCGTTTCCTGCCTAACCCGCACTTCGTGCCCGAATTTCGTCCGTTGACCGGTCGCGACCCGCGCGTCGCAAAATACATCCGCTCTTTCCCACAAACGCCGGAATTTATCAACCGAATCTCCGATTTGCTGATCTACCTGCTGCCCCACTACGTCCGGGAGGGCAAGAGCTACCTGACCATCAGCTTCGGATGCACTGGTGGCCAGCATCGCAGCGTGATGATCGCCGAAGACGTCAGCAAGCTACTGCGCAAGGCGGGATATCGGGTGAAAGTCGTGCACCGGGATAGTCCCTAGAAGGCGGCCGTCGGCTATGAGTCGTTGGTCGTTGGCTCGATGCCCTTGGTCCGGTGGTTACAATCGCCGCCGCCCGGCCAGGGTGTTTTGAAGACGGATCACAGAGAACCGCAAGCGTCGCGTTCGATCGCAACAAGGCTTTTCGCCATCAGCTAACGACCAATAGCCAAGAGCGGCACTACTGATGGCTAGTGCGCTAAAATAGGCGCTTGCACCCAATCCATGGCATTCTGAGGCCTATCCGGCATAAGCTGCGCCGGGCACTTCTTCACCGGGAAGGTGTATGCGGCAACTGACCCGCCTGCTGCGCTACGCGGCGCCCTACTGGTGGCAACTGCTATCTTCCGTCGTTCTCATGGCTGCGGTCGGACTGCTTGACGCGTTCCGGCTATTGCTTATCGGCCCCATCCTCGACCGTGTATTGAATCCCAGTGCACCGGCGCATGACATGCAGTTGTTCCGCATTCCCGGCACCCAGCACGCCGTCAACCTGCAACAGTTCGTGCCCGCGCATTTTCAAAATCCCTGGACGATTGTGGCATTTGCGCTGGTTGCATCGACGCTCTTGAAGGGCATCTTCGACTATGCGGGCACGTACTTAGTGAGCTCCGCCGGATTCGGTATGATCACCGACCTCCGCAACAATATGTACACGGCGATCCTGCGGCGGTCAGCGGCTTTCTTCCAGAAACACACCACCGGCACCTTGCTCTCGGCCATCATTAATGACATCGAGAGAGTGCAATATGCAATGTCGAGCGTGCTCGCGGAATTCCTGCAGCAGGTCTTTACATTGATCTTCACGGCCGCAGCGGTCATCGTGCTGGGCGGAAAGCTCGCCTGGGTTCTTCTGCTGTTTCTGCCGGCGATTCTGGTGTCTTCCACCAAGATCGGCCGCCAGGTGCGCCACACCACCCGCCGGGGTCAGGATAAGCTGGCCGATATTCAGAACATCCTGCACGAGACCATCACGGGCAACCGCATCGTGAAAGCCTTTGGCATGGAATCGTGGGAGGTGAGCCGGTTCCGCAGTGCCGCCAAGCGCCTGCAGCGCGCCAATCTTCGATCCGTTGCGGCGGCCGCAGTGAGTTCGCCCCTTATGGACACGTTTGGTGCGGTCGCGATCGCCTTGCTGCTACTGCTCGGCCGCAACCAGATCAATCACAACGTTTTCACGGCTGGAACGTTCCTGGCTTTCATCGTCGCTGTCTTCAAGCTCTACGACCCCGTCCGCAAATTCGCCCTGTTCAACAACAGTTTTCAGCAGGCTGTGGGCGCGTCGTCGGAAATCTTCAAGTTCATGGATACTGAGGACGACGTCCGCGAGAAGCCTGGCGCGAAGCCGTTGCCCGCGTTTTCGAAGAGCATCGTCCTTGAGAATGCGACCTTCTCTTACGAAGGCAACGGCGACGGAGCCCGCGAAATCCTGCACGAGATCAATCTGGAAGTGAATGCCGGCGAAGTGCTGGCCATCGTCGGCTCAAGTGGGGCGGGGAAGAGCACACTGGTCCACCTGCTCCCGCGCTTCTTCGACCTGACCTCGGGCCGCCTGCTCGTTGATGGGCTGCGACATTCGGGACGCAACCCTGGCCTCGTTACGCGCGCAAATCGGCATCGTGACCCAGGAAACGGTTCTTTTCAACGACACGGTGCGCAATAACATCGCCTACGGACAGCCCCACGTCTCGCAAAGGAACGTAGAAGCCGCTGCCCGCGCCGCCTTGGCCCACGACTTTATTCTGGAAATGCCGCATGGCTACGATACCGTGATTGGAGAGCGGGGTCTGAGACTCTCGGGGGGAGAGCGTCAGCGGATCGCGATTGCGCGCGCCATCCTGAAAAACGCTCCCATCCTCATTCTGGACGAAGCCACGTCAGCGTTAGACAGCGAGTCGGAATCACTGGTCCAGGCTGCGCTCCAGAACCTTATGGTAGGCCGCACAGTATTTGTGATCGCGCACCGCTTGTCGACCGTTCGACGTGCCGACCGGATCGTTGTGCTCGAAAACGGAACCATCAGCGACGTCGGCGCGCATGAGGAACTGATGAAGAAGCTTGGCACCTACCGCCGCCTGTACGATTTGCAATTTCTGGAAGTTGATCAACCAAGAGCAGCACCGGTGCGGTAGTGAATGTGTTGCCGCCAGGCACTACCAACTGAGAACTGAGCACTGAAATCATGTCCATCCGCTCCATGACCGGATTCGCGCAGGTAAAAGGTCAGATCAACGGCCAATTGAGCTTCACGTTGTCGCTTAAGTCCGTCAACCATCGCTTTCTCGACCTTCATTTCCGTATGCCGTCCGAAAGCGATTCGCTCGAAATGAAGTTGCGGCGCCTTCTGAAGGAGAAAGTTGCCCGGGGTCACTTGGAACTCACTCTCAGTATCGATCGCGGAGGGAGTGAGGGGCTCGCGCTGAACCGCGAATTGGTTGGCGGATACATCAAAGCCTTCCGCGCCGCGGCCGCTGAGTTTGGCATAGCCGCCGAGCCGGACTTGAACGTCATTCTCCGCCTGCCAGGCGCCATGGACGCCTCGACCGGTGCGGCGGAGGGTGAACTGGAGAGTGCGGTGCTCAATAAGATTGAGGAAGCACTCAGTCGCCTCAACGAGATGCGCGACGAAGAAGGACGCGGCATCGAGCGAGAATTGCGCGAGCGCATGGATCACATCCAGAAAGCCAGCACCGGCGTCGAGCGCCACCGCCACGCCATTCTGCAGGGCTATGTCGAGAAACTGCGCACCCGCATGCAGGAACTGGTGGGCGCCCAAGTCGACCCCGAACGCCTTTTGCAAGAGGCCGCCCTGTTGGTCGACCGCAGCGACATACAGGAGGAACTGGTGCGGCTGCAGACCCACATCAAACACTTCGTCGGCCTACTGGACGAAAAGGGCGAAATCGGCAAAAAGCTGGACTTCTTGCTCCAGGAAATGAACCGGGAGGCCAACACTCTACTTTCGAAGACTTCCGGCCTGGCAGGCGATGCGCTGAAAATTACTGAGATGGGATTGGTGATGAAGTCGGAGATCGAGAAATCCCGCGAGCAGGTGCAGAACGTCGAATGACGACCGTCTTCATTATTTCGGCCCCGTCGGGCTCGGGAAAATCAACCATCGTCGAAATCTTGCGGAAACTGGTGGAAGGGCTGGATTTCTCCGTCTCCTACACCACGCGTCCACCGCGCGGAAGTGAACAGAACCGCCGAGAATACTTCTTCGTGCCGCGTCCGGAATTTGAAGCCATGGTGGCGCGGGGTGAATTCCTCGAACACGCCGACGTATTCGGCAATTATTACGGCACAGCTCGCCGTGTCCTGGACGAAGCTCAACGCAAGGGAAACGACCTCTTGCTCGACATTGACGTGCAGGGAGCCGCACAGATTCAAAAAAGCATGCCTGACGCGGTGAGCGTCTTCGTGCTCCCGCCCAACCATCGAAAACTCGAGTGGCGCCTGCGCAATCGGGGCACCGACTCCGACCAGGTTATCCTCCGCCGGTTGGCCACGGCCCGCCGGGAGATTGAGAATTACAAGAAGTACGACTATATTTTAGTGAACGACGACTTGGAAAAGGCCGTCGACGAAATGAAGGCGATTGTGCTTTCTGAACGCGCGCGGCGCTCGGGTCGCTCGCTGACCGCCGAAGACCAAAAGAATTCGGAAATCGCGGAAGCGCACCGTCTCCACAACATGCAGGATCGGATCAAACCCATCCTGGATTCCTTCCGCGAGGCTGAAAACCAGGAACCGGACTAGCCGCCGGGTCCTGGGGGAGAAACGTATGAAGTTGATCGAAGGCTTCGACAGCAATTACCGGTACATCCTAGTCGCCGCTCGCCGCGCCCGCCAACTCCAAAGCGGAGCGCCGCCGGTCGTGGAAACCAGTTCCCGCAAACCCTGCCGCATCGCCCAGGATGAAATCCGCGCTGGGAAGGTGAAGTGGATGATCGTGGACCCGCCGAAGTCGGTTGCGGAGGTCGCCACCGAAACGCTGGACCAGGCCATGGGCAAGGATCAGGCCTAGCGATACAGGCGATTACCAATTGAGTACGGTTGACGAGGCTCTGCTCTTGAAATCAGAAATCGGCAATCGGCAATTGAAAATCGCGCTCAAAAGTCCTTTCGGCCTTCCGATCATCGAATCAAGTAAGAAGGAATTCCCATGAAAGTCGCCCTCGGCGTCAGTGGCGGAATCGCAGCCTATAAGGCAGCCGAGATTGTCCGCTTGCTGCAGGATCGCGACGTCCGCGTGCAGGTCATCATGACGCAGGCGGCCCAGGAGTTCGTGCGCCCTCTGACGTTCGCGGCCCTGTCTGGTGAGAAAGTCATCACTGGCATGTTCGACGCCGGCAATACCGAGCCCAATATCGACTCGGCGGTCGAACATATCGCGGTCGCACAGGCCATCGATGCACTGGTAGTTGCCCCCGCCACCTCCGATATCCTCGCCAAGTTTGCTCAGGGAATTGCATCGGACTTTCTGACCACACTCTATCTGGCCACGACCGCCCCGGTTGTGGTCTGCCCGGCCATGAACACGAATATGTGGAACCATCCCGCGACCCAGGCGAATCTTGCCATCCTGCGCAAACGCGGAGTGCAGATCGTAGAACCCGACAGCGGCTATCTAGCGTGTGGAATGGTTGGCCCGGGACGCCTCGCTGCCAACGAGGCAATCGTCGCCGCGGTACTGCAGGCGCTCGGGGCTACACAGGACCTGGCCGGAGAGACCATTCTGATAACCGCCGGCCCTACCCGCGAGAAGATCGATCCCGTTCGCTATATCACGAACCGCTCCAGCGGTCGGATGGGATACGCTCTGGCAGAAGCCGCCCTGCGCCGCGGCGCGCACGTGCAACTGGTCAGCGGACCCACCAATATCATGCCTCCCGATGCGGCTCAGTTCACCCGTGTCGAAACTGCGGATGAAATGCGTGAAGCGGTACTCAAGTTGTTTTCGCAGGCCACCATCGTGATCAAGACTGCCGCGGTGTCCGACTACCGTCCCAAAGCTGTAGCCAGCCAGAAGCTGAAACGCAGTGGTCCGATGCTGCTCGAGCTTGAGCCCACGCAAGACATCCTGGCCGAGCTGGCCCACAAGAAAACGCATCAGCTTGTCATCGGTTTTGCCGCTGAGACTCAGGACGTGCTTGAAAACGCCCGCAAAAAGTTGGCCAGGAAGTCGCTCGACGCAATAGTTGTCAACGATGTTTCTCACGAAGGCGTCGGCTTCGATTCCGATCGGAACGCTGTAACCATCATCACGCCCGAGGAAGTCGTCGAAGTTCCCGAAACAACCAAGTGGGACGTGGCTCAGCGCGTCCTCGACCAGGTGGTGAAGCTTCGCCGGCGCGCCAAGACTCCGGTGAAGGCCTGATGCCCAAGGTCCTCGACCCGGAACTCAAGCGAGCCTTGGCCGCGCGTATCCGCTACTACAACGAACTCGGCGTCTACGACTTCTATCGCCGCGAAACAGTGTTTTCGCCAACAGCGGCTCGGGAATCGCCCGAATCCGTCATCCAGCCAGAACAGCGAGAGGAAATGTCGCCCAGAAAGACGGCTGTAGCCGTACGCACGACCCCTAACGAAAGCATGCTTGAGGTCATCTCCAACAAGCCCGAGTCCGGTGTGAACGATCCCGTTAAGGCGCTGAAGATTATCCGGGAGGACTTAGGCGACTGCACCCGTTGCGTCCTGCATAGGCAAGGCCGCAAGCAGATCGTTTTTGGCGTCGGCGATCCGAAGGCAGAACTGATGTTCATCGGCGAAGCTCCCGGCGCTGACGAAGATCAGCAGGGCGAACCCTTCGTAGGCCGTGCCGGACAGCTGCTCAACAACATGATCAAGGCGATGGGCCTGGAGCGCGAGCAGGTCTACATCGCAAACATCATCAAGTGCCGTCCGCCCAACAATCGCACGCCCGAGCGGGAAGAGTGCGAAACATGCTCTCCGTTTCTGATGCGTCAGGTTGCAACCATCAAGCCCAAGGTCATCGTCGCCCTGGGAGCGGTCGCCGCGAAAACGCTGCTGGCCATCAACGACTCCATGTCGAACCTGCGCGGGCGCTGGTATGAATTTCGCCCCACCGGTGCCCGCAGCAACGATCCCAACTGGACCAGCGCAAAGCTGGCCGTCACCTACCATCCTGCATTTCTGTTGCGCGATCCGCGACAGAAGAAAGAGGCTTGGAAAGATTTGCAGATGGTGATGCAGGAACTGGGCTTGAAGGCGCCGGCGAAAGCCGCCGAGTAATGAGTCATCCCCCAGCCAGTCCCTGATTACGCCGGTAACGTTGCCTCAGGCCAAACCCGCCGATAGTCTGACAGGTGCTCTCGCTTCGACAGCTATGAGGAAGAGTGTCTTCAATTCGAAGTCCGTTTCCGCTCTGCGGGTTCGGGAATCTGCTCGCGTGCGAAGAGAAGCGCTATGAGCACCGGCACCACTCTCGCTCCCCTTCCTATTAACGGGCCCAAGCGGAAAGTCCCTCGCTACAAGCTGGCCATACCCCTGAATCTGACCGTATTGCGCTCAGGCGTCCCCGACAACCTTTACGGACGCACGCTCGAGATCGGTGAGGGCGGGATGGGAGTGGTGGTTGCCTCCCAACTTCTGCTGGGCGAGTCTGTCCGCGTCGAGTTTCTGCTTCCGCATATGACCACACCGGTGCGGGCGACGGCGGTGGTGCGCTACCGGCACGCCATGTGCTTTGGCCTCCAATTTCTCCGCTTGCCTGACGAACAGCAATCGATCATTCGATACTGGACGCGCCGCGAGGCTGACGTTCAGTTGGCGACTCAAAGGCTTCCTGTCGAGCAGGTAGCCGCCCCGCCCTTGGTAGCAAAAGAACAGGTGGCCGCTCCGACCTTCGCAGAGAAAGAAAAAGCAGAAGACGATCTGCCTGTTCCGTTCTCAAACTACGAAGCTTCTGGCGATTCAAAGATTAACTTCCGTATCCCGCGCCTTCCATGGTTAGTCCTTGGCTTCTTCCTGCTCGTCGCTGCGTTGGGATGGTGGCGATGGCAGCAAGGCTGGTCGGAGTTGGAAGCGCAGGTTCCGGTGAAGGCGACCGAAGTGCCGAAGCCCCAGTTGCAGGTTCCCGCCGAAGCCATGCAGCAGCGCCTCCGGCACGAAGTCCGGCCCGAATATCCAGACGCGGCCCGACAAGCTGGAATACAAGGCACAGTTGTGCTCGATGCGCTCGTAAATGCGGAAGGCGCGGTAACCCAAGTGAAAACCGTGAGTGGCCCCGAAGCCCTCGCAGCCGCCGCCACCGATGCCGTGCGTTGGTGGCGCTATGAACCCTATCTGGTGAATGGTCAACCGGTGACGGTCGAGACCACCATCACGGTGAACTTCCGGCTGACGAACTAGCGTACTCCCTGTCATCCCCCCAATTCTGCAATCTCACGTATAACCCGACACCCAAGACCTAACCCCTAAGACCTGAATCCAACCTACTGTCCCACAAACCCCTCCATCACCGCCTTGCGCATCAGATCCGGAGGCAGCAACCCCTGGGCCAGAATAAAGTCGTGAAACTTCTTCTGGTTGAACTTTGCTCCCATCGCTGCCTCAGCATCTTTGCGGAGAGCGAGCAGCTTGGTGTAGCCGTAGTAATAGCTGTTCGCCTGTCCCGGCGCGCGATAGGTGTAGCGCTCCACTTCCTCCTCCGCGAACGCGGGAGACTGCACCACGTCCTGCTCCAGCACACGCTTCGCTTCCGCCGGCTGAATCTTTCCGGCCTGCAATTCCGGATCGAGAAACGCCCGTGCTGCCCGAAGCAAACGATAGTCGAGCGATACCAGTTGCCCCTCCAGTGGCATATAGGGGCGCACGATATATTCCGAGTACAATCCCCAGCCTTCCACGTTGGTGCTGTTGAACGCGTAACGTACGCGCGCAATCGAAACGCCCTTCTCTACCATGGAATCGAATTGCAGTTCGTGCCCGGGCCGTGCTTCGTGCGCCGTAAGCGTCCAGGCGGCAGCATCGAAAGTGAAGTCGTCGTACTTCTCCGCAGCCGCCTGTCCCGGCCCGGCTGGAATATTCAGCGGCAGAATGAACTCGCCCTTCTGCCCCGTGTTATGCAGGAAGGGCGGCGGAGACATGTGCGGCGCTGGTTGCTGTGCCGTCTCGGCCGCGGTCGCGATCCGGATACGCGCGGGACGGTCCGGCAGCGACACCAGTTGCTTCTCATTAATGATCTTCTCGATTTGCTTCAGCCGGTCTTCATAGAACGGCAGGATGGCATCGCCCACCAGTTGCTGCTTTTTCAACTCCCGGATCACGTCGCGATAGTCGCTCGACGGCAGCTTGCGCTCCTTCGCGATCTGCGCCGCAATCGGCTTCATCTCCTCCTGGATTTCGGTGAACCCCTTGTGCGCCATCGCCGCCATCCGCTCCGGCGGAATATCGATCCCGTACTCTTCCAGCGCCAGTGCATACTCCTCTGCCGGCATGCGGAAATCCTCACGCGCCTTCGGCAGCACGGTGGCCTTGGTCCACGCGTCGTAGTCCGTGAGTTGCGACTTCAATTTGGCGTACGGTTCTTCCCACCCCGTCAGCTTGTACTTCTCGCACAACGATGCCATCCCTTCCAGATAGTGCGAATTCCGTCCCAGTTCCGTCTCGATCTGCACCTTCGCCGGATATAAAACCCCCGGCTTCGCCATCTGCTCGACGACGCGCTGTTTCAAAATTTCTGTAATTGGCTTGTATCCCGTTTCCAGCCCCGCATATCTCCGAATGCGTGCGACCGCCGCCGGCCGCCTCTCCGCCGGAGTTTGATCATCCAGCAGCGGCCGGATCCCCCGAAACACAATCCCGCTCGCGTTGACGAACGGAACCTTATGCGCGCGCTCATAGTCCTGCTCTTTGAACTGCAACTCCAGGCGCCGAATGATGATTTCGAGATCCTGTGCGACTTCTTTCCGTTTTTCATTCGCCAACGCCGCTTTGAGCTTGCTGACAACCTCTTCCGTCTCGTTGCGCTCGGCATCCTCGTCCGCCAAGGTCGGCTGCGCCACCAGCGCGTCATATTTGCTCAGCCCTTGCCGTGTCCCTTCTTCCGGGTGATGTTTCATATCCACGTTGAGTGCAAGATTGGTGAAGTCGTTGCTGGCTGTGATCCAGTCGCGCTCGGCGGCGTGACCCAACGGATACGTCAGTGAGATCGAAATGATTGTGGTCAGAAAGACCATGGCCCGTCGCATCTATTCCTCCTAAGAAATCCAAAGAACGTCAGTAAAGCACGGCAGACGGCGGAATCGCAATTTTAGATGGGGTAAGATGGCCTCCCACTTACCGGAGATCGCGGTCATGAGAAAGCTGAGTGTATTTGTCTTTGTTACAGCCCTACTGTTGTTAAGCCTTGCGATCGCTGATTTGCTCCGCGCAAGTGCAACTTCCGGATACGCCCGCCGCCAAGCAATGTGCCGCGTGGTTGGAGAGTTTCAACCGTGGTGTCCCGGACGCCTACAAGGATTTTCTGCAGAAAAGTTTCCCATCGCGAGCAGAGCATGCCGACCAGGAAATGGCCTTTCGCGAAATGGTAGGAGGCTTTGAACTCAGAAAAGTGGAAGAATCTACGCCCCTAAAGTTGGTGGCACTGGTGCAGGAGCGCACTTCCGATCAGTTCGCACGCCTGACCCTCGAAGTGGAAGATGCCGAACCCCATCGCATCAAGGACATGTCAATCTGGGCCATCCCGCGGCCTGTCGAGTTTCCCCTTCCCCATATGACGGAAACCGAATTGGCATCGGCGCTGCGCCAAACCCTTGAAAAGGACGCTGCCGCCGGCCGCTTTGCCGGGGCTGTTCTGGTCTCCAGGAACGGGAAGGCGGTTTTTACCCAGGCGTACGGTCTCTCGGACCGCGAGCGCAAAACTCCGGACACCCTGAAGACGCGCTTTCGCATCGGCTCCATGAACAAGATGTTCACCGCCGTGGCAACTCTACAGCTCGCGCAAGCCGGCAAGCTCACACTCAACGATCCCATCGGAAAATACTTGACCGACTATCCGAACAAAGACGTCGCCACCAAAGTGACCATACACGAGTTGCTGACACATACCGGCGGCACAGGCGACATCTTCGGTCCGGAGTTTGATGCGCATCGACTCGAGCTGCGTACGCTGGCGGACTATGTGAAACTTTACGGCAATCGCGGGCCCGGGTTTGATCCCGGCAGTAAGTGGGAGTACAGCAATTATGGTTTTCTTCTGCTTGGCGTAGTCATCGAAAAGGTCAGCGGCCAGAGTTATTACGACTACATTCGCGAGCATGTCTACACTCCGGCAGGCATGACCGCAAGCGGCTCCGAGCCGGAAGATCAACTCGTCACAGATCGCAGCATCGGATACACCAAAATGGGGGGCAAGGATTGGCGTCCGAATACGGATACGTTGCCCTATCGTGGCACGTCCGCAGGAGGTGGCTACTCGACTGTGGAAGATCTGTCGAAGTTTGCGATCGCCCTACAGGAAAACAAGCTGCTCAATCCGCACTACACCGAACTCTTAACTACCGCCAAACCCGGAACGCCCGATAATACTTACGCTTACGGTTTTGAAGACCGCAAGATCAACGGTACGCGGTGTTTCGGTCACGGCGGCGGCGCTCCTGGAATGAACGGCGGACTGGAAATCTGCCCGGCAAACGGCTACGTAGTTGCCGTGCTGGCAAACATGGATCCTCCCACCGCTAGCCGCGTAGTGGATTTCATCACAAACCGTCTACCCGAACACTAGAGCCAAGGCAGTTCCGCTATTGAATTCCAGCAGGGGATTGCTCGTACTCAAGGCTCAAAGCTCGCAGCCCGCTACATCAACCACAGCGCATCCACATCCACGATGACTTGCGTGCGCGGAATTTTTTGCGACACCGTGTATTCCAGCATGGTCCGCAACAGCGAGTTCAGCTTTTCCCGGCTCGCCGACTTCAGCACGAAATGATAGCGGTAATCGCGCTTCAGCCGCACAATGGGCGCGGCCGCTGGACCCAGCACGCGCACTCCTTCGTGTCTCGTTCCCTCGAACCATTTGCCCAGAATGCCCGACCACAGCAGGGCTTCTTCCAACTTGTCGCTGCGCACCAACACGTTGGCCAGAGCGGAATATGGCGGATAGTGCATCCAGCTGCGAAACTGCAGTTCCTTTTCATAGAAGCCGACAAAGTCATGGCGCGCCGCGTACTGCACTGCGTAGTGATCGGGAAAGTAAGTCTGCAGCACGACTTTGCCGGGAGTCTGGCCGCGTCCGGCGCGTCCCGCTACCTGAGTCAGCAGCTGGAAGGTTCGCTCCGCTGCGCGGAAGTCAGGCAAACCTAGCGCGATATCTGCGCCCACCACCCCTACCAGTGTGACGCCGTGGACGTCATGGCCCTTGGCAATCATCTGCGTACCCACGAGGAGGTCAAGCTCGCCTTCGTTGAGCGCATTGAGCACACGCTCGAAATCTTCATTCCCGCGAACGGTATCGCGATCGAGCCGTCCGATCCGTGCCGTCGGGAACAAGCCGTGCAGCATCTCCTCGAGCTTTTCCGAGCCGGTTCCGAGAAAATACACGTACTCGCTTCCGCAGTCTCCGCAAGTCTTGGGGATCGGCGCCTGAAAACCGCAGTAATGACACACCATTCGGCGTGCACCTTTGTGATGGGTCATGGCAACCGCGCAGTTGCGGCACTCCATGCGGTGTCCACACGCCCGGCACAGCGCCACTGGCGAGTAACCTCGCCGGTTCAGCAGAATCATCACCTGCTCTTTGCGCTCGAGCCGCTCGCGGATTTCCTCGGCTAGTTTGCGGGAGACGACCTGCTCTTGCCCGGTCTCCTGAAACTCCTGCTTCATGTCGATCAGTTCGACCTCGGGCAGCGGACGCTGCTCCACCCGGTCTGGCAATTCCATCAGTGCGTACTTGCTTTTCCTGGCGTTGTAATACGACTCCAGCGATGGCGTTGCCGAGCCCAGCACGACCATCGCGTCCGCCATCTTGGCGCGCATCACGGCCACGTCGCGGGCGTGATAACGCGGGGTTTCTTCCTGCTTGTAGGAGGAGTCCTGTTCTTCATCCACAATGATCAGGGCAAGGTCGGAGACGGGAGCGAACACCGCCGATCGTGTTCCGACCACCATGCGTGCTTCTCCGCGCTTGATGCGATGCCATTGCTCGGCGCGCTCCCGGTCGGAGAGCGCGGAATGCAGGATCGCGACCTCATCGCCGAAAACCTGGTGCAGATCGGCGGCCACGGCAGGAGTCAGACCGATCTCCGGCACCAGCAGGATGGCGGAGCGTCCTGCCTCGAGCACCGCCCGCATGCCCGCCAGGTACACCGCCGTCTTGCCCGAGCCCGTAACGCCGTGCAGCAACGTGCCGGCAAACTTCTGGGCGGCCACGCCTTGCTCGATGCGCTTCAGTGCCTGCTGCTGCGCAGGGTTGAACTGGAAATCGAACGGTGAGGGCCGTGGCTTGGTGCGGGAGACGTGAAACTCGGCCGGCTCTTCGACGATCTCAATCAATCCGCGCTTCACGAGGCTGCCCAAAGTCGTTCGAGGAATCTCCAGCGTCTGCAAAGTCTCGACCGCAACCCGACCCCCTGCAGCTGCCAATGTTTCAATCAGGATTTGTTGATTCGCATTGAGCCTGGGGGTGGAGCGACGGGCGTCCCCGCCCGTCGGAACGAGCGCAACGCGTTCGTTCTTCGCTGGCTGCCCCACCCTTCTCGCGTCCTTTGCGAGAGGGTGGGAATTTTCGACAAGGCCTGCCAAAGAGTCCGCGCCCGCTGAAGCCACGGCGGCGCTCTCTTCCTCCGCCGACCGCAACACTGCAATCTTCACCAGTCGGGCTGCATCACGCCTATCCGACACGTCCTCGCGCACGATCCACTTTTTCCGAACCATTCCCGACAGGACCGCTCGACTCACCCCCGTAGCGCTTCGCAGGCTCGGTTCGAGAGCGTCCTCACGATTCGCAAGATAGTCCAGCACCCGGAATTCGATCATCTGTTCTTCAGGCGTGCGCCGCGCCCGTGCCGACGATCCCCTTGTCCCGCCCAGATGCAAGGCCATTTGTCCTTGGTCAGCGATCTGGTAGACGATTGTGCGCTTGAATTCTGCGCTTAGCGGCAGCATGGTCCGGAACACTTCTCCAAGGGGCGCCAGATAGTAATCCGCAATCCATTTCCCCAACCGCAGAAGTTGCGCGTCCAGCACAGGGAAGGCATCAAGCACGCTCACCACGTTCTTGGTGACGACTGCAGGCTTGCGATCGTGCAGGTCTACCACGATGCCGCTCAGGCGCTGCTGCCGAAAGGGCACCAGCACACGCCCCCCGATTGCGGGCTCCATCCCGTCCGGCACGCGGTAAGAAAAAGCGGTGTCGAGCGGCACCGGCAAAGCGACGTCGCAAAATTCGGGCATGTGTAGGAAGGATATCGCAGGGGGCAGGTCTTAGGTCTCACGTCTTGGGCGCTCGACCTCACTATCGCGTAGTCATTCCAAACCGGTACCTCCTCTGTGGCTTTTCTTTGCGCTCTCTGCGGTTAAGAGGCTTCCGCTCGAAGTTAAAAGCTCGCAGCTCAGCCCGCCTGCAAATCGCTATTTTCTGATAGGCTATTTCGCAACCATCTGCTATTTCCGTGACTGCCCGTATCGCCATCCTCGCCGATATCCACGCTAACGTGTGGGCGCTCGACGCTGTCCTGAAACATGCCAAGAAGCGTGGTGTGGATGCCTTCGTCAACCTGGGCGATACGCTCTACGGCCCGCTCAAACCGCACGATACCTACGAACGCTTAATGCACGAGAACGTTCTGGCCACGATCCAGGGCAATCAGGACCGCATGATCTTCGAAGCCAGCGAACGAGATCTGGCCAGCATCCCGACCCTGGCCTACGTCATCCGCGACTTGGGCGAGGAACCGATCCGCTGGCTCAGCGAGTTGCCCAAGACAACAGTATTCGAGAACGACATCTTCCTCTGCCACGGCACTCCGGGGAGCGACATGATTTACCTGCTGGAAGACATCATGGAGGGCCTGCCGGAAGTGCGCTCTGAAGGTGCGATCCGTGAACTGCTGCAAGGTGTGCACCAACCCGTGATTCTCTGCGGACATACGCACATTCCGCGGGTGGTGGAGTTGTCCACCGGGCAGTTAATCGTCAACCCCGGAAGCATTGGCGTGCCTGCCTATGACGACGTCGAGCCAGTCCGCTATCGCATGCAGACATTCTCGCCGCATGCCTGCTACGGCATTCTGGAGAAGAATGGCGGCGGGTGGAATGTGTCCCTGGAACGCGTCGTTTACGATCACCAGACCGCCGCCGAATACGCGCGCAGTCTGGGGCGCGACGATTGGGCGCAGGGGATTGCCACGGGCAGAATGGGGTAGACAGCGTCAGTCGTCAGGTGTAGCCATCGGCGCCCATTTCGAGTGGGCCCCCCCAACGCTTCGCTGAGGCAAAGTTTGAGCCTGACGAACATTTCCGATCTGGTATAGCATCCTCTGCACGAGGTTCACCATGACGACGATCGCAACCTCACTGCGAAGTGACGTAACCACAGTGGCCCACCAACCGCAAGCAGCAAGCGGTCTGGCCATCGTGCGAGTGACGATCGGCGCGATGTTCGTGTGGGTCTTTTTCGAGAATCTGGGGAAAGGCCTCTACACACCGGCGGGTTACGCGGGTCTGATCAACTACTACATCAAGTCGAGTCACTGCTCCGGCTGCGTGGAAGGCGGTGATGGGCCTGGCGGCAAACCACGCCGCGATGGCGGCTCCCATGCAGGGCCTGACCGAGATCTCTCTCGGTATCCTGCTCGTCATCGGTCTGCTTACCCGACCGGCCGCGACTGGTGGCTTTTCTGTTTCTCGGCAGCCTTTGGATTTCGGAGTGGGGCACCTCGTGGATCTGGGAACTGCTGGTTCCGGTGCTCGCATCGCTCGGGCTCGCTATCGGACGCGCCGGCCGGAGATGGGGCGTCGACGCGTGGCTGTCGCAACGGTGGCCATCTTCTCCGTGGTGGTGATTGGGCCAAGTTCACGTGCGAGTGTCCGTCATCATCCCTACCCATAATGAAGCGCAGGCGATTGAGCGCGTTTTAGCGGATCTCCCTCCGATCTCGACGACGGAGGTCATCGTTGTCGACAGCAACTCGAATGACGGGACGCCCGAGATCGCCGCAAGAATGGGAGCCCGCGTGGTTCAGGAACCGCGCCGCGGATATGGGCGAGCGTGCCTCACCGGGCTGGCCACGGCAAATTCCCCTGACGTGGTTGTGTTCCTGGATGGCGACTACAGCGATCGGCCCTCCGAACTGCCGATTCTTTTAGCGCCAATCATTGAGGGGCGTGCGGACATCACGCTCGGTTCCCGCCTGCATGGGCAGCGTTCTGCTGGGGCGTTGCCTTGGCATCAGGTGTTTGGGAATCGTCTCGCCGCCGGCCTGATCAGGCTTCTCTATGGACTAGATATCACCGATCTCGGCCCGTTTCGCGCTGGCCGCGCAGATGTACTACGCGCGCTCGCGCTCGAAGAGACCACCTATGGCTGGGCGGTTGAGATGATCCTCAAAGGCGCCCTGGCCGGATTCCGCGTGGTTGAAGTCCCGGTGAGCTACTACCCGCGTATCGGAAAATCGAAGATCAGCGGTACGCTGAAGGGCACGGTCGGCGCCGGTTGGTTCATTCTCAGCTTGATCGTGCGCTATTATTTTCGGCGTCGAAGAGCTGGGACACCACGGCCAGCGTAGGTCCGCGTCAAAATTTTATGAAATCTTCAAGCGAGACGGTGGTGCGTTCGTCAGGCAGTGACCGTGTGCTGGTCATCATGGCGAAAGCACCGAGGCCAGGCGAGGTCAAGACCCGCCTGGCTTCCAGCCTTTCTCCTGCGGCTGTCAGTCGATTTCTATTGCTGTCTTCTGGACGACACGCTGGCGCTGGCGCGGTCATTGGGCGATGTGGAAGTTGCCATCATGTGCCCGGACTCGGACGTAAACGAGCTGGCGCAATTGGCAGGCAACGAAGCGAGCGTAGTTGCACAGAAAGGTGAGGGTCTTGCTGCAGGCCTCACTTCGGTGTTTGCGCACTTCGCGGAAGACCATCAACGACGCACCATTGCCTTCAACAGCGACAGCCCACACCTGCCGCGTTCTGTTCTCGAAGACGCGTTCGAAACGCTGGCCGCACATGACGTAGTCGTTGGACCAACGCACGACGGAGGCTACTATCTCGTCGGGGCAAAGGCTTCTCATCCTACGCTTTTCGCAAGCGACGGAATGGGCACCAGCAGCGCGCTGGAGAGACTCCTATCGCGCGCACGAGCTCTTGAGCTATCCGTAGGTTTCGCAGATCCTTTTTACGATATTGATGTAGCTGACGACCTGACTCGGTTGGCAGAGGAGTTGCGTCTGGCTCCGGCAAGGGCGCCACGCACGGCGGCGTGGCTTAAAGAGTGGGAGAGACTTGTGGAGCGGGCACTCCTGCCCGCTGCTCTGCGACGCAAGTCCTGCTCGCAGAACGGGCGACAATTACGGACGGGCACGGGAGAACTGTGAAGATCACCCCCGAGTGGAGAGTGTACGTACTCGGCGCCACGTTGTGCGTGGCGCTAACGATCTGCTCACGCAACTTCGGCGATCAGGGTGGACCGTACTTCATGGCGTCTTTGACGCTTGCGGGCATCGTGTACCTCTTGGCGATCCGTGAGTTTTTCGCAACGCCAAGATTTTCCCGGCGCGTTGTCGTCATTGGGCTCGTCCTGGCTGCTGTGTGGCACATTGAATTTCTTCGGCTGCCCGCGGGCGCCGATGACGATATCCATCGATATGTTTGGGATGGCCGCCTGCAGAGGCTCGGCTACAACCCCTATCTTGTCGTTCCCAGCGATCCTGCCGTGAAGGGGCTGCATACTCCGGAAACCCGCAACTTGAACAACCCGGATCTACCGAGCCCATATCCAGCAGGAGCGCAGCTTTTTTTCCGCGCAGTAACCGCGATTCAGGAGTCCACCTTTGCGCTGAAAGTAGCATTTGTAGTTTGCGAGTTCGCAATTGTTTTCGTGTTGCTCGATGTCTTGCGTTGTACCCGGCAGGGAGCGCACCTGGTTCTGGCGTTCGCCTGGAACCCATTGTTGGCCATTGAGGTGGCGGGAAGCGGTCACATTGACATTGTTGGCGCGCTATTGCTGGTGGTGTCCGCCGCTGCGCTAGTGCGCCGATGGCGGGCGACTGCGGCCGTCGCACTTGGGCTAGCGATAGCAGTGAAATTCCTGCCGGTCGTACTCTTGCCCCTCTACTGGAAGCGGGTTCGCATTCGCGACGCTGCGCTGGCGGCAGCCGTGGTCGGACTCCTGTACGTGCCATTTCTTAATCACGGCCGCATTCCGATCGGCTCGCTTGGTACGTATGTGCAGAATTTCCGCTTTAATGGTCCCGTGTTTGCGGCACTCGATCGAGTGGCGCCTCCGCAGTTGCTGGCTGGGCTGGCAGTGCTCGTCGGATTAGTGACTGCAACCTGGCTTAAGAAGCGCAGCGCCCGAGTGGTCTCCGGACGCTATTTGCCTGGCCCATGGCAGCATCTCTTTTGTGTGCACCCGTCGTATTCCCGTGGTATCTTCTCTGGCTGCTGCCATTTCTGACGTCGGCCTCGACGCTGCTGATCATCCTCTGGACTGTGAGCATTATCCCCACTTACGTTATGTGGCACTTGCGCACACTTGGGCGTCCGTGGGGGGCGCTTCCTGGTTGGGTCATGCTGCTGGAATACGGATGCGTGGCAGCGGCCGGTGCCATGATTGCATTGCGCCGGCTCATGCGGCCGGAACTGCCTCGATACCCGAACGAACTGGTTTAGTCAGCCAATTGCATCAAGACGCGACTTCTGTATCCGGAAGCCGCGGCGGCTCATCCAAGACAACATCCTTCAATTCACCGAGGAGCGAACTCTATGAGAAATGCCCGCCGTTGTAACGATGATCGGTCTTCTGCTTTGCGGAGTGCTGATCCTTGCTCCAAATTCCTGGGCGCAGCAGCGCGCGCCAATTCTCGATCAAATCGCCAAGACCTACGGTATCGATTCGTGGGATCAAGTTGAGGCTATCCGCTACACCTGGAACGGAGAGATTCCCGGACTCTTCAAAGCTGCTCACAAGTGGGAGTGGGAGCCTAAGACCAACAAGGTCTCCTACGAGGGGACGGATAAAGACGGCAAGCCGGTCAAGGTTTCCTACGTACGCACCGACCTCAGCAGCCAATCCGACGCGGTGAAGAACGAAGTCGACCCGAGTTTCATCAACGATAACTATTGGGCTCTGTTCCCCTTTCATGCTTATTGGGACAAGAGCGCCAGCGCGATCGATCAGGGCAAGTTTAACCTGCCAGTGGGCCCCGGCACGGCCGAGCTGGTCCCGGTAAAGTATCCCGCAGATGGCGGTTACACGCCCGGCGACACCTGGGATCTCTACGTCGGTAAAGACAACCGCGTCGTGTACTTTGTCTACCACCGCGGCGGGGCCAAGCCGCCGAGCCGCGTCTTCGCAACGTGGACAGGCTACAAAAAGGCAGGTCCAATTCTGTTCTCAACCGAGCATCGCGGCACCGCCGATGGCAAGCCCCTGCACATCTGGATTGTCTGACGTGTCGGTCAAGCTGACAGGCTCCGACAAATGGATGCCCGCGCAATAAGTCGCGCACAGTGATTTGATGAGGGACGGGCGTCCTCTCAGGCGGCAAAGAACCTGTGACTACGAGCAAAACTCGTCGCCTTAACTTATTGAATATTATGATTATTAATCACGAGTACTTGACGTGTGTGGCAGACTGCCGTACATTAAGAGGCGGGGTAGATCATGGCGAATGCAACGGTCACGCGGGAAGAGCGTTTGGACGCTCGGGTCACGCGAGAAGAGAAGGAAATGATTGAGACCGCAGCGAGCCTGAGCGGCACTTCCGCTTCAGATTTTATTCGAATGGCAACGAGACAGGCCGCCCTGAACACGATTCGTGAGCACGAGGTGCTGACGCTGAACGAAGAGGCCAAACGAGTGTTTGTGGAAGCACTCCTGAATCCGCCCAAGCCAAACGAGAAGGCGATTGCGGCGGCACGGAGATTGAAAGGGGAGATCGCCTAGTTGGCAGATCGTCCCGTCCAGGAAAACCCTAGACTTCGATTTGAGCCGCTCGACAGGAAGAAACATGATCGAGCGGCTTTTTCGTGCCAGCAGGAGTCGCTGGACAGATATCTGAAGGAGTGCGCGACCCAGGAAATCAAGAAACGAGTCGCTGCCGTTTATGTCCTGACTCCCGACGGCAAGACGATCGCGGGTTATTACACGCTTTCGCAGTTCGCGATCGAGGCCGGTGAGTTGCCTCCTGAATTGGTTCAACAGTTGCACCTTCCCAGGTACGACAGACTGCCCGCGACGTTGCTCGGGCGATTGGCGAGAAGCAAGGAGTTCAAGGGACGTGGTCTTGGGGAACTCCTGCTCATGGGGGCCCTGAAAAGAGCACTGGAGCACAGCAGGAACATCGCCTCCGTGGCCGTAGTTGTGGACGCCATCGACGAAAACGCGCGCGCTTTCTACAGGCGCTATGGCTTCCTCGATATCCCGAATCACCCCAATCGGCTGTTCATGCCCATGAAGACCGTGGCCCAGCTTTTTCCTGACATTGACACAGAGCTTCGACTGCTGACGAAGTGACAGAGCCAAGACCATCTGCCCATATCGAATTTAAGCGAAAAGAAACGCATTGTGCCGAATCAGACTACCTGGCGATCACGACGGTAGTGCAGGAACTGCTCAGCTTGGGCAGATCGCGGTTAGCGGCCATGCGGATCTCGAGCCTTGGGCGCTCGCCCCGAATGATCGGACAATAAGAATCAGGCTGTAGTAGTGCGCCCTGCAAGCGTCGCCGTCCGGCACATCCGCCGTGGCACGACTCGCGGAACTCGCACGGATTGCAGGTCTGAGGAAGTGTCCGTGCCTGCTCGAAGGGGGTTGAGTTCAGAATGTCGGCGCCTGCGGAGATCAAATCTGAAAGCGGCTCCCCCGATCCTGGCCAATAGACGCAGGGTTGTGTCGTGCCTCTTGGTGTCACTCGTACGGTGCTCACGCCACAACCGCCTCGGAGCGGTGGGAGCCCCGCCATCGCGCGAACCAGCGGCTCGCCAATAGCGATTACATCGGTCTCCTCAAAGAGGCGCCGGAACCCTTCCCAGTACTCTTCGTAGCTCAGGGCATAGATGTCCGATCGCACGGCCTGGTACACATTCACTCGCAAAGGAGCGTCAAACTGTTTGGCTACTCGCGCCACATCCGCTAAACGCAAGTAGTTCGACTTCATCATGACGGCGATGATGGTTACAGGAATACGCAGCCTGAGACACCGTTCTGCCTGCTGGTGGATGAGTGCCCAATTGCCATGCCCGCGCTGTGCATCCTGTTCCGCTTGCGTGGCGTAATCGAGAGAGAACTCGATGTCATGGAAGGCACGCAGCTCATTGTCTTCCAGAACAGCAACACTATGACCATTGGAAGTGATGGTGAGCTTGACCGGTTTCGTTCGCAGGTAGGCCAGTATTGCCTTGAAGTCGGGATGCATGCCGTTCTCACCGGTGCCGAGATTCACCGAGCGTACGGGCAGGCGTTCCATGACTGCCTTCACTTGATCCAGGGAGAGACGATCCGTGCGAGTTGGATCGCGGTAGCAGAAGGCGCAGGCGAGATTACACTCGTTGGTAAGGCCGAGCCCGAGCGCAATACCGGCATCAGGTGTCATGCGAGATCCGGACGACGAAGACTGGGCTGTGACGTTGTTCATGCACCGTCCTTCATGACTGGGACCTGCGCGATGTGCCAGGCAATGCGTGTAGCGGGCGACTGCGGCAAACTCCGGTCGCCTGCCCAGCTTGCGCTCTAGCTCCAGAATCCGCTCGTACTCATCATTTCGGGAAACCCTCGGCGGCAAGTAATCCGACATGACCCGTACGCCACGCTCCGCAGTTACCGCGAGTGACGATTCGAGCAGCATGGCTTGCAGGCTCTCCGCCGTAAATAGCCGCACCCTCCCTCCGTACAGGGACTCATGTCCCCACTCAGCGGTGAGATTATGCTCGGCCGCGGCCAAGTCGCCGTCTTGTATTGCGGCCTTCAACACCTCACCTGCCTGGTTACGCACCAATACCGAGATTATGCTAGACGGATCTCGCAAGGCGCGAGCCGCACTGCGCAACACAGCACACGGGTCGTCAACATATTCCAGGACATTGTGGCAAAGAATTACATCAAACGATCCGGCGTCGAACAAGTTTGCCAATTGCGCGGCATCGCCGTGTTTCAGCGCAATCCTCTCCGTAACTCCTGCTTCCCGCGCGGCACGCTTCGCGAAATCCAGCATCGGTAGAGACGCATCCAGCAACGTGACGTGAAGACCAAGTCGCGCCAGGCGCACCGCGATGGCGCCGGTACCGCACCCAAGATCCAGAGCGCGCAAAGACCGTGTGGCCTGCGGCAGAAAGTCCTGCAAGTTGGCAAAGGCGAGGTCGAGGCGCAATCGGCCCTCGGGCGTCTCGAGGTAGGCGGCGTACTTCGCTGCGCCGGTCCGGAACCGTTCGAAGTCGTCATTGGCGGTCATTTCCTTCATGCGCCACTCAGGCGAAGTCGCCCTGTTCGAGTCGCAGGTGAGTACCAGAGCGTATACCGAAAGAATCAGGAACGACAAGTCAGCTTGGCTGACGGATCTGGCGCTCTTCGGCGATTGCTCCAAGACGCGGCGTCGCCGCGCACGCGGCTCCATGACATGATGTTCGCGTTGTGCCGCTTCGGTTGGGTGGATGAGCCTTGGCTCCGGAACTCTAACGCATGAGCGTGATGCAGAACTACTTCTTGCGCAGCCCTTGCATCCACTCTTTCAGCGGCAACACTTCCTTCAACGAGTTATGCGCGAACGGAGCCGGCGTGAGCGTCAGGGCGAGCATGGCCAGGGCGAAGATTGCCAGCCACCTGCGCCCGCCCGAAATCTTTGGCCACTCCCCTACTTGGGGATGCCGAAAGCTGCTGATCTCCAGCAGGATGGCCCAGATCAACCAGCCCGTCCACAGGTACACCGCCATGGGAATCAGAACAAGGATGGTGAGGCGCGAAACGAAGCGATGGGCGCGCGGCGCGATCGAAAAAACGATGTGGCCACCATCGAGTTGGCCGCCGGGCAGCAAGTTCAATGACGTCGCGAACATGCCGACCCAGGCGGCGATGGCCATGGGATGAAGATAGACACGCTCTAACGGGAGCACTCCGAAACCGTGCAGCAGTCCCAACCCGGCGAGCAAGTGATGCGCTAATTGAAAAATCAGCGGATATCGCAGGTCCACAATACCTTGCGAAACCGCTCCTGCCGGAATGGCGCGCGAGAATCCCAGCGACACAGCCAGCACTGCACAAGCGACCACAAATCCCGCGATAGGGCCGGCGATTCCAATGTCAAATAGCGCTGTGCGCGAGCGGATGGGAGAACGTATGCGGATGAACGCGCCCATGGTCCCGATCAGTGAGGGAAACGGAATGAAAAAAGGCAACGTTGCGTACACGCCGTAGCGCACGCAGTAGAGATAGTGCCCCATCTCGTGCGCCAGCAAGATCAGCATCAGGCTGGCGGAGAAGGGGATGCCGAGAAGCAAACGCGACGGATGCGCCCACACCAAGTCGATCGGAAAGAAGGGGATAAAGCTGTCCTCCGCCGATAATGGCGACTGTCCCTGCAGGAAGTTGTACTCCATGTGAGAGCCCACCACGAGCGTAGTGAAAATCGTGGCCAGCAATAGAAATGCGTGCAACCAATAGCGTTGCTTGGGCGGTGGAGTCACCCACACCTGGACGGGCGGATAGTATTCAGTCGTAGAGGTGGGGAGAGACGGTAAAGGTTCTGACATCGGGTTCGGGGCCTGAGAATGATTCTAAACTGGCGGGGGTCACGCTTTCATCGGGCGTCTCTGGAATCCTCGTATCGTCATTCCGATAGCGCCTTTTATTCACGGCGTCCGAGCTTCCATCGTGTCATCACGGCCCTGGCAGCGTCATCCTGAGCGACGCGAGGCGCCAGCCAAGCAAGCCGACGGACCTTGCGCGGGCACACGACATTCACCGGTTCTCCGGATTTTCCACAACAAAACGTTTCTACAACCACGTGCCGCCGGAGGTTGCGGCGATAGAAAGCATTTCCACATTCGTGGTGCCAGACTCTCGCACGGGGTCCCTCGACTGCGTTCGGCTCTCGCCTCACCCGCTCGGGATGACAGATCCGAAGGGTGCGCCAAGAGGCGCCAGTGGATCAGTCGATGGACTGCAACTCCTTGCCAGGCTTGAAGCGAACGGCTTTGCCGGGCGGGATAGAAACCTCGGCGCCGGTGCGGGGATTGCGTCCGATGCCGGTCTTGCGGGGGCGCACGTTAAACACGCCAAAGCCCCGCAGTTCAATGCGATCGCCCTTGGCGAGCGACTTCTTCATGCTCTCAAAGACGGTTTCGACCGCTAGCTCGGCCTTGGTTTTGGTGATACCGGTTTTATTCACCACTTCGTTGATGATATCGAGCTTGATCACATTGGGCTCCCATGAGCGGATTGCGGAAAGGGCACCAAGTGCTTGATGCTATGGGAGATATCGGAGATTGTCAACGGTCGGGATTGTCTCGTAAGATGACAGGACCAAGACACCAGCCGCAGTGCCAGCCGGAAGCAAAATTTCTTAGGTAATTGTGCAATTTGGTAATTGTGTAATTTACAAAACTGCAGGAGCCGGAGCGCCTCATGGCCACAAATTACCCAATTACCAAATCTCCCAAATACTCAATTTCTCAAAGGAGTTCCATGCTGAAGAGTGACCGTTGGATCCGCAAGATGGCACATGAGCACGACATGATCAACCCCTTCTCCGAGAAGCAGGTGCGGGAGGGCGTGGTGTCGTATGGTTTGTCGTCTTACGGGTATGACCTGCGGGTGGCCGATGAGTTCAAGATTTTCACGAACGTGAACTCCTCCATCGTCGACCCTAAGCATTTCGACGAGAAGTCCTTTGTCACGGTGCGCATCGGACGTCGCTATCGTTCCGCCGAACTCGTTTGCGCTGGCGCGGTCAATCGAATACTTCAAGATTCCGCGCGACGTGCTGACCATCTGCGTTGGGAAGTCGACCTATGCGCGCTGCGGCATCATCGTGAACGTCACGCCTTTTGAGCCGGAATGGGAGGGCTTTGTGACGCTGGAGATCTCGAACACCACGCCACTGCCTGCGCGTATCTATGCCAATGAAGGGTTGTGCCAGATTATTTTCTTCCAGTCCGATGAAGTGTGCGAGGTGAGCTACGCGGATCGGAAGGGAAAATACCAGTCGCAGAAGGGAATTGTTTTACCGAAACTTTAGGCTGACTACTGGCTGATGGTCGTCGGCTGTTAGCAAGACCTTCGTCATCGAAAGTAGCTCGTGTTTGTGCCGCAGTAGAGCAGCTTCCTGCGCTGCGCTCCGCATCGGAATGACAAGTTGACGATGGAGTGATCTCGACGTCCACTGGGTTCTAGAGCGATCAACAGCAATATGTGGGAGGGTGGAAAGCTAACACCTGACACTCAACACCCACCAGCTATCTCCCGTTTTCGCCTTCCTTGTACATGTACTTGATCGCGGGTTTGTAGACCACGATGTTGGGCTGGGAGGTGCGGTTGACCTTCAGGCAGTTGCGGTCGTACCACTCGATGACCCCGTGGATTTCCTCGCCGTCGCGCAGCACGATGACCATGGAGGTCTTGCCCTGCATCTGCTTCTGGTAATAGAAGTTTTCGGCGTGAGTGGTCTCGGGAGGAGGTAGCTTCTTACCTCCGGAAGGGCGGTCGGGGCGGTCGGAGCGCTCGCGTCGTTCCATGGGGGCCTGACTGTGAGAAAGGTTATGGTCGTTACGGTTGAGGGCGGGCCGGATCAGTTTGCGGTTGGCAAAACTTTCCTGATCAAGGGCGCGTTCGGTTGGCATGGAATCGATTGCGTCTTTCATGACACCACCTGTTCACGTGTCGGGCGCGGGCCACAACACCGGGCTGCTGTGCTTGTGGGAAATATGACCGTGAACTTTCCATAAACGTAGCACAGGAATGCAGCCAAGACAATCCTCAAGTAGTGGAGAAGCAATGACTTTGGGGAGGGTGGATTCCAGTTCTGGGCTCTGGCATACGGGCGCTGGGCCCTGGCAATTCTAGGTGTCGATCGTGTGCGGAGGATCTGCTAGAACGGAATTTAGTCGCCACAGCAGGGCTGCCAGCGACGCTAACGCGGAAATCCAGATCGCAAATGCTGTCCGCACTACCCAGGCGGGGGCTTCGCCTACCCTTCGCAGAACAAATGGCAGAAAATTCCAGGTAGTGATGTGGACGTAATCCCACGCATCGTCCGTCATATCGGGATTCATCAGGTGCCACTGCTGGGATTTTCCGAGAGCGAAGGCCACAACGTTCCTGAAGCGCAACCCTACGACAAAGGTTGGATGGCCGAGGGTGAGCATCTGCGCAAGTTCCAGTTCTAACCAAAAAGCGACCGACGCTATCTGGACCGCAGCGGCCACCCCGATGAGAGCGACTCCGCTCGCCCATGCGAATCTGCCGACCTCAGTTCGATACCTGAGGAGGAGCGGCACCGAGACGAAGGCGGCTAACTCCGCGGCGGTGGAGACGTAGCGGTCACCCCAAGCGGAGTCTCCACTCCACACGGTGTACCTCGCGTAGAAACAAACATAGGCAAGCAGCAGGAGCCATGCACTCAGGAGGTATGCTCGCACATCGGGGCGGAAATGTTTCCAGGCTAGAACAGATACGAGGATCATCAGCAACAGGAGAGGGTCGAAGAGGAAAATGGACTTCTCCGGGGTGAACAGCGCTCCGAAAAATCCGACATGGAAGGGCGTCTCGAAAGGAAAGTTTGCGGGCAATTCGGGTCTCACCCGGTGCTGTTCCTGGGCAAAGATTGCGACATAGGTGTTGGTGAACGAGCCGAAGCGGTAAAACTGGTAGAGGCGATCCATCAGGAGGAAAGCGGCATACACGGGGATGGAAATTCGAGCGTAAGCCACGAAGCGATCCCACAAAGGCCGCCCGCGCACACGGCTGAACCACATTGCCAGGAGCAGAAAAAATGCTCCGGCGACCAGATCGAGGCCGGTCGTTAGGCGCGTGAGCAGGTTGAGGCCGAAGGCGGCCGAGCCAATCCACAGGGCGCGCTGATTGCGCGTGAGCAACCATTCGTACTGGTAGCAAAATCCGGTCAGGGTCAGAAGCATGATGTAGTTGTTCTCCATCATGTTCTGCGTGTAGTGCAGGTGCGTGGTACACACCAAGAGGGCAAGCACTCCCGCGACGGCGTGCTTCCTCTCGAATCCAAGTAAGAGAAGGAAGCGAAGGCACACCAGTGCGGTTAGAACGTTCACCAGAACATTGGTGGAATAGCTGACGATCACGTTCGGGATGCTTGGGTCGTTTCCGACGTAACCCGCGAACAGCGGTAGTTTTTCCAGTCCTGTGCCAACGATATCCGCGGGCAGCATCAGCAGCGATTGGCCGATGCCGTACCAGGCGTAGATCTTTCCGCCACGCCCACGCAAGCCGAACTCCGGATAGTCGTCAGGCAACACCGGCGGTGCCGAGGTCCAAAAGGAATGGGTGGTTTGCAGGCGACGTGCGGTATCAATGGAATCCAGGTCACCAGACTGGACGACGAAGGCGATGAGGCCCGCCACCACGGCCAACAGAACCACGGGATCACGCAACCTCTGGCGAAGGTTCGTCATTGCAGGCGATGGTAATGCAGGTGGCGCGCGCCTTCAAAATTCGGAGACTGGGCTTCGTCTGTTTCCGGGAGGACAGCCTTCAGTGGGTTTTCCCGTGGCAGACGAGGGTACAGGATTTCGTAGCCTGGCTATAGGAGACAGGGCTCGCGCCGTTTGGAGCTACGACATTAGCGTCAAAGTTCACCAATCGTTCTCCGGATATCCCTGGTGATTGTGCGCCCATTCCGTGAGCCGTGTGACACACGGAGCACGATGCGCCAATTTCGCCGACGTGACGTTGATGGCTGAAGCCCGAACCGGACAATACCAGTGACAGGTCGTGGCACTTACCGCACAGCGCGTAGGGCCCGTTCACGCTCAGGTCCGGACTGGGGAATGTATTAGTGATCTGTCCGCCGGGCGCGGCGGCCTGGCTCATTTCATAACGACGCTCGAGGATGTGAGTCCACTTTGAGCCGTGCGGACCGTTCGGACCGGCTCCGCCGAACTCGCGATTGTCATCGCTGTTGTGGCAGTCAGTGCAGAAGATGCGCGTGCCCATGTCGCGACCGGGAGTGGCGCCGTCAACTTTCAGCATTTGCGCGCGCAGGCTGGTCTGCGGCAGAGCGCTCGAGCGGTCGTGTGTGACCGGATGACTGGAGGTCGCGGTCGGCGCGAATTGCGAGATGATGTTCAGCGGGTCGGGCCCGGCGACCACCCGCATCGGCAAGTACCCGAAGCGTGTAGCATCCACGGCCTTGCCAGTACTGGTTCCATGACAGCGGAAGCAGTTGTCGAACTGGTTGATCGCCGGCTTCACGACGGTCATGCCATCGGTGACGTTGATGCCTTCGATCGCGGCCTGCGACAAGCGGATTCCGGGGGCGGGGCCGAGAACCACGCTTTGCTGCGTGGCATGGGGATTGTGGCAATCCACGCACGTGGCGTGACGGTTGTTGTTCAGCAACGCGCTTTCCGAGCGATCGTGCAGGTTGTTCGCAGTGGGGAAGGGATGACCAGACTTCGCATACTCGGCGAACACGTTGGGCGCCTGCGGTTGCAGGTTCGATCCGTTGTGGCAAGCGATGCAGTCCTGCTCGTCCGCTCCGCGCAGCAGTCGGGCAGGGCCGGACGCGTTGTGCGGCATGTGGCATGAGTTGCAAGCATTCTGCGAAACGGTCGGATAGCCGCCTACGTAAGGCGTGCTCTGCGTGCCATTGGTTGCGGTAGCGTGCACGCTCGTCGCCCAGCCGCTCAGGTAGTTGCTCTGGCCATTCACCATGCGCGTGGGATCGTGGCAAGCGAGGCAAAGGCTGCCGTTGGAACTCTCCCGAACCAGGAACTGGGAGACGATCTTGTCGATGTTCTGGAAATGCGGCTGGTGGCAAGTGGTGCATTCCACCGACCCATTGACGAGATTCACAGCCGGATCCAGAGTCTTTGCCGGAGCTCCAAACAACAATGCGCTGAGCTCCGGAGAATCGACCAGCGGGACATTCATACTGAAGGGATGCGAACTCTTGAGGTCGCTGCCAAACTTCGACGTCGCCTTCATGGTCCCGCCCATCATGACGGTGCCGAAAGCAACGGTCTGCCCGGGCGCGACGGTCCCATCATGACAACTTAAACAGAGTTTGCTGGAATTCGCGAGCAACGGCTGGACGCCCGTCTGGTGGTACGTCGAACTGGTGTACATCGAGTAGGTCTGCACCGACAACTGCTGATTCCACAGAGCCGCGGGGGAGGGCATGCCTCCGTGGGGAGCGTGGCAATAAAGACAGGCCGAAGCCATGCCTCCCTTGACCAGTGACGTGCCGCTGGGCGAGAGGTCGTGTTCGCCGAGTTGCTCTCCGGCCAACGGTGTTTGTGCCCATACTGCGCCGGTCAGCAGGAGCAGGGTAGCCGCCATCAGGCAGAGCCTCTTCATTGCGTTCCTCCGCTGGCTGGCTGGGATGGAGCGGAATAACGGAACACCTGTATGCGATGGTTGTACGAGTCAGCGACGTAGATGCGATTCTCGCGATCGATGAACATCCCGGCCGGCAACTGAAATTCTTCCGGTCCGTTTCCACTCTGGCCGAAGTAGTAAAGCAGCTGTCCCTTCTGGTTGAAGACTTGCACGGTTTCAAAAAGACCGTCGACCACGTAGAGATTGTTCTCGCTATCGAACCCGATGCCCTTGGGACGGAACATGCTGCCGTTGACTTCGCCGATCTGGCCAACGCCGTAGAGGAATTTGCCGGAGCGATCCAGAGCCTGGACGCGGAAGTTCATAGCGTCGACCACGAACAGTTCCTGACCGTGCAGCCGAAGTTCGGTGGGAAAATTGAACTCGCCCTCGCCACCGCCGCGCTGCCCGATGGTTTGCAGCACGTTGCCCTGCAGGTCGAGGACGAAGATCTTATGGCGCAGCGTGTCGGAGACATAAATTCGCTGCGCCGCAGAGTCCACGGCAATGCCGGTCGGGCGTTTGAAGTAGCCTTCGCCACCTTTCAGGCTGCCGATAGTCCGACGATGCTTTCCGTTCGCGTCCCAAACGAAAATCTTGCCAACTTCCGAGTCGGTTACATAAATGTTGTCCTGGGCATCGACGGCGACACACTGCGGCGCTAGCAACGCGTCCTTGCCTTCGGCGTGGGAGAGAAACTTGTATTTCTCCTGAACGAAATCGAAGATGTGCACGCCGGACAGGCCCGGGTCGGTGACGATGATGCGTCCGCGAGAATCGGTGACCACGCTGTAGGGGCGGTTCATCCGGCGAAACTCGGGCGCGCCTGCGACGATGTCCACCACACGGTTCCAGAAGCCGCGCTTCAGCTTGACTTCGCGCTCCGAAGAGAAGCTTCGCTCGTAGGACAAGGTGCGGCCGCCGGAAAGAGTGAGCGGAGGGGGAGAGTCGGCGTTGGCTTTCTCTTTGGACTTTGCTTTGGGTTCAGCGGCAAGCGACAAGACCAGGCAGAGAGTCGTGGCGATGATAGCGCACCCCTTCTGAACCCCGAGCAACGTGCGAACTGGATCAGAAGATGTCAAAGTGTCGGGAGACCCCCACATAAAAATAGTCGAACGTGGCGGGGGTGTTGAAGGTTGCTCCAACGCCCTGCGTGACGTGGCTGTAGCCGCCCAGCAACATCATCTGCCGGAAACGGTATTCAAGTTTTAGGTCGTAACGGCGCAAAAGATTGTCGGAAATCGACATGACGTTGTTGGTGGAATAGCGCGCGTTTACGAAGTCGCCGGTGACGGTCAGCCGCCGGTTCGGATGAAATCCTCCGCCCACGCTGTACGATGTCCCACCGTAGAGAACCAGTAGATTCGGCAGCAAGACTTGACCTGGGATCGGAGTGAGCGTGAGGCCGTTGCCCAGTTGCAATGCGTTGCCGCTGGTTTTGCTGTAGGTGCCGGTAAAGGAGAATTTGTTCGTGGACATCGAAGCATTGAAGCTGCTCAGGCGCGACTCAGAATTGCCGAAGCCGTCGATATTGCTCCGGCCGACGCGTGCGCCTAGATTCAACCGCCAGCGTCTCTGCAAGTTTCGCGCTGTGTTAAATCCGAAACCATAACCGCTCTGGTTGTAATTGATGATCGCGGTCTGGACGCTGTTGGAATACTGCGCATCCACGCTGTTCGTCCAGCCCAGGGCGTCGTGCGCGTACGAAACGCTTGCCGTGTGTCCCATGCCGTTTTGGTTCTGGGTGCTCACTGTGAACCAGGAAATTCCATAGTGCGTGGCGAACTGGCCTCCGAACAGGTGGTGCGAATAACCCAGGCCGCCGCTGGCCGTATCGCTGTCCAGGCTTTGTCCAAAAAACGATTGCGAGCGTCGGTCTATACTGCCGTCTGCCGTCAGGTCGTTGCTGATCACATACGACGCTCGGGCGCCGTATTCCAGGTAGTCGGAGCTCACATTTGTCGGCGCAGCTCCGGTTGCCTGCAGTGGACTCGGGGTCGATCCGGGCGTGCTGGTGGGTGGAGCTTTGGGGAAGCACCGAATTCAACAAGAACGCGCTGTAGTTTGTCGTGTAGTTCATCCCCAGGCTGAGGCTTAACCGGCTGAGCGGCTGCATGCTTACGTAAGAAGAGAACGAGTTGTAAGTCTGATCCGAGGGAATACCTGTGTAGTCCGTTTGAAAGGCGGTGTGATTGAAGTTGGCGCCCCAGTTCGCAGACTCCCATAGGTGGCGACCTACGGTGAACTGCGTCGTAGCTTCGTGGGTGGTTTCTTCCAGACGCTCGTTGAAATTAGTGATCAGGGGAAGATTCTGATTGATCCGCGAATTCCCGTAAGAGCCTGACAGGTTAAACCCTTTCAACAGATAGGAACTACTCAGGCTGAACACATGGCCCGATCCGGATCCCTCAGTATGCGAACCCAGGATGTCGTAGTTGTTGCTGTTGATGTTATATGAGGCCTGCAAGGTGGGCAGCCCCTCGTAGAAGGCTCCCGCTCCGATGCTGAAGCCCTGGGAGTTTCCGTGGGTTTCCAGGCCGGGCGCTCCCGGCAGCGAGAATTGCCCTTCATTGTTCCAATTTTTTTCAAAGGCCACATCGACCGGAGTATGGCTTCCGGAGAAAAGATTAGCGGATCCTGTAATACCCTTGCCGGTGAACAATGAGTTGTAATTGGAGTTCACGCGCGACTGGTTGTAGTACGGGCTCAGTTTGAACGAGAGGAATTTGGGGTGGTGATAGAAGCCGGTCAGATCGGCCATGCCGCCGAACACGAACGAATTGGAATCGACCTCACCCATCAAGCCCTGGTATCCGAAGGATGCGTTGCCACTCAGGTTCATCGATACTTCGTCGCCGACCGGGACCTGGGCTGACGCCCACGGTGCGAATCCCAGCAACGAGGCTACCATCAACCCAGCGAGCAGCTGTCGGAACCTTTGTGTACGAGCCACGATCCACGTCCAATCTAGAGTTCTTCGATCTTCGCGTTCTTGCGGAGCCGAGCCTCCATGGCTTTCTTCAGGGTGTCTGCTTTTTCCGTTTCAAGGTCCTTCTTGAGACGGGCTCGAACCTCTGCAAACGAGACCAGCTTCGATTCTTCCCGCGCGTTTACGCGCGCGATGCAGAACGAATTCTCGGTCTCGATGATGTCGCTGACCTGTCCCGGCTGCATCTTGAAAACTACGGTTTCCACCGGCGCTGGCATGCGACCGCGATGGATGGACTTGTGGTCGCCCATCATCACGCGCCAGTCGTCTTCGGAAACCTTCTCGGCCAGCAAGCCGAACCCTTCGTAATCCTTGGTGGCCCTGGCCTGGCGTAGCGCGTCTTCTGCCCGCTTGCGGATCTCAGCCTTCTGTTTGGGGGAGGCGTTGTCGGGGATCAGCAGCGAGATGGTCTGCAGAGAAACGCTCTCCGGTTTGCGGAAGTGATCCGGATTCTTACTGTAGAAGGTGCGCAACTGGGCTTCCGTGATGACCGCATTCTGCGTTACGTCGGATGTCAGGAGTTGGTCGATCAGGATCGCGCGACGGACTTTCCTGCGCAGATTCTGCGGGCTGCCACCTTGTTCCTGCGCCAGGTATGACTGGTATGCCGCATCTGTGTCGAACTGTGTTCTGAACTCCTGCATGGCCCGGTTCAGCTTGGCAGGAGCGACGGTTAACTTGCGGCGCATGGCTTCCTGGTATACGAGTTCTTCAAACTCAATCTGGTCCAGCGCATTCCGGCGAATGTCCGCTTCCATCTCCTTAGGGAAGTGGCCGCCATGCTGGCGCGCGTACGGAAAGTTGGTCATCATCTGGCGGAGCAGGTCGCGGTCGCTTAGCACGGAACCGTTGACGCGAGCGACCGGCCTTCCCGTCGGCACCACTGCAGCAGCGGTAGTCGCCGGCTGTACCGGCACCGTCGGTGCGTGCGAGGCAACTTGTGCCGCTGCAACCGCCGAGAGAAGGAGAACGCTGCTGAGTTTGAATCGGAACATTGTCTTGCCTTCCTATCGCGGAAGATGAGGGGAAAGGCCTTGGACCTTTCCCCTGATTCAGTGCTAGTTCGAAACGCTGTTGATGCCTACGTACTCATTGCTCTTGCTGTAATGGCAGGAGCGGCAGAACTGCGTTGCGGAGTTGCTGGCCGGATTCGCTGAGTCGTACCAACCGCGCACGAACATCCGTGACGGCTTTACGTTGGCGGTGCCAGCGATTGTGTACCGCGCCCAGTTCATTGAGTGCGGGTTGTGGCAAGTCGAGCATTCCACGTACGCTGAACCGGCCGCACCACCCGTGCCCGCCACGCCGTAGAACCGGATCGGGCGGCCATAGGTGTTGGTGAAGTTGACGGTACCCGCATCCGTGGTGCTCCAAATAACGGCTCCGGTTGCGTCGACTGTGCCAGGCCAGTTCCGTCCGCCTGGGACATAGGCAACGTGCACCGGGTGATCGTTCTCGAGACTGTAGCCGTCTTTGTTGAGGTAGGTCGGGACTTTCTTGCCGTCCACATCTTCGAAGCTCTGCCCCGTCATGCCGGCGACCGTGACGTTGCCGTCATGGCAGGAAAGGCAGGCAGCCGTGTGGAACAGTGGATCGGTCTCGGTGTAGGTGGCGGTGGTGACAAGCGACCCGCCGCCGATGGTGGTGTAGCTGTTGGGAAAGAAGTCACGGCCCCACAGATAATTGGTGCCCGTGCTCGCATTGGTACCGCCGTTGCCCTGGGCGCCGGTGTGCGGCGTGTGACACGTCGCGCAGCCGTGGCCATTCAAGTTATGGGGTCCCAGGATGTCCTGGAATCCTGCCTGCGCCATCGCTGCCCCGGATAGCGCCAGAGTTGCGATTAGCAGAATGAACATTGCTCGTTTCATATGGTCTTAAGACCTCCTGTATGAACAGCTGTTTAATAACTGCCGGAAAGCGCCTTGGCTCTTTCCGGTTCTGGCTGCCTCCGGTGTTCCTCCGGCGGCTGCCAAGAACTTGTTGGCTACTTCTTGACCTCCGCAGCTTGCGCGGTTCCTGTGGAACCTCGCTTGGCACGCTCGGTCCTGTCCGCTGCCGCTTCGGCATCGGTCACGTAACGAAAAATCTGCACTCGCCCTTTCAACTGCTCAGTCACTACGGCACGATTGTTCTTGTCGATGGCGAGTCCGGCCGGTAATCCAAACTGTCCGGGATTCGGTCCCGGGACGCCGAAGAAGGCCAGCACGTGTCCGTCACGGTCGAAAATCTGGATGCGGTTTTGTGCCGCATCCGCCACCCAGATGTGGCCGTCAGCATCCACCGCAACGCCCTTCGGGCGCGCAAAGTAGCCGACTCCATCGCCAGCTTTGCCAAACATGCTGATGAACTTTCCGTCGGCGTCGAAGATCTGAATACGATTGTTGAGGGTGTCGGCGACGTACACATTGCCGTCCGGGTCGACGGCGACGTTGGTTGGCTTGGAGAAGGTGGCGGGATCGTCGTCTCCCTCACCCTTGCCCGGTCCGCCGATGGTGCGCAGTAGTTTGTAGCTGTCGGCGTCGAATACCGCGATGTGTTCCTTTTCCGTGTCGACCACATACAGGAAGCGGTTCTCGGTATCAATGGCGGCGCCGCCCGGACGGCCCAAGTCATCGCTGCCGAAGTTCGTTTCAAACTTGTGATTGCCGTCGAAGACCGAGACCTGGTGCAGGCCTGCATCGGTCACGAACAAGCGGTCGTTATCATCAATCGCCAGGCCGATGATGGTTCGGAAATGCGTGTCGGCTCCGTTGCGGATGAACTCGACCTTCTTGGCTTCCAGGTCGAAAATGAACACTGCGCCGACATAAGTGTCAGCCGCATACACACGTCCCTTGGAATCGATGGCTACTCCGTAAGGCTTCGCCAGGTAATGCACAAGAGCGGGCTTGGTGTAGTCCTGGACATCGACTCCCGCCACACGGTCCATCCAGCCCTGCTTCTTCTTGGCGGCCTTTCCGCTGGGATTCTGAAGCTTCTCCTCACCCTCGAGCAGTGTCAGATAGCGGATGCGGGCGATATCCGGCGGTTCTGGCCAAACCAGTTTGCTGGTGTCGATCAGGGGCTTCTGAGGCTGCTGCGCCTGGTCCTTTTTCTTTTTTTCCTTGCTCGCTTGCGCGGTCGGATTCAGCGAAAGGGCGACCGCAGCGAGGGCGATCCACAAGGCCCAGGTCAGTGGTTTGCGTGTCGAGTTATTCCTGGCGAACATCACGGCGCCGCTCCAATCATTCCTTTGTGGCAGGTGCTGCAGAACTGCATTCCCGGTTTCATGTCCTTGGCCAGCAGGGCGCGCGCAGCGCCAGCATGCGGCTGGTGGCAGGTGAGGCAACTGATCTGCGTCTTAATCTTGGTCGGGTCGACGGGATCGCGCACGTCCTGCACTGGGTGCCCCTTGGTCGGATGTCCAAGGCCGAACTTGATCTGGAACCGCATCACGTTGTTCTTCGCGAAATAGTCTTCGGGGAGCCGTACCTTGCCGCCGAAAATGGTGATCAGGTGTGAGGCCTCGATTTTTCCGGGCTTGGTTTCTGTGCCGTGGCACTCGAGACAAAGCGCGTTGCCCTCGGCACGCAAGAGTTTTTCGCGATTACCGCCGTGCGGCTCGTGGCAGGTGGCGCAGCCCTGGCCGAACGCGGGCTGGTGATGCACTTTCTTCTTGAGCAGTTCTTCCCCCTGATCACTGTGACAGGTGAGGCAGCCATTGACTGGATCGGCCTTTGGCAGTCCGGGCGTCTTGCTGGCATGGGGATTGTGGCAATCAATGCACTCACCGGCCGCGCCCGCGTGCGGAAACTTCGCGGTGTCGATTTGCTTTGCCTGGTCGTCGTGACAGGTCACGCACACGGCTTTTGCACTGGCCTGAGTCAGGACCACTTTGCCGTCTTTCGCCGGAGCGTGGCAGACCTCACAGGAGTTGCTGGCGAATGGCGAGTGGGTGAATTGCTGCATCAGCTTCGGACTCGCCGACTGGTGCGGGTCGTGGCAGGTCACGCAATTCGCCGTCTCCCAGGGCTGGTTCTGGTGTGCCTTCGCCAGGTTCGCGTCCTTGGCGTCATGGCAGTCGAGACAGAGCGCTGGGGTAGCCTTCGTCAGGTGGAAGTCGAATTCGGGTTTACCGCGCTCGCCCGTCTTGTGTGTGGCATGGCAGGTCTGGCAACCCATGTCGAGGGCGGCGTGACGGCTGCCTTTGTCGGGTACGTTCAAGCCAGTCTTGTGGCAGCTGAGGCAGAGGTTCTCTTTTTGGTCGCCGACCGTCGCTTTCAGCAGTTGGTCCTTGTTATCCGTAACGTGCGGATCATGGCACTTCAGACAATCGCGAACCGCAGGGCTGTGCACCGTGCCTTTGATCTCTTCCGCGTTCTTGTCGGCGTGACAGGTGAGGCAAAGTCCGTAGGCTGTGGTTGTGATCAACTTGACGCGAGTGACGTCCTTGTTAACTCGCACTTCGTGGCAACTGGTGCATCCTGTCGCAATCGCGGAGTGGACGGCTTTGCCCTTAGCCTTTTCTCCATGACACTCGATGCACTTGGCGGAGTCGGTGTTTTTGTCGAGGGGGACGGGGTGGGTCCCGGCGAACGACGGGCACCCGCCGATGAGAATCGCCACTGCAAGCAACCGCCACACCTTATGTACAGCCATCTGCTTGGCTGCCGTCTGGAAGTCTCGGATTTGAGTTGCCACTGCCACTTTGGCCATAACCTCCACATCTGCTAATGCACGACGCCAGCCTTAACGTGCCATCTGTTGCGTTTTTCCGCGGTCTCTGTAACTTCCTGCATCACAATGGGTTCTGAGTCAGGGAACGTGTGGACACGGAGTGCCGCAGGCCGGTACATCGCCCGAGTTGGGCCTTCTCCCACAGCGGTACTGGTGAAATCCCCCAAGTAACCTTGGGGCGAACAGAAAGCGTTCTGGCGGGTTCCCGAATTGAAATGGACGGGTCTCATTTCCCGTAAGGGGACATTCCACCGTGCCGGAGGCCTGGTGGGGTAGGGCAACGCTCACATGGAGATGTGACCTAACGCACCCGGTCCGGACTGAAGGGTTGGGTGAAAATCCAGTTCCGCGCCTGTTTTCTGAGGGATTTGGCCCATCATGGGCACGGAAGCGACAGTCCAGAGCTCGCACAAGCGATAGAAAGTAAAGCGATTCGTTGATCGCCCTTCTCTGGCGCGGAACGTGCAATTTCCGCTGTGAGAAAGGAAAGAGACATGGCTGCCGATCCACGAACGCTAGTCCGCAAGACCTGGCAAACTTTGAGTTCGATCAAGACGGGCGTCGTCCTGCTGATCGTAGTGGTGATCGTATCGGCAGCAGGGACGATGATTCTGCAGCGGCCGGTGACTGAGACGGACGAGATGCAGCGTGCCTACTCGCCCCAAGTCCTCGGCATCCTCGACAAGCTGGGCCTTACCGATGTGTTCCACGCCTGGTGGTTCGTCGCACTTCTGATGCTGGTCAGCCTGAGCATCGTGGCGGCGTCGATCGAGCGCTTTCCGAACGCTTGGAGATACTTTGCACGCCCGTACAAATATCCGGATGAGAGTTTTCGGCGTGCGCTGCCCACCCAAAAGCAGATCCCAATCCCCGACGAGGAAACTGGGCTCGTAGCAGCAGAGCGGGCACTGCATGGTGCCGGTTTCCGGCCCGAGCGGGTTGTCAGCCACGACCATCTTCTCGCTCTTCGCCGAGCGCAATCGCATCTCCGAGATGGCGGTGTACATCGTGCACGCCAGCCTGCTTCTGATCTTTCTTCGGCGGCATCGTGGACGCGCTCTGGGGCTGGCGTGGCAACGTCAACCTGACGCAAGGCGAACAATCGAACCTCATCTCGATGCAGAACGGGAAGCAGAAGATCCTGCCATTTGCCATCCGTTGCGATAGCGCCGGTCAGGAAAACTACACCGACGGAACTCCCAAGAAGTGGTGGTCTCAGCTGACGGTTGTGAAAGATGGCAAAGAAGTGCAACGCAAGGAGATCGTGGTAAACGATCCGCTGGTCTACAGCGGCGTTCGCTTCTACCAGGCAAGTTACGGATCGAATGGGAAAGTCGAGAAGTTGATTCTGACAGCGAACCTGCCTGGCTCAGAAGAAAAGAAGAATGTCTCGCTTGCTCTGGACGAAACGATTGCGCTAGACGCGAATACCACCCTGCAGTTCGTTGAATTCATTCCGGACTATGTAGTCCAGGACGGTCATGTCTACACGCGATCGAGTGCAGTGCAGAATCCGGCAGCGCACCTGGTGGTGGCTTCGCGCAAAGCGGGCACGCGGGTCAATGTGTGGTTGCCGCCCATCGAGGGCTTCGCGGAAAACGTGCACGCACCTTACCAGATCGAAGCGCAGGACTTGAAGCTTGGCTACTTCACCGGCTTGCAGGTTTCGCATGAGCCGGGACAGTGGGCAGTCTGGTCGGGCGTGATTTTGATGGGCATTGGTCTGACCTTTGTGTTCTACCTGGCGCACACGCGGTTTTGGGTTGTTCCCGTGCGGGACGCCACGCGGCAAACTGTGGTTGTGGGTGGGTGGAACCGCGAATCGCAACCGGGATGCGTTTGACCAACGTTTCGGTGAACTGACGGAAAAAATCGACTTGGAAGTGAAAGCGCAGGTCGAGGCTCAGCCTCGCGCCGTTTCAATCGCCTGAGCTTCGGTATCGGAGGATGAAGACTATGGCACGCGCAAGAGCGGAACAGCAACCCGCAGCCACCGGAACCACGATGATCGTGATGGTCGGGCTGGGCATCGCATTTCTGCTGTTCATGGCATTTCTTAACGTGGTGAAAAGCGGGAATCTGGTCAATGAGTCGAACCTGCTGTTTGCGGCCCTGATCTTCTACGCGGGCGCGGGCACGCTCTATCTTGGTTTTGGGATCACCGGGATCGACTCTTACGTGCGCTTCGCTTCCATCGCCACGTGGATTGGCCTTGCAGCCAACACGGGTGCGGTGGCGCATCGCTGGTATGAAGCGGGGCATCCGCCATTTGCCAGCATTTACGAGATGCTGCTCAGTTTTGTATGGACGCTGGCGGTCCTAACGCTGGTTGCGGAGAAGAAATATGGCGTGAAGGTGATCGGCACGGTCACCATGCCCGTAGCGATTGTAGGCGTGGTGCTGATGCAACTGCTGCGCACCGAGGTGCGGCCCCTGGTGCCGGCTTTGCAATCGACCTGGCTGCACGTGCACGTGACCCTGGCCATGTTAGCGTACGCGGCTTGCGCGCTGAGTTTTGCTCTGGCCATGATGTTCCTGATCCAGGACAAGATGGAGACCGAGACGTTTCTTGCGGCGACCAGCCTGTTCACCATAGCGCACGTATGTTGGCATCCTCACGCGGTTTGAGAAGTGGGGCGGACTTAGTGTGGTGGCCTGGAATGCGGAGGAGAAGTCAGAGGTCTTCTTGCAGCGGGGCGTCCGTCTGTTCGTCGTGATCCCCGACCTGGGGTGGCTGATGGTGCTGGTGCTTCTGGTGACGGCGGCTCCCCTGGTACTGTATCTGCTGGGCCGACTGCGGAAGGACGAGTCGCTGTTTACGCTTGCCAATCGTGCTGTCTTCGTCAGCATTCTGCTGCAGATCATGGCGCTGGCGGTGTTCCTCCTGCGTGCGCGCAATGGCCAGTACGCATCACTCGATGCGGAAGGTCTATATCCGACCAGCCTGGCCGCGAGTCCGTTCATTCTTTCCGGCCTGGTGGGTGGAATTTTCAATTCTCTGCTCTACTTGCTCCTGTTGTGGCGGCGCACGGACCTGGAGCGTCTGCTGCCTTCGGCAGAGACGCTTGACCGCATCACCTACAAAACAATTTGCATTGCTTTTCCATTGCTCACCCTGATGATCGCAGCCGGCGCATACTGGGCCAATCGGACCTGGGGTTCCTACTGGAGTTGGGATCCGAAGGAAACCTGGGCCGCCATTACATGGCTGGTATATGCCGGCTACCTTCACATGCGAGTGACGCGCGGTTGGCGCGGACGGCGCGCGGCGTACTTTGCGATCCTGGGGTTTGCCGTCGTGATGTTCACGTTCTTCGGAGTGACTTACCTGCTTCCGGGATTGCACGCGTATGCGTGAGTTGCACAGTTCGCGAAACACGACGGTTGGGCAGGGCCATCATGGGCCGGCTGTACACTGTTCGAAAATGCCCGAACGCCAGTTAAGGACATGAAATCGGTGACACCACCGCGACGCGAAAACGATCCGGCCTTACCCGGCGTGCGGGTGAACTGGCAACTGAAAACCGTGTTGCCGGTGGCCTTCGTGCTGGTGAACGGCCTTTTGCTATTCATGCTGGCGACGGTGTCGCTACGCGATCCGGAACGTCATCAGGTGCTCATCGTGGCTGGAGTGGGCGCGGTCGCCATCTGCGGGGTGATCGTGCTTGTGCTGGCCTATCTCATTCAACGCCCCATGGTCGAACTGCAGGAGAAAATTGCGCGTGTCGGTCAGGGTGACCTCGATGTGACGGTAAACTTTGCCAAGCGCAACGACGAAATTGGGGACCTGGGGCGCAATTTCAACCAGATGGTTCGGCTCCTGCGTGAGAGCCGGGAGGAAATCGAGCGCCTGCATCGCACGCAGATGTCGCGCGCGGAACACTTGGCCACACTCGGCGAACTGGCCGCTGGGCTGGCCCACGAAATTCGCAATCCCCTGGCCGGCATTGCGGGCGTGATCGAAATCGTGGGCAGGGATCTACCGTCCAGCAGCCCGGCGCGCGCGGTAGTGAAAGACGTCCGCCTGGAAGTCGCGCAGATTAATCACATTCTGACTGACTTACTGCAGACCGCTCGCCCCCATCCCCCAGAAATTCGGCCGAGCGATCTGAACACGACCGTCGAACACGCCATCATGCTGGCGCGGCAGCAGGTAATCTCGAAACCGATTCAGATTGAACTGCACAAAGATCCGACCTTGCCGGTCGTCGAGCACGACAGCGATCAGATTCACCAGGTGCTGTTGAATCTGTTACTCAATTCGGTCCAGGCCATCGAGACCGCGGGCACGGTTCGGGTGGAACTATCAGAGCTTGAAGGCAATGCCGCCATAACGGTGACCGACACGGGGCGTGGCATCGCTCCTGAACATCTTCCCAACATCTTCCGGCCCTTCTACACGACCAAGGGAAATGGCACGGGTCTCGGGCTCTCGCTCGCCCGGCGGATCGTCGAGGAACACCACGGTCGGATCGAGGTCACCAGCGAAGTTGGGAAAGGCACGAAATTCCTGCTGGTTCTGCCCTTCCGCCAGGATGCGGCAGAGGCCGCGGCTTCCTGATTGGTCATAAGGGCAAACTGCGCCGTTGAGAAGTCCTTATCGCCGCTGGTGCCCCTATCAATCGGGATCTTTCGACTCTGCTCGGCTGGCGCCTCACTCCGCTGAAGATTACAACCCGGAAAGCCTCCCCGGCGTTTAGCCGCCCCCCGTCCCCGCCCCCGTCCACCGCCCGTAGTAAGCTAGTAGCGGATGGCGGCGGAAAAAATCCTGATTGTGGATGACGAGCGACTCGTGCGCTGGTCCTTGCGGCAGAAGTGTGAGGAGTGGGGATATCACGTACTCGAAGCCGAATCGGGCGAGCCTGGGCTTAAGGTCGCACACAACGAGTCCCCCGATCTCGTTCTACTCGATGTCCGTATGCCGGACCTCACCGGCCTGGAAGTTCTCGATCAACTAAAGAAAAATGGCGACGCGCGGGCGGTCATCATGATCACTGCCGACCCGCAGCTCGATGACGTGAAAGCCGCGCTCAAGCTGGGCGCGTTTGATTTCGTCGGGAAGCCGCTGGATTTCGACGAACTGCAAGTCACCATCAAGAACGCGCTCGAGACGACCCGGCTGCGTACGGAAGTACAGTCCTTACGCGGCGAAATGCATCGCCGCAATGGTTACAGCAACGTTGTGGGCGTGTCGGGCAAGATGACGGAATTGATGAACTTTGTCCGCAAGGTTGCAGCCAGCGCAGCCACCACGATTCTGATCCAGGGTGAAAGCGGAACGGGCAAGGATCTGATCGCCAAGGCGATTCACTACGAGAGCGTCCGGCAGGACAAGCCGTTTGTGGCCATCAACTGCTCGGCGATTCCCGAGACGCTCATGGAGGCGGAGCTGTTCGGGCACGAGAAGGGCGCGTTCACTGACGCGAAGCAGCTGAAGAAGGGCTTGTTCGAGATGGCGGATGGAGGCACGCTGTTTCTCGACGAGATCGGCGAACTCTCTCCGCTCTTGCAGGCCAAGCTGTTGCGCGTGCTGGAAGACCAGGTCATTCGGCGCGTGGGTGGCGTGCGTGACATGCAGGTGAACGTCCGGGTGATCGCCGCGTCGAACCGAGATCTCGAAAAGGCGGTACGCGAGAACCAGTTCCGGCAGGATCTTTATTACAGGCTGGCGATCATTGCGATTTTTATTCCGCCGCTGCGCGAGCGGAAGGAAGACATTCTTCCGCTGGTGGATTTCTTCATCGACCGCTACAACAGCAAATTTCGGAAGTCGATTCGAGGGATTGCAGACGAAACCCGAAAGTTGCTGTTGAATCACAACTGGCCTGGAAACGTGCGCGAGCTCAAGAACACGATCGAGCGGGCGATGATTCTGGAAGAGGAACAGCATCTGCGTCCGGTATATCTGCCGTTTTCAGTCGCTGAGACGGGTGGCCGCACGCTGTTTGAGCGCACCGCTGCGCCGGAGAATGGGCAAGCGTTGGCCAACGGGCGCATGCTGCCGCGGTTGTACATCCCGGAAGGCGGCACGTCGCTCGAGGAAGTCGAGCGCGCCATGGTGGAGCTTGCCCTTCGCCAGGCAACCGGCAACCAGACCCAGGCCGCCAAGTTGCTCGACATCAGCCGCGATGCCCTGCGCTACAAGCTCAAGAAATTCGGGCTCATTCATGGCGAGGACGAAGAGGGCGTTTCCTCGTCTTCGCCGGATTCTTCCAGCAGGTCTTAGGGGACAGGTGTTAGGTCTTAGCTCTCAGGTTTCAGGCCTTTTCGTTTCGGCTGGTCCGATTTCCCGTCTCCCCCACTAGCGAATCTAAAGAACCTGACACTTAAGACCTACCGCACTGTCGGTTCCGGCGCTCGCCCGAAGCGTTGGGTCACGTAACCGATGATGACCCCAACAATCCCTCCGGGCAGCATGATTTCGAAGTAGTAGTGATTTGGCCCTGGCTGCATCGCCGCCACCGCATAAGCCAATACCAGTCCGACACTCAGGCCGAAGAAAATACCAAGGGGTAACGAGTTCACTTTGCGAGCGAAATAACCGACGAGCACGCCGGTGATGATTCCCTTTACGGTGGACCCCATCACGATTTTAAAGATGTCCACACGTACGGCTGGCGTGAACCACGACGTCAATCCATCGAAGATCCCAAGAATTCCTCCCAGGACCACTCCCAGTAGCGCTTTGTGCATAAATTTTCTCCAGCGGGGAAACCCGCTCAATCCTCTATTCCACGACTGCGAAAAACTCTTTAGCGCGGTCTGAAAAAAATCAGCAGGGCCCGGGTCGCGACGTAAACCAGCAGCAATAGAATCCAGACGCGATTGCGAGCGATCCAGCGCCAGGAACGCGTCAACGGGCCTTCTGGATAGGCAATCACGGGTAGCCCGTCAAGAAAATGCGCAACGTCGGTCGCAAGGTCCTGAACTGCCTGGTAACGCTCGACGCGGTCCGTGGCCATCGCCTGGTTGCGAATGGCAGTGAGTGCACGGGGGGCCGGCGACGAATCCTTCAGAAGAAACTGCAGGATCGCTCCCAGCGAATAGACATCGGCACGCTGATCGAGCGGTTCTCCTCGAGTTTGCTCGGGAGCCATGTACCCAACGGTGCCCAGCACAGTTCCGCGTGCGGTGTCTCCACTTTGCTCGGAGGCGACCGTTAATGGTTGTGCTGGTCCGATGATGCCTTCCTTTGCGCCGAGCAGCTTCGACAGTCCCCAGTCCATCACCAACACTTCGCCAAAGGGACCGACCATGACGTTACCGGGCTTCAGATCACGATGCAGTACTCCGTTGGCGTGTGCGAAGGCGACCGCGTCGCAGATGCGGAGAAAGACGCGCAGTCGGTCGGAGAGGTTTTGCACGGCGGCAAAGTGCTCGTCCAAGCGTTTGCCCTGGACCAGTTTCATCGTGTAGTAAGGACGTCCATCCTGAAGGACTCCCGCGTCGTGGACGGGAACGATTCCCGGGTGCTCGAGCTTGGCGATGATGCGCGCTTCCTGCAACAGGCGGGCGGACCAGTCGCTGACCGGGTCAGCGACGCTGATAATTTTCATGGCAACCTGCCGCGTGAGAGCAGTGTCTTCCACTCGAAAAACGCCGCCCATGCCTCCCTGTCCAAGCTTGTCCACCAGGTGGTATCGCGTCCCGGAGAGATCGGGGGCGTCGGCAGCTTCCCGCAGTCGTTCCAGAGCCGAGTCGCTGAGCCAGTGCGTCACAGGTTTACCCCGAGCAGGGTGTGGGCTTCGCGGCGGAATTCCTCGTCGGTTGCGGTCATGGTGCGCAGTTCGTCCAACACAATCCGACGGAATTCCTTGCGCGCATAGGCAAGGTAGTTCGTTACATCAGTGGTCTTCACGCCGAACCGGCAAGCAACTTCGTCATAAGTGAGATCGCGACCACCTTCTTCGATGTCATAGAACTCGAGCAACTGATAGTGCAAAGTCTTTCCTTTCGCGCTGAACTCGACGCGCAGTCGGTCCACCGCCAGGCCGAAAAGGCTGCGGGCGAACTCACGGGTGAACAGCTCCTCGGGCCCGTCAGGTGCTGCGATCGGCAGTTGCTGCAGCTCACCCTCCGCAGTCTCGAAGTCCAGGGGAAGCGGAGCCGCGTCGCCACCTCGCTTTAAGCGGTGAGCGGCCTTGTCCTCATTCATGACGAGGCCGTCTACGCAGACTCGAAGATAGGTTCGCAGACGGGCGCGGCTGGGGTCGAACCGGTTGAGCAGCTGTTTTTCCAACAGGCGGGCGAAGAATTCCTGTGTCAAATCCTTCGCTTCTTCGTTTTCCTTCTTCCAATGGAGACGTATGTATTTGTAGACAGGCTTCCAGTAGGCGGAAATCAGCACATCGAGCGCACGCTGTCGTTCGTCCGGATGGGCACTGCGGGTGCCCTCGATCAGCGACCGACGCGTGGAGGGGAACTGTTGTCGCACTCCGCCAATGTGGGTATCGTCCGTCACAAGTTTCAGACGTTGCGGAGTGTACGCGGTGCGACTCGGCTGCGACAAGCGTGGTCAATGAGATCAGGGGAGACTCCCCGAGTCTCCCCTTTTTGAGGCGCCCCCTTGACTCGGACCCGTGTGTAATGGCGCCTGCAACTTTCAGTGACTGGTGCCGGCAGCCGCCGTTTCGGGCGTTTCCAGGTGAAACAGCCGTTGAACAGCAACCGTCATCTGATCCTGTTCCACCTTTTCTGGCAGTTCTTTGAGTTCGCGGGCTAGCGAACTGGCTAACTTCCGAGTAATGCGTACCACGACATCTTCTAACAGCTCGTTTTGATCTTTCGAAAACGGCCCGCACTCGTATTGAAAGGACTGCAGTTCCTGCCGGCAAATCTGGTCGAGACGGTTGCGCAGGGCCACGATCGTGGGCACAACCCGCTCGGACAAGAGGCGGTGGCGAAAGCCAACAGCCTCATCCTCGACGATCTTCTGGGCTTCGAGAGCGGCAGCTTCGCGTTCGCCTGCGTTGCGTTCGACGACCTTCTCCAAATCGTCGAGGTCATATAGAAAGATTCCCTTCACTTCCCGCACACTGGGGTCGATGTCGCGGGGCATCGCGATGTCGACCAGCACGAGTGGGCGTTCGTTGCGCTCGCGCGCGATTCGCTCCGCTTCGTCGCGGCTCAGAACGTAGTGCGGGCACGATGTGGAACTGATTACGATGTCGGCGCTTACGAGATGCTGCCAACGGTCCTCAATGGGAACGGCGATCCCGCCCAGCGTCTGGGCAAGTTCCACGGCATGGTCATACGTACGGTTGATGACTGAAACCGAACTGGCACCGCGCTTGATGAGACTGCGCGCCGACAGTTCGCTCATTTTGCCTGCGCCCAGCAGGAGTACTCGCTTACCCGCGAGCGTGCCGAGGATCTGATCGGCCAACTCCACGGCGGCATAGGGAACGGAGACTGAATAGTTTCCGATCGTAGTTTCGTTGCGCACGCGTTTCGAAACCGTGAGCGCTTTCTGGATAACCGCGTCGAGGAACCGGCCGCTGCTGTCGACTTTCTGAGCTTGCTGCCAGGCATTCTTTAGCTGGGAGATGATCTGGGGTTCGCCGAGAACCATGGAATCGAGGCTCGAGGCAACGCGAAAAATGTGGAGCAGAGCAGCTTCGTCCAGGAGGCGGTAGAAATTTCTCCACTCGCAGAGCTTCAGGCCATATTGGCTGGTCAAGAAGCGAAGTACCGAGTTGGCCGCCAGCCCGGGGTCGCTCGCCCAGAGAAGGAACTCAGTCCGGTTGCAAGTGGCCAGCACGACGACTTCTTCGATGCCTTCTGCGCGGCCCAGTTGAACCAGAGCTTCGCATTGCTGGCTCTCGCTCATCCAGAAGCGCTCGCGCACCGCTACCAGCGCCGACCGGTAGTTCAATCCGATTACCATCAGAGTGGGTTCCAAGACCGGCCTCCCCGGGAAACAAGACTTCGCTTTGTGCATCGCAGTCGCCGGGCCAAACCGTGGTTCTCCCGCCGGATGATGGTCGCGCCCTGTTTTCAGTTAGTTAGTTGCGGACAGGAGTCGGTCAACGTGCCCGGCGACGAAATCGATGCGGGTTCTCACCCTCATTCCGAGTACTTTGACCCGGCGCGGTCGCAAGGACAGTTGCGGGCACATGGTTTATTTCCTTACACTTCAAACAGATAAGAAAACAGTCCATCTGGCACAGTGCGTGCCGTGTATCTTCCACAGGGGGACTGTGTCCACCCGTCAATTCGTCAGGAGAAGAAAGCATGAAGACCGTTTTCCGGGCAATCCTGGTTGTGATGGTAGTCACTCTTGTTTTTTCGACATGGACCTTCGCCGCTGACGCTAGTGCGGATGTTTACAAATCCAAGTGCGCAAGCTGCCATGGTCCCGATGGCAAGGGCGATACCGCCATGGGAAAGAAATTGAACTTGAAGGATCTCGCTTCCGCCGACGTGCAGAAGCAGTCCGATGCAGACCTCACCACCGTTATCGAAAAAGGGAAGAAGCCGATGCCGGGGTACGAAGGCAAGCTGACCAAAGAGCAGATCACGGACCTGGTGAAGTACATTCGCGCTTTGAAGAAGTAAGCTCGAAAGGGCCGGTGCAGAGCCGCCGGCCTTTTTAAGCATTCAGGAATCAGCATTCAGCATTTAGCCATTCGGCACTGAGTTCTGAGCCTTCAGCTCTCGGCTATCAGCATTCCTCCACTCGGCATTGCCGTCCTGCCCCTGTCTCCGGTATCGACACTTGCCTGGCTAAACACGGCTGAGCGCTGATTGCTGACTGCCTTACCCACACCGGTCCTACAAAGTTGTATACTTCTGTCCCTGCAGAATTCCCGTTCACGATTATTAAGGTTGTAGACGCCAGTTTCCCAGCCTGGTCCCACCCGTCAACGGACAGGCGTAACCCGGCGATGGCGGCCGGCGAGTTCCCGCCAATCGGAGGACAGGGATGCGCGACGACAAATCCGTCCAAATTGATCCAAACGAACCAGTAGAAGATCGCCCGGGTGTGTCCCGGCGCGACTTTCTGAAGATTTCGACCATCGCTGCCGCCGTGCCTGTGGTGGCTGGCCCTCGCGTCGTGATGGCAGCCGGGCAGGAAGTCGCTGTGCACGGTCCGGGCAAGGTGCCGATGGAATTCAGCGTCAACGAAAAGCCATACAAGGCCAGTCTTGAACCGCGCGTCACGCTCTTGGACGCGTTGCGCGATTCGCTCGACATTACCGGCGCGAAGCGCGTTTGCGACAAAGGCGAGTGTGGGGCATGTACCGTGCTGCTCGACGGCAAGGCGGTCTATGCTTGCTCAATTCTGGCCATCGAGGCGCAGGGGAAGAAAATTACAACCGTCGAATCGTTGATGGAAGGCGGCAAACTCCATCCGGTGCAGCAGGCCTTCGTCGACAACGACGGCTCCCAGTGTGGTTTCTGTACGCCCGGCTTCGTGGTCGCCTGCAAGGCGTTGCTCGACAAGCACCCGGACCCCAGTCCCGAAGATGTCCGTCGCGGGTTAAGTGGGAACTATTGTCGCTGTGGAACCTATGACGGCATTCGTGCGGCCGTCGCGCAAGTCGCGCGGAAGGGAGCCTAGCCATGCCCGACTATCAATGGCCTGACGTGGAACATCGCACGTTGATCGGGAAACGGATTTCCCGCGTCGACTCTCCAGACAAGGTTTCCGGCCAGGCGCGCTATACGTACGACATCAAACGTCCCGGCATGCTCTTCGGCAAAATGCTGCGTTCACCCTACGCACACTGCAAAGTGGTCAGCATCGACACCAGCGCGGCCGAGAAGATGCCGGGTGTAAAGGCGATCGAGATCGTCCAGAAGGCCGGCTCGACGATTCACTGGGCGGGCGACGAAGTCGTTGCCGTGGCGGCGGTGGATGAGCCAACGGCCGACGATGCGATTCGCGCCATTCAAGTCAAATACCAGAAGCTCTCACATCTGGTCACGGACCACGAGCCCCCGCAGGGTGCGGGAGAGGGTCAGGGACCGATCAGTTGGGACGATATCGGCGACATGTTCGATAACCAGGTGCCCGAGCCGCAGATCATCTCCCAGTTGCAGCAGTACGGCATCAGCTTCAAACCGACGGAAGACGAACTGAAGGAAGCCAAGGAAGAAGGCGCGCCGGACGCAGTGCTCGATGCCATCCGTAAAGCGCCCCAGCATCCCGAGGCGGCGGGAAAGACGAAGTCGAACTATCAAAAGGCCGCAAGCCAGACACAGGGCGACGTGGACAAGGCTTTCTCGGAGGCAGAAGCGGTCTCCGAGGGACTCTATGGTGCGCCGGTGATCACGCACTGTTGTATGGAATCTCACGGATCCACCTCGGAATGGACGGATCCCGACCATCTGCTTGTGCACATGTCGACGCAAAACGTTTCCGGCATCGCGGGACAGATGGCGGAGCCGCTGAAGATTCCAGCGTCCAACATCCGCGTACACCAGGATCACGTAGGTGGCGGATTTGGCAGCAAGTTCGGCCCCGATCGCTGGGGGATCGTCACAGCATCCCTCTCGAAGAAAGCCGGAGGCGCACCAGTTCGCCTGATGCTCGAGCGAGATTCGGAACTAAAAGTGGCGGGAGCCCGGCCGTCGGCCTATGCCCGCGTGAAAGTGGGAGCAAAGAAGGACGGCACGCTGGTGGCTTGGCAATCGCAATCGTGGGGAACAGGCGGTCCAGGTGGAGGCGGCATGCCTCCCATCCCGTACTGCTTTGCGGTTCCCAACCAGCGAAAAGAGCACACCGCGATTCGCAACAACATCGGACCGGCGCGGGCATGGCGCGCACCAAACCATCCGCAGGCGGCTGCGATCACCATGTGCGCCCTGGAAGACATGGCGGCCAAGCTCAACATGGATCCGTATGAGTTCTTTCTTAAGAACATCGACCTGACCCGGCTGCCGAATGTCTATCGCGAAGAATTTCCCATCGCCGCCGAGCTCATGGGGTGGAAGGAGAAGTGGCATCCGCGCGGGCAGAATATGTCAGGACATATTGCCCGCGGGGTTGGCCTTTCACTGCACACCTGGGGCGGACGCGGGCACGGTAGTGACTGCGATTTGAGTATCCATCCTGACGGTTCCGTCGATATCAAAATGGGCACGCAAGATATCGGAACCGGCACACGCACCACCATCGCGGTGGTTGCTGCTGACGCTCTCGGGCTGCAAGTAGACGCGATCAAACTGTATATCGGCGACACACTGTACCCGCCTTCGGGTGGTTCGGGAGGTTCGACGACGCCCGGTGGTGTCAGTTCGTCCACGCGCCGTGCGGTGGTCGATGCACGGGATGCCCTCTTTGCGAAGGTTGCGCCAGCGCTCAATGCTCAACCGGCCGATCTTGAAGCGCGAGACGGTGTGGTACGAGTGAAGTCCGATCCCAGCCGCTCGCTGAGCTGGAAGGAAGCCTGCTCCAAGATCGGCGCTACGCCAATCACCTGCCACGGCCACAACGATCAGGCCGCCGGGAAGAACAAGCCCGATCTCACCAACAGCGGGGTGGGGGGCGTGCAGATGGCGGAAGTAGAAGTCGACACCGAAACTGGCATCGTCACCATGAAGAAGATGGTGGCGGTGCAGGATTGCGGTCTCATCATCGACGTCAAGCTGGCAGAGAGCAGCGTGCTCGGCGCGCTCATCATGGGCATTAGCTACGCGCTCTATGAAGAGAAGGTTATGGATCCGATCACGGGCCGCATGCTGAATGCGGATATGCAGTTCTACCGGCTGGCCGGGCTGAATGACATTCCCGAACTCAAGGTCCACATGATGACCGGGAAAGGCTATGACGAACGCGGCGTGATCGGTCTGGGAGAGCCCCCAGCCGTTTCGCCCGGAGCCGCGATTTCGAATGCGGTAGCCAACGCGCTCGGCGTGCGCGTTCCATTCCTTCCCCTCACTCCCGATAAAGTTCTGGCCGCATTGAGCCAGGGTTCCGCACAGAAAGCAGGTGCATGATGCGACCGTTTGAATATCTCAGTCCTGCCAATACACGGCAAGCCTCCAGCCTGCTGGCTGCAACCTGGGGACAAACCGAGATCCTCGCTGGTGGCACCGACTTGCTCGCCCTGATGAAGGAAGACGTGGTGACTCCGCGGCGGGTCATCAACATTAAGGAGATCAAGGAGCTTCGCGGGGTAAGCGCAAATGCGCAAGGTTTGCGAATCGGAGCCCTGACCACGCTCGGTGAATTAGCCGAGGACGCAAGTGTCCGGGGAAATTATCCGGCACTTGCCGAAGCTGTTCACGAGGCTGCGAGCCCGCAGATTCGAAACATGGCGACTCTCGGCGGGAACCTTTGCCAGCGGCCGCGCTGCTGGTACTTCCGCAACGGACTGGGCTTGCTTCCCAAAGACGAGGCTGGCAAGGATCTGGTTACGGATGGCGATAACCGGTACCACGCGATTCTGGGCAACAGCGGCGTAGCGAAGTTCGTCAGCCCGTCCACAATCGCTCCGGTTCTGATCGCATACGGAGCGAAGGTTCATTTGGAAGGGCCCAAGGGAAAGCGAGAGCTTCCATTAGAGAAGTTCTATGTCGCTCCCAAAGTAGAAGGCGAACGTGAGCATGACCTCCGGCCCAACGAGGTGGTCACGGAAATCGTCGTTCCACCTGCGAGTGGCTGGAAAGTCGCGCACTACGAGGTACGGCAAAAGGCTGCGTTTGATTGGCCGCTTGCGGTTGCAGCCGTGGCTTTAAAGACCAGTGGCTCCACCGTGCAACTCGCGCGGGTTGTCCTCGGATACGTGGCGCCTACACCCTGGCCTTCTCCAGAAGCGGAGGCAGTTCTGAAAGGGCAGAGCGTAAACGAAGAGACCGCACAGAAAGCTGGCGCAGCCGCAGTACGCAATGCCAAGCCTTTGAGTCAGAACGCATACAAAGTGAAACTGGCAGAGGTGGCGGTCAAACGTGCGCTTCTCAAGGCCGCCGGAGGTGCCGCATGATTCGCAAAGTGGATCGCTTCAACATCAATGACCCGAATCTGTGTCCCTCATTGCGCTGGAAGGGGCAGTTCATCCTCTCCGAGGCGGATCCGAATGTGCAAAATTCGAACGATGGCCTGTTCTGGTGCATGCATACCCAGACGTGCATCGGTCCGGACGGAGAAGTCGCCGAGCCGGGCAACTGTTCATCGAAGGGGCGCGGCTGCCACGGCACCGGCAAGTGCGAATAAGCGTGATGTCAAATGTGGCGCGGGCACTTCTGCCCGCGACTGTGGGGACAAGATCGGACCTGGCGAACCTGGCGAATCTTCCACCTAGACGGCGATATTGGATAATAGGAGTGGGATCGAGGCCGATGCCCGATCGCCGATTCTCTACATCGGATTTCGATCATGAAGCTCTTACTTGTTTCTCCACGCTGTTATAGTGTCCCGGCTGCAGCCTTGCTCATCATGCTAGTCGCTGCATTAGCGCCTTCATCTGTGAAGGCGCAAGAATACAAGTTCACGGTTCCTACTTCTCAGCTCTGGACCGACACGGGAGTTGATCTCCAGGCTGGAAGTACGCTTGCCCTCACCGCCACGCCTGCGGCAGGTGGCTGCGATCCTGCGGGGGTTGTCCCCGCTAATGGATCCACGCAAAATCTCCCAATCGCATCTGCGAATCCGGGCGCATTGATTGCACGTCTGCAGGAGAACGGACCCATCTCCCTGGTCGGCACCAGCCAACAGTTGCGCACCGCCGAAGCAGGACATCTGTTGCTCGGGGTGAACTCCAGCGGAACACCTCCGTGCCAGGGAAGCTTCGCGGTCAAGGTTCAGATCACACCGGGATCGGGGGCCACCTCCGCGAACGCGGGTACGGCCGCTCCAGCATCTGGTTCTGCCACTCAGCCCAAGGTCGGTGCTGAAAAGGAAGTGAAGGACATAAAGGGTGCCCTAACGACGGCCGCGCAGACCTGGCTTTCCGGTCAATTCGGAACCGGAGCGGGTGGTACGCAGCCGGCCGCGACTCCGGGTTCTTCTTCGGCCACGGCAGGCGGTTCGCCGGCAACTGCCAAGGACACGTCGCCTGCGACGCCCGCACTCACGCTCTCCACCACCGCCATTGACTCCCAGCTACGCCAAATCATCGATGGTTTTCCTCGGCGAGTGAATGATCAATTCCAGAACCAAGGCGACATGGTGAATTTCGTGATTGTCGGTCCCCTGCAAAAGGTCCAGGAGGCCCTCACCGCCGCTGACTGGAATGTCGCCGACCGTGACGTGAAGGAATCGGTCATGAAGGCGGTTTTGCAGACCTACGAGAAGAAAGCTTATCTGGGCATGCCGATGAGCGAACTGTACTTGTTCGGCCGAGTGCAAGATTACGGCTACGAGCAAGCCGAACCGTACGCGGTGGTCGCCAGCCGGCATCACTTTCGCATCTGGAAGGCGCCGATTCAGTGGAACGGGCAGGATGTTTGGGTGGGTGCGGGAACGCATGACATCGGCTTCGAAAAAGATCAACGGAACGGGAAAGTCACGCACAAGATCGACCCCGCAGTCGACGGCGAACGAGACAACATTGGCGGGACGTTACAAAAGGGCGGGAAGGTTAAGAGCCTGACCTACTACCTGCCACCAAATCCGGTCCAGGACGCCGAGAACGCAACCGGCGGCGGATATCATTCCGACGGGCGGGTCCTGGTGATTACGCTGCAGTGACTCAAGTTGGGTTGGAGAGGTTACTGTAGCTTCGCGTACTCGTCTTTGGCCTGCTTCAACAGGGGAACGTCCGGATCGGCATCTTTCCATAGCGCCAGAAAATCCTGATACGCGAGACGGCTGCGGCTCTTGTCTCCCTGCAGGGCGTACGCCTTAGCCAAACCCAGCTTCGCCAGTGACGTTAAAGGGTCGAGGTAGACGCTTCGATTGTCGAGCACCATCTGAAATTCCTGAGCTGCCTGGGTTGCTTGTCCGGCCTGAAGATAGGCCAGACCCCGCGCATACAGAACGGCTTGATTGGCGCGGGCATATACCATGACACCATCGAGCAAGTCGATCGCCTTCAATGGTTGCCCGTTATTCCATTCGATAATCGCCTTTACCAAGGGTATGCGGACGAACTGGGCGTTGCTATCGTAGGGACGCTGTATCGCAACATCATTCGCGATCTTCAACGCACGCTCGTGATCTCTTATCAGGGCGAGCGCAACGGCCGCGTCCAGAGAAACATTCGACGGCGGTGATTTCTGCAGGGCGCGATTGGCAGCCTCCCTTGCTTGTTGATGGTAGCCTGCAATCGCTTCCCAGGCAGCCCGTTGCGCATCAAGCCGGGCGACGTTTTCCTGTAGTTTGGCCTGGGCCGCCGCTTCCTGGTTCTTTTGCAGCAGGCTTCGCATTTGCCGATACTGCCCGCTACCCACCGCGAGTTCGGTGCGCATCATAAGTGCGAGTAGTTGTCCGTCCGGGCCGGCATTCTCGAGGATGCTGAGTTCTCTTTCCAGAGTGGCCTGATCGTTCTGGTTCCATGCAATCCCCGCTACCATGCTGTGCATACCAGCATTCTTCGGAGCTACCTTGAGTCCCGCGAGGGCGGTCGTTTTCGCCTCGTCCATGCGGTTCAGGCCAGCATAGGCGAATGCCAGATTGTCATACCCGCTGAGCGAATCCGGGTCCAATTCGACAGCCTGGCGGGCATTCTCCAGGGCATTCTCGAACTGACCCAGTTGGTTGTAGACACTCGACAGATTATTCGGCGGGATTGAATCGCGTGGATACGTCTGCTTGTAGAGTTCGAGGGCAGTAATGCCCTTGTCGAGTTGTCCGCTGTCGACATAATAGTGCGACATGATGTACAGCTTTTCGCGTTCGCTGGCCCGATCGCGCAGTTCGAACGCCTTCTTCCGATTCTCTTCTGAAAGTTCAGTTTGTCCGAGGTTGGCATAGACCGTTCCCAGGCGGGCAAAGGCCATCGCAAAATTGGGATCCAGCTCAATCGCCCGTTGGTAATCCGGAACGGCGCCGTATTCGTCGCCGTGCGCGTGCTTGGAATCGCCCTGCGTGAATGCCTTCAGGCCCTCAAGAGAAGAGGTTGTGGCCTGTGACAACATCATGTCGTACTTCTGCACGGACGCGAGCGATTCGCCCAGTTTGCCGCGCAGTTGCGAATCTGCCTTGTGCAAAGCGTTGAGCACTTCCTCTTTACTTTTCGCGGCGGCCTGGACCGTGGCCAGGGTATCGCCCGTGAACGCGTTCACAGCCTCAAGGGTGACCACATACTGACTGCCGACATTCGCGATCGTGCCCGTCAGCATAGCCTTGATGTTGTCCCGCACACAGATCTCGCGACCGGTTTCGGTGGTGATGCGATCGTCTGGAGACCGTCCCATGAAGCGCAGGGTCTGGCGCACCTTCTGATCGGAAAACACATTCAGATAGGGCGATTGCTCCAGGTCGACCGCGAGTGCTTGCTTAAGGGTTACATCCCACACCGGGTCCGCCGTGGTATTGACGAAATCGGTGAGCAGGATCGTGTCCTTTTCGGTGAGAGCACGCGCTCGCTTCATGTACAGAAAGGCAGCGCCAGCCACAATTGCGGCGAACAGTGCCAGTGCCGAGAGATACTTCCCCAGCTTCCCGGAAGGGGTCGGGCGCAGTGGAGAACGCGAGGCCGCATGGGACGCAGCGGCTGTGATTGCACCAGGCTCACTGTCACGCTTCAGCCGCTTGAGGTCCGCTCTTACTTCGGCGGCACCCTGGTAACGAAGATCTCGATTCTTCTCGAGCAACTTGAGGATGATTTCCTCCAGCTTCGTGGGCACATCCGGATTCAAACGCACGGGCGAGACGGGCGCGCGATTCAGGATGGCTTCGAACACCACGGCGGTGGTATCACCACGAAACGGAAGCGTTCCGGTAGCCATCTCGTACAACACGGCTCCAAACGAAAACAGGTCGGTGCGTGTATCCAGGTCCTTGCCACGCGCTTGTTCCGGTGACATATACGCGACCGTTCCCACCGTAGAGCCGGGGCTCGTGAGCACGTCGTCCTTCAGCGACGCAGCTGTACCGAGGGTCGTGTCCCCCAACGGAGTACGCGCTTCCCAAGATTGCTTTGCTAACCCAAAGTCGAGGACCTTGGCCGATTCGCGCTGCGTGACGAAAATGTTTCCTGGCTTGATGTCGCGGTGAATGATGCCTTTGGCGTGCGCGGCGTCGAGAGCGTCAGCAATCTGGGTCGCAAGTTCGACCAGCAACTCCATCTCCATGGGCTGGCCGCCAATGCGGCGTTTCAGGGTCTCGCCCTCCAGCAGTTCCATGGCGATGAAATATCGCCCTTCGGATTGCCCGATTTCATACACCGTGCAAATGTTGGGGTGGTTCAGCGCTGAGGCGGCCCGCGCCTCGCGTTGGAAACGCTCCAGGGCACTGGGGTCTTTCTCCAATTCCGGAGGCAGGAACTTCAGGGCCACATGCCGGCCAAGATTCAGGTCCTCTGCTTCGTACACCACACCCATCCCGCCGCCTCCCAGTTGGGATAAGACACGGTAGTGCGAGATGGTCTCGGTGATCATATGGGCACAGTAATCTTTCGGGCAGATTTCGATGGTAGGCTGCAGCGGGATACAAGTCAACGCGCCGGAAACGAGTGAATGAAGCCTTTTCCTGGCGCAAATTCTAATGAGGGGAGTCCCCCTTCCCTTCGCGTAGCATCCGGGAGCAAAATAGAGACATCTGATTGAGGGTGAGGTGTCCTATGCGTTAGTCGTCTTGCTGCTGTTTTGGCTCTTCTCGTTGCTTGCTTAACCAGCTCTGCGGTCGCCCAGCAAATTCGTGGCGACTACATCGAAACCCGTAGCGCGGATGTCTACACCGGACAGTGTTTTGCCAACGGTGAAGTCAACCTGGTTGGTAAAGAGGCGATTCTCGCCTGGCACGTGCAGAGCGGAAGCTGGGATGGAGTTTCACTCAACGGTCTGACCGTCGCCGCGGCCGTCCGTGCACAAGCAACACTGGGCGATCCCTATGCGAATCCCTATCCCGCAGAGTCGGTGCTACTAGTGGACGATCAGGCTACGCCGCAACAAAGCGCCGCGCTGCTGAGTTTTGCCAAACAGATGGGCGGGGAACTGCTTCAGAACGTCAATCAGACGATCGCGGTGCCCATGGAAATGATCGTCAATCACGAGCGCCATGGGGTCGCGCTTCTGCGCGCCGGACAATTTGCGACCGTTCAGACGCGGTCGTTGGGGGACAAGGATCACGTGTGCGGCAATGAAGTGACGTTCTATCCGCCCCTTACTCAGGTTTCGCACTCGATGCCTGCAGTTGCTGTGACAGACGCGTACCGCGGTCCCGGTCTCGGCGAGTCCTGGGACACGCATGGCAAACGCAGTGCATTCGTGGGAACGTTTGCCCGCTAAACTCGATCGAGTCAGTCTAATTCCACAGACGAGGTTCAGCCTTGCGTCGACGCTCGTGTGCATTGGTATGGTCAGGATTCGTTGCTCTAAGTTGCCTATGGAGTCCCGCTCAACAAGCTGGCAGCGCCGCTCAACAAGCGGGAAAAGTCGAAGTGCTCAGTAGCCTTATCGATCCGGCTGTTCCCGACGCGGTGCGACAGGTACTTGAGCCGAAAGGCTATCGTATCTTTCTGGACGGTACTTCGATCGCAGCGGAAATCTGGCTTCGCAAAGACATGCCGGCCCAGCCCAAAAAAGAGAGCGCCGACGTCATCTACGATCGGGTCCCCGAATCGACACTGGTTGGCGTGCTTCGCTGGCCACAAGCATCGACTGATTATCGCGGTCAGCCCGTACCTGCGGGCTTCTACACTTTGCGTTACGAACTGATTCCCAATGACGGGAATCATCTGGGGGTTGCGCCCAGCCGGGACTTTTTGCTGATGATTCCGGTGAACGCGGATCCTGATCCGGGGAAAGTTTTCAAACCCCTGGAAGTGATTGCGATGAGCCGACAGGCCTCCCGCACCAAGCATCCCGCTCCTCTAAGCATGCTCCAACCCGAAGGTGGAACGGCACCCGCCATTTCAAAGGACGATCAGGATCACTACATCTTCTCGGCGGGGATCAAACTGGCTTCGGGGGAGGATATGCCGTTCGCCCTGGTGGTTAAGGGCACAGCGCAACAGTGAAGATCGTTTCGATATCCGTCACTTAAAACGTCTTCGTGGAGTCCACAAGGATGGTCACGGGACCGTTATTTACCAGTTCGACCTGCATCATTTCCTGGAACTTGCCGGTCTCGCAACGCAAGCCGGTCCCTCGGATGCGGTTGACGAAGTACTCGTAAAGTTCGCGAGCTTTCTGGGGCGGGGCGGCAACGTCGAACGAAGGACGCTTTCCCCGGCGCACGTCGCCGTACAGTGTGAATTGGGAAACGACCAGAACCGCGCCGCCAACTTGCGCAACTGCTCGATTCATCTTGCCCGTGTCGTCCTCAAAGACTCGCAGCCCGATGGTCTTGTCGGCTAGATAGTCTGCGTCGGCCGTCGTGTCCGACTGACCTACACCGAGTAGCACGAGCAGACCGCGCCCGATCTCTCCCAGAATCTCTCCATCCACCACGACTTTGGCACGGCTGACTCTTTGGATTACGGCGCGCATGGGCTCGAGTGTCCAGCTTTGCTGCTTTGTACGCAAGCGCGAACCGGTCAGGCGATTGAGTCGGAGGGGCCTTCCGGCACGTTGCCCGGGCAAGATATGATGAGATCACCTTGTCCCTCTCGGGGATTCATGATCAACGGAAAGCGTATCGCAATCGTTCTGCCGGCTTACAACGCCGAAAAGACCCTGGAGGCGACGGTTCGGGAAATTCCGGAGGTCGTCGATACCTGCATTCTGGTAGACGACGGCTCCCGGGACAATACGGTGGAATTGGCTCACCGATTGGGTTTGCAGGTCTTCGTCCACGATCGTAACTACGGTTACGGGCGCAACCAGCAGACCTGCTACCGCGAGGCCCTGTCAGCGGACGCCGACGTGGTACTGATGCTCCATCCCGACTACCAGTACACTCCCCTGCTGGTCACCGCTATGGCGAGCATGGTGGCGTATGGCGTCTACGACGTCGTATTGGGCTCGCGCATCATTGGTGGAAGCGCATTGCGTGGTGGCATGCCGTTCTACAAATATGTCGCCAACCGCCTGTTGACGGCCTTTGAGAATATTTTCTTGGGTATCAAGCTCTCGGAATATCACACTGGCTATCGTGCGTTCAGCCGGCAGGTTCTGACAGAGCTGCCGTTGGTCGAGAACTCTGACGATTTTGTCTTCGATAACCAGATGCTGGCGCAGTGCGTGCACTTTGGTTTTCGCATCGGAGAAGTCTCCTGCCCGACGAAATACTTCGAAGAAGCGTCCTCCATCAATTTCCAGAGAAGCGTGACTTATGGACTGGGTGTCGTTCGCACAACCCTGCAGTTTGCCTTGCAGAAGTGGGGCGTGGGACGCTTCCGGATCTTCAGTGCTCAGGGGCGCCGATTGGAAACCGCCGGCATGACCTACTACAACCGCGGTGTAGCGGACAAGACCGGAACCTAAGACCTAAAACCCGGGACCTGAGACTTGCTTCTCCACAACATGTAGAGTAAGGCGAAATAGTCGAGCCCGACTTTCAAACTTGCTTTGCTGGTGCCGGCTCGCCGCGGGCCAAAGGTAAAGGGAATCTCAGCGACGGAATGCACGTTGGCTCGGACCAGAATCTCCAGCAAGATCTTGAAGCCTTGTCCGTGCAGGTCCACCTCGCTCAGACAGGAACGTCGTACCATAAAGAATCCGGCCATAGGGTCTTTGACGCAAATTCCCGGCTTCTGAAGCGGATACGTCAGCCAGATCGCCAGGCAGGAAAGCAGGTGCCGCGCGGGGTGCCAGTTCTTCAACCCGCCTTTTGGGGCATAACGGCTTGCCAGAACGACGTCATTCCCCGCCTCTACCGCTTTCCACAATTCAGGCAGGAGTTCGGGTGGATGTTGGAGGTCGGCGTCAATGACAGCCAAAATTTCCGCATTCGTTTGTCTCCAGCCGTGGAGAACCGCACCGCCCAGGCTGCGCTCTCCGGTGCGCACCGACAAGCGCACGCGTGGGTCAGAGACACCGATTTCTTGTACGATGGTGTCGATTCCGTCCCGGCTGTCATCGTCCACAACGATGACTTCATACGGGAAAGCCGAGAGGGTCAAGGCTTAGTCGAATACGGTCGAGCAACACCTGAATGTTTTCGGCTTCGCGTAAAGTGGGAACCACAATGGCCAGCTTCGCCACAGGTCGTCGCGCCGCAGAAACGGGAATACCGGGGACGTCCGCGGAAGATTTGTTTTCATCAGCCGCAAGCCTTACGGCCTTAGTGGGCATGTGACGCAATTCTAAGTTCTGGACGCTTGAAAAACTATCCCATAATCAAGAATGCCAGCATTCTTGCCCTCCTGGCCGCGCTAAGCATTCTCGTCGCCGGATATCATCCGGGCGCCGAAGATGATGCCGTCTATCTCGCCGCCATCAAGCGCGATCTCAATCCCTCGTTGTTTCCGCACGACTCGGAATTCTTCACGGTCCAATTGCAGGCCACGATCTTCGACAAACTGGTAGCCGCCTCAGTGCGCGCGACTCACCTGCCGTTGGGAGTTGTCATCTTAGCTTGGCACTATCTCGCGATCGTTCTCTTGCTCTGGGGATGTTGGCGGATCAGTTGGCGATGTTTTGCCGACGCCTATGCGCAATGGGCGTCGGTCGGCTTGGTCGCGGCGCTGTTGACCTTGCCGATTGCGGGAAGTGGCCTTTACCTGGTTGATCAGAACCTCCACCCCCGCGTGCTCGCGACCGTGGCCATTCTAGCCGCGATTGTAGCCACGGTTGACCGCAAGTACGCGTTGACGGGCGGCTTGCTGATGTTGGCTTTCGTAATCCATCCGATCATGGCGAGTTTCGGGATTTCACTGTGCGTATTTCTGGCGTGGCGACCGGTGCCGGGGCACCGCGTCGTGGGTGTCTGTTGCTGCCCCTCTGGGGTGGATCTTCGACCCCACATCCGACGCCTGGCGGGCCGCCGCAGATACGAGGAACTACTACTTTCTCTCCCGCTGGCAGTGGTACGAGTGGCTGGGTGTTTTTGCGCCGTTTGTCTTCCTGTGGTGGTTTCGTTGGATCGGCAAACGAGCGCAGGCACCGATGCTGGCTCATATGTCCTCTCGGCTCGCCCTCTACGGAGTCTTCCAATTGTCGATTGCGTTGGCGGTGATGGTCCCTCAGGGCCTTGAACGGTTACGGCCCCTGCAACCCATGCGCTATCTGCACTTGCTCTACTTGCTATTCGCCGTACTCGGTGGTGGCCTGCTCGGGCAGAAACTTTTGCGAAAGCACTGGTGGCGGTGGCTCGCTCTTGTTCCTTCCGCTCTCGGCAGGAATGCTCTACGCCCAACGCCGAACCTATCCAGCGTCGTCGCATCTGGAGTGGCCCAGCACGCAATCACGAAACTTATGGGTGCAGGCGTTTATCTGGATTCGCGATAACACGCCGACGAGCAGCTATTTTGCCTTGGGCTCAGAATACATGCGGCGTCCGGGGGAAGACTTTCACGGCTTCCGAGCTCTGGCCGAGCGGAGCGCGCTGGCCGATGCTGCCAAGGATTCCGCCGTCGCTACGCAGGTACCACGGCTGGCGCTACGTTGGCGCGAAGAGGTCGATGCTCAACGACGATGGGAGACACTTCGGTGCTGCGGACTTCCAGCGGCTAAAGGTTCGTTACGGCGTGAATTGGGTGGTGGTGGAACGGCCCGGGCCATCGGATATGCATTGCCCGTACGAGAACGCAGCCGTGCGCGTTTGTCGGTTGGAGTGAGTGCATCGAATCACGAGCTGGATCAACCCGACCAGCACAGCCATTGCCCTTCCACCTCCTGTTGTTTAGCATCTAACCAGCATGCGTAGACCCAGACTGCGGCCGCAAGTGGCAATCGGCGAGATCTTCGCCTTCGCCTACGACACCTTCTGTTCGAACAAGGTGCGCTTTGCGTTGACCGCTCTGGGCATGGTAATCGGCACTGCTTCGCTGATCTTGGTCGTCACGATTGGCCTGACCGGAAAGCAATACGTGCAGCGCTTGATCCAGGCGATCGGCGCCAACATGATTTACGTCGAGTACTCGGGCGGCGCGCAGCGTATCACCGCCAGCGCTCCCGATCCCCTTACCATCGACGATCTCCGCGCCGTGCAGGAGCAGGTTCCCAGTGTCACCTATGCGTCTCCGATCGTGGCCCTGAACGAGCGCATTTCGGCGGGTTCCGGCAAGGAAAAGGACATCACGGTGATGGGGGCGGCTCCGGAGTACGCCCGCGTACGCAATCTGTTCGTGCTCGCTGGCCGCTTCTTCGACAACGAAGATGCACAGTCCCGCAACAAAGTCGGCGTGCTCACCCAGAAAATGGCCGAAGAGACTTTACGGGTCGGTCGATGCCGCCGTCGGGCAAACCATCAAACTGAGCGGGCTGCCCTTCACCGTGGTCGGGACCTTCAAAGAGGGAGTGGACACCTTTGGGCAGTCCGAAGTGCAGGACTACACCATGGTGATTCCCTACACGGTGAGCCGCTACTTCACAGAAAACGCTTCCGTAAAGCAGATTTTCTTCACGGTTGCCAGTCCCGATGACGTAGTGCCAGCGACCACTCAGATTACTCGTGTCATCCGATCGCGCCACCGGCCGGAATCTGTTTACACCGTCAGCAACCTGACGCAGTTGCTCTCGGTTTGGGACAAAATTGCCAACGGATTGACCATCGGCCTGCTCCTGATCGCAGCGGTCACGTTGCTGGTCAGCGGCATCGGCATCATGAACATCATGCTGGCGACGGTGAGTTCGCGCATCCGCGAGATCGGAATCCGGAAAGCGATCGGGGCCACCAATCGGGAAATCCGCTTTCAGTTCCTGGCAGAAGCCGTGCTGATTTCGTTGGTGGGAGGAATTCTGGGAATCATCATCGGCCTAGCGATTCCGTTCTCGGTGCGCTTCTTGACGGCGTATCGCATCCCGATTTCGGGACTCTCGGCGATTATCGCCATCATCGTTTCATCGATGGTGGGGATTTTGTTCGGAACACTGCCGGCAACCCGTGCTGCGCAACTCGATCCGGTAGAGAGCCTGCGCTACGAGTGAGGGAGGGTGCCCTCATCTTTTACGCTCAGCCCTCAGCTCTCACCCATCAGCCAACCTAAAATACCCACTTGGTCGCCGCGTCCGTGAATTTCTTCTCGTACATTCCGAAGACTGTTTCAGGACGAACCGTGAAGATCGGCCCCATACTGGGGTCCAGTTTCCAGGGTTTGTACTTGTGTTGATAGGGACGGCCGAATTCCTTGATTTGAGAGGAATCCGTGACTTCAGTAGCGACACCCTCCACGATGACAGCTTCCTTGGCCAATTCACTACAAACGACACACTTGGGATTGGCGGCCAGATTCTTGGCTTTGCGGGAATCGCGGCCGGTACTGAAAACGAATAATGAGTCAACCCAGACTCCCCAGATCGGCATAGCATGCGGTGCCCCGTCAGGGCGCGTGGTAATAAGCCAATAGTTGTGCGATTTTACGAGACGCTGCTCAGCCCATTTCCAGGGCAAAAGACCTTTGGTGTCGGTCGGCACACCATAACCCGGCATGTGCGGACGTATCGCTTTGGGACTGTGCCTGACTTCGCGGGTTTTCGTTTTCGCGGGCATACATCCCTCAATAAATCAGGAATGGTGCAAGTCAGGAATGGTGTGTGAGGCGGGTGCGTCTGTCAATGGAAGATGGGCCAGAAAAACAAAACGCCGGGCTGGTTGGCCCGGCTGTTCTCTTCGTAACCTGATCGGAACGACTGAGTTCCGAGGTCCGGTCAGATTTTTTTCATTCTCTAAAGTTTCACCGCTTCTACGACTTGGCCCGGTTTGAAAAAGTCACCGCTTTTTCAAAGCTGAATTACATGACCAGTGCCAGATTCTCCAGTTCATGCTGAAGTACCGGCAGAGAGCAACCGGCCATTTCCACGCGACCGGCAGCATCAAGAGCCGCTTGAGGAGAAACCCCATAGCCACGGCCCATCAGAAAAACCTGCAACAGTTCGGCGGCCTCGCGGGAATCGATCATCCCACCTTGCAGGAGATCGCTCCGCAGAGACGCCAGTTCCATGCTTGTGAATCGTTCTTTCATGGCCGTCCTCACCTCCGACCTACTTTCGACGTCCTTGGCCTATTAGACTCAGCGGCTGCCACAAATGTTGCATGCAATTTCCATGCCGTAACCAGCCCCTGTTGTCTAGTACGCTTCAGAAGTCGTTCTGGTTTCTTTAACCCGTGTGGCAGGAAAGAGTTGTGGGCAACCCGGGGCCGGGTAACCGGCGTCGCGGTTCCGAACGTACCGTCTCGTGAGTGACATAAGGTGTCGATCTGGGACGAAAAGCGGCGATTTCGAGGAATCAAAGGGGCAAACAACCCAGGTCAGGACGGTTCGATCGTGGCCTGGTCGATTAACATGACGGCGAGGCCGTCGCGCACCGGATAGACACGATGGCACTGTGTGCACTGGAGCGCCTCGGGGTTGGTCCTACGCACGAGCGGCTGGATGCAGACCGGGCACGCCATCAGTTCAAGCAAGTCCTCCGGAATCATAGTGACCATATTGTATGACAACCCAGGACCAAGGCTGGAATCTCGTGGGGAAGTTCCAATTCACACAGATATCGAGAACATCCTGTCGAAATCGACTGGATCCAATGCTGGGTCGTCAGCAATACCTTCCAAACGGTTTAGAATGAGGGCATCTTCTCCAGCGAGGTTGGGAATGACGGCCACGGTTCTGGACGGCAATAAGATCGCAAGTGAAATTCGAGCGGAGGTCGCGGCCGACGTGAAGGCGCTGGCCTCCGGTGGCATGCGTCCGGGGCTGGCGGTGGTGTCTGGTAGGGAACAATCCTGCGTCCGAGATCTATGTTCGCGGCAAGGTCAAGAGCAGCGAAGAAGTTGGCATTTACAGCGAAAAGCACACGCCGTCCAGCGATGTGACCACCGCTAAGTTGCTTGCTTTGGTTGAAGATCTGAACCGGCGCGACGAGATCGACGGCATTCTGGTGCAGTTGCCTCTTCCCCCGCACGTGGATTCGAAGAGAGTTCTGATGACGGTGGATCCGGCGAAGGATGTGGACGGATTTCATCCCATAAACGTCGGATTTCTCTCGACGCAACGGCCGGGCCTGGTGCCCTGTACACCAGGTGGAGTGATGGAGATGCTCCGCCGGTCGAGCATCCAGATCGCCGGTCAGGACGCAGTCGTGATCGGGCGTAGCGACATTGTCGGCAAGCCCATGGCTATGCTGCTGATGAATGCGAATGCGACGGTCACCGTATGCCACTCGAAGACCCGAGACTTGCCGGGTGTGTGTCGCGGGCTGACATCCTGGTGGCCGCCATTGGTCGCGCCGGTATGGTGACACGGGATTTCGTGAAACCAGGTGCCGCTGTTATCGATGTGGGCATGAATAAGATCACCGACCGGGCGGAGTTCGAGCGGTATTTCCGTGGCAACGAGAAGAGGGAGCAGGCGTTCGCCAGGAATGGGTCGACGCTCATCGGAGACGTACATCCGGAAGTGGCTGAGGTTGCAGGCGCCCTAACACCCGTTCCGGGAGGAGTGGGACCGCTGACCATCGCGATGCTGATGGCGAACACGGTCAGGGCCGCAAAGCTTCGTCGTGCTACAGCCGTGCCTGTCGGCTAAGTCCCTTCACCACAGAGACACAGAGGCACAGAGAAAGTCTACGGCAACGAGACGGTTGCCTACCGAAAATGACCGCAACCCTCACAAGCATGAGGATCCTTTGCTGAAAGTCGGGCTCACCGGCGGGATTGCCAGCGGCAAGTCGGTGGTCGGCGAGATGTTCGTGGGACTGGGCGCGAAACTCATTCAGGCGGACCAGATCGCCCATACCCTGATGCAGCCGGGGCAGAGTGTTTACGACGAGGTGGTCCGGCATTTTGGCGCGGGAATTCTGAACCCAGACGGTAGCGTCAACCGTGCTCGCTTGGCCGAAGCGGCTTTCGGACAGTCCGGTGGTTTCTCGAGGGTGAAAGAGTTAAACCGTATCGTGCATCCGGCCGTCATTCGCCGCGAGGATGAATGGATGGCAGAACTGGGCCGCCGGGACCCGCATGCCATCGCAATAGTCGAGGCTGCCCTCATACTAGAGGCGGGAGCTTCTGATCGCTTTGACCGTCTGATTGTAGTAACGTGCCGCAACGAACAACGCATCCAACGATTTGGAGAACGACTAAAGATCGACCTGGAATCGGCGCGGCGCGAGGTGGAGCGAAGAATGGCCGCGCAGTTGCCGGATGATGAGAAGATCAAAGCGGCAGATTACGTCATCGATAACACCGGCTCGCTCGACGCGACCGAGAGACGGGTTCGAGAGATCTACGAGCACCTCCGGCGAGAGGCGGAAGGCAATTCATAACGCGTTGGCCGTATGCAATCTACGCGACTACGAACCAGCCAACCGAAAATTGCGTATCCAGCTGCAGGCGGGGGCGAGACCGGTGGGACGATCGCTTTCTGCAGATGTCCGGGGATGAGTTCTTCACTAGAATTGAACCGTACTGATCGATAGTCATTCGCGATTTTCACGAAGGAATTGGCATGAAGCTATTGCGACCCGTTGCCCTTGCAGTTTTGTTGGCTGGAGCATTCTTTTATTTCACAACCTGGCGATCGGGGCGGCTGAGTCCGATCCACTGGCCCGGCAACTCGAACAAGGTTGAGATTACGGAAGCCGCCGGAGGCGAGTCCCTCGATTCCGAAGAGCAGAACAATATCCTCGTGTACCGCAAGAACATTCCCTCAGTCGTGAACATCACATCCAAAGCCGTCACCTTCGATTTCTTTTACGGATTGGTGCCGCAGGAAGGCCAAGGTTCCGGCTTTGTGATCGACAAGGAAGGCCACGTCCTCACCAACTATCACGTAATCGCCGATGCCCGGCAGGTTGAAGTCACGATGCACAACCGCAAGAAGTTCCGGGCAACCGTGATTGGCACCGATCCGGCCCACGATCTTGCCGTGATCCAGATCAGCGCTCCGAATCTCACGCCCGCGGTCCTGGGCGACTCCCGCAATCTCCAGGTGGGCCAAAAGGTGTACGCGATCGGAAATCCCTTTGGGCTGGCCGGCACCATGACACGCGGGATCGTCAGTTCGATCCGCCCCGTGAAGGAGCCCAACGGCGCCACCATTGACGAAGCCATTCAGACTGATGCGGCAATTAATCCGGGAAACTCAGGTGGCCCGCTGATGAACTGGCACGGAGAAGTGATCGGGATCAACACCATGATCTTGTCGAGCGTGGGCCAAAATGCCGGAATTGGATTCGCCATCCCGATCAACACGGCGAAAGCAGTGCTGAACGACCTGGTCACACTGGGTCGAGTTCGGCGTCCGGCGCTGGGCGTTGCGACCATCCCAGTCGGACCCGAACTGGCGGACCAGATCGGTCTGCCCGTTGACTTCGGCTTATTGATTGTCAAAGTTACTTCCGGTGGCGCCGCCGAGCACGCGGGCCTGCGAGGAGGCACTGAACGAGCCTACCTCGGCAATATCCCGATCATGCTGGGCGGAGACCTGATCGTGGCGATCGACGGCGAAAATGTCCAGGACCAGCAGGACTTGGCCCAGGTGATGAATGCGCATCGGGCGGGCGACAAGGTGAAAGTCACTGTGTACCGCGGGAAGCAAAAATTGGATGTCGATGTCACATTGGGCGAGGCACGCGAACAGGTTTGAGGTCCGAAGTTTCAGCATTCAGCACTCGGCATTCAATTTGAGCAGTCAGGTTCAGCCGGACCCGGAGCTTTGCAATATTGTCCAGAGGCCGAATGCTGAGTGCTGAATGCTAGTTGCTCGCAGCCCCGTCTTCCAGCTTCATTTCCTCGTCGTCAGCAAGGTCCGAGAAAGGAATTTCGTCTGCGATTCGTCGACCAGGCACTCGCGCGCCGGCTGGAGTCGGCGGAGGAAATCCCTCAGGTGGAATACGCGCGCCTGTATGGCGATCTGCGCCCTGACATCGGCGCGGCCTTCGAGCCCATCTGCGGCGGGCACATGATCTTTGCCGGGCTCAACTCTCCCATCGGACGCGCCGTGGGAATGGGCTTTGATGGCCCCGTCAAAGAGTCTGACCTGGAGCGGCTGGAAGCTTTTTATCGGTCACACGACGCCCCCGCACAACTCGACATCTGTCCGCTGAGCGATCCGAGCCTACTGGAGTTGGTGAAGGCTCGCGGCTACGGAATTGCAGAGTTGAACAACGTGCTCTATCGAACGCTGGAGAACCTTGAGCGCCTTCAGTCCCTCGCCCGGTGTTGAAATCCTGCCCGGCCGGCCCGAAGACGCACTGCAGTACTCCCAGATCGTGACGCGAAGTTTCTTTGAGAAAGGTGATGAACCCGCGGGCTTCGCCGAGATGCTGGCTCCCATGTTTCAGTGCGAGAGGACATGGACGTTCCTCGCCCGCCTGGGTCAAATCCCCGTGGCCGCAGCGGCAGGCATGACGATCCCGAAGCACGGGACATTCGCCCTGTTCGGGGCGGGCACGCTGCCAGAATTTCGTGGGCAAGGGCTTCAGACAGCACTCTTAAAAACCCGCCTGCGGGCCGCCGTAGACGCTGGCTGCGAACTGGCGGTCGTCGTCACAAACGGCGGAAGTGCGTCGGAGCGGAACTGCCTGCGACTGGGGTTCAAAGTTGCATACAGTAAGGCGACAGTCCTAAAGAAATTACAAGAACGAGCCTAGAGCGTTTCTTCCTGAAGAAGGGTTGACAGGCCAAATTTTGGCTCACCAGGAACGAGTAGCGTTCAAACTCTTGTGCGGCGACATTCGGCCATCGACAAGCGGTAATCAATAGATTAGGTCATGGATATCGATTCTATCCGCGAATACTGTCTCTCCTTTCCGAACTCCAAGGAGAACCTGCAGTGGGGTGACAATCTCTGTTTCAAAGTCGGCGGCAAGATCTTCGTGATCCTTGGACTCGACGAATTGCGGGTCTGCTTCAAGACTGCTCCCGACGTGTTCGCGGAGTTGGTGGAACGGGAGGACATCCGCCCCGCGCCCTACGTCGGCCGCTACAAGTGGGTGATGCTCGACCGGCTGGATGCAGTGAGTGACGAGCAGTTCAGGGAGTTGGTGCGGCAGTCCTACGAGATGGTTTCCACGAAGGTGCCCAAGACGGCCGGCAGGCGTCCCGCACGTAAGAATCGCAGCAAGTCACGTCGGAAGCCGGCAGCCTAGGGAACTCGAGCTTCTGGGCAGGGACTTCTCCAAGACTACGAGTTGTGCAACACTTGGCAGCGCGAGGCGCGATTGAGCATCTTCGGTTGCATCGAGGCGGGCGGAACGAAATTCGTTTGCGGAGTCGGAACCAGTCCGGACGACCTGGAAGTAGCTGCCTTTCCAACCCAATCACCCGACTTGACGCTTGAAAAGGTTATTGGATTTTTTCGGGATCGCGCTGGTGCCCAGTTGAGCGCTGTCGGCATCGGATCGTTCGGGCCGGTTGACCTTCGTCCCGACTCGCCGACCTTCGGATACATCACTTCTACCCCGAAAGCCGGATGGCAGCAGTACGATCTGGCCGGGACCGTAGGGCGCGCGCTTGAGGTCCCAGTCGGATTCGACACCGATGTAAACGCCGCGGCCGCTGGCGAGGCCCGATGGGGCGCGGGTCGAGGGATCGCGAATTTTATTTACCTCACGGTTGGTACGGGCATCGGAGGCGGCGCGATTGTGAATGGTGAGGTGATCCATGGCCTCCTGCACCCCGAAATGGGACATATCCGCGTGCCGCATGACCTTGCCACCGATCCTTATCCGGGTGGCTGCCCATATCATCAGGATTGCCTAGAAGGACTGGCGTCGGGCCCCGCTATGCAGGCGCGCTGGGGGAAGCCCGCGCAGGAATTGCCGCCGGATCACCCGGGATGGAAGTTGGAAGCGCGCTATCTGGCTCTTGGTCTTTCTACCTGGGTGTGTACACTCTCGCCGGAACGCATCGTTCTAGGAGGCGGCGTGATGCAGCAAGACCAACTCTTTCCCATCGTGCGAAAAGAACTGGCGCAGTTGCTGAACGGCTACATCCGAGCGGGCGCGGTCTTGGAAGAAATTGACCAGTACGTGGTGCCTCCACAGCTCGGCAAGCGCGCTGGAGTCCTGGGCGCGATGGTGCTGGCCGAACACATTTTCAGGAATCCAAACGCCAGCATTGCGGCCCCGCTGGCAGGAGAGTATACGTGGCGCTCAATTACACGCTCGTAAAGAGCACGGTGGTCGCAGCCCTGGGCGGATTGCTATTCGGTTTCGATACCGCCGTGATTTCGGGAGCCACCAGCGCTCTGAGTCGGACCTTTGATCTGTCACCCCGCGGCCTTGGATTGACAGTGTCGATCGCACTCTGGGGCACGGTCGTGGGAGCTCTGCTGGCGAGTGTCCCCGGAGATCGCTTCGGTAGGCGCGACAGCCTGCGCGGATTGGCGATTCTCTATCTGGTGTCTGCCCTGGGTTGTGCCTTTGCCTGGAATTGGCCGAGTTTGGTGTTCTTCCGCTTCATAGTTGGTTTGGCAATTGGAGGCTCTTCCGTTCTTGGCCCCATGTACATCGCCGAAATTGCTCCCGCGAAGTGGCGAGGCCGGCTCGTGGGCTTCTTCCAGTTCAATGTGGTCGCCGGAATCCTGCTCGCTTACTTGTCCAACTATATTGTCGGCTTGACCCACGGTGGCCCGAACGAGTGGCGGTGGAAGCTCGGCGTCTCGGTGGTTCCGGCCGTGTTGTTTTTCCTGATGTTGTTCCAGATTCCACGCAGCCCGCGCTGGCTGGCAGAGAAGGGCCGCAACCAAGAAGCTCGCGTGGTGCTCACTCTCATCGGGGAGGAAAATGTCGACGCTCAACTGGCTTCCATCCTCGCCGCCGTACAGCTCGAGAGACAGTATGGACAAGAGCGTCTGTTCTCCGCGCGCAATCGGTTTCCGCTGTTTCTTGCGATTTCCATCGCCATGTTCAACCAGCTCGCGGGAATCAACGCGATTCTTTACTACCTGAACGACATTTTCGCCCTCGCGGGCTTCAGCAAGGTGTCTGCCGATTTGCAAGCGGTCGCGATTGGTGCGACCAATCTGATCTTCACCATGCTGGCTATGTCGATCATCGACCGCGTGGGCCGGCGTACCCTGATGCTGATCGGTTCGGTCGGCACGGCCGCTTGTCTCGCCGGGGTGGCGGTGATCTTCTGGACGGGCAGACACGAAACGCTTCTGGTCTGGTTACTGATCGGCTTTATTGCTGCCTTCGCGTTCTCCCAGGGTTCGGTGATTTGGGTGTATATCAGTGAGGTCTTCCCCACTGCGGTGCGTGCCCAGGGACAGAGTCTGGGCAGCGCGACCCACTGGATTATGAACGCTTTCATCTCGTTCCTGTTCCCGATTGTGGCTGCGCATTCGAAGGCTGCGCCGTTTGGCTTCTTCGCGGCGATGATGGTCCTGCAGTTTCTGGTCGTGCTGTTTGTCTACCCGGAGACGAAGGGTGTGAGCCTGGAAGATATGGAGAAGAAACTCGCTGCAGTTTGATTTCCCCGTGATTTGACTCACAGTTGCCCACTGGGCTAGCCTCAATGGTCTGCTTCAAAACTGCGAGCCTGAGGCCTGAGGTCCGGAATCGGACTGCGAGGCTGTGCCCAGCTTGAGTGGACGGCTGTTCCATTTCTACCACTTCCAACTGCATGCGATCCCGTCAAAATCTGCTGCTGGCGTTGTTAGTCGTCGTCTGGCTAACGGGTGCGTCCTCGGTCGCCTCAATGAGGCCCGTTCACGCTCCGCATGCCATGGTTGTAAGTATTCACGAACTGGCATCGCACGCAGGCACGGAAATGATGCAAGCGGGAGGGAATGCCGTGGACGCTGCCGTTGCCACGGGCTTTGCGCTGGCCGTGGTGTTTCCGCAAGCCGGGAATCTGGGCGGCGGCGGATTCATGTTGATTCGCATGGCCGACGGCGTCACCCATTTCGTTGACTACCGCGAGAAGGCTCCCGCCGCTGCCACTGCCAACATGTATCTCGATGCGCAGGGGAGTGTGATCGAGAGCGCCAGCCTTATGGGTTACAAAGCCATCGGAGTACCGGGATCGGTTGCGGGTTTGGCTTACGTCCAAAAGAATTACGGGAAGCTGGCGTTGCCGCAGGTTATGGCGCCCGCAATCAAGCTGGCTCGCGACGGCTTCGCGCTAGCCTGGGAAGATGCAGAAGATCTGCGTGATGAGGAGCTGGCAAGGTTCCCGGAGTCGAGGCGCATCTTCCAGCGCAACGGGGATTACTACAAACCAGGCGAGATCTTCCGTCAACCTGACCTGGCGCGCACGCTGGAGCGGATTGCGAAAAATCCAGATGATTTCTATCACGGAGCCATGGCGCGCGAGTTGGCGGCGACGGTTCAAAAAGGTGGCGGACTGATCACAGCCGATGATCTAGCCAAGTATGAAGTGAAGGAACGTGAGGCGATCCGCGGAACGTATCACGACTATGACATCATCAGCGCGCCACCACCATCATCAGGCGGCATTGCGTTGGTCGAAATCCTGAACATCCTGGAGGGATATGATCTCGGGAGACTCGGCAATCGGTCGGCGCAGACGATTCATTTGACGGCCGAGGCGTTCCGGCGGACGTTCTTTGACCGTGCGGAGTTTCTGGGCGATCCGGATTTTGCAAAGATTCCCGTAGCCCAGCTCATCGACAAAAAGTATGCGGCGGGCTGGCGAGAGTCGATTGATCTCGAGCATGCCAGCGTCAGCAAAGACTTGCAGCGCCCGGCCGTATTCAACGAACTCGAGCGCTACGCGCAATTGCACCCGCAAAGCAGGATTCCAGTGCGGGAGCCTGAGAACACCACACACTATTCGGTAGTCGATGCGGCTGGAAATGCTGTGGCGGTGACAACTACGCTGAACGACACACTGGGCTCACGCGTCACCGCGGAGGGTTTGGGTTTCCTGCTGAACGATGAGATGGCCGACTTCGCCTTGAAGCAGGGAGTGCCGAACAATTACGGGCTAGTCCAGGGGCCAGCCAACGCTATCGGGCCCGGAAAACGGCCGCTTTCCGCGATGACGCCCACCATCGTTTTGAAGGATGGCAAACTGTTCTTGGTGCTGGGATCTGAGGGAGGGCCCACGATCATCACGACGGTTGCGAATATCGTCCTGGGCGTTGTGGATTTCGGGCTGGATATTCAGGAAGCCGTGAACGCGCCCCGTTTTCACCAGCAGTGGCTGCCTGACGAGGTTCGTGTGGAAGACAGAATTTCCGTCGACACGGTACGCTTGATGAAGAGCAAGGGGCATAAGATACAGGTCGGCCACCTGTGGGGCGACAGCGAATGCATTGCGATCAATCCCAAGTCGGGTGAGCGGCTCGGCGCCAGCGACGGACGAAATAACGGGAAAGCGGTAGGGTACTAGCTGCAGGAGTGGACTCCCGCGGACAGACAATACGGGATTAAGAGAGCTGAACGATGCAAAGAGCGGTTTCCACCTACATTTACGTCAAGGAGCGGCTGCACCCGGGCATATTGGACGGCTTGGCTCGCGGTGGTGCGCAAGCCATTGAGATCTTTGCCGCGCGTCAGCATCTCGACTATGCCAACCGGAAACAGCACGTGCGCGAGATTGCCGACTGGTTCCGCTCGAGCGGCATCCCGCTGAACTCGGTGCATTCCCCGCTTTATGCAGACTATGAATTCGGTCGTGCGGGCGCTCCCCCCGTCAATGTCGCCTCGACCGACCGTGCTGGACGGATCGAAGCGATGGATGAAATCAAGCGCGCGTTGGAGATCGCTGAACAAATTCCATTCCGCTTTCTCGTTCAGCACCTTGGAACGAGCGGGGAATCTTTCGATGAGCGCAAGTTCGAAGCGGCCATGACCTCAGTAGAACATTTGCGCGCCTTTGCCAAGCCGCTGGGCGTACGCATCCTGCTGGAGAATATTCCTAACGAACTTTCGACACCCGACAAACTGGTGGACTTCATCCAGGCCTCCCATTTCGAGGACGTGGGTGTGTGCTTCGATTTTGGGCATGCGCATTTGATGAGCAGCGTCGCGGAGGCATTCGAGATCGTAAAGGCGCACGTGCGTTCGACCCATGTTCATGACAATGCCAAAGACCGCGACTCGCACCTGTGGCCTGGGCAGGGCTCGATCAACTGGAAAGAAGCAATGGAATTGTTGCGATCAGCCCCGAATACACCTCCGCTCCTGCTGGAAATCGAGAGCGACGAAAAGGTCAATCCGCTGGACAAAATGGGGGACGTGTTCGAGAAACTCGAGAAGATTGAGTAATTGTGTAATTTGAAACTGAGTTCGGTGCTGCCAACCCAGTCATGGCAAGATATGTGATTTTAAATTACCCAATTCCAAAATTATCCAATGACCAAATGATCCTATGTCTCCTGTAGCGACTATCTCGGAAATCGGCAAACACGACGGCCAGACCGTCACGATTCGTGGCTGGCTCTATAACCTGCGCGAGAGCGGAAAACTCCTGTTCCCCATCTTTCGGGATGGCAGCGGGGTCATCCAGGGCGTTGTCCCGAAGAATGCAGTCGCGCCCGAGACGTTTGATGCTTTGAAAGGACTCACGCAGGAGTCGAGTGTGATTGTCGAGGGCAAAGTCCGTGCCGACAAGCGGGCTCCCGGCGGCTACGAACTCGACGTTTCCAACGTGCAGGTGCTGCAGAGGGTCTCTGAGACCGATCCTTATCCGATCACTCCCAAGGAACACGGTGTTGAGTTTCTTATGGAGCACCGGCACTTGTGGATTCGGTCACAGCGGCAGGCGGCCATTCTGCGCGTGCGAGCGGAGATCATAAAGGCGGCGCGAGATTTCTTTGATGAACGCGGCTTTACGCTCACGGATCCCCCGATTCTCACTCCAGCCGCTTGTGAAGGCACCACCACGTTGTTCCCGGTTGATTATTTCGAGGAGCAAGCGTATCTCACCCAGTCCGGACAGCTTTACATCGAAGCGACGGCTATGGCGCTCGGCAAGGTTTATTCGTTTGGCCCAACGTTTCGCGCGGAAAAGTCAAAAACCCGGCGGCATCTGACCGAATTCTGGATGGTTGAACCGGAGGTTGCCTACGGCACGCTTGACGACATCATGGAGCTGGCCGAAGGACTGATCACTTTCCTTGTGAAGCGCTGTCTCGAAAAACGACGCCCGGACCTGCAAACGATTGGGCGGGATATCGCGAAGTTGGAAACGATTGAGACACCGTTTCCCCGCATTACGTATGACGAAGCGGTCCAGCGCCTGCAAGAAGGACATGCAAAAGGTGCGCTCGAAAACAAATTCGAGTGGGGCGGCGATCTCGGTTCGCCGGACGAAACCTATCTGTCCGCGCAGTTCGACCGCCCGCTCATGATTCATCGCTATCCCGCCAGCGTAAAGGCGTTCTACATGGAACCTGATCCGCAACGGCCGGAGGTCGCATTGTGCGTCGACGTACTCGCGCCGGAAGGTTACGGCGAGATTATCGGCGGATCGCAGCGCATGGCTTCCCACGAGTTGCTGCTGCAGCGGATTCATGAACACAACCTGCCGGAGGAGGCCTTCAAGTGGTATCTCGACTTGCGGAAGTTCGGCAGCGTGCCCCACGGCGGCTTTGGTATGGGGATTGAACGAGCAGTGGCCTGGATTTGCGGCCTCGAACATGTGCGCGAAACCATTCCGTTTGCGCGAATGTTGCACCGGCTATACCCGTAGTGGATTTACGATTGCCGTTTGGCAATTGAAAATTGGCAATGCCTTTATGGCTCCAACACCAAACGCGATCTTCACCAGCATCACTCCGAAGCAGATTCGTGTGATTGGGGTTCCGCTTGATTTGGGACAGTCCCGCCGCGGCGTAGACATGGGACCTTCTGCAGTGCGTGTCGCGGGTCTTGAGGCTCGACTCGAAGCCATCGGCCACATCGTCGAAGACGGTGGCAATGTCGCGGTTGCAATTCCCGAGCAGAAAAAAGAAGGCGCGGCTCATTCCAAGTACCTGCGCGAGATCACCGCCACTTGTTCCAAGAGTGCAGAACTTGTATTGAAAACGCTCGAAGCGGGTAAGGTACCACTAGTTTTGGGCGGCGATCACTCGGTGGCGGCGGGAACCGTTGCGGGCGTCGCCGAATTCTATCGGCGCCAGAATCAGAAAATCGGCCTGATCTGGATCGACGCACACAGCGATATGAACACACCCGAAACATCCCCCAGCGGCAACGTGCACGGAATGCCCCTGGCGGCGATTATGGGCTTGGGACCCGCTGAACTCGGTAACATTTTCAATTTTTCACCCAAGGTGCGTCCGGAAAACTGTGTACTTGTCGGCGTTCGCGACGTCGATGCACACGAGAAAGAAAACATCCGCAAAGCCGGCGTAGAAGTGTTCACCATGCGCGACATCGACGAGCGCGGCATGCGCGCCGTGATGGAAGAAGCACTCCGCATGGCGGGGCGCGGCACGGCTGGCTATCACATCTCCCTCGACATGGACTGGATCGATCCCGAAGACGCACCCGGCGTAGGCACTCCGGTTTGGGGCGGTGCGACGTATCGCGAGGCGCACCTGGCCATGGAGATCATCGCCGATCACGGACGCATGCTGAGTTTCGAGATCGTCGAAGTGAATCCGGTCATCGACGAGCATAATCAGACCGCCGATCTTGCAGTGGAGTTGTCGCTCTCGGCATTTGGAAAGAAGATTCTGTAGCCGTATTGGTTGCTATAAACTTCTGCCAATCTCCCCAACCCTGTCATCCTGAGCGCAGAGAGGCGAACGCTGAACGCAGTCGAAGGTCCCGCGAAGGCCGAGTTTGGCACAAGCGGTCGGCATCTTCACCACAAAACTGGTGTTCGGTCTGCCCATCACGGCTCCCGCTATCGGGATCTGCCTCCGGAGCCTGAGTAATCCCGTTCGATCACTGCTGGCAACTCAGCCAGGCTCGCCAGGATATGCGTGTGCTGCTCCCTCTCCAGTCGCTCCCTCCCATGAAATCCGGTGAGAACTCCGATCACTCCGCGCACGCCCGCATTGGTTCCTGCCTGAAGGTCGAGCGGAGTATCGCCGACGTTCACAACTTCCCGTACACTCGTGACTCCGGTTGCCTCCATGGCGCGAAATATCATGTACGGAGCGGGACGTCCCGATCCAACATCACTGCTCGAGATGTTGGCAGCGAACAGCTTGGCCCAGCCCGCTTTCTTTAGAATCAACTCGCTCACTTCGCGGGAAAAGCCAGTGGTAGTCGCCATCTGAATCCCCTGCTGACGGACCCAGTCGAAGGTCTGCCCGGCGCCCGGAATGGGCAGGACCCCATCATTCTGATAGTGCGATTCGAGAGCACGGCGAAAGTCCTCGTACACGGCCGCAATCTTTTGTTCATACTTGGGTCCATCCCCGAATTGCCGGGTCACGAAGTGCTGGATCACCTCGTGCTTCGACGCTCCCTTCCACTCCTCCAACTCGAATTCCGGAAAGTCGACGCCGTGTTTGCGCAGGGCAGCGCTGAAGGCATGCAGCACTTCGCCGCGATCCACGATGATCGTGCCCGCGATATCGAGGATAATCAGTTTGATAGAGCTCATCGGCAGCACGATTCTAGCAACACCGAACCATCGCCGGAATTGACGGGACAGGCTTCGCCCGTCCACACTAAGTTCTGGAGCAAGTGTTGTTCGACACCAAATGACGGAAATACGTTCCATCCTGGCTGCAATAGTTCTCATGGCTGCGGGGACAGCTGACATGCTTTGCTCCGCCCAGTCCAGCCAACAGGGAAGTACTCCTTCTGCCAGTTCGGCTGCGGCAACTGCGGAGACAACTCCGGTGATCGACGGCGGAGCAGGCCCGTGCTCGTTGGAGCTCACCGTTACTGCAGACACGAAGCCCGTACCCGCCGCGAATGTGAAGGTACACATCGTTTACGGCTTTGCTGGAGTGCGCAAGCTCGACCTCGACGCCTACACCAGCAATGGGGGCAAGCTGAAGTTCACGGGATTACCGGCGCGCGTGAAACGTCCGCCGCTGGAATTCCGCGCTACCAAAGATAAGTTGGCGGGCATCGCCGTCTACGATCCCGAATCCGAATGTGACGCCAAGCATGAACTCACCCTCGTCCGCCAAAAAGAAAACCAGAACTAACACCGCCCACGCAAGAACCACATGGGTACCACGGCCCTCGCGGGGTGCCCCAGCCTGTCGCGGTTTTGCCAAGGCCGGGTTAGAGGCCGGAAGCACCGTTTGCTGAGAGTCCAGGCCAGAGACTTGCCGGAATCGCACGCTCCGTTTCGGAAGGTCTTGCACCATCGTTCTCCCAGGAATCTAGAAAATCATCGCTCGTCGTTTGACGCCACCCACTCGCAGCATCCACACTAAAACGTTATGAAGAAATTGCGGGTAGGAGTTCTGTTCGGCGGGCGCAGCGGAGAGCATGAAGTCTCTCTGCTCTCGGCCGCTTCCGTGGTCAACGCCGTCGACAAGAGCAAGTATGAAGTCGTGCCGATCGGCATCACCAAAGACGGTCGCTGGCTGACCGCCGGCGATGCCGAGCGTCTGTTGGCCGGCCAGCACCACGAAGAAAAGCACCTGCGTGCGGGTGATCCCGAAGCCACGCCCGGGGCGGCCGTGCTCGCCAGCGGAGAGGCCGTGGTCGTGCCGCCTGAACCGGTGCATCGCGGAACGAGCACGCTCACTCCTTTCCAGACCGACGCCAGCGCCCTCACACGGCGCGCCTCTGATCGCGCCATCAACGTGGACGTGATCTTTCCCGTGCTGCACGGAACGTTCGGCGAAGATGGAACCATCCAGGGGTTGCTCGAGCTGGCTGACATTCCCTACGTCGGCGCAGGCGTGCTCGGTTCAGCCGCGGGTATGGACAAGGACATCATGAAGGCACTCTTCCGCGCCACCGGCTTGCCCATCGTGAAGCACGTCACTGTCCTGCGTGGCGACTGGGACGCCGATCCCAAAAAGGCCGAGAAGCGTGTTGACCGCGAGCTGAAGTATCCCGTGTTCGTGAAGCCTGCCAACCTGGGTTCTTCGGTAGGAATCTCGAAAGCGCGCACAAAGAAAGAACTGGGCCCGGCCATCTATGAAGCCGCCAAGTTCGATCGCAAGATCGTCATCGAGCAAGGCGTGGGCGGCACGAAGCACAAGGCCCGTGAGATCGAGTGCTCGGTGCTGGGCAACGATCGTCCGCAGGCGTCGGTGCCGGGCGAGATCGTGCCCGTCAAGGAGTTCTACGACTACTCAGCCAAGTATCTCGACGAGGGCTCCGAGCTGATCATCCCGGCAAAGTTGACGAAAGCCGAAGTGAAGAAAGTTCAGGACCTCGCCATCCGCGCATTTCAAGCCGTGGATTGCTCCGGCCTCGCTCGCGTCGACTTCCTGATGGACCCGAAGACGCGCAAGCTCTACGTGAACGAGATCAATACCATGCCAGGCTTTACGGCGATCAGCATGTATCCGAAGTTGTGGGGGGCGTCGGGCTTGGCGTATCCCGACCTTGATCGATCGCCTGATCCAGTTAGGAATCGAGCGTCACGAAGACAAGAAGAAGAACCAGTACAGCCGGTAGGAAAGACGTCTCAGTCACAGGCGTGCCCCTGCCTTCGCGGTTCTTTGCGAGGCCGGGTTGATTTGCCAGAGCCCCATCGTATGACCCGCGTCGGACATGGTCCCGACAATCCTCGTTGGGCTGGTCTTGACACCCCTCCCTGTCCCGCGTAGTATTTTTTCCAAGTTTGCCCCTCACCGGGCAGACCCTTGAATTTCATGCAGAGTGGCTGAGGGACGAGCCCTGGGAAGCCACGACAACCGGACCGGGATCATATATCCCGGTTGTCAGGTGCCAACTCTCTCCTGGAAACGGGGAACATGAGATTCGGGCAAGCGGCTTTTGGTCCCGTTTTCCCGTAACCTCTTTTCCTTTTCCGGAAAAGAGGTCTTCGTGTTTAGGAGACTTTTTCCCGGGCGCGCTCAGCTACTCGCAAGACGGCGGGTAGCACGATGGCTCATTACGAACTGCGATGTCGGGAGTGCGGCAAAACCTGGGGCAACCAACCGCGCTCGATCTGCGACGACTGTTTCTCTCCCCTCGAAGTCAGCTACGACTACGACGCTGTGCGCGCTGAGTTCACGCGCGAAAAAATTTCCCAACGCGCCCCCAACATGTGGCGCTACTCCGAACTGCTGCCGCTCCCTGAAAATTACAAGCCCTCCCTCCCGGTTGGATTCACGCCGCTCTTGAGCGCGCCTCAGCTTGGCGAGCAGCTGGGCGCGCGCCGGCTCTTCCTGAAGAACGATGCCGTCTGCCTGCCCACGCTGAGCTTTAAAGATCGCGTGGTGGCAGTCGCCTTGTCGCAGGCGCGCGCGTTTGGGTTCGACACGGTTTCTTGCTCCTCGACCGGCAACCTTGCCAACTCCGTCGCCGCGCAGGCCGCGCGCAATGGCTTCAAGGCGTGGATCTTCATTCCTGCCGATCTCGAGCCCGCGAAGATTCTCGGCACGCAGGTGTACGGCGCGAAGGTCGTGCGCATCGCCGGCAGCTACGACCAGGTGAACCGGCTGTGCTCGCAGATTGCCGACGAACATCGCTGGGGCTTCGTGAATGTCAACCTGCGTCCGTACTACGCGGAAGGCTCGAAGACTGTGGGCTTCGAGATCGCCGAGCAACTGGGCTGGCGGCTGCCGGATAACGTCGTCGTCCCGATGGCCGGCGGATCGCTGATCACCAAGATCAAGAAGGCTTTCGATGAACTGATTGCACTGGGACTGGTCGATGCAAAGCCGGTGAAGTTCTTTGGCGCGCAGGCGACCGGATGCTCGCCGATTTCCACCGCCGTGAAGGCGGGCCGTCCCGAGATCGAGCCGCAGAAGCCGGCGACCATCGCGCGTTCACTGGCGATCGGCAATCCTGCTGACGGGCACTATGCGATCAAGGCAATCACGAAGAGGGTGGGTGGTCCGAAGATGTTTCCGATGCCGAAGTGGTGGAGTCGATCCAGCTACTCGCCGAGTCCGAAGGCGTGTTCACCGAGACGGCAGGCGGCGTGACCGTGGGCTGCGCGCGCAAGCTCTATCGCGATGGCCGCATCTCTCCGGATGAGACCACCGTGCTCTGCATCACGGGCAACGGCCTGAAGACCACCGACGCGCTCGCGGGTGCTTACGAGAGCGAAGCCGCGATCGCGCCCAAGTTGGCGGAGTTCGAGCGCTTCCTCGAAAACACGCTGGAAGTTCCCGAGACAGTGGAGGCATAACATGGCGATCACCGTACAAATTCCCACGGCCTTGCGTCGGCTGACGGCAGGCATCGGTAACCTGAGTTGTTCCGCGTCGAACCTGGGTGAGCTTTTTTCCGTGCTCGACGAGAAGTTTCCCGACCTGAAGCCGCATCTGCGCGACGAAGCGGGCGAAATCCGGCGCTTCCTGAATGTCTATGTGAACGAGGAAGACATCCGCTTTCTGGGCGGACCAAGCTACGCGTTTCAGGACGGAGATGAAGTCCTGCTGGTGCCGTCAATCGCAGGCGGTTCGAACTAGTCTTGAGTGGAGCGACGGGCGTCCTCGCCCGTCGAGTGATCAAGGCTCGGCGCATCGATCTCCGCCCTCTTTCTGCCGAACCGTGAGCACGGGACACTCCGCCAACCGCACGACCTTTTCCGCGACCGATCCAAAAACAAAGTGCTCTAACCCAGTCGATCCGTGGGTGGAGATCACAATCAGATCGACGCTCTCCGCCTTGCGCAATCCGCACGATCTCCTCCGCCGCTGAACCGTGTCCCACCATCGTGCGCACCTTCACATTCTTTCCCACCAATTCCTCGCGCGCCTTGCGCAGTTGTTCCGTCGCGTCGGCGTGTAGATATCTTTCGTACTCTGGAATCTTGAAAACATAATTCGGATCGGGAGGTACGGCGGGCAGGACGGGTACTACGTTCACCAGCAGAAGTTCCGCGTCAAAATGTTCAGCCAACTCGCTGGCCGTGCGGACGCAGCTGCAGGCCGGACCACTGAAGTCGGTGGGGGCGAGAATCCTTCGAACAGGCAGCATGGGAGGTTCCTCGAAGTGCGAGATTATAAATCACTTCTCGCGATGCTCCAGCCATCGCGCTGGTTGCGAAGGGCTGGGTCTATGACCCGCGAACGTGCCGACGCCATTCGGGGTCGTCTTGAATTGCGAATGCGGTTTGCGCGCCGCTCCTTCCTCTTCTATAATCTAACTAACTGGTTAGTTAAGTAGCAAAGGAGCCCATATGCCCAGCGCTCCAGCCCGGCCACGCCTTGGATCGCGCGGACGTCCCGAAGAGACCCGCACCGCGATCCTGCAGGCAGCGGTGCGTGAGTTTGCCCGCGAAGGCGTGGCCGGAGCCCGCACCGACGCGATTGCTCGCGCCGCCAAGGTCAACAAGGCGCTGCTCTACTACTACTACCGCGACAAGGACGCGCTGTACGGAGCGGCTCTCGATCACGTCTTTCAGGAACGCAATGAATTTCTCATGCGCGTACTGGCCGAGGACATTCCTCCGGGACAAAAAATCCTGCGCTACGTAGGAGCCTTCTTCGACTACCTGGCGGAGCATCCCTCGCATCGTGAGATGGTGCAGCGTGAGATGCTGGCGCGCGGATCGCAGATGCAGCGCATCGTGAAACTCTACCTGAAGCCGATCTACCTTGAACTCATCAAGGTGCTGCGCGAAGGAATCGCCAGCGGCATCTTTCGTCCGGTCGATCCCCTGCAGTTCCTGCCCTCCATGGTAGCGGTGATCGTCCACTACTTCGGAACCGCGCCAATGATGAAGGTGATGACGCAGAAAGATCCTCTGAGTCCAGAACGACTTGCCGCCCGGCGGGCCGCCGTGCTGGATTTCATTTCTGCTGCCTTATTCCGACCTACCGCTCTACCGTTGGAAGGAGAGCATTCGTGAACGCTCGCAACCGTTTCTTCATGCTGCTCGGCATTATTTTTCTGATTGCCCTGGGGTACTACTTCTTCTCCACCCCGAGTAATCGCGACCTGGTGCTGATTGGGACAGTGGACTCGAACCAGGTGATCGTGAGTCCCCAGGTGATGGGCCGGCTGCAGAAATTGCTGGTCGACGAAGGGCACACCCGTGAAGGCGGGCGACCTGATCGCGGAAATTGATCCCGCTGAACTGGAGGCGCAGTCAAGGGCAGCCACCGCCACCATTGCCAGTCTGCGTTCCAAGGTCGCCGAGATGCGCTACACCGAGCAATCGACCAAGGGTTCGACCACCAGTGACGTGGCCAATGCCCAGGCGAAACTGCAGTCCATGAAGTCGCAACTGACCCAGGCGCAAGCGACTCTGCAGCGCACGGAAAGCGACAGCCGCCGCACCATTGAACTGGCCAAGCAGGCAGTGGCCTCGGAGCAGGAGCGCGTGCAGGCCGAGACCAATCTGGCCGCGGCTCAAGCCAATGTTCAGTCCTTAAAGGACCAGGTACGTGCGGCCGAGGCCGATTTGAATGCCGCAGTCGCCCGCACTGGTCAAGCCGCGGCGGCCCAGAGTACGGTTACGTCGACGCAAGCCGACCTGAAAACATCAGAAGAACAGAAGCAGCAGGCCGAAGTGAGGTTGGGTTACACCAAGATTTACGCCCCCGTCACAGGCACGGTGCTGGTTCGTGCGGCACGCCAGGGAGAAGTGCTCAATGTCGGCCAGCCGATCGTGACCATCGTCGACTTAAGCGACACCTGGGTGCGGGCCGCGATTCCCGAGACGCAAGCCGATCACATCGGGCTGGGCGATACGCTGCGCGTGCGTCTGCCCGGCGGAACGATCACGTCCGGCAAAGTCTTCTACAAAGCCGCGGAAGCTGACTTCGCGACCCAGCGCGATGTGAACCGGCGCAAGCGCGACATCAAGACAATCGTGCTGAAAGTGCGTCTCGACAATCCTAGAGGCGCGTACGTTCCTGGGATGACGGCGGAAGTGCTGGTCTCTCCCGAACAACAGCGGGGCGCGGCAAATCAGAACGCATCGGCGGAGCGGCAGCCTTGAGCTTCTGAGTCCAAGCCCGGCAACGGTCGCGCCGGCGGCGCCACGCGCCCGGATTGCGAAGGTCCCGACAAGGTCGGTCCGAACGCGATCGACGTGATCAACATCGTCAAGAAGTACGGCGACTTCACCGCGGTCGACGACGTCACATTCCATGTCGAGGACGGAGAAATCTTTGGGCTGCTCGGCCCGAACGGCGCGGGCAAATCCACACTGATTCGCATGATGACCACGCTAATCCCGATCACCGCCGGGCGCGCTGTCGTTGCTGGCCACGATGTTGCCAAAGAGCCCGACGGTGCGCGCCGCTGCATCGGCGTGATTCCGCAGGCGCTGACCAGCGATCTTGATCTCACCGTCGAAGAGAACATGAATATCTACGCCAAGCTCTACGACGTGCCCGCGAAACGCCGCAAAGAAGCGATCGACGAACTTCTCGAACTGGTCGACCTAACGAAGTGGCGCGACGCCCAGACGAAGACGCTATCTGGCGGAATGCGGCGGCGCCTGGAGATCGCGCGCGGACTGGTCCACAGCCCGCGCATCTTTTTTCTGGATGAGCCCACCACCGGGCTCGATCCGGTCTCGCGGGTTGCCGTCTGGGAGATGCTCACCAATATCAAGAAGAACCGTCAGCTGACGGTTCTCATCACTACTCACTACATGGACGAAGCTGACCGGTTATGCGACCGCATTGCCATCGTGGATCACGGCAAGCTGGTAGCACTCGATACTCCAGCGGCACTGAAGGCCAGTGTGCCGGGGTCGAACGTCATCGAAGCGCAATTCGAAAATCCGTCTGCGGATTGGGAGCAGCGCCTGCGGAGCTTGAGCGAAGTCACGTCCGTTCAACACGAAGGCGCGGGTATGTACCGCGTGCTGACTAGCAATGGCTCGCGAACGACGACCGAACTGGTCGAATTGGCGGTGCAGGCGGGCGTTCCCGTCAAGTCGCTCTCGGTACAGAACACCACACTCGACGACGTTTTCGTCCACTACACCGGCCGCCAATTGCGTGACGAACTTGTGAAGGCCTACGGCTTTGTCATGCCGCAGCGCCCAGGATTGCAGCCATGAACCGGATGATGGCGATTGTTGAACGCGAGATGCGCAAGTTCTTCCGCTCTCCCACGCTGATGCTGGCGTCCATGATATTCCCGCTCGTGCAACTCATCGTGCTGGGCAATGCCTTTGGTGGAAAAATCAAAGATGCCCGGCTGGGAGTGGTCGACCAGGACGGCGGCACGCAGGCGCTGAAAGATCCGCGAGGCATTCGATTCTGTTCGTGCCAACATGCGGACCTTCGTGCCGGTGTACTACAACGACGAAGCCACTGTGCGGGAAGACGTGCGCAACGGCAAGATTCAGGGCGCCGTGATCATCCCGGCGCAGTATTCGCGGCGCGTTTACGAGCAGGATCGTCCGCAGATCGCACTGGTCGTCGATAACAGCGACAATTTCATGAGCTCGACGCTCGAGCAGGAGCTCAGCGACATCACGGTCGCGCTGAACTCGCCCACGATCGAGCCGCGCCTGCTTGCAACAGACGGTTCTGCAGATCGTCGAACTCTATCCCTATATCGAATACATGAAGTATCTGCTGCCGGGCTCTATCACACTGGCGATGTTTGTCTCAGTGATGATCGGCGGGGGCATGCTGTATATCGACGACAAGGCGCGCGGCGTGCACGAAGGCTACCTGGTTACGCCCATCACCAAGACGCGAGATGGTGTTCGGGCTGAACCTGGCCGGCGCGATCAAGGCGGTGCTTACCGGGAGTTGTCATTACAGTCATTGGGGCGCTGCTCGCCGGTGTGAGCACCATCTTCGATCCTGGGCACGATATTGGGACTGTTGCTGATGATCGTGCTGACCTCCGTGGCCTTCAACACCATGATGTTCCTGCTGATGGTGCGGGTGGACGATCCGCTGGTTCCGCGTGCGATTTTCGGCATCCTGAATACGCTGCTGTTCTTTCCCAGCGGTTCGATCTATCCGGTGCAGGCATTTCCCACGTGGCTGCGCGTGATTGCCAAGGGCGATCCGTTCACCTATGCCGTGCACGGATTCAAGGGATTGTTGCTGAAAGAGTCCGGGCTGACCGCGATCCTGCCGGATATGTTGTATCTTGCGATCTTCGGGACGGTGGCCCTGGCGATTGCCACGCCGCTTTTTAAGCGATCACTTTGACCGTTGCCGGGAGTCGACGCGTGGTTCCAGACATCGGCCGCTTAAAGCAACGTCTTAACCGCTAAGGCCGCGAAGGTCGGAAGATCGCCAAGCAAAATTTAAAGAACTGCTTTGCGTCCTTCGCGCGAACCTTACCGAACTTTGCGGTGAAAGCCTTGTCCCTGCCTTTCACCAATGTCTGGCCTCACTTTCCGGGAACTTTTGGCGTGCAGAGGTTTCCGTTATGCTAGAAGCCTATGACGCTCATGGATGCACCGGAATTCGACGCCGAACGCGCCCGGCGAAAGAGGCTCCGTATCGTCTCGATCATCTGCGCAGTGCTGATTCTGGGATTCCTGGCCTACCAATTTCGCTTCTGGCCGGAGCGCCGCCTGGCCGACAAGTTCTTTACCGCGCTGCAGAAGCAAGACTTTGAGACGGCTTACGGCATCTACACCGCCGATCCGGCGTGGAAGCAGCATCCCGAAAAGCACGCGATGTACCCCTACAACGAGTTCTATCGCGACTGGGGGCCGGGCGGGGAGTGGGGACCGATCAAGAATTACCACGATTTATGCGACGGGCGAATGTCCCAAGGGCGGGAGCGGCGTGATCGTCGACGTCGTGATCAACAGCCGCGCCGAGCACGAGCAGTTGTACGTCGAGAAGTCGGACAAGACGTTTAGTCCGTCGCCGTGTAGCTGATCGAAGCAGGTGTTAGGTCTCAGGTTTTAGGTGTCGCTCGATTTGCGCGGTCGCATTTTCCTGGATTGGGCGTCCTGAGCCAGATCTGAAAACTGAAACCCGAGGTCTGAGAGACAAGACCCAAGACCTAAGACCCGCCTACACCGCTGTGGCCAACTGCTCCAACGTCTTCTGCAGCGACACCTCATCTCCGACATTCGCGGTTGCCTTCGAGAACGATCGATCTGGCGCATGAGCCCGCACAGCACCTTTCCCGGACCAACCTCAACGAATCGCTCCACGCCCTTGCGCGATCAGCAGGCGCATGCTCGGCTCCCACTTCACCGAACCGGTAACTTGACGAACCAGCGCATCGCGACTGGCATCCGCGTTGTCGATCAAGGCCGCGTCGACGTTGCAGACGACGGGCACGCCGGGCTTGCGAAACGGTTAATGCATTCGAGATCCGCCGCCAGGCGGTCCTGCGCCGGCTTCATGAGTGCGCAGTGGAAGGGAGCGCTCACGGGCAGCATCACGGCACGTTTTGCGCCGCGGTCACTCGCCAGTTGCGCGGCGCGTTGGACCGCCGCGGTGTTTCCGGAGATCACGATCTGCTCGCTGGAATTGATGTTGGCCGGCTGGCAGACTTCTCCGTGGGCCGCGTCCGCGCAGACGACGTGCGACCTTGTCCAGAGGCATCCCGAGGATCGCCGCCATCGCACCCACCCCGACCGGCACAGCCTCCTGCATGTACTTGCCGCGGTTGCGGACGGTGCGGACTGCATCGGCGAACGTGAGCGTTCCGGCGGCAACGTGGGCGGAGTACTCGCCTAGGCTATGTCCCGCGACAAATGCCGGCTTTATCCCCTTCTCTTCGAGGACACGCCACGCCGCGATCGACGCGGTGAGAATTGCGGGCTGGGTGATTTCGGTCAGGCGAAGCTGCTCTTCGGGACCCTCGAAGCACAGCTGCGAGAGCTTGTAGCCCAAGCGCTTCATCGGCTTCTTCGAAGGTCTGCTTTGCAACAGCATGGTGCGCTGGCAAGATCCTTACCCATGCCGACTGCTTGGGAGCCTTGTCCCGGGAAGATGAATGCGATGGAGTTGGCCATAAGATATTACTGTTGTCGCTCCGACAGTTAGCGATGCGTTACGGGGAGCTGCTGGGCTACCCTGCGGATTGCAGGTTCTTCGACCTGCGCTTCGCTTGGTCGCCGAGTAACAGCTTAAACCGAGCGCTCGGAGTCCCTGACTCAAACCAGAATGGTCGACTAGCCGCTGACGGCCGTGACCGGACGTATCGCCGCAATTCCTCGCTCGATCTTCTCGTTCACGTTGCTCTCGGCGAACTCCGAGGCTACGCGGATCGCGTTCTTGATCGCGTTCGCGTTCGATGACCCGTGCGTGATGATGCACACGCCCTTGACTCCCAGCAGCGGTGCGCCGCCGTACTCGGTGTGGTCGAGCCGCTTCTTGAAATCGCTGAAGGCGCTGCGGGAGAGCAGATAACCTACTTGCCGTGTAATCGTGGCGCGCAACGCTTCTTTCAACGTCGCGCGAACCAGGTTCGCCACGCCCTCCGACGT
>CAWJDR010000023.1:0-48702 GCA_963841655.1 uncultured Acidobacteriota bacterium | reverse complement strand
GATGAAGACGGCACCTTCATGCAGCCGAACTACATCATCGCGCTGCTTTTCGACTACCTGGTCGAAAGCCGCGGCTGGAAAAATGGAGTAGGGAAGTCGGTAGCCACCACCAACCTGGTCAACGCCCTAGCCAAGCATCACAAAATCGAACTCCACGAAACGCCCGTAGGCTTCAAGTACATCGGCGAGCTGATCAAAGCCGACAAAATCGTAATCGGAGGCGAAGAAAGCGCCGGCCTCTCCATCCGCCATCACGTCCCGGAAAAAGACGGAGTCCTGGCCGGACTGCTCTGCTGCGAAGCAGTAGCCGGCCGCGGAAAGTCATTAGGCCAGCAGTTAAAAGAATTATTTGTCAAAGTTGGTTCCTTCTATCCCCAGCGGGACAACTTCCGCTTGACCGAAGAAGTCAAAGCAAAGTTTACTGAGAAGTTACGCTCCGAGACCCGCGAATTTTTACGGCCGCAAGGTGAGCGAAGTAGTCCGCACAGATGGACTCAAGCTGGTCTTCGCGGATGACTCCTGGGTTTGCTATCGCCTGTCAGGAACCGAACCTGTAGTAAGGGTGTACTCAGAGGCATAGCAGTCCGAGTGAACTGGGAAAACTAAGCGCGGCCGCCAAGCAATGGATTTTCGACTAAAACCGAATCCAAGATCGTAGAGTTCGCCAATCCCGAAAAGGGACTGCGCGCGTTGGCGGAGCACGCCCCCACGCCGAAGCCTTCGCCGAGAGCGCTGGCTGGCGAACCCGCCCCTACGCCTCCTCCATCAGGCCCGCCGCCGCATCGGCACCGGCGGGGTCTTCGTCGTCACCATCTGGTTGTTTCTGCATGTTATGTTTGGCGCGAACGGCATGGTGGTCTACCGCTCAAAGAGCGCCGAATACCAGCGACTTGCAGAAAGAAGTGAACCAACTCCAAAAAGAAAACGATCTGCACCACAGAGATCAAGGCCTTGCAAAACGACCCTAAAGCCATCGAGAAAGAAGCGCGCGAACAACTCCACTACACACGACCCGGTGAAGTTGTCTATGTGGATCCGAGTCCGCAAAAGCCCGCTACCAACGCTGCTCGCAAGTAAACAGGGTGGCGCCGTTCTGACGACAATCTTTATCCCCGGCTGTGGTAGCATGCTTCATCACGCCCCATCCGCAAAGCGAACTGTAAACCGCTCACCGCTAGTAAACAATTGTGGGACGTCGGCTCGGGTGTTTGTCGCCATCAATGCAACTCTGTTGCTCGAAAATTCAAGGAGGATGGTCATGAAGAAAGTACTCTCGCTATGTCTGCTGCTCAGCATGGTGCTCTTCGTAGTGTCGTTCGCATCCGCGGGCGACGACAAAAGTGAGACCGTGAAGGGCTGGGTGAGTGACTCACAATGTGGCGTCAAGGGCGCCAACGCCGGTGCCGCTGACTGCACCAAGAAGTGCCTGGAGAAGGGCGCAAAGATGGTAGTGGTCACCGACGGTGATCAGAAGATCTTGGCCGTCGAGAATCCCGATGCGCTGAAGGGGCATGAAGGCCACCACGTCGCCGTGAGCGGCCACGTGACCGGTGAGAGCCTGCACGTAATGAGCGTGAAAATGTTGTGAAGTGAATTTCAGAAACAAAAAAGGGCGGCCTGCGGGCCGCCATTTTTCTTGCCGCTATACTTCATCGCAGCGTTGCAGTCTTAGGTTGCATCATGGGACCTGTCATCCCGAGCATGTGAGGCGCCAACCGAATACCAACGAAGGACCCGAGTCTGCGGGCAAACATCAGTGACGCTGCGGACAATCTGTCCATACCACCACAACCAAGTCGGGTAATGACGGCATGAGATAGCCGGTGGCGTGCCCCCCGGGAGGCTGGTCTAACGAGGATGCTCAGACATCCCTTGTTAGTCACTTCGGTCATACTTGTTGCTGTCCCCTTTCCCTGCTATTCCCAATGCCTCCCAAGCTGGTATGCTGGCCAGCGCTATTTTTCAAGACTATTTCTGCAATACTCCGGGAGGGCGACATGAGTTTTTCGCGTCGAGATTTCTTGGCCACTACCGCACTCGGTTCGCTTGCGCTAAGACTCGAGGCGCGCGAGCGGAGAGGCGCGAAAGAGTCCCGGCGGGTCCGCGGAGCCTTCTCCGCAAGCCGGACCCGGGTCGTCGAAGCGTCCCATCATTGTGTGCGCGAATAACGGTTTCGCCTATCTGGACCGTGCCTATGAACACTTAACCAAAGGGGGTGACACGCTCGACTCAGCCATTCTGGTCGTCACCGGCCCCGAAGACGATCCCAACGACGACAGTGTTGGACTGGGTGGCCTGCCCAACGAAGAAGGCGTGGTCGAACTCGATGCATGCTGCATGCACGGTCCGACGCGCCGCGCAGGGTCGGTGGGTGGTGTGCGCAATATCAAGAATGTCTCGAAGGTCGCTCAAGCCGTGATGCAGCACACCGGACACGTCATGCTGGTCGGGGAAGGGGCGGAGCGGTTCGCGGTGGCGATGGGATACCCGCGCGAGAATCTGTTAACGGAGCGCTCCCGCAAAGTCTGGATGCTATGGAAGGAATACCACTCGGGCAGCGACTGGTGGGGACCAGGTCTCGCTGACCCAAAGTGGCAGGCTCCCGACGCGAAGTCGGACAAGCCGCAGGCTGTGCTGTGGCAGCAACGTGTGCTGCAGCTTGCAGATCGCGCCGCTCACTTGGGAATCGAAGCAGGAGTTCCGCATGGCCGCCGCGTATCGCGTACTGTATCCGCCCACGGGCACGATTCACTGCTCAGCACTCAATGAGAAGGGTGAGATTTCTGGAATCACCACCACGAGCGGACTGGCATTCAAGCTTCCCGGACGCTGCGGAGATTCTCCCATCATCGGTGCAGGTTGCTACACCGATCAGGATGTGGGCTCGGCGGGCGCGACCGGGCAGCGGGGAAGAGAACATCAAGGTCGCGGGCGCCCACACCATCGTCGAGAACATGCGCCACGGCATGTCTCCGCAGGAAGCTGGCATGGACGCGCTCAAGCGCATCGTGCGCAACTACAACAACGACATGAACAAGCTGCGCTTCGTGGATATGACGTACTACATCCTGCGGAAGGATGGGGCGTATGCCGGCGTCTCGCTGTGGGAAGGATACTCGAAGGGGAATCCGCACAAGATCGCGGTGCACGACGGTACGAAGCGCGCGGAAGAGACGGCGTATTTGTTGAAGGGATTCTCCGAGTCGTTCCCGCCTCTCCCGAAAATTCCGGTGGAGCTGAAAAAAGACTCGGAGTACTTGAAATAGCAAGGGCCACCAGTTCAGGCGGAACCCCCGTCGAGAGCCACCACGATGATCGTGCCCTCCGAGGACTGCCGACGACTGGTGGCTGACGACCGACGACTGCCTACGCGAAGCGTACTTTCACGTCCGCGCCCTTCTCCAGGTGAATGCTATCGATGAAGCGCACCCGTCCGGTCTTCAGAGTCATGATGACGGATGAGGTCCGAATGCCTTCGCCGAAGAAGCGCACTCCCTTCATGAGCGCGCCGTCGGTGACGCCGGTGGCGGCGAAGATCATCTGGTTCCCGGGAGCGAGATCCTGGGCTTCGTAGATCTTGTTCTTGTCTTTGATGCCCATCTTGGCAATGCGTTCTTCCAGTTCAGGCTTGTTGATGACGAGACGGCCGAGCATGTAGCCGTTCAGGCAGCGGATAGCGGCGGCGGTGATCACACCCTCCGGGGCGCCGCCCGAGCCCATGACTACGTGTACGCCTGTGCCAATGACGGCGGCGGCGATGCCAGCCGAAAGATCGCCGTCTCCAATCAGCTTGATGCGGGCGCCGGCCTTGCGAATGTCGGCAATGAGTTTTTCGTGGCGTGGGCGATCGAGCACGATGACGACCAGGTCGTCGACACCGCGCTGCAGGCGGCGCGCGATGTTCTTCAGATTGTCGGCCACTGGGGCGTCGAGATCGACCGCGTGTTTGCATGACGGTCCCGACCACGATTTTTTCCATGTAACAATCGGGGGCGTTGAGAAGCCCGCCCTTTTCGGAAGCGGCCAGCACCGTGATCGGCGCCAGGCGCGCCCGTGGCGCACAGGTTGGTTCCTTCCAGTGGATCGACGGCGATGTCGATTTCCGGAACCTGGCGTCCGTCGGGAAACTCGGCGCCCACTTTCTCGCCGATGTATAGCATGGGCGCTTCGTCACGCTCGCCTTCGCCGATAACGATGTTGCCGCGCATGGGAACCGTGTCCATGGTTTGCCGCATGGCTTCGGTAGCGACCTGGTCGGCCAGCGGGCGGTCACCTTGGCCCATCGTGCGGGCGGACGCAATCGCTGCTTTTTCAACCACGCGCAGAAATTCCAGCGCGAGGTCGCTTTCCATGTTGACGCCGAAGCTCTTCACCTTCGCTTCTGAGCGCGTATCTGTTGCCATGAGTGCCTCCGGGATATAAACCGGGGGAGACTATACCGCTAAGGGGGTGGAGAGGGGAAGGAGCGGGACGACCATGCCGAACTTCTCTAGTCAACCAGGCTTCGCAATTGCGTCCAGCGGGTTGCGAATTCGCAGGCTCAAGATCAGGCCGCCTGCTGCAAAATACACGAGCGCGATCAATGCGAAGCTCGCCGTGAGCGCGTGTGTTCTCTGGTTCAGAAAACCGATTAGGTACGGACCAGCGAGCCCACCGAGCTGTCCGGCAGAGTTGATCAGTCCGAAAGTCGCGGCGGCCGCCGATTCACTCAACAACATGGTTGGGATCGCCCAGAAGACGGGATAGAACGCATAGAAGGTCCCGCTGCCCAGCAGTAAGAACAGAAGGGTGAGGGAACCGTTGTGACGGAAGCAGAGCAACAATCCGTACATCGCCCCGGACGCCAGAAGCGGATAGGGCGCTGTGCCAGCGGCGTTCTCCGGTTTTGTCCGAATGCCATCCGTTCAGCAGGATTCCTGCGATTCCGGCAAGTGCAGGAAACAAGAGTAGCGACGTGACGCTTCGGTCCCCCAGTCCCGTAATGCGTTTTGTGAACGTCGGCAACCAGTAGAGGTTGCCGAGCGCCCCCGAAAGCGTGAGAAACCATGCGACCATCAGCCACAAAACTCTGCGATCACGGAACGCTTCGAGTATCGTGAACTCTCGAATTTTCTTCTTGGCTTGCAGTTCCGCATGAAGTTCGCGAATGAGCCAATCGCGCTCGTCAGGAGGGAGCCAGCGAGCTTGTGAAGGCCAATCGGTCAGGTAAAAGACGGTAATCACTCCGAAAACGATCGCTGGAATTCCCTCCAGAATAAATAGCCAGCGCCACCCCGCCAGGCTGGACCAGTGAACGCCCAGCAGCCAGCCAGCGACCGGTGAACCTACCAGGGAGGCAGTCGGAACGGCTGCGTATAAGCACGCAATAGCACGACTGCGGTCACTCAGTCGAAACCAGTGCGTCAAATAGACAATCATGCCCGGGAAAAAGCTGGCTTCCGCCAGTCCCAGAAAGAACCGGGCAGTGTAAAACTCTCCGGCGCTGCGCACGAATCCCGTGAGGATAGTGACCAGCCCCCAGGAAACCATGATGCGCGCAATCCATTTCCGCGCGCTCCAACGTTCGACGATGATGGCTCCCGGTATTTCAAAGAGCACGTAGGTCACGTAGAAAACGCCGACTCCGAGTCCGTAGACGCGGTCGCTGAAGCCCAGGTCGGCGCTCATCCGCAAATTGGCGAAGGAAACGTTGACGCGGTCGATGTAGTTGACGATGTAAATCAAGAAAGACGAATGGAAGCAGGCGAAAGCGCGACTCGTCGTCGCGCGCGCATACCGATGTCGGTGACGTCCAATGTCGAGGTCATACCTGCTGACTTCCGCAGGGCGTGATGGAGTCCTGCAATGCCGCTAGGAACGATGGCAGCTGCTTGTCTGATTCAAACAACCAAACCTCACCGACTTATTCCGTGCGATAGGCGATCATCTCCCGATCCGAATCATCGCGAATGGCCAACTGCGCGTACTTTACCGTCCTTGTCGGGGGCAAACGTGAACTCCCAATTGTCCTTTGAGTAAAACGTGGTCTCGGAGACCGGAAACAGATCCGCTTTCTCCCCGCGAATATCAGACGACAGCTCGTCTCCCTTTGCGAGTGATTGTGATCGGAAAATTGGCCGTCTGATAGGTGCCCGCGTAGCTGTCGAGCTTGGCCGCGGAGATCTTCTCCTGCATCTTGAGAGGCGGGTAGCAGCTATCGGGCGCATCAGCGGGCACGCGACTGTTGTTGTTCACCGGGAGCAGAATTGCCGACGGCTGGCTTGCAGTGTGATAGACGCGCTGTGCGGCCTTTTGGTAGTCCGCCGCTCCGGCTCTGAAAATATTAGGTACGAAGCGCTGCGGATTGCGATCGTAGACGGGGAACCATGAGCTCTGCACCTGCACAGCGATACGGTGCTTTTTTCGGAAGACGTGATCGTTCCAATGAAGATCAACCGCGTACCGCAACGCTTCGTTTGCGGGAACGGGTTTTGGATCGCTGAGGCCGTCTCGGAAACGGGCGCGCAGGATTTCCGAGTTCACCATCAGATGGAACTCTGCCATCGGCTGCCGCGAGGCCGTATTGTAGGTGGCATCGGCGGGACACACATCCATGAGCTTTACGATCCAATCGCTATCCGTGCCGGAGGTTGAGGCAAACAACTCGGCCACAACGTCTCCCGTGATCGTGACGTCTTCGCTCAGCGGTTCAGTCGTGAAAGTCAGAACATCGGTGCGGTGATCGACGAAGACCTGGTCCTGGACAAGCCACACTGGCCACTCCGGCCCCGGATAGGTGGGTGTCACCGGACGTGGACGATACGGCACGGGGTTGGCCGGATCGCTGACATATTCGTCATACGGCGCGGTCTCCTTGTTAGGTGTGTCGAAGGAAAGTTTCCCGGCCGGTTGCAAGTAGAGACGCGTGGGTGTTATGCCCGCGCGGGGAGGCCATGCATCATAAGTCTGCCAGCGGTTCGAGCCCGTTTGAAAGACTTGTGCTTCGGGGAAATCCGACGAGCCCTTGCCATGCAGCCAATAGGCAAGCCACTTCCGGTAAATCTGCTGGCGATAGTACTCCGACGTATCCGAACCAAACTGGATCGGTCCCAGGCTCAGACCAGTGCCGCCCCATTGGCCGTGCTTCCATGGACCTGCAACGAAGTAGTTGCGATGCTGCGGGTCGTGCTTTTCCATGGCGGTATAGAGCGTCTGCGGGCCTACCATGTCCTCCTGGTCCCACCAGCCAGAGACGTGCAGGATCGGCAACTTCGGTTCTCCGATATAAGTGGTCAAGGCGCGTTCTTTCCAGAAGGCGTCGCGATTGGGATGTTCAGCAAAGTTATGCCAGGTCGGAATCTTGCCGTGAAAATAGTTGGCGTCGGCGTTCGAGAGCGCTCCCAGCGAGAGGTACCAGTCGTAGGTGTCACCGCGATCGAATTTGAAGTCGTGGTTCTCCGTCTTCGAGGTCTCCAGCAGCGCGGAGTACTCGAACCCATAACTAAGACGGAAAGCCCCGTTATGATGGAAGTCGTCGTTGGCGAACATATCTTCGGGCGACGCTTGCTCGACTGCTGCTTTCAAGGCTGGATGCGGATTGAGCGCAGCTTCCATGACAAGCCAGCCGTCGTAGGAAGTTCCGGCGATGCCGACTCGCCCGTTATTGTTGGGCACGTTCTTCACCAGCCAATCAATGGAGTCCCAGGCATCGGTAACCTCATCGGTTGTCTTGGGATTGTTTAACGAGCGCGGCGGGCGAGTCATCTCGAACTCGCCCTCCGATTCGAAGCGTCCGCGAATGTTCTGTACGACGCGAATGTAGCCGTCGGCATAGACACTATTTGCGTCCGGATGAAATCCCGCGAATGCGTCTTCCTTGGGGACTCCGTAAGGAGTGCGGCTGAAATAAATTGGCAGAGCGCCTTGCTGGTCACGCGGAGTCAGAATGATGGTCTCCAGCTTCACTCCATCGCGCATGGGAATCATGACTTTTTGATACTTAAAGTAGCCTTGCCCGGATTGTGACTGGGCTTGCGCGAACGCAGGTGATAATTGACAGACCGTCAAGAAAACAAGGCAGAGCAGAAGTCTATACCGCCTGACAAGAGTCATTCCGTCCTCTCGTGTTGACAGTAAATAGGAACAGTGGCGCTTCATCTTACAGCAGGGAGTAAATGGTTGCCCGCTGCTGCGAGCTCAGGCAGAAAGCAGGTCAAAAAGTTCCCTCCGGAATGCGGCGGTGGACGCCAGTTCCATGGCATCCTGCGTTTGACGCGTTGGATGCGTCGACCTATACTTCGGCGGCTCCCAAAAGACTAACGGAGGAACCATGCGTCGCTTTCTACTCACCGTAGTAATTCTTGTGTTCGGGACGTCGACCTTAACCTTCTCGCAAGCTTTGCACAATGTCGGCTTGCGCCACCACGGGCCCACCTTGACGCTGCAGAACAGCGGCACAACTGACCGGCTGCAGGCCATCAGTCCGGTCAACGAGCGCTTGGTTTGGGCGAGCGGCGTTGCCGGAACGTACGCCGTCACGAAGGACGGTGGAAAGACATGGGAGTCTCACGTCGTGCCGGGTGCGGAGGCACTCCAGTTCCGCGATGTGCAGGGAGTCAGCGAAAAGGTTGCGTATCTTCTTTCGGCTGGAGTGGGAACGGACTCGCGCATCTACAAGACCGTAGACGGCGGACAGTCGTGGACGCTGGAATTTCAAAATCAGGATCCCAATGGCTTCTATGATTGCTTCGCCTTCTGGACGCCACGGCGCGGTGTGACTATGGGCGACTCCGTGAGCGGACGGTTCCCAGTACTGCGCACCACCGACGGCGAGTTCTGGGAGGACATCGGAAACAATCTGCCCACGGCACAGGACGGGGAAGCAGCTTTCGCGGCCAGCGGCACTTGTATTGCGACGCAGGGCAAGCGGAGGGCGTGGATAGGCTCAGGCGGTGCGGCGAAAGCGAGGATTATTGCCACAACCGACGGTGGCGACTCCTGGACACCGTACGATACGCCGATCATTCAGGGCACATCCACCTCGGGTGTGATCAGCGTCGACTTCCGCGACTCGCGTCACGGGATTTTAGGTGGCGGGGAACTCCTGACACCGACCGTGTTCTCCGATACGGTGGCGCGTTCCAGCGATGGGGGCAAGACTTGGAGACTCGGCGGCCGAACTACATTTCCTGGCGCGATCTACGGCTTGAGCTACGTACGTACCCTCCGTCACGGAGACGACAATGGAGGGGACGAAGATCGGAGGGTAGTCGCGACCGGACCGAGCGGCGCCTCATGGTCTCCAGATGAAGGACGCACATGGTACAGCCTGGAAGGCCTCACGAACTTTTGGGCGGTGGCGTTTGCGAGTCCTCGGGCAGGTTGGCTCGTGGGAACCGAGGGGCGCATTGTGAAGATCACCTTCTGAACGGTCCAAAGTGGATTGGCGTGCGGACTATGCGTGGAGACGGTCAGGATGCCCGTCTCGTTCACTCTTGTTCCTCACACTTTCTTTATCGTGGTTTCTGCTACGCTTCCGCCATGAACACCGAACGGAAAGAGCCTACCTATCTCTTCACAGACCGCCAGGTGGCCGACAAGAGCGAGATCGCGCGGCGTTTTCTGGAAACGCGAACGCGGCTCGAACGAGAATGTCGACAAGGCCGACAACTTCCTGGTCAAGCGCTTCTACAACATCGACCACAACACGTACCTTGAAGGAGCAATTCCGGCAAAGTACAAAGAGTTGATGGGGCTGGTCGTCTCGGCAGGGCTACGTTGCGACGACTGCATCAACTACCACGTCATCCAGTCGTACCGGCTGGGAGCAACGCGTACCGAGCAGGAGGAGGCGCTCAATGTTGCATTGGTAGTTGGGCGGCAGCATCGTGATTCCACACCTGCGCCGGGCTTATGCACTACTGACGGAGTTGTACGCATGATCCGCCGAGAGATCTCGTGTCAATCGGCGACGTGAGAAATCAGTCACCCAGCCAATCGCCCAAGGGTTGGAGAGGCTCGATGTAGTCGCAGATAATCTTCGTGCTGGCCACCAGGGGAATCGCGAGGATGAGTCCAAACGCTCCCCAAATCCACGCCCAGAACAGTAACGAGAGCGCCACCGCCAGTGGGTTAAGCCGCAAGCGCCTGCCGATAACCTTGGGATAGAGCACATTCATACTGAGCACGTGAAATACGATGACCGTCACAAAGACGATGGCTAGGTCCGGCTTTGTCAGCACGCCCATTCCCGCAGCCAGCGGTGCCAATAGCGCGAAGAAGAGGCCCAGGTAGGGGACCAATCCCACGAAAGCGCTGATCACTCCCAAGAAATAAAAATATGGCAAGTGCACGTACCAGAAAACAGTCGTAGTAGCGATCGCGTTTAGGAAACCGACGAACAGGTTGCCCACGATGAAGCTGCGCACCATCTCCGAGATGCGCCCGATTGTTCGATAAGCCACGAGACGCTTATCCTTCGGGAAAACGTGCAGGGTCGCCGAGTGCACATGTTCCTTCCAGGTGAGCATGAAATAGATGAGAAACGGTACGAAGCCGACAGCCAAGGCGAGGTCTCCGAACTGGCTGGCACCAGATGTAATCAGCTTGGTCAGACCGGGAGCCTGCTGTACTAGTACTGGGATAGGCTTCTTACCTTTGTCTTCTGGCAGCAAAGAGCGCGTGCTGTTCTCGAATTTGTCCGCCTGGGCTTGCAGCTTTTGCAAGTCCTCGCGAATCGTGACCGAGAAATTGGGAAGTTCGTCGATGAAATCGACGGCTCGGTTGTAGAAAAAGAATGTGAGTGCAAGCGAGAATCCAAGCAACAATAGCAGCGCAACCGCCGCTCCGACGGCTCGCGGGATGCGCAAACGACCGAGGACAACCACCAGTGGATCGAGCGCGAACGCCAACAGCGCTGCGACCAGCACGGTGATCAACACAAGCTTCAGCAGATAAATCAGCCCGACCGCCGCCGCGACAGCGATCACGAATTGCGCGACCATGCCCGCCTGCACTGAGCCGCGCAGCAATTCCACCTGCTCATCGGGCAGCGCGAGCTCGGGCGCGGTTTGTCGTTCTGCTAAGGGCGTGACCGGACTATGCAGACGAAAACGCATTCCAAGATGGCGATCGGAGAGTTCGGTCTTAGCGCGGTGCTCTCGCCCTCAGCCTCACTGAAGCTAGTGGGATGCTTGATTGCGGTAAATAGGGTTAAGACTCTAGAAGGAACTCCAGGCTCTTCTAGCCACAGAGATTGAGAGCCGGGATTAGGACTTGTGTCGATCACTCTTCAACATGCCATAACACTCCAGATCGTGGAACTCCTCCCACTTGCAAATGTGGCTTGCGCAGGCAGCCTTCGTATCGCATGCCGATTTTCTGCAAGACGCGTGACGAGGCTACATTGCCCGCGACGTGGGAGGCATAAATGCGGTGCAGGTCGAGCGTATCAAATCCGTAGGCGAGAACCGCGGCGGCCGCTTCAGTAGCGTAGCCATGGCCCCAGTATGGAACGCCAATCCAGTAGCCAAGTTCCGCGTGGTGATGCGCGGGCTCAATACGAAGGCCTACGCCACCACACAGGTTAGGCGTGTCACGAAGGGTGATCGCAAGACGAACGCCGAGCCCAAGATCCGCGTCAGGCTGGCAGCTGGCGATGAAGTCCACCGCATCTTGCTCGCGGTAGGGATGCGGAATTCGTAGCGTAGTCGCAGCCACTTCGCGCGTGCCTGCTAGTCGAACCAGGTCTGTGGCATCGGGGAGAGAATACGGTCGCAGCCGGAGACGAGCGGTTTGGAGCGTGGGCTGATCCATCGGTAGGGAAACAGACCGATCTTACAGTGAAACGCAGTCTCGAAGTGCTGGAGATGGGGGTGGCAACCCACTGGAAAGAGTTCTCGCGAGTCCGTGGCACGATCGAGGCATTGCCAGATGATAATTCGCTTCAGGATATGACAGACGCGAATTCCTATTGCAGAAAAACGCGCTGTTGCCAATCCTCTTCGACCTGTTTCACATGTTCGAGCCTGCCGAGGTCGCGCCAGTAGTATTCGTCGGCGCGAAAGGCACAAATGCTTTCTCTGTGCTCGGCCAGACGCAGGTAGGAGGTGATGATCGAGAATGCGCCGTTTTCGCTCAGCATCTTGAGCAGGCCTGTTGAAATTACATGAATGCCAGAAAAAGCGAGCGACTGTGCATGCGGGCAAGGCCGAACGATCTCGCTCTTCCCATCTCGATCGGGGCCCCGACCACAAAGGTGCAGGCGCTCGTCGAAGATTAGAGGACGCGTGGTGGCGCGATCCTGGACCGCAAGCGTAGCCAGAGACCGATTGTCCGCGTGAGACTGTACCATCTGTCCGAGATCGATGGTGCTGATGACATCGACGTTGTGCAGGATGAAAGGTTCGTTTGCGCGGGCATCATCCAGAAAGAAATACGCCGCTTTTTTCAAGCCGCCACCGGTGTCAAGCAGTTGCTCTTCGCGCGAGATTTCAATCCGCATGCCGAAGTTGTCATTTGTTTTCAGGAATTCCAAAACCATATCCGCAAAGTGATGGACGTTGATGATCACCTCTCGGATTCCAAAGGACCGTAGACGGGCCAGCGTGATGTCCAGTAGTGTTCGGCCCGCCACTTCCACCAGGGCTTTGGGGCGATCGTTGGTGAGCGGGCGCAAGCGCGTGCCCAGACCCGCGGCGAGGATCATCGCCTTCATTCGTCCTGCTTCTCCAACTCACGATGCCGGAGCACGACGTCCACTCCGTTCCTTCCGCGCAGACGTTTGGCTAGTTGTTCGGCCAGGTATACGGAGCGGTGCTGGCCACCAGTGCAGCCAAACGACACCATCAAGTGCTTGAATCCTCGCCGCTGGTACTCGTTCACGCTGGCATCCACCAACGACAGGACGCTGGCGAAGAACTGGTGCACACTCTCCTGCTGGTTCAGATAGTCGACCACGGGCGCATCCCTGCCGGTGAGGGCTTTGAAGCGCTCTTCTCGGCCTGGATTGGGCAGGCTGCGCCCATCGAACACAAATCCGCCGCCGTTTCCACTGTCATCCTTGGGCCAGCCCCGGTGAAACGAGAAACTGAGGATCTGCACGACCAGATTGTCCGCCTCAGAGGCTAGCCCCTGCAGTTTCTCCGAAGCCAGCATGCTGTTAAAAGCAGCCATCAACGTGGGCAGCGCAACGGGCACCTTGACCTTGTGCAGCAGCCAGCGGAGGTTCTTCAGCGCGTAAGGGACGCTTTGCAGGAAATGAGCTTTACGCTCATAGAAGCCACGAAATCCGTACGCACCCAGCGCCTGCAGAATGCGGACATACACGTAAGCGTAGTAGTGCTGCATGAAGGCAGCGCGGTCAAGGTCGATGAATCCGGCCAGTGAATCGAGATAGTGATCGAGAAGTTGCTGCCGTATCTCCGGCGGCAGGTCAGCCTTGGCATCGTACAGAAGGGAAGCGATGTCGTACTGGAGAGCTCCTTTGCGTCCGCCTTGATAGTCCAGAAAATAGGGTTCTCCGCCGGGCAACATGACATTGCGGGACTGGAAGTCTCGATACAGAAAGTAATCGTGCGGTGCGCTTAGCAGAAACTTCGTCAGCCGGCTAAAGTCGTCTTCCAAAGCCTGTTCGTTGAAGGGAATACCCGCGAGCCGAAGAAAGTAATACTTGAAATAGTTGAGGTCCCAGGAGATTGACTGGCGATCAAAACTGTTTCGTGGATAGCAGACTTTGTAATTGAGGTCTCGCCCGGCCTCCACCTGAAAGCGTGGCAGCACAGCAACAACTTTTCGATAGGCCTCGACTGCCGGCGGCGCAATGTTCTCGCCGGTGCGATTCTTCGAAAGAAATTCGAACAGGCTCGTGTCGCCCAGATCTTGCTCGAGATAGGCGCCTTGCGACAAATCCTCTGCATAGATTTCCGGAACCGGCAGGGCGTGCTTCCGGAAATGCCGGGAAAATTCTAAGAAGGCGACGTTCTCTTCGCGTACGCCGTAAAGAATGCCGATCGCGCTCTGTCTCCCAGCGGCCAGCCGGATGATCTTTCTGCCCGATCCGCCCAGTTCGCCCTGGAGAGGCACGATCTGCTCGACTGGCGTCTGAAAGTGTCGCTCGAAAAGATTCTTGAGAACGTCCATGAGTTGTTGTCCCGGGCGGGTTTTAGAACGCGTCGATCCCCGTTACGCTCTGCCCGATGATCAGGGTGTGGATGTCGTGTGTGCCCTCATAGGTCTTCACCGATTCCAGATTCATCAGATGGCGCATGATCGGGTAGTCGTCGGCTACACCATTGGCGCCCAGAATGTCGCGGGAGAGGCGCGCGCACTCGAGGGCCATCCAGACATTATTGCGCTTGGCCATCGAGATGTGCTGATGCGCGACTTTGCCGGCGTCCTTCAGGCGGCCAACCTGCAGCACCAGCAGTTGCCCCTTGGTGATTTCGTTGATCATCCAGGCAAGCTTCTGCTGAACCAGTTGGTGCGAGGCAATGGGTTGGTCGCGGAACTGTTTGCGGAGCAGGGAATACTGCAGCGCGCAGTCATAGCACGACATGGCCGCTCCGATCGCGCCCCAGGCGATGCCATAGCGTGCCTGGTTGAGGCACATCAACGGAGACTTCAAGCCGTCGCTGCCGGGCATCAAATTCGACGCAGGCACGCGCACGTCTTGCAGCGAGAGTCCGGAGGTGACCGATGCCCGCAGGGACCACTTGCCATGGATGTCGTCGGCTTTGAAGCCCGGGCGATCGGTCTCAACCAGAAAACCGCGGACCTTATCGCCTTCGTCCTCGACCTTTGCCCAGATAACGGCGACATCCGCGATGGTTCCAGACGTGATCCACATTTTCTCGCCATTCAACACATACTCTTTGCCCGATTTTTTTGCGCGGGTGCGCATGCCACCGGGGTTCGAGCCGAAGTCGGGCTCCGTCAAGCCGAAGCAGCCCAACTTCTCGCCCTTTTGCAAGGCAGGAAGCCAGGTGTTTTTCTGCTCGTCTGAGCCGAAGGTGTGGATGGGATACATCACCAGCGCCGACTGCACGCTGACAAAACTGCGCACGCCCGAGTCGCCACGTTCGAGTTCCTGCGTGACCAGTCCGTATTCCACGTTCGACATGCCCGCGCACCCGTAGCCCTTGAGACTGGCACCAAAGAACCCTAGGTCGGCCATGGGTTTCACCAGTTCGCGGGGAAAGCGCCCGGCGCGGTTGCACTCTTCAATAATGGGGACAAGGTTGTCCTCTATGAACTTGCGGGCAGTGTCGCGAACCAGGCGCTCATCGTCGGATAGCAGTCCGTCGAAATCGATGAAGTCAACGCCGCGAAATTTAATGGCTGACATGAGTGTGAACCTCTAGTGGGAAGCGGAGTCTGCGCGAAAACTTCTTAGAGTAGCAAATCCCCGTCTCTGCCGCAAAGAACGTGGGTAGCCTCACGGGTCGGGCAACACAGCCAGCCTCGTCTCATCCAGCCTTGTCTCATCCAGCCTTGTCTCATGCCTTGTCTCATGTTGGTAGCAAATTAAAATGTCCGCTTTTTGTAGCAAGTGAAATGTCCGGTTATGGTTAATCTCCCGCAGCCGTCGAAGCTGTGGGAAAGTGGGAATCCCGCGCTGTTTGCGAGATTTCCAAGCGAGGCGGGAAAGTCGGCTTTTGGACTTTTCCGCCTCGCGTCTTTTCCACAGCCCCACGCGCGCCGATTTGTGCTTTCTGCAGAGACACTCCTTCGGCACTGTAGTGCCCCAGACGCTGGGGGCCGTGCGTAAGGGTGAATGTTCCGTCCAAATGCTGAGGCACGGTGACCGTGCACCCGGCCAGGGTGGCGCGCCAGCGCACCGGTTCAATCTGTAAGCGCAGGTTCTGAATGCTGACCGTATTGTCGCGGTTGACGGTACGTTGGAACTGCAGCGCGAAGATCAGGTCCAGATCTCGGCTGGAGCGGCGCACAAACGCACTGCCACGCTGCGCTGCCGGCACTTGAAAGCGAGCATTGAACTCGGCGATGTAGGGCTCCCGCAGAAAGCGATTGGCGGCCTCCAAACTGTGGATTCCGCGTAGCCGCAGCTCCTGCGGCAAGCGTCCTTGCCAGGTGCCAAAGTTGCGTTCCGAACGACCACGCGCCTGCGGCGAATAGGCCGGAATCATCTGCACGCCCAACTCGCGAAGGGCTCGACCGACTTGCGTCAGCCGGTGCGGATCGATCTTGCCTCCCGCCTTCGGGGTAAGCCAGAAGTGGCTGCCGCGATCGCTGTATAAAGCGCAGAACACTGCCTTGCGCTCAAGCACTTCCTTCCGCCCAGCCATCACCGTCAGCGTCGCTTCTTCTTCGCTCAGCTGCGCATAGTAGATCTCGCTGGTGGCATCGTCCAGGATCACGATCAAGTCATACCAGCGTTCGTCCTGGAACCATTGATGATGGCTCCCGTCGATGTGCAGCAGCATGCCCGGCCAGGGACGCCGCGGCCGGCGCTTGCGATGCACCCCGCGCTGTCGCTGGCGCGCCACCAACCCGGCCCCTTGCAGGGCAGACTTCACCCAGGTGTAACTCAGATCCATCGCATGCTGCTCGCCTAACTTCTCGTGAAAATGCCGGACGTTCAAATCGAAATACTGCTCCCGATACAAGGCCAGCACCTTCTCCACGGTGGCCACCGGCACTCGCTTGGGCGAGGGCTGGCCGCGCCGCCCATCCAACAAGCCGAAATAACCGAACTGTTCGTAGCGCTCACGAATGCGCCGCAAATGCCGGTCACTGATGCCCAGTATCTCGGCCGCCTGCCACCACGTGATTTTCTTGGCCCAGGCCCGCAACATCACTTCCTGCACTTTCATCGCCCGCTCCACTGCGGCCTTCGAGTAGGAATCCATGCTCCGCATGGTCTCCTACTCTCGCCGCCTGAAAAGCGGACATATCACCTGCTAATTCGACCGGACATTTGATGTGCTAACGACACTCATGCCTTGTCTCATTGACCAGTTTCGCAATCCCGCCTAACATGCACCAGACTCCATGATCGGGGACACAGTCTCGCACTACCGCATTGTCGACAAGCTGGGCGGCGGCGGTATGGGCGTTGTGTACAAGGCGGAGGATATTGAACTCGGCCGCTTCGTAGCGTTGAAGTTTCTACCCGATGAACTGGCGCGCGATCCGCAGGCACTGGAACGCTTCCGCCGGGAGGCGCGGGCGGCGTCGGCCCTGAATCATCCCAACATCTGCACGATTTACGAAATTGGCAAGCACGACGGCCATTCGTTCATTGCCATGGAATTTCTGGATGGCACGACGCTCAAGCATCGAATTGGCGGGCGTCCTCTCGATAACGAGACTTTGCTTTCACTGGCGATGGAAATTGCGGATGCACTGGATGCAGCGCACTCGAAAGGCATCGTTCACCGCGACATCAAGCCGGCCAATATCTTCGTGACTAGCCGCGGACACGCGAAGATCCTCGATTTCGGGTTGGCCAAGGTGGAGGCTGACAGTTCACCCTCCGGCGCAGTCGCGTCGGAGAATACGCGCACGATCGACCAGCAACACCTGACCAGCCCCGGTTCGACCCTGGGCACCGTTTCTTATATGTCGCCGGAGCAAGCGCGCGCCCGAGAACTGGACGGGCGCAGCGATCTTTTTTCGTTCGGCTCGGTCCTCTACGAAATGGCGACGGCGACCGTGCCCTTTCGCGGCGAGAGTTCCCCAGTCATCTTCAAGGCGATTCTGGACGAGACGCCCGTTTCTCCCATGCGGCTGAATCCCGACTTGCCGGCCGATCTCGAACGAATTACCTACAAGGCGCTGGAGAAGGACCGGAACCTGCGCTACCAGAGTGCTGCCGATCTGCGCAGCGATCTGGCGACGGTTGAAGAGGGATCTCGACTCCGGGCGTTCGCCTAGCGTGTCGTCAGCCGTCGGCCCGAAGGCTTCGGAGAGTCCATCCGCCGTGACGGCCACGGCCGCTGCCGAGTCGCGCCCGCAATTATTGGATCAGCGGGGTGGTCGCGATTCTGCTGCTGGCCGCTGCGGTCGGGCGTGTACTTCCTGCGCGGAAGCACGGCGGGCGCGACAGGTCAGTTCCATTGCTGTGCTGCCCTTCGTCAACGCCACCGCCGACCCGAACAACGAGTATCTCAGCGACGGCATGACCGAGAGCCTGATCAGCGCTCTGTCGCAATTGCCCGACCTCAAGGTGATGGCGCGCAGCACCGTCTTCCGCTTCAAGGGGAGCCAGGACGATCCGCGTCAGATCGGCACAAGCCTGAAGGTTGGCGCTGTTCTCATAGGGCGGATTACGCAGCACGGCGAGCAAGTGGCTGTGCAAGCCGATCTGGTCAATACCTCCGACGGTTCTGAGCTCTGGGGCTCGCACTACGAGCGCAAACTGTCAGACGTCATGCAGGTTCAGGCGGACATCTCGCGCGATCTCTCCAGCCGCCTGCGAGCGCACGTCAAGAGCGGCGATCAGCAGAAATTGGGCCGTGCCGGCACAAGCAATCCGGAGGCATATCGCCTCTACCTGGAGGGACGACAGCAGTGGTATGGGCGCACCCCCGAGGGCCTTAAGAGGAGCATCGATCTGTTCCAACAGGCCATCGCCGCTGATCCCAACTATGCACTCGCCTATACCGGGCTTGCCGACACGTACAGTGTGGCCCCTGGTTACGACGTAGGAATTACCTCCAAACAGGCCCGCCTGATTGCGGATCAGGCCTCCCGCCGCGCGTTGGAGTTGGACCCCTCGCTTCCCGAAGCTCACACCACGCGCGCGATTGCTGCCAGCCAAGCCTGGAAATGGAACGAAGCGGAGCAGGAGTTTCGGCGAGCGCTCGAATTGAATCCCAATAGCGCCACCGCGCACTACTTCTACGCGATGGCATTTCTCACCCCCCAAAAGCGGCTCGATCAGTCCATCGAGGAATTTCGCACAGCGATGTCGCTCGACCCACTTTCCCTCATCGTGAACACGAACTACGCTGCAACTCTGATGGAGGCTCACCGCTATCCCGAAGCATTGGCGCAGTTCCAGAGAACATTAGAAAGCGATCCGAATTTCAGGCCGGCGCACTACAAGTTGTCCCAGTTATATGCCGTAACTGGACGCTTTACGGAGGCAGTGAGCGAGTTGCAGAAATTCCGACCCGCGCCGGGCTCGTTCAGTCCCGATGCCAAGGGCTACCTGGCCCTCCTGTTGGCCACTACCCCGCAAGACGACCGGCTGTCTCCCACTGCTGCAGCTTTCGCGCTTAACGGAGATCGAGACTCGGCCATCCTGTATCTGCGAGAGGGCTTACGCTGCGGAAGACGAAGAATTTATCAATAACATCCGCTTCCCGGCGTTTGATTCCATCCGGTCTGATCCGCGTTATTCCGACTTGATGCGCAAGATTGGATTGCCGGACTAGCCCCCAGTCCAGGATCTGCTCAACTCCGTTGCCTTGGACAGCTGTCGCGAATCGTCGTCTTGACATATGACTCGGAGTCGATATAACGGTATCCGAGTATGAAGGAAGACACGAGTTCGTTCCTGCCCCTGTCTCCGGCGACCCTTCATATCCTGCTGTCGCTGGCGGGCGAGGAATTGCACGGTTACGGAATCATGCAGGAAGTCCAGCGCCAATCGGACGGTCAGTACAAACTGGGCCCCGGAACGCTTTACGACAATCTGCAAAAGCTGATCGAGCGACGCCTGGTAGAAGAGTTGGGCCATCGGCCTGGGGATGACGATCCCCGGCGGCGCTATTACCGGCTGAGTTCCCTGGGCCGCGGGGTACTGGCTGCGGAAATCGCCCGACTCGACACCGTGGTGCGCGAAGGGAAACTGCGCCTGCAGACCAGACCAAGGAGGGCATGATGCTCCGGTTCATCTATCGCGGCGTGCTGCGTGCGCACCCGTCCTGGTTTCGACGCCGTTTCGCGGACGAGATGCTGTCGATCTTTGATCAAGCACAGGGACCGTTAGAGGCTGCCAGGCTGCTCGGTGATGGCTCGATCTCGTTGTTGAGGCAGTGGGCGCTGCGTCCTGAATTCTTGAAAGAGCCTGCGGTCCCGGCAACTCCGAATGGGACGCCCTTGTTTCACACGTTCGAAAGCAGTAAGCCTCGCACCGAGGCCCTCCTCTACGGAGGTCTTTTGTCTCTTCTGGTTTTGAACGGCGTGTGCTGGACGATGGGTTACGCCTGGAATCACCCAAGCTTCGTATGGATCCAACAGCCAGTAATCCGTGCCCCGGAGTCGTGGAAGTCGAAGCCACCAGGGCAGGGTGCGGCCACCATTGCCAGCGACGAATCCCTCCAAACCGACGAGGGAAGAGTCTTGCTGGTCTTCAAATCGCATCATCCGGGTCCAACAACTACGGCGGATAAATCAACCAACGTGGAACAAGCGGGGACGCCGTCGACGGCAGCGACCGTAAACGGGCGGACAGGGATCGCCGGCGACGCTGATGTGGATTTGCAGGCATTCGTTGGAGACTATGTCGTGAATTCGGGCAGGGCGCGGGCGGTGCGGGTGTCGTTGGAAGACGGCCACCTTCACCTCGAAATTGCCGGAGAGTTTCGTAGCTCGTTCCTTCCGGTTTCGCAGAGCCGGTTAGTGGCGGTGGGCATCAATGACTGCTCAATCGAGTTCGCGAAAAACCCCGACGGAACGGTTAATCGAGTTGACATCTTCCGAGGTGCACAGCACCTGACGGCAATTCGACGCTAAGATTGCAACGATGTGGTCCTTCCTCCCGAGCGGTTAACGCGGTGCCCATGGGAGAGCGCAACGAAAGCGTTCGAAAGACAACCGAGCCGCACCTCATGTAAACTTGCATGCGGCGAGTACAGACGCGCGCTCTTCTGAGCGTGCCCATCACTGCCGGCTTCAACCCCGGTGCCCGATTACTCCCCAAACACCAGGTAGAACCCCGGCCTCGCGCTGGCGGCACATTCCTGTCAGGAGAAAAGCATGGCGAAGATCGCAAAGACAGCCGACCGGAAAAAGGTCATGGACACCAGCAAATCTACCGCCTGTCCCAAGTGCGGCAAGGATACGCGCATCGTGAAGCGGACCAAGGACCGCGAGCGAGGCGTTCCGGGCGGGGTCTACATTTCCTGCTCGGCCTGCGAATTTTACGAGAAACTCTAAAGAACAGTTCTTAGTTGCCGGTTCTCAGTTCCCAGTCAGTGGAGAGAGGTGCGACTAGGTCGCGCCTTGATCTTTTGTCCTATGAAAGTCCCGGGCGAGTACCGAGAAAATGGACGAAGAGAACGGAGAGCCAAAGGCAATCAGCCAGGAGCTAATAGCTACCCAATTTGCGCCAGAATCTCGCGCGCCTCTGCAGCCGGGTCCACCGCTTCCGTGATAGGCCTTCCAACCACGATGTAATTTGCTCCCGCTGCAATGGCCTCTGCGGGCGTCACCACGCGTGCCTGGTCATCGTGTCCGCTTCCCACAGGGCGCACGCCCGGCGTCACGATCGTGAAATTGTCTCCCAGTTCAGCGCGCAGGGTACCGGCCTCCTGAGCGGACGCGACTACGCCGTGGCATCCACAGGAAATCGCCAAGGCTGCCAGGCGCGATACCTGATCGACGACACCACCGCGCACGCCGGCGTGCTCCAGGTCCCTCTCCTGCAGGCTTGTCAGGACGGTGACGGCCAGAATCATGGTTGTGGAGTTCGTATTACGGGCCGCTTCTACCGCGGTATGCAGCATCTTGCCGCCACCAGCTGCATGCACGGTCAGCATCCGAACGCCGAGCTTTGCTGCTTCCATCACGGCGCAGCCGACCGTATTGGGGATGTCGTGGTACTTGAGATCGAGGAAGACGTGCCGTCCCGATGCAATGAGGTCTCGGACGACCTGCGGGCCTTCCGCGGTGTACAACTGCATGCCAACTTTATAGATGCGGGCGGAATCGCCCACAGCCGCCACAATCTTCTGTGCGGCGGCTGCGGACGGTACGTCGAGGGCGACAATCAGTCGCTCGCGCGAATCTGGCATCCAGAGGAGTTTAAAGGGATTATGGCAGACGCGCTACTGTGTGCAGGGCTGCGATGGTCGGAGGCGCTTCCACCAGGTCCAGACGGACGCGCTGAATTCCCTGCTTTTTCAGATCCAGTTCACGGGCAGCTTCATAGGACAGATCGATGATCCGCCCCTCCACCACCGGGCCGCGATCATTGACTCGGACCACCAAGGTCCGACCGTTTCGTAGGTTCGTGACTTTCACATACGTGCCGAGCGGCAGAGTCGGGTGCGCGGCTGTCAGATCGTACATGTTGAAAGCTTCGCCGCTGGCCGTCTCTTTGCCGTGGAAATAACTACCGTACCAGGACGCTGTTCCCACCTGGTAAGGCTTCGATCTCTTGGCCTGCTTCGTTCTAAGGCCTGGTCTCGACTGCGGTCGTACCGGGCTATTTCGATCGTGGTCCGAGCCCGAGTTTCCCTGAGCCGCTCCCAGGCTGGCGACGCATAAAAATACCGCCAGTCCATGAGCAATACGTCTTCGCATTCAGTTCACCTCGCATAGACAAAGTGGTTCGGCCCTACGTAGGTTCGAATTTGGCAAATAGTTCTGCGATGCTACCGAGGGCGCGAAGGTGTGTCAACCGGGAATTTCATGTAGCAAGAGTTACCAGCTAGTTATGGATATCTCACGTAACCTATTGTAAAAGTTGAGTAACCATCAAAATGCTCATGTAAACAAACGACTTATGTATTTATTAAATAGTAAATACAAGCCTAAGCGTGGGTACCGGAAATTCTTACAAGTCCTTTATAAGTGATCGGTTTATCTCCAATCCAGCAGTAAGTCTTCCCAAATCAGATGCTTGCAAAAGGGAGCGGTTCCAGATGATATGTTAAAGCGGTCTTTGGGTACTTCATCCACAGCTCGCGCAGCACGGTTTGAGGTACATTGACCAACTATGCCCGAGACACCCAGCGTAGTGCTCACCATCGCCGGCTTCGACCCTTCGTCAGGGGCCGGTGTGACTGCGGACATCAAAACCATGGCTGCACATGGCTGCTATGGCGTGGCTTGCATCACGGCCATTACCGTCCAGTCGACCGCTGGAGTGAAGCGGGTGGAACCGTGCGATCCGGAACTGGTCTCGGACACGCTGCGAGAGCTTGCGGCCGACGTGAAGATCGGCGCCGTGCATATTGGGATGCTTGGGTCCGGAAAGGTCGCCCGGGCGGTAGCGGATTTTCTCAGCCGTCAGAAGCTGCCAAACGTAGTGCTGGACCCGATTTTTCGGGCCTCGTCCGGCACTGACCTGCTTGATCCCGCGGGCCGAAAGGTGCTGGCGGAGCAATTGCTTCCGTCTGGCGACGGTCGTAACCCCGAATGCGGACGAAGCCTCGGCGTTAACCGGGCTCCCGGTTACCGACACCGTCCAGATGCGCGCAGCTGCGATCAAACTCCACGAGATGGGTGCTGAATCCGTGGTGGTTACGGGCGGGCACATGGAGAAAGCTATCGATCTTCTGAGCTTCCAGACCAAGCGAGGAGTGGAACAGGAGGTCTTCAAGTCGGACCGTCAAAGATCGAACTCCACCCACGGCACCGGTTGCGCTTTCGCGACCGCGATGGCCTGCCACCTGGCGCTCGATCGGGGCCTTCCCGAAGCGGTGCTTTTGGCGAAGGCCTACGTTTCAGCCGCGATTGCCAAGGGACATCCCCTCGGACGAGGCGTCGGCCCGGTGCACCATCTGTATCGGATGCAGCAACAGCGAAGGGTGGGGGCGGTGGTGGAGGCAGAGCCAGTCCACTAAGCCCGTCGTCTCGATTTAGGAAATGAATTCAAGGGAGAAAAGACAGGAACGGGAACGGTTGAGTGAAAAATTGGGGGAAGATCTCAGCTCAACTGAAACGAAACCGCTTAGTTTGTTGACTTCTTCAAGAAGAATGCCCGCCAGGAACGAGGCGCTTGCGCCCAGCAGCCATTCGATGCGCCAAAGTTGTACTGCCTGCCAATCGAGAGTGGTCTGGACCGTAAAGAGCAGTCCGACCCCGACGGCGCCTATCACGCATGCCAGTCCAATCAGGAATGCAACCAGCGGCGCCGTTGTGAGAGCCAACTGCTGCCGCATGCTGACGACCCCGCGCTCGAGGTTGTGAAACTCGAGCTGACGGACCCCATTCCAGGCCTGCCGCAACCAGTCCGTGAGCCGGTGGGACGCACCTTGCTCGGACCGTGTTGCGCCGCACACATGACAGAAGCGCGAACCCGCAATGAACTCTGTTTCACAGCGGTCGCAGACCTCGACCAATCCCGACTTGACATTAGGCTCCACCGCGGTCGGCGACGGCACCACTGGGGGCCGCCAGAAATCCCGTTCCGCGTTCTGAGCAAGCTCGGCCATGAAGCTAAACCTCCTGTACTCCTTCACATGGCAAGCCAGAGACCAAATGCTGGCCGTGTGCAGGTTATTGAAAACATGGCCCTTAAGGAAATGTCACAATCACTCTGAGTTATTGCTGACGAGCAAGATTTACCGCTCTCTGGGGGAAAGATGCACGACCTGCGGGGAATTATAGGAGGAATTGCGGAACTTAGACGAAAGGGCAGGGTAACGCTGAAGGTTCGCCTTTATCGGGTACACTGTCAGGAACAGGTGGCATCCCCGTGAACCGTACGCTGTTGGAACCATATTGCAGGCAGGTGTTGGCTTGTGTTTTGGCGGGCCTGCTCGGGTTCGGACTACTTTGCGGTACGCTCGCGGCGCAGTCGGTGGTGCCGTGAACGACGCAGGTAAGGCAACGTCGTTTCGGCCGGCAGATCCCCTCAACGCGCCGGCGTTTGACCGGTTTTACAATCTCGACTACGACCACTCCATCCAATCATTCCAGAAAGTGCTCGACCGGCATCCAGACGATCCTTTTGCAGTGAACCACCTGCTGACGGCCATCATGTTTCGCGAACTTTACCGGATGGGAGCGATGAACACGGGCGAGTACGCCAATGACAGTTTCATTGGCCAAGCCCACCGTCCTGCCGATCCTAAAGTCAAGGAACAGATCAAGAACCTGGTAGATCGCGCGGAGAAGTTGGAAGAAAATAAGCTGAAAGAGAATGCCAACGACGTGGATGCGCTGTATGCTCGGGGCATCACGCGGGCCCAATTCGCTACCTACACGGCATTGATCGAGCGTGCCTGGTTCTCTGCGCTGCGCAATGCAGTGGGTGCCCGGCACGACCATGAAAAAGTTCTGGAACTCTCTCCGCAGTACACCGATGCCAAGCTGGTGGTGGGCGCGCACAACTATGTGATGGGCAGCCTGCCTTGGGGAGTCAAGGTAGCGGTAGCGCTGGTGGGGCTGAGCGGCAGCAAGGAAAAAGGCATCGAGTACCTCTACGAGGTCGCTCACAGTAGTGGCGAGAACAGTGTAGACGCCAAGATCGTCTTGCTCTTGTTCCTGCGCCGTGAGCATCGCTACAGCGAAGCTCTGACCGTCTTGCGGAGCCTGATCCCGCAGTATCCGCAAAACGTACTGTTCGCCCTCGAAGAAGGCAGTCTGCTGCGGTCGATGAACGATTCTCAGGAGGCTGCCGCCGTCTACCGCAAGATCTGGCTGGCCGGGCGGGACGGGAAATATCCCGGGACTGCATTACGAGCTAGCCGCCCTACACCTCGGTGATCTGCTGCGCAGCCAGAAGGACTACGCGGGCGCCGCCTACGCCTACGAGCTGGTGGCGCAGGCGGCTCAGCCGGATCCGGAGACCTTGCAGAAGGCCAACTCTGGGGGCGGGTGAAATGTACGATCTGCAGGAAAAGCGCGATCTTGCGACCAAGAAATACGAGGCCGTGATCGCCATGAACGCTTCGACCGCCCCGGCCGACATAGCGCGAAGACATCTGAAAGAGCCGTATCGAGCCAACTAGTCCTCTTACCCGAGCGGGGAACATTTGGACGGCCTTGAGCGTATCCTATTGTGGTGGAGGTCGAGCTATGTATTGCAACTATTGCGGCAAGGTCATTCAGGACGACGCCAACCTCTGCGCGTACTGCGGCAAGCGAGTGGGCGCGGTGCACGGCGCGCAAGCGACTGGTACGTCCCAGAGCCGAGCGCAAGATCGCGGGCGTCTGCGCCGGACTGGCGGAATACTTTGATCTGGACGTCACGCTGGTGCGGGTTCTGTGGCTGATCGTGACATTTTTCAGTGGAATCATTCCCGGGATCATCGGATACGTGGTGGCGTGGATCGTCATGCCAGAAGAGCCCGAGTACACGACTGTGCCCCAGGCGCAGCAGGTCACGACGCCCTAAGTTGGTGGTTTCAACAGCTGCAGTCCGGGCGCATTCCTCTACAATCCCGGCATGAATCGAATTCGCAGCGGCGATGCCGAAATCGCCTACGCCGCAACTGGGTGACGGCCCGCCGCTGGTTCTTCTTCATCCCTTTCCCGCCCATCATGAATTGTGGTTTCCAGCGGCCCAGGTGTTGACTCTCGCGCTACCGCGTCATTCTGCCCGACCTGCGTGGACACGGCGAATCCGATGTCGGAGAAGGCCCGGCGACCATGGAGAAGCATGCCGCCGATCTGGCTCGTGTGCTGGATGAGAGCAGGCGTCGGTCGAGCCGTGTTTTGTGGAGTGTCGATTGGCGGATACATTCTGTTTGAGTTCTGGCGGCGATACCGGGCTCGAGTCGAGGCTCTGGTATTGTGCGACACACGCTCCCAGGGGGAAACCACAGAGAGTCGCGCCACTCGCTTAAAGTCCGCCGCAGACGTACTGGAGCATGGCACGGAAAAGTTCGTTGATGGCATGATCCCGCGGTTGTTCGGCAAAACAACTTTGGCCACCCGGCCCGACCTGATCGACGGGGCCCGCCGCATGATGCTGAAGATGTCTTCGGATGACATTGCCCAGGTGCAGCGGGGCATGGCGGAACGGCCCGACTCGAACCCCTACGCTGAAAACAATTGATGTCCCCACCCTGATCCTGATCGGCGAAGAAGACACTCTGACGACGGTAGCGGACGGTGAGTCGATGCGCCAGAACATTCCCGGCAGCCAGTTCAAAGTGATTGCCAAGGCCGGGCACTACGCAGTCTGGGAGCGCGCCGAAGAGGTCGGCAAGGTGCTCCGCCAGTTTGTGGATTCGCTGCACTAGTATGGTGTCCCACAAATTCGCTGCATAATTCTGTCATCCCGACCGAAGCGAAGCGGAGTGGAGGGACCTTGTGTTTCTGCCTTTTGCCTCTTCTTCTAACCCGCTGAGATATTCAAAGAATTTAGGGGACACGGCAATAGCGTAGCGCGAGACTAATCGAAGCTGGTCGCGCTTTGCTACAATTCTCCCGCCATGATTGACACATTGCTGGTGCCGAAGACGGTGGTAAACGCGAAGGGCGACGGTCCCTCCGTCGATGTCAGCGCAGCTGCCCACCGCGTATTTCTTGTCACGCTGCAAATCACCAACATCATTGAGCAGGAATCGCTCGACGTTAGCATCTACGGCTCTGCCGACGGCGCGACCTGGGGTCCCAAGCCCATCGTGTCCTTTCCGCAGAAGTTCTATCGCGGACAACAGCCCCTATTACTCGATCTGACGCAGCACACCGATGCGAAATTTGTGCGTGCCCACTGGGAGACCAATCGTTGGGGGCGGGGAACCGAGGTCCCGATGTTTGAGTTTCAACTGATGATCAAAGAAGTGCCGCCAGATGTGCTTCGTGAAGCAACCGCGGAAGCTAAGGCGATGGCTTAGTTGTCTGACGCCGCGAAAAAGGGATTCTGGGTCTACATCGGCACCAACGGTCGGCTCCTTCGTCCCGAGGTTGCGGATCGCCTCGGCGATGCTGGCGTGTCGGTTTTCAATTTTGCTCTTGATGCCTGCGACGAAAAGCCCGGACTTCCCAAAGCGCTGGTTCCTGTCCGCAAGAATCTCCAGCACCTCATTCGCAAACAGTACGTCTATGGCTACATGGTGTTCTTCAACATCAACATTTGTCGAAACAATCACGATGATGTACGGCAGATCACCGAGTATGCACGTGAGCACCGGTTGGCCACGGACTATCACCTCAACGAAACTCCGATGCTCGAGCAGGACGACCACTTCAAACATTTGTATGAGAACCCAACTTACATTCGACCCGAAGATTGGCGATCGGTCGACCAACTGGTGGACTGGATCATCGCCAAGAACAAGTCGGGATATCAGATGGTCAACTCCGTCCAGCGTCTGCAGGAGATGAAAGCCTTCATGCGGATGTCCTGAGTCGCGATTCCCGCCCGTTGCTTTATCACTGCGTCCACCCGCCGTGCAGAGTCGTCTAATCCGATATAGTTAAAAAGACGATGAAACCCGGCTCCAGCGTTACAATTCACCCGGCCCGACATGTCGAAGGCAGCTTGCGCCTTCCCGGCGACAAGTCCATCTCCCATCGTTACGCGATGCTGGCCGGGATCGCGGAAGGGAAGTCGCGGCTCGAAAACTATTCGACCGGCGCCGACTGTGCCACCACTCTAGGTTGCCTGCGAAGCTTGGGAGTTCACTGGGAGCGCACAGACGCTGCTGGCAACGTCATCGAGATTACAGGACGTGGGTCAGCCCTGAGCCCGCCGGTTCACCCGCTGGACTGTGGGAACTCCGGCTCCACCATGCGCATGTTAAGCGGCATCATGGCGGGACAGGATTTCAGCAGTGAGCTGTTCGGCGACGAATCGCTTTCGCGACGGCCCATGGCACGCGTCATGAAGCCTCTCACCGCGATGGGTGCCCAGATCACCGCTTCGCCCGAGGACCGCCCACCTTTGCACATCCGTGGCGGACACCTGAAGGGAATCGAATACAAGATGCCAGTGGCGAGTGCGCAGGTGAAATCCTGCGTATTGTTTGCCGGCCTATTCGCGCAAGGGGAAACTCGCGTGGAAGAGCCGATTCGCACGCGCGATCACGGAGAGGTGGCGCTGCGCGCCTTCGGCGTCGAGTTGGGCCGTAACGGAAACTCCACACGCATTACGGGCGGCCAGAAGCTGCATGCCATCGATGCCCGCATCCCTGGCGATCTCTCCAGCGCAGCCTTCTTCTTCTGCGCCGCGGCCCTGTTCCCGGGCTCACACCTGGTAATCGATACGCTCCTGATGAATCCCACCCGGGCGCGTCTCCTGGACATTCTGATCGGGCTGGGTGTGAAAATCTCAATCACACAGCTCGAGGAGCAACATGGCGAACTGGTTGGCACGGTACGTGTCGAAGGCCAGCATCTGAAATCGGCCGAAATCTCCGGAGCCGACTCTGCCGCCTTAATCGACGAAATCCCCGTTCTCGCCGCCATTGCGCCCTTTACAGAACACGGTATTCGTATTCGCGACGCGCGGGAACTTCGCGTCAAAGAGTCCGATCGCATCAAGTCGATCACGACGAATCTGCGCGCCATGGGAGCGAAAGTCGAAGAGCAAGAGGACGGCCTCACGGTCCCGGGCGGGCAAACGCTCCATGGGGCCGAGATCGACTCACAAGGCGATCACCGTATCGCCATGGCCTTCGCGATCGCCGCGCTCCGGGCCGAAGGCGATACCGTGATCAAGGGCGCCGATGCCGCCGTGATTTCCTTTCCATCCTTCTTCGAAACCCTGGAAACCCTTGTCCAGCACTAGGTTTAGAGCCTTCTGAGGTTCAGGCGGAAGCGGCTCTCGAACCGCTCCCACTTTGCTTCCTTTCCGGGAAGGTCACCATCATGGTTACGGGCGTGATCTTTCGACGGTCCAATTCTTGGACAACAATGAGACGAGTTGAGGCTGACTTCACCTCCACTGTCTAGAAACCCGAATCAAGGATAGCTCGATGAAATGCAAACTGGCACTCGCGGTCCTGCTGTTGACCTCGCTGGCGCTGGCGCAGGACCCGAAGAAGTATCACACCGGCCGATTGCTGCAGATGGAGTCACTGCAGTGCACGGTGTTCGAGAATCAGAGTTCCGCGGCTCATGCCGCCGATGCCACGGTTTGCCAGGAGTACGTGGTGCAGGGAGATGAGATCCTGTTCCATCTCCGCGCCAAGGATACAAAGCGGCCGGTGTTTTTGCCCGTGGGCAAAGAGGTCGGTTATCGGATTGATGAAGGGAAGTTCTATCTGCAGTTGTCAGGCGACAGGAAAGAGCACCAATACGTCGTAGTTTCGATGGAACCGCGCCACCGGTCGGAAGGCACCGTGGAATCTGCCATGAAGCTCAACCATCTCCAATAAGGTCGAATCCGTAGTTCCGCATCACCTTCCGCGTAGCTGCATACTCTCACCGCAGTGCTGCAGTCCAACCTCCTCCATAAGCCTCGCATCACACAGATGTCACCTTCCCGCCTTCCGCTCGCGGCCGTGACGCGAACGGACTAGTCCGACGACTCGACAAGATCACAATCCCAGGAGAGCAAACTAGATATGAAACGCAGTTGCATTCTCGTCTTACTGGCACTCTGTATGGCGGCGCCCTCGCTGATGGCCCAAAATGGGGAAGATCACATTCAAGTTGGCGTCTTCGCCGACTACTTCAACGTCAGCCGTACCAGCCCCCACCTCAACTTTGTCGGTGTAGGTGGACGCGCCGCCTTCAATGTGCGCAGCAACGTGCAGATTGAAGCGGAGATGGCGTACGACTTCAAACGCAATTTCACAACCACGTTTTCTGACGGCGTGACGACCCAGTTGGTCAATACCCACCTGCGCACCCTGCACGCGCTGTTCGGCCCCAAGTTTGAAACCAGTGGCGGCCCGGTGCGCTTCTTCGGAACGTTTAAGGCCGGGCTGATTAACTTCAGTGTTTCGGACCAGAACGCGAGCGCTGGCTTTAAGAGCGCGATCGACGACGTGACAACCGGAAACACCAGCGCTGCAATTCTTCCCGGAGTCGGGCTGGAGGGATTTATCGGTCCGTTTGGACTGCGCGCCGATGTGGGCGATGAGATCTACTTCAAGAATGGCACCCACAACAATATCAGGGTTACATTCGAACCCACGATCCGCTTCTAGCGGTCAGTGTTTCCAGAAATCAGCCGTAGCCGAGGATCTTCCCGGCTACGGCTACTTTGTTTTGCTGCCCGCAAATCGACCACCCAATCACAGATCATGGAACTCGCGCCGTGTGATAAAGTACCAGTCCGACTCGCTGCCAGCGCGCTGTTGCGACCGGATTCGCCCTTCGTCCAAACAAGTACTCAAGGAGGTTTTTCATGTCGACCGTCTACGATCTCGTGAAAGACCGTCGCGTGTATTCCATCGACGCCGAACAGAGCGTGCTCGAGGCTGCCCGCTTCATGATGGAACACGGCATCGGGGCCTTGCCCGTTCTGCGAAAGGGCGAACTCGTCGGTATTTTTTCCGAACGTGACGTCATGAACCGGGTGGTTGCAGTGGGGCGTATGCCCGGCACCACGAAGATATCGGAGGTCATGACCGCGAATCCCCGGGGTGTGGATGTCGGGGAGTCGGTCGAAGAGTGCCTCTTTCTGATGAAGGAGTTCGGCTTCCGCCATCTTCTGATTGTGAGCGGGAAGGAACTCAAGGGGTTGGTTTCGCTGCGTGATCTTCTGCTAAAGATGACCGCTGAAAAACGCTCGGTAGCATGAGCCTGCCTGCGCGCTATCCCTACTGAGGGCGACGGCGCAGGATCAGGTCGCCCTGCCGTGCCGGTAACTCGAAGGGGAATTCTACGATCTTATCCGCAATCGGGAAGCGCAACAGGAATCCTTCCGGCTTCTTCCAGTCGCCCAGCCACTTGTTCTTCGTGCTGAACAACACCCAGCCGGAAGCCTCGGTATGGTCCGGATCGAGTTGGGTATTGGGCAAAGTTCGCTGCGTGAGGAAGTCGAGGAACTCGAGGACCTCCTTCTGATACGTCTGCACGTATTTCTCTCGTTCGTTCTTTCGCTCCGGATGCTTCCGGACCTCACGCTCGGCCTGATACTCAAGTTCGTCCGCATCGTTCTGCACCCGCGCTGCGAAAGCCTCGGGATCGACTGAAGTCTGGATCACTTTGAAATGCTTGACGAATTCGAGACTTGCCCGGCCGGGATCGACCGCCAATGTCTCCTTTGCCGCGATACCGGACCGTGATGTGCACGCCAAAGAAAGGTTCGACCCGGTGATGTATCTTGTCCAGTTCCTGCGAATCGACCGCGAGAATGATTCCGTAGTCGTCGGTCCAGAGAGCGTAGCGATACTTGCCGTCGTCGTCGCGGGAAAATGTGCAGCCCGGCGCTCCCTCAGCCCAGCGCAGTGACGCCCGGCGAAGACTTGTCCTTCTGCTGGCGCCGCTTGCGCGGACGATGGCCCTGGTGCCATGAGTGAAACCGTCGCCACGGCCAGAAGCGCGAAGAGGGAAGAGCGCGCAATGGGAGAGAGTCGGAGCACCTGCCTCTCAAGGCTACCCACGCTGAAACGTTTAAGCAACCGCGATTGCGTGCAAATAAAAACCGGCCGCTAGGGAGCGGCCGGTACGAGCTTCTGAACTGGTAGCTTACTGCACGCTGAAAGAGGCTGTTCCCGGTGTTCCATTAACTCCGCCCTGAACAGTGACGGTATAGGAGCCCGGCGGTGTACCGCCTCCGCCGCCTCCACCCCCACCGCCTCCACCGACGTTTCCGCTACCACACGCCATCATCAACAGCAGCCCGGTGAAGGCCAGGCGTGCTCAGCAGAATTCTGAGCGTTTTACTTTTCGACCGTGGAGATCGAAAGCAGGCCTGCACCGGCGAGAACCAATCCCGGTAGGGGCAACCACAATGCCGAACCGGCGAAGCGGACCACTGCGGGTTTCGTGGTGGTGATCGTGAGGGTAGCAGTGCCGGTGCGCTCCGTTAGAGGCGAGACTGACGGGGGATCCTGTGATAGAACACGTCGGCAGCGCCGGCTGTCGGCGTGACACTGCAGCCAAGTGGAACATTCCCAACGAACCCAGTTGAAGTGACCGTTACGGTTGCGGTGCCGGTACTTCCGCGGCTGATGGTGCTGGGGCTAACCGCAGCGACATCAATTCTGAACTGCGAGGGCAGTGTCTGGGGCGAGTACTTCACGACGAAGGCGTCTCCCGTACTTCCGTAGGAAGTTTGGAACGCGCCCGGCGGTGAACGGAAAATCACTGGAGTGCGTCTGGCCGGTCACGTAAATGTTGGCTGGATTTGCTTGTCCACAGCGATGCCTGCGACTCCGAGCGTGTTCTCATCGCTCTTTCCACCAAGATAGGTGGAGAACAAAAGGCCAGCGCTTCCGCTTATCGTAGTGTCGAGTTCTGCAACGAACGCGTCAGATGCTCCTCCCTGATGCTGATTGGACCGGGTTTTTTGTGGGGAAGTCAGCCGGAGGTCGTCTGCCCGGTTATGTAAACATGCTGAGCTGAATCAAGCGCAATGGCAAGGCCGAAGTCGGAACCGGTGCCGCCCAGGTACGTCGAGTACAGCGGAGCGCTGCCGGTTGGGTTCAGCTTGGTGACGAAAACGTTCGATCCGGCAGTTGATTTGTTTTGAGCTTGGATTGCGCCGCTTGTTGTGGGGAAGTCGTGAGCTGTGGTTTGGCCCACAACATACGCGTTTGAAGAGGAGTCCACCGCGATGAAGTTGGCGTCCTCATTGGCGTTTGCGGCCACGCCGCGTAGATAGGTGGAATAGATGTAAGTCGGCACGAAGGTGGCGGGAATGGCGGTGACAAAACCATGCTCAGTGCCATTGCAGCTGCCACATACCTGGAAAGCGGTTGCCGTCGTCGGGAAATTTGTCGACTTGGTTATGCCACTCACATAAATATTGTTCGTCGTATCCACTGCCACACCAGTTGCGACATCATCGCCCCCGCCACCAAGATAGCTCGAGTACGCCAGACCGCCGTCGGGCAATGCCTTTATCTTCGTGACGAATCCGTCTGCGCCGCCGGCCGCACTACTCGCATTGCTTCCCTGCAAAGCGTTAACCGTCGTGGTAAAGTCTGATGAATCAGTTTCCCCGGCAGCATAGATGTTGCCAAGGGTGTCTACCGCAATACCGAACCCAATTTCATTGTTCGCTCCTCCCAGGAACGTGGAGTAAATCAAGGTTCCCGTCGTACTCAACACAGCGACGAATGCGTCCTGAGTGCCCTTGTTAGTGGCCTGAGCCGCATTTCGGACCCGTCGTTGGAAAGTCAGTCGCCGTAGTCGAACCGACGACGTAAGCATTACCGAGGCTGTCAACCGTTATCGCACTCCCACTGCTTTTGCCACGTGCCGGCGATGAAAGGTCGAATAGACCAATGGTGCGGTTCCATCAGGCTTAAGTTTTGTGACAAACGCGTCTTGCGTAGCTTTGAACGTAGGACCAAGTCGTCTTCGGAAAGCCTGGCGAGAGGCGTCTGCCCCGTGACATAAGCCGCTCCGGTGCTGTCGACGGCAATGCCGAATCCATCGTCCTCGTTGCCTCCTCCCAGAAACGTGGAATACGCCATACTCGGATCAATCACCAGTTCGCGAGCGCGATCATAGTCGCCGACGTGCAAGTGCCACTTCCTGGTTCTTCACAACGAAGCGCGCATCCACCGAGCTGGCGTATTTCACCCTGTTTCTGGTAAGCGACCGGCTTGTGCAGGCGAAGATCGCCAGCGGCGGACGTGAGAACTAGATCCCCGGCCTGATCCGTCCGAATTTTCTTGGCACCCTGAATGCCCAGCGCGATGGCCGCCGGATCAGCTCCCGGCTTCACGATAAAGTCAAATTCCAGTTGGCGCTGCTGCCCGTAAAACGTCAGGTCGACTCCCGGGTAAACTCCGCGATAGTGGACGCGCGCATATTGCGGCACATTCCGTACCCATTTGCTGGAGTTGCGTCCGGTGAGATAGTTGGTGTGGCCTTCGCTCGGAATCTCCCCTTCCACACTGGGCGTTGCGTTGGCGCCCACGATTTGCATCCTCAGCACTGCTTGAGTCTGGGAACGAGAGTCTCGGAGTCGACCCATCCGGCCTTCCCGAAGTCGAAGCCGGTGCAGGCGTGGAAGAGTGAATCGGCAACGTGAACACTGCCTCGTTGGACGTCAGAAACAGGTTGTAATGCGGATTCCTGGAGAGGAACTTGACCTGCGAGTCAGTCTGACCCTGGTTGGGCTCGAACGAAAGAGGCAACTTGCCGAAATTGGCGGCGACTCGTGATTCATCCGTCTGCACCACCGGACGCATGCGCGAAGGGGGCCCCGGTTTCGTCCCACGTCGAGGAACCGAAAAGTTCGCTCCTTCGTTAAGCCCGCAAGAAACAACCCAACGCCCAGCAGTGCCAGCATGGAGGTGCCAAGCGAACCACCGACCCCTGGTGCTCAAGCGAGCAGATTCTCCGAACGACATAGTTTCCCCTCCGAATGGCCCGATTGACGCGCCGGCATGTAATGCGTTACGACAGCTGCTTGCACGTCGGGCATGAGAAAAGTTCGGTTTCAGCCCCGTAACTCTCCTAAAATAACCAACTTAACCGGAGTATCAATGGAGAATAGAGCGCTTGTCAACGAAATGAGGATAGCACTCTAGGTGCCGACCGGGCGTGTACTGAAGGTTGACCGTCCTATGCGGCTGCGACAAGTCCCGAGCAACTGCCACCAGAGGTCAGGAAAGACCTGACGCAGTTGGCTGGACCAAGGATTGGATTTGGCGAAAGTGGCTCGGGCGGAAGGTCAGGAGTCGACTGTGCAATCTGGTTGCACAGTCGCGGGAAATGCCGTAGGGAAGAGTTCAAGTGGTGGAAGTAAAGAAGGAATTGACCGGGCGGAACACGGAGCCGCACGACACTAACTATTTCAAGATCTACAATAGCGAATTCCCAGTTGTCGAACAGGCTCTTGAAACCGCAGCCCTGATGCTAGGCAGACAATTCCCGCGGCCCAGAGCGACCCGATTACGCCCACTTTCTGAAGACAAAAGGGGATCTGAACATCGCAGCAAAATTTTAGTCTCGTTCCATAGGGGATTCGGCGGTATCTCTCAACCCATCTATCGGCATCCCGACAGGATTTAGTTCCCGCTCCACAATGGTCAATGGTCGCCTCTTCACCTGCCGGTAAATACGGCCTAAGTATTCTCCAATTATCCCTAAAAAGAGGGCATTCAAGCTCAGCGATCCAAGTATCAGCACGATAATGGTAGCAAACCCTGGCGGCCAGTCCTTTCCCAAGAACAAGCGGCCAACAATATAGCCGACGATAGCGAGCATCGTGGTGAGCGAGATCCCCAGGCCCAGGTAAGTCGCGATTGGAGGGGGTACGACTCAGTGATTAAGAATTCCGTCGAGCGCCAGGCCGATTAGGTCTCCGAACGAAAACTTGCTTTCACCGCGCATACGCTCATCACGATCGTAGGAGATACCGATCTGGTCGAAGCCCAGGGTAGCAATAGTTCCTCGTAGGTACGGTTGATAATCCTCGAACTTGTGCAACTCATTAAGAACGCGGCGATCGACCAACCGAAAATCTCCCGCATCCAGCGGCAACTCATCCTCGCTGAGGGAGTCCACAATTCGATAGAAGATCTTTCGGATGGCATTGATCCACCAGCCCCTCTTTCCGCGAAGTGCGAACGCCGTACACAACTTGATAACCATCCTCCCACTTTCGGATAAATTCGAGGATGAGGGCAGGCGGGTCCTGCAGATCACAGTCGATCTGTACAGCAGAATCACCCCGGGCATTGAGGTAGGCCGTAAATACGGAGCGTTGAAAACCGAAATTCCGTGCGAAGCGAATTGCCCGTACGCGACGGTCGCGGAGCGCCAAATTGTTCCAACACTCGATACGTTAGGTCGGTCGAGTGATTGTCCGTGAAAAGGATCTCGAAATAATACTTGTCGGAGACTTGCTCCATTACGGGCAGCAGAGCGTTGTACAGAGGCTCGATGTTCTGCTCTTCGTTGAAAACGGGAACACAGATGCTGATCAGGCGCTTGCGGTCAGGCATGCTTCTCAGCCACCATGACGTATTGGGCTCCGAGGGGAACCTTCCTCAACAAAGGTTCTAGGGGGCGCAACCCGGCTAGCAGGCGCGGCATGAAAACGATAAAATCGTGGCGCACCAAACGGAGCTTGGCATCCATCAAATAAGTTCTAGTCTCGTGCGGAGGCAATAGCACTGCATCATCATCGAAGGGACAGTGTTTCACAACCCAACGCGTGATAGGATTCGCGGGGTTATGCTCAAAGATAGCTAGAATGCTTCCCGTTGACATACGCTCGGTCAGATTTTGTACCACATCGCTTCGCTGCTCGACGGGGACGTGGTGCATGACATTTGCAACCAAGATCAAACGGTAGTCGTGTGCGAGTTCGTCAGAAACGGAAGTAAAGACTCCCTGATTTGTCAGAGCAGAATCTACTTTCCGGATGCTTTCCGTCGACAGATCGAAACCGTCGATCTGAACTTCAGAAGATTGACAAATCCCGAGAGCAGGCCAACCCCGCACCCAAATTCCAATGCCTTACCAGAAAAGGATGGACTCAACAGACTCTTGAGATAGCGCGCCTTGTATTCGGCGAAATATGCGGAGTTTTCGCCTGACATAGCGACGGTACGATCAAGGATGCGCTCGTAGTCGCCCGCGAATTGATCAAATTGCATGGCTTCAGGCTCTTTTCCAGGTTCTTGTTCGGCTGGATACCACGCGTAAGATCCCTTCCTCGAAATTGACCCGAGGTCTCCATGCGGTGGCGGCCAAAGCGGCCAGTTGTCGCCAACCAACCACAGGGGTTCGTCGGAGCGGTAGGGAAGCACACCAGCGCAGCAGATCACGTGGCCGGTTGGCCGATGCCCGCAACTTTTTCCGCCAGTTCTCGAATGCGCATTGGGCGCGCCGAGCAAACATTATAGGCCTGGTAGAGCTTTAAGCTTTCGGTGCTGGCAGCTTTGATGAACGCATCGGCGACATCATCTTCAAAAGACAAATCCCTCACTTGCTCGCCCGCAGTCAGTTCAACGGGTTCGTCGCGCTCCAGACGGTCTAGAAGATAAGGAATCAGTCTTTGTGGGGCCTCGTGTTTTCCGTATACGCCAAACAGGCGGAGCGTCAGAAAAGGAACTCCTAGATGTGATGCAAAGGCGTTCCCGAACAGGACCGTGGCCGCTTTCGCAGCGCCGTATAGCGAGGTTGGGCGCAAAGGCTGATCTTCGGTAATCAGCGCGCCCGCTGCCAATGGGAATCCGTACTCGGAACAGCTTCCGGCATGAACGAACCGGCGAATTGGCCATTGGGCGGTTGCTTCGAGAAGGTTGGTCAGCAATGCTATGTTCCCATTGATCAATTCCCCGGCATCTCGATCCTCTTGTCGAACGCCATACGATGCTAGATTGAATATGACTTCGGTGGAAATCCCCACCAGCTTTGCTTTTAGACTTGATGTATCGAATGATGAAACCTCGATAACCCGAAGACCGCGGGTGGAGTGCAACGGTTTAGAGTTTCGCTTCGAACGGATTAAGCATGTTACCTCAACCTGTTCATCCAGAAGGCGACTGACTAATGCTGAACCTATAAACCCCGTTCCACCGGTTACCAGGGCGGATCGAAGGGCATCACACATTGGCTATGCTCATATATCGTTCGATCTGACAATCAATCAGTGACCTAGAAGAATTCGGTTTTTCGTAGAACTCGCGATACCACTCCACGGTCCACTCTAGGGCCTGGTGAGAATTCAGTTTCGGCTTCCAGCCTAACCCAGTGGAGGACTTCTCACAATTCAGACGAAGGTAAGTGGCTTCATGGGGGTCGGTGGGATCAGAATGGATTTCGAGTTCGCCCTTGCCCCCAAAGAGCAATCACTCGACGCGTGATCTCGGACACTGGAATCGCGTCGTCTTCACGCGGTCCAAAGTTCCACGCGCCAGCATATTTCTGGTGTTCCTCCCAAAGTCGCTGACCAAGCAGGAGATACCCTCGAATTGGTTCGAGCACGTACTGCCACGGGCGTATCGAGTAGGGCTGGCGAATGCGAACTGGTTGATCAGCAGAGATACTCCGTATGATATCCGGGATTAGCCGGCCTTCGGACCAGTCGCCGCCGCCAATTACATTCCCGGCGCGAGCCGAGGCAATTGCAGCGCCGCCAGCATCACTGAAGAAATGAACGACGATACGCGGAAACGACTAACTCAGCTGCACCCTTGCTTGAGCTGTAAGGATCATGGCCCCCCATCGCGTCCTCTTCGCGGTACGCGTGTGCGGCCGCTCCTCGTTCTCGTAGCACTTGTCGCTCGTAACTACCACTATTGACCGGACCGATGGTGTATGGCGTGCGGCTTCGAGCACATGCACGGTACCCATGACGTTCGTGGCGTATGTTTCTACGGGCTCACGATCGGAGCGTCGGACGATAGATTGAGCCGCATTATGGATTACAATTTCAGGATTGTGTTTTTGGAAGATTGCAAGCAGGGCGGGGAGATTTGTTATGTCACCGAAAGTCGACACGATGTCGCGCTGGAGTTGACACAAAAGTGGGAAACAACATCAGCATTCCTGAATAGGCGGCGGCTTTCGCCGTGTTGAGCACGTCGTGCTTGAGCGCCAGCCAGAGCGCTCTACGAAAGTGCGATAGAAAGCGGGGCATCACAGTCTCTTGCAAGAGTAGTGCATTTCACTCAGTTAAAGTTGTCTGCAATTGACCCCGCATCTCTGCTGCAAATGCCTGGTCGATACGCTGGCGCTCTTTGAACCACCATCCTTGGTCCGATCCCCGAAGGGAGGAAAAGACAGTGGGGCGTAGTTGACTGACGGTTCTGGATCAAACGGTTTATCATGGCCGGGTCATGAAAACTCCCGTAGTCTCAGTGCTTCAGCTGGTGCTTTTGTCTATCGCAGTATTTGCTCCTAACTCTGATTTAGCGGTGTCGCAAACCGGACCGGATCCCAATCCTCAGCTCGCCTTCAAAGGAAGTTAACGCGCGCGTCGAATCGCTTCTGAAGCAGATGACGCTCGATGAGAAGATTGGCCAACTGGTCCAGTACTCGGCTATTGCCACCGGTCCATCCGCCTCCAACCTGACGTATGACGATCTGGCAGCCAAAGGGCAAGTCGGCTCGATGTTGAATGTGGTGGGCGCCGAACGAACCAATCACTATCAGCACATTGCCATGGAGAAGTCGCGCCTGCATATTCCAATCATTTTTGGGCTTGACGTAATTCATGGTCATCGAACCACATTTCCGGTTCCTCTCGCGATCGCGGCAAGCTGGGACACGGAAGCGGCTGAGACTGTGGCGCGCATGGGAGCTGTGGAAGCTCGCGCGGATGGTATAGCGTGGGTTTTCTCGCCAATGGTAGATATCGCTCGTGATGCGCGGTGGGGCCGAATCATCGAGTCGAACGGCGAAGATCCTTATCTAAGCTCCGCCATGGCTCGCGCCTGGGTGAAGGGGTATCAGCAAGGCGATCTGTCAAAACCGGATTCGGTAGCCGAGTCTCCGTGAAGCACTTTGCAGCTTACGGAGCCGCTATTGCGGGGCGTGACTACAACGCGACCGACATGAGCGAACCCGTTGAAGGCGTAGGTGCGCTGCTGCCTTTTGCTGGCAAGGGCAAGACGGTTGCCTTGATCGGCCCTTTGGCCGACAACCAGCGCGAGTTGCTGGGCGCCTGGACTGTGACGGGCGATCCGAAGAACGTGATTACGCTGAAAACCGCTCTCTCCAGAACGCCTCGGTGATCGATTGCTCTTTGCCGAAGGATGCGGCCTGCTTTCAGGGGAAGACGAGAACGTGCTCAAGCGCGTTAGTTTTTACGGGCACGGCTGCAGCCGATGAACATCTCGCGATTCCCGATGATCAGAAGACAATCGCAGTAGCAGTAGAGATTGCCAAGAAAGCGGACGTGGCGATTCTCGCTCTTGGCGAGAGCACCAATTGGATGGAAGGCGAGGCTGCAAGCAGGACGGCGCTCGGCTTTACCGGTGCGCAGGAGCAGCTTCTCGAGGCGGTGGTAGCGACTGGCAAGCCTGTCGTCCTCGTTGTCCTCGCGGGCAGGCCGCTGGAATTGAAGTGGGCTTCCGAGCATGTGCCTGCAATCTTGAAGCGTGGAGTCCGGGCATCGAAGCCGGCCCCGCAGTTGCCGACGTGCTCTTCGGGGACGTAAACCCCTCCGGAAAATTGCCCGCCAGCCTGCCTCGCGCCGTCGGGCAGGAACCGCTCTATTACGCGCAAATGCCAACTGGCCGGCCGCTCACGGCGATCTGAACCACCTGCCACGCAATTCGGGCGAGAAGTTTGTTTCGCGTTATATGGATGAAGAGAATTCTGCACTTTTTCCCTTCGGATGGGGGTTAAGCTATACGCGCTTCAGTTATTCAGAGCCGACGATCAGCCGTGCGGAGGTAACCATTGCGCGAAGTGCTTGCCGATCACAAGCCAGTGGTCACGATTGGCGTGAACGTTAGAAATACCGGAAGTGTAGCCGGCACAGAAGTCGTTCAGCTCTATATCCGCAATACGAACGCCAGCGTCGAGCAGCCTGTGCGAGAGCTAAAACTTCACGAGAGTTGTGCTCGCTCCAGGTGAGTCGAGGCGGTCACGCTTTTCTTCACTCGGATTCGACGAGCTGAATTTCTATAAAGTTGACGTCAAGCGAATCGTTGAACCGACCACCTACAAGGTACCGTGCGGGAGGAAGTTCTCTTGCGACGACGGAGACGAGTCTGAAATTGGTTCAGGACGGCGGGGCCTCGGAAAAGAGGGGCGAAGGTCAGCGATCCAGCTTCATGTGTTGCAGCAAGCTGTCGAAACAGCCCGGGACCTGCGAGTTCCACTCGCCCCAATCGTGGCCGCCGGATTTGACGTGAAATTCAAAAGCGAAATGAAGTTCTTTCAGTCTGGCAGCGAAGCGGCGGTCGGGCTCGAGAAGAGGCTCGTTATCTCCCGCGGTCATATAGATGTATGGCGTCACGGCCGGATCCGCTGTCCTGACTAAGGCAAATGGATCTCGTGATTCTCCGGGACTCACTCCCTGGCGGTCCAAAGATGGTCCGAAATCTCCACCACATTCCCGGGCTTTTGATATTGAAGTGACGGCTCGGGGCGTCGACACGGAGGGGCTGAACGCTCCGACGAATATAAATAGGTCGGGACGAGTTAGAGCCAGCTTGATTGCTGCGAAGCCTCCCATCGAAATTCCAATCATCGCTCGATTCTCGCGGCCTTTCTTAACTCGAAATCGCGTCTCAACGTCGGAGATCAGATCGTTCACAAGGTAGTCTTCGTATCTGTCTTGCGTCCTTTCTGCGGATTCACGTCCGTAAGAGAAAGCACCTTCGGGCATGACGAGTATCAGTCCGTAATCGGCATATCGGGAGACGTCAGAAAAGTCTGACCAGTCGCGAAAGGTGCCATCTCCGCCATGCAACAGGTACACAACCGGCAGTTTCTCCGCCGCCTCAACTCTTGCTGGGGTAAATACTCGATATGGCATGTCGCGGTTGAGCGCGACCGAGTGAAACATCACATCCTGCACCTTCACCCCCGGAGCGACTCGCGGTCGATCCAAGTCGGCTGGTCCGGTACTGTGACAGCCAGCAAATTGGAAGAGAAAACTTGCGAACAGGGGTATAGAAGAGCGGAAGCTCCCCGTGAACTTTCATCGGATGTCCAATTCTAACTCTTGTTCGCTTTCGGGAAGGTACACTTGTCCTGAACAGGAGGGCTTCCATGCAGACGCGGATACAGGGCACCACGATGCCTGTGCTCGATGTGCAACTCGACCCCAACGAAAGCGTCTTTTCAGAGAGTGGAGAGCTCTCATGGATGACGGCTTCGATTCAGCTGACTACCCACACGCAGATGGGTGGCGGTGGTGGTCTATTCGGAATCATCAAGCGAGTAGCTGGGGGCGGAAGCCTGTTCATGACCGAGTATCGCGCCATGCAGTATCCCGGCGAAGTTTCGTTTGCCACCAAGGTTCCGGGCCACATCTTGCCGGTCCAACTCGGTCAAGGTAAGGAATACCTGGTTCATCGGCACGGCTTCGTATGCGCGACACCCCAGGTCACAATTGGCGTAGGTTTTCAACAGTCGCTTGGCGCGGGAATCTTTGGAGGCAACGGATTTCTGCTTCAGAAGATCGGTGGATTCGGCACCGCATGGCTGGAGTTGTCCGGGGAACTGATCGTGAAGAACCTCGCGCCGGGCGAGATGTTGCGAGTGCATCCAGGACATGTCGGAGCGTATGAGTCGTCTGTGTCGTTTCAGATCACAACTGTTCCAGGCATCAAAAATATGATCTTCGGCGGAGACGGATTATGCCTCGCCATGCTTGTGGGTCCGGGTACAGTTTGGCTGCAGACGTTGCCCATTTCTCGGCTGGCGCATCAAATCGGCGAGTACATGCCTCGCGGGCGAGGGCAGCAGGGCGGGAACAGCCGCCGGCGGCGCGCTCTCGGGCGGGATTGTCGGATCGATCCTCGGTGGTGGGGACGACCGCTAGTCTTTGGGAGATTGCATTAGCTCATTTGCATCTACGTTGGGGTAGCTGTTCACCCGTAATACTCTTGCTGGTCTGAGGAAATTATTGCATGAGCCAGATTGATGGCAGAAGCCGCGATCTTCGACGTGACATTGCATTTGCGTTCGTGCTCGCACTGGCCTTTTATTTGGCTTGGCTGGTCCGGAGCGTTCTTCTAGTTCTCTATGTAAGCGCGTTGCTTGCTGTTGTGCTCCGGCCCATTGTGCGGGCAGTTTCCACGCTCCAAATCGGACGTTGGAGACCATTCAAGGGCTACGCAATTCTCGTCCTACTTCTCCTGGTTGCCGGGGCATTAACAACATTCGGATTTCTCGCTCTTCCGCCTGTCGTTCATGATCTTCAAGAGTTCGGCAAGGAGGCTCCGACTCGTTTACCGAGCATCTTGGAGAAACTGAAGCACGTTCCATTTGCCGATCGGGTAAATACTGACGAGGTCAATGCGCACATTCAGGATTTCATTAGCAACGCGGCCACCTATCTCCTGCTCTCCATCAAAAACTGGGCCCGCGCACTTTTCACAATAGCCATGGGCTTGATTTTGACCGTGTATTTCATTCTCGAAGGCGACATCGCCTACCGCTGGGCACTTTCCTTTATTCGCCCTGAAAGCCGAGTTCGGCTCGATAACGCTTTGCAGCGGGCTGAAGTGCGCATGGGCAAGTGGCTTCTCGGACAGGGAGGCCTCTGTGCCGTCAGTGGCATTCGAGGGGGGGCCACTCTCGGCAGCGTTAGCAAGCTTAAACCCTGAATATTTCCGGCCAAGTTCCTGTGCATAGAGACGAGCGAAAGCCTGCGCAGATGCGGGACTTTTCCAGAGCGACAAGTAAAACAACGAGATGGATTTCGTGCTGGATTGCTCGGCAGGAGTGCTTGCACTGAGTCGCTGTCCGGCCCAATAGAGAGCCCCATCCCAGGCGGGTGTCAGATCCCGTGCGGCATTATCCCCTCCAAAAAGTCCGGTGAGAATGTGCAGGTCAAGTTGGCCCACCTGCCCAATATCGTAGGGCCGATACATCGGATCCACCAGGGGTGAATATCCGGGAGCAAAGGCACAGTCGGCACATGCCCCTTCTCGTATTCGCGCGGGTTGATAATCTCCCAGGTAGATGTCGGCGGTCGATCGAGGGTGCCGGAACGCGGCAGTTTGACCCCGATCCATCCAGATATCCTGTTCGAAACTCAGACCCTCGCGATAAGGGGAACAACAAAGACTCCGAGAGTAATAGCGGCGCACGCGCAAGAACCGGAGAATTCTCAGACCCCGCCATCTGCTGCTTGATGAAGTCGACCACCTCGGGGTCCTCGATCAGGCTCTTTCCCATCGGCTTCAGGATGTTGTCCATCATCACAGCAGTGGCCTGACCCTCAATGACCGCCTCACGAGGGGTGTCGAGCTCGTCCTTTGCAATATGGCTGCTGTCTTCGCTGGAGTTGTGTGAAACATCCGAAGGCGTCTGATCGCTCCACTTCTCCAAATCGGTGTGTTGATCCTGCAGAGCGTGAGTAAGCTCGATGGGCCAGCACTGGCTCTTGTTCCTCCACCCCAATCCAATCCAGCAGGTTCACGGTCTTGGTCTTCGGGTCATAATAGGCTTCAATCTGTTCCTTGAGCAGAGCAAGTAGGAACGGCTTCAGGTCGAAGTCGCGGTCGAGCATGCCGAATTTCTTTAGCGACCCACCTCGCTCCGCTGCATCCGCTTCGCGTCCTCGTCTTCCTGGAATTTCTCATTCAAATAGCTCTCGACGGCGTTGCGGGTGGTGAGCTTCCGTTTGACGTCGCTCTTGATTGGGAAACCGGTTTCCTGGGGCAGATGTTGAGGAGTTCATCGACAAGACCAAACAATTCCTTCGCCTATCGGGAGTGATCACGATCTCCGGCTTCGACGCGCTATCGGATTCGGGCTTGGCGGGCTTTGGCGCGACGGATTGACCAGGGGAGGAAGTGGAGGGAGTTGCCGAACTCAAAGGCTGCTGAGCGTGAGAGATTGAGGCGGCAATGAGAATGCACAGGGCCACGAACGCAATCAAACTTTTGCGGCCAGTAAGGATTCCTTGCTGCTCGTTCATTCCCGCTCCTTGCGGAAGCCGCTTCCTGCACTTCGGTGTCCGCATCTAATACCAAGGCTATAATCAGGATGCAGTCTGGCGCGAAGTTTCCGCAGGAAATGAGCGTCAAACAGTGGAACACTCCCCTATGCCCGATGCGAGCCGCAGTTTCCGCCCCCCCGACCCCACTTGCCACACTTCTGGCGTCCGCGACTAAGCCGCCGAGGCTTACGGAGTATCGCGGCACGCTGACTCCACGGGAGTTTGACGCGTCAGCCGCGGAAATAGCGGCACAAGCTCAGGGAGCCGCAGCACATGATCTTGGTTGGATGCGGCGAGTTGCCGTGCACGGCGAGGATCGCTTCCGCTGGCTAAGCGGGATGGTAACGAACACCGTGACTGAACTGGCGGCGGGCACCGGAGCATGGAACATGGTGCTGAACGCCCAGGGCAGTATCCAGGGCGACCTGACGGTCTGGCGTGAAGAAGACAAGCTCGAACTGGAGATAGCTGCCGACCAGTACGATCGTTTGCAGACCCACCTTGAGCGTTTCATCATCATGGATGATGTCGAGTTGATGGCGCAGGATCCGACAGCAGAAACTGCTCTCGGCCTGATCGGCCCGGAGGCGGATAACGTCTTGGCTCGAATGGGTCTTCCTGCTCTGCCAAGCCCGATGACCTCAACGCGAGTCGAGTGGAACGGCTGGATCTACTCGTTCGAGTGGGTGACCGTGTTCTGGCCCCACAGTACGAACTTCCGACGCCTGCAGCCGGACTCACCCGCTTGTGGCGGGCACTCTCGACTGCTGGCGCCACGCCAGTCGGATCCGATGCGCTGGAAGCATTTCGCATTGCAGAGGGCATTCCGACGTATGGAGTCGAGATGGCCGAGCGGGACTTGCCGCAGGAGACCTCGCAAATACGTGGTCTGCACTTCAGCAAAGGTTGCTACCTTGGGCAGGAGATAGTGGAGCGCATCCACTCGCGCGGTAACGTACACAAGCACTTGCGCCACCTGCAACTTACGGCCGTTGCCGCGGGGGAGCGGAACTGGAAGCTCGACGGGCAAAGGCGGAGCAATCGAGAAGCGCGGCAGAGCTGTCCCTGAGTAGTGGGAACCCGCAGATTCGCGCTTGGCATGATCAGCAGCGAGGCTGAGGTGCACGCTGAGCCTCTGACTTACCGAGTTGGGGCGGAAACCGGGGAAAGCCCGGCTGGTGTCTGCGCCGCCCACTCTATGATTGGAATTGGAAGAAATTATGACCGATACGACAAAATTCGAAGTCATTGATCGCCGAAAATACAAGGCGGACGAGGAGAGAGACAGTAGCCCGCGGTTCGGCGGAGCCGAAACCGACACCCGCCGAGCTGCAAGCCGGGCCGCGCCTGGTGACCACGGAGAGTGCGAACGAGGCGGCGGCCGAAGATACAGGCGTGGCCGCGGGTCTGGAAAAGGAGAACGGGGCGGAGTTGCCTCCCCCGCCGACGGCGGAGGAGAGCCTTCAGCAGAAGTCTGCCTATGAAGCTTCTGCACAGCGGCTCGAAGATCTGGTACGGGCGCAGAACCCGGCACTGGGGCGCAACCGCCAGTTGGCTTTGAACACCTCGTTCAGCAGTTGTACCTATCCGCAATGATGCAGATGGGAGCCGCGGCTCCTGAAGGTCAGAGGCCTCGTGTGGACATCCTCGGCGCGAAGCAAAGTATCGATCTGCTCGGTGTACTCGCTGACAAGACTAAAGGGAATCTCTGCCAGGTTGAGGACCGGACTTTGCAGACGGTGCTGTTCGAGGCGCGGATGTCCTTCAACGAATTGACCAACATGATCTCGATGCAGGGCGTTCAGCCGCCTCCTGCCAAGCCCGACAAACGCTAAGTAATGGAAGGCAAGCTTACATTTCTTGGGACCGGTACTTCGATGGGGGTGCCAACGCTGGGATGCGGCTGTGCTGTCTGCACCTCGGCGGACCCGCGCGATCGCCGCCTGCGCCCTTCGATACTGTTGCGATGGAACGAAGATGAGCGGGAGCGGGTCGTGGTCATCGAGACCCCGGACGAGACTTTCGCGAGCAGGCTTTGCGCAGTGGTCTGACTCGCGTGGACGCGGTCTTCTATACGCATGGGCACGCCGATCATATTTTCGGTCTTGATGATCTTCGACCTTTGAGCTTCGCCGTCTTTCGCGAAGGCGGTCACATCCCCTTGTACGCGTCCGAACCCACGGAAGAAGTGCTTCGCCGGATCTACGACTACACGTTTTCTCCGGCGGCCACTTATCCCAACCGCGCACGGGTTCACATCGAGCCTCTCGGCGATTACACCAGCGTACATGGCGTCGATTTCACTCGCGTGCCGGTGCTGCACGGCCAAATGGAGATTGCAGGATTTCGCTTCGGGCGCACCGCATATCTCACGGATGTGAGCGCCATTCCTGATTCGAGCTTTGCGTTGCTCCAAGGACGTTCGGAACTGAAGATTCCCGTCTATCGCTCTGTTGCCGAGATTCCTCCGGACTTTGGTCCGTGTGTAGCTGCGATCGGCAACTTCGACGGCGTTCACGTGGGCCATCGGCAGATTCTGTCGGCAGCGGCCGCCGAGGCGCGCGATCGCGGATTTCGGTCCATCGCCATCACATTCGATCCTCATCCGGCACAGTTCCTCTATCCCGCAGAAGCGCCGAAGTTGTTGACGTTTCTTCCCGAGCGTCTCAGGTTGCTGGCTGCGACCGGCGTTGACACTGTTCTCGTGCTGCCGTTTAACGCGGAGCTTTCCCGTGTTTCGGCGAGGGATTTTGTGTGCGACATTCTGGTGAAGTCGCTGGGCGTTCGCGGAATGCATGAGGGCAGCAGTTTCCGGTTTGGCCACGGCGCTAAGGCGGGGGTTGACGAACTAAAAGTGTTTGGCGCGGAGTTTGGCTTTGCCGTCGAGGTGCATAGTGCGGTCCGTGTCCATGGCATGGAGGTGTCGAGTTCGGCTGTGCGAGGGCTGATCGCCGCCGGCGACGTCAGACGAGCGCGATGGATGCTGAGCCGGGTGTTTGGCGTGCATTCAAATCCCGCGAAGGGACGAGGCGTTGGAACGAAACTGCTGGTGCCGACGGTGAACCTCGCGCACTACCAAGGATTGCTGCCGGGATTTGGCGTTTACGTGACGCGGCTCACGGTATCCGGCGCGGAGGGCGATCGGTGTTTTCAGGCGGTCACGAACGTGGGCAATCGACCGACGTTCGAAGGCGCGGGGT
>CAWJDR010000022.1:0-135693 GCA_963841655.1 uncultured Acidobacteriota bacterium | reverse complement strand
GAGGCTCTAACAAAACCTACTTCGTGCGATCGCACGTCCAGCAACTCGTGGGCGAGACGGCGATGGTGCTTACCTCTAAGGCCGCCGAGGTTAACTGCCGACTAGCGAGGAACTCACGTGGACACAAACGCGTTTCCAGTTGGCAATCAGACTCATAACAAATAGGCCAGATTGGTTTGACAATCGCTATTCCGCGAAGTTCATGCGGCGCAGGATATCCTGGAAGAGGGGGTCAGAACGCAGATAGTCGAACCTAGGTTCGGTCTTCAGCAATACCATAAAGGCCGCGTGCTCGCCGTAGGCAGAGTTCAGCCACTGAAGAGCTTCCTCTTTCTTGCGTAGGGCTGCGTAGATTCCGGCCACAATATACGGAGTTACATACCGCTGCTTCGAAAGCTCCTGCAACCGCTCCAAGACCTTCAGCGCTTCGTCCCGATGCCCAGCTACGGCATACGCCTCTCCGAGCCACCCGAGGAACGTCGGAGCGTTCTGCGAAAGCTGCACCGCCTTTTGCAACTCGGAGATCGCTGGCTCGTACATGCCTTTCTCGAGGTAGTCGAACCCAAGCCCCCCATGTCCCTGGGCAAAGTTAGGATCCAGCTCAAGCGCCCTCTCGCGCTGCTCGATTGCCTGATCGTATCGGCGTGCACGGTGATAGACGAATCCAAAGGTCCAATGGATAACGCTAGAGCATGGATCCAGGCTAATGGCTCGTTTGAGCTCGGTGTAGGCCTCCTCGTATCTTCCCATCAGGCCAAGACCCATGCCGAACCACTGATGTGCTGTGGCATAACGCGGGTTCAACTCGATTGACCGTTCAAATTCTCTTTCAGCAGCTAAGAAATCGTAGTCATACCACATGGTAGCCCACGCTAGCGAGGCATGCGCTTCTGCTAGGCCACGGTCGATTTCGAGTGCTTTCAGTGCCAGCCGTTTGGCTTTGCCGCAACCCTCATTGGGGGAAACAAAACCCCACACGCCAAGACCAGAGAGGCAGTCAGCAAGGCCCGCATAGGCTGTCCCATAGCTCGGGTCTTTTGCAATCGCTTCTTGAAAGTACCCGATGGCCTTTTCGAATCCGCTTACCGCGCGCCGGTTCCAGTGGTAACGTCCTTTTAAATAGGCCTCGTATGATTCAGGATCGACGGGAGGCGCTTGTGCGAATTGGGCCCGCTCTTGTGGAGTCAGTTTGATCTGGACCTCTCGTGCAATGGCCTGGGCCACTTCCGACTGGAGGACCAGGATGTTGCGCAGATCGCGTTCATAACTTTCTGCCCACAAGTGGGATTCCTTAGCCGCATCGATGAGCTGCGCCGTGATGCGCACTCGACGTCCCGCACGCAGCACCGTCCCTTCAACGACCATCTCCACTTCCAAGTCCCGAGCAATCTCGCGCAGAGGTTTGTGCACTCCTTTGTACTGCATCACGGACGTGCGCGAGATCACTCGCAGCTCACCGATTTTGGCTAACCTGGTGATGAGCGCCTCAGTGAGCCCTTCGGCGAAATATTCCTGCTCGGGATCGTGGGACAGATTCTCCAAGGGCAAGACGGCCAGTGATCGGAGTTGCCGTGGGGCATTGCGGAGTTCTGTCGTACAAATAAAGCGATAACCGTGCTTTGGGATCGTTTCGATGAAGCGGGGAGTTTCTGCCGAGTCGCCCAATGCGTCCCGAAGACGCTTGACGGCATTGTTTAGTCCCTGATCGAAATCCACGAAGGTGTCTGCAGGCCAGATGCTCTCGCGAAGCTCTTCCCGGGTGACCACATCGCCCGGATGTAGCAAGAGAATCTGCAAAACCTGGAAAGGCTGTTCCTGGAGTTTGACCCTGACCCCTCGCTTGCGCAGTTCTCTGCCACCGAGATCCACCTCGAAAACGCCGAAGCCAACTGCTCCACGCAGTGGATGCGCACTCTCCATGTGATCAACGCCCCAAAACTGGAAAGTAGTTTATCACCGCCTCGGGGACAGCAAGCCCTGCAACTCTCGTTCTTACAGCAGGTTGGCAGGTTAGGAACCGATCAGTAACAGGATAGACACACGAAAGGTCCGCGTTATTGACGGTACGAGTTAACGGGTGCAAAACATCGCTTGTTGTTTTGACCACGACTCTCAAGTGCCAAGATCGTTCGCTTCACTGCACACAAATCTATGGAGGATCGCCATGACCAACAAGAGAGTTCTCGCAGCCTTGACCCTGCTTATTCTGGCGGTGGCGCCCAATTCGTACGCCGCCCATTGCTCAACTGCTGCATCGTCTGGGGAGTGGGCTTATACCTACATCGGAACGATATTTACTCCCAACGGACCGCTACCAGTCGCGTCGGTTGGCCACTTTAGCGCGGACGCCGCAGGCAACCTCGTTGGCAGCCAGTCACGCAGTGTGGCAGGAAGCTCCGGGGTGGAAGACATCACTGGCACATTCAACGTCAACAAGAACTGCACGGGCACCGCCACTATCAATGTGCTTGTGAATGGGCAGGTCCAGAGAACAGCGGTGCTGGCGCTGGCCTATGACAACAACCAGAACCATGCGTACGGAATTTTCCAGTCACTCGTCCTGCCGGATGGCACCAACGTTCCGGTGGTGATCACATCGGACAACCGCAAGGTCTTTCCCAAGGACTAAACGCGCGCGGCAGGGCGCAAGCCCTGCCTTTCTCTTGTGGAGGGATCGGGGCATGGACGACAACGACTTACTCGCTAGAGGAATCCTTCTCTTTTGCGGCCGGCACACCTTGCGCGCATGCGTGCCATTTCTCTTGCTGATGTTGGCGGGTACAGCCACTGGACAAGTCTTCCTCGATTCTTCGGTTTATACCGTGGGTCTGGATCCGTTGGCCGTTGCGACCGCCGATTTCAACCGAGATGGAAGGATGGATGTAGTGGCTGCCAACTATTTTGCCGCCACAGTCAGCATCTTAATCGGGAATGGGAACGGAACTCTCAAGAATCATGTGGACTACGCAACCGGAGCGTCTCCGCAACATCTGGTAGTTGGGGACTTCAATGCCGATGGCAATCCTGATCTCGCCGTCGACGTCATGGGTCCAGACGACCCCATCTGTCTCGCTCCTGTCGTGTCTGTGTTTCTCGGAAAGGGCGACGGAACTTTTCGGCCGCGCGTTGACTACGCAACTGGCTGCGACCCGGTCTGGGTCGCGATTGGCGACTTCAACGGCGACGGCAACCCGGACCTTGTAACGGCCGATGCCCTCGACAACACACTCAGTGTTTTCCTCGGCAATGGCGATGGAACATTCCAATCGCGCCTGAGGCAATCGACTCCACTGATGCCCGTTGCGGTTGTAGCAGCCGACTTCAACGGCGACGGTAAGGACGATCTTGCAACCGCGAACGCTGTGGGACAGGTCTTGAGCGTATTCCTAAGCAATGGTAACGGAACATTCACCTCGCCGATCAACTACGGGCAAGTCGCGGAAGGCTCCTCGATCATCGCGGAGGACGTAAACCACGATGGCCGCATCGATCTGGTGGTGGGCCACGGGCAATGCAGCGTTTTTCGGGGCAACGGCGATGGCACATTTCAAGACCAGATCGATTCTTCTGCGCCGGGAAGCGGCGCCTTTGTCACCGCAACGGACCTGAATGGTGACGGCAATCTCGACCTGGTAGGGAATGGCGGCGAGTTGGCCGTTCTGCTTGGCAACGGCGATGGGACTTTTCTTTTCGCAGGCACTTATGCCGGGGGTAGTGAGAGCGCGGGTACCGCAGCGGCAGATTTGAACGGCGACGGGAAGCCCGACATCGCGATGGCCGGAAATTTTTTCTCCGCCCCCGACCGCGGCGTTGTTCTTGTGTCATTAGGGAACGGGGACGGCACTCTTCAGAGCGCAAGGGTTTACTCAGTATTTGGCTTTTCGCCGCTGGTGGCAGACTTCAACCGGGACGGAAAGGAAGATGTAGCAACGAGCAATGTTCTCCTATTAGGCAACGGCGATGGCACCCTTCAGCCAGCGACTACTTTCCGCCCCGACGAAGCGGCGGCGGCGTTGGTGGCGGACTTTGACGAGGACGGCATTCCGGACTTAGCCCTCACCACACCAGGACCTGAAGAGAATTCCTCCCTGCTCTCGATTCTGCTGGGAAACGGAGACGGTACATTTCGACCACTGGTGGAATATCCGGATGGTTTTGCCGCCTTTGAGTTGGTCGCTGGGGACTTCAACCGGGATGGGAAATCAGATCTCGTGAGCACCGGGACCAATCTGAATGACAGCACGATAAGTGTCTTTCTGGGTCAAGGCGATGGCACATTCCAGCCCCGAGTGACTTATGAAACAGGTGTTTCGCTCTCTTCCCTGCTGGTGGCCGACTTCAACGGGGACGGAAAACAAGATCTGGCGATGTGGACCTGCGGCTCATCCGGCTCTTGCGTAAGCACCCTAAACCTCTTGTTCGGAAACGGCGATGGCACCTTTCAAGCACATCGAGATATTGACTTGGGCATCTTCCAGGGGCCGCTAGCTGTGGGTGATTTCAACCACGACGGTAAGACCGACCTCATCGCAACCACGAGCGGTGCTGTGGGCGTCTTTCTCGGCAATGGGGATGGCACCTTGCAGCCTCCTTTGCAGTATTCCATTGGAGGCGTTGTCCGGTATCTGACCGCTGAAGATTTCAACGGAGATGGCAATCTAGACCTGGTCATTTCACGAGACGACCTGGGCTCAATGACCCTGCTGCTTGGCAACGGCGACGGTAGTTTCCGGCTCGACAATGTCTATGTCGGCTCAGGTATTCACCCAGCGGCAGTCGGTGATTTCAACGCCGATGGCAAGCGAGACTTGGTTTTTGCTGGAGGCATAGGTGCGCAGTTTGCACCGGTTCTGCTGAACCGCGCCAACATGACCACCTTTGCTCTCTCGGTGGCAAAAGGGGGCACTGGAAACGGGACCGTCACTATTAACCCGGGATGGATTGCCTGTACGCCAAACTGTTCGCGGAAATTTCCTCCGGGAGCCGTGATAGCGCTGACCGCCCATTCGGACCCAGCTTCCACTTTCTCCGGCTGGAGCGGAGGTGGCTGCTCCGGGACGGGCGCATGTAGCCTGACGCTGACGTCCGATCAGACCGTCACCGCCACCTTCGACTTGACGCCGGATTTCTCTGTGTCGGTGTCCGACTTCGCCCCCAACCCCATCAGCCCGGGACAAGGTTCTACGGCGACGATCAGTGCGGAAGGGGCAAATGGCTTTAGCGACACTGTTTCTCTGACCTGCTCGGTGCAGCCATCGCCGGCCCACGCCCCGCAATGTTCGGTGAGCCCTGGCTCGATCACGCCCGGAAATTCGGCGACAGCGACGATCACAACCACCGCGCCCACCGCAGCCCAGATAGCGACGTCCGGCGGTGCGAATCCGTTGCTCAATGCGCTGTGGCCTCCGATGGCAGGGCTGGCGATTGCCGGCATCCTCTTCAGTTCGCCGCGGGAGAGGAAAGCAAGGCTGCTGAGGGCGTTGTTCGGTTCCGCGCTTGTCGTCGGTGCGATCTTCCAATTTGCGTGCGGCGGAAGTGGGAACCCTGGAGGAGGAGGCGGCGGAACACCACCTGGCACTTACACGATAACTGTTACCGCTACGTCGGGATCTCTAACTCATTCGACCAAAGTCACTCTGAAGGTGCAATGACTTAATGAAGCAACGGGGATGCGTTGATGAGAAGAACCCGAGAGCAAGGAGGCCTTTGTGAGAGTTTGCAGCCTGAGAGCGCATTTTTTCCTGGTCACCACCATCGCAGTGTTCGTAAGCTTCACAACATCCGCCCAGATCAGTCGAAAACCCGGTCTCCCAAGGTCGGGGCGTGTCCAGCAATATCTGCGAAAATCGCAGCCTCGGCGGCTGCTTCTATCGCAAGATCAGAGATCACAGCGGCGGGCCACGGCTTCACCCGACATCAGCTGGGTGCAATGTCCGCCCGAAGCGCAAGATTTCGGAGCCATGTGCGGAACCGTGCCGGTGCCGCTTGATCGACGTCATCCGGAGAAAGAAAAGATCAAAATTTACTTTGAACTCTACGTGCATACCAATCCCGGCCCGGCGCAGAGCGCAATCATGGCAAACCCTGGGGGACCAGGTTATTCGACGACTGGCCAGCGCGAGCTAGGACTTCTTTTGCTCGGGCAAAATCTCGATGTGCACGACATCCTGGGGATCGATGACCGAGGTCGTGGGTTGTCAAGCACCATTGTCTGTCAGAAGTTGCAACACGGTACTGAGCCCTTCGGCAACGCCGAAGCGGACTGTGCCGCTCAACTGGGAGACTCCGCCAGCTTCTACGGTACCGGTGACATTGCCATGGACACTGACGCGGTTCGGGCAGCTCTCGGCTACGACAAAGTGGACTATTTCGCAGGGTCTTACGGGGGAGAAGACGTAACGGCTTATGCGACTCGTTTTGGCGAACACTTGCGATCAATCGTGTTGGACGCGCCCCAGGGGACACCCGAATTGAAGGCGTTCACTGTAGAGGGATACTCAAGTCGGTCGACACCGCGTGAGATTCGGCTTGATTGCCTGCGTTCGCCCACCTGCGCGGCCGACCATGCCGACCCCGACGTTGAGTTCGCACAGCTCATACAAGCTATCAGGCATCACCCTGTCGAAGGAAGCGCCTTCGACGCAAGTGGCAAACTGGTACACGTTCGAATCGATGAGTCGGCGCTGCTCTACCTCGCCGTCCACCCGACCGGCCACTTTGCTAGCACGGGCGAACTCCTTGCCGCCGGGGCGGCGCTCTCCCATGGCGACCAACCGCCGTTGCTGCGGTTAGGTGCAGAAGGCGTCGTTCCGCTCGTAGCCGACAAGGGTGATCCCACATTTTTCTCCGCGGGTGCCCTGTACGCGACAATGTGCGTTGACACGCACGAGCCCTGGGACTGGTCCGCTTCAGTATCCGAGCGAGAAAAACAGTTCAGGAAAGCCATATCGGAGCTCCCGTCGGATTATTTCGCGCCCTTCTCGAAAGCAGCCGGCACCAGCTTGCTGTTCAGCACGGTGACGCAGTGCCTGTGGTGGCAGAAGCCATCACCATCCTCGCCAGTCGCCCCGTCCCACCCGACATACCCAAATGTGCCCACACTGGTGTTGGACGGTGACATGGACACCGAGGTCCCCATGGAAGAGGTGCGTAAAGTAGCGTCTTTGTTTCCCGGCAGCACGTTCGTCACGGTGTCGGGGGCCGGTCACGGAACGGTATTCAGTGAGTGCGGCGCCAGCCTTGCCTCTCAGTTCATCGAAACTCTACAGGTTGGGGATACCACCTGCGCTCAGGGTCCAGAAACGGTATGGCCTGCGGTGGGTCGGTTTCCGCTGTTGGCAGCAGAGGCTCGTCCTGCGGAGGTTGACCCAAACGGAGATAACCGGACCGGCATTGCAGAACGCAGGGTAGTAACGGTTGCCGTGGCGACCGCAACGGACGCCGTCCAGCGGAGCATCCTCGGCTCCGGCGACGGAGTTGGGTTGAGGGGCGGCACATTCCATACGGACTATGGGATCGACGCATGGACAACAACTCTAACCAGCTGCGCTTTCTCCAAGGATGTGATTGTGGATGGTACGGTGCTCTGGGGAGTCGACAAGTCGTTTGCAGCCGACCTGACGGTGAGTGGCTCTGGCACTTCCGGAGGTGCACTGCATGTCGAAGGCGCGTGGCAAGCCTCCGGCCCGGTCGGAAAATTCAAAATCTCAGGCACAATCGGTGGGCATCCCGTGGCGGTGCTGGTTCCGGAAGGATGAACGCTTCAGTCCATCACTGTCACACACACGGTCATTCCTCTTGGCACATCGCGCTCGACGCACCATTTGATGACGTTGACGATACAGGCAGGGATGATGGTCCGAGTCGCTGGGGGCGGAAGCCACTGCAGGTCTATTCCGGAGTATGCAAGATGTTGCGGACTATAAGGCTGGCTTGCACGCTTTCAGCGTTGACACTCCTGGCAAGCTGCGGTGGCGGCGGTGTTACGCCACCTCCTCCACCCCCGGGACCTGATTTCAGTGTAACTGTTTCTCCGGTTTCTGCCTCCGCGGTCCTCGGCAATCCGACCTCCGCAGTTACGATCTCGCTTGCGCCAGAGCATGGATTCAACGCCTCGGTTGATTTGTCCCTGCAAGGCCTGCCGCAAGGAGTTGACGCCACGCCACCCTCCTTCTCCCTAACTCCCGGCGCAAGTCAGTCCGTCACATTTTCAGTGTCGGCGTCTGCCGCGGTGGGCGTGTTTCCCATCACCGTGCTTGGCAGCAGCGGTACTTTGTCTCACAGTGCCTCGATGACTCTCAATACGGAGCCCGTTGTCAGCGTACGCACCTTCCAGAGCGATTCTCTCCTGTATCTGGAATCAAGCTCGGGTGCTGATGTTGCACGCGTGGGCATGCAGACGGCGTGGGGCGGATCCATCGTGGAAGTAAGTCTCAATGGAGAGAATTTCGTCAATGCCCATGACGCCGGTCGCGAAGTGCAGCTGGCGCAGTTTGACGGCGATGGTACGCCATGGAATCCAACCCAAGGTGGCGACATCTATAACCACGGCAGCCCTATCCTCGCCCAGACCGTGACCGGGGACTCGATCTATGTCAAAACACAGGGATACAATTTTAGCCCAGAACCCTTCGGAGGAGGGCCCGATCAACCGGTTCTTCAGGATACCTACTCGGAAATGACCCTCACGGCCGTCCCCGATCATTCCTTTACTTTCAAATTGCACATGAAGGCCACACACTTCGGTGCCGACGTGCATACCAACAATTTCCAGGATTTCCCTGCGGTCTACTGCAACCTGGAAGACGGCAAGCTGGTTATCTATGACAACACCCTGCCTTGGAGCAATGACACACTCAGCTTCAGTACCCTGACCGACCTGGGGGGACACGCACCCCGGATCTATACACCTGAGCACTGGTTCGCATTAGTGAACGAGAATGACATCGGGTTGAGCGTCTTCGAACCTGCATCGGCGCTTTACTTCAGCGGCGTTAGAGTACCAGGAGATCCGGGTCCCACAGGGTTTGGGGCAAACTATTTCGATCCCATGGCGATGTTCACTTTCGGCCCCAATAGCATTCTTGAAGGCGATGCCTACCTGATCGCAGGAGACTACAAGCACGCTCGCCAGGTCATTTACGATTTGCACAATCAGATCACGGTGTCGGACATTATGACGCCCCTGGCTGTGGTGGAACAGCCGCTAGCAAATTCCCAAGTGTCGGGCAAAGTCAGCGTCAGCGGCTGGGCAATGGATGATACGGCTGTCTCCGGAGTGGATGTTTATTTGGATGGAGTTTTGGCGGGTCATGCCACTTACGGCGGATCCCGATCCGATGTGGGCAAGGACTTTCCCCACGCCCCTGCTTCAATCGGTTATGTGTTTTCGTTGGATACGAGCCAGTATGGAAATGGTATCCACACGATCGAGGTTAGAGTCCTCGATTCCAGCGGTCATCTCGCCATCCTTCCACACGTGCTGGTGACTACTCAGAACTGAGCAACGCGAACAATGGTCAACGACGCCGCTCGCTCGTACCTACGGCGTACCCATCATTAGATTCTCTCAGCTTCGGAGCGGGGGACGGAACAATCCGATCTTCGCCCGCCGTGGAGATTCGTTACTATGACTGCCACACTGGTTTCTGACGGATTGTGGAACATGATTGAGCCTCTCTTGCCGTTGCCGAAACCCAAGCCGCAAGGGGGACGTCCCCGTATACCCGATCGAGTGTGCCTGAGAGGCATTGTGTTTGTCCTTCGCAGTGGCATTCCTTGGGAGATGTTGCCAAAGGAACTGGGCTGCGGCTCGGGTATGACCTGCTGGAGACGCCTGCGAGATTGGCAAGAGTCTGGTATCTGGCAATTGATTCACTTTGCGCTATTGGACTGGCTTGGCCGCTTCAATCAGATCGACTGGTCCCGAGCCGTCGTGGACAGCTGCTCTGTTCGAGCGGTTTTTGGGGGGCGCAGACCGGCCCGAATCCCACCGATCGGGCTAAGCTCGGCAGCAAGCATCATCTGATATGCGACGGCGTGGAGTACCGCTGGCTATTCAGCTCACAGGTGCCAATCGCAACGATTCCCGGCAGGCAATCGCACTCGTTGATGCTATCCCGCCTTTACAGGGTGAACGAGGACGACCACGCTTTCGGCCAGATTGCGTGATCGGCGACCGTGGTTATGACGCGAAAGCGATCCGTCAGGCCTTACGATTTCGCGGGATTAAGCCGATGCTCGCCAAGCGAAACACCGAACACGGCAGTGGATTAGGCCGATCGCGGTGGGTAATAGAACGAACCTTCGCCTGGCTTAGCCAGTTTCGCCGTTTGCGCGTTCGTTATGAAAAACGGGCTGACATCCACGAGGCACTCTTGTCGCTCGGATGTGCTCTCATCTGCTGGAACTTCCTCCGAGCAGCTTGGATAAGTATCTAGGTAGCAGATGAACCTCTATTAGTGCCTGAAATGGGCTCTGTTCGGATAAGCGGCCCTCTGACACGGCGACCACGGTTCATCGTCTCCCTTCAGCCTCTAACCAATCTCTGTCCAGGGTCTCCGAGTTTTCGACCGCACCAACCGAGTGAAAGCAATGAACCGGCCGCCCAATCCGAGGCTTTTGTTAGACGCTCTAAGCCATTTGTCGGACATCGCTCATCAACTGACGCCTAAAGGCTCGTTGCCACGCGCCGGTAAAGGCAGGGGAGAATGTTAACATCCTCGACATTCTTGGGCGTTTCGTTGTTGGCGAAAAATCCGGATCTCTGACAATGTCGTTCCCGTCAAGTACTTTTTGAGCATACTAACCCGTTCACTCCGAAGAGCGCGCCATTTCGCTCTAGTTGAAAGCTCTGCCATACCAAGCAAGGCCCGCCTCGTAATCGTTGCAGGTCAGGAAACTTGTTAAGCACAGGAACCTTGCGTGCTGCGGCGAGTCCCCACATCATCGGCTCTGCGTGGGACGTTCTCCGCTAGGGGGACTGGCAATGGGCACTCACCGTTTCGAGAATAGTCGCGGCACCTCTTGACTTCTCAGTGGCATGAGCAAAATACGGCCCCCCGGCCCCGGTGTTTTTGTTGCCGGGGCCAGGAGTGGGTATACGAAATCACCGAACAGCGACTACCACGGTGTTACCCTTCTGCATTGACTTTGCCGCCAATTCGAGCTCGGCATCCGAACGACGTACCTCTCTTCCCCGATCACTGCCCGCGATCCACACCTGCCAGAGAAAATACGTGCTCTCGTAGCGGTGGAAGACCAGCTTGGAGCTATCGTCGGACTCAGGGCGCAGGGCAGCATTCGTCAACACCAACATGCCCGGGCCCGTGGATTCGTGGAGTCTCAAGGTGGTCTGGTTCATCGGCGAGACAATGTAGCGTCCAGCCGGGAGCGTTTGCCCTGCTACGACAAACGGAAACGGGATGATCGCCACAATGTCTCCCTGGGTCTGAGCGATGCAAGCGGAAGCCGCCAACAGCAGCGCGGCGTAAAAAGCATTTCGAAACAGTTTCACGGTATTGTCCTCTTCACCCCCGGCTTCGCCGGACGGTGCGGTTGGTCGAGCGCTGAACAGCCTGGGTTCGTCGCCTCAGGTGAGGAGGAAACGCCTGGAGCTGGAAACTTGGAGCACGAATCCGAATTCCCGGCACTCAAGCTCGAAACGGGCCGGGTTACCTATCTTGTATTCTTCTATCTAGATAGTGCATCACATCCGATTTCGTTTCACGACGCGATGCGAGTTGGGCAGGCCTCGCATCGGGACGAAAGCAGTGGAATTTGAGTTCGACGGTCCACAGTTCGGAAGTGTGAACGTGACTATCCGAGGAGTCGCCCTCGCAACGCACTAGGTTAGCTACCTATCGCTTCATTGACTTGTCTGAAGCCTTTTTTGACCTTGACTCGCCTGGAGACTCAGGCCGTACCGATCACGTCGCCGGATGGGTGGTTTCCGGACGGCGGTCTTCCGAGACTCCCAAGTTTCCAGAGCAAAGCCGGAACCTGCCGGCCAATCTCTACACTACTGATCCCGCCCTGACGGCAGGTTCAGGTCGTACCGCAGTACAATGGCTTTTGCGAGGACTGTGTGCCCGATCCCCTTTATTTGAGTCTGTGGTTCCCCAGTTTCACTGAACAGGACATGATGGTGCACGTGTTGTCCGTTCTGCGCCAGTTCCCGTTTTCGCCCGTTCGGCCGGGAGTTAATTACTTGGCGGTCCATCCCGTCTCGTGGAATGAACCCACGATTCTCGAACGGCGATTCACTCCGGGAGTCTCGCCGGAAGATGCGGTGAATGCCGCTTCTGACCTGCTCCACGAAGACTACGCCTACGTCTTCGAGGCCGATTGGGACTTGTGGACGCTTGATGCCACCAGCCGGCAGTGGACGCTGGCCCCGAACAAAGTGAGCATGATCGCGCAAGGAGCGGAATTCGACGAACGTGCGTCGGAGGCCACGGGGCAAATCGAAATCGATTTCGGCCTCGACGCGCCCTTTCTGCAGGAACAAGTCGAGCTCGATACCGACGCAGAAACTCGCGTCCGAGCCAATATTCACAAACTGGTCGACTTCACCAACAAACTAGAAAAGAACGCACACGCCAACGGTCGACTGCTGTGGTCAGACTCCGAAGACAACCTCGCGCAGAAGCTCATCGCTCGCTTGCAGAAGGTTCAGTGAAAAAGGCCGAAAGTGAAGCAAGAAATGCTTCATCCTCGGCCTTTTTTATCGAAAAGTGCGATAGCGGCTGAACTATTTCGTCCGACCACCTTCCACTTTCAGTTGATCCGCCGCCGCTGCCTGCGCCGCCGCCAAACGCGCGGTAAGAACCCGGAAGGGCGAGCACGACACGTAGTTCAGCCCCACCTGATGGCAGAATTCAACGGATGATGGTTCACCACCGTGCTCACCGCATATTCCAACTTTTAGATCGGGTCGCGTCTTCCGCCCGCGCTCCGTGGCCATCTTCACCAGTTGACCCACACCCTCGCGGTCCAGAGCCGCAAACGGATCCTGCTTCAGGATGCCTTCTTCCAGGTAGGTCGGCAGGATCTTGTTGACGTCGTCTCGCGAGAATCCGAACGTGGTTTGCGTGAGGTCATTGGTACCGAACGAGAAAAACTGCGCTTCCTTGGCGATCTCGTCGGCAACCAAGGCGGCCCGTGGCAACTCGATCATGGTGCCAACCAGGTAGTCGACTTTGCGCTCCTTCTCTTTGAAAACCTCGGCGGCCACGCGATGCACGATCGCCGCCTGGTTTGCCATTTCCTTTAAAGTGGCGGTAAGGGGAATCATGACTTCGGGTAGGACCTTCACCCCGTCCTTGGCGACGGCTACCGCCGCCTCGAAGATTGCACGCGCCTGCATCTCCGTGATCTCCGGATACGTGATACCAAGGCGGCATCCGCGGTGTCCGAGCATGGGGTTGAATTCGTGCAACTCTTCCACTCGTCGCAGGAGGTCCGGAATCACTTTCTTCAGGTCGCCGGCGCCTTTTGCTCCAAATCTTCGGTATTTCTCGACCAGTGACTTCTTTTCCTTCGTTTCTGCGTACGGCAGGATGGCAATGTCCACCATCAGGTCTTCGCGGCTGGGCAGGAATTCGTGCAGCGGGGGGTCCAGTGTCCGGATTGTAACGGCATAGCCGTCCATCGCCTTGAAGACGCCGGCAAAGTCGGCGCGCTGCATCGGCAACAACTTCTTCAATGCGGCGCGACGATCTTTTTCATTGTTTGCCAGAATCATGGCCTGCATGTGCGGAATCCGGTCCTCTGCGAAGAACATGTGCTCGGTGCGGCAGAGACCGATACCTTCGGCTCCGAAGGTGCGGGCCTGAATGGCATCGCGGGGAATATCTGCATTCGCGCGTACTTTCAGTTTGCGGAAGGGATCTGCCCAAGTCATGAATTTCTGAAGTTCCTTGTCGTCGGGCGAAGGCGGAAGCGTGTTCAGTCGGCCCTTGATCACGCGGCCAGTAGTCCCGTCGAGTGAAAGCCAGTCACCCGCCTTGAATACCTGCCCCTTCACGCGCATCTCGCCGGCCTTCTCATTCACCTCGATATCACCCGCACCGGCTACGCAACACTTGCCCATGCCGCGCGTCACCACTGCGGCGTGGCTAGTCATTCCACCACGCGAGGTCAGAATTCCCGACGCCACTTCCATACCATGAATATCTTCAGGCGTGGTCTCGGCGCGCACCAGGATCACGGATGCCTTCTTGCCGAGGCCGGCCTTCTCCACCGCTTCATCGGCCGTAAAGACAATCTGTCCAACTGCCGCGCCCGGAGAGGCGGGAAGACCCTTGGCGAGAACTTCGATTTTCACTCCCTTTTCGTCGAGCCGCGGAACCAGGAAGTCGTACAACTGGTTCGGCTCGACTCGGAAGATCGCCTCTTCTTTGGTGATCAGTCCCTCATCCACCATCTGCAGGGCGATGCGTACCGCCGCCAGGCCCGTGCGCTTCCCGTTGCGGGTCTGCAGCATATACAGCTTGCCGTCCTGGATCGTGAACTCGAAGTCCTGCATGTCTTTGTAATGCGTCTCGAGCCGGGTCGTGATAGCCCGCAGTTGGTTGTAAACCTCCGGCATGATCTTCTCGAGCTCGAGGATGTGCACCGGTGTGCGGACGCCGGAAACTACGTCTTCACCCTGCGCATTCAGAAGGAATTCGCCATAGAACTCCTTGTTGCCGATCGCCGGATTACGCGTGAAGCCCACACCGGTGCCGCTGGTTTCGCCGAGGTTTCCGAAGACCATGGCCTGCACGTTGACTGCGGTCCCTAGCATGTCATCAATGTTGTTGATGCGGCGGTAGTGCTTGGCACGGTCATTCTGCCAGGAGCGGAAAACGGCGTCTCGCGCCATCACCAGTTGTTCGCGCGGACTCTGCGGAAACTCGCGTTTGGCGTGCTTCTTGACGACCTTCTTATACTCGTCGATGACTTCTTTCAGAGCCTTGGCATCGAGGTCGGTATCGAGCTTGGCTTTCCTCTGTTTCTTCTTGGCGTCGAAGACTTCGTCAAACGCTGACTTCTCGATGTCGAGCACCACGTTGCCAAACATCTGAATCAAGCGCCGGTATGAGTCATACGCAAAGCGCTCACTATTGGACCGTTTCGCCAGTGCTTCGACGCTCTTGTCGTTCAAACCGAGATTGAGGATCGTGTCCATCATTCCCGGCATGGAGAACTTCGCACCGGAGCGCACGCTGACCAGCAGGGGATTCTCGCCCTCGCCAAGTTTTTGCCCCTGCAATTCCTGCAGTTGATTCAGTGCCGCCTCCATCTGGCGATCCACTTCCTTGGAAACCGCATTGTGCCGCATGTACTCGCGACAGGCTTCCGTCTGGATCGTGAAGCCCGGGGGGACAGGCAGGCCCGCATTCGTCATCTCAGCCAGGCCGGCGCCTTTGCCGCCCAGAACGTCTTTCATCTTGCCGTTCCCATCGGCCTTGCCGCCGCCAAAGAAGTACACAAATTTAACGTCAGGTTTACTGCTGGTTTTAATTTCCACTGCGCTTTCGGGGAGAGTTGTCGTCGCCATAAATAAGTCCTTTACTGTTTCAGGGATTCTTGGATTCTTTGCCTTCAGTCACGATCTCGGAGAAATCCGCGATCGTGGAAAATTCTCTAAGCAGGGTTTGGAGCAGCGCCAGACGGTTGGCGCGGATGCGCGCATCTTCGACCATGACCATCACCTTGTCGAAGAACTTATCGACGGCGGGACGAAGCTTCGCAACTTCGAGCAAAGCCTCTTCGTACTTGCCGGCAGAACGCAGGGTCTCTACCTTGGCGGCGGTCCGCGGCAATTGATCCGCCAGCTCTTTCTCGGCTTCGTCCTGAAGAACTGAGGGGTCGACCGCAGCCGCCACTTCCCTGCCTGCCTCGCTTGCCTGCCTGAGAATGTTCTTCATCCGCTTGAATGCCACCGAAATTGACTCGAAGTCTGCTGATGGCCGGACTTTGGCAACCGCGGACGCCCGCGCCAGCGCATCTACCACATCTTCGGAATCCGCTGCCAGTACCGCATTCACCACGTCATACACGAAGCCATGAACATCACGCAGATAGAATTCGAGACGCTCGCGGAAGAATACGCGAGCGGCTTCTTCGAAGCCTGCATCCGCGGAGAATTTCTTTTCCGCCTCAGAACCCTGGTAGCGTGCCCGCGCATCCCTCATGAGCGCACCAATATTCAACGGAAGCTTGTGCTCTGCGATCGTCTTGACGATGCCGTTGGCGTGCCTCCGAAGGCCGAAAGGATCCTTTGACCCGCTGGGGATCAGCCCCAGCGCAAACATGCCAGCAACGCTGTCCGCCTTGTCCGCTATCGAAAGTACGGCACCCTCGACGGTGCGTGGCACAGAGTCATCCATCGACTCGGGCTTGTAGTGATCGTAAATCGCTGTTGAAATCCCATCGCGAACATCATCATTCAGGTGTTCGTCCAGGACCTGCACGCGCGCGTAGAGTCCACCCACAACCCCTTGCAGTTCGGTGAATTCCTTCACAAGCTCCGTGGTGAGATCGGTTTTCGCCAGACAGGCCGCCTTGTGCACAATTCCGGGGCGAATCGCCATCCCAGCCTGCTTCACAATCTCCGACAGCCAGCTAGCGAGGCGCTGCATTCGGATCGTCTTCTCGTAGTAGCTGCCCAAGTCTTTCTGGAAGGTGACGTGTCTCAGCAGTTCCAACCGATCGCGCAGAGACTGCTTCTGATCGGTTTTCCAGAAGAAGCGTGCATCGTTGAAACGAGCGCGCAAGACCCGCTCGTTGCCGTGTTGGATCGTCCCGTCACGATCTCCATCGGTGTTCAATACCGCCAAAAAATGCGGCGCGAGCTTGCCGTTCGTATCTTCAATCGCGAAATACTTCTGGTGGTCGCGCATCACGGTAACGAGCACTTCCTCCGGCAATTCCAGAAACTGAGGATCGAAGCTTCCCAGGATCGCCGATGGACATTCGGTCAGGTTCACCACGGTGTCGAGCAGTTGCTTGTCTTCACGCCAGCGCGCACCAGGTACCGTGCGGGTTGCCGCATCCAGTGCCTTACGAATCTGCTTCTCGCGCTCCGCACGAGCAAGAACCTTCGCTGCCGCCAATGCTTCCACATACGGTGATCCAGCAGCAGAAATTGTGACGCTTCGATCGGCAAGAATGCGGTGGCCTCGTGATAGGTTTCCGGCACGGACTCCGTCGAACTCCAACGGAATCACTTCGCGGTCCAGCATCGCAACGATCCAGCGCACCGGCCGTACGAAGCGCTCGCCCGGCTTACGCCAGTACATGCTCTTCGCCCAGTAAAGCGCGTTGATCTCTTTCGGAAGCAGTTCCAGCAGAATCTCGCTTGCAGCCCGCCCCTTCCTGGTGACCTTGGCAGAGAGGTACTCGCCCTTCGCAGTAGCCGTCTTTTCAAGTTGGGAGACATCCACCCCGGCTTTCTTTGCAAAAGCATGGGCTGCGGCGGTAGGCTGCCCGTCCTTGAAGGCAACGCTGACGGATGGTCCAGTGATCTGCTCGGTTATGTCCGGTTGGGCGGACGGAATACCTGAGGCAAGCACCGCCAGACGACGCGGAGTGTCGAACTGCGCTACCGCAACCTGCGGCGCCAGACGTTCCCGCTCCAACAACTTCGAGACCCGGTCACGCATCTCTAGCGCGCCGGCATCAAGCATCCTCGCTGGCACTTCTTCACAACCGATCTCGAGCAGAAAGTCAGGCATCAGGCAATCAATCTATCTATCTTCAATCAATCCCGAAGGTCGTGAATGTGACCAGGATCACACTAGTAGCGCCGGCGTCCCGCGTGACTAAACCGGAGCAGTTTCCTTGGACCGGGCAGCTTTGCGCATCTTCTTATCTTCCGCCTGCGCAGCCGCAGGTTCTTCTTCTGACGTCCTATCCTCTGCGCTTTGCTGCTCCAGATATGCCTTGGCAATTCCCACAGCCAGAGCCCGCACACGCGCGATCACACCGACCCGTTCCGTCACTGAAATTGCCCCCCGGGCATCAAGGATATTAAAGAGATGGGAGCACTTCAGGCAGAGGTCGTAAGCACCCAGCAGGGGAAACCGTTTCTTATCGCTGGCAATCCCGTCCGACTTCGAGTCATCGCGCTTGGCAAGCGCGGTATAGCGATCAAGCAGCGCCCGGCACTCCGCCTCGTACAGTTCGAAGTGTTTCCACGTTTTCTCAACATCGGCCGCTTCAAAGTTATAAACGGAGAACTGCAACTCGTCCGCAAGTCGCACATCACCATAAGTGGTCGGAGCGCCGCTGTTCGGATCACGCGCCCACACAATGTCATAGATCGAGTCGACATCCTGCAGAAACGCCGCAATACGCTCCAGCCCATAGGTCAATTCGGCTGAGATGGGCAGCAGGTCCACTCCGCCGCACTGCTGAAAGTACGTGAACTGCGTGATCTCGAGCCCGTCGAGCATCACCTGCCAGCCAATACCCCACGCACCCAGGGTAGGCGATTCCCAGTTGTCCTCCTCGAACTTGATGTCATGCTTGCGAAGATCAATTCCGATCGCTCCCAGCGACTCGAGATACAGTTCCTGCACATTCTCCGGCGGAGGCTTGAGGATCACCTGCAACTGAGTGTGCTTAAACAGACGATTCGGATTCTCGCCATATCGGCCGTCCGCCGGACGCCGCGACGGCTGGAGGTACGCAACCTTGTAGGGTTGTGGCCCCAGCACGCGCAAGAAACGTTTCCGGCGCCATGGTTCCCGCACCGACCTCAACGTCATAGGGCTGCTGGAGCACACATCCGTGATCAGCCCAGAAGGTCTGGAGCTTCAGGATGAGTTCCTGGAAAGTCGGCGGGTTGGGGTTCGGTGAACTCATGTTTCGAAACCAGCAGTCAGACTGTTAAGTGACCGGCACTCGCTTGTGACTTCAAATCCAACTTGGCTGAATGCTAACCGCTGATTCTCTCCAGCATTCCCGCCGTCACGAGCCTTTTCTCGATATGCCGCTCGAGCGCCTGCATCAGAAACTTCCGTAGGTCGGATGCCTTCGCTTTGGGCCAGGCTGCCCCGGTAAAGCTTTCCACGGACGCCCGAAACATTTGCGCAGCCAAGCCTCGCGACTCGCTCGACATTTCCGACGAGGCCAGCCGTTTATCATCCGGACACATCAGCCCATCGGCTAAGGCATGAAAGTAAGCCCGGCTGCCGTTCAGAGCCCTGCCGCACACCATGCATTCGGAGAAATCCGGCAGAAAGCCCACCAGTCTCGTCAACCACAGCTCGAAGTAGGTGACCGGCAACCAGATGTCCGGCCCTCGCAGGCTGCTCAATACCGAAAGCGTCAAGCGGAAGACCGCGTCGTTGGCCTCGCGATCGGGCAGCAATTCGTCGAGCAACTCCGCGATGTGAGCCAGGGCTGTCGCCCTGGGATAACTGATTTCACTGGCCAGTGGCGATTCCAGCACCTCGCAAGCATCCAACCGCGCTAACTCCTGCCGCTCACGGTCCTCGTAGAATGCCCGGACGAACGTTAGAGGCTCGAGTGCCCCACCGAACCGTTTCCGCGATCGCTTGGCTGAGCGCGCTACTCCACGCACTTTTCCTTCGATCCGCGTAAACAAGGTGACCAGCAGATCGGCCTCGCGCAACGGGTAGGTCCGCAAGACGATTGCTTCCGACTCCTTCAGCGCCATAGGAGCCCAAACGGGTGATCTCTGATTGTAATGGAAGGAGGCGGTGGGCGTCAGCCGCTGGTAGATTAGCTATAAGCTACGATCGGTCTGCCCTAGGTTTCCCCACGGGCACAGCCAAGCCTGGAATTGAACAGATTGAGGTCGCAATCTGCGACCTCAAAAGCGAAAGGCACATGCCCGCGCCCGGACAATGCGCCTTTTGAATCCAACCTCAGTTCGTCTTACTCGGGTTCCTGGCAGCTCACTGCCACATGGTCCAACTACCGCCCGAAATACTTCGCATTCCGCTCGGTAAAAGCGTTCCACTTCTCCGGTAGATCATCGAGGGCGAAGATCGCCGAGACGGGGCAGACCGGCACACAGGCACCGCAGTCAATGCACTCCACCGGGTCGATATAGAGCATCTCTTCAGTCGCGTGCTTCGGGTCGTCTTTTTTGGGGTGGATACAATCCACCGGGCACGCGTCCACGCAGGCGGTGTCCTTCGTCCCGATGCAGGGTTCTGCAATTACGTAGGTCATGGTGTCTGGTTCTCCTGAAACGGTGTGCGGGTCTCTGTGAAACCGCACATTCTAGCAGGAATCTGCGGCCTTCGCATCCGCTTTCGGCTACAGTTTCCGCCTGTTTTTCAACTTCTTCGACACCCAGCACACTCGGATCACTAAGTCTCTACCAGTTCCTTGGACTCGCTGGGTTGGTACTCGACAATGTAACCGGCTACGGCGCTCGCAGCCACCGTTAACGGCGAGGCCAGGTACATCTGCCCCGGCCCGCTCCGCCCGGGAAAGTTTCGGTTCTGCGCGCTGATCACGACCTGATCGGGACGAGTCGACACCCCTGGTCCGGCATTGATGCAGGCACCACAACTCGGTTCGATGACACGCGCTCCCGCCCTTTGAAAGGTCTCGAGGTACCCCCTCCGCACGCAGTAATCGCGGGTCTCTTGCGACCCGAACTGGATATAGAACTCTACGGAGGATGCCACCCGCTTCCCGTGCTTCAGAGCATCGGCAAGTACAACCGCGTACATATCCATGTCTTCGTTCTTGCCGGCAGTGCAGGTGCCTCCATAGGCCAGTTCGACCGGGACGGGAGTGTGAAGCTCCCGAACATACTTGCCGTTTCCGGGATCTCCCGGCGTAGCCACCATCGGCGCGATCTCGGCCGCATCCAGTTCGATTACCTCGGCGTACTCTGCGTCGGGATCGCTCTGCAGACCACGAATCATCGCCTCGACCTGAGCGCGACTCATACCTCGACGCTCCACGAGAAAGTGGACGACCTTGTCGTCCGGGGCGACGATCCCGGTAAACCCGCCGATTTCCGCAGCCATGTTGGTCATGGTGGCGCGCTCGTCGACACTGAGGGCCTCGACTGCCTCGCCGGCATACTCCATGACTTTCGCCAACGCCTTCCCGCTGCGAACGTAGTCGAGACTGAGGATCTTTAAGATGAAATCCTTCGCGGTGACATTCGCCTGCTTTCGGCCGCGGATCACGATCTTGACTGACTCCGGGACCTTCACGCGAACGTCTTTCGTGAACCAGCTATTGAAGACATCGGTCGTACCAATCCCGAATGCGATACAGCCAATTGCCCCCACGTGGGGCGTATGCGAATCAGACCCGACGTTCACCTGCCCCGGAAGCGCATATGACTCGAGCATCACCGAGTGGCAGATTCCCTCCGACCCTTTGCGGTCTGGCAATTCCCCGTGCAGTTTGATGCCCTGGGCCCTGGCGAAGTCTTCCTGCTTGAGCTTGAGTTGTGTTGCAAGGTCGAGCAAACCCATCTTCTTCTTTTCCTCGGAAATTACTTCGTCGAGGAATGTCAGGTGGTCCCGGAAGAAGCGAATGCTGGAGGCATCGTTCACGGGCACATCTTTGCCCACGTAGTGCTCGTAGAAGATTGCAGCCATGGGCGTAACGTACTCGTGGCTAAAGCGCAGATCGACACTGGTGAACCCTGTGTCGCCAGGCTTCACGGACTCAATGCCGACTATCCCGTCTGGCGTGACCATATGCTTCGCAAAAATCTTCTCCGCCAACGTCATTGGACGTACGGGGCGGGCACCTTTGGCAGTGGCCCGAATCGTTGGCAAGAACACCTTCTTTTGCAAACGTGCAACATTGAAGGGGAACAATCCGCCATACTCAATTACTTGTCGGGTGATGTCATCCTCACCGGCTGTAAACTCGCTGAGAGCAATCTCTTCGCCCGCGCGAATCTTGTCGATCAAGGAAAAATTCGTCGAGGTCAGCAGACCCAGATTCTGACAGTTCTGCTTGTAGATGCGTTCGATATTCTCCGCGATCACCACTTGGATACCCGCAGCCATTTCCGCATAGGGAGACTGCTCGCGGCTGGAGCCCTTCCCCCTCCGCTTGCCGCTTACCGAGCAGACGAATCCGCCCTTCCTGACATCCCCACGTCCTATAGGAAGCGCGTTCCCGCACTTGAGGCCCATGTACGGAATTTCGCCCAGGGTCTGATCGAAATAAAAACAGTAGTGTGCAGGCGTGATTTCGTCGGTTGAAATGTCGTCACGCAGCTTGGGATTGTTCGCGGGATTCCGCGTATCCCATGCCAGGTCTTCTCCGGCCAGTTGACGCCGAATGAGTTCTGGATCTTCGGTGAGAAACAGAATTCGTCCCGTTAGGCGCACTCGATCAGGACGCTTGGCAATTTCGCGTTCAAGTAGTGACTGCATTGCTATGAAATCCGTGAGATGTTGCTCTGGAACCTCAAGAAAGCACTGGCAGAGCTGCCGTGTACCGACCCCACACTCTTATTCTACGCCTTTGTGGGGGCCGAGGCGGCCCATCGTTTAGTGCGAAGCGCGGGAACGGTCGTATTTCTCGCCTGCCAGTATTTCTACTGCCAACTGGTTTTCTTTCGGCGGAAGCGGGCAGGTCGCGTACGGGGTCAACGCGCAGGGTGGATTGTAGGCGCGGTTAAAATCGAGCAAGATCTTGCCATTCTTCACCGCCTCAGTATCCAGGAAGCGCCCGGCCGGATAGGTATCGGTCTTCCGAGTTGGGTCGTTGAAGATGATGAACAAGCCGTGCTCGGCATCTCCGCCGACCGCCATCAGCCGCATGTGCTGACCGCCAAGACTGAAGTGTGCCTCCCCCACTACCGGGGTCGTGGTAACGTCGCCAAGAACATTGGGCACTTGCACCATCGTCTTCCCGTCAGACGGCACCCAGTTGGCCTCGATCACATAGGCCGCGCTCAGTGGATAGAACGTCGGTCCACGGTAGTTCTCAACGGCCGGATTCTTCATGTCCTTCGCACGAATCCCCACCCGCTCGCCACGCAGTATCACGTGCATCCGTAGGCTCCCCAACTTAACGATACTCGGATGGCCGGATACGTCGGGATCAAGTTTCGCCGTGGTCACTAATGTTTCGCCGACCGAGGCACGCACGCCCGGCAGAAAGTTCACCGTGACATCTCTCCCCTGTAACAGGAAGGCGCCAGCGCTCGCCTGGGCAGCGCTGCTGGGCAGCAACACCGCACTCGCCGGGTCCGACCCGAAAGTATTCTCTCCCTGCTTTAACCAGAATAATCCGACAAGGGGGAGCCAGTTTTGCTTGCGGTCTTCAATCAGTTCGGCCTTCCACTTCTCGAACGACCGTTGGTAAACAGCATCCAAAGCCGGAACTTGAGGGACTTGTGCAGCTACGGGAAGGCTCGCACTCAGAGCGACCAAAATCAAAAGGGCTGATAGCAGGCGCGATAGCAGGATCATGTCAGTTCGAACGGACTTCAATCCCGAAAGGAAGCACCCAGCCAGGTGCGCTACTTCTTGTACTCGCGCGGGTCCGGCAAAGGCTCCAGCCCACGCCCCGCAAAAACCTCGTCAAACTCATGCAGCAGTTCTGCATGGATCAAGCCATTCGATGCGAGAACGTCGCGATCGGTGATTGCCAGGGGCTGTCCCTGAAATCCCGTAACCTTGCCTCCAGCTTCTTCGACGATCAAAATCCCCGCGGCCGTATCCCACGCATTCAGATTGAACTCCCAGAAACCGTCATACCTTCCGCAAGCCACCGAGGCGAGGTCGAGCGCCGCCGATCCGGCCCGCCGAACACCGTGGGTCCGCAATGTCAGCTGATGATAAAAATAAATATTGGGGTTCTTGTGCCGCTTCTGGCTTGGGAAGCCCGTGGAAATCAGGCTTTGACTCAGCTTGGCAGTTTTTGAAACCTCAATGGTCTGCCCATTCAGGAATGCGCCCTTCCCGCGTTCCGCCGCAAACAATTCGTCCCGCGTGGGATCGTAGAGAACGGCAGCGTGCCGCTTTCCCTGAAATGCCAGGCCCAGAGAAACGCAGAACACAGGGGAACTGTGGGCAAAGTTGGTCGTCCCATCCAGGGGATCGACGTACCACCGGTAATCGCCGCCGGTCTCGATCTTGGCGCCCTCTTCTCCGATCACTTCATGCGAAGGCCAGTAGCGCACGGATCCGTTCCAGGATTAGCTTCTCCGAAGCCCGATCCGCTTCGGTGACTAAGTCGGCTTCGCCCTTGTATTCGATCTTCACGCGTCGATGGAAGTAACCCATCAGCAGACTTCCCGCTTCGCGGGCAATCTCCGACATCAGCGGGACAAACTCGAAGTTGGCAGTGGGATCTGACACTAGACTTGAGGATGAACTTGCTTCCACGACGGGCAGACTAGCTCCTCTCTACGTCGGACGGCGAAGGCAACCATTGACTGGCAGGCTGACTACTTTCGTTTCCCAGCCTCTTCCGCGATGTACATGATGTCGTGCTTAAAGATGAACAGGTTCGGCGCGCCTTCCCGCGTCAAGCGCACCATATTCCTATCGTAGTATTCGATCCAACCGCGCACCACTTCTCCGTCGGTCAGCTTGATGCTGACCGCTTTTTGCTTCTCTCCCAGTAACTTCAGGTAAGCGGCTTCTTCGAAAGTCTCATCGGGCGGCGGAGTTTTGCCGCCTCGGCGGACCGATCCTTGGGCACCCGCATTGAAAGGCATAGCCGTCATTCTACACGCCGAAGAGCCCGTCGCACACGCGATGCGGGCCTCCTGGCGGATTGCACACCGTGTTTCGTGGATGACATCGTATTTCCGAGGTCTCCGCAGGAAAGGAAATGCCGGCGATCTGCACGCCAGCGGCTCAACCCCCATCCTGATTCGTCAAAGACTAGAAGCTGATCTTCACCCCGAACTCCATCTGCCGAGGCGCGCCATAGTTATAGACTCCCGAACCCGATCCGATGCGCAACACGTCTCGCGCCGCACCTGAAGGCGTGCCGTTGGCGGAACCTGCACCCGCCGCCACCGGTTGGCCCGGCCCCGGGAAGTAGTAAGCCAGTTGGCCTGACACCGAATTGAAATTTGCGAAGTTGAATACGTTAAAGAACCGTGCGCTCGGCTCAATCCTTACCCGCTCGCCCAGCTTGAGCGGCCAACTGATCGCCGCGTCAAGCGACTTGAAGGACTCATTGGCGAACTGTCCTGCTGGCGGCACGATGATAAACGGCGTGGTTCCCCGTAGGCTGGCAAGTTGTGAGCTGGTAAAGAGGTTGGCGACGACCAGCGCTTGCCCGGCGGGAGTCAGCGCACCGGCAACCGTGCCGTTGTAGGTGGCGATATCACTGGCCAGGCTGCTGCTCGAAACTCCCGAGAAGTGGCCCGGATTCCGGATGGGAAACAGATCTCCAGGGGTTCCATCGCCGGTAAAATCTGTTCGAAAAATCTCTCCCGGAGTCGCCTGCGGGTTCCCCGACGATACCAGCATCGAAGGCAGCAGCGGTGCGGACGAGGCATAGCGTCCAATGAATGCCAGCCGCGCGCCCCATCTGGACTCAAGCGTCCAGCCTGCCGTGATCTGGTGCCTGCGATCCAGAGGCGATGGTCCTCGATACAGTGCTGCGTTCCGGAAATCGTGCGCGACCGTGCTCTGTGTCGGGTTATCGCCACCATTCGTGTTGAACTTCGAGAACGTATACGAAAACTTTAAGTCCCCACCTCGAAACACAAAGAACTGCCGTGCGACGTTCTGCTTCAGGGAGATCTGCAAGCCGTCGTAAATGCTGTGTCCGATCGACGACTGGAATTCTCCCTGCCCCACCAGCGCATTGATCCCAGGGAACGCAGCCCCAAAATTTCTTGGATCCCGCAGCGGACCGACTTGCACTCCCACAGTCGCAGGCAGCCCTCCGAGAAAGGCAACACCCGAGTCCAATCCATTCGCTGCAAAATCGTCGATTCTTGCGTTGGGAACGGTGGAGATATAGCAGGAAATTGCGTTCTGCGACAAGGCGCCCGGAGAAATCGGGATATTTCCGGCCGGCATGCAACTGGGAGCCTTTTGCAGGATGGTATTTGTAATCGCATTGAGCGCAGCGGTCGGGACGCCGTTAGTGTCCCTGTAGAGATAGCTGGCATCCCCTACGCGATTTGTGTCAACGGTCAGTCCGAAACGCTGGCTGACGTTGCGCACATAGTCCAGGCTGAACACCCCGCCGCCCCACATTTCCCGCTGAAATCCCGCGTTGATCTGGTACGAACGGGGCGTCCGATAGTCGGGAGCAAATGCAGCCAGACCATTGGCAGGAACGCTTAGCGCGAGCGTATTCCCCACAAAGTTGGGATTGCCCGAAGCCCCCGCTGCCGCTACTGCCGCCTGGTAAGCCGCTTGCAAATCCCCTATCGCACCGCCGACAGTGCCGGCTGGCTGGCCGCATACTTGCGTAGCTAAGTCGAGTCCGTCGATTGTCCGAATTGGCGCCGGCAATTCGCCCGCCGTCGGAAAGTACACGGCCACTGTACCGGCCGCCGCTCCCGGAGCGCAGGTCAACACGTTTGTTGAAGAGTAAAGCCCCTGGCTCAGTCGGGTGGGTCGATCCAGCCGCACGTTCGTAAAGAGTGAATTGTCGTAAAACACACCGCCGCCGCCGCGAAAGATCGTTCTGCCGTTGCGGAATGGATCCCATGCAAAACCAAATTGAGGTCCAAAATTCGAATTCGGCTGGCTGACTGGCAGCCCATGCCCGGCGGCCGGAGCGAACTGGTCGAGCAAGGCGTTATTGCCGGTGCACGGAAGAAATGCCGTCGGAATCCCCGGATTCGCCGCCGAACATGGAATCCGTCCGAGATCGCTGTCCACTCGGCCGGTATCACGAACGTAGTGCAGTCCGAGAGTGAACGTCAGGTTCGGACGGAATCGAAACGAATCCCCAATGTAGCCTTGCAGACGCGTGTCTTCCTGTCCACCGTGTGGAAAACCGAAACCGGATCTCTCCGTCGCAAAGCCTTGCCCATTACTGAGAGTGGCAAATAGCACTGGGTAGTCAAGGGGATTTGCGTCAGTCCCACCCGCCCAAGCAGTAGTCACCTGGGGAGCGATCCCGTAGGGATTCGCATAGCCTCCGCCGTTAATCTGGTTCACGCTGCCGCCAAAATGGACCGAATGATCCCCCTTCGTCCGGGTGCCGTCGTAGCGAAACTCCAGGTTCCGCTGAAAAGTTTCCTGCGGAGCGAACGGGCTGGCTCCAAATTGTGCGCGACCTCCAGCAAGGTCGCTAAACTGAAGGCTCACGGGCACTGATCCCAGCGGGTGGACGCCACCGGTCGCGTCCTGCAGCGAGTTGTGATACCGCAAGAATCCAAAGCGCAGGCTATGAACGTACTCTCCGCGCGTGAAATCGAAACCGACCGCATGCGAGGGAGAATTGTCGCGGTTCTGATAAACGGAATAGTCGTCGCCGAAGTTGTCTACCGACTTATTCCAGTTATAAGCAAACCGGTAGAAGGCGTGCGTCGTATTTGACAAATGCCAATCGAGTTTTCCGGTAGCGGACGTATTGCGGAACGGCGCTGAAAACGATCCCGTCAGCGACTGAAATGGCTCCGGAAGCACGACAGCTCGGCGCGCATCCTGGATGACGTGTTCACCGCTTAGAAAGAAGAAAGCTTTGTCTTTGATGAGTGCGCCGCCGAATTGTCCACCGAAGTCGGTGCGCTGGAACGACAGATCCTGTTTTCCCGGCGCTCTTGCGAACAGAATGCTGTTGTCGCGAAATAGCCCGAATCCTTCCCCATGCAGGTCATTCGAACCGGAGCCGGTGAGCATGTGGACAACGCCCGAAGAAGTCAGCCCGGTAGTCACACTTTGCAGGGACCGGGTGACTACCAATTCGCCAACCGAGCTCAACGCGACATTCTGTAGCGTAACGCCCTTGGTCTCGTCTGTGAGATCAATTCCATCGAGCGTGTACAGTGATGCTTGTCCACTGGTCTTGTTGATCGAAACGGCAAAGCTCCCGGTTTTGGTGGGATCGAGTGAGCCACCATCCTGGATCATGATCCCGGGTTCGAATTGCGCCGTGTTCAAGACATCGTGGCCGTCGATTGGCCAATCCGCAACTTCCTCGGGCACCACTCTGCCTTGCACTGTAGGCACTCCGGGATTAATGGGCGCTAACTCGCGGCTACCGTTCGCCGTCTCCCCATCTCGAACATTCAGCACAAAGTGGCTGATCTTATAATTTCTGATCTCAATGCGAATGGTGTAAGGCCCGGCTTTCAGGGGTTCCGATTGATACTTGCCCGCCCGGTCGGTGGTAAGGGTGGCTTGCGTATCGGTAACCTTCGAACTAATGGCAACCGAGGCGCCCGGCACGGGCCTGCCTGAGGTGTCGACCACCGTGCCTTGGATCGTTCCCGGCGCCGGAGCCTCCTGAGCATTGCCGACACCGACCAGCAGCATCGCTATGCCAATTGTGAATATTAGCTTCGTCAGCCTTTCCTGAAGGCTGCTCCTCCCCAGACCACACGAAGAGCGCAATTTCACCAAACGCTTTCTCCTCCCCATTCCTGGACATACGGGTATGGCCACATGGAATCACATCCCATGGGAATGGTTGCTTCTGCTTTACAAAGTCGAATTCAGTATCTTACTAAACAAGATGGGAATCTGCGCGGCTCGGAGTGGAAGTACCAACGGGCGGCATCTGGACAGAGCTTACCAGCGATTCGAGCGCTCACGAAGAAAAGAGGGGCCGGTCGCCCAGCCCCTCAGATACTTCGCCCCTCGGTCTAGAACGTGAAGCGGACTGCGAGCCGCATGCTGCGCGGGTTTTGCCAGATAAACGGCTTGCCGTACTGGCTGTTGCCGATGACCGGAACGCCAGCATCCGGACCGGTGAGCCCCGTGTTGTTGGACAGCAGGCTCTTCCAGTCATAAGGGTGCTCGAATGCTGAGTAGGAGAAGGCTCCTCCCGGCGCAAGGAAGCTCTGGGTGAACGCCGAGTCCAGCTGCGAGTAAAAGCCGGTAGCCGAATGCTGATTGAACAGGTTGAGCAAGTTCGCCTCGAACGTCAGGACCTGCGCTTCATTCGACTTGTTGATCTTGAACTCCTGCCGGAAGCTTGCATCCGACTGGATGTACCACGGTGTCCGGCAGCTGCAAATGCCGGTAACCGTCGGCACCAGGACATTCGAACTGTTCGGCACCAGGCTGATCTGGGCGAACTTGCCGCGGTCCTCAGGATAAACCGGGAATCCGCCCGAGAAGGGTGGTTGCGAGAACGAGAAACCTACATCCGTGTAGGTGCTCAATGGACTGCCGCTGTAAAGGGTCTGGAACCATCCGATGTTGGTCGTGGTCCAACCCGACTTCCAGGGAATCCGGTAGTAGGCATAGCCTTTGAAAGCGTGTGGACGGTCTGTGGCCAATGGCCCGCTGGACGAGCGCCCGTTGGCGTCGTACTGGAAGAACGACTCGTCGAACGCGCGGCTGTTATTGGGTGCGTTGCGGCCACCGCCTCCATCCGCCAGATCGGTGCTGGTCAGGCCGGAGTAGTTGCCTCTTAGCTTGCTATACGTGTAGGAGAACATTCCAAACCAATTCTTGCTCGAGGCCTTGGTCAGACGGAACTCCACACCGTCATAGCTGCGCGCAGCTTTGATGTTTTTGGGACAGCCCAGCGCAGATTGGGTGCAGGAGTCCGCCAAATTGACGGCGTTCGGACCGAAACCCGGATTCACGATCAAGAAGGTTTCGCTGCCCGTGGAATCAAAGATGGCAGCGTCTTCGATAGCGCGATCCAGACGTCGGCGATCCCAGCGCGCTTCTAACGCAAGCGTGCGGGTGATCGCGTAGTCGGCACCGAAGACCGTCTCGTGCTGTCGATAGGGTTTGAGACCGGGATTTACGCCTTCCGTTCCGCGGAAGTTCTGATTTTCCAGGAACGTGAGACCGGCTGGAACGGTGCCGTTGGCGAAGTTCGCGCCACCCGTGCTGTCACCCGTGCAATATCTCTGCCCGGGACCAAACTGCACGTTGATACTAGCCAGATCAGCCGTGTCGAGCGCATAGAAGCAGTTCTGCCAGTACTGGCCGCCAAACGAACTGATTGCCAGATTCAGCTTCATCAGGTCGTTGTAAACGCCATAGCTGCCGAAAAGCTTCAGCTTGCCGTCACGGAACACATCCCATGCGGCGCCGAGGCGCGGGGCAATCTTGTCGCCCCAGGCAAAGTTGATTGGCTTGGCGGGAAATCCGCCAGCGGTCGTTTCACCCGGCAACGATTCTTTCTCGACGCGGAGTCCGACGTTGAGCGTCAAGCCATGGCCAATCGTCCACGAATCCTGCGCGAAGAAGCTGTGGTTGTAGCTGACCGCCTTGCCGAATGAACCCAGGTCCTCGACGTTGAGATAGCCGTACAGTCCCGTGCACTCTTGACCGTTTGGATAATGTCTGGCAATGAACGGTGCGCAGTTGGTCGTTCCAGTGTCCCCGCCCGGCGTAAAGCCTTGCGGGCCCGGATAGAGTTGTACGTCAGGAGCGTTCCAATGCTGGAAGATGTCATTGGAAACGCGGTTCAACTGATAGCCAAACTTGAAGCTGTGTGTTCCCAGGAGTCCCCCCTTGAACCACGCGGCATCCTGGTCGAGTTGAATGTGCTTGCTGGCATTCCTTATGGTGAAGGTCTGGTCGTTGCCGGTCGAGAAGAAACCCGCGACCTGCTGCAGTGAGCTGGGCAACGGTTGGTTGTTGTTGTCCAAGACCGGAGCGCCATTGGCGATCCCGGGAGTCAGCCAGCTGAACAGTGAACCTGTCGTCGGATAACCGAAATCACGGTAGTTCTCGAAGAAATACCCGAATCGGGTGGTCAGTACGAGCTTGGGATTAACAGCCATATCCGCGCCGACATTCACAATCTGGTTCGGAGCCACGTACCCGAATCCGTGCTGGTACAGGTTCAGAGGATTGGTTGACGTGGGATTAAATAATCCAGTAGTCGAGTCGCCAACCGGTAGTACGACTCCGCTCTCCCGCTGCAACTGGTACAACCACGATCCAAAAACGCGTAACTTCTGCGTCACGGTGGCATCGACGCGAGCGGTGGTGAAGTAAGTTTGCTGGTCCTGGTTGAAGGTCTGCACGCCGGCATTGTTGTTCGCAGAGCCGAAATCAACCTTACGCCCGATGGATTGGTACTTCGGGTCCACTCCCAAGTAGATCCAGAGGCGGTCTTTCATAATAGGTCCGCCCAGGGTGAAATACGGCTGGATATAGCGATAGTGATCGGGCTTCTGTCGGTATGTCAGCGCCGCCGGATCCTGCCCCACCGCTGCATTTCCGGGATCATTGGGATCGTAGTAGAGGAAAGGATTGTTCTGGTTCGAGTTCAGCGAATCAGCCGAGTATTCAGCACCCGCGGACCCGTGCCACGCATTGCTGCCGCGCCGCATGACCACGTTGACCACGCCGCCCATTGCGCCACCGTGTTCAGCTTCAACCCCGGTGCTCTTCACTTCCACTTCGTTGATGAACTCAAACGGCACATCAGTATGCGAGTATCCACCGATTACATTCGCCGTATCTTGTCCTTCGACCAAGTACCGGTTTTCACTGTCGGCTCCGCCGGCAACCTGGAAGCCCAGTCCGCCCCCATTCGACGTACTGCCCGGCGAACTGCCGCCGGTTCCCGGGCGAGAGAAAGATCCGGCGCCCGTTCCTGCCGGTGAGTTGTTGCCCATCAAAGGCTCATTGCGAGCCGAAGGCGCAAACTGAATCACCGATTGAAACGACACTCCATGCGGAACTTCGGCAACGATGTCTGGAGTAATGTTTGTGACCGTCTTGGAAGTCGTCGTGTCAATGAGCGGCGCTTCGCCGGTTACCTCCACCACGGTACCGGCCGTTCCCACTCTCAGTTCCAGATCAAGGGTAGGCAGATGACCCACCGCGATACTGATACCGTCGCGCTTCACCTGCGTGAAGCCGGGCGCGGTGACCATGATCGTGTACGTACCGGGTGGCAGGTTGATGAAGTGATAGTAGCCGCTGCCGTCGGTTTCCTGTGTTTTGGAACCCACCAGGGCTGCGCCCTTCAATTCGACAACCGCTTTGGCAACCACCGCACCGCTGGGATCTTTCACGGTTCCCTGCAGTCCGCCAGTTGTCTCTTGCGCCAACAAGGCGCATGTCAGAAGAAACACAACGAGGAGATACAGAATCGAAATCGAGCCGAGCCTGCGCAATTGCACAAGGCCACTCGGCGACAAATTCTTGTTGTCCACCATTCGTCCACCTCTTCTAGATTTGTGTTCAACCACGACCCCACAAAACAATCCATCCCTGTGAAATGAGCCGGGCGCCTGGAAAGACGGGCGCTTTCTAGTTCGGGGTGAGAGCGAATCTCTCGGCTCACGATCCGTGATTCACGCCGGAAAACCGGGCGCAGTCACTTTTGCGAAAGAGGCGGTGCAATGGACAGTCCATAACATTGCGACAAGCAACATCGTATCGCGACACAAAGTTATGAGACCTTCACTGCCGACTCACACTTTGTTAGTCGCTGCCTGCACTCCGTAATCTGGAAATGGACTCTGGGAAATGGGAGTAAGAAATGGATGGTTCTGATTGTAGAAAATGATGGTGGTGTTATGTTTGTGCCCGGTTAAGAAAGCACACGACAATTCCCGATTATGTTAGGCGTCCACTGTAATGTTGCGTCAGTATGTGCTAACGCTATCGGTGAAAAGGACCTCTCCGAGAGGGCTCAGAACTGGTGTCAAACAACAATGCGGCAAGAAAAAGCCACCAGTCCGAGGAATGGTGGCCGAAGAGAAATGATACTTCCGAACTAGAACGTAAATCTCATGCCGAACTCGATCTGCCTTGCAGAGCCGAGCGAGTACACACCGGTTCCGTTGCCTACTCGGAACTGGTTGAGCGAGTCGTCGAGCGGACTGGTTCCGTTGATGGATCCGGCACCCGGCCCAAACAGAATGCCGGCCATCGTGTTGGGAGGCAGATTGAAGTTTCCAAAGTTGAGGAGATTGTAGAAGCCCACGTTCGGTTCAAGTGTGTACCGATCTTTGAACGTGTGCCGCCACGACAGCTTCAGATCCATCGTCTTAAGCCACGTAAACGGTACCTGCCCATCAGGCGGCGCCGCGATTGCCTGAGGAGTCGCGCCGAGAGCATTCAACTGATCCACGGTCATCAGACCAGCGGACACCAAGGCCTGACCCGCTGGGGTCGGAGTGCCCACAACATTATTGTTGAAATTGTTGATGATGTTTGTCAGCCCCTTCACGTCGGTCTGCCGTCCGAACTGTCCGAACTTCGTTCCGGGAAGAGGATCACCGGCAGTGCCATCCCCAGTGAAGTCCGACTGAAACAGGTCGATACCATCGTCGCCGGTGGCCGGATAGACAATCGCACTCGAAAGCGGACTGTAGAAGTGCGCGATCAAGCCCAGCCGGAAGCCTAGCGGGACGTCCGCGTACCCACCGAACGAGATCTGGTGGGTTCGGTCTAGCAATGCCGGGCCATAGTATCTCCCGGATTTGTTGCTGTCTGCTGACTGCGTAATGAAGTCCAGGTCGCTGTCGGTCCCCGAAACACCAGTCAGCGCTTGGCCACCAACACTGCTGAAGTTCGAGAAGCTATAGCTCACCTGGAAGTTCGCGGCCTTCACGCCCTTGAACGGGTTCGCCACATTTTGTGACAGCTTCATCTGCAGCGCGTTATACACCGAGCGGCCAATCGGCTTCAGGAACTGCGACAGAGGTTGCTTGGAGTTGATGCCCCCGAAAGCGCAAGGCCTACCATCCGGGTTCGACGGAGTGGCAAGCGCTATTGCGCAGCCCGTTCCAAAGTGGTTGTCGTCCGCTATGCCATTATCAGCATAGTTCGCGATCGAGGCGCCGGTGGTCGGGATCGAAGCAATGACGCAATCGATCCCGGCTGCACCTGCCGGACATCCGAATGAAGCATTGGTGTCGTCGATGGCGGCCACTGCTGCAGCAGGATCGAAGTGGCTGACGTCGCCGACATGGTTCACGTCGATTCCGAGCAGGGACCTGGTCTCGATGTTCCGCAGATAATCCGCACTGAAGACCATTCCGTTCCGGAGTTCGCGCTGAATTCCGATGTTCATCTGCACCGAGCGCGGCGTCTTGTAGTTAGGGTCAAGCAATCCTGTGGCTCCGCCATTCGGAATTCCGGCGCCGGCATCGAGGAAATCGCCGATAAAGTTGGGATTTGGGTTTGAGATGCTGAACGGATTTCCGGGCAATACTTTGTTCTGCCAGAAGGCCAGGATTGCGGGTGCCGCGAGACCGATCGGAATCTTTCCTCCGCCATTCGCCGCAGTATTCGCGCAAATGCCCTCGTCGGGAGCAATTAAGCCCTGATTCGTAGGGATGACCTGGCTGGCGACGCCGCCGTTACAGCCCAGCGCTACCTGGTTGAACGCACCTTGCCGCAACCGGTATGGCCGATCGAAGAGCACATTGTTATAAATCACGTTCTCGAAAAACAACCCGATCCCGCCGCGGATTACGGTCTTGCCATTGCTTTTGGGATCCCATGCGAAGCCAAGTTGCGGGGCAAAGTTTAGATTGGGTTGTTTTACGCGGTTCCCATAACCAGGGAACTGCGCATTGATTTCAGGAATCGGACCCAGATCGCTGTCCGTACGGCCAGTATCACGATCATAGCGAACACCGACACTCAGTGTGAAGTTTGGTTTGACCTTCCAAGAATCCCCGATGTAGGCGCCGATCCTGTTGTCTGGCCCAAGACCGCCTGCTGGGAATCCTAACGCCGCACGCTCAGTAGCAAACCCCTGGCCATTGCCGAACCGGACATTGAGAACGGCGTAGTTGAGAGGATTCGTGTCTCCACCCGGGAAGCACGATCCGGTCGGACCGGCCTCAGGGCAACCATTCTGCCAACTATTGTTGGCAAAGAAAGCAGTGGATCCGGGACAAGGATTTGTAAAATCTCCATCTCCGCATTGAGGATCACCCGGAGCAGGAGTACCTGCGCTCGTTGTATATGAGGCGCGTGGCGCGGTTCCATAGAAGTTTGCGAAGCCGCCGCCCTGAATGTGGTTAAACGCGAAGCCATATCGGATGGTGTGATTGTGCAGTGCCTTGCTGCCGTCGTACTTGATCTGGTGGTTTGACTGCGGCGTACCCTGCGGTGCCAGAAGACTCGGTCCCAGGAAAAGTGTGCCGGAACTGATCAGCAAGCCCGAGCAGCAACCGGGCAGAGCCGTGTTGCCGGTGGTGGCGTCCGTGATCTGGTTCTGGAACTTCAAATACGAGAACCGGAGACTGTGCGAGAACGTGCCATGTGACCAATCCACACCCGCCACGTGTTGCCGCGTGAAATTCTTAGTGTCGTAGACGGAGTACCCCAGACCGAACGTCGCGAACAACGAGCTCTGAAAATACGAGTAGCGATAGAACGCCTTGGCGCCGTTGCCCAAATCGTAATCCATCTTGCCCAGCAAGCTGCCCTCGCGAAATGGCTGCGAGAATCCCCCAGTCAAATCTGCGTAGGGTGTGCCGGCATAGCTGACGCCCGCGAACGAGTCCTGCTTGGTCCGCTCTCCGTCCAGGAAGAAGAACAACTTGTTTTTGATGATCGGACCGCCAAAACGTCCGCCGAACTGGTGACGCTGGAAGTAATTGTCCACGCCGCCCACACTGGCCGCCGCAAAGCTGTGGTCACGGACAAAGTAGAACCCTTCGCCGTGATATGTGTTGGTGCCCGACTTAGTGGTGACGTTTACGGCTCCCGAGGAAGTAAGATCGTTGGAAAGGTCCAGTGAAGATTGGCTCAGCTGAAATTCGTCAATCGCGCTGGCCGGAATGTCCGAAGTGACCGTACCGACGGTTTCGTCAGAAACGTCCACACCGTCGACGTTAACCCGCGCCGTGCGACCGAATCGACCGCCGAACGAAATCGAGGAATAGCCCGCCTTGGTGGGATCGAAGTTCTGTCCGTCCTGGATCTGCACACCCGGTTCGAGCTGCGCCAAATCGAGGAAGTTCCGTCCGTTCACCGGCAGATTTTCAATTTGCCGGGAATTCAGCACACCCTGTACAGCCGCCTGCTCAGTATTCACTTGGACCGACGATGCCTGCACTTCAATGGTTGTGCTCTCCTGGCCCAACTGCATCTTGGCGTTCACGGTTGCGATGTTGCCCACCTGCACATTGGCGACGGTGCTGACCGAACTGAACCCCTTGGCTGACACTTGCACCTTGTAGTTCCCCGGGGAGAGCGCGCCCGAGTTGAAGGCGCCCGCTGAGTTCGAGGTCAAATCAATCGTCTGCCCGGTGGCGGTGTTGGTAAGGGTAACCTTGGCGCCACTGACTACCGCGCCCGTCGGGTCACTTACAGTACCGACAATACTTCCAGTACTGACAGTGCTCTGTGCCAGCATGATGACCGGCAACAGCAATACAATGGCAAACACCACAAACCATCGTGGCATTATGGGGCAAGAAATTGTTGCACTCAGCATTTGTCTACCTCTCTCCCAAAGAAGTTGTGCGCAAACAGTGATCTCAACAAAACACTTTGTGACTGTGATATGAGCCCTGAAAAGCCGTGCTGCTAGGCGTTTTGGGTCTACAGAACAGCTCACAGTTGGACAATGATTTGTGTTTCACGTTCGAGGAGACCCAAGCTTCTGAGAGGAGAGGTGCAATGGACAGTCCATAACATGACGAACTGACAATTGCTTATCACGGGAGAGACTTACAGAAACCGTAACGAATCTTCACATTTTGTCTACCGCATAGACACCACTCCGCAATCTGGGAGGGAACTCCGGGAAATGGGAGAAGGCGTCCGCGTGGAAGCGCTGCAAGTTAGCGCGACTGAATCACGTAGGGTCGAGGCTTTACGGCGATGTTATCTTACCGTACGCCACGCGCATGACGGCTAGTTTGGCATCCGTCAGGCGGTGAGTTTGACTGTCGGAGTCGAACGTAAAGACCTGGTACTCGCCGCTCCACTGTTCGCAGCGCGGTCGTTCTTCGCCGACGACAATCGCCTGCGGCCCCACACGATTCAGGGCTGTAAATGCGATGAACATCCCGTTCAGCGACCACGCGGGATAGCAGAAGTCCTGATGCGTTGAAAATGCCAGGCGGCGCGGGTCCGAACCATCCTTGCCCATCAGAAACAAAGCGCGCCGATCGCCATCGCTGGCTGCGCTGTACGCAATTGCCTGTCCATCCGGAGCCCAGGCAGGATTCGAAGCTTCGCCCTTTTGCTTAGTCAGGCGCTTAACATTGGAGCCATCGGACGTTCATCGAATAAATCTGAAAGATTCCCCCATCTCGATTGGAAGCAAAAGCGATCTGCCGACCATCCGGTGACCATGTCGGATCGAGCCCGTGATCCATCAGCTTTTTCTGATTCGAACCGTCGGCTTCCATTATCCAGATGCCAGGGTTGCGGTTGGGATTCGGCATTGCGAATGCGTAGAACGCGATCTTCTTGCCGTCGTGCGACCAAGCGGGGCCGCACGCGTCTCCATTTCCAAAGCTGGTGAGGCGCTTGCTGCCCGTTCCATCTACGTTCATCACGAAAATCTGAAAATATTGCGTTTCTTTCAAGGAGCAGTACGCAATCTTCGCCCCGTCCGGTGACAGCGAAGGATCGGTACCGTACACATGTAATAGAGCTATCCCCGAACCGTCCGGATTCATCAACCCGATCTCATTCTTCTTCGGATCGCGAGCAGACGTCGCCTGGAACTGTGGCGCGTCGTGATGGTCTTTGGATACTCCCAGCTCGTTCGTGCCAGCGAACTCATTCGCATCGGTCACCTGCTGGATCGACTGCACTCCCATGGTTGGATCGGCTCGCACGAACACGATCTTTTCGTTCCCGGCTTCGGCCAGCCCAGTCAGGGGCAAGAAAACTCCCCCGAAGAATGCAAATACAGCCAGCACAATAAACAGAGCCTCTCATATCCTCTTTGGAGGGGAATCGTAGCCCGTTAGTGTGTGGAGTGCAACCGGAAGGAGAACATCAAAAAAAGGCCACCACTCCGAAGGAATGGTGGCCGGACTACCAATTACAGGGTTTCAGCTAGAAAACCAGTCTCATGCCGAACTCGATCTGCCGCGGCGCACCGAGCGAATACACGCCGGTGCCGTTGCCTACCCGGAACTGCTCGGATTCCGGAGTGTTCTTGGGACGCTATTGATCGAACTGCCTGAGCTACAGTCGAGAATTCCGGCCATAGTATTCGGAGGCAGGTTGAAGTTGGCAAAGTTGAAGACGTTGTAGAAGCCCACACTCGGTTCGATCGTGAAGCTGCTCCTTGAACGTATGCCGCCAAGTAAGCTTCAAGTCCACGACCTTCAACCAGGCGAAGTCCACCTGGCCCGCCGGAGGCGGATCGATTGGCTGTGCAACCCCGCCCAAAGCTTGCAATTGAGGAAGGGTCATTAGACCAGCGCCGATCAGCGCCTGCCCAGCCGGTGTTGCTTGGTCAGCAACGTTGGTGTTGTAGTTGTTGACGACTGTAGTTAGGCCCTTGCATCCGTGCCACGATCGAACTGCCCGAAGTGCGTTCCAGGCAACGGGTCTCCGCGTCGTGCCATCTCCCGTGAAGTCGGTCAGGAAGATTTCGCCGGCGCCCTCCGGAAACCGGGGCCACGATGGCGCTCGACAGCGGGCTGTAGAAGTGTGCAATCAGGCCGAGGCGGAAGCCACCGGGCACATCCGCATAGCCACCAAACGAGATCTGGTGGGTGCGATCAAGCAAGGCCGGGCCGTAATACCTGCCCGGCTTGTTGTAGTCAGCCGCCTGCAGCACGAAGTCCTGATCGCTATCGCCGCTGGTTCCGGTTAGCTGGGCACCACCGGTGTTGCTGAAGTTCGACAGACTGTACGAAACCTGGAAGTTGAGCGCCTTCACGCCCCGCACCGGATTCACAACATTCTGCGACAGCTTCATCTGCAGAGCGTTGTAGACCGAGCGTCCGATGGGTTTTAACAGGAAGAAGGTCGCCTGATTGGGGTTGATCCCTCCAAACGCGCAGGGTCGTCCCGAGGCCGCCACGTTCTCGCCAGCCACGATGTCCTGCGCCTGCGTACATGGCACGCCGGTGCCACGTCGGCGTTGATCCCCAGACCAAAGCCGGCATAGTCGCCAATACCGGCGCCGGCATCGATCGCACATTGCACACCCGCAGCTCCTGCCGGGCATCCGAAGGAGGCGTTTGTATCCGAAATAGCAGCCAGCGCAGCGCCCGAGTTGAAGTTCTGAACGCTGCCTTCGTGGTTGATGTCAATGCCCAGCAGCGTTCGGGTTTCGATGTTGCGCAAGTAGTCAGCGCTGAACACCATGCCGTGCCGGATTTCACGCTGGATTCCGACGTTCATCTGCACTGAAACCGGCGTCTTGTAGTTCGGATCGAACAACTCCGGTTGGCGCCGCCATCTCCAGAGTCCAACGGCAAGGAGATCACCGATGTAGTTCGGGTTGGGGTTGGTCAGAGTGAAAGGATTGCCCGCGAGAACCTGATCCCAGAACGACAGGATCTGCGGAATCACTGTACCTACCGGCACGTTGTTGCCGCAGATGTCCATCGCGGCGGAGATGAATCCACCCTCCACCGGCAACTGGCTGCGGCGTACCCCTAAGGCAAGCGCTCGTGACCTGATTGAACGCACCGTTTTGCAGACGGAGCGGTCGGTCGAACAGCACGTTGTTATAGATGACGTTCTCGTAGAACATCCCGATGCCAGCACGAATCACCGTCTTGCCATTATTCCTGGGGATCCCATGCGATGCCGATCTGCGGAGCAAAGTTCAGGTTGGCCTGCTTTACGCGGTTGCCCAGCGCCGGGAAATGCGGCATTGATGTCGGGGATCGCCGGCAAGATCGCTGTCCGTGCGGCCTGTGTCGCGGTCGTAGCGCAAGCCCAGGCTGACGTGTGAAGTTTGGCTTCATCTTCCACGAATCGCCGACGTACGCGCCGAGGCGATTGTCCGGACCGAGGCCGCCCGCCGGGAAGCCGAGTGGCGGGCAGCTCGGTGTTGAATCCCTGACCGTTGCCCACACGAAGTCGATTCGACCGGGTAGTTCAGAGGATTTGCTGCGCCACCACCAAAGCAGGAACCGTCAGCAGGCGCTGGTTCGTGCACCAATTCCGGAGCCCAACTGGTTGCGGCAAAGGCAGTGCTCGACGCTCGTCCCCAGGAAACGCGCGGCGCTGAGCCGTAAAAATCAGCAAAACCGCCGCCCTGAATGTGGTTGTACGCAAACCCATACCGGAGGTGTGTGAGTGGAATGACCTTGCTGCCGTCGTACTTGATCTGGTGGTTCGACTGCGGAGTGCTCTGCGGCGCCAGTAGGTTGGGTCCGACAAAGAACGATCCCGAACTCATCTCCAGTCCCGTGCAGCAGAGCGGCAGGGCATTGTTGCCCGACGTCGCATCCACGATCTGGTTCTGGAACTTCAGATACGAGAAGCGAATGCTGTGCGAGAAGGTCCCCGTGCTGAAGTCGACGCCAACCACGTGCTGCCGGGTGTAGTCCTTGTTGTTGTAGACCGAAAAACCGAGACCGAAGGTCGCAAACAGCGAGTTTTCGAAGTACGAGTACCGATAGAACGCCTTCGCGCCGTTGCCCAAGTCGTAGTCCAGACTTTGCCCAGCACGATTGCTTTCGCGGAACGGCTGGCGTGAAGCCACCAGTAAAACCGCTAGAGGGCCCGCCAACTAAGACACCGGCGCCGCGAGTCCTGCTTGGTGCGTTCGGCGTCCAGGAAGAAGAACAACTTGTTCTTGATGATCGGCGCCGCCGAACCTCCCGCCGTACTGATGGCGCTGGAAGTAATTGTCACTGGCCGTCCGGCGACGCGGCCGCCATGCTGTGGTCGCGGAACGAAGTAGAAACCTTCTCCGTGGAACGCGTTCGTACCCGACTTCGTGGTGACGTTGACAGCGCCGGAAGAGGTCAGGTCCTGCGACAGATCCAGCGAAGACTGGCTGATCTGGAATTCGTCAATCGCGCTCGCCGGAATATCGGCGGTGGTGGTACCGACGGTCTCGTCGGAGACGTCCACGCCGTCCACGTTGATGCGCGCCGTGCGACCGAAGCGGCCGCCGAACGAAATCGAAGAATAGCCGGCCTTGGTGGGATCGAAGTTCTGCCCATCCTGGATCTGCACGCCCGGCTCGAGCTGGGCGAAGATCGAGAAAGTTGCGGCCGTTCACCGGCAGGTTCTCGATCTGCTGCGAGTTAAGAACGCCCTGCACGGTTGCCTGCTCGGTATTCACCTGGACCGAGGATGCCTGCACTTCGATGGTTGTGCTTTCCTGACCGAACTGCATCTTGGCGTTCACGCGTCGCCGTATTGCCGACCTGCACATTGGTGACGGTAGCTGACCGTGTTAAAGCCCTTGGCGGAAACCTGCACCTTGTAGTTTCCCGGGGTGAGCGGGCCCGAATTGAACGCGCCCGCCGAGTTCGACGTCAGCTCGATCGTCTGTCCAGTTGCGGTGTTTGTGATGCTGACTTTGGCGCCACTGACCACCGCGCCGGATGGATCGGTCACCGTTCCGACGATGCTGCCGGTGCTGACCGTGGATTGCGCGAGCCCTGCCGCACTCAAGAGCAACAAAGCCACTGCCAGCATGACGCTAAATCGTAGCGTGATGTGGGGGAATCGTTGATTCGAAGTCATTTATGCACCTTCCTCTGGGATTTGCGCGCCTCGGGGCGGACCGCGTAGACGCGCCACCGGCTCTCAAAACACTTGATTAACAAGGCTGAAGTTACAGGGAAACTTCGAGACCCATCGTTGGTACCCTACCGAATCAAAAGCAATCAACATTCCACAACACTGTTGATTAACATAATCTGTTAATTGTCAACTAGTTAGACATACAGAGGAAAGTGCGGAGGTTGTTTAGTGCACGATTTGGGATACAGAATTCCATACTCCAACTACACAAAACAAAAAGTCCGTTGGGTTTTGTCTAGCAATTCGAGAACGGCGGCTTAGCGGCTACTCGCTGGCCTCGACGAGTAGTACCCCGTGCGATGCCGGATCTGAAAATCCGTGACGTCGGGTGCCCCGTGTAGGGTCACCTGGATCCGGCGGAACTCCGTGTCGGAAAGGCGTTGGGAGGGGTAGTAGGCCAACAAGATATTGCGTTCGCAGTTCGTCACTGATCTGGCGAAAGGCGCTGTCGAGTTGCGGGAGAGAGCTGGCGTAGTAGTACTTTCCACCGGTATCTTCGGAGAGTTGGATGAGGGCATGCTCTCCGCCAGTGTCGCGTCCGGCGCTCGCCTCCACCGGAACGACGATGATGCTATAGACGATGGCTTCGGCTTCCTGCGCACTGCGCACGGCGTCCCGATAGTCGTATTTGCTCACCGTGTCACCGCCGTCAGTGATTACGACCATGACCTTGCGGCCTCGCCGCCGATCGAGTGCCTGCGACCCCAGGCAGATCGCGTCATATAAGGCGGTCGCCGCCCCATTGTGGATGCGATCAATACCACGATCGATGGTCTTCACGTCCGCCGTGAAGGAGACAACCTCGTCCACGATCTCGCTGAACTGTAACAGCGAGAGCGCGTCGATCGGCCGGAGGATGGTATGGGCGAAATGGCGTGCCGATGCCAGTTCCAGCGGCAGATCCTTCTTCGTGCTGAGGCTGGTGTCGACCGCCATGATGATCGACAGCGGCAGCGCCGATTCCTTGTCAAAGACGGAAATCTTCTGTTCCTTGCCGTCTTCGATCAGATGAAAATTTTCTTTGTTCAGACTGCCGACCGGCGCCCCGCGCTGGTCGGTTACCGTGACGAACACATTCACCAGCCGGACATCAATTTTCAGAGTGGTGGAAGGCTCCTCCTGCGCGGAACACAGGCAGGCGGCGAAAACCAGGAGGACCAGGGTTGTCGATCGCGTCATCAGCCGTCGCATCACTTAGATGCAGGCTGCCCGCTGGGGCTGCCTTGCACACGGGGAATCTCCGCAGGAAACGGCTCACCGTCGGCCCACACGGCGCCATCCACGAAATGTTCCTTTTTCCAGATCGGCACGGTTCGTTTCAGCGTATCGATCAACCAGCGGCAGGCATCGAAAGCCGCACCCCGATGCGCCGATGCCACCGCGATTAGCACGCTAGTCTCTCCGATCTCCAGCCGCCCGAGGCGATGTACGATAGCGACATCCCGCACCTTGAACTGACCGAGTGCCTGGGTAGCCAGCTCTTCCATCTGCTTCAGAGCCATTTCCTCGTACGCTTCGTAGTCGAGGTACAGGGTTTGCCGTCCCCGAGTATTGTTTCGAACAACCCCCTCGAAGACCACCTCCGCACCATCTTCGGGACGTCTCAGCTTGGCGAGTACAGCTCTGCGTGTCGATTGGCTCCGTAACAATGGCGGCGTGCTGGGTACGCGACGCTCCACCACTGACTGGGGGCAGGAGCGCGATTTCATCATTTCCCGTCAGTGGCATATCTGCACTGGCGTATTGCTGGTTCACAGAAAGCGCAATGGAAGGCCATAGCTCCTTCAAGCGTGGGAATGTTGTTTCATAGTGCGCGAGCAGGTCCCCTACCGTCGCTCCCTCAGGAAGAGTCACAGAATCGCTTACCTTTCCAACCAAGATCCTTGAGCATGCCGAAGAATAGGACGCGAATCTGCATGGGATAAATGCGCTAAGCACAGGCTTGAAAACGGAAGCGTTGGCTGTCCTCCGTGATCTGTACGGTGCGGAAACCGGCGGCCTGAAGACGCGATCCGAAACGATTTGGGTCAACCGGAACGTACGTATCTCCGATATGAAGCAAGCGCAATGGCACGCTTCGCTTGGCATCTGTGCCCGCAAACATGGCACCCGGCTTCAAGACCCGGTGTACTTCGCGCAGCAATCGATCCTGTTTTTCCATGAGTAGGAACGTGATGCAGCATCGTGAAGGCCACCGCACCCGAGAACGAGGCGTCCTCAAAGGGCATCGTCGTCGCATCCCCGCGTACGACCGCTACATTCGTACCCGCGAGTCTCTCTTCGAGCGCCGCGGCCAGCCGATCGTCAATCTCAATCGCCGTGAGTCGCTCATACCGCGTTCGCAGCAGATCGGTAGTCAGGCCGGGACCGGGCCCCACCTCGAGCACGTCCGAGCCCAGATCGATGTCGCTGAGGACCCAAGGCACGATGCGGTTCTGCAACGAATTCTTCCAACCCGCCGAACGGCACAGCCAGCGATGTATTCGATTCATGCGAGTCCCTGGAAAAGCGCTTTGCAAGCAATACTAGCGCACTCCGTACGTCGATAACGTGCTCCTTTTCAGTCATTGACTCCTTAGTTGGCTCAAAAACAGACGATGTATCCGCTTTACTCAGCAGCCGCCCCCTAGTATTAGTAATGGGCTCTCACAACCTCGAGGTAAGAAATGCCAGAACCCAGAGGCTCCCGCGCGCAAGTAGCGACGTATTTGCTGCTCGTCTTCGCCTTTAGCTCGGTTTTCTATTTCCTCGTCCTCAGAGCGCATACGCTGGGAGCCGGCGGAGGCCTGTACGTGGCGGGCATCATGTGGTGCCCTGCCCTGGCGGCCATGGCCACTCTCAAACTCAATGGGCGCCCGCTGCCGGAGCTGGGATGGAAGTGGCCCCCAGCCAGGTACGCAGCCATGAGCTGGTACATCCCGCTCCTATACGCGACGATTGCCTATCTCTTCGTGTGGTGCACCGGTCTGGGCGGATTTCCGAACCACGAAACGATGCAGCAACTCTCACAGCGCATGGGTCTGCGGACCTCGCCGGTGACCTCCACCGTTGTGTACGTGCTGCTCGTTGGCACCTTCGGCTTGGTTCAGAGCTTGGCGCGCGCCCTCGGTGAGGAGATCGGTTGGCGTGGCTTCCTGGTCCCAGAGCTATTCAAGAACATGGGATTCACTGGCACGGCGTTGCTCAGTGGCGTGGTGTGGTCATGCTGGCATTACCCCAGTATTGATTTGGGGCGACTACAACTCCGGAACGCCGACCTGGTACGGCCTTACCTGTTTCACCGTGATGGTGGTGGCTATTTCTTTCGTGTTTGCGTGGATGCGTTTGAAGTCCGGAAGTTTGTGGACGGGAGCGATCCTGCATGCAAGCCACAACCTCTACATCCAGGGCATCTTCACTCCTCTAACCCGCAACACCGGTAAGACTGCGTGGTTCATCGATGAGTTCGGCGCAGTCTTGCCAGTCGTGGCCGTTGGATTTGCGATCTATTTTTGGCGAAGACGAAACGAATTGCAGACTGTGTAAGAGTTCAATCCACAAAAACAAATGCCAGTCTCGACCGCGGAGACTGGCACCGAACTCTTGCTGACGACTGATGACTATCGACTGACGGCCGAACTAAGCACCTTCTCCCGCTCCTCCGCATCCTGCTTCTCTTCGCGCGGCGAAGAAGGCAACGCCAACTCGAGCACCTCTTCAATGTTCTTCACGTAATGCACCGTCAGGTTCTCGACCTGCTCAGGCGTCAGGTCTTCCTCCACGTTCGTCTTGTTTTCCGCCGGGAGGATGACGTCGCGTACGCCTGCACGTTTCGCCGCCAGCACTTTCTCTTTGATCCCGCCGACCGGCAGTACGTTCCCGCTCAGCGTAATCTCGCCCGTCATTGCAGTGTAAGGACGCACGCGACGATCGGTAAGCAGCGAAACCAGGGTAGTTGCCATGGTGACGCCCGCGGAAGGACCGTCTTTGGGAATCGCGCCCGCCGGCACGTGCATATGGATATCGTGATCCGAGAAAAAGCTTTCCTGGATCCCGAGCCGCGACGCATTCGACCGCACCCAGGTCAGAGCCGCTTGCATCGATTCCTGCATCACCTGCCCGATCTGTCCAGTCATGGTGAAGCCGCCCTTGCCCTTCATGACGTTGGCTTCGACGAAGAGCACATCGCCGCCAGAGGGAGTCCATGCCAAGCCCACTGAGACTCCGGGACGTTGCGTGCGCTCCGCAATCTCGCCCTCGGTCCGGATCTTGATACCGCCCAGGAATTCCTGAACGATCTCCGGTGTCACCACCAGCTTGTCGGTCTTCCCTTCCGCTAAGCGGCGCGCCTGTTTGCGGCAGATGGTGCCAATCGTCCGTTCCAGGTTGCGCACACCCGCTTCGCGCGTGTAGTGCCGGATGACGTGCCGAACAGCTTCCTCCGGAAATTCGATCTGCTCCGCAGTAACGCCGTTCTCTTCTTCCTGCCGCGGAATCAGATACTGAAACGCAATGTGGACTTTTTCTTCCTCGGTGTAGCCCTGCAGTTCGATGATCTCCATGCGGTCACGCAGAGGCTCCGCGACCGGATCGAGCATGTTGGCCGTCGTGATGAACAACACCTTCGACAAATCGAACGGAACGTCGAGGTAGTTGTCGCGGAACGTGCTGTTCTGCTCGGGATCGAGCGCTTCTAGCAACGCCGAGCCGGGGTCTCCGCGGAAATCACGCCCGACCTTATCGATCTCGTCCAGCATGAAGACCGGATCTTTCGTCTCCGCGCGACGAATCCCCTGGATAATCTGTCCCGGCAAGGCCCCGATATACGTCCGCCGGTGCCCGCGAATCTCGGCCTCGTCGTGTACACCGCCGAGAGAGATGCGCACGAACTTGCGTCCCAATGCGCGTGCAATCGACTTTCCGAGCGAAGTCTTGCCTACGCCCGGAGGTCCGACGAAGCACAGGATCGGCCCCTTCATGTTCGGCTTCAAGCGCCGAACAGAAAGATAGTCAAGAATGCGGTCCTTCACTTTTTTCAGGTCGTAGTGATCGGCATCCAGAATCTCTTTGGCCTTCGGAATGTCGACTTCGCCGCCCGACGCCTTCGCCCACGGCAGCACCGCCAACCATTCAATGTAGTTGCGCGTGACGCCGTAATCGGCAGCCATCGGTGACATACGCGAAAGTCGCCCCAATTCCTTGAGGGCTTCTTTCTTCACGTCATCCGGCATTCCAGCGGCTTCAATCTTCTGTTTCAGTTCATCGATGTCCCGCTGGCCTTCATCCTGCTCGCCCAGTTCCTTCTGGATAGCCTTCATCTGCTCGCGCAAGTAATACTCGCGCTGGGTCTGCTGGACTTTGTCCTGAACTTCCGATTGGATCTTGTTGCGCAGTTGCTGAACTTCCAGCTCCTTCGCCAGGTGCTGGTTGATCTTCTCCAACCGAACGTTCACATCGGTAGTTTCCAGCGTGTCCTGTTTGTCGGAAGTGGAAAGCGAAGGCAGTGACGAGGCAATGAAATCCACGAGCCGTCCCGGTTCCTCAATATTCATCGCAACGGTGGACAGTTCATCCGACAACGTCGGTGAACCCGCCACAATCTGCTGGAACAATGTCAGGACGTTGCGCTGGAGCGCCTCGATCTCAGAACTCTTCGCGGGCACGGATTCCGGGATCGTTGTGAAACCCGCCCTCATGAATGGCGTGAGCTGCGTGAACTCCGCCAGCTTCACCCGTTCCAGTCCTTCCGCAAACACGAACAGGCTCTGGTTGGGCATTTTCACAACTTTGTGGACTACCGCCAGCGTGCCGACGGTGTACAGGTCACTCGGTTGAGGCGTATCGACCCGCGCTTCGCGCTGGGCGACCACTACAATGGTCTTGTCCTCGCCGAGCGAATTGATTAATTGAACCGAACTCTCCCGTCCCACCGTCAGGGGCAACACCGCATGGGGGAACAGGACCGTATCTCGAACCGGCAGAACCGGCAGAGACCGCTCTTCCTGTACTTCGGGGTCATCTTTGGCTTTTGTGACGCGCGACTGCTGTGCCATGGTTCTCCTTGAGTGTATCTCGCTCAAGTTTTGATGTCGCTAGTCCTTAAAAAGATGCAGGCCGGACGGGGTTTTCCCCCGTAGAGCGTTGGATTGTAGACCCCTTCATGCAGTTTTGCACCTTATCCAAGGTACAGGTTACCCCACCAGTTATCTGGGCAGAAAAATGGCCCCAGCTGGTCGTTTTGGAGGTAGGCAGAGGGCCGTTAGCCCTCTGCGCTTAACATTGTGATCCCAAGGCTAAAACACGTGCTTTGCGCTCTCGCCGGCGAACACGAGTTCATGCAGCACTTGCTCGTTCGCCGCATTCGTCACATAGCTTCTCTGGGTTTGGCTGGCCTTCTGCTGAAGAGGCACCAGTTCGCATTTCACCCGCGCCTCGGCCGTCTTGCCGCCGATTCGATGGAAAACCATGATGTGATTTTCGCCTTCCATGACGTGCCGGATCTCATAATCGCCTTGCGGCAGGACGACATCGCCGATGCGGACGCTGTTCATGAAATTGATCTTGTGTACATCGGCCACACCGAACTTATTATTCGCGGCCGTTGCCAGCACCGCCACGCCCAGCACACACACAATCAGCAGAATCAACACCTTGGAGGATTGCATTCGAGTTGCTCCCTTCTGAATTGACCACTCGTCTCGAGGGGCCGTCTCCAGCATAGTGTGCAGGCGAGGAAAGCGACTGTGTGCATCCTCACGTGACCGTGTGACCGATGGCTGCTTTACTTGGGAGTAAACTTGCTCAACTCGTACATCCCCAACTTCTTTTCGAGTTCAGCGACCTGATCCACGACCTTGAAGAATCCCTCGTCGCCGAACAGTTCATCCTCCTTTTTCTCGAAATCGTCGCCCAGCGCGTCATATTCGTGTGCCGACACGATCCCGCGAAACGCCGGGAAGAGCACGGTGTCCTCGCGCGCTTCGTGGGGCCGGTACATGTGCACAAACGCCCGCAAGTTCTCCCCCAACTCGCGGCGTTTGCTTTCATCCTTTAAGCTGTTCGCCTTGGCAAGTTGCTCGATCTGCGCCGTGACGCGCCTTCCGGCCTGGTGTTGGGCAAGAAGCGTGTCCACCAGGTCCACAAGCTTGTTTGCCTTACGGAAGCGTGGGAACAGAAAATCCTCTTCCAGCTTCTCGTGATATTCCTCCACGAAGTGGCGGACAATTCCCGCCGAACTGGCAAGGACTCCCGGATCGAAGGTTTGCTTTGCGTCCAGCAACCGGAGATGCTCGTCGTAGATCAGCAGGATCCGGTTGAGCACACCGTGTTCGCGCATCAGGTCTTCAGCCGGGGAAATGTCTTCCTTCCCCTTCTCCTCCGCCCCGGCAACCGCTGAGGCCAAGCCGGGAATTACCAGGCCTGCCCCTACGGCAGTCGAGCGCACAACAAAATTCCGTCGAGTGATTCGATCTGCGGTGTCCATGGGAATCTTCTTCATCTGACTCGGAGATTGCTGCCAAGGTTGTATTTTTCTTAGGCTGCCGGATAAATCCCGAGAACCTTTACCAGGTCTGCGACTTCGCCCAGGTGCCGCAACGCGTTGCGCGCCGGTTCATCATCCCCGCGCAGAATGTCGACATAGAATACGTACTCCCAAGGCCGCCCTCGCACCGGGCGCGATTCGATCTTGCTCAAGCTGATGTCGCGCAGCGCGAACACGCTCAACGCCTTGAAAAGGGCTCCGGGAATATTCTTCACGCTGAAGGCGAGCGAAGTTTTGTTCGCTCCGCGCCGCACCTCACGCCGCTTGCGAACGAAGAAAAAACGAGTGAAGTTCTGCTTGTCGTCCTCAATCCCGGCCTTCAGGATCGTTCCACCATAAACGCTCGCCGCCTGGCGCCCCGCAATTCCCGCCGAATCCCGCAACTGCTGCTCGACCACATGCTTTACGCTGCCGGCCGTGTCATAGAACGCAACCGGCTCGATCTTCGGATAGCGCCGAAAGAAGTCGCGGCACTGGTCGAGCGCCACCGGGTGCGAGTACACCCGCCGCAGATCTCCGAACTTCACTCCCCGAGCAGCAATTACGTTGTGAACGATACGCAGGGGAAATTCGCTTTGGATAAACACGTCCCGGCTCAGCAGGAGATCAAAATGCTCGGCCACCGACCCAGCCAGCGAATTCTCGATCGGGATCACCGCGCCGCCTACCGACCCGCGACCCACGCGGTCGAAAACCTCCGCCGACCGCGCGCAAGGCACGATCGTGCAACGCGGCACCATGCGCAAAGCCGCCTCGTGACTGAAAGCTCCAGGTTCGCCCTGGATCGCAATTTTCATGCTGGCAAGTTAGCTGGCGGGAGCAGGCGAGAGCAAATCTTTTTTCAACACGAAGGCGTCCACGCCCGTCGCATAGTATCGAGGCACGGTCTTGACCAGGAAATAGGCGTGCCGTTTGTAGAACGCTAAGGCCGCCGCGTTATCCACAGCAGTCTCGAGCAGAACCAGGCCGCAACCCATCTCGCGCAGGCGATTCTCCGCGGCCGTCAGAAGCCTCGTCCCCAGGCCGCTGCGCCGCGCGTGCTCCAGAACATCAATCGTGATGATGTGACCGCGGGTTCGACCTGCCTCCGCCACAATGAATCCCACCGGCGAGGCGCTCATCCCCGTGGGACGTGACCGCTCGCGGACACCCTCCGCCACCAGCGTAAACGAACGCGGTCGCCGCATGTACGCCAGCAATTCCACTTGCGAATAGGAAATCCCGAGCGGAAAGCACTCTTGGTCGATTTCCCAAAGAGTGTCGAAAGTCTCCCCGCCGAAATTCCCGGATCGTGAAGTCCGCCGTCCTCATCACGACGCCATTGTAGTAGTCCCACCCGGCGATGAGTAGCGGCGCCATCCAGCGCTTTGTCGCGAGAGCCTGCCATCAGCGTGTCGAGGGCCCGCCCCATATTCGCTAACTTCAGCAGAATTCCTTCTGGTTTGCCGACAATCCGCCCGGAAGACGCCTCCACTTCCGCCCGACGCAGGGCCACTCCGAACGCGGTTCAGCGCACGGGTGAAAACTTACAGGCCACTTGCTATAACGTACGAATGCGCCTTCACGATTACGCACCTCGGCCCGCGCACCTCAAGTGGCTTCTCGATTCGGACCCGGCCATCCGTTGGCAGGTCATGAGGGACCTCACCGGTGAAGGCCCCAACGCGATTGCAACGGAACGGTCTCGCGTCGCAACCGAAGGCTGGGGTGCCCAACTTCTCGCCTGCCAATCTCCTGCCGGCCACTGGGGCGGGAGTCCCCGCGGGTGGAGAACCGATCTGCCGAAGCATCATCGAGACTTACTTATTACCCTCTACAGTCTCGCCGTATTGATGGACCTCGGTCTCGACCCCGCCAGCAAGCCGGCCCGCAAAATGATCGACCGCGTCGACCAGCGGCTGGTGTTTAAGGAGCTCAACAACCGGCCTTACCTTCGCGGCGAAACCGAGCCCTGCATCAACGGCAGAATCCTCGGCATCGGCGCGCATTTCAAAAAACCGAACGACGCACTGGCCAATCAACTTCTGGGTGAACAACTCGAAGACGGCGGCTGGAACTGCGAAGCGCCGAAAAGCGGGCGCTCTTCGTTCCATACCACCATCTGCGTGCTCGAAGGACTGCTCGAATACGAACGAGCGGGGCGCAAATCGGCGGCCGTCACTAAGGCCCGCAAACGGGGCGAAAACTATCTGCTCGAGCGCCGCATGTTCCGCTCGCTCCGAACCGGCCAAGTCATTGACAAACGCTGGCTCCGTTTCTCGTTCCCGACCTTTTGGCATTACGACGTCCTACGCGGACTCGATTATCTGCGGAATGCAGGAATCAAACCCGACAGCCGCGTCCGTGAGGCCATCAAAATCGTGATTGAGCGCCGACACCAGAACGGGCGCTGGCCAATGAATTTGCTGCATCCCGAATATGTTCCGTTGAAGATAGAGCCCGAAGTCGGCATGGCAAGCCGTTGGAACTCCTTGCGCGCACTCCGAGTTCTGCGTTGGTACAACAACTCGACCTGGTAATTGTGACTTGGGCTTGCTCGCGCTATGGCTTGGGTCAGAAAGTTGCCGCGAATTTGCGGTTCGGAGCGGATCACGGGCAAACGGGAACTTGGCTCCCGCCGAGGGCGGCGTTTGCAGCTCGACTTCCAGCTTCCCGAGTATCATGGCATGATCGGTGAAGGCTACGCCGTTTTGCGTGGACGGCGTTCGTCCTGATCGAGCACAAGGAGCACACGACCATGAAGCCAAAGAACACGATCTGCCTCTGGTTCGATAAGGACGCGCATGAGGCGGCGCGCTTCTACGCCGCCACCTTTCCGGATAGTGAAGTAACAGCGGTTCACGAGGCTCCCGGTGACTATCCGGGCGGCAAGAAGGGCGATGCGCTGACGGTGGAGTTCACCGTCCTGGGCATTCCCTGTCTCGGTCTCAACGGCGGCCCGACGTTCAGGCACACCGAGGCCTTTTCCTTCCAGATCGCGACGGAGAATCAGGAAGAGACGGACCGTTACTGGAACGCGATCGTGGGCAATGGCGGCACGGAAAGCCAGTGCGGTTGGTGCAAGGACCGCTGGGGCCTCTCCTGGCAGATCACCCCGCGCGCGCTAACCGATGCGCTTGCGACTGGTAGCGGTGAGGCAAAGCGTGCTTTCGAGGCGATGATGACGATGAAGAAGATCGACATCGCCACGATCGAGGCCGCGCGGCGAGGCTGAACACGCCGACTGTGCTTATGTCCTGGATCACGGGCAACTCGGACCTAACCAAGTAGGTAAGGATTGCCGACAAACCGCTAAAAGACCTATCGGAATAACAGATCACTTGCTCGGATTGACCTCCAAACTGTCTCGCGAAATTGGTTTTCCATGAACCCAAACCGTGACGATGCTGTCGTACGCTTCCACGCTTTCCAACGGCGATCGTTTTAGCAGGACGAGATTCGCAATTTTTCCCGGTTCGATGGTCCCGAGCTGTGAATCAAGCTTGAATTCGCGTGCGTTATTGATCGTGGCGGCTCTGAAAATCTGTTCGAGAGACAATCCGGCCCTTTGAAGCTGCTGCATCTCCAGATAACCGTTCAAGCCCGGCAGATTTCCATAGGTAGGTGCCGAAGGAGTATCCGTGCCAAAGAGGAAGTTGGCATCGTTGCCTGCCAGGTAGGCAACCACCTGGTGCACTCGGCGGACTGGGCCACGGTCGAATCCTTCACGCATGGCTGCGTCCGGCGCATTGTCCTCAGAGATCTCTTTTTTGAACCATTTACCTTCCGGAGATTCGAACCACTCCAGCATTTCCGCAGGAATGACCTTGGGGATTGCCTTCATCTTCAGATATTCGGGGTCGAAATAGGCGCGCAGACCCTGCATGACCTGAAGAGTCGATTGATATCCAATTTTCTCTTCCGCGATCTGATCGAGAACTTTCCCGATTTTCGGAGGGAGATCCGTCTGCTTGTCGAGGTCTCCCCAATTCCACATTCCATGGGCGATAACGTCAACGTGTCCGTCGACGGCAAATTTCTGGGCTTCAAAGGAATTGGCGTGCATCATCAGCACCAGGCCGGTTTGAGTTGCAGCCTCGCGGACGGCCGCCAAAACGTCCAGACTCATCACCGGCAAATTCCTGTCTCTCCCGAAGCCGCGCTCGAAATAAGTCTTAACGCAAATTCCGCCCGACTTCTTGACCGCGACTACCGCTTTGGCGGGAGTGTGGTCTTCCGGCTTATATTGGGCGGGAATGGTGGAGGCTTGGTTAGGGTCGTAGATAAAATTGGGAAACACTTGGAATCGTGCTTCAGGGGGCGCGAACGACATCGGGTATCCATTGGCAAAAGGCAAAGACTCGCCGCAGTCATACAAGTCCGGGTGTAGCGGAGCCTGCCTGAAGTCCTCCAACACCCGGCGATCGACCACCGCCAAATCGACCAGCGTGGTGTAGCCGAAGTAAAGGTAGGAACGCGGAAGTTGTTTGAAATATTCCTTGATCCATGTGGGTTTGCCTTCGGCCGGGACCAAAGTTCACCTCAGGCCTCATTCCGGGAACAGAAGCAACATGGACGTGCGAGTCGATCAGGCCCGGAATTAGAAACTGTCCTTCTCCGGAAACTACCGTTGCGCCGGCAGGCTTCTTTGCTCGTGTTTTTCGCTCGACGCGAACGATGCGTCCGTCTTCGATCAGCACGCTGCCTTTCTCGATGTGATCGAGCTTCTCTGGCGACATGATGCGGACGTCAGTGATCCAGGTTCGGTTGGGCGCCTGACTTTGGGACGGTTGAGCAATCGCCGCCACCATGAGAAACGACACCATCAGGCAGGAGAATATTGTTGTTCTACAGACCCACTTGCCGCCCATGTATGCCTCGTGTGCGCTGTCGCCCTACTGCTGAACGTCTATCCGTCATCGAGATACGGACCAAGCGGGGAAAAAGTTCTACGATCGAATTCTGGCCGACCGACGGGTTACTCGCAAACAATGGCCCCTTAGGTTAACGGATATAGGGGCCGCCCCCCCGACAACCCATCCAACAGACCCGAAGAAAATTTCTCCCGTCCGGCCTCTTGCCCTCGCTCCATCTTCGGACGTACCATGAAAGTTAAGAGGTCTCCTTCTGTGGGGCGCCTGTTACTGATAGACGCTTTGGGTGCCGCGGTCTCCTTGGGCATCTGGTACTTCGCGTTCGCGCGCTACAACCGGCGCAAAGGCGCGGCCGCCCTCCGTTGGGTGCAGATTGCGTGTCGCGGCAGGGGCAAGGTCGTCGAGTCACGCTGGTCCGGAAGTTCTCGCCTCTGCGCCCGCTTCCAATTCCCTTCCCGCTGGTTTGAAAACGCCCATCTGACCCTGCAACTGTTGCCACGCCCCTTGCCCGTGCAGTGGCTGGTGAGTCACTGGCGCAAGCAAAAGGAGACGCTCACCTTCGAAGCCGATCTGGATTGCCCGCCCTCGTTCCGCCTCGAGGTTCTGAATCATCGCTGGTGCGGTCACAGTAACGGCAAGTCCTCGCATCGCGACGGGGAGTGGGAAATCTCGCGTCCCGGCCCCGTTGTGCTCACGACCCGCGCCAAGTGGACCCAGGAACTGACGCCCGTCGTAAACGCGCTGATGACCTCGCGCGAGCACAATTTTCTGAAAGTCCGATTCCGTCCTGATTCGCCGAACTTCTCCGCCACCGTCGATCTGGAGTCCCTGGCCGATCCCGAAGCCGCTTCCGGATTCCTTACAGTCCTGCGCGAACTGGCCGCCGGCGCCTCCGCCAAACAGCTCTAAACTCTTCTCAGGAATCAATCGATCGCAGTTGCGCTAGACTTGCCTCCCTTGATTGCGGTCCCAGTATCGGCAAAGTGATCTCCACACATAGTCCCGGAAGCGTATTCCGCGCAGTGATTGTTCCTCGATGCAATCGCACCGCTCGCTTGGCGATCGACAGGCCCAGGCCAATCCCCCCCGACTCCCCATCCCGCGCATCTTCCACCCGGAAAAACGGATCGAAGATCTGCAAAAGAGTGTCGCTGGGCACGCCCGGACCGTAGTCGCGCACCCTGATGGTTGCCTCGTGTATGTTCTCGGCAAGAATCACGTCGATGGCGGCCTCTTCCGGCGAATAATGAATCGCGTTTCGCAGCACGTTCTCCACCGCACGACGAAGCAGTTCCCGGTCGCCCGAAACTTCACAAGTGAGTTGCCCCTCCACACGAATCCCGCAAGCCCGGAACAGCTGCGCCTCGACCCGGCAATCGTCCACTGTGTCTTGCACAACCTTCGCAAGGCTTACCGGTTCCATCTTGCGGGCCTGCGGATCCCCTTCCATCCGGGTCATCTCGATAATTTCCGAAACCAGCGCAGTCATCCGATTCGTTTCGCGCTCCACGCGGTCGAGCGCGCTACTTGGATCAGTCGCCGTTCGGGTCAGCCGGATCGCCAGCTTCAGTCGCGTCAGGGGTGACCTCAGTTCGTGCGAGATATCCTGCAGCAGCCGTCGTTCGCTCATCACCAGCGTCTCGAGCCGTTCGGCCATTGCGTCGAAAGACCGGGCCAGCCCTCCAATCTCGTCCTTCCGACCCATGTTCGCGCGCACCGCCAGATCTCCCTGCCCGAAGCGCTGGACGATCGCGGTCACCCGGCGGATCGGCAATACGACAAAAATCGCAGCCAGCCAGCACAGAACGCCAGTCACACCGACCACGAGGCCGTAATAAGGAGAAAAAGCCCACCCACCCGCCGGTCGCGAGTCCACTGCGACTAGCCAATAGCCTCCGTCTGCCGAGCGGTGAGTGACAATGTACCGTCCGTTCCTCCACCCGCGCGAAGCCGATACAGACGATGCCGGAAGCAGTTCAGCACGCCGCTGTCCGGAAACAACATCGACTCCCTGCGAATCCAGAATGTAGTGGGCTGATCCAAAGTGATGATCCAGCCGCTTCACGTAGGCAGCAACCCCAGCCGCGCCGCCTGCGTCCCAAGCATTGCGTGCGCTCTCCAGTTCCAGCTCATCCATAGCTTCAAACACGGGAAAAATATATTGCTGGGTTACCCTGTCCGAGATCGCAAGAAATACCACCAGTGAAAGCGACAGCGTCGCCAGCATCACAACCAGCACGGTCACATACAGAGATCTCATAGGCTCGATCCCGCCCCCGCCGTAAATACGTATCCCACTCCGCGTACCGTGCGAATAAGCGTGCGTCCGCGCTCGAGTTTCCTGCGCAAGTGGCTGATGTGTACATCCAGAGCGCGGTCGTAGGGAGTCCCCTGCCGCTCCAGCAGACTGGCCGCGATCTCGTCTCGCGAGACGATCCGGCCGCACGAACGGATCAGTAGCGCCAGAATGTCGAACTCCAGAGCCGTGAGATCGACCAAGCGGCCCGCACTCCATACTTCTCGAGCCGGCACGTTCAGCTGGATATCTGCAAAGGTCTGTATGGAGTTCTCAGCAAAATCCAGCCTTCCCGCCCGCCTCAGCACAGCCCGGATCCTGGCCAGCAGTTCGTCGGCGTCGAAAGGCTTCGGCAAATAGTCGTCCGCGCCAGCGTTGAGTCCCGAAATCCGGTCCTGTCGATGGACCCGCGCCGTCAGCATGATGACCGGCACCTCTTTTCGCCGGCGCAACTGCTGCAGCAACGTGAAACCGTTCACAATCGGCAACATCACATCGAGAACAATCAGATCATAGGAATTCGTCAATGCGCGGTTCAGGCCGTCCCGCCCGTTGTACGCGCAGTCCAGCCGATGGCCCATCTGGCTGAAGAACTCCTTCATCATGCTGCACAGTTCCGCATCATCATCGATCAGTAACAACGATAGCTGTGTCTGCTTCTCGGAGGTTTCCATCTCTCCCGCCAGCTACCCCATCCTCCAACACGCACGTGTGCACGTCAAAGCCAGAATGCGTACTTAAGAATTCTTAAGATTTCAAATTTCACTGGCCCGCTACAGTGATTCCATGGGATGGGGAACACCACCAATAGTCCAATCGGAGGGCAGTCGGCGCCCCACTTCAGTGGTGCTGGCGAATCCCCTGGTGGCGAACTTGTCGCAACCCGAGATACCTAGCCTTTATGGATTGCGGGGCCTGGCCGCCCTCGCCGTGGTTTTCTATCACTACTCCGACCAGCGGGGCTTCACTGCTCTATTCCCCGGCCCCTACGCAGTCACACTTTTCTTTGAATTGAGTGGTCTGCTGATCACCTGGCTCTTACTGAAGGAAATCGATGAAACCGGGCGTCTCGATCGAGGGCAATTCTATTTTCGGCGAGGCTTACGCCTCTTCCCGGTCTTCTACGTGGTCTGGGGCCTGTGCCGGCTGGCCCGTCCCTTTCCTGGAAGTTGGGCCATGTTCTTCTACATGGGAGACTACTACCACGCACTGCACCAAAATTACAGCATGCTGACCGTCGCCTGGTCGCTCGGCGTGGAGGAAAAATTCTATCTCCTCTGGCCGTTCCTTCTGACTCGCATCCAACGTCCGACGCTGATCAAATTCCTCTACGGCATTCTCATCGCACAACCAATCTATCGTTCCGCCTTGTCTCTTTGCGGCTATCGCCCCTACACGTGGTTCGCCTTCGATTGCCACCTGGATGCCATCGTGCTTGGCTGCCTGATTGCGATCACTGCGCGACGCAATTGGGTCGTACCGGCGTGGATCGCACATCCATGCACGCCAATCTGTGCCCTGATTCTCATATTCGCCCTACAGAGTCAGACAGATGTCGTAACCTACTTGCTGGCCGTCATTCTGGTCTCGGTGGTTCTGCGACCAAGTCCGCTATTGAACAACCGCGTCACGCACTACCTCGGGATCATTTCCTACTCGCTCTACCTGTGTCACGGCTACGCCCGCGATGTGCTGTGGCCGTGGATTAGCCGCGGCGTAACCTTGCGCAATCCACTCCTGGTCTTCCTGGCCCAGTTCGCGCTCGCGATCACAGTGGCCACCGCCCTGCATTTCGCGATCGAGCGACCCTTCTTAATTCTCAAATATCGATTCCATGGAAAGAAACAAGCAACTCGGCCTTCAACAACCGTAGGGGACGTGGGTTGTTAACAATCCTCCCCGTGGCGTTGTGAAACCGTGGTCACGCTGAACTCACTGCTGGGTCGTCGGTCGCGCGCTAGCCTCTACTAACTGTTGCACGGGAGCAACGACCATGAGCAAGAGATCTGCCTTTGGTGTCTTCGCCCGCTCGATCAACTCGCTTTGCTGCGTCCTCCAAGCCTGAGGAGATGGTTCTGCCTTGCTGAGGTAGTCCAGCGCGTACAGCCCCGCATCTCCAAGCGCCGAAAGTTCCTCGGAAAGCGGCGCCACATCGCTGAGCAGAAAGGACCGCTGCAGCAACGAGCGCACGTTGCGATCGTTATCCCGCCATGCCCTTAGACGCGTGCGAATCTGCTCTTCCGCAACACGATCCTTGTAACCGCTCTGGACATAAGCCTGAACCGCATCCTGAAAACGCCGCGCCACATCGCTCTCCGGACGCGCAGCATCAACCAAGCGGTTCAACGGAGCGCGAAAGTCCCATGGGCCCTTTATGCCATCCATGCGCGTGTAGTCCTTCACCGGCTCGACCACATCGGCCAGCACACGAAGGGCAGATACATCATCCGAATTCGCCATCCGCTGCAGCATCTCGATCTTGCCGGACTCATGCGTCATCCCCAGTGCCGTCAGTCGCCAACTCAACTTGCTGAGCCGCGCATACATCGAGGCCACATCCTTCACCTCGGCCGGAGACCACAGCCGCTCCGCAATCGCCGCACTCCGCGGCCATAAACGTGAATCAAGATTCTCCGGTGTCACCCACTCCGACCACATACATCCTTCGCCTCCCAGAATGCGAGCTTTCTCCTCCGCATTCAAAGTCGCCGCGTCGCCGCTCATCGGATCCACCTCGTAGTGCCTAGCCGCTGGCCACATCAAATCGATGTAATACCCGAAAGACAACATCCCCCGGTATCCCTGCCGCGCCGCCACCGCCAAAGACTGCTGTCCCCGCCACGACTGCACCACCACGTTCTTCGGCAGATCCGGATGCAACACCTCATCCCATCCCACCATGATCTTGTGGTGCTTCTCCAAAATTTTCTCCAGCCGCTGGTTGAAATACGCCTGCAGATCCTGATTGCTCTTCATGCTGTGCGCATGAATGAACTCCTGAATCTTCGGATTCGTATCCCACGGCTTCCCGCTGACCTCATCCCCGCCGATATGAAAATAAGCATCGGGGAAGAGCTTGCCCATCTCCTCGACGAACTTGTCGAGAAATTTGTAAGTTTCTTCGCGCGTAGGATCGATTACCGCATCCGGACCCGCATCAATCGGATCAATCTTGTAGGGCCCGGGACTACTCGCCAGTTCGGGATACGCCACCAGCCACGATCGGCTGTGTCCTGGCATGTCAAACTCCGGCACCACTCGGATGCCTCGATCTCGTGCGTAATCCAGGAACTCCCGCAGTTCGGCTTGCGTGTAGTACTGCCCGTCTGACCCTTCGGTATGCAACTTCGGAAGTCGCTTGCTCTCGACCCGGAATCCTTGGTCGTCGGACAGATGGAAGTGCAGCACATTCATCTTTACCACGGCCATTCCATCCAGATTGCGCTCGAGCACGTCCAGGGGAATGAAGTGCCGGCTGACGTCGATGAGCAGCCCGCGCCAGGCAAAGCGGGGCTGGTCTTTGATCGTGACCGCCGGCACGGCGAATCCGTTCGAGGTCGGTTCTACGAGCTGAAGAAACGTCTGCAGCCCATTCAACACACCCAGCGGAGTCGGCGCGTTGAGCTGTGCTCCGTTCGTGCTCACGGTCAGTTGGTACGACTCATCCTCGCCCAGTTTTTGTGTTTCCTCGCGTCCATGCTCCGCGTGAATCTGCAGCGTCGAGTGGGCCGGATCGCCCGGATGCAGCCGGAACCGGATTCCCGTGAGCTGTGAGAGTTGAGCGGTAAATCTCTGTTGTCCACGCTCAAGGCTCGCGTCGTGCGCGCCTGAGGTCGTAATCGAGAACGATGGATCAATCAGCAACTGCCCAGTGCCCAACTGCACGCTGGAGGGCATGGGCACGACATTGAGTTGCCGCTCGGTCTGAGCCGCGGCGGAAAGTACGATTAGCAGGAAGCCTTGGCAGATCAATAAGGTTCGCATGGTCCTCCACTCGGGAAACGATATATACTACGCGCCGCGCGTGGGCCCGGGTGGTTTTTTGCGGATTGCCGCTGGGAGGTCTCGTATGCACTGGCTTTGGGTGATTTTGATTGGTCTCGTCGTGGGCGCATTGGCCAAACTCATCATGCCCGGAAAAGACCCGGGTGGGTTCATTGTGACCATACTTCTCGGCATCGCGGGTTCAGTCGTCGCGACTTGGCTCGGCCGCGCAGTCGGTTGGTATCAGGAAGGCCAATCGGCTGGCTTGATCATGTCAGTGGTTGGAGCAATCTTGCTGCTCGCCGTCTATCATCTGGTGAAAGGACGTTCAGCTTGATGACAGGTGCTTAGAGCGGAAAGGTTTTTACCGCCGCCGTGTCTTCGCTGGACACTGACATCCTCGCCGACGGACAATGTCTGTATGCAGACGGGACAGCTGACTTCGCAGAATTCCGCGCGCGGGTCAGAACGCCTTTTCGCAAGAGCGCTCCCGATGCTTCTCGTTTACGCGCTCCTAAGCCTCACTCTCGCCGCCGCTCAAACTTCAGACTCCGACAACTCCAAAAAAGACCAGTCCTGGACCGCCACTTCCGACTCGCAAGATTCCTCGCTAGGAAGTCGCACTCGCAAAACTGAGAGCCACTCGAAAAACGGAAACCGTACCGTCGACAGGCAATCCGTAGAGATCCTCCGCTCCGGAAGCTACGAGCCCCTGCAGGACATCGAAAAAGAATCCGTGCAAGTCAACGCCACGACATCGCGCACAGTAGTTCGAACATTCGGCCGCAATAGCAACGGCCAGCGAGTCCTCTTGCAGATGACCGAGGAAGAAAAGCAAACCTCGCCTGACGGCAGCGCCAAGGTGGTGCGCTCCACCTCGAATCCAGACGCTAACGGCCGCGTTCAACTTGTGCAGCGCGAGGTGCAGGACACCAGGAAGACCAGCACCACCGTTGAGGAAACCACAACTACCGTAATGATGCCCGACGCCAATGGCGGCCTCGCCCCGGCCATGAAGATTCAGGAACGTCAGGAGCGTACCGGCGACCATACCGTGCAAGTTCAGAAATCGACGCTGCTCCCCGATGGCGCTGGTCAATGGCAAGCCGGGGAAGTGAAGCAGAGCACCGTCACAGATGACGGCAAGAGTCGCACCCGCGAAGAGCATGTCCTGCGTGCTGGTCCCGACGGCCAGCTTGCCGAAGTATCCCGAACGGTCGGCAAAGAATCGCAAGACTCCTCGGGAGAATCACGCGGCACCGTTGAGACGTATTCCACGGCTGTCCCTGGCTCGTCATCCGACGGCAGCTTGCACCTCGTGCAGAGAGAAACCACAAGCTCCCGCAACGGAACCAGCGGCGGACGCACCACCCAGCACCAGGTCGAGCAAGTCAATCTCGGCGACCCGAGCGCCGGTCTGCAAGTTACCATTCAATCTACTGACGCGCAGAACTCCAGCGCCTCCGGCACACAACAGACTCGCACTCTGCAAGTGCGTGGCAGCAGTGGCGCCATGAACGCCGTTTCCGTCGACATGACCAAGTCCGACAAAACTCCCCCCGTCCAAGTGCAAGTTGCTCCCCAAAAAGGAAAATAGGCCGGCGAATCCGCGCGATGCCTTATCTGCTGACCTAGTACTGGTACGCTTTTCAGAGGCTGCTTAGTTTCTGGTTCGAGTTCGTAAGCAAATCAACTGACCGACTCCGTATCTGATGATGGAATGGTCTTAGTTAGTCGTCAAAAGCTGTCGCAAACCTCACCCTCGCTTGTGACCGTTCTCCTTGCCTCGCACCTCACTCGCAGCTATTATGTTTCGCTCGGAAAGGCATATCCCCTCCTTGCCGAAGCGAAAGGAACCGAGGTCTTAGGGCTATGGGCCGTCTGGTAACTTGGATGGGGGTTTGTTTTTGCCTCGTCATTACGACCGGTTGTGGTGGTGGTTCCGGCTCCTCCTCTCCTCCACCGTTGCCTCCATCACCCGACTTCAGCATCGCAATCCAGCCGGCTAGCTTGAACCTGGTGCCGGGCACATCGAGTCACTTTCAAATCACTGCATCCCCACGGAACACCTTCACTGGAACCATTACCGTGGATTCCGCACCTTTGCCAACCGGAATAACTATCTCACCATCCCTACCGCAAGACGTCACCGCATCCGGCCTTACTTTGACGCTGACAGCGTCGGCAAATGTCGGCACAGGCAGTTACCCAATCCAGTTGTCGGCGACCAGCGGGAGCCTGCAGCACGCCGCAAATCTCAATTTGATGGTAGGCAGTCGAGCAAATCTTTCACTTTTGGTTCCTGTACAAAAAGTCACTGTCCCGCAGGCGGACTCTAGCTCGGTGGATATCAACATCAACTCCGACGGTGGAGTTGTTGACTTCGATGTTCAACTTACCGCGACGACCCCCAGCGGCATTACTGCACGCTTTTCAAACTCCGTAACTCCTCCTAATGTCGTCGTGACTCTGTCGCTCACAGCCGGGGCGGCAGCCGCTACGGGACCTGGAGTCGTGACCGTTCACGCGACGCGCATCGTGGATGGCCTGCAAGTTTCGGCGGCCTTCCCGGTTTACGTTGCCCCGAAAATCGGGACGATTCCTGGCAACCGTACAAACTGGGTCCGTCTGGGGAGCAACCCAATCGCGGTTTACTACGATGCCCCGCGAAAACACGTGCTCGCCAGTCTTCCAGCCGTGAATCGAATCGAAGTCACAGACTCGACTACCGGTAACCATGTGTCTTCGATTCCCGTCAGTGTCGCCAACTTCGAGCCCAATGGCGTGTGGCTGGCCTCCTCTTCCAACATCAGCAGCAATCTGGACGGCAAGTCGTTGCTGGCACTTGGAGCCGGACATATTGCGACGATCGATCTCGCCTCCATGCAGGTCGTTCGGCAGCAATCCCTTCCCCAAGCGATCCCACTCGGATGGACGACGCCCAATCCCATTTCTCCTACGTTCCTCGCAGCTGCCGCTGGAGGACATATGATCTTTGGAAGCTGGGGTGACTCCAGCTTTTATAACTGGGATGGAGTCAGTGCGCTAGCTTCGCGGCATCAGATCTCGGATCTTTATTCGTTCGATCGGAATTTCGATGGGACGAAAGTGCTGGTCGCTTCGGGAGATTCCTCCGGCGCCTACCAGTTGCTTGACGTTTCATCTGATACGGTCATAACCCAAGGTGCTTACGCTCCCGCCACAATTATGACCGTTCGCGGAAACCCGGTCCGGAATGAATGGGCCGTCGCCAGCAGCTATGGCGTAGATTTCCTGGATGCCAATCTCAATTTGGTCGCCCATGTTCCGGCAACTTTCATCGGCAGCCTGACTTACTGGGGAATGACTTATAGCTCTGATGGCAAGTATCTCTATTTTGTCTATTCCCCTGGCGACCTCCCCTTCCTTGTCGCCGTCGACACCACCACCCACTTAATGGTCACAATTGCACCTGCAACTGGTACCAACCTTGCCTATTACCGCCGGGAGCCTCCGGAATGGATCGTGCAACCGTTTGCGGCCGACGACACGGGGTTGGTCTTTGGACTGGGGGAAAAAGGCGTGGTCTTCGATGACAGCACATACTCGGTCGATCCCACCCAGGCAACGTCGGCGGATTTTGCCATCATCGCTAGTCCCGACAACGGCCGGCTGAATGCTTCTACCGCCGTGGATATAACAACCCAGTCATATACTGCCCAGCCCGACGTATGGTTTGGCACCCAGCGCGCGCCGACCGAGAGCATGAACCCTGCCGGACAAGTTTCTGCCTCGGCACCGCCCGGCCAGTCCGTGGGTCCTGTCAACATCAAACTCATCCCGCCAGATGGCTACACCCACATTGTCCCTCAGGCCTTCACCTATGGCACCGTCATCACCATGGTGCGGAATTCCCTATGCGCTGCCAGTGGCGGTTGCTTGGCCGACATCTTTGGATTTGGGCTCTTCGGCAGCAGCCCGAGCCAGACAAGTGTGACCATCGGTGGGAATAACGCGCCGCTCCAATCCGTTCACTATTTCAATGCCGATCGACCGTATTCCTACCCACTGCAATACATCACCGTTACGGTTCCACCCGGCCTCCCCGGCCGCGCGGACATATCCGTCACGACGGGAGTTGGTCAAGCCAGCTTGCCCGGCGGCTTTCTATATGCTTCTTCCCTGCACACCTATCCGTCGGCGAAAACGATCAATGCCCTGCTCCTCGATGAGAAACGAGGCGTCCTCTATGCCTCCACAGACTCGCAGATCGCGCGTTTTTCTCTGAGCTCTTCGAGTTTTCTGACTCCCATCACACCGCCGTCGCTCACGGGCCAGAACCAGTTTCAGGCGATGTCCTTGACCGCAGATGGCTCGCGACTACTCGTCGCCAATAAACAGGACGTGTCTATCGCCGTAATTGATCCCGACAATCCCTCTAACGCGCAAGCGATTGCTGTGCCCGCTGTCGGCCCCAATACTGCCGGACCTGTTTTCGTGGCGGCGAGCTCAACCGGCAAGGCTCTGATCAGCGTCGGCGGTTTTGTTGAGCCCTGGACCGGACCGCTCTACCAGCTTGATCTTGCTACGCTTCAAATTCAATCCCTGACATTTCCCGGCGTCTTCACCGGCGACGGACCAAGGTTGTCCTCAACATCGGATGCCAGCACGATCCTGCTTCGCGGATACTACGGTCCGATCGGGACCTGGAGCGCTTCCACCCGGCAGTTCTCTCCCGTAGTGGACAACTTCGCGGGGACGGGAGTCGGCGCTGTGGCAGGCGATGGCAATCTCTTCGCAGTCGGGCTGGGTTTCATCGCGGCCGACGGAACTTCGACGATCGGGAACGACATAGCCGACGAGTTCGGCGGCTTCCAGAGTTTCTTCCCCAACGATGCCGCCCTGAACGATTCTGGCTCTCTCGAGTTTGTTCCCGGGGACAATCATCTCTTCATTTTTGATACTCATCACGGCGAGATGCTGCGAAGCTTGGGCCTGCCCAATCGAGTGAACACCTGGACGAAGGTAATTGCCCTCGACTCGAACGCACAACACGTTTTCCTTAGCGATTCGCAAGGTCTAACTGTTCTCACCCTTCCAGCGGCGCCTCTTGCCATTGGTTCCCTCAATCCATCGACAGTTTCGACGACTGGAACAACCGTAATCAAGGTCCGCGGCAGCGGCTTCCAGCCAGGCACGGTTGTGACCATCGCGGGCGTGCCCGTAACTACAGCCTTCGTTGATGCGAACACCCTCCAGGTAACGGCGCCCGCCCACGCAGGGGGTGCGGCTCAAATGACCGTTCAAAATCCCGGCGGGGAAAGCTACAAACTGGACGCTGCAATTCTTTACCAATAGTTATCAGCTTGCTAAATTGATCCGGGCATCAGCGTTCTGGATCATTCTCGAGCTGAGTCGGGGAATCCACGTCGCGACTGTGAGTCGAACACCTTCCCTTGGATACTTAAGACAACGGAAGTGTCCCTACCTTCCGGCTACCGTCCCCGGTCCAGCGCCTTCTGATAGTCCTCTGCCGTCGTGCGATAGCACGGCAGCTTGCTGTTCTTGTCGCTGGTGGCGAACAAATCATGATTGCCGGAATCCCCGGCTGGCTGTTCCGCTTCTGACCAGGTCATCTGCATCAATGATTCATCGCAGGAAGGATCGCGCAGCACTCGCAGCGTATACACCTTGGCGTTGTTCTGCACATACTCCGACAGGCGCTTTTGATAGGGCAGAAACACGTACACCAGCTTTATCAGTTCCGTCGTGCCTTTTCGCACACGCCTCTCAGCGATGTAGACCTCGTAATTGGAGAAAAACGACGAACCGGGCGTTGGCATCGCCATGCTCACCAGCCGCAGCGGAACGTCTTCGCCCGTCGTTTCCTGCGGAACGGTCGCGGGTTGTCCGGTAGTGGGCGCGTCCGTTGGAAGCGCGTCCATGGGCGCCAATGGCCCAGTGGAACCAGAGTAGAGTCCGCTTCCCGCGCCGCTCCCGGAGCCCGAAGGCGGGGCTGCACCCTCGGTCCCTGCACCGCCGAGCGATCCCAGACGTCCAGCGCCGTTGCCATTGGTGCCGCCCACGGAAGGAGGCGGTGGAACCACTCCGCTTCCGCCACCCAGCGAACCCATCCCACGCCCGCCTCCACCATTCCCTGCCACCTGCACCGACGGGGGCGGCGGAACCACCTGCATTCCTCCAACTAGCGAACCCGCGCCGCGTCCACCTCCGCCGCTGCCCGGACCTCCACTACCCGTGCCCTGCAGCGACGGTGGTGGAGGGACGATTTGCGAACCTCCCCCAGCCAGCGATCCCAAGCCTCGTCCGCTTCCGCCGTTGCCCGTGCCTCCACCTCCGGTACCTGCGCCTTGCAATGATGGCGGAGGAGGAATCACCGGCAACCCACCGCCCGCAAGCGCACTCAGCCGTCCCGCTCCTCCATGTCCGGTGCCCTGCATCGACGGAGGTGGTGGCACGATCTGCGAACCGCCCCCTCCCAACGCACCCAGACGTCCTCCTCCGCCCTGACCTGATCCCTGCATCGCAGGTGGTGGCGGCACAACCGGCGAACCCCCGCTGGCGAGAGAACCCACCCCGCGGCCGCCTCCACCGTTACCCATTCCCGGAACGGAAGGCGGAGGTGGCACAATCGGGGATCCCCCTCCCGAAAGTGAAGCCAATCGGCCTGCTCCGCCGTTGCCAGTTCCCTGAATAGAAGGGGGCGGCGGCACAACTTGGGATCCTCCACCTGCCAGCGATCCCAGTCGGCCACTTCCGCCGCGACCTTCGCCGAGCACCGACGGCGGTGGCGGGACCACGGAACCACCCCCAGACAACGAACTCAATCCGCGACCACCGCTCGCGCCTTGCACCGAGGGCGGAGGCGGCACGACCTCCGAACCATTGCCTGACAATGCGCTGGCGCGGCCTCCTCCGAACGGGCTGCTACTTCCCCGCAACGAATCTTGCACGCTGGGCGGCGGCTCGATCACGCCTCCGCTCGGCCCGTTGACAGAGCGTTGCGCAGAAATCCCTCCCACATCGGGCGGCGGCTCTACCACCGATGCTTGCGACAACCCGCCGCGGCGTCCGGTCGCTCGACTCAAATCCGGTGGCGGAGCCACCACTGAAGTCCAATCCGATGGCAACGTCAGTTGAGCTCGCCCGGTTGCCGCCAGAGGCGCCGACGGCATCGCCGGATTGGCCCCTGCCAAGTTCGGCGTCCGCGCGCGCCCTGCTACCTGAGCGTCGGGCGCCGCGGCGACGCTGTTCGAAGCTCGCCGTTGCTCTCGTGCCACGCGCATGGCCGCCTGTCGTGGCGACTCGTGTCGCGCCCGCGACGGTGCCTGTTTCGGGCTGCTGCTGGTTCGCGCCGGAAACGAGCGCGAGGGCGGATAGTAATAAAGGCTCGACTTGGAATAGGCCTGTTTATAAGTCGGCTTGGGCAGCGTTCCTCGCCCCGAGAGCGCCCATACCGCCACCGCCGCTACCAGATGCCACAGCATCGACTCGATGAACGACCACCAGGAGATGCGCGAGGGTACAAAAACATCGCGCCAGAAAATCCCGGGTGGCGATGTGGTCGCAACCTGCGGCACGGTCCGCAGGAGAACGAGGTCAGTCAGGTTCTGAAGGAAAACACGATAGCGGGGTTCCGGTTCGACCAGCAGGCGGGGTTCAGCGACAGGGTAAGTAGTCGCAGCCGGTATTAAGAGCCCCGTAGCTTGTTCCATGGATCCACGTCGGAAGGGGGAAAACTTGCCCTCATTATAGCCTAGGACCGGTCGAGTTCCGACCCAAATGCTGGTACACAAAGGGGCAGCGAACTACTAGGCTCAACAGCTTACGAGAAAGCTCAGAAGCTACTCGTTTTCATGGTAGGCCCGTCTTTTCCCCGTAGCCCTGTTAGGACAGGGGACCCGAAACCACACGGGAGACTCTGAGCCTGTCTCTGCCTTGCCAGTCTTGCCTTGCCCGTCCTTGTTTTGAAGGGGCGCGGCTTTCAGCCGCGCCGCAAGGGCTAATGATGACGACGGCTTCAGCCGCTGAGGTTCATCGCGCGCCGTTAGGCAATTCCCTCCACAACCCTCTGAGCCGCATGTTCAGCGCGACAAACCCCGTTTTCGCACTGAGTGCTAGACCTTTCGGGTGCCTCGCTCGGTTCCCCCGCTGGAGAATCAGGGGCTAACCAGATGTACAATACCTCTAACCAGGGAGAAAAATGAAGAGTAGCTCATGACGTTTCGGGTCCAGAGAAGGTTTCCCCGAGTCAGCGTTTCGGTTCCTGCCGAGGCCCGGCATCTGCTGGAAGATTTTCCCCGTCGCGGCCAAATTACCAATGTCAGTGAAGGTGGCTGCTACATCGAGATGGTACAAACCCTGGAACCGCCGGCGGGAATCGACGTGGTGCTCTGGCTTGACGACAAAAAGATCCGAGCCCGCGCCGAGGTCGTCACCCGCCACCCCAATCTCGGCAACGGTATCCGCTTCGTCCGCATGCCGGAAGAGGATAAAGCCAAGCTGAGAGAGTTTCTGGAATCTGCCCAGAAAACCCGCGGCCTCCCGTTCCGCAGGCTCCAGTTCGACTGAGCCGAAAATCCTTCCCTCCCAAAATCGTCGTACTTCGTTTCCATTCGTTCGCTCCATGCGTGGCAAACACGACAGCTCACGAATATTCCGGATGAGGGCCGCGGTCCCACGAGATGCTAGAGTCTGCTGATCACGATTGAGGGGCGGCCAGATGGAATACTTGATCGGCTTGCTATTGTCATTGGGGGTAGCGGGCCTAGCCACCCATAGTTGGCTTTGACCGCGAACGCGTCTTTTATCCGACCGTTCTGATCGTCATCGCGTCCTACTACGTGTTGTTTGCGGTGATGGGTGCCTCTCGGCAGACACTGGCGCTGGAAATCGTTGTTGCCACCGGATTCCTGCTGGTTGGCATTCTGGGCTTCAAAAAAAATCTGTGGGTGGTAGTGATCGCTCTCGTCGGGCATGGAGTCTTTGACTTTATCCGTCGGGGTTTGATCGACAATCCCGGCGTACCGCGCTGGTGGCCCGGATTTTGTCTAGTCTTTGACGCGGTGATCGGCGGATTGTTGGCCCTGCGGCTGGCAAGGCACAACCTTGCAGTCGCTAGCTAGATCAGATGTCGGATGACTTGGAACTGAGGGCTGACAGCTACCAGCTATCTTAGAAGAACCTCGTCACTCCCTCTTCCATCACCACCACCCGATCCTCGATCCCCGCGCTCTTTGCTTCTCTCTCTAGAAGTTGCAGCGGTTCGTCAATCGGTTCATGGGACAGTCGGAAGCTTCCGTAGTGCATGGGCACCATCCAGCGCGAATTCAAATCAAGAAACGCGCGCGTGGCGTCTCCGGGACTGGTGTGCACGTTGCGGAACTGTTCGGGATTGTAGGCGCCGATCGGTAACAGAGCGACCTCAGGCGAGAGCCGCTGACCGATTTCGCGGAAGCCCGAGAAGTATGCGGTGTCCCCAGCGTGGTACAGCGAATGCTTTTCGGAACGGAGCACGTAACCGCCATATCCGCGATGCGAATCCTTCAGAATGCGCGCACCCCAGTGGCGAGAAGGTACATGGGTCACGGTTAAACCGCCGTGCCGGTAGTGGTTCCACCAGTCGAGTTCAATAATTTCTTCAAAGCCAATATCGGAAACCAAATCAAAGACATGATGGGGTACCACAATGGTCGGACCTTTTCCCGTCGTCCGGCGCGTGTGATTCACAATCGCCCGCAACGAAGGCCGGTGCAAATGATCAAAGTGCGCGTGCGTCACCAGCACCAGGTCGATCGGCGGCAAATCGTCCACCCGTAAACCCGGCTTGCGCAACCGCTTCAAGACGAAGAGCCAGCGCGCAAAGTTGGGATCGAGCACAACGCTCTGTCCGCCCATCTGCACAAAGAAACTGGCATGGCCAATGAAAGTGACACCCAGTTCTCCGTTTGTAACCAGTTGTGGTTTGTAGGTATAGCCAGTGCGGGGAGTGACCGCCGAGTGCCGGACGAGACGTCCGAACTGCTGTGCCCGCTTGCGCAAGGCCGGATTTCGCAGAGTCGCTTTTATCATCGAGCCCAATAAAACCGCGGGATCCCGCCCCCCGATCCCATCCCAGAAATTAGCCACGCAGACAACGCCGGACCCGGCCGGGCCAGGCGGTCTGCAGAAACATTCAAGCGGAGAACAGTAGCGCTATTTTAAAGCAAATCAATGCCAGATTGCTTGACCGTTGTTACGACAGTCATATCTAATTCGGCTACCGAGTCGAGACGGGGCTTGCCCCGTTTTGCTTTTTTGCATCGAGATGCGGCCTGCTGCATTTCGACGAAAACGAATTCAGAACGGAGATTCCGGCAATGCGGATTGCTTTCTTGGGATTGGGCATCATGGGACGGCCGATGGCGGCCAACCTGGTGAAAGCGGGTCACGAAGTTGCCGTATGGAACCGCACGCCGAAACAGGTGGAAGGCGCGCGCACCGCGGAGTCTCCGGCGGACGCCGCCAACGCCGCCGAAGTGGTGTGGATGTGCGTCTCGGATACCAAAGCCGTGGAATCCGTTCTGTTTGGCCCGCAAGGTGTGGAGACTTCGATCGGCGCGGGCACCGTCGTGGTCGACTCCAGCACCATCTCGCCCTCTGCCGAACTGCAGTTCGCAGAACGACTTCGCGCTAAAGGCGTGGAATACGTCGACGCCCCCGTGACCGGTTCGAAAGTTGCCGCCGAGGCGGGCAGCCTGATCTTCATGGTGGGCGGCGACGAAGGCGTGCTTGCGAAAATCGATCCGCTTTTCAAAGCCATGGGAAAACAGGTCTTCCGCATGGGAGAAACCAGCAAGGGACAAGCCGCCAAGCTTGTGATGAACCTGCAGATCGCATTGATCTTCGAAGGCTTTGCCGAGGCGCTCACGCTCGCCACCAAGCTGGGCGTCAATGTCGACGCTCTGCTCCCACTCATCCAGGCATCGATGGTGCGCTCGGGCGTAGTGGAGTACAAGGCGCCCTTCATCATGAGGCGTGACTTCACACCGAATTTCCCCTTGCGCCTCATGCTCAAAGACATTCACCTCGCACTGGCCGCCGCGAAAGAAGCCCGCGTCAAACTACCAGCACTGGAAACGGTCGAGGAAGTCTATGAGATGGCGGCCGAAGAGGGACATCAAGATTTGGACTACGCCGCTACGCTGACCCTGCTCGAGAAGTGGGCAGGGGTGGAAGTGAAGGGTGCGGCCTGACGAAGTTTCGTCAGAAGCCAGAACTGTTTTTCCATTGGCAGACTGGCGTCGCGATTAGCCCCTAGCTATCAACCTCGCTGCGATCGCTTATAGACTCGAGCGGCGGTTCGAATGACCTACGGGCCTCCCGGTGAGCCGATCGTGCGCCTACGGGCCCCCAAGGGCGATTGACGGGCATTCTAGTCGGACACTCACACCCGCCACGGTGCTCGGTAACGCCCCAGGCTCGTTCCCGTTTTGGTATAGCTTGTAGAGACAACCGAGCCAACCTAGACCAACGTTCTCTCGCTTACAATGCGTCGGGCCGAAATCCGGCAATCTTTTCAGGACGGATCGAGCATGAGCGTGCTGCTGCAACTTCTGGTCGGCGCCGTAGTGGGTGTTCTGGTTGGCATCACGGGAACGGGCGGTGCCTTCGTTATCCCTGCTTTGATCTATATGTTCCGCATGGACCAGTTACGCGCGCAAGGGACAGCATTGCTGGTCTCTTCCCTTCCCATCTGGTTCATCGCCTTCATTCCATACGCGCGCGCGCATCACTTCGACTTGCGTCTTGCCTTGCTGATCGCCGCGGGCATCTGCGTGGGGAGTTATTTCGGGGCGAGTTGGGCCCAGCACCTGCCCCTGCCCGTGCTGCGCAGGTTTCTGGGAGCGGTGCTGGTGCTGATTGGAGCGCGATTTCTGTACCAGGGATGAGGGATTATGTTTTGATCCGATTTGTCTGTGCCCCTCACGAGAGACGCAGAGCCTCTAACCGCGAAGCTCGCGAAGTCGACGCGAAAGGACGCTAAGAACCACTTTGCGGATCCGTGGCGGCTTTGCGGTCAAGAGCTTTTCCCACTGTCGAAGAATGCCGGCGTGACGTTCTTTGCTGGCATGCGTCTAACGCGTCGGCTGCCATCCGGGTTATCGCAATCACAAAGTCTATGAAACATATCTGCGGTCTGGTGTTGATCCTGCTCTGCCTTCCAGTCTTCGGGAGTGATGCCGCGCTGTTTCGCGGCGATGCGCAGCACACGGGCCTGTACCCGGGCGCGGGCGTGCCTGAGTTTCATCGGGTGAAGTGGAAGTTCCACACGCCGGGCCAGGTGATCTCTTCCCCGGCCGTGGTTGGCGACATGGTGTACGTGGGCAGCACGGATCACAATCTCTATGCAGTCGAGCGCGAAACAGGAACGTTGAAGTGGAAGTTTGAGACGGGCAGTCGCGTGACCTCGTCTCCGGCGGTCGCGTCGGGCGCAGTGTTCTTCGAAAGCTATGACGGGATTTTCTACGCCGTCGATAGTGCGACCGGAAAATTGAAATGGAAGTTTCAGACCGGGGGCGAGCGGCGCTTCACGGCAAAACATCTACACGGCTCGCAGCCTGCTGCCGAGAGCATGCCCGATCCCTTTGATTTCTATCTGTCATCCGCCGTCGTAGCCAACGGCTCGGTTTACTTCGGCAGCGGCGACGGGAACGTGTACGCGCTGGACGCAGCCTCGGGTCAACTGAAGTGGAAATTTCAGACCGGGGATGTGGTGCACGCTTCGCCCGCGCTCGACGATGGAACTCTCTTTGTGGGCAGCTGGGACAGCTACTTCTACGCGCTGGATGCAGCGACTGGACAAGAGAAGTGGCGCTTCAAGACGGGCGAGGACAAAGAGATTCACAACCAGGTGGGCCTGCAGGCTTCGCCGGCCGTCGCGAATGGAATGGTTTACTTTGGGTGCCGCGATTCGAATTTCTACGCAGTGGACGCGAAGTCCGGGCAGAAGAAATGGGTATTCAACAACAAGGGGTCGTGGGTGATCGGATCGGCTGCCGTCAAGGACGGCAAGGTATATTTCGCCACTTCGGATTCGGGTTTGTTTTATGCGCTCGATGCGCAATCGGGAGCGCAGGTGTTTTCCTGGAGTTCGAAAAAGTGGCCGATGTTTTCTTCACCCTCGATCGCGGGAAACCGCCTGTACGTTGGATCACACGAGGGAAAATTGTTTGCGATCGATCTTGCCAGTCAGAAGGAGGCCTGGACGTTCACGACCGATGGTTCGCAAAGCAACGGCGCGACCTATACCAAGCCCGACGGCACGCCGAAGTACGAAGCGGCCTTCCACGACGACTTTTATGAAGACATGGTGATAGGCGTTCAGAAAATGATGTCGGTAGGGGCGATTTTGTCCTCACCCGTGGTGGTGGATGGAGTGATCTATTTTGGCAGCACGGACGGGAATTTGTACGCAGTGAACTAGCTGCTAGCTTCTCGCAATCTGAGCTGGCTAGAAGCTAGAAGCCAGTAGCCAGAAGCGCTCCAGGTGAATCGCGTGAATTTCGAGTCTGCGAATTCGTCCCAGTGAGAAAATACCTCCCGCAATCGCAATGGCACGTACGTGCCTCGCCGTTACCCTCGTAATGGCCTAAGTATTTGCTATTACACAAGTATTACAGTGCCCTCCCTACACTCCCTGATACCTTAAGCCTGCAATTTCCAAACGGGGATCATTCATATGGAACTAGAAGCCATCGCACGCGATCACTCGGGCGACGATCAGATCAATTGGGTCACAGCCATCTTCATGGGGCTGTTTCATCTGGGCGCCGTCGCGGCGTTGTTTTTCTTCACCTGGAAGGCATTTTTCGTCGCTTGCTTTTTGTGGTGGGTGTCGGGTTCGCTTGGCATCGGGATGAGTTATCACCGGCTCTTGACGCATCGTGGATACAAGACTCCGAAATGGGTGGAGTACTTCCTCACTGTATGCGCCACGCTTGCCCTTGAAGGGGGCCCGATTTTCTGGGTGGCCACGCATCGCATTCACCACCAGTATTCCGATCAGGAAGGCGACCCGCACTCGCCCATTGACGGCACCTGGTGGGCGCACATGGGGTGGATTCTCATGGGCAAGTCGATGCACCATGACACCACGACCCTGGCGCGCTACGTTCCCGACCTGGCCAAGGACAAGTTTCACGTTTGGATTACGAAATATCACTACGTTCCCATGATCGTACTGGGTGTGATTTTGCTGGCAATTGGTGGGCTACCGTTTTTGATGTGGGGCATTTTCCTGCGCACGGTGATCGGGCTGCACGCCACCTGGGCAGTCAATTCGATCACGCATATGTGGGGGTCGCGGCGGTTCACCACCCGCGATCTTTCGACTAATAATTTCCTGGTAGCCATCTTCACCTTTGGCGAAGGATGGCATAACAATCACCACGCGCATCCGACTTCGGCCCGGCATGGGTTGAAGTGGTACGAGGTGGATTTGAACTGGTACGGAATCTGGGCGCTCCAAAAGCTGGGCCTAGCGTGGCAAATTCAGAAGGTGAACCTGACCGAGATCGAGCAGGGGCTGGTGGCAGCACCGAACGGGCAGTTGGTTTCGACACAGTTCGCGGATTAACGGGACGGGCTTAGCCCCATAAGCGCTAACTTACTTGCTTCCGCCTTGCCGGTAACTCGGCCAGAATCCTACTCGATACGGATCAGGCCGCCGCAGCAACACTCCCAGTTGCTGACTAGACACTGCCCTATGAACTAGCGAATCCCACGCGTTCCAGGAGTTTCTGAAACTCCGTATTCGATCGCATTTCGTCCCATTTGTGATCAAGAAGAAAGGGCATATGCACATCGCGTTCTTCCAATGCTTGGCCCAGCCAATGCAAGGCTCTTTCGGTTTCACCAAGGCCCGCGAACACCAGTGCAACGTTATACGGCGGGACGTAACGCTCATTTCGCCGCTCTAGCATCTGATGAATATACTGTTCCGCTTTGGCACGGTCGCCGGCAACTGCATGAACATAGCCCGCCAGCGAGAGCGCTTCCGAGTTGCCTCCGGAGAATTGCCAGGCGAGGTCGCACGCCACGAGAGCTTCGGAGTGCATGCCTAGCTTCTCGTAGACCTTCGCCGCACAAATCTGGCCTATCCAGAATCGAGACTCCATCCCCAAGGTCACGCTGAATTGCTCGACCGACTCTAAGTCTCGTCCGGCGTGGTAAAGGAATTGCCCGCGCATGGTGCCAACGAACAGAGAGAGTGGATCGAGCACCATCGCCTGTTGAATGGTCGACAGGGCTTCATCGTATCGTCCGGTATTCGAGAACACGTGAGCCAGATGGACGTGAGCAAGGGAATAGTTTGCGTTCAGTTGGATGGCCCGACGAGCCGCCAACTCGCATCCCTTGAAATCCCAGTCAAGCCATAATTTCACGGCTGAATCGGAAGTATGGGCTTCCGCGGATTCAGGGTCCAAGCGAAGGGCCTGCGCAATCGCGCTCTTTGCCTTAGGGGACACCTCGTTCGCCGCGACGTCGCCCGAGAGCACGAATATCATGAGGGCATCGATGAGCCCCGAATGCGCCAGGCTAAACGAGGGATCACGCTCTGTTGCCTGCTGGAAATATCGCACGGCTTTTTGCGCATCGAACAGATTGAATTTCGCATAGTGATAACGCCCACGCAGATAAAGATCGTGCGCCTCTGGGTTCCGGGGGGCATTCCTGACGAGTTGCCGCCTCTCTTCTGACATCAATTCCAACTTCACTTGATCCGCAATCGCGGCCCCGATTTCGCCATGGATCTCGAGGAGTCCAGGCAATTGCCGGTCGTAATTCTCCGCCCACAAATGAGTCTGGTCTTGCACTCGAATCAACTGGGCCGTGATGCGCACTTGTGCCCCATCCCGCCTCACGCTGCCCTCAAGCACATAGTCCACGCCCAATTCCCGCCCAATCTGTGCGACCGATTTATCCGTCTGTTTGTAGGCCATCGACGAAGTCCGAGCAATTACTCCCATCTGGCGCGGAGACATTTGTCCCAATCGCATGATGGTTTCCTCACTTAGACCATCGCTGAAATAGTCCTGTCCTGGATCGCCGCTCAGATTCTCGAAGGGAAGAACGGCAAGCATGGGCCGAGACCGCGCTGCCTCGACCTGCACGGTCTCGATTTTAGAAGCAATGACTGCATGGCCCTTGAAACGATACCCTTTCCCGAGCACGGTTTCGACATATTGCGGGTTTCCGGCGTCGTCCCCTAAGGAATTGCGGATTTTTCGGACCGCGGTGTTAATGCTGTTATCCGAGTCGAAGTAGAGGTTCTTCCCCCACAGGCGCTCAATAATTTCCTCGCGGCTGACCAGCCTTCCGTTTTCCCGCACGAGAAGGATGAGAAGATCCATGGGAATGCGTTCCATCCGCACCGGTTTCCCGGCGTGGGTAAGTTCGTACCGGTCTACATCAAGGACGAATGTTCCGAACTGCATTCTCTCTGAAGGCATGTCCCTCGCTAAGGCTAGCCTGCGCTATTTTACGGCCAGCCGTAGGTTCTTGTTTGCCATCCCTACAGACAATCTACAGGCGCTCTCCATTGTGTCGCGCAACGTTCAGCCGCAAGATACTCAACACTTGGGGTGGGGCCAACGCGCCCTCCAAGAAGAATCTGGAGGCACCAATGAAATCTCGCATCTCCCTGTTGCTTATAACGCTTGCTCTGGCAGCGTCGTCTACGTTGACAGCTCATGCCAGCTCTTGCAGCGATTCCACCATAATTGGAACCTATGCCTTTACGCTCCATGGAACGATCTTCCTCCCGGACGGATCTACCCTGCTCATCGATGGTATCGCCAAGCAGACGTACGATGGCCAGGGGAATATGACCCAGGTAGACGCGGTTGCCACCAACGGCGTCCTCACGCCTGGTTGGCGATCTGGCACGGGCACTTACTCAGTGAACTCGGACTGCACCGGAACGCTTTCGGTTGTGATCCCGGGGCTGTCTGACCTGCACCTTCAGTTCATCGTCGCGCAATCCGGAAACACGATCCACCAAGTAGTGACTGATCCGGGGATCGCAACCACCGGCGAAGGGGAGCGCCTTCGCATTCCCAAGAAGTAATGATCACGGTTATGGCAATCGACATCGCTTCGAACTGAGCGGGGCATGGGCACCCCGCTCGGTCCATCACTTCTCAAGTTCACGATGAAAAACAAAGTCCATATTCCGGCTACGAAACGTTCGCCGACATGCGGACTCGAACCAGTTGGCTCTGCGGGCGAGACGCCCGCGGCTCCACAAAGTGATTGAGGCGGCCTCATAAAAGGCCGCTTTTTGTTTCTTCGGGGCTCGCGGACAGGAGTGTCCGCGCCACACAACGAGATACAATCTTCTCGGGACCAGATCCCGATGCGCATTATCTCTCGCCGCCGGACGATTGCGTTCTTTGTCACGCTGGGCGTGTGCCTGGTCGCATTGGCGGTGGCGCTCAACGTCGGCTGGATCATCCTCAACTGGCGCGAAGGGGTCCTGCTGTTCCTGGGCGTGATCTTCTTCGGAGTGTTGATCGCTGGGATGATCGTCAATACCAGCTTCCTGGTGCGGGAGATTCGTCGGAACGAGCAGCATGACAGCTTCATCAACGCCGTCACGCACGAACTGAAGACACCGATCGCGTCCATCCGGCTCTATCTCGAGACGTTGCAGAGCCGCGCGGTCGATGACACGCGGCGACAGGAGTTCTACAAGCTCATGTTGAGTGACACCGACCGGCTCCTGGGGACGGTTGAGCAAGTTCTCAAGGCAGGCCAGGCTGCGCAGAAAGCCGCAAAGCATCAGCGGACCGAGGTCGAGTTCGGGGCACTTGTCGGCGAATGTATGGAACTGGTGCGTTCACGGCATCGCCTGCAACCGGAGGCGCTGCGCTACGAACATGGCACCAACAACGGAGCGCCGTGTTTTGGGGGACGCGGAGGAACTGCGCACGGCGGTCGCGAACCTGCTGGACAACGCCATCAAGTACTCCGGCGCTAAAGTGGACGTTGATGTTCGGCTGGAGACCGACGAAAAGCATGTCGTGCTGCAGGTGCGCGATCGCGGAGTGGGGATTGCGCAGGGAGAATTGAAGCGCATCTTCAAGCGTTTTTATCGTGTGTCCAGCCGGTCGCTGGCACAGGTGAAGGGGACGGGGCTGGGATTGTTTATCGTGCGCGCGATCGCCCGCAAGCACGGCGGTAAAGTTTTCGCCGAGAGTGCAGGCGAGGGGCTGGGCACGACCGTGACATTGGAACTGCCGCGGAGCGTGGCATGAGCCGGGTGCTGGTGGTCGAAGACGAAGCCCACTTGGCGAACGGGCTATCGTTCAACCTGGTAGCCGAGGGGCACTCGGTAGAGGTCGTGGGCGACGGCGAAACAGCGCTCGAGCGACTGCTGGCAAAGAAAGAAAACTTCGACGCGGTTGTGCTGGACGTGATGCTGCCGGGCAAGGACGGCTTCGAGGTGGCGACGCAACTGCGCGAGGCGAAAAATTTCGTGCCGGTGCTGATGCTGACCGCGATGGGGCGTCCGGAAGATGTGCTGAAGGGATTCGCGTCAGGAGCGGATGACTATCTGCCCAAGCCCTTCGAGTTGGGAATTCTGATGGCGCGCTTGCAGGGGTTGCTGCGGAGGAGCGCGTGGCATCGCTCGGGCTGGGGCTCGGACGGTGGCGCTGCGTCAGAACCTTCCGACGTCGGCGCTGTCTTCACCTTTCGCGGCAAGACCATCGACTTCAGTACGCTCGAACTGCAAACCTCCAGCGAAAAAATCAAGCTGACCCTGATGGAAGCGGATCTGTTGCGACATCTCATTCGCAGCAACGGGCGAGTCGTGTCGCGCAAGTCGATTCTCGAAGAAGTCTGGGGGTTGAAGGAAGATACCGACACCCGGGCGATTGACAACTTCGTGGTGCGGCTCAGGCGTTACATCGAGGAAGATCCAGCGAAGCCACGACATCTGCTCACCGTGCGCGGGATCGGATACCGGTTTCTGGCGGAGCCGGAGACGTAAGGTCCGCCGGTGGATGGTTCCTCCTTCAACGGACACAAGCATCTGTGGAAATTATTTTCTTGGATTTTTCTTGGACCGCCCTCCATGCGCGGGAGTAGAATTTTTTGATCTGTTCCCGCCTCGAACAGCCAAGTATTTCCTTCCTTTAGGAGGTTCCATGCCTAGCAAAGTCAAAGCAATTCCAGACGGTTTTCATACCCTGACACCTCACATCACCGTACGCGATGCGGCTGGCGCCATCGAGTTTTACAAGAAGGCGTTGAACGCAGAGCTGCTGAATGACGCCCGCACTCCGGACGGTCGGATCATGCACGCTACGCTGCGCATCGGCGACTCAGTAATCATGTTGAACGACGAATTTCCAGAGTGGGGTGGACAGCTCGCACCTCGTTCGGAAGTCGCCGGGTACATGATCCATATCTACGTGGACAACGTGGATGCTTTGTTTAACCAGGCAGTCGCGGCGGGTGCAACCGCCAAGATGCCTCTGATGGACCAGTTCTGGGGAGATCGCTACGGCACAATCGTGGATCCGTATGGATTCCGCTGGTCACTGGCTACGCACATCAAGGACATGTCGCCCGAGGAAATGGAGAGGGCGCAGGCCGAGATGATGAAACAGATGGCGCAGAAGATGCCGCAGAAGAAAACGGCATAAGAGCAGTCGTCAGTCGTCCGTCTTCAGTCGTCAGAGGAACCAGCTCTCGCTACCCCCTGCCGACCGAAGACGGACGACTGATTTTTCAAACCGCAAGCAGGATGCGCAGGTCCCTGACATTGTTGCCGGTGGGGCCGGTCATGATGGCGTCGCCGAGCGCTTCGAATAACGGATAAGCATTGAAAGTTGCCAGGGCCGCAGCGGGATCGTAGCCGGCGGCCTTTGCTCTTTCTGCGGTGCTGCCATCGGCGATGGCGCCTGCGGCGGGACTGTTGCCGTCGATGCCATCGGTGCCGGCGCTCAGCACGGTGATGTTTTCGCCGGCGATCTTTTGTGCGCAGGCCAAGGCGAATTGCTGGTTGCGTCCCCCAACTCCGCCGTTCGTCACCTTCACCGTTACTTCTCCACCAGAAATCAGGCAGACTCGGGAGACGCTTTGGCGCAGTTTGCGCAGGCGGCCTAGCAGGTAGTCGGCCGCCCGATCGTAATCCCAATCATCGCAACTGTTGTCGACTTCCACGGCAAAGCCCTGGGCGGTCGCGGCAACTCCGGCTGCGTCAAGCGCTGTTTTGTTGGAAAGCACGGGCCACCAGCGGGCCCGCACGAATGCCGGGTCGTCGGACTTCGGCGTCTCTTCCAAGGCGTGACGCTGGAAGAGTTCTCGGACCGACGGTGGGAACTGGTCGAGTAACGCGTACTTTTCGAGGATCGCGTAACAATCGGCGACGCTGGTGGAGTCGGGCATGGTGGGCCCCGAGGCGAGCGCGTCGAGCGTTGTGTCCGGAACGTCGGAAATCAGCAGCGAGACCTGCTGGGCGGGATAGGCGGCCTGGGCCAGTCGACCTCCTTTGACGGCGGAGAGGTGCTTCCGGATCGTGTTGATCTCGGCAATGGGCGCGCCGGAGAGTACCAGGGCGCGGTAGGTGGCGATCAGGTCGTCGAGGGAAATTTCGTCATCGATGGGCTTTTCCGCAATGGCGGAACCTCCGCCACTGAGCATGAAGATCACCAGCGACGAGGCATTCTGCGCGTTGAGCGATTTCAGAATGGCTTCGGCGGCGCGGACCGAGTCGGCGTTCGGCGTGGGGTGGCCCCCTTTGAAATATCGGAAGCCGTGCACTTGCGATCCGGGATCGACGGAAGTGGCAACGATGCCTTCGAGACGACTGCCGACCTGGGCTTCGAGAGCTTCGACCAAGGTGTGTCCGGCTTTGCCGATGGAGACTACGAGCACGCGGGCGTAGGCGTTTAGGTCATAGAGGTCGTCGCACACACGAAGAATTCCGCGCTCGCAGTTGACTTGACGAGCGAAGGCTTTGGGGATGCTGGCTTCGGCCAGAGCATGATCGAAGATGGCTCGGGCGGTATCGCGCAAAGGGCGGTTGGGGTCGTGCAGGGGCATGCTGGTGTGAGGGTATCAGGAATGAGATGTGCAATGGTGACACGATCAGCTGGCCAGAAACCACGGCGCGTGAAGGCAGGCGCGGTCTGCGTCAGTCGCCCGGCGAGCGCGCATCGTATAATCGCGGAAGCCTACGCGTGGCGACGGAGGTAGTCATGTCAATTCGCGCGTCGATGGTTTCCCTCACTCTCCTGTCGTTGGTCCTCCCAACTTTTGCAAAAGACAAGAAAAAGCAGGCACTGCCCGACATGGTCCTGAACGCGCGTCGCGTGCTGGTCGTGATTTATCCAGATGCGGGAGAGCCCCTGACCGACTTGAACGCCAACCAAAGTGCCCGAGACAGCGTGGAGCGAGCGTTGATGAAATGGGGGAGATTCGAACTGGCCATGGAACCGCAAACTGCGGATCTGGTGATTGCAGTTCGCCAGGGACACTCGGGTGGACCGACGATCACGAACTCGCCGACGGATGATCGTCCGGTCATCTACCAGCCGGGCGGAGCCGATACCCGGGTAGGCGGCCAGCATGGTCACCCGCCCGACGTGACGAGTCCCTTTCCGGGCGGAATGGAGAATCGCGGGCCACGAATTACCAACGAGATTGGTTCTTCGGAGGATGCGTTTGACGTTTTCCTGGGTGGAATGGAATATCCGCTGGATTCGGCGCCCGTGTGGCACTACAGGGGAAAAGATGCGCTGAAGGGGTCACAGCTCGCAGCCGTCGAGCAGTTCCACAAGGCCATTGAGGAATCGGAGAAGGCGCGGGAGGAGAGAGAGAAGAAGAAGTAGGGGTTCAGGCGGGGACTGAAACATCCCCATGTCTCTCTTACTTATCCAGGTAATACTCCACCGAGGTCACGACGCGGACGGTCTTCATCATGCTACTGTCGGCGGTCCCGAAGCCGGGTTCACCTGTATCGCTTCCCTGATCGGCGGGCAAGATCGAAAAGGTACCCTGATTGGCCTGGCGAATGGAGCCGACTTTGCTTCCGGAGTCGGAGGCAAAACGATCGGCGGCGGCGCGGGCGTTGCGCGTTGCTTCCGTGATCATGTCCGGTTTGATGGAATTCAGGCCTGTAAATTTGTAAGCCAGTCCCTGGCCGGGGTTACCGCCGAGAACGATGCCCTTTTGTAACAGCAGCATGGTTTTCTGGGCCGCAGCTGCCACCTGATCAACGCGTGAAGTGCGAACTGTCACTTGCTGCTCGACGATATAGCGATGAGGGGCGCGGTTGGGCCCTCCGTATTCATTGGCTTGAGTGTCAACCACCCGGACAACGCCTAGTTCGATTTCCGAAGACTGGATAGCCTACTGATCGAGAAACTGCAGGACCGTCTTCTTGTCGGCGTCGGTCTTGGCATATAGCAAGGAGAGATCGTCACCGGCTTCTTTGTAAGTTAGCGGCCAGATGGCAAGGTCGTATTTAACCTTGCGCTCCACCAGGCCTTTGACGGTCACATAGCGGTCACGGAGGCGGGTGGCCTTGATCTGAGCGCCCAACACCCACCCGCCGATAATCAAGCCAAGGGCGAGCAGAATTCCGAGCAGCACTGTTCCACGATTGACGTCGTTCGTTCCGTCCATATCAATAAGCACAATGCAGAAGAGCTTTCCTTCGCCCGCCAGTATAGTTCTTGCAACCGGTCGAGAGTCTAGTGACGGGACGCGTAAGCATGGACCATGTCGCGCATCCAGTTTTCCACCGCGTCGCGCATTTCGCGCAGGCGTCCTTCGAAGAAATGATCGGCAGCTTCGATGATTACCAACTTCTTTGGCTCGGGGAGCTCGGTGACTAACGCCTCCAACTTTGCTCTGGGCGCGAACTGATCGCGAGAGCCGCTCACGAACAGCTTCGGCTTCGTGCAGGTTTTCAGAAAATCGTGGTCGTAGGAACGGTCGTCAACGGGCGCGATCGGGATCCCTAGGGCGATCAAGGCTTGCACACGCGAGTCGGGACAGGACGCGCGCAATCCTACCGCGGCGCCGAACGAGAAGCCGGCAAAGATCAGGGGGAGATGAAATTCCTGGTCGAGCCAGTCGAGTGCGGCGCGGACGTCGTCGATTTCTCCGTTGCCGTGATCGTGTTCGCCTGCACTGAGGCCAGCGCCTCGGAAGTTGAAGCGGAGCACTGGGAAGCCCAACGCGTTCAGGGCTTTCATCGCGTGGAAGACTACCTTGTTGTGCAGGGTTCCGCCGTAGAGCGGATGGGGGTGACAGACCACGGCGGCGTGCGTGGCTTCGGGGCACCTTCGTTGAGCAGGGCTTCCAGCGGGCCGGCGGGCCCTGGCAAGGAGAAAGAGCGGATGGAGGTCACGTCTATAAGGGTACAACGACGGTAGGAGTGGCAAGTACAGGCGCTGCGCGCCGCGGCGACGCCCGTCGGCACGCTTGCGTGCTACTGCTGTTGTCATGCTCAGGAAATATGAATACCGCCGTAGGCTGCCGCACTATCAACCAGACTTCAAGATCTTCTTTATCACGTTTTGCACGCATCGGCGCTGGCGGCTTTCTGAACGTGCGCGCAGCATCATTCTCGACGTCTGTCTGCGCGGGAACGGAGTTATCTTCGAGTTGCTGGCTGTGGTTGTAATGCCTGATCACGTCCATCTTGCCCTGAACCCATTGGCGCGTGAAGAAGGAACCATTTGCCTCCCTGAGATTTTGCAGGCAATCAAAGGCACGTCAGCGCATCGAATTAACCGGGAACTCAGACATCGAGGTCCGGTCTGGCAGCAGGAATCCTTCGATCGTGCTCTCCGCCGCGAAGAACAATTGGGAGACAAGATCGAGTACATGCTCGCGAATCCGGTGCGTGCGGGGCTGGTGCGGAATCCCGTGGACCATCCGTGGATGTGGCGAAAGACTGAGGGATGGGAGACGGCTAGCTTGTCGCCGAAGACAAGTTAGGTATCGGTCCGCAGCACTGCCCAGGCGCTTCGCGCCCGACGGGCGGGACGCCCGTCGCTCCATGGGCACGGTAGGTTATCCTCTCGGCATGGACGTCGTTTCATTTACTCGTCAGCTGGTGGACATTGAGTCCATCACCGGACATGAAAGTACCGTCGGCGAGGTGCTCTATCACGAGTTATGCCGGCTCGGATATCAGGCTCGCAAGATGGCGGTTGAGGGCGATCGCTTTAACGTGGTCGCTACTTTGCCCGAGGAACCGCATCCCGCGGTCGTTTTCTCAACGCATATGGACACTGTGCCGCCGTTCATCCCGTCTTCTGAGGACGGGCAGCGGGTCTATGGGCGCGGGTCGTGCGATGCCAAGGGGATTATCGCGGTCCAGATTGCGGCGGCGGAGAAGCTTCGGATGGAGGGCATTCGGGTTGGATTGCTATTCGTGGTCGGGGAGGAACGCGATAGCCAGGGCGCTAAGACGGCGAACGGGCAACCCATTGGTGCTCGGTTTTTGATCAATGGGGAGCCTACCGAGAATCAACTGGCGCTCGCTTCGAAGGGAACCTTGCGGATCGAACTAACGGCGTCAGGACGGATGGCGCACTCGGCATATCCGGAACTGGGCGAATCGGCGATCGACAAGCTGGTCGTGGCGCTTACCCGGCTGCGCGCCATGCAGTTGCCCACGACCGAAGGAATTGGACCTTGCACATTCAATATTGGGCTGATTGAAGGCGGGCGCGCGCCGAATGTGATTCCCGATCACGCCAGGGCGCACTTGTTGTATCGACTGGTGGGGCCGACCGAAGAACTGCGTCGGCAGATCGTAGAGACGGTGGGGAACCTTACCAAAGTGGAGTTCTATCTCGAGATTCCCTTTATGCGCTTCCGTGCCATCGATGGAATGCCCACTATGGTGGCGGCCTTTACGACTGACATTCCCGCGTTGACGCAGTGGGGCGAACCTTTCCTCATCGGGCCAGGGTCGATTCACGTGGCCCACACGGACGGGGAGTATGTGGAGAAGCAGCAATTGGTGGACGCGGTGGAGTTGTATTGCGGGATCACGAGGAAACTGGTCGGCGGTGGTTAGTCGAGCTCTGGGCTTTAGGCTCTGGGCTTTAGGCTCTGGGCTTTAGGATTCGACAGAGCGTTTCAGTTCTCTGCTCCCGCTCCATGTTTCTGCTTGCACAATTTGCATAACGTCGGCGCTTGGGAGTTGTCCACGCGATGCTTCACCGGTTTCAGTGTGCGCAAGTAAGCGAACATCGCTTTTAGATCGTCGTCGGTAAGGTTCTTGTAGACCATGAAAGGCATGATGGGGCTCAGGGCGCGCGCCTTGACTTGGCCGGTGCGTATGACTTCAAGGAAGAGAGCTTCGTCGTAGTAGGAAATCCCCGACGCATCCGGCGTGAGATTGGCCGCGGAAACACTTCCCCAGGGGCCGGAAAGTGAAATCCCGCCGGCCAACTCCATGCCAGGAACAGTCTCCCCTCTCACCTGCGGCGTGTGACAGTCCGGGCAACCGGCCAGGTTAACCAACTGCGCTCCGCGCTTGACGGGATCGGCAGGGATAGCTTCATTGACCGGGGACGTAACCGGTTGCGGGACTCCGCGAATCAGGTACTTCACGGGAAATATGATTTCTGTCGGCGGCAACTGGTTGCGAACCGCGGGCAGTGACCGCAAATAGACAACCACCGATGCGAGGTCTTCATCCGTCATTTCGCGGTAGCGGCTGTAAGGCATCATGGGGAAAAGGGCGCGGCCATCGTGGCCAACACCTTCGCGGATAGCGCGCGCTAACTGATCGTCGGTCGAGCGTCCGGCGCCGGTTTCCGGATCGGGCGTGAGGTTGGGAGCCACGATACGCCCGGGCAGATTGCCGTAGGGCATGATTTCTCCGGCATCCTCCATGCCCTCGACGAAGGGCGTGCCCGGCGCGGTCCAGTTATGCGGTGTATGGCAGTAGGAGCAACCGCTCAATGCAGTCGCGATGTAGCGGCCGCGTTCCAAACGTTGGGGAGTGCGCTCAAAGCTTCGATTTGTGAGCGCGCGCGCCCTCGGCCCGAGAAACGGACGCCACCCAATCGTCACGCTGATGGCGATCACCAGCAGGACCACTACTGAGAGCAGAACAATACCTAGCCACTTTCCAACACGACCCATCCGAATCTCCCGTGATAGAGCCGACCTCAGAATAGCAAGGTCACCTGACCCGATGTCTGACTGCCAAAACAAATTACACTGATAAGCATCATGGCATCGAACTCGCTCAATTCCCTTGCCCAAGCGTCTTCTGCGTACCTTCGTTCGGCGATGCACCAGCCCATTCAGTGGCATGAGTGGGGCGAAGAAGCCTTTGCGGCCGCCCAACGCGAGAACAAGCCGATGCTGCTCGACATTGGTGCGGTCTGGTGCCATTGGTGCCACGTAATGGATCGCGAGTCGTATGACGATCCCGAGGTCGCGCAGATCGTCAATGACAATTTCATCGCTGTGAAGGTGGACCGGGACGAGCGGCCGGATATCGACAGCCGTTACCAGGCGGCAGTCAGCGCCATCAGCGGGCAAGGCGGATGGCCCCTGACGGCGTTCCTCACGCCCGATGGAAAGCCGTTCTACGGCGGAACTTATTTTCCGCCACAGGATCAATGGGGGCGACCCAGTTTCAAACGCGTGCTGACATCGATCGCGAACGCCTACCGTGAAAAGCACGCCGACGTCACCGAACAGGCGCAAATGGTGGAGCAGACCATTTCCCATGCAGAGTCATTCACGGGGCGCAGCGGGCGGTTTTCGCCACACCTGATTGAAGCCATCGTGAGGTCGGCGCTGGGAATGTTTGACGCGAAGAATGGCGGATTCGGTCAGGCGCCAAAGTTTCCGCATCCCGGAGTTCTTGATCTTCTGATGGAACACTACGAACGCACGGGCGATGAGCAGGTGAAGAATGCATTCCTCACCACCCTCGAGCGCATGGCGAAGGGGGGAGTGTACGACCAGCTGGCGGGAGGATTTCATCGTTACTCGGTCGACGAGCGCTGGGTGGTGCCGCACTTCGAGAAGATGTGCTACGACAACTCGGAATTGCTCAAGAACTATGTGCACGGGTACCAGGTAACAGGTACGGAATTCTTCGCGGAGGTCGCGCGCGACATCATTCGCTGGATGGATGAATGGCTTAGCGACCGGGAGCGCGGCGGCTTCTATGCCTCGCAGGACGCGGACTACTCCATGGAGGATGACGGCGACTACTTCACCTGGACAATGTCGGAAGCAAAGGCAGCGCTCACCGAGGAGGAAGCTGCGGTTGCTTGTCTGCACTATGACATCAACGAAATCGGGGAGATGCATCATAATCCGGCGAAGAATGTGCTGTACGTGCGGGCTTCAACCGAAGAAATCGCCAGGCGTATGAAGACTGCGCCAGACCAAGTGCGGGACCTCCTGGCATCGGCTAAGAAAAAAATGTATGCGGCGCGACTGGCGCGACCAACGCCCTATGTAGACAAGACCGTGTATGTGGGCTGGAACAGTCTGTGTGTGTCCGCTTACCTCGAGGCAGCCAAGGCACTTGGGCTCGAGGATACCCGGCACTTCGCCTTGCGGTCTCTCGACCGCATCCTCAGTGAGGCATGGCGTCCGGACGAGGGATTACTGCATGTGATCGCATACTCCGATCCGCAAGCGCAGCGCAGAGACGTGCGCGGGGGACTGGACGATTACGCGTTCACCGCAATCGCCTGCCTGGACGCGTACGAAGCGACGGCGGATCTCAGCTACTTCGAGTTTGCCAAAAAGGTTACCGACTTCATGATTGAAAAATTCTTTGATGTAGTGTCGGGTGGATTCTTTGACACCGTGATGGGGAATGGTTCGCAGGCATTGGGCGTCCTGGGGGCGCGACGCAAACCGTTTCAGGATTCGCCGACACCGGCTGGAAATTCGATGGCGTCGATTGCCCTGATACGCATGCACGGGTACACGAACGATGCAAGCTATCGTGACAAGGCCGAACAGACCATGGAGGTGTTCGCCGGGACTGCGGAGCAATTCGGAATTTTTGGAGCGACATACGGCATCGCCGCCGTGCACTTTTCACAGCCGCACACGCAGGTCGTCGTCATTGGAACGGGGGACGAAGCGGAGAAAATGTGGAAGGCGGCCGCGGCCCGATTTGCATTTAACAAGACCACAATCAAACTCACTCCCAATGAGGCGACCGCGCGCAATCTTCCACCGGCGCTGGCGGCGACGATCCCGAGCGTGCCGGGGATTCAGCAAACAAACGCAACCGCGGTGGTGTGTTCGGGGTTCAGTTGTCAGCCTCCGGTGTCGGAGCCAGAAGAACTCAAACGGACACTGCAACAGGCGCTGAAACAATCTGCGGCGTGAGGCCACAGTCGCGAAGAATTTTGGAATGAAAAAAGAGGGCCGACGCGAGTGATGAACTCTCGTCGGCCCACAGATCTCACTAGTTCGGTACTGCGTATTACTGACAGGTTACTTTGGTTATCTTGCAACTTTTTATCTAAAGCTGCAATTTGGGCCTTTAGAGGGTGGGCACATCGGTAGCGGTCCACCGTCCGGAGCGGGAACTCTGGGGGCGGCGGCTGCTACAAATGTGGTCACGAACATTAGCATCAGGAACAACGCCCTGATACGCTTCATTGGGTTCTCTCCTTACACGTAAGTAACCAACTTGCTGGTTACCAACGTGCGCCCGCATTATAACGCCCGTAGTCAAGTTTCCTGTTGAATATTCAAAAATCCTCCATCCGCAACAAGTCCAAAATGGGCAGACTGGCTTTGTCGCAGAACGAGACAGAGCTGTCATCTGCGGTTTCCGATGGGATCTCGTGGTTGCTCGCCCGAGAAATTGATGGGCTGGGTGTCTAGTTTTCAGATCTTCGCGGAGCGCTCCGCTGGCTCGATCGCCGGGCACAACCTTCAATTTGAGCGAACGGGTACGCCTCCGGAGCCCGATCGGCTCTGCCGGCGGTGGTTCAGGTAACGCGGGACTGCTAGGTCTTGGAGACGACCCGACGGGGTAGTGGAGGGTAGGTGAAGTTAGATCGCCGGGTAAGGTTCTCACCGACTCTAACTTCCTGGGACTCCGTTGGTGTTGGGTCCGGGTTGCTACGGGACAGTGCCCGGTCCACCATGTTCTCAAACATCGGGATGAGCGAATCGGCGGCAACGGGATGCTGGATGTCGTTGAGCGACTGCTCCCAGCGTTGCGGACGCAGCTGAGATGCCGCCTGGTCCCGGGCAGGGCTCTTGACTAGCGCGTATCCCATCCAGATCAGGATCGTTAGATTGTAGGCGGCCATGTTGATGAAGCTGGTCAACACTTGATTGTTGACCGAATAGTTCATCGCGACCAGGGAAAGCTCCACCATGCCAAAGGCGCCAAAACCCAGAGCGATGCCGAAACTCTTTTGCCGCCAACTCGTGCCCAGGTAGCGCGAGAACACCAGCAGGAAAAGCACCAGGCCACATTGCACCACGCGCACACTGCGCTGCAGGGTAAGAATGCCAGTTACCAGAGGCTCGCCCGCGGCCGGTGTAGAAGCCGCCACTACCCCTGCCACCATCAGCATGACCAGTCCCGCCCACTTAAAGAGCACGGAGCCTAGATCGCGCAGGGTGTGATAAGGGCGAAACACGTCCAAAAAAACCTCGTGGATGACCTTGAAACCCAGAACGACACTGACCGCAGTGGTGGCCCAGTAGGAGTAGAAGAAAATTGTGTAGAAGCGCTCGTCGTGGAACGGAAAGGTGAGGGCAAACGTGACAATCTGGAAGACAACGTAAGTGAAGAAGATCGGGAAGGTGCGATGGAGTTTGCGCCACACCATGATCGCCGCCACCATCGCCTGCAGGGTGGGGTGCGCGAACCAGAGCGCATTGTACGCGAGATGGGCGTTCGGACTCATCGCTTTATGCCGCCCTCCATCGGCCAACGGAAAGCGGACTATACACTACGGCTCGTCACCAACGAAGAGGCTGTGTTTCCTACCTTAGCAGGTCCGCACCACGGATCAATGTACCAAAGTAATGGGTGGTAACTATTACCCCCGCAGGGCTCTAAGTTACTGCTACTGCATAACTTAAACATCGCTTTTGGGACGAATTTCGACGGGCTTAAACGCCAAGGTAACCTTCCGCCCAAATTCGCATCGAGCTACGGAACGGAGTGGATATAGGCACGCATCATACGCACCTCGTCGTCCCTCTCAGACAAGTCGTGCAACAGGATGTCGCGGACCGAAACCACGCCCTTCAACTGGTTACCATCGCAAATCAGCAAGTGACGGAACCCATGCCGTCGCATGAGAAAGCGGCAGGTTTCCATGTCCTCACGCGGACTGACGGTGAGAGGGTCCTCGGTCATGACGTCGCCGACCCGGGTGTTGGCGGGGTCGAGGCCCTCGACGACGACGCGCCGCATGAGATCTCGCTCGGAAAACACGCCCACCAGTATTCCATTCTGCATGACGGGGACGGCTCCGATGTTGCGGTCGACCATGGCACGGGCCACGTCCAGCACACTCTGCGCGACGTCCGCGCGATAGGTATCCTGAGTTTTGACAAGATCGTAGATGCAAGACACGTTGCACCTCCAGCGACTCGGATGCGAAGAGGCGGTACAGGGTTCGAAGTTCTTGTCCGGCGGAGTATACGACGAAAAGGCAGGGGGTTCAAAGGTTTCAGCGTTTCGGAAGTTTCGAGGTTTCTCAGGTCTTGAGATATGAGTTCGACTTCATGCCTCAGCGCGTGCGCAGAAGCTTGTCGGGGATACGAGCCCGTTCTTCCCGCACCGGGTGTGCCTCTCCCAAAAAAATCAGGTAGGAACAATTCCAAAGTGCGGTCGGGATGCTGCCTCGCGGCTGGGTCGTCAACACGATGTTGTAGACGTCGGACACCGGCAGGTGGTGGATGACGGAGTCTTCCGGCTTCGGCTCGACCAGGGCCAGATAAGCGAGGAACTGGTAGATGTCCGGATCGCCTTTGTACCCTTGGCCAACGAACGAGACTTCGGCGTTTTCGTTGGCGAAATGCCAGCCCAGCGATGCGACTAAGGCTACTGCGTTCTCGTACGCCTCCGGTGCCAAAATGTCCGGCGCGCAATTGTCGAACACCAGGCGGAGTTTGCGTTCATCCTCGCGGCTGAATTCGCGTACTTTGAGCGAACCAGACTTCGCAGTGGCTTTCCAGTCGACGTGGCGGGCGGAATCCTCAGGCATGTATTCGCGGATACGATACAGATCATAGCCACGGCCGCGAACGAAACTCTCGAATTCGCCTGTGATCATGGGCAGGATATCAAGGAACTCATCGGTAGGTTCCACTGCCGGGTACACAACGACGGTACGAGTCAATGGGACTCGGCGAGTCTTCGTCAGAAAGGCAAAGGGAAAACGGGTTGCCAGTCCGAAGCTGTCTTCCGCATAACGTCCGCGCCGCTGGAAGCGCAATTCGAGGTCGGCGGAGAGTTCGACTTGCGGGGCCAAGATAAGGAAAATACGCGAAGCCTTCAAAGATTCCGGGCCCCGAGCCGTCGTTGACGATGCGACGGACGCGACGATCGGGCAGACGAACCCACTGCTGCTCGGGCGGACGCTTGGGCGGAAAACCGAAGGTGGCCGGTTCCCACGACCATTTCTTCACGGCTTTCTTCTTCTTGGAAGGCACGACGTGAATCGAAAACGAAGGCAGCCAGCGGCGCGGATTGTTGAGCAGGATTCGTCCGAGCACCGGCTTGCCGGCAAATACGTGCTCGGGCAGACGGATGTCGAGTTCAAGATCGCGTAGAACGAGCGCCGAAACCACCCCCGAAACAAGCATGGCCGCGAGCATCGCGGCCACCACGATGTAGAGGAGATTGTTGCCGGTGTTCAGGGCGGCAACGCCGATCAGCAGTGTGGCGATCGCATACACCATCCCGGCGCGCGTAACGTCATAGTCGACGGCGTCCCGCAGACGAGTTGTTACGACTCGACGAGCCAGATGGGGAACTGTCGTAAGCCCAACCAGCGTAGCCAGGACCAAGGCAGCAGACGCCAGCACGAGCGTCGCCCAGACGTTGCCCGACTCGCGGGAGACGGTCGAAAACAGGGCCGCCGCAAATGCCAGAGCAAGGCCGAGGAGGGCGAGCAGGAACTTGATCCAGAGGTCCGCCGACTGAAATCTGACAAACTCGGCAAGCCGCACGAGTCGCGGGGACTTTGGCGCTGTATCGGGTTGGCTCGACGCTGGCATCAGAATCCAGTTTGAGCCTAGCACCGGTGCGCGGCGGCAGCAATCCGCTTGCCGCACCTTGTTAGGCTTTCGTAACCAGCATGTTCTGCCAGTTTCGCGGGAACAAGACGCGGTGCGCGCCCGACGGGCGTGGACGTCCCGTCGCTCCATTGGCTAGCGGCTGCGCTTCCGGTGCCATAGCCAAAGGAAAAGAATCACCAAGGCGGCGATTATGGCAAGCGCGACGTTGAGGTCCTTGATGAACTCGAGCAGCTTGTCCCAATGCTTTCCGAACTTGTAGCCCACGGTGGCGATCACGCTTACCCACAACACGGCACCGAGGAAATTGAACAGCGCGAAGCGTTTCCATGGCATGCGCAGAACGCCAGCCAATGGTCCAGCGATAACACGCAGTCCGAAGATGAAGCGCGCGAAGAAGATCGTGGCAGACGCCGTACTCGTCGAACAATCGTTCGCCGCGCTCGATCGTGGAGGTACGAATGCGAAAGACGTGACGATAGCGATCAAGCAGCGGGCGGCCGCCGCGATATCCGAGGGCAAATCCCAGATTGTCACCCAGGGTGGCGGCGCAAACTCCCACCAGGATGATGTAGGAGAGTTGCAGTTCGTGCTGCGAATAGGCCAGGAAGCTGGCCAGGAGGAGAATCGTCTCGCCCGGCAGGGGAATCCCCGCATTCTCGAGCAGAAGAGAAATGCCTACCGCCCAATAGCCATAGTCAGTGATGTAACCGCGAAGGGTATCGAGAATTGGCTGCCCCATGCAGGCTGGTTTTGGAAGCGCATGGTGATCTTATCGCGTTGGCGGGTTCGCTGCACACGCGCTGCGGAGCACTTCACGGGGAACTAGTCCGGGTTAGGAACTCAATTAACGTCGCATTGAACTGGTCGGGAACTTCCTCGTAGGGGAGATGGCCGACTCCCGGATAGACGACGAGTTCGCAGTTTCTGAAATGCGGGCGCAATTTTTCCGCAGATTGGGCATACACAGCCGCGTCCGCCGAGCCCCAGATCAGCAACGTAGGCACATCGGCGATTTGCGGAAGGATGGTTTCCAATTGCTGCAGGCAGTCGGTCCAGTGACTGACAATGCCGAGTGCGTACTCGAAGCTGCCGGGGATCGAGACCGGAGCTACATAGCCTTCGAGCGTTCCGGGCGGGATCCGCTTGGGATCGCCGAACAGTCGTGCCAGCCAGTAAGGGAAGGTCCAATGCATGTGGTCTACGCTACGCAAGAAGAGCGTGGAGCCCAGTGTGGTGCCGAGAAAGGGAGCGAGACGGCGTCCGTGTGGGGACCACGGATTGACGGGCGCGACCAGGACTAGCCTTCGCAATCGGAGATCGGAACTTTGCGAACACATCGACGCCGCCATCATGGCGACAGCGCCGCCGTAGGATGTTCCCACTAGATCGAATGACGTGATGCCAACCGTCTTGGCGAAACTCGAGCAGTCGATCTGCACTCGAACGCAGGCTGCAATCCAGATCGGCGGGGCGATCGGAGAAGCCAGTACCGACGCTGTCGACCGCATAGACCGTGGCGTAACGGGAAAGTGCGGGTATGGTGAATCGCCAGGAGAATGAATATCCCATCAGGCCGTGGAGAAGAATCAACGGAGGGCCGGAGCCGGCGCGCAAGTAACGCATGCGCGCCCCATCGACGTCAGCGAATAACTCTTCCACTGGCGGAGCGCTCTGCGGAAAAATTTGCTCAGCGATCTTTGAATCCACAATCGTATCTTTCGCCGGACGGACAACTCTTTCCGGCAGGCCGGAGTCTATGTAGGTGATATCGCCTCTGTCGCTTCTGTGACGGGGAGCTTCGGCTCCCCGCCTTTTTAAGCGGCGCGCCGGCGCTTCCGGCCCAGGAATTTGCGTAGGACCCGGATGCCCTTGTCTACGTGCTGTTCCTGCAGAAGGAAGGGCGGCAGGAAGCGAACAACGGTGTCGTGGGTGCTGTTGAACAGACACTCCTTGGGCGATACCTTGCTCGACAATGGGACGAGAAGGAATCTCCAACTCAATGCCTTGTATGAGTCCGCGACCCCGAACTTCTTTCGCGGCCGCGTAGTCTTCCACCAGTTGCTGCAATTGCTGTGTCAGGTACCCACCGACCTTGTTCACATTTGCCAATAGATTTTCTTCTTCCACGATCGCCAGATATTCCAGAGCGACACGGCAAGCCAGTGGGCCGCCGCCAAACGTCGTCCCATGTTGTCCGGGCGAGATTGCCGACGCGAATTCCTCTTTTGCGAGGAAGGCGCCCAGCGGAAGTCCCGCGGCGATGGGCTTCGCAATAGCGACGATGTCGGGCGTCACACCGAATGCCTGGAAGGCAAAGATGCTGCCGGTGCGTCCCAGTCCGCATTGGATCTCATCGAAGACGAGGGCCGCCTTATGTCGATCGGCGAGTGCGCGGCACTCCTGCAAAAACTCAACCGAGCATTCGAAGATGCCGCCCTCTCCGAAGATGGGCTCGAGCACGATGGCGCAGGTATTGTCGTTGACGGCCGCGCGCAGGGCTTCGACATTATTGCGCGGCACAAAAGTGACATCCTCGAGCAGGGGTTCGAAGCCTTTGCGATGCTTGTCCTGTCCAGTGAGCGACAGCGCGCCGAAGGTGCGCCCGTGGTAGGAGCCTTCCAGACCGATGAGACGGCTCTTGGCGGCGCCTCCGACGCGATGACTCGCCAAGCGCGCCAATTTGATCGAACCTTCAATCGCTTCCGTCCCGCTGTTCGAGAAAAAAACGCGCTGCAGTCCCGACAAGGCGCACAGTTTCTCGGCCAGCGGTCCCTGGTACTCGTGGTAGTACAGATTCGAAATGTGGACGAGACGAGCGGCTTGATCCCGAATCGTCTTCACGATGCGCGGGTGCGCGTAACCTAGCGCGTTCACGCCGATCCCGGAGACCAGGTCGAGGTACTTCTTGCCATCGAGGTCGTAGAGGAAGACGCCTTTGCCGCGCTCGAAGATCACTGGGTAGCGGTTGTAGGTTTGAAGGAGGTAGCGACGTTCGAGGTCGGCGATCTGTTCTAGGTTTGTCATGGAAAACAGGATTTTACCCGAGAGGCCTGTGGACCGGGGAAACGTCCGATCACCAGAGGCACTTTCAGCGTAAATACAAGATCTGAAAGGGGAATACGGAATCGCAGAGAAACCTTCCAAAAGCCGTATGCTGCGTTCGGCAGAGCTTCTATAATCATGGAAGTCGCTTGCAGTAAGTAAGTTAGCGCTCTGTGGAAGGTCCAAAAACGTGGCAGTGAAGTTGCTAATGTCTTCTCGGGGAAGCTCGGAGCCGCTGCGTCCGGTTGCGTTGGTGTCCCCGCATGGGCCGATGAACAAGGACTTCCAAATTCGATTTACTGCAGGTCTTTTGTTCCTCCTGACCGTGGCTGCGTGCGTTTTCGCGTGGATCAATTTCCAAAAAGAACACGAATTCCAGATTCCTTCCGACGGCGTGTGGTGGGTAGAACGGGGCGGGCGTCTGGTTGCGGATCGCATCGAGCCCAATGGACCAGGAGACAAGGCGGGAATCCGCGGGGGCGACCAACTTGCGAGCGTGAACGGCCGCGAGGTGAAGACGACTCCGGCTTTGCAGCGGCAGCTCTACGGCAGCGGGGTCTGGTCCAAAGCGACCTACTCGGTAGTGCGAAATACGATTCCAGTGGACTCGGTCGTCATTCTCATTCCTGCGGATAGATCCCTGAATGACTGGCTGCGGCTCATAGCGCTGATCTACCTGGGAATCGGAGTGTACGTTCTGCTGCGCCGCTGGACTGCGCCGAGCGCAACGCATTTTTATATTTTCTGCCTGGTCTCGTTCATTCTGTACTCGTTCCACTACACCGGAAAGCTGAACGAGTTTGACTTGATTATTCTGTGGAGCAACATCACCGCGTGGATGTTGCAGCCTGCCTTGTTCCTGCACTTCGTTCTGACGTTCCCGGAAAAACGCGAGTTCGTGCGCAAGCACCATGGCGCGGTAGTCCTGCTGTATGTGCCCGGAGCAATCCTGCTGGCGATCCGCATCCTGGCGATGAAGTTCCTGGTGGCCAGCGAACGGCTGCGCTGGAATCTGGACCGCGTGGAAATGCTCTACCTCGCCAGTTTCTTTGTGCTTTCGGCGGGAGTGCTGTTGAACAGCTACCGTCGCGCAAGCACGCCGATACTGCGCCAGCAATTGAAGTGGGTAACGCGGGGAACGATTCTCGCGATCGCGCCCTTCACCGCGCTTTACGTTTTGCCGTACCTGAGCGGATCGCTGCCGACCACCGCGATGAAAGTATCTGTACTGTCGCTGGGCCTGCTGCCGCTGACTTTCGGATACGCGATCTTCCGCTATCGCTTGATGGATGTGGACCTGATCTTCAAGCGCGGCATGGTGTATACGCTGGCAGCGGCAGCCGTCGTGGGATTGTATTTTGGCATGGTGGCGGGCGTGGTGGAACTGGTGCACGCGCGCATTCCGAGCAGCGGCCCGGCAGGACTGATCCTGGCGATGGTCGTCACGGCGCTGTTGTTTGATCCGGTCCGCAAGTGGATTCAGGATGGCGTCGATCAGTTCTTCTACCGCACGCGCTACGACTACCGGAAGACGCTGATTGAGTTCGGACGCGAACTGAGTGCGGAAACCGACCTGGACGCGATGCTGGCTTCGGTGGTGGATCGGCTTTCGAGTACGCTGCTGGTTGATCGCATCGCGATCTTCCTGGTTGCGGGCGAGCAGGCGGATCACTTCGTGCTGGCGAAGTCGTTCGGCATGGCGCAAACCAGCGGCCTGGACCTGAGCTTCCTGAGTGTGCAGCGCCCCGAGATGGAAGCTGGTCACCTCTTCTTCGACAACACGCACCTGGTGCCGCGTGAGACGCCGGGAGCGCAGAACAGCATCGCCCGTCTGGATCTGAACTACTACATTCCCTGTCGCGCACAGCGCAAAGCCATTGCCGTCCTCGGACTCGGCAAGACGATGGAAGGCGACTTCCTGACCAGCGAAGATGTGGAATTGCTGGAGACGCTGGCCGGCTATATCGGCATTGCCATACAAAACGCGCGCCTCTATGCCTCGCTGGAGCAGAAGGCCGCGGAGTACGAGCGGCTGAAGGATTTCAACGAGAACATTGTCGAGTCGATCAACGTCGGAGTGTTGGCGGTGGACCTGGCCGACCGCGTCGAGTCCTGGAACTCGCAGATGGAAGTCATGTACGCCCTGCCGCGCTGGCAGGCGCTGACCCGTCCGCTGAGCGAGATCTTCCCGCCGGAGTTCGTCGAAGAGTTCTACCGTGTCCGGCAGAATCCGGGGATTCACAACCTGTACAAGTTCCGGCTGAGCACGCCCGCTGGTGAAGTGCGCACCATCAACGCGGCCATTGCTCCGCTAGTGACCAAGAAGTTCAACGTGATCGGGCGGCTGATCATCATGGACGACATCACGGAGCGCGTCGAACTAGAAGCGCAACTGTCGCAGGCCGACAAGCTGTCGTCCATCGGACTGCTGGCGGCGGGCGTGGCGCACGAAGTGAATACTCCGCTGGCGGTGATTTCGTCCTACACGCAGATGCTGTCGAAGCAGCTGCAGTCCGACCAGCAGAAGGCCGGATTGCTCGAAAAGATCACGCGGCAGACGTTCCGGGCATCGGAGATCGTCAACAACCTGCTGAACTTCTCACGGACCAGCGGCGCGGAGTTTGCCGACGTCGACGTGAACAAGATCATCACCGACACGTTGGCGTTGCTGGAACATCAGTTCAAGACTTCGCGTATTACGGTCGAGGATGAGCTGACGGCTAAGCTGCCGCCGATCCAGGGAAATACGGGACGTTTACAGCAAGTATTCCTGAACCTGTTCTTGAATGCCAAGGATGCGATGGCAGGCGGAGGACGGCTGCGCGTTGCTACGTCGAATGGGAACGGCGTGACGGTGGCTGTTTCGGACACGGGCAGCGGTATCGCGCCGGAGCACATTGCGCGCATCTACGATCCGTTTTTCACGACCAAGACGGCTCCGCAGGAGGGCCGGAACCGGGGCACAGGGCTCGGGCTGTCCGTCACGTACGGCATCATCCAGGAACATGCAGGCAAGATTCGCGTGGAAAGCCGCCCCGGCGAAGGAACAACGTTCTACCTGGATTTCCCTCTGACCAGGAAGGCTGTCAATGTCTGAAGCTGCTGTCATTCCGCGCAGCAAGTTGAACGATGTCGAGTCGTCGTCTGCAATGGCGGGCTCGGTGCTGATCATCGACGACGAGGCGGAAATCCGCGAGTCGCTGCAGACTTTGCTCGAAATGGAAGGCTACGACGTGGAGACCGCCGCGACCGGGCAGCAGGGACTGAATCGGATCGGGCAACGTCCGTTTGACCTGATTCTGCTGGATCTTGCCCTACCCGACCGCAACGGCATGGACATCCTGGCCGATGCTCACGCACAGGATCCCGGGCTCTCGGTGATCATGATCACCGCTTACGGAACCGTCGAGAATGCAGTCAAGGCCATGCAATCGGGCGCCGCCAACTTCATCCAGAAGCCATGGGACAACGAAAAGCTGCTCGCCGATGTACGGGCGGCGGTGGCACGGCATCGGGCGGAAGAAGAAAACATCCAGCTCAAGCGGGCGCTGAAGCAGCGCTACAACTTCGAGCACATCGTCGGCAAGAGCGAGGCGATGCTGAAGATTTTCGACCTGGTGGCGCAGGTGGCGCCCAGCCGGTCGACCGTCCTGCTGCAAGGCGAAAGCGGCACGGGCAAGGAGCTGATTGCCAAGGCGATTCACCTGCACTCGCCGCGGCGCGACCGGCCGTTCGTCCCAGTGAACACGGGGTCGATGCCGCCGGATCTGCTCGAATCCACGCTCTTCGGACATGTAAAGGGCGCGTTTACCAGCGCGATTGCTTCGAAGAAGGGCTTGTTTGAGGTTGCCGACAAGGGCTCGCTCTTCCTCGATGAGATCGGCACCATGAGCATGGACACGCAGAGCAAGATCTCTGCGTGTGCTGCAGGACCGCAAGTTCATGCACCTGGGCGGCGTCCACGAGTTGCAGGTGGATGTGCGGATTATTGCGGCGACGAACGTCGATTTGCGGCAATTGGTGCGCGAGGGCAAGTTCCGCGAAGACCTGTTCTACCGGCTGAACGTGATCACGATCGATCTGCCGCCCCTGCGCCAGCGAAAGGAAGACATTCCGCTGCTGGTGGAGCACTTCCTGAAAAAGTACTCGGAAGAGAACGAACGCCAGTATCGGCGTATCACTCCCGAAGGCCTGCGGCCGCTGGTCGGGTACTCGTGGCCGGGTAACGTGCGCGAACTGGAGAATGTGATCGAGCGCGCGGTGGTGCTTTCTTCGGGGCAAGAGATCGGCGTCGAGCTTCTTCCGGATCAGATCGCAGGTCGCGGCACTCCCTTTCCGGTTTTGGAGCATCGTCCGGACGCGTCACTGTTCGACATCCTGGAAGACTGCGAGCGGCGCATCATCACCGACATGCTGGAGAAGTGCAACTGGAACCAGACCGAAGCGGCAGAGCGGTTCCACGTGCCGCTGTCGACTCTCAATCAGAAGATCAAGCGGCTGAATATTGAGATCAAGAAGAAGGGGCGAGAGTAGGAAGACGTTCGTCAGCCTTCAGTCGTCAGTCTCCAGTTTGCAGCCTTCAGCTATCGGCTTTCAGCTTTCAGTTCTTCCCATCGGTATCGCCTTTCTGGTTTCTCGAACCCTGCCTCCGACCATGCTTCTGAAGCCCCGGTAGTAACGGCAAACAAATGGACTAGAGACTGCCGACTGAAGGCTGACGACTAAAGGCTGATAGCTGAAAGCTCCATCCGCCTCTGTTATAGTGCGGGCAGGTGCGACGGAGCGGGGAATGGCAGCTGGAGATCTTCTAAGCAGTATCGAACTCATCTCTCCTTCGGAATTCGCTAAGAAGAAAGTCCTGTCCCTGCAGGAATATTCCTTCCTGGCCGCCCAGTCGGTCGGGAACCTGTTCCGCAAACCCCTCTATGTAGCTGACATGCTGCAACAAGCCGATATGATCGGCTTTGGCTCGCTGCCCATCGTTTTGAGCGCTGTTTTTTTTACGGGGGCCGCGCTTGCCCTCAATAGCGCCACCACTTTGAGCCGGTTCGGAGCAACTACCGTCATTGGTCAGTTAGTGTCGATCGGCATCGTGCGGGAACTGGGGCCAGTGCTCGCCGGCCTGGTCGTCGCTGGGCGCAATTCGTCCGGGAATGGCCAGCGAACTTGGTTCCATGATCGTCACCGAGCAGATCGACGCCATGCGCGCTCTCGGCACCGATCCGATGAAGAAACTGGTGACGCCCCGCGTCGTAGCCACCGTGGTCATGCTCTTCTTCCTGACCATTCTCGGGGACCTGATGGGGCTGATCGGTGGCAACGTCGTAGCGAGAATCCTGCTCGGTCTGGACTCCCACGAGTATTGGAGCAATGCGTGGCAGACTCTGGTATTCGCGGATGTCTTCATGGGACTCTTCAAGCCCGTGGTGTTCGGCTTCATCATCGCCACTGTCGGTTGTTATTACGGACTGTCGACCAAGGGCGGCACCCAGGGGGTTGGACGGGCGACTACTGAGGCTGTGGTTGCGGCGATGATCCTGATTATCGTGGTCGACGTCTTTGTGACCCGACTCCTGATGGTGATTCTGGGATCGTAGCCAATGCCGACTCCTTCCCTGCCCCTTGAGGCTCCAGTTCACACCAGCGAGCACCCGGCAAATGACGTCATTGTGTTCGAGGATGTCTCCATCGCCTTTGAAGACAAGGTGGTGCTCGACGGCATTTCGTTCCGCTTGCCGCGGGGGGAAACAAAAGCGATCTTCGGCGTGGCCGGGTCCGGGAAGAGCACGATTCTGAAGTTGGCCCTGGGCCTGATCAAGCCCGATAGCGGCCACATCTACACACTCGGAGAAGACATTACGCTGCTGCGAGAGGAGCAACTCTTCGAACTTCGTCGCATGGTTGGAATTGTTTTCCAGGAGAGCGCGCTATTTGATTCTCTGACTGTGCGTGACAACGTGGCCTTCCGGCTGATGGAGGAGGGCACGGTTGACGCTGTGGAGATCGAGCGGCGCGTAACCGAAGCGCTGCGCTTCGTCGAACTCGAACACACGCTCGATATGTTTCCAGCGGAACTCTCGGGCGGTATGCGGCGGCGTGTCGCGATCGCGCGGGCCATCATCACACAGCCAGAAACGCTGCTCTATGACTCGCCTACGGGCGGGCTGGATCCGATCACATCCACGACAATCGTGGAGCTGATTGTGAAGCAACGGGACGTTTACAAGACGAGTGCGTTGCTGGTGACGCACCGCTTGCAGGATGCGTTCACGATGGCGAATCACTACTTCGATGCGAAGACCAACCATATGCGGCCAGTGCCTCCCGGCGGTCGTATCGAAGTTCCGCTGACCTTCCTGATCATGCGCGATGGGAAGGTCATTTTTGATGGAGATCTGCCGGCGCTGGCGCACACGCAGGACGAATACATTCGGGAATACATCTCATAGCTCATGGGCTAAAACCTGTGGGAACGGTTCTCAACCGGTCCTAGAACGGATCAATGCGTGTTATAGGGGATATTTCAACAGGGTCCCGCACGCGAAACAACAACTCCACATCCTCATACTCGTTGAGTTGGCCTGTCGGAAGAAGGGTGCGGCATGAGACCAGATCATGGTTTCAATTGATAGGACTTTCCGAGTGGTCCGGCACCGTTTAGATATTTTCTGGCTCGCACCAACTCCGCGACCTGGCGGATGTGTCCGATGTCGTGTAGCGCCCATTCATGGAGCATCTGGGCAAGCGTGATCTCACCGACTTCCGCGTGATTCGCCTTACGGTCTCCCGAGCCGGGCGGCAGATTCTCCAGGAATTCGATATTGGTCTCGCGCTGTTCTTCGAAATGATCGAAGGAGTCTTCGGGATCGGCATCTCGATAGAGATCGAGATACATTTGCGCGTCGTCAGCATTGAAAAATGGCTTCTCTTCTTCCAGGAAGCGATCCACCCGCATGCGGTAGCAGTGGCCCTCCGAGTGGGCGAGGTGTGCAAGCACCTCAGCGATAGAAAATCGGTCGGGAGCGGGCTTCCAGCGAGCATCGTCGTCCGAGATTTCCCGCATCAGGCCGCGCAAAATCTCAGGCGTCGCTTCCAAAAGGTCAAGGCACGGCAGATCGCTTTCGAGCATGAGGATATCGTACGACGATCGCTAGCGCTCCGCACGTTGGATAAAGCCGCCTAGAATTGGGAATCCGGCACGTTGTGAGTTTCTTGGTGCTTCAGGTGGAAACCGCGAGCTTCGACCTCCCGGCGAAGCCATTCGGGATCGATCAGCGTGAAATTGATTTGCTGGCTGCCAACCCGCGCCGGCGCGGCGACCGTGCGTGACAGGGTGCGTAACGAATGACAGATGCCCGCGAGGCGCCACCAGCCTTTGCGCGGGTCAATCAGTGAAATGAGGACTTTTCGACAGTTAAGCTGTCCGCGCAAGTTTCCCACTCGCTGAACTTTTCTGGAAGATGCTTGGAGTTTGGGGCAGGCAGCCAGATCTGCCCTGGCACGGCCTCCATTCGGCAAACCGTGATACGCTTTGCGCAGCATCAATTTTACGCCATGGAGGAAATGGCCAGCATGAGAAGTTCCGCATTGCTCCTGTTCGGGTTTGTGCTTTACGTCCTCCCTCGGCCTTTAGTCAGACCGAATCGGAAATTCGTGATCGAATCGTGGGCACGTGGAAGCTAGTTTCCACGGAAGATGTCATGAAAGACGGCACCACTCGCCCAATGCCCTCTTATGGACCCCACGGTAAGGGCTTCCTGATGTACCAACGCGATGGTTACATGTGCGCTGACCTAGTGAATCCTGATCGTGCGAAATGGGCGGATCCGGTGCACGCAACGCCGGAAGAAAAGGTTGCCGCCGCCGACGGCACGTTCGCTTACTGTGGACGTTACGAGATTGATGTGAAGCACAAGCAAATTGTTCATCTTCCGGAAGTGGCTACCGATCCCGGCTACGTAGGCTCGCGCCAGATTCGTCCATACAACTTGCAGGATGATCGCCTGATCCTCGGCGATGTTGAGAAAGAGGACCCTACCGTTTCGCGTTGGAAGATTGTATGGGAGAAAGCACGATAAACTCGTCACGTTACAAGCCATGAGGGCTCGCTATTCAGAGTGAAATCGCTCAATATTCGCTGTTCTGCTTCCCTGTGGATGGGACCACTTTCGCCGCCGGACCTTATTCTGCCGATCACAGTTCTTTGCCGCGTTTCTGGTTATCAGATGCGCGATACGCCGCACGTCACTGCTCGTAATTGACAAAACCAGTCGATCACACTCATTGGCCACTTCGAGGTGTTCCTGCGGGCAGTCTGCTGGTCCCTACCCGAGTGGTTGAACCGGACCCGGCGGCCCGCGCTGGTATAGGACCCAAGCAGATGACCCCAGTGCGGCGAGGCTGAAGCCGTGCGCCTTTCAAACCTCTCCCGTTCAGGGGCTTAACTCGCCTTAGCTACCGCCGCCTCAGCTACCGCTTTGCGTCGGGCTTCCACATTCTTCTCGATCATCGCCAGACGCTCACGACCCGCCTTCGATCGGGTAATCAGCTTCTCAATGTTGGCCAGGAATACGGGATTCTGCATCTTTTCGCGAAGCTCTTTGAGCAACGGCTTGAGCTTTGCATAAATGAAATACATCTCCCCGCTGAAAGCGACTTCCATGAAAAGGTCTTCGTTCAAGGCTCCGTGGAGTACGAACGAGGCGGCCATGTTCCAGTACCCCAGCACCATGCGATACCAGGCATTTTCCGGACCGGTAGAACGACTCACTTGGAGAATGTCGTCGACGGTGTTCGGCCAGAAACTGCCCACCCACCATTGGCGGGCTTTGCGGATCTCCGCTTCGCGGCGGGCGTCGTAGAGTTTCAGGATCAGTTCGGCATCGGCGGTCGTGGGTCTCTTAGGCATCGGGAAGGCTCCGGAAGATGTTGAATTGAACGGCGTGATTTTAGATGACGCAGCAATAATAGCGGTGCAAAACACTTCTCGCCTGATTCAATCCCGGATAAGAGGCGATCTCAGGCCGAAACGATTTACCCGCCAACTTCAGCACTCTGCGTGACTGGCGCCGGACGCTCGTAGTCGCACTCCTTATTGGGGCACGCGATCACTGGACCGGCCTTGAGGTACTTCTCCACCAGGAATTCGTGGCCGCAGCTCGGGCACTTCTCGGAAATCGGTTTGTGGGCTGCCGTGAATTTGCACTTTGGGTAGTTCGAGCAGCCGTAGAAAGTGTTGCCCTTGCGGGCACGCTTCTCAACCAGTTCGCCGTCCTGGCAGAGCGGACACTTCACTCCGATGAAATTCTGCTTTACGAACTTGCATTCCGGATATCCCGAACAGGCGGTGAATTCCCCGTAGCGCCCGTGACGAATCATCAGGTTGCGTCCGCATTTCGGGCAGGGCTCATCGAGCGGAATGTCAGGTACGCGTTTGCCCTGGTCGAGACGCCGGGTGGTCTTGCAATCCGGATAGCCGGTGCAGGCCATGAACTGGCCGAAACGGCCGCGCTTCAACACCATTACCCGGCCACAGTTCTCGCAATACTCTTCCTGCGCCGTCTCCTGCACGTCGGCCGAATCGAGATCGGGCAGGTTGATGGGATTTTCCTTGGTGAACGTGCAGCTTTCCGGATTCTCTTTGTCGTAGGAACTGCAGGCGTAGAAGGACCCGTGCTTCCCCCACTTGATGACGAGCGGTGAGCCGCAGCGCTCACACTTCTCGTCCGTGGGCTTCTCCATACGCTTGATGTTCTCCATGTGCTTCTCAGCGTATTTGAGGTCCTTCTGGAATTTCTTGTAGAACTCGGCGAGCGCGTCGGTCCACTTCTCCTTGCCTTCTTCGACTTCGTCCAGTTCTTCTTCCAGACGGGCGGTGTAAGCCACGTCGAAGATGTCGCGGAAGTTTTCGATCAGCAGATCGGTGACGACCAGGCCGATCTCCGTAGGCGCAAACTTGCCCCCGAGCTTGGTGACGTATTGACGCTCCTGAATGGTGGTGAGGATGGTCGCGTACGTCGACGGACGGCCAATACCGCGCTCTTCCAGTTCCTTGACCAGCGAAGCTTCGTTGTAGCGTGGCGGCGGCTCGGTGAAGTGCTGCTCCGGCTTCAGTTCCTTCAGAGTCAGCTTCTGGCCGGGTTCGAGCGGCGGAAGCTTATGCTTCAGCTCCTCGTCTTCGTCGTCCTTGCCTTCCTTGGACTCTTCGTAAACTTTCAGGAAGCCGTCGAACTTCATGACCGATCCGGTCACGCGGAACCAGTAACTGTCATTGCCCTGCTTGGCATCGATGTCAACGGTGGTCTGGTCGAAGACGGCGGGCATGATCTGCGAGGCAACGAAGCGCTGCCAGATCAGCTTATAAACTTTGAACTCGTCTTCTTTGAGGTATTGCTTGACCGAGTCGGGATGACGAACTGCGGACGTGGGCGAATCGCTTCGTGCGCTTCCTGCGCACCTTTCTTCGATTTGAACGTGTTGGGCTGCTCGGGCAGATATTGCGGCCCGATATTCCTTCGCGATCATTTCGCGAACTTCGGCCAGCGCCTCGTTGGAGACGCGGGTCGAATCCGTACGCATATAAGTAATGAGGCCGACCAGGCCCTCTTCGCCTAGTTCCACACCTTCGTACAGCCGCTGGGCGATCATCATGGTGCGCTTCACGCTGAAGCGGAGTTTGCGCGAAGAATCCTGCTGCAGCTTGCTGGTGGTGAAGGGAGGAGTGGCATTGCGGCGGCGCTCTTTACGGTCGACCGAGCGGACCAGCCAGTCGGCCTTCTCCACAAAAGCGCGGATCTTTTCGGCGTCTTCGCCGTTGCCGACTTCGATTTTCTCTTCACCTTTGCCGACAAAGCGGGCGTCGAACGCGGGCGGCTTGCTGGCGTTGAGGTGGGCATCAATCGTCCAGTATTCCTTCTTCTCGAAGGCCTTGATCTCGCGTTCGCGTTCGACAATCAATCGAAGCGCAACGGTCTGGACGCGTCCGGCGGAGAGACCACGGCGAACCTTATCCCAAAGAAGCGGCGAAACCTGATAGCCGACCAGTCGATCGAGTACACGGCGGGCCTGTTGCGCATCCACCAGATTCTGGTCAATTTCTCGCGGATGCTCGAAGGCTTCGCGTACCGCCCGCTGCGTGATTTCGTTAAAGGTCACGCGCTGGATACGGAGCCCATTCACATCCTTATCTTTACCTTAGTTTTTTTCTTCTTTTTCTTCTTGTCGCCGTTAGTGCCGAGTTCGTCGGCAAGATGCGCCGCGATGGCTTCGCCTTCGCGATCCGGGTCAGGGGCGAGGTAAATGTGGTCGGCTGACTCAGCCAGCTTCTTCAGCTTGATGAGGACCTTTTCTTTGCCTGGAATGACAATGTATTCCGTATCGAATTCGTTGTCGGTGTCGACGCCCAGGGTGCTCTTAGGCAGGTCCTTCACGTGGCCGAGAGAGGCCTCAACTGTGAATCCCTTGCCGAGATATTTCTGAATCGTTTTCGCCTTGGCGGGCGATTCGACGATGACTAAACCTTTGGACAATGTTTCCTCTGTTTCGAGAATTCTTTTGAAGCTAGCACGAATTGCAAGATTTCAACAAGTTACGACATCGAGACGCACTTCGGCTTCTCGGCTGCTCAGCTTCCGAGCTACGAGCGGAGCTCTTTCAGCTCGTGCCTTTAGTGACTGTCAAGCGTTCGTCTATCGGCTGTACGCGTTGAACCAATGCCGTCAGCATACGCTGTACTTTCACCAATTCGCCTCAAGTCCTCGAAGCTCTCTCTGGAAGAGCTCAAGTCGCACGCAAGAATCAGGTGATACTCGAGCTCGCTCGCCGAGCCATCGCGCAATTTGTAGGAAACGCGTCATCTCGCCATCCGATTGCCGACCGCAACCCTCAGCAATATTCGCACCAATCGAAGCCGCTGATCGACGAATCTGGGAAGTCAGGCCGAAGAGTTCCTCCCTCGGAAACGTCTCGGTCAGCTCATATGCCCGCAAGTGTAATCGTGTGCGCCTTTCTCCACACCGTCAGATTCCTTAAAGTCCTTCACGAATACACCACTTTCTCCCCACATCAAACTCTAGCCTTTGGTTGCTCGCAGCTCGATGGCTCGAAGCTCACAGCTAGAATGTCTTCACAAAATTCTTCCCCGGCAACTGTCGAACCTTGCCCGCGAGTTCCAACTCGAATAGGGCCGCGAAAATCTCGGAAGAGGACAACTCCGGCTCCAAGCGGTCCACAATCTCGTCGATGTGCGTGGCTTCATCCGCTTTGAGCAGGGCGAAAATTCTTCGCTCATGCGGGCTGAGTGGGTTGTCAACTGGGAATAGAGATGCCGTTCCTTCCTCCTTGGATTCATCGGGGCGGACGGGAGTGAGCGCAAGTCGAATGTTTTCTGGTAGTTCCTCCCATATGTCTTCCCAGGTCGCGGTCAGCTTGGCGCCCTGTTTGATGAGTGTGTTGGGCCCCCAGGAGTTCTTGTTGGTCACGTTGCCGGGCACCGCAAAGACGTCGCGATTCTGCTCCAGGGCGCAGCGTGCTGTGATGCGCGTGCCGCTGTATTCGGCTGCTTCCACCACCAGAACGCCGATCGACATGCCGCTGATAATTCGATTGCGAATGGGAAAATTCTGGGGTGCTGCGAAAGTGCCCAGCGGGAATTCTGAGATGAGCGCCCCGCCCAGAGCGAGAATCTGTTCCGCGAGACGGCTATTTTCCTTCGGATAGAGGACGTCTACTCCGGTCCCAAACACTGCGACGGTCTTACCCTTCGCAGCGATCGCGCCGCGATGGGCAGCGGTGTCGACGCCGCGCGCCATGCCGCTAAAGATGGCCAACCCGTGCGCCACCAAATCGATGGCCAAGCGCTCGGCCATGCCAGATCCGTAGGGTGTCGGATGACGCGTGCCCACCACGGCGATTCCGGGCTGAGAGAGCACCTTCACGTCTCCGCGGACGTACAGCAACAGTGGGGGATCGTAAATCTGCTTGAGTGGCCGCGGATAATCGGGGTCGTCGAGCGTGACGATTTGCACTCCGGCAGCGTTGGCCTTACCCAATTCTTCGTGGGCCAGTTCGAGCGACTTGCCGGTTCCCAGGGATTGCGCAGAGACGGCCAAAAGGCCAACCGCCTCGAGTTCTGTGAGAGACGCCTGGAAAATTGTCGCTACATTGCCAAAGTGCTCCACCAGATGACGCACGCGGGTTGGGCCCCAAGCCCGGCGTCAAACCCAAGGGCAAGCCACTGCAGGATCCGTTCAGTTGCCGACCGATTCGCTACGGAAGTTGCTGTAGACACGAAGAGCCTCCAAGTTCGGTCTACATGCCCGCAAAAAGGGCGTCAAGGGAGCGACTCACAGGGCTTTGTTAGAATCAAACATAGTGCTATGAGCCGTCTTCGCATTTCTACAATTTCTTTCCTGAATACCGTGCCGTTGATGTGGGACTTCGAACACGGCACCGCAGGTGCGGATTTCGACGTTTCTTATACGGTTCCCTCGGCCTGCGCTGCCGAATTGCAGGCCGGAACAGCCGATATCGGCATCATTCCGGCGGCAGCTTACGCGCAGATTCCCGATCTGGTGATCGTTCCAAACGTAGCCATTGCAGCGCGACGTGCCGTGCGTTCGATTCTGCTGGTCAGCAAGGTTTCGCTCGAGAAGATTCGCACCGTGGCCCTGGACACTTCGTCGATGACGTCAGTCGCGCTGACGAAGGTGCTGTTCGACCGATGGTTGGGCACGGGTCGGTCGTTTTCACCCATGGCTCCGGACGTTGACGCCATGCTGCAGCACACGATGCCTGTCTCGTGATTGGTGATACAGCGCTCAAGGTTGATCGCTCCAAGTATCTGGTCTTTGATCTTGGCGGAGGAATGGATTCGCTTCACCGGCAAACCGTTCGTCTTTGCTTTCTGGGCGATTCGGCGGGCAGTGTTGAGCGAGGCTTCCGTCGACTTGGCGACGATCTTTCAGAAGTCGCGAGATCATGGCTTGCACGCTGAGAACGTCGACTCGATCGCCCGAGAGTGGTCCAGCCGACTCGGACTCTCGGAGGCGGAGGTCCGGACTTATCTCACCGAGAACATCCACTATCAGCTCGACGCAGGGTGCCTGGAGGGATTACAGCTTTTCTATCGCTACGCTGCAGAGTGCGGGGCATTGCCGTCGCCACCGACGTCTCCAGTTCCTCGAAGTGGCGAAGTTTGCCATCACCTAGCCTGCCCTATGGTACTTTCCAACTCCCAACACACGGAATGCGTACCATGACCCTACCTGTCGGATTGTTCGTGGCTTCGAAGCTGTGGAACTGGATTCGTCATCTTGGCGGACCCGGATTGCTGCTGCTCGGCTTGGCGGACAATTCGTTGATTCCGATGCCGGGGAGCATGGACATCCTGACCATATGGTTCGCAGTTCATCATCACAACCAGTGGATCTACTACGCGGTGATGGCCACTATGGGGGCGGTGGTCGGAGGCTATGTGACCTATCGATTGGCGCGCAAGGGCGGCAAAGAGATGCTGGAACATCGGCTGGGACCGCGCTCCGCAGAGGCTTTCTATAAGAGGTTTGAACGTTGGGGATTTTGGGCTGTCGCGGTGCCTGCGTTGTTGCCACCTCCCTTTCCAATCGTTCCGTTTCTACTAGCGGCGGGGGCGATGCAGTATTCGCGGCAGAAATTCCTTTTGGCGTTGACCGTGGGGAGAGGCTTACGTTATGGGCTTCTGGCCTACTTCGGCGTCATATACGGGAGGCATTTTCTCCGCTTCTTCAATAAATACACCAAGCCGACGATATACGCTGTGATTGGCATGGCAATCGTGGCAGGAATCGCAGCCCTGGTCACTTACCTGCGCTACCAAAAGAGCGAGCCGAAATCCCGTCCATGCAGAGCAACCCGCGAACTGATACCCAAAACGGTTTTTTGCGTAGCCTGCAAGTCTGCTGAATCAACCACTTAACTACTTGTAGCGAGATTTTAACTGGAATTTGCCGGTTCTCTCTCATCTAATAATGGCATATGGAAAAACATCAATCCGCTAAGCAGTACATTTTTGCGAGCGACTTCGATCAGACTTTGAGTTTCAACGATTCTGGCTACGTGCTCGCCGAGTTGCTGGGAATTCCCAGCAAGGAATTTGAGCGCAAGGCCACGGGCATGGCGAAGCTCAATCTGGTGCAACAGGGCGGGGAGCTGGCCGTACTCTGCTCTTGCACGACCCGCAGTTTCACGACCGGGTGCGCGTGGAACATCTTCATGAAGTCGGCAAACGCATTCGGCTGAAAGAAAACATCGGCCGTCTACACCGCATTCTGGACCAGGGAATCGCCGGGCACCGCTTTGAGTTTTACGTAGTGTCGGCTGCTCCCGTGGAAGTGATCAAGTCGGCGCTTGAGGAATCGTGCCTGCGGATCACATTTACGGAACGCAGTTTCGCTACCACGCTTCGGGCGAGATCGACACCATCGAACAAGTGACGGCGGGCTACGGCAAGGTCGCGGTGCTGGACCGGATCCAGAACGATCTGCAACTCAGTTCCGACCGCATCGTGTACGTCGGAGATGGCAGTTCGGACGTCCATGTGATGCTGCACGTAAACCGGCGGGACGGCTTCACGATCGCCGTCTCGGAAAATAAGCACCTCGCGCCCATTGCGAAGCGCACCGTGCTCAGCGACAACGCTCTCGGCGTACTGATTCCGATCCTGGAGGAAATCGTGGATTGGGACCGCATCCAGATCCGCGCCTTCCTGGAGAGCCAGGGATTCGTGATTCAGGAGTGGGATAAGGTGTCTACGGACGTGGTGACTCTGCGAGACAGCGGTGCGCCCGCGTCCAGCCACAAGCTGGCTGAACGTGCCACCGTATGACGTCCTGACTGGCCCCGGTGAGCATCCTGCCACCGGTTGGAGAACCACGCCTTTCAACGTTAGAATTAAGACCGGGCGGTCGACAACGACGATATGAGCCTAACCAAGCAACAGGCACTCGAAATGTTCCAGTCCGATGATCTGATCGGCATTGGTATGGAAGCGGACGCGGTGCGCCGGAAACTGCATCCCGAGGGCGTGGTCTCCTACATCATCGATCGCAACATCAATTACACGAACTTCTGCACGGAGTATTGCACCTTCTGCGCGTTTTACCGTCCCCTGAAGGGACCCGCCGCCAAGGAAGGCTACATTCTCGAATTCGACACCATCTACGAAAAGATTCGGGAAACCGTCGAACTTGGCGGAACGGGCGTTCTGATGCAGGGCGGCCTGCATCCAGATTTGAAGATCGAGTGGCACGAGCGGATGCTGCGCGGCATACGGGAGCGGTTCCCGAAGGTGCATCTGCATTGTTATTCCGCGTCCGAGATTCTGGCCATTGCCGAGTACAGCAATCTCAGCCTCCGGGATACGATCGCCCGCCTGCGGGATGCGGGACTGGACTCGATCCCCGGAGGCGGGGCAGAGATTCTGGACGACGAGGTGCGTTATAAGATCGCTCGCCTCAAGTGTCTCACCGAAGACTGGATCAGTGTGCATCGCACCGCCCACCAACTGGGCATGCGAACCACCGCGACCATGATGTTCGGCGTGGGCGAGAAGTACGAGCACCGGATTCACCACTTCCAGCGTCTGTACGAATTGCAAGAAGAGACGGGCGGATTCACGGCCTTCATCCCATGGAGTTTTCAGCCGGCCAATACTGCGCTGGGTGGCCGCCACTGGGACGAAGCCACCGCTGTCGAGTATCTCAAGGTACTGGCCATTTCTCGACTGTATCTCTCGAATTTCCTGAACGTTCAGTCCAGTTGGGTGACGCAGGGATTGAAGGTCTGCCAAATGGGCTTGCGCTTTGGCGGGAACGACGTAGGCTCAGTCATGTTGGAAGAAAATGTGGTTCGGGCGGCGGGCGTTACCAACTGCACGACCGAAGAAGAGTTACGCCGCATCATCCGCGATGCCGGATTCAAGCCGGTTCAACGAGACACGCTGTATCGAACGTACTTCCTCAACTAGTCCCTCCCCACGATGGATTTGCATGAGACTGGCCCTCATCTTCGTGTGTGTAGTTGCGCTTGCCCGAATGCGCTCCGGCCCAATCGCCATCACCCGAAAAAACACCCCCCCAAGCATCTCTCGAAGGCAAAGTCGTTAAAGAACCTGCAGGCGAGCCTCTCAAGAAGGCCATCATCGAGCTCATCGGTGAAAACCAGGAAGAGGCGGGCAACTACACTGCGACGTCCGATCAGGACGGCCACTTCAAAATTGTGGCGATTCATCCGGGCCGATATCGACTCTTCGTGGAGCGTACCGGCTACATCGAAGTCGACGCCAAGCGACGTCGCTCGGAGGGCATGGTTTTATCGCTCGAGGCTGGGCAAGAACTGAAGGATCAGACGCTGCGCATGCTCGCAGCCGCCATCATCACCGGGCGCGTGATGGACGAAGACGGTGATCCGATGGCGAACGTCGATGTCACCGTGTTGCGGCGCAAGTTCTCCTCGGGGAACTTCAAGTTCGAGCCCGTTGGGTCGTCACAGACGAATGATCTGGGCGAATATCGGATCGGCGGGCTGATGGCTGGAAAGTACTACATTTCCGCGAGCCCCCTGCCTAATTTTCAGAGCATGGTGCATGTGCCAAAAAGTCCGGACGAGTCGGAAGCAGGTCAGCCCGGTATGGCTTACGTCACCACTTTTTATCCGAATACTCCGGACCGGAGCCAGGCCTCTGCCATCGAATTGCATGCCGGTGACGACATGCCGTTGGATTTCTCGCTGACCCGCACCCATACCGCGCGAATTCGCGGATCGGTAGCCGGGCTGGCTCCAGGGACAAAGGCCGTGGTGATGTTACGCGGACGAGACTCGAACGCAATGTATAACGCAGCCGAGGTAGATCCGAGTGGTAAGTTCGAGATCTTTAACGTTGCACCCGGCTCCTACAGCGTCACCGCCATGACGGTCATGACGGACCCGCCCCAGATGGCGCGCGGGACGATCGACGTCACCGATACCAATGTGGACGGACTCCAGCTCGTGCCGCTTGCGGGCGCGACCGTCCGCGGGCGAGTGCGCTTCGCGGGCTCAATCGCGAAAGTCGACGCTTCCCTGCTCTTCGTGTATTTACGTCGCATTGATGGAGAGAGCGAATCCTCGGAAGGAGTAACGTTCATGGACGAGGGCACGATGTTCTCCAGCGGCCTGGGACGTGTGAAGGCGGATGGGACTTTCGAACTGAAGAACGTATCGCCCGGAGTTTACGCGGTCGAGATTTCAGGAGACAACAAAACCTTGGGCGACTGCTTTGTCGAGTCGGTGGTGGCGGGCACAAAGGACGTTGCTGACGCTGGCTTGAAAATAAGCGGGGGCGCGATCTCGATCGATGTGACGGTCGGTTCCGGGGCAGGCGTGGTCAGACGGTGTCGTCGCTAACGATAAGAACGAACCAGTTGCCGGCGCCGTGGTGGTCGCGGTGCCCGAAGAGAAATACCGAAAACAGCAAAATCGCTATGCGAAGGTCACGGCCGACCAGCGCGGACACTTCACCTTGCGCGGCTTGCGTCCGGGCGGGTACACGCTTTTCGCATGGGAGAATGTCGATGGCGACGATTATTTCGATCCGGAGTATCTAAAAAAATACGCGGGCAATGAAACCGCCCTACAGATCGAAAAAGGCCAACACCAGAACACTTCACTGAAAGTGATTCCTGCTGCTCCAGACCAACCGTAGGGGCCGATACGCTACATCGCATGGCGGGCCCCTTATCGCGAAATCCGCTTCAGGTAGAATGAAAGGTTTACGAAGGTCTTGCGGAGACGACCGTACAGGAGCTCTCGCTGAACGCCTCTCTCATTGCGTGCCTCGTTTCCCACTCTGGCCTTGCAGCCCCGAAGGGGATCGGTCAGTACATCCGTCAACACTTTCTCGACAGAACGTTTCAGGGTTTGTATCACGCCAATGCCTTTGATATCGCGCTGCTGATTCCGTACTTCATTGTTTTGATACTGCTGGCGTCGTACGGGCTGCATCGCTACGTCCTCGTCTACCTCTATTACAAAAACCGCAAGAACCGCACCACCGAACCCGCCTCACTATTTACGGAATTGCCCCGCGTTACCGTGCAGCTGCCGATGTTCAACGAGCGCTACGTTGCGGAGCGGTTGATCGACTGCATTTGCAAATTGAAGTATCCAGCCGGACAAGATCGAGATCCAGGTTTTGGACGACTCGACCGACGAGACTGTGGAGGTCGTGAGAGACCTGGTTGCGCGCTATGCCGCCCTTGGTCATTCGATCACCTACCATCACCGGACGAATCGAGAAGGGTTCAAGGCGGGGGCCCTTCAGGAAGGAATGAAGACGGCCAGGGGCGAGTTCATCGCGATCTTCGATGCGGACTTCACACCGCCAGAGGATTTTCTGCTGAAGACCATCCATCACTTCGCTGATCCAAAGATCGCGATGGTGCAGACGCGCTGGACACACATCAACCGGAACTATTCGTTTCTGACTGAGGTGGAAGCGATCCTGCTCGACGGGCACTTCGTGCTCGAGCACTCGGGGCGGGCTTGCAGTGGCGTGTTCTTCAACTTCAACGGCACGGCGGGTGTGTGGCGGGCGCGGGCTATCGAGGACGCCGGCGGCTGGCAACACGATACGCTCACCGAAGACACCGATCTGTCGTACCGGGCCCAGCTGAACGGATGGAAGTTCATTTATCTGCAGGACGTGGAGTGTCCGGCCGAGCTACCGGTGGAGATGACGGCTTTTAAGACCCAGCAGGCACGCTGGGCCAAAGGCCTGATCCAGACCGGGAAAAAGATCCTGCCGCGCGTGCTGAAAAGCGACGCTCCTCGACATACCAAGATCGAAGCGTGGTATCACCTGACCGCGAATCTGAGTTATCCGCTGATGATCGTCCTGTCTGTCCTTTTGCTGCCGGCGATGATCATTCGTTTCTACCAGGGATGGTTTCAGATGCTCTACATCGACCTGCCTCTGTTCCTGGCGTCGACGTTTTCGATCTCAAGTTTTTATCTGGTCTCGCAGCGGGAGCTTTTCCCGAAGACCTGGCCACGGGCGTTGTTGTACCTGCCATTCCTGATGGCACTGGGCATAGGACTGACGATCACCAACACTGGGCGCAGTGACTTGAGGCGCTCATCGGCAAGCAAAGCGCGTTTACGCGAACTCCGAAATACCGGGTTGAAAACAAGAAAGACAAGGTCGGGGCGACCAAGTATCGGAGACGCCTTGGGATGGATTCCCTGGGTCGAGTTACTGATCGGTTCCTACTTCGCCATGACCGTGTATTACGCGCTGCAAAACGAGAACTACATCACTGTGCCTTTTCTTCTGCTGTTCGTGATCGGCTACTGGTACACGGGATTGATGTCTCTGTTGCAGGGGCGTTTTACGGGCATTGCCTTGAGCGCCGAGACCCACACCAAGCCCTTCCCCGTGGGCGTATAACACCCTCCTTTCCTTTACTGGTGGCGTCGTTTAGAATCCGTCTCGCCTCTGGCGTCCCCGGGTGCAGGCCCATCTCGACTGCTCAACAGGAGGCTTCGATGTTCCGTCCACAGAGACTGTTCTCCTTAGGTTCGTTGGCTGATCCTGACAGTCGTAGCGCTGGCCTGCGGGTCACGCCACGACTCGGACGAAAACTACTATCTGGTTGGCGCGAACATCAAGCTGCCCTACTGGGACACGGCTGGCGCGGGGTTTTCGACTGCTGCGTCGCAACTTCGGGTGCGAGCTGCCTTTGTCGGACCCGATTCCTACGACCCGAAAGCGGAGAAGCAAGCTTTTGACGAACTAATTCCGAAAAAGCCGGCAGGGATCCTGGTTTCCCCGGCGGACCCGGAGGTCATGAAGGATTCGATCGATCGGGCCATTGCTGCTGGCATCCCGGTTATCACGGTCGATTCCGATGCTCCCGCGAAGCAAGCGTCTCTTCTTTATTGGCACCAACAACCATCAAGCAGGATTCACCGGTGGCAAGCGTCTGGCGCAGGAATTGAAGGGCAAAGGCAACGTGGTGGTGTTTACCATGCCTGAACAAACCAACCTTGCGGAGCGCTTGCAGGGCTACCGCGACGCCTTAGACACCTCTCCCCAGGTCAAGATTGTGCGAGTCGTCGACATCAAAGGGGATCCGCGCATTGCGTTCGACACGACTACCGAGATCCTTGGAAAAGAGCGCGACAAGGTCGACGCGTTCGTCTGTCTCGAGGCCCAGTGCGGCCAAGAAGTGGGCACAGTGCTGAACAACTACAGCATCCGCAACAAGGTTGTGATTGCCATGGATACCGACGTCAGCACACTGGACTGGGTGCAGAAAGGCGTGATTGCGGCCACGATTGGGCAAAAACCGTTTACCATGACCATGGTCGGTCTCCACATGCTGGATGACTACTATCACAACAAAATTCCAACCATGGATTCCGACTGGACGCACGACAGTTTTGCGCCCGTCCCGGCGTTTGTGGACACAGGATCGGTACTCATCGACAAGAGCAACGTCGAATCGTTCCGGCAAACAAACAAAACCATGACCGGAGCGTCCAAGTAAGACAATCTCTGCATAAGAAAGGTGCTGGATCCCTAATGAAAAGGTGCCTGGTCTTTTTTGTGTCTGCGCTGCTTGTTTCGACCGCCTTCGGGCTCGATCGGCAGTCGAATGCGGACTATCACGCGCGCCGCGAAGCCTTATCGAAGAAGGCGGACGGAGGGATCGTCCTACTGTTCGCACCGATGGAGGCCGAGGGGCCGAATGCCGTGTATGGCTTTCGTCAGGATGACAATTTCTTCTACCTGTCTGGTTGGACCGAGCCCGGCGCGGCGTTGTTGATTGCACCGGCTGTGGCGGCCTCCGACAAAGAGCCGGCCAAGCCCTATACCGAGATTCTCTTCCTGGCTGCCAATAACTCAGTGGAAGAGAAATGGACCGGGCCGAAGCTGAATCCAGCAAGCTCCGACGCCTCAAAGATCACGGGATTCGACCACGTGGAGGTCATCGACAAACTCCGCGATGAAGTGGCCCGTCTGCTGCCGCCAGGGCGCTCCACGGTGTACAGCGATCTACCCGATTACGGAGAAACGTCGGCCTCCACGAATGGCCTCGATTGGCTGAAACGGGCAAACGCGTTCATCGGATTTGCCTCCTTCAAGAACGTGAAACCGCTTGTGGCGTCGCTGCGAACCGTCAAAGACAGTGGCGAGATTGAGCGCATTCGCAAGGCAACCGACGCAACGGTAGCCGCCCAGCTAGCGGCGATGCGTGCAATGAAGCCCGGGATCACGGAACGCGAGGTTTCAGCCCTCTTACAGTACGAATGGGGAAAACGCGGTTGTGAACGGCCGGCATACTCTCCGATTGTCGGCTCGGGATTCAATTCCACCGTTCTGCACTACTCCGAAGATTCCGGAACGGTACAGGCCGGAGATGTCGTGGTCATCGATGCTGCCGGCGAGTATTCCATGTACGCATCCGACGTCACTCGCACGCTGCCTGCGAACGGCAAATTTACGGCTCGCCAGCGTGAGATCTATGACATCGTATTAGGCGCGTCGCAGGCAGCGATCGCAGCGTTCCAGTCCGGAAAATCCACTCTGCGACGGGACGACTCGAACTCACTCTACAAAGTCGCCTACGACTACATCAACACGCACGGCAAAGACCTGCATGGGGAAGCGTTGGGCAAGTACTTCATCCATGGACTCGGTCACTATGTCGGTCTCGCGGTGCACGACGATAACGACTACTCCGTTCCGCTGGGGCCGGGCTCAGTCTTCACCATTGAGCCGGGTATTTATATTCCAGAGGAAAAGCTGGGAGTGCGCATCGAAGACACCCTTTATGTAGAGAGCACCGGAAAACTGGTCAATCTCAGTGCAGCTCTACCCCACACTGCCGAGGACGTGGAGCGTGCCATGTCGGGAAAGTAAGAGAACAAGAACGCTCCAATTCGGCGATTTCGGTATTCCCTTTTGATATCCTAGACTGTCGTGCGGATGATCTGGTGGTTTATCGTCCTGGGTTTTAGTGCGCTGGTCGTGGTGTGCGTGGCGATCGCCATTTACCTGAGGATTCGCCACCACCTGAAAACATCCAGCACAATCGTTGGCGATAGACACGACGAAATAGAACCTGCCGATCACGTCTAGTTCATCGGGCAGTTTGAAAAGAGGCACTTTATGGCGAAGCTGGCAGTTGGAGTTCTTCATCCTCCGCAAGAACGGGCTGTGGATTGGGCAAAGCAGATTGCGCTGGTCGTAGGAGCGAGTTTGTTCGTGGCGTTGTGCGCCAGAGTTACAGTTCCATTGCCGTTTACCCCGGTCCCTCTTACTCTCCAGAATTTTGGTGTACTCGTAGTCGGACTGGTACTGGGTCCCCGGCGCGCATTTGCTGCACTGGTTCTTTATTTGGCCGAAGGCGCCGCGGGCCTACCTGTATTCAACCCGGCCGGGCTGGGCGGAGTCGCGCAACTGATGGGACCAACCGGCGGCTATCTGTTGGCCTACCCCTTCGTCGCGGGACTGGCCGGATTTCTGGTAGAGCGGGGACGAAAAACTTTTGCCCGTGCCGCGGTCGCAGGTTTGGCCGCGGAGATCCTGTTATTCGCGGTGGGGCTCACTTGGCTAGCCATCTGGACGGGATCGATGGCGCGAGCGATTCAGTGGGGGCTCTACTGGTTCCTGTTCGCCGAGGTCATCAAGATTTTAATGGCAGCAGCGGTCTCAATCCGATTGAAGCGGGACCCCAAGGTGCAAGCATGACGCTGTCGAGCGCTCCCGCGACCACGGTGATATCGAAGGACTCTGCTTCAACGCGCGAGATCACGGTTGCGCACAGTCCCGACTCCGATGATGCCTTCATGTTTTACGCGCTGGCTACGAACAAGGTACGCGTCCCCGGCCTGCGCTTCACGCACACGCTTTGCGACATTGAAACGCTCAACCGCAAGGCGATGGAAGGCGTGTACGACGTAACCGCGATTTCGTTCCATGCATTCCCTTACATCCAGGATCACTACGCGCTGCTGCCGAGCGGGGGCAGCGTCGGGGATGGCTATGGGCCTATGATCGTTGCCACCCGGGCATTCACCGCCAGCGAGGTCAAGAAGAAGCGGATCGCAATTCCCGGCAAACTCACGACCGCTTACCTCGCGCTAAGACTGTTTGCTCCGGGCATTGAGGTGGAGGTTGTGCCCTTCGATCAGATTATTCCCCAGGTGCTGGAAGGCAAGTACGAAGCGGGATTGATCATCCACGAGGGCCAACTGACCTACTCGAAGGCGGGGCTGTACCGAATCGTGGACTTGGGCAAGTGGTGGCTGCAGGTGACCGGGCTGCCCTTGCCTCTCGGTGGAAATGCGATTCGGCGCGCTCTGGGACCAGAGCTGATGACCAGCGTCAGCACTGCGCTGCGCGACAGCATTCAGTATGCTCTCGACCATCGCGACGAGGCTCTGGCCTATGCAATGCAGTTCGCGCGTGATCTCGATTCGCAACTGGCGGATAAGTTCGTCGGGATGTACGTGAACGAGCGAACCCTGGATTACGGCCCGGAAGGGCGAGAGGCAGTGCGTCGCCTGCTCGATATGGGGCACAAGGCGGGGATCATTCCGCAAGCGGCGCGAGTGGAGTTCGTCGGATAATCGAAGTTCGGTTGCTAGCGTTCTGTGGCGAAGAATTAATAAGGCTCGTGGCAACCGCGACGGTCGCGGGGTCCTTCGGCTGCGTTCGGCTTTCGCCTCACTTTGCTCGGGATGACAGATTTAGTGGAGACCTTACGGCACGGTTCTCTTGAACGAAAACGCAGGATCAACGTCGACTGGGATGTTCGATGTCTTTTTCTGAAGCGCCAGTTTGAGTTCCAGGGGCATCGTACCGTACTTTTGGAACCATTTCTCGGCTCGCTGGCGATCGCCGCTTGCCTCGATTTCAAGCAGCTCCTTGGCTAGATCTGCCACTCCCTGCGGCATCTTGGCGTAGTCGATGACGTACCGTCCAGACGGTTCGTACCGAATGGCCCCACACTCGGTGAGATAGTTGAACTCCATCATCTCGGCTTGCCCGTGGGCTTCCGCTACACCGAAGCGAACCGTGCGAAACATTCCGCCGACATACGAAGCGTAAAACTCCTCCAGCTTTTCTTTGGGTAAGGCTCCGTGATCGACCAGCCACTTGAGTCCAAACATGCCGGTGACATCGGCCTTGGCCTCTTCCAGTCCACCGAACATTGGCCCAATTGACTCGCGAATGCTTACCTTGCCGGATGAGGTCCGGGCGAAGGCTGGGCCCAGTCCGTGCGCGATCTCATGCATGATCGTTCCGTGCAGGTAACCTTCACCGGAAACCTTGGCTGCCTGGTCTGGGCGCAACATCTGGCGCGCAACCGGCACGATCACGTAGTTTACGCGTGCGTCCATGAAATTCTTGAAGAAGATCTTCTTGCTGCCTTTCTGCTCATGAACTCTCGGGTCGTTCGGCAGGTTGTCAGCCACCGCCTGATAGCCGTGAGTCAGGTCACCCGCGCGGAAGGGTGCATCCATCACTTCCATCGGGGTTTCCAGTCCCTGCTTGGAAGGACGGTCTTCCGCGGCAAGGGGCAAGGCGTCCTGAATTTGCGGAACATACTGCTGGAACATTTCCAGCTTGCGGCTCTCTTTTTCGTTACGGATCAGGACCGCCGCTCCGTAGGTGCCCTTGACGCCCAACAGGTCGTCAGAGTAGGTCTCGTAGGGGGCGAAGATGATATCGAATTTGGGATTCTTCAGGTCCAGCCAGGCTAGATCGCTCTGGAAGTAGTCATCGGTAAGCAAGGCGTCAGCTCGCAGGCGCAGGAAATTCGCGAAAGCCGCGTCCGTACTCAGCTTGGCGGCCTCCCGCAAGGCGTTGGCGGCTGCTTCGAGCAACGACCGGTAGGCGATGTGGTATGGAAGGCCTTCCAGTTGCTCTCCATTCCAGCGCACCACGGTGAATTGGTTGTAGATCTCAGCTTTCTTCTCGGGGTGCTCAGCCACATATTTCTCGATGCGATCTCGGGTAAGACCCTGGGGATAGAAGCCGCGGCCCGGAGGCATGGGGTCTTTGCCGACGAAGGGGTTGTTGTTATCGATCAGATCAAAGCGCGAGGCGTTGATCCATAGGTAGCGACGCAACTGAATATCGCGCGGATTCGTACTCCCCCCCAGAGACTGGTACAACGACAGCGCTTCAGGATCTAGCTGGCGCCAGAAGATGCCTTCGAGGTAGCGGCAGGCTTCCACCAGTTTGTCCACCATCTTGCGCTCGTCAGCAGTTAATTCCGTGACCGCGGAGCGGCATTTCGACCGACCGAAATTTCGCCAGGCGTCTCGGCAAATCGGGAGTGACCTTCAGGTTCGCAGGCTGCGATGGTTTTGCCGCGGAGCCCGTCATGACGATGGACTTGTTCTGCGAAGCGGCGAGCGGCATGAGGGCACAGAAAAGGACCGAGAGCAGATAACGATTGGGAGCTGGCATGAAGTGTTCCGATTTTAGCAGAGCGCAGAACCCGTCAATCGTGCGACGGTGCCGCGCACCGATGACCGGAACTTCGTTATCATGAATGGGGATGGCAAGTCATTCAAATTCCAATGGCGCTCAAACGTTGCTCATCGATGCCGATGACACGCTTTGGGAGAACAACATCTACTTTGAACGCGCTATTGCTCGGTTTGTCTCTTTCTTGAATCACCATGAGTATTCGCCCGAACAAGTGCGCGGGGTTCTCAATGATGTGGAACGAGAATGCGTCGTGAAACATGGCTACGGGCTGCACAGCTTTGCGCATTCACTGGTGGAAACCTTCGAGCGACTTTCGGTCGAACCGATCACCCCGGAATTACACACGCAAATCCAAAGCTTTGCGCACACGGTTGCAGATCATCCGGTGGAAATCCTGCCGAATGTGCCCGCCACTCTAGAACACCTGGCTGCCCGGCACCATCTGATCCTGCTGACCAAGGGAGCGATCGCGGAGCAGTCCGGAAAGATCGAACGTTCGGGGTTGAAGGAATATTTCGCGGCGGTAGAGATCGTGGCCGAGAAAGATATGGCCGTCTACCACTCGGTGGTTGCCAAGTATGGACTCTCGAACGACACGACGTGGATGATTGGAAATAGCCCCAAATCGGATATTAATCCAGCGCTCGCGGCTGGCCTCAATGCTGTCTTTGTTCCCCACGGCGACACCTGGATCCTCGAGCATGACGAAATCGCAGCACCGCAACCTCCCAGTCGTCTTCTGACCGTGGAAACTTTCGCGCAACTCAGGGAGCATTTCTAGACTTCAGACGACCCGAGACCAGAAGGGCCGCAGGCTAACACCCTGTTCCCGGCACCAAACTAACTAACAAGCCCTTTTCCTCCATGGGTTTAGGGCGTGGTACCCTGATTCTGCTCTGGTTTTTCGCTGCTCAACGCTTGGCAGTGCCGAACAACAATTTTCGACGGCTATTGCGCACGGTGGAAGCGCTCTCGGACCTTGGGCCCGAACTGACGGCGGAGCGAGATTTTTCCCAATCAGCGCAGGCCATGCTGGCTGCCCTGATGGAAGCGGCCGGAGCGCGCGAAGGCGCGCTCTTCACCTTCAGCGACAAGCCGTCGCTGTTGACCTCCGCTGCGGCGCGAGGATTCACTTTGCTGCCCGAGCCCTCCATTGTTCCGCTTCTTCCCAGGCACGTGCATGCTCTAACCGCCGCCCGCGGGCCAGTTGTCCTGAACGAAACCACGTACGATGTGTTCCTCAGTTCGAATGGCAACGTGGCACCCGAGTTGTTCAAGTGCATTGCGCCCCTCCGAGTGGGAGGAAAACTCGCGGGTCTGCTCGCGCTTGGGCGCCGTGAAGGCGATGCGATCTATGAGGACGAGGAACTTGATGCACTTTCCCTTCTCACCAGCTACGTCGCCCTGGCGGTACAGAACCATAATCTGACGCAGACGCTGGGCCAACGCGTCTCGGACAATCTTCGCCTGCTAGCTTCGCTGCACGGCTTTTACGACAACGCCCTGGAAGCCTTTGCCACTGCCATCGACGTGAAGCACGTCAACATTCACGGGCACTCGTTGCGGGTCGCGCGCTATGCGGCGGCTATCGGAGAGGCAATGGGACTCGATCCGAACGAAGTCGCGGCTCTTCGGTCGGCGGGATACCTGCACGACATCGGCAAGGTTGCCGTCGACAAGCATCTCTTCGGCAAGCCCAGCGCGCTCGATCCGGAGGAATTTCGCGCGATGGCGGACCACACGGTGATCGGTCATCAGATTGTCAGTGGAATTCAGTTTCCCTGGCCGAAGATCCCCGATGTCGTCCGCTGGCACCACGAGCGCGGCGATGGCTCCGGATATCCCGATGGTTTGCTAATGGACGAGGTTCCGCTATCGGCGCGCATCATCGGTCTTGCCGACACGTTCGACGCTATGACCAGTGCTCGCCCTTATCGCGAGCCACTCTCGGTGGGTGGAACTCTTAGCGAACTGGTGCGGCTAGCTCCGCAGAAGTACGACCCAAATGCTCTCCAGGCCCTCCTGATTCAGGTACGACGCGATGCCGTAGGCGGCAATCGGGCCCCTTTGCTCGACCAGCACATCGCCCTGAACATCGCTCCCGCCGACATCGACCAGCTTGCTGCCAGTCTGCAGCACAAGTTGACGCGCGGCCGCGTCTCTCTGATTTTACCTCCCGTAAATAATTGATTCTAAGTATGTTGTGGTCTTCGTTTGGCGTGCAACTTTCTTTCCTGACCGGGTTCATAATCATTAGACCTCAGCTCGTCTTCCGGAGAATGGGACCATGCCGATTCGGCGCACACGTCTGGCGCTTACGACTGCCTTGCTGACAGTCGGATCCCTCAGCCTCTTCGTAGTGGTCGCGTCGGGGAAGAAGGGTGCTTCTGGATCCCCCCAACTGGATGAGCACAAGCGTGCGTTGCATGCTTTGCAACGCCTGACGTTTGGTCCACGACCCGGAGATGTTGAACGCATTTCCGCCATCGGCGTCGACAAATGGATCGACCTGCAACTTCACCCCGATCGCATTGACGACAAACAGCTCGAAGCTCGTCTAGCTCCCTTTCGCACGCTTCACATGGATACGCGAGAGATCGTCGAGAACTTTCCTCCACCGCAAGTGATCAAGGCGGTGATGGAGGGAAAGCGGTCGATGCCAACCGATCCAGTGAAACGCGCTGTGTACCAGGCGCAAATCGAACGACTTGAGGAAAAGAAAGAACGCAAGCAGGACGCGTCCGCGCCCAACACCAACTCAGCCGTCGGCGCCGCGGATCAAATCGCAACTGACAACGCACCGCCCCCCAGCGAAACTGCCCCGCCAGGCAAAGGCAAGTTGACCGAAGATCAGTTGGCACAGCGGCGGGAAGACCGCTTGTATGCCGATCTGAAAGCTCAGGAACTACTCGACAAGCCGGCAGATGAGCGCATGAAGGAAGTTCTGCAGATGTCCCCTGAGGATCAGCGAGCGCTCTCGACTTCCCTCAAGGGGCAGAAGGCCGATGAATTCATGGAGGGAATGAATCCGAAACAGAAGGAAACCCTGAAGGCGTTGAACAATCCTCAGCAGGTGGTAAGCAACGAACTCATGCAGGCCAAGCTCGTGCGCGCCATCTACAGCGAGCGTCAGCTCGAAGAGGTCATGACGGACTTCTGGTTCAACCATTTCAATGTATTCATCGGGAAAGGCGCTGACCGTTATCTTGTCACCAGCTACGAGCGCGACGTGATTCGACCCCATGCGCTCGGCAAATTTGAAGACTTGCTGGTCTCTACCGCCAAAAGCCCCGCGATGTTGTTTTATCTGGATAACTGGCTGAGCGTGGGGCCGGAATCGGACATCGCACGGGGCATCCCCAAGAATGCACAGTATTACGGCCGACGCCGCCGACGCTTTCCGCCTCCCAGCGCCCGTCCGGTTAAGGGCAAAGGCAAGCGCAATGGCGGCCTTAACGAGAACTACGGCCGTGAATTGATGGAACTGCACACCTTGGGAGTGAACGGCGGCTACACCCAGAACGATGTCACGGAAGTAGCGCGCGTATTGACCGGCTGGACCATCGATCAACCACAGAAGGGTGGCGGCTTTAAGTTCGAAGATCGCATGCACCAGCCGGGCACCAAGGTTGTGCTCGGGCACAAGATCAAGCAGCACGGCGAGAAGGAAGGCATGGAAGTGCTGCACATACTGGCGCGCCATCCTTCCACCGCTCGCTTTGTCTGCACCAAGCTGGCGATGCGATTCGTTTCGGACGATCCGTCGCCTGCGTTGGTCGACCGAATGGCGGAGACCTTCCGAAAGAAAAACGGTGAGATTCGCGAAGTATTGAAGACGATGTTCAGTTCCCCCGAGTTCTGGAGTGAGGATGCCTATCGCGCCAAGGTCAAGACGCCCCTGGAGTTTGTAGTCTCAGCAGTACGAGCAACCGGTGCCGATGTCAACGATGCGCTGCCGCTTGCCCGTCAACTGAACACGCTTGGGATGCCGCTTTACGGCATGCAGCCTCCCACTGGTTACTCGATGAAATCGGAGGCCTGGGTGAATTCGTCAGCGCTACTGGGCCGAATGAACTTCTCAATCGCACTGATGTCGGGGAAGATTAAGGGCGTACAGGTGAATTCGGAGAGATTGTTGAGCAATCCCCCCGATTCGGAGCACTCGTTGGCCATGCTGGAAAGTTCCCTGCTGGCCGGAGATGTGACCAAGCAGACGCATGACGCGATCACGAAGCAATTGGAAAGCCCGCAGCCGTCGCCGCGCAATGCCGACAAGCCGACGTCTGCTTCGAGTGTGAGTACGATCACGGGACTGCTTTTGGGTTCGCCAGAGTTTCAGAGAAGGTAGGAAGACAGTCGCAAGTCGACAGTCATCAGATGTCAGAATTAGCTTGCGACGCGGCTCTCGTAGCCGACTCTTCATGAGTACTGAGAACTGGTTGTAAGAACTGGAGTAGCCATGTCCATCACCCGACGCGTGTTTCTCCGTAACGGCGCACTGGCCGTCATTGGCACCGCTGCCATTCCAAGTTTTCTGACTCGAGCGGCTTACGGTTCCGTCGAGCCCGGCACTAAGGCGAAGCGTCTGGTTGTAATCTTCCAGCGGGGCGCGGCGGACGGATTGAATATCGTCGTACCACACGGCGAGCGGGCGTATTACGCGATGCGTCCCAGCATCAACATTCCGCGCAACCAAGTACTTGATCTTGACGGCTTTTTCGGACTGCACCCGGCCATGTCGTCGTTCCTGCCGTTGTGGAACCAGCATCACCTGGCCATCGTGCACGCAGCCGGCTCTCCCGATCCAACACGCTCGCACTTCGACGCGCAAGACTTCATGGAGTCGGGTACGCCCGGCCTGAAGGCCACGACCGATGGCTGGTTGAATCGCACACTGCAATCACTGCCCGCATCCACTGACAAGTCTGCCTTCCGCGCCATCGCTCTTGGACCGACGCTGCCCCGCATTCTAACGGGCGCTGAGCCTGCGGTCGCTGTGAGCAACATTAACGATTTCGGCGTAGGTGGCCGGAACCCGCGGGTTACGCCGATCGCGAATACGTTTGAAGCTATGTACGATCAATCCGTCGATGCGGTCCTGCATGGCACCGGGCGCGAGACCTTCGACGCGGTGAAGATGATGAAATCCGCCGATCCTGCGAAGTACACGCCCGCTCCCGGCGCCGACTATCCGCGCGGCCGCTTTGGCGACAGCCTTCGCCAACTAGCACAACTCATCAAAGCAAACCTGGGCGTGCAGGTGGCATTCGCTGATATTAGTGGCTGGGACCATCACGTCAATGAGGGCAGCACACAAGGACAGATCGCGAACGTCCTGCGGGAGTTCTCGCAATCGTTGTCGGCATTGTGGATCGACTTGGGAGACCTCGCCGACGACACTGTGATCGTGACCATGTCGGAGTTCGGCCGTACTGCGCGCGAGAATGGCAACCGTGGCACGGACCACGGTCATGCCAACGTGATGTTTGTGATGGGTGGTCCCGTGAAAGGCGGCCGAGTCTACGGTCAGTGGCCGGGCCTGGACCAGTCGCAGTTGTATGAAGGCCGCGATCTCGCTGTAACCACCGATTTCCGCTGTGTGCTGGGTGAGGCGGTATCGAGGCACCTTAGGAATGACAGGCTGCAGCAGGTCTTTCCCGGTTTTGATAGTTCGGCCGGAAAGTTCCTGAAGTATCTGGGATAGAAGACCTGCCGACCCTCTATGACAGTTCTCAGGAAGGGCTCGCCGGCGTGAGGGGCGTTCGGTCAACATTTGGGATTATGAGTTAAAAGCCTGTTCATGACGGTTTGGTTTTGGCATAAAGCGCCGCACGGAAGCACTCGCAAAAAGGCGAAGCTAATGGGCGCATGGGGTAAGTTGCCGTGGGACAACGACGGAGCCGCAGATTGGCTTGGCGAGCTATTTTGAGAAAACCAGACTCGCTGAACGTGTCGAGGATACCCTCCGGCTTGATGTCGATTCTCATGAGGAGATTCGAGCAGCGGCGAGCGTTCTGCTTTTTCTAGGCCGCGTTTATATCTGGCCCGTCCACGATCTGGACCGCCACCTCACGCTCGCAGCAGATCGACTTGAGGAGGTCAGCCGCGTAGATGTTATCGCCGAGTCGCCGGAGTTAGTTGAGGAGATACGCGCAGAGATTCAGGAGTTTCGTAGTCGCGTCAAGACGCCCGGCACTTCGCAGCCGCCCCTGGCAAAAAAGTGGTGGCAGTTTTGGACATGAATCCGACCTCAAGTGTTTTGCGAAATCTATCACGTGTGAAGGTTTGTCAGCCGAACCGAAGGCCCCTGCGTCTGCGCGCGATACATCGTCACTTCGATTTTGTTCACCGTTCGAAATAACTCTTCAGATCAAATACAAACATTTACTCTTCCGTGACAAAATCTTGACCGTCCTATCCTTCCGTCGTGAATCCAACAAATGTGCGCTGAAGAATCCCGATTTCTTGGAATGCAGTAACAGTTGTGCGGAGTAGCTCCATCGTAGCAACCGTCATTCATCGGAACGCTTGCGGCGCATACATCACCATATCGATTTTTCGTTGAAAGGAAAAAATATGCAGAATTTAATGAAGTTGGTCCTGTTGGCAGTGATCACGTCGTTGAGTGTTGCGATTGCAGTTGTGCCGGCACATGCGCAGAGCACCGATCAAATCGTGATCGATGTTCCCTTCGATTTTGTGGTAGGCACGTCGACACTGACAGCAGGCGTCTATAACGTACGGGAGGAAGTGGAATCCGGAATTCTTACCTTCACCAGCCGTGACGGCCAGCAACGTCGCTTCGCGTTTACCATCCCGGGCGAATCTACCAATAACAATCACCAGCCCGAAGTCGTCTTTGTCCGCTATGGAAACGAATCCTTCCTGAACAAGGTGTTCTTGTCAGGCGATAATGAGTGCCTCATCTTGCCCCGCAGCAGCCGAGAGAAAGACCTGATCCACAAACAAGCCTCCGGCGAAGAGCTCTCGCTGCTCATCCAGCCCGCGCATTGATGTGATGATGCTCGCCTAAAGTACCTTCATCAAGGCTGCATCACGAACTTGAATAGTACTCACGTGATGCAGCCATTGCTCTATTTGTATGGAACTGAGCGAGGCACCGCGCGGCCAGCGATTTAGAGTTGACCGACAAAGCGTCATGATGAGTTTTCTTCTTATATCTCGATCCACACCTCTCCGTTCTCCACTTTCAGCGGATATACGGCCAGCTTTGCAGCAGGTGCATGGGCGGCTTCGCCAGTTTTTGGGTCCCACGCCCAGCCATGCCAGGGGCAAACAACTTTTCCCTTATCGATGAGACCCTGCCCAAGCGGCCCGCCCCGGTGCAGGCAGACGTTGTCCATCGCCGTGATCGTTCCATTCAGGTTGGCGACGCAAATCATCTTATCGCCGCAGGGAAACTCTTTGGCTTGGTTGGGTGGAGGGAGTTCGGCTTCAGTGGTGAGCTTGGTATACATGGCCATTAGCAGTTGGCACTTGGCCATTGATGAGTCCGTGCAGAATGCCAACCTTCAAAGCACAGTGCTTTCGGCTAAAGGCCAAGTGCTAAATGCTAACAGCCGCGAGATCCTTCGCTCCGCTCAGGAGACCGCAGCGGGCTCCCGCTTCGCTCACGCCCGCTAAGCGCGGTCATTTCGGCTGCAGCGTCTGCGCGATCATGACCTGCTTCTTGAAGTTCTCGACCATGTTCTCATCCAGTCGCACTTCTGTGGGCTTCTTGGCGAGGGTCATGGTGTCGATCTTGTCCTGCAGTTTAAGGAGCGCGTAGAAGAGATTTTCCGGACGCGGCGGGCATCCAATGACGTACACATCGACCGGCACAATTTTGTCGACGCCCTGCAGCACTGCATAGGTGTTGAAGGGTCCACCCACGGACGAACAGGCGCCCATCGAGATCACCCACTTCGGTTCCGGCATCTGGTCGTAAATACGCTTCACTACAGGCGCCATTTTCAGGGTCACAGTGCCGGAAACGATCATCAGGTCGGCCTGACGAGGGCTGGGCCGAAACACCTCCGATCCGAAGCGCGCAATGTCAAAACGTGCCGTCGACGACGCGATCATCTCAATGGCACAACAGGCCAAGCCGAACGTCATGGGCCATACGGCAGACTTCCGCGCCCAGTTGAAGACGTAATCCACCGTGGTAATCAGGAAGTTCTTTTCAAACTTGTTCTGTAACCAGCTCATGCGTCCTCTCGTGTTCCGGAAAGACTGCTGCGGTGCGCACGCTCAACGGCACTGCACAACCTCGTTCAGTCTAGGGCGCGTCCGAACCGGGTGTCAATTGGTCTGCGGGAGAAGGGAAGGAAGGGGTCGTAGAGCGCTTGATAAAGTAGTAAACAGTTTGGAATCGTGAGACGTTGATGTTGATGTTGCCTTTGACGTTGAGCTGCACGCGCTGAGAGGAAGCTAAGCTGGAGCTGTGCTGAAGTAGCATTGAGTTGAGCTGGGCTTGAGCCGATTCGCGCCCGCCAAAATCAGCAAACGAGGCTGTTTCTATTTGAGCGCGGCCATTTCCTTTTAAGCTCTTCCATTGAAAATACAGGGATTGGGGACTGCCGTAAGTGGGGTGCGACCAAGGGCTCATCTACGACGATGATCGGTACGGCAGTCCAACGACGCTGCGGATCGCCTCCTAAGAACCTGACCACATCGTCAATGTGGGACTTGACCCACTGAGCTCGTGCTTCGTGCTTCTCAATAATCGATTTCTTACCGTTCACGCCGTCAAAGAGTTCAGCGAGTTCGTGAGCCATTTCAAAAGGAGTGCGTGCCAGCGATAGGTCTTTGCATTCGACTACGAGAACCCGCCGACGCTTCGAATCGCCAACCAAGACGTCGATGTCTCCGAGATGATGCTGAAGCCTACGATTTGCACCGATTCTCTTTACCCGCCGTTTAGCACTTAGGGCATCTTGCTGAGAGAACCAATCAGCGACGGCGTTATTGAAATCCTCACCTTGGGCGTGGCGCATTTGACTGGCGAGGGACTTCATCACACCAGAGTTCGGTCGGAGTCGGCCTGAGAAGCACTGATCGATTAGGTACCACTGGGCATCCGCGACGTGCCGGTGTCCCCACAGCACTTCGACCTGTCCATCTTGCTCCCGGTGAATGAAGGGACGACGGTAATACGAGATTTTCCGTCCATAACGCCACGGATATAGATCCGTCCGCTCGTACCCCTGCGGAGGGTTCCAGAAGCCGTCTCGGGTTGAAAGGGACAGAAAATCAATCCACCTCGCTGCCTCGCTCTCTTCGCAAGTGAGTTCCTGTGCGGCAAGGGCGACGAACTCTGAGAGCGGCATTGTTGTGACGGCATCGCCTGATGCCAATCCTTTCGGACTGCAATGCCCATCAGGTGAAGAAGATTTGATAGGGATTGACCAAACTCGACCTTCGTCGCAGTATCCATCTTCATCATAAGTTCGTTCGGCGGCGCGTTCGGTTTGGGATCATGCCAATGGCGTTTGAAGTGGTCAGCCGCGATGCTGATTTGGTCTAGGGCGTGTGTGCGCGAATGTGACTCCATGGCGTTTCGCCAAGACGTTCCATCCATACCAAGCCGACCAGACGGCAACACCGAAAATCTGATGCCGTTCGAGGCCGAAGCGGACGCTGTCGCTGATCATCGCGTAATTAATCAGGTGGTGGGCAAGAACGCGAAGTTCGTCATACGTGTCGAAACTGATCGGCCGCAGGCCTGTCGGTGGACAGGCTGCGACGTACTCAACTAGGAAGCTCACAAGGGCGATCCATGATCTGCAAAACGCAGTTCCCAACCATACCGCCTAACAATCCCATCACGTTTTACCAGACTCAAAGTATCCCAGCCATATGCAGCTCTGATCCGTGCAGGACGACGCAGCCCTCATCTGAAAAAACACTAGGAAGCGCTGGCAAAACTGGCGGCAGTCTCGGCGGTCGGTAATGACTGAGATGGCAATGTTATGGAATAGCAGAGTGATCAGATTGTCCTGCAATCTAAAAAGCAAGCCTTACGGCCAACTGCCCCACACGAGAATTTACGGCCGTGCCACTGATAACGCCGAACGTGGGCGATGTGAAGTTTGTATCGGGGTTCGCAAACTGGGTATGGTTCAGTGCATTGTAGAACTCCGCACGAAATTGGAGACTGCTTTTTTCCGCGGGCCACCGAAGGACTGCCGTCTTTGACAATGCGAGATCTATGTTCGCCTGACCTGGCCCGTCCACGATCCCAGTAGCGCTGTTCCCAAACGCAGTTCCAATGCCGTCGGCACCGATTATTGGCGGAGTCGTAAAACAGGAAGCATTGAAATAGCCGCTCAGTTTCGATTTTACTGGCCCGCCCTTAACAAGTTGGCTTTTTGAGCAGGTCCCGCTCAGTTGCGCTCGATCAGTGCTTATTCCGAAAACGTTGTTGGCATTGGTAGTCGAGATGGTCAGAGCACTGCCAGATTGAATCGTGACTATAGAAGCAAAGTCCCACCCTCCGAGAAGCGCTCGCCGGAGCCCAGCTGACGGGCTGGGTAAACTCCATGTTTCGCTAAAAACGAAACGATGAGTACGGTCGAAACTGGCCCGTCCCCAACGCTGTCTAGGAGAGTTTTGGTCTCCCAGCGTTAGCGCATTACCAGAGGATGTTGAGTTGATGTCGGATCCATCCGTGTCCAAGGTCTTGGAGAACGTATAGGAAGCTAGAAATTGAACCCCGTGGCGTAACCCCTTCGACATGCTTGCCTCAAGCCCGTTGTACCAAGAGCTGCCCTCGGATTCCATCTCCACAAGAGAGTCCGGAGGTATCCCGAGAATTGGGACTCGCAAGGGAATATTTGCGACGGAGTTTGTGGTTACTCCCCTGATAGGTCTGCTGGCGGAGGTGCTGAGCGCCTGATTAAGCGAGCGTTGGCGAACCAGATGTGTACCGTGAGTGCCCACGTATCCAGCTTCCAACAGCCAACCCTCGTGCGGCTCAACCTGAACGTTCAATGAATACTGCTGAATCAGGGCGGGACGAAACCCGGGCGCGACGGAGTAAACGGTCGTCGTGCTATTGGGAGAGTACGCGGGAAACATAGGAAATGACTCCGGCGTAGGGAACGGCCGTGGGAATGGCGCTTGAAATGTCGCATGTGCGTTCGTCACTCCAGCATTTAGGCGAAACACTGAGAACGGAGCGCCTAAGATATTTTGATAGAACGCTTGGCCGGTGGGTCGAGAATAATATGTCCCGTACCCCCCTCTCAATACCAACTGACTTGTCCTAGGAAAGATCTGCCACGCGAACCCGAGTCGCGGCGCGATCGTGTTTTGCCCCACACTGGCATTTGCAAACCTGTTACTCGCTCGAATTACACCAGGCGGAATAACCCCTGGAAAGGTGGGAGCGACAATATAGCCTGCCACGCTCCCGCTTGGCGGAGGGTCGGGGTAGCTCGCCGATGTCGAAGCTTGCGTTCTGCCGAGACGAGTCCCAAATTGGCCGAGACGTCGTAACGCAGGCCAATATTTAAGTAAGTGATTTGCGGATTCTATAATCATCCTGTGCGAACCCTATACCCTCCCACACCCTGAATTCCCGATTGGTCAGGCCAAAGTCATCAAACGAGGTAAACACATTGCTGAATCCCGCGCCGTTGTCCTCTGCGCTGAGGCCAAGTAGAAATCGGGCCAGCTCAGAAACTGCAGAAATGATCCAAGTCCCACAAGATTGACGTTGTCCTGCAACCTAGTGAGAGATCCTCCCAATCGTACGGTGTGAGCACCACGGACGAAGCTGAAATGATCCACAAAGACAAAGCTATTTTGGGCAATCGTTCGTGGAAACCCGGAGGCAATACTGACGGAACCGAGAATTTGCAAGCTAGAAAGGCAGCTCGTTATTGTGACTCAGCTCTCCTTCCGCAACTCCAACGTCCGACCGAATGAACGGAGTCCGGGCCTCTGTGGTGGTCTTCGTGCGGACATATCCAATCCGTGCTTCGTTGAGCCATGCGTTATGGAAAGTGTAACTATGAGCTAAAAAAAGGACTCCTAATCCAGAGTCACTAGGACTCGGAAAACCAGGGACATTACCTGCTGGATTGAGGCCATTTCCGGGAAACGTGACGGTCTCATCATCATTTGCCAGGAAGAAGCGGACTGCAATTTTGCTGTTCGGTCGATTCAGGTAGTCAACATTGGTTGAAAACTGGTTTTCATTAAAATGACAAGGATCGGTGAGGACTGAGAAGCCCTGCTGCGCAGGTGGTTTCGTCGGGTTCACAGTTTGCGGAGTGGGGATGAGGAAAGTTCCGTCAGGAAGCTTGAAATTCAGTAGGGTCAGAGCCACGGAATTATGTTCGGAGTGGCCGTCGGGTTTGATTTCCGTGCCTCCCTGCGCACCCGTCATGCCGCCAAAGATTTTCCCGAGTTCACCGGGCGTGCGGTCATTCGTGAGCGGTGGCTCGCTAAAGCTTGCAGTGCAAGCAGTCCGCGACTGACCAGCAGCAATGCCGTTAACTTGGTACGTCCCCTGATACGAACCAAAGAAAAGTAGTTTGTCCTTTTTGATGGGGTCCACCCAACGCGAAACCAAACTGGTTCTGCTTGAGGACGGGGCGAGGCTGTCCTGTTTGGTTCAAAAAGAAATCGTTCGCGTTAAGCACCTCGTTGCGAAGGAACTCGAAAACTGTCCCGTGCAAAGCATTGCTGCCGGTTTTTGTAACCACGCTGACGTTGGCACCACCATAGCGCCCATAGCCTGCATCGTAGAGTCCTGTCTGGACTTTGAACTCCTGTATGCTATCGGGGTTCGGAATCGGAATGCCGCCACTCCCTGCAGCACTGCCCTGCACATCGCTCACGCTTATTCCGTCGACTTGGAAGTTGTTGTCATAGGAACGCGCTCCGTGCACGTAAATCCCATCGTTTGATTTGCCAATCTGCGAGAGCCCGGTTCCACCGAGTCCAAGCTCTCCTGCGTTGTACACTCCGGTCGAGACTCCCGGAGAGAGGCTTGCAATTTGGGCAAAATTCCTCGTGACCAGGCAACTCGCTGACTGCCGTTTCATTGACTACCTTACCCAGAGCGGAACTGTCGGTCTGGACTGTTGCTGCCTCTGCATAAACCTTGATGCTGCTGAAAACGGTTGCCAGCCGGAGATGTAGTTCTAGGTGTACCACTTCGGTCACGCTGACATCTATCGTTGTACTGGCGATGAGTGTGTCAGAGCCTGTGTTGCTGGCTTGTAGCTCATACCTGCCAGGGGGTAGCTGTAAAAAATTGAACCTACCATCTTTGTCAGAAGTTGCCGATTGAATCGCGCCGGTGGCCTGTTTAACGAGTCGGACCACGACCCCCGTTAAGACGGCTCCGGTTGGGTCGAGCACCACTCCGGTCAGTGCGCCGGTCGAAGCGTCGGCTTCGCAAACGGCTGGAAAAAACCAGAGCAATA
>CAWJDR010000021.1:0-91891 GCA_963841655.1 uncultured Acidobacteriota bacterium | reverse complement strand
ATTGATTGTTGGTGAAATGTTTACATAGCTCAGGTGACACTGATTCCCGAATGTCGGATCACTGTTCGATCCCCGCCTATGCTGCCAGTTGAGACACAGAATTGGACTCGTTCGCGACGGTGATAGCGAAGAGTCCTCGCGAGAGCACAAAATACGGCAACGGGCACGTTTACAGTTCCGGATTGGTGGACTTCAGTGGACAGCTCCTCCGCAGAGAGTTTACGGTCTCGATCGTCCGGCGTTTGGGTGCCACTCGAAGGATCACGAACCTCTCGTCGATCGCTGACTCATGACCCATGCGCATGGTCAGACGACGAACAGCGCGTTTCAGTTCGGCCAGGTTTACAGTGAAGCGAACGTTCACAAGCCCTCGCATCGAATCGTGGAATCCAGGACAAGAACGAACCTCGCAACAAATGAGGCCACTCTAAACCCGATCGTTGCGTTCCCATGACTGCGAAAAACTGAGACGAATTGGGTGGAAATCGCGAGAAGTGGCCGTGAATCCATTATTTGCATATAGTTATACTGAAAATCGCACCCAATCGCGTATAAACGGTTCTCCCGGCCGCGACCCCACCAAACCCCTAACCGACCTCGAACTTCGCGTTATAGACGGTTCTAGACGGCCTTACAGCCGGATTTCAGGACCCGTTAGACCCCTGATTTGCATCCCAAATTGCCTAGAAACTCCCCAGGATCCCGAACCCCACCCGAACGCGGACAACGATTCAGGGCGCCAAAAACATCTTAAAGCTAATATAATTTGGACATGGAAAAAGCGTACCAGGATTTTGGGAGGGAGCCGAGGAGATTGCATGTGTTAGCTAAGACCTGCGGGCCAAGACGAGAGCCAGAACAAAGCGATCAGGAGGACGAGGGCTGTGAAAACAAAACGAGCAGCACTGTACGTCCGAGTGAGCACGAACGAGCAGGATACGGGAGCGCAGGAGCGGGCACTGCGGGAGTACGTCCAGCGACGAGGCTGGAAGTTGCAGCAGATCTACCGGGACCAGGGCGTCTCCGGCGCCAGTTCGAACCGTCCAGCTCTCAACGAACTGTTGAAAACTTGTCGACGGGGATCGGTCGATGTCGTCGTGGTTTGGAAGTTCGACAGGTTCGCGCGGTCCTTGAAACAGCTCATTTCCGGACTGGAAACGTGCAGAGCGCTTGGAATCGATTTCGTGTCCGTGACGGAGGCCGTTGATACTTCTCTACCAGCCGGTGAACTAATGTTCCAGATGATCGGAGCGGTTGCCCAGTTTGAAAGGTCACTCATCGCAGAACGGGTAAAGTCAGGATTGGCAAATGCTCGGGCGAACGGGAAAGTACTGGGCCGGCCTCCCTTGCGTAAATTGTCGCATGCAGAACGCCGCCAGCTCCGACAAGAGCGGGTGCAACACAACGTTCCGTTTCGAATCCTTGCTGAGAAGTTTGGTGTCTCAGTGTGAACGGCTCACCGGATGTGCGTGGGACGTGGCTAGGGAGCCCCTCGTCTGACCATTTGGACGGAGACGATTGTTGGTGTAATGGCAATGTTGCAATAGTTACGCATCAGTTAAGTAGTTGAGTCGCGACATGAGTCCAGCGGGCAGTCTCTTCTTCATGACCGCTATTTGTCGGCCCGCGAAATGAAACCTGGGTCTGAGTTTCGCATCTGAAACCTCATTCGTGTTCTTGCCTGTTCTCGCATCAGCTTTGACTGTTCAGTCGTGAAAACAAGATTCCCAATCATGAGTTGCCGGAACTGGTTAGGCTCCCACCGAGGCTGCATAATGCCCGATTCGGAATGGCTATTCGTGCCAAGCAGTAGGTGCCCTAGTTCGTGAGCGATGGCGCAACCCAGAATTATCGGGACCTCAAACTCGGCGTCGTCAGTCTTGCCCCGACGCACTGCATATTCGTAATAGACACTGGCCAGAACCGGATGGACGGTGAAACCGACGACGGTGTATTGGAACTTATTTGTAAGGGGCCTACCAAGTACCCGTAGCCTAAGGTCGGCAGCCTCGGGTGCCTTCTGGCAGGGTCCTTGCGGGCCGGGTGTGGACGGCCCCACTGGACACTCTAACCAGACTGCTCGCAAGCCAGCCTCATTGAGGATTCGGCCGGCTTCCCGTTCGGCTTCTTTTAGAACGGCGGGCGAGGCTTGGGCGTAGTTGTAAATCTGGACCGTGATCGTGGGGCTGGCATCGTTTTCGTCCGGGAACGCCATACCTGGAAACGCGAGTCCTACAATCCCAACCAAACCCAGCAGGGCCACAAAGCTCACCTTGGCCAAACGTTGCGTTTTCATGGTGTCCTCCTCCGCGCTGGTTGTGCGGGTGAGGGCGACCGTGGGCTTCTGGTGCAACTACCTCAATGCATGGGAACTCTATTGAAGGTCAGTGGGAAGTCGAAAGAAAGTCGGAGGCTAACTCACTCCAACGAATAGGGTTGCAAAATTAGATCAGAAGATGAGTCGGGATCGACGGTTGCTTGTTTAAGTAGCATTCGATGCTAGACTGTGGGCTCCTGAGGCGAAAGTCTGTGGAGGAAGCTGTTCATTCCGCTCGCTTGGTCCGGTTTGGAACCTTCGAAGTTGACCTTCCGGCAGGAGAACTGCGCAAAAGCGGTGTTAAGCTGCGACTTACTGGCCAGCCCTTTCAGGTTTTGACCATCCTGCTGGAGCGTCCCGGCGAAGTGGTGACACGGGACGACCTCCAGACGGCCACTTGATGTTCCCCTTTGGAGTCCGCTTCAGCGGAACGTTGGACCCATCCCTTGGAGGTCTTCACCCGTTGAAGGAAATTCACTCGCGCCACAGTGTCCTCCGACGCAAAGATGGACACTTATGGACACCAAGGGGAAATCATTTCAACAAAATATTGAAAACAGGCAAGTTGTGGCAGCCGGACCTGTAAGCCGAATTCTGTCTGCCGGAGGAGTCCGGCAGGACGGTCATTCCTCTGGGCGCCGCATTACTGCGGCGCTCAAGCGACCTACCCGGAGGTTGTGACGCACCGAGCCGGCACGCGTTCCGGCCGAAGCCGGAAATCCCTCCCTATTTGGTCTTGCTCCGTGTGGGGTTTGCCCTGCCCGCTGCATTACTGCCGCGGCGGTGCGCTCTTACCGCACCTTTTCACCCTTACCCCGGCGTCGTTCTAAGCCCGCGTGCTTGCCTCGGACTTACAACTGACGTCGGACTTACAGCGACGCCGGGGCGGTATATTTTCTGTGGCACTTTCCGTCGACCGGGCTTCAACCCGGCCTCCCGGACGTTATCCGGCACACTGCTCTGCGGAGTTCGGACTTTCCTCCCCCGTTGCCGGGAGCGACCGTCCGGTCCGGCTGCCCACACTTTGATTATATGCGACGGACTGCCCGCGCGGACTATCACAAGGCGGCGTGATGTCACACCGTCTGGCTCATCTTTGCTCTGTTAGACTGATGATGTCGACGCGCGCCACCGCGACAACCGCTGCCAGCCTCGCTCTTTCCGGATATCACCGCATGCCGATGCGCACATGATTCACACACTGAGACAAGTTGTTGAGATATTGGCGGTGGGGGGCACTTGCGCGAGCTTGGGCTATTATCTGCTGTGCCTTTGGAGCGCACGAGACTATCTCCGGCAGCGAAGGGCAGCTTCGCTCGATAAACCCGGCGCTCCGGACCCGGAACTTACCGTTTCCATCCTGAAACCCCTCAAGGGCGCGGACCCGGAGATCTACGAGACCTTTCGTAGCCACTGCCTGCAGGATTACGGGCGATACGAAATTATTTTTGGTGTCAGCGAATCGGACGATCCTGCGGTGCCGTTCGTGCGGCGGCTTCAGCAGGAGTTTCCGGATGTTCCCATTCAATTGGTGGTGTGCTCGCAGCAGCTAGGGACAAATACCAAGGTCAGCAATCTTGTTCAGATGCTGCGCGTCGCCCGCCACGATGTGGTGATCGTGAATGACAGTGACATTCGGGTGGAGCGCACGTACCTGAGGCGGGTCGTTGGGCCCCTGCTGAGTCCGGGCGTGGGGATGGTGACTTGCCTGTACCGTGGGATCGCGAACTCTAGCCTAGGCTCAAAACTTGAATCGATTGGAATCAGTACCGATTTTGCAGCGGGGGTACTGGCCGCGCGGCTCATCGAAGGCGGTGTGCGGTTCGGTCTGGGATCGACGCTTGCGATCCGAAAACGTGATCTCGTCGCAGACGGAGGATTCGAGTCGCTGGTCGACCATCTGGCTGACGACTACGAAATCGGGAAGCGGATAGCTGCGCGAGGACTGGAAGTGCGGCTGTCCGAAGTTGTAGTCGAGACGTTCCTGCCGGTGTACAGCCTGCATGGATTCTTCGAGCACCAGTTGCGTTGGGCGAGAACCGTGCGCGACGCCCGGCGCGGAGGCTACTTCGGACTGATCTTTACCTTTGGACTGCCTTGGTCATTGTTGGCTATCATGGCGTCCCGGGGCGCTTCGTGGTCGTGGGCATTAGTCACTGCGACAGTTCTTATGCGCTTGTGGATGGCCTGGACCGTCGGGAGAGTCGTGCTTCAGGATTCCCAGGTGACGCGATTCCTTGGGCTGATTCCGCTGCGGGACTTTGCCGGTGTGCTGATTTGGTTCAGCAGCTTCTTGGGCAACCGGATATCCTGGCGCGGGGATTCCTTCCGGCTTAAAGACGGGAAACTCATCAGCATCGACTCGTGAGTTAAAAGAGCGTTTTTCTATCAACTCTCTTATTTCAACGCACGGGTGACGTTGCGTTCTCCGTTGAGCGCTCGTCCGGCGTGATTCGCCCTCCTTTTCCGAAGCGGTAGGTTTCGCCTCGCCAGTAGAAGCGGCGACTGGTGTAACTACCCAACCATATCAAGGAGCCCAGAAGGTCGCGCAAGGGATAGAGCCAGCAAAGGGTCAGGGCTCGTGGATCGCGTGCGATTCCCCAGCCGACAACCATCGATTGCAACGCGCGATTGATGAATGCCGTTGCGAACAGGGCGACGCCCAGAGCGAAATGGCCAAGCGCAACTCCGGCAGCTAGTCCGAGAAGGCCGAAGGGCATGGCGAACGTGAGACCTGTGCCGAGGTGACCAGCGGGCCGCGAATAGCGCGTACTCTTCATCCAGCGCAACTGGTCTCCCAAGGTTCGCAACGGAGAGCGCGGGGTGAGAACGTTGTTCACAATGTGATGCGATAGGGCAACCTTGTAGCCCTTCGCCCAGATGCGATTACCCAGTTCGAAGTCGTCGGAGTAGTAGTCCGCAGTCGCGGCGATGCCGCCGATTGCTTCGATCGCATCGCGACGAGTGGCCATCGCGGGTCCCAGCGCGAAGCGCATTCCTTCCAGCATGTCGGCCACCACCACCCCCGATGACATTTCGACCGACAGTCCCAGCGCTTCCAGACATGACCAGAAATCGGAAGCGGGAATTCCACGATACATGCAAGTGATCAAGCCAACCTTCGGGTCGAGAAGGGGAGGCACGGTGTTGCGTAAGAAGTCGTGCGAGACCCGCACGTCGCTGTCACTGATGATGAAATAGGAGCGGGTGGAAGCTGCGATCATCTTCTGGAGCGAAAACACTTTCGCATTCGGCCAGGTGGGCGGGCCAGAAAGCACTACACTGCTCTTCACATTCGGGAAACGGGCGCGCACTCGCTCGGCGACTTGGAGTGCAGGGTTGTCCACGTCTCTGGCACCGAAGATGATTTCGTAGTCCGGATAGTCCTGCTGGAAAAAGCTTGCCAGGTTTTGTTCGAGTTCGGCTTCCATGCCGTGCAAAGGCTTGAGGATGGTCACAGGCGGCAGCATGTTCTCCGGGGTTGCGGAAGCAACGGCTTGGTTCGTCTGGGCTTGCCGGCGATAGCGAGCCGTCGCGATCAATGTCATGAGCAAGAAAACTGCGGAACTGACGGTGCCGAAGATGGAAATTCCCAGGACAATTTTAAAAATGAGAGGCACGAGGACAGCAGCGGTGAACACCGGGCTCATGAGCGAAGCAAGATTATACCGGGCGGCGCCTGAGGGGTCGTCCTTACGGTTGGCGGTTTGTCAGGATTGATTTGCCGCCGCTCCGGGCGAGCGTAAACGAAGGCATGCCCTGTAACTCTTTCGGGTTGTCCTGATCCGTCCACAGAAAGACTCGCGTCGGGCCGCTCCACAGCGCCGCGAACGATTCCGTCGTTTCGAAGACATGCGGAGCATCGGGGAATTTCGCACCGTACCAGAGATTGCCACTGGGTTCGTGCAGTACACGCAGCGGAATGCCCGTATAGAAATTCAAGGTCGAAGCCTGATGATACTCGCCGTCAACGACGATCACGTCGCCGGGTTGGAAGCGTTGTCGAATGGCTACGGCCAACTTGTACGAGGAGAGGATCGGTGAAAATGTGCTGAAGGAAATGTGTACGCACGTGAGTAATCCGACCATCATGACGGCGAGCGCAGCATTGCCTCGCGCCAGGCGGCCCTTGCGGCGGAAGAACCAGTTCAGTCCCGTGCCCAATAGCAGAGCGACCGACGCGCCGAGCAAGGGACCGCGAAAAGCGCCCAGGGCTCGCGGAGTCAGATCCAGCACATGCCCGAGCGAAAAATCGTAGTCTTGCGGATTCTTCTTCAGTAAGTCGGCCAAATCGGCTCCGGGCGCGGGCGCATGGGAGACAGAGAGCAGATACATTCCGGCTACAAAACCGAGGCACCCCAGCACGAACAGAACGGTTGAGGATATCCGTCCCACTCGGCGGTCTGCATCGGTCGCTCCAGATGATGATTCACGCGCGAGCCACCCGCCTACCAACAAAGCCATTCCGGGCAAGGCAGGAATGGTGTAGTACTCCTGGCGCGTGGAGAAACTGAAGAAACCTACAATCACCAAGGCCCAAAGAAAGAAGAGTAGATTCGCGCTGCCGCGATGATCAGGCCCAGCGCGCAGTTGCCCCCAGTGTAAGGGGACATGCCGCAGTGCCTGCGGCAGAAAGACACTCCATGGCAGCAACCAGGCCAGCAGCAAACCCCAGAAGATGAAGAGTGGCACGGTGTCATAGCCGGGAGGCATGCGCTTGTTCAGAAATCGCAGGATGTGCTCGTTGACAAAGTAGAACCAGAGGAAACCGCGCACGGCTCCCTGGCCAGGATTTCGCAGCGCCGCCAGAATATGCCAAGGCGCGGCAAGCGCAAGAAAAACCAGCGTGCTCGAGAAGAGCCGCAGCTTCAACACATGACGGAGGTTTCCCGTGAGCAGCAGGTACAGACCAATTGCACCTGCAGGGAAGATGAGACCAATCAGGCCCTTAGTGAGCACGTTCAGTGCGCAGATAGCAGCGAAGCCCCAGCAAGTCAAGCGTGAAGGAGTTTCTTCTTCTAGCGAGCGCAGAAAAAAGAAATATCCGATCGTCAGCCACAAACCGACCAGGACATCGGGAATCAGAAAACGGGTGAAGATGTAAGGTCCGACCGAGGTCGTCAGCACGACTGCCGAGTAGAGCCCCCCCTTTCTCCGAAAGCGTAACAACCGAGTCCATAGGTCGCTAACACCAGCGCGAACACACCCAGCATGAGCGGCAGCCGGGTGCTCCAGTCGCTGATGCCGAACACGGTGTAGCTGGTGGCCAATCCCCAGTACATCAACGGCGCCTTCTCGAGATAGCGGAGTCCGTTGGTGTAAAGCGTGACCCAGTCGTGCCGGGCCAGCATTTCGCGAGCGGCCTCGGCATGGATGGTGTCGACGTCGTCAAGGAGTGCCGGGGTAAACATTCCTGCGAAGTAAATCGCGAGCCACAGCAGAGTAAGGATGAGAACAGATCTCGATGTATTGTGACGGTCAAGGGAAGTGGAGTCGGGAGAAGCGGGATCGCCCAGATTCCGGTCCCGCAGGGACACGCCCAAATTCATGCCAGATTGCCGCAAGGGCCTGATTATACGGGGCCGAGAAAGAGACCATCAACCATGCGGAATTTAGTTCGAGGAGGCGCCAGCGGCGACCGCCGTCTTGGAGAGCAGTTGCCGCACCTTCCGGCCCAAGGTTCGCAGATTGAACGGTTTTTGCAGGAAATCGCAACGCACTTCCAGGTCCATGATCTTGTGACTGTGCACAATCGTCTCCGCGTAGCCGGACATAAAGAGCACTTTTATGTTGGGATATTTCCCGACGAGAATTTCCGATAGCTGGCCACCACCCATTCCGGGCATGACTACATCAGTCACGACTAAATCGATGACTCCGGTATGTTTGTTAACCGCGTCGACTGCGGACAAGCCGTCCTTAGCCTCGATCACCAGATAGCCACACTTCTTGAAAAACTCAAGAGCCGCGTAGCGCACTGCGCTCTCATCTTCCACCAGCAGAAGGGTCTCTGAGCCACGCAGCTCGGCATCGGCAATTCTGTTGTCCGTGTCTGCAGGCTTGGTCTCAGACGCACGGTGGACGCGGGGGAAGTAGATCTTGAAGGTGGTGCCCATTCCTGGCTGGCTGTAAACCCAGATGAAGCCGCCGCTCTGCTTCACGATGCCATAAGATGGTGGCCAAGCCGAGCCCTGTACCTTTGCCTTGTTCCTTTGTCGTGTAAAAGAGTTCAAAGATGTGGGGCAAGTGTTCGCTGGAGATGCCGTGCCCTGTACTCGCTGACCTGCAACAGGACGTACCTTCCGAGCGGAACGATGGTCCGATGCTCGGTATATTCTCGGTCGAGGTCGACGTTTCGGGTTTCGACGGTCAGTTTGCCGCCTTCTGGCATGGCGTCTCGAGCGTTGACGGCAAGGTTCATCACAACTTGCTCGACCTGGATCGAATCCAGCTTCACCTTGCCTAAGTCCGACCCAGGAGCGAGTACCAGGTTGATGTCCTCGCCGATCAACCGGACCAGCATTTTCGAAATGTCGCGCAGGATCTCGTTCAAATCGAGCACCCGCAACGACTGCACCTGTTTCCGCCCGAAAGCCAACAACCGCCGAGTCAAGTCGGCGGCGCGGCGGGAGGCACTCAGGATTTCCTGCACGTTGCGATGCAAGCGATGCTCGGGCCCGATCGAATCCTGCATCAGTTCGGCGTAACTACTGATCACCATCAAGTAGATTGTTGAAATCGTGGGCAACACCGCCCGCCAGTTGCCCGATTGCGTCCATCTTCTGGGCTTGAAATAGAGCCGCTTCCAGACGACGTCGCTCGCTGATGTCCCGGTCGTTCGAAATGAAATGGGTAACGCGCCCTTCCGAGTTGATGACTGGAGTGATCGTCTTCTCCGCGATGTAAGATTCGCCGCTCTTCCTCCGGTTGACGAGCACGTTGCGGAATACCCCACCGGACAGAATGGTCGCCCACAAGTCGCGATAGAATTCCGGACTCTGCTCGCCCGACTTGAGAAGTCTTGGCGTCTGGCCAATTGTCTCCGCCCGGGAATATCCGGTGACTCTTTCAAACGCCGGATTTACGTATTCAATGATGCCGGAACTGTTCGTGATTACCACGATGTCGGCGGATTGTTCCACGGCGCTGTGTAGTTTGCGCAAGCGTCTCTTCCTGCTCACGACATTGCCGTTCAGCGCGGGAGAGACTCACCGCGCTGCGTATTGCCCGCAACAGCGAGGCCTCGCGGATTTCCGATCGGCTCACGCACTCACTGGCACCCGCTCGCACAATCTCGGCGATTGTCGCCTCGTCCGCGTGCTCGGTGAGGAACAGGCATGGAATGGTCTGGTTGCGTTGGCGGAGTTCGCGAAGAACTTGCAGGGCTTCCTGCTCGGAGGAGTCGTGTGCGAACAGTAGGAGATCATAGGATTTTCGGTCTAGCCTGCTTTGAGCGTCGGCAAAGCCGGAGGCTTGATCGAGGCTGGCAGAAAGCAGGCGGTCATTAGTCCGCAAGAGATCTTGAATGATGAAGAGTCTTCCTCGCGCTGACCGACGAGCAAAAGCTGCAGGGCCTGCGGTACGCTCGACCGTGATGGATGGCTGTGCATTGCAACAACTCCCTGCGCTTCTTACATCGGAGAAGCGAAAGGCAGCCGATGCCGCGTTAACGGCAGAAATGAAAATGAAGGTCGCTACCTTCCCGAACTGAGAACCCTTCCCATTCCGAGAGCATCTGCTTTGGGCCTCTTTCGCAGTGCGGGCCTAGGGTGTCGTGAAATACCCGCTGCGCGAGCGCAGGTGCGAACCGTTGCTCTGTGTCGGAACCACAAAGACGCGCCGGAAGCTCCGAACGGCAGATTCATCGGGAGGGTGGTAGTAGAGGAGGTACGAACTGCGCAGTTCACTGTTGATGGCGGAGAGGGCATCCTGTAAGTCGCGCGCATTGTTTACGACGAAGTCTCGGCCACCCGTAGTGCTTGCCAGGTCCCGCAGCACCAGGTCCCCCGGCCTGGTCCTCTTGGCATTGTGGTTCGAAAGGGTGTAAATCGCGATCCCCGTGAGTTGCGCCTTGGCGATGGCCTCGTTAAGGCTGTGGCGGCTGAGGTCGTCTTCCCCATCGGAAAACAGAATCATGGCAGAACGGTGCGGCTCATCGTCGGTGTTGAACAGGTTGTGATCACAGGTGCGGTAGATCGAATCGTACAGCGCGGTAAGGCCGCCGGACTTCGGACTTTGCAGGGTTGCGTCGAGCTGCTTTGGGTCCGTTAAGGTGCGCTGCATCGCAATTTCGTTGCTGAAGGTGAGGACGAGAATCTCATCTTCGGGACGGAGAGCCTGCTCCAGGGAGTTGATCAGGGCACTGCGCACTGCGCCCCAGGACTTCCGGGTTGAGTCGCTCAAGTCAATGACGACCCCCAGACGGAGCGGAAGATCAGCCGCGGAACGGAGTTCGAAATGCGAGATGGGTCGGCCGTCATCTAGAACCGTGATATCGGAAGGCGATAAATTTGGCAAGGGTCGATTGTTCTGGTCGGTAGCCACTAGCGCGAGCCGTACCTCGCTCACGCGTTTGCGCACCAGTGGCGTGGACTCTCCCGCAAGGTTGGAAACGAGGAGGAGGAGGGTAAAAAGAAGAGTTAATTCTTGCCTCACTTCAGGATGATCGGCACGTTGTGAGGAAGCCTTTCGTGCAGCAGAAAACCGTAGTAACGAGTGGACGTAGCTCGTTGCAGACTCCCGAGTCGCGCTAAAACACCCGCGCAGGTGAGTGGAAAGCCTCGCGGAAACAAAGGGTGCTGCAAGTCTTTTGCGCTGGATCACCCTAATCCGATGAAAACAAAAGGCCCTAGGGGAATACAGACTTTCACCGCATTTTGGCATGGGGAATGCCGTAGCAGAGGACATGGAATGGGTCTGGATGCCCGTGCCAGCCCGTTCCCAGGAGCAATCGAATATGACGGACTTTAACAAGAAAACTTCGGCGGAACAGTGGACTAGCAGGCAGGCGTACGGACTCGCGGTCGTTTGCTTGGTGATCGGGATCGCTGGGGGTTGGTTCGTGCGAGGCTCACAATCGTCGGAGGGCGTTGCTAGCGCCTCCTCGGGGATTCCGGCCAGCCAGGGAGAAGGACAGCCCACGCCGGAGCAACTTAAGCGCATGGCTGATAAACAGGTTGAGCCCCTGCTGTCGCAACTCAAGAGCGACCCGAAGAATGCGGAACTGCTGGCCAATATCGCGAACGTCTACTACGACACGCACCAGTTTGCGACCGCCATCGATTATTACCAGCGAGCGCTGCTGGTGAAGCCCGATAATGCGTCAGTGCGTACCGACATGGCGACAGCTTACTGGTATACCGACAATGCAGAAACGGCCATTGCCGAATTCAAGCGCGCGCTTGTGGACGAACCGAACAAGCCGAATGCATTATTCAATCTCGGTATTGTCGAGTGGCAGGGCAAGATGGATGTCGAAGCGGCGCTGTCGACATGGCAGAAACTGCTCGACACGAATCCGAACTACGAAAATAAGGCGAAGCTTTTGGACTTGATGGCGCAGGTGAAGAAGCATTCAGGTCTCAAGCCAGCGACGCAGGCGAAGGCCTCACCCCAGTAGAGCACTGGCCGAAACTGCCGCCCATGTAACTTGGTGGCAGACAAAGGGCCGGAGACGAGAGTCTTCGGCCCTAATTTGTCGAAGCCCGGAGTGAAAGGTAAGCGCTAGCTCTTCTCCAATGCAGTCGCGAAGGCGTCGAGCGAAAGCGAGCGCAGCAAGTTGCGACGCATCCCACGCTCGACTTCGCTCAGGCCCGCAGCGGCAGACGTAATCCAGTCGAAGTCGGCCGCGGCTGCCAGCTTTTGCAACTCACCCTGGATATCGCTGTTGTGCGCCAACTCCGGAGTGCCACTGTTGAGGAACATCAGGTCCTGCAACAGGGAATAGAGCGTGCGGAGCAGTTGCTCGGTTTTTTCGCGGCCGTCGGCGCCCGGGCGGTAAGTTTCCGTCACTTTGAAGAGTTCAGTGTGGTCGCTGGTGCGCAACGCGGACGTGAGAATCGTCAGGGCGTGATTGCGGGCAGCAGTGTGTTTGGCGAGGTCGAAGCCGCGGGCGCGTCCGACGGCACCTTCGGAGAGGCGAGCGACCAGCGCGCGCTGTTTGGCGGTCCATTCGGGATGCTGGGTTGCAAGGTCCCGCTCGATTTCCTGTGCCGGTAGCGCTCCGAGCGTGAAGGTCATGGCACGCGAGCGGATGGTAGGGAGCAGTTCACCGACGTTTTCTGTCAGCAAAAAGATAGTGGCGAACTCGGGCGGCTCTTCGAGAATTTTCAGCAGCGAGTTGGCCGCTTCTTTCATGAAATTCGAGTCGGTGAAAATGTAAACGCGCTCCTTGGCGTCGCCGGGACGATAGTAGATAGTTTCGATCACGCGGCGTACCTGGTCGACCTTGATCATCATTTGCGGCGGGTCGGGCGGGATGATGAGCACGTCGGGATGCGTCTGGATCAAGATGCGAGTTTCTTTCTTGTCGGTCTCACGGAGATTCTCGCGGGCTTCAACTGCTTCGGCGAAACGGGCATTCAGATCTTCCGATTGTGCGATGCGACCGCAGTTGGTGCACGTCCCGCAGAAATCGGGCAAGCCATCGGTGACTGGAGGCTGAAGGCAGTTCATTGCCTTGGCCAGCATCAGGGCGAGCGTGTACTTGCCGGCACCGGTGGGGCCGGCGAGGATCATGGCGTGTGGGAAGTGTCCCCGAGCCAGCATATCGCGCAGGCGGTGGATGGTCTCGGGATTGCCGTGGAAATCGGAAAAGGGCACTTCTGAAAATTTATCACGTTGCTGGATTGTTAACCGCGATGAACAGGGAGGAAAGCCGGCGTTGGGCTTTGGGATCCCGGCTCAGGGGGACGAGGAGAGACGAGTCAGCGGGAGTTATCCCTGGCTTTCACAACAGAATCCGACGTGTATTCTGGTCTCGTGGATGACCTCAGGGGAAAAGTAGCTCTTGTCACGGGCTCAAGCCGGGGGATTGGCCGAGCTATTGCGGTCGCGCTCGCCGGGGCGGGTGCGGATGTCGTTGTCAATTTCGTGCGCCGGGCCGCCGAGGCACAAGCTGTCGAGTCCGAGATCAAACAGACAGAACGCCGTTGCATCAGTATTCAGGCGGACGTGTCTTCCGCGAGCGATGTAGACCGGTTGGTTCGTGTGAGTCAGGAACAGTTGGGCCCCGTCGACATTCTTGTCAACAACGCGGGAATTTCACGTCCTCAGCCGATCGAGCAGATCCACGAACACGATTGGGACGACGTCATCGCCGCGAACTTGAAATCGTGCTTCCTGGTGACGCAGTCCGTTCTGCCGGCGATGCGGGCTCGCGGGTGGGGACGGATCGTGAACTTGTCTTCAGTGGCGGCACAGGTAGGAGGCGTCGTAGGACCGCACTACGCCGCTTCGAAGGCCGGCATGCTGGGACTTACTCACTATTACGCGCGGCTTCTGGCGAAGGAGGGAATCACGGTCAATGCCATCGCTCCAGCGCTGGTCGAGACCGAGATGGTGACCTCGAATCCGAACGCGCGCCTCGATACCATTCCGGTGGGCCGGTTTGGATTGCCCGAGGAAGTTGCGCAAGTCGCGGTCATGCTCGCTCGGAATGGGTATATAACTGGACAGACGATCAACGTCAACGGCGGGTGGTTCATGAGTTGACGGACTGAGTAGCAAGAGAGAGCTAAGTCAGCGAGCAAGCCTGCCGGGATGGATGCCTTCGCCTAGAACGAAGGTTGCGCCTACAGCGCCTACGACCGCGGATTGGCGTGCCAGGCCCAGACGCTGGCGGATCTGATAGACGCTTTCGATGCCAGTGCAGTGGGCCCCCACCAGGTAGGACACTCCGAAATCTTTGAGCTTGTCGGCGGTCCACGAGAGCTGCTGGTCGGTCGCCGGAAAGAGATGAAGACCACCGAGCACGGCGTGTACGGGAGTGTCAGAAAATTCTTTTTCGGCAAACGTGAGGATGTTGATCACGCCGGCGTGGCCGCAACCCGAAATCAGGACGAGGCCCTTGGGTGTGTTGATAAGCAAGGACTGGTCTTCGGGAATTGTGTCTTCGACAAGACCTTCAGGTGTTTTCACTTTGCCCTTCACCGACCAATTGCGCTCTGGATATGTGCGCGGAACAGGGCCGGTCAACCATGCACCGGGAAAAATTTCAACGGGTTGGTCGTGCTCGATGAAATGGCCTCCGGTGGATTCGAAGTCCTTGCGGATAGCCGGCATTGGATTCCCTTCTTTACCGTCGTTCTCCGGGCGGCTGTAGAAAATGCCCTTGCCGACATGGGCGATGGAGAGCGCGTCGGGATTTTTCTTCATGAACTCCCGACGCAGGGTAAGCAGGCCGCCGACGTGGTCGTCGTGATTGTGGGTGAGGATGACTTCTTTTACGTCGCTTAGATCGAGGTTAAGGTCGTGAATATTGGAAAGTACAGTCTCGGGACGAGCGCCGGTGTCGACGAGAATGCGATGGCCATCGCTTTCGACCAGGGCGGCGAACCCCCACTCGCCGATGCCCTCGTCGGCGAGCATGGTGGAGAGAATGGTGACTTTCAGGGTCTTGACCTGTGCGTGTTTGGGTGTGGTGGATTGTGTGCTTCCTGGTACGGCCAAGAACAGAAGCACGCACGGTGAGAACGATCAGAGGGCCTTTGCGCATCGGGAGATTGTATCGCTGATTTTGAACCCTGAGGCCCACGTTTACCCAGGGGACACAGATAAAGACTTGAGTGAGCTGCCGGTATCTCCTGTGTAGAGCGGCAGGCGTGGAGATCTTGCGCGGAGACTCGGCGATTCTCCGCCTCCTCTGTCTTCGTGCGCGGGTTCTACACTTTCCCGGCGAGGCGAAGTTTGCGGCACACAGTATCGAGAATCTTCGCATGGGTCGCCGCCGGAGTGCCACGGGCGTTTACCACGACTACTCGCTGGGGCTCGCGGCGGGCGATGGCGAGGTAGCCGTTGCGGACGCGGGCGAAGAACGCGCGATTTTCCTGCTCGAAGCGGTTTTCGTCTTTATGCGCGCGTCCGTTCTTGGACGTCTTCTGGTTGCGGCGCCGCGCGCGGTCGACGCTGCTGGCGATGTCGGAGTCCATAAGCAGAGTGAGATCGGGTTGAAGGTCGCCGCACAGAATGCGGTGCAGTTCGAGCACAGGATCGGAGCCCAGTTTGCGACCGGCGCCCTGGTAGGCCTCGGTGGAGTCGGTGAAGCGATCGCAGAGAACGATTTTGCCCTCGGCAAGAGCGGGATGGATGACTTCCTGGATATGCTGAGCGCGGGAGGCGAACATCAGAGCCATCTCTGCCATGAAACTTAGTTGGGTAGTGGCGGAGTCAAGGATGACATGGCGAATTTTTTCTCCGGTGGCGGTACCGCCCGGCTCGCGGGTCATCAGGACCGACAGTCCACGGGCGCGCAGGGCTTTGGCGAGCTTTTCAATTTGAGTGCTCTTGCCAGTACCGTCCAGACCTTCAAAGGTGATGAACTTGCCGCGCTGAGAGTTGGAGGACACTGGGGCATGATAAAGCTAGCTGATGGATGCTAGCTACTGGCTGGCGGCGAGAAAGAAGCTCGGTTGCCGAAGATCTACGGTTTCGGCAAGCACCCTCCCAGGACCCAAGACCTACGACCTGAACCTGACACCTGGCACCTCAGCCCCCCGCATCGAGTGCCTGTTTCCCGTCTGATATATTCATCCCTTTGCCGGCGACGCGCCGGACTCTACCGGGGTACAAGGAGCATTGGAATGACTTCCCTTCGGGGTCGTTGTTTTGCTGGAATAGTTGCCGTGTGTCTGCTTGGGCTTCCTGCGTGGGCGGCGGGGCCGACGGTTTCTCTCGCGGTGGACGCCAGTCAGGCACCACGCAAAATCTTCCACGCACGGTTGAGAATTCCTGCCAATGCCGGAACGCTAACCCTGTATTACCCGAAATGGATTCCCGGAGAGCATGCGCCCGACGGTCCAGTGGACGACTTGGCTGGGCTGAAATTCAGCGCCGGTGGGCAGACCCTGAAATGGCGCCGCGATCTGCTCGACGGTTGGACGATCAACGTCGAGGTGCCCGCAGGGCAGAATGAAGTTCTGGCGGATCTCGACTTTCTTTCGCCTGCAACCCTTGAGGGAGGATTCTCGGCCGGATCTTCGGCGACCGACAAGCTGGCAGTCATCAGCTGGAACCAGGTGCTGCTTTATCCCAAGGGGTGGAAGTCGGACGATATTACGTTTTCGGCGAGCTTGAAGATTCCTGAAGGATGGAAGTACGCCACCTCTTTGAATATGACGAATGCGGCGGGAAATGATCTTCATTTTGCGCCGGTGTCTTTGACCATGCTGGTGGACTCGCCCGTGCTCACCGGACAATACCTGAAGGCGGTGCCGCTGAATCCAGGACAGAATCCAGCCGCAGAGCTCGACGTCGCCGCCGATAGTGCAGCGGCGCTCGAGCCTCCCCAGGAAGTCTGGGATCACTACAAGAATCTTGTGACGCAAGCGGGCGCGTTGTTCGGGACGCAACATTACCGCCACTATCACTTCTTGTACACGCTTGAGCGATCACGTGGCGCATTTCGGGCTGGAACATCACGAGTCGGATGACAGCCGCGTTTCGGAGCGGGGATTGGTCGACGAGACCGAACGCAAACTCGACGCTTCGTTACTGCCTCATGAATACGTCCATTCCTGGAATGGCAAATACCGGAGGCCCGCGGATCTTGCTACGCCTGATTATCAGCAGCCGATGCAGACTGATTTACTTTGGGTGTATGAAGGATTGACCAACTATCTCGGAACCGTTCTGGCGGCCCGCAGCGGGCTTTGGACTCCGGAAGACTTTCGGCAAGATCTTGCGGGAGTGGCGGCCGATCTCGACCATCTGCCCGGCCGCACCTGGCGCAACCTGCAGGACACGGCCGATGCAGCCCCGCAGCTCTATTTCACGTCGCACGCCTGGTATTCCTGGCGGCGCGGTGTGGATTTCTACGACGAAGACACTTTGAACTGGTTGTGGGTCGACGTGATCATCCGGCAGCAGAGCAAGGGGCAGAAGTCACTCGACGATTTCTGCAAGTTGTTTCACGGAGGGCAGGGCGGAACTCCGGCGCTGAAGACTTACACGTTCGATGACGTCGTGAGCGGACTGAATCAGGTGGTGGCTTACGATTGGCGCGGGTTCTGGACCGAGCGATTGACCAATCATGGGCCGGGTGCGCCTCTGGGCGGAATTGAGGGCAGCGGGTGGAAGGTAGAGTACAAGGACACGCCCACGGACTTCTATCGCAGTGCAGAGCGCGACGCGAACATCTTGGCGGAAATGTATACCGTGGGTTTGCGGCTACGCGAAGATGGCACCGTAATCGATACCATCGAAGGGATGACGGCAGCTAAGGGTGGGATCGGGCCGGGGATGAAAGTCGTGGGCGTGAATGGGCGGCGATTCTCCCCAGAAGTACTGCATGAGGCGATCAAGGCGGCCAAGAACGGGTCGGATCGCAATCGAGCTACTGGTGGAGAATACGGACTATTACAAGACGGTGAAGCTCGATTATCACGAGGGAGAAAAATATCCGCACCTGGTGCGGGATGAGTCCAAGCCGGATTTGTTGAGCGAGATTATCAAGGCGAAGTGAAGAGTCTTTAACCGCGAAGGACGCGAAGAACAGCCGCAAAGTGCGCTAAGAAATCCGAATGCCAGGCAGTCGGGGGGCTTCGATTTTCCTTGGCGTCCTTCCGCGGCTTTTCTTTGCGATCTTTGCGCTTAAAGGCTATTCGCTCACGCCGGCGAAAAGATCAGTTTCTTGCGCGAGGGTTGCGGGTTTGGAAGTGGCGGCGAGGTGGAACATTTCCTGTCGGCCCCGTGCCAGGATGCTATCCCTGACCATAGGGAAGGCGGGAGCCTGAGTCGAGTGCGCTTCGAAGGCCGCGATCTTTGTTTCCATGTGATCACCGATCTCGATGACCGCGGTTATGGGCGATGGCGAGACCGGCGGGCGATCCGAAAGAGTGAAACCGGTGGTGGCGTAGTAGAGCTTCTGGACATTGTGCGGTCGCACACCATCGATCAATTGGTCAGGATAGCGGTTATTGCGTGCGGCCCACGTGTAGGCAAGCGTCGCAAAGACCGAAACCATGGAGTGGTCGGTGTGTCCGGTGACTGAGCCTTCCGGACCGAACGTGAGCATTACCTGCGGGCGAAATTCGCGAATGTGGCGGACCAATTCGTCGACGATGCTGTAGAGATCGAGGCGATGTAGCTTGCCGTCCGCGTAATCTAGTACGACTCCCCGATCGATTCCCAAAATTTCGCACGATTTGGCGAACTCCTTGCGTCGAATGGCGGCAAGCTCGTGGTCACTCTTCGCCTGGCCGCGGTGGGAAGCGGCTTGTCCGGGGGTGAGGCAGACGACATAGATTTCGACGCCGCGGTCGTGATACAGGCGCAGAGTGCCGCCGAAAGCGGCGGCTTCGTCATCCGGATGGGCAGTGACTGCTAGTAGACGCATGGGAACATCTTAAGCCAAGCGAAGTGAGTCCGGCATTAGACGGCTGCCGACCCTTCGGCCCCTTGCCGTCCAGCCGTCGTTTTTCCCATTTCGACTCAACCTTGCTTGAGGGCTCCATCCCCCACAAGATCTATCTCGCTAACCACATCGGTGGATGTACGGCTTTGGAAGGCGAATTGCCATGGCAGCGCTGTCCTCTTGCTATGTTGCGCATCACTATCGACGAAGGGAAAGACGCAGTTGTCCTTCGACTGGAGGGGCAACTCATTGGCCCTTGGGTCGAAGACGTAGAGCAATGCTGGCGCAAAGCCTTCGAGACGCTGGGCAGCCGAACTGTGCAGGTGGATTTGAGCGCGGTTAACTTTATGGATGCCTCGGGCGGCGCTCTCCTGATCAGAATGCACGAAGCGGGCTTTCGGTTGGCCGGAAACAGCCCAGCAACCGGGCACCTGTTGGACGAAGTCCAGGACGGCCATCTCTGGGGAGAGAACTGATTCGAGGCGGTAGCCGTTGCGCGAGGGCTGAACGCGCTGTTCTTTTTCGATTTACCGGGTAAACAGGCGCCGTGTTTGTAGGGCGACTTTCCCGCAAGGAGGACCGGATGAATACGCCGTACGGCCTTGAGATCGTGGATAGCTGTGAGAGCTGCAAGATCAAGCGAGACGAATGTTTCTGCAACCTTTCGCCCCCGGTCCCTGAAAACCTTCAGCGCGATCAGCCACCAGACAACGTATCCATCGGATGCGACTCTGTTTGTGGAAGGCCAGAATCCACGCGGCGTGTTTCTGCTTTGTTCGGGAAAGGTGAAGCTTTCGACCAGTTCTCGGGATGGCAAGGTGCTGATTCTGAAAATGGCGGGGCCGGGGGAGATGCTGGGGTTGAGCGCTGTCATTTCGGGAACAGAATATGAACTGACTGCCGAGACCGCCATGCCTTGCCAAGTGAATTTCGTGCCGCGAGAGCCCCTACTCGATCTGCTGCAACGGCACGGGGAGGCGGGATTGCGATCCGCGCAGGCGCTGAGCCGCGAATTTCAGTCAGCCTACCGGGATATCCACGACCTGATTCTGGCGCGCTCTTCCGCGGGGAAACTCGCCAAACTACTACTTTCGTGGACACCACCTTCGGGGAACAATACGAAGGAAATTCGCGTGCGGTCGGGACTTACCCATGAAGAGATGGCGCAGATGATCGGAGCGTCCCGTGAGACGGTGACTCGTTTGCTGAGTGATCTCCGAAAGAAGCAACTGATTCGGCTCGAAGGCTCAACCCTCGTCATTCGCAATCGCGTGGCCCTGGAAGCGTTGGTGTCCTGAATTCGTTTGTCCGCAGGGTCCGGCCGGCCACTACGGTTGCCGGCTTTTCTCCCCCAAGCAAGAGGAAAGGCGGTCCGAAACAGGGTCGCCTTTCCGTTTTCCACCCTTCGACTGCTGCCTTTTCAGAAGTGGAAGCCGAGTTCCACGGTAAGTGTTCGTGGTGTGACGAAGTGGGTTCCACTAAAAGTCGACAGGAAGTTGTAGAGCGCGACTTTGTTCGTCAGATTGATCACCGTGCCGCGCAAGCTCCACTTGTACTTGTCTCCATGAAAAAGGTTGTCGTCGCCTAGGCTAACGTCGAATAGATGGCGAGGAGCGATGCGTGGCGGGTTGTGGTCGTCGCTCTCGGTTCCGGGTGCGGGCAGCGAGATTCGGGTGGAACCGTACTGCGCCGGGGCACAGCTAGTCAGAGGCGCGCTTAACGTGGGGAACACATTGCCGCAGAACAGGCCTGCTTGCATCTGTTGATCGGCGCTCAGGGCGGTCAGGTCAACCGGGGTCGTGGTGTCGGCGGCGAAGGGCACAGCGCCTGCAACCAGTCCGCTGTCATACCTCCAATTGAAGCCGAGCCACGGTCCATTCTTCCAGGGCTGGTACTGGAGATGCGTGGTCTGCTGGAACTTCTGGTCGTGATCGATGCGAAATGGGAGACCCCCAGCGCCCAAATCAGTGCCCAGGCCGCCCACTTGCGGCGGGAAGAAACGCGCATTGACGTGGCCGATGAGGACGAAGGCCGTCAAGCCCCGATACTCCGGCATGCTGATACGTACTGACGCTCCGTCGATCTTGGAGTTGTGCCAGGCGATGGGGAAGAAGATGGGCGTGTCGAGCAGCGTGCTGAAGTCGTACGCGTTGTGCGTGTACTTCCACATGTAATCGGCGTCGACTACCAGAAACCGGCCGAGCGCCTGCTGAAAGCCGGCGTGGAACTCGTTGCGCGCTCCGGGACGAATCGCGGCTGCGGAATTTGCTCCAAACAATGCCCCGATCACGGGATCGTTGGCGGTCTGACTTGCGAAGACCAGGTTCTCGTTGAACGGAGTTTCCATCACGCGCGCGTAAGAAAGACGCAACACAGTGTTGCTGGGCTTGATGTTATAGGCCAGTCCCAGACGTGGTTGGAGCTGCGCGTCCCGCGACAAACCGCGGTAAAGATCGCCTCGCACTCCAAGATTGAATGACCAACTGCCTTTGGTGATCGTGTCCTGCACGTACATCGCGAGTTGCCGGATGTCGCCGCGTCCGTGAAAGGCGAAGTTTGTGCCTCCGCGAGTGAGGTCAATGGGCAGAAGCGCGGGAAGAAAGCCGGGATTCGGTTGCAGAGCAGCGTTGCACTGGTTGGGATCGGTCGGAGTCGGGTTGGTGTCCGGACTACCATCCGCGTTCAGGCAAACTGCGTTCAGGGCGGGATCGGTGACGCCAAAGCCGAAGTTTTCGGTCAGCAGCGTGTGCTGAAATGTTATGCCAGCTTTCAGATTGTGAATGCCCTTCACGTACGACACGTCGGTCTTTAGGCCGGCATTAGTTAGCTTGCGCGCCTGGTTCAGGGTCTCTGGGAGATCGGCGAGCGGGTTGGCGCTGGGGAAGTAGCCGAAGTTGTCATGGCGGACGAATGCGCCGACCGTGAGCAATGTGGTTGGACTGAACAAGTGAGTCCAGGTCGGAGCTACGTTGTAGGTTTGAATCTGAGCGCGCTGATCTTGACCTGTGAACTGAGCGTCAAACGAGTTCGGCGTCTGGAACCAGGAGCGAGTGTAGCCCAGATTCAGATGAACCGAGTCAGCAGAAGAAAGCTGAAAGTCGACTCGATCGAAAACATTTTCTTCATTTCCCTTTGAATGCATTACCTGAAATTCGGGAGGATCCAGAAAACGGCCAGTATTTAGTCCGCTCACGGAGACAAAGTTGCCCCACTTGTCCCCGCCGACTGCTAGGTCCGCTCCGCCTGTGACTGTGCCAAAGGATCCGTAGGAGGTTGTCACGTTGCCGCTAGGCTGCTTCTGTCCCAGGCCGGAACGGGTCGTGACCTTGATTACGAGGCTGGTCTTGTCTCCATATTCGGCAGGTGGCGCGCCCGAGATAACTTCCAGGGACTGGATCGAATCCACCGGAATCTGGTTGGAAAAGACTTTGCTTTGCTGATCGGTGATGGGTTGACCGTCTACGGAAAACGAATTCTCGGCATGGTCGCCGAGTCCGTGGAAAAGGCCGTTGGAATCCGCCACGACGCCCGGCGATGCCAGCGTGACCAGCGAACTCACCGATGAAGATTGACTCTCGAGGGGAAGCTTGTCGAACAGAGCGCGATCGACGTCAGTGTGCGCGGAGGGATCAGTTTCCAGGAGGTCGCCGCCATCCCTCCACAGTGACCGTGGTGCTCGAACCGGCTACCTGGAGACTGATTTTCAGAGTTAGCGGCACGCTCGAGCGCAGGTCCAGATCTTGCGCGTAAGTAGCGAAACCCTGCGCCGTGACGCTCAAGTGATAGGGGTTGAACGGAACGTTATTGAGACCGAACTTGCCCGCGCTGTCGGTCGATGCTGACCGACTGAACCCGCTCACGGGATTGTGGATCTCGACGGTCGCGTTCGCAACCACAGCGCCCGAAGAATCAAGAACGGTACCGCTCACCGAGCCTGAATTGCCAACAGACTGGGCTGGGGATATTCCGTCCAACATAAGAACAGACATCAGCAAAGACAAACAGGCGAAATTCCGCAAAGAAAGCATGACACCTCTCCTCCAAATGGGATGAAAGTTGGTTTGAAGAAAAAATGTAGAGGCGCGCGTTTTCTAGAGCGAAGGTGGAGGACGGATGTAGAGAGAGGAGATCAGGGGAAAAGACTTTGACGTGATCTCATGGTCTAGGGTCAAGACACAACGGACAGCGACGGGAGCCGACTGGTAAGTGGCCTTGGCCTGCGTCGCGGAATGCGCCACAGAGCAAACGGAGCATGCGTGACTCGGGGAGTTCGATTTTCCGGTATGTACGTGATTGGTCTGCGCGACAGCAGCAAACAGAATCAGCAGAGTACAGAGCAGGGGCAGAGCTCTGGAGCGGGTAGAAACACGCGCGTCATGCTGATCTGGCAAAATGAGTTTCCCGCACGAAGTTAAGTTATTGTACCCCTGGTGGAGACTTCGAGTGCATTTCCGCCGGACATGACCCGACGGATGATTTAGCAACCCGAGTTACTTCAATGCTTCCCGTACCGAGATATTGCCCCGAAAAGAATGAAGGTCAAAGGCCGCTGAAACGTTGTGGAGTAAAGAGTTAGCCTGTCCCGGCGCAAACCCAACCGTGCTCGGAAAGGCAGCAAGAATGGGGCTGTCGACCTTGCCCTTTACGGAACGCGCCTTGAAGCGTGCCAGCCCGGTGGAGGGCACAGCCACCTCGATATTGCCAGTACCGGTCACGAGTTTGTACACGCCCGCACCGGGATTGCCCAAGTAGTTGATTTTTCCGCTGCCTGAGTGCGCTTCGACAACCGATCCAGAAACGTCCTGCAAGCTGATATCCCCGCTGGCGGTGGTCACGTCCACATGCCCATCGGTGACTTGCCGCAAGGAAATCGGGCCGCTGAGGGTCTTCACGTGGATGTGGGCGTTGCGGATCAAGTGTGCGTCCACCGATGCAGTCGTGCCTTCGAAAATCAGATCACCCTCGAGGTTCTCTGCTGAGAGCGAGCCTGCCGCAGTGCTCAGGATCACGCACGCGTCGGGCGGAACCAGGACCTGGTAGTCCACGTTGTCGGCTTTTGCGCCCGACGACATCTGAGAACCGGTGGTCAGTTCGACGCGGTTCTGACTTTGCTGGTTCTGAATCTCGACCGCGCCGGAATGGGTGACGGTAGCGACCACGCGACCAGCAGCCGAGGGCGTGACGGTAATTCGGCCGTACTGGTTTCGGATGGAAATCACGGGCTTCGCGGTCACAGGATAGGCAAAAACTTCCCGTTTGAGCTGGGCCGAGGCTTTGAGGGATACGACGAGAACTATGAGAACGAGTGGGGCCAGGCGGGTACGACTTCTCATGGACATTCCTTCTTTGTAGAGGCGATCCGCGGAGAGTGCCAGGTAATCAGGGCCTGACACACCACTACTGCGGGGTAGGATGCCGGGGTTCGGAACGCGGGTTGCCCTCTGGAAGCGCATGAAAAGCGCTTCGTTCCCAACGCAGGACGGTGCTAACCGCAAGGATCGCCAAGGAATCGCAAAGGACGCGGAGAGGAAGCCGTCGGGCGCGGTTTGGGCTTACTGCTTCACCGCGAATGCGGCCTCACGCACCTAAGCCTACAGTCCGAAGAGTTCCCGCAGACGCTTAGTCTGAGCTCGGCTCACGGGGATTTCGGTGTGCTTTTTGTCGTCGAGCCGAAGCTGGTAGGAGCTTTTGAACCAGGGCACTACTTCTTTAATGCGGTTGATGTTCACAAGATAAGAGCGGTGCGCGCGCCAAAACAGTTTGGGATCGAGACTGTCGAGAAGTTCTTCCAAGGTGCGGCAGTTGGATTGGCCCTCGGTGCCGTTAGGTCCGGCTGTCACTACACTGATGACCCCATCTTCGATCGAGGCGTAACAAATGTCCTTCTGGTCAACGAGGAAGAGCCGGCCGGTTGATTTGATGAGGACCTTCGAGGTCGCTTGGGGCTTCTGCGACTCGAGCATGCGCATCAGGGTTTCGAGCTTGTCGGAAGGCGATCCGGCCGCCTCCATCTTGTCCCGCGCCCTTTGAATGGACTGGGCTACGCGCTTCTTGTCGAAGGGTTTCAGAAGGTAGTCGACGGCGTTTACTTCGAAGGCCTTGACCGCGTACTGGTCGAACGCGGTAGCGAAAACGATCTTGGGCAGAGGGACTTTTCTGTCGAGAAGCTTTTTGATAACGCCAAAGCCATCGAGACCGGGCATCTGGACGTCGAGAAAAACCAGGTCGGGGTTATGCTCGCGTATGAGTTGGACTGCTTCGAGGCCGTTCTTCCCCTGCGCGATCACGTTCACGTCGCCCACGCCTTTCAGCAAATAGGCGAGTTCGTCGCGAGCCAACTGCTCGTCATCGACAATGACCGCAGATAACGGCATGACAGCTCCTGGGAGATGACCCGCTAGTAAAGTATAGTGGGCGGCTTCGGAGAGGGTCAACGCGAGCACGGGATAGTGTGTCTGTGCTGCGTATTTCTCACCCTCCATTTGCGTTACGTGGAATCCCCAGTGTTTATGCAGCTCCAAGCGTCATGACATGCGTCCCACCCGCGTCAAATGCGGGCCGCACGCACTACCACGATTTGCGAGAATTGTCGCGGTCCTCAGCAAGAGCGGGAGTGCGGGGAGCGCGGGCGCGGAGAGAGTGGGCGGGCTGCGTGGAGTGCGGGGAGCGGGGGAGTGGAGAGGGGCGGTGAGCAGGGGCGGACGCGGGGGCGCGAGGGAAAGAGCGGGGCCTTCTCTCCCATCTGAATTACGCCAGCCAATCGGTCTGACCTATTGCAGCTTCGCGTACTCCGCTTTGGCTTGCTTCAGGATGGGGATGTCGGGGTCCGCGTCATTTTCCAGAGCGCGAGGAAGCTTGAGACGGCCACCTCACGGGGACTCTTGCAAGAGAACCACGTCAGAGTCGTAATGGCCCTTCAGAACAGCGAGGCTCTTGCCGTCCGGCGAAAAACGAAATGACCAGATTTGCTCTGACTTGGAGGTTGTGATTGGGTAGCCCGCAGAACCGTCTAGCGGCGCCACCCATATCTTGTCCATTCCGTTCTCCCGGATTGCACAAGCTACCGACTTTCCGTCGGACGTGAATTGCAAACTCTGTCCCAAGAAATTGCTGGCATCGAGCATTCGCGGCGGATTCGATGATCCAATGTCATACACTGCAATCTTTACGGTCCCCCTAACTTCCGAAAGAGCGATCGCTATCCTATTGCCGTCTGGCGAAACGTTTAGCCAATCAGCTTGATCGGGAAAGAGATGGTAACCTTGGGGTATACCGAAAATCGCTTCCGCTCTCCCGGAGCCGTCCAGCGGCACGCGGGAGACACTGCCCCTGCCCGTGTCAATGTAATACACCCATTTCTGATCGGGTGAGCAAACTGGCGATTCGTCCCATGCGCCATCCGTCAATTTAAGGGGGTTGGAACCGTCGGCAGCGACTCGCCAGATGTTTGGTGTCTTCGTGCCACGGTGGTGAACCCAAGCGAGAACGGAATAGCTCGTACCGCACGAAGAGGGCTGGAGAATGGTCTCGCCAGAGTCCGCCAACAGCTGGGTTTGGATCGTTCCATCGGTACCCAACTTGAACAGGCGAGCCAGATTGCTAACGAGAAGATTGCCATCAGCATTCCAGAGCACGGCGCTTGACTCGTCGAACTGCTTTGCTTGCGAGAGGAGCGTTCGAGGCTCCCCGAACTCGCGCCCCACCTTCGAGAGGACGGAAATGGTCGCATAACTTCTCTTCTGAATCGTCGCTAGGGTTTTTCCGTCAGCGGAAAGCGTAAGCGTCTCGTACGTGTTTGTGTCCCGAGTGATCGGCTCAATGTTCTCTCCCGCGCCTCGCAGAAAACCGATTTGGCCCCAAGAAGCATTCGCTCCTGTTTGCAAGAAATTGGTAAATAGCGTACGGCCATCCGGCGACCAGTGGATTTCCAGGGCAGCCTTGTCTTTGAAGGTAACGAGATGGTGCGATTTGCCTGTACCAACATCGAGGATGTCAATCATGCCTCCGCCCACACCTAGGTCTAGGAGGGAATAAGCAATTTCATCAGCCCTCGGTGACCACGCCAACGACACAGGCGGTCCAACCTCATCAGACCTGACCTGCAAAATCGTCTCGTCGTTTCCTTTCGGTGACGCTCCAAGGATGCTGTATTTGCCTACATCGGGGGCGTGCGCGCGCACGTACGAGATGCGCTGCCCGTCCGGGGAAAACGTGAGCCCGCTGTAGACATTCTGAGCGACCATTTGCGGAGCGCCCCCTAATATAGTGGATCGGTAAAGGTTGTAGAGCTCGGCGGACTGTTGCTTGCGGAAATAGATGTAGTTTCCATCCGGCGAAAAGGCCAGACTTTCATAATGCGATGCCGATGCCGGAATGACTTGCGTCTCGCTGTCCGTTGGGAGGTTGCGGAGCAACAGGCTTTCGAGTCCATTGTCGCGCATCACACTGAGCACATACCTGCCGTCGGGCGAAATCGCTGCCCGCGCTGCCGTGCCCGTGTTCGTGACTTGCATCACGGTGAATTTCTGAAAAGGCGTATGGGCAGGACGATGCAGGAGAGAGTAAACGCCAAAACCTGCCGCGCCGAGCAGGATCAACACTGCGAACACTCCTGCCACGATCCCCCATTTGTGCTGTTTTGCAGCGACGATGACGGCGGAGCTACTGGTCTGCGAGGGCTGAGCCGTTGACTGCACGGCCGCTGCCACGCCTGCTGGGGCGGTTGCGGCTTGGCGACCAGACTCGGTATCGCGCTTCAGCCGTTGCAGGTCGGTGCGAATGTCGGAGGCGTGCTGGTAACGCAGGTTCCTGTCTTTGTCCAGACACTTCTCAATAATCTCTTCCAGCTTGGACGGAATATCAGCATTCAACCGCATCGCAGGCGTTGGCGTCCCGTCCAAAATGGCCTTGAAAATGACTCCCGAACTCTCGCCTCGGAACGGCAAAGTTCCTGTAGCCATCTCGTAAAGCACTGCGCCAAATGAAAACAAATCACTGCGAGCATCTAATTCTCTGGCCCTGACTTGCTCCGGCGACATGTATGCGACGGTACCAAGCGTCGAACCGGGACTGGTGAGATGTTCCTCCGAGTCGATGGTTGGGGCACTCATGCCAATGCTTTTCGGTTTTAGCGCGACCTTCGCGAGACCGAAATCGAGAATCTTCGTCTGTCCTCGCGCTGTCACAAAGATATTCGCTGGTTTAATGTCCCGGTGAACGATTCCTTTGGAATGTGCCGCGTCTAGAGCGTCGGCGATCTCGATGCCCAGATCGACAGCACAGTTTCAATTTCCAGAGGCTTGCCACGATCTGATGCCGAGAGTCTGCCCCTCCAGAAACTCCATCGCGATGAATGCTCGTCCATCAACCTCGTCAATTTCGTAGATCGTGCAGATGTTTGGGTGGTTCAGAGAGGATGCAGCTTGGGCCTCCCGCGAAAACGGCTCGAGGGCCTGTGCGTCTTTGGCGAGTTCGACGGGAAGGAACTTCAGGGCGACGTGGCGACCGAGCTTGATGTCCTCGGCCTTGTAGACCACACCCATCCCGCCGCCGCCCAGCTTCTCGATGATGCGGTAGTGCGAGATGGTTTGACCGATCATTGATGTGCTTACTGCGGCAAGCCCATCCGGCGCAGCAGGTCGGTGTAGTGGAGGTCGGAGCGCATACCGTCCAAGGCTGGCTCTACTGCGAGATAGTGGATGCTGCCCGAACGCTGCTCAAAAGCCTTTTCGAGCAACCGGAAGGTCTCGTCTTTGTCACCGAGACCAGCGTAAATCATTGCAAGCACATAAAAATCGACGTAAGCGTGCAAGGACAACTCTTTGAATTGCTGGGTGATCTTCAGGGCATCAGCCCGCTTGCCAGAGACGGCGAGAACCCAACCATGGACACCGACAACGAACTGGTTCTCTGGTCCTACAGCCTTGTCCTGATCGGCAATTTTGTCGTATTCGGCAAGGGCTTGCGGATACATGCCCTTCCTCGCATACGTGTAAGCGATTAAGGCTCGAATCCCCGCGTTTGGATATAGGTCGAGTGCCTTCTGGTATTGAGCAATAGCCTCGTCGTATCGTCGCGTGAAAAGATAGACACTTCCCACTTCGGAAACTATTTCCGGTGACAGTGGGTCAAGCTCTTGCGCCCGCTGCGCCTCTGCCAAGCTTTCGTTGAATCGTAGTCTCGTGTTCAGGCATTCCGCGTACCGATCATGAGAGAGCGCACTATTCGGGTTTAGCTCGATTGCCCGCTTGAACTCTCGCTCCGCATTTGGCCAGTCCCAGTCGGCGAGGAACACGGCATATGCAAGCGCAGCATGTGCCTCGGCAAGCGTATCGTCAAGCTCCAGTGCCTTCATTGCCGCCGCCTTCGCCTTCGGAAAACTGTCGCTGGGGGAAAGATATAACCATCCACCTCCAAGCCCAGAGTAGGAGTCAGCCAGACCCGCGTAGGCGAGAGCAGAGCCGGGGTCTTTGTCGATGGCTTGCTGGAAATACTCGATGCTCTTCTTTAGCCCCGCTGCTGTTGTTTGGTTTGCGTGATACCTGCCCTTCAAATAAAGCTGATACGCCTCGGGATTTGTCGCGGACGACTTGTTCAAACGCGTCTTTTCTTCGCTCGTCAACCGTACCCGCAGATTTCCAGATACAGCAGTTGCGATCTGTTGCTGGACGGAAGTGATGTCAGCCAGCTTCCGTTGTACTGCTCACCCCAAAGCTGTTTGTCCTCGCGTGCGTCCACGAGTTCGGCGCTTACGGAGAGATCATCACCCCGCTGAATGATTCTCCCAGTGACCAATGCCTCCACGCCAAGCTCTTTCGCGATCTTCGTTGGGTCGATGTCACGCTGCTTGTAACGGAAGGCTGAGGTGCGAGAGATCACCTTTAGATTTGGGAGACCCGACAGCCTGTCGATGACGCCCTCCGTGATTCCGTCGCTCAAGTACTCCGCGTTTGGATCACCGCTGGCGTTGGCGAAGGGCAGTACGGCAACCGACTTGATGGGGCCGCGACTACTGCTGCCCAGATAGAACGCTGCCACGGCAATGTTGGCGAACACCAACGCCGCTGCACCGATCAACACGGTCCGGCGTGACCACCGGGACGGTGCCGCAACACTCGCCACCCTCTTGCCCGATTCCGTATCCCGCTTCAGCCGCTTCAAATCAGCCCTTAGTTCTGCGGCGGACTGGCAGCGAATCTCGCGGTCTTTCTCCAGCGCCTTGTTGATGACCTGCTCCAGCCCTATCGGAATGTCGGGATTCAGCCGGACTGACGGGGGCTGGCGCACGATTTAGGATGGACTCGAAAATGATGCCCGATGTGTCACCCCGGAACGGCAACATCCCAGTGGCCATCTCGTAGAGCACAGCCCCAAAAGAGAACAGGTCGGTGCGAGCATCCAGTTCCTTCCCCCGAATCTGCTCCGGGGACATATAGGCGACGGTGCCAAGCGTTGAACCGGGACTCGTGAGATGCTCGGCTGATTCGATGGTCGGGGCGTTGATGGCAGCGTCTCCGCTTCAGCGACACTTTCGCCAGTCCAAAATCGAGAATCTTCGCCTGACCTCTATTCGTGACGAAGATGTTCGCTGGCTTGATGTCTCGATGGACGATTCCTTTTGAATGTGCCGCGTCGAGTGCGTCGGCAATCTGAATTCCCAAGATCGAGCACGGCTTCGATCGCCAAAGGCTTGCCAGCGATTCGATGCCTGAGCGTCTGCCCCTCCAGCAGTTCCATCGACGATAAAGGCTCGCCCATCAACCTCGTCAATTTCGTAGATCGTGCAGATGTTCGGGTGGTTCAGAGAGGATGCAGCTTTGGCTTCCCGCTGAAAACGGCTGAGGGCCAGTGCGTCGTTGGCGAGTTCGTCGGGGAGGAACTTCAGGGCGACGTGGCGACCGAGCTTGAGGTCCTCCGCCTCGTAGACCACGCCCATACCGCCGCCACCAATCTTGCGGAGAATGCGGTAATGCGAAACCGTTTGTCCCACGGGTTCGGACGAAGTAGCCACTGGCGGGAATGTTACGTCTGGTAAACAGGCAAGTCAATGAAAGCCAGAGAGTCGACGGCGGCGGCCCGCCACGGATATCGGCTGCGTACGGCACCTCATCTTTTTCCCTGACAATAGCTGCACCGTGTACCGGGCGAGCTGTAGCCCGTGTTATAGCAATACCGGCACACCCGTGCGCCGTGGACCCCGATGGGAAAGACCGCGCCAGCTCCAACGCGGTTTTAAAGCTGCTGCGCGGACCCGGTTGCACGAACCCAGTCTTCGGATGCGCGGGTTGGGGAACTCGTCTCTTTATGATGGGCTCAGGTACGCGCGACGGCTCTGGCGCGGACACGATAGAAGGTGAGAACCCGCGCGACACGGGTGCACTCATTTTCGCCGCGCGCTTCCGCCTACGATATTCTCGCATCCACGCTGCTCTCCGTGCTGGATCACGATAAGGCATACAGTTATTTAGGTGCGTGCACCGTGCACCGCTCTCAACAATCTTCAATTACGATCAACATCCTGTTGTGAATCTTGTGGTTGATGATTTATAGCCTTTAAGCCCCTGCAGACCCACCTTTGCTCTGTAGTTGTCGAGCGCACCATGACAGCCTCCGAGCTGTTTTGGGATGAATGCGCTCGTTCTTCTAGCCCGTTGGACGGTTTCGTTTGATAATCCAGTTCGCTTCATGATTTCGCGAACCCTGGCTGAAAATTTTCGCGAACGCGATTTATGGGTTTTTCGTTGAGATCACCCCCGAAACAATGTCCGAACGAAATTCGGTCAGGGTGCATGTGTATTCTGGTGAAGACTCCTATGAACGAAAACGGCGATTCCCCGTTGAAGAAAAACAAGGGAAATGGTACGCGCCCTACCTGAGTTCTCTATAACCTCCGCAGGCCGCCTATTGCTCGCTCTGGCCGAGGCGAGCGTCAAGGAAAAGCAGGGCACTTACCTATTTTGCGATACGGACTCGCTCGCAGTCGTGGCCTCGAAAAATGGTGGGCCACTTCGCATTCCGGGCGGCAAGGGTGTCAGGATTTTATCGTGGGCTGAAGTGCAGGCCATCGTGGACAAGTTCGCTCAGCTGAATCCGTACAATCGCGAGTTCGTTCCCGGATCGATCCTCAACCTTACTGACGCGAACTTCGATTCCTCCGGTAACCAACGTGAGCTGTACGGTTTTTCAATCAGCGCCAAGCGTTACGTGACCTACCAGCGCTCCGGGAATGAAATCACCATCATCGATCCCAAGGCGCACGGACTCGGATACCTGCATCCTCCGACCGATTCGCCGAAGGGTTGGGACGACGACCACGACGCGCCAAAGTGGATTTTTGAAACTTGGGAATGGATTCTAAGAAAACAACTCGATCTGAAACAACTTGATCTGCATTGGCTTAAGCGCCCACAAATGATGCGCATGGCCGTAACCACCGTCAACGTGCTCAATCGCCTGCACGGTTGGGAAGGGTTTCGCCCGTGAAATTTCTTTTTGCTGCCGATTCTGGCTGAATGTGGATACCCGGCCAATGTCGATCCCGAACGCTTCACGCTGGCTACTCCCATGGAGTCGGACCAGAAAAAATGGATTGATTCCGTTTGCATCAATATCGGCGATCCTGAGGACACGAAAAAATACAAGCTCATCACCGATTTCGCATCGCTTGAGTACGGCAAGCGAGCGGTCATCGCCACCTTTGAAGACCTGCTCTACCGCTACATGAGGCACCCAGAAGCCAAGAGCCTCGCGCCCGATGGTGGACCCTGCAAGGGCGACACACGCGGACTCCTTCAGCGTACCCACATCGTCGCTGGTGAATTTCATCGCATCGGCAAGGAGGGTGACCGACGCTGGGAGGAAGGCGACGATCTAGAGTCGATAAGGTTCGAATCTACAGACTATGACCGAGACGGGGTTTCGACTGAAAGAATGGCCAAACCCACAGAGAGCTTGGTCCGGAAAATCAAGAAAATTGGAGTAAAAGAATTGGTGCGGTTCGGATGTGGCGAACGCATCCTGAAAAAGATTTGCCGACGAGAACGAGTGCGCGTTTCCACGTTGCATGAATACGAGCGAATGATCAGGGATTGGAAATCGAAAAGGAAAAAGAAAGGCGGGTACACGGTACACGGTGCACACATCTAAGTAACTGTATGCCTTATCGTGATCCAGCACGGAGAGCAGCGTGGATGCGGGAATACCGCAAGCGGAAGCGCGCGGCGAAAATGAGTGCGCCCGTGTCGCGTGAGTTCTCCCCTCCTATAGCGCGTGCACCAGAACCTTCGCGGGTACCTGTGCGCATCATAGAGAGACCAGCTTGCCAACTCACGCGTCCGGAGACCGGGTTCGTGCAACCGGGTCCGCGCAACAGCTTTAAGACCGCGTTGGAACTGGCGCGACCCTTTCCCATCGGCGTCCACGGCTCACAGGTGTGCCGGTATTGTTACAACACAGGCTACAGTTCGCCCGGTACACGGTGCAGCTATTGTCAGGGAGCGAGAAGGTGAGGTGCCACACACCGGATGTTCGTGCGGCCAGACGCCGGGCGGCGCGCCCATGGCATTGGCGGTAACCCGCAAAGTCGCCCCCCCACGACGTGGCACTATCGTCTGGGGCTTGGGACCGAAGATTCTTCAATCAAGTTGGAACCGCAGGGATTGGAGAGTTTTCAATGGTTTAGCATGAGGCGATCAAGGACGTTTTGAAGGAGCGGGTGATGGCTAGAAACCGAGAGCGACAAAAGATCACGTCACAACGTGAAGGCGGTCGCTCGTCAAACCGGTTCAGTAGACGTATGCGCGTGGGCTCAGCGGCGGTGATTCTCGTTCTCATCGGATTATTCGCTTGGACAATTGTCCGGCAGCAATCGAAACGGGCCGAGGTCGATCACCCAGTCGGCTTGGCCGACCGTCCTTCTCTTCCTCCAACTGAATCTCAGTCCAAAGGAGGATACACGGATGTCGATCTCAGCGCGGCCGTGAACCAGTTGTTTTCATCAGTTAACCCGTCACTCCCCGAAAATAAGTATTTTCCTCAATTTGCCAAAGAAAAGCTCCTGTGGATCATTACCGAGCGGGAACGCGGGCAAATTATCCATTATCCTCCTCAAAAACACCGACAACACGAACCTATACTTTGAAGACCTAATGGCCTCTGGAATTGTCGAAGGGAAGTTGATGATTGTGATAGCCGGGCCGAGGTTCTTGGATTTCCTGCTAGAAGGTGGACGGACGTCTCCGCCCTTCACTCAGCGGCAAAGAAACGACTTCGCCCTTGGTCTGGTTCACGAAACGATTCATTTGGAGAAAGAAAACACCGCCAATCCAGCAAGCTTTCAAGAGCGCCTTGCTGAAGAACTTCGAGCCTGGCGAAAAGTAGATCTGAATGTCGTGAGGCAATTGCGACAACTGAATCAACCGATGAATCCCAGACTTATTGAGGCCGATGATGCTCTTCGTTCGTGTGGCGATAAGGCAGAGTGTGAATCGTTACGGGAAATATTGTTTCCAACGGAAAGAACGAGATAAAAGCCTGCCCTCAGTGTTTGGATGGCATGGAGTTTCGCAAATATCAGGGTCGCCGTTAGACCCCCTCGAAACAGAGAGCACGACAAATTGCTGGGGTAAATGGCCGCGTGGCCAATCGCGGGTTGCAGTGCCCAGGTCCGCGCACTGTCTGTTTAGCAAGCCGAACCCCCAGATTCGTATTCGTCATCAATCTGCTATTAACAAATCGAATCCACTCGATTCGTATTTCGTCGTCCGATACGACAGCCAGTTCCGAACTGGCCCTTTGTTTTCATCGGGCAAAAATACCGTTTATCGCAGCCATAAATTTTTGTTTTCAAAATTTTCCGTAATCGCTGCCAAACAAATAATGAATTGGACCGCCCTGCCAAACCCATGTAATGTCTCATCACTTCGCGGGCAACTCAAGGACCTGCCGGACTGTTCTGACTTGGCCGCGCGGACTTCGCTAACGAATAACTATTCGATTCCGTTTCAGGATACGAGCCAGAAAAATTGAGGGACTCAAAAACACAAGAAAAAGGAGCCACATTGAATAACGACACGAGAGGTGCTTTGCGAATAGCCACCGCAATGGTGGGTCTACCGTTCGGAATCGTGCCGCCGATTCACCACGAGAGGAGATCACTTTTTCGCATACGGGGGGCGTGTTTTCTTGTCGTTTTATTTGTGGCATTTGCGGCGTTCCCTTGTTTCGGGCAGCAGCAGAGTCCTGACCCGAACTCTCAGGGTGCGCCGAGTTCCACTCCCGGAGACGGGACATCGACCCCGGCAGCACCGGCACCTCTGCCCATGCCGTCGATGTCAGGGCCGCTAGCAACGGCGATTCCTCACGAGATCGGGGGCTCCGAGACGTCTGGAAAACTGGAGGTTACGGGTATTCTGAGCGGCATGGGTTTGACCGAAGGAAATCACATTGCAGGCGATTCGTCTACGCACTGGGACGTTAGCAATGCTCAGATCTTTATCCAAAAGACCACCGGCTGGTGGCAATTTTATCTGCAGGGTGGTGCCTACAACCTGCCAGCTATCGGAGTACCCTTCCTCTCGACCGCAGACACGGTGAAAAACATCTACGGGCCCTTTCCGCAAGGTTATCTGAAGCTCGTTAAAGGCAATTTCAACGTAGAGGTAGGCGCGTTGCCAACACTGATCGGGGCCGAGTATACATTCAGCTTTCAAAATATGAACATCGAGCGCGGCCTTCTGTGGAATCAGGAGAATGCCGTCAACCGTGGCATCCAACTCAATTGGACCCACAAGAAGCTCAGCACATCATTTAGCTGGAATGATGGTTTTTACTCCAACCGGTACACATGGCTGTCGGGGTCCCTGGCTTACGCTTTCAATTCCTCAAATACGTTGTCGTTTGTGGCAGGCGGGAATGCCGGGGCGTACGCCAAGAACACTCTCGCCACGCCTCTTCTTTTAAACAACGAGGAGATCTACAACCTCCTCTACACGTACAGCCACGGGCATTGGGTGATCAACCCGTACTATCAGTACACCAACGTGTCGAGGAATGCGAGCATAGGAATTCTTCAGGGCGCGCACACGAACGGTGGTGCTCTCCTGGTCACATACAATTTCAAACACGGAGTATCGCTGTCCGCCCGTCCGGAATACATTAAGTCGAGTGGAACCGTCTTAGACCCTAACGCCATCAACTTGCTGTATGGTCCGGGTAGCGGCGCGTTCGCATTCACCGTCACCCCGACCTATCGTCAAAGATGCGTTTTTCCTTCGCGGAGACTTCGCCATTGTTCACGCTACCAACTCGACGTCGGGTGCCGTTTTCGGTCCCGCCGGTCTGAACGTTAACCAACCGCGCGGCGTTATTGAGGCTGGCTTTATGTTTTGAAGTGTCGGCGGCGGAACTTTGTCTTGCTTTTTCGATAGGACGTACCATCAAAGGGCGCCGTCGTGGGGTTGCTCTGTGCAACCGTGGAGGAGGGCGGTCAGAGCATATGCCATCCGACGCGCATAAGTGTGGCGGCGCGCTCCGATATGGCAGCAAGTTGCTCTAAGATTTCGTTCTTCATTTGTGTTGGGAGTTCGGTCGAATGGGCCACTGCGGCTGTTGAAGTCTGCCAGCGTCTGCTCTAGCTGGGGATTTCCCGTAACCTTGATATGACTCAAGGCTACGTCGATTTGCTGCACGCTGCCGGTATTGATAGCGCCTCCCGCGCCCCGCTCCCCCCGCCCTCCCGCGCCCCGCGCTGCGCCCGCTCTCCGCACTCCGCGCACCGGATCGCCCACATCGTGCAGCCCGCATTTGACGCGGGTGGGACGCATGCCGTAGCGCTTGGACCAGCATAAACACAGGCTAAATCGAAACGGAGAAATGGAGGGCGGCGACACGTTTGCGTGCACCCACACATATCCCGTCAACGCGAGCACGGGGTTATAAGGGATAGGGAGAAATTCTAGTACACCTCATCCACATGACATGTGTTTCCCCCCAGTGTTTATGCGGCTCCGCACGCCATGACATGCGTTTTACCAGCGTCAAATGCGGGCCGCGCGATGTGCGCCTATCGGTGTCTACATCTATGGGCTTCTATGTGACAAGGCCCTCGGGGCGTTGTTGGCGTGAGGCCGATGGGTGCGCGGAGTTGTGGAGCGCGCGGGCGGAGTGTCGGGGGGGATCAGGCCCTCGTGCGTGTGACGGACCACGGACGAGGTTTTGATACCAAAGGAGTCCAAAGCGATGGTGGTCTGGGATTGATCAGCATACGCGAACGGCTCCGGCTCGTGAAAGGCACGATGAGGGTGACCTCCTCTCCCGGCCGAGGTGCTGAGATTGAGGCTGTGGTTCCCATCACGATGCCTGAGAGATCGACAGCTACTTGCGCCACACGAAGATCCAGTTAAATGGCACATCTGATTCGACACCATTACCCGCTGCGAATGAAGCAGTGAATTCACATCGCCAGTAATATGGAACCGAGGACAAGGCGGTGATGGTCTTGACGGCGCCCGACAGCCAGTAGGTCGCATGCCAGAGAGTCCAGATCTCCATGACATGTGTGGTGCCACAAGCAAAAATGAACAAACCAAAACACTGTCTCTAGCCGACTGCTCGTTGTGAAGCATCGTCTGACCGGAAGGGCACACGGACATGGATGCTGGTTCCATGCATCTGCTTGGAATCAAGCGTGATCGTCCCATTCATTAACCGAACCCGTTCTCGCATACTGGTGAGACCCAGACCTGTACCTTGCATCGCCTCTTCTACGTCAAAGCCTCTGCCCGAGTCAGTAATCACTAGATGAACTTCACCCCAGTTTTCCCGCAATTGCACTTCAACCCGCCTGACGCCGCTGTGTTTCACGGCGTTGTGAAGAGCTTCTTGTAGAACCCTGAAAAGCGAAAGCCCGATTTCGGGAGGCAGAGTACTCGACACATCGCTTTTGAAATCAATCTCGATGTTCTGACGCTCTGCAAATTCCTTGCACCAGCTTCTTATGCCGCCAACAACACCCAGATACTCCACTTTTGAGGAGTGCAACTCATGAGACAAGGCTTGCACATCATTCGAAATCTCAGCCGTCTGTCTTCGGAGTTCTTGCACGCGGTTTTGAATCTCAGAAGGATTGCCTTGCAGTTGTTCAAGTTCGACTGCCAACATCGCGAGTTGTTGGTTGATGTCGTCGTGAAGCTCTCTCCCAATCCGGGCGCGTTCTTGCTCTTGCGCTTGAATCAATTTTCGACTCATGCCTGCAAGAGCCTCCTCGGCCCGCTTGCGCTCTGTGACCTCCATGTTGACGCCGAGCATTCGCGAAGGCTTGCCGGACTCGTCCATTAGTACCTGCCCGCGCCCTGCTATCCAATGAACGCTCCCGTCAGGCCAGAGCACGCGCCATTCTCCCTCGGCGGGTTGTCCGGTTCTCATCATCTCCTGAGTTAACTCGATGACTCTTTCCCGATCATCGGGATGAATCAGATCTTCAAAAGCGGTCAGTGTCCCGCCAAAGCCGCCCGGCGGCAAGCCGTACAATGCTTCCGTCTCCGGCTGCCAAATATCCACTCCAGTTCGAATGTTCACATCAAAAGTTCCAATGTGAGCAGCCCATTGTGCCAATCGCAGCCGTTCCTCGCTGGCGCGTAACGCCTCCTCCGCCCGCTTACGCTCCGTGACATCCGCCACCATACCAATCATCCGAAGCATCTTCCCCTGCGGGTCGAAGAAGGCGCGCCCGTGTTTCTCCAACCAAATCACACTGCCGTCAGCACGAATGACGCGGTAAGTAATGTGAGTCGTCGGATTCTCGGGCGCAAGGTCGTCAACTGCGGCGATAAATTTTGGGCGATCGTCTGGGTGGACTTTGGCTAACAGCTGCTGTCGCGTAAGGGAAGTCGGCTCATCTGTTGGACCGAGCACATTCGTGGACTCCTCGGATCGCACGATCACGTCCGTTGCAACATCCCAGTCGTACGCGTACATATTCCCGGCTTGGACTGCAAGACGTAAACGTTCTTCGCTCTCGCGCAGTGTTTCTTCCGCCCGCTTCCGCTCAGTGATGTCACGGGCAATGCCAGAACAGCCCACAGTTCTGCCACTTGAATCCTTAATTGGCGAAATAGTCAGGGACACATTAATTCTTTTTCCCGTTTTGGTAACACGAACCGTTTCAAAATGCTCGATGCGACCCCCCGCTTTCAATATTTCAAGGATCTTGTTCTCCTCGTCCGGTAGCTCAGGCGGGGCAAGCATGTTGATCGGTTTACCAATGGCTTCAGCCTCCGTATACCCGTAAATTTTCTGTGCAGCTGTGTTCCAACTTACAATAATTCCATCCAGAGTCCCCGCAGCAATCGCATCGTCGGACGATTCGACAACTGCGGCATGCCTGAGCAGCGCTTCCTCCGCCTTCTTTTTGTCCGTGATGTCTTCCACCATCGCGATGACGAGTGGAGATGAACGACCATTTAATAAAGAGAGACTCAAGCGTCCCCATACCAACGAGCCGTCTCGTCGAAAATAGCGCTTCTCCAGTTGGTAGTGGTTTATCGACCCCGCTCGCAATTGTTGAAAAAGAGCCCAGTCCTTCTCTGCATCTTCAGGAGGAGAAAAATCCACACAGTGTTTGTCACGCAATTCCTCCTCGCTGAAGCCGAGGAACGAGCAAAAGGCTGGATTCACGAAGAGCGGCTGACCTTCCAAGTTCTCCACTGCAATCCCGATGGGACTCGCGTTGAAAACATCATGAAAAAGCTGAGTGTCGGGAGAGCGGGCTTGCGCAGTACTCTCTGCCATAACACAAGTTGTATAGCACTGTTCATTCGAAACGGCAATGATCGAGCCGAGGCTTAGAACAGCGCTTTCCAGAGGTCTACATTCCGTTGCGAGGTGCACTTCGAGGACAGGTTTGCGCTGTCTGATTGCGTGCAGGCCACGTGTTCTAGGACGATTGTAAGATTAGTCGCGGGCAGTGACGCTGCTAGTGCGCGGTTTTAAAACTGCTTCGTGCACTGTGGCCCGGGGTGCGTTTTCTCTCGAGCCGTCCCGGCTCCTTGCGACGTTAGTCAGTTTTCGCAGGAAACCGTCGCCCAAGCAGGGCGCGGTGGAAGGATGTGAAAAGCAACAAGCTAATTATACAGCAATCGAGACCTGCTCGGTCCTCGCCTACTTGGGGATTCGCTGCGAATGGATCATGCGAGGGAGAGGCAATACTTTTGGCTCACGAAGCTCCTTTTTGCAAATACTTCTCTCACGGCAATCACCAGCTCTGCCGGCACGTCACTCTTGGCCAGAAACCCCGCTGCTCCTGTCACGAATGCCTCACGTACGAAAAATCGATTGTCATATTGGGTCAAGATCAGGATTTCCGCGTTCGAGGCTGCTCTCTTTATTAGAGGAATTGCTTGCAGACCATTCAATTCAGGCATGCTTATATCCAGCAGAACGATGTCCGGCTGGTATCGCTCCGCTTTTTTTATAGCTTCAAATGCGTTGGATGCCTCGGCGACAACATTCAGGTCACGTTGCTTGGCAAGGAGAATGTGTATTTGTCGCCTGACAACTTCAGCGTCATCTACAACCAAAATGTTAATCACAGGCGGGCCTCTTCGGTTCTGAGCTGTCTGTAGCGATGGAGGCTAGCGAAGTGGCCTGTACACCGAAGCCTCAACACCGGCATCAGATAGCTCTGCTACGGTTGTCGTCCCAGTAGGGGCTGACCCGCTAGGACAGTAATTGGGGGTCGGATTCCCTACAATACAGAAATTAATGTATTGAAAACGTTCAAAATGTTGTTCATTCGAGGCGTCGATTTAGCAAGATGGTGCAGATAAAAGAGACGGCTCCACGCTGGAGCCACGGGTTTTGCAGGGCATCGTGAGGTGCCACATGCCAGTCCTGAAACCTGCTCAACTGCGGAGCGCCACAAGTACCTGGATTTTACGGCGGGATGGGAGACAGTCCTGACGATGGGCCCTTTGTCGGTGACGAAAACTCGGCCTGCCAGGACCTTTTTTATGCCACGAGCAATGCTGAATGCCAGGGCGGTGACGACGGTGGAATTAGAGGGCCAGACGTGCCAATGCGCCCACCCAGTATCGGTGTTCCGGCCTTCGGGATCCTCCCAGGCGAGAATTCCGTTAATTTCCCAGTCGATCCTCTTTCGCAAACTCTATGGGATTTGCTTGGGTTGTCAGCTTCGTGCGACCTTGAGTTCGGCGGCTGTGGTAACGTCGGTCCGGGTTTCACGTCAACCGGAATTCGGTTGCCGCGTACTCTCTTTCAACTTGCGTGGCTGTTCTCACCAGATTCTCTGCTTTTTCCGACGTTCGACACGGGTCCGCCGATATTGCGAAGGACGGCGGGTATTCTCAGACTCCCGACCGCAGCCATGCGCCCCAAAGCAAAACTGACTGAGGCTCAGGCACAAGATATTTGTTATCGAGCAGTTCAGGCCCGATACAATGCTATCAACCCAATCGAGGGTCCGTCCGGAGATCCGGGTTATTCTATAGATCAAGGCAGTAGGGTTTATACGAGAGATGGCGGAGGGCTATTGAACCCCAATGGTGCCAGCAACGGTCCCGGTGCTCAGGGTGCCGGAGGCGCTGCTGCATTATTGCAAGGAAAATGGGCAGACCAGAACACGTGTATGGAAGCGTATCGTACGCTTCCTTGAGATACCGGCTTGGTGGCAAATCGTTCCTATTCTGACATTTCTTGTGCTTCGAAAGCCTTTAAGTGACGCGCAGACGAGAGTCCGAGCGTGACAGCATCACGGCAGGCTGGAGATGGCGCAATGTGGCTGTGCTTGGATTTCTTGCGCTTATGGTGCTTGCCAAGTTCCCGATCGACTACATAGAGAGTTTGCGGCAGCGAGACCGTGAAAGCTGGCCTACTCTGAGAGGTGTGTCCCCATAAATACTCGCGTGATAGAGCAACCTCCGAGTAGATCTTTTATTAGAAAGTTCTATGTAGGTCAATGCTTGGTTCAATATACGGTAGCTGGAACAAATTATTCGATTTGGGCTGGGTCAGGGTACATGGATACCGAACGGAAATTTGTTGAAGACAGAGTCACAACGTGTCCAATTGCCCATTACCTAGTCCACTACAATCCCAAAGATCCCAATGAGTCCTATGCTACTCGCCCATAGTTCAGAAGGGGGGCCGGCTTTTTCCTCACGTGGTTGGGCCTAGATTTTCTACAGTCAGTACCCCATGTCACCGCAGTATAGGTCGGTCCAGTTTCCGCTCGATTGTCTTAGCCGTGTCCCGCCCGTGCCCCCCGCCCCGCCACCCCGCGCGCCCCCCCCAGGGCCCAATTTTACTAGTTAGTTACTATGGAGGACGGACTTGGATCGCTCTACCTCCTATCCCGTCAACGCGAGCACGGGATAGTGTGTCAGTGCTGCGTATCTGTCCTCACCCGCCATTGGTCGTGTGTTAAATCCCCAGTGTTTATTCGGCTACGAACGTCATGGCATGCATCCCGCCCGCGTCAAATACGGGGTTGGGCGATACGGGTGATCCGGTGCGCGGAGTGCGGTGAGCGCGGGGCGTGGCAGGGCGCGGGCGGGCGCAGGAGGGCGCAGGAGCGGAAGGCTCGGGGCAGACGTCACCCCGTAACAAACACCAGGCATCGAGCGGCGACCCCTCCGGAGTTACTAGGCCGCGGCGGAGGCCTTCACACTCTTGGCGGCTTGTTCGATAAGAGCCGCGACAGCCTCTGGCTGCGACACGTAGATGGCATGGCTGCCCTTGACCTCAACGACCGTGGAGCCCGCCCGCCTGGACATGGAACGCTGGGCATCGGGTGGGATCATCTTGTCGTCGGTGGCGATCAGGTACCAGCTCGGCTTGGCCTTCCACGCTGGTTCACTGATCTTGCCGCTGAGAGCCTCCACGCCCCACGGGACTTGAGAGTCAGCCATGAAAGCGGCTCTTTCTGCGTCCACATCGGCTGCGAAGGAAGCGCCGAACTTCGCCCGGTCGAGGAACAAATAGCCGTCTTGCGGAGGCAGTATCGGTGGCACGGGTGCGCCGGGCGGCGGATCTTTGATAAGCGCGGCCACGGACTCGCCCTTGTCCGGAGCAAAGGCGGTGATATACACGAGCCCTGCAACCTTAGGATCGTTACCGGCTTCGGTAATCACCGCTCCACCGTAAGAGTGGCCGACGAGAATTACAGGTCCGTCCTTCGATGCAAGAGTTCGCTTGGTAACCGCCACGTCGTCCGCCAACGATAGGGTAGGATTTTGGACGATGCTGACGTTGTAGCCCTTCTTTTTTAGGCTCCTGTAGACGCCCTCCCAGCCAGAGCCATCCACAAAGCCGCCGTGGACCAGAACGATGTTGTTCATTGCTCGCTACCTCCTCACCTTAACGGTTCGCCGGGCCCCTATTTCCCCGGCTGGTGGGAAAGTGTAGCGGGGCTGTAAATTGGCTGTCAATTTGTGAGGAGTGCTGGAGAGCGCTTGCGACGAAGAGGAAGCAGGACTGATCCATCTGTATAGGATTGAGGTGCAATTCCGGTTCGTCGATCAATATCCCACCCGCCCGGTTCGATGGATCTCGCTAGGCAGCTTAGAAATTTCAGATTCTCCTACCCTAAAATACACAGGTGATCTCGATAGAGCAATTGTGAGCAGACCTGAAAGATCGTAGCGTCGTAACTTGTATGCATACGAGATGGGAACGAACGCGATTCACCAAGGTCGCCTCAATCTCTTCCATGTGGCGTATCCAGAGCGAGCAAGTTTCTAAACTTGCAACCCTCACACTACCGCCCGCTGCGCCACATCTTTCTTAACGCCTATCCAACTTCATTGTGCAAAATTGACCATTTTTCTTCTTCGAGTTGCCACATCCTGAACAGGCATGAAGGCCAAGAAGGCTACTCTCAAACAGGTACAGCCTGCCGTTGCCCGACTTGTAGCGCGGGGCCGGGGCGAGAAGCGCGAACTCAGCACGGGCCAGCCCCGTACAGAGCCGCAATGTGAGCGACGCTTGATCGGCAAGGATTGAGTGTCGCGCCTATGGAACATATGGATGAGGTGTTGTGAACTTGAGACGCTGGACCTGCTACCTGTTCTCCCTCTTGAGAATGCACAGCCCGCATTGTGAGCATGCAACATCCGCGACACCAGCTGGGCTGAGGTCAAGAAACGGCTTGAAGAGCTGCAGTGAAAGACAGGAAACTGTACCCAGGTCCTGGGGGTGAATATGACGGTTACCAACGTGATTGAGATCGTGGTGGTGCTGGCAATTCTCTACGCTGCTTACCGGTTTTTCCAGAAGCGGGCATGATCGCCATGATGGACAGATGTACCCTGGAAGGTGCGGTGGTTTCCTACGGGGCAGTTTCCTGCTCTGGATTGGCCTGGAAAAGCAGACCGCGTGAAGCGGCCTTTCCATAAATCTGGTCAATGCTGTGCCGCAAAGCAATCAAATTGCTGCGGGAGGATTCGGTGGCGCGGCTGCTAGGGTCCCTCGCAAGTTCTAGCTGGTACATCCTTAGTAACAACTCACTTTGTTGGTCCAGACGTCCGACTGTTTCTGCGTCGATCTGCATACTCTATTGTACGCATGTCCGGGCATCACAGTTCAAAGGCGCCGCATAGTTGATGTAACCAGGCGATAGCGCAAGCTTGCGCCGTTTGTTCGCCAAAATCCGGACCAATAAGGAAATGTGCGATTTTGTGACAGCTAAACGGCCCAGTCATCTGAAGGGACAGACAGTCAAGCGGCAGAACACCTTGACAGGCCTGCCGCATAAGACTACGGTCGTAGTTGAGGTGGTCACCACCTTCTCCTCATTTCAGGTTTCCTGAGCTAAGTCAGCCCATCTGAAGTTCCCCCCCTTAGCAACCCAATTTATTAAGGAGATACTTAATGCCTATTCAAAATCAGAAGGAACTCTTCGTCCAGTTGCTTAGCGGCCTCCGCCAGGGCACCGAGCGGAGTACAAAGTTCTATCAGGAACTTAGCCAGGTTGCCCAGGATCCGGAAATAAAAGAAGCCCTCGAAGCGCGGGCTTTCGTGTCAGAGAAAGTCCTTGCCACCCAAGACCAGTGCTTCAAGCTCATCGGCGAACAACCCATGAAGGTCAGCTCGCGCCTTCATGACATCTTTGTCGAAGATTTTCGCAAAGAACTCGCCGAAATACAAAACCCAGCCGCAAAGCACCTGTTCATTATGGTAAAGGCCATCCACCTGACCCACCTTCGCATTGCAGAGTACGCAGCTTTGGTCGCGGCAGCGGATGTAACCGGCCACTATGGCGTCGGCGTGCTGCTTGAAAGCTGTTTGGCGGACAAACTCGCGTTTGTTGAACGAACGCGGCGTATGATTCGGAACGTCGTCGAGGCCAAGGTAGGCAAGAAGATAGCCGAAAGAGCGGCCTAGGTGTGTACTCTCGTTTACAGGATATAACGTCGATTGAAGGGAATTAAGTCGCGCCGACCCGCGCCTAGGCAATCTGCGTGGATCGGCGTGAGTCCCTTTTCTAACTCTCAGGTTGAGCACGTCCGTTAATGTACTTGTTATAGTGGGCTTAGTGGACTGAGAGATTGATTGTTGACGTAATCAGGCGATTTCACTCATTCACCGAGCAGGCCTAAACCGGGTCTTTGAATTCCACAACAAAGACTAGCTCCGTCGCAACCTCGCCCCTGCTTACCACCCGAATTCGAAAATAGGTGCATGACTCTCGAAGTCCTTCCACTCGAATCCCGTCTGCGTTGAGCACACGGGACAGACATACACTGTCCAGCGCTCGCTAAACTGACGAAATCAGGCGATTACACTCCCGACCAAATGCCCCCTTCCCACGCCCCGCCACGCACTGCCCACGCTCCCCACACTCCGCGCACCAGACCGCCCATAGCGCGCAAAGCCGCATTTGACGCGAGTGGGACGCATATCACAGTGCTCAGACCGCATAAACGATGGAGATTCCGCATGTCAGCTCAGTAGGGATGTGGAATCTCCCTATATAACCCCGTCAACGCGAGGACGGGAAATGGCCGGGGCATATTGCTTAAACCACCGCGCTAGCCGTCTTAACCGGACGGCTAACGGTTCTTGTTCCCACGCCCTGAAAATACTGTGATTCTAATCAGCTTAGCCAGCCTGTCGATTTGGAGAACAGATTGCCCTCAATCGGAATGTCCGAGTTAGGAAACTTCGAAAAACGCAGCTGGCTTCAAAGAGCCTCAAATCGCTGCCCTGGAGGATGTCATGGGCTGGACAGACAAACTGCAAGCCGCCGCAAAAGACGTTCTTAGTCAAAATCTCAAGCCTGCACTGGACGCGGTTCGCGAGAAGGTGGGCCCGGCCGCGCTTGCCGCGGCGAAGGACGATGAGACCCTTACTGAGATCCTGAAGGTTGGATACCTCGCGATCCCGATGCCACTGCAATTGATGGTCTCGCGGGACAAGTTCATCCAGTTCTGCCTGGCGAATCGTGATGTTTTGCTTACGGCGCCTAATCCAGTGGGCTGAACCTGTTCAGTTGGCGTCGGCCGGTCGGATACCTGACTGTTGGCCGACGCCCTGTTATTCGACCGTCCGCTCCGGGGCCAAAGTATTACCGGATTGCTCGAATGAACTCGTGTCCGCCCTCGAGTAGCAGTCTGGACGATTCCGATGAAATCTCACTCTGAGGTCTTTCCGCTCGTCCTAGTGTGCGGGCGCTTTTTTCCGCGGCGGAGTCTTGGATTTGTTCTGCGTGCGGGCAGCATCTTGTGCGGCCGCCAAATCAAACATCTCGTAGCCATCGGGGACTTGGAAAAGCGCCGCGGCTTGTGGTCCCTCCTGAATATTCTGTAATTCCGCTGCCCCTCGCTCGCCTTCCCACTTGACGACCGTCTTCAAATTCCGATCGACCCAGGCATACCCCGTGTCTCCGTCATTGGCGGTGCCCTTGTATTTCACCGTGGCGCGGTCGTTGATGGTCTCGTCCCCGATCTTGGTGCAGGTCCCGGGCTTTTCCAGACTCTTCTCCCACGCGGGACAGGCATTTTCGACGTCGGTGATGTGAAAGAAAGGAATGGATGCGTTCACGTGCGGGGATTTCACATAGGACTTGTTATCGGGGATGATCATCAAGGTAGTGTGACTCCCCAGATCGACGATAGCGACGCTGCTACGCTGTTGATTCGTGACCTCGAATCGCATCTTATAGTCGTGGGCGTAGACCTTTGCCTTGACAGCGTTGGCGGGTTTCAGGCGCACCATTTCGGCGGAGAAATCTTGCGCGAGAGTCGGCAAACTTCCGAACGTAAGTAAAGCGACGCCGGCAAGGCGGAAAGCGAGTTTGTGAACCAAGGTGTTCTCCTCAATTGTGATCAAGGGGAAGTTTCAGGTCGGGGGCCTGGCTCAGGCAAGCATAGCAAAAGCACCGCTCACGGCAAAGACTTTCAATGGGAGCTGCGGCTGGGCTTGGCAAAGCTCCGTTCGATCCACTTGGACATGAGATGGTGATCGTGGTCGATGTAGCCAGCCCGGCGATAAAACTCGTTGGCTGTTACGTTCGTTCGCACAACTTCGAGGTGAATGGAGCGGACATCGCAAACTCGCGCCTCGTTCTCGACAAACTCGAGAGTCTGGCGTCCCCAGCCTTGGCCACGATGGGACTCCCGGAGGTAGAGTTCGTCGATAAAGGCGTCACGTCCGAGATACTCCAGGCTCTATCCGAAAGTCAGCACAATGTAGCCGACAGGTGCTTCACCGTCGCAGATAAGCCAGGCACGGCCGAACGAGGGCCCACGCAGAAACGTGACAAGTGCCAGCCGTGCCCTGCCTTCGTCGTAGACATGGCCGTCGTAAGCGTAGTACTCGCGCATCATCGTAAGCACCAGCTCGGCATCATCCTCTGTGGCAAGGCGAAAGATCGGTTGCATGATCGCTTGTGTTGGTCAGGACATGTTCTCAACGGCCAGGGCCATGCCCATTCCCCCGCTTACGCATAACGTCGCAACCCCGCGGCGGGCGTTGCGTTTCCGCATTTCATGCAGGAGGGTGACGGTGATGCGCGTGCCGGTACAGCCGATGGGATGTCCGAGTGCGATTGCACCTCCATTGACGTTTAGCTTCTCGGGGTCGAGGTGGAGTTCGCGATCGCAAGCCAATACTTGGGCGGCGAAAGCCTCGTTTAATTCGATGAGATCGAAGTCGGACACCTTGAGTTTGTGTTTCGCTTCCATCTTGCGGAGTGCTGGTACCGGCCCAATCCCCATGATGCGGGGATCGACACCGGCTGAGGTCACCGCGAGAATGCGGGCCAGTGGCTTCAGATTATTCTTCTTCGCAAAGGCCTCACTGGCAACCACGATCGCGGCCGCACCGTCGGTAATGCCAGACGAGTTCCCCGCTGTGATCGTTCCAGTCTTCGAGAATACGGGCGGAAGTTTGGCCAGTTTCTCGAGACTCGCGTCTACGAAGGGATGCTCGTCACGTTCGAAAGCCTGTGGCCCTTTCTTGGTAACCAACGTGACAGGGACGAGTTCTTCCTTGAATCGATTGGAGGCAAGGGCGGAAGCGGCGCGGGTTTGCGAGGTGAGTGCGAAGCGGTCCTGTTCGTCCCGCGTGATTTTGTACTGTTCGGCCAGGATCTCCGCGGTCTCGCCCATCACCATCTTCGCCATCGGGCAAAAGAAGCCGTCGCGATACATGCCGTCGACCAGTTCCTGATTGCCCAGGCGGTATCCCCAGCGCGCGCCATCCAGATAGTAAGGAAGGCGTGACATGGATTCGGTTCCGCCAGCCAGCGCGCAGTCGAGATTGCCCGTCACGATTTCCTGATACGCGAGTGCGATCGACTTCAGTCCGGACGCGCAGGCCTTGTTGACCGTGTAAGCGGGTACTTCCTGCGGTATGCCGCTGCGAATCGAAATCTGGCGCGCGGGATTGGGTCCACCGCCGGCCTGGCGCGCATTTCCGAAGATCGTCTCTTCGACTTGCTGCGGCTGCACTCCCGCACGTTCCATCGCGGCCTTGGCAGCAACCATCCCCATGTCCGGGGCGGACATCGACGCCAGCGAGCCCCCGAATTTGCCGATCGGAGTGCGGACCGCGGAGAGGATATATACGTCCGTCAAAAAGGTGCCTCCAAACTTTTTAGTCTAGCATTGGACGACATGATCGTTAGCAAGGCGGGTTGGGCGAGCGAGCGCTAAGGCAGTACACTGACCATTCCATGAACTACATCTACGGTCTCAACGCCGTAACCGAAGCCATTAAGGCTCGAGGGCGCGCTTTCCAGTGGGTAGGCCTTGCGAAGGAACGCCACGACCTGCGCTTGCAGCGCATCATCGAGGAGTGCCGCAAACTCGGTGTACCGGTGCGCTTCCTGCAACGTACAGAGCTTGACCGGTTGGCGGGCAATGCGGCTCATCAGGGCGTAGTGGCGGTTACGTCGGCGAAGCAATACAGCGGCCTCGATGACGTAGTCGACGCCAAGCGCGGCACGTATTCGTTGATCGTTGTGCTCGATGGCGTGGAAGATCCGCACAACCTGGGTGCCATTCTGCGCACGGCCGACGCGGCTGGCGCCGACGGCGTCATCATTCCCGAACGCCGCGCCGCGGCCGTGACGGGGGTGGTGACCAAGACGTCCGCAGGAGCAAGTGAGCATCTGCCCATTGCGAAAGTCACGAATATTGCACGCTCCATCGAAGAATTAAAGGAGCGGAATATCTGGGTGGCTGGGCTCGACGAGCGCGGCACCCAAACCTACGACGCGCTCGATTACAACATGGATTGTGCGATTGTGCTGGGCGCGGAAGGTAAGGGCGTGCACGACCTGGTCCGCAAGAAGTGCGATTTCCTGGTGTCGATCCCGATGATGGGAAAGGTTTCGTCGTTAAACGTGTCGGTGGCAGCGGGTGTCGTGCTATACGAGGTCGTGCGCCAGAGACGGAAAAAGGCAGCGCAGGAATCGGCATGAAGTGGTTTTGCGTGTTGTGGGTTGTCTGCGCGGCAGGACTAACCAGCTGTTTTTCACTTGATCGCGACGCGTTTACTTTCACCCAATACACACTCGATGTTCAGATTGAGCCGGAGCAGCAACGTCTCGCCGTTCGCGGCACGATCACGCTTCGCAACGACTCCCCTACCGCACAGAAGAATGCGGCGCTGCAGATCTCGTCCAGTCTTACCTGGCGTTCGATCCAGGCGGATGGCAAGCCTCTCCAATTTGTAAGCCAGCCCTACGTCTCTGACATCGACCACACCGGAGAATTGTCGGAGGCGGTCGTCGCGCTGCCCAGAGAAATTCCGTCCGGCGGCTCCATCGAACTCGTCATCGGATATGAAGGTGTGATTCTGCTTGATGCCACCCGCCTTACACGCATCGGCCTGCCGAAGGACACCGCGATCCATAACGACTGGGATCAAATCAACAAGACATTTTCGGCGGTTCGGGGAGTGGGGAATGTCGCGTGGTACCCGGTGGCGATGGAGGCGGCGAACTTATCGGAAGGGCGCAGTCTGTTTGAGGTCGTCGGACGCTGGAAGCAGCGTGAACAAAACGCAGTGGTGAAGATGAAAGTCAGTCTTGCAACTGACAATGGAGGAGGCCCACAAACCCTGCTTTGCACCGACGAAGGAATTCACAGGTTTCAGGAAGTAAGTGGGGCGCAAGAGGACTCGGCAAACTGCGAGTTTGCGCCGCTCGGTCGGCGCGTGCCCGCATTCGTCCTGGCGGACTACCAGATTCTTGACCAGGCAGCCGCACAGATTGCCTATCGCCCAGAGCACAAGACGAACGCCGAAAAGTTTGCGCAAGCCGCCGAGTCGGTCGTGCCCTTCGTCACGGAATGGTTCGGGGCTCTGCACGGGAAGGCGCAAGTCGCCGAACTCTTCGATCCCGGAGCTTCGCCCTACGAAAGCGGGGCAATGCTGCTGACTCCATTGAACGATACCGACACGAAGTTGCTGCAGATCGCGCTGGTGCACGAGCTCACGCACGCCGCGTTTTCTTCCCCTCGCCCTTGGATCTATGAAGGGCTCGCCCACTTCGCCCAGGCAGCTTATCGCGAAAGACAAGAAAACCGGGCGGCGGCTCTGGATTTCATGGGACTGCATCGCACCGCAATTGTCGAAGCCGAAAAGGCGATTGCTGCAGAAGCGAAAAATACGCCTTCGTCGGACGAATCCCTGATTACGACCACGATGGACGAGTTCTCCCGCAGCAAGGCCGCCTACGTCTGGTGGATGTTGCGCGACTTGCTAGGCGAGGAGGTCCTGAAGAAGGTGCTGCCGTCTTATCGGGCGGATCATGATAAAGATCCCACATACTTGCAGCAGCTCGCGCAAGCCCAGTCGAAACGCGACCTGCAATGGTTCTTCGACGACTGGGTTTATCACGACCGTGGACTTCCCGATCTGCGGGTAGAGTCGGCCTTTCCCCGCCAGGCCTCACAGGGTAATTACCTCGTGACCGTCACCATCGAAAATCTCGGATCGGTTGGCGCCGAAGTTCCCGTCATCGCACATTTCGATGGTGGAGAGACCAGCGAACGTGTGGAAGTTCGGGGCAAGAGTAAAGGGGTTGTCCGCATCGCCACTCCCAGGCCGCCGACGGAGATAACCGTGAACGATGGCAGCGTGCCCGAGAGCGACGTGACGAACAACATCTTCAAAGTGGAAGCCCCGCACAGGTGAAATCCACCAGTGAGACACAGAGCCGCTGTGCCATCGAGAACTCTGAGAGACTTGATCCTCTGAGTTCCTTGCGGCATTTCTCTGTATCCTCTGCCCAGAAAATACGGTGGGCGGTAGTAGGAATCCATGACTCACCATAACCCTGTCATCCCGAGCGAAGTCGAGGGACTTGCGTTCCCGGTGCGATGCAACGGACATATGCCCCGCCATCAACCGAGGGCCCGGTCCGCTATTCGCATCGCTCCTCTTCTGCGCCCCCAGCGAGCATCCTCTGCGATCGCAGCGGTTAAATTGTTTCCGCCTTTTCGTGTTTTCGATAGGGATGAACATCTCATTCCCGACTGCGGTTATTGCCTTAATCCCGCAGTCAGAACCGCACTGTCCGCAGAGAACTTCGACAGAGAACGTAGCGGGCAAGAGCGTACCCAGTCTGAGATCATAGATCCTTCTCTGTGCTCCGTGTCTCCGTGGTAGTTTTTAGAGGCTATTGGGAGGCACCACTTGGCCTATATCCAGTTTCTCGGCGCGGCCGGCACGGTCACCGGCTCGAAGCATCTCATCAACACATCATTCGATGGCGATGGCCAGAGGGGCTTCCAGGTTTTAATCGATTGCGGCCTCTTCCAAGGACAGAAGGAATGGCGGGAACGCAACTGGCAGGACACTGCCCATCCCCGCGAAGGAGATTGACGCCGTCATCCTTACGCACGCGCACCTCGACCATTGCGGTTGGATTCCGCGACTGGTGAAAGAGGGCTTTAGAGGGCCGATCTACGCGACGCCGCCGACCATCGACCTGTGCGGCATCATTCTGCCCGACTCTGGTCACCTGCAGGAAGAAGACGCGGACTTCTATAACAAGATCAAGAAATCCAAGCATGACCCGGCGTTGCCTCTATACACCTTTGAAGAAGCGCAGGACTGCATGCAATATTTCAAGGTCGCGCATGTTGGCGAAACCAAGCAACTCGAGTCCTGAACTGTCCTTCCGCTTTGTGCGTGCTGCGCACATTTTGGGTTCGTGCATGGCGGAAGTTGCGCTCACTACCAATGGGAAATCTCGGAGGCTGCTGTTCAGCGGCGACATCGGGCGAGTGCGAAATCAGACGGTCGCACCCGGAAAGGTCGTGCACTCGGGGCCGACCGAGGGAGAGATCGCGGATCTGGTGGTGATGGAATCGACTTACGGCAACCGCCATCATCCCGAGAACGATCCGCGGCCCGAACTTGCGCGCCTGATCCGGCACACCGCCGAACGCGGCGGCGCTATCGTTGTGCCGGCTTTCGCGGTAGAGCGCACGCAGAAGTTCGTGTTCATGATGAAAGAACTGATGGAATCCGGGACAGATTCCGCGCTTGCCGGTTTTCTGTGATAGCCCGATGGCGATCAAGGCGGTCGAAATCTACCTAAAGTACGAAGACGAATACACCGACGAAGCTCGCACTCTGATCAAGAAATATGGTTCACCGCTGGAGTGGCCGGGATTCACCTTCGCCTCAACGCCCGAAGAATCGAAGAAAATCAATGGAGCTCATTACCCATCGATCATTATCTCCTCGAGCGGCATGGTCACCGGCGGACGTGTCCTGCATCACTTGGCGCAACGACTGCCCGATCCCAAGAACACGGTCATCTTCATCGGCTTCCAGGCGCCGGGCACCCGCGGATTCACGATCAAGAGCGGCGCGAAGGAAGTGAAAATCTTTGGCGACTTCGTTCCGATTCGCGCCCAGATCGCCATCCTTCGAGCAATTCAGCGATCATGCGGATCCACGGGAACTGCTCGAGTGGTTGCGCACCTTCCCGCAGAAGCCGAGCGTGACCTACCTCGTTCATGGCGAGACCGGCGCCTCGTCGCAGTTGCGCGATACCATGGCAAAAGAACTGGGATGGAATGTGCAGGTCGCGGAGTGGATGGAGAAAGTGCAGGTGAATTGAGAGATCTTTTTCGCCAGGGAGACACGAGAAGCAGAACATTCATTAAACTGACTCGTGTCTGCGACTTTCGCCGATTCACATCCGCTACAGGCGGCACATTCTTTGGCCTGAATGGTTTTGCCTCCGTGTCTCCGTGCCTCTGGAGAAAAAACGTTATCCGGAGCGCCGCATGACCGAGACCGAACTCAACCAACATCTCGAAGCCGCTGAAAAAAGTCCCAAAGAAATTGCCGCAGCCGTGTCGGGACTGGCGCCGCAGGTCCTGCGCTACAAACCCATGCCGGAAAAGTGGTCGATCCTTGAAATTCTGGCACACCTTGCCGACATCGAAATCGTCTACGCCTACCGCCTGCGCCAGATGCTGGCTGACCAGAAGCCTGTGATTGCGCCCATGGACCAGGACGAGTGGGCCAAGAAGCTCGGCTACATGGACACGCCCGCCCCCGAATTGGTGGCACTCTACGGCCTGAACCGCCACCACAACCTGCGTTTGCTGCGACGTCTGAAGCCCGGCGATCTGGAGAAGTCCGCTTTCCACCCGGAATATCAGGAGGCGGTGACGGTTGCAACGCTCATCGAAATGATCGCCCGCCACGGGGCGAATCATCTGGAGCAGATCGAGCGGTTGAAGAGAGAGGCAGGGAAGAAATAGACGCAGGTGCAGTCATCAGACAGCAGGACACAATCGTACCCCCAACCGCAATACCCACAATCCTGGCATCCTGAGCGTAGTGAGGCGAATGCCGAACGGAGTCGAAGGACCCCGCGTCTGCTTGCGATGCCTCGCTGCTTGAAAGGTTTTCTATCCCAACATTGACGGATGTGAGAAGGTCCGTCGGGTACAAGACCTCAGATCCAGTACGTGAGATACAGGGCGGCTCCACATTCCCTACTCATTCATGGGTCGGCTGCTAAAATAAGGGATTACGCCTATGTTTGAGAATCTTCAGGAAAAGCTGCAGCGCGCCTTCAAGACACTGCGCGGCCAGGCCGTCCTCACCGACGAAAACATTCAGGAGGCCTTGCGCCAGATCCGGCTTGCGCTGCTCGAAGCCGACGTCAACTTCAAGGTCGTCAAACAGCTCATCGACCAGATACAAGCCAAAGCCGTCGGTCAGGAAGTCGCCACTGCTCTTTCACCGGGCGAGCAGGTCATCAAGATCGTGCGCGACGAGATGGTCGAAGTTCTCGGCAAGGATACGGCCAAGCTCAAGTTCGCGTCACAACCGCCTACGGTTGTCCTGATGGCGGGGCTGCAAGGTTCCGGCAAGACCACTACCTCGGGCAAGCTCGCAAATTGGCTGAAGAATGGCGGACACCGCCCCTTGCTGGTTTCGGTCGACGTCTACCGGCCGGCTGCTCGCCAGCAGTTGAAAATAGTCGCCGACGCCATCAAGGCCAACATCTACGAAGGCGAGGTCACTGAGTCGAACACCGCGACGGTCGAGCGCCTCGTGAAAGAGGCCCGCCGCGAAGCCATCATTTCAGGTAGCGATGTGCTCATCGTCGACACGGCCGGCCGTCTGCACATCGACGATCAACTCATGGAGGAGATGCAGTCGCTCAAGCGCCTGCTAAATCCCTCGGAAATCCTGTTTGTCGCCGACGCCATGACCGGCCAGGATGCCGTCCGCTCAGCCGATGAATTTCACAAAAAGCTCACGCTCACGGGCGTAGTGCTCACCAAGATGGATGGTGACGCGCGCGGCGGCGCTGCCCTCTCGATCCGCAACGTGACGGGTCAGCCCATCAAGTTCATCGGTGTGGGCGAAAAATACGATGCGCTCGAGCCCTTCCACCCGGACCGCATCGTCTCGCGCATCCTGGGTATGGGCGACATTCTCTCGCTCATCGAGAAAGCCGAGCAACAGATCGACAAGAAGAAAGCCGAAGAGATGGCCAGCCGCGCGCTCGCGGGCGACGGCTTCTCACTCGAAGACTTCCGCGATCAACTGCGCCAGGTCCGCAAAATGGGATCGATCCAGAGCCTGATGGGGATGCTGCCGTCAATCGGCCCGTTCAGCGGCCTCCAGAAAGCCGCCGACAAGGTCGACGAGAAGCAGATCAACCGCGTGGAGGCCATCATCAACTCGATGACCGCCCACGAGCGCCACCATCACGAGGTCATCAACGGCAGCCGCCGCAAGCGCATCGCCCGCGGCTCGGGCACGACCGTGCAGGAAGTCAACAACCTGCTCCGCCAGTACGCCCAGATGAAGAAGATGTTCAAGCAAATGGGCAAGCCAAGTTTTGCGAGACGGCTGGCGGGGATGAAGATGCCGATGTAGCAGGAGGCAGTGGTTAGGGGTCGGTGGTCAGTGAAATATCCACAAACGTCGTCTCGGTGCTTAGGCCTTCGTGTGGAGCACTCGACGTCTCTTTCGCTACCGAGACCTGAAGACCTGAGACCTGACACCAACGACCTGCCCTTATGAAATGGCGCTCCCTCTCCGAATCAACTCCCGGCCTTGATACGCGCCCATTGCGCGAGATCTTCGCTGAGCGGAAAGAGAAGATCGCCATGTACGTGCCGCCGGAAACTCAGGCGGTTCACGCCCGCGTAATCGCCGAATTGAAACAGCGCAAGCTCGCGGAGAACTCTCTTGCCGTCGGCGCGAAGGCTCCGGACTTCACCCTCAATGATCACAATGGCAAGCCGGTTTCCTTGGCGGAGTTGTTGAGCAAGGGTAGGCTCGTTGTGTGCTTCTTCCGCGGCCGCTGGGATCCGTTCTGCTGTGGACAACTGGAAGCCATGAACCGCGTCTTGCCCGACGATCGAGCAGGCCGGAGCGTCGCTGGTGGCGATCTCTCCGCAGACCGTGAAGCAATCCTTCTTCATGGCCGACCAGCACCGGCTGCGATTTCCCTGCTCAGCGACGCGGGAAACCATGTCACTCGGCAGTTCGGACTGGTCTACCGGGTTCCCGACGAGCAGGAGGCGATTTATCGTCGCTCCTTCACCAATCTCCCACTCATCAATGGAGACGAGAGCTGGGAACTCCCCATTCCCGCAACCTACATCATCGAGCGCGATGCCACGGTGCTGTACGCCTCGGCCAACGAGGACTACACCGAGCGGCCGGAGCCGGCGGAGATTGTGGAGCGGCTGCGCTGAGATCGGCGAGCGTGGTTGCGCGGCTCCCCTTGCCAATCCCGCTAACTTCCGCGATAATAACAGTTTGTCTTACCCCTCCCGGAAGGATTAGGAAAGGAAACCAAGTTCCGTGTTAATGATTCGTCTGGCGCGCACGGGTGCGCGCAAACAACCGCAGTATCGTGTCGTGGTCATCGAGAAGGAGCGCGCCCGCAATGGCCGCTCGGTCGAAGTCGTGGGGACCTACAATCCCCGAGGCGCTGCCGCCCATATCGACCTCAAGCGCGACCGCATTGATTATTGGGTTTCGAAGGGCGCCAAGCTGTCAGACCGTGTGAGCAAACTGGTTGCTAAGCCTGTGCCTCAGCCGGCAACTGCCGGGCCCGCTGCCTAAACGCACCGTGTTTCGGGAAACGCATCTCACCCCACAAATCGGGAGCCGCAGATGAGCGAGCAGAGTGGGGACGTCAAGGTTCTCCTCGAACAGGTGACCAGGGCGCTGGTGGATGCGCCCGACCTGGTTTCGGTGAACACCGTAGATGAGGACGGAGAGACGATCCTCGAGCTGACTGTCGGTCCGAACGATCTGGGCAAGGTGATCGGCAAGCAAGGACGCACCGCCCGCGCACTGCGCACGGTGTTGAGCGCCGCCAGCGTCAAGGCGCACAAGCGCTACACGCTCGAGATCCTCGAATAGAGGCTCCGAGCGGACCCTGTACATGGACCCGCCGGGACAACGATGGGCGATGAGTTCATCACCTTAGCTCGCGTCCTGAAAACGCAGGGCCGGCGCGGCGAAGTCGCCGTGGCAGTGCACTCGGATGTCCCCGATCGGTTCGCCGTTGGCATGCGCGTGTTCGCGCTCGATGAAGCGGGCGAACGGCACAAATTGAAGGTCGAAGAGTTGTGGCCGCATAAAGGCCACCTGGTGCTGAAGTTTCAAGGGATGGATTCGATCTCGGACGCGGAAACCCTGCTTCGCTGCGAGTTGCAGGTTCCGTTGGATGAGCGGGCAAGGCTGGAGCCCGGATGGACATACATCAGCGATCTGACTGGATGCACCGTGTTCGACGGCGATCGCGAGATCGGTCGGATTGACGGCATCGAATTCGGTGCGGGCGAAGCGCCGCTGTTGATCGTCAAAGGCAAGCAGAACACGCCGTACGAGATCCCGTACGCGGAAGCGTATCTGGTGCAAGTGGATCTGGCGGTAAAGCAAGTTCGCATGCGCTTGCCGGATGGCATGCTCGAGATCAACGCGCCGCTCACGGAAGAAGAGAAACGGGAGCAGAAAAACAGTGGCTAGTGGGCTGTGGTCAGTGGCCAGAAAAACCTGACCACTTGCCACCGACCACCGACCACTGAAAATGAAGGTCGACATTCTAACGATCTTTCCCGATTTCTTTCGCGGACCGCTGGATTACGGAATTCTTCGGCGGGCGCGGGAAACGGGCCTGGTCGAAGTCAGCATCCACGACTTGCGGGACTTTACCCGCGACAAGCATCGCACCGTGGATGACCGCCCATTTGGCGGCGGCGAGGGCATGGTCCTGAAGCCGGAACCGATCTTTGAATGTATTGAGAAGCTGAACGTGCCACCCCGCGCAGAGCGTATTGCCGCGACGTTCAACCGAATCGGTCATTCTGCTTTCGGCGCAAGGCCGACGTCTTGACCAGGCGTTGGCGCAGGAACTGGCGGCGCTCGAGCGAGTGATCCTGATCTGCGGACGCTACGAAGGCGTAGACGAGCGCGTGAGCGAGCATCTTGCCGATCGGGAAATCTCGATCGGGGACTATGTTCTCAGCGGCGGAGAACTGGGCGCTGCGGTGATCCTCGATACGATCACGCGGCTGATTCCGGGAGCGGTGGGGAACGAAGCGTCCACCCGGCAGGAGTCGTTCACGGCGCGGGCGGAACGGTACGGAACAGAGGAGCGAAGGGCCGAGTTCCACCTGTGCGTCGGGCGGCTTGCTGGACTATCCGCACTACACGCGGCCCGCAGAGTTTCGCGGGATGACGGTGCCGGAAGTTCTGGTGAACGGCAACCACGACGAGATCCGTCGCTGGCGTCGTCGAACGGCTCTGGAGAAGACGCTGCGCAACCGTCCGGACCTGCTGGACCCGGCGGCACTCAGCGAAGAAGACAAGAAATTGCTGGCCCAGATCACGGGCAAGAATTAAACGAGATTCACGAAGGACAAGACAATGTCGAACCTCATCATTGAAAAACTACTGGCCAAAACCAAGCGCACCGACCTTCCCGCATTCGTTCCCGGCGACACCATCCGGGTTCACGTAAAGATTCGCGAAGGCGACAAGGAACGCGTGCAGGCGTTTGAAGGCGTCGTGATCTCGCAGGCCCGGGGCCCGCAGGCCAGCTTCACCGTGCGCAAGATCAGCTTCGGCCACGGCGTGGAGCGTATCTTTCCCAGTGAACTCCAAGGTGATCGATCGGGTTGAGCTGATCCGCTCCTCGAAGGTGCGGCGCGCGAAGCTGTATTACCTGCGCGCGCTCAAGGGCAAGGCTGCGCGCCTCAAGGACGTCGACCGCGAGCGGGAAGTGGTCGAAACCGCAGTCACGAAGTAGAAGCTTCGAATCCGTCTATTGCGCGACCGCGAACGTCCGTTGCTTCTCGCGCATGCTCTCGACCGTCTTATCCTGTCTCCGCAAGCTTGCGCAACAGGTATTGCAGAACGTCGCGATCGCCCTTGCGGATTTCCCGGAATTCAATGCCGAGTCCGATACCGACGGCCGCGTACTTTACCTGCCCCTTCAAGCTCAGATCGTAATTGCCCACTTTGAGCAGGAGTTTGAGATCAGTTCCCGGGCGGATCGAGCTTTGAGTCGCGACCAGGCAGCCTACTTCGGAAACATCTCGCAAGACACCTTCCAGATGGCTGGCCGTCGTGCTTTTCTCAAGCAGGTCTGCCACCCCCTCCGCTTCAAACCGCTGGTGCCGGCGCCGATTTCCATTTCCGCCCCCGCCGACAGGCTTCGCTCGGTACTGGGCGTTTTCGCGGCTGATCTTCTCGTACACCTCTTCCATATCGCGCAGTTCGGTCGCCCACAGCGACTTTTGCGCCTCGACACACTGAATTCCGACCTGTCCCCGAAGGTGCGAATCGGGCTCGCCAATCCATACGACCCGGCAAAAGGCTTTGCTGCGGCCCCGCTCTACTACCACGATCTCGCCAGCCTCCTTGAGGCTGCGCAAGCCAGTAACGCGGGCTCCATGCGCTGAGATATCGTAAGTGCAGGCCATCTCGAGCCGAGGTTTGGCTGTTTCGTCGTAGTAGGTGACGCGTACGGGTAGAGCGACCGAAATCCGTTTTTCGATGCGGTCCAATTCTGGTGTATGAAGTTCGTCAGTCACAGATAATTCCCTATTCCTGGATCATGGGTGGGCCGGAAACGCCCCGGGGGAAGCAGTTACGAGAGTACCAAGGGATCGAGACTGGCTCAATTTACGACCGTACCCAATGACGTGGTTACGAAGCGGCTAAGGCCCTTTACGTGCTCTTTACATCTGTGCCCTGAAAATGGGTTGGCGAAGCGGACCTTGCGTTCCCGTGTGATGCCATCAACACATGCCACCGATACCAACTACGGTCCTGCCCGCCATTCATGTCGTTCCTCTCCGCGCGCTCCGCGCGTAGGATTCGCTGCGATCTCAGCGGTTAAATTTGTTCCCGCCTTCATGTTCTCTTTAGGAGTGAACATCCGATTCCCGACTCCGGTTCAATCTTCTGGCTCGAATTCGAAACAAAAACCGCAAATCCGCTTGCGCTTCCACAGTGCTCTCGGCGAACATGCCACTAGATTCGAGCCGTGCCTCTGAAATCTAACCCCGCCGACAAGAAACTCTCACCCTCCGCCGCCAAGCTACGCCTGTTGAAACGCCTGCGCTGCACATTGCGCTATGAGAAGAAAGCGTGGGAGACGGGTGCGCGACTGGTTGCCGGTGTTGATGAAGTCGGCCGTGGTTCGCTGTTCGGACCGGTCGTTGCTGGAGCGGTCATCCTCGATTCTGCATACCGCATCCGCGGCCTGCGGGACTCCAAACTCCTGCCGCCCGATCGTCGCGAAGTGCTGGCGCAACGGATTCGCGAGCATGCGGTCGCCTGGTCAATCGCCGCAGTCGATGTAGCGCGCATCGACCAGATCAACATCTACCATGCTTCCCGTCTGGCCATGCGCATTGCCGTATCGCAACTCGCGCCCGCTGCAGATTTTCTGCTGGTCGATGCCCTGCGCTTGGATTGTGAACTACGCCAAAGGCCTATCATTCACGGAGACGCACTCTCCGCTTCGATCGCGGCAGCGTCGATCATTGCGAAAGTAGAACGGGACCGCATGATCTGCGCGTGGGATCCGGTCTACCCGGAATATGGCCTGGCCTCGAACAAAGGCTACAGCACGCCGCATCATCTGGCCGCGCTGCGTGAGCACGGTCCGTCGCCCCTGCACCGCCAGTCGTTCGCTCCGGTGTGGAACGCACCCGTACCGCAGGAAGTGCTCAGCTTTATGCTGGAAGAGGCCGCATCCAGCAGCGAAGAAATTCTCGAAGAGGCTGCCATCCCCGGGCCCGAGATCGTGGCCTAATCCGACTGGCCGACGCGAGCGATCAGAGCATAACCCTGTCATCCCGAGCGAAGTCGAGCGACCTTGCGTTCCCGTGCGCTGCCGCTGCCATGCTCGCTGTAGGGTATGAACTTCCCATTCCCGAATGTGGTAGAAGTGCCTGCTCTTGCTGCCTACGCTGCATAATCTTTCCGCGAAATCCGCAACTTGCGCATCTTGGACTGCAGCGTAGTCCGCTTCAAACCTAACTTCGAGGCTGCTCCGCGCGTGCCGGGCCGCCGCACCGGCGCAGCACGCGGATAATGTGCTCGCGTTCCGCTGCTTCCAGGGTGACATCCACGCCTGCCAATCGGGTCGTTTCCGGCTTCAACTCTGCCAGGGGCGCGTGCAACACTGTTCCCTCTTCGGTAAGGATCACAGAGCGTTCGATGAAGTTCTCCAGCTCGCGGACATTGCCCGGCCAATGCCAGTTCAGCAACGCTTCCATCGTGGAATTCGGAATCGTGTCAATGTGCTTGTCCATACGGCGTGCGAGCTTCCGCACAAAGTAACGCACCAGCAGCGGAATGTCGCCGTGGCGGTCCCGCAAGGGTGGCATGCGGATGGGGAACACATTCAAGCGGTAGAAAAGATCGCTGCGGAATTCACCGTTGGGCCACGCGTGTCGCCAGATCGCGATTGGTGGCGGCGACGAGTCGGGCGTCGACGTGGATGGTACGATTGCCGCCTAGTCGCTCGAACTCGTGGTCCTGCAGGACGCGTAAGAGCTTGGGCTGGAGCTCGAGAGGGATGTCTCCGATCTCGTCCAGAAAAAGCGTGCCCTTGTCCGCCAACTCCATGCGCCCGACCTTTTGGCTTACGGCTCCGGTGAAAGCGCCCTTCTCGTGACCGAATAGCTCGCTTTCCAGCAGTCCGGTCGGAATCGCAGCACAATTGACTTTAATGAAACTGTTGTCGGCACGACGGCTCATCCGGTGAATCGCACGCGCAATTAGCTCCTTGCCAGTACCAGTTTCCCCGAGGATGAGAGCGGTGGAGCCGCTGGGGGCGACCGTCCGGGCCTGAGCGAGAACGCGCTTGAGAGCTACGCTTTCTCCGATGATTTCCTCGAAGTGGAGTTCTGTCCTGATCTCGTCCTGTAAGTACAGCCGTTCCTCCGTTAGTCGATCCTTTAGGGCAGCGATCTCGCGGTACGCGCGGGCATTGTCGAGAGCGATCGCCAACTGGGCGGCCACTTGATTGAGTAACTCCTGGTCCTGATCGGAAAACCCGCGATCTCTCCGGCTTCCCACATTCAGAGTGCCCACCGCTCCCTTGGAAGTCAGCAAGGGGACGCACAGCACAGTTTGAATTCCAGCTTCCAGAACTCGGCCCGCGATCGCAGTTCGGCTAATGTGGAGATCCTCCGAGTCAGGGTTTTGGGTTTTTGCTCGAGAAAGGCCTCGGCCGACAGAGTCTGCTCAAGTGACACCGTCCGTCCCGACTCCACCACCGACCTGCTTTCCGACGGGCGACAACACGTAGGCCCTCATCGCTTGCTTATCCCCTTCATACAGTGTGACGCCCGCGAAGTCGTGCGGGACGACACGAGTCACGCACTCCGAAATGAGCGGCAACAGGCTCTGCATTTCCAAGCTCGAAACCAGCGTTCGATTCACATCGACCAGAGCTTGTAAGCGTTGCTTTTCTTCTAAGAGTGCTTCGCGAGTGGAGGCGTTCTCGACCGCCAGGGCAACTAACTCTGCGATCCGCAGAAGGAGATTCTGATCGGGCTCGCGATACGCATCCGCCCTGTGACTGGCAATGCCCACTGCGCCCAGGCGTTTTTGCGCCGTGGTCAACGGCATCCAAATTTGCCCTGCCATCGGTGTAACTCCGCTTGGATTGGAGCGTGTGAATCCAAAACTGATACCTTCGTATCGTTCTAGAGGAGCTTGTCCGGTACCGAAAAGTCGAGGCATGGATCTAGGTTAGACCCGCTCCAGTAGCGTACTGCCGATAAGTCGGCATGTTTTGCGTGCCGTCTCCTTGACCAGACGTTTGAAGAGAGGCGGTTTGCTCTATCATCGAAGAATAGCTTAACTATAATCCGTCTTATGGCTCGAGGATGGGAGAGTAAGTCGGTCGAAGCTCAACAGGCCGATGCGGCCGATAGCATGAATGAACCAAAGCAGCGGTTAACGGCCGAACAAGCTGCGCGGCTCCGCCAACTGGAGGGAGTGCGACTCTCTCGCAAGCGCGTTCTCCAACAACTTGAGACGACGCGCGACCCGCGCCTCCGCGAGATGTTGGCAGCCGCGCTCGCCGAACTGGATAAAAAGATCCTCCGTTTGGGTGAGACCTGATTGCTCGCAATCCACCTGGTTGAACTCGAATGCAACCCCTTTTGTAATCCGCGGTTACCGCAGTTTCGTAGATGCGTAAAACCCTGCGGCTGGAAGCTTCCTGCCTGACGTATAATTGACGCACCCATGAAAGCCTACGTGTACGTTTCGCTCAAGAAGAGCGTTCTGGACCCCCAGGGCAAGACCATTCAGGGTGCGCTTAAGAAGATGGGCTACAAGGGGTTAGGGGACGTTCGCCAGGGCAAGTATTTTGAGCTCACGCTCGATGGCCAACTCAGCAAGCCAGAGGCGGAGTCCGAGGTGGAGCGCATCGCCCGCGAAGTCCTGACCAACCCCGTAATTGAGGAATATCGTTACTCCCTCGAAGACTGAATCCCCCGAACGACCGACCCGGCTTGCCTCGGCAGGCTTTGTGTAGATCGCGTAAGTAGTGGTTCCGGCCCCGCCGGACTCGAAGGAGCTTTGTCTCATGTGCGGCATTGTTGGATACGTCGGGAAGAAGCGCGTGGTGCCGGTCATCATCGATGGCCTGCGCCGGCTGGAATATCGTGGTTATGACTCGGCCGGGATCGCAGTTGCCGGTAATGGCGATGGGTTGCAGATCCGCCGCGCCGAGGGCAAGCTGCGCAACCTGGAAGAGGTCATCCGCCTCAAGCCGCTCGATGGCACCTATGGAATCGGCCACACCCGCTGGGCCACGCACGGACGACCAAGCGAAGAGAACGCGCACCCGCATCGCGACTGCACGGGCAAGATCGTGGTCGTTCATAACGGCATCGTCGAAAATTATCTCTCGCTGAAGAAGAAGCTGGCCGAAGAAGGCCACAAGTTCACCACCGAGACCGACACCGAAATCATCGCGCACCTGGTCGAGAAGTACTTCCTGAAAACCGGGAACGGTCACCGGCCTTCGCTGGAAGAAGCGGTGCGCAAGGCTGTCAAGGAGTTGACCGGTGTGTTTGCGCTGGCCGTGATCGCCATCGACGAACCCAACAAGATCGTTGCCGCGCGCAATGGTCCGCCGGCGGTCATCGGACTTGGCAAGGACGAGTACTTTGTTGCGTCAGACGTGCCCGCAATTCTCTACCACACGCGCGATCTTTTCTTTCTGGGAGACGGCGACCTCGCCGTGATCACGCCGGAAGGTGTGCAGCTCACCGATTTCGACGGCAAGCCGATCGTGCGGCAAGTGCAGCATGTGACCTGGGACCCGATCATGGCCGAAAAGGGCGGGTTCAAGCACTTCATGCTGAAGGAAATCTACGAGCAGCCGCGCTCGGTGCGCGATACCACGCTCGGCCGCGTCTCGCAGGATACCGGGCACATCTTCCTGGAAGAGATGGAGATCAGCGAAGCCGAATTCCGCGCCGCCAAGAAGATCAACATCGCGGCCTGCGGAACGAGTTGGCACGCCGGACAAGCGGGTAAGTTCATGATCGAGAGCCTGGCGCGCATTCCGGTAGAAGTGGACTACGCGAGCGAGTGGCGTTATCGCGATCCCATCATTGCGCCCGATACCATTACGCTACTGATTACTCAGTCGGGCGAGACCGCCGACACGATTGCTGCGCAACGCGAAGCCAAAGCCAAGGGCTCGAAGACGCTGGCCATCTGCAACGTGGTCGGCTCCATGGTCACGCGCGAAGCAGCGGGGACGATCTACACACACGCGGGTCCGGAAATCGGCGTGGCTTCGACCAAGGCATTCACAGCGCAGCTGACCGCGCTCTACTTATTCGCACTGTACCTTGCGCAGGTGCGCGGGACCATCACTCCTGAGCAATCGAAGGCGGAAGTCCACGAACTGACGCGTCTGCCCGGCAAGCTCGAACACATCCTGACGCAGGAAGAAGCGTGTGAGGAACTCGCCAAGTTGTACTCACGCGCGCAGGATTTTCTTTTTCTGGGCCGCGGGATTCACTACCCCATCGCGCTCGAAGGTGCGTTGAAGCTGAAAGAAGTCTCCTACATTCACGCCGAGGGATATCCCGCCGGTGAGATGAAGCACGGGCCCAATGCGCTGATCGACGAGAACCTTCCGGTCGTGATCATTGCAACCCGCGACCCGCATGATCCGCTCTCGGTGGTGCGGTACGAGAAGAGCATGTCGAACCTGAAGGAAGTGAAAGCGCGTTCCGGCCAGGTGATTGCGCTCGCCACCGAAGGCGACGAAGAGATCAAGGAAGCCGCCGACCACGTGATCTACGTACCACCTGCGCCCGAAGAACTGGCGCCGATTCTCGAGATCGTGCCCCTGCAATTGCTGGCCTATCACATCGCGGTGCGGCGTGGCTGCGACGTCGATCAGCCGAGGAACCTGGCGAAGTCGGTGACGGTGGAGTAGAAGAGATCCGCGCTATCAGCCGTCAGCTGTCGGTTCGTGTGCAAATCGACGAAATGTTCCACGTGGAACATTTTGCAAACTTCCTGGCATATCATTAGCTCTTAGATAATATACAAATTAATGGAAGCGACACGCAGGACTGGGGTTATGCGGGCTTTCGCCAATTTTGCTGTCACATTCGGCTGTGACACGGCTCACACAGTGCCGAATACGCGGCGATGAAAAAGAGATTGTGTCGCTAGGCTTGCGGATCGTAGTTCCACTGGCTAGTAGAAGTTCGAAATAAGAACCACGTTGCTGCTCTGAGTCCCGCGAGCGAACGCCACCCGCGAACCGTCCAGGGACCACGCAAAGTCCGCGATCTGATCGGTCTGGAAATGCGTGAGTTGCCTGGGAGGACCACCCGCCAATGGCTGCTCCCAAAGATTCCCAACTCCCTCACGAGTCAGAATGTATTGAAATGATTTGCCATCCGGGGACCATGCCAGATTGAACATACCCGGTGGGGCGTCGAAGTGGTAGAGCGGCGGACCACCTTGTGCGGGAATCGCAGCCAGAACTGACGGACTGGTGGGGGTCTTACCCCACAAGTGCGCAGCGACCATCTGACCGTCGGGGGAGATCGCTAATCGGGGCCGGTCCACATCGTCAACCAGTTTCGTCAGCGTGCCTCCCTCCGTCGACACCCTCCACGCGCTGGCAGCGCTGGATGGATTGTCTGCCAGAAATGCCACCCACTTGCCGTCCGGTGAACAGGCGATCTTGAAGCGGATGCCTGAACCCACAGACCCGACCTTGGTAATTTGTGTTGGGTTGCCGCCATCCATGGCATCCACTCGCCAGACGTCCGAAGTAGCTCCCTGACGCACCACGTAGACAAGGTAGCGGCCGTCTCCGCAGGCTGCAGGCAAGATCTGCGGCGCTTCGCGCGGCGACAGGCGAGTTACGTTACCCCCGTCAGCCGCGATGGTTTCCAATTGCCCGCCCGCGCCTACTGTAATGAATCTTCCCTCCCGCGGTCCAGTTAACCAGGGGATGGGCCTCTCCGGAACTGATCTGCTTGGCATCATCCAAGGCGCGTGCTGTCGCCACCCACAAGTCGGCGGTGGGACTGTCTTGCATTACCGCCAATGTCTTTCCGTCTCGCGTCAGATCCAGACAACAGGTCGAATAATCAGTGGGGTCGTTGGTAAATCGGCGGACTCCCCCGTCCGGGTAACTGACATACCAGATCTGGCCTCGCGCTCCGGGTCTTCCCTCGCGAATGGAGAGCAGCAGCCCACTTCCGTCCGGCAGCCAAACCGGTGGTCCCAAAGTCGATCCCGGAGTCGGCACGTACAGGTTTCGAGAGGTTCCGTCGGCGACGGAAACGACTTTCAAAACAGGGTGTTGTCCATCCGAAAGCTCCCACAAGGTGACCGCGATTGTCTTTCCGTCAGGGGACCACGCGGGAGTCGCCACGTAACCCGCACCGACCAGCGAGTGCACACTGGTCAGCTTGCGCTCTCCGCTTCCATCTGCGGAGGCGGTCATCAGATTCCAGAGCCCTTCTTCAGGACTTCCCCGCATGTAGGTAATCTGCTTGCCATCGGGAGAGAAACCTACCGACGTGTCCACGTCCCGGACAATCTGAGTCGCGGTGCCGCCCAGAGACGCAATCTTGTACAGATAGGCGAAGTTGAAAGTCGATTTGTCCGCGCGGGTGAAGTATAAGTAGTTGCCATCGGGCGAGAAGCGCAATCCGACGAAGGGGAGAGCCTCGGGCGGCAAAACCTGAACATCGGTCCCGGTTGCAACCTGACGGACCCACACGCTTGATTTCTCGCCGTCTCGTACGATCCAGCCCACGTACCGTCCATCGGGGGATATGGTCAGGTCTGACGCCTTGCCGTTTTCGGTGAGGCGAGTGATCTGCATGTTTTGCAGGTTGAAACTCGCGCCGGTCCCTCCCCGGGCCATCCATCGATAGACTCCAAATCCGACCGCCGCCATTCCCACGACCAATAACGCTGCGATTCCGGCCCTGCCGAAACCGCCCCGCCGAGGCTCCGCCCTTTCCGCTGGTCCCGAACCGAGAGCTTTGGACTGCCCGGAGTCCTGCGTTGTTCCTGGTCCTTCTGACCGGGTGTCTGTCGAGCGAACCTTTCCGGTGCTTGTATCGCGTTTTAGCCGCTTCAGTTCTGCCCGCAGTTCGTTTGCGCCCTGGTACCGCAGTTCGCGATCTTTCTCGAGCGCGGTACGAATGATCTCCTCCAGCTTTGGCGGAAGTCCGCGATTTGACTGATGGGCCGCCTCCGGGTCGCGATTGAGGATTGCATCGAAGATCACGGCCGACGTGTCCCCAGCGAAGGGCAGGCGACCGGTTGCCATCTCGTAGAGCACGGCCCCGAAGGAAAACAAATCTGAGCGAGCGTCGAGTTCCTGGCCTCTGGCTTGCTCGGGTGACATATAGGCCACCGTGCCCAGCGCCGTACCGGGACTCGTGAGGTGGGGCTCGACATCTCCGGTCTGGGTTGCGTCGTGTGCCAGACCGGAGTTCGCTACTTTAGCGAGCCCGAAGTCGAGAATCTTGGCGTTCCCGCGCTTGGTAACGAAGATATTTGCCGGCTTGATGTCGCGGTGAATGATGCCCTGCGCGTGCGCCGCATCGAGTGCGTCGGCGATCTCGATCGCCAGGGAAAGCAGCACGTCCATCTCGAGGGGACGGCCCGCGATGCGATGTTTCAACGTCATGCCATCCAGAAACTCCATGGCAATGAAGGCTTGTCCACCCTCTTCGCCCACGTCGTAAATGGTGCAGATGTTTGGGTGGTTGAGAGCGGACGCCGCCTGCGCCTCGAGACGGAAACGAGCCAGAGATTGTGGGTCTTTCGCGACCTCGTCTGGAAGGAACTTCAGCGCGACAAAGCGATGGAGACGAGTGTCCTCGGCCTTAAAGACGACACCCATGCCGCCGCCACCAAGCTTCTCAGAAATTCGGTAGTGAGAGATTGTCTGGCCGATCATCGCATGCTTCGAGGGGAGGCCTCTGCATGTTAGTCGGAAGACGAAGGATCGTCAAAGTATGAATCATGGCTCGTAGGGGCCGATGCCGGCGCTTGAAGCGACGGGCAGCGCGGTGTCATCTATAAGGGAGATGGCACCTTTGCAGACGATGACCGTGAGACTTGCGCACAGCGTTGCGCTCTCCGATTACACCAAGCACCTTGAGTTCGAAGTCGTAGGCGGCGCACGCTTCGGGTTCGTGCCGGGGCAGTGGCTGTCCTTGAAACAAAGCAAGCCCGATGGGGAAGAAATCACGCGCGCCTACTCGATCGCGTCTCCTCCCGACGGCAATCGCTTCGCGCTCTGCCTGAATCGCGTGCAGGACGGCTACATGTCGAACCACCTGTGCGATCTCCAAGAGGGTGCGGAGATTTCCGGGCAGGGACCGTTTGGGGATTTCATTCTACGTCCGCCCCTGCGGGACACGATCTTCATCGCAACCGGTACCGGGATCGCGCCTTTCCGTTCGATGCTGACGTGGTTGTTGGCGGACCCGTCGCGACACGAAGACAAACAGTTCTGGCTGGTGTTTGGCAGCCGGTCTGAGCAAGACATTTACTATCACGACGAATACTTGCGCCTGGCGGCGCAGCATCCGAACTTCCATTACCTGCCAACCCTTAGCCGCGGCAGCGATGCGTGGAAGGGGCTGCGCGGTTACGTGCAGACGCACGTTCCGGAAGTGGTCGGAACCAGACTCGACATGCACGCTTACGTCTGTGGATTGGACAAGATGGTAAGAGCGAATCGTGAGCTCCTGAAGGCGCTGGGCTGGGACCGAAAGTCGATTCGTTACGAGAAGTATGACTGAGAAGCGGATGTAGGCTCACACGAGAGAAGGAGTAAAAATGCCGACCGACCAGCGGGAGGGGCGGGAACTGGAGTTGCACGGAACAGAATACTTTCCCCGCTGGATACGAGTGAGTTTCTGGGTGTGCACCGCCATTGCTGTCGCCGTAGTGTTGCGCCGGCTATATGCCCTGTCCCATCCGCCCAGCAGCGTTCCGCCGCCCCTGGCCGCGCTCGATGCGTTCTTCGCATCACATGCGCTGCTGACGTTGGCGCACATTATTCCGGCAGTGGCCTTTGTTGCATTAGCGCCCTTGGTCGTTTTCCGTGTTTCCCAGGAACAGCGTGGCCCGAGCGTCTCCTGCTTCCGCTGGGTGGCGTGGTCGGAATCACTGCCTACGCGATGAGCGTCGACGCTTTTGGCGGATGGGTGGAGCGCTCCGCCGTTCTGTGCTTCAACACCCTCTTTCTGTTTTCCCTGGTTCGCGCCTACGCGTACCTGCGGTCTGGCGAAATGGTTTTGCAACGACGATGGATGCTACGAGCTGTCGCGATCCTGCTGGGTATTGCCACCACCCGTCCGGTGATGGCCCTGTTCTTTGCCACCAGCCGCCTGACCCACCTTGAGCCAAGACAATTCTTCGGCTGGGCCTTCTGGATTGGCTTCTCGATCAACACCCTGGTTGTCGAGTGGTGGCTGCATTCCGATGCCATCGCTCGCACGCGGCCACGAACATTGCGCACTCGAAGTTTGATCGACTACCAGAAATGCGATTGGCATAACAGCGTGGCTGCTGTCGGCATCAAGCTCGTAAGTTCCGGCCACTTCAGAAGAACACTCGTGAGGTATCGGCGGTAGCAGACCGGAGCCGTGACCGTACACGAAATCCATTCTTAAGCACTGCTGCCAGGACCGCTGGTCACCCCGCACTCTTTCCACAGCTTTTCCCAATTCCAGATTCCGTACGCCACCTCGTTCGGCAACGGGAATCCGAGCTGATGCGCGAGCATACACACCTGCCCGCGATGGTGGGCTTCGTGAGAAAGCATGTAGCACAGCATTTCCAGGCCAACCGGCCAAGGCCGAGCCCAGCCGTCTCTGCGAAACTTCTCGACGCGGCCCCCACCACCGCCGAGCGCTTCAGCGAGCATCTCCGCGCAGCGAGCGGCGCTCTCGGCCAATCCCGCACGGGCCTGCTGCGGCGTGCAGTGCGCGCGGTTGAGCTGTGGTGGAACCTTCAGGTGCGGAGCGGTAAGCCTGACCCACTTGGTGCGGACATTGTGCATGTGCGTGAAGATCGCCGCAATGGTGCGGGCCTTGCCGGGCGGTTTGGCTCTCCAGGCGGTAGGGTCAAGATGTTCGATAAGAATCTGGTTCATGCGATCGTTGGCGGCAAAGATCTGGACTGCGGCTCGGCCGAGTTGAGTGTGAACCTTGTGTTGACGCGTGGTCACGGCTCCCTACTCCTTGACCTATGATACGTGCGGCTTGTCAGTAATCCTGACAACGCCGCGTCAACGAGCATTTGCAAGCCGGGAGACGTCAGTTTCTTCGGTCAGGATTCGACAGGCCGATCCATCATTGATTTTGTTCCCGCAGCATGACGACATCGGCCACATCGTGCTCGCGAATCACGGCGAGGGTCTTTCCGTCCGGGGACCAGTGGAAGTCGGTGATCACTTCGGAAGGGAAATGGGTGAACTGGTGACCGGGAGTACCGTCGAGTGGCTGTACCCAGAGGTTGCTGACTCCGTCCTGGGTAATGGGATAAACGACCGCATTGCTGCCGGGGAGCGGCTGAACTACCGGACTGAGATTGCGAGCGCTTCCGATGCGTGGGTCGAGATCCAACATGCGCGGACTCGCGCTGCCGTCCAGGGTCAGCACAGCGAGCTTGGTTTGGGCCAAGCTGGTGACCGGGTCAACGACGTCAACGATCAAAGAAAGATTCTTGCTGTCCGGTGACACGTAGGCGACGCCCTCGATTCCAAACTGGTGGGGAATTTCTGCGCCGGGAACAGGTTCAGGCTTTCCACCGTCGATGGGGACGCGCATGAGGTGGGAGATCCCGGGCCGATCGATGAAATATACCCACTTGCCGTCGGGGGAACAGAGGGGGCCGGTGTCAAAGAGCCCCGAACTTAATTGCTTGGGAGCTGAACCGTCGGCGTTAGCGCGCCAGATGCGCGCTGCGTTCGTGCCAGCGTGACCGGCCCAGGAGAGCACAACATAGCGTTCGCCGCACGAGGCAATGCTCAAAAGGGCGGCGCCCGGGTCGCCCAGCAACACCGCCGCATTCTGCCCGTCGGGATCCATGCGGGTCAGGCTTGCGCCATCCGATATCAGCAACTTTCCGTCCGTGGTCCAATCGAGTTGCCGGGGGTCGGCGACTTGCGACAGCGCTTGCGGTTCAGAGGGCTTCGTGGGAGAACCGGTTCCGTCCATCCGCACCAGGGTACGGTTGGTTTTCACTTGCACGCTGGAAGCACTCTTCCCGTCGGCGGAAAGGCTCAAGGTTGAGTAGCGATTGACGTCGCGCGTAATCGGCTGCAATTCGCCCTTGCTGGAAATCAGACCGATCTGCGTCCGCTCGAAATTGGGCCCTTTCCCGGAGAAGACGGCGAGTAACGAACGCCCACTGGGCAGCCACTTCAACTCAAAGACCCGATCGTCCTTGAAGGCAGCCAGAGTGGACACCTGCTTACTGGCGACATCGAAGGTCTCGATGTAGCTGAGTGCATCGCCGGCGGAAGGGAAGGAATAGACGATCTGCTTGCCATCGGGAGACCAACTGAGATGAGTAGGATCGGCGCCCCGGGTCGACTCCGTGATCCGCAGACTGGTTTCGTCGCTGCCGTCGGCATTCGCCGACAGCAATCGATACTTTCCGGGCTCGGGGTTGTTGGCGCGCACGTAGGCGATGCGCTGCCCGTCCGGAGAGACGGCGAGGTCACTATCGATGTCGCGAACGATGGCTCTGGGAGTACCACCCAGCACGGGAGCCCGATAGAGATCAAACTGCGTGCCCTGCACGTTCGCGGCTTTCCGGAAATAGATGTAATTTCCGTCGCGCGAAAACGCCAGATTGCGATAGAACTCCGCCGCCGGTGGGATGACTTGCGTGTCGCTGCCGGTAGGGACGTTGCGCAACCAGAGGCTTTGCCGGCCGTTGTCGTTTTGGACGTTCAGGATGTAGCGGCCGTCGGGGGAAATCGCGGCCTGATCGGCCTTGCCCGTGTTGGTGACCTGGGTGATGGTGAAATTCTGGAAGGGCACGGGGCCGGATCGCGAGAGGAATGAGTAGATGCCGAAGCCGGCGGCGCCCACCAAGGGCGAGGACAACGACGACCGCCACGATGGTTCCGACACGATGCTCGCGGGCGACTGCCGTCACGCTGGAACTGCTGGCTGCTGGTCGGGGTGGCCGGAGACACGGTGCTACTGGCAGCGGAGGTACTAGTTGAGGCCGGCGTGGTCGCCTGGCTATCGCTGGCGGAGACCGTTCCTGAAGGCACCGCCCTTTGCCCGGAACTGCTGTCGCGCTGCAGGCGCTTCAGGTCGCTGCGAATTTCCGAGGCGTGCTGGTAGCGCAGGTCACGGTCTTTTTCCAGCGCCTTGCTGATGATCTCTTCGAGACGCGGAGGTACGTCGGGATTCAGGCGGACGGGCGGGATGGGAGCGCGGCTTAGAATTCCTTCGAAAATGGTTGCGGACGTGTCCCCGCGAAACGGAACAGCGCCGGTCGTCATCTCGTAGAGCACGGCACCGAAGGAGAACAGGTCGGTGCGGGCGTCTAATTCCTTACCTCGGGCCTGCTCGGGAGACATGTAGGCGATGGTGCCCACCGCGGTCCCGGGGCTAGTCAAGAAGGCCTCATCCACAGCGGTGGGCTGGCCCATGGTCCCGGCTTCCGCGGCCACGCGCGACGAGGGAACGAGCTTGGCGAGGCCGAAGTCGAGAATCTTGGCGTGTCCGCGCTTGGTGATGAAGATATTGGCAGGCTTGATGTCGCGATGGACGATGCCTTCGGCGTGGGCGGCATCGAGCGCGTCGGCCATTTCGATCGCAAGTTGGAGCAGAAGGTCAGTCTCAAGGGGCGCGCCGGCGATCCGGTGCTTCAAAGTGAGGCCTTCGAGATACTCCATGACGATGAAAGCGTGGCCGTTCTCTTCGTCGATTTCGTGGATCGTGCAGATGTTGGGGTGATTCAGAGCGGAGGCGGCGCGGGCCTCGCGCTGAAAACGTTCGAGGGCCTGGGCATTCGCGGCGACGTCTTCGGGAAGGAATTTGAGGGCGACGAAGCGTCCGAGCTTGATGTCTTCGGCCTTGTAGACGACACCCATCCCGCCACCGCCGAGCTTCTCCACGATGCGATAGTGCGAGATGGTTTGGCCAATCATGTTAGGCGCGGTTGGGGAGTGGGGGAATCTTATGGTGGGTCGAAGCGGAAGTCAAAGACGGCGACCAAGTACGCGGGCGAGGGCCACTCCCGGCAGAAGCTGAAACCGCAAAGGATACCGAGTGCAACACGAAGGGATCGGCTTCAGCGCTTGCACTCCTTCGTGCTACTTCGTGTCCTTCGTGGTCGAAAGCTGTTTAGTGCTGCGGCCGATCTCGCTGCGCAAGGAACTGATCCAGACACTGCTTGGCTTGCGCGAGGACGGCTGGGTATTCGGGCGACTTCCGGAATCCGGCAAGAAGCGGATCAGACTGCAAGCCCTCGTAGCCACAGAAGCCGCCTGCAATCGCCGATTTCAGCAGTCGGGCCGTGAATGCGTTTCCCCGGCACGCGCTGTAGTGCACCGCAGTAGCAAATCGGGGCTCAGGATCGTGGAATGCTAGCGCCTCTTTTTCCGCTTGGGCCCAAAGCTGCTCCGCATCCGCTGGTCGAGGCGTGGAGTAGCAGGCCGCCAAGGCACGCGAGTGAAAGAACGAACTATCCGGCAGCCGGTGCAGAAGATCCAGGGCCTCTTTTGTCTTCCCCTCGCTTAACAGGGCATGCACTTCGACGTTGTTCGACCACTCCGAACCGGCATCTAATTTCAGAAAGGCCCGGCCCTGATCGTATTGTGCCAAGCTGAGAAACACGCTGGCGCACGAACGGAACTGGTAGTTTCCGGGATCCAGGCGCAGGGCGTCGTTACATTCCTGTGCCGCCTGGTGCAGCAGACCTGCGTAACGGAGCACGTACGACAACGTGAAGTGGGCGAAACCACTCTGCGGACGTTTGTCGACCATGGCCTTCGCCTCCTGGTAGGCCAGAGGCAGCTTTCCTGCGTCCGCATCCAGACTCACAATCTGCTGAGCCGCATCCTCCAGATTGGGATCCGAGCGCGAGCGCGCGCCGCAACGCGGGCTCCGTGCGCGACATGCCCCGGTCGATCCGACGCCGTATTCCTCTTCGTAGTAGTAGCGTTTGCCCAAGGCGGACCATGCCGGTGCGTAGGACGGATCGAGTCCTACCGACCGCTCCAGCATCCGGATGGCATCCCGGTTCTGAGCGCCGTCGTGCGCGATGGCGACGCTGCGCAGGTAGAGGTCATAGGCTTCTTCATTGGTTGGACGGGTCCCGTTTTCTCCGCCCGCAGTGCTCGCGCCCAGCGCCGGGATCAATCCTTGGCGTACTTGGGACGTAACCTGTTCCCGCATAGCCACCAGATCCTCGGAGGGAACGTTTCTGGTGTCCTGCCACAGCAGGCGGTCGTCGGCGACGTCCACCGCTTCCATCGTCAACTGAAGCTGGTCGCGGACCTTCTGAAAGTGGCCGGTGACGATTCGGCCGACGTGCATTTCCCTGCCCGCCTGCTGGAGATCGACGCCGGCGGTCGCATACTTGCTGGTCGTGGCGAAAGGGCGAATCGAAAGCGTGCGCACAGCGCTCAGTGTGGTCGCGATCTCATCCGGCAATGCCATGCGCAGAAAGTCAGCGTCCTTGTCAGCACCGAGGTTTTGAAAGGGCAGGACGGCGATGGTTACGGGAGCAGCGGCGGCCTTGGACTCTGGAACAGAGTACGCCTTTCAAGCGCCAAATGCAGTAAGCCGGCCAGCGCCAGCAAGGGTAGCGCGGCCAGCGCCCAGGTCCATGTCTTGCGGAGCTTTGGGTTCCGGCTGCACCGGCGATGCTGCGCGAGATCGATCCCGAACCTGTGTCTCGCCGCGCCCGCGCCAGGTCAGCCCGCATCTCCGAAGCGTGCTGGTAGCGAACTTCACGATCCTTTTCGAGAGCCTTTTGGATAATTCGTTCCAGGTCTGCCGGAACCTGCGTATTCAGGCGCGCCGGGGCAGCCGGGCGTGCCATGCAGGATCGAATCAAAAATCGCGCCGGAGGTATCTCCCGCGAAGGGTAGTGCTCCGGTCGCCATCTCGTACAACAAAATGCCGAATGAAAATAAATCCGTGCGCGCATCGAGCGGCTTGCCGAGCACCTGCTCGGGCGACATGTAAGAGACTGTGCCCAGCGTCGATCCCGGGCTCGTGAGATGTTCGTCGTTCGGATTGCGTGTTTGCGCTCGCGATGCGGCTGGCTGAGGAATTTCCGTCTCCGACCTTGGCCAGCCCGAAATCGAGAATCTTGGCGTGTCCGCGCTTGGTAACGAAGATGTTCGCCGGCTTGATATCGCGGTGGATGATGCCAGCCGTGTGCGCGGCATCGAGGGCATCGGCGATTTCGATGGCCAGAGAGAGCAGCGTCTCGGTCTCCATGGAACGTCCCGCAATGGCATGCTTCAGGGTCACGCCTTCGAGATATTCCATGGCGATGAAGCGGGCGCCGTCGCCCTCACCGATCTCGTAAATGGTGCAGATGTTGGGATGGTTCAGCGCTGAGGCTGCACGCGCTTCCCGCCGGAATCGCTCGAGCGCGGAGGCATCCTGGGCGACGTTATCAGGCAGGAACTTGAGGGCCACGAATCGACCCAGGGTGAGATCTTCCGCCTTGTACACCACTCCCATCCCGCCGCCGCCGAGCTTCTCGACGATGCGGTAGTGCGAGATGGTTTGCCCAATCATGATGATGGTCGGGGAGTGGAGGCATCTTATGAGCAGGCGCGTGGAGAAGTCAAAAAAAGATCACTGTTCGTAAGCTGCTCTCCCATAAGGACATTACGATCGCCAAGCGGATCCCAGTTGTTGCATCCCATCCCATGCCATCGCATCTAAACCTTGACAGTATTACACTCAAGTCTTATTATGGCGCGTCAACAGTCGCTGAAGCAGATTGATTATAAGGGACTTATAGGATCCAGGAGGAGCGGTTATGGGCAAGATTATTGGAATTGACTTGGGAACCACCAACTCGGTGGTGGCCGTCATGGAAGGCGGCGAACCCAAGGTTATTGCGAATGAAGAGGGCGGGCGCACTACCCCGTCGGTCGTCGGCTTTACCAAGACGGGTGAGCGGTTGGTCGGACAGGTGGCTAAGCGGCAGGCGATCACCAATCCCGAGAATACGGTGTATTCGATCAAGCGCTTCATGGGACGCCGTTTCGACGAAGTAAATGAAGAAATGAAGATGGTGCCCTACAAGGTGGAGCGCGACGGGGACCACGTCGCCGTGATCGCGCAGGGGAAGAAGTACACCCCGCCGGAGATCTCCGCCATGATTCTTCAGAAGCTGAAGAAGGCCGCGGAAGACTATCTGGGCGAGAAGGTGACGGAAGCCGTCATCACGGTGCCTGCGTACTTCAATGATGCGCAGCGGCAGGCGACCAAGGACGCCGGCAAGATCGCCGGGCTCGACGTGAAGCGCATCATCAACGAGCCGACGGCGGCGGCGCTCGCCTACGGGCTCGATAAGGGCAAGGACGAGACCATCGCCGTGTACGACTTCGGCGGCGGCACGTTCGATATTTCAATTCTGGAAGTCGGCGAAGGCGTGATCGAGGTAAAGGCCACCAACGGCGACACACACCTGGGCGGCGACAATCTCGACCAACGCGTCGTGGAGTGGTTGATTGACGAGTTCAAGAAGGATGAAGGCCTCGACCTGCGTGGCAAGGGGAACGAGATGGCTCTGCAGCGTCTGCGGGATGCGGCGGAGCGCGCCAAGATCGAACTTTCGACCACGATGGAAACGGAGATCAACCTGCCGTTCATCACGGCGGATGCGACCGGGCCGAAGCACCTGGTCAAGAAGCTGACCCGGGCGAAGCTCGAGTCAATGGTCGAAGACCTGATTCAGCGGTCGGTGGGTCCGTGCAAGCAGTGCATGAAGGACGCGGGCGTCGACAACAGCAAGATCAACGAAGTCGTGCTGGTCGGCGGACAGACGCGCATGCCTCGGATCCAGGCCTTGGTGAAGGAGTTGTTCGGCAAGGAGCCCCATAAGGGCGTCAACCCGGACGAAGTCGTGGCGGTTGGTGCGGCCATCCAGGGCGGCGTGCTCAAGGGCGAGGTGAAGGACCTGCTGCTGCTCGACGTGACTCCGCTGTCGCTGGCGATCGAGACGCTGGGTGGCGTGGCTACGCCGATGATCCCGCGCAACACGACGATTCCGACCAAGAAGACGGAGACGTTCTCAACCGCGGCTGACAACCAGACCTCGGTCGAAGTGCACGTGTTGCAGGGCGAGCGTCCCGATGGCGGCGCAGAATCGCACGCTGGGTAAGTTCCACCTGACGGGATTGCCGCCGGCTCCACGGGGCATGCCGCAGATCGAGGTGACGTTCGACATCGATGCCAACGGCATCCTGAACGTGACCGCGAAGGACAACGCTACGGGCAAGGACCAGAAGATAACGATTACGTCGTCTTCGGGCTTGTCGAAGGAAGAAGTGGACCGGATGGCGAAAGAAGCCGACGCGCACTCGGCCGAAGACAAGGCCAAGCGCGAAGAGATCGAAGCCAAGAACCAGCTCGACTCCATGGTGTACCAGATGGAGAAGATGCTGCGCGAGTCGGGCGACAAGATCTCGGGTACGGAGCGCGGCGAGGTGGAGAATGCCATCGCCGACGCCAAGAAGGCGCTGGAGTCGGGCGACAAGGCGAGCATGGACGGCACGCGAACACCTGACCCAGGCTTCGCACAAGCTGGCCGAACAGATGTACAAGGCGGCCGGTACGCAGGGCGCGCCGGGAGCCGGTCCAACTGCAGGCACGCCGCCGGCCGAAGGCGGCAACGGTCAGGCCAAGAAAGACGAAGGCGTGATCGACGCGGAGTACGTGGACGTCGAGGACAAGAAGTGATTGCGTCTAGGAGGCGCCAGCCGCTGCAACATCCCGAGCGTCGCGAGGGATCAGCTTTGGCTAGTCGCGACAGGCTTGAGGGGCGCTCTGGCGCCCCTTGTTGCATCGAAGGAATGGGGGAAGGAAATTGCAATTCGAAATTGAGAATCAGACTTACTTTTTGAATTTTGTTCCGGATGAGGGTCGGTGGTACGTTTTCTCGCCGACCGAAGACGGAATGATCAAGATTCCGGTGGCGATGGACGCGGCGCCATTCGAGAACTTTGCGTTTGCGCCCGAGGAAGAGAAGAAGAGGATTGTGCACTAAGTGGTTCGCTAAGAGCCAGGAGCTAAGAGCTAATAGCTAAACCATGGCGAACCAAACCAAAGACTACTACGCGGCGCTTGGCGTCAAGAAATCGGCCTCGACCGACGAGATCAAGAAGGCGTTCCGCAAGCTGGCGCGCAAGTACCATCCCGACGTCAATCCGGGGGACAAGGCCGCAGAGGAGAAGTTCAAAAACCTCTCGGAAGCGAATGAGGTCCTTAGCGACCCGAAGAAGCGCAAGATTTACGACCAGCTCGGTTTTTACTCTGACAACATCGACCCGGCAACCGCCGAGGCCTACGCCCGTCAGGGCGGTGGGGCAGGAGGTTTTCCGGGCGGATTTCCGGGTGGACGCCGGGTTCGGGCTCGGCTGGAGCCGGGCGGCGTACATTTCGACTTTGGCGGCTTCGACTTCTCGGACCTATTCGAGGGCGGCAGTGGGCGCGGGAAGAAGGCTTCCGCCGGAGGCGGCGGGTTCCGCGACATCTTCTCCAGCATGTTTGACCGGGGCGGGGCGGGGGCCGAAGAGGGGCCAGAACCGGGGTCGGATCTCGAATACCAAGTCAATGTACCGTTCTGGACGGCGATCCGGGGCGGGGTGATGCGCCTGAATATCACTCGGCGGGACGCATGCCCGACGTGCTCGGGTTCGGGGTTTGTCGAGTCTCCGGGAACCTGCCCGCAATGCAAGGGCAAGGGGACGATTGAGCAGACCGGCGGAAGGATGAAGTTCAACGTCCAGTGTCCGCGTTGCCACGGCACGGGGAAGAACATCTCGACCTGCCCGACCTGCCACGGGCAGGGCACCGTGGAGCGGACTGAACCGCTAGAAATCCGGATCAAGGCCGGAACCCGGGACGGGCAACGTATCCGCATTGCCGGCAAGGGCAACACCGGATTGCGAGGAGGTCCACCCGGCGATCTGTACGTAATCATTAAGACGGACAACCACTCCATATTCCAACGGGAAGGCGACGACATCCGCCTGACCGTCCCGGTAAGCGCTACTGAGGCGGCACTCGGCGCCAAGATTGAGGTGCCCACCATCGACGGAAAGACCCTTCTGAAAATCCCACCGGGGACGCAGTCCGGGCAAAAGCTACGGTTGCGAGAGAAGGGGGTGCCCTCGGCCACCAAGGACGGGGTGCGCGGAGATGAGATCGTCGAGATCAAAGTGACGGTCCCGATGCCTCGCGACGAGAGGACGAAGGAACTGCTGCGCGAGTTGGCCCAACTGAATCCGGAAGATCCGCGAGCTGAGCTGTGGAAGGAAGTCTGAGTCAAAGTCGAAGGTACTAACCACAACGGGCACGAAGTATCACGAAGAAAGGCTTAGCCTTAAATTGGTTCGTGGGACTTCGTCCTTTGTGGTTGAAGGTCTTTGACCCCTCGCTACCCTCACTTCTTGCTGGGATCGTCTGCCGGGTTGACGTAGTTGAACTGCAGCGGCGACATGCCATGGACCTGTACGACGGTCGGTCCCGACGCCATCGCGTAGTGGTGCATCTCGGGATCCAGGTATGCGAAGCTTCCGGCGGGAAACGTCTTCATCTTGCCCACCTCGAACTTATCTCCCATCCCCACCTTAAAACTTCCTGAAATTACGGTGACGTTCTCGCGCTTGGGATGCCAGTGAGGTGCGATCTTGTAGCCGGCGGGCATCTTGACTCGGATGGTGAAGTCTCCTGAACTCGCTGCGGGGTCGCCTTCCAAGACGGCAACCTGAGCGCCCGGTGCAATGAAGGGCGGCGGCGGACCGAATTTCATCTGACTTGGGACGAACGCGTTCTGCGGAGCGCTGGATTGGGCAAGCAGGATGGCGGCGCTCGCGCACAGGGCTAAGACGATGGTTCGTTTCATCGGTCCTATTCTCCTTGGTGGAACGGTTTGGAAGTGGCGCACCTTTATACCGCGAACCGCTTAGGAGTGCCAGAAACCTGCCCGTGTGCGGCTGGCGCGTTTTCGAAAGTGGTTCCGTCGTTCGCGCACGAGATTCCCGGTTACGTCCGTACCGCATCTTCAGACAAAAAATCCGCATTTTTTCTATTGCGTCGCATCTAAATTGCCGTATTCTCTGTGCTGCGAACTAACTTCACCGAATCCGCGGAATCGCTGTAACCGTGAGCCCCGCAACAAGGGAGACGGGGTGGTGAGAGTGAGTCGCCCGAGGAGGAAGCCATAGAAATTGGCAACAGCTAGCGCCCCAGCCCAGTCGTCCCCGCAACTCTCGATCGTTCCCCAGAACAAAAAATTCGGCAGGCTCACCTTGTGGCCCCTGGTCGCCGCCACCTTCTTTATGGTGTCGGGCGGAACCTACGGCACGGAAGACATCGTGCACGGGGCGGGCTATGGTCGGGCCATTCTGTTTCTGTTGCTGACTCCTATCCTGTGGAGTCTGCCCACTGCGTTCATGATCGGCGAACTCTCGAGCACTCTGCCGCAGGAAGGCGGTTACTACGCCTGGGTTCGTCGCGCCATGGGGAATTTCTGGGGATTCCAGGAGGCTTGGCTTTCGCTGGCCGCGTCCGTTTTCGATATGGCGATCTATCCCACGCTGTTCGTAGCCTACCTGACACGCATGTTTCCCTGGTTCCAGGAGGGACATCGCGGGGTGCTGGTCGGTCTGGCGGTCGTAGTTACGTGCGTGATTCTCAACATCGCCGGGGTAAAGAGTCGTCTCGACCACTTCGCTGTGGCTGTTCTTTGCCCTGTCGACACCATTCATCGTGATCGTCGCCGTCGCGCCCTTCAAGTTTGGCGCACTGGTAGGCGCCGTGACTAAGCCAACGACATCGACTGTCGACCTCATCGGCGGCTTGCTCATTGCGATGTGGAACTACATGGGATGGGACAATGCCTCTACCATTGCCACCGAAGTGGAACGTCCACAGCGGACTTATCCGCGCGCGATGCTGGCTGCAGTAGCGCTGGTTTCGCTGACCTACATTGTTCCAGTCGGCGCCATGTGGATGACCGGCCTGGCGCCGAGCGCGTGGGAAACCGGCTCCTGGGCGGAAATCGCGAGTATGGTGGGCGGCCCGGTGCTGCGCATCGGTTTAGTACTGGGCGGGATGATAAGCGCCTTCGGCATGTTCAACGCGCTGGTCATGAGCTACTCCCGGTTGCCGCTGGCCATGGCGCAGGACGGCATGCTGCCGCAGGTCTTCGCCAAAGTGCACCCCAAAACGCGGGCCCCCTGGGTTGCGATTATCGTTCTGGCGATGGGCTGGGCCTGCTGCCTCGGCCTGGGCTTCGAGCGGCTGGTGACGATCGACATTCTTGTGTATGGCGTCAGCGTGATGCTGGAATTCGTGGCGCTGGTTTGCCTGCGTATCCGTGAACCGGAGTTGCCGCGGCCGTTCCGGGTTCCGGGCGGGATGTTTGGAGCGGTGGCGATCGGTCTTGCACCCATGCTGCTGCTGGGTTTTTCGGTAGTCCGCAGCCAGCACGAAACGATCTTCGGCATGAGTTCGTTCGCCTTCGGGATGATCCTGATGGGAGCGGGCGTCGTGGCCTATTTCCTGAACCTCGCCGTGAAGCCGGAGGGCTGGATTCCGGCGGGTGAGAAATCGCAAATCGTCGCGTAAGCCATTTGGAGAAGAACGGCGGGACAGCGAAAGCTGTCCCGCTTTTTTTGTTTGTTGTACAGTGATGGCGGGCTATGACGAAACGCAAATCCAAAGGCGCCTACATGATCTCCTCGGTCGCGGAGATGTACGGCATCCATCCCCAAACTCTTCGGCTTTATGAGCGGGAAGGCCTGCTGAAGCCATCTCGCACCGATGGCAATACCCGCCTCTACACCGACGAAGACCTGCAGAGGCTGGAATTCATCCTGACACTGGCGCGCGATCTGGCGGTCAACATCAGCGGGATCGCCATCATCCTGCAAATGCGCGAGCGTATGGAGGAGATGCAGCGGCAGATTCAGGATTTCGTGAAGTACATGCAGGAGGAAGTGTTGAACCGGGCGGCAGCCGCGACGGATCCGTCGAAGGGCGCGATTGTCCCGCTGCGGCGGCCGGTGGTCGACTCGCCCGCCGCGGGAGTGAAGAAGCGGTAGCTTCGAGAGCAATCAGCATTCACCACTCAGCATTCAGCCAGTCACCGATTTCCTGGACCGCCCGTCCCGAGCGATGCACCGCCAGCCTGCCTACACGAATCCAACCTGTCCTGAGAACGCGATATGCCAAATGCTTTGCTCTCCGCGTATCATGAAAAACTTCGGCACTCGATGCCCTGAGTGCTGCATGCTGAGTGCTGAATGCTGCCTTTCAAACTCGTCTACAGCGACGACTACTACCTCCCCATCGGCGCGCATGTTTTTCCCGCCGAAAAGTACCAGCGCATTCACAAGCGGTTGATCGAGAGTGGAGTCGCTGATCCGAAAGACTTCCTGTCTCCGCAGCCTGCCTCCGATCAGGACATCCTGCTGGTGCATACTCCGCAGTACGTCCAGAAACTGAAAACCGGAACGCTCTCCGCCCGCGAAGAACTGGAGATGGAGATCCCTTATTCGCCCGAACTGGTGCGGGCGTTTTGGCTGGCGGCCGGCGGATCGATCCTGGCGGCCGACCATGCCCTCAAAGACGGCATTGCGTTCAATATTGGCGGAGGTTTTCACCACGCTTTCCCGGATCACGGCGAGGGCTTCTGCATGATCCACGACGTGGCCGTCTCTATCCGACGCATGCAGCGCGATGACAAGATTCGAACCGCCATGACGGTGGACTGCGACGTTCACCACGGCAACGGCACGGCAGCCATTTTTGCGGGGGTACGCGTGCCCAGCGATCCGCTGCCATCCGTGGGTGGGACGACCCTCACGGCTTCGCGTCCAGCGAAGCTGCGCAACGCGCATGCCGGCGATGTGTTCACCATTTCGCTGCATCAGGAGAACAACTATCCCGCATGGAAGCCGCCTTCTTCGATTGATGTCGACCTGCCAGACGAGATCGGCGACGACGACTATCTGGCCTGGCTCGACAATGCTCTCAGTTCCGGATTGCGGCAGTTTGAGCCGGAGTTGCTGTGCTACATCGCGGGAGCAGACCCGTATCGCGAAGATCAGTTGGGCGGGCTGAATCTGACCATCGCAGGACTGAAGAAGCGGGACGAACTCGTCTTCCGCGTCGCGCAGGCTCGGGATATTCCCGTGATGGTGACGTATGCAGGTGGATACGCGCGGAAGGTGGACGACACCGTCACCATCCATTGCAATACAGTGCTGGCCGCGAAGGAAGTGTTTGGGATTTCGTGATCTGGTAATCGGGTTTGATGAGATTGTTGGGTAGTGTGGGCTTCGCCTTTTTCCGCTCAGGATGACAGAGCGGGGGAGGGGGAATCGTTCGAGGTGATCGGGCCAGAGGGGCGATGGGTGAACTCTGCCAGGGCGTGCAGTTTAACCTTGGCAGCCCCCGAGTCGATCGATCGTGCGGCGAGCGGCATCGCCTCACGTAGATGATCGGCCCTTCCGGCAGCGACTAGTGCAGCGGCCGCGTTCATCAGGACGATGTCTCGGCGCGCTGATTTTTCGCCCCCCAATACTTCGCGAATGATTGCCGCATTGGCGCTGGCGTCTCCGCCCGAGATTGCTTCCATCGGCGCTCGAGCTAGATCGAATTCTTCGGGCGTCACCTCGTAGGTGTGTACTTGTGCGTCGCGCACTTCGGCAATTCGGGTTGGACCGCTGATCGTGATTTCGTCCAGGCCATCGGAGCCGTGCACCACCAAGGCCCTGCGCAGGCCGAGCATGCTGAGCGCCTCGGCCAGCTTTTCTACCAGATCGTCCGAATAAACGCCGACTACCTGCGCCGATGCGTTTGCCGGATTCGTCAGCGGTCCCAGCAGATTGAAGACGGTTCGCAGGCGCAACTCGCGGCGCGCTGGCTGCACGTACTTCATGGCGGAGTGCATGGCTGGGGCGAACAGAAAGGCGATGCCCACTTCTTTGAGGCATTCTGCCATACGCGACGGTGGCAGGTTGATATTTACCCCCAGGGCTTCCATCACGTCCGCGGAGCCGCACTTCGAAGTGACGCTGCGGTTGCCGTGCTTTGCCACCCGGACACCCGCACCGGCGGCCACCAGGGCGGTTGCGGTCGAGATGTTGAAGGTGCCGCTGGCATCGCCTCCGGTCCCGCAAGTATCGACCAGCGCATCGCGCTCGGTATCGCTCACATCGATCGTTGAGTTGCCTGGTACCGCAAGGGGAGCGGCGGCGGCACGGATCGCTTCGGCAAAGCCGACAATTTCTTCAACCGTCTCGCCTTTCATGTGGAGAGCCACCAGCAATGCCGCGATTTGGGCGTCGGTGCATTGGCCGCTAAGTACTTCCGACATCACACCCCGGGCCTCGTCGCGAGTGAGCGACTGGCTGTGGTTGGCGAGGCGCTGGAGGGCGTCGAGGATCATGCGTGCTACAGGTTAGCATCGTTTGGCTTTCAGCTTTCGGAGATCAGCGGTCGCCAAATCGACTAAGAGCTGAGCGCTGACGGCTGAAAGCTTCTTTCACGGATCACAGCATGATGTGATCGCTTCCGTTTGCCCTATCCAAAACCCTTCTATAGAATCAAGAGTTTGCTGCCTCAAGTGGAAGCTGCAAGCAGGACCCTGCCCTGAAGTACGGTCATTGATCCTTTGGTTCGGGAATCATTATGAAAATTCATGAATACCAGGCGAAAGCAATCCTGAAGAAATACGGAGTGGCGGTGCCCCGTGGCGAGTCCGCGGAGACTCGGGAACAGGCCGAGGCGGTCGCTCAGAGTTTGTTCAGTGCGGGAGCGACCGGAGTCGTTGTGAAGGCACAGATTCATGCGGGAGGACGCGGCAAAGGCGGAGGCGTGAAGATTGCCAAGTCCGTTCAGGAGACGGGTGAACTTGCCTCCAAGATGCTGGGCATGACTCTGATTACGCATCAAACCGGACCTGAGGGGCGCATAGTGCGCCGGTTGCTGATCGAGGAGACCTTGCCGATCGAGAAGGAACTCTACATTGGAATCCTGGTTGATCGGGGAGAAGGCAAGTCCGTGTTCATGGCCTCGGCTGCCGGTGGCATGGACATTGAGCAGGTCGCCGCGGAAAATCCGAACGCGATTCTGAAGGAGTATGTCGCCCCTGGAATGGGACTCGAAGCCTTTCAGGCGCGGAAGCTGGCTTTCAGTCTCGGCCTGAAGCCTCAGCTGATTAATCAGGCCGTTCAGTTCATGACCGCCCTCTTTAAGGCTTCGCAGGAGACCGATGCCTCGTTGATGGAGATTAACCCCTTCATCACCACCACGGATGGACGTCTGTTTGCTCTGGACGCCAAGATTACTTTCGACGATAACGCTCTATACCGTCACCCTGACCTGCGCGAACTGCGCGATACGACCGAAGAAGATCCGCTCGAGGTCGAAGCTTCCAAGTACAACCTGAACTACATCAAGCTGGATGGAAATGTGGGCTGCATGGTCAACGGTGCAGGGCTGGCAATGGCGACTATGGACATCATCAAGTACGCGGGTGGTATGCCAGCGAATTTCCTTGATGTGGGCGGTGGCGCGAACGCGGAGCAGGTCACGCACGCTTTCGAGATCTTGTTGAGCGACAAGAACGTGAAGGCTGTGCTGATTAACATCTTCGGGGGCATCCTGCGCGTAGATACGCTGGCCACCGGGGTGGTCGAAGCTGCGAACAAAACGCATATTCAGCTTCCGATCGTTCTGAGACTGGAAGGCACGAACGTCGAGGCAGGGCGGCAGATTCTGAAAGATTCCGGCCTGAACTTCGTTGTAGCGGAGACGATGAAAGACGCGGCAGAGAAAGTAGTCGCCGCCGCGAAAGGTTAGTAGCGCCGAACGTCTTGCGGGCTTTCGGGGGCGTCTCGCCCTCCAGTTCGTGTTCGGAGCAAAGGCGCGCAGCTTTTATCGGGGATTCGGACATTCGGATTTCAAGAAGAGAGCAATCATGGCAATTCTGGTAGATAAGAACACCCGACTGATTGTGCAAGGCCTGACTGGGCGCGAAGGTACTTTCCACGCCAAGGCAAGCGCTGCCTACGGCACGCAGGTGGTAGGTGGAGTCACGCCAGGGAAAGGCGGGACTACGCATGAGGGTTGGCCGATTTTCAACACGGTGCAGGACGCGGTTGACAAGACCGGCGCCAATGCATCGGTAATCTTCGTGCCGCCGCCGTTCGCGGCGGATGCAATCATGGAAGCGGCGGATGCCGAGATCGAACTGATCGTCTGCATCACAGAAGGTATTCCGACATTAGATATGGTGCGAGCGTGGGAATTTCTGCAAACCCGTCGCTCTCGACTGATTGGGCCAAATTGTCCGGGGATCATTTCACCGGGCAAGTGCAAGATCGGTATCATGCCGGCGCAGATTCATAAGGAAGGCGGAATCGGGATCGTTTCACGCTCGGGCACCCTGACGTACGAAGCGGTCTATCAGTTGACCACGCGGGGGATCGGACAGTCGACTGCGATCGGAATTGGCGGTGATCCGATCATCGGCACAAACTTCACCGACGCGCTGGAACTCTTCAATAAAGATCCGCAGACTGAGGCGGTGATCATGATCGGCGAGATTGGCGGCAACGCCGAGGAGACCGCCGCCGAGTACGTGAAGAAGCACATGAGGAAGCCGGTGGTTGGATTCATCGCGGGTCAAACAGCGCCTCCGGGACGGCGCATGGGCCACGCCGGCGCGATCATTTCGGGCGGGAAGGGCACGGCCTCCGAGAAGATCAAGGCGATGGAAGCAGCGGGAATCAAGGTTGCGAAATCGCCGGCTGCCATCGGCGAGACCCTGGTTTCTGCCTTGGCCGCGACGGCGGCGAAAGCATAAATAGTACCGAGGTGCGAGTACCAGTACCGAGTTAAACGATGCGCCTTTCTTTTCGAGTAGCCGAGTTGGCGGATACTGCAAACTGCCAACAGCCAACGATTAACAGCCGACGACTAAGCCACGACTGAGGACTAACGACTAAATCATGAAGACGCTGGAACGTACACTGACCATCATCAAGCCCGATGCCGTCCACAAGAATGGGGTGGGCGACATCATCGAGCAGTTCGAAAAGAACGGCTTTCGAATCCTGTCCATGAAGATGCTTGAAATCTCCAAGCATCAGGCGGAGCAGTTCTACGCGGTGCATGCGCATCGGCCTTTCTACAATTCACTGACGGATTTCATGTCGAGCGGGCCCATCGTGGTGCTGGCGCTGGAGAAAGAAAATGCCATTGCTGACCTGCGCAAGTTGATGGGAGCGACCAATCCAGCCAATGCCGAAGACGGTACCATCCGCAAGAAGTGGGCGAGCAGCATCGAACACAACGCCATTCACGGTTCCGACGCCGACGAGACCGCACGTTTTGAGCTCAGCTACTTCTTTGCGGGATATGAATTGGCGAAATGAGCAGTTCTCAGTGGGCAACGATTTCAGAAACGAGGGATTGCAAACTCGGGCCAACCGAGAACTGACAACCAAGAACCGAGAACTGGTTTCCCATGCCTCTAGATTCAAGTCACAATGCTCCAAGGTCGCACCAGTCGAACAGAAGCGCAAGATCGCTGCGCGCATTACCGATGCCATGGTGGAAGAGGCCAGGCGCGCGGCGGGAAGCGATTGTCGTCACCTTCATCGAGGTGTCGAAGGAAAGTTACGCTTCGGGCGGAGTGCTGATGAGCGACAAGAATAAGTAACGGAGCAATGATCCCGCAGCTTGGCGCGCAAGGGTGCCCGCCTTACGCTTCACCCTAGCGGCTCGAACAGATTTCCTTCCACGCGCTCGGCAATCTTGGGCAGGTCTTTCCTCGCAAACTGCAGGAAGTGGGGCGCGGCCCGATGGGCCTCCAGGCCTGCGTCGTCTTTGTACTGCTCGTAGATGAAGAACCGGCGCGGTTCGGTTTTGTGGCGGTGAACCACGTACATCACGCAGCCGGGCTCTTTGCGCGATTCTTCAGTTAACTTTCCGAAGAGAGTGGCCACTTCGCTTTCGTGTCCGACCTTTGCCATCCACGTTACGGCCAAGACAACCATTGCTGTTCGCTCCGTCTAGACTTTTGCTTCGACCTGCCGCCCGGCAGCCTTCAACTCGGCGGCGAATTCATCAACAAGGATGGTGTGATTCCGGTCCGGACCGGTTGACACCATACCTACCCGCGCTCCGCTGGCGGCTTCAAGAAATGTCAGGTAGTCGCGAGCTGGCTTTGGTAACTTCTCCATCGCAGTGATGCCTTGCGTGGATGTTCTCCAGCCAGGCTTATTTTCGTAGACGCCCTCAATCTTGTCGTAGCCACTGGCCTGCGCTGGAATCTCGTCGGTCTTCTTGCCGTTGATTTTGTAACCGACGCACACCGGAATTTCTGTAAGTTCGTCGAGCACGTCCAGCTTTGTAACCACCAGCCACGAGATTCCGTTAATCATGCCAGCGTAGCGCAGAAGAGGCAAATCCAACCAGCCGCAACGCCGCGGACGCCCCGTTACTGCGCCGTATTCGTTGCCGCGGGCGCGCAGCAGGTCGCCTTGGTCGTTGAGAGCCTCGGTTGGGAAAGGACCGCCACCCACCCGTGTGCAATATGCCTTGGTCACACCGATTACCATATCGATGGCAGTGGGGGCGACGCCGGTGCCGATAACGGCACCTCCCGATGTTGCGCTCGATGATGTCACGAACGGGTAAGTTCCGTGGTCGATGTCGAGCATCGTGCCCTGTGCGCCTTCGAAGACAATTGACTTGCCCTCGGTCAGAGCTTTGTTGAGGAGCGCCGCCGTATCGCAGACAAAAGGTGCAATCTTCTCGGCGGCCGCCGCATATTCCGTATACATCTTGTCGGAATCAAGCGGTTCCGAGTTGAACAGTGCGTGCGCAATCATGTTCTTCTCGCGCACCGCATTGTCGATGTGCGTTCTTAGAAGTTTCAGATCGAGAAGATCGGCGACTCGCAACCCGCGGCGACCCATCTTGTCTTCATAGGCGGGTCCGATCCCACGGGAAGTCGTGCCAATCTTGACGCGCCCGGGAGCGTTCTCGGCTGCGAGTTCGATCATGCGGTGGTAGGGCAGGATCACCTGGGCGCGATTGCTGACGAACAGGTTGCCGTCCACCTGCACGCCGGCTTCGCGCAGCCCGCCGACTTCCTTCAGGAAGGCCATCGGATCGAGTACCACGCCGTTGCCGATCACGCTGCAGCAGCCCGAGCGCAGCACTCCGCAAGGAACCAACTGGAGGATGAATTTCTTGCCGCTGATGATGACGGTGTGGCCGGCATTATGTCCACCGGCATAGCGCGCTACGACCGGGAACCCTTCGGACAATACGTCAACGATCTTGCCTTTACCCTCGTCGCCCCATTGTGCGCCAACGATGACCGCAGCCTTGCCCTTTTTCAATGCCAGCTCCGTGCAGAAGATGTCCCGGGGTCGCACACACTCTCTCTGCCCGCGGGGTCGTCGCAGTTTCGGAATTGCTGGGATTTGAGCGGAGCGGGTGTGTACAGGTAAGAATACAGTCGTCAGTCTTCAGTCGCAAGTCGGAAGGTATTGGCTGTCTGCGCTTTCTGCGATGCAACCGCCTTGGTTTTCAGACCGTGGAATGTCGAGCGTAGGCCGACGACGTGATGCTCTCCACAGAAGCGACGACCGAAATGCCACCGGCTGACGACTTGGGACTGACGACTGTAGACTGGTTCTCGTGCCCGAACTTCCTGAAGTCGAAACCATTGCGCGCGGGTTGCAGAAGCGCGTGGCGGGAGACCAGATTGAGTCGGTCTGGCTGGGGTCGAAGCCGCAGACCATGAAGTCACCTGCCGCGGAGATCGCGAGAACACTGGAGCACACGCGCATCGCGCAAGTTCGGCGGATGGGCAAGCACATTGTGTTTGATCTCGAACGCAACGAAACAGCGCCGGTAATCCTGCCCGCTAGGCGCCGGAAACGGACTCCAGCGCTGGGTTCCACCTCACAATGGATCGTCCATCTCGGCATGACGGGCCGCATGGTTGTATGTGCGCCGGATGAGGAAGTTGCTAAGCACACCCACGCGATTGCGAAACTGGCTTCGGGACGCGAGCTTCGCTTCGTCGATCCGCGGCGCTTCGGGCGGCTTAGCGTAGCTTCTGGTGGCGGATTCGAGGCGGGGGGCTTCGAGCCGCTCGAAGTCGACAAAGAGCGCTTCCTTGCTTTGTTTCGAGGAAGAAATACACCGATCAAGAGCGCTTTATTGAACCAGAAGTTGCTGCGGGGAGTCGGAAACATCTATGCGGATGAGGCGTTGTTCCGCGCGGGGATTCGTCCGCGTCGCCGGGTATCTACCATCCCCGCGCGCACAACTTGAAAAGCTGTATGAAGCGGTGCGGGAGGTTCTGAAAGAGGCGATCGCGCTCGGTGGATCTTCGATTTCCGACTATGTCGACGCCGATGGTGAAGAGGGATTCTTTCAACTGCAACATCGGGTTTATGGCCGTGAAGGAGAATCGTGCCTGGCTTGCAAGACACCTGTGAAGCGTGTCGTCATTGTGGGAAGGAGCAGCCACTACTGCCCGAAATGCCAGAAGTAAGACGATTTTCAATTGTCAATTCTGATTGCGAATTGAAAGTCCTCTCCTCAAGGCAAGTTTCTTAATCGAAAAGTGACAGTCGAAAATCGACAATCCATTTTGCCCGGTGTACCCTAATTCCTTTTGCTGACCTATGCCTAACTTCTCGATCGGTGTGGACCTGGGTG
>CAWJDR010000020.1:0-205107 GCA_963841655.1 uncultured Acidobacteriota bacterium | reverse complement strand
GCTACCCATCAGTGGCTACATCACGATCGTCGGTGTCGTTCGCTTCGCGAGTCTCGCCTCTCTTTCAGAGTCGCACGTACGCTGTAGCTTTCAACCATGAGGTCGACTCGGCAGGGTTACACCGGTGCTCTTCTGCGAGCCCGCCCGAGTCAGTCTCGCAGAAGTGCGCAAACCCTGTTATTGACCCGACGTCGCACCGCGTCGTTCCAGCCACGATGATAGCTGTGGTATTTGCCGAGACTTCAAATCCACGCAGTAGTTCATCCGTTCTACGGATTGCTTTAGCGTGCGTTCGGCCGTCGGAACTTTGTGCGTTGCAAAGAAGTCCTGGGCCTCGTCCCGCATTCCGGCGTCGCAGAAGACGCTAGTCGCGGCGACTACTTCCCCGCTCGTGAAGCCCCCACCCACTTTTTCGATTTCTGGCCAGTGAGCGCGCACGAAATCCCACGCCACTTTTGTACCTGCGGGGTTTTCCATAACTACCGAAATCAACCCCAAGGTGTCCTGGCTGCGCACCGCGGGCGTAAGCGCGTATTCCAAAGTGCGCTGCAGTAATTTTGGATCGGTGAATCGAGCCGCCGTCTGGAAATAGAGGTAATACTCTTCCAGGCTGGCACCTTTCTTCTGGAGATGATCCATAACTTTGTCGTAGAGGACGGCGTCGCCGTTTTGAGCTGCGAGCGAAAACGCCGTAAATGCGATCGTGTGATCGATGGCGGCAGGATTGTCGAGCGCCTGGTCGGTTAACCTGCGCGCTTCGGCTAGCACCTCCGGATCGTGCCCAGCGTAGCCTAAGGTATGCATCACCCGAGAACGCAGAGTCTTTGTTTCGTCGCTTTCGCCTGGCTTCGGCGTCCAACCGAGTTCCTGGGCCATGGGAGTGAGCAGACGGCGCACCCACTGCTCGTAACCTTCACGGTCGTCGTCAGTGACAAAGTGATCGCTGATGTACTCCAGTTGTCCAGTTACCTCTTCGACGACTGCGCGTGTGCGGTCCGACTGCAGGCTTTCTGCGAGTGCCAGATAGTCACCGATCGGTTGCTCCCCTACCCGAATCGAGGACCAGGAGTCGTTTAACAGGACGATACGCTCGGCAGGCGTGAGGCCTTTTTCAATGTCACGTCCGATGGCGCGAATTGCATCCGACGAATAGCCCGTACGGTAGTAGCCTTGCGCACCGGCGTTCGCCATTACCCACGAGCCACACCCGGGCAGTGCGAAGTTGTCCTGCTTCTTTGTGAGAAGCACACACTTCGACTGACTCTTCCCGTTCTCGCCGCCTTGTTTCAGGCACACCGGCACTTGCCACAGTTCGTCATTTCCCGCCTGAAACAGGGCTTGGTCGAAGAAGTAACGCTTCTGCGTGAGGGTCACAGTGCTCGATCCTCCCGCGCACTGCGTCTGCACAGTCACCATCGGAGCACCCGGCTGCTTTACGAACGTCGGCATAACCTGGTCAACGGGCTTCTTCGAAACTTGCGCCAGTGTCCTCCAGAAATCGTCGGCGGTGGCGTTGCCGTAAGAATGCTGCTTCAGATACTGATCGACTCCGGCTCGAAATGCTTCCGGTCCTAGATAAGCTTCCAGAGTGCGCAATACCGCGGCCGCCTTCCCGTAGGCGATCCCGTCGAAGAGTTCCTGAATCTGCGCGGGAGTCTCTGCCGGCTGATGAATGGGACGAGTGTTTTTCAGCCCATCGACACCTAGACTCCCAGTTGTTCCCTGCACGTCATCCAGTTCCAGATGCCATTCCGGCTTCCAGGCTGCGACGGCTTTGTTTTCCATCCAGGTAGCAAAGCCTTCGTTCAACCAAATATCGTCCCACCATTTCATGGTGACCAGATCGCCAAACCACTGGTGAGCGATTTCGTGTGCGATCACGGCGGCCACTTCCCGATGCAAACCCACCGAAGCCTTCTTGTCGTCGAGCAGCAGGATGACTTCCCGATATGTAATCAGGCCAGTATTTTCCATGGCGCCTGCGGCGAAGTCAGGCAGGCCAATCATGTCGAGCTTCTCGAATGGATACTTGATCCCGAAGTAGTGGTTGTAGTACTTGATGCACTGTTCGGCGACTTCGAGGGCATAAGTAGCATCCTGCCTAGTGCCGGGCGTGCCCCAAACACGGATGGGAATGCCGTCCGCCTGCCCTTCCACATACTCAAACTCACCCACCGCGAGGGCTACGAGGTACGATGACATCTTCGCCGTGGTCGCGAACTTTACCGTGTGCTTCAAATCGCCGGGACCAGGCGCATCAGACAACACCTTTGCGTTGGAAATCACAGCGTGCACTTTGTCGGCGACAACAGTTATGTCGAAAGTCGCCTTGTAAGCAGGTTCGTCGAACGATGGAAAGGCACGGCGCGCGTCGGTCGCTTCGAACTGGGTGGCTGCATACTTGCGGCCTTCTTTATCTTTTCCCAGGTAAAGCCCGCGCAATTCATCGTTCAGGATTCCGGTGTACTTAATGTGCAGGGTCGCCGGGCCCGACTGGATCTCCTTGTCGAATGCCAAGGTTGCCATTTCCTTCTCTTTATCGAGCGTGACTCGGGCGATCTGCTTTGCGCCGCCGCTCGAAAGCGTGGTTTCCTGAAACTCGATTTCCGCCGAGTTCACCACGATCTGCGAGGTCGGTTTCAATACCCGGATCTGGATCGTTTCTTCGCCCGCGAAATTGTCCTTGTCGAAATCGGGAACAAAGTGGAGCTTGTAGTTTTCGGGAACTGCCAGTTCCGGCAGGCGTTGGGCTGAGGCAAGGCTGGCCACCAGCGTTAAGAATGCAAATGACAGAAAAATTCGTTTCATGCGCTCCTCAAAATTAATAACTCGGAACTTATCCGGCCCCACAAGACCGTCACATGGAAAACACGCAGTCGGTAGTATGCCCCGCGAATGCTCGTGGCTTACTCTGTCTTGTTTTTCTTCTTCTTAGCTTTACGGAATTCTCCTCACGGCAGTTCAACCCAATTCGCCCGAACCGCCTGAGGCGACTAGAACCCCATTCAAAACAGTGAAGGCACACCGATTTGATGCAAACCAGTAAGGAACTTCACGATAATTTTCCACGTCGAAGACAGCCAGGTCGGCATCCTTCCCGGGCTCGATAGACCCCTTGCGACTCTGCATTCGCAGCGCCCACGCGCCATTGATCGTGGCTGCGGCGATTGATTCCGCCGGAGACATCTTCATGTGCGTGCAAGCCAGCGACATCACGAAGGGCATGCTGGCAGTAGGAGAGCTACCTGGATTGTAATCGGTCGCGAGTCCTACCGGGACTCCTGCATCAATGAACTCGCGCGCCGAAGGATATTCGCTCAACCCGAGAAAATAATTGGCTCCGGGGACGAATGTAGCCACTGTGTCTTGCCGGGCGAGCCGCGAAATATCCTCATTGCTCACGTGGTCCATATGATCGAGAGACGCGGGCCGAAGTGCTAACAACGTGTCCAGTGGGGTCTCTGAAAGCTGTCCTACGTGCGCTCGAACGCCGAGTCCATTTTGAACGGCTACCTCGAAAATCTTGCGGGTCTCCTCCACTGAAAATGCGCCTCGATCGCAGAACACATCCACGAATTGAGCGAGCTTCCGCCGCGCCGCCTGCGGAACCATCTCCGTACAGACGCTCTCGACATACTTTTGTGAGCGCCCCTGGAACTCTTTTGGGATGACATGAGCCCCCAACAAGGTTGCTACAACGGTCCCGGGCCATTGCGAAGCCGCCTGCCGAATCGCCTCCAGCGACTTCAACTCCGAGTCTACCGTGAGCCCATACCCCGACTTGGCCTCAACCGTAGTCGTTCCCTGCTCGGCCATCTCGTGCAGGGCATCCAGTACCTTTTCGGCCAGCAAACTCTTCCCTGCCTTGCGAACTGGCTCGACACTCGACCGGATGCCTCCACCCGCCTCGGCAATCTGCTCGTAAGTTGCCCCCGCGGTGCGTTTTTCGAAGTCCACCAGACGTGGATTGATAAAGACTGGATGCGTGTGCGAGTCAACAAAGCCCGGCAGAACGACCTGGCCCTTGCAGTCGATTTCGAGAACTCTTTTCCGATTTTTCCTAATCCAAGGATCGCGCAGAGCTTCTTTCGTCTTGCCAACTGAGACGATCCTGCCTCCCAAGCACAATATCGCGGCATCTTCAAGGATGCCTAGCTCTGACAACGTCTTTCCGCGTCGTGGGCCGGTGCTTTTTTCCGACGAAGCGCAACGTAAGTAGCTGGCCGATGTTGACCAGCAGGATCGAACGTGCGCCTTGTGCTCTCGCTGAGGTCATATTATTTGGTGGTCTTGACATTGGCTTCAGGCTGTAACGCGGTCTGGCGGCAAGATGCCGGACGCTACCCTAAGTGGAAGCAGAAGGTGCTGCTTATCCACCCATCGGAATCTTCACACCCGTCTTCTCGGCGAATGTCGCGGCCGCTTCGTACCCGGCATCCGCGTGTCGAATGATCCCCATTCCCGGGTCGGTCGTGAGCACTCGCTCAATTCGCTTAGCCATCATCTCCGTGCCATCGGCAACTGTGACCTGTCCCGCATGCAGTGAGTAGCCGATACCAACTCCGCCACCGTTGTGGACTGAGACCCATGAAGCACCTGCAGCTGTGTTGAGCAACGCATTAAGAATCGGCCAGTCCGCCACAGCGTCTGAGCCGTCCTTCATACTCTCGGTTTCGCGAAAAGGTGACGCCACCGAGCCACAATCCAGATGATCGCGTCCAATCACGATGGGTGCCTTGATCTTTCCTTTTCTTACGAGATCATTCATGGCCAGGCCGAAATGCGCACGCTCGCCATATCCCAACCAGCAGATGCGCGCGGGGAGGCCCTGGAACTTGATGCGTTTGCGCGCCAGGTCAATCCAGCGCCGCAGAATGCGATTCTCCGGAAACAGTTCCAGGACCAAGTCATCAGTCACGGCAATATCAGACGCTTCACCCGACAATGCCACCCAGCGGAAAGGTCCGCGCCCTTCGCAGAACAACGGGCGGATGTAAGCTGGCACAAATCCCGGGAAGTCGTAGGCGTCCTTCACTCCGCGCTGGAACGCAAACGTGCGAATGTTGTTGCCGTAGTCAAACGTCACCGAGCCCATCTTCTGCAAACGCAACATGCCCTCGACGTGCCGGGCCATCGCGTCCAGCGACTTTTCCTGATAGGTCTGCGGGGCGCGCTTGCGAAGCTCAAGTGCAGCCTCCAACGTCATGCCGTTCGGCACGTAGCCGTTCAGGGGATCGTGCGCCGACGTCTGGTCGGTGAGAATGTCGGGTACCACGCCGCGCTCGGCCAGTTCTGGAATAATGTCCGCGCAGTTTCCGACGAGACCAACCGAGACGTTCTCTTTCTTGCGCACCGCATTCTTCAAAATGCGCAACGCCTCGTCGAGAGTGGTCACCATGAAATCGCAGTAGCCGGTCTTGAGGCGTTTCTTGATGCGCTCGGGATCAACGTCGATGCCCAGGAACGCCGCTCCGGTCATGGTTGCGGCCAGCGGCTGCGCGCCACCCATGCCGCCCATGCCGCCCGAGACGATGAGTTTGCCCGCAAGGTCGCCGCCGAAGTGCTTTTCGCCGGCGGCGGAAAATGTCTCGAACGTCCCCTCTACAATTCCCTGCGAACCGATATAGATCCACGAGCCGGCGGTCATCTGCCCGTACATCATCAGGCCCGCACGCTCGAGTTCGTTGAACTTTTCCCAGTTCGACCAGTGTCCCACCAGGTTCGAGTTTGCGATCAGCACGCGCGGGGCGTACTCATGAGTCTTGAAAATGCCCACAGGCTTGCCCGATTGAACCAGCAGCGTCTCGTCGTCGGAAAGAGTCTTCAGCGTCTCAACGATCGCCCGATACGCCTCCCAGCTACGTGCCGCGCGCCCCGTTCCGCCATAGACCACCAGGTCCTGCGGCCTCTCTGCTACCTCTTCGTCGAGATTATTCATCAGCATCCGCATGGCTGCTTCCTGTTGCCAGCTCTTGCAGGAAAGAGTCGTACCCCGCGGGGCGCGGACGGGCGTATAGCTTGAGCGGGAAACTTCAGCATCGACGGGCATAGGTTAATGGTATTGCTTCGGGAAGCCGGGCGCAATTGAAGGAGTATCTCGACCCAATTCGGTGGCGTTCCGCACTGGGCATCACTGTGCGCAACCGATCCTGTGCCGCTTTGATGGAGAAGACCGTAGGACCCGTACAACACGAGGGAACGGGTTGACGCGCTGGTGGCCGCTTTACATCGTCTCGAGGCGGGGTCGCGGGCCGCGGGCTGTGAGCCGAAATTCCGATGCTGATCTTAATCAGCAGATCCCTGCGCCAACTAGTCCACCACACGCCGACTGGGGGGCGTGATCCTTAATAATGAATAGCGATCTCTATAATGAGTAGCGATCTCTGCGGGTGCGACCGTGGCTGGACAGCGGTCCTGACTGCTTTGCCTGGAGCGGTACCCGTCCAAGCCGAGTCGCCAAAGCACCGCGAGAGCGACTCACAGGGCCAAACTAATGGGTAATCCCACCACCTGGCGTGGAGTCATCCTCCGATTCGTCAACACCAAGATTGAATAGTGCCGCCTGCGCCGCAGCGTGGTCACGCAACTCGGCCATCTCGTCCACGGTGCTTTCGCCGGGTTTCTCCTGTTTGCGTTGGTTCCTGCGTTCGGCTTTGTCCCGTTGTTTCTGTTGCCGCGTTTGTTCCTTCTGGCGCTTTGTAAACGTCGATCGGCCTCGTGGCATACTCCGTCCCCCAACATGTGTGTTGTTTATTGCTGGCCGGCGATCTTACTAACAGCCGGATTTGCTACAGGATTCGAGAAACTTACCAGCGCGGTTCGCGCGGTTGGCGCGCGTGGCCACGGTAGTCGTCGCGGCCGCGGCCGCCACCACCGCCACCAAAGCGCTGCCCGCCCCCCTTGGGCCGATCGGCCTTTGGTTTGGCCTCGTTGATGGTCAATGGTCGCCCACCCAGGTCGGTTCCGTTCAGGGCGGCAATCGCCTTATCGGCCTCACTGGCATTGGTCATTTCCACAAAGCCGAAGCCGCGCGAGCGGCCCGTCTCCCGGTCCGTTACAAGCGTGACTTTCTCCACGGCGCCGTGCGGCTCGAAAACGTTGCGCAGTTCGGACTCGGTTGTGCTATGGGGCAGATTACCAACGTACAGGTTCTTCATTGTAGTTCCTCTCTTAACAAATCATCCAAGGTGGCCGATCTGCTGGTTCGCCTCGACGGTTGACCTTCAGAATCGCGGGGTGGAACGGGCCGATCCCGCATAGCTCGGGTGCGGGCACTGCATGCGGAGCGAACGGCGGAGATTCGGCGAGAAGCCTCCAGAATGCCCCAGCGTTGCGTCAAGTCTCCAAGATTGACGGAAAGCGCGGCTTTCACATCTCCAACGACTGTACGGTCATCGGCGGCGTTCGGGCCCGATAGCTCCTCATCCGCAGAGGGCGAGTCCGCGAGATATTCAGGTTTCCCTACCAGGAAGGCCAACCGCTGCGGAGGCTTGGCGCCGCGAATGTCCTCACAAAAACTGTCGCGATGGCCCCGTCCATTTTGCGCGTTGATCAAGACGAGATCATACAAGTCAGCTCTCCAGAAAGAACGCGCTTCTCCGATGTCGACTGCGCAATCGACATCGATACCGAGTTTGCGCATCACCTCGGCGCGCAAGTCGCGTTTCGTGTGCGAAGCGTCGACCAGCAGCACTCGTTTCTTCTTCATTGCCGCGAGCGCGGACGGCGGCAAAGCCACCAGTGGCGCGGTCATTCGGACACCGATCCGGGTCGGGCGCGGCCCGAACTCTCCACTGCTTTCCGTGGTGTTGGTGCTTGGTTCAGCAGCTCACGAGTTCGTTTCCGTCGAGCGATCTTCTGTTTGCGTTCCCGGTGGAATCTGGCTTTGTCACCATTTATTGCGGACATAATGGACTCCTGCATCCCATTTGGGTTGGTTGATGACCGCCGGGCCAGGACATCTTCCCTTGCGGGGCGCTCGAGATCGACAGGCTTCTGGGCTTTCGAACAATGAGTTGCCATGCCACGAACAACGACAGACCCGGCAAATCAAGTACCGATCGGAATGGATTGAAACGACTGGGGCGCCTTCGACTCCGCTCGTGTTGAGTTGTGGCATAGTGTGACGGGCACACCGGTAAACGCTTGAGCAAAAAAGACGCCTCTCGATCTCTCAATCGCGAAGGCGCAGGGTGCTTTGGTGGCGTATCTTCGAGGTTAAGTATCTTGAGTATATCCTGTTTACGAAGGTCCTGCATGAGCAACGCGACTCATGACCGGGAAGCCCAGCCGTCGACCAACAAACGTCGCCTTGCGTTGAATGGAGCCTGGTGCTGACGAATCGCACGTTCGAAACAGATTGCCAACTGTGTGTATTCCGCGTAGCATTACTCAGTACGTTAGACCGAATCGGTCGTGAGCAGCTCTCGCCTCATCAGCCAGCAACCTGCCCTCAGTACCTCCGAATCTCTCCAGCGTAAATCAATCAAAGGAACATCTGAATCAACATGGCAGAACAAGGAACAGTAAAGTGGTTCAATGACGCTAAAGGGTACGGCTTCATCAGCCGTCAAAGTGGCGAAGACGTTTTTGTGCATTTCTCGGCTATCCAGGCCGGCGGTTTCAGAAGCCTGCAGGAGGGTCAGACAGTGCAATTCGATGTGACCAAGGGGCCCAAGGGCTGGCAGGCTGAAAACGTACAGGCGCTCTAAGCCGGCGAATTTGTGTGAAGAGGCGATGTCGAAAGAGATCGCCTTTTCCCTTTTCGCGCGATTTTTGCGACGTCATGCTCGATCACTCTAGTCGAGCCACGAATGGACTTTTTCTGACACGCGACGAACAAAGCGCTACCTACGCGATCATCCTGCACAACGTCCGAACCTACCAGTCGGCTGGCGTGGTCGAGGTGGTCCGCGGCAAGCAAAACGCTGAGTCCGCTTTAAGAAAATTTCAGGATTCCCAAGGCTCCTCCGATCACCACGAAGGCTGGCGCTACTTTATTGAGAAAACCGAAATAAAAGCTGGGACCGACCCCGCAGTAGCTACCCACAAGCGCCAAGCGGAGTTGGAAGTAAGAGAATCGAAAGCACTGCAGGAAACCAAGACTCCGATCTCCCCTTCCTCGGATAATCAAAGATAGAGTTCGTCCTAGGCGAGCCAGGCATTCACTTATCACTTATCACTGTACTTCTGCCAGGAATGCGGCATGGCAGTGCAAACGAGCGGCGTCTTGGCTGTGGCTTGCGGCAGACCTCCCATTACCGTCGTTTCATCAATCCTATTGACATAATCCTATATTTCTGCAACTATCGAAACATGGCGCCGATCTCCCCACGAAAAACGGAACAAGTGGCGCGCTACGCCGACATGTTCTCCGCCATGGGGACCGAAGCCAGACTGCGGATTTTGCAATTGCTACTGACTGCTCATCCCGATGGTCTGGTGGTTGGAGAGATTCAAGAGGAGTTGGATATCCCCAACTCGACTCTTTCTCACCATCTCGACAAGCTTAAGAGCGAAAACCTTGTGAGCGTTCGTCGGGAAAGCACTTTCTTGCGTTACACCGCCAACGCGGACGCCCTTCAAGAGCTATTGCAGTTCCTTTATGCCGAATGCTGCACACGAAACAAAGCACTGGAACCGCAAGACATCGTTCAAATTTGTAAATAGGAGATCCCCATGAGTACGACAAATATCAAAGAGGTGGTCAAACAGAGATACGGTCAGGCCGCCCTTCGCGTGAAGAGTGGCGGCAACAGTTGTTGCGGGGCTTCCTCAGGTGCCGGGCGAGGTTGCGACCCGATCACTTCCAACCTTTACGATGCCGCCCAAGGGGAGCAAGTTCCGGAAGAAGCGATGCTCGCATCCCTTGGTTGTGGCAATCCCACGGCGCTGGCACAACTCAACGCGGGAGAGGTCGTCCTCGATTTGGGATCCGGTGGCGGCATCGATGTGTTGCTCTCGGCTAAGCGAGTAGGACCAACTGGAAAGGCCTACGGACTGGACATGACCGATGAAATGCTCGCGCTGGCTAACGAAAACAAGCGCAAGGCGTGCGCTGAGAACGTGGAATTCCTGCGCGGCGAGATCGAGCACATTCCTCTACCGGACAATTCGGTCGACGTCATCATCTCGAATTGCGTGATCAATCTTTCAGCGGATAAAGGGCAGGTATTGAGAGAAGCATTTCGCGTGCTGAAGCCAGGCGGCCGGTTCGCGGTCTCCGATGTTGTTACCCGCGGAGAAATCAACCCCGCGATCCGGCAGAGCGTGCTTCTTTGGGTCGGCTGTGTCGCCGGGGCGATGGAAGATGTCGAATACCGCGACAAGCTGGCGGCAGCTGGTTTTGAGCAGATCGATATTGAGCCCACGCGTATTTACAGGGCGGAGGATGCCCGCGAACTACTTTCAGAAGAAGATATTGATGTCGACGCCATTGCTCTGCACGTGGACGGCAAATTCATGAGCGCATTCGTCCGGGCTGTAAAGCCTGCCGTCGCTACCACGAACCAATGTTGCGGGCCGACCTGCTGTAACTAGCGATTCGGGATCGATAATGCAAGAACGCTATAACGTTTTTGTTTCTATGTACGGGGAACCCAGCCCGCTCCATCATGGCTGAGGCAATTCTGAACTTCAAGGGGAAGCCGAACTTCACTGCCTACAGTACCGGGAGCCATCCGGCGGGAACCGTACGGCGTGAAGCTCTGGGGCAATTGGAGGTTGCGCGAGTCCCAACAAAAGGCCTCCGAAGCAAGTCATGGGAGGAGTTCTCTCAGTTCGGCTCTCCCAAACTGGATTTCGTGTTTACAGTTTGTGACGACGCCGCTAAGGAAGTATGCCCAGTCTGGCCGGGGCAGCCGATGACGGCGCATTGGGGCGTTCCCGATCCGGCCGTGGTTCGCGGTAGTGCGATCGAGGTGGAAAAAGCGTTCCGCGATGCTTTCTTCATCCTCGATCGCAGAATCAGCCTGTTCTTGTGTCTGCCTTTCAAGCGTCTCGACAGTCTTGCACTCAAGAGGGAGCTGGACAATATCGGTCAGACGATAAAGCTTGTTACAAATGACCGCTGAACAGATCGGCAGGTTATAGCTAAGAAAGTCGTCTGACTTTTCTGAGGTGCTATCTCACCGCCTGGATCTTTTCGGCCCACGGCAGTTCTTATCCGTTCGCTCGTGCCACCAGCAGAATTGCCAGAGCATAGAAGACAAACATTAGCGCCAGGTACATCTTGGCACGCGGTCCTGAGCCATCAAATTCTTTCCACGCCAGGACTCCCCAAAGAGCAGCCACCATGGGAGCGGATTGGCCGATGGCATAGGAGATCGCCACGCCCGTGTAGCTCGCAGCCACCATATTGAAGACCGTTCCCGTGCCCCAGATGCATCCTCCCAGGAGACCTAACACATGGCCGGACGTGGGGCCGCGGAAGAATCCGCTAAAACTCACTGACTCTCCGACCAACGGTCGCTTCATGAAATAAACGTTCCAGATGAAACAAGAAAGCAACGCTCCCAGGGTGAGGAATACCACGGCGCTGTACGGTCCTAGCGCATTACCGCGCGTCATAGAATGTGTAAGGAACGGTGCCCACAAGCCCATCAGAACCCCGGAAACCACGCAAGTGATGACACTCTTTCTCGAGATGGTGCGTCTGGAGACTGGGAGATTTCCGTAGGCCTTTCCGTCGAGAATCACGGCCAGGAGAGCGCAGGTTACTCCGAGTGCCAGCAAGAGAAGATTCCCTCTTGGTTGCTGGACATAACTCAACACAACGCCCACAACCAAGGCGATACCTATGGAAATCGGAAACGCGACGGCCAGGCCGGCCATGTCAATGGCGGCCACCAGGAGCAAGTTGGCGAGGTTGAACCAGGCTCCCCCAATGAGGGCGTACACGATGTTCCCGGTATCGGCGGAGTGCACATTATTGAGAAAGCTGTTCGCGTCGTGGCTGGTGCTTCCCATGGTGAGGGCAAGGACTAGAGAGATGAGGAAGATGCCGATGGCATAATCCCAATAAAACAGTTCGAAACGATAGTTCTTAACGCCCTTGTAGGTGTTGGCCCATGAGCCCCAGCAGATTGCGCTGGTGATCATCATCAAGAGGGCAATGCTCAGACTTTGTGGTGTGAACATCGTTTCTCCTTGGACAGCTTCCGCCTTGATCGCGAAATCCGCGCTTAAGGCCCAGATCTATGCCACGGGTTTCGACGATCTACTTACCCTGAATTCTCGACACAAAGAGATGCAAGAACCGATCGGCGTCTACTTCGGTACAGACCTTTGCATTCGGTGAAACTTTGTCGAGCCCCTCGATCACGTAGTGGTCTCCGTGCAGAACATTGCGCTCAACCTCTCCACGACGATTGGCCACGGTTTCACCACGGGTGAAGTCACCCTTGGTTTCTACGTTCACGTGCATCTCGGGGGCTTTGACCAGTGTGGCATCGATCGCCACTCCGACCGCCAGAGGGTCATACATCGGAGTTCCAGGCGAACCAAGCTTGGCGGAGAGATCCACGAGATACTTCGCGACCGCGTAGATGAAATCATTCACCGGACCGTGGGTGCTGGCCAGTTGGTCCAGTTGTTTTTGCGAGAGGAGCGTTTTGTCGCCCACATCGAGTCCGACCATCGTGAGCGGCCAGCCCGCCTGGAAAACGATCTGGGCGGCTTCGGGATCGTTGTAAATGTTGGCTTCGGCAGCGGCATTCACGTTGCCGCCAGAGATTGAACCTCCCATCAGAACAACTTCTTTGACGAGAGGAACGATCGACGGGTCCTTGAGAACCGCCAGAGCGATGTTTGTGAGGGGGCCAACCGGCACCAAGGTGATCTCATGGGGCGCCGCGTGGACCATCTGGATGATGAGGTCCGGTCCGAAGTGTCCATCGACTTTGCACTTGCTGTGCGGAAGCTCAACGTTAGCCAGACCGTTTTTGCCATGCCAGAACTCGGCGGTGATCAGCTTCTGAAAAAGTGGGTGCTGCGCCCCAGCGGCCACAGGGATATCGCACCGATTCGCCAATGACACCATGCGTAGGGCGTTTTCCAGGCCCATGCTGGCGGTCACATTGCCGGGGACCACGGTAATCGCACGCACATCGAGCTCCGGCGAATTCAGAGCCAACATCATCGCCATGGCATCGTCCGACCCGGGGTCAGTATCGAAAATGATCTTCTTGCTCGCGGCGGAGGCGGAAGATGCCAGAGTTGCCAACAGAATCAAGACCAGTCCAAGAATATGCAGACAACGCGAGGAGGCAGAACCGAGGAATTTCAGAATCGTTTCTCCCGAATTGATCCGGGCCGTAGCCTAGACTCCGACCGGAGCCCTGTCAAGGACGGAGGCGACGAGATACCGGATTCCTTAGGCTCTGCCGTACAATGCAGAGGGATGGCACAGGACAGCAGACCGAATTACGGAGTAGCACACCGCAGTGGTGACGCGGCTCCGGAGATGCACCCTTCCGAATTGGAATCGCCGATCGCGACACTCGCCGGCCGTCCCCTTCTTTCGAATCGCGGCATTCTGCTCAATCTCGACTGGGTGAAACAAGTTCGCGTAAACACCAGCGCGGTCGAACGGCGCGCACAGACTCACGTTGCCCGGCGTACCGTCAAGAAAGAGTGGCAGGCCGCGTGGTTGCTGCGCGCGATTACCTGTATGGACCTGACTACGCTTTCCGGTGACGACACCGATGAGCGCGTGCGGCGACTTTGTGCCAAGGCGCGGCAACCGATCCAACAAGAGCTTGTAAAGAAACTGGGAATCGAGGATCTCGGAATCAAAGTGGCCGCAGTCTGTGTCTATCACCGGTTTGTGGAGACGGCAGCGCGCGCGCTCGAGGGTAGTGGGATTCGCGTTGCCGCGGTGTCGACTGGATTTCCTGCAGGACTTTCGCCCTTGGAAGAGCGAGTCGAGGAGATCCGGCGTTCGGTGGCAGCCGGAGCCGATGAGATCGACATTGTCATCACCCGAGCACATGTATTTGGTGGCAGGTGGCAGGAATTGTACGACGAGATCGCAACCTTCAAACAGGCTTGCGGACACGTCCACATGAAGGCGATTCTCGGCACGGGCGATCTGCTCACATTAAGGAACGTGGCTCGCGCGAGCTTTGTCGCAATGATGGCAGGCGCTGATTTCATCAAAACATCAACCGGGAAGGAATCTATAAACGCCACGCTTCCGGTGGGCTTCGTCATGACGCGAGCCATTCGGGAATATGCGCAGGAGACAGGCATGGCGGTGGGATTCAAACCGGCCGGCGGGATCCGTACCGCCAAGCAGTCCACCGAATGGTTGTCGCTGATGAAAGAAGAACTCGGAAATTCCTGGATGAAAGCGGAGCTTTTCCGCTTTGGCGCGAGTTCCCTTCTGAACGATATTGAACGGCAGTTGGAACACTATACGACGGGCCGGTATTCGGCAGAGTACCGCCATCCGATTGCGTAGTCACAAAGGAACAGAGCCCACTCGAATGAGCCTCGCTGAGAAATTCCTGACCATGGAATACGGCCCGGCGCCGGAAGATCCAAAGGATGCGCTGCTTTGGCTGGACGGCCATAAGCGGCGACTGGGACACTTCATCGGCGGCGATTGGCGAGAACCGGTCGAGGGCACGTTCTTTGATACGACAGACCCGGCGACCGGCGAAAAGATCGCAGCCGTCGCGCAAGGGTCGCCGCGTGACGTGGATGCCGCCGTGCGAGTGGCGACAGAGGCTTTGCCCGCGTGGCAGGCTCTTTCTCCGCACACGCGGGCCCGGTATCTGTATGCGATGGCTCGGGCGGTGCAAAAGCATTCCCGCAGGCTTGCAGTTCTGGAGACTATTGACAACGGCAAGCCCATTCGAGAGAGCCGTGACATCGACATTCCGCTGGTTGCGCGCCACTTCTATCACCATGCGGGCTGGGCGCAACTACTGGAATCGGAGTTCCCCGGATACACGGCTTGTGGCGTTGTGGGACAGATCATTCCCTGGAACTTCCCGCTTCTAATGCTGGCGTGGAAGATTGCGCCGGCACTGGCGACCGGAAATACCGTCGTCCTAAAGCCGGCAGAGTTTACGCCCCTGACGGCACTCGCCTTCGCTGATATTTGTCGTGAGATCGGACTGCCACCCGGAGTGGTGAACATCGTCACCGGAGATGGATCGACCGGTGAGGCTCTGGTGAAGCATCCGGGCATCGACAAGATCGCTTTCACCGGCTCCACCGAAGTAGGCCGAGCAATTCGCAGTGCGACCGCGGAAGGTCACAAGAAATTGTCGCTTGAGCTTGGCGGCAAGTCGCCCTTCATTATTTTCGAAGACGCGGATCTCGACAGCGCGGTGGAGGGCCTGGTTGACGGCATCTGGTTCAACCAGGGACAAGTGTGTTGCGCAGGCTCAAGGCTGCTGATGCAGGAAAGCATTGCGGAAGCGCTGGTGGAGAAAATTCGCGACCGCATGAACACTCTGCGCGTGGGATCGCCGCTGGATAAGGCTATTGATATCGGGGCGATTGTCGCTCCTGTGCAACTCGAACGCATTCGGAAGTTGGTGGAGCAAGGTGTGGCGGAAGGAGCCACCTGCTGGCAGCCGCAACTCAGCATGCCGACGCGCGGCCTTTACTTTCCACCCACGCTGCTCAGCAACGTGCACCCCAGTTCCATTGTCGCGCAGCAGGAAATCTTTGGTCCGGTCCTGGCGGCGATGACCTTCCGCACGCCTGCCGAGGCAGTGGAGCTTGCGAACAACACGGTCTATGGGCTGGCAGCATGCGTTTGGAGTGAGAGCATCAACGTCGCGTTGCAAGTTGCAGCTCAGATCAAGGCGGGCGTTGTCTGGGTGAATTGCACGAACTTGTTCGATGCTTCTTGTGGCTTCGGAGGCTATCGCGAGAGTGGATACGGTCGCGAGGGCGGTCGAGAAGGTCTGCTGGAGTACCTCGAACCCGCATGGTTCCAGTCCGCACCCGTGCTTCCGAGTGAGAAACATAAGGCTATGGAGTCGGGTGAACAGCAACATGCCGATCTGACCATCGACCGGACCGTGAAACTCTATGTCGGTGGCAAGCAGGCCAGGCCTGATTCTGGTTACAGCATGCAAGTTCGAGGAGCGAACGGCGAATTGCTGGGCGAGGCGCCGCTCGGCAATCGAAAAGATATTCGAAACGCAGTGGAAGCAGCTCGCAAGGCGGCCGGATGGGGCAAGGCGACTGCGCACACGCGAGCGCAGGTCCTCTATTACATGGCTGAGAATCTCTCGTTACGGCGGGACGAGATCGCTGCTCGTCTTGCGGCGGTGGTGGGAGCGGCACAGGCCGCCAGCGAAGTGGACCTCGGCATTGAGCGCATCTTTTCCTATGCTGCTTGGGCCGACAAGTTCGATGGCGCGGTACACAATCCACCCTTCCGTACAATTGCAATTGCCATGAAGGAGCCCCTCGGGACTGTGGGGATTGTATGTCCGAACGGGGCGCCACTACTCGGGTTGCTGTCTCTTGTCTTGCCGGTTCTGGCCATGGGCAATACCGCCATCGTGGTTCCTTCCGAGAGATACCCGCTCATCGTCGGGGACCTGTATCAAGTGTTCGATACCAGCGACTTGCCGGACGGTGCGGTGAATCTTGTGACGGGTTATTCGACCCAACTCCTCAAGACCCTCGCGGAACACGATGACGTGGATGGAATCTGGTGTTTCGCCGACGAGGCCAGCGCAGCCGCCGCCAAGGCCTATTCCATTGGGAATCTGAAGCAAGTGTTCACCAACGAGGGGCGCGCGATCGATTGGTTCGATGCCAAGCAAGGCGAAGGGCGCTGGTTCCTGGAGCACGCGACACAGGTAAAGAACATCTGGGTACCCTACGGCGAGTGATTTCAAATCTGCTCGTAAAATCTCCTAGCTTTCTAAACACTCGTTGACACAATTCGGGACGCTCAATAGACTCGGCGTCCGCCAGTTTTTCCTGGAAAGAGGCTCATGGACCGACGCCCTCGCATTGCAGTGGTTGGCAGCGCCAACATCGATCTCACTACATTTACAGCGCAGTTTCCGAAGCCCGGCGAGACTATCTTTGGGCAGAAATTTGATCTGGGATTCGGTGGCAAGGGCGCAAATCAGGCGGTAGCCGCCCGTCTATGCGGAGCGGACGTTTTCATGGTGGCACGAGTCGGCAGCGATCTGTTCGGGCCGGCCACCATCGAGAACTTCAAGAAACTCGGGATCGACGCTACTCACGTAAAGCAGGTTGAGGGATTGTCGAGCGGTGTCGCGCCCATTTTTGTCGACCCGAGCGGACAGAATCGAATCCTTGTCGTCAAGGGTGCCAACGATGCGATCAAGGCTGCGGACGTCGACGCCGCGGCCGAAACCCTGAAAAACGCTGATTGCATCGTGCTTCAGTTCGAGATTCCTCTGGAAACCGTTTATTACACGGTTGCGTTCGCCAAGAAGAATGGGATTCGGTGCATTCTGAACCCGGCTCCGGCGCAAGCAGTCGACATGCGGGCACTGCAAGGGCTCGACTATTTCGTACCCAACGAGAGCGAGGCCGAGACCATTACTGGGATGCCGGTGCGCAATCTGGATGATGCGAAAAAGTGCGCTGAGAAACTCGTTGCCGGTGGGATTGGTCGCGTGATCCTCACATTGGGAGCGAACGGATCTTTGCTAGCGGGCCGGGAAGGGATGGAGCACCTGCCTGCCTTCTCTGTAAAAGCAATCGATAGTACGGGAGCGGGCGACGCGTTCATCGGTAGCTTCGCCGTGTTTCTCGCAGAGGGTCTGGCGGAGCGCGAAGCGGTGCGGCGTGCCAATCTGTATGCGGGGCTTTCCACAACCGGAGTTGGGACGCAGAAGTCGTTTTACGAACGGGCACGCTTTGATGCGGAGTGGGCGGCGCAAGCAAGAGCTTAGCGGATCCGAATTCTGGAGTGCAGTTCGACCAACATTTCCACAGACTGTTACAGCCGGTAACGAAACTTATTGTCTTCACAATCGGAGGCGCTGATTAGGCTTGATGTCGACTTGCTGTTATTGAGTCACTTTCAAGGCGCTTGCAAAGGGGCGTGCATGCTGGGAAGTGGCAATTTGTCTTGACTTTAGAATGACATACCAGATATAAGGCCGCACATCGGGAACTCCAACCTTCGGTGGGGAGGGAGAGTTCTGTTCATTGGTTGGATGGGGTTGCATTAAGGGGGAAATTCGATGGTGCATAGACAGGCGCTGCTCGTTGTCCTTTTCTGTTCATTTGTCTTTTCCACCTGCTCACTTCTCTACGGACAAGTCCAACGGAAGTTTTTCTGGCACGGTCACCGACAAAACGGGTTCCGTGATCTCGGGTGCCACGTGCGCGTGACATCGCAGGGAACGGGCTATCGTCCGAGACACGAAGACGGACGACACGGGGCACTATTTGATCCCATTGCTGCCGGTCGCTTTCTACACCATGCACGTGGAATCGCAGGGGTTCCAGGCGGCTGAACAAAAAGATCTGCGGCTGCAGGTGGACGAGCACCGCGAGTTGAACTTTGCGTTGGCACCGGCGTCGGTCACGACGACGGTTGAAGTGAGCGCGAGTGAAGTAGCGGTGCAGACCACGGACCCTACCCTGGGCCAGGTGATCACCGAGCAGCAGGTTGCCCAGTTGCCGCTCAATGGCCGCAACTTCGTTCAGTTGGCGACGCTCACTCCGGGTACTACCCAGGAAACCAATCCCAACAGTTTCTTCACCAGCGGCGCCGCCAGCGAAGTAGCCGCCCGCGGATCTTATTCACTCTCGGTTGGCGGGTCACGTCCCCAGAGCACAGACTGGCTCCTCGATAATGTGGACAACAACGAATTGACCGCGGGCGGTATCGGGGTGGTGCCTTCGATTGATGCCATTCAGGAATTCAAGGTTCTCACTTATAACTACTCCGCTGAATACGGCACCCGTGCGGGTCCGACTGTTCTGGTTACGACAAAGTCGGGCTCGAACCAGCTTCACGGCAGTTTGTTTGAGTTCTTCCGCAACACCAAGCTCGATGCACGCAGCTACTTCGCTGCGACCAGGGAACAATTCAACCTGAACCAGTACGGTGGATCCCTCGGCGGGCCGATCTGGAAAGATAAGACCTTCTTTTTTGTGGACTACCAGGGCAAAAATCAGCGGCATGGGATTCCTTTTACCGGCCTTGTGCCGACCGCTGCCATGCAACAGGGTAACTTTAACAACGACCAGTTCGGAAATCCGCGGACTGTTCCTTTGAATAACCCCTATTCTGGTGCACCCTTCCAATGCGCGGCCGACGGCGCAACTCCATTGACCCCGAATTCAGTAACCGGAGTCCAGCCATCGGGGACGCCTTGCAGTGTGATTCCGGCAGAACTGAGGGATTCGGCCGGCGCGCAACTGATTCAGCTTTATCCCACAAGCAATACCAGCAACGTCGCCAGCGGATTTAACTTTACCAATGTGCCGGTGCGCAAGCTGGATGAGAAATCGTTCGATGTGCGCCTGGACCACAATCTCTCCAAGAAGGATACCTTGTTTGCACGCTTCAGCTATGACCAAGCGACCTCATTTGTGCCGGGCGGTTCGCCGTCATTCGCAGAGCAAACAGGCTTTGGCAGCACGCAGAACATAGACAACCATGCTCGGAATGCTGTCATTTCCGAAACGCACATCTTTTCCGATCGCAACATTAACCAGTTCACCTTCGGCTACAACCGGATTTTCAACTTCATCCATTCCTTTGCCAGCGGAACATGTGAGGCGGCGAAGGTCGGCATCGCCAATGCAAACGTGGATCCTGCTTGTGGCGGCACCGGTGTGCCCCAGGCTCCCGGAGTTTGTCTCAGTTGTGGGCTTACCAACATCAGTTTGAATCAAGGGTATTGGGCCATCGGAGATCGGGGATTCGCGCCATTCGTTGGCGGGACCAATGTTTTCTCGATATCCGACTCCTTCGACATGATTCGAGGTAAGCACAACATCAAGGTTGGTTTTGGATTCCGTGCCCAGCAACTGAATGTAATGACTAACGCATTCCAAGACGGCTCGTTCGGGGTCTCCAACCAAACGGGCGACGCCATGGCCGATCTGATGATGGGCTTGTACCTAACCGGATTCCACGATCAAACTTTTCAGGGTGCCACGACTGGACGACGCTGGAAAATGTACCGCCCCTACGTTCAGGATGACTGGCGGGTGACTCCGAACTTGACCCTCAATTTAGGCCTTGCCTGGTCCCTCGTTCCACCTGTCACGGAAGCGCAGAACCGCCAAGCAAATTTCAATTTTTATAGTACCTGCACCCCTCAACCGGATTGCAACCAACTCATTCCCGGCGTCAACTCTGATGGGCGTGTGGGCATTAAGTTCGATAAAACAGCTCTGGAACCTCGCATCGGTTTTGCCTGGAAGGTGCTGGGAAGGCAAAACACTGCGCTCCGGGGGGGGTACGCTATCTTTCACGATTCTTCGTGGAACCAGGGCGGACAGGGATTGTGGGAAAGCCCGCCGTTTTTCTTTGAATCGGGACAGTTCGCATTCCCCACTGGTTGCGGAGCCCCGGCCTTCCCCTCGAGCCCCTACTCGAATCCGGCTTTCACTCCCTGTGCCATCTCGGCTGGATTTCCCCTTGTAACCACGCCTCAGCCGGTCAGCAACTTCGCAGGTACCGTGCTGTCACAAAACCTGGATTTCAAGCAAGGCATGATGCAGCAGTTCAACCTCAATGTTGAGCAGCAGCTTCCTGCGGATGTGGTGCTCACGGTTGGTTATGCAGGTTCTAAAGGAACACACATTTTGTTGCAGGGCTTGAACCAAAACATTGGGTCGCCCTCGGCTTGCGATCCTGTAAGCGCAAACTTCGACCCTAACTACAAGCTTGGTTGCGCTCCGGGTGGAGGAGCGCTTACTCCGCCTTATCCATTTTTCTATGTCTCCAACATAGGCGACCGGGGTTCCTCGCGATATGATTCCCTACAGATCAAAGCGGAGACCAAGAGTGCGAAACATGGTCTATATGCGCTCATCGGATACACATGGTCCCACGCCCGTGACAATGGCCTGCCCGATGGACTTGGGTCTAACGTCGGGGCCTCTTACTGGCCTTTGCCCGGCACCGATCGCGCCGACTGGGGTCTGTCGCAGCTCAACGTTGGTCACCAGTTTACGGCCAGTGTGATTTATGACTTGCCGTTCGGCAAAGGCAAGGCGATCGGAAATGGCTGGAGCGCTCCCCTGAATGCAGCCTTCGGAAACTGGCAGATCACCGTGATTGAAAGAGCAACCTCCGGTTTCCCTGTGTTCGTCTTCAATAGCGTTAACCAGTCCGACGTCAACTTCGAATATAACTTCCTGCCTGTAAACCGTCCGGATCAGGTTTGCGATCCGAATTCCGGCAGTCGAAACATAAACCAGTGGTTCAACACGAGTTGTCTGGTTCCGGCTCCGGCTGGACAACTTGGGACCGCCTCTCGCACACCGGTTTCCGGACCGAACTTCGTGAACACGGATTTCTCTTTGATCAAGCGTTTCCTTATAACCGAGCGCGTGGGACTAGACTTCCGGACGGAGGTCTTCAATCTCTTTAACCATGCACAATTTGGGGCACCCGGTAATGACATGTCGCAGCCTGTTGGAGGCCCGGCGAGTTCCCAATTCGGTGTCATCAACTCGACTGTCAACAATCCGCGCCTCATTCAGTTCGCTCTAAAGCTGAGCTTCTAGGAGCACTTACGCCATGTCAGATCTCGGGCAGGCTGAGCCATTCGGGACCGCCCGGAAACGCTATCAGCCTGCCCGCAAATTTTGTAGATCGGAAGATTCCTATGCCTTGGTGCTGAGGGTCGATGCGTCGGCGGCTGGGCTCGCATAAGAGTTCGTCCTGATTCTCGGCGGATCGTTTGCAGACAGAGGGCGATGGATCCGGGCGCGGGGCTGAAATTCGGCTTTCTGGGACTCTTCCACCCACCTTCCAACTTACCTGCGGTTGGCGAATGTCCGGTTCGATCTGAATGCGGCGAACTTCCATAAACGATGCGTTGAGCTCATAACCCGGTCTCCCCGGAAATGAAGAAACATTACAAATTCTGCCTTACGGTCGCATTGTGGATCGCGAGTTCCCTCGCTTGGGCGCAACCGCGACGCAAAGTGATTATCGACCAGGACTGCGCTGGCTCCGGCGGGAGCAACTTGCAGACCCTTCTCATGATGATCCAGTCTCCTCACGTCGAAGTGCTTGGGATTACCGTCGTCAGCGGGGACGCGTGGCGCGACGAAGAGGTCGCGCATGCCCTTCGGTTACTCGAAATCATCGGACGCACCGATATACCCGTTGTTCCCGGAGCAGTCTTCCCTCTTGTACATCGACGCGACGAAGCGGAACTGCGCCAGCTCCGCTCCGGAAAAGTGGCATACGCCGGAGCCTGGGACGAACGTTGGTGGCACGAGCCATTCGTTGTCCCACCGTTGCCCGAGGGGCAGCCAGCGCTCAAGGCCACGAATGAAGACGCCGCTCATTTCCTGATTCGGATGGTGCATCAGTATCCCCACGAGGTAACCATCTATGAAGGCGGGCCCATGACCGACCTCGCGCTCGCGATATCCATCGATCCGCAATTTCCCCAATTGGCGAAAGATCTCGTTTTCATGGGCGGGAGTCTGAGTCCGCAGACGGACTATCCGGAGTTCGCCAACAATCCGCGCCACGAGTTTAACTTTTGGTTTGATCCGGAGGCGGCGGAAATCGTCTTACGGGCGCCGTGGAAGAAGATCGTCTGCACGCCCACAGACATTTCAATCAAAGTTCGTGTAACGCCGGACCTGATCAAGCGAATCGAGCCTAGCGGCACGGCAGCTGCGCGTTATGTCGCGCGTTTCATGCAAACTGCTCCTGGCGCTGACTATATGTGGGACGAATTGGCTGCGGCAGCTTGGATCGATCCAACTATCATCACCCGGCGAGAGACACGGTTCATGAGTGTGGACCTCAGCCGTGGCTCGGAATATGGGAACACACTGACCTGGTCGGAGAAAGATAAACCCAAGATCACCGTGCAGCCGGTGGAGATCCAAATGGATCTGGACACGGAGAAGTTCTACCGGATGTTCGTGGGATTGATGACCGCAGCGACTCCGGCGAGTCACTGAGATCGCAGTGGAACACAAGGTTCCTCCACTCCGCTTCGCTTCGGTCGGAATGACAAGACTTATGCGGCGAATCGGCTTGGACACCGCACTAGACGAGGTGCGCTTATTTCATCGGGGAACTGTCGCTCCGTCCCGCAAGGTGTATACAAATTGCTGGATATCGTGACGCTCGCGAACCGCTTGCTCGGTGGTTTCCTTGGATATTTGTTGATAAGTTTGCAGTTCCTTTTGTGCTTTCTCCGCTTGTCCATCCTGGCGGTAAGCCTGTGCCAACCGATAGTGGGCTTCCTCCAGGCGTGGGCTGGCTTCGATGGCTCGTTCATACGAGGAGATCGCTCGGGGAAGATCCTTCCGTTCCGAATAGAGGATACCGAGTTGCAGGAATGCCGGCCCCAGTTTGGGATCAAGGTGGACAGCTTTTTGCAGAAGAGACTCAACCTGCAGGGAATTCTCCGCGTCAGCGGGTCCCGACCTCAACCGCCAAACGCTCACGGCATAATAGTAATGGGCAAGGCCGTTTTCAGGCTGAAGTTTGGCAAAGCGTGCAAGTCTGTTGGCGGAAACGTTGGAAGCGGATGCGTCGACCGTCTGCAACTTTCCGAGGAAGAGGTAGGGTGTGGGGTCGTCAGGATTCAAGTCCGAAGCTTGGCAGAGGCTTTCTACCGCCTGATCGTAGGATCCGCGGCCGTATCGTGCAACACCGAGCCCTATCAGCATGCGTGAGGAGTGGGGGAAGAGTCGATTGCCCTTGCTGAAGACTTCGGTGGCGGGCTCAACCGCGCTGTGCATCAGGAGTTCGGCTCCCCAGTCGAAAAGATTGGTCTCACTCGCAGTTAACTCGGCGGCGTGTTGATATTCGCGCACAGCTTCGACCGGGTGGCCCTGCTTCTCTTCGACGTCCGCTAGCAGGTGATGGAGTTCGGCGGTATCGTGATCAGCAAGCAGGGTTTGAACATTCGCGCGCGCGCGCGTGTAGTCACCAGCATTCGCATAGGCAAGCGTGAGCTGATAAGCGTTCTCGTAGTGGGTGGGATTCACGCGCGAGGCCTTCTCGAGGAAAGGAAGCCCTTCGCGGGATCGGGCGGCAGCGACAAGGTAGGTGCCAAGTTTGTAATTTGCGTCGAAGCTTTCCGGATTCTGCTTCAATGATTCACGTAGAACTTTTTCACTTGCGAGAGTGGCGGTGGGAGTCGATGGTGGGTTGGACGCCTTGCCACTCAGCGAGAGAGTTTCCTTGGCTAGCGTTTCTGTGGTACGCACTACCGTGTCGGAGCCGTGTCCGCCGAAGTTTGTGGTGTCACTGACGCCCGCAACGGTAAATTGAGGCTCGTCGAAGAACTCGGGCTGGTTCGAACTTGTTGACTTGCTGGATTTCGGAGGGCCAAATTCCAGGTCGATCCGCTTCGTTTCGCCAGCCTTGAGGAGGAACGTCGCAACCGTAGCATCGCCGTCGCCGGACCTTTCGGCACGTAGCGTATATGTACCCTGTTTCAGTGACGGGAAAAAATAGGCGCCGTCGGGCCCCGTGGTCGTGGTTGCTGTTGCGGCTCCACCGTTCATCTGCAGACGAACGATCGCGGCGGCGATTTGATGCTTCTGGGAATCACGCACGGTTCCCTGTACTGTGCCTGAAGTATGGTCTTTGGTCTGTGCTTGGACCACAGAACAGAGCCCTGCGAATGCTGTCAGAGTGCAGATCGTGACGGCAATCCAGTGCGTTCTCGACCGCGGTGCGATCAGGTGGAAATTAGCCATAGGGCAGGGACACAGTGGAGAAACAAAATGAGATCGATCGTGCGCACCGTGGCCGCTTATTTTAGTATTTAGAGCCCGCCACCGGCAATCGGCACGCGGTTGTCGCACCAGAGAATTAAAGAGTGAGGATCATGGGCACAAGACAATCTCCGGACTGGACGAGACGCGAGTTCGTAGTTTCGGCAACGAGCTCTTTGGCTCTCGGCGGGCTCGCGAACCAGTCTTTCGCCGCACAAGAACCAGCAAGACAGCCACATTCCCAGGAAGACCGTGGTCTGCACCATGTCATTCTTGACACCGACCCAGGAGTGGACGATGCACTGGCACTCCTCCTGGCCATGCGCTCGCCAGAATTGAAGATCGAGGCCATCACAGCGGTCGCCGGCAACGTTCCCTTGGAGGTGACCCTTCCCAACGCTCTGCGCATGGTAGAGATCGCTGGTCGCACGGAGATTCCGGTGGCTGCCGGCGCACGAGCTCCTTTGGTTCGCCGACTGGTTACTGCGGCCTACGCACACGGCGAGAATGGGTTGGGAGGGGCGGTCTTTCCTGAACCAAAGGTCAAAGCGGTTGACGAGCCCGCATCGCAGGTGATTCGCAATATTGTTCGAAAGTACCCCGGCGAAGTGACACTCTTAACGATCGGGCCGCTCACAAATGTCGCTACCGCTTTGAATTCCGATCCCGGGCTTGCGGGCATGGTGCAGAGCCTGGTGATGATGGGCGGTTCCCTTTCTGGTGGGAACATAACACCCGCGGCCGAGTTCAATGTTTATGTGGACCCAGAAGCCGCTCGAATTGTCTTCCAGTCGGGTATTCCGGTCACGATGGTGGGGCTCGACGTCACGCGCAAAACTTCCCTGACCGACGAACACGTGCGCGTGCTCGAGGCGGGACAGAACGCGGTGAGCCAGGCTGCGGGCAAGATCGCTCGCAATGCGATCCAGCACAATCGCGAACGGGGATTTTTGGTTGGGCCCAACATGCACGATTCGCTGGCTGTGGCGGCTTTCCTGGATCCTTCCATCCTGAAATGGAAAGAATACTACGTTGATGTCGAGACTTCCGGCGAGCTTACGGCGGGCGAAACACTGGGCTACAGTCCCAGCGCGGGCGACTTGCGGCGGCGTCCGGAGATGGAAAAACAGGCTGCTTTGAACATGTCGATTCGGGGATCGGCGCCCACTCTGGCCAGTACCCGCACTTCACCGGTGGTGCGTGACAAATTTGTGCCCAACGCGAAGGTCGCAGTCGATGTCGATTCTTCCCGGTTTTTTGAATTGCTTATCGGACGGCTATCGGGAAATAAACAATAAATAAGGAACGCTTTACGCGAACTTCGCGGGAGCGCGAATAGGGGCTTCCGATCTTCGAATGAGGTGAATGATGAGAGTGAGCGGGCTCCGGTTGGTAGCAGTGGCTGTAACGTTGCTGACATGCATCAGCGGCTGGGGACAGGACAAGCGAAAGATCATCATTGACCAGGACGCCGCCGGGCCTGCCGGAACGGATCTGCAGTCCACCCTATTGCTGATCCAGTCTCCGGAGACGGAGGTGCTGGGTATCACCGTGGTGACGGGAGACATGTGGCTCAACGCGGAGGTGGCGCACACCCTGCGCATGCTGGAACTCATCGGGCGAACTGATATCCCGGTTGTCAGGGGAGCCGAGTACCCGCTGGTTCGGCGTAAGGAGGAGACAGAGATCCTCGAGCAGCTTTATGGCCCGTTCGCCTGGCTGGGAGCGTGGACGCCTCGAATGTACCATGCGCCAGACCAGTTGGGAGACATGCCAGAAGGCAAACCCACCACCAAAGCCGTTGACGAAGATGCGGCGCACTTTCTGTTGCGAATGGTGCACAAGTATCCACACGAGGTGACGATTTACGCGGGCGGGCCCATGACCAATCTCGCCTTGGCCATCTCCATCGACCCAGCATTTGCGGGGCTGGCCAAGGAACTGATCTTCATGGGAGCAAGCTTGAGTCCGGAGACGGACGATCCAGAGTTCATCAATACACCGCGACGCGAGTTCAATCTCTGGTTCGATCCCGAAGCGGCTCACATCACGTTACGGGCACCCTGGAAGAAAATCGTCTGTACGCCAGTGGATATTTCGGTGAAGACGCGAATGACGACTGACCTGATCAACCAGATCAAAGCGGGAGACTCCCCGGCAGCACACTATGTTGGCCAGTATGCCCGGCTGCATGGCGAATACAACTATTTGTGGGATGAACTGTCGGCTCTGGCGTGGCTCAACCCCGACCTGATTACTAAGAAAGAAACCCGCTACATGGACATAGAACTGGAACGCGGCGCGGGTTACGGGAACACCCTAACGTGGACGGATCATGATAAGCCGAAGGTCGAGGTTCGGCCCGTCGAGGTACAGGTGGATCTGGATAAGGAGAAGTTCTACAAGATGTTCGTAGGCTTGCTGACGTCGCCCACACCACAATCACAACTCGGAAAGCATTAGCTGCCGCGCCCGACAATGCCGATCACGCATCCGAGCAGGCTGTGTTGCGACTTTAGTCCGATTACGAATTGCATTGAGCGTCTATCGTTATCGCGGAAGTTCGTTAAGTGCACGCTGGGCTTGGGGATGATCGGGATGTTGTTTCAAGAGTCGCAGGAGTACGGCGCGGGCTTTGTCAGGTGAGCCCTCTAAAGCGTAGACACGGGCGAGATTCAGGTATGACTGGTCGAAGGCAGGAGCAACCCGCACGCATTCTTCGAAACTTGCAACCGCCTGGTCCCGCCTTTGAGTGCGCAGGTAGAGCACGCCGAGGTTGTTCAGCGCCTCGGGATAGACGGGACGAACTTTCAGTGCCTTCTGCAGATAGTCGTAGGCTCGTTCGGAGTCGTTAAGCTGCGCGAAAACCATCCCGAGACCGTAGTTGGCCTCCGGGTCTTGCGGATCGATGACGGTCGCTCTCTCGAGCGTCTTACGCGCTTCGTCCCACTGCTTCTGCTGTCGATAAGCATTTCCAAGATTGGTGAGCGCGACCAGGTGATCGGGACTCAATCGAAGCGCTGCCTGGAAGTTCTGGATCGCCTCCCCGTACTTACCTTCCCGTGTCGCCAGAAGGCCCAGATTATTCCATGCGTTTGGAAGCGTGCCCGGATAACTGGAATGAAGTTTGATTGCCTGCTCAAAAGCCTGCCGTGCCTTAGCGGTCTCTTCTTGATTGAGGTAGGCGCTTCCCAGCCCATACGCCGCTTCAGCGCTGTCAGGGTTTTCCCGAAGAGCCTGCTGGAAGGACGCCTCTGCCGGACCCATATAGCCACTCTGAAAGAATACCGAGCCGAGGGAGAGATAGTTGCGTGCAAATTCCGCCGTATCGGTGACCCCAGCGAAGGGCAATGCCTTGGCTAGTCTCTCAGCTGGCGTCGACGGAATGTGAAGGAAGTCCTGTTCGATGCGTTCGGGACTAGCCAGTCCTTGGTACACCTTTACGATCTCCCCCGTCCCGTTGATCAGGAATGATGTGGGAAAAGTCAGATCGCGGTGCCTGTCGAAAAGGTAGCGGTAGAGAATGTTGTAGGTGGCGGCCACGTCATCGGACGCACGCAGAATCGGAAACGCGAGGGAGCGCTCATGCTTTGCGACTCCCATACTTTCCACATCACCTGGTTCACCAACGTTGATTGCAAGCACCCGGATTCCCTGGTTCGCCCAGCCTTGGTATACACCGTGGAAGGCTTTCAGTTGTTGCACGCAATCCGCCGATCTTGAGCTCCAGAAATTGAGGACTGTTGGCTTTCCGCGAAGTGCCGCCAACGAGTGAGGCTGTCCGGCCAAATCGGGTAGTGTGAAGTCAGGCGCTGTCACATATGCGAGCAACCAGGTTTCCGCAGAGGTCGGTAGAACCTGGGGCGGAACACGCGGGGACGCAACAAGTCGATTACCCCGGGGCTTGGCGCTCTGGAACGGCTCGACGCGAAATTGCGTGGAACCCTCTTCCACCCATACTCTATGGTTGATCGGAAGATTTTGAAGCTCCTGCAACAATCCACTCGGCCACCGAATGGAAGCGCGCACGGGGTTCCTGGCTTCGCCCAGTCCGAAAAATACATCCTTGCTGTGTTGTGAAAGGAAGCCGGACCCGGCTTGCAGACTGCGGGTCTGGCTGGCCGATTCAGTTTGTACCGTCACGACCGCGCCGATTGCGTCACGATTGCTTTTGGTGCCGCGGAGTCGGAACGCAATCGATGGGCCGAGGTCGGTAAGCACGTTCTTTAGAACGCGCAATTGAGGACCGTTGCGATTCTTTAGAAATATTTCTAAGCGGCCGTCGTGGTCGAGGTCCGACAGCGCAAAGGAGCGACCGTCTTCCAGGAAATCGAGTCCGACGGCCCCGGACACATCCGAAAATGTGCCATCGCGATTGTTCGCATAGAAGACGTTGCGTTCATAACCGCTCCAGGTTCCATCTGCGCGAATGAGTTCATTAATGGCATTCCAGCCTTCCTCGTACTCAGTGGAAGGCGTGGCTTCTTGCGGCGACTTGGCGACCACCTGTCGCCAGAAGAAGCTGTTGAGGTCGTCCCGCAACGGTCCTGACACCATGCCGTTGGTGACGTAGAGGTCCGGAAAGCCGTCGTGATCAAAGTCCCAGCCGTCGCTTGACCACGACCACCGTCCCATCTGGACGTCGGCCGCCCTGCTCGCGTCATGGAACAATCCGTCGCCTCCGTTGTGCAGCAGCGAATTACCCATGGCGTGTTTGCGATAGAGCGATCGCATCTTCTCAGGCGAGTCTTTTTCAAATACTTCCTGGGTCGAGATTCGCTGTCCCGCGGCCGTCCACATATTTCCGACGTACAGATCCTCGACGCCGTCATTGTCGTAGTCGAACCAACACACGCTCATGCCCGCGCCGGTATCTTCTACTCCAGCCTGCGACGCAATGTCGGTAAAAGTTCCGTCACCGTTGTTGCGATACAAATTCTTTCGCCCGAAGTCGTTCACTACATATAGGTCAGGCCACCCATCACGGTTGAAGTCGCTCCAGCCGCAACAAAAGCTATAGCGCGTGTTGTTCTGGTTGAGGCCGCACTCAGCCGTAACATCGCGGAACGTGCCGTCCCGCTGGTTGCGCATCATAAAATTGGGAGGGCCGTTCTGTGCGTCATAGTAAGGAAGCGGATATTTGTACTGATCGGTACCTTGATAATAGGCGTAAAGACAGAAGTAAATGTCGAGCCACCCATCGCGGTCATAATCGGCCAAAGCGGCGCCGGTGAAGGTACCCTGAGGAGGAGTGGCGAACTGAAATGCGTCTCGTTTCTGGCGAAACTTGCCTTCCCCGTCGTTCAGGAAGAGCAAGGGACCATTGGTTCGCACGACTATCAGATCTTGTCGGCCATCGTTGTCAATGTCGGCGAAGAGCGCGCACGCAGTGTTTTCGAGGATGCCCAGGCCCGATGTTGCTGTGACGTCTTCGAAAGTGCCGTCGCCGCGGTTGCGATATAGACGATTGGGGAGCCCGGCGGGTTGGCAAACATAGAGGTCGTCGAATCCATCGTTGTCGATATCCGCGACCGAGACGCCATTGTGACCATAGATATCGATGCCGCAGGCTCCGTCGAGCACGGTACGCCAGTGGTCGGCTCCCAAGAGCAATTGCGAAGCGTAGGACGAGTTGTGGCTGAGACTCTGGACAGAGATATCGATGTAGACGGGCTTCTCGGATCGGCTGCGGGTCTCGGCGACGAACTGCCAGCGCCGCACCCGGAATTCACCGGTACCTGAAGGGTCCCATTCAAGCACCCACTCTCCCACTCGTTGCTCGCGATAGAAATCAAGGCCGGTTCCCACTAGTTCGTATCGAATGCGCGTTTGCAGCCTACCGGGAGGATCGGAAGAGGAAAGCGAAGGGCCCCCGTCAATACTTGTCACCTGAAAGTCGGCGGTCAAGAACTTCTCGAACGCACTCAGCGTAACCCGCAGTTCGTCGAGGAACGCAGCTTTCTCGAGTGTGGGTTGGGACGCGAACTTACACCGATAGACCTGCAGCGCACTGCCAGGCCGCACCAGACGTTCTTCAAAATGTTGGGGAGATGTGCCTGAGAAATCTTGTGCGAGAAATTTGTCAAAGCTTGTGAGATCTCGCGAAGGCTGCAACAGATGCGCATTCCACTCTTTCAGAATTGCACCGATCTGATCGGCATACTTCTCGGTGACAAAGACATCAAGACCAGCCTTGACTTTGAGGAGCGTCGCATCCAGGGGACGCTGAGACCGGTAGTGCGGGTGGAGATGAAGTTCGCCCGCGGCGAAGATCGCACTCTGGGAGTCAAATCGAAGATCCTGAGGAAAGGCACGAGAACGAAGAGTTGCAGAAACCAGGGTAGCGGAGACCCCCTGACAGCATCGCTTGAGAAAGTTGCGTCGGCGAAGATCGACCGATGGCTTCCTCTTCTTAGGCCGACTCAGATCAATTCCCCCTGGAACTCACCTTTGCGATCGAAATCTAACAGTGGCATCTGCGACCGTCAAGATTGGGAGGACGCTAATAGTTCCGGACGCCGGGTATCTTCAGCTTGATCCGGTACAGGCTCGTGCTGGCCGTAATGTAGAGCGTCTTGGCATCCTTGTCGCCCCAAGCGACGTTGCTCACGCGCTCGGGAATCTTGATCGTGCCGAGGTGTTTGCCTTCCGGAGAAATGATCCAAACGCCGCCCGGGCCCGAACCGTACACATTTCCCCTCTGGTCGACGCGTATTCCGTCGGGACTACCGGCGGCCGTGTCGCTCGACGGGTCGAGGAAGAGCGCGCCGTCCGAAACCGAGCCGTCAGGCTGCAGACGATAGCGCATCCAGATTTTCTTGCCGGAATCGGCGATGTAGAGAAATTTTTCGTCGGGAGACAAAGCGATGCCATTCGGCCTGGGGAGATCTTTGATGATGAGTTGTAGCTTTTCCCGCTCGGGCGGCGAACCCGGTTTCTGCTGGCGTGCGGCAGGGATGCGGTAGACGCCATTCACCTGCAGTTCTTTGCTCGGATCGTTGTCGCTCTGGGTGGGTAAGCCGTACGGGGGATCTGTGAAGTACAACGAACCGTCGGATTTGTAGACAAGGTCGTTCGGGCTGTTGAGCTTCTTATCCTGATATGAGTCAGCCAGCACTGTGATCTGCGCCTTTGGGTCGACCGACTCCAAGCGCCACACGTTGCGCCGGGCGTGTCCGGCAATCGTAACCCGCCCGTCCGGGTCAAGCGTCATGCCATTCGAGCCCGGCTCCGGCCCTCCATAGCCTACCGACCCCGTGTACCCGCTGGGATGGATGAACACACTCGGACCCTTGCGCTGTGTCCACTGGATGATATTGTTTGCCGGAATTTCCGCGAACAGCAAACTATCTTCGCGCGTCCAGACGGGACCTTCGGTCCATTTGTCGAAACCGGTGGCCACCCGTTCCGCGACGGCTTTAGAAGGCACGATCTGATCGAGGGCTGGATCCAGTTTCTGCACTTCCTGCGCGGATGCTGAACTGACAACCGCGGCCAACAATAACAACAAGGCGAACTGTGGAGCAATTGTCATGCGCGGCATTGTACGCCAAAGTGATGCTTCCGCTGCGTGAGTTCCTTCACGACGAATGCCGCTGCCCCGAGCTATGACGGTCAGGGCCACCCCGCCAACCTTCTGCCTCCACCTCTTTGACCTCCCTCCGTCTTAGCAGTTGCGCGCCGATTACACCACTATAATGATCAACGGAGAATCGAGTCGGGACTTTGCATGACGATTCGCATCAATCGGCGGCTGGCAACTGTTCTGTGGGTGCTACTTGCTTTGGCAGAGAGAGGCACATGCCAGGCCTCCGCCGGCAAGCCGGGAGTTGCAACCACTGCGGAAACACACCTGGGCAAGGGCTACGACGCCCTGAAAAACGACCGATATGATGAGGCGGTCAGCGAATTTCGGACTGCCCTTGAGCTTGATCCAAAGCTGGTGCAAAGGGCGAGATTTCCTTTGGCGGTTGCCCTCTTCGAAATGCACAAACCCGACGATGCGCGGCGTGAGTTTGAGGTGGTACGCCGCGAAGTCGGCGAGCATCCGAATGTTCTCTATTACTTGGGCAGGTTGGATCTGGAGGGCGGAAACTACACGGGCGCGATCCATAACCTGACTCAGGCGGAGGCGCAGCCTCCATTTCCAGATACGGCCTACTACCTCGGATTTGCCTGCTTCAAGCATGGTGACCTGGCGTCCGCGGAAAAATGGCTGAAGGAAGCTGCTAAGGCCAATCCACGAGACTCGCGCGTGCAATATCAGTTGGGGTTCGTGTATCGCAAGCTGGGTCGTGAAGATGAGGCGAAACAAGCATTGGCACTGTCCAAAGAGCTGCGTCAACGCGACGATTCGGAAAGCCAGCTCCGGCGGGAATGCGCGGAGAAACTGGAGAAGGGGCCACGAGAAGAAGCCCACGCCCTCTGCGATCAGCTTTATGATCCCGACAATGCAGAACGATTGACGTCGCTGGGCACTCTCTACGGCCAGCATGGAGACGCCGACGCGGCGCTGAAGCCCTTTCGCCGGGCTGCCGAACTCGCACCCCAATCGCCGCAGATGCAGTACAACCTGGCGATGGCCTACTACCAGTTGCATCGATTCGCAGACGCAAAGGTGCCGCTTCTTGACGCACTCAAGCGCTGGCCCGATTTGTTTCAATTGAACTCTTTGTATGGGGCCGTTCTCTTGGAGTTGGGGGAAGAGCAGCAGGGCTATGCGTCGCTGCAGCGCGCACACGAACTCAATCCGCAGGATTCCGGGACGTCTGATCTTTTGTATCGACTAGCGCTGGCGCTCGCGCAGAAGAGCCGGGGAGCTCGGCAGTATACCGAGTCGCTTCGGTATCTCGACGAAGCAGCGAAACTGCGACCAAAAGAGCCGGAACCGCACCAACGGATGGCGGAAATCTATACCCTCACGGCCCGCACTGCTGAAGCAACGGCGGAACAGCGGAAGGCCGAGCGCCTAGCGAAGAGTTCGGCGGATTAGGTTCCATTTTGAAGAATTAGTCTCAATCCCATCTTCGACGCAGGAGCATCAAAGCCGAGGCAAGGAGAGTCCTCTATGAAAATCACAGAGCTATTGCTGGCCGAACTTGACCGCGAGGCAGTTGGGATCCGCAAGACACTGGAACGCGTCCCGGAAGGCAAGAACGACTGGAAGCCGCATGAGAAATCGATGCCGCTTGGTTATCTGGCGACGATTGTTGCCAACATCCCGGCGTGGCTTGACATGGTAGTGAACATGGATGAGTTGGACATCAATCCGCCAGGAGGCTCGAAGTTCAGGCCGCCGGAGTGGAAGACGCGACGCGACCTGCTGGAGCAGTTTGAGGCGAGCCTGAAGAAGGGACGCGCGGTCTTGCAGAAGACTACTGACGATCGCCTGCTGAACACTAACTGGCGGATGCTGGCAGCGGGCAAACTGATGAGTGACCAACCACGCTATGTCGCGATCCGTGACGGCGTGCTGAACCATATGGCACACCACCGCGGGCAGCTTACGGTATATCTGCGGCTGAATGACGAGAAGGTGCCGGCGATTTATGGGCCGTCGGCAGATGAAGGCAAGGGATGAGCAGGAGCAAAAGGAAAGCGTCCTGCTGAAGACGACAAATTTTGCGAATCACTCGCCGTGTTCCTGGCCGGCGACCATGCGCTCTATGAAAGCCTTCCACGGAAGCGTTGATGGGTGCCATTTTCCGGCCTGGGTGCCATCCCACACTATGTTTACATTTTCAGGCCAGAATTTGTCAGTCTGACCGGCGAGGTGTACATAGCCGGGCTCCCCACCATCACCAAGGCAGTAGCGTAAGCCGTAGATCATCCGGAGGTCTCCTTGGTCGTAGCGGGTCCCAGGTTCGACTCCCCTTTTGAAATACGTGACTTCGTACTCCCATGTGCAGTGTCCCATTGCAGCGGGCTCGTCCCAATTTACAAAAGAACCCGTCCACGGATCGAAATTCCTGAGCAAGTCCGGATCAGTTACCTCGATTGGCCTCTGCAGCGGCCCGCCGCTAATCACAAGCATGTCCGGGGTCGCTTGCTGGTCTCTAGTTGCCACCGCATCGCTTAGGAGGGAGTTCCATCCTGGAGTAGCTGGGTACCATTTGCCGTCCGCATCGCTACGCATGATGGTGCTGGCGTTGTCGCGATATTGCGGTTCGCTTGGGCCGGGAAGATAAACGTATCCGTTCAGATCGGTCGTGCAGTAGCGTGTGGCATAGATCATCTTCAGTTGGCCGCGATCCAACGAAGATTTCCTTCCGGGCCACTTCATGTAAAACAGGACCTCGACGGAACGTCGAAAACAGGGGGCATCGGTGAGCGGTTTCTGTCTCCAATCTGCAAACTGTCCGTTCCATGGGTCGAATGCTCTCAATTCACCTGGGTTGGTGATCTCGACCGGTTGTGTAAGACCGCCGCCCGAGACAAGGATCAGGTCAGGAGATCCCTTGCTGTACGCGAGAGGTACACCAGCCAGAAGGACGAGCAAACTGAAAACGCGGCGAGTTGTCATACTTCACCTACACAGAAAGACAGACGTGTTTTAGCCTTGATTGTTACCCCTTGGACCGCAAATATTATAGTTAAGCCTTGAACTGGATGGTTGCCGAATCAGCGATTTCAACAACGATCCGGACGGCCGGCTTTCGGCTCTGGTGGCCCCGAAGCATGCAACCAACTGAACGACCACGGGTAAAAATCTGTTGCATTACCAGCCTCACGGAGGCGCAAATCGCGATCCGGTACGGTGCGGCTGCGCTCGGGCTTGTCTCGCGGATGCCCAGTGGTCCCGGCGTGATTTCAGAGGAACAGATTGCCGAGATCGCGTCCCGGGTGCCGCCGCCGATCGCTTCCTTTTTGTTGACTTGCGAGCAAGACGTGGACAACATCATTGCTCAGCAGAAACGGTGCCGGACCAACACTCTTCAGCTCGTCGATTCCATGACCCGCGGGACGCATTCCGATTTGCGGAGTGCACTACCAGGCATCGCAATCGTCCAGGTCATTCACGTAGTCAGCCCTGAATCTGTGGATGAGGCTTCCGCGATCGCATCGCAGGTCGACGCGATTCTGCTGGACTCGGGGAATCCGGCGCTGCAAATCAAAGTGTTGGGTGGAACCGGGCGCAGGCACGACTGGAGTCTGAGCCGGCAAATTCGTGAGCAAGTCAACGTTCCGATATTTCTGGCGGGCGGACTGAACCCAGGAAATGCCCGGCAGGCGATTGAAGAAGTCGGTCCGTTCGGGCTGGACGTTTGCACGGGCGTGCGAACCGATGGCCGGTTAGATGAAAGGAAACTGTCAGCCTTGTTCGAGAATCTGTAGTCCCTTCTTCCCTCGGTCTCCCTTCAAGAAAGAATACAGCAGTCGCGACTCCCGGTTTACAATCAGGCGCGCCAATTTGACCCCTTTCTGAAGTTTGTAATTCTCGAACCTATGGCAAAACGAGAAACTCCCGAGAAACACCGCGCGCGGCTGCTGCGAACGGCTCGATCTGCCATGAAGAAAGCCTACGCACCTTACTCCCGCTTTCGAGTCGGCGCCGCCATACTGACCAACACTGGCAAGGTCTTCTCGGGGTGCAATGTCGAAAATGCTTCGTACGGAATGACGAACTGCGCTGAGCGTACGGCAATTTTTTCCGCAGTCGCGCAACTCGGGCCGAAACTGGAAATTCGTGCTGTCGCGGTCGTCAATGATCACGGAGTTCCCTGCTCCCCGTGTGGGGCCTGCCGGCAAGTTATTTACGAATTTGGGCCCGACGCGATTGTGTTCTTCCAGGGAGTGAAAGGCGAAAAACAGGCGCACATCACCGACCTTCTTCCTGAGGGATTTCGGTTGAAATGAACCCGTCCAGCGCCACTCCCATTCGAGCTGTGGACGTGATCCGCAAGAAGCGCGATGGCGGAGAACTTTCGCGGGCCGAGATTGAGGCGCTGGTTGGCGGATATACGAGAGATGAGATTCCGGACTACCAAGTTTCGGCATGGCTAATGGCCGCGCTCATCAAGGGCATGACACGAGCGGAAACCGCAGCCCTCACCGACACGATGCTGCGGTCGGGAGAAGTACTGGACTTTTCCGATCTGCCGTCGCGCAAGGTCGACAAACATTCCACCGGCGGCGTGGGCGACAAGACATCGCTGGTTCTGGCCCCGCTAGCTGCCGCGGGAGGTCTCACGGTGCCCATGATCAGCGGCCGCGGACTGGGCCATACCGGTGGCACGCTCGACAAACTGGAAGCAATTCCCGGCTTCAAGGTGAACTTGCCCGTCGCGCGCTTTCGGAAGGTGCTGGAGACGTGTGGCTGCGCGATGATCGGGCAGACGGCCGAGATTGCGCCTGCCGATCGGAAAGTCTACGCTCTCCGTGACGTAACCGGAACGGTAGAAAGCCCGTTTCTGATTTGTGCTTCCATTATGAGCAAGAAGCTGGCCGAAGGGATCGACGGCCTCGTGCTGGATGTGAAGACTGGGTCGGGCGCTTTCATGAAAAGCGAAGAAGATGCGGTCTACCTGGCGGAACTGATGGTCGAGACCGGCGAGCGCATGGGAAAAAAAATGGTCGCTCTGATCACCGACATGGATCAACCGCTAGGGCACTATGTCGGCAACTCGCTCGAAGTTGTGGAAGTGTTGGAGGTCTTGCGGGGTGGCGGGCCGGTCGATCTCTGTGAACTCTGTCTGGACCTGGCGGCCTGGATGTTTTTTCTGGGCGAGGTGGCTGCAACCGTGCAAGAGGGTAAACAGATGTCCAGACAACTGATCGCTTCCGGGGCGGGGCTGGCCAAATTCCGTGAAATGGTCGAGTTGCAAGGTGGGGATGCGAAGGTGGTCGATGATCCAAAGCGCTTGCCACGGTCTCAGCACACGCTCGATGTGGTCAGCACTGCGAGTGGATATGTGACCGCGATCCAGTGTGAGCAGGCGGGAACGGCGTGCGTAATTCTGGGCGGGGGGCGCGAGCGCAAGGAAGACTCGGTGGATCCCGCCGTCGGATTTGTTCTGCACAAGAAAGTGGGGGATTCGATCGCCGCTGGCGAGGTGCTGTGCACGGTCCACTACAACTCCGAAGCGCGAGGCGAACGTGCGAAGGGGCTGTTGCTGGACAGCTTCCAAATCGGAGGCCAGCCACCGATGGAGAGACGCCCGCTGGTTCATCGCGTTATCACCAAGTCCGGGGAGAAAAACTGATGGGGAGATTCACCGGGATTCTTGGTCTTCTGACCATGCTGGGCCTGGCGTACACGTTCTCAACCAACCGGCGCGCGATTCGCGCAAAAACTGTTGCCTGGGGCTTGGGATTGCAGATTTTGTTCGCGATCTTTGTCCTGAAAGTCGACGCGGGGCGAAATCTCTTTCAGGCAGCCGGCAACGCCGTGAACCGGTTGCTCTCTTATTCGTTCGAAGGTTCGAAGTTTGTGTTCGGTGAACTGGGGAAGCAGGGTTCGTCGCTGGGCTTCTATTTTGCCTTCCAGGTGCTGCCTACCATCATTTTCATCGCAGCTTTCTTCGCCGTTCTCTATCACTTCGGCGTGATGCAGTTCATCATCAAGCAGATCGCGAAGGTGATGACGCGATTCATGGGCGCAAGCGGCGCCGAATCGCTCAATGTGGCGGCCAGCATCTTCATGGGACAGACGGAAGCGCCATTGACGATTCGGCCATTCCTCGCGGACTTAACGCAGTCGGAATTAATGACCGTCATGACCAGTGGGATGGCGCACGTTTCCGGCGGAATCATGGCGGCCTATATAGCGTTTGGAATCGATCCGAAGCACCTGTTGAGTGCGGTCATCATGACGGCACCCGGCACGCTCCTGATGGCCAAGATGCTGGTACCCGAGACCGAACAACCAAAGACTGCCGGACGAGTCGTGATGAACGAGGAGGAGGTGGCGGCAGAAAAAAGCGAGAACCTTCTGGGCGCAGTGGCGCGCGGGACTACCGATGGTCTGCACCTGGCGTTGAATGTCGCCGCCATGCTGATCTCATTTCTCGCCTTGATTGCGCTGACGAATGGCATGCTGGGAGGAATTCATAATGGGCTGATGCACGTCGGCATCGGGTGGTTCCCCTCCAGTATGGAAAGAATCTTTGGGACACTGTTTGCGCCGATCGCCTGGCTGATTGGTATCCCATGGCATGACTGCCCGATCATTGGCAACCTGTTGGGAACGCGCATGGTGCTGAATGAGCTGGTGGCATTCTCCCTGCTCGGGCCCCAGAGAGCCGTACTCGACCCACGTTCCTTCACGATTGCGACTTTTGCGCTCTGTGGTTTCGCCAACCTGAGTTCGATTGGGATTCAGATCGGCGGCATCGGTGCTCTTGCGCCTAATCGACGGGGCGATCTGGGCCGCCTGGGCCTGCGCGCGATGCTTGCAGGAACAATGGCGAATCTTATGTCCGCTTCGATTGCCGGCATGCTTTATTAGGGCGTTCTCTGCCAACGGCTCCTGTACAAACCGAGTATGATTCGTATACAAATTGAGGGCAAACACGGCGAATCAGCCGTTCGGCCCGTCACTCCCGAGGGATCAACTGCTTGTACTTCAGGCCCAGGACGCTTCAGGAAGCGGTCCACACACTGGCCAGTCATGGTGGCCAGATCCTCTCCGGGGGGACCGACTTCTTCCCTGCCCTGGGCGATCGGCCTGCTCCCAGCCCGATCGTAGACATTTCAGATGTTGCGGAAATTCGCGGGATTTCGGTCGAACCAGATTACTTCCGAATTGGCGGACTCACGACTTGGACTGAAGTCATCCGCACTCCTCTACCTCGCTGTTTTGACGCATTGAAAAGCGCAGCGCGTGAAGTAGGGTCCATCCAGATTCAAAACCGCGGAACAGTTGCCGGGAATCTTTGCAATGCCTCGCCGGCGGCGGACGGTGTACCTCCTCTGCTGGCGTTAGATGCAGAGGTTGAACTGGCTTCGACCAGCGGCATGCGACGAATGCCGCTGAGTGATTTCACCACCGGAAACCGGAAGACCTTGCGTCGACCAGACGAGATGCTGACCGCGGTGATCGTGTCGCGAAAACTTGAGGATGCACGCTCGACCTTCCGAAAGCTAGGGGCCCGGCGCTATCTGGTCATTTCCATCGCGATGGTGGCGGCTGTTGTGCAAACAGATCACACGGGTCGGGTCACCGACGCGCGCATCGCGGTTGGCTCCTGCTCGGTAAGAGCTCAGCGTTTAGTCGAGCTTGAGCGCGAACTCGTAGGCGCCACAGCAACCGCTGGGTGGGGAGGACTGGTTACGCAGAAGCACCTGTCAGGTTTGTCCCCCATCGATGACGTACGCGCTACCGCGGACTATCGTCGGGACGCAGCGCACACTTTGGTTCAGAGGGCGCTCGAGGATTGCGTGGGAAAAGACTGATATGGTCGCGACTCCACCCATTCTGCGCGACGTGCAAGCGACTCTCACCTTCGCGGTGAATGGCGATCGAGTCACGGTAGAGACTTCGGCCGGGCAGCGTCTGTCACGAATCTTACGCGAGAATCTAGGCCTGACCGGCACCAAGGTGGGCTGCGATGCCGGGGACTGTGGTGCCTGTACGGTCCTGTTCGATGGCGAACCCGTGTGCGCTTGCCTGGTACCAGCGGCCCAGGCTGAGGGCCGCGAGATTACCACGGTTGAGGGCTTGGCGAATCGCCCTCCACTGTTCGATCGATTGCAGAGATCCTTCTTGTGCCACGGGGCTGCTCAGTGCGGCGCTTGTACTCCTGGAATGTTGGTGGCAGCTACCGCGTTGCTGGAGAAAAACGGGCAGCCTTCCGAGACAGAGGTGATGGATGCGATTGGTGGCGTCTTGTGCCGATGCACGGGTTATCGGAAGATCGTCGCGGCGGTGCTCGAAGCTCGCGCGGAGGTGGAAGAGGAGATCTCTCCAGGTGCGGGCAAAGCCGTCGGCTCACGCCTGGTTCGGCTCGACGGTCAGCACAAGGTGGACGGCACAGAGGTTTTCGGAGCGGACGAGACTCCGCCGGATGCTCTCACCGTGCGTGCCATTCGTTGCCCCTACCATCGAGCGCGATTCAGTTTCGGTGATTTGAACAGATTTGTCGCCGCTCATCGGGGAGTGCAGGCAGTGTTCACGGCCAAAGACGTACCCGGTGTGGACTGCTACGGCGTCATTCCCGCTTTTGCTGACCAACCGGTCTTTGCCCAAGTTGCGGCGCGCTTTCGAGGCGAGGCGGTCGCGATCGTCGTTGGTGAGCAGGAAGCCATCGAACTCTTCGATCCCGCAACCTTCCCGGTTACGTGGGAAGAACTACCGCCACTCATGACCATCGACGCGGCGCTGGCTAAGGATGCCCCCCTGATTCATGAGCATCGCAAGAATAACGTGCTTACGGGTGGCCGCGTCGTGCGAGGGGATGTTGACACGGCTCTACGCGAAGCTGATGTTGTTGTGGAAGACGAATATGAGACCGGCTTTGTTGAGCATGCCTATATCGAGCCCGAGGCTGGATTTGCGAGGCGGGTCGGAGACCGGATCGAAGTTCAGGCTTGCACGCAATCGCCATACATGGATCGAGCCGACGTTGCGAAGATTCTTGGGATTGCGCCGGAAGCCGTGCGAATTATCCCAACAGCGGTTGGCGGTGGCTTCGGCTCAAAACTCGACCTTTCGGTTCAGCCATTCCTTGCGTTGGCGGCCTGGCACTTGAATCGACCAGTACGCATGGTTTACTCGAGATTCGAATCGATTCTCTCGACCACCAAGCGGCACCCGGCACGGATACGGCTACGTGCCGGGGCAGCGGGGGACGGAAAACTGTTAGCCCTGGATTTTGTGGCCGACTTCAACACCGGCGCTTATTCTTCCTGGGGCCCGACGGTCGCAGCCCGCGTTCCGGTGCATGCATCCGGTCCATACAAGGTTCCGCACTATCGGGCCATCACGCGGGCCGTGCACACTCATCTGGTTCCGGCAGGAGCCTTTCGAGGCTTTGGCGTGCCGCAGACCGCGATCGCGCAAGAACAGGTTTACGACGATTTGGCAGATCGCCTTGGGATCGATCGCCTGGAATTTCGGATCCTGAACGCATTGGACGATGAGACGCCGACTGTCACGGGACAGGTTCTGGGACCGGGTGTCGGAATCCGCGCATGCTTTGAGGCATTACGGCCGAAGTGGATCAGCGCGCGAACGGATGCTGCCGCTTTCAATGCGAGGCCTACCAGTCCAATGCGGCGCGGAGTCGGTGTGGCGGGTATGTGGTACGGCTGTGGCAATACTTCCCTGCCCAACCCCTCCACGGTGCGGGTGGGCTTGAAATCAGACGGACGGATTGCTTTGCATCAGGGAGCGGTCGATATCGGGCAAGGTTCGAACACCATCGTGACGCAGATCTGCGCGGACGCCATGCGCGTTCCCATTGAGCGCTTTGATCTAGTTTCTGGCGACACGGCGATCACGCCGGATTGCGGAAAGACCTCCGCCTCTCGACAGACATTTGTTACGGGCAAGGCCGCGGCGATGGCGGGTGAGAAACTGCGCCGAGAAATCCTGCTGATGGCAAACGCGGGACCAGAAGCGGAGACTCACTTTGAAGATGGGCGCATCACCGTGCACGACGGTGAAGAGCGAACGCTCGTGTTGTCAGAATTGCCGCTTGATGCACTCGGCTACGTGATCACAGCGGAGGCCACATTTGATCCTCCGACCAGCCCGCTCGATGAGAACGGTCAGGGCGCTCCCTATGCAGTGTTCGGCTTCGGTGCGCATATGGCGGAGATTGAGGTCGACATGGATCTGGGCACGGTGCGAGTGCTGAAGATTACGGCCGCGCATGATGTGGGGCGCGCCATCAATCCGACGCTCATCGAAGGACAAATTGAAGGCGGGGCGGCACAAGGGCTGGGCCATGCACTCATGGAAGAGTTCTTTCCCGGCAAGGGCGAAAACCTGCATGACTATCTGATTCCTTCAGCTGGGGACATGCCGCCAGTGGAGTCCATTCTGATAGAGGATCCTTCCCCTATCGGCCCGTTCGGTGCCAAGGGCATCGGCGAGCAAGCCGTGATTCCCACTGCTCCGGCGATCCTGAACGCTATTCACGATGCCATCGGTGTTCGAATCCACCGGATACCAGCTACGCCGGACCGCGTGCGGGCCGCAATTTTGCAAGCTCGACGTCAAGGAGAGCAGCGTGCCTGACGACGATGCCATTCGGTGTGATGCTTGTCCTGTTCTGTGCTACATCAAGCCCGGGAGAGCGGGCGCCTGCGACCGGTATGCAAATCACGAAGGGCAACTGGTTCGCGTCGATCCACACGTCGTGCTCGATAAGGCGCTTTCGCGTGGGGGTTCTGTCGTTCCGTTTCTGGACCGTGAGACCGAGTGGAATGGAAATATTGTGGGCGGAACGTTCGTCACTGCGATTGGTGCGGGCACGACGTATCCCGACTACAAGCCGGCACCTTTCATTATTTCTTCCGAAGTAAACGGCGTGGACATGGTCACCGTGGTCACAGAAGGAATCTTCAGTTACTGCGGGGTGAAGCTGAAGATCGATACCGATCGTTACCTTGGCCCGGAGCAAAATGTCGTCCGTGCACAGGGCGAGCCCATCGGGCACGTGACGACAAGCGAATATGGATCGCAGATGCTTTCGCTCGGCGGCGTGCGTCATCTGACGGGTGGTAGCCGGAAAGAAGGCAACGTGACCTGCGAGACATTGCTGAATCTGTGCAACGGCAAAGCGGTTGAGCTGACGGTGGACGAAGGCGCGTCGGTTGTGGTGCAAGCCGGGAAGCCACCTGTGGTCGACAATGTTCTCGAAGAGCGGATGCGGGTAGGGTGCGGATCGGCCACAATTGGCATGTTCGCGAAACAATGGTTCGGCAAGGTGGACGAAGTCGTAGTGGTGGACGATCACATCACTGGCGTGCTTTCGGAACACCAGGCGGGCAAGCTCTTGGGAGTGTCGGAGACCGGCATCAAGATGAAGGGCCGAAGATCGACTCCGGGGCGCTATTTCCAGGTGGCCGAACCGGGCACTGCTTGGGGCGGTACAAACATTGAGGATCCGTTAACGATTCTGCAGCCCTTCAATCGGAAGGTCGCATGGCCTGGGCTTCGACTGCTGATGGTCAGCACGACGGGCGAGCATTACGCGTATTTTGAGCTCGATGAGCAACTGAAGCCGCTGGAGAGACAGTTGCCCGACGCACTCCGGGAATCGGTTGCCCGGATCAAAGAAAACTGCGAGCCGGCCTTGTGCACGGTGCTGTTCATGGGAGGGGCTGGCGGATCATTGCGCGCTGGCGTGACCGAGAATCCCGTCCGGTTAACGCATTCGGTGCGCGATGCGTTGACCCGAGTGACTTGCGGCGGCGCACCGGTATACATCTGGCCGGGCGGGGGAATTACGTTCATGGTCGACGTCAGCCGCATGCCTGAAAACGCGTTCGGATACGTTCCCACGCCCGCCCTTGTTGCGCCGATCGAGTTTACTTTGAAGCTCGCCGACTACAAACGCCTGGGTGGATACGTGGACCAGGTGCGGCCGCTTAGTTCCATCATGCCCGACGACGGACGGAAGCACCTATCCCCCCGACCCGAAAATCCTTGGCCGCTGGCGCCTGCTAAACCCGGGTCGGAGTCATGATGAACCGAGCGCAAATCGAGCTTTTGCCCGACGGACGACGGCTTTACCTGCACGATGGTCCGATCGACCTGATCATTGAAGCTTTCGGGCGTGTGTCTGAGATTCAGGCCGCCTACCATGCTGCCACCCAGCGATTTGTCACTGTCTTGGATGAACTCTGTGGCGAACTGGCGATTCTGCGGCAGCCGTTTTGCGGAGATGGCCCCCAGCCCACCGGCCGGGTTGCAAAGCGCATGACCTCCGCCGTCGCACCGTTTGCATCGCAGACGTTCATTACGCCGATGGCTGCCGTTGCGGGCGCTGTCGCCGAGGAGATTCTTGAAGCCATGACGTCCGCTGCGGACCTCCAGCGAGCCTACGTGAACGACGGAGGCGACATCGCAGTCCACCTCGGAAAAGGACAACAGTTTACTGTCGGGATGGTGGAACGGCCGGATCGACCTTCGTTGTTTGGCTCGGCGATTCTGGACGCGGACCAGCCCGTACGAGGCATCGCTACCAGCGGATGGCGTGGGCGAAGTTTTTCGCTGGGCATCGCAGATGCAGTTACCGTCCTCGCCGACCGGGCTGCGATGGCCGACGCCGCTGCAACCATCACCGCCAATGCCGTAGATTTGCCCCGACACCCAGGCATCATGCGGATGCGTGCTTGTGACCTATCACCCGACAGCGATCTTCGGGATCGGCTCGTAACGCGGGGAGTGGGAAATCTGGCCATAAACGAAATTGGATCGGCTTTGGATGCGGGGAAGGCTATGGCGCAATCGCTGCTGTCTGCAGGCCTGATCCACGCCGCGGCGTTGTACCTGCAGGGTGAGACTCGCCTCGTTGGGCAACCGCATGGAATGCTGAAGATTACGACCTGCAACGGGAGTCTGGTGAATGCCTGAAGTCCGGATGCGCAAGAAACTCACGATTGTGGAGGAGATTTTTCACGAAGGAGGCCCACCGCCCGCGATTCCCCTCCGGCGGGCTGCCACTCTCGCGGTTATTCAAAACCCCTATGCGGGCCAATACGTGCCAGAGATAGCGGGCTTCATGGACGATCTGAAACCACTCGGCCTGGAAATGGCCCGAGCGCTAGTGCAGAGCTTGGGTGGGGATACCAAGATTGTCGAGGGCTATGGGAAGGGCGCGATCATTGGCAGTTCCGGCGAATTGGAGCACGGCGCCTTGTGGCACGTGCCCGGAGGCTACGCCATGCGCGAGGTTTTGGGTGGCGCCAAGGCCATTGTGGCGTCTACGAAGAAGGTGGGCGGGCCGGGAACGCGGTTGGACGTGCCCATCACACATATCAATGCGTCCTACGTACGGAGCCATTTCGACGCGATGGAAATTGGATTGTCGGACTCACCGCGCGCCGACGAACTCCTGCTCGTGCTGATCATGACTACCGGTCAGAGGATTCACGCGCGTGTGGGTGGCCTGAAGGCCTCCGAGATCAAGGGAGAGGACGGATTGCGATGAAGGCTAACATTCGAAAGATCGCAACCTTCGTAGAAGAAACTCAGACCGAGATGGGCCACAAGGTAGATCCTCCGACGCGCCGGGCGGCTGCCGTCGCCGTCATCGAGAATCCGTGCGCCGGCAAATATGTGGAGGATCTTTCCGAGTTGATGGCGATTGGGGAAGAACTGGGCGAGTTACTGACCCAGCGAGCGGTTGCGGCACTGGGCATCGCAGCGAACACGGCAGAAAGTTACGGAAAGGCAGCGGCCGTTGGTGAGAATGGGGAGATCGAGCATGCGGCGGCAATCCTGCATCCGAAGCTGGGCACTCCTGTGCGCAAGGTGCTTGGCAAGGGAGCAGCGTTGATCCCTTCCTCCAAGAAACGGGGAGGGCTGGGATTGGTTTTGGACATTCCCCTCGGTCACAAGGACGCCGCGTTCGTGCGCAGCCACTTCGATGGCATGGAGGTGCGCATCAACGATGCGCCCCGGGCGAACGAAATCATGGTCGCGATTGCGGTGACGGATAGCGGACGGCCGTTGCCACGGGTTGGTGGTCTGACGAAAGATCAGATCAAGGGGGAAGACGGCTTACGATGAAGACCCCATCTAGCGAGACTAGGCCTTCACAATCTCGGGCAAGCGAGTTGCTGGCGGTGTGTTCCGGCTCCGCTGCGCACTCACCACGCCGTCAATGATCACCATTCCGATGCCCGGTAGATCGCCCGCCTGGATACTCTTAAGCAGCGTGCTGCCCGCCGAATGCTGGGCTTTGTCCATCAGCACAAACGTAGCATCACGACCCGCCGCGACTGTTCCACAGCTTAGATTACGGATTTTTGCCGTATTCCCCGTTGCAAAGCAAATGGCAACCTCGGCTGGGACATCTCCCAATGAAGAAAGCATCGAAATCAGCCGCACGATCCCGAGCGGTTGGACCCCCGATCCAGCGGGGGAATCCGTGCCGAGGATCACTCGCTGAAGCTGTTTCAGTTCGCGGGCGGTGCGAAGGGTTAGCAGCCCGGCTCTTTCGTTGCCATTGTGAACGATCTCAAGTGCGCGCAGAGATTGCTCACACAGACCCACGATTTGATCGTCGGGTAATGCCGTGTGGCCGCCGTTAACGTGCCCGATCACGTCGGCGTCGGCGGCGAGGACGATGTCCTTGTCAATCAGGCTGGAACCGGGAATCGAAGGTCCGCCGGTGTGGATTGTGCTCTGAATTCCGTATTTACGGGCCCAGGCCACCATCTGGCGTGCGGTGGCGCCGTCTTTTACGCTGCCCAGCCCAACTTCACCGAGCATCGTGACACCGGCAGCAGCCAATTCCTTGAAGTCCTCTTCAACCATGCCGTGCTCAAGCACCGGTGCCCCCGCATGAATCCTCACTCCCCCAGGTCGGAACGCGGTAAAAGCACGCTGGGCGAAAATCGCCATGGCTTTGACACCTACCACATCTTTGGGCCGGCCCGGTGTGTGGACCTCGCCCGCCGAAATCATGGTCGTAACCCCGCCATGCAGGTAGCTGTCAATCCATCCCAGCTGGTTCTGGCGCGGAGTCCAGTCGCCCGCGACTGGATGTACGTGGCTGTCGATCAGGCCCGGCGCCAGGGTAGTGCCCTTGGCGTCGATCACAACTGTCGCGCCTTCCTGATCGATATCTTTCTCTTTGCCGATGGCGGAGATCTTGCCGTCTACGGCTAGCACCGTGTCGGCGTCGAGTATGGGCTGTTCCAGATCGCCGCTGAGAAGCAGACCGACGTTGCGGATGAGTAGGCGGATGGGCAACTTCTGTTGCGCTGCTTCCTGAAGCATGGCTTACCTCTTGCTATGAGAATCCCACATGCGATGACGGCACGGCTCGACTCGTGCTGGATAAGTCCGCCAGTATATCGAGGAATCGCAAGCCCACAAGCAATGCGCTGCGAAAGCCAACGACACTCTAGGTTTCCGGCCGAATCCAGCGTGTGCTAACGAATTGCTTGGCATTCCCGGCAATCCCTGTATAAGCTGGCTGCGTCAAGAGGGCGGGCAGGCGGAACCGGAATGGCGGCTAGCGATCTGGTTTTGTGGGCGGTCGACACCCAGGCGGACTTCATGTTCCCGGGCGGCAAGTTGTACGTTCCCGGCGCGGAAAAATTGCTCCCCAACATTCAGAAGCTCACGGATACGGCCCGCGAAGGCCGTGTGTTTATGGTTTCGCATGGCTGCTACCACCCGGAGAATGACCCGGAGTTCCAGCTGTTCCCGCCGCACTGCATTCAGGGTACTCCCGGCAGTGACTTTGTTGCCCATGCCATGACGGAAAAGGTCGCACGGGTACCAAACGACGCCGCCTGTGCCCTGCCGCAAGACCTGTCCTCGTACCAGCAGGTGCTCCTCGAGAAACAGACCCTGGATATCTTCGAAAGCCGACACGCCGCTTCCCTACTGCAACGATTGCCGCAGGAAGCCGAGTTTATGGTGTTTGGCGTGGTCACGGAGTATTGTGTCCGCTTCGCCGCCAAGGGATTGCTGGAACGAGGTCGGACGGTTTCCGTGGTGACTGATGCAATCGAGACCCTCGATCTCGAACTCGGGCGACGAACCGTCGCAGAACTTCAGACCATGGGGGCCAGGCTTACCACAACCCAGGAAGCTCTGAGCCGGCTCGTCGTAGCGTAAGTCTCCTTGCCGGGCGGCGCTCCGTCCGCGTATGATGCACCCGTTTATGGCTGCCAAGAATCCCACGCCGAAGTCCGCCCTGCGCCAAAAGTCGCAGCTCATGTCCGCCTCTGAAATCGAGCGCACCCTCGTACGCTTGGCGCACGAGATTGTGGAAAAAAACGGAGGTGTCGATGGGCTGGGACTCGTCGGGATCCGTCGTCGCGGCGTTCCCATCGCCGAGCGCCTAGCCAAGTTCATGCAGCGGGTGGAGAAGGTTGCGGTTCCGGTCGGTAGCCTGGACATCACCTTCTATCGTGACGACCTGTCTACCCTCGGGCCGAGGCCGGTCGTGCAGAAATCCGATATCGGCCTGGATATTGAGGACAAAAGCATCATCCTGGTCGATGACGTGTTGTTCACCGGCCGCACCATTCGCGCCGCCCTCGATGCACTTTTCTCTCACGGACGCCCACGCCGGGTGCAGCTTTGTGTCCTAATTGATCGTGGACACCGTGAGCTGCCCATTGAAGCGGCCTACGTGGGTCGAGTCATTCAGACGAGCATGAATGAGGTAATCGAAGTCAAATTGACTGAGATCGATGATGCGGAGAAGGTCTTGTTGATGGAAAAATAGGGCCAGAAGGCCTTGTTTCTTGCAACTCACGTGTCCATTCTTCCGCGATCTTATCGGCGACTGTTCATTTGTGGCGGTTGAGTAAGAAGGTGAAGCTCTTTGCGCAGCTCGATGTCGCTCGCGGAAAGCTTTGCATCATGGACGGAACCGCATTTAAGCTCGTGCCATGAAATCGCTAACCTTCCGTTCCTTCCTTGTAAGTGCCGTTGCCTTCATCAGCCTTCCGCTGTGCTCTCAGGAATCACGACCGCAAAAGGTCGATTTGATCGTGACCCACGGATTACTCGTTACCATGAACGGTGCACGGAACATTTACGACGACGGAGCAGTGGCCATTAAGGGCGATGCAATTGTCGCAGTGGGTCCGCAATCTGAGATCGAAGTCAAATACGCAGCTTCCCAGACGATTGATGGCAAAGGAAAGCTGGTCCTTCCCGGGTTCATCAATGGGCATACCCATGTGCCCATGACGCTCTTCCGCGGGTTACACGATGACGTCACGCTGGATGACTGGCTCCACAAATACATCTTTCCGGCAGAAGCCAAGAACGTTACCGAAGATTTCGTGCGCTGGGGAACGCGGCTTGCAGCGGCCGAACAAATTCGGTCCGGGGTCACAACCTTTGCCGACATGTACTACTTCGAAGACGCCGTCGCGGAGGAAACCAAGGCGGCTGGGATGCGGGGCGTGCTTGGCGAGACGTGGATCGACTTCCCGGCTCCGGATAACAAGAGCGAAGCCGAGATGCTGGCTTATACGGAGAAGTTCCTGAAAAAGTGGCAGGGCGATTCGTTGGTTCATGCCTCTGTAGCCCCGCATTCCATCTACACCTGTTCCCGGAAAACGCTGGAAGACGCTTCTGCTCTGGCACGCAAATATCATGCCCCTATTCTGATTCACGTAGCAGAGATGAAAAAGGAGTGGGACGACAGCCAGAAGCAAAACGGCACCAGTCCCGTGCAATATCTGGATAAGGTGGGTGTGCTGGGACCGGATGTCGTGGGTGCCCATTGCATTTTTGTGGATGAAAACGATCGGAAGATTCTGGCGCAACGACAGGTGGGATGCGTGCACAATCCGTCGAGCAACATGATGTTGGCCAGCGGAGTGTCTCCAGTTCCGGAGATGCGTGCGACTGGAGTGGCAGTTGGGCTCGGCACGGACGGTCCGGCAGGAAGTAACAATGACCTGAATCTGATGGAAGAGATGGACCTGACAGCGAAGCTGGCGAAGATCAGCAAAATGGATCCCCTTGCTCTGAATGCCAAGGCGGTCGTCGAGATGGCAACCATCGAGGGCGCTCGCGCCCTACATTTGGACAAGGAAATTGGATCATTGGAGCCGGGGAAAAAAGCGGACTTGATCCTGATCAGTCTGGATGAACCGAATGCTGTCCCTATGTACGACGTCTATGCACAGTTGGCCTATGCATTGAAGGGTAGCGATGTGCAGACGGTCGTGATTGGCGGTCGCGTTGTGATGCGCGACCGTGCCCTTCTCACGGTCAAGGAAGATGCAGCCATGGCAAAAGCGAGGGAGTACAAGAAGGCAATCGCCGCATCCCTGGGCCTACCCTGAAACATTCTTGGCCCGCGCCGCCACCACTTAGCTAGCCGTTCAGTCGTCACTGCGATCGCAGTTTCCAAAGGATTTGCCGCAACATGCCCAGGCAAACTCCTGCATCCTCAGCTTGTAGATGAAAACGTCGTACCAGACGACGAATTTTTGCATCGGCGGAGGGAGCGGTCCGAGGACTGAGATATCCACTGGCTCGCAAGCTCTCGAGCAGGACGCTAGTGATCCGCTCAATCTCGCCCGCAGTAGCGGCTGGTTCTTTAACGACGGGCAATTTCGTCCCGACCGAACGCGACAATTCGTAGAGGCACACCGCCACTGCCTGCCCAAGGTTCATGGACGGATGCTGTTCGCGGGTTGGAACTCGGATTAGCCAGTGGCAGTGGCTCAGTTCCTGGTTGGAGAGACCTACTTTCTCCGAACCGAACAACAACGCGACGCGTTGTGATTTGAGGTGCTTTCGAATAAGAGTGGCGCTGGTTTCCAGTGGTCGCAGGGTATGTTGCAGTTCCCGGCTACGAAGGGCAGTCGTCCCAACCACGAGGGCACAGTCGGCAACGGCGTCTGCGATATCCTTGTACTCTTGGGCGGCCTTGAGCAACGCAGATGCGCCAACGGCGGAGCGCGCTTCGCGGAAGGCGACATGATACGGGTTCACTACCCGAAGGCTCAGGAATCCGAAGTTGCTCATGGCGCGAGCAGCAGCACCGAGGTTCAGAGGATTGCGCGTGGCCACCAGCACAACGCGCAGATTGTCGAATTCGGCAGGTGCGGGCAACCAGTCATTTTACGCTGCCAAGGTCGCAGGGCTTGGGTGGGCTGGGGATCCCCCTCGAAAACCATAACCGTCCTGGACGTGATAGAAATGATGACCGCGTCCGGCACCGACGCAGGGAACCCCCGAAGCCGCGGACTGAACTTACCATGGACTGGGAAGCGCTTTTTCTCACACTAAAACTGGATCTTGTCGTTTGCGGGCTGCTTCTTCTTATAGGCATCCCGATTGCGCTTTGGCTGGCATCTTCCCGCTGGCGCTGGAAGTTCCTACTGGAAGCTGTAGTTGGATTGCCGTTGGTTCTACCCCCCACGGTTCTGGGGTTTTATATGCTCCTCGCCATGGGACCGAAAAGTCCTTTGGGGAAAGTCTACTTCTCGATCTGGGGACACGGACTGCCCTTCACTTTTGAAGGGCTCGTGCTGGCATCACTGGTTTACAGCCTTCCCTTCATGGTCCAACCGATCGCGGCGGCTTTCGCGTCCGTGGATCCCAAGCTGGTCGCAGCCTCGGCCGTGCTGGGAGCATCGCGCTGGCGTACATTCTTCCGTGTGGTATTGCCCCTTTCGTTCGGTGGCCTTCTTACGGGTGTGGTCCTCACCTTCGCGCACACGTTGGGCGAATTTGGCGTTGTCCTCATGGTGGGCGGGAACATCCCGGGCGTTACCCGGACAGTTTCTATTTCAATCTACGACAGCGTGCAGGCACTCGATTATGCGGCAGCCGGCCAGACTTCGCTGGCGTTGCTGGTAGCGTCGTTTGTGATTCTTTCGGTTGTGTATGCAATCAACCGGGGCGGCTCGATCCTCTGGCCGACTCGCCGATAGGTTGGCCCTCGACGGAACCCCAGTTTCCATCGTTCTGCTAATCTTGCTTCTGAGTTTTCAACACATCTGGACTCGACCTCCTCCATCGGAGAAAACGGATGAAATACCGCACGCTGGGTCGTACCGGTTTCGAAGTGAGTGACATCGCACACGGATTGTGGGGGATGAGCGGGTGGAGCGAGTCCGACGATCAGCAATCACGTCAGGCCATTCAACTGGCCATCGATCTGGGGTGCAATTTTTTCGACACGGCGTGGGCCTACGGCAACGGGAAGAGCGACGGGCTTTTGGGCGAAGCTCTCGCGAATAATAAGGGCAAGCGAATTTACGCCGCCTCGAAGATTCCTCCCAAGAATCTGAAATGGCCAGCGTCTCCGAAAGATAAGTATCAGGACGTCTTTCCCGCGGATCACGTACTCAAGTATGCGCAACGCATTCGTGAAAAGCTGGGCGTCGATTCGATCGACCTGCTGCAATTTCATGTCTGGGATGAGAGTTGGACGGATGAACCAGACTTCCGCGATACAGTGGAAAAGCTCAAAGGCGAGGGTCGGATTCGCTCCTTTGGACTCAGCTTGAATCGCTGGGAGCCGGAGAACGGCTTGAAGACGCTGCGTACTGGATTAGTCGACGTGGTGCAGGTGATCTACAACATTTTTGATCAGGCACCGGACGACAAGCTTTTCCCGCTTTGTCAGGAACTGAACATCGGGGTGATCGCGCGTGTTCCGCTCGACGAGGGCAGCCTGGGTGGGAAGATGACGGCGCAGACACGCTTCCCAGCGACCGACTGGCGGGCAAAGTACTTCGGGCCGGAAAACTTGTCCGCGACTCTGCCACGAGTCGAGGCCCTGAAGCAACTGGTGCCTGCGGGAATGGCATTACCGGAAATGGCCCTGCGCTTCATTCTGGCAAATCCTGTGGTGAGCACCACGATCATCGGGATGCGGAAACCCGATCACGTCCGGCAGAACGTTGCCACCAGCGATGCTGGACCGCTTGATCCTTCGCTCATGGCAAAGGTGAAACCTCACCGCTGGGACCGCAAGCCCAAGCGCTGGTCGGACTAAACTACCTCCGCCTGGGGATGCTCGGTTCGTACACTCACCCCTCACTTATGGTTTAATCTCCGTCGCACAATTGCCGAGTCCCCAATTGTTTCGAGGAGATTTTATGCATAGCGCTCGCCTCGCAAAGAACAGTCTTGCGCTTCTCCTTCTTCATGGGTGTCTTTTCCTTGCCGCGGCGCAAGGGCCACCTGCTGACCTGGACACCTGGATCGCCCGTTCGATGAAGGAGTTTGAAGTACCCGGGATGGCGGTAGCGATCGTAAAGGATGGAAAGGTCGTCCTGGCCAAAGGATACGGTGTGCGCAAACTGGGCGCTCCAACGCCCGTTGACGAGCGCACCATGTTCGGTATCGGTTCGAATACGAAGGCCTTCACGACCGCGGCGCTGGCCATGCTAGTGGACGAAGGCAAGCTCTCCTGGGACGATCCCGTCTACCAGCGGCTTCCCGGTTTCCAGATGTACGACCCGTACGTTTCGCATGAGATGACGATTCGTGACCTTCTCACCCACCGCAGCGGCATGGGTCTGGGAGAAGGCGACCTGCTGATCTTTCCGCACACTACCTACACGCGCGACGACATCATTCACCGCTTGCGCTATATGAAGCCAGTTTCCAGCTTTCGCAGCCGTTACGCTTACGACAATCTGCTTTACATCACGGCTGGACAGATTATTCCAGCGGTTACGGGGACATCGTGGGACGAATTCATCCAGCAACGTATTTTTTTGCCGTTGGGTATGAACGCCACGAACCTGAGCAATACGGCCTTCAAACCTGGCGAGGACTATGCGTTCCCCCATTCGCGGGTGGACGGAAAGCTACAAGTTGTGGACTTCGGGAACTTGGACAACGCTGCGCCCGCCGGCGCAATCAACTCCAGTGCCATCGACATGGCACAGTGGGTAATTTTGCAACTGGGCCGTGGCCACCCCCCTAACGGGAACCAGCGGCTGTTCAGTGAAAAGCAATCGCGCGAGATGTGGTCAGCGCAAACGATTCTTCCCTCGGGCGATCCCTCTCCTTCGTTGCTGGCGCTTAAGACGAACTTTGCAGCTTACGGCCTGGGTTGGGGTCTGCGCGATTATCACGGGCGCAAGCTGGTCGGCCATACGGGCGGAGTCTCGGGGTTCGTTTCTCGCGTCATGCTGGTGCCGGAAGAGAATCTTGGCGTCGTCATACTGACGAATGCCGAAGAGGGCGGCGCCTTCGATGCGATCCTGTATCACATCATAGACGGTTACTTCGGACTGCCTCCAATCGATTGGATCGCAGCTTTCAAGGCAGCCAAGGAGCACGAGGAACAAGCTGCCGCCGAAGTCGAGAAGCGGCAGAGCAACTTCCGCGCGAAGGAGTCCAAGCCTTCCCTGGCACTGGAAAAGTATGCCGGCGTCTATGCCGATGCCTGGTATGGAACTGCGACGATCCGTGCGGGCAACGGCAATCTGGTCCTGAGCTTCGAGCACACTCCCACCATGGTTGGGGAACTCGAGCACTGGCAGTACGACACCTTCAAGACCCACTGGCGCGATCGCACGATCGCCGACGCTTTCGTTACTTTCTCGCTGCGGCCGGATGGCGCCATCGAGCATTTCAAGATGGCGCCGGTTTCGCCCCTGGCCGATTTCAGTTTTGATTATCAGGACGTGCTGTTCGAGCCGATTGGAAGAAAGTAACTTTGCGGCGATTCCCAGTCGGACGACTCAGAATGCCGACGGATTCACCGTACAAATGCAAAGGCAGCGTCATCAATTTTGATGTTGGATTTTCGGCGGGTGCCTGATGCAACGTCATAGGCCACCAGCAGGTGGTTCTCGACGATCAAGAGTTCTTTCTCGCTGAGCCACCCGACTAGGACGGCGTGCGGCAGGAACGCAGAGCGCTTACTGGGATCGATGGCGCTCACCACCGCAACCGCCGGCAGATCCGTGAGCGCTTTGCGAATCCGCTGCGACTCGGGTGGATTCGCCTGTCCCTGCTCGGATAGCTGGATGGGTGCTGTAGATTTCGCACTGGCGTCAATGGTCATCGCCACGGACGCCATTTGCGGCGAGAGCTTGGCGTTTTCCGTAAAAAAGCTGACGTCGTAGTCAGGATTCTTGTATTGCGCCCGTTCGTCAAACAACACCACGGTCCTGCCATAGTTCAGCAGCAGGGTTTGGTCATTGCTCTGGTTTTCCCAACCGCAGCAGCCCGTATCGAGGATCGCACTAATGATCACGGAACCGTGCTCGGCCATGTCCAACACCCGCTGAGAAGGCTGCTGCAAATCGGTGGCTGACCATAAAGGACGATCCGATTTTTCGTAAAGTGTGCTGCTGAGGTATTTCGTCTCTGTCTGGCCGGTAATGAGGCGTGTGAGCAGAAAATAGTCGTCAACACCCGCCATCCGGAACCCAGAAGCGCACCTCCGCGCAGCTCTCAGAACAGGAGCCGGTTGGGCATCGGCACTCCGGAATGTCGAAGGTTGCGAGGTCTTCCCTTTGCCGCCCGCTAAGATCGGACTGCCATGCGTGAAATGTCGTAGAGACCGATAGCTCCACGTTGTCGCGCTCAAGCTTGTTGAACTGGTTGGTGAACCAGAAAAGATGCGAGCCGTCGGCAGACAGGAAGGGCCAGGGCGAGGTCTCAGTCACCTTCTGATTGGAGCCGGCGTGGCCCGTGATTCGCATAATTCCCCGTCCCAACATGGTCGCCGACTGCCCATCCCAGAACCAGAATCGCTCTCCGTTCTTACCCACGTCGGGTGAAGGGTCGTCGGTGTTCGGGGCAAATAGCATTTGTCCCTGGCGGTTGATTTGCAAGATTCTCGCGGCCTTCAGAATTTCTTCAGGGATTTTGATCGTGTGCTTCGGAGCGAAGGTTGTCGGATCGTACTCGACGATCGAGTCAGGCTGCTTGAGTACCCAGACACGCCGACTCTGGGCCGCCAGTGGGGCGGCCAGACACGCCATCATGACAATACATTTCAGCAGTCTAACCATTCGGTTTTCGAGTGCCCTCGGGACCAGTTGCAGCATTGTAATGGAGCGGCCCCTCTGCCGGTTGCACCGCAACACCCTTTTGCAATCCCCCCGCCCCATTGCGCACAGGTACAATAGTTTGACCATCGAGGATCGGACATGTCCACGACCAAACCTTTTCCTGCTGAAACCGCCGCAACTGAGATTCCGGCAGTCCCTTTGACGATTGAAGGCTATAGCGTCCTGCATCAGATGATGCGTTTTCGATGGACGGCCTGGCGCGCGCTGGGCGAGTCCGCGCGGCGCGAGATCGTGAATGAAGCGTCCCCTGTTTTCAGCCGCATGGAACAAAACACCGCCGGACAATCGGCCTTGTACTCGCTGATCGGCCACAAAGGCGACCTGATGCTGGTGCACTTCCGCGAATCATTTGATGAACTGAACCGCGCGGAATTGCAACTGGCCCAGCTTCGTTTGAGCGAGTACTGGGAGCCGACCACTTCGTATCTGTCCATCATCGAGCTTGGACTCTACGAGTCGACCACCAAGGTGTACAAAACGCTGGTCGAACGGGGCATCGAGCCACACTCCGATGAGTGGAAACGCGAGATCCAGCAGACTCTTGACCGGCAAAAAGAGGCGATGCGCCCCCGGCTATTTCCCACGATCCCACCGAGCCGGTATGCCTGCTTCTATCCGATGGATCGGCGGCGTGGGGAGGACAAGAACTGGTATACATTACCGATCGAGGAGCGGGCGCGGCAGATGAACGAACACGGTCTGGTGGGGCGGCGCTACGCTGGCGAAGTGCGGCAGATTATTACCGGTTCCATCGGCTTCGACGATTGGGAGTGGGGCGTCGATCTGTTCGCGGAGGACCCACTGGTTTTCAAGAAGCTGATTTACGAAATGCGCTTCGACCATGTCAGTGCGGTCTATGCACTGTTCGGACAGTTTTATGTGGGATTGCGCTGCCCAACCGAGCAACTCGGAACCCTGCTCGCGGGAGAGTTGCCGGCAGCCGGCAAGCGATCCTAATCCGCTTCGGAAGCAGTCGTCAGAGCCAGCTGTCGCGACCCTCAAACGCTGAGGGCTCCACTTTCCTCCGCGTGGCGAGATCCGCCGCTTGCTGCTATCTTCACGTATCCGTTGTCTTAAATTTCATTTTCTTCCTGGAGCCTTCCATGTCGACCCTCGGACTCATCGAATACCAAGATGCCAGCCCGGAAGTGAAAGCCGTCTACGACGACATCATGACCACCCGCAAGACCGACTGGATCAACAACTTCTGGAAGGCCATCGCGCACGATCCGGTCACGCTGAAACGCACATGGGAAGACATCAAGCAAATCATGTCGCCAGGAGCGCTCGATCCTCTCACTAAGGAACTCGTGTACCTCGCCGTCAGCGTTAGCAACCAGTGCGGCTATTGCATCGCGTCGCACACAGCAGGCGCACGAAAGCAGGGCATGACCGATGCCATGTTCAAAGAACTGATGGCGGTGGTGGGAATGGCGAATGAGACCAACCGCCTGGTGGCGGGATATCAAGTGGAGATCGACGATCGCTTCAAGACGCGGTAAGGCTTGTGCAATCCCCGGACGGCATTTCGGCCCAAGTAGGCCGACAATGTCACTTGCGTGTCCGTTTGCTCGCTTTCTTTGCAGGACTCCTCTTCCCTTTCCTGCTCGGAAAGCGAAATTCGTGAACCCGCATGTTCACGCGGCGCCCGCGAAAAGTCACGCCTTCGGCTTCGAGGCGCAGGCGCTGCTCAATTGCAGAATCTCCCCGGAGCTTGATTTCCCCTCCTGCACCAACGATCCGGTGCCAGGGTAGATCAAAAGCAGTCCGAAGAATCCCGACCACTTGCCGGGCAGCACCGGGATGCCCAGCAGCTTTTGCAATCGCTCCGTAAGACGAAACGTGTCCCCGGGAAACCGCACGAATGGCTTTTATGATACTCGCTCGCATGGATTCAACTCTTCGTTCCATCGTATTCGATTCCTCGATTCTCGTGCGACCCGAGTGCCCGTCGTTGTTCGATACGGCACGCGCAGGCAGGTTCCGGGCATCCCGAAGGGTTCCTCGCCGCATCCAAAGTCGTCCATGGGGCAGGCGTGCTTTATTCCAATCTCGTTACAGGAGTGAAGCAATGAGAGTGCTGCTGAAAGTTCTTCCGCTCGGCACAGCTTTGATTTGCCTGGGCGCCATTCTTCTTACCTTCGGTTGCGGTGGTTCGAGCAGTACACGCTTTCGCTACGTACAAGCTTCTCCGGGCGCACCTGGCGGGGTGGACGTGCAGGTCGATGGTAAAACTGTTCTCACGGATATCGGGTACGGACTGCCCGGAAGCTATCAGAAGGTGACTTCCGGATCGCGATCAATCGGCATATTCCAGACCGGTACCACTACCAATCCATACTTCAGCGGCTCGGTTTCGCTGGGCAGCGGAGATACTACCCTCATCTCCGAGAATGTTTTCAGTTCGATTAGCCTGGCACCCTACACTGACGACAACACGGCGCCCACATCCGGCAACGTCAAGTTGCGGTTCATCAACGCCGGGCCCTCGGTTGGGTCGGTGGATGTTTACGTCGTCACCAGCGGCAACGGAATCGGCGGCCTCAGTCCACAGCTGACTCTAACTTATCCAAACTCCAGCGGGTACATTTCCGTCACCGCCGGGAATTATAACGTCGTGATGACACAAGCGGGGACGCAGAACGTGATCTCCGGGCTGAACGTCTCCTACACGTTCGCGGCCGGCCAGATCCGAACGATCGTCATTATCGACAGCGCGCAGGGTGGCGCGCCTTACAACCAGCTTGTGTTGACTGACCTGAACTGATCCGCACTCAAGGTATTGCTCTGCACAAACGTCAACCCTCGATCATCCAAATGGATGGTCGAGGCTTTCGTATGCAGCCTCGGAATTGCATCTCGCCCACCAATGCATCAGGTGTCAACTTACAACGCGATCCAGCCCAGGTATATGAGCCACAACGACGCTACACATACCATCAGCCAGAGCAGCACGCCCTGGAGCAGAGGGCGATGCCCCACTTGCTTCAATGTGGCGATGGAGATCCCGCTTCCAATCAGATACAAAGTCATGGTCAGACCGATCCTTGCCAGTCTGCTCAGAGCCGAATAGAGGACCGCGCCCGAGGGGAGATAGGTATTGCACACAGCCGCCAGGCAGAACAAGCCGATAAACCATGGCCATTGAACTTTCGCCTTTGCGCCCTTGATAACAGCTGTGCCGAGGGATAGGGGAACTATCCAGAGGGCGCGGGCAAGCTTGACCGTCGTGCCGACTTGCAAAGCTTCGCTGCCATATTTTGCTGCCGCGCCCACGACGGAGCTCGTGTCATGGATCGCCAGGGCTGCCCAAAGGCCGAACTGGGTCTGAGTCAGTTTCAGCAGCATGCCAATCACAGGAAATATCAGCAGTGCAACAGCATTGAGCACAAAAACAGTACCGAGTGAAACGGCCATCTGCTCGTCGGTTGCGCCCGTGATCGGCCCAATCGCAGCGATCGCACTGCCTCCACAGATAGCCGTTCCGGTCGAAATCAGGTAGGCGGAGGTCTTCTGCACGCGTAGCAGCGCACCCAGGAGCATACCGGCCATCATGGCAAAGGTGATACTCAATAAGGTATAGACAAAGCCTCGGCGTCCGGCGCGAATCACTTCGTGCAGGTTCATGGCAAAGCCCAGGCCGACGACAGAGATCTGCAACAGCCACCGGGATAAACGGGCCGATTGTTTTTCGAAAGGGTGTCGAAACATCAGTCCGAAGGCTAGGCCCATCGCGAGCGCGACGGGCGGAGACGCGAAGCTGCTGGCGGCCGCCAACAGGCCGAGGACAAAAACAATTTTCGAGATCATGCGGAACAAGATCCGGAGGCCGTGGAGATCCCCCGGCTCGCTGACTGGTTGCTACGCCGCAGCACCCTTCCGGAAGGACTGGATTGCTTCCTCTTCGCTATCGAAGACTTCGAAGATGGTCAGGAGCTTGGTCACTTGCAGCAGATCTCCTACACGCTGCGTCAGATTGGAAAGCTTAATGGCGCCACCGGCATTGTGAGCGGTTGTATACAGGGCCACCAGCGTACCTAGTCCGCCCGAATCAATGTAGCTGACCCCGCCCAGGTTGAGAACCATCTGGTTGTTCTGCGTGATGAGTTTCTTTACCGTGTCGCGAAGTTCCGCGGACTCTTCGCCAAAGACAATTCGGCCATCGCAATTCACTACGAGAATACCCTTCACCGTGCGAGTCGTAAGCTTGAGTTGCATGGGGAGAACTCTCCTTAAACTATGAGAACGTTGTCCGCGGAAAAGCCTACCGCGTAGCGGGCCTTCGCGCAAGGGTTTCGCGCTCAAAAGTGCCTTCTGGAGGGCAAAGAGCGCATTTCCGCAACAGGCCGGGCGGGGTCGTGGGTGACTGCACATTCACGTATAATCGGAGTTTCTCTTCTCATGAGCTACCAGGTTCTGGCGCGCAAATACCGTCCGCAGAAATTCTCCGAAGTCATCGGACAGGAGCATGTTACCCGTACCCTGAAAAACGCCATTGAGCAAGGACGGACGGCCCACGGGTATATCTTTAGCGGCCACCGCGGTATCGGAAAAACGACCGTGGCACGCATCCTGGCGATGGCCCTGAACTGCCGCTCCAAAGACCACCCGGTTCCAGAGCCGTGCGGGGTATGCGAATCCTGCACGGAGATTCGTGCTGGAAATTCCGTGGACGTCATCGAGATCGATGCCGCGACGAACCGCGGTATCGACGAGATCCGTGAACTGAGGGAAGCGGCGCGCTATCGGCCGGCGCGGGATCGCTTCAAAATTTACATTCTTGACGAAGCCCATCAGATCACCGACGCGGCGTTTAATGCCCTTCTGAAGACCTTGGAGGAGCCTCCAGGACATGTGGTCTTTATGCTGGCCACGACCCAGCCCGAGGATATTCCCCAAACGATCCGATCGCGTTGCCAGCACTTCAGCTTCCGAGCGGTGCGCTTCGAGGAGATTTTTGGACAACTGCGCAGCCTGGTCAATCAGGAAAAAATCGAGGCGGACGACGACGCCCTTGCCCTGTTGTCCGAGGCAGGAGACGGTTCGATGCGAGACGCACTTTCGATTCTCGATCAGGCGATCGCCTCGAGCAGCGAACGTCTTACGTCGGATGCCGTCCGCCAGTTGGTCGGTGCGGCGCCCTCGGGAGTGCTCGAAGAGGTCATGGAGGCGGTGGCCCGAAGCTCAAGCGAAGATGTCTTGCGTCTTGCCGACCGCTTGATCAGCGAGGGCCAGAATCCGGTGCACTTTGCCCGGCAACTTGTGCGCTTCCTACGCAACGCAGTGGTCGCCAAGGTGGCGGGAAAAGACTCGCCTCTGTTGCAGATATCGAGCGATGAGAGAACGCGGGTGGCTCGGATTGCGGACCTCTTCGGCGAGGAAGACCTGGCGCGCCATTTGCAGATCATGCTGCGCACGCATGGAGAGCTGGGTTACAAGCAAGAGCAGCGATTCCACCTGGAGCTCGGCCTGCTGAAGATGGCTCACGCCCAGCGCTTGCTACCCATCGAGCAGTTGCTGAGTGAGGTTGCAGTGCCTAGTAGCGGCAGCCGTAGTCCCTCCAAGCCAGCCGTGATCTCGGATACGCGAAGCGGGTCTCCGACTGCTCCAGCCCGGTCAAATTACGTGTCGCCCTTCGCAGCAGATTCCGCCCGTAAGAGCAGTGGTAAGCCGGAACTTTCCACAGAAGCAGTACCCGCGAGCGGCCCTCGCATCGTGGCAAGCGCGAATTCGTCGGCACCAGTCATTATGGGGAGTGCCGCGCCCGAGGCCATGGCGGACCCGATCTCCGATCGCACTCCTGAGATCCGGCCTGAACCTGTCACTCCGCAGTCGCAAGGGCTGGATGATGTGCGCAACGCAGTGCTGAATGCGCTGGGAGATGCCGGGCATCGCATGCTGGTGTCCATGCTTGAGACCGGAGAGTGGGCGGTGGAAGCGAATGAGCTTGTCATCAAAGTCTCATCCTCGGCAACGGTGATCGACATGTCGCTGGGTGCGGATGCAAAGCGGATCGCAATTGCGACCGCCAGCGGCGTGCTGGGCAGGGCGATCAAACTCAAAGTGCTCCCAGGTGGAACTGCACAAGCCGCGCCGGCGCGTTCGCAAGCAGCATCCAACGGTGGTGGCCGCGCGCGCGCCGAACAAGACCCGATCGTTCGACGCTTGCAGGAGAAGTTCGGGGCTGAGATCCGGACGATTATCGATCAGCGGGAGAAGAAGTAGACGTTTTCAGGCTTTCGCGTTTCGAGGTGTTCATGGGTGGGTTTAACCTCCAGCAGTTGATGTCCCAGGCGAAGGAGCAGTACGAAACACTGCAGAAGAAGATGCAGGAGACTGTGGTCGAGGCTTCCGCGGGCGGCGGCTCCGTCAATGTCCGGATGGACGGACGCAAACAGATGCTCAGCTTGAAGATTGATCCAGAAGTGGTGAAGTCCGGCGATATCGAAATGCTGCAGGATCTGGTGACAGCGGCGGTCAACGAGGCGGCGCGCAAGGTGGACCATGCCATGCAGTCAACTGTGGGCGGCATGCTGGGCGGGTTGGGACTTTAGCAAAGATTAGCGTAAGTCGGGAATTTTGTAATTGCGCATCTAACCCCATATTCGACCTCACAGATTCTTGGTTCCAATTACTCAATTAGCAAATTACACAATTATGTCCAAATTTGCTGAGCCGATGACGCGACTCATCGATGAATTGAAAAAGCTGCCAGGCGTGGGCAGCAAGAGCGCGCAGCGCCTCGCTTTCCATATCTTGCGTTCGAGCGACGACGATGCCGAAGCCCTGGCTACCGCGGTTAGGGACGTCAAGGCCAACCTTCGGCTCTGTTCTGTCTGCAACAACATCACCGACGTTGATCCCTGCGTCTATTGCAGCAGCCCCACTCGGAACCAGCGGCTGGTATGCGTAGTAGAGGAACCCACGAATATTGCCGCCATTGAGAAGACCAAACACTTCAACGGGGCCTACCACGTATTGCACGGGTCATTGTCACCCCTGCATGGCGTTGGGCCGGAGCAGTTGCGCATCAGCAACCTGATGCGGCGGGTGGAGTCAGGCGACGTCGATGAGGTAATTATCGCGACCAATCCAACTGTCGAAGGCGAGGCGACAGCTACCTATCTATCCCAGCAGCTCAAGAGACAAGGCCTGCGCGTAACGCGGATCGCCATGGGGATTCCGGTGGGCAGTGACATCGAGTATACCGACGAGATCACCATGCTGAAGGCAATGGAGGGGCGGCGCGAATTGTAGCCGTTCGGAAGCCGAAATCATCGGCTGGCACACTCTGCTTCCAAATTGTGCAATGATTTGGCCCGACACTCCTCACGCGTACTCGATCCACAACTTCAATGAGCACACCGTTGTAGCCTAGTTTCAACAACTTACGCTAATTTTATGTGATTTTAGTTGAAGTCGAAGGTGGCAGTGCGGTTGCATCGGCAGAGTCGGTCGTTTCCGCGCCCTTTGACATTGGCTGACGCGAGGCAAGCGCAGTTCGGGCAACCGAAACTGGCCACAACCAGACCAGCCGCTCCTTGCCGCCAGTCGCGCCGAGTTGCCATGTAACCGCATCTCAACTCGGCGCACTCGAAACCGGGCTAACCAGCCCGGTTTTCTGTTTTTGCAGGAAAGGGTAGACAGCCCTGATTTAGTGGTGCAACAGGAAGAATCAGTTCAAACCGGCCTTCTGGCAGTCGCGAAAACCGCTTCGGTCGGCCAGCTTTGGGCTCACGCAGAGTCAGAATCCGGCTGGAGATAGAAGTTCGGCTCCTCATCGGGTGGAGTTACCCCCTCGGGGAATTGGCCGCGATTGTATTCCGCCATGCGGTTTTTCCACTTCAGAAAATCAGTGACCGTCTGGGGTTCGATCCGAATCTCTACACGCCGCAGACTCGCCAACAGCAAGTTCATCTCACAGCGAAAGCCCTGGTCGCTTCGCAGATTCTTTTTGGAGGGAGTGATCATTCGTATCTGACGATTGTGCCATTCCAACCGTCCCCATCCCGCGGGTAGTTCCTCAGGACGGATCACATCTCGCGGTGCAAGATAAAAACGTTCAGTGCCCACGCCAAGTTCGGAACGCTGCCGAAACGGCTTACCCCGATCGGCGAGGAAATCCGAACGCGAGACTTTACACTCTACGAGAACTGAGTGGCAGGCGCGCTTCCATCCGATGGCATCGGGCATTTCACCGCTGATGCAAGCCTGTTCGGACAGCACAACACCGCACCGATAGGACCGCAACCACTCGACTGCCTTACGAACCAGGAGAGCATGGGTCATGGCATTCAAAGTCAATTCTATCGCTTGTACTTGAAGCTGTGAGAACGTGGTAGTGACTGAGTAGCTTCTATGAACGTTGGGAAGGAACTGGAGTTCGTGCTTGCCCAGCCCGGGTCGGATTTGGCTTTAGAGGCCTCACAAGGATAGGCTTTCGCAGAACCAGTTCGAGAACGTGCCTGGCGGCAGCGATATGCTCAGCTGCCGATGTCCAGGGGGAGTAGCCAGCGGCGGAGATAATCAGAGCACCATCTTTCTTTTCGACCTGAAGAGTTTGCACCTGCCCGTCGCGCGCTCCGTCGAAAGCATTCGCGAGGCGGAGCATGCCCGCCAGATGTATGGCCAGGCTCTTATCGGCCGGTGCTAGTTCCTGCAGTACCTTCTGACGGGGCAGTGGCAGAGCGCCGCAATGAAAGCGTGCGACTGCAGCCGCCAACTGCAACTCGGAAGGAGTAAATCCCAACGGAGGTGTCATCTTGCGGATCAGGCGATACGAGGTCTTGTGATGATCTTTCTCACGCTTGGCACGCCCGACGTCATGCAGGATCGCGGCGGCAAAGAGGATGGAGCGAGCACTGTAGTCGGAACTCGAGAGTGTCAATCCCAGCTGATTGAGCCCATCGAATAATCGTGTGGCAAGAGCGGCCACGCGCTGAGAGTGTGCGAAATCCGGATCCAGGAATGACGCCCACAGCTTCAGACGCGTCATGGCAGCGGATTGAATCTGTTCTCCCTGGGGCAGTTCGGCTCGCCAGACCGGCCATAGGGAATTCGGACCAACCGTTCTTTCGCGATAGCGCGTAATCCTTTTCTCGCGCGCTTCTCGCAGAATACCCTGCCAGCGGCTGCGGGATTCTTCACCTGCAAAGGCATTCACTTGGATTGCAGTGCTCCATAGGACATCGAGGTCGTGGACCTCCCCCAGCAAATCCTGCAACTCCTTCAAGTCGGCGCCCCAGGCTTCATGGAGTTGGGGCAGAAAGTTTTCCACCGTGTAGCGAAGGCGCTTGATCCCGATGCGGAGCTCATGAAATGCAACCTGGGAGCGATTGCGCAGAGCGCGCCGATGAAGGTCGTGGGCTTCTGTCCAACGTTCGAGCGCAAGGTGCTTGAAGACGATGCCTCCCCGCCGCGCGCGGGCTGCCCGGCGTGGCAGTTCCCTGCTCCATTTCCGCCACTGGCGCGCGTCGAAGCTCTGAATCGCATGGGCCGCCAGCAATTTCTGTCCGTGTTCGCGTTGCGCCAGAAGGTCGAGCAACGCCTTGGTCTCAGGATCATCGGCCGACCCTAGCTTCTGCACCCATTCCATCATCACATGAAGGTCGCGTAATTCTCCCAGACTGCTAAAAAGCGCTTTGCCGGCCTTCTTCATGTCCTTCCACGAACGGTCTGGGTCAACCGCACGGAGCCCATCGGCCATGGAACGGCAGCGGCGCAGAGCCACCCGGAGGTCGTGGACCGGGTCCGGAGCTAGGTCCGTACTGGCTCGCTGGCATTCCTCGAGGACCCGCTTCATCCAGTACGCGAGCCCTAGAACGGGCTCAGGTCGGTTGGAATTTACCGCCGTAGTCTGTTGGGCCAAGTATTTATCCTGCAATTATTAAGGTCCTATTTTCGCATGGTCCGAAGCTCAATTACCTCCGTAACGTGCGGACTCTTACTTTTCCCATTACCCTGAAGTTGAAATCGAGACTTACGGGAGCTGCATATCTCGACCGCCGGCACATCTCAAGCGGGCCGCAGCGCATCGGCCAGCGCCTTCGTCCACAGCCTGAATATTCTCGTCAAATACGTCCGTTTATACGGATTCGAGCACAAACGCACGGAAGCACAATTCGAGACCGCGTGGAATGAACTCCAGGCGGCCGTGCCCAAGGCTGGGGACCAGGGGTTCCTGCTGGGCGTCTCAGGCAATAAGCTTCTGCTCGATGGAATTCCCCTGGAAACCGGACAAGCGGAGCGCAGTTTCGCGCAGCTGCTGACAACCGCCGGGCTGGCCAGCATCAATTTTTCCAATCAAGTTACGATCGAGGACTTTGCCCGGTTAGTGCGGGCCTTCGCCCTGGGCGGTTCGAAGGGACAAGACGTCGCCAAGCAGATTAAGGACACCCTCGGGGATGGCCGCGGAACCTCCATCAAGATTAATGAGGTCAAGTTTGTCGCTGCGGACCCCGCGACCGGCGAGGTTACGATTGCAGCCCAGATCGCAGCCCAGACGCTGGGGCCAGAGTTCAAGCAATGGTTGAATGACCCACAGAAACTCCTGCAATTGATCGCCGCCGCAGAGGGCGCCAAAGGCGGGGGCGGAGGCGAGCCAGGGGGCGCGCCGATCGGCAGCGTTCCTACTGTAAAGGTCACGGGCGGGGGCGGGGGCGGAGGCACTGGTACCGGGACGGGGACCGGAGGCACCTGGGACGGCAAGACGGTGCCCCTGCAGGAAGAGGAAGTGGTTCAGGCCATCCGTCTGCTTACCCGTTTCGGGGAAGTTTCCACGAATCCCAGCGTTGCGCCCGAGGACCTTCAGAAAGAACTGGGGGCCGCTGACCCGAATACGCGAGTCAATTTACAGCACCTGCTGCAAAGCCTAGCCAGCAACGTTCAGACCGACAATGACACGCCGCTCCTGATGAAGGCAGCGGAGCACATGGCCATCCGCTTCGCCCTGGAGCGCTATCAGAAGGGCGAAGTGAAAGTGAACGCCGTACACCAGATGCTCGAGCACATGAGCCGGCAGATGGACACGTTGCGGCAGATCCTGCGAGTGCAGGAAGAAAAGATGGGCAAGGCCGGAATGCTGGTGGAGTCGCACGCCGACATTCTGGATCGCATGTTCTGGGCGGAAGTTCCGGAGGCGGGCAAGAAAAGCGTTCTGATGTCGAACGAAGCACCGTGTGTGCCGCCGCGTAACGTTCGGCAGTTCGTCGAAGTATTGCTGGAACGGGACGATAAGGAATCGGCGGCCGCCATTCTGCGGAACTACTTCGGCTGTCTGGATGCGAAAGACCCCGAGCCACGCCGTAAGATTGCCACCGGTTTGGCCCAATTGGCAGATCTCTTCCCGGGTCCGGGCGGCGATCTGATGGCTGCCGTCATTCGCAAGGTAAGCGAACAGATCTGCAAAGAGAATGACTCGGAACTGCAAAGCATGCTGAGTGCGGCCTTTGTCCGCCTTAGCCAGGAAGCCAGTACCCGCAAGAGCTACCGTGCTGTGTGTGAAGTGTGCGTGGGTATGGATGCGATTGCCAAATCGCGACCGGTCCTCGGGGGAGATTTACGCCCTCGCATCGGCGTGGAAAACCGGTTGCCAGAGTTCATCGAAGAGGCCCTGCGAGCTGAGCAGGTGCCGCCAGACCTGCTACAAGTGCTGCGGCAGACCAGCCAGGCCGCTGTGGAACATCTTGCCGATCGCTTCTTCCGTTGTATGCGACGCGATGAATGCGACCGGATGGTCGAACTGGTGCGGGACCTGGATAAGCCGGCACTGGCTCAACTGCGAGAGATGCTGCGCACCGGGCAGCCTCGTCAGGCGGCTTCTGTAGTGGGCCTGTTGAGCCGTCTCGATGTCCATACTCTGTTGGAACTGCTGCCGGTACGACTGCCCGAGTTCAACCGCTTCTATCACGACGTCGTGGTCCGCCAGATCGCATACGGGGCTGCCAACGATCGCGGCCGAACACTGCTGGAATTGCTTGAGATCCTTGATCCGCTGGTAATTCCCCAGGCAGTCGATGAGATCGGGATGAGCGGGGACCGCACCGCGGTTGGGCCTCTCACCGCAATGGCGCGCGCCGGCGACGCCGAAGGTCGCTCACCGTTCCTGCAGTTAAAGGCCATCGAGTCGCTGGGACGCCTGCGCGACACCGAGGCGACGAACGTCCTGCGCGAGCTTTTGGAAGCCAAGAAGATGTGGAAGTGGTCGCATCACCGCGAGATTCGCATTGCTGCGGCGCAGGCGCTCGCCAAGATTGATCCGCGCTACGGAAGCCAAATTCTCTCCGACAGCGGCCTGGAGCCGGGAGAATTGGCCATTGCCGCCCTCGATGCCGCCCCTGCGTGCCCCTGGGTGCGCCAGCGGCGCTACGAACGCATTGTTCTGCCCCGGTCCTTCTCCGCAACGATCAGCAGTTCTTGGGGAAAATCGAGCATCTCGATACGCGAAATGAGCCTGGGTGGTGGAATGGGCACGAAGGAAGACAATCTCCGCATCGGCTCGGAAGCGAACCTGGATATTTCACTGGGCGTACGGCACGTACGCGCGCAAGTGCTGCTGCGCCGCGCCCGGGTGAATGAAGTGGGGTTTGAGATCGTGAACACGGACCTCGAAAGCCGATTCCGCCTGCGCCGCATTCTCGTCGAAGCCGTGGAACGTGCGCCGGAGGGCAAGAGCCAGGAGTGGGACGGCGGACGCAAGGGTTAGACTTTAAGTATTACTTTAACAATCTAGGAATAACAAAGCCTCTGCTCACGAGCAGAGGCTTTGAGTTATTGCCGTGTCTTGCTCCTACACTACAACCTTCACAAAAATGATCACGAGCGTGAACAGCACCAGGGATTCGATGAAAGCCAGTCCGAGAATCAGCGCCAGCTGAATGCCGGGACGCGCAGCGGGATTCCGCGCCAGGCCTTCACAGGCCGCAGAGGCTACCCGAGATTGCCCGAGAGCCGCAAGGGCAACGGCGAGGGCCATGGCAAATCCCGAGGTGATGGCAACCCAGTTGGTCGCCGCATGAGGAGCTTCGCCCCCCTGAGCAAATGCCGGCATGGCGCAAATCGACATCACCAGCAGGCATAACGTGAACATCACGAGTTTACGCATACTTCATTCTCCTTATGAATAGCCGCTAGTGGGTGGTTGACGTCATCCTCTTGCAGACGCCCTCACGCTTGCAGCATTTTGATGCCGGAACCTTCGAAATCTTAGTGATCGTGAGCTGTCGCTTCGCCCAGGTATACGCAGGCAAGCAAAACAAAAATGTAGGTCTGGACAAATGCAACCGCTATATGCAATCCCTGAAAAATAATCGGTATTCCCAAAGGAATCAGGGAGAAGAAGACGAGCGTAACCATCTCGCCCGCGAACATGTTCGCAAACAGACGGATGGTAAGGGATAGAATCCGCGCCAAATGACTGCATATTTCGATGAGGAACATCAGCGGCGCCAGCCACCAGACCGGCCCCATAAAGTGCTTGAAATAACCGACACCATTCTCCCGCAACCCTTGCACGTGATAGTAGAACCAGGTTACCAAAGCGCAGCCCAGTGGGACGACAGGAACACCCGTAGGGGACTCCTGCCCCGGAATCAATCCAATCAGGTTGCAGCTCAAAATGAATAATCCGAGCGTTACCAGGTATGGCACATAACGCTCGTAGTGGTGGCCGATGATTTCCTGGCCAAGGCCACTCGCGAAGCCTTCGATTCCCTCCATCACATGCTGCAGGGGACCAGGACTGTCGACCGAAAGCCGCGAACGCACGGCGATGAAAAAAAAGGTCAGCAGGAGCATGACCAGCACTTCCATCGCAACCGCATTAGGGATCGGGGCCCCAGGATGCTTTGGTTGAATATGCAGCGCCTGCAGCAAGCTGAGCACAACGCCGCCGAAAACGCGGTTCAAAAACTGGGTGAATGCAAGTTGCTCCATAAAATTTTGGGTTAACTCGACACTTTGGGGACTTCAGTAGCCTCGGCGCAGCGCGGCATAAGCCTCGTATGCAGCTTCCATCAGCATGGCTGGAACCGGTGCGCACACGCCAAACAGGAATCCTCGGAAGGCCCCAAGCGAACTTTGAAATATACCATAGCCGATCGCTGCAACCAACAGATAACGCAGGAGAAAGCGCATAACAACCACGTGACCGCGTTCCCGGCTATGCTGGTCGACAATGCGATCGCCCAAGGCTTCGACGCCTCGTGCTAATGCTCGAAAGTTGAACCAGGAAACCAATGCCCCAGACGCAAAGCCCGCAACTGCTAGGGATCCGAAAGCCCAGGCGACCGGCAAAAGTGCGAGCGCCGAAATTATCAGCAGGAATCTTGGGATCCTCCGAACAGCGTTTGCGAAGAATTGTTCCGCCCCAGGGCTGCGTCGAGGAATCTCCCGTGGGTGGCTCCGCACTCAAGACTGATCCTTAAGCGAGCCGGCGGCCATCCGGATCATCTGAACGAACCCGACGACTGCTCCGAAGATCAATCCACCCAGATACAACCAGTGGGTGTGCAGCCAATAGTCGAGCAGCTTGCCGAGGAAGAAACCCACCAATACTGCGGCCGGAATGATGAACCCGATTTCGGAGTAGCGGACCACGGAGGCCCACGGGTTGCCCTTCGAAGGATGATTGTCAGGAGCGTTCACGCCTGAAGACTAGCAAACCTCGGGGAGAAAGGGCAGTGCGGCCTTACCGTAGCAGATGCGCCACAGGAGCAACCTGCGTCAGGCCCAAAACCTCGTCGACTGCGCGGATCATGGAGTTGGGAAAGATCCCAATGACCACCGTGGCAGCGGCGGTCACCAGCAGGGCCACGCCCATGGCAGGACTTAGCGGCAGTTTTTCCTTCTCCAGGGGCTGCCGCATGAACATCGCATTTGCAATACGCAGGTAGTAGTAGAGCCCGAATACGGAATACAGCACACCTAGGGCTGCGAGCGTATAGTGGCCGCTTTCGATCAGGCTCAGAAAGATGAAGTACTTCCCCCAGAATCCGGCCAAGGGGGGAATCCCCGCAAGCGAAAGCAAGAATATCAACATCAGGACCGCTTCTATGGGAGCGCGGGTATAAAGTCCTGCGATGTCATCGATTTCGTCGCCGATTACCTCCCGGTGCCGCAGCGATGTGATCACGGCAAACGCACCCAGGTTCATGAATGTATACACCAGTAGGTAGACGAGGATGCCCTTGATCCCATTCGCGTTCAGACTGGTCGCATCTCCCGCAACCAGCCCCAGCAGCATATATCCCACGTGCGCAATGGACGAGTACGCGAGCAGGCGCTTCAGGTTGTTCTGCGTCAGAGCTGCGAAGTTCGCAGCCGTCATGGTGGCGATTGAGACGAAGATCACCATGGGTACGTACACCATCCGCAGCGGGTGCAGGCCCCCAAGGAAAATGCGCAACAGCATCGCCCAGCCGGCCGCCTTGACGGAGACGGACATGAAGCCGGTCACAGCCGTAGGAGCGCCCTCATAAGCGTCTGGAGCCCACTGGTGGAAGGGCACCGCAGCGATCTTGAACAAGAGTCCGGTGGCAGTGGCCAGTAGCGCAACAATCACGATCGGATCTGCATGGCCACCGTTCTGCGCGATTCGCTGCGCCAATTGCCGCTGGATGACCTCAAGATTTGTGCTGCCGGTGATCCCGTAGAAAAGAGAGAGGCCGTATGCAAAGATTCCAGAGGAAAAGGCGCCCAGCAACATGTACTTCAGGGCAGCCTCATTCGAACGCTTGTCACGCCGCAGGAAACCTACGAGGACATATGTAGAAATTGCCATCAGCTCGAGGCCGATGAAGATCAGCACAATATCGTAGCCCGCGGCCATGCACATCATGCCAACCACGGAGAACAGCAGCAGGGCGTAATACTCCCCGTGATTTTCGCGCTCGATCTCGAGATAGCGGATCGACATCAGGATAGCGACTGCGGTTCCCGCTAAGAACAAATAGAAGAAATAAAGCGAAAAGCGGTTCACCAGCAACGTGCCCATGTAGCCGGTGGGAATCCGGTCGATATGCTGATTGTGATAGAAATTCTGGATCTTTAGCGTGCCCGCGGTCGCGAATGCAATTCCGACCAGCGCAGTGATGGCGTTGGCCCATTTCCATTCAGCCGGCAACATCAAATCAATGAGCAGGATGCCGATCGCAAACAGCGTCAGCAGCAGAATCGGCAGAGCCAGCAGGTAATCCACGCCGGTGAAGTATTGAGCGATGCCGCCGGACACTTAGTTCTTCCCTTTCGTCGGCTCTGCCTCGGACATAACCGCTGCGGGAGCAGGATGCCGGGGGTGTCGAGGCCACCACGTTTCCTGCATGTTCGCGCACATCGCGAGCAATCTGGTTCACGGGCTGCTCCAGGATCTGGAAGAAGGGCTTGGGATAGAGGCCGATCCACAGGGCCATAATGATGAGCGGAACGAAGGTTGCGATCTCGCGTGGGGTCAGGTCATGCAGTTTTTCGTTCTTCGGATTCGTAACGGTACCGAAGAACACGCGCTGGTAAAGCCATAGAAGGTACGCTGCGGCCAGGACGACTCCAGGCACCGCCCATGCGGCCCACTTCCAGTTCTCCATGAACGTGCCCCATAGGATCGTCACCTCGCCGACGAAGCCGTTTAACAACGGCAGTCCCATGGACGACAGGAACATGATCAGCGTGATTGTGGCGTAAACCGGCATCACGTTCGAGATACCGCCATATTCCGCGATCTCGCGTGTATGCCTGCGCTCGTAGAGCACGCCGACAATCAAGAAGAGAGCGCCGGTCGAAATCCCGTGGTTGATCTGCTGCAGTACGGATCCGCTGAGTCCCATAGGGGTCAACACGAAAATGCCCAGGGTGCAGAAGCCGAGATGGCTCACCGAGGAGTACGCCACCAACTTCTTCATATCCTTCTGCATCAGCGAGACCAGTGCGCCGTAGAGGATGCCGACGATCGACAGGCCGATCATCCAAGCGCGCACTTTGTGATCCATCACCACCGATGGGAAGAACGGCAACGAGAATCGAATGAATCCGTACGTCCCCATCTTTAGCAGAACGCCCGCCAGAATGACCGAGCCCGCCGTGGGTGCTTCCACGTGGGCATCGGGCAGCCAGGTGTGGAACGGAAACATCGGGACCTTGATGGCGAACGCGAAGAAGAACGACAGGAACAGCAGGGTCGCGTACTTGGCGCCGTAGATCGCGTAGATCTGGGGCGCGGTTTTGTAAAGTTCGGGGATGCTGAAGGTATAGACGCTGGTAAGGTTGTGGTGATTGAAGTACAGGAACAGAGATTCCCAGCAGCATCAGCACCGAACCGGCCAACGTGTACAGAAAGAACTTGATCGCAGCGTAAAGTTTGCGGGGGCCGCCCCAGATGCCGATCAGCAGGTACATCGGGACCAGCATCGCTTCCCAGAACACAAAGAAGAGGAAGAAATCGAGCGCCATGAAGACGCCCAACATGCCAGTCTGAAGCACGAGAAACCAGATGTAGTACTCCTTCACTCGGTCTTCGATCGCACTCCACGAAGAGAGAATTGAGATCCATCCCAGCAGGGTGGTCAGCATAATCAGCAGGAACGAAATGCCGTCGATGCCGAGGTAGTAGCCGGCGCCGATGGTGGGGATCCACGTATTGGGCGCGCCTTCGATGAACTTGAAACCCGGCTCGAAGCGCTGCGCCCAGAACATCGGCACCAGCGGCAGCGAGATCAGGAAGCCTCCCAACGCGAAGATGTTGGCGATCCAGCGGACGGCGTCCTTGTTGTCTTTGGGCACGAACAAGAGCACAAGAGCGCCCAGGAGCGGCGTGAACAGGATGATCGAGAGAATGTGATTCTGCATAAGAAACAGTTCTCAGTTCGCAGTGGCCAGTTCTTGGTGGCTAGCTCATTGCTCGAAGCTTGCAGCTATCTCCACGCATAATAAAAAACAAATCCCAACAAGCCCGCCACCATCACGAGCGCGTACCACTGTACCAGTCCCCACGCGAACAGGCGGAATGGATATGACAAGACACGCGCCAGAATTGCGGGACCGTTTACGAGGATGCCGTCGATGATCCAGGTGTCCCACCACTTGGAGAGAGTCGCGATGGTTCGGGTCGTCCAGCCAGTGCCGTTAACCAGCCCATCCACGACGTGAACGTCAAACCACGTTGAGGCATCGCCCAAGCCGAGCACGCCGAGCCGGGCTTTGCCCAGTTTGCGGCGGCCCGTGAACGCGTAGTCGTAGCCTTCGTCGACGTACCACTTGTTATAGAGCACGGTGTAGAGAGGCTTTGCTTTCACTTCAAGCGGCTCGGCGTAGCCTTTATCAACGTTGCGGTAGACGCTCCATGACCAGCCCAAACCGACAATGCCAAGAGCCAGCGAAAGTCCCATGAGTCCGTATTCCGATCCACTGGTGTGCTCTTCTTCTTTCCGGCCGGCCGCCACTTGTGCGCCCCTGCCTTCTTCCTGAAGGACCGCCGCCTCTCGAGCGAATACAGGTTCGAGAAATTTTCCGAAGCGGTCGCTTCCGCCCAGACTATGCGGCCAGCCCAGAAATCCAGCGAAAAGTGAGCAAAATGCCAACACGATCAGCGGCATAGTCATCGAGCTTGGCGATTCGTGGATGTGATGTTCGACTTCGTGACTCATGCGCGGTCGACTATAGAATGTCAAAGTAATCAAGCGAAACATGTAGAACGCTGTCATCAAGGCGGTAACGATACCGACTAGCCATAACAGGCGGTATGCACCGCCTTCTGACGTCCAGGTTTGCCACAAGATCTCGTCCTTGGAGAAGAATCCTGCGAACGGGAAGATGCCTGCAATTGCCAAGGTGGCGATTAACATCGTTCGATAGGTCGTCGGCGTGCGATGGGCGAGGTCGCCCATGTGGCGCATATCCTGCTCGCCGCTCATGGCGTGAATTACCGAACCTGCTCCAAGGAACAGCAGTGCTTTGAAGAATGCATGCGTGAAAACGTGGAAGACTCCGGCCGCGAACGCACCCACACCCAACGCCAGAAACATGTACCCGAGTTGGGAAACCGTGGAGTAAGCCAGCACGCGCTTGATGTCGTTCTGCACCAAGCCGATCGACGCGGCGAAGATGGCAGTCAGGGCACCCACGATGGCCACCGTCTTCATCGCCGTCGGGGCCAACACGAAGATGGCGTTCGAGCGCGCCACCATATACACGCCTGCGGTAACCATAGTTGCAGCGTGGATCAGCGCCGACACCGGCGTCGGGCCCTCCATCGCATCGGGCAGCCAGATGTACAACGGAAGCTGCGCTGACTTTCCACAGGCGCCCACAAACAACAACAACGCCGCTGCCGTCAAAACAGGATCACCCACCAGGAAATGCCCGCTGCGGGCGACGGCGTTCACGTCGGTGAAACGCAACGAGCCCAGATACCAGGCAATCGTGAACATCCCCAGAAGGAATCCGGCATCACCAATGCGGTTCACGATGAATGCCTTGTTGGCGGCATCACTCGCCGATTTTCGGTGGAAGTAGAAACCGATCAGCAAGTACGAACACAGACCCACGCCCTCCCATCCGACAAACAGTTGGGCGTAGTTGTTCCCCAGGATCAGCGTCAGCATGGAGAACATAAAGAGGTTGAGGTACCCGAAGAAGCGGTAATATCCACCCTCATGCGCCATGTAGCCGATCGAATAAATATGGATCAGCATGCCAACGCCCGTGACAAACAGCAGCCAGATGCTGGAGAGCGGGTCGAGCAAGAATCCCACTTGTGCTTTGAATTCGGCCGGGAAACCGTCCTTGGTGGTGTAGGTGAGGTGGCCGGTGTCGCTGCCCAGCCAGGTGTACATCACCTTCTCGAAAGGCTGGCCGCCGGCGTAGTTGTGGACGTACTGCGACACCGCTCCACATGACATCACGAAGGCGAGAGCGACAGTACCCACGCAGACAGCGCTGACAGTCCGCTTCTGCAATTTCTTGCCGAAGAAGAACATGAGCGTCGCCCCGAAGGCGGGCAGCAGGGGGATCAGCCAGATGTAGTCGAGAAAGAACATAGTTTAACTGTTTGCTTCTGGTCTTTATCTCTTAGCACAAACTCACTCGCAGAACGTCTCAAGCCAAGGGCCAAGAGCTAAAGGCTAGAGGCTGTTTTTCACCATTTCAGCAAATCCACCTCATCGACATTGACCGTCTCCTTGTTTCGAAAGAAGGCGATCAAGATACCGAGGCCCACGGCGGCCTCCGCGGCAGCATCGGTGATTACGAAGATGGCGAAGACCTGTCCGTGAAGTCCCCAAACCCGCGAAAACGCAACCAGGTTGAGGTTCACAGCGTTCAGAATCAGTTCCACGGACATCAAAACAATGACCACGTTGCGACGTGTCAGCACGCCGATGACACCCAGCACGAAGAGTGCTGCAGCTACGACGAGATAGTGAAGTGTTGTGATTGGGACCATAAAAACAGTTCTCGGCTCTCGGTTGTCAGTTCTCAGCTCCCATGTCGCGACCGAGCGTCACTCTCCGAACCTAGACTGGCTCAAGCTGACCGTTGAATGCTGAGTGCTGACTGCTTCCGTCAAATCCTCTTCTTCGCCATTACTACTGCCCCGATAATCGCCACCAGCAACAGTAGCGACGCGATCTCAAAGGGGAACATGTAACTGCTGTACAGCATCTCTCCGACCTTCTGGGTGTTTTCGACTTCGGGGAATTGCAGTTGCGTTCGCAGCCGCAGGCCGCTCACCGTATAGATCGAGACGAAGAGCCCGCCCAGACAAATCGCGGCCAGAAGTCCGGCAATCCATTGCTGGTTAAACTGCTTTTCTTTTTCTGAGCGCTCCAAATTCACCAGCATGATCACAAACAGAAACAGGACCATGATGCCGCCAACATAAAGAATGATCTGGACACCGGCCACGAAAGGCGCGTAGAGCATCAAGTAGAGCCCCGCGAGACACAACAAAGTCAGGATCAGCGCCAGCGCCGAATGCACCGGACTCTTGCGGGTAATAACCAGAATGCCGCTCAGGATTGCCAGCCCTGAGAGCAGGTAGAAGAAAAATGTTGTTGCTACGGGCGGTTCCATATCAGCTATGCACCAAGTGATGTACCAGGCCCCACATCTCGCTTGCGGACTTCGACGCGAAGCCCCAAATTTCCGCGCGCAATCCCATTACACCGGTCAGCATCAAGACTCCGATGCCCATCGGCAGCAGAATTTTCCATCCTACCGTCATCAATTGATCGAAGCGGTAACGTGGAAATGTCCCGCGATACCAGATGTACAAGTACATAAAGATCGCGATCTTCAGAATGAACCAGTAGATATCCTGCACCCTAACGCGCACGGCGGGCACGAGAAGGATCAAAGCGATTAAAACGAATACTGCGCCGAAGGCTCCCAGGCCCATCGTCTGGATGCGGAAGTACGAATGCTTCGGCATTCGCATGGTGCTGTAAAAGGTCATCGCTGCAAGTCCGAAGAACGTCAGCGCGGGGAACAACGAAAACGCGAGGTCCCACGTGGGACCGCTCAATAGGTTCGGGAACGGTCGCATCCATCCGCCCAGCCACAGGGTCACAGCGATCGACGAAACTGCGATCATCGCGGCATACTCGCCCAGCATGAACAAAGACCAGCGCAAACCGCTGTATTCCGTGTGAAAACCTGCAGTCAGTTCCGATTCTGCTTCGGGCAAGTCGAACGGTGCACGATTGGTTTCCGCCACCATGGCCACTGCAAAAATGAAGAAAGCAACCAGCCCCAAGGGGAAGAACTTGAAGATGAACCAGGTGTGCTGCGCATATTGCGCTTGCACGATTCCGATCATGCTCAGAGTTCCCGTTCCCTGATCGTTCAAGCTCGTCATCAGTACAGCAGAAACCACCGCCAGTCCCATGGCCACTTCGTAGGAGACCATTTGAGCACTGGAACGCAGTGCACCAATCAAGGGGTAGTGCGAGTTCGACGCCCATCCCGCCATGACGATTCCGAGCACGCCCAGCGACGAGACGCCCAGCATAAAGAGAATGCCGATGTTCATGTCGGTGATTGCATGCGCCGGCCCGAAGGGCACGACCGTGTAGACGCTGAACACGGCCAAAAGAATGATTATCGGAGCAAGCCAGAAGACGAACCGGTCTGCGCCTTCCGGGACGATGTCTTCCTTGAGAATCAGCTTGATCGCATCGGCGATGGGCTGCAACAGGCCGTGCGGACCGACACGCATCGGGCCGAGGCGAATCTGCATGTGTGCAAGAATCTTGCGCTCCAGCCAGTTCATGCACACCACCGCCAGCGAGACCCCCCCGAACACGAGCAGGATGTAGATGAGCGCCCAGAATGGGCTGCCGTAGTGCCCAGGTGTCGTCTGCCCACCTTTGTAGAGGTAGTCCGTGACGAAAGTGGGCATCAGCGATCCACCTCGCCGAGGACAATATCGAGGGTACCAATGACCGCGATCACGTCCGCAATCAGTTGTCCGCGGCACATCAGATCGAGCGCCTGCAGATTCACGAAAGAGGGTGGGCGGACACGGATGCGATATGGCTGCGTCGATCCGTCACTCACGATGAAATACCCTAGTTCGCCCTTGGGCGCCTCGATCGAATGATAAATCTCGCCCACCGGAGGCTTGATCACCTTGGGCACCTTGGCCATGATCGGGCCTTCGGGGATGCTGTCCACGGCCTGCTGAATGATGCGCAAGGACTGCCGCATCTCAGCCATGCGTACCAGGTACCGGTCATAAGTGTCGCCATTCTGGCCGGTGGGAATCTCGAAATCGAACTTGCTATAGGCAGCGTAGGGCTGGGCCTTGCGAAGATCCCATTTGACGCCGCTGGCGCGCAATACCGGGCCAGTCACACCAAAAGCAATGCAATCCTTGGCGGAAATCATGCCCACGTTTTTCGTGCGCTCCACCCAGATCCGATTGGTGGTCAGCAGCTCTTCATATTCATCGATCTTGGGAGCCACGAACGCAATGAACTTCTTAACGTCTTTTTCGAAACCCTCGTAAGTTTCGTATTGACAGCCGCCGATGCGGAAGGCATGTGTGGTAAGACGTGCGCCGCAATACTTCTCGAAGATCTTGAGAATCTCTTCCCGGTCGCGAAAAGTGTAGAAGAGCGGCGTCATGGCGCCGATATCGAGCGCGTGTGTGCCCAGCCATAGCTGGTGGCTGGCCATGCGATTCAACTCCGTGAGGATCACGCGTACGTAGTTGGCTCGTGGAGGAGCTTCGATATTCAGGAGTTTCTCTACGGCCTCACAGTAGCCCAGACCGTTCGAGACGGCCGCCACGTAGTCCATGCGGTCCACGTAGGGATTGAACATGGTGTACGTGCGATGCTCCGCAATCTTCTCCACGCCGCGGTGGAGATAACCAATCACGCACTCCAGGCCGAGAACCTTCTCGCCGTCCAATTTCAGGATGACGCGCAGCACGCCATGCGTCGCCGGGTGCTGCGGCCCCATATTGAGGATGAGCTCGTTCGCGTCGAGAAAAGTTTTGTTACTTTCCGCGAGGTCCAGGTGCGAGACGGAGCTGGTCGGGTCGGTCATTGGCCGCTTTCGATCCCCAGGTTGATCTGGACCCACTCTTGATCCTGCTCAATGATCCCGTAATCCTTGCGCAGCGGATGGCCTTTCCAGCCGTCGGGGAGCAGAATGCGCTTCAGATCAGGATGACCGTCGAATTGCAGGCCGAACATATCGTACGCCTCGCGCTCCAGCCAGTTCGCCGTCGGCCATATAGAGACCGCCGAGGAAATGTGCTCCCCATCGGCGATCTGCGTCTTCACGCGCATGCGCTCGTTGCGTGCGAAGGAATACAGGATCCAGACGATGTCGAACTGGCGCTCGCGCTTGGGATAGTGAGCGGCGGTGATGTCGACGCAATAGTCAAACTGTTCTTCGTCCCGCAGCATGCGGAGAAGATTGGGAATCAGCGAGCGGTCGACCTCAAGGTAGTTCTGCCCCAGGTACGTCAAAGGCTCCATGCCCGAACCAAATTGGCGCTTCAACTTGGCAACCATGGGTGAGTCCCACGGAATCGGCACGGGGCCAGCGGGCTTTGCCGGAGCTGCGGGCTTAGGCGGTGTAGGTGCCGGCAGCCGCTACTGGTGGTTTGGTCATCCGCAGCCGGAGGCGTGGCAGCAACATTTTCAACCGAACCCGGTGGCTTCTCTGCAGCTGGCTGCTTCTCTCCCTCTGGGGGCGTCGGTGCGGGCGGTTTGATGTCCTCAGTCATAACTCGAGAAGACGTGCACTCCAGTATCTAAACTTCGAAAAAGACGCCTAGTTGTACCAGTCCCGAAATTCAGCTGTCAACGATGCTAGATCACGCCCTTCTGCGACCACACTTTCACACTCGTCTTTGCTCAATGCGCAACGACTCGAAGGGCAAAAAAGAGCCTCACACCCACTCCAGCGCACCCTTCTGCCAGATCCAGATGTAGCCGACGATCAGGATGCCGAGGAAGATCAGCATCTCGAGCAGCCCAAAGAGCCCGAAAAACTTGAATTTCACGGCCCATGGAAAGAGGAAAATGGTCTCCACATCGAAGACCACGAACAGGATGGCGACAATGTAATAACGAACGGTGTAGCGGCCCCGGGCACGATCCACCGGATCGATGCCGCATTCGTAGGGTAGAAGTTTTTCCCGCTGCGGGTTGTCGGGCCGAACCAGCTTGGTCAGCAGCAGGGTAATGGGAATGAGGGTACCGACGACCGCAATAAAGATAAAAATGGGCACGTAATTCTGAGGCAATGGCTTCCTCGCGCCACTTCTTCTTTCCCGCGTCGAAAATCGGGAAGGGGAATAGTATCGCCGATGAGGCGCGGCTTCAAGGGTATAAGCGTGTTCGGGAGGTGATCGGAAGAACTCGCTATCGCGGATGAGCGTGCCAACCTTGTTTATAATCACTGTTTCTCATATCGCGCGTGGGCGTGCCCGTGAAGGTGCACTCCTGCCGAATCATCAGCACAAGGATTCCTTTGGCCCTCGACGAAAACATCTACGAACTTCGCCGGCAAAAGCTCAAGCAGATTGAAGCCCTCGGACAGGAGTCATATCCGCGCCGCTACGATTTCACGCATACGGTTCCGCAAATTCTGGAGGAATACTCAGCCAAGACCGCGGAAGATTTAGAAAAGGCTCGCGTGCAAGTGCGCGTCGCCGGTCGCATCATGGCGATGCGTTTGATGGGTAAGGCCGCTTTCACGCACCTTCAGCAAGGCGGGCAACGGCTGCAGATCTACGTCAAGAAGGACGCAGTGGGCGAGAAGGGATTTGAACTTTACAGGCTGCTTGACCTCGGCGATCACATCGGGGCCAGAGGATATCTTTTCCGCACACGTACCGGAGAGCTGACCATTCATGTTGAGGAGATTACTTTCCTCTCGAAGGACCTGCTGCCTCTGCCAGAGAAATGGCATGGGCTGACCGATGTCGAACTGCGTTACCGGCAGCGCTATGTCGATCTGGTGATGAATCCCGAGGTCCGCGAAGTTTTTCTCAAACGCAGCAAGCTGGTGCAGTCCCTGCGGCGCTACATGGCCTCCCAGGGATTCATCGAGGTCGAAACGCCCATGATGCAACCTATCGCGGGCGGCGCAGTGGCCAAGCCATTCGTCACGCATCACAATGCGCTGGATATCGATCTGTTCCTGAGAATCGCGCCGGAACTTTACTTGAAGAGGCTCACGGTGGGTGGGCTCGATCGCGTATACGAGATCAATCGCAACTTCCGCAACGAAGGGCTGGGCTGGCGCTGGAATCCTGAATTCACGATGCTGGAGTTTTACCAGGCTTACGCGGACTTTCGTGACGTGATGAACCTCACACAAAACCTCATCGAACAAGCTGCTATCGATGTGAATGGCAGCACAAAAGCTAAGTGGGCTGATGAGGAGATCGACTGGGCTAGCTCCAATTGGCGGCGTATGACGATGCGGGAAGCGATCGTGGAGTTCTGGCCAGAGAAGGCCGGAGCGAAGCCGGAGATGAGCGACTTTGCGTCGCACGACTCAGTGAAAGGCCTTGTGTCCCGTTTCAATACCGCGGGCAAGCACATGGCGTACGACCCGAGTGAGCCCACCGGGAAGACAATTGCCAATCTATTTGAAGCCGTGGCCGAGGAGCACCTGTTGCAGCCGACGATCATTTACGAGTTCCCGGTGGCGGTATCGCCGCTCTCGAAAAAGAAGCCGGACGAACCGGACTGGGTGGAACGCTTCGAAATCTTCGCCGGGCAGATGGAAATCTCCAACGGCTTCAGCGAACTTAACGACCCCGAAGATCAACGTCAGCGCTTCGAGGAGCAACTCAAGGAGCGGGTGCGCGGTGACGAAGAAGCACACCAGATGGATGAGGACTACATTCGCGCCTTGTCGTATGGCATGCCGCCAACCGGAGGCGTGGGCGTTGGTGTGGACAGGCTGGCAATGCTGCTGACAAATTCGCAGACGATCCGCGACGTGATTCTTTTTCCGCTGCTGCGTCCAGAGAAGGCGTCGACCGGCGAGGACGAGAACTTGAAGAAACCGTAGCCGCTGGGCCATGTGGCGCCGCCGTCTCGACGGCTTCGGGAAGCCTGCACTGAGCGAAGTCGAAGGGTCCTCGCCCGCCCCGCCGAGGGCAAGATGCCCTCGGGACAGCCGGCAGGATGCCGGCGCTACTCGACGCGGTTCTCGCTTCAATTGTGTTTGTCTTTGCGATTTGACTAACAGATCCGGATAAACAAGTCGGGACCTTCCCCAAACAATGGAATCCAATTCCCATGCGCTTCGACTTTGACTCTGCAACCCGCCGCAAACTCGGCTATCGCCTGATCGACCATGTCGACGACTACTTCACTTCCCTGCCCGACCGCAAGGTGCAGCTTCCCGCCGCCCAACGGACCTATGGCGTTCTGGATGACCTGCTTCCAGAGACGGGAGAAGATCCAATCTCGGTTCTCGACAACGTTTGCCGCGAGATGATCGACAAAGGCTTTCACGTTCCCGCGGCGAATTATTTCGGGCTGATGAATCCCACGCCCACATATATGGGCTTCCTCGCGGAAGCGTTGGTCGCCGCGCTCAATCCTCAACTGGCTACGCTAGCGCGCTCGCAATTAGCGTCGAAGATCGAACTCGAAACCGTGCGCTGGATGGCTGAGCGCGTGGGCTGAAGCAGTGATTTCGGGGGCACATTTACGAGTGGAGGGAACGAAGCCAACTTCAGCGGGCTCGCACTGGCTCTAGCAGCAAAATTTCCATCTGCAGTTGAGGAAGGGGTCGCTGCGATCGGCGGCCAGCCGGTTGTTTACGCATCGAGTGAGTCACATCATTCCCTGGATAAATCTGCTGGATTGCTAGGCATCGGAAGGAAGGCGCTACGGAGGATTCCGGTCGATGACAAACTACAAATGGATCCCACGAAGTTGGAAGAAGCCGTCGAACACGACCACCGCTCGGGACGAAAACCGTTCTGCGCGGTCGCCACAGCGGGAACCACCAACTCCGGGATCGTGGATGATATGGTCGCTATAGCGGATGTCTGCCGCCGTCACCAGCTCTGGTTGCATATAGACGGAGCCTATGGCGCGGCCGCCGTATTCTCCGACAAGCATCGCGATCTGGTCCGTGGTATCGAACTGGCGGACTCGATCACTGTCGATCCGCACAAATGGCTGGCTGTGCCCTTTGCCGCGGGCGTGATTCTTACGCGCCACCCCAAGATTCTGGAAACAGCTTTCTCGGTGGCGGCTCCGTATATGCCGAAGGCCGCGGGCGCGGGGCTGCCGGACAACGCCCGCGTCAGCACGCAATGGACACGGCGTATGAACTCATTAAAACTGTGGCTTACCTTGCGAGTGCATGGCCGCAAGGCCTATGAAGATCACGTTGACCGGCAGTTGCAGTTGACTCGCAGCTTCGCAGGTTGGTTACAGAGGTCGGAGAATTTTGAGTTAGCGGCCCCGCCCAGGCTGACGATCGTAAATTTCCGCGTAAAATCTAATAGACTTGACGCTCAGCAAATGGCAGCACTGCACAGTCAGATTGCGGAGGAAGTCACCCGCGACGGGCAGCGCTGGATCTCCGACACAATCGTCAATGGAGCCAGCGTTCTTCGCATGATGATCATCAGTTACCTCACCGAAGAGCGTCACCTGCAAGACCTGCAGATCGCTCCTGAAAAAGCCGCCCGGACGGTGACATCCCGCGCGCACTAAATAGCGTACCCTTTTGTGCACTAGAACTAGTGCATCGATCACCCTACACTTTATGGAGTACGAGACCTCATCGGTAAGCAGCGCTATCGTAGCGATCTCTGGCCACCATTGACGCTGGGTCGATAGCGCTTTGCTGTCGGCGCACTGTTCTGAAAACCAACGCGTCCACTCGGTGTTTTACTTTGTAACCTTCTTCCCCCGAGCACCCGCGCTGCGATCCGGAACATATTCTTTCTGATCCACTCCGAAGTTTGAGCTGAAGTAATCGATGAGCCCGTCTCGGTCCTGCGGATCGACTACAGATCCCCACTTCACCATCTTGTCGACTTCTTTCGTCCAAGCGGCCTTGCTCAGCCGTTGCTGAAGGATGATACGGGTCTCGTGGCACTCGGTGCAGGCGGTCGTCGCCTTGGCCTGCATCGGTCCTGAAGGCAGCTCTGGAATGTGGGTAGACTGCGCCCACAAGCAAGGGATCAACAAAAGCGAGCCCGGCACGATCGTCAAGAACTTATGCCACATGGATTCTCACCTGATCGATGGCGTTGTTAAGGTATCCGCTGGGATTCCAGACTGGTGCGGACGGCTGCGTGCGCCCCTGGCTGTCGGTTGCACGGGCGGCAATTACAAAGTCGCCCGAGTTTGGCGCTTTCCATTTGAAGTTCCAGAGGCGCCATGCATAGCGCGCGCGATCAGCAGCCAGCTGCGCGTCTTGCCAGGAGACGCCGCCATCAGCAGAAACTTCCACCCGCACGATGTCGGCTTCTCCGGCCCAGGCAACTCCCTGAATGTTGAGGGTTCGTGAATTGAGAATCGCCGAGTCACTCGGACTTGAAATGAGCGATTTCACGTTGAGCCCTGTGACCGGATGAGTGTCCTCAGGTTTGACCGTCTCACCGGGTTTCGCCGGCTGGTTTGGCATGCGATAGCCCGGGCTCATGAAATTACCTTCGAATTCCTTCTCCAGCACCTTGATCTCCGTCAGCCACTTGCAGGACGCGGCCCCGATCCAGCCAGGCACGAGGGCTCGCGCCGGGAAACCATGATGCTTGGGCAGCGTCTCGTTGTTCATGTGGGTAGCGACCAAAGTATCCGCATCGATTGCCTTTTCGATGGGAATGCTGCGAATAAATGGTGGAACCTTGCCTGGGACCTCGTCGAGTCCACGAAACATTACGTGCTTCCCTGTAGCTTTCACGCCCGCGCGATCGAGCAAGGCGCGCAAACGAGGTCCGCTGAAACGCGCAGTGCCGACCGCGCCCTTCTGCCACTGTACCCCTGGAACCTTAGGACTGTGATACACCCGGCCATTGCCGGCACATTCGAGCGTGTTGACTACGGAATGCTTTTCGATTTTTGACAGTTCAGCCAGCGTAAATGTGTAGGGCTTATCAACTTCTCCGCCGATGCTCAGCTTCCATTCTGCCGGATCTAACGTGCTGGGTTCGTGCATGTGGTTGCGAACGAAGAAGTGATTCGAGGGAGTGAGCCAGGAATTGAAGTATTCGACGGGAGTCTCAAGATCGAGAAAGCGGTAGGAGCGGACAATCAATCCTTCCTTGCCGGGGACTGTCAGGCTCGAGTCGTCGGCACCCCATGTCAGGTGATGCATGAATGATCCAGTTAAAGCAGTTGCAGATAGACCTTGGAGAAAAGTTCGTCTGGATACCATTTTTGCCCCACAAACCTGATGTTGCGTTCGGTTGGACGATGACTGAAAAGATGAAGATCTGATTGGTACTTAAAACTAGGTAGCCGGAGATAATCCCCAACGATTCTGTAGAGATCGTTCGATCGTCCGGAACACCAACCCGTCTACCAGGTAACCCAACGTGATGATCAGAATCATGACCGCAATCACCTGGCTCATGTCATTCAGATCTCGCCCCATCATGAGTAACTGCCCCAGGCCGGCGCTGACGCTGACGCTGATCATTTCTCCGGAAACCAGAGAGCGCCACGCAAATGCCCATCCCTGTTTGAGCCCGGAGATAATGTAAGGCAGGCTCGCCGGCAAAAGCACGTGCCAGAAAAGACGGAAGCCGTTCGCTCCCAAGTTGCGGCCGGCCATGCGATAGATTTTCGGAATCTGCCGGCGGCCGTCTTCCATGGCGATCGTAACCGACAGCAGCGATCCCATGACCACGACGAACAGAATGGCTTTCTCTGAGAGCCCGAACCACAGGACCGCCAGCGGCAGCCAACAAATGCTAGGCAGAGTTTGTAAACCGACCAGCAAACCGCCCAGAGTTTCCTCGAGGAATTTGTTGCTGGCTATACCCAATCCGAGAATCATGCCCAATACAACCGAGATGCCGTAACCGAGCAGCATGCGCTTCATGCTGATGCCAACAGCGATCCAGAAACTGTGGTCCTTGAAGCCGGCAATCAAAGCATCCGCCACCCCCCACGGCGTCGGGAATACGTATGGCGGCCAGACTTTCAGCTTCGCGACCACAAACCACACCGCGACCAGAACCGTGTAAAAAACGACGTGTTTATAGGCCTTTTTCATTACCGTATTCGGCTTCCAGAGACTTGTTGATTTCCTCGCGCAGACTATCCAGAATCTCGCGAGCGGTGCGGGCCACGTCTACCTCCTCAAGATGCCGAGGACGGGGAAGATCAACCGTGAATTCCTGCTTCACACGACCGGGACGAAACGTGAAAAGGACGACACGATTTCCGAGGCGCACAGCTTCCCGCACGTTGTGAGTCACGAAAATGATGGTGCAACCCGTCTCGGCCCAGATGCGTTCCAATTCGTCGTGAAGCAGATCGCGCGTCTGGGCATCGAGGGCTGCGAACGGCTCGTCCATTAGCAATACATCGGGCTCGGTAGCCAGCGCTCGAGCTAGCGCTACCCGCTGACGCATCCCGCCCGACAGCTGATGAGGACGGCTATCCTTGAACTGGGAAAGGTGAACAAGGCGAAGGTAGTACCGTATTTTTTCTTCCCGCTCGGCCTTGGAAAGTCCTTTCATCTTCATGCCGAACTCGACGTTTTGCCCAACGGTCAGCCAAGGAAACAGCCCGTGTTCCTGAAAAATCATGATCCGGTCGGTGCCGGGGGCGGTGACGTACTCGTCGTCAATCATAATGCTGCCGGAAGTTGGCTTTTGCAGAGCGGCAATCAGGTGCAGGAGGGTGGACTTTCCGCAACCGGAGGGTCCGACGATGCACAAGAATTCGCCCTGTCGAACCTTCAAGTCAATCTGATCGAGTGCAAGAAGGCGAGATCCAGTCTCGGTTTTGTAGCTCAGGGAAACGTCCCGCAGCCAGACTTTGGGACTCTCAACGGTGGCAGGACGAACCGATACTGTCATGGCGCCCGTACTGCGCCGACCAGAAGTGGTTGCTTCACGTACCGAGCTTGGGGCCTCGAAGGTATCGGGGTACGAGTCCTGAGCCTGGGCGTTGGGTATCATTGAATTGCCTTCTTTCCTTTTTCCGACAGCACCTGGTTCAGCAAAGACAACTCATACAAATTTGAAAGATCCGGCATCTGCCGGCCGAGGAAACCCGCGTCGAATGCCGACTTCGCGGACGTGAGCAGCGAACTGCGCAACGGATCGTACGTGACCTGCAATCGGCCAAAGGCGTCGTCGAGCACCGCATCCGGCAACGCTTTTCCAGTTTCTTTCTGGATCTGCTGGTTCAGAATTTTCTTCGCATCAGGCAGATGGCCATTGATCCAATCGGTGAGTTCGACATGCGTGCGCAGCCAACTCTTCAACAGGTCGGGATGCTCTTTCAGGAACTTCGTGCTTACAATCAGGTTGGCTGTCACGAACTGGCCCTGCGGCCACAAGGTGCGCTCGTCGAGAAACAGGCGCCCGTTCCCTTCCCGAATCAGCCGGGTGGCCCAAGGTTCGGGAGCCCAAGCGGCATCCAGTTCTTTCTTCAAAAACAGGGTAAGCTGGTCGGGATTCGCCATGGGAAGGACCTGCACATCGCCGCCCTTGTCGCGGGACTTGAGGCCGTTCGACTTCATCCATGCCCGCAGAGCAACGTCCTGCGTATTGCCCAACTGGGGCGAGGCCACTTTCTTTCCGTGGAAATCCGACGGCTTTTGAATGCCGGAGTCATTGCGAACCACCAGCGCAGCACCGCCACTGCTCGCGCCCGGCAATCACACGGAGCGCTTCCCCGTTGGACCGTACATAGCCACTGATGGTTGGATTCGGTCCGATGTAAGTCATGTCGATTGCCCCGGCAAACAGAGCCTCGATCGCGGACGGGCCGGCATTGAAGGTCTTCCAATCGATCTTGACGTTCGGCCCCATCGCCTTCTCGAACGCACCATTGGCTTTGCCAACCATTGCCTGGGGATGAGTGATGTTCGGAAAAGCTCCCACACGGATGGTGACGGGAGTCTGCGCTCCCGCGAGAGCGAATCCGAGAACACAAACGCCATGGTTAGCGCGAGTCTCGTTCTCATGGCCTAGCCCTTGCCGCCTGTCCCGTGAACCACCATCGGCAAAACCGCGGGAATTTCTCTTCTTTTTTCGCTGGCGCTTCTTTCCCCTTGTCGCACCGGGGCGAGGACGGACGATGTCGTCTAAGCTGGTGTTCTCGAGAATGTTGGCGGCGGCATCGCGAACGTCCAGAAATACCTGGTAGAGGGCGCGATGAGCGGGATCCTTGTCGATAAGAGCTCTCAGTTGTTCGGCATCTCCAAAGGGGGCAAGCGGACCGTCGATCAAGCGGATAATTTCGCTCAAGTGAATCTCCGACGGCGGACGCCGCAACGCGTAGCCGCCCTTGGCCCCGCGAACGCTCTCCACCATGCGGGCGTTCTTCATTTCCAGCAGAATGAGTTCCAGGAATTTTTCCGGGAGCTCTTCTTCGTAGGCGATATCACGAATCTTGATCGCCCCCTGGCTGTAACGACGCGCCAGCATCATCATCGCCTGCAGCGCGTACAAACCTTTTTGTGAAATCTTCATAGGGTTATCCCATAAATGTCTATGGGTCTAATGGAGTTTATCGGATTTAAGGAGAAATGCCAAGATTGGTCTGCGTGGTTTCCGGCATCTTATTGATTCACAATGGGTTAAATAGATATGGACAGGGCCTGCGGATGGACTGGAGATGGTTGGATGATGAGGATAACTCGACTCTTAGTGTCTTGCAGTCCCGTTCGTCGCCACCCGCAAGATTTGCACCGTGATGTTGTCCGGGCCGCTGCGCTGGCGCGCCAACTTGACCAGTTCCGTGCAAGCGGAGGAAGCATCGTGCGAGCTGACGATCGACAGGATCTCGGGTTCCTGGACCAGGCTCCAAAGACCGTCGGTGCACAGGATCAGGACGTCACCATTCTCGAGCGCGAGCGGGCTCGTGGGAGAGTCCGCTGCCACGTCGGTTCCTGCGCCTAGAGCAGCGGTGAGGATGTGGCGCTGGGGATGGCGTTCGGCTTCGTCAGAACGCAGAACACCCGACTCCACCAGTCTGCCAACATAGGAATGATCGCGAGTCAGCCGGAGAATCGTGTCGCCGCGTACCAAGTAAAGGCGGCTGTCACCGACATGGGCAAAGTAAAGATGAAGATCATTAAGGGCGAGAGCGGTGCAGGTGGTACCCATACCCTGAAATTCAGGATGAGCGTCGGCGTACTCGCGGATACGTTCGTGCGCGGCTCGAAAAGCCTTCAGGAGCGCGTCCCGGGGATCGTTGGCCGACTCGTGATCGTAGACGTCCTCGATCGTCTCTACCGCAAGCCGGCTGGCTTCCTGTCCGCCTTCGTAGCCGCCCATGCCGTCAGCAACCACGGCGAGTCTTCCCTTGCGCTGAAACTCGTCGTCGGTCTTTGGCTCCCAATAAGACGTAGCGTCCTCATTATTGGCACGCTGGCAGCCGACATCCGACAGGCTGGCCATCTCAATTCCTGGCCGAATCTCCATTACGCCTCGCTGGAGGGGATTTACCAACGGCTCTTCGCCGCCCTTTGTGGCATCTCCACGGACTCTCAAAATCTTTGCACCCAACGCCAACAACTGAGCTGGACGCCACATCCGAAGGACTCCGGCGGGCTCCTCAATTATATAACCTGATTGATTGTAACGGTCTAACCGATAGCTGCCGACGCAGACCCTGAGCTTGTCCGGTTAATGTAACTTGTCGGTAGACGACTCGCTATTGTTGTTGTTGTTGTTGTTGCGCGAGTTGCGGAGGAGCTGGGGGTTTGGGCGGCGGTTCCTGTGCTTTTTCGACCAGCACAGACCAATCTTCCGGAACCGGCAATCCCTGGTCGATTTCTGGAGCAACTTCGGATGCGGTTACGCGAACCGCAACCGAGAGTTCACTCGCGGTCTCGCCGCGGAACACGCCTTTCGTCGGCGGTACGTCGGCGTAGTCGCGACCAATTGCCGTCCGGATGTGCCGGTCTCCAGCGACCAGATTGTTGGTCGGATCGAAACCCACCCAACCGAGTTGAGGCAGCAGCGCTTCGACCCAGGCATGGGTGGCGCCGTCAGTCGAGCGATCGTGGTCCTGCATCCTACGATGCAAATATCCACTCACGTAGCGGCATGGGATCTGTAAAGTTCGCACCAGCGCGATCATGATGTGGGCGAAGTCCTGGCAGACTCCGTGTTGGTTGCGGATCGCCTCGTCAATCGGGGAATCCACCTTGGTGCTCTTCGGTACGTAGTCGAACGATTCGTACAGAGCGGAGTTCAGTTCATGAAGCAATTGCAATGGATCGTCGCGGCGACGCACGTCCAACTTCCTGGCAAGATCCAGCAGCGACTGGGTGGGAGTCGCGAACTCACTGGGAAGCAGCATTTCCCAGAAGTCTCCGTTGCGGACCAATGCATCCAGTTCGTCCCAGGCTTGTGGACTCAACGAGGACGTGATCTCGGCAGGATGCTGCAGATCGACCAGAGCCTCGGCAATCACGACCAATTGCGAATGCTGGCCGGGAATATCGAAATGGTGCACCTGGTTGCCCAGATGGTCGCGATACGAAAACGCTCGGCAGCGGGGACTCACCGCGAGATGAAAGGTCAGGCAACGTTGAGTGCCATCTCCGCGAGGATGCATGCGGGTCTCCATCACACTTTCACTGACCGGGTTTGCGTAGCGGAACTTCGTGAGATGTCGGATGGAATAGAACATTTTCCGCTATCCTGCCAGGGCCGACTGAATCGAGTAGTTGATATAGATCTGGTAGATCATCTCGTGGATGTCGCGGCACTGATAGAGAATGCCCTGTAAATAGGAGCCGACATCCTCCGACAAAATCTCAGAGATCTGTCCGAAGCCGAGTGAAGCCTGGAGCCTGCCCGCGAGCCTCGTCAGGGGCGATGCGCGGCGCTTCCCTCCCTCCCCGTGGATAGCATCGAGCGCGGTCTGGAGACAATCGATGGAGTAACGGACGGCATGGGGAAATTCGGGGTTCAGAAGGAGGAACTCGAGAATCCGGTCGGGATTCAAGTCAGCTGTGTAGGTCTTACAGTAGGCTTCAAATGCGGTGCAGGATCGCAGTAGGCCAATCCACTCCAGGTACTCGCTGCCTTCCGCCGGGTTGCCGGCCTGTCCCCAGAATTCCCGGTGATAGAGATTCAGTAGACTCGCCGTCGCGGAAGCGCGCTCGATGTAGCGTCCCACCTGGATGAACTGCCATCCCTCTCCGTGGCCCATCGTGGAGTCGGTAACGCCCTGGAACAGGTGAATCCCTTCGATCACACTCAGCAGAAATTCGGACGGCAGAACATCGAGACTCTCGGTCAGGTTGTAGTGGGCGACCTGGTGAAAGAAACGATTCACCCGCTGCCATTGTTCTGAACTGATTTCCTCGCGGACCTGGCGGGCATTTTCACGCGCCGATGTAATGCAAGAGGTGATCGAAGACCGGTTGCTGGAATCAAAGGTCAGGACGTGCGCCACCTGGTAAGCATCTCCGCTCCACGCGAGATTGATGGGATTGCCCAGGGCAGCCAGCACTCGTTGCCAACGCCGATCGACGCTCGAGGACGACTCATCGAGCATCAGATTCAGATTCACATCCAGGATGCGCGCAGTATGCTCCGCCCGCTCCAGGTAGCGGCTCATCCAGTACAGGTTGTCGGCGACGCGTGAGAGCATGGCTATCGGTTCAGCACCCAGGTGTCCTTGCTACCGCCGCCCTGGGACGAATTGACCACCAGCGATCCTCTGCGAAGCGCCACCCGGGTAAGACCTCCAGGAACGATCGTGACCTTGTCGCCGAAGAGCACATACGGACGCAGATCCACGTGCCGCGGCGCCAAGCCGTCATCAATAAAACACGGAGCCCGCGAGAACGAGATGGTCGGCTGAGCGATGTAGTTACGAGGGTCGGCGATGATGCGCCGGCGGAATTCCTCGCGCTGCTCCGCGGTGCTGTGCGGTCCGATCAACATTCCGTAGCCGCCCGACTCGCCGACGGCTTTCACCACGAGGCTCCCCAGATTCTGCAGAACGTGGTCGCGTTGCGCCGCGTCATTGAGCAGATAGGTCTCAAGATTGTTCAGGATCGGGTCTTCGTCAAGGTAGTACTTCACGATCTTCGGCACGTAGGAGTACAAAGCCTTGTCGTCGGCGACGCCGGTGCCGAAGGCATTGGCGAGGGTCACGTTTCCCGCGCGATAAGCGTTAAAGAGTCCGGCGACCCCGAGAACCGAGTCGGTGCGAAATGCCAATGGATCGATGAAATCGTCGTCCACGCGACGGTAGATCACGTCCACGCGGCGCAAGCCCAGTGGTCGTCCGCATGTAGACGATGTTGTCGTGCGTAACCAGATCACGCCCTTCCACCAGTTCAATTCCCATCTGGCGCGCCAGGTAGGCGTGTTCGAAGTAGGCGGAGTTGAACACCCCGGGACTCAACAACACGATCGTGGGCTCGCCCCTGCCCTCGGGCGCGAGTGAGCGCAGGGTGCTCAGCAGCGCCTGGGTGTAGTGCTCGATCGGACGGACACCGTAACGCTGAAACAGTTGCGGGAAGATCCGCTTCATCACGCGGCGGTTGGTGAGCATGTAGGAGACGCCGCTCGGCACGCGCAGGTTATCTTCGAGAACCACGAACTCGCCGCTGGGCAGGCGGATCAGATCGGAGCCCACCACGGCGATATATACGTTGCGCGGCACTTGCAGTCCGCGCATCTGCCGCCGGAAATGTTTGCAGCTGTATACGATCTCGCGAGGGACGATGCCGTCGGTCAGAATGCGGCCTTCGTTGTAGATGTCACGCAGAAAAAGATTGAGAGCGGTGATGCGCTGGGTCAGGCCGCGTTCGACGTGGTTCCATTCCTCACTGGTGATGATGCGGGGCAGAAGATCGTAGGGAAAAATCCGCTCGGTGCCTTCCTCACGTCCGTAAACCGTGAACGTAATGCCCTGGTTGAGGAGTGAGAGATCGGCGGCGTGCTTTCGGCGGCGGATCTCGTCGGCGGGAAGAGCGGTCAGAGTTTCGAGGAGGGGAACGTAATGCTCGCGCGGTTGGCCGATCGCCTCGAACATCTCGTCATAGGCGCCGTCGATCAGGTAGTTGGGTAACGCGAATGAATCGAAACGACGGAGTTCAGCCGAACCCATGGGAAAGTATAAGGGGTAGGGTTCGGATAGGCAATATGTTCGCGTTCGCGATGCAGGCGTGATGGGCCGTCGGACTGGCGGTTACGGCAGCTTCGTCAGACTTTTCGCCACTCGTTGTCGACCAGGTGCTGAACGGTGTAGTCCTCGACCTGGTGCTCATACACCTGCTCGATGTGCTCGTCACAACTGGGATCGCCGTCGACCAATCGGGTAGCCGGTTTTGCGCAGATCGAGCAGACCGACGGTCGCTCATGTTCGCCCTGTGTATGCTTCAAAGCCTTTGTATCACCCGAGCATTCCATTCTCAGCGTTCCCTTCCCGTCTCGCCATGACCACCTTGGCCCCTTTCGTTTAGAAGTCAGCCGCGATCCAGATGCGTATACCAACCCTGTCCTGCGCGCACGAGTACGACTGAAAGTTCCTCGGAGTTCTCACTCCTTTTATAAAGCGAAATGGGACGAAGAGGCTGTGACTCGGGGCACAGCGAACTGCGTTAGGGCTTGCCCGAAAATGCGTTGAAGATCACGAACACCAGGTGCGAAGGCTCAAATTGGGAAGAAAATTGATGAAGAACTCAACGCAATGCATTTGTGCGAACGGGTTGGCGCCTGTTCGGCTTGAGGCCTGATCCACGTCATGGGTCAAATCTGACCATAACTTCCTGAGGGATTGCCCGGCTCTCGATTTTCTCGGCGTCGCTCTCCGAGCGAGCTGCCCAGACTCGAGTCTCAAAACACTCCACGGCCAGCTACATCGCCCTTGAAGAGCTTGTGCTGCACATCAAAGCTGCTGCGACGCCACTCGGAGATCGACGACTCCACAATGACATCGTCTCCAAATCGGGAGGGAGTGATGAATCGGGCGCGCGTATCCACCATGGGGATTCCCACGATCCCGTAGATCTTCAGCATTTCGTGCTTGGGCAGACCTGCTGCTTCGAACAAGGCTGACGTACAATTGTCGAAGTAAGCAAAGTAGCGAGGGTAATAGACGATGCCTGCAGGATCGCAATCGCCCCATTCGATGTGAATCGTTTTTCTTGTTTGTGAGCATGAGTGACGACGGCTACCTAGCGTTCCCATCCATTTCCGCAAACACCTCTTCCGCTACATGAAACGCTGAATTGGCAGCGGGCACGCCACAGTAAACAGCCGTTTGCAGAAGGACTTCCTTGATTTCGTCGCGGTTCACACCATTGTTGAACGCTGCGCGGAGATGCAGGCGTAGTTCATCGGTCCGGTTCAACGCCACCATCATCGCCAACGTGAGCAAGCTGCGCGTATGCCTGGGCAGTCCAGGACGTGTCCAGACCTCGCCCCAGGCATAACGAGTGATCAGATCCTGAAAATCCTGGTTGAACTCATTCTTGTTCTTCAGAGATCGATCAACGTGCGCGTCACCAAGCACCGCACGGCGCACCGACATTCCCTGCTCGTACCGCTCACGATCATCCATGCAGACTCCTCACGCCTTGAGGAAAGCGCACAGTTCCCTCGTAAAGCGCCCTTGCTGCTTCGATATTGCACAAATGGGCCGCCGGCAACTCCAGGTACGCTGGCCCCAGCAATCCGGTTCTCCATGAAGTGGCCGTCGGCAGGCGTTGTCACGGGATCGTGTGCGCCGGTGATGATCAGCGTCGGCACACGAATTCCTGAAATTGCCTCGCGCATGTCCGCGTCGCGCACGGCCGCACAACAGGCCACGTAGCCTTCCACTGGCGCCTGCAAGAAGCGTCTGTTTCGTCGACTCGATCGTCTGCGGCGACTTGGAACGAAAGTCCGTCGTGTACCAACGTTGCAGAACTCCATCCACCACCGCCAGCCATGCCGCCTTTGCGAACTGCTATCAATTCTCGTGTTCCAGGTGTCCGCTGTCCCGATTTTGGGGGCCGTGCTGCAAAGTACAACCTTGCGAAGCCGATGAGCCGCACGCAACGCCAACGTCATGCCGATCATCCCGCCCATCGACAGGCCACAGAAGTAAACCTGACGAAGTTTCAGTGAATCGAGCAACTCGATTACATCGTCGGCCAGTTGGTCAATCGTATACGGACCCGGCGTGACAGCAGACTGGCCATGCCCGCGCGTATCGTATCGCAACACACGAAATTCTTGCGAGAGAGCGGACGCTTGCGGATCCCACATCGCCAGGTCCGTGCCCAGCGAATTCGAGAAAAGCAGCGCCGGCGCATCCTCCGGTCCCGACAGTCTCATAGTGGATCGAGCCATTGCTTCAGTTGCAGAAAGGACATGAGTTCAATCCTTCTTCGCGGAACCGCCCTTGCTGGCCGCGATAGCTCGATCGATGAATTGTCCAGCAACGCCTGTATAGTTCGAGGGGCTCGAAGAGCTTGTTCGATTTCACTTTTGCTCGAGATGAGGTGAGTACTTCAGGATCAGCCATCAGCACATCCCGTAGATGCTTCTTCTCTCCGAACGCCTTTCGCGAGGCAGTCTCCAGAATCTGGTGGGCCTTCATCTTGCCGATCTTTCTTGCCAGCACGGCGGTCACGGCTTCGGCGAAAATCAGACCCGTGGGTCAGTTCCAGATTCTGTTGCATCCGCCCGGGATCAATTTCCAGTCCGGCCACCGTCTCCACCATGTGATGTAAAGCGCCCGCGCTTAGCCGAACGATCTCCGGCAAGGTCTGCCACTCCGCATGCCAACCGCCCAAGCTGCGTTCATGCTCCTGCGGCATGGCCGCGAGCATGATGCCGGTCAGACCGGGGACACGATCAGCGGCCGCGAGCACGACTGCGCACGTAATCGGATTCCGTTTGTGGGGCATGGTCGAAGATCCGCCGCGCCCTCTTTCGGACGGCTCGAAGACTTCGCCAACCTCCGTCTGCATCTGCAGGGAGATGTCGCGAGCCATCTTGCCCAAGGTTCCTGTCAGTAGCGCGAGAGTCGTCGCGACTTCAACCACCCGGTCGCGATGTCCGTGCCAGGGAACCGCAGGAAGCGTCAGTTGGAGCTCACCGGCCAATGCTGCCGCCACATCAAGCCCTCGGTCTCCCAGCATTGCGAGAGTCCCCGCCGCTCCGCCAAACTGAACGACCATCACTCGCAGCTGCAATTCCTGAAGCCGGACTCGATGACGAGCAAGTGCGTCCAACCAACCGGCGACTTTCAGTCCGAAGACGGTCGGTACGGCTTGCTGCATCAATGTGCGGGCCGCCACCGGGGTTGAGCGATATTGGCCAGCAAGAATGGTAAGACTGTCGCACAAGTGATCGAGGTCGGCTCGGATCGCAGACAACGCGTCGCGCAATTGCAGGATCAACCCTGTGTCGACCACATCCTGACTGGTGGCGCCCCAATGCACGTAACGCATTGCCTCTTCAGCGTGTTTACCGACGAGCGCCGTCAACTCCTTGACCATGGGAATGGCGTGATTTCCAGTTTTGACGGTTGCGCGGCCGAGAGCGGACAGATCGAAGAGCTCAGAGCGGCACTGCGCCTCGATCGGACCCGGAGCGGATTTCGGAATTACGCCCACTCGAGCCTCGGCGCGCGCTAATGCGGCTTCAAAATCAAGCATCCGCTGCAATCGCGAGTGGTCCGTGAAAATCTCGTTTACAGCATCCGAACCGAAAAGTGGATCGAGCAGTTCCATATCCGTGGGGCTTGTTCCTCATGCAACCGCCTGGTGAAGTAGACGATTCACGTCAGGGTAGTCCGAAACTCCGGAGGCAAGTGTACTTTATCCGTGCCGTTCGAAAAGCTCCGAGACCGCGCGATAAGCCTGGTCGATGGCTGCGTCCGTATAAGCCTGTCCGCCTGCATCGGAGTTCGCGATCGTGATTCGTCCGAAAGGCTTTCTTCCAACGACCCACGGCGTTTCTTCGTCGGACCAGTCCGGATCAAACAGCGAATTGTAGCCGTAAGCATATCCATGCGCCCAACGGTTCACTGTGATGCCGTCAATATCGCGCGCCGAATCGAATCCCGCAGGACCCAGCATTCGTCCTAATTGATCTCGGATGTTGCGCTCAAACGTCGAGAAGGGAGTGCGCATCAATTCGGCTCGTCCCGCACGATGCTGCTCCCGCTGAGGCAATCCGGGCTTGCAGGGCGTGCGGATCATGAACAGGACCATCGGTTCTTCTGGTTTGCTCGGAAACTTGTACTCACCCAAATTGACCGGGAAGTCGAGTGCAACATACGTGTGGTAGCTTCCCGGAGCTTCAATCTGATGAATGCCCAGCTTCTGGAACGGCAGCCAATTCTTGATTGCGACATGGGTGTAAACCAGAGGGGCCTTCACCAGGTAGGCGAGCCCTTCCTTCTGTTTCTCGGGCAGTTCTGGACAGATGTAAGGGATCATGCCGTTGTAGCAGGCGAGCACGCAATTCTTCGCTCGAACACTCGCCAGTTGCTTGCCCCGCGCGTAAGCAACTTCCACTTCCCTGGAGGCATCGCTGGCGCCCACGTGCGCGACGTGAACAACAGTGCTGTTCAACCGAATACGCACCGGTGAACCTTCCCGGTCGAGACGGCTGTAGTCGGCTCGCGCCGTCACCACGTCTTCCATCGTCTTTCCGGGGATGGAACCTGGAATCAGCGACCGCACCAGCAGGCGAGCGATCGACGCATTGCCGTCAGGAAAATGAAAAATGTACGGCTCTTCCTTTCCGTGCGAACCGCCCAGGTCCATCCCGGCAAAGCCCGCGTAGGTAAAGCCGCCGTAGTCGTCACCCGCTTCGTAACAGGCCAGTGCTGGTACCGCGTCTATGCCGACAGCAAATAGATCGTTGGTGTAGCTCTGGAAGAACTTCAGAGCATCGGGATGGACCTTGCAGATTTTCGTCAGGAAGTCCGCGTAGCTGGTCTTGCTTAGCCTTTCGCGCTTCTGGTCGGGAGGCAGATCCGGTAAGTAGTCCACTTTCGCTGTATAGACGCGGGCAATATCTCGGCGAACGTCGTCACTCAGAGGAGCTTTCGCCAGGAATTCTGCCCACGGAGTGGCACCGAGGCCCGGAACCAGACGGTCCTCACCAAATGTCTCACGATCAAAAAATACGGCCGTTCCTAGCTTCTGGTAGAGCTTTTGGTCGTAAGCCTTGTAGAAGCGCTCAGTGTCGATCCCCAACTCCGTCAGCAAGCCGAGCGCCTCTTTGCTATAGCGGCTTGGACTTTCGATAGACTGAGTGCCGCCGTAGCTGAGCAGCGTACGATTTCCCGAACGGAATTCATTGCGCTTGGCGTGCCCGCCGAAATCATCGTGATTGTCGAGAACGAGGATGCGGGCCTTGTCTCCGGCGCTTTTCCGGTAGAGGTAGGCGGCCGCCAGACCACTGATACCGCCGCCGACTACCACCAGGTCGTAGGTCTCGCCGGTTTTGGCAGGCGCACCGTCAGAATCCCAGGATTCTCCATCGCGAAGCCGATGCGCGAAGCTATAGGTCCCATCATGATTCCCGCGCATTCCGGTCAAGGCAGGCGGGTAATAGTCCCCAGCGTTCTCAGGCACGCCATCCGCGGATGTCAGCCCCTCCACGAGGGGGTGGGAGGCCATCAAGCCACCGACACCGATCGCCACGCCGTTCAAGAAATCTCTGCGGGAGATCTTGCGATCCATTCCAAGGTCTCGGTCGGTATTCTCGGCGGTCATGTCTTCGTAATGCTTGCGCTGGCATCTGAGGCGCCGATTATAGCGTGCAGCGGGTGAGACGCGGCCGAGAAGCGAGATTCGAATCGATCTGAAAGCCAGGGCCGAAGGGAGATTACAGGAGACCGCTTCGATGCAGGTTCTAGACCGTTCCGCTTTCGAGCAGCCGTACTGGCGAGGTGGTTGGCTTCGCGGTTATGTTCGCGGCTCACGTGCGAGATCGTGAAGACCAGAGAACGCGTCAATTTTCGGCAGATCCAGTGCAAGGAATAGAGGCGGGGGCTCCGGCAGCGATACTGGCCCGTCATCTGCCGGACAACTACTTCCGAATCAGAGTAAACATGAATCGCCTTAGCCTTCAGGGCGACAGCGCATTGGAGGGCTTCCAGAAGTGCGAAGTACTCAGCGACGTTATTGTCCTGGCATCCGATCCACTTGGCGATTCTGATCTTCCCGCCTTGGGAATCGTCGATGACAACGCCAATACCAGCGGACCCCGGATTCCCCAGAGACCCACCATCGACGTAAGCCACCAAATCCGACATCGGTATGCCTCTAAGATGCTCAAGAAAGGCACTTTGGTCAAGCACCTTGCGTGGTTCCATCGAAAAAAGTGTTAGCGCCAGATCATCACGGGATTGTGAATCGAGTGTGGAAAAGGTGGAAGAAACTCATCTTGCCTCAGCTAAGACTCAAACGATCAACTGTTTGCGGCACTGCCGAGATCGCACAGAATACTCACAGCCTGCACCGAAATGCGGCATTGACATTTATTAACGCAGCGTTTACTTTCGCGTGCGTCGACGGCTGAAAGGGTTGGCCCAAAATAAAACTTGGCCAGTCCGAAGTAGGCTGAGTGATCAGCTAGCCGGGGCAACCCGGAGAGCGACCAGACCTGAAAAAACCGACGGCTCTGCGAGGGGCAGTTGGGGTTTGGGACTGCGAAAGCAGTGATCGCATCAAGGGCTGTGACGGTACATGCCTCCACGCAGCTTTGCTCCCTCGCAGGAGCGGGCGGCTAGAGCATAACCAATGTCACGGCCCTTTAAATTTTTCCCGCGGTTTTCCTCCTAACGGTTCTTTTCCGAGCTTTCCTGACAGGCAATGCAGTACCGGGTCCACGGCAGAGCTTCCAGCCGCTTCGCTCCAATTTCCTCCTCGCAAACCATGCACTGACCGAAAGTTCCGTCAGCGATGCGGGCCAGCGCCGCATCGATGGCTCCCAGCAGACCCCGTGAGTGCGTGGTCTGATGAAATAGCAATTCTTTGTCCAGAGAACTGTTAGCCCGGTCGCCTTCATCCGGACCGTAGGAATGCTGCATGGCGCGTCCTTCCTCCTGGGTCTGCGCGATGCTGCGCAGCAGTTCCTGACGACGCGCCAGGAGGAGTTTCTTGAACTTTTCGATACGCTTCTTTTCCATGGGACTCCTTCGTGTTCCACGGCCGAGTCAGCCTGCTTCACCGTAGCCACACGTTGTGCAGAAAACACAAAACGAAACGTCCCAGACTCAAAGAGTCGTGGGACGCTCGCCTGAACAGCCCTCCCCCAAGTGCTGCTCGATTTCAAGGCTACGTCCGGGGCCAAAACTTGGGAATAGCACGGACGGGCTATCACAGCCAGCCCCGGAATCACGGTGCTAAACTGCTTTTGATGACGGGAGGAACCTCGCCGTGGAACTCGCCACTCTCATTCTTTTTCCGTTTTTTGGATTTGGCTTCGTTTTCTATTTTCTGCCTTCGATCGTCGCTCTCGTTCGCGGAAAACGGGACACGTTATCGATTTGCCTGTTGAATCTCTTCCTCGGCTGGACCTTGATCGGATGGATCGTCGCGTTGGTGTGGGCATTCAAAGTGGATGTCGGAATACCCGTCCGTTGATAAGCACGCTCCGTCAATCCATGGACGTGTCGTCACCGCGATTGCTTTCAAAAGCGTTGCTAGTATCCCTATAACTTGTTCAGACCATCCAGCGCGGCAACCTTGTACGCCTCTGCGAGAGTTGGGTAATTGAACACAGTGTCGCGGAAATATTCGATCGTCCCGCCCATCGTGAGCACGGCTTGTCCAATGTGCACGATCTCTGCGGCACGATCCCCGATGATATGCACTCCAAAAAGCTTCAGCGAACTAGGGTCGAACAAGCAGCTTCAGAAGGCCTTGCTCATCCCCCAGCATCTGGCCTTTGGCCAATTCGGCATAACGGGCCAACCCAGTCTCGTACGCGATCTTCTCTTTGGTTAACTGTTCTTCCGTTTGCCCTACCATCGATATCTCGGGGATCGTGTAAATCCCATAGGGAATCAAATTCGGCGGCATCTTGCCCGGCTTGCTGAACATGTGGCAACTCGCCAGGCGGCCCTGCTCCATTGACGTGCTCGCCAAAGCGGGGAACCCGATCACATCCCCCGCAGCGTAGATGTGCGGCACCACGGTCTGGAAATTTTCGTTTACGGAAATCTTTCCTCGGACATCGGGTTTCAGGCCTGCCACATCGATATTCATCTGATCACTGTTGGCTTGCCGTCCGATTGTGTAGAGCAGCCCTTGCCCGTGTACATTCTTTCCGCTTTCCAGCTTGGCAAATACGCGATCCCGGTCCGCATCGAATCCAACCGAGACTACCTTCTCGCCTAGCCGGAAGACAGTTCCAAGCTGGCGCAACTGGAAGCAGAGGCTCTCGATAATTTCGCGGTCCACAAAATCCAGTAGCACGGGACGCTGGTCGAGCAGAGTGACCTTCACTCCCAGAGTGGCAAACATGGACGCGTATTCCAGACCGATGATTCCTGCTCCCACAATGACCAGGTCCCGCGGCACTTCCTCCAAATCGTGCACCTGATCGGAGTCGAAAATTCGCTTTCCGTCGATAGGGATGTCATCGCTGTGGGCTGGTCTGGTTCCGCAAGCCAGCAGGACATGATGGCCGCGAACCAGCTGCGATCCATCCTCGCTTCGGATTTCAATGGTATGCGGATCGATGAAGCGGGCTTCGCCCTCCAGGGTCGTCACGTAGTTGCGCCGCAGTTGCGCCTTGATGACCTCGATCTCGCGGGTCATCACGGCTTGCGCGCGGAAGATCAGGTCCGACATCGCAATCCGATCCTTCAGCACGTAACCGCGACCGTAGAACGAGCGCTGGCGGAAGCCGCTGAGGTAGAGGACGGCCTCGCGCAGAGTTTTACTGGGAATCGTCCCGGTATGCACGCAGACGCCGCCGATCGTCCGCTTGCGGTCGATGATGGCGACTTTCTTACGCAGCTTGGCGGCGCAAATAGCCCCCTTTTGCCCGGCGGGACCACTCCCGATCACTACCAAATCGTACTCGTTGGCTTCCATGACGATAGACAGAGAAACATGTTGCGGTGAAAAGTGAACCGCAAAAAGCTAACACTGATGGCTCCGAAACGGAAGCTCGGAAACGAAAAACGATACGACTCTCCCAATTGATTTAACGTACTGTTCACAGAGACGATCGAGCGACTTGGGTAACTCGGGAACGTTTCGCGATTCGCGCAAACGGCGAGTCTATTGCAGCGGGATGGGTACTTCGGATGACCCGATCGAACGCGCTTCAACCGCGTCCGGAAAGAGCGCGACATAACCCAGCGTCCGGACGAGTCACATCGTCCGGACGCTGGGTTCCCTTCTAGCTTCTTATGCACACGACTAGTTGGCGCCGATTACACCAGACGCGCTAATTCGTGGTCGCTTGGAATTTACGACGTATCGCCCCGGCGAGGCCAACCAAACCAGTCCCCAAGAGCGCAAGTGTTCCAGGCTCTGGGACGGTCGTAATGGTAGTGGTGCCGTTTAAATCACGGAAGCAACCTTCGCCCTGGGAGAAGGTGATTTGAAAAAACTGGTCGCTGGATCCGTGGAAATTAATACCTTCAAAATTCCCTGAGAATGTGCCTAGGAGCTCAAAAAGGTCTCCGCTTACGTGGGACCAGGTGCCGGTGAAGTTGCCCGCAAAGATTGCAGCTGGAAAGCCGGTCAATTGGATGGCGAGAGCACCTTCAGAAAATTCACCCCCGTCCTCGAAACTACCCGTTAACGATCCGGTGCTGAATACAAGAGTCCCTAGCGAGCCACCAATGACCGGGACCCCATTGAAACTAGCCAGATTGACGTTTGAAAGGGCAGTAACGCCGCCGATTCCAGACGCAGCAATGAAACCTTGATTGCCGAAACCGAATGAGTCTGCAAGTGCAGGCGTTGCGCTCAACGCCAGGAATAACCCACATATCGCGAGAAGGGACTTCATCGACATTCTCCTGCGTTCAAGTTGCACCGAGTGCTTTTGTGTTGGTCGACCGGATCATCACGGTCTGGAATCAGCCAGCTGATTCGCCGCGTGGGAGGAGGAAACGATCTGCCTTTACAAGGGCAAGTCACGCGCCATGAGCTGTGAAAAAAAGTAGTAACCAGATCAACCACTTAGGAGCGCCATCGTGGACTGCCGTGGTAACAGTTACCGCAAGAAAGTGCAGCTAAAGGGCAGTGGAGGAAAACGCTCAGCCGGTCAGTGTCACCTTCGTGCCATATCGAAAGCGATCCACAGTCCCTAACGCTCCGTCAGCAAGAGCGGCGCATCCCAGAACAATATGTGCACTGAGTGGTCGTCTACCGCGCTCGCTTCGAGAAGCCTTTGGAGGGCTTTTGGGGCCTGAGCAGATCGTAGGCTGAGGGCACCGTAAACAGATCTGCCGCCTGTGGCGCCTCTGTAATTTTGCGGAGCTCGGCGCCCGCTGCTGGCACCCTCCCACTTAATTACAAATTTGAGGGCCGTTATCGATCCAAACGGCATTGGTCCCGTCGTTCCCGGCAGCCTTATTCTGGTACTTCACGGCCGAACGTCCATTCACCGCGTCGGGGCCCACCTTTTCGCAGTCGATCTTCTGACTCGATGCTTTCTCCCAGTCCGGACAGGCGTTCTCGGCATCCTGCACTCGAAAGTATTCCGAGGGAGCACTGGCTAGCTGCTGGTACGCCTTTTGCGCCGGAAACAGCGCGATAGCAGAATGCTCATCTCCGTTCACCAGGAGGATGGTGCCGGTCACCCCGTGCGTCTCCAGCCGCATGTTGTTCTTGCTGACGTAGAGCTTCGAGGAATGACCAGGGGGCGTCGCGGTGCCGCTAGCGGGCGCATCCGGCTTGGTGGTGGCAATGTAAACCACGTCTGCGGCAAAGTCCTGTGCATGAACCACCGCCGGAATGAGAGCTAGCAGAAGTGCCGCCACCAGATTCGTTGCAATGACCTTCATTCGTCGTTTCCTCACCATTTCGTCTAACGTCGTTGCGAAATTGCCACCGCCACGGGGCCAAACAGGCGTGCCCGCCGCGAACCCAAGCAAACAGGATCACCCACGCGCGTTGCTCTAATGCGGCGTAGTGAGCTTAAGCCAATCCTCAACACTGCGCTCGGGCGTCGTCGGCTTTAGTTTTTCTGTAGCAAAGGGCTCGTACTTTTTCCGCTGCTCTTCGTTGAGTACAGCGCGGATTCGAGCGACCGTACTATATTGAAGGATTCGGAACTGTTCGATCCGATCGGCCCCCGAAATTGACGAGTCTCTGCCGGATTCGCAACGACTGCAGCTGTCGTTCCTCCAGGATCCTTTTCACGGCCGATTTTTGCGTCTCGGTCAGGTCCAGGTTCTTGGCAAATATGTTGACACGGCTATCAATGCTTGATGCCTTGTAAGGCCGCGGCTTCGGCGCCTCGGGGTTTTCAACCTTCGCAGCCTGGGCACATACACTTGTGGGCGGCACCAGGAACGGGGTCCCCGAGAGTGAGAAGCAAGAGTGCTCGGACGCAATACTTGGGCAACGCGATGGATCTCATGCCAGTGAGCCTATTGTGGAACCTATGTAACATCTTCAATCAAGGACGATCGACTAGGTTTTTGGGGGAAGGGGAATTCTACTCCACGATAATGCCGTCGGCGCGAAAGGTGCCAATCTCCACGCTGACGCGGTGTCCCGGCTTCACATATCTGCCTTTATTCGAGAAAGCCATCCAGTAGACTTTGCCGGACTCCGGCGTGCTGCTCTGGCGCAATTTTCCGACCTTCTCCAGGGACGGGACCACCAGTTTAACGCCGGCCTGGGGGTCGATCAGGGAAGGCTCGTTTTTCTTGTCGTTGAGAGCTGCGGCTTTTTTCGCGTCGAGCACTCGGTAGCTGAACCGAATGATCTCTCCCGACTCTACCGACCTGGCGGAGAGAGAGTCGACACCCCAAATGAGGGAGTAGTACTGACGCGCTCGCTTCGACACCGGTTGTGGGCGATAGCGGTGCGGAACCACAGCCGACGGAGACTTCCCTGCCGGCGCTGCCGGCTGATCGGTGGTCTGCGGTGATGTTGCCTGAGCGGTGCAGAGGGGGAAGCTGCTAAGGAGAACAGGCACCAGAAGCATCCGCTTGGTGCCCTTAAACACTAGTTTCAAACATCGTGATAACGATCCCCACCTTCGACTCGTACGTCCCTGCCTATCTTGCTATGGTTCCGTCCCGACGTCAATGAGTTCCGCTTGGCCGACTATCGGGACGGATGTTACTAACGGATGTTACCTACTTGTCGCTCTTCAGATACGCCGTGCAGGCCTCGACAACTTTTTCTTTCGGCAACTTTTCCAGTTCGGTAGTTATTTCCTGATGAGCGTCCAGGTATTCCTGCGAGGCACGCGCCTCGGCCACTTCCTTCTCGGGAAGGTCCTTAACCAGCATCTTCTTTCGTTCCTGATACTTAGGCGCTGATGCGGCATCCGTCTGGGCGCAGAAATCGAGCGTTCCTTCTACCTTTCCGAAAGCGTCGTTTGAGAAAGGCAGCTTGGCCAGGGCAAGTGGTGTGATGACCAAGGCGGTCACGAGACATAAGGTTTGGTGAATTTTCATAACCGTAGCTAACCTCAGTGCGTTGTGCGACCTAACCAGGAACTCCGGATTCGTGCCGCGTGGTGAGTTCTGAATTGCTTGACCTAACTCTTCTTGCAAAACGATGCTGCTCGCGGTTACCCGCGAGCAGCATCGAGGCTAAGCTGTTGTCCTGCCGGGCACTATTGTGCTGTGCCAGTCAGGGTTGAGGTTTGTGTACCGGCCGCATCGGTGACCGACACCGTTGCATTCTTGACGCCGGTTGTTTGGGTCGTCAACGGTCGGAACTGCACCGTGACCACGCAAACCGCTCCTGGAGCCAAGGTCGTCTGGCCTGCCAGTTGGCCATTGCCGGCCGGACCGCAAGTTGACAACATGCGGACAATGCTGAACTCGGTGGGATTGGTCCCTCCAAGCGCTCCTTGTCCGATACCCGTGAGGGTCACGTTCCCGGTGTTGGTGAGCGTGAAGACCTGAGTCGGAGCAGCCAGCGCGCCCACACCCCTGGTCGCATTGCCAAAGTTGCGCGACGTCGGAGTCAGAGTCGCAGCTTACCGTGGCCGCTACGCCTGTACCGCTGAGAGCCACCGGTGAACCGCTGACCGTAACGTTCGCTGTGATGGTCGCAGTTCCCGTCTTGGCACCAGCGGTTGTCGGCGAGAACGTCACGGTGATCGTGCAGGTAGCGCCGGCCGCCAAGGTTGTACCGCAGGTACCGCCCGCTCGAGCAAACTGATTGGGCGTAGTTGGAGTCGAGGTAGTGGCGACCGCAACCGCGATACCGGTAGCCCCTGCCCGTACCCGTGTTGCTGAGCGTCAGGGTTTGCGTTGCACTGGTGGTACCCGTTACGACGTTGCCAAAGTTCACCGGCCCACCGGTGACACTAAGGATCGCCGTATTGGCCACTGTTCCGCTGAACTCGACCGCGCCCACGTCCACCGAGTTGTTCGTCTTCCTCGGATTTTCGAAGAAGTCGTTGGTCGGTGCCACCGCGTAAGTCGTGCTCGAGTTAGCGTTCGTGATGTAACCAATCGCCGGCGAACCTGCTGCCAACGTGTAATCGGCGAGCAAGGTCTCTGTGGCCGGGTTGGTCTCCGTGGTCGGGCTGACCAGTGACAGCGGGCCCCAGCTGATATTGATCCAGTTGTTGCCCTCGTCCACGGTCGCACCCGCCGTCAGGTTGAAAACCGGTATCGGCACGTTCGATTCGTTCGTTCCCGGGGGCACCTGAAGTACCAGCGCTCTTGGCAGCCAGCCTCAGGTGGTATTTTCGAGCCGTTGCAGTACTGGTGGGCAACGCCCGGGCGTGAAGCTAGCCGTGTTCCCTCGGAAGCCCGTGCCTCCACCAGCGTAGCCGGCGATGCTGGTCAGCACCGACGCCTGCGGAGTGAAGGTGAACCCCGAGCTATGGTTTGTCGGTCCCGTGTCGCTGCGTAGGCCGATATCCCAGTAGTTCGCGCCGTTGTCGCGCAAGCCCCCGTGCTGGCTTGATTCAGCGCGGGAACCAACTCGACCGTAGCCTGCTGCGTTCCTGACCCTCCCGTTGGTTGTGTCACCTCGATGTTAAAGGCACGGTTCTGCCAGAACACATCGTTGTACAGAATCGGGAACGAGACAGACCGGCAAGCGCCATTGACGCGGCCACCGATTGCCGGTTCCATCCAACTCCATGGCCGACCGGGCAGGTGATGTTCGCCGGCAGAGACGCCAGGAACTCCGCAGTGTGAGTCGCACTCGACAGCCCGGCGGGCTGGGGAGTCGACAGGGGCACGCACGGGACGTTAGCTCCCTGTGCGTCGCGTGGGCAGGGAGTTGGGGCGCTTGCTTGCGGAGCAAAGAACGCGCCGAACAGCGTGCCCGACGACGCGGTTGAGTCGTTCGATACGATCGTGTTGTTGATCAGGTTCACCGCTAACGAATCCTGCAACGACACGCCGCCGCCGTCCCAACCGGCCACGTTGTTGGTGATGATGTTGTTGGTCACGCTGACCGAGTACCAGCGATCCGGATTGCTGGGGAACGTGGACACATCGATACCATTGACACCCTGGAAGCGTATGCCGCCGCCGGCGCCGGCTTCTGCGGCGTTACCCATGATCAGGTTGGCATTGATCACCAGGTTGCGACCGATGCCGTCACCCACCGAGCCAAAGGCGTGGCTGCAATCCGCATCAGGCTCCCCGGGACAGATAGGATCTGTATCCGGAGCGCTCATGATGAGCAGACCGCCGCCATTACTAGGTGTCGTTGGGTTGGTAGCCTGGTTGAACAGGATCGTGTTGTGCTGGATGCTGCCATCCCAGACAAACCCCATCTGGGAAACGCCAGCGCCGTCACCGGTGCTCAAGTTCCCGCAAACCCAGTTGTAGTTGAACTTGTAGTTGTCCGCGCCGGAACAGAACGCAACACCACCTGCACCCGACGGAGTGGCCGCGAACAATTCATCGCCCTCGGACGAGTTCGCTGTGATCGCGTTGTGATGAATGTTCACAAAGCGGTCAAAGCAGTACGGCAGCTGAGTGTTCGCAATGTTGCTGGTCTGGCAGGAACCCGGATCGGCATTGATACCTCCCTGGAGTGTAGGCCGGCAGGATGTTCCCCTTGGCCGACCGCGATGCCGCCCGCCAGTGTTCCCTGGTTGTTGTAAACGCGATTGTTGGAGATTTCCAGGTTGTGGGCCCATCCGTGTACGTAGATGCCGCCGCCTCCCTGGGAACTGTTGGTAACCGCCAAGCCGTCAATGCGCGACGGGTTGCATTGGAAGCTGCTCGGGAATCGGATTATGCGCAGTCGGGCTATTTGGCCCGCAACCGTTTGGACCGTTCGTGCTGGTGGTTAGGAGCGTGGTACCCGCCGGGAATCCAGCCGGCTCGGCACCATCGGTCCATGGGTCCAGCCCCTCGGGAACACGCACTCCCTTCGAGAGCACCGTAATTCCGGCTCCCTCGTACGCTCCCAGAAGGGTTGGTTCCTGCAGTTGTTCCGCCAGGTTGCCGCTCAGCGTGGCGTCCCAACCGACAGTGGCTTCCAGCGGTAAGCGATCCACCTGCGGATTGGAGGTCGTTGGCTGGAAGGCGTTCCAACCACTGCCACAACCAGGGTCGTATCCAGCCGGCACGCCGGTGGGCGCCAGTCCGAACAGACAAACCACCCGCAGGCGCCAGTCGTTCAGAAGACCGGACGGATGCGTATTTGCGTCGATGATGCTGGAGGCACGCTCCGACACCTTGCAGCCGGACCGGCTTCCACATCAGCAACAGTTCATGGTAGCTCCCGGGAGGCACAATGATCAGGTCGCCCGGCGCAGCGGCGTCGATCGCGGATTGAATCGTTTGCCCAGCCGCCAGCCTGGTCGGAGCTTTGCTTGACGCGCTTCCGATCGTGACCGTCACGGTGTCGACCGAGGTCTTGCCGTCAGCAGTCGTGATGACCAACTGACCGCATCGCTCCGGTTGTCCGTTGGTCGGGCCTCCGTATTGCCGTTGTTGCTGGATTGCGCACGCCGGAACGCCGCTGGGAACCGTGCCCGTGATCGTCAGATCGCTCCAGCCCACGCCTGTCAGCGGACGAGAAACGCCGTCGCTGCCGACCAGCGCGACTGTCCCTGCCGTCGCCCCAAAGCCGTAGTGGCGAGTGACTTTCTTCTGATTGAAAGGAGCCACCGTGGCGTTGGGCCCAGAGTACGCGTAGTTGTCCACCGGAACGTCACCCAGCGCTGTGATCGTGAGGGTGTGGGGACCGGAATCGCTGACATACGGTCCGACTCCATCGCCATCGACCTGTTTGATCGCCGGCGTGGCGTTCGGGTAGTTGCAGTCAGGATGGTTGTATTCCGCGGCAAAGGCAGCCGTGGGGATAACCGGCGTATCCAGGTACCCCGTCTGGCCTGGCATGAAGGACCATTCATAGCAGAACTGGCTGTACGCCGGCTGGTAGAAGGGATCCGGAGTGGTGCCAGTGCCGCGATCATTCATGCACATGTCCAGCATGTTCGGGATGTAGCCGCTCGGGTCGGGCGGGTTCACCGCGAACGTGGAGAACGTCAGACCGTTGTAAATGCCATGCTGGTCAGAGTAGACGCGGGAGATTTCGTTCCCGGCCCAATCCCTGACTCCCACCGGCAAATTCGGCGGCGAGAACTTCTCGCCAAAGGCCGGCGAGAACGGATCGAACTCGGAGGTGAAATCGTCCGAGATGATGCCGGTGAAGTGGCTGGCGACGTGGGTCGAGCTGAACACGTAGAACTTCGCCAACACCGACATCTGGTCTTCCAGGATCACTTCTTTGCGATCGCAGAGGTGGCGGGTCGCTCCGGCAAACGGCGCGTTTTGTCCCGCCTGCGGGAACAAGCTATTGAAGTCGGGCACGATGCGCGCGGCGCCCACGCAAGGCCAGAAGGTCTCCACGCTTCCCGTGTCGCCTTCATGCCGTGGGCTTACGCCCTCATCCGTGCTCGGAATGAGCGGGTTGTTGGGGTTGTTGTTGGCAGAGACCGTAGCCTGGTCCGGCATGATGAAGATGTTGCCGAAACCAGCGAACTGCGAAGTCACGGGCCCTGAGTAAGTGTCACCCAGCAGGATGTTCTTGTCCTCTTCCTTCACCAGTTCGTAGCCCGGGGGAACAACCATCTCGACTACGTACTTGCCCGCAGGCAGCATTGGCAGATCGCGACTGTAGTCGCCGACCGGCGCGGAGGTGTTCGTGACGCAGGCCGTGCAGTTCGTGCCAGCAGGCCTTCCCGTCGCCGGATCGATGTGAGTGACGCTCGGGAACTGGTACATGCCGTCGTACGGTGCTGGCTGCAACTGGTTCCAGTTGTGCATACCGTCATAGCACTTGTACTGGGAGCTGGCCGGCAGCGGAGTCACCGCAGGTCCTCCGTGCTGCGAGTTGTACCAATCCAGGTAGTTGGGCTGGTTCAGCATGGTGTAGAAGAACGGATCGCCAGTCGACTGGCCCGGGCAGTTCATGTTGGGAACACCGTCGGACCGGAAGCCCTGTGCCCAATCGTCCCAGCTGCTGGTCGTGGTGGTATCGATCTTCGTGAGAGTTGGGGTTACACCGTCCGCCGCAAAACCCTCCTTGTAGAGGTTGATGGTGACGTGCGGAACCTGCGGCTCCCATGTGAGCTGGAGCAACAGAGCCGGATCGTCAAACGGACGGGTCGAGGCATACACGACATGGCCACGGATGCCGCCGTTCTCGCCAGGAGCGAACGGCTTCTTGCCGAATTCCAGAAGCTGGTTCTGTCCCATAAAGCTCTGCCAGCCGTAACTGGTAACCCACGGTGGATCGACGCGACCGGTAGAACCACCGGCAGTGTCGCCCAGTCAGGACAATCAGCATTGGCGCAATACCTCGCGCCCGGAATCCGCAAGTTCAGGCGGTTGTGGGCAGCGGGAAGTCCTCGGCGGTCCTGGCCATGTTCAGCATCGAGGTGGCAGTTCCCGCAAGCCGGGTAGCCGCCTTGACCGCACCGGTAGGGACCAGTGGAGCCGTCGACCGGCCCGCCCGCGTCGTTGATTACGTGCGTCCCGGTGTTCTTATAACGGTTCGAATCCGTTTCCACCACGTACCAGTTGAAGATCGGGAAGACCTCATTGAAGCCAGCAAAACCTTGCAGGTCGGTGCTGTTGAGGTTGGAGATACTGCCGTCGCGGTACCGGACGTTGGTCGGTACCAGCGAGAGTCCCGGTTCGTCTGTCCTGGGAGACGCCATCACCGTTTATGTCGATGAACGTCCGGGTGGAGAGATTGTTCTTCCAGCCGTGAACGCCGATTTCTCCCATATCGACGTTGCCGCACGCCACGCGGACCGGTGTCGAAATTCCGTCTACGATCTGATCATTCCACTGGTCGAAGACGGTAAGTCTCCAATCACCAGCGGGGATACCCGTCAGAGTAAACCTCCCATCCTGATCGCACTTCGCGAAGGCGATGTCAGCGCCATCCGGGCTACCCAAACTGGCGTAGCACTGGGTGTAGCCAAAGGTATCGCGGCTGCCGCTGCCGTACAGTCTTTCATCCGACGGCCGGCTCATACGCGCGCCCGTTGACCAATCCTGTCACAGTCCGGTTGCAAGCCGGGGCGCCGGGGCCGGTGCAGAGCGCGGTCCCAGCGGCCTTGATGATCTTCGGATTGGCAAAGCCGATGGAAACGTGGTATCCGGCGGGTCCAAACTCCTGGAAGTAGCTCGGCTCGTTGACCTTGATGAAAGCTTCGTGGTCAGGGCCACCATCCAGAGTGTTGGTCTGCAGCCATTCCTCGCCTCGGGCAATCAGGTCGGCACCCGGTGTGGCGATGATGCCGTACCTTCCGGGCGGCATATTCGCAACGATCGCCTGGCCGGCCAGTGGGGATAGAGTTGTGCCGTCCGACTCGTACTTCGGGCAGACGGGGATCACACCGGTGATGCCGGTCTCGTCTCGTCGAGTGACCGTCAAATCCTGTACTGCGGATTCTGCAGTGATCGGGCACGCATCATTCCCGGTAACCGGATCCATTGTTCCCGCCAGAGCGTTCGACAAGGGCTGGCCGAACTCGTCGTAGGTCAGCTGTCCGGCAGAGTCGCCCGACATGCCCACCAGGTCGATGATGGTGATGTTGAACCCTCCCAGGCCGGGCTCGTTGGGCGACAAGGTGTCGATTCCGCCGCCAGCATCGTGCTCGCCGTTGAGCGGATGGTCGTCTTCGAACACAAACACCGAGACTTTAGCCGGTGGCTGGTTCTCAGGCTCGACAATCACCGTTACTGGCTGGAATGTCCGGTGCACGTCGTTGCTGGCGGCACCGGCGTACAGGCTGGCGGAATCTGAGCGCCGCCCATGGCATGTCCCGGGTCCATCGCATCGCCCGGCAGGACCGAGATGTAGTAATGCTTGGTCGGATCCAGAACGACCTGGCCGGGATCCACCGGCGTCTTTGTGGCTACCGGGCCTGCAAGCGCCGTTGCCAATATCGCACACCGCCGCCGCACCGAGGACGGTTTGGCCGCTTTCGCACGAAATGTCGCCCGTGCAGCCCTGCGCCACGACCGGCATGTAGGCAGTGTGGAAATTCGTCCCGTAGATGGCCGGGGTCCCCTGGGGAGTAACTGACGGGCAGGTCGCCGGCAGAGGCCTCGTTTGGCAATTGGGGTCGACAAAGAAGGTACGGTCTTCCTCAATAATCCAGCGGTAGTCGCTGATGGTGACTGCAACTTGGTTCAGGCCGTCCACCACCGATCACCTGAACATTGCTCGGCGGCGGGAAGGTGAGCGTCACGGTCGCTGCTGCGCCAGCGACTCCCTGTGAGTTCCGAGCCTGATACGTAAAGCTGGCTGTCGTCGTTCCGGCATGTGCGGGAACAGTTGCCGTGAAACTGCCGTCCGGATTAAGAGTAACCGTCGTGCCGGTGGAACCGACGATCTCAGCCGTCAGAGGATATCCCAAGGCGTCGCTGTCATTCTCCAGCACGCCAGGAGTCTTGATGCTCAGGGTCGTGGCTACAGTTCGAGGTGTACGCGTCAGCATTGGCGTGGATGCCGCCAGCCGCCTCAAGCGTAGCGGCGCCCAGGGTCACCGTAGCGGTGATACCGGAGGAACATGTCGTCCCTGTCACACGCCGTTCGCGCAGTAGGTGAAGCGTGGTAGCGGCACCCGGTGTACGTAAATGTTCCGTCTGTGTTGAGAGTTAGTCCGGCCGACGGTGCCAACGAGCGTAACGCCGTAAACATTGACGTCGTTGCCGATCACGCCCTTGGCTGGATCGGACACGGTGAGCGTCTTGCCCGACAATCAGGGAGTTGTAGGTATCCGGGTTAGCGACAGCAGTCACAGCTGCCGCACCGCTTGGGAGTCCACCGCCGTTGACGCTGATGTAAGCCAGCATGCCGGCGTCACGCGCAGTCGCGTTCGCCGAAAGGCTCAACTGACGATCGAAAAACGGAAGCGCCGTCGTGCCGGCAGGTACATTGATCATCACATCGTAAGTCTTGCCCGCTGCCATGAACACTTCGCTCTGCACGCGGGTCACACCCGGCAGAGGATTGCCGTCTTCTGCCACCAGGCTGAAGCCCGGGACCGCAGCCGCAGTCACGCCGGTTGGCACGACCGCTCGGTGTGGTCAGGGAGCCGACGATCGACGGCACGTGCATGCGCAAGCCGGCATTCACAATGCGCACCAGGACGTTTCCTGTGACACCCGAGGCTGGCGCAGCCGCGAACAGCGAGGTCGCGGGGCTGGTCTTGTTGAACGCGACTCCGTTGACGAGGTAATACCGCGGCGAGTAGTTCACCGCCGGCGGATAACAGGTGTTCAGGACGTTCGCGGCGCGCATGGGGTCGCCGCATTGGCCAGCCTGGCCAGACCACACCTTGGTCTCGCTGAAACCCGGCGTGCTAACCGCAGTGCTCACAGCGTTGTTCTGGACTGGGTCGATTTCGCTGAGGAGCAGCGGCACATCGGCGTTGTAGGTCACGCCGGGATAAGCGGTGCCGGCCGTAGTACCCGCGGGTGCCGTCGTAACCACCAGGATTCCGTAAAGACCCATCGGACCCTGGATCGACGGATGCGTGCCCGACTCAAACAGGTAAGTGCCGGGCCGAAGGTTTGCCGCTAGTCCAGTGCAGTTGACGTTGTCGCTCCCGACGGCCACTTCCGTGGAGAACGACTGCACACGCTGGCCCTTGCGCGGGTGGCGTATTCGTCGTCGTCCGGCGATCCGCCGAGCGGGCCAGGTAGCGCCTTGAACGGCGTGGGGTGGACTGTCGACCGAGCTCGCGCGTCGTTCCGAGTCCGCCGCCCAACTGACCCACAATCACCAGCGACGTAGGTACGCCCGCGGGCAAATTGTTGGTCAGATTGATCGTCAGCGGCGATCCCGTGGGAACGGTGATCACGACGGGAGACCAACCGGTCGCGGACGGATTCAACTTGGCGCAGGTCGCGCCCGCCGCCGTGCCGCAAGTGTAGCCCCACATCTGCACGGTCGCGCCATCGGGCGTGACCAGGGTGGAAGGCGCCGCAGTCAGACTGACCTGGGCGACAGCCAGACTCCCTCCGAGGAGAAGAACAGTTGTTACAAGTACCGCTGTCTTCAGGATGGTTTTGAGATAGTTGAATCGCATTGCCGCTCTCCTCGTGGTATCAGTCCTAGAAGTTGGAATTACGTTAGTTGGTCTCATCGATCACAAACTCCCGGGAATCCACCAGCATCATCATCATCATTCCGCCGGGGAAGATGTTGTTGGTCGTGATCTCGCGTTCGTTGTGGGAGTGCCACATGAAGGCAAAGCCAGCTTCGTCAGTGGGAGAGTTTGCGACCGTGCCTGACGGTGGCGTCGTACCGGTGCTTCCGACTGCGCGGACGGTCGCTTCTGGTCCGAGGTAGGGACTGCCGCCGTACCACGCGCCGTTCGCAAAAATGTTGGGATCGGGCAGAGTTGCGGGACCGCCGCCCGCAACATCGCCGAACGGATGCGCTTGCAGTGGCTTGTTGTGGTCCTGGCACCACTCGAAATAGTTGATCGCGGTGGGGGCGCCGGTGTTGTAGCCGTTGGCGTCCGGAGTGCAGGCGGCTTGGCGCTCGAGTCGCGGAGCGGATTGTGGCCGTACGGATCCCAGTTCAACCCCTTGCCGGTCCAGTAGAAGATTCCGTCCATTGCCTGGCCTGGCGTTGTCGTGGTGGTGAAGAGCAGCGGTCCGGCCAGGCTGTTCGCGATCGGTCGCGCTGAGAATCAAGTTGCCGTCACGAGCCAGGACGCGCACGTGATTGCCGTGCTCGTGGAACGGATGTTGCCAGCGGCCCTGGCCGATGATGCGCAGCAGCACCAGTTCACCCGGATGCATGTGCGGATTGCCGTTGTAGGGCTGGTGCGGATACTGGGGCGCATAGTTGCTGTCCATGTCGTCGGGCATGGAGCGTCCGTTGATCATGAAGTACGCGGGAACGTACGGCTCGGTCGCAACGCTCATGCAGCCGGTGCAGGCCCTGCGTGGACCTGTTCTTCCGCTTGCCGGTGGATTCTGGGATCCATCTCGGAGAACTGGAACAGGTACTCGCGGTCGTAGCAGGCTTGCGCGTGGTTGTAGGCGGCTGCCGCCAGCCGGAAATCGCTTTCAGCCACGGTGCACGTCGTGGCTTGCCGCCGTCAGGTTCGTAGCGTGCACGCCCTGTCGTGCAGGCGCCGGGATCGCTGCGATGGGAGCACAATGATCGCGCCGTACAGGCCCATCTCGACCTGCAGGTCGCCTTGCGTTCCGCTGTAGTAGGAGCGTGTGCCAGGCGTCGTCAGCCAGTGAACGTGTAGGTCACCGTACCGCCGGGCGCCGCCTCCTGCGTCAGCAGTCCAGCGACTCCACCCGTCGTAGTGACGTTGAAGCCGGGAAACAGAATCGACGTGTTGCCGGCCGCGGCGGGAAGACCGTTCGTCAGAGTGACCGTGACCGTCTGCCCTTGCGTGACGATCAGCGTCGGGCCCGGGACCTGCATGTTGGAGCAGCGTACCGGCTAATGCCAGCCGGGGCAAAGCCGGTCGGCGCGCCGTTGCAGCCGTATCCCCACGAATAGACCAGGGAGCCGTCCGGCTGGCTGATGAAAGCCGGTTGCGCGGTCAGATTGAAAGTCGGACCCGTGATCCCAGGAGCCGCAGCAAACGCGGTGGCGGTGAGCAGTAGCAGCGCTACTGCCACCATCGGGGCCAGAAGCAGTCGTGTCTTCGAGATCGTCTTATTCATGTTCGTCGCCCTCATGGCTGCGCTCCTAATTAGTGATCCGGACTTCGGTCATTAGCCCGCCGAAGTTCTCGGCATCATTCGACAAGTGGTCAAGATTGGGGGTGTAGAGATAGAACACGCTGTCCGCCGGATACTTCGTGGTATCGGTGGCATCCAGAATCACGTCGAGCGACTCGCCGCCAGCCAGCGTGATCGAGTTCGTGTTGTAGTAGAGGTTGTTTCCCGCCTGATCGCGCAGCAGCTTGGCATTGATCCCGACGACCTGCATCGGAATTCCCAGCGAGGCCAGCGTCTGATATTCCGTAACATCCAGGTCGGAAATGCGAAGCAGCGCTTTCTTGCCCGCCGGAATGTTGATGATCGAAGGCAGCGGCTGCGAGAAGTGATTGACTCCGTCCGTGGTCTGGGTCTTCAGTCGGACCGGCGGTTACCGTGTCGGGATAGCTGCGTCCGTTCAGCAGGAAATACTTGTCCTTCATGTCCGTGAACCCTTCCGGGTTGAAGGTCATGCCGACAAAGTGGAAGTTGGGGTCGAAGCCGTGGATCTGGAGGGGATACTCGACGTCGTAGGCGGTCGTGCCGTCGCCGTCGTTGTAGGCGTACTTTGCCGCCGCCCACGCGCGCCCGGTGTTCACGGCAGGCAGGGGATTGCTGCACAGGATATCGGTGGAATCGCATTTCGTGCGCGAGATCGCTCTGCTGTGGCTGAAGCGCAGTATAGAGGTCGTCCGGCCGAGACGCGATTCTGCCGCGGACGCACATAGATCTGTCCCACCATGCCCATCTGCAAGTGCTCCGGAGGCGTGATGTGGCAATGCCAGAAGTAGGTGCCGGCATCCGGCGCGAGATAGTAATAGGTGAAGCTGCCGCCGATGTTGATGGCGACCGACGCGTCCGGCACGCCGTCATAGAACGCCGAAGCGTTCGGATAGCCGTGGAAGTGAACCGTGTGCTGCTCGAAAAGATCCGGCCGCATGATCTGGCCGACGTTGGTGAGGGTCAGGAAGAACTCGTCATCCTCATCGATCGCCATCAGGGGCGCGGGGATGTTGCCGTTCATCACGCCGACATCCATGATTTGGCGGGGATCCACGTGCCCGTTCATGACCGTGACCGGGTTCCCGGTATTGGGATCGGTATAGGTCTCGGGCGTCAGGCCTACGGCGCCGTTAAACGCAGGATTGCCGGTCGTGGCCGGATCGCCTGGCTCGCAGCGGGCCGAAGGCACGCGTGTTGAACTCACTCGGGAAACTGCGTGCCCGGCTGGCCCGTTGCAATGCTCGCCAGTCCCGACAACGGTCCGAACGAGAACATGTACGTCTGCGTGCCGTCGCCCATGGTCGCGAAACCATCGCCGCCCGAAATCTGCTGGCACTTGATCGCGCCGTTGACGTGCGAGCTCGGCGTCAAATATCCAGCAGAGCCCGGCGGTAAAGGTAGTCGCACCCGTGTATGCGGGTTCCGATTATTTCGCCGCCGTCGGGTGGGTGATGGTGGTGGTCGGACACTGCACTTGGAACGACTGGGCGCTCGCGGCTACTGTCAGTAGACAGACGAGAAAAACTGGGAGCCAAACCTGGTATGACTTTCTCATGGCTTTACAGCCTCCTTCCGGACCTGGCGGCGCACTTGGCGCCTCGTTTCGGTAAGTGGGGGATTGGTGAACTACTAAGGGACGAGCCGCACCAGCAGGGCTATGCAGCATCAACTGCTCAATCACTGACATCAGTTTTAAGTCCCCACTGATTCCCATGCGGCGAGCGGTAAATCCCTCTCCAGGGGACGGGCGGGCATACAGGCCACGAGCGTCCTCCACAGAACTCTCTTCGGGTCAAAAGGCGATTACTGCCTTTTCTTCTTTATGCTTTGGTTTGCCGACACAGGGAGGGAGAAAACCTGCGCCGCAACTCTTTTTGGGGGATCTCCGGCCAAATGGGGAGTCTGGCCTTGTTTGAACTGGAGGAGACTTTAGGACAGACCGGAGATACTGTCATCATCCAGATGCATGAGATTGGCCAAAAAAAGCTGTTTCGGGTGTTTAGGGTTGAGGCTCAAGGGAAAGATAAGCCCTTCTGGACCATTCGGTTCGACTGCCCAGGTTCGTTCGGGCAGCGGGGGTCGGACATCCAACCAATTGGATCTCTGGAGCTCATAAAGCCCCTGATCCTCCGGAAACCGGTGAATCAGAAGCTTGACGAGCGGTCCCGGAGACCTGCGGATCTCGCGATGCCTTCCGGCTTCGTTCTCCTTATTAACACTACGCAGCGGAATTGATTCGTAGGACGGCCGCGCCCTCGATCTTGCTCTGTTTCAAGTCGAGGAGTGCGTGGTTCGCCTCGGCTAAAGGGTACGTGCGGACCTGGGTCTGAATCGGAATCGCGGCCGCGAGATCGAGAAATTCCCGGCAGTCCTGGCGAGTGCTGTTGGCGACACTCCGGATGGTGCGCTCGTGATATAGCAGGCTGTAATCGAGGGCTGGAATCTGACTCATCGTAATCCCGGCGAGCGTCAATGTGCCACCCTTGCGGAGATTTCGCAGAGCATGCGGCACGAGTGTTCCCGCCGGCGCAAATATAATGGATGCGTCCATCGGAGCAGGAGGCGTCTGCTCGGCGCTGCCGGTCCACTCCGCGCCTAATTGTCTTGCCAGTTCCTGATGAGCAGCCCCGCGCGTAAATACACACACTTCACATCCAAGGTAACGCGCTACCTGTAGCACCAGGTGCGCGGAGGCTCCGAAGCCGTACAGACCCAGGCGTTGACCACGCTTCACACCGCTGAGGCGGTAGGACCGGTAGCCGATGACTCCGGCACAGAGCAGCGGCGCGGCTTCTTCGTCCGAGAAACTCGTCGGCAGTGGGTGGGCGAAGTCCTCCTCGGCTACACAGGTTTCAGCGTAGCCGCCGTTGACGTGATAACCGGTGAATCGGGCTTGCTCGCAGAGATTTTCGGTTTGGTGCTGGCAGAAATTGCAAACACCATCGGTCGAATAGAGCCAGGGAATACCGACACGATCGCCTTCCTTTAAGTTGCGCACGCCATCGCCGCACGCATCGACAACTCCGACGATCTGGTGTCCGGGAACGACTGGAATCTTGGGCAGTGGGAGGTCGCCTTCCACGATGTGCAGGTCCGTGTGGCAAACTCCACAGCAGCGAATCTGGACGCGGACTTCTGTGCCGCTTCGGTGTCGGTGTCGGAATCTCCGCGAGGCGGAGTGGGCCATCCGTCACCGGTCTTCGGGGCTTCCAGCAGCATCGCTCGCATGCACTAATTCTAGCGTGACGAAGTGGAAAACGTCGTGCCAGGAAAGCGCGACTACTTTTCGTTGGTGGACGCCATAGCTGACATCACCGCCGCCTCCAGACTCTCAGCGGCCACCAGATCCTCCAGCGCGCAACCCACACTCTTGAAGAGTGTGATATCTCCCGGACTGGATCGAATTGATTTCTTCCCTTTCAGCAGCTCGTGTAAGTTGGCAAGCAAGTGATCGCGCCGGATAACGCCCGAGTTCATCGGAATGATCAGGTCGCCGGCTTCGGTGAGTGCACCGTCGTAGGTATCGACCACGATGCGGGAGCGGCGAACGGTCACATCGTCGACTTCACGGGTTGTTGGCCGGAAGCTTCCGACGACGTTCAGGTGCGTTCCCTTGCGCAGCATGTTGCCATCGAAAAGTGGACCGGCGGCGGTTGTGCACGTACAAAGCACGTCGGACTCGGCGGCGCACGTGCGGGAATAGACCGACTCGACCTTCATGCCCAACTCATGCTCCATCTGCTGGGCGAAGTCCTGCGTGCGGCCGGGATCCCGACCGCTCACCAGTGCACGTTCGAAGTTCCTGACGCAACGCAACACCTGGAGATGAGCCCGGGCCTGACGACCTGTGCCGAACACGCCAAGGACCTTCGCATCTTCCCGGGCGAGGATGTTTGTCGCCACCGCCGAAGTGGCCGCCGTCCGAAGATCGGTCAGGTAATTCGCCGGGATCACGAGTTTGGAGCAACCTGATTCCGCATCCAGAAGAATGTAGGTGGCCTGAATCCGCTCTTCGGCCACACGTGGGCTCTCGTTGAACTTCACGAGTTTCATGCCCAGACCACGCCCCTCGCGGTCATAGCAAGGCATGATCAGGAACACACCATCGACCAGTTTCATCTGGGTGCGCGTAGGCATGACGGTGGAGGGATAGCGCGTGCGGAAAGCTTCCTCGATCGCCGCAATTAAGGAGCGTGGATCCAGGAAGCGATGGACTTCGGCTTCGGTCAGGACGTGCAAGGTGGTTCCCCTGCCGACATCTTAACGGAAAATTCCGCGACCGAGGCTCCAGCAGAAGCGTCTGAGGAACCGACCAATGCCGCGGCCGGACGACGCGCTCGATGTGTACCCCTGCTCCCGCGTTCCTAGCGAACATCGGCACTCCATGTGTTCCGAAAGCAAGTTCGGGTAAGATACTCCGGCCCATGAATCGTGAATACCACAAGGGTTACAGCCAGGAACTGCACCGGGAAATGGAGATGCTCATCTTCGGGCATGCAGGCACGTCCCGTTCTCGTCTTCCCGACTTCGATGGGGAAGTTTTTTGAATACGAAGATCGCGGGATGATCGGGGTACTTGGGCACAAAGATCGAACAGGGGGAATTGCAAGTGTTTTGCCCCGACGCGATTGACACCGAGAGTTGGTACAACAAGAGTGCGCATCCCCGTATCCGAGTTCTGCGACACTTGCAGTACGAACGGTACATTCTCCACGAACTGCTTCCCTTCTTACGCTGGAGGAATCCCTCCACGCAGCTCGCGGTCACCGGGTGCAGTTTCGGCGGCTATCACGCCCTGAATTTTTCCCTGAAGCACCCTGACATCACCACGCAGTGCGTAAGTCTGAGCGGGGCGTTTGATATCCACCAGTTTCTCGACGGATATTACGACGATGACTGCTACTTCAATTGCCCTCCGGATTTTCTCGCGAATATGACGGACGACTGGTTCCTGAGCCGTTATCGGAAGATGAAAATCGTGCTGGCTTCGGGTGAGTGGGATATGTGTCTGGACCAGAACGTGAAGATGTCGCACGTGTTGAACGGTAAGAGCGTGCCACATTGGTTGGATGTTTGGGGAGATCACACCGGTCATGATTGGCCGTTCTGGCTAAAAATGGTGGGCAAATACTTCTAGTCATCGGTCTTTGGTCGTCAGTCGTGGGCCACGTCTGTGACTCGGGAGCGTCGAAGAGAGCGTGCCGAATAGGTGGAGGTAGTCATGAAAAGAAATCGGAATCATCTTCGGGATGGAGAATACCTTTCCTCCCGCGCTTGTAGAGAAGATCAACTCGATGGGGATAGACGGAATCACTGCCGAGTTCGTGAAGATCGGCGGAGTCCGCATGGACGAGCCTAAGAAATACGACGTGATCATCGATCGCATTTCTCAGGACATTCCTTTCTATCGGGCCTACTTAAAGAACACCGTGTTGCATGGAACGGTCGTGGTCAATAATCCGTTCTGGTGGACCGCCGACGACAAGTTTTTTAACTACGCATTGGCGACCAAACTCGGAGTAGCCATTCCTCCCACGGTTGTGTTGCCACACAATAAGCATCCCGAAGGGACCACCGATCAGTCCATGCGGAACCTGATCTACCCGCTGAACTGGGACGAGATTTTTCAGTATGTCGGCTTTCCCGCTTTCCTCAAGCCGTATGCCGGAGGCGGGATGGAAGCACGTCTACAAGGTCCACTCGCCGGAGGAGTTCTTCCAGCATTACAACCAGACAGGTGACCTGTGCATGACGTTGCAGCACGGCGTGGAGTTTGAGGACTACTTCCGGTGCTACGTCGTCGGGCAAGAGAAGGTGCACATTATGCGGTACGACCCGCGGGCTCCGCACCATGAACGCTACGTGAAGGGAAATCCGCCCGCAGCACCTGACTTGAAGGAACGGGTCGAGAAGGATGCATTGACGCTTTGCCGGGCCCTGGGATATGACCTGAACACCGTCGAATTCGCGGTGGAGGACGGGGTGCCCTACGCCATCGACTTCATGAACCCGGCGCCGGATGCGGACGTAAATTCCGTGGGTCAGGATAATTTTGACTGGATCGTCAATGCGGTAGCCGAAATGGCCGTGCAGAAAGCGCAAAGCGAAGAAAATCCAACAAAAGAGCTGCATTGGTCAGCTTTTCTAGCGGGGCCGAAACCAAAGAAAAAGGCAATGAAAGGAACTGCCGGGAAGGGCGCAGAAGATACGAGCCAGGCGGGTACCCCGTAAACCCGGCTAACGCCTCTTCATAGACGCATCTTGTGGCTGTAGGAAACTGCAATAATCAGGCTGCGCGTTGCTATACTGTAGCGACTCCTCCCCGCGCACCGCGCTCTTATGAGACCTACCTTCACTATCGGGATCGAGGAAGAGTACCAGACGGTTGATCCGGTCACTCGCGATCTTCGCTCCCACATTCACGCCGAAATCATCGAAAAGGGCAAACTGCTGTTGCAGGAGCGCGTGAAGGCCGAGATGCACCAGTCGGTGGTCGAGGTGGGCACCTCGGTTTGCAACAACGTCAAAGACGCGAAGATCGAGGTCAAGAAATTGCGCCGCGACATGATTACCCTGGCGCGGGAAAATGGCCTGCGGCTGGCCTCGGCGGCCACCCATCCCTTCGCGGACTGGCGAGTGCAGGAAATTTATCCGGACGAGCGCTACAAGAACATCGTCGAGGACATGCAGCTGGTCGCGCGCGCGAACCTGATCTTTGGGTTGCACGTACACATCGGCGTAGAGGATCGCGAGACCGCGATCCACATGATGAACCATGCGCGCTACTTTGTGCCGCACATCCTCGCCTTGTCGACGAATTCTCCTTTTTGGCTGGGCATGAATACCGGATTGAAGTCATACCGGTGCAAGGTATTCGATAAGTTTCCGCGGACCAATATTCCGGACTATTTCCCCAGTTACGGCGAGTACGAGAATTTCATCAAGCTTCTGATCAAGACAGGATGTATCGATAACGCCAAGAAGATCTGGTGGGACATCCGGCCGCATCCGTTCTTTAACACGATTGAGTTCCGGGTCTGCGATATTCCGATGCGGGTCGATGAGACGATAGCACTGGCGGCCCTGATCCAGGCGACCGTGGCCAAGTTGTACAAGCTGTACTCAGCGAACCAGGGCTTTCGGTTGTACCGGCGCGCCCTCATCATGGAGAACAAGTGGCGGGCAGCGCGCTACGGGCTCAACGGAAAGATGATCGATTTCGGAAAGCAAACCCAGGTTCCAGTGCGTGACTTGATTCTGGAATACCTGGACTTCATCGACGATGTGGTGGATGAGCTGGATTCGCGGGCCGAGATCGAATACGTGCACCGCATCATGGAAATGGGTAGCGGTGCCGATCGTCAGATTCGCGTTTTCGAGGAGACCGGAGATCTGAAGAAAGTTGTCGACTTCATCATCGAGGAGACGGAATTGGGTGTGGCCGAAGAGGCAGCTCCGGTTTCCGAACGAAAAGTAGGGTAATGACTATCGTCACGCACGCTAATCATCCACTCAGCACAATTCCTTTTGATTCTGAATTGACTCCAGGCGCGCGTAATGCGGTGCAGGTTTGTCTGCGGATACAGCCTTCAGAAAAGGTTACCGTCATCACGGACGACGCCTGCCGCGAGATCGCAGCCGCGATCGTTCATGAACTCGAGAAATTAGGTGCTCCCTACCGTGCCTTTGTGCTAGAGGAGTTGGCTGCGCGGCCTCTCACTAAGCTGCCGCGGGAAATCCTGGACGATCTCGAAACCTCGAATGTCAGCATCTTTGCGGTGCAAGTTCAAAGAAACGAACTGCAGTCGCGCATGCAGATGACCGAGATCGTAAATCGCAGAAAGATTCGTCATGCGCACATGGTGAACATCAACCGGCGGATCATGCTGGAGGGAATGCGAGCGGATTTCCAGAAAGTGGATCGGATCAGCCAGAAGGTTGTCGACCTGGTACGAAAGGCCTCCCAGATTCGCGCCAAGACTTCAAAAGGAACTGACTTGGTAGCCGACCTGAATCCCTCCTACAAGTGGCTGAAGACCTCGGGCATCATCAGCCCGGACAAGTGGGGAAACCTTCCCGGCGGAGAAGTGTTCACGACTCCCGGCGAGGTAAACGGCACATTTGTGATTGATGGCGTAGTAGGGGATTATCTGTGCGCGAAGTTCGGCGACTTGCAGGAGAATCCCCTCACTATTCAGATTTCAGGAAGCCGCCTCACCGGTGCGGAGTGCGAAAACAAAGAACTCCGCGACGATTTCTGGGCGTACACCCATACCGACGAGAATAGCGACCGGGTTGGAGAGTTCGCCATCGGGACCAATATTGAACTTAAGGATGTCATCGGCGAGATTCTGCAGGACGAGAAGTATCCCGGTGTGCACATCGCTTTCGGAAACCCGTATGGCGCACACACCGGAGCAGAGTGGTACTCCTCGACACACATCGATGTTGTGGGGCGCAATTTTGATATTTGGGTAGACCAACAGCAGATCATGCGAGGCGGACAATTTTTGATTGAAGCGTAGGTTAGAAGTTGGTCGTTGGCTTCTAGCTAACAATCCGCATTTGTGGTACGACATCTCGGATGATTCCCTCCCTTCGGCAGTCCTTCAACGCGAAGTATCGCCCGGACCAATACTCGCGTCTGCTTGCCCTGCTCGCGGAGCGGTGCGGCGTTTCCATCGGCTTCCGGGTCTCCGAGACGCCCTGCTTCCTGCCGGCCAACCTGTTGGAACAGATGGCTGCTTACGGCAAGGACTTGATCCACCAATTAGTCGACAGCGCCGAGTACCACGCCCGGTCGACCGAATCGATTCCGCCGGAATTCAACGTTCCCCACGAGTCCAAGCACCCCACGTTTGTCCAGGTGGACTTTGGACTAGTCCGGCACGCCGAGGGCACGCTGCAGCCCAAACTGGTCGAATTGCAGGCCTTCCCTTCGCTCTACGCGTACCAGCCCGTTCTGGCGCGGAGTTTCATAGACGCCTATGGTCTCGATGAGCATCTGCGTTACTTGCTGAGTGGACTCGACTCGGCGACCTACCTGGCTCTTCTGCGAAGAGCAATCGTAGGTGATCAGGATCCCGAGAACGTCATTCTGATGGAAATTGACCCACAGCACCAGAAGACCCTTCCGGATTTCCTTGTCACCGAAAAGCTGCTTGGGATTAAGACAGTTTGCATTACCAAGCTCAAGAAAGAAGGCACCCGTCTGTATTGGGAGGATGCCGGACGCCGTGTTCCGGTCAAGCGGATCTACAACCGTGCCATCGTCGACGAACTGGAACGCAAAAGCATTCCACTGGCATTTGATTTTCGGGACGACCTCGACGTTGAGTGGGCGGGACATCCCAACTGGTACTTCCGCATCAGCAAATATTCCATTCCCTACCTGCGGCATCCCTCGGTCCCCAAGACGTGGTTTCTGGACACGCTCGAAAAGGTGCCTGAGGATCTCGAGAACTATGCACTGAAGCCCCTGTATTCCTTCGCGGGGCTGGGCGTAGTCATCGCACCTAAGAAGGAAGACGTCGCTTCCGTCCCGGTGGCGCTGCGCTCGCAGTACATTTTGCAGGAGCGTCTCCACTTTGAACCGGTAATTGAGACGCCATTCGGCGGCACCAAGGTGGAAGTTCGCGTGATGTACATCTGGGTCGACGAACTGACTCCGGTGCTGACGATCCTGCGCATGGGGCGTGGCTTAATGATGGGCGTGGATCATAACCGAAACATGGAGTGGGTGGGTTCGTCAGCAGGCCTGTACATACAATAGGGCCTCGTCACGTCAGCAGGATGGTTTACTACAGCGAGCGGTCCTTTAGCGCACGTCCACTTGCCGCCTCATTTTTGAACGACCTCCTCCTCGGGGAATCTCCCCGGGGAATCTCCCCGGTTGACCGAAGCGCGTTCGCGTCCTAACATTGCCGCCGGGCAAGAATGAGCGCGCAATGATCGGCCAGACGGTCTCCCACTATCGCATCCTGGGAAAACTCGGCGGCGGTGGCATGGGGGTAGTGTATGAGGCGGAAGACACACGCCTCGGCCGCCGCGTGGCGCTTAAGTTCATTCCCGACAATCTGGTGGGCGACCCCAAGTCACTAGAGCGCTTCGAGCGCGAAGCGCGCGCTGCGTCCCAGCTCAACCATCCGAACATCTGCACGATTCACGACATCGACGACAACAACGGGCATCCCTTCATCGTCATGGAGAAACTGGAGGGCGAAAGCCTGAAACAGATGATTCATGGCAAGGCTCTGGATTCCGATACGATTCTCGATGTCGGGGTTCAAGTCGCCGACGCCCTCGCAGCCTCCCATGCCAAGGGAATCATCCATCGCGACATCAAGCCTGCAAATATCTTCCTAACCGCCCATGGACAGGCGAAAGTTCTCGACTTCGGGCTCGCCAAACTGACTACGGAAGCGAAGTTGGCCACCAGCACCGACACTGGGATTGAGGACTCTCTTACGGCGGTGGGCGTGATCCCGGGCACGGCCGTCTACATGGCTCCAGAACAGGCGCGCAGCGAACCGCTCGATCCGCGCAGCGACCTGTTCTCCTTCGGCGTGGTGTTGTACGAGATGTCCACCGGGAAAAAGCCGTTCTCCGGGACGAATATCGTCACCACTCTGGACGCGGTGTTGCACCAAAAGCCCGCTCCGCCGCTCAGCTTGAATCCAACCCTTCCGCCGGAACTGCAAAACATCATCGGCCGGGCCATGGAGAAGGACAAGGCCAAGCGCTACCAGACTGCCGGTGACATGAGGTCTGACCTTCAGCACCTCAAGAAGGAGACCGAATCGGGTTTGACCCGAACCGGAGCCAAGCTCGCACAGCCCTTGCGCGTGGCCGGAAACACCTTCAGGAATTCGAGCAAGACCCAGACCTACTTGTTGGTGGGCGTGACGGGACTGTTGATAGCGGTACTCGGATCGGTTGGTGCATGGTGGCTTAAGCATCGGCGATTGCCTGCCCCGACACAGGTCGCCAAAGGCACGATCGCAGTGCTTCCTCTGCAGAACATGACCAACGACGGTAATCTCGAATATCTGCGCTTTGCATTGGCAGACGAGATAGCTTCAGTGCTGACTTACAACCAGGGTCTGGATGTTCGTCCTACCGGGAGCACCCGGAAATATGCGAATGCAGATGTGGATCCGCAACAGGCTGGGACGGGAGCAGCACGTTGCGAATGTGGTGACAGGCCACTACATGCGGCAGGGAAACCGGATCATGGTAGTCCTGCAGGCCGTGGATGTCGGTTCGAACTCTGTGACGTGGCAGAGCGCACCGATCACCGCCCCCAGCCAGGATTTCATCGCTTTGCAGGACGCACTGTCGAAGCAGGTGCGCGCCGGATTGTTACCAAAGCTTGGGACCGGGAATGAGTTCCTTGAAACCAGCACGCGACCGAAAAGCCAGGAAGCCTACGATCTGTACCTACGCAGCGTCGCAGTTCCTCATGATGAGAAGCCGAACAAGGAAGCCATCACCATGCTGGAACGTGCTGTGGGAATGGATGCAACCTACGCGCCTTCATGGCAGGCGTTGGGCATTCGCTATTACTACGATTCCTCGTATTCGAGCGGGGGTGAAGAGGCTTTCCAAAGATCGAACGCAGCCTATGAGCGGGCGCTGGCCCTCGACCCAAACCTGGTTTTCGCGGCAGGCAACCTGATTACCAACCGGGTCGAGCGCGGGGAATTGGAACAGGCTTACCAGCAGGCGCGGGCACTGGTCAATAAACGTCCTCAGAGCTCGCAGGCCCACTTTGCGCTAAGCTACGTGTTCCGCTACGCGGGGATGCTGGATGATGCCATGCGTGAGTGTGACGAAGCCCTCAAGCTTGATCCCGGAAATTTCATGTTGCGCTCCTGTGCACGGGCTTTCCTCTATGCGGGAGATACCAGGCGCGCTCGAGAATTCGTCCACCTGGATGCAGGCTCGGAATGGGCTAACGCCGAAACGGTCGGAATCCTTCTCCGTGAAGGAAAGTTGAAGGAAGCTCGCGAGGCCGTTGGCCACATGCCCGGTGCACCCCAATATCATCGCGATCTGCTGGAAGCAGTGGTCGGAATAAGACCGTCGTCCGAGTTGGACCGGATCGCGCAGGAGGACGCCACAACTCTCGTGGCTGGTGTTGATCCTGAACCCTCGTATGCGCAGGGCGCAGCACTGGCATTCACCGGGAAGACGGATGCGGCTGTACACATGATCCGCATGGCCATTGAGCAGAACTATTGCGCGTATTCCGCTTTGGAAAACGATCCCCTGCTCGCAAAAGCTGCGGGCCACGACGGAGTTTGCTGATCTGCTGCGATCCGCCCGCTTCTGCCAGCAACCGCTCTTGGCCGCATCGGGGATATCGACGAAATCGCCTCGAACGAATTGACCTCGAACAATGGTTCTGCTGCTAACGGTCGGGGACTGATACAGTCTTAATATCTTTACCGTTTAGACAGAACTTGCGTCCGATCTCCGCGCGGGCCCATCTACTAGAAGACATGATCGATCCTAAAGCCCGGAGTATGCGGTGGTTTGTAGGAACGTTGGCTGTCCTTCCTGCTCTTGCGTTGCTTCTGCTTTTAACATCACCTGCGCAAACTGACACCGAAAAAATACGGCCATTCGAGCCTCTTCCCCAGGACACTGGAAGCGCGGGACTGCAACTCATGTTGCGGCGGCTCAGCACTACCGCTCGCTTGATGCACACCACCGCCCATCCGGATGACGAAGATGGCGGGATGATGACGCTGGAATCGCGCGGCAGGGGCGACAATGTTCTGCTGCTCACGCTGAACCGTGGCGAGGGTGGACAGAACAAGGTGGGCAGCAATCTCTTTGACGTGTTAGGCGTTTTACGTACGCTGGAATTGACCGCGTCGGACCGCTACTACGGGGTGGAACAGCGCTTCACTCGCGTCGCTGACTTCGGTTTTTCCAAAAGTCCTGACGAAACCTTTCAAAAGTGGCAGGGGCATGACGTCGCCCTCGCGGATATTGTGCGGGTGATTCGAACGTTCCGCCCCGACGTGCTGGTGTCCCGCTTTCAGGGAACCGATCGCGACGGTCACGGCAATCATCAGGCTTCAGGCATTGTGTCGCGCGAAGCATTTCGAGCGGCGGCAGATCCCAATCGGTTTCCGGAACAGATTAAAGAAGGATTGCTGCCATGGCAGGCGAAGAAATTTTACTTCGACAACGTGTGCCCCTTCCGCAGCAATGAATGTGCTCCCGAAAACTACACGGTCAAGTTGAGTACAGGTGAGAAAGACTCCCGTGTTGCGGATGACGTACATTCAGTTTGCGATGGAAGGCTTGCGTCATCAACTCTCGCAGGGGGCGGGTGGATGGTCCATCGACGCAGGGCCGCATTACGCTTTCTACCGTTTGGTTGATTCGGTACTACCCTCGACTGTGGGCAAGGACGGGCACGAGCAGGACTTCTTTGATGGCATCGACACAAGTTTGCCGGGCCTGGCATCACGTTTGGGCGAGGAAGAGACTAAAGTCCCGTGGCTAAGGCCGGAGTTGACGAAGGTAGCTGGCAAGATCGACGCGGCAAGAAAAGCCAGTGAGGCTGACACGTTGCGCGCGCCTGAGCCATTGTTCGCCATCGCAGAGTCGTTGCGCGAGCTGGTTAATCGCATCGACTCGTCGGACTTAAGTGTGCCAGCTCGCCTGGATCTTGTCACCCGCCTGCGCGAGAAAGAAGACCAGGCCCAGCGCGCTGTGAATTTTGCGATGAATGTGACGCTCAGCGCGACGGTGGCACCAGCCAAGGGCGCTGGCACGGATTCTCCGCGGGAAGAAGACGCACTGACAGCAGTTTCGCCGGGCCAGGCATTGACGGTGCGAGTGAAGCTGCACAACGGCTCGAAATACCCGCTGTTCATCGCGAGTGCTCACCTTGAACTGCCGGAAGGCTGGGTGAAGATGGCAGAGGCAGAGAAAGCCACCATCGCCGCGGGCGAAGATTACTATGCGAATTTTGGGCTAAAGGTTCCGGCGAAGGCAGCCTACACCCGTCCGTATTGGCACCGCGATGACCCGGAGACAGACGCCGTTAACAAAGTGGATGACGAAGCCTACGCAACGCTGGCATTCCCTCCTCCAGCGGTGCGGGCCACGGTGCACTACCAGATTGCTCCCAGTCCCGACCGAAGGTTGTCCATTCAAGGGTGGAAACCGCAAAAGCCTGCTGCGCCTCATCCGTATACGGAGATTTCTTCGGTCGTCGTTGTTCCATTCACGGACAAGACTGGAGAACTCCAGAAGCGCCGCCTGGCGGTCGTCCCCGCATTCTCCGTAACGCTGGATCCGGGGACGCAGGTAGTTCCCACAGCGGGTAGTTCAAGCAGACAGGTGAGCGTCGGGGTGAGTTACAACCTGTCGTCCCCTGCGCAGGGCGTGCTGCGCCTGACTGTTCCTGAGGGATGGAAAGTCACTCCTCAGGAAGTCCGAGTCAACTTCGCTCACCGCGGAGAAAAGCAGCGCTTCCTGTTTGATGTCACTCCGTCGCAGTTGAAGGAGGGCCGCGCGGAAGTTCGCGCGGTTCTCGACGCGGGCGGGAATCATTTCAGCGAGGGCTACAGCGTGGTAACGCGCCAGGATCTGGACACGTTCTATTACTATCAGCCGGCCGCGCAGCGCGTGAGCATCGTCGATGTGAAGATTCCTCAAGATCTGAAAGTCGGCTACATCATGGGCGCAGGCGATGACATCCCGGCCGTGCTTCGGGAGGTTGGGCTTGACGTAACCGTGATTTCCGCGGAGAAGCTGGCCAGCGAGGATCTCGCCAAATTCGGAACGATCGTGCTTGGGATTCGCACCTACGATACGCAGAAGGATGTTGCCGCCAACAACAAGAAGTTGCTTGATTTCGTTTCGGCTGGAGGAACCTTGGTAGTGCAGTACGAGGCCGATGTCGGCAACTTTAACGGTGGCAACTTCGCGCCGTTTCCAGCCACGCTCAGCCGCGGCCGTGTTTCCGTGGAGGAAGCGCCAGTGGAGATACTGGCTCCTCAGGACCGCATCTTCAATTCTCCAAATCGCATCACGCAGAAAGATTTCGAAGGCTGGGTGCAGGAGCGTGGGCTGTACTTCATGGACAAATGGGACGACAAGTTCACACCGCTATTGGCGTCGCACGATCCGGGCGAAGAAAGCCTTAAGGGTGGGTTATTGCGCGCGCAATATGGAAAAGGAACGTACATCTACACCGGCTATGCGTTCTTCCGTCAATTGCCCGCGGGTGTGCCGGGAGCGGTGCGCTTGTACGTGAACTTGCTGTGTGCGGGAAAGCAGTGCGTCCGTCGCTAGTCGTCAGGAACCGCCTGTTGGTCGTTAGCTGTTGGTTGTTGGCAAAGCACTAACCGAATCGAGCTCTACCTGGTTGGGCGTCCGTTCGAGCAAGACACTCCATGCACTCAGAACCACAACCCGAGAGCGATCACGCAGATTCGCCTGCTTCCTCACAATTGATTCGTGGGATGGGGCTTTGGAGCGCCACCTCCCTGAACATGCTCGACATGATCGGGGTGGGACCGTTTATCACCATACCGCTGATCATCGGCGCGATGGGCGGACCGCAAGCTATGCTCGGATGGATTCTCGGCGCGGGCTTCGCGATTTGTGACGGACTGGTTTGGGCCGAGTTGGGCGCCGCGATGCCGGGCTCGGGCGGTTCCTATCGCTACCTGAAAGAGATTTACGGGCCCAAGCGGCTGGGACGGTTGATTTCCTTTCTCTTCATTTGGCAACTGTCTTTCAGCGCCCCACTCTCGATTGCGTCAGGATGTCTTGGGCTGGCAGGATATGCGGCGTACTTCTGGCCAGGACTGGAGCGAGTCTACTTTTCGCATACGACAACTCTGCAGCTTCCCCTCGCCGGGAATCTTCAGGTGAGTTGGATCGCTACGGCTGGGACTGCGGTAGCCGTTGGTATGTGCTTGTTTGCAGTGTTCCTTCTCTATCGGCGAATCACTGCCATTGGACGCCTTTCCAAGGTGTTATGGGTTGTCGTGATGGGAACGATTGGATGGATCATCTTCGCGGGCCTGACGCACTTCGACAGCAGCCGGGCATTTGATTTTCCGTCGGGAGCATTCACGCTGTCGACCGGCTTTTTTCATGGGCTGGGCAGTGCGATGCTGATCGCGACGTATGATTACTGGGGCTACTACAACGTCTGCTTTCTTGGGGACGAAGTGAAAGATCCCGGTCGTAACATTCCGCGGGCGCTTCTGCTATCAATTCTGCTGGTTGCCGGTCTATATATAGTGATGAATTTGAGCATTCTGGCCGTAGTGCCATGGCGGGAGATGAGCAGCGCAAGCGGCGCCGGCAGCGGGTTATATGTCGTTTCATTATTCATGCAACGAATCTATGGTTCGTGGGCAGCAAAGCTCGTGACAGGGCTGGTCATGTGGACTGCGTTCGCGTCAGTGTTCTCGCTGATGCTCGGTTATTCTCGGGTGCCCTATGCAGCCGCGCTGGATGGCAATTATTTCCGAGTTTTCGCTCGCGTTCACCCCAAGCACAGGTTTCCCAGCGTCTCGCTGATCAGTCTGGGCGGGGTGGCTGCGGTGTTCTGTTTCCTGCGGCTCGCCGATGTGATTGCCGCCCTGGTGGTGATTCGCATCACGCTGCAGTTTCTGGTGCAGGCCATTGGAGTCATCGTGCTACGGATTCGGCGTCCCGAAATGCCCCGGCCTTTCCGAATGTGGTTCTATCCCCTGCCTGCGCTCATCGCGTCGATCGGCTTCTCCTACATCCTGTTCGTTCGTGTGAATGCTCTGAAGGAAATTCGCTACGCTGGTGTAGTGCTCATTCTTGGTATCGCAATCTACCTGGTACGGTCGTGGTGGCTTGATGAGTGGCCCTTTGGGACGGATGTTCCTTCGGCGCTGGAGGGAGCACCCCGCTAAATGGCCGAAATGGTAAAGACGCCCGCACCCATCCCGCCCAGTTTTTCGGCGACGCAGAACGTGTCGGCTTGGGCCCCCCTGCGCGAAACCCTGTTTCGGTCGCTGTGGATCGCGGCCGTCATCTCCTACATCGGCACCTGGATGCAGAGCGTGGGTGCCGGTTGGATGATGACCGTGATCGACGGATCGCCGCTGATGGTCGGACTGGTGCAAGCCGCAGTGGCATTGCCGGTCTTTCTCGTCATCCTGCCCGCGGGCGCATTGGCCGACATGGTGGACCGTCGGCGCTTTCTGCTCATTACCCAGGGATGGATGGTGCTGGCGTCCGGAACGCTCGGCGTCCTGACATTGTTTCACGTAGTGACGCCTTGGATCCTGCTGGGCTTCACGTTCGTTCTCGGTTTGGGCGCTGTAATGAACGATCCGGCATGGCAGGCGATTACACCGGAACTGGTTCCGGCGGAGCACCACGCGGCCGCGGTAGCCATGAATTCTGCGGGCTTCAACGTCGCGCGAGCAGTCGGTCCGGCACTGGGCGGAATGGTGATTGCAGCAGCCGGATCCGGTACCGCTTTCCTGCTGAATGCGCTCTCGTTCTTCGGAGTGATCATCGTTTTGTATCGCTGGAAGCGCCCGCCCGCCGAAAAAATCGAGGCCGAAGCTCTGTGGGAAGCGGTGGGGAGCGGGATTGCGTATGTGCGTCGTTCACCCTTGGTGCAGTCGGTGCTGATTCGCACAGGAGCCTTCAGCGTCGGAGCAATCGCTTTGCTGGCCCTGCTGCCTATCCTGGCGAGACCCTTTGGCGCGACCGGATACGGTGTCCTGCTGGGCTGCTTTGGATTCGGGGCTCTCGCGGGTGCCACCATCCTGCCGAGATTGCGACGCAGGCTGTCGGTGGATGGACTAGTGGCGACAGCAATTGTCGTGTTTGCGACCATGACGTTTGCGGCCGGCCGAGTGCAAGGGTTTCCGGAACTCTGCGCAGTGCTAGGAACAGCGGGAGCCGCGTGGATTGGGATTCTCGCTTGCCTGAATACGGCGGCGCAGACCATGTCGCCATCGTGGGTGCGGGCGCGCGCCCTGTCCATGTACCTGCTCGTTTTGCAGGGCGGGATGGCGATCGGTAGTACACTCTGGGGCGCACTGGCGACGCGCGTCGGATTGCCGAATGCGCTACTGTGCTCGGCGCTGGCACTCATCGGAGGGCTCCTGACCATCCGGCGCCATCGTTTAAGCGCGCAGCACTTGGCCATGGCGCCTTCCGTGATACGAGATTGAGACTGAGGGTCCGGACGATGTTTGGGGGGAACGACTATGAACAGGAAATGGCTTGTAGCGATTCTGACTCTTGCGTGCCTGGCAGCGACGGCACTAGCACAGACGATGCCGAAACCCGACGAGCGCCGTACGCTCACTCAAGTGATGGATCGTTCATTGACAAACGCCGAAAAGGAGTTCATGTCGGCTGCCGAGGTGATGCCCGAGGACAAGTACGGATACGCTCCGACCGACGGTGAGTTCAAGGGCGTACGAACATTTGCCGGGCAGCTCAAGCACGTGGCGGCCTCTAATTACGAATTCGGCGGCGCGATCCTCCAGGAAAAGCCACCCGTGGACTTCGGCGGAGAAGAAGGGCCCGCATCGATTAAAACGAAGGCAGAGATCCTGAAGTTCCTCAAGGATTCATTCGCCTACATGCATAAGGCGATCGCTTCGATGAACGAGCAGAACGCGACCGAGTCACTCAAGAGTCCGTGGGGACAGAACACGATCACTCGATTGGGAGTGACCACGCTCACCGTAGCTCATTGCTTCGATCACTACGGACAGATGGTCGTCTATCTGCGGCACAATGGAATCGTGCCTCCCGCAAGTAAAGGCTAATGTACAGTCGCGACATGGTGTTTAAAGTAGCGGTGACCACCCTACCACCCAGGTAGCACAGCCGTGCTATTTACGACCTCGCGCTCTAAACACTAATCTTGCACTTCCCCCAATCGAGAGATCTAAATTCATGGCACGAAACGCCGGCATGCGTGGGTGTCAAGGTTGGATAGGAGTCTATGAAGTCGAAGACTAGTATCGATCTGGCGGAAGAAGCTCGCAGACGCGAAGTGGAGCACGAAATTCTCAGTTATTTTCTGGCTGTGGAGTCGTATCCGGCGCGCGCGTCCCGAGAGCCGCAGGTGAGCTTTGAAACGCACTGCTTGAGCGTTTACACGGAACTGGAGAGCGGCCGCCCGAACTAAGTGGGGCCGTGTTGAAACAGGCGCGATCCGTAAAGTGCCGCGATTCCAGAACGGGCCTAGCGGTTCTTATTCGATCCATCAGGGGGTTCCGGTTCGGGCTTCGACTAGCGGCTTGCCCGTGCGCCCTTTCCCGCGATCGCAGTAAGCAGGAGTTCCGCAGAGAGTCGGTTATCGTTGAGATGCGCCGCCACCCGAGCGGCGATTTTCTTGGCCGGCATTCTTCCGTAGGAATCCAAGAACATCAAGACTGAGGGGCCAGCGCCGCTTAGCGCGACGCCGAGGATCCCTTGCGTGCCTGCGAGTTCCTGCAGGGCTGGAAGCAGCGGACAAAGCGGAGCGCGGTAAGGCTGATGGATGCGATCTTCGAGCGCCGACACTAAAAGTTCTCCTTTTCCCTGAACGAACGCAGCCAACAGAAGCATGGAATTTTGAATGTTAGTCACCGCATCCGCGCGTGAATACTGCGACGGCAGCACACGACGCGCTTCTTCGGTGGCTAAACTTTCGGACGGAATCGCCACCAGGAGCGGCCACTTCCCTTTCGGCTTCACCTGCGTGATTTGCGCCTCAGACTCCCCGGACATACGAGCAACCGTCAATCCCCCCATCCAGCAGGCTGAGGCATTGTCCGGATGATGCTCGCGGCGTGAGGCTTCTCCGACGATCTGGTTATCGGTCCAACGAAGATTGCCGAAGTGGTCGGCGAGCGCAATTCCCGCCAGCCGCGCCGCCGCCGAAGAGCCGCAACCCTTGCCAATCGGGATATCGTTTGCGATCTTCAGGGCTAGGGGAATTGGTGTTTTACCAGCAGTCTCCAGCACCTCGCGATACGTATTGAGGATAAGGTGGTTCTCGACTTTGCCGCAGATGTCGGAGTCGCGGCCGCGGGCCTGTATCGAGTATTCCGCGGCGGGTCGGGCATCGATGGTCAAGTAGATCTCGAAGGCCAAAGCGGCTGCATCGAACGCCGGGCCCAGATTCGCGGAAGTAGCGGGTAACACAAGATGCAGAGGCTTCCCCTGGCCGGCGGCTTTTTTTCGCATGCGAATGGCGTGCATCATCTACGGAGTCAGCTCTATTCTTGGAGTCATCTTGGTCGAATTGTTCTAACGTCCGCGTCACCGCCTCGACGTTGGCATCGAGGACAATCGGAGCATGTTGTTGCGCGGACAGCACTCGCGCGCTTTCTTCATATTTGGTTCCCGCGAACAGGTCGCCGCGATGGAACTTTAGGGTAAACTCGGGATCTTTGAGTCCGTGGCCTGTCAGAATCAGTACGACGCTCTCGCTTGGCTTTACGAATCCTTGCTTGACCAGTTTTTTCAAGCCGGCAAGCGTCACCGCTGAAGCCGGTTCGCAGCCTACCCCATCGGCTCCGATTTCTGCCTTGGCGGAAGCGATCTCGATCTCACTCACTTGTTCAACGGTCCCCGCGGTGGCTTCAATGACTCGCAGTGCTTTCTTCCACGAAGCTGGGTTGCCAATTCGGATAGCCGTAGCGAAAGTGTCGGCCTCCACTGGAGTGAGTGTCTGGCCGCCACGCTCGCGAATGCTGCGCACCAAGGGGTTTGCGCCTTCCGCCTGAATCACAGAAAGCTTGGGCAGACGAGCGATGAGGCCGAGATCCTTCATTTCCAGAAGCGCTTTGCCTAATGCGGAAGAGTTTCCCAGGTTCCCGCCGGGAACAATCACGTGATCGGGCGCTTCCCAGGCCAACTGCTCAAGCAGTTCGAGTGCGGCGGTTTTCTGGCCCTCAAGCCTGTACGGGTTTACCGAGTTGAGGAGATACACAGGCATGCGCTTCACCACTTCGCTCAGAACTTTCACGCAGCCGTCGAAATCCGTTCGCAATTGACAGGTGACCGCGCCGTAGTCGAGCGACTGGGAGAGCTTGCCCCAGGAAATCTTTCCTTCCGGAATCAAGACGAGACTGCGCATGCCACCCCGCGCGGCGTAGGCGGCCATGGAGGCAGATGTATTTCCGGTCGAGGCACAAGCAACCCAGCGAAATCCTTCCTGGCGAGCGAAGGACGCGGCCGTCGTCATGCCAGTGTCCTTGAACGAGGCGGTGGGGTTCATCCCCTGGTGTTTGGCCAGAAGACCATCCACACCAGCCGTGCGCGCGCACTTGGGTAGCTCGTAAAGAGGCGTGTTCCCTTCCCGCAACGTAATGGGTTGGTACCCGGCCTTGAGTGTGGGAAGCATTTCACGAAATCGCCAAACGCCGCTCGTGTCGATGGGAAGAAAAGATGACCTGCGTTCCAGCCACAGTTTCTTTAGCGAAACAGAATCGAGTCCATCGGCTTTTGTCCCGGTTGCGCTCATCCATCCTGGGTAGAAGATCTCGAAGAGATCTCCACAAGTCGAGCAGCGAAAGTCTTGATCGGCGTGATCGACGATCGCCCCACAACCTATGCAGCGCAGGCGCGAGACGCGAGAATCGTTTCTTGTTTGATCGGCTACGGGGTTCATCCGTAGTTCAGAATAACCAAGTGCAGATGGTTTCGGATAGTTCTTTGCGGATTCGGCTCCCTAGCCGTACAGGCAAAGCCTCTAACAGCAAAGGTACCGCGGAGAGCGCAAAGAGACCGGCCGGCCTCGGCTTACTATTTTTCCTTACGCAGGTATTGGTCGGTCTTGTCGATCCAGTCGGCCCGCGGCGGATTAAAGATATCCAGGTCGACAGTGTCTTCCAGGGCTTCCGCCTTATGCGGCATGTTGCGCGGGATGGTCAGAACCTCGCCCGCATTCACCACGATCTCTTTTCCATCAATCCAGAACTTCAACGCCCCTTCCAGGATGTAGGTGACCTGTTCGTTGTAATGGCTGTGTAGCGGAACGATGCAGCCCTTCTGCATCAGCACCCTCGCCACCATGATGTCTTCACCCACAACGAACTGGCGCTTGAACAACGGGTTCAGATCTTCGAGCGGAACCGCCTTCCAGGGAATGTACTTCAGTTCGGCTTTCCTGGACGATGAGGGTTTCCGGGTTCGCTTCTCAGACACAGTGCCGGCAAGCTTCACTTTTGTTGCCTTGTGCTTTGACCTCTCCGCTTTCGGCATTAGTGGACCTCCCCTCCGTAGATACGAACCGCATTGTCGTGAAGGTAGCCGTGGGCCATTTCCAGCGCTTTGGTTTCACTCACTTCGTTGGTCGCGACCATCTCCGCCAATGCCGCGGCCAGCCCCATCCGGCCCGTCTGCACACCCAACCAGTAGCTCTCTTCCGCACCCAACGCGTCATTGTACGGGAAGGAGTCAGTACCAAACGTGATTTTGTCGGGGAAGGTTTCCAGCCACTGTTTGAGCGAATCTTTAAACGCAGCCGGATACATGACCACTTCCATCAGTGACGAGTCCATGTAGACGTTCTTCACCGAAGCCAGCCAGATGGCCTCCCGTTCGAGGGGGTATCCGCCGTGAATCAGCACGAAGACCGTGTCCGCATAACGCGGGTCACGCAAAATGTTTTCCAGATTCATGACATTGCCTTCGGAGATGCTGAAATAGTCTCCGATGCCGACAGCCGAATGAATGTGGATCGGCAAACGAAGCCGGCCGCCTTCACGAACGAGATAGCGGAAGATGTAATCCTGAAATGTGCGATATTCCTGTTCCGAAGGCACGCCGCCGCCGGCATATCGCTTGTAGATCTCTTCAGCCTGCTCACGGGTCGGATCACCAAATTTGGTCGGACGGAAATAGGCGACCTCGAACTTCATCGCGATCGCACTCTTGTTCTTTTGATTGTCTTCCAGTACCTGCGTGATGAACTTCAAATAGTCGTCGAACGCAGTCGGGAGTTGAGCAACCTTTTCCTGCTGCATCCAGCGATGCAGCATCTTCTCCTGCAGCGGGATGTAGACCTGTTCATCCACATTGCGGGAACGTTCTTTTTGGTTGTCGAACGGCCACATGAACGAATCCGCAAAGAAAACCCAGACGAAGCGCTTGGGATCGAGATAGTCGGCCATCATCGCGCGATTGGCCACGCCCTGCTCGATGTTCAGGGTGTCAAGAATATCGGAGAAGTAGGCAATCCCCTTCTCCTTCTTAAGCTCTGCCTTGCGGTTGACAAGCCACTTCGCGTGTTCAGGCGAGAGATCAGTATAGGGATACTTGAAGAGAGCTTTGGCTGCGGCCACCAACTCGGGGTTCGAATCGCGCTCGCGCAGCGGCGAACTGCCCGGCGGGGCGGCCATCGCGTCGACATCGGCGTCGTCGGGGAAGCCAGGATGAGCATGATGATCGAAGATCGGGATCTTCTCAATCTGTGGGAGGATGCGGCGGTAGATTTCCTGCACACGGTCGGGACTTGCCAGCGGCTGGGCTTGTCCCAGCAAGGACGCAGCGGTTCCTGACATTACGAAAACAACCAGCAGAATCCGGGACTGCAGGTTCATTCGTCGTTCTCCATCAACGATCGTTGGAAATCTTCGCAGCCTCATCGCGCACAGCAGGCCGCAACTCCTGGAAAGCCGTGACAATTTCTGAAAAGAACTTCCCCGGGCTGATATCGAATGCTATCGGTTCGCCGGGGTGCCCTGCCAAGCGATGGATACTTTCATAATTCGTCCGACAGCCTCGTGCAAGGTCGCATTCGAAGAAGCGAATGAGAAACGCACGAAATCCCGGCCCGACGGACCGAACGCAGCCCCGGGAATGGCGGCAACTCCGGCTTCCTCGAGCATGACACGGCAGACCTCTTCGGCGCTCACTCCAGTTCCACTAATATTCACCCAGGCGTAGAAAGCGCCATCCGGGTACGGACACCGAAATCCAGGAACGCGATTCAACTCGCGTACGAACTGCTCGCGGCGCCCAGCGAACTCCGCCACCATCTTGGGCGTGGCACCGGAGCGGTCGCGCAGTGCTTCAATAGCAGCGTACTGCGTGAACTCCGCCACGCAGGTGTAGGTGTTGATCGCCAGCAATTCCAATTGCTCGGCAAGCGCCGGTGGCGCGACCGCGTAACCGATGCGCCAGCCCGTCATGGCGAAGCTCTTGGAGAAGCCGTCAATGATGACCGTGCGTTCCGCCATGCCGGGATAACTGAGCATGGAGATGTAGTTCTCCGCGTACAGAATCCGCGCGTAGATCTCATCGGAAAGGACGTAAAGATCGTGTTTCACTGCCAATTCAGCAATCCGCCGTTGAACATCGTCGGTGTAAACCGTGCCGGTGGGATTGTTCGGTGAGCACGTCAGTAAAGCCTTGGTACGAGAGGTGATCTTGGCAGCAATCTCATCTGGATCGGGTTGGAACTGGTTGCGCTCGGCAAGTTCGTACGGGACAGGGACCCCACCCATGCCGCCAGTGATGGAAGGATAGCCCGGAAAACCTGGGTCAGGATAGAGAACTTCATCGCCCGGCTCGATGATCGCCATCATGGCGAGGAAGAGAGCAATCTTGCAGCCCGGAGCAATGACAATATTTTCGGGCGACACCTTGAGATTCCGGGTTCGGTGGAGATACTGCGCCAATTCCTCGCGCAATGCAGGAATGCCCGCTACCGTACAGTAACGGTCTTTGCCGGCGCGGAGAGCCGTTTCCAGAGCGTGGACGACGGGCTCCGCAGGGTGGAAATCGGGCTCACCGAGTTCAAGATGGATGATGGAACGCCCCTCGCGTTCCAATTCTTTCGCACGGGCAAATACCGAGAGCGCACCTTCACCGCTCATCACCGCCAATCGTGAAGCCAGGGGCCGCATCAGTCCTTCTTTCTTGCAAGCTCAGGGGGAATCGGCGTTGTGGGAATCCGCAGGCCATCGACCAAACGCGGGAACAGTTCGAAGGCCGCGGCGGTTGCAACGAGCTCGACGATTTCCGAATCGGTGTACATCCGTTTTAGCTCGGCAAAGAAACCGTCGTCGACCTCCCGAGGCGAACGATGCAAGCGATCCGCGCACCGGAAGCCCAGCTTCTCCTTTTCAGTGAAAGGTCCAGCTTCGAAATCCCCTTGCGCCGCGGCGATCTGACTATGGCTCGCACCCTTCTGCTTCGCGGACAGGGCGTGCGCCGAAATCGCATACTGGGAATCCTGCAAAACTGAAAGTCGGGTCGCCACCAGTTCCTTATACCAGCCGGGCAATGCACTGTCACCGAGCAGCGACTTCAAAAATCCCGCCATTCCCAACGCCAGCGCCTGGCGTGTGGGCCAGCGTCTTGAACATGTTGGGAACGACGCCCCGCTGCTTCAGCAGAGCGTCATAGACCGCGGCAATCTCGGGAGAGACCTGGTCTCGTTCGAGCAGGGGAATGCGGGGCGAGACCGGTTTCTCCGTCATGTTAGAACGCGTACCGCAGGGACAATTGGATCAGGCGCGGCGTACCTACTGTTGAATTGATCTTGCCAAACGCGCCTGGATTCTCGACATCATTGGAAGACGGGCTAGCGAAGTTGGCATGGTTCCAGATGTTGAAGAAATCGGCCGTGAAACGAAGCGCCTGCTTCTCCGACAGTCGGAAGCTCTTGATCAGAGAAAAGTCCCAATTCTGTTGGAAGGGACCACGATAGATGTTGCGATGAAGGGTGCCGAAAGACTTGGTGCATCCTGCTTGGGTTGGATCTACATCGCAACTGAGAGTCGGGTCCACAAACTGGGCTTGAGCAAAATTGTTGACATCGATGTAACCGTCCAGTCTCTTGTGAACGTCGCCCGAGGTCAGACCACTGGAGATGGTGCGTCCCGGTGCGAGGTCCGCGCCCAGGCTTGCGAAGGACAGGAATGTCGCAAGGTAGGCAGATCCGGCTGAAGAATCGAGGACGGAGAAGGGTGTGCCCGATTGGAAGATTGTAATGCCGCTAATGGCCCAGTCGCCCAGAAGCATGCCCTTGGCGCCATGCACACCGCGATAGAAAGGCAAATCGTAACGGTAACTCACTGTCAGCCTGTGCTTGCGGTCGAAGTCAGACAATCCATAGGAATTGCGGATATCGCTTTCGTCGTTGAACGCGGTATTCAGGGCGGTGTTACCACTCGAAGTCGCGTCTGTAGCCTTCGAGAAGGTGTAGGCGCCCTGGAAATATCCCGCTCCCCAGCGACGCGATAACGTCGCCTGCAGTGAATGGTAGTGCGAGTAGGCGTCATTGGCGAAGATCTGGAAGCCGCCGTAGCCATTCACGCCTAGCAGATTGGACCGCGCTATGCCATTGGACGTCGTGTTCTGCGTGATTTTGAATTGCGTTCCATCCTCCGCAGTCACGAACACCGGCTGCGCTTCGGTCGCTATTTGCGCCTGGATGTTGGTGCGGGTTTCGCGCAAATGTAAACCGTGGGCACCCACGTAGCCGACCTCCAGCACCCATTGCCTTCCCAAGTCCCGTTGCACAGTGACATTCCACTGCTGAGTACTGGGAACCACAAAATGGCGCGGCACGGTGAGGACGAAAAGGTAGTTAGAGGGGACTAGTCCGGCGCTGCCGGCTGCGCAGCCATAGTTCGGAAACGCGGTAGTGTCTGGTTGGTTGAATGTATCGAGCGGGAAACTCTGCAGCGCTCCGAGGCATGGAACGAACCCGGGATCAAGTACGCCAGCGGCCGGCAGCGCATTCAGGTTTGCGCCATTCGTCAGGCACTGCGGTGGCGTGTTCGCTCCGGCAGGAGCGAAGAACGTACCCAGGCACCCTGGGGCATTGCCCAAGCCAGCGATCGGGAGGTAAGGGGCCTGGAAAGAAAGTTGATCAACTGTGCCAACGTCTTCACGCACGTAGTAGATGCCGTAGCCACCGCGCAGCGTAGTGTTGTGGTGTCCGAAGATGTCCCACGCAAAGCCGACCCGCGGACCCACGCCGGTGGAGTAATTATTCTTGTAGGTCGTATTGTTCCCGGACCCGGTCAGGCCGGCGACATTAAGCTTGCTGGCGCAACTGCCATACACGAACGGATACTGTCCGCTGTTGCCCAATTCCGGATCAAAATTGCCGATGTGGCATTTGTTGTCGTAGAAAGCGCCGAGGATCTCCGTCCGCACACCCACATTCAGCGTTACGTCGGGACGCACCTTCCAGTCATCCTGAACGAAGAACCCGTAGTCGTTGTTGCGATACTGATGGTTATAGACGCCGCCTCCACCGAAGCTCCCGGCCGGCGATCCTTCAAGGAATCCCTGGAAATCCCCGAAAAAGAGCTGCCCGTTGAAGACCTGCGGAAATAGTTTGTCGAGATTCACCCGCGTGTACTCTCCTCCGAAGCGCAGGCTGTGGTTGCCTTTCACCCAACTGATGGTGTCGACGAAGTTATAGTTGTTTTGCGTCTGAAATTGATCAGCCGGAGGCGTGGGGCCCATCTGGAATGTCGGGAGCGTGAACTTATAGATCGACTTGGTGATGTTACTCATCGGACGGTCAATCCCCAGATCGTCCGCCGTAATGGGCGGAATATTTACCAGGCTGTTGTTGATCCGGACAAAGCCGAAACGAAAATCATTTACGAAGGCCGGCGAGAACAAATGGGTCTCATTGATACTGAAAAAGCGGTCGTTCACCGGCAGATCGTAGGGGAAATTCAAGTCCGTGGCACTGATGCTGCTGGAGAGCGTACCGCCAAGAGATGCCTGAAGTCCTCCGGCACCAAACGGCAAGAGCGACTCGCCGTTGGAGAAAAAGAAGCGTGCGGACAGCTTGTCGTTTCCTCCGTTGAATTCGCGATCCCAGTTAGCCGTAAACTGGTCTTCCGTGTACTTTCCTGGCTTGCTCACGATGAACTGCGCGCTATCACCCAGCGCTCCCGAGAGCGCGGGAAACAAATAGCCTCCCGCGGGAGCGCCGAATTGATCGTTCTGGGCGAGTAGCAGTTTGTGAATTACCGGATCGATGCTAGGAACACCGAACGCTGACTCCAGTTGCGCGTCCATAGTCGCATCGTCGCGAACCGACGCGGGAATCACTGGCAGAGTGGTGCTGATGAATGTTCCCGGCGAGAGGCCGCTCCGCTGCCGAGTGCCCTGGTAATTCACGAAGAAGTATCCGGCTTGTGCTTCCTTCCCGATCGGCCCACCAAAGCTCCCGCCAAAAATATTCTGCTTGACCGAAGGACGAGCGAGCCCAGCCCGGTTTAGAAAATACTCGTTCGCATTCAATACGTCATTGCGGAAAAATTCGTAGAAGTCGCCGTGAAATTTTCTTGTCCCCGACTTCAGGATGGCATTGACGTTTCCGCCGCCGTTACGACCCTGGGAAGCATCGTACAGAGAGGTTTGCACCTTGAATTCCTGGATCACGTCAGGATTCGGCAACGGAATGTTGGTAGCCTGCGCCACGTTGTAGTCGGTCGCACTGATACCTTCGATCAGGTAGTTGTTGTTGTCTTCCCGCTGGCCATTCACGATTACGCGGACGTTGCCACGTCCCAACTGTGCCGAAGCATTCAATTCGCTCTGTGCTCCGGAAGAGAGCGTCAGCAACTGCTGGAAGTTCTGCGTCGCGAGCGGGAGATCGCGGATAGTCTTGGATTCAATTGCCTGCCCCGTGGTGGCCGTCGTGGTTTCCACGGTCTGCACCAGTGCTTGAACCTCGACCTTTTCGAGCACCTGCAGAGGCACAAGCTTCGCCACCATGCGAGTGGTCTCAGTGACGCGCACGGCGATGTCTGCAAACTTCGCTTCCCGAAAACCGTTGCTCGTCACGTTGATCGTGTAAGTGGCCACAGGCAGCAATGTAGCCGTAAAAGTTCCGCTGGTGTCCGTCTTTGTGGCGCGCGTGACGGTGCCGGTGTCCTGATTCACGATGCGCACCTCAGCGTTGGCTACTACCGCGCCGGTCGGGTCTTGCACCGTACCGGTGATCGCGCCCGTCGCCCCGCCTTGGGCGAACACCTGGATCAGCAACGAAAGAACGATCAACGGCAACCACAAAAGGCTTTGGGAAAACTTGGGCATACACTCCTCCCCCGCTCAGGGCCGATAGTGAGACTGCTTTCAGGTTTTAGAAAAGAAGGATGAGGGGACAACAACAACAACCCAACACCTCGCACCCCAGCGCAAGTGTCTCGTGTCCCATGATCGCATTGCCATTCGCCTTCATTGACGATCGTGTCAAACACTCCCGCGCCCCACGTTCGCCGGGGCTGGTGTATCCCCGCTGGCACAGAGACTGGGTTGGGAGTTGGGCGAAGGTTACTAAAAATTAGTAGAGGTTTGCAAGATAAACTCAGGTACGGGAATCAAGCGGGTTTACCATCCGCGGTAACTCCAGGTCACAGTCCTTTGTAGACCCCACCATCGACAAGAATCGTTTGTCCGGTCACGTAGGAAGCCCGGTCGGACGCCAGCCATAAAATCGTTTCGGCGACCTCACGAGGCTCGCCCACGCGCTTCAGGGCGGAGTCTGAGGCCCAACCGTCGAAAATCTCCTGCTCGCCCTTTCCAGAAGCGGCCGCACGCGTTTTTGCCAGCTCCTTAAGGCGAGCCGTGGCGGTGAAACCGGGACCCACGTTGTTGACGAGTATCCCGTCCTTGCCAAATTCATTGGCCAGGCTTCTGACCAGGCCAACGACCCCGGTGCGCACCGCGTTCGAAAGAACCAGATCCGAGACCGGCTGCTTGGTCGTGATTGATGTGATCGTGATGATGCGGCCCCATTGTTTTTTCTGCATGTGCGGGATGACTTCGCGAGCGAAGAAGACAGCACTCATGAAATTCATGTCGAAGGCCTTGCGCCAGTCTGCATCGGTGGTGGCGAGAAAGCCCTTAGCGGGTGGTCCACCGGCGTTGGTTACGCAGATGTCGACCGTTCCGAATTTTGAGACCACGCCCTCTACAAACTTGTGCACAGCGGCAGAGTCCGACACGTCGACAGTATCGGCTAACACTTCTGCGTTGTGCTGTTGTCTGATTTTCTCGGCCACCTCCCACAGTGTTTGCGAACTACGCGCACACATGGCGACCCGGCAACCTTCTGCAGCAAATGCCTCGGCGGTGGCAAGTCCAATTCCCTGGCTTGACGCAGCAATAATGGCAACGCGACCTCGTAACCCGGTTTCCATAGGCGACGGATTATAAACAATCGCTTCGGTGGCCTGCGCTCACCAGTTTTTCTTGCCCGGCCTGCGCGGCAACGTTACTCTTGACTGGAGTAACAAAAGACTGAGGAGATCTATGCCCGCGACCGCGCGTTACATTTGGATGGAAGGCGAACTTCGGCCATCGACAGAAGGTGTCGTTCCTTTCGTGAGTGCAGGCTTGCAGTATGGGTTCAGCGTATTCGAGGGAATTCGCTGCTACGCGACCGATCGTGGCCCGGCCGTATTCCGCTTGGAAGAACACGTCGATCGGCTGCTCGATTCCGCGCTCGTGGTCGGCTTTCGCGATCTGCCCTACACGAAGGCGCAGATTACCGAGGCCATCCATCAGGTGATTGCCGCCAACGGATTCTCCGCCTGCTACATTCGCCCGCTGATCTTCCTCGACAGCGCCATGAGTATGGTGGTCGATGCCGGCAAGCCGCGCTTGTTCATCGCGGTTTGGGAGTGGACCGCGTTCCTGGGTGCGGAAGCGAAGGAGCATGGTATCCGCGCCAACATTTCCTCCATCACGCGCCTCCATCCGAACATCATGATGACCAAGGCCAAGGTGTCCGGGAACTACGTCGGTTCGATCCTGGCCAAAACAGAGTCGCAACGGCTTGGGTTTGATGAGGCCATCATGCTCGATCCCAACGGTTACGTTGCGGAGTGCACGGGTGAGAATATTTTCGTCGTGCGCAATGGGATCATCTACACCGTTCCAAGGGGCCCGATTCTCGAAGGAATCACGCGCGACAGCCTGATTACGATTGCGCGCGACATGGGATACACCGTGGTCGAAGAACCGATTTCCCGCGACCAGCTCTACATTGCGGATGAGGTCTTCGTGTGTGGAACAGCCGCGGAAGTGGTTGGGTTGCGAGAGATCGACTTCCGCACCATTGGAAGCGGCAAGACCGGTCCAGTCACGCGCGAACTGCAGCACGCGTTTGACGAACTGACCAGTGGCCGTCATGCGCGCTCGGCGCAGTGGTTTTCGCCAGTGCCCGCGTTTGATCCTGCGACCGTTAAAGCCTAGCGGATGAGGGAACGCATATGAAGAAACATCAGCATCGTCAGGAGACCGAAGCGGTTCACGGCGGCAAGAGCCTTCAGAAGAAGAACGGCCCGCTGGCGACGCCGATCTACCAGACTTCCACCTTTGAAGTCACCGACCTGGAAGAACAGGCACGGGCGACCTATACCGACATGTTCTACACCCGGTATGGCAACCCGACGCACACCGTGGCCGAGTCGGCAATCGCCGAACTGGAAGGCGCGGAGCGGCGCTCTGCTGTTTGCTTCCGGCATGTCGGCCATCACCACCTCGATCCTCGCGCTGGTGAAGAGTGGCGATCACATCGTGGCGCAGCGCGACATCTATGGTGGCGCGACCAAGTTCCTAACGCAATGGCTCCCCAGGATGGGCGTTGAGACCACGTTGGTCGACACTACCGACTACGAACAACATGCACGCGCGATTCGGCCGAACACCAAGCTCATGCACCTGGAGTCACCGACGAATCCCACGCTGCGGGTCGTCGATCTGAAAAGAGTCTCCGCGCTGGCCAAGCAGCACAACGTGATTACGCTGATCGACAGCACATTTTCAACGCCCATCAACTGCCGTCCGATTGAGCATGGCATCGACCTGGTGATGCATTCGGGAACGAAGTACTTTGCGGGACACTCTGATCTGATTTGCGGAATCGTTGCCGGACGCAAGGATCTGATCGCAACCATTCACTCCACGCGCACCACCTTGGGCTGCAACATGGATCCGCACGCCGCCTGGCTGCTCCTGCGCGGCATCCGAACGCTGGCGGTGCGAGTGCAGCGTCAAAATGACAATGCGCTGACGGATCGCACAATTTCTCGCGGGACATCCCAAAGTGCGCAGTGTGAGCTATCCATTCCTGGAGGGACATCCACAGCGCGCCCTGGCGATGGAACAGATGCGTGGCGGCGGCGGTGTCCTGAGTTTCGAAATCGATGGCACCGGAAAAGATGCCTGCCATTTTGCGGAAGCTTTGGAGCTGTTCACTCTGGCCCCCAGCCTCGGCGGCGTGGATTCGCTAGTGACGATTCCTGTGATCACTTCTCATGCCATGATTCGCTCGGAAGAGCGGCAGAAGATGGGCGTCACCGAGCAACTGGTGCGAATCTCGGTAGGAATCGAGAACGTCGACGACCTGATTGCCGATCTGGAACGTGCATTGGCTGTCGTGCCGGGACGCGTGAAGCAGCAAGTGGAAGTCGGATAGACGTGATCGCGCGTGCCCCCCGTCACAAGTCACACGACCGGCCCCTTCGCGAGGCCGGGCGATCTTTCGCTGCATTCGACCTATCCAATACACTCTAGAAGATGAACTTCGCGCCCAACTGCAGGATCCGCCCATTGTGAGCTGCGGCAGGACGCAGATAAGCATTCGCCGACGTGCATCCCGGATCGCCCGCAGAATTGTTGGCGCCGCCGTAGCAGGTGAGTGTGTTGTTCGAATTGGAGAACGGGCTGTTTGAAGCTGCGGAACCAGAATCGCCTCCTAACCACGCATACTCGATATGGTTAAAGACATTGAAGGCTTCGGCTCGAAACTCGAAAGCCACGCTTTCCTTGATAGCAAAGCGCTTGTACAGGGCCATATCGAAATTGGTGCGCTTCGGGTTGGTAAGGAAGTTCCGCGGAGTATTCCCGAACGTGAGGCCTCGCGGCGCCGCGAATGCCGACGGGTTGTACATGCAGAGCGCCGAAGCCATCGAACGGGAAGTTGGCTGATGCCCGACCGCGGATTCCCGACCAGGTCGGGATAGGACTGCGCGGAGTTGGAGCTGACCCCATTGCCCACTCCCGCATTGTCGCCGATGACTCCGTTGGCGACGCTGAACGGCGTTCCGGACTGAATCGTCGTAATGCCCGACCATTGCCATCCGCCGAGAAGCTTGTTAGTCAGACCCGGCGTTTTGAAAAACGGCAAGTCGACCACGTAACCCAGATTGAACAAGTGACGCTGGTCGAAGTTGGAACTGGCACGCACCCTCGCCAGATCGTAGCTGTCGATGATGAGCGGATCATGCGCCGATGAGGAATCGTCGATCGAGTGGCTGTAGGTGTAGGAACCACTGAGCGTAAGCCAGCCCACGCTTCGCCGTAGTGACAGTTGCAGCGAGTGGTAGATGGAGGAAGCCTTCTCCTCGAGTCGGTTCACGGAACCGATTCCGGGAAACTGCGTACGGAACCCATCCGGACTCGCGCCGCATGCAATGGCGAGATTGTTAGCAGCCTGACCGGTTACCGGCACTCCACTGGGAGTTGCCATCGTGGCGCAGTCATCGTGGGCCTGGCCAGTGGAATCCAACCCGTTGAGGGGCTCTCCCACCTTATAAGGGTTCTGACTTAACGGAGTCGACAAGACCTGATTGATATCGAAGAACCGCGTCAGATGAGTTCCCTTGCTGCCCACGTAGGACACGGTCGCCACCGTGTGGCTCCACAATTCCCGTTGAATATCAAGATGCCACTGCTGAACGTAAGGCCAGACCACCTTGTTCGGGAATCGAAATCATGGCCAGTGGCGTCGTGCAAAGCGAGGTTGTTGTAACCGGACAAGCGCCCGTTCCCTGCGGGACGACCTGATCATAGGAAGTCAATTCAAAGAGGCTGGTGGTTTGTACGCTGGGGCTGGCCGCGGGTTCGAGTGATTCTGCATTCGCCTCGTTGCCGTTGGAATGTTCGAAGAAGACGCCGTAGCCACCGCGGATGGCCAGTCTTGCCGTCTCCCTTCGGATCCCAGGCAAAGCCGATCCGTGGAGCGGGGTTGAACAGATGGCCCTTCATGCAACTATCCGGAACTCCAGAAGTGACCCCGCATTGCACGACGCCATTGAACGGATCGCCTACCACCAGACCGGTGGTCAGGATCAACGCTGCTCGCGCCGGGGACGTAACGGCTCGTGTCGAAATTAAATTCGCTGTGATAGCGATCACGATAGGTTCCGAACAGGCTGACCCGCACTCCCAGGTTGAGGGTCAGATGACTGGTGACACGCCAGTCGTCCTGGAAATACGGTTCAAAGATCTTATACCGGTTGTAGAACTTGGGCTGAGCACTGGTCTGGGCAAAGGACGCAACGCGGCCCATCAGAAGGTCGGCAAAGGCATTGCCCGTGCTCACGCCGCTGCTGGTATCAAAGGTGTAGCACCCCGTTCGTTGCAGTACCCGGAGCGGCCAGTTCGTTCTTTTGCGCGGCTACGAAATACGCTCCGAATTGCAGGTTATGTTTCCCGGCAACCTTCGTGACGTTGTCGCGATAGGTGTAAGTGGGATTGGAGTTGTAGGGACCGTTGGGAAGATAGCCGACGTCCTCTTGAAAGTTGTTAATTCCGCCGCCTCCAAGACTGATGCCCGGAACCTTGCCTTTGTCGGCTCCCGGGTATAGCCCCGGCGCCATATTGTCGCCTCGCTGCCAGGCGCCAACGGGTATTAACGTGATGTGATCCGTCGTGTAGCTGAAGACGAACTCGTTGAGCAGCGTTGGCGAGGCAGTTGCGGTCAGACGCGTGACCAGGCTCACGCCTGGTCCGCCGAAATTCGTCTGAATCGTAGGAAAGCTGGTTCCGTTGGTCCAGAGCGGAGTCGGATAAATCTGATCCCACGAGTCGTGAATGTAACGGAACGTGTCCCGCGTACCTTGTCGGTAAAGTTGTGATCGACACGAATTAGTTCTTCGCGCCAGTTGGTTGGCAACGTCGGGGAAGCATTCCAGGTGTTGATTCCGTTGGTCGGCAGAGGAATCTCCGCCATGAGCGCGGGTGCATTATTCTGATCGATCGGAACTAGGTTGTTGGCAAACGCAGTACCCGTATTTGGGTCAACCGGGCAGTCGGATCCCGGGCAGAGATCGCTGAAATCCCCAAACTGACCCGGTGTGCAGTCTGTGGTTGCGCCTGCGCAACCGCGCTCGGCAAGACTGAGGCACTGTCACACTGCCCAGGTTCGCCGGCACCCGATCCCGCCGCCACTCCTGCGACCAGAAGAAGAACGTCTTGTCCTTGTTCTTGTTGTACAGGCCCGGGATGAAAACCGGACCTCCGATGCGTGTATCCGAAATCATTCTTCTTGTAAGACGGTAGAGTCGTCTGCGGAAAGGTCTTTGCGTTAAACGCATCGTTGCGCACAAACTCGTAGGCATTGCCATGGAAGTTGTTCGTTCCCGACTTCGTTTCCACTTCCACCGTGCCTGACCCGTTGCGACCGTACTGTGCGCCATAGTTCGACGTCAGTACCTTGAACTCGGCGATAGCTTCCAGGCTGGGATACACGTTCAGCGTGGTATTGCTGCCGTTGTCCATGTTGTCGCCGCTGTCGAGTTCCCAGTTGTTGTATTCGGTGCGGCCGCCGTTAATGCTGAAAGAAACATTGCCGCCCACGCCCACGCCGGCATCATCCTGACCCGATTGATTGCTTACACCGGCGACCAGTCCCGCCAGCTGGGTAAAGTTGCGACCATTCAGCTGGAGTTGCGAAATCTCCTTCCCGCTAACGGTCCCGCCCAGATCGGAGGATTGGGTCTCTACCTGCGTTACTGCCGAGCCTTCCACCGTGACCTGGGTGCTGGCGGCGCCTACCTGCATCGCCACATCCACGCGCGCCTTCTGCGCAACTTGTACGACCACGCCTTTCGCTTCGAACTTCTTGAATCCCGCCGCCGTCACCACCAGGTCGTAACTGCCCGGACGGAAGGGCTGCCACCGCCCACTCGCCTTCGGAATTGCGTCACTGTCGTGCGATTAATACCTTTGCTCGGCATTGATCACGGAGACCTGGGCGTTCGCGATGGCGGCTTCCGACGGATCTTTGACGGTGCCTACGAGAGTCGCCGTGGCCTGTGCATACAATCCCACCGACACCAACAACATCGACAACAAGCTGCAACACAGTACGAGACGGATTTTCATACTGACTCCATTTCCCTGTTTCTGACAGCGGACATCGGACGGCACTCCGATAACCACGTGGGATCGAACTCAAGATTTTCGTGTTAGCACCTTGAACGAAGGGTCACCAGCAGCCTCGCCTCCTGGTCCTTTCGCATGCCATCCCCTTACTCCCCCAAATTCCCCAAAGTAATGAAAGCTTTTATTAAAACGTATGAATAGTGCTTTACACGCATTTCCACTGTCAAGCTAAAAATGGGCGATGCGGAACGATGATTAGAGCAGATGTGCTGGGTGGATTCCCGTACTACTAACTCAGGGGCGACCTTGCGATGGAGGGCAGACACTTCCCGCTTCTCGAGTACGGCGTTGATTCCGTCAACCACAATCCCAACTGCCGTCGCCCCCATCGCCTGCATGGGTTGGCGAATGGTGGTTACGGGTGGGCTGTAGAGCGCACAAGTGGCAACATCGTCAAAACCAATGACCGAGCACTGTTCGGGAACACGCAATCCCGCCTTGGTGAGGGCGCGGATAGCGCCGAAGGCCGTCATGTCATCAAAAGCGAGAATGGCCGTAAAGGGGCGCTTTTGCTTGATCAGATCCTCCGTTAGTTTGTAGCCCGCCTCGAAGCTCGAAATCGGGTCGCGCGACTCGGGCAAGTCGACAATCAAACGGGAATCAAGTTCGAGGCCGCTCGTTTTGGCGAAATTGCGAATTCCCTTCCAGCGTGGCGAGCTATCGGCCAACGCCTTGGGGCCGCGGATGAAGGCGATCTTGCGATGGCCCAGTGAGTGCAAGTGCTCGATCGCCATGTGCGCGCCCATCTCATTGTCCACAATGACTGAGCTGATCGATTCGGTCTTCAGTTCCACCCCAATGATGGCTGTCGGAATGCTGCTTTTCTCTAAATCACCAAGCAAGTTAATGTCCAGAAAGAGCCAGTTTGCGAGTACGATCAAGCCCTCCACCCGGCGATCGAGCATCATTTCCAGATAACGCTCGAAGCGGCTGCGCTCGTTGTGGACGTCGGTTAAAATCGGCAGGTACGACGACTGGTAGAGGGTATTCTCGATTCCGCGGAGCACTAAGGTGCAGTACGGGTCCGTCATGTCGAACACCATGACGCCCACGGTGTGGCTGCGCTTGCTGCGTAGGGAGCGGGCAAAGAGATTCGGACGGTAGCCCAGTTTCTTGGCGGCACGTTCGATGCGCTTCTTGGTCGTGGCCGGGATGTAGCGGGCCAGGGGCGCGTTGTTCAAGACGATGGATACAGTAGTCGAGGAGAATCCGCTTTCCTTGGCTACGTCACGAATGGTTACCATCGAATCCTTTCGCATCGAGTCAAGCACGACGAACCCACGATTTCGGAACTTAGTGTTGGGGCTTCCGAGCCGTGGATCTTTGCTGCGCCCTTGAATTCGGACCTGATGCTGGCGGACACTACAGGAGAGTGCAAACCCTGTCAAGAATCGGAACCGTTTTGATCACGGTTGTCGAAGCGTTGGCGTCGGTCGGGTCTTCCCAGGCCGCGCTGGGCGCGACTTTTCAGGCTGCCTACGCTCGCCAGCAGGAATCCGCTTCTGTCCGCTCGACACCGGATCCGGAGCAGATCTTCAGGCACGGCGAAGAAGCACTCCGTAAGGGAGACCTTGACCAGGCGGAGCGCAATTTCAAACAGGTCGTGGTCCTCAACCCTCAGGTCGGCGGGGGCGTATGCGAACCTGGGCGTGATCTACATGCGGCGCAAACAGTGGACGCCTGCGCTGGCCAGTCTTCACAAGGCTGAGAAACTTGCGCCCAATGTGGCCGGCATCCGGTTGAATATCGGGTTGGCGCACTATCGTCAAAACAACTTTCGACGCGCCATTCCGCCTTTTGAATCGGTCGTAAAGGATCAACCGGACTCTTTGCAGGCGCGATTTCTGCTCGGTCAGTGCTACTTCTTCACGGAGCGCTGGGCAGATGCAGTGGACACCCTGGAACCGCTGTGGCCGCAGCAGTCCGACCAGATGAATTATCTCTACGTGCTAGGCATCGCCGCAGACAAAGCGGAACGCAAGGAACTGGGGGAACGCGCACTAACCCGACTGGTGGAGGTAGGGCAAGACTCCGCAGAATTGCACCTTTTGCTCGGCAAGGCGAAGCTCAACGAGGAAGCGTACGACGATGCTCTCAAAGAGTTGACCGCCGCCGCCGAGGCCGATCCGAAGTTGCCCTTCGTGCACTTCAACCTGGGAATGGTGTACTCGAAAAAGGGCGATTACCCGAAGGCCAAGGCCGCCTTCCTTCAGGACATTGCCCTGGAGCCCGATATTGTTTTCAATTACGACGAACTGGGAAACGTGTGCTTCCTGATGGGAGACGACGCGGAAGCAGAGAAAAATTACCGTCAAGCTTTGCGTCTCGAACCGCAAATGCTGAATCCGCATTTGGGATTAGCCAGGGTGTACCAGCGCCAAATGCAATATCCAAAAGCTCTCGCCGAATTAGACATTGCCGGGAAACTGGATCCTGAGTCTTCTCGCATTCACTATCTGCGAGGCCAGATTCTGCTCCGGCAGGGCCGCACGGCGGAGGGCAAGAAGGAACTGGATACTTCAATACGGATGAGCAGTGCCAAACGCGACCAGCGGCAGAAGGAGTTGGAAGGCGGCTCCGTCCCGAGTCCCGAATTGACTCGGGAATGACGGTATGGGCCTTTATTTTTTGATAGACTTTCAGCTCGGAACATCTGGCAGCGCGGTTCTCTCGTACTCCTGATCCTCGGAACCCCCCGCACCGCTTCAGAAAGCAGGAGCATCATGAAACGCCTTCTCAAGATCGCCGCTATCGCGGTTGCTGTTGTAGTCGTCATCCTGGTCGCAATTCCATTCTTCATCAACGTGAACAGCTTCCGTCCCAAACTTGAGGCTACCGCGGGCGAAGCCGTGGGACGCCAGGTAAAGGTGGGGAATCTCAGTCTTTCTATCCTCACAGGAACGGTCACAGCCGACAACATTTCGATCGCGGACGACCCGGCGTTCGCGAGTACACCGTTCGTGACGGCGAAGTCGTTAAAAGTGGGCGTGGAATTGATGCCACTGATCTTTTCGAAGCAATTGCACGTCACCGGGATCACTCTGGAACAACCGCAGATCACCATGTTGAAAACCGCCAATGGCAAGTGGAACTTTTCCAGTCTGGGCGGCAACGCGACCAAGAAACCCGCTCAACCGGCGAATTCAGGCGACTCAACTCCAACCGACCTTTCGGTTGCGAAGCTGAGTGTGAACGATGGCAAGTTGATCGTCGGCAAAGCCAACTCTAAGGCCAAACCGCACGTGTACGACCAGGTGAACATCACCGTGACGGATTTTTCACCCACGTCGCAGTTTCCGTTCAAGCTCACCGCAAAACTGCCGGCGGGCGGAAGCGCTGATATTTCCGGGAAGGCGGGTCCGATTAATTCGACGGATGCAGCGAAGACTCCCTTTTCATCGGACGTGAAGGTCGACAAGATGGATATTGTGGCTTCGGGATTCATTGATCCGGCGAGCGGCATAGCGGGACTTGCCAGCTTCGACGGCACTCTGAATTCCGACGGCAGCAAGGCCAAAGCCATTGGTATGTTCACGGGAAATAAGATGCAGTTTTCCCCAAAGGGCTCTCCCGCACCGTCGACCATAACTGTAAAGCACACCGTGGATGTCGACCTGGACAAAGAATCAGGTGCAGTCACACAGGGAGACGTGAAGATTGGACAAGCTCTCGCTCACCTGACCGGTACCTTTCAGACGCAAGCCGAAACCCAAGTGCTTAACATGAAGCTGGACGCTCCCAACATGCCGGTCGAAGAATTGCAGGCCATGTTGCCGGCACTCGGTGTAGTGCTTCCTTCGGGTTCACAATTGAAAGGTGGCACGTTGTCGGCGAACTTGGCCATAGTCGGGCCTATCGACAAGCTTGTAATCACCGGGCCGGTTCGTCTTGCGAACACGAAGCTTGCCGGATTCGATCTGGGGTCGAAACTCGCCGCGCTTTCGGCCTTTACAGGAAAGACCGCCTCTAACCAGGATACGTCGATCCAGAATTTCAGTTTGAACGCGCGTGTGGCGCCGGAAGGCACCAAGGCGGACAGCATTAACCTGGCGATTCCTGCCCTCGGCGTAATCACGGGAGCCGGCACCGTTAGCCCGGCCGGAGCCTTGAACTTCAAAATGCTGGCTGACCTGCAAGGTGGACTGGCAGGTGGACTCACGCAGATGGCTGGCTTGGGAAGCGCCAAAGGTGGCGTTCCGTTTTCCATTGCCGGAACCACATCGAAGCCGGAATTCGTTCCCGATGTGAAGGGGATGGCGGGAGGTGCGTCTACAGGAGGTTCTGAACGGCAACAAGGCCGGCACCGGCAAGACCGGAAATGTGATGGATGCTTTGGGCGGGCTGCTGGGAAAAAAGAAACAGTAATCTCACGCGAATCCAGTCTCTGGCGGCACCTTGGGTGCCGCCTTTTTGTCGACAGCCACGTTGTGTTTCCCGAAGTTCCTGTACCTTGGTATGGAGACGCCGCTCACGTGGTTGGAGCCACCGTTCGTACTTGCAGAGGAAATTCTGGATATGTTCAGTCGCGATTCATGGCTATCACTGTTGCCATTCGTGCTGGTCTGTTTCGCGGCAGCTGGTATCGGTTCGAGTTTTACGCGCAAGTCGGTCCACACTTGGTATGGGCAGCTAAACAAGCCCCACTGGAATCCACCGAAATGGATATTTGGCCCGGTGTGGAGCTTCCTATATCTAATGATGGCGATCAGCGCATGGCTGGTATGGCGGGAAGCGGGTTGGTTGGGTGCCAAGTTCCCTCTGATTCTGTTTGGAATTCAACTGTTGCTGAACGTAACGTGGTCCGCGGTCTTCTTTGGCAGGCGCGCGATCGGCGCCGCGTTCGGAGAAATCCTTCTGCTGTGGACCACAGTCATCGCAACCACGGTCGCGTTCTATCCCTTCTCTTTGCTCGCGGCATGGCTACTGATCCCGTATGTCGCCTGGGTCGCTTTCGCATCCTATCTAAATTTTCGCATCTGGCAGATGAACTGAAGCGAAAACCTGCCAGCCCAGCGACTAGCGGAAATAAATCCACAAGCCAATCACGGTCGCCAGCAATAGCACGCTCAAAATGACGTTGATGCGATGTTCGGCGGCCGTTTCGTGCGCCGGTTTACGCTGGCGGGTGTCGACCACAGTCGTCTCCATCTTGTCGTCGACCGTTGCGAAGGTAAGCCCAGCCAGCTTTTTGCGGTCAGGAGCCGGTGTCATCAGACTAACCACCACCAGGACCACGGAGCAGATCGCGAACATGAAGATCGCGTAGTGCAGGAAGTTCATGTCGATAAGCCAGCGAATCATGGGCGACGCGTAGTGCCCGCCAGTAGCGCGATCGGTGAGCTCAAGGACAAAACGGGTGGCGCCCAGCACAAAGCCAGTGAGCAGCGAACTGATTGCGCCCGATCCGTTCAGGCGCGGCCACAGGATGCCAAGAACAAAGCAGGCTGAAATAGGTGGGCTGATGTAGGCCTGGACACTCTGCAGATAGATGTAGAGCTGGCTGCTGATGTAGTGAATGAACGGCACCCACAGCAAACCAAGCAATACCATGATGCCGGTGGCGATGCGCCCGAAGTTCACGAGCTGAGCCTCGGAAGCGGCGGGACGAATCTTCTTGTAAAAATCGAGCGTGACGAGGGTGGAAGCCGAGTTGAACACGGAACTCATGGCGCCCATCACAGCCGCCAGCAAGGCTGCCATCACCAATCCCACAAGTCCTGTGGGCAAGAGGTTGAGGACCAGTGTGGGATACGCAAAGTCGGGCTTCTTCACCTGTTCCGGAAACAATGCGAAGGCGATGATGCCGGGCAGGACAAGCATGAACACAGGGAGGATTTTGAGAAAGCCCGCAAAAATTGTGCCCGCTTTGGCATGCCCTTCATCGCGCGCGGAGAGCACGCGCTGCACGATCACCTGGTCCGTACACCAATACCAGATCCCCAGAATCGGCGCGCCGAAAAAGATGCCCGTCCAGGGGAAGCCTGGATCTGAAGCGGGCTTGATCATGTGGAAGTAATCCGGCGGAACCATCGTGCGCAGATGTTCCAGGCCGCCGACCCGGTGGAGTCCAATCAGAGTGAGGGCCACGGCCCCGGTGATCAGAATCAGAGTTTGAACTGTGTCCGTATAGATGACGGCAGCGAGTCCGCCGGCGATGGTGTAAATTCCCGTAGCGATGACAAGGACTACAGCAGTCTTCCAGAGCGACCAGCCCGCCACTCGCTCGAGCACCACGCTGGCTGCGTACAGTTGCACGGAGATTTTCGTAAAGATGTAGGCGATGATGGAAATTGCCGCCAGGTACACGGCGCACTGCCGACTGAAACGCCGTTCCAGAAATTCCGGCATGGTGAAAACGTTGGTTCGCAGGTAGAAGGGCACAAACACCCAACCGAGAATCAGCAAGATTATGCAGGCGAGCCACTCAAAATGGCCCACCGCCAGTCCCGAGGAGGCGCCCGTGCCGGACAGACCGATAAAATGCTCGGTGGAAATATTGGAGACGAACAGCGACGCGCCGATGAAAAACCAGCCGACGTCGCGGCTGGCCAGGAAGTAGTCCGTGGAGGTGCGTTCCTTGCGGGCGAAATAGAAACCGATGGCAAAGACGATCACAAAGTAAACGGCGATGATCGCCAGGTCGACCGGTGCCAAATTGCGATGGACAAGCGATGCGGCTTGGTTCATGGTCGTTTCGACTAGCCTCCGTTCCAGATTCCACACCCGCCCGCGAAACCGATTTTTTCAGATATTTTTATGAGAAGAGCCAACGCTACAGCAGGTTACAGTATGAGCAGAAATCTCTACTGTCAACGTTGTAATTTGCGGTGACGGCTTGTCAGTTCCGAAGAAGACCCAAACCTGAACGCGATCGGAAGTCTTCGGCTCGGGAGTCTCCTGGTCGTCTTTTCAGGTATCATTTCGCGAATTCGGAAAATCCAATGAGACTTGCGAGTGGATTCTTATTGCCTGCCCTTTTTTTTGGTTTTGTGTTCCCTGCCAATGCCCAGTGGCATCCTTTTGGCAATGTCAGTTCCGTGCAGACGCTCGACAGTGGCGTGGAATTGAGCATGGGCTCGGCACGAGTGCGGGTGGTTGCGCTCTCACCGAACGTCGTACGATTGCGCTACGCGACCCAGAGTTCGTTCCCTCCGGACGAGTCTTTCGCGGTGCTCCCTGGTGCGTTCCCCGACAAAGCGAAGGTCCAGATTAAGGACTCCCCTGACGCAGTTACTCTCGACACAGGGACAATCAAGGTGCACATTTCGAAGGCCCCGTTGCGGGTAATCTTCCTCAGCAGCGACGGTCAGGTAATTGCCGAGGACCATCCGGCTCATCCCGTCTCCTTTAATGGATCCGAGTTTCGAGTATGGAAATCGATGCCCATCGATGAGCACTACTTCGGATTGGGCGACAAGACCGGCCCGCTCGATCATCGCGACCTGGCGTTCACCATGTGGAACATGGACATGTTCGGCTGGCAGGAATCGACCGATCCGCTTTACAAAGATCTTCCCTTCTTCCTCGGAGTGCGTAACGGAGCGACCTACGGCATTTTTCTCGATAATACGTACCGCAGCAGTTTTGATTTCGGCAAGGAATCGCGCGATGCCTACTCGTTCGGCGCAGAGGCCGGCGAACTGAACTACTACTTCTTCTATGGCCCCGATCCGAAGCGCGTCGTCAGTGATTTCACAGCGCTTACTGGACGCACGCCCATGCCGGCGCTCTCCTCGCTCGGATATCAGCAATGTCGATACAGCTACTATCCGGAGGCACGGGTACGCGAGGTTGCCAATGAGTTCCGCAAGCTCAAGATTCCCGCGGACATTATCTACCTCGACATCGATTATCAGGAGAAGTAACCGTCCCTTTACCATCGACCGCGAGCGCTTCCCTCACTTTGAACAGATGGTCAAGGACCTTGGCCAGCAGGGATTCAAAGTGATCGCCATCACCGATCTGCACATCGCGAAAGTGCCGGGTTACAAGCCTTACGACGAAGGTATGGCGCATGACTACTTCGTCAAGAATCCCGACGGCTCGGTCTATGTAGGACCGGTCTGGCCTGGCGACGCCGTCTTTCCGGATTTCACGCGCTCTGCGGTACGCGAGTGGTGGGGCTCGCTCTATACAGATTTTGTGAAAGACGGCGTGCGCGGCTTCTGGAACGACATGAACGAGCCCGCCGTGTTCGTGTATCCCTGGAAGACCATGCCGCTCGACACCGTCCACTACGTCGAGCAACGGAAAGACCGACCATCGTGAGATCCACAATGTGTTTGGCATGGAGAACGTGCGCGGGACATATGAGGGCTTGCTGAAGCTGCAACCGAATGTGCGCCCGTTCGTGCTCACACGTGCCGCCTATGCGGGCAGCGCAACGCTACGCCGCAACCTGGACGGGGGACAACACCGCCTCGTGGAATCACATGCGGCTCTCCGTTCCTCAACTGCTCAACCTCGGGCTTTCGGGCTATGCGTTCGCCGGAGACGACATCGGCGGTTTCAACGGCAGTCCGACTCCAGAGTTGCTTACGCGCTGGATGGAACTTGGAGTCTTCAATCCAATTTATCGAAATCACGCTGCCAAGGGCACGCGCGACCGCGAACCATGGGTGGACGGGCCCGAACATGAAGCCATCCGCAAGAAGTACATCGAAACCCGCTACCGGTTGCTTCCTTATATCTATACCGGTATGGAAGAGGCGGTTCGCACCGGCGTTCCTCTGATGCGGCCGATGTTCATGGAGTTTCCACAGGAGCCGACGCTCGCCACCAACGGAGAAGAATACATGTTCGGCAGCGGACTGCTGGTGGCCCCCAAGGTTTGGCCGTTTGTGGGGTCATACGACGTCATATTGCCGAAAGGCGATTGGATCAACTACTGGACGGGCGAAAGATCGACGGGAGGAACAACCATTAAAGTCGATCCTCCTCTGGATACGCTTCCGGTGTACGTCCGCGCGGGGACGATCCTGCCGGAACAACCGGTCGTACAGAATGTCGATGAGACGCCGAACGGCCCACTCGAATTGAAGGTGTATACCGGGCCGGGATGCGCCGGAAGCCTCTACATGGACGATGGGAACACGTTCGCCTATCAGAAGGGTGAGTTCCTGCGTGAGAAATTCACCTGCGAACTGGCTTCGGACCATGTCAAAGTAAGTATTTCTGCGCCGGAGGGCTCATATCGCCCATGGTTCAAGGAAGTTCGAGTAACGATCTTCGCGGCGGGCAAAGCTCGCGACGTCAAACTGGACGGGAACCCAGTTAAGACATGGAAAGCAGAGAATGGCAGGGTCATCGTCGATGCAGTCCCTTGGACAACTTCTGCGCATGAAGTGGAAGTGATGTACAACACCCGTTAAATGTCCGTGCCATCTTCAGCCCGCTGGTTGACGGAGCTAGAGGAGTGCCGCTATCAGTTCGGTCGTCGCGAGTCAGCGCGTACAGCAAAGGTTCTGGACAAGACGGGAGCCTTACACTTCACTGACGTCCCTTCCCTGATCCGATTTCATGAAGCCCTGCTGGTTTTGAAGGCTTTTCCTCCGAGCCCCCGGGTGCTTCGGCGATGTGAGACTCTCCTGCAAAATTTCTGGAAGCGTGTGGGCCAATTGCGCACCGCCGGGGCCGACATGGACGACTTCGATCCACTGGAAGTTTCCGGCATCGCCGGAACCAGCATGCAGGACACTCTCGGATATGACCTGGTTCGCTGGCTCGTCAAGCGCATGCCCGGGCAAAGTCGAGATTGCGTGGGACGACTACGACGACGAGCGTGCCATGGCCGCCGTCTGGCCACGCTTCCTACCGCTTCTTGAGGAGGACGCTTCTGTAGAAGCGGATACCCCGTGGCGAAAATGGTTGAAGGCTGCCCAGGGCAATCGTCGCGGCGACGATCTCGCGTGGTTTGCACGGGGACTTTGAGCAGCTTAGGCTTTCCGCCGCCGACAAGTCGCGACTCTACGAGTCTCTTCGACTGCCCGTACGTTGGCATCTCGAGAACTCCAGGATTTCGCGGACGCGCAACTGGCGACGAGTTCCCGCAAGTCTTCTATCACCAGGAGCCGTTGACTCGCGGCGAGACGTTTCTCTGGAACGCGAACTGGCACGTCGGCCACCGAAACTGGTGCATTTATCGCAAGCACAAGGCGAGTCAGTAATGGACCTGATTCGCGAGGTGATGCTGGTGCGCTATCGAGAACTTTATGGGACCACCTTGGGTGATCCGCGCTCGGTCGTACGCGCAGATGTGGGACGTGGCGTTTCGATCTATCTGTGGAACCTGCCAGCCGAGCGCCGCCTGCCGCTGCGCGCTTATGTTGCCGGGCTGACGCTGAAGAACGGCGTCCCGATCAACTATATCGAGGCGATCGGACTCTTCGAATGGATGGAAGTTGGCTTCAATACTTTCTACACATTTCGAGGTGGCGAAGTAGCATGGATTTTCGCGCAAGTCTTGCGTTGCCTCTGCTCGCTGATGGGCACCACCTGCATCTCAATGTATCCCTATCAACTCGGACACAAAAACCAGGAGGCAATCGACTCGGGAGCTTTTTGGTTCTATCGCAAACTGGGCTTTCGGCCCGGAGCGAGCAGACCTGGTGCGGCTTGCGGAACGCGAAGAGAGCACGAATTGCTCGCGATCCTAAATACAGAACGTCTGCCAGAACTTTGCGGCGTCTGGCCGAGGGGCACGTGTTTTACGAATTGCCGGGGAGCGAAGTGGGGGCCTGGGATCGCTTCTCAACGCGAAACATCGGCTTGGAAGTCAATGGCCGCATGGGCAAGGAATTCGGCGGCGACGTTCAACACTTCCGAAAAGAATCAGCAGCCCGGCTAGCACAAATTCTGCGAATACCAACCCTTCCTGAGACCGAGTTGACGCGTGTCGTCTTCGAGACTTTCGCAGCGACACTATCGCTGGTTCCTGCCCTCCGAACCTGGAGCGACCGTGAAAAACAAGCCTTGTCGGAAATTATCCAGGCCCGATCGGGCCGGAGCGAGATGCGCTATCTGCATCTGACGCAAGGTCATGACAAGCTGCGTACGGCCTTCCTTAAATTGGGATCCAAGGGTAGACGATCAGTTCATGGCAACTGTGGCAAAATCATGGTGAGCGCGGCAGGATTCGAACCTGCGACCCATGCCTTAAAAGGGCATTGCTCTACCAACTGAGCTACGCGCCCAACTCGTCGACGTTTCCAACAGTCATCTTCATAGTAGCAAAGATTATCTTCTTGCGGGCTGCGCAGGCCACGGGTTCTGAATAGGAGCAAGGTCCTTGGCAATCTCTGCAAACGAAATCGATAACGCGCAACACCAACGTCAACATAAACCTAATATCAAGGCGTCGCAGGCCGGCCTTGCGAAGCTTTGTGCGCAATGCGCCATGCGTCCACCTGATGCTCTGCGTCGGTGATCTCTGCCGGCGTCATGGATTTTCGGAGATTGTTCAAGGCAACGGCGCTGTCGTGTACGGAATCCTGCGAAAGCATGAGCCACTTGTAAGCAGACACCGAGTCGCTCTGCACGCCTTGCCCTTTCGTCAGCAGGACTCCCGAGGCAATACTGTGCTTTGACCACTCCCTGTTGGGCAGCCAATTCGTAGTAATGGACTGCCAAAGGCAGATCGGGGGCGGTGATTCCCTTCCCGGCCTCGTACATTCTGCCGATGTCGTATTGCGCATCGGCGTGACCTTGATCGGCGGCAGCTTTGAACCAACGCAGAGCTTCGGCGGAGTCAATCGCAACTCCCTGGCCAAGCACATAACGTGCCGCGAGTCCGAATTGGCCATCCTTTTGACCCTGGTCTGCCGCCATCCTGTACCATTTCACGGCTTGCGGATAGTCCGCCGGAACCAGAGTTCCGTTAGAGAAAATGTCACCGAGCAGGGCCTGTGCACGAGCATCGCCCAGTTCGGCCGCTCTTTGGTAGCGCTGAATGCCCGCCGGGACGTCAGGCTTCGAACCGTCCTGGGGATGCATGTATCGATACGCCAGGTCCAGCAGCGCGGGTATCACGTCCTGATCGGCTGCCTTGACGAGCCATTCCAGGGATTTCTGATCATCGCGTGGCACCCCGTCTCCACGGCCGTAGATAAGCGCCAGATTGTATTGTGCCGCTGCTCCCCCCGCTTCCGCGGCCTGTCGAAACCAGGTGATGGCGGCTTCCATGTCGCGCGGGACACCGTCAGCCGTTGCGTACATGGTCGCAAGGTTGGTGGCCGCGTCGACCGAACCGTGTTGTGCAGCCTTGCGGTACCACGTCAGGGCCTCTCCCGGATTTGGTTGCGGCATGCCGATTCCGGTCGCATAAAAAATTCCGAGTGACTCCTCGGCAGGCACATAGCCTTGATTCGCGGCTCGCTGAAGCAGACGAAGCGCCGCGGACTCATCGTTCTTCAAAAGAACGGCGCTGTGGTAGGCAAGGGCCAGGATGGTCTCAGCTTCAGCGTCGCCAGCGGTTGCCTTATCTTCCAGGACCTTCAGGTCGTCTAGGCTGAGAGACCGAGCCTTGGAAAGAAGTTCGTACTCGCTCGACTGGGCACCCAACAGTGTTTGCGGAATGGTCGCACGTTGTTCGGTTGGTGAGTTCGGAGAAGAGGGTCCGCCCGATTTCGGGGAAGACTGCCGATCAGAATCGGCTGGAGTTGGTTCTGCGCCTGCTTTTCCAAATCGCAACCTGATCAACAACTTGTTTACTACAGAATGTAGTTCAGGCTGCAAGGGCTCCTTTAGATCCACGACGATGCGGCTCATCGGGGGATTCGGATCGAAACAGCGAGGCGCGGACGGCCACGATGGGACCATTATTTACCGGAATCCGTCGGTTGGCTCCGGCCAGGACGACACCCGGAAAGTCGAAAACCAGGCGGTCAGGATGCTCGAGCCGGGCAGTCTCAGGAATATCCGGAGAGTCGGTCGTGACTTCGATGGTCAGCCCCTCGTTATCACTGCTCAGAAGAATGTCTCGGATTATTCCCCTGGAACTCGCAGTATCGGTAGGTTGGGGCTTGGAATCCTGCCCGGCAACTGAAGCCAGCCCTAACATCGAACAGAATGCAATGGTGCAAGTTGCGGCCAATGTATGCATTTCTCACTGCGGGAAGCGATAGTTGGGCTTCAGCTGGCAACGGTAGATGTTGGTCTGATCCCGATTGACACCCAGGGTGCAACTGGCCCAACTTAAGAAAAGATCTGGACCAAGCGGGAAGATGATGGTCTCTCCGGCGATATCCGCTTCAAGGGTCACGCCCTCCGCATTTGCGGGCAGGGTGAAGTTGAATGCCGGACCGAAGACCACCGGATACGACTGGTGATCATTCTGACTCTGCATGACACGCACAACCTCGGCCTCCACCAGGAATGTAGTCGTGTCCGACCAGTTGCGTGCTACCGCCGTAATCTTCTGGCTTGCCCGAGAGAAGCGTTCAGACTCGATCCTCGTGAACGGGCAGGGGCCGGCAATGCAAGAAACGCGAGCATTTTGAAATTCGTTGCCTACGCCGGCGTCCAACTCCGTGGAACCGACCGTGGCTTTCCACTTCCCGTCCGGCGAGCAGGGGGACTGCCCCTTGCAAGGAACGTTAGCGACATTTTCCACCTGAAATGTCTTCACGGCGCTACCGACGTTCATCGTGCGCAAAGCTTTAATCGAATAGCGAACCCGAATGTTACTCACAACGGTCGCCGCACGATTGGATACATCCGTGGCAGGTTTTTGCAGAGGAACCAGGCGGGCAAGGTAGAGTTTCCCGTCGGGCGGTCCTGCCATGTCGAGAGGCTCATACTTGGGATGCCGGAATTCCAGTTTCACGACTTGTCGCCGGAGGACAGTGTTGCGCAGAGTGAGTTTGAAATATCCGGCCGAGTCCGATTTGGTGGGAGCCACGGCCAGATTGTTCAGGGCAGTGATCTGCACGTCGGCAACGGGCAACTGCTTCCGCGGATCAGCATCCATCACGGTGACGGCGCCCGTGATCGTAGCCGGACCGCGAACCTCGCGCCGAAAGAAGAGGATGGCCCCGGCCGCAAGGACTATGACGGTCAGCATCACCCAGAGGGTGATCTTTCTGTTCTTGGTCATCGCAGTGATCCCAATTAGTTTACGAGAGATCGAGCACCGTGCAATGTATTCTCGGGATGCGGCCGAGGTATATTGCGGTTTTATGCCGGCCGTAGATCATTTAAGATTTATCTCATCGCTAGAATGAAAGAGAAACATCATACAGGCCCTTCGCGACGCAATTTTGTGAAGCAGATGTTGGGCGCGGGGGCTTCCCTGTCACTCTCCCAATTGGCCCTTCCCACTGCCGCTTGGTGCACAGGCGGCGAAGGCCACGAAAGCTCCTGCGCGCCCGGATCCGAATGGTCTATCACCAGACGACCACCAATTTCTGAATGAACTGGAAAAGGCCAGCGTCCAATATTTTTGGGATCAGGCCGATCCCAAAACCGGCCTGGTAAAAGATCGCTGCAATGTGCATATCAACGATACCGGAATCGTGGGCAGCATCGCGGCGACCGGGTTCGGGCTGACGGCTCTTTGCATTGGGGAAAGACGGGGATTCATTCCGCGGGCCTGGGCGCAAGAGCGCGTTGCAGTCACGCTGCGGTCATTGTGGGGAAAACTACCCCATCACCGCGGCTTTTTCTACCATTGGGCGAACGTTACCACCGGCGAACGAGTTTGGGACGCCGAAGTATCTTCGGTGGACACTACCATTCTTCTGTGCGGAGTTTTGTCTTGCCGGGAATACTTTCAGGATGACGAGGTCAACGCCCTGGCCGGCGCCATCTTCGACCGTGTGGAGTGGACCTGGCTGTCGGAAGACACCGCACTGCTGCCCCATGGATGGACACCCGAGATTGGTTTCCTTCCCTACCGGTGGGACAACTACAGCGAATTAATGATGATGTACCTGCTGGGATTGGGCTCGACGACTTTTCCCCTGCGCGACGACGCATGGACTGCCTGGAAGCGGTTGAAATTCGAATACGCCGGTCTGCGCTACATTGGCTCTTTCGCACCGCTTTTCGTTCATCAATACTCGCAGGCATGGTTCGACTTCCGCCGCAAGCGCGACAAGTTCGCGGACTACTTTCAGAACTCGGTCACTGCAACAGACGTTCACCGGCGCTTTTGCCTGGAACTTTCCAAGCAGTTTCCTACCTACAGCGATGATCTGTGGGGTATCACCGCATCCGATTCACAGAATGGCTACGTGATCTGGGGCGGGCCACCGTCCGTGGGACCCATTGATGGAACCGTCGCGCCATCTGCCGCCGGAGGCTCTTTGCCGTTTCTGCCGCTTCCGGTAATGCGGGTTTTGCGAACGATCAAGGACCGCTACCCCTCGGCTTGGACGAAGTATGGCTTTGTAAACGCCTTCAATCCCATCAAGGCATGGTATGACACCGACGTGATCGGAATCGATACCGGAATCACCCTGCTCATGGCAGAGAATGTTCGGACCGGCTTCGTTTGGAATACGTTCATGAGAAGCCAAGAGGCGCGACGAGGAATGGAGCGCGCCGGATTCAAGAAATATTGAGCCTCGGGCAACACGCGGTTCCATGTCGTTGCTGAGGTAAATCCTCATAACCTTCTTTCCAAAATCGTGCATTTATTTCTTGAAGTACGAAGGTCGAGAGCGCTGCTTCCGAATCACGATCTGGCGTCGAAAGAGAGCGTCCAGATCTCCCCCGGACTGCGCCGCGATTCTCATAAAATTCACATTTTAAGGCAGATATGCGATCCTAATGAATGCGGATTGGGCTTGCCGTAAGTGTCGGGCTCATATAGAAATTGTCTGTTCGCGAATCGGAATCGAACGTGATCTAGGGCCAAATAGGGCGATTTGGCAACGGGACACGGAAACACTCCCTCCAATTCCATTCGTGGCTCCCTTTGCAAACCCTGAAAGCCCCTTTGGCATCCTTAGGGCACACATTGTTTTGGTGAATTGAACCATGGCTAGGCGGGAGAACTTCTGGAGCGGTTTGCTGGAACGCCTTTCTGCGCTCCGGAATGTGCCGCCCATCCTTCGAATCGTCTGGAAAGCCGGCCCCGTCGTGGTCTCTCTGGGATTGGTTTTCCGGCTGATCGCCTCTCTGGTCCCGGTGGCCGCCCTGTGGATCACAAAACTGATTATTGATGGGATCGTTCGGGCGATTTCCCACCACGAGTCGGTGCCTAGTTCACTATGGTGGCTGGTAGCGGCCGAATTCGCCGTCGCATTATTTGGGAGCGTTCTCACCCGCGCCATCGATTACCTGGACTCCTTGTTCGCGGACAAGTACACCCGCTACGTCAGCATCGAGGTAATGAAGCACGCCGCGGAACTGGACCTCATTGCCTATGAAGATCCGGTTTACTACGACCGACTGGAGCGAGCGCGGGTTCAGGCCACCGATCGCCTGGGGATGATCCAGTCGATTGGGCGACTGGTACAGCAGGTGATCACGTCGGCGACGATGTCGGTCAGCATTCTCCTGTTCTCGCCGTGGCTTTTGCTGTTGTTGGTCGCGGGAATCCTGCCGGCGTTTCTGGGAGAAAGCCACTTCGCATTTCTGGGGTATGCGCGCAACTTCCGGCAAACACCGATTCGCCGGGAACTCGACTACCTGCGCGTGCTGGGAGGAAGCCGGGAAGCGGCCAAGGAGCTGAAGCTTTTTGGACTCAAGGACTTTCTCATCCAACGCTTTACCCGGCTTTCGGATCAAATCTATGACGAGAACGTTGGTTTGGCGCGCCGCAGGTTGATCGCGGGCTCGTTCCTTTCGATGGTCGGGACGGCCGGCTACTATTCGGCCTACGTTTATGTGATCTGGCGCACGGTTGCAGGCGCTCTGAGCATCGGCACGTTGACTTTTCTTACCGGTGCGATTGTGCAGGCGAGCTCAAACATCCAACAGGTTTTCTCGACCCTCTCAAGCATCGCCGACCAGGCCCTGTTCCTCACCGACTTGCTGGCCTTCTTTGAGATGCAGCCGACGATTCGCTCCAAGGCAAATGCGTTGCCGGCTCCGCGCCCTATTTTGCAGGGATTCGAATTTCGCAATGTGTCGTTTCGGTATCCGGGCACTTCGCGCATGGTGTCTGAACGGATTGAATGTCACTCTGCGCGCGGGCGAGCGAGTTGCCCTGGTTGGTGAGAATGGCGAGGGCAAGACGACCCTGGTGAAGCTGATGACTCGGCTTTACGATCCGGTCGAAGGACAAGTTCTGCTGGACGGAGTGGATCTTCGGGAATATAGCCTCGAAGATCTGTACCGTGAAATCGGCGTCATTTTTCAGGATTTTATGCGCTACGAAATGACCGCGCGCGAAAATATTGCGGTCGGACAAATCGACCAGATCAACAATACCGCACTGCTGCAGACGGCCGCCCACAAAAGCCTGGCCAGCGACGTAATCGACCGGCTCCCTCAAGAATACGAACAGATGTTAGGACGGCGCTTTGAAACCGGAGTGGACCTGTCCGGCGGTGAGTGGCAGAAGGTTGCGCTGGCGCGAGCGTATTTGCGGGATGCCCAGGTTCTGATTCTGGATGAGCCAACCGCAGCGCTCGATGCGCGCAGCGAGTTCGAAGTCTTCCAGCGATTCGCAGAACTGACCACTGGGAAAACAGCTCTGTTCATCTCTCACCGGTTTTCAACGGTGCGTATGGCGCAGCGTATTCTGGTGCTTGAGAACGGAAGAATTGCCGAAGATGGCAGTCACGACGAGTTGTTCACGCTCGGCGGACGCTACGCTGAAATGTTTGAAATGCAGGCTGCCAGCTATCGATAAGTTATTGCGTTAAGGGTCAAAGAAAGTAACTCCAAAAATGCCGCAAAATACACATCTCGAGATTGTCACTGCTGAAGAAGAACATCTGTCCGGACTCGGTCTTAAAACTCGCGACCCAGAAACGCTGCGCGCGAAGGCGGAGGAATTGGCCCGCAGCTTGAATTGGCTACCGAACACTCCTTCGTCACGGGTATATGCGCAACGCAGCTCCGCACTCATACGCGCTTTCAAACCTATTTTCAGGGTTGTCGACGCGCCTCCGCCGGAATCCCCGGTTTCCGATGATTTTCGCTGGCTGTATGACAACAGCCGGCTCGCTTACTCGGAGCTTCACGGTGCGGCCAGGGCACTGCGCCTCCGCGCAAAAAGCCCGCACGTACGAACCCAGAACGGCGAGGTCATACCCCGTGCGTTGGCGATCGCGGAAGGATTTCTCTCGGCCGTGTCCTACGAATTCACCGAGCCGGAATTCACCCTGTATGTAGAAGCCTTTCAGGATGTAACAGTCCTGAAACTAAACGAACTGGGGACGCTCGGTTCCGCCTTGAAGCTGGCAGTTCTTGAACAAATGTCGGTGCTCGCCGAAGGCCTCCTGAAACACCCGGCAAATGATGCCCAGGGCGTCGCAGTTTGTATGCGCAGTCTGCGCGACATCGGGCAAGCGAGTTGGAAAGACCTCCTGGAACCGCTGATGGTCGTGGACACGGTGCTAGGAGAAGATCCTGGGGAAACCTACAGCCGCATGGATCGGGAAAGTCGGGATCTGTATCGACACAAGCTGATTAATATCGCAGAGCATTCCGACTGCAGCGAGATGGAGGTAGCCAAGGAAGCGCTTGCGCTGGCCAAGGCGGCCGAGGCACGGACTTACGCGGACCCGCGTATCCATCTGCGGGAATCTCACGTTGGCTACTACCTGGTCGACAAGGGCATTTCTCTTCTTCATCAGAAAGTCGGGTTCCGTCCTCCCTTCTTTCAGAAAATTCAGGGCTGGGCGCTCCAGTATCCCGATGAGTTCTTTCTATCTGGGATCGAGATCCTGACACTGGCCATCATGGCGATCGCGGTCCTGTTCCTCACGAACTCGTCCAGTTCGCCTTCGCTGGTTCTGTTCTCAGTCCTTATCTTGTTGCTAACCAGCTCCGAGAGCGCCGTGCAAGTCATGAATTATCTGGTGACGGCCCTGCTGCCGTCCGAGATTCTTCCCAAGCTGAATTTCTCCGAAGGGGTTCCGGACGACTGCGTCACCATGGTCGCCGTTCCCAGCCTGCTCCTGAACGAAGATCAGGTGCGGGGCCTGGTAGAGAACCTAGAAGTGCGTTTTCTTGGGAATCACGATCCCAACGTTCACTTTGCACTGTTGACCGACTTGCCGGATACGCGCGAACCGGCTCGCGAAGACAGCCCGTTGATCAACCTGTGTTCGGACCTGATTCGCGAATTGAATGACAAGTATGCCAGCCGCGAGGAGGGATCGTTTTTTCTGTTTCACAGGCACCGGATCTACAACCCGCGTGAGCGCGCCTGGATGGGATGGGAACGCAAACGCGGGAAATTGCTGGATCTGAATAAGCTGCTGCAAGGACACTTCGACAGCTTTCCCCTCAAGATCGGGGATCTTTCCATCCTGCCCCAAGTTCGCTTTGTGATTACGCTCGACTCGGATACTGAACTTCCTCGAGGTACGGCGCATCGCATGATTGGAACGCTGGCGCACCCGCTGAACCAGGCGGTGATCGATCCCGAAAAAGGCACCGTGGTCGCCGGGTATGGCATTTTGCAGCCGCGCGTCGGCGTGAGTGTGCAGAGTACGGCGCGCTCAAGGCTCGCAGCCATCTACGCCGGTGAAACCGGGTTCGACATTTATACGCGTGCGGTTTCGGATGCGTATCAGGACTTGTTCAAAGAAGGCAGCTTCACAGGAAAGGGAATCTACGAAGTGGCCGTGATCCACCGGGTTCTCGACCGGCGATTCCCCCGCAATGCTCTTCTTAGTCATGACTTGATCGAAGGGGCCTACGCACGCGCTGGACTGGCCAGCGATATCGAGGTCATTGAGGACTATCCTTCTCACTACAGCGCGTACAACCGTCGTAAACACCGCTGGCTGCGCGGGGATTGGCAGATTGCCGGCTGGTTGCTGCCCCATGTTCCCGAAGAGTCTTCGGAACGCGTACCCAATCCGATTTCGCTCGTCTCGTGGTGGAAGATCTTCGACAATTTACGCCGCAGCCTGGTGGAACCCGCCACTTTCCTGTTACTCGTGGTCGGCTGGTTCATGCTCGGTCGCCAGCCCTGGCAGTGGACGCTCGCGACACTGTGCATTCTGTTTATTCCGACATGGTTCCAGCTTGCCTTCAATCTGGTACGCGCGATCGTTGTCTCGGATTCGACGGTCGCCCGCGATGCGGTAAGCGCGTTCTACATGTCGAATGTCACTCTCTTTTTCACCGTGATCTTCCTGGCTCACCAGACCATGCTTTCGCTCGATGCTGTGGTGCGGGCGCTAGTACGGCGATTTGTTACGCATCGCCGGTTGTTGGAGTGGGAGACGGCAGCCGAAGCGGATCTGAACGTGCGCGGACGCACGCCTGTGGACATGTACCTCAATTGGGTTCCAGTGTTGTCGGTTGCACTGGGACTTCTGGTGTGGGCGGGACGGCCTCAGGCTCTGCCAGCAGCGCTGCCTATCCTGTTCCTTTGGGCGTGCAGCAAGCCGGTTGCGACCTGGCTGAATAGCGCTCCCGCTGCGGCACGGAATCAAACATCCCGGAAAGACATGGTCTTTCTTCGGCATGCCGCGCTTTATACCTGGCGCTATTTTGCCGAATTCAGCACGGCAGAGCACAACTGGTTGATTCCCGATAACGTTCAGGAACAACCTCCAGCGATAGCGGCGCGGGTCTCGCCAACCAACATCGGATTTCTGCTGAATGCTCGCCAGGTGGCGTGCGAATTCGGATACCTCACCGTCCCGGAATTCGCGGAGCAGACTTTGCGAACGCTGGCCACCGTCGAGAACCTGCAGAAGTACCGCGGACACGTGATGAACTGGTACGACACGCGCACCTTGCAACCGCTACCTCCACTTTTTGTTTCGTCCGTGGACAGTGGCAACTTGCTGGCTTCGCTATGGACCCTGCAGCAAGGAAGCCTGGTGCGTTTGCGTCAGCCAGTGTTGCAGCCGAGCCTAGCTGAAGGCTTTGTCGACTATCTCCGGGTGCTGACGGCGGCTCGCGGCGTTCGGCGTAAGGTGCTCGCAACTTGTGAGCGGCAGCACAATACCGATCATTGGCTGCAGTCCATCCTGGGCGTTCCGGAAGACGACGTTGGATCAAGCTCGTCAGACAATTGCGCAGTCTAAAGTTGCCGCCCAGGCAACCTGGTTCGCCGAGGAGACAAGCCTCCGCCGGTTCAGCATTGAACGCACTGTGCGGGACTATGCTCCCTGGTTCTCTCCGGAATTCGCATCTTTGCGAGATGACCCTGCCCTTAATCTCAAACTGATGGACAGCATCGCACTGGAGCAACTGCCAGAATTCATCGACAAACTCATCATCCAACTGGACTGGATGGTTCATTCCGCAAGCCAGGAGCAGCGGCCACTCTACGAGCGGTTCCTTGATCGCCTTAAGGCCGCAAGAGCGAATACCACCCGCCTGATTGCCGATCTGCGTGCGATTGCCAAGCAATCAGGAGAGCTTGCCGACGAAATGGATTTCAAGTTCCTGCTGAACAAGCACCGACGGCTTGTCTCAGTCGGTTTCGATGTGGACAAGCGTGAGCTCAATTCCGCGTGCTACGACCTCCTGGGCACCGAATCTCGCACCGCCGTGTTCGCGGCCATTGCGAAAGAGCATATTCCCCAAGAAAGCTGGTTCCTGCTTGGGCCGTGCCCATACCCTCGATGGCGGTCGACCGGTTCTGCTCTCATGGACAGGTACCTTGTTCGAATACCTCATGCCGTCGCTCTGGATGCGTTCTTATTCCAATACGCTGCTGGAGCGCATGTGTACAGCATGCGTACGTTCGCAACAGGCTTATGCGACACGGAAAAATGTTCCCTGGGGTATCTCCGAATCGGCTTACTTCAAACTCGATGAAGCCGGGAACTACCAGTATTCCGCCTTCGGACTGCCGCACCTTGCTTTGCGCAAGTGCGAAACAAAGTCACTCGTGATCTCGCCCTATTCGACTTTTCTGTCGCTCAGCACGGACCCCGCAGGAGCTCTTGAAAATCTGCATCGAATGGCAGACATGGGATGGTTTGGAAGCTATGGATTCTACGAATCCGCGGACTTCACATCTGGGCGCCGCAGATTGTGGCAGGAACGTTACCAACTGGTGCGCTGCTGGATGGTTCACCATCAGGGAATGAGCCTGCTGGCGCTTGCCAATTTCCTGCACGACAATATCGTGCAGGAATGGTTCCATGCCGACCGTCGCGTCCAGGCGACGGAACTCCTGTTGCACGAAAAACCGGTCGCGTATGTGCGGCGTCGAGACTTACCGCGGCGAACTGCGGTGGCTTAATCGGGCATTCTTGTCATCACGCGGCTATCGGAAAGGGGCCGTCACTTTCGCCGGGAAAGTAGTGCCAGGACTTTACTCGCGAAACGGTCGGAGAATCCCAGGCGTGCCTTCGCCCTCGAATAGAGATTCACAGCTTGCTTGTCCAGCCATATGAGGATTGACTTCGTGAAACTATCGCTTGGCCGGGAACGATAATCCGTTGAGCGAATCGTGGTTCTCGAACCGTCTTCTGCCGTGTAGTAGTACAAGGCCAGGCTCTTTCGGGAGACGTTCGGGGGACAAGTCAGCGGTTCGGGAAAACCGTGAAATGATTCCGCGTTCGTATTGAAAATGAGCACGTGATTGAAAAGTGGCGGGTACTTTGCTGCACAATGACGCATCCGTTTGTCCCACAGCTCGATGGCGCCGCCCCACTCCTCCTGCCATCCATCATTTAAATACAGAATGAGATTGATACGCCGCCGCCAGTTCTTTCGGTAGTGGTGATGAGAGAAGTCGGTATGCACATTGAGGAATCCGCCGCGGACGGATTGATGCAGCCCGGCGCCTTCCAGGGTGGGGTCCGGCAGCAAACCGGCGATACCAGTCAGATCGGAAAGCCAATTCGCAAACGCTGGTGAATTCAACTCGTCAACTACCAGGCCCAGAGTGGAAGGAAAAGCACCACGCTCGGTCATACCCAGCTTGTTTTCATTTTGATGTTCGTAGTGGGTCCAAACTTCTGTGGAAGGGGCGGGAAACTCGCACAACGCCCCGCGTGCAGTCTCGTCATCGAGAAAGTCCTTCAGCAAGATGTGCGGTATCGGCAGCATCCTCTTGGTAGCGCCTTACGTAGAGTGGGCATTTGTCGAGCCCAGCGGGCATACGGAAAGACTGAAATCGGATTTTCGAAAAGCGGGGCCGAAGCACACATTGATTTTGTCCTATCCATCAGTTCAAGCGGCAAACCATCGTAGCCTGGTTATGAAATGGGCACTGCAATCCATCAACTCCCGGCGGCTGCAACAGAACCCAATTAACGCTGTACGTCTTTTTGAGTCGTTCGAGATCGTGCAGTTGGAAGTTCTTCCAGTTCTTCTGATCCTGGGTTTGCGTGAGCCACTCGTCAGCGATCTGGGGAAACATGGACACGGCCCCACTGTCTTTGATCACATCGGCGAGTCGACTCCGTTGTGCGACCGCCCGAAAGCCGTTGTGGTCCTCGCCAGGAATCGCCAGATAATAAGGATCCATGGCAAATAGAGCATTGTCGGGCGTGTTGTCCCGGATCCATTCAAACGCCTGGACCCACTGGTTTCTGGGCGCGGCTCCGGGCCATTCGACGTGAGCGCTCTCCGGAAACAGCGTACGTTGCGCCACAAACATGCCAACGCAGATCGGGGTGAACACCACCAACCAACGCCATAACTGGTTCTTGAGAACATGCTCGGCCAACAAGCCCCCACCCACTACAAGAAAGATGATGTAAAGCAGGTGAAGGCTTCGCATGGGTTGAATTCGAGCAAGACCTTCAAAGCGGGCCGGGATCGACAAAACCAAACCGGCCACAAAATAGACGGCCCCATAAATGACCAACGCACGGCACACAAGGTCAAGGGTAACATTCCTCTTCTCACGGGCCACGACACTGAACCACCAGAGGATCGCCAGGGGCGCCAGTGCTCCCAGCCACTCGTACCACTGCCAGCGCGTCAAGTAGTGAAATGAGTGCAAGAGGGCTGCCTGATGGTACCCCTGCGACGGAGGATCAAGCGAGAAGCCAAGCGGGAGCAGAACGCAAGCTGTGGAAAAACTGGGATTCCCCTTTCTGAACAATAACAATAGCGCACAAAACGACAGAGAAAAACATGCCATCAACGGATGGATCAGTAAAGCTGCGAGTACGAAGCATCCTGCCTGGACATATTTCCGATCCAAGGTTCTCGCGACCGCGAACACTCCGAAAGATGCTGCGAGGTTTCGTGGGTTAATGTACTGGTCCATGACGTAAAGCGCAGTCCCAGCCACAGGCAAAGTTAACAAGGCAGCCACCAACATCACCCCCGCCCATCGTGCGCCATCACTGGGAAAGCAACATTTGCCAAGTTGCCAGCAAGCCAGAAGGAGCAGAAACACAGAAGCAAACTGCCACAAAAACAAGACCCATACCCACGGCAGGTGACTCAACACAGCGGAACGGGCGATCAAGTTAGGAAACAAAGTTAGATGCGCATGAAACTGAAAGAACTCGGGGAAGAAGGGAAAAAGCGCCGGACGCATCATTTTCTCGACACCCGGCAGATAAATCTCGGCGTCCTCGGCCCATGGGTGATAGCCGTGGACGAAAAGCGTACCCACTGTAAGTAACCCGAAGACGACAATACGCTTTGACAAGTCTAAGTCTCGCTCAAACTATATGGTTTGCCGTGACGTCTGTGGCGCAGACCTCGAAAAACTCTGATCTTCGATATCGCGAAGGCGACTTCCCTACTGGATTGCAGGCGCCAACAACAGAGGAAGAGCTGCACTGTAACAAAGTCCAAACTCGCCACGCAAACCTTTGATCTCGCTTGCAGTTATCGGACTGAACCGACTCCAGCACCGGAATTATGCTCATCGGCTGAAGAGCAAACGGACGATATATCGGCAGCTAAAATTTTGAACAAGTAGTAAACCAAAAATGGGCCCTTCTGCTTGCTTAGAAGCAGGCAGCAATAAGTGTTGACAAACATACTGTCCCGTCACTACCCTTTTACCCAACTTTCTTGGTGAGAAATTTGCCGCTGGAAGGCAAGGTTGGCGGCAGGTTTTTCGCGGCTTCCCCTTTGATGATGTGCCCGGAAACAAATGCCCTGAACGCAGGGTGACACGCTGTGGCCGGGCAATTCGAAGGAGGATAGCTTGAGAGTTGCGGGTATCCCTCTATGCTTGCAAGACGTTCGACCTTCACACAAGTACACCCAGAATAAATCTGTGCAGGCCAGTGGTGTTGCTCGCCCGCGACGACGAATCGCCCCCAAAAGCCCTTCATTTCATCCAGACTCTGGCAACCTAGGCATCTGCCGTGTGATGCTATAACTCACCCGGCCTTTGCATTTCGGCCAATATTGCCACTGCGTGGATGTTTAGGTTTTCATCGATCCAAGAAGTCCGCACTATGAGCAGTCAGACCGTTTGGTATTGACGTATTCCTTCTGTCGGAGAACAGACTCCTGCGCGAAGCCTTGGCTCGCGTGCTGGTTCGCAAGAATGATATCCGGATTGTGGGAACCGCAGCTTTTTCCCCGGAGTGCATTCCTGGCGTCGTAAAGCTAGAGCCCGACGTGCTCCTTTTCGATTCCCTTACGACCGCGCTCTCCAGCGACGATCTGATACCCGTCTTGCTGCGCAACATTCCCAGCCTGAAGGTTGTCATGTTCGGCATGGACTGTGACCGGGAGAAGTTCCTCCTGGCCGTGCATCGTGGAGTCGTGGGGTACGTGCTCAAGGATGCATCGGCCCACGAATTGGCAGATGCGATCCGCGCGGTCGCGAGTGGTGAGGCAGTTTGTCCGCCTATGCTGTGTCGGGCTTTGTTCGATTGCGTCGCCCGCACGGGTTCGTGGGAACCAGGAGTCCAGATAAGAAAGAATCTCGGGTTCACTCGGAGACAGCAGCAGCTAATCCAACTTGTCAGCGAAGGCCTCACCAACAAAGAGATTGCCACTCGCCTGTACCTTTCGGAGCAAACCGTCAAGAACCACCTTCGGCGGATGTTGCGCAAGATCGGAGCCAACGATCGTTTGGAAGCCGTGGAATATTGTCGGGCACAAGGTTTTTGGACCTAACCGCATTGCAGCCGCCAAGATGGTACTAGAGTAGTACCTGCTTCGCGCCCCTCCATTAGTACCGGACATTCTCTGCCTTAGGCACAAAGCAGTGTTGCGGATTACACGCAATAGAGCCTATCCCTCGCCATGCTCTCTCGATAGTCTCTGGCCGGGGGACCGGACCAGTGGAAAAAATTAAAGTGCTTGTCGCAAACCGGCCTCGTTTAATGCGCGAGCTCGTGCTGGAGACGATATCTTCCCAACCCGACATCGAAGTTATGGCTGAAATCCAGGACGACAGCAAGATTGCACAGCTCGTGGAAGAGTTACATCCCGACTGCCTGATTATCGGACTCGACCAGTCCGATAACCGGCCCGACATTTGTGACTCCCTGCTTGAACGATATCCGCACCTCAAAATCCTCGCGCTCGCCTCCGAGCGCAATAGCAGCATTTGTTACTGGGCCACTCTGAGCATCCGCTCCAACCGTGTGGAAACCTCCGAACAAGGAATTCTGAACGCACTGCGGGGACGAGTTCCGGTTGCATCGGTAACCGCATTTCCGACCGGCGGCCAGAAGGTGAATTAGCTTTTCGTCGTTTTGTTTGGTTTTGTCTGTATTGAATTGATGATTAAGGCTTTAGCTCACAAATGCCCTGTAAGTGAGGTGGCGAAGCTGTGATCGACATGGAAGGCACGACGGTCGGCGTGAGCAAGCCTGGGGTCACTCCTCTTCCCGCGGCGGGTCTGACCCACTGGTACGCGGCCTATACTTGGACGCACCATGAAAGACGGGTTGCTCAGCAACTTGATGAACGGCAAGTGGAAAACTTCGTACCCCTCTATCGGTCGGTGCGACGCTGGAAGGATCGCAGGAAAGAGCTGCAACTCGCCCTTTTTCCCAGCTATGTGTTTGTGCGGATGGATCCCAGGGATCGGCTTCGTGTACTGCAGTTGCCGGGAGTGGTGAGCTTCGTAAACTTCCACGGGGCGCCTGCACCGTTGCCCGACAGCGAGATCCGAAACTCTTCGTCGAGGAAGTTCAAACCCAGCCCAAATTGCGCCCCACCCATACTTGAAGGTGGGACGTCGCGTGCACGTCAACGGTGGCCCTTTCGCGGGAACGGAAGGAATTCTGGTGCGAAAGCGGGAGGGGTGTCGAGTGGTGGTCTCGATCGATTTGCTGATGCGCTCCGTAGCCCTCGAAGTAGACGAAGCCGATATTGTCGCCACCCGCTAAAGTGCCACTATGCTCGCCTCTTTTGCCCGCGCCGCTTCTGACTTGCAGATCATCAGGATAAAGCTCATGTTCCCTCACGAGATGTTTCGCAGAATTCTGCGCGAATCAATATGGTTTGGCGTATTTGCTACTTTGCTGTCAGCTCGTCGATCGGGCAAGTAAATGATAAGACCCGGGCGAAGGTTCAATCGACCTATTCGCCAGGGACTCGTAGGCCGGAGGCGTCCGAACTCGCTGAAGAGAACTTCAGCCGAGTGGCCGCATCGTCCGTGCAAATCAGGGAAGTCCTGCTAGTGGACGCCGGATTGCTGGTCGAGCTAAAACGATGGGTTGCCAAAGAGGCGACTGATAATGGGCAGATCGTCGAAGATCAGAATCTCACCGACCAGGCGATTTTTGACCGGCTAGATCGGGACCAGGCTTTCCGTTCCGTCGCGACTCGCTTGTTGCAGCGCTATGGTTATCTTACGCCTAAGCCAAACCCAGACTCCGACCTCGGCAAACAACAGGACCTGATCCTGAAAGAGCGCGTCAAGCGCTTCGTTGCACTCGAAGCGGAGCAGGACAATCTGCGGTTGCATCCCGAGAAAAGGGGAGTAGAGATCGAGCGCAACGCCGCCTGCGATTCGCGGCAAGACGGTTCCTGCGACAAAGATGATGTCGGATAGCCAAATTCCGGATCGACAGATGCCGATCGATCCACAGCTACCCCGAAACCAATCCTCCTTCGCCGTTGCTACCGCCCGACGTGTCGCCGACACTCTCACAACCCCGAACGCTCAGAAGTGGTGCCGGGGAAGAGGGCGATGGACTTGAGGCTGGCGAAAATCGTCCACCGCTCGGCTTGGAACTGGCCTCCGGCACACCTAACGCATCCGCCGGGATGTTTGGCATGTCGGGAAATGCTGCCTCCTCTCCCGGCTTCGGAAACCTGATGGGAGGTTCTGGGGCTTCGGCTCTAACAGATCGCTTGATACGTCTGCGTTACTGTCTGCCCCTTCTGGTGATGTCCCGCCAGAGTCGGTTCGTGTCAAAGAGGCCGAGTGCGCGACGATTGGTCGACGAGGACGTCGATTCGGTCAGGATGGTCCGGCCTGCCAACCCGTATGCGGATATACCCTCGCTCTATGACATGTACATGCAAGCATCCATCGCGCAGCGTCCTGCAGAGCGCTTTGGTTTGGGCATCTTTCGTAATTCCGCAGCATTGCCGGGCGTGATTCCCATGGACCTGCCGGTAGGCCCCGATTATGTCGTTGGCCCCGGTGACAGTCTGGCTGTCGATCTCTGGGGCGGTTATTCGCAGCGACTTGTTCGCGTTGTGGACCGGACAGGCAGAGTATCGCTACCCGAGGTTGGGCCCGTGCTGGTGAGCGGCAAAAGCCTCGGGGACGTGCAGTTATCTCTGCAACGTATCCTGCGAGGGCAGTTTCGGGACGTCTCAGCAGATGTTTCTGTTTCCCGACTTCGAACAATTCGTGTTTACGTCGTAGGAGACGTGGTGGAACCGGGCGCTTACGACATCAGCTCTCTTTCAACGCCTTTGAACGCTTTGGTCATGGCGGGTGGAGTAACGAGCCGTGGCTCCTTGCGGACGATTAAGCACTATCGTGGCAAGCAAGTCATCCAAGAAGTGGACGCTTACGACCTGCTATTGCACGGCGTGCGCTCTGATCTCCAGCAACTGCAGAGCGGCGAGACACTCTGCTCGTGTCACCGATCGGCCCCATGATTACGATAGATGGCATGGTGCGACGTCCCGCTATATACGAATTGCGGCACGAGACTTCGCTCGCAGAAGTTCTCGAGTTGGCAGGTGGAATTCTTCCTACCGCCGCACTGCGCCACATCGAAGTCCAACGTGTCGAAGCGCATGAAAAACGCACCATGCTTTCCCTGGATTTGACCTCCACAACCGATCACGGAGCCGTCGACCAGCAACTTCAGAACTTCAAGATCCAGGGTGGCGATCAAATCCATCTCTTTCCGATCGCGTCTTACAATGAAGACGCCATCTACCTTCAAGGTCACGTTCTGCGCCCAGGGCGCTACTCTTATAAAAAAGGAATGAAGCTGACGGACCTGATCTCCTCGTACGCAGATCTCCTGCCTGAGCCCGCGCCGCACTACGGAGAAATCGTGCGCTTGAACCCGCCGGACTTTCACCCGACGGTTGAAAGTTTTGACCTTGCGGCGGCCATGACTATGCCGGCGTCGGCCCCGACGTTACAGGCTTTAGACACGATACGCGTGTTCAGTCGCTATGATTTCCAGCCCCCACCTGACGTTTGGGTGGGAGGAGAAGTGCGGTCGCCGGGCAAGTACCGCACGTCCGGCCAAGCTCATCTGCGCGATGCAATTTACCTAGCGGGCGGCGCGTCACCGGATGCGTCCCTGGATTCTGCACAGTTGTTCAGGACCCAAGCAGACGGGACCTTAAGAATCCTGAGTGTTGATCTGCGCGAGGCTTTAGCCGGAAATCCAGTCGACAATATTCTGCTGGAGTCCCGCGATCGGATCCTTGTACATAAGAATTCCGCGACAGTGGAACCATCAACGGTCTACATCAAAGGAGAAGTCGCCAAGCCAGGCCGGTATCCCCTTACCACCAATATGGAGGTCACAGATCTCGTGAAGGTCGCAGGGGGACTCAAGCGAAGCGCCTATCAGGACGCCGCCGACCTGTCGCGTTTTGCACCGAACAATACCGGAAGCCCCTCAAGCGAGCGTGTTGAAGTGAAGCTATCGGCCGCACTCACAGGTGACACCAACGAGAACGTGTCTCTTCGCGACGGCGACGTGCTTACAATTCGACAGTTGCCCCAATGGGGGGATCTGGGAGCGTCCGTCACCGTCCGGGGCGAAGTGCGATACCCCGCCGCCTACGGCATCAAGCCGGGAGAACATCTGAGTTCCCTTCTCCAACGCTGCGGTGGCTTCACAGACCAAGCTTATCCTTACGGTGCAATTTTGGTCCGGCGCGAAGTCCGCGAGTTGGAAGCAAAGTCCCACCAGGAACTGGTGCGTCGCATCACGGTGGAGCAGGGTTATCTTAGAGCGTTGCCGGAGGGGGATATAGATCAGAGAAATGCAAAACTCACCGCGATCGCCCAGACCCAGACGGCACTGGACCAGTTGGAGGCTTCAGCGCCCGTAGGACGTGTTGTCATTCATATGGCTGCCAATCCAAAGGATTTCGTGAAGTCATCATCCGATGTTGAGTTGCGCGACGGTGACGAACTGTTCGTCCCCAAGAAAACAAATTACGTCATGGTGGGAGGGCAGGTGTTCAACCCCACCGCCGTCAGTTACATCCCGGGTCGCAGCGCGAAGTGGTATTTGAGCCAGGCTGGTGGCGTCACCCAGATTGCCGATAAGAATGCGGTGTTCGTAGTTCGTGCGGACGGGTCGGTCCTTTCGGCCAAGAATAATTCTACTTTCTGGTCTGGTGATCCCATGAGTGCCGTTTTGAAGCCCGGGGACTCGATCGTTGTGCCCGAAAAGGCTCCAAAGATCGGAACCCGCAATTGGTCGGTCCTTTTGCAGACGGCGCAGGTTGCCTCATCGGTCGCCCTCACCGTTGCCTACTTCAAACCGTAGCGCGGGGCTCCATTTGCCAACGAAGGTGCAGTTCTTTCGGGGGCTGGTTGTTGCCATCCTCGTGACGTTCTGTCTTACGCTGCCGACATGGTCCCAGGAAAGGGGTGACCAAGCCGGTTTGGCCTTGACCGCCGCGCAAGAGCCGGCTGAAGTCTCTATCGGGTCGGCACTTCCGAAGCGCTCGGCGACAGATGTCACTACCGCGGGGAGTAAGAAGGGGCTTCCGCGCTTGCTGACTGACTTTGCGCAAGACCAGAAGCATATTTGGACAAGCCCCGCTAGAATCAGATTCTCCGATGCAACCTGGCTAGTTCCGTTAGGTGGAATCACCGCCGGACTTTTCGTCACTGATCGCGACTACAGCGCATCCCTCTCGCGAAATCCATCAACGATTCAACATTACAAGAACATCTCGAACGCGAGCCTTGCCGGCCTCGTTGGGACGGGGGCCGGACTATACCTTTTCAGCTTTCCCTCGCACAACGTGCATTGGCGGGAGACAGGCTTCCTCGCCGGCCAGGCAGCGCTGCACAGCCTCCTTGTGGCGGAAGCTTTCAAATATTCTCTCGGTCGAGAACGACCTTATCAGGGGGATGGTAGCGGAGCTTTTTTCCACGGCGGCACTTCGTTTCCTTCAGAGCATGCAGCCGCAGCCTGGTCGGTCGCGGGCGTCATTGCCCATGAGTACCCTGGAACCTTTCCCAAGTTATTGGCCTACGGGCTGGCGTCTACCGTGAGCTTTTCACGGATCCGCAGTCGTCAGCACTTTCCTTCAGACGTTCTGATTGGTAGTGCCTTGGGATATTTGGTGGCTCAGAGCATCTACAGTCGACACCACGACGCGCAGCTGAACGGTGGGTCTTGGGCATCCCCGGGGGAGTTCATGGAAGGCGAGCGAGGACGGTCGCCCGCTTACATGAGTTCGCCCTATGTTCCTTTGGACAGTTGGATCTATCCCGCGCTCGAGCGCTTATCGGCAATGGGTTATGTCAATACAGTTTTTGTCGGCATGCGTCCGTGGACCCGGCTGGAATGCGCCCGACTTGTCGAAGAGGCGGCTGAGAATATACACCTGGAAGAATATGACAATGGCAGTCCGCAGGTTATTTATCGGGCACTGGCAGCGGAGTTCCTGCCAGAAACAGAACGGCGAGGTGGGGCTGCGAACCTGGGCGTGAGTTTAGATTCGATTTATACGCGGATGACTGGCATTTCTGGCCCTCCATTGCGCGACGGGTATCACTTCGGACAGACCATCATCAATGATTACGGCCGCCCCTACGGGGAGGGCTTTAACAACGTAACAGGCGTGAGTGCCCACGCTGTGACGGGACCCTTTTCCTTCGACGTGCGCGCCGAATACCAGCACTCCCCTGCCGTCTCTTCATACACTGTGCCAACACAGGTGGCAATCGCGAACGCGGACTCGACCCAACCGGTCCCGAATGGTGTCGGAACTATCAATCGGCTTCATCTCGTGGACGCATCTGTGGCTTTAACCCTGAATAATGTTCGCTTTTCCTTCGGCAAACAAAGCTCGTGGCTTGGACCCGGTCTGTCGGGGTCACTCTTGCTGAGCAACAACGCCGATTCCATCATGATGATGAAGATCGAGGGCGTATCTCCCTTCAAAGTACCACTCTTGTCGAAGTTGTTGGGCCCCGCCCGTGCAGAGTACTTCTTCGGACAACTCGGAGGTACCCAGTTTGAAGTGAATGGGTCAACCCTGCTGGGCCCCGAGAACATCGAGCCGCAACCTGTCTTGAGTGGGTTCAAAGTTGGATTCAAGCCGACTCGCGATTTCGAATTTGGGATGGGATTTACTGCTCAATTCGCGGGGCCTGGGCTTCCGCTCACGTGGGGAAACTACTTCCGAACGTTCTACGTCCACACTGAGAGCGGTCCTACGGCCAGCAATGCAAATCCCGGCAAGCGAATTTCCTCCCTCGACTTCAGCTATCGTGTACCGGGCATACGCAAGTGGCTCACGATTTACGGCGACACTTTGGTCGTAGATGAGTTCTCCCCCATCGGCTCAAGCCGTGCGACCGTGAATCCGGGCATTTATATGCCCCAAATCCCCAAGCTTCCCAAAATGCAATTTCGGGCCGAAGGCTTGAACGAGCCAACCACGCGCGAGTTTGCGCCTGGCTTCGTTTACTACGGTTTGCGTCGGTATCGTTCCGGTTACACGAACGAAGGCAACCTAATGGGGAACTGGATTGGTCGAGCCGGGCGTGGCACGCAAGCGTGGCTGACCTATTCGTTTTCTCCACGCGATCAGGTGCAACTTGGCTATCGATTGCAGGAAGTATCAAAGGACTTCATTGGCGGAGGACGATCCGAAGATTATTCCGTTAAAGGCGACTTCATGTTGTCTAGGACAATCGCACTGTCCGCTTACCTGCAATACGAACAGTGGCATTTTTCCGCCCTTTCAGTTTCTTCTCAATCGAATACGACGGCTTCCGTACAACTGACCTTCTATCCCAATTGGCGCATTCGAAAATGAAAAACGAACCCCTTACCGTCGCTCGTTGGCGCAGCCAAGGCAAGCCTGTGCAACAAACGTTAGGCGGAGCCTCGGGCGCAGACTTGCACTTGCTGGAGCGGGTTCCGAAGCTGGGACCAGCCGGGCGTTTCCGGCGGATTGTTGTGTTTTGTGAGGTAGTTGCAGATTTCCTGACCGTCACGCTTGCCGTTCCCTTGGGCTACGGTATTTATAACTCATTCTCTCTTGGGAAGAATCTTCACTATCCAGCCAAGGGCATTTTTGGTTTAGCTTCCCTCCTCGCACTTGTCATGGTTCTCATGCTGGATCGCGTGGGCGCATATCGGAGAGGTAACAGCTTGCTTCGAGTCAGGGAAACCGAGCAAGTATTACGAGTTTCCGCTGAGGCGTTCGTTATTATCCTGGCGGTGAGCTTTTTCAACAGCGTGCTGTTCTCACGCTGGCTCTTGGTCCTGTGCTTGGTTTTGGTTCCGCTCGCCTTGTTCCTGCAGAAGACGTCCATGTATCTCCTGATACGTGCACTTCATTCCCGAGGATATGGTATTGAGAAAGTGCTGATTTATGGTTCGGGTCGCACCGGACGGCGCGTTTTTTCGGCGCTGAAGCGTTCCCCCAAGCTGGGCCTTGATCCCGTTGCTTTCGTAGACGACGATGTAGCCAAGGCGGGCAGCATGGTCTTCGAGATGGGATACGAGCGCCGCCGTCCCGCACCCATTGTTCGCGGACCGCTGAACATGGAATTGCTCAAACGGTACGGAATTGACCTGGTGATAGTGGCGATTCCTTCGATCGAACCTCAGAAATTCACCGACACGATAGAAGGGACGCTCGGTGCGAAGGCGAGGGTCTCCTTTGTGCCGGGCCACCTCTTGCCGACGGATCCGTGGATCGATTATCAGGACATTGACGGAGTACTTCTCGCGTCCTTCGGAAAATCGAGCCGATGGGGCGGATACGATGTTCTGAAGCGATTTTGCGATGTCTTTGGATCCCTAGCTCTGATCGTGCTAGGCGCACCAATCTTTCTGTTTTTGGCACTAATCATCAGGATTGATTCACGCGGCCCAGTTTTGTTCCGGCAAGAACGCGTGGGGAATGGTGGAAGACGTTTTTGGATGTACAAGTTTCGCACCATGCAGGCAGCTGCTGCACCATACGACTATTCACCACTCTCCGCCGACGACCCGCGGATCACTCGAGTGGGGAGGTTCCTCCGTAGAACAAGTCTGGATGAGTTACCGCAGCTTCTGAATGTCGTGCAAGGAAGTATGTCGCTGGTAGGCCCACGGCCCGAAATGCCCTTTATCGTAGAGCAATATACGCCAGCTCAGAGGCAGAGATTGCAAGTGAAGCCTGGTATAACCGGCCTGTGGCAGCTGAGTGGAGACCGAGCTTTTCTCATACACGAAAATATCGAATACGATCTCTACTATATACGCCATTGCAACTTCTTTATGGACCTAGCGATACTGCTTCATACTTCCGTTTTTGCCATGCGTGGCATCTGAATTGGAGCAGGCGCGACGCTTTGGAACGATCGGAAGGTGACCGTCGGTTAACCCCACCAAAGGAGACTGTGGCGGGGGGCCGCCGTTCCCTTCTGTCGCAGCGAGACGAACGTAGTTGCCTGGTCGAGAAGCGATGATGGACAGTATGAGACGCCAAGTCGTGGTACGCGAGGAGGACCCGATTGCGGAACCTGAGCTCGTGTCGCGCGCAGACCGATTCGACTCCGCAGTGGACGTTGTGCACCCTGACACGGCGACTGACTCGTTGGACACTGTGCAGATGTTGTCGCTCATTTGGGAGCGTCGAGCATTCTTATCCAAGGTCGCTGTGAGAGCGCTGATTGTCAGTACGCTCATCGCTTTCTTGCTTCCCACCAAATACGATTCGACAATTCGGCTCATGCCTCCTGACTCATTGGGTGACAGCGGCATGATATTGGCTGCCCTGGCCGCGGGGTCGGGGTCTGGAAAAGGGTCGAGTGGGTTGGCCTCGCTCGCCGGAAGCGCCCTGGGCATGAAGAACAACGGCGCCCTGTTCGTAGATCTCCTTCATAGTCGCACCGTACAGACCCACATCGTGGACAAGTTTCACCTTCGGGGAAAGTTTTGGGACCGCTACGAAGACGATGCCAGAAATACATTGGACGACCACACGCAAATCTCGGAGGATCGCAAAAGCGGCGTCATCTCGGTGACGGTGCGGGCCTCCAGCCCCCAGAAGGCTCGCGATATGGCAAAGTCCTACGTTGAGGAACTCGACCTGTTGCTGTCGCACGTGAGCACCTTCTCGGCTCGTCGTGAGCGCATTTTTATCGAACAGCGCCTTACATCAGTGAAGAGCGACCTTCAGGACGCTGAACGACAATTCAGTGAGTTCGCTAGCAAGAACACAGCTCTCGATATCAAAGAGCAGACTAAGGCGATGGTTGAGTCGGCGGCGATGCTCGAGGGTCAGATTGTCGCCGCTGAGTCAGAACTCGAGTCCCTGCGACAGATCTACACTCCTAACAATGTACGGGTGCGGGCCATGCAGGCACGCGTGGATGAACTCAAGCGGGAGGCCGCGAAGATGGGGGGGACGGATGATTCGCTTCTCCCGGGCGCGATACAAGGCGATCAGCAATTCCCTTCAATTCGAAAATTGCCGCTTTTGGGCGTGCAGTGGGCTGATCTTTACCGACGACTTAAGGTCGAGGAGACGGTATTCGAACTGTTGAGCCAGCGGTATGAGTTGGCGCGTATTCAGGAAGCGAAGGAGGTGCCGACAGTAAACGTGGTTGATCAGGCCTTCATACCGGAGAAAAAATCATCGCCCCAAAGATGGTTAATCATCTCGTTGCTGACGTGTTTCTCGCTGGCCGGAGCGTGTGGGTGGATCGTCGGAGTGGCACATTGGCAAATGGTGAGCGATGAAGATCCGGGCAAGCAATTGGCGGTGAACGTTTTGCATAGCGCTAAGCGTCGAATGGGTGTATGGATTTTCAAGATCCGAAAGTTGCGGGAGAAATCTGAATCCACGACGTAGATGCGTTCTTGATCTGTCAATTGCACATGGCGCCAGGATTGCTGCTCCTGATGACGGGCCAGAATGAGAAATCAAACCGGTTCCATACCGCACGAGGCGTCTTTAGGTCCATGTTTGGACCAGGCTAGTGGAGTGGCCAGCCCACCCGACCTCGTCGCACCTGAACCCCTCGAACAAAGATGGACTGCCATCCGTATTCTGTCGGCTTCCTCTAAGGCGGGGCTTGCCGTGATCGGACAAGCTCTGTTTGCTGGTTCCCATTTTCTAGTGAATGTATTCCTGGCTCGCTGGCTCTCACCATCGGAGTATGGGGCCTTCGCTCTCGCCTTTGCCTGCTTTCTGCTCTTCTCAATGCTCTACTCCGCATGCATTTATGAACCGATGATTGTGTTCGGTTCGAGTCGTTACGCGGATAGTTTTCAGGGCTATCTCGGACTCCTAATCCGTTCCAACCTGGCGATTCTAGCCGCGGTTAGCGTCTCCATGCTCGGAGTCTCGTTCCTGCTTGGCTTGTTGTATTCGGCCAGTGTTCAGCACGCATTTGCCGCCCTTGCGCTGGCGGCCCCTTTTGTCTTGCTGACTTGGCTTGGGCGAGGTGGTTTCTACGCTCGACTGCAGCCAGGGGGAGCCGCTGTTGCAGGGAGTTTCTATTTCTGCATACTGATCGGTGCGCTGTTTCTCCTTCATCAAAGAAATCAGCTCTCGCCTGTTACAGCATTTCTTGGAATGGGGTTGGCAGGGCTGGTGTCCTCAGTATTCCTGCTCATCCGTCTCGGTTTCCGCTGGCGAGGTGCTTCCGATGGTTTGACTCTACGAGCAGTCACCGAGGATCACTGGCGCTACGGGAAATGGGCTGTAGCTTCAGCGGTCGTTGCGTGGTTTCCCGATAACATCTATTACGCCGTGCTGCCCGCGATCTCTGGGCTGGAGGGAAGCGCGGCTCTTCGGGCGCTGATCAATTTGATCAATCCCGTTCTGCACACCCTTGCCGCGCTGTCTGCCGTCCTGATCCCGACGTTGGTGCGCCACCGCGACCGATCGGGCATTGTTGGCATGACTCGAACGATGAAAACCTTGCTTACTTTGCTTGCGCCGGCCGCGATCGCGTACACGGTGATCCTGCTGTGGTTCCGCGCAACGCTGTTCCAGACGGTCTACAACGGCAACTATCGGGAATATTCCGGACTACCAGTGTTATTGGTGGGCACGATACCGATCGCAGCCGTTGCCACCATGGTGCTGGGGGCGGGTCTACGCGCGGTCGAGCGACCAGACTCCGTTTTTTGGGCATACGTGGCGGCTAGTTTGTCGACGCTGTGCATCGGTGTTCCTCTGTCTCACACGCTAGGTGTTGTCGGCGCCGCCGCCGGAATGCTGGTATCGAGTTGCGTAGCCGCCTTAACGCTCGGGTGGCTGTACCATCACCGCACACACCACATCAGTTGCTAATGCCCGCATTACCCACGAATCCGGAAAGGAGCTTGGGAATCCGGACCACTCTGCCGGCGATTGGTCGAGGCAAGCTGCTGGGGGAAATGCCGTGGATGAACTTCTGGTTGCTGGTCTTGCTGATCCTGGGGACCGTCATTGTGGCGGCAGACGGTTTCAGCCGTGATCCGATGCCGGATGAGGGCACGGCGGCGCCCGTACCAGTTCTCGAATATGAATCTTTCTGGGCCGCGTACGTTTTTGCCTCGGTCTCGCTTCCGTTATGTTACCTGTACGCAAGAAAAACTGGAGCTTCGCGAGGGGAGTCGATTCTGCTCTGGTTCGTTCTTAACACAGTCGCATACTCGAAGGACTTCGCGTATATCCGAGTGCCGGGCCTTCCGTTGTTTTCTACCGATATTGTCCTCGCCCTCTTTCTTTGGAATCTTTTTGGGAAGATCGGGACACGCTTTCTTGTACTCGATCGCTGGTGGAGCCGACTAGTTCTGGCATTCGTGGTCGTCGGGGCAGTCAGCGTTGCACGTGGTGTGGCTGCGCACCAAGAGCTCACGCTGGTAGCCCGAGACGCAGCGATCGTCGCATACGCGCTATTCGCATTTGTTGGGTTTCATGTCGTCAAAACCTGTGATGGGGTGCGGCGGGTTTTCATTGCCCTGGCCCTGGGCTCGATATTCGCCACCCTGAATGGGCTGGTCTGGTTTCTCGCGCAACCCGGCCAGCGGCGTTACATTCCTTACGGCATTTTCGTGTTGGTGTCGTTAGTGGGTACAGTCGTTTTGACGATCAACCGGATGATTCGACCAATACTTGGCTGGGTCCTCGCCGCGATCCTTCTCGTCGGGATACTGTTGATCAATGCCCGGACAATTTTCCTTGGATTGGCGCTCGGCCTTTTCATAGTGATGATTGCCAGCCCTTCCGGCAAGCTGCGACTCAGCATCCGGAGCCTTCGCTTATTAACGGGAGTCGCGGTCGTGCTGTTCTCCGTGGTATGGGCCATAACCCAGACGAGAACAGGGTCAAGCTTCGTGGAGCGAGCTGAGACCGAGTTGGTGTCCGGTACGCTCAACTACTCAGACGACCCCAACGCCACTTTCCGATTTATGGCCTGGTTTGAGGCTTTTCAGCGATTCGCCGAGAGTCCCGTCCTTGGGGAGGCCTATGGAATCCCCTTCAAATTCGATCTCGATGAGTCTGATGCGCGTCCTCACAACACCTACTTGACGGTTTTATACAAAATGGGCGTGCTCGGGCTAACGCCACTAGTCTTGTTGCTGGCAAGCTTTCAATGGAGCGGCTGGAAAAAGCTCCTCCACGTACACCGGCCGTCGGAAGGCATCGTCCTCTATGCTCTACTCATAGGGCAGATGTTGATGTGTCTATTCGGCCTTTTGAATCTACTGCTAGAGAGCCCCTTCCTGGCCTCGATTTTCTGGTTGACCATCGGGATCGGGTTTAGGATGTCTTCTTCAGCTTCCACCAAGCCAAGCATCGCAATAACTTGAATGGCTTTTTGTTGAACTCGTCCAAGGTCCTGCAATTGTTGGCGCTTCTTCCGAGACGGCCGCGCGAATTTTACAACCGCGTGGCTACGATGGTCGACTGCAAGACGGAGATTTACAGGCACGGCGCTCCCGAATACAAAACGCTGCCCTGGGACATTCTCATTCAACGCCTAACTTTACTTCTGCCAGCCGATCTGAAGAGTTTTCTGCACGAAGAAGAGCTGAGCTTGGTTGAAGAAGAAGTAGCAGTTGGTATCCGCGATCTGCCGTCGGATGCACCCTTTCCGCTCTTTCACAATGGAGACTTTGCTCTTGCCCGCCTGTGTTACGTGTTGGTGCGAGTGACGCGGCCGTTGTCAGTGGTTGAAACGGGTGTTTGCTATGGAGTGACTTCTGCTTTCCTCCTCCAGGCACTCCGTGCCAATGGCAGTGGTTTCCTGCACAGCATCGATCTTCCTCCTTTAGGTAAATCAGCAGATGAATTTGTGGGGCGGCTAGTTCCGAACTATCTTCGGTCCCAGTGGCGACTACATCGAGGTCGGAGCAGCGATCTGCTGCCGAAGGTTGCACGCGAACTGGTACAGGTCGACTTTTTCGTACATGATAGCCTGCACACGTACCGCAACATGCAACGTGAGTTTGAAATCGTAACGCCGTTTCTTGCACCTCAAGCAGTTGTTGTCGCGGACGACGTGCAGGGAAACTCCGCGTTTGACGATTGGGTGTCGCGGGTGCGGCCCTCGTATTCGGCGGTTTTGCAGGAACATTCGAAGCAGAGTCTGCTGGGGGTGGCGGTATTACCAGCGCTGCAGCCCCGGGCAGACAAAGATAGGTCTTAAGGCGGGCGAGAACACCAGATTCCCGCGGAGTCGCGCGGGGCACTATTTCGCCAACACTAAAAGTGGGCAGCCTCCCAGCACCATCGAAGTAATATCCGAAGCCAACCTCATAGTGAGGGAGCGAACGGCCGCCATTACGCGGTGTACCGGGTCCTTGGGAGCGATTTGGTAAGCAGGTGTGTAGAACAAGTCAAGAATCTGGTAGCCCGTGTCTTCAAGTAAAGCAAGGGCAGTGTGTTTGCTGAAATAGTGGATGTGCCCAACACTCTTGCGTATGTCCATGAGACGGTTCCGGACCAGGAGGGAAACGCTCATGTCGAGTGGAATATGGATGATCTTATATTCGGCCTTTTCCCGAATGGATCGCAGGAAACCAAAGCAATCCTCGATGTGCTCAACGACGTCCATTACCAATAGAACGTCAAAGGTGACGGGGCTGTTGCGGAGATCCATATTGAAAAAGTGGATTCGTTCGTTCTCTCGAGTTTGCGCCAAGGCGATCGCGTCTGTCGAAATATCGAACCCTGAAAATGTAGTGGCAGGCAACTGGAGGGATAACTGTTTCAGAATCTCCCCGGCGCCGCAGCCGACTTCGGCCACCGTTCGAGGGTTGATATTGTGCTGCTGAAGCATCCTCAGAACCTGCTGGGCTTTCCAAGGAGAGTCCTCAACGTGCCAACCGGGGTTCGATTTCAGATAGCTGCCGTCGCTGTAAATCGAGCCACTCATATTGCTTCGGTGCCTCCGAAAGGTGGAAAGTAACACAGAACGTGTGTGGCTACAAAATTTCAGCGCACAGATCTGCCCGGGGTGGGCGCCGCTGAGAAGGTTTCTCGGTCGAGTCACAAATCAGATCCATGCTGACCCCAGTGCCAGACAAAGGAATCGAACGGGCCGAAACCGTGCTTATTGTCGGGCCAACGCCGCCGCCGGCCCACGGAATCAGCGTGCTCACAGAGTTGTTGCTGCAATCAATCCTGAAGGAGTCCTTCGACGTTATTCATCTCGACACCGCAGACAGGCGAACGCTCGACAATGTGGGTCGCTTTGAATTTCGTAACGTGGCTTTGGCTCTCTATCACGGCGCGCGCTTTCAATGGCTTCTGTTGTCGAGGCAGCCGGCGCTGGTCTATATGCCGGTCTCCGAGAGCCGACTGGGGTTTGTGCGGGACAGCCTTTTCCTTTTGCCAAGCCGACTGCAAGGAGTCCCTGTCGTACTTCATCTCCACGGAGGTTATCTCGACACTCTCTACGCGGAGCGGGGTACTGTGTTTCAGTGGCTAATGCGTTTTTGCTTCGGGCAAGCTGCGCGCGCTATTGTTCTAAGCGACAGTTTCCGTGGTAAATTCACGGGACTCGTCGAAGAGGACCGGATTCGAGTCGTGTACAACGGTATTCCTCTCACCATTTACGAGGCGTGCAAGAATAGACCGCGCTCGGCCGGTGATTCCTCTCCCAAGACCGTTCTTTTCCTGGGAGGGCTGATCGAGTCCAAAGGCTTTTTTGATCTGCTGCGATCTGTTCCCCTTGTTCTTGAGCAAACAACCGCAGTCCGATTTGTTTTTGTGGGCGACACGTCATTTCCCGAGGCTAAGCGCGCACAGGAATGGGCAAACCAGCACTCTCTCGATTCCTATGTCAAGTTCCTGGGACCCCGGTCTGGCGATAGTAAGATTCGAATCTTTCAGGAAAGCGATGTTTTCGCGTTTCCCACCTGGTATCCGCTCGAGGGGCAACCGGTTGCGATGATCGAGGCGATGGCGGCAGGCCTTCCGGTGTTAACGACGCGTCACGCCACCATCCCTGAGATCCTGGGTGAAGATGGCGCACTCTATGTCAACAAGCAGGATCCCCCTGATATCGCGGCAAAACTCCTCCAACTGCTCGATAACGAATCGCTTAGGAAAGGCATGGGGCTAGCAAATCAGAACAAGTTCTTGCAGTGTCACACGGCTAACAGGTTTGCTGAAAGTGTGGTGGGAGTGCTGCGCCAAGCACTCGGCGTCCAGTCGCCGTCGGTCGACTGCCTGGAAAGATTATGAGAGAACTGGCACGTGTTCTTTCGTCCAGATTCGGGTATGACCCGCGCCAGTACGTGGCCGGAACGCTTCATTTGCTGCATCCCCCCGATTTCTCCGATGAGCTTTGGTCCATCGTCCGGTCGGTTCAGCGCCACACGATGACATCGCCGGAGCGAATCAGCGCCCTGATTGAGGCCATTCAATTTGTTGTACACAATCGCATACCGGGAAGCATCGTCGAGTGTGGCGTGTGGAGAGGTGGAAGCATGATGGCCGCAGCCCTTGCTCTGACGAAGGCAGGAGATACGACGCGAGAACTCCACCTTTTCGACACGTTCGAAGGAATGCCTAAGCCTACCGCAGCGGATGTGGACTTGAACGGCCACTCTGCTGGCAGGTTCTTCCGGAAACTTCAGACTGGTCCGGACACATCTGACTTTTGCCGCGCCACGCTAGAAGAGGTTCGGGTAGCGATGAATTCAACAGGGTATGACCAAGGCCTGGTTCACTTAGTGAAAGGCAGAGTTGAGGAGACGATTCCCGAGCATGCTCCCGGCTCGATTGCTTTGCTGCGCCTCGATACCGACTGGTATGAGTCTACAAAACACGAGTTAGAACACCTGTTCCCGCGGCTTTCCAGGCATGGAGTACTCATCGTTGACGATTACGGGCACTGGGAAGGAGCACGCAAAGCCGTCGACGAATATTTCGCCGAAAACAAAATAAAGATTCTGCTTTCCCGTGTCGATTACACCGGCAGAGTAGCGGTTAAACTGGAATAGCTTCGCGTTGGGGAGCAACTGGGACTTTCATGTTAGTGCCTCCTGCAGGACTTGGTGGCGCGGATCATAACGGTCGAAGGCTCGTCGGCGATCGCTTGCTGCTTAGGCTGAAAATCTGGGCTGTGCTGCTGATTTCATGCACCGGTTATGGTTGCGACTCGAAGCCAACTCCTCCCAAAGGATGGTCAAGTTGGTACGCGTTCTATGAAAATGTGAGCGATGCTGCGGTACGTCATCAGGCTGACTTACTGGTATCGACTGGGCTCCGTGACGCGGGATATGTTTATGTCAACGTAGACGGCGGTTGGCAGGGTTATAGAAATGCTGACGGGACCATCCACCCAAACGACAACTTCCCCGACATGAAAGCACTGGGCGATTACCTGCATGGGAGGGGGTTCAAGTTCGGGATTTACAGTTCACCCGGACCACTCACTTGCGACAATCTTCCGGGTAGCGAGGGATATGAGCAGCAGGACGCCAACACCTATGCTTCGTGGGGAGTCGATTTCCTTAAGTATGACTGGTGCAGTCTTTACGCTTCGGGCCCTCCAACTGAGCCAGTCTACAGAAAAATGCGCGATGCACTCGACAAGACTGGAAGACATATAGCGCTCAGCATTTCGGAAATTGGAGATGGAGACGTCTGGGAATGGGGAGCGCGAGCGGGAGGAACAATGTGGCGGACCGACCATGATCTGGGGTGGATCCAGGGCTGGCCCGGGTTGACGGCCTTCCAGCGCGTTCAAGCCGTGGCCGAACACGTAGCCACATTGTCGGCATTTTCCTCTCCCGGTCACTATAATGACCCCGATTATTTGCTCACTGGCATCAAGAGATATTGTCTTGGGCCGTATACTCCAATGAGTGACTGTCCAGCATGGTTCAACGACCCAATGACGATCGAACAAGAACGCGAGCAGCTAAGATTGTGGAAACGTCTGGATTGCCCGCTTATTTTGTCGGTTGACATTGGCCAGCTTTCGAATGAGGAACTCTCTCTTATACTTGCATATTAATTAGAAAAGACATGGCAGCTCGCCCGTCGTGCCTTGACAATTTCCGATCGGAAAACCGAGCAAAGCTCGGTTCGACCAGCCGTTACCATTGCACCCTTTGGGCAGCGCTCTGCCTGTTGCTTTCTCTAGTCTCATGTGCAAATCCACACGCTATTGTCATTTCAGAGTGCTCGGCTGGAACCGCTACCGTCATTGTTCCTACGGATGATCAGTCTAAAGTCGACCCGTACGGTATGTTTAGCTGGCCAGCTAGTGCGGGCGCAACGGCGTACTTGCTGACCGCTGGCACTCAGCCCGGCAGTACTGACGTTTGGACTGGCATGATCGACCACGGTACGTCTGCACGGATTCCGGCATTGCAGCCTTTCACTACCTATTACCTTCAGGTGGCGGCACAAGTGGGCTCTCAGTGTACTGTTACGAGGACCTCTATCAGCACGGGAGCTGGGCTTGCTCACTTGACGACTCCTTCAGATGCAACTGCGGAAGTTGATCCGGCTGTTAGCTTTGCCTGGAACGGTGTGGTTGACGCTGAGATGTTCCGATTGCAACTTTCGACGGAAGCGCCCGGTGCCAATGAGGTGTATGACAGCGGCGAACTGCCAAACATCACATCGCTTGCCCACCCGGACCTTTTACCCAATACGCAAAACTATCACCCGGATGGCGGGTTGAAGTCTCCGGTGCTTAGCCCCAAGACAACCTACTTCGCGCGCCTAGTCACGAGAAAACGGGGCACCGCCTTCTATGTTGATAGCAGATTTACTACTGGCTATGGGACTGCTCACCTGATCTACCCGAACGACGGAATGGGCGGGGTTGGGTCTCGACCGATTTTCACCTGGGATCGTATTCCCGACGCGATAGTTGGACATTCGTATCGATGCGACCTGGGTACCGCCCCGGGGCTCGCGGACGTCTGGTCGAGCGGATGGACCGCGAGCACTGAAACGCAATTGCGCCGCGGGGCCCTGCTCACTGCCGAGAGGGCTTACTATGCTCGACTTTGGACACGGAAGAAGGGATCGGTCACGTACAGCGACAGTGCTTTCAGCACCGGTTCATTCCGCGATTCAATCCCCACCGCATCGAGGTTCTTGTATCCCCAGGACGATCAACAAAACGTTGATCCTCTGAAGCCCATCGTGTGGAGTTCTGTTGAGGGTGCTGCTTATACCCTCCTCATTGGAGACGGAACGACTCCCGGGGTCGATGACCGGAATCGAGGGTGGGCTTCGCGGACAACTCACACCAGCTGGGCAGGCGGACTAACGGGAGGGAGGACCTACTTCGCCACGCTCACTACTTTCATGACGAGCCCGAGCCCCTGCAGCGCCGCATCGCCTTGTCAGTCAACACAAGTGATCAAGTTCAAAGCTGGTTCGCCGCCTATGCCCCACAACGTTGAGGCCTTCAACGCGACCGTCATCGCCGCCACGGCCTCAGTGAGGAACATGGCGAATGCACGGAATGTTCCCTTTCTACAAACGTTTCTCGTCAACAACTGGGATAACCAGATGGGTGTCGCTGTTTGCGCGGATTTTGCGAACAACCTCGCTGTTCAGTTGCAGAACGTGGGTATTGTGGCGCGCCGGAGAGACACCATTTTCGGCTTTGGACCTCTATTGCACTCGCTGGTCGGGTATCGCAATGCGGTGCGTGGAGCCTGGGAATCGGCGGACGCCGCCTTTGGCATGGTGTTCTCCAATCCTGATGCATCGCCGCCTGCCATGAATCTGTTTGAAATTGCTGCGACCTTGGACCATGGGAACCTTGCCTCGATTCCAGTTCAGTTTGTCACAAGTGCAAGTGTGACGCAGGACTGTCCGCAGTGTTTCGGGGACTATTGGGTACGAACTAGTGTGATTGACCCTATGATTCTCTACCTCAATCCCACAAACGATGAGCTTGGGCCGTCGGTACGCTACGATCCAAGTAAGTTTCTCGTGGAATACTCCGGGCCGACAGGGGTTGCCGGTACTTACATTTTCCGATTCCAATCGCTGTCGGACAGCGTGGTGGTGCAGGACGGAGGCGGAGCTCAGTACCTGCTTACACCGTCGTCCCCCGTCAAAAGTGGCAGCAATTATTCTCACGAACTGAGATTGAGCGATGGATGGTTTTACGCCACACCTCCACCAACCGATTTGAACGTATTCAAATTCGCGTGCCCAGTATTCGACAACGTGGCCTGTCACTGAGAGCGTCAGGCGAGTTCGTTGAGAGAAGAAGGGTCACGACATCCCTCTAAGCTGGCAATTGGAGCACCAGCTTTCACATGCATATCGAAGGTATGAGAGGTTCTATGAAAGAGAAAATCTCTGTGATCGGATTAGGAAAACTTGGAGCACCTATGGCGGCTTGTTTCGCGGCAAAGGGGTTCAACGTCGTAGGTGTTGACACCGATGCCCGCAAGGTGGACGCGGTGAACAGCGGCCAAGCACCCGTATTTGAGCCCCGCCTCGCAGACATGATTGCAGCTGGGGACGGCCGGTTGAAAGCCACGATGGATGTCGAGGCCGCGGTTCTGGCAACATCTGTCACTTTCATTGTGGTAGCGACGCCGAGCGAGCCAGATGGCGGCTTCTCTCTTCGATACATTCTGCCGGTGTGCCAGAAGATAGGCTCGGCATTGCGCAACAAGAAAGGGTTTCATATAGTTGTTCTAACTAGCACCGTAATGCCTGGAAGTACTGGTGGAGAGGTTCAGGCAATTCTCGAGAGGGCTAGCGGGATGCGCGCAGGGCAAGGGTTTGGCCTGTGTTACAACCCGGAATTCATCGCGCTTGGAAGCGTCATTCGAGATTTTCTCAACCCCGATTTCTTGCTCATCGGTGAATCTGACGAACACTCGGGACAAACATTAGAAGGCATCTACCGTCTGGTGTGCGAGGACCGGCGCCCAACAGTAAGACTTAACTTTGTCGACGCAGAAATCGCTAAACTCGCGGTCAATACCTTCGTGACCACGAAAATCAGCTTTGCCAATATGCTTGCTCGGATTTGCGAGCGTGTGCCGGGTTCTAGCGTAGACGCTGTAACACACGCGCTCGGTATGGACAGCCGTATAGGTTCGAAGTACCTCAAGGGAGCCATCAGTTATGGCGGTCCGTGCTTTCCACGCGACAATCTTGCCCTGGTGTCGCTGGCGCGGCGCGTAGAAGCTCCGGCCGACATTGCTCAGGCAACCGACTACTTCAATAGAGCACAGATTCGATGGTTGGCCAATCTGGTGCAGATGTGTCTATCCGATTCCGGATCAGTGGGAATCTTGGGCCTGACTTATAAGCCTTTTACCGACGTGATGGAGCAGTCGCCAGGGTGGATGTTAGCCCAGGAATTGAACTCTCGGGGAGTGTCGGTGGCCGCATTCGATCCGGCGGCGGTACACACCTCAAACGGCGCCCGGGGAAGCACCCTGGATTTCGCCCAGACTGCGATGGAGTGCGTTGCGAATGCTGACGTGGTTGTCCTGGCCACGCCGTGGCCCGAATTCGCAAGGATCGAGAATTCCTGCTGGGCTCGTTTCCCCGTGCCCAGAACCGTAGTCGATTGTTGGCGCCAGCTCGATTTGTTGGAGAAGGTTGATGGAGTCAACTATCTCCGCCTGGGGAGCAGTTCGATGTTGGCGAGCCTTGCACGTGCAAGAAGGTCTGCTTCGGCGAGCGAAACCGCAGAAGCAGCGCCGGTTCAAATGGCGGAGGAAGGTGGAGCGGCTTGATGGACAGAGCTAACATCCTGGGCGTTGGCGTAAGTGCAGTCAATATGGAGATGGCTGTTGCAAGAATTCAGTCGTGGATTGAGCGAAGAGCGCCCAACTATGTGATCGCAGTTCCGGCGCATTGCATCGTCGAGTGCTTGCGTCACGAAGGGCTTCGTCAAATCTACAACCAGGCTGGAATGGTTACGCCAGACGGAATGCCGATTGTTTGGGTCAGCCGGTTGATGGGCCATCGCCAGGTGGAGCGAGTCTACGGTCCAGACCTGATGCTAGCGGTCTGTCAACGGTCAGTCAGTTCCGGGTACCGCCACTTCCTTTACGGTGGATGGCCGTCAGAAGTGGTGGAAAAACTTGCCGTACGACTGAGAGATCGTTTTCCCGGAATCGAGATTGTAGGCACCTACACTCCACCGTTCAGGCCCCTTACAGAAAATGAGGACTCGCAGATCATCGAGATCATCAACGCAACCCAACCCGATATTGTGTGGGTCGGGCTGGGAGCGGCAAAGGAAGAATATTGGGTAGCTTCTCACGTCGGGAAGCTGACTGCCCCCGTCCTGATAGGGGTTGGGGCAGCCTTCGATTTCCACGCTGGTGTGAAACCACAGGCACCTCGCTGGATGATGCGTATGGGTCTGGAATGGTTCTTTCGGATGTTGACGGAACCTCGTCGGCTTGGGCCGCGATACCTGAGGGATAACCCAGTCTTTGTGTGGAATGTTCTCCTCCAGGCTCTTGGGAAGACCCCACTACCGCTTGGCTAGTATAGTGGGAAGAGCCATATCGCTACCTGTCATACAGGCCCGTTACAAGACTTGCTCGCTTGTGTGTCTCGAGCGCCTGCTCAATGACCGGGGTCTGGCTCTTGTAGATCTTGAAATAAATGATCTCGTGCGGTTCTGAGTCCTGCCCCGTCAGTTCCCTTTCCACCTCCCTCTTGAACTCCTCCTTCGGCATCTCCCGGGCCTTGTGCAACCAGGTTGCACAATCGAAGTCCCGACCTGCCGCCCGCGCCACCTTCGCTAGCTCTAACCCTTTCGTCCAGCCCACTTCCTTCAGGTCTTTTCTCGCCTGCGGCGGCAGGTGTTCGTGGATGGACATTAGGTAGTACGCCTTCCTTCTCGATTCCGGAAACCGCCGTTCCAGGAACTCGTCGAACGACTTCAGGTTCCCCAGCCTCCAGTACGGCCAATCGGCCAAGTCTTACACTCACATGAGTTCATAGAAGCCCGCCAGCCACTTCCCCATTGGTACACGCCCGGTCGGCACCTAGAGTGCTATCCTCATTTCGTTGACAAGCGCTCTATTCTCCATTGATACTCCGGTTAAGTTGGTTATTTTAGGAGAGTTACGGGGCTGAAACCGAACTTTTCTCATGCCCGACGTGCAAGCAGCTGTCGTAACGCATTCCATGCCGGCGCGTCAATCGGGCCATTCGGAGGGGAAACTATGTCGTTCGGAGAATCTGCTCGCTTGAGCACCAGGGGTCGGTGGTTCCTTGGTACCGCCATGTTGGTACTGCTGGGCGTCGGGTTGTTTCTTGCGGGCTTAACCAAGGAGCGCAACTTTTTGGTCCCTCGACGGGGCACGAAACCGGGGCCCCCTTCGCGCATGCGTCCAGTGGTGGAGACGGATGAATCGCGTGTGGCCGCCAACTTCGGAAGTCTGCCTCTTTCGTTCGAGCCCAACCAGGGTCAGACGGACTCGCAGGTCAAGTTCCTCTCCAGGAATCCGCGTTACAACCTGTTCCTGACGTCCAACGAGGCAGTGTTCACGTTACCGATTCATTCTTCCAAGACTTCACCAGCTTCCAAGACTTCACCGGCCGAAGGCCGGATGGCTCGACTCCGAGACTCTCGTTCCGAGACCCAAGCGGTTCTGAGAATGGAAATCTCGGGCGCGAACGCAACCCCCCGTGTGGAAGCGGAGATGCCGAGCGCGGGCCACACCAACTATCTCACCGGAAGCAACTCCAGCAAGTGGGTACGGAATGTGCCGCAATATGCGCGCGTCCGCTATCGCGGAATCTACCCGGGGATCGACCTGACGTTTTACGGGCAGCAGCGCCAACTGGAATTTGACTTTATCGTGAAACCGGGAGCTGATCCGGCGGCCATCGCTCTAGGCATTCAGGGTGCCGAGAGGATCCGCACCGACGCGGCGGGAGACCTGGTCCTCACCTCTGCCGCAGGCGATCTTCGCCTGCACAAGCCGGTCGCTTATCAGAAACAGGGTGAACTAAGCCAACTCGTGGATGTGAGCTTCGTAGTGAAGAATAAGAAGGTGGCGCTCGCACTTGGAGCCTACGACCGCTCCCGCGAACTGGTAATTGATCCGAGTATTGCGTATTCCACCTATCTTGGAGGGGGCAACGAGGACGATGGTTTCGGCATTGCCGTGGATAATACCGGAGCGGTTTATGTCACGGGGCAGACCCTCTCGCCAGGCTTTCCGAAGACGATTGGTCCTGCGTTCAAAACTACGCAAGACGCGTTTGTAACAAAACTTAAGCCAGATGGAACCGCGCCACCGGTCTATTCGACTTTCATCGCCGGCACGGGCAAAAGCAGTGGAAGTGCGATAACGGTTGACAGCCTCGGTAATGCTTACGTCGTCGGTTCGACTACGGCGACTGACTTTCCAACGACGGTAAATGCGGCTCAGGCCACTAACAAGGGCACTCAGGACGCATTCGTTGCTGTATTGAGTACGACGGGAACCTTGATTTACTCCACGTTCTTGGGAGGAGCGAACAATGAAATTGGATTCGGTATCGCTGTAGACACTCTTGGCAACATCTATGCTGCCGGAGAAACTGATTCATCAGACTTTACCACGACGGTTAACGCTTTGCAGGGAAGCAATGCGAGTAGTGCGGCCGGCTGTGCCAGAGACGGATTCGTCACGAAAATAAAGGCATTGCCCGACGGTGGTCTGGCGTACTCAAGCTATCTTGGTGGTGGGGGCGATGATGTCGCAACTGGTGTGGCAGTGGATACCACGAACAATATTTATGTGAGTGGCATAACCAAGTCGACAAATTTCCCGACGACGGCAACCGCTTTCCAGGTATGTGGCAGCTGCAATGGCACTGAGCATGGTTTTGTCACCGCCATTCCCGCCACATTCGTGCCGACTTACATCTATTCCACCTATCTACGCGGCGTGGCCGCAAACGCCAATGAGGACGCCAACTTCATCGCAGTGGACTCCTCTTTAAACGCGTATGTTGTGGGCCAAACAACAGCTCACGACTTCCCCACAACAAGCGGCGCAATCCAAGCTCAAAACAAATCAACTGCTGGATCGAACGTTTTCGTCACCAAGCTGAACCCAACCGGGCAGCGCTCCGCTGTACTCGACGTACCTGGGTGGTACCGGTTCCGACTTCGGCCTTGCCATTGCGCTTGATTCAGCTCAGCATGTTTATGTAACCGGGCAGACGACGTCCGGTGACTTCCCCACAAAAAACCCAGTCCAATCAGCATCAGGGGGAGCATCTGACGCGTTCGTTG
>CAWJDR010000019.1:0-18307 GCA_963841655.1 uncultured Acidobacteriota bacterium | reverse complement strand
GGTTGAATGTGTGTCCGCTTGGATCGGGCGCAGTTGCCGGTGCCACCCTCCCCCTGGACCGAGGTGCAATGGCCGCAGATCTTGGTTTTCGACGCGCCAACGGCCAACAGCGTCGACGCCACCAGCGATCGCGATTTTGTGCTGGAGTTTGTGCAGGCGCTGTCGATTGTCGCTGTGCATTTGAGCCGGTGGGCCGAGGAGATGATTCTGTTCTCGACCCAGGAGTACGGATTCATCTCGCTACCCGAGGCGTATTCGACTGGTAGCAGCGCCATGCCGCAAAAGAAGAATGCCGACCTCCTCGAACTGACCCGAGGAAAGGCTGGGCGCGTAATCGGCGCGGCGACGACCTTGTTGATGACAGTGAAGGGCCTTCCTCTCGCCTACAACAAGGACATGCAAGAGACGCAAGAGCCCTTGTTCGATGCGGCGCAGACGATAATTTCGATTCTTCCGCTAACAACAGGGTGGATGAAGGAAATGGAGTTTGATTACGCCCGGATGCAAGAAGCCGCTCAGGGTGGATTCATGAATGCATGGGCGGCAGCCACTTACCTCGTGGACCGCGGCGTCCCATCGCGACTGGCACATGAAGCTGTCGGCAAAGCCGTCAAGCTGTGCTGCGAACGAGGGTCGAATTACAGGACATGTCATTGGCGGAGTTGCAGAAGATCCATTCTGCCTTCGGCGGTGACATCTATCAGGCTTTGACGCTCGAAGCTGTACTGGCCATCCACAACGTGGAAGGCGGACGGCGCGCGAGCAAGTCAAAGAAGCGATTCAACGTGCAGAACAGCGCATCGCTCATTTACGAGGTGAGGTCCATGCACACGCGTGAAGCTTTGTTACGCGATGCAACCCAGATTCACGACCTGATTGCCAGCTATTCAGGCGACGGCACGCTCCTGCCGCGGACTTTGCCGGAGATCTGCGAGAACATCCGCGACTTCGTGGTGGTGGAAAATGCCGGGCGCATTTTGGGATGCGGCGCATTGCATTTGTATGGACCGCACCTGGCGGAAGTTCGCTCGATTGCAGTTCGCCCCGAAGAAAAGGGAGTTGGCGGGGGACGCTTACTGATGAAGGCGTTACTGAAGCAAGCCTCACGTCAAGAGGTCACCTGTGTCTGCCTTTTCACCCGCATCCCAACTTTTTTCGCGCGTATGGGATTCACAGTTGCCACGCGGGAGGAGATTCCCGACAAGCTTTACAAGGACTGCCTCCGCTGTCCCCGCTTCGACAACTGTGACGAGGTTGCCATGTACCGGGGTGAACTCCCGCAGTTCGCGATTCTCGAGCCACCCACTTCCCAGTTGGTGCGGATTCAAGTCGAAACCAACGCCGACTGATCCGCCCCGGACACACTAAAGCCGCCACGGTAAGGCAACGACTGGTTGCATCCTGGCGGCTTTGGGGAGCACCCATTCGGGCAGTCGGAGTCTACCACGTCGTGGCTCTCCGTCTACCCAGTCCTTGACAATCTACTTCAGGGCCGCCTTCTCGGGGCCAGCGTCCTCGCGCGGCGTCATGGACACAACGTTATATTCGCGGTCCTTGTCGTCCAGATCTTCGACCCGAAGAATCATCTTGTCCTTCTGCATGCGGAACTGCGCCTGTTCGCCGACCGGTAGCAGCACTGGATGCTTTTCATCGCGAGGCCGAATGCGATAGATGATCTTTTCCGATTGCAAGACATATTCCTGGCACAGCATTTCATGCGTTTTCTTGTGCGCCGAATCGGTGCCAATCAGTTCTCCGACCACGCTCTTGCCACTGTTTTCGTCGACGCCGCAGGCAACGGATTCCATCTGCAGCAACTTGCCGGACTGGTGCGGTTTCGGCTCCTTCGCATAAACCACCGAAGCCAGCAACACCACTCCAAGAACAAGACGTACTCTCATAGGTCTTCCTCCATAAAATCTCTGTTGGGCGCGGCTCAGGGGGGCGCCAATCCTCAATTACGGTGATATCAGTTTCTCCGCAGTTGTGTGGCGCGCGGAAGGTGTCCAGGGTGGGTGTACGAGGGTCACTATATCGAAAGCGGCCGAGCGTTCCCCTGTCGTGGGTCTGGCCAGCGCACGATGAGCAACTCATTGATGTCCTTGAGTTTAGAAAATCGAAAGCGCCGGCACCCCGCCCCTCAATCGGTCGCCGGGGAATCGCCGGCGCTGCTGGAATTTGACTACTGATTCTTGCGAGCCACGTTTGGGTCGGCAGGATCCGACTCGGACTTAGCATTGGCCGCCTTGATGACCTGCTTCGGCCAATCATCGGCGGTAGCGCCGCAGACGTCTTTGACGGCATTGCCGAGGCGTCCTTGTCGAGCGGCTCATGATCGAGTCCCCGTCCTTGTTGAAGATAACGCTCTTGTTGTCGCGAGAAATGGGATCTTTACCGCCCTCGTGGTCGAGCAGCACCACATAGTCTGCCTTTTCCTTCTTGTTGTTGACGATGACCGACGGGCAGCGCTCTCCGAAGGTCTTGATGATTTCCGCGGTCTGTGGCCGATCTCCGCCGCTGGCAGCGCCGCCAAATCCGTCCGCAGTCCCACCGACACCGCCGCCCAGTTCCCACGATTTGCTATCGGTCACGTACACCCGCGGCTTCTCTGCGGCTCAAACCTCCAGACGACGGATGACAACACCACTCCACACACCAACGTGAGTCTCATTTCCCACCTCTCGCCTTCCCTAGTCCAGCTCGAGAAAAGTTGTAGTCCTCGAAAGATTTGGAAACAAAGCCATGCGGGAAGGTTGCCTCGTGCGTGCTGATATAGGTGTATGCGCCAGACCAAACGAAACACGGAGGGTTGACCTGTTTCGATCTTCGATATCGAGGTTCGGCGGTTATACGCGGTTGCAACCAAGAGCCTGATTGGCTACAATGAGATGAACACTGGCCCCGTAGCTCAGATGGATAGAGCGACGGTTTCCTAAACCGCAGGTCGGCGGTTCGACTCCGCCCGGGGCCTCCATTCCTTGCTTCCACTCGGATCTATGAGATGGACGCGTCCGCCGGACGGGCGGCGGATCACAGACTCGGCTGTCCACCCTTCAAGTATGATTTAGCAAGAGCTATGCGCATCCTCTTCGAAATCTTCGGCCAGACCCTCAGCACTCTCTGGGCGCATAAACTGCGCTCATTCCTGACCATGTTCGGGATCGCGTGGGGAGTGGGGTCCCTGCTGCTTTTGGTTGGCCTGGGCGAGGGATTTCGCTCGGGAAACCGCAAGCAATTCGATTCGCTCGGCGAAAACGTAATGTTCATCTGGGGCGGCCGCGCACCCGCGGTGGATGGCAGTTTCACCGGGATGCGGCAGTATTACCTTACCTACAAGGACTACCTCGACATTCAAGCAACCGCCACCGAGGTCAAGCAGTGCGCTCCCGTGATCCAGCGAGGAGATATTCGAGCCGTGAGCGACTTCTACTCGAGCAGTGGCCAGATCAGCGGCGTGCCTCCAAAGTTCAACCAGATCCGCTATCTCCCATGGCGATCGGGCCGCTGGCTCAACGAAATGGACGAAAGCCAGAAGCGCAATGTGATCGTGCTGGGAGACGAAACCCGGCGCGTCTTGTTTCCGGGCCGTCCATATCTAGGCAGTGCGATCCTGCTGAACGGCGTGCGCTTTGAAGTGATCGGCGCGATTCAACGCATTGGACACGGCGAGAATACCAATCAGAACCTGCGCAGTTGGATTCCCTTCAGCACCATGCGGCAGTACTTCCCGCGTGAACGTCGATTTGCTGGAGCCGCTCTCCCTGATTGTTACCAGCCCAGAACCGCGCCCTGCATGAAGCCTCGAAGGTCGCAGTGCATAAGGTCGTGGCGCACAATCACGGATTCGACTATCGAAACCCGGATGCCTTCGACGAATGGGACACGGTCCGCACCGTGGACAACGTTGGGAAAGATTTTCGACGCGATGAATGCTTTCCTGGGCAGCGTCGGCCTGGTGACGCTCGCTCTGGGCGCGATCGGAATCATTAACATCATGCTGGTGGCGGTTGCGGATCGTACCCGTGAAATCGGACTGCGCAAGGCAGTCGGCGCGACCAACGGCAGCATCATGTTTCAATTCTTCGTGGAGGGCGCGTTCCTTACTGTATTGAGCGGAGGGATCGGCATGGCGTTCGCCGCCGGGCTGATGGCGGCGCTCTCCAGCTTACCGTCGCCGCCCGGTTTTGATCCTCCCAAACTAGTGCCCATGACGGCGGCACTTGCGATCACGGCGCTCGCCATCGCAGGAGTTGCGGCCGGCCTCTATCCCGGCGCGGCGCGCGGCCCTGCTGCAGCCGGTGGAGGCGCTCCGCAAGGAATAAGATGCATCGCGACCTGCTCGAACAAGCGTTCGGCGCCATGCGCCACGATCTGCGCAAAACAATTCTCACCATGCTGGGCATGGCTTGGGGAATCGCAACCGTCGTGTTGTTGCTGGCGTACGGCAACGGTTTTGGCCAGGCCATTACTAACATCTTCCAGAGTTTTGGCGACAAGGCGGTCGGTATTTTTCCGGGCCGCACCTCGCAGCAAGCCGGCGGCAACAAGGCGGGCGTCCAAATTCGCTTGACCGGCGCCGATATCGAACTCCTGCAAAACGTTGCTCCACTCATTCGCCACATCTCGCGCCAGTCGGACAAGGACTGCACCGGGCAATACGGTGCGCGGAATTTTAATCTGCCCGTGAAGGGCGTGGACCCGCCTGTCGCCGCCATCTGGAACCTCAACATGGCAAGCGGGCGCTTCCTCGACGACCAGGACAACCTGGGACACGTTCGGGTGGCCGTACTGGGCTCCGAAGCCAAGGACAAACTCTTTTCCGGGATGGATCCGCTGGGCCAGGCGGTGCGCTTTAACGGAGTCAGCTTTCAGGTGATCGGAGTGGTGGCTCCGCGCATGCAGGAAGGGCGATAGCGACATCAACCGCCAGGTCTACATTCCTTTCACCACCATGGATGTCCTGCAAGATAACTTTTATCTCGGTGGAATCTGGCTCGACTATCAGGGTATGGATCACGAGAAGATGACTCGGACCATTCGCGAATCACTAGCCATGGCGCACAACTTCAAAGCAGACGACTGCGCGCTGTCTTCGTCTTCGACGCCCAGAAACAACTCGCGCAATTCAATATCATCACCATGGGCCTGAAGGTTCTGCTGACCTTCATTGGAACGATCACTCTGGGCATCGGCGGTATCGGGTTGATGAACATCATGCTGGTCTCGGTAACGCAGCGCACCCGCGAGATCGGCGTGGAGAAGGCGCTGGGTGCGCGCAAGAAAGACATCATGTTCCAATTCCTGGCCGAGGCGATGGTGATCACGGCGGTGGGCGGCGTGCTGGGGATTCTACTGTCGTACCTGGTGTCGTTTTCGGTCGGATCTCTGACGCTCTACAGTGCGATGGCCCAGCATGCGGACGCCGGTGATATCAGGCTGGTGGTCGCGCCCAACGTCCTGCTGATCGCGGTGACCATTCTGGCGTTCGTCGGCGTAGTGAGCGGAATGTTTCCGGCGATACGCGCGGCAAACCTGGACCCGATCGAAGCGCTTCGTTACGAGTGATTCTCGGATCGCCTCAAGAGGCTTCTTCTTGCACCGGGGCCGGAGCCGACGGGTCGCCCTGCAAGCCGAGACGCTTCCGCGCGTTGAACATGGGACCCTTCGCCGGACGTGTCGGAGCGAAACGGCTAAAGCCGAGCAACTGCCCCAAGTCGTCGTAGATGGCCTCCATCCCGCCGCGCATGAAGTAAGTCTCATGCCAGAAGCCAGTGCCGCCGGAATCCTGCAGAAAGTCCTTCCACCATTGCTGGTGCGGCAAGGTCCGCGCCCAGTCTTCCAGGGATTGGAAGTCTCGCCAATATTGCCGCATTCCCGTGTGAATCGGAAAAAGAGAATAGAGAAGGCTCTCGTGGAGAAGCAAGCCTTCGGGTTTTGCGGCGACCGCGGCGCTGATCTTCGGACCAAAGCTAATCAGAGTGCTCAGCCCGCGCAAGGTCCGAACTCTCATTCCGAGGTAAATCACCACCAAGTCGGGATATGCAGAAAGATCGACAGTCTTGCGCTCCGTATGCGCCATGAATCCTCCTCACGAAAAATGATGACCTCAAGAAAACGCACGCCCAGCTATTCTGCTTTCATTTTATCGGCTCAGCCGTCAGTAGGGAGGGCCGCAGGCAGTTTCTACTCGTGTGCCACAACTCCATCGGCTAAGTTCCAGGAGAGATTGCTACAATTGCCGTTCTTCATGGACGCCGCCTTCACTGTCTCTCACACCATCGCTGTATCGAGGAGCCTTTCATGTGCTTGCTTAGGAAGTGGTTCGTTCTTGCCGTGGTCTGCCTGGCATTGCCGGCGATCGCGCAAGAACGCGAAGGCCGACTGTTGCGCTTCCCGGACATTTATAAGGACAAGGTTGTGTTCGTCTACGGGGGCGACTTATGGCTCGCCTCGACCAGCGGAGGAGTAGCACACCGCATCACCACACATCCCGGCAGGGAACTGTTCCCCAAGTTTTCGCCCGACGGTAAATGGATCGCTTTCACTGGCCAATACGACGGCAACTTCAACGTCTACGTCATGCCGTCGGAAGGTGGCCAGCCGAGGCAACTAACGTTCTTCCAGGGAGCCGCTCAACCTCTCAGCGACCGCATGGGAATTCACAATGAGGTCGTTACCTGGTTTCCTGACAGCAAGCGAATTCTTTTCCTGTCGCGCCGCGATGCCACCAACGGATGGATCAAGCGGCCGTACAGCGTCAGCATCGATGGTGGCCTGCCCGAGCCGCTGCCCATGGACCAAGGCGGGCTGACCTCATTCTCACGCGGACGGAACGAAGATTGCGTACAACCGCATCTTCCGGAACTTCCGTACCTGGAAGCGTTATACAGGCGGTCTGGCGCAGGACATCTATATTTACGACATCAAGAACAATGTTTTCGAACAGCAGATACCGCATACGGAATACAGCGATACCTTTCCGATGTGGCATGGCAACACCATCTATTTCACGTCCGACCGGGGCCCCGAGCACAAACTGAACCTGTATAGCTACGATCTCGGTTCAAAGCAGATCGAACAGCTCACGAAGTTTACTGAGTTCGACGTGATGTGGCCGAGCCTCGGACCGGACGCCATCGTCTTCGAAAATGCAGGCTATCTCTACATCTTCGATTTCGCCAGCAAGGAAGCCAGAAAGCTGACCATCTCAGTTCCCGGCGAGAACGACGAGACCCTGAAGCACTGGACGAATGTCAGCAAGCTGGTCACCGATTTCGACATTGCACCGGACGGGAAGCGCGCCGTGTTCACTGCTCGTGGCGACGTTTTCACGTTGCCGGCTAAGGACGGAAGCGCGCGCAATCTTACCCGTACTCAGGGAATTCGTGAGCGCGGTGCGGCTTGGTCCCCCGATGGACGCTGGATCGCCTACATTTCCGATCGCACGGGAGAAGCGGAACTCTTCATCACCGCCCAGGACGGGCTCGGCAAGGAGCAGCAGATCACCAGTGGCTACAAAGGTTTCAAGTTCAGTCCGGTGTGGTCCCCCGACAGCAAGAAACTGGCATGGGCCGACAAGGATCTGCGCCTTTGGTACATCGATATCGGCGACAAGAAGCCGGTCGAGGTCGACCGGGCGAAGTACGCTGAAATCGCGAACTACTCCTGGTCTCCCGACAGTAAGTGGCTCTCCTACGACAAACAAGACGAAAACGGCAACAGCGCAGTGCAGGTGTACTCGCTTGCGGATAAGAAGATCACACCCATAACCAATAGTTTTACAAACAGCTACTCGCCGGTGTTTGACCCGGCCGGGAAGTATCTCTATTTCATTTCGAATCGCGACTTCAACGAAGTTCTGGGAAATATTGATTTCGAGTTTGCCAATCCGAAAACGGCACGCGTTTACGTCGTAACCCTACGCACGGATGAGCCATCGCCCTTTCCAGCGTTAAGCGATGAGGTCGCAATTAAGAAGGATGAGCTCGGGCCTGGCGCCGCGGCTAAGGAGGAAGAGAAGAACGAGGGGAAGGACAAGTCGAAGGAGAAAGCGAAGAAAGACGACGAGAAGCAAAAATCCGACAATAAAGAGCCTGCCAAGAATTTCAAGATTGACCTCGACGGCATCCAGAATCGCGTCGTCGCCCTGACCATGCCTCCGGCTCAGATCCAGACGTTGGCAGCCGCCAAGGACCTGGTTCTGTATTCGACGACGCCCGTTCCGGGATTGTCCGGTCCTCTACCCGGGGAAACGTCCGCCGTGCATGCTTTTGATCTCAAGGAGCGCAAGGATAAAGTTCTGATCGAGAATGTGGAGCAGTTCGCCGTTTCGTTCGATGGCTCCAAGTTGCTGTACCAGAGTGGCGAAGCCAACCCTGCCACTCCTCCCACTCCGCGTACTTACGGGATTATCGATACCAAGGCCGACTCGCCCAAGAAAGTTGGCGACGGCGCTTTGAATCTGGGGGGCCTGCGCGCCGAGGTCGATCCGCCGCAAGAGTGGAAACAGATGTTCAACGAAGTCTGGCGGCAGGAGCGCGACTACTTCTTCGCGGCCGCGATGAACGGTGTCGATTGGGAAAAGGAGCGCGACAAGTACGCTCCGCTATTGCCCTATGCGGCCAACCGCTCCGACGTTACCTACCTCATGGGCGAGATGATCGGAGATCTCTCCAACTCCCACACCTATGTGGGTGGTGGGGACTATCCGGAACTGCACCCCGTCAACGTTGGGCTGCTGGGCGCGGACTATGATGTGGACAACGCCACCGGCATCTATCGCTTCAAGAAAATATATCCCGGAGAGAACTGGGATGCGCAGGCGCGTTCGCCGCTGACCGAACCCGGGGTAAAAGTGAAGGAAGGCGACTACCTCATCGCCATCAATGGACGCACCCTGCGCTCTCCGCAGACCCCGTTTGAATTGCTCACTAACACAGCGGGAGACACGGTTACGCTGACCGTCAATTCGAAGCCCACCGAGGAGGGGTCCCATACAGTGCAGGTGAAGCCCATCGCCGACGAAGGCCTGCTACGGGAGCGTGATTGGATCGAAAACAACCGCAAGAAAGTAGAGGCCGCCACCAATGGACGTGTGGGCTACGTCTACATTCCCGACATGGGTGGGCCAGGGCTGAATGAATTCGTAAGGCAGTGGTTCCCGCAGATTCGTAAGCAGGGCATGATCATCGACGTTCGCTACAACGGCGGAGGTTTCGTCGACCAGTTAATCTTCGCGCGCCTGCGCCGGATGCTGGTCGGAATGGATTCGGCGCGTAACTGGGAAGCGGGAACCGTGCCGCCGGTTGTCTTTCACGGCGCCATGGTCTGTTTGACGAACCAGTACGCCGCTTCCGACGGGGATATCTTCAGCTACTTCTTCAAGGCGTACAAATTGGGGCCGCTCATCGGGGAGCGAACCTGGGGCGGTGTACGCGGCATTCGCGGTCAGATTCCCCTGATGGATGGCGGTTACATCACCCGTCCGGAATTCGCCCGCTATGACTTGCAGAGCAAGTGGGTGGTCGAAAACAAGGGAGTAGTGCCTGACATCGAGGTGGATAACCGTCCCGATCTGGTGGTCAAGGGGCAGGATCCGCAATTGGAACGGTCAATCCAGGAGGTCATGAAGCTGATCCAGGCAAATCCCAAGACGCTGCCGCCGAAACCTCCCGATCTACCGGCTTATCCGGAGGGACCCGGAATATAAAGCGCTGCGCGGAAGGTTTGAATCGACAACCTGCCGAAAAGGCGCAGGGGTCTATTTTGAATTAGTTACCTAGTTGGTGTCCTAACGCGTTGAGATCCACGGCGAAATCGCGGATCTCACGCCATTTTCCCGTATAATAAAAGCTTCCATGCCAAAGTATTCCATCGTGGTGCCCCTGCATAACGAGCAGGAAAATGTAACCGACCTCTACGACCGCCTCAAGGTCGTGATGGAGGCGAACGGAGAGAGTTTCGAGATCGTCTTGGTGGACGATGGCTCGGTCGATCGCACCTTTCAGTTGCTGCGCGAAATCGCCGCGGTCGACAGCCGCGTGACGGTCGTGAAGTTGCGCCGGAACTTTGGCCAGACGGCCGGGCTGGCGGCCGGTTTTGACCACGCGCGTGGCGAGTACATCATCGCCATGGATGGCGACCTGCAGCACGATCCCTCCGATATCCCCGTTTTCATCGAAAAGATCGGCGAAGGTTACGACATCGTTAGTGGGTGGCGCAAAGAGCGCATCGACAACCTGTGGCTGCGCCGGATTCCATCCCGAATTGCGAACTGGATGATGGCAAAATTGAGCGGGGTGGATATCCACGACTTCGGCACCACGTTTAAGGCTTACCGGCGCGAGATTCTAGAACAGGTCCCGCTCTACGGCGAACTGCATCGCTTTATTCCTGCTCTGGCTTCATGGCATGGCGCCTCGATTATCGAAGTCCCGATCCGTAACGTGAATCGGGAGAGGGGAACGTCGCACTACGGAATTTCGCGCACTTTCCGCGTATTTTTCGATCTGATCACGATCCGCTTTCTCCTGCGGTATCTATCGAGGCCGCTTCACTTCTTCGGCACCGTGGGGATGATGAGCATCTTGGGCGGGTTTGGTATCGCGGGCTGGCTGGTCGAGCGCAAGTTGTTTTATCACTCTGACCTATTGATCCAACACGGACCTCTGATGATCTTTGCCGCCGTGTTATTCCTGGCGGGGCTCAACATGCTGGCTGTGGGTCTTTTGGGCGAGATGCAGGTTCGGCACTACCACGAACCCTCGCGTCGCGCACCCTACTCGGTCGATCGTGTTTTGCGCTCGCAAAGCGAAGAGCACACCATCTCTGAGTAATTTTCAATTGCCCGAGTTCCGATTGCCAATTGTATCGATCCCATAAAGTTCCGGCAGTAGAACACACTCGAAAATCGGCAGTCGACGATCCGCAAATTCCCGTCACCGAGCCCTGTGATGCCGCTCCCCGACTTCTAATCTCGCCAGCGCAATAATCCTCCTGTCGGCCAAGCCCGCCGACCTGGGGGTGTATAATGCCTCGGTTTGCCACCATGGAAAATGTCACGCAGTACGAACTTCGCCTTGCCAGCCGCATGTCGCGACTGGGCACTGAAACCGCCTTCGAAGTGTTGAATAAGGCCAAGGCTCTGGAGCGTCAGGGCAAAGACATTGTCCACCTGGAAATTGGCGAGCCCGACTTTGATACGCCCTCCAACGTCATCGAGGCCGCCGTGGGCGCCTTGCACAAGGGCTGGACGCACTATGGTCCCTCCGCCGGTCTTCCGGAACTTCGGCAGCAGATTGCGGAATACGTCAGCCGAACCCGCGGCGTGCCGGTTGCGACCGACGAAGTGGTGGTTGTTCCAGGCGGTAAGCCGATTATTTTCTTTTCGGTACTGGCATTGGCGGATGTAGGGGATGAAGTTGTTTATCCCAACCCTGGCTTTCCCATCTACGAGTCAATGGTTAATTACGTGGGTGCGAAAGCAGTGCCGATCCAATTGCGCGAGGAGCGGGATTTCGGCTTGGATGTGAAAGAGCTGGCGTCGCTCATCAATGACCGAACGCGTCTGATCATTCTCAATTCACCGCAGAATCCTACGGGCGGTGTGCTCAACAAGAAAGACATCCACGACATCGCGGATGCCATCGGCGATCGCAATATCATGGTGCTTTCGGACGAGATCTACAGCCGTCTGATTTTCGAGGGCGAGCACTTCTCAATCATGTCCATTCCCGGATTCAAGGAGCGGACGATTCTGCTCGACGGCTTCTCGAAAACATACGCCATGACAGGATGGCGCATGGGCTATGGTGTGATGCGCGCCGATCTGGCCGCCCACATGACCCGGCTGATGACGAACTCCAACTCTTGCACAGCGAGCTTTACGCAGATTGCCGGGGTCGAGGCGCTGCGCGGGGACCAGTCGTCCGTCGACCGCATGCGGGACGAGTTCAAACGGCGGCGCGACGCTTTCGTGGCCGGGCTGAACAAGATCAAAGGCTTTTCCTGCAGAATGCCCAAGGGTGCGTTCTACGCCTTTCCGAACACGAGGAGAACAGGATGGCCGTCGAAGAAACTCGCCAACGCACTGCTCGAAGAAGCAGGCGTAGCCTGTCTGTCGGGCACAGCCTTTGGAGATTTCGGTGAAGGCTACCTGCGCTTCAGCGTAGCCAATTCGCTGGAGAATCTAAACAAAGCGCTGGAACGTATTGGACAATGGACCTCCAAGAACCTGTAACAAGTTGGGGATTGTCCCCCTCTAATCCTGAGCGCAGCCGAAGTGGAACCGGTGCCTGCCTCCAATGACGAGGTCCGAAAGGCTTTTGCTCCCGGTGCAAAGTGACGCGCGCCCAATCCTAAAAGGGGAGTTTTCCCCTCATCACGTCCGCTTGTGACTAACCTCACTGCTCCCTGCGACATTCCAGCATAAGCTCGCTTCGCGAAGCTCGACGTGCGCCGGCCCTCCTTCCTTGCCTGGCGCACCGGGAAGGAGCCAGTCATGGCCTTGAGAAACTCCACCACCGGCGAAGCCCGTCGTCCGTACTCTATTGGAGAGCTGAAAGATGCCGCCAACTTGATGCGCGGCTACGACTTGGTCGCCCTGCACGCGGCCGGAAGCGGTCACGCGGGCGGAACACTTTCCATCATGGACATCACGGCCGCACTCTATCTGCGCGTGGCCAATCATGATCCAGAGAATCCGACGTGGCAGGACCGTGACCGCATCATCTGGTCCACAGGCCACAAGGCGCCCAGTTTGTATCTCGGCATGGCGTTTGCTGGTTTCTGTCCGGTGGAGGACGTGGTGCTGCTGCGCAAACTGAGGTCGCCCTACCAGGGCCATCCCCATTGGAAGAAGCTCCCGGGTGTGGAAGTTTCGACTGGCTCATTGGGTCAGGGACTCAGTATCGCGATAGGGATAGCGCTCGCGGGAAGATTGAACAAAAGGAGCCACACCACGTTCTGCATCATGGGAGATGGCGAACAGCAGGAGGGTCAGATCTGGGAAGCTGCCATGGAGGCGAGCCATCACAAGCTCGACAACCTGGTGGGTATCGTGGACTGCAATCGCCTGCAGATCGACGGCCCGGTTTCGGAAGTCATGAACGTAGAACCGCTCGAGGAGAAGTACCGTGCTTTCGGTTGGGACGTGCGTCGCATCGACGGGCACAACATGGAGCAAGTGGTCGACGCACTGGAAAACGCGAAGATTCCCCAAGGAAAACCAACTGTGATTCTGGCGGACACGGTCAAGGGCAAAGGCGTGAGTTTCATGGAAAATGTCGCCGGCTGGCACGGCAAGTCGCCCTCCTTCGACGAATTGACGAAGGGTCTCGATGAACTTGGACTTGCCGACCGTATTCCGGTGAAGGATTTGTTGGAGCGAGCCAGATGGTATCAGGCCGAGGTGGACCGCAGGCTCGACCACGAAATGCCGAAGTTCAAGGCAAATTATTGGTGGAATTCCGCCGCCAACATGAAGGCTCGGATGGAGCCGACGCGAAAAGGATTCGGACAGGCTCTGGCGGAACACGGCGACGATGAGCGGGTGGTGTGCTTGGGGCTCGACATCTCGGGCTCGATCACCATCAGCGATTTCTACGCTTCGCATCCGGAGCGGAAGGACCGCTGGATCAGCATGGGCATCGCGGAGCAGTCAGCTACCTCGGCGGCAGCTGGGCTTGCCAAGGAAGGGAAGTTGCCCGTGTTCGGCACCTATGCGACTTTTGCAGCGGCTCGCAATCTCGACCAGATTCGCACGTCCATTTGCTATGGCGACTTCAACGTCATGATCGCCGGCGCCCACGGTGGAGTGTCGGTAGGACCCGACGGTGCCACCCACCAGGCGCTGGAAGATCTGTTTGCCATGTGCGGGCTGCCGAACATGTCGGTCGTTGTCCCCTGTGACGTTGTGGAAACTCGGAAGGCGACCAATTACCTATTGCTTCAACATCATGGCCCGAAGTACATCCGCTTTGCACGCGAAGCGACGCCGGTGGTAACGGATGACAAGACTCCCTTCGTTTTCGGCAAAGCGAATGTAATTCGTTTTCGACGGGAGTCCGACGATTTCCTCCAGGCCTTCGAAACGAAGCTGGAGGGCTTGTACGACAACGAGCATGAGGATTTGACGATCGTGGCGTGTGGCCCAATGGTTCCCGAGGCGATGCGCGCGGCCTGGATCCTGAAGCGCGAATTCGGATACGAGACCCGTATTCTCAACCTGCATACACTGAAACCCATCGACCAATCCGCCATTGTGTGGGCCGCCAAGCAGACAGGCGTGGTCGTGACCGCCGAAGAACATCAGATTGGCGCCCTGGCTTGGAGAGTGAGCAATATCATCACCGAAAACCCGATGCTGCTGGACGTCCCAGTCATTACGGGAGCCATTGGCGTGAAGGATCGCTTCGGGGACTCAGGCGCTCCGTGGGAACTCATCAAAGAGTTCGAAGTCAGTGCGGAGCACATCGCCCGCAAGGCGGTTGAGCTGGTCGAGATCAAGAGGAAACATCAAGCAGAGCGGGACGACCACCGCCTGGTCTCCATGCATTCTTAGCCCGAGCGTAGCGCCGGCGCCCCGCCGGCTGTCGAGGCGAAGTCTCCCAGCCCCCATCTTCATCTGGGGTACACTGTTGCTTCTTTTCGTGCTTCGTGGGCAAGCGTAGCAATCTGCACGAGTTCCAATTCCTGAGAGACGAATGGCCACAAAACATCGCGTATTTGCCACCTGCGATATCGGAGATTCCATCGACCTGCTGCGCAAACGCGGGTATGAAGTCGAGGTCTACGGGAGTCCCGAGCCTCCACCCAAGAGTCTGATCGTGTCGAAATTGAAGTCTGGCATCGACGGCCTGATCACGACCCTCCGCGATCAAGTGGACGCTGAATTGTTTGAAGCAGGCAAAGGTACGCTCAAAGTTGTCGCGCAATATGCTGTTGGTTTCGACAACATCAATCGGGCGGACGCCAACCGCTACCGAATTCCGTTCACGAACACGGCCGATGTCCTGACCGAGGCCACCGCAGAATTCGCGTTCTTCATGATGGGAGCTCTGGCTCGGAGATTATGGTCGGCGGAGCACCTGACTCGCGAGAACAAGTGGGGATTCTGGCATCCATATCTGCCGTTCCTGGGAGATGAAGTGACCGGCAAGACCATTGCCATCATCGGGACAGGACGCATCGGCCTGGCCATGATCAAGAAAAGCACGGGATTCGACATGAATATCCTGTGCTACGACCCGGCGTACCAGAATCACGAATATGTGAAAGCAATCCAGGAAATCAAGGATCTTCGATTCGCACGTGGCATGACCAGTGAGCGATGTCGGATCAAGTACAGTTCGCTGGATGAGGCCCTCAGTGTGGCCGACTTTGTGAGCGTGCACGTCCCCTTGCTCCGAGAAGGCGAGAGCCCGACCCCCACCTTTCACCTGTTTAACGAAAAGACTTTGCGAAAGATGAAGCCGACGGCCTACCTCGTAAATACGTCGCGTGGGCCTGTGATTGACGAGTCGGCTCTTGCCAAGGCTCTGCGCGAGAAACTGGATCGCTGGGGCCGCCCTCGACGTCTACGAGAAGGAACCTCTGCCGCAAGATTCGCCGCTACGTGATCCGGCAATCGAAGACCGCTGCCGTCTGTATCCGCACTTTGCCAGCGCTGCCAAAATCACCCGACTTTCCACCGATCCAGAGAAGGGAATGGCCGGGCGGTGTGTACAGGGTCTCATCGACATACTGGAAGGAAACTATGGCGGCGACGTTACCCAAATGCCCTACGTGGTCAACAAGGAAGCATTCACGAAGTGACCGTCAATCCCCGCCTAAAGACCTGTGTCGAGAGCTGGATGCCTGGACGCTCACGTCGCGGGTGACTCCATAGATTTGTACCGTCAATCATTTTTATAAACCCATGTTTTCCAAGCGAACCGAATGGAAGTTGACGCCAAATCGCTTCACGCAAGCGCAGGCTGAGCTGCGCTCCGCCGGGATGAAGGTTCTCGACCTCAGCGTTTCCAATCCCGCCCGCGCGGGCTTTCACTTCGACATCGACGAAATTCTTGGATCGCTGGCGATGCCGGAGGCGATGGACTACGACCCTCAGCCGAAGGGACTTCGCAAAGCTCGCGAAGCCGTCGCGCACTATTATCGCGACGAGCATGAAGGCTACGATGTCGACCCCGATTCGCTGATTCTCACGACCAGCACTAGCGAGGCCTACTCATATATCTTCCGTCTGCTGTGCAATCCGGGAGAAGAAGTGCTGGTGCCGAAACCCAGCTATCCGCTGTTCGAGTTCCTGGCGGACCTTGAAGGATGTAAAACTGGTCCCGTATCCCTTGCTCTACGATCACGGCTGGCAAATCGACTTTCCTTCGCTGTACAAAGCGGTCAATCATCACACCCGCGGCGTGGTAATCGTTCATCCAAACAATCCCACGGGCTCATACGTGAAGCAGGACGAGGTCGCGAGCCTGAATCGTTTCTGCGAAGAGTATGGGCTGGCACTTGTCGTCGACGAGGTCTTCCTGGATTACCCGCATGACGGCGCGGCACGAAACACCTTTGCGGTGAATAATGACGTCTTGACGTTTACGCTGAGCGGGTTATCGAAGATTTCCGGTTTGCCGCAAATGAAAGTCGCCTGGGCCGTAACGAGTGGGCCGGACGAACGCAAGAGGGAAGCTCTCGCGCGGCTGGAAGTGATCGCAGATACCTATCTTTCGATGAATGCGCCCCTGCAACTGGCCACGCCCACGCTGCTCGCGCAGCGCAAAAACTTCCAGCCCCTACTGCTGGACCGCGTGCGCACCAATCTGACGGGAACTGGATCGCCAACTCTCCCACCAGAAAACCTGTGAGCGACTTGATGTCGAGGGCGGTTGGTATGTTGTCCTTCGAGTGCCAGCGACTCAAACCGACGAAGACCTCGCGATCGATCTGTTGCGTAAGGTCGCAGTGCTCGTGCATCCGGGCCACTTTTATGACTTTCCCAGAGACGGCTATCTGGTCATCAGCCTGATTACTCCAACCGCGGACTTTCGCGAAGGCGGGAGCCGAGTTCTCCAACATCTGAATTCCTAGCGGTCAGCGCAGTCAGCTCTTCACCAGAAACGGATTGCTTTCTCGCTCTTCCCCGATCGTGGTAAGCGGTCCATGTCCCGGGACAACTCTCGTGTCGTCGGGAAGAGCCAGAACGCGGTCATGAAGCGAGCGCAGGATCTTTTCATAGGACCCGCCCGGAAGATCCGTACGACCAATACTGCCTGCAAAGAGCGTATCCCCGGCGATCAACGTTCTCTCAACTGGAAAGTAAAGACAGATACTGCCCTCGGTATGACCGGGCGTGTGCAGAACTTGCGCGGCCAAAGAGCCTGCTTTCACCACATCGTTCGAGCTCAGGCTCTGGTCGATCTCGACTTTCCCCGGATTCGCCATTCCGATCCAGGCCGCTTGTACGTCCAGCATCTTCAATAGAGCGTAGTCGTTCTGGTTCAGGAGAATGGGTGCGCCCGTTGCAGCACGCAGCTTCATGGCTCCTCCCACATGATCGATGTGAGCATGGGTAATAACGATCTGCTTCACCTGAAGGTTATGCTTCTGGATGAGTGCGACCACCTGCTCGATGTCATCTCCGGGGTCAATGACGATCGCCTCGTGTGACTGCTCGTCTCCAATGACCGAACAATTGCACTGCAGGGGACCGACCGGCAAGATCTCGTGAATCATAGGGATAGTTTAGTCGAGTGCGACGAAAGGCCCCGGGCACAAATGAAAAAGTCCTCGCAGGGAGGACTTTCACAGCTGTACTCGAGGGAAATTTACTTCTGCGCAGGCGCAGGTTGAGAAGCCGGAGCCGTCGGTTGCTGCGCCGGAACTGCGGGCTTCGACGTATTTTGGGATCCCTTGACTCCCGACAAGACGGAATTCGAAGTTGGGCCACTTCGCCGCACGGCGAAGATGGAGAGCGTAATCGAAGTCACCATAAAGAGCACCGCCGACCAGGTGGTCGCCTTGGAGAGCGCAGTGGCTGCGCCGCGCGGCCCGAATGCCGTCTGGCTACCCATGCCGCCAAAAGCGGCCGCGATATCGCCGCTCTTACCGCTCTGCAGTAACACGACAACGATCAGAAAAAAGCACACAATGATGTGTACGGTGTAAATCAAACCAATCAGATAACTCATGCGATCGTAAGCCAAACCGGCGCGCTGGCCGGCCTTTCTCTGTCAAAAAGTCAATTTGGATGCTGGTGCGGAAGGGGGGATTTGAACCCCCACGCCTTTCGGCGCCACCCCCTCAAGAT
>CAWJDR010000018.1:0-152863 GCA_963841655.1 uncultured Acidobacteriota bacterium | reverse complement strand
CTTCAGCTCCGTGGGGGTTCAACTCCCCCTCCCGGCACCACAGCTAAAATTAGGCAGCTCAGCAGGTTAGTCGACTCAGCATCGTTCCCAACTGCCGCACCAAGACTAGTGCGAAAACGCGGACTGTACCCCGTACTGTGGCAGAGTTTTGAAGTTGGACAAGAAGAGATCGACAGGCAGTGTGGTGCAGAAAGGTTCTGCGGATGAGCTGGACGAGCTCTGTTCCCGCCCTTAGGCGTCGGACCGCGGCGCCCGCGTACGATCTATCTCTGCTGAGTTCCCGACTGCCGGCTCGAGTGTCGTCTCCGCGGTCTTCCGCCGCTGGTCGAGTTTGATCGCCGCTTCCCTAAGATCGCTATCGGAAACGATGTGATATCGATCGAACACGCTTCTAGTCTTGTGTCCGCTGATGGTCATGGCCACACGCTCTGGAATGCCTGAACGCACCATGTTGCGGACGGCTGTTCGGCGCAGATCGTGAAAGAGTAGCCCTGCCACTCCAGCCTCTTTGCAGACCTTCGACGTTCCGCGAAAATCTCCAATCCTTTTGCCGTTCGGGCGCGTGAAGACGAACGCGTCTGCTTGCTTGCCCGCGACACATTGTTGGAGTAGGGCGTAAACCAAGCCGGTCATCACTGCGGCTCTTGGCTCGTCGTTCTTGGTCGTGAACGGATCTAAGCTGACCGTACGCGAAGCCAGATCGATCTGACGTACGCGCAAGTTCGTAAGCTCGCCGATCCTCCAGCCGAAGTTGTACCCGACCTCGAACAGCGCGCGCATCCACAGACCGACCTTGGCGCACGCCACAGCTAACTTTTCGTACTGTGCGTCCTCAAGAAATCCGCGACGGATGTTCTCTTCGGGCAGCCGCGGGAACACCGGTACTCTGACGACCTTTGGCGGGGAAGACTGCCTGGCCAGATTGAACATTCGCTTCAGTGCGGCTAGCTCACGATTGATCGTCGCGTTCGCTGCGTTGTCTTCCTGCCGCTTCGACACGTATCTCTTCAACAGATCCGTTCCGACGTCTTTAGCTCGGCGATGAGCAAAGAACGGCTTCAAATGCAGGTTCCACCTGGCCTCGGCGTCGTCCAAACTCTTGTGTTGTTGAATAGCGTAGTCGAGCAAGAAATCCTGAGCCAGCTCGTTGACTCGAACGCGGCGCGATTTGGGCGGCAGGAACTCATCGTTTGCGATCTCACCGAGACGCTTCTGGAGCAGGCGCTCTGCATGTTTCACTTCCGTTGTATGCGCGGACTCACGGTATCTGCGCCCATCGCGGGAGTATTGAATCCAGAGTGAGTTCGTACCTTCACGTGCAAAGATGCGGCCGGTTCCGCGAGCACGAGGAGCGGAAAGCTCTATCTCCTTTTCGCCCTTTGCCGCGGTTGTTCTGTTGTTTTCGCTTGGCATGTGCTACTCCTCGCCTGCATTCCACTGCTTGTTGTTTTCGACGTACTCATTGAGATCGTGCACGTCGAACCGCCAGTTACACTCTTCACATCCGCTCACAACCGGCAGCTTGCCCGAGCGCACCAGTTGGCGAATGCTCCAGTCGCTCATCCCTAGATACTTCGCCGCTTCTTTGGTCGTGACCAGGCGCTTTATCAGCGTCGCTGTCTGCCGCCCCATTGATTGTTTATCCTGTGCCACAGTTATGCCCCACCCCTACTCCCTTGCAGTGTTTATGCGCCTTTCGCCTAACATCGACGGATTCAGAATCCGCTGTGGAAAAGAAGATAACGGATGTGAAGCGATAGCAAAATAGGACGATCGTACTTGGGGGAGGAGTTACTAATGTGCTTGCGCGGTCACGCCAGGTTTTTGCGACAGAAGAAGTGAGTCATCCTGTCGGCGGTTTCCAAGCTCCAATGGATTAGATGATGCCGCGTGCAAAAAGAACTGGGCACCACGTGGACACCACATGTAAGCAGGTCAGTAAGTTAGAGAGAATTTCGCAAAATTAAGACCGGTGCCAGAAAAGAAGTGAAAGAGAAGTGCAAGCGAATGTACAAAGATGGAACAGACGTTCCGCGGAGGTCGAGAAGGAGAAGGAGAGGCGCTGGCGTCGGCACGAGCATTGGCGTGCTGTCGATCGATTGCGTCTGGACCAGTCGCGTGGATGCTAGGCGGGGAAGCAACCAGAGATCTAGCCCACGGCGCCCAGCTGGGCGCCTGGGCTAGACATTCATCCTAGGTCAGCCGGAGTAGGCAAGGTGGGGGAGGGGGCGGAAGACCGCCTAGCCGAAAATAATCGTGAACATAACTTTTCCGCGCCAGGACGATTGGGCTCGTACGAGAAGGACGTCCCCAGGGCTGGAAAAACGGCGGGCGCGCTGGGTCGCGGACCCGGAATCTCGGTCGCAAGCAGGACATCAAGCTTTTCAGTAGCTAGGCGAGACCACTGGGCCTCTCGGCGACCCTTTTCGGACTTGACGCGAATCGATCGTGCTAGTCAGACCTGTTACCAAAGTAACCTAGCGACTCGTGTACCCAGAGAGCAGAATGAATCCCCTCGAAAGCGGCGCCATGACCGAGCGTAGAACCGACCATGTAACCCGCAAACGCGTGTCAGAAATGTCTCCAGAGGAGATGCGACACGCGCTCCTTGTCTCCGAAAAAACTGGCCTGCCCAATCGTCGTGCGTTTGACGAAAGCGAAGCGAGCCCCTACGTGGCAATGAGCGATGTCAATGGGCTAAAAGCTTTGAATGATGAATATGGCTATGCTGCCGGTGACATCCTGATACATCGTTTTGCCGAAGTGCTGCTCAGCGTCGGCCTGGATGTGTATCACGACAAGGGCGACGAGTTTCTCTGCAAGGGCAAGTCGTTTCGGGAGCTTAACCAGAAGTTCGCGCAGGCGCAGCGCATTCTTAGAGAGCAACCATTTGTTGTGCCTTCGGTCCACGACCGGATCAGCACCATCAACGGCGCGGAGTTCTGCTTCGGGATCGGGACGAACCTGACGGAAGCCGAACGGTCTCTGAAACATCAGAAGGAATTATTCAAAATTTCGAGTAGCGTTGCCCGCTCGCCGATGACGGAGTAAGCTACCCGCCCTTCTGTCTCACCCTTTTTAACTCGCTCCGGCCGCTTTGAGAATTCGGACTGTTCGTGCTCTCGAAGAAATACAGCCGATACAGGACGCCGACAGTTGGGAATGGCCTTAAGCGGGCCTTTATACAGATAGCACCGTTATACAGATAGCACCGTCCCGACCTGCAGCCTTCGCAGTATGGTGCGCCCCAGGCAAGTTTCGTAATCTGTCAGTTGCCTAGCCAGCAAGACCGGCTGGCGAGGAGGGGATACATGTTGTACTACGCTTTAGTGTTCCTGCTGATTGCGATTGTCGCGGCGGTGTTGGGATTTGGCGGTATAGCTTTCGCTGCGGCAGGGATTGCCAAGATTCTGTTCTATTTATTCTTGGCGCTTTTTCTGGTGAGCTTGGTCGTGCATTTGGCCGGGGGAAGCGCGAGAGTTTAGGTGTGGGAGTTTAGATTTCGAAGCGTGTGGAGTTTGCGGCCGAAGCCGAAGCGCCGAAGCCGTGAGGAAAACCAGCCCACGACACTCCGGCGCTTACCAAGAGGACAAATATCAGGATGCAAACACTGCAGGAATAATCGACGCTGCAGAAACCGAGTCCAAGCTACGCAGCGCGGGCAAGATTTCGCGCCACCTGAAGCACATCGCGTCGCCGTTTCTGGGTGCGAGGGCAGGTCGCTAGATGAATCGTTGTGGCTTGTTCTTCTTCCAAAGTTAGTACAACCACCCCGCACTAGAATCTGGGAACCTTAGTTCAACGGTTGGATACTATTTCTGGCCACACCATGTAGGCCGGAACGTCTTGTTCTTTGTTGAAAACCACCCACGAACGGATGAGAGCGGCCAGGACGAAACCCCGCGCCGCGAGGACGCAGCTAGCCGCGCTCGCCTGAAATATTTATTGCGTTAGCTACCGCTCCAGCGCACAATTCTAGGACTCGGTTAGATTGATCCTGGGTGGTGACAGATGGACCCGCCTCGCGAAACAGGTCCGTTTGAGAAATTGGTCGAAACACTGCTCAACAGAGTTTTGACCTCCGGCTTCGAGCCGCCGATCACCGTTGTCCTGGTGAGCACAAGCGGATACGTGAGCGCCGTTCGTTACAGGCGCGCGGCGGAGGGCGGGTGGGATGGCACTCTTCTGGCGGAAGGCAAGGAACCGAAGGACCAGTTCCCGGTCAACCTCGTCTTCTGTGATGCGACCGGCAGATCGACGGTCGTGCTGGTAAACGACATGAGCAGTATGCCCACCTCGATTCAATAGATCGCAACTGAGAGCAAGTCGCATCTCGATTGCTAGATCCAAATCCGCACTCGCGACGATCGAAGGTCGGGAGAAGATGGACACCACGTCCCAATGGCATGGGTTAAAGGTGGCACTGCAGAGGGAAGCTGAAGACATTTTCTACTCCGCAGGCGAAGTGGTTGTGGTCGAACCAGCGGAATATCGGAGTTTGAATTGTTAGTAATCTCCAAAACCAAACATATGAAGATTTTGTACGTTCCCGAAAGATCAGCCGTCAGATGGGAGACGCCGAACGAGTACGGTTTCGAACCGTTGTCAGGTCCAGTAGCTCTGCTAGCAGCGACCCTTATGCGGTTAGTGTACCGACGATAGGCTATTGCGCAGACGCAGTCATCGCCAGCGCACACCCCCGCAACTCGGAAAGGGCAAGTCCGTCAGCGCCTGCGTAAGAGGTTAAGCAACTCCATTGCCTTGTTCAGCTTTTCGCGCTCGTCGGCAGTCAGATCTGTCTCGTTGATGCGAAGTACAATCGCTTCGTAGGCTTCCTCAATCCGACGCCATTTGAGTCTGGGGTTGTTTTCCGCAAACGCGGCTCGATACTTCCGCTCCCACTCCGCCTTCAACATCGTTACTCCGTGCAGGACGTGGGGAGGGACTCTGTTTAAGAGGTTAGCGCGATCCTGACCCGAGTGCAAACCGAGAAGACTACGGAGCCAAAACGTCCGCAGTTAGCGAACCGAGCTGGTTCGAGCCTGGGAAGAGCTGAACCGGATTTCAGGCCAGCGGATAAGCGCCGATGACGAAGCCGAGCTCGAAGGGTGGCTCGAACGGATGGGGGAATACGACGAAGACGCAGACGAAGAGGAGTAAGCAATCCCCGTCCGTCACTGGTCCGCGGCCCTTCCTCCCCCTTTCTTTCCCTCCCCACTTCTCCCACCTGTGACTTGAGTAATCCTCCCGCTGGGTCCCTTGGTGCTATTCCAGATCGCCGTCACTGCGTTTAGACTTCTCCTTGCAAAGCATCAAGAGCGGTAGGTGGCGGAGGAACAGCGTTCCGATCTCTTACCCCGCAACCGTGCGCGAGATCCACTTGTCTCACGCAACGGTGCGAACGACGAATTGATCGACCCACTCGTCGGATGCGGCAGAAGGGTTTCTGCAAACGTGAACTCAGAAGACAACCGCCACCACACCACTGTCGCCGACGTGTACGTTTCTTGCGAAGGCAGCATTTTTCTCTTCACCCCGCTCACGCCGGCTGCCGAACAATGGATTGCCGAAAACGTCCAACCCGACGCGCAATGGTTCGGCAACGCGCTGGTAGTCGAATGGCGCTACGCCGCAGAGCTAGCCGCGGCCATGCGCAAGGCTGGGCTGATTCTCGAGTAGGCAGGCAGACCCATGCGTGACGACAAGCTTCGCCTGTTGCTACTGCGTGTGCTCAGCGACCTCTGCCAGGACCTAGTCCAGGCTCAAGCGGAAGCTGGCACGGCTGTCTCCGATCTGGACTGCCCTCGGCGCGTAGATGATGTCGAACGGAGCGGACTAGATAAGACGCCGCGAGATACCCCTGGGTCGGAAAGCGACCCTACACAGACTGCCGATGACGCCGAGTCTCACTTCGACCGACGCCGACGCCGCAGATAGGCCTGTAGGGATGCGTTGTTCCGCGCTCGCTGAACCTCCGTTTCGAGGCAATTGTGATCGTAGGCGAAGAGGCGTAGCATCGACGAATTCGAATAGTGAATCACCGATCGTCGCGGAGGAATCTATGGGTTACCAGCCAGCCCTAGCGACCGCCTTCGAAGAACAAGTCCGAAAACTCGGACTGAATTTGCAGACATGCGCGACGTCAAAAGAACTGCGGTTATGGTGCGAACGTAACAAAGACCGATGCTACATTCCAGAGTGGCTGCTTGCGCGATGGAATTTATCCGTTAATCCCGATGTTCGCATCGAACGCCACACCTTGGTAGCCTAGCGCCGCAGAGGCACCAAGTTGCCGGGCATCTATTGAGCTGGACCGGAATCAAAATTCTGGCCCCGTCGAGATTTTCGCCCTGGTATCCGGTGCGGGTCTTTTCGTTTTCACTTCCTAAAACTGCGCTACGACCTCGGCTCCTACATGGCAAAGTTTCAACTCGACGACGAAGGGTCACGAGTCAAGGTGCGTGGCGAGGGCATTGGGTCATTGCCCCAAAATCGCATTGAATAGGAGAGTCGATCGTAGTAGGGTGTCGTCAACGATAGCTCCAGCCCCGAATCGGGCCGTTTTCAACTAGCCAAATAGATTCGACTCTTCACGCCACACCGTCAGTTTATATAGGCCAGAACGTGATCCCGGTCAACGAATGATCCGCCACCGCCCAGCCAAGAACGCGAGAAATGGAGAACGAGGCATAACAATGATCCTCGTCGCCATCGCTATGGTCAGCATGTTAGCCATGCTCGCATTGGCTATCGATGTCATTACACTTTACTCGGCGCGCAGCGAAGCGCAAAGCGCGGCCGATGCGGCGGCGCTAGCGGCAGCCAAGATGCTGGTGGACTCAGGCGTAACCGCTGATCCCCAACAAGTCAGCGACCCGAGTCTGCAGGCAACGGCGCAAACTCTGGCGACCAAAGTGGCTCAGGACGTCGCTGGCAAGACAAACATTGCCGGGCAGGCGATACAGCCGGCTGATGTAACCGTGACCTTTCCTAATACCGGTCAGCCAAGTTTTGGTTTCAATCCAACCGTGAGCGTGACCGTGCAGAATACAAACTTGCCAACGTTCTTCTCACGCATATGGAGCCGCAGCGCCCTGACCGTACGCGTATCCGCCAGAGCGGAAGCCTTCAACCCGTCGAACGCATCCAGTTTGGGCACGGGGATACCAACCGTCGCACGCTGCGTGAAGCCGTTTCTGCTTCCGAATTGTGACCCGGTGAATCCCAACAATCCCGGCTCGGCTTGCGGAGGGACTGTCGCAAGGTTCTTCGATCCGACAACGGGCGCCATTATTAACCCTGGACAATATCCCGCGGGCGTCATCGGCGAGACATTTCACATGGTTTCCAATTGTGGGGCAGGCCCGGTCTGTGTGTTTGGCCCACCCACCGCCACCCCAGGTCCACCTCCACCTCTCCTCATGTATTACCCGGCACCCCTCCCAACTCCGTTAACGGGCAACAGCTGTCCTTCCTGCACCGCTGGGGCGAGCGACTATCAGAGTGACCTCGAGTGTTGCAACCCGACGCCCCTCTCGTGCGGGACTTCGTCTAACACAGTGACACCGGATACAAGTGTTTATCCGGAAGGTGGAACCTTGCCCGCGCGAGACGGTATCGAATGCCTGATTCACCAAAACGGAGGGAGTGGCCAGGACATCCTGAATGAGAACGTTCTGCCGGGACCGTTAACTTATCCACTCCACATTCAGCCCGGTAACCGTCATCCCCTTTCCGCAAGCTTCGCGGCGAATGACACCGTAACGACCAGCGATTCTCTGATTACGGTGCCGGTGTTTGAGCCGACTGCTACACCCACATCCGGCACGCCGGTATCGGTCATCGGATTTCTGCAGCTCTTTGTCGTTGAGGTATTTAATGGTGGCGGCGGCCCAAAGGCGGGCGAAATCACGGTCACCGTCGTGAACGTGTCCGGTTGTGGCAGCAGCGCCACGGGCACGCCTGTTTACGGGAGTGGGGTTTCAGGCATTCCGGTACGGCTCATCCAGTAAAGCTCGTGCCCTAAGTTGGTTTGCGCACTTATCCCTACCTCACTCAATGACCTTTCGCAGCGGGACCTATCCTCCAACAACAAGAATTGTTGGTGGAATCCGTATGCCTCCCGAACTACCGCAGCTTTCGGAATATCAGCCGGACTGCCTTCAAAGATTCGTTCGGTTCGAGTTGCCGATTGAGGTCTTGCGTAAGGTTCTAGCGCCACTGGTCACCTTCTCCTTGGAGGGGCCTGCTACCCAACAAACAGTGACGTACTCTGCGGGTATTCCGAAGGATCCGGTGAAGGTTACCCGCTCAGACATCAATTCCGCAATCGAGAAGGCGAGAACTGGCGAAATTAGCCAGGAACGATTACAGCAGTGGGCAAGCATGCTACTTCTCAACGACGCTTTCGATTGGTCGGGAGAAGATGAGGACGCCATTTCGGACATCCTAGCTGATCTCAGTTCATAAGAGTTCCTGTGCTCGGTGACTGTCGCAAAATCTTAGTCCTCTATCGACAAGTGCGCCGGCGCCGAGCTGTCGGGTGGGCCCGAATGTCTTCCGCCGGGGCACTTGCGATAGGGGGGATTTGGATGAAGTCGCTGGCGTTTGCGGCGGACACGGACGAGCTTATCTTTACTCTATGGGTTTTCAATGCCCGTTTCGCCATTTGATCGCCTCGGGGAGTTCCAGAAGCCGGATCGTTGAGAAACATACTGCAGCACAACGAGGCCTATTATCGCTCAAACCGCAAATCTTGTAGCGGAGAAAAGTAGCCGTCCCACGAACACGCGATAGCGTCCGTCGCGCCAGCGACTTCGTCCAAATCCCCATTTTACTCATTGACCCTGGGTTCGCCATTGGGGCTGGTCCAGCAAACGGAGGCACTTCACTGGCACCTTGGTAACTAGAGCCAAACTCTTCCCAGAGTGAAAATAGGGCATCCGCATGGGTCCGCAACAAATGACACAGATTCGAGAAAGAGCGGCGTTGGCCTATAGGCGCGTCCGCCATTATGCTTCTGGTTTACCGGTGAAGGCTTGGACAGTGCTGGGACTGTTCCTAGTGGCCGCTGGGTTTATGGCGCTTCATACCGCGCTTACGGCCAAAGACGCCAGTCTGCACTTGAAGTTGCAGCACGAATTCCGTAACGCCTCGGTTTCGATATGGGTTGATGATGACCTCGCCTACTCGGGCAAGATCACTGGCTCGACTAGGAAGAAATTCGGTTTGATTCCCACTGACTCGGCTCAGGGCAATCTGTCGCAGATAATTCCGGTCCGTTCAGGCCAGCGTAGTATTCGTGTACGGATTGAGCCCGATGAGTCCACGATGCAGGAAGACAGCATCCGCGGGGCCTTTGCCGATCACACTGAGCGCGACCTCGACGTCAACGCTCGGCACAGCGGTCTCTCGCTGTCGTGGCGAGGGACAGACAGGGCTCCGGTCGAGAGATCCTCGATGTTTGGTTGGCTGTCGCAGTACGCCAGTTCGCTGATCCTGACGATCACGGGGTCCATCATGTCTGCGCTTGCAGGGTATGCAATAAAGGAACTTCCCGACCGACTTCGGTCTACGGCCGATTCCGCGCCCAAAACGGAATCTTCGTCATCCGTGGGTCTCTCCGTCGATTAGCCAAACGGTTCGCATGGGCCTCCCTTTGAAAAACTGAACGAACGCCTAGCTGTCGTAAGATCCCCATAGCACTCATCCTGTGAAAGAGGATGTCAAGAAAAAATTCTCTCCCCTCCCCTCGGAAGGCGGCGAAGCTTGCATCCAGCCCCTGCCCGCTTCTCCTCACTTCTTAGAGGGGTTTTGGTTTTACCGCTTTGGATCGCCGCGTAGTTCAGCGGCGATGCCAGCCCCAGTTGCTGATCCCGACTTGATGGTTTCATGAAGCGGTGGCGCTTGACGCCGTTCAGTTGCGCAGCTACGCAAGCCAAGTGTTGGCATAAGTGCCAACCATCATCCTGTGTGAGGCTCGAGGCCTATGGCTTTATTGGGTTATCCGAGGGGGCATAGGATTGACTCCGAGACTCGGTGCTGCATGCTGCAAGCACACGGTGCCTAATGAGCGCATGGATACTCTCCCTCGAACCCGAGCGTCGCAGAACCGATGGGCCACCACCGAGGCATGAAACCTGGGAGATCCCCTGAGTTCTGTGCAACGCTCAAGCTGCTTGCGTCTTCAGTTGTTCGGCGTCGAAACGTTCCTCCTTCTTCCAAAGTGTCAAAGCAATGGCCGCGATCTTCCGTGCTAGCGTTAGACGTGCCATCTCGGGCTTCATGCCTTTGTCCAGCAAAGCCACATAGAAGTCGCGCAATGGCCCCACCCCACAGCTGGCTCGGGTCGCAGCTCCCTTAAAGATCTCTTTCATCTCATGGTTGTGGTTCTGATTGAGACCACGAATCTGTTGCGGTTTTTTCGCCAGTTGCAGTTGTCCGCGGACAAAGCGGTATTGCGCACTGGCGCGCGTTTCAATGCCCAAGCCACTGTAAGTCCAGAGTTGCCGTTTGCTACGGAAGCGATGCGGAGTTTGCATCAACCCCAGCAAGCGGGCTGCCCGAATCGGTCCGATGCAGGGAATCTGGCGCAGCAGTTTCGCGGCTTTATGTTTCCGACTCTCCGCCAATAACTCGGGGCGCAGTGTTCGCCGCAAGGCCTGCAAGCTATCCAACTGTTGATAGAGCAACTCGGCGCGCCGGCGCACGCCCGCATGCTCGATCTTCTCTAACCATTCCTGGCGATAACGCGGAGCATAAACCTGGGCTCCCGCACAGGCAATACCCCAGCCCCGATACAGAGCCTTCACCCGATTCATCACCCGGTTCAGATCTTGGCTGATCGTCTGGTACTGCGCGCCAGCTCACGCAACGTCCGCAGTCCGTGTTCTCCGTGGTAGACCGGCCGCAACATCCCCGTGCGCAACAAGTCCGACAGCTTGCGCGCATCTACTTTGTCATTCTTGCTGCCCTCCTTCAACAATGCGTTACGGCGCGGATTGCAGACCAGGACTTCGTGCACATGTGGCTTCAGCAGGTCGTAGAGCCAGGCTGCCCAGGTGCCTTCTTCCCACGTGACATGCAGTTCGCCCCGCAGTCCGTGGATAAATTGCAGCAGGCTGCTGGCTTTGGTTTCGACGATCGACTCCATCACCAGCTCGCCAGTGCTATTCCGGACCGCAATCACCACCGCTTCCTTGTGCACGTCCATGCCGATATACTTAATGTCACGACTCATGTGAGTTGCCTCCTTGGGGGGAAGGTCATTCGTGTCAACGCGTATCTTTCCCCCAAGCTAAAAATGCCATGTCTGGGGACCACCCTTTTAGAAGTCGAGGTTAACCATCCTGAGTCTGGAGCGCAGCCAACGCCACACCCAGCTTCAATCTTCTAAAGCGGGGCGTTCTTTCATAATGCATTGACCTGCGAAAAGGCGAACAAACGGCGCATGCATCTGTAACGGCCTGTTCTCAGCAGTTATTTTTCACCATTAAGCGCGAATCGTTCGCGTACCCAGCTCCGTTCCCGAGCGACATGCAATTCTCTGCACATGATCTGCAACGGTATAGACCTTTCGAGAATCATCCCGACATCTTCCGGGAAATTCCTTCTAACTCATAACAGTGCAGGCAGTTCCATTTCCTGTAGACACGAGTGAAAGGTCCGTCTTGTGCACTAGTACTTACACGCCTCTTCATCCTTCCAATTGGAGCAATGAAATGCGTGCCTGTACAGCAAAGTCTCTATTAGCTGTGGCGATCTTCTTCCTGTGTCTCTCTTCAGCGCGGGCGGACTCCATAAGCTTTGACCTCACGTCGAACAACATCAGTGTTCCTGGCTCCGTGGGTACTCTCACCATCAACGATACCGCCATGGATCAGGTCACTGTCACAATCATGATGAATGCCGGTTTCTCTTTGAAGCTCTCCGGTGGCACCGTCGCCTTCAACGGGCCTTCTGGGCTAACCGCAGGTAGCGCCACCGGTATCACTGGCTCTTCTGGAGCTAACACCTTTTCTGGCTTGAGCTTCCAACAGTTCTTCACCGGGCACAACGTTAGTCAGTTCGGCACCTTCGCTTTCGACTACGCGAATATTCAAGGTGCGCCGAGTGGAGTCGTCAGCGCGGATTCTCTGACATTCGTACTCACCGCTCCCGGCCTTATGGCGAACCAGTTTACGGGGGTGGCGGTCCATTTTTGCACCGCCTCGGGAACAGGCTGCTCACCGAATACTGGATTTGGTTCCAACGGTCCAATAACTGCGGTTCCGGAGGCAGGCACTATGTCTCTATTTGGAACTGGCCTCATCGGCTTGGCTGGACTCGTCCGCCGCCGCATCCGCAGGTAAATCTCACGAATCGGAGGTCCTCTTCAACCCCGGCAATTACGTCCGGGGCTTTTTCTTTCCGGCGCTCCTTACTTATCGCAAAATCCCCGCTACACTCACAACGGACCATCTACCAAACAGCACTGGCCTCACTTGCAGACCTGCATCTTTGGCCTGTGACTAAATCCAACTGCCAAGTTCGAACGCCTTCGTTGTAAAACTGATACTTGTGCAAACATCCCGACTCCTGCTGGCGTGCTGCCTTCAACTCTGCTTCTGCGTTGACTAATTGCTTTTGCAGGATGTCGTACTTTGCTTTTTTGACGTACCCGAATGTTTCCGCGTTGCAGCCGATCATGACCAAACAAGCGATCACTGCAAGAAGCAGTCTGCACATCGCTGCACCTCCAGACAGGGTGACGTCGATGCGTCGTGATGTCAATCATCGGTGAGGACAGATGTGGCTCGGGGCCGCTGTAGAATCTTCGCGTATGAGCGTTCAGAATGTCATTGCGTTCCTTTCGCTGATCGTGGCGGCGGTTGGCCTGCGATACCTCATCATCTACGTCAAAGCGACCAAGACAATCGCTGCCCAATCAGTCGAGCAGCCGAAAGCCGCCTTAAGGCCCACCGCTGCCACTCGCTTTGGTTCGGCCCTGGAGTGCGAAGAAACTATGGAAGTGCTTGCGCGGGAACCAGCGTCACGTTCACTGAGCCGCTCCTGCACGGCTCTCGTGTCTCCGTCACGGTCACGACAATATCGCGGGAGGGAGGCATTGTGGCCGGCGCAGCGTATAGACCCACTGGTGAAATGGACCCGCAATCGGCGATCTTGCACAGTTCTCCGGTAATCGCCCAATCGGTAAACGCAAAATGAGTCGTGCCGCCACCAGCGCTAAATTTCTGATGCTTATTTAGAGAAACTCTCACCGGCGAAGGTGGCCAGATCGAGACAGCTGTGCTGTCATCGGAGCTTAGGAAGGAGGTCAAGTAATCCTCAGCCGTACACTCGCGTCCTAGAGAGGTCGGTTTCTTTTGATCGAGCTCCGAGCCGTCTGTGTTGAGATTGTAGTAATAGCTGAAACGCAGGCCGAGAGACTTCCCGGGAAACTCCTTGGAAAGAGGTGGAAACGGGTTCGACCCCGTGATGCTGCCGTAAGCTGGGCGGTCCATCGCGAGATCTCCCGTGGATCCCACAACTTTCAGTCCGGCAACGCTGCCATCCTTCAGAATAAAAAACTCCAGCACGACCCTACCTTTCTTCCAGCTCGCCGACTCGGGAATGAGCGCGTACCAGTTCTGCTTAACACGTGGTAAGACTTCTTTGTTGAGATAGGGACTGAAATCAACTCCCATGGTGTCGGTGAGCACTTCGAGCCCGCCTTGTCCCTTAGAAACAGGACTTCTGTCTTTTGCGGCCTCGGTGGCAGAAGCTAGTGGAGTAGGTGGCTTTTGCTCGTTGTTCTTCTGCGCTTCCTTGAGATCCTCCATGTTCTTGTGCCACGCCTGAAATTGTTGCGCACCTACGAGCGACGCCGATGCAGCATTCTTTTCCTCAGGAGTTCTTGCGATGGAAACCGCAAGCGTGGCCACCCGGATCGCATCTTCGGCACGTCCCATCCGCTCCAGAATGTTTACCGCTCCAATCCTGTACTGCGCACTTCCCGGCTCGCGCTCCACGGCCATCGACACCGTCTTGTACGCTTCCTCAAGCTTCTGGTGGATCCCCGGTCGCGCCAGACACTCCGCCAGCGCGTCGTATGCCGGTACAAACTCCGGGTTGCTTTTGATGACCGTACGCAAACTCGCCTCTACTTTCGCTACGGTGTCACTATCCTGCGCGCCGCCTCGCAGCAGACTCCACGAGTAGTAGTAATTCGCAAGGTAGCTGTGTGGATTTAGCTCCAAGGCTTGCCGCGACCACTTTTCTGCGTCGCGCGTCTTCCCTTGTCGAAACGATAGGAGGCACATGCTCTCGTAGGCGGCGACCAGTTTCGGGTCGAGCTTTAGCGACTCTTCCAGCATCGCCTGGGCCTCGGTATAGCGTCCAACGCGCCCCATGAAATCAGCGCGGACTGCCAACGACTCGGCATCGGAGAGAGGCCGCGTTTGGAAGTTCCCCACTTCTAGCTTGGGCCTGTCCAGAGTCGCCGCATTAAACGAGGACTTATGAATGTACTCGTCTAACCGTCTCTCCAGTTCCCCGGGATCGCCGATCGTCCGCTGCGCCGCTTCCGTCTGTGGAACCTTCTGGAGGAGGAGGGCGACGAAGTCGTTTACACGATGTGTCTTCTCGCGCCAGTCCCGCACTACAAGATAATGGGTCAGCGCCCAGGACTCCGCGTAGAAGATGGAAATTTTGTTCTCTTCGTTATAGTACGGCGAGGAGGCATTGACCTCGAATAATGTGCTCAGTGGCAGAGGCGTTTTCTCACGCAAAATCATGACATTCGAAGTACTCGGCGTGCCGAGCAACACCCGATTCCTCTCAACGCGAACATTGCCGTAAAATTCCGCCAGCCCTTCCACCATCCACCGCGGCACATTCGGGGTTATCCGGCGCATGAGGTAGTGGACGTACTCGTGATAAATGGGTTCATACGGCTCGTACGCCGACTGATTCAAGCTGACGTCGAGCCGAAGTCCTACGTAACTCTTATCTGCACCATTTACGTAGAGACCGACCCGGTGCGCTGAACCTTTCTTTGTCCACACCTCGGGCAGAAGTGGCTTTAGCGTGTTCTCGTCCTTGGCGGCAAGGATGATGATGGGCTGGTCATTTACGGAAACATTTCCAAAATGCTCTCGCAACACAGCGCGGATTATTTCGAATTGTTCCGCGACACGACGTGCCTCGTGTTCATTGGCGTTACTGACCACGATGAAGTGTGGACTGCGGACTTCCATCCACGCCTGCGGATTCGCGGCGAAGGAAATGCTCTGGGGTGCCAACAGACCACCGATAAGTGCCGCAAATCTTACGCCGCGCAGCATAATTGCTTTCACGAGCCAGACCCCCTGTGATCGAGCGGGAAAGTCTAGCATTAGACTTGCTCACTGCTTGCTGGGACAGTTCGCGCCCGGGGGCCTAGCGGCGTATTTGGCACTTCGTCAAAGCCCCGAGCATCAGCCTCCCAAAGCGCTGGCGTCGCCATCGCCTACCGTACCCATGAAGAATTCCTACACGTGTTTGTCTCTCAGGGTTCGTCAACAATGTGTGCCACCGATAGCTCCGCCCAGCTTTATGAGGTGGAGTTTCCCACCTGGCTCCCAGAGACACCCGCATCCGGCGCACAGCGCGACGGCGTAGCATGTATCCGTTGCCTCGTTGGGGGAAATACGACTGATCGGCCGTCAGTTGCGCAGATTCCTGTGATGTTAGAAAACCCCCATCAAATCCTTCACGTGAAAACGCCGAAAATAGGCGTTTTACGCTGCACGATCATGCGCGTTAGAAACGTGTAGTTTTCTAATAGCCCTGACATCGTGTGAATCAATCATCCTGATCGGAATCTTGCGAGCTCCGGTCGCACGTCGAGATCTAGGCAAGCTCGTGTGGGAGATCGGTTCAGTTTCAGCGACACGCTGGTGTGACCTGGGCTGCTGCAGTCAAGAGTCGTGTGATGAATCCATCGGCGCAGTTGTTCATCGTGTCGCAAAGCTTTTCTTATCTCTAGACCAAAGAAACCCGTGTTGGTGTTCACGAAACCCGGGCTGATTCCTCGATTGCGACCGTGCCCGTGGATCAGAATCAATTCTCTCTCGCCCATCTGCCAAACCTGCTCTACAAGTTTCGTAAGGGCGCCATTCCACACGACTTGCCTCGGGTGATAGCCGTGAAGGTCAATTTGCATGCACGATCGCCTGATCGCCAGCATATACCCAGAAATCGCAGTGAGTGAAATGGGAATTTTTCGCCAACCGACTGCCAGCTAGAATACCCACGTGAAATTGCTGAGAGGAGTCACGTGTCAAAAATCGTTCGTTACAGGTTTATGGGGAGTTGGTGGTGGTTCTGGTTGCTCTGCGTGTCCGGGATAGGGGTGCCACTTGCGGTCCTGTACTTGTTAACTGGTACGATTCGCATGGATACAGATGTGGACGACCCGGAACAAATTGCCGAAGACTTGTACTCTGGTAAATTAGCCGGAAAGCAATGAAGAGTAAAAGGCAACGATAGGGCGTCGCAGATCGAGTGCCGCCTTCCCGGTTTTGGGAAGATGAGTGTAATGGGGATGTTTCACCAACGGACAACGAACTCAGTGGCTCAAGTGATTTCCGATTGACTGATGCTATCCATTTGCATTGTTAGCGGAGCCGGGTGCAAACTACTGGCAGTCGAGGGCATCCATGCGAGTGCCAACGCTCAGTGTGCTTCTGCTGACTGGCAGTATTTCCGCCTTCGCACAGTCGCAGTTCCCTCCGGCGGCCATCCCACCTCCAACACAGCTTGATGAAATTCGCCAGCACCGCTGTGATATTCAAGTACCAGAAGGTTTCAGTTGCGCAGTCCTCTTCGATGTAGGCATTCCTCATTCCGACGGAATGATTGTCAGTATTCTCGGAGGAGATGTACGTCGGGTCTCTGTCTATCTCGGTGGGACGCTCTATACGATAGCTTATGATCCGCCTCTGAAGCGAGATGATAAGTTTTATCACCTGAGGAGAGGGATGCACGTTCCCGTGCGAATCGAGAGAAACGAACTTATTCTGCAATGGCCGGATCAAACACGGAGTAAAGGAAAGATCATTCAACGCGAAGCAATCTTCCCCAATCGGCCACAACCGGCCTAGTTGGCCGGAAAAAGGATTGTAGCCGACGGTTGACGTAACAGGCGATTGTACTCATTGACCCGGTCAGGAGGGGTTTTGAGTGTAAAGGCGATGTTACGCCAACAACCGAATAGTCTCTGGGTTGAAGACAGTGACTCAAGGAATCAATCTCCGCCAAGCTGGCTGTGGATCGCCTCAAGAAGAGTTGATTTGCTGTCATCCTGACCAAGGTCCCAAAACATCATTCCGCCAAGGTGCTTCTGAATCACATATTTTGCCTTGATGGTGATCGATTGTGGGTCCTCGTAGCTGATCATGATTTTGGTCGTTTTGTTGTATAGCCACGGCACTTTGACATGATCGTCCCAATGTCGGGTGTAGACGGGAAGGTAGGTCTCCTCAATCTCACGGTAGCTCAAGGTGCCGTCTTCTTTGGGTCTACCTCTGTAAGGTTGATATAGTCCGTCGTTCGCGGCAGGCACGCCGGACCATACCTGGCCGTAAAACGGGAGGCCCAGCACAATCTTTTCAGGCGGGACACCGTGATCTAGATACCATTGCACGGCGGCATCCGAGTTCGCATATTTGTTTGCGTCTTCTTTTAGCTCTGATGTCGCCGACCACGCGAAAAGCCCACTGTGATGGGATGTGCGCTTGGGCTGCATCTCATTAAAGTCGTAGCCCATGAGATTAAACCAGTCCAAAACCTCGGCCATCTCTTTGAGCGACAGATCATTCAAGTGATTTCGGTAACCTGTCGAGGCAATCGTAAGCAGCAAATGCCGTTCGCGCCCGAATGCATCCAGATCGCTCCGTAGTTGCTTCAGGAGGAGGACAAAATTGTCCTTGTCACTTGCCCGTCTATGATCGGTTGGTTTACCCCCGGTGACCGGGTATTCCCAATCAATGTCGAGTCCATCGAGACCGTATTTCTCTACAATTTGTAAACAGGATGCTGATAACCGACTTCTCGCCGAGGCGGTGGCGGCAACGTCGGAAAAATATGTTGAACCGCTCCATCCCCCAACGGAAAGCAAGACCAGAAGGCGCGGATTTCGCGTCCTTAGGCTCTTGAGGGCCAGTAAGTTTGGCGTGTCCACGTCAGGATGGGACATTTCACAATCCCCGCGAGCCGTCGGCTTTGCCAGCGAGTAAATCAAGTGGCTTAGTTCTTGAACTGGCACCTGGGACAACTGATATCCCGGACGCCCCTTCCCATAGTAGTAGCCGACGATCCTCTTTGTAGTTCCCGCTTGGGCGGTCGCCAATGTGCAGCACAGCGCGAAAACGACAATGATCTTCACGTTTCTCCGCATTGGGATGTCAAAGCTCCTCCCTCGTGAACACAGTCAGGATAGCAAAGGGTTATATCGCCGTTTCTTCGGATGGCAGGGATGGTTGACGAAATCAGATGGGATGAGAAGGTCGATCCCCGATCACGGATGGCATTAAGCTACCGTTGATCAACGCACTCAAAGGTGCAATCAGATGATAAGGAGATCGACCTTCTCATCCCATCTGTTTACATCAGCTATGGCGCGATCAGGACTGGGGCGTTGACTTGTATGGCGGGATTATGGTCGGGGGAGATCGAGCAGCACGACATCCGAGCGCTCCTGCACTCGTTCGAGGACAACTTCACGGCCGTCAGGGGAGATGTCGAAGTCGCGAATGTCGAAGTCGGGAGCGAGGTTGGTCAACTGCCGCTCGGCGCCCGTCTCCAGGTCGATGAGCCAGAGATTCTTATGTTGAATCTCTCCTCGCAGGAGCACGAGTGCCCGTCCTCCAGGCAGGAAGGCCAGGTGTCGAGCGCCCCGAGTCAGGGTCAGCGCTGGCAGGGGATGCGCTGCGGCCTCGGCCGTGACGGCTTTCACCGAAAACGTCGTGCCGATGTCGGGTCCCGAGTAGACGACGAAGCGGCCGTCGGGCGCCCACGCGGGATCGACCGAGTACTCCTGGACAAAGCAGACCGGAGCGCGACCGTCGACCGGCACACGGAACAGATGGGGGACGCCGTGATCGTCCGCCGCCGAGGTGATCGATTGGCCGTCCGGCGACCACGCCGGAGCGCCCTGCAGGTCGAGCGAATCGGTCACAATCCGCGCGTTCGTGCCGTCGGCCTGCATCACGTACAAGAGTGTCTGCCCGCTGTTGCCGGACCGAGAACGCGATCTGCCGTCCATCGGGGGAGATCGCCGGCCCGCCAAAGATTCGCGCTCCCTGACCACTCCACAACTCCGTGCCAGTTCCGTTGGCGAGCTTCCAGATACTCTCGCTCGGTCCCGGTCGCAGAAACATAGAGAAGATAGTTTGGTCCCAGTCGTGGAGAGAACCCCGTGCTGGTCGTCAGCGAGATGGGAGCAGCCGCCGACACCTGCGGCGGTGAATCCGCGATCGGCAAGCGCCAGAGCGTTCTCTTCGGACTTGCGACCGTGACAACCAGACGACGACCGTCAGCGCTGGCCGCCAGCGACGTGTACCGGTCGAGGCCAGAGGTGAGCCGGTGGGGAATGCGGCGCTCGACGTCCATGCTATAAAGCCACGGCCCCGAACCATCGGAATCGCCGGCGAGGTACAGCAGCGTCCGCCGATCCAGCAGGACCGGATGAGTCACGCGCCCGTTGTGCGACGTGATCCGTTCCGGAGTTCCGCCGGCCGGACGTGATGCGCCAGATGTCCAATTTGTCCGGCAGGGAACCCTGGACGAAGTAGATGAAAGCCGAGTCGGGCGCCCACAGCGGAAAGTGACTGTGGAGCCCGGCAGGCGCGGTGAAGATGGGCCGACCCTCCGCTCGCCGGCTGCCGTCGGACACGAACAGCGGATCTCCCGGGTCCGGGCGTGTGGTACGCGAGCCGGGAGCCGTCGTGCGACCAGTCGAACTCCGCCACGCCTTCAAGATATGGCCTCGGCTGTCCGCCGAGCGTCGGCACCGCCCAGATGCTGATGTCGCCGCCGCTCGAACCGTTCTGCTTGCGAACCCAAAACGTGACGAAAGAGCCGTCGGGCGAGAACCCCAGGGTGCGGACCGATGGATTCACGAGTTCCGGCGCGCTCCCGCGGGTCAGATTGTGGAACTCTCCCGAACCGACCTGTGTAACCCAGACGTCCATCTGTCCGTCCCGGTCCGACAGAAACGCCACGAAATGACCGTCGCGTGACACCGCCGCTGCCTGCTCAATGCCGTCGAAGTCCGTGACCGTCTGAAATCGCGCGTCGGCGATCGGGTTTCGCCAGAAGTACTCCGTCCTTTGAAACCAGAGAACTGCGCCAATCGCCAGCGCGACTCCCACCGCTGCCAGCGGCAGCACGAACCTCCATCTGGTTTGAGAGCGAGGGATAGCAGAGCGCGGCGGCGGTGCCGCGGGATCGGTTGAGGGTGCATTGTTCCCGTTCTCCTGCGCTTCCGGAAGATTCCGGCTGCGCGCCCAAGCATCCAGTTCCGCGCGGGATGCGTACACCGACCCCATCCGGTCGTGCAGGTGCCGGTGAACGGGCATCCCCTCCCGTTTCTCCCAGCGCTGGACCGTCGTCACGTCGCGGTTGAGATAAGCCGCGATTTCCTTCCAGGAATCCAGACGGTCTTCGGGCGGTCTGGCGGACGGCGCGGTGCCCGGGACTGGTTCGCCCATCGCGCTCTCCTGATTGGTCCGGGGTGGTGGCGCGGCCTCGGGGAATCCGATTGTACGTCCGCAGTGACGGCAAAGCACTGCATTCGACGGCAAGTCGAGGAACCGCGGTAATTCCGCACCTTACCGTTTGAACGTAGCCGTCCAGCTGTCCGATTGTGTTCCGACTTCTTCCGCGCCGACGAACGGCGAGAAGACATGGAGGTCATCGTGCGACAAAGATTGACGTGGTTGGTGTTGTTCAGTGCCGCGATCGTGGTCACGGCACTTTTCTGCGCAGGAAAGGTCTCGGCCACACCGGCGACCGGGTTTGTGGGCACAACGATCGCCAAGGGCACATTGGGTGCTTTCGACGTTTTTAACCACTCCGTTCTGCCGAACTCCTCAAGGCACGATGACGACAAGAACATGTGGCTGTCGATGCAGAAAACGAAGGGATCGTCAGACCTGTATGTGCAGAGTAATGTCTGGCAGCCGGGGGGAAGCACGGGCTGGCACTCCCACCCTGGCCATAGCCTCATCATCGTCACAGAGGGAACGGTCACGGACTATGAAAGTGACGATCCCGAATGCAAGCCGCAAGTGTACACGAAGGGCATGTCGTTCGTTGATTCCGGTGGCAGCCACGTGCACATCATCCGGAACGAAAGCACCACGGACGTGGCACAGACCATCGCTGTTCAACTGATTCCGGCAGGTGCGACGCGTCGCATCGACGCTGCGGCCCCGGCCAACTGCCCCAACATCCAGTAACTACGACCGGCAGATTTGAAGCCGCCATGGGTCGATCTCTGGACGCGCCTCACCACCGTGCGTCCAGAGATCGTTGACACTGTTCTTCCCCTTGGAAAACTTAACGAATGGGTAACTGTGGAAATATCCCCATTACTCTCAAAACCCCACAATGAGCGTTATGGCCTTCTATGAGAAGGTCATAAAAGTCAAGGCCGACGTGGCGGCCTACCTTAGTTAATTGCTTTCCATCTGCATAACTCTCCGATGGTGACGTGGGGAGCTGTCAAGGGCGTCCCGTAGGGGACGTTCATCTGGACCCTTGACAGCTCTCCACGTCGCTTACAATCGAGCTGGGAACGATGCGCAACGCAGTTCAGTGGAGCTTCGTTTCTTAGTGGACTCGGTTTTCATCTACTTCGATCGTTCCAGAAGTAAGTTGATCGGCGCTTCGTAGCCATGCGTTTCTCAAGGTCTTGCTTACGACCACCACCCCTACCCGGCTTCTATCCGCACTCTCAAGGAGCCCCATGGGGCCCGGTGGGATGAGAAGGTCGATCCCCGATCACGGATGGCATTAAGTCTGGTTACGTCAAGAATCCCATAATATGCTGCGCGTCCTGGCGATCGGTCTTCTGCTTGCGTACTCGCTTCGCCTTGATCTCAGCCGCGTCGCCTATCCACAACTCGAAGCTCAGCTCCGCTAACAGTCGTTCGAACCAGCGTGCATGCCCACTGGCTTCCATCCCCACACGCACCCCTCACCTTTCGTTCCCATAGGTCACGGTAGAACTTCTCCGCTTCTTCTCGGTGTCTGAGTCGTCGTTCTTGCAGTTCTCCAGTTCCCGTATCCACATACGCTGGTCGAACCTCGTTTCGGTGCTAGACTGGCGGCACGTGAGGCGAACCTCCGTGGATAAAGCAGTCCCTTCCTCTGGGTTAGTCCGGTTTGGAACCTTCGAAGTTGACCTTCGGGCAGGAGAAGTGCGCAAGGCCGGAGTTAAGCTGAGACTCACGGGCCAGCCCTTTCAGGTTCTCGACATCCTGTTGGAGACCCCCGGGGAGCTTGTGACCCGGGTGGAATTGCAGAAGCGGTTGTGGCCGGACACTTTTGTCGATGTTGATCATAATCTGAACACCGCCATCAACAAGATTCGAGAGGTGCTGGGCGACTCAGCGGAAAATCCGCGCTTTGTGGAAACACTGCCGAGGAGGGGCTATCGCTTCATTGCCCCAGTGGAGGCGATTGGCTTTGTCGGGGAGGGGCTTTCCGCGCCTGCAATCCAAGAGGCGCCGACCTTACAAGAGCGGGCAGGCGGAGCAGGGGAAACTACTGAGCCGCCGCCACGAAAACGGTGGCCTCTCGCGATGGGTGCAGGGCTGGGGATTCTAGCAGCCGCGGTGCTCGGGTGGTACGGATGGCAACGCTGGTCGCCGAAGCCGGAGTTGACACAGCGACGACTCACCAGCAACTCCTCTGAGATTCCCGTATGGGCCGCAGCTATTTCACCGGATGGTCGCTATCTGGGCTACTCCGACGAGATAGGAATCCATTTGAGAGTCGTCGATAAGGCAGAGACATATAACCTTCCTACTCCGGCAAACTCCAAAATCAACAAACTTGCGTGGTTTCCTGACGGCGATAGATTGCTCGCCAGCGGCGAAGCTGGACAACCGCGTCTGTCCTGCCTTTGGAGCGTCTCCCTCCTGGGCGGGGTGCCGCAAAAGCTAAGAGACGACGCTCGGGATGGAGAGGTGCTTTGGGACGGAACAGGCATTGTATTCGTGGCTGGCGACGGCAAGGAAATCTGGCAAATGGGCCCTGAGGGACAGGAAGCGCGGAAACTGCTCACCGCTTCGGAGGACGAGTTTTTGGGTGCGCCCGTTATAGTAGGCGCCCGGCTTTGGTACGCCAAGCGTCAAGCCGCTTCGTGGCAGTGGGGCCGTCTAGAGTACCAGATCGAATCCCGCGACCTGAAGGGCGGGCCACCGACTATCCTGCTCCCGAAATTGCGGACGATCCCAGGGACGCTTCTGCCAAACGGGCGCTTCATTTTCTCCCGAATCGACCGACACGACCCCTCCCTGGGTGGGAGTCTCTGGGAGATTTGGGCTGATCTCCGCACTGGGCAACCGACCGGGAAGCTCCGAAGAATCGGTGACTTAACTGACTCCCGGATTTCAGACTTGAGCGCCACAGCGGATGGCAAACGGCTGGCGTACGTGGAGGAGAGATACCTAGTCAGCGTCTATCTGGGAGACTTGCAAAGTAATGGGCTGCACCTTGTGAACCCGCGGCGGCTAACCCTCAGTGAGAGTTTTGATCATGCCTATGACTGGACTCCTGACAGCGAGTCAGTTCTATTTGATTCGAACAGGAACGGTACCTGGGACACGTTCAGGCAGATGCCGGATGAGCGCACGGAACAAAAGCTGGTTACACGGGGCATGAGGCCTGCGATGGGACCTGACAGAGCCTCAGTCCTGTATTTTACTGACACGGGGACGGTGACGCAGCCACGGCCCGGCAGCATCATGCGGATGGCGCTCGCGGGCGGTCCGCCGCAATGGCTCGGAGATGTCCAAGACGTCGGAGTTATCCGTTGCGCTCGCACGGCGAACCTGTGTGTGGTAAGCGAGCAAGACAGCAAGCAGATGGTCCTCCACGCTCTCGACCCAGTGAAAGGTAAGGGCCGCGAACTCTTGAGGATCGATGGGTCACTGCTTCCGGAGCACGACCCGGAGTGGGATTGGGACTCTACGAACTGGGCCTGGGACTGGGATATCTCTCCGGATGGTTCCAGCGTAGCTCTTGCAACAAGGAGCACAAGGGGGGGGATTATCCAGATCCGTTCCCTGGTGGGCGGCGCCGCGCGCGAACTGAACCTCACTGAGTGGGCTAATCCAATGAATATACGCTGGTCGGCGGACGGAAAGGGCTGGTTTCTTATTGCCTTGTCAAGGAAAAGCTTGACCTCCAAGGAGATAAAGAGGCCGTCCTTGCTCAGGGTCGACCCTGCGGGCAAAGTTCAGGTGCTCAAGCAGGAGTCTGGCTGGGTTGACCCCATACCTTCGCCGGATGGCCATCACTTGGCGCTCGCGGGGCAGGCGGTAACGAGTAACGTGCGGATGTCCGAAAACTTTTAAAAGGCATCGAAAACTGAAGCGCCTTCCTGTACCTCGTCAAGATCGCTGGCTATCCTGCAGCTGGTTTTTTCAGTTTGAAGATGGTATTCGGACTCCTCGCTATTTCGGTCACAGCGTGCGCAATCTTCAGGTTGCGAGGGTTCTTCACCAAGACTTCGCGATGTCTGGCGTAACATCCCCATTACACTCCGTCGAAAGTCATTGCATAACCCGTTTGGAATCAGTCGGGCCGTTAGAAGCGCACTTTCATCCCTATGGGTGGGCCGCAGGCCCATAGGAACTCAAAACCCTCCTGGCCGGGTTAATGAGCGTAATCGCCCATTACACCAGCGACCTTGGACAGCTGATTTATCGTTTCCTCGTGGCCTACCCCGAAGCGCCTTACCATTACTGCAGTAACTTTTGATCTCTGCTGTTTACTGCTCAACTGTAGGCAACCGGGTGCCTATTTGCTTGTACACCAGACGCAGATTCCTAGTTGCGGAAGGGCTTGTGCGCGGAGACTCCGTCGGTGAGCCAGAATGGCAGACATTGGCTCGACGTTTATAGAGCCGCGGTGATGGAATTCGACCGGGACAAGTTGCCCGCGAGCGTCGCCGTGGCTGAGAAGGCTATCCACCAACGCTTACGCGGATTGCCGATCGCAAACTCTAAGGAGCGTCGGGAACTGAGAGATGCACTCAACAGTCTTGCAGTTCTCAAGAGAATGCTCTAGCAAATAGGCGAGTTGAAACAGTTTTCTGTTCCTCTGAAATCGAAAACCGGCGGAACCGATTCCGCATCGTGCCAGCCCTACTGCGCAATACACCACCGATAACTGTCGAAAAATCTCCATAACACCAACAATCGGCTCCGTCCAAGTGTGATCAGATGAGCTGCTCCCTAGCCACGACCCATGCACATCCGGTGAGCCGTCCACACTGAGACACCAAACTTCTCAGCAAGGGTTCGAAACGGAACGTTGTGTTGCACCCGCTCTTGTCGGAGCTGGCGGCGTTCTGCATGCGACAATTTACGCAAGGGAGGTCGTCCCAGTACCTTCCCTTTCGCCCGAGCATTTGCCAATCCTGACTTCACCCGTTCGGCGATGAGTGACCTTTCAAACTGCGCCACCGCTCCGATCATCTGGAACACTAGTTCACCGGCTGGTAGAGAAGTATCAACGGCCTCCGTTACCGAGACAAAATCAATTCCCAGTGCACGGCACATTTCGAGACCTGAGATCAGTGCGTTCAAGCTTCTGGCGAAGCGGTCGAATTTCCAGACCACCACGACATCGACCGATCCCCGTCGACAAGCTTTCAACAGTTTATTCAGAGAGGGCCGCTTCGAACTCGCACCGGACAGGCCCTGGTCGCGGTAGATCTTCTGCAACCGCCAGCCTCGTCGTTGGACGTACTCCCGCAGAGCCCGTTCCTGCGCTGCCGTGTCCTGCTCGTTCGTGCTCACCCTGACGTAAAGTGCTGCTCGTTTTGTTTTCACGACCCTTGCTACCTCCTCCGCTGTTTCTCGAGCCTTTTCGTGCGTCTTAGCTATTCCCGGCAACCTCTGCCGTCATTTCCTTCGGAGAGTCGTGCCGTACGGCTCATGTCAAAGTGTATAGCTGCAAGCTGTGGCGACGTCCTGATGGGCTGACCCTTTCGGATTTTGCCGAATTCAGGATTGGATCAGAGGGTCTGACGGTTGCTGGCATCCAAGCGTGCAGCCGCCTAGAACCGTCTAGAACCGACGTCTTGGCCTGAGGCAGGGGTTTGGGTTTGGGTAGGGTAACGCCGCGAAAGCCGCCTATATCCGATTGGGCGCGAATTTATGTATAACTATATGCAAATAATAGATTTACGGCGTCTTCAGGTGATTTTTCCTTGAATTCGGCCTTTGTGCCCCGGGAAAGGCCGCGATCGCTTTAGAGTTGGACTGAGAGCTGATGGCAGTTCAGTTCACGGTAAACCTGGTCGACCTCAGACGAGCTGTTCGTCGTCTGACCATGCGCCTAGCTGACGAGTTGGCGATCGACCTGGGTTTCGTCATCCTTCGAGTGGCATTCAATCAGCTGACGATCGAGACCGTAAACTCTTCCGAGGAACTGTCCATTGAAGTCCACCAGCCCGGAACTGTAAACGTACCTGTCGCTGTGTTCTGTGCTCTTGCGAAGACTCTTCGCTATCACCGTCGTGCACGAGTCCAATTCTGCGTCTCTGCGGGCAGCATCGCCGTGAATCGAACGATCACTCGACATTTGGGAATTAGCGTCAACTGATTGCCCACGGATCCTCCCCAAAAAACCTGCAAAACCACAAAACCAACCCTGACGTAACAGGGAGTTCATGCAGTGTGGTGGGGATTTTTGCGCAAATACTACTTTACCAACGAGAACGTTAGCGAACAAAAGGCTGCGGTTTGGGTGAGCTAACAACAGACACCGCTATCACGCCTTAGCAAGCCGAGACAGCTAATCAGACTGTCGCGAGCGCCTGGCTTATTCTCTGCAATCCCTCGCGGAACATTTCCGTGTCCACTCCCATGCCGACACGGAAGTGATTGGGCAGAGCGAAAAAATGTCCGGGCACGGCTGAGGTCTCATGCTCGGTGCGCAGCCGGGCCAGGAAACCATCGACATTGTCCTTGGCCAAGCACAAAATAGCGGTTGTCCCAAATTCAGTGCGGGGGGCGGAGACGCCTTCCTGCCTGATAAGGAACTCTCTCAGCAGCGCGCGGTCAGCTTCTACAATCCTGCGTCCACGTTCCCGGATCTGATGAAGATTTTCCAGTGCCACGACACTCAACAGCTCTGCCGGATGCGCAGGGATGGACGCGAACAGGTCGTTCAGCCGCCACATGGCACGAGCTAGGTCGGGCTTCGCCAGAATCCACCCACAGCGCAGACCGCTCAGGCCATAGACCTTGGTCAAACTGGTGGTGACGATAAACTCTGGTCCGAGGTGAAATGAGGACTGCGGAGTGTCGGTGTAAACAGCGTCGAGATAGACTTCGTCGACCAGCACACGCGCGCCCACGCTGCGGGCCAAGTCTCCAATTTCGCGCAGCACGGAGTCGGAAGCCAGGACGCTGCTGGGATTATGCAAGTTGGTTAGCACAATTAATCTGGTCTTCGGCGTGATTACCCGGCGAACTTCAGCAGGATCGAGCGCATAGCAGTTGTCTTCATCGCGGGCGAAAGTCTTTAATGCCGCACCCAAATACAAGAGCGTGGAAGTCAGCAACTCATAGGTTGGCTGTTCGATCAGAACCTCATCGCCGGAATCGATGAGCGTGGCCATGGCCAGATGATTGGCCATGGAGGTGCCGGCAGCCGCTACCACGCAATCGGGATCGACTCCGCATTTCTTCGCGATTGCACGCTGCAAGGGAGCGTAGCCGTAAGTGCTGTCGCCGTTGATCTCCAACTGATCGATGGTTACCGGAAGGTCGCGTAAAGGGAACGGACCCACGCCGCTGGTCGCGAGATTGAACTTCGCGCGGCCCTGTGTCTTTGCCCACAACATGTAATCGGAATGTCGATGTGTCATGAGTTCGGCGCCGCTGCGTTGCGCCGCGCACTACGGCACCAGTACAAATATACGGGGAAGCCAGCCAGCAAAATGGCCAGACCGATGGCAGAATTCGCCGGGAAGTTGGCGACAGTCGTGATCACGATGGCGCAACATGCCAACACGAAAAGAGCTGTGGTGAAAGGGTGGCCGGGGGCCAGATACACTTTCTGAGGCGAGGCCTGGATTCTTCGCCTGAACACAAACAGCGACGCGGCGGTCAGGCCGAAGGAAATGAAATCAACCGAGATCACGTAGTTCAAAATCTCCTCGTAGCGCCCTGAAAGCGCAATCACGGTTGCGGTCACCCCTTGCAGCACAATGGCAAGAACCGGAGCTCCGGTGCGGGGCGAAAGCCAGCCCACACTCTTGAAGAAGAGACCATCCTGGGCCATGGCGTAGTAAACCCGCGGAGCGGTCAGAATTCCCTGGCTCAGAAAGCCGAGAGTGGAAATAGCAATACCGAACGCAATCCACTGTGCTCCTCGCTCACCTAGAGCGGAGCGCATGACTGCCGAAGCGGGAGTACGGGTCGCGGCTAGTCCGTCTGGGCCGAGCACGCGCAGGCAAACAAAATTGACCGCCAGATACAGCGCTATCACCCCGATCACGCCGACCACCAGTCCGCGGGAGAGATCGCGCCGGGGATCACGCATTTCGCCGGCCACGAAACTTGCGGTCTGCCATCCGCCGTATGCGAACGCAACGGGAATCATAGCGGCGCCGATCGCGCTACCAAGTCCCGACGAAATCGGACGGTCGAGCAAAGGCAAGGCGCGCACCGTGCCGCCGCCCCAGAAAATTCCCACCACGACCATGGCGCCGATGGCGGCAGCCTTGAGCACCATGAGGACACTCTGCACATTGCTGCCGGCCCGCACCCCAAAGCAATTGATCGCCGTCAAACCCAGCAGGGTTGCGGCCGCGACCGGCCCATCGCTTACCGAGAACCCGGTGATCTCACGATAGTACCTGCTGAAGGTGACCGCGACTGCCGCCATCCCGCCGGTCTGCGTCACCAGAAGAAGAATCCATCCATAGATGAACGCGACCGACGGATGGTAGGCCTCGCGCAAGTAAAGGTATTGTCCACCCGCGCCCGGCAAGCGAGATGCCAGCTCTGCCCAGATGAAAGCACCGAGCAGGGCAAGGCCTCCGCCGAGGAGCCAGACGCCCAGAATCAAAAACGGAGTGTGCACGCGGAGGGCAACCACGTAGGGGTTGATGAAAATACCTGAGCCGACAATGCCGCCCATGACGATCATGGTGGCGTCGAATACTCCCAGCAACTGGCGAGGTTTGACGGGGTCCAAGAATCAGCCTTGGGGAGCTGGTGTCCGGTCGAAACACAGCGCGTCAGACAGCTGACCTAACGGGGACCACCTTACCATAAGCTTGCTGATTCAGCGCAACTCAGCAAGCATGGCGACGCGGTGGCTTGTAGGTGTCCGTCACGACTTTCGGCTTGTTGGGGAAATGGTTCCCTTGACTGATCTATCGGGTGAACACGTTTATGAAGTGAAACACTCCACTGCCCCCTTCCCCGGCCCCCATCCCCAAAAACAAATCTTTGGCCGTTTACACAAAACTCTGGACACACCTTGCAGCAGTGGGCAAGCATGCTACTCCTCAACGACGCTTTCGATTGGTCTGGAGAAGATGAGGATGCCATTGCGGACATTCTAGCTGATCTCGCTTCATGAACTACTGTGTTCGATGATTGAATGAATGCTGTCGTTGTCGTGGCTCGTGCGTCGTTAGTGATTTGACGCCATCTCGGATCCCGCTCTAATGCACATGTAGGGTGCGACACACTTCTTGCTTTCCTCTTCTTGCTTTCCTCTTGACTTCTGCGTCTCTGAGGTTCAAACTTCCGCCGAATCGCCTCTCCGAAGAGCAGTTTCCTCCCGCTCGGAAACGCAGCACCCCCTGAGGCGAACGGTATCATCCTGGATCGAACCCAAGGCCCCGAGCACAAGCGAACCACTCTCGTCTTGACAACGGAAGCTACACGATGAGAGCAGCCTCGCCGTCAATGCCGTTTTCGCTTCGTAGCCTCTCTTCAGCTATGTTCCTAGGCCATGCGAGGCCAACTCGACTTGCGGTCGTGTATCTCCTCTTCACCATCGCACTTGTACTGGTGCCGAAGGCAGACATTTTAGAAACACCGTTTGACGAAGCCAACACTCCAACAAATGAGATCGTAGTCAAGAAGGATGCTTCTTTTTGGGAACATCGGCAGTCGGTCACAGCGTATGTGCCAAGAATATTTGCACAACCACGAAGGACCAATGTCTGCAGAATTTTCCCGGTTCATGCAGTCCGATTGACTGACTCTCGCACGGTTCGGGAAATCCTCTGTTCTCTCCTCTGCTAGTTCACTCTCTCAACACTCCTGCTTTGTGGTCTGCATTATCTTGCGTCGATTAGAGGGGCTCGCAGCCGTATCGGGCCCTACTAGCTTATGCAATCGAAGTTTCAAAGATGGCTGCGTTGGCCTGAAGAGCTTTAGGAGGATAGTCATGTTTGGAAGAGAGACGACAAGCAAAATGAAGACGGTGAGGATGACGGATTCGGCGCCTGACAGCCGAGAGCTGGCGACGGAAAATGAGGAACCAGTCCGTGGAACAGAGTCGACCACGGTGAATCGGGAAGTTTCTCGGCGCACTCTGCTGAGAGGTGGTGGTGCGGCCTTGGCGGGGCTGACCGTGCTGCAAGTGGCAAGACCGGTGCACGCGTTCGCCTCCGGCGAGGAGGACGGGAATGAGGACGAGCCTGACCCGTCGCAATCGCTGGGACGGCCCGGCGACGTGGTCATCCCCTGGCTCGACCAGCCTCCGCCGTTTCCCGCCCCGGATTTCGCCGGAAACCAGCTCGTTTGGGAGGAACTCAACTCCTGGCTCATCCCTCCCGAGAAGTTCCATTTCGTCACGCACTACGGTATACCCACTGGCCTTGACAACCCTGCCGCGTGGCGCGTGGCGGTTGCCGGCCTGGTCAGGAATCGCTTGTCATTGTCGCTGGCAGACCTCAAGGACCGCCCGCGCCGCGAAATCGACTTCACATTGGAGTGCTCCGGCAACAATGGCACCGGGTTGCCCTTTGCCACTGGCTTCATCGGGAATGCCCGCTGGGCCGGTACACCTCTCGCTCCAGTACTGGAGGAAGCGGGCCTCCTCAAGCGGGCCATCGAGATCGTGTTCTACGGGATCGATCGGGGAACCCAGGTAATCCGCGACAACTCGGGGATCATGAGCGGTGGGCTGACGGGCGTCGTCGAACCGGATGCGGGTGGCGGACAGGATTTGACGATCACCGAGCAGTTCGCCCGCAGCATGTCGCTCGACGATGCGCTCGACCCGCGCAACCTGCTTTGCTACGAAATGAACGGCCAGCCCCTTCCTGAAAAGAACGGTTTCCCGATCCGCCTGATCGCTCCAGGTTGGTATGGCGTGGCCAACGTCAAATGGCTGACGCGCATCGAGGTACGCGATCAGCGCCATGCGGGGAACTTCATGGCGCGAGACTACGTGACCATCCGCGAGGAGCAGCGCGACGGCCAGCCGCTCTGGACATTCAGCACCGTGAGGCACGATCGCCTCAAGTCAGCCCCAGCAAAAGTCGTACGTCGAGACAGCCGCTACGTCGTCCTTGGCGCTGCTTGGGGTGCGCCGATCGCGGCAGTGGAAGTCCGCATCGACAACGGACCGTGGCTGCCGGCGAGGCTCTTCGGGCCGGTGGCCCACAACCGGAACAGGCGCGGCTTGGCGTGGAGATTCTGGACCTTCGGCTGGGGAATGCCCGCCACCGGCCAGCACATGGTGACGTCCAGGGCATTCGACGCCGACGGCAACGTGCAACCGGCGCCGGACGATCCGTTCCTTGCCAGCAAAGTGACCTTCTGGGAGAGCAACGGACACATCACACGCCAGGTTCTTATCCCCTGATCGCGTCCGAGGCAGTGCCATACTGCATGTAATGAGGTAGGAGACTGGCTAAACGAATCAGGCGCACAACAGGCCGATCGTCAAGTTTTGACGTGCTGCTCAAATGTGGCCACTCCCGCGGCGAACAAGCAAGGGGATCGGGCACGAGAGGAAATCTTATTTTGTTGTAACCAGATGGGATGAGAAGGTCGATCCCCGATCACGGATGGCATTAAGCTACCGTTGATCAACGCTCATTGAGGGGTTTTGAGGCGATGTTACGCCAACACCCCGCAATGCCATAGTTCTGGGGATTGCACGGGTCTTTCCTTCGTCTAGGGTTAAATCCTGATGTCCTAAAATCATGCGATTATTGACCGGAAGCCATGCCATAATCCGCCTCGTGGCATTCAGCCATCACGAAGGAATGGTAGGCATTTTGCGCACGGAAGAGGTGGGCTCCATGAGCAGTCGTCGCATGATTCCCTGGACCTTAGCTATGGCGTATTGTGGCTTTCTGATCGCTGGTACAGGAAGTCGGTCATTTGACAACAACACAATTTTGGAAGCAGTGGTCGGAGCCGTACTCGGATTTCTACTAGCCTTACTGTTCACACTCCGAGCCAAACGCAAACACATCCGTCACGCTTCCCAACCCCTCCTCTGAGTGGCGGGGCTTTCACCAAGTGCGTGGAACACCGAGAATTATTCCCAAGGTGCGTTGTAGTTCGGTGATCCTTCGCGCTCTGCGCGCAGTCAGTTGTCGAGAACAGGCCATTGCGCTCAGCGAGAATGGCGACCGGATCAGGAGCGCAATTGCGATTTGTCTCCAGTAACCATTGCGGCTCAGAATAGCCTCAACTTGTGGCTCTCGGTCATTAGCGCTGCGTCACACCAAGCGAGAAGCGAGAATGAACCCGCCCAGCCGAATTCGACTCCCAATCGACGCCATAGGTGTGGAAATCCGCCGAAAGGTCAGTGCCAGTGTCATACTTCGTTTCGTCCTCATTGTCTTCCTTTCGTTCATCCCGCCAATGGAAGGAAAGGCTGAATATCTCGTTCGTTTGAACCGTTGGACAACGCCTTATTGGCGATTCACCGAGACCCTGTACCCGCGTAGTTGGTGAAATCGGGATTTTGCAAAGGTTGCGGTCGTTGCCCTTGGCGCCAGTCTCATTCCAGCGGTGGATCGCTAGGTGGGAATTCACTGTCATCTGAACGAACATGCGAGTGCGAGAATTTAATTTGGGTTCGCAAGGTCACAATCCCCGTTACACTTGAAAAATCCATCAGTGAGTGATGTGGGTCCTTCACCAACTATCAATAGGCCCGTCGCCCGTCCCTTGGGAGTGACAATTTGTCCCCAGCCGCCATTGGAAGCGAGACAGTTTGTCTCGTCGCCACACCATAAACTCCGGTTACCCGTTTAGATTTCGCGACATACCCGAGCAGCAGCGTGGAAACACAAATGCTTCTGTGAAAGCGTGGAGACGCGGAGCACATGAAGAAACGTGACGTCGATTGTTTTGGTCACGTTACTGTCGTCACTAGCATGGAGCAAGGACCGTAAACTAGCCCCCGACGTCAAGGCCGACCATAGCGCTGAACTAGTGAACGTCATCGTGCAGTTCAAGCACTCTCCGGGTGAACAACATAAGAGCAAGATCCGCGCCAATGGTGGCCTGGTGGACTCGGATCTGCCGCTTGTTAAGGCACTCTCGATCAAAGTCCCGGCCAATCGCCTGCACAACCTTGCGAACGACCCTGAGGTCGCTTACATCAGCCCCGACCGGCCGTTGCATTCGCACCTTAACAACACGGCTGCGGCTGTGAATGCGAATTATGCCTGGCAGCTTGGCTATGACGGCACAGGCATCACCGTGGCTGTAATCGATAGTGGCATCCATGACTCAGATGATCTCCATGACGCCAAGGGCCATCAGCGCGTTCTGTATAGTCAAGACTTCCGTGGGGGAGGCACCGATGATCGGTATGGCCATGGAACTCACGTGGCCGGAATTCTAGGCGGAAACGGCAAGAACTCGATCTGCAGCAATTGCACGGTTGCGTATCGCGGCATAGCTCCCAACGTCGGCTTAGTGAATTTCCATGTTCTTGATAAGAACGGTCAAGGCACTGATAGTGCCGTCATCAATGCGATTCATGCTGCCATCCAACTCAAAAATACCTATAACATCCGGATCATCAATCTCTCGCTAGGCCGACCGGTATTCGAAAGTTACACTCAAGATCCACTCTGCCAAGCAGTCGAGGCAGCTTGGAAAGCAGGCATCGTGGTTGTGGTTGCAGCTGGCAACGACGGCCGCGACAATTCCGCCGGGACGAACGGGTACGCCACCATCACCGCTCCGGGCAACGATCCCTATGTAATCACCGTCGGCGCTATGAACACGAAGGGTACCCGGGAACGCGCCGACGATGTCATCGCCACCTACAGCTCTAAGGGTCCGACGCTAATCGACCACATTGTCAAACCCGATCTTGTTGCGCCCGGCAACCGTGTCAGCTCGATTGAAGCTGGTCAACTGCCACACACGTATCCCCAGAATCGAACTCTGAAGGGCACCTACCAAACTGGCTGCAAGCCCAATGACCCATCGGACAAGTACTTCGTCCTGAGTGGTACCAGCATGGCCACACCGGTTGTCAGTGGGGCAGCCGCGCTGCTACTTGAGCAGAATCCGTCGCTCACTCCAGACCAGTTGAAGGCTCGCTTGATGAGGACCGCGTACAAGGTCTTTCCGCAATTCACCAGCATCAGCGATCCTGCCACTGGAGTGACATTCTACGAACAGTACGACGTCTTCACGGTTGGCGCAGGGTACCTGGACATCCAGGCAGCACTCGCTAACACTGAGGTTCCTCCGGCTGGTTTACTGGCCACGTCGCCGACGGCATATTTCGATAGCGCCTCCCAAAGCGTGTACTTCCTGAATGACACGTCTGCGATGTGGGGAAGCTCCGCTATGTGGGGCAGTTCGGCGATGTGGGGAAGTTCTGCTGTCTGGGGTAGTAATGTGTTCGTCGGCAGTCAGTCCGCCATGTGGGGCAGCTCGGCGATGTGGGGAAGCTTCAGCTGTGTGGGGATCTTCCGATCCATCGGCAAGCAGCGCAGTTTGGGGCAATGGTGCCATCTGGGGTTCAAGTGCCATGTGGGGCTCGGACGCTTTGCAGGCGCTCGATGCCAACATCAATGGCGACAACTAAGAACACCACTTGTGAATCTAGGCTGACGTTGGCTTTGCGCAGTCTGCTGATACCGCAACGGATCACGTTGCAGTGTAAGTGTTGAAACAGGCGTTCTCACCAGTTTGCGGCGTTTGTTCGCCAAAATCCGGGTCAATGAGCATGATGGCGATTTTTCGACAATCAGCCGAGCCGCACCAAAATCGCACGCTCGGCATTTCGGGGACGGTTGCCTTGCAGGGTAGTGCAAGTCGGTTTATTTTTGCGGCCACTGCTGTACGGGTAATTTCTTCTCCACAAAGATTCCGGCCGGCCGTTCTTCGGAGTGTTCTCGATTCAGGAGCGCAGCGCGAGCGGCTTGTAACTGCCGTGAGGTCATCCTTTGCGATAGCAAGGCCATCGCTTGCTTAGACGCTTCGTGTCCTCCACCCACAGCTCGGGCATACCAGGAGTAGGCCAGAATGTAATCCAGCGGGACGCCCTGCCCTGTCTCATAGAGCTGCGCCAGTCTACCCTGGGCTGGGGCATAACCAGATTCTGCCGCTCGCGCATACCACTTCGCTGCCTTGCGAAGATCCCGCTCGACTCCCTGGCCATGCGCATACATGAACGCGAGATTACTTTGCCCAACTGGCTCACCTTGCTCCGCAGATGCTCTATACCATTTCACGGACTCGTTGTAATCCTTCGCGACACCCAGCCCTGCTTCATACATTGCACCCAAGTTGTTTTGGGCTGAAGCCAGTCCTTTTTCTACGGCTTGCCGATAGAGGTTCAATGCGGCCGTGTAATCTTCGTGAACACCAATGCCATGTTCGTAGAGCTGTGCCAGATTGTTTTGAGCAGGGGCATAGCCCTCGGCCGCTCCGATCGCGTACCAATGTGCTGCTTGTGAGTAGTCCTTTGCCACTCCCTTCCCATTCAGATACATGTGGCCGAGATTGTCAGCGGCAACTGGATGATGTTGTTCGGCCGCGGCATGGAACCACTTGAATGCCTCCGCATAATCCTCCGGAAGTTTGGCGCGGCGCCGATGCAGAATACCCAATAAGTTTTGCACCCAGCTAACCTCAAGTGCGGCAGCTTTCGTGAGCCACTTGATGGCTTGTGCGTCGTCGCGTGGAACTATTGTTCCACGCTGGTAAGCGACCCCCAAAACACATTGCGCCTGGATATCACCACTGTTGCCTCTCTCAATCAGCTTGGGAACCTGTTCAGCAGTGAGTGCGAGCACTTGCTCGTTGACTTGAAGCTCCAGGACGATTGTTTTTTCGGGCAATCCAGCCCGAATGTCGTTTGGCGCCAAAAGCAGAAGGCACGACAGCAGAATTCTGACACACATGTCAGTACCCTTTTCTGTACCGGCCCGCTCGATTGGGCGGGATAGAGCTTCGAATTTCTATCCGTTCAAAGAAAAACCTTGGGGGGAAGAACGACTGGACCCGAGTTCGGGTTTACTCGCCGCTTTTTCTTCAGGCGCTTTTTGTTCGCTCCATCTGCCTTCTCCAATCGGTAGAACTGTCCGTCGAATCCTTATTCTCAGCTACGGTACGGCCCATGAGCCTCACCTTGCGGGAGTGTCTGTTTCGGGGTCTTTGCTCCACTGGCGCTTCTGCTCGCTCTGCCTTCGCAGCCCCCGAATTCTGCGCTCATATGAATTTCGCCTAGCAATTCGTGAATCCGCTCTGTCTTTCGGTTGTATTCTGATAGTTCGGCGGGCGACAGCCCCCCAAGATTTCATCTTGCCGAGCCTTGCCTAGCTCTGTGCGGAGCCTATTCAATTCAAACTCAGGCTTTTCCTTTGCATAACGCATCACCCTCCTGTGAGGGGCTTCCAGTCTGAAAGCAACGAACTGAGAGCTAAACTAATAAGATTCTCGGAGCCACGTCTGTTCCGTATTGAACAGTTTGCCGGCAGGTTGACCATAACCGACGAAATCAGCCATAACATTGAGGGGTTTTGAGCGTAATGGGGATGTTTCAACAGTTGAGCCTCGTAAGATAAACTCCGCTCGATGGATTTCATTCTGCCACCCGACATCTCGCAAGGTGCCATGCTGCGAGGCAATGAGTACGGTTGGACTGTCTCCTCGTTCCCTGATGCTCTCGCGAGGGCCGAGGCCCACGGTTATGCCTGTTTGGGCGGCCAATTTCAGTTTCGCCTAGATGGGGCTACTTGTGAAATGTACTGGCTTGAGGCCAATTCAAAGGAACGGGTACAAGGCGAACCATGGGCGGAGTATTGTCATCGTTCTTGTTCAGAAGTCCTGAGCGGATTCCAGTTGTTAGTCTCTGCGACGGACTTTGTGAAAGAGGCATCGAACTGGCCATCCGTTCCAATCGACCCGACAAAGAGCCTTGTGTTCGTTGCGTATTTTGTCACCGAGTCTGATCTAGCAACGACAAGCGTTCGATGAATACTGTAACCAGGCCTTTGCACAAGCTTGCGCCGTTTGTTCGCCGGAAACTGGGTCAATTCGTGAAATGGGGATGTTATGCCAACAGCCCTGCCGAAAAGCGGCGGAGTCTTGCGGGTTATCCAATTGTGGCGGCCAGTATCCGAAAAGTTACGTTCTTGACACGTCGTCGTCAAAGCGCAAGAATGCGTCCAATCGGCTTGGGGCTTCCAACGCGGACTTGAGCCAGAAAGTCCGTAATCATCGAGTCCAATCAGGTTCGGCCCACTCCTCACGGACAGATTCTGTCCGAGCGCGGTGCCTGCCCCAGGGCACTACACCTATCAGAAGGAGAGTGGAATATGTCCCACAGAAATCCAATTTGGCTGTTGACGTTAGTTGTACTTAGCCTTGCCATCGGAATGCACGCTGAGGACAGGGGAGTTTGCTCAAATGCCACCCTGCACGGCAGCTACGGTCTACATGCAAAGGGGACGGTCATCGGTGTCGGGGAGTTTGCGGCAGTGGGGCGCTTCACCTTCGACGGGAAGGGGAATCTCACGGCAAAGCTTTTCGTAAGAGTGAACGGTAACAATATCGAGCCTCCACTCCTCACGGGAACCTATTCAGTAAGCCCCGATTGCATCGTGACAGACACCTGGGGCGGCAGTACGCACGTGTCGGTGATCGTCGACAACGGCAGGGGATACTTCATCCTCAACAATACTTCAGGCGAAGGAGATACGATAAGCGGTGAGGCCACAAGGCAGTAGATTGCAGAATCTGGAGGGCCGAGCATCATACGGCCCTCCTCTGCTTGGATGGTTGGCGAAATCAGCGATTACACTTGTAACCGTTCGGTTACGAGTGAAATGGGGATGTTTCGATAGCCACTCCTCTGAAAACGGGCAATTTTTGCTCAGAGCGGTTGCCCAGACGCACGATCAGCCACCTTTTGCCGGCCCTCGCTATGCCACCACTCGCGGCACTTTCCCGCATAGAACTGTGGGGCTTCCTCGAACTGCTTCCACGTTGGCACCCAACTGATTGGGCCACCGCCAGCCAACGACAGCAGTCCCTGCATCGCCGAGAAGGCGTTGTCGGAGTTCGAGTCATCCAGTTCTCTCAAGAGCGCCGCCGCGCTATGCGGTGAGCCTATTGCACGCAACGCTTGGAGCGTTCATTCGCAAATCGTTTCCTTTGCCAGTAACTGCGAACCTTTCGAGAAAGGGCAGCGTGGTTGGGTCTCGGATAACTCCAATCTCATTTGCCAGTTCGTACTGGGACGTTCGTTCCTTCCGTCTGAGTCAAGCGGATGCCCACCTCAGGCAGTTAGAAGTGGAACTCCACTGTCGCAGAGACGGAATAGGCCCTGTACGACGGCTGGTCTACCCCAAGAAACAAGTACCGCGCTGCCGATGTGTCACCCACCTGGAAGTAAGGATAAGACGGAATCGCGCCGTTGGGGCTCAGGATCGGTGTAGGAGACGTCGTGCTGTTAATTGTCTGAATCGGACACCCAGGTACAGGTGTAGTTGCCGAACTCATACAACCCAGATACTGCGTCATGGGTGAAGTCTGGAAATCCTTGTTGTCGAACTGTTGGTAGCGGAATTCAACCTTTGGCGTGATGTTTCGCGTCAGCTTGTATTTGAAAACTGCGACAACTTCATGAGTGCGGCTGACGCTCTCGGGGTAGCTGGTAGCGGCCGTGGTGCCGACTAGGAGGAACCGACAAAAAGAGGTAGACGCCGAATTAGCACAGTCAGTGCCGCTGCTGGGATCGATGCCGTTAATTCCCAGAAAACGCGACAAGGTATCCGAGCGTCCCGCTGTTAGCGAATAGTAAGTGGTGAGATATATCCTTTTGCCGCTGTAGGTATCGGCACCCACTGTCCAGACATCAACCTTCTCTGGAGTGGTGCTTTCCCAATCGTTATTGGCTGTATCGCAGCCCGCACAGGTCAGGATATCTTGGCCGTTGCTGGCAGGCGTGCGGTTCCGCGAGATCATTCTCCTATAGTTGTGCTCGCGAGAGTACTCGGCGAACAACGACACCTGCGGCAAGAGGGTGAAGTCTCCGTCGACACCATAGTTGTAGGAGATGTCCTTCAGGATTCCGTAGAGATAGTAAGGACTGGTCGTGGCTGCCGCACCCGTAAGGAAATTTAGAGCGGTCGAGCTGTTGGTGTTGCCTCGCTGGTTGTAATCGTCCTGAGTGGTCCCGCCGAAGGCGGAAAAGCTTAGCCTGTCGGAAAGATCGTACTCGATCAGTCCGTCACCGCGGTTTCGTACCCGGTGTGATTCGTCGAATCTCCGGCTGCAGCGCTGATCGGCGGTGAAAGATACGCTAGTGCTATCGCATGCGATCGGGGTACCTGTTGCTGGATCATTGGATTGATCATCCTGGTATGCATCAGGGTTGCGAACCGAATGTCGATACGAAAGCCGGAACAAGAGGTCCTTCCAGTGCGCCACGTCAACCGCTCCTAGAAACGTCTGCTCTATGGAATGTTCCACGTCGCGATGGGAGCGATCCATCCATTCCACCTGGTAGCCGAGCTTTGCTGAACTCTTCTTCGCAAAGAACCAGTTACCGGTCAACTCGAAATTCTTACGATTGAAGCCAAAAGGGGTGTTTTCGTCTCCGCTCCCCGGATTTGAGGCATCGCCTTCAGTCGGAGTGAATGTGTGAACCGGAGTATTGTTGTTGTAGTCATAGTGACGGTAACCCGCTTTGATCTGAAAGCTCTTCCATGGCAGGCTGACGAGTGTGAAGTTCATCGCCAGGGTTTGCTTGTTGCCTTCCAGGTTGGCTGCGGGCAGCGACGCCGTGGTAGTACATGAAGCCCCCGGGGTGCCCCCACATCCGGTAATCGCCTCGTTGGTCGTGTACGGCAGGAACCGTTCATCCTGGCGTAACCAGCCAGGGCTAATGACCGCCTGGAGCCGCATGTACTTAGTCAGATTCGTTGCGGCGGCTAGGTCCAAATAGTGAGCCTGGTTGCTCGGATACAAGCTCGAGCGACCAGTCGTGGGATTGGAGACTTCTGCGCCCACCGGCGGAGTGAGGATAAAGGGATTGTCCCACGTCATCGACGGAATGTTCTCTTGCAGGAAGGACCCCTCGTAAGCTGCCTCAACGCCCCAATCACGTTTACCGTACTCGCCGCCAACACGTACAAGGTTATTGAAGTAGCTGATGGTCTCGGGAAGTTCGACTCCAGATCCGGAAGTAGCGCTGGCGCTCGGACTGGAGTTCATGATCAGACCAATGGGCCGGTAGCCGTTCTGGCTCTCGCGCGAGTACATCGCATTCAGATTAAGATTTGAAGTAAGGTCGTAGGACCCAGAGATCGTTCCTGCCTTGCGGGTGATACTGGGAGTGATGAAGTTGAAATTTGTTACCACGCCTTGCTGCGCGTTCGTACCGGTGCCGGCAATCAGAGACGGGAGGTTGGTAGACGGACTGGCTTGTAGTGTCGATCGGATTGCTGTAGGAAAGCTCCAGACGCCAGGCGAGGTCGGGACAAACAGCGTCCGCGTCGTGTTGCTGTAAACGTGGGGAATTTCGTCGTATCGGAACTGGAACTTGAACTTGCCATACTGCCCGAAGGTTACTAGGTAGCTTTGATCACGATAGAGGGTCTTCTGCGATTGTGCCCGGACATAATTGTGCGATCCGAGGAGATTATCGAAAGTGGCGTCCAGTTTACGGACGAAGAATCCGTTGCGCAGATCTCGATACTCCTCGTATTTCGAAGTCCGCAACAATGGATCGAACGCAGTTCCGCAACCCAGACAGCCGGGAGCGACTGACGGATTGCCTGATGCAGCGGGCCCACCAGGGCCGAGCCTTAGGTCGGGGCGTCCATAGACATCGCCCCAAGTGTATCGCACGCCGAACTCGACGACGTTCGCGTCGGAAGGTTTGTCTTCCGCGGGCTTTTCTGTGGCTGGTTTGTCCTGCGCAAGAACGGGAATCGAAAGTAGCAGGAGAGCGAGAGTCAGATTCACAGACGGACTGATCTTTTGCGATTTCATTCGCTTTCCTTCCTCAGCGCAGGAACGCGTTCCCCGACGGGTGATTCGACCCATGAATCGCGGAATGGCAGTTTGTGCAGCCGCGATTGAAGTCGCGGATGGAGTTAAGCAGGGTTGGAGTCGTTGGGTGCCGGCTCGAGACGTGACAGGAATCGCACACCCGCGGCATCCGCATCTTAAGCAATTGCGGGTTGCTGGAGCCGTGCGCCTCATGGCAGTTAACGCAGTTCTCCATGACTGGCGGGTGCTCCCACAGGAACGGGCCACGCCGTTCGGTATGGCAAGCCAGGCAATTCTCGTTCACCGTGGTCTGCCGAAGCTGGCTTGGATTGGGCGTGCCATGAGGGTTATGGCAGCTGGTGCAAGTCACTTTGCCTTCCCGGTATGGCATGTGAGAGGAGCGTTGCAACTGCGCTCGACGCATCTGGTGACACCGCAGGCAAAGCTCAGGTTGCGTTTCTTTCAGGCTTTCGTTTTCCGTAAGCGGTGTGTTGAAGCGCGCCTCATGGGACAATGGAGGATGAAGTTGCTGATGTGCCTGGTGGCAATCCACGCAAGTCATGGCCCGCGATTCGTGCGGGCTGCCTCTCCAGAAAAGCTGGTTCTTGCGGGAGTGGCATTGTAGGCATGCGAAATTCTTCTCAGCTACTGTGTTCTTGGAATCTTCAGTAAATCGAAACGGAATCGTATCCTTGGTACCACCTGCCTCGACGTGTGCACGCCCAGGGCCGTGACACGATTCGCAACCGCGAGCCTCGTCGGGATTGTGCGGATGCGCCATCGCTTTGCCCATTGCTGTTCTGTTGAAGCGTCGACCCTGATCCTCATGACAGGTAATACAGGTATCGCTACCGACATAATCGCCATCGGCTTTGCCGTTAGCGGCTTTAACCTCTTGTGCGGGTGAGGCAGTCTGATCCTGAGTCTGGTTCGCATCAGCGGCTGCGGGCGGTGAGCTTGATTGCGCCGACGCCGTAACGACCCCAAGGCCCAGCGCCGCCGTGAGTAATACTGCTCGTGTCCAAGTCATAGGCCTAACCAGCCTCCTTCCAGGCGAACAATTCAACTTCATTCAAAAGTACATCTGTCGACACTGAGTCATGGTGGCCTGTAGACAGACACATAGATCGGGTATTTGGGCCTTCGTGAGTCTATTCACGGCTGTGAACGGCAACAGCCAATGGCAGCAATTCGCATGACTATTCAACCTACTTGAGAGTTTTGATGTATTCGGCAATCGCTTTGGCTTGCTCGTCATTTAGCCCGGCGATGGCTTTGTTGTGCGGCGGCTTACTCCCTGACTCGCCTTTGGTTAAGTGACCCACGACTTTATCTAGTTCCAGCTTAGTTCCTTTGATTGCGGGGGACTTTATCGCGGGCTTGCCTTCACCATTAGGACCGTGGCAACCTGCGCACTTCGTCTTGTAAAGAGCCGCTCCGTCATCCGCCGCCCACGAAGCCAAAGACACAACCAATAAGACAGCGGCCAATTTAACCACATACTTGCTATTCATACGAACTCCCCTCTTTATTTGAAAGATTCATATTGCCCTTCCGTCATCATCTGCAGATCATCAAAGTCATTGTTTCTGGAGTTTCGATATCCGCTCTGCAAGGCCGAGTGTTTTAAAGATTTCTGGTGAGGCCTCATCCATAGCGAGTGGTTCATGGCAACTGGTGCAGTCCTGAGTGATCGCCTTACCCTCGCCTGCCGTGTGAGAGCCGTCATGACATCGGAAACATCCTGGGAAGTCCATGTGGCCCAGGTTGTTCGGATAAGTACCCCATGACACCTTGAGATCCGGGAAAACATTGCGGTTGTAGATCGCAAGAACCGCTCGGCCAGCCTCGTGAATGTCGGTGGATCGATTTGCGTATATGTCGGGATAGTTCTGCTGATAAAAACTAACTAGCGCGGTCGGTAATGTCGCCGTCGCTTCCGCGCTTGTCGCATAGTTTGCCTTCAGTAACTCCAAACCCTTTTTCTTGACGTAGGGTAGAGTCACGGGGAGTTCACCAAGCGCGAGCGCTTTGTCCAACGCTCGTTCTGGCAACTCGAAGGTATGTGTCGGACGGTTATGACAGTCCACGCATTCCATGTCGAATTTCGGAAGTGACTTGGCCGAATCCGGCGGCGTTTCGGGACTGACGAAGGTGCGGACATCGCCCGTGTCCGTATTTCGGTATTCAACCCACGGAATGGTCTGACGCTTCGCGTCGGCCGCTGCAAAACGAATGTGAACTCCTGGACCAAAGTGCGCGCCGTGAATTCCGGAGATCCGGTTCCCACCCACTAACATCAGAAGAACGGTGTCCGATCGTGTGTTTGCTTCGTCTTCGGCATACTTGCTGAATACTCGCAGACGCACACCACCGAACTTCCGCGGCCAGTGGCATTTCTCGCAGGTTTCTCTGGCGGGTACAAGGCGATTGCTTTCCAGAGCAGAAGGAATCGGCCTGGGATGGCTATTGAACACCGTCTCGATGAGCTGACGAGTTCCGCTTGCCTTGCTGGTGACCCAACCGGCTGCACCTGGCGCCACATGACACTCGACGCATTCGACCCGGGAGTGAGGTGAATTCTGATAGGCGGCTAGCTCCGGGTTCATCGTGTGACAAGTCCCTCCACAGAATTGTGGCGTCTCCATGTGCTCGATTGCCCGATAGGTGACTTGGGTTCCAATCAGAATATTCAAGAGTGTTGTTGCACCGAAAAACCAGGCGAGGCGGCGCAGCGCCAACCTACGATCGAAGGTCTCCTCGGCCAGCTCTCCGCGAATCTGGCGCTTGCTCAGGTACACACCGACCGGAATCAGCAGCAACCCAGTGAAGAAAATTGCTGGAATAGCGAGAAAGACGACAATGCCGACGTAAGGATTATCCACATGGCCGCGAATCTGCTGTGGCAGCACAAAGAGCCAGGAGATCAAAGCGGTCGCGACCAAGGCCACACCCAGCAGACTCAGCCAGTGTTGAGTTAGCAGGAACCATGCCGGCCTTTTGCTTGTGTCATTCATAGACCACGGGACCACCCACATCTGGAATGAAGGGAGTGTAAGTGGCTCTCACGGGACAACCACACTGGCAAAACTGTCAGTTTCCGTCGCGGTCCGACACCGACTAGCATCGCGCACAAGATTGGGGCCACCCAGTGGGTCGAACGTGTCTTTAGACGCAAGGGAACGGCGCCGTTGTTTCACTTCGTCTTAAGAATGAAGAGGTCGGACGGTATCTATGGATGGGACTGGCAATCAGGGAATCAATCGTGAGGCCCAGAGTCAGATGGAAGGTCATCCAGCGATAAACGGCCCAACAGGAATCAACCGCCGAGAGTGGATAAGAGCCGCCGTGGGCAGTAGCGTTGGACTTGCGCTCGATAGCCTTCTCGATTTGCCTACGGTCAGAGCGGCCACGCAACAATTAAAGCTTACAAATGTAAGCGAGTTCACGACCTCGTGCAACTTCTGCTCGTGCGGATGCGGCATGATTGCGGCCGTACGCGAAGGCAAGTTGATTTCGATGGAAGGCGACTACGACCACATCGTGAACCGCGGGTCGTTGTGCGTCAAGGGCATATCCATGTTCGCGACCCACGCCTCGCCGAACCGGCTCACGACGCCCCGCTACCGGGCGCCGGGCAGCGACCACTGGGAGGACATCTCCTGGGACGACGCGATCGCGCGGGTCGCGCAGAAGATTCGGAAGACGCGCGACGCGACCTGGATCGCCACCGAGAAGGTCGACGACAAGGAGGTTCCGGTCAATCGGACGGACGCGATCGGCTTCCTGGGTGGCGCGCAGAACACGAACGAGGAATGCTACCTCTTCCAGAAGGCGGCCCGGCTGCTCGGCCTGGCTTACGTCGAACACCAGGCCCGACTTTGACACAGCCCCACGGTCCCCGGTCTGGGGGCCTCGTTCGGGAGGGGCGCGATGACCAACCACTGGATCGACCTGCAGAACTGCAAGACGATCCTGGTGGAAGGCAGCAACGTGGCCGAGAACCATCCCATGGCCTTCAAGTGGATCCGGAAGGCACAGGAGAACGGGGCGAAGATCATCCACGTCGATCCGCGATTCACCCGGACTTCCGCGGCGGCGGACGTGTACGCGCGCATCCGGCCCGGCACCGACGCGGCGTTCCAGAACACGATGATCAACCACATCCTCGTCAACAAGCTGTACGACGAGGATTACGTCACGACCCATACCAACGCTCTTTTCCTGGGCGATCAGGCGTTCGACTTCACGGACGGCGTTTTCAGCGGGTTCGACGCGGAGAACCACAAGTACCACACTGAGACCTGGGGATATCAGCTCGATGCCAGGGGAAAGCCCCGTGTCGCCAAGAGCCTGGATGACCCGCACTGCGTCTTCTCGCGCCTGAAGACCTTCGTCTCACGGTACACGCTGGAGACGGGCGAACGGATCACCGGCATTCCGGCCGACCAGATCCGCCAGATCGCGGAGATGATGGCGAAGAACCGTCCGGGATCCATCCTCTACGCGCTCGGGATGACCCAGCACACGACCGGCGTGCAGGGAATCCGGTCGTTCACGATCCTGCAGCTCCTGCTCGGCAACATCGGCAAGCCGGGCGGCGGCGTCAACGCGCTGCGCGGCGAGCCGAACGTGCAGGGCGCGTGCGACATGGCGGTGCTCTACAACTACATGCCCGGCTATCTCAACTCTGCGTCGAACGCCGAGCCGACCATCCACGACTACGTGCGCAAGAACGGGATCGCCGACAGCCGGTACCTCGTCAACACGCTCAAGGCGTTCTTCGGTGAGGCGGCCACCGCCGAGAACGATTATGCCTATGCCTGGCTGCCCAAGCGGAACGCTTCCAAGGACTACGGGACCCTGCCGATGTTCGAGGATGCCCTCGCGGGAAAGCTGAAACTCCTCTGGATCGTCGGCCAGAATCCCGCGGTCACCGTGCCCAACCTCAAGCTGACGTTCGACGCGATGGCGAAGCTCGAGACGCTCGTTGTCCAGGAGATCTGGGAGACCGAGACCGCGGCGTTCTGGCGCCGGCCCGGCGTCGACCCGAAGTCCATCTCCACCGAGGTGATCCTGCTGCCCGCGGCGTTCTTCATGGAAAAGAACGGCACCATCAGCAACTCGGGCGGAATGGTGCAATGGCGCCACGCCGCCGTGAAGCCTCCGGGGCAGGCCAAGTCCGACGGCGAGATCGTGGACCTCGTCTTCCGCGCGGTGCGCGATCTGGTCAAGGACTCGAAGGAACCGAGGGACGAGATCATCCGGAAGGCCTTCTGGACCTACACCACGGCCGAGGACGTCCTGCGCGAGATCAACGGGTACGCCCTACGCGACAACCCGGAGACCGGACTCAAGGCGGGCGATCTCGTCCGCAAGGTCAGCGATCTTCGGGCGGACGGTTCCACGTCGTCCGGCGCGTGGATCTACGCGGGCGTCTTCGCTAACGGCGAGAACCTCTCGAAGCGTCGCGACTCGCAAACGGATCCGGGAGGTCTCGGCCTCTATCCGAATTTCGGGTGGACCTGGCCGAACAACATGCGCATTCTCTACAACCGAGCTTCGTGCGATCGGCACGGCAAGCCATATCCGGGCTCGAAGCCGATCGTCTGGTGGGACGAGAAAGCCAAGCGCTGGACGGGATACGACGTGCCGGACGTCCCCGTCCCGACCGACGGACCGAATACGCCGAATGGCCAGCGAGCATTCCACTTGGGTGCGGAAGGTGTCGGGCGCCTCTTCGCGGCCGTCTACTCGGACCCGGACGAGAAGCATCCGGGGTATCCGCGCGACGTGGCCTACGTACCGAAGGACGGCCCGCTGCCGGAGATGTACGAGCCTGTCGAGAGTCCGGTGGAGAACGTCCTACACCCGAAGGTGAACCACAACCCGCTGCTCAAGTATCCGCGTGTCAAGTCCTACCAGCCGATCGGTACGGTCGCGGAGTTTCCCTACGTGCTCATGACATCGACCGTTGCCGAACACTGGTGCGGCGGTTCAACGACACGGAACATTCCTTGGTTGAACGAACTGGTTCCCGAACCGATGCTAGAAATGCCGGAAAGCCTTGCGCAAAAGCTATCGCTGAAAACGGGAGACTGGGTGAAAGTGTCTTCGGCCCGCGGCGAACTTACGGTGAAAGCCGTGGTCACACCCAGAATGAAGACCCTACAGATCGACGGACGTGAAGTTACCGTCGTGTGGATGCCATACAACTGGGGCTATAAGGGGCTTTCGACAGGCCCGAGCGTGAACCACCTCACGATCGATGCCGTGGACCCTGGCGCCGGAACTCAGGAGACAAAGGCCTGCCTGGTCAATGTGGTCAAGGCGCGCGGCCCTTCCGCAGAAGTATCGAAGCTCGGACGGAGAAGATCATGACGCAGCTTGCAGCCGAGACCCCGATCAAGACCACGCTGGTCGACATAACCAAGTGCATTGGCTGTCGCGCATGTCAGGTTGCCTGCAAGCAGTGGAACGATCGCGAAGGCGAAGAGACCGAGTTGGATTTCAATCTGGGTTTTCAGAACCCTGCTACTCTCAGCGCAAATACTCTCACCCTGATCACCTTTCATGAGCTACCCGACGAAAAGGCTCCTGGAGGGTTGCACTACCTCTTCACCATGCGGCGTTGCCTGCATTGCTTAGAGCCAGCGTGTGCTTCGGCCTGTCCGACAACGGCCCTCGATCGCCGGTCCGATGGACCCGTCATCTACGATGCGAACAAATGTATCGGCTGCCGATACTGCATCTGGGCGTGTCCCTGGGGGGTACCCACAGCGGAATGGGACTCGCTTGCCCCGAAAATACAGAAGTGCACGCATTGTGCGGATCGCTCCGACCAGCCGGTTCCCCTGGCCCGCAACGGGCAGGCACTCAACCTCGAGGAGAGCAAGCTATACCGCGAAAACATTGTCACACCGGCTTGCGTCAAGGCTTGCCCGGCTGATTGTCTGCGTTTCGGGACCCGGGAAGAAATCCTTCAGGAGGCGCACAGCCGCATTTCCGCCCACCCCGATAAGTATGTGGACCACATTTACGGAGAAAAAGAGGCGGGCGGCACCAGTGTGTTGTACTTGTCCTCTGTGCCCTTCGAGAAAATCGGATTCCCTGATGTTGGCACCAAGGCGTATCCGCGATTCTCCAAAATGGCTTTGCATGCCGTCCCCCCAGCCGTGTTGGCTGTGGGCGCCTTGCTGGGTGGCGCCTATGCCTTCTTGAAACGCAGGACATCCGCAATGGCAAAGGGTCGAGTGGAAACGCCACGCCCCGAAGACCAAGGCCATCACACCGAGTTCGAGTCCCTCCAGCATCCGCTGCTGACTCCGTTCAATTGGACACTTCTCGCGCTCATCGCATTCGGCGTCGTTTCGCTCATCGCCCGACTCGCCTTGGGCCTCGGCGGCAGCACGCATCTGTCCGACACCTACGCCTGGGGACTTTGGATCGTCTTCGACCTGGTCTGGATCGCTGTGGCCGCTGGCGCGTTCGCGACCGCCGGGTTCATTTATGTCTTTCAGCGAAAAGATCTCTACTCCATGGGCCGGTCGGCCGTATTGCTGGGACTGTTGAGCTACTCCTTTGTTACGGTCACTCTGATTGCAGATCTCGGATTGCCCTGGCATTTCTATCAGCTCGGCCTGCAGGCTCCCGAACACTCGGCGATGTTTGAAGTGTCGTGGTGTGTAGGGCTCTACGTCACGATCCTGCTCATCGAGTTCCTGCCGGTACCATTTGAGCGCTGGGGACTCCAGAAAGCGATGTACGTGTGGCGACGCTGGTCCGACGCCTACGTGGCGTTTGCCCTTACGATGTTCGTCTACTTGCTCTCGCGCCAATTGACGTTTGCGGTGTTAAGTGCGGTCTTATTTTCTTTCCTCGCATGGGCCTTCCGGACCAGGGATAAGAAAGCTGAGCCCATCATGCTAGCCATCGCCGCGGTGACGCTCTCTACGATGCACCAGAGTTCCCTGGGATCGTTGTTTCTGCTGATGCCGGACAAACTTGCCCCGCAGTGGTGGTCTCCCGTGATGCCCATCTCTTTCTTCTTGTCCGCGATCGCCGCAGGCACGTCTCTGATTGTCCTGATTGAGATGTGGATCGCGAAAGGTTGGAAGCGGCCACTTCGGGTAGATCAACTGGCAGCAATGGGTCAGATCACCTTCTGGTCGCTCCTGGTCTATCTGATCTTCCGTCTCGGTGATATGGCAGTTCGAGGCCAGTTCGCCGAACGCATTTTCCGGGAGCATGGGGGCCATCTTCGCATTTGAGATTGTGCTCGGTGGGCTTGTTCCGTTGGCCCTACTTTCCCGCGCCGCGTGGCGAGCACGTCCCGGGCTTCTAGTCGCGGGCACCCTTCTCACCGCAATGGGCGTGACCTTCAACCGCGTGAATGTAGTTCTTTTTGCCATGCACTTGAAAGGGCCCATGCCTCAAGTCGCACCAGCGTCCTATTCTCCATCAGTCTTCGAGTGGGGGATCTCGATTGGACTCATCGCCGCAACGATATTCCTCTTCGGGCTTGGCGCCAGACTCATGCCGCTACTCCCGAAGCACGAAGCCTCTCAGGGAGACTGATTTTCATGACTCGGGATGTCTGGTTGGTAAAGCATCCGTATCTTCAACGAGTGGCAGATATGCAAGCGCTGGTAGATGCCTCGGTGGCGGAGGTCCACATTCCCGTTCCTCGTGTTCCAAGCTGGGATGACTACATTAGCGACTTTCATGCCGGCATACCGTCTACTGCTGAGCTCGAAGGTCGCGATCGACTTTCGCGATATCGAGAGGGTTCTGACGTCACTGGTCGAAGCGTTGGCCTTGAAGCTCGTGCCAGGAAAGCTGGCGCAAGATAGTCGAACTCTGGAAGCCCAACTGCATGGTGACTTGGATTCGCCCCGTAAAGCCTTGGCTTGGCTACTCGATAACGACTCGTTCACACCCACGAATCCAGGGCTCCTTCGTTACTTGGGATGGGCGGCCTTGGCTTGCTATCTCCGCCCGGTAGTGGACGCGTTCAGCGGCTGGCGCGACGAGGAGCGCTGGCTCCGCTCCTACTGCCCTACTTGTGGAGCGCTCGCCGCCATGGCTCAGCTGGTCGGCACTGATCCTGGACGTCTCCGATTTCTTTCGTGCGGTTGTTGTCGCTCACGTTGGCGCTACCGGCGAACCGGTTGTCCGTTCTGTCAAAGTGTAGACGATCACCGACTTGCAGTCGTGGCGGTTGAGGGAGAGTCTGGCCTGCGGATCGACTACTGCGATGCCTGCGGCGGATACGTCAAGACTTATGAGGGACAGGGGAACGAGTCTGTGCTTCTGGCTGACTGGACCTCGCTTCACCTCGACATTATCGCTCGTGATCGCGGACTTATGCGGTGTGCGGGGTCGCTGTATCAACTCTGATGCGCCAGTGGCTCGCCGAAACGATGCGCCGAGAGTTCCATCGATTCCTTTCTCGCCAAAACCCGTACGCCAGTGAGTCTCAATTGGTGCAATCGCTCAGAACGTATTCCCTCGCCCCCCATTTCCCTAAATCCGGCCGAGTTTATCGGCGGGTGCGGGGAAAGTAGTAATCAAGGTACAGTCGATCCACCATCATCCCGTCGCGGTAAGGTCATTTACGACCGAGAAAACGGATTCGCCCGGTGAAAGCCCTGCCGTTGTAAACGCTGTAGGTAAGGAAGTCGGGGGAGTCGTGGTCATTGTTGACGAAAATCCAGTTTTTCCTGCCGGTAACGTTGTTGAAGCCGCCGCGAATGGCCCAGTAGTAGCCCAGAGCGTGGAATCGCTTTTCAACGTGCGTGTTTAGCGTGAACCACGTGGGGAAGCGCCGCGAACCCGGCGGCTCGATGAGTTGCTGCTGAGCGTTGACGACATTGAAAGGAACTCCTGTGCGGATCTCTGTTGAATAGGCTAGGTCGAAACCGCTCACCAGGGGTAGCAGGCCGTAGGAGAGAACCCGGTTCGGGGTGTCCCAGGGATAGGGCCCCGGTTGTTGTGGACTGAATTGCGGGTTGTCGATGTTGAAGTCGAGGACCTGGTTGCTACGGGTGTGGGAATGGACGTAGGAGGCCGCGACCATGTGGCCATTGCGAAAGGCACGGCGTCCGCTGATCTGAACCCCGTCGTAATGATCTTGTCGCCTGTTGGTGAGCTCGAAGTTCCCGTTCAAGGTGGAGGGATCGGTGAGCTCGTAAACAAAACCGTGACTGCCGCGCTTCCGGATGTATTCCACTTTCACATAAATGTCGGCGGGCAGCTTGCGTTCCAGGGCAAGGCTTGAGTTGAGGACGCGTGGCGCTTGCAAGTGATGAACATCGGCGGTGAATGACGAGAGGACTGGCCCGATCGCAACGCCATTCGAGTCTTTCTTGGGTGACCGTCCTCGTCGAAGAAGTAATCGATGCGCGTGCCGGCACGAGGGCGGGCGATCAGAAAGATCGCAGTCGCGTCGTAGAAAACTCCGAATCCGGCGGAGAGCTTGGTGTTGCCGCTGTTGTCGGGAACCCAGGTGGCTGCGAGACGCGGTGAAAAACGCGGGTGACGCTCGATCTGATCCCAGTCCTCGCGAAGCCCGGCCTCGAGCAAGACACGCTGGGTGAGGAGCCAGCGATCCTGAAAATATCCGCTGAGCTCAGTGTTGAACTGGGTAAGCGCGGGCGCACCCGGAAAAACTGAATAGCGTGAGCAGGGCGAGGGATCGGAGCCGCAAGGCAGTCGCCCGGGTCTGGCCTTCGCGCAGATAAGAGATGGGGTTTCGGAATAGTTGGCGTCGTAGCGGAGTCGGTCCAGATCAATGCCGACTTTAAAGTCGTGGCGGCCATGCCATTCGCGAGGGCGCAGGTAGAGATTGGAGACGACCTGCCAGCGATCCGCCCGCGTGTGCGCGGTGAGATAGTAGCTGCCGCCCGCGGTTTCCGGCGAAACGAAGTACGGATCGACACCCCGCGAAATCTGGTTGAGATCGTAGCGATTGAAGCCGAAGCCAACTTCAAAGAACGTGCCCCCGGCGAAATAGTGCTGATCCTTCATGCCCCCCTGGTACGCAGGCTGACCGACGGCCGGGGTCGAGGCCTGTGGGTTTTGCGGTGAGAGCCCGGCGTGCTGGTCGTGATACTCGTTGAGGTTGAAGCTGGTCGTGAGGATGTTGCGGGAAGTGAGATTGACCTGAACCTTGGCAAGATTTCCAAGACGAGACACCACGTCCTGATTCTGGTCGTCGGGAAGCTCAGTGACGATTAAATTCTGGTAGGCGCCATCGAGTGCGTCGAAGAACCAGATTTTTCCTTTCACGATCGGGCCCGACAAAGTAAGCCGCGGGTTGAATTGATCGAACTTCCATCCCTTCTTGTTCTGCAAGGAAGGGATGAAATCGGTGGCGATGAAGCGATAGTGGTCGTCGCCAATTCCGGTCTCCAGCTGAATCACGCCGCCTGAGCCTTTGCCGAACTCCGCGGAGTAGCGACTCGGTTCCACCCGAATGGAGCGGAACGCATCAGTGGAGACATGCAGCAGAAGTTGCCCGTTCGAGGGCTGGGTAACGTTGAGCCCATCGAGTACGGTGACCGTCTGATAAGTTTGCGAGCCAGCCACGTGCACCTGGGCGTAGGGATCGACGAACACCGTGGGAATGTAGTTGAGGACGTTGCGGTAGTCGTGGCTGGAGGGGTAGGGGACGTTAATGATGTCCATGCCCGTGAGCCGCTCCTGGGACGCGGTTTGCGAACTCTCGATCACGGGCGGCGATTCGCGAACATCGACCGTTTCCTTGATTTCTTTCAGATGATGGAGAGTCACTTCGAATTCGGACGAGACCGCGGAATCGATGGATGAGGTGGCGGAATAGTATCCCTCCTTCTCGACGCGGAGTTGGACAGATTCTTGCGGGACGCGCAGAAATTCGCAGAGGCCGGAAATCCCGGTCTCACACCGGAGAGCCAGGGCTGGCGACGGAGGGTGGAGGGTGACTTGGGCGGAGGGAACGGCGATCCCATTTTCATCGAGCACGATCACCAACAGTCGGCTCGGAGTCTGTGCCCCACGCGCGAGCGCCACGAGCAGACCGAGGCTGGATACTAATAAGAGGGAGCGAGCGCGCATGTCGGATAAGCGCTATTGTCTCGCAAGTCGCTGACGAGCGGATTTGGCTTCGGACAAAAAAAAGGACGACCCCGAACTAGTGTTGTGAGAGATATCCTAGGCCCAGACGATCCCGTTCGTCTTGATGCAATCATTGAAAATGCACGTCATGGCCATCCATCGAAGAACAGACTCTTAGGATGTAATCCCTTGGGCACTAGGATTCGAGGAGTGCGCGACTTTGCAATGCTGCCTTGATCTTTTCCAGTAACGGATCCACGTCATCCAGCAGTGCGTTCTTTTCCCACAAACGCGCATGCGCCTTCCAGTAGCAATTTCTCTGCGTTCTTCTGATATATCCCCGAACAGACAATAACAGGAATGTCGGCCGTTCGAACATTCTCTTTCAAGGCTCGGAGAACGTCCGATCCGCTCCGCTTGGGCAATAACATATCGAGCACAATCAGATCAGGAAGACTACTGGCCACAACCTGCAATGCCTCGTCGCCATCGGATGCGGAGATAACGCTGTATCCTGCCTTCATCATCGCGCGCTCTGTGCTTATCCGCAGGAGTTTGCTATCTTCAACCAGCAAGATTGTCTGCATTACACCACTTGAATCCCTTCGTTTGCTCTGCGCTTTCTGTTCAGGCTGATATCGTCGGCCGCCGGTTCCACTCGATTGCGGCCCTTTCGTTTGGCTTCGTACAGGGCAATATCCGCTTGGTTCAGAAGGCGCTCGAGATCGAGATCCCCAGAGTGTGAGACCGCTATACCCATGCTGACAGTCACGATGCGTTCTTTTCGGGATGTCCTGATCGGAGCACTTCCAATGGTCATCCGGATCTCGTCTGCTCGGGCCAGGCCTGCTGCCAGATCGCACCCCGGAAGAACGATCAAAAACTCCTCCCCTCCATATCCCCCTACGGTGTCATAAGGTCGAAGAGAGGAGAGCAGCCGGCGAGCAACTTCTTTCAGCACGACGTCTCCAAAAGGGTGCCCGAGTTCATCGTTCACCGCCTTGAACCGGTCTACGTCAATCAGGGCAATGGCGACTGGCGATTTCTCCCGCTTTGCTCGGGCCAAGTCCCTCCGAAGCGTCTCCATGAGTTCTCCGCGATTCTTCAATCCGGTCAGGGAATCGTGGGTAGCGGAGTACCGCATGCCTTCCCGTGCAGAAATCAACTCAGCCTGGAGGTCCAGGATTCGACGTCCGACCATCAGGCGCGCCTTAAGCTCCAGTTCGTCAAACGGCTTTACCAAGAAGTCGTCAGCTCCGGCGTCCATGGCGCTCAGCAGGTCCTCCCGGCCATCTTTCGCGGTCAGCAAAATGGTGTAAACGTAGGATTCGCAAGTACCCCTCTGCCGCAGTCGGCGACACACTTCGGTGCCGTCCATTTTCGGCATGACCCAATCCATCAGGGCGAGCTTCGGACTGTTGGCCTGCTGCAACAACGTCCACGCCTGCAAGCCGTCCACGAGCGTGACCACCTCGAAACCCCACTCGCGAAGATGACCGGCGATTAGCCGTTGGTACACAGGTGAGTCTTCGACCAGCAAGACACGGTTGTCTGATTTACCTTCCAAGGTGATTCCCAGCAAGGAGGAAGCACGCCAGCGGCCATAGGGTGCAGAAGCTAAGTGTGAGAAATTTGACCCAGATCGGTAAAAGCGCCTGTCCAGAACATGGAACTCTGTCCAGATCAAGGACACTCGTGTGGTCCCCAATTCAGCGGATCCCTCAGAATCCTTTAATTCAAGAGCTTGGCTGCTTCGAGCGTGGTCCTTCAAGTGCATCCATTTCTTAGGGAGATCACACCTTGCTGGACCGTGAGTTGTTCCGTTGCACCGGTGCAAAGCAATGGATCGAGGGAATTTTGAGGCTGGAACGCTTTTACGGCGAGCCGGACTCAGGAAGGCCGCTTTGCTGGTTCTCGTCCAAACGCTTGATTGCGGTTGCATGCACTTTGGTTACCCTGCAAGCTCTGGTGATAGCGGTTCTGAACCGCAGAACAGTCGCCCCCATCCTTTCTGAGTTTATCCAGCTTGCACTGGGCCTGACTTGCGTTCTGGCTTGTATCGAAACCTTCCACCGATCACGAGGAATTGCACGATACGCCTGGCGATTGCTCGCGCTCACGTTCATGGTGTGGACAGTCGCTCAAGGGCTGGGAGTCTACCTGGATCTCTCTGGGAACCAGTCGCTGGAAGGTCTTGACGACATCCTCTTCTTCCTTTCTGTGATTCCGTTTGGCATGCTGCCTTTCCTGGACCCGGAAGGTGAACCAAATCACTTTGACAGGCTGCACCTTCTCGATTTTGTCCAGGTATGTATCTTTTGGGTCACGATCTTTCTGTGCTTCTCGAGCAGAATGTGGTCACCGACAACGGCCTTCCGCATCGGCCACTTCACATGGTCACGAAACATTGCCTTCGATGGGGTCCTGGTGGGGACGTTCGTTCTCCGAGCCTTGCTCACGAAATCGAAAGGGGTGCGTTCGCTATTCGGGCGGATGGCAATCTTTCTGGTTCTCTCCGGATTGGCCGATTCCTACGCCCTCAGCCCGGGACAAGACCTGCAACCCGGTGGCTGGTTCGACCTGTTATGGAGCATCTTGCTGGTAATTCCCATCCTGATCGCGGCTACGTCGAAGACCTCCGATGAGGAACAGATGGGTGATTCCACACGGTCGCAGAGTGTGGTAGTCAATCAGGTCTTCCCGATGCTTTATCCGGTATTCAGTTTTTTCATATTGTTCCACGTCGATCGAGCGTACCCCCTTCTGGCGCGGGCGGTGTTTGCCGTTGCCTGCATGATGGTCGCGACCCGTGTGCTGATCATCCAGCACCGCCAGCGGCAAAGCGAGGAGACGCTCCGCCTGGATGTAGCGGAGCGGAAGCGAACAGAGGAAGCGTTACGCCAGTCGGAAGTCGAGTATCGTCTGCTCTTTGACAGCAGCCCTATTCCGATGTGGGTTTTCGACACAAAGACTCTTAAGTTTCTCGCGGTGAATGAAGCCACCATTCGACACTATGGTTTTTCGAGGGAGGAATTTCTGCGGATGACGATCGCAGACATTAGGCCCGAGGAAGACATACCTCACTTATTGGAAGCCACCTCAAAACGAATCCACGGCCTTCAGAAAGCCATGCTTTGGCGGCACAGAAAAAAGGACGGCTCCGTCATAGAGGCTGAGATTGTCAGCCACGATCTGAATTTCCATGGAATCGAAGCGGAGTTGGTGGCAGCACACGACATCACTGAGCGGAAGCGCTATGAGGAGATGTTGCAAAATAGCGAGAATAGGTATCGCGTGTTGTTCGAAGATTCAGCCGACGCGACCTTGCTGATGGACGAAAAAGGCTTCCTGGACTGCAATTCGGCCGCCTTGCAGTTGTTCGGATATTCCGCAGAAGCGCCAATGCTTCACCCGGCTGAGATTTCACCTCCAAGCCAGCCCGACGGCACTCCCTCGCTGGCAGCATCCCAACAGAGAATCGCCGCGGCATTTCTCAACAGCAAGGAGCGGTTTGAATGGGTACACCAACGCAAGAACGGAGAGCTTTTTCCGGCTGAAGTTTGCCTAAGTGCCCTGACGCTGAGTGGACAGCCCAGGCTGCTGGCGACCGTACGCGACATCACCGAGCGGCGGCAAGCTGTCGAGGCACTTTTGTTCAAAACGGCGCTGCTGGAGGCGCAAGCCGAGACGACTATTGATGGCATCCTCGCAGTAGACGAATCCGATCACATTGTCTTGGCCAACAAGCAGTTCGGTCTTCACTTCGAAATCCCCGATGACGTGCTCAGATCTGGGGACGATCTGATCGTGCGCAAGCACGTTGCGGATAGCGTCGAAGATCCCGATCATTTCGTAGAAAGAGTCAGATACCTTTATGGCCATCGGGAGGAAAAGAGCAGGGATGAGATCAGGCTTAAGAATGGAAAGATCTTTGACCGATATTCTGCGCCACTGGTCGACTCAAAAGCCCAATATCGGGGCCGAATCTGGTATTTTCGCGACATTACCGACCGCAAGTTTGCCGAGCAACGCATCCAATTCTTGGCCTACTACGATGCACTGACAGGACTGCCCAATCGGGCTCTTCTTCAGGACCGCCTGGGCAAGGCACTCGCCAGCGCTCGGCGACACATGCACAAAGTTGCCCTTCTGTTCCTCGACCTCGACGGCTTCAAGCACATCAATGACTCGCTGGGACACTCTCTCGGCGACATCCTTCTGCAAGAGGTTGCAGAACGGCTGAAGAGATGGGGCCGTGAACAGGACACCATTGCCCGCTTAGGTGGCGACGAATTCCTCATCATGTTGACCGATGTAGAGAGCATTCAACACGCAGCGGTGGCCGCGGAGCGGCTCATGGACGCAATGACCGCCGAATTCGTTGTCCGCGAGCACTCTCTCAACATCAGCTGCAGCATCGGGATCAGCATGTTCCCAGAACACGGTACCGACAGCGAAACCTTGATCGCAAATGCCGACGCCGCCATGTACAAGCGCCAAAGATTGTGGTCGAAACAACTTTCGGTTCTTTTCCGCGGAAATGAATGCCCAGGTTGTGGAACGACTCACGTTGGAAAACGGCTTGCGACTGGCACTCGACAAAAAAGAGCTTTCTTTGGTCTACCAACCTCAGATGGATGTCGCGAGTGGGAGCATCACGGGGGTGGAGGCGCTCCTTCGTTGGCAGCGCCCGGAACTAGGTTCTGTGCCGCCTGATAAATTCATACGAATTGCTGAGAGTAGCGGCCTGATCATTCCTATCGGCGAATGGGTGCTGAGGACGGCCTGCCATCAGGCACGAGAATGGCAAGACGAAGGTCTCCCGCCGGTGACAGTGGCAGTGAACGTATCCGCGGTCCAACTTCGCCACGAGGGCTTTTGCGAACTCATCAAAAAAGTACTGCACGAGACTGGCCTCGCCGCGCATTACCTCGAACTGGAGTTAACGGAAAGCATTCTCCTTGATAATGCAGAGGTGATGTTACCCGTTGTTCAGGAATTGCGAGCTATGGGAGTAACGCTGGCAATTGACGATTTCGGAACAGGCTATTCCAGCTTCAGCTACTTGAGGCAGTACCGTGTGAGCAAGCTCAAGATCGACGGTTCGTTTATTCGAGATGTCGCAGTCAAAGCTGACGATGCCGCGATCACAACTGCAATCATCAGCATGGCGAAAAGCCTGAATCTCAGAGTGATTGCCGAAGGCGTCGAGAATGATGCGCAAATGTCGTTTCTGCGCGCGCATCATTGCGATGAGATTCAAGGCTACTATTTAAGCCCACCCCTAACGATCGACAAGGTAGCCGACAAACTACGACACCTCAGACTCCAGGCGCACATCACCATGGTCGCGGCATTGTGAAGAAATAAATCTGCAGTAAACCCCCGCTTAGACCTAAATGCGGGTTCCGCTACGGCAAGCCACGAATAGCCGTTCGCTCAGGATTGGGTTGATTCTTCGTGTCCGCACCGCGAACTGTTCTGATCGCTTTTCTCAATGAAATGAGTTGTTTGTGTCATACGAGCGCGGCCGTTTTCTCTAATGCGGCTGCGTTTTCAAGGAAAAACAAGAAAAAGCTTGACATGTGACATAGTGTTATAGTTAACTATAACAGTAGTTAAGACAAACGAATCGCCGCAACTGAAAATGCGCAGGAGAATAAACATGAAATCCCCTCTTTTTGTGCTGTCCGCTGTTCTGATGTCGCTCTCCGCCGTGGTTTTCGCGCAGTCCGACGCGCAGAAGTCCTTGGCTCCTGTGCCCGACGCGCAGAAGTCCTTCGCAACCATGAAAAGCCTGGCGGGAGAGTGGGAAGGCCCCGTCACCGTCCCGGAGATGCCAGAGATGTCGGGCGGCAAGCCCATGCATGCCTCGCTGCGCGTGACCTCGCGGGGACACGTCCTCGTGCACGAGTTCCAGGAAGCGGGAACTCCGTTGGATGCGACAAAGTACGACCATCCGGTCACAATGCTTTACCTGGACGGAGACCAGCTCACGCTGATTCACTATTGCGACGCGGGGAACCGGCCGCGCATGACCGGCAAGATGTCTCCCGACGGCAAGACAGTCGAGTTTGAGTTCAAGGACATCAGCGGGAGCGTGGAGCACCACATGCACCATTCAGTGTTCACCATCATTGACACCAACCATCACACCGAGGATTGGACGTTCATGATGAAAGACAAACCGATTCACGCGCACTTCGACCTGCATCGGACCAACTAAGGAGCGCGCTATCTTGTTCCAGAGTCTGCGTGGAAAACCCCATGGACCGTGAGTGGAACGACAGTCAGCCGATTTATCGCCAGCTTCACGACCGCGTCGTCGCCATGATACTCGACGGAGTTCTGAAGGAAGGCGATCCGCTGCCCTCCGTGCGGAATGTCGCGGCCGACTATCGGGTCAATCCGCTGACGGTTCTCAAGGGATATCAACAACTGGTGGACGAACAGTTCGTCGAGAGCAAACGTGGTCTCGGCATGTTCGTCAAAGTGGGCGCACGCGGCCTGCTGTTGGAGGGCGAACGGCAGAAGTTTCTCGCGGAAGAATGGCCCAGGATTTACGAAACCATTCAACGGCTCGGACTAAAGGCCGAAGAACTCCTGGATGCGGCTGCAAACCGGCGGACGCCGCCGCAAGCCGAACAGTCGGAAACCGAAAAAGAGGAGCGCTGAATCCATGACATGCATAGAAGCCCGTGGCCTCCGCAAGGCCTTTGGCACAACCATCGCGCTCGACGGCGTCGATTTAGATGTGGAAGATGGCCGCATCCTCGGAATGATCGGACCCAACGGTGCCGGCAAAACCACAGCGCTGAACGCGATACTCGGCCTCACGCCGTATCAGGGACAGCTCAAAGTTCTCGGGCGCGACCCTTGGGCCGAGCGCGATCAACTCATGTGCGATGTCTGTTTCATTGCCGATGTGGCTGTGCTGCCGCGCTGGATGAAGGTTGCGCAAGCACTCGATTACGTTGGCGGCGTGCACCCGCGATTCGATCGCGCGAAGGCCGAGAGTTTTCTCGCGAAGACAAACATCCGGCATTCCAACAAAGTCCGCGAATTATCGAAGGGCATGGTGACCCAGCTGCACCTCGCTCTGATCATGGCCATTGACGCGAAGCTCCTGGTGCTGGACGAGCCGACCCTTGGCCTCGACATCCTGTATCGCAAGCAGTTCTACGACTCACTGCTGAACGACTACTACGATCGTAAGCGCACCATCGTGGTGACGACCCATCAGGTGGAAGAGATCCAGAACGTCCTTACCGATCTCATGTTTATCGATCGCGGCCGGATTGTGCTCGATTGCAGCATGGAAGAATTCGAGTCGCGCTATCTGGAATTGACGGTGAATCCCGAGCAGGTTGCTGCCGCGAGGGCTCTCAAACCAATACACGAGCGCCAGGTCTTCGGGCACACCATACTCCTGTTTGACCACCTTGATCGCCAGCAACTCGCCGCGCTTGGCGAGGTCCGTACCCCCGGTATTGCGGACCTATTTGTCGCCGTGATGGGACGTCAGAACGGTTCGGCCCAAGGAGCGGCCAGATGAATACTCAATCGAATGCGGTGCCCGAGTCTCGTTCCGACGCGCAGGCAGTTGCGTCCACGGCCACATCCACCACTCGGCCACTGTATTGGTCGATCCGACGCGAACTATGGGAGAACCGCTCGATCTACATCGCTCCGCTGGCAGTCGCCGCCCTCACTCTCTTCGGCTTCCTTATCGCTACGATTGGCCGTGGCATGGCGACGCGCGACCTGGCCCAGCGGCAAGCCGTGCTCGAAGAGCCCTACACCTTCGCTACGGGCCTGATCATGGCGACCGCTTTCATCGTAGGGATCTTTTACAGTCTCGACGCGCTGCACGGCGAACGTCGCGATCGCAGCATTCTCTTCTGGAAATCGCTGCCGGTTTCCGATCTCACCACGGTGCTCGCCAAGGCGAGCATCCCGATCGTGATTCTGCCGTTGCTCACATTTGTGATCGTCGCAGTAACGGAGTGGATCATGCTACTGCTGAGCAGCGCCGTATTGCTGGGCAGCGGTCTGAGCGTCGCCACGCTTTGGAGACAGGTGACGTGGTCCCAGATGATGCTCCTGTACCACCTTCTGACCGTGCATATGCTCTGGCATGCACCCATTTACGCCTGGATGCTGCTGGTCTCTGCTTGGGCTCGGCGCATGGCCTTTCTGTGGGCTGCATTACCGCCGCTCGCAATCGGCGTCCTCGAGAAGATTGCGTTCAATACTAAACACTTCGCCGCCATGATGGGGTACCGCTTGAGTGGTCCGGAGGCCATGGACTTCACAGGGCCGGGTAGTTCCCGGATTCATCCGATGACGCACTTCGAACTTTGGAAATTCCTGAGCGCCCCGGGTCTGTGGGCCGGACTGATAATCGCCGCGATATTCCTCGCAGGTGCAGTCCGGCTGCGCCGCTATCGCGAACCGATTTAATTCCTGGGGGTTGATTCTCTGGATTGCAAGAAGGAGAAACGAGTATGAGCACCGCTGTTTTGACTAACCGGTTGGAGCTGAGTTCGGTCGCGGACAGCACCTTGCAAGCAGCCGCTCGGTTTTGGTTTGGGGTGACCGTCATTGGCCAATTGATGTTTGCTTTCGCGGTGGCCTCTTTTTATGGTGTTACGGCGTTGCGTGGGGACTTCCACGGGTGGAGTCGCTTTATAAGCCACGGTTACGTCTCTGGCGATACTATGGGCAATTTCGCCGTCATCATGCATGTTGGCTCGGCCGTGGTCATCATGCTCGCGGGTGCCGTTCAACTCATTCCCGGCGTCCGAAACCGCTATCCCGTCTTTCATCGCTGGAACGGGCGCATCTATTTGTTGATGGCCGTCAGCCTCAGCATAGCCGGTCTTTATATGACTTGGATCCGGGGGAGCGTCGGCGACATTTTTCAACACCTGGGCAGCAGCCTTAACGCAGTTCTGATCATGCTCTGCGCAGCTTTGGCACTACGTTACGCCGTGGCTCGCGATTTCAAAACCCATCGCCGCTGGGCGCTTCGCTTGTTCCTTGTGGCCAGCGCCTCGTGGTTCCTTCGATTGATGTTTTTTTTGACACTACTCGTCTTTGGCCCGGTAGGTTTTGATCCGAGTACCTTTCGCGGCCCGCTTCTCACTTTCATGTCTTTCGCGTGTTACCTCCTGCCCTTAGGCGTTCTTGAACTCTATTTTCGCGGGCAGGACCGCGCCGGTGCGATCGGGCGTATGGCTACCGCCGGGGTTCTTTTTGTACTCACACTCGCGATGTGTGCAGGACTTTTTGCCGTCGGCATGGCCATTTGGGTGCCGCAAGTTAAAGCCGCCTACGATCCGCGCAGATCCATTGCGGAAACTCTTTCGGCAACGATCGCGTCCGGGGGTATCGACCAAGCCGTGAAGCAATATCACGAATTGAAGGCCGCCGAGCCTGCGACCTACAATTTCGATGAGCCTGAACTTAATAGTTTGGGCTACCAACTCATGCGCACGAAGAAGTTCAAGGAAGCCATCCGCATTTTTCAACTCAACATCGAGGCCTATCCGCAATCCAGCAACGTCTATGACAGCCTCGGGGAAGGTTACATGAACGACGGCAACAAGCCCCAAGCGATCGTGAACTATCAAAAATCCCTCGAGCTGAATCCGAAGAACCGCGGCGCCGTCGAGATGATTCGGAAGCTGAGCGCTCCCTGATCTGATTGCCATTTTTTATTTTCAGTCGCAGATTAGTAGTTTCCAGCATTCGGGCACGAGCCAAGCTCGTGCCTTTCCTTTTCGCGGGCAAGAATCACAGGTTCGAGCGGGAAGTGTTGAGACGGTTGCACGAAAACTACTCGCGGAGGGATCAATCTGACTGCGGCATTGTCGGCAGGACCACGGTATGCGCCATCGAGGGGTCGTCCCGCAATTTCACATATATGGGCGTGCCATCAGTGCGTGGTACGCGCACACTGCTTTCGGCAAAGCCTATCGGAATCGATACGGTGTGTTTGAATTCAGGGTCGGCGGCCACCGAATCAATCAGGAAAAGCTTCGCGCCGATCAGCGTGCATTGTTCATCAGCCTTGGCAGGACACCGGATTTCCTTCAGAGAGGGGGTCCGGACCAGGGTTACCAGAGGTTGCCAGTCTCCCTTCGCTCCGGTCGCGTCGACGGCACGGAACCGAAGTGGGCCGAAAGCGGATGGCCCAAAACTCTTCAGTGGATCAAGTGTTGCCAAAACGTCGTCGGCATCCTGCAACACAAGGTCTCCTTCGGCTACGCTCAAGAGTACGTTGAAGGAGCTGTCTGCGGCTGCGACTTCGATCTTTTCGGTCCTTGGAAAGTTCTTCGGAATTTCGGTGTGTAAAGAAAAGACCAGCTGCCCATCCTGTGGCAGGTCTTCCGGATTTTCAAGCTTAACCGGTGAAGGACTGGCGCCAGGCTGTATTGTTTTATTCACCAGGGTGAGTTTGGGCCGCGCGGGAGCCACGGCTGCCGGGACCTCCAAGATCCTGCCGTCCTTAAGACCGACATGTGCAGTCAGGGACTGCTCGGGCTCCCCAGCGAAAGACGTACTGGCGGCGGACAATTCCAGTTCGTCTTTCTGTTCTGCGCGGGACAGGCGTCCGGGAGAAAAGCGAACTCCCTTCAAGTCGAGACTGGCCACCTCATCGAGTCGGGTGCCCGTCAGAATGCCTAATTGATCGCCGGCACTGACTGTGAACCGGTCCATGTGCCCCGCTTCGGCGTAGGCATTCAGAAGCACTTCATCAGGTTGATTCACTCCAAACTCACTTACCAGGATGGCAGTCCTGCCGGGAGGAGCATTCTTCAGAGGGGCTTGAACCTCAAGCTCGTTAGGTTTCGCCAGTTTCCAACCGGCTTTTGTGATTGTGCCTTCCGCATTTCTAACACTGACTTCCTCCACACAAGCGGCATTGTTGGACTGCAAGTGCAATAAGTCCTCGCGGCCAATGATGAGTGCGCTCTGGTCAGCTGACGATACTTTCCATTCCGACGTGTGCGCGCTCTGCAGAATGAAGGCGGGACCTTCGAAGGTTTGAAATCCCCAGGAACCATGCAGAGTTCCGCGGACTGGGCCACTGACGTGATGCCCTGAAAGAGCGTGTGCGTCAATCAAGAAGCCCCCGCGCATTGCATCGGCAGTCGCCGGCAGTTCGATGACGGAGCCTCCATCCGCGTGTACCGCTAGAGTGAAATCGTGTGCTAAGGAAGTGGAGAAAACCAGTGGAGCGCCTTCCACTGGCAGGATCAGCGATGGTCTTTGCAGGCAAGACTCCTGCTTCGGGTCTACCGCGCGAAGTGGTGGAAACTGTGCCGCTTCGACCGCAGGCAGTCCCGCTACGAGAACTGACTTGGGCTTAACAAAGGATGGTGGATTATTCAGCTTCAGGTTCAGATGATCTTCTTTGGCTATCGCCAGGGCGGGTATGTACTGATAGATGGCGGTGTGAAGACTGCCAAAAATTCGAGCCACGTCAACTACAGCGCCCACGTATGGACTGTAGTACCCTCCCCCCGCCAATCTCGTGTTGCTGAGCTGTCCGATCAAATCGGAGGAGGCTCCGGACGTAAGAGCTGCCACCATCGACTGGCTATGACCATCGTCGAGTACGAGTTGATCGCTATGCTGAGTCAAGCAGGAGGTCTGCTGTTCGACAGGCTTCTCGAAGCATTGCGGATCCAGTTTGATGCTTAAACTGCGGGCCAGCAAGACCGAGCGATCGTGTAATGCTGACGGATCGGTGTCCGAGGTCTGTTTGACGGTATTTATGTAGTGGTCCAGCCGGGAACGATCAAGGTTTGCCTGATTCAAGTCTTGAGACGCTCTTACAAAAACTCCGGGCTTGCCCTTTACGGTCGACCGTAGCGTGCTGAAGTCTCCACCCGTCTCGGGAGCTAGGAATAGCAAAGCCTGTTGTGCATCGGGCGGCACAACAATGACGATGCCTTCTTCTCGTACCTTCTTGTTCCAGGTCTCCGCCTTCGTGAACCAAGAATCAGGCGGAGGATTCGTCGGGCCGCGGAGAAACGCTACGACCAACAAGTAGCGAGCTGACTGATCCTGGGGAAAATCAGGATGCACCCAGATCCGGTCGCCGGGCTGCAAATTGGGAACCTGAGAGATGGGTAAAGTCTTTCCACCCCGAGTCACTCGCACCTGAATTTGTGGTCCCGATAGATCAAACGCCGCTGTGTCTGCATGTGCAAAATTAAGGGAGATGAACAGGAGGAAAACTAACAGCCAGGATTGGGAAATCATCTCTTCCAGAGTAAGTAGGGAATGCGTTCCGTTAGATTTTACACCTGGAGAAAATGGTTTTCCGCACAGTAGTTCACATTCATCGCATCGCCCTCTGGATTCGGGTGTTGGGCTTGGGAATGCCCCCGGCTGGGAATGCGCAAGCTTCTTACGGTGCTGGCCATCCGACGGCTCCAATTCTGCTAAGCTGAACGGCTTAGTTACCGAAATCGAAGGAGCCCAACCGTGCAAGTCGTGGCTGGAGTAGATTTAGGCGGAACCGCCATCAACTATACATTAGTGAACCGCGACGAGCAGTTTCTTATCGATGGATTGTGTGAGCATCCTGCGCTCTCGAAGCAAGGACCAGATGTTTGTCTGCGACAGATTGCGGATGGCCTCAAGATTGCCACTGAGAAGACAGGCGTATTCGCTACCGACGTGGTTGCGGTCGGTCTGGATACTCCGGGTCCAGCGAGCGCAGCAGGCCAACTCAGCGCCCGAGGATCTACAAATTTCCTGCATCCGAAATGGGCGGGTTTTGACATCCGCGATGGCCTAGCGCAAGCGCTCGGCAAGCCCGTGACCTATCTGAACGACGCCAACGCAGCAGCTCTCTGGGGGCACTACGCAATCTTCGGCGGCAACAGCCGCGAGACATCCGTTTCGATTGTCATCGGCACAGGCAATGGCGGAGGGATCATCCTTGATGGCAGCGTGGTGAAAGGCAAGAACGGATTCGGGGGAGAGTTGGGACATGTGTTGATCCCGTACCAGAGCATTGTTGGGACGGAAGGTATGAAGCCGCTATGCAACTGTGGGAGGATCGGCGACCTGGAATCGCTTTGCTCGCTCACTGCAATTGAAAGAAATATCCTGCCCTATTTCCTGCCGAAGTATCCGGCCCACGAGTTGGCTAAAGTGGATCTTCATCAGGCAGCAAAATTGGTGCGGAGCCTGGCTGATCAGGGCGACCCGCTATGCAAGGACGTTTTCAGAGTTCAGGCACACGCCTTGGGGCTCTTCTTCGACGAAATGGTGAACACGTTCGACCCGGATGCGCTGATCGTTGGAGGCGGCGCCCTGGAAACAAGCCAGGCATTTCAAAAGTGGTTCATCGCAGAGATCCGCGCGGCAATGCCGACCCAGCGCGAGGAACAGGTCGATATTCCGATCCATGTTATGCCGAATGGTGACACCGCCGGAGCAAGGGGGGCCGCCATTGAAGCCCTAAAACTCGCGCGGCAGAGCGGTCTCGCATAGTTTCCCCGCCGGACCATCGCCCAAACACACTAGTGGGAATCGACTCGACTGTCTACGTGGTGTGCTAGATTTAGCTCGAGTGCTTGTAGTGGCGGGAGTCTGCAGCTCGCTCTGTCGATTCTTGCCTTAGGGTGGTTCAGAGGAACGAGCCCCGCACAGTAAGACTGACGTGCTCGATTCCGGAGATGTCGGAAATGTATTGCCGCTTTGGCTTCGCCCCTGAAGGATTGACCGTGGCTATGGGTATCCGGAAAGGGCCAGTGGACATGTCACTCGACACGTCGAGATGGCTTATCAACTTGGATTGGGCAGACATCGGACTTATGGGCCCTTTTTTGGATCAATCGTTGCAGGCAACTCAAGGTACTCGATGAAGGAGTCAGACCAGGTGAGAAGCCCGAGCAAGGCGTTCGGTGAAGCTCGGGCTCCCATGGCAAAGCTTTATCCGTACAGCCAAAACAGTTTAGCCTTTAATCTTTTTTCCCGCTGCGTCCCAAGTCGCGACAGTCTTGTTGAAATAGGAGTAGTTGGCAAGGTGGCAACCAATCGCTGCATTGTTGCCGAACTCCTCATTCTCAACGGTTCGCTTCCGGCTGCGAACTGCATTGAAAAAGTTCGCCTGGTGATCGGCGAGATCACTGTAGCCAGGTGGCACGGTGTACGTCTCCGACGTGTCTTCTACGGCAGAAGCCAGAGGCGTGGGTAATGGGTGTTTGGCGTGCCAATCCTCCAGATACTGTTCCCGGAGGCGCTCGGGCCAGCCGTAGATCGAGTAGCTCTCGGGTTGCGGTCGAGTGTCTTGTGGAGTGTAGGTCAGGGTCGAATCCTTGATCACCATCGTACCCTTTGTTCCAAAAAAGCCAATGAACTCCCCACCATCATTGTTCAGATTGCAGCGTACCGCAACGCGGAAGTTCGGGTAGTCGTAGAAAGTGTCAATCAGGTCTGGGAAGTCCCGGCCATCTTTCCAGCGGAACAGGCCGCCCGTCGATTGTGCTCTTTGAGCGATGGTGTTCGTACTCGTGATGAATTGAATCCCGGAAATCAAGTGGACAAAAAGATCCCCGGCGAGTCCCTCGCCATAGTCCGTGAAGCAACGCCACCGGAAGAACCGAACTGGGTCAAATGATCGCTTCGGGGCGCCATTCAGAAAGGCATTCCAGTCGATCGTCTGTTCGCTGGCGTCGGGCGGAACCGGATAGACCCACGCACCACTCGCGGAATTGCGATCCCAGTATGCATCGATAAAGAAGACGTCGCCCAGTTTTCCGGAGTCGTAAATTTCTTTCGCTTTTGCGTAGAGAATCGAACTGACCCGCTGACTACCGATTTGCGCGATCCGATTCGCCTTGTGTGCGGCGTCGACCATCGCAAAGCCGTCTTCGACGGTATGCGACATCGGTTTCTCGCAATATACATCCTTGCCCGCTGCGCAGGCGTCTTCGAATACTTTGCGATGCTGGTGATCGGTGACCGCGATAATGACGGCGTCGACGTCCTTCCGGTCGAGGATCTCCTTGTAGTTTCGAGTTGCGGGTACTTCGGGCTTTTTGACTGACTCTCGAGCCGAAGTATGTCGGCCGTCGTATAAATCGCACACTGCAACGCATTCGATGCCCGGCACTAGTAGCGACGCCTTCAGCAGTTCGCAACCACGTACGCCTGTACCGATCGATGCGAATCGAACCGTATCGCTGGGCGAAACCATTCTGGCGGCCCGCAGTAAAGTGCGGTTCCAACACCGTAGCCTTCACCGCGGCGCCCGCGGCGACAAATCCAGCGCCGAGACGCATAAAGTTGCGACGAGTTACCGAGCTCTTCTTCATTGCGATCTCCTCAGTCCCCAGGCTTGCGTTTCTGTGTGTGCCCGATTTTCGGAGCCTCAACTGCCTAAAGTTCGTCAACAGGCGTTGAAGGTACCAGCGCTCTTGTACTATTTTGCGGCGAGGATTTCAAATGAAACTCCGCATGCAGGCAATGATTGTTGCTGTCCTTGCAGTTGTGTTGGCCGACGTAATGCCGGCCGCCTCTCAGACAGCTGACAACGGTCGGCGCTCCTGGAACGCTCAATGGATCACATGCCCAGGTCTACCGGGCAGGGCGCCAGCCGTGGTGCACTTTCGCAAAGTACTCGATCTTCCGTCCAAGCCTGACCACTTTGTCGTTCACGTAAGCGCTGACAATGCGTACCGGCTGCACGTGAATCAAGAATACGTAGGTTCCGGCCCCAGTCGGGGTGACCTGGCCCACTGGAAGTATGAGACCTACGACCTAGCACCTTTTTTGCGCGCTGGAACGAATGTTATTGCCGCGACTGTCTGGAATTTTGGAGAGCACGCCGCCGCCGCACAGATCAGCGACCGGCTGGGCTTCGTGCTTCAGAGCGAAGACAGGACCGAACCCAGCTTGACTACGGACGAGAACTGGGAGGTGGAACATGAAAAAGGCGTGGCAGCCGTGCCCACTCCCTTCAATGTTCTTCCCAATTCATACTATGCAGCGGAGCCTATCGAACGGATCGACGGTTCTACATTCGATTGGTCTTGGGATTTTTCAACTCCGGGTCCGCGGTCGCGTTGGACAAAGGCTCGTTCCGAAGGGAATGCGACGCTTCGTGGCAGTGAGTTGATCTTGAATAACTGGCAACTCATTGCAGATCCACTTCCGCCCATGGAGCACAAACTGCTCCACTCCGGAAAGATTGTGCGCGCAACTGGAGTCGCTCACGCGGACCAGTTTCCTGAAGCCGCGCTCCGCATTCCGCCGAATTCTCACGCTACCGTCCTTTTCGACAATGGTGAATTGACTACAGCATATCCAGAGCTAACCGTAAGCGGCGGCAAAGGAGGATCGATTCGGATCGTGTACGCCGAGGCCCTGAAAGATGCGAAAGGGGAAAAGGGCAACCGCAACGAAATCGCCGGTAAAGAGATCAGTGGCATCTATGATGACTTCCTGTTGGACGGGGAGGAAGGAAGAACTTTCTCTCCCTTGGTATGGCGAACTTGGCGCTACCTGCAACTCGACATAACCACTCGGGATCAGGGCCTTGATATCACCCAGTTTCGCGGCTGGTTTACCGCCTATCCATTCGAGGAGCGGGCGAAATTTTCGGCGGATGATCCAGAATTGTCGGCGATCTGGTCGATCGGCTGGCGCACCGCTCGTCTGGATGCGCACGATACCTACATGGACACGCCGTACTGGGAACAACTCCAGTACATCGGGGACACTCGCATCCAGGCTCTTCTTTCTTACACTATCGCTGGTGACGATCGACTCGCTCGCCAGGCGATCGCGGCGTTTGACAATTCCCGAATTCCCGACGGCATCACGCTCAGCCGATATCCGACCTCGCTGTTCCAGGCGATTCCTACTTTTTCACTCATGTGGGTCGGCATGCTCAAGGATTTTGCTCTGTATCACGACGATGCCAAGTTCGTGCGCGAGAACCTGCCGGGAACGCGCGCCACGCTGGACTGGTTCTTGACACATCAAAACTCCAACGGTCTGCTTGCGAAAGCTGCCGTGGTGGGCCTTCATCGATTGGACAGACGGTTTTCCCTTTGGGGTTCCACCCCAAACGGCGACAGGTGATTCCTCACCAATCACTCTGCAGTTCATCGCCGCGCTCCGGGATGGTGCACAGTTGGAAACTACGTACGGCGATTCGGCTCGTGCGGAGCTCTACACAAAAGCTGCTGTGCGCGCGTCGGATGCGGTCCGAAGACTGTGCTGGGACGAAACTTTAGGCTTGATTGCAGATACACCCGAGCATCAACACTACAGCCAGCAAGCTAATATTCTGGCCGTGTGGCTGGATGTGATTCCACGCGAACAGCAGAGAGATGTGTTGACCAGAACTCTCTCCGCTAGCGATGTGAGCTTCAAGAAAACAGACGCGCATGTGCCGCCGATGTCGAAGGCCAGTTACTATTTCCGCTTTTACCTGGCGCGCGCCCTGGATCATGTGGGTCTGGCGGATCGCTATCTTGATCTGATCAAACCTTGGCGCGGGATGGTAGCGCTTGGGATTGACCACATGGGCAGAGGTTCCTGAGCCGACGCGTTCCGATTCCCACGCGTGGAGCGCTCATCCGAATTACGATTTTCTGACTCTAGTTGCCGGGATACACCCCAGCAGTTTCGGCTTCAACAGCGTGACGATCGAGCCGCATCTGGGCGTGTTGAAACGCGTATCCGCGGTCTTCCCATATCGTCAGGGAGATATCCGCGCCACCTATACGGTGAGCGACAAAAATGTTCAAGCGCATATCGAGCTACCGCCCGCCCTGACCGGCACGCTGATCTGGCAGGGGCGCGAATACTCGCTTCATGAAGGGACACAGGATTTGATCTTGAACCCGTGAGCCTCCGGGAAGCCCGACGCTCTATCGATGGGCAGACAGCACGGCGACTCCATACCTTGGCAGCGTAACTGACTGCTTCACTCCTCCCTCCAGAACGTCACTCATCTGGGACGGTAAGGAAACAGTCTGTTGCGTCTTCGAGAAATTCACGAGGATGTAGACCGCCCCTTTGGATCCATAACGGGGATACACTTCAACGCCCTCTGGGACCGGGCCAAAAGCGCTCTTGGCGCCACTGACCTGAGCCATCCACTTCGCTGCAGTGGCCATTCCAGCATCATCGAGCCACGCACCAATGTAGGTGATGCGTCCTTTGCCGACCTTGCGGGTGATCGCGGCGGGCTTGCCGTCGAGCCATCCATTACTCTTGCCGTAGGCTGCGAGAACTTCCACGTCCTTGCCATTTGCACTCAGAAATTCAGCCCAAAGTTTGCTTTGACTCGCTCCAAACCTGCCCGTGACTGGCACAAGATCGACGAGGGCGTAATACTGTTCCACTCGTCCGCCGAGCAACTCACCGAGCGGACCGGGTTGCCGTTCCGGTTGCAGACCATTGTCGTCATCCTTCATGGCCGAGCGCTGCCCCAAAACCAGGTGGCCGCCCTGTCGGACATACTCCGCCAGGTTCTTGGCTGCCGCATCGGAGAGGACGTTCAGCCCAGGTGCTACCACAAGCTTGTACTCGGTTAAGGGATCGGTCGCCTGAACCACATCAATCGACTGACTGATCGCTCGCAGAGGCCGATAGTAGCTGACCAACTCTGCCACCGGATCGTAGTCATGATTGTGCTTTTGCCACTGAATGGCCCACCGGCTGTCATAAGAGTGCAAGATTGCGACTTCTGACTTCGGCGAGGTACCGGCGAGTGCGGAGCCCGCCTTGGCGAAATCGGCGCCCAGTTGCTGAATTTCGGGATACAAGGGAACGGGAGTTCCGTCAGCTCCCACCACAGTCCCGTGATATTCCTCCTGACCGTTGAGGGCGCTGCGCCATTGCCAGTAACTCACTGCATCGGCGCCGTGGCCAACGTTGTGCCATGCCATGGCGCGCACTTCGCCCTTGTCCAGTGAATTGTTTACTCCCGCCCAGTTGACGGATCCGGGCTGGGTTTCCATGATCCAAAAATTCTTACGTTTGAAGCCGCGCGTCAGATCGTCGGCCGCACCATTCCTGGCCGGGTCGAGATGACCTTGGCCGACGTAGTCATCCCAGGCAGCCAGGTCCAGATCCTGCTCAACCGTGTAATGATCGAAGCCGTCGAACCAGCCCATCGTATTGGTCGTGATGAACTGCCGCGAATCGCAATTCGGACGGATCACGTCGATCTGATTCTTCTGATAACTGCGCCAGGTGTCGCTGACGAAGCGCTTCCAGCTGAGCAACAGGCCGGGATTCCCATAGCGGGTTTCAATCGGAATCTGGTTCCAGTCGGAATAGGTCTGGCTCCAATACGACGTTGTCCAGGCATCGTTCAACTTGTCGAGTGTTCCGTAGCGCGCCTTCAGCCATTGTTGGAACTGCGCTTTGGTATCGGCGTCGAACGACACATCCGCATATTCGTTGTCAATCTGCCATCCGATCACATACGGGTTGTGGCCGAAGCGCTTGGCCATCTGCTCCGCGATCTTGCGAGCCAGTTCGCGATACTTGGCATTCGCAAAATTGAATTGCTGGCGGTTGCCGTGCTCGGCGCGATGCCCCTCTTCGTCGACGCGCAGGGTCTCCGGATATTTCTGCGTGAGCCAGGCAGGAGGAGCAGCTGTCGGCGTTCCCAGCACGGTGTAAATATCATGCTTCGCAGCCGCAGCAACCGCACGATCGAGCCACTCGAGATCGTATTGACCTTCGCTCGGCTCCATACGACTCCAGGCAAACTCGCCGACCCGCACCATATGGATTCCTGCTTGCTGCATCAAGGCGAGGTCTGCTTCCCACCGCGATTCGGGCCATTGTTCCGGATACCAGGCGGTTCCTAGCAAAATAGGTGGAGGCTGTGGAACAGAAGTTTGACCCGCAAGAGTGATTGGCAGCAGAAGAAGTACGAGTGCAGCGAAGATTAATCCCAAGTACCGGGTAAGAGCTTCGTGCTCGATTCATGAATTCCTCCAGTCAGAGGCAAAGAGCAGCGATGCGATTGTACGCCAATGCAAACGATTACATTGATGGACTTGTCTTTAGCTTGTGGAGCTTCCTCAGGCAGTGGATGATTCGAATATCAAGCTCTGCAATCACTCTTCGAGTGCTGACGACTCCTCCCTGAGCAGGTACCCGCTGGCGCGAGCTGTTCATCATCCGTGCGGCGAGTTTGAGAATCCGAACCGCCGCCTCCTGCGCATTTGTGCCGCGGGCGTGGATATTCGAGATGAGATTTCGGTCGGCATCCGTGTGCGACGTCCTTGGCTGATACGCCATGTAGGCCGACAGACTCTCGGCTGTCGCAAGGCCCGGGCGTTCTCCTATCAGCAAAATCGCAACCTTCGGATCCAGGAGTTCTCCGATCTCATTCAGAAGTCCTACCCGGCAATGCCGAACTACAAAAGTCTGCCCCACACTCCATTGTCGGCTCTGAGCTCCTTGATACAAGAGGTGCAACAGCGACGGGACTTGTGCCACAACTGCCGTGACCGACAACCCATCTCCAATCACGATTTGCAAATCGTTTCCTCTGGAACAACGTGCCTCCTAATCGCGCCTTGGATTCCCGACTCAAACGACGGCCCAGGTCAGGACGCAACAGATATTCATCTTTGTTGCGGGCGTCGGTGCTCACTTCAAAGAGATTCCATTGCTGGAGGAAAGCGGGGCCGAAGTCTCTTTGCAGGTCGAGATCCGCACGCACGGCATCGCGAGCCGCGGCATGCGCCTCGCGCAATTCCATCTGTGTATTGGTTCGATACGCTGCTCCACTGCGACCTGCCAGCAAGCGGGCCGGTGTACGCGCTCGCACCTTGCGCACAATCTCAGGCCAGTCTGAGGGCGACGACGATTTTGTCTTGCTGTGCTGCCATTCAGACCACTTTCTCCAGCGATGACTCCAAGCCCCGCATGAGCTGACGCCGTGCCGAACCTATCGAGACTGATTGGCTCCGCGTCGCGATAGATTCCCATGCTCTGCAACCATGCCAGAAATTCCGGGGCGGGACGCAGTTGAAAGAGACGTCGAACGGCCAGCGCATCGTGATAACTGGTCGATTGATAGTTCAGCATCACGTCATCGGAGCAGGGAACTCCCATAAAGTAGTTGCACCCCGCCGCGCCAAGCAGTAACAAGAGATTGTCGGCCGAGTTTTGATCGGCCGCGGCGTGATTGGTGTAGCAGACATCACAACCCATGGGCAAGCCCAGCAGCTTGCCCATGAAGTGATCTTCCAGTCCGGCGCGGATGATTTGTCGCTCGTCATACAAATATTCCGGACCGATGAAGCCCACCACGCTGTTGACCAGAAATGGCTCGAAGACGCGGGCAACGCCGTAAGCTCGCGCCTCGAGCGTGACCTGATCGACTCCGTGATGAGCCTCTGCGGAGAGAGCGCTGCCCTGGCCGGTTTCGAAGTACATCACGTGATTTCCCTTCCAGGGAACCCCACGCTGCCGATGATGTTCGTGAACACGGTCTCGACCCTCGCGCAACATGTCGAGGGTAATTCCAAAGCTGCGATTTGCAGCCTCAGTGCCTGCGACGGACTGGAAGAGAAGATCCACCGGAGCGCCGTGTTTCAAGAGCGTCAAGTTGGGTCGTGATGTGCGCCAGGCAGCAGGTCTGTGTGGGAATGTCGTAGGCTTCGATCAGACGGTTGAGAGCTGACAGAATCGAGCTTACCTTCTCCACCGAATCCGTGGCCGGATTCACCCCGATGACTGCATCCCCGCATCCGTAAAGCAAACCTTCGAAGGCCGCCAGAAGAATTCCGCCAACATCATCGCTCGGGTGATTCGGCTGTACGCGGATGCCCAGCACTCCGCGCTCTCCCATCGTATTGCGGCACTGAGTGACGTTGCGGATCTTGGCGCCCGCCAGCACGAGATCCTTGTTGCTCATCAGTTTGGTGACCGCGGCAGCAACTTCGGGGATGATGGCCCACTGCAGGTCTTTCAGCATCGCCTCGCTGGTGGCATCGTCCAGAATGAACTCGCGGAATTCGCCCACGGTCAGGCTGCGAATGGAACGGAATGCCTTGTCGTCGAGGGTTTCCAGGATCAGCCGACTCACATCGTCGTCGGAAGGATCGATCAGGGGCTGGCGGACAATCTCATCCAACGTCAGATCCGCGAGTTTGCGTTTAGCCGCGACCCGTTCGCGCTCCGACCGAGCTGCTATCCCTGCGAGCTGATCACCGGATTTCTCCTCGTTGGCTTTGGCGAAAAGCTCGCGAAGATCCGAGAACTTGAATTGCTCAGTCATCGAAAGCTCCGAATTGGACATCGATACTGCGAGGAAGCCACCATGTTACAGAAAAACTCTTGGTCGACGTGCTAGAGTTTGCGATGCTGGGTAAGAAACGCATCCCGCCGTACCTGGAGCCTATGAAGCGAATTCGATGTAGTGCTCTTCTCTTTGACATGGACGGAGTGCTCGTCGACTCGACCCCCGCAGTGGCCCGTGTCTGGCGCTCTTGGGCGCTGGCCCACGGGTTTGATCCCGACGAGGTGGTAGCGCGCGCTCATGGCCGCCCCAGCATTTCAACCGTGCGCGATTACCTGCCCCACGCTGATCACGAAGCCGAAAACCGGATCGTCGAGCGCATGGAAATCGAGGACCTTGCCGGTGTCGTTCCACTGCCGGGGTCTCGCGAATTGCTGCAACAGCCTTCCCTCACAATCGCTGGACGATCGTGACGTCATCCACCCGGTCGCTCGCCGAAGTACGGCTGCGAGCCGCAGGTCTGTCTATTCCGAAAAGTCTCCTCACGTCAAGCGACGTCACCACGGCAAGCCGCATCCCGAGCCCTATCTCAAGGCTGCGTCCGTGCTGGGATACTCCGCCACCGATTGCGTGGTGGTGGAAGATGTCCCGGCCGGCATTCGCGCCGGCAAGTCTGCTGGCGCCCGAGTGATTGCTTTCCCTACCACCTGCAAGGAACTCGATCTCCAGGCAGCCGGCGCTGACTGGATACTCAAGGATTGCAGCGAGATTTCCGTTTTGGATCATGCTCGTGGTTTGACACTCGAGGTTCGCGATCATATTTAGATCTTCAATTGCATTTGTGCAATCTCTTTATCGGAGACCATCCCCATGTCTAGCCGAAAGTTTTTTCTGTTCATTATTTCTGTTCTTTTAGTCCAGTTCGCCCTGGCTCAGTCGCCGGTGCCTGCCTCTCCCGACGTCGAAAGCAAAGTGAATTCCATCCTCAGCAAGATGACCTTGGAAGAAAAGATTGACTACATCGGCGGCTTCGAGGACTTCGATGTCCGCGCCATCCCGCGGCTCGGGCTGCCCGCAATCAAAATGTCCGACGGTCCTGCGGGCGTGCGGAACTATGGTCCCGCAACCACTATCGGAGGAATCGCGCTGGCCGCCACTTGGGATCCCGAACTAGTCCACAAAGTAGGCGCTGTCTTCGGTGACGACTCCCGCGCTCGCGGTGTCCACATTCTTCTCGGCCCTGGCGTAAACATCTATCGCGCACCCATGGCCGGTCGCGATTTCGAATATTTTGGCGAAGATCCTTACCTCGCAGCCAGGACCGCCGTTGCCTATGTCGAGGGCCTGCAATCGAAAGGTGTTTGCGCCACCATCAAGCACTACATGGGCAACAACCAGGAATACGACCGGCACAACGTCGACTCGTTGATCGACGAGCGCACCATGCGCGAAATTTATTTGCCCACCTTCGAAGCCGCCGTGAAGCAAGGCCATGTGTGCGCGATCATGGATTCCTACAACCTCACCAACGGCCAGCACATGTCGCAGAACGGTTATCTCAACAATGATGTGGCCAAGAAAGAATGGGGCTTCGACGGAATCATCATGTCGGATTGGGATTCGACCTATGACGGCGTGGCCGCCGTCAATGGAGGGCTTGATCTCGAGATGCCCGCCGGGGCGCACATGAATCGCGCGCACGCTGCTGCCCGCAATCAAAGCGGGGAAAGTCAGCGAGGCTACCATCGACGACCACGTCCGCCGCATCCTCCGGAAAATCGTGCAATTCGGCTGGCTCGACCGGGAACAAGCCGACTTTTCGATTCCCGTCTACAACATTCCGGGCCGCGCCGTCGCTCTGGAGGCTGCCCGCTCGAGCATTGTGCTCTTGCGGAACGACGGCAACCTGCTGCCTCTCGACAAATCGAAAGTGAAGACAGTCGCTGTGATCGGACCAGACGCGTATCCCGGACAACCCGTAGGTGGCGGCAGCGCCGGAGTGCGTCCCTTTCACGTAGTCAGCTTCCTCGAGGGCATTGCCAATACCGCAGGCGAGGCTGTCAAAGTCACGTATTCACCCGGTCTGCCCACGCTTTCAGAGATGGCGGATAGCACCGCCTTCGTCACTGACAATTCCGCCGCGGGCAAACCGGGTTTGAAGTCCGAACGCTTCCTCTCGAACGATCTCACGGGAAAGCCCGCCGAGACGGTCGTCGATACGCACGTGAACTTTGGCTACGAATGGCCCTCGTTCTTCGCGGTCCCGTCCAGGTTCCGTTCGGTGCGATGGACGGGATACTATGTTGCGAAAGATGCTGGCAAGTACGAGGCCTTCGTGCAAGGCCCGGGCGAGGATGGCGCCTATCGTCTCTTCGTAGACGACAAACTCGTCGTCGACAATTGGAGCCGGGTGACGGCCCTGGTGAACTCCGCAACCACTCGATGTTTCCCCGGGCCCGCACAAGATCAAGCTGGAGCTTCGCCGCACGTACGGCGATCCCAACGTGCGCCTTGGAATCATCAATCAGGCATCCGTGGTGAACGCCGACGTCTCCACTCTCGCGAACCAGGCGGATGCCGTGGTGGTCGCCGTCGGTTTCGATTCTTCCAGTGAGAGCGAAGGTGCCGATCGCACTTTCCACCTTCCTCCCGGACAAGACGCACTCATCCAGGCCGTGTTGGCCAAAAACAAGAACACGATCGTCGTGATCACCTCGGGAGGCGCGGTCGATATGAACGCCTGGATCGATCGCGTGCCCGCTTTATTGCAGTCCTGGTATCCCGGGCAGGAGGGTGGCACCGCTCTCGCGCAGCTACTGTTCGGCGAGTTCAGCCCCTCGGGCAAGTTGCCCGTAAGTTTCGAGCGGCGCTTTGAAGACAACGCTGTCTACAAGAGCTATTACGCCGACCCGCCGGAGAGCAAGAAGGTGAAATACACGAAGGCGTCTTCGTCGGCTATCGCCACTTCGATAAGTCTGGCACCAAGCCCTTGTTCCCGTTCGGATATGGCCTCTCCTATACCTCGTTCAAATACGATCATTTGGCCATCTCACCGCAATCCGGAAATCTGAACACCCCCATCAGCGTGATATTTGACGTTACCAACACGGGACCACGCGAAGGAGCGGAAGTTGCCGAGGTCTATGTCGGTGACTCGCACGCCTCGGTGCCTCGTCCTGTCAAAGAACTGAGAGGATTTGCCAGGATCAACTTGAAGCCGGGTCAAACACAGCGCGTGATGCTGACTCTCGATCGTCGCGCGTTCTCCTACTACGACGTGCAAGGAAAGAACTGGAAGGCTGATCCGGGAGAATTCACGATTCTGGTCGGCGGCTCCTCTGACAACACGCCACTGAAAGGAACATTTACTTTGGCTCAGTAACGCGCCGCGGCAGAGGCGACGGCAGGCGAGATCTTGGAGTTGGCTGCCGCCTCCGTATTTCGGTACGATCCCGCGTACAGCTGAAAAGGCGCCCAGTAAAGCGGATCGCGAAAGTTCGTGTCCCGCAACAACGAAAGTTTCGCGCTGCGTAGCGCTCGATCCGCCGTTGCGCCTTTGTCCAGTTCGTCGTAGAACGTGCTCATCAACCGTTCCGTCGATGCGTCGCTCGCTGCCCACAATGCAGCGATGACGTTGTGCGCTCCCGCCTTCAAAAAAGCCCAGGACAGGCCTACCAGTCCTTCCCCTGAATATTCCCGCCCCTCCGCGCCGTAACAAGCGGAAATCGTGACCAACTCGGCCCGCAGCGGGTGACGGATGATCTCGCGAGCGTAGAGCTTGAAGGAATCGCCCTGCGTGCTGCCATTCGATAAAACGATGGCTGAGTCCAGCGGAATCAACCGGCTGGCCGTTCCGTGTGCAACAAAATGAATATGGGAAAACTGTTCCAACTTGCTATGGACGTATGCATCCGGAGTTGCCTGCTCGCGCGTCAGCACGACTCCGCTGGGACGTTGGAAAATGTCGAGCAACACTCTCCACCTGCATCGCAGCCTTCGGTAATTCCGGGTATCTCTGGTTGGGTGCGACGCTGTTTCCAATCAGAAGTAGTTTGCGTTGCGCCGTCTGCTCGCCACTTTGCATATGTCCCAGTAAGCGTAATGAACTGGCGTTCGTGATCGTCGCGTCCTCGATCCAGTAGTGCGGTTTCGGGTCGCCGACCAGGAGTGTCTCGAAATTCAGGTTGTTCAGGCTCCCATCGGGAATGATGACCACCTTTCCATCTCTTCGGCAGCAATGCTTGAGCGGGTTCGACCAGTGTGCGGTAGAGCTCGATTCCATCCTCGGTTGCCGGTCGAAAGACGACCTGCTGTCCGCTCATCGACTCGCGGTATCGTTGGACTGCTGCATCGATGACAGTTTTTGACGGGAGTGAAAACAGAACGGTTTTCTGTGCCGTGACGGCCCAGAGATAGGATTGCTTTTCCTCCAGCGAATAAAACAACAGACGTCCCGTTTTCCCGCTTGGCGATTCGCTTGTGCATCCAGAGGAGGCGGACTCGCCCGATCCCTTTTTCGATAGCAGGCCCAATCCTTCGGCGAGCGTGCGAGCGCGGTTGTAGTCTGCCCAGCGCAAGGCCTCGTTGGTTAGACCGCGAGCCACGAGGAAGTCGAACATAGTCGTCGTAAATGCGAGGAAGCGTTGGTGAGAAAAGAAAGCTGGGCATCTTCATGACGAACCGTCTCCCGGGCGGCCTCGAACGTCGCCAGCGCAGCGCGATACTCGCGCTCTGCCACGTCCGGCTTCTGTCGGTCTTCGTACAGACGTGCCAGCGAGTATTGAGCCTCCCATTTCAGCGAAACCGGACAGTTGTCATCCTGTTCCACTTCCCGCGAAATGGCTTGGCGGCAGCTTCGATTTCTCCTCGCCGTGCGGCAATCTGTCCCGAGCCAGAAGCGGGTAGAGTTCGTCGAGCATGGTTCTTGCTCGTCGTGCTTTGGCAGAGCCGCCCTTGGCATGCTGCTCGCCTTGTCCAAATCTCCAGCTGCAAACTGAGGCGGGCCAGACACGCGGAGCGCGTTATAGATATCCTCCTTGCCTTGAATCCTTCAGCCAAGCGACTAACGCGTGCTGAAAGGATTGCTGGGCCAGATCGAACTGTCGGGCTGTCCATTTAGACGTAACCCGATTCGTTAGTCAGGTCGTTTTCCGTCCGAAACATCCTGCAGTTCTCCGGCTATTGGTTCGCACTTCGGGGGACAAGTTGGAAGCGCCCTGTCGGAATCGCCCAGCTTGTAATAAGGCCCAGCCCAAGTTTCCCGGGTCACCAGTGTCGATGACTCGGGCTCCAATCGCATGCGCCACCTGGTAGCCGCCCTCCGACTGATCGATGGCTTCGTCGAAATGACCCTAGAAAGGGCACATGTCTCCCGAGATTGAGAGGGCGGTTGCTGTCGTGGAAGGATCCGGATGAGATCGAACGAACGAAAGACTGGCTTGGAAGAATCTCTCAGCCGACTGGTTCTCACCTTTTTCGCTCGCCAGATGCCGCGCGCCTGAGCTTAGGTCTCCGCAACTTGCAGGCTCCGTAGAGTTCCTGCAAAGTTGTTCCGCGATCCTTGATCGCGCTGTCAGCTTCCTCGAAGTTGTGCAGGTAGGTATTCGCCACATCCGACCAAGGTGCCGCTGGGAGATGACGAACTCAGGTTGGTCGGGAGATGGCAAAGGGCCGTCGAGAAGTTTGGGAACTTCGTCAAAACGGCCCTGCCACAGACGCTGCATTCCGCTTCAGAATCTTGAACTTCGAGGCCCAGTCTGAGTCCGAAGCAGGAAGCGTCTGGTACGCTCGCTTCGCCTCATCGCGGCTCTGCTTGCAGATCTCGCCGTGAGAAAGGCTCTGATAGGTCCGGTCGAAGATAGCCTGCGGGGAGTCATCGCGACCGCACAACAACCTGGAAACGCGAGCAACCAGTGACAGTAACGCAGCGCTTAAGGTCTGGTTATGACCGTTGGCGCCGACGTTTGCAACCTGGATCGTTCCCTCGGCGATCGAGCCCATCGTGATATCGAGCATCGTCAGGTCGAAGTACGTGGTCACGCCGCCGTCCGGTGATCCGCCATCCTTGCTCCAGGTCTGTTCCACTTCAAGCACGCCCAGCGCCACATATCCGAAGTCCGGAATCTGCAAAATATTCCCGTAGGATTTCGCCGAGGGAATGGCCCCCACGCTTTTGACCACCGAACATTTGACCGTGGACTCGTATCCCTTCGCGTAGGCTCGCGGGAGGTTTCTGTATTGCCGTAATCTGCTTGAGTTGATTACTGTACTGGAGCTCCCAACGGTGAGGGAAGACCCGTGCTCACGATGTCCTTGGTCTGCTGTTCCACCCGATCGAGGAACGCCGCTTCCTCCGAATAGAGAGCGATCGTGCGGGGGTTTGTTGCCACAGATGTCGAGCACCATCTTCGGTTCGACCAGGTGTCCACTGATCCGCAGACCCTCGAATCGTGTTCCCAGAAAGGTCACGCTCGGATACGTGGCCATCGGTAGGCGGATGGTCGGTCGATACCTGTGCCACAATACGATCCGCGGTGATCACTTCCAGAATATTCAGACCCTCCACCACCGCTGTGGCGAGTGTCACCCATCCATGGCTTGTCCGACTTGCTGCCCGGCCACTCGCGTGTAGCCCGATTCGTATGAAATCAAGCCATTCGTGTTGAATGGTTGCGCCTTCTGGAAGGAAAAGCGATCGCTATCCCCCTCCAGAGACAGAAATCCTTGTTCCTCAATCTTGCGTGCTGCCGGACGTGTGAACTCTGCGTTAACGAGTTGCGCGTCCACGTGGTACTCGTGGTATTCCACAAGAACCCCTTGTGACTTCGGCATAGTTGCCATACATTTTCACCCCGCTCGTCGGAATTCGTTACTGGATCTTTCAGGTCAACCGAGGTCTGGCCAACGTCTCTGACTTCCCCTGTATTGGTCACTCCGTGCACTTTCAAACTGTAGGTTCCCGAGGTCCAGTTCGCTCCCGGCACTTGAACCAGGAACTGATCCTGTTTCCGATCCTTGTCGGGGGCGACCGGAATCGGTAACGACCATTCCACCTTGCCCGTTGGATTCACGAGGTCGGCAGTGTACTGCCTGAAGCCGGCTTCGGGCGGGATTCGCACCAGCAAGGCGAATCCTTGTCCGCGCGCGAGCGGAATTTCCGGGATTTCATCCCCCATCATGCCGACATTGGCGATAGCCCAGGCAGTTACCCGCGGCGTATGGACCGTTTGCCTCAAGGCTGGTAACGAGACCAGATTCTGGTACCCAATCACCACCACCAACAGCGCAAGCGCAGGCGCTGCAAACGCCGGCCGAAGCCAGTACAACCACCCCTTTCGGGTGGCCGCCGGCACTCTCACGGGCACTGGCCCACGTACCTCTGTGAGCACGGCCTTGCTCTGCTCCAGAAACATTGCCGCCGCTCTTACATCGACTGCACACTCGGGGCAATCGAACATATGCTCCTCAAACTGATCTAGTAGGTCCGGATCTAGCTCGTTGAGAAGGTATTTCTCCGTTGCTTTTAGACGCAACGCGTCGCTGTGGTCCATGTCCACTGCTCCCCCTCTGTTGAGTAGTGAAGCGACCGACTAAAACGTTTCATGCTTCTACCTGCTTGCTGTCATCCCTGGAGGCCGGCGGTCGATGTTCTTTAGATAGAGTGCCTTGAATGATTGTTTGGCGCGATGCAACAACACCCGCAAATAGTCCCGATCCACTCCGATTTCCTCACACACTTCGTCCTTGTCCCGTTCCTCCAAGAACACGGCTCGAATCAGTCGTCGATCTTTTTCCGGCATATCCTCCAAGATTTCTCGCACCTTCTCCTGCATTTGCCTTATCGCGACCGCTCCCAAAACATCGGTGACGGGATCTGGCAGGTCTGGATCGGGTTCGTCCTCCAAGGAGCTATCGCGTGACGTCGCCCGGTAGTGTTCGAGCAGCACATTGTTACAAATCGAATTTACGAAAGCGCCCAACCGCTCCGGCTGTCGAATGCCACCCGGACTGCGTAGCGCCGTCAATACTCGCGCGAATGTTTCCTGGCGTACATCTTCAATGGCCTGCGGTGTTCGCAGTCGCGACCGCAGCTTCAACTGGATCAACTCACTGAAATAGATGACGAAATGCTCCTGCGTGCGGAAATCGCCGGCACGAAGACGCTCCACGTAAGCCTGATCAAAGTCCTGAAATTGCAAGAGCTTGCCTCGTTGGAATGCAGGAGTGACGGTTAGTTTACACCTAAACGCATAGAATCCCGAGCGCCCGATCGGCGATCCCCCACCCCGCGAAAAGACAACCCACAGGCCAACTTGGCCTCGAAATTTTCGAGATTCTTGAAACGGAACAGCGTCGCGATACACGATGAGTTGGGACCGAACAAGCGATGATTCCAAGGCGACAGATAAGGGCCCGGTTTTTGGAGAGTGAATCCAGCTTCCCACCAGACAGCAACGATCCGCCATCCTTCCAGGTGACGATGTTGCGGGCCTTCCAGCTTCCACCCGCCTGCCGGGACGTTTTTGTCCTGAAGGAGATTCAGGGATACACACTCCCGGAAGTGGCGGCGACCCTTGGACTCACCAAGGACGATGTGCGAAAACACCTGCGGCGGGCCCGGCGCAAAATGCAAACCAGCGAAAGCGCCTAAGGCCGCCGCAGTGTGCTTTTCTCAAGTTCCCGAGAGGACCCTTGCACTTGGGGGAGGGCAGGGTACTACGGCACGCCGGGGCCGAGGTTGAGCTCCGGCGTTCTTCGGGAAATGACACTTCGGGTTTAAATCCCTCCTGTTCAGAACAAGGTTCAAGGCACCGCCGATTTGGCAGGCCTGATCCCACTGCGCCCGTTCCATGGCCCGATTCCCAGCGTCTAAACATTTGCTTCCCAAGAGATTCTCGTTGCATCCAATATTTATTCCAAATGGACCGTACCCACCTGGTACGTGGGTTACATCCTTGGTTTCCAAGGTCATGTCTGGGCTTCCGGAGCATAACCCGGTGGCCCACCCCTGTCAGCGTGACCCACCCTAGTCGGCCTGTTTACGGTCAGTAGTTAAAGGGATCGCAATGTGGATCGTTAAGCTCGCCTTACGGCGGCCCTATACATTTACCGTTTTGGCCCTTCTTATCTTGATCCTGGGTCCAATTGTCATTCTGCGGACGCCAACCGATGTTTTTCCAGACATTAATATTCCCGTAGTCAGCATCGTGTGGAACTACAGCGGGCTCCCTGCCGAGGACATGGGCAACCGGATCGTTTCGATCACAGAGCGCGCCCTGACTACCCTGGTCGACGACATTGAACATATCGAATCCCAGTCGTTGAACGGTGTCGCCGTGGTGAAGGTCTTCTTTCAGCCCCATGCCGACGTCAACAGGGCCATTGCGCAGGTGACGGCAATCTCACAGACGCAGCTCAGGCAATTGCCCCCGGGGACAACACCTCCTCTGGTGATCACCTACAACGCGTCTACCGTTCCCATTCTGCAGCTGGCACTCTCCGGGCAACAACTGTCGGAACAGCAACTGTTCGACTACGGAGTAAACTTCATTCGAACGCGGCTGATCACGGTGCCGGGCGCGGCCATTCCATACCCCTATGGAGGCAAACAGCGTCAGGTGCAGGTCGATCTGAATACCACAGCCCTGCAGGCGAAAGGCTTGTCTCCGCTGGACGTCGTCAATGCGGTAGGAGTGCAGAACCTGATTCTGCCCTCCGGTACGACCAAGATCGGACCGTTGGAGTATGACGTCGACATGAATGCCAGTCCGCAGACGGTTGCGGAACTGAACAACTTGCCAATAAAGACAATCGGCACTAACACGATTTATATCCGCGACGTAGCGAACGTGCGGGACGGATATCCTCCGCAGACCAACATTGCCCGGGTTGACGGGAAGAGAGCGGTTCTTCTGACCGTGCAGAAAGCCGGGAACGCATCCACTCTCGATATTGTTTCCGGAATCAAACGACTGCTGCCAGAAATCCAGAGTGGCTTGCCTGGGGATCTGGGTATCCGCCAATTGGCCGACCAGTCGCTGTTTGTGCGCGCTTCGATTCAGGGAGTGGTGCGCGAGGCTCTTATCGCTGCCTGCCTCACCGGATTGATGATTCTCATCTTCCTGGGAAGCTGGCGCAGCACGGTCATCATCGCAGTTTCGATTCCGCTTTCGATTCTCACTTCGATCATTTGCCTGAGCGCCTTGGGCGAAACGATCAACATCATGACGCTCGGTGGGCTGGCACTGGCGGTAGGCATCCTGGTAGATGACGCAACCGTCGAAATCGAGAACATCAATCGCAATATCGCGTTGGGAAAAGAAGCGGAGCACGCGATTCTCGATGGCGCTCAGCAGATCGCGGTACCGGCCTTCGTCTCCACGTTGGCCATTTGTATCGTCTTCGTGCCGATGTTCTTCCTGACGGGCGTCGCTCGATATCTCTTTGTGCCACTGGCTGAAGCGGTTTCGTTTGCCATGCTTGCGTCGTATCTTCTTTCTCGAACGGTTGTGCCCACCATGGCGAAATACTTGTTGCGCGGCCATGAGGCAGAAGCTGGCCATGTAGAGCACACCAGCAGAAATCCACTTGTCCGCCTGCAGGTTCGTTTCGAGGAGAGCTTCGAACGTTTTCGGGAGCGGTATCACCATTTACTGGAACGCTGCCTGCATCATCAGAGGGCTTTCCTGATTGGGTTCTTCGCTGCATGCGTGGTGTCGGTGGTCTTCCTGGTGCCCTGGCTGGGTCAGGACTTCTTCCCCACGGTTGATAGCGGCCAGTTCAAGCTCCATCTTCGGGCGCGTACCGGTACACGCATCGAAGAAACTGCACGTTTGTGCGATCTGGTGGAGCAATCGATTCGCGAGCAGATTCCCCAAGAACAAGTGTCGAGTATCATCGACAACATCGGTTTGCCCTACAGCGGTATCAATCTCACCTACAGTACGTCTGCCCCTGTAGGACCTGGCGATGCTGATATTCTCGTAAGCCTCTCCGAGAAGCACGAATCGACTGAGAAGATCGTGCACGACTTGCGCATCAAGCTCCTAAATGAGTTCCCAGGTGTAACCTTCTCGTTCCTTCCGGCTGACATTGTCAGCCAGATTCTGAACTTCGGTCTGCCCGCTCCCATCGATATACAGGTCGTGGGATACAACCAGGAGAACAACCGCAGATTTGCGGATGACCTGTTGCAGCGAATCCGCTACGTTCCGGGTGCGGTCGACTTGCACATCCAGCAGCCCTTTGATCAGCCCAAGCTGCACATCAATGTGGACCGCACGAAGGCCGGCCAGACTGGCTATACGGCGCGGGACGTCGCCAGCAACTTGTTGATCTCGCTGAGCGGCAGCTTTCAGACGTCCCCCACGTTCTGGCTGAATCCAAAGAACGGCGTGAGTTATCCCATCGCCACGCAGACCCCGCAATACCGTCTGGACTCGCTGCAGGGACTTGAGAATATTCCGGTGACCGGCACGAGCGGGGCGCCACCGCAAATCCTGGCCAGCCTGGCGTCGATCCGGCGGGGGGTCGGCCAGGGTTTGGTCTCTCACTACGACATCCAGCCCGTCGTCGACATCTACGGCTCAGTCCAGGGACGAGATTTGGGTGGAGTCGCTCGCGACCTCAACAAAATTCTTGCCGAGAGCAAGACCCCGCAAGGAACCAGAGTCGTCGTCCGCGGCCAGATCCAGACCATGCGTTCTTCCTACGTCGGACTTATCGGCGGCTTGTTCTTCTCGATCTTGCTGGTGTATTTGCTGATCGTGGTGAACTTCCAGTCGTGGCTCGATCCGTTCATCATTATCTCGGCACTGCCAGCCGCCCTTGCTGGTATTGCATGGTTCCTATTCATCACAAACACTACGCTCAGTGTGCCCGCCCTCACTGGTTCGATTATGTGCATGGGGGTCGCCACGGCGAACAGCATCCTCGTCGTGAGTTTTGCGAAAGAGCAAATGGAAGAAGGGAAGGACTCCGTATTGGCTGCATCGCAAGCTGGGCTTACGCGCTTCCGGCCAGTCTTGATGACGGCATTGGCGATGATGATCGGAATGGTGCCGATGGCTCTTGGCCTCGGAGAGGGTGGCGAACAAAATGCGCCCCTGGGGCGAGCGGTCATCGGTGGGCTCCTGCTCGCGACCGTGTCGACACTCTTTTTCGTGCCCGTATTTTTCAGTCTTTTGCACGGGCAGCGGGGTCAGACCACGGAGTCTCAACCAGCAAGCCAAAATTAATACGAGTCTTACTCATTCAGGGGAGTTAACATGCAGGTCGAAGAGCAACGTAACGTGGACAGACCACTGGTGGTCCGAGAAACGATACCGGGGACGCCGCCGCGGGGTGGTTCCAGACGTTCATGGATCATCGCGGTGGTCGCTTTCCTGATCGTCGTAGCAGTGGTAATTGCCGGTATCGTGCCCCGTGTCAAGGCGCGTGCCACTGTCCGTGCAGAGACAAACCAGCTGGCAGTGCCGGCCGTGGTGGTGGTGCAACCGAAACGCGCTGCTCCTGGTCAGGAGATTGTGCTGCCCGCGAATGTGCAGGCCTTCAAGGATGCGCCTATTTATGCACGCACGAACGGATATTTGCGGCGCTGGACTGCAGACATTGGCACTCGTGTGAAGGCTGGCCAGTTGCTGGCGGAAATTGATACGCCAGAAGTGGTTCAGCAACTCGACCAGGCGCGCGCCGATCTGACTACCGCTCAAGCCAACGTACACTTGTCAGAAATTACAGCTAATCGGTATCAAGGATTGCTGAAGAGCGACTCCGTTTCACAACAGGACGCCGACAACGCTACCGGCGACTATGCTGCCAAGAAAGCGATCGTCCAATCTGCACAGGCGAACGTGCGCCGCCTCGAAGACCTGCAATCTTTCCAGAAAATCTATGCGCCATTCGACGGAGTCATCACTGCGCGAAATACGGACGTAGGGCAGCTGATCGATTCGGGAAGCAGTGGCGGTTCAACCAGAGAACTGTTTCATATTGCCGCTCCCGGAAAGCTGCGAGTTTACGTCAATGTTCCTCAGATCTATTCCCGGGTCGCGAAGCCGGGTCTCAAAGCGGACCTGACGCTGGCGGAGTTTCCCGGACGCCGTTTCGAAGGCAAACTCGTGCGTACGGCGGATGCTATCGACTTCACCAGTCGGACTCTCCTGGTTGAGATCGAAGTCAACAACCCGACCGGCGAGCTGCTGACTGGTGCTTTTGCCGAAGTGCATCTGAAACTACCCGGCGATGTGTCAACGTTCACAATCCCAGTGAACACGCTACTGTTTCGCTCCGAAGGGTTACGAGTTGCATCAGTGAAGGAGGGGAAGGCCTCCTTGATTTCGCTGACTTTGGGCCGCGACTTTGGAAGTGAGGTCGAAGTATTAACCGGGCTTAATGGAGACGAGTCCCTCATCGTGAATCCTCCAGATTCCATTGTGTCGGGACAACCGGTGCGTCTGGCAAATGCGCAAGCCTCTTCGGGAGCCCGCAAGTGAGACCTAGGAATGCGTCCGGCTATCTGGTTTTGCTCCTCGGCACTGCTTTGCTTCTGCTATCGGGCTGCGCGGTCGGGCCTCGCTATTCGAGGCCTGCAACCGTCACTCCGCCCGAATATAAGGAATTGCCTCCAAACTGGAAAACGGCTCAGCCCAGCGACCAGCTCGCCAAGGGCAAGTGGTGGGAGATCTTTCAGGATCCCCAGCTCAATGCACTCGAAGAGCAGATCAATCCGTCAAATCAGACTCTGAAGGCGGCGCAGGCACAGTACGAGCAAGCTCGTGCAATTGTGCGCATCAATCGCTCCGACCAATTCCCAACCGTAAGCGCGGGCGTGACGGCAACTCGAAATCACCAGTCTGTAAACCGTCCCAATGGCCGTTTGGCGCCGTCGAACAGCTACACAGACCTGCAGCTGCCCGTCGATGCCTCCTACGAGGCAGACGTCTGGGGTCGAGTCCGGCGAGCTGTGCAGGCGGCTCGCGCGAACGCACAGGCCAGTGCCGCAGACCTGGAATCCGTGAGCCTGAGCCTGCATGCCGAACTCGCGTCCGACTACTTCCAGCTACGCACCCTGGATGCAGAGTTTCAGTTGCTGAACTCGACGGTCGCAGCCTACGAGAAAGCATTGCAACTAACCCAGAACCGCTATAGCGGAGGCGTTGTTTCTCAGGTGGACGTGGCTCAGGCTCAAACGCAATTGGAAACCACGCGTGCCCAAGCGACGGATATTGGCGTTCAGCGATCCCAGTTAGAGCATGCCATTGCTGTGCTAACCGGACAAACAGCGTCGACTTTCTCAGTTGCCGTCACACCGCTCGCAAACACGCCTCCGATGGTGCCGGCGGGCGTGCCGTCGGATCTGCTGGAGCGTCGTCCGGACATCGCTGGCAATGAGCGGCGTATGGCGGCGGCAAATGCGCAGATTGGTGTGGCGCAAGCCGCGTACTACCCGACCATCACCCTCAGTGCTGCCGGTGGATTCGAAGGAAGCTCGATTACTAACTGGTTTAATGGTCCCAGTGGCTTCATTGCAGCCGGTGCTTCAGCCCTCGAGACAGTATTCGATGCAGGACGACGTCACGCGATCACGGATGAGGCGAAAGCTGCATTCGATCAATCGGTCGCGAATTATCATGAAACAGTTTTGACAGCATTCGAGGAAGTGGAAGACAGTCTCGCGGCCCTACGTTTGCTTGAAGAGGAAGCCAGGACGCAGGACGCCGCCGTCTCGGCCGCACAACATAGTTTGGAACTCTCCATCAATCGTTACAAAGGCGGCGTTGCGACTTACCTTGAAGTGATCACTGCGCAAAGCACCGCGCTGACGGATCAGAGAACAGCGGTTGAAATTAGCGGACGCCGTATGCTGGCCAGCGTGTCCCTGATTCGCGCGCTGGGTGGTGGCTGGAACGCCGCGAATCTGCCGACGGCTCAGAATTTGGGCTTCCCGCGGTCTACGATTGTCAGTAGCTCTACCCCGCCGAAATCTTCCCAATAATCCTGTTCCCGCACTCGACGTCCGGAAGAGCTTGGCAGTACTCTAGCGGGGCACATGAAGAGCCGCTCGGATGCGCTCCGCAACATCGCAACTCGACAATTTGATGTTTGCGTAATCGGCGCTGGAGCCACCGGAGCCGGATGTGCACTCGACTCGCAGCTACGGGGCTTTCAGACTGTCTTGGTCGACGCAGGTGACTTTGCATCGGCAACCTCCAGCGCTTCCACCAAACTTGCGCACGGCGGCATCCGCTACTTACAGCAGGCGGTCGCAGATCTTGACTTTGGACAGTTGAAGGTAGTCCGCGAAGCACTGCGCGAACGGATCCTGATGTTGCACAACGCTCCTCATCTGGTCCATTCCGTGAAATTCGTCGTGCCATGTTTCAACCGCATCGAGTTGCTGTACTTCGGCGCAGGAATGAAGGCCTACGACTGGCTTGCCGGCAATGCCAGTCTGGGCAGCAGCCGCATTCTCAGCAAGCAGGAAACCCTTCGTCACATTCCAGCACTCAATGCGGATCGTCTGGTTGGGGGAGTCTCGTACCGTGATGGACAGTTTGACGATGCGCGCTTGGCTGTCACTCTGGTCAAAACGTTTGCCGACGCAGGAGGCGAAGTCGCGAATTACCTGCGGGTTTCCGATTTCGAGAGGGAGTCTTCGGGCAAGCTGATCGCAGCGATTGCGGAAGATGTCTTTGCCAGACGGAAGATTGCGATTCGAGCGCGAGCATTCGTCAACGCAACTGGACCCTTCTCAGATGATGTCCGCCTGATGGCAACCCCAGTTCTCCCAAAGAGGCTCGTTCGCAGCAAGGGAGCACACATCCTGCTCCCGCTGGACGGGAGTGTCAATGATGCCCTGCTGATTCCGCAGACGGAAGATGGACGGGTGATCTTTGCTATTCCCTGGCTCGGGCGTTTGCTGATTGGAACGACCGATCAGGAAGTCCCCGCCGGCGATGAGCCCATGGTGACGCGGGAGGACGCTGCCTATCTTCTCCGGCACCTCAACCGCTACACCGCCCGCCAGTACTCCCATGACGAGATTGTCAGCGGCTTCGCGGGTGCGCGTCCGCTCGTGCAACCAGCGCACGCGCGCGAGACAAAGAAGCTCGTTCGCGAACATGAGGTAGAGATCGACAAGCACAGCAGCCTAGTCAGCATCCTCGGGGGAAAGTGGACGACCTATCGGGTGATGGCCGAACACACGATCGACGCGGTTGCGAAGATGATTGGAGGGGCGGGCACCCGAGCTGATAGTCAGCACCAGCACCTTGCGGGCGCCACGGGCTACACGGCGGACTTTTGGAGAACACTGGTTCGAGAATACAAAGTCTCCGAATCGACGGCCAGACATCTTGCGGGAAAATTCGGTGTGGAATCGGTGTATGTTTTGGAATCAATCGAAGGAAATCCAGATCTTAAGTCTCAAATAGTTGCTGGTGCGCCACCGATCTGTGCCGAAATCGTTTACTCCGCACGGCGAGAAATGGCGGTCGCGATCGAAGATGTGTTGGCCAGACGAATCGGCCTGCAATACTTTGATTGGAGGCTGGCTATAGAGGCGGCGCCTGTTGTAGCCTCGCATCTCGCAACCGAACTGGGTTGGTCGGACCAGCAAAGAAAAGAAGCGATTCAGGATTACACCGGCAAGATCAAGCGATGCCTCGCGGCAATCGGTCTTCCGGCCGGTTAGAGACTGGTTGCAGCGAAGGTAATGCGACAAGGCACAGAAAGGCAGACACAGTGGCGAGCTATCTCGGTGCCATAGACCAGGGAACTACCAGTACCCGATTCATCGTATTTGACCGCTCCGGTCGCATCGTCGCCAGCGAACAGCGAGAGCATCAGCAGATCTATCCCAAGCCCGGCTGGGTAGAACACGACCCTGAAGAAATCTGGCGGCGGACACAGGAAGTCATCGCGGGAGCCTTGCAACAGCGAGCGCTGCGCCCATCCGACTTGGCCGCGATCGGCATCACCAACCAGCGGGAGACGACAGTCCTGTGGGATCGAAAGACCGGCAAGCCGATCTATAACGCTATCGTTTGGCAGGATACAAGAGTCGCTGATTCTGTCACGGAATTCGCTCACCAAGGTGGGCAAGATCGATTCCGAGTCCAAACCGGCCTGCCTCTGACAACCTATTTCAGCGGTCTGAAGATCCGTTGGATGCTGGACCACATTCCGGGCGCCCGCAAACAGGCCGAGGCCGGCGATCTGTTGTTCGGGAACATCGACACATTTCTAGTCTGGCATCTCACGGGCGGTTCGGACGGCGGTATTCACATAACGGACGTCACCAATGCCAGTCGCACACAATTGATGAATCTCACCACTCTGGACTGGGATCCCGAAGTGCTGTCCGTGTTCGGGATTCCTGCCGCTATCTTGCCTCGTATCCGTCCGAGCAGTGATATCTACGGCACCGCCAGTGAAAGCGTGCTGCAGGGCGTCACGATCGCGGGCATTCTCGGCGATCAGCAGGCTGCTCTCGTGGGCCAGACCTGTTTCAAACCGGGCGAGGCGAAAAATACCTATGGTACCGGTTGCTTTCTGCTGATGAATGTCGGCGACAAACCGGTGGCTTCCAACTGCGGCCTTCTGACCACTCTTGCCTACAAATTGGGGGACCAGCCTGCCATCTATGCCTTGGAGGGAAGCATTGCCATCACGGGAGCTCTGGTGCAGTGGGTTCGCGACAATCTCGGGCTTATCGAGAAGAGTTCCGATATCGAGGCGCTCGCCCTCTCCGTTACCGACAACGGAGGAGTCTACTTCGTACCGGCGTTTTCCGGCCTCTATGCGCCCTATTGGAAGGATAGTGCGCGCGGTGTCATTACTGGGCTGACCCGTTACGCGAATAAAGGACATATCGCACGAGCGGTTCTGGAAGCCACCGCATTCCAGACGCGCGAGGTTCTGGAAGCGATGGAGAAAGATTCCGGGATCGCGCTTGATTCGCTGCGCACCGACGGCGGCATGGTCGAGAACAATCTCCTGATGCAGTTCCAGGCCGACATTCTCAACAAACCCGTCGTGCGCCCGATCATCAAGGAGACCACGGCGTTGGGAGCGGCTTACGCGGCCGGCCTGGCCGTCGGCTTCTACCAGAGCACTGATGACCTGCGAGCCAACTGGTCAGTCGACCACACCTGGCATCCGAATCTTGAAGACAAAACCCGTGAAGAAATGTACCGGCTATGGAAGAAAGCCGTAACTCGCTCCTTCGACTGGGTGGAACATCCATCAGGGCAATGATTGTGATCGAGTCCCCTTAGCGAGGGTGCCATTCTTGAAAGCCTGGCGACGACGCAGGCCCACTAATCCTTTCACATTATTGATTGCTCCTCTCCACCTCGTTAAAGTTCCGCGCACTTAGCTGGGCGCGTCTGATTGTCCCGATCTGTGGAGGGGTGGGGTGTCGGTAAAATCGTTTCTCTTCGTTTTCCTTGTCTTTTCCGGTTCAGCACTGGCTCAAAGCAACTACGCGGTCTTGGTCGGGAGTGTCTCTGACCCCCAACATCACGCGATCTCCGGTGCGGAAGTGCGGGTTACAGCTGCGAGCACTCAGGCAGAACGCCGCGTGGTCAGCAATTCCCAAGGCTTCTTTGAGATTCCCGGCTTGCTGCCCGACCAGTACTCACTCAAAGTTTCGGCCGCGGGCTTCGCTGACCGGACGGAGACCCTTCAGCTTGAAGTGGGGCAAAGGCTTACCGTCAACGTTGGTTTGGTTCTGCCGGCCGTTGCCCAGACGGTAGAAGTCGCTGACCTTCCCGAAACCCTGCATTCTACGGATGCAGCGGTGGGAGAAGTAATTGAGCCCGCAGCGATCAAGGACCTGCCGCTCAACGGTCGCATGCTGATCGACCTTGTCTTGACTGTGCCGGGCGCGCACGTGAGCCACGGAGCGCAGACCGGCGACATGAATCCTCTCTACTGGCGCCCCGGCCAGCGTTCCGCTGTGAGCATCGGTGGCAACCGGCCGAATGCGAACTACTTTCTGCTCGACGGCACGACCGATACCGATCCCACCTTTAATACGCTCGAACCTGAGCCCATCGCCCGATGCTGTGCGGAATTCCAGGTCCAGACCGGAAGCTACTCTGCCGAGATGGGTGGCGCGGGTGGCGGGCAGAGTCAATATCGTCACGCGCTCCGGATCGAACCAGTTTCACGGCACCGTCTACGAATTCCTACGCAATGGCGCCATGGACGCGCATTCGTTCAACGCAGATGGGCAACAATCATCTCGTCCAGAATAATTTCGGAGCTTCCTTTGGCGGTCCGATCATTCGCAACCGAACCTTCTTCTTCGTCAACTATGAAGGCCTGCGGCATGCCATGGCCGACACGATGGTTGCAACCGTCCCCACGCCTGGAGGAGATGTCGGGCGACTTCAGCATGAGCGGGACGACGATCTACAACCCGTTCAGCGCACATCCCAACCCGACCTTCGATCCGACCAAGCCGATCAGCCCGACCAATCCGCAGATCATTCGCGACCCGTTTCCGGGGAACGTGATTCCTGCGGACGCGATCAATCCCGCCACGGCTCGCCCTGATTATCCGGCCGTGCAGCAATTCATGATGAATTACGTGCCCGTGCCGAATGTGGCATGGGAATGGGCATGAGTGCGCTGCGGTTGCGGCATGACGATGATGGGCTCACCCACGTCGTGGGTGCGGGAACCGACTGCAACAACTATCTGGACGTTCGCAACGAACTGCACGTCACCAATCAGGCCACGGTGCGCATCGACCAGATGTTCGCACAGCGGCGACAGCGTTAGCGGCGCGTTATTCGCTGGGCGCGGAGAACGGTTTCATGCCGGGCAGCGGCAGCGCGAACGTGACGCAGAATCTTCCCGGCTTCGGTGTCTTCCACGACAATTTCTCGCAGCAGGGAAGCATCGCCTGGAACCACATCATCAATCCTCGCATGGTGAACACCGCGGCCATCACCAGTCTCACGCCTGTCGATGCACCGCTCGTCGGAGAACAGCGACAAGAACGACATCGTCACCGAACTGGGCATTCAGGGAGTTGGCTTATGGCGGGCCGGGCGCGTAGGGCGCGCCTTTCTTCAACGTGCAGGGCTACTCACCGGCATGGGCGACAACTTTGCCGCCACCCCGATGAAGGCCTGGGACACGATCATCGAAGGCGCGACCAGCTGAGCTGGCAGCACGGGCGTCACAGCCTCAAGTTCGGAGGCAGCTATCGCCGCTACATCTGGCCGATGTGGGGATTCTTTCAGAATCGCGGCTACTACCAGTTCACCAACGGATTCACCACGCAAACCGCCACCAACGACGGCACGGGCTCAGCCCTCGCCAGTTTCCTGCTCGGACTTGCCCGCCGTGAAACAGCGCCAGGCGGGCATCCCGCAGATGCAACTCCGCCAGTGGTACGCCGACGGTTTCGTGCAGGACAGCTTCCAACTCACCCACACCACCACCATTGAAATGGGCCTTCGCTACGAGTACATGGATCCGCTGGTCGACATCCGCTATACCAATTCCAATCTCACCTTTCAGAACGGAGTTCCCTCCGTGTTTCATCGGAGGGCAGAACGGTTATCCCAGGGGATTGAAATATCCCAACCCTCACAACCTCGCGCCGCGGTTCGGTATCTCGCAGGCAATTCCCAGCCGCGGCTTGGTGCTTCACGGCGCCTTCGGCATGTTCTACACGCCGGTTGATATGAATACCTGGTGCAACCAGCGCCACAATGTCCCGTTACGTGTTCCCGGAGACCCAGCAGAGCGACAACTTTGTTCCCGCTGCCGGCATCTGTCAGCAATGGTTTCAACTTCGGCCCGCCAGTGCTCGGACAAACCACGGTTAGCTTCACGGCTCTCGACCCGCACGCACCATCGCAGTACATCGAGCAGTGGAGCGCGTCTGTCGAAAAGAGTCTCGGCCAACAGCACCACCCTGGAGTTAGGCTACCTGGGATCCCATGGCGTTCACCTGCAGCGTGCTCACCTGATCAACAATGCACCGCCGGGACCGGGAGCCGATTGGCCCGCGTCGGCCTTTCAAGACCATCAGCTTCGTGCCGAACACCGAGTCTGCCCCCGACATTACCGTGGTGAACACGACGTTTCCGGTCAGCACGATCAATCTTCTGGAGAACACCGCGCAGAGTTGGTACGACGCCGGGTACATCAATGTTCGCCGGCGCTATACGAAGGGATTCAGCCTTCTGGCGAACTACACCTGGTCGAAGAACCTGAGCGATGCACCCGACTTCCGGTCGCCGATGTTCGAGTCCTCCATTCCGCAGAACAACAACGACCTTGCGAGCGGAGAAAGGGCCCGGCTTGCGACGTCCGCCATCGCTTTGCTCTCAGCGCAGTCTATGACATCCCGCCGATGGGGTCGGTCCGGGCTTGACCGACGCCGTCACGAGAAACTGGCACTTCTCAACTGTGTACCAGGTGCAGAGCGGCTTCCCCTTCACGATTTCGGTGTTTGGTGACACCGCCAATTCCGGAACCGTGCTCGGCGAGAATCCAATCCGCGCCAACACACCGGCAGAACGGAATTTGGTCCCGGTACACGCACAGCCGACCAGTTGGTTCAACACTGCGGCTTTTGTTGCCCCACCTGCGTTTCACGTTTGGAAACTGCGGGCCGCAACTCGATCTATGGCCCGGGAGCGCAGACTCTCGACTTCGCTGTGATTCGCGAGTTCGGCATCACGGAGAGAATGAAATTCCAGTTCCGCGGAGAATTCTTCAACGCGCCTCAACCACACCAACCTGGGTACTCCGGACCGCTTCGTGAACACACCGCAATTCGGCACGATCACGGAGACCACCACGCCGGGCCGGGAGATTCAATTGAGCGCGAGACTTTCGTTCTAGCTTCGTAGTGCTGCGTGTTGGCGAGGTTGCTAAGCGGTGGCCCGTCCCCGGTGACTCTCCTGCCGTTCGCAAGCCGATTCGTTTGCCATCGACGCCCCACTGGCCAGAGCAACCGGCCTGGCGACTTCCTGGACTGCGGAGACGACAGTTGTGGCGCGCACGGTGGGCAGAATGGCAGTCACCCTTGTTCCATTGCTATCGGAACAGATATGCAGAGTGCCTCCCAAAAGTCGTAGCCGTTCTCGCATTCCGCGAAGCCCAACGCCAGTGTTGGCCGGCGATCCCGGTTCCCGTTCCAGCGCCATTCCTTTGCCGGCGTCTTCGATGTCAACTCTTACAGAAGCGCCCTCTGCAGTGATGCGAATTGTCGCCGTCGGACTACCGGAATGACGATGAATATTGGTGAGGCATTCCTGCACAACGCGGAACATTGAAAGTTCGATCTCTTTCGACAAACGCACAAGGTCCACTGGCATATCGATCTTTACGTCGATCTGACTGCGTTCTGAGAATCCTTCGACGTAACAACGCAGAGCCGATCCCAGTCCGACCTCGTCCAGCAGAGGGGGATGAAGCAAGTAGGAGATTGTGCGAATCTGCTTAGTAACTTCTTTCACTATCGCGGCGTTCTCACAAACACCCTTGGCCGCGGAAGCACTCAACTTATGAGACTCCGCCTCGACCAGGACGCTGTTCATACCGATGGCGGCAAGCAGTTGCCCTACGCTGTCATGCAACTCCCGCGCAATGCGTCTTCTCTCCTCATCTTGCAGCATCGTCATGCGGGCCGTAAGCACTTCCAACTGTCGCGTCTTGCGACGCAACTCCGCAAACACCCGTACTTTTGCACGAAGCAATTCGGGAACCACAGGAACGGAAACATAGTCCACAGCTCCGTGTTGATATCCCTTTAGCCGGTCCAGATCTGTTACATGAATGGCTGAAATGAAAACAATCGGAGTGGTTTGAAAGCGCGGATGCTCGTGGATCATTTGTGCCGTTTCGAAGCCGTCCATTCCGGGCATGCTCACGTCCAGAAGCACCAGGGCGATGTCGGTTTTTAGCAGGTGTTCCAGGGCTTCCATTCCTGAACGAGCTTTGATGAGATTCTCACCAAGTTCACAAAGCATAGCTTCATAGCTGAGAAGTTTCCCCGGCTGGTCGTCTACCATCAGGATGTTGATTTTTTCATCCACGCTCATTTCTCCGGCTACTCTGCCTGCGTTGGGAGGCGCTCGGGAACAACCCGATGACAGCCAACTTGCCTAACGTTATCTACGGTGTGGTTGGCGGATGGAATACACAGTCCCATGTATTTACGCTTGAGTTAACACAAGGCTATCGGCGACCATCCTTTCTGTAAAAAAGCCACACGCAGGCTTTGTCGGGTGAGTGGCGGACTTATTTATCCAGATTTTCCTCGTTGACACGGAAGAGACGCGTGCTCCAGTAAGGTTAGGTGATTCCTGTAGGGCTGGGTAGCAAACTTTACCCGGTGTCGCCTCCAACATTTGGAAAGGCGTTCGCAAGTGCCTGCTGTGGAGTGGGTTTTACAAAATAAGTCATTTGGCGGAGCAATTGCTCCGACATTACGTCCATTTCTGGTCGCTTTGCGACTAGGTCGGCCTGAGGTATTGCTTACTGACGATTCTTGCGAATCGCGATCGCAGCGAAAAGCCCAGTCCCGAGGGAATGTCTGTGCGTGCCGAAGCCAAAATGCATTGGAAAGAACTGTGCGAACGAGCAGTGGCCGAGCAAGACCCGGACAGACTTCTACGCACGATCCAAGAGCTGATTGAGATCTTGGAGAAAGCCGAGACCGGCAGCCAACTAGGCCGTGTCGCAGCAGAACTCTGAGCCTTTCCTGAATTTTTGTCCAAGGCGACTCGTGTGCCGCAGCTAGGTACTGCGGCGGTTCAAGTACAGGACGCAACGCCCAGTTCAACAACAGTCTCGACGGCGCGCCGGAATCGGCGCGGGGCCCCAGGGTCCGCGCTTCCTCCATATCCTGCCACAGTTCTTCGGGTCCGGCAGGGGCATTCGCTCTCCGTCGCGGTATAATTTCTCGTCGATCATGCCTGGTTCGCGTTATGCCCTGGTGGCCTACGTAAGAAAACCGGTCGGGGAGTTCGTCGAGAAGCTCCGTCGAGAATTGCATCCGGAATTGCCACATCTGGCGGCTCACCTCACAATCCTTCCTCCGCGTATGCTGCCGGGAACCGAGGGCGAGGCAATCCTTGAACTGGAAGCAATCTGTCGTGAGGTGGAGCCTTTCGAAGTCAGCCTGGGAGAGGTGGAGACCTTCATTCCGGTGACACCCACGGTCTTTATCCGTGTGGCGCACGCGGCGGTACAGATGCAAGATCTCCATGACCTGCTCAATCGCGAGGCTGCCCTCTGCTGCTCCGAGGAGCTGCCTTACATTCCGCATCTCACCATCGCCAAGATGGGAACCGAAGAACTTGCGTGGAAAGCCTTTGAGGTGGCCCGGCGCCGATGGGCCCGGTACTCGGGCAGCCGACACATCCTGTTGGAAGAGTTGATGTTCGTGCGCGAAGATCGTCCGAGCCATTGGGTCGACCTGGCTCCGGTGGTGCTTGGCAGCACGTTGGTGCCCCGCCCGAAATAATCAAGGACTCAAGTCGCATTCCAGGGTCGCCCTAAAGGCCGATCCTGCCACACTTTCCGCGGTCAGGCTCTCTGTTGTCGAAAGGACATGTCCCACCCTGCGCCGCACGAATGGTCCTACGTGCATTGCCAAGTCAGCACCAACGGACTGAACATAATGCCTCGAAGGTTAGAAGCTTTGCGCACGGTCAATTCTCCCCCGCGGATCACCTAGCCTCTGTCATCGGGAGACGTTCCAAATGCATGTAGGAGTTTACGGATCGGGATATCTGGGCACTGTTATTTCCGCGTGCCTGGCGGATTTCGGAACTCCCGTCAGCTGTTGTGACACCGACAGCACGCGCATGGTCGAGATGGCGCAGGGCAATATTCTCTTCTACGAAAAGAATCTCAAAGAAATCGTCAAGCGCAACGTCCGCTGCGGTCGGTTGGCCTACTCGACCGATGTGGACGCGTTTTCCCGCAAGGCGCAAGTGATCTTTCTGGCGGAAGACTCAGCCGCTCATCTCAAGGAACTGGTGTTACGAATCGCCCGTCATGCCCCCAAGGCGGTGACATTTTCTCTCGTCACTCCTGTCCCGGTTGGAACTGCGGCCAGTCTGGAGCGAGCCTTGTCGGAAGCGAAGCTGAAGGGGACGATCGTTTCGCAGCCCATGTTCTTTACGGACGGATGCGCAGTCGAAGACTTCAACTGGCCCGACCGCATTATCCTGGGAACTACTTCGAAGGACGCCGTAGCCGCTCTGAAACAGATTTTTCATCCCCTGGTGATGCGCGGGGTTCCGGTGGTGGTCACGAACCACGAGACGGCTGAGCTGGTGCGCGAAGCCGCGACCGCATTTGTGGCTACCAAAATATCGTTCATCAACGAATTGGCCACGCTTTGCGAGCATGTGAATGCGGATGCCGTGAACCTGTCAATTGCCCTGGGACTCGATAAGAAGATCGCACCCCGCTGCTTGCAGCCGGGAGCGGGCATGGGGGGACTCTTCGCCGAATCGGACATGGATTCCCTGGCCGCGCTGGCGCTTGAGAAGGGTGTGAATCTGAAAGTTTTGACTGCAGCACGCGAGGTGAATACCGAACTCGCCGAGCGGTTGGTACAGAAGATTTCCGGTCTGGTGAACTCGGTCCAGAACAAAGACGTCGGCATTCTCGGACTTGCCTTCAAGCCCAATACCAACTCGGTGGCGGGCTCATCGTCCATTCGCTTGGCCCAGACGCTCGTCGCGCAGGGAGCCCGGGTTCGCGCCTATGACCCGGCCGCGATCGCCGACGCGAAGATGGAATTGAACGGGACCGTTCACTATTGCGAATCTGCGTACGCGGCTGCCGAAGGCATGGACGCGCTCGTGGTGGGCACCGGCTGGCCCGAATTCCGGACGCTTGATTTCGCCAAAATCAAGCACCTGCTTAAACGACCAATTATCGTCGATACCAAGAACCTGTTGGATTCCGTTCGACTGCGCGCCATGGGATTCCAGTACATGGGTGTCGGGCGCGGATAGGTCCTACCTGCTTCATCTCGACATTCCGACGCCGAGCCGCAGCGTAGGCGTTGGAACCTGCATTTTAGGTGATCGCAGCTCAGCCCAGAGAATCCATTAACTCACATCTCTGACATCGTTCCACCCAGTTGCTATAATCATGAACTGCGGTATCCCTCCTTGTGGTGCCTGTAGTTCAGCGGTGGAACGCCGGACTGTGGCTCCGGATGACGTGGGTTCGAATCCCACCAGGCACCCCAAAATCATTTCCCGGCCTCCAGTGCGAGGGACTCCTTTTCGCGAATCTCTATGCGTACCCAATAATGAGGACGGGCGTCTCGCTCGTCCAGCGGGCGAGGACGCCCGATTCTCCACCACAATTTCTGACGTATCGTCTTGCCGAATTACTCGAGCACGAAGATATCCTTCTTCGCACAGATCTCTTTCAGGACCTTCGGCCATACCGTCACGCTGACCTCGCCCAAGTGCGCCTTCCGTAGCAAGAGCATGAGTGTGCGCGACTGACCGATTCCCCCTCCGATCGAAAGCGGAATCCTGTCTTCGAGGATCGCGCGGTGATAAGGCAGCCGCAGGAAGTCCGATTGGCGAGAGAGTTCGAGCTGTTGCTTCAGAGTTTCCTTCGTAACGCGGATACCCATGGAACTCAGTTCGTGGCGGCGCTTGGTCACCGGGTTCCAGACCAGGATGTCGCCATTCAACCCGTGCGTGGGACGTCCCGTTTCCTGGCTCGTGTCGGTGGCCCAATCGTCATAGTCAGCGGCGCGCATTTCGTGCGGGTAGCCGTCTTTCAGAAGCCAGCCGATGCCAATGATGAATATGGCTGGGTACTTCTGCAAAATTTCGGTCTCCCGCTGTTTGCGTGGAAAGTCCGGGTACATCTCGAGGATTTCCTCGGCGTGCAGGAAAATCAACTCCTCCGGCAGAGTTGCGTAGCGAGGATCCTTCAGCTTGGGGAACATTTCGATGGCAAACTTTTCGGCTCCCACCAGGACCTTCCAGATTTTGCTAACCACGGCTTTCAGGAAGGGAAGATTGCGCTGTTCGACGGTGATGGCTCGCTCCCAGTCCCACTGATCGACGTAAGCACTGTGGTCGTGATCGAGAAAATAATCCTTGCGCACCGCTCGCATGTCAGTGCAAATGCCTTCGCCGACTTTGCAATCGAACTGCTTGAGTGCAACTCTCTTCCACTTGGTGGCGGCTTGCACCACCTGAGCGTCGAGCGGATGTTTGTCGCGATCGTTAGAAATGTGGAACTGGATTGGAGTGCGCGAGCCGTCGCGGTCGAGCATGTCATTGACGCCGCTCTCCACGTCCACAATCAGCGGGACTTCGACCATCATCAGGTTGAGCTCACGGCACAGGTTGTCCTCGATGTAGCGCTTGAGGTGGAAGATGGCCTGCTGCGTTTCCTTGGGCGTGAGCAGCGAGTGATAGTCCTTGGGCAGGACTTTTTCGAGTTCGATATAGTCACCAATCCCCGGGCCGGCCAGGTCGGCTTTTTTGTCGAGTACGACAGTGCTCATGAAAATCTCTCCTTTAGACAGGCGAAGTCCAGATAGGCCACGCGTCTATTGGAGTCCCCCTTGGGCGAGTGGTCAGTGCTGCAGGTCACAGGGGAGGGTGAGGCAGCAGAGCCGGCGTCTCAACGGCCGTCCTGAGAGCAGCCTTAACCTTTGCCGAACACCGACAATGCGGACAAATGGCCACACGGCCGAGCAATGCGCGGACTGATCAAATCCCACTCACCAACTTGATCGGCTGGAGTCTATTCTGAAAGCAACAATTTTCGGGGTGTCATCATGTCTTGGTATCGGCTTCTCCTCGCTGCGCTGGTTCTTTGTCATAACTCTCCTTCCGTCCAGGCTGCCTCGGCGCCAACGGCGCACCAATCCACCGACACGCGCAAGACGAGCACGCCCTACAGAGGAGACCTTTCCATCTTCGAGTCCGCCGGTCGAGCCGAACGTCTGCAGATCGATCGGGTCATGGACATCCTGGGCATAGGGCCAGGCAAGAACGTTGCGGACATCGGCGCAGGCTCCGGTTGGTTCACCGTACGAGCCGCCAAGCGAGTGACAGGAAGCGGGCGCGTATACGCAGTTGACATCAACCCGGACGCGATTCGCTACATAGAAGAGCGTTCGCAGAAGGAACAGTTGCAGAACGTGAAGGCAATCCTCGGCCACGAGGATGATCCACTGCTGCCCGCCAACCAGATCGATTCTGTGCTGTTGCTGAAAACCTATCATGAAGTTGCGAAGCCGGTCGTTCTCCTGCGCAACCTGCGCGCGTCGCTCCGTCCCGGGGCGAAGGTCGGCGTAATTGATCGGAACGGAAATGGAGAGAATCACGGCGTGGCTCGCGAGGTCGTGATACGAGAGGCCGCCAGTGCAGGATATGAGCTCCGGGGCAGCTATGATTTTGTGAAGGACGACATGGACTACTTCTTAGTGTTCGGGCCGAAACCTTGAACGATCCATATGTGTGGGCGGACACTCGATGTCCGCCTTGCTGAACGTTGAGCAGGAGTGTGAGAACGTACAAGAGCTCTAGAACGCATCGTAACCTCGCTGGGGCCTCTACGTGCCCACGTCCCTACGTGGTAGATTTAAATTGAGTCATGAATCACATCGCCGATTGGGCTCTCAACATCGCCACACAGCGCGGCGCTTCCTTCGCCGATGCGCGCATTGTCGATGAACGCAGCCGCGGGCTCGCCACCAAAAATGGCAAGGTCAGCCACGCGTCCGATGCCGAATCCCAAGGGATTGGTGTCCGCGTCATCGCCGATGGGGCCTGGGGTTTTGCGGCATCGGATGACCTGAGCCGAGTCTGGGGTCGAGGCTGCTGCAGCGCGCGCATTCGCAATCGCGAAGGCATCAGCACGTGTGAAGCAGGAAGACATCCGGCTCGCGCCTGAGAAGCCGGTGACGGCGGAGTGGGCTACCCCTTACACGATTGATCCGTTCACTATCTCGATCGAGCAAAATCTGGACTTGCTGCTGAAGATTGATGCCGAACTGCGTTCGGTCGCGGGAGTAACCCTGGCGGAAGGCAGCATGAACTTTCATCGCGAAGAGCAGTGGTACGCCTCGTCGGAAGGCGCCCGCATTCATCAAACGAAATATTCCACCGGCGCAGGCTACGCAGCATATGCATTTGCTGGCACCGAAATCATGAAGCGTTCGTATCCAAATTCGTTCGGCGGACAGTGGCAGAACAAAGGATACGAGTTGATCCAGGAATTGAAATTGCTAGAGAACGCGCGCCGGGTTGCTGAAGAGGCGGTCGCGCTGCACAAAGCCGAACAGTGTCCCGAAGACGTGTTCGACATCATTCTCGACAGCTCGCAGTTGGGACTGCAGATACACGAATCCGTGGGGCATCCCATCGAACTGGATCGAGTGCTCGGCATGGAGGCGAACTTTGCAGGCACGTCCTTCCTCACGATCGACAAACTGCGCCACCTTGCGTTACGGCAGCGACCTCGTAAACGTGGTGGCCGACGCTCGCCAGGAACACGGTCCGGGTCTCGGCACATTCGGGTTCGATGATGAGGGTGTTCCGGCACAGTGCACGCCCGTTATCACGAACGGCCTCTTCACCGGATACCTGAGTTCAAGGGAGACAGCCCACACCATCGGCCTGGACCGCTCCGGCGGCACGTTACGCGCCGAAGGATGGAACCGTTTGCCGATGATTCGCATGACCAACATCAGCATCCTGCCCGGCGAGAAGCCACTTACGCTGGAGCAGTTGATTGCTGACACCGACCAGGGCATCTATTTCGAGACCAACAAGTCCTGGTCCATCGACGACAAGCGCTACAACTTCCAGTTCGGCTGTGAAATCGGCTGGGAGATCAAAAAGGGCAAGCGTACGCGCATGCTGAAGAATCCATCGTATTCCGGCATCACGACCGAGTTCTGGAATTCGATGGATGCCATCTGCTCACGAGATCAATGGACGTTGTGGGGTACGCCCAACTGCGGCAAGGGCCAGCCGCAGCAGGTGATGGGCACCGGACACGGCGCAGCGCCGGCGAGGTTTCGAGGGATTAAGGTGGGAAGCGCGTACAGCGGGAAGTGATGAGCTGAATACTTCTGATGGGCGTCTGGTTCAGCGAGCGAACGGGGACTACCATCTCTTGCTCGCGCGGGACTTGGGCTTTCTAGAGCACGAAACTTACGAGGTTCTTGAGAAGAAACTCGCAGAACTTCTTAGGATGCTCACGTCGCTAATGGTACGAGTCGACGCCGAACGCTGCGTGGCCAAATGTTAAGTGCCAAGTGCTAAGTGCTGAATTGTAAACTCCTGAATGCTGACAAGAGACCAAGCCTCCGCCATCTTCGACCGCATCAAGAAACTCTCGACTGCCGAGGAGGTCGAAGCCTATTTCTACGGTGGCCGTTCCGCTCTCACCCGTTTTGCCAACAACGTAATCCATCAGAATGTAGCGGAAGAAAACTACGGCGTCTCGGTGCGCACAGTATTTGGCGGACGAACTGCGCGCGCGTCGACCAACAAGCTGGATGACGAGAGTCTGCAGCGAGTCGTCCGGGCCTCTGAGGACTTCGCCAAAGTTCAGCACCCGGACCCGGACCTGCTGCCGATGCCTGCGAACGGCGGAAAGAGCAGGCACACTCCGAGTCGCCATTTTGACCAGACCGCCACGATCACGCCCGAAGATCGCGCCGAGGGCGTCGGCAAAATTGTTCACGTCGCCCAGCAGCACGAGCTCACCTCCGCCGGTATTTTCTCCAGTTCCGAATCAGTGGAAGGCATCTTCAATTCGCGCGGTTTGAGCGACTGGCACACGCAGACCTCTGCGGAGATTTCGGTCACGATGCTGGCGAAAGACTCCTCCGGCTGGCAGAAGGCGAACTCGCCCGACGTGCGGAACATCGATCCCTTGGCGCTCGCCGAGATTGCGGCCCGCAAGGCTATCGAATCGGCCGCCCCGCGTGAACTCCCTGCTGGGAAGCACACGGTAATTCTCGAACCCGCGGCCGTGCTCGACATTGTCGGTTTCATGTTCTGGGATTTCGGCGGTCAGGCGATTCTCGATGAGCGTTCATTCCTCAACAACCGTATCGGGACCCGCTTATTCGGCGAGAACATAAACATCTACGACGACGTTGCCCACCCGTTGCAATCGGGTTCGCCTTACGACGGAGAAGGGATGCGCCGCCAGCGCGTGCAACTCATCGAGGATGGCGTGGTCAAACGCGTGGTCTATGCCCGTGCGACGGCCGAGAAAATGAAGAAGTCCGAGCACGCCCAGAAAGTTGGTCCCATCGAGCCCACCGGCCATGGGTTCCTTTTGCCGAACGAATTGGGCGAGATGCCCGTCAACATCGTCTTCGGAGAGCCTGAGAAGCCGCAGACTGTTGAACAAATGATAGAGTCGACCGAACGGGGTGTGTTGGTGACGCGATTGTGGTACATCCGCGAGGTCGATCCCTACGAGAAGATTCTCACCGGCATGACGCGCGACGGCACTTTTCTGATCGAGAATGGAAAAGTCCAAGCGGGCGTACGCAACTTCCGCTTCAACGAAAGCCTGATTCACATGCTGTCGAACGTGGAAGCTATGGGCAAACTCGTGCGCGCCAGCGGCGAGGAATCCTTCGACATGGTCGTGCCGGCCATGAAGGTTCGAGACTTTAATTTCACAGAAGTGACGAAGTTCTGAAGACAGCACTTAGCCTTTGGCTCTTGGCATTTGGCCAGTAAGCCCCGTGCAATCAGTTCATAGCAATTCTACGGTGCGATCACATTTGCCTGATTAGTCGTCTTTCGGACACTTACTCTAGTGCCCGACGTGTGGCGGTGCCACAAGAGTACAAAGGCTAAATGCCAGTGCCAAGTGCCTAATGCTGACCCTGGCGATCTGCCAACCCTGTAAAACCCCCGTAATTCCTTGTTCCACAATAGCTTACGCACAGGAAGTTCCATGACTTCGGTAACTTTCGTCCCTTACTTTGCGGGTGTAAGCTGCCTTCGAAATGTCCATCTCTGGTCGCACGGCTTACCAAGCCGTTGTGACCCGGAAAGTAGGGCCGCCAGCGACGTGTCGAATACTAGCAAGGACGTGAAGACTGCGAACAAGCCGGATCGCAAGCACTACACGGACGTGCAGAGCGCGGCGCGTTTTCCGGTGAAGCTGCCGGTGGCGGTGAAGTCGGGCGCGGATGTCTGTTCGGCGGAAACGCAGAACATTTCCGCGAACGGAGTTTTGTTCGAGGTGGACGCCGACATGCCGGTAGGATCGCCGGTGGATTTCACGATCTCGCTGCCCGCCGACGTTGTGGGCGCACCGGAAGATGTTCGGGTGGATTGCCGGGGACGGGTAGTACGCAGTTTTGAGGACGGTGGCCGGCGCGGTGTGGGCGTGGTCATCGATGAGTATCGATTCGAGCGCAGGTAGGGCGCCGCAAGGGAACCGATGGCAAGCATTCCGGTGAGCGTAGACAACCTGGAGATCCCGCACGAGGGTGATAGCAACGGCCATTTCATCCGTGTAATCGTGGCCGACACGCAAGCCATTTTTCGCGCGGGCCTGCGCAAGATCTTTGCCTTGGAAGACGATATTCGCGTCATCGGGCAGGCCGAAACTCTGTCCCAGACACTGGCCGCCGCCAAGAAGTTCTCAGCTGACATCCTGATTTTTGAAGCCGCACTGACGACCAGCCCATTGGAAGCGGTTTCTGACCTGCTGCGCCAGGCCCCGCAGATGAAGTTGGTGGTCGTCACGAACGAGCCCAATGAAGAATTGACATTGGAACTATTTCGTCGTGGTGTGCATGGCATCGTGTCGCGCGAAATTGAGCCGGAAACCCTCGTCGATTGTCTCCGCAAAGTCTCGCAAGGTGAGCCTTGGCTCGATCGCCAGGGAGTCAGTTGGGTGCTGACTGCATTCCGCACCCAGGGTGGGCGTCCCTCCGGCAACCGTCCAAAAGTCCAGCTAACTCCAAAAGAATCGTTGATCGTCTCCTGTGTAACACAGGGCATGAAGAACAAAGAGATCGCGTTGCGCGTAGGCACCACCGAGCAGGTGGTGAAGAACTATTTGCGCAAGGTTTATGACAAGCTTGGCGTAGCCGATCGTCTGGAATTGGCGCTCTACTGCTTAAATCATCGGGTCGGTGACGGTGACAAGAAGGCAGAGGCCGCTACGGAAGCAACAAATGGGAAGGCGAATGGTGCGGCCGCAGCCGCCGGCGCCGGGGATGCGCCATCCCTGCCCATGTCCATGCCAGAAAAACTCTCCTGAACCTGCCGCAATCTTTCACCAAGACGAACACCGATTCTCGCCCTCATTGTGCAGTGAATCGAACGAACGGGATCCTTTCTCCTCCGCCAACGACGATGTTTGTGGTTATCTGTTGGCCGCGGGAGCCGAGAACTTGGTGGAGCGAATGATCCCCTTGCCTTCCTCAACAAAAATTAACTGATTGGGTTTGATATCCTTCAGCGTGTCGACTTGCCCGCTTGGCCAGCGCACCTCGATCAGGTCAACCTTTTCGGCCTTCCCGAGCCCGAAGTGAATTCGCAAGTCGCTTTGGGAAAAGTAGCTACCGCCGCTGCGGACTTCGTCGATCTGTTCGTGCGGCTTGTCCTGGTCACCGGCTTTTGTCACGCACTTCAAACGTGCTCCGATTCCACTGCGATTAGACTTTCTGCCGATTGTGCGTATTTTGATCCAGTTGTTGCCGGTGTGCGTATCGCAACGCAACAATTGCGGAAAGTCGTTGACTGTGTTCACTACGACATCGAGGTCGCCATCATTGTCGAAATCGCCAAAGGCGGCTCCGCGTGATGCGACTGCCTCGGAGATGCCTGTGCCGGCTTTCAGCGAGACATCCTCGAAACGGCCATCCCTCAGGTTCCGGTACAGCAACTTGCGCTGAGCATAGCCAGCATCGGTCTTCAGTTGCTCGACTTCCGGATAAACATGTCCGTTGCAGATCAGGATGTCGGGCCAGCCGTCGTTGTCCATGTCGAAGAAGCCGCATCCCCACCCGAGATACTGCGTGTGCTGTCCCACCCCGGCCGTGAAGGTCGTGTCCTCGAAATTCGCGGCGCCCTGATTGTGGTACAGAGAGGGTGTGTCTCCCGCAAAATTCGTCTTCACGATATCAAGGTTGCCGTCCATGTCGTAGTCGGCGGCCGAGACCCCCATTCCGGCTTGCGGTTTGCCGTCTGGACTAAGAGCGCAACCGGCTTCAAGAGCGATGTCGGTAAACTTGCCGTTCTTCTGGTTCTGATAGAGAGCGCTGGCCGTGGAATCGTTGGCCACATAGATGTCAGGCCAGCCATCGTTGTCGAAGTCGGCGGTGAGCACACCCAGGCCATACGTGCCATTCGCTTTCAAGATGCCGGAGGCGGTGGAAACGTCGGTGAAAGTACCATCCCCATTGTTGTGAAAAAGAATGTTCTTGCCGCCATTGAGCCCGGGAGGGCCGCACGCCACCATCACTCCTTTATAGAGACACGGCCCCGATTCCGGCACCGGAGCGGTACTGAGGTCTAGGTCGATGTAGTTGGCGACGAACAGGTCGAGATTGCCGTCGCGATCGTAGTCGACGAAGGCACACCCTGTGTTCCAGCGCTTGCCGTTGCCGGCAACACCGGCTTTCTCGCTGACGTCCGTGAAAGTACCGTCTCCGTTGTTGTGATAGAGGACATTCTTCCCGAAGTAGCTGACAAACAGGTCTTCGAATCCATCGTTGTCATAGTCACCGATGCAGACACCCTGTCCCCATCCGGAGTGTCCTACGCCAGCCTTGGCGGTAACATCAGTGAAGGTGCCGTCACGATTGTTCTTGAATAGGTGCGACGTTGGCTCCTGCCCCTTGGCGAATCCTTCAAGGCGCGATCCATTCACCAGAAAAATGTCGAGCCACCCGTCGTTGTCATAGTCGTAAAACGCGACGCCGCATCCCGTGGTCTCAAGCAGGTATTTGTTCTTGTGCTCACCACCAAAGATGGTCTTCGCATTGAGCCCGGATTCCCGGGCCACATTCAGAAAGCTGACGCCAAGATCTGCAATGGATTTTCCAGTTTGTTCTCTGGATTTTCGGATCGGATGCAGCGTGCAAATGCCACGGCAAAGTGAGGCCCAGAATGCCATCCAGAGAAAGGACAACCGCCGACCGGCTCAATGATTGGAGAAACTTACGCCGCGATACGAACAAACGTGGTAGTCCCTCCTGCACGCCTACGATTCCACCTTAACTCTATTGAGAAGCTTGCTGGGTTGGCAAGTTGGCCGTGAGACCGACCCTTATGATTACGCCCCAGACGCTGTCGGCTCCCCTGAAAGGGGAGGCTTGGCCGTGATCGTCCGAATATCGGGCCGACTGACCGTCAGCGTGTTTGGTGTCAGAACATCAGCGTGTAGATGACACGTCTTCCTCTTAGTCACGACCAACAAGCCAGGACGAGGTTATCTGCCGCTCACGAACACGGCAGTTGTCAGCGCAGGCACACTTATCGTGCCATTACTGTTGTATGCGGAGTTCCTCACGACGGGATCGCTCGAATCCGCAAGCACTGGATGCAGCATCAAGTGCTTGTTGCTCAGCGCGTCGTCCTGGAAGTCTTGTTTTTGCTTGGTCGCGTTGAAGACCACCACGACGTGGCGATAGTCGCAATTTTGTGTGCAATCGAGGGTCATCACGATCAACCCCGGCACTTGGTTCGGGCCCGTGTTCAGGAAGTGCAGGTTCTGCTGGATTTCGGCAAAGGACCCCATCCGGAAGAGCCGCGAGCTGTTACGAATCCGCAACAGTTCCTGGAACCACTCGTGTGCCTCGATGATCTGTTCATGCCCCGGTCGTATCGTCGTGTCGGCCAGCAACGGCTGCTCGATCGCCCAATCGCCCCCGTTATCGCTCTGAACAGGTAAGCCGACACCCCAGTTGTCAGCTTGGTAGGTAAAGTCCAGCTTGTTGAACCAGTCGCCAGAGTTGTAGCTGTTCTTGTCAGCGGACTTCGATCGCAGCAGATCGTCGCCAGCCAGGAAGAAGGGAATACCTTCACCCAGGGCCACTACGCTGGTGGCGAGGTTCTGCCGCCGCACGCGATCGTCGAGGGAATCAGCCGGAGATGATTTCAACTGGACCGCGTCGAACAGCGCCTGGTTGTCATGCACCGACGCATAGTTGATGGATTCAATCGGAGTGGCCGTGTAGCCGGTTGGCTGGCCACCATAAATGACGTCCGCACCCGTCACCGTGTTGCCATTGCTGTCCACGAACTGGAAGTCCCGCAAGTTCCCGGTGAGCCCGATTCGAATCCAGTCTTGCTCTAGAAGCAGCTTCGCTTTTTGTGTGGGGGCGTCCCCAATAGAGAAGTTCGGATTCGGATCGGTGAACAAGCCAGTGGCGAAGCCCTGTTCGCGCAAGTCCCCAAAGGGATTACCTCCGCGAATGCCATCCCGAATGCGGTCATTGAAGCTCCCAATCCCGTTTCCGTAGAGATTGATCTGTGACGCGTTCGGGAAGAAGCGATTATTGGCCACCTCTCCGAAGTTAAATCCTTCGCCGTAGAGGTAGATCTTCGATCCATCCACGCCATCTCGTTGAGGAGTCAGTCGCCGCAGGGCTTGTTGGATCTTCTGCATGGTCGACACCGAGTGGAAGCTCATGATGTCGAAGCGGAAGCCGTCGATCTTGTACTCCTTTGCCCACATCACTACCGCATCAACGATGAGCTTTTCCATCATGTGATGTTCGCTGGCCGTATCGGGACAGCAACTGCCGGTGAAGATCAATCCATCCGGATTCAGCCGGTAGTAATAGTTGGGGACGATCTTGTCGAACACCGATTTCGCATCCTGTCCAGCCGCGCTCGTGTGATTGAAAGACCTGGTCCTGAATCACTCGCAGGCCAGCACGATGCAGGCCCATCACCATTCGGCGGTATTCCCGAATGCGACTGTCAGCGCTGACTGCATAGCTTCCTTCGGGCGTCAGGAAATGCCAGGGATCGTATCCCCAGTTGAAGCCATCCTGATCCTTGATGGCTGTTACAGCAGCCTGCTGCTGATCGGAATCCGGCGGGAAAACAGTGAGATCGCCCGTGGTTTGCCAAGTAGTTTTGTCTTCATTGACACTGGCGATGTCAAAACTCGGCAGCAGGTGTACCGCCTTCAGTCCCGACTGTGCCAGGGAGTGCAGATGGCGCATTCCGTTGGAGTTTTGGTTCGTAAAGGCCAGATATGTGCCCCGTTGTGCTGTCGGAACGCTGGCATCGCTCGCGCTGAAGTCGCGAATGTGCAATTCGTAAATCGAGAGATCATTCACTCGCCTCAAGTCGGGTGCACTGCTCTGCTCCCAACCGGGCGGCTCGAGGGCGGAATCGTCCAGATTTACGATCTGGCTCTTTTGACTATTGAGTGACAACGCCAGGGAGTAAGGATCGGTAACTACATTCTCGACGATCGCCTGCAGGGACGGAACATATACGGTCACATCGAAGAGGTAGTAGCTACCTTTCCAGCTGGGACTGCCCAGCGCGCTCCACACGCCATTTCTACTACTCATATTGACGACGCTGGTCGGTGTCACCTGGCTGGCGGTATCGAACAACTGTAGCTTTACGGATTTCGCCGTGGGTGCCCAAACCCTGATCGAAGGCCGCTCTCCCGCAAACGCGACTCCCAGACTACCGTCGTAGGAAAACAGCGAGTCCAGAATTCCAAAAGTCTGCACCTGGGTGACATATGTGAGCTGGCTGGAACTGTTCACGCCAGAAACCACCAACTCACCCGTGAGGGCGCGTGCGAGAGTAGACCTGCTACTGATCGGAACCTGGAAGGGGATATAGCCTGTTAACTGTGGGAATTGTGCCAGTTGCGCGCTCGTCAACGATGAGCCCGCTTGTGTCAACGCATAGGTCGTTCCACCAGTAACGCCGCTGCTGGAAAGGGTGATCGCGGCATTTGGATCGGCTGTGAGTGCATAGCTCATGCCCGGCTGCACCGCCGCCCGAGGCAGTGCGATCGTGGCCGGATCGATCCAGATTGCTTGCAGCTTACTAAGTTCCCCGGCCAGGAGTTGGGCCGCTGTGGGAAGATTGCTGTAAATCGTCGTCGACCCAGAGACAACCCAGATCTCAAATCCTTGTGTTTGCGGATTGACATGCATATCGGGTCCGGGATCTTTTTCACCGCCCCGGTGAATAATGAATCCCAAATCCGTTGCCCCTGCGGTCAAGCCCACGTCGAAATACACACCGTAGCTGTCAAGACCGGAAACTTGTACTGGACCGTCGTTGAAGTCTCCTGTGTTCTCGGTCGTATTGTTGAAGGCGTACACAGTCCAGCCGGCGTATACGCCATCGCTGCGATGATAGTGAATGCGCTCGTGGTCGGCCGGAATCGGCCCAGCCGCAGGAATCGGCGGCTGCGTTGTGTAGATGGTGGTTGATCCAGAGAAAACCCAGACCTCATGTCCCTGGGTTTGGGGATTGACATGTTCATCCGGGCCGGGGTCCTTGCTCCCGCCCCAATGGATGATGAAGCCCAAATCGGCCGCCGTCGCGGTCAAGCCCACATCGAAATAAACGCCGTAACTGTCGATGCCCGCCGGCTGGAGAGGTCCATCGTTGAAGTCAGCAGTGTTCTCGGTCGTATCTCCGAAGGCAAACAAAGTCCAGCCTGAATACGTGTTGTCGAAGCGGTGATAGTGAATGCGTTCTTTGCCCGCAGGCACTGGCCCGGGCGGCGGAATCACCGGCTGGCTGGTATAGATCGTGGTGGAGCCGGAGATCACCCAGATCTCGAAGCCCTGAGTCTGCGGATTCACATGCTGATCCGGCCCGGGATCTTTCGCACTACTCAGGTGCACGATGAAGCCCAAGTCCTGCGCATTGACCTTCAATCCCACATCGAAGTATCCGCCAAAGCTGTCGGTACCCGTTAACGGCACGGGGCCACCATTGAAGTTGCCGGTGTCTTCGGTCGTATCGTTGAAGGCGTAAACCGTCCAACCCGCATAGTTGTTGTCGAAGCGGTGGTAATGGATGCGCTCCACATTCGGTGGAATCGTGCTCTGAGCCAGCGCTAAGGTAGGTAAGAGACCCAACAACAGGAAGAACGACACGAAGAGAGATCGGCGTTTCATTGCAAACTCCTCGAACTTTTTTGGAGGGCCCGGACCTGAAGTGTGTGTTAAGACCTAGGAAGACGACGTGGTGGCGGGAGGTATCTTATTGCAAAGGACCCTTGCCCGTCGACAAGAAATCGGCGGAGAGTCGAAAAGGTTTGAATGCTCCGAGCGTCGCGCCGACCCGACGGCAAATCGATACGCAAAAAGAATAGCCCACATGATGCGGGCTTATTTCCCTGTGAAAGGTGGGAGAGCATCTTTTCCTCGGCGAAATTCGATATTGCCGCTCCATGCCATTGATGGTTCTCAAGTTGAAAGGACGACGCAGATTACTCCGTTAACGTTAGAGGCTGGATAGAGAAGTCTTCGGGAGTGCTTCGACGGGTATCCCGCTTCCTTCTTTCAGTGTGCGAATTCCATCGGGAATGAGGCCGTCAAAGCGCTCTACCAGACCGCTGGGCCAACGGATCTGCACCCATTCGACCTTGGCCGTGGAGCCAACGCCGAAGTGAACTCGCATGTCATTGTTCGAGGCATAGCTGGCGCCACTGCGGACTTCGTCCACCCATGTGCGTGTACCCGCCTTTAGCGTGATGCGGGCGCCAATGCCATCGCGATTAGACTTGCTTCCGACGGTGCGGATGGCGATCCAGTGATTTGCAGAATGCGCCTGGTTCACGAGCAGACTCGGGAGCGCATTCATGTTGCTGATGACGGCGGAAATTCGCCCGTCGTTCCACAGATCACCGACGGCGGCGCCGCGGCTGGCGCGGGGAGTAGTGATGCCGGGGCCCGCTTGGTCAGAAATATCCTCGAACTTTCCGGCACCGTTGTTGTGGTAAACGATTCGCGGTTCCTGGTAATCGCTGCCTAGATGCTGCTTGTCGACTTCTGGATAGACGTGCCCATTTACCACCAGCAGATCAGGCCATCCGTCGTTATCCAGGTCGAGGAAGGTCGTGCCCCACCCCAGGTATTTCGTGTTCAAACCCAGGCCGGCAGCGAAAGTCACGTCATCAAACGTTCCGTTGCCGTTATTCTTATAAAGAGTTGAAGTGTCGTCCGAAAAATTTGTTTTAAAAATATCGAGCTTGCCATCTCCGTTGAAGTCACCGATGGTGGCGCCCATGCCGGCCTGCTCGCGGCCGTCTTCGTTATAAGCGGCTCCGGCCTTGACCGCCACATCCGTAAAAGTTCCATCCCCATTGTTGTGATAAAGAATGCTGGCCGTGCTATCACAGGCTACGTAAATATCCGGCCACCCATCATCGTCATAGTCGAAGGTGGCGATTCCCAGAGAATAGTGCGCGGACGTCTGGTCAATGTGCGCTTTGATGGTGACGTCGGAAAATTTTCCGCTGCCCTGGTTGTGGTAGAGGATGTTCTTGGCACCCGGTAAACCACGCGGCCCGCACATGACCGGAACACCTTTCCACACGCACGACGCTCTTTCTCCTGGCGATGGCGCTGTGGATATGTCGAAGTCCACGTAGTTCGCCACGATCAGATCGAGCAGGCCGTCTCGATCGTAATCGACGAAGGCGCAGCCCGAACCCCATGCTTTTCCGGAGCCCGCTGTTCCGGACTGCGCTCCGACCTCGGTGAATACACCCTTTTGATTGTGATAGAGACGGTTCTTGCCGTAGTAGGTGACGTAGAGATCTTCCCATCCGTCGTTGTCATAGTCGCCCACGCATGCACCCTGTCCCCAACCCGTCGCAACCAGTCCAGCCTTCATGGTCACATCGGTGAACGTCCCGTCATGATTGTTGCGATACAGATGGTTGGTTGGAGCCTGGCCCTTAAACTTACCTTCCAGCGTCGTGCCATTCACCAGGAAGATGTCAGGCCACCCATCGTTGTCGTAATCGAAGATCGCCACCCCGGTACCGGTGGTTTCAATGATGTATTTTTTGGTCTCTATTCCGCCGAAGACGTTCATCATCGTCAGTCCAGATTTTTCAGCGACGTCGGTGAAGTTGGCGATTGGAGAAGCGTTTGCGACCTGCGCGGCGCTGGTCAACCAATGGCCGAATAGGGTGAAAAATGCGGCTAGGAGAGGTGCTGTGCGAATGCACCAACGAACATGCATGATCAGCCTGATGGTAACAGCTTAAGGAGAAGCGATCTCATTGCTCTGTTGGGGCCTCGCGGACGTGCCTTGTGCATCGCATGTCATACTAGATGCAGCGGGCTTCGGCCACTAGCGGGAAACTGTGAGCAACGCTTCGATTTCTCCTCGGTTCTGCAATTTCCTTGTGCTTTGGGTGTGCTTCGGGACTCTTGTGCCTGTATCGCTCGCTCAGAATAGGGGCGGTGCCTCGGCTGGAGAAGCAGCGTACCAGCAAGCAATGAAAGCTTTGCAGGGAGGTGATGTTGCTGCAGCCCGCGTTGCCTTCGAAAAGGCAGTCAAGCAAGCGCCGCGCAGTCCCGACGCGCACAATTCCCTGGGATGGGTTCTGACCAAACAAGGTCATACGGCCGAAGCCATCGTCCAGCTGCAAACAGCACTACGGCTGAAGCCTGATTTTCTGCAGGCCCATATCAACCTGGCCAACGCTTTTGCGCAAGGAAGGAAACTGGCGGAGGCCGAGACGGAGGCGAAAACGGCTGCGACACTCAAGCCGGACAGTTCGGAAGCACATCGGACTCTGGGACGAATTCTGAGCTTTCGCGGAGAGCTGAAGTCCGCGATCACGGAGTTGAACCGGGCGGTCCAACTTGAACCGAATCGGGCAGATCTGCATGATGAGCTGGGTTCGCTTTTCGCACAAGCTATGCAAGCGGATGAAGCAGACGCGCAATTTTCCGAGGCCCTTCGCCTGCAGCCCGATTTCGCCGCCACCAACCTTCATCTGGGCGTGATTCGCTGGCAACAGAAGCGATTCCCAGAAGCGTTGGAACTGTTACAGAGGGCCGTCCAGCTTTCTCCTGAGTCAGCGCAAGCTCATTACTACCTCGGGCGCGTATTCCAGGATCTGGGGAAAAACCAGGAATCCATTCGTGAAGTGCGGGCAGCGGTTCAGCTGCGACCGGATTGGACCGAGGCTCAGAATCAGCTGGGATTGCTGTTGCAGCGTCAGGGAGATGCGGAAGGCGCCGTTGCTGCGTTTCGTTACGTGGTGGGGGCCCAGCCAGACAATCCTGATGCGCACAACAATCTCGGTCTCGCGCTGATCCAGGCAGGGCAAGCCAACGAGTCGATTTCCGAATTCGCAGCAGCGCTTCGACTGCGACCCGACGACGCCGGCTACCAAACCAATCTGGGCACTGCTTACCTGCAAAAGAGCGACTTCGACGGAGCGATCGCCCAATTTCAGAGCGCGCTGAAGATCACTCCTCAGGATGCGACTTTGCATTACGACCTGGGGCTGGCTTTGAAGCTGAAGGATAAACTCGCCGATGCCTTGGAGGAGTTTCACAAAGCAGAGGAGCTCAATCCGAACCAGCCGGATATTCACTACACACTCGGCGTCACGCTTTGGCAACAGGGACAGTTCGACGAGTCGGCGAAGGAACTGCGTGCCGCAATCCAGGCGCGTCCTGACTACGCCGAGGCGCATTACACTCTGGGCACTGTCTTCAAACAGCAGGGCAAACTGAAGGAGGCCGCGGCTGCTTTGCGCGAGGCCATTCGACTGGAACCAGACTTCGCGGGCGCGCATACAACTTTGGCGGGTGTATTACGGGCACTCGGTGACAATGACGGTGCGGCTGCGGAAGCCCGTGCCGGGCAGGCAATTCAGAAGGAGAAAACCGGACTGCAGGCTGCCGGCCTCGCCACGAACTCGGGGAAGCGTCTGATGAACGCGGGCGACCTGGATGGAGCAATTGCGCAATTCCGCTCCGCCATCAACTCCAGTGCGGAGTACGCCCAGGCGCATTATCAACTGGCGATCGCTCTGTTGCGTAAGGGAGACAAAGAAGAGTCCGCCAGGGAATTTCAGAAAGCTGCACAGCTGGATAGTCGTCTCGCGTCATCGCCTCCCCAAAAAAGTGAAAGCGAGTTGCCCGCTCGCTAAGGCATGTTGGTTCGCACCGCCACAAGACTGGTTTCCACCGGTACTCCACGAACTACCTTCACACGAAGCACTGCCTCAAATGGTTTTAGTTCACCGCCAAGTCGCACATTCAAGCGTGAGAGCAACTGCAGCACCGAATCTTCGCGGCAAACGAACTCCACTGCGGCTTGCGTGCCGATGGTGGTAGTGCCGGCCAATATCATGACTGACTCAGACGGATCGAGCCCGGGCACCAGGGCGACGACGGAATAATCCTCGCTTAGTGGCACGTTTCTCGGGCTGGAGGCGAAGAATGTCGGCTCGGTTCCTTGCGGGTGCACATCGAACACCGCCAGTTCGCCCTTTCTCTCCCCCGACTCCAGTCGGCGGAAAACAAACTGGTGATTCACGGGGAGATCGCGAAGCGTCAAGTTCTCTGCGGGCGAGCCCACGAAGATCAGGTTGTTCTTCTTCGCATCATCAAGTGAGAACAAGCTGCCACGCTTTACCCGCAATTCACGGTTCAGTAGGTGAAACACCCGATCAAGTTCGTGGACTGCGAGAACCTCTCCCACGCCGGTGTAGTGGTCGAGGATCAATCCATCCGAATCCTGCGATTGCCGATAACGCATTCCTGTTTCTGGGCGGCCGACAAAGGCAGCATTGCTGAATATTACCCACGGTTCATCCGGGCTGGACACGAAGCCCTTCCAAAACGTTCGGAACGCCGCAGGTGCCGGCTGAGAAGCGGTGCTCACGGTCCTGTTCCGCGACCGGTTTTCCCAGGTGCCCACTAGTGCCGCTACTGCCGCCGCTAGTAAGGTCGACAGAATAATCACAGCCGCTGACCAGGTACGCAAAATGTGGCGCGTCCGTGCTCGACTCTTGGTCTCGCCCTCGGCAAGCTGAGGTTTTGGCAGAGTCGGGCGGGGGTGGAAAGCTATGGAATAGCTTCCCCTGGGCAATTCCACAATCCAAGGATCGTTAGCACCTTCGGAGGTGTAGTACTCGGCGAGCTTCATTCGCAATCGGCCAGCTTGAACGCGCACCGTGGAATCAAGATGAGAATCGAAATCAGAGGGTCTGCCGAAGACCTCAGTCGCAATTTGGTATTCCTTGATCGCTGTTCCAGGATTTTGTAGGGCCTGGTCCGCAAGGTAGCGCAGCAATTTGCAGAGGGATTCGGAACTGTGCAGCACATGGCTGTTAACCAGCGAGTCAACCGCAGCCAGATGATGCTCGCGCTCTGTCGCGGAAATCCCTGTGACACTCATGTAACTCAGCGTAACAAGCTGCGCATGTGACTGCAACCGTGTGATGTTCGCAGCAGTAACCGTATCAAACCCTTTGACACTTTAATTCATCCAAGCCAGCGCCCAAAGTGCAAGCGCTCGTCAGCAATGGCTGATGTTCGCGCGAGGGGTGAAGTGTGTCTTGCCGCGTTGGCGCGGTGTACGCACCAATGCGACAAAGCCCGATTGGCGCGCCTTTCACGAGGTATTGGGTTTCATTCAAGTAGCAAATCCTGCATTTCATAGCGCGTTCATAATGATTTCCAGAATGTCATAGAGCTGGATTCCTCGCCGAAATCGTTGGCTCAACAAATTCAATGCCCTAACAACAAAAGCGATTTAGGCAGCGAAACTGCAGGCTCGGTTTGCGGCTTAGTAGATTTGTATTAGTGCGATGAGCGCGACATAGACGGCTTGTCGATGGGAGCACAGGAGGCAACAAAACCAGCATAAACACTGGGTGTTTGGCCTCTTGCGAAAAGAATCATGGCAAGAAAAAGCATTTTGCAACTCGGACTTGTTGTTTCGAGGTAGCGCGGAGGAATTCGATGCGAAGTAAGACTTTTGTGATAGTTGCTTTCGTGTTGCATAGTAATAAGCTGTTCCTATACACCCCGGCTATTGGCGCAAGCGGTTTATGGCAGCATCCTTGGGACAGTGACGGATCCGCAAGGTGCGGCAGTGGCAGGCGCCAAGGTCACCGTCACCAATCAGCGCAAGGGCACGAGCGACACTACGCACCACGAACCAGGACGGCAACTACTCCGTCACGCACCTCGTTCCGGATACTTACTCGGTCCGGGTCGAGTCATCAGGTTTCAAGGTCAGTGAACTGAAGAATATCATCGTGTCCGCAGATGCGGGGTCCCGCGTAGATTTGCAGTTCCAGGTCGGTGGCGCAAGCGAAACAGTGGAAGTAACCGCAGAGGCCCCACAGTTGAAAACGGACCGTGCGGACGTCGCGGTAACTTTCAACGAGAGAGCAGGTCGTAGAAGTTCCTATCCTCAACCGCAATTTCACAGAGTTGCAGTTGCTGGCGCCGGGGGCGCAGAAAATTGTCGGCTGGAGCCACGCCGCAACCGAGAATCCGCAGGAGTGGCTACCAGATCTTCACGCAAGGGCAGCACTTCAGCGGCACCGGGTTCGAACTCGATGGAACTGACAACCAGGATCCGATCCTGGGCATCATTGTCGTCAATCCCAATCTCGACGCAGTGACCGAAGCCAAGGTCGCTCTGCAGAACTACGACGCGGAATTTGGCAAGGCGGTGGCGAGTCTGGTCACATCGCAAACCAAGTCTGGCAGCAATAGCCTCCACGGTACTGCTTTCTTTTATCGTCGGTCGACGCGTTCCAGGCGCGCGACCCATTCTCACAGAGCGCCCCCGATAAGGTGACTGGCCGCCTCGTTCCACCCTCGCGCTGGGCGCAGTTTGGCGGCACGATTGGTGGTCCAATTATTAAAGACAAGCTGTTCTTTTTCGGAGATTACCAGGGAACACGACAGACCATCGGAGTCAGTGGCCTGTTTACAGTGCCCACGCACACGGTTCTCACCACGTGCAACCCCGCAACCAATACAACAGGGTTCTGCGATCTAAGCGACTATCTGGGAGTTGCGCCTGGCTCAGGCAGCAATGCGGGACAGGTTTATGACCCGACCACCGGCAATCCCAACACGGGTGCTAATCGAGTAGCATTTCCTAGCAATCACATCCCAATCAGTAGCATCTCCCCGGCTGCGGCCAAGATCCTCGCTTTATTCCCAGACCCGGGGGCAGACGCCACCGTCCTGAATAACTTCGTAGGCGCCGGTTCCGGTCCATTCACATCGAACGCCTTCGACACGCGGATCGACTACACGGTAAGCCCGTCTCTGAACGTTTTCGGCCGATTCAGCCTCGCTTACTACACAATTTCGGGGAAGGGTCTGCTGGGTGCTTTGGGCGGTCCCGGCAATGGCGGAACGAGCGACGCTCCCGGCTTGTCTGGGAGTTCCACCACTCACAACTACAGCTTGGCCGCCGGTTTCAATAAAACCGTGAATAACAACTGGCTCACCGATTTGCGCTTCGGGTATTTCAAATACAATCCGAAAACCCAGAAGCCGGATACCGGTACCCCCATGACGGACTTCGGAATTCCCGGTGCCAACATTTCGGGAGATGCTAGAACGGATGGTCTCGGTGCGTTCCAACTGGGGAAGGATCCACTAAGCGGCTACAACGGAGCTCCGAATAATGGCGGCGCCGGTCTGGTTATCTCTAGTTTTGGAGATGGCCTTGGCGTGGCTCGCTGCAATTGCCCGCTGACCGAAAGCGAACAGCAATTTCAGTTCGTCAATAACTGGACTCATGTTCGCGGCAACCATCAGATTAAGTTCGGGGCCGACATTCGCTATGCCATGAACTTGCGAATCCCTAGCGACAATAATCGCACGGGAGAATATAACTTCAGTCCGGAGGCCACTTCGAACGGAGGCGTTAATGGCCTGGATCTTGCGACCTTCCTGCTGGGCGACGTGACCTCCTTCGCGCGCTACGTCACCAATCCGAACCTTCCCAGCGCCGGCAGCGCCGCCGAGCGTCAGAAACGCTGGTTCTTCTACGGCCAGGATACCTGGCGGGCCAGTTCCAAGTTGACCATCAACTACGGGCTGCGCTGGGAAATCTACTTTCCTGAGAGCGTGAACGCGAAAGGCAACGGCGGCTTCGCCAACATCGTTGATAATGGCGGTACGGGTGGAATCCGCGTCGCCGGCTTCGGGCGCTACGGTCTGAACGGCAACGTCGATAACGATTTACGCGCGTTTGCCCCGCGCCTCGGTATCGCTTATCAGGCCACGCCCAAAACTGTCGTGCGTTTGGGTTACGGTCGCAGCTATGACATCGGAGTGTTCGGCTCGAACTTCGGACACACCGTGACTCAGAACCTGCCCGTGCTTCTGAAGCAGAACGTACGACGCGAGTACCTTCACCTCGGCTGCTTCGGCGCAACCTGATTCCTTTATTCTCGTTGGATCTGGGTCCCAATTCCAACCCTGGTATCGACCCAGCAAATGCGTTCCCCGCAGTCCCGGCCGACGGATTCATCCCTCTGACCTCGCAACTGTCGGGTACACACATTCGTCCTACCAAGCAGGTCTTGCCGACGGTGGATGCCTGGAACGTTACCGTTCAGCGTCAACTGACCAACACCATGTCGTTGGAGGTAGCCTACGTGGGTAGCAAGGGAACGCACGGATTTACCGCGGACAACTCCGAACTACGATACAACCCGGTCGCAGCTGGCGAGGGACAGGATGTTACGCAGGCTTTTCTAGTTTCGAGCCCGACCACGCCGTGGCTCCAGCGGATTCAACCCCCAATACATGACAACTGCGGTCCGCTTCTTACGGCGGATTCAGTGCCTTTACCTCGCAAAACAGCCGACGCCCACTGGTCCCCACCATTCCCTTCGACCTGGGCAACTACTACGGCAACGACGCGGCAAGCACCTACAACGCGTTCGAGGTAAAGGTAGACAAACGCTTTCTCGGAGGGGTTGCAGTTCTTGGCTCATTACACCTACTCCCACGCGGACAACTACACGACACCTACTACGCCGTAAGCCATGCCGTGGAGTGGGGGCCCGTCGATTTCAACCGCAACCACGTATTCGTTTTCAGCCCGATCTACGAACTGCCGTTCGGCAAAGGGCAAGAAGTACAAGGGAGATGCCAGCAGGGCAATGGATTTCGCTCTAGGCGGATGGCAGGTGAGCAACACCACCAACTGGAGCAGCGGCCTGCCGTGGACTCCGAGCGTTGGTGAATGCGGAAACGTAATCGACACAGGGCCGTGCCGTCCGAATGTCCGGAGCGGAAAGCTTCACCTGGCTGTCGGTCCCTTGGATCCGGTCAACCATACCCGAACGTTCTTCACGCCGGTAGCCCCACTAGCTTATCCCGACCCCAAACGCTGCCAGTTGGAACTGATGCTTGTAGTTTGGCGCGTCCTGTTTCCGGTCCGTTTAGCCTTCCGGCCTGCGGCCAGATCGGAAATCTCGGCCGCAACAGTTACGTCGGTCCGAGAGGCTTCTACTCCGATTTGTCGGTCACGAAGTCTTTCGCCATCACCGAACGTTCCGGGCGAAGTTCCTGCATGAACGCCTTCAACATATTCAATCACCCGGTGTCCTTGCCTTCAGTGCAAACAACGGGGCAAACGGTTGCGTGGATTGTCCTGGCGGCAACAACGGAAAGATCACAGGGCTTGAGGGAGGTACGCACATGCGCCAACTGGAGTTTGCGATACGGTTGGAGTTCTAAGAAAGCTGGAATACCCATCGCGAGGGAGCCCGTATGGCTCCCTCTCTTTTTTGTGAGATGGGAGTAAGCTAGCCTCCAGTACTGGTTACTACCGAATGACGTTCCGCGCCTCGATTTTCTGTTGCTTCCTCATCGTTTGTGTGCCGCCAGTTGCTGCTTCCGATCGGCCCAGCAAGAATCTGTTTCGTCGGCCCCGTCCCAGTCCGCGACCTCTGATATCGAAGAAGCCCGCCGTCTTTCGCAGCAAGGCAAAAACGCTGAGGCTCTGGCACGGCTGCAGGCGCTGGCCGCGAGTAATCCTGCATTGCCCGGTCTTTCGCACGAACTCGGTGTCGTCTATTACAAGAGCGGGGACTACGCGAAGGCCATCGAGGCTCTTCGTAAGGCCACCGAGGAGGACCCCAAGGACAACGAAGCGATCCAATTGCTTGGTCTGTCCAACTACCTTGCGGGACGTCCGACGGAAGCGATTCCTTTGCTGGAGAAGGTGCAAGGCTGGTATCCGCGGGCCAACGTTGACGCGTCGTACATCTTGGGGATCTGTTACATCCAGGCGAAGGACTATCCGAAGGCGCGGCAATCGTTCGCGCGCATGTTTGAAGTGGCTCCTGATTCTGCTGCGGCCTATCTGTTTACGGCGCGCATGCTCTTGCGCCAGGAATTCGATCCGATCGCCGAAGAGTATGCGCAGAAGGCAATCGAGCTCGATCCCAAGGTCCCGCTGGCGCATCATTTTTTGGGGGAGCTCTATCTTTACAAGTCCCGCATCCCTGAGGCCATCAGCAGCTTTCAGAAAGAACTCGCCGTGAACCCTGGGTACGCCGCCACCTACTACAAGCTGGCGGACGCGTACTCCCGCATTCAGAAGTTTGATGAGGCCGAGCGGTTGCTGCAGCGTTCGATCTGGCTCGACGCTACCTCCACGGGGCCGTACATCCTGATGGGAAAGGTTCTGGAGAAGAAGGGAGAGCCGCAACTCGCCGTTCGAGCACTCCAGCACGCTCTGGCGATGGATCCGAACAACTCTGTGACGCATCACCTGCTGGGCCAGGCATATCAGGACATGGGGCAGACGGAGGATGCGGAACGTGAGCGGAAACTTGCGCAGCAGCTTCAGGACTGTATCGAATTCCAAGCCCTGAACGTCGAACCCATCCAAGGTCCGTCGACCGTGAGACCATCGCCTCACTCCGCTCGGGATGACAAACTTATGTGGCGGTTACTGATGGGGCCTAGCTAGTGGGTCGCCGCCAGAGGCGTGCTCTGCTCCTTCGCAAGGCGTCCGACCCACTCCTCGGGCAGGGCATGTAGCAACGCCAGGAAAACGCCGTTCGTCCAGCCGAAGCCGACAACGTTCTGGTGGTAGCCCGCTTCGATATGTGATTCGGAGGAACGCGTCACCACGTTGTACTTTTCGCGGATGGTGCCGTCCCGACGAAAATTTTCGGCGATGGTGGATAGAAACTCGTAGGAGACGCGGTTGGCGTCGTCCTGAAAACCGTACCGGCGCAGGCCCTCGATCGCCAGCAACTGCGTCGGAGCCCAGCCATTTGGGTAGTCCCACTGTACTCCGTTGTCCCGATTGCTCATGGCCAAGCCGCCGGCGTGCTCAAAGACGCGCAGATTTTTCCTGATGGCTTCGGCCTGGTCGGCGGTGGCCAGTCCGGCCCACAAAGGATAAAACGTGGTGATGTACTCGTAGTTCGAGCGCGTGTTCTTGTCGAGGTTGTAGTCGAAGTACATTCCGCGCTCTCGGTCCCACAGGTATTTCTGAATCTTGTCTTTTCTCTGCTGGGCGCGATCGCTCCAGCGCTTGGCGTCGTCTTGGCGTCCAAGCATTTCGCTCATTTGTTGCAGATCTTTCTCGGTCTTGTAGAGCAAACTATTCAGGCAAACCGGCGCGTAGTGATGTGTGTCCGCCCCATACGGCCCAAACCGAAAGGAAATATCAAATCCCGACTCGCGCATCGCGCGGTCTCCCTTGTAGTAGTCGGCGATCAGGGCGATTTTCCTGGGAGGTTCGCAGTCGGGCTTCCCCGCGGTCTTTGCCTCGTTGCACAGCTGCAGAGAATAGTTGGCTCCGGCAGATCGGCTGCTCCGGTTTCCCCCGGCTCAGGTCGGCTAACATAGTTGCGCTCCTTCGCCGTGCAGCAGAAAGTAACCCGCGACTTTGCGATACACGTCGGTCTCGTCTTTCAGACTCTCGGGAGCCGGACCATTCCCAAAGTCGTAGTAGCGCGACAGACCGGTGTCTCCGGCGAGGTGGGGCTCGCGATTCCACATCTCGTAGTCTTTGCTGGCAAACTGGTAGCCTTTCTCCAGAAAGGCTCGATCTTCCTGCCCCGCAGCCTTCTGGGCTTCGTACACCGCGATGATCATGGCCGTCAGGAAGGGCGGTTGCGAACGCGTCAGGAAATAAGTGCGATTGGCATTCAGCACGGTTCCGTAGTGATCGATTTCGAAGAAGAAGTTCTCTACCATTCCGCGTGCCAGCGCGATTCGATTCTCTTCCAGCAATCCGCGCACAATGAAATAGCTGTCCCAACCGTACATCTCGTTAAATCGTCCGCCAGGCACAACGTAGCTATTCTCGAGGTAGAGGAGTCCCGGAGGACTGATCGCGTTTGCATACCTGCCCCGGGCCGGTAATCAGCACGGGCAGTTCCTTCACCTGGATATGGCAACGCTTTTGTGTTTCCTTCACCGACGCGGGCGGAGTGAATTTCGCGGGAATGTAAAGGATGGATGTTTCGTGAAGCTTCGGATCCACGACGGTGTGGCAGTCGTTCATCGACCGCGTCAAGGTGTTCCAGGCGGATGAGATGTATTCAAGAATCGGAGACAAGGCTTGCGGCGGCGGTGTACGTTCGAGCCGGTTTCGAGTCGGCTTGCCAGGCAGAAGCTAACAGGGTCCAAAGGACAACAATTGCGTAAACGGAAAGACCGACGACCAAGGACAGGAGGCCGCCTCGGCATCAGACGGGGCTTGCTAAACATATTGAAGAAAAGGATAGATCAGATGGACGAAGAAACGAAACGGAAAGTCTGGGACGGCGAACGGTCCTCGGGCCGGTGCGATGGCCACGAGATTTTTTCCCAATTCCATGAAGGTTAGCCTATAAACGGGTTCGCTGGACAAACTCGGAAGGAGAATTCAAAACGATGGCTTCACCATTCTTTGGCGAGTTTATGGGTACAGCCGTTCTCATCCTCCTGGGCAACGGCGTAGTAGCCAACGTTCTGCTTAAGAAGTCGAAAGGTGAAGGTGGGGGATGGATCGTCATCAGTGCCGGTTGGGCATTTGCCGTGCTGTGCGGCGTGCTCACGGCGATCGCCTGCGGAAGCAGCGACGCGCACTTGAACCCCGCGGTTACCCTCGGTTTTGCGGTGGTGTCGGGGAATTATTCGAAACTAGCCCCCTACATCCTGGCGCAACTGCTTGGTGCCATCACGGGCGCCACACTGGTCTGGCTGCAATACCTGCCGCACTGGCAGGAGACGTCCGATCCCGGGCTCAAGCTGGCCTGCTACTCCACCAGTCCCGCAATTCGTAACCCAGCCAGCAATGTGGTCAGTGAAATTGTTGGGACCTTCGTGCTGGTATTTGTGGTCGGCGCGATCTTCTCGAAGGCGGTGGCGACGACTGGCTTTTCCCCGGGCTTCGGACCCTACCTGGTGGCTTGTCTCGTGTGGGCGATCGGGCTCTCGCTCGGTGGACCCACGGGGTACGCGATCAATCCTGCTCGAGACCTCGGTCCGCGCATCGCCCACGCAATCCTACCCATCGCAGGCAAGGGCCCATCGGATTGGGGCTATGCCCTGATCCCCGTCATCAGCCCGCTGATCGGTGGAGGAATCGCGGGTGTTGGCATCAAAGCGCTCCGGTTCTGAACTCGCTTCTAGTGCACAAACGAAATGTTTAACCCGGTCGTGAAGACGATGTCGTTCCTCTTCTTGCCGGCCGGGGGATTCGTAACGTAGACATCTCCAAAAGCGTTCTGCCAGCCCATCCACTTGTTGATCTTGGTCACCGTGCCGAAATCGAAAGTAGCCCTGTAATCACTGGTGCTCTGGAGATTTTCAAAAAAGTAAGCGTTCTGGGTGATCACGGTCGACTTTGAGATCTTGTGCATGAACTCGTCGCCGATCGTGCCGGCTGCGAATCTGTGGATAAGTTTGTGCTGGAAGTCGGGCGGCGCTGGCACCGGGGCAATCTGCGTATAGTTTTCGTTCGTGTAGTTCACGCCGCCGAGAATATCGAGCGTCGTGCTATCCCGCTTGATTGCGTGCCATCCGAATCCGCCTCCGACCACCGAGCGCAAGTTCAGGTCCTGCAACGCATCCGTCGAAAAGTCAGCATTGACGAAGGCGAACAAGCGCGGCCTGATATCGCGATCGTAGCGAATCCCGCCTTTGTTGGAGTTGGACGTAACATGCGGGTTGGCACCTGGCAGATCGTTCGTTGCGTACACCGAGCCTTCGTAAAGGGTGAGCTTGTCGTGCAAGCCAGTCCGGACGCCCTTCAGAGCGAGCGCGAGATTCTTCGTTTCACTATTTCCGCCGGTGAGGGCGAACCCCAGCGTCACTCCACCGTTCCAGCCTTCCAGTAACCCGGGGTGCTGCGCTTTTTCCCATGCCACTTGTTCGGCATCGTTGCGCATCAGGACCACACTCTCCTTTGTGGTCTCCACATTGCCAGCGGTCTTGGTCGAGACTTCAACCTTGCCTGAGGTGGCCGTGACCGGACCGACCACGGTTTCACCATTCTTGAGACCCACGTGCAGTGGCTGGTCTGCCTTGAAGTCCTGCACGGCTGCCCAATCGACGTGATCTCGCCCGCGTATTCCGTCTTGATAATCAGGGACTTGTCGTCCGATTTCTCGATCGTGCCGGTCAAACGGTCACCATTCTTGAGAACGATCTGATCAGCAAAAAGAAGAGGGCAACCAAGGATGAGCGACGTGGCCAACAGCTGTCTAAGATTGAACAAGGCTTCCTCCAACAGAGAAGAATAGGGCCTGAATCGAAGTGATGCCGGAGTCGACGGGACCGGGCAGTTTTCAAAAGAACAAATGCGCAACGCTGGGAATTGTGTAACGGTTTGTGCAGAATGACGGCTCTCAGCTCAGTTGCGTCGTAAGCTCCCGCAACTTAGCTCGAGACCGCCGGATGTTGAAATCGAAGGCAGTACCGCGATTTTGAAGTAGTGCCCGGTTCGAAGGGACACGGGAAATACTCGAGTGAACGCGCTGACTAGCTCTTGACGTCGGTATTCGGTGTCTTGGGGGCTTCGGTCGGCTGTTCCTTCATGCTGTCTTTCAAGGCGCGGATACCTTCGCCGATGCCCTTACCAAGCTCGGGCAATTTCTTGGGACCAAACACCAGCAGCGCGATAGCAAAAATCACAAGCAGATGCGTGGGTTGGAAAAGACCTTCAAACATGACAACCTCCTGGCGCCCCTAAAATACTGATACCAACGTTACCGGAGGCAGGTGCATTCGTCAATTTTCGCTCCGGGTCCAACTCCTATGTCATTGACAGACTTAGATTTTACACTATTTGCCGAAGCAACCGCCGCCCATGCGCCTGGCGCGACTGAATGTGTCCTGGAACCCACCTCCACGAAACCACTCCAGGTGAGTCCGTTTGCGCGAGTGTTGGAGTTACTCTTCGTGCGATTGCAGCCCCGCCGAAGCGGGTGATATCATCCTCAAAACCTTGTCCTCCGCACAAGGTAGACACCGACCCGGAAGGTGAACACAACATGGCTTGGACGACCCCCGTCTTCGAAGAAGTCTCACTTTGCTGTGAAATCAATTCCTACGCGAGCGCGACGCATTAATCCTCGTCCATGCAGGTGAAGATCCTCGGCTCCGCAGCCGGAGGAGGATTCCCTCAGTGGAATTGTGCCTGCGCCAATTGCAGCCTGATACGCTCCGGAAAGTTCTCTGGTAAGCCTCGCACGCAGGCGCAAGTCGCTATCAGTGCGAACGGCGTGTCCTGGTTCCTGTTGGGCGCATCTCCAGATCTCCGCACCCAGATTGAGGCGAATCCGGATCTGCATCCCAAGCAGGGAACTCGTAGTACTCCAATCTGCGGCGTCCTTCTTGACATGTTGCGAATTGGACCACGTCACAGGACTCTTGCATCTGCGTGAGCTTCAGCCGTTCAACGTGTATGCGACCCCTTCGGTTATTTCCGTCCTGCGCGACCAGAACTCCATGTTTCGAATGTTGAACCGTGTTGCCAGGCAGGTTTGCTGGGAACCCGTGCGCCCGGGCGAAAGATTCCAATTAACGGCACCTTGCGGGGAGGAAGGTGGGATCCTGTGCCGGCCCCTGGCACTCTCTGATCGGTACCCGTCGTACGTCCTTCATCCTGAGAAACTGCCTGCTGAGGATGCAACTTTGGGATTCATCCTGACCTCAAAAGAAGGGCGCAGCGTAGGCTATTTCCCTGTGGTTGGAAGCATCACGGAAGAACTGCGGGAACATTTGGAAAGAATCGACTTGTTACTCTTCGATGGGACATTTTGGAGCGAAGACGAACTGATGCAGGTACAAGGCTCCGCTCAACGGGCACACGCGATGGGGCACATCCCTGTCGGCGGTGAAGCTGGCAGTTTGTGTCAGCTGCGGGGAATTCGAGCTGGACGTAAACTGTACATTCACATCAACAATACGAATCCCATGTTGAACGAGGCTGGTCCTGAAATATCGGGCAGTGCGCGAGGCAGGATGGGAATTGGCGGAGGACGGGTGGCAGGTCACACTATAGAAACGCGAGAAACCACCCTCTTATCTTCCGAAGAACTACAGGCGGTCCTGCGTCGGGTCGGAGCAGAACGCTACCATCACCAGCATCCATTTCATCTTCTGATGCATGAGGGAAAGCTGAGCCGCGGTCAATTGCAGGCGTGGTCCTTGAACCGCTACTACTACCAGAGCCTGATCCCGATCAAGGACGCCATCATTCTTTCGCGCAGTGAGGATTCGGAGTTCCGGCGGGCCTGGCGCAAACGGCTGATCGACCATGATGGGGACGCTACCAGCGAGGGAGGTATCCTGCGATGGCTGAAGCTGGCCGAGGGCACCGGCCTCGATCCTGAGCGTGTCACGAGCGGTCGTGAAATCCTGCCGGCGACACGCTATGCCGTGAACGAATACCTCAACCTGGTTCGCACGCGCCCATTTCTGGAGGCGGTCGCATCATCGCTTACCGAACTGTTCTCCCGAGACCTCATCGCGCTGCGCATGGGCAAGCTCCGCGAGCACTATCCGTGGCTTTCGGACAGCCTGGATTACTTTGAAGCGCGGCTTCTTCAGGCTCCCGAAGATGTGGCTTTCACCATGGACTATGTAGAGCAACACGCCAAGAGTCGTGAAGATCAGGAGACGGTCATCCAGGCACTGCGGGACAAGTGTGACATTCTCTGGGCTCAACTGGACGCGCTGTATTTCGCATACGTGCAACCGGGGTGGCCGCCTCCGGGCGCCTTCCGGATCGAGGAGTAGCCGTGGCCGCGCCGCTCGACGTCAGCAAGCCAAAACTCGCCCTCGGTTGTCGTTGGGGAGGGACCGAAGCAGAGCGCGTGGTGTTGTTTCCTGAGGGCGCGATTCGTGTGCAAGGCACGGGACGGCAGATTCTGGAACTCTGTGATGGTCAACTTACCTTCGGGGAACTCGTCGAGCAACTTCGCCGCCAGTATTCCCTGACTGAGGATGGGCGGGTCCGGGAAGACGCCGCGCGTTTCCTCGAGCAACTGCACGACAAGCGCATTGTGGACTACTGATGCTCGCCAATCCGCTGGCTCTTATCGCCGAAATTACACACCGCTGCCCGCTGCACTGCGTGTACTGCTCAAATCCGCTGGCTCTGACTGCACCCAAGTCCGAACTTTCCACCGAAGAGTGGTTGCGAGTTTTTCGCGAAGCGGCCAGCCTGGGCGTTCTGCATCTGCATTTAACGGGTGGTGAACCTGCGGCTCGCGCCGACTTGAGCGAATTGGTTGCCGGGGCGCATCAGTCTGGCCTCTACACAAACCTGATTACCTCAGGTCTTGGGATTTCGCGCGATCGGCTGAGGAGCCTTGTCGATGCGGGACTCGACCACATTCAGCTCAGCTTTCAGGATTCGCTGACGGAGCGCGCCGATTCGATCGCCGGAACGAAGTCCCACGCGTACAAAACGGAGTTGGCGGGTTGGATTCGGGAGCATCGCATTGCTTTTACCGCAAACCTGGTCGTCCATCGTCAGAATCTCGACTACCTGGAAGAGATGATCGCGTTTCTCGAGAAACTAGAGCCCGATCGTATCGAGATCGCAAATACTCAGTACTACGGTTGGGCGCTCGAGAATCGCGTCGCCCTGATGCCCACTCCTGATCAGCTTGAACGAGCAAACAGGATCATCTCCGCTGCCGAAGCAAGGCTAAGAGGGAAGATCCGCATCGATTCGGTCACTGCCGACTACTACGCAACCTATCCAAAAGCCTGCATGGGCGGGTGGGGGCGTCGCCTCATGTTGATTGATCCTGCGGGAAGAGCCCTTCCTTGCCATGCTGCGGGAGTTATTCCCGGCCTCGTATTCGACACCACGCGCGAACGCTCGCTCGAGTGGATCTGGCGCGAGTCGCCGGCATTCCAGAAGTTTCGCGGAGAGGCCTGGATGCGCGAGCCCTGTCGCAGCTGCGAAAGGCGGAGCGAAGACTTTGGTGGGTGCCGCTGTCAGTCGTTCCTGCTGGCTGGTGACGCGAGCGCGACGGACCCCGCCTGTTCACTCGCGCCCACACACTCAGTAATAGAACGGGTACAACGGGAAGCGTTGAGCCAGAACGCTTTGCCGATCTTTCAGTCCAGCGACTGGCGCTACCGTCTCAGTCCAAAATAAGGTTAATTCTGAAGAAGTTGCGCCTGCCCCCGGCGTCGCTCGCCGGGCCGCCTTGGACAACTCCAGTGGTTACCTCCGTGACCTACCTGGGATTACCGTTGCGGTCTATGTTTTTGGGAGACTGAGCGCAGGTCTCCCGCTGCGCCGAAGGAGTCATCGTGAGGCGCTTATTTCTGGCCCCTTTCATTCTTCTATTTGCGGCGGTAGGCGCATGTCTTGGAGACCCCTCGAGTGTCCGCCCCATTGATCGCAGCCAGCTAACCGCGTGGCTGGTCGGCGGAATCTCGAATAGCCGGTTGAGCCGGTTGGTTGTTGAGCGGGGTATCTCATTTTCACTCTCACCGGAAAACGAAAAGCAGTTGCGTTCTGCGGGTGCCGACTTGGTGTTGATCAAGACCCTGCGAGCTTCGCGTTCCTCCATACCCGCGCACACCGTCGCTCGCTTTCCCGCCGCTCTGGAAATGGCAGCAGAATTTGCTCATCAGAAGAAATACGAAGCGGCCGAAAGACAGCTTGGAAGTCTGATCCGCACTGATCCAGACAACCCGGATCTACATTTTGCTGTGGGCGAAGTGTTGCGCCAGCAGCAGCTATGGGACAGGGCGCTTGATGAATTTACCGAATCCGCCCGCCTGTTGCCCGGCTTTCCAGAGACCCACGACCGCTTGGCCTATCTCTTCTATCGTTCCGACGACGCTGACAACGCCATCGCCGAAGCTCGGACGGCACTTAGCATGGACCCACGTAACGCAGAGGCCTATCGTTACCTCGGTCTGGGACTGTACGCAACGGGCAAGTATGACGCTGCGCTGCACGCGTACGAGCAGTCTCTTATTCGCGAACCAGAGAACGCCGACGTGTACTACGACATGGGGATCGTACTCCGTGACCGGGGCGACTTGCGTGGGGCGTCTCTCGCGTATCGGCACGCACTGCGTCTAAAACCAGATCTCTGGGAAGCGCACAGCAATCTTGGGATCGTCATGCATGACCTGGGCCGATTGGACGACGCCATCGCTGAATACCGCGAAGCCAAGCGGCTTGCGCCCGAAGAACCATCCATCCGCAATAATTTGGGGAACACCTATTGCGACAAGGGCCAGTACGACGATGCGATCGCGGAATTTCGTGAGTTGTACCGCATGGACTCCAGCTGGGAGAGCGGACACACCTGCATGGCACGCGCTTTCATGGCCAAGCATGACTACCCAAATGCCATTTCCGAGCTGCGTGTTACGGTTCGCCAAAATCCAACGGGGGCGTCAGAACATCGCGTACTCGGGCAAGCTCTGCTTTTAGCCGGGAAGCCCCAGGAAGCGTTGCAGGAATTGCAGGCAGCCGTTTACCTGAGCCCCGACTCAGCGTTGGCACATCACTACCTCGGGACAGCGTTGTTTGAGCTCCAATCTTTAGAGGAAGCGGAAAAGCAATTTCGTGAGGCGTTACGGCTCGAGCCGACCGCCAGCAACCACTACTCTCTGGCAGCTTGTCTGATGGCGACGGATCGAAACGACGAGGCGCTCACCGAGTTGGAGATCGCCTCCCATCTGGATCCCGCCCAAACGCTGTATCGTGCCCGCAAAGAAGAGTTGCTTAAGTTGATGGCCCCCGGAAGCGGACGGTAGCGGGCCCCGTTCTGCTAGCGGAAAAAGTGACGACGGGAGAGCGATTGGCCCATCCCCTGTACCAACGGACGTGGCCCGCATGCACTCCCGTGCGTCGGCGATTCAGTCCCCAAACTCCTAGAATAAGTCCCAGAGGCATTCCGCAAGGCTAATCAGCGCAGTCCGGAGGCAGACAGCATGGATTCCACGCGCATGGTTCAATCCACCGGCGGTTCAGGAGCGGCAGTACGAGCAGCTCTCAAGCCCACCAACGACATTCGCCGCGCGACATCCGCAGCTCGCATTCCGATTGAGAAGATTGCGGAAGCTCCCAGCCCGAAAGCAGCCGGCTATGGACTGCCTTGCTCAAAATGCAAGACCTACTACCTTGCGAATCTGAACGCCTGTCCGGTCTGCAAATCATCGGAAAGGGTTTCACCCGTCGCAGTGGCCGCCGAAGGCCGACCGGTGGTTGAGTCACAATCCGACGGCGCGGTTCTGGACGAGGAGCGGGAACGCTTTCTCCGCGAATTCAAGGCAAAGCTCTACGCTGCTCACATGCAAATCAACCCTTCGGCGCAACTACGCTGCACCTTCTCCGATGAACGTGGCGGAGCGCACGAGGGAGCTACCGTTTGCAAGGGTTGCTACGACCAGTTACAGACTCAGTTTGATCACTGCGAAGCTGCCCTTCATATGGATGTGGAGGAAGCTGCTCAAATTATTTATGACGCTGTGTGGGCGGATACTTCCGATAGCAACAAGACGTACCTCAATGCAGCCGCGGCCCTTCTCGGAGCCTTGCGCCAGCGAGCCGGCATCAAGACGATTGTTGGGCGACACCAGCCCTTACCGCACTGAAGCGGTCTGTCATTCACCAGATGTATCTTTATCTCTTGTCTGATATCGCGAAACGCAATTGCCCAAATGCGCTTGGGACGTGGAAATTTGGTTCCGGCGTGTTGGTGGATCGCCAGGCATAATAGCCACGCGGTTCTTCCTTGCCTTCGACGCGGTAGAAATTTGCTCTCCAAACGGCGGTCGGGTCAAATGCGGAAGTCAGCGCCTTCATGGGAATGGCGAGTTCGGCCGTCCAGGTGTGCGTCGATTCATCGAGAACCACGGACCGCTGCAGTCCACTCTTCAAGTCTGGTTTGGCCCCGGGCGAGATGTCTAGGTCGATCCAAAGTCCATTCGGGCTAATCTCGAATTCCTTATAGGCCCTTGGCTGCGACGGATCGGGCTGCAGGAAAGCCTCGGCAACATCGCGATCCCACAGGTGATCACGACGTCCATTCGGGATCGGAGTCGGCAAACACATGAAGTTCGCGATACCGGCACTCAAAGCGAAGATACAGCGTGTCGCGCGACCAGAGCACGCGAACGCGGGTCTCGCGATCCGGATCCGGATTCTTTCCTTGCCAATCGGAACAAAACGTTACGGGAGTTGCTGACTCCCAGTCCGGTGGCTGGGCGCGCCGCGTTGAGAGCAATCCCTCGAGTCGGTGAGGCAATAATCTCACCGGCTGAGGTGCTGCAAGGAGTCGTGGGGCTCGTTTGGCTCATCATAGGTATGGTGAGAAAATAGCAGTACCGCCCACGTCCGAAAGACTCTCATTGCAGGATTGCCTAGTGCTTCAGCATCTTGCAGGAAACTTGGTTTGACCGCAAGCTTTGGATAGTTCTCGCGGCCGTGCTGGCCTATCTTTCCGATCATGACAACCAATGCGATACTCAATCTGGAAAGCGGTCCGACCATGGTAGCGATCCCCGAAAACAAGTGGTGGGATGCCGTGCTGGCGCGCGACGCGCGGCGCGATGGGGAATTCTTTTTCGCGGTTTCGAGCACGGGCGTCTACTGCCGGCCATCGTGCCCGGCGAAACGTCCACGGCGTGAAAATGTGAGGTTCTTCCGTCGTCCTGAAGACGCCGAGAAAGCAGGCTACCGCGCTTGTCTGCGCTGCCGCCCCAAGGCGGCCAGCCGCAATCCGCAGACTGACATGGTGAAGAATATCTGCCGCTACATCGAACACCATCTCGACGAACCTGTCACCTTGGAGGCTTTGGGCGCGGCGTTTCGCCAAAGTCCGTTTCATCTGCAAAGGACCTTCAAGAAGGCTTTGGGCATCTCTCCTCGGGCCTATGCCGATTCTTGTCGGATGAAGCTGCTCAAACGCAATCTGCAGGCGGGGCAAAACGTAACCAGCGCCCTCTACGATGCGGGCTACAGTTCGAGCAGCCGCTTATACGAGCGAACTGCTTCACAACTGGGCATGACGCCTGACAAGTACCGCCGAGGTGCGGTTGCCGCCTCCATTCGTTACACATGCGCCGATTCGCCCTTGGGCCGCATGCTGGTGGCAGCTACGGATAAGGGTATCTGCTCGATTCAGTTTGCGGATACCGACGACGAATTGACCGAAGGCTTGAAGCGCGAGTTTCCCTTTGCCGTTCGCAAGCGCGATGACGAATCGATGCGCTCATGGACGAATGCGGTGCTGGACCAGATCGCCGGTCATAAGCTGAACCGTACTCTGCCGCTCGACATACAAGCGACAGCATTCCAACGACGCGTGTGGACGCATCTGCAATCCTTGCCGTTCGGCGTGACCCAATCCTACGGTGAAGTGGCGAAGGCCATCGGGCGACCGACTGCGGCGCGCGCCGTGGCCCGGGCGTGTGCAACGAATCCAGTTGCCGTGGCGATCCCCTGCCATCGCGTGGTCCGTGAAGACGGCGAAATGGGCGGTTACCGTTGGGGCGTGGAGCGCAAACGGGCGTTGCTGCAACTGGAGCAGCAGGGGACGGAGGCACGTTCGCACACAAGCGCCGCGCGATAGCGCAGGCAGGTGCAGCCAAGCCCTTACTTGGCAAGGTCCTGGTAGATCTTGCGCGCCTGCGAAAGTTGGTCGAGTACGGCCTCCTTCTCGTGGTCGTCGTTCCAATCCGTATTTGCTTGAGCGGCGGCAGACGAGGCGGTCGATCCAGGCGACGAAGTAGGACGCGTCATCCTGGGGCTGGCTCCTTGAGCCCTCGACCGTGATGTAAATCGGACTGGTCGTTGCGTAGGGATAAAGATCCAGCACGGGATACACTGCTCGGTCATTGGAAGCCCGCAGCAGGCACCAACCACTCCTCGAGATCGGCAGCGTTCCCTCTGCATCAACCCTGTCCCGACTGCCACTGAGTTTCAGGTCCTTGGCGACTTGACCATTGCAGATAATTTCCAGATGATCTACGGGCACAATCGAGCGCAGCCACGCTGAGAACTTGACCTCGTGAGTTCCGGTGGGTAGTCGTAAATTATCGCCAATCTCTCGCTGTCCAACTGAAAAGCCGAGCAACGGACCATTCGTTGCGAATGTTCGGCCCTGCTTCAAGTTTGCCAGCCAGGGTTCGACGTCGAGCGGTCCATTTGGAACTTTCACGTATACGCGATTGAGTCCCACTGGTCCACGCAGGGACGCAAAGTTTGCCATCGCATCGGTGCCCGCTGCGGTGGGAAGACGAAACCCACAATTCAGCAGTTGGTACCAGACCTTTGCCGTCGATTTGTGGTCGGCGAAGCCGAGCACTTCGATGTAATCCACCTTGCCCAGCGCCACATCCACTGGCAATTCGTTGGTCAGCGCATCCTTGGAGGGATCCGGGTAAGTAGTCGAATGGATGAACATAACCAACCAAGCCTTGCTGCTCATGGGCGAGGTCGGCAATGCTCGCGTTCGTCGGGAACAGGCTGGCAGCGGCTGTATTCGCGTAAGCAACATAATCCGGAAGCAGAAAATTTCGCGTCAAATGCAAAAGCCCGAGGTGTCCCCAGTAGCTGGTGTGGAACTCCTGTCCATGAAGCAACAGATTGCTCGAAGTTGAGGCGGGATCCGGCGTCGTGCGGAAATATGCGATGTCAGGAATGCGCTGTTCCTTGTTGACGACTAGATCCTGAACGATCGGCAGATTCTCCGCGGAAGCCTGGAACACCAGGTGTGCGGGCGCATTACGGTACGCGCCTCCGTAGTTCATGTGCACATGCACGTCGCCGCTCACCCAGTGCGAATCTTTGTCCCTGGGCAGGTCGAGCATCCGCAACTGAACCGTGACCGGCCTTGTCTGGCCCGCTTTTACCTCGATCGTCTGCCGTTCAAAGTCGATGCTCAAATCCCTTCATGACCTCCACAGTGACGCGCCCGGCTGGGACCGAGATGTCCGCTTTACCAGTCGTGTGGAAATAGTGCGCTTCAAAGCCTCTTTCGCTGCGATCAAAGCTGTCATCGGCATGCATCCAGGCATCGTCGGGAGCGTAGGCCCGCCCGTCTTCTCCCGTAACAAACACACGTGCAGAAGTCTCCTGCCCGGCAGAATCAAGCACAGTCAGATTCACGCGACCCATCGCGGTCAAATAATGCCTGTCTTTGACCTAGCAGTTGCTGCTGTGCGCCACCCGGTACCTGCTGAATCCAAAGCGCCGTATTCCCGCGCGCGATTGGAGATGAACGCGATCTTCTGACCGTCCGGCGACCAGCGCGGATTGATATTGTCAAAATCGCCATATGACAGCGGGAACGGATCTCCGCCCTGCGCAGGCATCACCCACAATTGATGCCACGCCTGACCCAGGTACGAGGCGTACACGATCCGCTTTCCATCCGGAGAAAAGTCCGGACGCGCCTTCCACGCCGTTTCTTCGTAATGGAGTTCCCGCGCCTCCGCACCGGGCTCGGCTTTCATCCGCCAGAATCCACCCGTTCCATAGATGTGTCCACGGTTCGAAACAAACACCAACTCCGAGCCATCGCGCGACCACGCTGGACTGATTTCGTGGTCGAACGGCGCTGTAATAATAGCGAGGTAGTGGGCTGCGGTTTTCGCCGGTTACCCGCTGGACATCGCGAAGGACTCCCTCTTCGAATCGACCAATGAAAATGTGAAAACGCCCATGGAAAGAAGTGGAGACGAAAGCAATGCGCTTACCATCCGGCGAGAAACGGGGTTCAAGGTTGACGAACCGTCTTGCGTTAGCGGCTGTGCCTTTTTGCTGGCTAGATCGAGCGCCCAAAGCTCGATCGCGTCCTGGTTGTATTTCGCGTAGACGATCCATCGACCGTCCGAAGGACCAGTCGGGTTGATAGTCGTAGCCCGGACCTGCTGTCAGTTGCTCAGCAGTTTGAGAATCGATGTTTTGCAGCCAGAGAGATCCACCCATCGAATAGACAACTGACTTCGAATCCGGCGCCCACGCGACCGAACTAGGCCCCGTGGTCAGCTGCGGCAGATACATCTCGCGGAAGTAGTAGGGGTGGGGTACATCGATCTGCTTGAGCACGGGCGCTCGTTGCGCCGAGGATGTAACAGAAAGGATCAGAAGGACAGCCAGGCTGGAAACCCAGTGGCGCGTGGACAAGAATTCCTCCGAGGGCCGGTTCTCTTTGTCTGCGAACGGCGCGAATTATACCGGAATGCCTGGAGCGTAATGCCATTGCGCGGCAACATGACCTCAGCGCGGAACGACTGGCAGTACGATGTGGGACGGATGCGCCATGTCGTGGTAAATGCGAATGTTGGCCTTCTGCATCTTCGACGAAACACTTTCCAACTCTCCGTTGTGCAAATTCCGGGAAAAATTCGGGAAGAACGTCGCGGAAATCTGCACGCGAATCCGGTGTCCCTTCTGAAACACGTTGCTTGTAATCAGACGATCGAGCGTTAGCTCATAAATCTGTTCTGGAGTCAGCAACTGCCTACCGCGCTTCATGTCACGATAGCTGGCCCGCTGCACATCCAGACCTGGGCTCATGAGGTTGAACGCTGTTCCGTCGGGTGCGACGTCGAGCAGGCGCACCCACAGGTCCAAATCGCGGCAGTCGCACGAAAGGTAGATCTCCGCCTTGACTGGACCCGTCACCTCCGTATCGCTATCCAGCACCGCGGAATCGAATGTCAGCACGTCGCTGCGCTTCTCCAAACCCCGGTAATCGTGCGCTCCCGAGCTTTCGTAGGAATTTCGCACCGGATTCGCCGGGTCGGAGACGAAAGCTGTAAATTGCTCCGCTGCGGCCGGCGCTTTGGTCGTTAGCTCACTCACTTGCGCCCCGGCAGTCAGTCCAGAGAGGTAGTACGAAGTCTGTTCCGCGGATGGAGGCCATGCCTCCGACTCCCGCCACTGGTTATCTCCCATGACAAAGTAACGAACCGGCTTGGCATGCTCTACGTTGTTGTTCACGCCGCGCAAATAGTGATCCATCCAATTCAAAACGACGTCGTCATAGTCAATGGCCGCGTTTTGACCGAAGTCACGTTCGCCCGATTTCGTCTTCGCGGTCTCGTCGACTCCATGGACCCAGGGGCCCAGCAGCAGGCTGGTTTGTGGGTGGTCTTCATGGCCTCGAGCTTTCAAAAGGCCCGCAAAGTTGGTCGTCGCACCTTCAGGACCGTAATTGTCGTCATACCATGCCGAAAAATTCAGGACAGCCGCATGCACACGCGCGTACTTATTGCGTAATTCGCACCAATCCCACCAGGAGTCGTCGGCGGGATGGCTAAGCCAGTCGAAATAGTAGGGCGCAACGCTTTTCAGTTCGGTCACGTCGCGTAGCGGTAGCGTATCCTGCATCTTTGGTCCGACGTCTTTCCACGCAGCCAGGGACTCCTTGTACGTCTTCGGCCCCGGAAGGTTCTTCTTGATCCTCGCGTCATACGCGATGTTGTCCCAGATCCACTCCATCCACGACATGTCCCAGGCGCCACCGGCGTAGAAAAAGTTCTGCGGCGTCGAGAACGTCATTGCCGGAACCATGGCTCGCAGATGGGGAGGATCCTCGACAGCGGCGAGCCATTGGACGGCTCCCGGGTACGAGAGGCCGAAGGTGCCGATCTTCCCGTTCGACCATGGCTGCTTCGCTGCCCATTCGATGGTGTCGTAGCCGTCGTGTCCTTCATTCTGATACGGGCGGAATTCCCCGTCCGAGGCGTACCGTCCGCGTACATCCTGGACTACGACCGCATAACCCCGGTCCACCGCGTGGCGGAAGGTGGTGTAGTCTTTGAGCGCTTCATGCTTGCCGTAGGGCGTGCGATACACCAGCACCGGAAACGGCCCGCCAGCCTTCGGTCGAAGGACATCCGCGCGCAACACGACTCCGTCTCGCATTGCCACGGCGACGTTTTTGTCCGTCACCGTGGCATTCGACTGAGAGGTTATTTGCGAGAACGAAATCGACGACAGGCCGAGCAGGATTGAGAAAAGGACAGCAGAGCGGCGCCAGTTCATGGAGGCGCACAGCCTAGCATTCTGAAGCCGTTGGGACAAGGGACCATCGTTTTAGTACGAGTCCGAGCAATCCGTCGCGGAGCACGTACGCGTACTGGAATTGTAGAAATCGACGGAGATGCAGTGACTCACATCACTCAGCATGTATTCATCACTGGAGGCAGCGGTTACATCGGGAGCCGGCTCATCCCGCGATTGCAGGGGCGTGGTCACCAGGTGCGAGCCCTCGTGCGCCCTGAATCCCAGGCGAAGGTGCCGCCGGGGTGCACTTTGGTGCAAGGGAACGCGCTGGATGCCAATAGTCTTACGGCGATCAAGTGCAACCCGCCACGACTTTCGTCCAACTGGTCGGAGTGGCCCATCCCAGCCCCGCCAAGGCAGCCGAGTTCCGCAGCATCGACTTGGTGGCTGGCCGGGAAGCCGTGGCAGCGGCGGTCGGGGCTGGCATTCGTCACTTTGTCTACGTTAGCGTCGCTCATCCCGCGCCGATGATGAAGGCCTACATTGCGGTTCGAGAGGAGTGCGAGTCCATGATTCGCGCCAGCGGCCTGAATGCCACGATCCTGCGTCCCTGGTACGTCCTCGGCCCGGGGCATCACTGGCCTTACGCGTTGCTCCCCGCCTATTGGCTACTGGAGCGGTTGCCATCAACCCGGGCAGGAGCGCATCGACTGGGCTTGGTTACTTTGGAGCAAATGCTGCAGGCACTGGCGGGAGCGGTCGGAGATCCCTGCACCGGTGTACGAGTTTTAGGCGTGCCGGAAATCCGTCGCTGCACTTTCGATAGTCCTTCCGACACGCGACCCCTCTGAAACCCGCGTAAAATGGGCCTTTCTCACCAAAGTAACAAGAATTACCAAAGCTCATGCCCGTGGGACATCTATTCGCATGGGTTTTGCCGATGAGATGTTGAGGTGTATTTCGGGGCCCCATGAGCATGGAAAAGAACGACTACCTGGAAGATGTTCATCTCCGAATCCTGCGCGTCACCGACGACCTGCGCGCCATTCAAAGAGAACTCAACTGTGCCGCCATGGAGGCTCCCGGCAACCCGGAATTGATGGAGGCTCTCAACGAAGTGCCTGAGTTGGAATCGCTCGAAGTGCTGAAATCGGCACTTGACCAGATGCGCCATTTCCTCTGGTTCTATCTGCAGGTCATGACGAACGAATCCGAATTCGGTGAGAAATTACGAGAGACGATCCGGCAGAAGCCGTCCAACGATGCCGCCCTTCTACAGCGGCCCAATCCCCTGAACGAGCGTATCCGGAATGCCGCCGAGGCGCTCATGTTGCAGTATCTTGCTGACGGAAAGACGCGGAAGCCGAACTAGCCGCCTACTTCGCAACCGTCTTCATCCTTACTCCAGAGTCACGGACTTGACCAGATTGCGCGGTCGGTCGACGTCGAGCCCGCGCTTCACTGCCATGTAGTAGGCGAAAAGCTGCATCGGAACAATTTCCAGGATCGGCAAAAGCAGTTCCGGAGCGGTTGGAATGAAGATCGCATGGTCCGCCAGCTTAGCCACCTGCTGGTCACCCTCGGAAGCGAGCGCAATCACACGGCTCGATTGCTTCTTGAAGCCAGCGATATTCCCCAGACTTTTCTCGTAACGCAGCACGGAACCCGGATCCTTGAGATCTCGGGTAGCAATGATCACCACCGGCAGATTTTCATCAATCAGGGCATTCGGTCCATGTTTGGTCTCTCCGGTTGGATAGCCTTCCGCGTGAACGTACGAGACCTCTTTAAGTTTGAGTGCCCCATCCATCGCAATGGGATAGTGGACAGCCCGGCCCAGAAAAAGGAAATCGTCGAATGCATGAAACTCAGCTGCGATCTGCTCGCACTGCGCCGCGCAATTCAACAGCGTCTTGACTTTGCCGGGAAGGTCAAGCAGTTCACGAATATAGTGAGCCAGCAATTCCTTGGAAATGCTTTCGCGCACTTGGCCAAGATAGAGAGCGAACAGGAACAAAGCCGCCATTTGAGCGGTGAATGCCTTGGTCGACGCAATGCTGATTTCTGGTCCGGCCAATGTATAGATGACGCCATCCGCCTCGCGTGCAATTGTAGTCCCCGCCACATTCGAGATCGCGACCGTCCGCGAGCCCTTGGACCGCGCTTCCCGCTGGGCTGCACCCGTATCCGCCGTTTCACCCGACTGAGTAATCACAATCGTCAATTCGCTGGTCCCGATCATCGGATTGCGATATTCGAATTCGCTGGCGTAGTCGACGTCCACTGGAAGGCCTGCCAGTTGCTGCATCATGTACTGCCCAACCATACCGGCGTGGCGGCTTGTTCCCGAGGCAACAATGTGGATACGCTGCAAACCGCGCAGTTCGTCCCGGCTAATAGGGACCTCGTTCAATTGCACCACACCCTCGGGCAGCGAGATGCGGGGCGCGATCGTGTCGTGCAAACCCTGCGGCTGCTCGAAAATCTCCTTGATCATGTGATGGGGAAAGTCCCGCTTCTCTGCCATCCTTCTCGTCTCCTCCGTCGTTTCAAGTTGCTACCCGGCTTGGCCGCGGACGATCGTCTTTTGAACTTCACCGCCGGGCCCGAGCGCCACGATATCCGCGAATGCCCCGGGGGCGAGCTTTCCGGCATTCGTGAGTCCGGCAGTGCGTGCAGGGTTAAACGTCGCCAGTCGTACTGCCTGCTGCAGCTCCCAATTCGCAAATTTCATAACGTTCTGGACGGCCTTGTCCATGCTGAGAACACTTCCAGCGAGCTTTCCGTCCGCCGTGCACTTCCCATCTTTGACTTCTACATCGAGCGAGCCGAGCCGATATCGGCCGTTCGGCATCCCGGTTGCGGACGTGCCATCCGTAACCAGCACGGCCGCGTCAGGGCCTTTGGCTTTCAGGAATAGCTGGACCATCAGGGGATCCACGTGAATCCCGTCGGCGATGATCTCCGCGCTGAGCCGGTCATCCATCAGGACCACGCCCAAAATCCCGGGATCGCGATGGTCTAGAGGCCGCATCGCATTGAAGGCGTGTGTCGCATGCCGCGCGCCCGCTGCTACACCACCCTGCGCCGCTTTCAGGTCGGCGTCCGAGTGCCCGATGCTTACGCATACACCTCTCGACGTCGCCTCCGCGATCACTGCCCGCGCTCCTTCCAACTCCGGTGCGATGGTCATCATCTTGATGCATCCACGGGAAGCCTGCCAAAATTTCTCAAACGCCTCCAAGGTTGGCGGCAGGATACTGGCAGGTGGATGAACACCCCGCCGACGGTGACTGATGAATGGTCCTTCGAGGTGAATGCCTAACGGGCGGGCGCGCAGCGCTCTTTCCTTCGAGGAGCCGCCGGCAGATTCGATCGCATCGGCGAGGCGTTCCAGAGCACCAAGCGTCTGGTCAAGGGGAGCCGTGACGGTAGTTGGAAAGTAACTGGTGACACCATGCTCGTGAAGCAATTGCTCAACTTTTGGCAGCGCTCCCGGATCCGGCTCCATCACATCGTGGCCAGCTCCGCCATGAATGTGAACATCGATGAATCCCGGCACCAGGTAGGCATCGCCCAAGTCCATCAACCGCACGCCGCTGGGTGTCTCCCGCGATTCGAGCGAACCGATGTCTGCGATGACGCCGTCTTCGACAAACACTAGGGGGCGCTCCACCCGCTCGAGTGGGGTGTACAAGTGGCTCGCTGTGATGATCAGGTCCATTGAATCGATTTAATGCCCGGCAGCCATTGTAACGAAGCCCGCTCTATTATTGAAAAGGGTGCCGTGGTTCGCCTAGACTATCCAAATTACTAGCGCGGTCTCTCCGGCTTTGCGAGGAATACTAGCAGTACCAGCCGCCCAAAATCGCGGAATGTTATACTTTCGGAGCAATAGGGATTCCGCGGCACAGAATTACGCATTCTTCACCGTGTGTTCAGTGGACCCGAAGGCTTGTCGGGGAGTGGCTCAGCCTGGTAGAGCACCTGGTTCGGGACACGGTGGAAATTCACTGATTCGGTGTCGCTTAGCTTCAGAGATCCACCCGAAAACCGGCCTTGGTTAGTCCCAATCCTTAGTCCCAAGCGTTTGATCCACCAGCTCCCAGTTCTGCGATACCGACTTCCCATTAGGAATCGCGGTAAGCCGGCATCAGATCACTTCCGGTTAGCCGACAAGAACGAGCCGCTGGCGCGGCGGACGCTGCGCGTAAGATAATCCGCCACGTATGAGGTGGTATCTGCGTCTCTTCTCCGCGGCCTTGGCAATGTCTGCCTTCACGTTTGGGCCCGAACAAAAGACGAACAAACACCCATTCAAATTCCATAGCCGGCCGCATCTCCCGCGCCCGCCGAAACGCCAGCGGCTTCCTTCTAGCCTGCTCACCGAAAACGCATCGGATCGACCGCAAGAATTTCGCATCGGACTTTGCCCAGGGCGTTTCCGATCAAGCCTAGCGACCACCCGGGAGTTGGCAGTGTTCTTCTGCAGCCCTCCTTAGGGTGAGTCGCGACGGCTTGATCTCACAGCTGTTTTTACGCGTGGCTATTCGGCTCCGCCGCAGCGGAGTTCTGCGACGATTGCATGGTCAGCCAGCACACTGCAGCGAGTGCATTGAGCGCAGCAGCAATCCGGAAGTAAGCGTCCGAATTTCCCGTCAGGCGATAGAGTAGCGGAAAAGCATTCGCGCTCGCGAACGCACCCACACTACCCGCCATATTCATAGCGGCTGACGCGCTCCCGGAGTTTTTCCTGGCGATGTCGATGCAGTACGTCCAACTTGGGCTAATGGTCATTTCAACGCCGAAGGTAGCGACCGCAAAAGCTAATATGGCAGGGCCGGGGGAATCCAGGAGCGTGACGCCGTATACACCGCAAGCTGCCAAGAGGAACCCTGCCGCCGCTGGCACGCGCCTTGACCACGGCCTAAAGCGAGAGCGATACAACAGGTCTACAAAGAATCCCGAAACCCAATTCGCCGCTGCGCCTGACAACAGGGGGACCATGGAGTATTTTGCGGCCTGATCCGGTGACAATGAATAGCGCTGCACCAGATATGGAAACATCCACGAAATGCAAATAAAGAATGTGAAGTTCCCGACGAAATATTGAGCCATGGCCTTTACCATGGCTTTCGAACGAAGTAAGGCAACTAGATACACCGGACGCACAGCTTCTTGTTCTTGGCCAGCGGCAGCTCGCTCGCTGGGAAAATCTCTGAACCAAATCAACCAGCAAAACGCCCAGACGCCCCCCGGAAGGCCGAGGAGATAGAAAGCCGTGCGCCAACCGTGCGCCCCTAAGAGCCATTGGAAAAACGGAAAAGCTACCGCTCCTCCCACGAGAGCGCCAGAAAACAATATGCCGTTTGCGATGCCATGCATTCGTGGCGGCAGCCAGTTGTAAATGACGCGAGCTGAGCCGGGGAAAGCACCGGCCTCAGCCGCGCCGAACAAGAATCGAACAACGAGCAACGTGCCAAGCCCGCTGGCGACGCCCGTCAACACAGTGAACACGCTCCATAAAGCGACGACCAAAGCCAATGCCATCCTCGGCCCCAGGTGGTCCGCGAACCATCCCGACGGAATTTGAGCAAAGGCGTAGCCTAAGGCGAAAGCGCTAAACACCGCTCCCATGGCTGCATCCGACAAGGAAAGTGCGGTGGCCATGGGGGTTTTTGCTGAAGAGATCGCGGCCCGATCAAGGTAGAGAATCAGAGACAGCGAAAATAAGGCGGCCAGAACGGCCAGCCTCTTGAATGTTTCGTTCGAAATGCGTTGGGTGCTCAAGCGGCTCCGGGTTCAGTTCTCTCAGTGGTAACCACAGTAAGAGTTTTGAGAACCTCTTCCAGAGGACCCAGGAGGGGTTGTTCCATCAGATGTTCCGCCATTCTGGAGAGCTCCGCTGACCATGTTTTCGCGTAGACAACGATAGACACGCACACCGAGCGGAGGACGTTCCGCCAGCGGCTGAACTCCGGCTGGAGTCATCCGCTTCCCAAACCTACGCTTTGACGTAAACCGTCTTGATGTTCGTGAACGCATCTTTCACCGTCGGCCCGATGGAAAAGGCCCCTTGCCCGGATTCTTTCACGCCGCCAAAAGGGACGTGCGCTTGGCTAGCAGTTCCGTGATTGATATGCGCCATACCGCATTCCACATATCGCAGAAAGTCGTGGACGAGATGTTGATTCCGCGTAAACAGCGCTGCAGCGAGGCCATAGCGCGTGGAGTTGGCAATACGAAAGGCTTCCTCGGCATTACGCACGCGAATCACGGGCAATACCGGACCAAAGATTTCATCGAGGGCAAGCGGAGAGTCCGGCGCAACATGATCAAAGAGTGTGGCGGCGTAGAAATAGCCCTCCTGCTCAGCGTCTTTGACCAGTGAGTGTCCTCCCAGAACGAGTTTGGCCCCTCCTTCTTTCCCCACGCTCACATAACGGGCCACGGTCTCCATTTGTTCGCGGCTGACGAGTGGGCCCATGGTGGTATCTGGGTCCAGACCATTGCCAATTCGAATGTTGAGAATGCGGAGGCGCAGCCGTTCGACAAGGTCGTCGCCCAGAGATTCTTCAACCAGCACTCGGCTCAGGGCGGTGCACCTCTGCCCACTACACAAAAAGGCCGCTGCCACGATTTCGCGGGCAGCCTCCTCGAGGTCGTCACATTCGAGCACGATGGCCGGATTTTTGCCGCCGAGCTCCAACTGAACCTTGACCATCCTTCGCGACGCGTACTCGTTGATCCGCGCGCCCACAGTCGTGGAGCCGGTAAAACTGATGCCACGGACTCGCGGGTCGGATATCAGGCGGTCTCCGACAGTCCTGCCCGGGCCAATAACAAGGTTCAAAACCCCAGCCGGCAAACCAGCTTTCTCAGCCAGCTTGGTAATGTGCACGGCGGACCACGGCGTCAAGGAAGCCGGCTTCAATACCACGGTATTGCCGCAAGCAAGCGCGGGCACAATCTTGCGCACGGGAGCAACCACCGGAAAGTTCCAAGGGGTAATCGCGGCCACCACACCTATAGGTTCAAGAATCGTGTAACAGGTAACCTCGGGCCGTTCGCTGGGGAAGGTATTTCCGCACAAGCGCAGCGCTTCTCCCGCCGAAAAGCTAGCTTCGGAGGAAGCGCGCGCAACTTCGCCGGCGGACTCCTGAAGCGCTTTGCCTTGCTCCAGGGTGATAATTCTTGCGAGCTCGTTTTGGGAATCCGCCAGCAATTGCGAAAAACGAACTAATATTGCCGCTCGCTGTGGCGCGGGAGTGCTCGCCCAGATTACGCGAGCTGCGTCAGCGGCGGCGAGAGCGTGATCCACATCCCCTTCCGTGGAACATGGAAATTCCCCAAGTACTTCCGATGGGCGGGCAGGGTTGCGGGCCTGGTAGTAAGTGCCGCTTTCAGGCGGCATCCAACGTCCCGCGATATAGTTCAGGTGCGAGTCCATATCAGAGACTTTGCTCGAGGATCCCGGCGAGCTCCTCCCTCGTGGTTGGGCGAGGATTTACGGCCACATTGCCGCTCTTCATGGCTTCCTCCACGACGCGCTCCATATGACTGCTCCGCAAACCACACTGCCCGAGCCCGCGAGGAATGCCGATATCCACAGAAAGTTTTTCGACGGCCTCCACGGCAAGTAGCGCGGCGTTCGAAAGAGAAATTTCGCGTGTGCTCTCGCCCAGAGCTTCGGCAACTCTCGCGAAGCGGTCCGGAGCAGCGGTATGATTGAAACGCATAACCCGCGGTAGCGTTACGGCAATTGCCAAACCATGGGGAATGCGCAAGTCCCAACTTCCGAGCGGCATTGCTAGGGCATGCGCCAGCCCGAGCCGGGTGGGATTCATGGCAATGCCGGCCATCGTGCTGCCCAGGAGCATGGCGTAACGCGAAGCGCGGTTGTGGCTTTCCAGCACAGCGCCCCGCAGATTGCCGCCAATGAGTTCAATCGCGCCCAATGCCAAGGCAGATGAAATCGGCTGGCAGGCCTTATTGGTATAGCACTCAATGGCGTGAGCCAGCGCATCCATTCCGGTTGCGGCCGTGAGCCCCGGTGGAAGATCGAGGCTTAGCTCGGGGTCGCAGAGCGCAACCGCCGGATAAATGTGAAAGCTGCCGATGGCGACCTTTAGACCCGTTTCATCATTGGTAAATACAGACCAGAGACTGACTTCACTGCCTGTTCCCGCGGTCGTCGGTACCGCAATCACGGGTAGAGAACGACTTTTCACGCGATGGAGTCCAGTGTAGCTAAGTAGGGAGCCAGGATTGGTGGCCAACATCGCAACCGCCTTGGCGGTATCCAGAGAACTTCCACCACCTATCCCTAATACGACGCCGGCTTGACTGCGCATCAGGCGTTCTGTCGCCTCGACGATGAGGCTCGAGCCGGAGTCAGGTTTAACCTCGTCGTACACATCGCACCCAATTCCCGCTTGGGAGAAAAGGGTGAGGATAGAATCGAGAATCCCAGCCGACCGAATCCCGGGATCCGTAACTATGAACACCCGGTTGCTGCCAAACGAACGCACACGCTCGGGGAGCGAACGCACCACACCAAAACCAAAGTGAATGTCGGTGGGGACGGGGAAGAAATTAAAACACTGATCTGCCCTCCACGGGGTCATGGTTGAGCCTCCGCGACGCCTCTGGTGTCGGCGGCATTCGGGAACGCCAGACCCAGGCTTTCGCTGAGTTCCGTCAACTGGTCGACAATGCTTTGCAACAGCGGAATGCCGAGCACCCTGTTCCTGGCTTCATTCTGCCTCTCGAGTTCTCCGGGAGCGAGCACTTGAGACGTTCCGGCAGCGGCCGGCGAGGACTTCAGCATTCGCAAAATCTCGTCCATGCGAGCGGCAAAATTTTTGCCGGGAATGAACAAGTCGGTTCGCACAGCAGCAAAAAGTGTCCCAGGTTTTGTTCTACTCCGAGATCTTCGAGTCTATGCAAATTCAGGGCAAACCCCGAGCCAGTGAGCACACCGCACAGGATGTCCACGATGAAGGAAATAGCCGAGCCTTTCGCACCCCCGAAAGGAAGAACCGGCCCGGCAAGCGCTGCGTTCGCGTCCGTCGTGGGATGGCCGTCAGTATCAATGGCCCAGTCCGCGCGGAATCGGCTTGCCCTCCTGCGCCGCCACGATAATCTTTCCGCGTGCGACTACGCTGGTCGAAGCGTCAAACAGTAGCGGAGGCTCCTGTCCAGCAGGAATGCCCACCGCGATGGGATTCGTTCCCAAGAATCGCGCGCGGCCGCCATGCGGAGCCATGTGCGGCGGCGCATTCGAAGTGGCGAACCCGATAAATCCTTGCTGCGTGGCCTTTTGCACATAGAAGGCCGCGATGCCGAAATGATTCGATCTTCGCACACCGGCAATGCCAATGCCCGCAATCTCCGCCAACGCGATCGCCTTCTCCATAGCGCGAACACCGACCACGGGACCAAGTCCGTTGTCACCGTCGAACAGAACAGTGTTCCCGCGTTCTTGAAATACGTGAGTCACGGGTCGAGGGTTCACAACTCCTTGCCGGATGCGACCAGCATAAACCGGCAGTCGAACCACGCCGTGGGAGTCCACGCCGCGCAAATCAGCGGCCCCTAGACACTCGCTTACCTCTTTTGCGTCGAGCGGGGGGACCTGCAGCTCTTGCAAGGCGGCGCAACAAAACTTCTGAAGATCGTCGACTCGATAGCGCGCGATTTCAATCACTGGACTACCCTGCAAGTCGCAGTCGGGGAAGCTCCAAAATTTCTACGGTCGTCTTACCCTCCGCCAATTGACGGAAGATTTCCTGTTCGCGATCTCTTCGCGCAATCGCCGCTTGCAGCACCACTTCGAGAGCTTCCTGGGCGAGTACGACCAGACCGTCCGCAGTACCCACGACAACGTCGCCCGGCCGGACGGTCACGCCTCCTAGATCTACCGGCTCATTCAATTTGCCGACTTTTTCCTTTTTGCAGGCACCAATTGCCAGCCCTCTTGCGAAGACTGGAAAAAAACGCGCGGCGATGGCTTCCATGTCACGGACGGCGCCATCCAATACGAGCCCCGCGATGCCTCTGGCTTGAGCGGCTGCCGTAAGTACTTCGCCCCAAGCACCCGCGGATTGACATCGCTCCGCATTGGCAACCAGCACCACGCCAGGTTCTGCGTGGGCAACGGCGTGATGCAGCATCAGATTGTCACGAGGAGGGCAGCTTACCGTCAGGGCCACGCCACAAATCCGGGCACCTGGCCACATCGGTCGGATTTGCGGATCCACCATGCCCTGCAACCCAGACGCTTCATACAAAGTGGCCGCGTCGAATTCGGACAACAAGCGCAAAGTCTCTGG
>CAWJDR010000017.1:0-148037 GCA_963841655.1 uncultured Acidobacteriota bacterium | reverse complement strand
CCTCGCAAGTGCTGAAAACTGACGTTCGCTGCCCCCAGTCTCCAGGCTGTCTGTCATCAGGAAGACGCCGCAGCCTCTCGGCGTCGCACTCGACTCCCCACCGGCTGGAATACCGTCCACGTCGAGGGGAGGTCCTTCCGAGTTGCCTTGACTTGTCGGAGCGATCATTCGGCCTCTCCGCTCAGACCGATAGAAGCGGAGTGCAATGGCTCATTCGCCCTCCCAACCTTTTCCAGAAAGTTCCGGTGCCACAATTCGAAGATGAGCAGCCGCCACAGGCGTGCGGAGTGATCTCGCTACCTGGAAATGCTCGTCGAGCATGCGCCTTAGCCCGTTCGCGTTGAAGTATCCTCGCTGTAGTGTCTGCGTGTCCAACAACGTTGTCAGTACAAGGTCCTTCAACTCCGCTCGCATCCAGGACCCTAGCGGCAACGAGAAGCCTTGCTTGGGCCGATTGAGAACCTCGCTCGGCACTCCCACACGCGCCGCCAGCTTCTTGAGAATGAATTTCTGTAATCCTTGCGCATCTTCCATTGCGGTCCCAATGCAGTAACCCACTCAAGAAACACGTGGTCCAGATTGCAACCGAGCTTCCAGCGAGGTTGCCATGCTCATGCGGTCCACTTTGGTGAGGATGTCGCCGGGCAAATACGTTTTGCTGTCCAGATACAAAACCCGGCTGAGTGGGTCTTCCGCTGGAGCTTTGTCCAAATATTCCCTGAAGCTCTTCAGCGGAGTGCGATCCGACGCAACAAAATCGTTCGAAAGAATACCCATTTCCCTCGAAACGACTGCAAGGAAACGCCCTCGGTGTACCGCTCTTCCCAACGTAACGAAATGCTGTACGCAAGGTTCCGGCCCTGGCACTCGATACGGAATCAGAGCATGCACATAGTCGCGGTACCAAAGCCCCCCCCACTTGGGGATCCACTTGTAAGACCGGTCTTCCAGATGAATGCGAGTGATCCACAGCCGGCGAAAGCTTCATCTCCACCATCGCCTGACAAAGCGACTTTGACATACTTCCGCGCCAGACAGGATATGAAGTAGGTCGGCAGCATGGAAGAATCTCCGAAGGGCTCCTCCAAATGGCGAGTCAGCATTTCTACTGTCTCCATGAGATCGGGCTCCAGAATCAACTCATGGTGGTCTGTGCCAAACTTTTGTGCTACTAGGCGCGCGTAGGGGGTCTCGTCAAAATCAGCATGGCGAAATCGACGGAAAATGTCTTGACCGGCTGCGATGTAGCCCGCGCCATCAATGCCACGACTGTGGAGGAGTCTGTGCCACCGCTCAGCATAGCCCCGAGAGGAACGTCGGCAATCAGGCGGATTCGGACTGCTTCAGCCAAGCGAAATTCGAGTTCCTCAAGCAACTCCTCTTCGTCTCTAAGGCTCGTAGGTCCCGTATTGGGGAAAATCCCAGTACTGACGAATGCGCACTTCTCCCTTCTCGAATTCCAGCAGATGTCCCGGAGGCAACTTCTGAATCGACTCAAATGCCGTCGCCGGGTCGGGAATATATCCGAAATACATGTATTGCAGAAGCGCCGGGTGATTAAGCTTGGCCAGGTCGGGCCTCACTGCCAGAATAGCTTTCATCTCCGATGCGAACAGCAAAGTTCCATTGTGTAGCGCGTAGTGCAGCGGCTTCTTCCCACGCGATCGCGCACCAGGAGAAGGCGGCCAACTCGCCGTCGAAGCCGAATGCGAACATGCCCCGCAGCCTGTGAACACACTCCGCCCCATACTCTTCGTAAAGATGAACTATGACTTCGGTATCGCTGTGGGTGGAGAACAGATGGCCGCTGGCCTGCAGTTGGGAACGCAACTCTGGAAAGTTATAAATTTCGCCGTTGAAGACGATCCATAGGGTCTTGTCCTCGTTAAAGACTGGCTGGTGCCCACCCGTCAGATCGATGATGCTGAGACGCCGCATGCCCAGTCCGACGCCAGCCTTTACAAAGATACCTTCATCATCTGGCCCCCGATGCACGATGGCCTCACACATCCGGTGAACGGTGGCGCTATCCACCTCTCCGTCAGGATGAGTTTGGACCATTCCTGCTATGCACATGCACTATCCTTTCAGCAATGATGCAGATCTCTCGGGTGTTGGAATCGGACGAAACGGGACGCACTCGCTCTAGTTTGATAATCCCGGTACTCGCCGGGATTTCCTTCCTTGCCATCACAGGCCGCCAGAATGATGTTTACCATTTCTCGCGCGGAAACGAAGTGCAGGACCTCCTGCTTCTTCCGCGCCACCGGTCAGATTGCTGATAAATTCTTGCACGGCAGAGCCGAGCGTGGCCTCTTCGTGTCTGGAATCCATGCCGTGGCAGTGCAGTTTGATAAAGACCCAATCCGGTCTGCCTTCTACCGAAATCGCGGCTTGTTTCCACAGTCTCAATCGATGGAGGCTTGCCGGATTCGGCTTCGTCAGAGCTGCATTGTCGATTCGCAGTAACCGCCGGGAGCCGCTGCCGGGATTGAAGTCCAGTATGAGAGGCCCCTACATCACGGGGAAAACTTGCGGAGCCCTTCTACGCGCCAGATCTCGTCCTTTGCGGTGCGGAGCCCTTTCCATCAGCGGCAGAGCACACTCATAAATCGAATTGATCTTGCCCGTCTGCGCCCAGTGAAAAGCGCCGGCGGGCAAGGTCAGGTCGGCATAGCATCCGGTCTCAGCCAGAACGTGCATCTCACTGTCGACTCCGCACGCACGGCCCTGGTTAGAGTTGGCCAGCGCAAAGTTGCCGTGCACGAAACCATAACGAGGCTGCGTGGATCCACTCCAGTACGAGAGGCACCCGTGCTCATGGGCCAGCCGGTCCCGGAACCCTCGATCAGGTTGACGCCGGGGTATTCTCGGCTGTGTCTGGAGCATGCACTCCGTGGTGCAGATGAATCTCGATTTCGCCCCGATCCGGCCCGGCAATGCTCGGCCAGGCGCTCGACCAAAGCCTGGTCATATTGTTCCGCAGGATAGAAATAAGAGTGAACGAACGGGCGCCCCTCTGCATCTCGGGTAGTCTCCGAACCGCCTCGGGATATTCGTCGCACCAGCGCTCCAGGCGCTGCTCCTGTTCGAGATAAGGAGCACGCGCCTGGCCGTCCTCCGGCACGATTGCCTGTTTCTCGAAGTGGTCCGCCAGGGCAAAGATCAGATGGGTTCTGTTGGGGGCCGATGACGAGCCACTCTCTGCCACAGATAAGAAGGCAGCCAGCGCGACAGGTAGGAGAGTTTTTGTCTCGCCCCCACATCATCTAGCCACGATGCGTTCTCCGCGCTTGGCACCCCATCTTTGCGTCGTGTTCGTCATCATTGGTTTCAAAGCAGACCAGCTCTTGCTTCGGAATACTCGGCCGCCCGCCCAGACGCAATCCCGCCGGCTCTGGCTTGCTCTTTCCACCGTCGTTGAGGTTGATTCGACGAATCTGACGATGCGGGGCCTTTACCTGTCCTCCTGTGGCTATCGCCAACAACACCGATGTGTAGGCCACTGCGAAATAGGGGAAGTACTGATACGCCTCGGGCGCAAAGAACGCCCCCACGACGAACCCGACCAGCGACGCGTACAAGGCTCCCGAAAACAAATCAATCTCAGGGTCGTTGATAGGCAGTCGGCGCAGTTGTTTGAGATTGCCGAAACCGCGTCCGAAGAAGAGTAAATAGAGAACAAAGGCGCCGATCCCGCCCTCCACCGCGATTTGGAGATAGGAGACGTGAACTTGTCGCCAGGTGCCAGAATAGTTGGCGAAATTATCCATCCCAATACCGAGGGGATAGTGCGCAACTCCCTTGATGCTCTCGATCATTAAAGCTGCGTTGTTCGTAAGAGCCGTGGGCGCTCTCTTCAAGCCCGGTATCGAGATTGTTCCCAGATATGGCAACGAAGCGATCTTTCAGCTTTCCCCCAGCGGTTAGTCCAACCACCAACACCACTACTGTCGCAGCCGCAAGAGCAAGGTGGATCCGTTTCCCCTTGACGCCGAAAACCCACAAGCACACCGCACCCGTGACCAAAAGGTCGATAAATCCGGCGCGCGAGGCAGTCATAAACAAGGCCCCGCACATCACCAGCATCGACGCTGCCCATGTGGCTTTTCGTGGAATGCTCCGTGTACTCAACAGAAAAGCGAAGCAAAATGGCAGGGAAAGCACGATCGCGAATGCCAGGTCATTGGGATTGGAATAGATCCCTCCAATCACACCGTCCAGCCGGGGATGGGACCGTGCTTTGAGAACGGACACGACGGTAATCACCGCCACCGATGCCGACTGGATGAAAATGATTCGCCGCAATCTCGCGAAAACTGATGATCACCAAGTAAGTCAGCACCCACGCGACCAAAGCCTTGGCGAAATCCAGCGTGTCTGAAAAACGCACCCCCTTTCCAAACCGGGGACAACAGGGCGGAAATGAACAACAGAAAGATGATGCCGAAAAAATAAATCGCCTCCCTGGGTAAGTCGCGGAAACCGTCGCTTGAGATCTTCCCGCGCTCATCACACAGCACGCGAGCAGCGCGAACACGCCTGAAATCTTTGCCAGAGGGACATATGTGAGCCCGGGAATCCAGTCCTCTGGCCGGGCGCAATAAACCGCGTAAAAGGCGCTCAGCCAGAAGAATGCGCCCGCCAGCGGTTCGCGCTCCAGCGGGAGATTGCGCCGCCACGCGACCCTCTAGGGACATCCTTCTCAAGAACCGCCATCGGCCTCCCTCTCTCTACCTGCACCGGCATTTTTTACTTCCTGAACGAATGACCCCGCCGCTATGCACCGGAAGAGTCTGATTGGCCTTCATCCGAAGTCCTCGTGTCAGGCCTTGATCTCGCTGCGCAGGGCCGGTTGCACCCAAACCGTCTTGTGTCCAGTTACGAAGTTCACAAATGCCACCAGGGCAGCCGTGTTTAACGCCACGAACGTGTACGCGGCGTCGCTGAGTCGCGACAGCGGACCGAGCCTCCACCTAGTCCACCCCAACAAGCTCAACCCGTAGAACCCCAGCTGTGTCCGAAAGGCCGCAATGAGAACGGGCCTGGGAGAATCCATGTCGCGGAACGCTGCCACCAGCGCAAAGGGTACGATCAGACGCACGAGCTTGTGGCTGATGAATTCAAACCGGATCGGGTTTGCCCGGCTCAATAGCCAGGGCGCCAGTTGCAGTAGCTGATAGTTGCCGCTCAGTGTGCGCACCTTACGGCTGAATTCCCGATGTCTTCCCTGGTGGGGAACATCCCAGACGCGTGCTCGCGGCTCGAAGATCACCCGCTTCCCGGCGCGTACTACCTGCATCGGGATGTACACATCATCGAGCAAAATCTCGGGCGGCACTGGCCCCAGCAACTCCGCGCCTTATGCCGTAAAACGCACCGGTCACACCCACCACCGATCCAGAGGCTGACTCCAGTTCCCTCACTTTTTTCTCGACTCTCCAATACAAGCCCATGCCCTGGGTTTTTTCGCCGCTGTCAGGATTGCCCAGCATCAGTTCGCCGCTCACACAGCCGACTTCCGGATCGGCAAAGTTCCGCAGCAACTGGCGCATCGCAGCTCTTTCGACTTGCTGGCGCGCATCGTTGAAGACGATTATCTCGCCCCTGGCGAACTGCAGCGCGTCATTGATCCCGGAGGCTTTCCCTCGGGAAAGTTGGTTCAGCACGGTCCGCACCTTTGGGTTGCGCGCCCGCTCGTGCAGGATCGCTTCCGTCCGATCAGTCGAACCGTCCGAGACGATCACCAACTCCATCCTGTCCTCGGGATAGTCGAGCCCCAGCAAGTTCTCAATCTTTGCCTCGAGCACTCGCTCTTCGTCACGAACCACCATGACGATCGACACAAAGGGCTCTAACAGACCTGCTCGCACCGGCCTTGGCTTCAAATGGCTTCGCAACCACAGCCATGCCACGTAGCCGACGTAGGTGTAAACGATGAGCCGACCGCCACCCCAGAAGAGCCATCTCATTGCGCGCCCCGGCCCAGCAGCACAATCTTGATGGTCTGGAACATGATCAGCAAGTCCAGACCGAGCGACGCGTTCTTGATGTAAAACAGGTCGTACTGGAGCTTTTCTTTCGCGTCTTCCGGCGTGTTACCGTACTTGTAGCGAACCTGGGCCCATCCCGTGATGCCGGGACGCACGGCGTGCCGCACTCCGTAGTACGGAATCTCCTTCGATAGCCACTCCACGAACTCCGGCCGCTCCGGGCGCGGCCCAACGAAGGCCATATCCCCCTTGAAGACGCACCAGAGTTGCGGAATCTCATCGAGTCGCGAACTGCGCAAAAACTTCCCGATTCGCGTGATGCGCGGGTCATCGTCGTTCGCCCATGTCGGCCCGGTGTCTGCCTCGGCATCTTGTCGCATAGTGCGGAACTTGTAGCAAGTGAAGACCTGCCCCGCGCGTCCTACCCGCTTTCTGGCGATACAGTATCGGTCCCTCTGAGTCCAGCTTGATGGCAAGAATCACAAGAGGAAGAACCGGCAACACCAGAAGCAACAAGATCAGGGCGACAGTAGTTGAAAGCATCCCGCGCATCAGATTGAAGCTGCTGCTGAACCGGAACCCGTCCGTAAAAATCAGCCAGCTCGGATAAAGCTGCTCCACTTCGATGCGACCCGACATTTTTTCCAACCACGAGGCAGCCTCTTCCACCCTCACTCCACTTCAGGCGCAACTGCAGCAACTCGTGCACCGGGATGGTTCCCCGCCGGTCTGGCATCGCTACGATCACGCGATGGACCCTGTGCATCGCCGCCAATTCCATCAGGTGCGCCGCGGTCGCCTCCCGGGTCAGAGCTCCCTCGACGTTTCCGCTCCAGCCGACCACATCGATGCCCAGGTCCTTACGCCGCCGTAACCCCTGCACCAGTCGCTGCGCGCGCTCTCCCGTTCCCAGCACGTAGACCTTCTCCTGCATGAAGGGCTGCTGCACCAGCCAGGTGTAAGCCGTTCGCCACCCGAACAGTCCGAAGGTAAGGAATATGAGTCCGATCAGGGATGCGTTATTTCCCGGCAGCAACCTGGGAAAAACCAGCCGATTCCCGCCAGACCCAGCGCCAGCAACCCGGGCACAAGGAAGAGCCGGAAATACATGTCTCCCTTGGCATCGAGCCGCTTGAAATCGTACAGATCGAACCAGTGAGAGCAAACCAGCACCAACCCGGTCGCGATCACGATCTTGAGATATCCGTACTGGTAATTCAACGCAATGTAACTCTCCTCGGGGACCGCGAGCAGGATCCCGAGCAGAAACGAAGCAAACACCACCATCGTTTCCACGGCCAGCAGCACCAGCATGCGGACCGGATAGTACACGTTGAAGAGTCTGATCAAGGGCCCTACGCCTTTGGCTGCGGAGTTTTCTCGTAAACCTCGTAGTAGTAAGAAGCGTATGAATCAGAGCGGGTAATTCCATTCAGCACCACGCCCACCATGGTTTTCCCGGCAAATTCCTGACGAGCCTTCTGCGCCGAATCGTAAGGAGTTGCATTGGAGCGGACCACCATGAGCACGCCATCGCAGAAATTCGCCAACTGGCTCGCGTCCGATACCGGCACCGCGGGCGGCGAATCGACGATGATCCAGTCGAACAAGGCCTCCACGCGCTGCATCAGTATCTTCAACCGACCATTGGCGATCAACTCGGCGGGCTGCATCACGGTTCTTCCGCACGGAATGAAAAACAGATTCTCCATCGGACCGCGTTGCATGACCGAGAACTCGTCGGTCTCTCCCAACAGATAATCGCCCAACCCCGGGGCCGAGGTCGTGCCCAGCGCGGCATGCAGGCGCGCGACCCGCAAGTCGCCGTCGATCAGCAACACGCGGCGTCCATGCTGCCGGACCAGCACTTGCGCCAGGTTGGCCGCGACGAACGACTTCCCTTCCTTGGGCAGTGCGCTGCTTACCAGGATCTTCTTGAGCGGCACCTTCTCGCGCATCTGGTAGAGCCGAGCGCGCAGCGTGCGGAATTGCTCCGTACCAATGGCATTGTCTTCCTGGTTGAAGAACAGCATCGTCTTGGGATCGGGCTTCCACTGGCCTTGCGTGCAGCGCGCCAGCAGCGTGTCAAAAGTAAACGGACTGGTGAACGACGGCAGGCCTGACCGTGGCCCGGCGCTGGGGGCGCTGTCGCGCCGGTCGAAACACCGGCCGGAGCCGGCCTTTCCGGCATCGGCGGAGCTGGCTCCATCACGGGAGACTCCACGCCAGGATGCAGACTCCGCCCGACCTCCCTGCGACGCGGCCCGTTCCTGCTCGGCTCGCTTGAGTGCTTCGTGAATTCGGCTCATGATTTCCTTTCCTTGGAGACGTCTTGTTCGGACTGACGCAGCCGGTCAGCCAGCGTGGCCAGCGTCCGCAACGCTTCGACCAGGTCAAATTTCTCGGCACCGGTTGTGGGCTGGCGGTGCAGCGGCGGTCATCGCTGCCGAAGCCGTGTTATCGCTCAGGTCGAAATCCCTTGCCACCGCGTCGACGACGTCTGCGCCAATGATCGTTTTCTGATCCACAAACGCACTCACCAGGCAATGCTCGCAGAGCAGATTCACCACGCGCGGAATGCCGCTGGCATATTTGTGAATCGCCACCAGCGCCTCCGGATCGAAAATCTGCCGGCCGTCGGAACCGGCGATGCGCAGCCGCTGCTGCACATAGGCCTTGGTTTCCTCCAGCGTCAGCGGGTGGGTCTTGGCCCGCAGCGTGAGCCGCTGGCGCAACTGGCGCAATTGCGGCTGCTTCAGCTTTGTTTCCAGTTCCGGCTGGCCGACCAGCACGATCTGCAGCAACTTCTCCGTGAAGGTCTCCAGGTTGGTCAGCATGCGGATCTCTTCCAGCACTTCGTCGGTGAGATTCTGCGCCTCATCGACGATGAGCACCGCGGTCTCTCCCGCCCGGTACCGGTCCAGCAGCCAGTTGTAGAGCCGCTGCAGGATCTGGCTCTTCGACTTCGATTCGCACGGAATGCCGAAGTCCGCCATCATGTAGTCCAGGAACTGCGGCACGTTCATGCGCGAGTTGAAGACGAACGCCGTGGCCACCTGCTGCAGCCGCAGCCATTCCAGCAGCTTGTTGATGAGCGTCGTCTTCCCCGTGCCCACTTCGCCGGTGAGCAGCACGAATCCCTTGCGGCTCTGAATACCGTAGGTCAGGCACGCCAGCGCCTCCTCCGTGTGCCGCGTCAGAAACAGATAACGCGGATCCGGATTGACGTTGAACGGATTCGCCCGCAATCCAAAAAACTCTTTGTACATAGCAGTCGCCTAGACTTCGACTTTCTCTCCTGCCGGTTTCGCGGACTTATCCCGGTTCCAGAATCTGCCGTTGCCGTTGGTCTGCAGATCCTCGGTCACCCAGGGCAACGACACCAGCACCGGCATCTGCAAGCTGGCTTCGACATCCGCTTCGTTGCGGATCGACTTGTCGCGCAACTCCAGCCACAGGGCCAATCCGAGGCCCATCACCAGACCGGCGCCCAATCCGCCGCCGGCGAACAGTCAGCCGGTTCGGGAAGCTGGGAGTATCGGGCAGGCTCGCCGGATTCAGCAGGTGCATCTGCTCACCCTGTTGCCGCTTCTCCATGTCGGTCGCCATCTCGGAGGTACTCTTCTTGGCCAGCAGGTCGGTGTAGAACTTCTGCGCGGTGTCGTAGTCACGCGTCAGCTGCTTGTACTTCTCTTCGACTTCCGGACTCACGGCAACCCGGCCCTGATAGATGCGGATCTGGTCAGCAATACGCTTCTCCTCGCGCGTCGCCTGGGCAATCACCTCGCCGTACTGATGAACCTGCAGCCGTAACTGCCGGATCTCCGGCGGCTCGCTCAGGCTGGCCTTGTCGCTGGTCTCCGTGCCCTTGGCGGCCGCGTCGTTCACTTCCGCCAGTCTCTTCTTGACCTCGGCGATGTCGGCCTTGGTCTTGATCACATCCGGATGGTCTTCGGTGTAACGCGCCTGCAGGTGCAGCAGTTGCCCCTGCAGCGTAGTCAGTTGCTGTTGGAGGGTCTGCGGGTTGGTGCTTCCCTGCGACGACTTCCATGCCGCCAACTGCTGCGCCAGCAGCGACTCGGTATACGCCTTGTCCTGCTGCGCCCGGTTTACGGTTTGGGTGTTGGCATCCAGCTGCGAGTTCAGCTGCCCAGAATCTTCAGGTTGTTGTCTTCATCTCCAGGCAGCTGTCCCGAGTACTGTTTCTTGAAGGCTGCCAGCTTCGAGTCCTGGTCGTCGAGGTTACGCTTGGCCTCGTCCAGTTGCCGGCTGATGAAATCGGTGGTGCTCTGCGCCACCTGCTCGCGCGAACTCTGGTTCTCCGAGAGCAACATCGACGTCAGTTCGCCGCAGATGCTCTGTGCCTCCCTCGCATTGGGCGCTGTGTAGTTCACATAGAAGCCCGGAACGACTGGTGCCCGGCTTGCGCTTTCCGCCCTGGTTTCCGATCTGGCCAATATCGGTCACGACGGGTTCAATCTGCACGCTCGCCCGGATTTCCTCGATCACATCGTCCAGGTTCTTACCGCCGCGCACCAGCTGCATGCGCTCGACCATCGGCTGCAAGCGGTTCCGCCCCAACACCTGCTGCTGCATCGTCGCAATGCGCTGGGCCAGGTCCTGCGTGACTACCGGCTGCACCACGCCCTCGGGAACTTTTTGGCCTTCCACCAGCACCAGCGACTGCGAGGTGTATTTCGCCGTGAACGCGTAGGAAATCAGAAAGCCAACCAACGGCGCCAGCAAGGCAGGAATCAGAATCAGCTTCAAGCGCCGGCGCAGGATCGCCAGGTAGTCATCCAGAGTGAGGTCGCGATTATCAATCATCCCAATTTCCGTTCTGGCTGCCAGTTCCGCAGCCGTGAATCAATCGATCCGGATCGGCCTGAAAGTGCCAGTCCACTCCAAAGGTCAACACGTGCCGGACCGCGATGCGGTTGCAGGGCACTCCCGGCGTGCAGACCGACGAATCCAGGATCTGGTCGTTCCACTGGTACCCCAGGAACGCTCCCCAGTTGTAGCCAAACTGGCGGCTGCACGGCGAAACCAGCGAACAGGTAATCGAACGAGTTCGCGTTGACGCCCAGCGCGGCGACCTGCAACCGCTTGTTGTGGGAGTATCCGAGGTCCGCCCGCGCCTGATAGCGTCGCCCCAACGGGCGCCCGAGTCGTGGCGCGCACGATATCACTCTGTGCTCCCGCAAAAAATCCCGATCCAGTGTTATCGTAGCGCTCATAACTGAGCGATGGCGTCGCTTTGCGAAACCGGTAACGCAACGAGGCTCGTCCGCTGCCAGACAAGTGGGAACTGGTTCCCGTCAGCGGATCCGTCAATTCGTGTCCACTGCGGCCCCACCCCGAACACCAAGTCCATGCGGCCGGACACCCGGTGGCCGTACAGCACTGTGCAGACTTGCGAGTTGATGTTGTCCGCACCCGCCTGTCCCGGAAAGTGGAAGGACTGGAAACCGTACATCGACTGCAATCTGGTCCTTGGGACCGAGCGTGTAGTTGTAGGCCACCTGGCCGCCGGCCTGGCTGCTATTAATGAAGTCCTGCGTGTCGTCTGTAAAGTGCACCAATCCATAGGAGCCCGCCGCCGTAATGCTCGAACGCGGCGTGAGATTTTCCACCACGTCCGCAAGAACCGCGTTGGTGATGCGCGGCGACTGCCCGAGCGATCCGAATTGTTGTGATCCAAGGGCTCCGTATTGCCCGCCGAGTCCGCCGCCCAACATTCCCATGCCGGTCCCGATACCACCCAGTCCGAACTGGAATCCTCCCGCGCCCCCGTAGGAGCCGAATCCGAAGGAACCTTCCGGCAAGTAGCTGAACGAATCGCGCAGCGTGAACTGACCCCTCCTCCACAACATGGTCTGTTGCGCCTGCAGATCGTGGAGTCTGCTGGAACCCTCGTCCATTCGCGTTATAAAAGCCCGCGCCCCCGACATAGGCTGCCGCCAACTGATAGCGACTCCATAACCGTTGCATGGTCAGGCCGCCCAATCCTCGCGTTACTCCGTGCCAGGTCGGACGGGCGTCGCTACCGATATTCGAATCCAGCGACTCGCTCACTTGGATTCCACCCAGCAGCATGCTGCGCGGCTGAATGTTCGGTTCCAGCGAAGGCTGATCCAACGCGGAGATGGGCGGATTGTCGTTCACCAGCACGGGTGGATTTTCCTGGCCGAACGCGGCCGGCGGAGGAGTCTTTTGCTGTGCGTCCGAGGGAGTCTGGCCGACATCCTGCGCCCAGACCGCCATCGTCCCCAGCATCAAGCCCTACCAGCGTGCAAATCGTATGGCGTATCTTCATCGTGCAATCCTTACGGAACAACAATCGTGTCCCCCGGTTTCAGGACCATGTTCTGGTCGATGGCTTCGCCCTTGATCAGCGCTCGGTAGGGCACGGGAATCTTCTGTTGTTTTCCGTTTTCCATACGCAGCACATAAATGCCCTTGGTGTTGGCAAACTGCGTAAAGCCCGCGCTCGCCAAGGCCTGCAGCACGGTCATGTTCGGCTGAAGAGTCATGGTACCGGTGTGGGTTACCTCGCCCATCACGTAGATCCTGCTGGCTATTCATCGCCGTTACGACCACTGTAACGCGCGGATCGGCAATGTACTTCTTGAGCTTCGCTGCTGATCGAGTCGGCCAGTTGCGTTGGCGTGAGTCCCGCAGCCGTCACGTCATTCAGCAGCGGCATCGAGATCTTTCCGTCGGGTCGGACGGGCAGCGACTCGGTGAGGTCGGGTTCCTTCCAGACCGAGATCTGCAGCATGTCGTCAGCGCCAATCACATAGTCCGGCCCCGCCACCGAGGCCAGCCTCGCTCGGCGGCTTGTCCTTGGATGCTGGTTTGGCCGGATCGTTCGCTTTGGCAGTTCTCCTGTCCCCAGGCCACCGACACTAGCACCCCTAGTATCAAGAACAACCTCAGCTTTCGCTTCTCACAGTTCATATCTCTCCGATTCGTCACGACGCACCGTAGATCCCGGTACCCAATCTGTTTCAGCTTATAGAGCAGGGCCTTGTAACTGATCTGCAACTCCCGCGCAGCCCGCCGCCGGTTCCAACGCGTGCGCGTCAGCGCCTTCAAGATCAACTCCTTCTCCGCCTCGCGCGAGGCTGCTCTTGAAGCCTGTTTCAGGGAAATCGATTCGCCGTTGCCTCCACCGTTCCGACCTCGTTAACAGCGACCGCAACCCGCCCATCGCTACCGACTCGTCACCCAGCGCCACGATGGCCCTGGCCGCATCCGCCAGTTCTCGGATATTTCCCGGCCACGCGTAATCCTGAAACAGCCGCTGCGTCGCTGCACTGAGTTGCGGCACCGGACGCTGGAAATCCCGCGCATACTTGGTCAGAAAGAAGCTGACCAGATATGGAATGTCTTCCTTGCGCTGACGAAGGGGCGGTAACCGCAAGCATACCCCGCTGACCCGGTAGTAAAGATCCTCGCGAAACCGGCCCGCTTTCACTTCCAATTCGAGATCCCGGCTGCTGCCGCAAATAAGACGCGCTCGTTTCGCGTGCACGCCGTTATCTCCTTCCAACTCCGCTAAAACTCCGAGCAAGTTCGCCTGACTGGCGGGGCTGAGGTCAGTGATTTCTTCCAAGTAAACTGTGCCCGCCGCGAACAAGCCATTACCTCCACCATTGGCCGCCAGGCGTTTTTCGGGCACATCGGCACAACTCACTACCTGGAAGGCCGCGTTCCGATGCTCCGACAGACGATGAATCCGCTCCGCGGCTGCTTGTTTTCCCGCGCCTCGCTCCGCCAGCAGCAGCACCGGAACATTACTTCGCGCCAACTCTCGGATAACCACTTCCAGGGCGCGCATGCTTTGACCCAGCCCCTCAACAAAACTGTCCGCGGCTGCTTCATCCCGCATGCTGGCCTTTACTTCCTCCGCTTCGGAGTAATCCATGGACATATAAACTCTTGCTTCTCAACGTGGGAATAGCACCAGTGAGTCGGATGCTTTGGCTGAGCGGACTACGAGCAAGGCAGGTGCCATCCCTTCACCGACTCTTCCAGTCGTATTCTTGCAGATATCTTGCTTTTGTTTCTTTGATTTAGAAGGCCGCACGCCGAGGAGTTCGTGGACGTCCGATCAACCCCAAATAGCCTACACCTTGCCCCTCGGGAGGGAAAGTTTTTACCCATTCTGGGGATCTGACGTACCACTTTCGGATGCTAAGACATTGTCATATTCGTGGAAATAAATGGCACTTAGATGCATGCCACGGGATCGTGGTGGAACCTTCCTCGGTCTGATTCAGGGCCCGAAACGCGCAGGATTGCACCTGTTTGCCACTTCGCATATCCTCTGATGCAAGGCTCCCCCCTTTTAGAATCCTGGTTTTGAGTCACGCTGCCCAAACCGCATCCCTCCCGCTCGCACCGCAAGGTTCGTCGGCCGGGCGCACTCCGACGTGGCAAATCCTTCTCTTAGGCGCGGTCTTGGTATGGCTGTATGCACCAGTTCTCGGACACTTGATTGGGCAGTGGAGCCATGATCCCAACTATTCCCACGGGTTTTTCGTACCCGCGTTTTCCCTGTTCGTGCTCTGGCAGGATAGAGGTCGCCTGGCGTCGTTGCCGATAAGGCCAGCATGGTCGGGTCTAGTCCTCTTGTTGGCCGCGATCGGGATCCTCACCGCTGGAGTGCTGGGGGCCGAACTGTTTCTTGCACGCTTCTCGTTCCTGCTCGCCATCGCCGGATTGGTCGTCCTGGTATACGGCTGGAACCACCTGCGAGCTGCGGTTTTTCCGTGGCTCTTCCTTCTGTTCATGATCCCCATCCCCAGTATCATCTTCAATCAAATCACCTTTCCGCTGCAGTTGCTGGCGTCCAAAGTGGCAGCCGTAACGCTTCCCGTGCTGGGGGTGCCGGTTCTTCGGGAAGGCAATGTCATTCAGTTGCCGGCCATGGCGCTGGAGGTGGCCGAGGCCTGCAGTGGCATCCGTTCGCTGATGTCCCTTGCCACGCTGGCCGTGATGTACGGATATCTATTGGAACCGCGAAACTCGATCCGTGTGGTAATGGCGCTGGCTTCCATTCCCATCGCGGTGCTTGCCAACAGTTCTCGCATCGTCGGCACGGGCTTGCTTGTACAGTATTGGGATCCGGAGAAAGCCGAGGGCTTCTTCCATACCTTTTCCGGATGGCTGATCTTCGTCGTATCGCTGGTCCTGCTCTTTCTCCTGCATCGAACGCTGCAGCTACTCTGGCCCAAAGGAGAGTCTCGCTGATGCGCACACACGCCCGTTTCCTGGTGGCGTTTGTACTTTTGGGCAGCAGCGCCCTGTTCCTGCAAGCTCGCGGCCGGGGAGAAATCATTCCGCAGCGCCCGCCACTTTCCTCTTTCCCCGACCAATTGGGAGCATGGGCCGGCAACGACATTGCCATGGCGAAGGACACCCTCGACGTGCTTGGACCCGGCGACTTCCTTCTGCGCGTATATCGCAACGAATCTCAGCCCCAGCCCTATGCCGATCTTTTCATCGCGTATTTTCCGACCCAACGCACGGGAGATACCATCCACTCCCCCAAGAACTGCCTGCCGGGTGCAGGCTGGGGCCCGATCGAAGCGAAGCGGGTCACGTTATCGGTCGCCGGGCAAGAACCCTTTCATCGTGAACCGCTACCTGATCGCCAAAGGCACGGATCGTCAACTGGTCCTTTACTGGTACTGGGCGCATGGCCGTGCCGTCGCTAGCGAATATTGGGCCAAGATTTATTTGGTCACGGATTCGATCCGCATGAATCGCAGTGATGGCTCTCTCGTGCGCATGACGACCCCTATGTTCGCAGGAGAATCGGCAGACGCTGCCATGCAACGTCTCCTGCCCTTCGCGCAGCAAGTTGTACCGTTGCTCAATCAGTACATTCCGCAATGACGCGCGATCGCTTACGATTTCTTTGTCGGGCCGGTGGCAGGCAGGAAACTGTGCATGCAGCTTTTTCTAATCGGTGCCATGATTCTTCCGGGCGAACCTTTCTTCCTCGCACCGATCGTCGCAACGACATCACCAGGTGCGCGTTCGATGCGCGGCCTTAGGGAGATCCTTTGATGAGGCGTTCTTTCCGTCTGCTGTTTCTGATATTTACGTTGACCGCCTGTTTGTTCACTGGCTGTTCGCGCGACCCGAACGTGCGCAAACAGAAATACTTTGAAAGCGGACAGCGCTACTTCGAGAAAGGCAAGTACCGCGAGGCTGCCATTCAGTACAGCAACGCCATCCAGGTGGACCCGCGCTTCGCCGACGCTCACTATCAGCTCGCGCTGACCTACCTCAAACTGGGTGAAGCCAACCGTGCTTTCCAACAACTGAGCCGCACACTGGAGATCCAGCCAGAAAATTACCAGGCCCGCATCGACGCGACGAACATGCTGATCGCCGGCAAGTATTTCAAGGAGGCTCAGGAGCATCTCGACATCCTCACCGTCAAGCAGCCCAACAATCCCGCAGTCCACATGGCGGTTGCCAACCTCAAGGACCGCCAGGGGGATCTTCCTGGCGCCATGCAGGAAATGCAGAAGGCCATTGCCCTGGACCCAAATCGTTCCGAAGCCTTCCTCAACTACGCGATTTTGCAGATTCAGGCTCAGCAATACGACGCTGCCGAGGCTAGCCTCAAGAAAGCGGTGACCCTTGATCCCAAGGCAATGAATGCGCAGCTTGCTCTGGGCGGTTTCTACCAATCCCGTGGACGCTTGCCCGAAGCCGAGGAACAGTTCAAACACGCCATTACGCTCGAGCCGAAAAGCCCCGATCCACGCACGGCTCTGGTGCGCCTCTATGTGGTCGAGGGCAAAAAAGCCGAAGCCGAGTCTTTCCTGCGACAGACCACAAAGGATCTTTCCGACATTCCCATCGGCTACCGGATGCTGGGCGATTTCTACTTCGCCACCGGGGATATCGATAAGGCGGTCGACGAATATTCTTCCATTTACAGAGATCACCCCAAGGATTTGCAGGCCAAGAAGAACTACATTCAACTCCTCATCCTGAAGAACCGTTTGGAGGAAGCCCGCAAGCTAAATGACGAAATCCTGAAAGGGAGTCCGCAGGACAACGAGGGTCTGATCTATCGCGGCCAGATTCAATTACGCGATGGCCACCTCGACGAAGCGATTACTGCTCTGCAGGCCGCCCTGAAAAGCGATCCGGATAACGGCGTCGCTCACTATCATCTCGGCATGGCCTTCGATCAGCAAGGCAACGTCGCGCGGGCTGAGACTGAATGGCGCGAAGCAGTCCGTTTGCGTCCGGACCTGATGGAAGCCCAGCGCGCCCTGGCCGCCGTCTCCATCCGCAAGACTGATTGGAGTTCTCTGAACCAGATTGCCTCTACCATTATCCAGGCGCAGCCCATGTCTCCCGATGGCTACGCTCTGCGCGCCATCGCCGAGGTCAACCAGAAAGACATTTCCAAGGCAGAACAGGACATCAACAAGACCATCGAGGTCGCACCAAAGAACGCCACCGGTTACGTGCAGATGGGCAATCTGCGTCAACTCCAGAAGCAATATGGCGAAGCGGAAAAGTTCTACCAGAAAGGACTCGAAGTCGACCCCGCGAATTCGGACGCGCTCAACGGCCTGATGACCGTCTACATCACGCAGAAGCAGGTCGACAAGGCAATCGCCGCCGCCAACGCGCAAATCGCCAAGGTTCCCAACAGCAGCGCCTTCCACGACCTGCTGGGTACCGCGCTCTTTAACAACCAGAAGGACTACAAGAACGCCGAGACCGAACTTCGCAAGGCCACCGAGTTGGACAAGAAGAATTCCGATGCGCTCATCAAGCTCGGACAAGTTCTGAATGCCGAGGGATCGGTCGATCAGGCGATCACCACCTATCAGCAATCGGTGAAAGACAATCCCAACGAAATCTCGTTTTATATCCTGCTGGGCGAGTTGTACGAGTCACAGAAGAAGTTCGACGACGCCAAGAACATGTACCAGAAGGCACTCCAGATCCAGCACGACAACCCGGCCGCCTCCAACAATCTTGCCTACGTGATGCTGGAGACAGGAGGCAATATCGACGTAGCCATCTCGCTCGCCCAAACGGCGCGCCGCCTCATGCCCGATAGTCCCAACGCAGCCGATACTCTAGGCTGGGCCTATTATCAAAAAGGCCTTTATCCAACCGCGATTGATCTCTTCAAGGAAGCGGTGAAGAAGAATCCCAATAATCCGACCGTTCATTACCACCTGGGCCTCGCCTATCAGAAGTCGGATCAGCCGTCGCTCGCCAAGGAACACCTTCAGCAAGTACTTAAGCTGAACCCGAATTATCCGGAAGCCGATGGCGTCCGAAAAGCCCTGGCCCAGATACACAGCTAGCAGAAGTTTGGTCCAGCTGCGAAAGCCATGACAAACGAAGAAGCCGTAACTAAGTTTCTTTCCGACTACTACGCAGCTTTCAGTACGCTCAACATCCAGGCTATCCTGCCCTACTTTCATGAACCAGCTCTGCTCGTGGGGCCATTGGGCGTAGTCCCGCTACCCACTGCTGCCGCGCTAGTTCCAATCTTCAGCCCGGTAATGGAGAACCTTCGGCGCCGGCAATACGGCCACAGTGAGTTGAAGCTGCAACAGCTCAAGCATCTCAGTGCGACCTCGGCATTGGCCATCGGCGTGGCCATCCGGCTCAAAACTGATGGCCAGGAACTGGAGCGTGCAGGCGTTACCTACCTGCTGCACAAAACGGAAAGAGACTGGAAGTTCGCCCTGCTCGTGCTTCATGATGCAGACGAGGTCGCGCGAAGCTGAACTTACAAGATCGAGAGAATGTTCGTATCGACGAATGTCGTGCCGTTCATGGATCCCCGCAACCCACAGGCGTTTTGCGGGGGCGCGGCTCCCGGCCGTGCCGTACCATGCTGCCAGCAAATCGTGACTTTAGATGCACGGTCGACGATCAGGCAACCCTCTTTGCGAGTTAGCCGAATGCGATCACAACCATGACGAAATCCATGAGACTGCGCAGTTTAGTTCTATGCTCCGCGTTCGGGATTCTGTTCTTCCCCGCTGATAGCGTGGCTCAGGTTGACTCCGCAAACTACGACGAAGCCAAGGTCGGTGCCTACACGCTGCCTGATCCGCTGGTGTTTGCCGATGGCAAACCCGTCCGCACGGCATACGACTGGAGTCGCCGCCGCGCGGAAATCCTCGAACTCTTCGCAACCAATGTCTATGGACACAATCCGAAAGCGCCTGCGAAGACCACGTTCGAAGTCTTCGAAGAAAACAAGAACGCCCTCGGGGGCAAGGCAATTCGCAAACAGGTCGACATCGATCTCACTGCGACGAAAGGCGGACCGAAAGAGAGCCTGCTGCTCTATATCCCCGCGGGTGCACGCAAGCCGGTACCCGTCATCTTGACGCTCAATTTCATGGGCAATCAGTCCGTGGTCAACGACCCCGCCATCAAGCTGCCCATGATTTGGGCGTGGAAAACTCATGAGCACCAGCAGTCCACAGAAGACTCCCGCGGGCACGACAAACAATTTGAAATCGAAAAGATTCTGGCACGCGGATACGCCTTCGCGACAATCTACTACCAGGACATTGACCCGGATTTCAAGGAAGGATATTCGCACGGTATCCGACCGCTCTTCCTCAAGCCCGGCCAGAGCGCACCCGAACCCGACGATTGGGGAGCGATCGGCGCATGGTCCTATGGATTAAGCCGTGCCATGGATTATCTGGAACACGACAAGAACGTCGACGCGAAGCGCGTCGCCATCATGGGCCACTCGCGCCTGGGCAAGACTGCGCTATGGGCCGGTGCGCTGGATCAACGCTTCGCCATGGTCATCTCGAGTTGTTCGGGAGAAGGCGGGGCGTCGCTCGCACGCCGCAACTACGGCGAGACGGTCGCGAATCTGATGGGCGCGTTTCCTTATTGGTTTGCAGACAATCTTCACAAGTACGTTGATCATGTTGATCAACTTCCCGTCGACATGCACGAACTGATCGCACTCATCGCGCCACGTCCGGTATATGTCACCGGCGCCGAAGACGATCGGTGGGCCGATCCCAAGGGAGAGTTCCTCGCCTGCGTCGGTGCTGGCCCGGTCTATCGCCTGCTGGGAAAAGACGACCTCGGCACAGATCAGATGCCAGCGCTGAACCAGCCAATCCTGCACACCATCGCTTTCCATGTCCGCACCGGCAAGCACGAAGTCACGGAGTTCGATTGGGACCAGTTCCTGCTCTTCGCGGACAAGTACCTCTCTCATTGATATAAATTCGTCATGAAACAAATCGTGCGACCGGTTCCCCGATTAGAATCTCTGGCACGAGAACCGAGGAAGAGTTTGCCGATCATGAACAGGGGCAGGCGCGATGAAGATCGTTGACGCGAAGGTGAATGTCTGCTGTCCTGGCCGCAACTTTGTGACGCTGAAACTGGTCACCGAAGATGGAGTCTATGGTCTGGGCGACGCGACACTAAATGGCCGTGAGCTAGCGGTCGCCAGCTATCTTACCGACCACGTCTTGCCGCTACTTATCGGTCGCGACGCACGCCGCATCGAAGACATCTGGCAATACCTTTACAAGGGAGCCTACTGGCGACGCGGCCCCGTGACCATGACTGCCATCGCCGCCGTGGACACCGCCCTCTGGGACATCAAGGCTAAAACCCTGAACGTTCCGCTCTACCAACTGCTGGGCGGAGCCTCGCGCGACGCAGTGTTGGTTTACGGCCACGCCAGTGGGACTGATATTGAAGACACCGTGCACGCGGTCAGCCAGTACCTCGAACTTGGATACAAAGCCGTGCGCGCACAATCCGGCATTCCAGGTTTGGCGAGCACCTATGGCGTGGGCCGCGGAAAGCTGCACTACGAACCCGCAGAAAAAGATGCTCCGCCGGAAAATCTCTGGTCGTCGGAGCGTTACCTGGATTTTGTGCCGAACCTGTTTGCGCGCTTGCGAAAAGAATTTCCTTCCGACCTGCATCTGCTGCACGACGTGCACCACCGCCTGACCCCAATCGAGGCGGCGCGCCTGGGCAAAGACCTGGAGCCGTTTCATTTGTTCTGGCTGGAAGACCCTACGCCCGCAGAGTTGCAGGAGAGCTTTCGCCTCATTCGCCGGCACACAACCACACCGCTGGCAGTAGGCGAAGTATTCAATACCATCTACGACTGCCAGCAACTGATTCAAGAGCAACTCATCGACTACATTCGCACGACCGTGGTGCACGCCGGAGGCATCACGCACCTGAGAAAAATCGCCAACCTGGCGGAGATGTATCAGGTGCGTACCGGTTCGCATGGCGCGACAGACTTAAGTCCAGTGTGCATGGCCGCGGCATTGCATTTTGATTTGAGCGTGCACAACTTCGGAATCCAGGAATACATGCGGCACTCGGCAGAGACCGACAAAGTTTTTCCGCACGCTTACACGTTCGAGAATGGCTTCATGTTTCCGGGAGATCGGCCGGGATTGGGCGTGGACCTGGACGAAACGACAGCGGCGAAATTTCCTTACCAGCGCGCCTACTTACCCATCAACCGCAAACTGGACGGAACCATGCACAGCTGGTGATGTCGCAAATCAGCGTAATGTTCCACGTGACTGGAGAGCAGTAGTTGAGGATTCTGGATACGTCTGTGGCATCCTCGGTGGACACGGGGCCCTTCGACTACGTTCGGTATGCGCCTTACTTCGCTTAGGATGACAGGTTTGGAAGGGTGCACGGAGGTCGGTGATTTCAAGAGTGAATCTCCCCAGCGCGACACAGAGTCCCCGTCGAGAGATAAAACGCTTGGAACTGCTGATGTTCGTACACGCGCTTCTCTTGGCGGGAGCGCTTTCGAGCTGCCTATACGCCGAGAGCGGCGCCGAAGGATGGTTACGATACTCGGCGCTCCAAGAACAAGCCGCGAAAAAATACGAACGGCTTCCGGCTAGTACCGTCGCATTGAACGATTCCCTGGTACTGAAGACTGCACAGCAGGAATTGATTCGCGGCATGAGAGGCATGCTGGGACGGAACCTTCGGACCGGCGCGGGCCCCTTCGCCGAGCCCGCCATTCTTCTGGGCAGGTTCGAGCAACTGCATACCCTGGCCCCGGCGCTAACCATTCCATCGAACATTCGCGAGGACGGGTACTGGCTGGGCCACGGCCAGGTGCACGGATTCGAATGTGTACTGATTGCATCATCGACCGACCGGGGTGTGCTGTACGGCGTCTTCGCGTTGCTCAGAAAGATCGCGCTTGGCGAGGACATTCTTGCGCTCGACGAAGTGCAACAACCTTCGGCACCTCTCCGCTGGGTCAATCAGTGGGACAACCTGGATGGACGGATTGAGCGCGGGTATGCTGGCGCTTCTATTTTTTTCGAGGGCGGGAATGTTCGCGGTGATCTGACGCGCGCTGGCGCTTATGCACGCCTGCTTGCTTCCGTGGGAATCAATGGATGCGCAATCAACAACGTGAATGCGGACCCGCGGATTCTTGCCGATAGTTTGCTTCCACAGTTGGTGAGGGTGGCGGACGCTTTCCGTCCTTGGGGTGTGCGGCTTTCCGTGTCCGTCGATTTAAGCGCTCCTAAGACGATGGGAGGACTCGATACGTTTGACCCGCTGGATTCGCGAGTCGCTGAATGGTGGCGGCGGAAGGTCGACGACATCTATAAGCAGATCCCGGACTTTGGCGGGTTTGTGGTAAAGGCGGATTCCGAGGGGCGCGCGGGTCCTTCCAGCTACGGCCGGTCCCCCGCGGATGCTGCCAACGTCATCGCCCGTGCCCTTCAGCCGCACGGAGGCGTGCTGTTTTACCGCGCGTTTGTTTACGACCATCATCTGGACTGGCGCAATCTGAAGAATGATCGCGCCAGGGCGGCCTACGACATCTTTCATCCGCTCGATGGGAAGTTTGAAAACAATGTCGTGATTCAGATCAAGCACGGGCCGATCGACTTCCAGGTGCGCGAACCGGTTTCGCCGCTGTTGGGTGGATTGCAGCACACGAACGAAGCGATCGAATTACAGATCACGCAGGAATACACGGGCCAGCAGCGGCACTTGTGTTTTCTGGTGCCCATGTGGAAGGAAGTGCTGGAATTTGACATGCACGCAGGTGGGCAGAGCACGCCCGTCAAGGACCTGGTGGCCGGACGAGCGTCTCATCGACCGACGGGCGGATTCGTCGGCGTTGCTAATGTCGGCATGGACGTGAACTGGCTGGCGCATCCACTGGCGATGGCCAATCTGTATGGCTTTGGGCGGCTGGCATGGAATCCGGATCTCAGTGCGAACACGATCGTCGATGAATGGACGCGGCTCACGTTTGGGAACGATCCGCTGGTGGTGCGGACGATCTCGCAAATGCAACTTTCCTCATGGCATGTGTATGAGAGTTACACAGGACCGCTGGGCGTGGGAACGCTCACGAATATTGTGGGGAACCACTATGATCCCGGACCGGAGTCGTCGGAAAGGAATGGCTGGGGACAGTGGCATCGCGCCGATCACGAGGGGATTGGAATGGATCGGACAGTGGCGACCGGGACGGGATTCATTGGTCAGTATGCGCCGGAGGTGCAGAAGCTCTACGAACCCTTGTCAGCCTGTCCCGACGAGTTGCTGCTGTTCTTTCATCATGTGGCATACACGCACGTGTTGCATTCAGGGAAGACCGTCATTCAGCACGTTTACGACGCGCACTATGAGGGAGCCGAAGCGGCAGGCGCGTATGTTTCACAATGGAAGCTACTCCAAGGTCATTTGGATGAGCAACGTTACACCGACGTGCTGACGCGCTTGCAATACCAGGCGGGACAAGCGATTGTGTGGCGCGACACAATTGACGAGTGGTTTTATCGAGGCTCGGGGATTAGCGATGTGAAGGGACGCGTGGTCAAACGATGAACACACTCAGTCTTGGTTTCAACAGAACTGAGAATGAGTTCTGCCGGTCAACGTGTTGTGGTTCCAGGTTAGCGCCAAAAAACGGCGCGAACCTGGGGCACCAAACCTGACAGGCTCAGCGTGACACAGTCTGTGGCGAGGCTGCCTGGGCTGTGTCTGGAGCAGCGGCGAACCGACTGGGTTGCGGACGATACCCGTTGCGCGTTCGCACGCGATAACTCTTCGCCCGGCTGCCCACCAGTTTTACTGTAATGCCGCGCCAGCCGCGGTTTGGATTGGCTTGCGGGTAGTAGCTCAGCGAATAAAGATGAGCCAAATCATCGTGGATCGAGGCGAACGCCCGCTTTTCGTCTCGCCAGGTCTTGGCGAAATAGGCCTTGCCGCCGGTGGCAGCAGTCATGCGATCGAAGACCGCGGTCGACACCGGTTCCAACTTGGCTTGCTGCGTGCTGATCATGTAGATGGAAATGCCAGCGGACTGGGCCAACTCGGCTACGTCCTCGGGCGGCACTACGCTGGAATTGTCAGGACCGTTCGAGAACACTACCACGACTCTTCTTCCCTTGAAGGTAGCGGCATCTTTGAGTGTGAGCAACAGCGTGTTATAGAGAGCGGCCTCGTCGCCGGCGACGGTCGTACGCACGGCGCGCAGGATCTCACCACGATCTTCGGTGAGCGGAGAGGCGCGCAGCAGGTCGCGGCTGTAGGAATAGAACGCAATCTTGTTGGCCTTTTCCAGAGACCGCACGAAATCAGAGATTGCGTCCTGAGCAAAGACGAATCCCCGATACATGTAATTGCTGGTATCGAACAGAATGAAAACGTTCGCGCCGGCTACTAAAGCGCCCAGCGACGACTCGGAGGCGGCCGACGGGGCGGCATCTCGTGGGGCGTCGGCGGCGGGCGGGGCGGCCTTGGAATCGCCTGTTAAGTCCAGCACTCGCCGAGCGGATTCGTTGCCCTCGGCGAAGGTCGCGAGCTTTTGGGGAATGCCGTCCTCGACGATGGCGAAATCCTGCGGACGCAGGCCGGTGACGTAGTTGCCCTTCTTATCAGTGACCGCCACGTTCAATTGCACCAGATCGACTACCACTCGAATATGAGGTTCGCCTTCCTGAGCGGAAACCCGGACACCAGGGTCCGAGAACACAAGCAGAACGACTCCGAGAGAGAGCAAGAATTTTTTCAACATCGCTTGACTCCACCTGCCCGTCTATGCGGGCTGCAAGTCTGACCAAAGGAAGCAAGTTGCCGCTTCCAAAAAATTACTGCTGAGATACGGCTTGATTGACAAAGGTAGACGCAATCTTTCCTTGTCGAAATTCGTCGCCGGTTTCCCGCATGGCGCGCAGCAGGGCGGGCCAATCTTCGAAATCGGTGGCGAAGATTTTCTCGACCATGCGCCGGGTCAGTTCGGGCACCAAACGGTTGAGCGCCGCGGGGGAATATCCTACCTCATCCGCGAGGCGCGCCCAATACAGGTTTCCCGAATCCCAAGACTCCGCCAGCAGCCGGCTCGAATATCCTGAAAATGCGGGAAATGGCCCAACATTAATCAGCTCGCGGGCATAGGTCTGAGCCAAAGTCGGATGCGGAACCCCAAAATGCTCCGACAAGCGCTCCCAGCTGACTTCCTGCGGATGCTGGCGGGAAAGCGCATCGAGTTCGTGCCCGGCAGGGCCAAAGACATCGGCGTCGGACGGGTACCGGTTGCGGAACTCGAGAGCGAGGTAGAAGGTGTCGGCGGGCATCATCCGCGGAAGAACTTCGGCCACCCGGTGTGCGCGTACCGAGCGCTCGATCTGCTCGGCAGTTTGCGGGGCCATGCGCTCGGAAAGAACGGTCATGACTTTCGCGCGCAGTTCATCGTTGCCAGCCGCGCCTTGCAGCAATTCTTCTCCGGCGCGCTGGTAGAGCGTGACCGCGTGCAGTTCATTGCGGGTCACATCCCACCAACGCGGCAGCACGGCACTGGTCAGAAGGCCGGGAACAAGTTCTCTCCAGATGAGCGCCTGAACGTTCTCAGGCGCGATGAAATCCTGCTCCATCTCCGAAAGCACATAAGGCAGGTCAGCCAGCGAACCGACAAGATGGGCGCCGCCGCCGGCAGGGGAGCCTTCTCCGAATAACTGGGGCGCTTGCCAGAGTGTCTTCATGCCGCCAACGGTCTCGGCTGAGAAGTCGTGGGAGCGAACGAACAGCGGATTGTTGTGCAGGGCTTGCGCGCCCGGCGGCTCATAGTAGGCATAGTTCAAGCCCACCAGGGTGTCGCGCAGGAAGGAAGCCAGCTGGCCGCGCGCCTCTTCGATTTGCAGGCGCGATGCTGGTCCCTTGATCACCTTGGTCAGGTCGGTGCGCATCTGCAGATCGGTGTGGCGGTTGTTATAGATTCCAGCGGCCCATTCCGTTCGCTCGCTGCTGGTGAAGATGGGACGCGGCATTTCGAATTCGCGCAGTTGTCCTGCGAGATTGAGCAGCCCATCCTCCACCGGTTTGCCCTGTGCCTTCTCGTTCAGGCCCTGGCCCAGCGCCATAAGAGTGTCCAGAGAAACCAACCGCTGGCCATCCATCACAGCGCGAATGCGGTTGGCGACTTCCTGGTGCATGCGCTTCTCGTCCGTGGCGGTTTGTTGCGGGCCAGCCAGTAACTCGATGATTTCATCCTGCGAGGCGCTCGACTTGCCGGTAGCTGCACGCACCACTTCCGCGAGCGAAGTGCGGCCCGCGTCATATAACTGCGGCGAAGATCGCACTTTGGCGAACGGCTTGATCACTTCCTGCCAAGAGCTGTCGAGTCTCTCGGAAGGGATTTGGCCTTGGCGCGCGAGAATTTGCCAGATTCCCACATTTGCCTGGAATGTGCCCAGAACATTGCCGCGCAGGGTAGCGTTGGGAGTTGCGTCGATCGAGCCTGCAACTTCCAGGAATCGCGCCATGGACGCGTCACTCAACTCAGAAAACTCGGCGAAAATCCAGTACTGGTTGCTGAACTCGGAAAATTTTCGCGCCAGCAAGCGAACGGTTTCGGGACTGAGGCGACGCTGGGGCGGGCGATGACCATCGAGTTCGCTCAGCGTGAGATACATCTGCAAGGGGCCGACATCGGTGATCGCGCGCGAAAGGCTGAACATGGCCTGCACCAGCTCATCGGGAGTCTTCACGCGATCGGCGTGTTTGCCAATATCTTTGACGATGGTGGAATCGGTTTTTTGATGAAGGATGTCCTTCCAGACAGCAAGATCGCCGGGCACGTGTGCATCGCCGTTAGGCTCCCATTGGAGGCGGGTCACGAGGAGCAGCAGTCCCGGAGCCGGACGAAACGATCCACGGGTGGCGTCGGCGGAGGGGTCCGGCGTGCGCAAGGCTTCGTAGAAGTGTCGGATGCGACGCGAATCCGTGAAGTAGGCTTGCTGGCTCAGCCGGACACGGGAAAGCGCGTCAAAATAGGCAGCCAGCCACCCGCGATCCTTGGCCAGCAGCTTCAACGCAAAATCGCCGGGCGACTGGGGAGCTGCGCCGACCAGATCCTTCCAGGCAGACTCGGCACCCGATCCGCCAGGCACGACGACGCTCCCGGAGCGGACGCAGATGCGGCTGCCGTAAAAATCAAGCACGGCAGCGTAAGGCATCAGCTTCCTCAGGCCGACGGATTGCCGCAGAACAGAGCGAGTGTCGGGATCGAGTCGCGAAAACGCCCAATAGAGACGGGCGACGGCAGGGTCGCGCAAGATGACATCGATGAGGTTCGTGCTGCCTTCCCTGTCGTTCTTCTTACTAGCCGCGGTCCAATCGGTTTCGGCAAACAACAGCGGTACTCGCGCACCCTGGAACGGGAAAGAAAAAGAGCTGTCTCCCTGCAAGGTGCGTTCGAGTTCGGCTAGGGGAAACCCGGAATCAATCGTGAGAAAGGCTCGTTCGGGATCGGCGGTTTCCAGAGTGGTTGTGCTTTTGCCACATTCCGAGCGCAGTCGGTAGCCAAGAATCCGCAGAAGTGGTCCGGCTTGGTCACAATTGGCCACGCGAATGGTCGCATCCGGACCGGCCAAACTACTCAACTCCCTGGCCTGCTGGACGTACCGGCTTAACAGAATCAAAAATTCTGTCGGGCGACTCGAGCCCTCGTAACCTTGCGCGAACACATTTCGGCCGAGCAGCGGCAATACATCTTCCGGCGGGATCTTTTGGCTGATGCCGGCCATGCGCAAGAATGACCGCAGGGGACCGGGGATGACGACCTCCGCCCCGGGTGGGTCAGAATTGGCAGGCGAAGACTGCGGAGCGGCCTCACTGGACGGGCCGAGCAACGACAGGACCTGAGGCACTTAGCGGAAGACAAACGCACAGGGAAACAACTACCACGCCGAGCACGCACAGAGGGAATTTCACGGCTGGATTCCTCTCGGAACCCATGAGACTGCGCATCTAAAACGGCGGTCGTGCCGAGGAACGGAGTGCTAGTCACCATGCTCCGTAGGAGAGGCCCGGGAACGACAGAGTCGCATTACTCCCGACACCAGACTGATACCCCACTTCTAGATGCTCATGCCTCCGGGTTCCCAAATTCTGATGCCGGCCAAAATAACCCATCCTTGCGGTTTAGGGAAGCGTTTTCTCGCCCGAACCGCGCAGTCTCACGCTATTCCGGCAATTTCTGTTCTCCCTGCACAGAGAACGAGGCTTCCGCTCCGGGCGCGGCACTGCCGGGCTGCCCTCCCCCGACACTGACCCGGTAGGCACCGGCTGTGATGATACGGTCGCCCGCTTCGTTGACATGGCTCAGATCGCGCGGCTGCAAAACGAAGACGGAACGCTCTGTCTTTCCTGCTCCGACGTGCACGCGCGTAAATGCCCGCAGTGCACGCAGAGGAACGCCCGGTGATTTGGGGAAGCTCAGGTAAAGTTGCACCACCTCATCACCGTCGCGTGCGCTCGTGTTTTTTACGTCGACCTGCACGCTTAAAGGCTCCCCTGCCGATAAATCGGCCCTTGATAGCGCAAGATTGCTGTATTCGAATTTCGAGTAACTCAATCCATGGCCGAAGGGATACAGAGGTTGTCCTTCGAAGTAACGGTAGGTGCGATTTTTCATTGCATAGTCTTCGAAGGGCGGCAGCTGATCGGTGCTTTTGTAGAACGTGACTGGCAGCCGTCCCGCCGGATTGTTCACTCCCGCCAGCGTTTGGGCGATGGCTGTACCGCCCTCCTCGCCGGAATACCAGGCATCGAGAATGGCATTGGCGTGCTGGTCAGCCCAGTTGACCGCCAACGCGCTTCCGTTCATAAGCACGACGACGAGCGGCTTACCGGTGGCTCCCAGCGCTTCCAGTAGGTCTTCTTCCTCCTTGGGCAAATCGAGGCTCGTACGATCTCCGCCGACGAAGCCGGGAACGTCCACTTTCATTTCTTCGCCTTCAAGTTGCGACGTGATGCCCACCACCGCAACGACGGCATCTGCGTTCTTCGCAGAAGAAACGGCCTCACCTATCGGGTCGGAAGTGATCGGCAGCCAAACTAACTTGATGCCGGTGCCGCCCTGACCGTATTCCAGCTTCAGCGGATAGCGATGGCCCTTCTCTAATTGCACTGTCGTCGTGGTGGGCTTGGGGTCGTGCAGCACAAAATCGTCGACAATGAGTTTGTCTTCTAGCCAGACGCGATTCATCGATCCGACCGCGCCAATGCGGTAGGTACCGGATTCCTTCGGCGTCAGGAAGCCGGTCCAGCGTACGGAAAAGTTCTTTACGCCGGCTGGCGGCGTCAGAGAACCGGGCTCCGGGTGAAAGGGTTGGAGCATAGCCGAGGGATCGACCCGGACCATGGGTGTGCCTTCGAAGTTGGTCTCGGAAAAATACTCCCCTTTCAGACCAGGCTTGCCTTCGCCGGTGGAGAGCACGGACGTAGGAATCAGGATTTCCTGGCGCAGAAAATTCATTCCCGGTACGAAGCTGACTTGCGCGCCCGCAAACTGCTTGCGAATGCCATCGAGAGCGGTGGTCGCGCGGGACGGCGTTCCACTGTAGTTGCCCTGCAGGACACGCAGAGATTCGGCAAGCGGGCCGACCACTGCAATCTTCTTGACCTGTGGTTTGAAGGGCAGGACGCCGTCGTTCTTCAGCAATACGATCGATTCCTGGGCGGTTTTTAAGGCGAGTTGGCGATGGGCGGCGCTGTCGATCTCCGATTCCGGGATCTGTGCATACTTCACCATGGCGGGGGGATCGAACATCCCCAGGCGGAAGCGAGCTGTGAAAGAACGGCGCAGCGAGACATCAATGTCTTTTTCGGTCAGCAAGCCCTGCTTCACAGCGTCGAGAAACTTTACGTAGTCAGCATTGCTGGTGGCTTTGGTGAAAAAATCGGCGCACTCGTTGTCCATGCCTCGCTTCAGCGACACAGCGCCGGCTTCCGCCATGCTTTGCGTGAAGTGATGTCCGTTGAAAATATCGACCACTGCATCACAGTCGGACACTACGTAGCCTTCGAATTTCCACGCGTTCCTGAGCTGATCAACCAGCAGGAAAGTGCTGGCACAGGCCGGTTCGCCATTCACGCGGTTGTATGCACACATGACCGACCCGGCTTTCCCTTCGGTCACAGTCGCACGAAAGGCAGGAAGATAGGTGTCTTCCATGTCGTGTTTAGAGACCTGGACATCAATGCTGTGGCGCGAAGGCTCCGGGCCGCTGTGAACAGCAAAGTGCTTGGGCGTGGAAACAACGCGGTAATACTTGGGATCGTCGCCCTGGAGGCCAGTGACGAAGGCCACTCCCATTCTGCCCGTGAGATATGGATCTTCGCCGTAAGTTTCCTGACCGCGGCCCCAGCGCGGGTCGCGAAAGATGTTGATGTTGGGAGACCAGAAATCGAGGCCCTCCATGATGTCTCGCCGACCGGCGCGGACCGCTTGATGGTGTTTCGCCCTGGCTTCCGTCCCGATGACTACGGCCATCTCGTGAATCAATGGCGAATCGAAGGTGGCGGCTAACCCGATGGGCTCCGGAAAAACCGTCGCCGTTCCGGCGTTGGCAACTCCGTGCAGGGCTTCACTCCACCAGTCGTACTCCGGAACCTGTAACCGCGGAATGGCACGCGCCTGGTTCACCAATTGAGAGGCTTTCTCCTCCAGAGTCATCTTTGAAATCAGATCGTCCACTCTGACAGAAGTGGGTTGGGATGGATCCAGGTAAGCAGGAGTACTCGCGGTCTGCGCCGATGCGGCAGAGACCACGAGAACCAGCGCGACAAGAAGCTGAATGGCTGCAACGACGGGACGGCTAGGGCTCATCGAAAGTCGGCTCCTTCACTCAAGGCAAAAGCATGGGCACCGGGATCTAAGAGAATGTTTCTTCTAAATCGATTTAGACCGTGCTTGTAGCACAGGGTAGTACTGGCGTCAACATCAGGTCGGCACAATCCGCAGTAGTGATCGCCAGCAGTGGTGCTATCGAAGCGGCAGCATAGCTTTGCGAACCCCGCGTGGGCGTGGCGCTAAACCAGTGGTCTCACGCTCGATCAACTTCGGTTTGACGACGATTTCGGCAGGCACCTCATCATCCAATCTCTTGGTGGGCCGCAAGATCCGGCCGAGTACATTTTCGGCCGCAATCTTTCCCATTTCCTTTAACGGTTGCTGCACGGTGGTGAGGCCGCGGGTTTGATAAGCAGCACTTTCGATGTCGTCGAAGCCGAGGACGGAGACGTCTTCAGGCACGCGCAACCCGAATTCATGGAGCGCGCGGATCGCACCCATCGCGCAAATGTCGTTGAACGCAAACAGAGCAGTGAAAGGTTCACCTGAAGCCAGGAGTTCCTGCGTGGCCTTGTAACCGAGGTGAGGAGAAGGCGAGTTGTCCTCAATTTGCGCGATCAGTTTCTCGCAAATGGGCAAGCGCATCGCTTCCGCCACTTCAGCAATGGCATTCCAGCGCACTTCAGTGTCTGGAACGAAAGCCTGGCCTCGGATAAAAGCAATCTTTCTATGCCCTAGTCCGAGCAAGTGCTGCAATGCGATTTCTGCGGCGTGGTGATGATCCAGAACAATGCTGGTCGCACCCTTCACCGCGTGGTGACAAGAGACGGTCGCCACCGGAAACGGCAAGCTGCGATGCCAGGGAGTGCATACTACGATCAAGCCATCGACAGAGCGGTGATGGAACAACTGCGAATACTCTTCGATCAGATCGGGCCGGAACCGGTGGCTAGCGACGAAATAGAAGTAGCCTTCCTGCAACAGGTGATCTTCAATTCCGCTCAGGACTGTGACGTTGTAGCCTTCACTGACCTCCGGCACCAGTACGCCAATCGTAAAGCTGCGCTGGGTGCGAAGACAGCGCGCAAAAAAATTTGGACGGTAGTTGAATTTTCGCGCTGCAGCGAAAATCAATTTCTTGGTTTCGGGTGCGATCGTATCGGCAACCGGTGAGCCGTTCATGACCAAGGAGACGGTGGCCGGCGCTAAGCCGAGGTGGTCCGCCAGTTCCTTCAACCTAATCGATTTTGCCGATCGGTCGTCAGGATTCCGACCGCTCGTCCCCCCTCTGCCTCTCCCCACGCGCAGAAGTGTGGCACATCGCCCTGTATTGGGCAAGGACCGGCCTCTCCATGCTCAGGCGAGATCTGACTAAATCGATATAGGTTCGATTTAGACAGGATTTCTTGCTTGACAACCATTGTTGTGTAGAGATAAAAGCAGGACGCCGTGAACGTTTCCAAAACCTGAGTGACAAGGTCGCTCCTTGGGGTAGCGACCCCGGAGGATGGCAATGAACACACTCTCGTCCACGTACGCCGGGAGTTTCGCGCGTGCAATGCAAGTCCGCAGCCTTAGTCGTCTGGCGGTCTTTTGCCTATTCCTGGGATTGGCTTCCCTGGCGTTCGCTCAGGAAGCCACCATCGTCGGAACCGTGACCGATCCGACGGGAGCGGCGGTACCGAACGTGGGCATCACTATCACGAGTGCCGCTACCGGCCAGGTTCGCACACTTTCCAGCAATGATGTTGGGCAGTTCGTTGCGCCAAATCTTAAGATCGGACGATACTCAGTACGCGCCCAAGCTCCAGGATTCAAGATCGTCGAGCAAAAGGATGTCGTGCTCAACGTCGGCGACCGTACCCGCGTGGACTTCCAGATGCAGATGGGCACGGCACAGGAGACCATCACGGTTGAGACCGCCCCGGTTGCCGTGCAAACAGATTCAGGCGAAGTCAGCGACGTTATCACCGGCAAGCAGGTGACACAGCTCGCCACCAACGGCCGAAGCATCTACACGCTGATCAACCTGACACCTGGAGCGACCAGCCTTCAGGATGATTTTCAAACGCCAACGCCTGTGGGCGGCAACGCGAATGTGAGCTTCAACGGAAATCGTCCTGGCCACAACATTTACCTGATGGACGGCGGCGAGAACCTCGACCGTGGCGGATCCGGCACGTTCAGCGTGATGCCCTCGATGGATGCGCTCGCCGAATTCCGGGTGCTCAGTTCAAGTTACAGCGCCGAGTACGGACTCTCCTCAGCGGCAACGATGACGACCGTGCTGAAATCTGGCACGAACATGCTGCATGCGTCGGCTTGGGAATTCCTGCGAAACGACGCACTCCAGGCGCGCAACTACTTCAACCGCGCTCCCGCCCAGAAGGCCGAATTACGGTTCAACACTTTTGGCTTCAATGTGGGTGGTCCGGTTGATTTCTGGAGAAAAGATCACAAGACATTCTTCTTTTACAACATGGAGTGGCGGCGTCTCATTCAGGGCGGAACCCTGAACCGAACAGTTCCGATACCGGCGACCTACGGCGGCGACTTTGCAGGGAATCTGCCCGCCGATTTTAAAGTTGACAAAAGTGTGGATCCAAATCAGCCAGCCATTCCTAACTCGGGCTTGCACGTGCCTTGTCAGACCCAACTCTCTTCGGACCAGGTGGCTCGCTTCAACGCCGCCGGGATCACTACCTTCAGCACGCCCGACGGGGGTGGGTCTTGCGCGGTTAACACAAAGGCTTCGGTTGCCGCTAATCCTCAGTTTGTGGCATTCCCGACGATACCGACCGACTTGCTAGATGCGAATGCGCAGTCCCTGCTCAACGCCGGTATCTTCCCGGCACCGACGAGTGGTGCGCAATTTCAGGGAGGCGCCAACTCTCCCACCTATGTAAAAGAGGAAATCGTACGCGTTGATCATCAGTTCAACGACAAGTTCTCCATCTTCGGGCACTTCGTGGCCGAGCAGATCTCACAGAGTTTCGGCACCACCATGTGGAGCGGCGACAACGTGCCCACGATCGGCAACACTTTCGGGAACCCGTCCTATAGCGGCGTGGTTCATGTCACCAACATCATCAGCCCGCGACTGCTGAACGAAGTGGCTTTCAACTACAACGGGAACCGCATCAACATTATTCCCGTCGCCGCCTTTGGAGCACCCTTGTCAGCGCCTTCGGACTTCACATTTAACCGCGTGTTCACCGGGCCGAACGCATCGGAACGCATCCCAACCATCAACCTGAGTCAAGCCACCGGAGCTCAGTACAGCGCCAACTGGACCCCGTGGCGCAACAAGGCGGATGACTATCAGATCCGCGATGACATTTCGTGGACTCGGGGAGCGCACCAATTCAAGTTTGGGGCGAGCTGGGCAATTTACAAGAAGGTCCAGGATGTATTCGCCAGCACCCAGGGGAACTTCGGTTTCAACGGCACCTACACGGGAAATGATTTCGCGGATTACCTACTCGGTTATGCCAACTCGTACGCAGAGGACGCGGTTCATGACAACGGTAAGTGGAACAATATCTCCTATGCGGCGTACATCCAGGACAACTGGCGCGTCAATAACCGGCTGACGCTGAACCTCGGCCTCCGTTGGGATGGAGTGCCACACACCTACGAGGCAAACCACCGAACCTCCAACTTCTATCCCAACTTGTATGATCCTGCGGCAGCACCCATCTTCAACACCGACGGAACCATCAGCACCAGCAGCCCGGGATTAGGGACAAGTCCTAATCCAATTCTGGCGGGATATCAGTTCTACCTGAATGGCATCGGCATCGACGGAAAGAACGGGATCCCCAAGGGCCTGGTGGACAATCACTGGGCGGTGTTCGGGCCTCGTTTCGGCTTCGCTTATGACCTGACAGGCGGAGGCAAGACGGTGATCCGCGGTGGATTCGGGGCGATGTATGAACGAATCCAAGGCAATGACATGTACAACGCCGGCGGCAATGTTCCCTTCAGTTCGTCTGCCGGTTTTAATAACGTGCTTCTGTCGAACCCGAAGACCGGCATTCAGAGCGGTACCACCATCGTTACGCCTCCCCTGCCGATCATCGTCGCCGACATCACGGGTCTCAATCGCAAGCAGTACAAACTGCCCACCAGCTATCAGTACAACATCGGTGTACAGCGGGCCTTGGGAGCGAAGAGTGTACTGTCGGTGTCGTATGTGGGTAACCAGAGCCGGTATCAAAGCGACTTCCGTCAGATCAACCTTCCGGACGCTGCTCTTTTGCCCGGTCTTTTCAACAATGCCGGCAACTATAACCAGGTGGTCCCATTCCAAGGCTTCCGCTCCATCCGACTCGCCGAAAACGAAGCCAATGGTCACTACAACTCGCTCCAGGTCGACCTGCATGCAAATGTCAAAAACGATCTGTCGCTGCAATTCGGATACACCTATTCCAAGGCGATTGACTCAGCCGGCAGCAACGACAATGGCTACGATCTGAACAACGTCTCGAATCCTTACGTCGGGTGGAGATATGACCTGGGACCGTCGTTCTTCGATCGCACGCATGTCGCGTTTGTAAACTTCGTCTATGACATTCCTCTCCTACGCGGCAACTCGAGCAAAGCGCTCAAGACGGCCTTCGGCGGCTGGCAGGTCTCCGGGATCGTCACCATGCAGACCGGCGCACCGCTCGATATCCAAACGGGTAATAAGAGCATTACCAGTATTGTTCCCCAGACCAGAAACCGGCCTGATCTGGTCGGAAAGATCAAGTATCCGAAAACTGTGGACGCGTGGTTTGATCCAACGGCCTTCGCAGATCCAGCGCCTGGCACGTGGGGCGATCTCCCCGCGAAATCAGTGCGCGGCCCCGGACGCGATAACTGGAATCTTTCAATATTCAAGAGCTTCGTGTTCAGCGAGTCGCGCGGCACACGGCTCGAGTTCCGCGCAGAGAGCTTTAACACGTGGAACCACACACAATTCCGCGGAGATCGCCAGGGTGGTGGCATCAGCACCAACCTGGGAGCCAGCAACTTCGGTGCGATCACCAACGCCTTCGATCCGAGGACTTTCCAACTCGGTTTGAAACTGTATTACTAAGTTCACTGACTGCAGAACGCCCTTGGCCCCGCTCGGACTGACACTCCACGAGCGGGGCTTTTTTCTGTCCTGCGAGAGCTTGGGATAAACATTAAGGATGCGCGGAGTGGCAGTTCTCGGCCGGGTGAGTAAGAATATCTCTGATCTTCACATGATGAACCTAGCGTTCGAATGGGCGGTCCTGATGCTCTTACTGGTGGGATGTGCCCACGCACAACCCCCGCCGATGCGATCGCCCTAGAGCAGCAGGGGAAATTAGCTGAGGCGGCTCAGGCGTGGCGCGCGGTAACTCGCCAGAACCCTCAGGATGCCCCCGCCTTTGCCAGTCTTGGTGTCGTTCTATCTAAAGAAGAGAAATACGCCGAAGCGGCCTCGGCGTACCGGAAAGCACTGGCTCTTGATCCAAAGCTTCCGGGAGTAGCACTCAACCTGGGGCTGGCCGAGTTCAAGCAAGGTCACTTTCAGGCTGCGGTTCGACCTTTCAGTGCGGTGATTGCTGACGACCCGCACAATCTACAGGCGCGTACGCTGCTGGGAATCAGTTACTACGGAGAGAAACGATTCACCGACGCTGCCAAACATCTCGGCATTGCGGCCAAAGCAGATCCCGACAACACTGAACTTCATCATATGCTCGCCCAAAGCTGTTTGTGGGCTAAGCAATACACCTGCGCGTTGGAGGAATTCCGGCAGATCCTGCAACGCGACCCTGACTCGGCCACCGCGCACATGCTCATGGGGCAGGCGCTGGATGGCCTGGCAAAAACTCCCGAGGCCATCGCTGAGTTCCAGGCCGCTGCCAAAGTTTCTCCGCACGAACCCAACGTGCATTTCGGACTTGGTTATCTTTACTGGAAGTCCCGTCGCTATGACGAGGCGCAGCAGGAATTCGAAACCGAATTGTCCCTGGATCCCGATAATGCCCAGGCCTTGGCGCACCTGGGCGATGTCGAGATGAAAAAGAACAATGCGGACAAGGCTCTGGCCTTGTTGCAAAAGGCCATCGAACGGAAGAACGATATTCGGATTGCCTACCTGGACGCCGGTACGATTTTGGCGCGGCAGAAACGTTATCCTGAGGCCGCAACCGCACTGCAGAGAGCGCTGGCCCTTGATCCGACTGAACCCGACGCACACTATCAACTGGGGCATGTATACCAGGCGATGGGCAGGGCCTCAGACTCGCAGAGAGAATTCGCCAAAGTTCGCGAACTGCACAAGAAGTCCGTCGATGAGGATCTGGCACGCAAGATGTCGAGTGCGCCGCCTTCGTTCGATTCGACACCAAAAGACCCGTCTCGTTAATTGCTAGAGTTCTTATCGCAGACCTTACGATTTGTCCCGATTGCTCTATTCCCTGTCATTTCTTCAGTTGCCGCATACATGTTCAGGTCCACCCAATTGCACGATTCACCGGATCGAAAATAGACACTACCACCCCTCATAGTGAACACTTCGGAATCAAGTCTGGTCACGGTCCGAGCGGTGGCAGGCGAGTAGGTTCCGGACGCATTCGGTCGATCAGGATCGACCGATTAGGAGGAAGGAAAACATGAGCATCTGGACCATATTGTTTGTGATTTTGTTGATTGCATGGGTCGGTGGTTTCACAGTCTTCCATGTAGCGGGCGGGCTAATCCACCTGCTGCTGATTTTTGCGGTGATCTCGCTGATCATGCACTTCGTCTTGGGCGCTAGAACAGCGTGACCCCCCATGAGGGAGGTTAGTGATTCCCTGTTCTAGGACCTGCTGTCACACAGGGCGGCTATGGTGCGGTTTCTGAAAATGGAGACCAGCCGGAGCCGCCTGAATTTTGTGAAAGGCAAATCTTTTCGCAGAACTCAGGCGTGTCGAACCTGAGTTCAAGGACTACTACTGACTACTTACTAAGGAGAAACCAAATGGCAGGGAAAAATACGGCGGTTTTTGGAATTTATTCGACCTACGAGGGTGTTGAGAGTGCAGTGGATGTGTTGAAGTCGGCCGGGTTCCGTAATACCGACATTTCTGTACTGTTTCCGGAAAATGCCGGAACGAAGGATTTCGCCCACCAGAAAGGAACAAAAGCTCCTGAAGGAGCCTCGGCAGGAGCGGCGACCGGTGCGGTGATCGGGGGCACCCTTGGCTGGCTTGCTGGCATTGGCGCGCTGGCTATTCCGGGTGTTGGACCCTTCATCGCGGCTGGTCCAATCATGGCAGCTCTCGCTGGAGCAGGTGTAGGCGGGACAGTGGCAGGTATCACGGGCGCCCTGATCGGGATGGGAATCCCGGAATATGAGGCCAAGAGGTACGAGGGCCGTCTACGAAAGGGTGGCATTCTCCTTTCCGTGCACTCCGACAACTCCGAGTGGACAAAGAAAGCCAAGGAGATACTCGAAAGGACCGGCGCCGAAGACGTGGCTTCCGCTGGCGAGGCCAGTGCGGACTTCCAGAAGAGTGACAAGCCGATGCCTCGGGCCAGCTAGTTGAACGCTTGTGAAACCGCGGGGAGCTGCGCTTCCGGGGAAAGACTGGAGTCGCGTTTCCCGCGGAACCTTCTACGGCCTATCCAAAGGTGTCGCACCAAGCATGTACGTAAAGATGCCCGTCACCTTTTGTGCTGTCCCTTAATTTCCGTCACCCTGCGTATTTCCCGCCCTTTCTGGATCTGTGGTACCTTCTCCCCGTTCAAGATCGATGTGCCAGGGGTGAACATGAATCGACGAGCATTTACTCAGACGGTGGCGGGGGCAATCGTGGGTGCCGCCGGTCTTAACCACGGCCCGTTGTTCGGTGCACGATCGAGATCTGAGAGCGACAAGAGCGAGGACTCCGGAGTGCCTTTCAAGTTCTCCGTCATGCTTTGGACGGTTTTTAAAGACTTACCCTTCGAACAGCGCCTGGAAAAGGTCGCGGAGGCTGGGTACCGCAATGTGGAACTGGTAGGCGAATACGACAAGTGGACGGAAGAAGATTTCAGCCGCGCCAATGCCAAACGCAAAGAATTGGGCCTCTCGTTCGATTGCACGGCTGGATTGAAACATGGAGTCAGCAACCCCGCTGACCGGGAATCGTTGCTCGCGGAACTGCGGAAGGCTCTGACGATCATGGAGAGGATTGATTGCCCAAGCATGATTTTGCTCTCGGGCAACCGCATTCCGGGCATGGCCCGTGAGGCGCAGCACCAGAGTTGCATCGATACGCTGAAGGCCGGCGCGGCGATGGTCGAGGGCAAGACGATCCACGGGGAACGCGTACGACTGCTGCTGGAAACCATCGATCCGGAAGAGAACCCAAAGTATTATCTGACCTCAATAGCGGAGGCGCTTGAGATCGTGGAAGCAGTCAATCACCCACAAGTGCAGTTACTCTACGATTTCTTCCACGAGCAAATCGCCTTTGGCAACCTCATTGCAAAGTTGGAAAAGAGTATTCCTCATTTAGGGTTGGTTCACATCGCCGACGTGCCCGGACGTCACGAACCAGGCACGGGCGAAATCAACTACCAGAACATCTTTCGCAAACTGGCGGAACTGAACTACAGGGGCGTCGCTGCCATGGAGTTTCTTCCCAGCGGAGATCCGGTCACGCAGTTGCGTGCGGCCCGGGAAATGGCCTTGCAGGCGGCGCGCGAGGGGATGAGCAAGAAAGCTAGTTCGGCCTGATCGGGTTATCCGAGTTCCTCCGCAGGCATCGCTGTTACAGGCTTCTGCACTCGTATTGTCGTGATCACCACTACGCTGACCAGAACGAACAGCGTCCCCAGAATCGTTCGCAGGCCAAGGGATTCGCCACCCAGGAAATATCCAACCAGCACAGCCACGACCGGATTCACGTACGCGTAGGTCCCGACTTTGGTCGGCGACTCATGATGAATCAGCCAAACGTAGGCTGTGAATCCGATGATGGAACCCGCGACGATGAGGTAGAGCAACGAGAGCCACGCGCCGCTGGACACGGCGCCGGGGCGAAAATTACGGAATTCCCCAAGCGCAGCTGCCGTAATGGCCAGCAAGACTCCTCCCGCGAACATCTGTGCTCCCGAGCTCATGATTTTTGACGGCGGGAGCGGCAATTTGCGAGTAAGCGCAGACGAAATTGACCAGCTCAGGGATGCAATGATCAATGCCACAGCGCCCGCCCGGTCGATCGGCACTCCGCCGAGATTCGACGAATGGCTCATCAGGACGGCTACTCCGCCGATCCCGACCGTGAGAGCCAATCCGAGGCGAGCGGTGAGTTTTTGGGTTTTCAGCAAAATGATTTCCGACAATGCCATGAAGATCGGGATCGTAGCCATCATGACCGCCGCAATGCCCGAGGGCACACGCTGCTCCGCCCAAAACAATAATCCGTAGTCCAGGACGAAGATCAGGAAAGCGAGAAGGAAGGCAGACGACCATTCGCGCCTGCTCGGTGAGCGCTCACCCCGCGCGTTCATCCAGAGGTAGAGCACCAGTCCCGCAATGAAGAACCGCATCGCGGCCAGAAGAAACGGCGGAACTTCGCGCACGCCGATGCGAATTGCCAGAAATGTAGATCCCCACACGAAATAGATAATCGCGAAGGCCAACCAGGTCTTCCACACAGGGCGATGGAGTTTAGCTTCCATATCTGATTATGACAAATCCCGCAGACTTCTTCGCTTGCGAGGTGTCACTCACACAGCGGATCTTGTCAGATCGATGGAACAGAATCCCGAATTCGAGGTTATAGAGTAAATTTGCAGCATGCGTACTCTTCGGATGTGGTCGGCGGTGTGTCTAATGACGCTCGTTCTGGCGGGCGTACTGAACGTGCTCGTGATAGCCGCGAACCAGGATGCAAAGGTTTCGCTCGAATCTCGCGACTGGCCGGTGTCGGGCGGGTCTCTTGAAAACCGCCATTACTCTTCCCTTGCGCAGATTAATCGTACCAATGTGAAGCAACTGGAAGTGGCCTGGAGCTACGACACCGGCGAGAAGGGCGGCCTACAGACGAGTCCTCTGGTAGTCGACGGAGTGCTCTACGGGATCAGTCCGACTCAGAAGATTTTTGCGCTCGATGCTGCAACTGGAAAGCTGCTCTGGAAGTTCGACTCAGGCATCAAAGGAATGCAGCCCGACCGTGGACTTGCATATTGGTCGAGCAACGGCGACAAGCGAATCCTGGTGGGCGTAATGAACTTTCTGTACGCACTCGACGCAACCACCGGCAAACCCATTGCGACATTCGGAACAAATGGCCGGGTTGATTTACAGGAAAACTTGGGGCGTGAGCCTCGCTTTCAGTCGATTGCCTTGACCAGCCCGGGAATTGTCTACAAAGACCTGATCATCGTGGGAGGCCGCAATCCTGAAACGCTGCCTGCGCCGCCCGGTGATGTTCGAGCCTACGAAGTCCGCACCGGGAAACTGCGCTGGTCTTTCCACACGATTCCTCACCCGGGTGAATTCGGTTACGACACTTGGCCGAAAGATGGGTGGAAACTGAGCGGCGCAGCCAATAACTGGGCAGGCATGGCGCTCGATGCGCAGCGGGGAATCGTCTACGTGCCCACCGGATCCGCGGCCTTTGATTTTTATGGCGCCGATCGTGCAGGTGATGATCTATTCGCCAATTGCCTCATTGCGCTGAAGGCCGAAACCGGGGAGAGGATCTGGCATTTCCAGGCGGTTAAGCACGATATTTGGGATCGCGATTTTCCTTCGGCTCCGGTACTGGTCACACTGCAACGCGAAGGGAAGGCGGTTGACGCGGTTGTCCAGACCAGCAAGCAGGGTTTTGTTTACATGTTTGATCGTGTTACGGGGAAACTGCTGGTACCGATCGAGTCCCGAAAGTATCCCAAGAGCACGCTGGAAGGCGAAGTCACGGCTGAAGAACAGAGCCTGCCGACATGGCCCAAGCCCTATGCACGGCAATCCCTCAACGAGGACATGCTGACTACTCGCACTCCAGAAGCACACCAATGGGCTTTGGAGCACTTTCGGCAAGCAATCAATGAAGGACAATTTGTTCCATTCCGGGTGGGAGCCGACACGATTGTGTTCCCCGGATTTGATGGAGGCGCTGAGTGGGGAGGACCCGCGGTTGATCCCGATACCGACGTCATCTACGTGAACGCCAACGAAATGGCTTGGACCGCGGCGCTTTTCGAGGACAAAGGGGCGCATGGGGCGCAGGCGATTTATTTGAGTCAATGCAGCGTCTGTCACGGTGTGGACATGAAAGGTTCGCCGCCCGCTACACCCTCACTGGTCGGCATCGGAGACCGAAGGAGTCCTGCGGAAATCAGCAGCGTGATACGCGGGGGCAAAGGACGGATGCAGGGTTTTCCGAATCTGCAAGAGGATCAACTGAATGGGTTGGTGAGTTTTCTTTTGACCGGTGAAAACAAAGAACTGTCGACTTCCGAACACCAGCCAGCGGCAATGAAATACCGGCTTACTGGCTATCGTCGATTTCTTGATCCAGACGGCTATCCAGCGATCGCGCCGCCCTGGGGCACCCTCAATGCGATCGATTTAAACACGGGCGAGTACAAGTGGAAGATCAACCTCGGCGAATATCCCGAACTTGCCGCCAAGGGCATGAAGAACACCGGGTCGGAGAATTACGGTGGTCCGGTCGTGACCGCCGGCGGACTGGTGTTCATTGGAGCCACTAATTACGACAAGAAGTTTCGGGCTTTTGATAAATCTACAGGAGACCTTCTTTGGGAAACGACGCTGCCATTTTCAGGCAACGCCACTCCTGTGACCTACGCGGTAAGCGGAAGGCAGTATGTCGTGATTGCCGCGGGCGGCGGGAAAGATCCGAAGTCGGGGTCCGGGGGCGTGTATGTGGCGTTTGCGCTGCCGAACGGTGGCAGCCGTTAGCGCGCGTCAACAGTTGTGCCGCACCACGTTGCCCACAACGTTCGGCGCCATTCCCCGATCAGTGGCACCAGAGACAGGCCTGCGGTCGGTCCACTACTTCGATTCGACCAATGTGGTGCAAGCTTTGACTGCTTGGTCTTTCGGGACCTTGCCGAGGGCGGCGCCGATCGCGTCGTAGGCCTCTTTGTACGTCCGCCGTCTTACGCGCCTCCGCTACATCCTTTTCCGGCACGTCTTGCACCAGATGCTTTTTGTGCTCCGCATACTTCGCCGCCGATTGCGGATCGACCTGGGCACAAAAATCAAGCGTACCTTCAACTTGTCCCAACGCCGAACTCGGCGGAAGGGCAGCCAGTGCGAGTTGTGAAATTACGATCGTGGCGGATAAGCACAGAATGCGATGAATTTTCATAACCGTTAACCTGATCTCTGGTGCCGTGTGGCCCGAGGTTGAATTTCAGATTCGTGCTGCATGATTGCTCTGAATTGCTTTAGCAAACCTACCTTAAAACGAATGCTGCTCACGGCATTACCCGTGAGCAGCATCGAGGTTACGTCTGTTGTCCCGCCAGGCACCTATTGCGCCGTTGCCGGTCAGGGTTGACGTTTGTGTCCCCGCCAAGTCGGTAACCGACACCGTCGCGCTCTTGGCCCCGGTCGTTTGCGTCGTCAGCGGCCGGAACTGCACCGTGACCACACAAGCCGCACCCGGCGCCAGGGTTGTCTGGCCCAACAGCTGGCCACCACCGGCCGGACCGCAGGTTGACAAGACCGCGCAATGCTGAACTCGGTCGGGATTGGTTCCTCCGAGCGTTGCCTGTGCGATACCCGTGAGCGTCACGTTCCCGGTGTTGGTGAGCGTGAACACCTGCGTCGGAGCACGCCAGCAGCGCCCACGCCCCTGGTCGCATTGCCGAAAGTTGTGCGACGTCGGAGTCAGAGTGGCACTCAGCTGCGGCCGCCACACCTGTGCCGCTGAGCGTTACCGGCGAGCCGGTCACCGTAACGTTGGCCGTGATGGTCAGCGTTGCGGGCACCGCACCAACGGCTGTCGGCGAGAACACCACGTTGATCGTGCAGGTGGCGCCGGCGTTCAGGGTTGCGCCGCAGGTGCCGCCGCCCGCCGAACGCGAGTATCGCGGCGACGAGAAGGCCAGCGTAATACCGGTTCCGGTTGCGGTACCGGTGTTGTGCAGCGTGAGGGTTTGCGCTGCGCTGGTGGTGCCAGTCGCCACGTTGCCGAAGGTTAACGGCCCACCCGTAACGCTGAGTACCGCCGTTGCTGGCCCAGCCGCGAACTCGACCGCGCCCGCGTCAACAGCAGTTGTTTGTCTTCCTCGGATTGCCGAAGAAGTCCAAGGTCGGCGCCTCGGTGAAGTTCGCAGTCAGCGCTTGACGGGATGTAGTTGATGACCGGCGAACCCGCCGCCGGCGCGTAGTTGCCGAGTGCAGCGTTGGTGACCGGGTTGGTCAGCGCCAGCGGACCCCAGCTGATGTTGATCCAGTTGTTGCCCTCGTCCACCGTCGCGGCCGGCGTCAGGTTGAAGATCGGGTTGGGCACGGTGGCGTCCGAGATGCCCGGAGGCACCTGGTAGCCCATCGCCGCCAAACTCCGGTGGAATCCGCGAACCGTTGCAGTACTGGCTGAGCAACGGTCGGGTTCGACGCCGTGTTGTGTGCGCTGCGGCGTTGTAGCCCGTGATGTTCGTCAGCACCGAGTACGTCGGGGTGAGCGTGACCGTCGAGCCGTGGTTGGTCGGTCCCGTGTCGCCGCGGACGCCGATGTCCCAGTAGCTCGCCGGTGACGCAGGCGCCGGTGCCGCCGGTGATGATTGCGCCGTCGCCGTTGGCGGTCGTGGCGTCGGCTGACGGCTGGCTCGCAGCCGTGGTGGTGAACGCGTTATACAGCGTGACCACGTTCTGCTGGTTCAGCGTTCCCCGTACCGAGTGCGCCCACGCCGATGTAGAACGACGCGGTTCTGCCAGAACACGTCGTTCGCCAGTAGCGGGATACGAGAACGCTCCGGCAAGTTCCGTTGGTGGCCGTGGTGCCCGCAAAGTGGCCTGCGGGGCAGGTGATCGTCGCCGGCAGAGTTCGCGGTCAGGACCGAGCTGTTCTGGATGGTCACCAGGCCGGCGGGCTGAGGCGCACGATGCGGTGCCGCCAGTTTGCGGTGCAAGTTGGTCCCTGGGCTGCTGGCGAGCGGAGCGCCCAAGCGTGTTGAAGAGCACGCCCGACGACGCGGTGGTGTCGTTGGACATCGATCGTGTTGTTGATGATGTTCACCGTTCAACGCATCCTGCAGCGAAACTCCAGCGCCGTCCCAGCCGGCCACGTTGTTGGCGATGATGTTGTTGGTGACAGTGACGCGAGTACCAGCGCGCCGGAGTGGTCGGGAAGCGTGACGACGTCCGTGCCGTTGACGTTCTGGAAGCGCAATGCCGCCGCCGCTGCCGCTTTCCGCCGCGTTGCCCATGATCAGGTTGGCATTGATCACCAGGCCGGGACCGGTGCCGTCGCTCGGCGCGACGCTGCCCGGTGGCGGGCACGCAATCCTGCGTCGGTCGTGGCGCCGCAGGTAGGATCGGCATCGGGCGCGCCCATGACGAGCAGGCCGCCGCCGTTGGTTGGGATCGTCGGGTTGGTGCTCTGGTTGAACAGGATCGAGTTGTGCTCGATGTCACCGTTGTAGCTGAACCCGAGGTGAGCGACGCCGCCGCCGTCACCGGTGCTCAGGTTTCCGCAAACCCAGTTGTAGTTGAACTTGTAGAAGTCGGCGCCGGTGCAGAAGCTGACGCCGCCCGCCCCCGCCGGCGTGGCCGAGAACAATTCGTCGCCGGTGGAGGAGTTCGACGTGATCGCGTTGTGGTGCACGTTCACGTTCAGGTCGTGGCAGTACGGCAGCTGACAGATTCGTGACGTTGCTGCGTTCTGGCAGGAGCCCGGGTGCCGCGTTCGCCGCTCCAGCGCCCACCGAGGTACGCCGGCGGGAATTCACCCTGGCCGACGTTGATGCCGCCCGAGAGCGTTCCGGAGTTGTTGTAGACCCGGTTGTTGGCGATCTGCAGGTTATGCCCCCAGGCGTGCACGAAGATGCCGCCGCCGCCCTGCGAACTGTTGGTGATGCCCAAGCCGTCGATGCGCGACGGGTTGCACTGGAAGTTGCTCGGGAACGGGTTGTGAGCCGCTCGCGGTATTCGGTCCGCAGCCGGTGGTCGCTGCTGGTGCTCGCCTGTGAGCAGAGTCGTGCCGGTCGGGAAAGTGCCGCCTGCCGTTACCAACGGATTCGACCGGGAAGTTCACGCCCTTCGCCAGCACCGTGATGGCCGCGCCTTCCAGGCTCCCATCAGCGTGGGCTCCTGCAGCAGCTCGGCCAGGTTGCCGTTGAGGGTGGCGTCCCAGCCGACCGTCGCTTCCAGCGGCAGCCGATCGACCTGCGGATTGTTGGCCGTCGGCGTGAAGAAGTTCCAGCCAGTCCCTGGGCAAGCGAACTGACCGGTCGAGTCGAAGGGATTCGTGGTTGAGCTCGGCGTAGCCGTTGAGCGCCAATCCGAACAGGCAATTGACCTGCCGCGCGCCAGGGATCCAGCTTGCCCGCGGGATGGGTATTCGCGTTGATGATGCTGGAGGCAGCGCCGACACCTTGCAGCCGGACCGGCTTCCACATCAGCAGCAGTTTCGTAGTGTAGCGGACGTTGGTGTGCGTCGCCCCAGCGGTAGTGCACGCAACCGTGTGCGCCGGCAGTCGTGGTGCAGGTCGGGTCGACGATGATCAGGTCGCCCGGAGCGGCTGCGTCGATCGCAGTCTGGATCGCTGCCCGAGGCGGCGACGTGGGTCGGAGCCTTGCCGCCGATGGTGACCGTCACGGTGTCGATCGACTGTTTGCCGTTGGCCGCCGTGATCACCAGTTCGCCGCACTGCGCGGTGCTCCCGAGCCGCCGTATTGCGCCTGTTGCTGGATGGCGCAGGCCGGCACGCCTGCTGGGCACGGTGACCGGTGATCGTGCGTGTCGCTCCAGCTCACGTCCGGTGAGCGGATGCGCGACGCCATCGGTGCCGACCAGGGCTACCGGTGCCCTGTCGTCGGCGCCGAAGCCGTAGTGGCGGGTGACGGTCTTCTGGTTGAACGGAGCAGTTGTGGCCGAGGGCCCGGAGTACGCATTGTTGGGCACCAGTCTGGTCGCCCAGCGCCGTGATCGTGAGGGTGTGACCGGCCGCGCTCACCCAGGGTCCGACTCCGTCGCCATCCACTTCGCTGATCGCCGGCGTGGCATCGGGGTAGGCGCAGTCGGGGTTGTTGTAGCCCGCGCCCGCGAAGGCCGACGTCGGCACGACCGGCGTATCCATGTACTGGGTCTGTCCCGGCATGAACGGGATCTCGTAGCAGAACTGGCTGTATTGCGGGTTGTACAGCGGATCCGGAGTTGGTCCGGTGCCCGGGTCGTTCATGCACGTGACCATCATCGTCGGCGCATAGCCGGTCGGATTGGGCGGGTTGACTTCCCAGGTCGAGTAAGTCAAGCCGTTGTAGGTGCCCCACTGGTCGGCATAGACGCGGGAGATTTCGGTGCCGGTCCAATCCTTGATGGAGACCGGCAGGTTGGGCGGCGAGAACTTCTCGCCGAACTGCGGCGAGAACGGATCGAATTCCGAAGTGAAGTCGTCCGTGATCACGCCGGTGAAGTGGGCGGCGACGTGGGTCGAGGTGAAGACCCAGAACTTCGCCAGCGCCGACGTCTGGTCGTCGAGCGTCACTTCCTTGCGATCGCACAGGTTGCGAGTAGCTCCGGCGAACGGCGCCACTTCCCCGGACTGCGGGAACAGGCTGATGAAGTCGGGAACGATGCGCGACTGCGCCGACGCACGGCCAGAAGTGTCTCGACGCTGCCGGTGTCGCCCTCGTGCTGCGGCAGGTCGTGCGGCCCAGATCGTTGGTCGGATTCTGCGGGTTGTTGGCGTTGTAGGTGGCGCCGACTGCGGCCTGGTCGGGCAGGATGAAGATGGTGCCCAGCCCGGCGAACTGCTGCGTCACCGGCGCGATGTAGTTGTCGCCGATCAGGATGTTCTTGTCCTCTTCCTTCACCAGTTCATAGCCCGGAGGCACGACCATTTCCACCACGTACTTGCCGGCGGGCAGCATGGGAGTGCCGAACCGGTAGGGATCGGTCGCGTCGGGATTCGGTGACGCAGACCGTGCAGTTCGTGCCGGTCGGTTTGCCGGTCGTCGGATTCATGCCGGTGACGCTGGGGAACTGGTACATGCCGTCGTAGGGCGCCGGCTGCAGCTGATTCCAGTTGTGCATGCCGTCATAGCACTTGAACTGGGAGTTGTTCGGGAGCGTGTGGGCCGGCGTGCCCCCGTTGTTGTACACGTCGAGGTACTTCGGCTGGTTGAACAGCGTGAAGAAGAAGAGATCCGCGTTGGTGCCGGTGGCTCGTGCCCTGGCCGGGGCAGTTCATGTTGGGAATGCCGTCGGACCGGAAGCCCTGGGCCCAATCGTCCCAGCTGCTGGTCTTGGTGGTGTCGACCAACGTCAGGGACTGTGCTGCCATCCGGCGCGGTGCCCTCCTGGTACAGGTTGATGGTGACGCCCGGAACGTCCGGCGTCCAGCTGGTGTGGATCAGCAACGCCGGATCGTCGAATGGACGGGTCGAGGCGTAGATCACCTCGCCGTGGATGCCGCCGTTCTCGCCGGCCGCGAAGGGCTTCTTGCCGAATTCGAGGAACGAGTTCTGGCCGGAGAATCCCTGCCAGCCTTCAGCTCTGAACCCAGGGCGGATCGATGCGGCCGGTGGAACCGGCCGGGACCGCCGCCGCGCGGGAAGTTCACGAGGGTCGTGCGTCGGTGCAATCCGCATTGGCGCAATAGACCGCGCCCGGTACGCGCAGGTTGGCGGGCAGCGGAACCTGCTCGGCGGTGTTCGCCATGATTCCCGGCAATGGTCGAGCTTCCGCACGGCGCCGTTGTCGCCGTGCAGGTGCCGTCGGCGGGCCCGCCCGCGTCGTAGACCACGTGGGTCCCGGTGTTCTTGTAGCGGGTCGTATCCGTTTCGATCACGTACCAGCTGAACAGCGGGAAGATCTCGTTGAAGCCGGCGTTGCCGCTCAGGTCGGTGTTGTTGAAGTTGGAGTAGCTGCCGTCGCGGAAGCGGATGTTGGTCGGCACCAGCGTAAGCCCGGGTTCGTCGGCATCCCGAACGCCGTTGCCGTTCGCGTCGAAGAAGGTCTGGGTGTAGATGTTCGCCTGCCACTGGTTCATGGCAATCTCGCCCAGATTGACGGTGGTGCCGCCGGCCAGCCGGACGGGCGTCGAAAGGCCGTCCACCAGCATGTCGTTCCACTGGTCGAAGACGGTGATTCTCCAGTCGCCGTCGGGAAGGCCCGGAGAGCGTGAAGGTCCCATCGGCATTGCACTTGGTGAACGCGAAGTCCTCGCCGTCCGGATCGCCAAAGCTCACGTAGCACTGGGTGAACGCGAAGCTGTCGTTCGAACCGCTGCTGTAGAGTCGCTCATCCGGCGTGCGGCTCATGCGCTCGGTCGTGACCGTGCCCGTCACGGTATTGGTGCAGTTGGTGCCTGTGACGTTCGGGTCGGTGCCGTTGCAGACGCCGGCCTTGCGGCCATTGATGATCGCCGGGTTGGCAAAGCCGATGGACACGTGGTAGCCGGCCGGCCCGAACTCCTGGAAGAAGCTCGGCTCGCCGACCCGGAGGAAAGAATCGTGGGCCTTCTGGCCGTCCAGAGTGTTGGTCTGGAGCCACTCTTCGCCTCGCGCGATCCGGTCGGCCGCCGGCGTGGCCACCACGCCGTACCGTCCCGGCATCAGGTTGGCAACGACGGCCTGGCCCGCCAGCGGGGACAGCGTTACGCCGTCCGATTCGAACTTCGGGCAGGTCACGATCGTGCCGGTGATGCCCGTTTGAGTCGGATCGTTCAGCGCCAATCCGTGAAATCTTCGAAATCGGGCACGCATCCAGCCCCGTCGTGCCGGATCGATCGTTCCCGCCAGGCTGTTCGACAACGGCATGTTGAACATGTCGTAGGTCATCTGTCCGGTCGCATCGCCGGTGCCGCCGGCATCGTCGAACAGGGTGATGTTGAAGCCGCCCAGGCCCGGCTCGTTGGGCGACAGCACGTCGATTCCGCCGCCGGCGTCCTGCTCGCCGTTGAGCGGGAAGTCGTCCTCGAACACGAACACCGAGAGCTTCGACGGCGGGAATGGAGTGGGCTGCGTCAGTACACGGTGACGGCCGTGTCGTGTGCCGGACAGGCGATCGGAGCGCCGCCCATGCCGTGGCCGGCGATCGGCGCGCCTCCATTCCGAGGCTCATTGCCCGCTTGAACGGGTTGGCCGCATCGCCCGGCAGAACCGAGATGTAGTAGCGCTTGGTCGGATCCAGATGGACCTGGCTGGGATCTACCGGCCGTCTGTTGTGTGCGCAGTCGGTCCTGCAAACGCCGTTGCCGATGTCGCACACCGCGGCTGCACGCCCAAGACGGTCTGGCCCGATTCGCAGGACAGCGGCCCCGGTGCAGCCCGTCGCCACCACCGGCATGTAGCTGGTGTGGAAATTGGTCCCGAAGGTCGGAACGATCCGCGGTGCGTCGGGCAGCCCGCCGGCGGCGGATTCGTCGTGCAGTTGGGATCGACGTAGAAGGTGCGGTCTTCTTCAATGATCCAGCGATAGTCGGTGATCGCGGTTGCTCTTGTCGGTGCCGTCGACAACCGTCACAGCCAAGACCGGTCGCCGCCGGGAAGGTGACCGTCACGGTGGCGGCAGCGGACGCCAGTGCCCTGTGAGTTCTTGCGCGGTAAGTGAACGTGACCTTGGCAGCGGTCGTGGTGGCGCCAGTGCGGGTCGCCGTGAAGGAACCATCCGGGGCCAGTGTGAGCGTGGCAGTTCCGACGGTGATTGCCGTTGGAGTCGTGGGACACTTCGGCAGGATGGGCACCGGTAGGTCCAATGGCGCACAACGACCGACCTTGCGGATCGCTGTCGTTGGCCAGGACGCCTGGCGGGGCGATATGCACTGAATTCGCAACGTTATTGACGCTATAGACGTCCGGATTGGCCGTGGTGCCGCTGTTCCAATGCATCGCTGTGCCGCAGATTGATACGGTCACCGTGCGTCGTGATCGCCCGATGAGCACCGTTCGCCGTGACGTACCGTTGGCGCTACGTAGCTGTGCAGCCGCCGGTTGAGTTCCGTGTACGTGAACGTGCCGTCCGCGTTCAGAGTGACGAGTGCACCGCCGGTGGGTGTCCCGGAGCATGGTTACGCCGTAGACATTGGTGTCGTTGGCGATCACGCCCTTGGCGGGATCCGACACGGTGAGCGGTCTGCCCGGGACCGCAGAGTTGTAGGTATCGGCGACGGCAGCGCGGCCGCAGCCCGGCGCCGGGAGCTGCGCTGCCATTGATGCTGATGTAGGCGAGCATGCCGCGCATCGCGCTGGTTGCGTTGCCCGACAGGCTCAACTGACGGTCGAACACGGGCAGAGCGGCGCGCCGGCGGCGGGCGCGTTGATCATCACGTCGTAGGTCTTGCCCGCGGCCATGAAGACTTCGCTCTGCACGCGGGGAACGCCGGGCAGCGGATTGCCGTCTTCCGCGATCAGCGAGAAGCCCGGGACTGGCCGGTGGCTCCGGTTTGCGATCCGACGATCGAAGGAACGTGCATGCGCAGGCCGGCATTGACGAAGCGCACCAGGACGCGTGCCGGTCGTGGCCGGAGCCGGGAGTGGCTGGGAACAGCGAGCTCGCTGGCGTTGGTCTTGTTGAACGCCACGCCATTGATCAGGTAATAGAGCGGCGTGTAGTTCACCGCCGGCGGATAGCAAGTGCTGATAAGTCGCCGACGGCGACGGATTGCCGCAACCGCCCGGCTGGCCGGACCACACCGTGGTCTCGCTGAAGCCCGGCGTGTTCACCGCGGTGTCGACCGCCGTTGTTCTGCACCGGATCGATTTCGCTGAGCAGCAGCGGAACTTCCGCGTTGTAAGTGATCACGCCGGATACGCCGTGCCTGGAGTAGGCTGACTGCCCGCCGTTGTGCCCGGAGTGGGAGCGGTCGTGACCACCAGGATTCCGTACAGGCCCATGGGGCCCTGGATCGAGGGGTGCGTGCCGGACTCGATCAGGTACGTGCCCGGCTTGCAGAGCCGTTCCAGGTCAGCGAGGTCGTCGCTCCCGCCGCCACTTCGGTGGAGAACGACTGCACGCGGTCGGCCCTGCGGCGGCGGAGTGAACTGCCGGGCCTGGTCGCCGGCGATGGGCCAGGTCGTGTCTTGCTGGGCGTTGCGTGTGGTCCGGACTCGGCGCCGTCGTGCGTTGCGTGACGTCACCCAAGCCGCCGCCCAACTGGCCCACGATCACCAGCGAAGTGGGCGACGCTGGTCGCGAGGCAGGCTGTTGGTCAGGTTGATGGTCAGGCTGTGCCCGGTGGGCACGGTGATCACGACCGGCGACCAGTTCGCGCCAGCGTTGCGGATTGCGACGGCTGCGCAGGTGCGCCGTGCGAGTCGACCGCTGCCGCGCCGCAGGTGTAGCCCCACATCGGCACGATGGTGCCGTCGGGCAGGACTAGCGTTGGCCGGCGCCGCGGTCAGATTGACCGACTGCGCGAAGGACACGCCCGCTCCGAGGAGGAGAACAGTAACTCGCGAGTACCGCCTGTGTTCAGGGTTGCTTTGAGAGTAGTTGGATCGCATCGCTCTTCTCCTCACTTAGTTCGACTCGTCGATCAGAAATTCCCGGGAATCGACGAGCATCATCATCATCATTCCGCCCGGGAAGATATTGTTGGTGGTGATCTCGCGCTCGTTGTGCGAGTGCCACATGAAGGCAAAGCCGGCTTCGACCCGTGGGGGATTCGCGATCGTGCCGGAAGGTGGAGTGGTGCCGGTGGGCCCGGTGGCGCGCGTACGGTCGCGTTCGGGCCCGAGATAGGGGCTGCCGCCGTACCAGGCGCCGTTGGTGAAGATGTTCGGGTCGGGCAGCGTGACCGGACCGCCGCCTGCGACATCGCCGAACGGCGCTTTCTGCAGCGGCTTGTTGTGGTCCTGGCACCACTCGTAGTAGTTGATCGCCGTTGGAGCGCCGCGTGTTGTAGCCGTTGGCGTCCGGAGTGCAAGGGAGTTTGGCCAGGGGATCGCTCGATGCCGGATTGTGACCGTACGTGTCCCAGTTCAGGCCCTTGCCGGTCCAGTAGAAGATTCCATCCATGGCCAGGCCCGGAGTGGTCGTGGTGGTGAACAGCAGAGGTCCGGCCAGCTTGGTCGGATCGCGTTGCGCTGAGAATCAGGTTGCCGTCGCGCCCCAGGATGCGCACGTGGTTGCCGTGCTCGTGGAAGGGATGCTGCCAGCGGCCCTGGCCGATGATGCGCAGCAGCACCAGTTCGCCCGGATGCATGTGCGGATTGCCGTTGTAGGGCTGGTGCGGATACTGCGACGCGTAGTTCGGTGTCCATGTCGTCGGGCATGGAGCGGCCGTTGATCATGAAGTACGCGGGATGGTAGGGCTCGGTCGGGACGTCCAGACTGCAGCCCGCTGCGCCGGCGATGCAAGCCAGGTCTTGCGCGGACCTGCGCCTCCGCCTGGCGTGTGAATGCTGGGATCCATCTCGGAGAACTGGAACAGGTACTCGCGGTCGTAGCAGCTTGCCGGGGTGGTCGTAGGCGGCGCCATGCAGCCAGCCGGAAGTCGGCTTCCCCATGTGCGGCTTCCGCGAGCCAGGTTGCGCAGCGTTGCGCCACGCAGTGCAGGTGCGGGAGCATGCGCCGGCAGCACGATGATGGCGCCGTAGAGTCCCATCTCGACCTGCAGGTCGCCCTGCGTCCCGCTGTAGTAGGCGCGCGTGCCGGGCGAGCCGGCGCGTGAAGCGTGTAGGTCACGGTAGCCGCCCGGAGCCGCGTCTCCGTGGTCCCGTCAGCAGGCCGGCGACGCCGCCCGGTGGCGGTCACTTGAAAGCCCGGAAACAGAATCGACGTGTTGCCGGCCGCGGCGGGCAGATTGTTGGTCAGGGTCACGGTGACCGTCTGCCCTTCGGTGACGATCAGCGTCGGACCGGGAACCTGCATGGTGGGGCAGTTCGCGCCCGGCATTTTGGTCGCAGGCGGGTTGAAGCGCGGGCGTGAAGCTGCAGGTGCAGCCGTATCCCCAGGAGTAAACCATCTGGCCGTCGGGCTGGCTGATGTAGCTGGCCTGGGCGGTCAGGTGGAACGTGGTGGTGCCGGTGATCCCCGGAGCCGCAGCGTAGCGCGCGCCGGCAGCGAGCAAGGCCAGCCGCTACCATCAGCGATGAGAAGCAGTCGTGTCATCGAGATCGCTCTTTTCGTATGTCATTGCACTCATGGCTGCTCTCCTAATTGATGTGGACCTCGGTCATCAGCCCGCCGAAGTTCTCGGCGTCGTTCGACAGGTGGTCGAGATTGGGCGTGTAGAGATAGAAGACGCTGCCCGAGGGATACTTGGTGGTATCGGTCGCGTCCAGGATCACGTCGAGCGACTCGCCGCCGCCCAGCGTGATCGAGTTGGTGTTGTAGTAGAGATTGTTGCCGGCCTGGTCGCGCAGCAGCTTGGCATTGATGGCGATCACCTGCATCGGAATTCCGAGCGAAGCCAGCGTCTGATACTCCGTAACGTCCAGATCGGAAATGCGCAGCAGCGCCCTGCCGCCGGCCGGGATGTTGATGAGCGTGGGCAGGGGCTGCGAGAGTGCTGCACGCCGTCGGCGGCCTGCGTGTAGAACGCGTTGGAGGTGCGCGGCTGTCCGACGAAATCGGAGTTACCCGGGCTAGACTGGAGTCCTGATACCGGTGGTGTTGACCGTGTCGGGGTAGCTGCGGCCATTCAGCAGGAAGTACTTGTCCTTCATGTCCGCAAACCCTTCCGGGTTGAAGGTCATGCCGACAAAGTGGAAGTTCGGGATCGAAGCCGTGAATCTGGAGGGGATACTCGACGTCGTACGCAGGTCGAGCCGTCGCCGTCGTTGTAGGCATAGACGTTGCCGGCTGCGGCTGTCGAGACGCATGCGGTATTCGACAGCCGGCAAGGGAGTTGGTGCACAGGATGTCGGTGGCGAAATCGCGAGGCGCGTGCGCGGATCGCGTCTGCTGCTGCCTGGAGTGCCGCGTAAAGGCTGTGCCGCCGGAGCTACCCGATTCTGCCGCGGACGCACATAGAGCTGTCCGACCATGCCCATCTGCAAGTGCTCGGGCGGCGTGATGTGGCAATGCCAGAAGTAAGTTCCGGCGTCGGGCGCCAGGTAGTAGTAAGTGAAGCTGCCGCCGATGTTGATGGCGACCGATGCATCGGGCACGCCGTCGTAGAACGACGAAGCATTCGGATAGCCGTGGAAGTGGACCGTGTGCTGCTCGAACAAGTCGGGCCGCATGATCATGCCGACGTTGGTGAGCGTCAGGAAGAACTCGTCGTCCTCGTCGATCGCCATCAGCGGGGCCGGGATGTTGCCGTTCATCACGCCGACGTCCATGATCTGGCGAGGATCGACGTGGCCGGTGAAACCAGTGGCGCAGTACTGGGTCAGTTGGTCGGCGCGGCGAGGCCGTCCGGGCTTGCGGTCGACACTGTCCGACGGCTCCATTGGAGGCAGCAGAACCAGCCGCGGCCGGCCGGATCAAAAGGCGTCATGAAGATCGAGGCGGGCTGCGTTCCGGGCAGGCCCTTGGCGATGTCATTCAAGCCCGATAACGGACCGAACGCGAACAAGTACGTTTGCGTCCCGTCCGCCATCGTCGCGTAACCGTCGCCACCGGAGATCTGCTGGCATTTGATGGAACCACCGGTGGGGTTGGCACCCGGGGTGGAAGGAGGCGTCGGGTGAAGGGTGGTGGTCTGGGGACACTGCACCCGAAACGACTGCGCGCTCGCAGCGACTGTCGCAAGACAGACCGAGAAGCACGGGCAAGCAAACCTGGTAGACCTTTCTCATGACCTTGCGGCCTCCTTCCGGACCTGGCGGCGCAAACCTGCGCCTGGTTTCACTAACTGGGGGATTGGAGAACAACAGAGGAACTGTCTGCTTAACGGTTGTGCCGCTTAACGTCGTTTTTTCGTTCACGGGCGTTAGCTGCAATTCCCCGATGATTTGCATTCGGCGAGCGATGAATCCCTCTCTACGGGAGGGGCGGGCAAACTTCCAGGCCACGGGTCCTCCACAGAACTCTGCGTACCGGTCACGATGCGTTTGTTGTGCTGGTGCACCCACGCAGTACTAGCCTGCGAGAGACGCTTCGGGGGGAGTCGGAGGCCAGGGGAGAATCACGGCCTCACAGAACTTTGGCGAGATTAGGGCAATCGCAAACCGTCGTCTACCTTCAAATGACGGTAGCCGCTGAAGAAACTTAGTTCTGTCACGTCAACCTAGATTCCATAACGCGAAGTAAGACATCGCCTTAACAATCCTTGGTAACTCTTACGGTTAGGGAGTTGCGCTTCTCAGCTATTCAACGCGCGGGCAGGTGGTGTGGAGCGAGAAATCGGATCGGCAATCCTGAGATGTTACATATCTTAAGTGCCCTTTCGTCCCCTCTGACGCGAACCATTCCGACACTTTTCAACAACAAGGAGATTAGTTGGCCCTGCCGTTGTACACCGGTCTTGGCAAACAAATTTCCGAGATGCATCCGAGCGGTTGAAGCCCGAATGTCAAGCTGATCGCAGCAATCCTCAAGCGCATTACCCTCCATCAGGAGGTGAGCCAGTCGAGCTTCGGTGGACGTGAATCCGTAGAGCTGGCGAAGTCCGGACTCAGTGGCTGCTACCGGCAGTTCAGGATCCAAAACAAAAACCAAGACTGCCGGGGCGGTCGGATGTCTTTGTGCCGACCGTTCCCGGAGTGAGCGGAGCAGCAATGTGAGTGGTCTCTTGCCGGACGGCCGTCGAACGGCCAGCACCAGATCGCTGGATGTCCCACGCAGTGTTCCTTGTGTAACCTGTCGAATGAGTGCGCTCAAGGGCGGAGTACAGGATTTCTTCAGGCTGCCGAATACGCCCTCTGTGGTAACTTCCAAACCATCTCGTGTTGCAAGGATCTGCTGTGCTGTGTGATTTGCGAATAACAACTGACAGAGCCCATTGGTCACGCCTACACCGACATTCAACAGATCCAGCGCTTCCATGCCTGCGGCTAGAGTGTCGGGGGCACGATCTTTTGGACGCCCCTCCCTCGCATTGGATCTGCCGCGATCGGCGACCTGACCAGATTGGCTCGCATGCGACTCCGCGCTCTCAGTGCAGACCATGCCAACGCTTTTCAACAACAACGAGATAAGTTGTCCCTGGCGGTCCACTTGTGCTTTGGCAAATAGATTCCCAAGATGCATTCGGCCTGTGGACGGCCGAATGCCGAGATGTTCGCAGCAATCATCCAGCGTCTTTCCAGACATGAGAAGATGGGCCAGACGAGCTTCGCTCGTGGTGAATCCGTATAACTGGCGCAGTCCCACCTCAGTCGCCTGCACCGACAGCTTCTGGATCCAGCATGAACACCAAAACAGTGTGAGGCTCATCCGACTGAGACGTTCGCCCTTGAACGGCACGCACTACCAAGGTCAACGGTCTCTTCCCGGAGGGGCGCTGCACCGCCAGAACAGCGTCTTTCGTAGGACTCCCAGCAAATGTTCCTTGGGCAACCTGCTGGATGACCATGCTCAGAGACGGGCTACAGCATCGTTTCAGAGTAGCCAGGGTCCCGAAACTCGTAGCTTCCACGCCGTCGCGAGTGGCCAGGATCTGCTCTGCTGTTCGATTGGTCAGCAGCAACTGCCGCGCGCCATTGGTGACAGCAACTCCCAGATTGAGCGAATCAAGCGCCTCCAGACCAGCCGCCACAAGGTCCGTGGGCCGGCCGTGAGTGCGATCTAGCCAATCGCTTATTTTCGCAGCAAGCCCATCCCCACGTCCGAACATTGTCTTCAGGCCATCCTGAGAACCTTGAGCGACTTCTTTCAACTCGGACGCGGTGTCAACGAGAAATGGACGCCCACTTGGTGCTGTCGCAGTTGTTGCCGGACGTGATGAGCCGAACGAATTCGCCATGAAGCACAACCCCGAGATGTGCGAGGTCAAAGAAGACCGGGAACGATTGCTCCACCTTCTTCGCCGAATAATTCACTGGGGAGGAGCCGATGCGGCGTTCATGCTGTGGTGCCAATTGCTTGGCCATGCAAATGCCGAATCAATGTATCGATCGGGTGCCAGCTCGTGCGTGTGTTGGTCTTTACATACCGACATGCAAAAGTGTGGAACCCGTTTTGTCTTGGGAACACTGCACCCGTAAACGTTGGGGGACGTCGCGTCGGCGCAGATTGGAATGGAGTCTAGGGTCGGGTGGCATGCGGGTCAATACGAGCGCGATTAAAATGACGCGGAATTTACAGTCTTTACATCGATTCAGATCGGCTGACAACGCCACTAAGGTTTTACCACTATGCGAACGCAATCTGTTTTCTAATGCACTGAGCGTTGTCCTCCCTGAAGCGACTTCTTTGCCTCAGCAGCGCATGCGGTGTTGCGGAACAGTTGGGCGAAAGTGCCCGGATGTCCGTCGCCGATCAACACGGATCTTGGGAGGCATGAGCGTGGCGCTCCATCACATCAAGTACTCTGACGAAACGGGCAGCATTGCTGAATGCCCCGGACACAATCTCTCCCTCGAACGGACCCGAACAGGTCCGAGCCCATCAGGTCGAATCGGAAGGAAACAAACTCGAGACCGTTCTCAGTAATTTGAACGCGCTGCTGGAAAAACATCTGCAGGAATGGCTAGCTCTTCCTCAATCCAAAAGAGTCGAGTTAGCTCTTCATGAACTTAGAAAACTCTGACGGGGTTGGCCGAGCTCACTGCAGTCGCTAATCTCTGGCTAAGGTCCACGCGATCCCATGAACTTATAGCCTACCCCTGGCACCGTAACTATCAAGGCGGGATGCCTGGGATTCTCCTCCAGTTTTTCGCGCAGGCTGGCAACATGCATGTCGACCGTGCGCGTCAAGGTGCCGCTCTCATAGCCCCACACCAAGCGTAAGAGTTCCACGCGCGGAATCGTACTTCCGGCCCGTTCCATGAGATAGCGAAGAAGCTGAAACTCCCGCGCAGAAAGATAAACAGGCTTGCTATCGCGAGTAACTTCGACTCGCCGCAAGTCCACGCGAATCGAACCGAACTGGTGAACCCCCTGCCCCGCACGGATAGGGACTCTCCGCAATAACACTTCGATACGGGCAACCAGTTCCGCCGCCTTGAACGGTTTGGTGACGTAGTCGTCCGCTCCCAGCTTGAGTCCGATCACCTTATCAGTGGTCTGGTGCCGTGCGGTGAGAAACAAGATTGGAGTTGCCAGACCAGCCTGCCGAATATCGCGACAGACATCCAGGCCGCTGCGATAAGGCAACATGATATCGAGAATAATTAAGGTCAAACGGCCGAGTCGTGGCCTTTTCGTAGCCCTCAACTCCATCACTTGCGGTGTCGACGACGTATCCCTCACCTCGAAGGCGCACGCTCAACGTAGACCGCAAGGCCTGTTCGTCCTCGATCAGCAGAATGTTCTCGTTCATTTTGAAGTCCCCGGACTAGCGCCGGATGTCAGAACTTCCGATTCGGAAGCGTCCTGCCAGGCTGGCAGATGCAGGCTGAAAACACTTCCCTGCCCGACCTCACTAACGACCGTCAGCTTTCCTCCGAAAGCTTCCGCGTTCCGCTTTGCAATCGAAAGGCCCAACCCGGTTCCCCGGATTTGCGCAGCGACGGCCTGAGAACTACGATAAAACGGTTCGAAAATCTGGGCCAACTCCGAACTGTCGATACCCATGCCGCGGTCTGCAACGTCGATCTGAACGTATTGGCCGTTCCCCGCGCTCTCCTCGATTTTGGCGGAAATGCCGATCCAGCGCTCTCCCCCGCTGTATTTGACCGCGTTGGCAATCAGATTTTGCACAGCATTGCGAAAGGCTGGACAGATCCGCCATCACACACGGTAGACCCGGGCTGAACTTTGCTGCTCGACTGTGAACCCGGTCTCATGCAGCAATCCACTACTATTCCGAATTGCGGATTCAAGGACTTCTGAAACCTGAAGAGGCCGCAGATTCTGGTATTCGATACCCCTGGACGTTGCCGCGAAGAGCAGGACCTGATCGACAAGATCCATCAATTGATACGCTTGTTCCGTGATTAGCGATCCCTGCTCAGTCAGGTGCTCCCGTTCTACCAATCCATCACGCAGATTCTCACCAGCGGAAACAATCGCGGTGATGGGAGTTCGTAAGTCATGAGAGACCGATGCCACGAAATCCATTTGTAACTTGGCGAGTTGAACCTCCGCCCGCATCTTATTCCGCTGGATCGACCAGATAGCAATGCTGCCAAGCAGAAAAGCAAAAATGAGGACGACCAGCAGTTTGATGACGGAGCGTCGATCCGACTCCACCGCTACTTTGAGTTGCTGCGAGGCATGTTCGTCATACAGCCGGTTGATGTCCTGAAGGTCGGCACGCACCCGGTCGAATGATGGCACACCCGAAGTGAGGTCGAGATCTACGGCCTCTTTCGCGCTTCCCTCCAGAATGTTTCCCAACACTTGGTCACGAATCTTAAGATACGCCGCCCAGTCCCGGGCGAGACGGTTTCCCACCTCGATTTCTCGGGGCTCGCGCGCCAGTGCCAGGTTCTCGGCGACCCCGCGGGTCACGCGTTCCTCGGCGGCACGCGACTGCTCAGCATACTTGACCTGCTGGTTCCCGTCATTCGTGCTCAAGGCATATAAGCTGCTTCGGCGGGTCTCCTGCGCGTCATATTGCAGATCTCCGATTCGCCGCACGCCTAACACCGATCCGTCATACATCCTTTGGATTTGCTCATCGCCTATGAAGACGTCCTGTATCAAGAACAAGACGACCCCGACCTCAAAGCCAAAAACCAAAAGGAGCAGGAGCGTGAAACCATGGCGGGCGAATATACGCAAAAACCACGTCTTCTGGCGCCCCGGGCGCCTGGACGTTGCCGAAATCGGGAACTCCCGAGAGGCACTCATATTTAACGGTTCAATTGAGCATCGATCTGTAGCCTGTAATCTTTCTCATTGGGAAGATGCCCATCAATTCGAACGACCTTTACAGACTCGTCTACATCGTCGGCCCGTAAGTATCCAATGGCGCCCGGCGCATTAAACACAAATTTTCGGACTACCGTAGGGCTCTCCAGTGTCTTAGGGGAAACAAAGACTTCGCCAGTGAACAACCCCTTGAGAAAGTGATCGCGGTACTCATCTTCGGTCATTCGATAGACCGCGCGCAGTACGGCTTCCCGCTCTGGTTGCCCTTGTTGCAACATGGCTACAGCGATTCGACGACCATGAGGCCAGTGACTCCGCTCGCCCAGGAATATCTTCCGGAGCTCCGCAAACGAGAGATTCTCGGTAGGGTTTACTCGGTTGATAACAATCGCCAGACTTGGTTCACTTCTGGCTCGCGGTGACACTCCCGCGGCGCCCCCAGCCGGCGTTGGCAGGAGTTTCAAAAGCAGAAAAGGCACCGCCAATGCAACCAAGACTCGCATGACCCGCACCATCTTCATTCTTGCTCGACCGTAAGTCTCAGCGGAAGTGCAACATCAAGTTACCGATACTGCCCGCCTGCACGAAGTGTAATCGTACTCTAACTGAAGAGCCAACTTCTTCGTTTACAGCCGTAAGCGGGTGCGGGTCCTGCTTTTCAAAATCAGAACTGCCCGATCCGATCCGTAATTGCGCCGCGGCGGGTTCACGACATTCGGGCGTAAAGGGTCATAGATCGGCAGCGAGGTTCCATCAAACGTGGACATCGAAAAGCGGTCTACCCGTCGAGGAGCCGTGGGCGTTGAGGAAGGAAAGTCCTTGGAGCCGCACAGCGGCAAAAGAATCAATCCCCAACGCCGCGCCGAAGCTTCTAAGAATTAGACTTCACAGGGTGCCCCAGGTTCGCGTCCGTTTTTTGGACGCTAACCTGGGTTTCACATAATCCGCTAGAAATTAAATTTCATTCCCAGCTGTATCTCGCGAGGACCCAGCAAGCCGGAGGTGGAGGTGATCTTTCCGAAGTTATCATCATCCACGGTAGTATTCGGCGTGGCAGAACACCGGATGATTCAATGCATTCTGAGCCTCGATGCGAAATTCGATGTTCATCGATTCGCGCATCGAGAACTGCTTGCCCAAGGACAGATTCGTGGTGAACGACCACGGAGCTGCGGACGCTGCCCAGCGCTCGCGGAGCATCGCCCAACGTGAAATCGGCCGGGCGCTGGAAAACGCTGTTATCCACAAAGTAGTTGTCCACCCAGTCCGACCCATGATTGCGCCTGGGTGTTCCCACAATGTTGGGTCGCTGGTCACCATAGGTAGGCAGCGGATTTCCGTCTGCAACGTGAGAAAATCAGCGGACGTCCATCGGAGATGCGCCAGATGCCGTTCGTCTTCCATCCGCCCGACGATCAACTCCGCCCAGCGCGGCATGTTCCCCAGGAACGGCCGCCCGCGCCCAATCGGCAGATCGTAGCTGTAGCTGAGCTGAATCACATGCGGGATATCGAAGGTGGAGAGGCTCCGCTCCAGAAACGGCTTGTTCGGGATCCTGCAGGCTGTCGAAGCTGCCCAGCCAGGTGATGTTCTGATCTGCGTTTGAGGAGTCGTCAATCGATTTCGACCAGGTGTAGCTGGCCAGGAACTGCAAGCCGTTCGAGTATCGCTTTTCGGCGACCAACTGCAACGCGTGATAGATGGAATTGGCGATGAGCTGAGGTTCCGTGCTAATCGGCTCCGGTGAATTGCGGAAAGGGAAGCAGCAACTGCCAGTATTGAACCTGTCGGGCTCGACAGGCTGCTGTTCGGGTCGGTGATGATTCCGACGAAGGGATTGTCCACGAGAGCTATTGAGGCAAGGAACGGTGAGCGTATGCGCACGGGTGGTTCGGGTCGGCGAGCATCGATGGGCAAACTCTCCACCCATGGCCCCAGAAAATTACGCCGATGGCTGCCGGTGAAAGGCAGGTGGGTTCCTTTCTTGCCGATATAGTGTGCGCTGACCACGATATTGCTGGGCAGTTCACGCTCGATCCCAAGGCTCCAGCTCTGTTCGTAGGGTGTCTGGTTCGCACCCGGCGTGCGCAGCGGACCATTCGCATCGAAGCCAACATCGTTCATCAAGCCCAGCGAATTGCCTGCGGGCTGGATCAATCCGTTGGGGAACGGATTGTTCAGGTGCAGGTAAGGAGTGGCCCCATCATTCTGAAAGGTGGTGACCACGTTCGGTGTATTGGTTGAAGCCCGCGCTGCCGTAGGGCACGACACCCGTGACGCCCGACCGCGATTGCCCGTAGTAGATGCCGTAGCCTCCGCGCAGCACCATCTTCGGGACGAACTGATAGGCGAAGCCGAGGCGTGGCTGAAAATCGTGCCAGTCGGTCACATAGTTCGTGCGCTGACTCGACGACGCAAAAACCTCGCCGCCGAGCAGTGGGATCGTGACCGGTTGGCCGGTGACCGCGATCGGTGTATGTGACGCTTCCCGCCGTTCAACGGACTCGCGACCGTTCGCATCAAACCAGTTCTGCCGGTTATAGCGGTCCGTGCGCGGTAACGTGACGTCATAACGCAGGCCCAGATTCAAGGTCAGCTTCGGAGTGGCCTTCCAGTTGTCCTGCACGAAGAAGCCGTACTGGTAGTTTGTGGTGGCCGGCCGGTACTGGATTTCGTAAGTCGAGCCGCTGCCATTCCCAGCATCGCCTTGCGTAATCTGGGCCATCAGGAAGCTGGCCATGGAATCGCCGCCGCAGATCGATCTCAGTGTCCGTCCGGGACAGCGCATAAGAACCATCGCGGTTGAAGCTGAAGAAGCCATTGGGTGCGTTGGTCTGAATGTAGTTGATCTGGTGAATGCGGCCGTCAAACCCGAACTTGATTTCGTGCGGGCCGTGCACCTTGTTGAACGTGGCCGAAAGTTGTCCCGTGTCCTGGCCCAGCCGGTAGTTGCCGTACGGATCGGTACCGATGTTGGTGTAACCGGCGCTTGGATACTCATGTCGATAAAGATCGCCGGCACGCCCTTGAATCCGTTGCTCTGCAGATACGACGGGAATCCCAGTGTGCCCAGAGGATCATCCGTTCTCCGTGAGGGTTGTAGGCGTCGATGTGCCATACGCCGCGGGTAAAGCCAAAGGTCAAGTTCATCAACAGGGTTGAACTGAACGTGTGCACGTAATTGATCGCGAACAGATGAGCATTGGTCCAACCGGGACCCGCTGAACAGGGATCCGTGAAGTTCTTGAAGCAGTCCAGGCTCGTTGCCGTGACTGTACTGATATGCAAACTTTCCGGAGATCAAGTTGTTTTCGGTGAAGCGATGATCAATCTTGACATCGAACTGGTCGTTGTAGTTGCGCCTTGAACCAGAGCCAAACCAGTTGTGGTAGATGTCTCCGTCAGTATTTGGCTCCGGAAACAGGCTCATCATCTTCTGCGCCACCGGATCGATCAGATTCCCCGCAACGCCGGGAGCCGGCTGAAGATTCGCCGGCAAGTTCGGACTTCCCGGGCTGATGTACGTCGCGAGGTTGTTGAACGGAATGAACGTGCTGCGCACGGCTCCCCCAGCGTTCTCATCGAAAGTTCCGGAGTACGGGTCCCAAATCTGGCCGGCGTCCACACTGCATCTGCCGTTCGTATCGAAGTCGCCCTCCTGTGCCGCGCAGACCTCGCCAAAATCGCCCGCTCGCATCAGAGTCGGTGGGAACGGCCGCGGTCGCTGTGTCCAACCCCGACGATCGCAAGCCGTCATAATCGACGAAGAAGAACGTCTTGTTCTTGATGATCGGACCGCCGAAGGTGAAGCCGTAATTGTTTCGGCGTAGCGGTGGAATGGGATCACCGTTCCGATTGGCGAACCAGTCGTTGGCGTCCAGGCTGTCGTCGCGGAAAAAGTCGTACACGCTTCCATGAAACCTGTTCGTTCCCGAGCGCGTGATCATATTGACCACCGACGCCCCAGAGAAACCATATTCCGCGCTGAAGTTCGTCTGCTGCACCTTGAACTCCTCCACCGCTTCCGGCGACGGAAGATAGGTGGCCGACAGTGATACCGCCATTGGGTTCGGAGTTCGTGACCGAAGCGCCATCGGTCAGAATGTCGGCGGTGGATCCGCGGCTGCCGTTGGAGACGAAGTTCGTGCCGGTACAGTCGGCACCGCACTGATCGTCCATCTCGGTGACGCCCGGCGCCAACGAAGTCAGATTCACAACGTTGCGGTCGATCAGCGGCAGGTCATTGATGAAGCGGCGATTGACCACCTGCCCGGTTTCGGCGTCCTCGGTAGCCACTCCCTGCGCCACCCCCTGCACCTCCACCGTTTGCGATGAGGCGCCCACCTTCAGCGTGAGATTCGCAGTCGCATTCTCGTTGACGTCCACCTTTAAATTGGGCCGGACCGTCTTCTCGAACCCCTGCATCTCCGCCGTCACCGAATACACGCCGGGCGGAACCGACCGGAACAAGTACGATCCGCTGCCGTCGGAGGTCGTACTGGAACGTGAACCCTTTCTGTTGATCAGTAAGGACGACGTTGGCATGGGCCAGCACGGCCCCGCTGGAGTCGGTCAGCACACCGCTCACCGTGCCGAAATATGCCTGGCCGAAAAGCAGGGCGGGCAATGCAGCGAGATTGCGATGACAAGAGTGGCAGCTGACATCTGTTGGCGCTTGTGCTGAGATGTCGAAGTGGATGTAGTCATCTTGCCCCCTTTTGCGACGGACAGGTAAGACCGGCGTGGTACCTCCCCGAGCATTCGCGGGAATATTAAACCGATTTAATGCCGTTTGTCACATCTTTTGCAGCGGGAGATTACCGGCCTCGACACCTCTCCAAAATCATCGGGAATCGTGTGGGAAGACCTAGCGCAAATCGCTATGAGGCCTCGATACTATGTGCACTTGCATGGGCTCCAAATCCATGCACGCCTTTGAACTTGTCCACTCTAGTTTGGGAGATAGTGAAGGACTGGATGGTGAGCGCGGAAGGAATCGAACCTTCAACCTACTGATTAAGAGTAGGCGAGCCTGATAGGGCCTTCCACGTCTTACTACTTTTAAGAATCAATGACTTACCGACAATCAAGCCCGCACGGGAGCAATTTGGTCTGGTATTGAAAAGAAGCAAGTTAGCGCATATGGGATCGAATGGTACGGCACACTTATGGCACACCTGAATGGGGTGAACCCCTTGGGGTGAGACCCGGTCTACGATTGGCACACTTGGCAAGCCATGTGAACTTGCTTGCTACCTACAAGTTTGCCTTGGCAAGTCGACGCAGGAAGCTCTCCTTGGCGGCGTGTACTTGCCGGATCTTCTCCAGTTCTGTTTGAAATCCTGCCGTCTGGCCGCGGCGGACTGCGAGATCATGCAGGTCGGTTAGCAAACTGACCGCTTTGTCATAATCTTTGGGCTGCCGCATCTGGATATGCGTTGCAACCTGTTTCCAGATTTCCGGTTGGCGTCGTCCCATTTGATCGAGATACCGAGCCCGGTTTGCCTCGTCTTCCGCTCTTCGTTTTGCCGCTTCCGCTATGCGCTGTTCGTTCAGTAGCCGGGCCCTCTCCTTCGCACGCGCATGGGCCGCTGCCAGAAGATTGCCCACCTTACGCCGTTCGCTTGCAAAGCGCACATCAGAGGGTTGCTGTAGGTCCGTACGCCGGAAACGCCGCATGAAGTCGTTTCGCCAGCGCTCGCCCTGCTCCACGACCGCAGTAATGAGCAACTCGTTCTTGTCCTTTTCCGGCAGGCCTCGAATCCATGCGGACAGCTCTTTGCGGCTCGGTCCAGCGGCGAGTGGTTTTGAAGCCTGTGCTGCAACGTCGACGAGATCCTCGTCGATTTCGAGGAATTCGATCAGCGCGTCGAGAGGACCGGACAATTCTTGCAAGCCTGCAGGTACGGGCGGCTCCATTTCATCTTCATCAAGTCCTCCATCCTGCGCACTGCGAAGCCAGCCGAGATACAGGCATCGGAGGTCGCCGCGAAGCAGGTCTGAGCGCAGAGGCATCAGGGAGGCCATCCATCCGGTCCCGTCGTCCTCGCCATCCCACTCCGACTCACTTCCAAATTCAACGATCACGAATCTCGCGGTTTTTCGCACTCGCACGGTCTCGCCTGGGACCATGGCCTTGAGCAACTTGTAGTCGACCGATTCCTGCGGGAGGCGAATATAGAACTCATGCGTCCCCCAGTTCGCGACGTAGACAAAAGTGTCAAAATATTTCTCCAGCAGCTTGCTCGGATTGGCTTTCAGGTCTCCCCATTCGTAGTGGTTCGTGAAGCTCGTGGTGGTGATTGCGGCCCGCGTCGAGATGGAACGGAGCGCGGCCATCTCTTTTTTCGTCAGCGGACGGTCGATTGCGCGGAAATCGTAGTACTGGTATTCGCTCACCAGGACCCTCGGCGCCAGTGGCGATAAGCGACAATCCATTCCACGCCTGCCGGTGCCGGCGTTGGCAAAGGCAAGTCCAGGATTGGGATCTTCTGGCGCGTTTTGCCTCGACGGCAAATGGCAACAATTTGGCCATCTAGCGTCATGTCGACTCTTCTCCACGTCAGCATCGACGCCGAGGACCTTCACACGGAACGGCAACGCTAGGTGTTCCTCAATCATGGTGAAAAAACCGCCTGCTTGTTCTTCTTCGCCGTAAGCATCCACGATCGCTTGTTCGATCAGTTCCTTCAGCCTCGCCTTGCTGAGCGAAGGGAGATTTGTCCCAGACTCGCCTTTCAGCTTCCGCAGATGCAGAACCGCCGGGCGACTGCTCCGTTTCGTCATGTTTCTCCGTTGATCGAAGGCTCTTTGGGAGATCGATTTTCAACCTGCTGAAAGAACGAAGTTCCGTTGCTGGCATCTCGGATCGTGTAGCCGATCAGGTTGTACCCTTTCAGGCGACGCGCGTACATTCGCGCCAGCATAAGGACGTTGGAGTCCACGTAATCGTAGACTCGCACAACGCGCTTGGCATCATGAAGTCGATGGAGACGCCCTACATATTGCTGTAGCGTTCCCTTCCAAGAGATGGGCATCGCCAGAAAGAGCGTATCCAAACGAGCGTCGTCGAATCCTTCGCCAATGTAACTGCCGGTCGCCAGAATGATTCTTGGCTCGCACTCTGGCACGGCCGCGATTGCCTCTGCTGTCGATCGTCGTTGTTTCTTGCCCATGCCTCCCTTGAGGATGAACACATTGTTCACTCTGCCAGCAAGCTCCGCCTCGAAATATTTCAAGTGCTCAGTTCTGCCGGTAAGAAGCAACGGTGAGCGGCCATCTTTAGTTGCCTGGATGAGATCGGCAAGGATCAATTCATTGCGGACGCGATCATCAACAAGTGCTGCGTACACCTCCTGAATCGTCATATCAGTTTGCTCAGGCGGCAAGAAGAAGTCCGTCAGCCGCGGAACTACTTCGTGCTCGAACGGCGTAGCTGCCGTCATTGAGCGGGCGCTGAGCTTGAATCGAATCGGGCCGCACTGCATATAGATGATGGGATGATGTCCATCTTTCCGTTCTGGAGTTGCTGTCAATCCGACAACATACTTTGCTTTCACCTGCCTCATCACCTGCTCAAAAGTAAACGCCGATAGATGGTGACATTCGTCAACAATCACTTGGCCATACTCTGCCACGAAGTCTTTCACCCCTTCCTTGTCGTGGGCGCTTTGAAGAATGGCAATATCGACACAGCCGCTGCGTTTGGCCACCCCTCCCCCGATTTGGCCGATTGACTTTGCGGGAAGACCGAGAAACATCGCCAATCTTGCATGCCACTGGTCCAGCAACTGTTGACGATGCACCAAGATCAATGTGTTCACCTTCCGTGACGCAATCAACCATGCTGCGACTGCCGTCTTGCCAAAAGCTGTGGGAGCGCAGAGAATCCCCTCATCGTGCTGTGCGAACGCGTCAACGGCATCCTGCTGTAACGGGCGAAGTCGACCGGAGAACGCTACTTCGATCGGGCGACCAACGGACCGTTCGTCCCTAACCATGGGCTTGATGCGGTGCGATTTCAATAGCTCGATGACCTCCGCCAGACAACCACGTGGTAGGGCAATGTGGTCGGCAAGTTCCTCGCCACAGGCGATGACTCGCGGCTTGTTGAAAGTGGGAAGTCGCATTGCTTGCGCCTTATAGAATTCGGGGTTCTGGAATGCCCCAAGGCGAAGCAACCGGTTCAGCATCGCGGAAGGAAGATCCTTCTTTTCGATATACAAGAGGTTGCCGCGAACAACTTGGACCTGCACCGGAAAGGGGCCTGGTATTGGACGCTCTGCTCGCTTTCGGGATGGTGGCAACGTCCAAGGATCTTGTCCATCATCTTCCGCAGAGCTGATTCTCACTCCGACAAGATCTCCACTTCGTTGGGCTTCCAGAACAACGGCCTCAGCAGCAGCAATAGGCATCCGTTTCACGCTCGCCAGAAAGGCCCATTGGTCACTGTACGGACGAAACTCCGCATCTACGAAGACGCTGTTTCCGTCTGCACGAGGAAGTTTTTGCAGAGGCAGAGCGATTAAGTTGCCAAGCCCTCCCTTTGGCATGGTGTCTTGGTTGGGGAAAAAGCGGTCATACGAATCCAGTCCAAGTTGGTGACGGGACTCCATCGCACGAGTCAGGATTGCACAGCCGAGTTTTCGTGCGGTGGTTGCGGGGAGCGCTTGGTCGAAGAAGATCCACACGTGGCCACCGTTTCCTGAGCGTGAACGCTCTAGTGCCCCTGGCACGTTCAGTTCGCAGCATACGGCCAGAAACGCAGTGGCATCCTTTTGCCATGTTTTCTTGTCGAAATCAACCGCGAGAAACCAGCAGGTCTCATCCTGCAGCAGCGGATAAACGCCGATGGTGTGATCTCCAACGAGGTGCCCACGTACTACCTCGTCGGTCAACGGTCTGAACTTCCGAGTCTGGCGGTCAACCTTCTTGCGGTCCTCGTCTTTGGCGCGAAAGTAGGCCTTCCAGTCCCGATCTGCCTTGGGCATGTACCCAGATCGCCCGTCGGTGTTCTCCCAACGAACGGCATAAACGTCGTCGCGCCCGTGGAAAAGGCTCCGGAACAATGCGATTCGTTGTTCGGCTTTCAAGACAGGAATATGAGCACTTGGCAGTGCGTTCGTTGTGACGGGAATCTCGGTAGTCGACTGCGCCGCCGGAATCTGGATGCCGTGCTCCTGCAAAAGACACCGTAGACGAACATTTTCTTCACGCAAGCGCTGCATCTCTGCAAGAGCAGACGGCAGGTCCGGGAGCTTGGGATTAGATTCGTTCACGTGAAGCCATTGTCGCCGTCTACAATCTGTGACTCGATCAGGAATAATCTCACAGTTTGCGAACCCGTCAGTTGTCGCGTCCGAAGGTTCGTCTGCTAAGGTGCCGGTCGCCTGGCACAGCAGCGAGTGGCTTGCTGCGGGGCGCTTGGTCGCGAAAACGACTCTCCGGTCACCCAACGATTCCGTTCTCAAATTGACGACCAATATATTAGTCACAACCTTGACTATTTGATAATATGGCTAGTATATTAGGCATATTATGCTGAAGCTGCACTCCATTGGCGCTCAGATCGCGTCCAGACGGAAGGCTCTCGGGTTTAGCCAATCCGCGTTGGCTGACAAGGCCGGCGTGAGTAGGGCAACGATCGAAGCACTGGAGAATGGCCGATCCGGTGAACTTGGTTTTTCCAAAGTCGCCAACATTTTGTCGGCACTCGGCCTAGAGTTGAAACTACAAGAGGCAAACCTGCAACGGCCCACGCTGGACGAACTCTTAGAAGAGGACCGTGATGATAAAGGTCTGGACAGACGCCGCTGAGGCAGGACTGTTGGACAGGCAGCGGGATCGCGGAAGTGCTTTTGCGTACTTGCCAGAGACAGTCCCAAAGCGCGCCGTCTCCGTTACCATGCCCGTGCGGCTTCCCTCCTGGGACGTGCCCTTTGGCCTTCCTCCGATCTTCGAGATGAACCTCCCGGAAGGCGCGTTGCGGGAACGGCTGCGACTCGCCTTTGCGAAGGCGACTGGAACATTCGATGATTTTGATCTGCTCGCCATTGTTGGCCGCTCACAAGTGGGCCGCATACGGTACACCGGCGACAAGGAACGGCTCAACGAGGATGTTCCTTTTCAGTCGGTAGACGAGATTTTGGCGAGTCGTCGCGACGGGGACTTGTTTCGCTACCTCATTGAGAAGTTTGCAGCCTTTTCCGGTATCAGTGGCGTCCAGCCGAAGGTTCTTGTGCGCGACGAGAACGCGTCCCTGACACTGACAAATGCGCAACCCCGAATCTCACCGAGCTGTAGGGGTGCAACTCACATCGTGAAGTTCTGGGAGCCGAACGAATTTCCTCAGCTCGCTGCGAACGAGTACTTCTGCCTGAAAGCCGCTGAGCGTTGCGGTCTGGACGTACCTCGGTATCGGCTTGCAGAAGACGGGATGGCCCTTGTCGTTGACCGTTTCGACTTGCGCCCAGATGGTACCTACCGGGGCTTTGAAGATTTTTGCGTCCTGAACGCGAGAAGAACGGATGAGAAGTATCGCGGCAGCTATGAATCATCAGTCATGAAGCGATTTCAGCAGTTCGCAAACTCACCCGCTGTACTCGCGGATGCTGAAAAACTATTTACGCTGATCGTGCTAAATTGCGCATTGCGCAACGGCGATGCTCATCTCAAGAATTTCGGCATCGTCTATGACGACGTGCTCGGTGAAGCTCGACTCGCACCGGTCTACGATCTCGTAACCACTTCCATCTATCTACCGAAGGACAGTCTGGCACTTACGCTCAACGGAACAACCCAGTGGCCCGACAGCAAAGTTCTCCGTCGGCTCGGCGAAACTCGGATGACTGGCACACCTGCAAAAATTCGCGCGATCCTGGAGCGGGTCTCGGATGCTCTTTCGCAAACCGAAATCGATCTTCGGTCCTACATCAACGAACATCCCGACTTCAAGGAAGTGGGCGAGCGCATGCTGCAGGAATGGGCAAAGGGCCGACAACTCTCACTTCAAGCCGGTTGAGGTTCGAACCTACGACTCTTCGGTTAACCAGCCGGGGAGCATACGAAGGAGTACACGTACCCTCAATGATCGATGTTCGCCGAAACTCCGGCATAATCGACTGCTATGGACGCGAGCAACCCAATCACGGCCGCGGTATTTTCCGCATTCCTTAAATGCCCGACGAAAGCGCATCTCTTGGCGATCGGCGAGCCCGCACCGGGCGCCTTCTTCGCCGACATTGAGGCGCGCATATCGTCGATGTACAAAGCGGTGGCGAAGCGGCAGCTACGCAGTCGGGGCCGAGGTGGCCGAACTTCTCGATTTCGGACAGCTGTGGTGCAGCCTCGACGATGAGACCATCACGCATTATGTCGACTGCGAAACAGCCGTCTATGACTTTGCACTGCCGCAGCACAGACCGGGAGGCCGCCAACCGCAGAAATCATCGCCATCCGGCACCTTTGTCCCCGTCCTGTTTTTACCCTGGGACAAGCCGGACCTTTCCGACAGCCTGCTCGTGTGTTTCGGTGCGCTCGCGCTGTCGCAGGCCACCGGGATACTGGCAGACACCGGAACACTGATCTACGGCGATGGCCACCGTCGCAAAACCGTGAAGATCGGGGACCACGTCGTCCGGACGCGCCAGATCATCGACGCGATCGGGGCGACCTGCCGCGGTCGGGAGCCGCCCCCGCTCGTCCTGAACAGGCATTGCGCCGTCTGCGACTTCCAGCCGAGGTGTCGCGGCTCTCGCCATCGAACGTGACGATTTGAGCCTGCTCACCGCGATGACCGGCAAGGAGCGGGCGAAATGCAATGCCAAGGGAATCTTCACGATAACGCAGCTGTCCTACGGCTACCGCCCGCGACGGCGCAAGCGCACCAGACCTGATGCCGAGCGTTCCACCAAATCCGCCAAACGCACCGCCCCGGTCGCCAGAAACGACCACAAACTCAAGGCCCTGGCTATCAAGAAGAACCAGATCCATGTCGTCGGAGCTCCGTCGCTAAAGTTCGAGGGCGTCCCGACCTTCCTCGACGTTGAAGGGATGCCGGACAGGGACTTCTACTACCTTATCGGGCTTCGGTTCGAATGCGGTGGCGAACAGGTGGAGCGCTCGTTCTGGGCCGATGGATTGGATGGCGAGCGCGCAATATGGGAGAACTGCCTGCGAGACGCTCAAGGCGATCGGGAATGCGCAGATCGTCAGCTACGGCGCATACGAGACCCGGTTTCTCAGGCAGATGAAGGAGCGCTACATCTCGGCGCCTGACGACGTGGAATTCGTCGATCGGCTCATTGAAACGTCGGTCAACCTCGTCGGCTGCATTTACGGCAAGATCTATTTCCCGACGTTTTCGAACAGTCTCAAGGAAGTCGGCCGATACCTTGGTTTCGAGTGGACTTGGCCGCGGGCTTCGGGCGCTGCGGCGCCACTGCTGCGGCGGGCCTGGGAGCTTGGCGCGGACGACGGGCTCAAGCGCGAACTGATCGGCTACAACATGGACGACTGCCGAGCGGCCGCGACGGTCGCGGACGCCCTGGTGCGCATCTGCGGCGGCGGCGCGTCCGGCCTTGATGCGGTCGATGTCGGTTCGCTGGAGGTCGGTTTCCAGCGAACCTTCGGCAAATTCGACAGCGCCCTGCCGGAGTTCGCGAAAATCAACAGACGCGGCGTACTGGGACTATCAGAGGTCAAAGGTATACGCGCGGACCGACAAGACGATTCGGCGGACTGTCCGGAAATCCCAAGACAGGAGCAAAACCGCAACGGTCGAACAGGAGGTGACGGTCGAAGACGTCCCGAAAGAGTGTCCCAAGTGCCATGCGACAAGAGTTTGGATGTACCGCGACGTCGCGCAGCGGGTCACACGTCGTTTATGACCTGAAGTTCACGCGAAGAGGAATCAAGCGGTGGGCCGTGCGGTACCGCTACAACATGTATCGATGCAGCGAATGTCGCGCAGAAATGACCATCTATTCGCGGAGATTCGAAGTACGGCCCGAACCTACGAGCCTTTGTCGTCTATCTTCTGATCGAATTACGCCTCTCGAACCAAAAGGCGGCTGAGCACGTGTCGTCGCTGTTCGATTTGTCGCTGCCGAAAGCAGATCGCCCATGAGATCAAATCGGACATGGCCGAAAAGTACTTGCCGACGTATCGCGGCATCCTCCGCCAGATCGCGAAAGGCACGCTGGTCCACGCCGATGAGACCAAGGGCGTCGTGAAAGGCGGAGGCCATTACGTCTGGGTGTTTGCGAACCTGACGACAGTTGCATACGTGTATGCCGAATCGCGGGAGGCGGACGATTCTGGAGGATGTGCTGGACGGGTTCAGCGGTGTACTCGTCTCGGACTTCTACGCCGCGTATGATTCCGTACCGTGCGCTCAGCAGAAATGCCTGATCCACCTGATGCGCGACATCAACGAGGACTTGCACAAGAACCCCTTCGATGACGAGTTAAAGGAGATCGCCAGGCGATTTGGCGCGCTGCTCCGCGAGATCGTCGAGACCATAGACACGCACGGCCTGAAGGCGCGACATCTGGGCAAGCACAGGAAGATCGGCTGCAGGATTCATTGAGCACGTTGTCGCCATGAAATGCGCAACGGAGGCCGGGCTTGCGCTCAAAAAGAGAATTGAAAAGAACAGGGACAAACTGTTCACATTCCTCAATTACGACGGCGTGCCCTGGAACAACAATAATGCCGAACATGCCGTGCGCGCTTTTACGCGTTTGCGAAACGTAATCAATACGAGCACGCCCAAGGGCACCGCTGAATTCGCCACGCTGCTGAGCATTCAGCAGACGCTGCGGTACCGTGGGATGGGCTTCTTGGAATTCATGCGATCGGGCAGAATGGAGATTGATGGCTGATCTGGAAGACAGGATCGCGATCCGGAAGTAATGGCTATGACCGCGCTTCGTGGGATTCGAACCCGTATTTGGCTCGCATTGATCAGAAGTAACTTGCTGAGGTTGTTAGAAGTCGTTCCACCTGGTTCAGAAATATCGGGGCCGATCCTTTGTCACGTTGGCCAAACAATCCAGCTACGGTCGTATCGCGACGCCGCCGGACAACGGAGTATCGCACCGACTTCTCGAACGTCTGAACGTCTAACATTTAACGGCCAAGTTGGGTTGGTTTACACGATCTATATGCAGTGGGAAGCGGGGAGCGAAGACACGTGAAGTACGCGGTGAGCAGGCACGACCGTATGCCATGGAAAGATTACCCCCAGCCGCCGGAAACTGACAACGGCCGTCACAATTGGGTCGCTCTGGTGGCATGCTCCATGCTTTGGTCGTGGACCGCTGAAATCAGAGGTCGTCTGGCCGCGCACCTCGATATTGCCCGAGGACACTACGAACTTCTGCGGTGTGGCTTGCCGCCGCCTTGGCGGCCAGAGTATGCCCGTCTTTTACATGAGCGGTACGACATCGAGTTCCGGCCCGTTGCAGGCTGCATTGTCTCTCAGTCGCTCGTTTGTTCTATATTCTTTGGATTCATATTCCTGCTCGCGCTCGGGAGGAAAATTCCCGCGCTCCAGCGGCGGACCTGCTCGTTTCACTCTCCCGAGAAATTCCTGACGCTGAGCCTGAGACTGGGAAGCCTAGTCAAGGACGCCATCAGCACAGAGCTCCTCTCTCTGTGATCGTTCGAAGATCGAAAGCATGTTCAAGGAAATTCAGTCGATCCGTTCCAAGGTGCCATCCAAGGAATAGCGAGATTGACATAACGTTCATAATAATGTACATTAAGGCTGTTAGCGACCATTACTATGGACATTATATATGAGGACCAGCCGATCATCTGTCGTAATGCCACTCCCGGTAAGGCATGCTCTGCGCAAGCTCGGCCGCGACATCCGTGACGCCCGGCGGCGGCGGCGCATCCCCGCGGCCATCGCGGCGCAGCGCGCCTCGATCAGCCGCACGACCCTCGTCAAGATTGAAAAGGGCGATCCCGGCGTCGCGATCGGGATATACGCCACGGTCCTTTTTGTGTTGGGTATGGCGGACCGGCTGGGCGATCTAGCCGCGCCAAAGAACGATCCCGTGGGCCTGCAGCTCGAAGAAGAAAACCTGCCGCAGCGTATTCGCGTGGCGCACAGCCCGAAACGCACGAAAGACAAGTGATGGACAGAGAGGCTCTCGTATACGTGGATCTCGACGGCGTCCCGCACCTGATGGGGCGTCTGTGGGCCCGTACGCGCAAGAACAAGGAGAGCGCCACCTTCGAATACGAGCAAGACATGGCTGGAAAATCCTGCGCGATTCTCTCTGGAGCCAGCCCTGCAGGTTGGTCCCGGCCCGTTTCACACGCCGGCAGACACGCCCATGTTCGGCGCCATCGGCGACTCCGCGCCGGACCGTTGGGGGCGGGCGCTCATGCGCCGTATGGAACGCAGGCGCGCGGAGCGCGAGGGCGGGGCGCCGAGCACGCTCCAGGAAATCGACTTTCTGCTGCTGGTAGACGACGAGGCCCGTCAGGGCGCGCTGCGCTTTGCGGAAAAAAAAGGCGGACCCTTCCTGCGGGAGGAGGGCGTCAAGCGCATCCCCCCGCTGATCGAGCTCCCGAAACTGCTCTCCGCAGCCGAACATGTGATGGAAGAGAAGGATACCGAGGAGGAACTGCGCCTGCTGTTCGCGCCCGGCTCGTCGCTCGGCGGCGCGCGGCCCAAGGCTTCCGTCAGGGAAAAGGACGGCCATCTCGCCATCGCGAAATTCCCGCGCAAGGACGATGAAATCAACACCGTCGTCTGGGAGGCAGTCGCACTGTCCCTCGCCGAGAAATCTGGCATCCCAGTTCCCCAATCGCGTGTCGAAACCATCGCTGGCAAGCCTGTGCTCCTCCTGCGACGCTTCGACCGCGACGGCGAACGGCGTATCCCGTTCCTCTCCGCGATGAGCATGCTCGGATCGAAGGACAACGAAACCAGAAGCTATCTGGAAATAGTCGATGCTCTGCGCCAACACGGCGCCGCGCCGCAAGCACGACATGGAAGCGCTGTGGCGGCGGCTGGTTTTCAACATACTGATCTCCAACACCGACGACCACCTGCGCAATCACGGCTTTCTGTACGAAGGCCAGGCGGGCTGGCGCCTGTCGCCCGCTTACGACCTCAATCCGGTGCCGACCGACATCAAGCCGCGCATTCTCAGCACGGCAATCAATGAGGATGACAACACCGCTTCACTCGCACTGGCGATGGAGGTGGCGGGATATTTCGAACTGGACTCTGGCAAGGCCCGCGAAGTAGCGTCACACGTCGGTAAGGCCGTCTCTAAGTGGCGCGCCGAAGCCGCACGGCATGGTCTCGCCAAGGGCGAAATCGACCGCATGTCGTCGGCATTTGAGCATGATGATCTGAAAGCGGCTCTCGCAGCGCGGTAAGTAGAAAGAGCAGCACAATGCACGGCATGTTGTTTACCTTCATAAGGTAATTCTCTTTTCCCGCTCGGGGCTAAGCGCCTATCTCGACTGGCAGACCCGCTTCATCAAAATCCTTACATTCAAAACCGCCAGGGCTGCCGGGATATCCGAGTTGATTTGAAATGATCCGGGTTTGGCCGATCGTCTGATCGTCGCATTCATGCGTGTGGCCATACACCCAGAGGGCTGGCTGGTGGGCCTCAATGATCTCCACCATGTCCAGGGAATTGAACGCCGGCGTGAGAGGGCCGCCCTTGTATTTGGAGTTGGGATTGATGACCGGTGCATTATGGCTGATAACCACGCGCGGACCACTTAGATTCTTGCCAAACCAGTTCAGCAATTTCGACGCGAAGTCTTTATGTAGCGCAATCGAATCTGCTGGCGTGAAAGGTGTTTCGTCGGGGTTATGGATGAGGCGGTAATCATTCATTTGAGAGCGGGCGGTCTCCATGGCGCGCAAATCGCCGCCGTTGAAATCCGTCCACATCGTGCCGCCGAAGAAATTGACTCCGCCGATGCTGACCTCTTCATCAAGCAGCAGTTTCACATGCGGATGTTTGTCTTCGAGCCACGCCCTGAATCTATTGTCCTCTTCGTTCATTGGCCGCCGCGTGTAATATTCGTGGTTTCCCGTCACATAGAGGACTGGCTTCTTCCACTTCCGCAGAATCTGGTCGAGCGGCTCATAATCCCTGAGCGTGACGATATCGCCTCCCAGGATCATGACACCTCCGTTCACTGCCGGCGGTAACATCCAGCCCGAGCCAAATTCAAGATGCAGGTCGCTATAAGTAATGATTCTCATGCTCGTGGGAGAATGCTTGTTTGAACACGTCTTTCTCAACTCCCAGATCTCCTCCGAGAGCGACTCGGCGCGGAGCTCGGTTCGTGGAAGTAAGAATCTGACATCCCTCGGATAGCTGAATAATAAGCCGAGGCGCAAAGGCCAGTGTCAAGGCTGTTTGACGGCGAACGCGGCGCAGCGAAGCGCGGCCTTTACACTGGCCGGGCCTCGGCTATGCTCTGCCTATCCGGGGCAGGTCATTCGGGAATGCCGCATCACAGACCTAGACCAAAACTCTGACTGATCTGATTCGCGTGCGTGGTTTGTGGTTCCATCTTGTGCGCTCCTTGCTCTTGCTGAATCGCAGGAGGATGGGGCACGTCGCGGCCTAGTTCTTGCCCGAGAGTCTGTGCGTTGTTCGTATAAATCTGGGCGTCATAGCGTCCACGCGAGACAGAAACGTAAGCCATGCGGCTGTTGAGCAGAGCCTTAGCGTCCAACTCGGTGTCCACGTGAATGAGGACACGGTCGGCAGTTTGCCCCTGGCTGGAGTGGCTGGTCATGGCATAGCCATGATCGAGATGCAGATGCTTGCGCGGGTGGAGCTCGACCGTGCGACCACCGTCCATCTTCAAGCGCAGCCGGCCGTCTGCCTCGATGCTCTCGATGGTCCCCAACTCGCGGTTCGCAACCTTCAGTTCGTTGGCCGGTGCAGTGAACTGCATGCGGTCGCCTACTGAGAAATTCCGCATCTCCTCGCGGAAGACCGAGACGCCCTGCTGTCGGCGTGGATCGTAAGTCGGCGCTGCGTGCCATCCTGCAGCTCGACTGTCAGCCGGTTTTTCGGTGCGTCGCCTTTCCCAATGCAGGTTTCTTTCGATGCCCGCGAATAGCGCAGCACGTCCCCCACCTGATAGCGCTCGGCCCATGTGCGGTGCCGCGCCGGTGAGGTCTTGGCGCGGCACTAGCGTCCTGATGCGGCCCTCCTCGTTGCCTGACGAGGCCACCCCGCTGCAATTCGGAATGGATGCGCTCGTTGATCTCGATGCGAGAGCGATTATCGGGAGAAATCACCAGCGTGTTCTCCGGCAATTGTGCGTACCTCCTTCGCGATAGCGGCGATGCGCTCGTCGCGGCCTTGAATCTCATGGACTCGGCCCTGTCGGTCAAGATTCCGTATTGCTTCCTGTACTTCGCCTTGGACAAGCTGCTGGACTACCTGTTTCAGTTCTGGGCTTTCTGGCGCACGATCTCTTCGAGCTTCACCGTTTTCATACCGGCGTCCTGGAGTTGCGCAAAGGGCCTCCCGGCCTCAACCGCCTCATGTTGCCGCCGGTCGCCGACGAGCAACACACGGTCATTCGGATGGAGCCGGTTCACAAACTCATGCACCTGCCTGGTCGATGCCAGAGAGGATTCGTCGAGTACATAGAGCCGTTTCTCCCCGCTATCCGGCTGCTGTCCACGTACCAGATGCTTCTGTAGTGTGGGTCGGGCCGGATTGGATAGAACTGCAAGGTCGGGTTAGCTATGATGTGAATGTTCTTTTGGAATACATCCAGAAGAACACACGAGTTGCTTCCGTGCGGGCCGCAATGGAGGAAGCTCGTGAAGCTGTTTAAGAAAGCGAAGTCCAAGTTTTACTGGTATGACTTCACGGTGCGGGGACAACGCTACCGTGGGTCAACCAACGAAACAAAGGCGGCTAGGGCAGCAAAGGTTGCTGGTCTGAAACTCGCCCACGTGATCGAGAATACAGATCCGCTTCCCTAAAAAGCTCCTGTGTTGCTGGAGTTTTCCCGGCGCTTCCTGGAATGGCTGGACAAGGTCAGACTGGAAGACAAAACGAAAACCTATTACCGCGATGGATGGCGACTCCTAAAAACGACGACCATCGTTGGCATGCGATTGGATCAGATCACCCGAGATGTTAGCGAAACGTTGAGGTTCTCAGGCGCGCCCTCGAATGCCAATTGCGCGCTGCGAACGTTAAGAAGGATGCTGCACGAGGCGGAGGAGTGGAGGCTAATTCGCCACGCTCCGAAACTGAAACTAATGAAGGAATACGGACGTTCACTAAGGCTTGACGATGAAGCGGAAAAGAAATTGTTGGCGGGCGCCGCTGCCTGCAATTGGCGGAAGCGCAGCCTTCAACTTTTCCGGGACATCATCATCTTGATGCGCGATACCGGCATGCGGAACGAAAGAGAGCTTTACCGGATGCGCATCGAGAACCTGGATTGGGAAACCCGCGTGATCTTCGTGCCGGACAGCAAGACCGAAGAAGGAAGGAGACGCGTACCGATGAGCAATCGCGTCTTTGACGTTCTTAAACAACGGTGTGGAGAAAAACGCGAAGGATCGGTTTTCCCATCGAAAGGCGCCGAGTCTGCTCACCTCACCACAATGGCGAAGAGATTTCGCGAAGCCAGAGTCAAGGCTGCGCTTCCCGAAGATCTTGTCCTGTATTGTGGGCGACATGATTACGGCACCCTGATTCTGAAGAGAACCGGAAACCTGGCTGCCGTCATGAGAACGATGGGACACAAGGATGTGAAGACTGCGATGCAGTATCAGCATCCCGAGCTAGAGATCGTGCGCGCTGCGCTCGATCAGGACACAGCAGTAGAGAAACGGGCGTAGCCGGATTGAGTTACGGCACAATTTACGGCACACCCAAAACATCGACTCCGGTAAGTGATTGAAAAGATGGTGAGCGCGGAAGGAATCGAACCTTCAACCTACTGATTAAGAGTCAGCTAGGGTTCAATCGTCCATGCTCTAGCAACTCACAATTAACCAATAACTTACAAGAGTCTTGCGCGCACAGAGAACCGCTTCCAAACGCTTGAAACGTTGGCAATGTTTAGCAATGTACAGCCACATTTACAGCCACACCTCCAATACATATTTAAGGAGGAGAGCCTAGGCATGTGCTTCCTCGACATGTTTCAGCGTCGGCAGTCGGTCGATCGACTTTCCCACCTTCTTCTGCGCAATGCGCAGGTCGTACAGGCTTTGCAGGTTGAGCCAAAACTCGGCTGTCGTCCCGAAGAAATGTGCGAGTCGAAGAGCTGTATCACCGGTGATGGCTCGCCTCCCGTTCAGGATTTCCGTGACCCGATTGGTGGGGACATCGAGTTGCCGAGCGAGTTCAGTAGCGCTCATGCCGAGTTCCTTCAACTCCTCTCCTAGATGTTCTCCAGGGTGAATCGCACTGATTGCCACGATGGGTTTCTCCTAATGGTAATCGACAATCTCCACGTTTGATGGGCCCGTCGCTCCTCCCGGCCACTCAAAGCAGATTCTCCATTGGTCATTGATACGGATGCTGTACTGACCCTTGCGGTCGCCTTTCAAAGCTTCGAGTCGGTTTCCCGGTAACGCACCAAGATCTCTGAGCTCGACAGCTGCCTCCAAGCGATCGAGCTTGAGCCGGGCGGCGCGGTCAATTCCCGAGAAGACTCTGACCCGCTTACCGGATGCGAAGTCTCTGGTCCGCTTGTCCCGGTAGCTGACGATCACGCTTAAGGAATAGCAGACCGTTACGTGTTACGTCAAGCGTAAGGCAGGACGAATCAGGATCAATAGACCAATAGACCAATAGACCGGCGGACAGAGGAGAAGATTAACAAATGGACGGATGACGGCGCCGAATAGTCGATCACTGCGATTACTTCCTGTTTGCCCGTCATCCGCTCCTGGCCGTTTCGAATTTGGTCTTGTCAGTCTCTTTGCGGGTTTCCGACGCTAGTTGTCTCATCTCTGGAATTTGCGGCACGATCGTGCGACCTTCGGGTTCTGCGTCTGTGTGGAATGGAGGCCGACCTGAAACGCAGGAAGCCGGATCGCGCGCCATTTGGCTGCAGACTCCCAATTAAGAGTTTCAGGTCGGTCGGTAACAAATCTCTACTGAGTCGCACGCACCATATTCGGCTGTGGTAGCAAATCGCTGTTGAAGATGAGGTACGCAATTTTCCATTCGCCGTGCGGAAAATGTAACGTTCAGCATCACCGCGAAAGGGGTTGACGAGCACACTGGGATCGTCAAGGATGTGCTTGGGCGAGCGGAGGAGGCTTCCCGACTCGCCTGATCGCCTCTCGACGGCGGTATACTGCCGACGCATGCTGATCGACATCTCGTTTGACTTCAGGACTGACGCGTCTGGAAGGGACCCTGACACGTACAGCCCCACTCTTCGGCTGTACCACAAACTCCTGTGGAGCAAGGCACTGCCAAGTGGTCGGCTCTTCGATCTGGATGACACCGTGCGCGGCGTGTACCTGCATCACAGCTCTGAACTTGGCGAGTTCTTCCTGTGTAGCGACTCGGTCATCCCCACGTTCACGAGGTGGGTTTCGCTGAGGCGCATCACCGAGCTGTTCACCGAGGAAGAGAACGAAGCGTTCAGGACGATCGGCTACACGATCGGCGGCATGATGGTCTTTCCGGGGAACCGGATCGATGGCAAGCAGACCATCAACGGCGCCCGCGGGTTCAATAGGAAGATCGCGGACCGGTTCGATCTCACGCTCGAGTGCATCCGCCGGCACTACCTCGGCCAGCGCAGCCCACTCGGTGAGACGCTGGCGAGGTACCGCGACTTTTTCGCGTTGTTCGAGGACTTCAGGGGCTACGTCGAATTCTTCATGCTGCAGGACCTGGTCACCGACGACTGCTCCGCGGTGAGGTTCTTCATGCCGTTCGATGACTTCAATACTCCATCGGTGCCAAGGGATGGCGACACCTACAAGGAGTATCGACGCCTCAGCATCGAGTTCATCGAGGCTAGAAACCGCCGGATCGGCCGACATGGTGCCCTGCGCGGTGACGTCGCGCACAGAGGCAGAATTAACCCACGCTGAATCTTGTCTCCGGGGTGCATATTCCATCCCGTTGTGTTCTAACCCCTCTCCGCGTTTGACGGGGTTTTACCTTTGGGGAAAAATTCGGCTACACCCCGTGGGTTGGGCGGCGAGGGGGGCGGGCAAGCGGGGTGGAATCCGATAAAAAAGGACCGTTCGAATATTACTGGGCTGATGGCCCTTACCGCGGCACGCCGATGCGGCGCATGAGATCTTCGTAGCGGGGATCACTGCGGATCCCCGCTAAGAACTCTGGAAACATTGGGATTATCGGCAGAGGCCACATACGATAGTGGTAGGCTTGCTCCAAGAACTCGAAGGCGTGCTCATTGTCGCCAATTTGTGCATACCAGTCCGCCATTTCAATGGGTGACCAGTCTTTCGCTCTTGCCTTGTTTGCCCCTTCGATTTGCATACGCGCCAATGCCCGTTTCATGTTGGCGTATCCCGAAGACTGGTATGTTTTTTGCACGAGTGTTGCCAAAGCCTTTTTGTTATCCAACAGCAGCGCATCGTACCATTCAGCTGCGGCTTCACCGTAATTACCTTGCAGTTCGTTGGCTGAGATAATTGCACCATGGCCCATCGCAAAATTAGGATCAATCTCCAAGGCCTTTCGCGCCGCTTCTATTGCTTCTTTGTATCGTTTTACAGCTATGAGTGAAAAGGCCAAATTGGCATTCAAGATAGGCTTCAAAGGATCTAGCCTCTGGGCTTTAATATTCTCCGCGACTGCCTGTTCATACTGGCCCATTACCTGTAAGTAATCTGCGTACACGTTATGGGTCTCGGCAAGGTTGGGGTTGAGTTCAAGAGCGATTTTTAGTTCTCGTTCCGCGGTCGTCCAGTCCCATGTGAAATACAGCCGGACAGCTGCCAAAGCGGTGTGCGCGTCCGCGAGTTGGCTATCCAGTGCCAAGGCCTTCTGGGCAGCAGCTTCCGCCTTGGGCATCAACCGGAGTGCATCTGAGGTTGTGTAATAGTTCGCCAGACCTACGTACGCCAGCGCATACTGGGGATCTTTGGCAATCGCGTCCTCGAAAAAGTGGCCGCTCTTTTCAGATTCGGCGTTGAACTTGTACCAGTAGTGACGCCCCTTTAAGTAGGCTTCATGAGCCTCTGGATCAACTGGCCGGCGAGCTGTGAGGCGCGTTTCCTCGCGTGGACTGATTTTGACTCTGATTTCCTGAGCGATATCGCGTACTACTTCTCCTTCCAATGCAAGAACATCTTTCAGCTCACGTTGGTAACTTTCGGCCCAGAGTTGCCGCTCACTTGGAGCGTCAATCAATTTCGCGGTAATTCGCACTTGGTTCCCGGAACGGACAACCGAACCCTCCACGATCGCTTCTACGTTCAACTCGCGCGCGATTTCCGGCAGAGTCTTACTTGTCCCTCGGTAATGCATGGCGGACGTGCGCGAAATAACCCGGAGTGTACCGATTTTGGACAGTTCGGTGATCAGTTCGTCCGTCATTCCGTCCGAGAAGTAGTCTTGTTCGGAATCGTGGGAAAGATTTGCGAGTGGAAGGACTGCCAAAGATTGGATGTGAGGATTCGCACTACGCAACGACAAGCGCTTGCGCCAACCTCCTACGTAGAGAATGAATAGGAACGCAAGAACGCAAACCACAACAAGCGAGGCAATTTTCAACCTTCGTCTTGAGGCGGTCAAATTCTCCGACACACCACCCCCGGAGTCGCTCGCCACGCCCCCACTCTTAGCGGAAGTCGGCACACGGGCAGCCGTGACTTTCCCTTTTGAATCGGTACTCGCAATCGGGAAGATGAATCGATATCCCCGGCGGTACAGCGTCTCGACAAACCGCGGATTCTCCGAATCGTCATTCAGCGCCTGCCGGAGTTTCTTGACCGCGCTGTTCAAGCTGAGGTCAAAGTCAACGAAGGTGTCCCCGGGCCAAAGCTTCTTCTGCAACTCTTCCCGCGTAACGATGGTGCCCGGCCGCTCCACCAGCATCGCCAGGATCACGAATGGCTGCTCCTGCAGCTTAATTCTCACCCCGGATTTGCGCAGCTCGCGAGCGTCGAGGTCAAGTTCGAAAAGGCCGAATTGGACGACTCTCGGATTCGTCGTAGGCTGGGCCATACCATTTCATCGCTATGACTCGAAAGTTTACACCCCAATGGCAGGGCGCACCTAGTTAGACGCCTCGGGTCATATTCTATTTGTTTCGCAGTCTTTTCAACAGATTAGCCGCTCATATTCGTTCCTGATCCAAACCATTGCCCATCCATTGTTCTTCTCTGCGTCCGCGAGCGAAAGTGTGCACGTTCGCCGCAGAAAGCGGCCAAGCTGGGCGGTTCCAACGTCCGGCAGATCAGGAAGAAGGAGAATCCCATGAAAAAGCAAATGCTCGTCGCAAGCCTCTGCTTGATACTAGGACTGTCCGTAGCTCCGGCTTACGCGCAGGCCGATGGTCTCCGAGTCAAGGTCCCCTTCAATTTCGTCGCCTTCGGGAAAACGTTCCTCGCCGGCGAATACATGATGATCGCCCGCTCGCACCAGGTCAGCATTCGGGATGCCCAAGGCAGAATGATCGGCACAGTTTTGGCCAACGAGATCTCACGCCGTTCTGCCGGCGCGAACCCTGAGCTCGTCTTCCACTGCTACCGTGAACGCTGTTTTCTCGCGGAAGTCTGGTCCCCCACCCAGGAAAACGGGAAGCAGTTGCCCGTCTCCCGGACTGAGGCAGGTTTGGCGAAGGAGGAGACCCGAAAGGATTTGGCAGTTCTCGGCGAGAAACCTGCGAAGTAGCCGCACGGTGGTCGGCGCTGCTTCCAACCGCGAAAGCCCTACACGCGACGTTCGCGCCCTCCCATCCCCAGTAATGACGCGGCTCTCACGCATGCCATGGCGCGCGGAGGCGTATGAACACTGGCGATTGTGAAGTTGGCAAAGTGGGTTGGCGGGGTTATGTCCTGTTGAGCTTCCACAAACTAAAACACTCGCCAGTAGCACCCCGACGAACCAACCGAGTCTATTTGATTTCCGGCGAGTAGCTAACCCCGTCAAGGCAATGGTGGCGAGCGCGCCCATAGGACAGTTGATTACGATACCCGAGAGGCGGTTGGATGCGTTCCGGAAGGATCGTCGGCAAACTCTTACCTCACCGGATTACGGAAGGTTTGCTCGTCATCCGGGCACAATCGCCAGGGTGCCAGGAATGGTCACGTCTCCGGTTTTGCTGACGTATCGGAAGTAATCCTGAGCTTTCGTAGAACATGCCCTGGTTTACTGGCTCAAACGCATCTTGACGAGCGACGCGCGAGCCTCACCGCCGCTCTTGTCAGGCACAATGATCAATTCGAGCCCTCCGACATCGACCAGGTCCACAGCGTAGTCCTCGATCTCGCGGACTCCTCCGGGTGAGCTGAAATTCCACTGCTGGCGCACGATTTCTCGAAACGAGCGCCCGCCGTCCGAAGACCATCGCAAGACGAACTCTTGCGTGCGCGTTCTCTCGGTTTCCTCAAAAACAAGTGATATGTGTCTCAACCTTTGCGGCTGATCGAAGATCAGCCGAATCGTTTGAATTTCCGGGATAGCTGCACGCCATCCCCGTGTTTCTCCCAAGACCAACGCAGACTCGACCGGGAAATTCTCCTCTTCCGACGTGACCTCGACCGCAGCTGTACGCTCAAGGTTTAGGCCGCCTTCTCCGGGAGGCCGAACCGTCTCCGGAGTTGGAGTGATAAGCCGCTTACGCATATGGTCCTAATCCACCTCCGGTACAACTCTGGTCGTCACCGATAGGGAAATACTCGGGTTCCATGCCTCGCTGATCTGCTATCACGCTCGACTTGTTAAGGTGAAGAATGTGCCAGCCGGCGTCAGCGAACGACAAGCGCTTTCTAACCGAACACGTTTCTCTAGGTCACGCGACCCGATCATGAAGTATGATTCGCTCTCGACTCTCATGTCGCCAGTCGATGTCGGCACCAATGGCGCCAGCCTTGCAGGCTTAGAACACTGCCGCGATGTCCCGCCCTTTCCCATCATCAGTGGGTGGGAGCGGTCGGAAAATCGTCTTAAGCGTCTGCTTAGTTGCGAAGGAATGTCTAAACTAATGGAATGGTTTCTACTCTTCTTAGACACGATGGCCTCCAGTCACGCAGAAGACCGTCGCCTCGCTAGGAATGGCGGAGAGGTGCGTTATATAAACAGTATACGCCTGTGTCTTAGGCGGTCAGGACCGCGCCACCCTCAATCTGACGTCAGTCTGGGTTATCGCACGCCTAACGACTTTCGCCGAAACGTTGAGAGGGTCAGCGTCTTTCCAGAGCGTGAGAAATCTTGATACGCCGCGGGCGGCCACGATAGAGCACCACGCGCTTACTTGATGTCAGCTTCCCTGGTCTCACGTGCGGTCGGTATCTTCACTTCGGTGATGTGAATTAAATTTCTTTCCGGGTAGACGTAAGCTGCCGCGTGCACGTAGTGTCCTTCGTGACCCTTGAGAATCTCCGGATTGTCCACCTTCCAGGCTCTTTGCTCGGTTACGAACCTCAATTTCTCGCCATCTTCCTGAACTGTACCCATGATGGTTGTCAGTCGAGCCCCTATATCCGCCGGAGTCCTCGGTGCCTGGTTGGATGCGTCTTGCGAGAGAGCGACGACGACGGTTAGGGCAAAACCCAGAGAGAAAATAGCAAACAAAAGAGTTTTCAAGGAAAGGAACCTCCCGTTCCAGGCGATGAGTGCCTCGCTGCTTAGTTAAGGCGGGAAGGCGGAGTTACCCGCCTTCCCATGCGACGTGCTTACAAACGTCTACACTGCTACAGCGACGTTATGGAAGGTCGAGGTGACGGCCTCGAACGTTTGAACCTTGGGCGTTCCATCGATGATTCTTGCAAATTTCCTCAGCACCTCTGGGTAAGTATTGGTGTTGTAGGCTTCTGCATTGGCTTTGCTTTCCCACAGACTGATCGCAGTCACATCCGGGCTCCCGGGATTTGACAGTGTGATTTCGTCCTTGAAACCCTTCTGCTTGCGAAGTAAAGGAAGAATCTCATTCTCAAAGGTGCGGGTGTAGTCAGAAAGCATATCGGATTTCAGATGAACGGAGACGTTACGTGCAAACATTTCAACCTCCTAAAGGTCATTAACGCTAAGAGGGGATAACTTCAGATAGGCTGACTTAGTTCAGGGAACCTGAAAGAGGGAAGGTGGGAACCACCTCACTTTTAACGCTAGTCCTCTGGGCTACTATTGTCAAACTGCCGAACCCCGCAGACCCAACAGCAGGCCATGTTTGCGCGGCCAAGACCGCATCTCTGAGCACATTCTGAGCGTATCGTCGGCAACCCTTACCTTACCGGACTATGAAGGGTTGCCCGTTACTTGCCGGAACTGTGTAAGGCGGCGCGACGATCAGAGAAGAAAGCGGCGTTTGTCCAGGCGGGTGGTGGCCAAGCGAGTAGCGATTGTTAGGCCGATTTCTTTATCTGTGAAGCGAACTCGATAATCTTCCCGCGTTGTTCAGGAGAAACCCATTTCACGCTTTTTCGGAAGTTATTCGGTATGTAGAATTCGATTACTTTTGCCACAGTCTGCCCTGCCTTCCCTTCTAAGATTTCCGCACGCTGTTTACGGAGTCACGGCTGGCTTTCGATCCGTATGGCCCTGCCACTCCCATCCACACTGACAACGCACGAAATCGCTTAATCTCAGCTTTTTCAATAGAGCCTTACAAATGGCGCATGACCTCATCCACATCGCTGTTCTCCAAAGCAGCGACTCTCCAACGAAAGCCGCTTTCGCTCGTATGAATATTGGAGTCGCGCAAGTCGAGTTGGGATTCGGCGCAGTTGTCTCAAAATTGTTAAATAATTGTTTGGAAGCTTAGCGTAGGAAGTTCAACATCAGCCCCGCTATCCCCAAACTTCGCCGTCGTTCATCGGTGCTCAGGGGATCCGACGATTGTGGATCAGTGGTCGGGAACTGCGAAATTAAATGAACGACTAGCCCCTCGATTGTGAGGGGCTTCGCTTCCACACCACAAATAAATTTGCTCCACGAAAAGGAAACTCCGCCTGGATCTCGTCATGTCTAGTGAGGCCGATTAGACCTTTCACGTAGCCGTTAAACAGAACAGAGATTAACAACTTTCAGATGCAAGGCCATTTGATTTGTACGAAGTTGTGCGGCAAAGAGCCTTCGAGCTAGTTGTGTTTCTCGACAACTTCAACTGTCAGTAACCCGTGAAATAACACAGAGAATTGGAGAATAAATAAATGAGCTACAACCTCATTCAGAAGTCCAAGATTGCGCGAGTTCGGAGCCTGTTCGGGGCCGGTCTCGTGCTTGCGTGTGCATTCGGTACGGTCACCCTCGCGGGGGCGCAAGTCACGCCTCCGACCACTCCTGACACCATTGCAGTACAGGCGGGAAACCACGCATTTCTGGTCGGCCACGCTTTCGGCAGCCAGGGCTATACTTGCTTGCCCACAGCCACCGGTGGCACTGCCTGGAATCCCACCGCTCGCCCCGAAGCAACGCTGTTTTCGGATATCTTCGGGTCGCAGTTCCAGATCATCACGCACTTCCAGAGCATCAACGAAAACCCTAAGCCGGGCGTCATTGTCCCCCTCAGCGGGAACGCGACGTGGCAGAGTTCGCTCGATAGCAGCCGGGTGTGGGCGGTAAAGGTGGCGGGGATCGACGCCGGCACGGACCCCTCGAGTTGCCCGAATGGCGGCTCGATTCAATGCCTCTTGTTGCAGTCTGTTGGGAACAAGAAGGGACCCACGGGCGGGAACCTCCTCGCCAACACCACATTCATCCAACGTCTAAATACCGCTGGAGGCGCTGTTCCGACAACCGCCTGCACGGTGGGTCAGACGCAGCTCGTGCCGTACACGGCCGACTACTTCTTCTTCCGGGCTGACAAACAGTAAATTCACTTTCCTTAACCGAGGAGGTGGCTATGCACGCGGAGGGTCACCATAGTTGGTGCTCTTCGCGTGCACGCCCGGCGGGAAGTACTTTGGGCGCAGGGATCGCCAGACCAACAGCCACGCGAGCCGGCCGCGCGCAACACACGGGAGGGATTCAAGCCCCTCCTTTCGGCGGACATGACTGTCCTTGGAATTTATTTGGAATTTCCTACGAGCGGCTAAGGACTGTTTTGAGTGGCACCGCCTAGCTTGTATCGGGGCGTGGTCCTACGACTAGACGATGGGATGCCACAAGAGCCTGCGCCGACGCCCGAAGGATCAACGGCCCATAACATCCCAAAACAAAAAGGAGAACTTTGCAATGAATCGAACCCTGTGTCAAACGAAGGAGCATTCTATGCTTTCACGCATATTCATATTCGGGAACTTGCAGCGCGCCATTGTGGCGCTCGCCCTGCTGGTTTCAATTCCCGCTACTGCGGTTGCGCAATATGGCAGTGGTGGAACGGGAGCAACACCCACATACCCGGGAGGGGCGCATCCGAGCTACGGGTCAAAAGGTGCAGTAATCGGCGGAGCCGTAGCAGGTGCGGCGGTCGGCGCCGGTTTACTTTACTGGAAACTTCACAATCGGGCGAAGCTGCAAGGCTGCGTGGCTGGTGACGGGGACAAGCTTGTCAATGAGAAGGACGATCAAACCTACAACCTCACCAACAAGCAAAATAAGTCTCTGAAACCCGGAGAGCGCGTGGAACTGCTGGGCACGAAGACCAAAGATTCCTCGGGTGAGCCAACGTTCGAGGTCCACAAAATGAGCAAGAACCTTGGCCAATGCACAGCGACCACGGCGGAGCAACGGTGACGGAGCAGGCGTTCATCGCCTACGCCTGACGGAGGGTGGAGCCACTCGCCCTTCCATGGGAAGGGAAAAAGGGTGCAATCTCCCGATCACAACCACGCTCCTCAGCACGGACCCGTCGGGGACGATCACTGACATCCAGAGTGATGGCCTTGGCTCGTACCTCGACGGCGTTGATGCGGACACCAGTTTCCTGACCACTAACGGATATAACGGGATGTCTGGGGCGATTGGCAGTTCGGCACGGTCAACTCGACCACTCGGAGGTTCAGCGTAAGCTTTGCCAATTCAATTCAGGTCGGAAGCGGTGGAACCGCGGTTCCCGATCCTCCGTTCGTCACCAAGATGGTGAGTGGCCACATCGAAGATAAGTGCACCATGATCTCGTACAGCATGATCAGCATGACTGTGGATCGTACACTTCTTCAATACGAATGGCGACGAATTCAGGAGCTATATGGCTCCCAACTGGACGCAGCCGCCTACACCAGAAACGACCTTCGTCCAGGTCACCTGCAATGCGGTTGCTTCGGATGGCTGCATTGACGGGTACATCGACCCCATCCCGGGGGTTGACGGTAGCGGCAATCCGGTCCCCGGAACTGCAATTGGCCGCCTGGTAGGCCCACCTGTTACCGGCCATGGAAAGCAAGCGAGCGATGGGAATCATGGCGACTATTATTTCAAGTTCCACTTTCACCTGACTCGACCCTGACGACGACTTCTCTTTCTAACTCTGTGCCGTGCGAGAATTTGGGCGGAAATGCGCATATCAGATAGAGACGTTTCTCGCCAGAACACCTTCTCGTTGGTTCGGATCTGTCGAGCTGGGATGGTCCCGCCAACAAGAGGTTAGTGCCAGGAAGTCACGCGGTCGCACCGAATCATCGGGGTCTCCGTGACGGAGAATGAAATGGTCAAGCCTGTAGCGTGACCATGGCCGCACTGGCCGCCGGGAGGTGAACTCGCGGCGTTCGGCGAGAAGTACTGACCTCGTCTGGATGGGTAGGCTTCCACAAACCGGCGGGAGATACGCTTGCGCCGCCTAAAGTGACGCCGGATTTGCTTTCCAGTGAGGGCCCTGAGAGACGAACAACCGATCCAATCCGAAAAGATGCGGATGCACCTCCGTCTATAACAACTACCGCATCAGATGACGGTTCCTTATTAATCAGGGTGAGAATGGTGCGGTCCTTGGTCGGCTGCGTTACGTGAGCTGAGATGTTTCTGTTTCCCGCATCGATGGTGCTCCCGATGATCCGTCCCGCACCAGACTGCGCAAATGCGAGCATACCGTAGTATTCGGGAGCTGCCCAGTAGTGTCCCTGCTCATCGTCGCCGATCGGCGAATATGAGCTGATGAATCCGCGCTGGTTGACTCCGGTTTCCATATTCACACCAGCGCAACCTGCGGAAGCCAGCATGAACATGAAGTCAAGAACCCAGAGAGCGGCGCCAAGAGTGTCGCTCACCCCAGGTTTGCCACCACCCGAAAATGAGTTCGTCTCACAGATGCGGTATGGTACGCCCGAAGACTCCGACGCGGCCCTGAGTTTTGCAAGAATCGGAGCGAGCTTGGGATCGGTATGGAGAAGTTTGTCGAGGGTGCTGGTGGGATTCTGGCCTTCACGATAGTAGTGGTGGGTCAGGAGCTTGATATCCTTTCCTTCGTCGGTGGCAAACCTTGCAACCCACTCGGTCGCGTCGGCCACATCAGGTCCGGCGAAGGCGATGTTCGGGATGGCCTTCCGCAGCGCGTTTCGGTATGTGCGGTACTCACGAACGTAGTCGTCATAGCCATAGCCGATGTGGCGATGACCTTCGTGGCGGGGAAACAAGTCGGGTTCGTTGCCGATTTCAAAAGCGAGCAGATTTTTCTTCGCCGCCGCCGTTACAGCCTTTGCCTCGTCAATCGCGTTTTCCAGCCTGCCATTGCCCAGATTTAATCCCCAAATGAGTGTCCAACCGGTTGCATCGAGAAAAGAACCAAGCTCACGAAGCACCTCATCGTTGACCACCGACCCTGCTTTTCCCTCCGGCGATGAGAGCGGCTGCCCAGTTGCAGAATAGGAGGAATAGTCCGAAGTGTTTCCACCAACGCGTATGACTCCACGCGCTCCCAACGTCCTGACGAGTTGGACGTAAACTGAATTTTGAGCGCTGAGCAGGCCTGGACGCGCTACTGAAGAAATCTCATAGCCGAGACCCATGAAGTCCGGCGGAATGACAGCAAGGGTCCGTGCGGGTTCGAGCGTAACACGCACCTCTGCTTCACTCGACGCAGCCCGCAGAGTGCCGCCGGAACTCGACTGGGCTATCGCAGCCGAGACCAGGCCCACAGCTCGCGTCAAAAACGTGCGCCGATTCATTGTCCTTGCCGATTTTCCAGGCGCATCACCCGTTCACAACGGCGGTTTGGGCGGCTTCGTTGGACTGTCGACCACCACTCCCAGGAGACTTTGACCGATCGATGAAAGATACCAGATCTCAAGCGCATTCATGACAGCACGCAGCAGAACTTCGCATCATTCCACGTAAAGCAAATTACGAAATCCCGCAACAGCCCTGTTGGGAGGTGAAAAAACCTCTCTATGCCCTAGTCCGGCGTGGACCTACCTCGGTTTCACCGTTGGACTGAAAGGGAAGTCCTCAGCGCGGGAGGCAAGTGACACATTTTTTGGAACGCTACTCGTCGTGCGTTTAACGGGACTAACCCACGGCTACTGATAACTTCCGGTCGTGTAAGCTAAATCAACTCCTCAACGAACGAACGAGCCACATCGGCCGGTATCCGCGTCCCCGTGCACAAGCGGGCCTGCATTCAATATGGGTTCGGCTCCATGCAAGGTCGAACGTCGGTGCGCTCAAAGAACTTTCCGATCGGGATCTCGTCGCCCCACGCAAGCGTACATCATTAATTATGTGGATGATCTCGTGATTTGCTGTCGTGCCCAAGCCGACGAGGCACTGGGGGCGATGCGGACCATGATGTCGAGGCTGAAGTTGACGGTGAACGAAAGTAAGACGCGGGTCTGTCGCCTGCCGGAAGAAAAGTTCGATTTTCTCGGGTATACGTTTGGTCGATGCTGCTCGCCAAAGACGGGGCGTGCCTATTGGGGCACCACTCCGTCCAAGAAGCGAGTACAGCGTATTTGTAAGTCGATCAGAGAGATGACCCGACGGAGTCACACCCAGCAGGATGCGGCAACGCTGGTAGCAGCGCTCAACCAGAGGCTGAATGGCTGGGCCAACTACTTCTGTCTGGGGCCGGTCAGCCCAGCCTACCGAGTCGTGGAGGAACATACGCGCCGACGGCTTCGCCAGTGGTTGTGTGTCAACACACAAAGAGCCTGCAGGTGGGACCACGCGTTTTCCCCCTGCAAGCTCTGCATCAGCAGTTTGGCCTGATTCGCCTTACGGCACGGACCGTCCGCTTCCCGTGGGCGACAGCGTGACCCTTTCTCCGAGAGCTGGATGCGTTAACGGCGCCTGTCCAGTTCGATAAGCGGGGGTGTGGAAACGTGGCATGGCGCGGCTATTGAGGCACCGGCAAACGAAAGAGCCGGACTCGGCTAGGCCTCACCTAAACCGTGGCGCCACCCCTCGACTTCACCTCATAACCAATTGGTTCTGAGCGTAAACGCTCGGAGCCTGTCGTGGCCACGTAGTTCAGTGGCGCGCCCCACCGTGAAAAGGTGTGAGCGATCATGCCCCCACGATAAGGAACGCACGTACGCGTGCCCGTAGTAACCCCGATAGCCATAATAAGGGCGATAGCCGTAGTAACCGGGGTAGCCAAAAAAGAAACTAAATGAAGGGCCGTAAAGATACGGATATCCGTAATACGGGTAGTAAGGATAATACGGCGGCGCGTAGTACACGTGATATGGATACGCATAAACCGGCGGAGCCGGATAAACCACTACTTGCTGGGACTGCGTCTGCGCCGGCGGATAATCGGCGGGCTGTGCGAAGCGGAACGCCTGGGGCGCGTCGTTCGTTTCAACGGTCACTGGGGCTGTAACTTGGAACGTGAGCAGGGTCTCCGGAGGAACAACCGTCGGGTACCCCTCGGTCAACAGGACGCCAATGGCGCCGGCCGCCGCTCCAGCTCCCGCGCCGATCGCAGCGCCCCTGCCCCAATCGGCAGCTGTACCGATTGCCGCCCCGAGCCCGGTTGCACCAGCAACAGCAGCGGCATCACGTTCTACCGATGTGGGACCTTTGCGAACGAGCAACTGCGACTGGATCGGCACGGTTTGGCCGTCCACGAGCCTTAGGCTGGTCAGGGTTATCCCAAGACGCGAAACGCCAGATACCAAGCCCGCCTTCTTTGCCTCCACGACGTGGCCGGACACGGTCTGGCCATACCGCGCGACCACGATACCAAGAGCAATTACGGGTTGTGTAAGCGTGCCGGAGAACACGTCACCGACCTGATTGTGGTCGGAAGAGAGCGGTTCATTGATGCGAACGGTCAAAATGGTTCCCGGCTGAATGGTTAACGGCGGCGACACCACCGGGCCATCCCGCGCGAAGCCCATGCCTGCCATGACGGGAAGGATCACTGCAAAGGCCAACGTTTTAGTGCGTCGAATCAAAATAGCAGTGAGGTCCATAGCCCCTCCTTTTTCAAGAATGCGATTCTTTAACTATTGTAGCGCTCGTGATTCACGCCGACGAGTCTGACCAGGTCCTAAACGGGTATTTCCTTTTGAGGCTCGAAACCGACGACACTGGGAAACGATCCTTCATCGGGGCACCCCGCCGTCAGAATGATTAGCCTCCTCAACACATGAAAACCAGCCGATTAGTTTTTCCTGGATGTATCCGGTATCCTCACCTGCTACATTTGGCGACTCAGGAGGGGAAATGAAGCGGGCGATCGGCGGTCTCGGTCTTGCCGGAGTGATGATCTTTTATTCAATCCTCGCACTCGGCCAGATCGGTAGGACGGAAATTACCAAGTGGCAGTATGGCAAGCGCGGAGCGGTGTCGCTTACCTACGATGATGGCACAATCAATCAGTTCCGTGTGGCTGTTCCCATCATGGATAGCTTCGGGCTCCCAGCCACGTTCTTCATCATCACCGGGAATATTCCAGGTTCGCAATATCACGGCACTTTCATTGGTCGCCCGACGAAAGCAATCATTGCGGAAACCGCCAAGATTCCAACAAACAAAGACAATTTCTTCGAACGAGCTTCGGCAATCGGCTACTTGGGCTATCAAGGAACGCTCGACTACCATACCCGCGCAGGAGAGCTTTATGATGAGGGGAAGAACGTAGAACAGGCATATCGCTTGTTGGACGAGGCATACGCGAAACTGCGCCAGGGCAGATTCCCGCCAAACAAGCCACACGGAGGCCGTTCAGATCCAAACGTCATTACATGGGATGAGCTGGTTGCGCTGTCGCATCGATACGAGTTTGCCAGCCACACTGTGACTCATCCCCGCCTGGCAGTTCTCGATGATGCCAACCTCGCGTACGAACTCGACAAGAGCCGGGAAGACATCCTCAACCACCTCGGCTTCAAGCATACATTCTCGGTCGAGTGCCCCTATGGTACGGAGAACGAACGCTCTGTGCGTGCTGCTCTGCTGCGATATCAACTCGCGCGCAACCACATGCTGGACGAGAACGTCGAGGATCTGGACCGCGGGAATGATATGGATCCGGCGACCTCCGACAAAGAGTATGTCCGCTGGCAACGCGGCGCGCTGAATGAGACGCCTATGGCATTGATGAAGTCATGGGTCGACAAGACCGTCGAACAGGATAATGTCTGGCTCGTGTTGGTTTTCCATGGGGTGGATGGAATCGGATGGAAGCCCAAAACAGGCGCGGAGCTGAAGGATTATTTTGGTTATATCAACTCGAAAACTGGGGCCTTATGGGTTGCGACCTTTCAAGATGTCGGAAAATACATTCGCGAGCGTCGGCACAGCACGGTTTCACCCTTCCAAGATGGCAATGCCATCTCTATCGTGCTGCGAAGCGATCTTAGCGACCTGAGCTACGATCTGCCGCTGACACTAAAAACCTCTGTACCCAAGACCTGGAGACAAGTGGGAATACAGCAGGGTGAGCGAACGACGCACATTGCTGTTGTGGAAGAAAAGGACGATCATTACGCCCTCTATCAAGCGGTGCCTAACGCAGAAGTTGTGACAATATCCGAGTTCACAGAACAGGCGAAATGAAAACCCGCGGCGCCTGAGAATCGGTGATTGCAATGAGGGTACATTCCTCAAGGTACTTGTTGCGGTTTACGCCTTTATTCTTACCACTCGGGCAAGCCTCCGCACAATCCGAATTTCGGACCGCCGGGTAACTTTCAACAGGAGGGCGATCCCGCACACGAAGGCTCATTTGGCGTTATCAGTTCCGCTGCCGCTCCACGAATTGGGCAGCTGGCGCTGAACTTTTACTTCTAAATCGTGATTTTCGGTATTGCGTTGGTGGTGTTCGGTCCCAGAAAGCTTCCTGAGCTTGGAAAAGGCTTGGGAGACGGGATCCGGGGATTTAAGCAGGGATTTCCAAAAGCTCGCCACATATTATGGATAGACGAATGCTGCCTGCGGTTTCAGTGATGGGTATTCTTGCCTCCGGGTTTGATTTGTTCTGCAGCGTGAATGTTTTCTGGATTAGACGCGTTCATCGACGCCTGCGCGATGTAGCGTTTGGGTGCACTACCGACGATGTAGAACGGGTAACAAGTCACTAGGGTGATCGAAGGTCGCGGTCGCGGTGCTAACACAGAGACATCAGCCGGCTTAACAAGCACAATGCGGTCGATCGTGTAAGTATCCGTTCCTGTCGCCGTGACGAGTTCGATCCCGTCTCCCTCCCGGATGTCTTTCAGCCCACGGAAGAACCCATCGCGATGACCCGAAATGCCGATATTGCCGTCTTCTCCGGGCCGGGCCGTACCGGCAATGAACCCGACCGCGCGGTCCATGGTCAGGTCGTCGGTTCCTTCCAGCACAGGCACTTCCAGTCGGATCTTCGGAATCCGGAGCAGTGCGACTGGCGGGCCGAGTTGTGCTGACAAACTCTGCTGGTAGTGCTTGATTCGCTGTGGCGACCAAAGACTGAAATCAGGCTCCTTAACCACAAAGCTGAACCCGGCAGCATGTTCCTGGGCGACCGGTTGCCGGCTCTCTGCTGGCCTGCTCTCTTAACGAAACTAGATAATTTTGAAAGGTGATCAGCATGACCATCGAAACAAACAAACGCATCATGCAACGTTTCACGGAGTTCATTAACGCCGCCAGTGAGAAATTAGCCGCGGAACTTATTTCGCCGAACGCGGTATTCCATGTTCCGGGGCGTCCTGAGCCCCTTCAGGGCCCGGCTGGGTATCTCGAAATCATTGGAATGATGCGAAGCGGGTTCCCGGACATCCAGTGGAGCTTGGAAGAGATGATTGCCGAAGGTGACCAGGTGGCTGCATGCTTCACCATGCGTGGCACGCACCAAGGCGTTTTCTTCGGCGTTCCGCCAACAGGTAAAAAGATCGCCGTATCGGCGATGAATTTCTATCGGCTGTCTCGTGGGCAATTCGTCGAGGAGCGTGGGCAACCTGATCTCCTTGGGCTATTACAGCAGATTGGCGCGGTACCGAAATAACCCTCTTTTTTGTTCTCTCGGCTATGCACGGGAAAGATGTCCACTCTCAAGGGATCAGGAGTGGTTCAAAAGGCGCCGACCCGAATTGGTTGTCACGGCAGAGGTCGTGCCTGCAGATCGACGGCTCACACATCATGAAGCGGAAGGGGGGCAAGATAGTCGTGAACCGGCAGTGGCAGCCGCTTCGAACTCTTGTTTCGAGATCTCGGGCATCAAGCTCCTTCGTCGCATTACTCTCGCTGTTTTTCGATTTCTCCCGAATAACGGGCAAGCCTGCCATAATCAGGTCAGGTAAGGTCTTGCCGACCATCCGGAGACAGCGGGAACTCAAGCTGTCTTCCCTTCACGAGAAATCTCGCCAGAGGTTGCGAAGGGTCCTTTCAGTGGTCGAGCAGCTCAAGGGTGTGGCTTCATCTCGGGAAAGAATGGGAAGAGCCTGCGAATCTCTTCCTCGCTGGGTTGATGTCCGTATTCTGTGATCTCAAAAGCTTCCGCGTACTGAATGCGGGGCCCTTGTGCACCATAGCGTTTCTCCAACACCTCCCGCCACTCAGGTTGTAGTTTTCTCTCCGCTGTGGTCCGCGCCGCCAGCCACTTCTTTCGTTCCACCCGATCATTCGGCACTTGGTCCAACTGCCCCACAGTCCACGGCAGCCACTCGTAGAACTGCGACACGTGAGCGTCTAGCATATCGATCTTCTTCTCGAAAACGTCGTCGATGGATACCACAATGTCCGCACGAAAGGGCTGCGGTCGCGTGAATCGGTCACTATAGTAGAGGAAAACAGGATTCCGCGTCAGCGGCGGCGTATCTGTCACCAAATTCGGCACGATCACCATGTAGGACGCATCCTGCACCGACACCCCCGTGTATCGATGATCCGGATGGTAGTCATTGGGGCGGGGGGCGATGACGATGTCCGCTTTCCACTGGCGAATCTCACGGATGACTTGCTCACGAACCTCAAGTGTAGGCAACAGTTTCCCGTCGTGGTTATCGAGCACTTCGTATTCAATGCCGATGCGTCGCCCTGCTTCCTGTGCTTCGGCACGGCGGCGCTTGGCGAGTTCGTCTCCGTGCTGCGACTGATGCCCAGCGTCCCCATTGGTTAGCGACACAAACTTCACCTTGTGGCCCAGGGCAGCATACTTGGCGGCAAGCCCTCCAGCGCCCTGGTCGCAGTCGTCGGGATGTGCGCCGAAGGCGATGACGCGCACGGGCTGATTTTGCGCTTGTGTCGGCAAGGCAACGGACCACAGCGTTGCCAGAACCCACGCGAGCCACATCGAACAAGAGAGCGCAGGAAGCGGTCCCTTCACTGACTTCGACATTGGCACTCACCTCGGGCCAAATCATATAACGAACACTTGCTCGTGATCGTTGTTCCGGTTCAGCTGGGAACGGAGAAGCGTTTCCCCGTTAAGGTAATGAGGCGAACGCAACAAAGCAACAGAAGCACTACACGCCGGACGAGAAAGCAACCATCCTAAAGAGGCACCTGCTGGAGCAGGTGTCGATCTCGGAGCTGTGTGACAAACAAGGACTCCAGCCCACGGTCTTCTACCGCGGGCAGAAAGAGTCCTTCGAGAACGGCGTGGCTGCCTTTCAGCCGAAAGCGCAGCCCAACCATTCCCCAGCGCAGGAATGGATCGCCTATCTGCAGCGGCTTCCTTCTGGCGGCTGTATCGAAAGCGATCTCCCGAGGTCGAGGCTAACCGGAACCGTCGTGCCGTTCGCTTTCGATACAGCACTAATGTAATTCGGTGGGAAGCGCCCGCAGCCGATGCCTCAACTCCTCTCCGCAAACGCCAGTCGAACCTGGTCGTATCCACACGATGCCTGTCGCGTAGCGCATCGTGGTGAAAGTAATCACCAAGCCATCACGTCGCCACCTGTGCTCCGCAGAAAGCTGATCCGATCTCACGCTGCAATTTCTTCGAGCCAATATTCATGGTGCAACCCGCCGAGAACATCTCGCGCTTTTATCCGGCAATCGCCTGGCAACTCATGGCGATGGATACTTGGGCACGGCCGCGGCCTGCTGTCGGAATCCGGAATGCCTGGTCCCAAGCTCGCGTGAGGTCGTCCCCGATTGTAGTGGGTAACCCACTCCCGCAAGATCGTCCGAAGATGCTTCTCGCTCAACGGGATCACGTAATCCAGGCATTCACGGCGGATCGTTCCCATCAGCCGTTCACAGTAAGCATTGGCCTTCGGCGCCTGCACGGGTGTTCGTAGAACTTTCAGCCCGAATGCCCCCAACCCATCGTCAACTTCTGCCGAAAAGATCGAATCCCGATCATGAATCAGGAATCGGTAGGTGTGATCGCTCGGGATGGCTTCGCGAAACTGCTGCAAGGTCCAGGCGGCAGTCGGATGGGCCGTAACATTGCATTGCAGAATGCGGCGACTTCCCACTTCCATCACCACGAACACATACAACACCCGAAATCCGGCCGTGATCGCCACCAAAAAATCACTCGCCACGATGGCCTTGGCGTGATTGCGGACAAACGTCCGCCAGGGCTGCGAGGATGTTCTTCGACCGCCTCGCGGATCACCATCTTGCGGCCAGTACGCCCGCACCGTGCGCGGCGAAACCAAGATCCCGAGCTTCACCGACAGTTCTGCTGCGATACGCTCCTCGCCCCAGGTCGGGTTCTCCTGCACCATGCGCACAATCAGCTGGCGAAGATTTTCCGGAGTCCGCGGTCTTCCCAACCGCGACTTCCGACGCCAAAACAGCTTGAACCCTTTACGATGCCAGCCGATGAGGGTCTCCGGCTTAACAATCATCAATGCCGCTCTCCAGTTGAACAGTTGAGACCATAGCACCAAGGAGAAGCGCGCTGCGTCGGTGAGCCTGCGGGGCTGAACCTGGTGTTCCTGGTAGAACGCCAACTGTTTGCGCAGGAACAGCACCTCGGCAGTCAATTCCGCCCGTGACGAGACCGCCAACCACAGAAACTGAATGCCCTCGCCGGCTGTAATAACTAAGGATAGAAAGGAATGATCGGAGCAGCTGTGCGGTTTTGCGCATATGAACGGTTGGCGACGAAACCTTCAAGTTGCGGCTGGAAGGTGACAGTTTAAGTCAGCGTCGCTCGCGAAAGTTGCACCTTGTTATGTGCGTATGGACTTCCTGCGGAGCACAACCAAGAAGTCAGCGGCCACGATGGCCTTGGCGTGATTGCGGACAAACGTCCGCCAGTGCTGCGAGGATGTTCTTCGACCGCCTCGCGGATCACTATCTTGCGGCCAGTACGCCCGCACCGTTCGCGGCGAAACCAAGATCCCGAACTTCACCGACAGTTCTGCTGCGATGCGCTCCTCGCCCCAGGTCGGGTTCTCCCGCACCATGCGCACAATCAGCTGGCGAAGAACTTCCGGAATCCGCCGTCTTCCCAACCGCGACTTCCACCGCCAAAACAGCTTGAACCCCTTGCGATGCCAGCCGATGAGGGTCTCCGGCTTAACAATCATCAATGCCGCTCTCCAGTTGAATAGTTGAGACCATAGCACCAAGGAGAACCGCGCTGCGTCGGTGAGCTTGCGGGGCTGAACCTGGTGTTCCTGGTAGAAGGCCAACTGTTTGCGCAGAAACAGCACCTCGGCACTCAATTCCGCCCGGGACGAGACCGCCAACCACAGAAACTGAATGCCCTCGCCGGCTGTAATAACAAGGATAGAAAGGAATGATCGGAGGAGCTGTGCGGTTTTGCGCATGAACGGTTGGCGACGAAACCTTCAAGTTGCGGCTGCAAGGTGACAGTTTACGTCAGCTCACTCGCGAAAGTTGCACCTTGTTATGTGCGTATGGACTTCTTGCGGAGCACAGGTGGAACCCCGCACTCGGCTAGGGACGCATGAAGTTCCATCTCATTGGATGTCATCGATTTGCTGCGATGTGACCCGTTGAAGAGCGCAGCCTTTCATCGATTTTGCGCTCTGAGCTTCTAACCACCTTAATTAATAATGATGTATCGGGAAAAGTTAATACTAGCGGCTTCGCGAGTGCTTTGGAGAAATTTTGACGCGATGCAGATGTGTTTCGCGTCTGGATCTCACTCGGGTAGACCAACGCGGTGCAGGAGGTCTTGGAAACGCGAGTCGGAGCGGAGAGGGTCGAAGCCAGGCCGCAGCAGGACACCCGGATTAAATCGATCCTCGTAGCCTTTTTCGAGCCAATTCATGGCTTGATCCGCATCTCCGAGAGATGCATAGATCATGGCAATCTCCGAACTATTCGAATGACTAGGAATTGAGCGCTTCTTCAGATCGCTCAACAGTTTTAACGCCTCGCTCTTCTTGCCGGATGCAGCATAGGCGCGAGCCAAATTTGCTATGCACGTCGGGCTACCCTCAGAAAGCTGGACCGCTTTCCGCAATTCTGCGACCGCTTCGTCGTACATGTGTTTTCCGAGATACGCCTGCGCGAGTTGATTGTGTGCGAGGGCAAAATTAGCATCCATTTCGATCGTCTTGCGGCTCTGTCGTATGGATTCGTCATAAGAGTGCGCCAGGACGAGGAGTTCTGCCAAATCGGCGTTGATAATAAGAGATAGTGGATCCAATTCCTCCGCTCTTCTCATTTCTACAATTGCTTCATCATATCGACCCAAGAGACTCAGGTGCCAGGCATACCAATGGTGAGCAGTTGCGTAGCTTGGACTCAGTTCAATGGCCCGCCGGAATTCTTTTCCGCCGGAGTCCAAATCCCAGTCGAACCCATCCAAGACGAATGCGAGCGAGTTGTGAGCTTCACCTTGCGCGCTGTCCAACTCCAGAGCTTTGATGGCCGCCGCCTTCGCTTTCGGCAGTGCCTCCTTGGGGGGCATGACTGCATACTGCCAGTCTCCCAACAGAGCATAGGTGTCGGCTAGGCCGGCATAAGCCTGGGCGTATTTCGGGTCCTCTTCGATTGCTTGGTTGAAATAAGCCAGTGCAACCTTCAAACCATCCGCGGTTCGCTTATTCCAGAAGTAGCGCCCTTTCAGATATGACTGGTAACCTTCCGGATTAACAGCGTTCGCCTTCTTTAACGCAGCCTGTTCTTGGGGAGTCACTTCGATCCGAATCTGTTCGGCAATCGCCCTAGCCACTTTTTTCTGGAGTGCTAACGTATCACGCAGATTGCCTTCATAACTCTCGGCCCACAAGTGCTTGTCGGCTGGCGCCTGGATCAACTGAGCCGTGATTCGGACCTGCTCGCCTGACCGCAGCACCGTGCCTTCCACAACAGCGTCTACGTTCAACTCGCGCGCGATCTCCGGGAGAGGCTTGCGCACGTGTTTATAAGCCATCACGGAGGTGCGGGAGATTACCCGTAAAGCCCTGATCTGTGCCAGATCGGTAATCAGTTCATCGGTCATTCCATCGGCGAAATAATCCTGCGAAGCATCGCCAGTGAGGTTGTCCAGCGGAAGCACGGCCAAGGATCGGATGCCCGTCGGCGCAGGGCCACGCGAACGAAATAGCCAGACAGCGAGAATCGCCAAACTCAGGACCAGGGCCAAGGCCAGGGCACCCATGATCCGATTCGCCGGCCACTGCCGATGTTTGGGCTCAACGATCAATCCGGCGCCTTGAATCTGATGCCCAGTGCCTGTCCCAGGTATAGTTCCAGTCGCAGATTCTGGCTTTTTGATGCGGTCGTCTTCTGCGACAACCGACACCTCCGCAATGAAGCGATAGCCACGTTTTGGAAGAGTCTCGATATATCGCGGATTCTCAGCCGAGTCGCCTAACGCACTCCGGAGCTTCCCGATTGCGATGTTTACAGCTTGGTCGAAATCACCAAAACTCTCGTCCGCCCAGACTCGGCCGCGCAATTCCTCCCTCGTGACCACTTCCCCTGGGCGCTCTAGCAATATTTTCAGCAGCTTCATTGGTTGCTGCTGCACTCTGATTTTCACACCCGCTTTGCGCACTTCGCCCGACTGGAGAGACACCTCATAGGTTCCGAATCGCACGACGGACGTTTGTCGCAGTGGTTCCATAGCGCACTTGGGCTTCGCATGGGAGTCTAGCATTTCTACAGACCCCAGTCCCAGGCCCGAGCCAGCATATGTGCAGCACTAACTCTTTAGCCATCAATTAGTTGACAGCCAACGAGCCGGTTATGGAGCGAATAGCCTCTGTGAATTGACGGCTGACGACTGCCGCGTCAGATTGGGCCCAGATCACAAGATCAAAGGAGATTGTCATGGCAAAAGTCATTGAGTTTTACATACCGAGGAACTTCCGAAAAACCTTGAAGTGCGCTCCTCAGCCGCAATGCGGAAAGGTCATCGAGTTTTGCTCGCAGATAAAGAAATCAGCCTAGCTGCGACCGGGTTTCGAACTGATTCGGGAGAAGGCAAATGACGCGTTTTGGACTTAGTGCACAAGGGATGGTCCTACTTGGGACTTCATCCTCACAGGACGATAAATCGTTGGCAGGGTTCGAAGAGTTGGCCATGCCCCTGTTCGATTCCCTTTACAACTTTGCGCGCTGGCTTGTGCGAAATCAGAGCGATGCCGAGGATCTCGTACAAGAGACTTATCGAAAAGCTCTACACAGTTTTGCATCGTTTCGGCCTGGCACCAATTTCCGAGGTTGGATATTTCGAATCCTAAAAAATAGCTTTCTCAGTTCGCGCTCGGGTCTCGAGCGGAAGATGACCGTGGCGATGGAGTCGGAGCAGGACGGATCTGAACTGGCAGCTGAGAGGGAGACTCCCGAAACGATCCTAATTGAACGCTCGAACCGCCAACTGGTGCAGAGAGCGATCGATGAGTTGCCGGCGCACTACCGGGAGGTCCTCCTTCTTTGTGAAGTGGAGGAAATGTCCTACCAGCAGATCGCAGAAACATTGTCGATCCCGATTGGAACCGTCATGTCACGGCTCGCCAGGGCTCGAAGGGCAATTCGCGAGTCGTTCAAGAGCGGTCCCGAGGCGCACCACGTATCGAGAGGCGTGTTTCATCCCCCAAGCGTACGAGAGGGGTTTGCGCTCTGTGTAGATGAAGGAGTGAATTAAGCGACGATCTACAGAAAGAGGAAAAGCGATGGCAACCACCACCCTAGCAGCAACTTTGAACACTCCACTGTCCGAACTGCGACCGGCCACAATGGATCGGATTCTGGTCATCGCGGACGATAGTGCCTTGCGGAAGGCTTTACAGCGGCTCTTTTCTCTGGAACGGTATGAGGTCGAGGTGGTCACCGATAGCGTCACTGGGCTGGCGAGACTTCGTGAAAGACCATTCTCCGCAGTGATCCTCGACCTGCAGCGCCCAGGATCGTCGGGGTGGGACCTTTGCCGGAACATTGCGGATTCGATTTCCGGTCTCCCGCTTGTCGTTCTTAGCGCAAGCCCCGATGTTGCCGACAAGGTCCTTCTCCTGGAAATGGGCGCCGACGATTACTTAACCATACCGTTCAGCCCCAGGGAACTTGTTGCGCGAGTGCGCGCGCTAATGCGCCGTGCGTCACGGATCAGTCCGGAAAGCCTGTACGTCTTTGAGGATGTGATCGTTGATTTTTCCAAGACCGAGATCACTCGCGGCGGCGAGAAGGTCACGGTCACTGCAAAGGAATTCAAGACGCTGGAGTTCTTGGCAAAGAACGCCGAGCGCGTGATCTCGCGAGACGAACTTCTCAATGAAGTGTGGGGTTACCAGAACTACCCCTGTACTCGAACGGTGGACAACCACATCCTGAGGTTGCGGCAGAAGCTGGAGAGCGATCCTTCGCACCCGTCACACCTTCTTACTGTCCACGGCATGGGCTATAAGCTTGTGCCCTAAACACAAAAATCTTTCCAAAGCGGGAATAACTTGCGATCGGATCGGTTATCCGTTACGAGCGCCGAAAGCGCAGTTGTGAAGTTTCAGGAATTCTAGGGCGTTGAACGAACGTAAAAAAGTGGCAAGCATGATAAATCCTTTCGATCTTAAGACGGCACTGCTGGCGAAGCACGCACAACATGTTGTGCTGATCCACTTTCCAATCGCGCTGTTCATTTCAGCAGTGGCATTCGACCTGACCGCACAGTGGACTAAGCTGCGCGGCCTGACGGACGCAGCGTACTACAACCTGCTGGTAGCAGCGATTTCCACATTTCCAGTTCTCGCCACCGGCATCGTCGCGTGGCAGTTTCAACTCGAGGGTCAGAAATTAAAGGGCGCTTTGCTGCTGCACCTGGTGCTTGCCTGCATCTCGAGCGCAACGATCTGGCTCGTCTGGTGGCTGCATTTCCGTGCGCGCCGGCGGGCAGAAGCATTGTCGGTTTACCGACTGGGGATTGAAATCGTCGGCGTCTGCATCATCGCCTTCACCGGATACATGGGCGGTTTCTTAAGCGGCGTAAACGGACCTGGTTAGGCGTCGCGGTGTTTCTCTATCTTGAGAAAGTCGGCATGGCTTTCCGAACAAGTACAGAAAATTCTGATCTGCCTTTGATTTTGTTGGGAATAAAAGCAGCGCGCATCAGTTATGAGTGCAGAACGTCACAGACCACGGAGTGAAGATGACAACCAAAAAGCACAATCTTATTGATCAGAGATTGCAGGACCTTAACGACGACGGCGTTGACCGCCGAGGATTTCTGAAGTGCATGGCGTGGGCCGGTACAGGCTTAGTCTGGACGATGAGCGGCGGGATTCCCGCGTCTCGGGCCTTCGCCAAGGTCTATGGCAAGCATGCCGGCAAAGGCGGGGACTTCAGCTTTGTGCAGATTAGCGACAGCCACATCGGTTTTAGCAAGCCGGCCAATCCGGACGTCACTGCAACGTTACAAACAGCGATCAACAAGATCAATGCCATGCCGCAGAAACCAGATTTCATTATTCACACCGGCGATTTGAGTCAGCTCTCGAAGCCGAGTGAATTCGATACGCTCGACCAGGCATTGAAAGGAGCGGCGGCGAAACAGATCTACTTTGTGCCGGGTGAGCACGACATGCTGAGCGACAACGGCGAGGAATATCTCAAGCGCTATGGAAAGGGCACGAAAGGGTCCGGGTGGTACAGCTTCGATCACAAGGGCGTCCATTTCGTTGCCCTCGTAAATGTCGCCAATTTGAAAGCCGGAGGCATGGGGTCGCTCGGCCACGAACAGCTGGAGTGGCTGGAGGGCGATCTGAAGGGCCGTTCTGCCAGCACTCCGATTGTGCTCTTTGCACACATTCCGCTATGGACCATCTATCCCGATTGGGGTTGGGGAACCGACGACAGCGAGCAAGCCTTGTCTTACGTGAAGCGGTTCGGTTCCGTGACAGTGTTGAATGGCCACATTCACCAGATTATGCAGAAGATCGAGGGTAAGGTTTCGTTCCACACTGCGATGTCAACCGCTTTTCCCCAACCTGCGCCCGGAACAGCTCCTTCAGCCGGACCAATGAAGGTGCCCACTGACCAATTGCAGCGGGTGTTGGGTATTACCGACGTGAACTATCTGGTCAGCGGTAGCAGCCTAGCAATCGTTGACTCGCCGCTCGGGGACTCGGGCTCTTCTGCTTCAGGGAGTGGACGTGGCCTGGCAGTCGTTGACTCACTGTTTGGGTAAATCGGTAAAGATCCGGTCCAAACAAACGAAGATCAAGCAGAAGACAAAACTAGAAAAGGAAAACAGAACAATGACAACGAAGAAAATATGGATTGTAGGTTTGGCAACAACGGTCATGATTGCGCTGATGCTGCTGGCGGGAACACCGAGCGTTGCAGCGAATGACCAGCCGTCAGGGGCAAGCGCAGACGTGAAAATTGACAATTTCAGTTTTGGGCCGCAGACGCTGACGGTCTCTGTTGGAACGACGGTCGTCTGGACCAACCGTGATGATATTCCCCACACAGTAGTCAGCACGGACGGTGTGTTCAAGTCCAAGGTGCGGGATACGGACGAGAAGTTCTCCTACACGTTTACCAAGGCGGGGACATATCCCTATTTTTGTTCGGTCCACCCGAAGATGACAGGGAAGGTCGTGGTGCAGTGACACCGCGCTAATGTCAGATGGCCTCCTACGAAAGCGGTGGTGAGTATTGTCAGGATGAAGTGTTTTCAAAAGATGTCTTCTTCAAGCGTTTGAACCATATGAATGCGGACTTGGCACAATTCGTTGGGAGGGCTCCTGTCAGAGATGATCTGGATCTCGTCCATGCGACGCAGGGTGGAGATGTATCCGCCTTCGAGGAACTCGTGGAGCGTTACGATCGCAAACTCTTGCGAATTGCGGAACACATTACGCACAATCGCGAAGACTCGCAAGACGCGGTCCAGGAGGCCTTCTTGAAGGCTTTCCAACATGTGGGCTACTTCCGGGAACATTCGCAATTCTCGACGTGGCTGATTCGCATCACCGTGAATCAAGCGCTCATGAAGCTGCGAAAGCGGCGCACAACCAAAGAGGTGTCTCTGGATGAAGACTTTCAGGCGGACGGAGATATGCTTCCGCGCGAAGTCGTAGATTGGGCGCCCAATCCTGAAGAACTCTACCGGGTGTCTGAATTGCGCGACATCCTAATCAAGGCATTAGAAAATCTGCGGCCGGCCTTGAGAACAGTCTTTGTGCTACGAGACATTGAAGGGCTCTCAATACATCAGACGGCAGAGGTCCTGGAATTAAGTCCCGCCGCAGTGAAGGCGCGGCTATTGCGCGCTCGGTTGCAGCTTCGCGAACTGCTAAACGAGTACTTCAGAAAGACAACGAACATGCGTGGGTCCCACCTAGGTCGGGCACAGTCCTGCGTCGCAAGGTTTCCTCGGCAAGATGTCTCTTCGCTTAAATTGCCGCACGGCCTAAAGTAACTTTGGCAAGAGTCGCAGAACTGAGGGTCTAGATTGCCCCCATCGAGCCGTTCCCGTTGACGTTTGTTCTTGAAGGGTTTTGATCCTTGGCCATCTTTCCAATAAATGGTTTCCTTGGCACGGGCGCTACGTTTGAGGCGGATCTCAATCTCGTGGTACAGGTCGTCATGGGAGTAGCGCTAGTCGCAGGAGCTCTTCTCGCGAAACGAAAACGCTACGTAGCTCACGGAATTTGCCAAACTACGGTGCTTCTTCTAAATCTGGGGATGATCGCATTGGTGATGTGGCCTTCGTTCCAACACCAAGTGAGGCCAGCATTTCCTGGGAGTTTGCATAAATGGTATTACGCGGTGGCTACGATTCATTCGCTTGTAGGAGGCGCGGCTGAGTTCCTGGGACTCTACATTGTCATCGTCGCAGGCACCCGCATTCTTCCCCAGTCGCTGCGCTTTAAAGACTGGAAGCGGTGGATGCGTGCGGAGCTAACGCTTTGGTCTATCGTCGTCCTCACCGGTGTTGGGACGTACTACGCTTGGTATATAGCGCCGTTCCGGTAGTGCCGGGCTCGGGCGATCTGAGGCACATTCAGCCGATGGTCAAAGGCCGAACTCGGACGCGAATCCGCCGACATTTTCTCGAGTTGGGGAATATTTCCCAGGTGAAGCAGTTTTAGATAGTAGCTGGGCAACGCAGCAAGGGATCAGCAAACAGGAAAATCGGAGCGCAGGACGTGAGTGGAACGAATCATTCATCTTTAGGGAGCTTATATGTTTGAAGGACTGTTTCAGCCCATGCATCTGCTAGTAATCGTCGGAATTGCCCTGTTGGTCTTCGGACCGAAAAAGCTTCCGGAACTCGGGAAAGGAATCGGAGAAGGTATCCGCGGCTTCAAAGCAGCCATTAACGATGAAGAGAAGCCGGCCAGCACAACAACATCCACCATTGCCAACGACCGAAGCGTGACCAAAGGGTGATCGCATGCAAATCACATTCCATCAGATACCAAGCCCGGTTGATCCGGAATTGTCGTCACGGGGGCAAACATCATTTGACAAACATGTGACACGAGTGAGGGATCCATTCTCCGTGACGCTGAATCAAACCTCTCACATGCATTGAAGACCGTCTTCACGAATGCGCTGCGTTGTTTTTGCGCAGTGCGAGCAGTAGACACCACGGCATGTTCGAGCGAGTTGGAACCAGATTCCCAGGGACCGCAGTTAAAACCGACGGGACCGAGCGCTCGAAGAGCTGACACCAGATAACTGACGACACGTTTTATGTAGGCCGTCCTGATCCGCATGCAGAAATGCGGTCAGCGCCTTAGAGGTCGTTGTGTGTCTCAACAAACTTAGCCATTACTAGCAATTGAAATCACAGAAAATTGGAGAACAAATAAATGAGCTGCAACTTTGATCAGCAAGGAAAGAAGACTGCGCGAGTTCGGACCCTGTTCGTGGCCGCCCTCGTGCTCGTATGTGCCTTCGGCACAGTCAACAACGCATCGGCGCAGAATCTCACGCCCCCGCAGACGCCGGCAGAGATCACAGTGCCCGACGGAAACTCTTTGTACTTGATCGGCCACGCTTTCGGTAGCCAAGGCTATACTTGCCTGCCGACAAGCACAGGTGGCACCGCGTGGAACCCCAGCGCCCGTCCCGAGGCCACCCTCTTTTCGGATCTCTTCGGGCAGCAGTTCCAGATCATCACCCACTTCCAGAGCATCAACGAAGGCCCCAAGCCAGGCGTCACTCCTCCGCTCAGCGGGAACGCGACATGGCAGGGCTCCCTCGATAGCAGCAGGGTGTGGGCTGTGAAGGCCGCTGGAATCGACCCGGACCCCAGCATTGCGAGTTGCCCGAATACCGGTTCGATTCAATGCCTCAAGTTGCAGTCCGTAGGGAACAAGAAGGGGCCCACCGGCGGGAACCTCCTGTTCAAAACCACCTTCATTCAACGCCTGAATACCGCTGGAGGAGCTGTTCCTACGACCGCCTGCACGGTAGGCCAGACTCAGCTGGTGCCCTACACCGCCGACTACCTCTTCTACCGCGCTAACCAGTAGGAGCTTCACTGTGCGGTCGACGAAAACTCGGGGCGTGCACGCGGGTCACATTCAGGTTGGTGCTCTTTGTGTGCACGCCACCCGTCACCGATCAGCGCGGGGATTTTTGAGGGAGCGAAATAGCTGGATTGCGAGTCAGATCGACAATACCGTCTAAAGTTGTAGCAAGCTTTTGATCCTAGGATCAGCGTGACCGTTCGTGCGATTGACCGTGGGTGAGGATGGAGGTAAGCATGATTCCTGTTCACGATCTTTTTGAGAGCCATCTAAACGTTACCGACTTGCAACGCTCAATGAGTTTTTTTGGCCAAACGCTGGGATTAGAGCTTGCGGAGGTGTTTTGGGAGCGGCGGGTTGCTTTCTATTGGATTGGTGGGCGAGGCAACTCGATGCTCGGTTTGTGGGAGGTCGGGACGGATCCCCAGAGGCTGAGCCTTCACATTGCCTTTCGGGCCGATCTCCCGGATCTGCTGCACGCCGCTGTGCGTCTTCGAGCCGCCAATGTTGTTCCACTCGACTTTTGGGGGCAGCCGACCGACGAACCGGTCGTGCTTGGATGGATGCCCGCTGCATCTCTCTATTTTCGTGACCCAGACGGGAATATGCTCGAATTGCTTTCAATGCTGTCTGATCCCCCGCAACCAGAATTGGGAATTGTCGGTTTGAGTCGCTGGAACGAAATTCGCGAATCCGGTGAAGGGCAGACGCTATAACCGACGTGGAACGCCCCCGCACACATGTCCTTCCCTGTTCTGTCGCGTCTACGCCGCGGCCGCCAAAAGCTAAGAGGCTAAATCAGCAGAGTGAGCACGCTGGTGACCACGAGTGCTGCAGCCCATACCAGGTTGAGATTGAGCTAGGCCTTCCCAAGAATCGTGAGGCCGAACTTGCTATAGATACCCACGCGATGAGCCCGGTGGCCGCAACATAGGCGGTCGTATGAACCGCGCTGGCGAGAAGTGCTGCGAGAGCTGACGACATTTCATGGTCCATTAACAGTCCAGGAATTGTTCCCGTCGATCACTAAAACGATTCTGCAGCGCCATCCCTGCCGCGGGTTTTCAGTTAGTTACCGTCGAAATTGTCGCTGTCACGGCATCACGAGACCACAAGGCGCAGGACGACGTGGAACTCATCGTTAATTAGCTTGCGGGGGCGTAGTTCAGCTGGTTAGAACGTCTGCCTGTCACGCAGGAGGCCGCGGGTTCGAGTCCCGTCGCTCCCGCCATTCTCCGGAACGAGTTAGCAGAAATTGTTAAACCTTCTTCAACAGCAAAAAAAAGCCCTCTATCGTGGGTGGAACAACGCAGTCGCCGAAGGACGCCTGAAGCTTCATCTCATTGAACGTCATCGATTTGCTGCTATGCGACTCGTTGAAGAGCTGCAGCCTTTCATCGATTTTGCGCTCTAACCTCCTAACCACCTAAGTAAATAATGATGTGCCGGGAAGAGTTAATGTTAGCGGGGTGCGCGAATGTGTGGACAAATTTCACGGGATGCATACGTCGTTTGCGTCTGAGGCTATCGGGCCCCAAGTTCGATTGCGCAACTCTTCGATTTCAATGAGGAGATTTCGTCCAGTGCCCATCGCACTCTTCGAAAAGCTCAGTGAGAAATTCGTCCCGGGCAGGTACAGAACGGGAAGTGGGATACGGTTCGGGTCGAATCGTTTTTTCCGAACTCCAGACGATCTCGAATTGCATACCTTCGACAATTCTTCCCAGTGTGTTGATTCTCCGAATTCATCAGCCATCCTCGGAGGGTCACCCACCAACAGCACTCTGCATGATCTGTCGCTGCAGCCTCCGCGGCGTGAAGCGACTCCCGCAGACGATCATTTTATTGAGCAGTCCGGCTATTACGCTGGACCGGTGCTGCAGCATCGAGTCGATCCCTATGCGTGCCACTGGGGCGGGTTCCATCATCAGCATTCGAATCATTGGCGTGTTCTGCTGACCGGCTACTTCGGCGAATGACGTCGCAGCCGGGCCGGGGGAAAGAACTGTGACTGCGACACCATGCGGCTTCAATTCCGCGTTCAGCGCCTCTCCTAGGAGCAGAACGTATGCTTTGCTTGCTGCGTAAGCGGCATACCCGGGCGTGGCTTGGTACGCGAGAAGGCTCGCTATGAAGAGGATGTGGCCTCTCCCGCGGTTCGCCCTTTCGCGGCCGAATAGATGTGTGATCTCTGTCACTGCGAGCATATTGACCTGCGACATCTCTCGAAGACGCTCGATGGGTTGATCAAGGAACTCGCCGTAGAGACCATACCCTGCATTGTTCACTAGAACATCTACTTGGATACGACGGGTATCGATTCTTGCCTTCAGCTGTGCCGCTGCGCCAGCCTCGGAAAGGTCCAGAGTCTCCACGGCCACGTCAATCCGCTGATCGCGCTGCAAACGCTCTGCCAGTCGCTCCATCGGCTCTTTCCGGCGCGCAGCTAGGACCAGATTGGCGCCTCTCTTAGCGAGCAAAGTCGCGCACTCTAAGGACGGACACGAGATCTTTTACATCTTGGATAACAAGATGATCGCAGTTCCGGTAGAGTTCCAACCTGGCTTTCATCTTGGTAAGCCACAGACACTATTTGAAGGGATTTGCCCTTCTGCCGGTTGCATGGATGGCAGATACGAACCCGGACTCGATGGATTTCCTCCGTACGATGTCTCAGCCGACGGGAAACGCTTTCTCTTCGTTAAACCGAGCACAGCTGAGCCTACAGCTAAAGAGATCGATGTGGTTGTAGGCTGGTCAGCCGAGCTGCAATCCAGGTTCCGCCATTAGCATCTGCCGCCGCGGAAGACATTTGCAATTCACAGGCAAGAGCTGTGAGAGACGACTTCTCGCTTGAACCGGGGTTTGATGCGCTTTCAAATTCCTCCTGGATTGTCGGCAACCCTTCCTTTACAAGATTAGGGAAGAGTTGCTCGTCATCCGCTCAAAATCCAGTAGATCGGAGGTCGGGCGACCCTCGGTCGAGAGAGCCCCCACGAGCTCGCCATCCGTGCACCACAGCGCACAATCAGCAGACCGCAGGACACGAATGGCGAGTCACTCTCGAGCGAGAGCGCTCAGTCGTTATCGTGCATGGGACGTAGTCCTGTACACGGCCTTGCCTATAGCCTTTTCCAGGTGTTCGCCTGCGACCTGATCGGTTCGAAAATGTATCCCCTCGTAAACGCGCGCGTCGGAGATGTCGTCGGTAATCTGCTTGAACGTCATGTATTGCAACACGATGTCGGGCACAGCGGGATTCGACAATGTGATGTAATGCCCACCTTCACCGTATATACGTCTCAGAATCGCGGCTGCGCCATTAGCTGCGCTGCCGTGGTTGGAGGGATAACTTGGGAAACATGGAGTCGTGATAAAGGGGACGAAGCTTGTATCAGGATGAGTTTTCGGATTACCGTCTTTGCCACCAGCATGGATCGCTGTTTCGGGTCGCCAGAAACTGTAGGCGAAGTTGGATTCTGACTCTCACGGGTTGACGCTAGGAATAATTCACTTCGTCGGCGCTCCGGATTCTCCGGGGTTTGGAATCACTTTCAGCCGGTTCAGACCCATACGTTTGAAAAATGTCGGCCAATAGTTCCTGAACATATTTCCACCAACTTGCCAGGCCAGATCTATGGCATAGCGCTCCGCCGTTTTTCCAACCGTTTGCTCGGACTGCGGCAAATACACATTAGCCAGCGCCTCCCCGGCCAGCGGCCCCAACAGGCCCGAAGCGTTGAACACGTCTTTTCCCGAGTCGTTTCGCGTGATGACAATCCGTTCTGCCGAATATTTCGCGCTGCCCCAGAATGTCGGATTGCTCTGCGGAAAGAATCGCGGGTCCTGGCGGAATACGGAGGCGAAAACAAAATCGCCAAAGAAGTTGCTGGATGCAGACCGGGCCAGGCTCGCTCCGAAGCGGCCGCCATACGCATCCCAGCCCTGGCCATAGGCTTCGGGATTGTTACGGGCCTGGCTGCCGGCGGCGCCGATGGCAGATGTGAGGATATTAGCTGGAGAGATACTTACATTTAAGAATAGTTTGAATTTTCCAGGTGGGGTCAAAGCCTCCGGGCTGGTGGCTATGTCGGGAAAGAACCATGACTTGTGCGTCACATAACCGATGTCGGAGGCCACGTCAGCAATAGCGCTGGACGCCGTTTGTTGCTGTGGCTGCGGGTTGTCCGGCGGCGAATTTGCGGTTCCCCCGCCAGTTGGTTGTTGGGCAACAAGTGCCGTACTCAATGCCAGAAAAGCGAAGAAGGCGACAAATCGCTTTCGTCGCGCACTGAGAGCGACCGTAGCTGTTCCGCTGTTGCCCCGAGGCCCTGCCTGCAAATCGGTTGGGATCGACATCGGAAGATTGTATCGAACAATTTGACGAGCCCACGTAACGGTGTGTTTTCGTGTCCCAGAATGGTCGTTGCCGGGTTGGTCGCCCCGGGGCGTTAAAATCGCTGATACTCTCGCAACAAGGGGTATCGCAAACATGGACTGAAGCAGAGGATCAGCCGCACGAAGAATCTTCTCAAGCTCCTGTGGAATCTGGGATTAGGGAGTGTGGAGGAGAAGCCGGGATGTCTGTCACTCTAACTGCCATTTGCGTCGCGGCCCTCTGTCTGTTGATCGCAGCGTGGATCAAACGTACAAGAGACCAAGATGAGATGGAGCAGCACAGCATTACACCAGAGGCCCTCCATACATTGTTGGCCTCAAATCATGAGGTCCTGGTTTTTGATGTTCGCCAGCCGCTCGACTTGTTGGCCGATCCTGAAATCATCGTAGGCGCAAAGAGAATTCCCCCCAAAGACCTGCTGGAGAATCCAACCCTCATCCCGAAAGAGAAGGACTCGGTCGTTTACTGTACCTGTCCCAATGATAAAACCAGCCGTGTTATTTCGCGGCGAGCTCTAGCCATGCATTTCTTGCGGATCAAATTTCTAAAGGGTGGACTGGCAGGTTGGAAAGCGAAGGGGTATCCGGTCGAGCGATACGAAAAGCCTTTTCAGCTCGATACTCGCACCTAGCTCCGCCCTTACAGAGACTTCCGCAGCGGACGAGGCGATTCTGGACGATTGGTCGGCAAACGAGAAGTAATCGGGCATTTCTTCCTGCGTGCCCGTGCGGCCGCAATTCGGCGCATTGCGAGCGCGGATCGGCGGCGGAACAGCGACCCAAGCTGCGTCTAGTTTACTCGCTGAAGTTCATTCGACTCACGCGGCATCCCGCCGACCGTACGGCTATTCGGCGAGCAGTATTCAACATTCTCGATTGCACGAATCGAAGTCTTCTCCTATACGTCTATACGTCCACGTGACCGTCCTCAAGCTTCCCTACAGCCTCACTCTCAGCCACAGCCGGGCTTAAACCGCGCATGCTATTGATTTTGAAGCTAGCTTCTACTCGTCGTATCGGCACGACTGATCCTACGTCAGTTGTTTCCGAAGCTCCGCAACGCTTTGAATATAAAAAAGGAGGAGCAGTGAGGGATCCAAGGTCCGAACTGTTAAATGGGAGGGATTCGCTTACAACTCGCTGATTCTAAAGATGGTGAGCGCGGAAGTGCGAAACGACAGCCGGCACGGGGGTTAGTTCATCACTCCGATCGAGGAGTGCAATATGCCAGCGAAGAATACGTGGCGATGCTCGAGAACCGTGGAATGATTCCGAGTATGAGTCGGCCAGCGAACCCTTACGACAACGCCAGCTGCGAAAGCTTTATCAAGACTTTGAAGCGGGAAGAAATTTACGCGAACGAATACGATGACTTAGAGCATTTGCTTGCGAACCTCGAACAGTTCATCGAGCAGTATTACAATCGGCAGCGCTTGCACTCGGCGCTGGGCTACAGCTCTCCGGAAGAGTTTGAACGACAGGCGGAGAATCCAAACTCCGTGGCGGAGTTTAGCAGTGCGACCATGAGGTTCTTTCAGGCATGACGAAAGCTTCTACAGGGATGCTGGAGCAGGGGACTCAAACGCCGTCCCCTTCTCCAGACCTCATCCCCGCTAGGAGCCGTCTACGAGATGAGCTCCATAAAATCGGAGATTGTCTCAATGGAGGGGTTCAACGAAGACCAACGGCAAGTGTGTCAATAGCAGATTGTCTCAACCGAGGGGTTCACCCCAAGGAACTGTAGTAAAACTGTAGTAGTTCCATGGTCAGAACGGAGCAAAGTCGATCATTACGGGTCAAAACCCGCTCCTGGTAAGCGATTGAAGAATCAAGTAGAGTAGAGAATTTTCATAACCAATCAGAACCGTCCTGGGTACTCATAATTCCTTGGTCCGCCGCTTTCGAAACGCTATTTCCAACTGACGGTCATCCGCTCGAAGTCGAAGTGAATGATCGAGGCGTGGAGCGCACGGACTCCCAGAATGCCATCAAAGCCCATATCGTCCCTTCCTGTTCCAGCTACGTTGAATTGCACTTTGCGGGCTGCATTGCCTCCTGCGGCGAGCTTCCCCAAACCGCTTTGCGTTAACGGCGCTTCCCCCGCGACAGTTAGCAGCCGAGAGACGCTGGAATATTCTCTCTTCAGTCCATCGGGCAAGCGGTTGGCGAACAACGTAAGACCTTCATGACCGGTGTCAATCACCAGTGAGACCGGCAAGTCGTCGATTCGGGCTTTGATTACGAGGTAGGGTTCGCTTCCACTTTCGAGTGGCAGAGCTGTTCCTATTGCTTCGGCGCCGCCGAAACAAATGCGCCTGGATTTGTAGTCAATGCTGAAGCTGTTTAGGTGCAGTATGTCCATCCCGAGGATGGCGTCAACATCGAAGCCGAAGCGCTGAGCGACGCTGGACAGGTCTGTAGCGATGATAAGGGGAGAGTCGGCCTGGATTGTACCCAGCCGCAAATCGGGCGGACTAATCAGCTCTACGCTGAGGTCGCGGTCGAAGACCGTCAGTTTGTCAGGCACACCAGCTAGTTGAAGCCGCTTCGCGAGGTGAGAATCCATCAGCGTGCGGGAGGTGCCTGTGTCTACCAAGAAGGTCAGGTCGTTCAAACCGCCAACTGAGCCTTTGGCAATGACCAAATATCCGTTCTTGAGCTCGATAGGCACCCAAGTCGTGCTCGGGGTTTGCGCCCACCCGATCAAAGCGGTAAAGACAGCCAGCCAAAGCAGAACCGAACGAGTCACCAGTTTCACGGGCCAACTCCGAATGTCTGGCCCCGAACTTGAGACTGGAATGAAGCAGGTTCAATGGACTCGAGCTTGACTGAGTATTGATTAGTTCTAAAGAAGTAAGCTGCTGTGGTTTCAACCGCTTATGGCCCGTTCTGCTCCATCTTCTTATTTCCTCTGGCCGTGTTAGACTGAGGCCGCTCCTCAGGGGGTGATAGTGCATATGACCCTTGAGACTAGACCTGCCGCAGTTCTACGTTTTGGAACATTCGAAGTGGATGTGCGCGCCGGCGAGGTGCGGAAACAGGGCGTACGGATCAAGGTCCAGGAGCAGCCCCTTCACGTCCTAAAAGTCTTGCTGCAGCGGCCCGGCGAAGTGGTGACTAGGGAAGAGCTTCGCTCGCAGGTGTGGCCCGCCGATACTTTCGTCGATTTCGACAACAGCCTGAATACTTCGATCAACAAATTGCGCGAGGCGCTGGGCGACTCTGCGGACAGCCCTCGATTCATCGAGACCTTGCCCCGACGTGGGTACCGGTTTCTCGCCACGGTGGAGAAGAATTCACAAACACCTACAGCTGGTGTTTCGAAACGGGGCTTTAGGAAATTTGCGGTGAGAGCAACGTGGATAAGCGGTGTGACTATTCTGCTGCTCCTGCTGTCCGGTCTTGGGATTTGGCAGTTTTCTCGAAGGGCGACGGAATCATTCCTGCTCTCGGGCGAAGCGGCACCTTTGACCGCCCTACCCGGGTCCCACGCCTACCCGGCTTTTTCGCCCGACGGGAACCAGGTCGCTTTTACTATCCAGGGACAACAGAATCTAGGAATTTATACGATGCTTGTGGGAGGAGAAAAACCGCTCCGGCTGACCGCCAATGGTGGGGACTCATCTCCCACGTGGTCGCCCGATGGCAAGCAAATCGCGTTCACGCGTTTCGATGGCAAATTCCTCTCAGTCTGTACGATTCCAGCTCTAGGAGGTACCCCTCGTAAGCTTTACTCGTTTGCATACAGGCCTCCTAGCACTATGGAGTGGCTAAACTGGTCGCCCACTGGCAAGTTCTTGGCCTTTACGGCCCAGAGCCGGGTTCAGTTGCTTTCAACAGCCGATTCCACCATTCAAACTATTACGTCGCCACCGGACCGAAGTTACGACTACGCACCTGTTTTTTCCCCTGACGGGTCAACGGTAGCTTTCGCCCGGGGAAGCATCGCGGGACCGGCAGCTGACCTCTTTGTGGTGCCAATCGGAGGTGGCGAACCCAAGCGCCTGACCTTTGACAATAGCGCCATATTCGGACCTTCTGCTTGGACGCCTGATGGCCGAGAGATAGTGTTCTCCTCATCCCGGAGTGGGCTGCACAACTTGTGGCGCATCCCCGTTTCTGGTGGAACTCCCCGGCTCATTACCGGTGTCGTGATGGCTTCCCACCCGTCAATATCTCGCAAAGGTGACCTCGCATACTTGCAGCAACTGTCTAATGACAATATCTGGCGAATGCGCCTAAAAGAACAAACACATCGGCAAGGTCCCGCCACCCCCGTAGTCTCGGCAAAATGGCGAAACTCTAGGCCGCACTTTTCTCCCGATGGCAAGAGGATAGCGTTCGACTCGGACCGCTCAGGATATTCCGAGATCTGGACTTGCGATGGCGAGGGATCAAATTGTTCTCAGCTGACTTCGTTGCGAGGCGCAGCTGGAGCCGCACGTTGGTCACCGGACGGGCACTCCATTGCCTTTGACCTTCATCTTGGAGAACACACGCAGGTATATACCGTCGAAGTGCCTGATGGCCCGTCCCGGCTTGTATCCACATTCCCTGACGCCGATAACGGAGCTCCAAATTGGTCGCGAGACGGGAAGTGGATATATTTCTACACCGACCGGGACGGTGGACGATTTCAGTTATGGAAAGTACCCGTCAAGGGGGGACCCCCCGGCCAAGTGACCAGAAACGGCGGCTATTTCGGAACAGAATCAGCGGACGGACGTTTTCTTTACTATTCGAAGTTCGAAGTGCCGGGAATATGGAGAATCCCTTTGCAAGGTAGTGGTGACGAGGCCAGAGTTTTGGATCAACCCTCAGACGCGGTTGACTGGGCAGTGGTACGCGACGGCATTTACCTGCTCTATATGACGACGCCAGTTGCTGCCGCGCTTGATCCCAATTCAGTCGAAACGGGTCCCCCACTGGGTAAATCAAACGTAGGGTTTTTCGAGTTTGCCACTCGCCGAATGGTTCACATCGCCAGCCTTGATAAGCCAAACATGGGCACGGGATTGACGGTGGCGCCGGACGCCAAATCCATTCTGTTTGTTCAAAACGAGTTTGCCGATTCTAGCATTATGTTGCTAAAGAACCCTCGGTAGTTCGATTGGGTCTGGGTACGCGCGAAGGCCACGCCATGATTACGCGGGACTGACGTGATAAAAACGTGATAGTTCCATGGTCAGAACGGGTCAATCTTGATCAGAACAGGTCAGAACCCGTTCCTGGTAAGCGGTTGAAGAATGGAGTAGAGTAGAGAATTTTCATAACCAATCAGAACACTCCTGGTGATCTTCAAAACCGGGGGGCTGGGACTTTGAGTGGGTGTCGCGGAGTACACTCCGTTGTTCAAGGTCCCGAGTTCCTCCAGGCGTCACCCACCAGACGGTGAAAGGTTTCTACCGTATCCACGTAGGATTCTTGAGCAACATGTGGCTGGAGCCGGTGCTGGCGCGATCCGATCTACGTTACCCCCTTGGGCAGATGGCTACTGATCGACGGGCCTCTTTTGGGAGCTGCTGCGATGACGGTGAACGGCGGCGTGATGTCCTGCCCCTGGTTTTGAAGATTCACTCACGCGGCGAAACAGCAGAGCGCTGGGGTGTCCTCCACTACGTAAGGTTTCGCAGGCAGAAAGCCAGCTCAGACAAGAGCGGAGCGCGACGCAAATTCCTTGTCGAGTCCTTGCAAAAGAAGTTCAGCGTGGCGGTATCGACTCCCATAGACTGCGCGGTAGGCGGAGAGCCCGAGCCACAAGCAGGGAAAGCTGGGGAACTCGTCGTCCTCTTTCCACTCGCAATTACAGATTGCCGTCGATTCGGCTGCGCTAGCGAGCCAGGTCTTCCTGCTTATTAGTAATCAAACCTCAAGGCAAACTGAATCGACCGCGGCTGATTGCATTGAGTATTCACGTTCCCGAAACTCCCTGCGCTGAAGTTCGTGTCCGGATCGCAGAAGTCAGTCCGATTAAAGATGTTGCCGAACTCAGCTTCGAACCGCATTTTCAGCCGTTCCTTGAACGGGAAAATCTTGAATATACTTAAATCCTCGTTGTAAGTGGGGAATCCGCGAACTGATCCGTCGCGCCGGGGCGCGTTGCCGAACTGCAGTGGACCAGGGTCCACCCAGGCGCCAGAGGATAAAGTAGCTCTGCTCGTACGGATTGAAGTTGCCATTTCTGGGCGTCACTCCGTTGGCGCCTTTCACGCGATTTGGCCGCTTCTGGCCGTTGAAGAGGAAGCCGGCAAGGTCATTGTTCATGAAGATATTTAGCGGTCGGCCGCTTTCATAACGCAACGCCCCGGAGAGGTTCCAGCCGCCCAGCAGGAAGCCCGCTGGACCTTTCATTCTTTTCCCTGCAGGCAACTCCCAGGTATAGCCCACCAGAAACACATGCGGTACATCATCGCCACTGAGCCCGTACTCGCCCACTTCCGTTGAGACGGGATTCTGAATGCCTAAGTTAGTGCCGCCCTGCGCGTTCTCTGCGCCATCGTTATTCAGTCTGGAGTAGGTGTAGCCGACGCGGAACTGGAGACCGTGCGCAAAGCGCTGCTCCAGAACCACCTCCAAGGCATGGTAAATGCTATTGCCAGTGGGAACGTTCCGCCACTGAATGTTCTGGTACTGAGGGAATGGCCGCAGCGCCTGCGCCACGTCGCCGCTGAAACCTGGATAGGGCGGGGCGATCCCGGCGGCTAAGGCGGCGGGCGAATTGATGTCCGCACTCAAGACGGCCGAACCCAAAGCCAGGATCTTCGGATCGTTCATATTGGCCGCCACCCCCAGCGTTCCCCCAGTTCGCGGTCAGGCGGGTCCCGCGGTTGGCGATATAGGAAACATCCAGCCTCATGTTGTTGGTTATCTGACGCTCCACCGTCAGCGACCAGTTCTGGTAGCGTGGCAACGTCAGCCCGTTCTTGGCCACCGCGAGAGGTGCGGTGCCGTTGGCGACTGTTGGATCAATGAACGGCGGCCGCACGATCAGGTTCTGCGGGAATCCGTTGTCCAGATAGAACGCCGGAGACTGGCCATTGTTTGTGTTCTGGGCAAATGGGCTCGCCTGGAAGCCGATGGTCGGTTGCCCCATGAATTGGTCGAACGAAACCCCGGAGTAGTAGATCCCGTAGCCCCCGCGGATGGCGTTCTTGTTTCCAAGCCGATAAGCAAAGCCTAATCGCGGGCCCCAGGCGTCGCGGTTTGGGTGTTCAAACGTCCGAGTTCCCGTGCGGCCCGCGCCCTTCCCCGCAAAGATCAAGGCACCGGGAATATTCCCCGCTCCAGGGTTGGGTGTGTTCGGATCGAAAGTGGAATATTGGTCTTTGCTTTCGGTTCGCGCAAACTGGTAATCGAAGCGCAAGCCGAGAGTCAGGGTCAGGCGGCTAGTTATCTTGTACTCGTCGTTGATCCACGGAGCCATGTACGCTTCGTTGAACATCGGATGGAAGGGAATGGTCTGGGTAGACGAGTCAACCTGTCCCAGCAGGAACGACGCAAACGACTCGCCGGTCTGCGCTGAGATTGTTACCCGCGGCGTCGTAACCAGCTGTCTCCAGGCTACTAAAGGCGAACTCGCCGCCCTGAGCGAACGTGGCCCAACCCGACGAACGGGAACTGATGCCAACGGTATTCGAAGCCGACTTTAATGGTGTGCTTTCCCTTCACCCAGGACAGGTCGTCGGAGAACTGCCAGCGATTGTTCGTCAGGAATCCGAAGTTGCCCCAGCCGTAGGTGCCGAGGGAGTTGTAGGGGATGTTGCCGTAGAAGTCGAGTTCTGGCGGCCCAGCCGTGTTGTCCAGGATGCCACCGTGATTGGTGCCCCCCACAGTAACTCCGGCCAGCCCACCCCGGCTGACAGTGGATTCCCTCCCATGAACCAACGGTCCCAGGCAATGGTGGTGTGGTTCAGCAGGTTGGGGCGAATGATCCAGTCGAACTGGGTGTGGGCGTGATGGGTGGAAATACGCTGGTAGAAGCCGTTGCCATAGTATGAGCTGTTCTTTTGGGGTTCGGTCTCGCCGTTGAACTGGGTGGCGCAACCTGCCACTTCGCCGCAGTTCCGGATAGAGGGCCGGTGATTCCAGTAGAAGCTTTCGCTCATTCGGAAATTCGGACGTGAAAGCGTGATCCACGCGGAACTCGATGTTCCGAGCGTTCAAGAGCCAGGTCTGATCGTCCGCCGGGTTGCCGGCGACGTTGAAAGCCACGCCGGGCCGGTCCGGGTGGACCATGAGGGCCGCGATCCTGGAAGCCACCGCACTCCGCAGCGGATCGTCGGCTGGAATGATGTTGCCGGGATAAGGATCGCGGACCGGAACTCCGCCCACCAGTTGGGTGGTGGCGGGATTGAAAATCTCGCCCTCTAAAATGGGCCTCCCCAGCGCGTCAGTGCCGATCTGGTTGTCGGTCAGGATCGAGCTGAAATCGCCTGCTTTGAAAGCATCGATGGGCGTAGTGTTGCCGAAACCAGGCAGAACGCCGGAGCGGAAACGCGTCCAGTCCATATTCGAAAAGAAGAACGTCTTGTTTTGCCCGTTGTAAACCTTGGGAATGACCACCGGGCCGCCCAGCGGTGAAACCAAAGCTGTTGTTGCGTATCGGGGTCTTCGCGCGCGGCGTACACTGTCCCGCATTGCAGTCAGCGTCGAAAAACCCGCGGGCGTTGAGAGCATCGTTGGCGAAGTACTCGTAGGCGCTTCCATGCAGAGTGTTGGTGCCCGACTTGGAAGTGTACTCGATGAATCCGCCGCTGGTGTGGCCGTACTGAGCGGAGTAGGTCGTGGTGATGACCTTCATCTCCTGGATGCTTTCCACCGGGGGAGCGCTCTCATGGCTCTGCTGGTGACCGACGGCGTAACCGAACGCCGCGCCATCGAAGAAATTCTCCGTCGCCATGGTCTGGCCGCCGTTGATGCGAGAGTTGAACTGGCTGCCGCGGAACATCGGGTCGCCGTTCGGCTTCATGGGAAGGTAGCCGGGCTGGATCTGCAGCAATGACTCGGCCAGGCGGACGTCGGCGCCCATGACTACCGGAAGATCGCGGTAATATTTTTCGTCCACGGTGTGGCTGACGTCGGGCGTGGTGACGTTCGAGCTGCTCAGCGCCTGCCTTCACTTCCACCGACTCCGAGACCGAGCCGACCGCCAAGGCAACGTCCTTGCGGATCGTTTCTGCGCCCTGAAGCAAGATCCCGGAATTCACCGATGTCTTGAATCCGGCATGGTCGACGGTCACCGAATAACGTGCCCAGTACCAACGGCGGAGTCGTGTACGCTCCGGCGTCGTTGGTGACGAGGGCGGTCTCGACACCTGTCCCCTCGTTGCGGACCTTGACGGTCGCGCACGGAAACGCTGGCACCCGTCGGGTCGGTCACGATGCCAGTAATGATTCCGCGGTCAGATCGTTGTGCCAGAAGCAGACCGCTCAGGCAGATAGCCGAGCACGACACGCAGCCCCACTTCAAGGTAGGCTCTCATTCGTCTCAGCCTTCAGCGGTGCCCTTTCCGAAACCGGGAAGGAGTAAAGGGCCGACTGTTTTCCGACTCGGCGAGAACTGACGGTGCTCTTACGGCAACTTTCCAGCGATAGCCGCGACGCACCAACGTTCCAATGCCATAAGGATCGCCCGCGGAATCTCCCAGCGCCTGTCGCACGCGGTTCATGGCGGCGCTGATGCTTTGCTCGAAGTCAAACTCGGTGTCGTTAGGGAGTGACACCGTTCGTTTTCCCGAGCAGCCTTTTCGAATCCTTACTATGGAGCGCGCCCGGGGACGTAGCGTAGCGAGAAGAGATTCGCCGGAGGTTCTGGAGACCAAGCTCGATGTTTTCGAATCGAACCACACGACGAGAGCGAGCTACTTCTTGAACCCCACACCCCGAATAGCCCGCATTTTAGCACTTATCTATGAATGTTACTCGGATAAGTTAGGCTTGCCAGCGGAAACCCGCCCTCGCTGGGCTGTGCGGAACGTGATGATCCCTAACCTTCGTAAATACCGTTCCGCACGATGGGCCGGTTTAGTCAGATACAAGCAGAAGGGACCGCCTTAGCAGGCCTCTGGATTAATGCTTTGGAATGACGGCCCATCCCGGAAACACACTTGGTCGGTATGACGGGGTATTCACTATATGGAACTGTGGACGGAGTGGGCGGCCGGCAGCTCGCAATCCTTGTTGGTTGCTACACCTGACCGCGATCAGTCACTCTACGGAATGACTTCAGATTCGGCCCGCTGATTAACCGTTGCCAGGCGCTCCTCTTTGAGGGCTCCCGTCTGGAGGCTCGCTCGCCTTCGCGCCTCTGCCCGAATGAGCTTCGATTGTTGGGATGTGAAAAGCAGTCCCCCCATCAGCGCCAGTCGAAGCTGTTTGGGTCCCCACTCTCCTCGCATAATTCCCGCAGCAGAATGGCCGTTCGGGCTCAGCAGCAGATGGCCGACTTCGTGTGCGATGGCGCAACCCAGAATTATAGGGCCCGCATCGTTACTCCTCGCGAGACCCACAGCATATTCGTAGTAGACAGTGGCGAGAGTCGGAAGGAAGGCCACACCGAAGCGAGTGTCCTGATCCCCCCTCTGGATGGGGCCGGAAAGTACTCTAAGCACTACGTCGATCGGTTCGCGCTGCTGGGCGCACAGGCCTTGTGGGCCGGCAGTGGATTGCTGTTCAAGGCAGTCTAACCAGTCTGCCCGCAGGCCCGCCTCGCCGAGGATTCGACCAGCTTCGCGCTCGGCAGCCGCGATTGTGGCCGATGAGGCTTGCGCGTAGTTGTAAACCATAACCGTAATCGTGGGGCTTGGATCCACATTGCGAGCAAACCCAGTTGCTGCGAAGGTGACGCCAACCAAGCCCACTATCACCCCGAGGCTCAACCGAATCCAGGACCGAGACTCACTACTACGCTTCTCTTCTGCCGCCACTTCCGATCGTTGCACACCGGAGCTCTCCGTTGTGCTGGTTTGTAGTTTCATATCGCCCCCAAACCTAGAGTTGTAGGGCGAGGATGGGCTACGTAGACCGGGGCCTCAAGGGTGGGCGCATCACCTTATTATCATTTTCGTATCATAGACATATCCCTTTCATTCACAATAAGTTCGAAGATGCGGAGTCGAGGACGGGTGCGCCGACCAAGGTACGTAGGTAGGCCCATTTATACGTTGGAAGAGTGACTGGATAACAACGAAAGGTCAGTGCAGATCCACAATCATCGTGCTTACGCGTTCGTCAGGGTGGCGAGCATAAGAGTGGCGGCGTTCCTTTCGGACGACAACCGTCAGTGGAAGTTCTCCACTAGCATAATGTCGCTGCCCTCATCATCGACCTGTGATATCAAGATAGCCCGCCCATCCGGAGAAAATGTCAGGCCCGGCCCACCCTAGTTGGCCTGTCAAGCTGGCGGACAATCCGAACAGTCCGTGTAGCGAAGCTAAAGAACTTGAGAGAGGGTACTGGGTCTGGCACTGTTATCCACGAAGTAGATACCCTGAGTGGTCACTCGCCAGTGCCAGGTAGTTTCAGCTTCGTGCCTTGGGTCATTGACATTCACGACTAGCTCTTCAGGACCGCCGCCACTGGGCATTCGCCAGATCTCTGGAACCAGACCGTACTCATATCTATCGTTTACTCTCAGTTTTTGGTAGTAGACGAACTTTCCATCGGGGGACTCCTGAGCGTAGCCTCCGCCTTGCCGCGTGACCTGGACCGTTCCTTTGCTACGAAACGACGTTTTCCAAATCTCCCACCTTCCGCTGCGATTCGAAGCGAAGTAAACCCAGTCGCCATCGGCTGACCACGTTGGTGCTCTGTTGTCAGAGCCGCCATCCGTAAGCCACACTTCATTGCCACCTCAGCACCGATGACGACGATGTCCCAAGGTCCCCGCTCATTAGTATCGAAGACGATATCTTTTCCACTTGGGGACCACCTTGGCGTTCCTCCACGCACCTTAGAGAGTCGCACCGGATCTTTGCCATCCGCATCACTGATCCAGATGGCATATATGCCGTCTCGGTTGGAAACAAATGCTAATCTGCTTCCATCCGGGGAAAAAACGGGCGCAGTTCCAGCCGGGTTGATGCAACCACCCTGGTAGGGGCAGCGGCGTCTTTGATGGAAACTCTCCAGATGTTCGCATGCAGGAACCCTGTCGTATAGGCGAGTTTGTCACCCTGCCGTGAGATCGCTGGGCTCGCCGCATCAGAGCTGATAAATTGCAGCCGCTCCGGTTCACCCCCGGTTGACGCCACCGAAAACAGAGTGCTTTCCCCTGGGAAATAGCCATCGACGGAAAAGATGATCCTCTTGCCGTCAGCCGTCCATGTCGGAGAGCCTATATCACGATTGAAGGATGCGAGTTTTCTCTCTTCACGACTGAGTACGGAGACAAGGCGAAGTTCTGCAGTACCGCCTCGGTCTCTGTGACGTACGAACGCAATCTGCCTACCGTCGGGAGAAAAGGCTGGAGACCCGTCAAACATCGCGTCAGGCGCTGTGGTCAACCTGAGAGCAGGCGAACCAGTTAGTGGCATCAAGAAAATGCCGGAATTCTCGCCCGGAGGCTTATCGTCATAGGCCAGCATCTTGGCATCCGGCGACCACGATCGTGATGCAGCTCGAGGCGTCGGATACTTGCCGTATCTTATGTTTGGCACCGCCAAGCGGGGTCATCAGGAATACTGCACGTTCGAACTTACCTGGACTTACTTCGAGTCGGTGCTGGTAGGCGATAGTTCTGCCGTCAGGAGACCAACTGGGGCAAAAGGAGATTCCCGGGCGGCTGTGTGAGCCGAAGAGTTCTTTCGTCACCTAGTGCCTTCACGTAAATGTCGGGGATGTGGCTGTCTCCGGTTGGAAACGCCTCGAACACAATCTGGGACTCCTCAGGAGAAAAACTGGGACCCCACTCGAAACCAGGCAAGGCGGTGAACTGCACGATTTCTACCGGCGGTTGAATCTGTTTGGCTCGCAGCAGAAATATCACAAGAACGGCTAGCGCGATCGTCAGCACTACCAGGGAGGTCAGCAACGGCCGCCCACGAAGCAGTCTGAAATGCTTAACCTTTTTGAGGAGCTCGAGATCTCTGAGTATTTCAGTAGCATTCTGATAGCGCTTGTCGCGATCCTGCTCGATCGCCTTGGTGACGATGCGCCCGAACTCTGCTGGCAGCCCCGGATTCAGCTGCAGTACCGGCGGTGGCCTCCGCATGAGAATCGCGTCACGCACCTCTGCCTTTGTCTCGCCTGCATACGCCTGCTTGCCGGTCCCCATCTCATACAGCACCAGACCAAAGGAAAACAAATCGGTGCGTCCGTCCACCTTCTCGCCGCGCAGCTGTTCCGGAGACGTATAGGCAACGGTCCCCATGGCCGCACCGGTCCGGCTCAGACTTAGATTCGAAGAAGCCGCCGTTTGTGGTTCCCCTTGCGGAAGAACTTCCTGGCCGACGTTGGCTGCTGCGATGTGAGAGCTCTCATCGCCTGCGAGAAGCTTGGCTAATCCGAAGTCAAGAATCTTGGCTTCTTGACGATTCGTAATAAAGATGTTGGCTGGTTTGATGTCGCGATGGATGATGCCCTTCCAATGTGCAGCGTCCAGTCCAGTAATAACCTGGATGGAGATGTTGAGTAACTCATCGATTGGGAGAGGTAGACCCTGGCTTTCGATACGCGCCTGCAGCGTTTGACCTTCCAGAAACGGCATGACTATGAAGGGTTGGCCCTCATAGTCCTCGAATTCGTAAATTGCGCAGATGCTAGGGTGATCGATGGCCGACGCAGCCCGAGCTTCGCGCTCAAAGCGCTCCAGGGCTGCGTGATCGCGAGTCAACTCTTCCGACAGAAACTTCAGGGCGACCGGGCGGCCGAGCTTAAAATCCTCAGCTTTGTAAACCACCCCCATTCCGCCCCCGCCCAGCAACTCCAGCACGCGGTAGTGGGAAATCTTCTTGCCAATCAGGTTTGCGGTGACTGGAAGCTCTGTCGGCGTGGATAATGCTGGTTCCGGCGGAGTGGATTCAATCCATTCAACGGCGACGTTCCATCGATAGCCACGACGCGCCAATGTTTCAATGTAATGGGGATCGTCCGCGGAATCTCCCAGCGCCTGTCGCACGCGGTTCATGGCAGCGCTGATGCTATGCTCGAAGTCAACCTCGGTGTCGTTCGGCCAGAGTTTCCGGCGAATCTCTTCCCGCGACACCACATCCCCGGGGCGCTCGAGCAACATAGTCAGGATTCGAAAAGGCTGCTCGGGAAAACGGACAGTATCACTCCCATCCCGGCGAAGCTCGCCGGAACGAAGATCAACTTCGAAGTCTTCGAACCGAACCACACGACGAGAGCGAGCCACTTCTTGCACGCCACCTCCCCGAGTGCCCGCATTTTAGCACTGGTTTAGGCATCCTACTCTGATAAGCGAAAATGACGGCGGGACAATTTCCCTGCGGGAGATTCGCTCTCCGTAGAGTCTCCAAGGAGTTGACAATAACACTACGGCACTACCTCCGGAAAATCGAATCCGTGACGTTCACCTTGTAGCGGTAACAGCCAACACTTTCCTGGGGTGATCTGCAATTTCATTCACGAACCGTCTCATTTCGTTCTCCTGTTACGCGCTCCATTGAGAGAGAATGTATGTCGTGTCCGATCGAGGTGGAAAAGGTCAACGTGCCCTTAAGGAATCTGGGACTTACCTCTCGCGAGAATCTCGAAACCTGTTGTGTACAGACCTCTTCGCCCGCTGGGTATTTCCCTTTTAGTACAATCGACTAATGTCGAATCTCACCTCGGTACTCAATCAGCTACACCAGGAACGTAACCGTCTCAGTGCTCAACTCCACCGTGTGACTAACGCAATTTCAGCCTTGAATGGCGCAAGCAACAACCGAACCGGCAGAAGAACGATCTCACCCGCAGGTCGTGCCTGGATTGCAGCTGCGCAACGCGCAAGATGGGCGAAGGTCGAGGGAAGGGTCGTTTCAATCGGTGCCCGCAAAAGAACGATGTCACCAGCCAACCGCAAGAAGGTCGCTGCCGCCCAACGGGCGCGCTGGGCAAGGTGGCGGAAACAACAGAAGGGCTAGCTTCGCGAAGCACCCTTTGTCCTCTTCGTCTTAGTCGCCTTTGCATTCTTTTCTACCCTGACCTCCATACGGTGAGCAGAGTACCGGCCAACACACTCTCGCTCACTTGCGCAAGCTACATTATTATTGTTTGCACGACTCAGACCGCCCACAAAGGGGCGTCAATGCACATGGGCAGGAACCTTGGCAGGGGCCGTGGGATCCGTTTCTTCGGTTGAGTCCACTGCAACCTGCGGTCTTGCCCCTCGCGTAGTATTTCAACATCAGTTAACGTGATTCCGCCGTCCGCTGTTGAACCCACGCAACAACGAGGTCCACCAAGCCAGGAGCTGCCTTCCACCAAAAGAAAGGCCCTCCAGGTTCGGGTTGCACCGTCAGATTGTGCTGCGCGTTCGGCACGATCACAGCAGTGTAAGGAGTTTTCACACCATCGAGGGAACCCTCAATCTTCGCCAGACTCTCATCAACTGGCACAAGCCGGTCACGTTCGCCATAGATCAACAGCACTGGTGCATGCACCTGCTTCCAGAAGACAAGAGTGTTGAGGTTGCCAACTCTTGGATACCAGGTCCATAGGTAAGACTGCTCGGGTGGTATTGCGAGCCATTGGTACCACTCTTCACTTCGGACCGACTGACTTGCAGTCTCGAGTTCGTGGTACGGCTTCGCCCCACGAAGCACCTCGATCATCAGCTTGTACAAGTCTAAGGCGCGTTTGACCTGAGCATCGGTGAACCCCGCCTCCCGAATCTGGTGACTCACCCGATATATATCTTGATCACGTACGAGTCCAGCGACCGTGTCTTCAGCAACGATGAATGCGACTTTCGAAGGAGCATGAGCTGCTGCGATGGGTGCAATTATTCCACCTTCGCTGTGTCCGTGCAGCCCGATTCGTTTTGCATCGATGTCGGGTCTCGAAGCAACAAGATCGATTCCGGCGATAGCGTCATTCGCCAAATCATCATAAGAAGACATTTTCCAATCCCCAGTGGAAGCGCCCGATCCTCGTTTGTCATAGACCAGTGCAGCAATTCCTGACCGGGCGAACCGATCCGCGATAAAGCGGTTGGTGCCCCAGCGGGTTTCGCCACCACTACCCTGCAGGAGGACAACCGCCGGATGCCGCCCGGGAGTACGTGGGATACAAAGCGTACCGGAGAGGATCACAGGCCCGTTTCGAAAGCTGACATCCACCGCGTCGTACGGCAAAGGCTCCGCTGCCGTGCGACGTAAACTGAAGCTGCCTTGGGCATTATCGTCCGTGAAGTTTCCAATGATCTGGTTAGCGCCGAGCCTGCCATCAAACACCATCGAATCACCCAAGCCAAAGTGAATCGTATCTCCGCTGACGGCAAGCGCGTCGAGCGGGTAGTCCATAGCCTTTTGAGTTAACGAGCTGAACGTGCCGCTTGGACGTTGGCCGGACCCTTTGAAATCGAAGCTTACGTCTAGCGGAACACCCTCACGAACAATGGTGCCCTCCCAGTGTCCGACAAACTCTGCTTCTGATCCGAAGGCAAGAGACGGGAGAGTCGAACTGAGTATCAGAGCTACAACACCCAGTAACGAGGCTCTAGGCGACATATAGGCACCTTTCTCGTAACAATGACTATCGAGTTTACGCTTCGAGAAGTGAGTTCGGTTTGCCAGAATTCGAGGCGGGATAACCGCACACGGATTGTTTGCTCTACCATAGCGCGTTAACAGATAGTCTGTTTGTGAGTGTAATGGCGTATTTTTCGTCAGCCCCTCTGTTGCTTCAGTACCATGGGTGGTTGTGAAGGTGCCATGAGGAGAACATTTCTGTTCTTTGTGATGACTGTGGCTGCTGGGGTATTGGTGGCTTGCAGAACAAATGCAGGAGTCAAGCGGCTCGACGGCAGCATGATCATGCCTGCGGAAATAGATACCACTGTCAAACGACTGATGAATGCAGCAGAGATTCCAGGTGTCGGCCTTGCAATCCTCACCGACGGGAAACTTGCGTATCTGAAAGCCTTCGGAGTCCGCGACAAAGAGAACAAGCTGCCACTCACGGTCGATTCGGTCACGTACGCTGCCTCGTTCACCAAGGTGGCTTTTGCTTACATGGTGATGCAGCTTGCAGGTGAGGGAGTACTGAACCTCGACAAACCTGTGTATCAATACCTGCCGAAGCCGCTGCCGGAATATCCAGATTACAAGGACCTCGCTGATGATCTGCGATACAAGCGCATCACGGCGCGAATGCTACTGAGCCACACCAGCGGGTTCGGGAATTGGCGACAGTTTGAAGATCGACACAAGTTAATTACCCATTTTGAACCCGGATCGAGGTACGCCTACTCGGGCGAAGGGATTGCTCTGCTGCAGCTGGTTGTCGAGACAGTCACAAGAAAGCCACTTGAGGAACTGATGCAGGAGAAGATCTTCCAGCCTTTTGGAATGACGCGGTCCAGTATGGTCTGGCAAGCCCGGTTCGAAAGCGATCACGCGAGTGGTTACGACGAGTACGGACGCTTGTTGGGGCCCCAGAAAAGAGAGGAAGCCAACGCAGCGGGCTCCATGCAAACGACGATTACTGACTTTGCGCGGTTCATGCAGGCGGTCATGGCGGGCGATAGATTGGGGGACGACATTCGAGAGCAGATGCTCAGTTCGCAAATTCAGATTTTCTCGAAGCATCAGTTCCCAACGCTTGAAACCGTCACGACTGACCAGAACAAAGCGATCCGACTAAGCTATGGGCTGGGTTGGGGTCTCTATTGGTCACCATTTGGCAAGGTGTTTTTCAAGGAGGGGCACGGTGACGGTTTCATGAATTATACGGCCTGTTTCGACCAGCAAAAGACAGGGATAGTCATTATGACGAACAGTGCCAACGGCGAGGGCATATACAAGGATCTTCTGGAAGTCTTGCTGAAGAATACGTTCACGCCGATCGAGTGGAGGGCTTCACACCCTACAACGAATTGCCTCCGCGCCAACCGCTGAAGGAACATAAGGAAGTGCATGTCGATCCGAGGGTGCTGGAGGGTCGTTGGGCGTTACGGAGACCCGCCGACAATTGTCCTAATGATCCGGCGGGAGGGCGACCACCTATCCGTGCAGGAGAATGACGAACCCAAACAGGAGCTATTTCCGACCAGCGAGAGGGAGTTCTTCTCAAAAGTGGCCGACGACGTGTTTACGTTTGAAGTGGACAGCCGGGGCCGTGCGACGAAGATGGTTTTGCATTCGGGTGGCCAAGATGTACCTATTAGGCGAATTGATTAGGTCGACTACGACGCCTTCAATGGGGTGGCCTTCGCGTCCCACTGGAATACCTCTCCGAGTGGCACCTTGAAGACCTGGGCGATACGGAACGCAGCCTCTAATGACGGCGAGTATTTTCCCGCCTCGATGGCGGCTATCGTCTGCCGGGTGAGGCCGATGCGCTGACCAAGCTCAGCCTGCGACATTTCGCCGTTCATGAAACGAAGGATGCGAATGCGATTAGAAATCGATCCTTGCGTCATGATGATGCCTGCACGCGATAGCCCGCCACGACTACGCTGTAGTGAACGACTTCCGCAGCAACGATCCAGAGAACCGCAGCATTGACGATGGTCCATCCGGTGGAGCTGAAGGGCATGAAGCAGCCCACCAGGATCATGCCGGCCATAAGCACATAGTAAGCGGCACTAATCGAGCGGTGCTCGATTGCACGATCCCGTTCGTCCATTGGCGGGCGCTCCTCCCGGGGGGAAAGACGGAGATACAGATAGCCAGCGCCGAGGATGAGCATCCGTCCAATCGATGCCAGGGCAAACAGACCAAGCGGGTGTAGGTGAGGCAATGGCTCCCAAGAGACGGGACCCCTCGCAACAAACGTAAAGTACGACCCATAGGCGACAGCCATCGCGAACAGCGATAGCCAGGCGATTTTTTCTCGGTACGACATTTCAGCCTCCTCAATTCAAGCGAGGCTGAGTGTATTAAATAGCTGACATAATGTCAATAATTATATGCATTATGTAAATAACAGCTTACCTACCTATCTTTGGCCTCGCTCGGCAAGCGCGTCCTCCGCGATGTGGAGATGCGTCTGTATTGGCAGGAATCGTCGTCGCTCAGGCCGCCTGTGGAGTAGTGGTCGTTAATAGGCGATTTCACTCACAACCCCGGTTCTGGGGGGTAGTTGGTGAAATTGGGATTCTCGTCAACTATCCACGATGCAGGCGCTCGCGCCGACGGCCACCGTCCAATTCAGTCCGCGCTTTAGGCTGCGTTTATTTAGCGACCTTTGCCCGCTCCAGTTTCCACGGTTTAAACGGCGGGACGGACTCCTCCGGCGGAAGCAGTAGTCGGATCTCTGCCTGATCGATTCCGGTGAGCTTCATCTCAGACTGAAGAGTCTCGTGCGAGTCCTCTTCCTTGGTGGTGATCCGCAGGACCCCGCCGGTAAGCTTGGCTTCCACGATGGGGTCGCTCCCATCGCGCTCTTCCGCGTCTGTCATTTCCCCGGTTTTCTCATCGACACCGACTTGACCATGGCTGACAGATCCGGTCAACTTGCCATTTTGTTTCTCCAACTTGACTGTCATGAATGTCTTACCCTTGAATTTTGCGTGCCAGGTGCCGACAAATTCCTGCAGATCGGTACTGGGCTGCCGGACTTGAATGGAAAAACCGGATACGCCGAGACAGGCCACGAGCAAGAGAGCCAATGTGCCAACGGCCGACGCCTGCGCTCTTGATTTGTGGATTCGATTGGCCTTCGCGAATACGTTCATGATGCGATCCTCCAGTGTATTTGCGTCGAATAGTCCCATCGCATACCCAACCGTTGCCGGACGCTGTTTTGCGGCGATGGACTGGGCGATGCTCAAAAGAGAGCGGGCATATTGAGCCCGGGTGGGCATGCTTGCGGCGGCGGTCTCGTCACAGGCCAACTCTCTTGTCTGATCGATGCGCGCCTTGATCAGAGCAGCGGCCGGATGAAACGAGATCGGCAAAATCAGGAGCTCGTAAACGAGATTCCAAAAGAAATCGCGCCGCCGGATATGCGCGAGTTCGTGGGTAAGCGTAGAACAGAGCTCATCCTGTGACGCTTGCGACAAGAACCAGTCTGGCAACACCAGGACAGGATTGCGGATTCCCAGCGTGGCGGGCCCTTTGCCTTCCGACGACCACAAGATGGGCACGGGTTTCAGGCCCAGCAGCGACTGGCATTGCTCGACAAGAGCGTGCATTGCTAGCGGCATCTGCCGATTGCTCGACCGCTGTAGCACGGCTCGCAGCGACCGCCATCCGCGATACAGGCGAAGCGCTCGATAGAAAATGAAACTCGCGTAAAGCGCAGCGACGAACCAAACAAAGATCGGGCCGAGCTGAACTGGCTGACTGCCCTGCCGCATTCGCCGCCAGAAAGCCCAGGAGGAAGTGGAGCTAAGGCCCGTGTGTGCCGGCTGAGCCGTGCTCGCTGCTGCGACGGACTCAGGCCTTGGTTTGTCATTGTTTCGAGAACTGCCCATGCTCGCGACAGGAAGCAACACAGCGAGCAGCAAAGCCGCAACCCACAATGCATGCAGATACGATGAAGGGCCACGACGCAATGGTCGCGAAAGGAGCATCGTGACTGCCGCGATGACACAGGTCATCCAGAGGGCGTTCGTCACATAGGTGACAACGAGCTCACTCATCGCACTCATTGGCCTTCCTTACGGCGCTCGTGTTCTTGTACCAAGCCGCTTAGTTCCTGAACCTTCTTAGGATCGAGTTGCTGGCTTTTGACGAGGCTCATGAGGAGACCGTCCACCGATCCACCAAAGAGGCGATCGATCATGTCCCCGATTGCGTTGCTCGCTGCCTTTTCTCTGGTCAACACCGGCGCATAGTCGTAGGCCCTGCCCCGCAGTCTGCGCCGCACCTTCCTTTTGCGATGAAGGATGTTGAGCATCGTCTGAACGGTGGTGTACGCCAATTTCGGCGATCCGGTGAGTTTCTCTTGGACCGATTGAACGTTGGAAGGACCGCAGTCCCACAGTACATTCATGATCTGCAGCTCCAGCGGCGTGAGCTGCTGTTGGGATTTTTCTCTATTTCCTCTACCGCCCATTGTTATCTCCTAATGTGTTAGGACAATATCTCGATGAACTGGGCATGTCAACTAAAAGATTAGGAGACTCCGGCTAAGGCGAACTCGCGGTAGCGACCCCACTTCGTTAGAGAGCCTGGGCCTGTCGCGGGCAGCCCGGCGGCAATCCACCTTGGTTTTGCAAGCGCCGAATGGAGAGTTGATGAAATCAGATGTCTGAGTAACTTTGTCAACCATTTTTCGACTAGCTCCCTTTTCAGGCTCACTTAGAATCCACAATAAATTTCACAGGCTCGTTGCTGCGGCTGCCGGGACAGGAATCAAGAGCGAGGCATGCTTGGCTAGGGTCGCCAGATATCTGTTCTCGTCGTACGCCGCACCGTCTTGCCAGCAGCGAAACACGATGCGAATCCATTTGAAAGCCAAGGCTCGCACCGCGGCATGGTGATCCTTACCACGCTGGCGCTGTTGCTGGTAATAGGCACGCGCCCAAACCGACTGCGCAATCGAGTGTCCCGCCCATTCGTGAAAACTTTGCCGCAGAAACTTGGGACACGCCCAGCGAAAATGTACCCATTTCTTTTTCCCACTCCGCTCCGTCACCGGGGCAATGCCGCTGTACTTCTGCACCTCTTCCGCACTGGCATAACGATCGCGTTGTGAGCCCAGTGCCGCCAACAACCGTGGGGCCAGAGCCGCTCCGGCTCCCGGCAAAGATTGGAAAATGAAAAAATCGGGATGGGCTTCCGCCGCCTCCGTAATCTTGCCGTCCACGGCCGCGATGCCCTCCAGCAGGGTGCGCAGCACTCGTGCGATCACTTGTACCACCATCCGTTTGGCCTCGATCACGGCTCGATCCCGAATCGCGGACATGGCCTGACCGATCCCCTGCAGTCGCCACTCCGTGAGCTCTGGATGCCGACCCCGATGCTGGCGGAAGAACTTCCTCACTTCTGCCGGCGCAGCGGCTTGTAACTCCTCCAGCGATGGCCAGCGCTCTAAAAACTCACACGCCAACTTCGTATCCAGCTTGGCAAACCATTCCAGCATCTGCGGAAAGTACACCTTCAGGTATCCGGTCAGGCGATTCAGCTGCGCCGTCTTTTCCTCCACCAGCTTGCGCCGCTCCTCCACCAGGTTCTGTACTCGCCGCGTGGCTTCGTTATCCGGCGTCAAACGGCGAAGTTTGTCCCGGTGCTGCAGCAGCAGATCCAGCAGCAGATCTGCATCGCGTGGATCATCCTTGGCTCCCGACGGATACAGCGCTTCCCGCATGCTCGAGGACATCGTCGACGGCACCGGATACAGATGCAGGCACTCATACTTACCCAGCATGTATACCAGCGCGCCCTTCACCTGCTCCACCGAAACCGCGATCGGACCGTGCCCGAAGCGTTGACACAGTTGACTGACCCAGGCCTCCACCACTTCGGGCTTGTGCTCCAGTTCTCCGGTTTCCCGCTTCGCCGAATTGGCTGGCTGCAAGCACCACACGTGCTTCTGATCGGCCCAGTCGATGCCTACGAACGCCACAAACTCCGGCTCCCCGACTTTTTCCCTGGCTGCCATAGTTCTTTCCTCCTTGCCTTTCACATCTTGCAGAGGCTGGCTTTGCTTCGGCGAAACCCTTATAGTGAGCCCTCTTTGCTGCCTTGTTCCAGACTTCATCTGAGCATTCGTTTGGGAAGCAAAGCACGTCCAGCGGTTCGAGATTCTGATTTAAAACATCGCGTGTTTGGCCATTAAACTCGTAACCGCAGGACGCCTCTGACGGCTCCCATTGTAGGAAGCCTGCAGAAAACTTCATCCGCAACCATTCGCACAGGATGTGCAGCGTTGTCGCTGCAGAACGTGGAGGCGAAATCCAACGCTGCCTGGTTTCTGTATTGCTGATGCAGGGGAAGGGCTCCCCTTCCCCTGCACCCCATCCCCGACAACGCAGATTTGCACAGACCCGACGAGACCGCACTGCTGTGCAAATCCCATCTCGTAATCTCTTCGGGCTAAGGAACTATAAGGCGATTTCACTCATTAAGAATTCCGGAGAGCGGAACCATGGTCCTTGTCTAAACGCTCACCGCTCCAATCCAGCTCCGACGTAGCCCATCCCACCCTCAGCAGCACGAGCGAAGCGAGCGAGCGCAGCACACGACCCAGCTTTCACACCACTTTCGCCTTTTCTTCAGGGGCGCTCTGAGGCCCCCTCCTTCCCCTTCTCCCTTTCTGAGCTTGATAGCGTTCACTGCTGTGGCTATTGCCGAGCGAATCGAAAGGCGAACTTTGACTGTCACAGCATTCCCCTAGCGGTGCTGTTCTGTCCCACGTAGCACAAGAACAAAAAGGTTCTGGCTCCGTGCTTGCGCGGGGGGGAGCGGCATCTACTCTGTCGAGGTAGCATGCTCGTAGACAACCGCAGAAACGCTGGCCAAGCGCTTCGGTCGCTTTCGATGAATGGCGTAACGCCCTTGAGCGAACTGGTCACCTGATCTTCCTCTTCTCTATCGGCAAAGAGTCGTGCAGCGGCTTCTCGCTTTCCACGAGATGGCACATCTGATCACACGGACAAGCTCAGCATGCGTCGAAGCTGTTCGAGCGAAGGCAAAGACCGATCCAGTCGAGCGGTGGTGCGAACGGTTCGCCGCTGCGTTACTGATGCCTGCTAGGGATGTTGAGTCGACCCTGTGCTCCGCAGAAAGCTGATCCGGGTGTCGTCCACCGATGGATTTAGACGCAAAACCTTGACCGGTCGGCCTGCTAGAATTCCCTTGCCATGGCCAATCTCATTTCGGTACTCAATCAACTGGAGCAGGAACGCACCCGTCTCGCATCTCAACTTAAAAACCTCACCAACGCACTCTCGGCGCTGAACGGGACCGGCAAGAACGGAACCCGCAGAGGAACAATGTCTGCTGCGGGTCGTGCCAGGATCGCAGCGGCTCAACGCGCTCGCTGGGCAAAGGTCAAGGGCCGGAAGGTTGTTTCAATCGAACGCAAGAGGACGATGTCACCAGCCGCCCGTAGAAGAATCGCGGCTGCACAGAGGGCGAGATGGGCAAAGTGGAAGAAGGCCCAGAAGAAGGGTTAGCCTCTACATCTCTGGTCCGAAAGAGTATTCATCTGCTCTTGACACGCCGACCACAGGGGCTGCTCATTTCCATATATCTGCGCAATTGTGTGACACAGAGCGATCAGATTGCTACGCGAAGATTCGGAAGCTCGACTGGTGGGGTCTCTGGCAAATTCTGCCCGATACAGCCTTAGAAGTAGGACGCTTTGCTTCCCCACGCGTTCCCGAGTTCCTAATTCGAGTTGTCCTTCAGACTTCATAGTCTATTGTACGGCACAGCGTCGGGGAATGTTCCCGTTGTTGAGCTGCAAACGCTCCGGGCAAGAGTGTGGCCACCGTGCTACCGCGTGGTACAATGTAATTGAGCTGGATATCACCTTCTCCTCTTTCAGGTCTCCTGAACTAAGTCAGCCCATCTGAAGTTTGCCCTCCTTAGATTCTGAGGAATCGGGTACGCAATGCCTCCAACTGCAATTCTGTATGAAATTCAGAAACTCTACGACGTGAGCGACCGTCTTGATTCGCTGTCGGAGCAACATCCTCTCGTCGCAGAAGCACTCATCACCATTTCGGGAAGCGTTCGTAACACCGCCACGTTGTTGGAGGTGCTGGTTGCGACGAAAATGGAGCGGCTCGACGGATTACAGCAAGCGTATGCCTGATTTGCTCATCACGGGCAAAAAAGATGCGGCGCAGGAGGCGGTATTGGGGGCTGCAAGTTTAGAAACTTGCTCGCCTTGGCTGCGCCACATAGAAGAGATTTGAGGCGACTTCGGGTCGCGCTTGATTCGGGTCTCGTTTAATGCATACAGGTTATGATGTCGGAGCTGTCGTGTCCGACCATAAACGCACACTTTTGAAAAGAGGCCGAAGGCACGAACGCCGGCAACGATTGGGGCATCAAGCTCGACGGGGGTCAAGCTCGGGTAAGCGCAGCCGCTACGATCACCAACAATGAAACGAATATCAGCCCGCCGCTACCCATCGGTACGATTTCGCTAGATAGGTCAGGCCTCATTAGATCTTCCGGGCAACTCCGCATGGCCGGATTGTGTATCTCTACAGTCACGCCCCTAGCAAGTCAGCATAACTCAGCAGGTCACGTGGAGGATCGCGTTCGTCTCCTCGGCGCTCTGTTCCAACGCTTCAATGGCTTGGGGCGTCGGGACCACAAGCAACTCGACTTTTCGGCGCTTCGCTTCGCGCTTCACTTCTTTCATCACCGGCAGCCTTCCGTGCGCTCCAGTACCGACTACCAGCCGCCGACATTTCCAGGGTATGTCCTCCTCGATGGAAAGGGGAGTATGTCCATACTCGTCGCGGAATTGTTTCGACGGTTTTTTCTTGCGCTTGCGGATCTCACCGCCGTCAATCACCACGTCGTAGTCGCAGGTGACACCATCGATTTGGATGGAACCGAAGGAAAACTTGTCGAAGCGCATAGGTAACTCCCAACACGTTCATGCGCTCTTTTTCGACGTGATGACGGTAAAGGCAGACCAGCGCTGCTCGACGTTCTTGCTGCCGCATTTCGGGCACACGACCCGGTCCCTTTCGTATTCGACGATAGATAAGATCTTCGAGAAAAATTTCTTGCATTCGTGGCAGAAGAATTCGTAGTGAGGCATATTGCCTCCATGGGAAGAGTGGATAAGAAAATTGTAGCCCTGAGCGGTGCCTGACTCAACCTCAAGGCAGCCAGGACGAACTTCTCGGTAGCTTACAATGCTTTCCTGAGAGGATCATCGGTCGGATACTCATTTTCAAAAACGCAGAGACAGATCTTTGTGAGCGCATGAGACGCGGCCAACCGAAGAACGTTCTTCCAGTCGGCAAACTTCCGTCTGAGCATTTGCGCTCGTTGCTGAGGCATCTGCCAAAGCTTGATTCGCGCCTGCTCGTTGGACCTCAGATTGGCGAGGACGCCGCCGTCATCGACGCAGGCGATCGCTATCTCGTCGTCGCGACAGATCCCATCACCTTTGCCACTGATCACATCGGGCGTTACGCTGTTCACGTCAACGCGAACGACATTGCCGTTCTGGGCGCGCGCCCGTTGTGGTTCTTCGTCGTCATGCTCCTTCCGGAGGGCCGCACGAAGCCCGAACTGGCCGAGACGATCATGGCCGATGTGCGGACCACGTGCGAGGAACTGGGCGTCACGCTCGGCGGCGGGCACACGGAAATCACCCAAGGCCTCGACCGCCCGATTCTGGTCGGTCAGATGCTCGGCGAGGTCGCCCCGACTCGCCTTGTGCGGAAGACTCGCATTGCCATCGGCGATCTGATCCTATTGACACGCGGGGTGGCAATCGAGGGCACCGCGATCCTCGCCCGAGAGAAGTCCGAACGGCTGCGGGGGCGTGTTGATGCCGATCTTCTGGCGCGGGCCGCTCGTTTCCTGATTGAGCCCGGCATCAGTGTCGTGAGTGCGGCTCTCGCGGCTGCTGATGTCGGCGAGGTCGTGCACGCGATGCACGATCCGACGGAAGGCGGGCTCGCGATGGGCCTCTTCGAGTTGGTGGCGCCCGCCGGTGTCGGGCTTCGGGTCATTCGCGAGCACATTCCCGTGTTTGCCGAAACCGACACGATTTGCAGTGCGCTCGCGCTCGATCCGCTGAAACTGATTGCGTCGGGCGCGTTGTTGATCGCCGTCGCGCCAGACGGTGCGGACTCGGTCCTGACGGCCATTGAGGCCGCAGGCGTACCGGCTCTGATGATTGGTGAGGTGCGTCCATCGAGCGAGGGCATCACGATCGTGACGAATGGAGCCGTAGAGCCGCTCACGCCCCCAGTTCGAGACGAGATCGCACGAGCCTTCGAAGGCGGTTAGGCACCGGCGGCCCAGTTTCCCCGCTGCCTGAATGGTGCATCGGTCGTAGCATTGTGATGTTTCTGCACCGGTTCGCTGGGCATATCACACGTCAAAGGCAACCTTTTTCAATGCTCACGGCTTGATCGCTGGCACAACTCTGCCGAGGCAAACCCGGGCCAGGCGCTACCGTGGATCCACCAAGGAAAGCAACAAAACCAGAGCTGGTGCCATCGCGGCACTGAAACTGGCGAACGCCACTGAAGGCAGAGACCCGCTTCCTCGGAAGGCTCCTGGGCTACAGGAATTCTCCGGACGTTTCTTGGAGTGGGTCAAAAACGTGAAGTTGGAACACAAAACGAAACTCTACTACCGCGACGGCTGGCGACTCCTAGCCGCAAGCCCGATAGCAGGAATGCGATTGGACAAAATCATGGCAGACGACATTGAAGCTCTCAGCTTCTCCGGTTCGCCATCGAATGCCAATTCCGCACTCCGTACCCTCCGGCGGATTCTTCACAAAGCTGAAGAATGGGGAGTGATTCGAAGCGTCCCCAAGTTCAGATTGGTGAAAGAATACGGCCGATCTTTGAGGCTTGACGACGACGCTGAAAGGAAACTGTTGGCTGTAGCAGAACAGCCCTTACGTGACGCCATCATCCTGATGCGCGATACGGGGATGAGGAATGAAAGAGAGCTTTACCGTACACGCATTGAAAACATAGATTGGAACAGCAGGGTCATCTTTGTCCCGGACAGCAAGACTCCCAACGGGAGACGTCTAGTGCCCATGACCGATAGGGTTCTAGATTTTCTCTTGGTGCGCTGCGGCGAAAGGCGGGAAGGATGGCTATTTCCCTCCAAGCGTTCTAAATCGGGCCATCTCACAACCCTAGCGAAGCGATTTCGGGAAGCCCGGAAAAAAGCCGGCCTTTCCGAGAGCTTGGTCTTGTACTGTGGGCGGCACGACTACGGCACTCGGGTTTTGAAGGCAACGGGGAATCTGGCTGCTGTGATGAACACGATGGGGCACAAGGATGTGAAGACTGCCATGCAGTACCAGCATCCCGAAGTGGAGCTCGTCCGTCAGGCCCTCAACCACAACAACCGCACTCAGAAGCACGCAACGGTTCAGTAAGAAAAAAGATTTTACGGCACACTTTGCGGCACACCCGCAAAACGATAACTCGGTAAACTATTGAAAAGATGGTGAGCGCGGAAGGAATCGAACCTTCAACCTACTGATTAAGAGTCAGTTGCTCTGCCAATTGAGCTACGCGCCCTTCAATGACTTACGGATGGTGGGGCAAGGACGGTGTCAGTTCTGGTGTCAGTTCCTTTTCCGTCTGCCGCCCGCCGGAGGGCCTGCTGGTTCGACTTGTCCAGCCGCGCAATCGCCAGGGCAACCGTCTCCGATGAGGGGTGCACATAGCGCTGCGAAGTGGTCACCGATGAATGTCCAGCAATTCGCATGATGGTGAAAGCATCGGCGCCGTTTTCTCCTAACCGGGTCAACGCCGTGTGCCTCAATGAATATAACACGAACTCCGCAGGCAGTTTGAGCCTCCCCCGCACCCGGGTGTGCATATGAGCGAGAGAGCTCGGCAGTAAAGGCTTCTTGATTCCAGCAGCGAATACGAAGGCTGAGGTGGAGTCGTGCCTTCGCAACTCCAACATCGCAGCGACACGTGAAGTGAGATTCACGCTCCGAGCGCGGTAACGGGTCTTCCCTTCCCGGACCTGGAGATAATCGCGGTGAATGTCCGTCCACTGCAGGCCGAGCGCTTCCGCGGGTCCCAGCCCGGTGTCAAGCATCAGCATCGCGACGTCGTGAATGAAACTCGGCGCTTTTTTGAAGCCAATCCGGCGGGCAGCTATATCGCCAGCCCCGACGGAAGGTTGATCACATGCAATTCAGCCTTCGCGCGCATGCTCGGCTTTGCCTCGGTCGAAGAGGCGATGAAAGTTGATCTGTTCTCACTCTATCCCGACCGCGCGTCGCGAGACGTTTTCCTAAGGCTCCTCCGGGAAAAGGGCCGGCTCGAATACAACGAGGCTGAGCTCCGCCGCAAGGACGGCAGCTTGGTTTATGCCGTGGAGGACGCCGCCGTAACGTTCGATGAGCGGGGTGAACTGGCCGAGATCCATGGCTGCCTTATGGACGCCAGCGAGCAGAGGCAGGCAGCGGAGCAGTTGCGCCAGGCTGACAAGAAAACACCGCTCTTTCGTCTCAAGACTTTTCTCTCGAAAGCGGGCCCGGGCAGGGCGATTGTATATATACCGAAAAAACAGATCCTCTTTGAGCAAGGCAAACGGGGTGATGCTGTCTTCTACATCTTGGCGGGCGCGGTGAAGCTCACGGTAGTCTCTCACGGTAAGGAAAGCATAATTGCTCTGCTCGGCCCGGGAAACTTCGCGGGCAAGGAATGCATAGCATCAGTTCGGACCCGGAGCACGGCGTCAGCCAGCGCGCTTACAGATTGCACCATGCTCAGGATTGAGCGAAAAGAGATGTTGCGCGTGATCCGGCATGAGAGGACCTTTGCGGCATTTTTCCTCGACTACTTGCTGGCCCGCATTACTCGATACCAAGAAGTCATAATGGATCAGCTTTTCGACTCCGCCGAAAAACGCCTGGCCCGAACTCTTCTGTTACTTGCTAACTTCGGCAACGGCGGCAAACTGAATGCGGTCATTCCGAAAATCGGTCAGGAGGAACTGGCGGAAGTGGTTGGCACAACCCGAGCCCGAGTCAGTTTGTTTATGAATCGCTTTCGGAACCTGGGCCTCATTGCCTACAAGAGCCAAGGTTCTGTCACGATCCGCACTGCCAAGTTGTCGAGGTTCGTAATGGCTTGATTCATCACGAGATCCAACATTCAAGAATTATCTCTACTTTTCATTCAGTCCCAGGTAATAACCGTGTGTCCCTGAGCCTGATTCCGCCCTTCGCGGTGCCGCTGCGCATGGCTTTTCACGCCACCTGCATTTTGCCCATACCAGGTGGTGGGTAAACGCGCATACGCAGCTTCCTGGATTTACTTTGGCAGGAGTGGAAGCATCTGGAGTCGCAGATCGAGAGCTTGGCCGGAGGCCTCGTATAGTTAGGCTGGCACGGTACAGGAGATCACTTTCTCAGGCGGGGTTAGGGGCTGCAACATTCAGAGCTGTGCAAGTGATACAATGCAATTGAGGTGGTTACTACCTCTCTCCTCTTTCAGGTTCCCTGAACTAAGTCAGCCCATCTGAAGTTGTCTCTCCTTAGACTCTCAGGAAAGCCGCGTGCCCCATGCATCCGAATGCGATCCTGCACGAAGCTCAGCAACTCTACAACGTGAGTGACCGTCTTGACTCGCTGGCGGGGCAACATCCCCTCGTCTCAGAAGCACTCATCTCCATCTCGGGAAGCGTTCGTAACACGGCCACTTTGTTGGAGGTGCTGGTCGCGACGAAAATGGCGCCGCTCTCCGGATTAGATCCAGCAAATGCCTGATTTGCTCATCGCTGTCTTGGAGCTTTGTTCGTGGGATTGCGGCGCGGAAGCTAGTCGTGGAGAACGACATTCAGAAGTGAACTATGAACTTGCAGCCCGCTCCCGCCATAGTCAACGAAGCCCAACTTTCTGAACCTGTTCATGAAAAAACTGACCCGCGACCGGGTTGTGCCGATCATCTCTGCGAGGGTCTCCTGACTGATCTTGGGGATTACAGTCTCGGGCACGCCTTCCTTGCCGAAGTGAGCCAGCAACAGCAGAATCCGAGCGAGTCTCTTTTCGCTGGAATTGAAGAGTTGGTCAACCAAATCCTCTTCGTATCGGATGTTCCGTGCCAGCAGATACGCTACGAACAGATCGGAGAACGCATGTTCCCGGTGAAGCGCCAGCATCATTGCCTTCTTGTCAATGCGCAGAAGTTCGCAGTCCGTCATGGCGGTCGCAGACCCCATGCGTAAAGCCTGTCCAGCCAGGCCACCTTCTCCGAAAAACTCCCCCTCGCTCAATATGCCCAGGGTTGCTTCCTTGCCAATCTTGGATACGACAGTGAGTCTAACCTTGCCTTGCTGGATATAATGGCCCGCTCGATACGCAAGAAACTGTTCTGTTCTGCTCAGAAGCACACCCTGCGTTTCAGCCAAAAGCCGTTGACACTAGGGCTGAAGGTCGTCGGATACTCGCTCCGTACCTCGCCGAAGACCAACGGTAGGGACCTCATCCGCAAAAAGCTCGAACCCCTGCAGCTCGGAGGTCGCCCGCCACAGAGGACGTGGATTCCATAGTGGATTCCATACTGGAGAGCGACCTCGACGTGACGATTCAGAATTGAATGGCGCTGGTGGAGCACCATGAAGAACTGACCCGAATCGCGCTGAGCTTTCAGGACCGCGCCGGACATCTTCCTAGCTCCTCCCTAACTTGTTACCCGCGTGCGCCTGTCCCATTTGAGGAAAGCTCCGACGCGAACAAGGCTACACCGTCGCAATGGTGGTAGAGGAGTCGCGAATCCTGCAGGTGAGTCCACCCTGCGGTTCGTCTGTGGTTGGGCAGATTGACAATAGTGTTCCAGAGGACTAGCGTTGACAGTGAGGTGGCTTCCACCTTCCCCTCTTTCAGGTTCCCTGAACTAAGTCAGCCCATCTGAAGTTATCTCCTCTTAGTGATAGCAACCTTTAGGAGGTTGATATGTTTGCACGCAACGTCTCTTTTCGCCTGAAATCCAACATCCTTTCTGATTATACCCGGACCTTTGAGAACGACATTCTTCCTTTACTTCGCAAGCAGAAGGGCTTCAAGGACGAAATCACATTGTCAAATCCCGGCAGCCTGGATGCGATCGCAATCAGTCTGTGGGACAGCAAAGCCAATGCGGAAGCTTACAACACCAATACCTACCCAGAAGTGGTGAGCACACTTGCACGAACAATCGATGGAACGCCCAAGGTTCAGACGTTTGAGGCCGTCTCCTCGACCTTCCATAACGTCGCTGTAGCAGTGTAAGGGCGATCGTCCGGTGTCGGGGCGGCCTCCTTGAAGGCCGCCACTCTTTCGAAAGCGACATTCGTGATCCGGGTATGTGCGGATAATCTTACTTTGTTAGAG
>CAWJDR010000016.1:0-133696 GCA_963841655.1 uncultured Acidobacteriota bacterium | reverse complement strand
GCCGCTGCTCGCGACGCTGGCGATGTCCCGGGAAGGCGAGCAAAAGACCATCCTGCAGGTGTACGTCTCGAATATTTCCGCGCATGAATTCCTGCTGGGCAAGATTGCCGCGTTCATGGTCGTGGCCACGGCGGAAGCCGTCATCATGATGGCGATTTTATTTGTGGGCTTCGGACTGCGTTTTGCCGGAGACCCCACGCCTTTTCTTGTCGCCACGATTCTGTACATGTTTACGGTGACAACTTTCGGAAACATGATTGGCGCGGCGATTCCCAGCCAGGTAGCGGCGATGCAAGCGGTCGCGCTCGCGGGATTTCTGCTGGTGTACATGCTCTCCGGATTGCTCTTCCCCGTCCAAAATATTCCCGCCGCGATTCGCTGGATTTCCAATCTCGTCTGGGGCCGCTACTACATCGAAGTGGTGCGCGACGCGCTTCTAGCCGGCGGAGGATGGCCGTCAGTATGGCCGAAGGTTCTGGCGATTGCCGCCATCGGCTCGATTTTTTACATGGTTGCGTGGCGCAACATGCGGCGCATGCAGCTGAAGGACTAAGTTATGAACAGGTTTCGCAAATTTGTCGGTTATCGTATGCGGGCCCTGATCCGCAAGGAATTTCGCCAGATCCTGCGCGACCGGCGGCTGGCGATCTCACTGATTTTGCCGCCGACCCTGCAACTGCTTCTATTCGGATTCGCCCTCAATGCGACGGTCAGCAATTTGCGCTTGGGCGTTGTGGATGACAGCCGCACTCCCGAAAGCCGCGAACTCGTCGCCGTAATGACCGGCAGCAAAAGTTTTCAGGCCGCCGGCTCCTACATCGACGTAAATGAGATGAGCAAGAAGATCGCGGACGGCAGCCTGGATGCCGGACTGGTGATCCCCTACGACTATACCCGCGACCTGCAGCGCGGCAGGACCGCAACCGTCCAGATTCTGCTGAACGCCATGAATTCCAACACCGCTACGATCGGCCAGGGATACGCGCAGGGCGTGATCGCTTCCTACAACCAGACGCTGGCGGGCCAGGGAATTCACGCGCGTTTCCAGGAAATCGCCGCGCCGGACGTCAGCCATCTGGGCATGGTGCTGTTGCATCCGGCGTATTTGTACAACCCGGGACTGGAGTCGACTTGGTTTATCGTCACGGGCATTCTGGGCGTGCTGCTGATTTTGAACGGCTCGCTGATTTCCGCCGCCGCGATCGTGAAGGAGCGCGAGGCCGGAACCCTCGAACAGCTGCTGATGTCTCCCGCTTCGACGACACAAATCATCGTGGCCAAACTTTTTCCGCTCTTCGTGCTGCTGTGCATGATGGGAACGTTGGCGGTGGGCGTCATGCGCGTCGTATTCAGGATTCCTTTCCGCGGAAACGTTTTTCTGGTGATAGCCGCGGCGGCGCTTTGCTTATTGTGCGGAATTGCGATCGGGACATTCATCGCGACGTTCACGAAGTCCGCGAGGCAAGCACAGCTCACGCTGTTTTTTGTGAACCCGCCGCTGACCTCGCTCTCCGGGGCCTTTACGCCCGTTGAAGCGATGCCGAAGTGGCTTCAGCCCGTCGCGCAATTCAATCCCATTCAGCATTTTGGCCAGATTTCGCGTGGCGCAATGTTGAAGGGCAGCGGGTTCGATACGCTGTGGCCCAATTTCCTGGCGCTCCTGGCGTTCACCGTCGTGCTTGTCGCGCTCAGCATCGGCAAGATTCAGAAAACAACTCAGCTAGTCTCATTTTCAGGGGAGTTTCATGCGCAGAAAAACGGAAGGCCGATTTTTCTCAAATTACCTCCGGCGGGCTCGCGTACCGCGCCGCGTCCTTTTGCTGCCGGCGGTAATGGCGGCAATGTGTTCAGGCGTGCCTGCATTCGCGCAATTCGGCCAGCCCACCGGGACAATCTCAACAAGCTACACAAGGCCTGCAACTTCCGCTGTCCGGCCGAACGGCCCAGTCCAACGGCACCGCAAAAACTTCCGAAGCGCCTGCGCCGAGCACCACCGTCCACGGTGAACACGCTGAATCCGAGCATACAGGTGCAAGGCTCGTATGCGGGGAGCACTCCGGGCGTCGCCAAAATGCCGTTCAGCGGAAAACTTGGCTTGCGCGAAGCGATTCATGAATTTTTTGATAACGAACGGCTGGAGGAAGTGGCAGCGAAGACTCCCACGCTGGAGGACATTTTCTCGGCGGTCAACGAGTTTTGCGGTGGCAATCCCCTCGGAGACGACTGCACCGTCGTTGAACTCGTGTACACCGGTTAGAAAGACACCCATTTTGCAAGAATCTCGGCGATCAAGCGCAGGGGCTGAGGCCCCGTCTTATGGTGGCGTCGTGCGGCGCGCCTGAAGGCGCACCCTTTCAAAACGAACGGCACAATGCGGGCAGGGACGACTCAGCGCGGAAAATAAATTTAGAGGTCTATTCGACGACAACCGTGAAGTCCACACCCTCCCAACGGTGATCCTGTTCCCAGCGAAAGGTAAAGACGACCGCGTGCCCGACTGGTAGTTTTTCGGTGGGCAGGTCCACAATGTGCACGCCCAGCTTGGTGTCGCGGGAGCGCGTCTCCAACGCGGTCTTCCAGCCGTCGATACTCCAGCGCACCGTGGCGGGAGAGAGCAAAGCAAGACGCAGCGTCTTGCCGCAGGGCAGTGTGCGTGCCTTGTTATTAAAGCGCCAGGGGAAGAACCTGCAGGTGTGTTTTTCCACCAGGTAACGCTGCACGGTTTGCGGAGGCTGGTCGAAGACCTTGCCATCCCGCAAGGACCGGCGCAGCTTGATGTATTCGGCGTGCGCCCAGACCAGCGGGCACGCCGAGCCCGTCGGCTTTCCGGTGAAGAGTTCGAGTTCTGGAATGTCCGGCCCGTCCCATACTTGTTCAGGTATCAGGCGGCTTGCTCCAGCAGTCGATTCTTCCATCACCCGCAACAGCGCCTCAGCTAGCCTTGGGCGTCCGGCAGCCAGCTCGTAGTGCGCGCGCTCCCCAGCCAGAAGCGGCCATGGACGGCCGATCCCGGTTCCGTCGAATGGATCTCCGTTTTCGTGCTCGCCGTATCCGTCTCCGTTGTAGCGGTACCAGCACGGGCCAGCGGGAAGGCGCGCGCGGAGCAGGGAATCGATCACTTTAACGGTGTTGAGAATGCGCGGGTCGTCGGGCGCGCGAAGCCCGAAACGCACCAAAGCGAGGCTATCGGGACTGATAACTTGTGTGGCATCCGCCAAGCTCTGGTCCGGCGGACGGTTCTTGATGGGCACGAATCCCTGCAAGGGAGACGCGGCTCCATCGGCCTCGGGCGGCGCGATGCGAACGTAATAGCCCTCGACCCCGATCTGGCGCGCCAGATCGCCATCGATGGTGTAGACCCAACGCTCAATGTTGTCGTTCCAACTGTCGGCGGTGTCGCGCAGGTAAGCTGCCGTATCCGGTGCACCCACCACGTCAGCGATATCGGCGGCCGCCAGCAAGCCTGCAATCTCAACCGCCAGGGTAAACGGAGAGTAGCCGCCATCCTCTTCCCAACGGTCCTGCTGTGTGACCGGACCGTTGCGCACAATGAAACCAGATGCACCCTGCACCATCGGCCACCAGCGGTGCAGGTTGCCGAGTTCCTCCGAAGCTTCGCGGCGCAGCAGATCGAGCAGCAGAATCGGGAAGGCGGTCTCGTCCATCTGCACGCCGCCCCAGTACGGCCGTCCGTCCAGCCAGAGATTTTGCGCCCAGTGACCGTCGGGTTCCTGGGTTGCCTCCAGGTAACGCAGCACGCGCAAAGCATCTACCACGGCGCCGCCCGCGATTAACGCACCCGCAGTTTCGACCAAATCGCGCGGCCAAACCAGGTGATAGCCGCCGAGATCTTCATCTCCTTTGTTAAATCCCCATGGGATCGAGAGGCTCGCAATAATGGCGCCGAGGAAATCCTTCGATTCGTGGCTACGCAACACGCTCATGCTGGGGCGATAAAGATCGACTTCCCGAGGCGGCTGATCCAGATCGAGCAGGCTCTCATGCCAGTTCCGCCAATGGCGAACGAAGTGTTTGCGGATTTCGTCGAAATCTTCCAGCAAGCTGGACAGAACTTGCTGGCCTGCCTCCCAACAGTTTCGGCCAAAGCCCAGCGCGAAGACGAATTCGCCGCCGCAAGCCGTCAGATCCACTTCGCCCGTGAGAGCAATATTGCCGTTTTCTGCGCGCGTGTAGTCCCAGGTCAAGCGGAAGTTTTGCGAGAGATCCTGCCAGCCGTCGGAATATCCGACAAAGCCCACTGAGCGAGCCCGCCAGGGAGCAGAGCAGGCCAGCGCCAAACCTACGCTATCGCGTTTGGCGAACAGCATCGGATGCCCTTTGTAATCGCCGAGCCATCCGGTATTGCCATCCCCGCAATTCACCAGATGAGGCGCCAGCAGGGCATAGCAGCGATAGTCGGCAAGCTTTCCCTCGAGTGGCTTAAACCGAATTCTCTGCAGAACGACGTTGCGATAGGGATCGGTGAGGACTTGCTTCTCGATCTGGTAGCGCCCATCGAGGCTTGTGTTAATGAGGTTGTAGACAGGGACACCGGATTCGATGGCAGTATTTTCAAACCGGCAATGGCGTTTCTCTTCGGAGAAATAAGTCTGACCATCGGTGATGATCAAGCCCATGTCGCGCGTGCAGGCCTGGTCGACGCGCGGGAAGTACACCTCGTTCAAGATTCCATGGCTTAACGTGAACCAGACCCGGCTGTGCGGAGTGAGGGCGGTGCCAATGCCTGACTTCGCACTCGACGTCCAGCGTGCAGGAATCCCCGGCCAGCCTGGCGCATAGCGGTCGTTCGAATCGCTCACCGAATCGTCATCCTCGATCGCCAGTTTGCCAGACGCGTTGCATAAGCGTGCCAGTTCGCCCGTGTTTCATCAGAAATTCACCAGTTTGTAACCGTACTGTAACACTCGCCCGATAGAACCGTGGGGAATCCAAACTAACAGGAGGAATCATAGAGTGACACGTCGCATCGCGTTGTTGCTGCTCTGCCTGGCTCTCGCCCTGCCAGCCTTGGCTCAGACCACACTGAACGGAGCGGGTGCCACCTTTCCATATCCGATGTATTCGAAGTGGTTCAACGAATACCACAACGCTCATCCGGACATTCAGATCAACTACCAGTCGATTGGAAGTGGCGGAGGCATTCGCCAGGTACTCGCCGGCACGGTCGACTTCGGCGCCAGCGACGGGCCCATGAGCGACGAGCAACTCTCGCAAGCCAAGGTAAAGATCCTGCATGTGCCCACGGTTCTGGGCGCGGTTGTACCCGCCTACAACGTGCCGGGCATCACTGCGGAAGTGAATTTCACACCGGAAGTCCTGTCGGGAATCTTCCTGGGCAAGATCACCAACTGGAATGACAAGGCGATCGCCTCGGCGAACAAGGACGTGAAGTTCCCCGACCAGCCGATCATCGTCGTACACCGGTCCGATGGCAGCGGAACAACCTACATCTTTACCGACTACCTCTCCAAGATCAGTTCCGATTGGGCCAACGGTCCGGGCAAAGGCACTTCCATCAAGTGGCCGGTCGGCTTGGGCGGCAAGGGCAACGAAGGTGTTGCCGGCACCGTCCGCCAGATGGCTGGGCGCGATCGGGTATGTGGAGTTGATCTACGCCGTGCAGAACAAAATCTCTTATGGCAGCGTGAAGAATGCCTCTGGGGCTTTTGTGAAGGCTTCGCTGGATAGCGTGACCGCGGCAGGCGCATCGGTGAAGACCATGCCAGCGGATTTCCGCGTCTCGATCACCAACGCACCTGGCAAGGATGCGTACCCCATCGCGAGCTTCACCTGGCTCTTGATTCCAGCTCAGTCGAAGGACGCGGCGAAAGGCAAGATCATCGCCGACTTTCTGAACTGGATGGTAGACGACGGTCAGAAGATGACCGCCGCTCTGACTTACGCTCCCCTTCCGGGCAACGTCGCCGAGAAGGTGAAGGCGGAGATCAAGCAGGTCCGCTAGTCGCAGCACACGAATTCCGGGATACCCCGGACGAAGGCAAGTCGTCCGGGTGCCATCCCTGAACGTCTCGTCAGGGCAATCGAGAAAAGGGTGCCAAACCGCTTCCGGCAAGTAGCGGTGCGTCCTCTAACAAGGCGTGGCAGCTGGAAATCGGGAAGGTTTGCCAGACGCGAGGCAGTAATCGAGTAATATAAGAATGTCTACAGACTAAGTAGTCTTTAAGCATCTCGAAACTCAAAGAAGATAGGGAGAGATGGGGGATGACATCTTCGTCGAAGTGGTTCGTTGTGCCTCTGCTGGCTACAGCACTTGTTCGCGCAGACGGCGACCAAGCCGAAAGCGCGGAAAGCCCCGCCAAGCCGGCGGAGCCGGCAGTCACCGCTGCTGATGTGCAGGCCCTGAAAGATGCGCTCGCGGCCCAGCAGCAACAGATCCAGCAACTGCAGCAATCACTGGTCCAGCGAGATCAGGCGGTGCAGGCTGCGCAACAGCAGGCGCAGCAGGCTCAAACGACGGCGGCCGACGCGCAGCAAAAGGCATCCGCTGTCGAGGCCAGTGCTGGCGCGGCCAAGGAGTCGTACACCAAGGTTGATTCCGACCTCACCGATGTCAAAACGACCATCCAGAACCAGCTCCTCACTGCGCAGGACGAGCAGAAACGGGTGTCAGCGCTGGAAAGCGCGTTTGGCCGATTCCGCCTGGTCGGTGACGTCCGGGTGCGCGGGGAAAGCTTCTTTCAAAAGGGAGTCGCGGATCGCAATCGCGCCCGCATCCGCGTTCGCTTCGGCTTCGACGGGAAAGCTGAACGAGGACTTCTTCGGCGGCATCGCCTTGGCTACTGGTTCCCTCGGTGATCCCACCACCACGAACGAGACCCTGACCAACAACTTCGACCGCAAAACCATCGGTCTTGATCGCGGCTACATCACCTATAACCCTGTGGCGCACAAATGGCTGGCGATCACCGGCGGTAAGTTTGCGCCCACCTGGCAGAAGACTTCGGTCACGTTCGATCCGGACTCTAAATCCCGAAGGCTTCACCGCAAAGATCTCCTATGACGTCCACCACGCCCCAGTAATTCAGAACCTGTCTGTCCAAGGCATACAGTTGTTCTACAACGAGGTATCGGGGACTGGTGGGCTGTATCATGGGCACGACTCCTTCGCGGCCGGCGGACAAGCGTCGGCGAAGTTGGGCTTCAAAATCTGGACAGCCACGCCTTCGTTCACCATCCTGAACTGGCGTAATCAGGACGCCATCCTGAACTCCAGCGGGTTCGCCGTAGCCGCCACAACCGCTGGGTTGAACGGCAACCCTACAACGACTCCCACGGTTTCCAACGTAGGCCCGATCCCCGTTCCGGGAGAAGGTCCAGGCTGCTCCAATCCATCCGTCAAGACAGTGACCGGCTTCCCCGCGGTGCCGATCAACGCGCCCAGTTCGAACGGTTGCGTCTTCGCTCCCAACGGAATGACCAACTCCACATGGGTGGATCTGACGAGTCCAACCTCGCCCAAGTGGCACTTCCTTTCCAACTTCCTGTACGCGGACTTCATCCTGAACAACACGTTCAAGACTCCGGCCGCGCGCTTTCCCGTCAACCTGATTTTGGAGTATGAAAACAACCTGAATGCCTCGGAACATCCGTTTACGACTTCCTCTCGCAGCGGTTGCGTCAGCGACGGTGGCACCCCGCCGGTGATCACGTGCACCACCTCTCAGCCAGCGGTGAATACCAGCCTCGGCAAGCAATCGCACACCTACCTGGTGGACTTCAGCGTCGGCCAGCAGAAAGGCAAGGGCGACATTCAGGTTGGCTATGCCTGGTTGCGGCAGGAACAGGATTCGGTGATCGCCTCCTTCTGAGAAAGCGATCAGCGGGCTCCGACGAACATCCTGCAGCATCGCATCTATGCGCTGTGGAAGATACGGGCCAACACGGTAGCTGGTTTCACCTGGTGGCATGGTCGAACGCTGAACAGCAACCTGCTGAATTCCAGCCTGGCGACCGGCGTCACGGCAGGCCAGGTCGAGCCATGGCTCAATCGTCTGCAGTTTGACTGGATCTACACGTTCTAGCTTTGCTTCCTCGCGAGGGCGTCGATTTCCGGTCGGCGCCCCCTTTTTTGCTTTCATCGATGTAGTGCCTGGCAAGCTCCCTCCTCCCCAAAATGCGAGAATTCGCGGGCTGCTTTATACTGACATTCCGCTATGAGGGTCCGAATTCTCTTCTCGTGCCTGTTCCTGCTGTCAGCGCTCCCACCTGCGCTGGGCATTCAGAAGGAGTACGCGACCGGTAGGATCGTCGACATCCAGGAACGATCTCGAGACCGGGTGCTGCTCTACCAGGTAAATACCCCGATCATGACGGAGGATCCGTACTTCACGGTTTCGGTGGAGGTGAACGGAACCGTGTACGAAGCGGAATTCTTGCCGCGCGATCTTCGGCAGCCGTTTCCGGGATTCTGGAAAGCGAACGACGACGTTTCTGTGCGGGTCGACAAGCACTTCCTCTACCTGAAGCGTGCCGACGGGACTGAAGCCAAGTTTCTCATCACCAGCACTACCCATTTGCCTGCCGTCAGAGAGTCCCAGTGAACCATGGTGCGTCCTTCACTCGATAACCCGTCCTATTACATCAACCGGGAACTGTCCTGGCTGGCATTCAACCGCCGCGTTCTCGAAGAGGCGCGCGATCCGAACAATCCGCTGCTGGAGCGGTTGAAGTTTCTTTCCATCTCGGCCAGCAATCTGGACGAGTTCTTTGAAGTGCGTGTCGCGGCCCTGGTGCAACAAATTGAAGACGGCCAGAATGCAGGCGAGCGCCGACGGCCTTACGCTGGTGGAAGAGCGCGACCGGATCAACCAGGAGACGCACGATTTTGTCGACGAGCAATACGACATCTGGAACGGGCAACTCCGGCCACGCCTGGCGGAGCACGGCATCCGGGTGCTTGGTTTGCATGAGCTGGATTCGACTGCGAAGTCATTCGTCGAGGAATACTGCGAACGGGAACTGGACCCGCTGCTCACGCCCGTGACGGTCGACCCGGCGCACCCGTTTCCGCGGGTGATCAACAAGGCCTTGTGCGTGGCATTCCTGTTGCGCCGGCGCCGGCGCTCGGCGCTGACCTACACCGGCGTGGTCACCGTACCGCGCGCCCTGCCGCGCTTGATCCGGTTGCCGTCCCAATCCACGGTCGACTTCATTTTCCTGGCGGACCTGGTGGCTTTCCATGCGGCGCGCATGTATCACGGCTACGACATCGTTTCGTCGGCGGCTTTCCGGGTAACTCGTAACAGCAATCTGTACCTGGCCGAAGAAGAAGCGCGCAGCCTGCTGGAGTCGGTGCGCGCCGAACTGCACAACCGGCGCAAAGGCGACGCGGTGCGGTTGGAGATCGAGTCGGACGCTGATCCGGAGATTATCGAGCGCCTGCGCGGTGTTTTTGAAATTGAGCCCGTGGCAGGTGTTCTCGGTGAACGGGCCGGTGAATCTCTCGCGACTCTTCAACGTGTACGAGCAGACGCAGCATCCTGAGCTCAAATTTCGGACTTTTGTCCCGCGCGAACTGCGGCTGACGGCCAAGTCGCATGATCTGTTCGAGGAATTGCGACGGCACGACGTCCTGCTGCACCATCCATTCGACTCCTACGATGCGGTGATCAATTTCATCGAATCGGCAGCGGAAGACGATCGGGTGATGTCGATCAAGCAGACCCTTTATCGCACCAACGAGCACTCCCTGATTGTGCCGGCGTTGATTGCAGCTGCTGCCAAGAAAGAAGTTACGGCGGTGGTCGAACTGAAGGCGCGTTTCGACGAAGCGTCGAATATCAAGTGGGCGCGCGATCTGGAGGACGCCGGAGTCCAGGTATTTCATGGCCTGGTGGGACTGAAGACGCACTGCAAGTTGTCGCTACTTGTGCGCCGCGATCCGGACGGAGTGACTCGGCGCTACTGCCACATCGGGACCGGGAACTATAACGCCACCACCGCTCGCATTTACACCGACCTGAGCCTGCTGACTTCAGATCCGGAGATCACAAGTGCGGTTCATGACGTCTTCAGTTTTCTCACCGCTTACGCGGAAAATCCCAGCTATGAACCGCTGCTGGTTGCGCCCCTCGACCTTGCGGAGAAGACTTTGGCGCTGATTGAACGTGAAGCAGAGCATGCGCGTCAGGGTCGTCCGGCACACATCATCGCGAAGATGAACGCGCTGGTCGATAAAAAAGTCATCATGGCGCTGTACCGGGCGTCGCAGGCCGGGGTCGAGATTGACCTATTGGTTCGCGGCATTTGCGGACTGCGGCCGGGCGTGCGGGGTGTCAGCGACCGGATCAAGGTGCGCAGTATCGTGGGCCGATTCCTCGAGCACAGCCGCATATACTGTTTCGCCAACGGCGGGGAAGAGGAGGTCTACATCGGCAGCGCCGACTGGATGCCGCGCAACCTGTACGAGCGCGTGGAAGTCCTTACGCCGCTCAAAGACCCCATGGCCCGGGAACGTGTCTACCAGGAGATTGTGGGCGCATATCTCGCGGACAACATGAAGACCCGCATCTTGTCGAAGGACGGCTCCTATCGCCGCATCTGGCAGAGTCCGAGCGCCAGAGCGCTCGAGCAAGCCGCCTTCGGGTTCAGCGGCATTCAATGCGCAGGATTTCCTGATTGCGTTGGCCGAGGGAAAGGAGCCGCTGCAAGGGATTCCGGCACCGGCACCGCGCGTTCGGCGTCGAACGTTCGCGGGAAAGGTACGATAGATCAGAATGATTGTTTACTTCCTGCGTCATGCCAACGCTGGCACGCACCTGGCAACGCCGAAGAAGGACGAAAAGCGTGCCCTGGATAAAGAGGGAATCGATCAATGCGGTTATGTGGGCCGCGCCTTGGCCGCGCTCGATGTGCAGGTGGATGCCATTATCTCCAGTCCGCTGAAACGCTCCACCCAGACTGCGGCACTGGTCGGTAACGAGATGGGCTACGAGGGCAAGGTGAATATTGAAGCCGCCTTGCGACCGGAGGCGACCTTCGCGGATTTTCGGAAACTGCTCGACAAGTACGCCCGTCAGGAAGCCATCATGGTGGTGGGACACAATCCGAACCTGAGCGAATTTCTGGGGAGGATTGTTAGCGCCGCGGGATGCGAAGCAGAACCTCGAACTCCGCAAAGGAGCGGTGGCGAAAGTGGAACTGCAGCGCACTGCGGTTCGTTACAATGGTGCCTCACGCCCAAAATTCTGCGTACTCTTTACGCGGCCGCCGCCGAAAGTTCGCGGCCGAAGAGTTCCCGGAAATAATCGCGGTCCTTCTCAATCGCCCACAGTTCCAGGTCCACGCCTGTTCTTGCGCCGGGAAATAAGGGTCAATTTCACTCCGCCATCGCGCGTGGAGACGCGGGCCTTCTGCACGGCACGGCTGCGTCCCAGATTCATCGCGCGTGCCAGGCGCAACAACATCGAGGCTTTGGCGACTCGCTCCTGCTCCGCCGGGAGCAGTCCTTTGGTGGCCACGTCGCCCGGGGTGGGGCGAGATTTACCCAGATAGCGTGCGATAGCGGCAATGATTTGGCGCTGTTCGGGTGTGTATCCCAAGATTTCGGAGTTCGAGATGATGTATTGCGTGTGCCGGTGGCGTCCGTTGCGATTCACGTAGTCCCCGACTTCGTACAGCATGGCAGCCGCTGATAGCCATTCGCGGTACTCGGGTGGCAAACGGTGCAGGGATTTCAACGCGGAAAACAATTCCATGGCCGAGGCCCGCACGTCCAGCGCATGCGCGAGATCGACCCGGTAGTGGCTGACGGCCTGCCGGATCGAGTCCCAGCGTTCCGACTCGATCTGCCGGCCCGAGCGCGTGCTGCGATCGTATTCCGCGGCCATCTGAGCCAGGAGTCCGTCGCGCAAGCCGAGTGGAGAGTAACGGAAGGTGCGCAGCTGACAGCGTTCCATGAGCTCGTAATACACCATTGCGCCGGCCACGATGATCTCCGCACGACGTGGGCCGATGCCCTGAATCTTCTTGCGCCCTTCCAGCGGCAGACGACCGATCAGTCTTGGCGATCTGCTTCATTTCCGCGCGTGTAACAGTAGGCGGGCGACGTTTGTGCGGGTCGATGAATCAAATGGCTCGCGGCCGCCGACAACGCAGCCGCTGTTCCCGAAGTTGCGATGGCGACGCGTGCGTGCGATGCCACGATGCGGTCGAGGACGCGTCCGACTTCGCGGGCGACGAAGCCGCGCATACGCTGCAACTCGCCCTTGCGGGGCGGGTCGTGAGCGAGAAATTCGCTGGTCAGACGTACGGCGCCGAGCGGAAGGCTGACCGTTTCCCGAATGTGCTCCTGGCGAGAGACCGTCAGTTCGCAACTGCCGCCGCCCAAGTCGATCATCAGGATTGTGCCGCTGAGACGAAGGTTCGACACAAGGCCCAAGTGGATGAGCCGAGCTTCTTCCAGTCCGGAAATGATGTCCACCGTCCATCCGGTGGCGGAGCGGACCCACTCCAGAAACGCCTGCGAGTTGCGGGCATCGCGCAAAGCACTGGTAGCCACCACGCGGACGGAGTCGGTCCCCAAGCGCTGGGCCGTGCGATGGAAGCGGCGCAGGACCTTCACGGTTTCAGCCATTGATTCCGGCGTGAGGAAGTTCGTACGGAAGACGCCCTCTCCGAGGCGAGTGACCTCACGGTCTTCGTGAATGCTGTGGAGTCTTCGCCCGCGCAAGCGGGCAATTTTCAAGCGAACCGAGTTGGAGCCGATATCAACCGCAGCGAAGATGGGCATGGGCCTTGAGTGACGGCGAACAGTCGCGTTTCAGGTGCAGATCATCACTCATCTCATAAAGCAAAGTCGCAAAGCAACCGAAAAGGAAGGCGCGGTTTGGCTGGTATTAGCCGCCGGCCGAGGGCTAGGATGGCCTCGGGACAGCCGGCAAGATGCTGGCGCTACATGGCTTTCATCAGTACCTTTCGGAACAAAGGAAGTGCTTAGATCCAGAAAAGAACCCCGAATTCCCGCCTTTTTAACATCCCTGTAACACACTTCTGTTAGCGTGCCCTCGAATGGCCAATCAAGCGCTACCACGGCCGCGCCTGACCGGACCGCAACCAGTTGTGGGACAGGAGGTTAAGAAGCGTCTGAACCCGCTACTGAAGTCCTCTGACGGTGTCCTCGCGGACCGCGTGTTTGGCTGGGTGATTATGGCCTGTGCCCTGGTCGTTCTTGGAATTCTGGGCTTAATCGTCTGGCAACTGGTGGCGCGTTCCCAGCTTTCCTGGCACGCGTTCGGATGGAAGTTCTTCAACGGGCACCGACTGGGATCCGGTCAACGATAGCTTTGGCGCACTGCCCTTCGTCTACGGAACGCTGGTTTCGTCGCTTCTGTCGCTGGTGATCGCCGTCCCGCTCGCGGTCGGCGTGGCGGTCTTCACCACGGAAATGTGCCCCAAGTGGCTGCGCGGCACCGCTTGTCGTTTACTACCGAGCTTCTCGCCGCAATCCCCAGCGTGATTTACGGCCTTTGGGCCATCTTCGTCCTGGTCCCCATCCTGCGAAATTACGTGCAGCCATTCCTGTCGAAGACACTGGGCTGGACGGGATTCTTCGAGGGCCCGCCCTTCGGGATCGGCATGCTGGCCGCGGGAGTCATTCTGGCGATCATGATCATTCCGATCATCTCGTCGATTACGCGTGAAGTGCTCTCGGTGGTTCCGCAGCATCAGCGGGAAGCCGCGCTGGCGCTGGGCGCCACGCGCTGGGAGATGATTCGCATGGCCGTCCTGCGCAATGCGCGCGCTGGTATCGTCGGCGGAATCATTCTCGGTCTCGGCCGCGCCCTGGGCGAGACGATGGCCGTCACCATGGTGATCGGCAACCGTCCCGAAGATCGCGAAGTCGCTCTTTGCCCCCGGCTACACCATGGCCAGCGTCCTCGCCAATGAATTCAGCGAGGCGACCGGCGACCTCTACCTCTCAGCCTTGATCGAGATCGGACTTGCGTTGTTCCTGGTCACCATCATCGTGAACGCCCTGGCCCGTTTCATGGTCTGGAGCGTAACGCGTGGCCAGCCTGCGAGGGGCCGTGCCTGATTCCACTCCATCGACTGCCCAGCCGAGAGTGCTCGAGGTCAGTTGGCGGCGCCGAATTGCAGACCACATCGGCGACCGGATTCGCGGTTCTCACCGTGATCTTGGTACTCGCGCCGCTGGTGGCGATCTTCGGCTACCTGGTCTACAAGGGCATAGGTTCGATCAACTGGGCCTTCCTGACGCAGACTCCCATGCCGCCGGGCGAAGTCGGCGGCGGCATGGCGAATGCCGTCGTCGGTTCGGTATTGATTCTGGCGATCGCCAGCTTGCTGGGCGTTCCGCTCGGCATCGGTGCCGGGATTTACCTGGCGGAATATGGCCGCAATCGCTTCGGCGATTCCATTCGCTTTGTTTCGGACGTGCTCAACGGCGTGCCGTCGATCGTGATCGGCATCGTTGCCTACGCCATCGTGGTACTGCGGCAGAAGCATTTCTCGGCGCTCGCCGGCGGCGTCGCACTGGCCATCATGATGGTGCCCACCATCACGCGTACCACTGAAGAAATGCTGCTGCTGGTGCCCAACGTGATGCGGGAGGCGGCATACGGGCTGGGCGTTCCACGCTGGCGCACCACGCTGTCGATCGTCTTGCGTACAGCGACTTCGGCGAATCATCACCGGTGTAATGCTGGCCTTTGCCCGCGTCGCTGGCGAAACGGCTCCGTTGCTGTTCACTGCGTTCGGAAACCAGTACTGGAACTTGCAGCCCGATCAGCCCACCGCCGCCTTGCCGCTGCAGATCTTTACGTATGCCATTTCACCTTACGACGACTGGCACCGGCAGGCATGGGCGGGAGCGCTGGTGCTGATCATCCTCATCGTCAGCTGCGGTTGCAGCCGTACGCTACGTCGTGCGTCGCGGAACTCTGGGAGGTACTGCTTAGTTATGGGCGTCGGAATCGAGGTCGAGAATCTCAATGCCTGGTACGGCAAGAGCCTGGCCTTGCATGACATCAACCTCAAGGTTGAGGCGAATCATGCCACCGCGTTGATCGGGCCGTCGGGCTGCGGCAAGTCGACGTTCATCCGCTGCCTGAATCGCATGCACGAGACCAGTCCCGAGGCCAGCGTCGAGGGCAAGGTGAAGATCGGCGACCTGGATGCGTATAACGGCACATCGCCCACGCAACTCCGCCGCCGCATCGGCATGGTCTTCCAGAAGCCCAACCCGTTTCCCACCATGTCGATCTACGACAATGTGGCCGCCGGGCTGAAGTTGAACGGCTACAACAGTAAGAAACAGCTGGACGATATCGTCGAGCGTTCTCTGCAATCTTCGGCGCTCTGGGAAGAAGTGAAGGACTCGCTGCACAAGAAGTCCGGCGCAAGCCTGTCGGGCGGCCAGCAGCAGCGACTGTGTATTGCCCGCGCCCTGGCGGTCGAACCGGAAGTGCTGCTGATGGACGAGCCGGCTCCGCGCTCGACCCAATTTCGACTGGCAAGATCGAAGAACTGATTTTTCAGCTCAAAGAGCAGTACACTATCGTGATCGTGACGCACAACATGCAGCAAGCGGCGCGCGTCGCGGAGTTTACTGGATTCTTCCTGATGGGCCGGATGATCGAATACGACAAGACGGAGAAGATTTTCACTAACCCGTCCGACAAGCGCACCGAAGACTACATCACAGGCAGGTTTGGATAATGCGTACGCGTTTTCAGCAGGGCCTCGATGAGTTGCGTCAGAAGCTGCTTCGCATGGGCGGGCTGGCCGAGCAGGCGGTTGACCGCGCCTGCCAGGCATATCTCGACCGCGATCTGAATCGCTGCCAGATGGTTCTGGAGGGCGAAACCCAGATCAACGTTTCCGAACGGGAGATCGACGAACTCGCATTCGATCTGCTGGCCATGCAGCAGCCCATGGCGGTCGACCTGCGCTTCATCCTCGCCGTCACCAAGATCAATGCCGACCTTGAGCGCGTCGGCGATCAGGCCGTCAACATCGCTGAGCGCGTGATCGACATGGTCAGCTTGCCCGCGGTGGAACTGCCCGTCGACATTGCACGCATGTCGGCCGCGGTCAGCGCCATGGTGCGGCGGTCGCTGGAGTCCTTTATCGAGGCGAAGGCCGAACTGGCCCAGGCTGTGCTCGAAATGGACAACGTCGTCGATCGCATGCGGGACGAGGCCTTTATCATGCTGGTCAAGGCGATGAACGATCGGCCCGAAGTCACGCGCCAGGCTCTGGACGCACTGCTGGTCGCGCGCAACCTGGAACGCGTTGCCGACCACGCCACGAACATCGCCGAGGATGTTATCTTCTGGGTGCGCGGTGCTGACGTACGGCACAATGTATCCGCAGGAAGAAAATGGTCCACAACCGGTACAGCGAGCTGCCACGGAGACGCGTTAGTCAAAGATTCGACACAAATCCGCAACGCATGAAAGCCGGTCAGAATGATTGACCGGCTTTCTCTTTTGCAGCGCGCTCGTCCAACTACCCTAATTCCGAGGAACGACTCGTGAAGCTTCCCATCATGGCTGTTGTCGCCCTAATTCTGGTTGCGGGAGTTCTTGTCTCCCAGCAGCCTGCCACACGGTCGGGACTCACCCTGCCAACCAGTAAGTTGCTTGCCCCGGGCCCAGGTCGGCTTGGCAGGCTAAACAGCTTTCCGGCGACGATTGCCGTCAGTCCCGATGGTCGCTACGCCGCCATGCTCCACGCGGGGTACGGGACGCAGGAGGATCGTGGACATCAATCGATCTCGGTGGTGAATCTGGAAACCAGCCAGGTCGCGGATTTTCCAGAAAAGCGACTGCCGGAAGACGCTCACCAGAGTTATTACGTGGGGCTTGCGTTCAGTGCTGATGGGCAGCACCTCTACGCATCCCTGGGATCGATCACTGATCCCACCGGAGAAAAACCCGGAAACACCGGCAATGCCATCGCGGTTTACGGCTTTCGAGATGGGAAGGTGAACCCGGAGCGATCCATCAAGATTCCGCCTTCACCGCTCGCCAGCAACAAGTGGGTCGCCAAAGGGGTTTTCAAAACCTCCGGTACGGCTACGCCTTATCCCGCAGGTCTTGCGCTGGTACCAGGACCGGGTGCTGAAAGGCTCCTGATCGCGAACAATCTTTCGGATGACGTAGTTCTTCTCGAGGTTTCCAGCGGAAAGATTCTTCAACGGGTTGACCTCAGCACCAATGCGCTGGTTCCTGCCTCTTATCCGTATCGGGTGGTCGTTTCTCGTGACGGGCACAGAGCCTGGTGCAGTTTGTGGAATGCATCTCAGGTCGCGGAATTGAATATTGAGACCGGCAATGTTACACGGTGGATTTCGCTACTGAAACCCGAATCGCCCATTGCTCCCGGTTCGCATCCTTCGGCGCTTCTCCTCAGTCCGGACGAAAAGACCCTGTATGTGGCGCTCGCTAACACCGATTACGTGGCTGCCGTCTCAACCGAGGACGGAAAACCAACACACTGGTTCTCTACGAAACTTGCGGGCTTGGAGTACGGAGGCACGTCTCCGGTGGCGCTGGCACTGTCGCCGGACGGCAAACAGTTATTCGTCGCGGCTGCCAATCTCGACGCCGTGGCGATCTTTGACACCGCTGGTGCAACGAAATCCAATTCCAGCGAAACACCCCAGCGGGCCTCTGGTTTCATTCCTACCGAATGGTATCCCACGGCCCTGGCTACGCGATGGGGACGATCTCTGGATCGCCACCGCCAAGGGCCAGGGAAGTGGTCCCAACAATGGCGACTCGCTCATTCCCGCTGCGCGTCGCCATCACGAGCATCCGTATATTCCGACACTGGTCTACGGGTCACTGGCCCGAGTGAACTACACGGAGGCTGCCAAGCATCTGGCCGAATCGACGCGCCAGGTCGAAGACAGCAATCTGCTACGTTCTGATCCCGGCAAGTTGCAATTCCGTGGCGGTGGCAATCCGATCAAGCATGTGATCTACATCATTCGGGAAAATCGGACGTACGATCAGATTCTCGGCGATCTCAAACCCGGGAATGGCGAGCCTTCGCTGACGATGTACGGCGAAGCGATTACGCCGAACGCCCACAAACTCGCACGTCAGTTCGGCATTCTCGACAACTTCTATGACAGCGGAGAGGTTTCCGGCGATGGGCACGTCTGGTCCACCGCTGCCATCACCAGCGACTACAACGAGGCGAACTGGCAGATTGGATACCGCAGTCGCGAACGGACCTACGATTTTGGTGGCGCCGTTGCCGAAGAATATCCTGTAGAGCGGGGTATCCCCAACGTCGATTCACCCCAGACGGGCTACCTGTGGGTGAATGCCGCTTCGCACGGTCTCTCCTATCGCGACTATGCGGAGTTTATTGAAACTGAGTTTTGCAACGACCCTTCGCCGGAGCAACGCTCTCCAAAAGAAGGCAATCCACAACCTGCCGGTGGAGGCTGTGAGCGCAAATCGGTCAAGAAAGGCGACCCACTTCCACCGAACGTAGGACAGCCGAAGGGTGGCCCCAGTCCCTATCCATGGGCCGTACCGCTGATCAAGCGAGTCATTCCGACCATGTTAGAGCTGAAAGATCACACTGACCTGCAATACGCATCCTTCAATGTGGACTATCCCGACCAGTTGCGCGCCGACGAGTTCCTCAACGAATTCCAGGGTTTTGTAGCAGCGCGGAAAGATGGGAAGGAACAGCAGCTTCCTGGGCTGGTGATCATGCACCTTCCCGCCGACCACACGGGCGGTACTCGCCCGGGAAAGCCCACACCGTCGGCATCGGTGGCCGATAACGACCTGGCACTCGGACGGATCGTCGAAGCTGTCTCGCACAGCCCTTACTGGGACGACACCGCGATTTTCGTACTCGAAGATGATGCCCAGGATGGAGCGGACCACGTCGATGCACACCGGTCCGTGGCTCTGATCATCAGCAAATACGCGCCTCGGGTCAGTCGAGCGTCCTTTTGTGGAGCACAACGTGTTCACAACGGTCAGCATGGTGCACACGATTGAGGCCTTACTCGGTCTGCCGCCGATGAATTTGAACGATGCTTATGCGCCCCTGATTGCTTCCGAATTCTCGGGTCCGGGAAACCAGCCCGCGTTTACAGCCGACAGCCGAAACCTGAAGAATGGGCTGATCTATCGGGTGAACCCCTCGACGGCGCCGGGGGCAAAGCAATCGTCTCAACTCGACTTCTCGCGACCAGATGCGGCCGATACCAAAGTGTTGAACGGGATCCTATGGCGTGACCGCAAGGGAGATCTCTTGATGCCAGCCGCCTTGCACACTGTCATTGGAGCATCGGCGGAGGGCGCCAATCAGGACGACGATTAGGCTTCTCGGAGGATAGGGTTTTTGGGGAACGGCCGCGACCTGCTTATTGGATGAGACGCACCGGAACAGCAGATACGCCCGCTCCATAGACCGGAGTCCCCGTGGCATTTGATCCGCAACCAGAAACGTTCACTACAGTAACTTCGATTTCGCCCGCCTTTGTGCTGCCGCCACCAGGAAAAACATGAACGACAAAGAGCTGCAGGAATCCGATGACCGATACCGGCGTGCCGGATGTGGGTGTAGCAGTCGGCTCAAACACCGGCACCGTAATCAGAGAATCGCTGGTAGTCACGGCTTCATTCGCCGCGAAGCTCGCGGAGAGGGGATGACGGTTGCCGGGCTGAATCTGGAGTGGATAAGTTAGCGCTCCCGGCAGAACGCTGTCATTCAGGATGTCCTGGCCGCTCCCTCCGTTTTGGTGAATCAGGCATTCGATACCATCTCGCGCGGGCAAGGTTCCGGCTTCCGGATAAAGACTTGTATCCGGGGTAACCGTGTTGGACGAAGTCCCGCACGAGAGAGGCGTCGGATTGCAGCATTCGATGTCACTCTGATAATCACTCGCCCCTGCGGTGCAGGAAGGACAGCTGTTTCCTGCCAGGGGAGTTGGTATCGGTGCCGGGTAATACATGAGCATGGGTGGAACTCCGGCGGTGGCAGTTGGTGGGCCGAAAATACAAACCGGGCCCGGACCACAATCGGAGACCATGTGGAACGTCTCGCCGATTACGCCGGCTGGGTATTGTCCAGGGTTTCTAATGGCACCCGTTGCCGGATCGAAGAACCTTGCGACGGTTGCTCCGCATGCCGACCCGGGATTGTTGGGATTAACTGGATCGCAATTCGGAAGGAGAAAAGGCTTCACGCAGCGTGCGACTGTAGGTATCCCCGTTCCCAGACTGGATGAGTTCGACGGGTTGAAGGCTTCCGCCTTAGCGGATACGCGTACAGTAAGGGCGCTTCGGCTCCATATCCGCGAGAAGAACGTGGGCAAGTTCGCATTCTGCACGGTAACCTGCACGGTTGGGTTGAATCCAAAGCTGGCCGCTGCCGCGTTAGGAAAGGTCACGGTTACATCAGCCGGCTGTATCGCCCGCCCTGCAATGGCGGACTTGCCAGCGACATCCTGGGCTACTTTGGTCGCCAGAGTCTGCGCCGTTGCCTGCAGACTCGGGTCGCTGACTTGTTGGGGGTCAGCCGTTACGCCCGCGGCCACCAGCATCTTGGCGGCAGCCAGGGCGGCTGCATCGGCGGCGCTCTGCGCCTCGCTGTGCGCGGCGTAGAGTGTTATGACATCAATCGCCAAGGCCACCATAGCCAGCATGCTCAACATGGCGATAGCTACGAGAATCAACGTGACACCACGCTCACTCTGGCGAGGGTGTTTGGTCCGCCGATTTCTGATCATGCTCATGACCTAACTCTCGTTTTCAATCACCGCATCCGTGGTAATCAGACTGGTCCCCGGGTAGGTTGCACTCGGTACCAATAACGTGATCACCCGGTTGAACTGCCAGACATAGGGATAGCTGATGGTGACTTCGGTGGAGATGACTTTCACCGGAAATCCCCCACTCGTGACCGTGGTGACGAACACATTCCCCCGATTCACCGTGAGCACTAGATTTCCGCCCTGCGGACACGCGCTGGTGAAACTCCACTTCCACGGCGCGCCTGCAGGAGCGGGCGCGGCGGTGTTCAGGCTGCAATTGTTCACTTTGGCATTCTGCAGGTAATTGGCAACTACATCACGCAGCGCCAGGATCGAGGGAGGCGAGCCGTTGGTAAGATCGCTGGTTGCCTGACCGGCACCCACTCGCGCGGCATCACGCGTCACATTCGTGAGTTTCTGCTTGAGGTTGAAAGCGTTCCCAAAATCAAGGATGCCTATTACCATCACCAGGAGCAACGGCAGGGCGACCGCGAATTCAACGATCTGCGATCCGGTCGATTCCGACCACAGAAAACGCCACCGCGATCTTCCACGTCCGGTCTGTTCAAGGAGCGAAGCGACGAGACGGTTGCAGTTTCCAGGATCGTAGTCGCTAGAGCAAGTCTCTCGGTCTGCGATGGGTAACGGAGTGCCCGTGCTCACTGTGTCTGATCCTCAGCGCGCATCTGCGCCGCCGCCTTCATCTGCACACTGATGGCATTGAAGGGCAAGTTGAAGCTGTAGGGATACTGAAACGCAACCGACGTCCCGCACTCCTGGTGCGCGCCTGCCGTCGTATTGAGAGCTACGTTTGACTGGACGCAAATGGAGGGGACGGCGGCGACCCCTAATGGATCGCACGCCACCGCGACACATCCTACTCCGCACTGACAAACGTTGGGCGGAGTCCACGGCTGTACCTGTGCAGGGTTGAGTTTTGAAGCCACTAATGTGGGGGCGACGAAGTTTGTAGCAATCTGATCTGCGGTGACCGCTGGGGTCGGACAGGTCGCACAGGGAGGGGCGACCGATGCCCGCGCTCCTTGCAAGGCTGCCTGATTGATCGTGCCGTAGATGTTATAAGCACGTCCGAAGTAGAAGATCGCCAGTAAAACGGTGAACAAGACCGGCAGCACGACTGCAGTCTCGGCGATCTCCGCGCCCCGTGTGTCACGAAAAGTTCTTCTCAGAATTCGCATTTCCGCCTCAAACCTTGCCCAAGGCACGTCCCACGCCGCACAGCACGACGGTCAGAGCCATTGCGACGCCAAACGGAACCTTCACCGACTCCGGATTGTCGAGCGACACTTCCGGTCCGGGCAAGCGCAATCTCAGGAACGCTCCCAGCATGCGCCCGATATTGCGCAGCGTCTGCAGCAAGCGGCCCTTGTAGACCACCAGCGCCAATGCCATTACACCTGCCACAAGCATGGAACCGATCAGTACCGTAACCAGCAGGCCGGGCCCGAGAAACGCGCCCAAAGCTCCGGTTAATTTCCAGTCGCCGGCGCCCAACGCCCGGATCAACACGAACGGCAGCAAGACCACCAAACCCAGTCCCGCTCCGAGCAGGGAAGTCTTCAGTCCCGGCCAACCGTGAACCGCGGTATTGACCGCCACGCCCACAACCAATCCCGGCACTGTCAGCCAGTTGGGGATGCGGCGGTAACGCCAATCCATACCGCCCGCCCAAAGTGCCACGAAAACCGCGATGATCCAGGGACTCTGCTGGATCATGCCCGCAGGCCTGCGTACCGTCGACCTTGCAAGGGAACACTCATGAGCGCCGATCGCGTTCTGTCCGCAAAGGTGAAATCCGCGGCACAGGTCAAAAAGCCCGCTAATGCGCGGATTCTCACATGTTTAGAGGGGCAAGTCAATGTGGGGAAAGGACAGGTTACCCGGAATTTTCAATTGCCGATTGCAAACTGCCGATTTGTTGGAAGCGTTTTGGTTGATGGGACAAGTAGAAGAAACAAAAGGCCCGGAAAAGCCGGGCCACTTGTTTCAAATCTGGGTTTCTCAATCGACAAATCGGCAATTGGCGATTGAAAATCTCATTGGTTCAACGTGTGCGCTGCGTTGTGCTCCGCGATTACCTGCTTGGCGTGATCTTCCAGAGCGCGTGCCTGCGGCAGCAGATCGAGGGCCTTAATGATCTGGGGGTCGTTCTCCGCCCGAACTTTCAGCCCTTCATCCTGGCCGAACTGGTCGACGAAGACTTCGCTCTTGATACTGTAACGAACCCAATCGTTGTTCTGCACCATGTCCGCCTCGGTGTAGGGAATCTTCTCGTCATCGAGGAATTTGCGGAATTCTTGCATTAGGACATCGTCCACTGTGAAATTCTTGGTGACAGTGTTCTTCACGACGTAACGTTTGGCGAAGTTGAAGAAAGCGTAATGCTGCAGGAGCGTGTCCTGGAAGTGATTGCTCTTCACGGGAGGCACGTTGACGTCGGGCGTGATTCCGCCACCACCGTAAACTGTGCGTCCGCCATCTGTGAGTTTCACTTCATGATTGGAGTTGTTAGAGTCGCTGTCACGGTTGTAATAGTAGTCGTAGAGCGAAACGTTCGAGTAGTCGCGCTGGATAAGGCGACCGCTGGGCGTGTAGTAGCGTGCTGTCGTAAGCGCCAGGCCGGTATTTTCGGCTAGCGGATAAACAGTTTGCACCAGGCCCTTCCCGAAGGTGATTTCACCGACGATCAAACCGCGATCGTGATCCTGAATCGCGCCTGCCACGATCTCCGCAGCCGAAGCTGTACCTTTATTTACCAGCACCACCATTGGATATTCACGCCCACCATTGCCGTGGGTTGCGGTGTAACGCTTTTCGGGTGAAGAGCGCCCGTGGTGCGAGACGATCAGCTGACCCTTCTTGAGGAACTTGTCCGCGACCCCAACGCCTTCACTTAGCAAACCACCTGGATTCTGGCGCAGGTCGAGGATGAGGCCTTTCATATCGCCGAACTTGTCGAGCGCATCGGCCACTTCATGCTCGGTGGTTTCCTGGAAGCCGGTGATGTGGATGTAACCCACGCCGGGTTTGATCAGGAAGGCAAGATCCACGCTGTTGCGAGGAATCTCGTCACGTACGAGGCTGAACTCCATCGGCTTGTCGACGCCTTCACGCAAGATAGTGATGTGAACCGTCGTGCCTTTGGGCCCTTTGAGCAAGTCCGCGACATCCGAGGTGCTCATGTTGTCGGTGGCCTTGCCGTCAACTGCGATGATTACGTCACCGGGATGAATGCCAGCCTTGTACGCTGGCGTTCCGACGAACGGGAAGATCACGATAACTTTGTTATTGCGCGGGCCGACTGTCATGCCGACACCGTAGTACTTACCCCGCTGCTCTTCGCGCAGCAGCGAATAAGACTTGGGATCGAAGAAGTTGGAGTGCGGATCGAGCGCGTGCAGCATGCCGGGAATCGCGCCGTTGTAGATGGCCTTGTCCGCGTTAACCGGTTCGGCGTAGTTATCCTCGATGACCTGATAAACCTGCGTAAACTGCTTCAGGCTGTCCTTGACATCAGCGTCGCTGCTCGGCGGCGTGTAGGCGCTTTTCTGCGCAAACAGCATGCCCAGACAACCGCAGGTGACAAGGATGACAATAACGAGGAAGAGAGAGCGACGAGAACTACCAGCCATCTTCAGTTTCCTTAAGTTTGGGGCGAACCGGGCCCCTGAATACCGCGCAATTGGCGCAGTATAGCATGCAAAAGCGTGTCGTTATGAGACGGATTCTAGCCCGGGAGGTTACCAAAGCGGCTATCCGACCCTACACTTTGTCAGATGATGAATTCGGCAGCCGCGATGCGTGGAAAATCCGGTATGAGTTCCGGTTGTCCCCATAACTAATGAGCTACGTTTCGTTTGGGATGTAAGGACCTGGATTCGTTGCGAGACCCCCTTCGCTCCTTCCCTCTGCTATTGGAATCAGCAGCTTAGACGGATAAAGCTCCAAAATCTTAACGAGGCACCGCTGAACCAAAGGCCTTGGAAACGCAGAACATTAAGATTGTCAAGGATGGACTGAGGTCCGAACAATCGAAACACTTGTGTCCGGGGAGAAGGTTTAACCGCTGCCAAAATACCTACGAGCCGTCTAGCTGGTAGCTAGTTCCGCGGAGGCGCCTCCGGCTGCCGCGCTTGAGGCCAGGACCGGCCAGATTCTTCCCGGCAGGTGACGCACATCTGAAGCGGTTCCCACGTGGACATGGGAGAGGGAGTCCGTGACGGAAATTTGCATCGGTTCTGAGCGAAACTGTGCGGGCGTCACATTGCGAAGGCGAAAATGCAGCCAGCCTTCGCGAGCCAAACCGCATTCCAGAGGCGAGGCAGTATCCAGTTCCGTGACGCCCTCCATGGCCACGCGCAGGCGCATATCCCAGTCTTTCCATTCTTCCTCCAACGCGCCCAGTTGCCAGTTGTGAAAATCACCCCTGATCTGCTCGGCAACGCGAGAGGACCCGTCCGGTGCTTTCAGTTCGAATCGGAGAGACTCTATCTTGAGTGGGACGTCAGTTTCGTTCACCAGCCAGCATTTGAGGAAGACTTCCAATTCCAAGTCGGCTTGATCGGGATCTTGGATGGCGCGGAATTTCCCGCCCTGATGCGGGCGGGCATGGACGTCTTTGATGGCGACCATCAAACGCGCTTTCAATCGGGCTGACGACGAATCGCCACGCTCGAGTCTGATTCCGCGTGCCTCTGAAGCTACGACCATGACCAGTCCGACGATCAGGCAGATGCTCGCGCAGACGAGTCCGAAGGGGCCGCCTGTGGCGAAGCCTGTGATCGCTCCACAAGCCAGTATGCCGATTCCGACCAGCTGAAGTTTAGACATTACAGATGCCCCACGCACACGCTGCAGAAATGAAACTCGGGTCCGTCGGCCACTCTTCAATAGAGACAGCGCGCCGACGAAATAATGAAGCAGCGCGGAACCGATACATCCTTGGTAGGGATTGTATGGAATTTTAGCGGCGGTCCAACCGCTTTCTGGGGACGTCAACATAAATTTACATTTGTGTATGACGGCATTTGAGCATTGTTAACAAGGGCTTACGCCGCGAGAGGTAATTGCGTTTCTGTTACCTAGGCGGTCTGTGGAAAATTGATCTGGCTGCGTGGTGCGAGTCTGAGCAGATGAGACCGCTTGTAACGACGAGAGCCTTTCGGCCCGGCTGAAGCCGGGACCCCTTCAAAGCTAGTCTTCGTTGCAACCGATTCCAGCTTAGGAAACAGGACTTACGGGACAGTTACCGTAACTGTAGCCGTGCTGCGATCATATTGGTTGGTGGCGTAGAGTGTGTAGGTGGTTGTGGCGGACGGTTTCACGCGTTACGCTGCCGCCCCGAACGGCACCGACAGCGGGAGATACGATCAAGTACGACGAATTGGTGACAGTCCAAGCTAGGGTTACGCTACCGCCCGCGGCCACGTTTCCTGGAGTGGCCGTGAAACTGGTGATGGTTGGAGCGGCCCCAGAGGGAATGTTGGACGACGTGTAGATGGTTCCCATCTGCACTACTTCGAAGGCAGTGGCGGGTACGGTCTTCAACGAATCCAGATCGCTTCCCCAGCGACTGTCGGAAGCGCCGGTGACGTAGAGGGCGCTCCCGTTATCGGCCAGGATCAGGCCGTATTTCTTCATGGCCGTGAGAATGGCCTGCATGGGCGCAGAGAATCCCGAAATGTTGTAACTGGCTTTCAGACGCAGACGCATGCCCATGGGCGGCGCGGTTGTGGCACTGGTGTTTCCTGCGTAATGCGTAGCCGGAAGAGTGAAGGCTGCGCGCGTGTGCGGGACCGTGAAGCGGAAGGCGTGTTGAATGTTGCCGGCGGCAGCTTCATCGTAGCGAACCAGGCCGGGGAGTATTGGGAGGCCGGCGGCGTCGGCCGAGGTCCAGGTGTAGGGCCGCTGCTGGTTGCCTAGGAGATCCCAGACGGCGGTGGAGTCGGCGTTCCAACTGCCATCACTGTTCGGCGATGCGTTATAGAGTTCGTACAGAAAGCAATTGGCGTTGTCGAGGACCAGAACGTGACGGTCTCCGGTGCTCGATGTTCCGCCTTCGATCAGCGCGTTGGCGGGAACGGGCATGGGGCCGGGATCACTTTCGCCCCCATAAGCTCCCAGGTTGACTCCCACCAGTTTCTGATTCCCATCCACCACGAAGAAGGGAATGCCATATGTAGGATCGGTGCCGAAGTCGGGATGCATGTGAGTGCCGGTGCCGACATACGTGCTGATGATCGAATCGGAATTGGCATCGACCGGCGCGCTGGAAATGTCGGTATTCCAGAGGCTGCTGCTGTTAAACGGCAGAAATCCACCGAGGCTGGCATTTTGGCCCAGGGCCATCTGCTGACACGAAGTGCTGGAGCTTCCCGTGCCGCCTCCGGATCCGCCCGAACCCCGGAGCCTCCCGAGCCTCCTGAACCCCCGGAGTTGGAACCGTTGCCCGAGCCGCCACCGGAGTTAGCCGCCGTTCCGGTACTACACGCAGTGAGGAAGAGCGAGCACGCCAAAATCAAAGCACATGTGGGTGACTTCCAGGGTAAGCAGAATGGGGACGACATGACCTTCTATTTTTTCGCAGAGACGCGAATGCGGGAAGAGGACCTTAGTTCGTATTTCGTGGCGAGGGGACACGTACTGGCGTAATAAAGGCAGATGGTAGGCAAGCACGGCAGGGTGATTTCATTTGCATCACCAGCCGCCGTGCTTGTCCGATTGCGACCAAGTTAAGACTATGGTCGAGCCTCGTAGACGATGTTGAAGGGTGTTTCGGTGGCCCGCCGGAAGCGGTTGAATCCGGCCGAGGTGACAACCTCACGAATTCGTGTTTCGCCCGCCTGCGCGCCCAGGCACAGCCCGACTTCCTGCGAACGGGAGCAGGGCGTGCAGAGCAGCGTCGAAAACGAGTAATAGACTCGACCGACGGGATTCAGGTTGTCCTTCAACTGGTCGTTCGCAAAAGGCTCAACGATCATCCACGTGCCGTCCTTGGCCAACGACTTCCGGACATGCGCAGCAGCGCCGACCGGATCGCCCATGTCATGCAAGCAATCGAAGACAGCCACGAAATCGTAGTCTTTGCCTGGAAAATCCTTTGCCTTGGATACTTCGAAGGTGACGCGGTCGGAGACTCCGGCGCGTTTGGCGGACTCGCGCGCGGCTTCAATCGATTTGTCGTGATAGTCGAATCCGAAGAAGCGGGAGTTGGGGAATGCTTTGGCCAGCAGCAGAGTTGAGGCGCCCTTGCCACAGCCTACATCGGCCACTCGGGCTCCTGACTCGAGTTTCCCTTTGACATCGTGTAACGCGGGGATCCATGTGCTCACGAGATTGGCGGCATAACCGGGCCGAAAGAATTTCTCGCAGCCGTGAAAGACACCGTCCACGTGTTCATGCCAACCCATGCCGGCGCCACTGCGGAAAGACTCCGCTATGCGGGGCACGGCGGCGAGCGAGCCTAGGGCCAGTTCAAACGCCCCGGGCAGATAGGCGGGGCTGTCTTCGTTGGCCAGCGCGAAAGCTTGTTCTTCGCTCAGGCTGAACTTGTGCGTGTTCGCATGATAGGTGATGTAACCGCCCGCTGCCTGAGAGGCCAGCCATTCGCGCAGGTAGCGCTCATCGGTTTGAGTCGCGGAGGCCAGTTCTGCCGAAGTCATGGCTCCACGGGCGAGAGCTTTGTAAAGCCCGAGCTTCTCGCCAATGACGACCATGCCGGTATGGACGGCGGCACCGAGGTCGGTGACGAATTGTCCGATGAATTCGTTCAGCTTGTTCATGTCGAGAGCAGGGACCTGCGCTGTAGCCATTGGATCAGTCTCCTTAAGATTTGAGTGATTTTTGGAGAGTAGCGACTAGAGAGGTGTGGCACAAGGCGGCAGATATGGCATTGTGAGGGGGTGATTACGCCAGAAGGCCCTGCTAGAAATCGATCGCTAATCGTCAATGGGTGTAACGCCTGATTTCATAACCTAATCCTTAGCGCTGGATGCGCGCGTACCCCGCGAAACGACGACGGCGCAGTAATTCATTTGAGTCCGTATGTCAAAATCAGGAGGTTTCAAACCTCCAGTATCTGTTGAGAATCCTGTAGGCACGCCAGCATAGAGTAATGAAGTCTTGGCTGCTCTCCCTCCTGCTGGTCGTAGTTGTGTCACCATGTGTGGTAGCCAGCGTTGCCATTAACACCAGCAGCGTGCCCAACGGGACGGTCAAAACCGCCTATTCTGCGGTCATCAAGGCCAGCGGCGGTTGCACTCCCTACAAGTGGGCGATCGCTTCCGGCGCGCTGCCGGCCGGCGTCATCGCGAAGATGTCTAGCACGACGACGTCGCTAAGCCTCGCCGGAACACCGACCACCGCAGCCACCTACTCCTTCGCCGTGAAAGTTACCGGGTGTGGCGGCGGTATCTCGCAGGTGTCGTACAAGGTCGTCATCCAAGCAGCGGCATCCGGCGGCGTTGCCATCAACACCAGCAGCGTGCCCAACGGGACGGTCAAAACCGCCTATTCTGCGGTCATCAAGGCCAGTGGCGGCTGCACTCCCTACAAGTGGGCGATCGCTTCCGGCGCGCTGCCAGCCGGCGTCACCGCGAAGACGTCCAGCACGACGACGTCGCTGAGCCTCGCCGGAACGCCGACCACGCCGGCCACTTACTCCTTCGCCGTGAAAGTTACCGGGTGTGGCGGCGGTATCTCGCAGGTGTCGTACAAGGTCGTCATCCAGGCAGCGGCCAACCATGTCGTGGACCTAAGTTGGCAGGCTTCGATGTCAGGTAACGTCATCGGCTACAACGTCTATCGCAGTCCAGACGGAGCGACCTGGAAGAAGATCAACGTGAGCCTGATTGCTTCCACGCTCTACACCGATTCCACCGTCGCCAATGGCAGCACGTACTACTACGCGGCGACAGCTGTCGATGCATCCGGCCACGAAAGCAGTAAGACACCCGCGGTCAAAGCGGTTGTTCCCTAGCTCTTAAATCGAGGCTGTGCTCAAGGTTTCATGGCTGGCCGCTCGCGGGTGGTTCCACGTGGTGCCAATTCATGAGTAGTGGGAGTGCATTGCAGTCGCTTGGGCCGACCCTGCTCCCTGTCGCAAAAATCGCCAACACCCTCATTGACCAGACTTGAAGGTCCAAAAGTAGCGACGCCAAGACCAGTCCCAGGGGGCTTCTCCGCAAGGAACGAAGGCGTGTTCCGTCCAGATCAACGTTCTTCGCCATAAAGAAAACGGGGAAAATGCGCCCGCGTTGCTGCCAATCGAACTCCCGCAGTATGATGGCTGGATGAATCTCGGTTTTCCAGAGATGATTTTCATTTTTATCGGGGCTCTGATTCTGTTTGGGCCGAAGAAATTGCCGGAGATTGGCCGGCAGATCGGAAAGGCTCTGAACGAGTTCAAGCGGGCCTCGAACGAGTTCAAGGCGCAGATCGAAACCGAGATCGCCAACCTCGATCGCGAAACCACCGCGCCCCAGTATCTTCCTCCGGTGGATCCTCCGCGGGGCACCGTGACGAACGGGACCATGCTCGATGCGCACGCCGAGGAGCATGCCCCGGAACAGCATGCCCCTGAGCAGCACGCACCCGCGCAGTTGACCGAGGGGACCGATTCCACCGCCAAGGCGCCCGATGCCTGAAATGGCCGCCGAACTACCCTCGCAGGGCGATGACAATGAGCAGATGCCGGCCATGGGATTCCTCGAGCACCTCGAGGAACTGCGCCGCAGGATCATCTATTCGCTGATCGCGGTGGCGGTCGGATTTTTTTTGTGCTGGGGCTACGCGGAAAAGATTTACGGAATCATGCAGCGGCCGATCATGGAGGCGCTGCAGCGCAACGGCCTGTCGCAAAAGCTGGTCTACCTGAATCCGACCGAACCTTTCAATATGTATTTGAAGGTGGCGTTTCTGGCCGGAGTCTTTGTGACGTCACCATTCATTCTCTACCAGGTGTGGGCGTTCATCGCGCCGGGACTGTACCGCAACGAGAAGCGCTACGTGACACCGTTCATGTTTTCCACGGTGCTGCTGTTCATTGCGGGCGGGTATTTCGGCTACAAGCTGGTGTATCCGCAAGCGCTGGAGTTCCTGATCGGATACGGCAAGCAGTTCCAGCCCATGATTACGATCGGGGAATACACGGATCTTTTTCTGGTGATCATCATCGGGATGGGGGTGATTTTTGAGCTGCCGATCCTGGTGTTCTTTTTGTCGCTGATGGGGGTCGTGACCGCCGGGTGGATGTGGCGCAACCTGCGCTATTCCATTCTGGTGATCTTTATCATTGCAGCCATCCTTACGCCGACCACCGACATCCTGAACATGTGCATCTTCGCGGCACCCATGGTGGCGTTGTACGTGTTCAGTATCGGGATTGCTTGGATTGTGCATCCTGCACAGCGCCGGAAACGGGCGGAAAAGAAGAAATCCTAGACGGACTTAACCACCGAGGAAACAGGGAAACATGAGGATTTCTTTGTTCATGAGAGCGTTTGACGTGACGAGATATCTCGGCAGACTCGAAGAGACTAAGAACGTTGCGTCGAAGAACGCCCGTGTGTCTTCCTGGGCATGGTGGTGGGTTGGAGTTCTGGGGCTGACCGCCGTGTCGGTGACGCTCGCGGCCTGCTCGTCGCAGCGAGGCCCTGAGGCACCCGCCAGGCCTGCGGCATCGAGTGAAACCGCGAGCTCTTCTGCGCCTGCCGCTCCAGCTGTAGAGGCCGGGGCCGCGCCGAGCATCAACTCGGCACGAGCTATGCAGTACACGAAAGAAGTCGTGGCCTTTGGGGCGCGGCCGATCGGGAGCGCGAATCACAAGAAGCTGGAGGAGTATATCCTCGGACATCTCAAAGGGGACGAGGTCACGGACGACAGCTTCGTGGCCGACACGGTGGAAGGGAAGTTTCCCGTGCGAAACATTATTGCCAAGTATCCCGGAACGAAGGATGGCATCATCGTGATTGCGGGGCACTACGACACGAATTACCCGTTGCGCAATACGGGCTTCGTGGGCGCCAACGATGGGGGCGCGTCGACGGCGATTCTGTTGGAGCTTGCGAATCAGTTACGCGGGAAGAAGCGCAATGGATACAGTGTTTGGCTGCTTTGGACCGATGGCGAGGAAGCGGTAAGAACCTGGAACATGGACAACGACGCCGTGTACGGCACGAAACATCTGGCTCAAAAGTGGCAGGCGGACGGAACCAACAAGAAGATCAGGGCTTTCCTCGTGGCCGACATGATTGGGGACGCTGATCTGAACATTGAGCGGGAGGCGAATTCTGCTCCCTGGCTGGAAGACTTGATTTTGCAGGCAGCAACCCGGCTGGGATACCAGTCGCACTTTTTCGCGCGAACGCTTGCGATCGAGGATGATCACATTCCCTTCGCAAAACTGGGCGTGCCTACCGCCGACATCATCGATCTGGATTATGGTTACGACAACGTGTTTCATCACACGAACCAGGACACATTGGACAAGTTGAGCCCGAAGAGCTTGCAGATTGCGGGCGACGTGATTCTGCAGACGGTGTGGATGCTCGATGCTCGCTAGCTGATGGCTGATAACTGATGGCTTGATCCTCGCTCACCTCACCGACGTAAGTCGATATCGAAAATTGCCAATCCTCCTCCGATTGGTTTCTAATGCGACCCATATGAACAATCCCTGGAAGTTGCCGGCGTACATGTTGATGGTGTGTTTTTTACTTGGTTCGTCCGCTGTAGTTTTGGCTCAGTCCAAGGCGGATGCGGATCGACTGATCGAAGAGGCGCTGAAGCCTTCGCCCATCGAGCACAATTTGCGGCATCTGACGGATGAGATTGGAGGACGCGTGCCGGGGACTCCGGCCATGGATCGGGCAGTGGCCTGGGGAGTGTCGGCATTTAAGGATGCGGGAGCTGACACCGTTCATACCGAAAGTTTCAAGATGCCGGTTTCGTGGGCCGAAGGCGCAACGGTGGTGAGCGTCTCGTCGGTGGGTACGGCGACAGATCCGAAGGCTTCCGCGCTTCCGGCGGTAGAGTTCAAGGTGCGGGCCGTGTCGATTGCCTGGGCTCCGGCACTGATTGCGAAGCATATTCCGGTGGTTGATGTGGGAGCGGGTACGGGCACGGACTTCCAGAAGGCTGGTGATATTTCCGGCAAGATGATCCTGGTGCATTCCGACGTGCTGAAGACTTGGCCGGATCTTTTCAACGAGTACATGAGCGCTCCGCCGGTGATTGAGGCGGCTGTGAAGGGGAAGGCCAAGGCGATTGCATTCATTGCAACGCGAGATCACGACATTCTTTACCGGCATACCAACTCGATGAGTGGGGAGATTGACCGGCTTCCAATGGTGCTGGTGGCTCGCGAAGACGGAGAGCGGATTGGACGGTTGGTGACTTCGGGGCATCCGGTGTGGGCGGATTTGTCGATTCCGAACAAGATTGGCGGACCGATTACGGCGTCGAATGTGGTGGCGGAGATCAAGGGCAGCGAGCGGCCGGAGGAGTTCGTGATTCTGGGCGCGCATCTGGATTCGTGGGAACTGGGTACCGGCGCCTTGGATAACGGATGTAATTCAGCTTTGGTCGTAGATGCACTGCGGACCATCAAGGCGTCGGGCTTGAAACCGCGCCGGACGATTCGCTTTATCCTGTTTGCAGGGGAGGAACAAGGAATGATGGGATCACGAGCCTATGCGACCGCGCATCGGAACGAACTGGACAAGGCGGCAGGCGTTGCGATTATCGATGCGGGGATCGGGCATGTGACTGGTTTTACACTCGGTGGGCGCAAGGACATAACCGCCGCAGTGGCCCCTATCGTCGCACCCTTGAAACAGTTTGGAGCGGACAGCTTTACCACCGACGACGTCGAGTGGGGAACCGACAATTTCGACTTTCTGCTGGAAGGCGTTCCGACCATGGTGGCGAATCAGGAAGAAGGGAATTACCTGGTGAACTATCATGCGATCTCCGATACGTTCGACAAGGTCGATATTCCGATTCTGAAGAAGCACACGGCGGAAATGACCGTGGTAGCGTTCGGCATCGCCAATGCGCGGGATCGAATCGGAGCGCGGCTTACGCGGCCGCAAATCGATAAGATTCTTCACGATACGCACGTCGATGAACAACTGAAGCTGCTCGGCATCTGGACGGAGTGGGAGAGCGGGAAGCGGGGACGGCAGTAATGGATTTGCAATTTCCAATTTGCAATTGCCGATTTCAGGACTCGTGTCGGGAACGTAGGTGGCCGTCGACAATCGGCAATCGACGATCTCACTTTGTCTGGGGTTGCTATTGATCCTTTTCTGGGTTCTTTTCAACCTATTTGTAATTGTGATGCTTGTGCTGGACCTTGGTGTGTTTAATCGCCGGGCACACAGCATCAGCTTTCGCGAGGCGCTGGGCTGGAGCGCGATGTGGGTCAGTCTGGCGCTCGCCTTCGGCGTGCTCGTTTATTTCTGGCACGGCCGTACCGCGAGTCTGGAGTTTGCTACCGGGTATCTGATCGAGCTCTCCCTCAGTGTCGACAATCTTTTTGTCTTCCTGGTAATTTTTCGTTTCTTTCGAGTTCCCGACGACTTGCAACACCGGGTGCTGTTCTGGGGCATCCTGGGGGCACTCATCACGCGTGGTTTCTTCATTGTGGCGGGCGTGGGGTTGATTCAACGATTTCATTGGATCATCTACGTGTTTGGTGCGTTGCTGGTGTATAGCGGGATCAAACTGCTGCGCCAGGGAGATGAGGAGATCGATCCAGAACGCAATCCAGTGCTGCGCTTGTTCCGGCGCTGGATACCAGTTACAGACGATTATGTCGGAGAAAAATTCTGGGTACGAAAGCCGGGACTATACGCCACGCCACTAGTGATTGTTTTGCTGGTGGTGGAGACCACCGACATCCTGTTTGCGGTGGATTCGATTCCCGCAGTATTGGCGATCACTTTGAATGCCTTTATCGTCTATACGTCGAACGTGTTTGCCATTATGGGGCTGCGGTCGATGTATTTTGCAGTGGCGGGGATGATGGATCTGTTCGAGTACCTGCACTACGGATTGTCGCTGGTGCTGATCCTGATTGGCGGGAAGATGCTGGCTTCGCATTACGTCAATGTGCCTACGCACGTGGCCTTGGCGGTTGTGGTGGGGGTGCTTGCCGTTTCCGTGGTGGCTTCTCTGGCGTTTCCTAAAACGCGTAAGGCTTGAACCACAAAGGACAGAAGGAACACTAAGAGACTCCTGGCTCTTTGGGCCTTCTTCGTCGACCCTTTTGGAGTGGGGTCGCGCAGCTTCCTGTTAGCACCGACATATCGCAGTCAACCACCTCGTCTACGCTATGATGAGAGCACGATGACTACAGTGCGTGTGGCTGTGCAGCCTCGTCCCTACGAGGTGTACATCGGGAACGGGCTGCTGGCACGAGCCGGCGGGATGCTACGCGATCTGTTGCCGCGGTCCAGCCGGCTGTTTGTTGTCACGGTGGCACCGGTGCGGCGGAAGTGGGCTAAGAAACTGATTCGTTCTCTGGAGGCGGCCGGATTCGATGTACAAGTGCTCGAGATGCCGGAGGGGGAGCGCTTCAAGCGGCTGACGACCGTGGAGGATCTGGCGGAAAAGCTGACCCAGTTGGGGGCTGACCGGACGGCGGTCATCCTGGCTTTTGGCGGGGGAGTGGCGGGAGATGTGGCGGGCTTTCTAGCGTCGCTTTACATGCGCGGTGTGGACGTTGTGCAGATTCCGACCACGGTCCTGGCGCAGGTGGATGCCTCCATCGGCGGAAAGACGGGAGTGAATCTGAAAGCCGGGAAGAATCTGATTGGGACGTTTCATCAGCCGCTCACGGTGTTGATTGATCCTGAAGTGTTGTCGACTTTACCGGAGCGGGAGTATCGAGCTGGACTCTATGAGGCGTTGAAGTGCGGCGTGATCGGCAATCCGGGACTGTTTCGGGAATTCGAAGAGAACCGCGACGCGATTCTGAAGCGTGACACCGCGACTGTTGAGCGGCTGATTGCGGAGTCGGTGCGGTTGAAAGCGCACGTGGTTTCCGTCGATGAGAAAGAGAATGGGCTGCGCCGCGTATTGAATTTCGGACACACGGTGGGTCACGCGCTGGAAGCTGAGACGGGTTACCGGGCTCTGCTGCATGGAGAGGCGGTGGCGTGGGGCATGGTCGCTGCGTCGCGGATTGCGGTCATCGCCGGAAAGCTCGATGAATCCACCGCTGGGCGAATTAGTGACGCGACGCTGGCTGTGGGTGGTTTGCCGAAGCTGGCGATACGTGGGCAGAGCATTGTGCGGCGTCTGCAATCGGACAAGAAGACACGGAATGGAAAAGTTCATTTTGTGTTGCCGACCGAGATCGGGAAGGTCGAAGTGGTGAACGATGTGCCGGAGAGCGCAGTGCTCGAGGCGGTCGATGAGATTCGAAGGCTCTCCAAAGCATAGAGAAATTGCCAAGTGCCAAGTGCCGATTTGCGATTGATGAACCTGTGAGCGAACCGAACAAAGCGATCGTGATTGGGGCGGCTCCAGAGGGAGCTTCTGATCCGGCGTCGGTTTCGCGCGCGGTGCAGGAGATGTTTTCTGCGATCGCGCCGCGTTATGACCTGCTGAACCATGTCTTATCGTTCAACATCGACCGGTGGTGGTGGTGGCGAACCGCGCGGACGTTCGCACACATCCTTGCGCGTCCCGACGCACGCGTTCTCGATCTTTGCTGCGGGACAGGTGATATGGCGTTTGCTTTGCAGCGCCGAGCTGGAACGGACGGCGCCCGGATTTTGGGTGCCGATTTCGCGCACCCCATGTTGCAAAGGGCGGCGTTGAAATCTGCCGGGACGCGCCTGCGATGGGTGGAGGCCGATGCGCTTCAGTTGCCGCTTCCAGATAGTTCCTTTGACCTGGTGACGTCTGCGTTTGGTTTCCGCAATCTGGCAGACTATGACGCAGGTCTGCGGGAAATTGTTCGCGTGCTTCGGCCGGGGGGAGAGTGTGGAATCCTGGAATGCAGCGAACCCAGTGGTTGGCTCGGCAGGCTTTACGGCGTGTATTTTCGGAGAGTGTTGCCCGCCGTGGGCACCGTGATCTCGGGAGTGAAAGGGCCGTATGCGTACCTGCCCGCGTCGGTGGCGCGTTTTCCATCGTCCCCGGAGTTGATCGCTCGAATGCGTGGGGCTGGTTTCAGCAGCGCGTCGTGGACGCCTTATACGTTTGGAACGGCCGGTGTGTTTCGCGGGAAGAAATGAGTCTGGAACCCCGCGCGGTTGGAAGCCGCTTGCGGAGTGGTCGTTCCTGCGGGAATGATCGGGAGAGTTCTTTTTCTCGACGTTCGACCACCGTCTAGCATTATGGGTAAAATCGCGGATTTAGACAGATCCTCCGATTGTGGCTCACGATGCATTCTAAGGATACGGCCACTCTGCCGATTGATGGGTGAGCCAACCCACCATGCTTACGAAGGAATTCAGCAATTTCTTTGTGGTCTCTCCTTATCGCCATCCGCAACGGAGTTGTGCCCTGCACGGTGACTGCGTTGATGTTTGCCCCGTTGGCAACGAGCAATTCCGCAATCTCCTTGTCACCTGAGAACGGTGCAACATGCAGAGGCGTAAAGCCCCCAGTTGCTCTTATGTTGACGTCGGCCTTACCCGCGAGCAGTAGTTCTGCGATCCCCTTGTAGCCACGGGAAACTGCGCCGTACAGGAGAGTGATGCCTTTGTCCTCCGAAGCGTTAACGTCAGCTTTCTCCGACAAAAGTAGCTCCACAACCGCCCCTTGGTTACTCCACACAGCGTAGTGTAACGGCGTGGCAGCACTCTTTCCGCGGGCGTTGACATCGGCGCCGTTGGCAAGTAGCAACGCCACAACCTCCGTTTGGCCATACAAAGCAGCCCAATGCAACGGCGTGTCGCCGTTGTCGTCTTTGCTAGAAACCAGACTGGGATTTGGTTTAGGAGCACTCGGACTCTTGCCGCGTCTCCCCGACCAGATGCAGCGCAGAGTTCGTCGGTTCGGCCGTCTTGAAGCAGGAAGAGGCTAGGCTAAGCCAACAAAGAGCGAGCACGGAGACGGCGGTGCGGGACGATTGGCGACTACTAAGATGGCTCATAAACCAGGCATTCTTCGCCCCTTCTGAGAGCTCGAGGATATTCCTTCACTCGAGAACACAGCCCTTGTGAAACAAATCACTCGATCCATACGTTAACTGGTGATAAATGAGATTACACTGATTGACCCACGTCGACCGATGGGCGGCCTTCTAGCCAAGCGGTTAGTGCCAGTTCGCGGCGGGTAAAGCCGTCATTGATCCGGCAAATCTTACGGCGCCGCTGAAGCCGCTCCTTCAAGACTGCAGCTCGCTCCAGAGTTCTTCGCCGGGGCTCAGTCATGTCCCTTCACAACGCCGTCAGTGGGCCGCTAGACGTTGCGTCGCACCTGCCGGCGCAGGCGCTTTGAACGAATCAGCAAATGCGTCGGCGATCGAAAGACGGATTACTTTTTCGTAATCATCGCCCAGGAACTTCTTCAGGCGCTCGGTATTCATGATGTACTGCCCCGTCATGTAAGGGACGGCTTCGGGCGGAATCGATGAGATGCCCGCCTTCCACAAGAATTTTAGAACCGCTCGCATGGCCCACCTGCCGGGCACGCGCTTGAGTTCGGCATGCGCCATTCCAATGCAACCGCCGAAGGTCAAAGGCTCTCCCCGGCCGGCAACGTTGAGAATCGTCAGACGGCGCGCCTCCGGTTCACGCTTGAGGATCCAGGCAATCAGGCGCGCCATGTCGTCGACGTGGACAAACTGGATTTTGTTGTCCAGATATTTTTGCCCGTAGGGCAGCATGCACGGGAGTCGTTTGCCTTCCTTGCGCATCTTGTCCGCGCGTTTGCCTTTACCGTCGGGCGTGCCGCGAAAGGCTCCGAGCATGTAGTTCTGCACGCTGGCCCCTGCGAAAATGTGCGGCCTCAGAATGTAAGCGCTGCAGCTGCGCAGCGCAGGTGCCCGCTGCTGGACAACTCCGTCGGACTCTCGTTTGTGGATCGCATAGGGAAGGGTGTGCGCCTCCAGGGCAAACTCTTCCGTGACGGGACCGGGCAAGTCCGGCCCATAGGCGCCGACGCTGCTGGGATAGATGAACTGACGCACGCCGCTGTCTTCGTTCCGATTCGCTTCTGTGATGGCTTCCATCACACGAGCCGTGCCCGCAACATTGATCTGCCACATGCGATCGACATCGAGCACGCCGGTACGCATCGGATCAATCACAAAGGCCAGGTGCACCACCGAAAAGGGGCGCGCTTCCTTGAAGAGGTTGTAGAGTGCCTGGCAGGAATCTTCGGTACCGAGATCCATGCGCACGAAGCGAATGGGGTGCTCGGTCTTGGGAGAGGTGATATCAATGCCGATAACGGAGAAATCGGTGAGCTGAGGCAAGAGCCGCAGTCCAAGATTTCCCGAGACACCAGTCACGACGACGGTTGGTTTTCCGGTGGTCATTCCTTGGGTTGGGCCGTTGGAGGTGGCGTGGACGCCGGAGGCCTGCTCATCGGCATGGGCCGGGGAGCGCCGGGCACTCCTGACGAACCCGGCGCCAGATCCGGGCCAAAGTAGTCCTTGTTCAGTTCCGACGATACCGAGGTTTGTAACTTCTGGCGCATGGCCTGCAAGTGTTGGCTGCGCAGGGTGTTTCGGATTTCGTCCTGTACATCGGCTACCCGTCGGCGTGGTGCGGGACACAATTTTGTAAATATAAGATCCGCTGACGTCGTTGATGACCGCAGAGAGTTCTCCCTCTTTCAAATCAAATACAGAGGCTTGGGCCGCGGGAAGGTTGCTGCGGCGAAGCCTGGGGTTCGACGTCGGAGGCGGAGTAGCTTTGATTCCTGCTGCTTCGTAAGCGTCCTTCTGCAGCGTGTCGAAGTCTTCTCCGGCAGCGGCCCGAGTGTGAAGATTCTCGGCAACCTTAACCATGGCGACTTCCGAGTCTTTTCTGGCCGCGTCGGTTTCAGCGGGGGTAGCGCCGTCCTTGGGCTGGATCTGCTTTACCTTGGGGATGAAGATGCGAAGGACGGAAATCTGCTCGAAATTCTTCACATTCTTCTGGTAGTAGTCCTTGATCTCGGACTCGGGAACTTTCTCGGCGTCGCCTTCGAGGGAACGGTCCAGTTCCGCCTTGAGGAGTTGCATCTTCATGAAGTGCAGCATCTCCAGGTAGTGTGGATCTTTGTCGAGGCCCCGCTTGCGCGCTTCCTCCGACATGAAAAGAATCTGGGGATATTGGTTTGCAAGTTGGCGGCGGACATGGGAAGGCATGTTGGGCTGCAGTGTTGTGGCCAGCTTTTCGAAATCTGCGCGCGTGACGATTGTTTTGCACTCCGCCGGCGGTGTGGGAGGGGCGTCAGCCTTGGGAGGCGTGCAGACCCCTCGGATCGTAATGACGGCCGCGGTGGGTGGCAGGTCGCTGGCAGGCTGCGGCAGGTCCGCGGCCAGTCCCGCTTGACTGCCCCAATTCATTGGGCGGATGTTGAGCTGAAGACTGCACTGCGGATTGGGCTGTCTGTGCGTTCGCCAAAGCAACTGCCGCGATACTCGCCAGCAGCAACAATAGCAACCGAAGTCCGCGCATTTGCGAAAGCCTCCCGAACTGTAGAGAACGTTCTCGAAATCGTAGCACACGAGAGAGTGCGATCAGACGGATGAACCTTGGAAGTCCATGGAAATCAATTGGCGCGAAGAGAGGCGAGCGGAGATAATCACGACTATGCCGGAATCGCCTATGGTGTATCCACCCGCCACGATGCGAGGGGAAAAGCGCGCAGTGGCGGGCAATTCCGTTCTGGCTGCGTTGGCGATCACGGCGTTGAAGATTGTAGTCGGGGTGACTACCGGGAGCCTGGGCATCCTGTCGGAAGCGGCGCACTCGGGGCTGGACCTGATCGCGGCTATCATCACGTTCTTCTCGGTGCGGGTATCGGATAAGCCGGCGGACGCGGATCATCAATATGGTCACGGCAAGGTCGAGAACTTCTCTGCATTCATCGAAACCGGCCTCCTACTGCTGACTTGTGTGTGGATCATTTCGGAGGCCGTTAAGCGATTGTTCTTCAGAAGCGTTGAAATTGAGCCAACGGTCGCAGCATTCCTGGTCATGCTCTTGTCCATCGGAGTCGATGTCTGGCGATCGCGTGCGCTGGGGAAGATCGCCGTGAAGTATGACAGCCAGGCACTCGAAGCGGATGCTCTCCATTTCTCGACCGATGTGTGGTCGAGCAGTGTCGTGATTCTGGGATTGCTGCTGGTCATGGCGGGCCGACGCTATCACATTGGGTGGCTGCGCGATGCCGATCCAGTGGCGGCGCTGGTGGTGGCGGGAATTGTGGTGCATGTCAGCTGGCGGCTGGCGCGGAAGACAATCGACGCGCTGCTGGATGCGGCACCTGCTGGTGTGAGGAATCAGATCATCGATGCAGTGAGAAGGGTGGAGGGCGTGATCGAGGTCGACCGGGCGCGCATCCGGCGGGCGGGCAATCGTTACTTTGCGGATCTGTCGATTGGACTGGCTCGGACCGTGACGTTCCAGCACTCCGAGCATCTTGCCGACGCAGTCACTGAGGCTGTTCATCGCGTTCTGCCGAATGCCGATGTGATCGTCCATTCGGTGCCACGGGCAGGTCGAACGGAAAACATTTTTGACCAGATTCGGGCGGTAGCTACCCGGCACAATCTGAATGTGCACGATGTCAGTGTGCAGGATTTGCGCGGACGATTGCACGTGGAACAGCACCTGGAACTGGACGAACGGTTGTCGTTGAAAGAGGCGCACGACCGGGTCACGGCTCTGGAGGCGGAAATCCAGGAGGAGGTGCCGGAGATTTCGTCGATCCTGACACACATAGAGAGCGAGCCGGCCACCATCGAGGAGGGCGACGAGGTCGTGCGGGACGCGGCGCTCGAGCGGCGGCTGAAGGCGACCGCGGCGGAGTTTCCGGAAGTGCTCGACATGCACGACATTCAGATCAAGCGAGTTCGGGGCCGGTTGTACGTGGCGTGTCACTGCACGTTGTCGGATAACCTGCCGCTCTCGCGTGTGCATGATATCCAAACGGATCTGGAAATTCGTTTTAAGCAGGACGCGCCGGAGTTATTTCGAGTGCTGATCCATCCGGAACCAAGCACTGACAATCGGCGGTGAGTGACAACGATCACAGACCAATTGTCGATTTCCAATTTCTAATTGCCGGTTACGGATTGTTATGGATAGTAAGGCCGCGCAGTTGCGTCGGCGGGCGACCGACTTTGCGCTTCGGGTTGTCGCGAAAGACAGCAAAGAAAAACAATCGACAATCGACAATTGGCAATCGAAAAGTTAAGGGATGGTGAGAAATGGTTGAAGCGAAGGCGCTGTGGGTAGACAATCACCGATTCGTTGCAGAATCGAGCAGCGGGCATGCCTTGGTTGTTGACGGGGACAAGAAGACGGCCAACAGTCCGATGGAATTGGTGCTGATCGGTTTGTGCGGGTGTACGGGATACGATGTGGCAAGCATCCTGGGCAAGAAGCGGGAGCCGTTTACCCGCCTGGAAGTGCGGGCCGTGGCGGAACGGGCGGCGGAGCCCCCGACCGTTTATACCCAGATCAAACTGATTTACACCGTTGGTGGCAAGGTTTCGCAGAAGGCGATGGAAGATGCTGTTCATCTTTCGAAAGAGAAATATTGTTCGGTTTCGGCGATGTTGGAAAAGACCGCAAAGATTACCTTCGAGATTCAATATGCCGACCAGTAGATCGGCGGCTTGGTTTTGCTCTGTGCCCTTGGGCACAGGGATCGCAGCTCAGGCATCATGAAACCCAGAGTCGTTGTGTTTACTCAACCCGACTGTCCACCCTGCATGGTCGTGAAAATGTTCCTCACGGAAAAGGGCGTGGTCTTCGAGGAGCGGGACATTACAGTGGATGCGGATGCGGTGCGCGAGTTGACGGAAAAATACGGGAGCCATTCCACGCCGACCCTCATCATCGGGGATGAAGTGATAATCGGGTTCAATCCTGAACGGCTCGACGAAATCCTTGGTGAATAGGGCGCATCCGGCGCGCGGATATTTGTACATTGCGGCAGCGGCTTTCTCGTGGGGAATCGCCGCAAGCCTGGGGCGAGCGGCGTTTACGGGACGGTTGTTGCCAGCTGGTCAGGCGCTGCAGATAGATCCCCTGATCCTGTCGCAGAGCCGGACTACTTTTTCCTTTCTGGTGTTGTTCCTTGTGCTGGTAGTGCGACGGGGCTGGAAACAACTGAAGGTGCCGTCTGCCGATTTCGGGAGGATCGTGCTGCTCGGCGTCTTGGGCGTGGCCGCCTCGAACTACTTCTACTATCTCGCCATTCAGAAAACCAACGTAGCCACGGCGATCATTCTGCAATATACCGCTCCCATATTGGTGTTGCTTTACATGGTCGCGCGCGGACGGCAGAAGGCGACTTTGCGTCGCGTGTCAGCGGTTGCTCTGGCGGTGGTGGGAAGTGCACTGGCGATTGGCGTGGTGGGCGCGGGTGGATTTCGTTTGAATCCCGTCGGCGTGCTGGCCGCGATGCTGGCGGCGATTTCGTTCTCCTTCTACAACATTGCGGGCCACAACATTCTGGCGCGTTACGACCGCTGGATCGTGCTGCTCTACACGACCTTCAGCGCGGGAGCCTTCTGGTTGGTGGTGAACCCACCGTGGAAGTTGGCTGCCGCTCACTACTCGGCACAAGCCTGGGGGTTCTTGCTGGTCTTTGCTGTGGTGTCGGTGCTGGCGCCGTTTTCGCTGTACTTTGCGGGATTGCAGCATCTGGAGCCGACGCGCGCGATCGTAGTCAGTTGTCTGGAGCCGGTGTTTTCCATCATCATCGCGGCGATTGCGCTGGGCGAGGGCATGCGACCGGTGCAGGTGCTTGGGATGGTAGTGGTGCTGGCGGCGATTGTGCTGGTGCAGTTGCCGGATGCCGTGGTGGAACCGATTGAATAAGTTCCGTTGTAAGATGTGCCGGCCAGGGGGGCTCTCGTGTATTGCCAGCAACGTGGCTCGGAGTCGGCACAGCCAGTGTGCGCGTTTTGCGTAGGCGATTCGCCGCCCATAGAACAGTCGAAGGATATCGCCGACCCGGATTCGGAAGGGCAAACTGTTAACTTGTTTGCCGCCTATGAGCAGCAACCTCGCGGCGTTGGTGGATGGCTGGCGTTCTTTTGCTTGACGTTGACCCTGTTCGGCCCATACACAAATCTGCGGATTGCCAGCAACGCCCTCATTAATTTAGCGGAGCATCCGATCGGCCTGCCCACGGAGTTCCGGTTAGCTTCCGTTGCGGTTGTTTATACCGGCCTGTCCGTGTGCAGCGTTCTGGCTGGCTATCGCTTGTGGCGAGAGGAACCGAGTGCTCCGGAATTTGCCAAAAACTACTGGATCATCTCCACGATTTGCCTGATTACCCTTCACAGTATCCTTTACTCGCTAGGAATTCACGTAGGTTTGTCGATGATCGTGATCGGTCGACTCGGCTACTGTGCGATCTGGTACTCATACTTACAGTGCTCGCGAAGAGTGCAGGCCACATACGCAGTCCATTGATGCGTCATTCCAAGGTCTTGCCTTTCGTCTCTGGTAACTGCGAGGCCGCCAGCATCGATAGAAAAAACGATCCGGCGCACAGAAAGAATGCCCATCCCAGGCCCTTGGCTTGTCCGACGCGGCCGATCACGTACGGTGCGATCGAACTCATGGTGCGGGCGCCGTTGTAGGTGAATCCCAGGGCACGGGCGCGGATACGCGTGGGGAAGATCTCGCTGCCGATGATGCCGGATCCTGAAAAGAAGCCGGTGCCAAAGAAGGCCGTGACGATGCCTAGCACCAGAATGACCGCGGGTTGTCGTGCCGTCGCATAGAGCGGAACCAATACTGCGGCGAGAAATGTGTAGAGCATGTACGAGCGGCGGCGACCCAGATGATCAGCCACCCAGCCGAAACTGGCGTATCCGGGAAACATTCCAAACAAATTCAACGTGACGAGCAGAGTGGTAGTTCCCATCACACCGAAGCCGCGTCCGCCCTGATCCACGGGCAGGGAAAGGAAGGGCGGGAGCCAAGTAAACAATCCCCACCAAGCAAACATTCCAAAGAAATTTGCAAACAGCAATGCGAAAGTGTGGCCGGACATAGGGCGGGCGGAAGATGTGGCGAAAGCTGACGTGCTCGTAGGTTGCTTGCGGATCGGACGACTGCGTTGACGTTTGAGCAAGACGGCGATGCTCGCGCCACATCTCAGATTCCGGGACGCGACTCTGAATCCAGAGGGTGACAAGGGCAGGCAGGATTCCCACGAAAAAAACCATGCGCCAGCTTGCGTATTGCAGAACGATACCCGCCACCAGGGCGGCGAGCGCATAGCCGATCGCCCACGAACTCTGCACGATAGAGATGGCCTTGGCGCGCAGTTGGGTGGGCCAGGTCTCGGCGACCAGAGTTGCTCCGGTGTTCCATTCGCCGCCCATGCCGAGACCGAGGACGAAGCGGAAGGCTGCCAGCATCAGGATCGATGTGGCCAGACCGGAAGCGAACGAGCAGATGGAGTACGTCAGGATGCTGAGCATCAGGGCGCGCTTGCGTCCGATGCGGTCAGCGAGGAAACCGAACATCACGCCGCCAATGCCGGAGGCCAGCAGCGTCAGGGTGGCGAGGAATCCCGAAGTTGCTTTGCTCATGCCCAGGTCGCGCATGATGTGGGTCAGCACCAGGGCGTAGAGCATGGCGTCGAAGGCGTCGAGCATCCAGCCCAGGGCGGCAGCGAGGAGGGTGCGGCGTTGGTCGACTGTGATGTTGGAGAAGGTCGTCGCGCTTGCGGCGGGCATTCGGGGGATTGTCAATTGTTGGGGGACGGTTTGGCAATAAGAAATTCGGACACTTTCAGTGTGTGCTCAGATGGAAGTATCGCCGTGCTTTCTTCACGTCCCGTGCAATCTGCTCGCGTAATGCCTCCACAGACGGGAACTTGATTTCCTCGCGCACCCGCTGCAGAAAGAAAATCTCAACTTCGGTCTCGGCGTTCAAGTCGATGGGATGGAAGTTGAGCAAGTGGCTCTCAATGGCGAACGAGTCAGCTCCGAAGGTCGGGCGGTTGCCGATGTTGGTGACCGAGTCGAAGCACTCTTCGCCGACTCGCGTGCGGGTGATGTAGACGCCGTCCTGGGGAACGAGTTCTTCGTAGCGGCTCAGGTTGATGGTGGGAACCGTGTATTTGCTGCCATAGCCGCGACCGCGGCCGGGCGTGGAGAGAATCGCGAACGGGCGACCCAGCAGATGACGCGCACGGCTGACTCGGCCTGCGGATAGAAGCTTGCGGATCTGGCTGCTGGAAACGCTTTCGCCGCGCAGCGTCATCTCGTCGAAGACCTTTACGGTGAATCCCATCTCGCGGCCGAATTCGGTCAAGCGCGTTCACGTCGCCGGCGGCTTTGTGTCCGAAGTGGAAGTTGTAGCCTTCGTGGACTTCACAGGCGTGCAGCTTCTTTTTCAGAATTCGCTCGGCAAACTGGCGCGGGGTCAGCAGGGAGAGATCGCGGCCGAAGGGAAGCAGGAGAACGGCATCGAGCCCAGTGCTGGCCAGCAGGCGGAGTTTTTCGGGCGTCGGGGTGAGGAGTTTGAAACCCGAGTCTGGTCGAAGAATGCGGGCGGGATGCGGTTCGAAAGTGACAGCCACGGATTTTGCCTTTTGCTGCCGGGCTCGCTCCGCGATATCTCGCAAGACGGTCTGGTGGGCGCGATGGACGCCATCAAAATTGCCGACACTGACGATCGTGGGGCCAAAGGCCCCAGGAACGTCATCGAGTTTGTGGAAGACTTGCATGGGAAGTCAAAAGCTAACCGCAGAGAACGCTTAGGGTACGCAGAGATCGCTGGGCGATTCAATCCTCCTATCCTGGCGAAGCACCGTTTCATAGTCCGAGGGCAGGATGCCCTCGGGACAGCCGGCGGGACGCCGGCGCTACTATCCACGTGCTCAAATTTCAAACTCCAGTTTCATTCCGTCGTAGGACAGGCGCACGTGCGGCGGCAGCGTCGCGTTGGTTGCTTCGTGCGGCAGGTCATGACAGATGTGTGTGAAAAAGACGCGCTTTGGCTTTCAACCGCTCCGCGATTCGCAGGGAGTTCTCCACCGTCGAGTGCGTGGGATGCGGCTTATAACGCAGACCGTCGAGGAAGAGAACGTCCAAGTCCTGCAAGCGCGAAAACGATTCTTCGGGAATTTGGCTGAAGTCTGTGAGATACGCCGCCGAGCCCAGCCGGAAGCCATAGATTTCAGATTCGCCGTGGATCACCGGAATCGGCTCAACTCTTGCGCCGAAGAGGTCGAACGGGCCGTCAACTGGTTTTAGTTCCAGTCTGCGCAAGGCCCGCCGAACTTGTAGTCGGCATCGAAAATATAACGGAACATGTTGCGGATGTAGTCGGCCGCTTCGGCGCGGGCATACAGCGGAATTTTTCCGTCGCGGTGATAACTCAAGGGGCGCAGATCGTCGATGCCAAGAATGTGGTCGGCGTGGCTGTGGGTGTACAGGACTGCGTCGATTTGGGTGATGCCCTCGCGAATCGCCTGCTCGCGGAAGTCGGGAGTGGTGTCGATGAGGACAACCTTACCCGCGTATTCGATCAAGACAGAAGGACGAGTGCGGCGATCATGCGGATCGGTGGAGTGGCACACTGCGCAGGTGCAGCCGATGGTCGGCACGCCCATCGACGTGCCGCTGCCCAGCACGGTGAGCGTTGCCTTCATCGTTGCTTGCTGCCTGCAGCCGCTCCCGGGGCCTGGGGTGGACGCGCTAACGCGTTGGTGACTTCCACGTACGCCATGCGCAGTTCGTAAAGACAGTTTTGCAGGAAGCCCTCTTCCGCCGACGTGAGATTGCCCTTGGTCTTTTCCTGAAGCAGCGCGAGCGTGTCAATGGTCTGGCGGGCGCCGATAAGATCGATGCGGGGCTGGCCGCCTTGTTCGTGCATCATGCCGAGCTGCAACATGGCGCTCATGTAGAGCGAAGCCATGAAGCGCTCGAAGGTCATCTCGAGTTCCTTGGCGGATTGGCCGCTGAGTTCCACACGCGCGTCGAGATCCTTGGAGGACTGGCGATAGGCATCAACATTCGCCTTCTGCTCAGCCGCGGAAGGCGGAGGGGGGATATCAGGGTCAGTGGCAACGGACGAAGGCGCTGCAGGAGATGGCTGGGCAACTGCAGCAGGGGTCTCCGCTGCCGGTTTTTCTTCTGCGACGTCGCTGCGCAGTTCGCCCTCCGAAGTAAACAGGCGGCGATCAGTGACGGTGAAACCAGCGTCTTGCTTCTTCTCAGCCATAAATCGTCCTCTTATCTGGTTAGCAGGTCTGCGAACGGGAGATCACTCACCGCTGCGCTCGATTCCGCGATCTGAACTTCTTTGCCGGGAGTGCCGACTTCGCGCCGAATGTATCCCAAAGCCACAGTGCTGTCGCCGCGAGACGCGGGAACGACTGCCGAACTGGTCACCTCGCCGACATCCTTTCCCTGTGCCTGAATCTTGCCGCCGGCAGCCGGCGGTAATCCCGCAATGCGGAAGCCGGTGAACTTGCGGTGCACGTTGCCGCGAGAACGGATACGCTCGACGATCTCCTGACCGACATAGCATCCCTTGTTGAAATTCAGGGCACGCTGCTGCTCGGTCTCCTGGGGCAGATCGCGTTCACGAATGTCTTGTCCGTAACGAGGAATCCCCAGGGCGATGCGATACAGTTCCAAGCGCTTCCCGACTTGCCGGATTTGCCCCGGCGGATCGAAGGGATGCCATCACTTGTTCGGCCTGATCCGGCGCAATCCAGATTTCGTAACGCCGGATACTCTTCGTGTTCGCCGCGAACCACGCTAGCCTTGCTTTGTTTCCAGGCGATGTCTTCGATCTGCAGAGGCCTGAGGTCTCCTACCTCAAATCCGGCGGCCCTCAATACTTCTTTCGCATTGGGTCCGGCGATGCCAACTGAAGTGAGCTTGTCGCTGGTGTTCGCGACCTCGACGTCATCCATGATGATGTAGTGATCGAAGGTGGCGAGGATTTTTTCGACCTGAGTCTGGTCGGTATCCACGAGAATGCGATCGCCACGGTTGTAGGCGAAGAAATCTCCCAGGATGTGTCCCTGCGGATTCAGCAGGAAGGAATAGACACCGTATCCGGGCTCCAGGTCGCGAATATTGTTCGTAACCATGCCGTTCAGCCAGCGGACGCGGTCATTGCCAGTGATCTCGAGCTTGGCGCGCGTGGTCAGGTCGTATGCGCCACAGGTTGACGTTAAGGCGCGGAACTCGTCTCTTACATTGCCGATGTCAGGGGAGGCGCCACCGGGAGGCCCCGAGGATACACCCGCTGCGTTATGTGAAGTCACGGATTGCATAGCTCAACCCTTGATTATAGCGGAGACGGCGATTCTGGGCGGAAGGGCACTGGAGCTCGAGTAGGGAATGTGAACTGCGAATTTTCAGGAGGAGCGCATGACGAAACTACGTCGAATCACCGCCATTTTGGCCATTGTCTTGGCTTCGGTGTCGAGCTGGGCGCAATCGGATGCGCAGAGGGCCCTCGACCGATTTAAATCGATGGTGGGCGCGTGGACCGGAAAAAGCCCGCAAGGTCAGCCCTCGGAGGTCACCTACCGGCTGATGGCGGGCGGGACATCGGTGATGGCGGAGAGCGTGATGGGCGATGACGCCATGACCAGCTTGTTCTACCTAGATGGAGATCGGTTGCTCATGACCCATTTCTGTCCGAGCAACAACCAGCCTCGGATGAAGGCCACCATCTCGCCGGATGGGAAGACCGTTTCCTTCGATTTTCTGGACGCAACCAACCTAGCCTCGTCGCAGGCTGGGCACATGCATCGCGCCGTTTACGTGTTCGTCGATCCCGAGCACTACAGCGAAGACTGGACGTGGAAACGGGAAGGGAAGGACGCGCACTTCCAGTTTGATTTGCAGCGCAAGAAATAGGTGTTGCACGTTGAGTCGCTCGGAATGGCAATGCTGCCTGGCAATTGGTAAGCTCTCCAAGAGTGAGCCAAGCCAAGCGAATCGCTGTACTTCCCGGAGACGGTATCGGCCGTGACGTCATTCCCGAAGCAATCAAGGTTCTCAATGCTTGCGGAGCGGCTATCGAGACTGCCGAGTTCGACTGGGGTGCCGCGCGTTACATGGCAGACGGTGTGACCGTCCCGCCGGACGGCTTTGCCATGCTGGAGCGCGATTTCGATGCGATCCTTGTGGGCGCCTTTGGCGATCCGCGAGTTCCTACCAACACTCACGCCAAAGAGATCCTGCTCGGCATGCGGTTCAAGATGGACCTTTATGCCAACGTGCGTCCAGTACGACTGCTGGATGCGGGACTGTGCCCGCTAAAGGGGATAGAGCCGAAGGACCTGGATTTTGTGGTGATTCGCGAGAACACCGAGGGTGTCTACGTCGATGCCGGTGGCGTGTTCAAGCAGGGCACCGATGACGAAGTTGCCATTCAGGAAGACATCAATACGCGCAAGGGGGTGGAGCGGATCATCCGGTACGCATTTGATTACTGTGAGAAGCACACGAAGCTCGACGACAGCCCACGGAAGCGCGTCTTGATGAGCGATAAGTCCAATGCCATGACGCACGCCGGGGGATTGTGGCAGACGAGTCTTCAAAGAGGTCAGTCGCGAATATCCACAAATCAAAGCGGAGCACATGTACGTCGATGCGCTGTGTATGCAGATGGTGAGAGACCCGCGACAGTTTGACGTGATCGTGACCAACAACATGTTTGGCGACATCATCACCGATCTGGCGGCAGGCCTGCAGGGTGGGTTGGGGATGGCGGCCAGCGGGAATATTCATCCCGGGAAGACCTCGATGTTCGAGCCGGTGCACGGATCGGCGCCGCCGATCGCAGGGAAGAATATCGCCAATCCCATGGGCGCGATGCTGACGTCTGCAATGATGCTGAATCATCTTGGACTCACTGCTGAAGCGGCGAAGATCGAGAGGGCGGTGCTCGAAGCGGTGCATCAGAGGAAAACGACGCAGGATATTGGTGGGACGCTGGGGACGAGAGAAGTGGGGGATTGGGTGGCGGAGCACGCTACCAAGAGTTTGTAGACCCTTTGACCGCCAAAGAGCGCTAAGGCAAGCGCGAAGGACGAAGGGCTTCGGGTCGTATGCAGGTCTTCGTTCAATTGAATGCCGACGTTATCCTGCGGAAGCCAGTCAGAGCCGCCACATATTCGTGATTGATCGCATAGGCCTGCCGGTAGCACTTCTTGGCTTTCTCCCATTTGCGTTGATGTTCATAGACCCGGCCCAGATTGAAGTGGGGGTAGCAGCGGGCTTCGTAGCGCTTGGCGACCATGGCTTTTTCGAACCAGGGGATGGCGTCGTCCCATTTTTCTTGTTCGATCAGATAGGCGCCGATATCGTTGTAAGGATTGCCGAAGTCGGGATCAACGCGGATGGCTTGTTGGCAGTCCTGTATAGCGTGTTCGTAGTCGCCCAAAAAGGAATAGGTCCAGCCGCGGAATGTGTAGGCTTCGGCGGTGGGGAAGGCGGCGATGGAGCGGCTGTACGCTTCGATGGCTTGCTGGTAGTCGCCAGTCGTCTGCAGTTCGTAGGCTCGACGGAAACACTCGGCGGCAAGGTTGGGATCGGGTTCGGACATAGGGCGTCCTAAAAGGAAAACTTGAACATATTTTATCGGAAAATCGCTCGCACACTTTGCACACTTGCATTAACGGTTGCTTGCCTGTTTGTGGCTGCATGGGGGCAGGCTGCCGAGCAACAGAATCCGCCTGACGCTGCCAAGCGAGCGCCGCAGACGGGAAGTCCCCCGCCGGCGCAGCAGCCTCCAGACTCCGGCCCGAAGGATGTGCCGCAGGGGTCTGCGGACGAATCGCAACAGAAAATCTCCCCCAAGGCGGCGGAGGAGTTATTCCGCTCGGTCGATGAGATTCTGAAGTTCGCCAGCAAAGACACGTCTCTTCCCATTCACGATGAAATCAAGCGTCGACTGGTGAATCGCGACGAAGTGGTTGCCTTCATCCGGAAGCACATGGCGGAGGACGAGGACGCGCAGCGGTTGCAACGGTCGGAACTGGTGCTGAAGAAGTTCGGGCTGCTGCCGCGAGACTTTGATCTGCAAACTTTTCTGGTGGCGCTGTTGCGGGAGCAGGTTGCCGGGTACTACGATCCGCAAACGAAAACCGTGAACCTGCTGGACTGGATTGATCCGGACCAGCAGAAGCCGGTACTGGCGCACGAACTCACGCACGCGCTTCAGGATCAGTCGTTCGGCCTTGAGAAGTACATGAAGGCCGGGGCGGCGGATCTTGCCACCAGCAAGAAGGAACCGTCGCCGGAGGATATCGAGAGCGATGAAGAGTCGCGCGGCGCACCAGGCTGTCGTGGAAGGGCAGGCGATGGTGGTGCTCATCGACTACGAACTCGCGCCGGTCGGGCAGTCGGTCCTTGATTCTCCGCAGATCGTCGAGGCTCTGAAGGCGGGAATGCAGATGGGAACGGCGGACTCGATTGAATTCCGCAATGCGCCGCTCTACATCAAAGAAGCGTTGACGTTTCCCTATCGTTACGGTTTGGACTTCGAGATGGAATTGCTAACGAAGATGGGGAAAGATCGGGCATATGCAGGGGCGTTTCGAAATCCGCCGCGCACCACACGCGAAATCATGGAGCCGCATGCCTATCTCTCGGGTGAAAAGCTGGCGGCCATGCCTCTGCCAGACTTCAAGAAAGACTTTAAGGGTTACGACAAGTTCGATGTGGGCGCGGTGGGAGAGTTTGATGTGGCCATTCTGGTTGAACAATATCAGGGAGAGCAGGTTTCGAAGCGTTTGTATCCGCACTGGCGGGGAGGATACTACTATGCGGCGCGGCCCCACGGAGATGCTTCAGCGCCGCTCGGTCTGTTGTACGTGTCGCGCTGGTCGAGTCCGGAGAAGGCTTCGGAATTTGCTTGGGTGTATGCGAAAGGATTGGAGAAGCGCTACAAGCGGGTGCACGAGGTAGCGGACGAATCCGCGAAGGCCAAGCCGGCTAATTACACGGTCGAGACCCTGACGGGGAAACACGCTTGGTTGACGGAAGATGGATCGGTGTTCATCTCAGTGCAGGGGGATACCGTGTCGGTGAGCGAGAGTCTGGATCAAGACACGACAGAACGGGTGGAACGCGAAATCCTTCCTTCACCTAAGTAAGAAATCTTCCACAAAAGATACGATGGTCCGAAAGGAACGCCCGCCTGCATACACCTTGGTGTGCTCTTATTTTTTCTGCGATGGTCTCTGTGTAATTCTTGTGGTGCGGTTTGGCTTGGCCGGCGCGGCGAGGAAACGGTGGATTGGGGCGTCTACAGTGAAACGCCTTCCATCGCGCTCGAGTGTCAGCGCGCGCGTCTGGCCGGGCGTTCCGCCTAGCAACGACCAGACCTGCCCCAGGGTTGCGCCGGTGGCGGGGGCTCCATCCACTCCGAGGAGAACATCCCCGGGTTTCACCTCGGCTACCGCTGGTTTTCCTTGGTAGGCCACCACTGCCAGAACGGTGTATCGTCCATCGGGCTCGGGGCGCAAGGTTAGGCCGACCGCGCTGACATCCGACGCAGGGGTGTTGGTGGCCTGATCTAGATACACGGTGCTATGCGCGTAGTCGATTCCCACGCGGTAATTTCGAAAGGCGTCCCCTCCCAAAAGACCAACGGTTTCGGTTCCCGCTCGTTGCTTGAACTTCTCGAGCAAATTCGCCGGGAACGATGCCATGGATACTTGCCTCAATACGTTTGTGCCGGATTGCAAACTGGGAAGTTGTAGAACGAATCGCTCTGTTTCTTCCGGTGTGCCGAACATGTTCGCGACGCCAACCGCACCTGTCATAAAAGGCCATGCGGGATGATCTGCGTGCCATTTGGAGAGCAGTTCGCTGGAAATGAAACTGATGGATGAGCCCAAGTCGAGGGCCAAGTCGTAGCTTTGGCCTTCGATCTGGCTGGGAATTTGTATCAGACCGAGAGCATTGATCTGTGCCTTGCTGGGCTTGCCTTTGAACTGAACAGTGCCGGGCTCCCCGATGGTGAATTCACGGTTGGTGTAGTCGAAGACAACGTCATGCGTGCGTAGGACGGTCGAGGGAAGATTGATTTCCGGACTCATGCCGGGGACCATCACGTCGTTGGGGAAACCTGCGGGCACGTGGGCGCTCTGGATGCCGGACAGTGAAATCTTCATGCCGCCGATCACCACCTCGCTCGGAGGAGTGGCGCTGCAGACCTGCGCCTCGCAGTTGACCGGTCCGAACAGCGACGCAATTCGTCGGCTCATTGTCAGCTCGGAGTTTCCCGAGTCCACCCAGGCGCGTACGCGCTTTGTGGTTCCATCCGGCAAGGAGAGATAGACGTCGATCACGATTCGATTGTGATCGAGCGTAATCGGGACCGTGACTGGCCTCGGTCGTTCTTGAGGAGACGCGAGGGAGGTGAGAATCAGGAGCGCGACGAGCGTTAGCACGGACTTCATGCAGGAGATTGTAGCTTGCTCGCAAATCGCGGCTTCGGAATCGGTATGGAGCTTTTATTGCGACTTCGCCGGGTCGGAAGTTATTGTAGGTGCGCCCCCTCGATCGGCGGCTCAGATTCGAGGCATCTCCTCGGTGGCCGAGGGCAGGATGCCCTCGGGACAACCGGCGGGACGCCGGCGTTACAGTGGACCTCTCGGGCGATCTTCGGCACTTTTGTATAATCCTCGGTTCGGCTTTCGTTCGGGAACCTTTCAGGAGGGTGATTGTCGCAAGCGGAAATTGGAATTGTCGGTGGCAGTGGTCTGTACTCAATGCCCGGACTGACCGACGTGCGAGAAGTGAAGCAGCAAACGCCATTCGGCGATCCGTCGGATGCCTACGTGCTGGGTACGCTGGAAGGGCGCAAAGTCGCGTTTCTGGCGCGGCACGGGCGCGGGCATCGCATTCTGCCGACGGAGTTGAACTTCCGCGCCAACGTTTACGGGTTCAAGCAACTGGGAGTGGAGCGCATCGTTTCGGTGTCTGCCGTCGGGTCACTCAAGGAAGAACACAAGCCGCTGGACTTCGTTATTCCGGATCAATTCTTTGATCGAACCCGGCATCGCGTTGATACTTTTTTCGGCGACGGGATCGTGGCACATATTGCGTTCGCCGATCCGATTTGCCCGCAGCTTTCCCAGGTGGTCGAGGGAGCATGCAAGAAAGTTGGCGTGATCGGCAAGCGGGGCGGGACATACCTCAACATGGAGGGCCCGCAGTTTTCGACCAAGGCCGAGTCGAACGTCTACCGCAGCTGGGGCATGGATGTGATTGGCATGACCAACCTGCAAGAGGCGAAGCTCGCCCGCGAAGCGGAGATTTGCTACGTCACGGTGGCGATGGTGACGGACTACGACTGCTGGCATCCGCATCATGATTCAGTGACGGTCGACCAGGTCGTTGCGGTGCTGGTCAAGAACGCGGAGAATGCGGCGAGAGTCGTGCGCGAGACCGTAGCTGGCATGCCTGTGGGGCGAAGCTGCAAATGCGGCTCCGCGCTGGCGCATGCGCTCCTTACCGAGCGCGACAAGATTCCGGTTGCGACCCGGCAGAAGCTCAGTCTGATCCTCGACAAATATCTTTCCTCGGGAAAATAAAACTCAATCATGAGCATCCTGGTAGTGGGGTCGGTTGCCTTCGACAATATTGCGTCTCCATCGGGGCACGTGGAAGACATTCTGGGCGGCGCAGCCACTTATTTCGCGCTTGCGGCCAGCTATTTCGCTGATGTCCGCGTGGTGGCCGTGGTGGGCGACGACTTCAGTGCCGATCATGAACTGGTGCTGAAGCGGCGCGGCATCGATACCCGTGGCATCGAGCGCGCACCAGGCAAGACGTTTCGGTGGGGCGGACACTACACCGAGAATCTCAACGAGGCAAAGACCGACTTCACCGAGTTGAATGTATTCGAGCAGTTCCAGCCCAAGATTCCCGAGGCCTATCGCGATACGCAGTTCCTGTTTCTCGCCAATATCCATCCGACTCTGCAAGCGGCGGTGCGACGGGAGATGGACGGTGTCCGACTCACGGGTGGCGACACGATGAACTTCTGGATCAACGGCACGCCCAAAGAGCTGGCCGAGATGCTGAAGCTCGTGAACGTCCTGTTGATCAACGATACCGAGACCAAGATGATCGCCCACGAAAGCAACCTGCCGCGGGCCGCGCAGAAGGTGCTGGCGATGGGACCGCAGGCTCTGGTCATTAAGCACGGAGAGTATGGGGCAACGATTTTCTTCCGCGAGGGAGCCTTTGGGATTGGACGTCATCCATTTCGTGCGCCAGCGTTGCCAATCGAGCAAGTGCAAGACCCAACGGGCGCGGGCGATTCTTTTGCAGGTGGTTTCATGGGCTACATTGCGTCCCAGGAAGAACTGAGTCGCGAAGTGCTGAAGCGTGCCTTGTTCTACGGTGGAGTGATGGGGTCGTTTGCCGTGGAGCGCTTCGGGACCGAACGCCTGCAGTCCCTGAGACGCGAAGAAATCGATGAACGCTTCCAGGTATTCCGTGAGCTGACTCACCTCGAATGAACGCCCCGGCTGAGCGCCGCTGGGGCCGCGGGACTGCGTGGGTCGCGGTCCTGGCGATCTGCGCGTCTGTGCTGTCCTTCCTGATTTACTTCCGGCGACGGGAAATTCTGCTTTTTGGGGATGCGGTAGCGCATATCAATATCGCGCGCCGGGTTTTCGACTCGCGCACGCCCGGGCCCCTTCAGTTAGGAACCGTGTGGCTTCCGTTGCCGCATGTCTTGATGATGCCTTTCATTGTTTCGAAGTGGGCCTGGCAAACCGGCGCAGGCGGGTCGATTCCTTCGATGGTCGCATATGTACTCGGGGTGGTTGGAATTTTTCGGCTGGTACGAGGCCGTTGTGAGGTCCCCAGAGGGCTGGGATGGAAAGGGCGGTGTCCGGCTTGGTTGGGGGCGGCAGTCTACGGTTTGAATCCAAATTTGCTTTATTTGCAGGCGACAGCGATGACCGAGTCGCTGTATCTTGCGCTGTTTGTCTGGGCGGTGGTGCACTTTGATGAGTTTCTGCAGAGCAAAGGCCAGGAAGAGTGGAGCGCGAATAGTACACGTTCGCTGACGAGATGCGGACTCTGTTTAGCGGGCGCTTCTCTGACGCGATATGACGGCTGGTTTGTGGCAGCTGCGGTGGCCGGATTGATGACGGTGATCGGCTTGCGTGCTCCGAGCCGAGTGTTGCGAATGAGCGTGCTGAAATTTGTCTTGTTGGCAGCCGCGGTACCGTTGCTTTGGTTGACTTACAACGGGATCGTGTATCGCAATCTGCTAGAGTTTGCCAACGGTCCGTACTCGGCACGTGCAATCGAAAAGAAGACTGCGGTGCCGGGATTCCCGCCTCATCCCGGCACGAACAACCTTCCAGCGGCGGCCTCATATTTCGTAAAAGCAGGAGTGTTCAGCGTAGCCGAGGGGAACTGGCAAGCGGCGTGGCTGCTGCTCGCGCTGCTGGGCAGCCTGGTGGTCGCAATCCGTCACCCACGACCGGCGGCATTGCTTTTGCTCTGGGCGCCGTTGCCGTTCTACATGCTTTCTGTTGCATACGGAGGAGTGCCGATCTTCACTCCTGACTGGTGGCCGCACTCGCTTTACAACATTCGTTATGGGGTACAGTTGCTGCCAGTGCTGGCAGTGTTTGTGGCGTTGCTCTCCGACCACATTTCCGGGATGGCTCGAACAGCGCTGGTTCGAAGGTCGGTCGTTGTGGTCGCCGTCGGGTTCATAGTCGCCAGCTATGCGGGCGTGTGGCGCGCCCACCCGGCGCAGCTTTCGCGAGGCCTGGGTCAATTCGCGTACCCGTCTACAACTCGAATGGGAACTCGCGGAGAAACTCAAGCAACTTCCTTCCGACGCAGGGTTTCTCATGTATCTCGGCGACCATGTGGGCGCACTGCAGGACGCGGGCATTCCTTTGCGGCGTTCCATCAACGAGGGAAATCATCGGGTGTGGAAGCAGCCCACTGATCCTGACGGATTGTGGGAGCAGGCATTGGCGGATCCGGGCCGGTATACCGACTTCGTAGTTGCGTCTGAGGGAGATTCGGTGTGGCAGGCGGTGCATGCGCGCGCCTTGCCTGTGATCGCGCGGATCGAAGTCGAGGGCCAGCGCCCGGTCACCATCTATCGCGCCCGCTGACGGCCTGGATTCTTCGCGAACCGGTAACCAGCCGGGTTAACTTCACGGGCGTGAAGCACCCAGCGGTCCATTTTTCCAGTGATAGAATCCACTCGCTCTCGATTCTCCGCCGACCTATGCTCGACAGCCACAGCCTCATGGGGATATTGCGCAGTGCCGGTACGGTGCTGTCGTCCACAATCGCCCGGTTGGCGGTGGCGGCCATCCTCGGTGGGATCATCGGCATCGAACGGCAGTCTCGTCACAAGCCGGCCGGGCTGCGTACGAATATGCTGATCTGTTTTGGGTCGGCGATGTTCACTGTGCTGTCGGGCCAGTTGGCGGGAAGCTTTGGGGGCGACCACACGCGCATCGCGGCTCAGATCATTCCAGGCATCGGGTTCATTGGCGCGGGATCCATCCTTCATTCGCGGGGTTCTATTGTTGGTCTGACCAGCGCAGCTACCATCTTCGTGGTTGCGGGAGTCGGGATGGCGGCGGGCGGTGGTCTTTATTTGACTGCGATCTTCGCCACGATCGTGATTCTGATTGCGCTGGCCGTGCTCGGACGTCTGGAACACAGGTATGCCGTGAAGTCAGTGCTGATGACCTACGAGGTGACCGGGCGGGATGCTGAGGGCGTTCTGATCGAAGCGAACCGCATTCTGGACCAGGCGCATCGGACCATGCAGAATGTTCGCGTCGCCGGAGCGGCGGGTCATGTGCGTGTGCTCTGGAGTGTCGATGCTCCGCATCGAGGACCAGGACGAGATCAATATTCTTCTTCATCAATCCAATGTCTTCTCAAGCGTAGGTTCGCTGGGTGCGATCGAACACGAATGAGCCTAGCGCGTATCGCGGTCCCCTTCACAAAAGCCAGCGCCTGCGGCAATGATTTCCTGATGATTGATGGCGCGCTGGCTCCTCCGGATATTTCGAGATTCACGCAGCGTATTTGCGATCGCCATAACGGAGTCGGGGCAGACGGTGTGGAGTGGCTCTTCCCGGCCAAAGAAGCCGATGTCGAAGCCCGCCTCATCAATGCGGATGGCTCGGAGGCGGAGATTTCAGGCAATGGCACTCGGTGCGTCGCGGCTTATCTGTGCGCGGAGAAAGGGAAGGAGTCGGTCACGGTGCAGACCGGCGCCGGGATGAAGCTGTGCAATCTCACCGGGCGCAAGGGGAACGGTTACGAGTTTGAAATTGCGATGGGAGTGCCGGAGTTCATTGCGGAATTGACAATTCCGACTTCATTCGGCGATGTGCACGGTGCAGCGGTGTCGATGGGGAATCCACACTTCGTGGTTTTTGTGAGCGAGTTGTGGGCGGACTGGCAGGCACGGGCAGCTGAAATCCAGCGCAATTCATACTTCAAGCATGGGGTTAATGTTGAGCTGCTTGTTGTTCAGGATAGAAGAAATATCAAGGCATCATTCTTCGAGCGCGGGGTCGGAGAAACGCAATCTTCGGGAACGGGCTCTTCGGCGGCGGCGGTCGCAGCGATCACCAGCGGGTATGCCGACTCGCCGGTGCGTGTGCATGCGCCGGGAGGGACGCAATCCGTACGCTTTGAGAATGAGGTCTTCCTGCGCGGATCCGCGGAGCTCATCTTCCAGGGAGAATTTTTCGTTTAGGATGTCGCCTTGACGATTCCTTCTGCTCAGACTACGCGCGTCAAGCCACGGGCCTTGCGTCCGGGAGATACGGTTGGCATTGTGGCACCCGCCAGCAACATCAAGCGCGAGTTGCTGGACAAGGGTTGCGAGGCTTTGCGGCAGCTGGGATACAAGCCATTCTATTTCGACTCGATCCTTGAGCAGGACCTCTACTTCGCTGGATCCGCGGATCGCCGCGCGCGAGAACTGGAGGAGATGTTTGCGCGCGACGAGGTCCGAGGGATCTTATGCGCCCGAGGCGGATACGGCGCGAACTACCTGTTGGGTAGAGTCGACTTGAGGAAGATTGCGAGCCACCCCAAGATTTTTGTGGGCTATAGCGACATCACAACCCTGCTGACCTGGTTTGCGGATTCGGGTGGATTCGTTGTGTTTCATGGGCCCATGGTCACCAAGGACTTCGCCTTGGAGGAGGGCATCGACGTTGCGTCCTGGAATGCAGCAGTAGGTGGAGCGACGGAATGGGATATCCAATCATCCAGCGATTCTGGAGTCGAAGGTTTGGTGGACGGGGCCGCGGAAGGGATTCTTTATGGTGGGTGCCTTTCGCTTTTGGTGGCGGCGCTAGGAACGCGGTACGACATTAGGACTGACGGCACGATTCTTTTTCTCGAAGATGTGAATGCTCGGCCTTTCCAGATTGATCGCATGCTTATGCAGTTGAAGCTTGCTGGGAAGTTGGAGGGTGTGAGGGGGATCATCTTTGGCGAAATGCTGGACTGCTTGCAAACCAAAGATCAGGGATACACTCTGCAGGAGGTAATCCTGCGGATTGTGGGTGATCTGGGAATTCCGGTCGCGTACGGGTTGCGCTCCGGGCACGTGACCCGAAGGAACATTACACTTCCGATTGGGGTGCGAGCGGCATTAAGCGTGAACGGGGCAGAAGTGACGCTTAAGATGTTGGAGGCGGCGACCACGCCCGCTTAACCTCCTGGGGATTCGGAGCATCATGGCTGATACGAAACACATTCATCTGATTGGCATCTGCGGCACGGCGATGGCGTCGCTGGCGGGGATGTTGAACGAGCGCGGTTTTCGTGTGACGGGTTCGGATAGCGCGGCGTATCCGCCGATGTCGAATTTCCTGGCATCGCTCGGAATTCCGGTCGCGCAGCCGTTTGCAGCGGCGAATCTCACGCCGCGTCCGAATCTAGTCGTAGTGGGGAATGCGATCTCGCGTGGGAACGTAGAGCTCGAGCATGTGCTCGACGACAAAATCCCGTTTTGTTCACTGCCACAGATTTTGCATGACGAGTTTCTGCTCGAGAAGGAGGTGCTTGTCGTTGCGGGCACGCACGGCAAGACTACGACCACCTCGATGCTTTCCTGGATCTTCCACTCGGCGGGATTGCAGCCGTCGTTTCTGATTGGAGGGATTGCGGAGAATTTTGGATCGAGCTTCGCTCTGGGTGAGGGGAAGCATTTCATCCTCGAAGGCGACGAGTACGATACGGCGTTCTTCGATAAGGGACCGAAGTTTCTGCACTACTTTCCGGATGGGGTGATCCTGACTTCGGTCGAGTTCGATCATGCCGACATCTACAAGGATCTCGATGCAGTGGAGACTTCGTTCAAGCGCCTGGTGAACCTGGTGCCGCGACGCGGGCGGATCGTCGCCTTTGATACTGGCGACAGCGTGGAGCGATGCATTGCCAAGGCGTTCTGTCCGGTGGAGCGGTATGGTTCTCGCGAAACGTCCGGTTGGCGGATCACGAATGTGCGCTTTCAACCGTCCAAGACATCGTGGGTCGTGGTGCGGGACGGAAAACACTGGGCTGACCTTGAGTTCGATCTGGGCGGAGAGTACAACGTGTGCAACGCGACCGCTGCTGCCGCGATGGCCGCGGCCTACGGAATTTCGAAAGAACAGATTCAGGCGGCACTCAAGACTTTCAAAAGTGTGAAGCGGCGCCTGGAGGTGAAGGCGCAGGTGAATGGTGTGACCATCATCGACGATTTTGCGCACCATCCAACGGCAATTGCGGGAACGCTGACCGCATTGCGCTCGCGTTATCCGGGTTCGCGTTTGTGGGTGATTCTGGAGCCGAGATCGAACACTCTGCGCCGAAATGTGTTTCAGCACGAACTTGCGAACAGTCTGGCGTTGGCCGACGAAGTCATCGTCGCGGGTGTTTTCAAGTCGGACGCGATTCCGCCGGCAGAGCGGCTGGACCTGATGGCGGTTGGAGCCGATCTCGAGAAGCGCGGGAAGCGAGCGCGGATTATTTCGGGGGCTGATGGGATCGTCCAGGTAGTCGCGCCCGAATTGCGATCGGGAGATGTCGTCGCCATTCTTTCCAATGGCGGGTTTGAAGGGATCTACGAAAAGCTTCCTGCTCGATTGAAGGAGTTTGGCACAGGCTCGGCCATGTCGGGCAGCAAGAATCCTCTGGGAGCTTCCGCGAAAGCATGATCAAACAGCCGAGGACCTGGCTTCTGCTGGTTCTTCTGGGGGCGCTGTCTCTTGGGCCCTTCACGCTTCGCGCCCAGGAGCGTAGTGTGTCCGCGCCTCCGTCGGCAATTCGCTACACGGTTTCTCTCGCTGGGTTCCAGGATCATCTTCTCCACGTCCGGATGGAACTTCCTCCGGGCGATGCGCTGCGACAAGTCCAGTTGCCGGTATGGAATGCGCTCTACCAGGTACGGGATTTCTCGCAGCATGTGAAGAAGGTCACAGCAGCCGGACGCGGCGGTGATGCATTCAGCGTCCAGAAAATTGACAAGACCACCTGGGAGATTAATGGCGCACAGGATGGTGCATCTGTTGAGTACGAGATCTTCGCCGATGAACCGGGGCCCGTACGGCGCCCAGCTGAATGCCACTCATGCGTTCTTCAACCTGGCGGAAATTTTGATGTATTCGGTGGGCGGACGGTCGGCGGAGATGCGGGTGCATTTTACAAACGTGCCGGCCGGATGGAAGTTTGCCACTCCTCTTACAAGCGTCGGAGACGAATTCGCGGCTGCCAACTACGATCAGTTGGTAGATTCACCGGTGGAGATCGGCACCTTTCAGGAATCGGATTTTGACGAGGGTGGGGCTCACTATCGCGTCGTCGTCGACGCTGACCGATCGGACTACAACATGGCGAGGCTCGCTGGGGATGCGCAACGCATCGTCGCGGCGGCGACTACCTGGATGGACGATCGTCCATTTCAGCAGTATTTGTTCTTTTATCACTTCCCACGCGGGCCAGGTGGCGGAGGGATGGAGCACGCGTATTCCACAGCCATCGAACTGAACGCCCAGGACGTGAAAGATAATCCCCAGTCGTTCGACGATGTCACTGCCCACGAGTTCTTCCATCTCTGGAATGTGAAGCGGATCCGTCCGCAGACGCTCGAGCCGATCGACTATACGCGCGAGAACTACACGCGCGGCGTTATGGTTCAGCGAGGGCGTCACCAGTACAGTCGAGGACATCATCTTGCTGCGAGCCGGGCTTCTGGATGAACGTGGTTACTTGTTCCGACTCGGACAGCAGATTGCGGAACTCGAGCGCAGGCCTGCTCATCTGACGCAATCAGCCGAGGAGTCGAGTTTGGACGCATGGCTTGAAAAGTATCCTTACTACCGCCAGCCGGAGCGGAGTATCTCCTACTACAACAAGGGACAGCTGCTGGGAGTTGTGCTCGATCTCTCCGTACGCGACGCCAGTCAGGGGACTGAGTCGCTGCGCGAAGTTTTCCAGTGGATGAATCAGAATTTTGCGAAGCAGGGCAAGTTCTTTCCGGATTCAGCGGGTGTGCGGCAAGCCGCAGAAGCCGTCTCTCACGCTGAGCTGGCGACTTTCTTTCGGAAGTACGTGGCGGGCGTGGAAGAGATTCCCTGGGACGAATTCTTCGCAAAGCGTGGGGCTACATGTGGTTCGAAAATCAGTTACCGTGGCCGAACCCGGTTTTGTGGCAGCTCGCAATTTTGATGCCTCGCCTTCCGTGATTCGCTTGCGGGCCGGTAGCGACGCGGCGGCAGCTGGGCTGGCGGTTGGAGATGTCATTCTTGAGATCAACGGAATGGTTGCAGCCGGCGACTTCGACAGAAGGCTGAACGAACTTCGCCCGGGAGAGATGATTCACCTGCGAGTGCGCAACTCACGAGGAGAACACGCCCTGCAGTGGAGGATTGGGTCGCGGGAAGAAGTTGAATATGCGCTGAAGGATGTGGACAATATCACGACTCAGCAGAAAGCTCGCCGTGTTGCCTGGCTGAGAGGGGAATCCCAGCCGGCAGGAGATGCGCGTCCTTGATACGAACGGTAGTGATGCTGACCTTCTGGAGTGTCGCCCTGCCGATCGCCGCGCTCTTGGGTTTTCCTGGACATTTCTCACGCGCGACGTTTCCTTCCTGTATCGCATGGCCATGTGGGGTGCGTGGACGGGCGTGCGGCTGGCGGGCGTCAAGATCGAACCGGTTGGGCTTGAGAAGATCGATGCCACTCGCACCTACATCTTCATGTCGAATCACACCTCGAACCTGGACCCGCCGATTCTGTTGCCACTGATTCCGCGGCGCACATCGGTTATGGCCAAGAAGGAACTGTTCAGCTACCCGATTCTGGGCGAGACCATGCGCATCGGCGACCTGGTGCCAGTGGATCGCGGGAATCGCGATGCTGGGATTGCGGCGGTCCGGGCCGCTGCTGCCGTCATTCGGCAGGGAATTAGTATGACGATCTACGTGGAAGGGAAGCGCTCGTTCGACGGAAAGCTGCTGCCGTTCAAGAAGGGGCCGTTTTACCTCGCCATGGAGTGTGGCGTGCCGGTGATTCCGGTCACGATCGTCGGAACCCACGAGATCATGCCGAAGGCGCGATTCAGCATTTCTTCGGGCACTGCCAAGATTGTGTTCCACGAACCAATTGAACCGAAGGACTTCGGGAGTCGTGACTGCCTAATGAAGCGCGTTCGCTCCGTGATTAACCAGGGACTGCCGCCGGAGTACCAAACTTCGGCTTGAAGCGCCATGCGCTCAATCTCAACGTGCCCTGGATCATGCCAACGTCCTCGACGAGTAGCTTGGGTGTCACGCTAACGATCCGCTGAGACTCACCAATTCCTCTCCCATTGACTTGTCCTATCTCTACACATAACATTTCCAGCCCGTTGGTCGGCGAGCACGTTGCGCTTCTGCAATTCTGCATCAGGAGGACCCTATGCTTCGGGAACGGGCGCTGAAGGTCGTGTTGGTGTTGGTAGGGTTGTTGTTTTTGGCTGGCATCTATCCCGCGGTGACGTCTGTACGGGATGGTTGGCACGCAAATAAGGAAGACGCTTTGCCGATGATGCTTAGCCTCTATGTCACGCTTGGGATTTTCTTGCTGCTGGCAGCGCGTAACCCATCCGCGAATCGCAGCGTGATCGCCTTCGCTGCGTGGTCGAGTTTCGCTCATGCCGCAATTATGGCGGTCATGGCGGTCCACCTGGCGAACGAACGCGAAGGTCTGCTGATGGCCGGGGCCTTGTTTAGCCTTATCGGTGCGGTTCTGATCGTGCTGGGTCCAAAGCCTTCAGGAGAGGGGACAACTGCACCCGGTGTGTAGAAGCTGGGCATTTCGCTTTCAGGTAGTCTTCAGCTAGCTTTTCTAAACTCACTTTCCGTGCCACCAACGTGATCAAAGGTATCCGGCCCTCCCCGGTACCAACTGAGGTCGTCACCAAGTTAACAAGGGCTACGACATCCCTGCCATTCAAGGTGAGAGTGCGCTACAGATCGCGATCAGCCTGATGCTAAGACGCTACATGGAATCCGATGAAACCCCCGCGAGCGAAGACCCAGCGGGTGCTCCCGGACTCATGGCTCTTCGGTTTGCCTGGTGGTTGTTGGACCATGCGGAAGAATTAGAGGCAGCTTCCGTGCAAATGGAAACGGAGAGAAACAAAAATGGTGGCACACCCCGATGATCGACAAGTATTCCTGAAGGCAGCGACTCACTTTATCTTCGAGTTGCTGCGCACGGCTTTCATGAACTCGGGCAGCCGGCTAAGGGCAGCGGAGTATTTCAGCCAGAGCTTGTGATCGACGGCGGGTGCGCCACTCACGTAGGCGCCAGGCGGCGACGTCTCCGGGAATTCCGCTTTGCGCGGTGGCGATAGCTCCGTCGCCGATCTTGCAGTGGCCGGCGACTCCCGACCTGGCCGGCCAGAATCACGTTCTTGCCCACATCGGTGGTGCCGGCCAATCCTGCCTGCGCACAGAGCAAGGTGTTCTCACCCACGCGTCGAACCGTGGCCTACGTGCACCAGGTTGTCGAGTTTCGCTCCCCGCTCGATGCGAGTTTCGCCGACGCTGGCGCGATCGATGCACGCGTTGGCCTGGATTTCGACGTCGTCTTCCAGGATGGTCGGGCCCGATTGCAAGATCTTGTGCCAGCGGCCGGAGTCGTCTTTGGCGAAGCCGAAACCATCGGCGCCGATCACTGCTCCGTTTTGCAACACGACATTGTCTCCTAGACGGCAATGCTCGCGAACTACTGCATGCGCGTGGGCAAAGAAGTTGTTGCCGATGCGGACTCCCGGGTAAATCACCACGTGCGCTAACAGAACTGCGTTCTCTCCAATCACCGCGTTCTCATCGATCACCACGTAAGGTCCGATGTGTGCCTTCGAGCCGATCTGGGCGGAGGGGTGCGACGACTGCTGTGGGGTGCACTCCAGGCGAGTACTGCGGGGGCTGGTAGAAGAGCTTGATCGCGTGCGCGAACGTGAGGTAAGGATTTTTCGAGCGCAGCATCGCCGCCGGAATGGTTGGAAAGTCCTTGGCGACGATAACCGCGGACGCGTGCGTTGTCCGGGCCTTCGCAGCGTACTTCGGATTCGCCACGAATGTTAGCTGGCCGGAAACGGCGTCTTCAATGCCGGCAACACCGGTGATCTCCATGTCAGGGGATCCGTTTTCGTACGGCGCATCGAGAACTTCGGAGAGCTTGGAGAGTTTCATGGTCGGTTCGAGTCTGCAGCACTCTGCGTCCGGGCAGGACTTGCTGCGGTACTAGGGTAGCATTCAGCAATCAGCATTCAGGCTCGAGCGGTCAGTGCTGTTTGACGGACAGACCACGACCGGCGCCCGCACCAAACTAGTAGGCGAGGTCTCGAGGGGCTAATTGCTGAACGCTGATTGCTGAGTGCTGAATGCTATCTCGCAGGGACTACTCCCCGAACATCGGGACCTGGAGCTGGTCTTCGGGACGACGGCGCTGGCGATGGGTGCCGCCAATCACTGCCAGCACGGTCAGCGAGTCGAGTGCCACGCGCGGGACGAAGATGCGTTGCGTATTGGAGCGCATGTCGGGCGGGTTGATCAGGAATCCGTCGGCGGTCTGCTGCGCAAGGTCGTTGGGCATCAGGCCTTCGACGATTTCATTGTCTTTGAATTTCAGGCGCACCCAGAGACCTTCGGTTCGGGGACGGCTGGTGAAAGTCTTTCGGACCAGAGACTCTGAATCTCCGAATTCGCGCACGAAGTACACGATCTTGATCTCCCTGAGGTCAATTCCCACGACGTTGCCGGCGGTGTTCAGGAGCTCCAAGTTTGCCGTCCAGCACGAAGTTGGCCGGGGCAACGTAGCCGGAGAGAGAGTCGCGATCGAACTTGCGGACGATTACCTTTTTGTGGGTCGAGGGCATTTTGTCGGGCGAATTGCAGGCGGTGGACTCGTCCTGCGCTAGAATTCTCGCACTTTTTCGGGGTTAACAGGCAAAATGCGCAATCGCAGTAGCCAAAATATTAACCTTGTGTTATTTTCTGTAGTTTGCTGCGACCGTCTCAGGAAACCTAAATCCATTGTATAGAGTCACTTATATCAAGGTGGCGATCGCTACCTGGACCCCCAATTGTGACCCTGTGGAAATCCTGTGCAAATCCACAGCCCGGCTGGTCGCAGTTCGGCACGCGTAGGAAGGCATGGCCGATTACATATACACGATGGAAATCCGGCTTACGCCGGACCAGCAAAAGGGCGCAAACCTCGTTCAAGAGATAACCCGGGCCGCCGGGATGAACCTGTACCTGACGGGCGGGGCGATTCGCGACATCATCAGCGGATTTCCGATCCGCGATCTGGATTTCACCGTTCAGGGGAATCCTCTCAAGCTGCAAAAGGAACTGGAAAAGGCTGGGGCAGTCATCGCCGCGGCGGACGATGATCTGAAGACGCTTGTTCCTGCAGCTGCCCGGAAATGTTCGCGCCGAGATCAGCATGGCCCGCACCGAGCGCTACGAAAAAGTAGGGCAAGCCGCCGGTCGTGGCGCCGGCCACCATCATTGAAGATCTGCGCCGTCGCGACTTCACGATCAACGCGATGGCGCTGTCGCTGAATCCGGGATCTCGCGGGCTTGCTGATGGATCCGTTCAACGGCGCAGCGGACATCGAGGCCAAACTGATCCGCGTTCTGCATAACTATGCGTTCGTCGAAGATCCCTCGCGGCTGATTCGTGCGACTCGATTTGCGGCACGTTTCCATTGGCCGCTCGAAGAACGAACACAGGCGCGGTTCGAGTCGGCGAAAGAAAACAAATACATCGAGCACATCAGCGATAAGGCAATCGGCCACGAGATCGAGCAACTGGCGTACGAGGATGACCCGCTGCACATCGTGCGCGTGCTGGAGAAAGAAGAGTGGCTGAAAGTCCTCAGCGCCCACTGGACCACCGCCAAGGTGGACACCAACGGACTCAGCCAGCTGATTAAGACGCGGCAGCAGATGAATGAGCTGGGTTATCAGCCGGATCCGGCGCCGGCGGTCATGTATTTCCTGACGTCGCGGCTGGGTGATAAGGAAATCGCGGACATGCGCAAGCTGATTCCGCGCAAGACGCTGGTGGAAGCATGGAAGGATCTCGAGGACAACGCCAAGGACCTGTGCCAAAAAGCTGATGGGGAAAGAGGCGGCGACTCCTTCGCGCACTTGGCAGGTGCTGTCGAACGCACGGCCGGAGATGGTTCTGTTTCTGGCGGTGACCGCGCGGCAGCAGAGCGTGGAGCAGAAGATCAAGAATTTCTTCACGAAGTGGCGGCAGGTGCAGCAGAAGATTCCGCTGCCGGAAATGACGGAGCTGCACATTACGCCGCAGCTGCCGGAGTATCCGAAGATCGCGAATGATGTCTTCATGCTGCTGCTAGACGGCAAGCTGCGCTCGCGGACTGAGACTTTGAAGTTCCTGAAACCGCTCGCGCCGCCACCTCCGCCACCTCCGCCACCTCCGCCTGCTAAACGTGGACGTGCGGCGAAGGCTGCCGCCGCCGCCGCTGCGTCCGCTCCCGGAGCGGCTCCGCCCGCTGGGAAGAAGAAAGGGAAGGGTGAGGCCGTTGTGGCTGCGCCTCCACCACCTCCGCCAGCGAAACCTGAAGCCAAGGGAAAGGCCAGCGCTCCTCCGAAGCCGAACCCCGGCAAACACGCTGCCCCAAAGCCTGCGAAGAAGGCTCGCCAAGCCTTCCGCGAAGAAGGGAAAAAATCACAACAAGAAGACACGTTGAGGTGCCGTAAATCCGGGGGCCTCCTCGTCCGAACCGAGCTATAATAGCGGCATGCGGCGTCCTATTTGTGTTGCGACGTTCGTCCTGACTGCGGCTCTCTCCATGGGCTGGGCGCAAAGGTCAGGAATGCGCGGGGGCGGCGGCCCTGCACATTCGAGCTTCGGATCGCGCGGGACGATGATGCACTCCGGTCCGGCGCGATTCAGTCATGGTCCCAGCAGAGGCGGGCAGTTCGCTGGAGGATTGCATGCGCCGAATCGTGGTCCCAATCGATTCCATCCCCACCCGGTTTCCAATCAGCGACATCATCACGGGTTCAACTTTGTTCCCGGCGTGAACGTGCGCTCCCGCTACCCCGCTCTACTACGGCGGTTATTATTCGCCATGGTATTCGGATTGGAATGGGTCATCCTATGATTCTTACGATTCGTCGCAAAACGATTATGCCCAGACGCAGATGTCGCGGCAAATCGATGAGTTGAGCCAAGAGGTGCAGCGCTTACGGCAAGATCAGGAGTACGGCCAGCAGACAGCTGTGGCAGTTGCAGCGCCGGTTCACGTTCCGCAGCAGAGTGCTGAGGCGCCGAAGGTTGATGCAGGACTGCCGGTTGTCCTTGTGTTCTTCGACAAAAAGATCCAGGAGATTAAAAATTACGCTGTCATGAACGAGATGCTGGTGGTTTTTGACGGCACCCGGACCAGGAAGATACCGCTGCGAGACGTCGATCTGGCGGCGACCATGAAGTTGAACGACGAGCGGGGTGTCGATTTTCAGATACCGAACTAAAGCTTGCGCTACACTGATGGCAAGAGTTTCCACGGTTCATCCAGCCAGTAAGTCGAATTGCTGATTCGACTCGCACACAACTTACAATAGACGAGGGCGATACGCCCTTGCGGCAGCCGGCAGACCTGGCGCTACCGAGGAACGCGAGTACCCAAATGTCTCAATTCGTCCACCTGCACCTGCACACGGACTACTCGATGCTCGACGGCGCTTGCGACGTGGAGAAGCTCGTCAAGCGCGTGAAAGAACTGGGCATGCCCGCGGTGGCCATGACCGATCACGGCAATATTTTTGGGGCGGTCCATTTCGTGAACGCTGCCAAGGCAGCCGGGGTCAAGCCAATTGTCGGATGTGAACTTTACGTCTGCAAGAAGGAGGATCATCACACGGAACGGACACCTCCCGAGGGCGACACCTACAACCATTTATTGGTGCTGGCCGAGAACGAAGAAGGCTATCGCAATCTGACGAAGATCACCTCCGAGGCATCGCTGCATGGCTTTTATTACAAGCCGAGGATCAGCAAGAAATTTCTCGCCGAACATTCCCGGGGATTGATCGCATTGTCTGGGTGCTTGAAGGGCGAAGTAGCGGAACGGCTCATGGAGTCGAATTACGATGCTGCGCGTGCGGCTGCCGCCAGCTATCGGGATATTTTCGGAGAAAAGAATTTCTATCTCGAAATTCAGGATCAGGGGCTCGCGATGGAGCACCGTATTCATCCGGGTCTGTTTCAGCTAGAGAAAGATCTCGGGCTACCACTGGTCGCCACCAACGATAGCCACTACCTGTGCGAAGACGATGCCCACGCGCAGGACGTAATGGTGTGCATCCAGACCGGGAAGTCGATTCAAGACACGAACCGGATGAAGTTCGAGGGCAACCAGTTTTTCGTGAAAAGTCACGACGAGATGTATCGCGTCTTCAAAGACGCGCCGGACGTGCTCTCCCGAACTCTCGATATTGCTGAGCGTTGCAACCTGAAATTGGAAAAGGTCAGCAGCCCGTTTCCTCATTTTGATGTGCCGGCAGGTTTCACTCTGGATAGTTATTTTGAACATGTTACGCGTGAAGGCTTCGCGCGTCGTTTGGAAATGCTGCGCCCGATGGATCAAAGGGGACAGCTGAAGCACAGCCTGGCCGACTATGAGCAGAGGCTGGCCCGCGAACTTGCGATCATTCAACAGATGAAGTTCTCGGGATATTTTTTAATTGTCTGGGACTTCATCCGCTACGCAAAAGAACACGATATTCCGGTGGGGCCCGGCCGCGGATCGGCGGCCGGCGCGTTGGTGGCTTATTCGCTGGGCATCACGGATATCGACCCTCTGCAACACGAGTTGCTGTTTGAGCGCTTCCTGAATCCGGAACGTATTTCGATGCCGGATATCGATATCGACTTCTGCATGAACCGCCGGGGTGAGGTGATCGATTACGTTACGCGCAAGTATGGGCGCGACAACGTGGCACAGATCATCACTTTTGGCACCATGGCGGCGAAGGCGGCGATCAAGGACGTCGGGCGCGCCATGGATGTTCCGTACAGCGATGTGGATCGCATCGCGAAGATGGTTCCCAACCAGCTCAACATCACGCTGGAGGAGGCAATTCAGGAGTCGCCGCAGCTCAACGATGCCTACGAGAAAGACTCGCAAATTCGTGAACTGCTCGAGACCGCTAAAAAGCTGGAAGGACTGGTGCGGAATTCGGGCGTTCACGCGGCCGGCGTGGTGATTTCACCTCGTCCTTTGACCGACCTGGTGCCCCTGCACAAGACGAAGAACGACGAAATCGTAACCGCCTTTGACATGGTCGCGATCGAGAAGCTGGGCCTGCTCAAGATGGATTTTCTCGGGCTTACGACGCTCACGATTCTCGATGACACCATCAAGCTGATTGCGCAGACCCGTGGACAGAAGCTGGAACTGGCGACGCTTCCGCTTGAGGACGATGAGACCTACCACAAGGTTTTCTACAAAGGCCTGACGTCGGGGGTGTTCCAGTTTGAATCGCACGGCATGAGGGACGTTTTGCGGCGGTACCAGCCGAATTCCATCGAGGACCTGACTGCACTGAATGCACTCTATCGTCCGGGTCCGATTCAAGGCGGGATGATCGATGACTTCATCGATCGCAAGCATGGACGCAAGAAGATTGAATACGAACTGCCGGAGTTGAAGGAAATCCTGCAAGAGACCCTGGGCGTCATCGTTTACCAGGAGCAGGTGATGCAGATCGCCAACCGCTTGGCGGGATACTCGCTGGGAGAAGCGGACCTGCTGCGGCGAGCGATGGGGAAGAAAAAGCCGGAGGAGATGGCGCAGCAGAGAGAGCGCTTTGTGGACGGTGCTACTAAGCAGGGATTTCCTCCCAAGAAGATCGAGAAGATCTTCGACCTGATGGCACAGTTCGCTGGCTACGGGTTCAACAAGTCGCATTCGGCGGCTTATGCTTTGCTGGCCTATCACACGGCCTATCTCAAGACGCACTATCCGGTGGAGTTTATGGCTGCCTTGCTGACTTCGGTCACAGGCAATACCGATGACGTGGTGAAGTACATCAACGAATGCCGCGAGATGGGAATTGCGGTGGAGCCGCCGGATATCAATGTTTCCGACGCAAACTTTACGCCGCACGAGAGTGCGATTCGCTTCGGACTGGCGGCAGTGAAGAATGTGGGCCACAACGCCATCGAATCGATCGTGGCCGGACGCAAGAAACTGGGACGTTATCGCGACATCTATGAATTTGCCGAAAGCGTTGACCTGCGACTGCTGAACAAGCGCGTTCTCGAGTCGCTGATCAAGAGCGGGGCGATGGACTCGCTGGGACGGCGCGCGCAACTCATGGCTGTAATCGACAAGGCCATCGATCGCGCGCAGAAGGCACAACGAGACGCCGAGTCCGGACAGCACGGGCTTTTTGGCGTCTTCCAGGAAGAAGAAGCTCCGGAAACTCATGAGCAATTGCCCAACGTGCCCGATTGGGATGAGCATCAACGATTGGCCGCGGAAAAAGAAATCCTTGGGTTTTTCATCACTGGACACCCGCTCGAAAAATACGCCGACAAGCTGCTCGGGCTGAACGCCCTCGGGATTGCGGAAGTTTCGGCGCTGAAGGCGTCGACGGGCAAGGACGAGACCATCACGACCGCGGGCATCATCAGCAATTTGCGGGTGCTGAAATCGAAGCGCGGTGAGTTTTACGCACAAGCCATGCTCGAAGATATGTCGGGCTCCATCGACATGATCGTGTTTCCGGAAGCGTACCGGCGGCTTGCAGGAAAAAGTGAAGCTCGAGGTTCCGGTGCTGGTGAAAGCTGGCGTGCGAGTGGAAGAGGGATCCAATCCGAAGATCACCACGGCCGACATTATCCCGCTGGAAGATGCCAAGGTGCCCCTGCCACGCTCGCTGCGCATTCGTATACCCGTCGAAGGCTCCACTGAGACGACCGTCGACGCGTTGCATTCGTTGTTTACCGACCGGAAGGGCGAGGCGCGGGTGTTATTTGACGTGGAACGCGCGGGCGAATTCATGGTGGTGATGGAAGCGGAAGGCTATAATGTCCATCCGGATCGCAATTTTATTGCGCGCGTCGAAGAACTCTGTGGCCGAGGCAGCGTGCGCGTTATTAACTGAGATCGGCGGCAGATGAGAGTCCCCAGGATCAGGAAAGCGAACCCCGGAAAGAACGATGTCCCCGCCATTCCGAATCGCGCGGAAGTGATCTCCGGGACCGAGTTTTTGCTTTCCATGGTGGAGACGCACTGGTCGCAGCGCAATGGCGACGCGAGGGAAATGGACGTACGCTTGAAGGCTGAACAGGAACTCGCCAGAATCGAGCAGCAGATCGAGCACCTTGCAGGCTGTGCCGGGTCAGAGCGACGAAATCCGGCGTGAGGTCGAGCAACTGCATGAACGCGTGGAAGCGCTGCGCCGCCAGATTCACTCCGGCCTGACTGCATGGGAGAAGACTGAACTGGCTCGGCATCCGCAGCGGCCATATACGCTGGACTACGTCGAGCGTATCTTTACCGATTGGAGTGAGATTCACGGGGATCGGGGATTTGCCGATGATCCGGCGATCGTGTGCGGCATGGCGCGGTTTCACGGGGAAGAGGTGGTCGTCATCGGACAGCAGAAGGCGCGCGATGCGAAACAGAGGGTCTATCGCAATTTCGGTATGCCACACCCGGAGGGCTACCGCAAGGCGCTGCGCGTGATGCACATCGCCGAGAAATTCGGCCATCCGGTGTTTACGTTCGTGGATACGGACGGAGCCCACCCGGGTTTGGGCGCGGAAGAGCGCGGGCAGGGCGAGGCGATCGCCTACAACTTGCGGGAGATGGCACGTCTGAAAGTGCCGATCATTGCGACTGTGATTGGCGTGGGTGGAAGCGGTGGGGCGCTGGCCATCGCGGTCGCGGACCGCGTGCTCATGATGGAAAACGCCGTGTACTCCGTGATTTCACCAGAAGGATGCGCGTCCATCATGTGGCGCGACGCTACCAAGAAAGACCTGGCTGCAGAGGCCATGAAGATCACGGCCGGCGATCTGAGCGCCCTGGGATGCATCGACGGCGTGGTGCCGGAGCCCGAAGGCGGGGCGCACTCCGATCATGAGGCTGCTGCCGTCCTGCTCGACAAGGCATTGCAGGGCCATTACGCCGATCTCAAGAAGGTTCCCCTGCAGGAATTGATCGTGTCACGATATAATAAGTTCCGCAACATGGCGCAGTTTTACCGCGTGGAAGCCTAGTTTCGAATGAGGTACATGGGCTTCTGATTGGGGCTCTTCGGCTGTCCGCCTCGCTGCCGTTCCCGTATAATAAAGGGTTTTCCCCCATCGAATTTATCGCGGCCGGGCGTGTCACAAGCCTGTTCGCGCGAAAAAGGAAGGATAGGGATGGCTACCACGGATGTAGCGCTTCGGGACGCCTCGGGCCGCCTGGAGCGGAAAGCGGTCGTCAACGACATGAGTATTCAGGTCGCGACGGTCAACGGCTCCGGTTCGCAGAGCTCCAATACCGTACTTCTCCGCAGCATTTTCCAGATGGGCGTGCCGGTATCCGGCAAGAACCTGTTTCCGTCGAATATCGCCGGACTGCCGACCTGGTACACCATTCGTGCCAACAAGGACGGTTACATTGCGCGCAAGAAAGAGATCGACTTCCTAATCGCGATGAACTCCGAGACTGCGCAGGAAGACGTGATGTCACTGGCGCCGGGCGCGGCTGCACTCTACGACGAACCGCTCAATCTGAGCAGCCTGCGCAATGACCTCATTTTCTACGCGGTACCTTACGACAAGCTGGTAGCTACGGTTTGTCCAGAAGCCAAGCTGCGCAAGCTGGTCAAGAACATGATCTACGTCGGGGTCGTGGCCAAGCTGCTCGACATCGACATGGCGGAGGTGGAGAAAGCCATCCGCAAGCAGTTCGCAAAAAAGGCGAAGGCTGCGAACCTGAATATGGCAGCGGCCCAGGCGGGCTACGATTACGCCGCTGCGAATCTGACGAAGCAGGACCCATTCCGCATCGCGCGCATGGACAAGACGGCGGGCAAGATCATCATTGACGGAAATTCCGCTGCGGCGCTGGGATGCATGTTTGCCGGGGTCACGGTGGTCACCTGGTATCCGATCACACCGTCGTCTTCGCTGGTGGAGACGCTGATCGACTACATGAAGGAACATCGCATCGGTCCGGATGGCAAGGCGACATTTGCCATTGTGCAGGCCGAGGATGAACTGGCTGCGATCGGCATGGTGATCGGCGGGGGATGGGCGGGCGCCCGTTCCATGACGGCTACCGCCGGCCCGGGAATTTCGCTGATGGCGGAGTTCGCCGGTCTGGCGTACTACACGGAGGTTCCGGGCGTGATCTGGGATATCCAGCGCGTGGGGCCGTCGACCGGTCTGCCGACGCGCACTTCGCAGGGCGACATTCTTTCGACCGCCTTTCTCAGCCACGGCGACACCAAGAACATTTTGCTGATTCCGTGTTCGGTGTCGGAGTGCTTCGACATGGCGACGGACGCATTCAACCTGGCGGAACAATTCCAGACGCTGATCTTCGTGATGTCGGATCTGGATCTCGGGATGAACAACTGGATGTCGGATCCGTTCAAGTATCCAGAGACGCCGATCAATCGCGGGAAGGTGCTCGGCAAGGAAGATCTGGAGCGGTTGGGCGGCTTTGCCCGCTACAAGGACGTGGATGGCGACGGCATCGGCTATCGCACGCTGCCGGGCACTGATCATCCGGGAGCGGCGTATTTCGCGCGCGGCAGCGGCCACAACGAAAAGTCGCAATACAGCGAGCGGCCGGACGACTTCGAGCGCAACATGGAGCGCATCAATCGCAAGTTCGAGACGGCGCGCTCGTTTGTGCCGCGGCCGGAGGTGGTGTCGGCAGACAAATCGAAGATCGGCATCATCGCCTACGGAACGTCGCACTGGGCGATCGTCGAGAGCCGCGACCAGCTCAGCAGGGAATACCAATGCGAAACGGATTATCTGCGTCTGCGAGCGTATCCGTTTACGCGCGAAGTGCACGAGTTCATCGAGAAGCACGAGCGCGTGTACGTGGTCGAGCAGAATCGCGATGCGCAGATGCTGAGCTTGCTGAAGCTCGACGTCCGGCCGGAACTGATAACGCGGCTTGCGCAGCGTCAGCCACATTCATGGGCTCCCGCTCGACGCGCGCTCCGTAACTGACGAGATCATGACGATGGAGGGCAAGTAAGATGGCCACGACTCCGAGCACTCCGGCACCGAAGATCAATCGCATTGGGCTGTCGGTGCTGGAATACAAAGGCGGCAAGACGACGCTGTGCGCCGGTTGCGGGCACAACGCAATCTCCGAGCGCATCATCGATGCGATGTATGAGATGGGCGTAAAGCCGGAACGTGTCGCGAAGCTGAGCGGGATTGGATGTTCGTCGAAGAGTCCGGCTTATTTCATGAGCCGCTCGCACAGCTTCAACTCAGTGCACGGGCGCATGCCGTCGGTCGCGACCGGGGCGATGCTGGCGAACCGCAATCTGCTCGCGCTGGGCGTCAGCGGCGACGGCGACTCGGCTTCGATCGGGATTGGACAATTTGTCCACCTCATGCGCCGCAATCTGCCGATGATTTACATCATCGAAGACAACGGCGTGTACGGCCTGACCAAGGGACAGTTCTCGGCTACGGCGGATGTTGGATCGAAGCTGAAGACCGGCGTGGTGAACGATCTGCCGGCGATCGATACCTGCGCCCTGGCCATCGAACTGGGCGCGACGTTCGTGGGGCGCTCGTTTTCCGGCGACAAGAGGCAACTGCACAGCATGTTGAAGGCGGCGATCGCTCATCGTGGAACGGTGATGCTCGACGTGATTTCGCCTTGTGTGACCTTCAACGATCATGACGGGCTCTACGAAGTCCTACAAGTACATGAAGGATCACGAAGAGCCGCTGCAGGACATTAATTTTGTGCCGCACTTCGAGGAAATCGACGTGGAGTACGACGCGGGGACGACCATCGAGGTCACCATGCACGACGGGTCTCGGTTGCGACTGCGCAAGCTCGAGGAAGGCTACGATCCCACGCATCGGATCGACGCCATCCACCGACTGCTCGAAGCGCACGAGAAGCACGAGGTGCTGACGGGAGTGTTTTACGTCGATCCGAAGGCGCCCAGCTTTCCTGGACCTGCTCAACATGACGGACGAGCCGCTGGCAACGCTGCCTGAGTCGGTGACGCGGCCCAGCAGGGAAGTGCTGGAGCAGTGCATGGAAGAGCTGCGGTAAATTGTGGCGTGGAATCAAAAGCCCTCCTTTTTGGAGGGCTTTTTCTTTGGGACCGGATATTGCCCAACTCGATGCAGAGTTGTGGCAGAAAGTACGGCAGCGGTCTGTGGTTGGGGTCCGCACCGCGGGGTCCTTCGACTGCGTTCGGCTGACGCCTCACTTCGCTCAGGATGACAGTGTTGGAGGAGTCGCATCCCGCAGAGAACGTTTCTGACTCTTTCGCCTCTCTTAGGCTACCTCGTCGATTTCGGCTCGTTGATTAGCTTCGACTTCGCCGGTGTGTTCGGGATTTTCGCCGGGCTCGGGGAAGTCGGTGTCGGCGGCCTTGAGCATCGGGTCTTGATCCCGGTGTCCCAGTTGGCCTTTCATTGAGGTATTGCCGGTTTGTGTGCGCTCGTCTTGTTCTACGGCTCCCTTTTCACGGTCCTGATCCTTCGGATTCGACATGAATGAATGCTCCTGGGCGAATGATGCAGAGGAGGGGAACCTTCCTCATCTACAGGGCAAGAGTATCTCGGAACATTGCCGCATGGGAAGGATAATTCATGCGGAGTTCAGTTTTTGGGAAGTGGAAGGATTCCGTTTTGTTTTCGAGCGAAGCCTGATTTGAGACAGGCGATCCCACCCTCCGCAACAGGCGGCGCGGCAGGGTGGGACACCCACAGTGTTAGAACCCCGATCGGGCAGACGCTGACACGCCGAGTTTTTTCAGACGCTCGCGAGCCTGAACGGCCTCGTTGGTTTTTGGGTAGCGCTGGATCAGGTGGCGGAGTTCCTGTACGCCGTCATCGGTTTGACCAAGCTCGATCAGCGCGAAGCCTTTTTTCAGCTGAGCTGAGGCGGCCTTGGTCCCACTAGGGAAGTTCTGCAGGACCTGGTCGTAATTTGTGACGGCCTGTTTGTAGTTGGCAGCTTTGAACTGGAGTTCTGCCAGGTAGAAATAGCAGTTTCCGGCGAGATCGGTGTTGGGATAGAACTTGACGTAGTCGGAGAACTCCTGCGACGCGAGATCGTTCTTGCCGCCGTTATAGTCGCGTAGGGCATTGGCGTAGAGCACGTCGGGCGGTGGCGCATTCGCCTGGGCTTGTTGCTGCGCTGTAGTGGCTTGTTGGGTGGCGGCCAGGCTCTGTTGCGCGGACTGCATGTCTTCCAGTTGCTTGCTGACCTTCGCGAGGCGGGCCTTCAATTCATCCATGGTGTCGTTCAAAGCCTGAATCTGACCGGAAATCTGATCGACATGACCGGAGGCGTCGCCCTGCTGCTTCTGGAGCGTGGTCTGCAGAGCTGCGATCGCGGCCGTGGTCTTGTTGGCCGCGTCGGTGTTCTGCTCCACCAGGTTCTTCATCACGCCCATGCGCTCGTCGAAGGTCTGGCGCATGTTGGTCATCTGCTCCTGCAATTGCTGCACCTGGGTCTGGAGCTGGATCATCTCCTTGCTCGCGCCGTAGGCTGGGGCAACGGCCAGCCACAAGGCGGCCGTGAGGGCGAGAGTCTTAGAAATGGCTTGAGAAATTCGCTGTGTTGTCATAGGGCCTTCCTGTTTGTATGTCTTAAGTATCCCACAGGGAACCGCGCACGGGCGGTGGATTCCACAGTCTCATTGTGGAGGAGGATTGGGACGGATAAGGGTTACTTTAGGGTTTCCCGACCCTTTTATTTGGACACGAAGTCGTGCCGTCCCTGAAGGGACTCTGGATCATGAATGCGTCCTACCCCGGACTTACGTCCGGGGCTAACGGTTGTCATCGCTGAGCGACTGACGTGTGCTGGGATGACAAGCTTTGCTGACATATTTCTGGCTGAAGAAAGTCGCCTTTGCCACGCAGGTCCAGAGGCTAGGCGAGATGCCCTAGCCCCCGGAAACGTGGAGTTTTACTTCGCGTACACGAAGTGGCCGCGGCGGTTTTGCTGCCAGCAGCTTTCGTTGGACTCACTACAGAACGGCTTCTCCTTACCGTAACTGATCGTCTTGACTCGGCTGGCGCTCAGGCCGGCTTGCACCAAGAGCGTTCTTTACGGCGTTGGCGCGGCGGTCGCCCAAGGCCAGGTTGTATTCAGTGGAGCCGCGCTCGTCGCAGTGTCCTTCAAGCGTGAACTGAATGTTGGGATGCTGGCTGAGGAACTGCGCGTCTCCCTGGACGGAAGACTGCTGGTCCGGACGAATACCATCGGCGTCGTAGTCGAAGTAGACGTCGCGCACGTGCTGCGAGAACAATTCCTCTTCGCTTGCCGAGGGCGGCGGAGGCGGTGGGGCCGCTGGTGCATTCACAGTGACCCGCGCCGTTGCCTCCTGCGATCCTCCCGCACCCTTCGCGACCAGGTGATAGGTGGTCGATTCGGTCGGAGTTACCTGTTGCGATCCGTTCGGCTGTACGGCACCGATGCCGTCGATGCTGACGTCCGTGGCCAGAGTGGTCTGCCAGGTCAGCGTCGTGGACATCCCCTTATCGATCGAGTTCGGGTTGGCCGAGAGCGAAGCCGTCGGCGCGGGCGGTGGAGGCGGTGGTGGAGGCGGCGGTGGTGCCTGCTTCTTCTTGCAGGCACCTAACATCATGATGGCGCCAAGGATGAATACTAAAGTAATCCACTTCATTTGCGGGCGTTTCACATTCTCCTCCCTACAAAATCGCTGCCTGAAGTCAGGCATACGGATTAGAACCGGTGCCGAGCGCCAACATCACTACGGCTAACCGGGAATAATGACACTTATGAAGATGATTGCATCTTTACACTTTTGAGTCTTACTTCCAAGTCCAATTTGGTTGACTATTGCGACCGCTGAACGTCAGCTGCTGAACTTTGGTACCATCGGCCAGCATGGTCCAGATTTGTTCGCTGCCAGAGCGGCTGGACTGAAACACGATGTGCCGGCCGTCCGGGGACCAAGATGGGAAATCGTTGCGTCCACCATCGTGGGTAAGCTGGACCCACTGCTTGCTGGCGATATCCATGAGGTAAATGTCGTTGGCTCCCGGAGCTCCGGGTCCATATTTGCGGAACCAGGAAAGAGTCAGAAACTGTCCGTTGGGCGACCATGACGGCGATACGGCATAGCCTTGGTCCGTCACCCGCTGCACATTGGTCCCATCCGCTTCCATCGTGTAAACCTGGGGCAAGCCGGTTTGGCCGCTCACGAAGGCGATCTGGGCGCCAGTTTTGCGGTTAAAGGTAGGACCCACGTCAGGACCGCGGTCGGTGGTCAGGCGGTGCGAGTTGGTGCCGGCAGCGTCCATCACGTAGATATTCGACTGACCACCGCGAGAGGACGAGAAAGCCAGCTTGGTTCCATCGGGCGACCAGGTAGGGGAAAGATTCGTGCCGCCCAGTTTGGGGAACGACACGACACGGTCCAGTTCCACCGAGTACATCATGATCTCCCAACTCGACTTGCCCAGCGAGCTGAAAGCCACGCGTGAACCGTCGGGAGAGATGCGGGGCGAAAGTGAGATCGTGCCCAGGTGCGTGACCTGGTGCTGATTGGAGCCGTCGTAGTCCATAACCCAGATTTCCTTGTGGCCACTGCGATCGCTCACAAAAAAGATCTTGCTCTCTGCAATGCCGGGGACGCCTCCGCCCAGCCGAAAAATGATTTCGTTGGCGAACTTGTGGGCGGTGGTACGGGCGGCCTCCGGGGTGGCGGCGTCGGTGTATTGCTTGCCGAGAACCTGCGGGCGAGCCGACGTTCTTCACGTCGTAGAGCCAGCCATGAACGATCATGCTGTTGCCGGTCGCGCCCAGGTCGCCGAAGGCCAAGCATCGATGCATTGGGTGGCGGGCCGTTCCACGCTTCGAAGCGAACCTCGGCCGGGTTGCCCGGCACTTCCAGCGGATAGAAGCTCTTCGAAACCATGTCGAAGATGCCAGCATTGTCGAGGTCATTCCACAGCGTGTCGTTGAACGTCTTCAGAAGGTTCGCGTTGTTTGGGTCCTGCGTGCTGGGCTTGAAGTCGGAAGCGGCGAGTCGGACTTTTTCAACGCCGAGGCCCGTGCCGGTGCGGATCCAATCCTGCGCGGAGCAGGGAAGAGCGAGCAGGATGCTCAGCCCGCATAGTAAGACGGTCCAACGATAGCCAAAGATTCCGATTCTCGGTTTCAGAAGTATTGGGGGAACTTATACGATGGGCTTTGCTCGAGCGTGGAAACCCACCCTCCGCGAAAAACGCGGAAGGGTGGGGCACCCGCCGATGAATAGAACTCGAGAATTTAGAGTGCATCCAACTCCCTCACTTAATAATTGAGTCGCTCTGCCTCTTATCGGGAAAGCTAAAGTTCATTACTTCTTGTAGTCGAACCAGAATTCCACTGTGACTTTGCCACCGGAGTAGTCGGGCGGCAACGGACCGAAGGTATCAATTCGCTGAATGGCTCGCACGGCCGATTGGTCGAGGGAAGGCACTCCGCTCGACTGTTCGACCTGCACATTGCCCGGCTGTCCGGATCGGTTGATATCGAACATGATGTAGACGCGATTCGCCTCTCGAATGCTTGGGATCGATCTCGTACCTGAGCCAGTTCTCGGATACCTTCTGCTGCACGACTCGCACGTACCAGGCGTAGGCCGTTCCGAAGTCGCCGCCGCCTCCCTGGAAACCCAAATCCGCCCTTGGCGCCAGCCGCACTGAAAGTACCGTAGGGCCCGCTGACGGGTCCACCTTTGCCGTAGGGCACTTCGTTGGTTTCTTCCTCGGGCTGAGGCGGAGCCTTCTGGTGACTTGCGGTGCTCGCGGGCTTCGGCTTGGTCTTCGTGTTCTTGTCGGGGATTGGAATGGCGTCGGGCTCGTTCTCTTTTTCTTGCGGCTTCGACTGGGTGAGCCCCTTGGACTCGTTGGCGAGAACGTTCTGCGTCTGCACCTGGCTGGCCGGTAGGGGAATATTGCTGACCAGGCTTACACCGATGGCTTCTCCGCCTCCGCCCGCACCCCATGGGTTGCCCCGCTGGCCGGAGAGAATCAGGCCGAACAGAATCACAAAACCTGTGAACGCGACGTGCAGCCCCAGCGACCACGCCAGGGGTCGTCCGAGCCCGCTGTGCTCGAGAAAGATTTCAGTGCTTTGCATTCTGGTCGAGGGGTTGCGTGACGATGCTTACGTTCGTGATGCCCGCTCCTTTTACCGCGTCCATTACCGTTGCGAACGCGCCGAACGGAACATCTTCGTCGGCGCGGATGAAGACCGACTGATGCTGCGGGTCGCGAATCTTCTGCCGCAGCTTGGTCTTGATCTCGTTGATGTTAATGGCATCGCTACCGAGAAAGACGCGCTGCTGCTTGTTGATACTGATCACCATGCGCTCTTCGGTGATCTCTTTCACCGTGCGGGTCTTGGGCACGTTGACTTCGATGCCCGACTGCAGCACAGGCGCAGTCACCATGAAGATGATCAGCAGGACGAGCACGACGTCCACCAGCGGCGTTACGTTGATCTCGGAGATGGCACTTTGGGTGCGTCCGTTGGAGGTGGTGAAAGCCATCAGCGGCGAACTCCCGCGGCGTCGGCCGCCATCGGGGCGGTCTGATATTGGCTGCTGCGCTCCACGGCATTCAACATTTCGAGCGAGAAGTCATCACCGCGCGAGGCAAATTCACGAATAGAACTGCCGATCAGATTATAGGCGATGACCGCAGGAATGGCCGCAGCCAGACCGGCGGCGGTAGTGATCAGCGCTTCTGAAATACCAGGAGCCACGGCGCGCAGGGTCGCAGCGCCCGCGGTGCCAAGCCCGTGGAAGGCGTCGATGATGCCCCAGACCGTGCCGAACAACCCAACGAACGGCGTAACCGCGCCGGTGATCGCCAGCCACGGAACGTTGCGTTCGAAGCGGGTCAGTTCCTCGGAATTTGCGATCTGCATAGCGCGCTGCACCGCGATGGGATTTCGGATGCCGCCGGTGGGGTTGCCGACCTGCCGCTTGTATTCCTCGTATCCGTTCTCGAAGATTCCCACCAGCGGACTGGGGCGGAACTGATCGGCGACGGCAGCAATGTCCTGCAGGCGCTGTGCCTTGCGGAACGCCCGCACGAAGCGGCCGCTCTGCACGCGGGCGCGGCGCAACAGGCTCCACTTGGAGAGGATGATGGCCCAGGACAGAACGCTGAAGGCCAGCAGAAGAAGAAGGACAGTCTTGGCGACGGGACCAGTTTGACCCACCAGGTCAATGATTTCGCCGCCCACAACGAGGGCCATCCAGGATGCATTGGGCATTGGGAATATGAAGACGCGCTAGCGCCGACTGACCTCCAGCATAGGTTTTCTGCGGTGGAATACCCCTCAATTATAGCCCCTGAGATGTGGGACTTCAGCCTGTCAGATGGGCAAGTTTTGTTGAGAACCAAGGTGGGTACGGCGGGGCGACAGCCGTTGGGGGTTTGAGCTGTCTTCGGAAAATCGAGCTTCTGACAACACTCATAAGATCCAATGGAGGCAAGAACATCACCAATGTCGGCGTCGGGAGAAGGGATGGACGTCCAGCAAGGCGGCTTATTGGCATACGGGATTATCAGATTTCATCCTGCCCGGATCACCTGATTCCTCGGGCACCGTCATGCGGACGTATGCTTGCGCGGGTCTTCCACCTGAGAGCCTGCCATGAACCGTCGTACCGTCGAAGAACTGCGCGAAGTGCTCAGACACCTCATGCTGGAGCATATCGGGAGTTTGGAGAAGGAGACCTTTGGAGGACTCAGCAAGGAAGATGTTCGTCAACAAGAAGAGCGGCTCAAACGCATCCGCGAGGTGTCGGCCGATTTTCTCGCGGCGTCTGAAACGAGACAACCTTCTGCCGGATGTCAGGCAGGCTAGGCAGCTTGGAAAGGAGAATAAGTGACGGAAAAGCCAAATGTGACCTTACCCGGGAAGAGTTGAAAAAATCATCGAGCCGGCGGATCCGAGCGAACCGGAAAAGGCCGAGATATCGATTGAGGGAGCCGACAGCCTGTATCAAGAAATACGCATTGAGAATTCGTTGACGGACCAAGACGGTAACGAAGTCCACCTGAAGGAAGGAGCCGACGTGGATGTTACGGTTGAAGCTGAAAAGGACGCCACGATTCCTAAGAGCGACGATGCGTGAGCGGGCAGCGGAGGTTCCTCCCGCTGCCGTTGCGTTATTGCCGCTACCTTGATCTTCCGGCCTTTTCGAAATCGCTGCGAAGGCGCGACGCCTTCGCGACAGTCGGCAGGATGCCAGTGCTACTCCAACGCCAACAGTTACCAGCCAGAAGCCAGCAGGCTATTTTCATGCTATGCTGCGCTCAATCTCACTTCCAGGAACCCATGTGCTCCTCGAACTGCGCCTTGAAAACTACGCGGTGATCGACAACCTGGCGGTGGAGTTCGCCTCTGGCTTGAATTTACTTACGGGCGAGACCGGGCGCCGGCAAGTCCATCCTGATCGATGCGCTGACGTTGCTGCTGGGCGATAAGGCTTCGACCGACGTAATCCGTTCCGGGGCAGAGCGTGCCGTGATCTCCGCCGTCTTCGAGGTCGAAAGCGGAGCCGCCAAGACGGTCGCACGCATTCTCGAGGAGAACGGGCTCGATTCGGAAAATGACTCCGTCATCCTCCGCCGGGAAGTTGCGGCTGGCGGGAAGGGAAGAGTCTTCGTCAACAACCAGCCTGCTACCGTGGCGGTATTGAAACAACTGGGACCGTACCTGTCGACCGTGCACGCGCAGAACGAGACGCTGGCGGCCTTCGACGGACCTGCGCGTCTGGGTCTGCTGGATGCGTTCGCGGGTTCGCAGCTGGCGGGCGTTCATGATGCATTCGACGCCTGGAAGGGAATCCGGGCACGCATCGAGGAACTGGAGCACGACGAGCAGGATCGGCTTCGGTTGCTCGATCTGTGGACCTACCAGAAACGCGAGATCGACGATGCGAAGCTCCAGCCGGGCGAAGACGAGCGGCTGGAGAACGAGAAGCGCGTGCTGGCGAACGCCGAGAAGATCTACAACGCGGCGATGAACGCATTCGATCTGCTGTACGAAGGCGACGCCTCGACGGGCGCGTCACTGCGGGCGGCCCGCAAGCAAATCGAAGAGTTGGCGCGCTACGAACCAAAATTTCAGGAGGCACTGGCCGCGCTGGAGTCGGCGCTGATCAGCGTCGAGGACGTGGGTGCTACGGTGCGCGACTACGCCGGCGGGATCCATGCTTCGCCCGAACATCTGGCGGAGGTAGAAGACCGGCTGGCGGCCATTGATCGGCTGAAACGCAAGTATGGGCCTACGCTCGACGATGTGATCGGCTTTGGTGCCGAGGTCACGCGCAAGCTTTCCGAGATGGAGAACAAGGACGAAGTACTGCGTCGCCTGCGGGACCGAGCTGTCTGGCGCCGGCGAGGTTTATCTGGCCGCCGCACGGCTGCTTTCCAAGAAGCGCTACGAGTGTGCCCGCAAGCTGGAGAAGTTGGTGGAAGTTGCGGTGGGTGACCTCGCAATGAAGGCTACTTTCCGGATCGAAGTCACGGGTTCGGACGAGGAAGGGAACTGGTCGGGGTCGGGTTTTGATCAGGTCGTCTACATGATCTCGACCAATCCGGGAGAGCCCTTGCGCCGGCTGGAGCACATCGCGTCCGGGGGCGAATTGTCGCGGGTGATGCTCGCTCTGAAGACTAGCGTCGAGGCGGGCGCCGGTCCGGGTGGGAAGAAGAAGGGGCCTGGTGTTCCTCGCACCATGGTGTTCGATGAGGTCGACACTGGGATTGGCGGGCGCGCGGCCGAGGCTGTCGGAAAGAAACTCAAAGAGCTGGCTCGCACCAACCAGGTGCTGTGCGTGACTCACCTGCCGCAGATCGCCACCTTTGCTGATCATCACTTTCTGATTGAGAAGACAGAAAAAGGCGGCCGCACCCGGACGTCGGTTCGTAACATCACGGGCGCTGAACGGACTGAAGAAGTGGCCCGCATGCTGAGCGGGGCGAAGGTCACGGAAAGCTCATTGAAGCACGCGGAGCAGATGATCAAGGCGAACGCGTAAAGGGCTGACTGTCCGGTTTCTAAACTCCAGCGCCTAAAGGTAGAAGAATCTTATCAGCGTTCGTTGTGTCGCAAGCGTCACGAAGTCCCTCGACTCCGTTCGGCTAGCGCCTCTCTGCGCTCGGGATGACGGTGGAAGCTCGAAGGCATCTACTCCAGAATCGGTGAGCAGCAGGGCTTTTGGACTGGCTTCGGCTCCATCAGTTCGACGCGTGTGAAGTTCGGGTCGTAGAGGTTCAGCTGCCATTTGCCGTCGCGGCCGACTTTGGGTTTCTCGGGATTGGAGCCGCGCTGCAGGACGGTTTCGTATCCCTTCTTCACGCTGGGGACACCCAGCGCCATGTGGTGCATGACGCCCAGAAGTTTCGGGTCGGGATTGTGCACGTTCAGCATGTATTCCAGCCAGTCGGTGCCGTCGGGCACACGCATGTCGACCCAGTCGGTGCGGTCGTCTTTCATGCCGCCGTGCCAGATGTCCTTGAAGCCGAGAATGTCGCGGTAAAAGTGATCGGCGGCGGCGCGGTCGCTGACCACCACGCCCACGTGGATAATCCGGTCGGAAATGCGATTGGCAGGCAGGAACTTGCCAAAGTTACGGCTATGCAGCGAGCCTTCCACATACTCGACGAACTCGACGGTGTGTCCGTCGGGATCTTTGACCGAGAAGCCGCGATTGCCGTCCTGGCGGGACTCGAGCTGGTCGGGGACTCTTCACCCCTTGACTGCCCATGTAGGCGCGGAGTTGGTCCGCATTGGTCGTCTCAAAAGAGATGTGCGATAGGCGGTCTTCTTTGGGATCGTTCAGCTCGGGGAACACTTCAATGTACTGGTGATCGTTCACCTTGAAGAAGGTGAGTAGCAGGCCTCCGCCGTTGGGCTTATCGAGTGTGAATGGCTCCTGGTAACCCAGCAACCCACCATAGAACTTGCGGGCGGCGGCAAGGTCGTCGGTGCGCAGGCCGATATGGGCGACGCCTACGATCCTGGGCCGGACGGCCGGAGCCACCGCGTTTTGGGCGGCGGCCGAGGTAAGCAAACAGAGGAGAATGGCTAGCAGGCGGGGAGAGGAGTCGCATAAGTATTCCTTCAAGTTTAACTTTAAGTCTGCGGCAAGCGAGCGACGGCAAGTATATCTGAGTTGTCGACAAGGGAAGCGCGGAGGAAGGAAATGGGGCAGACGGTGTTGCGTACGCCTGCCCCGTGCGATCAGTGACGACGCGCCAGACCGCTGGCCATAGTTTTGATCAGAGTCGCGTTAAGGTCATCGTCCTTCACTGCCCAGACGAAAGCTCCGCCCAAGCCGGCATGATTGATATAGATGGTCTTGAGTTGAACCGTAGTCGGGTCGTCGTAGGACCAGAAGGTTTGGGTCGTCGCGTTGTAAAGCGACACTGCAATCCGGCGACGATCGAAGTAACTCTTATATCCGGCACCGGTTGCGGTGGAGAGAGTCAGATACGTTTCCACGCCCGGAGTCTGCAGGAAGTCGGCGGGCTCGAAGGGTGCGGGCGCAGTGGAAGTCTGGTAAAGGCCGTGGTTCACATTGGGAACGCCCGTCCAACCTCGTCCGTAGAGTGGGATGCCGAGCACCAGCTTGCGCGCGGGTACGCCGGCTCGCAGGAACGAATTGATGGTGTAGTCGATATTGAAATTTTCGGACTGCACCGGGTCCTGCCTGTCGTCGAAAAGCGGCGAGGCGTGGTTCGTGTCGGTCTCCCAGGTGCCGTGGAAGTCGTAGCCTTGGACGTTGTAGAAGTCGAGCGTGCGGCCGACCTTGGCCAGTTCGATATTGGAGAAATTCTGCTCGCCAGCTGGTCCGAACATGGTGAGCAAGTAGTGGCGATGATTCGCCCGGCCGAGCGCATTGAGTTGCCGGCGGAATTCCTGCATCAGGAGCGTGGCGTTCTGTTTATCCGAGGCAGTGGGAAATTCCCAGTCCACGTCGATGCCGTCGAAGACTCCCGGCGGCCGAGATCCCGGGCGCGACATTCCCGTTAATGAACAGGTCGATGCAGGAAGCCACGAAAGCCTGGCGCCCTGCGGCAGTGCTGGCGGCAGCGGCGAAACCGTCGGCGCCAGCCAGGGAAATCAGCACTTTCAGATTCGGGTGGAGTTGTTTGAGCTGTTGCAGGGCGGCGAAGTTGCCGTAGAGCGGTCCGGTATACGGGCCGGTGACGGTGGGCAGATAGGGAGTTTGATAGTCGGCCCAGGCGTCGGCAATGAAGCATCCGGTGCTCGAGACACCGCCGAAGGCGTAGTTTAGGTGCGTGAGCCTGTCGGCAACGCCGTTGTTCTGGAGATTGGCAATGTTGAAGTTCGCGAAGTAGATGCTCCATTCCTCGAAATAGCCCCCTACAACCTTGCGGTGGTCGTCAGCAAAGGCGGGTGCGCAGGTCGCGAGCGCAAGGGAAACAATCAGAATGGTAGAGAGCAGCGTGGGCCGGAGACGAACAAGGGAGTGTTCACGCATAACTGAATCCTCTCGGAGGGAAATTCCAGGCGGCGCGGAGTATAGACCTATATAGCGGTTATGGCAAGACGCGAACTTGAACTTCCTAATTACCGAGTGTGGTTTGCAAAGAACTATATAGCACGTGGTTGATATTTGGGGTTCTAACACTGCTTCCGAAGCGAACTCTGGAAACGATGTCGCCGACAAGGCGTCCACCGCGACTGAGGCTCTTACGATCGAAGACATTGCAAGGACCGGGGGCTACCGGCGTTCCTATTTCATTAGTTCGGCAATATTTTGCGTTTCGGGAGGCATCGCATCTTGCGCCCGAGCATGCAAAACCCGACGGTTTTGTGATCAAATGTTGTCAAAGGCCTTCAGTTGAACGAAATTGAAAGGAAGCCAACCCACGGGCGGAGTGCGCGTTCGTGTGGCTAGCAAAGTGCACAAGCCAAGGTGAGGGAAGAGGGATCCATGAGGAAACAGAAGGGTTTTTCACTAATCGAGTTGCTGATCGTCGTCGCGATCATCCTGATCATCGCGGCGATCGCGATTCCGAACCTGTTGCGCGCCCGCATTGCGGCCAACGAGTCTTCTGCCGCCAGCTCCGTTCGCACGGTTAATACTGCTGAAATCGGCTATCTGACCACCTACCCGGCAAACGGCTATTCGTCGACGCTGGCGAACCTTGGAACTGGCGCCGGCTCGTGTCCAAACCCACCCACCGCGGTCACGTCTTGCCTGCTCGACCACCAGATGGCGAGCGCGAACGTGCCGCCCGGCAAGAACGGCTACCTGGTCGACGAAGTGGGGGGCAATACCGTGAACGGCGTCAACACGAGTTACAAGACGGAGGCCTCGGCCATCAACCAGAATACGACCGGCGTGAAGGCGTTCTGCTCATTTGAGGACGGCGTCATCCGTGTGCAGGCCGTGGGACCGATTGCGGTGGGTGCTTGTGACGGAACCTTTCCGTCGTTGAACCAGTAGTTCCTAGATTTAAGACGAGCCGCCGGGAACATCTCGCCCCGGCGGCGTTCGTCCTTAACGGTTGTTACTCGTTCTATCATTCTTCGACTCCTTGCCTAGGCTCGAATGCTTTCCCTGGAATCTTCGGCTGCAGCGGAATGATTCGTTATGTCCGATAACGGGTATTATGTAAAGTACAGAGCGTACGCCCCTTGATACTTTCGCTGCGAGCGATCTCCCACACTAGGCAGGACTAATCAACAGATTCTTCAGATCCTTCTTGAACCGACACAGCAGGTCTAGCCGCTCAGGTGTAGCCTCAACGATCTCGTGTTTGTTCTGGAAGACTTGGTGGCCGTCTTTTTCCACGAGTACGCCAATCGCTTCCCCCATGCGCCACCCGGGGGTACCTAACATCTGCAGACCGTCGACGCCGGGCACAAGGAGTGCGACGCAACCGTCACGGACGACGCCGATGCATTTGGGAAAGCGGTCGAAAGTCTGCAGTTCGAAGCCGGCGAGGTAGATGCGCTGGAGTTGTTCGGCGGGATCCAAAAGATTTAGTAATTCGGAAATTTCGCAAATTGGGTAATCGAACCACCTTACATCTTGTAACGGCCCATATCCTCGTCATTGAGCCCCTCCAGCCATTTGCGCAACTCTTCCGAGGTTACGCGGTCGGAGGAATTTGCCGCCAGCTTGGAGGACTTGAGGACCTCGTCCTCGACGAAAATCGGGCAATCGACGCGCAGGGCGAGGGCGAGAGCGTCTGACGGGCGGGAATCGATGCTGATGACGTGGCCGTCGCGCTCGACCCAGATGACGGCGTAGAAGGTATCTTCTCGCAGCTCTGTAACAACCACTTTGTGGACCTGGGATTCGAGGCCGACCAGCACGTTTTTGATGAGGTCGTGGGTCATGGGACGAGGCGTGGTGACCTTCTCAATCTCGAGCGCGATCGCATTCGCCTCGTACACTCCCACCCAGATGGGCAGGACCGTGTCGCTGCCGATGTCCTTCAAAATCACGATGGGCATGTTCGTGACTGGATCCATCATGAGACCGCGAATTTTCATTTCTACTTCCATTACAAACCCCTGGGGATTGCCGACTGCCAATTGTCGATTGCCAATTGAAGAACCTGCAACCGGCGGAGCACGCTGATATTTTTTACGTCGGGAATTGGCACTTGGAACTCGGCAATTGGCAATTCCATGGCCCCTTATACCACCATTTCGCCGAGCAGGCTGTTGGGAAAACTCCCGGTAACCTTTACTGAAACATAACTGCCTACCGGGGGATTCGCGCCCTCGGATGCGGAGAAGTTCAGCACTTTGTTTTGCGAGGTGCGGGCAGACCACTGCTGACGGGCATCGTTTCGACCTTCAACCATTACTTCAACAAACTGTCCGATATGGCGTTGATTTCGGCGCTTCTGAATATCCCGCTGTCTTTCCATCAGCACAGCCAGCCGACGCGCTTTCTCGGCGTCGGGGATCGCGTCATCAAGGCTGAGCGCTGGTGTGTTCGGCCGGGGCGAATATTTGAAGGAGAAAACTCCGTCGTACTCGACGGCATCGAGCAGCGAGAGAGTCTGTTCGAACTCGGCTTCGGTCTCGCCTGGAAAGCCTACGATCACATCGGTCGTGAGGCTGATTTCACGCTGGGCGGACTTCATCCAGGCGATGCGCTCCAGGTATTGCTCGCGAGAATAGAGGCGCTGCATGGCGTCGAGCACACGCGTGGATCCGCTCTGCACAGGCAGATGCACGTGGTCGCAGAGGGTGGGCACGGCGTCGATGGCCTCCACAATGTCTTTACCGAAATCGCGTGGGTGGGAGGTGGTGAAACGCACACGCTTGATCCCGGGTACCTGGCCAACGGCAGCGAGCAATTCGGAGAACGACTTCTTCCCTGCCGGGTCTTTGTAGGAATTTACGTTCTGCCCGAGCAACTGGATTTCCGTGTAGCCCAGATCGGCCATCTGGCGGGCTTCGGCGAGTACTGAGTCGGACGTCCGGCTACGCTCTTTGCCGCGGGTGAAGGGAACCACGCAGTAGGCGCAAAACTTGTCGCAGCCTTCAATAATGGTGATGTAGCCGCGGTGCGGGTTGGTGCGGGAGGTGAACTCAGTCTCGAAGCACTCGTCCGTTTGGCGGTCGTCAAGACCCGTGACGTGGCGATTCCCTGCTTCGATCTGCACCAACATTTGCGGCAAATTCCGGTACGAGGCGGACCCGCACACCATGGAGACGTGGGGTGCGCGCTCGAAAATCTTCTCGCCCTCTTGCTGAGCCACACAGCCAAGCACTCCGAAGATCTTGCCCTGCTTCTGGAACTTCTTGTAGTCCGCAAGCCGGTGGAAGACCTTCTGCTCGGCTTTATCGCGGATGGAGCAGGTGTTGTAGAGGACCAGGTCGGCTTCCTCGACGGTTGGGACCTGACGATAACCTTCGGAAATGAGCGTGCCAATGACTTTCTCCGAGTCATGCACATTCATTTGGCAGCCGAAGGTTTCGAGGTAGAACTTCTTGTCTGCGCGGTCGGGCATCGCCACGCCCAGTATACCGTAGCGAGTAAGCCTTTCCGCGCAGACGAGTTGGCGGTACTTCGCCTTCAGGCCTCTTTTTGGAGGTGCGGCGGAACCATCGCCGGACGCGAATCGATGGTCTCTCCTAGTTCCACGTAAGCTTGCACCCAGTCCAGCACGCGCTGCCATCCCCGGCCGTGATCGGCTGCGGATTTGGAGTTCCCAACGAAGCCCGAATGTCTAATCTTGACGACCGTGCCGGTGCCGGTCCGCCTGGGTCCATGCGCCTGCAGGCCGTGGAGATCGCGCGGCTCCAATTCCCAACGCACGATCGTTTGGCTCGGCCCATCCCAGCTTTTCACCCAGGTATGCACAAGCAGGCGGGGCGGATCGACTTCCAGATATTCACCTTCGACCCGGAACGAAGTTCCGTCGGTACCAACTCCCACGCTGGACCACTTGCCGCCAGGGCGTAGGTCTGAGTGCTTCTCCGTGATGCGATACATGCCTTGCTGTCCCCACCACTGTGCGGTCTGGGAGGGATCGGTGATGGCCTGGAACACGCGCTCGGGCGGAGCGGCGATGAAAATTTCGGCCTCGACGGTGTCTTGATCGGGAGTGATTGCCACGGTTGCCATGAGTTCTTCCTTTCTCAGCCTTCGACGAATTTCTTAATTTGCTCCACCACGCCGGGCCAGCCACCGCTGTAGTCCTTGCGGGAGACCGGCAGATCGGCGAGTCCGCTATGCGTGACGCGCAGCAAGGTTCCGCCCTTACTCGCGGCGAGTTCCCAACGCACCACCGTGCGCTGCGCAGGCTGCTCGTGCCAGTTGGCGATCCAGGTGTAGGCCAAGACGCGCGGAGGATCGTACTCCAGCACCTCGCCATCGCAATGGAACTTGGAGATGCCGTTAACGCTCATCTTCGTCTGCTTAGTGTCATACCGCCAGCGTCCGCCGGCACGCGGGTCGATCGCGAAGTCTTCGATCTGGCAGTCGTCGCTGGTCCACCACTTCAGGACCTGCTTGGGGTCGATCAGCGCCTTGAAAACACGCTCGGGTGGTGCGGCGATGTGTATCTCGCTGACCAATGCATCCTGATCGGGCGTGACGGTAATCGAAGCCATGCTGTCGCTCCTAGACTATTTCTCGAGAAATTTCTTGAGGTCCTGCAGCAATCCCGGCCAGCCCTGGCTGTAACCGGTAGCCGCCGAGGGAAGCTTTGCCAATCCACTATGGGTCACCTTGACATGTGTGCCGTTCGGCGTCGGCGTGAGGTCCCAGCGCACAACCGTCGGGTGTAACGGGTCCTCGTGCCAGTTCGCAAACCACGTGTAGGCCAGCACTCGCGGAGCATCGACCTCGAGCACTTCTCCGTGGTGCTCGAACTCCTTCGCGCTGTTCTTCTCGATCGATGTGAAATGCCATTGTCCGCCGGGGCGCGCGTCCATCTCCCATGCGACGACCTTGAACGCATCGGTTGTGCCCCACTGCAAGGCCTGCTCCCGGTTGACCAATGCCTGGAACACCCGCTCCGGTGGTGCGGTGATCTCGATTTCCGAGATCACCGCATCCTGATTGGGAGTGATTTGAGTCTTCGCCATGACAAACTCCGTCGTTAAGATTCGAACAGGCATTGCGCCCGGCCTTTTACGCTCTCTACATGCCGGCTTTAACGCGGGCTAGTTCGAAATGCTCTTTCATCTCTTTGCCATCCTGTTTGAAGGTCCAGTCCTCGGTGTGGTGGTCGGCGTCAGGAATGGTAATGACGACGTGATCCATGTGGCCCGCTTTGGCGCTGGAGAGATTGGTGGCGTCCACGAACGTAAACGAGATGGTCTTGCCATCCGGCGACAGGCTGGCCTGCATGCGCGGCTGGTTGCCGGCTCCGCAGTAGTGCGTCATGAGCAGGCGATTGTTATCCATGTGAAACATGGTGATCATATCTTCCTCGCCCATTATTTCGCTCATGAGCGGCGGAGCCTCCGGCAGTCGGTCGGAACGAAACCTTCAGGTCGTGTCCGTTGCTGGCCTTCCCTTCCCAGGTGCCGTTGAGCGTCTTCAGTTGGTCGAAGGCTTTCTGCGCATCCTGCGCGAAGGCGGTGGCGGCTAACAAAAGAACGAGAGAGAGTGTGATGCGGACGGATTTCATTTTCAGCTTCTCCTTGTATCGTAAGTCGTAGTTTTCGTCCCATGCATATGCAGGAACGGACTGCTCCAAGGTTCTGTTCAACGGATTTCGTCTTTCCTTTTTTTCTTTTTCCGGCGTCCGTTCGGCGGCTCGGCGGAGGATGGTGGATTCTCTGCTTCCAGTTCGCGGGCGTACTCGGCCTCCACGAAAGCTTTCAAGTTGGTCAGGCTCGTGTTCCAGAAGGTGCGGTATTGGTCGAGCCAGTTATCCACGGCCCGCAGCGGTTCGGGATTGAGATGGTAGAAACGGTGGCGGCCTTCCCGATGCTCATTTACCAGGTGTGCCCGGCGCAGCAGCCGCAGGTGCTTTGAGATGGCTGGTCGCGAAACTGGAAAGGCTTGCGCGATCTGTCCGGCGGGCTGGCGTCCGCGACGCAGCAAGTCGAGCACCGCCCGGCGGGTGGGATCGGCCAGCGCGCTAAAAGTGGCCTCGGCGGAATATGTAACCGATTGGTTCCGCATAATGCGTAACTGTACGGTTACATGATTGTCGATGTCAAGGGGAATTTTCAAAAAATTATTCTGTGCCCACTCGCTTGGCTGGAAGGCGACCGAGATTGCTTACTTCCTTGCGCGCCTCGCGGCTGAGGGCAGGATGCCCTCAGGACAGCCGGCAAGATGCCGGCGCTACGGTCGGGAGTGACCGTTATTTACAAGCGCCAGGAAAGCTTGGTGAACGCGTGGGTCTTCGCTTAGTTCGGGATGGAAGGTTGCGGCCATTGCCTTGCCTTGGCGCACGACTACCGGATCGTTCCCTTCTGTCGCGAGGACTTCTACATGGGGGCCGAGTTGTTCGATCTTGGGGGCGCGAATGAAAACCATCTCGATAGGCGATTCGCCGAACCTGCCCGTACGGATGGAGCTATCGATCTGCCGGCCGTACGCGTTACGGCGGATGCGAATATCCAGCGCGCCCAACCCGGGCTGGTCAGGATTCGTAACTTCTTTCGCGAGCATAATGGCCCCGGCGCAGGTGCCGAAGGTGGGCTTGAGGCGTACAAACTCTTTGAGTTTGGCGAAGCCCCGCTCGCCCAAGATCTTCAGGAAGGCTCCGGATTCGCCCCCGGGGATTACGAGACCGTCGATTTCGTCGAGTTGTTCGGGCTTGCGGACGAGCACCACTTCCGCGCCGAGTTCTTCGAGGCGCTTCTTGTGGGCGTCAAAGTCGCCCTGGATAGCGAGCACTCCTACTTTCATGGAAAACTCTTAACCGCCAAGAACACGAAGGAACACCAAGGTAAATCCGAGACGACAGCGGCGGTCGAGAATGCCGAGTCGAGACACCCATGGGTTTCACTTAAATGCCAAGGGCTATCTGTCGAGGGGCTGACTTACCAGCCTCTCGTCTGCAGCATGTGGGCCTCGTCGAGCGCCGACACTGCCAGTCCTTTCATCGCACCGACCAGATCCTCACTGACTTCAAGTAATACTTTAGGGTCCTGGTAGTGGGTGGTGGCGCGAACGATGGCGCGGGCACGCTTCTCGGCTTCCGCTGGAGCGGCAAATTTCGTCGAGTTCTTCATGAAGATGCCGGAGCCCACGAAGACGGCTTCTGCTCCGAGTTGCATGACGAGCGACGCGTCGGCAGGGGTCGCGATGCCTCCGGCGGAGAAGTTCGGCACCGGGAGCTTCCCTTCTTTCGCGACCATGCGGACCAACTCGTACGGCGCCTGCATGCTCTTTCGCTTTGGCGTACAGTTCTTCTTCGCTGAGCACGGTGAGAATCTTCATCTCCTGCACGATCTGGCGGATGTGCTTGACGGCGTGGACAACGTCTCCGGTGCCGGCTTCGCCCTTGGTGCGAATCATGGCCGCGCCTTCGGCAATGCGGCGCAGCGCTTCTCCGAGATTGCGCGCGCCGCAGACGAATGGGACTTTGAAGGCGTGCTTGTCGACGTGATGGGCTTCGTCGGCGGGAGTCAGCACTTCGGATTCGTCGATGTAATCCACACCCAGTTCTTCGAGAATCTGCGCCTCGGCGAAGTGGCCGATGCGGCACTTGGCCATCACCGGGATGGAGACGGTGGCCATGATCTCGCGGATCTTCTTGGGCGAAGCCATGCGGGCCACGCCGCCCTCGGCGCGGATCTGCGCCGGGACGCGCTCGAGCGCCATGACGGCGACGGCGCCGGCCTTCTCGGCGATCTCGGCTTGTTTCGGCGTCGGTGACGTCCATGATGACGCCGCCCTTGAGCATTTCGGCGAGGCCGGTTTTCAGGCGAAGGCTGGTGGAGTTTCCGTTTTTCGATCCGTTGTTCTCAGACATGGTGGCTCCCTTTCTGAAATAAAAGCATAATCGCAAATTGGTATTGTTACACGGTCCATTTACTGTATTCTTGCCATACCGCTTTTATGCCTCGAGAGATCACTGCATTTCCTCTCAGTCTGCCCGCGCGCCCCGCGGATCACAGTTTGTTTCGTTGGTTATACAGCGAGTTGCGGACGGCAATCCTCGACGGCCGCCTGCGCCCGGGCGCGCGCCTGCCTGCCACCCGGGATCTGGCTTCCGCTTATCGACTCTCGCGGGCAACCATCGTCACAGCCTTCGACCAACTTAAGTCCGAAGGCTACGTCGAGGGACGGACGGGTTCGGGAACATACGTCAGTCAGGTGCTTCCCGAGCAACTGCTCGATGTACGCGGCCCGCGGACGGAGAAGCGCCTTCCGCACCGACGCGTGTCTCTATCCTCGTATGCGCGGCGGTTGCAACCGTTTCGCGGAACTTCCCCGCGTCCCATGCGGGCGTTTCGCGCGAACCAGCCGGCTTTGGATTTATTCCCGACTACTCTCTGGGCGCAGGTGGCGGCGCGGCGCTTACGCCGGGTGTCGACAAACCTGTTGGCGGGTGGTGAGGCCCTGGGATATCGCCCGCTGCGCGAGGCGGTAGCCGATTATCTGAATAGCTCGCGCGGCGTGATGTGCACGGCCGAGCAGGTGCTGATTCTGTCGGGGGCGCAGGAAGCCCTCGACCGCACGGCCCGCATCCTGCTGAATCCGGGCGAGCCGGTGTGGATGGAGGAACCGGGCTATCCGGGAGCGGCGGTGGTATTTCGCGCGCTCGGGGCTCGCATCTGTTCGGTGCCAGTGGATGCGGAAGGACTCGACCTGGACCGGGGTCGCAAGAAATGGAAGTCAGCGCGGCTGGCTTACGTAACTCCCGCGCACCAGTTTCCGCTGGGCGTGACGATGAGCTTGCGGCGCCGGCTGGCGTTGCTGGAGTGGGCGCGGCGCTCGGGTACCCTCATTTTCGAAGACGACTACGACAGCGAGTATCGCTACTCGGGGCGTCCGATTCCTGCGATGCAGGGACTTGATCGGTCGGGTGTGGTGATATTTGCTGGAAGTTTCAGTGCCGTGCTCTTTCCTGCCCTGCGGCTTGGATATCTCGTCGTGCCGGCGGAGATGGTGGATGTGTTTGCGGCGGCCGAGTCGGTGAGTACGCATCATCCGCCGCTGCTCGAGCAGGCAATTCTGTGTGACTTCATCACCGAGGGACATTTTGCGCGGCATATCCGGCGAATGCGCGAGTTATACGCGGAGCGGTTAGGAGTGCTGCTCGAGTGCGCGCGCGAGAAGCTTGCGGGAGTGCTGGAAATTTCTACTGTAGAGGCGGGACTGCAGACGGTGGGATGGCTGAAGCGCGGAATACGCGCCGAGCGGGTTGCCGAATTGGCGACACAGCGGGATGTCGAGGTCGTTCCGTTGAGTCGATACGCATCTGGAAGATCGCGGCGCGAGGGGGTGATTTTAGGATTTGCCGCGGTGGATCCGCGGGAGTTGCGGCGTGGCGTGGAGGAGTTGGCGTGGGTGCTGGATAGTTTGCGGAAATAGTTTTCGATTCGAGCCCCACCAGACCCTCAGCGACTAAATCCCGAAAGTAGTGTTATTAGGACCTGGCGGCTGAAGGGGGTTTTGAGTGTTACGCCTGATTGCGACAGTTACAGATCATGGCAAAGGTGCCAACACCTCCACCATAGACTCAGAGAGTCCCCACACGCCTTCGCCTTATTTCTGAACAAAGATCCGCTTCGGGAGTACCGCATGAATACCCTTTGTCCCGTCAACGATCTGCGTCACCCGGAGGTCCACGGCGATGCTGGTCAGCATATATGCGTCTTCGGTGCTGAGATGTCGTTCTTCCACCAGGAAGCGGACCATCTCTCGGACCGCTTGTACGGCAGCACGGTTGAGATCAGGGCTGAAGCCCATGGTGATGTAGGACTCCGGTGTCTCTGCTCGCGGCCATAGCAGGTGCATGTCCTTTCGCACCGTCAGTTGAAGTTTGCCATGAAGAGCCACCTCGAGAGCCGTGCCATCAACCTCCCCGTCACCCTGCCCAGCATGACCGTCTCCTACGCTGAACATCCCCCCTTTCACCTGGATGGGGATGTAAAGCACAGAACCTGCGACCAGTTCTTTGTTATCCAGGTTGCCGCCGATATAGTCGGGCGGACCATCGTTGATTCGCCCTAGCCACGTCGCGGGTGCCACTCCCATCGTTCCGAAGAAGGGGCGCATGGGAATTTCGATACCCGGGGCGAATACCGCGACGTTGCGGACCTTGTCCAGCGGAATAAACCGAGCCCTCGCCTGTGGCAGGTCCTCGGAGAGCGTCCCGTCCGGTACAAACAGGTTTTCCGCGTAGTTGTCCGCCGGGTGCAACTCGATGATCTTCACCTCGAGCACGTCGCCCGGTTCAGCGCCGTTGACGGCGATGGGGCCGACCAGGATGTTGGGACCTAGTCCACGGTCCTTCTGCGGGACATCCTCCAGTTCCAGCGACACTGCTGTAATCACCTCTGCTGGCGCCCCGAACGATTGCAAAGCTTTCGCGCCATCAAGCGGAGTTTCAACTTCGACCATGTCGCCCGAGTTGATATGGATGATCGGAGGCCGGGAGCCATCGAAATAACCCCATTGGACCGTATCAGGGCCGGTCTTGATTAGATGAGTCTTGGGTTGCGCCAGCTGCGCAGCAGCCAAGGAGAACGGCAGTAACGCAAACGACAGAACGTAACAAATCCAATGGGTACATGAACGCATCCGCACTACCTCCGTGACTGGCCTAGCACGAGACCATGTCCTCATCCCTAGTGTCAATCCGGCGGGACCGAGCAGCCCTCGGGCTTCCAGCCCTGAGGGGAAAGACGACGTTGGATCTGTCCACAACTGAGACGAAGATACCCAGCTCAACAAGCGGCGCAGGATTGAAGCCCCTCCCTCATCCCCGTTTCACTTGTCTTTCACGTTCTTTATTTATCCACATACTTCGCGAACATCCGATGCGGATCAATCGCAATGAACAGGCCCTTCCCCCGCGCTAGCACTTCGCCCTTCTGATTCAGAATCTCCGCCGTGTTGATGTGCCTGCGCCCCCGCACGCGCAGCTCGCGGGACTCCACTCGCAGCGGTTTGTTCAACGGCACTGGCTTCAGATAGTCCACCGTGATCTGCGAAGTGAGCGCGACGACATGGCGGAGCTTGTTCACCTTGCCCATGGCTTCATCGAGGAGGGTCGCGATGATTCCACCGTGGCAGTGGCCGGGCGGGCCAGTGAAGCGTTTGCCTAAGCGAAAACGGCAGATGAAGCAATCACGCTCTTCGTCATAGGAAAACTTTAGGCGCATGCCTTCAGGGTTATTCCTGCCGCACGCGAAGCAATAATTTTTCTGCATACGGACGTAGCGCGTATCGTGGCCGTGTCCGCGAGATTTTCTCGGCATGCAGAGATGATAACTTGCAGTCCGTTACAGCGAGGACCCGACATGTCGCTGGCGTGGCCGGACCACTTGCGTTTGTCACAGTCGGCTGTGATAGACTTCCCGGCCATCCGCAGTTTTCTCGTTCGAACGCAGGCTGCGGTGTGAGAGAAATCGGACCCCCCAGGAGGCGTAGTAGATGGGCCTCGCTCTGCTTGCGATTATCTGGCTGATCACTTTCGTTAGCACCTACTTCTTCATCGCAAAAACCTGGTGGTTGCCAGTTGGCGCTTCAGCCGCGGCGGCCGGTATCGACCGGCAGTTCAACGTTACTTACATCTTGATGGGAATCGTATTCGTGCTGGCCCAGTGTGCTCTGGGACTGTTTGTCTGGCAGTATCGCGACCGCGGGTCCGCAACCAAGGCGGAATACTCGCACGGCAATACCAAGATGGAGGTAGCTTGGACGGTGTTAACTGCCGTTCTGTTTGTTGGCCTGAACCTGATGGGCAGTCCGATCTGGGCTTCCGAACGGTTCCAGCCTGCCGAAGCGAGCGCGCTTCCAGTCGAGGTTACGGGCATGCAGTTTGCCTGGTACTTCCGTTATGCCGGACCCGACGGAAAATTCGGCCTCACCAGTCCCAAATTGATGGACCCATCGGCGGGCAGTGAAGCCGCGATCGGACTCGATACATCTGATCCGATGGCCAAGGATGATGTTGTCACGGGGACCATGGTGCTGCCGGTGAACCGGCAAGTCGACCTCACATTGCGTGCGGTGGACGTGATCCACAGCTTTTTCGTTCCCAACATGCGCTTCAAGCAGGATGCAGTGCCCGGCCTTGCCATCCACATGCATTTCACGCCTACGCAAGTTGGTGATTACGAAATTGCCTGTGCGGAACTGTGTGGGCTGGGACATTACAAGATGCACGGCATGTTGAAAGTGGTCAGCGCGGAGGATTTCGACAAGTGGCTGGCCGCGCGGGAGGCGGAGAAACAATAATGGCAACATCGGAAGTCGTGCATGCGCACGCGGCCCCTCAGGGATTTATTCGGAAATACATCTTCAGCCTCGATCATAAGGTTATCGGCCTGCAGTATTTCTTTCTCGCGTTGACGGCGGTCTGGGTGGGCATGATTCTGTCGCTATTCATGCGCATTCACATGGTGTGGCCGAACGCGGACTTACCCCTGATCGGACACATTCAGCCGGAAGCGTATCTCAGCCTGGTTACGATGCACGGCACCATCATGGTGTTCTTCGTGTTGACCACGGCGCCTCAGGGCGGCTTTGGCAACTACTTCCTGCCGATTCAGATCGGCGCGCCCGACATGGCGTTTCCCGTCCTGAACATGCTTTCGTTCTGGACGACATTTGTCGCCTTCATCGTGATGCTCGCGGCCTTCTTCGTTACGGGCGGCGCACCTCTACACGGTTGGACGGGCTATCCTCCGCTGAGCGCGATTCAGTCGGCGGGACCGGGCGAAGGGCTGGGCGCTGACCTGTGGATTACCAGTATCGCGATTTTCTGCGCTGCTTCACTCATGGGCGCGCTGAACTTCATTACCACCACCCTCGATCTCCGCGCCAAAGGCATGTCCATGATGCGCATGCCGCTTACGGTGTGGTCCTGGTTCATCACGGCGATCCTGGGACTGTTGGCCTTCGGTGTGCTGCTCTCTGCGGGCATTCTGTTGCTGATGGACCGCAATCTGGGCACGAGCTTTTATGTCCCGCTAGTGGTTGTGAACGGACAAGTGATGGCCCACCGGGGAGGCTCGCCCCTCCTCTGGCAGCACCTGTTCTGGTTTTTCGGGCACCCGGAGGTCTACATCGCGATTCTGCCGGGCATGGGCGTCGCTTCGCAGTTGCTGTCGACCTTCTCGCGCAAGCCGATCTTCGGCTATAAGGCGATGGTGTACGCGATGCTGGGCATCGGGTTCCTGGGCTTCATGGTTTGGGGACACCACATGTTCATGAGCGGAATGAGTCCTTACTCCGCCTTTGCGTTCTCGATTCTCACCATGTCGATTGGCGTGCCTTCAGCGATCAAGACCTTCAACTGGCTGGGAACGATCTGGCGCGGGCGAGTTCGGTTCTATACGCCAATGTTGTTTGCGGTCGGCTTTGTTTCTTTGTTCGTTTCGGGCGGGCTGAGTGGTCCGTTCCTGGCGCAACCGACGCTTGACATTCCGCTGCATGACACTGCCTTCGTAGTCGGACACTTCCACCTGATCATGGGAGTGGCGGCGATCTTCGGGATTTTTGCGGCGACTTACTATTGGGTCCCGAAGATGTTTGGCCGGATGATGAATGAGACGCTGGGAAAGATCCACTTCTGGTTCACATTCATTGGTACGTATTGCATCTTCATGCCGATGCACTACCTGGGGATGGCCGGACAGCCGCGGCGCTATTCGCAGTTCACCGAGTTGGCGTACCTGCAACACCTGATTCCGTTGAACCGGTTCATCACGTACGCTGCGATCATTACGATCAGTGCGCAATTGGTCTTTGTGGTTAATCTGTTCTGGAGCCTGCTCAAAGGGCCGAAGGCTTCTGACAATCCTTGGGAGGCGACAACGCTGGAGTGGACTACGGCGACTCCCCCGCCACACGACAATTTTGGGGGACACACCCCAGTCGTGCACAACGGTCCGTATGAGTACGGAGTTCCGGGGGCGGCGCGTGACTTCGTCTTGCAGACCGATCCGGCCATTGCTCCGGGCTCGGCACACTAGGCCTTACCAGGTATGGCAACGGTGACCCCGAATCTTGCAGTCAAGGACCCCAGAAGCCGCGACAGCGGCGGAGGGAGCCCGCCGTCCTACGGTGGCGGGGGCAATGGAGATTCGGGGGGAACGAACGGGGCTTTCAGCTATGGCGACCGTTTGCGCCGGGCCCGCCTTGGCCTGGTGGTTGGACTGGTTGCGGTCGTCATGGTTTTTGTGGGATTCACCAGCGTGCTGCTGGTGCGAAAAGGTTCTCCCTCGTTTGATCCGCAGACCAATACCTACGCACGCGATTGGGTGCCGGTCGATCTGCCCTGGTCTTTGCTGGTTGTGAACACCGTGGTGCTACTGGTCAGCAGTATCACGATGGAATTTGCTCGTCGCGACATTGCGCGGCAAGTCGCGCTAGCCCCGGTAAAGTCGATTCCGGGAGTTTCTCTTGGGGACGAAAAGGGGTTTCCATGGTTGGGGAGCACGGTTGTTCTCGGATTCGGGTTTCTGCTTGGGCAATTTCTGGTGTGGCGCGTTCTGCGCGAGCATCACTTCTTTGTTTATAGCGGTCCGAGCAGTTCGATCGCATACGTATTGTTTGGAACCCACGCGCTGCACCTTGCGGGCGGAGTGATTGCGCTGATTTATGCGGCGATTACTTCCCTGCTGCATCGTCCGGTGGAAGCACGCAGAATCGTGATTGATGTGACGGCCTGGTACTGGCACTTCATGGCCGTTTTGTGGGTTTATATTTTCGTACTTTTGCTAGTCGCTCGATAGATCACCATAAACCACCTAGGAGACGCCTCACGATGGCTACGGTGCAGCACGCGGTGCAGGATGTTTACGAGCCGTCCCTGTTTGGCACCTATTCGAAGAAGATCGGGATGTGGCTGTTCCTGGCCTCCGATTCCCTCACCTTTGGCGCGCTGCTGTTTGCCTACAGCTACAACCGCATTGCGAATCCCGCGTGGCCGACACCTTTCCACAAGGAGAGCATCGCCAATGCGACCGTGATGACGGCTTGCCTGTTGTCCAGTTCGCTGACGATGGTGCTGGGGGTGCTGGCGGCGAACCGGCACGATAAGTCCTGGACACGCAACTGGCTACTGGCCACCATGTTCTTCGGCGCCGCATTCACCGTTCTGCACGCCATGGAGTGGACCAAGCTGATGGGCGAAGGCATGATGCCGTCGAGCAATCCATGGGCAGCCACGGTTCCGCAGTTTGGGGGAACGTTCTTTACGCTCACTGGCATGCACATGCTGCACGTGACCATTGGTGTGATTTACCTGGGCGTAATCGCGCTGCGGAAGAAATTTCTGCCGATTCTGTTGGGCCTATGGCTGGTTGGTTGGTTGATTACGCCGGCGAACAGCGTGTTTCACTACGGGATCCATGCGCTGCTGATCGGGGCGATTGTTTCGGCGATCATATTGTTCCTGAAACCGAAGGACTACGATTCGCACGACGTCGAGGTGGCGGGCTTGTACTGGCACTTCGTCGACCTGGTGTGGATGTTTATCTTCCCGCTGGTGTATCTGATGTCTACCAAGGTGTAAGACAGGAGAGATTCCACGATGCACGACGTCAGCGCAGCTCACGACGAAGGCAAGGGCGTATATTTCTGGGTGTGGGGTGGTTTGCTGTTTCTCACGGCAGTAGAAGTGGTTCTGGCTTACAAGCAGGTTCTGCAGCCGGTGCAGATGCTGGAAGTTCTTCTGGTGCTTTCAGTGATCAAAGCGGCTTTGATTACGTTGTACTTCATGCACCTGAAATCTGAGATTCGCGCCATGCGCTGGTTGTTGACGATTTCGGTGATGGGATGTTTTGCGCTGATGTGGATCTTCTTCTTTCCGGACGCAAACCGGATTATCCATTTGGGAGTGAAATGACGAAGCGAATTCTGATGCTGGTGGCTGCCATCGGCCTGTGGAGTGCGCCGGCGCTGGCCCAGGGCTGTGCCATGTGCTACTCGAATGCGGCAGGCGCCAGCAAGGATGGTCAGCGTGCGATCAGCCGAGGAGTGCTCGTGCTTCTGATTCCGCCACTTGGTTTCATGACGGTCGGTGTCGGTCTCGCCTTTCGCTACGGACGCAAGCGCGATGAAGAGAGCGGATAGCTTCAGGTTGTAGCAGTTGGTAAACAAAGGCTCTGCGCCTTGTCGGTTGGATTCCCCACGCAAAATTGCTTGATTGCCTTTCCCTCGATAGTCGCGTCTCTGCTTCTTCCCTCTCGGTCTAGTCCTGTAGGTAGGTAAGTGCGGTAGATGTTGCTCGGCTGGCGGTGGGATGTTCCCTGTGTCATATGACGCGGGGAAGAAATTCCCCGGTGATGGCGAAAACTGCACGCTTTTGAGCACCGCGCCGATTGCGAACGCAAACACTTAGAACTCCGTGTCCCCGCGGTTGCTTTGGCACGGGTTTTGCACGAATCTCGGCGTGGGAAGTAAAACCAACTTTTTTCAAGGAGCCTCATGATGAAAAAATACCTGATTTCTACTTCGATACTGGGGTTGGTTCTTAGTGTAGGTAGCGCAGGTTCAATGTTCGCACAGAGCACAGCGTCGCAGAAGGCTGCTCCGCAAACTGATCAGCCATTACAACAGGATTCGTCACAAGAGAGCAGTAAGCAACAGGACACTAAGGCCTTCACCGGAATGATCGTGAAGGATGGCAGCAACCTGGTACTCAAGGACATGTCGTCGAACATGGCGTACAAGGTGGATGACGAGAAGAAGGTGAAGGACTATGTCGGCAAGATGGTGAAGATTACCGGCACGCTGGACCAGTCCCGCAACGTCATTCAGATTGAGAGTATCGAGATCGTTTCGTAGTTTCGTCCGAGTCTTTGATTAGCGGGATTGCAAATGCGGCGTGTCCAATTCAGCTTTGCGGATACGCCGCTTCGTCGTTTGTGGGAGGATACGGAGGAAGTTGGATGCGGCAACTGTACGATGCTCGGATTGCCCTCACGTTTCTGGCCGGCTTCGGCGTAGGCGCCTTGCTTGCGATTGTGTTCCTAGCGTTCGACATTGCCCGGATGCTCGGGACAGAAGGGTGATGGCCACGCAACTCCTCCTTGCGTGCTGAACTCACCTATGGTCGCCTCCCCTCAAACACAGTTCTTGAGTGCCGTATAATAGAGAGATTCCGTAAGCCCTCCGACGCCTTCTGGCGGCCTACTGAACGTTTTCAAGGCAGAAAGCGGGGATACGGCGGTCCCTTTACAGATGTCCACAGAGAGCATTGTTGTCCGCGGCGCTCGCGTCCATAACCTGAAGAACATTGATGTTTCGATCGACCACAACTCCCTGACTGTGGTCACGGGTGTCTCGGGCTCTGGCAAGTCTTCGTTGGCCTTCGATACCGTCTACGCCGAAGGGCAGCGGCGATATGTGGAGTCGCTATCGGCCTATGCACGGCAGTTTCTGGAGCGGATCGAGAAGCCAGATGCCGACGTAATCGACGGCATTGCTCCTGCGGTCGCGATTCGCCAGAAAAACACGACTCGCAATCCCCGCTCGACGGTTGCTACCGCAACCGAGATTTACGACTACCTGCGTCTGCTGTTTGCGCGCGTGGGCCGGACGTTTTGCCTGAAATGTGGCCAGGAAGTCCGAAAGGACTCGGTAGACGAGGTCGCGGACAAGATCCTCGCCATGCCGGAGGAGACTCGTTTACAAGTACTTTTTCCGCTGCAGTCCAGCGCAGTCCGACCGGCGGATGCCGATAAGAAAAAGGGACGGCGACGTAAGAAGGCCGAATCCGAAGAGACCCGCTTACCTTCCGACCTGCTGAAGTCAAGGCTGCTCGACCTGCGCACACGCGGATTTAACCGGTTGTATCAGAACGGACAGATTTTCGAGTTCTCGACTCCCGAGTCGCTGCTGGATATTGATTTCAGCATGCCAGTGTTTGTGCTGGTAGATCGGCTAGTGGTGACGGCCGACGGACGGCCTCGGATTGTGGATGCGATTGAGATCGCGTATCGCGAATCGAGCGAAGTCATCTTTGAGACCGCGCCGCAGGAGGGAGAAGCGCAACAGCGGTTCCGCTACAGCCAGCGCTTCGAGTGCAAGCGCGACGGCATTCGTTATGAAGAGCCAGAGCCCAGTCTGTTCTCGTTTAACAACCCTTATGGCGCTTGTCCGCGATGCCAGGGGTTTGGTAACACCATCGATTTCGATCTGGACCTGGTGATCCCTGACAAGTCTAAGACCCTGAACGAAGGCGCGATCGAGCCATGGACGAAGCCCAAGTATCGTCCCCTGTTCACCGAGCTGAAGCGTTTCGCCAAGCAGGCCAAAATTCCGCTCGATGTGCCTTGGTGCGATCTGGATCCGGAACAACAGAAAGTGATCATCGATGGAGAGGGCAAGTTTCCCGGCGTTCGCGGGTTCTTCAATCATCTGGAACGCAAGAAGTACAAGCTGCATGTGCGCGTGTTCCTGAGCCGGTATCGCGGGTACTCCGTCTGCACGACCTGCAGCGGGGCGCGGCTTCGCATTGAAGCACAGCAGGTGAAGATCGCCGGGAAGAATATCTGCCAGGTCTGTAGCATGACAGTGGAACAGGCCGCGGAATTTTTCCACACGCTCGAATTGACTGCGCAGGAGGCGGGGATTGCAGACAAGCTGCTGGTAGAGATCCGCGAGCGGCTGCGCTTTCTGAACGATGTGGGGCTGGAATATCTCACGCTCGATCGATTGGCATCGACATTGTCCGGTGGCGAGGCGCAGCGGATCCAGTTGGCCACGTCGCTGGGCTCGCGACTGGTTGGAACGTTATACGTTCTGGATGAGCCTTCCATCGGACTGCATACCCGCGATACTCATCGGCTGATCAAGATCCTGCATGATCTACGTGATCTGGGAAACACCATTCTGGTGGTGGAACACGATCCCGACATCATGAAAGCGTCGGACCGGATTCTCGACCTGGGCCCCGGCGCGGGTGAGAACGGCGGGAAAGTGATCGCAGCGGGCACGTATGCGGAGATCAAGAAGACGCCCGGGTCCCTCACTGGTCGTTATTTGGCCGAGGAACTACGTATCCAGTTACCTACCACGCGACGAAAGCCCGGTTCGCGACAGATCGAGATCAAGGGCGCACGCGCACACAATCTCAAGCGCATCGACCTGAATATTCCCTTGGGTATGATCGTGGCGATTACGGGAGTGTCCGGATCGGGGAAGTCCACGTTGCTACACGATGTGCTCTATCAGGCAGTGTCAGCCGCGAAGAAACTGCCGAACGGTACCCAGCCCGTGACTCCCTACTGGGATAGCGTGGAGGGGTCTGAGTATCTTGACGAGGTAGTGTTGGTCGATCAGTCGCCGATCGGCCGCACGCCCCGTTCGAATCCAGTGACCTACATCAAGGCGTTTGACGGGATTCGCGACCTGTTCGCTTCCCTGCCCGAGGCGCAAAAACGCGGGTTCGCGGCGGGGCATTTTTCGTTCAACATTCCCGGCGGGCGCTGCGAAACATGTCAGGGAGACGGCACGGTCACGGTTGAAATGCAGTTTCTGGCGGATGTGGAGCTGATTTGCGAAGAGTGCAAAGGGACGCGTTACAAACCACAGGTGCTGGACGTCCGCTATCGCGGCAAAAACATTCACGAGGCGCTCAATCTCACGGTGAAAGAGGCGCTGAAGTTCTTCGCGGAGATCCCAAAGATCACCGAAAAGCTGCGCGTCCTCGAAGAAGTTGGGCTGGGCTACCTGCGGCTGGGGCAGTCCGCTACCACGCTCTCGGGCGGTGAAGCGCAGCGCATGAAGCTAGCAGCGCACTTGCAGCCTGCGGCTCGGGAAATCGGCCGTCCCTCTAACTTGGCCGACGGACCCCGGCGGAAACGTCAGATGCTGTACATCTTCGATGAGCCGACGACCGGCCTGCATTTCGACGACGTCAGCAAACTACTCTCGGCGTTTCGCCGTCTAATTGATGCGGGGGGCTCGATTGTGGTGATCGAGCACAATCTCGAGGTCATCAAGACGGCGGATTGGGTGATCGATCTGGGACCGGAGGGCGGCGACCGCGGCGGCTACGTTGTGGGCGCCGGGACTCCGGAGACGATTGCGCAGCTCCCCAACTCGTACACGGGAAAGTATCTGGCGGCAGTGTTGAACGGCAATGGAGCGTCGGGTTCCAATGGCCACAAGTAATCGACTGCGGGTGTGGGTGCTGTGCGGATTGCTGGCGGTCTCTGGAGCGCTGTGGGCTCAGACTTCCAGCAGCAAAACAGTGCGCCACCACAAGGTCGCAGTTGAGGATTCCTCTCAATCTGCGGAATTGACCAAGGCAGAGGCGGCGATCGAGAAGAAGGACTATGCAACTGCAGAGCCCCTGCTGAAGAAAGTGGTCGCGGCGCAGCCGGCCAACTATCAGGCGTGGTTCGACCTGGGCTTCCTCTATAACGCGCTTGGCAAAGCAGACGAGTCCATTGCAGCCTATCGGCAATCCGTCACCGCGAAACCCGACGTATTCGAATCGAATCTGAATCTCGGGCTGATGCTGGTGAAGAACAAGCAGCCTGGAGCTGAGGAGTTCCTGGCCGCGGCTACCAAGTTGAAGCCCACCAGCCACATTGAGCAGGGGCGCGCCAGCGCGTGGATTGCCCTGGCACATGTTGTGGAGGAGCAAGATCCCGAACGCGCGATCGAAGCATATCGCCAGGCCGCCACCCTGCAACCGAAGGATCCAGAGCCCCACCTCTCTGCGGGATTGCTGCTCGAAAAGCAGAACAAGTTTGCCGATGCAGAACAGGAATACAAGCAAGCCCTGGCTCTGGAGCCGGGGTCTTCCGATGCGTTAGTGGGGCTGGCCAACGTTTACATGCGCGGGCAACGCTTTCCCGAAGCGGAGGAATATCTCAGGAAGGTCGTGGCGCAGCGCACGAACGATCCGGTGGCGCATATCCAGTTGGGACGAGTTCTAGCTGCAGATCAAAAGTTCGACGACGCTGCCGTGGAATTGCAGGCCGGCTTGAAGCTCGCACCTAACGATCCAACCGCCCAGCGCGATCTGGCTGACGTTTACGTAGCAGCGGGTAAACACTCTGAAGCGGAGCCACTCTATCGGGCTTTGCTTGCGAACAACGCGAATGACGCGGAGCTTCACTATGGCCTGGGGCAGAGTCTTCTGAAACAAAGGAAATTCGGCGAGTCTCAGCAGGAGTTTCTGGCTGCCGTAAAGCTCAAGCCCGACTGGGGCATGGCTTACGGCGAACTGGCAGTAGCGGCAAATGAGAACCAGAACTATCCCCTGGCGATAAAAGCCCTGGACATGCGCGCCAAGTTCTTGCCAGAGATTCCTGTGGGATACTTTCTGCGAGCGACGGCTTACGATCATCTGCGGGAATATCACGAAGCCGCTGCGAACTATCATCTCTTCCTGCAAGTGGCGAATGGGAAGTATCCTGATCAGGAGTGGCAGGCGCGACATCGCCTGATTGCGATTGAGCCGAAAAAATAAACGCATGCGAACGTGGGGCCTCATTCTCGTTCTAATTCTGGCGGCAGCGACAAGCTGGGCCGTTCCGGACCAGGCGTCCGTGGACGAACTCAAGGCGAAGGTTGCGAACGCACGTCCGGAAGACCGCGGCAACCTGTGCCTGCAAATCGCGGAGCGACAGGTCGCAGCCGCGGACAAGCTTTTCACCGATGGCAAAATTGAAGAGGGCCAGGCGGCGGTGCAGGATGTGGTTTCCTACTCGTCGCAGGCCGGTGAGGCTGCCGGCAAGTCAGGAAAGCATGTCAAGAACACAGAGATCGCCCTGCGCAAGATGGCGCGCCGGCTGACCGATATCAAACACACGCTGGCGTCGCAGGACCAGGCCCCAGTGCAGGCCGCGATTGATACCCTGGAAAAGATCCGCACCGAGTTGCTCAATCACATGTTCAGCAAAAAGCCAAAATAATGGCCGTGCGCTTTATTTTCGGTGTTTTCTTGCTGGCTTTCGCGGCCGGCGTCAGCCCCGCCCAGCGGCACAGTGACCCGCTCACCCAAGCGGAAATCGACCAGTTGCGGGACACGGCGGTTGAGCCCGAGCTGCGCATGAAGTTTTACGTGCAATTCGCGCGAGCTCGCCTGGTTGCGCTGGAACAGATGCGCGCCGATCCCAAGGTCACAGACCGCCCCCAACGTACCCACCAGATGCTCGAAGACTTTCTGGCGGTGTACGACGAACTCAATGACAATCTGGACAATTTCGAAGGGCGCAAGTCCGACCTGCGCAAGGCTCTGAAGGCCGTCATCGAGGGGGACACCGAGTTTCAGGCGAAGTTGCGCGCCCTGCAGGATGACGCACGCAGTTCCCGCCAGGAATCCGAGGAGTACCGGTTCATTCTTGTCCAATGCCCTTGAGTCGGTCGACAGCAACACAGAGGATCATCGCAGGCTGCTGGCGGAACAGGAAGAACTGTGGAAGCACAAGAAAAAAGGCAAATCATGACCTTGCGGACCAATCGATCCATACCGCGCTGCACCGTCATCCCGGAAATTGCTTATCCGGATGTAGACCAGGCGAGTGCGTGGCTTTGCGAGGCATTCGGATTCACAGTACGCCTGCGTATTGCGAGTCATCGCGTACAGCTGAACGTGGGTGATGGAGCGGTGGTCGTAAAGGAAGGCGGACGCCGGGGGATCGTCTCAGGGCTTCTCTCCTGCATTCGGTCATGATCCGTGTGGCGAACGTCGACGCGCACCACGAGCACGCCAAACAACAAGGCGCGCGCATTGTGCGGCCTCCGGCGGACTACCCCTTCGGAGAACGCCAATATACTGCAGAGGATTTTGCAGGCCGGTCGTGGACATTTTCACAGACCATCGCGGATGTTGCTCCCGAAGAATGGGGAGGCACGTCGGTTCAGCTGTAGCCTTTCAGGGCAACTGTCGCTCCACCACCTCGTGCTAGGCTAGCTGCAGCGTGCGAGACGAAGTCCTCACAATCTTCCAGGAAAGTTATCGCGAGCTGCGCGACTGCGCGCCCATGCCGCCGATCCAGATTGAATTTTTCGCATTCGCCAACGTGAACAACACGATCCGTTTGCGCGAAGGAGCATTGCTGGTTCGGTTGTCGGACTTGCTGGAAGGAGCCCCCGCGACCGTTCTTCGGGCGATTGCCCATATTCTGCTGGCCAAGATGTACCGCAAGCCGATTGAGAAGTCGCATGCGGCGCGCTACCGCAGATACGTCCATAGTCACGAGATTCGCAGCAAGGCTCATCTCGTTCGACAACTGCGCGGACGCAAGCGCATGGCATCCGCCCGGGGACGCTATTACGACCTGGAGGCCATCTTCGAGGATTTGAATGCTCGCTTCTTTGGCGGCATGATGGCCCGGCCGAACATGAGCTGGAGCCAGGTGCGCGCGCGGAATCTCCTTGGGCACTACGATCCTGCACATAACGCCATCATCGTAAGCGCCATTTTTGACCACCCGCGAGTTCCCCGCTACGCTGTCGAGTACATCGTCTACCACGAGATGTTGCATCTGAGGCATCCCGTGAAGTTGAACGGAAGCCGGCGTTGCGTGCACTCGGCCGAGTTCCGCGCCGAGGAGAAGCTTTTTCCCCAACTGGATGCAGCGCAGCGGTTTCTGCGTCGTCTGTAGTGGCTGGAATCGTCCTTCCGTGTGATCGAAATCACAGTTCTTCGTGACATCACGCGTTGACGGACGGAGCCCGGGACGCTATCCTAATAAAGTTGAAATTGAAATTCATTTTCAAAATCAAAAGGGCTTCTTTTTAAATGCTGCAGGCTTTTATTGTCACTCTGCGGGAGGGAGTCGAGGCGGCGCTGATCGTGGGTATCACGCTCGCCTACCTGACCAAAATCGGGCGTACCGACCTGCGCAAATCTGTGTACGCCGGGCTGGGAGCCGCCTTCGTGGGCAGCATTGGCGTAGCAGTTCTTGTCTCCCGTTTTCACCTGAACCAGGACATCGTCGAAGGCTGGGTCATGCTGGCGGCTGCTTTCTTCGTCATTACCATGATCATCTTCATGATGCGCACCGGCAAGAAGATGAAGGGCGAGATCGAAGGTAAGCTCGGCCAACTGGCGGCCCGCGGGTCCCAAGCCGGCGTTTTCCTTTTCGTTTTCCTGATGATCATGCGAGAGGGTGTTGAGACCGTGTTGACCCTCGCGGGCGTGACCCTGAACTCGACTGAACTCATGATGTTCCTGGGCACGTTGCTGGGTGTGGTCGCTGCGATTGTTTTTGGCGTGATGTTCGTCAAGGGCAGTGTGCGCATCAACCTGCAAAAGTTCTTCCGCGTGACGACGGTGATTCTCTGGTTTGTCGCCGCACAGTTGGTGATCTCCGGACTGCATGAGCTTTCCGAGAACGGTGTGCTTCCCTCTTCCAAGCGGGAGATGGCCTTGATTGGGCCCATCGTCAGCAACCAGGTCTTCTTCTATGTAACCATCCTTGCCTTGGCGGCGCTGATGGTGCTCTTTGAAGTGAAGTCACGGCAGCCGGTGCCTGAGGCCGCCTCTCCGGCCGAGCGCCGCAAAGCGATTTGGAGTGCACGCCGCGAGCGGTTGTGGATGGCATCGGTGTACGTTAGTTCATTCATCTTCATCATGCTGGTTACGGCCGAGTTCATCTACGCCAAGAGCCTGAGTGCACCCCAGCGCGCAGCCGAGGTGACATTCGTCAACGGCCAGGTCACGATTCCGCTGACCCAGGTACAGGACGGAGACCTCCATTTCTACCAGGCGAAGGAAAATGGCGTTGAGGTGCGGTTCTGGCTGTATCAGAAGCCGGACGGCAAGATCGCTACCGTTCTCGATGCCTGCGAAATCTGCGGATCGGTGGGCTTCTACAAGGGGACGACCGGAGTCGTCTGCAAGAACTGCGCTGCACCCATCAATCCCCAGTCAGTGGGCATGGCGGGCGGCTGCAATCCGATTCCACTCCAGGCCGAAACCACCAGCGACGCCATCATCATCAAGGAAACGGACGTAGCGGCGGGAAGCCGCATGTTCCAGCCTTAGGTTATGTTCGCGCGCCTCCTCTACGAATCGTTTCGGCGGCAGAAGCGGCGCAAACTGCTGGCTGGAGTCGCGATCACGCTTGGGTGTAGCGGTGGCTACCGCCATGATTGCGGTGGCGACCGACATCGGCGACAAGATCAGCCGGGAGTTGCGCACCTACGGCGCCAATCTGCTGGTCACCCCGCAGGAAGACACGATCGATGTCGAGATTGGCGGTGTCAATCTGAAGCCGCCGAGTGACGGAAACTTTCTCAACGAAGCCGACCTGCCCAAAATCCGGGGAACATTCTGGCGGCACAATATTGTCGGCTTCTCGCCGATGCTGCCCGTGAATACTTCTGGTCGATGCAAAACCTACAACCCTTGTCGGCACGTATTTTTCGAAGAAGATCACGTTCGGCAAAGAGGAAACCACGACTGGTGTGCGCACCACCCATCCCTGGTGGAAAGTGCAAGGGGCGTGGCCTGCGGACGATTCCCAGGATGTGCTTGGTGGGCGAGCATCTGGCCGGGAGACTTGGGAAGCAGACTGGGGATGTTGTTGAAATCGGCGGGCAGTCGCATCACATTGCCGGAATTCTTTCGACGGGTGGCGCCGAAGACGAACAGGTTGTGGCTCCACTGGCCATCGCACAGCAGGTGCTCGGCAAGCCGGGTGCGGTGCGGCGAATTTACGTCAGCGCGATGACCAAGCCGGAAGATGCATTGGCGCGGCGCGATCCCAAGACGATGAACCCGGAGTTGTTCGATCGCTGGTACTGCTCGCCCTATGTGCAGTCGATCGCCTTCCAGTTGCAAGAGGCGATTCCGCACTCACACGCGGAGCAGATCCGGCAGGTCGCACAGAATGAAGGCACGGTGTTGTCGCGGATCAAGGGGCTCATGCTACTGGTGACGTTGGCGGCGCTGTTTGCCTCGGCGCTGGCGGTGTCGGCAGCGATGGCGACTGCGATCTTCGAGCGGAGGCAGGAAGTCGGGCTGATGAAGGCGCTGGGCGCCGGGAAGGTCGCGGTGGCGGCGTTGTTCTTCGCGGAGAGTACACTGCTGGCACTCTTCGGCGGAGTGGCGGGATTTTTCGCGGGCTCGATGCTGGCGCATCGTATCGGACGCTCGATTTTCGACTCCCAGATCACGATTCAGCCGGTGCTCTTTCCGGTGATCCTGGCGATTGCCGTCATGGTGACTTTTGCGGGTAGTGCGGCGGCGATCCGGCGCGCGGTGCAGTTTGATCCTGTGTTTGCGCTGCGGGGGGATGCATGATCGGAAACTCCGCCAGCCCGCTGAGTGTAGTGGCGCGTCGGGCTAGTGCCGCCCATAGCTCCATGTTTCTGCGCATGCTATGGCGAGCGGCTGTCCTGCGGCGTGGACGTGCGGCTTCGGCGCTGCTGGCGATGGTGGTGGCGGCGGCGGTCGCTACCGCGATGATGAACCTGTATGTGGATGTGCAAGCCAAGCTCCGCAAGGAATTCCGCAACTACGGCGCAAATGTTGTGGTCGTGGGGAAAGACGGCGCTTCCCTTCCCCCGGACGCTTTCGGCAAGATCGAAGGGATTCTGGGCGGACGCGGCCTGGCCGTGCCTTTTGCTTACGTGGTAGCCCGTACGGTGGATGGGCAGTCGGTGGTGGTAGCGGGCACGGATCTAGAGCAGGTCCAAAAACTCAATCGCTGGTGGTCGGTGAGTACGTGGCCCACGGCTCCGCAGACCGCTTTGGTTGGGAAGCGGGCCCTTCCGGTTGTTTCGCCTGACGGAAAGGCGTTTGACCTCAGTTTTCAGGGACACATCATTCGGCTCACCCCGGCGGGGACCCTGCAAACCGGCGCCGCCGAAGACAGCCGGGTCTATTTACCGATGTCGGAATTCCTGATGTGGAGTGGCGTGCGGCCTTCGACGGTTGAGATTGCGGCGAATGGTTCGCAGGAAGAAGTCAACGCTATCATCGGTAAATTGACGGCGGCGCTTCCGCTGGCCGATGTCCGGCCGGTGCGTCAGATCATCGAGGGAGAAGCCCGGGTCCTTGGCAAGACGCGCGCTACGCTGTATGCGGCGGCGGTTCTGATCATCCTGACGGCGGCGTTGTGTGTGCTGGCTACCCTGACCGGATGGGTCTTTGACCGGCGGCGGGATTTTGCGATCATGAAGGCGTTGGGCGCGTCCGAGCGACTGGTGAGCGGGTTCTTTGCCGCCGAGGCAGTGGCCTTGGGCGCGGTGGGAGCCGTGCTCGGATTTGTGATTGGGATCGGCATCGCCGCGTGGATTGGCCGGGTCAACTTCAACGCTCCGGTGGTGCCGCGCTTGAGCGTGCTACCGTTTGTGATGGCGGGGAGCATGGCCGTGGCGCTGGTCTCGGCCATGGTACCGATGTCGCTGCTGCGGCGAATCCAGCCAGCCGTGATATTGAAGGGAGAGTAAGGTGATCAAGCTCAAGGGCGTCAGCCGGTTGTATCCGGCGAGGGCAGAGGCACCGGGCGGCATGATTCACGCTCTGGATGACTTCTCGCTGTCGGTTGCGCCGGGCGAGTGGGTCTCGATCATGGGCCCGTCGGGCTCCGGAAAGTCGACGCTCGTGAATCTGATTGGCTGCCTGGATCGGCCCTCGAGTGGCGAGATCTGGCTCGACGGCCAGGACGTGGCTAATATTTCCGGCGTCGAGTTGAACCGGGTGCGCGCCGAAAAGATCGGATTCGTCTTCCAGCAATTTCACCTGATTCCCTACCTCACAGCGGTTGAGAACGTCATGCTCGCGCAGTACTTCCACAGCATGACCGATGAAAAAGAAGCGTTGGACGCGTTGGAACGCGTGGGCCTGAAAGATCGGGCGCACCACGTGCCCTCGCAGCTTTCGGGCGGCGAGCAACAGCGCGTGTGCATTGCGCGGGCGCTGATCAACGATCCGAAGATCATTCTGGCGGACGAGCCCACTGGAAACCTCGATGCATTGAACGAAGAGATCGTATTGCGGCTGCTGCGCGACTTCCATCAGCAGGCGCGAACGATCGTGATGGTCACGCACGATCCGGTGGTAGCCCGGCTGGCCGACCGTCGAATTGAGCTGCATCACGGCAAGATCGCGGCGCAGGAAGTTTTCGCCATGGCGGACGAGGAGCAGTTTGACGAAGTCCTCGAAGAGCTGTGGGTACTGGAGGAAAACGGCGAAATCGCAGAACTCGGACGTATGGACGTGCACGGCGCTTTGCCGGTGAGCATCGCGGTGGAGAAGATGAGCGAGCTGGGTTTGGTGACTACGACGCCGCATCCGCCGGAGCCGCACGACCACAAGCCGTTCGTCAATCCCTGCCACGAAGCGCTGCGCCCGGACGGCATGTTCGCCGGCGACGGAAGTGCGATTGTGGCGCTGACTCGCCGGGGCCGCACCCGTGCGGGCAGCATCATTCGTCGGCACCGGTCTGGCGGAGCGGCTGTTCACCGACAGTCTGGCGATGGATAGCGAATCAGAAATCGAAGAACAGGCCTGCAAGTTCGAGCACATTCTCTCGCCCGAAGCCACCGATAAGATATGCACGTTTCTGGGACATCCGCGGACCTGCCCTCATGGCGCGCCAATTCCTCCGGGGCCTTGCTGTCAGATAAAGTTCAGCGTGGGCGAAACGGTGTTGGGTGCGGAGCGGTCAGAAGTAAAGTCGGGCCGGTAGTAGGGCGACGCCTAGCGGCGGCTGCTGCCACCGAGGATCGATCCCAGAACGCCCCGGATAATCTGGCGTCCGACCTGGCTGCCCATGGTGCGGGCAGCACTCTTCATCGCGGCTTCTACCAGAGTGTCACCGCGGCGTCCACGACCCACAGTGGAAGACCCGCTCAGACCTCCCAGAGAAGGGAGATTCGCATACCAGGGCTGATCCTGCTGTTGTTGCTCATGCTGTGCTTCCTGTTGCACGGTCACCGGTTGTGCTGATCGCCTTTTTAAGCGTTCGTAGGCAGATTCGCGGTCCACTGCCGCCTCGTAGATTCCGTTGACCACTGAGGTTTGCATCAGCTGTTGTCGCTGCGGTGGCGTGATGGGACCAATTTGCCCGTGAGGCGGGCAGATGAGCGCACGCTCCACCATCGCGGGCGTACCCTTGTCATCGAGGAACGAAACGAGAGCCTCGCCCACACCGAGTTCGGTGATCACCTTTTCAACGGAAAGTTTTGGGTTCGACCGGAAAGTATTCGCGGCGGATCGGACCGCCTTCTGATCGTTTGGGGTGAAAGCACGAAGCGCGTGTTGAACCCGATTGCTCAATTGGCCCAGGATGACTTCGGGAACGTCGGTCGGATTCTGCGTGACGAAGTAAATTCCCACGCCTTTGGACCGGATCAGGCGCACTACCTGCTCGATCTTCTCTTCCAGGATCGGAGGGAGATCGGTGAACAGTAAGTGAGCCTCGTCGAAAAAGAAAACCAGCTTGGGTTTCTCAGCATCGCCGATCTCGGGCAAGGTCTCGAATAGTTCGGAAAACATCCACAGCAGGAAAGTAGCGTAAATACGCGGTGAGGCGAGCAGTTTGTCGGCCGCGAGGATGTTGACGACGCCGTGACCGTTGGAGTCGGTTTGCAGCAGGTCGTTCAGGTTAAATGCAGGTTCGCCGAAAAACTTGTCGCCTTGTTGCTGTAGAGTAACCAGCCCGCGTTGGATCGTTCCCACACTTGCGGCCGAGATGTTGCCATATTGAGTTTGAAATTCTTTGGCATTCTCACCGACGTACTGCACCATGGCCTGCAAATCCTTGAGGTCAAGCAGGAGGAGGCCATGGTCGTCGGCGATCTTGAAAACGAGTACCAGTACGCCGGACTGTGTGTCATTCAGGTTCAGCAAGCGGCTGAAGAGCAGCGGACCCATCTCGGAGACGGTGGCTCGCACTGGGTGGCCCTGCTCGCCAAAAACATCCCAGAAGACGACCGGCGAGCCATGGTAGTCGAAGCCATCCAGTTTGAGCTTTTGCACGCGCTCAGCCAGTTTGAGATTGTCCTTGCCAGGTTGGCCGATGCCGGACAGATCGCCCTTTACGTCTGCCGCAAACACGGGAACGCCAATGCGGCTAAAACACTCCGCCATCACTTGCAGGGTGATCGTCTTGCCTGTGCCGGTCGCTCCCGCAATCAGGCCGTGTCGGTTGGCCATGTTGGGCAGGAGATAAAGGGGCCCGTCGGCTTTGGCAATCAGAAGAGGGTCAGACATGATTTGGTTCTCCGTGATGAAGTGGGATTAGGGTCTGCGGCGAGCGTGCCGCAATTGTAAAGAAAACCGGCGGGCAGGCCAACTACGAAGCGCCCCGTGGAAGAGGCCGTCTAACGCCTTTCGTCGATAGATTCGCAGAACCAGAGCTGTCACAGTGCTCATTCCAAGTTTCCTTTATGATGAACGTCGACGATGAATTCTCCCGCGCGCAGACCTTCGATCGGCGTCTTTGATTCAGGCTTTGGCGGCCTGACGGTGCTAAGGGAACTGGTCGCGCTAAATCCCGACGCCGACTACCTCTACTTCGGAGACACCGCGCGTCTTCCCTACGGGTCGAAGTCGGTAGAGACCGTGGCTCGCTACGCCGTCGAGGCCACGTACTTCCTCGAGCGGCAAGGGGCGCATCTATTGGTAATCGCTTGCAACACAGCCACTGCACTGGCTCTTGATCAGATCACAAGGGCAGCGCAAGTGCCGGTTGTCGGTGTAGTCGAACCGGGAGCGGAGCAAGCTTCAGCGGCAAGCAAGAATCGCCGCGTGGTCGTGATTGGGACCGAGGCCACGGTCAGCAGCCACGCCTACTTGAAGGCGCTTGAGGCGTCGTGGGATCGAGGCGCGCGAGAAGGCCTGCCCGCTGTTTGTTCCGCTGGTCGAGGAAGGCTGGGTAGAGCATGCAGTGACCGAACAGGTGGCGCGGATTTATCTAGCGGAAGCCTTCGCCGACGGATTTCACGATGCGGACGTGCTCGTGCTGGGGTGCACGCACTATCCGTTAATCCAGACGCTGCTACGGCGAGTGGTGCCGGCGCACGTGACGATTGTCGACTCGGCGCACTCGACGGCGAATGTTGTGTCGCGGCAGATTGGGGTTCCCGCTAGCACCGCAAGCTCTCATCCACCGACCGGCTTGCGGTTCTTCGCTACGGATTCGGTGGAAAAGTTTCGGCGCTTAGGGCCCCGGTTCCTGGGGCATCCGGTGGAACGTGTGGAACACGTCGATCTTAAGGAGTGACGCACCACAATCAAAGGCATCAACCACAAAGGACACTAAGAACACGAAAGGTGACCAAACAAAAACGGCCGCTTTCGGCGGCCGCTTCGCAATTCTGAAAAATCCTACTCTAGTACAGCCGGAAATCTACCTCGACGCTGATGGCTACCGCGACCGGCTTGCTATCTTTCACTGCGGGATCGAAACGCCAGTTCTTCACGGCTTCAATGGCTTTTTCGTCCAGGCCAAGTCCCAGGCTGCGCACCACGTGAATGTCACGCGGGCGACCATCCGGACCAACTACCAAGCCCAACACACAGGTTCCCTGAAACTTTGCCTTGCGGGCCTCTTCGGAGTATTCCGGGTCAGGCTGGAACAGCACCTTGGGTGCTGAGACACCGCCACCAACTCGGAAGACACCTCCGCCGATACCACCACCACGACCCGGACCAACGCCAGGACCTTCACCCGAACCAACACCGCCGCCGGAGCCTGAACCGATCCCGCCGCCGGACCCGGTGCCGTTTGACAACGGGCCGTTCGGGATCGCGGCCATCGGATCGCCCAGGTTCGGCATGTTATTCATGGCCAGCTTGATCTGCGGCGGAACAACCACCGTCGGCTCCATGGGGAGTTTGGGGTTCTCGTTACGCACTACGACCATGGGCGGCGTGAACTGTTCCATGGACTGCTTCGGAAGTCGGCCCTTGGTGGCTGCCAGTTTGTCGTTGTCGCCACCGCCACCACCGCCACCGGCTAATGTCTTGGAAGGAGGCAAGGGCGGTATGTCAGCGTCGGAAAGCAGGGGCATCACGGGCCCGGTCGGCTTGGCCGTCGCCACCTGATTTCGCACCAGCATGGTGCCGCCAATCAAGAGCGCAACCCCGACCACGTGCACCGCGGTCGAGACCAGTGCTCCGTCTTTCTTGTGATCGTAAAAGCCCCAGATTTCCTTGACCGCTACCGGCTTCGAGGTCAGTTCGAGTGGAGGCAGCTTCTTTGGGAAGAGAGCTTCCTGAACGTTCGAGTAAAGCGACCGGTACCACGGCAGCGCCAGGTCGTCATCGAGTTCGTTCTGCCCCTCGATCGGTCTCGACGTGAGCTGCAGAGGTGGCAGTTTTTTCGGGAAGAAAACATCGCCCAAATTCTCGAACACCGAGCGCCACCACGGACGCGTCAGGTGTTCGCCCCAGAGCTCTCCGGCCGCAATCGGCTTCGAGGTCAGGACTAAAGGCGGCAGTTTTTTCGGGAAGAGTGCGGCGTCAATCGCGGCGAACAGTGACTTCCAGAGTGGCACTTCGAGCGTGCCCTTAGGCAGCAGCAGATTGAGTTCGGGCTCGCGAATTTCCGGATTCTGTTTTGTTTCCGACGGTACCATAACTGAAATTGGCCTTGGCTTGCTTTCCCGCGGTCGGGCTATGAATAAACGTATACGAATTACGAGATGAGTACCAACTTCAGCAAGTTGCCTGCCACGCCACAGATGTTATGGGAGACCTCTCTGCCAACACCCCGAAACAAAGTTCCCTCGTCATTTCAGACGATTAGATGCGGCAAACGTACCGTTCGACAAAAATTGTACACTCTTTTTCTGATTTTTCGACAGTACATTTCAAAGCTCTGCCGATACACGACTTCCGCGTCTCGATGGACGTCTCTTCCGCTGCTCCCTATAATGAAAAATCAACCATTTAGGAGACCATCCCCGAGTGCCGCTCGAACTGAAGAATACCGTCAATCTGCCCAAAACCGATTTTCCCATGAAGGCCAACCTGCCGCAGAACGAGCCAAAAATACTCGCTCGCTGGGAAGAAATGGGCATCTATGAGCGCGTTCAGGAGGCCCGCAAAGGGCTGCCTCCCTACGTTCTGCACGACGGTCCTCCCTACGCCAACGGCGCTCTTGCACCTGGGGCACGCGCTGAACAAGTGCTTGAAGGATTTCATCGTCAAGTCCAAGAGCATGGCCGGACACGATGCACCTTACGTTCCGGGCTGGGATTGCCACGGGCTACCGATCGAGATCAAGGTGGACCAGCAGCTGGGGAAGAAGAAGCTGCAGATGAATCCCTCGGACGTGCGGCTGGAATGCCGGAAGTACGCCGAGAAATTTCTCGACCTGCAGCGCTCGCAATTCAAGCGGATCGGGGTGTTCGGACGCTGGGATCGACCCTACTCGACCATGACGCCGGAGTACGAGTCGGTGGTGTTGGGAACGTTTCTACTCGTTTCTGGAGAAGGGATTCGTCTACAAGGGGCTGCGCTCGGTCTACTGGTGCATTCACGACCGGACCGCGCTGGCCGAGGCTGAGGTCGAATACGAAAACCACACCAGCACTACAGTGTGGGTGAAATACGCGATGGGCGACGATCCCTGCGGCCTTGGATTCGTCACTGGCAGGGAAAAAAGTCTTTACCATCATCTGGACCACCACGCCTTGGACGCTGCCTGCTTCGATGGCGGTCGCATTCCATCCGGATGAAGAGTATGTAGCGGTTGAGTCGCGGTGGCGAGGTGTACATCGTCGCCGCGAAGCTGGCGAATACTGTCATCGAAAAGTGCCACCTTGCGGGGGCGCAAGAGGTCGCTCGCTTCCCCGGGCGCAAACTGGAGCGGGTCAATTTTCGCCATCCGTTTCTCGATCGCAATGTGCTCGGCGTGCTGGCCGACTACGTCACCATGGACACGGGCACGGGCGTTGTCCACACTGCCCCCTCCCACGGCGCGGAAGATTTCATCACCGGCCTTAAGTACAACCTCGACGCCACCACCCGCGTGGATGCGGCCGGTTTCATCCGCGAAGGCTTGCCCGAGTACGACGGCAAGAAAGTCTGGGAGGCCAACGCGCCCATCGTCGATCTGCTTCAGGATCGCGGCGTGCTGTTGCATACCGAACCGTCTGGAGCATTCCTATCCGCACTGCTGGCGCTGTCACAACCCGATCATCTTCCGGGCAACCGAGCAGTGGTTCATTTCGATGGAGACGCCCATGGAGGGCGGCACGCTACGCACGCGGGCGCTGGCGGAAATCAGCAAGGTGAAGTGGGACCCGGCGTGGGGCGAAGGACGCATCTCGAACATGATTGCTACGCGGCCGGACTGGTGCATCTCGCGCCAGCGCATCTGGGGTGTGCCGATCGCCGTTTTCTTGTGCGAGAAGTGTGGCAAGCCTGTGCTCGACCCGGCGGTGAATCGTGCGGTCGAAAAGCTATTCGCGCGTGCTGGTGCCGATGGTTGGTATACGCCGGAAGCCGATGCCTTGCTTCCTTCAGGCAAGAAGTGCGTCCATTGCGGTGGGACCTCGTTCAAGAAGGAAATGGACATCCTGGACGTGTGGTTCGAGTCCGGATCGAGCTATCTCGCCCTGCGCGCGGCCGAGCCGGGATACGGACCAGCTTCCGATCTCTATCTCGAAGGTGGAGATCAACACCGAGGATGGTTCCACTCTTCCCTGCTCTGCACTATTGGCGTACAGGGCAACGCTCCGTACCGCCACGTAGCTACCGCAGGATGGACGCTCGACGAAAACGGGCAGGCCTGTCGAAGTCGCGCGGAAATGACGTCGATCCAGTCGACATCTCCGATCGCATGGGTGCGGAGATCGTGCGGCTGTGGGTGGCGTCGGTGGATTTCCGGGAAGACGTGGTCGGCTCGGAACGCTTGATGAAGACCATCGCGGAGACCTATCGGACGATCCGCAACAACCTGTTTCGCTACGCTCTCGGGAACTTGTACGACTTTGATCCTGGCAAAGACGCGTTGCCGTTTGAAAAACTCGAACCCCTCGATCAATACATGCTTCGCCAGACGGCAGCCATGGCCGCTGACGTCACCCGCTGGTATGACGAGTTTGCTTTCCACAAGATCTACCAGCGCGTGCTGAACTTCTGCGTGGTCGATTTGAGTGCGTTCTATTTCGATATCCTGAAAGATCGTCTGTACATCTCCGCGCCGAACTCTCCGGGGCGAAGAGCGGCGCAGACCGCGACCTGGCGGATTCTCGAAGCATTGGTGCGACTGCTGGCGCCCATCATGAGTTTCACCTGTGAAGAGGTGTGGGGCTATCTGCCCGCAGTCCCTGCACGTGCGGCTAGCGTGCATGTGGCTTTGTTTCCGAAGCGCGAGGACATCTTCGGCAGCACGCAGGTAGCGGAGGATCCCAAGCAAATCGAGGATTGGACCACGCTGCTGGCGGTGCGCGAGCAGGTGCTTAAGGCCCTGGAGGAGGCGCGCAACGCTAAACAGATCGGGAAGTCTGTGGAAGCCCAGGTGAAGCTTTCGGCAGCGGATCCTGTGTATTCGGTGCTAGCGCGGTATAGCGAGCAGTTGCGGTACGTGTTTATCGTTTCCGCGGTCACTCTCGAGCAGAAAGCACCCGGGAACGGCGACGGGGGCAGTCGTAGTTCAGGTCAGCAAGGCGGACGGGACAAAGTGCAGCCGCTGCTGGAACTACTCGATCCACGTGGGCGAAGACAAAGAGTATCCGACGGTCTGTGAACGCTGCAGCGCGATCCTGAAGGAAATCGACAATAGGGGATGAAGCGTCGATCAACATGCGTAAGTTCCATTTTCTGATCGCTTTCATTGTGGTGTTGATGGACCGGCTCTCGAAACTCGCCGTAGAGCACAAGATTCCGCTGCACGACGGCATCCAGATCATTCCGGGATTTTTTCGGCTGACCCATCTCGAGAATCGAGGCGCGGCATTTGGATTGTTCGCCGATTCTCCTTCCGAATGGAAGGTGGCGATCCTGGTTTTATTTTCGGTCGTCGCTCTGGTGGTCGTTTCTGTTCTGCTTTGGAAGAGTGGACATGCCATGTCGACCACCGGCGTGGGACTGGCCTTGATTCTCGGCGGTGCAATCGGAAATCTCTGGGATCGGTTGTCAGCCGGGCACGTCACAGATTTTCTGCTCTTCTACGTCGCGCGACTACCAGTGGCCGGCGTTTAACGTCGCAGACAGCGCCATCGTGATTGGAGCAGGGCTACTGGTCGTCGAGATTCTGTTCAGCAAGACCCCGGCGCACGAGAAGGCGCAGTAGCGCCGCCACGATAACGGCATTAACCACAAAGGACACTAAGAGGCACGAAGGAATCAGAGTCGGATTCCTTTGAGTTCCCTTCGTGTCCTTTGTGGTTTGCTTTTTTATCTGCGTCTAGGGCGTGCCGTACAGTTGTTTGTACACATTCGCATTTCGCAGGATCGCTTGTACGTATTCGCGCGTTTCGGTGAAAGGGATCGACTCGACGAATTCCTGCGGATCGCGGTATTTCCCTTGCGAGAGCCAATCTTCCACGCGATCGGAGCCGGCGTTGTACGCGGCTAATGCATATTCGAACGATCCGAACTTGTCCACCATGCTTTTGAAGTAGCGCGTTCCCAGCTGCAGATTTACAGCAGGCGTGTAGAGTTGGCTGGCATTGAAGTGGTGGAGCTTCACGTCTTTCGCCACTTTTTTCCCGGTCACTGGCAGCAACTGCATCAGGCCCACGGCGTTCGCGTGGGAGATCGCATTGGGGTTGAACTCCGACTCCTGCCGAATCAGCGACGCCACCAGGTACGGATCAAGTTCGTTCTGTGTGGAAAAGCGCTTGAGATCGTCCCAGTAGGCTTTTGGGAAGAGCGCCTCCCAATAAACGCGCGGCAACTCAGGAACATCGACTGCAAAATAGTTGGGGACTCCGCGTTTCATTACCTCGATGGCCCGGTCGTAGCGGCCGCTGTCCTTATACAAACGTGCGGTCTCTGCCAGAGCCCAGGTGCCGTCCTGCACATCGGCGGTGGCCTGAATTTCGTGAACGGCGAAGTCGACTAGCGCACCGTTTTCCAGCAACTGCGCTTTTTGCACGTGCAGGTCGTCAGTCGGTGGATCGCTGCTGACAACCTTATTGCCAAGATTGAGGGGCGGCACTCGATCAAGGAGTGCGTATTGCACAGGGTCAGTGGGCTTCAGAACTTTCAGCCTCTGACGCGCCAACTCGGCATAGTAAAAGTTGCGGAACCGGTCAGAGAGCTTCAGATAGTAAGCACGCGCCTTGGCCAGCTCGTTGTCCTCTTCTGCATAGCGAGCTCGCCAGTAGAGTGCCGCAGGCACTTCCGCAGACGCGGGATACAGCGCAATCTGTTCGTCAAAACCTTGTTTCGCATCCTGAGCTCGCCCCTGCCTGGAGCTAAGCCACGCAACCTTCCAGTGCGCGTAGGAAGCACGGCTGCCGTTCGGGAACCCCTGCTGCAATTCGCGGTACGCATCGATGGCACGATCGTAGTCCCGCTTCAAGAGATGCATATTGCCGGTGGCTAGGAGGGACTGCTCCAACCATGGGCTGTTAGGCGAAGTCTGGCGCAGCTGGGATTGCAGACTGAGAAATCCATCCTGATCGTCAGTGGCGCGGGCAACTTCACCTAGCAAAAAGAGGCGATGGGCGGCTACGTCGGGTGTGCTATCGGGGATGGAACCGAGAATTTGCTTGGCGTCTTTGTTGCGTCCACTCTTCTGCAGAGCCGTGGCAAGGGCTAGCTGCACCGATGGGCGATCGGCCGGGACTGACTTCGTCCAGCAGATCGCGGTACTCATTGGCGGCATCGCTGTAGCGTCTGCCTTTGGAGAGCAGGTCAGCACGGGTTCGACGGTCGGCAAGCGATACGGGAGGGCTGGGGGGAATCTTCTTCAACTCGAGACCGGCGGTGTCGGCCTCGGGACTGACGGGCATGTTGTAGTAGACGTTCCGGAGCGCGGCCACCGCTTTGGCGATTTGGCCGGTCGCAGCGTAGGCACGGCCCAGGCCGAGCTCTACATCAGCACGCACAGGCTCGCGATCCTTCTCCAGCAGTGTGATCGCCTCAAGGGCTCGCCCTCCGGCCACCAGCGCCCCGGCATAGACCACGTGCGCATCCTTGATCACCAGCGAGTCGGGATACGTCTTGTCAAAGTCAGCCAAGGCGGCTACTGCCTCGGCGCTTCTTCCCGTCTGCAGGTAGGAGCTGGCCAGATAGTAAGCGACGTAGTCGCCCAGGTCGCCTGCCTTGGCACGGGCGCGACTCAGCGGATCGATCGCCCTGGCGTAGTCGTGATCGAGCACGTGCGCGTAACCAAGGACGAGCCAGGCTAACGCTCCTGCATCTTCCTTGGCGTGGCGCCGGGCATATGCTTCGACGCCGGCATATCCTGCGGGCGTGCGTTCCTGGAGTAATTGCCGCGCCATGGGCTTCAGACTGGCCGAAGCCACAAACGCCTGGTGCATTCGCTGAACGCGTGGCGAGCGACGACGCCGCTTTTTGGTCGGCGATGTCTTTGCCCCCACTTTGGACTTGGAGGTTTGGGAGTGGGCAGTTTTTGGTTTGGGCGTCGAGGGCCTCGCCGTGGAAGAACTGCCACTTGTGGTTTGACGCGGGAACGGGAAGGGTCGCGCAACGGACAAGCCGCTGACGATCAGGAAAGCAAAGGAAAGAACCAGGAATCTTGAGAACAAAACCACATGCAACCTATCGCCGAAAGTTGGCACCCATGATTGAAATATCGTCTTCGGCCAGACTGCGCACCAGTTCGACCTGAAAATAATCAGTGTCGGCAGCCGCCGTCTGTCCGTAACGTTTTTTGTAAGTGGAGCGGCTCTTTTCGATGTCTTCTTTCAGGCGGTCGTAGAGGTCTTTGTTCTTACGTCCCTCGGCAACTTTGGCCTGGTTGTAGAGCTTGATCTCGTCCACCAAGAGCCGGGCAAAGCGCTGCGCTTTGCGATGGGTGTCCGCATCGTCTTCGCTCATCGCCGTCGCGCCGGCTGAAGCCTCAGCATGCGCGGCAGCAGGAGCGGAGACCATCTCCGCAGGAGCCATCTCGAAAGCCGGAGCTGCGGCCGCAGCCGCGGTGTGCCGCGGAGCATGACCTGCGAAGGGATCGCTGAAGCTGGGAGCCGATTGGACCTGTGGGGGCGCGCTTTCCGCGTACGCCACGCCATCGCGAGGTGCTTGCTTGCGGACCGACGTCAGCTCAAGCCATGCGCTCGAGGACACGACCAGCAACTCGATAGCAGCTGAATCAAGCTTGCGTCCGAATTCCAGGCCGCTATCTGCATAGACCAGAGCCGCCACCTTATCTTTCAAAACCAGCGGCAACATCAGGATGTTCTCATCCGCCGGGCTTCCGAAGCGGTCCACGAAGCGTGGATCCATGTCGATAATTTGCCCGCTGAAGGCGGCTCGTTCCTGCAGCACGCGATGGGGCAGGCCGCGCGACGTGTTCAGCGCGAATTCCTTAACGGCATCGTTGTCTTCGAAGCCGCGCCCCTGCCATCCGGTGGACGTGCCACCCTTCAGCACAAACAATGCTGTTCGCCCGCAATGATGGGAGGCATTATCCAGCAAGGCGCGCAGGATTTCTTTTTGGGTAGAGCCCGCATGGATGGCGGTAATTCCGCGTAACAACTCCCCTGGAGCAGCTTCGGTTGATTCGCCTGCCGTCGCCGAGCCCAGATCTTTCGGCAACTCCTCGAGAACGCGCCGCACCAATTCCTCACGGATCTGCGAGAAGTGGCCCTGCAACACCTGGGATACGACACGCTCGACCACGTGCTCGATTTCGCTTTTGTCTGCCATGTGCTTGCGGCGAACCTCGGAAACTGCGACAGCCCGGCTAAGTCTTGATTATACGGTACTTGCGAGCAGATGCCCGAAGTACGTAAGGACGTGTTCCCCGGTGCACGCGATCCACTTCAAAATTTATCGTAAAGCCGCTTCCGCAGGAAACGTCAAAAGCACTCGTCAGAAGCGCGGGTAACCAAGTAAAATAACACTTTCGAGCCATCCCCAGTTCTGAAAATACTGCATCGGACAGAGAATGAGCGCCATCCAACCCAATGTAGGCGAGCCTGTTAGCGAAGAGCTGGCGCTGGTCCAGGCGGCCAAGAGCGGCGATGTTTCGGCGTTTGAGGATCTGGTCAAGCGGTATGACCGGAACGTCTTCCGGATCGCGCAACACATCACGCAAAACCGCGAAGACGCGGAAGACGTGGTGCAGGATGCGTTCCTGAAGGCGTATAGCAACCTGGAACAGTTTCAGGGCCAGTCAAAGTTTTATACCTGGCTGGTGCGCATTGCGGTGAACGAGGCGCTGATGAAATTGCGCCGCCGTCGCCCCGAGCGCATGGTTTCGCTAGACGAGGACGTTAAGACAGAGGAAGATTCGGTTCCGCGCGAGATCGCGGACTGGAGTCCGAATCCCGAGCAACTCTACAAGCAAGCGGAGTTGAAGGAGATTTTGTCGAAGACGATCCAGGGGCTGCCCCCAAGTTTTCGGACGGTGTTCGTCCTGAGAGATGTGGAAGGTCTTTCCACCGAAGAAACTGCTGACGCGTTGGATCTCAGCATTCCTGCGGTGAAATCGCGGTTGCTGCGCGCGCGCTTGCAATTGCGTGAGCGGCTCAGCCGCTACTTCCAGAAACGTGAGAGCGGAGATGGCAAAAAGTGAAATGCTCTGAGTTCCTGCAAGAGCTGACCAACTACCTGGATGGCGCCCTGGATGATCGTACCAAGGCGGAACTGGAAGACCACTTGGCTTGGTGCCACAACTGTTACGTGGTGTGCGACACCACCAAGAAGACCATCGAGATCTATCGCGACTCCGAGCTCTACGAGCTGCCGGACGACCTGCGCGGCCGACTTCGTTCCGCCATCATGAGCAAGTGCCAGCAACACAAGAAGAAGACCCAGGAGAGCCTCTAGCTTCCCAGTTCCGTTCGACAGTCCCGCAAAAACCAGACCAGCATATGCAAATGTTTTCAGCCACTTCCGTGGTGGCGACCATGCAGCAGTGCGTGTAAGTCGAACCTTTCCCATCCCATCTGAATCTAAGTAGCTAAGGTTGAAACGGTACGACTCTTGCTGTTGTACGGGTAAGGTTCTGGGGAGGATCGCCATGGTCGCGAAGTTGCTAGATGCATTTTTTGGTTGCTGGCATACCCACTACAGTTTTCCGCTCACGGTTCGCCCGGGGGTACGGCGAAATCGCGCTGCCTCGCTGACGGGGACGTACGTTGTTTGTCTCGATTGCGGCAAAGAACTGCCATATGACTGGCAGGAAATGCGTGTCGTGACCGATGCAGTGAATAGTTCTCGACGTGTTCCAGCTTTGGCGACCAAAGAAACGGCTTGAGGAACTTGGACTCTTTCGCACAACCACATCCCATCTTTTCTGGATGCGAGCGATTTATCAATTGAACCGTCTAGCTTGCGCGGATCAAAAGCACCGTATTTTTCTTGAACAACTTCTTATCTCGGACTAATGTAATCCCAACGTAAGACTCACTTCCCCTCCAAGCTTTCCCTTCCTACTCGTTTTCGGATTGGACCGATCCCAGGGCGAAATTTTGAACCAGGGTGGGCTCAAGGGACCCCGCGTGAAAACAAAGACTGGAGGCACTCTATGTTGCGCACATCGAAGTGGAGACTTGGAATCTGCGTGCTGGGATGGATGCTGTGCGGGTTCTCAGGCACGATGGTCGCCCGATTGGTAACCTACGACAATTTCAACTCGAGGCAAATTGATCCGGCCAAATGGTCCGGCACGTTCGGCGATTCGGATCAGCGGGAAATCGTACGCGAGGTGGTCGGGGAAGGAAGAAGCCGCCGCCTGCACCTCTCGCGGCGGGTTTACTCCGCGACCACCGACGATAGCGGGGGAAGCGGAAATGTGTTTGGGCTGGAATTTGCCCATCCCAACGCGGTCACGGAAGTCTCATTTAGCGTTCGGGTGCGGGAAGCGGAAGTGCTCGGCTGCACCACCAATCCGTCCTTGAGCGTGATCGATGCGGAATTTCGTGGCAACTTCTTCAATGTCGAAAGTTCCCCCACAAGTTCGATCGGCGATGTCGTGGCTGTCATTGACGTAACTCGTTATCCCGCAGATGCCATCCAACGCATTGACTGTGGCCAGCTTTTACACCCGATGCGATGACGAGTTCTGCGGTTCCCAGACCACGCTCGATTACCGGGTGCTTGGCTCGGTACAGCCCGGTACTACGAACACACTGCATCTCAAATGGAACCAACCCGGGCACCGCTTTGTCTTTCGATTGAACGATCAGCCCGAGGTAGCTCGACCTACACCGTTTCCGACATCACGCCGGCCGTTTTCTCGTACAAGACGAGCGGCTTCGCGCGCTTCATCCCGCATTGCACGAGCACGCCGCGTCCCTTCGCGGAGATGGACGCATTCTTCCACAACGTTCGGGTCAATCCCTGCCCCGGGCGATTCGGTGTGACATCCGACGGCTCCGCTCCCCAAGTTAGCCAAACGGCGCGACTTGGGGAGTTCCTCGTCCGGTCTTATAGATAAAAAGGGGATATGCAATGCCAAACAATCGCTGGTTTCCCAGATATGCGTCGAGCGACATTTGAATGTTCGCTAGCGTACAGTGTCGGCTGTATTTCAAACTTGTCTGGGAGGGAGTACGTTAAACACAGTCCTTCCTCGTCGCCGTCCCCGACCTGTAATTGGTGGTTCCGGACCTGCAGCCTGCCTAGGGCAAAAGGGGCCTGCCTTGAGGTACTCGATTCTCATCGTTGATGACAATCCAGTGATTCGGCGTACCCTGCGCACATGTCTCCTGGAACGTGGTGATTGGAAAATCTGCGGCGAGGCCGGCAACGGGCAAGAAGCGGTCGAGAAGGCTCAACAGCTCAAACCGGACCTGATCATTCTGGACCTGTCCATGCCGGTGATGAATGGACTGCAAGCTGCCCGCGAACTGAAGCGCATAAGCCCGACGGTACAAGTGTTAATGTTCACCAGTTTCAAGAGTCCTAATCTCGAAAAGGAAGCTGTGGCTTCGGGTTGCACGGCAGTCATAGAGAAGTCAGATCTGCAAGAACTCTTCAGCAACGTCCACCGTCTACTCGCGAACGCGGGCTAGGCGCGGAGTTGTCGTTCTTTCCGAAGAACGGTGAGACCCTTCTGGGCGTCCCGCAGAGCGATCAGCTCTTGTCCGGCGTTCTTGCCATCAGAGGAGAACTCATACAGGCGAGCGTCGATGGCGGCCTGGGCAGCATCAACTCTTTCCCGAAGCCTGGCATCGTCGGTTTCAAGAACGGCTTCTTTGTAAAGCCTTTCCCAAGGATAGTCGGTATTCATGGGCAGAACCTGAAAGCAGTGGAATTTTCGTACGTCCCTAAAAGTATTATTAAAGACAATCTAAAACATCAATAGAAATATCTGTATTTATATCAATGTATTAGCTTTAAACGTCTTTATGTTATGGACCCAAATAATATAGTTGTGGTATTTTCGCCCCCATGCTCAGGGAAAAAGCAAAGGGCGGAGCGCCTGCATACGCCACGATGCAAATCGCCGACCTGCGGATCAGTCGCCGTGGGAAGCATCACGAGCTTGTTTCCGGCATCCTCGAGCACCTCGACAACCTGGCCGACGGGGCGGCGCTGATCATTCCCCTGGCCAGTGTGGGCAAGGTCTCACTTCCTGGCTTGCGCTCTGCAGTGACCCGAATCACGCGGGCACATCACATGGCTATCCAGACCTACTCGGATGAAAAGAACTTTTACATTTGGAAGAAGAGCGCAGCCAACTCAAAAAAGAAAAAGCAAACTTGATCGACAAACCGCAGATCGTGTTCTCGCACACGGATCTCAAAAGAAGTCGGCTACCGTTGCCCAGGTAAGTAGCTCAGGCCACTCACAGGACTCAATCCAGGCTGGGTAACAAAGCCAGTGGTCGCGCCGTCGCCTCCGAATAACAGGGTCACTCCAAAAGTGTGTTGCGCAGCGGCAAATTGCGAACGATGATGGGCACCAGGCTGCTATGTTGGTGGGCCAGGTGGCTCATGTGGGTCTGGTAAACGTAGCGCCCGATGAACCAGCCCATTGCACCCCCGGCCACCACGTCGGACGCGAAATGCTTTTGAGCGGCAATCCGCGCAGCGCTCACAATTCCGGCCAAGCTGTACGCCGTGACCGCGACAATGGGGTTGTGGTGATATTCATGAGCCACCAGCGAAGCAATCGACCACACCTGCATCGCGTGTCCCGATGGAAAGGATGTTCCTCCCTCCCAGAACTCCCCCGCATCCGTTTGGTCGGGGCGCCTCCGTTGCGCCATCTCCTTTAGGACTCCGGCCACTATGAGGGAATCGACCAAGGACTCCAGCAATTGGTAATGT
>CAWJDR010000015.1:0-164053 GCA_963841655.1 uncultured Acidobacteriota bacterium | reverse complement strand
GAAAAGCCAAATACTGAGTAAACCCTTGCGCTCTGAAGAGTGCCGTCCCCGTTCCCTAATGACACAAGAACAACGCCGCGGTCGGGGGCGGAGAAAAAATTTCCGGCCATCGCGATGTCGGGCTTCCCGTCGCCGTTCAAATCTGCCGCTGCGGTACCCGCGCTCTCACTACCCCCGGCATAAGTGCCTGCGAAAAGAAAAGTCCCATCGCCGTTGCCAAGCAGAACGGCCAACTCGCCGCCATTCCCTACCAGGTCGAGATTGCCGTCACCATTCAGGTCCGTTGCGGTGACAAAGGCGCCGCTTCCCGGCGCAGAAGAATCGATCTGGTCTTGAAATGTGCCATCGCCGTTGCCCCGAAAAACGCTGCATTGCCCGTGGCCCACCACCAGATCGATGCGGCCATCGTGGTTTACGTCCTCCGCGATGATCGAGGAGCCTTCCGCGACTTGCCCGTAGTTGATCGGCGAGGTGAATGTTCCGTTACCATTGCTTAGGAATACGCTCAAGACCTGTCCCACAGCGTTCGCGGTTGCAAGATCGTCCTTACCGTCGCCGTTGAAGTCGGCTGCTACAACCGCAACGGGCATCAGTGGAGTCGATTGCCTCAGGCGCGATTGGAATGTTCCATCGCCATTGCCGAGGAAAACACTGAGTGTGTTGTCGAGGGCATCGGCCGTTACAAGGTCCGGGTTGCCGTCGCCGTTGAGTCGCCAATCGCGACCCAGACCGGGTCGCAGCCAGTTGCGTAGTCAACGCGCGGCCGAAAAGTTCCGTCGCCCTTTCCGAGAAACACAGACACGACAGGAGCGAGACAGATGGGGTCGTCTGGACCCATGACGTCGACGGCGAGATCAGGATTGCCATCGGCATTGAAGTCCCCAACTACCAGATGTTGCGGAGACGCTCCGGTTGCGTAGTCCACATGATTCTTGAGAGTTCCGTTCCCATTCCCGATTAAGATGCTGACTGTGGCGGCAAAATAGTTGGCAGCCACCACATCATCCTTCCATCTCGGTTGAAATCGGCGGTCGCAACGGCCAACGGATCCAGACCCACGGTATAAACCGAAGAATCGAGGAAGACTTGTCCAGTGGCTGTACCCGCCAACATCAGCAAGAGAAATGGCACGCATGCGCGCAAGGTGTGCCGGCCGCAAAAGAGAAGGATTCCTCTAGCGAGTAAGTCGTTGTCGTCCATGCCCCGATCCCTCCACAAGAGAAAGGCAGGGCTTGCGCCCTGCCGCGCGCGTTTAGTCCTTGGGAAAGACCTTGCGGTTGTCCGATGTGATCACCACCGGAACGTTGGTGCCATCCGGCAGGACGAGTGACTGGAAAATTCCGTACGCATGGTTCTGGTTGTTGTCATAGGCCAGCGCCAGCACCGCTGTTCTCTGGACCTGCCCATTCACAAGCACATTGATAGTGGCGGTGCCCGTGCAGTTCTTGTTGACGTTGAATGTGCCAGTGATGTCTTCCACCCCGGAGCTTCCTGCCACACTGCGTGACTGGCTGCCAACGAGGTTGCCTGCGGCGTCCGCGCTAAAGTGGCCAACCGACGCGACTGGTAGCGGTCCGTTGGGAGTAAATATCGTTCCGATGTAGGTATAAGCCCACTCCCCAGACGATGCAGCAGTTGAGCAATGGGCGGCGTACGAATTGGGCGCCACCGCCAGAATAAGCAGGGTCAAGGCTGCGAGAACTCTCTTGTTGGTCATGGCGATCCTCCATAGATTTGTGTGCAGTGAAGCGAACGATCTTGGCACTTGAGAGTCGTGGTCAAAACAACAAGCGATGTTTTGCACCCGTTAACTCGTACCGTCAATAACGCGGACCTTTCGTGTGTCTATCCTGTTACTGATCGGTTCCTAACCTGCCAACCTGCTGTAAGAACGAGAGTTGCAGGGCTTGCTGTCCCCGAGGCGGTGATAAACTACTTTCCAGTTTTGGGGCGTTGATCACATGGAGAGTGCGCATCCACTGCGTGGAGCAGTTCGCTTCGGCGTTTTCGAGGTGGATCTCGGTGGCAGAGAACTGCGCAAGCGAGGGGTCAGGGTCAAACTCCAGGAACAGCCTTTCCAGGTTTTGCAGATTCTCTTGCTACATCCGGGCGATGTGGTCACCCGGGAAGAGCTTCGCGAGAGCATCTGGCCTGCAGACACCTTCGTGGATTTCGATCAGGGACTAAACAATGCCGTCAAGCGTCTTCGGGACGCATTGGGCGACTCGGCAGAAACTCCCCGCTTCATCGAAACGATCCCAAAGCACGGTTATCGCTTTATTTGTACGACAGAACTCCGCAATGCCCCACGGCAACTCCGATCACTGGCCGTCTTGCCCTTGGAGAATCTGTCCCACGATCCCGAGCAGGAATATTTCGCCGAAGGACTCACTGAGGCGCTCATCACCACGTTAGCCAAAATCGGTGAGCTGCGAGTGATCTCGCGCACGTCCGTGATGCAGTACAAAGGAGTGCACAAACCTCTGCGCGAGATTGCTCGGGACTTGGAAGTGGAGATGGTCGTTGAAGGGACGGTGCTGCGTGCGGGACGTCGAGTGCGCATCACGGCGCAGCTCATCGATGCGGCTAAGGAATCCCACTTGTGGGCAGAAAGTTATGAACGCGATCTGCGCAACATCCTGGTCCTCCAGTCGGAAGTGGCCCAGGCCATTGCACGAGAGGTCCAGATCAAACTGACTCCACAAGAGCGGGCCCAATTCGCACAAGCGCCCCCCGTCGATCCTGAATCATACGAGGCCTATCTAAAAGGACGTTACCACTGGAACCGGCGCGTGGTAAGCGGATTCGAAAAGGCCATCGGGTACTTTCAAGAAGCGATTGCAAAAGACCCGAGCTATGGGACAGCCTATGCGGGCCTTGCTGACTGCCTCTCTGGTCTTGGCGTGTGGGGTTTTGTTTCCCCCAATGAGGGTTGCGGCAAAGCCAAACGGCTGGCACTGAAAGCACTCGAAATCGACCGTGGCCTAGCAGAAGCGCATGCCTCGCTAGCGTGGGCTACCATGTGGTATGACTACGATTTCTTAGCTGCTGAAAGAGAATTTGAACGGTCAATCGAGTTGAACCCGCGTTATGCCACAGCACATCAGTGGTTCGGCATGGGTCTTGGCCTGATGGGAAGATACGAGGAGGCCTACACCGAGCTCAAACGAGCCATTAGCCTGGATCCATGCTCTAGCGTTATCCATTGGACCTTTGGATTCGTCTATCACCGTGCACGCCGATACGATCAGGCAATCGAGCAGCGCGAGAGGGCGCTTGAGCTGGATCCTAACTTTGCCCAGGGACATGGGGGGCTTGGGTTCGACTACCTCGAGAAAGGCATGTACGAGCCAGCGATCTCCGAGTTGCAAAAGGCGGTGCAGCTTTCGCAGAACGCTCCGACGTTCCTCGGGTGGCTCGGAGAGGCGTATGCCGTAGCTGGGCATCGGGACGAAGCGCTGAAGGTCTTGGAGCGGTTGCAGGAGCTTTCGAAGCAGCGGTATGTAACTCCGTATATTGTGGCCGGAATCTACGCAGCCCTACGCAAGAAAGAGGAAGCTCTTCAGTGGCTGAACTCTGCCTACGGCGAGCACGCGGCCTTTATGGTATTGCTGAAGACCGAACCTAGGTTCGACTATCTGCGTTCTGACCCCCTCTTCCAGGATATCCTGCGCCGCATGAACTTCGCGGAATAGCGATTGTCAAACCAATCTGGCCTATTTGTTATGAGTCTGATTGCCAACTGGAAACGCGTTTGTGTCCACGTGAGTTCCTCGCTAGTCGGCAGTTAACCTCGGCGGCCTTAGAGGTAAGCACCATCGCCGTCTCGCCCACGAGTTGCTGGACGTGCGATCGCACGAAGTAGGTTTTGTTAGAGCCTCTTTTAGTAGGCACCCTTGGGTTGCACCGATCGGCGCATTGTTGTGCGGCTTAACGAATGCTTACGAGGCCATTTATATCCGCCCCAATAGCCTCATGAGTCTCGTTGACGGGGCTTTCGCGATAATCAGTTTTCTCGCCTTCTTAGGACTTTCTCTGAGCGCCATCTCTAATCACCTCTCGAAGCCGGAAGAGTAGCAATCGGCTTACGCCGTTCCAGCGAGTGTTGTTATTGACGAAAACAGATGGTAGGCGATTACACCAAAAACCCCGTGCCCGGTCGCGGGGAGGGGTTTTGAGTGTAATAGGGATTTCAACAGGAAAACAGGCATTCGCGTCCTTTGTCTAGTGTTTGCCCTGTATTGCCCTTCGCGACCAGGAGCCCTAGCATGAATAGGCGGTGGAAGTGCCCCACGCATCGCTACACATTTCGAGCCGCCGCGATCCATGACAGCGTAGGGAAGTAGAGATCTGCGCTAAGAAGAGCCAAACGCACGGAGGCAGCAATGTGGAAGAAAATTGAAGATGCAGACGCAGACGCTTGGAGGGTTATTCAGCAGGGCGTTGACGAAAGGACGAAAAAAGAAAATGAGGCTGGCACGCAGCGGCTGCCTGGTAGCATGAAAACTTACAGCGAGGCCGTCGATGAGTTTTCAAAACACACTTCAGAGTTTTTGGGTTGTATCCCCCTTCTCACCAAGGCTCGCGACGCCTATCAGCGCGCAATGGCGGTGAGCGCAGAAGTGCGTAGTATGTTGGATGCTGGTGACGGAACCTTACGTACTCTCATGGCCCAGCTGGAAGATGCGGTTGCTATTCACTTGGGGAAAACTCCTTCGGATAGAAAGAAGCCAGAAAGCGTTAAGGCCGAACCTTCTTCACGGGGACTGGGTGAGACTTCCGAGTCTGCTCCGCCTATCCAGAGATGAGTCTAGTGTGGGTCGAGTGATCGGAGTGAGTGGGGGCTGACGCCAAAGTAATCGGCCACGATGTTTTAGCCCCATTCGTCCCCAAATTTGTGGGGATGATGCACGATTAGTGCCCAAACAAACCCCCCAAGGGTACGTCCGCACCTTGGACATTTGACGCCGCGTGGTTCAGACGTCTCCTCCATCGGAACGCCACAACTTGGGCAAAAACCAGCCGCTCCGACGCGAGGGAGGTCTTGGAGTCGTACCCGCTACAGAAGTGCCGGTTTCCCCAAAGACTCGCGAAGACCAGACTGTTGTGCGGAAAATACCGGGACCAACAGGTGGTGTCCTAAAGCAAATTAGGACACTACCGACCAACACGTAGGATTTGACCGCGGAATCGTCTTCGTCCGTTTGAGACACTACATAGTATTAGCCTTCACGCTTTGTACAGCGGAGTCCAAACCTGCATCGCCGTCGGGTGACGGTTTGCCCATGCATAGTATGGGATAAGTCTCAGGTCAACTTTCCGCGTTTTTGGTGGCTTCCCGCTGTAGCGTGAGTAGAGTGCATTCTCGGCAGCGCTTCTTTCGTACACCACTCCCATGTGTTGAAGTACGACGATTCCTCCCAGCAGGTCCGCCTGTGTCCGGCTTTGGAATGCCTCCGACGAACCGGTTCCCAGGTCGAGAGCCACATCGCTCAACGCTACGCCCGACGGCTGGTCCAGTTCTTCCAGGCAGTAGATGAGGGGGCCGCGCTGCACAGCGACACGCCCGGTGTCGTCGGCGATGCGGGGACTGCCCTGGACCACTTGCGGCACCATATCGAGCTGCAGGCGAATGGCATCGCCGGGCGACCACCGCCGCGAAAGCGCTAAATATTCGCCCGGCTTGGTGCCTGTGACCGGCTTGTTGTTCACCGTTACTTGCGCACGCTCCGCCCATCCTGGAATACGCAAAAAGAAGGTGAAATCCGATGCTCGCGCAGGTGTAACCGTAATTTCAACCTTGCCGTCCCAAGGGTAGTTTGTCTTCTGCCCGACTTTCAGGCCAGTTCCGTCTTCCAGGTGCCAGTCGAGCTCCGAATTGTCATATAGATGTGCGTAGATACCGTCTTTGCTCGTGCTGTAAAAGTAGCCCGGAAGGGAGGCAAGGATGCGTTCGAGGTTCGGGGGCAGCAAGTTACGTCGTACCACTCGTTACGGATCTTGTCCCCAGTGGAAGGATCAAACGCGAGCGGGTTACGGTAGCAGTAAAGCACTCCGTCGAGCGACATTCCGGAGTTGATGCCGTTATACAAAGCGCGTTCGATGACATCAGTAAACTTAGCGTCGCCTGTGGCCGCCAGCATACGCCAGTTCCACATCATGTTGCCGATGGCGGCACAGCTCTCACCATAGGCGCGGAAGTTCGGCAACTCGTAGGCATCGCCGAAGGCTTCGCCATCTGAGCGCGAACCCACTCCGCCGGTCACGTACATCTTGGTGCTGGTCAAATCGTCCCATAGCGTATTCAAGGTCTTCCAATAGGAGGAGTCGCCAGTTTCCATGAAGTAGTCAGTGGCTCCGCAACACGCGTACATTGCCCGCACGGCATGTCCTTCCAATTTGGTGCGGGAGGTGAATGGAGTTCCGCTAAACATGTAGATGGTTCGACGTTCAGGGAGTTGCAGTCGCGTGTCTCCCTGCAGAATGTAGCCGGCGAGATCGAGGTGTCGCTTGTCACCGGTGGTGCGATAAAGCTCGATCAGGCCCATCTCGATTTCAGGATGCCCGGAGACGATTGGCTGCTTGGGAGCGGGGCCGTAGCCCGGGATCAGGAAGTCGTCTACAAAACGGATTCCAGCGTCGAGCAACTTACGATCGCCGGTGGCACGGTAGTAAGCAATTGCACCCTGCAGCATGTGTCCGATGTTGTAAAGTTCGTGGCCCGTGGTCTGAGTCTGAGTTTGCATCCGCAGCGGCTTGCGATCGTCTACGTAGTAGGTGTTCAGATAGCCACTGGGTTCTTGAACGGCGACGACTTCATTAATCGCCTTTTCAGCCTTCGATCGGAGGTCGGGAAGGTCGCCCGACTGTAGGGCAAATCCGACTGCCTCGGTCCATTTATAGACATCGGAGTCCGAGAAAACCGGTCCACGCTGCTCGGCATTGCTTTTACCCACTACGCGCCGGAAATTATCCATGCGCCCATGGGCCTCGAGCTCCTCATGCATGCTGGGGATGCTTTTGGAAACGTTGATCTCGCGACGTGGTGACCAGAAGCCGCCTTGGATCGTCACAGCGTGTACGGGGATGTTCCGGAGTTTGGCGTAAGGAGATTTAACCAGGTTCTCTACTGCCTGGTCCTTGAAGTCTGGGTTACCCATGCTTGCTTGCTGCGGCGGTGCTCCGAAGAGCTCGCCGGCAGGACTCATACGTGCAAGAACTTGACGAACAGGAGGCGCGATTATTGCGGCCGCCGAGATCGTAGAAGTTACGAACTGTCTGCGTGAAACCTTGTCCTTGTCGGACATCGAACACCCCCGGGCAAAAACGAGAAAGTCACGAGCGATTGCACCGCGCAGTAATCGTTTACCGCGCTGCGTACACCTGGCGCACAATCGATGCGTTGGGTCGTCACTTCGCAACGATCGAAGCCCCGAAGCACTATCGGTCAACCGAAAAGGCCCTGAAAGATCTGACTCCTACAGAGACCACTGGATGACAGTGTAGGAACGCGCCGGCACTTCAAAGGTCGTGCGCGAACCGCCGGAGGACAGCTTCCCAAAAGCTTGCGGCGCGACGCGTTGGGGTGCCGCGAAACTATTCGAAGCCTTCAGGTCGTCCCCGGTGATGAGCCACGAAGAGACTACGCTCGATGGCGATTTGTCTTCCCACATCAACTCGACCTGGTGAGGTTTCGCCAGGTCACGGTTCAGGATGAAGAGAGAAACCTTTCCTGCTTCTCGGTCCAAGGATCCGGCTACATCCAGGTAAGGAACTTGATCGAGTCCTTGTACATCGTAGGTTGGCGATTCCACCAGCAGATTCAGAGCCGCTCCGCGCGCATACTGCAAAGCCCAACTGTACGGATAGTAGATAGTGTGCCGGAACAGCCCGTCTTTATTGGTCGTGATGGGTGCGATTACATTCACCAACTGTGCCAGGCAGGCCAGCTTGACGCGGTCAGCGTTGCGCATAAGAGTGTTTACGAGGCCACCGACCAACAGCGCATCTTCCAGGTTGTAGACCTCTTCCAACAAGTGAGGCGCTTCGGTCTTGTGGCCGTCGACGGCGTCCCCACTGCGGGCGCGGTACCATACATTCCACTCGTCGAAAGAAAGCCACAACTTTTTTGGAGACCGCTTATGCCCTCGGACCAGGTCGCAAACCGCCACCGTCTCGGCGATCTGGCGGTCCATCGTGAGATTCATCGCCACAAACTTCTCACTGCTCCCGCCGGTGGATTCGGAAGTATTTTCAAAGTAGCGATGGAGAGAAAGCCCGTCCACTCGGTCGTAGCATTGTTCCAGCACTTCCCGATCCCACTCCAGGTACGTGGGCATGAAGGGACCGCTGGAACCGCACGCAATGAGCTGCAGGGACGGATCGACGTAGCGCATCTGCCGAGCCGCGTCAGCCGCCTTCATTCCGTACTCGACGGCGGACATATGGCCAATCTGCCAGGGGCCGTCCATTTCGTTGCCAAGGCACCAGCGCTTCACGTTGTAAGGGGCGGCAATGCCGTTCTTGCGCCGTAGTTCGCTCCACTTGGTGCCCTTTTCGACGTTGCAATACTCGACCAGCGCAGCCGCCTCTTCGGGAGTACCGGTGCCGAGATTCAAGCCCATAAGAGGTTCGGTGCCGACCAATTTGCACCAGGCCATGAATTCGTCGGTGCCGAATTGATTGGAATTGATCGAGTTCCAGGCCTTATCGAGTTCGCGCGGACGATTCTCTTTCGGGCCGACGCCGTTGAGCCAGTTGTAGCCTGAGACGAAATTTCCTCCGGGGTAGCGGATGATGGGAACTCCCATCTGGTGAATTTCGTTCATCACGTCCTTGCGAAAACCGTTTGCGTCGGAAAGCTTGTTGCCCGGATCGTAAATCCCCTCGTAGATGGCGCGGCCAAGGACTTCAAGGAAGGAGCCCCACACGTTGCGGTCGATCGGTGCAATTGTGCGTCGGGAATCGACGTAAACGCGGGCTACGGTATCGGAGGACTTTGTCTGCGCAAAAGTCCGACCCACCATTGCCCCACCAAACACCGCAGTGGCCGACCAAGCCATTCCAGCGGTGGAGGCCTGTCTCAAGAAGCATCGCCGAGACGACGAGAACTTAGACATGGAGTCCTCCTAGAGTGGCGATTCGAGAATCACACGGTGAGTAAGAGCCAGGATACAGACCAGCCAAACCTCTCTCAGCTTCCATTCGTCCCCCAAGCGGATGAGTAAACGATTTCTCACAGTCGCACTGGGTTATAGTCCTGCGGTGGAATCCCTGTCAAGGTTTTTTGGCCCAGTGCAGAGCACTACTAGCGGAATTTCTGCTTGCGAATAATGCCCGCCCCTTCGCGAATAATCACCAACTGATCGGCGGCTACCTTCGGAAAGTTCTCGGTGGTTCCGTTGGTCCAACGCACGGTCAGATCGGCGGTCGTTTCTGTGCCCAGCCCAAAATGCAGACGGCGGTCGTTGGCAGAATAAAAGCTCGACTGTGCAGTGACCTCCTGCGCCTGGCGGCGGCTACCGTATCGAGCGACCACGCGAGAGCCGATGGCACTGCGATTACTCTTCACCCCGATGAGCTGGACCTTGAGCCAGTGATGATTTCCGGAGACATCATTGCGCAACAGAGAGGGCGGCTCGTTCATGTTCATCACTAGAATGTCCATGTCGCCATCATTGTCGAAGTCGCCGAACGCGCAACCGCGGCTGGCGTGGGGAGCGGTGACACCACTTCCTGCCTCCTCGAGCAATTCCTCAAATCTGCCGTCCCCCAGGTTGCGGAACACAAGACGCGGCGTCCGGAATGGATAGGCAGGTAGGCGCCGCTCTACTTCGGGATAGACGCTCCCAGTTGCGACGAACAGATCGGGGAAGCCGTCATTATCGAGGTCAACGACGCCAGTTCCCCACGCCACGTAACGGGTCTCGACACCAATACCTGCGCGAATCGTCACATCATCGAAATTACCCTTGCCATCGTTGTGATAGAGAACGTTGGTGTCGTCGGCGAAGTGGGTTTTGAAGATATCCAGGCTTCCGTCGAGATCGTAGTCGCCGACTCCAACTCCCATGCCGGCCTGTTCCATCCCATCCTCGCTTAGCGCGACTCCGCGCTCCAAACCCTCCTCGCGGAAAGTGCCGTCGTGTTGGTTGCGGAATAGCCAGCTTGGAGTGGAATCACAGGCGACGTAGATGTCTGGCCATCCATCATTGTCGTAATCGGCTGCAACTACCGTCATGGGATACGCACCGGAGGCTGACGCCACCCCGGAGGCCTTACTCACGTCTGTGAAGGTTCCATCGCCGTTGTTGTGAAACAACTGGACATAGCCTGGGGGAAGACCGCGAGGTCCGCAATTTACGGGTACCCCCTTCCATGTGCAATCGGCGTTCTCGCCGGGCTTGGGAAGCTTTTCAAGAGTAGTGCTCAGGTAATTGGCTACGAACAGGTCTAACCGGCCGTCGCGGTCATAATCCACCCAACTGCAGCCGGAACCGTACCGTACAGCAGCCTGGTGAAATCCAGCTTTGTCGGTCACATCGGAGAACGTCCCATCTCCATTGTTGTGGTAGAGAACGTTCTGTCCGTAGTAGGTGATAAAGAGATCGTCGAATCCGTCGTTGTCAAAGTCGCCGACCGTGACCGCCGAAGCCCACCCGTTGCGCTGCAGACCGGCCTTGGCTGTGACGTCGGTGAAGGTGCCGTCACGGTTGTTCTTGTACAAGCGATTGGTGGTGCCCGGCGGCGCGCCTTCGAGACGGGTGCCGTGCAGAACAAAGAGGTCTTGCCAGCCGTCGTTATCGTAGTCGATGAAAGCTACGCCACAGCCCACGACTTCGATGATGTAACTCTTGCGGTCGGGCGCCCCGTAGATGATCGGGTGCGTAAGGCCAGCTTGCTGAGCGATGTCGGTGAGGTGTGACAGAAAAGGGCGGCCGGAAGGCTTTCCGCGTGGTTGTGCTTTGACCCCTCGCGACGAAACGCCTTGAGCGAAAGAGTTGGTGGCAATGCCGGTCAGGGCCGCGCCCGCTACGCGTCGTCGATCATTTGGCGGCGGGTGATCATTGGGCGGGCTCGGTCGCTTTCAACACTTGGCCTGATTTTACGTTTTCAAATTTCTGCAGAATGCCCGAGGGCCAACGAATCTCGACCAGCTTCGCAATCAAGTCGCCGCCCAGACCGACGATTAGCCTCTTGTCGCTGGCGGAGAGATAGCCGACCGCCGTGTTGACGGTGAAATATTGCGTCTGACCTGAAGCAGACACGACTTTAACGCGGCTACCGATCCCATCCCGATTCGATTTCTTGCCGATGGTCTCGATCCCGAGCCAGTGATTGCGGTTTCCGCCATCGTTACGGAGTACAACAGCTTTCTGGCCGACGTTGCTGAGGACGACGTCGATGTCGCCATCGTTGTCGATGTCGCCAAAGGCTGCGCCTCGGCCGGCCCAATCCATTTGAAAGGCAGATCCTAGCACTACCCTCTTGAAGTGCCCGGCCTCATTTCGCAACAGCAAGGGTGGCTGCATATATTTCAGATTGGGCGAGGTGCGCTCGATCGTGTCCATCACGTGTCCCTGCGCCACGAAGAGATCCTTCCAGCCATCGTTGTCGTAATCGAAGAGGTGAGTGCTCCAACCGGAGAATGCCAGGGTCGCGCCCCCGATCCCGGAGGAGTTGGTGACATCCCGGAAGCTGCCATCGCCGTTGTTCCGAAAGAGCATGTAGCGTTCGTTGGAAAGATCCGTGACAACGACATCAGGATTGCCATCATTATCGAAGTCCGTGAAATCGGCACCCATCCCGGCGAAGGCTTTGCCGTCCTCATTGTATCCAACCCCTGCGAGCAGCCCGACCTCGCTGAAGGTGCCGTTACCATTGTTGTGGTAAAGGAAGCACTGCACTGAGTCGTTGGCGACAAAAATATCGGTGAAACCGTCGCCGTCGTAGTCGGCGAAGGAAACGCCGAGTCCCTTGCCGGCGGGGTTGGCGACTCCAGCTTTTACCGAGACGTCGGTGAACGTACCGTCACCATTGTTGTGGTACAGAATGTTGGTCACACCGTCGTAGTTGTCCGGGTGGCAATACGCCCGGTAGCCGGGACGGTGCTCTCCGCAGTAGCGGTTGGTCTTGAAAGTCCAATCTACGTAGCGAGTGACGAAGATGTCCAACTTGCCATCGTTGTCGTAATCGAAGAAGCCCGCGCTTGCGCTCCACCCGCCCGCCGCGACTCCAGCCTTTTTTGTAACATCCGTGAAGGTTCCGTCTCCGTTGTTGTGATAGAGCGTGTTGCCACCGTAGTTGGTGACGTAAATGTCTTCGAAGCCATCGTTGTCGTAGTCACCCACGGCCACGCCCATACCGTAGTAATTTTGTGGCATTCCTGTAAGGCCCGCTTTTTCGGTGACGTCGGTGAACGTACCATCTGCGTTCTGATGGTAGAGCCGGTTCCAGAACTTTCGATCAGACTTGTCGGGGGCCTTGCCATCGGGCATGGGATCATCAATTCTTGCGCCATTGACAAAGAAAATGTCGAGCCGGCCGTCGTTGTCATAATCCAACAGTGCAACGCCGCCACCCATGGTTTCTACTAGATATTTGTTCGTGGTGGCGGAATTTTCGTTCTTGAAATCGATGCCAGCGGCTTGGGTGATGTCATTGAACTCCACGTCCGAGGCAGGGGTGGCGGCTGTTAGAAAGGTGAGAAGCCCGCAAAACACCAACTGACCCGACCGATGGAAACATCTGCGCATGACTAGCTCTTGCCGAATTTCCGGCTGCTCACGATTCCCTTGGTTTCCTGAAGGACATAGAGTTGGTTGGCGGAGAGGTTGGTGAAACTCTCCTTCGCTCCGGAAGGCCAGGTGACTTCGACGCTGTCTGCTTTGCTGGCCCGACCTAAGCCGAAATGCAGCCGGAAGTCGTTTTGCGAATAATAGCTCGATCCGCTCATCACCTCATCAATCTGGCTGTGTTCCCCGGTCGTCACCTTGACACGAGTGCCGATGGCCGATCGATTCGAGCGCGTCCCCACGCACTTGATCATGATCCAATTGTTCTTGTTGCCGCCATCGTTGCGCAACAACGTGGGTGGCCCATCCAGGTTGTTGATGATTATGTCGATATCACCATCGTTGTCGAAATCCCCAAAGGCGCAGCCGCGTCCCAGATTCTCGAGTCGAATGGCCGGTCCAGCTTTTGCGGAAACGTCTTCGAAATGACCGTTCCCAAGATTGCGATACAGAACCTTGGGCTCCTTGTAGGAGACGTGTAGTTTCTTCCTCATGATCTGCGAGTAGACGTGGCCGTTGGCTATGAAAAGGTCCTTCCACCCATCATTGTCAAAATCGAGGAAGCCTACCCCGAAACCCAGATATTTTCGATTTACTCCGAGACCGGCCTTGATGCTGGTGTCGTCAAACGATCCTTTTCCGTAATTTCGGTACAACGTGGTGAGTTGGTCGGTGAAATTCGTCCGAGCGATATCGAGCCAGCCATCTGCATCGAAATCGCCAACGGCCACCCCCATGCCTGACTGAGCAACCCCATTCTCATCGAAGGCGCATCCTGCGGGCACAGCGACTTCCCGAAACGTGCCATCGTGATTGTTGCGATAAAGCAGGCTGGGCGCACTGTCGCAGGCCACGTAAATATCCGGCCAGCCATCGTTGTCGAAGTCAGCGGCTGCGGCTCCCATGCCGTAAGAACCGGTGGGTTGCCAATTCCGGCTCACGAAGACCATCGATCCAGGCCCCCGCGGACGAGCAATACCTGACTCTTCGGAAACGTCCGCGAACGTGCCGTCTCCCCGATTGCGATACAGGATGTTCGTCCCACCCGCGAAGCCCTGAGGTCCGCAAGGAACTGGAATGTCGTTGTAATTGCAATAGATGGCCTCACCCGGCTTCGGCGCGCGGGCGGCGTCGAAATTCAGATAGTTCGCTACAAACAGATCGAGATGACCATCCTTGTCATAATCGAGGAAACAACATCCGGCACCCCATCTGCCTTCCGATCCACCGACGCCCGCCTTTTCAGAAACGTCGGTGAAAGTGCCATCCCCATTGTTGTGGTACAAGACGTTTCGTCCCCAGTAGCTCACGAACAGATCGTCGTAGCCATCGTTGTCGTAGTCTCCGACGCAACAACCTTGTCCCCAGCCGGAACGGGTCAGGCCGGCCTTCTGAGTGACGTCAGTGAACGTCCCGTCGCGATTGTTGTGAAAGAGATAACTGGTAGGATGCCGATCCCGGACTGCCGGATCAAAGCCAGTTCCGTTGACAAGAAAAATGTCGAGCCAGCCGTCGTTGTCGTAATCAAAGAGCGCGACGCCGCCACCCATTTCTTCTAACAGCAATTGTTTCTTAGCGACGCTGCCGGAAATATTCCGTGCACCGGAGAGTCCCGCGGCCGAAGTGACATCGGTGAAAACGACCGGAGCCGGAGATTGGGGAGCAGCCAGAAGGAACAATGCTGGTCGGGCAGTCAACGCGAGTAAACCTTGGCCCAGGACCTGCAAAAAATTACGCCGAGATGGCGAGCGGCGGAAGCCGCTACTCACGCTCGCCCCCGGGGCGGGGCGGGACAGTCACAGGATTCGCCTTGCTTCGCCGCATCTTCTCGAGTTCATTCGTCTCTTTATCGAGACGAGTGAACGAGTCCAGCGCTTTTCGGCTCTCCTCCGTCTTCCCGAGGCGGCGATACAGACCGGCGAGCACGTAGTAATAGGAGGAAGCTCGCGAATTGAACGAAATCGCGCGATTTACTGCATCAACGGCCTCGTCCAGACGTCCCTCGCCCTCATTAGCCTTGCCCTTCTGAAACCACGCTCGGTCGGATTTGGGATCGAGTTCCAGGGCTTTGTTGGCATGCTCCAGCGCCTTAGCCGGGTCGCTGGTCCGGTTGTAATAAGCACTCAGGTTTACGAGTGGGGACGAGAAGGTCCCTTTTCGCTCGTCGTTCAGTGCGATGGCCTTCTGGTATTCGGCGACCGCACCTGCGTCGTCGCCTAAGGCTTCCAAGGTCATTCCGAGGGCGTCCATCGCCTCAAGATACGAGGAGTCAATCCCCAGAGCCGCATCGAATTCCTTCCGGGCGGACTCCCAGTTGTCCTGTATGGAGAAGAGCTTCCCAAGGTTGTAGTGCATTTCGGCGGACTTTGGGTCGTAGCGGATTCCTTGCTCAAACTCAACCTGGGCTACATCGAATCTCCCGATAAGCATCAGGTCGCGGCCAAGGATCTTGTGGGCTTCGGCGTTCCCTATGTTCAGCTGGAGAGATTTCGCCAAGGACTGAACGGAGTCAGCAATCTTCTGCTGGGCGAATTGCGCGTAGCCCAGCGCGTACCAGCCCCACGAAGATTTCGGACGCTGCTGGACGTATTCGACGAGAAGGGGTTCGACTTCCTTGAAACGGCTTTCCCGAATAAAGCCTTCGAACTCGGCGATCTTTGCCGGGTCGTCGAGATCGGCGCTGGCGCGTTTCGCGACAGACTGCCGAGCATTGTCCGGTCCAACATTCTCTATTCTGTCCAAACCTTCTCTCGCGGACACATCACCGGGGTTGAGATCCAAAGCCCTGCGATAGGCGGCGGACGCGGCCTCCGGATCGTGTTGTTTCTCGAAAACCAAGCCAAGGAAACGTTGCGCATCGCCGGACTCGGGCTGAAGCTTGATCGCGTGTCGAAACTTGGCAGCAGCTTGGTCCAGGTCGCCCTTGTCGAGGGCCTCGCGGCCCTCGGAGATGTCCAGGTTTGCATTCTGGTTGCGATCGTCCGCAGCAGAGAGTTCCCGGCCTTTTTGGACTTCGGCGGCTCCTTCCTCTTTGCGTCCAGCCCGCGCCAGCGCAAGGCCCAGCTGGTAGTGAGTCTCGCCGCTTTGCGGGTCAAGTTTCGCCGCTTCCTGAAGTTCCTGAACTGCCTCCGGTATTTTGCCGTCGCGAAGGATGGCCTTTCCCAAAGCCAAGTGAGCACGGGCAAAGTTCGGTGACAATGCGATCACCTTGCGCAACTGTTCAATCTCCTTCGCCGTACCTGCTTTCGAGCTACCGTAGGCTACCGCCAGATTGAATTGGGCCTTTACCGAATCCGGCGCGAGTGCGACTGCCTTTTCCAGTTCCACGATGCCCTGTTCGACGTCAGTCGATATGAGGGCTGCCCCCAGATTGGCGTGGGCGTCCGCGTAATCAGGGCGGAGTCGCAAGGCATCGCGGTAGGCGGCGATCGCCGCATTGTCGTCATCCGCCTGTGTGAGCACGAGGCCGATATTGTTGTAAGCCTCTGCGAAGTCTGGGCGGAGTCGAACCGCTTCGCGAAATTCAGCCACAACCTCGCTGGTGCCCGCACCCTTGCGGCCGAGCAGTAGTCCGAGCACGTTGTGCGCGTCGGCCCGGTTTGGGGTCTTGGCCAGAGCTTCACGAATGCCCGCAATGGCGGCGTCCCAGTCGGGAGCCGGTGGCGACGGGGACGGAATGTTCAGCCCTGCTTCGAATTGTCCCAGCGCCTGATCGAGATCGCCCATGCGCAGAAAGACGATTCCGAGATCGATGTAAGTGGCGGGCAGGGGTGGCAGCAGGGCGATGGCCCGTTGCAGACTCGCTCGCGCTGACGTCAAGTCGCCCGTTTCCCGCAGCGCCATTCCGAGAAAAGCATGGCTGGGACCAGCCGCAGGGTCGAGACGAACACTCTCGCGCAATTCCCCAATAGCTTTGTCTTTCGATCCGGCGTACCAGAGCGCCACGCCCAGATTGTAGTGAGCCTCAGAGGACTCCGGCAGCAGTGTGACGGCACGCTGCAAATGGTTCACCGCCGATTCCAGATCGCCCGTCTGGCCCTGAACGAAGCCGAGCAGGTTGTGTGCCTCGCCATCGCCGTCATTGACGCGTACTGCTTCAATCAGCTGATCCTTCGCCGCATTGAGATCCCCGCGCGCCGCAGCTTGCTGAGCGCGGGTGTAGGGATCGCTAGCCGGACGCTCGTTCGTCGACAGAGGACTGCGCGCATGGGCGCCTTGCTGTTTCAACGCTAAACCCAGAGCCGTAGTAGCCTTCGCGCAGTTCCGGATCAATCTTCAGCGCATTTTCGAAGCAGGCCACGGCCCCCGTCAGATCGCCGTTTTGCCGCAAGGTCTGTCCCAATTCATATTGAACGCTGGCATTGGTTGGTTGCGCCGCGGCTACACGCCGCATGTGCACGAGGGCAGCTTCGGCGTCGCCTTTCTCGCGCAGGGCTACGCCCAGGTTCATTTCCGCAGCGAGGTTGTGGGGCTCCAGCGTGAGTGCCTTCTTGAAGACGTCGACCGCTTCCGTGATATCACCGCTCTTGGCAAGTGCAGAACCAAGATTCGTGTAGGCCCGAGCATATTTAGGGTCAAGCGCAACAGCTCTCCTGAATTCGGCGATGGCTCCGGGAAGATCAGCCTTCTCCATGATGGCCACGCCCAGCCAGTTGTGTGCTTCGGCAGAACTCGGAGCAATCTTTACAGCGTGCTGAAAGGCCTCGAGCGCATGCGGATAGTCGTTCTTGTCCCAATACGCAAGTCCGAGGGCGACGCGGAGCTTGGGATTGTTGGGGTCGCGCTTGATCGCAGCTTCGATCTGGTTTGGCGATTGGGAAGGTTGATCGGCCTTCTGGGCTTCAGCGGACGTCGCGAGAGCAACTGCCAGGATTGCGGCAAGGCCGCGCGCGATCGTCTTATTGCTGCTCATTGGTCGGGGTCTGTTAGACGAAGCTGTAAACGCGAGTTCTCTGCATCGTCCTTGCGAAGCGACTTGGCAATCTCGAGCCGTTTGTCCGCCTCTTCCTTCTTGCCCATGCGCGTCAACAACAAGCCGAGCTGGTAGTTGGCCTTTACCGATTTCGGATTCAAGCGCACGGCCTTTTCCAGGCTGACTTCCGCCTCAGGATAGCGTTGCGCGCTCATGAGCAGGCTTCCCAGCGCCTCGCAGGACGGTGCGTGGTCTGGATAGCGCTGCAATAACGTCTCCAACGCCTGGATGGCCTCAACGTCGTTCCCCTGGTCCCGGGCGACCAGAGCCAGATAATAGTAGGGCGCGAGTTGCTCAGGCTGCAAGCGAACGCTTTCCCGCAGATGGGTAGCGGCATCATCAAGGTGCGACTGAAGATACAAAACCGATCCCATCGCATATTGGAGTTGAGGATCGCTCGGTCTCTTTTTGAGCAGATCCTCCAGAATGCTTTGCGCAGCTTCGAACTGCTTCTTTCCTACCTTGGTCGAGGCGAGCATGTACTGATAAGACGGATTGTCGGGCCGCAAGCTGACGGCTTGTGTCAGTGCAGGCTCGGCATCCTCGAGCAGATCCATCTTCAGGCAGACTCTGCCAAAGCCGAAAAGAATCTCAGGATTGTTCGGCTCGATTTTCTTTGCCCGCATCCAGTAGGAGAGGGAACGTTCGAGTTCTTCGCGATCCTCCGCGATTCCGGCCGCCTGCTGGAGAGCTGGAAGGGAATCGGGCCTTCAGGGTCAGAGCCTGATCGTAGGTATCGAGCGCTCGCCCCCGGTCTTTCTTGAGCACATACAAACCCGCGAGGTTGAATGCCAATTCATAGGACGGGGATTCTCGTTGCTTGACGCCCTCCAGAATGTCAATCGCTTCCGGGATCACGCCCCCTTGGCCCAGCAGCAAGGCAAACTTCATCGACCAGTCTGGCGGCACATCGAGCAAGCGCTCCCAATCGCTGGCCAAGGCGGCGACCGCAGTGCGGTCATCGGTCTTCAGGTAGTCCGTTGCCAGCAGGAACAGGCCGTCCACGGACTGTTTTAGAGCGGGGAGAACAGGCTTGGCCAATTCCAGTGACTTCTGGTAGTTACCCTTTTCCGTCTCGGACTGCGCCAAGGCGAGGCGGGCCGTGGCGTTCGAGGGATCAAACGTGAGGACGCGCCGGTACAAGGGAAGAGCCAGTTCCGGCTTCCTCTGCAGCGTATAGACTTGCGCAAGACTGAGATGTGCGCCGAGCAGGTGGGGCTCGAGCCGGATCGCTTCCTGCAGCAAACGTGCGCTCTCCGGAAGGCGTTTCTGCTGCAACCGAATCGAACCCAGAACCGAACAAGCTACGGGGCGAGTTTGCGGGTTGGATAGAGCAAGCTGCGCCTGCTGATCTGCTTCTTCAAGCCTTCCTTGCTCAAACAGGCTGGCCGCGTTCTGGAGGGCTGCACGGGCATCGGATGCACGAGCGCTTCCCGACCACAGAACCAGCAATAAACAAAAGAGTGGCGCGTGAGCGCACCACTCCCTCTGCCTGCAGTTTCTCTTACAGCTCAAAATCACCGATGGCCGCCGTGGCTCCGCCCACGCGTGAGGCGGAGCCGGGTCTCTCTGTTCTTAGTACTGCAACCGCAAGCCAAACTGAATCGAACGCGGCTGGTTACATTGAGTGTTGACGGTTCCGAAGCTCGATCCAGCACTGAAATTAGCCGTTCGGATCGCAGAAATCGGTGCGGTTGAAGATATTGCCCAGCTGAGTCTCGAACCGCAGATTGAATCTCTCCTTTAGTGGAAAGACCTTGAATATGTTGATGTCCTCGTTGTAGGTGGGGAACGCGCGGACCGAGCCGTCTCGCCGGGGTGCGTTGCCGAGCAGGGGATTGGCGGTGGTGGGATCAATCCAGGATCCGCCCACGCAGCAGCATTGAAGTAGTTATCAGTGAGCGGATTGAAGTCTGCTGCCTCGCTTGACCGCACTTACACCCTTCACGCGATTGGGTCGCCTTTGTCCGTTGAACAGGATTCCGCCGAGAGGGTTGTCCATGGTGATGTTCATGGGTCGTCCGCTCTCATAGCGTAGCGCTCCGGCAAAGTTCCAGCCGCCTAACAGGAATCGGCCGGCACTTGAAGACATGCTCTTGCCGAAGGGTACTTCCCAAGTGAAGCCCACCAGGAACACATGCGGTGTGTCGTCGCGGCTGAGACCCCACTCGCAAACATGTGGGCAAGATGGGTCTTGCACTGCGCCGTTGGCGCCATCTCCGCCTTGTCCGGTTTCCGATCCGTCGTTGTACAGCTTGGAGTAGGTGTAGCCAACGCGGAATCCAAGACCGTGGGAGTAGCGCTGCTCCAGGACAACTTCCAGAGCGTTGTACATACTGCTGCCGATCGGCACATCACGCCAGAGGACGTTTTGATATTGCGGATAGGTTCTCAGAGCCTGCGCTACGGTGCCATTGAAAGTGGCGTATGGTAGGGGAACTCCACCCGCGCAAGTACCTCCAGGGCAGCACTCGCTGCGCTGCAGTTCGCAGTCAAAGTGGTATTCGGAATAGACAAGACGCTGGATGGATTCATGTTGGCGTCGACACCCATCTTCTGCCAGTCCGCCGTCAGGCGGGTTCCGCGGTTGGCGATGTAGGAAACATCCAGCCGCATGTTGTCGGTGAGCTGCCGCTCAAAGGTGAGCGACCAGTTCTGGTAGCGCGGCAGCGTCAAGCCATTCTTGGCCACCGCGATCGGCTGACGGTGTTGTTGGCGAATGAGGGATCGATGAACGGCGGGATCTTGACGCAGTCACCAGCGCAACTCGTGTGCGTATCCGGGTCTGTGTCGTGCTGGGAAATCCGTTATCGAACGAGAAGGCCGGCAAATTGGCCGTTGGTTATGTTGCCAGCCGTCGGGTTGGAAACGTAACCGATTGTCGGCTGCCCGATGAATTGGTCGAACGAAATTCCCGAGTAGTAAATGCCGTAGCCACCGCGGATCGCGGTCTTGTCATTCACTCGATAGGCGAAACCTAGCCGGGGTCCCCAGGCATCGTGGTTTGGATGCTCGAATGTGCGACTTCCGGTGCGGCCCGTGCCCTTTCCGGCAAAGAGCAACGCACCGGGAATGCCGCCAGCACCCGGATTGGGCGTGTTGGGATCGAACGTGGAATACCGGTCTTGCGTTTCCGTTCGAGCAAACTGGTAGTCGAAGCGCAGGCCGAGCGTCAGAGTCAGGCGGCTCGTGGCCTTGTACTCGTCGTTAATCCACGGAGACGTGTAGGCTTCGTAGAACATCGGGTGGAATGGAATGGTCTGCGTGGAGGAATCCACCTGACCCAGCAAGAACGAAGCGAAGGACTCGCCAGTGTTGGCGATAAGGATTGCCCGTTGGCATCGTAGCCAGCCGTCTCCCGTCGGTCGAAACGGAATTCGCCGCCTTGATTTCCGTTCGCCCAACCGGAGAATGGGAACTGATGCCAGCGATATTCAAAGCCGACCTTGATGGTGTGCTTGCCTTTTACCCACGACAGGTCGTCGGAGAACTGCCAGCGATTGTTGGTCAGGAATCCAAACTTTCCCCAACCATACTGACCGAGTGAGTTGTAGGGAATGTTGCCGGCAAAATCCAACAGCGGCGGTCCCGCAGTCTGATCGAGAAGCCCGCCGTTGCCCAGCGAGTTTGCTGCGCCAGCAGTCCCGGCCCAAAGGATTCCCGGCCATCCTGCGCCGGCAGAAAGCGGATTTCCGCCCATGAACCAGCGGTCCCACGCAATCGTGGTGTGATTGAGAAGATTGGGGCGGATGATCCAGTCGAACTGCGTATGGGTGTGATGGGTGGCAATGCGCTGGTAAAAGCCATTGCCGTAGTAAGTGGTATTTTTCTCGGGTGAGGTCTCGCCGTCGAACTGAGTATTGCAGCCCGCCACTTCGCCGCAATTTCGGATCGAAGGCCGGTGGCCCCAATAGAAACTCTCACTCATACGGAAATTGGGAGTGAAGGAGTGATCCACCCGGAACTCGATGGTTCGAGCATTCAACAGCCAGGTCTGATCGCCTGCCGGATTGCCTGCAACGTTGTTGGCAAACCCTGCCCGATCCGGATGAACCATGAGAGCCGCGACTCTGGAAGCTACCGTGCTCAATTCGGATCGTGACAGGAATGATGTTGCCTGGGTACGGATCGCGCACCGGAATCCTATCCGGAGTACCAGCCCGTCCGCCGGATTTGGCGTAATCGGATTCCCTGCGCCGTCGCACGGGATCGAAGATCGCGCCTTCGCAAATCGGTCGGCCTAACGACGTCGCTGTAGGCGATTGTAGATTTGATCCGGCCAAGCGAACTGAAATCTCCCGCCTTGAATGCATCGATGGGCGTGGTGTTGCCGAATCCAGGCAGAACGCCGGAACGCAGACGAGTCCAGTCAAAGTTCGTGAAGAAGAAGGTCTTGTTGTGTCCGTCGTACACATGTGGGATCACGACCGGTCCGCCCACAGTAAAGCCAAAGCTGTTGTTCTTGCAGTGGAGTCTTAGCGCGCGGCTTGCACACGCCGGCATTGCAATCTGCGTCGAAGAATCCGCGGGCGTTGAGCGCATCGTTGGCGAAGAATTCGTAAGCGCTGCCGTGCAGGGTGTTCGTGCCGGACTTGGAGGTGTACTCGATGAATCCACCGCTGGTGTGGCCATACTGAGCCGCGTAGGTCGTGGTGATGACCTTCATTTCCTGGATGCTCTCGATCGGAGGGGCGCTCTCCTGGCTCTGCTGGTGTCCGACGGCGTAACCAAAGGCGGCGCCATCGAAGAAATTCTCCGTTGCCATGGTCTGCCCGCCATTGATGCGGGAGTTGAACTGGCTGCCGCGGAACATGGGGTCGCCATTCGGCTTCATGGGAAGATAGCCGGGCTGGATCTGAAGGACCGCCTCGGCCAGGCGAACATCGGCCGCCGTGATGGTGGGAATATCCTTGTAGTACCTCTCGTCGACGGTGTGACTGACGTCGGCCGTGGTGACGTTCAGTTCCGCCTCGGCCTTGACTTCAACCGACTCGGTGACAGCGCCCAGCGCCAGAGTGACGTCCTCACGGATCGTTTCCGCACCCTGAAGCTGGATGCCCGACCTGACCGCCTTCTTGAATCCGGCGTGGTCGACGGTAACTGAATAGGTTCCCAAAACCAGCGGAGGGGTGGTGTACGCGCCCGCGCCATTCGAAACCAGTGCGGTCTCGACACCGGTCTCCTCGTTGCGCACCTTGACCTCAGCGCCTGCAACGGATGAACCCGACGGGTCGGTGACGATGCCAGTGATGACGCCGCGATCAGAACGCTGTGCCAGGAGCGGAACGCTCAGGCAGAGAGTAGCGAGTACAACGCACAGCCCCACAACAAGGTAGGTCCTCATCGTAACGCCCCCGTGCGCGTTTCCCCGTAATTGCGAGTAAACGCTTACCGCATGGCCGGATACGCTACGCTGGTCGAGTATTCACTGTCAAGAAAAATCTAATATGTTTGTACTATTCGCAACGAGTCCCACAGGGGATTGTACCCCTCGACCGACTAAATCGCAGAAAGATCGTTATCGCTCTATTTGTCAGGGAGATGCTGATAGGTGCAGAGAGTGCTCTTTCGACGGTGACGAAACTCAAGTGGCCAAGCATGGAAACGATTACGGGCCCCTATAAGAAAGCGTATTCCGTTTCCGATTAAACCGTGATCGGTATAGTAGCGCCAGTTGCTGGTTTCGATGGTAAGGAGTGCCGCATGCTACCTCTACGAAGTGCCACCCTTGTCACTACCCTGATCGTCGCCGTGGCTGTCCGGCAAAGTGTTCCCCCAGTCCTGGGCCAGCTGCTCATGCTGACGTCACCGTCCGAATTGACGCCTCGAAACCAGCACAGCTACCGAATCCCGCGCTCGATTTTTGGCACCTTCCTTGAGCCCATTGGCAACTCCATTTACAACGGCCTTTGGGCGCAGATTCTGCAGAACCCGAGCTTCGAGGATGGCCTCTGGAGCGCGAAGAACGTTGCTGCCATGCTCGCCGAAGAACCCGTGCTGGCTCGATCCTCGGAGCTAGTCACTGCCAATTCCGTGGGAACCTCTGGACTACGCTCAAGGCGCGAGGTATTCCCCGCAATGGGGTGATGCCGCGAACTCCCAGCGCTCGCTTCTGTTAATGGCCCTGCCTCAGAAGGAGACCGGGGTGCGGCAAAAGGTTTACCTGCCGGTTCATCGAACCTTGCATTACACGGGCAGCGTCTATCTGAAACACCTGAGCGGGGCGCGCGAGGTCGAGATCTCCTTCCGTGAGCGCAATCACTCCGACCATGTCTTAGCGGCACAAAAAGTACAAATGGTCGGCAATGATTGGCGAGAGTACAAGTTCGCACTTGACCTCGAGCGCACCCAACTGCGGCCGCTGCAAGAGGCGGACTTTGTCATTTCTGCCGGCAACGAAACCCGGGTGTTGCTGGATCAGGCGTCCCTGTTTCCCGGGGACGCGATCGATGGCATGGACCCGGAAATGATCGCCATGGTTCGTGCGCTGAAGTCGCCGATTGTGCGCTTTGGCGGAAATTTCACGTCTGCCTATCATTGGCGAGACGGCATCGGGCCTCGCGACAAGCGTGTCAGCATGATGAATGTTGCCTGGGGCATACCCGAGTACAACCAGTTTGGCACCGACGAGTTCCTGCGATTCTGTGAACTGATTGGAGCAGAACCTCAGATCGCCCTCAATCTCGGAACCGGCACGCCCGCGGAGGCTGCGGAGTGGGTCCGCTATGTCAACGAGCATTGGGGCAATCGAGTCCGGAGGACTGCTCTGGGAACTGGGCAACGAACTTTGGGGGGATTTTCAGGTCGGATATCCCACACTCGAAAGAGTTGCCGCTCGAACCAAGGCATTCAGCGAGGCCATTCGGAATGTCGACCCGAAGGCCAGGCTGATCGCAACCGGTGGAGATCCGGACCACTTTGAAAAGTGGAATGCGGCACAACTGTCGAACCCCGCCGGAACTTTCAATTATCTTTCCACGCACTTTGTGGTTACTACGAATTCCCTGGTCACTCGCAACCCGTCGCCTGAGCAGATTGCGCAGGCCACTTTCGCTTTGCCCGTTGAACTGGAGCGAAGACTGCGTGCGATGCACCAACAATTCCAGAACACACCTGGCGGGAGCGAAGTGCGGACCGCATTCACGGAATGGCTTTTCTGGGCGCCGAATGACACAGTCCCGCGCTATGACAACATGGGCGGAGCATTGGGAACTGCCGGCTTTCTGAACATGCTGATGCGTAGCGCGGATATCGTGCCAATCGCTGACATGACCGGCAACATCGAGTTTGGCGGAATTTGGAAGAAGCGCGGGCAAACCTACGGAGTACCCGCCTACTGGGTGTTTCGTTTGTACTCCAACGCTGATGCGACACGGCCGGTCCAAGTCAGTCACAAATAGCGAAACCTACAACGTGGAACAGGGCTCGACGCGGCTCCCCGAGATCGAGAGTGTTCCCTATGTTGACGTGGTTGGCGCCCTCAACGATGCCGGCGACCACTTAACCCTGTTTTGTGTGAATCGAGATCTCACCCGGAACGTTCAAGTGCACGTGCACATTGACGGATTTGTTCCACACTCTGCCGTCGCGCACTCGATTCACTCCGAGAGCCTCTACGATAAGAACGACGAGACCGCGCCCGAGCGCATTCGCCCGCGCGACAGCACCGTGGACCTGAGTACATCGGATTTCAAAACCGACTTGTCACGTGCAAGTGTCACCGTGATCGAACTTTCGCGGAATTAGATCGCCCAGAGTCCGCGCCTGAATTTTTGCCGAGGTTTGAATTCGAGCTTTGATTCAAGGCTTGCTTTTCTTTCAGTTCGATCCAGGCTTTCACTTGCGAGCGCAAGGTGTCGAGCGGCAATGCTCCGTCACTGAGCACCTCGTCGTGGAATGCGCGCAGATCGAACTTGGGGCCGAGCTTCTGGCGTGCTTGTTCTCGTAGATCCAGAATTTCCAGCTGCCCTAACTTGTACGCCAGAGCCTGCCCCGGCCAGGCAATGTAGCGGTCGACTTCACTCTGAACGTTGGGCTCGTCCATGGCCGTGTAGCGATGGAAGTAGTCCACCATCTGGTCGCGAGTCCAGCGTTTCTCGTGAACGCCGGTATCGATGACGAGGCGAATGGCGCGCCACATTTCGTTTTCGAGACGTCCATAATCGCTGTACGGATCCTGGTAGCGGCCAACTTCCTGGCCCAATCGTTCGGCATAGAGAGCCCAGCCTTCCACGAACGCCGTGTACCCTGCGTGGCGTCGGAATGCCGGCAGGTCAGGCATTTCCTGCGCAAGGGAGAGCTGCAGATGATGTCCGGGCACGCCTTCGTGGTACGCAATGGCTTCCACGTTCAACAACAGGCGATGTTCAGGATCCCACTCGTTCACATTGATGCGACCCGGACGTGAACCGTCGGCGGCTCCGTCGGTGTAGTCGGCAGGCACCGCATTTTTCGAGCGCGCCGCCTCCATCGGAATCACGACAAGCTTGCTCTTGGGAAGGTGTCCGAAGAGCTTGGGTAATTCGGCTTCCATCTGGCGGCTGTAGTCCGTGTAGAGCCCGAGCAACTGATCGCCTGACTTCGCATAAAACTGTCGCTCGGTCTTGATATGTTCGTTCAGGCTGGCGAGGTCTTTGAAGCCGAGCTTGTGAGCGACCGTCAGCATCTCGGCTTCGGTTTCTGCGATCTGTTTGAGCCCGAGTTCGTGGATCTGATCGGGTGTTAGGTCGGTTGTGGTGATGCGACGGATCGCAAAGCGATAACGCGCCGCTCCGTCGGGCAACGACCAGACACCGGGATCGATGCGGCCCTTGGGTGCGTATTCGGTGCGGACAAAGTTTGCGAAACGCTGATAGGCGGGGATGATTTCCTTGTGGATGGCAGACAACACCGCCTCGCGCAGTCGCTTCTGATCCGCAGCTGGAACACTTGCCGGAAATTCCATCACGGGTTTTGAAAACGGGCTTGCATCGCCCGTCTTCGAGGCGAGGTCCTCCGTCTCCGCCGCAACTTTTTCCAGAAGATACTTGGGAGGCATGAGCCCGTCCTTCATGCCTTGGCGCATGTTGGCAGTGACCTGGTCGAAGACGCGCGGGACTCTGACGCAGCCGGGCGACGTAGTTCTCGTAGTCAGCGGTTGTGTTGAACGGCGTCAGGCTCACCAGGTCCGGCAAGTTCAAGATGCGGGCCGCCCATCTGATTCACCGGCATCTCCCAGGGCTTGAACTGCGCGCCCTCGATCTCCTCGCGCAACTTGCGGATCATGAGCGTCAAGCTGAGCGCGTCTTGCTGCGAAAAGCCAGCAGGATCGATGGCTTCGAAGCGGGTGAGGAACTTGCGTGCCTGCTCGAGCTCCGACTTGTGGAACTCAGGGGAATGATCGCTCAGCCGGTCGTTGTAGCGCTTGTCTCCGAGAGCCGTCGCATACTCGGGGTCCGAGCGAAGCTCGTATTCCCACTCTTCGTCGAAGAGTGAGAGCAATTGCTGGCGACGGCTTTCAATGCTGGACTGTGGGGGTGCTTGAGGCCGCAGCCCTGACACGGCAAACGGCATCCCTAGAATGCAGCAAATGATAAGGGAGACAAAAACGAGCACGGAACGAGCATTCTTCAAGACTTACTCCTTCGATCACACCAGGAAGAGAAGATCAGATCCCTCGAGTGCGGAGAATCTCTTTTCGGAACTCTGAAGTTCTCGCGCAACACCTACACGCTCTTCTTATTATTTACCTTCCAGTAGACGGCGTATCGCTCCTGGATTACTTGATACAGCGGTACCATCGTCAATGGCTGGGACTGTCCTACAGCGTGGAACGTGAGCGCCTGTTTCGGATCGGGTTCCACCCAGGCCGTAGGTTGGTTGGGATCCGCGACGATATCGGGCACTTTGCTTTGCGCGTTGTCCTTAGGGCCATACTCTCCATACAGCAGATCCTTGCCTACCACGTCAAAACGTCCGGCCAGAACGAGTGGCCCGTACATGACAGCCTGGATGGTTTCATCGTCCGGCATCGGATCAATGTGCAGACCCATAGGCAGACTCAGTTCGATCTTATCGCCTGTCTTCCAGGCGCGATTCAGTGTGAGGTAGCTGCTGGGACTGGCGAAAGCTGGAAGTGCCGTTCCGTTGATCTTTACGCTGCCACCTTGCACCCAGTAGGGAATCCGCAGATTGATGGCAAGCTGTGTTGGGTTCTTGGCTGTGACCGTGAGAGTTGTGCTCTGTTGCTCGGGGAAGCGAGTCTCCTGCCGAATCCGAAGGCCTTTTTCCTGCCAGTCAAGTTCGGAGTCGATGTAGAGATTGACGTAAAGCGAATCGTCGTCGTGGAAGTAGATCGTATCCGTAAGCTTGGCGTACTCCTCCGAGCCTGTTCCGGTGCAGCACCAGAGCGCATCGAAGGGCTTGCCGAATGTCTTCCAGTATCCAGAGGCGAGCGGCAGGTAGTACATCATGGTGCCGTCTTCGGGATTGATCGTGCCCAGGCGGTGGTTGAACACCAGGCGCTCGTAGTAATCCATTAGACGAGCGTCGGGAGACCAGCCAAACAAATGGCGGGTCAGCTTCATCATGTTGTACGCGCAGCAACATTCGGTGGTGTTGGTGCCGAGTTCCGTGGAGAGCTTGCCCGGATCGGTGTTCCACGATTCGCCGTTACTCGTGCCTCCAGTGCAGTAGGAGCGCTCGCTGACGACTTCGTCCCAGAAATACTCAGCGATGTCGCGATAGCGGCGGTCGCCCGTGAGTTCGTAGTAGCGGGCAGCGGCGATGACTTGGGGAATGTGCGTATTGACGTGCAGGCCCTTGAGTTCGTCGCGATGCGCGGCCAGTGGGTCGAAGAATTGTTTCTTGTCGAACCGCTGGGCAACCTCGAGGTAGTACTCCTTGCCGGTGACGGCATACAGATTGGAGAGCGTTTCGCCCATGCCGCCAAATTCTGTACCCAGCACGCGCTGCATGTGGTCGTAGCTGAGGGGCTGCGTGTAGCCTGCAATCCAGCCCGCCATTTTTTCGGCGATGTCGAGAGCCTGCTCGTTGCCCGTGTAGACGTACATGTCGAGCACGCCAGCCATGATTTTGTGGATCGTGTAGAACGGGGCCCAGACTCTTTCGCGGTCGCGAAGCCGGTCGAAGAATTCCACCGGGAAGGCGCTGAGGTAGCCGCTCTTGAGTGCCTTCTGGCACTTTCCGAGTTCGGCGATCACGGTGTTCGCGTTGTTCTTGAGATCTTCGTCACCCGTGCTCGCATACATAAGAGCGCACGCAGAAAGGTAGTGACCACCCGCATAGTGACCGCGCAGCTCACAGTCGGGAGCTTCCCATCCACCGAGCGGTTGCGCGGACGAGGGAATCCCGGCGTTCATGCGAAAAGTATGCAGCAGCCGGTCGGGTGGAAGGGAATGCAGAAATTTCCGATCCGCTTCCATGGCGACTTTGCAGGGACCCTCACCGAGGCGGACTTGCTTGCAAAGGGAAGGGCTGGACCTTCCAAGGGACTTTTTCCCGGCTGACGGTCTTGCCGTCCTTCTTGATTGTGTCGACGACAGGATCTTGAAACGGACTTGCGGAAAGCAGTTTCGGTACGAGAGCGGAACCGGCGGCGGTGGCCGCCGCGGTCATGAAGTCCCTGCGAGAAAAATTCCGGAATGCCATCGAACTTGCTCCTTTAGTTCTCTGCCTGATCGAGGCGGCCCGGATAGGCTTGACGATGGATATTGTATACACTACTCTTCGTCTTGGGGAAACTGCAACAGCAGCGTCTGCAACCGTGGCGCTTTGGAGAACGGTATACTGCGCCGACGACTTCGTCTTCCTCTCACATTCATGAGGCGACTTCTTCATCCGTGCGTGAGTGCGCGTCTGTGTTTGCGGACTTTCTCGTGACCTCATGCCACGCGCAGTCTACCCCGAAAGCTCAGGCGTCTGACAACACGGCAGCGGTCGAACGAGCCTTGGGATTGGCGGCAAAAGGACGTTGTCGTGAAGCGTTGCCGCGTTTGAAGAATAGTGCCGCGCACCTTGGTGACAAGCAGCAAAAATATCAGAGTTGCGATGGCGACGGCGCGCTGTGCGATGAGTCTTGATCAGACGGAAACTGCCGTAGAGGCGCTTCTCCTGCTGAAGCGCGAATTTCCTGCAGATCCCGAAGTGCTCTACACCTCCACGCACTTTTTCTCGGAGCTGGCCTCCCGCTCGTCGCAGGAACTGGCGGCGACGGCGCCCACTTCTCCTCAGGCGCAGCAACTCGAAGCGGAAGCCTTCGAGTCGCAGGGAAACTGGGACGATGCCATGGCGCAGTACAAGAAGATCCTCGACGCAGAATCCGAAGCTGCCGGGAATTCACTATCGCCTGGGCCGCATCTTGCTTTCGAAGTCTCCGCCGGACGAAGCAGGCGCAACCAAGGAGTTCGAGGAAGAGTTGAAGATCGATCCGGAGAACGCCTCCGCCGAGTTCATGCTGGGCGAGATCGCCCGGCAGGCTGGCCAATGGGACGAAGCGATCACTCATTTCTCGAAAGCCTCCAGGCTGGATGAGAGTTTTCTCGAGGCTTATCTTGCGTCTGGGAATGTCGCTCAATTCGGCTGGGAAGATTCTCCGACGCGATCGCGCCGCTGCAGAGCTACGTGAAGCTGCAGCCCGGAGACCCGGCCGGTCACTATCAACTGGCTACTGCCTACGCGCGCACCGGACGCAAGCAGGACGCCGACCGCGAGATGGCGTCTGCAACGAGAGGCCATGGCGAAGAGCCCACAAGGTGCGCAGACGCAACGCTGACCGCTGCGGAGGGCGGATGTCCAAGGGCCGGCCCGATGGGTGGTATCAGTCTTCGCGGCGAAACTTCCTTCGAACATGAGCTGCGTGGGAATCGGAGGCGCTCTGCAACCGGCGGGCATAGCTGCGTTTGCTCGCGTCGCAGACCTCACTCGCCAGCGTTTGAAGAAATTCCTCCTTCGGCCAGCGGAATCTCCTGGACTCACGTGAACGGGCGTTCGCCCATGGCGCACCTTCCCGAGACCGTTGGTCCGGGTTGCGCGTTCCTCGACTACGACAACGACGGCTGGATGGACATCTACCTGGTGAATAGCGGCCCGTGCGATTTCTATCGAGCCGGCTCAGCCGCTGCGAAATGCGCTCTACCACAACAACCGCGACGGCACATTTCACCGACGTGACGCAAAAGGCCGGTGTTCCGGGAGACGCCTACGGCATGGGTGTTGCCGTGGGTGATTACGACGGAGACGGTTTCCCCGATCTCTACGTCACGCAATATCCGCACAGCATCCTTTACCACAACAACGGTGACGGCACCTTCACCGACGTCACCGCAAAAGCCGGTGTGGCCGCGCCGGGATGGGCGACGAGCGCCGTCTGGTTCGACTACGACAACGACGGTCGGCTCGATCTATTTGTCTGCCGTTTCGTGGATTACAGCAAAACCAAGCTCAAGTTCTGCGGCGATCTTCTCAGCGGAGAGCGGCACTATTGCATTCCCACCATCTACGATCCGATGCCGTGCTGGCTGTTTCACAACAACGGCGACGGCACCTTCACCGATGTCAGCAAGGAATCTGGAATCGCGAAGTCCCTTGCGAAGGCCTGGGGAGTGGTTGCCGCCGACATCAACAATGACGGGTGCATGGACCTCTACGTGACCAACGACACCGTGCCGAACTTTCTGTTTGCCAATCGGGGAAAGGGTCGGTTTGAAGAAATTGGGACGCTGGCCGGTGTGGGTGTCAGCGCCTTTGGCAAGCCTCGCTCGGGCATGGGTGTGGACGCGGCCGACTACGATCAGGATGGCTGGATCGATCTGCTCGAGGCCAACGTGGACCAGGAAATGTACTCGCTCTATCACAACGACAAAAACGAGATGTTCAGCGACGTTGCCACTCCCACCGGCATCGGCGCAGCCACACGCCTGCTGAGCGGTTGGGGACTGAAGTTCTTCGACTACGACAACGACGGCGATCTCGATCTGCTGCTCTGCAACGGCCATCCGGATGACAGAATCGATAAGAGGGTAGAGGGCGTGAAATTTCTGGAACCGATGCTGCTGTTTCACAACACGGGCAAGGGTTTTGAGAATGTCAGCCAGCGGAGCGGCCCGATCTTTTCGCGGCCCTTTGTCAGGACGAGGCATGGCCCTTGGCGACTTCGACAACGACGGTTCCGTCGACGTGCTAGTCGCGCAGAACAATGCCGCGCCCGTCCTGCTGCGAAACAATATTGGGCGAGAAAATCACTGGCTGGGAGTCCGATTAGTCGGGAAGAAAGCGAACATAGATGCCATCGGCGCCAAGATCAGTTATCAATCCGGCGATCTGAAGCGCCATCAATTCAAGGTCGGCGGTGGCAGCTATCTTTCCTCCCACGATCCGCGCATGGTCTTGGGACTGGGACAAGCGAACCAAGATCGACTGGCTGGAGGTCCAATGGCCGCAGCCGAGCGGGAAGACCGAGCGATTTACGGACTTGCCGGTTGATCGCTACATCACGATCGTCGAAGGTGAAGGACGGTGGAAGTAAGAGTCGCTAGACGCTTCAGTTTTGTGAATGAGCACATGGAGTCTCTGAACTTGTTTGCCGCTTCGCTCGTCTCTTGGGCCTTGGGTGCGGCGCTAATGGTGCCAGCGCTCCTGCTGCCGGGCGACGCGCAAATGGCACCGAATCGATCGCAGGACCCATCTGTCCAGAGTGCGACAGATCGAGACGGATGGTGACGAGGCTTCGGAGCGGGCTCAGCGGGCCGAGGCGGAGTTGCAGACCGGAACGGCGCTTACACGTCGGGGTGCGTTCGCGGAAGCGATCCCGCACCTCGTCGTTGCACGTGGACAAGTCGCGAACGAGTATGCCGCGAGTTTCAACCTCGCGCTTTGCTATGTGGGCACTCGACAGTTCAGCAAGGCGATCGAGATTCTGCGTGACCTCCGCAACAGCTGGACATGCGAACGCGGACGTCGAGAACCTGCTGGCCCAGAGCTACGTCGGCGACGGGCAGCAACAGTTGGCATTCGATGCCCTTCGGCGAGCGGCATCGCTGACACCCACCAACGAAAAGCTGTACCTGTTCGTTGGGGACGCGTGCATGGATCGCCACGACTATGAGTTCGGGTTGAAGGTTGTGGAGCTCGGACTGAAGAATCTTCCCGATTCGGCTCGCCTACACTACCAGCGAGGCTTGTTTCTGTCGCTGCTCGACGAGTTTGATCGAGCGCGTGAAGATTTCGCGCGAGCGCGACAGCTCGCGCCCGGGAGCGAGACCAGTTTCCTGGCGGCTGCAAACGAAGAGTTGTATGCGGGAAATCCTGAGGCGGCCGCGAAGCAGGCGCGCGCGGGCATTGCGCAAGGCTACGAAAATCCCGTTCTGTTGACGATTCTCGGAGAGGCGCTCATTCGATCGGGTGTGCGTCCCGGCGAAATCGGGTTTACGGAGGCGCAGATTGCTCTTGAAAAAGCCGTGGCCCAGAACCCTCGCGATCCGGGCGCGGAGGTCTCGCTCGGCAAGATTTACTTGATGGCCGATCGGCTTCCCGAGGCAATTGCGCATCTCGAAAGAGCGAGAGAACTCAAACCGGACAATCCCTCCGTATATGCGAACCTTGCGACCGCCTATCGGAGACGCGGCAATGCGACAGAGGCAAACGAGGCACTGCAAATTCTGGCGAAGCTAAACCAGGCACAAGCCGAGAGAATCAGTTCGGCGCCTGGAGATCGCAAGGCGGCTTATGGCGAACAAAGAATTGAAAAAGAGGTCGCCGACCACAAGAACTGAGGCCAAACCTCAATGCGTGGGTCATTTCGTTTCGATTCGCGGGAACGGATGGTCGACAATTCCGCTGCCCTCTTTGACAGCGATGATCTGATCGCTCTTGAGATTGGATAGTTTCGTCGTCATGCCGCTGGGCCAGATGATCTCAATAGCGTCCACCTTGGAGCATTGACCCAAACCGAAGTGCAGGCGGGGATCCTGGGCGGATTGGTAACTCATGCCGCCTTTTCTCTGGTCGTAAAGGACGAGATCTCCCGCATTGACTTTTACTCGCGCGCCCACGCCATCTCGATTCGACTTCGTGCCGATCAAGAGAATTTCCAGCCAGTGATTCGCGTTCCCTCCGTCGTTGCGAAGCAGCTGAGGTGCCTGCCCGTTGTTGCTCACGAGGATGTCGAGGTCTCCATCGTTGTCGAAGTCGGCGACGGCGGCGCCCCGGCTGACGCGAGGCAAGGTGAAATCGCGGCCGAGCTGATCACTGACATTCTCAAAGATGCCTCGCCCACGGTTGCGAAACATCAGCTTGGGCTCTGCGTACTGCGTGCCCGCGTGGTAGCGCTGGATGTTGTCGAGCACGTGGCCGTTCGCCATAAACAGATCACGGTACCCGTCGTTGTCGTAGTCCAGGAAACGAGTGCCGAACCCACTCATGTGAAATGTGTCATACGAGATCTTGGAGCGAAAGGTGACGTCGTCGAACGTCTGATCGCCCATGTTCTGGTACAAACGTGCGAGCTGCATGTCGAGATGAGTCACGATCAGGTCGAGTCGGCCATTGCCGGTCGTGTCCGCGGCATCAGTCCCCATGCCGGCCTCGAATTGCCCTTCGCCGCTGACTGCCACTCCGGCCGCGTAGCCGACTTCGCGAAAGGTCCCATCGCGATTGTTGTGAAACAGGTAGTTCGGCATGTGGTCGTTGGCGATGAAGATATCCTGCCAGCCGTCGTTGTCGTAGTCGAAGGTGACCACTCCCAGACCGTTGCCGCCTTTCGCCCCGACTGCCTGAAGCCTTGCTGACGTCGGTGAAGGTGCCATCGCCATTGTTGTGGAAGAGCGTGGGCGGCTGACCGTGAAAATCGTCGGGATGGCAGTAGCTGCGCATGCCGGGTCCCCGGTCGCCACAATAAAAGTTACGTTCGGGAGACCAGTCGACGTAATTGGCGATGATGAGGTCGAGCCGTCCGTCGTTGTCGTAGTCGAACCACGCAGCACTCGACGCCCACCGGCCGAGGTTCTCCACACCCGCCCGTGCGCTGACATCGGTGAAGCGTGCCATCACCATTGTTGTGGTAGAGGATGGAACGGCCGTAGCCGAGGACGAGCAGGTCGGGAAAGCCGTCGTTGTCGTAGTCACCCACGGCCACGCCCATTCCGAAAAGACCCTCCGCCGCAACTCCGGCTTTTAGAGTTACGTCGCTGAATGTGCCATCTCCATTATTTCGGTAGAGCGCGCTGCGCAGCGGTTGCTTAGTGCTGTATGCCTGTGTTGGGGCGCTGTTAACGAGGTAAAGATCGAGCAATCCATCCTGGTTGTAGTCGATCCAGCCACATCCAGCACCCATGGTTTCGATCAGATACTTTTCCGGTGAGGCAGCGTTGTCGTGCTGAAAGAGAATTCCGGCGGAACTTGCGACATCGACAAATGAGACTCGTGCCGCGGAGGCCGGCGGTCTTGCCCAGGGTTCAATAAACGCGGCAAGGACAAAAGCTCCACCACGCGTTAGCAGGTCTCGTCTGGAAATCCTGGACAGAGCATTTCCTCCGGGCTATCGATAACGTGATCGCGATCGCCCTTCAAATGGTCTTAACTCCATCAATACAACCCCGTTCGGGGAGGACTAGCGACGGTTGCGGCAACCAACTATGCCACAGCGTCCTGTGGCAAAAAGGCAGCCTACGTACTCGTCGGCCCAGATGTTTGGTCTTAGGGGAATTCCCAGAATTTGATTGACAACGTTAGCGAATAAAGTATACAAAATCCAACCAAACGGCAAACGTTTGCTGGGGTGATTTCCACCTAAACCACGTAAGAGCAATGGAATGCCCGCTCGTTACGCAGGTCAGAACGCAAGTGTTGAGGGATGGCCGGGAGCGAGTGCAAGCCACGACGAGGTGCTAAGGAGGAAGTATGTCTTTCAAACGTTGGCGAAATCTCTGCAGCGGCTGTGTTGCCAGTCTGCTGCTGCTTGCATTTGTTAGCGTCGCTGCCTGGGGGCAGCACGGCTCTGAGGGACGGATCTCAGTAACGGTGACGGACCCGACCGGCAGCGTGGTGCAGGGTGCGCAACTGGAACTGCGCGACCTCTCCACGAATGAGGCTCGAAAAGGGGAGACCCAGGGAAACGGCACCTACAGTTTCGTGAACCTCTCGTTGGGGACTTACCGGTTATCGGTTTCCAAGAGTGGCTTCAAGACTCAGGTGTTCGACTCCGTGCTGGTTCAAGCCACGAAAACCACCGATATCAGCTCAACGCTCACCGTCGGGGCAGTGACGGAGACGGTTGTCGTGAGCGGCGGGGAGACTCCGCTGGTGGAGACGAGTTCTTCTGCGATCGGTAATGTAGTCGACCTGAAAGCGATCGAAAACCTGCCCATCGAAGGTCGAGACTTGACCGCCATGAGCCAGCTGGTTCCGGGCTACACCGGCACTCTTCGCGACGGAGGCGGCACCTGGAACGGACTGCCATCGATCGCGCAGGGCAACAACATCGACGGCGTGGTCGGCAGTGCCGGGCGAATGAAATTCGGTGGAGCGGCGACTCCGGCGGTTGAACCTCGGATCGAAAACATTCAGGAAATGACGGTGCAGACCGACCAGCTCGACTTGAACCAGGGCTTCGGCAATTCCACCATGCAGATCAACTTCGTCACCCGCCGGGGTACCAATGTATTTCACGGCCGCGTCTATGAAGATCATCGCAACTCGGCGCTGAATGCGAACGACTGGGTGAGTAACTCGGTAGGATTGCCCAAGAATCACTTCATCCTGAACGAATTCGGTGGCAGCCTGGGCGGCCCGATCATCAAGGACAAGCTGTTCTTCTTCGGCACATTCGCGATGTCGAAGCAGCCGGGGACGACTAACACCAGCATCTGGGTGCTCACGCCGGCGGCCCAAGCGGGCAATTTCACTTACACCGACACAAACAATGTAGCCCACACGGTGAATGTGCTGCAGTTGGCGGCCAATTGTGGGTCGTGCGGTGCGATCCCCTCCACAATCAATCCGCAGACTGCATCTACCCTGCAGTTGACGAACAATGCAATTTCGCACGGCGCGCTGACGCCCCTCAGCGATCCGAACTTTCAACAACTCACCTGGCATAACTCCGATCCGGACACTAAATACTTTCCGACCGTGCGTGTTGACTACACGCCGTCGGAAAAATTGAAGTTCAATCTGGCCTGGAACATGACCAAGGAAACTCGGCCGGGAGCCAGTGCTCCGAACTTTCCCGGACCGGACTTCGACAAGACGGGCGCAGGGAATCGATTCAAGAGCTATACGGCGGCGCTGGGCATCAACTACATGTTCTCGCCGACGCTGGTGAATGAGTTCCGCGGCGGATTTCTCTACACCGCCAATTTCTTCGGCTACAACGGCGTGACGCCGACGGTGGATACCCAGCAAATCTCCTGGAATTTCCCGAACCTGCCGTTTCCATATTCCACGCAGATGAACGGGACGAACTTCCAGATTCCGACGGGTTCCTACTACCCGGTGTTCAATGCATCCGACACGGTGACCTGGCAGCACCGGGCGCACACGCTCAATTTCGGATTCTCGTGGTGGCGGGAACAAAATCATTACTACAACGGTGTCCTGGGCTTCCCGGCCCTCCAACTTGGACAGTCGAATGGCAGTGGTCTCGTAAACGGGGATCCGGCTCTGGGTGCGTTTTCCAATGGCGCGGGAGGAACCGTGCCGAACGCCTCGGGAACCGATTTCTCTGAAGCGCAGGCCTTGTATTCCGTCCTGGTCGGTCGCATTGCTGCTGGTGGCGGAAGCTTTGCCTACGACAAGAAGCTGGATTCCTACTGTCAGTGCATTGGCACCTACAACCTGGACGAACTGCAGAAGGCGTTCGGACTTTTCGTGCAGGATTCCTGGCGGATCAAGCCGACCCTTACTCTCAACTACGGCCTGCGCTGGGACTTCACCTGGCCCGACTATGACTTAACTGGCGCTTATCACTCTGCGGCCAACGATGCCGTGTGGGGACCTTCGGGCGTGAACAACCTGTTCAATCCCGGTGTGCTGAATGGAACCATGAGTCCGATGCTCACGCAGAACAGCTCTCCGGCCAAGCCCTGGTATGTGACTCCACAGCCGGCCTTGGGAATTGCATGGAATCCGCGGGGCGGTGACGGCGCCTTTGGCAAATTGCTGGGCGGAGACAAGACGGTAATCCGTGCGGGCTTCTCGCTTCGCCGGTTCACCGAGCCACAGCAGTATTTCTGGAACCAGGCCTCCGACTACGGAGCTTTTTACTTCCAGTCGTTCTTCCTGAATGCCAACAACACCGGGCAAACCGGAACCTTTGCTCCTGGGAGCCTGGCGCTGGGAGACACGCTGCCTGCGTATGGGTTGGCGCCGCAACAGTACTTGAAGACCGAGCCCGTGTCGGATTTCACCTTCCTGGGCGGACCGGGCGTGAATGGCGTGGAGCCGCACATCCGACAGCCGTACACGGAATCGTGGAACCTTGGAATCCAGCGGCAATTGGGCGACAGCCGGGCCTTGGAAATCCGCTACGTCGGCAACCGCAGTCTGCGCCAGTGGATGGTGATCAATCAGAATGAGGTCAACATCTTCGAAAATGGGTTCCTCGATCAGTTCAAGGCGGCGCAAGGTAATCTGGCGATCAACCAAGCGAACGGCATCACGTCGTTTGCCAACAATGGTTTTGCCGGGCAGCAGTCATTGCCCGTTTTCGATGCGGCCTTCGCTGGAGAGTCTGCAGGTGGAACCGGTGTACCGTTCGAAGACTATGCCAACAGCGGCTTCATTAACAACCTTCAGACCGGGCAGGCGGGCGCGCTGGCGAACACACTGGCCAGCATCAACGGTCCCGTACCTTACATCTGCAACCTGGTGGGTCCTGCATTCACTCCCTGCGTGACCAACGCGGGGTATACCGGCGCGGGCGCCGGATATCCGATTAACTACTTCCAGGCCAACCCCTTTGCCCAAGGGATCGGTTTAAGCCAATTGGTGGCGAAGGGGTATTCCAACTACAACGCGTTGCAGGTGGACTTCCGTCAACAGGCGTGGCATGGGGTCCAGTTTGATGCGAACTACACCTGGTCGCACACGCTGGGTCTAACGACGCAGAACAACTGGCAGGGCGCCGTGAATGTATTCTCGTTGCGCAACCTCCGGACGTCGTATGCACCGGCGCTGTTCGACATTCGTCACTCCATCCACATCAACGGAACCTACGATCTGCCCTTCGGCAAGGGCAGGCAATTTGCCAACAAGGGCGGAGTTGTAGACCGAATCGTGGGCGGCTGGACGCTGGGTTCGATCTTCACCTACCAGACCGGGAACCCATTCCCGCTGCAGGGCGGCTACAACACGTTTAACGACTATGCCGACAGCGGTGTGGTGCTGACGGGGGTATCGGCGTCACAGCTGCAGAGCGCCGTGGGCGTCTATCACATTCCCGGAACCGCAACGGTTTCGTTCATCAATCCGAAATACCTGGCCAGTGCTTCGGGAGGTGGCGCGAATACCGCCTTCATCAATCCCAACACGACGCCGGGAACGATCGGGCAGTTGGTGTATCTGCACGGGCCGCGCTACGTGACGGATGACATATCCATCACTAAACACATCCCCATCACAGAGAGCATCAACTTCCGGTTCCAGACCTCGATGCTGAACGCATTCAATCATCCCAATTTCCAGCCGGGTGCGGGCGATGGCTGTTCGTTCTACTGCTACGCGGCGGGAGGAGGGTTCCCGAACGTGCAATCCTCCGGCTTTGGAATTGGGGGCACATCACCCAGTTACCGTCCGCGCGTGATCGAATTGCGGGCGAATATCGAGTTCTGAGGGCTCAACGAGTGAACGACCGAAGTTGAGATGCACTTGCCGAAGGCGCGAACCTGCGACTATCCGGCAAGTGCATTTTTCTTGCTTAAGAAGTCGGTTGATGGAGAGATTTGCAAGTGCCGCTACGTTATGGTTGGGCAGTACTTCTCTCAAGCGCGCTACTACTATTGACGGTGCCTATTGTTGCGCAGGGCACGCTTGCAGGACTATCAACGCGCCGTGAGCTTTCTTCCCGGCAATCTGCGTCATCACGTTTTCCCGGCGGAAGTGACGCCCCATTGGGTTGAGAAGACCAATCGCTTCTGGTATCGACGCGCTAAACACAAAAGGCGCTGAGTTTGTTCTCGTCGATGCGGACAAGAACACGACGTCCCCCGCCTTCGACCATGCGCGCCTGGCCGCTGGACTTTCGCTGGCCGCGAAGGGTCAATACTCTGCTGACGATCTACCGTTTTCAGACTTTGAGTTCGCGGATGACGAAAAGTCGATCCGCTTTACAGTCGACGACGCGCATTGGACGTGCGCGCTGGCAACCTACGAATGCCGTGAAGAAACGCGATCCGAGCGACCGAATGAGACGACCTCACCCAACAAGCGCTGGGCGGCATACGTATCCGACCACAATTTGTTTCTGCGGGATCTTTCGACTGGCACCATTTTGCAACTGACTCGTGATGGCGTGGCAGGGTGGGACTATGCCACTCCCCTGCCATCCTTGCGCTTGTTGGTCGAGCAGAAGACGGAGGACGTGAAGCAGCCCGCGGCGGTCTTCTGGTCTCCCGATTCATCGAAGCTGGTTACTTACCGGATCGATTCACGAAATTCAGGACGCTTCACGAGCCTACAGTTTGTTCCTTCGGACCAGATGCGGCCGCGGGCCTTTACCTACGTCTACCCCTTGCCCGGAGAGGTCCTTGCCAAAGCCGACACTATCATTTTTGACATTCAGTCGAGCAAACGAATCGATGTGCAGAATGCGACGCAGGAACTGCCCTTCCAGGACGGTCCCGACTTCGAGTGGTTCCCCGACGGCAAGAGTTTTCATTACGACTACTACGAACGTGGCTTCAAGGCCAAAGAACTGCGCGTTGTCGATGCCTCCACCGGAGAGCAAAAGGTCCTGGTGCGCGAACAGGCGGACTCTTACCTGGACTTGTCAGAATCGTTCTTCCGATTTGTTGACAGCACCCAGGAGATTCTGTGGTCGTCGGAGCGCGACGGTTGGAATCATCTTTACCTGTACAGCCGAAAAACCGGTCAGGTCGAGAACCAGGTGACGCAAGGGACATGGGTCGTACGGAACGTCGAACACGTCGATGAAAAAGCTCGGCAGGTATATTTCCTGGCGAATGGCCGTGAGAAGAACGAAGATCCCGTATCAAACACATCTCTACCGTATTGGGCTTGACGGCAAAGGTCTGCAGTTGCTGACGCCCGAGAATGCCAACCACAGTGTTAGCTTCTCTCCCGACGGAAAGTACTTCGTCGATAACTATTCGCGGCCAGACCTTCCGGGCGAATCGGTGCTGCGACGGGCTGATAGTGGAGCCGAAGTACAGTGCTCGAAAAGACGGACCTGAGTGAATTGCTGCGATCGGATGGAAAGCTCCCGAACCATTTCCAGGGGAAGGCTGCGGACGGCACCACGGACATCTACGGCTTGATCTGGCGCCCGTCCAATTTCGACGCGACGAAGAAGTATCCCGTCATTGAGCACGTGTACACGGGACCACAAGGCTTTTTCGTTCCCAAGACAATTCGATCGGCTCTTTGGCTGCAGCCGGTGGCAGAGTTGGGCTTCATTGTTGTCATGGTCGACGGGCGTGGTACGTTCGGCCGTTCCCGTGCTTTTCATCAATACTCCTACAGAAACCTGGGCGGTGTTTTCGACGATCACGTCGCGCTCATCAAGCAGATGGCTGAGCGTTATCCCTACATGGACATCACGCGCGTGGGCGTATTCGGCACTTCGGCAGGAGCATACGGTGCCGCCCACGCGATGCTGGTGCATCCGGAGTTCTACAAAGTTGGGGTTGCGATCTCCGGAGATCACGACGCTCGGCTGGACAAGGCCTGGTGGAATGAAAACTATCAGGGGTATCCAGTGCAGGACGATTACGCGGCCCAGTCGAACGTGACCATGGCCGATCGTCTGCAAGGGCGCCTTCTGCTCGAGCATGGGGATATCGACGACAACGTGCACCCGGTCGAGACCATGCGCTTCGCCGATGCCCTGATGAAAGCCAACAAGAATTTCGACATGCTGCTGGTGCCCAACATGTACCACGGAGAAAGTGGCGAACACGCTCAATACATGGTTCGACGGCGATGGGACTACTTTGTCGAGCATCTGCTGGGCGTGACGCCGCCAGCGAACTTTGAGATCAAAGAGGAGCGAGAGTCTCCCCGGCCGTTGGGCGGGACGTCGATCGCGACACTAGATAGACGAAAATTTCACTGACAGGGAACCAGAGTCTGCATGGACCGACGCGACTTCTTACAAGGAATAGCAGCGGCTACCGCGAGTCTTGGGGTTCTTGACCGACGGCGTTCGGTTCCGCTTATGATCAGCGCCACTCACCCCAGCCAGCGAAGTCAACACGGAAAAAGGCTGCAACCGTATCTGTGGAGGGGTACACGCCCGTTACCAGCTTCGAGCGGGGTGGCGAGCACTGGAAGGTGCTCGAGGACTTACGAACGCGAGAAGGATCGATTGTCTTCCAGTCATCCTCAGGACAAACGCGGGAACTAAGTAAGAGCGCGGAAGCATCGATGCCAGAGGGCAATCCTTACCTTGGACTTAGCCTCAAGGAAGTTGCCGTGGCGCCGGCGGATCTGCTGGCCGATCGTTTGCTGAAAGGCGGCGATCCCGATCCAGAGACGGTGAGGTCGGTTGCTCCGCCGATGGCATCGGCTGAAAAGAATCCGCGTAACTGGACCACATTCGTCGGGACGAAGGAAGCCTACGACGTCACGCCGGTGTATCGCAGCGGCAGCACGCGAACCTACCACCCGGTCCAGTATTTTTCCGAACTGCACAAGGCGCTAGAGAAAGGGCAACTCTACGGACGGACTCGTGGGCGGCTGGATGCCTGCGGTGCGCAAGGTGATTCCCGACTCTGGGGGCGCGTACTGGGAAGTGATCGTGTTCGGCGATGTGGCGCGAACAAGAACAAGTACATCGTGCACACCTGGCATCGCACCGCGAGGATTGAAGACGGTAAGGTCACGAAGGTTGTCTATGGGCAGCAGCTATCCGGCGTATGCTCCGGCACGCACGGATCCGCAGCCAGAGGAGTTTTATCGAGCGCTACTGGCCTTTGCGGAATACTGGGACCACGAGTTGGACGAATTCGCTCCGGCTGTATTGCCTGAGCGAGCATGGGTGGACCTGTCGAAACATTCATTTGCGAAAGAGCTGATGACCCGGCCGGGAGGTGTTTATCCGAAGTACGGAGCGGTAGACCGCGACTATGCAGGCTCGGAGTACGACGGTTTTCAGGACGTCTTTACTAGCGCGATCTACACCAACATGGAATGGGGACGCCTAGCCACCGCACGGTTGTTCATCGACAACTACTTCACCGAATACGTGGACGCGAAAGGTATGGTCGACATGCGCGGTCCGGAGACGGCGCAATTCGGCATGACGCTCTCGCTACTTGCCCGATATTTTCATTACTCCGGGGATCGCTCTTTAATTCTCAAACATCGAGCGAAGATCGAAGCAACCGCGAAGTTGCTGGCTGACATGCACGACGAAAGTCTGCTCCTGCCGAAAGGAGACCCCAGTTACGGACTGATCCGAGGTTGGAGCGAATCGGATTCGTGCCTGATGGAAAAGCCTGCGCTCTACTGGCAGCCGTATTACGCGAATAGTGCTTTCGCCGCGCGTGGGTTCCGGGACATCGCGCGGATGTGGACGGAGTTGTTTCCTGACTCGCCGGGCGCCGAAAAACTCGCGCAGTCGTGGCTCAAGCGCAGTGACACGCTCCAGCGCCAGACGATCGACAGCCTGGAGAAGAACATCCAGAACGACAAAACGCCGCCCTACATCGGTTTGTTTCCCGGGACGACACTAACGTTCCGCGAGTCGCTCGAAAAGGAAAAGCCGAGTCCGCAGCAGTGGCCGCATCGTCCTTATGCGGAACTCCTGCAGGCAGATGTTTTGCCACCCCGCCTCGCTAACCTTGTAATTGATTGCATGCGCGCCTATGGTGCGACCACCCTCGGAGTGGTGGCCAATGTAGGTGGCGTCCACGAGGATGGGCGAGAAATTCTCGGCTTTATTTCGTACGGGTACGCGCAGATGCTGTTGCGACTCGATCGCATCGAAGAATTCCTGTTATTTCTCTACTCTCATCGCTATCACGGGCACACGCGCGGAAGTTGGACTGCTGGTGAAGTCACGGGCATCACCGGGGACTCGGCGCTGTACTGCGTGCCGGCACAGCAGACGATTCCACTGCTGGTGCGTTGGATGCTCGTCCTCGAGGATTCCGACGAAGACCGGCTGTATCTGGCAAAGGGAGTGCCCAGGGAGTGGGTGATCTCTGGGAAAGAGATCGGAATCGAACAGGCACCGACGCGGTGGGGGCGTGTGAGTTTCAGCTTGCTGACGCGACCTTCCGTCGGTTCTGTTGTTGGTCACGTGGAACTGCGAGGCGCCAAGACTCCCAAAGAGGTCCATTTCAAGATCCGCCTGCCGTTGCGTAATTCTCTCAAGAGCGTCACGGTGAATGGGCTACCCGCGACTCTGGGTGGAGTAAACAACGACACCATTGTCATCAAGACTGGAAGGAGCAAGACGTTCGAAGTGATTGGCCAACTAGCCTGAGATGAGGGAATTACGCCTATGACTTTGGGCGCCGGTGACCGTCTTCGCCCAGTTGCGAGGAGGCCCGCCGTTGGTGGACGACCTCTTTCAGAGACTGGCCAGCGTATTCGATGTGTTCGCGAAGCAGTTTGCACGCCGCCAGAACATTGCGTTGGCGGCATAATTCCAGGATCCTGTGGTGTTCTTCGTTGGCGCGCTTGATGCCGTGCGTGAGATACAACTGCAGGCGGGTGTAACGCTCACCGCTGTTGTTCACGTTGCGAATGATCCCCATGAAGCGGGGCTGGTTCGCGCGTGCATACAAAGTGGAGTGAAACTCCCAGTTCAGGCGTCCCCACCCCGAGACATGGTCCTCCCGCTTGAGTTCGCTCACATACTTGCGCAGGATCGCGTCCGCTTGCGAGAAGTCTTCTTCCGTCAAGTGTGGGATGGAGAGCTTAAGGACTTCGGGCTCCAGCAGAGCGCGGATTGCGAAGAGTTCTTCAATATCTTCGGGTGAGAGTGCGGGAACGATCGCCCCGCGGTTCGGAACAATCGCAATCAGGCCCTCTGCGTCCAGTTGCCGAAGAGCCTCGCGCACCGGAATCCGGCTGACTTGATACTGGGTGGCGATCGCGTCCTGTCGCAGCTGCGTCCCTTCGGCGATCTCACCGCGAATAATCTGGTCGCGCAACTTGTCCGCGACGGCGGAGGTCAATGACTGGCGCGGAATCGCGGATTCTGGTGTTGTTCCTAGTCCCATTGATAGCGCTTTCAGCCAGGAAATTGGGCTTTTGTAACGGTCCGACAAGTACTATATCGCATGTTATGTCCGATCCGACCTGTCGCACTAACGCGGAGACTGAGCCCGGTGCCATATGTTCTTCCAGGAATCGACCAAGCAAAGAATAAAGGTGAAAAGCCGTTCCTGGCCCTTCGACGAGTGCATGGGTTCGTCCCGGGTAGGTCATAAAATCGAACGGCTTTCCCAGTTCCACCAGCCGATTCACCAGTAGTTCGGTTCCCTGATAGTGCACGTTGTCGTCACCCGATCCGTGAACCAGCAATAACTTGCCACTGAGCCCTTCGGCGAAGTTGATGGGCGAGCCGGCCTTGTAGCCTTCGGCGTTTGACTGCGGCAATCCCATGTAGCGTTCCTGATAGATGCTGTCATACAGACGCTGATCGGGAACGGGAGCGACGGCCATTCCAACTTTGTAAAGCTCAGGATGCCGGAACATGAGATTGAGCGTGTTCGATCCGCCCCCACTTCGTCCCCAGACCGCTACACGAGCGGGATCAATATAGGGACGCGTCTTCTCGAGTTCTTGTAGTGCAAGTGCCTGTTCCTTGGAAGAGAGCACTCCGACCGTGCCGTAAACGATCTTCCGCCACTCTCGTCCTCGAGGTGCGGGAGTGCCTCGATTGTCGATGCTTGCGACGATGTAGCCTTCTTTTGCCAACGCACGATGGAAGATTCCGTTCCAGTCATCCCAGCGATCGAGTACAGTCTGGCCAGCGGGCTCGCCGTACACATAAATAAGGAGCGGATATTTCCGGGAAGGATCAAAGTCCTTCGGTTTCATGAGCCACGCATCCAGTGCGACGCCGTCCCCAATATCCAGACGAAAGAACTCCGTTGGTGACTGAAATGAGTTCCTTGGCTCCTTGCTGCAATTTTGCGTTGTCTTCGAGCACCCGCTGGGGCGCCTGATCAGCAAGACGCAGCAGGTCCGTTACCGGAGGCGTGTCAAAAGTTGAGTAGGTGTGGAACGCCCAATGAAAGTCCGGCGAAATATCGTAGGAGTGTGTTCCGGTCTGGATTGCCGGGGAAAGCCGCTCAGGTGGGGCTTTGGCGCCGAGTTGAATGCGATAAAGATATCGTTGCGTCGGGTTCTCGGGAGAAGCGATGTAGTAGAGCCATTTCTCTTCGCCATCGACTCCAAGAAGTTCCATCACGTCATATGCGCCAGGAGTGGCGAGCGAGATTCGTTTTCCGTCGCGCGAGATTACGTAGACATGTCGCCAGCCGTCCTGCTCACTTAGCCAGAGGAAATCTTTGCCGCCGTGAATCCAACGAACGTGGGTGACCACATCCACCCACGCCTGGTCGCGATCCTCGTAAACGCTTCGGACTTCACCCGTTCTGACGTCTGCGATTAAGACATCGTTGGTATTCTGCAGGCGATTCAAATGTTGAAGGATCAACGAATCGGAGTTTCCGGCCCAATCCATTCGGGCGATGTAGTTCTTGTCGGCGTAGCCTGGGACCTGCATCCAGCGGGTCTCGCCCCCGAGCGCCGGCACGACGCCGACGCGTGCTGAGGAATTCTCAGTCCCAGGCTGCGGATACGGAATCTGCCGCACCGTCGGATAGCCGCTGTACTCGGGATACGGGATATTGGTGAGCACGTTGTAGGGGCCGCCAGTGTCGTAGATCAGCGCGAAGTTCTTAACGTCAGTGGTATTGAATTGCCAGTAGGCAATTCGGGTGCCGTCAGGACTCCAGCGGAATGCGTCGCGAACCGAGAATTCCTCTTCGTACACCCAGTCGGAAGTACCGTTGATGATTTTCTCCGAGCCGTCGGACGTCAACCGTGTGATCAGTCCGGTTTGCAGGTCTTCGACGTAGATATTGTTGAAGCGCACGTACGCTACTTTGGATCCGTCCGGAGAAAACTTCGCGAACATCAGGCTCGACGGAGGACCGCCATCGCCGAGTTTGAGAAGACTTCCAGATTTGCGATCGAGCACCCAGTAGTCGCCCCGGGTATTCTCGCGCCAGACGCGCTTGGAATTCGTGAAGATCAGAAGGCGACTCAGGTCGCCGGACCACGCGTAGTCTTCCAGGTTCAGGGCCTCTTTGGAGCCCGGTGGGATGAGTTGTGAGGCGGGAACCAGAACCTCACGCTTTCCGCTGGCCGTTTCATAACGTACAAGGTCTTTCGTTCCCTGCGCTGAGGAGGGCTCGAGGGTTGTATACGCCTCTCCACCGTTGAGCCAGCGGGCCGGTCCAAAGGACTTGACGGCAAAATCATGTTGCACGAACTCTCTGCGAAGGGTCTCCGTGAATGCGGCACTCTGCGCGTGCACCGAAACCGGACTCGCGCACGCAGCCAACGAGAAGGCAATGATGATGAGGAGTGTCGAGGGACGCTGCCCCTTTCGAGATGTCACAGTGTCACGTCCTTGACGGATACATGGCAACATTCGCATTCCTCCACGTGGGGTATAGCGAATCATTCCGCGCTCTGGAGATCAGCTGTATGAGGCTGCAGTATGGGCGTCTCTGGTTCGCTGGCCGAACGTTTCAGCACAAGATAAATAGGAATTCCCAGCACAACGATGAGCAGGCCGGGCCACGTGGTCCTTGCCCTGTAGGCAAAGAGAACAACCACAATCGTAGATGCAACCAGGATGTAAAGAGCCGGGATTACAGGATAGCCGAGGGTCCGATACGGCCTCACTGCATCCGGCCGTTTCACCCGCAGTCGGAACACTCCAGCCACGGTCAGAATGTAGAAGATGAGCGCTGCGGAAATCACATACTCGAGCAAACTGTTGTAGAGGTTCCCCCACGACTGGTTTGCGGGGTCATAAGTTCGAGGCAAGACCAGAAAGATGGCCCAGAGACCCTGAAGCAGGAGAGCGGATGCCGGTACGTTCGCTTCGTTCAATTCTCCGGCAAAACGGAAGAAAAGCTTTTGCCGAGCCATCGCATAGTAGACACGTGCCCCCGTAAGGGTAAGCGCATTGATCGTTCCGAAGGTCGACACCATGATGGCCGCTGCCATCATCGTGGTCCCCATTCCCGGAAAGATTACACGCAGGGTAGCGGTCCCTACGCGGTCGGAAGGCGCTTGCTGGATAGCGTGCAGCGGAAGCGTCACCAGGTACGCTACATTGGCGAGTATGTAGAGCGTGATTACAATGATGGTACCGAGAACCATGGCGCGGGTGACATTGCGCTCGGGATCTTTCACTTCGCCCGCGGCGAACGCGATGTTGTGCCAGGAGTCGGCGGAGAACAATGATCCGGTCTGGCTCAAGCAGATCGCGACGAACAGGCTAAAAACTGTCGTTGCACCGAGTCCCTCGGCGGAAGAGCCGAAGGCGAGCCGCCACGGATTACTGAAGTTGGCATGCAACGCAGCGGCGTTCCGCCCGAAGAGGATACCCAGAACGATCAGAGCACACAGCGCGCTGGTCTTCGCCACTGTGAAAACGTTCTGGATGAGTTTTCCGTAACGCAGGCCCAGCGTATTCGTGACAGTAAGCAGTGCGATCACGCCCACTGCCAGTAGTTGCGCAGTCGACATTGAGAGCGCGTAGTGGGTGGATACACGGATCGGTCCCACCAGATATCGTTCCTCCGAGATCCATGGCCAAAGGACACCCGAGAAGCGTGCGAAAGCTACGGCAACCGCTGCAATTGTGCCGGTCTCGATGACAGAGAACAGCGTCCAGCCGTAGAGGAAACCCCAAAGCGGGGAGTACGCTTCGCGCAGGTAGACGTACATGCCGCCAGCCTGCGGCATCATGCCCGACAGTTCACCATAGGACAATGCGCCCGCGATGGTCAGCGCGCCTGCGACGACCCAGGCCACCAGCAACCAGCCAGCACTGCCAATCTGCCGCGCCATTTCGGCTGGAACAATAAAGATGCCCGAACCGATCATGGCCCCGACCACGAGCATGGCAGAGTCAAATAAACCCAGTCGGCGAGCAAAGTTACGGTGTCTGATCTGTTGTGGCGGTGTGCTTGGTGTTCTCGAGATTGTCGACCAAGGGAGAAGGCAGCCTGATTCAGAGAATTGGGTTTGACGATTGCATATTGTATCCATAAAATACCTCAACGCCTATTAAATATTGATTTGAGAGGCGTTACGAGCCGTACTTCAATGGCATTCTGGGGCAGTAGTCCAAATAAATTGATGACACTGGGTGAACGCCGTCGGGTCCAGGTAATCGACTCCCACACCGGGGGGGAGCCGACGCGGCTGGTTGTGAGTGGCGGTCCTGATCTGGGAACTGGCCCTTTGTCCGAACGTCTGGAACGCTTTCGCCATCAACACGATGCGTTTCGTTCCGCCGTTGTGAACGAGCCTCGAGGTTCCGATGTCATGGTCGGGGCGCTGCTATGCGATCCGGTCGATCGGAACTGCGCAGCGGGTGTCATCTTCTTTAACAACGTCGGGTATTTGGGAATGTGCGGCCACGGTACGATCGGTCTGGTTGTCACGCTGGCGTACATGGGGCGAATCAAGCCTGGTGAACATCGGATCGAAACTCCCGTCGGCGTCGTCGGCGCTGTCCTGCACGATAACGGCGAAGTAACCGTAAACAACGTAGCAAGTTATCGGAAGGCAGCAAACGTCGCCGTAGAAGTGCCCGGCTATGGAGTGGTGCGTGGTGACGTTGCATGGGGAGGAAACTGGTTCTTTCTCGTGCAGGATCACACCATGGAGTTGACCCTGGCAAATATCGACGAGCTCACAACTTTCACCTGGGCTATTCGACAGGCGCTTCGTACGAATGGCATCACCGGCGATAGCAAGGAAGAGATCGATCACATCGAACTCTTTGTTCCTTCGCACAAGCCCGGCGTCGACAGCCGGAATTTCGTGCTCTGTCCGGGCAAGGCCTATGATCGATCTCCCTGTGGTACCGGGACCAGCGCCAAGCTCGCTTGTCTTTATGCCGACGGCAAGCTTCGTGAAGGGGAGACGTGGAAGCAGGAGAGTATTGTGGGAAGTGTATTCGAGGGAAGCATCGTAATACGAGGGGATAAGGTTTATCCGAGCATTAAGGGGTCCGCATTCGTGAACGCGGAAGCGGACCTGGTGCTTGATCCGCGCGATCCGTTTTGTATGGGAATTCGGGCATGAGCAGTGTTGTGTATGACGTCGCGATCGTAGGCGCGGGAATCGTCGGGGCCGCTTGTGCGGACGAATGTGCGCGACGTGGTTTGCGAGTGGCGGTCGTCGATCGGGACACGATCGGCTCCGGTGCTACTGCGGCCGGCATGGGTCACATCGTGGTGATGGACGATTCCGAGGCGCAGTTTGCATTGACTCGGTACTCGCAACAGTTGTGGCAGCAACTGCGACCCGAGTTGCCTGACGACGTGGAGTACGACCAGTGCGGCACGATCTGGGTCGCGGCCGACGACGAGGAAATGGCGGAGGTATGGCGCAAGCACGATTACTACCGCCAGCGGAACGTTGCGACGGAAGTACTCGCGGAACCAGCCCTGCGGGATCTCGAACCGAATCTGCGTCCAGGAATGGCGGGCGGCTTGCTGGTGCCCGAGGATGGAGTGCTCTATCCCCCGTGCGCGGCCGGCTTTCTGATTGAGCGAGCCCAGCGGCGCGGAGCCAAGATTCTGTTGGGATGCGCTGTCATCCAATTGGGAGCAGGACGCATTGAACTAAGCGATGGGCAGGAGATTCGAGCGGAGTTTCTCGTGAATGCCGCCGGTGCTCTCGCTCCGGACATCTTGCCGGGCCTCGAGATCAAGAAGCGGAAGGGGCATCTCGTCATTACCGATCGGTACCCAGGATTCATCCGACATCAATTGGTGGAGCTCGGTTATCTGAAGAGCGCACATTCCGTGAGAAGTGACTCGGTTGCTTTTAACGTGCAGCCGCGCCGAACGGGTCAGATCCTGATTGGCTCGTCCCGGCAGTACGGAGCAGAACACAAGGAAGTGGATCACGAGATTCTGGTTCGCATGCTGCGGCGTGCGCAGGAATACATGCCGGGACTCGGCGCGATGTCGACGGTACGCACGTGGACCGGATTTCGGGCGGCTACTCCCGACAAGCTGCCGTTGATCGGCCGTTGGTCGGACGACAAGTCCCTGTTTCTGGCGACTGGTCACGAAGGGCTGGGCATCACGACCTCTCTGGGGACGGCGAGGATTCTGGTCGATCAGATTACAGGTGCAAAAACCGAGATCCCGGTTGAGCCTTACTTGCCCTCCCGAGCGGCCAAGGAGCAGGTGCATGCCTAGCCTCAGACTTGAGGGTGAACGGTGTGTCGGTTGAAGTGGCTCCAGGTTCGACCGTCGCGGTTGCGGTGGTGATCGCCGGCCAAGTCTTGCCGAACCTCAGTCAGTGGCCAGCCGCGCGGACCGCTCTGTGGTATGGGCATTTGCTTCGAATGTCGCGTGACGATCAATGGAAAACCGCATTGCCGAAGTTGCCAGATTCTGTGCGAACCCGGCATGGAAGTGAGGACCGATGGGTAGCGGCTCGCGACATCGATTCGACGTCCTCGTGATTGGCGGCGGGCCAGCCGGCATGGCGGCGGCCGCTCGAGCTGCGGAGTGCGGTGTGCGCGTTGGGATCGTCGACGACAACTTCGGCCTCGGCGGACAGATCTGGCGCGGCGCCACTGCAGGGTGAAATTCCGGAGGCTCGACGCTGGATGGAACGAGTGCGCAGTCCGCTGAAGCACTGCTGTCCTGTGCGGGATGCGCGTCTTTCATCAGCCGGAAGCAGGTGTGCTGCTGGCGGAGGGGATCGACGACATACACGAACTGCACTACGACAAGCTGATTGTGGCGACGGGAGCGCGGGAGAGATTCCTGCCGTTTCCAGGATGGACCCTGCCCAACGTGATGGGAGCGGGCGGCTTGCAAGCCATGGTGAAGTGCGGGCTGCCGATTCACGGCAAGCGAGTGATCGTGGCTGGTACCGGACCTTTGCTACTCGCGGTCGCGGCGTACTTGCGGAAGCATGGCGCCCAAATCCTGATGATTTGTGAGCAGGCATCTGTGACTGCTCTTGGCTCGTTTCGGCTGTAACCCTCTTGCGTCATCCGGGAAAGATCGTTCAGGGCATGCAACTGAAGAAAGACCTTGGCGCGGAGTTCCATTCGCAACGAGCTGTTGGCCAGTTGCTGCGCAGGGCGAACGAAGTTCTGGAAAGCGTGACGATCGTCACGGAGTGGGAAGGTCGAGACCATTGCGTGCGACTATCTGGCGTGCGGCTTTCATCTCGTTCCCAATACCGAGCTGGCGACGTTGCTTGGCTGCCAGCTTGAAAACGGATACGTGCGAGTCGACGATTTTCAGCGAACCTACGATCCCGGAAGTTTTCTGCGCCGGAGAACCTACAGGCATCGGTGGCATTGAGTTGTCGCTCGTCGAGGGTCAGATTGCAGGTCTTCGCCGCAGGGGGTCGCGCTGCAGAAGCCCGCGAGCTCTTCGGCGAACGGAAGAAGCTGCGGCAGTTCGCGCGAGCGCTCGAGCGAACATTTCAGTTGCGGCCGGAACTTCGAGGGCTTGCATCTCCCGAGACGATCGTGTGCCGGTGCGAAGATGTTCCGTACTCGCGTCTTGCGCCAGCATGATTCTTGGCGCGCGGCCAAACTGCAAACCCGCTGCGGCATGGGACCGTGTCAAGGCCGGGTGTGCGGTCCCGGCACTCAATTTCTTTTCAGATGGAATCCGGATTCGGTTCGACCGCCGATTTTCCCCGTCCGCGTTGAAAGTCTGGCTGCGACAGCAGGCGCTTCGGAGCCGGTGCACCAGGAAGTCACAGGAGGGCATTGATGAATTGGAAAGGCGTGATGCCTGCGATTACGACTTGCTTCACAGACGACCTGCGCGTCGATTACGGCTTCATGGCCAGACACTGCCGTTGGCTGCTTGATAACGGCTGCTCCGGCATAGTCGCGCTTGGTTCCCTGGGAGAAGGAGCGACTCTATCTTTCGACGAGAAGCTGGAGATTCTGCGCACCTGCGTCGGCGCCATTCGTGGTCGCGGACCGGTGGTAGCTTCCATCTCGGCGCTTACAACCTCGGAGGCCGTGGCGCTCGCGAAGGCAGCCGCCGATCAGGGTTGCGATGGCCTGATGGTTTTGCCTCCCTACGTGTACCAGGGCGACTGGCGCGAAATGAAGACGCACGTGGCGGCTGTGTTCCGCGCCACTCCGTTATCCTGCATGCTCTATAACAATCCGGTCGCGTACGGGACCGACTTTCTTCCCGAGCAGATTCGCGAACTGGCGGCAGAACATGAAAACTTCGAGGCCGTAAAAGAATCGAGCACGGATGCCCGGCGAGTCTCGGCGATTCGCGCTCTTGTGGACCGGCGGCTGGAGATTTCGGTGGGCGTGGATGACGCCGTGCTCGAGGCGATCGGTGTCGGCGCGACGGGTTGGATCGCAGGTCTGGCCAATGCGCTACCGCGCGAGTCGGTCGATCTGCTGAATTGTGGCATGAATGGTGACAGCGATAAGGCATTCGATCTCTATCGCTGGTTCTTGCCGCTGCTGCGTATGGATACGGTGCCGAATTTCGTGCAACTCATCAAGTTGGTGCAGGTCGAGGTAGGGATGGGCAACGCGCGCGTGCGCCCGCCGCGTCTGGAACTGGTGGGCTCGGAACTGGAGCAGACGCGTACTATTATTCGTGGTGCTCTCCGCAGCCGGCCACAGCCGGTGGGAAGCTACGCTCTGCCGAATGGAAAGTAGTTTGTAATCATGACGAAGCTCTCGGCGCGATCGATCATCGGTTCTCGGGAAGTAGTTGGCACCGGCGAATGTTTCTACGCCATCAATCCTGCTAATGGTCAGCGTTTGGAACCGGGTTTCTCACCGGCGACGCCAGCAGATGCTGATGCTGCTGTCCAGTTCGCGTCCGGCGCATTCTCAGTTTACGGAAGAACCTCGGGTGCGGAACGAGGGGCTTTCCTTCGCAAGATTGCAGAAAAGATAGAGTCCATCGGGGACGAACTGATAGAACGCGCTCACCTCGAAACTGCCCTGCCCAAGCGCCGTCTGCAAGGAGAAACAGCCCGCACCTGCGGCCAGCTACGCATGTTTGCGCAAGTCGCGGAGGAAGGGTCATGGGTTTGTGCGCGCATTGATCAGGCCCAGCCTGACCGCAAACCGGCTCCCAGTCCCGACATTCGATCGATGCTGCGCCCACTGGGCCCTGTGGTTGTGTTCGGGGCCAGCAACTTTCCACTGGCATTCTCGGTGGCCGGAGGAGACACAGCGTCAGCCCTCGCTGCTGGAAATCCTGTGGTTGTGAAAGCCCATCCCGCTCATCCCGGAACCAGCGAATTGGTCGGTCAGGCAATTCGGGACAGCGTCGCAGAGTGCGGACTGCCGGAGGGGGTGTTTTCGCTTCTGTTCGACAGCGGAACCCAGGTCGGGGTTGCTTTGGTGAAGCACTCCATGGTGAAGGCGGTGGGCTTTACGGGTTCACGTACCGCGGGCAGAGCGCTGATGGATCTGGCCGCAGCGCGTCCGGAGCCGATTCCATTTTTTGGGGAGATGAGCAGCACGAATCCGACCTTCATTTTGCCCGGGGCCTTGCGAGAACGTGGAGAAGGCATTGCGGCCGGGCTCCATGCCTCGTTTACTTTGGGAGCAGGGCAGTTCTGCACGAAGCCGGGAATGGTGTTCTTACCTCAGGGCGGAGAAGCCGGCAGTTTCACCAACAAAATAAACGAACTCGTGAACGGATCCACAGGATTCAACCTGCTGACTCCGGGAATCCGCTCGTCTTATCGTTCCGCGATCGCTGGGCGCAAACAAAACGCGTTCGTAAAACCAGTTTCGGAAGCAGCGGTTCCGTCGGGCGATTCCGATCTTTGTGTGGGGGCCGTCCTGTTTGAAACGGACGCAGCGGCCTTTCTCAGCGATCCAGAACTCGACGCAGAGATCTTTGGTCCCACTACACTTCTGGTGCGCCACTCCAGTCGAGAAGAGTTACTCAAGATTGCTCGGGGCCTCGAGGGCCATCTCACAGCGACCATCCATGGTACCGAGCAAGACCTGCGTGAATTCGCTGACCTCATCGCGATTCTTGAGAACAAGGTCGGGCGACTCGTGTTCAACGGTTTTCCGACCGGAGTCGAAGTCACGCACGCGATGGTCCATGGCGGCCCCTATCCTGCGACCTCTGATGGCCGCTCGACCTCGGTAGGAAGCCAGGCTATTTTTCGTTTTGCGCGGCCAGTTTGCTACCAGGGCTTTCCGGATGAGGCCTTGCCCAGCGAGTTGAGAGACGCCAATTCACTGGGCATCTGGCGGATGATCGACGGGGAATTGACGCGTGAAGGCAATCTTCCTGTCGCGACGAGGAAGGCTGGGTAGCAGTTGCGCTGGCTACGGTTGACCCGCCAACTTGCTGAAGTCCGCGACGCCGACCTTGACTACCGTGCCATGTGCGCCAGAGTGTTCATCGCCGGGTTTTGTGTCTGAGCTGGCGACATTGTTTGGTTTTTCCATCCAGACTCCATAGACCCGGCCACCAAAGGCGGCAATTCCCGTGTAGTCGCCAAAGAACACTCCTCCAGCCTCGAAGGGTTCATCCGTCCAGGCATAGTTCTTGAAGCTGTGTCCGCCATCGATCGAGCGCGCCAGGACCACGACCTGTTTGACATTTCTCAAATCTCCACGCCGATCGTAGAAGAGCACGTTCACGGAGCCGTCGGTCGGATCAACCGTGAGCCACTGGAAGAATTGGTCAGCGCCGTTGTGGACCCCATCGTCGTTCACGCGCGTGGCCGGCGTCCAGGTGCGGCCCGCATCTGCGGAACTGGAGACAAATACATCGAGATCGCCGTTGCGATAGTCACTCCACGTCACGTAGAGACGTTTGCTCCTCGGATCCACGGCGATTTGCGGAAATCCGTTGGCTCTCTCGAGCGTCTCGATGGCAAACATGGTCGGTCCGGTGTGGAGAATGGAGCGCGCACGCGCAAACGACTTACCGCCATCGCGGGAGGATGTAAGCATGATGTTGTTGTCCTGACTCCACACAACGAAGAGCGTGCCATCGGGCGCGACCGCTCCAGCGAATCCCTCCGCAGCGCCGTTGTCATCGCGGGGAAGTCCCGGATGGCTGTCGATTTCAATCGGTTTCGACCATGTTTTCCCGTCATCGGTCGAACGCGAGAGCAGGATTTCCGAATCGGTCAGCGTCCACCGGGTCCAGCCGACGTAGAGATTTCCGGCATGGGGACCCTTTGTGGTATCCGAAACGATGTACGGCTTGTCCTCCCACGGAATTTCTGGTTCGGTCGCATGCTCGATGATCGGAATATGGTCCGCGTCCCACGTTCTTCCCCCATCCAGCGACCGGCGAATGAACAATCCATTGCGTGACGCATTGTGGCCCCAATAGTTGAAAGTCCCCAACTTGTCGAATGCCATGTAACAGATGAAGGCGTGCCCTTGATTATCGAAGGCGGTAGAAACATCACCCGACACCCGGTAGTTAGGTGGCTCGACGCCATCCGCTACTTGCCACGAACGGCCTGCATCCTGGGAATAGGCGGCATGAGCGTTGTCCTGAAAAACAGCGACCACCTGCTGCGGATTTGCTGGATTCACCGCGACTGCAGGCTCTGTGAAGTATCCCGGTGTTGGCGTCAGAGCGGTGACTTGAGCATTTGGAGCCTTGGGAATTTCCTGACACAGAACGGGACGAATCAAGTTGATGGTCGCGACGAACGCAGCTGCCAACAGCCAACCGCGAGATCGAACAGACAGACGGGATTCTGAACCGCGATTCATGGAAGTGGCCATTGTTTTGAAATCTTTAGTTTGGTCGGAAGTTGCACGATGTATAAAGTATACAGTCAACATTCAGAGGTTCTCTTGAGAAAAAGCTCACATGTCCCGCTGCGCGATAACTCGCATGTGCCTCCTGTCGATCTTTCTGATGGATGCTCTACTCGGCACAAGTGCTCAAGACAAGGAAAAGAAGCCACCGACACCGGGCCCCATGCTAGCCCAAGGCACAGTGGACTTGGATACGCCCGACTTTACCCTGACATTGGTTCGCTCGTCACAAACGGTGGCGGCCTTGAAACCGAAGAGTGACGGCGTTTTCGATTTCACACCGGGCGATCTACTTATTGCGCGCTCACAGGACGGATTTTTTCATCTGGGTGACATCACGCTGCGTCTGCGCACGAGGACCTCGCGAGATTGGAAGAACTATTCGACGTCGACCGCCCGTCAGCCAGTCGTGGCAATGCCGGCGTCAAAGACAATCTTGGCGGCGGCGGATCTCACTCCTACGCTGCCTGCCGATTTCCCGTTGCAGATTTCACGGGCGTGGGTACTCGAGGCGAACCACCTCGTGCTGCGCTTCACACTGAAGAACAAGACGGCAGACGTCGTGGAAGTGGGCGCGCTTGGCATTCCCATGATCTTCAACAACGTGCTCAATGACCGCTCGCTGAATGAAGCACATGCCAAGTGCTCTTTCTACGATCCCTACATTGGGGAGGACGCCGGATATCTCCAGGTGACCCGCCTCAGCGGACATGGTCCCGCCTTAGTCGTGGTGCCCGACGGCAAGACGCCCTTCGAAGCGTATAACCCGATTCTCGACCGAGCAGGGAACTGGGGTGCGGCTCCGGTATTTACCGATCCGACGCCCCGGGGCATCACGTTTGAGGGCTTCTACGAGTGGATGGTCCACAGTCAAGCCTATGCGGAAAACGAATGGAAGACTACGCAACCGTGGAATACCCCCACTACATTGAAGCTGGCTCCAGCCGAATCCAAGACCTACGGACTTAAGTTCCTGTCTAGCTGATTCCATTCGCAACATTGAGAAAACGCTTGTGGACAACGGTCGTCCCGTAGCTATCGGTGTTCCGGGCTACGTGTTGCCAACGGACGTCGAAGGCCGGTTGTTCCTGAAGTACCCGAAGAGTATTCAGGCGATCGAGGTCGGGGGAGAAGGATCAATCACACCACGTCGGCCAGAGCCAATCGGCGGTGGCTGGCAGTCCGTTGTTCTCGAAGGCAAGTCTTGGGGCAGGACTCGCCTAACGGTGCGCTATGCCGACGGTTCGGTGCAAACGATCCAGTACTTTGTGACCAAACCCGAGACCGAAGCAGTTGCCGACCTGGGCCGCTTTCTTACCACCAGGCAATGGTTCACGGATGCCAGTGATCCGTTTCATCGTGCTCCATCAGTCATGTCGTACGACCGTGAACTCAATCAGATCGTGATGCAAGATAGTCGCGCGTGGATCGCCGGCTTGAGTGACGAAGGCGGCGCGGGATCCTGGCTCGCCACCGTAATGAAGGAATCCGTTCAACCCGACCGGGAAGAACTCCAAAAGTTGCAGCAGTTTGTCGACGGTGTCGTGTGGGGTCGGTTGCAGTTTAGTGATGGACCCAAGCAATACGGTGTTCGCAAAAGTCTCTTCTACTACCAACCCGATCAGATGCCGCCCAACTACTATCGCGGCGACTTCGACTGGAAGACATGGACCAGTTGGAACAAGCAAGCGTCCGAGGCCGTGGACCGTTCCTTCGACTACCCGCATGTCGCAGCCGCGTACTGGGTTCTCTACCGGCTTGCGCGCAACCATCAGGGACTGGTTACAGCTCATTCCTGGGATTGGTACCTGACGCGCGCGTACGAGACTTCCGTTGCGATGACCAAGTTTGCAGCCGGCTACGCCGAGTTCGGTCAGATGGAAGGCACCATCTTCGTGCAGATCCTGACCGACCTGAAGCGCGAGGGCATGACGACACAGGCCGACTCGCTGGAAGCGAAGATGCGCGCTCGCGCCGATCGCTGGAAAGCGCAGGCTTATCCCTTTGGCAGCGAGATGCCCTGGGATTCCACCGGGCAAGAGGAAGTCTACGCGTGGACAAAATATTTCGGTTATCTCGACAAGGCGGACGTCACGCTCAACGCGATCCTTGGGTACGATCCGACCCTGCCACACTGGGGTTACAACGGAAGCGCTCGGCGTTATTGGGACTTCATCTTCGCAGCCAAGTACCGCCGCATTGAACGCCAGCTTCATCACTACGGTTCGGGGCTCAATGCGATTCCTCTGCTAACTGAGTATCGCGAGCATCCGGACGATTTCTACTTGCTGCGTGTAGGCTACGGAGGCACGATGGGTGTGCTTGCCGATATTGACCGCGATGGATTCCTGGCTCCTGCCTTCCATTCTTTTCCTGACACGCTTGCATTCGATCCGCTTTCTGGCGACAACGGCCCGAATTTCTTTGGGCACGCCTGGAACACAGCCACCTACATCGTCAATCATCCGGAGTTCGGGTGGCTAGCCTTCGGGGGCAACGTGAAGGTAGACGGCGATTCCGTAACGGTCGTACCCCGTGATTCGAGTCGCAGCCGCGTCTACGTTGCAACACTGGGCCTGTGGCTGACGCTTGATGCGGGAACGTTCGAAAATGTGGAGATCAATTCGAAAACCGGAGCGCTGCGTGTGGGTCTCGCAACCGCCACGCCCTTCACGCCGGTCGCGCGTCTGCGGATTGAACAGCCCGCGAAGTCGAAGACCGTGGGAGTCTACAGTCCGCGTGGGAACCTTCCAATCTGAGAGGGATGCCTGGGTGATACCGCTTGGAGATCAAATTCGCCGGCTCGAACTGCGCTCGGGGTCGACCAACTGACCTGCGAGTTTCGGAGGCCTTCGACCCGAGATCTGCGGTCGTGTAAAGTAAACCTTTTCCCGCGGTTCCACATACATCGAGCGAGATAATAGGGGCCATGCGTTTTGCCTTCTGCCTTGCTGTCCTGGTTGCTTCGTTTGCCACCCGTGCAGCTATGGCGGCGCAAACCGCGGCCGATCGGATTGCATCCATTACATCTGAGCTGCAAGCCGGGGAATTCGATAGGGCGTTGCAAGATCTGGATCTCGAACTGCAGCGGGCCCCCAAAAGTGCGCAGTTGTGGACCTTGCGCGGTCTGGCACTATCCGGGAAGGGCGACAAAAAGGAAGCGCTGGGAGCATTCCGTAAGGCGCTTGGTGTTGCACCGGATTATCTGCCGGCCTTGGAAGGGGCAGCTCAGATTGAGTATGACAGCGGCGACAAAGATGCAGCTGTGTTGTTGCAGCGCGTTTTGAAGTTGGTTCCTCACGATCCCACCAGCCATGCCATGCTTGCTGTGCTTGCCTACCGACAGGGCGACTGTGCCGTTGCGATTCAGCACTTTGAGCAAAGTGGTCCATTACTGGATTCCCAACCCGGAGCACTGCAAGAGTACGGCGCTTGTTTGCTACGGCTGAAACAAAACGAAAAAGCAGTCGCGACCTTCAGCCGTGCGCTGACTCAGTCGAACGGCGACGCTGGTGCCCGCTATCGGCTTGCGTCCGTCCAGATGCTGGCACAGCATCCGAAGGATGCCCTCGAGACCCTGCAGCCGCTGCTCAGGAAAACCCGCAGTCTGCGGAGGTGCTCGAACTGGCCGCGATGGCACAGGAAGCCAGTGGAAATACTCCCGAGGCTGTACGCCTGCTTCGCCAAGCAATTGTGGCAAACCCTCATCAGGTCAACCTCTACCTCGACTTCGCCAACATCTCAATCGATCACCAGTCGTATCAGGTCGGTGTGGATATGATGAACGCTGGACTCAGAGCGGAGCCGAATGCTGCGGCCCTTTATGTCGCGCGCGGCATCCTCTATGTGCAACTCGCACAGTACGACCAGGCTGAGTCCGACTTCGCGAAGGCCGATGCGATTGATCCGCGGCAGTCCAGTAGTTCTGCAGCGCAGGGTTTGGCGGCCGTACAGAGAAACGATCCCGGAGGCGCCTTGGCAACCGTTCGATCGAAGTTGGCGAAGAAACCGAACGACGCTTTCTTGCTGTACCTGCAGGCCGACATTCTGATGCAAGGTGGTCCCGATCCGGGCAGTCCGGAATTTCGCGAAGCCATGGAATCGGCCAAGAAGGCGGTTGCGTTGCGTCCCTCGTTAGTCGCTGCGCACGATGTGCTGGCGAAACTCTACTTGCAGGCGGGACAGAATCAAGCGGCCATCGAACAGAGCCGCAAAGCTCTTAACAGCGATCCCAAGGACCAGACGGCGCTCTATCATCTGATTCAGGGCTTGCGTAAGAGCGGACAAAAGGACGACCTTCCCGACTTGCTGAAGCGTCTGGCGGAACTCCGCACCGAGACAGCACGGCAGGAAGGCGAACGTAATCGTTACAAGCTGGTCGAAGAGAAATCGCCATCGATGGAGAAGCCGCAGCCTTGACCTTCACTCGCCGTGACTTTGTGCGCCTCTCCCTCGGCTCCGCGGTCCTCACTGCGACGCCGCGACTCCTGGCCCAGGGCGTTTCCACGCACACCGCCAAACCCATAGTGCGACCGGCCGCGTCGGGGCGTCCCTTCAACGCCCACTTCGTGGATGTGGCATCGGCGGCCGGCTTGCACGCGCCCGTCATCTACGGCGGTGTCGACACCAACAAATACATCCTGGAATCCACCGGTTGTGGGTGTGCTTTTATTGACTACGACAATGATGGCTGGATGGATATTTTTCTACTATCCGGTACGCGGCTCACGGGGGATCCACCGGGCGCAACCAATCGCCTCTACAAGAATAATCGTGATGGAACTTTCACCGACGTCACCGAGAAGGCCGGCCTGACGCAAACGGGTTGGGCCTGCGGCGTCTGTATCGGTGACTACAACAATGATGGATTCGAGGACATCTTTTGCACTTCCTTCGGTCAAAACCATCTCTATCGCAATAACGGCGACGGCACTTTTACCGACGTTACCAAGAGTGCCGGACTCTGGAACGACCAGGTACGCTGGGGGGCGGGTTGCAGCTTCCTGGACTACAACCGCGATGGGAACCTTGACCTGTTCGTTTCCAATTACGTGCGCTTCTCTTTCGAGCACGCGCCGGTTCCGGGAGAGAACTCCAATTGCAACTGGAAAGGTGTCCCAGTGGAATGTGGGCCGCGGGGATTGCCCACCGGACGACACTCGCTCTACCGCAACAACGGTGACGGCACATTTACCGACGTAAGCCAGCAGTCCGGAATCGCCAAAGCGACCGAGTGCTACGGGATGACGGTGGTCGCCGCTGATCTCGATGAGGACGGATGGACGGACATCTTCGTCGCCTGCGATTCCACTCCAAGCCTGCTATTCATGAATAATCATGATGGGACATTTCGCGAGGAAGGCGTTCTTCGTGGATTGGCCCTCAGTGATGACGGCATGGAGCAGGCTGGGATGGGTGTCGGCGTGGGGGACTACGATCTGGACGGCCATCTTGATCTGTTCAAGACGCATTTTGCCGATGATGCCAACGGCCTTTACCACAACGACGGCAAGGGAAATTTTGATGACGTAACGCGGTCCTCGCGTTTGGCCGTTGAAACTCGCTACATATCGTGGGGCGCGGGCATCGTCGACCTCGACAACGACGGCAACCCCGATCTATTTATGGTGACCGGCAACGTGTATCCCGAGGTGGAGCGCAAGCTGCCGCAGTACCCGCACAAAACGCCGCGCGCCGTCTTTCGCAACTTGGGGAATCGTACGTTCGAGGAGTTAGGAGCCGAAGCTGGCCCGGGTGTGACGGAGTCCCACAGCAGCCGGGGCTGCGCGTTCGGGGATTTCGACAACGATGGCGACGTCGATATTCTCATCGTAAATCTCAATGAGCCCCCCTCGCTCCTGCGTAACGACCTCAAGACCAAGCAGAATTGGATCAAGGTAAAACTGGAAGGGGTGAAGTCGAATCGGAGCGCGATCGGCGCCCGAGTTCTTGTGCGGTATGGCGGGAAGGTCCAGGCCCAAGCGGTGCTCAGTCAATCGAGCTTTTATTCCTGCAACGATCCTCGACTGCATTTCGGTCTGGGCACAGTTGGTTCGGTGGATATCGAGGTGGTTTGGCCCACTGGTCTCAATGAGAGGTTCAAGGGGATTGCTGCAAATCAGTTAGTAATGGTGCGAGAAGGGAAGGGAATCGTGCCCGAAAGGCTAGGGGAAGGTAAACGATTCCCGCGCCGCTCGAGCCCGGCATTTGATGGTCGCTACAAGATGCAGATCCCGCAGTCGTTCGCCGAAAAAAGGCCAGGAGCAAGCATTTCGAATGGGTCCGGTAAACCATAGCACCACAAAACAGTTTCTGTTCAGGATGGCAGTGCTGAGTGGGGCCCGGAGCGACACCTGCAGCAAAATCCATTTTCTAATGTAAATGCATTAGAAACTGCTTGACAGTCATCTGCCGAGGCAAGCTATAAATTTTGACCAGTCAAGTAAACGTTTTCCCATCAATTGGATAAAGAATACTGTGGGGTGAGCATGGCTACCAGGATAAAGCTTTGCGATTCCATTGCTGTGATCGCATTCCTCTTGTTGGCTGGTGGATCTGCTTTTGCGCAGTTCACGGGCAGCATTCAGGGGACCGTCCAAGACCCCAGCAACGCGGCGATTGCGACCGCGAAAGTTACTGTTGTCAACACCGCCACTGGGGTCACGGCAACCGCCGTCTCGGACGCGTCGGGGAACTACCGATTCGTTAGCCTCGCGCCGGGAGCCTACAAGATTACGGTCGAAGCGACCGGTTTTTCCAAGGCTCAGGTCGAAATCACGTTGCTGACTGAGCAGAACCTGAACGTGCCGGTGACGCTGAAGGTAGGTTCTATTTCAGAAGCGATCACTGTGACTACCGAGGCGCCGGTGGTGGACACTGCCGATAGCCGCACGCATCTTACGCTCGAGAATCAAGCGGTAGCGCAGTTGCCGATCGTCGGCCGCAACCTGGTTACGCTGGTGACAATGGCGCCAGGGGTCTCCGGTTTGGGAACCAGCGCGTCTGGAAGTCCCGCATCGGGTGTGGACAACTTCTCCACGGAAGAACAGGTTGACGCCAGTGCCAACGGTCAAGGGCAGAATAACAATCAATATGTTATCGATGGCCTCGACGTGACCAGCGGAATCCGTCAAGGAGTTTTGAACCTGACCCCCAACCCGGACGCGATTCAGGAAAGCAGTATTCAGGTCAACACCTACTCGAGCGAGTACAGCCGCGCGGCTGGACTACAGACCACCTTCACGACGAGGTCTGGCACGGATCAATACCATGGTTCAGCTTCGGATTACTTCAACTACCAGGGTATGTACGCGAATCAGCATTTCGTGAACTCGTCATCGGTCCCGTACAAGCCCTTCCACTCTAATAATATGTCGTTCACGGTGGGTGGGCCGGTGATTCCACACCACCAGACCTTCTTCTATTTTGCAGTAGAGCCCCTGCGTTCCTCCGCAAGCGCCGGCGGATCGGTGACTTTCGCTGCGCCAGAGTTCATCAGCTTTGCGCAAGCCAACAACCCGAACACGGTGGGAACCAGCGTGCTCACCAATTACCAGCCCGTGGGCGTGACCGGGGTTAGCGTCTCGAAGACTGCGCAAGATGTGTTTGGCAACGACGCCAGCAACAATCCGATTTGCGGAACGGCAGCCGTTGAAAATATTCCGTGCTCCTTGCCGATGATCGACTCGGGATCTTTTGGCGCCACGCAAATACGCAACGGCACCCAGTATTTTGCCCGGCTCGATCAGAATTTCAAGAACGACCGGATTTATGCGAGCGTTTTCCGGACGCTTCTACTCACCGGAGCCGCATCGCCCATGCCGCAATTCTCTGCCTTAAACAATACCTGGCAGGTCGCCGGGCAGGCATCCTGGACGCACACATTCTCCCCCACAACTCTGAATGACTTCACCGCCGGTATTAGCAGGGTGGAGGGCGTGCTGGGCAGCGGAGCCAAGGACTACACCATCCCGTCCATATCTGTGAGTGGCATCAACGCCGATTCGGGCCAGGCCTACGGCGTGGGCTTCGCGCAGGGTGACTTTATTCAGCACAACTATCACTGGCGCGACGTGCTCACCCACGTTCGAGGCGCCCATACTCTGAAGTTCGGGTACGAAGGCTGGTATGGCGACGATGTCGAACCCTTCCAGGGCCCCTGGTCCCAGCCAAAATTTTCGTTCGACAATCTACTAAAGCTGGCACAGGATGCGCCCACAAACGAGAACGGCATCATGTATGACCCTGCGACCGGCACCCAAAAACTTTGGAACTGGGATGCGGCGTCCCGCACCTTTGGACTCTTTGTGGAAGACACTTGGAGGGCAAGGAAGAATTTGACCCTGACCTTAGGCCTGCGCTACGACGACAGCGGAAACCCATGGTCAAAGAGTGATACGACCGTCTTTGGAAACTTTTACCTGGGCACGGGCACAACTCAAGAGGAGCAGATCGCGAACGGCTATGCCAAGCCCACGCACAATGCTCTGTTGCACTCGGTCAACAACCTGTTCAGTCCTCGAGTAGGGTTTGCCTGGGATCCCAGTGGAAGGGGCGACTGGGCGGTGCGTGGCGGGTTCGGCATATACAACAACTGGCTGACTCAAGCGAACGTACAGGAAGAATTCCGCGGGAGCCCTCCAGGCCTGGTTCTGCCGACCTTCAACGCAACTGCGACGGCGACCACGCAAGCTGCTCTGTTCGTTCTTGGAAACGAATAGCAAACCACCGTTTGGATTTGTCTTCCCGACGTTTACCGGCGGCCTTAACGCGCAGGGAGGAGTGGTGGGTAGTGGTTTCTCCATCGGCGGCGATTAACCCGCTCCTGAAGTCCCCAAAAGCGGACATCTGGTCCCTAACCGTGGAGCGCAAGCTCGGGAGCATGTTTGCAGCCAGCGTCGGTTATTCCGGATCCCACTCCTACAACATTGTCGGGAATGGTAACGCGAATGGGATCGTCAGTTATGGAGTCGATATCAACGTTTTGCCAGGCGATCTGATCACTAACCAAACCAAGATTCCGACCCGGCTCAATCCCAGCTTCGGTTCGATTACCTACTCCGACAACAATCGCTACGGGAATTACGAGAGCGTCTACTTTGATGTTAAGGGGCACTTCTCGCGCGGGTTCATCGACGCTTCCTACACGCGTTCCCGCTCCCAGGACGACGCGCTTGCTTACCCCACGCCATTGAATCCACAACAGTATTACGGGCCGTCTCTCTTCGATGTCCCGAACCGTTTCTCGTTTACTTTCAACTATCAATTGAGAGGCTTGGATAGCGGGTCGGGAGCTGTGCGTCGTCTGACCGGCGGGTGGGGAATCAGCGGTACCAGCATCTTCCAGTCCGGATATCCCCTGACCGCAGCGAACACTGCAAGTTATCAACCCCTGTGCCAAAACACTGCGCCGAACGCTCCGCCGTGTCCGTCGTTTGCCAATCCGGCGGTTGGTTATGCGGCGGGAAGTGGAGACTACAATGCCGACGGGGATAGCCAGATAAACGGTATCGGGCTCGATTACCCCGATGCGCTCAGCTACCACCAGTTGTCCGACAACAAAGCGTGGCTTACTGGGGCAATTCCCAAGAGCAACTTCGCCGTTCCCACTTTCGGCACGGAGGGAAACGAGAAGTCGAACCGGTTCCGCGGACCGAACTTTATAGAGACCAATATCAATATCTACAAGGACACGCGGATTACAGAGAGAGTAAATTTCCAGTTCCGGTTTGAGATCTTCAATCTTTTCAACCGGCCGAACTATGTAGGCCTTGGCAACGGCGGCATCAACATGAATTTCACGGATGGAAATTTCGGCCAAGCACGAGCGTCTCACGAGCCCAGATTCTGGCAGATCGGGGGCAAGATTTCCTTCTAGGCCGCGGCCCATTGATCACAAGAGCCGGCCCGCTTCCTCGAAGCAGGCCGGCTTTCTTTTTTCACCGGGTACGGAACTCAATGCCGGCGGAGGGCAGGACACCGTCTATGGCGCGGAAGCCTTGCCCCGATAACCCGCACCCCTGCTTCGATTACCATGTCCCTTGGCGAGTCGCTGAATGGCAGTGGATGGAAGAGACATGGCCTGACAATGACACCAATACACACCATTCGAAGGGTAGATATCTGTCTCGCTCCTCTGCTCTTGATCGCCTTGGTCGTAGCTCAAACCGCTCAGGACCGAGTCGGCCCAATCGCTTCCGCACTGCGAAACCAGGAGTTTGCTCGAGCGCTCGAACTTCTTCGTAGCGCGCTGCAAGCGTACCCAGGGAACGCCGAGTTGTGGGCGATGCAAGGGGCGGCGTACTCCGGAGAAGGACAGAAAGATCAAGCGCTCGCTTCATTCCGCAACGCCCTGAAGATATCGCCGGACTATATTCCAGCGCTGCAGGGCGCGGTGCAAATCGAGTACGAGGCTGGCAGCACTGCCGCGATACCGCTCTTGCAGCGTCTCTTGCGCTTGCGGCCCACAGATCGAACCAGTCATGGGATGCTCGCCGTGCTCGAGTACCGGCAGGGAAAATGCGAGACTGCAGTGGTTCATTTTGAAAGTGCAGGAGCGCTGTTTGACTCGGAGATCAATGCGCTGCATGCCTATGCCACTTGCCTGGTCAGACTCAAGAAATTTGATAAAGCCGCCAGGGTTTTCCAACGGGCACTAACCCTGAATCCCGAGGATCGGCGGGAGCGCCAACTGCTGGCGTCGATCCAGTTGATGGCTCATCACCCACAGGACGCAATTACGACGCTTGGTCCGTTGCTTGAAAACGGTCCGGACACCGAGACCCTGGAACTCGCTTCCGCCGCTTACGAAGACGCCGGTGACACGGAGCGCGCCGTCAGCACACTTCGACAGGCAATTCTGCTCGATCCGACCAACGTCCACCCCTACCTGGATTTTGCTTCTATCTCCGCTGTCCACCAGTCGTTCCAGGTGGGCATCAACGTAGTGAATGATGGAATCGGGCAACAGCCGAAAGCCGCGCCACTCTATTTTGCGCGGGGGGTCCTTCACATCCAGCTCGGCCAGTACGACAACGCACAAAGCGATTTTGAAAAAGCATACGAACTGGACCCCACCCAGTCTCTGACTGTGGCAGCCCAGGGATTGGCCGCAGCAGACGCGAACGATCTGGATCGCGCGTTGACGACGGTGCAGGAGAAGCTGGCACAAAAGCCGAACGATCCCATTCTCCTCTACCTTCACGCGGACGTGCTGACCCAAAAAGGTGCGGAGCCGGGTACTCCTGAATTTCAAGTGGCGATGCGATCGGCCAAGAAGGCCGTCTCACTACGACCGACACTCGGGCCTGCCCGCGCCGTGCTGGCCAAACTTTACCTGCAGGCGGGACAGTACCCGCAAGCAATTGAGCAGTGCAGAAAGGCATTAGAAATTGATCCCAAGGACCAGACGTCGGTTTATCGACTGATTCAGGCGTTGCGAAAATCAGGGAACAGTGCCGAGATACCGACCCTGTTGAAGCGGCTGGCGGTGCTACGCCAGGAGGCAACCAAGGAAGAACGGGAGCACAATCGTTTCAAACTGGTTGAAGGAGACGCAGCTACCGGTGCATCCCCTCAGCAATAGGTGTTACCTTGCAGCCACCGCAACGTGAGTTGAACGCCTGGGCCCAAATGAATTCCCCCAAAACGTAGGCAGCGGCCTCAAGACTTCAGCAATACGTAAGTGCTGTAGCTCTCCTTGTCGATGTTCATGAATGGGCGCATGGTAACGCTGCTCCCATCGGCCGAGTTCGCCATCCAGTCTCCGGCAGCATTGTTCGAGGCCTTGGCTTGCAAGAGTGCGTTCTTCTCGAAGGTAGGCTGAGAGTCCGCGATTGCGAATAGCACGAGCGGTCCCTGCACCAGGGCCACCAGGTTCGGATGATTGGCGTCGACGGCTTCCAGTCGCAGCGGCATGGGCAGTTCAAGTTCAACGCGATCGCCATCTTTCCATGTGCGCCGGATGGCTGCAAAGGTTCCCGGCTGGACAGGGTCGGAGACGCGGCTTCCATTGACGGATAGCACAGGATCAGACGTCGCCCATGCCGGGAATGCGGACGTAGAGTGTGTATTCCTTCGGCTGGGAAGCCGACATCTGGATCTGAATCTTGTTGTCGAATGGATACTTGGTTTCCTGCTTGAGGCCGTAGCTTCCGCCGCCATCTTTCCATTGCACCTTGGACGGCGTGAACAAATTCACGTACACGCCATCCGCGGAACGCAGGTAGGTACTGATGTGGTAGTCCGCGGCGAGCTGCGGGAAGGTTCCGGAGCAACACGGCCACTTGTCTCGATACCAAACCTTCTTGCCGGTGTTTGCGTAATCCGAATAGTAGAACGAAGTGCCATCCGGCTGAATGGGCCAGGCGCCGAGAATGGTGTTGTAGAGAACTCGCTCCATGCTGTCGCCATATTTAGCGTCCTTGGTGACACGCAACAGGTAGCGAGTGATTTTGAAATGGCCGTAAGCGCCGCAGGGAGTCTCGAAGCTGGCATGACTGTGTGCCAGGCTATTACCCAACTGACCAGTACCAGGTTCTCCGAATCCCTCATCAGGTCCCCAGCCTCCAGTGGCGAAACTCTGGGTCTTCACGAGCATCTCGAAGCCATTCTTCGCCGCGTTCAAATGCATCTGGCTCCCAAGCGTAATGTAGGCCTGCATCGCGGAACTGAAGGCATTCACGTGGCTGTAGGCGTGTTCGAATGGAAGCACGTTATTGCCCTTGGACAGTGGGCCGAAGTAGGTGTCGTCCTCGAGGTATTGCTTGGCAAGATCGCGATAGAAGACTTTTCCCGTCCGCTGGTACGCGAGGAACAGGTTCTCCGGCAAGGTGTAGGTTTCGTCCCAGGTAAACGACGTGTCCTTATGTGGGCGCGAGCGCTGTTCCCAGCGGGAAAGGGCTTTTTCGGGAAGGTAGGCAGCCATGGCCCGGGTCAGTTTTTCGTGAACATTCATCGCCTGCGGATCATGGGCGTACTCGTGCGCGTCGATCAAACCGCAAGAGAGCTTGTCGTAGGTGTAGGCGGGCAGGCGATAACCCACGAAGAATTTGGCCTTGGGATCAAGCGTCTCCGCGTATCCCTTGACGAGTTCATTGATCTTAACGCGCGTGGGCTCCGATCCCGAGACCGCATACGCCCGCGCCAGCCCCGAAAGATACTGTCCAAAGCTGTGACCCGCGATGAAACCATGAAAGTCAGTGCGCTCCAGGCTGAAACCAGTCAGGTCGTACCAGCCTCCCATGTCCTCTCCCGGCGCAGGCAGCCCGGCAACCTGTCGATATACCTTCAACAGACGGTCGTTGTCGAGGTTCAGGAATCGGGCATGGTTTTCGTCGAACTGCCGTTTCATCGGGCCGTCGATCAATTCCACATCGGAATAGGCAAAGGTCGTGAGTGGAGTGTTAATCGCGACCGCACCCCGGTTGGCGGCAGCCCAAGTGGGAAGCGCGCGTACCGCGTACGTAGCGGCGGTGGTGGCGGTTGCAGCCTTCAGAAAGGTACGGCGGTCGACGGGACGATTCATGCGAGTTCCTCAGAAAAAAAGATATTTAGAGCAAACGTTTTCCGGAGTCAGATTTACGCCGCAGCTTGCGGGCTTGTCAACCTCTTTAATCCTGGGCTGGACAGGTCGATTGGGCTGACTCTTCGTCGCCCACAAAGGTGGAGTCGACAGTCACGTGGCCGATTTGGTCACGGCGGAGAAGTCTTCGTCGCCGTGGCCCTCGGCGATCGCTCGCTGGAACACCGACAAGGCTGCAGTGGCGGTTTCGAGGGAAACTGCTTTGCCAGCTCCACCCTCAACTGCGTAGGCCAGATCCTTTGCCATCCACCGCAGTGCGAAATTAGGCGTGAAATCGTTGGCCGCCATCCGCTCCGCCATTCTCTTCAGGATGCCGCTTCCGGGGGCACCTCCTGTGAGGATCGAAATGGCCTTTGTGGAATCGAGGCCGCCGGCATGGACCAGAGAGACTGCCTCGGCAAAAGACGCGGCTTGCACGCCGCACACAAAGTTGTTGATGAGTTTCATGAGAGCGCCGCTTCCAGTCGGTCCCAAGTGAATGGAATCGCGACCCAGCACAGAGAAGACAGGCCGCGCTATGTCCAGCGCGTCTGCTGAGCCTCCGACCAGAAACAGAAGTTCGCCGGACGCTGCATGGGGCTTGGTTCCGGTAACCGGCGCATCCAGGAATCGGCAGTCTCGCTTGCCTGCTTTGGCGGCGAGTTCCTGAATCCAGCCCAGGCTTAGCGTACTGCACTCGATCAGAACGGAGCCGGGAGATGCGCCGCTCAAGGCTCCGTTTTCGCCGAGCCACACATTGCGGGAGGCACCGTCCTCCGAAACCATGCTGAGAATAATCTGAGCACGCGACGCGGCCTCGCGCGGCGAAGCGGCTACGAACGCGGCTGTGCCAGCTGAAGGGAAGACACTTCTCGCGGTTCCGGTTGTACACCGTCAAAGGAAAGTTTGCGCCGAGCAGACGTCCGGCCATGCCAGACCCCATGATGCCGAGTCCCAGAATCGCAACAGATGGTTTTGACATGAGTCTTGTTCATCTCAGAGGAACTGATGTTTACAACGGCAGGAGTCGATCTGTCGATACGGACGGGGTTCCGCAGCGGACGCCCAAAGCCGTCGACCGCGACTTGCATGACGTCCCCATCTTGCAAGCGGATGTGATCGCTGAAGCTGAGGCAGTCCGTCCCGAAGAAGTGCACATGAACATCTCCCGGGCGGCGATGGCCTTCAAATTTGAAATGATGGTGCTCGATGTTCTGCAAGCTATGACACATCTCGGACTCACCCGTACGGAATGTCTTGGTCCAATGTACCTTGCCCTCCCGCTCGATCGTCGCCGTCACGGGTATCGATTCAAATTCCGGGTCCACCACAAGTTCCGGCCCAAGGGCACAGGTGCGAAGCTTGGACGCCGCGAGATAAAGGTAGTTCTTTTTTTCGAATTGATGATCTGAAAACTCATTTCCTGTAGCCATTCCGATGCGATAGGGCCGACCATCCGGCGCTACCATGTAAACGCCTGCGATCTCGGCTTCCTCGCCACCGTCGTCCGCGTACGACGGGATGTCGAGCGGCTCTCCGTGTCCACGCAACGCAGCGCCCGTGCCCTTGTAAAACCACTCCGGAGAGATCCCGATGCGGCCCTCTCCCGGGCGGCCACCGTCCACTCCCCAGCGGAACATTCTTCATGCTGTCGGTTAGATCCTCGGTGGTGGTCGCGTGCATGGATTGGCGATTGCGAGCGCTGCCGAGGTGGGTGAGTCCCGTGCCGGAAATCAGGCAGCGGGCGGGTTCGTCGGGATGGTCAATGGCTGGAAGCAAACGCCATTCGGATCGCCCCTTGTATATAAGGTCGTAGTCCACCGCCTCGTGACCGACCTTCTGACGTGCCAACTCGCTGAGTCTGATCCCCCCGGCAATGGCGTTACGACGCCAGTTCGTAGATCGAGGAGCAATTATCCAACAAGCGCAGGTTGGGCTCGTCGACCAACGCCACGCTCCGACGATTGTCTTTCTTAATTTGGACGAGTCTTGTCATTGAATCAGTGTGCGACTATTCGATCACCTCGAACTGCTTGAGATCTGCATTGAGTGTCAGTCCAAGGCCCGGAGTATTGTCATCGAGATCGATGTAGCCATTCTTCGCCTTGGGCTCGCCCTGGAAGATGTACCAGAACAGTTCATTGCCCACTTCCACGTCGACGATGGGAAAATACTCTGCCATCGGAGAATTCAAACTCGCCATGACCACGTGGTAGTTGTGCATCTGGCCGGCATGGGGAATTACGGGGACGGAATAGGCTTCCGCGAGGGCAGCGATCTTGCGTGCCTGCGTAATGCCGCCCACACGGTTGGTATCGAACTGGATGTAATCCAGTGCGCGAGCTTCCAGCAAATCACGAAATCCGTAGAGGGTGAATTCGTGTTCGCCTCCCGCGATCGGAATTCGCCCGTAGGATTTCAACTCAGCGTATCCGTGGATGTCATCGGGAATCACGGGTTCTTCCAACCACCGCAGATGAAAAGGTTCCAGCAGCGGGAGCATTCGCTTGGCATAATCGAGAGTCCACCCCATATAAGCGTCGGCCATCACATCGATGCCGTCTCCGACGGCGTCCCGGACGGTTTTGACCAGTTCCACATTTCGTTGCATTCCCGCGCGCGCCATCCACAGGTCCCCATCCGAAGCGCAACTTCATGGCTTGGTAGCCTTCTGCCTTGTAGCGCCCGGCTTCCGCTGCAAGTTCACTGAGTTCCACGCTGTAAAGTCGGGACGCGTAAACTGGAATGCGTGCCTTCGTCCGGCCGCCCAGCAGGCGGTAGACGGGTTGTTTGGCGGACTTGCCGAGCAGGTCCCAGAGCGCGATATCCAGTGCGCTGATCGCGACCATGCCGATTCCCTTGCGGCCGAACGCCATGGTCTTGCGATACATGTGCTGCCATAGACGCTCGAGATCCCACGGGTCCTGGCCGATCAGCAAAGGCTTCAGATAGAGATCAATGACCTGTTTCGTCGACCTGAGGTGCGAGCGCCGCATTCCCCAAACCTACTTGCCCATCGTCGGTGAAGATTTCGACCACCAGCCAGCCGTGAAAGGTAAAGGTCTGCATGGAACCTTCGGGCAGTTCCATCAGGTCCATTGGATTCGTACAGAAGTGGGGAGGCAGAGGAACGGTTTTGCCGCGCCAGCGCAGGACGCGAGTGCGAATCTCCGTGATTCTCATTGAACGCCCTCATAGATCAGTTTCTGTTCCAGGCTCAAAGGCAACACAACGGGAATTGCAATGAGAATGATCACAAACGCGACGATATGGAGGGTACCTGCGATGCCAAAAACTGTGCCATAACCGAAACCATGGTCCAGCAGATACCCGACAAGCTGTCCGAAGACAATCCCGCCCATGGCTCCTCCGAAACCAACCAACCCGGCAACCGAACCAACCACATTCCGGGGAAAAAGATCGGCGGGGAGGACCATCACCAGAGTCGACCAGGACTGTTGTCCGAAGTACGCCAGGCAGAAGAGTGCGATCGCCCAGGACACCGGCACATGGGGGATAAGAATGACAAACGGCAAAAGTGCTGCGCTCACTCCGAGTGCCACCTTGCGGGCAATCCCGAGCGAGAACTGATGGTGCACCAGATAACTCGAGAATGCGCCTCCAAGCAGACAACCTACCCCGGCAGCGGCGCTAGGCATCCACGCGAACGTGCCCACCGCCTTGATGTCAAAACCTCGAGCGTCGTACAGATATTTCGGGAGCCAGAACAGGTAGAAAAACCACGCCGCATCACTCAGGAACTTGGCAGTCATCAGACCCCAGGTTTCGCGGACACGAAGAAGGTGAGTCCATGGCAGGTGCTTTGCAGAGTCTTCAGTCAATCCAGGCGTTCGTCGACGCGTCTTCGCAGGCGCGTACGATAAGCTCCACCACAAAACCCAGAGCAAGCCAAATCCACCTGCCAGGACGAAGATCCACCGCCAGTTGGTGTAAGCCAAGACGATCGCGATCAGGGGAGGAGCGATCACGGCTCCCACGGCCGTGCCTGCATTGATAATCCCCATGGCCGTTGCTCGTTCTCCGGTCGGAAACCATTCCGCGACCGCGCGCGTAGCGGCGGGGAAACCACCGCCTTCGCCCATGCCAAGCAGGAATCGGCTTGCGGCCAACATTACGAAACCAGTGGCCAGCGCGTGACTGGCACAAGCGATAGACCAGAACAGCATGATCACGGTGAACCCCGGCGCGTTCCGAGGACGTCGACCAGTTTCCCCCCGCCCGCATACATCAATGCATAGGCGAACAGGAACGCGGACTGGAGGGTGGAGAATTGCTCGTTGGTGAGCGGAATGTCTCTGCTGATTGCCTTGACTGCGACCGGCAAGGTCTGACGATCGAGATAACTGATGGCGATCGCAGCACTGACCAGAACAGCGATTCGCCACCGCAAGCTCGTTGCCCTCCGCTCAATCAGCCGCTGAAGTGAAGCCCGCATTATACTCGCCGAAGAAATGGTAAACGTTTACTCCATTTCATGGTTCCGCTACAATCACTCGACCTCAACGCAGACTGGAAGGACGCGCTGCGTTTCTCGTACCAGCGGATTGGAGTGGGAGAAGAGCATGAGTCCGCAGTGGAACCGTCGTGATGTCTTGAAGGGATTGGCCGCAGCTTCCACCGCCTTGACGGCGTCCCTACGAAAAGGCTTGGCTGAGGAGAGCACCCCTGCTTCTGCGCAGCCGGTCGAGATACAGATCACTCCGATCAGCCCCCATACGTTTCGACTGAGCATCCTTGCCGTCAAGAATGGATCGGTTGGCGCCATACCGTCGAACGGTTCTCTGGTAAGGGAATCATGGGGCACTCCCCATCGCCAAGCTGCGGACGGAGCCGTCGCACGCGATCGCCGTGGGCAATCTCCGGCTCAAGATTGGGTTCAGTCCTGTGAGCATGGCGGTTGCAGGCGAGGATGGCAATGTCATCCAGCAATTCGAGTGGGACGAGAAGACCGGCGTTTTTTCTTTCCTGACTGGGCCTTCACCATTATTTGGCCTGGGAGAGGGCGGCCCCCAGTTCGATCGGCGTGGCTCGGTAGACCTCATGCGCAGCGGACAAGGCGGCTACCAGCTAGCCACCCACGGCGGCCGGGTCCCCATTCCCTGGGTCATCGGAACATCGGGATGGGCCATATTTTTTCACCAACCCTTCGGCACGTTTGACTTGACGGGGACGGAAGCAAAATTCCAACCTGCGAGTGAGGGAGCCGCTCTTCCGCTCGATCTATTTTTCGTCGTGTCGCCAGATCCAGCGTACGATCATGGCCGAATATGCGCGTATCACGGGTCACGCCGAGATGCCTCCGCTGTGGAGCTTCGGCTATCAGCAGTCGCACCGCACGCTTGCCAGTCGAGAGGAAGTGCTCGCCGAGGCACAAACCTTCCGCGAAAAGAAATTGCCTTGCGATGCGCTGATCTACTTGGGCACCGGTTTTTGCCCGTCCGGTTGGAACGCCGAAAACGGCTCTTTTGTGTGGAATTCTCGAGTCTTTCCTGATCCCAAACAAATCCTTGACGAGTTGCACAAACAGCATTTTCGTACCGTGTTGCACGTGGTCATTCTGTCCGACAAACTTCACGGAACTGCGCACGATCCATGCAGCCTTCCGCGATTCGATGAAGCGGCAGCCGGTTGCTATTGGGATACGCACCGCAAGGACTTCGCGCTCGGCGTCGACGGGTGGTGGCCGGACGAAGGCGATCCGCTCGATATCGCGTCGCGCCTGGTGCGCAACCGGATGTACTGGGAGGGGCCACAGATCGACCGCCCGAACGAGCGTCCTTATGCACTGCATCGCAACGGCTACGCGGGGATGCAGCGCTATGCTTCGTTCCTATGGTCGGGAGATGTTTACTCCAAGTGGGAGACGCTGAAGACTCACATTCCCATCGCCCTCAACACCGCCCTCAGTGGCATTCCGTATTGGGGTACGGACATCGGAGGGTTTGTTCCTACACCAGAATTTACCGCAGAGTTGTACGTACGCTGGTTTCAATTCGGAGCCTTCTGTCCGCTCTTCCGCTGCCACGGCCGCGTCTGGAAACTGCGCCTTCCCTGGGGCTGGAATACCGGGAGATCCCGGCCCGATCGAAATCAGGAACTACGACGGCGCTGCCATACCCGACGCGAGCCAGTTGCATGATGAGCGCGTAGAACCGATCTGCCGGAAATATCTTGAACTGCGTTACCGCATGCTGCCCTATCTGTACAGCGCCGTGCGCGAATGTGCCAGCACGGGCATGCCGATCATGCGCGCCTTGTGGCTGCATTTTCCCGACGACCCGAAGGCCGTCGCGTGTGGCGATCAGTACTTGTGGGGACAGAATGTACTCGTGGCTCCGGTGGTCGAGAAAGGAGCGACGTCACGACAGGTGTACCTGCCCCGCGGCGCTTGGTACGATTTTTGGACTGGCGAACGATTCGAGGGTGGTCGCGAGATCAGTAAGCCAGTCGACCTCGAAACGATGCCTCTCTACGTGCGTGCGGGATCGATTCTGCCGCTTGGCCCCGTGAAGCAATTCACGGCAGAGAAGGTGGAGGCGCCCCTCTCAATTTCGATTTACCCCGGTGCCGATGCTGCATTTCTACTCTACGAAGACGACGGCACCTCCTTTAACTATCGCAAGGGAGAATGGATGGGCATCCAGATGAACTGGAGCGATGCGCACAGGACATTGCGGCTAAATCTGTCGCCGCGTTCGCGTGTGCTGCCTCCCATGCCGAGGACCTTCGTAGTGAAGTTGGGAGAAACCACGCGGAACATTACGTTCGGAGGAGTGCCTGCACAAGTAGCGTTTTGATCTACTTGACACCCTAGTCCCTAACCGAGTGCTCTCGACGAGCGACTGTCCAGAACCATTCACCTCCTCAGGTCTGCCTAAACACAAACAATAACAATATGTATTGTTGATCATGTCAGGGGAAAGGCCCAATCACACTCGGCGGTCGTAACTGTCGATATCCGTCGGGCGTCAGATCGGTTTCACAACGCCGAGGGCACCTTGCGAATTTTGTGCGGGGAAGTGTCGATTTGCACCAGCGGCGTTCGACTTATAAGTAAGGGGGGGTAGTTTCAGGCTGACCGCAGCCAGGCCGTTCCTGTCGGGGGTGCCGCGGGCTGGTAATGCTGATGTCAGGCTGCAAACTTGTGCAGTCCAGGTGCCGTCCGGAACGAATTTTCGCGGAAAACATCGCTGCATCGCTCTGGCCGCGTCAATGGACTCGACTCTCCGCTTATTTCTTACGTGTTTTGTTTCGAACGTGTTTTTGGAGCCTGGGGAAGGGGTCCTACATCTAATTGGCTATCTCCCCCCACTGCTAGGGGCGTAAGCGGTGGCAAAGATTACGTTTATCGACATTGTTCACCAGATCGAGGGAATTCATGGCGAAACGAATGATACTCACACTGGCCGTGACCTTAACGGTGGTCGCGAGCCTGGGATTTGTGAAGTTCCGGCAAATTCATGCGGCAATCGCGCAAGCCGCCAGCTTCCAGCCGCCTCCGGAAGCGGTCACAACTGTAGTTGCACAGCGGGAAACGTGGCCGACAACGGTCAGCGTGATCGGTACCGCGGCAGCGATTCAGGGTGTGACGGTGAGCGCCGATCTCCCGGGCACTGTTGATCGAATCGAGTTCGACTCTGGTAAGCCGGTTCGTGCTGGGGATGTCCTGGTCGAACTCGATACCCGCCAGGAGCGCGCCCAGTTGGCGGCTGTCGAGGCGGAACGGGATCTTGCCGGTGTCAATTACGCCCGAACGCAGGAACTTGCGAATTCCGGCGTGCTCTCCCGGGCAGAGTTCGACCGTGCTACGTCGGACCATAAGTCATCGGAAGCACGGGTGGGCGAGATCCGTGCCACCATCGCCCGTAAGACGATCCGGGCGCCATTTTCGGGGATTCTCGGCATCCGGCAGGTGAATTTGGGACAGTACCTGTCAGCGGGCCAGGCGATTGTTTCACTTCAGGCGTTGAATCCGATCTATGTAAATTTCGGCGTGCCGCAGCAGACCGTGGGCCAGGTCGGAGTCGGTCGCAAGCTGCGCGTCAAGAGCCAAGACTTGTCGGGCGCGGAGTTTACCGGACGGGTCACAGCCCTTGATTCGATCGTAAACGAAGCGACTCGAAATATTGAAGTGCAAGCCACGCTCCCGAATCCGCAAGGCAAATTGCGCCCGGGTATGTTCGTTCAAGTAGAGGTGGTGTCAGGAGCGAGTCGCCCGGTTATTACCTTGCCTGCCTCCGCTATCAACAGCGCGCCCTATGGCGATTCGGTGTTCATTGTCAGCGATCTCAAGGACCAGAGTGGGAAGACCTATCGCGGCGTACGGCAGCAGTTCGTAAAGGTGGACGGCGCTCGCGGCGATCAGGTTGCCGTGGTTTCCGGTCTCAATCCTGGTGATGAAGTCGTGACATCTGGCGTCTTTAAGTTGCGGAACGGAGCGGCAGTTCAGGTTAACAACAAGGTGCAACCCGGAAATAATCCGACACCCAAGCCTGAGGATAGCTAATGAAGTTGACTGATCTGTTTGTTAAGCGACCGGTTCTTGCCATCGTCGTTAACCTGGTCATTCTGATTGCGGGACTTCAGGCCATTCGCTCGCTCAGCGTTCGCCAGTATCCGCGCAGTGACATTGCGGTGGTGCAGGTCTCGACCACGTACGTGGGCGCCAACGCCGACCTGGTCCGCGGTTTTATTACGACGCCGCTTGAGCGTGTGATCGCCAGCGCTGACGGCATTGACTACATGGAGTCGTCGAGTGCGCAGGGGCTCAGCACGATTACGGTGCACCTCAAGCTCAACTACGACACGAATGCCGCGTTGACCCAAATCCAGGCAAAAGTGGCGCAGGTGCGCAACGACCTGCCCCCGGAAGCCGAGGCGCCGGTGATCGACCTGCAAACTGCCGACACCCAGTTTGCCGCCATGTACATTGGCTTCTCGTCCTCCGATCTCGATCAGAATCAGATTACCGACTACTTGACACGGGTTGTGCAACCGAAGCTGAGCGCCGTAAGCGGTGTGCAACGTGCCGATATCCTGGGCAACCGGACCTTCGCCATGCGGATCTGGCTCAAGCCAGACCAGATGGCAGCGCGGGGCGTCTCTCCTTCGGCTGTCCGAGATGCCCTGGGGCACAACAACTATCTTTCGGCCGTGGGTCAAACCAAAGGCTCCATGGTTTCGGTGAACCTGGTTGCCAACACCGACCTGCGCACGCCGGAGGAATTTCGCCAACTGGTTGTGAAGCAAGAAAACGGGGTTGTCGTTCGACTGGGCGAGATTGCCGACGTCGTCCTCGGGGCCGAAAACTACGATCAGGATGTCCGATTCAACGGGGAGACCGCGACGTTCATGGGTGTGTGGGTGCTGCCCACGGCTAATTCGCTCGAAGTCATCAAGACCGTGCGGGCAGCGATTCCTGGAATCAGAGCCCAGCTTCCGGCAGGCATGAAGCTTGGCATCCCGTACGACTCGACGGCCTACATTCAGGACGCGATCAACGAAGTGCTGAGTACGTTGACCGAGACGCTACTCATCGTGGTCGTGGTCATTTTCCTGTTCCTTGGTTCGTTCCGTTCGGTGCTCATCCCGGTCATTGCCATTCCGATCTCCCTGATTGGAGCCGTCTTCTTGATGCTCATAGCCGGCTTCACGATCAACCTGCTGACTTTGCTCGCGATCGTGCTTTCGGTCGGCTTGGTGGTGGACGACGCTATTGTCATGGTCGAGAACGTCGAGCGTCACCTGCATCTCGGCAAGCCGCCTTTCCGGGCGGCCATTGACGCTGCCCGCGAACTGGTGGGCCCCATCATCGCAATGACGATCACGCTGGCTGCGGTGTATGCGCCGATCGGAATTCAGGGCGGCCTGACGGGAGCTCTGTTCCGCGAGTTTGCGTTCACGCTGGCCGGTGCCGTCACCGTCTCGGGCATCGTGGCATTAACTTTGTCGCCCATGATGGGCTCGAAGCTGCTGCGCGCTGGAGACACGGACCGCGGGTTCGCCGGCATTATCAATCGCACATTTTGAGCGGGTTCGCAATGCATACACGCGCGTGCTGGCGGGAACCCTGCAATACCGGCCCGTGGTCCTCACGGTGTGGGCCATTGTGGCGGTGTTGATGATTCCGTTCTATATGTTTTCGCAGCGCGAATTGGCGCCCGCAGAAGACCAGGGGGTTGTCTTTGGAGTGATTCAGTCTTCGGCGAACTCTACAATCGATCAGACGAATTTGTTTACCCAGGAAGTCTACGACGTCTATCGAGCTTTCCCAGAGAGCGAGAGCATCTTTCAGATCACGAATCCCAGCGGCGGGTTCGGCGGCATGGTCACCAAGCCGTGGAGCGCCAGAAAGAAGACCGCTCAGCAGCTGCTGGTGGAGTCCACGGGGCCGTTGTCGAAAATTCCGGGCATTCGCGTAATTCCGTTAACTCCTCCACCTTTGCCCGGCGGCGGAAATTTCCCGGTTGACTTTGTGATTGCGTCGTCGGCGGAGCCAGAACAACTGGCCGAGTTCGGCAAGCAACTGGTTCAGAAAGCAATGACCAGCGGGTTGTTTATCTTCGCCGACACGGACATGAAGTTCGACCAGCCTCAGGCCGAAGTGGTCTTCGACCGAGACAAACTCCGGTCCCAGGGCGTTGACTTGAGCCAGGCCGGCCAGGATCTCTCGGCGCTGCTCGGCGGAAATTACGTCAATCGATTTAGCATCCAGGGGCGCAGCTACAAGGTCATTCCGCAGATCAAACGCGAGGAGCGTTTGACGACCGATCAGCTTGCCCACATTTACGTCAAGGGGTCGAGCGACAAACTTGTTCCTCTTTCGACCTTCGCTACGCTGAAGACCACAACCGAGCCACGATCGCTCAACAAATTTCAACAGCTGAACGCGGTGCGCATTCAGGGAGTCATCCCTCCACCCGTACCCCTCGATAAGGCGCTGACGTTTTTGGAAGACGAAGCCAAGACGATCCTGCCTCAAGGCTTCACGATCGACTATGCAGGGGAGTCGCGTCAGTTGCGGGTTGAGGGCAGCAAATTTCTTGGCACATTCCTGCTTTCGGCGATCCTGATCTACCTGGTTCTGGCAGCCCAGTTCGAAAGCTTCCGGGATCCATTCATCATCCTTGCGGGTTCGGTGCCGCTAGCGATTTCCGGAGCGCTGGCCTTCTCCTTCCTCGGACTGACCACGCTCAACATCTACAGTCAGGTCGGATTGATTACGCTAGTCGGCCTGATCTCGAAAAACGGAATTCTGATTGTGGAATTCGCGAATCACCTGCAGGAAACGGGAAAGGACAAGCTCAGTGCGATCGTCGAAGCCGCGAGCACGCGGCTCCGTCCAATTTTGATGACGACCGCGGCCACCGTTTTCGGTCACTTCCCACTCGTGCTTGCTACCGGACCCGGTGCGGGAGCGCGTAACAGCATCGGTATCATGCTGGTCAGCGGTATGATCATCGGAACGATCTTCACATTGTTTGTCGTGCCGTCGATCTATGTACTCGTCGCCCGGACCCACACGCGCGACAGATGTCGATATCGATATCGATGAAGCCGTCCCTGAGGCAACGGCGGTTGCATGAGGTTGCATGGTTGGATAGTTGATAGGCTGGTGTGACAATGAGCGGCTGAAACGGACCGGCCAACCCGGCGTACAAGATCGCGCGCTTCAGTTCGCGGCGTCTACGAGCGACGCCTAATGTCCGCCACTGACAGCGGGAACGATCGAAATCTCAGCTCCGGCGGCCACGGGACTCGCAAGTCCACCGGTATATCGGACATTTTCGACGCCGATAAAAATATTGATGTGCTCCCGCACCTGTCCTTGTTCGGTTGCGATGCGATCTCGAACGCCCGGGTAGAGTGTCCAGAGGGCCGACAATGCGTCGGCCAAAGTTGTGGGTGACTGATCGATCTCGACCGTGCTATGTCCGCCGGTAAACTCACGCAGGCCACCCGGAATGTGAAAAGTGATCGGCATGCAATCACCTCTTTGTTCGACGCGACTTGCTGGTCGACCGGGTTTTCGCTTGCGATGAAGGCGCTCGTGCAGTTTTAGGCTGCGTTAGCCCTAAACCGCCGGAGCCGTCCTCGACGACTGCACTCCGAACGCAGACGACAGCCGGCAATCCTTCCAGTATCTTTTGCCATGTCCTGCCTTCATCGCGCGAACCAAAGAGCTGCCCGCTTCGTGTACCGAAGTAAATTCCAGCCGGATCGAATGAATCCGCTGCCATTGCGTCACGCAGCACCGTTTCGTAAGCACGCTTTTGTGGCAAGCCGCGCATGCAGAGGTTCCCACGAGGCGCCAGCGTTGCGGGTTCGATAAACCCGCAATCGGCCGTCGCAGGCGCAACGGAACTCATCGGACTCAACCGGCACGATATACACGCAGTCGGGATTTCTGGGATGCACAAGCATGGCAAAACCAAAATCCGAGGGCACGCCATTCGCGATGTCGGTCCAGTTCTCGGCAGAATCGTCAGAGCGATACAGCCCCCAATGATTTTGCAGGAAGAGACGTTCGGGACGACCGGGATGCATCGCGATTTTGTGGACGCACTGCCCGAACTCGGGATATTTGTCGGGCATGAACATGGCGCGGATGCCACGGTTTTGCGCGGTCCAGGTTTGTCCCCCATCGGTGGTTCGGTAAACGCCACCGGCTGAGATTGCCACGTACATGCGCTGCTTGTCGGCGGGGTCGAGCACAATCGTGTGCAAGGCCAGGCCTCCGTTGCCCGGCATCCAGCGGGGACGGTGTGGATGATCGAACAGGCCTCGCACCAGCGACCAGGTTTCGCCGGCATCGCGAGTTTCGAAACAGCGCAGCGGGTTCCACGCCGCAATAGAGCACGTTAGGCTCGTCGGGCCGGCCGAGTGTTATCTGCCAGATATTCTTCAGGGAAACTCCGGTATCGGAGGGAAATCGAATGGGAGCCTGCTGCGGATTGGTCCAGCTCTTTCCGAAATCGTCGCTGGATCGCAGGAGGGTGCCCCAATAACTCTGTGTGGATGCCCATATGCGATGATGTCCTCCACGGCCGTCATAGGCCATCGCGTAAACGCTCTGCCCGTGGAAATAGGGACCGCCAACCTCCCAACGGCTGCGCTGAGCATTCGAGCGAAGGATGAATGCTCCCTTTGTCGTTCCCACCAACAAAAGAGAGTCTCCCTTCTTGATATGAACGTGTTGCACGCTGTGCAACACGGTAGTTCTTGGAGGGTTCGGCTCCGTGGCGGCTGAGGAAACGATCGCGGCAGACTGCACCGCTTCCAGCGCTGCCTGAACCTCACTCGCGCGTTGATAGCGCTGGATCGGTTCCTTGGCTAAGCAGCGTTGGATAATCGCCCAAAGCCCAGGAGGCACGGGAGGGCCGAGCGGGTTCGGGAGTTCGCGCATGATGGCCGAGCTGATCTCAAAGCCGGTGCGTCCTTCAAAGGGCAGACGCCCGGAAGCCGCTTCATAGAGCACAACTCCCAGCGCCCACAGATCGCTGCGATAGTCGGCAGGCTCGCCCCGCAGGATTTCGGGCGCCATGTACGGCAACGTGCCGCTTACGCTGGATGCGTCCTGTATGGTTGCAAAGGACCGGGTGGATCCCTCGAATATCCCGCTGCCTACCTGTTTGGCCAAGCCGAAATCGAGAACTTTGACCAGGCCGTCAGAAGTGACGACGATATTCGCAGTCTTCAAATCTCGATGAATGATTCCTCGGTCATGAGCGCGGGCGAGTGCGCTGGCAATCTGGACGCCATATCGCAGCACTGACTCTGCCGGCAGTCCCGCATCAGCGCTCATGGCGCGCAAGGACTTGCCTTCGACCAGTTCCATCACGATGTAGAGGTCGCCGTCGGTCTCGCCAACTTCGTAGATGGTGCAGATGTTGGGATGAGCGAGAGACGAAGAAGCCCGCGCCTCATGAAGCAGACTCTGGCTTGTCGTTGAGTCCAGACGAGCGTCATTCTTGACGACTTTCAAGGCCACATCGCGATGCAAAACTTCGTCGTGAGCGCGATAGACGACGCCCATTCCTCCTTCCCCAATCTTCGCGAGAACCCGGCAATGACCGAGAACTTTGCCGATCACAGATCACCCTCCTCGGTCATGCTAGGCCCCCCTTTCCAACTCCGTCAACGAAGGGTGATTCCTGGTGTGCTGGGATGCAAGTGCTTACGGGCGATGATGATTCTTTGGTTTATTAACCAACCTGTTAGTCGGAACTCGCGGTACGGTTAGCAAAAGAAGGTCGCGTTGTCCGAGTTTTGGAATGCAGCTCCGTCGTGAAACGGCCGGCCTCGAGGGAAGCGAGCAGCGCGTGGGAGCCGGCCGAGGCCATTCCGATGCTAGTCTGCTTCAGGATCTCCAGAATTGAGACCCCTGAGCGTCCCCCCCCAGCACGCTCATAACCGGTTGATTCAAATGACGTCACTTAGGACATCGCTCGGTGAACAGCTTCGTATCGAAGTCCTTATCCAGTCCATTTAAGTCTCTTTCCATCATGAAATAGTCTTGCCTGGTTCTAATGCCGCGTCCCCTTCCAAATGCGACGAATGCCAGGGCTTCAGGAGCAGGACATAAGTGGAAGCATGCGTGCTCAAAGGGATACCAGGTTCCTTCGAGTACCGGTCACCGCCGGGTGCGTCGAGGAGGATGTTATGCCCACCGCCGTTTCAAAGTTTTTTCGAACATCGTTGATACGCTCGCACCAACTGTCGTCTGACGCATGGCGAACCCTGCGGTCTTGGTCCCCAATCTACTTGGCTCTGATCGTCATGGCAGGCTATGCAGCCTGGGACGCCAAAACACCCGTCATAGTGATCGCGCCATTCCAAATGCCGAAAGTCGACCTGCCCTTCAGCGGGGACATTGTTGCCGATGCTCTGCAGGACAGCTTGAAGTCGATTCACAATGAGATTGAAGGAGAGAGAGAGGACCCAGGCTTAAGGGCGTCGGAGACTGGTTTGCCGGACCTGCGGAATATGCTCATTCCGCAGTTTGCGCGCGTACAGGCTCCTCCTCGCTTCGCAGTTGAGGTCAAGGGGGTGTCCTATGAACGAATCCTTTCTGTCGCGCGCGCTCTGATGGGGACTCAAACAACTGTGTCTGGAGACGTGATTGTGAACGGAAAGGAATTCATTCTGACGGCACGGACAGCGGATGGAGGACCTTGGGAGTCAGTGTCGGTCCCAATGAGCGCCGAAGGCTTGAAGCGCGCCAGCAGAGATCTATCGGAGAAGATAGTGGCGACGCAAGACCCCACTCTTGCTGGAGTGACATTGCTTAAGAGCGGTCAGATTGACCAAGGACTCGCCGCGCTTGACCGGGCCCGGAAGCTAAATCCAACCGACGCACGCTTGAAGTTGAATTTGTGTATGGGTCTTGGAGCCAATCGTCGATACGAAGATGCGATTGAGTGCTATCAGGCCGTACTCAGGATGAAACCACGCTCTCCTCAGAAGGTCTTGGAGCAACTGGCCCAGGCTTACTATCTGAGCGGAAATCGAAAAAAAGCGATTGAGCGCTACGAAGAGTTGAAAAGACAGGGTTACAGAGAAGCGTTACTCGGGCTCGGCGAAGCCTTAGACGTCGACGGCCAGCATGCCGCCGCTCTGAAAGCATACAACGCCTTCCTGGCCGAGGAACACGTGGATCGGGAGCTGGCAATCGCTCACGTGAAGAGAAGTGCCACGCTTGCGAACCTCGGGCAGCACGATCAAGCATTGGCGGAATATCAGGAGGCGCTCAAATATGCCCCTGGCGATATCTTGATCATGGTTCACCGAGGTGTCGAAGAAGCGAAGGCGATAGACTTGGACACCGGCATCGCGCGGCTTCAGAGCGTGGTGGATGAAAATGGAAACGCGGACTCGATCCCGTTTGCTTTTCTGCAGCTTGGTATCCTGTTCCAGGAAAAGGGTGACTGGCGCCGCGCCGCGGTCCAGTTCAGCAGGGCAACTGAACGGCGACCGAATTATGTCGAGGCCCACCTCAAACTGGCTTACGCATTGGCTCACGAGGGCCGCCGACCGGAGGCGATCGCGGAATACAGCAAAGTCGCTAAGCTCAGCCCTGATGATCTGGAACGGGGGAATCATCGGGTTCTTGCCAATCAATGGCTGGGTAATGCGCTGCGAGACCAGGGCGACTATCCTGGTGCCGCGTCGGCCTATCGAGAAGCCATTCGATTCAAGCCAGACTATGGCAGTGCCCACTGTGAGCTAGGCCTCGTTCTTGAGAGGCAGGGGCACCTCCGTCAAGCCATGCTGGAGTACCGCACCGTGTTAGCAATGGCGGCGAAATCGAAAGAAGTCGACAGTACAGAATTGCTGGTTACAGCCCATCAACGGCTCGGGGAACTGCTCGTGCGACAGGGTCGTACCCACTGGGCAAAAGGTACCGTGGAGTTTCGCACAGCCCTGGAACTTGACCCCAACCATCTGGAATCTCATTTGTCGTTGGGCAAAGTTCTCTATGACGAATGCAAGTTCGTCGAGTCGGCTTCTGAGTACGAAAAAGCGATCAAGATCGACCCGCAGTCTGCAGTAGCCCACAATAGCCTGGGTCTCACTCTCGACAGGCAAGGGCTAGTGGAGCAGGCTAGCTCAGAATTTGTGAGCGCGGTAAATCTTGAGCCTGCCAATGCTGGCTATCGCGCAAATCTAGCTCGTGAAGTGGAATTGCAGCGCTCGAATAAGAAAGCTGTTACCGAGCACGAGACAGTAGCCAGACTCGAACTCTGAAGAAATCGATTCGAAATCAAGAATTGGCCTTCTGCACGGTCAAGGTCGATGATGACGTCCAATCAATGTTTGGCGCCACGACCGTGATCATCACTGAAGGGCGACGGCCGCCCAAATGTGTTGGGCACAACGAAGACCTCTACCGCTCCAGGCTGAGCAAATGGGCTTTCGCTTCGAGTCCGCCTGCGAAGCCCGTGAGTTTTCCGGACGATCCAATGACGCGATGGCAAGGAACAATGATCGATACTGGGTTTCTTCCGTTTGCAGCGCCGACAGCTCGTGTCGCGCGAGGTTTCCCTAGCTGTTTCGCCAGCTGTCCATAGCTCCTCGTCTCCCCATACGGTATGGCAAGCAAGGCTTCCCATACGTCTTTCTGGAAGCGAGTACCTCTCATGTCGAGAGCAATCGAGAACAATTTTCGTTTCCCTGCAAAGTATTCCTCTAGCTGCCGCTGCGTCTCAACAAGAACTGGGTGTTGATCATTCTCAACCAGGTTGCTCAGGGGCACGCGACGAGGATTGTCCTTTTCCCACAATATGGCCACCAAGCCTTTATCACTTGCGACCAGTTTCAGCTTTCCAACAGGAGATTCCGTCGTTTTGAGGGCAAGACGCATTCTTTTCCTTTCTGGTTTGTGAATCCTTTGGCGTGTGTTCGAGAAAGTCAGAAGACGATCAACGAGAGACGCGCGACGGGCTAGCAACGGCACTTCTTTCAGCAGCCCAAAGATGCTGTGCCGCATAGGCACGCCACGGTCGCCAGGATTCGGCCCGACTTAAGAGGTTCGCAGGAGTTGATTTCTCGCCATCCATGGAAGCCACGCTGCGCAGCAGTCCAATATCACTCGCCGGAAATGCGTCCATCTCACGAATGGCACGTAGGGCGATGTACTGTGCTGTCCATTCGCCAATCCCGCGAATCGTCCGCAGGCGCGCCACCGTCTCTTCGATGCTGCCGAACGGACGGAACAGGTTGGGATCAGCCAGTGCCGCCTCGGCTACTGCCTTCAATGCCCTCAAACGCGCGGCCGGCATGGCCAGTCCGATGGATGAAGCCGAAGCCAGCCGCTGTCGCTGTCGGAAACGCATGCGACAGGTCTGGGTGGATCCGGAAAGACTTCGGAACAGCGCGTGCCATGAAGGACGACCAGGTGACTAGCCAAACGACGGGCAGCGACCACACTGATTTGCTGGCCCAAGACAGCCCGTACTGCTACCTCGAAACCATCCCAGCCGCCGGGAGCGCGTAACCCCGGACGCTGTGCCACTAACGGAGCGAGCACCGGATCGCCAGACAGATGACCGTCGATCGTTTCGATATCAGCTCCAAGATCGAACAGTCGCCGTACCCTTGCGACGATCGCAGGTAACAGCCGGACATCCGGGAAGCGGATGCTGACACCGAGGCTCTGCTCGATCCGGCAAGTGAGTCACCTCTATGCTGCCCATTGCCCCATCCACCTCAACGGTGCGTAGGTAGCGCCCACTGTCCACAAGTTCGACGCCCGGAACGGCCCGCGCCCGCAGGAAGCTCGAGCATACAATCCCAGTCATAGGGTGGACGGTAGCGAAGCCGAAGTGCAACGTCCGTTTGCTTGGTGCCTTGCAGAGTTCTTTCTGCGCAAAGCGCTGGGAGGTCGATGGAATAGGTCCCGAAATGTTTCGTTGAATCGCCGTAAGCTGCCGAATCCAGCCGCCATCGCAACTTCGGTCATTGGCATGCGGGTTTCATGGATCAGTTGCTTCGCGAAAAGCACTCGCCGTGTTTGTGCGACGGAAATCGGCGAGGCTCCGAGGTGCTGAAGAAACAGGCGTCGCAATTGACGTTCACCCAAGCCAAGACGTTCAGCCAGACTTTTCAACTCTATTCCCATCGCCATCAAGGGCACCTTCGGCGATAAGAGCGAGAGCGCGAGAGACTGTATTCGAAGTCCCACGCCACGAAGCCAAGTCAGGGGCCGTTTCTGGGCGGCAACGAAGGCAGGGACGAAACCCGGCATCCTGCGCCGCCGCGGCGGAGCCGAAGAAATTGCAATTCTCAAACTTGGCTGTTCGCGCTGGACATATGGGACGGCAGTAGATACCTGTAGACGAGACACCGACGAAGATCAAGCCATCAAAGCGGGAGTCCCGGCTCTGCAGAGCACGATAACAAACTTCACGACTGGGCAAGCTCCATAACGTGATTTTCGCACCCACAATAGAGGTAAACTAGCGGTTTTCGGACGTGGTCAGTCCAGCCTTGTACTCGATGGCAGCTCATCGTGAGGTAGAAGATCGTCAAGTTCGGAGTCGTCAACGTTTTGCAGGGTTTCAACCAGGGAGGATCAGGGCTGGAAGTTGGACGCACGAGTAAGCCGGAAGATCACGATATGTCCCCCCCCAACTCCACAACCGTGACGTCCGACCCCAGGGCACCACGGCCCCCTGCCGACATGGGAAACTCCATCCGCAGGGGAGTCGGGCATTTTCGTTGGGTGATCTGCACCCTCCTCTTATTCGGCGTAACCAAGAACTACATGGACCGCCAGGTCCTCGGCGTTCTGAAGACAACTCTGCAACACGACTTGGGCTGGAACGAGATCGACTATAGCAATCTTGTTTTCGTCTTTCAGGGCACGTACGCCGTCGGGATGGTAGTGGTTGGTCGACTGGTAGATCGTTTGGGAACGCGTCTGGGGTACGCCTTGGCCATGGTGTTCTGGAGTTTGGCCTCCATGGCACATGCTGTTGGCAGCTCTTTAATGAGCTTCATGGTTGCGCGTTCCGCACTCGGATTCGGTGAGGCCGGAGTATTTCCGGCAAGCATAAAAACTGTGGCTGAGTGGTTTCCCAGTAAAGAGCGAGCATTGGCCACAGGGATATTCAATGCTGGCACCAACATTGGAGCCATTCTTACGCCACTGATCGTTCCATGGATTACGATCCACTGGGGATGGCGAGTCGCTTTCGTCGCTACCGGCGCCCTTGGTTTTGTCTGGCTGGTATTTTGGCTTTTACTCTATCGCCCGCCAGAGTCGCACCCACGCTTGTCGAAAGCCGAATTGGAATACATTGCCAGTGATCGCCCGCAAGCGGCGCCACAAATCAAGTGGCTTGAGCTGCTCCCGCACCGGCAAACGTGGGCTTTTGCTGTCGGTAAGTTTACGATTGACCCCATCTGGTGGTTCCTGCTGTTTTGGATTCCTGACTTTCTGCAGCGGAATCACGGACTCAAGCTGATGCAACTCGGCTTGCCGATCATGGTTATTTATCTTCTTGCAGACGTCGGAAGCGTGGGGGGAGGATGGTTGTCGTCCTGGATGATTCACCGCGGACGCAGTGTCAATATGGCGCGCAAGTCCGCCATGCTCATCTGCGCACTCGTGGTTGTTCCCATCGCCTTCGCGTACCGGATCGAAAGCATGTGGGGCGTCGTCCTGCTGATTGGCCTCGCCGCCGCCGCTCACCAGGGATTCTCCGCCAATCTCTTTACGTTGACATCAGATCTCTTCCCAGCTCAGGCCGTCGGTTCAGTCGTGGGCATTGGCGGAATGGCCGGCGCAATCGGAGGAATGGTGATGGCGAAGATCGTTGGCTATGTGTTGCAGTGGACCGGAAGCTACAAAATCCCTTTCCTTATAGCAGGCTCAGCTTACCTGTTGGCCTTGGCGCTCGTACATCTGCTCTCCCCACGTCTGGAGCCTGTCAGGGTCCCCTAGCCGTGTTCGACAGACGTTACGGGCGCCGCAGTATACTTTTTGTTTCACCCCGAGTAACTAAGGTATGGGGCACTTGTTGATTGTGAACAGCGACCGGATTCCGTGAATGACGCCATGCTGAACCTCACCAGATGACCGCACCTTCTAGAGCGGTGGCTTCTCCACGCGTGTTAAATGTCGACGATCTGCGTAATCTGGCGCGTCGACGTATACCCAGGATTGTTTTCGACTACATCGATGGGGGTGCCGACGGCGAGGTCACAATGCAGGAAAACCGTCGAGCCTTCAATAGTGTCACGTTTAGGCCACGGCACGCAGTTGCCGTCACAAACTGCGATCTGCGAACTCGTGTGCTGGGTTTTGATTTGTCCATGCCGGTCTTGCTTGCTCCGGTGGGCTACCTTCGCGTGATGCATCCCGACGGCGAAGTGGGGGCGGCCAGAGCAGCTGGAGATGCAGGTACTGCCTGCATTCTCTCAACCGTTTCCGGTTACCGCCTGGAGGACGTAAAAGCCGCTTCCAGTGGACCCGTCTGGTACCAACTGTATCTGACGGGAGGACGCGGCGCGGCAGAAGATGCTTTGCATCGCGCTGAGACAGCGGGCTACTCCGTGCTGGTCATCACGATTGACTCCACAGTTATTGGACTGCGTGAGCGTGAAGTACGGGATGGCATGGAGCAGCTCTTGCGAGGCAGTTTCTTGTCGCAGATTCGGTTCACCCCACAGATTTTTGCTCGTCCGCGCTGGCTGGTGGGGCACCTGCTCGATGGCGGCCTTCCCGACATGCCCAATATCGTCAGTCCGGAAAGAGGTGTCCTCAAGGTTCGTGATGCCCACAGCGCCATCAAACGAACGGCGTTTTCCTGGAACGATATGTCTTGGATTCGTACTCTGTGGAAAGGTCCGATTGTGATCAAAGGCGTGCTTACCGGTGACGATGCCAGGAAGTCGGTCGACTATGGCGCAGCTGCCGTTGTTGTTTCCAACCACGGTGGCCGACAGCTTGACGGTACGCCCGCGAGTTTGCGCGCCCTGCCGGAAGTTGTCGCGGCTGTGAAGGATCAGGCCGAAGTGTTGCTCGACAGCGGTATTCGTCGTGGCTCTGACGTTATTAAAGCGGTCTGCATGGGAGCGCGGGCCGTTCTGTGTGGGCGCGCGTATGTCTACGGCCTTGCAGCGGCAGGCGAGGCGGGTGTAGCGCGTGCGCTGGAGATTCTGCGCGCCGATATGGAGCGAACTCTAAAGCTGCTGGGATGCCCATCGATCAGTGCGTTGGATCGATCCTACGTGGACGCGGAAGAGCACTGCTAAGGGCGACGGAAAGAGCGGGCCGTTTCCTAATCCCACCGTCAGCTCTTCACTCTTGTCCTGGCGGCACGATAAATTTCCTCGACTAGTAAGATGCTTCGCCGGCCTTCGTGGCCATCACATAATGGGGTGCCATTCTCCTGAATGGCTCGAATAAAATCCTCGAAAATTGCCTGGTGCCCGGTGAAGTCGCTGACTACGGGCGAAGATGTGTTCTCTTTGTCCTCAGACGGAGTTCCCGCACTCACCCCGGCAGGGGCGTTCCTCAGGTCGACGGCAATGATTCGGTCCTGCTCGAGAATCACAGTGCCCTCGGTACCGGTGATTTCAAGCCGCCGAGGATAGCCCGGAAAGGCCGAAGTGGTCGCCTGAAGCAGTCCAAGGGCTCCACTGGCAAACTCCAACAGTGCAATGGCCGTGTCCTCACCTTCAATTGCATGGATTGCGGTTGCAGCGCGAGCCTGCACATGCGAAACGTCTCCCATCACCCACAACAGCAGATCAAGCGTATGCACAGCCTGGTTGATGAGCGCCCCACCTCCATCCATTGCCAAAGTTCCGCGCCACTTCGATTGACTGTAGTATTCCGGCGGCCGATACCACTTCACGCGAGCCTCTGCCAGCAGAGGCCTGCCGACTACACCGCTCTCAACCCAGTGCTTGAGCCGCCGAATGTCCGGTTTGTGCCGGTCCTGAAACATGACACCGAGTTTCACGCCAGCTCTGTCTGTTGCCTCGATGAGTTCGTCAGCTCGACTGGTGGAGATGTCAATGGGCTTTTCAGTGAGCACATGCAAACCGTGACTCGCAGCCGCTATCCCGTGTGCTGCATGCAAGCCCGAAGGACTTCCTATCGCCACAAAATCCATTGGGCGATGACTCAAGAACGCGTCGAAGTCCTGATAAGCCTGCGCTTCATGTTCGCGGCTAAGGCGATTCACTTTCTCCGTGTTGGTTCCATAAATGGCTGCAATGGCAACACCAGGAATGGCGCGCGCCGCCCGGGCATGCGTGTGGCTGATGTTGCCACCACCGATAAGTCCTACGTGGATCGTCATGCGATACGCGCCCTGCGAGAGTTTGCTTTTGCAGCGATTGTGCTTTCCTGTCGAGCGTGCGAATATATCACGCGGTAAGGGTGCTGAATCGGGCGACCACCGGGTGCTTTGCACTCAATCGACCCTTTTAGTATTTCTCGTTGGACGGACGCCACGGGTTGTTAAGCGATATGTTTCTCGTGGACGAGATATTGAGAACCCGCCGTCATGTCGTTGTCATGGGCGGCAAAGAGTGAAACTCAGGTAGTGGTGTTGCCTTCCTCCTTTCATTGAGTCTCGCTGAACCATGAGTTCAGTTTTGTCCTTGACAGGCTGGCAGCATGGCCTTCACGGTAAAGCTTCTAGAATAAGTGCATATTCGGAATGTCTTCTACACCCAACACACAATCCGTCTTCGCGGGAAAAGGCTCTTCTGCCGATTCAATTGAGCCCCATCAATTCTTGCCTGTCGTGCAAGAGGTGTTATCGTCAACAGCCTTCATTGACATGCACACCCATCTCTTCTCCCCTGCCTTGGGAAAATTGGGATTGTGGGGCATCGACGAACTTGTCACATACCACTATCTGGAGGCAGAGTTCTTCCGCTCCTCCAGCCTGACACCGGAGCATTACTGGACGCTTGAGAAACGGCAGCAGGCCGACGTGATCTGGCGCGCCCTGTTTGTTGAAAACACTCCTTTATCAGAGGCTACTCGAGGAGTCGTTGCCGTCTTACAGGCGTTTGGGTTGCCGACCGATTGCGCGGATCTCAAGGATGCCCGCGCATTCTTCGCAGCCCAAAACCTCGACGATCATATTCGAAGGGTATTTGAAATGGCCGGCATTAGCGCCGCGGTCATGACCAACGATCCTCTTGACCCTATCGAAGGCCCCCTTTGGATGAAAGGTCTGGAGAGCGATCCTCGTTTCCAGCCGGTGTTGCGTCTCGACCGTATTCTGCTGGGTTGGTCTAGTCACTGGCAGCAACTCGCGGCGCAAGGGTACGAGGTCGATGAATCTGCCTCGAGAAAATCGGCCTCCGAGCTTCGCAGATTTCTGGTTGACTGGCACGTTCTGATGCGACCGGTATATATGGCAGTTTCGCTTCCCGACCTCTTTCAGTTTCCCGAGCAAAGCATCCTTGGCAAGCTATTGAGTGAAGCAGTGTTGCCCACCTGCCGCGAACTCGATCTTCCACTCTCCCTGATGATTGGCGTACGAAAGCAGGTGAATCCCCGGATTCGGCTGGCGGGCGATGCCGTGGGGCGCGCCGATCTGCGAGGTCTGGAACATCTATGCGCAACCTACCCGGACAACCGTTTTTTAGTCAGCCTTCTGAGCCGGGAGAACCAACACGAGCTCTGCGTCTATGCCCGCAAATTCAATAACCTTATGCCCTTCGGGTGCTGGTGGTTTCTGAACAATCCATCAATCGTCGAAGAGATCACGCGGGAGAGAATCGAGTTGCTGGGAACCAGCTTCATCCCCCAACACTCCGATGCGCGCGTGCTCGAGCAGGTGATCTACAAGTGGCGTAATACACGAGCGACTTTAGCTCCCATTCTGTCCGACTCCTATCGGTTGTTATGCCGTGATGGTCGTGCCGTAGGCCGGCAGGACATCGAGCGCGACGTGAAGCGTCTGTTCGTTTCGAATTTTGCACGATGGACAAACCAGGAAATCAATTGATGTCCTGGGGGAACGATAACGCGCAGGCTTCAGCGTCACGGGTGCCACCCATTAGAGGCAGGGGCGAGGTATCTCAAAAGGACGACCCAGGCTACGACCGAGATGAGAGCTATTTGACAATTGCCGGAGTATGCCCAACGCGCCCGCGAACGGGATTCAAATTCTTCTGTTTTTGGACCGCACGCAGCGGCAGTTCTTGCACAAGGGAAATCGCGACAAGCCCAACCACCCGGTACCGTGCTCACCGTGCGGTCGACGGAATCTGGTTCGTGGATGTGAGCATTCTTGATCAGACTTGTCCAATGCCGCCTCAGTAGACTTGTCGAGTCCAGGGTGTCCATTTCCCTTGTCCGAGATCTCCTCAGAGAGTGGGTTTGCGAGCATGAAGACCTTGCTAAGCGGTTTGTTGGCACGGTCATCGTGGCTTGATCTGCCATCTTCTCGCTCAGTCTGCCCTCACCATCGCTTATCGGCAGAAGACCAGGATACGAACCTCGTCTGCCCGGGACGTTTCGCCCAACAGAGTATTCTTGGCAGAAACGACAACCGATCGCCATTTGAAGTAAGCGCGGCTTCCGGTCGCGTTTGTCAGGAATCGCCAGTCCATGATCACTACCTCGATGCACGTCCAACGCACGACCACGATCCTCCGGCCTGACCAGTCCCGCGTTCTTCTGCGCCCGTTCAGACCGGAGACTCCTGAGCGAGCTAGCAGAATCATCGCCAGGATCATGTCGCTTCCGGAAAGCCAAGTCGGGCCACTCCTGGAGAAAGTATTCGCTGAATTCTCGCAGCGACACCAGCAACTCCATAGATCGTTTCTGGAACGGTTCGAACAGGTCCGCGACCTCGTATTGACCGATGAGGAAATTTCCGAACAAAGACAGCTGTTGATCGGTTCCTATTTTGTTTGCGAATTCTCCTTGGAATCTGCAGCCCTATTCAATCCGTCCATCGTTCCGGACCCCGATCAATCTGCCATTCCTACCGGCGCTTTGCGTTTTATCCTCAGCCTGCGTGCCACCGGCGAAGGACACATTTCCTCCATCACTTTTCGGACGGGCATCATCCACGCTGACAACCGGATCGACGTCCTAACTCCAACCGGCTTCCTCACCGAGCCGCGTCAAATCCCAAACCCCCATTACGAGAAGGCCCTGTTCGAGCGGAAACTCTTTGAGCTGGGATTGACCAGTGGATTTACACGCCGGATTATGGACAAGTATGGGGAACGCTTTTCATTGGAGGAACTGCGCGCCAATCTCGAAGTCGAAATGAAGCAGTCACGCTCGTCGGATCAGGACGCGATCCGGGGAATTTTGATGCTGGCCCGATCCAATTACGAGGTTCAGTTTCAACCCCGGCAGCCGTTGTCTGAGCGCATTCTTTTCCCGGCCACGCCGTCGCAACGCAATGGCATCGAAGATGCGCGGTTTGTCCGTTTTCAGAACGATGACGGCAGCTATGTCTATTACGCCACCTTCACAGCCTTCGATGGCAAGGTGATCTTTCCAGAACTGGTGGAGACTTCTGACTTCCTCCTTTTTCGGTTCATCACCTTGAACGGTCCGGCAGCCAAAAACAAAGGTATGGCGCTCTTCCCCCGGAAAATCAATGGCCTCTATGCAATGCTCTCCCGCCAGGACAATGAGAACATCTATCTGATGCTTTCTGACAATGTCCACTTCTGGTATGAAAGCAAGGCGCTCGTAAAACCAATGTTCCCCTGGGAACTGGTCCAGCTTGGGAACTGCGGGTCCCCCATTGAGACCGATGCAGGCTGGTTAGTTCTCAGCCACGGGGTTGGCCCCCTACGAACGTACTGCATCGGAGCGTTTCTCCTCGATCACGACAACCCTGGCAAAGTGATCGGCCGCCTTCGCGAGCCGTTGCTCAAACCGAACCAAGACGAGCGTAAAGGCTATGTGCCGAACGTCGTCTATACCTGTGGCGCGCTCCTCCACAAGGGCGAACTGATTATTCCCTATGGAATGGCCGACCATGCCACCGGTTTCGCTACCGTTCCCCTCGATGAAGTGCTGGCGGGCATGCAATAAGAGTGTTGTCGAACAGCATGAGAGAACCCAACAAACGAGTGGCTGTGCTGTCGCCGATAGCCTGGCGAACGCCTCCCCGGCAATACGGCGCCTGGGAAACAGTGGCTAGCAACATTACCGAAGGGCTCGTTGAACGCGGCTGGGATGTGACGTTGTTCGCCAGTAGGGACTCTGTGACCCGTGCTCACCTGCATGCCGTGGTGGACAAAGGATATGAAGAGGATTCCACCGTTGATGCAAAAGTCGCCGAGTACCTTCACATCTCCGAAGCGTTCGAGCACGCCGCTGAGTTTGATCTTATCCACAGTCACTACGACTTCATGGCGTTGACCTACACTCGGCTGACTAGAACTCCGGTCCTAACTACCATTCACGGATTCTCTTCACCCAAAATCATGCCCATCTATCATAAGTATCGTGACGGATACTTCGTTTCTGTCAGCGACTCCGACCGAGCCACAGGGCTGAATTACCTTGCGACCGTCTACAACGGCATCGATCTCTTGTTGTACCCCTTTCAGGACCGCAGCGGCGAAGACTTGATTTTCCTCGGCCGGATCCACCCGGATAAAGGTGTTCATCTAGCCATCGAGGTTGCTCGTCTGAGCGGGATGCGTTTGATCATCGCAGGTATCGTTCAGGATGAGGCCTATTTTCGGGAGGAGATCAAACCCCATCTCGACGATCAAAACATCCTTTACATCGGACCGGTAGACATAAAGGGCAAGAACGAACTATTTGCTCGAGCCCGAGCCCTGCTGCACCTAAACACGATCCCGGAACGATTCGGACTTGTCCTGGTCGAAGCCAATGCCGCCGGCGTACCCGTCATCGCAATGGACCTCGGCTCTTGCCGTGAAGTGATCAAGCATGGGGAGACCGGTTATCTGGCTGCCAACGTTGCTGAAGCAACCCGGGCCCTTGGCCGAATTTCTGAAATCGACCGTCGAGCCTGCCGCCGCCGCGTCCAGCAATACTTTTCGATCGATACCATGGTGAAGGGATACGAGCAGGTTTACTCGAAGATTTTTGATCTGGAGGCGAAGAGACGATCATGAGGCCGGACATTGTCAGGCGGTACCGCCACAACCCGATCCTCACCAAGGCCGAGATTCCCTATCCAGTAGAAACGGTTCACAACGCCGCGGTGGTGAAGCACGGGAATGAATACATCATGCTTTTCCGCTCTCATCTCCGCACGGGACGGTCCATCATTGGTTTGGCACGCAGTCCCGACGGATTCCACTTCACAGCCGATCCCCAGCCTTTTCTGACCCCTGACCGCGACGGCCCTTTTGCGGCCTATGAAGAATTCGGCGTGGAGGATCCACGCGTTACTCAGCTGGAAGGGGAGTACGTCATCACCTACAGCGCTTACTCGCGAAATGGAGTCCGTATCGCTCTCGCAAAGACGAAGGACTTCCGTCAGGTGGAAAGAGTTTCCCTAATCACCGAGGCGGATTATAGGAATGTGGTGATCTTTCCCGAGAAGTTCGATGGCCTTTACGCCAGGCTTGACCGTCCTCATTCGGAAATCGCGCCCTGGTCCATCTGGATTTCCTATTCTCCGGATCTATGCTACTGGGGACGATCACAACTGATCATGAGGCCTGAACAATATCACTGGGATGAAATGAAGATCGGTCCCGGCGCGCCACCGATCAAAACGGACCAGGGATGGCTTTCCATCTATCATGGAGTTTTCCAAACCATGGATGGATCGGTCTATCGCTTGGGGGTTGCTCTTCACGATCTCGGGGATCCAGCACACGTCATCGGGGTGGGCGACTCGTGGATTTTGCAACCGCAGGATCCTTGGGAAATCACTGGGTACGTCCACAACGTAGTCTTCACCTGTGGTGCTGTTCTGGAGCCCAATGGGACCGTGAAGATCTATTGGGGGGGCGCAGACACGGTCATGTGCATGGGAGAAGCAGACGTCTCCGAACTGGTCGCACTGTGCCTCGAGAACAGCCGGTCTGCCAAATAAGCACGGCACAGCAGATGGGCAACATCGTGCGAGTTGGCGCGAGGTAACAGCATGTTAGCTGCTCCGTACTAGTCGTGGGATCACGATCGCATCTCAGTCCGTTGAGTTAACCACCGAGATCTGGTCGGTGCACATTCCACAGGGTACAAACTTACCCCGTGAAAGGAGAGACCGGCGCGATAGATGCTTCTTTTCGGCGGGAGGGGCGTAATAGCAGAAAAGTCCTCCGCTATTACGCCAAAGAGAGAGGAACCAACAAGCTGGGATAGCAGTTTCCTTCAGGAAGCCGGGACAAGAGCGATCTTGCACGCCTGTCCTGGTGCCACTCACGATTTGTGAAGAAAATTTATAACGGTGGCGGTTTGATGACTGATCAAAATCGGACAGGTTTGAAAATAATTGGAAGACTCAGGTTTGGGCCGTTTCTCTTTGCACACCATCGCCTTCGTCGCTGAACGCGACTGAAGCGGCCCCGGACAGGTCCTCTCTTTCGTGATCAACAATTGCGCTATCGGTACCCCGCAACGTCGCTGGGCTTGGCCAGCGGGGTTGCAGCCGTAATCTGGTAGTCCTGGTATTCAATCGTGAAATCGGCATGACCTCCCAGCCGAATAGCGCTGCTACTTCGATTTGAAATGGGAAGCCAGAAATCGCCGACCTTCGCATAAGCCTGTTCGATCCTGGTTTCCTTCGTCCAGAAGGAAGGGGTTTTCGCGGGTACCGCCTCAATACGCACCACGGCAAAATCCTCTGCATCCACCCAAATTCGGCCGCGGTAGAGCAGTTTGTTCTTGGTGAGGGGCTCGACCGAGAGAACGTAGCACGGACCAGTCGGCGTATTCTCGTATCCGGAGAGAGTGAAGCGGTAGTTGTCGTTGTTGAGGGCCACGCGCGCCTGGTTCTCCCCGCTCAGTGCCTCTTTTTCGCTCTGCAGCAGCTTGTGGAGCACCTTCTCAATGAGCGGGCGAGAGCCCGTTTCAGACTGGATGCTGAATTCCTTCGTTTCCGGAGAGCGGTACTCTACAGCCACGGTCATTTCCGCACTTCTCGAACCCGGGAAGCCGTGATACTCGAGTCGGTAGATCCGGGTCCCGTGGTAGGCACCCAGCGCCCGGGCTCGCTCCAAGTTTCTCTGCACCAGGTTGTTCACCACCTGTTCGGCGGTGAGGGAGGTACGCGGGTCAAACGCAAGCGTTATCGATGGTTGCGCCATGACCGGCTGCCACGACGCGGCAATGCATATCAGAAACTGTACGCTCGATAAGCCGATATGGAGGAGCATTCTCATTGACAACTGCGAGAATAGTCCTTAAGCGCTCTTAGAAATGCTCACTTTTGGACAGTACCTAATTGTCACGCGGAGTCAGTTTGGTTGTTGTCCTGTCCCTAAAGATCGGATGGGAGCGTGTCGGGATCCCACACAATTACAGGCAGATCTGTGTATATCCCAAATAGCGACCAACTAGCCGTGCGTTTTGCGGTCAAAAGAATACAGTTAATCCTCCTCGCAACATTTAGGTTGGAATTGAGGAAATGCCAATGAAACGCACCAGGGCCATCAGTACGGCAATTCTGTTTGTGCTTCTTGGAACCGCTGCTCTTGCTTACCCACCGCAGGACCAGCAAGAGGAAAAACAAAACAAACCTGAGAAGGAAGCGCAGCAGAAGAAGCAAAAACAAGAGCACCAGGACCACGCTCGGCCACAGCAGCAGGACAAAAACGAGCAGCAACAGCAGCGCTCTCAGCAACAGGAACAGGACCAGAACAAGCAGCAACAACAGCGCACTCAGCAACAGGAACAGGACCAGAACAAGCAGCAACAGCAGCGCGTCCAGCAACAGCAACAGGACCAGAACAGGCAGCAACAGCAGCGCGCCCAGCAACAGCAACAGGACCAGAACAAGCAGGAACAGCAGCGCGCCCAGCAACAGCAGCAGGACCAGAACAGGCAGCAGCAGCAGCGCGCTCAGCAACAGCAACAGGACCAGAACAAGCAGCAACAGCAGCGCGCTCAGCAGCAACAGCAACAGGACCAAAACAAGCAGCAACAGCAGCGCGCTCAGCAACAGCAACAGGACCAAAACAAGCAGCAACAGCAGCGCGCTCAGCAACAGCAACAGGACCAAAACAGGCAGCAACAGCAGCGCGCTCAGCAACAACAACAGGACCAGAACAGGCAGCAACAGCAAGAGCGTGTTTCAGAACAGCAACAGCAAGTGCGTGTTTCACAGCAGCGACAGCAGGAACTCATTCGGCAGCAGCAGCAGCGTTTGACGCAGTACCGTCAGCACTTGGATCAGGAACAGGTTCGGGCGCAACGGCAAACCGCAGAGCTACAGCAACAAAACCGCAGGTCGCAGTACCGCTTTCAGGAAAACTACCTAGAACGTCAACGTCAGCAGCAAATGGCGTTTCGTAACGACCGTGACCACAATTACGAGCGTGATCCGTACTATTACACCGCTCCGAGTTATCGTTACTATCGTGGTGGGAGCTACTACGAAACCAATGAATATGGCGCAGATTTGCTTCGGCACGCAGTGAATCACGGCTACGAGGAAGGCTTCCGTACCGGTGAGGCAGATCGGCAGGATCACTGGCATTCCGACTACCAAGACTCCTATGCCTATCAGGACGCGAACTACGGGTATAGCGGTTATTATCTGGCTCAGGACGACTATAACTACTATTTTCGGGAGGGCTTCCGTCGGGGCTACGAAGATGGCTACAGCAGTCGATACGAATATGGCCGCTACTCGAATGGTTCGTACAGCATGCTAGATGCCATATTGTCGCAAGTCCTCGGCTTTCAATCGCTTCGATAGAGACTGAGACGGCGACATCGAGACCAACGCCCGTTCCATTGGCCCTGTCTGCGCACCATTGCTTCGGAGCATCTCTGAGGCAACCTTGAACAGAGTTGCCTCAAATACCTCATCAGGTCGATTACCGGAAAGCAGACGCTGAGAGTGGAGGGCCCCTTAGGAGTTAATGGGGTGTTCAATTTTGACCAGACCTAGGGCGTGACTAAATGAGAAAGTGCGCCAGTGTGGAGGAAAGGTCTAGCCACGGCGACGGGGAGGAATTATGTCTAGCCCTTCCAAGCATCCCATCCTGCTGGTTGATGACGAGCAGAGCATTCGTGAAAGCTTCGCACTGCTGTTGGTTTCATCTGGATACGATGTGGTTACTGCTAACGACGGCTTCGCTGCTCTCCTGCACCTGAGGCAGGCACTGCCGGACCTGATCGTCTCCGACCTGAACATGCCGCAGATGTCAGGTTATGAGTTGCTTTCTGTAGTGCGTCGGCGCTTCCCGCAAATCATAACGGTGGCCATGAGCGGTGCGTATCAGGGCGATGCCGTGCCTTCTGGAGTGATCGCCGACAGCTTTTTCGCGAAGGGCCAGAGTCCCAAGAATCTCTTGGCAACGGTTGCGACCCTGATTCGAACCTCGGGGACCAGGATTAGCGCCCATCAAAGGGAACTTACTCCAGCTTGGATTCCCCGGAACGGCCACGACGTTCACGGAGCGCCTTATGTGATGGTCACGTGCGCCGAATGCCTTCGGGCTTTTCAGTTGCCAGTACTGGAAGAGACTACTGGAAGGGTGCTCGAAACACCATGCCGCTTTTGTCCCAGCAAGAATCGATACATTATCGAACCCACGGCTGAACGCATGCGAGAAGTGTACGCGTGAGGCAATGGCTGCACTGTGCTTGACGAGATCGAGTGAGCAAACTATGGTTTCCGCTTCGGGCCCCGCCTTCCGCCCCACCGCCAAGTCCGCAAGACTAAAAATTCGCCAAAGCAACCAGGTTTGATCGAGGACAAGCATGCTTTTTTCCATTTGGATACTTGTTGCGGGACTCGCCGGTTGGGCCAGTGGCAAAATTGCAGGGAACGACGGGTCCGGGACGGGAGCCGACATCTTGCTCGGAATCACGGGCGCCTTCGTTGTTCGTTGGACCCTAGAGAACTTGAGCGTTAGCCTTGCCTATGTGTATCTGCTTCTGTTTTCGATCTGGGGGGCAGCTGCATTCCCCGCTGTTATGAGGCTTGGTATAAGATTCCACAGACGTCTCAAGACGCGATCGCGACTTCAAAGCAACTAGCCTACGATTCTTGCTTCATTGTGAAATCCAAGGGTGGTTTGGCAGGTGCTCGGAGCAATGCGGCGCGCGGTGATGTTCGTCGTAATAGCGCTAGTCGATCAACGATCCTGCATGGGAGGCCTGGCTGCGCTAGCGGGAGTCGGCGGGCGATTCGCTGTAATACCCGGTTCTCGTTCGCACCCGAAGTTTGTGACGGGTGCCGTCATCGGCCTGAACGTCGATTGCGTGATAGGCGTGACCTGCCATTGGATTCGAAGATTTGTACCCAATCACGTATTGATCACGAATGTCATGTGCAATGCTTTTTGTAATGGCATCCACCTGGTTGAAGTCCTTGGGAAAATAAGCGGTCCCTCCGGTGTTCAGGCTGATCGCTTGTAGCGCACGAATCGCGGAAGGCGCGCTCTTCGTTTCGTCTACAAAAGCAATTACATAGACTACAGGCCCATCTGCCCGTTGCAGTTGCTGTACGGCTTCGTCGAGAGTTTCCTGGCTCGCGTTGTCTTTTCCGTCGGTTACCACCAGAAGAACTCGCTTCTGAATTCTTGCGTCCCGTCTGATGTGCGCAGCCGAGGCCACAACGGCGTCGTATAGGGCGGTGCTTCCCCAGGTCTCGACCTTGTCCAACGCGGCCTTCAACTTGCCGACATCGTCGGTGAAGTCTTGGTCAAGGTAGTACTCTTCCCCAAAGTTCACCACGAACACTTCGTCGTGCGTGTTGCTCGAGCGAACGAGGTTGAGGGCTGCCTCGTTCACTTTCTGACGCTTGGGGCGCATCGAGCCTGAATTGTCAATCACAATGCCTAAAGCAAGCGGCGCGTTCTCGTGACGAAACGACGTCATCTTCTGTCGTTTTCCATTCTCAAAAACGCTGAAAGCTTCACGGTTCAAGGCTGACATCAGGTGGTTCTGCGGATCTACCACGACTGCGTGCAGAACCACTTCTTCGACTTTCTTTTTGAAGACAAATTGTTCTTCGTCGGTCTGGGGCCGCGGCGACGATGCGGCATTGGATGTGGCAGCGGGAGAGGCCGTGGTTGGGCTTGCCGCAGCAGGAGAGGCCGGTTGTTGCATCGATACAGAACGCTTGCCTGGTGGACTGGAAGGATTGTCCTGTGCCATCGCGCCTACCGCGAGGACCGCCACCCAGAAGCAGCGGGCAACCAAAAGGACCCTACTCCCACTGACACGCTGTGTGAGCTGCCACCCAGGAGAGAAGGTCCTGAGCGGTGACCCTTCCAACCGCGTACGAGATGCGCCGACAGAATTGACTGTCATTTCCGACTCCATGGCACGCCGGGGGGCCTCACGGTGGTACATGGATGAGGAGGGATACCTTTAGGTTGTCTGGAGTGTCAAACGTGTACGAATTGACTGAACTGGTCTCGAGATAAGATCAAACACAGATGATGCGGAAATGTCGGTTTTCGGCCCAGTTCCATCCGTGTTGCTCTGTGTCTTAGCGATGTCGTTATGCCGTAGGCCCGGGCCATTTGATCCCCGATCGCGTGCTTCCTGCTAGAAGCAAGCGGTAATCGGCGTGGTCTGCCCGGATACAACCTGGTTAAAATACGTCACGTTGTCCGGGGAGTTGTAGGTCCCGTTTGCTCCCAGGCTCTGATGCTGCCATTTCACAAGTCCATAGGGCTTCGCGAGGTGAAACTCCTCCTTGTCGCCACAGTTGGAATAGTAAGTGTCGCAACTGTACCGATAGCTGACCACGAGGGTTTGCAGGTCGACGGGAAGCTGTCCGCCCAAAGACTCTTTGTAGGGACCCCAAACCTCGTTGATGACGTGGCCCAAATCCTTTGTGACGAACGAATCGCAATCGGAATGAATCTCGTAGGTGGAGTCGCTTATCTTGATGCTTGAGCCGGGATACCCGCCCTTGGCAAAACGCGGGGCAAAAGGAAGATTGAACTTACCTGTTTTTGGGCTCTTGAATGCTTTGAAAGTGCGCGGATTCTGCCAGTCCAACTCTGTCACCCAGAGGTAGATGTAGTTTTTGTCGTACAGCTGAATGTCCCAAGGATAGCCGCCCGCCATTTTCGTCCAGTAAAACCGATCCGATCCCACGCTCGTGTACAGGGGGTTGGCTGTTCCGGCCATGTGACGATTAATGCCCAAGTCTGATCGCATGGTCATCCAATCGAGCATGTCGTAGGTCGTCGAAGTAGTGGTCGCGATTGGCGCTAGACTGGGTGAGGCGGGATTATTGGAGTTCATGCCGCAACCGGTAAGGGACAGGAGAATGACAAGAAGGACCAGCGAGTACTTCATGAACCAAATCCTGATGGCAGATTGGGTCGTGCCACCTACAACGTAATTTGGCAGATGTCAATCAGGTAGAGTACGTAAGGCCATGGCGAATAGTGCGGAGACACCCAGGCTCTGCGAACAGCCTGACTATCCGCGCGTGTGGCCTATTGTTTTGCCAGTCGAGAGGTAGTTTGTTCTGGAAACTGCGGCCCTGCTGAAGCGCTCAGGGCAGAGCGACGATGCGCATCAACGAGGCCGGAGGGCCGGCCAGAGATAGGGCCGACACAGCGGCACGAGCCCCTTGGGCAAGTACTTACCAATATGTGAAGGTCAGCTTGTCGAGCCAGATCGAATAGGGCTGCTGCTTGTAGTTCCCGTCCTGCTGGTAATTGATCGTAATGCCGTACCACGTGGTAGGTGTTGGGCTCTCATAGTGGTTCAGCGTTGCAATCTGACCGTTCAACGAAATCGATTTGAACAAAAGCCGATTGTCAGACGTCCTCTGCGCCTGGATCACTAAATGGTTCCACGAGTTGTTCACGGGATTGCACGCAATCCCGGTGGCAATCCATTTCTGGCCCGGATTGTCCCAGATGTCCCATTCGTGTCCTCCCGCAATCCGGCATTCATGTCCCCAGATGAACGATTGGCCGTTCACAAATTGATTGATATCGAACTCGAGTGCCTGAGAGACGCTGAGATCGGTCGCATAGAAATAGACGTCGTACGTGAAATTGTGGACATTGGGAATGATGGCATGATCGGGATCGGGCAAACCTCGTGACGAAAAATCACCAATCAAGTGGTTGTTCCACAACACATCTGCATAAACTGTTTGGCCTCCGATATCCATGCGGGCAGAATTCCCACTCAGCGCCGACGAGGGGACGGCTTTTGTCACAGCCCACGTAGTCTGGGGACCGCTGGGCACACACGACGAGCAGATGTTATAAAGTGGCGGAAGCAACGCATAGCCCGTCCATCCAGATTGCTGCTGCAGGTTAGCAAATGTGCCGGAAGTGCTGATGGAGCCGATGGTCACCGCAACAGGTGTGGTGGCCGTACCCCCGCAGTGGTCCCACTCCTGAACCACGGTGTGATTGATTCCCGCCTTGAGTCGTCAAGGAAGTGTTCAGTGTGGCTCCATTGACCTTATACGCCAGCACACCGGGAGCCGTGTAGATGCCCATTGCTGCCACTCCCGCTGGGCAACTGGTCTTGGCAGAAGCAACAAACTGGACCGTTGGGCTCACTGTGCTATTGTTCGCGGGAGCGGACACTTGGACAGAACCGCCGGATTGTGGTCCAGCGACCGTGATCGTGACAGGCGTCTTCGCGGCTCCCCCGCAATTGTCCCACTCCTGAACTACCGTGTTGTAGTTTCCGGGGTTTAACGTCAGTGTGGTATTCAGACTGGCGCCGCTCACTCGGTAGGCCAGAACACCTGGGGCCGTATAAATCCCCATGGCGGAGACTCCGTTCGGACAGCTGCTGCTCGCGGTGGCCACGTATTGCACCTGGGTGCCAACCCTGGCGTTGTTCACAGGGGCCGTGACCTGGACCTCTGTTGCACCGCCACTCACAAAGATCGTCACCGGAGTTGTGCTCGCTCCACCGCAGTTGTCCCATTCTTGAACTACGGTGTTGTACGTACCCGGGTTGAGGGTCAACACGGTATTTAGCGAGGAACCACTGACGGTGTAGGCCAACACATTGGGAGCGGTGTAGATGCCCATGGCCGAGATGCCCTTGGCGCACGTCGTAGTCGCGGTGGCCACAAACTGGACGCCGGTGGCGACATGGCTATTGTTGATCGGGGTTACGACAGAGACTGCAGCGACCGCTGGGTTTACGATCGCCAGCGCCGCGAAGAGCGGCAACATCTTCAATGTGATGCGACCTTTCCTCTGAGCGACTGCGACAACCGATTAGGGACTGTCCGGGCGATCGTACGGTATCCGCGGTAAGACCTACAGAGAATACGGTATATCGAATACTCAAAGGTTTTAGAACCTCTCAGCACCCATCTCGCCGAATTGAGGTCGTAAACGGAGCATTTCCGGCATGGCGATTTCGGGACACCATGGAGGGTGCGGGGATACATGGATCTTCGGTCCCGAGAGGCGGACTACGAACGTCACAGCGACGTCGATGATGTGGTGTTTCCGTGCGGGTACACGATGAATCCCGATGCCGACACGATCAATCTCTACCGCGGAGCTGCTGATTGTTCCATTGCCCTGGTACGGACTAGCGTTCGTGCTCTACTGGAGTGGCTCGATACCATGGGTGTTGCGAACGTTGGCAGCGAGCGGATGATGTATGAGGCTATTACTTTGGATCATCCAGTTTGCTTGCGGGTGTCATCACAGGCGACTGAGCGGTGTATTCACAATCAAGAAGCGGACCTATCAGATCTGCCTCGAGTGCGGACAGGGATTTCCATATTCGTGGGAACTGATGCGCTCCGTCCGAGCGACCGCGGCTAACGATGCCTATGCGCGGCCGAGCCTCACCGCACACCCCGAGATTTCTGCAACTTGATCTGTCCACCGGACGGGTGAGCTATCTTGCTCAGACGTCAAGTCTCGCACGTGTCATTCTTTATTCACCTGAGTGTGTAGTCGGAGCCGCGACGGCTGATTCGCAGCTCTTTCGTGGGTCGCTTGGGTCTTCCAGGTCACAGGAACGACGAAGCGACCACATCCAGCCATCGGCATTCTTCGTCCGTGTGAACGCCGTCAACTCTTACGGCAGACACGAATCGACCTAAAAGCTCTCGAACTCTGAACTTGAGCGGACGCCTCCAATCGCATGAGAGGCGTTTGCTCGCGAAACGAAAGGAAGGTAAGAAATCATGCCTCTAATTCAATTGCTCGAAGTTCTGATTGTGGTGGGCGTTCTCCTGTGGCTGGTGAATCGCTTTATTCCCATGCAGGCATCCATCAAGTCCATCCTGAATGGCGTAGTGGTTATCGCTGTGGTTCTGTGGCTGCTGAACGCCTTTGGGCTGTTTCATTCCCTTTCCCGGATTCACGTTGGATCGTGAAGCCTGACACAAAGGAAACCGGTCAATGAGACTGGCGCAGCACAAGATCGATGCAATGCAACATGGCAGACAATCTGCCAAGGAGAACCTGTGACAAAGCTTTCGTTGGCAGTCGGAATCATCCTCAGTTTGAGCGCATTTGCTCAGACTAACGCTCAGACAACGATGGTGGTCGAGCCCATGGCTCATACACCCACTTTCCGGGTCACGGTAACCAGCCGTAGCGTGCAGGCAGTCAACTATAAACATCGCGGCGGGGCCACCAAGCTGGATTTCGCAGGCACGGACCTGATGCCCGGCGCCCACGGCCAGGCCAAAGTGGAAAGCAAAAAAGGCTACATCGAAATCGAAGTGGAATTCGCCAATCTGCAAAAGCCTACGACGTTCGGAAATGAGTATCTGACTTATATCCTCTGGGCAATCTCGCCCGAAGGCCGGGCAGTGAATCTGGGCGAGGTCTTGGTGGGCGACAACCAGCGCAGCAAGCTGGACGTGACCACGGATCTTCAGGCCTTTGCTCTGGTCGTCACGGCGGAGCCTTATTATGCGGTTCGGCAGCCCAGCAATGTGGTGGTGCTCGAAAACGTAGTCCGCGAGGACACCAAGGGAACGACCGAGGCGATGAACACGAAGTATGAACTTCTGGAACGCGGCGGCTACATCCCCACCGGCTACAAATTCGATCCGGTGGTCCTGAATACCAAGTTGCCGTCTGGAATTCTTTGAAGCGCGCAACGCGTTGCGCATCGCGCAATCCGAGGGAGCCGAGACCTACGCCAACGACAGTTATCAGCATGCGGTCCAGTTGATGGACAAAACCGACGAATATGCCACCAGCAAGCACATCGATAGAAAGCCCATGATCGCAGTGGCTCGCGAGGCAGTGCAGACCGCAGAAGATGCTCGCGCGATCACAGTCAAGAAGATAGAGCAGGAGCGCCTGGACAACGAACGTCAAGCTGCCGCTAACGCCCAGGCACAAACTCAAGCGCAAGCAGACGACGCGACCCGCCAGAAGGAGAGAGCCCAGTCTGACCAGGCCCGGGCAGAGTTAGCCACGGCTCAGGCGGAGTCAGATGCTGCGAGGGCCCGAACTGATACCGCGGATGCGCAATCTGCGGCGGCCAAGGCCAAAGCCGATATGGCGGACAGCCAGGCTGCATCGGCAAACGCACTCTCCGCAGCCCAGGCTGATGCGGATCAATCCCGCTTGACGGCCCAGCAGGCCCAGTTGAGCGCACAACAAGCAGACATCGATAAAGCAGCCATGCGTACCCGATTGTCGGAGCAGTTGAACAAAATTCTTCAAACTCGCGACAGCGCGCGTGGGCTCATCGTCAGCATGTCCGACGTTCTGTTTGACACCGGGAAATACTCGTTGAAGCCGGGTGCACGCGAGAAGCTGGCGAAAGTCGCCGGCATTCTGCTGGCCTACCCAGGACTCAACATTGAAGTCGGCGGCTACACGGACAATGTGGGCGGCGACCAAATGAATCAAACATTATCTGAACATCGCGCCGGCTCAGTACGTGACTATCTGGTGCAACAAGGCGTAGCGATGAACTCGGTCAGCGCAAGAGGCTTCGGCAACACTTTGCCGGTAGCCACGAACGACAACTCCGCCGGCCGGCAGCAGAACCGCAGAGTGGAACTTCTCGTGTCCGGCGAAGCCATCGGCAACCCGGTCAACGCGACGACGGGGAGCTTGCGCTAGAGCGAGCGCAACGCGACAGCTAGTCATTGAGGTAGCACTTATGAAAACAATGAGAATCACCAGAACAGCCATTCTGTCTTTGCTTCTCGGAATTGCAGTTCCTGCTTACGCACAGCATGAGGAGCAGGGCGAGAAGCAAGACCATTCCGACCAGCAGCAACAGGGCAAGCACGAGCAAGCCAAGCCCGAAAAACAGCAACATGCTCAGCCGCAGCAACACGACCAGCGACAGCAGCGGCAAGAGCAGAGCAAGCAGTCAAACCAAGCCCAGCAGCAGGAACGGAACACCGAACAGCAACACGCTCAGCAACCGCAGCAGCAAGATCGGACAGCAACAACAGCAGGCTCAGAAGCAGCAGGACCGCAACAAGCAACAACAGCAGCTCAGCAACAGCAGCAACAGACGCAACAAGTCAATACCGACAGCGCAAGTACAGCAACAACAGGACGTATCGCAGCAGGCAGCGCGTGGCAACAGGCAGCGGGCTCACAGCACTGGGATTCCGACCACCGCACCTGGCAACAGCGTGGTGGCTATCACGGGTACCGCATTCCTGACGACCGCTTCCGTGGATACTTCGGACCGAGTCATGGATTCCGCATCTACGGCCTGCCCTTCCTGGTTGTGGGCGGATACCCGCGCTTCCAGTACGAGGGCTACTGGTTCAGTCCAGTAGATCCGTGGCCGGAATACTGGGGAAATGACTGGTACGACAACGACGACGTCTACGTGAACTACGTCGACAACGGCTATTACCTGTACAACCGCAGGTATCCGAACGTCGCGATTGCAATCAACGTCTCGATGTAAAGCTCCTATGAGGAGCTCGGCCCTCCCCCTACTCTGCGACCCGCTGTTTTGGTTTCGGGGCAAACCTGGACTCGAAGCAGCGGCGCAGGGACCTCCAGTTTGTTCATCCGCAGTACACTAGAAAGTTGCTGAAAAGTCATTTCATCGCAAACTGTGAACCTCAGCGACTCAAGTCACGATTGATTCACAAAGCCTTACGGCGCCGGCTGAAGCCGCGCCCCTTCAAAACAAAGGCCGCCTGCTGGACTTCTTCAGCAGCCTGTTAGATTACGAGAACGGCATGCTTCGAACCATGTTCGTTGTCCTGGCAATTGTGAGGCTTCTTGGGTTTCGGTCTTCACGTCGGCAGGGCCTCATCCACCTGCTAGTCGTCGTAGCACTGGCGATCCTGGTCATCAATTTCTTGCGCGGCCGCGCGAACGACGGCATGAGAAGGGTTCCGGGGCGAGCATCCCTAAAACTGGATCGTTCCGTTGAGAATGCTTGTCCACAACCTTGCGGGAAAGGGGTGTCCCTCTCTTCCGTTGAGGATCGGCGGGCGCGCAAGGTCACCGTTCTGCGTGGCCTTCCCAAACCCATCCGATTGAAATGCTTGCTCGTGGCCGGCGATCGGGTGGCGCCTCGCGTGTCGCTGTTCCCAATCCATGCTCAGGACAAAGTGAATGGTGGCCACGAGAAAGTGCTGGCCGTCGGACCTGACCACGATGGCATCGACTGATTTCAAAGCATCATCCGGCAATTCCAAGTTGTCACATACCATGACGATGGGGATTTGGGGCCTCACCTGCTTGATTTCAGAAGCCACGACAGCGCCGTCCAGCAAACCCAGGTGGTACTCCATTACAACTGCGTCCACCGCTTGCGACATCAAGAGCCGCAAGCCTTCAACACCGCAGGTTGCGGTGAAGAGACGATATCCGTTCTGCTTCAGATGGAGCAATTGCTCCGGGTCCCGGTGTATGCAGAGTAAGGTGCTCTGAGTTTCCATTGTGAATCATCTATTTGAGCCGGACTCTCACTCCCAGTCTGCTCAAAATTGCTCAATTCTGGTTCTTCGCGAGAGTTCGGCAAAGTGAGTCTTTCTGCACAGTATTGCGCCCGTAAATGAGCGAACCTATGGATGCCTCAAGAGACCGGTATTGCCCGTCAAACCAGGCGGCCGATCCTCTCTCTTGAGGCGATCCAGTCAATGGTGTTTCTTGCGCTTTTGCTGGTGATCTTCATCCGCCAGAGTCTGCAACCCGACGGTTCCGAAAAGAAGCTAGTTCGCCAGTGGCAGGCCGAGCGCTGATCCCAGCCAAGGCATGAGCGGCTTCGTCTCAGTTAAACAACGGGATGTACGCGGATGAGAGACGAGAGATGTTTCTAGCCAGCAGAACCGTGGGGACTGGAATTGTCTTCGCACTCCTGACGACTGGGATGTTGACTCTGAGTCTGACGTACCTCGCTGGCGGATCCGACTTCAGACAAGAAGCACCGGCACTTCTACAAACGAACGATGTCAAGAAGATGCAGCAAGCCCTGCAGGATCGAGGCCACTACCACGGCAAGATCGACGGCGTCATGGGTCTTCGTACTCGGGAGAGCATTCGTGGGTTTCAGAAGGCTGAAAACCTGCCGGTTAGCGGACAGATTGATCTGCAGACCTCGCGCAAACTTGGAGTCGTCTGGCGAGAACATTGTTAAGAACCGGAGAGCAGATTGGCCCCCCAGAAGAATAAACCCTGGGCAGGCACACGGCCCATGACAGGCTGTCAGGCCAACACGCAACACACTCCCCAAGGGAGTGCCGAGCGCTGCCCACGCCGAAAGCGGCTCCGAACATCGTCAGGACAGACTGCGCGCTCAAAACGAAAAGCAACCACAGTAGCTGAGCTCCGGGGCCGGAGAGCCGCCGTGGTGATCACATGCGAAATTGAAAAAGGTGCTCATGTCCCTTCGGACGACAAGCACCTTGCCCTTGGTCACTTAGACCGGTCTTACGTTCTCCGCCTGGAAGCCCTTCGGGCCCTTCGTGACGTCGAACTGTACAGTTTGGCCTTCTTGCAAGCTGCGGAAGCCGCCCGCCTGAATCGCCGAGAAATGCACGAAGACATCTTCGCCACTCTGACGGCTGATGAAGCCAAAACCTTTCGCGTCGTTAAACCACTTCACTGTTCCTGTTTCCAATTGTGTTTCCTATTTCTATTTGAATTTTCTGCTGAGAAGAGTTGCTGCTGGTGAGAAGGGGTAACGCTGGTTGGCGGAACCGACTTTCAACTGCGGTAAACCAAACTTAGCCGATACCCATTGGATGCACTCTGACGGCAAGCGATTCAGAATCTCGCATGCATCTGTTCCATAATCAGCCCTGCCCAGGGATACTCAATCTCACTGGTGACATGCAATGTGAGGCCTTTTGCACAGATCGGTCAAATCCAACTTCGTATGATGGCTGTTGACTATTTCGCGTAGGACGTGTGTCCCTGCGCAACACGGATCGAAAGGTTGAGACCATGAAAGTCCCACTCCGAGTTTTGCTCTGTCTGCTCGCAAGCACGATCGTCATGTTTCCTGTTCTTGCTTGTGGGGCCCGGCATCAGGCGCGGATGTCAACCTGTCCGCTTGCCAGCACGGCTGGACGGGATGCGATCACGCGAAGCTGACGCCCTCTCAATTCGCCGACGTGGCGACGATCGAGCACCGGCTTAACGTTTCGAATTGCAGGGACGGTTAGAAATCCTGTGATCCCTCAAAACTAAGCGACGCCGAGCGTACCGTGCTCGCTGTCGCCGATCACCAAAATAATGTCGCCGCCAGTAACGACGGCGTTCGATCCTGAGACCATTCACGGCTGACTCTCTCCGAAGCGCGTGACGCGGCCGTTGCCGAGCGGGCTCGGAACCTGTCCGACTGCAAGGACGGCGCGGGGTCCTGCGATTCCTCCAAGCTAACCAAAGCTGAGGCTGGTGACGTCCGCGCTGCCAGACATCAGCGCAATGCCACCGATTGCCGAGACGGCATGGGACTGTGCGACCCTTCGCAACTTACCCAGGCGGAGGCAAAGGATGCCGAGTTTGCCGAACACCGGCGTAACACCGTCAATTGCAGGAATGGCTGGAACGACTGCAACCACTCGAAACTGACCGAGTTGGACACTCGCGACGTAAAAGCTGCGGAGCAGCAGCGTAATCTTTCCGATTGCAAGGCGGATCGCGAGACCTGTGAGTACGCGGAGTTGACTGAAACGGAAGCTGCAGCCTTAGCAAACGCCGAACACCTGCGAAACTACCAGGCGTGTCTCAAAGGCGCCGGGTACTGCGATCGCTCGCGCCTTACGCCTTCAGAGTTGAACGCCATCGCTGGCACGTCTTCGGCTCCCCGATGAGGCATAAAATTCGCGCGCATCGTCCGCGCGGTCAGTTTTGAAGGGCGGTCGACGGGTCGGTTAGCGCAATTAATTGTCCAAGCGGATAGTCCTCCTGGGTGAGGGGCGTATCCGGAGCGGTATTGACGATCGTCATGATCTCGCCGCTCAGTATCCCCTGGATCGTGAGACGTTGACTCTCAACCGCGACGACTCTATACGTTTCGTCAAAGATTGCCATCGTAGTCCTCCTGATTAGCAAGTTGTAAGTTCGGTTCAACCTTGCAATTACCGAAAATGCGGGGGGATCGAATATCTCAGAAGTAATACGAATCTCGTGAATATATGCACGTCGGACGCCATATTCCGCGATGGCCGATGGACGCCTGTGTTTTCAGCACCCTGCGCTGCGCTCAATGGGAAACTACAAAACTGCCGGGCGAAATTATTGCTCGAACGAGCTCAAGCGGACACAGACCTAGACAAGGCAGAACTGAACTACTTGGTTAGACGTCGTGTGGTGCCTTCAGGATGCTTTCGTTTTCTCCAGGAGTCCCCCCCGTTCCTTTGAGCAATCTTGCTCAGACTGGCAGGTCGTAAATCTGTCATCATCGGAGCTGGCGAGACAACCACCGTGAACATTCCTGCACGGACGCAGGAAAAAGGAGCTGCATATGCTCGGAATCATATTAGTCGCGGTCTTGATTTTGGCACTTCTGGGCGCTCTGCCACGGTGGACCCATAGCAGGGATTGGGGCTACTGCCCGACCGGAGGGGTAGGAGTCATTTTGTTTGTAGTCGTGATCCTTCTGATCCTTGGTCGCATCTGAACAAGTTGAAACAGGATTGCCGGCGGCTGTCTATCCGGGCGGTGGCGATCTTCCTTCTTATCTTGATCTGTACGGATGGCTCTTCGGCTTACTCCGTTCTGACGCACGAGGAAATCGTAGACCTGCTCTGGACCGATGAGATCCAGCCCCTTCTGCTCAAGCGATTTCCGGACCTTTCGCAAGACCAGCTGAGGGAGGCGCATGCCTACGCGTACGGGGGCGCCGTCATCCAGGATCTCGGCTACTATCCGTTCGGCAGCAGAGAATTCAGCAACCTGGTCCATTACGTCCGCAGCGGAGACTTTGTCCGCGAGTTGCTGCTCGAAAGCCGGGATGTTAACGAGTACGCCTTTGCGCTAGGCGCGCTGTCGCATTACGCGTCCGACATCGCCGGTCACCCGGCGGTCAACCAGGCCGTCGCGATCGAGTATCCAAAGCTGCGGGCCAAATTTGGCAAGTCAGTTCGGTATGCCCAGGACAAGACCGCGCACCTGAAGACGGAGTTCGGATTCGACACCGTGCAGGTCGCGAAGAATCGTTATGCCTCGGAAAAGTATCACGACTTCATCGGATTCCAGGTGTCCAAGTCGCTGCTGGAGCGAGCCTTCCCCGTGGTGTACGGAGTCGAGTTAAAAGACGTGCTGGCCCACGAGGATCTGGCAGTGGGTTCGTATCGCTTCGCTGTCAGCCGGCTGATTCCGCAAATGACCCAGGTCGCGCTGCAAACGCATAAGAAGGAGCTGATGCGCGAGACGCCGAATTTCGCGAGACGGAAGTTCCTGTATCGCCTTTCCCGTTCCGACTATGAAAAGGAGTGGGGAAAGGACTACGTCAAGCCGGGTCTGGGCACGCGAATCTTGTCGACCCTGCTGCGATACATCCCGAAAATTGGTCCCTTCAAGGGGTTGGCGTTCAATAACCCGACTCCTCAAACCGAAGATCTGTACATCAAGAGCATCAATACTACGGTCGATGAGTACCGAGTCTTTCTCAAGGAAGTAAGCACCGACACACTGGTGCTGCCCAACTGCGATTTTGATAGCGGCCAAGCGACCAAGGCGGCGGAATACTCGCTCACGGATGACACCTACGCGACGTTGCTGGCTCAGTTGTCGGAGCGGAAGTTCGACCTGACGACCCCAGCCCTGCGCGAGAACATCCTGCAGTTTTACTCCGACCTCTCGGTGCCGATTGACACGAAGAAGGATCAGGTTCGTTGGCAAGGCGTAGTAACTGCGCTGGACCAGTTGAAGGCCGCAACACCGGCAGCGACGGTGGCGGGCAGCTCCGCACAGTGAATTCCCTGTCTGTTTGCCGAAGAGTGATGAGAAAGGTAAGTATGCCTGACAAAGAATGGACCGTGAGAGACTTGACCGAAGCTCTGAAACAGTTCCCACTAGACGCAAGGGTCTACTACGAGATGGGACCCAATGGCCCCGGAACGATCGGGAAAGCGCAATACGTCAAGGCTTGGGGCGAGGATGACGAGATGGGAGTGCTACTGGACCGGTAGGTTCGGTTAATAGGGCGGGCGTATCATCTTCGGGTTGCGATCGTAGCTCCGGTGAACAAAACCCCACATTCTCTCCAATCGCCGGGCGACAGGTTCGAGAAACAACTCGTAGAGCAGGGTTCTCATTGGGTGATCCATTTGGAGTGTTCCCACTAGACTGTTACGACATCCCGTTACGGTGTTCCCTGCAGCCCAGGTCATGAACGCCGACCGGAACCGGTGAACGGTCCCAGCCAGCGATCATGCTTCCAGGAGAGACACCCAGAACTTATCTACTTCTTCTTGTCTTCGGTTGCTTCGGCAATCCGCGATTGTTGGCCTGCATCGTGCACGGCCTTCATGAACGCGTCCGCGCTTTTTGGAGTTGCCGCCTTGCCGGAGAGAATGTTGCGGAACTTCATGTTCTTGCCATAAATGGCGCGAGTGGAGTCATCATCCTGCTGCACGACTGCACCCTCGAGGGTCAGGCCGGCGAACACCCCCTGCGAGCGCGAGTAGGTCAGCACTTGAGTGTTCATTTTCCAGTCAGTTCCCGCGGAAGCATGGCGGCCGACCGGGCCCGCGGCACCCGATGCTTCGCCCGTGAGTTCGAACTTGCTGGAAAGCAGATGCTGGAAACCCTGATCATTCATGACAAGCATGACCAGGTCCACACCTTCAACTCCGATCTGCAGTCCGGCACTCCCACCGCCAAGGAGACGAAGGCCGGTGCGCTCCAACCAGCTGACGTACGGCAGGACGCCACTCCACGTCCGTGCTTGCCACCGACGATGAACCCACCCTTGATCAGGTTTGGCACCACGAGGATGCACTTGGCATCGTTTAACACCTCTTCCGGGATTCCCTTGTCCGGAGTCGCCATGATGGCCTGCAGAACTTCGACGGACGATTGCAGTCGCGTCGACCGAGTCTTCGCTAGCCGAACCAGCCCAGGCGTAGGTTCCAATCATGCCCATAAAACTCATCAACAGACAGTGAAATTGTCTTTTTCATTAATTGTGCCCTTTCGGAGCTGCGGAACTAAGGAGGAGAGGACTTCAGATGGGCTGACTTAGCTCAGAGGACCTGAAAGAGAGAGAAGAGATGCTCGTCTCTAATGTCATTATCGCTTGGAGCGCCAATTGGAAGTGGTCTGAATTGCTCACTTCCATTTTTGAAGCAAGAAACCCGGCTGTTTTGTAACGGCGCGGCCGACTAGTGGAAACTAGCGAGTTTCCTGCACAAGGTTTGCCTTCCGTCGAAATAGATCCGGCAAACCTACAAGTATAGATACCGGAAGTCGAAGTGTGCGAGTCCCACGACCATCTCGACTGATCGCGTTAACGGTCGTGTAATCACCGTCCACAAAGGGATCTGAGACCAGCTCAAAGTGCTCGCCGTACATCTTTATGTGGGTCGATACTTTGAAGCCAAGATCCCTGATCCGTGCACAGCTTCTCGGAAGGAGACTGGCTGCTCGTGTGAGTTTTGCGAACATCTGTCGGCGCTGAGGACCCGTGTTCCTTGGGCGTATCGAACTTGGGAAGAATCAAGCAACCTCCTTTAGGTCGGAAAAGAGGAAAAAAGTTCAGGTGAGCTGGCTTGCTCCGTGGTCCTGAAGAGAGAGAGGAAGTGCTCGTCTCTGCGACAATTATCGCTTAGGCCGCCTAACAAAGGTGGTCTGAATTGCTCGCTTTTGTCGGTTAATGCGAAAACGGCGGGCAAAACAGATTGGTCGATTTTCGGAAACGCCACCGGGCTCCGCGCGCGTGAGCACTCCTGCTCAGATGAAGAGAAGTGCGTTTGTGGGACTTATCCGCCCACCGACCCAAAGACTAATCACGCGGCGAGAGTGGCGAACTTTTCATCCTGCGACCACGGGGAACCAAACGGCCGACCGATGGAGATTGGCTCGATCTGCGGACCTGGTCCGCCAGTCCACATGCGAAGAGGACACTAAGGGCGCGGCGGCCCATCCCCCGAGCACGAAACAACTCGAACAGTGGAAGTGTAAACGGAAGAAAATCAGGCAAGAGCTCGTACAAGCGCCTTCTCTTCACAAGCTCCAGCGGGAAATGCTAGTCATGCAGAACCACATTGAGCAGTGAACTGTGAACCTGTAACCCGCCTTCCACTCCTCCGGCATAGTCAATGAAGCCCAGTTTTCTGAACCGGTTCATGAAAAAGCTGACTCGGGAACGAGTCGTGCCTACCATCTCGGCCAAGGTCTCCTGACTAATTTTCGGAACCACGGGCTCGGGCACGCCTTCCTTGCCAAAATGTGCGAGCATCAGAAGGACACGAGCCAGTCTCTTCTCGCTGGAATTGAACAGTTGGTCGACCAGATCCTCTTCGTAACGGATATTGCGGGCGAGCAAGTAAGCCACGAACATATCGGAGAGAGTGTGTTCGTGGTGAAGCGCCTCCATCATCGCCTTCTTCTCGATCCGCAGAAGTTGGCAGTCTGTCATGGCTGCGGCAGATCCCATACGGAGAGCCTGGCCTGCCAGAGAGCCTTCGCCAAAGAAATTCTCCTCGCCCAATATGCCGATGGTGGCTTCCTTGCCGGTTTTCGATACGACCGTGAGCCGCACTTTGCCTTTCTGAATATAGAAGACAGCGTCAGCCGCATCCCCCTGAGTGAAAATCCTTTTCTTCCGGGCAACCGCAAGGCTCTTCCTGCCCTGGCCAATCGTGGCGAGGAAGCGGTCGGGGTCGAATGAGCGATGTTCTTGGTTGCCGCAGTGGGGCTCATCATCAATGATTATAGTCCCGAGAGAGGAATTCCAATTCGAAGAGATCGTGACGACCCTCGTGCGGCACAATATTGCCCCTGAAGGCGAGCTTCGGAAGTGAGCCATTCTGCACAGTATTTCGGAACGGAACGAGCGATCCTGTAGATGGCTGCTGAGCGCTGATTATCCGTCAAACCCGTCGGGATATTTCATCCGGGCTAGCGTCGATGCTCGCCTCGGCGGGGAGGAGGAATGAAATGCACCCTGAAGATCTAATGAAGCCTGACCTGTTCAGCGAAATAGTGCTGATGGGCAGCGGAGGGCTGCTATTCGCTTCCCTGATGCTGATCGTAGTGATCGCGCTTACACGAGTTTGACCCCGGCCAGCAGTTTCTTGGGGAGGATGTTTTGCAAACAATTCAAGTCGGCTCCATTCTGATCGAGGAGTCGCCGCGGATGACGCAAGTCCTTGGTTTGGAAAGCGAGCCGTATTCGGGGAACTGGCGCCTGGTTAAGGTGCTACGTGGTTTCGCGTTTGATCGTAAGATTCGTGCCTCGGGATGGAACTTCTTTTTCATGGCGACAGAGGAAAAGGCCATGATTTTCGGTGCTCTCGGGACGAATAAGATCCAGAAGGCGCTGAAGCGGATTCTAGAAAAAGTAAAAGGGCAACACTTCAATAGCCTCGAGGTGACGGGGATCGTAGAAAAACGGTTTCTCGGTGTGCCATATGCCGTTGTTTCAGCACACTCTCGGCATGTCCAGCAGAGTTGTTACTTAGATAGCGCCGAGGTGCGGCGGACGTCCCAACAGGACGCAGCCTGGGCCAGAGGCTGAGCGCATTTCCAGTCGGGGAGTGGACCCTATGAAAACTAACGAGAGCCAAATTCTGGAGCGGACCCTCGAGTCTGCGGTTGTTGTGTCTTGAGCAGACTTGATGCGCGGTGCCCAAGCCGGTCTGGTTCAGATTGAATACGGCTTCGCTGACGGGCGGCACTTTGGATTACCTGAAGTTGTGGTCATCCGTAAGCCGAGGTCATTGGCTTCTGGCGGTTGAGTACTGGGCGTCCCCTTCCGAGTCTGGCAGCACAGGCGTCCACTTTGAGAATGGATAGGAATCGGAGGCGCCGAAGCACATTCTAGACTCGGTGATGCAGTACCAAACCGAATTCTCAACTTCCAGTAGACTTCGGTGGGCAAGGACTGCTCCAGGTCGCCACACCTACACAACAGGAGAGCATCGTGGCGTCCGCACTGGTTAACGAGACTCTCCACCGTCTAGGCCCTCTCGCCGAACTTGCCCCGGCATGAACCTGAGTAAGCCCTCCTGCGACTTCGGTTCCTCCCATACACGAAGTGCATTTCGTAGCAGGCAATATCGACGGGTGCGCACATGCAACCAACAGGGAATTCCTGCAACTAATATGGCTGGTCCATTCTGGTCTTCGCCTGGCCATTTACCTTTCAGAAGCCTCCAAGCGCCGATCTCGATGCGGGTCGGTACGGGGCTGACCAGTGCTCAGTTCACACTTCTCTCCCGGCTTAGCGCCACAGGTGGGGCAACGAACTGTCAGGGCTTGTTCCTGTTTGGTTTTCATGGCTACATCATGCAGGCTTGCTTGAAAACAAGATGTTCAATTGTGACCAGTGCAAAGGTCAAGACACGCGTAGACTTTTGACCGAGGCGCGAGCCATTCCGCCACTGATGTCAGGAGTAACAATCAACTCAAGTACGGTGATGTCGGTAAGCTCAACCTCGTATGCTTGGACCTCTCGGACGGTGTGAGGTGGGCTAAAATTCCACTGCTGACGGACAATTTCTCGAAATGAGCGCCCGCCGTCCGTAGACCCTCGCACAACGAACTCTTGCGTACGCGGTGTTTCGTGTTCCTCAAAAACGAGTGATATGCGTCTCAGCTTTTGCGGATGATCGAAGAGCAGCCGAATCGTTTGAGTTCCCGGAATAGCCGCGCGCCAGCCCTGAGTTTCTCCCGCGACCAACGCAGACTCTACTGGGAAACTCCCCTCTTCTGACGTGACCTCGACCGTGGCTGCACACTCGATGTCTAGCCAGTCTTCGCCGTGGGGCCGAGTCGTCTCCGGAGTTAGAGGGATAAGCTGCTTGCGCATAATGGTCAATCGGAAGTCTGAGGATCCGCTCTCTTCGGGCCCTTGGTGTCGATGCTGTTGAGCACTCCTTCCGCCACAGGCGCTCTTCGCCAATTCTTGATGGAATCGCCTGGTGTCCTAGTACATGTCTCCCATCCCGCCATGGCCGCCGGAAGGAGAGCCCTTCTTCTCTTCCGCGATGTCTGCGACAAGGGCCTCGGTCGTCAGCATCAACGCCGCAATCGAGCCGGCATTGGTTAAGGCTGTGCGCACGACCTTAGTCGGATCAATTACTCCGGCCTTGACCAGGTCTTCGTACTCGTCGGTCAGCGCGTTGTAGCCGAAGTTGTTGTCCTTCGAATTGGTGATCTTGCCCAGAACGATGGCACCCTCTTCGCCGGCGTTCTCGGCGATCTGGCGCAGCGGTTCCTGCAGGGCGCGCTTAACAATATTGACGCCGATCTGCTCATCCCCCTCGACCTTCAGCTTGTCGAGGGCGGGGATGCAGCGGGCCAGAGCGACGCCGCCGCCGGGAACGATGCCCTCTTCCACGGCCGCATGGGTCGCGTGCATGGCGTCTTCGACACGAGCCTTCTTCTCTTTCATTTCCGTCTCGGTCGCCGCGCCCACCTTGATCACAGCTACGCCACCGACCAGTTTCGCCAACCGCTCCTCCAGTTTCTCGCGGTCGTAGTCACTGGTGGTTTTTTCAATCTGGCCGCGAATTTCCTTTACGCGACCTTCGACGTCGGCATGCTTGCCTTTTCCTTCGACGATGGTCGTATTGTCCTTGTCGATGGTGATCTTCTTGGCTTGGCCGAGATCCTCCATCTTCACGTTCTCGAGCTTGATGCCGAGATCTTCGGTAATTGCCTTCCCGCCTGTGAGCGTTGCGATGTCCTGCAACATGGCCTGGCGGCGATCGCCGAACCCCGGCGCCTTTACGGCAGCAACCTGTAGCGTGCCACGCAGTTTGTTGACCACAAGGGTCGCCAGCGCCTCGCCCTCGATGTCCTCTGCAATGACGAGCAGCGGTTTGCCGCTCTTGGAAATCTGCTCAAGCAAAGGAAGGATGTCCTTCATGGAGCTGATCTTCTTTTCATTGATGAGGATATAGGCGTTCTCGAAGGCGACTTCCATGCGTTCGGGATCTGTAACAAAATACGGGCGAGAGATAGCCGCGGTCGAATTGCATTCCTTCGACCACTTCGAGTTGCGTCTCGAGCGTCTTGGACTCTTCCACGGTAATCACGCCGTCCTTGCCGACCTTCTTCATCGCATCCGCGATGATGTGGCCGATCGTCTGGTCATTGTTGGCGGAGATACTGCCAACCTGGGCGATCATGTCACCGGTGACGGGCTTGGACAGCTTATCGAGCTCGCCCTTGGCGCGCTCGCCGGTCTTGGAATTGATGTTGCCGCAAACCACGTTCACGGCCATCTCGATGCCGCGCTTCATCGCCATGGGATTAGCGCCGGCGGCGACGGTCTTGACACCTTCACGATAAATAGCCTGGGCGAGAACAGTGGCGGTGGTGGTGCCATCGCCGGCGACGTCGCTGGTCTTGGAGGCGACCTCACGCACCATTTGTGCGCCCAGGTTCTCGAGGCTATCCTGCAGTTCGATCTCTTTCGCAACGGTCACGCCGTCCTTGGTGATCGTCGGCGAACCAAATTTTGTTTCGATGACAACATTGCGGCCTCTTGGTCCTAGAGTGACCTTCACCGCGTCCGCCAGCAGATTTACGCCGCGGAGGATCGCCTGCCGCGACTTCTCGCCGTGCACAATTTGCTTTGCCATAACCTGAGTTCTCCTAGAATAGTGAAATCTTCGCCTTGCATCTCTATGGATATGCCAACTCGACGCTCATAGGATCGGCTATCTCTTGGCTCCTACGGACTCTTTCTTGGCCGCCTCTCTCTTGGGTGAACCGGAGACGATGCCGAGGACTTCTTCTTCTTTCATGATGAGAAGATCTTCTCCGTCAATCTTGATCTCTGTGCCGGAGTACTTGCCGAAGAGAATACTGTCGCCTTCTTTCAGTACGAGCGGGCAAAGTTTGCCTTCGTCATTAGTCTTGCCCTTGCCGACCGCGATGACTTCGCCCTCTTGCGGTTTATCCTTGGCGGAATCGGGAATGATGAGGCCGCCCCGAGTGGTGCCAGCTTCTTCGATACGCCGCACCAGGATGCGGTCGTGGAGTGGAGTAAATGTTGTAGCCATACTTGCAGACTCCTTTCGTTCGAATCCGGTTAATAACGGGAAAGCGATGCAAAAAGCGTCGCATTTCAGAGGCAGGACCGTCGAAGCGCGGAACGCAGCAACAATCAGACCAGGCCGACAAGAGGTGTCAGGACGGATTGATCGATTGATCAAGAAACATCAGCATCACACTATTGACGGTGGTCAGCGCGAACACTGCGGATTGCACTGCTCCCTGCCTGACGACAGCCACAACCTACGAGTGCCTGCCTTCAGTTCTTGGATCTCATCTACACTGCTTGGGCTCGTTCAGCCTTCTTCCTCCTCGTTCGAATAGCCGGTAGCGTCCTCTATGCTAGGGTTGTCGTTGGGACAGCCATCGTCGTTCATTCGTGAGGATCTGTCGTCATTCGGGCGGTGAACTTTCGGCCGGTCAAAAAGCCGCGGGACATCGCCGGAGACAAGCGCTACAGGCGGTGGCGGGAGAGGGACGCTCATGTCGGCGCCCATATAGCCCTCATCTTCTCATGCGTGACACAGATTGAACTTTACCAAGTCTACGATTGTCTAATCTGCTCAATAACGCTCACATCCTCTCCCGGCACGAGTTTTTCGCACCGCCCCGGACCCTCGGCAGCCGGCGCCGGTTCGCCACGCCATCTGGAATTAAATTCGGAAGTGGTCAAAGGTCCACAGTTTAAGGTGCATAGACTTGGGATCTTATAATCGGTTGAAGTGTTGTTCGCAGTGGAGCTTGCTATCGACACAAACGAAAGGCAAATCGCGCTAGCCGTGCTTAAAAATCTAAGAGAAGATCTGCCTTATGCGTGCCCCCACAATGGGAGTCGCGTCCTCGACGTAGCCGACCCTCGCCAATACATCTATGAACAGATGGGCCGGATCAAGACAAGCGTTCATGTCACGGACGCGCTGTACGACCACAGCAATGGCCGCGGGCAAGTGCATTCATAGGGCTGGCGGTTAAGCCCGCTGACCGACGCAAATGGAGCAACGGGCCCACCCTGCCCATAAGTGGTTCTGCGCCAGGCTTAAAGCACGCTGAGAGAACTTTGTCTGTGCCGATTGGTTCGAACTAACGCATTCTGACAATATCTTGTGGCCCAAGGACCACTTTGGCGAATGTTCGCACGCACAGCAACAGCGAAGACACCTTTGAGGCACCTTCTGCGGAAGCTTGACAATATTAGTCCCGCAAGCCTACCATTCTTCTTGAGCAAGCCTCTTCTTACTCTTTCAGGTCTACTGAACTAAGTCAGCCCATCTGAAGTACGTCCCCCTTAGCCGACACTAGTTCGAGGTAACCGTGATCAATCCCAATTCTCACAAAATGTCGACGCCCAAGACTCTCGGAAGGTCGCAAAATTCTCCTGGCCACTTGGCGGTGATGCCAGACATTGTCCCTTCACAAGATCTGATAAGGGCGCGTGCATACGAACTGTATGAAGGTCGTGGTCGGGCAACCGGCCAAGACGAACAAGACTGGCTCCGAGCCGAGCAGGAGATCCTCAAAGCGGACGGACGGTAACGGGGGCATCCTCGTCACCTCCCAATCGCCCACAGTAAGCGCCGGGAGGCCGACCTTTTAACCGTGCCGCAACTCAGCGGCACTTGCCATATATCTGCTCGATGGTATGACGCAGAGCGATCATATTGCTGCGCGAAGATTCTGCCGCACGGCTGGTTGGGTTCTTGGCAAGTTCCGCATGGTACATCCTTAGCAGGAGCTCATCCTGTCTCTCCAGACGTTCAATTGTTTCAGAATCGAGTTGTTCTTTAAACTGCACACTCGATTGTACGTGTTTTTGGGGGAGATGGTTCCTCGTCGATGACAGTGGCCCAATCTCAGCAACTTAACGATCGCGGAGGAGCTAGTTTTGCGCGGAATAACCTGCGCCGGTGCTACAGACAATTATCCAACGACATGACTTCGACCCTGGCATGACTCCGCACCTTCCTATATTCTGCGGCAGGTTGACAATGGCAGTGCCCAAGCCTAGGATCGTAAATGAGCAAGCCACCTCTTCTTACTCTTTCAGGTCTCCTGAACTAAGTCAGCCCATCTGAAGTGTTTCCTCTTAGATTACCTCCAAGAAGGAACTGCGTTTATGACACTATTGACCCGTTGGGAACCTTTCCGTGAGATTTCCGCCATGCAAGACCGTATGAATCGGATGAATCGTCTTTTCCGTGAGTCCTATAGCCCTGAAGGACCGGAAGAGGCATTGACGACCACCAACTTCGCACCGCCGGTGGACATCTACGAAGACGAGCACAACATTGCTCTGAAGCTCGAAGTCCCTGGCATGGACGAAAAAGACATTGATGTCCGCATCGAGAGCAATACCCTCACCGTCCATGGCGAGCGCAAGATCGAGAAGGAAGAGAAGGAGGAAAACTTCCGTCGCATCGAGCGACAGTACGGAAGCTTCACTCGCTCCTTCACGTTGCCCAGTTCCGTGGATCCGGGACAGGTAAACGCCCACTATGACAAGGGTGTGCTAAAGATCAACCTCGCCAAGAAGGCCGAGGCCAAGCCCAAGCAAATCAAGGTGAACGTTGGCAGTGAAAAGACCCTCGAAGCCAAAGCTTCCGGCAAGGCCGCCTAGAACCAAGGTGGTTGCCAGTTGAGAATGGTTAATGAGGGAAAGGGGAGGCGGCTTATATCGCCTCCCCTTTTGTTCGCCATCCTGGCGAGACCAGGACAGGCGGCAAGACATGTTGTGATCTTAGCGACCGAAGTTGTTCCGACGAAGGAGTGAGAGATGAACGTCCTTTTAGCACTATTGATCGCATCGACTCTTTGCCTCGCTATGCAAAACCATATCGGCGGAGCACGGAACTCAGGACAGCAAATACTGCCGCTAACGCAAGCGCAGGTGGCACAACTTCCCATAACCACTCGCTTAGTTCCGCTATTGGAGGCTAGAGCATTGCCTCCGTCCGTTCCCTACGAGTTTCGCGGAATTCGGATTGGCGACCCAATGAAGGTAGCGAAGCCGAAGTTTCTTTCCTGGAAAGTACCCTCTCTGCCGTTTAAGCCCGGCCTGTGCGGCTCCGACGGGATTTACCGTATGGAAACTTGCACGGATGTCTTGGAAACCGGACAGTACGTGAACATGACAATTCTGGATCGAAGAGTGGCCCAGATCTATGTGCCCACGGACAGTCGCACTGGGGGGCACAGCTACGACGGCTACATGCTTACGCTGGAGCAGAAGTACGGCAGACCGGACAGAGGAGACACTAAGGCAAAACCGCAGCGATCTTGAAAACGAGTTCTTGGGAGAACAACTCCGCTGGTCAAGGGGCGATCAATACATTAAAACCCGCAGGGACGAACAAGAAATTCACCATTGGGAGCGAAGCACTCGACGTGGAAATGGACAAACTGGAGAAAATGAAGCAATTCTGAGGTACGTCATTCCTGTAGGTGAGCGGCGTCGCCCTACAGGAAAGCACCTAAGGCAACGCGGGTTGAGCCGGATACACAATGCGGAGTCAGCCAGCATACGCTTCTCATGGCCAAGAGCCGACGAGGAGACAACCGACGTGATTCCGGACGCTGGTCCTGCCGCAACCCAAAATTCTGACATTGCTCTTGTAGGTAGAGCCCTTGAAGGTGACCCAGATGCATTCGCCTCTCTGTTTCACCAGCATAAACGCCGCGTGTACGCTGTGCTGCTTCGGATGACGAACAACACAGCGGAAGCCGACGATCTGACCCAGGACGTCTTCATCCGGGCATTCCGAAAACTGCGCACGTTTCGGGGGGAATCTGCATTGTCGACTTGGCTGCACCGGATCGCGGTGACGACAGCGCTTATGCATTTTCGAAAACAGCCACCTCGTCAAGTCTCGCTCGATGAAACCGGTGAGCACGATACCGTTGCGTCCACAAGGCGGGAACCTGGCCGGCAGGATGACCGGTTGAAGTTCTCCCTCGATCGGATTTCCCTTGCGCGGGCTTTGGAGACTCTCCCCCGCGGCTATCGCACCATTTTTGAGTTGCACGAAATTCAGGGCTATGGGCACCGGGAGATTGCCCGGCTGCTGCATTGTTCGATCGGGAATTCGAAGTCGCAATTGCACAAAGCAAAGAAGACGCATGCGTCAATGCCTCTCTACAGAGGTCCCCGCAGGCCCACCGAAAGGCATGCAGCAGTCGAGTAGCGATGCGAGTGAAAGGCCTTTCTACGGTAAGCGATCCTGGTCTAAGTCCGAGTCCAAATCTCGCCATTCGTCGGGTCGTCGTCAGGAAGTCGACCCCGAGGGAAACTCATTCGCTCTTAACTCTCGGCTCTTCGACCCAATTCTTGGACCGGGCGGCCGCGTCCTAAGGGGAAGATATCGTGGAGATGGGAGCGTTGTTAGTAACAGCAGGCGGTGACGTAAAGGCGCAGCTTCAAGGTTTATGGACTCCCTCATGGCCGGTGCTGGGAAAGACCGTTCTACAAAGATGGATCGAGAGGGTGCAAGGTCTTGGCGTCGGGCTTGTATCGGTTGTGGATCGAAATCCGCAGGAGCCGAACCGAGTTCACACCATGGTCGAGTGGGCTAAAGAAGGTGTTGAGCAAATACTCCTTATTGTTCTGGGTGCGTATGCAGAAATCGATCTACCGGATTTGATTCGTTTTCACTCCGAGGGGCGACGCCAAGTGACAAAGGTATTTGACCCGCATGGCCCGCTTGGAATTAGCCTGCTGGACCGCGGGTAGCATTCTTGCGAACCACGAGCGGGCGAGCCGAGATGGAGACCTACCTCGTCCCGATACGATTTTCTGGGCTATGTCGTCCGCCTTTCGTCCACCGCCAACTATCGGCAACTGGTGGAAGATGCGTTGGAGGGACGTTGCGGGATCCAGCCCACAGGACTCCAAACTCGCCAGAATGTCTGGATCGACAAGACGGCTGACGTCGATACGTCCGCGCAAATCCAAGCGCCCTGTTACATCGGCCCGGCAACCAAGATCAGAGCTGGTGTCGTAGTCAGGGGCTGCTCGTCCGTCGAACGCAACTGTGAAATCGATCTCGGAACAACGCTCGATCACACCAGCATCCAGCCGAACACTTATGTTGCTCCCGGCCTCTACTTTCGTGAATCGGTCGTTGACGGAACCAGATTGGAACACTCTGGGCCGAGGTGTAACGGTGGACTTTGGCACCACGGGTCTGACGGCGCGGATTCGCACGCAAACCAGACGCGTTCATCGGTCGCCGAAACTCGCTTGCGCCTCCGAGTTGAATCTCCCCCGGATGCCAAGGGAGGGCGCTGTGACCTTCGATGTTTTGCATAAGCGACTGAAGAAGAGGAAAGACGACCCATGACGAAGTCCCCGCCCATGACGGTAAAGCGATTGCCCGAGCCCTGCAACCAAGCGTCCCGCAGATCTTTTCTTCGTGAGGTCAAAGAATTTGTCGATAGCTCGCATCGCCCCCATTTCATCGTGGATCTGACGGGGGTTGCACAAATAAGCCCAGAGTCCATCGATCTCCTCATGGAATGCGTCGGTCACGTGGCGCGTGGTGACGGCGAGGTGTCCGTCGCAGGAGCCTCTCCCGAGACGAGTGTGGTCCTGGAAGTAACTCAGGCTGCGTCTGTCCTCAACATGTTCCCTTCTGTCCTGGAGGCTGCGAACGACCGCCCACTCCATGATTCCGAGTCTTGGAAACAGACCTATCCGCAATATCGAGCAGCCTAGCGTTTCGAATGCGCCGGCGGGTCACAGCTGAATATAAGGAGGTCTGCGGATCTATGAACAAGAGAATCAAGCGACTCCTCCATGTCATTCTGGTCTGGCTGTTGACGGCCGCGGTCAGTTTGTTCGCGCAACCCATTCCACAAAGCTCGCAGGAGCCTGTTCAGGCTCAGCCGGGGAAGACCGATGATGCTCAGCAACCCCAGCAAGCCGCCGCGGCTCCGAAAAGTAGTGAACTACCAGATGCTCCGGCTCCTGCACGAGTCGTCTCCGCAAAAGCAGGATGACCTTTCGCAGAGCCAAGACGCGGGCTCGGTGCCCTTAGGAACGGCTGGCGCAAAAGCAGCACCCCCAAAAGGTGCCCCAGCCTCACGACCCATGGGCTTTGCAATCGCACCCGCGAAGCAACGGAGCAATCGCTCCCTGCTGATCAAAGTGGGACTCGTCGCCGGGGCCTGCCTTGCAGTCGGGTCCGTTCTTGCATTGTCAAAAGCAAGCCCCGCGAAACCATCGGGTGCCCCTTAGAGTGATGAGGATTGCGAGCCAGCGTTGTCTGGCATTCGTGAATGTGATGTGGACTTCTCAGGACGACGATGATAGGTCATGCCCCCACAGATTGTTACTTTTTCAGGGATCGACGGCGCAGGAAAAACAACGCAAATCAAATGCATCTCTGCGCACCTTGTCCGTCAAGGATACCGTGTGGCCCGCGTGAGCTTCTGGGATGATGTCGCCTTTATGTCGAAGCTAAGAGCAGACGTGAGCCTGACTGTCTTGCAGAAACAACCGACGCCACGCCAGCCTTTTCCCCTTCGAAACGACAAGAACGTCCAAACCTGGTATTTGATGGTCGTACGGGCAATCTTCTATTTACTAGACACCCTGCGCCTCCGCCGCATCGTTTCCCAGTTACGCACCGGAGACAATGACTTCGTTATCTTTGACCGCTACTTGTACGACCAACTGGCTCAGTTTCAATCCCGGCGCGGGCTGGCGCGCGCCTACATTCGATTGCTGGTGGGTTTCGCGCCGAAGCCGGATTTCGCATTTATTCTGGATGCCCTTCCGGACGAAGCATTCACGAGGAAACCGGAATATCCCCTCGCTTTTATGCACAGCTACCGCAGCGCGTTCCTCGGGCTCTCCGAGTATGTTCCTCGCCTTGTTGTGATCGCACCGTCGAGCGTGGAAAACGTCCGGAAGGTGATTCTGCAATGCCTGTCGCGGGGATCGGATGTGTTCGTAAACGCCTCTTCTGTCGGCTGAATGGTGGGTGAACCGGCTGCCCCCAAGGATTTCAGAAGAGCTCGACAAGATGGTGCAAAGTCTCAATGACCTTCGAAGAGGACGCAACCCATGTATTCGCGAACGTCATCCCAAGCTCACCTTCAGAAAGCCAACCATGAGAGTTGATTCAGTCTCACTCTATCCTGACCGCTCGTCACGAGACGCACTTCTGGGGCCGTCAAGGACAACGTGCGACTCGTACTCGGCCAGTCCGAGGTCCGCCACAAAGACGGCGACTTACTCTATCCCATCGCGAATGCTGGCGGCACGTTCGACGAACCGGGTGAGCCCACTGAGATCGATGGCTGTCTCAACGAGCGACAGACAAGCCGGCAGTCGCACCCGGCTCATAGACAACGATTTCAGATTAGGACTTTTCTCTCGAAAGCCGGCTCTGGCAGAACGATCGTATATGCACCGGGAAAGCAAGTCCTCTTTGAACAGGGCAAACGGGGTAATGCTGTCTTCTACATCTTGACCGGCACGGTGAAGATCTCTGTCGTATCTCACGGTAAAGAAACCACAATCGGCTTGCTTGGCCCAGGAAATTTCGCAGGCAAGGAATGCATCGCGACGGTTCGGCCGCGGCGCACAGCGTCCGCTAGAGCTCTCACCAATTGCACAATAATCAGGATCGAACGAAAAGAGATGTTGCGCGTAATCCAACATGAAAAGACCTTTGCAGCATTTTTTCTCGATTACTTGCTCACCTGCATGAGCCGATACCAAGAAGTCATCGTGGATCAGCTTTTAAACTCCAGCGAAAAACGGCTGGCCCGAGCTCTTCTTACGCTGGCTACCTTCGGCAGCCGAGGCCGACCTGAGCAGGTCGTTCCGCAAATCCATCAGGAGGAACTGGCGGAACTGGTTGGGACAACCCGATCCCGGATCAGTTTCTTTATGAATCGCTTCCGAAAATTGGGCTTCATTGCCTACAAGGGGCAAAGCTCCATCACCATCCATACAGCCAAGTTATCAAGATTTGTATTGGCTTGACCTATCACGAAAATCCAGATTCCAGCAAAAATGCGAAGAAATAAGGAACTGTCTCTCGGGCCTAGCGTGCCGTGTCTATCGTGCGAAACATTTACCTTGGTTGTGCCTACGTTGAACGAGGCCGGAAACATCGAAAGTGTTCTCCGACGAGTTCGAAACGCACTCGAGCCGCTTCCGCTTTCATACGAAGTGATTGTCGTCGACGATGGTAGTACCGATGGAACTCCTGACATTGTAAGAGCATGTTGTGCCTCGGACAGTCGGATCAGGCTTATTTCCCGGCAGAACCAGCGAGGGCTGGCGGGTGCGGTTGTTCATGGCTGGCGTCATTCGGATGCGGATCTTCTCGGAGTCATGGATGCCGATCTTCAGCATCCGCCTGAGTTGCTCCCGAGCCTTCTCGAGGCGATGTGCCAGGGTTGCGACATCGCAATCGCCAGCCGCTATGCTGGCAAGAACGGTACGCGGGGCTGGAACCCTGTGCGTGCCGTCATCTCCCGCGTGAGTACTTTGGCCGCCTTGCCATTGCAACGAAGAGAGCTGCGGATTGAAGACCCGATGTCCGGTTTTTTCGTCGTGCGGAGGGAAGCCATTGATGGCCTTTCGTTTGAGACTAAAGGTTTCAAGCTCCTGCTGGAAATCCTGGTACGTGCGCGCCTTCGTTCGGCTCGAGAGATTCCGTTTCACTTCGGTGTCCGAACCGCCGGAAAAAGCAAAGCGGGCGCGGCCGTCGCCTTACACTATCTGCATTTGCTCGGAAAACTCTCCAGAGACCTCATGCTCAGGCCGAGCCCACAATGAAGCTTGCGCTAGTGACTGCATTTCCGCCCAGCCGTAAAGGCCTCAATGAATACGGGTTTCACGTTGCGGACGAACTACGGCAGCACCGAGGGCTCGAACTTACGATCCTGGCCGACTATCTGCCTGAACCACGGCCGGAGTTGCCGGAGTTTTCCGTGGAGCGTTGCTGGGGATTCAATCGTCTCAGCAATCCATTATCTGTCTTGCGAGCGGTGCATCGACTGAAGCCGGACGTTGTTTGGTACAACATCGGCTTTGCCAGCTTTGGGGGCAAACCGCTACCGGCTTTTTTCGGACTCACGACGCCTGCGCTGACGCGTTTCTGTCTCGTTTTACACACACATTACCTTGCATCAGCTGTTCGAGACCGTCGACCTGGCCGACGCCGGAGTAAAGTCTCCGATGCTATATCGGATCGCGGGGCGCCTGGCCACACACCTGCTCTTGTCCGCGAATTCTTTGTCCGTCTTGCTACCTGCGTACCACCGAACCTTACGGCGACAAGTATGGACGCGGCACCGTGAATGTTCGTCACCACGGGATCTTCGCAAGTCGTCCAGAAGAGCCAGATCTCTCCAAGCGCGGAAACCCAGTGCACCGCGTTCTTGCGTTCGGGAAATGGGGAACATACAAGCGGCTGGAGTTGCTGATCGAAGCGTTTGAGCAAATTGTTGCGAGGTCACCACCCACGGAGTTGGTAATCGCCGGAGGCGATCATCCAAAGACTCCCGGTTATGTGAAGTCGGTGGCGGAGCGAGTCAAACACAATCCGCTGATACGATTTGTCGGCTACGTACCTGAGGAAGCCATTCCCGACCTGTTTCAGACGGCCAGCCTGGCAGTCATGCCTTACACTTCATCGGCTGGATCGAGCGGCGTCGCCCACCTTGCGTGTCAGTTTGGCTTACCGATACTCGCCTCCGACATTGAGGACTTCAGAGAGCTAGCCGAGTACGAGCTTGTCTCGATGGAGTTCTTCACGCCGAACGACGTCGAAAGCCTCGCAAGCCGCCTCCTCGGCCTGCTGCAATCCTCCGAAAGACTCGCCCAGATGTCGCGCCAGAACTTCTCTGCAGCATTGCAGATGAGCATGCCCCAAGTGATCCGGCAATATATCCGCTCGTTCGACTTGCAGCATCGCCTTCGAATGCTGAGAACTTTCTCGAAGTTACGAAATTCTCCTCGCTGGATGCCAACTCGAAGTCTGATCGCTCGGCGGCTCGAGAGAAAGCTCAGGTCTGGGCAGCTGGTCAGCCTGGGCGGATGCTGAGCTCTAGGGTGGGGTAGCGCGCTACCCGAGTCCGATACGGATACTTCTGTTTCCTTTGGTGGACACGATCTGGTACCTGCGTGCAACGCTGTACATCGATCGGCGCACCTGTGGGCCCAGAGCATCTCTGGGCCGCGTGGTGATGACGACCCGGCCAACGGGCGGCAACACCAATCGCCAACCAGCGCAGAGCTGAGTCACAGCAATAACGTCGGGCCGAACCGGGACAGACGAAGGCTTCAGTTAACAGCACTCAGAAAGTGTCTCCGCTCGACAATTCCCGAGTAGGGTGAGAGCACAGTTGCCGGAAGCGAGACGTGGACGATTTCGTTCCTCACCGCATAGAGCACCAAATCGGCGATCGAGTGAAGCTTGAGTTTGCGCAGGATATTGCTTCGATGCGTCTCTACTGTTTTCAATGCCATGTCCAGGATCGTGGCGACCTCCTTGGAAGTCTTGCCCTCGGCCACGAGCTGCACGACCTCGCGCTCCCGAGGCGACAATCTGGGCGCCTGGGGTGCGGCTGGGCCCACTCGCTGCCGGTGAATGTAACAGTCCATAATCAGATCGGACACTCGTGAGCTGAAGCTGGACCGATTCCGTTGTAATCCTTCCACTGCTGCAATCAGGTCCTCGGTTCCGTCGAACTTAAAGACCCACCCGCGAACGCCGACATCCAAACAGTCCCGGACCACCTGCTCGGAGTGCACGTCGGTAAGGACCAGTATTTTCTGTGCCGGATTTACTTTCAGGATCTGCCGTGCCGCATCCACGCCGTTGAGCTTCGGCATGCAAATGTCCAAAATAAGAAGATCCGGTTTCAACTGCTTGCACTTCTCTACCGCATCCCGCCCGTCAGCTACCTGTCCGCAGATCTCCCACCCTTCGTGAGACCGAAGCAGCGAGCATACTCCGAACCGGAATATTGGATGATCGTCAGCGACCAGAATACGAAACGCATTCATAGATCCTCCTCACACTGAGAGGCAAACTTATCAGGGCAAATGGGACGCGTCTGTGCAAAATTGCTCACCAGCATTGTGTGCGTTATAAATTTCTGCGATGGATCCTATTTGAATATTCGTTGCTGACTCCTGCTCTACAGCCGAGTTGCAGAGTTAGCGATGGCATGAATACCAAGGGTGAGACTTGTACGTAGGCTGTCAATTCCAGAGTGTTCAAAAGTGATCATAAGTGCAGAGCTGACATCAGACATTCTATCGAACCAGAAATCATTCAGCAGTCCGGGTGACATTGCCATGTTTGCCGGTGGCAAAGCCGTTCGCGAAGGCTTCGAGCTTCAGTTGAATAACATGCAGATTTCCGATCTCGATCAGGCCGAAGGATCATCATCGACAAGAACAACGCGGGGGTCGAATGCAAGTCGAGGGACGACCAGCGCAAGAACACAGCATGAGCATTATTGCTCAGCTTCCTGGAACCTCATTTGTTAAGGTTCTGAATTGAACCTGGTATGCCGGCGTGTTCTGCTCCGGGGTTCTTGTATGCACGTCGATACCACTTACAACACCAGAAGCGCCGTAGAGGTAACAGAAAAGAGGCCGTTTATGAAAAGAGTAATGTTGCTATTTGCCCTGTTGAGTCTCGGCACAGTGTGCTGGGCCGGGTCGGCGAAGGAAGATGCCACCGATCGGCTGAACAACGCCACCGCAGTGTTACACGAGATTATGGGGATGCCAGACAAGGGAATCCCCGAAGAAGTGTTGGAACACGCCAAGTGCGTGGCCGTTGTGCCGCACATGGTCAAAGGCGGGTTTGTCTTTGGAGGTAAGGGTGGGAAAGGCGTGGCCACCTGCCGCACCGCGAATGGCTGGAGCGCGCCTGCGTTCATTACTATTTCGGGTGGAAACTGGGGGCTGCAGATCGGCGTGGAAGCTGTGGACCTGGTCATGATCATTCAGAATGAAAAGGGGATGCAAAAACTGCTCGAGAGTAATTTCCACCTCGGGGCGGACGCTTCGGCAGCAGCGGGTCCGGTCGGACGGCATGCCGAGGCCGGCACGAACTGGAAGATGGATACGGAGATCCTGACCTACTCCCGTGCCAAAGGCGTGTTCGCGGGACTCACGTTGGAAGGTGCGTCAATCCGCCAAGACAACGATTCCCGGCAGGCGATTTATGGACACAAGGTGACCACCAGGGCATTGCTGTTGGGCAAGGTGTCGGCTCCTGCCTTAGCCCAGCCGTTCCTTGCAGAAGTCCGTGGAGCAAAAGCTCAAGCCGTAGCCGCGGAGAAAGCTGAAGCGAAAGCTGAAGCCAAAGAGAAAGCACAGAAATAGGCCTGGCAGAATTGAGCTGCCGATGTTTTGCCATTCAACCGACGGTCTGTGTCAGGCAACGGCAGTGTCTCATTCCCATCTATCCGTCCACGCAAAGAAGATCTCTCGCGGATTTTGTAGAGATTCACATTCGGATGCTCGCAAATGAGCATAGGAGGTAGACATGCTTTGGACAATTTGTGTTCTCTTGCTGATTTTGTGGCTTCTGGGTTTTAGTTTGCACGTCGGGGGAGGCCTGATCCATCTGCTCCTGGTTGTCGGCCTGGTGGTTCTGGTGATTAATTTAGTGAGCGGACGGCGAACTGCGATTTGAATGAAGACCTTGCGAGCCCCGGCACCGCGCTGGTCGCAGCCTCCTTGCTGTCCCCCAGCGCGTTCTGCAGGTCAATTCACAGTTGTCTGATTTATCTTCGTTTCATCGTCCAGCCGATCAGGGCTCCTGCCGTGATGCCTATCGCAAACGTCGTGGCTACGGTTAACACAAGGTGACGCTGGAGGCGCTGAGTTGTGTCATCCAGGAATTCTTCGGCTACATCGCCGCCCTGTTTGGCGGCGCGTCTCACTACGCCGATGCCATCCTGAATTGCGTCAGCAACCGCACTGGTTGCACGGGAAGCCTGTTGAACTGATTCGGCGATATGCTCGGCTGTTCTTTCCACTCTGGATTGTGCCACGATATTACTCCTTCGTGCTTCATGCTTCCGAACTAGGATTGAATGTCTCTTTCATTCGCTCGACAACCTCTTGCACACGACCCGTCTGCTATCGCACTTGGTTTAGAGGATTCTCCAAGGTAGGCGAACGATCGGTGCCGATCAGAAACCGGGGGACGTTATCGGTCTACGCTCCATTCACTTTCGAGCCTCGTTTGTCAGCGGTGGCCTCATCGCACGCTCCTTGTCAGGCGGCTCGCCGGGCTCTGTGGGCGGTTCGAGAGCTTTGGTGGAACAAGCGGTTCGTCTGGTGGCCTCGGGTGTTCCGACAGCATCGTCGTCATAAAGGACGACGTTGAGGAGTGAACTGTAGACATGCAAATTGTCTCCAGCGTCGTCCTTGATAAAACCTAGCTTCCTGAACCGGTTCATGAAGAACCTGACCCGCGAACGAGTCGTTCCCACCATCTCCGCCAGAGTCTCCTGGCTGAGTCTGGGGACCGACATTTCGGAAACTCCTTCTTTGCCGAATTGCGCCATGAGCAGCAAAACCCGTGCCAGGCGCTTTTCGCTGGAGTTGAAAAGTTGATCGATCAAATCATCCTGGTATCGGATATTTCGCTTCAGCAAGTACTTGAGAAACATGGCCGACAATTTTGGTTCCAGGCTCATGGCATGCATCATCGCTTTCTTCTCGATGCGCAAAAGTACGCAGGTGGTGGTCGCGATCGCGGACGACATACGTACGAACTGACCAGCAAGACCACCTTCTCCAAAGAAATCTCCCTCGCCCAGTATGCCGAGAGTTGCTTCTTTCCCGACGTCCGATACAACGCTGAGCCGTACTCTTCCTTCTTGAATGAAGAACAATCCGTCCGTGGAATCACCCTGGGCGAAGATCACCTTCTTCTTGTGAAACGAAAGCATCTCCCTACCCTTCCCAATCGTCGAAAGAAAGGCATGGGGACTAAACTCGGATCTGGTCTTCGCGGTTGTGATTTTCTTTGCCACAGGAGTTGCCCTGACAGAGTGGAGCTGTCACCAGCATCAAGTGTGCGGGAAGAGATGCGCTTTTTCTGATCAGTATTGCTCACACTGAGAACTGCGCGAACTCTCTTTGAGGAGTCTTGCACAATGGGAGCGAGTCTGCTTTACGTGAAAACTTTGCGGGAATCATGGCCGCGCAGCACTTTCCGCGTTCCAGGCCGCACCAAGAAATACGATCATCGCAGAGAACTCCATCCACACCATCAAACCGATTACCGCCGCCAGCCCTCCGTAAACAGGTCCATACCGCATGTGCCGGACGTAAACTCCAAACAGTAAATTGATGCCCCACCACAGAATAGTCGCTGCAGTCGCTCCGGGCAGAACGGAACTCCATGTAGTCGCGGCAGGTCGCGCAATCCTATAGATCAAGGCGAGGACGAGCATCGCCAGAACCATCGCAAAGACAGGAAGCAGGACGGTCCAGAAGCCACGAGCCAAGAGGGACTGACCAAGTACCGGAGTGATCCATTGGCGCAATGGCCGTCCGAAAACACTCAGCGCGACGGCCAGAAGCCACGCCACAAGGGACACAAAGAACAAGAGCACGCCCCTAATCTGCCGGCCGAGAAAGGAATGTCTCTCAACGGTCACCATAAATCAAGGAGATGCCTTCCATGATTAACTTCATGACCTGTGAGCCGACAAGCAACGTCCCAACCCAGCCGAGAAGCACCCAGTTCCAAGGGTTCACTTCTCGGCGCAAAAGGAAATCGGATACGAGTTGCCAGCTACCCGGAGGCAGGATGGCCGACAAGCGCGTCGCCAGTTCCTGGCCGCTCTTCGCCCTCAGGGAATTGCTCATAAGCCCGACAGCTATCAACAAAATCGGGAAAAATGAGAGAAACATATTGAAGGCGACGGCCTGCGAAACCATGCCGCATTGTGGAATGATTCTTGCCAGCGTTCGGAACAGTTTCTCCGCAATCGAGCGAAGCGCCATTGCCCGGGATTATACCGTCCACGATAAATTGTGCCCCTTGCAGTTTGAATGGATTGCAATCTGCCGGGAGCTCTTCTTTCGTACTAGGAGTTCTTAATCTGACCGTTCGCAGAAACCTACAATGTTATTTTCCGGAGATAAGCGTAATGTAGAGGGTATGCGCAAGCAGGTGATCCGAGTGCCGCAAATCGCCCCAGCCTGGGACCAGGGTTGGCTGGACCTGGACAAAGCGGCTCTGGTCGAGGTCTCATCGGAAGATGAGAACTATCCAATTGAGTCTGCGCTTCTGGGAGACGAGAAGCGGGGCTGGCGTGCGGCTGAGCCTGGAAGTCAGACGATACGGCTCATTTTCGACAGCCCGCAAAAGCTCAGACGGATTTTCCTGGTCTTCGAGGACAACGTAGCCTCGCGCACGCAGGAGTTTGTTTTGAGATGGTCTTCGCAGGTTGGACAACCTTTCCGGGAAATCGTGCGCCAGGAGTGGAATTTCAGCTCGCCCGGAGGAGTCCGCGAGATCGAGGACTACGCTGTTGACCTGGTAGATGTCGGGGTGCTCGAATTGATTATTGTGCCTGACAAGAGCGGCGGTGAGACTCGCGCCTCGCTCATCAAGATGCGCATAGCTTAATAGGCCCAGCAAACGATGAAGCGCCGACGCTCTCGGTTCCTCACGTGATAAGATAGCGTTGAGGTAGTTACACCTTCTCCTCTTTCAGGTTCTCTGAAACTAAGTCAGCCCATCTGAAGTTTCCCTTCCTTAGGCTTTCCAGAAAGCTGTGTACGTATGCCTTCCAATGCAATCCTGCAAGAAGCACAGCAACTCCACAAAGTAAGTGACCGGTTGGACTCTCTGGCGGAGGACCATCCCGTCGTCTCGGATGCACTCGTCACTATCTCGGGAAGTGTCCGTAACACGGCAACGCTGTTGGAGGTGTTGGTGGCGACGAAAATGGGGTCCTTCTTGGGGCTGGATCCAGCGGAAGCCTGATCTTCCGGTTGCTGTCATGCCGCTGGCTTTGAGAGTCCGGAGCAGGAGCTAGTCGTGCAGAACGACATTCAGCAGCGAGCTATGGACTTCCAGCCCGCCGTTGTAGTGAATGAATCCCAATTTCCTGAAGCGGTTCATGAAGAAACTGACTCGCGAGCGGGTTGTGCCTATCATCTCGGCCAGGGTCTCCTGACTGATCGCGGGCATTACGCCATGGGCGACCCCGTCCTTACCGAAGTGAGCGAGCATGAGCAGAATACGAGCCAGTCTCTTTTCGCTGGAGTTGAAAAGCTGATCCACCAGGTCCGCTTCGTATCGGATGTTCCGCAACAGCAGATACGCTACGAACAGGTCCGAGAACGCGTGTTGCTGGTGAAGCGCCCGCATCATTGCGGTCTTTTCGATCCGCAGAAGGGTGCAGTCCGTCATGGCGCTTGCAGAGCCGATACGTCGAAGCTGCCCGGCCAGAGTTCCTTCTCCGAAGAAGTCTCCGACATTCAATATGCCGACCGTCGCTTCCTTGCCGCTTTGCGAAACGACTGTGAGCCTCACATGGCCGGTCTGAATATAGAAGACTGCGTCGGCTGTTTCTCCTTGCGTAAAGATTGTGCTTTTCTTGGGAACTACCACGACTCGCCTGCCCTCGCCAATCGTGGCGAGGAACGCCTTGGGGTCGAAGTCGCGCTTTTTCTTGGCCGATTTGGTTGGCACCTAGGTTTCCTCCCGCACCACTCACGTACTCCACGCGGCGGACTTTACCGCTGCCTGGACTTATCTTTTGGAGCGCTACTGTGCACACCTGCAAACGCTGTTTCACTCATACCGCATGGTGGGTGAAAGACAATCTGCAACGGCAACACTGCTTCCTTCCTCATCGACGAAGTCAATGTCCCATTGCGCTCGGCTTCTTCCTTTCGTTTCCGGTTCGCAACGGCAGCATTTAGCTGCGCTAACTTCTTCGGATCAGTGATGATCCGGGCATGAGGAAAAACCTCTTGCCAAATTCGCTGTCTTCTACGCCATGGTGGTGTTCAGCAAGTGACGGCACGTATATTTCATGATGGCTCTCTAAAGGTGCTTTCGCATTGGCTGCTGGCTTCACGGGATAATCTGAATTCCACGTGTGAAGCGTGCCTTGGCCCGGCCGAGTTTCGAGCATTGCAGCCCCGCTTCTGCCACGACACTTTTCCATCAAAAAGGCACCCTTTCCTTTCCAAGCTCTCCTTTGGAGCGTACCCCGGGCACTAAAAAAAAGGTGGGAATATTGGGTTCGACTATCGTGGCTGTGGCGGCCTATCGCGCGCGGTAGAACCAGAGTTCTGGTGATATAGCGAAATGGGAGACGTGCCGCGCATCATACACAAAACAAACGGTCTACAGTATAGAAATTCCACAACAAACATATAATTGTCGTAGACTTGTTTCGGGGCGAGTATCATATGCAACAAATACAGGGGGGAGCCCATGCCAAAAGAACAGAAAGGCAACAATCCACCACCTATTTTGCAGTACCGTCGTGTGGCAGTGGCAGATCTCGACAAAGGCCGACGTGGGAAGCACCACGACCTTGTTCAAGGGATTCTTCAGGAGTTGAGGTCAGCATCGTCCGGTTCGGCTCTTGAAATTCCACTTGCCGATGTAGGTGGAATTGGACTTGCAAACCTGCGTTCGGCCGTACATCGCGCGTCGACTTCAGAGGGTCTGTCGATCGAAACGCTCGCCGATGAAAAGAACTTCTACGTGTGGATGAAACCCAGCCTGAAATAGGGTCTACGGCAAGTAACCCCGCTAACACTGGCTCGGGCGCGTTTTTGAGAAGAGTAAGAATCTCAGCCGGATCGATCGCTGTCGGCGTTCTTCAATTCTGTATCCTGCTCGCGGTGTCCCAATTGTCCGTTCATGCTCGTATTGCCACCTTGATTCTTCTGATCCTGCTCCACGGCACCCTTGCCTTGATCTTGATCCCTCGAATCGTCCATGGGTGCGCCGTCTCCCCGCTTCGATAGATCAAGGGCAATTTGAACAAATTCTTCATGCGTCATTGAGGATCCTCATTTTTGTCGCTAGAACGGGCAGTTAGCAAATAAGAAAGAAGGCCGCAGGTTCGCGGCCTGGTCTCTGTCAATCTGCATGCGTTACTAGAATATGTTGGTATTCCCATTGCCGTCTGGTCAGAAACGACCACATTCTTGCAGAAGCAGGAATGACTGGAATTAGTTCAGCGATTGATGACTGTTCATTCGTCCTCAACGCCTCCACTGCCAATCGCGTCCATCCGAATGTATGCGCAAGCACCAGTCAACCAAGAGCCGCTCCGCTGGCCTTAGCCAAGATGGGGGAACTTCTGATCGATGTCTTGCTCGGCTTTCGAATGTGAGCGGTTTGGGACAGACTCTGAGATTGCCACTGAGTAAGGTTGGGTTGTTTCACCTGGTTGCCCCCAAGTTCTCAGGCTGGAGCCCGAAACACGCACGGGTTCGACGTGAGAAATCGGAAGCAGAATCAAATCCCAAGCGAAATTTCAGACCGCCACAGGGCGAGAATCTTCGGAGGATTTCATGAAGAGAGAATGCCTGTTGATCGTTGTACCGGCCCTGCTGGTTGCGCTGGGGTTCGCACAGACCCCCACGGCGAGCAGCACTACAGACCAGACCAGCATTAAGGGTTGCCTGGGCGGGTCTGATGGTAATTACACCGTCTTGGAAAACAACACCGGCCACAATTTCAAGATCACTACCAGCAGCGTTGATCTCAAGCCACATTTGGGCCATGACGTAACCCTCATCGGACATAGAGTGAGTGCCGGGGGCAGTTCCGACGCTGCTGACAGCAGCTTTGCCGTCGGTGAACTGAATATGATCTCCGAGCACTGCGCTGCGGCCGCTGCCGCACCCGCCGCCTCGATCAGCACACCTACGGACACTCCCATCCCGCCTCCGGCTGAAACCGCTCCGCCTGCTGCAACGATCCCGCCACCCGCGGACTCCGCCAGCGCGGCTCCTGCAGTTCCTGCCGCACTGCCCGCGACTGTAACCCCGCCTGTGGAGACCACCATCGCGCCCACTGTGGCCGCGCCCGCCCCAGCCGCGATTACTTCATCACCTGCAGAGACTGCGAGCGTACCGGCTGCCGCTGCCAATGCCACTGCGTCCGAAGCGACCACCCCTCCGGAGAGTGTCGTCCCGGCAGCCCCCGCTCACCGAACGCGACTGCCAGCAGATCATCGGAGACCAGCATCAACGCCTGCTGCTGTTGCAACACCAGTTGCCGCTACACCCACAGAGACGTCCAGCACACCGGTTGCCGATGCTGCCGCATCCCCGGCGACCGACAGCACGCCTTCCGCGACCGTTACCGAACCTGCCGTCGCGACACCCGCTGTGACTGCCAAGAGTTCGTCCTCATGGATCTGGATTCCGATTGTAGTTGTGGTGCTCATCATGGGCGCTCTGACCCCACTCTTCAACCGGTGGAGAAAGCGCAGACTCTTACAGCAGTCTGGCGAGGAAAATCTCTCCTTCTCGCATCGAGCAAGTTCCGAACCAGGAATTAGCGACAAACCCACAGGGCGCAAAGCTGCCTAGGCGGTGTGTGGAGGAACTATTCTCAAACTTTAGCCGCCGGTGGCAATTGCTACCGGCGGCTACTAATCGTGCGAATCACGCCTACAACGAAAAGCCGCCAGCGCCCTACCGCCGCTGTCAAGGAGTCTGGATCGCTGAAGCGACTCGCTGTGCTCGCCCTATGACAGCGGCTGCAGCGTCTCGGGAAGGGTTCATAACCACGGCACTCTGTTGGAAGTACTGGTCGTGACGAAAATGGAGCGGCGGTCAACGGTTAGAGCCAGCAGATGCCTGATTTGGGCGTCGACATCCATAAGAGCTCTCGTCGGGGACTCTTCGTGAGCAATATTGAGCAGCCAGGCTGATCATGTGCTGCTACGGTGGTTGCATGTCAGTAGTGCGCCACTACCCGGAAACAACGCCAGAACCAACCGAGAGTTCCTTCCCGGGATACCCGCTCGGCGTCTGGCCTCCGATAGTCTCGTCCTTTTGCAGAGAGAATGCCACATACGAAACGAGACATGGTGATTGCAGTCTGCCGGGTTGCACCTGCCCATGCCATTCCAGACCGAGATAAGGAATTTCGAATCTGGAAACGGGAGACGAGAACTACTATGCCCATACCCGAAGATGACCTATTTTTCTGCGTTCTGCGCCGATATCCTGAGGGTCCAAGCCGAGCTCCGCATAGAATTAACTGCGGTCACCTCGTCTGGGTCCCGAGGTTGCATTGCCGATGGACGCCGTGTGACCCAGGGAGTAGGCTTGAAGTGTAGTTCACAACCTTTCTGCCGCGCTTCTGAAGCGACGGGTATCTTGTGAATCGCCGATTCGCAGGAGGCCAGAAAATGGCAGATCAATTGGAACGCGCACTGTTAGTCGCCGAAATCACTGAATTACAGAAGCAAGACTCGGAAGCTCACATCAACACGATTTACCTCGGTTTGACGGGTGAAGAGCAGGCTGCGCGTCAGAAACGCGGCGCGCGTATCGCCTCCCTACGCCTCCAATTGGCCGAGCTCGATCGAAGGCCGGGACAGAAGGCTTGACTTGGTTGGCATCCGCGTTGGGTGAGCCCCGATCTATTACCGCCCTTGCCCTTATCCCGCTACGCCTCGTCTTCCTAGCAGTGCTCATTCGCTGCATTCCTCCCAAGAGAGCGACGCAAACGGGTCCTCCCGAGGCTTCGCCGCCTGCAGTTTTAGAATGATGATTGGTGGTCGCGGTAGGGACGATCATTGCTGATCGCCCCCCGCGCGGATCCGCATGAGCGCTCATTAGCGCATGCGGCTCTTATCGCAGATGAATAACGGCCAAGCCCGTACTCCCCGTCCGCACACTCGCTCACCCTTGGGACACCCGCAGACCCGCTCTGTGTCGGGTACGTGCCAGATGGAAAAGTGTTTTCTTTGATCAGCAGCCTTCCTCCTCACTCTCCGCCGACGAGCTTTCCGTCTTTGTTCGAATGATTCATCGGTACTATGCCGCTGTCTGACTTCTCGCAGACGTACCCGCGGGCCGTGTGGCCTAAGCCTTCTCCCGCCGTCCTGCGGCCAACTGGCACCGCGGGCATTCCCGAGGTCTCCCGGTTCTCGTGCTTGAAGTTTCTAGGCGTGTCTGGGGTTTTCGACTAGGCCGGACTGAGCAACAGGTCGCGCTAACGCGCCTGTTCGCCCGTCAAGAGTGATCAGGATCACTGATTATCCCGAGCCCATGTGGGAAACTTTCATGGGGCAGCCTGGGGGCTGATCATGGCTGACCACGACGCGTTGATCGCTTTCCAACTCGGCGAGAGGTTGGATCAAGAAACAACCCGACGGCTATGGGTCTCTGACTATATTGAAGTCACGGATCATGACACTAAAGCCTCCCACGCGGGAACGTTCCCAAGAGCATCCTGACGCCGCATAAGCCGCACATGGATGCGTGACGCGGAGGTGAATGCCATGACGCCTAAACTCGGAATGAAGTTCAAGCACTCCCGCGTCCTAGAGGACAAGAAACCGGCACTGTATCAGGTGACCCGGATTGCTCAGGGCCTAGTCTACTATCGACATATCATCGACTACGGCACGCGGACGGCGCTAGCTACTCCGGCGTGCTGCTACCTTGAAGACTTCGGCAAGCGTTGCCTGGAGGTGATGAAGGAGGAGGAATGATGAACACGGCCAGAGGCGGAAGCGTATTTGATCGGATACTTCGACAAGCACTATTCCGTACTGCCAGCTGTGTCAGATTGTGGTGTTCTGACGACTCACAACTTACCGCAAAAGTGGGCGCCTTTTGATATTGCGTGTAATCGGGATGTTTCACCAACCACCTCACGGCCCCCGATTGCTGACGATTCGAAATGCATTCGCGACCGACTCTGGCCACGTTTTTCCCCGGCATTGACGGTGTTGCGCCCGCCTCCTTCAAATCGAGTCCCCTCCTTCGGCGAAACGCATTATATGCTTGAAAACTCCGTAGCGACGCCCGGATTGTTGATGTTATCAGGCGATTACGCTCATTGACCGGCAATGATGGATGACAAGTCGCATGAATAGCGAACTAGAGGAGAGTGATCGGTAAGGCTCTTTTCTGGCATGCACCGTTGCTCCAGCGCAACGACCAAACCCACTCTCTGCCCCTACAGTTGTTTTTAGGAGGGACCCCCGATGGGATGTCGATATTCCACGTTGCTGGATATTTTGAGTTCCCAGCAATTCAGAACCGTCATTTTGCTTACGCTTGGGCTGGATACTCGTCAGATAGCCGATCTCCTTGAAACTAGTGAGCGGACCGTGTGCAGTTCCCTGAGCCAGTGCTTTGACCAGGTAGGATGCCGAAGCGTGGAAGGGTTGGCTCACAGACTGCTTTACGAGTGTGAAAACGACTTGTATGACGGGAGACTGGTCAAGGAACTGGCAGCGCTGCAGAGCGCAGCCAGGCGCATGCTCAAAAATGCAGCGTCTCTAAGCGAGCTAGGCACACTCGTGGAAAGCACAGGGCTTCCTTCCGCAACATGGGTTATGTAGAGCGAGCTTCGCCCGGAATCGTTCGCTCCTCCCTCTGTGCAAACAAGGCCAACGGGAGGACGCTTCCGAGCGTAACTGTCGCAACCAGGCGATAACGCTCATTGAGGGTTTTGAGCGTAATGGGGATTTTGCAACAACTATGGATTACGGCTTAGTGCAGAAGCCGTTCTGACAAACGAGACGAGATCCACATCCTAACTCCTTGGTGCAAGGTCGTGGACACGGCCCCACGGCATCTACAGGAGCCGATGTGAACTCGGTGAGCGAACCCACCGCACAAAAAATATCGACGGGGCGACCATCGCAACCGCAACGGCCACCTGGATCGATGCAATGATTGTCGCGGCTTGGGACGATGCATTTGCCTTTACTTTCACAGCCGCCTGTAAAGCCGCAGCGCTGACCGGAAGGGCACTCCGAGTCCTTCTTGCAACTCGCGACTTTATGGGAGGCTCGGACATTAGAGCCACCGGTCGTTGCCGTCTGCGCGTGGGTGTTGGCGCAAGCCACAACGAGCCATAGACCCAGTGCTACGCCGCACACGGATGCTATGCAAGATTTCCCCATAATTTCTGATCGCTATCCGTACAGTTTCTTGCGACTAAAATCGCCAGAAGTCTCCGGTGTGTTGTGATTCGTCGCGACAGGCGATTGAAAGTAGAGGCATTTACGAAGATTTGAACGGGTGTCTGCTGAAATCAGATGTCTGAGTAACTTTGTCAACCATTTTTCGACTAGCTCCCTTTTCAGGCTCACTTAGAATCCACAATAAATTTCACAGGCTCGTTGCTGCGGCTGCCGGGACAGGAATCAAGAGCGAGGCATGCTTGGCCAGGGTCGCCAGATATCTGTTCTCGTCGTACGCCGCACCGTCTTGCCAGCAGCGAAACACGATGCGAATCCATTTGAAAGCCAAGGCTCGCACCGCGGCATGGTGATCCTTACCACGCTGGCGCTGTTGCTGGTAATAGGCACGCGCCCAAACCGACTGCGCAATCGAGTGTCCCGCCCATTCGTGAAAACTTTGCCGCAGAAACTTGGGACACGCCCAGCGAAAATGTACCCATTTCTTTTTCCCACTCCGCTCCGTCACCGGGGCAATGCCGCTGTACTTCTGCACCTCTTCCGCACTGGCATAACGATCGCGTTGTGAGCCCAGTGCCGCCAACAACCGTGGGGCCAGAGCCGCTCCGGCTCCCGGCAAAGATTGGAAAATGAAAAAATCGGGATGGGCTTCCGCCGCCTCCGTAATCTTGCCGTCCACGGCCGCGATGCCCTCCAGCAGGGTGCGCAGCACTCGTGCGATCACTTGTACCACCATCCGTTTGGCCTCGATCACGGCTCGATCCCGAATCGCGGACATGGCCTGACCGATCCCCTGCAGTCGCCACTCCGTGAGCTCTGGATGCCGACCCCGATGCTGGCGGAAGAACTTCCTCACTTCTGCCGGCGCAGCGGCTTGTAACTCCTCCAGCGATGGCCAGCGCTCTAAAAACTCACACGCCAACTTCGTATCCAGCTTGGCAAACCATTCCAGCATCTGCGGAAAGTACACCTTCAGGTATCCGGTCAGGCGATTCAGCTGCGCCGTCTTTTCCTCCACCAGCTTGCGCCGCTCCTCCACCAGGTTCTGTACTCGCCGCGTGGCTTCGTTATCCGGCGTCAAACGGCGAAGTTTGTCCCGGTGCTGCAGCAGCAGATCCAGCAGCAGATCTGCATCGCGTGGATCATCCTTGGCTCCCGACGGATACAGCGCTTCCCGCATGCTCGAGGACATCGTCGACGGCACCGGATACAGATGCAGGCACTCATACTTACCCAGCATGTATACCAGCGCGCCCTTCACCTGCTCCACCGAAACCGCGATCGGACCGTGCCCGAAGCGTTGACACAGTTGACTGACCCAGGCCTCCACCACTTCGGGCTTGTGCTCCAGTTCTCCGGTTTCCCGCTTCGCCGAATTGGCTGGCTGCAAGCACCACACGTGCTTCTGATCGGCCCAGTCGATGCCTACGAACGCCACAAACTCCGGCTCCCCGACTTTTTCCCTGGCTGCCATAGTTCTTTCCTCCTTGCCTTTCACATCTTGCAGAGGCTGGCTTTGCTTCGGCGAAACCCTTATAGTGAGCCCTCTTTGCTGCCTTGTTCCAGACTTCATCTGAGCATTCGTTTGGGAAGCAAAGCACGTCCAGCGGTTCGAGATTCTGATTTAAAACATCGCGTGTTTGGCCATTAAACTCGTAACCGCAGGACGCCTCTGACGGCTCCCATTGTAGGAAGCCTGCAGAAAACTTCATCCGCAACCATTCGCACAGGATGTGCAGCGTTGTCGCTGCAGAAGAGGAGGCGAAATCCAACGCTGCCTGGTTTCTGTATTGCTGATGCAGGGGAAGGGCTCCCCTTCCCCTGCACCCCATCCCCGACAACGCAGATTTGCACAGACCCGACGAGACCGCACTGCTGTGCAAATCCCATCTCGTAATCTCTTCGGGCTAAGGAACTATAAGGCGATTACACTCATTTGACCCCGCCAGCCCCACCAGCCGGAGGGGTTTTGAGTGTAATGGGGATTTTGCAACAGTTATCGTTCCCACACCGCGCGCGTCATCTCTCCAACGGCACTAGATACCCAGGATTCTTCTCGAACGCGCCGCCAAAAGCCTGCCGATCTGCCTCGCGCATGTCCCAACCTATGACAGACATTGGCGCGATCCGGACGGTCACGTCGTCCCACGACGCGAATACAGGTCCTACTTTCACATCGGTTAATGCGGCCTCGCTCAAATACTTACGATGAACCTTAGTGTTCCACTCGCGAGATGCCTCCCCGGTCAGCAGCTGCGCCGTACCTGCAATGCTGATGCCGCGTGACGCCGCGGGATCGCGCGAGTCGATCATCAGTGAAGCTTTGGGGTTGGAACGAAGGTTCCGTGCTTTGCGGCTCCGCGATGACGTGGCGACGTACACAGTCGCGCCATCGAACCAGTACCACACCGCAACGATGTGGATTGATCCGTCCGTATTCTCGGTTGCGAGCGACGCGACGTAGCGTCCGGATAACAGTTCATGGACAAGGGGATCGGAAAGCGAGGCCATGGCGAAATACTCCTAGTGGAAAGGGGCGATGATCCATTTTCTATCCCACTATGTGGCAGAGGCAACTCGTGCGGCAGACTGCTGAGAACAGGCGATTTCGCTCATTGAGAAATTGGCGGACCGGGTCAATGAGTGTAATGGCGATTTTTCACCAACTACGCTCCTGAGATAGTGGCCAACTCCCGTGTTTCATTGACTTGCCTTGTCTGCAGACCTAAGATTTTAACCCAATGATCGGCCAGACCATCTCGCATTACCGCATCGTCGAAAAGCTCGGAGGCGGCGGCATGGGCGTCGTCTACAAGGCCGAGGACACGGAACTCGGCCGCTTTGTGGCGCTGAAATTCTTGTCTGAGGAGTTAGCCAAAAATGCAATAGCGCTGGAGCGTTTCCGCAGAGAAGCACGAGCTGCCTCTGCGTTGAACCATCCAAATATCTGCACGGTGTATGAGATTGGCAACGCGGATGGCCGATCTTTCCTTGCAATGGAATACCTGGAAGGGAAAACGCTGAAGCAGAAGCTATCAGAGAAGACACTCACACTGACGGAAGTGCTCGATCTAGGTATTCAGATCGCCGAGGGATTGGAGGCGGCGCATCAGAAGGGCATCGTGCACCGGGACATCAAGCCGATGAATCTATTCGTGACCACAGGCGGATACGCAAAGATTCTGGATTTTGGCTTGGCAAAACTCACGCCCCTTCTGAGGAACTTCGAAGGGCGGGAGAGAGAACCGGATTCGACGATGACCCTGGAGGCTCAACTGACGAGCGCCGGAGCGGCGTTGGGGACGGTAGCATACATGTCACCGGAACAGGCGCGGGGCTCACAGTTGGATGCTGGTACAGACATATTTTCGTTCGGAGTCGTGCTGTACGAAATGGCTACGGGGCAGCAGCCCTTCATCGGTCCAACGCCCGCGTCAACGTTCGACGCTATCCTGCACCGTGACCCTATTCCTATAACAAAAAAAAATGCGGCGCTGCCGCCGGAGCTAAATGGGATCATTTGGCGCGCGATCGAAAAAAAGCGCGAGCAGCGATATCAGAGCATGAGCGATGTGCTCGCCGCGTTGAAAGCTCTAAGGCAGGATACCAGTGGGCCGATTTCAATCGCCCGCAGGGTTCGCAAGCCGAGGGTCGCGCTTCCGGCGCTGGCTGTGCTTGCCTTTCTAGGATTGCTGGTTGGATGGTACGTTCGGCGAAACGGTCAGATCCGCTGGGCGCACGACACGGCAATCCCAGAAATCGCACGACTCGCTGAGAAGGGAGAAGACGGTGCGGCGTTCGCTCTGGCGAAGAAAATGGAGGCGATGGTCCCAGGCGACCAGGCGCTGCAAAAGTTGTGGCCGGAGGTGTCCCTGGCAATCTCGGTGCACTCGGAACCGCCAGGGGCGGAGGTTTACATGAAGCCGTACCGGGCGGCCGATGCAACGTGGGAGTACATAGGCCGGTCGCCGATCTCACACTTGCGCGTGCCGTTCGGGTTGTTGCGGTGGCGGGCAGAGAAGCAGGGATTCCAAACCGCAGAAGTGCTCTCCTCCTCGCTGCACAATGGCAGAGAGGCTCAGGACTTTCTTGGAGGAACCACTGTGAACCTGTCCCTTACAGTGTCCGGGACAGTTCCAGATGGAATGGTGCGCGTTCCGGGAGGAGAGGTCTCCGTTAAACTCCCAGGAATCGAGAGGGCGGTATCCGTTGTCAATCTTCCTGACTATTGGATGGATCGCTACGAGGTGACGAACAGGGAGTTCAAACAGTTCGTGGATGCTGGAGGCTACCGCAAACCGGAGTATTGGAAACAGCCCTTTGTCGAGAACGGGAAAATACTCTCTTGGGAAGAAGCCATGTCACGATTTCGGGACAAGGCGGGGAGGCCCGGACCGACAACTTGGGAACTCGGGAACTATCCCGAGGGGCAAGGCGATTATCCAGTAACGGGAGTCAGTTGGTACGAAGCGGCGGCCTATGCGGAATTTACCGGGAAGAGTTTGCCCACAGCGCAGCAATGGCAGAATGCCGCGTGGGCGTGGATGGGGGGTTGCTTCTGACATGGCGCCCATCAGCAATTTCGAGGGCAGAGGACTTGCACCTATCGGAAGCTACCAGGGCATGAGCCCATACGGCACCTACGACATGGCCGGAAACGCAAAGGAATGGTGTTGGAATGCCACGAAGGACAAGCGCTTCATTCTGGGCGGGGCATGGAACGAACCACCTTACATGTTCTTAGACCCGGATGCGCAGTCTCCCTTCGGCCGCCTGCCTACTTATGGATTTCGTTGTGTGAAGGAAATTCCGGGCACATCGCTGCCGAAAGCCGCATTGGAACCCATTTCGGCTGCGTTTCGCGACTTCTCAAAAGAGAAACCAGTTTCTGATCAAGTGTTTGCAGCATTCAAGAATCTGTACCGCTACGATACCGGGCCGCTGGATACTGTCGCAGATCCGGTAGATGAAAGCGGCGAATACTGGACGAGACAGAAGGTAACATTTAACGCCGCTTATGGAAACGAGCGGATGAGCGCGTATGTCTATTTGCCGCGAAATTCCAAGCCACCTTTCCAAACCGTTGTTTTCTTTCCCGGCTCTTACGCCGTCGTGGCGCGCTCCAGTAAGGATCTGGAGTTGTTCGGCTGTGACTTCATCATCAAAAGTGGACGTGCCCTGGTATATCCGATTTACGAGAGTCATTACGAGCGCGGCGACGGACTGCCATACGACGATCCCGATGAAACCGCGCGTTACCGGGACCACGTGATTTACTGGAGAAAAGACTTGGGGAGAACAATTGACTTCCTGGAGACCCGGAAGGACTTGAACCTCGAGAAACTGGCGTACTACGGTCTAAGCACCGGAGCGTATCTGGGGAATATTCTTCCAGCAGTAGAGAGCCGAATCAGAGTGGCGGTACTTTTGGGTGGAGGGTTCGAATTTGGCAAGAAGATGCCAGAAGTGGATGAACTAAACTTTGCACCGAGAGTCAAAGTGCCAACGCTATTGGTCGATGGTCGATATGACGAGTTCTTTCCGCTGGAAACATCGCAGAATGTGATGTTCCGTTTCTTGGGGACACCAGAGAAAGACAAGCGTCACGCGGTCTTGGAGGGAGGACACATCCCTCCCTACGACCAGATGGTGAAGGAAATCCTCGATTGGCTGGACAAGTATCAAGGACCTGTGAAATGAGGTCCGCTAGTGTCACCTACCGATAGGAAATAGAACAACTTAAGCAGAGTGCGTTTGCCGCTCTTCCTCTTATACAGTCTCCTGTATGACGCGATCAATTACCGATGACATCTATTCTCTCCTTGTACAGTCACCCCTGAGGCAAGCCAGAGCCGAGTACACGCAACTGCAATCGCAGCACTCGTGTTCCTCCAACACTCGATTCGAGAATGCGACTGTTTGCGACCGGATGACAGCTCCACGGAAGTTATCGTCAATTGTTGTAATCAGGCGATAACGCTCATTGAGGGGTTTTGAGCGTAATGGGGATGTTACGCCAAACTACCGCAGCCAGCCCGAAACCTGCAAGATCACCTTAACGAGAAACGACGAGGAGCACCACCAGGGCAAAGTTCACGTGATCGCGTACTCCAAAGACACCATGCCTGTTTTACGGACCTTGTGGGCTGTGAGGGAAAGTTGGATCTGCTTCGCATGGCTCGGCAATAACGGAACTCCCGCACCGAGAAGGATGGGGACAATACCGATTTCAACCGTGTCGACGAGTCCGTCTTCAGCGAGGCTACGGAAGAGCTCCCCGCCACCGAATAGCCAGATGTCCTTTCCCGGAGCGGCCTTCAGAGCCGCAACGGTTTCCCGATGACCGTCTCCCACGATGGCAACTTCAGGATGGTCCTCTTGCTTCAGCGTTCGCGAGAAAACAATCGTCTTCATACCGGGCATTGAGACACGTCCGGCGGTCACCATCCTGTCAAACGTCCGACGCCCGACCAAAAGAGTGTCGAACTGACTGAACAGTGCATTGAAATCGAATTCTGGATCCGTGGGGATCCAGTCGGCTTCGCCCTTTGGTCCAGCGATATAACCGTCTAAACTCATCACCACTGAATACCGCACACGCCGCATGAATGCCCCCCGCCGATCTTTTTCGCGGATTATAACTTCCCGCTTGTCCCGAGTTGTTACCCAGCGATTTGGCAGCTGGAGACAGTGGATAGTTGATGAACCAGGCCTTTACACAAGCTTGCGCCGTCTGTTCGCCCTTTTTGAGGGCAGATGAGTGTAATCGGGATGTTACGTCAAGTACCCGGGTTCGCTGTGCAAAATCACGCGGTTAAGTGACGCATATCACATTTTTCGTCTTTGGGATTGCCTTATCGTGAAACGATGGCTGGCGTGTCGAACGTCCGTGTTCTCGTCGTTGAGGACCACATACCCTTTAGGCGATTTATTTCTTCCACACTAAAGAAGAAGGGCAATTTGCAGATCATCGGTGAGATATCCGATGGATTAGAGGCGGTTCAGAAAGCGGAACAACTGAAACCGGACCTGATACTTCTGGACATCGGGCTTCCGACGTTGAATGGCTTCGACGTAGCACGAGAAATTCGCCGACGAGTCCGAGAGTCCAAAATCATCTTCCTGACCTTGGAATGTGATGCAGACCTGATGCAGGAAGCGTTCACCTTAGGCGCATCCGGCTACGTAGTGAAGTCAATGGCCGGCAGCGATCTTTTGGCTGCTTTGGAAGCCGTTGCTTCGGGAAAACAATTTGCCAGCAGTACATTAGGCGGTCTACATTTCCATATCGACAGTGCCCACCAGCCCGACCTTCCCACCGTCACTCCCGTCCAGAGTTTGAGTTATTGATGTAATCGCCATTACACAAGCTTGCGCTCTTTGTTCGCCTTATTTGAAAGCTTATGATGCCTGACAAGCGATGGTGTGCCCGATATGAGGTGTGGGCGAACTGACGGAGTATGTAAATGTCTCTAACGACTCAGGCGGAGTTTCTCTCGACGGCATTGCCTGATTGTGAGCATACTCGCGAGAAGAAATCCCAAACTAGCCCCCAAAAAACCAAAAGTCGTAATCTGCCCGAGCGAGGCGAAGTTCCTCCCACCGGACAGCAAAACTCCTTCATACGTTAGAGCTGGAATCCACAGAAGTAGACGCAATCGGAGATCCATCGGGTACCCTCGGCTTCCGACTCTACTGCCACGGCGCTCGAAGATCAAGATGCGAATGAGTACGATCCCTTGACATGCTAGTCACTGTACTTTGGTGCATCGCACCACGGTTGGTTGGCGAGAACAGGCCATAACGCTCATTGAGGGGTTTTGAGCGTAATGGGGATGTTACAACAGCTAAGTGGTCTGAGACCGTGTTTCTCTTCCGGGCGAGCACCGTGAAGTTTGGCGCAAGCCGGTCGTTATCAGAGAGTCTAAGGCGTTCTGCGATAAGGCCCAACAGGTTCGGGGTCGGACACACTAAAAAGCTGAGTCTGTTGAAGCGGACGGTGGTTCAAGATTGCATGACGACCTACGTCTACGGTGCGGAAAAGTCCGCCAATGCCTAGTGTTTCTTACTTTTAATCTGTCTTGTTTTTGTGTTTCAAGAAATGCTGCTGGCATGCAATACCTAACGAGCGTGTTCCGGCAAACTCCGGCATGGCCCGAACATTGGCCAACAGAGGATCTGTTTCCATCTGCGGATAGGCGCAGTAGTTTTGTTCGATGGCTCGGCGCAACTCGCGCAAGGCGAGGTCGGGTTGATCGCAGAGAGAGTCCCACGCCGCGAGAAAGTATTTTGGAAGGGGGTCGTCTACTGCCATCACTCCCGAATGAAACTGTTGTGCTGCGACGGCTTCTGCCGGTGTGTGCGGACGATGCTGCAGGCACGGCTCCAGCATCTGCCGACCGTTCTCGACTGTTGCCGGTAAGGCCTGCAACTCGTGCAGTGCCTCAGCCTGCTTGCCCTCACGCAAAAAAATCTCCACCTTCACCGCTCTTTCATATTCCGAGCCGGAATATAGCTGCAGATACTCCCTGGCACGCTCATATCTGCCCAATGCCATAAAGATATTCCCGCACGAAGGCAAGTCCGTAGTACCGGCATCGAGGGACCGAGCCTTCTCGCATTCGCTGGCAGCGTCATTCAGAAGGCCTCCGTACCAGAGCACATACGAGTAAACAAGATGAACTGCTCCACTATCGGGGCGGCGGTGAAGAAGTTCGGTTATATCATCGTAGGCCCGGTTCAGTTCGCCTTCCTCGCTTTCCATAGTGATGAGGTCGCTGGCGGCGTCAATACGCCCGGAATCCAGAGCTACTGCTCGTTGCAGAGCCGCCTTGGCGCGCAACCTGGATGCTTTGTCGACGTCTCCGAAGCCGCTTTCATAGTAATAGAAGTGCCCCAAACGCGCCCACGCCGAGGAGTAGCTGGGATCTACAGCTACGGCGCGTTGCAGCAGGTGGATGGCGTTATCCATCTGCGACGTCGAGGAATTGCCTTCCGACACCGCCCGCAGATACAGCTCATACGCTTCTGCATTGTGCGATGTGTTCGAGGAAGGCCCCGGACCAGCGTTCACGCCTAACGCCGCAATCAGTCCGTGCTGCACGCGGGTATCTACCTGCTGCTGTATTCCGATCAGATCGCGAGCGGGACCTCGCACGGTGTCACGCCAGAGCACTCGGTTGTTCGTAGCATCCACCGCTTCCAATGTGACTTCTATCGCATCGCCTGCAACCACAAAATGTCCTGTAATGACGTCAGCCACCCGCATTTCCCGCGCAGCCTTCTGTAGATCGACATCCGCACCCGCATATTGGTTGGTGGTGGCGAACGGGCGCATCGAAAGAGCAGGGTAATAGCTCAGTGCGTTTGCAATATCATCGGCCAGTCCGATTCGAAGGAAGTCGAGATCTTTCGCCGCGCTGGTGTTCTGCAGAGGCAGGACCGCAATCGGCTGAGGCCGGTTCATCTGCGCCTCGGGCGGCCTACGGCGTAGCGCAACGGCAATGGCGGTTGCGATTGCGATTGCAACCACTGCTACTCCAGCTACCAGGATTGTCCGCAATCGTGCAGACAACTTTTCTCTACTCTTCAGCTCCGCTGGAAATGCACCTTCCTCACTCCGCTGGACCGGCGCAATGATCCGGTAACCGCTTCTGGCCACGGTCTCAATCACGTGTGGTTGCTTCGCATCGTCCCCAAGAACCCGCCGCAACTCGGAGATCGCGCGCGTCAGGACGTCGTCAGTCACAAACGTGTCCAACCACACTGCCCGTATCAACTCTTCCTTGGAGACGACCTCGCCGGGCCGGGCCGCTAGGCAGACCAACACCTGCATGAACTTGGGTTCGAGCCGAACGGCACGGCCATCCGCCTGGACCGTGTTGAGCCTCGGACACACCAGCCATTGTCCCAGGCGGAAATCGCCTTGCATCGTGCCGCTCCTGACACGAACATGGTACCTCGACTTTTCCTCACCGTCATTCTGTGTCCCATCGCAAGCACTGATGTTCCCAATCGAATTCAATCCGGGTGATTTCCAATGCCGTGGGGCCGAGCAGCCCATCGAGTTGCTGCAGCACGCCGGGCGGTTCGTCTAGAACCACAGCCAGTTGCTTCTTGAGTGGCATGTCGCCCATGGTCAGGGGCAGTGGTCGCACGGACTGTGTCGTCGCCTCTGCCGGCAGGTCCCAAACCGGCTTGGGAGCGTGGCCTGCAAACAAAGCCAGTTGATTGGCACCCGTGTCCAGCAGCACACGAAAGATGTGGCCGCCCAGGTTAATCGGGAGTACCCAATACGGGGCTCCCGAAGACGTGAGTATCTCAACTGGCACCACGTGTCGCGCCGACCCCGACAATCCAGGCATAATCTTGCGGTGCTTGTAGTCGATACCGAAGTTCTGACGGCCGAGGATGTCGAGGCCGATAATGGCGTCGATTCGTGTGCCCAGAAGCCGCTCGAAGCGCGCCAAATCGACCACCACCATGGCTACACCGATTTGCCCGGATCGACCCGAAATGCAAATCGTCCAGCGTGACATACTGCGCCTGTATGTTGTTGTGGAGCAGCGCAAATGCCCCGGTGACCCCCGTGACCCCGATACGGGACGCTACCTTTTCGCTTAAAACGCTCGGAACGGCGCCCGTGTCCACCAGGAAGTTGAGGTTGGTCAGCTGTCCAATTCCACCCTGCACTACGATCCCGAACCCCTGGACCAGTCTGAATGGGATCTCGGCAGGAATGCCGGAAGAACCTCGAGCTAGGGTGACACTCATCAAAGCGACCGTCATGATTAGTAGTGCTTTGTGAACTCTCATGCGACCCTCCAGGGACGAATGTCCTGTGCCTGGAAATAGCCGCAATCACGCGTGCGAGTCCTGTGGCGTACCTTAGGTTGGGCTTAGGTTGTGCCGAGGCTCTCAGCTACCCGCTGAGGGAGCACCTAAAGATGAGTTTTTGCAGTGATCCCACGAGGATGGTTTTGCAGAACCACTGAGGAGGCTGCCCCACTCTTATGCGTTCTTTGCGCAAGATCGACTGCAAAACGTTGGCACGCGCTACGCCCAGATGCGCTAAGGCCCCTTCGGGCGCTCGCCGCCTACAAAGATTTCCTCACGCTCTGGAAAGACGCCGACCCCGACATCCCTATCTTGAAAGAGGCCAAGACGGAGGACGCGAAGCTGCAGTAGCAGCTCTCTTGTACCGCCTAACTGTTTAAATCAGGCGATAACGCTCATTGAGGGGTTTTGAGCGTAATAGGGATTTTTCGCCAGTTACTTCAAAAGCGGAATAGCGCCAGGTCCATTCACGTTGAACTTCTGATCCTTCGGGATCTTGAATGACTGATTCGTTCCGTTTTCCAGCGTCAGGATCACGGAGAGTGGCGGATTGACATGCCAGACCTTTCCCGTCACCGTCGCGACGGTGGTAACGATCTGAGGAGTGGTTGTCGTGGTTATGGTGCGCTGAAGCTTCATGCCTGGTTTCAAGTCGTGAATGCCCAGCTTTTTTCCATCAATGGTAGCCTTGGCGCTCTCTGGGATGTTCTCAAAATGTCGGATGGAGCCATCTTCCATTCATACGATCAAATCATTGCCCTCCACGGCGAGAATCTCGCCGTGCTCAACTCGAACTGGCTGGCTATTCTGTCCCTCTCGCATACTCGTTTTCGTCTGTACTTGTGCTCCGGCGCTCAGAGCAAAAACAATACAGACTGTCCCTATAGCGAACACGAGGCCGCTTCGCATCCGATTGTTGCTTGACTTCATGTTCTGTTCTCCTTTGTTGAATTCGACAAAGATTTCCGGCTGATTTGCCTGCTGTGTACAAACTGACCGAGCCGATAGAAACCGACTCAAGGAGTCGTCGCGGACCACGCCTTGCAGAAAAGTTCTCACAACCGGCGGGCGGATGCGCCGGTAAGCGTACCAGTCGAAGGCACGCCGGAGTTCTCATTAGGCTGTGCGATAGATCACAGCCACAGGTCTTTGCCTGCGCATAAAGTCGTTTCTGCGACACAATCGTCATACCAACGGAGCTGCGCAGGGGGCGTCAGGAAAGTTGACAATCAGACCCAGTACCGAAATATCGCGGAGAGAGGACATGCCCGGCTGGTTCCCCCGTCTGGTGGTGCTCTTCTTGCTGTCGTGCACGCTCGGAGTCTCGGGTTCTCCCGGCTCCGGAGGCGTGGGTTCCGGTTCGCTGGACCGGCGGCCCGTTGGAACTTGCCTGGCGAACCCGCGCGAAAACGCTCCCCGCCGATGCTGCCGTCCGCGACGCCCTCGCCCGCTGGTACGAACCCGCCACGCTCAGTCTTCTTGAGGACTCGCCCGCGAACTGCCTGCTGGTCACCTGGAGCGCGCCCGCCGATGCGGCTGTCGAAGCCGAGCAGCAGCAGCTCGTGAAGGTCTATGCGGAGGCGGCACACAAGCGCGGTCTGGCCGTGCTCGGCCTCGTCTATGCGGCAGGCGATGCGTCGAAAATCGCTGCGGACGCCGCCCGGGCTGCGCTCGATGGACTTGTGCTCGAAGGCGAGTTCGCCCCGGAATTTCCTGCCGCCCTGCGCAAAGCCGCCGGCTCCATGTTGGTCATCGAGATCGCGAAGGACGCGGCGCCGTGGCGGTGGAAGCCTGCACCGATCGTCGCCGTCGCGGGCGTGGCTCCGAGCGCACGCAATCTCTCGGAAATGGGTATCCGCGGTGCGCCCTCGAGCGAGCCGTGGATCGAGTCGAACATCTGGCTGGTGCGGTCGTTCGGTCTCGCCTCGCCCTCGCGTCCGGTGTGGATCAGCAGCCAGCTCGAGAACGCCTCGGCCATCGATTACGCGCGGGCCGTGGCCGATGCTGCCGCAGCCGGCGGTCGTTGGATCGTCTCGCTCGACGATGCTCTTCGCGCCAAACTGCGCGCCCGGGATGCCTCGGCGCTCGAAGCATGGCGCCGTCTCTCGAGCTATCTGAAATTCGCCGAAAGTCACGCCGCCTGGCGTGCCCTTGCGCCATATGGGAATGTCGGCATCGTGCTCGATCCGGCGAGCACGAAACAGGATCTCGCCGACGAGTACCTGAACCTCGTGGCACGCCGCCAGGTGCCTTACCGCCTGGTGGCGCGTTCCGGGCTGAACGCCGCTGCAGTGGCGAAGTTCCGCGCGCTCGTGGCCACCGAACTCGACCCGCCGTCTGCGGCCGAGCGCAAACTGCTGCAGGATTTCGCCGAGAACGGCGGGCTCGTGATCGCCGGTCCCTCCTGGGGCGACGCTCCGAAGACGGAGCCGTTCGCCGAGGTCCCGGCCGGCAAAGGCCGCGTGGTCGTTTACAAAGATCCAGATCCCGAAACGGTGGCGCGCGATCTCAAGGAACTGCTCTCGGACGACGACCTGGGCGTGGTCCCGTTCAATGTGCCGTCGGTAATCACGTTTGCAAGCGGAGGCGGTCCCGGACAACCTCTGCTCGTGCAGTTAGTCAACTATTTCGACCATCCGGTGGAGGCGATCACGCTTCGTGTGGCCGGGAAGTTCCGCTCGGCTCGCCTGGAAACACCCGAGGGTGCGGCGGTGGATCTGCCGCTGCGGGACGCCGAGGGAAGAACGGAAGTGACGATTCCGAAGCTTTTGTTATGGGGTGCGGTTTCGATGGAATAAGTAAGGAGGCAAAACAATGAGAGAAGGTGTGACGCGGCGCGATTGGCTGGCACTTTCTGGTCTTGCTGCTAGGGGCAATGGCAGTGCGGTCCGGCCGCAGAAGAAGCGCGGGCCGTATCGGCGGGTCCGGCGGAACCGGTATCCGTCGCCAAGGTCCGCAGCTACGACGAGGACCTGACGGCCCAATTCCGGAAGATGTTCGATCAGATCGGCGGGATCGGCAACCAGGTCAAGGGGAAGACGGTCGGCATCAAGGTCAATCTGACCGGCGGCGGACGGTTTCCCGGATACACCGCGGGCGACACGCATTGGGTGCATCCTCGCGTGGTCGGCGCGGTGGTCGCCGCGTTCGGTGCACTCGGCGCGAAGCGCATCCGCATTCTCGAAAGCGCCGACGGCCGCAAGCCCGGCTACAAACTCGAAGACAAATTGCTCTCGGGCGGTTGGGATGTCGCCGCCATCCGCAATGCGGCGCCCCTGGTCGAATTCGAAGACACCAACGCGCTCGGCCAGGGCAAGCAATACTCTCTGCTGAAGGTGCAGAGCAAACCGTACGTCTTCCCGGCCTTCCAGTTGAACCACTCCTATGAGGACTGCGATTTCTTCGTGAGCCTGGGCAAGATGAAGAACCACGAAGAGATGGGCCTCACCATCTGCATCAAGAACCTGTTCGGCATCACGCCGCTGGGCGTGTACCGCGACCGGGAGACCGTCTTCCACTACGGGCAGGTGCAGGCGCCTTCCGGCGCGCCCGCCGAACTCGATCCGAAGTCGAACCGGTACGAAGGCTGGCGGCTCCCTCGAATTCTGGTCGATATTCTCGGCGCGCGCCCGGTGGACCTCGCCATCGCCGACGGCATCGTCTCCATGGTTGGCGGCGAGGGCCCGTGGGTCCTCGGTTCCAAGCCCGCTCATCCGGGAATCCTCGTCGTCGGCAAGAACTGCGTGAATACCGACGCTGTGGCCGCGGCCACCATGGGCTACAACCCACGCGCCGGCCGGCATGAGGCGCCGTATCGCGTGTTCAAAGATCCCAAGGACCATCCTCCGGAACAGTTACAGCCCGGCGATGAGACGTTCCAGTACGCCGACAATATGATGCTTCTGGCCGAGGCCGCGGGACTCGGGTCGGCGGACCTGAAAAAGATCGATGTGCGCGGCGTGCCCATCAAGGAAGCGATGTTCGACTACGAAGCCTTTTGGAAGAACCAGATGCCGAAGGAGCAGTCCTGAGCCGTTTGTTTCTCGCCCTGTTCGCAGCGGTCCTGCTGGTGCGGGCAGCCGGACCGCAGCAAGCTGGAAAGAAGCACGGATGCCATGGGGACGACGTTTTCCGTCGTCCTCTATGGCTCCGATCGGGCGTCCATGAACGAGGCGATCGACGCAGCGTTTGAGGAAGCCCACCGCCTGGACGCGTTGCTCTCGAATTACCGGCCCGCGAGCGAGTGGAGCCGTATCAATCGCGAGGCGGCCGCGCGTCCGGTCGAAGTCTCGCCGGAGTTGTTCCGTCTCCTGTCCGATTGCATCGAGTACAGCCGCGCGAGCGAAGGCACCTTCGATCTGACCGTCGGCCCGCTCATGCGCGCCTGGGGCTTTTTCGGCGGAGAGCGTCATGTTCCATCTCCCGACCAGATCCGCGAGGCGCTCGAACTGGTGGGATACCGGCACGTGCAACTGAACGCACGAGAAGCGAACCGTGCGCTTCGATCGTCCCGGTGTCGAGATCGATCCCGGCGGAGTGGGCAAGGGCTACGCCGTCGATCGCATGGTCGAGATCCTCCGCGCACGAGGTATTCGCAACGCGCTCGTCGCCGCATCCGGCAGCAGTATTTTCGGGCTTGGCAATCCTCCCGACGAGCCCCGCGGCTGGCCCATCAGCATTGCCGATCCCTGGGACCACCGGAAGAACGCGGCGCAGGTGTTCCTCAAAGACCTGTCTCTCTCCACCTCGGGCAGCTACGAGAAATCATTCCGTGCCGGCGGACACCGTTACTCGCACATCATGGATCCCCGCCGCGGCGTTCCGGCCGAAAGCGCTGTTCAGGTGACCGTCATTGCGCCCCGCGCCATCGATAGCGAGGTCTGGGCGAAGCCCTACTTCATCCAGGGATGCGCCTGGACGGCGGCGCACAAGCCGAAGTCCTGGCGTGTGCTCTACTGCGAAAACACTCCCGGCGCCGCGTGCTCCTGGGTGGAGTAGGCCGCTCGACTGGACCCCGGATATTTGATCGACGGGGTACAGTTAAATTGCTCAAGAGGCTCTTGCCGGATTTCAACTGAACGGCACTGTTTCCTCTGCTAAACCCTAGCTGTTGAAATAGTGCGCCGTGAAAGGCGCTGGACTTCAGCGGGTGCAACTCCCGCCCGGGAACTGGTTCGCTCCACCCGGTAGCAATCAGAGCGGCGATAGAGGAAACAAAGTCGTCGGAGCCTCTGGTGTAGAGGGTCGCTTCTGAATCATTGCAAATTGGCGCTGCTCAACAGTCTCGGCTCGCCAGCCTCGCGCCGTGTGTACGCATACGCCATTGATCAATTCGTCGCCTGGTATTGCTCCGAGCCTCGCCTGGCCTGTCGACCGCATCGTCGTAGTCCGCTATCGCATGTACCTCGAGTCGGATCTGTGGGACTTAGAACATTACCTGACCCAACGTCGTAAAGACATCGACCGCAAATACGACTTTCGTTCTTCACGGCTTACGCGGGTCTTTGGAAGACCCTTGCGCGAACATCGAGTCAGTGAGAAGGAGTTACGTGGCTTACGGAAGGACAAACTGAAATCGATCCAGTCTTGCGCACAATTCTTAGCCGAAGACGCAGAGTATCCAGCGGCGGCAGCGTTCATTCCTTATCTCGGCCAGCGTTGGAATCCGCTGTTTCGAGAATCCTTTGGAGCTCGAAGAGATCGGCGTCGCTGAGCTTAGAGAGATCGATATGCTCCTCTACGGTGTGCACCACTTTGTCAGTGAACAGCTTGAGGTAACGCCCTAAGCGCTCGAGGTTCGCGCCTTTGTCGGCGAACTTGATCTTGCGACAAATACCAACTTTTTTTCTTTCGTCGCCATATCCCTCGTATACGTCTTTCACTTCCATGCCAGCGATACAGGCCGCCGTATCACCATCCAGTTCGGGAACGTGCTTGAGTCCGCCGTTCTCGTTGTAGAACTTGCGCGGATCCAAAAATGCTAATCTCGCCAACTCCTGTAGCACTTTTTCTGCAGAAATCTCCAACTTCGTGCAAGTTTTCGCCGTCAACTCAGCAATTTCGGACGAAATCTTAGCATTTCTTAGCAGGCGATTGCCTTGCACAGCTGCGCCATTTTCGCTGTATCCGGCAGCGATCGCAGCCCTGGTAGCGTTGAGATCTCGGCAGTATTCGCGGATAAAGAGCTTTTGCTTTGGAGTCAGCATTTCTCAACCGTATGAGCCTGGGAATGTTGCTCTCAGTCCTTCGCAGAAATGTTAGCATTTGCTAACATTCTCGCT
>CAWJDR010000014.1:0-132703 GCA_963841655.1 uncultured Acidobacteriota bacterium | reverse complement strand
AGCGAACCCTGACTATCAAAAATCGTCATTCGACTGCCGCACAAGGTTCTCTCTGCCTGTCCATCGTTAATTCGCTTTGACCCGCTGATAATGGCGTTGTGCCTTGACGCGGTTTCCGCAGGTTTTCATGTCGCACCATCGGCGGCGATGGTTCTTCGTCCTATCCAGAAAAAGCCAGGCGCACTTGTCGGAGGCGCAGATGCGCAGGTCGGCCATCTCGTTTGATGTCAGCAGTTCGGCGGCGGCGCGGGCCACGGGCCACAGGACAGAGTCTAGATAGTTCTCCATCCCGGTCCATTGCCACGCAAAGCGGCGGCTGGTGTGGACGATTCGGCCATGGGCTGCGCTCTCCTCCAGCGCCCTATTCAGCAGCGCCAGGGCATCGCCGGGAATGGCCCGATGCTCCGCCACTGCCGAGAAAATTTCGAAAAGCGCCTCCCGCAGCCGGAGCGCATTTTGCAATGCATTCTGGTTGTGCTCAGGCGCTTCGCCAGCTTTCGAACAAAGAAGGCCACGGGCTCGCGCGGGCAGCGTGCCCGTCTGCTGACCAAATGCCACCAGGTCCCGATATTCACCGAGCCGTTCTTTCCGATTCTCGGTGGGACGGTAACTGACTGTATTGGCGAAATCGAGTGCGAGATTTCCGCCGCTGAGATCAAAGCGAAAGTTGGATCGGCGTTGCGACATCGAGAAACAGACCTAAGGTGTTCTGTCTAACCCTTAAAACCGGCTTGACTGGTTAGATGCCGGAGTGTATCCTTCGTCTAACCTGTTAAAACAGGTTTAATGGTTAGACTACCATGCGCGAGCGAAATGCTTCAACCATTCGCACTCTGCTTCGGAGTGGGGAAATCACCGACATCGGCGGCAGGCCGAAAGGCATCACCTGGGTTAGGGCGCAAAAAACGGGCGCGAGCCTGGGGCACCCGCACCCGATGAGGCCGTCGCGCCTTCGCCTGGTAGCGGCCTTCGCGGCCATATATCTGGTCTGGGGTTCGACGTATCTCGGAATTCGCTACGCCATCGACACCATCCCACCTTTGCTGATGATGGGCATGCGGCACCTGCTGGCCGGAGCTTCATTGTATGCGTGGGTGCGGTGGCGTGGAACGCCCGCTCCCCGGTTGAGCGAGTGGGTGTATCCGGCGGTAATCGGCGCGCTGCTGTTTCTCGGTGGGCACGGCAGTCTGGCCTGGGCCGAGCAGCGAGTGCCTTCTGGAATCGCTGCCCTGCTGGTGGCCACACTGCCGATCTGGATTGCCGTGCTGGCGCGTTTCTGGGGAACGGAGCGGCACCTCAGCGGCCGCGCTCTCGCCGGCCTGGTGCTCGGATTCGTCGGCGTTGCGATCTTGTTCGGTCCCGACGTGGTGCATCACACCGGAGAACTCAACCTGCTGGGCGCCGCTGCTGTTTTGTTCGGCACCTTTATCTGGGCGGCCGGCACGATCTACATGCGCAGCGTCAAGATGCCCGATTCCCCGGTGCTGTCGTCGGCGATGCAGATGCTCGCGGGCGGTGCTTCGCTGGTGATCGCGGCCTCGTTGACTGGCGAAGTGGGACGCTTCCGCCTATTCGCGGTGACCGCGCGCTCCTGGCTGGCGCTGGCCTACCTCATCGTCTTCGGATCGATCATCGCTTTCACGGCTTACAGTTGGCTGCACATGGTCGCTCCCGCGTCGCGGGTGGCGACGTACGCGTACGTGAATCCCGTGGTGGCAGTGCTGGTGGGATGGGCCCTGGCCTCCGAGCCCATCGGGATTTTCACGGTGATCGCGATGGTAGTTATCCTGGCGGGTGTAGCGCTGGTGAACACGGGGCAACAGGACAACCACGCCGAGGTACGGGAGGAAGAGCACGAAGAAGTCGCGGCATAAGCGTGCCTCAATAGCTCACGTATCTTTTCCAGCTAATCCACTTGCGAGGCGTCGTCGTGCAAGATGCGGGTCTCTGCGCGGTTCGGCGGTGCTCTGTTCGCATTGCTCTCCTACTTTCGCGCCACAGATCGGACAAGGAACCTTGAGCGTCTCCTCGCGGGTCGCTCTCTTCGACACGTCCTTCTTCTTGCTCATGGCCAGTAGAGCAGCGTAGTCGCCAGATCGGATGTGACCGGATATACAGGACGAATCTGAAAATCAGCTTAAAAGGTCGGCTTTTCCAATAGAGTCCTACTTCTCCGCGCCTCTGAGTCTGATTGAATCTTGTTTTGATCGGCGATTCTCAGCACAAGATAGGAAGAACCGGGAGATTGCTGAGCAAATGGGGATCGGCGAACACGTCCTCAGAAACTATTTAAGCAATATCTACCACAGGATTGGGAATCAACCGTCGTCGCGAGCTCGCTCACTGGTACGAGTCCCGCACGAACCACGGCCGTCACTTTGGGTCGTAGCGTCCGAGGTTACAGATTGGCTCGTGCTGACATCCTTCACAGTGGAGATTTACGAAATCCACGATCCGGCAGCCGTGCGCCAACACATGCAAGAATAGACGCAGCCTTGTAAGCAGCTTCATCTCAGACATGATTTCAAAGCGGAGGATTTGTGTCACGATCACGAAAGGTCTTCAGCAGGTGATATTCACCGCGATGTGATGTGCGTCACATCACCGCGGAAGATTCCAGGCCAGTCTCAAAGTATGTGTTTGAATGCGATCTGCCTTAGATATCGCAATCGTTCCTCTTTATCTTGACCACATCCGCTCGGTGCCTGGGAAGCGGGGCACGCGATCAAGAGGGGGCCGTCTGTGTTCCGAGGTTTGGTGCGCAATCATTGCGCTTGCGGCTTGTGTCCGCACGTTGCCATTCCTCGGGTTGAAGTCCTTGGTTCGAACGCGGTAGTCGCAGCGACGACACTCCAATACTGCATCTCCGCTTTTGCCTTGCCTGATTGCGTAGGATTGAATATCCATCGATATCCCCCGCTCCACACGTTAAGCAGCAAATGTTCTTAGTCGTGAGTGCCGAAGCATCTCTTCCCCCTCGCAATGGGGTTAAGCGCACTGTGCGACTCCGGTCTTCCCCCCTCTCGTCTTACGACGCGATTCGACTCTGGTCTTCATGGAGGGGAGGATGCTGGGCTGCGGAGCCGACACCGTATCGCTCACAGAGACGTCTCGTGATGTCAATCAACGACTCAAAAGTGAAGCACAGTTGCTCAGGCAAAGCATCCTTTCCGTCTGCCATACACGAACTCCCTAACCTCTATAATTGGCGGCGGCCCTGCCCGGAGGTCAAGACTGGACGTGCGTTGGAAAATCGCAGTCAACAACATCGGGTAGCAACAAACTACGATTGCTCGCAAGAAAGAAGATGTGATGCGCGTCACGTTGAGCCAAATGTTTGAAGATGAGTGGCGATATGTCGGCACTATCGCGTCAATTGAAATCTGCTGTCTTTGACGTGGTCGCGGTACGTTCTCCGCACCAATTGCCTGGTGCCCAGGTTTCGCGCCGTTTGTTGGCGCTAAGCTCTAACCTGGCATCGCTGCACGGTGGGGTTGGATGGGTATAGCGGGGCTGGCCGCTTAGATCTTTGTGCGGTTTCACGAAGCCCGACAGGCCGAGTTCATTTACGCTCAGGTGCTACCATCGGAAGTGAATCTCGTCTCTTCCAAAAATGTAGCACCCGGCAAGGGTCAACGGGAGTTTATGGCTCACCGAACATGGCGCGATAGATGCCGCCACCCAAAGCTCCGCCGATAATGGGAGCGACCCAGAAAAGCCAGAGCTGACCGAGTGCCCAACCTCCGACGAATATAGCCGGCCCAGTGCTGCGTGCGGGATTCACCGAAAGATTGGTGACCGGAATCCCAATCAAGTGGATCAGCGTGAGGCAGAGGCCGATGGCGATGGGCGCGAAACCAGCAGGAGCCCTTCGATCGGTGGCCCCCATGATCACCAGCAGGAAAAATAGCGTTAGCACGACCTCTGCCACCAGGCACGCCCACAGCGAATAGCCGCCGGGAGAATGCGCGCCATAACCATTGGAGGCGAAACCACCGCCAAGATCAAAGCCCGCCTTCCCACTGGCGATCACGTATAGGACTCCAGCAGCGGCGATGGCTCCTGCAACTTGAGCCACCACATATGCAGGGAGATCCGACGCGGAGAATCGCTTGCCAACCACCAGCCCGACCGAAATTGCGGGATTCAGATGGCAACCGGAGATATGGCCAATGGCGTAGGCCATGGTGAGAACCGTCAATCCAAACGCCAGCGCCACTCCGACAAAGCCGATTCCCAACGCTGGAAAGGCAGCGGCCAGTACGGCGCTGCCGCAACCTCCAAATACAAGCCAGAAGGTTCCTAAGAACTCTGCTATAGCTTTTTTGCTGAGAGACAAGTTTCACCTCCAACGAGATCTTCGATCTGATTGATATCCATCAAGAGTTCTGCTTTGGCTTTAGAACGGGACGTACTATACACCGATTTCTCACTTACGTGATCTGGAACGATTGACAGGGGATCCTTGACCCCTCCTCTATGTCCGAGTCTTCTCCACGGAGTTTCTTAGTGGTAGACTTTCCCGCCCCGACTACAGCGAGGTCTTTGCTAGTGAAAACAATGGTGTTGTGGGGCCTCGGACTTGTAACCCTCAGCGGTGGCCTCTTGGCTTCCTTCGAGCGCTTCCTTCGCACCTAATCCGCAGAGCTGGGTTGAAGTCCGGACTACGCACTTTGTTGTGGTCAGCAATGCCAACGAACGCGACGCACGCCGGGTAGCACAACAATTCGAAATGGTCCGCACCGTGTTCCAGGAAAATCTTGGACACGTTCCCCCAGATGACCAGACTGTCATCATTATTGCTGCCGCCGACGAAGCCACCCTGAACCCTCTTCTACCTGAGTCCTGGACCAAGAAAGGAGCGGCGCATCGGGCGGGGGTTTACCTGAGTAGTCCAGAAAAGAGCTACATCGGGCTTCGGCTCGACGTCAGCCTGAACGAGTCGGCTTATGAACCGTACGAACCCATCTATCACGAGTACGTCCACTACCTCATGCGACGCAGTACCCTGAATATGCCGCGGTGGATGGTGGAAGGCATGGCAGAGTTTTACGGCAACATGCGCGTCCAGGGTAATTCGGTGGAGTTGGGCGCGCCTAGCCCGTCGAATGTCTTGATTTTGCGTCAGAAAACACTCCTGCCACTTGGCACCTTGTTCGAAGTGGACGCATCGTCTCCCTATTACAACGAACAGGACAAGACCTCCATCTTCTACGCAGAGTCCTGGGCGCTGATTCACTACTTGGTGACGCGGGATTGGCGCGAAAAGACATATCACGTAAATGACTTTGGCGCGCTCCTCCAGAAGAACGTTCCACAAATGGAGGCGGCGCAGCGGACGATCGGCGATCCTGGCACAATCGAGAAACAGCTCAGCGAGTACGTCCGCAAGTTCTCATTTATGGTAGCGCGTGTGGGCAGACCCAAGATAGCAGATGAGAACGTTCAGATTCGGCCTCTCACAAATGCAGAGTCGTTCGCCGTGCGCGCCGATTTCATGGCGCACGAAGGACGCTACACCGAGGCCCAGGCGATGCTGGATGAATCGCTGAAACTCGATCCGAAACTGGTCGCCACTTACGAGAGCATGGCTTTTCTATGTTATCGACAAGGCAAGGCTCGCGACGCGGAGAGTTGGTCACGGCAAGCCTTGGCGCTAAATCCATCGAGCTATCTTGCGAATTACTACTACTCGTGGAGCTGGCTGCGAGGCGGCTCGCTGGATAGTGACAGTGTGGCAAAGGTGGAGGCGAGTTTACGTACAGCTCTCAGGAACAACGCTGAATTTGTGCCTCCATATGCCGCTCTGGCCGAGGTCCTGTCGCGACCAGGGCCACACCAGAAGCTGGATGAGGCCTACCAGAACGTGTTGACAGCCGTCGAGCGCGAGCCGGGGACCGTGCAATACCGGATCGAATCTGTGGAGGTCGAGCGGATGGGTCGTGCCGACGATGCTATCCGGGCGGCCACCCTGGCGGTGTCCCTGGCGCGAACTCCGCCGGAACAGGGAGCGGCATCGGCAGCACTTGCGGGTGCGCGACAATTCCAGGCTTGGCAGAAGAAGATGAAGGAACTGGAGGAAGAGCAGAAAAACGACGCGGAGAAACCACTCGTCCTGGCAGCTTCTGCAAAAAACGACCCCAAAGCATCAAGTCCCGTCTCTCAAGGACAAGCTCCCCTCGAAGTGTTAACAGACACAATGGGAGTCGATTTCGGTCCCTATCTCAAAAAGGAAGTGCTGCCACGCGTCAAGCAGAACTGGTACGCACTCATTCCCGAGTCGGCCAGCTTCAAGAAGGGCAAGGTAGTGCTGGAGTTTTTTATTCTAAAAGATGGCAACGTTGCCGGACTGAAGGTAGTGAATTCGTCTTCCGATGTGGCGCTCGACCGCCCGGCATATGGCAGTATTACGCGGTCCAACCCGTTCCCAACCCTTCCAAGGAAGTTTCCCGGCAAGTATCTCGGCCTGCGCTTCAGCTTTTACTACAATCTCAGCACGGACGGCACGGAGCTCGGTCCAAAGAAAGTGCCCTATCCAGGACGCGAGTGTACAGCTGAGGATTACTTGACATCCATCATGAGTTTCGATGGGGGCAACGCTCTCTCGATCTGGCCGCCCGAGCCCGTGAAAATAACTCTGACTAAGAATCAGAAGTTTATGGTTAGGGATGCCGACACTGCTGTAGAGATTGGCCATTGGGCGATAGCAGGAGAGCTGTGCAATATCGCCGATTGCGGGTCCGTCTCAGAACTGGGTCTATACACTGCACCGGCCACAATGCCGGCTTCCCCCGATATCGTGCTGACAGTGGCGGAGACGTGAGAGCCATGCAGAAGCGGTTCGGTGAAGGTCACATTGGTTCCTGCGCAGGGACCGCCTGGGTTTAAACCGAACACGCTGGAGTGAAGTCGGAAGAAAAGCACATTCCTCCTGCTTGCTCTGCGCTCGGTGTTGAAATGACAAGGTTAAAGAGAGTACCGAGTTGCGAGGTTTCTCCAGAGCGTCTGTTCCTACTTTAGGGTGCTCACCAGCCACCAGTTCATCGGATTACACGCCAGGGTTCAAATCAGCCCGCTCGTTCTATACTTGCGGACGATGGCAGCGGTTGCCGTCGCAAAGGAGGCTCCCTCATGCCGCCAGTCTTTCGCAACGATCCCTATCCCGTCTACAACTTCGAAGTAATAGTCACTGGCATCAGTGACGACGGAACCAGCGTGAGAGGATCGTTCAGCGAGGTATCCGGCCTGGAAACGGAAATGAGCGTGATCGAATACCGCAACGGCAGCGAAAACACCACCGTGCGCAAGCTGCCGGGATTGACCAAATTTAGCAACCTCACGCTGAAGCGTGGCATTATCGGCGACTTGACCTTCTGGAACTGGTTGGTGAATGCCCGGCAAGGCAATGTGCAGCGCACCCAGGTCACTATCATCTTGCTTGATGAGAATCGCTCTGAGGTGATGCGGTGGAACTTCATCCGCGCGTGGCCCCGAAAGTGGACGGGACCGGTGTTGAATGCCAAAGGCAACGAGGTCGCCATTGAAACCCTGGAGATTTGCCACGAGGGCATGGCGATTGACGGCCAGGTCTGAGGCTGGGTTGGTATCGCATCATGCCCTCGAAAACCCCCAAGAAAACAAAGACGGTCCCCGATCCAGATCCCTACGTGATCGTGGATTTTGTGTTTGATCGGGGCTTGCTGTCGATTTCAATCAAAAACATCGGCTCCCGGCCCGCTTTTAGAGTGCGAGTAGAGTTCAGTCACCAATTGATGGGCGTGGAAGGCACGGTGGAAGTCTCCGCTTTGCCTCTGTTTCGTGCCCTTGAGTTTCTTCCCGGCGGCAAGGAGATCGGCACGTTCCTCGATAGCAGCGCTTCGTTTTTTCGCAGCAGGCAACCGGTCGAGATTACGACCCGCATCTCATATCAGGACGCTCGCGGAGCAAAGTTTACGAATACGATCCGCCACAATCTGGAGATCTATCGCGAGATCGGCTACGCAATGCGCAGTGGCGACGAGTGATTGACCATGTCAGTCCACGATTGAACCGGGAGGAAGAAAATGCGTTGCTTGAGACTAGTTTTCGTAATTCCTCTTGCCTCCGCTGCGGTCGGCGTCGGAATGACAAGGATCAAAAGATAGCAGGGACTCACAGGCCGTGAAGTCTCGGCCTACTGCAGCTTGGCGTACTCCGCTTGCGCTTGTTTGAGGACAGGGATGTCCGGATCGGCGTCTTTCCAGCGGGCGAAGAAATCCTGGTAAGCCGTACGCGCTTTGGCGGAGTCACCCTGGAGGGCATACGCGCGGGCCGCTCCCAAACGCGCCAGCGTCAGGAGCGGATTTACCTCATCGATCCCCGGGTGATCGAGGATCTTCTGGTATTCCGCTAGTGCCTTGGTGCCGTCGTGCGCTTTCAGATAGGCTGCACCCCGGACATGCATGGGCCAGTAGTTGGCGCCTCCGGGACCCGCGCCGAGTTCATAGGGAATCGCGGGTTCAAGGGCAATCACAGCCTTGGCAGGCTCATCGCGCTGAAGTTCGACGATAGCCCGGATCGTCGGCAACGCTTCTTTATTCAGGAACGTGTCGCTGGGAGCATCGTGCGCGAGATCATCGGCGAGCTTCTGAGCCTGCGCCGTATCTCCCGCCCAAGCCAGCGCCCGTGCCACAGAGGCCTTTGAGTCACGATCGCTCACGAGCCTCAAGCTCTCGACGACCGCCTGTCGCTCAACGGGATAGCCCAGTTGCGACTTCAACGAAGCTACGTTGGCCGGAATGATCACGGCTACTTCGTTGACGCCGTGCTGCTGTGATAGCTGAATCAGGTGATTCAAGTCCTGGCCAGCCAATCGGATCTTGCCCAGCGCAAGGTCTCCCCGGATCTTGAACCACACCATGAAGATCTCGTCGAGCGAGCCCACCGACTCGTCCATGGCACGCTGCATGGCCGCAGTATCGCCGCGACGAAATGCAAGGGTATAGCGTGAGAAACGGCTGGAGCGCGTGTCCATCTTAGCCGCTATGGCCTGGTCGACAATGGCCTGGGCCTCGTCGAAGCGATTGAGCGCTTCGTAAGCGGCGCTGAGATTCTGGTAGGCGAAGCGGTCCTTGGGATCCAGGCGCAAGGCTTCGCTGGCATTGGCCAGGGATTTTTCATGTTCACCGGTTTGCCAGTACATCAGTGACAGATTGTCCCAGGGTAGGGTCTCGCGCGGGTAAACCTGTTTCCATTGTTCGTAGATCTGGGCAGCCTTCTCGACTTCGCCCGTTCCCTCGTCGTACCAGTGCGCTGAGATATAAAACCGCTCGCGTTCGCTGGCCCTGTCTTTCAGATCGAAGGCCTTCTTCAGGGATGCTTCCGACAGCTTGGTTCGCGCCGTGTTTCCGTAGGCGACGCCCAGAGTGGCGTGGGCCATGGCAAAGTTGGGATCGAGCTCGACGGCGCGCTGCAGAAAAGGAATCGCTTTGTCGTCGTTGAGGCGAATGTGCTGGGCCTGGCCCTGGCTGAATGCCTGCAGGGCTTCGAGCGAGGACGTCGTTGCCTGCTCCAGCGGCGTGGCGAATTTCTGTACCGAGCCGATCGATTCGCCGAGTTTGTTGCGCAGGCTGGAAGCGGCGTGGTCGAGCGATTTCAGGACCTGCTCCTTGCCTTCGGACTCGACCTGCTCGCTGGCTAACGAATCGCCGGTCTGGGAATTGACCGCGGCCAGGCTGATGACGTAGTGGCTACCCAAGGGAGCGATCGAACCGGTGAGCATGGCCTTCACGTTTTCGCGGAGGCAGATTTCGCGCGCGACGTCGCTGGTGATGCGCTGGTCATCCGACCGTCCCATGAAGCGCAGAGCTTCGCGAATGCGGGATTCCGGAAGGAGGTTGAGGTAAGGCGATTGCTCCAGTTGCGTGGCCAGTGCCTGCTTCAACGTGCCGTCGAAAACCGAGTCGCCAGTGGTGTTAACGAAGTCGGTGAGTAAGATCGTGTCCTTCTCCGAGAGCTGAGCCGACGGGCGTGAGCGGAGGTAGAGACCTCCCGCCAGAAGCAAGCCAAGCAGGATGACGCCTGCCACCACGTACATGCCGTTGCGCGATTTCTTCTGAGCCTCTGGAGTCGCCATCGGCGCAGCGCTTACTGCCGACGAGGATGACGCTTGAGCCTGGATCGAGGATCCGGAGGGCGCAGGTGCCGTTGCGGGCTGCGGCGTAAAGTGCGCACGCGGATTCCTGCGCGATCGGAACAGAGGCGGAACTGGCGGCGATGGCGCGTCCGGTATCCGTGTCACGCTTCAGCCGCTGCAGGTCGGCGCGAATGTCGGCAGCATGCTGGTAGCGGAGGTTGCGATCCTTCTCCAACGCCTTATTAATAATGTCTTCGAATTTGGGCGGCAAATCGGGATTCAAGCGGACCGGCGGAGTGGGGGCGCGATCGAGAATCGCCTGAAAGATCAGCGCCGAAGTATCGCCGCGGAAGGGCAACGTGCCGGTGGCCATCTCGTACAGCACGGCGCCGAAAGAAAACAGGTCGGTGCGGCCGTCGAGTTCCTTACCGCGCGCCTGCTCGGGAGACATGTACGCCACCGTGCCCAAGGTGGAGCCCGGACTGGTCAGGTGCTGCTCGCTCATCGCGGTTTCTTGCGCGGTAAGGGCGGCGGGTTCCGAGAAACTGCTGCTCAGCGGGCGAGAGCTTGGCCAGGCCGAAGTCGAGAATCTTGGCGTGTCCGCGGCTGGTGACGAAAATATTCGCGGGCTTGATGTCGCGATGCACGATGCCCTTGGCGTGGGCGGCATCGAGTGCGTCGGCAATCTCGATGCCGAGCGTGAACACCGTCTCCAGTTCCATCGGACGGTTGGAGATCATGTGCTTCAGCGTCGAGCCCTCCAGGAACTCCATGACGATGAAGGCGCGCTGCTCCTGCTCGCCGATGTCGTAAATGGTGCAGATGTTCGGGTGGTTGAGAGCGGAAGCCGCCTGGGCTTCGCGTTGAAACCGGCTCAGGGCCTGGGGATTACGGGCGACCTCGTCGGGCAGGAACTTGAGGGCGACGAAGCGATGGAGGCGAGTATCTTCCGCCTTGTAAACCACGCCCATGCCACCACCGCCCAGCTTTTCCAGCACGCGGTAGTGGGAAATGGTTTGGCCGATCATTCCGGAAAGAACCGTTGGGCTGCCATCTTATGGTTGGGTCGGGGGGAAGTCAATTAGACTAGGCGGGGTTTAGCGATCCTAGCGGTAAAGCTCTTGCCCCGGGAGTTAGGGAATTCGCGCATGCTTGGCGCACTTTGCGGTTAAACGCTTTGTACGATCGGCTTTTGACAAACAAAGGTCTTCCGGTGCTCAGAATGGTTGCAAGTCACATGAGATCGTCTTGAATTCGCGGATCGCAGTCAACGTGCTGTTGGGGGTGCTGGCCGGCTTGTTCGTTGGCCTGGGCGCTTACACCTTCCTTTATGCCAAGGGATACTCCTACCTCACCAATAATCCGGCGGCCTGCGCCAATTGCCATGTGATGCAAGCGCAGTATGCGGCGTGGTTAAAGTCGAGTCATCGCATCGCGGCCACCTGCAACGACTGTCATACGCCTCACAACATCTTCGGAAAGTACGCGGTTAAGGCCAACAACGGATTCTGGCATTCGTTTTACTTCACGACCGGCTGGTACCCCGACACCATCGAGATCACGAAGTTCGATCACAAGGTCGTCGAGAATGCCTGCCGTCGCTGCCACGAGAGCATCACGACGGCGATTGACGCCAATGTGGTCCACGGAAGAGCGCAGGGGTTGGAGTGCACGCGCTGCCACAGTTCAGTGGGACACTCCGAGTCAGCCGCTTCGCTGGCCGGGCCCGTCCTGGTAGGGAGCAATCATGAGTAATGGAACGTCGGATGTCGGGAGAGCGCCGTCGCGTCGGATGGTTATCGCGGTAGCGGCATTAGCCGCGATTGCAACCGTTGCCGTAGCAGCGCTGCTAATCAACATTTTCGAACGTAAGCAGGAAGCGAAGAATCCTTTCTACCGGGTTGTCGAACTCGATGACATGGTCGATGACCCGGCAGTTTGGGGAAAAAACTTTCCCATGCAGTACGACTTGTATCTGCGCACCGCCGACATGCAGCGCACCAAGTACGGCGGAAGCGAGGCGATGCCCCATTCGCCCACGCAGGCCGACCCACGGTCTGTGGTGGCGCGCTCAAAGCTCGAAGAAGATCCCCGTCTGAAGACCATGTGGGCGGGATATTCCTTCTCTGCGGATTACCGCGAGCGGCGCGGGCACGCTTACATGCTCGACGACCAGACGTTTACCGAGCGGCAGAAGTTCGCTCCACCGGCGATGTGCATCAATTGCCACGCGTCAATGGTGCCGACGTATCTGAAGCTTGGAAACGGCGACATCATGAAGGGATTCGACGTAATCAGCGACACACACATGACCTACCCGCAGATCCGGCAGACAGTAAAGCACGCTGTAGCATGTGTGGACTGTCACGATCCGAAGACGATGTCACTTCGCGTCACGCGTCCGGCTTTCATCGAAGGCATTCGAATGCTCAAGGCGTCGCAGGGAGTCCCGAACTACGACGTAAACAGCATGGCCACCCGTCAGGAGATGCGCTCTTACGTCTGTGGGCAGTGCCACGTGACTTACTATTTCCAGCCCCCGAACAAGCGTCTGACCTTCCCGTGGGCCAAGGGCATCAAGGTGGAAGACATCATCGCTCTCGAGGGTGAGCAGAAAATCAATGAATGGACACATCTCGATAGCGGTGCCTCTCTGATCAAGGCGCGCCATCCGGAATTTGAGATGTGGAACCAGGGCGTACACTCGCGCTCGGGCGTGGCTTGTGCGGATTGCCACATGCCCTACATGCGGCAAGGTGGATTGAAGATCAGCGACCACCAGATCAATAGTCCTCTGTTGAAGATCAACCGCTCGTGCCAGACTTGCCACCATTTTCCCGAAGAAGAGTTGAAGGCGCGCGTGGAAGATATCCAGGACCGGTTCTTCAATTTGCGGAATACCGCTCTGGATGCATTGATTGATCTGATTGCCGACATCAAGGACTCCAAACAGAAGGGAGCAACCGATGTGCAGCTCGCGTCCGCACGGGACTACCAGCGGCGGGGACAGTTCATGATCGACTTCGTCATGTCGGAAAACTCGATGGGCTTCCACGCCCCGCAGGAAGCGATGCGAATCCTGGGAAATGCGATTAATTTGTGCCGACTGGGACAATTGAGCATGCATGGCGGTCCAGCACCCAGCCACAGCCCTCCGAATATTGCTGGGGTCTCGCGCCAAACTAAGGATGTGCGGAAGCTTGAATTAGAGAGGCGATTGTGGGAACGGGACCAGTCACGGGACGGCAGGGACAGTACTTCGTGGCACTGATCCTGATGCCCGAGATTTCCTCGGCTTCCGCGCGAGTCACACAGGCTGACCAATCTCGGTCAACGTCAGGAATACCTTGACGACTCTCGGGTCGAATTGCGTTCCCGACTGTCGTCGCACAATCTCGATGGCCTTCGGCTTGGGAAGCCGTCTTCGGTAAGGCCGATCAGAAATGATGGCATCATAAGTGTCTGCCAGCGCAACAAGCCGCGCGTGCAGATTGATGTTCTCTCCAGCCAGACCAGCCGGGTAGCCTGAACCATCGAACCATTCATGATGCTGAGCCACAATCGCCCCCACTTCGTGGAAACAGGGGGATGGGTTCGAGGATACGAACTCCAACCGTGACATGGTCGCGCATAAGTCGCATTTCCTCGGGGTCGAGCTTGCCCGGCTTATCGAGAATGGCCGTGTGTGTACCAATTTTGCCGATGTCGTGCAACAACGCTCCGCGGTGCACGATCTGCAAATCTCTGGCCGGCAGGGCCATGGCATGGGCGATCTTCAGAGCCAATGCCGTCACTCGTCCGGAGTGGCCCGCGGTCCAGGCCGACTTCGCGTCGATGGCGCGGGCCAGCGCGGCGAGCGTCCCCACATCCAGTTGTTCGAGCGCCTCCACAGCCCCTTCCAACTGTTCCTTCTGGCTGCGTCCTTCGCGGTACTCGTCGACTGCGGCACGAAGTGCTGCGACGATTTGCTCGGAGGTAACGGGCTTGGTAAGAAACCGGAAAATGCGACCCTTCGTTTACGGCACGCTTGGCGGACTCGAGATCGCCGCAACCGGTTAACATCACGCGGATCGAATCGGGAGAAATGGCATGCACGGTCGCCAGAAATTCCGCTCCATCCATGGCGGGCATGCGCATGTCGGAAACCACCACCGCATAAGGCCCGGAGCTTCTCAGTTTGGCCAACCCTTCTTCCGGACCCACGGCCAGGTCAGCCACGAACTCCCTATAAACAGAACGACGCAATCCCTCGAGCACCAGGGGTTCGTCATCCACGAAGAGAATTCGGGTGCTTTCTTTATCGATCTCTGTCTCGAAGTTCGCACTCACTTCGAATGGTTCCTCTGGGACGAAGTCGGTCACGGCGACCGTCGTTGCACACTCCGTCAGCCCCGCGGTTGAATACGAATGCCAAGCACACACGCGGACTACCGCCGATTCGAGTCGGCAACAACAGATTTATCGGCGGACGGGTACAGGCTCTCCAGTAGCGGACGTTTCGTTCACCAGACGTTACGACGGTCACGGAGATTGGAGCCATCGCGACTACAGTTCTAGAAGAGTTCAGCCGATAGGAGAGTCATGGATCTCTCCTATATAGCTCTTCAGAGAGTGCAACAGGCGGAAACCCAATTGGAGGCGGCCGCTACCCGCATCGCCACTTTTGGCGCCGCACCTTCCGATAGGGCTGCCCTCGACACGATCGATCTTAGCGCTGAAATGGTGGCCTTGCTGTCGGCGAAGCAACTAGCCTCGGTGAACCTGCAGATCCTCAGGACGGAGAGCGAAATCAGCAAAAACCTGATCGACGTGATGGCCTAGCCGATTCGCTTGGGTGGTGGTGGGTAACAAGTGGTGATGGGTAACAACCGAGAATCGAAAAGAGCAGGGGTTCTACTACTGCGGACGGCCTCGAATAGCACGCAGGATCGCTTCGCGCGCAGCCGCCCGACGGTTGAGCTTGATCTCTGATTCCGCGCCTTCCACCGGAGCGTCGAAATATCCTTTCGGGCCGTAATACCGGCCGCAGCCGGGAACCGCGCAAACAAACCCAAAGGTCTTCCCCTCCATGGTCTGCAAACTACAGGGCATCATCTGCAGATTGGGGTGTTTGTCGCACGTTGGTCGCGACCTGGCCATTCTGGAAATCCTCCTTACAGGCGAACCTCGGTAAGTGAATCTCGGGCAAGCCGAATGCCAATCGGTAAGTGGTGTCTTGGACGGGTTTACTCAAGAGAAATGCGCAAATTGGGCCGAAAACAGACTCAAGAGTGAGTCTTATCGACCCGGGAGTGGGTCTTCGCCAAACCCAAGGACACGCAGCGCGTGCGTTGTCAGCGCCGTTTGAGCGCTTCCAACTCGTCCAAGGTGCGCGGCCAATCGGAGCCCAGCAGCCGAGACAAGCTGCGATCCGCGAGAACCTTGCCACGCGTCTGGCAGCGGGCGCAATAATTCGTCTCTTTATCAGCATAGCGGATGCGCAGCACCTTTTCCCCGCATCGTGGGCATGGTTCCCCATAGCGGCCGTGCACCGCCATGCCCTTGCGGAATGCAGTCACCTTCTCCGGAAATTTGCTCTTTGCCTCCGTCAGCAGCCGGTCCGTCCAGAGCTTCAGCGTGCGTTGGGTTGCGTCGAACAGCCGCTCCCACTCGTCCGGAGTAAGTTTCTGGGTCAGGGCAACCGGCGACAGCTGAGCCGCATGCAAAATCTCATCCGAATACGCGTTGCCGATTCCGCTCAGCAGCCGCGGATCCGTCAGCGCCCGCTTGAGTGTGTGGTTTTCCGCCGTCAGGGCGCTGCGGAACGAAGCCGGATCGCTCGAGAAGACTTCAATTCCTCCGGCGTCCAGCGATCGCAGGCTCTCTTCGCCACTGAGAATGTGCAACGAGGCACGGTGCTTGCTGCCGGCTTCCGTGAGCACGAGAGAACCATTGGGAAAGTCAAAAGCCGCCAGAGACTGACGACCCGCAAGCTTTACTCCGGCTTCCCGCCAGTGCAGGCGTCCAGCGATCATCAGGTGTAGCACCAGCCATAGATCGCCATCGACACCCAAGGCAATACGCTTGCCGACACGCCGCAGTTCGCGTACCACGTGACCCTCGACACGGGCCACTGGCGGCTGCGCCGTCCGCAACAGGAACGCGCTTGCCAGCCGCACCCGCTGCAACGGCTCACCGGCGATGCGTGCTTCAAGTGCGCTGAGATATGCGGCGATATCGGGCAATTCAGGCATGCCTATCAGCTTGCATGTCAGGCCCACAACTTGGCAAGGTGGGAGGGATTCTGCGCGCTGTTGTGCGCGTTCGTTTCGATGTACTGCTGCCGGTGTTAGACTCAAACCAAGCTACTTCCAGTTTTCCATGTCTAGTCGTATGTCATTAAGAGCGCCGAGTCCGCGGGCGCAAGCTCTCGAAGAAGGCCGCGAATCGTTTCGAATCCAGGCCTGGGGCGCCGCGTTTTCCCAGTTGTCAGAGGCCGATCGCGAAGAAGACCTCGGGGCCGAGGATCTGTTGCAATTGGCTCAGGCCGCGCTCTTGATTGGCAGAGAGACTGAAGGCGTAGACCATATGGCGCGCGCACATCAGGCCTTCCTGAACAGGGGAGAAGTTCAGCCTGCGGCCCGCTGTGCCTTTTGGCTTGGCTTCACCTTGCTTATCGCTGGCGAATCCGCAAAAGCTGGCGGGTGGCTTTCGCGGGCGGGGCGGATGCTCGACAGTCAGCCCGACTGCGTGGAAAAGGGATTCCTGCTGCTCCCGGAGGGCTACCGTGCATTTCACGCAGGTGACCTGCAGGCCGCGCGCAGTATGTTCGTTCAAGCAGTCGCGATTGGAGAGCGTTTCGGCGACCGGGAACTGCTCACGCTCGGCCTGCAGGGACAAGGCCGCGCTCTGATCCGTCAGGGAGAAATTGCGAAAGGCGTGACGCTGCTTGATGAGGCGATGGTAGCGGTGACTGCCGGCGAGGTGTCTCCTCTCACCGCGGGCGGTGTTTATTGCAGCGTGCTGGAGGCCTGTGGCGAGATATTTGATTTGCGGCGCGCGCAGGAGTGGACTTCAGCCCTGGACCGGTGGTGTGCGGCGCAGCCCGACTTGGTTCCCTATCGCGGCCACTGCTTAGTCCGCCGCGCCGAACTTCTGCAGATGCACGGTGCCTGGCCGGATGCTCTCGAAGGCGCACAAAGAGCCAGTGAATGGCTTTCGCATCCCGCTCCGAAGCCGGGTACAGGCTCAGCGTTCTACCAGGTTGCGGAAATGCATCGCTTGTGTGGAAAGTTCAACGAAGCAGAAGAAGCGTATCGCCAGGCGAGCCAGTGGAATCGAAGGTCGGGTCCCGGGCCGGCCCTGCTGCGATTGGCTAAAGGGGAGGTGCGCGAAGCGAGCGCCGCGATTCGGCGCGTCGCGGAAGAGGTGTCAGCACCCGGACCTCGCGCTCGTGTCCTGGATGCCTGCGTTGAAATTATGTTGGCCGCGAATGACGTGCCTGCGGCCCGCCGGGCCAGTCAGGAACTGGCAGAAATTTCCGCCCCGCAGGACATCCCTTTCTTGTGCGCTCTGTCCTCACGTGCTGTCGGAGCCGTCCTGCTTGCCGAGGGCCATGCCGAAGAAGCACTGCTTGAGCTGAAACGTTCCTGGTCTTTATGGTGCGAACTGCAGGCTCCCTATGAGGCTGCACGGGTGCGGATTTTGATCGCTCTTGCACTAAGAGCGCTGGGGGACGAGGAAAGCGCGCTCCACGAACTCACGGCCGCCCGAGAGGCGTTCGCACGCTTGGGCGCCACGATCGACCTTACGCGCGTAAATGCTCTCTTGCCAAAGGAATCGTGCAAGAGCACAGGTCCCCTCACCGAGCGGGAATTGCAGGTGCTGAGATTAGTCGCTTCGGGCATGACCAACCGCGGGATCGCCGAGAAACTTCACATCAGTGAGAAAACCGTGGCTCGCCATATGAGCAACATCTTCATGAAGCTTGATCTGTCTTCGCGAACTGCGGCCACCGCTTACGCCTACGACCACAACCTGTTGTGATGTCACGTTACAGCCGTGTGTTCGTCAGCCCACCCAGACTCCTGACAATGAATTCTGCTCTTTCTTTCGGTGCCGTTCGTGGGATTTCCAGAACGTCGTATCCGCACTCCTGATAGGTTTCTGCCAGCACAACACAGGTTCGCTGCGCTTCTTCAAAATCCTGTTTGCGTTCGCTGTCGGTTTCGTAAATCTCCGGCCATGCTGGGGCGAGAAACACCGGGGACGCGTAGCGAAACTCGTCACAGGCGCGGCGTATAGCTTGTCGATCCTCTAAACCGATCAGCCGCGCATACGCCAGAGTGTCGGGTATTCCGCGGTCGAAGAAGGTCGGGCGCAAGTCCGATGCGTGTTCTCGGTAGGAATCGACCGACCTTTCGAGCATCAGGCGGGTGTAGAGTGCGCGATCGGCCCACGGGAGGGCCGTGCCCCCGTCGCGGACTTGTTCCTGAATAATTTGACGCGCGATCTCGGGAACGCAGCCAAATCCCTGTTGCTCGAGTTCCCGCAGCAGGGTCGTCTTGCCCGACCCCGGTCCGCCCGTGATGACGAACAGGTTTTCCCCAGAATTCATTCTTGTCATTTATGCAATGCGAGCATCTTCCGCGACCACCAGTTCCTGTGCCGAACGCGCCTCAACCGGAAGAAGCGGTGGCATCGCACGTGCTCCAGTTGCGGCACGTGCGGCGAGAGCTTTGACAATTCGCTCCGCATCCCGTCCTACCCCGATCAGTGTGGCCGAACTCATCGCATGTTGAAAATGCAGGCCGACAAAATACATTCCGGGAACACTTGTTACGATCCCTTGGTTGTGGATTGGGTCGCCATTTTCGGCGAAGATCGGCACATCAATCCACGGAAAGTCGTGCCGGTAACCTGTGCACCAGATCACGTTCTGAACCTCGAGCGTGCGGCCGTCTGCCAGAAGGGGCATGCCGTCCTGCACACCGACCGTGCGCGGAACCCGTTCGATCCCTGCATCAATCAGGTCCTTGGGTTTCACTCGCACGAGCGGCGAGGCCTGGTGCAGCAGTTTGGGCCGGACCTTTCGGCCAATGGGAGTATTCAGGGTCAGTACGTGATGTCCCACGAACCGAACCAGGCGTACCAGGAAATACCGCGCCACGAAGCTTTCGATGCGAAAGGGAATGTGCCCCGACTCTTTTCCCGAAATCCAGGCAGGGTGCGTGCGCGCCACGTCGATTCCGATATCCGCTCCCGAGTTACCCACTCCGACGATCAGCACCCCTCCTTCTTGCAGTTGCGCAGGGTTCCGGTACTGATGCGAGTGTAACTGGACAATTCCAGGATCAAGATCGCGAGCGAACTCGGGGATATGCGGCACTTGGTAGTTAGCCATCGCCACTACGACGTTGTCAGATTCGAAGCGCTGGTTCCCGGCAGTTGTCACAAACCGTCCACCTTCCCTGCACACGCGATCCACTCTCGTGCTATTGCGTACCGGCAGGTGAAAGCGCTGTGCGTAATCCACCAGATAGTCGGCAACCTGCTCCTTGGTTGGAAAACTGCCGCCCGGCGCGGGGAACGGCATTCCCACCAGTCCGGCGTAGCGAGCGGGCGTAAACAGACGAAGGGAATCCCACCGATTCCTCCACGCGTCACCAATCCGTGCATTGGCGTCGAGAATCAAGAAACGAAGACCGCGCTTTGCCAGGTGATAGCCGACCGAGAGACCGGCTTGGCCGCCTCCAATTACAATTGTCTGAACCCTGGTTCCGTCATCACGTCTTTTCATTGCAGTCATCTCCATCCAATGTTCCACTGTCCATCCCTGCTTGCCAGAGTAGAGCCCCTCGCGAATCTCCGCATCGGTCGGACTATCCATTTTCGGAGAACAGCGATGTGGGTAATTCTATGTAGACGTTGACAACGGACGGAATAACTTAAGGATAGACTTCCGAACTTCGCACTGGGGGGATTTTGGGGCGGGAGGGTCGGATTTGAACCGCCATCTCCGGGATGGTCTCCCGGCGAACTGCAGGTTGTTCGACACCCGCGTGTCCCGCACGGAAAAATATCAAAGCAGCGAAAGTCGATTTAATTTTCTATCGCTTGTTCGCCTTTCGGAACAAAAACAACTTTCGTCCGATCAACTTTTGTTTTTGTGTACCAGATCGCGCGTGTCGCTTGTAGGAGAACCCGCGCCAGCCACAGTCGGCGTCTGTTTGAGGAGAGAACCCGACGTAAAAGGCTTGGACCGGCGCGGGACGAACGCTCCCGTATCAGCTTTGAAGTGACCCAAGGTTACTCGAATTTTCGCGACCAGGAAATACAGTGAAACCTGTAAGGACAGTTGTCCTTGGATAGCTCGAGGATGCCCCCACCCACGTCCTCCTCAGGAGCGAAAGGAGGAGGGGTGGGGATTCCGGACTAGTGGGCCTCTTCTTCGCTCTTTGGGCAACAACGATGCTGCTGGTCCTTATCCATCAGATCGATCTCCCGTTGCAGGCGTACGTTTTCCAGGCGCTTGCGCTCGAGATCCAGTTTGATTTCCTGTTCCAGCGTATCTTCGCAGACGTCGCAGTCATCAAGACAACCCTTCACCAGCACACCGGGCGTGGGTAATGAAGACTTGATCTCGAACGAGACTTCCTTCTGCGTGTCCGTGGTCACCGAGCCACCAACCTTATCGATCAGGCCAGCCGCGACGAGTTGCTTGTCGACCGCCTGGAGTGCTTCCTTGCGGATTGCATCCGGGAGCGGTTCAAGGGGGACGAACGAACTCAACACGGCCGTTTGCAACAAGGCAGGGTTGAGTGTTTGCAGCCGGGTATTGCCCGCCAACGTCGATTGCTGCTCATTGGCAACGCTGGTCCGCCCGATTGCTTCGATGTCCAGCCGCTCTTTGTTAGTAGCCAGCACCGCGCTGGGAATGGTGGCAACGTCGCCGCGTGAAGCGAACGAGTTGTTTGTAACCTTCGTATCGGCTGCCGGATCCACAACCCGCCGCTCAATCGACTCCAGCGTGAACTTCACCGTCTGCGTTTTGTTGATCCGGTAAAAGAAGAAGGTCACCGCGTGACACCGGTTTGGATTGGAAAACTCACGCGACGACGACTCGAAATGATCTTCCGATTCCCCCTGCGTGTGGGTGCGGGTCTGGACCTCGCCGATCGAGACGCTGCTGGCAGCACGGCTCCCCATCTCGGCGCGATGGTAGGACGAACTGGCGTGTTGAGACAGCTCGTGCAGAAAGTCGCTGGTCGAACTGGCGTTGTAGTTTCCGCTCACGTCAATGGATGGGCTGCCAAAGATCGTACCCAGGACGCTACTGGTCTCCCCGTGGGTGTCGAAGTGTCCCTTGGAAGTGTTAGTGGATCGGGCAGAATCCTTCACGGTGAGATCGGACATGAAGTCGCCCCAGGCAGACATAGCGTAGTGTTCTTCCGACGTTTGCTCATTCCGATAGCTGACCTTGGTCTCACTGTCGAAGGTGAAACGCGAGCGGCGATCGGTGGTGAACAGGCGAACCTTTTCGCCGGGAAGAAGCGTCGTGCTGTAAACCAGGTCCCCCAGCGCCAGCGGTCCCGGACATCGCTGGAAGCGCACGTGAATGATGACCTCGACCGTCACAATGCGGTCTCCGACTTTCGGGTGGTAGAGCTGCCGATACTGGTAGTCGAGGATGTCGCACACTGTATTGGGTGCGAGCTTCGGACAACAGGGTGGGATCGAAAGGTGGTCAACGGTATCTTTATCAGTCATTTTCTTCACTCCCTTCATGATGTGACTCCAGAATGTTTCAGGCGAGCGCTGGTGCGCAGCGCGCGCAGGGATCTGCCGTCCGCCCGACGCCCGAAAAGTGAGCTGGCGGTAGTGTTGGCTCGCCCGCACAGATTCGTAGAAGTACGAGTCCTGGCAAGGCGTTTCAGGGGGCAGAGTTAATCCTCAATAAGGGCTACGAAGAGGTCGCCACCCGTGGTGTCTTGGTGGCGCGTCGTTGTTTTAAGTAGTGATCGCTGCGTCTCAATCGTTGCATCCTGCAGGAAAATCTCGCCCGAGTCCTTTGTGGGCTGTTATGTGCAGTCTCTGGGTTTTCTCGATAGAGACTGCCCTCCTTGCTATCCAAACCGCGCGGCTCACGTCTGCATCAACGGGCCTCACCGACTACAGAACCGTCGGCGTCGGCAACAACACGTCCCAGCGTCCAGACGGAGCGGGGCGGATTCCCTGATCTTCCAGCACCTCATCTTTTAAGGAGATACCGTATGTGTCCGAAACAATCGACTCGACTGGTATTGGTAGCCATGCTGTCGTTGAGCGCTCTTTCTTGGATTGCCTGCAACAAAGCAGGGAATGAAGCGGTTTCGGCATCGTCGGATGGAGGCAAGCTTCCCATCACGACCAAGTCGGAGGAAGCCAGAAAAGAATTCCAGCAGGGGCGCGATCTCTCTGAGCGTCTGTTGGCGCAAGATTCCCTGCAGCACTTTGACAAGGCACTCGCGCTCGATCCGGAGTTTGCGTCGGCCGAATTGGCGCGCGCGAACAACTCTCCCACCGCGAAGGAATTCTTCGAGCACCTGCGCAAGGCAGCGGGCCTGGCGACGAAAGCATCGGACGGTGAAAAGCTGCTGATCCTGGCCAACGAAGCAGCCGCCAACGGCCTGACTGAGATCCAGAAACAATACCTCGACCAATTGGTGGCGGCCTATCCCAATGACGAGCGCGCTCACGTACAAGTGGGCAACTACTATTTCGGCCAGCAGCAATATGAACAGGCGATTGCCCACTACAAGCAGGCGACCCAACTCGCCCCGAGCTATTCCCCTGCCTATAACATCCTTGGCTATGCCTATCGTCAGCAGGGCAATTATGGGGAAGCGGAGCAGGCTTTCAAGAAATATGTCGACCTGATTCCCAATGATCCGAATCCCTATGACTCCTACGCCGAACTGCTGCTGAAGATGGGACGGTTCGATGAATCGATCGCCCAGTATCGCAAGGCGCTCTCGATCGATCCGCACTTTGTGCCGTCACACTTCGGAATCTCGGCCGACCTGATGTATCAGGGCAAAGCGCAAGAAGCCGCGGCCGAGCTGCAAACCATGGCCGATCAAGCGCGCAACGACGGCGAAACGCGGACTGCGCTCTTCGGCATGGCGGTAGTAGCGGCCGATAATGGCAAGCTGGACAACGCCGTGCAGCAGATCGAGAAGGAATACGCAGTCGCAGAAAAGAAGGGCGACGTGGCGTCCATGGCGGCAGACCTGCAAGCCAAGGGAAATATTCTGGAGGAAGCGCAGAAGTACGATGCAGCTGCGCAGCAGTTCGAGCGATCTTTGCAGCTGGTCGAAGGATCCAACCTCTCGCAGGACATTAAGGACAACGCGAAGCGCCTGCATCACTTCAACCTGGCGGCGTTAGCGATCGGGAAGAAAGATTACAACGCAGCCAAGACGCACACGGAAGAATTCCGCACCAGTGCAGAGGCGTCAAAGAATCCAGCTCAACTGAAGCAGGCTCACGAACTAGCGGGACGGATCGCGCTGGCGCAGAAACAATACGACGCCGCGATCGCGGAACTGGAACAATCCAACCAGCAGGATCCACGCAACCTGTATCGCCTGGGACAGGCGTGTCAGGCCAAGGGCGACAGCGCGAAGGCGCAGGACTACTACAAGAAGGCCGCGGAATTCAATTCGTTGCCAGCGTTGAACTACGCCTTCATTCGCCGGAAGGCGCAGAAAGTGGAGATCGGGCAGAAGGCATGAAACCTGGCAGAAAGCGTGAAAGCTTGGACTGAGAAGCACTTGCTAACCGCGGCTTGCTGTGTAAGCAGGCAAGCCGCTTAAGCACTTCCCGAACCTGTCATCCTGAGCGAAGTGAGGCGCAAGCCGAACGCAGTCGAGGGACCTTGCGTTTGCGGGGTCAGTATCCAGGTGTATTCACGACTCGTACACGCGCAAACGCCTTACACCCTCCCCCGCACCTTCGCCGCCCACCAGCGCGTGCCGACCAGCAAAAAACGCCAGTCCGAGAAAAACTCCGGCGCCTTGCCTTCGAAGGCATGACCGACGAACTGAAAAATCCAGCCCACCAGGAATAGTCCTAACGCGACCGGCCACAAGCGGTGCACAAATATGGTCGCGAGCAGGACAACCAGCGAGAGCAAGATCAGCGGAATTCCGATCGTGTGGCAGACGCGATTGACCGGGTTCTGATGGCTCGTCGAGTACTGCGCGATCCAGTCGTCCCAGGAGCGGTTGCCCAGCATGAGTGCGTCCTCGAGGGGAGGATAGGGCGGTTAGGAGCGCGCGTCAAGTTGGCTCGCCAACGAAAGCTCCATTCCCAGAACTGTCATCCCGAGCGCAGTCGAGGGACCTTGCGTTTGCGGCATAAGCCTATGCCGCATGAAACTTTTCTCGAAGCAGCCAACTCACTGCGGGCCGCGCAGGTTAATCTCTCCCGTCGCGAGGTGAGTGTGCAACCGGTATTTTCCCGGACCGCTTTGTTCGAAGGAACGGAATAAGCCTCCCTTGGAGACCTCGAAGGCCGAGGCTTCGATGCTGCCCGCACGTACCGACGCATCCCGATGTCCGTACTCCTGGGGCTTGGGGATCTTCACTTCGATTCGTCCGAAGTCGACTTCCACATCTTTGCTGCCCTCGACTCCGTCGATGACAATCTCGCCAGCGACCATACGGGCTCGCAGATCGGAACGCGGAGGAACTTCAATCGTAGCCTGGAAGTTGTTGTGGGGTGTTTCGGAGATGTAGACGTCGGCAGTCGACGCGTCAGCGCGAATCTTTACCTTGACCCGCTTCAGATCCTCCGGATTTCGGGTTGTATAAGTAATGACGATGCCGTTCGCGTCGCCCCCGGTGATCTTGTAACCACCCGGACTTAAATGCAAACGAACGAATCCGCCCGGCGCGAACTTTTCCTGTACCTGTGCGTCAAGCGGATTCTGTCCGGCGGCCAGCCTCGAGCCGAGAAAAAGAAGAAGTAGCGCGATCGATCTCATACAGATTTCTCCCTAGTCTGATACGGCACGAGCGCAGTAGAAGTTCCCGAAGAAGGCACACTCGGAGATAAGAGCGGTTGGCACCAGTCGGCTTTTGCCTGTTTCATGCCAGCCGCTTGCACATCTGCACAAAGTGAAACGGGACTTTGACTCGCGTTTGGTCGGGCAGTTCTTCAGTCACGCCCGTTTCGGCATAACCCATCCTCTGATAGAAACGCGCCAGCTCCGTTCGGTGGTTGATGAACCGCAACTCCACCTCGCAATACCCCGCAGTGCGGCAGTAGACTTCGACCGCGGCCATCAGTCGCGACCCCAGTCCCCTGCCCTGCAGAGCCGGGTCGACCGACACCAGTCCGAGATGCGCCCGCTCCCCTTGCGGGTTGACGAACACGCAGGCCACGAGTACCCCGTCTTGCTCGGCCAGCAGAAACGTTCCCCTAGCCAGCATTTCTTCGACACCCTCCGCGTTGATACGGTCGCCTTTGATAAACGGGCGCTCAGCCAGGAACGCGGCATCGACCAGGCGCACGATGGCCTCGACGTCTTGCGCTTCACCCGGACGCAGTGGGAGCGGGTTCATCCCGCGATTGTAACGAGCATGGTTCGTAGCTGGGGAGAGGCAGACCGAAGAGAGCGTCGAGTCTCGCCACAGGCGACGTAATCAAGCGCGGACTAGTCGGCGTGCTCTTTTTTCAGGCGGCGCAGCAATGAGGTGGGATGGATGCCAAGAATGCGAGAGGCTTGCGTTTTGTTGTTACCAGTGGCGGCCAGCACTTCCTGGATGTAGTCGTCTTCCAGTTCGCGCAGCGTGACGAGTTGCCGGCCCGTCGGGGAAACGTCGAGATCGCCGGACGAGTCCCCATCCCTCGGGTCATCGCGCCGGATCGAGCGGACGTGGTCGCGAATTTCCTCAGGAAGCGCGGCGGCGTCGATGTCGCCTTCAGGCGCCAGGATCATGGTGCGCTCAATGACGTTCTTCAATTCACGAATATTCCCCGGCCAGGGATAATGCTGCAGCAACTCGGCGGCAGCAAAGGTAAAGCCGGTGAACTTTTTGCGCAACTCCCGGTTGAAGTGTTGCATGAGTTCCAGAGCCAGCGGCACGATATCTTCTTTTCGCTCGCGCAACGGCGGGATGTATAAGGGCACGACGTTGAGACGGTAGTAAAGGTCCTCACGAAACTGGCCGCGGGCGATGGATTCCTTCAAGTCGGCATTGGTGGCGGCGATGAGACGAACATTGATCTTGATAGGACGCGTGCCCCCCAGCCGTGTGAACGTGCTTTCTTCGAGCACGCGCAAGAGTTTTGCCTGCACGCTCGCCGACATCGTAGCGATCTCGTCAAGGAACAGCGTGCCGCCATGGGCGCGTTCCAGCAGTCCTTCCTTCCGCCGACGCGCGTCCGTAAACGCACCGGGCTCGAAGCCAAAAAGTTCGCTTTCCAAAAGAGTATCCGGCAGCGCAGCACAGTTCAGTTCCAGCAGCGGCATGGCGGAACGCGGGCTGGCATAGTGAATGGCCTTCGCAAACACGCTTTTGCCGGTGCCGCTTTCGCCCTGCAGCAGAATCGTGGTGTGCTCCGACTCGGCCGCTTTGCGTGCAACTTCGAGCATGCGGCGCGTGGCTTCGTTCTTGGTCACGACCTTGCCGAAGTCATAACGTCCGCGGGCTTGTTCGACGTCGTCGCGGACGCGAACGCGCAGCGCGAGCATCTCGCTGGCTCGGTGTAGCGTTGCGATCATGTCGGCGAGGTGAAACGGTTTGATGAGATAGTCGAAGGCGCCCAGCTTCATGGCCTCGACCGCCCGATCCACCATGTGGTACGCGCTCATCATAAGGATGATGGCCGCCGGGTTCGCCTGTTTCATGCGACGCAGGACTTCCACACCGTCGATGCCGGGCAGCACGATGTCAAGCAGCGTCAGGTCGGGCTTCTCTTCGGTGAAGACTGTGAGCGCGTCCTCGCCCGAAGCCGCAGTAAGGACTTCGAACCCCTCCGCGCGCAGCCCGCGCGAGACGGTGCGGAGCGTAAGTTCTTCGTCGTCGACGACTAGTACGGAGTAAGACATAGAAAATCGGGTCTTAGGTCTTAGATTTCGGGTGTCAGGTGTCGGGCTCCAGCTCCCAGCTCTTGAGCCAACGAACTTCAAGGTTCGAGCCAAAGCCTAAGACCTAAGGCCTGCCAACCTGCTACACAACCATCTCCGAATCCTCCTCGTGCTTCTTGTTCATTTCTTCCTGCCGAATCGGAAGCGTGAGCGTCACCGTAGTGCCGTGATTTACCACGCTATCCGCCCGGATCTCGCCGTTGTGGCTGCGCACGTAGGCGTGGCAGATGCTCAGTCCCAGCCCGGTGCCTCTGCCTCGCTTCGTGGTAAAGAAAGGTTCGAACACGTGAGCCAGCACGTCAGGCGGAATGCCGCAACCAGTGTCGGTGACGCGCACTTCGATCATGTCGACATACGCCAGTTTGCTGGCCGAGATGGTGATCTTGCCGCCCTCGAGCGTGGCCTCCGCCGCATTGAGCAACAGGTTCATCAACACCTGCGAGAGCTGATTGGCGTCGGCGCGAATGTGAGGAAGATCCGCGGGCACTTCGTTCACCAACTGCTTGCCGCGCAGCATGGGCTGATGTTCGATGAAGGTAATGGTGTCGCTTGTCAAGCGATGCAGGCTGATCTTGCTTAGCACCAGCGGTCCGGGACGCGCATAGTTGACCAGTCCGCGGAGTGTCGAGGAAATGCGCCGGGCTCCGGCGATGCATTGTTCGATCTCCAGGCGCTGTTCGGAGTCGACGGTCGCTTTCAATTCCAGTTCCAGGTGCGACAGGATCCCGAGCAACGGATTGTTAATCTCGTGTGCCGCGCCCAGGGCCAACTGGGCCAGAGCCGCGTACTTCTCGTATTCGGTTAACTGCGACTGAAACTGGATCTTCTCCTTATTAAGCTCGCGCTCCTCGTACAGACGGCGAAAAAGTTCTTCCTGCGCCAGGTCGCGTTCCTGCTCGCGATCCTGGGCAAGCGCTTGAGCGTCTTTCAGCTCACGCGAGAGCTTGCCCACGTCTTTGCGATGCAATCGCCACGTGATGAACATTACGACCGCGGCAGCCACCGCCAAAGGAAGGACGTAGACGGCCAGCTTGGCTTCCCAGGAAGGTTCGGCTAAACCCCATCGCCACAGCACGATACAGCCCGCTTGTGAGGCGGCGAAGCTGCGGACCCGAACCGACAGGAGGCCTACTCATCCGTCTATAACGATGAGCGGGGATGTCTCAGAAAGCTGTGATGTGGGTCACGCGGGCTAGTGTCGATCGGTACGATCCCGCTTGGATTTCGATGGTTGCTGTTCGTGAACCTGGATTCCTGCCTGTCCTCCCATGAACAGAACGCGGGACCCTCGACCATCGCTTTACGCGCCCTGTGCTGGCAGCTCAGTAGTGAACACAAATCTGGCGCAGAGGCGTGCCGAGCAACCCCGCCAATCGCTCCAGTTGCCCGGCGGAAACTTCTTTCTGCTTGGGGTTGCGGGCTTCCAACCGACATCGTGCAAAACCTGCGGGCCGTTGATATTCCAGGTCGTTCAGGGTGGTCGCAAAACCGCAGCAAGGGGTCACCACTTCTAAATGTCGGAACTTCGATGCATACGCTCGGTCCATAACTTCCTGCCACCAATCGGTGTGCAGCTGCGCTGCGCATTTCGGACACGAGATTCGCTCGAAATTTCCACCCTGATCCACGAAGCGGATTTCCTGCGTGACCGCGGCGACAATTTCCTCGGCGTCGGGTAGAAACCGAGCAAGAAGACTCTTTGCTTTTTCGAGGAGTTCAGGGGCAGGAGCAAACTCGGGACTCGTCGGGATGAGAGCGATGAAGTCCTCTGACATTCAAGTCAGGATACTACTTCGCGCGATGAGCGTGCTCAGAACCGAGGACGTAACCGCTTATCGTCCCTCGTTATCTTTGTTGCGCAGCCAATCGATGAACAGCTGTTCAATCGGCTTGTCGTAAGCCATCAGCACATGCCGGACCGTGTGCCCGCTGACGAAGTGGCAGACTTCTTCGGCGAGATTCTTGGTGTGATCCCCGGCACGTTCGAGCGACTGCGTCATAAAGATGACTTGCAGGCTAGCCTGCCGCGCGATGTTCTCCGGATTCTCGATATGCCGGAGGAAAACGAGGTTGCGCATGCGGTCCATCTCGGCGTCGGCCCGCAGCACATCAATAGCTTTCTTGACGTCGCGGCTCGAAAATGACTCGCCCACATCGGTCAACATTTTTTCGAGCACCGTAGCCATCTGCGTGAGGTCGCGAACATCTTGCGGATCGAGCCGTCCCCCGCAGGACTGCGCGCTGTTGGCGAAACTCAGCAGCAGGTCGCCAATACGCTCGAGACCGATCATGAACTTCATGCAGGCCAGTAACTCGCGCGCCTGTGGACCGCTCACCTGGGTGATGGCCTCGGTCACGCCATCGTCGATCTCCATATCGAGCTTGTCGAGTTCTTTTTCACGCTGGCGGATGGAGTTAAGCATCGCGCTCGAACCAGTCGCGATCCCTTCGGCCGCGGCGCCCGCCGCCTCTTTCGCCACCTGACAGGCCTGTACCGTGAGCCGCACCAGGTGCCCATAACCCGGTTCCGGCGGAAGACTCTTGACGGTCGCGGTACTCATGCGGGAACTCCTCCGGGACGGGGATGCGGCTTCCGAACTGCCACCATTGCGGCCCTTGCGGCGATTATATAGAGGGATGGCCAAGTCGGAAGCATAGGCGGTTCCGCTCACAGTTTGGTTAAAACGGTGTGAATTCTGCTGCAAAAACGGTGCAGGGGGGAAGTGCACTCAAAACCTGCCCCCTCTGGAGAGGGCCTCGACTCATCCGTGGGGCGCGCAATAGGACACGGACTTCTGCGGACTCACGTGCTCTTGGCAATCGGCAGCGTGAACAAGAACGTCGAGCCGTGATTCAGTTCGCTCTCCGCGCGAATCGCTCCCCCATGAGCCAGCATGATGTGTTTGGCGATGGCGAGGCCAAGTCCGGTACCTCCCGATTCGCGGGAGCGCGCCTTATCCACCCGGTAGAAACGCTCGAACAGGCGAGGCAGGTGCTCCGAAGCGATGCCGGGCCCGAAGTCGCGCACGTAGAACTCTACTCCGCGATCCGTCGTTCGCGCCCCAAGCACGATACGGCCACCTGAGCCGGCATACTTCGTCGCGTTCTCGATCAAATTGGAGAAAACCTGGTGGATCGCCTCGCGATCCGCATTTACGGGCGTGCTCGCGACCTCTTCAACCGTCAGTTCGATTCCCTGCGCGCGGGCGATTTCACGAAAACTTTCCACCGCATCGTCCAGCAACTCTGTGGGCGTGGTCGACTGGAGTTCGAAGCGCTGCTCGCCCGATTCCACGCGGGCCAGGGTCAGCAAATCCTCCGTCAGGCGTGACATGCGCGCCGCGTTCTTGCGCACAATTTCCAGGAACTCGCGAACGTGGCCGTTGTCGGTCGCGCTGTCGAGCAAGGTCTCGGTGTATCCCTGGATCGAGGTCAAGGGCGTGCGCAGTTCGTGCGAGACGTTGGCAATGAAATCGCGGCGAGTTTTTTCGATGCGCTCGGTCTCGGTAAGATCGCGGAGCACAGCCACTGCGCCTCCACCCGGCAGGGGAGCCGCGGTCACGTCGAAGCTTCGACCGGGGACGATAGAAACGGCCCGGGCTGAAGCGAACTTCTGGCCTTCCGTCGCATTTCTCACGGCCGCTAGAAATTGCGGATCGCGCACCGTCTCCACCACCGGAGAATTGAGCCGGGCGTGCTGTGGCACCAGGCGGTCCATCCCACGATTGGCCCACTGCACCCGGCCGTCCGGACCCACGGCGATGACGGCATCTCGCATGGAGTTGAGCAAAGTTTCCAGTTGATGCTGGCTGGTCTGCACCGCAACAAAGCTTTCTTCGAGCTTGCGAGCGGTCTTGTCGAGCGCGACCGCGACCTGCCCGATCTCGTCCACCGAGCGGGCGGCGATGCGTGCCGTCAGATCACCGGCGGCGATGCGCTCGGCGAATTTCACGATGCGTTGCAGACGTCTCGCGGTGTACTGGGCGATCATCGCCGCGGCGACCATGACGATGACAAACGCGATCAGCGACCCGCGTAGCAAGGCGCGGTGCACGCGCTGGGAAGACGCTTCGACATCAGAGAGTGGATAAGCCAGCCGAACTGCGCCGCCCGACACGGGAGCTGCGATGTACAGGAACGGAATTCCAATTGTGCGACTGCGGCGCTCATCGACCCCGACATTCCCTGCGAGCGCGGCCTTCATTTCCTTTTGCTGTGCATGGTTTTCCATGGACGAAGGGTCGGTCTCCGAGTCGGCTAGAACCCTACCAGTCGGATCGATAACAGTGGCGCGCGCGCCGGCGGCCTGACCTTCCTGCGCAATGATGTCCTGCAATGAGTGCTGTCGATCGATCTCTACACGATGCGCCAGCAGAAGAGTTTTTTGCGTCAGGTTGCGCTGGATCTCGTCGCGCAGCGACGCTTCCCAAGCTCGGCGGATCGAAGTATCCAGCGTGAAGGCCGTGACTACCACCACCAGCGCGAAGGCCGCCAGCAGCTTGAAGAAGATCCGATTCCTCACTTGGGTGCCTCGAAGCGGTAGCCCGCTCCACGCACTGTTTTGAGATAGCGAGGATTCTCCGGGTCCGGCTCAATTTTCTCGCGAATGCGGCGAACATAGACGTCCACCGAGCGCGGCGTCACATAGGACGTATCGCGCCATACGGAGTCCAGCAGTTGGTCGCGCGTGAAGACCCGCCCCAAATGGCGGGCAAAATAGTCGAGCAAGCGAAACTCGGTTGCGGTCGTCGTGACCAGCTTGCCATTCACGACCAGGGTCATAGCCACCGGGTCGATTTCGATTTCGCCCACGCGCACCGGACCTGGCGCCAGCGGGCGCTCAAACCGGCGCAGCACAGCTTTGACACGGGCCACCAGTTCTCTCGGACTGAACGGTTTCGGAATGTAATCATCGGCCCCCAGTTCGAGCCCGAGGACGCGATCGGCTTCGCTGCTCTTTGCGGTGAGGAAGATCACGGGAATCATGGCCAGCGATTGCGTCTGGCGAATCTGGCGGCAAAGTTCCAGCCCATCCTTGCCCGGCACCATGATGTCGAGAATGAACAGCGTCGGCCGTTGTCGCTCGGACTCGGCCAGGATGGCATTGCCGGTGGGATACAGTTTGACGGCGAATCCGGCGCCTTCGAGATGATGGCGCACCAGGCGTGAAATATCCGGATCGTCTTCCACAACGGAGATGTGAGGTTTCACGGGAACATTGTAGCCGCAGCCATGCCCGGAGACCGCGTCTTTAACATGTTTGTAACAATCCGCCGAGATCGATCTCAGCCAACTCGAATCACCAGATTGTCGGCGCGGTCGACCCAAAATTGCATACGGGGAGGAACGATGGTGGTGGCGCTGTATTCCGTGATGACGGCAGGGCCGGCATATTTCTTGCCCCGCACAAGTTGTTCGCGCTCGTAGATGACCGTGCGATGCTTCTTGCCATCGAAGACGATGGGCTGCTTTTCCGTTACGGCGCGGGTGGCCTTCCCACCTTGTTTCGCTCGATCGCCAACACTGATCTTCGTTTGAGAAGATTTCACTACCGCGCGCAGGCGCACCGTCACCAACTCGATCTCCCGTTCCGGATGGCTGTAGCCGTAGCGCTTGGCGTGAGCCCGGTGAAAGTCGCCGATCAGATTGCGTGTGAACGGCACGTTTAGCTCGAATCCCTGCCCGCGGTATCGGACGTCGACGGTGCGTTGCTCACGGATCGTTCCCGTCCAGCCTTCGGATCGAAAGTCGTGTTTCGCGGAGCGAGAGAGTTGCCCGAATTCTCGCTGCAATTGAGCGACGGGCAGTGCAGCCGCGGCGCGCAACAATATGGTGCGGGAATAGTCCTTCACAACATCGCTCACTAGAATCCCGAAGGCCGACAGGGCTCCGGGCATCGCCGGCACAATCACACGGGGAATGCCAAGTGCCTGGGCCAGTTCACAAGCGTGCAATCCGCCGGCTCCTCCGAACGCCACCAGGGCGAAGCGGCGCGGGTCATGTCCACGCTCAATCGAAACCACGCGCATCGCTTTTTCCATGGTGGCATTGACCACCCGGACCACGCCGGCAGCGAATTGTTCAAGAGACAGATTCGATTTCTGCTTCTTGAGCCACTCGCCGACCATCTGCCGTGTCCGGTCCACATCGAGCTGAAAGCTGCCACCAAGAAAACGGTGAGGCTGCAACCGGCCGAGCAGCAGGCTGGCATCGGTGACCGTAGGCAGCGTGCCTTTGCCGTAACAGATTGGCCCGGGGTCCGCTCCCGCCGACTCGGGACCTACCCTCAGGGCTCCCGCTGCGTCGAAGCGCGCCAATGATCCGCCGCCTGCCCCGACGGTGTGAATGTCGAGCATCGGCACCCCGATGGGCAGTCCAGCGATTTCCGATTGGCTGCTGGCTTGGGGCTCCTGATCGATGAGGGCCACGTCTGTCGAAGTCCCGCCCATGTCGAACGAGATGATCCGTTCCAGGCCGCTGCGTCTTGCAACCGCCGCCGCACCGACCACGCCGCCCGCGGGCCCCGACAGCACCGTGCGCACAGGTTCGCGCGCCGCCGTGGCCAGCGCCGTGATTCCTCCACTCGACTGCATAACAAATATGCTGCTCTTGCTCGATCCCGCCGCCGGCTTCTGCAACCGCTGTGCAAGATTTTCCAGATAGCGCTGCATCACCGGCTGCAGATAGGCGTTCATCACGACCGTGCTAGTGCGCTCGTACTCGCGAAACTCTGGCAGAATCTCGTGCGACACAGAAATCGGCATGCCCAGTTTCGCGAGTGCTCCTGCGATTGCCTGTTCATTGGCGGGATTCGCGAAAGAAAAGAGCAAAGAGATCGCGATGGCTTCCGGCTGTTTTTCTTCGATTCTGGAGGCTAGTTCCTTGAACTCCTCTTCTGAAGGAGATTGGAGAATTTGTCCCTCCGCATCGGTGCGCTCATTGAGACCGAAGCGAAAATCCCTCCGCACCAGAGGCTCCACTCGATCGAAGAAGAAGTCATAAAGCTTCGGACGCGCCTGCCGCCCGATCTCGATCGCGTCTTCGAAGCCTGCCGTCGTGACCAGGGCGACGCGCGCGCCTTTGCGTTGAAGAAGCGTGTTGGTGCCGACGGTCGTGCCGTGCAGAAGCACGATCGTCTTGACCGCCGTAATCTGCGCGACGGCATCTGCAATGGCCTGCGACGGGTCCGACGGAGTGGAAAACACCTTGAGCATGCGCACGCGTCCGCGCTCCACCCAAACGCAGTCCGTGAAGGTACCGCCGGTATCGATCGCGATGCGAAAAGTGGACGATGGCAACGGCATGGTTTCGACGGAGTGCAAGGGTAGCATCCGGAGGGGCGTAGCGGAGGACAGGTGTCAGGTCTTAGGTCTTAGGTCTTAGGAGCTTGCGGAAAAAACTCAAGTTCGGTCCGGTTTTGAAAGTGCTCGGCTTCGGCCGACCCGTAACAGTCACCCTTCAATGACGGCTTTAGCCGCCGGGGTTCACCCAAGACCTAAGACCTGACACTTGCCTCTCCCCCGCTATTCCGTGTCGTGCGAAAACGCCAGCGTCAACAACGTCTTCTGCTCGACTTCATGCGCACCCGCCGAACCCGTCGACGGACTCGGGCTGGCCGACCGCTTCACCGACAGCACCGAACGTTCCCCCGCGATATGCCGCAACCGTGGCAACGTGTAAAAGAGCGGCCCCATGTTTGCCGGCTCTTCCTGCACCCACACGATCTCGTGCGCTCCCGCGTGCTGATCGATCGCTGCTTGTAACTCTGCTTCTGGGAACGGATAGAGCTGATCCAGGAAGATGATGGCCGTGTTCTCATCCTTTCGCCTCTTCCGTTCCATGCGGAGTTCGTGGCCAATCTTTCCCGTGCAGACCAGAATCCGGTTCACATCGACGGCTTCGTTGTCGGGCACCACCGGCAGGAAGCGCATGTGGGTGAAGTCCTCGATAGGTGAGCAGGCATCCGGATGGCGCAGCATGCTCTTGGGCGTGAACACCACCAGCGGTTTGCGCCAGTGCCGCAGTGCCTGCCGGCGCAGCAGATGGAAATACTGCCCAGCGTTCGACGGCTGGCAAATCTGGAAATTGTCGCGCGCCGCCAGTTGCAGGAAGCGTTCGATGCGCGCGCTGGAGTGCTCCGGACCCTGTCCTTCGTAGCCGTGCGGTAGCAGCAGCACAAGGCCGGAAAGCAGTCCCCACTTGTCTTCGCCCGCCACCACGAACTGGTCGATCACCGCCTGCGCGACGTTCGCGAAATCTCCGAACTGCGCCTCCCACAAAACCAGCGCCTCTGGATAGTCGCGGCTGTAGCCGTACTCGAATCCCATCACACCCGCTTCCGAAAGCGTCGAGTTGTAGATTTCGCACGATGCCTGCCCGTCCGCGATATTTTGCAGCGGCACAAACTCCTGCTCGTTCTCAATGTCGAGCAGCACAGAATGTCGCTGGTTGAACGTGCCCCGTCGCGAGTCCTGCCCGCTCATGCGAATCGGAATTCCCTGTTTCACCAGGCTTCCGAAGGCGAGCGCTTCCGCCATGCCGTAGTCGACATCGCGCTTGCCCTCGCCCATCTCCGCGCGCTGTTCCAGCAACTTCTTCACCTTGGGATGAATGTGAAAACCGGCCGGAAAGCTCGTGAGCTTACCCGTCAACTCGGCCAGTTCCTCACTCGAGAGTCCGGTCTCTTTTTCGTATTCCGCCTTGTGCCGTCCGCCGAAATAGCTGCCCCAGTAATTGGGAAGATCGCGCATGGTCGGCTTCTTGGTGATGGATCCCGCGCGCTTTTGTCCAGCCTCGTAGTCGGCCTTTACCTCGGCGGCCTTGGCCCGCGCTTCTTCATCCAGGTCCGCGTCCTCCGCATAAACCTCCCACAGCGGCGGATGATCCTTGATCGCCTTGTAAAGCAGAGGCTGCGTCACCGTGGGATCGTCGACTTCGCTATGCCCGTGACGCCGGTACCCGATCATGTCGATGACCACGTCGGTGCCGAACGCGTAGCGATATTCAAGCGCCATCCGTCCCACGCGGACGACGGCATCCACGTCCTCAGCATTCACGTGAAAAATGGGAATCGACTGTCGCCGCGCCAGGTCTGCTGAAAACCGTTCGGAGTGCTCCTCACTGTAGCCGGTAGTGAAGCCCACCAGATTATTCACAATAATGTGTACGGTGCCGCCGACGGTGTATCCGGGAAGATCGGCGTAGTTCATGGTCTCGGCAAAAATGCCTTGGCCCGCGAAGGCCGCGTCCCCATGCACCAGCACCGGGAGAAATTTTTCGCGGCCGCCTTCGCCCGCGCGGTCCTGCTTGGCGCGCGTTCGCCCTATCGTCACCGGGTCCACCGCTTCCAGATGGCTGGGGTTCGATACCAGATGGATATGTACTTTCCCACCGCTGCGGCGTCGCGTACTCGCCGGTCGCGCCGAGATGATACTTCACGTCGCCGGAGCCCAGAACGCTCCGCGGGTCGACATCCTCAAAGCTTGCGAACAGTTCTTCGATCGTCCGCTTGGCCACGTGCAGAATCACGTTCAAGCGTCCACGATGGCTCATACCCATAACCATTTCCACCGCGCCACGCTGGGCCGCGCCATCCAGAATTTCATCGAGCAGCGGTAGCAGAGCAGTATTGCCCTCGAGCGAAAAACGCTTGGTGCCCAGGTAGCGCTGCTGCAAAACCTGTTCGAACACGTCCGCGCGGACCAACAACTCCAGAATCCGTTGCTGATCCACGGCAGCAGGCGTGCCTTCCATCCGCTCCTGGATCCACCGTCGGCGTTCCCCGTCGGTGATGTGCATGAACTCCACGCCCACAGTCCCGCAATAAAGGTTGCGCGCTTCGCGCGCGAATTCACCTTCGATCTGCAAATCCGGCTGCGGCTGCGGGCGCAGAAAGCCGAGGGGATCCAGATCGGCCTCCAGATATCCCCAGTGCCGAAAAAAGTCAAACACCCGCTCGCGCTCGGAGTTGGGCGCCTCCAGAACTGCGGTTGAAGCAGGTTGGACAGAAGTCTTAGGATTTCGAGTGACCATAGAAGTGACTACTAGAATAACGGATGCCGGGCCTCCCGCGCCGGATTCAGCACCCGGTATAGGCCGTCCGCCCCTGACCGAGGCAATCCTCAGCTTGGGCTTGCAGGACTTTCCTCCACCGTTTGCTGGGGAACCAACCGCAGCAGCAGCCCGTTGATCAGGATCGTCACGATCGAGGCGGCGAGGGTGGCGTTATACATGTCGTCGCCCACGATATTCGCGTCGCGCGCAACCCGCACCAGCACGTAAGAGAATTCCCCAATTTGCGTGAGCCCGACTCCCACCATCAACGCCGTCCGAATTGGGTACCGAAACAGTTTGACGACCACCGTCCAAACCACCAGCTTGCCCACAACTACTAATCCAACAATCACCAAGAGAAGAGAAGGCCGGGAGATCAGGATGCGTGGATTCACCAGGATGCCCATGGTCACGAAAAACAGGGCCACGAATGCATCGCGCAGGGGAAGTAGATGTTGCATGGTCTGATGAGCCGCCTCGGACTCGCTCACCAGCAAACCGGCGAGAAAGGCGCCCAGCGCCAGGGATAGACCTACCGCATGCGTGAGCGCGGCCGTCAGGAAGCCGAGCGCCAACGCGACCAGCACGAAGAATTCCGGATTCGCCGCCTTCAGCACACGTTGCATCAGTGGCGGAACAAGCTTGTGAGCAATGAAGGTTACCGGAATAAGGATCAAGACCGCTTTCCCCATCGCGATGGCAAGCACCAGAAGTTTGTCAGCGCTCAAGTTGCCCAGCGACGGAAGCAGAATGGTAAGCACCACCACCGCCAGATCCTCAACCAGCGTGATCCCGATCATGATCTGGCCCTGTTCCGAACGAAGCTGTCCGCGCTCGACCAAAAAGCGCGACAACACCATGGTGCTGGCCACCGAAATAATCGCGCCCACCGCGACGCCCTGTTGCCAGCTCCACCCGAGCAGAGAGCCTACCCCCAGCCCAAGCGCCGCCGACAGCAGGATGCCCAGCGGGCCTCCGACGATGGCCACCCATTTCACACGCAGCAAATCGCGGAATGAAAATTCCAGTCCCAGCGTATACATTAATAAGATGACGCCGACTTCCGCCAGCAACTTCAAACTCGTGGACGTCGGTCACCCTCGGCCCGGGAGTGAAGGGTCCGACCACGATGCCGCCCAGCACATAGCCGAGAATCATCGGTTGCCGCAAGGCGCGCGCCAAAGCGCCCCCCGCAACGGCGGCTCCGAACACATAGGCGAGATCCCGGTAAAACGATCGCTTCCGCGGTCATAACGGTATGGCGGCCAGTCTACCTGAGGACGGGAAGGACTGCCGATTCTTCTGAGCAATTTCCATCAGGACGACCATGTCGTCCCACGATGTATCGCGCCGTCCGTGCGCCACTCGGCGCGAAATTCATTGAGCAAACCGGGGCATGTGAGTGCCAACCCTCTGCTGCAAATCGGTGCATCAAAGGTGTAATGTAGTTGGGCGTTCGAGGTCGCTCATGTCCACCACGGAACGAAAGCTGCCGTGGGGAGCCCCCACCTTATTAGGGGTTCCCTTTGACAAGAACTCATCCTTCCGCCGCGGTTCCGCCGCTGCTCCCCCGCTCATCCGCGATGCCCTACGTTGTGATTCTTCCAACATGTGGACGGAACTGGGTGTAGACGTGGGTGCGGAAGGTGCGTACGCGGATGCCGGCGACCTGCGCCTGGGCGAAGGCGATCCCTTCCCCGCGATCGAGCAGGCCGTGGACGAACTGCTCGAGAAGCGCAAGCGCCCGGTCTGCCTGGGCGGCGACCACTCGATCACGTACCCGATTCTCCGCGCCCTCGGTCGCAGGTTCAAAGACCTGACCCTCATCCACTTCGACGCGCACCCCGATCTCTACGATGAGTTTCAAGGCAGCCGCCATTCACATGCCTCTCCCTTCGCGCGCATCATGGAAGAAAAGCTGACCAAGCGCCTGATCCAGGTCGGCATCCGTACCATGAACGCCGCCCAGGAGAAGCAAGCCAAGCGCTTTGGCGTCGAGGTCTACAAGATCGGACACAAGCGCGCCCTGGACGAAGTGAAGACCTGGTGCCCGGTCTACGTCTCCTTCGACATGGATGTGCTCGATCCCGCCTTCGCTCCTGGCGTCTCCCACCGCGAACCCGGTGGCATGTCGGTGCGCGAAGTCCTGGAGCACCTTCATTCGATCACCGCGACCATCGTCGGCGCCGACATCGTGGAGTACAACCCCGCCCGCGACGTCTCCGAACTCACCGCCGCGGTTGCCGGTAAGATCCTGAAGGAAGTGATGGGGAAGATGCTGACGTCTTGCACGTGTCCGTAGCGGCAGTCACGCGATACCTTGCCACACTCCTGGAGATACAAGTGCGAGGCCGCGAAACGCAGAGGTGCCGAGAGGCCGCTGGAACACTCGGAGTGCGGGCACTGAGTGGAACAGGAATTTTGCATCCGTTACGCAGCGGGTGCGAGTGCTCGCTCTCCTGAATGCTTTCCGGGAGCCAGCACGATGAGGGCTAGACCAACCACAACTAGCACGGCAGAGCCGACCAGAAATCCTGCGCGTTCGCTCGCCATTTTAAACCCCAGCAGAGACATCACCACCGCATGAGCGAAGCTTGACCAGGCCGCGAAGGCGATCAGGCTGCGATGGGCTGCTGGATTTCGCATCGCGATGAGCAGGAAAATACCAAGCGCGAAATACAGGCCCATCATCATCGTGTCGCCCGTATCCGAATGCGCCGGATCCACTATGCCGCCGATGGCAGGATAAATAGCAGCCGAAAAGAACAGCCCCACCAAAACCAACACAACCTTCAGCGCCCGTTCTCGAACCATAGCGCCTCCTGCAGCACACCGTGAACCGACCCTCCTCATGAGTGTATTACTGGAAGAAGTGTAGGTCACGGAATCACCTGATTCGACAACACCGGTCAATGAGTGTAATCGGGGAGTTTTCGCCAATCATCGCGCGGTGTACGATCTGCTCATGGCGAATCAGAAGGCATCTGAGGCAGCAGCATGAGCGAACAAGAAAAACTCAGCTTAGACGATCCCGACGGCAATTGTAGGCGGTGCGGACACCCGTTTAATCCCCACATAGTAGTCGCCTACGATACGAATGATTTGTCCAAGGGAGGCGAGGTTCGGTGTCCCGTGGCGGAATGCACTTGTTTCCACAGCCTAGACTTTGACCTCAAGACCGCCCCGTAAGCCTGCGATTCAAAACAGTGAGATCCGTGGGTCAATTAGTGTAATCGAGAGTAGAGTCGAGAACAGGCGCAGTAACTGTAGTCTCCCGGTGGATAATTGGCTTGGCTTTCGTCGCGCCAGATTGCCGGGAAATTCTTCAACATAGGTCGGCGTCCCGATCAGTTCCAGATGAACCCGTGTTCCGATGATCCCCATCGTCCCATCATGTTTCAGTGTGATTTCGACTTGTCCGTCGTAGTCCAAGGGGATAGGGATCATGTCAAAGGATTGCTCCCCTATCGGCGCAACCAATGACAGGCCATCCGTCCTCTTCATTGTTTGACGTCCCAAAGTTCGGACTAGGGCTCGACCATCGGAAGGGACGTGGCTAGCTGGAGGTCGATCATCAACTGAACACGTCGATCTATTTGGTAGTACAGCGCTGTATTCTTCGGAGACAGTACCTTGCGGAAGATTGGAATGTACCTCTTCCTCAACTCCGCTACGGATTGATCGACACCGACCCACTGATTCACCGCAGTTTCAGCCTCAGCGTCGGTCAGCACGCCACGGGTCTCCACGTACTGCTTGACCAGTGCGTATTTCATGCCGTTGATGCTGACGAGTTCCGTAACGTACTGTTCGTAAACTGGCCAGAACTTCTCCGCTTCTGAGTCTGTTAACTTCATATTCGCGGCAATAATTTGCTTTCTCTGGGAACGGATATCTTTACGCATCATCTGGATGTCGTCATCCGTGATGGGTTGAAAATCGTCCCCAACCGGCTTGCTGGTCACCCGGGGAGCGGCGTCCTGAGCGCACGCGATATTTCGAGGGAATAGGAGCAATCCCGTCATGACCAGAGCAAGAATGCACAACTTATGTCTTGTCATGCCTGTCCTCCATTCACTTCAAGCGTTTGCTTTGGAAAGGTAGCAATCGTAAGCGGCCAAACAGTACTGGCAGAACTGCCAGTGAATGCTGCCTTTTGGTTGTTTGTCTTTCGACATCACCGAAATCCTATGCTTTTCGGGAAAAGTACATGCCGCCGGGTGTAGTTGGTGCAATGGGGAGTAGAGTCGAGAACAGGCGCAGTGGCTTTAGCCTCCCGGTGGCGGTTGGGGTGCTTTCGCATGGCCCGCCTCCATCCGGTTTGGCTTGACCCTGTTTCCTGTTGCCGGGTAGGCCCGGGGATTACGCCCCGAGCCTCCCACAGATCCGGACGTGAACCTCTCGATTCATCCGGCTCGTGCCACCCTAAAGAAGGCTGCCGCCTTCCATCCAGACAAGGAGTTCCTCCGGTTTCCCGTTGACTCCATCCGGACGTGGATGACCTGCCTCCTTCGCTCCACGGGAATTACCCCGCTTCTCTGCTACTACGAAGCAGTGCGCCCCTGGCCAGTGCATCGGTACTTTCGGCCTCGTGGGTCTTCCACTTGTGCCTCTTCCCTTCCCATCACCGGCCCGGTTCTCAAGTTCCATACGAAAGCCCAAATTAGAGTCACGCCTCCTATGCACCGGAGCACCGCACGGCCAGTAAGTAGGTAACCTCCGTGCTGTTCCCAGAGCAAGCGGGCAACTCTGGTTTTGGTGTTCGTCCGAGTTCGATTTCGATGCTTTAGCCAGAGGTTAGCTTACGCTCGTCTCTCTAATCCACACATGACGTGATCTTTGCCACGCCTTTTAACCATAACGTTCACCACCGCGGTCTTTGGGACCGTAGCAGCTTATGGCAGTTTGAAGCCTCTCCCTACAGAGCGACTCCGAAGGGCCCACCTTCATCTTTCGTACAGCACGACGATTTCTCGTCTTCTTGACACAACCCGCTCATCGAACCGGACAGGCAGATTTCCCGCATCCGGCTCTCGGAAAAGACACACGATGTTCCGGGTGACGCCGTCTGCAACTCCTGAACACAACCTGGGGTGGCTAGACTCATCGTCAATCCCCATGTCCTTCGTCGCTTCTTGCGTCCGTCTTTAACTGAGGTCCCTTCCCTCCGCCGGAATTACCCGGCTTCATCGGTACTACGAACCTCTCCGCCACCCCACACGGCCCGGCCTGTCTCTCGCGAGTTGCCAGTTGATCCCAACCGCGATCACCGCTGGGGCTTCCCGTGTTGCGTCTGGTCTCCTATGCGTACATGCCGTCGCCATTACCCCGGCAGGTTCGATGGAGCTTGTTCGCTCGTCTATCTCCATCGACAGCGGCCTTCCCCGTGTAACAGTCAGGTCGGCTCCTGCAATTGTTTTTTCGGGGCCTGCTCAGCGTTGTCGGGTCAGGAAATGGCGCCGATGGGACGTAGATCGAGCCTAGCCGGAGCTCTCCGTTTCCTCTGAGAGTGCCTCATTAGCTCCACCATATCCGGGTTTCCATTTCCTGCCACATCAAACCGTACGTGAGGTTTTCCCTCATACGGCTTACCGATTATCTTTCTTCCTGGAGCGTTCGAAATCGTTGCCGCATAACCCTGGTAGGTAGAAGTGCTCCACTCCGCTGCGCGCAAACCAAGATGTGAAGAACACGCTCTTCGAGCGGCCCCGAATACCTTGATGATGCGCCAGAAACGACCGGCGTGTTCGGAGCCAGAGATAGTGATCCAAGGCTTTCAGCTGCTTCGTCGAGTTGCCGACAGAGAAGTAGTTTCGCCATCCCCGGACTACTGGGTTTAGCTCGCCCACTATCCTCTCCATTGGAAGTCGCTTCCGGCTGTACCCTGCGATCTGCCGAATCTTGCTTCGAACCGCCTTCATCGCTTTCTGTCCTGGCCAGAAGTACGGCAGGAGCTTGCCCGTCTTCCGGACCCTTCGCTTATGAAAGTGGAACCCCAGAAACTCGAAGCCTTCCCTGCCCAAGTCCACCAGATGAGTCTTGGTGGGGTGCAGGGTCAGCTTCAGCTTCCCCATGATCCACCGAACCATCTCCAGCGCTCGCTCTGCGTCCTTCTTGCTTCGGCAGACGATCACGAAGTCGTCGGCGTATCGGCAGAGAGTTCCTAGTTGCGAATACCGTTCTGTCCAGTACGTATCCAAAACGTGTAGATAGATGTTCGCCATCAACGGACTGATCACTCCTCCTTGCGGAGATCCGATCTCCGTTGCTCTCCATTGCCCTTCTTCCATCACCCCGGCCTTCAACCATTGCCGCAGCAGCTTCAGCACCCGCCGGTCACTCACTCGCCGCCTCACCAGTGTGAGTAGGAGATCGTGATCGATCGCATCAAAATACCCTTGGATGTCGGCGTCTACTATCCACCAACCTCGCAACAGCACTTTGTCGACTGCGCGGACTGCTTGCGCCGCACTGCGCCTCGGTCGAAACCCGTACGACTGGTTTTGGAAGTTCGCTTCGAAGACTGGCTCGATTACTATCCGACACGCCTGTTGGACGATCCGGTCTCGCACTGTCGGAATCCCCAGGGGCCGCTGACGGCCATCCGGCTTGGGAATGTATACCCGCAGCACCGGCTGGGGTTGGTACCTTCCTGCCTTCAGATCCGCCGCTATTACCTCAAGAAACGGTGCCACGCCTTGTCGCTCCACCTCTTCCAGGCTCACGCCATCGACGCCGGCACTGCCTCCGTTGGCTTTCACTTCTTGCCAAGCCCGCCACAGTACATCGGGCCGGAATATGCGGTCATAGAGTGCGTGGAACCTTCGCTCCCGACACTTCTTGGCCGCCAGGTATAGCTTGCGCTGGAGTTGTCGTGATTTATCGATCTGATGGAGTTGGCCGTTTCCGGCATGCATCATCACTTACCTCCCCGCTGAGCACGATAAAAGTAGAGGCCCTCTCCTCCGGCCGAGTTGTGTTGTCTCGACCCTCCACGGATATATGGCCTCCTCCGACTTCTCCAACGGCGTCGCCTCGCATTTCACCTTGCGGCTTATAGCTGGGCTCACGGTAGTTGTGGGCTACCGACCGTCGGAGATCTCTCTTGTTTCTGTATCCGCTGTGATGGCATTCCGCTCCCCATACGCCGTGGAGTTCTTCGAGGGTGCGTTCCAGATTCTTCCCCTCTTCCGTGGCCTTCGCCAGTAAGTGAGTGGCTCGGCTCTCCCTGTTCCGTATGTCGACGCTGCAGGATTCCCTTTATGGTACGGACTGCCATCTTGCACCTCCTCCTCGGAGGCATACTCCGCTTTCACACCCCCAGTTGCCCGGGGGCATGAGGAGCTTGCTACGTGGCTCTCTGGCGATTACCACGACCGGACTTTCACCGGCTAGTTGATACAGACTTTCAAGACACACCACTCACGTTACGGCCTGCACGCTCGCCGAGTCGCCAAACGACCCTCTACCCCGAAGGCTCCGACAGCTTCGTTGCCTCCGCTGCCGCTTCGATTGCTACCGGGTGGAGCGAACCAGTTCCCGGGCGGGAGTTGCACCCGCTGAAGTCCAGCGCCTTGTCACGGCGCACTTTTTCCCCAACTATCGGGGAGCGCTCTTTCTTTCGCTTTCCTGGGCCGCCAGCGCTGGCTTTCGTTGGCCCTTCACGAACGGTGGTTCAGATTGTTGTGGTACCTGCTGGTTCAATGCCAAGAACAGGGGCGCGGCTGGCTATGCCCACGCATCGGACGCCGAACCGGATTATTGCACGATTCGCGAACTACCAATTGACGATCCTTTCTATACCTACTGCGGCAACCATCCGCAGCGCTGTCCTGATCGGGACACCGTACCGACCGGACCAGTGTTCATCGACAAAGGAAATGGTCGCCAACTGTGGAAACTATCTCCCGATACTGAGGAGGTCCGACTGCATTTATTGGATCTGCTCGGCAAAATCGAGCAGGAAGCCGCTGAGGAATACCCAATTGGTGTTTACAGCGACGAACTCGTGGTGTGGCAGTTGGCGGCTCGGATTCCTGTTCGCCCACCATCGACCCCGAACCAGAAGTTTTAGTTGCCTGTCACGGTCGCCGATTGCAAGTGTTCAGCCGCATGTGACTCGACGCCGAAGTAATTACTCAGCCGCTCGCGCAACTGTAGCCGAGCCCGCCGCAATCGCGCCCTGACTGCGACTGAAGTCAACTCAAGCACCTCTGCTGTCTGCTCCGTCGAAAACTCTTCTATGTCACGCAGCACGAAGACCACCCTTAAGCCGGGTGCGGCCATCATAATTTGCGTAGGGACGTGCTGGTAAAGGAACGCCATCTGGTCGCCGATACGCATTAACTCAACTGTTGTAATCATCCCGATTACACCAAAAACCCCCGCCCGGTCGCTACGGAACGGGCTTGAGTGTAATCGGGACGTTTCACCAGTCAGCAGCCCGCGCAGGGAAAAGAGTGGCATCCGCTTCACACCGCAAGGAAAAGTCGAAACTCCAAGACTCTCGTCTTCTCAGTATTCTTAAGTTCTTCGATTGCCCAGCCTGCTTTAAGACAACCAGGAACTCCTTAGCTTCACGCAAGAGCCGTTTGTCGTGGAGTTGCACGGCCAGCTTGCCTAGGAGCAGATGGCTGCGCGGGTCTTCCGCCCGTGACGCGCCCAACCAGTTCGAGCGCGACGTCCCGCGCACGGAGAAATTCTCCACTTCTAGCTGCCGAACGAGCATATTCCCAATATAAGCCACAGCGGGCGATTTCCGTCGCTTTGGAAATGTTCCGCAGCTTTATAACCTTGGCCGCGTTGTCAAAGTTTGAGGCGTCGACGGTCGTGAAGACGTTACATCGAGGACAGCGGTCCAGCGCAATGTATCTGACGCCAGCTCGTTCGCGGAACTCGTTTACGCCAAAGACGACCTGCTTCGGGCTTGAGCAAAAATAGGCGAACGTCTGTTTGGGAGCAGCCACGCTGGCGTAATCGGCAGCGCGCAACGGAGTGGTAAAGGCAAGCAAGCATCGCCCCTCTAGTTGTGGCAGGCACATCTGCAATAGGCCGTTGCCGCACTTCAGGAAGGTCAAGAAATTGGGCTCGTCTTCGTCACATCCTTGAGCGGCCAAGTCGCACTCAATCCGATCGCGCCATTGTTGATAGTCCGAAGAAGCCTCTCGGTCCGCTAGTTCCTGCGGTAGACCGCGGCTTGGTACAGCTCTTAATAAAGAGTAACAAGGCGAACTCTTAGCAGTGCGGGAGAACCATGGGAGCATGAGCGTGCGGTCCAGGGCACGCGGTGGAGTCTGTCACAAATAGCCTTGGCACGTCCAGCACAGGCGACCATCCATGAGTTCCCGCCACCTACGTTGACGAGATTTTGTATGATGTAAGGAACGTGGGAAACGTGGGGACACCAACATTTAGTTCGCAAGACACATCTGAGATGTTCGGCCTTCCGGGATCGTCGTGACCGACTCAGCGTGGCAAGCGAGAGTTTTAAAGGAGCGTCATGCGAATTCTCCTCTACAACCCTGACAACGGGGTTACCCGCAACTTCATGCCCCACCTCTGGATGTTCCTGCTGCAAGCACTCACACCTCCCGGACATGAAGTCTTGCTGATCGATGGCAATGCCCAACCGATGGACGAAACCCAAATTGCGCAATTCGTCCGCGACCAGAACATCGGGCTGGTTGGTATCGGTGCCATGACCAGGATGGTCGCCAGGGCGTATCGCATGGCTGACGCGATTCGGGCGACGGGAGTTCCGGTGGTCATGGGAGGTCCGCACGTGACCGAAGAGGCCGATGAAGCTCTCGGCCGCAATGGTGGCCCGCGCCATGCCGATGCCGTTGCCTTGGGAGAAGCCGATGAGACCTGGCCGCAAATCGTGGAAGATGCTGTTCGCGGTGAGCTAAAGGAAATCTACGCGCCTGTGGATGCGTATGGGCAAGGAGCGCAAGCCTTCCCTGAATCCCTATCCCACGATTCCATGGGACAAGCTTGATCTCAGCCAGTTCAATCTCATTCCCAAACTGATGCACCCCTTGCTCAAGAATTTCCGGGAAGGTTGGGGAACATTTCGCATCGTGCCGGTTGAATCGGGACGAGGCTGTCCTTACGGCTGCGAGTTCTGCACGGTCACCGGATTCTTCGGCGACTCCATTCGGTTCCGCACGAATGAAAGCGTCGTCAACGAATTGCTCCTGCTGAAAGCCCGCGCCCGCAAAGAGGGAGGCCAGATCGCGGTTTTCTTCATCGACGACAACTTTGCCATTAATGTAAAGCGCACCAAATCACTGCTGCGTGACATCATCGCGGCGAAAGCCCAAGTCTTTTGGGTGGCGCAGATCAGCGCCAATCTGCTGCGCGACGAAGAACTGGTTGATTTGATCGCTGCCTCCGGAGGCAAGTGGATCTTTATCGGCATGGAGTCTGTCGATCCGGTAAATCTGAAGGACGTGAATAAAGGATTCAATAAGCCCAGCGAGTATGCCGCCGTGCTGGAGCGTCTGGCAAAACGCAATATTTACGCGATCACCTCGTTCATCTTCGGCATGGATAACGACACGCCGGGAGTCGCCGAACGCACCTTGCAGCAGGTCCGCACATGGCCTCCGGGCCTGCCGATCTTCGGACTGCTCACGCCGTTACCCGCAACGCCTTTATACAAGCGGCTGGAGGCCGCCGGACGGCTCACGCGCCCTCGGCACTGGCTGGATTTCGTTCCGTTCACCATGGCGCACACTCCGCTGAAGATGACGATCGAAGAAGCGCATGCCGAACTGAACTACGGCTGGGCTCACTCCTACAGCCCGGAAGCGCTGGCCCAGGCAGTTGCGGCGCTGGACGATCAGCATGTGGGGGATCGCGTCAATATTTTCCTGGCGCGTCTTTGTTTTCGCGGAATCTATTTCCCGATGCTGAGGAAGTCGTCGTGGCTGCGGGTCGTTCTCGAGAACCGCCGAACGATCCTGAGGCTGCTCAAAGAGGGAGTGTTCCGATGGATGCGTCCAGGAAATTCTGGCAGCCGGGATCCCTTTGACGTCGTAACGCCCAACGTCAGCGGCGAAGCCAACGCTTAAACAGATTTCCTAAGCTGTGCATGACCCCAACGCTCACCTCGCCGCTTCGCGAGATTCGGAGAACACCCTCATTGACGCTTGAGAGCGTAACCAGGATATTCAACGCAACAGGGGATGGTCTGTTTCAATCTGAAATTGACTCGAATGTCAGCTCTTACAGCGGCGGGTTACCGTTCAAGATCTAGGGCCTCTAGACGCACTCTACCGCAGCATCGGTGAGAAGTCCGTCAACACAAGATAAGTCGAGTCGATTTTGTCGGTCAGTTTGCCGTTCATTTCTGACTTTTCTTTGACACTCTTCCAATCCGGGTCGTCCTGAAACGACTTCCAGTTAGCGGCCGCGGCTTCGCGGCTGGGATGCTGCAGGATATATATGAGGGTGTCACTCTTCTGTGGTTCGTCCATGGGCGTCCAGTAAGCGACGCTCTTCATTCCATGCCGGTCAAAGAGCTTGATCGTGTGGTCGCGAAAGCGCGCCAGCAGCTCCCCCAATTTGCCCGGGGTCGCGTGATAGATCCGAAGTTCGTATACCCCGTCTCGCTTGGAATTGGAGCTGTCTTGCTGCGCAGCAGCCCAAAGTAACGCCGGAAGGAAGGTTGCCGCAGGAAGCGCCTGGAGTAGTGTTCGTCTTTTCACGGCAGGCATTTTAGCAGAGGGCAAATAACGACGACAAAAGCCGCTAACCATGCAGGCCAGGGGCGAAAGTCGCCCATTTACGCATGTATCCTTTCGTCTCCGATGTCCCGGCTCGTTAGTGCCATACCCGGTGGTGCCTCAGTGCTATTGCCAACCCGCGACTGCTGGCTTAACCTCCGGCCCGTACGAACACTTCGCCGGTTTCAAGGAAGCCGAGCATTAGCCCAAGGTTTTTCGGGGGAGGAACCTTGGGCCTAATTTTCGTTTTTTTTGGCCGAAGTCCCGGAAAGGTCTCCCAAAGTCGGCGACATCGACTCTTGAGGAAGGATAGCCCACAGGAACTTTAACCGAGCAACGTTTGAAGCGCCCGGAGTTTTGGCCGAGGAACAGGGGAATAGTCCTGTTCTGAAACTCGGGCGGATGTTTCAGTGGGTCTTTTTTTGGCTTCCCCGCGGGGAAAACGGTTGTGAGCGAGAAGCGCCTCTTCTGGATTGCCATTATTGTCGTTGAACTGGTCGCCCTTTACATCGTGTGGAGGCCGTACCGGGATCGTTTCATGCGGCCGCGCCATAGAATTGCCGCCGCCTCTCCGGCTGCGCGCCGGCCCGAGCCTGCGCCGCCAGTTGTTGCCCCGCGATCCGAGCCGAAGCCGCCAGCCGTGGTCGCATCTCACAAGCCCTGGGGGGCCACACATCGCAATGTAACGCGGACCGTAAAGCCGCCGGTCGTGAACGCAAGCTTGAAGCAGCCACTTCCCGCAGTGCCGGCGCCGGTGGTGACGCCTCGGACCTCCTCGACTTCAGCGGATAGTTTCTGGTGTGATCTGGCGACGATCGGGTCCCGTTGCGACTGCAAACCCCAGGGCATCGAGCACGCCAACAATGTCTTGCAGTAGTAGAACCTTACCCTACTCCTAACTCGACAATCAGACGGGGAAACCACGCCTCAGCTACTGGGTCGACTACTGGCTGCAGCACAAGTTTCCAGCGCCCCCCGGCACCAACCTGCTGGACTATCACGCTACCGTCTGGTCTGACCGCGTGAAGAACTATTCTTCCTCTTCGCCCGTCTGCATGGTCAGGTAGCGCTCATAGCCCATCTCTTTGATCTGGTGCTGTTGCGCTTCCAGCCAATCCACGTGTTCTTCTTCGTCCTTCAGCAGCTTCACGAGCAGATCCCGGCTCCCGTTGTCCTTTTCGTCGGTTGCGATCTGCACCGCAGCGTTGTACTGCTTGACCGCCGAGACTTCGAGGTTCAAGTCGCTCTGCAGCATCTGCTGCACGTTCCCCCCGACCTTCAACTCCAAAGGCTGCATCGAGGGGGTGCCGTCGAGAAAGAGGATCCGCTCGATCAGCACTTCGGCGTGCTTCATCTCGTCGATGGACTGCTTCTTGATGTAGTCGGCGAGCTTCTGTGTATCCCCAGTTCTCGCACATCTCGGCATGCAGAAAATACTGGTTGATGGCGGTTAGCTCTTCCTGTAACGCAGAGTTCAGCTCTTTCAGTACTTTGGGATTACCTTTCATAGTGCTGGGAGTATCCCAAAACCGCCGAGCGGAAGCAACCGGACGGTTGTCCTGCCTCGGAACTGGCACGGGTGCTCGAAGGGCGCATTCCCATGGCGTTATCCGCCCAAAGTGCGCGCCGGACACCGATTTTCAGCAACTCTTCTGTTCCCGCCGAATCGAATCGGGTGTATCTTTACACCGGTATGCGGCGACGGCTCCCAGGTCTGGCGCGGTATCTGATGGTCGTATTGTGCGCTGCCCTGTTTTCGCCGTCTTCATTCGCGGCTGACGGCGCCGTAGTAAAAACATCCACGGTCACCTCTGCACCGCCTACTTTTGTATTCGCTTTCGTCGGAGGCTTTGTCCACGCCGACGACGCTACGCCACACCGAAGTGCGTTTGATCCAGCGATCTGCGCGAAGAGCATCCCAACGAAATTGAAGGTCGCGTCTTCCGCAATCGCCGTCATCCCGAGGCTTACAACCTCATCCGCCAGGGTCTGGACACCAATCACGACGGCACTCTTTCCGCGCGAAGAGAAACAAAGCGCCCGTATTCTTCTATTCGGCCACAGCTGGGGAGCGTCCGCCATCGTCTTGCTGGCTCGCCGTCTCGAGCGAGACGGCATTCCCGTGCTGCTCACCGCGCAGGTCGATAGCGTAGCCAAGCCCGGCCAGAACGACGCGGTCATCCCCGCAAATGTCCGCCAGGCAGTGAACTTCTACCAGCCCAACGGACTGATCCACGGTCGCGCCAAGATCACCGCCGCCGATCCCAGCCGCACCCAGATTCTCGGCAATTTCCGCCTGACTTATAAGAGAGATACCGTGGACTGCAGCGGATATCCCTGGTACGACCTGCTTTTCACCCGCACTCACACCGAGATTGAGTGCGACCCCAAGGTCTGGAACCAGGTCGAATCCCTGATCCGCAATCAGTTGCCGGCGACCGCGACCACCCTGTCCGATAGCTCCGCACCGGCCGCAGAGGCGCGGATTCCGCGAGCCGCCGATAAGTCCTCCGCACCCGTTCTCAACCCTTTGTCATCGACCCAAGCGAAGCCCCGGCGCAGCATGGAATCGTCTTTCCGCCGAACCTTGACAAATCCAACCGATGCGCAGGGCAACGCAAGAGTTCGCTGTCCGCATGTAGTTTGTTCCGAATCAGAACAAATAAAAAGGGCGGTCCGAAGACCGCCCTTTTCGACAACGTTTGATGCGGGACTAGAAGCGGTACATCAAACCAGTGTTGACGCGGAAATTATTCTTGTCCGAGACGCCGTTAAAGCGAAGCACCATCCAGTCGAACTGGATCGCACGGACGGCAAATCTCTTCTTGCCCACGTCCAGACCGCCGCCGAACATCATGGCCATTCCGCTATCGCCAAAGGAACCAGCCCCGGCATGCGCGCCGCCGAACAGAGCGTGCGCAAACGGTGCAAAGTCGCGCTTGCGAGTTGTGACCACAGGCCCAAATGTGTAGGTGTAGAGATTCGAGCCCGACTTATAGACTCCGCTGAAGTCGGCGGTTCCGCCCAGCCAGGGGGTCAAATAGAGGTTCGCCGCCCCATTCCAGCCGCTCGCGTGCCAACCACCGTCGGTGCTGGTGAACTGATATCCGCCATAGACCTCAGGCAGCGGCTTTTCCTGAGCCACGCCCACGATCGAAACCATGCAAAGCAGAACCGCAACGCCGATAAGCTTTCTCATTATTCATTTCCTCCATGAGATTGCACCTACCGTCCCGTTACCGGCGTCGAAAGCCGGGGTTGCCAACAACGGCATAGCCGTGCAAGCGAATCCCAAGGGGTCCGGATCGTACTCGGTGCTGAAGGAAATGGTCGACGATGTACAAGAACTGGGCAAGTGACCGAAGCAGGCAGAGAAATCGGCCTTTGGTACCTGCCCTAGCGCGTATCTTCCACTGATAAAAGGGGAAACGGCCGTAAACAACCGACCCCAAAAGTCCACGAATTCGCCCGGTTTTGCGGGTCCGACCCACCCCGGCGCTACTCCCGGAGCAAGTGCCAGGCCTCGAGATACTTCTCGTACTTATGCCCGAATTTTCCGGGACCGAGCCGGAGCGAGACACTGGTGCCCTGGGTGGCCGCATAGGGGAGGATGTACCAGACATCGGCGGGCACGACGTACACGGCAAAAAAATCCACTGAGTCCTGCGAATAGGCACGATGTCCGGGTCCAGTCAGGTTGCAGATAAATGTGCGCCCGCGGTGAGAACTGGTCGATTTGACCTGCACCCGCAGCAAGCGTCCTCGGTTGTCGATGCCCACATCGTATTGCGCGGAGTCCCCGTAGGGCTTCACGACACTCAATCCAATCTGGCGCGCTCTCGCCATGAAGCAAAGCTCTGCCCACTCACCCTTTTCCTTGGTGGTAGGGAAACCGTCGGCGGTTGTCCCTTTGCCGGTTGTGGCTGCGATCCGCGCCTCACCGGTTCGAACTTCCCCTTGCTCCTCCGCGATGGAATCCCCCAGAACAGCTACGTCCCCCATTTTCCTCAAACATGGCCCTTCGAATCCTTTCCAACAAAAAAGCGGCCCAAGGCCGCCGTGTCCATCCTTAGCGTTTTATTTGTTCCTTACGGCATGACTTCCTTACAGACCAGTGCAATGCAATCTCACTCGTCAGCCACCGAGCATCTCAGGAACAGGCCCTAACCCGACACCGCCACCTGAGACCTGTTTCTCTACCCTCTTACTTTTAGAATACCAACTTAGCAAGGCTAAAAGGGGACATCGCCCGCACCAATATATTTCGCCATCCCACAGCGACATACAACGATTTGTGACCTGCGTCCCCCTTGACAGGTGATCTCCATCACAGGCAGGGAAACGTAGCGGCATTAGCGTCCTCGGCAACCCGAGAAAGACCCGAAGGTCGTGCTCGATCAGGCAAGCACTCTTTGTTGGCGTTCGACCCCGTTTATGGTTGTGAGTGTAATTGCCTGATTTCAGCAGTTGCAAGGGTCGCCGAGCGAGAAGTCAAAGTCAGCAATCTATTCGATACGCATCATCGGTATCTTTTTGCAGCAACGCCGACCGTAATGAAGAGAGAGCCATGAAGAATGCTATTAATAGCGAAGTGTTCACCGACACTTGCTCGTGGCGCACCCAGTACCCTACGTGCTCCTTCAGTCCCACGAAGTGGAGGTACAAGAACGTGAGTACAAAAAACACAAGGAAGAAAAAGAGGTAGATGACGACTGGCGACGATAACAGGCGGGCAACTTCGGATTCTCTAAGACGCTTTTGCGGCTCGGTCTGCACTCATTGCAAGCATAACGATAGGAATTTACTTGTTCAAGCTTTCCCATTTTTGGTCAATGCATTATGAAAGAACGCCCTGTTTCACGAGATTAAAGCCGCGTGTGGCGTTGGCTGCACACCAGAATCAGAATGGTTAAGGTCGGCTACGAAAAGGCTAAGTGGGTGTCCTGAACGATGGCACTTTTACCTTGGGGGAAAGTAGACGTTGGCACGAATTGCTTCCCCCCAAGGAGACAACTCAAATGAGTAGTGAAGTTAAATATATCGGAATGGACGTGCACAAGGAAGCGATCGTGATTGCCGTGCGGGATACCAGGGGTCATGTGGTGATGGAGTCGATCGTCGAAACCAAAGCCAGCAGCATTCTGCAGTTTATCCGCGGACTGCAAGGCGAACTGCATGTCACCTGGGAAGAAGGCACCTGGGCGGCCTGGCTGTATGACCTGCTGAAGCCGCACGTGCACCGAGTCCTGGTCTGCAATCCCCGGCGCAATGCCTTATTAAAGGAGGGCAGCAAGAATGACAAAGTGGATGCGCGCAAGCTGGCGGACCTGTTGCGCACGGGAATGCTGCGACCGGTGTATCACGGAGAACATGGACTGCGTACGCTGCGCGAGCTGGCGCGCACGTATCAGACCCTCAGCCAAGATCTGAACCGCGTGATGAATCGTCTGAAGGCGCTGTATCGTGGCTGGGGCATTGCCTGTGGGGGTACGCAGGTTTATGCCCCGCGTTATCGTGACGAATGGCTAGGCAAGATCGAGCACGCGGGGGTGCGCCGGCGAGCCGAGCTACTCTATCAGCAGTTGGATGGATTGCAGGCCTTGCGGCGAACGCTGCGCTCAGAGTTATTGGCGGAGAGCCGAAAACATAAAGCTTCGAAACTGCTGCGTCAGATTCCCTGCATCGGTCCGATTCGGGCAGCCCGCTTGGTGGCGTTGATGCAAACCCCGCACCGGTTCCGGAGCAAGCGACAACTGTGGACCTACAGTGGACTGGGCATTGAAACGCATGATAGTGCGCAATACCGCTTTGTTCGCGGAGAACTGCAGCGTGCGAAAAAACCGCAACAGATTCGTGGTTTGAATCGGAATCATAACCACGAGATGAAAGACATCTTCAAGGGAGCAGCGAACCGGGCCAGCTGTGGGGTGGGTCCATTGCGCGATTTTTATGTGGCTTTGCTAGACAAAGGTATGAAGCCCGAGATGGCACGGCTCACCTTAGCCCGGAAGATCGCGGCCATTGCTCTGACACTTTGGAAAAAGGAGGAACGCTTCAACGCCGAACATTTAAAAACGCAAGCCGCTTGAGCGTTGTACAGAACTCAGGGATCTCCCGGGTTTCATTCCTCGGTGGTGGCCCATCGGTTCTGCGCACGCTCGGGTTCGAGGGAGAGTATCCATTCACTCATTAGGCGCCGTGTGCTGGCTGCATTCAGCACCGAGTCTCGGGGTCAATCCTATGCCCCCTCGGATAACCCAATAAAGCCATAGGCCTCGAGCCTCACACAGGATGATGGTTGGCACCTATCGCCAACACTTGGCTTGCGTAGCTGCGCAACTGAACGGCGTCAAGCGCCACCGCTCGATGAAGCCATCAAGTCGGGATCCGCAACTGGGGCTGGCATCGCCGCTGAACTACGCGGCGAACAAGAGCGGCAAAATCAAAATCAAAAGCCCCTCTAAGAAGGAGGCAGGGGCTGGATGTAAGTCACCAGCCTTGGCTTCCCGCGAGGGGACGGGAGAGACTTTTTTTCTTGACATCCTCTTTCACAGGATGAGTGAAATCGCCTGATTACGTCATTCATCCTCGAACTAGCATATGATTCTGGCGGTTCGGCCCTCGGAGGGCGCACTCACATGGTCGCTATCGCATTCTCCACAATGGTGATATTGGCTCTCGTCAGCATTGTCGTGCATTGGACCATGAGAATCCGGTTGATGAGACTGGATTCAACTAGAGACAGAATTGAATGGCTGAGTTTCCGCGGCGGTGATGATGTGCTGAACCTATGAGGCTCTGTTCCCTCGGAGCGTGCTACCACGTTTCTGCCGTTTCGTTTTCTGGACGGCAATCGTAGTTGCCGCTGTTGGACTGTGCAGCATTGTCATTCTGAAGGTTTCAGGCCGGTAACTGTCGAAAAATCCCCATCATTACACCAACTAGGGCCCCCCAAACCGGGGTTGTGAGTGAAATCGCCTGCTTGCGACAGCGATGTGCCCGGACTGACAAAAAAAAACGCAGAGTCCGTCATTTCATACAGTTGAGTTCCCCATCACCCACTCTATCCTTCCTTCCTGTCAAGAAATAGAACGCTCAGAACAAAGGAGTTCAATGACCATGAACGCAAAGACGACCCTCCTCTCCTCGCTTCTTTGCTTCATCCTTCAGCTTACTGCTGCTTCCGCTCAAAATTTTGAAGTCACCGGCCACGTTGGCGGCCAATTTAACGGTGGTCTTGATCTGTCGACTTCGCTGTTTCACAGAATTGAGGTCGGCAACAGCATGAACTACGGCCTCACGGCAGGCTACCTGTTTGGTGAACACTACGGCATAGAGTTCCAGTGGAATAAAACACAAGCCGACACAGTTGCCCAGCCCGCAGGTGGCGGTCAAGACGTTAAGGTATTCAATTTGAATCAGAATCAGTACATGGGCAATTTCGTGTTTCACTTTGCAGAACGCGAATCGAAGATGAGGCCCTTTGTACTGTTCGGGATGGGAGCCAGTGACTTGTCGCCGGATAGGAGTGGTGTCAACGGCGTCACTCGTTTTGCCTTTTCTCTTGGTGGCGGCGCGAAATACAACTTCAGCAAGCATCTTGGCTTTCGCGGTCAGGCCAAGTGGTCCCCCACATACCTCACTACCACGGATGGCGGATATTGGTGCGATCCCTTCTGGGGCGGGTGCTGGGTCGTGGGTAATGACCACTATCTCCACGAGTTCGATGTTTCTGGCGGAATCACTTTGCGGTTCTGAAAGGAATTCAAATCAGACCGAGCCGATCGACCAGGAGACGCAACAAGAACCAGCGTCTGAGAGCCCACGGCAAGAAAAAACAACAAAAGAGAAGCGCGGTTCTCTCGTCGCCGCTCCCATTCCCATTACCAGTCCTGCGATTGGTTCAGGCGTCGTGCTGGCAGGCGGCTACATCTTTGCTCCGCGCAAGTCCGACAAAATCTCGCAACCTTCAACCATCGGAGGCGCTGTTCTCATCACCGATAACGGAAGCCGAGCGTGGGGCCTCGGCGGCGAGTTCTACCTCAAGCAGGACACCTACCACATCACGTCGATCTATTTCCGTGGCAACATCAACTACGACTTTTACGGCACTGGTATTGTATCTGGCAACGCGGGCCAGAAGCTACCCCTCAAACAGACCGGCGAGCTGTTCCTCGGAGATTTCCTTTATCGCTTGCGATGGAAGCTCTCCGTCGGCCCTCGCTTTCTGACCGGCAACTCCACCATCACCCTGCGGTCCGAGAACGAAAACGGTGTCGCTCCACCTCCGGATATCGGTATCCAAACCAGACTCACCGCCGTGGGATTCCACGCCAACCGCGACACGCGGCCAAACCGCTTCTATCCGGAAAAGGGCACGTTATTCGACTTCACGTCGATGTTCTTTTCCGACGCACTCGGAAGTAAGTACTCATTCGAGTCCTATCGTTTCACCTTTAACTACTATCACAGCCTCGGAACGAAGCAGGTTCTCGCTTACAACCTTTTCAATTGTGCGACGGCCGGAAACGCACCTTTCTACGGACAGTGCATCTTCGGGACCAACAACGAACTGCGGGGCTACGTGGCGGGACAATACATCGACACAAACATGATCGCGACTCAACTCGAGTATCGCCGTACTCTGCCCTGGAGATTTGGCATGGCCGCCTTTATCGGAGTCGGTGAGGTCACGCCCGGATTGGGCGAGATGCAAGGCGATCATCTTCTCCCTGCCGGCGGCGGTGGCCTGCGATTCAAGGTCAGCCGGAAATACAAACTCAATTTCCGCGTCGATTTCGCCCAGGGCAAAGACGGCCACACATTCAGCATGGGAATCGGAGAAGCCTTCTAGACGGGTGATCCGGTTGATCATTTCGAATCGAGACAGAACGTCTAGGTGCACTTACAACACCGATTCTTTTAGAGCCTACGGATGATTTGTCAGTTGATGAAATATCGCCATTACACTCATTGACTCGGATTTTGGCGAACAAATGGGTAGAGTCGAGAACAGGCGCAGTGGCGTTAGTCTTCCGGTGGCGCGTAACGCGGCTTTCGCCCGCGTTGCCTCAGTCCGGCTTGGCATGGCTCTGTTTCCTGTTGCCGGGTAGGCCCGGGGATTACGCCCCGAGCCTCCCACAGATCCGGACGTGAACCTCTCGATTCATCCGGCTCGTGCCACCCTAAAGAAGGCTGCCGCCTTCCATCCAGACAAGGAGTTCCTCCGGTTTCCCGTTGACTCCATCCTGACGTGGATGACCTGCCTCCTTCGCTCCACGGGAATTACCCCGCTTCTCTGCTACTACGAAGCAGTGCGCCCCTGGCCAGTGCATCGGTACTTTCGGCCTCGTGGGTCTTCCACTTGTGCCTCTTCCCTTCCCATCACCGGCCCGGTTCTCAAGTTCCATACGAAAGCCCAAATTAGAGTCACGCCTCCTATGCACCGGAGCACCGCACGGCCAGTAAGTAGGTAACCTCCGTGCTGTTCCCAGAGCAAGCGGGCAACTCTGGTTTTGGTGTTCGTCCGAGTTCGATTTCGATGCTTTAGCCAGAGGTTAGCTTACGCTCGTCTCTCTAATCCACACATGACGTGATCTTCGCCACGCCTTTTAACCATAACGTTCACCACCGCGGTCTTTGGGACCGTAGCAGCTTATGGCAGTTTGAAGCCTCTCCCTACAGAGCGACTCCGAAGGGCCCACCTTCATCTTTCGTACAGCACGACGTTTTCTCGTCTTCTTGACACAACCCGCTCATCGAACCGAACAGGCGCGTTTCGCGCATTCGGCTCTCGGAGAAAGTGTCACGAGGTCGCCCACGGAAAGCTGATCGTCCGCCTATGAAGCTGGACCAGCCCAAGCTTCTGATGCAGGGCGGCTTCCGGATACGGTTTGGTCGCCGGCCATCGTATCTTGTGCTTGGCACACAGCCACTGCCGCAGCCGCCGACGAGCATGTCGTTCTATAGCTCTGTAGGCTCGGCTGACTGGTCCAAGACAGAAATAGTTAGCCCACCCAACCAGCCTGTGATTGAGTGTCTTTATCACTGTTTCTTGGTCCAGAAGGGTCTGATTCCGTCCAGTCTCTTGGCTGATCGCCTCACAAATGCGTTGCACCCGTTTCTTCGACGGAATGGTACCTAGATAGGCTCGCCCCGTGTTGTACGAGTAGCATCGCCGGAACGTATACCCTAAGAAGTCGAACTTATCTTCCGGCAGCTTGACGACCCGCGTCTTCGTTTCGTTCACCATGAACTTCAGCTTCGCCATCATGCCCCGCATCGTGGCCAAAGCCTCCTCGGCCTGACCGCGACAACAGATCACAAGGTCATCGGCATAATTAACGATGTGCGCTTTGAGACGTCTCTCGTGCCCCAGTTTCTTCCACCCGAGCACGAACCGGCGCATGTACAGATTACTCAGCAACGGGCTGATCGGAGAGCCTTGTGGACTACCTCGACCTTCGTCCCGATTTCGCGTGCTTCGATGCTTATTTCCGCGCTCGTCCGTTTCCTCGACCGTAGCTTCCAACCACATCTTGATCAGATGGAGCATGGCTCGATCTACCACCCGGCGAGCTACCGACTTCATAAGCTCGGAATGCGGAAGAGTATCAAAGTAGCTGCTGAGATCTGCGTCTACGATTTCTCCATGGCCAGTGTTGCTCAGCTTATGGACGTGTCTTACGGCGTCCAGTGCGCTGCGGTCTTTCCGATAGGCGTACTGTTCCGGCTGCAGGTCGGCTTCGAATATGGGTTCGAGCACCAAAACTGCGGCCATTTCCGCTGTCCGGTCGCGGATAGCGGGTACTCCTAACGGACGCTGTTTCCCGTCTGGCTTCGGTATGTACACCCGCCGGACAGGGAGTGGTTGATAGGTTCGCTTCTTCAGCTCTTGCGCCAGTTCGTCCAACCATCGCTCTTCGCCGTATGCCTCGATGTCCTCGAACGTTTGGCCGTCGACTCCTGCCGCTCCGCCATTGGCTTTGCAGCCTTGGTAGGCGAAAGCCAGAACATCTTTGCGGTACACCTTGTCATACAGTGCATAGAAGCGAAAGTTGGGCGCTTCCTTCGCTTTGTCGTGCAACGCCCTCTGCAACTTCTGAACGCTTTCTGGGGTTGATAGACTCATCGCCAATCCCTCCGTCTTCGTCGCTTCTTGCGTTTCCTTTCAACTGAGGCCCCTTTGCTCGACCGGCATTACCCGGCTTCCTTGCTCGTACGGGCCTCTCCGTCACCCCACACGGCCCAGCCTGCCTCTCACGAGGTGCCAGTTGACCGCCACCACGATCACCGCGAGGGCTTCCCGTGTTGCTGCTATTCCCCTTTGCCTGCATGCCGTCGCCACTACCCCGGCAGGTCTGATGGAACCCATTCGCTCGTACTGTTCCGCCAGCGTCGGCCTTCCCTTGCTTGCGGTGGGTCGGCTCCTGCATTGCACGTTTCGGGGCCTGCTCAGCGTTTACTCACGTTACGGCCTACATGCTCGCCAAGTCGCCTACGCGACCCTCTACCCCAGAGGCTCCGACGACTTCGTTTCCTCTGTCGCCGCTCTGATTGCTACCGGGTGGAGCGAACCAGCTCCCGGGCGGGACTTTCACCCGCTAAGGACTAGCGCCTTTCACGGCGCACCGCAAGCTTGTGCTAGCTCCTGATTGCGTCAATTATCATTCCCCTGATGATCTCCGAGGACACTCACAAAAAGGATGGTGAGGGACAGGACGTTCCAACATTGTCCCGCTACGAGATGGAACTGCCGCGATGGGTCCAAGTCCCAGTTGGCATTGTTCTCGGATTGGTCACTCTTTTTTGCGGATTTGCCGTGATCTCGCTGTTGCTGACGCGATACAAGTACGCTCCCGCGCCACTGTTGCTAGTTGCTGTGGGGTTTTTGCTACTCCTCGGGTGCCATTGGATACTTGCGAAGTGCATCCAGTTGATTACAGGTCGGAAGAAGCGGGGCGGCCTACTGAGTCCCCGCACGCTGCGCATCGTGTCTTTCTTCCTTCTCATCCTTCCAGTCGTTGGCTATTTCACTGGCTACTATCGGGAGAGGGGCGCTGTCGCGATATTTCAAGCGATCATGTACTTTTTCGGCTTTCTGGGACTTCGTGCATTAGCCCGTAAACGAGAGGCCGAAACGGTTTCGGATGACGGTACCGAAGAGTAGTTGGCGAAAAATCCGATTACACTCAAAACCCCGCGATTGCCCGCCCGGACGGACCAGCAGTATAGCCTGTGACAAGGCGGTTAGGGCACAACTGCCAGCACGGAACATCCCGGACCAACCAACGAAAATTGTGTTTAGCCGTTGACAGACTGTGAGTGTAATCGGCTGATTTCGGCAACCATCCTGCGCTCAGGCCTCATCTCTTTGATTGTCATGATTCCTTCCGGACTAGCGTGACTCGCGCCGGATCCGTTTACGGCTTAGGCTGCGATATTTTCTCGACGCGTACCACGGTACATTTAACCTCTTTCCCAGCCGTGGTTTTCAATTTGGCCTTGTCACCGTCGACCTCATACTTCACGTCGCCGCCCACAACAAAGTCAACGGCTTTCACAGAGGTTTTCGGACTGGTTCGGCAAGTGTAATGGTTCCCCGAAGCCTCGAAGGAGAAATCGTACTGCTGCTTCTTCTTGTCCTTCGTATCGGTGGTGCCCGCTGGCTGAACATCCTTCAGTGTTGTCGTTCCTGCATCCTTCTTGGCCGCACTTGCAGTGAGAGCGCCGACCATTGTCAAAAGCAGCACTGCGATCCATCTTTGCATGGTCCGACCTCCAGAATCTGACGCGCCATTGTATATGAGTCGACGAGACACTCGGAAACTAGTACCTCCTCGTTGTTGGCGAAATATCCCTGATTACGACAACTTGGAAAAAACAAAAGGCGATGCCAATCCAAGGAGTTCCTGTTAAATTAGCAAGCCTCAAATCCTTGGATAGGACGATCCATGAGCAATGAACTCGAAAACAAGGTAGCGCTCATCACGGGCGGCACCACTGGCATTGGGCGCGATACCGCGGTCCTGTTCGCAAAGGAAGGCGCGAAGGTCGTATTCTCTGGCCGCCGCGAAGTCGAAGGTAACGAAACTCTCAATCTTGTTCGCGCCGCGGGTGGCGACGGTCATTTCGTAAAATCGGACGTCTCCAAATCCGCTGACGTGGAGTCTCTCGTCCAAAAAACCGTCGAGAAGTACGGTCGCCTTGACGTCGCCTTCAACAACGCAGGAATTGAGGGCGTCTGGGCCCCGCTCGCCGAGCAAACCGAGGAAAATTGGGACCAGGTGCAAAACATCAATCTCAAGGGCGTCTGGCTCAGCATGAAGTACGAAATTCTGCAAATGCTCAAGCAGGGCGGCGGAGGCGCCATCGTCAATATGTCGTCGGTCGCCGGGTTGATCGGAGCGGCCGGAGCCGGCGTCTACGTTGCAAGCAAGCACGGCGTTCTCGGCCTTACAAAATCGGCCGCACTCGAATATGCCGCGCACGGCATTCGCGTGAACGCCGTTTGCCCGGCAGTCATCGAGACCCCGATGGCCGAACGAGCCTTTGGTGATCCGGCAGTCAGCAAACGTATGCTTTCGCTACATCCTCTCGGCCGTTTCGGGAAACCGATGGAAGTTGCCGAAGCCGTTCTTTGGCTCTGCTCAGACAAATCTTCCTTCACCACCGGCCAGTACATCGGCATTGATGGTGGCCTTCTCATCGGTCCAAACCCCGCAGGCTGCGGGTAGCGGAGGAGCCGGACCAACTGGCATTATAGGAGCAGATTGCCGCCCCGGTTGCCAGCGAGATTGCGCCTGGTGGAACCGCACTCTGGATGAGCTCCTGAACGCCGTTGCAGCACCGCGAGGAAGCGGCGAAGTCTTATCGAGAGCTGGCAGCAAGAATGACAAGGTGGATGCGCGCAAGCTGGCGGACTTGTTGCGCACGGGAATGCTGCGACCGGTGGATCACGGCGAACATGGATTGCGAACGTTGCGCGAGCTGGCGCGCACGTATCAGACCCTCAGCCAAGATCTGAACCGCGTGATGAATCGTCTGAAGGCGCTGTATCGTGGCTGGGGCATCGCCTGTGCGGGTACGCAGGTTTATGCACCGCGTTATCGCGACGAATGGCTAGGCAAGATCGAGCACGCGGGGGTGCGCCGGCGAGCCGAGCTGCTCTTCAGCAGTTGGATGGATCGCAGGCCTTGCGGCGAACGCTGCGCTCAGAGTTATTGGCGGAGAGCCGGAAACATAAAGCCTCGAAGCTGCTGCGTCAAATTCCCTGCATCGGTCCGATTCGGGCAGCCCGCTTGCTCGCGTTGATGCAAACCCCGCACCGGTTCCGGAGCAAGCGACAACTGTGGACCTACAGTGGGTTGGGCATCGAGACGCGGGATAGTGCGCAATACCGCTTTGTTCGCGGAGAACTGCAGCGTGCGAAAAAACCGCAACAGATTCGTGGTTTGAATCGGAATCACAACCACGAGATGAAAGACATCTTCAAGGGAGCAGCGAACCGGGCCAGCTGTGGGGTGGGTCCATTGCGCGATTTTTATGTGGCTTTGCTAGACAAAGGTATGAAGCCCGAGATGGCACGGCTCACCTTAGCCCGGAAGATCGCGGCCATTGCTCTGACACTTTGGAAAAAGGAGGAACGCTTCAACGCCGAACATTTAAAAACGCAAGCCGCTTGAGCGTTGTACAGAAACTCAGGGGATCTCCCGGGTTTCATTCCTCGGTGGTGGCCCATCGGTTCTGCGCACGCTCGGGTTCGAGGGAGAGTATCCATTCACTCATTAGGCGCCGTGTGCTGGCTGCATTCAGCACCGAGTCTCGGGGTCAATCCTATGCCCCCTCGGATAACCCAATAAAGCCATAGGCCTCGAGCCTCACACAGGATGATGGTTGGCACCTATCGCCAACACTTGGCTTGCGTAGCTGCGCAACTGAACGGCGTCAAGCGCCACCGCTTCGATGAAGCCATCAAGTCGGGATCCGCAACTGGGGCTGGCATCGCCGCTGAACTACGCGGCGAACCAAGAGCGGCAAAATCAAAATCAAAAGCCCCTCTAAGAAGGAGACGGCAGGGGCTGGATGTAAGTCACCAGCCTTGCGCTTCCGCGAGGGGACGGGAGAGACTTTTTTCTTGACATCCTCTTTCACAGGATGAGTGAAATCGCCGGTTACAACAATTGACTTCCGAATAGCCAGTCATCCGCCCTGATACACCGAAACACCCTATAGCATTCAGAGACAAGAAGATCGGCATTTCTGGGGACAACAGCTGCTGCGACTCGTCTAAGCAGTAGCGTGTGGTCTTAGTGCAGCTTGAGTCATCTCTTCACCCAGCCCGAGAATGGATGCCGGCTAACCCGGCATTTCTAAGGGTTACTTTTCTTCTAATCCATGTGCCTTGGGGCTTCGATTTCCAGAAGCCTCGCGATCCACGACGAGAGAGCATCTCCTTGAGTTGTTCATGCGCGCTCAGTGTCCGATCTGCGAGCAATGGACCCGCCGCTCGATCACTTCCCGTTGCCACTGCAGTTCCACAAGCTTCCGCAGCGGCTCCGTCAGAATATTTGGTGGTTTCAAGACTCATAACTACTCCTTATGTACTGGCTCGCACGCTCCCTCACGAATAGAGAGAACATCCCGAGAATCTGAACTAGCTCTGAACCGTACGAGGTTCCTATCGATGCGCCCAAGAGCCTAGGCCCCTTACTCCTGTTTGGATACTGGTAAAACGCGCAGAGCCTTGCACACCATCGCGAATTGGACAATTGGTGAAAAATCCCCATCACACCCAAAACGAATCATTTCTGCACTCTGGCTCTATACCATCTCCAAATCAAAATTACTCCCATCGTCACAAACGCAGCTATCGCGCTTGGCCAGAAGACGATCCTGCCACCAGTAACCCCACCAATGACGGAAAGTGCTGGTCATTTGGTGCTTCGATCCCCGGACTACGAACACATTTGGTGGCAGTTCAGCGACCGAATACGCGAACCTCGAGTCGGTGTACATCGACACCCGTCCTCATCCCGTTCGCGTCGCCTTCAGAATTACTACCATACCGATCAATCCACCGACGGGCTACGTGTTCCGAAGGCAGCCGATCGCTGCCCTTTTGGAGCCTCCCACAGAGCGACTGCCGAAGAGGCCCTCCTTCGTCTTGCCGTGCCTCAATAGCTTCCCATGCCTCGTTTCCACACCCCCGCTTATCGAACCGGACAGGCGGAGTTACCGCATCCGGCTCTCGGAAAAGACACACGATGTTCCGTGTGACGCCGTCTGCGACTCCTGAACACAACCTGGGGTGGCTAGACTCGTCGTCAATGCCCCATGTCCTTCGTCGCTTCTTGCGTCCGTCTTTAGTAGGGTCGAGGACTGGCGCCACGCCCCGTAGACTCGGCCTATCTGTTGCTCCCCGTTTCCTCTGGGAGTGCCTCACTAGCCGAATCGTAAGCCGGTTTCCAGTCCCCGCCTCATCAAACCCAGCGTGCAGATTTCCCGCACTGGGCTTTCCTGTGTGCTTCTTGTCAAGGGTTATGTGGCTCATTCGAGCGGAGCGACTTTCAACTGTGATCGCCATACACGACCCGGTAATCATTAAACAGTCCGAGAGTGTCGTAGATCCATCGCGTACTCCACCGCTTCCAGCCGAATCCTTTGCGCCCTCGCGCACGTAGCAAGTGCCGCCGCACCTTCTTTTCCACCCAGAGTTTGATGTAGGAGAAGCACCCGCTCGAGTTCCCTACGCGAAAGTAGTTCACCCAGCCCCGCAGAATCGGATTGATGTGTCCGATCACCATCCGCACGGGCTGACTTACGAAGCGCCGGAAGATTTCCTTCAGCTTCCGCAGGAGTGCCGTTCGCTTTTTCTGCGTGGGCACAACATGGGGCCGCCACTGTCCCTTACGACTTCGGACGCGGCGATACTCAAACCCCAGAAAGCTGAAGCCTTCTCCCCGCATTAGGTCTACTTTCCGGCTCTTTTCCTCGTTGATTTCAACGCTGAGTTTGCCCAATTCCTCCCGCAGTCGTTTCTCCACCGCCCGGATTAGCCAGTCCTGCCGCGGATGGGAGTCAAGCAATACCACCAGATCGTCCGCAAACCTCGCGTATTGAACATTGGGGTAGCTCCCTCTTCGCGTGGTTGCAATAGCCTTTTCCAGCATGCGATCCACCTCAGTGAGGTAGAGGTTGCTGAGCATTGGCGAAATTACACCGCCCTGAGGAACTCCCTTCCTTCCGGTCGACTTCAGGATCATCTTCAGGAGTTTCATCATCGATGCATCCTGAACCCGCCGAGCCACTTTCTCGAGCAGCAATGAATGCTGCACGTTATCGAAATAGGCTCGGAGATCCAGATCAATGATTCGTGTTAACCCTTGGACGATCGCCTGATCAACTCGGCTTACCGCGTCATGGGCCGACCGCTTCGGTCGATAACCATACGACCCCGATTGGAAGTCGGCTTCGAAGATCGGCTCCAGGATAAGTTTTATTGCACCCTGTACCACGCGGTCGCGGATTGCGGGGATCGAAAGCACGCGGACCTTTGAGCCCCCGTCCTTCGGAATCTCCTTTTTCCGCATCGGCATGGGTTGATACGTGTTTTGGTCTAGTTCGTCCTGTATCTGTTTCAGAAAACCCTCCACTCCACTTTCTTCGATGGCCTCAAACGTGACACCATCGATCCCAGGTGCGCCATTGTTGCTTTTGGCCATCCGGTAGGCTTCCTGGAGCGTTTCCATCTTGCAGATGTGAACGTACAGTCCCCAAAAGCGCCAAGTTGGTTCTGCCTTCGCCTTGACGTATATCCTCCTCCGCAGGTCCTGCACACTGATGGGTGTCTTTGTCATCTCACCCTTGCCTCCCTTGTGGTTGGAGTTGTTGCTGCACATCAGTAGGGCCTCTTCGCTCCACAGGCATTACCCCGTTTCACTGCTACTGCTGGCCCTTCCGCCACCCTCTCGTCGTCCACCGATTTCCTGGTGATCCCAGTTATACGGTCTTCTGCTCCATGGATTTCTCCCTGGGACGAGGAGGGTTTCTCCAGTTGCTCAATGTGTCCTTGTCATCGTGCTGTCGCTATCGCCCCGCCAGAGCGTCTCGTCGCATCAGTCAGTTTGCAACGGTACATGTTGCCTTCACCCCCTCAGTGAGAGTTCGGCCTCTGGAGTTTAGGGTTTCGAGGTCACCTGTGCGTTCACTTTCGTTACAGCCCAATGACTCGCTCACCATCCCGAAAGGATGATTTTGTTGGACCGACTTCACGCGTTTCGTTTCCTCCACACGTGCGGTCCTAGCTACAAGAGTTCTGACTCTTCCCTTAATGGGTCTACCTCCCATTGAACACATCTGCCTTTTCTGGACATACACTGAGGTCCCTTCCCTCGGCCGGAGTTACCCGGCTTCCTCGGTACTACGGACCTCTCCGCCACCCCACACGGCCCGGCCTGGCTCTCGCGAGTTGCCAGTTGATCGCAACTGCGATCACCGCTGGGGCTTCCCGTGTTGCGTCTGATCCACTGCGTCTGCATGCTGTCGCCACTACCCCGGCAGGTCCGATGAGACTTAATCGCTCATTACTAATCCCTCGACGTCGGCCTTCCCCAAATTTCGGATGGGTCGGCTCCTGCATTATGGTTTTCGAGGCCTGCTCAGCGTTCACTTCGCGTTACAACCTGCAGACTCGCCAAGTCGCCTTATGCGACCCTCTACACCGGAGGCTCCGACGGCTTTGTTACCTCCACCGCCGCTCCGATTGCTGCCGGGTGGAGCGATCCAGTTCCCGGGCGGGTTTGTCTCCCGCTGTGGATCAGCGCCTTTTCACGAGCCGAAAACAATCGCTAGAATCAGCGCGTTCGCATCAAACGAGTGTTGCCTGACGACTGCAACGCCGCCCACAACGGCGGACGTCAGCACGAGCGCGCCGGATGCCAGAAGAATCGCCGTTCGGCCCCATGATCGTAGTCTCCACAATCCAACTCCCGTTGCTCCTGCGCAGACATAGACTGCCAGTGTCACGAGCAACAAGCCGACCCTGCCCAAGTGCTCCACGATCCACTGAGCCTGTTCACCATCAGTCTGTATAGCATCCACGGTCGGGATGACGGCACTGAAAACCAGAGTTCCAACGACAGAACAAACTACGAGCCAACCAGCAACAAAGCTGATGAGTTTAGGGTGTTTCTGTTTGGCCATTAAGCTGTGTTTATACCAATCCCAAACAAGATATTACGACAGCATTGTTAGTAATTGGCGAAATGTCCCGATTACACTCAAACCCCCTCCATGGCGACCGGGCGGGGGTTTTTGGTGAAATCGCCTGGTTACATCAACTATGCCCCCGTGGGGTCTTTATCTCGGTTTCGTCTGGCACAAGTGCTAGTAGTCAGACCCGCACCGGGAGGGCAATTTCAATTACAGACCCGGAGCTCGACATGTCACCCATGCGCGTTCTCGTTGTAGAAGATTTCGCACCTTTTTTGCAGGTTATCCGCTCGACACTAGCGGAGAGGCTGGACGTGCAGATCATCAGCGAAGTAGCCGACGGCTTGGAAGCGGTTCAGAAAGTGGAACTACTGGAGCCGGACCTGGTTCTCCTTGACATCGGACTTCCGACGCTGAACGGAATCGAGGCCGCTCGCCAGATTCGCAAACTTGCCCCGGCTTCCAAAATCATCTTTGTAAGCCAAGAGTCTTCCAGTGAGGTGGTGCAAGAAGCCCTCAAATTGGGAGCGTGGGGCTACGTTGTAAAAACAAGGGTCGCAAGCGACCTTCTATCTGCTGTGGACGCGTTTTTTCAGGGTAGACAGTTTGTCAGCGTTGGATTGGCGATTCAGACCTTGAACTGAGGCAATCCACCCGACCGTCAGCAGCTACCCTCTTCCGGCGACTAGGCTACTTTCTTGTCCAAAATCCCCGCGCCCGCCACCGCGAGCCCGGCGGCGAGCATGCTCAACTCCTTTTCCGGGACGGTGAACTCCGTCAAGCCACACTCCAAACAGACCAGAAGCGTTGGATAGACCAACACGATGGGTTTGTCCAGACCCTTGAGTCCGGGAAAGTGGATCGCAACTTCGCCGCTGAATGCCCTCTGATTATCGGTAGTGCATCGTTTACAGACCATGATCGCCTCTTGTCTTCTAGACCACGATTAGGAAAAACGTCGGTAAGGCTATTGCATTCAGTCCTAAGTGCACGCCTGTCAGAAGAACTAGTCAGGGCAGTCGAAAACAACGAGGAAACCCGCAGTAAGGGATGTCAACTGGTGAAAAATCGCGATTACACTCACCCCCGACTTGTGGGCTGGCGGGGTCAATGAATGTAATCGCCTGTTTACAACCACAATTAAGTGGTCTCCCTGCCTTAAAGAAATCTACCGTCACGAGCCTTTTTGCGACAATATAGGAGATGCCACCGAGGTGTGACGCCCATGAAGGTTCGCGCAATTTTCTGGACCGTAGCGATGGCGTATAGCGGATTCCTCCTCACCGGCCAGGGTTTGCGAACTCTCAATAGACTCACAGTTACGCAAGGATTGCTTGGAGCGCTAGAAGGTGTTCTGCTTGCCATCATGTTCACTCTCCGGGAGAAGCGCCGAAGAAGATTCGACTTGATTACCTATCCCATTGCGCAATTCTTTCCGAACTGGGATGTTCCCCCCGAAAGCCGCGGCTCAGATCCTAAGCTCAAGCATTGATTCAGTGAGGCAGGCTGCAGATCCGTGGTTGGTGTAATCGCCTGTGGCTGAGAAACTCCAGAATGCCAAAAATCATAAAAACCAAGATTGCACTACGATGCCCCACAATCGACGTTTGGCGTTCCTTTCTTGCACGCCGCTAATGCTGTACTCTGTGCTTGGATGAAGGCGTTATTGCAAAAACTCTTAGAAGCCGCAGTCGTGACGATACTCCTCCTACTCGTCCCACTCGAGTTGTTGGCGCAAGAGGAAGAAATGTTGCCGCCGTCTTCCTGGGGCCTTGCTTTCTCTCAGGATTTGCAGGAGCCGCAGAAAACGCAGACGGACGAGCAGCAAACGGCTGAAGTCGATCATGAGCCGCAGAGTGGGTGCTGGACTTCGCCCGAGAGGGATAAGGATGTGCGGGTAGTCGAGCAGAGCGTAACAGCGGGACGACTGATCCATAAAGGTTCAGCCCAAGTATCCCAAGGCGGCACGGAAGGCACACGTTGAGGGAACGGTAGTTCTGTGTGCAGAAATCAGAAAGGACGGAAAGGTCGCGAACCTGCGGGCACTGTCGGGACCTAAAGAACTGATTGACCCTTCGATAAAACCAGTTCAACAGTGGATCTACAAGCCTTATCTCATAGATGGTGAACCCGTTGACGTTGAAACCGACATTCAGGTCAATTTTAGATTGGACTAGATACGCTTAACAGCGTGGCCCCTCGTGAGAGTACCCGCCCCTCGAGAACAGGTCCTGGGGCCGGGAGATGAAACCGCCATAGCACTCAAAACCCCGCCAAGGTCAATGAGTGTAATCGCCTGATTTCAAGGAGTTGTGGGTCCTATCTTCCACGATTCGTCAGGCTGCCATCTCCGCCAAAAACCTTTGGTAGCCGGTGACGACGATCACAACAGAACTATCCCGGCTTGGCTCAAAAACAAGCAATTTTGCTAGTTCCCAAGCGTCATATTACCTGTTACGTGTTACCTGTTCACTATTGAACAGCACCACTGAGGCAGGTCGAGAGGGACCCAAGACGCCGAAGGTCAAGGAAAACAAAGAGTTTCCTAAGTGGTTACGAAATTGGACCACAGCAATCCAACAAAATCGTAGATTGGTTGAGCACACACCACCCAAGAAAAGACGTTCAGAGCACACTTGTTCGGCCCGAAACGACGGGCCGCATCCGGCAGGCACGTCGCATTAGGAGCACCCAGTTCGATGACCCTTTCCAAGAGCCCCCCCACTGTGCTGTACATCGATGACCGTTCAACTCTGTTGGAGCTTCGCAAAGCGGCTCTGGAATCTCATGGCTTATCCATCGAGACGGTGCTGAGTGAATCCGCGGCGATGAGGTTGTTAGAGGGGACGTCGGTGGATGCCGTTCTACTCGAGTACAAACAGGAAGGCATGGACAGAGAAGCTATTGCCTATCACATCCGCCAACGGCTTCCCAACCTTCCGATCGTCCTAATTTCAGCGTACTTCGAGATGCCTGAACGAATCCTTTGGTTAGTGGATGAATACGTGCTGAAGAGCGAAATCCCGGAAGGGCTCGTGCGCGCCATCGAGCGAGTAACGTGCCCAAGTAATGCCGATAAGGCACACCGGCTGGCGCCGCGTTCCAACGAACCGGTCCCAGTTGAGCCAGCAGCGTAACGGATACTTGCTGTCGGTATCGAGATGCTTGGCGGTCCTGATTCAGTCAAGGAAAAGCGGGCTTATTGAAGGGCTTCGAGGCGGTCTAGAAGCTGTTCGCGCACCAAAAACGCCCTGCCGTACACCACGGCGAGATTGTCTCCGAACAGGCGTACTCTCGTATCACTGATGCGGCACTCGCGCCCCGACTTCGACGGATCCTCCGTCTCCTTCACTTCCTCGGCTTTCCCGTACGCCGCTCCATCGGGAAGAGTGCCCCAAAAATCGTCCGCGAGAATTTTTCCGTGATTTTGTTGTGATCACAATTGGCGTCTTGCCACTGTCGTTCGGCGTCAAGTATGAACTTTGCGGTTGCATCGTCGGCCGGGGCCCACCGGCCCTGCTGCGCCTGTACAGTACGGACCGAGAGAACCGCCGTCGCCAACCAGGTCATGGTCTGTTTCAGCATGTGATCATGCCCACCTTTCGGGCGAAAACCCTACCATCCACTCGAAAAATGTTCAATCAGTGATTGGGACCGGTGATCATTGGTGAAACATCCCGATTTCACCACCCCCCTCCGGGTCGCTACGGAGGGGTTTTTGGTGTAAACGCCTTGATTACAACAATTGACATTCCCGCTTGTCGGTGAGCAGTACAATTCGAGGCAAGAGAGAATGATTGCCACTTCTATAAGGACTAAGCTTACTCTCGCATTCTTGATCGCTGGAAACGTCGCTGCTCTTGGTCAGAAACTCTACCCGGTTCAAGGTCCTTTTGCGGCGCAGACAACACCGCCAGTCTTCTCGGGACAAATCAGGCACCCAATGTTCGGGGGTGCTTTGCCAACGCTACTGAAATCATGAACGCTCGCGAACGGGGAGGTACTTGCAGGAAAGTGCACCGCAATAAAAGTAACTTCGGTGAATCCAAAGACACCAGGGCGACCGGAAAGCTATCCGCCGCAGCCAAGTCTGGCGTTCGCCTGGGATGCCGTCTACGGACAGGAATATTTCGCAGCACACATTCTTGGCAAGAAGATTTGGCAAGGAATCTTCACAGGAAATCAGGGGACTCTGCTTCAAGTGGAAATACTGGATGGCCAACATGGTGCTGCGGCAGACAACAAAGGCAACATTTATAAAGTCGTTTGGTAGCGTTTCGCTTTCGGCAACTGTCGAGAAATCTCGATTACCCTCATTGAGCTCAAAGAAGGCGAACAAAACGGCGCAAGCTTGTGCAAACACCTGGTTACGCCAATTGACGACCGGACCGAGGTGAGGGTTGCCGCTGAGAACCGCCCACGTTCGGGCCGCCAAATCGCGTTAGCACTGGATAGATCGGCCACATCCAAACCTCTCAGTCGCTGAAATGCATCCAAGTGGCGGCGCTGAACCATGTCCAACTCTGATCTAACCTTGATTCTGCTCGCGCTCTTGCTTCTAGTAGGGCTGGCACAACTACTAGGCTTTCTCTTTGTGAAGCTGCGCCAGCCGAGGGTCGTCGGTGAAATCTTGGCTGGGATAGTGCTCGGCCCTGCTCTATTGGGCCGGTTGCCGTTCGTGTCGGGGCTAATGGAAGGCGCCACGCACCAAGGAAACATTCTGAACTTTCTCTATTGGCTCGGCTTGCTGCTGCTGATGTTCCTGTCTGGCGCGGAAATGCGCCAGCTGTTCAGCCGCGAGGAGAGGAGCGAAGTGGGCTGGCTAGTCATTGTCGGAACAGGCATACCCTTCGTGCTTGGACTGTTGTTCGGGCCGTGGTTGATTCGCCCGGCGCTGGCGGGTCCTAATGGTAACCAAATTTCCCTAATCATCATCCTTGCAGTAGGAGTGGCCGTCACTTCCGTCCCAGTGGTCTCGAAGATTTTCGCCGACTTGAAAATACTTCACACTCGCTTCGCACGACTCATTCTCGGCGTAGCTGTGCTGGAAGACATCGTGCTCTGGCTGGCGCTGGCATTGGCCACGGCGGTGGCCGGGAAAACGGTGCTCAACCCACGGCAAATGTCCTATCACCTGATCACCACGATCGGATTCTTCGGGTTAGGGCTGACGATCGTTCCCCGGATCGTAAAGCGAATTAACAAGTCCCGGTTCAACGTGTTCGCTAAACAGTCGCCGATCGCGTATGCGATCGCGGTTCTGCTCGGATACTGCGTGGTTGCGGGGGCGCTTGATGTTAGCGTCGTATTCGCAGCCTTTCTTGCCGGGTTGGCCGTCGTTCATAAGAAGCGCAAACTGTTCTCGGAACCACTCGACGCGATAGGAAAGGTGTCGTTCGCATTCTTTATTCCCGTGTACTTCGCTTTGGTAGGGGTAAAGCTCGACTTCATTCGGGGATTTTCGCTGCGGATGATAGCTACGTTCATTGTCGGAAGCTGTATCGTCAAGATTCTTTCAGTATGGTTAGCGGGGCGATTCGCTGGGTTCCGTGGGTTGGATTTGCTCAATCTCGCCATCACGACGAACGCACGAGGCGGCCCGGGCATCGTACTGGCCAGTGTCGCCTTTGATGCCGGGATCATCAGCCCAGAGTTCTACACGACACTTGTGTTCGCTGCCGTCCTCACTTCGCAGGCGGCCGGTGTTTGGCTCGACTACGTGCTGCGCAAGGGCTGGCCACTGCTGACGCCGATTGCTACGAACCCCTCGGCCTTAGCCTCGGCGAAGGAAAGTCCGTCCACTGCCTGACCCAGGCGACGACGTTTTGCCGCCGATTGCTGGCGTAATATCCCCATCTCTAACAATGTCGGCGGTGTCAAGCATTCTGTGCGCACACCACTGCCTGCACTCGAACAAGAGCGCCATTTCGGTCTCGTGGATGGTTTATGCGCCGGAGCTGCTCGCTCGCCTCCGTTCGACCGTATGCTGTAACGCAAGCAACTCCCGCCGCACTATTAGCGAGCGTCCCTAAGTGTGCCGTGGCGAAGGAGAACCCGAATGTGGACCTACATTCAAAAGTCTGGCGAACTGTTGCACGATGGCGCGCATGAGGGCGTCGGCTACTCCGGTTACAACGATCCCAACTCGGGCCAGGAGGGGAAGAACAATCCTGACCTGCAAAATGTCCATGACGTTGGCCCGATTCCGGTGGGCCGCTATGTCATCGGCACCCCCCACGATTCGCTGACCCACGGCCCATTCGTGTTGCCACTGACTCCTGACGCATCCAACCAGATGTTTGGTCGCACGGCATTCCTGATTCACGGCGACTCGGTAGTGGAACCGGGGACTGCCTCGCGCGGTTGCATCATCATGAGGCGAGACATCCGCAACGAAGTTGCGACTTCAGGAGACCACGTACTAACCGTAATTTCGGGGAACGTAGAGACGATCAAGGTCGCATAACCGCAACGGCCGGGATTACATTTTGGGAGAAGCGAGACCGGTGTTGCTGATTGAGCGGCAGACAGTGACGTTGAAGTGGAAAGATCCGAAACTCGCCATCAGGCAAGGAAGAGAGCGGGAAGTCACGGCGCTGAACCCACGACCTACAGGAGTGGAGCAGCGCATGAGGTGATTGGGATTGCACGCGGTCAGTCGACGGTCAGGACTTGCCCACTACTGGTGCCGCCGCTAGAGCAGCCAACGTTCGCAGTATTGCCGCCGGGCGTCTTCACCACGACGTTGAAGCTTCCAGGAGCAAGGATCATGGAGGATGTAATAGTGGCCGTGAGCTGGGAATGACTAGTCACGCCGGTGGCTAGGGTGGCGCCATTGAAGATCACAACGGAGGAGGAAACGAAATGACTGCCGGTCGCAGTGATGACGAACGTGGGCGGTAGCTGTGAAAAGGCCATGGTTTTTGGAGAGATCGAGTTGAGGATCGGTACAGGGCGGGCACTCCCGCACAGGGGATTCAGCGAGTTGCACCCAGGCAGAAGCAAGAGCACGACCAGACAGGAACAGAGTCGAACGATCCAACAGCAAGAGGGCATGATTTGGCTACTTTCTTTGTGCTAGTTCATCCCCTCTTGGAGCTGCGGAATCCTGCAGCATCGACAAGTCAGCAGGAGAGTACTCTGCTTCAGCGTAGTGGGCGACATTAAAGCGGCCATTCGCCAGGTAGATTGCAACAATGCCGCACGCCACCCACGGATGAAAAGCCGCCAGTGGCAAAATGTATTTCTTAGATTTCACCAAGCTTGCAGAAACACCATCCACCCGGTGGCTCGGGTGACGGCTGCCGGATATCTGCGGAAGGAAAAAGGCCGAAAGAAGAAAGCCCGGATGGTGCTTTGCATAGGAAATCAAGGATTTTGCGATCTGCTGGGGCGTGGTGATGCCAGCGTCGGCGATATAGTTTCGCCGAATCGCGCCGGCATAGTAGAGGTTGAGAATGCCACGGGAAAAGTCGGCGCAGTTGTTGAAAAAGAGATCGAAGTGGCGTTTGTTCTTCCGCGAGTTGAGCACGGAGATCAGATACTGATCCTGCGCCTCCGTGGTCTCGATCTGAAAGCCGTAGATTTTGCGATTATAGGCAGCGCCGATTAATTCGGTCCAAGATCCCTTCGGAGTTTGGCCACCTGGCCTGTCAGGAACAACATCTAGTAGATGCTTTCGTCGGTACTCGTCCCGGAGATAGGCCACCGTCTCAGCGCTAGCCTCCGCTGGAATGCTTGCGACATCCTCCACAGCGTAAAGGTAGGGGATTAGCGGGATGGCAATCCAGTCGTATCCGGAGATCTTGCGGTAGCGGCTGATCACGATTCCAAACTCGCCAGGGTCACACCGCCGCAGCACAACGGGTGTCTCGGCGCAGACTCGGGACAGGTAAACAGAAGCGTGTCCGGTAGGATTGATGGCCCCAAAGACACCATAGGGCTCTTGCACAAACAGGGTGGCATCCGCCCATAAGGCGGTATTGCACGCGAGCGCGAACAACAGCAGCAGCAAGCGATGCATAGAGAAGCTCATCCAACCCTGGTTGGCTGCCTTCAACCGTACTATTCATCGCACTGTCGGGACACTGTCAACAACACCAGTCCGCGATGTGCAAAGGAAGAAACTCGAGTGGCCATCTGCTGCCGCCTTCAACCATCGCGGGGGTGCTCACACAGCGGACAAGACTCGCTCCAGTTCATCGATATCCCCTCAAAAAGTAAGGAAACTGCTTAGTGAAGGGTCTGGGCGTTTTGCTAGTTGTCCGCGAACTCGGCAAATCGTCAGATATACGGTGCGATATGACTCACCCGGAAAGCCCTCAGCATGAGACATCCGATCGTTGAAGCACCGGCTCAATTACTGCTGTTCCTGTTGATTGGTACGCTTTCCAGCGCGCAGGTGACGAAAGCCGACAATGGCCTTCCTGCTGCGAGAGCACCCGATGTCGATCGCTTGCCGGTAGCCGACGGCTTCCCGTTTCAGCAAGCCTACATGAGTCGTTCAGGGAAAGAGGCGCCCCGTCACCAACCTTCGGGATACATTAGCGGGACCGTTCTTGATCAGTCAGGAGCCGTGAACGCCGGAGCTGAAGTGCGTCTAACCGACACGGGCCAAACTTCGAACCAAGAGATAAAGTCCGGCAGCAATGGGCAATTTCTGTTCGCCAATGTCACTCCCGGATCCTTTCGCCTGATAGTTGCCGCACCCGGCTTCGCAACGCAAGAATTCTCTGCAGCTCTGCGCCCCGGGGAAACCTATCTAGTCCCTCCGATCGTCCTGACGGTAGCGGCGGCCTTGACCGCAGTTAATGTAAAAGACAGTCCGCTCACCCAAGCCCAGGTGGCGGATATACAGATTAAAGAACAGGAGAAGCAACGCGTACTCGGTGTATTTCCAAATTTCTACGTGAGCTACGACCGCGACGCGCTCCCACTCAACTCGAAGCAGAAGTTCCGCCTTGCCTGGAAGACCACGAGGGATCCCTTCACGGTCGTGGGAGTTGCCGCCCTGGCCGGAGTTGAACAAGCGACGAATACTTTCGAGGGATATGGGCAGGGAGCGCAAGGCTATTTCAAGCGCCTGGGTGCATCCTACACGGACGCGGTCACCGGCACCTTTATTGGAAGCGCCCTGCTACCGTCCCTATTGAAACAGGATCCGCGTTATTTCTACAAAGGAACGGGCAGTACTCGATCGCGGTTGCTGTATGCGCTCGCGAGTCCTGTAATTTGCAAAGGCGACAATAAGCGCTGGCAGCCGAATTATTCGAACGTAGGCGGATCCTTTGCTTCAGCCGGTATTTCATACCTCTACTATCCCCGAAGCGATCGCAATGGCGCCGGATTGGTGGTACAGAACTCGTTGATCAGGCTGGGTGAAATTGCCTTCGAGGGTCTACTTCAAGAGTTCGTTATTCGGCGATTGACACCACACCTTAACAAACGCGCATCGACCGCGGTTAAGGATCCAGAATACAGTGCTGGCAATCAGGACCGGTGACTTGGGAGTCTTCCGGGCGGCATGTAGGAAAGCACCGCGACAGGGTGCGGCCTACCATGAAAGAATTGCGTCTCATGCGCTTTCGCCGAGAAGCTTCCGACCCAGCTGTTCCGCGTGTGGGCAGGGTGCATACCGTCGTGATAGTACTCCTCATCCTCACGATAAGTTTGCCCGGTCGACCAGGAATCGCGCGCGCCCAGGACGTCTCGTCAGTAATAACATGTCGATCATCGAAGCGCTCGATCGATTGCAGACCCATGCCACGATCCTTTGACGCCTTCCGCCTTGCGGGAAGCTCTCCGTCTGGTCTGCTCCAGGGAGCCCATTGCATTTGCAAATCGCGAGATTCGAAAAGCCATCATTCTTGGATTCGTCGGTGGCTATGTGAAACGGGATGACATAAAACACCCTGAAGTCTTGTTCGCGACGTATATCGAGAACCGATATGGATCCGCAGTTCACGCCGAAATATTCGGGAATCACGAAGAGAAGAGAGCTGTAGAAGATACTATTCGGCGCTTGGATACGGACAAGGACGGCTTCTTGACAGCCGCCGAGAGAGAACAAGTGAAGATCATACTCTACGGACACAGTTGGGGTGCTTCGCAGACTCTAACCTTCGCAAGGGACCTGCAACGGCGCGGAATTCCGGTGTCACTGATCATCCAAATCGACAGCGTGAAGAAGTTTGGACAGGACAATCGCACGGTTCCCGCAAATGTAGCGAAAGCAGTGAATTTTTATCAAAGGAAGGGTCTGACGCGTGGGCAACCCCTAATCGTTGCAGCCGATGCGGGACGAACCAAAATCTTGGGCAACTTTCACATGAAGTACGAACACCATCAAGTCAATTGCGACAACTATCGATGGCTTTCCCGGGTTTTCAACGAACCTCACCACCAAATCGAGAACGACCCCCAAGTCTGGGACCAGATTGCCTCTTTCATTGACGCGGAACTCCTGAGAACAGATACCGGGACTCAAACTGCGTCATCTTCAGAGTCATCTGCTTTCAAATAGATATCACGAGCAGCCCAAGGTACCGAAAGACTGATCCGCGCGGGAGCTTTCAGCGCGATATTGGGGAACGTCCCGTCTGTCCCTGGTTTCCCGTCCAAGTTCCGCTTGGGCGGGGTTGTTCTTGAATCTTGTCAAACGAGTTGGATTCTCGGCTGAGGCCGGGGATGGAACGACGAGATGCAGGCGGAGTGATCGCAGGCGGCATCGCTACCCACTCAATCGCACAGAACGCGATTGAATGGGGCACCCTCGTTACGTGGCACCCGCCAAGCTGTCCAGGTTACTGAGTAATTGCTTGCACGGTTAATGTTCGCCCCTTCAGACTTCCGCTAACCTTTGCCTTGCTCTCCATGTACTTCAAGAGTTGATTTTTGTCGCCTTGGAGTTTCCGAGCCATTCGCATTCGCTGACTGGACCTAGTTGAACGGCAACCCGCGCACAAAACAGCCTGCTTTCGACACCAAATTCTTCATCCCTGAGATCAGAGCTGACGTGGATTATGTCTACGATTTCAATCATCCCAAAGATGACACGATTGGCGGATCAAGCGAGGTCCTTCGGTCCGACGAAGTCCACGTGACCCAGCTTGGCGTCGGCGGCGACTTTCACTATGACAATGTTCGTGCCAGCCTGATGACCCAGTTCAGCCCTGCGCGTGGGCAGTGGAATCTGGACAATGCCTATCGGTACCTGTCCGAAGCCTACGGGGGATACCACTTCAACGCGTTGCATGGCATCAATGTCGACGCAGGGATTTCATGTCGTACATCGGTCTCTTCAGTTATTACAACTTTGATAATTGGGCCTATCAACCTTCATATGTTTCCTCTAACACGCCATGTTTTTCAATGGTGTGCGGGTACAAATCTTCCCCACGGAAAAACTTAAAATTGAGCCGTGGTTCATCAACGGATGGCAGTCCTACGGCAGGTTTAACAATCGCCCGGGAGTTGGGGGGCAAATCAACTGGCGTCCTAATGGATGGATTTCGATTATTTCTAACAATTATGGAGTCGGTGCCGATGCGCTGGGAAATCCAAATCGTACGCGCCTGCATACCAACGACAGCATTGAGGTGAAGTACTACGACAGGCCGGAACGATTCCTTGACAGGATGGCATTCTCGTTGACTGGTGATGCGGGATGCGAAACCGGAGGGGGAGTGAGTTGTTTTGGCGATCATGGAAGTGATCGGAAGCAGAGTTTTCTGGGGTATATGTTCTACAACCGCTTCTGGTTCCATAAAGACCTCTATGGCCTAACCCTGGGCGGCGGGAAGATTAACAATCCCGGACGCTACCTGGTTTTGTTGCCACCCATCAATGGGGCTACAGCGGCGTCGGGAACTCCATATTTCACCGAGAATCCCGGAGACCCGTTTAAGGCTTGGGATGCTTCGGCAACCTTTGATTACATGCCCAGTCAGAACATTACGTTCCGCTGGGAGTCCGATCATCGAGCCGCGAATGGTCCCTATTTCTCAGGACCCGGCGGCATAACGCCATCCGGGGGCAATACCGGCACACCGGGATCTCTCGTCCAGGGATTCACGCCGGATCTCCGCAAAATAGAGAACCGGCTCGACTTCTCCCTGCTGGTTAAGTTTTGATTCTTGCAAATGCGCCCTGTGTTTAATGTCGGTTCAGCATCAACATGAAGGTTCTCCAGTTAAATCGAATCCGAACTTTTCGCCCAGGGACTCCGCCTGCGCCTTGCCGCTCAGGATCCCCCGTCGACTTCCCCGTCCCCGCTCCTCTCTGGCACAATATCCCGGTACGCCGGAGGTCCTCGTGCGCACACTCACCTTCGCGCTGCTCCTCTTTATTGCTTTCGCTCCAATTCGCGTTCGCGCACAGGCGCAAATGCCATCTCCGCCTCGGCCGCCCCAGATGGTCCACGACGAAGACGGCGGAGTGCGCGAGACCATGGAGAGCATCGTCATTCCGCCCATGGCCCATGCGCCCTTCACAACCATGCTGCAGAGCGAGTGGGTGCGGACGCTGTACACCGGAGGCACCATTACCCTGGTGAACGAGCGGCGCATCGCTCGCGACAGCAGTGGACGCGTCTATCAGGAGCGGTGGCTGCTGGTTCCGAAGAATGGCAAGGTGCCGTCCCGGATGTCGGCCATTCAGATCAGCGATCCGGTGAAGCACACGCTCGCGACCTGCATGATGGACGACCGGAAAGTGTGCGACATCACACTCTACACGCCTTCGAACACGACCGTTTTCAAGTTTGAAGGGCCGCAGACCGGGCCGCTCCCCAACGATGCCGGCTTCGCCACCCATGAGGATCTGGGCAAGGAGACGATTGCCGGCCTCGAGACCAAGGGGACACGCGACAGCACGATCTACAATCCGGGCGTCTTCGGCAATGACGACAAGGTGACAGTGGAGCGCGAGTATTGGTACTCCGAGCAACTGTCGCTGAACCTGGTCTCGAAGCGCAGCGATCCCCGTTATGGAGTGCAGACGTTTACGGTCGGCGATCTCACCCTAGGGCGAGCCGGACGCCGAGTTGTTCAAGTTGCCTAAGGGATTCAAGGCCGTGGATCATCGGCCGGAGACCCAACGGGTCGGGCCGTAAGGCGAGCGCGAGACTACTTGAGGCCCAGTTTTTTGCGCTTCATCGTCCGGATTGCGTTCATGGCCCGCTTCAGGGCGCTCATTTCGGCGTGGTCTTCCGCGCGATTGGTGAGCTCGGTCAGGCGCGAGAGCAGCCTCACTTCGGCAACCTGAATTCGCTGCGGCAGGCGGGACTTATCGGACTCGAGTGCAGCGGCTTTGTAGGCCTTCTGCCATGGGAATTGACTTGGCACTTCGAGCCTCCTTGGCTAGCAGAAAAAATGCGCGGGCCTCATGCGGTTTTGCGGAGGGCATCGCGAGAGTCGCCCTGTGCGGGCTTCGCGTGCTCGTTGCTGTGAAACGAGAGGCAGGATGGGCAGAACAATGCCTGGCACACGTCGCATTGTTCGGTGTGTGCGGAACACAGGGAGAGGCCGCAGTCGGAACAGGCGATTCGGGCGGGGCGGGCGCACGTTGTCCCGAGCACATCCTCCAGACTCCGCGCTTCGAAAACTCCGCAGTAAGGACTCACCATCATCGGTATGGAGCACGGTTGCTTGGCTTGGAGAGGCCGACCGCCCCTCGTTCGCGCAGGACTTCATACTCAGCCTGCAGCCAGTCGTCGAGCGCCCGGCCGTCGCGCGCGCCGCGTTCTGTATAGAGATCGTAAGCGCGGATGCGAATTTCGTGTTCCAGAATCACCTCGATCGGTCCGGCGGTCGCGAATAATGTGTTGGTTGCCATGGAAGTGGCCCCGCAAATGGAATTGAGCAAACTTGCCACCGTCGTATGAGGTTAAGGCTGGGGGTAGAAGGATTCAATACATAGGATTCGTGACGTAAGAAAGGCGAACAGATTGCGGGGACAGGCGTCTTTCGGAAGCTCCCGTAGGCGTTCGACGGCAAAATTGGTGGCGTTGGACGGGGCCGTACTCCTCGCATACACTTAGCTTCTCTCCGCGGGGCGGGCCATGTTTGAGCGTTACACCGAAAAAGCGCGGCGTGTCATCTTCTTTGCCCGCTATGAGGCGGCGCAGTTCGGATCTCCGTATATCGAGACTGAGCACCTGCTTTTGGGACTCCTGCGCGAAGACAAGGCACTCACGAACCGGCTTCTGCGATCGCATGCCGCTGTAGTCACGATCCGGAAACAGATCGAAGAGCGCACTACCGTCCGGGAGAAGACGTCAACCTCGATTGATCTTCCTCTCAGCAACGAATCAAAACGGGTGCTCGCGTATGGGGCGGAAGAGGCCGAACGGCTTGGCCATAGGCACATTGGCACGGAGCATTTGTTCCTGGGATTAATGCGGGAAGAAAAATGCTTCGCGGCCGAGATCCTGCGGGAACGCGGCATTCAACTCGACATTGCTCGCGAGGAAATCGGGCGCGCGAAGCCTGACGTGCCGGTCGAGCATCCCGGCAGGCCTCACTTGCTGGGAGAGTTCAGCAACTATCTCAGCGATCCGGCGGAGAAGACCCAGCCGCTGATCGGGCGCGAACGGGAACTGGACCGGCTGGTTGAGATTCTGTGTCGGTACTCAAACAAGAACCCGGTACTGGTGGGCGAGCAGGGAGTGGGGAAGCGAACGATTGTGGGGGAACTGGCGCGGCGGATGGCGGAGGGGAACGCGCCACGTACGCTGGCCGCGCGGTCGATGGTGGCGCTCCATCTGCCACCGTATCGAGCGCTCGATAAGGATCGTTCCTGGCAGGAGAGGCTGGATCGTGCGCTGGTAGCGGCCGCCGAGGAAGGAACGATCTTCTTTGTGAGCCAGATGCACAACCTGCCGGCTGGGAGTTCTCCGGTCAGCCCTATGCACGTGACCGACCTCTTGATGAGGCCGATCGTGGCCGAGAAAATTCAGTGCATCAGCACAGCCACGCCTGCTGACTACGAGAAGCTGGTCGAAGGCCACCACTGGCTGGCCCAGCACTTCTCACCCGTGCCGATTGCGCCGGCCGGCGAAGATGAGGCCATCGAGGTGTTGCGCGGCCTGAAGAACGCGTATGAGCAGTTTCACAGCGTTACGTACGCGGACGATGCAATCGCATACGCGGTTTACTACGCCAGCAGGTGTATGAAGCACCGGGAACTACCGGGCAAAGCGGTGGATGTGATGGACGAAGCGGGGGCTGCCGCCCAACTGCACCAGGGCAAGCTTCCGGATGAGATTATCGAGGTCCAGAAGCGCATAAAGTTCATCGTGCAGCGCATGGAAAGTACGATTGGGAATCACGAATTTGAAAAAGCCCGCTTCTATTCGGATGAAGAAAGAAAAGAACGTGAGAATCTTCGGCAATTGCGCACGACGCACAAGCTCGATGACAGCCCGGCGTTGACGGTTCGGCGCGAGGACATCGAGAACGTCGTGAGCAAGCTGACGGGGCTCCCCGTCAGCGAGATTCGCCAGTCTCACATTGATCCAGCCAATCCAGAAGACCTGGCTTCGTAACGAAAAATATTGCTTATCCACACTGGAAAGAGTCGCATATCCCACACTCCGGGCATATACTTCGCGACGCATTAGAAATTTGCACTTCGGAGGCTCCCCCGATGAATAAGACAGTCGAAATCCTGCTAACCGCATTGGCACTAGCCGGACTGTACTGTGCAATCCCGAAGAGCACGGTCCAAGGTGATCCTGGGATTCGGGCAGAACAGACCGTGATTCTTGCCGATGGCACCGATCCGATGCCATTGTGCCGCGCGCGAGGCTGCAGTCCGACACGATAAAAAGTCCGCATAGCCAGCCTAACTGGGGCCGCCAAAATTGATGTTGCATGGCTGCCGAGGGAGAGGTATGCTTCTCGACCTTGGCGGTGCAGCAAGTATGAATTGGCTAATGTATCTGAGTTGGCTTGGTGGTCCGGCCCTGCAAGTCACGCTGCTTGCCTACATGGTCCACCGCAAACTGCACAGTACCTTTCCTCGATTCTTTTCCTACATTGTTTTTCAGATCCTGAAATCGGGGCTTTTGTTCGTCACCTTCCGGTACTACGACGGAGCCTATTTCGACGCGTACTGGACGGGGAACGCCATTAGCGTGATCCTGGCCGTCACCGTGATGGACGAGATTCTGCACAACCTGTTCAAAGAATATGGTGGTGCGCAGAATCTGGGATCGATCATCTTCCGGTGGGCCTCTGGACTGCTGCTTCTGCTGGCGATCGTGAACGGCCTTACCAGCCATGAAGGAAGTGCGGACCGGGTGGTGGCGGCCGTGCTGACCTTCGATCGCAGTGTGCGGGTTATGCAATGCGGGCTGTTCTGCCTGCTGATGATCCTGTGTCGCTACCTGAGGCATTGCTGGCGGCAACGGGTATTCGGGATCGCACTCGGTTTTGGGGTGTTTGCCAGCATTGAGCTGATTCTGGTCAGCTTCGCGATGCGGTATGGCAGCAGTACGGCGGCGAGTATCAGCGTGGTGAAGAGTCTGGCCTACAACGCGGTCACGCTTCTCTGGATCGGATACCTGAGGCAGGAGAGCGAATCGATCCCGGAGGTCGAGGTCGTTCCTCAACTCAGCAGCGCGCAATGTAGCGTTGGCTACCCCTATTCCCGCACGAAGTAGTGAGAACTTTATTGCCATGGTGGAGCAACTGGTGGAGGACGTAATCTCCCGGAATCCATGGCCGAGGCCGGTGACCAACCGGTCTCAAATCGTCGGCCGCGCTCCCGGCCCTGGAGAAAGCAATTAAGAGGTAGTTGCCCTCCCCCGTGTCCACATGAAGACCACCGCGGAAACCGTAGGCATTCGAGCGACTTGGCCTCCCGAAATCGGGGAGGTCATTACATTTGAATCTGCGGATGGCTTGAAATCGGGCGTTCTCAAAGACATCCGGTGGGGACTGGTGTGGCGGGATTTCATTCTCGAGGATGGCCGGGTGATCGCGGAGCATAAGGTTGCGGGATGTCCGCAGCCGCCGGTGTGGCGAAATGCCGATGAGATCTCGCAGGCAGAGCGCGAGGCATGGGAAGAGCGGCTGGTTTCGATGGCCGAGGGTGGGGTCGATCCGCGAGAGCGGGAACAATCGTTCTGGGCCGAATTAAACCAATTCCTCGCGTACGTCTATCTCAAATTCAATCCAAACAAGCCGGCTGCTTGAAATCAGCGGCCAGCGGGACGGCACTGGGGTGCAGAAAGCTATGGACAGACCGGACGAGAAAGCCCTGACGCAGCGAGTGTGGAAATCGCTGACCGAAGCCGGCCTGATCGAGATCAAACTCGACGAATTTGCAGACAAGCTGAAGGAAGTGAAGCACGTCGCCATGGGACGACTGGGTGAGTTGCTGGAGCGGCAAAATGCCCTTCGAGAGCGGGAATCCGTTGCCCACTCGCTCGGTACTCTGAAGAGATTGGAGACGACAATGCCGGCGGAGGTCAGGGCGCGTCGGCGGTAAGTTTCTCGCCGTGAGTCTGCGGAGAGACCGCAGCCAGGAACCCGAGTGGCGCCCCGTCCCACTACTGGTAACTGTTGGTGCAAGGTAGGGACGGCGTGGTCTGGCCTCCCTGCTGATTGTTGATGATGGACTCCTGCTGCAGCACGTACGAACCCTTCTGGTTGACGTAGTATTTCCAATCGTACAAGCCGATTCCGAAACCCAGGCTGTAAACCTCCATGTACTGGCAGTTGGCATAGTACTGGTTACAGCCGTACTTGTACGTGAAGTATCGGGTCTTGATGGGTCCGATGTTCCCGACGTTCACCCAACTCGGAGCGGAGATGGAATTCACGACGTTGCCGAGAGGCTGCGTAAGGGTGGGCGCGCACTGGGAATACGACTGATACTGCGTGTACGAAGCGGGGATTTTAAGGGGCGCGCCCGCTTGATCCGTTCGCAGGCAGCGCTGCGACATCGCGAGGTCGCGGTTGAAGCGCTTGAAGCTGGTTGGATCATTCCAGTTCAGTTCCGTGGAGCGATCGTAGATGTAGCTGCCGTCGAACGTCTTCACATCCCAGGGATAGCCGTTAGGGCTCTTGGTCCAGATGAAATAGCCACTGCTGCCGTAGTTATTGTTGGCGTAGTCGGGAACAATGGAGCTGTAAATAGGATTCGCGTTCCCGGGCGCCATGTGTTGGTCTACGCGGTTGGGATAGGACATTACGAAATAGTTCAGCATGTCCTCTGTTCTTCGAGGGCACGAGAAAGTTTGTGCTGGTGAGAGGGCAGGCACACAAATGCACAGCAAGAGGACGTAAAGGCACTTCAACACGGATTCTCCTCGGGGCCGCAAACCGGGGGACTGTCGCGCGGGGAATTTTGGGATTTGATTGGGTCGGACGCGGGCATTCTACACCGGGGAAGGCGAAGCAGGGCGCATATTTCTTGGTTGGGCTGGCCAACGGTGCGTTCCTGGAGCTCGTTTCTGGAAGCTTACGTGTCTTCCCTAATCGTGCCGCTGTTCAGGTAGCGACAGAGGAATTGGAGTGAAAATGCATAACTGTTTTGGGAAGCGAATTGAGCGCTTCCAACTGGGTGGGACGAAAATCTCATCCAAAATGGATGGAGTCACAAGGAATGGCTAATCGATCCGCCATTCACGAGTCACGGAGAGAATGTGACTCCAATAAGGAGAAGTCGTGGCAAATCCATTTGTTCATGTCGAATTGAACACTCCCAATCCGGAGAAGGCAAAGACGTTTTATTCCAAACTGTTTCAGTGGCAACTGGACGACATGCCAAACCCTGAGGTTCCCGATGGCTCCTACACCATGATCAATGTGGGAGAAGGCACGGGAGGCGGGATGATGAAACAGGTTCCGGGCGGACCCGCAGGATGGCTCGCTTATGTTCAAGTGGATGACATTCGTGCCGCCACGCAGAAAGCGAAGTCGCTAGGCGCGGAGATCATGAAGGACGTGACGGAGGTGATGGGCATGGGTAGTCTGAGCTTTATCCGAGACCCGACGGGCGCGGTTCTCGGGCTGTGGCAACCGAAATCGAAGTGAAACGACGACTGGGGCGCCGAGATCTTGAGCTCGGCAGCACGAGCGCCGCACAGAGAGTGGCGATCTTGCATATTCCCAGAAGCAAACCTTAAGTCCGGAACACCGCTGTCAGTTGGGTGACGTCGCCATCACGCTCATCGCCTCACGTGATTGAATTCGCTCGGAACTTTTGGTGCCCGACGGGTGCCAGTCCGAGTGTGACTCAGGTCTGTAGAGAAGGCCGCTGGTCCAGCGCAGGATTCGGGTGAGTTCCCTGCCGCACTGTGCATGCTACTTACGAACTTCACTTGCCCGTTCTCGCTTCGGCCTCTGCCAGCCAGCCGCGACGCAAACCCTCGGGCGGTACCGTCGAGAGGTACGGTTTGAGATCCAGGATCGGCGTTCCCTCGAGCATGTCGATGCCGCGGACATGGAGCCGGGGACCCTCGCGGCGCAGGAGTTCGACTACCGTCAGGCCGATGGGATTTGGACGGTACGGGGAGCGCGTGGCGAACACGCCGTGCGGCCGATTGTCGCTGGGCGGCGTGCCCATCAACTCGAAGCCTTCCGAGCGATCGAACATCCACAGCACGAACAGGTGCGAGAAGCCTTCAATGTCAGTGAGGCCTTTCTCGAATTCCGGGAGAATTTCCAACACCCCTTCGGCGTCGTGTTTCGCTCCCAGTCCTCGGGGAACTTCGCGCGTCTCTTGATATGGGCTTCTTACGTACCCGATCGGCCGCATGGAAAACATTCTCTACCTCCCTTTTTCTTGCCTATCGAAAAGCAAAAACAATCAACCACCAAGGACACTAAGGGGCACTAAGGATTTGATTCGACGCTTCGAATCATTTCCCTGCGCCGCTTCCCAGGCGCTGCTGACAATTGCGCGACAGCCTCTTTGTCAGCATTTCATGACAATTTCTTTTCGCCCGATGGTGTATCCTCCACGATCGCGTGTGCGATTCGCAATGGAGGAATCGATCATGGCAGGCAAGAAGACCTCTCCCGCGAGCGAACCAAGTGGTGCTCTATGACAAGCTCATCGCCACCATTCCCAAGCTCGAACGCAAAGGGCGCAGCCAATCCTTATACTTCGATGAACGGCAATATGTTCACGATTCTCCATCAATCGCGCACGTTGGCCATCCGGCTGCCGGAAGACGAGCGCGAGCAGTTTCTGAAGAAGTATAAGACTTCGTTGTTCGAGGCCTATGGGGCCGTCATGAAAGAGTATGTGACTGTCCCGGATGCGCTGCTGAAGAAAACGAAAGAGCTGCAAAAGTATCTCGAACTCAGCTACGAATACGCCAAGAGCCTGAAGTCCAAACCCACCAAGAAGAGGTCCTGAGTGTTTCTTGCACGAAAATTGTCCGAGTTATTCGAACACCTGTCCCACCTTAGGGATTCGGCACCATGTGAATGGTATGCAGCCACGTCTCTACCAGCCGCGGCCACTCCGTGACCGGACGCTCCGTGCGGCGCAGGCCGTAGCCGTGACCTCCTTCGGCGTACAGATGCATCTCGGCAGGCACCTTGGCATTCTTCAACTGCAGGAAGTACACCGTGGCATTTTCGACATGCACTGGATCGTCTTCCGCCTGCACGATGAATGAGGGTGGAGTCTGCGACGTTACGTGGATCTCGGAATTGGGGGCGAAATTCTGCTCGCTCAGGGCGAGGTATCCGGGATAAACAATGACGGCGAAATCCGGACGGCAACTGACCTGATCGGCCGCGTCGACGGGATCGTACAGGCGCTTTTCAAAGTGCGTGCTGAGAGCTGCGGACAGATGCGCTCCGGCGGAAAATCCGAGCACGCCGATACGATTTGGATCAACCTGCCACTCGCTGGCGTGCTGGCGCACGATTCCAAGTGCGCGTTGCGCATCTTGCAGGGCCGCGGCTGATTTGGGATAGGGGCCGGAGTCGGGCACGCGATATTTGACCAACACACAGGTGATGCCCAGCGGGGTGAGCCAGTCGCACACCTCGGTGCCTTCGAGATCGATAGCGAGAACATGGTACGCGCCTCCCGGGAATACAACCACGGCGGCACCAGTGTTCTTTCCGGATGGCGAGTAAACCGTGAGCGTCGGCGCCGACACATTCGCTAGCGGACCACACGTTTCCCGGCAACCAAGTCGTGAGCTGGGTTCCGTGATATCGACCTCGGCCGGCGGATTCGGCGTCGCGCCGGGCGCTCCGTGCGGCCAAAGCGTTAGAGTCGTGTGTCCGGGAGGCGGTGGCCAGGCCGGGGTCTGCGGGAAGACCGTGCGTGGACATGGCGAATAGTACGAATAGGACGGGGAGAAGCGGCCACAGGCGCATGACGCGAGCCTCACAGAAGAGCAGGATATAAAGCCTGACGATGATCGCAGTGGTACGGGTCGCGAGGCAAGGGCTACGTTCGGACGCTACTTAGTGGACGGAAACAGTGGTTCCTCCGCGTCCGCTACGCTCGGTGTCGGTATGACAATCGGTTAAAGATCGTCTGGAGTAGCGCGCTCACCTGCAATCGATGCGGCAGTCTAAATCGGCGTCAGTGGTGTTCCTATTACGCTTTGCGAGGTGGCGTGAGCCACTGATCTATACTCAATTCCCCAATTCGAAATCACACTACGAGGACACCATGAAATTCATCGCTATTTTCCTGCTGCTCTCGCTGTCATTGATTGCTCAAGCGGAGGACAAGAAACCCACGACCCTGAGAGGCGTCCTGCTCGAGCAACTGCGCACGACGCACAATCAGAAAGACTGGTTCGTGCCCGTGAACGTCGCCGTGGAAGGACTCACGGCCGAGCAAGCTACCTGGACCGATGGGCACGGCAATCACTCCATCGGCCAACTCGCGAATCACCTTCTGTTCTGGAACACCGACCAACTGGCCCGATTCAAGGGAGAGACCCCTCCGAAGTACAGCGGCGACAACAATGAAACCTTCAACAACTTCGACGCCAAGAAGTGGACCGAGACTGTACACCAGCTCGACGAAGTCCTGAACGCGTGGGAGAAAGCCGTCGAGGGCGCTGACGAAAAGAAGTTGCAGGAGTGGGCGTCCGTGATTGCGCATATCGGAACGCACAACGCCTACCACACCGGGACAGATCATCTACATCCGCCGGGTGCAGGGCTCGTGGGATCCGGAGAAGGGGGTGAAGTAGCTCCGAGTTACGAGCGAGTACTGGTGCCGAGTTGCAGGCCCACGATTGCGATCTCGTTCGGCCTCTTGCGCTCTAGCGGCGAACATGTTGTCATCGCCTGGGAGTGGCTTTGAACGAGACCCATCGCGCGATTGATGCCGTGTGGCGCATCGAGTCGGCCCGGCTGATTGCGGGTCTGGCCCGCATTGTGCGCGACATTGGGCTGGCCGAAGATCTGGCCCAGGACGCGCTCGTGGCTGCGCTTGAGCAGTGGCCGGAGTCGGGCGTGCCCGACAATCCCGGGGCCTGGCTGATGGCAACAGCCAAGCATCGCGCGATCGATCGGCTACGTCGCAGCAGCCTGGCGGAGCGCAAGCATGAAGAACTGGCGCGCGAGTTCGAAGAGCGGGAGATGGCTATTCCCGATCTCAACGCCGCGCTCGACGATCCGGTCGGCGACGATCTGCTGCGGTTGATTTTTACCGCCTGTCATCCTGTACTGTCATCGGAAGCGCGGCTCGCACTGACGCTTCGTTTGCTCGGAGGGCTGACCACCGACGAAATCGCGCGGGCCTTCCTGGTCCCGGAGCCGACGGTCGCGCAGCGCATCGTGCGTGCCAAACGCACGCTCGCCGAAAAACAAGTTCCCTTCGAAGTGCCCCGGGGAACCGAACTGGCTGAGCGCCTGTCATCTGTGCTGGAAGTGATTTACCTCGTGTTCAATGAGGGTTACACCGCAACTGTGGGTGATGACTGGATGCGTCCTGCGCTTTGCGAAGATGCGCTGCGTCTGGGACGCATCCTGGCCGAACTTGCGCCGCAGGAACCGGAGGTGCACGGCCTGGTCGCGTTGATGGAGATCCAGGCATCGCGCGCGGGGGCGCGTGTCGGTCCGAACGGAGAGCCCGTGCTGTTGCTGGATCAGAACCGCGCGCTATGGGACCAACTCCTGATCCGTCGAGGTCTCACCGCGCTCGAACGCGCCGAAAAACTCAATCCCAGACCGGGTCCTTACACGCTGCAGGCTGCGATCGCAGCCTGCCATGCACGCGCTCGCTCGGGCGATGAAACGGATTGGGCTCGAATCGCCGCACTTTACGAAAGACTCGCACAGCTGGTGCCGTCGCCGGTGGTGGAATTGAATCGCGCGGTCGCGGTCGGGATGGCATTCGGTCCGGCGGAAGGCCTGGCGCTGGTTGATCCCCTGACCTCGGAACCTTCGCTCGCGAACTACCATCTGTTGCCGACGGTGCGCGGCGATATGCTGGCCAAACTCAACCGCTTTGAGGAAGCCCGCGTCGAATTCGAGCGAGCCGCCTCGCTGACCCGAAATGCTCGCGAGCGGAACCTGCTGCTCGAGCGGGCGCGCACTTGTGGCAAGCCGAATCCTGCATCGAACCGTGCTGACGAGAGCGGCGCCGCGTAACGACGTTCTCGGCCCTAGCAATTCCAGCCGTAGTTTTCAGCAAGCAAAACGCCCGGCATTCGTGGCCGGACGTTGGTTGATTCAAATTTGATTTTCGGACTTCTCAGAATGTGAAGGCAACTCCACCACGCACAGAGCGGGCGGGCTGCACCAAGTACACCGTGCGGCCGTCCTGGCCCATCACCGGAACGTAGCCCTGCGCCATCAGGTTCCTGAGGTCGAGCATGGCTTCCATGTGGACGGGAAGGAAAGCAAATCCGGGCAGAGGCTGCCGGACAAACACGTTGAGATACGGGTCCGATTGTCCGGGCGAGGAATTGAACATATCGACAGGGGTGAGGGCCTGTCCGCTGACCCAGCCGTACGAGGTCGTCCAACGCGTCTTGCAGCCGGGGCACGCGGCCGCTCAATTTGCCGGCCACGGCGTGACGCCGCACTGTCGACAGCGACTGACGGGCTTCCTGCAACTGAACATCGGGACGGGTGAGGTCGAGCACGCCACCGTAGCCGTAATCCAGAGTTGCGGTCAGGTCGGCGCGCAAGCTTACGCTGCAGAACCAGACGCATACCGTTGGTATCGAGATCGCGGCCCTGGTAGGAGAACGTGCCGGAGTCAACATCCGGGAGCAACTCGCCGCTATCCGTGACTCCACCAACACCGGTGAGCACGGTATTGGACACGCGATCGGAATAGAAGGCAGCCTGGATTTTGGTCTTGCCCATGCGCTGGGACACGGAAACTTCCTGATGGTGCGCTCGCTCCAATGCCGGTGAAAAACTGGCGATGCTCACGCGCGGTCCAGCGCCGATCAGGCCGTTGTACTCTCTCCGTCATAGGTCTGTTCCGGGCGCGAACTGGCATAGCGATACTCCAGCACGGTATTGGGCGAGAGATGCAGATCGGCTGTGCCGAAGGGCCGGAAGGCGGTGAATCTGCCCATGAACTGCACGGTCTGCAATTCGCTACCGAATTTCAGTTCGAGAACATTGCCGATGCTGAAGTTATCGGTGGTGGTGAGACTGATGGCCTGCAGGCCTTGGGTGTGGAAGCTGACATCGGGAGCCTCTAACCGGCGCACCGTGAGCGCGACCGTGGGCTCGGAACCGTTAGCTGCCTTGTGGGTATAAGAGGTGCGCAGGATCGCAGCTCCGCGCGCCTTGCCCGTAACCGACATTTCCTTCGAGAGCGAGAGTGTCTCCCGAAAAAACCTGATGCTCGAGCGAGAAGCCGGTGCTCATGTCGGAAACGCCGCCGTAACCTTCGGAGGGCGAGCCGGCCAGGAATGACAGACTGGCCTTCAGATCACGATCTCCGGATTCGGCACTCGATGCTGTGACGGAGGAGCCGTCATCGAGCACGCGCAGGATGGGGCGATTGCCCATGGAACGGAGAGTCCACTTCCAGTCATCGTCGTCCGCAGGGCCGCGCAGCGGGCCGAGCTGCATGGCCTCGAACAGAGTGTTCAACGTGACATTCACCGTCATGGTGGCGCCTGCACGCAGACCGATGCGTTCGCGCAGGGCGGGCAGGAAGGAAGGCGCGGTAACTTTGACGCTGTAAGTACCGGGAATCAGGTAGGCGATGGAGTAGAAGCCGTGCTCGTCGGTGAACACTTTCAGATCACGGGCAGCGCTGCCGAGGATCTCCACCATGGCGCCCATCTGTGCGACACCGGCGCCGTTGCGCACGTATCCCGAGATTGAACCTGGCTTGTCTGCCGCGAGCGCGGGCAGCGCCAGTCCGAAGATCACGACCAGACTTGAGATTTTTCGGAACATTACAACTACCTCAGGGGTCAAGCCGGACCATTTTACTCCACGGCAAAGGTCGCCGTCGGATCCACGGTCTGCTTGGAGATGTTGTCGTTCACCTTGATCTCGATCTTGTAAATGCCGGGTTCCAGGTTCGCGGCCGAAAGGCTCTTCTGCAGCGTGACCTGCTCCCCGATATTCCCCATCTGCTCGGTCGATTCGGTCGTGTGCACCACGGCCTTGTTGGTGGCCATGTTCACGACGTCGTACTCAATCGTGGCGGAAGGCTTGTGGGTCTTCTCGTCCATGCCCAGGTTGTACACCTGCATCCAGAAATTCATCTTCTGGCTGCGCTTGAAGCTGATCGGCTTGCCGTCTGCCGGGGCTATGCGCGGACGGACCTTCATAGTTCCGATCACGAAATTCCCGGTGCCGATATCTTTGGTAGCCACCGGATACATCTGGTCCGCCAGAATCAGGCTTGAGGCGGAGAGCCGGTCATCACTGAAGTCCGGCACCATCAGGCTCTTGCTCCACGTCCCGGCGCGATCGCCGCTCACATCCTTTACGACGATGTCGAGACGGTAATGTCCGGGCTTCAGCGGAAGCGTCTTTCCATAAATCTGCGCATTCTCGACCACCTTGGGCAGCAGCTCCGCCGGAACGTCGACCTGCACGGTGTCCTCAAAGGTCTGTGCGACGCGTCCGCTCAGCGTGGTCACACGACCGAAAATATTGACCGTGCCGCGCTGCACACCGTCCTTGTTTTGGAAGGTGATGTCGCGGTTCTTGATCTGAATCGCGATCGGCGTCAGCACCGTGTCGCTGGTGACTCGCACGAAGTCGGCGCGCACGTCGAACGGCATGAGGTTGACGGTGATCTTGTGCGAAACGATTTCTTCGAGGTCCTTGAACTTCACCGCGGGCGGCTTGTTGAGCTTGGCGAACTGTTCCAGGCGGTCGAACTGCTTCGACTGATTGGTCGTGGTGAACGGCCCCGTTCCGAGACGCTCCATGCCGCCGTTAAAGCGGTCCGCCTTGCTGGCCATCCCCATCTGCTCGTACATCGTCAAGCCCGCATTGGGGGTGTAGAGCAGGGCGTCTTTTTCTGAGCGGTCCATCGTCATGTGGTAGTCCCCGCACATGCAGGTATCCACAAATTCGATGATCACTTCCTGGCCGATGCCTTCAATGTAGCGATAGCGCCAATCTTCGAAGGGGAAGGTAGAAGTGGTGCCGCCGCCTTCGTCCATGGGACGCTCGTAGGTGCCGCCGGAAGGATGGGACTCAATTTCATCCGCGGGACCGTAGATGATGTACATGCGGCCGCGATCGGTCTTCCAGCCGGGGATGCCGGCGGGGAAATGTTCGTTGGCGTAGGCGATGCGGCGGTAGTGCTCTTCCTTGAATTCGTTTTCGATGGTGTCAGGCGTGGGATCGCGGCGCTGCCAGAAGGCTTCGATGAACTGATCGCGTTCTTCGTCGTTGGAGAGCTGTTTGAAGGCAGAGCGCTCTTCGTCAGTAATGATCCAGCGGACATCCTCGTCGAGCCACTTCTTGTAGGTCTTGCTGAGCTCGATCTTGAGGCCCTTGGCGTTCTTCTTCTTTTGTTCTTCCCCAAGCGGGCGCTTGAGTGGATCGGTCTGCTGGTCGTCTTGTCCGGCAGCAGTCTGGTCCTTGGACTTGTGCTTGTCGTCTTGCCCGAAGGCAGCGCCGACCAGGCACAAAACTGCTGCAAAACATGGGACCAAAAGACGCCGACGGAAACCTACCTGGGCCATGACGGGGGCACTCCTTACTGACACACTTGTCTTAGATTGTACGTACTCAGGGCTGGCAAGGCAAGATTTGGGGCCTTGCCGGTCTAATGTGAAGCCTGCGGGGGATGCCGGGTTGCCTGCCGGTCACCAATCTGGGTACCCCAACTGTTATGTTCGTCAACCCGATAGAGAGGTTTATAATTTAGCGTTTACCCCGTGGTTGCGGCAATCTTCAGATTCCTCCGGAGTGGTGCGCTCACTTCTGTCGGCAAACGGAGCGGAACTTTCCGCTCCTGCTAACCGTATCTGATGACGTGCGACCCCGTCGCTCCAAGCACCTTGGGGATGAACTGTTTTGGCATCAGCAGCTTGGCGCGGATTGGGGGCCTGATCAGATGCCGGTGCAGTGGGACTGGGACGCATGAAGACCTGGAAAAAAGTACTGATAGGACTGGGCGCCGCTGTGCTTTTGCTGATCGTGGTGGCGATTGTCATCCACCAGAGCAATAAGGGCATTGTCACGGTCCAGACCGGGAAGGCGCAGCGGCAGGACCTGGCCGCAATTGTCAGCGCCTCGGGAGAAATCAAGCCGAAGACCTACGTCAATATCGGCGCTAACGCTTTTGGAAAGATCACCCGGCTGTACGTAAAAGAGGGTGACCGGGTAAAGAAGGGTCAACTGCTGGCGCAACTGGAAAACGTGCAGTCGTCGGCGGACGTGGCGGCGACCAAGGCGTCGCTGGAGGCATCGCGAACGGACGCCGATCGCAGCGGAGGCGAATCTGAATACTGCCAAGGCGGACCTGAATCGGGCCAAGGCGGACGCGGAAAGAAGCCGGCTGGACTGGTCCCGGGCGGAAGGTCTCTTCAAGGCCGCCTTGATTTCGCGAGCCGACTACGAAGCCCGCAAGATGACTTGGGAGACTTCGGAGGCCGGGCTGGCGCAGGCTGAGGCGCGAGTGGCGCAGGCCAACGGCGCAGGTGGATTCGGCGCAGGGGCACATCACACAAACGGATGCGACCTTGACGCGAGCGTCCGACGTTCTGCAGAAGACGATTTACGCGGCGCCTTATGCGGGCGTGATCACGAATCTGCCGGTACGCGAAGGCGAGACGGTGGTGATCGGAATCCAGAACGCTCCGGGCAGCACGCTGATGACGTTGGCGGACATGTCGGTGATCACCGCCGAGGTCAAGGTGGATGAGACCGACATCGTGAACGTGCAACTGGGACAGCCGGCGGACGTGACAATCGACGCGATCCCGAAGAAGGTGTTTCACGCGGTTGTAACAGAGATTGGAAATAATGCGATCGTGCGCTCGACGGGTGTGGCGACTTCGCAGACGACTTCGTCGAGCCAGGAGGCGAAGGATTTCAAGGTGGTCGTGACCTTGCAGGATCCGCCGCGAAGATTTGCGGCCGGGACTTTCCACGACTGCGAAGATTACGACCGCCACGCGCAGCAACGCGGTCACGATTCCGATCCAGGCACTGACGATCCGGCAGCAGGTGGACTTGGAGGCAGCGAAATCGGATAAGGATTCGGTGCAGGCAGCCGCGCCACCGAAGAACGCGTCCAAGGACAAGAAGAATGACGAGATCCAGGGCGTGTTCGTCATTCGCAACAAGAAAGCCGAGTTCGTTCCCGTGCAGACGGGGGTCGCCGGTACGACGGATATCGAGGTCTTGTCCGGGCTCAAGGAGGGTGACGAGATCGTTACGGGAAGTTACAAGGTACTTCGGACGATGAAACCCGGCAGCAGCATTAAGATTGATAATACGGCGCCGAAGAAGGAAGAGAGTAGCGAGTTGCTGGTACCGAGTAGCGAGCAACAAAGTCGGGCCTAACGGAAGGCAGGGTGGCTCGTCCAATTGGAAGCCGTCCAGACGGGAGAGAGTAAGTGTCCCCAGAGGACCAGGAGAAGAAGAAGATGGCAACTGCTGAAGTAGTGAGTATTTCGCGGCCCGAGGTGTTGGCGTCTCCCGAGACGTGCATGATCGCGACGGAGGACCTGTGGAAGACCTACGACATGGGCTCGGAACAGCAGGTGCACGCCTTGCGCGGAGTGAATCTGCGCATTCAGCGGAACGAGTATGTGGCCATCATGGGACCGTCGGGCTCGGGCAAGTCGACCCTGATGAATCTGATCGGCTGCCTGGATTCGCCCAGCAAGGGAAACTACTGGCTGAATAATCAGCTGGTGAGCGAACTGGATGACGACGAACTGGCGCGCATCCGGAACAAAGAGATTGGCTTCGTGTTCCAGACCTTCAACCTGCTGGCGCGTGCAACCGCTCTTGCACAATGTTGAGTTGCCGTTGATCTATGCCGGAATTGCCGCGGACGAGCGCATCGCGCGAGCCGAGGCGGCCCTGGCGGCCGTGGGCATGGAAAAGCGCATGTCGCACAAACCCAACGAGCTCTCGGGCGGCCAGCGCCAGCGTGTAGCGATCGCTCGCGCGCTGGTGAACAAGCCCTCGATCATTCTGGCAGATGAGCCTACCGGCAACCTCGACTCGCAGACCGGAAATGAAATCATGGCGGTGCTCGATCGCTTGCAAGCGGAAGGCAACACCATCGTCCTGGTCACGCACGAACACGACATCGCGGAGTACGCCCACCGCGTGATCTTCATCAAGGATGGTGTGATCGCGGGAGACGAGAGGAAGCGGTAAGTCCAGTCTTCAGTCGGCAGTCGTCAGTTTTCAGCTAAAATCTCAGAGCGCCCGGCCTTGATGGCTGGGCGTTTTTGCTTTTGTCTGGATTTCAGACAAGCGTCCAGAAGTGCGGGAGACTCGTCTACAGGTGGGACTTCCCAACATTGATTCTAAGGCTTTTAGCTGCACCTCGGTTTGGCATGGAAGCTGCCAGTAAGGATAAGGAATACGGATCGGGAGTCGTCGCGGGCGGATCAAGAGGGCCCAGCACGCGCATTTGGGCTTGGTGCTCGGTCCATGGACGACCAAGAAAGCGACTCAAGTTGCCGGGGTGAGCTGCCGATCTGTACACGGTGTTGGTCTGTACGTAGTGCCAACCCGGGAAGTGACGGTCATCCACTGGGCGCTGCGGGAGGCGCAGTCGATTTATGCCAGCGCACCTTGTCGAAACGTTCCCGGGACAGCAGTCCTTAGTGACGGACTCTGCTGAGTCGCGATCGGATTCGGCGGATCGCGCCCTGGCACTGCTTTGGCAGAACGCGCTAGTGGCGGGTTCGTACTGGGGTTTGGCGGCCCTGGTGAAGTGGTATTTCTCCAGCTACCAGATGTGGCCGGCTCCTCTGTGGCTACCGGCCGGAGTTGCCTTGTTTGCGGCCGTGGCTGTGGGTCGCTGGAGCTGGCCGGGAATTTTCCTGGGCGCGTTGCTTACCGACACCATCAGCCTTCCACGAGCAGCTGGCCTGGGCTGCCTGTTATTCGTTCGGAAATACGATCGCTCCCCTGCTGGCCGCGGAAATGATGCGGGGTCGCATGACGCGCGACGAGCCGTTCTCCCGGGTGACGGACGTCATCTTCATGTGCTGCGCCGCCATTCGTGGACGGAACGATTTCAGCCACCGATCTGCGCCACGGCGATTTGCGCAAGAGCCTATGCCCCCCTCAATGTCTTGCTCGACAAGTGGTTCGACTGGATGCTGTCAGACGCAGGTGCTGCCTTCTGCTGACTCCCGTCCTTCTGCTGTGCTGGGCGCGGCCGTCGATTCTGCATGTCATCCGGAAGCAGCCGGGAGTGTTCCTGATCAGCGCTGCGACTTCGGTCATGACGGTTGCGATATCTGCTGTTCGGAACCACTGGAATTCGCGCGGCTGACGCGGGCGCGTCTTTTCTGGTGCTCCTCCCCTTACTCTGGATGGCGGTACGGTTGTCGTTGCGGGTCGCCTATCCCACTTCGTAATTGTGATGCTGGCAACGATCGCGGGAACAATGGCGGGACGCGGCCCTTTCTACGGCGTGGAACAAGGAGGCACCCTGGTCATCTTCGCCCAGATGGCAATCGGGTTCGGGGCATCCGTGCTGCTCCTGGGAGGAGCCGCCAATGAGCAGCGCACCGCCGAGGATGAACTCCGCAAATTGAATCTGAACCTGGAAGGTCGGGTGGAGCAGCGCACGGGTGAATTGCGCGAAATTCAGCGCCAATTCGAGAAAGCGGCCTTTTACGATCCTTTGACCGGCTTGCCCAATCGCCGTCTGCTGGAGGAACGCTTTGCCTTTTGCGCGGCTGCGGCCCGGCGCAAACGGGAACGGTTTACCGTCCTCTTGGTTGATCTCGATCACTTCAAATCGATCAACGACAACTTTGGCCACGACGCCGGAGATGCCACGCTAATCGAGACTGGTCAGCGACTGCTTCGGACCGTGCGGGAGTGCGACGTTGTTTCCCGAATCGGTGGCGACGAGTTCGTCGTCCTACTGCCGGAAACGAGTGAACAGGCCAGCGTCGACGCCATTTGCCGGCGCATCCTGGAAGCGGTCGCTGAGCCCGTCGCGTTCAATGAACACCGGCTGAGAACGAGTCCCAGTATCGGGGTTGCGCTTTTCCCGGAAAATGGCGCGACCTGGCAAGAGATCTACAAAGCGGCCGATCTTTCTGTCTACGATGCGAAGCGTTCCGGTCGCCGGACCTGGCGCTGGTATGTTCCCGAAGTGTCTATAGCGCCGCGCGATTGAGCGAAGGCGGGGAGGACCGATTGCCCTATACTGCAAGCTATCGGGGCTGTTCGGAAGGAGCCGCGCAATGAAATCGATCGCGTGCCTGGTGGTTCTGCTTGGGGCGGCGAGCCTGTCTTTGCGGGCTCAAGATAGCGATTCTGCGGTGCAATCAAAAATCATTGCCTTGGAGAAAGCCTGGAACCAGGCCTACAAAATTGGCGACATCAAAGCCCTGGACGCACTGCTCGACAACGCCATTGTGCTGGTGAACGATGATGGCAGCGTGCAGAGCAAGAAAGAATTTCTCGGCAGCGTCCGAGCGACCAATTCCCAGGAACAACAAGTCGCGCCGGAATCCATGAGCGTGCGCGTGTTCGGAAATACGGCAATCGCCAGCGGCGTCATGCGGGTAAAGGGCGTCGAAGGCGGAAAGCCCTACGTGCGCCGCGAGCAATTCGTCGACACTTGGGTGAATAAAGACGGAAAGTGGGTGTGCGTCGCCACGGACGCTACGCCTGTGGTGCACTAGGTGCCTTCGTCTGCGCCTGAACGGACTTACGAAATAACGACATGGATGTGAACATCTCACCTCAGGCGCTGAAGCGCCGACTCACGTTTTGGATGGCTTCCGTCCTGCTGACGTTGAGTGGGGGCGCCCAGGCGCAGAGTCTCTCATTGCAAGCGCTGGTGACGCCTTCCACCGTCATCGTGAAAGATGGTCATCCTGTCACCTTCGCGGTACACGGCTTTATCGAGTTCAATTCGCTCGCGGAAATGTTTCCTTACATCCTGTCGCAAACCCAGCGTTGGAACGGGCGACTCGATGACGCAGCACGTCGACAACTCGCGCGCGAGTTGCTGCGGCGTGGAATCGAAAGTCGCGTCGTCTCGATGGCCGACGAGCGACCGCTGGAAGCCTTGCTCACTCATACCCGCGAGGAGTTGCAACAAGCGATCGCCCAGGTAAGGGAGCCGGTGCCGGATGGATACGGCGAGGCGTTTCTAGAGGTACAGAGCAAATGGAAGCACTCGATCAACTGCTGGAGTGCTTCGTCCGTCGATTGCCGGGCGCGTTCTGTCGAACTGGTATCCGATTGAGGAAGGCATCCGGCTATACGGTGCGGCCTACGATTCGACGGAACATTTCTGGCAGGCGGTGAAGTATCACCCCGACGTCACGGTAGATCAACTTACGAGCCTGCTCGGCACGTTTGAGCGGAAGGATTGGAAACCGTGGATTGCACATCTGGACGATGATCCCAAGGTCTACCTGCCCAACGCCTACGCGATCGAGTTTCTGCGGCACAACCTTGCCCGCGAGCGGCTGCAGTGGTTTCGCGAGCAGCTGGCGACGCATGGACTGCATGGAGAGGAGCGCGCTCGAAATAGTCAGCAGCGTTCCCAAGGACCTTTCCGATTCACTGCGTTCGAAGAAAAGGTGCTGTGGGGCGATCTCGCGGACCTATTCCACCTGGTGTATGCATTCTCTGCCGCTGACGATCCAATTCGTAAGGCTCTCGCGGAACTTCATTTTGATGCGATCTATCTGGACGCAACGACGGCTCGGTTTCATCAGTGAGGAGTTCCGTTCGTTGATGCTGGAGATCTGGAAGGTGAAGTACCTGCAGATGGCGCGCTTCGGCGAAGTGATCCGATCGATTCCGATGGAAGTACGGCTGGAGCACTTTCTCAATGATGGAGACTCGCCCGATATTCCGATCCCGATCTACGTGGGATACCTCAACCAGATTCGTGAAATGGCACGCGCTCAACGTTGACCACGCTCGGCTGCTTGGCTATTGCAGGGCCTTGAAGAGAGCTTGCTTCCAGCGAGAGTTGTCGATTGTCCAGCACACTTTCGTTTTGTCTTTCTTCTGCAGGACAGGCGCTCCATACTGCGTGATTCCGTTCGTCGTCGGCAACGTTCAGGCGATCGACTACGGTCATGCCTCGGGTTAGGTCGCTCTGGGTTTCCACATCGACGTAGTGGTCGCTCCACTGAGTGCCGATGGTTGGATCGAGGGCAATGCTCATCGCCACTGGATCAGGGCAGCGAGATTCCGTCTTCGCCGGTCTGCACCTTATAGGCGTGGCGCGCGTGGCTGTTGCACTCGATAGCAAAGTGCGCAAGCGCGTTGTTGAAACCGAGAATGTTGGCGATGTCCCCTTCATTCAGAACGGCGTCTCCACGCGACGTCTGCCAGCCAACCAGTTCCACTGGAAGACGGCTGCGAAGAACGATTTGCGCCGCCTCGGGGTCCACCCAGATGTTGTACTCGGCGGCAGGGGTCACATTGCCTTCGCAGCAAGGAGCGCCGCCCATAACCACGCAGCGGCTCACTTTTTCCGCGATGTCTGGCCGTTTTGCCAAGGCCAGAGCAACGTTGGTGAGAGGGCGCGAGCGTAATCATGACAAGGCCGGGGTTGGCTTCGACCGCCTCGATGATCGCGTCCGCGGCGTGTCATCTTTCCGGGCGATTTCCGGGGCGGCGGATAGCCGTGCTCGCCGAGCCCGTCGCGCCCGTGGAACCAGGTCGCGTTCTGATAGACGCGCTCGAGCGGTTTGTCTGCCCCAGCATAGACGGGCACATCGGAGCCGCAGAGTTCCGCCGTGTACAGCGCGTTCCGGGTGGACTGCTGCACGTCGACGTTACCCGCGACCGTCGTGATGGCGACCACGCGCACGTCGGGGGCGCGCAGGGCCATGATCAGGGCGACGGCATCGTCGGAAGCGGTATCAGTATCGATCAGGAAGGCGCGCGGCACCGCGGTAGCATAGCAAACGCCTGCCTTGTCCGCTGCGAGGCTTGCGCAAAGCTTCAAGGTTGCGCCCCCTGACCTTCGTGCACGTGCCTGCGCCAGAAAAACGGGCAAACAGTCTCGCGATAGATGCCGCGCGAACTGACGGACGGCCACAGTTCAAGTGGACATTGAACACAAATTTTGAGGAGGGCTAAAGTTTGGCGCTGACGTGCCGATAGACAGAGCGGAGTCTTAAGGCCGTGAAGATTCTGTTAGTCGAAGACAGCCGCAGCATCGGGCTCGAAAACCGGCGAGTCCTGGTCGAAAAAGGCTACGAAGTTGTCTGGGCGGAAGATGGCGAGTCGGCATTGCGGCTCGCGCGCGAGCAGACGCCCGACCTAATTCTGCTGGATCTGCTGTTGCCGAGGATGAGTGGCATGGATGTGTTGCGCTCTTTGAAACGGGACAGGGAAACGTGCCGGATTCCCGTGGTGGTGGTCAGCGGCCTCTCAGAAAAAAACCGGCAGATGTTGCTCGAGGCCGGGGCCGACGATTATCTGGAAAAGAGCGTGATCATGCCGGACCAAGGGGTGAATCTTCTTCCCATGCTTTTGGAAGATGTTCTGTGCCGGATCCGGCGTAAGCGAGGCATTGGTCTTCCCACCCCGTGAAATAGGGGCGAATCGGTACCAGCTTAGGCGTGTGTACCCACAACCAAGCCAACGCCTTCGGAAAACATTCTCGCCAACAGAGCCTTCCCCGCAACGTCGATCGTCCCAACCTGGCAGAGGTCGATCTCTACCGATTCAGAAGAGGAGATACGCCGCCAGCTCTGTTCAAGTCTTAACACGGAGTCAAAGGCTAAATCCCCAGTGAGGATCAGGCTTGCAGTTCGTCCGTCGGTATATGTCTTAATGGTTAACATGTCGATTTCAGTGTAGAAGCGGCCGCTGCGAACGTCGGTGATCCAGATCACGCGAGGAGAGTCGCCAAGGTGACGAAGGTGTGAGTTCTGGAAGCGATGGTTATTCTTATTCCCCCATGAACAACCGCAGTGCCCAGTTTCCAGTCGGTTCCTTTCCCAAGGTGCGGCGCACATCCTGCATAACTCGCGCGAGATAGCTGAGGGTCATGGGGACAACGATGGTTCCCCAGCCGAGGGTGATCCACTTCCTGGCAGCCGCGCTTGCTTCGGGAGTCAGATTAACGCCGCTCAGTTCCACAAAACTGCCACCGCGAGCCCATACGATGAGAAGCGCGCACGCGACGATCAACGCCAAGCCGTCGATCACGAGCGCCACTGCAGCGCGCCGCGGCGTCCAGCGGGCAAAGAACACATTCACGGCAGCCAGGATGGCGGTGGCAAGAATCACCAGCAAAATAGGCCAGTAAAACCAGCGGAGCAACACAGGCGCCATCGCGATGTGTAACTCGCCGATCGCGGGCAATCGAAGCCGATCCGTCCACCACAGGGCAATGAGAGTCATCGACACCAAACTGGAAATTGCCGTGCTCATCGGAATGTCATTGGGATCCCGCACTTTGGGCAACTGCCGTGGGCTCCAGGTCGACGCAAGCCACTTGCGCGCCTTGTAACGTTCTGCAATCGCGAATCCGACAGTCAGCCCGATGAATGAATTTGCGGCCAGACTCCACAGCGGGGCCAAAGTTCCGAGGAGAGCCAAGCCGGGATGATTGGCGCGATAAGAGGGCGAGAACGCGACAAAGCATATCCAGACCACCAGCCACGTCAGCAGGAAGTAGCGGGCAACAGCTCGGAGCAGCATGGCATAGATCGGATACCAGGTCGGGCCGATCAGGTGTTGCTGCGGCAAGTAAGTCTCGGCTACTCGCAGCGGATCGCCGCACGGCGCTTGAGGATCGCTTCCAGTTCCGATTCATTCACACCGCGCCCGAGGGCCGCTTCCTTCTCGTCGATCTCTGAGCGGATGTCTTCCGAGAGCTCGGCGATGATGTCGCGCTTCTGCGTCTTGGGCAGCCAGAACTCGACAGCGTGCAGGTAACGGTCGAGCAGTTCCATAGTCACTTCCCTTTCAGCATGCGATCGAGCGACGCGTTAATGCCGTGCCACTCTTCGAGCAACTGCGCGAAAATTTGTTCGCCATCCGGCGAGAGCCGATAGAAACGTTTGTTCCGCCTGTCTTCTTCGCGCCACTCGCTAACCAAGAGCCCCTGACTCTCCAGACGCCGCAACAGTGGATAGAGAGTTCCTTCGTCGATGACCAATCCGTCGTCAGCCAGAGCCTTGCGCAGGGTATAGCCGTAGCGTTCGACCCGAAGTTGCGCCAGCACCGCGAGGATCAAGCAGCCACGGCGGAGCTCCAGGCGAAGGTTCTCGAACAGATCAGCGTTCGCGTTTGAGCTAGTTGCCATATAGTATGTGGCACATACTGTATTTCACATAGTATAAATTGCGCAAGCAATTTCTTGCTTGCTTGTAAGTTATTGACTCAAAAGATTTGTCTGCCACCATCGGATGGAGCCGATGGGAAGAGCAGCAGCAGTTCGGTCAAGTTCCAGGGGAATAGGCAGAATTGGAAATTCCCTCTGTTCGGTCGGAGGCGCTCGGTCGATTGCGTTCATTCATGACGAGCCAGGATCCGCGGAGAGATTCCGACCGACGCAGCTCGGGAGAGATGCTGAACGGAGGTCAGTCTCAGCCAAGGAATGCCCAGAGAAGAATGGTGCCCCGAGGGTCAGTCCGCTATGCCCAGAGCGACGAGCTGTGCCTTGTTCAACTGCACGTCCTGGGCGAAGACGATTTGAGTGTCGGCTGTCGTTTTCAGCAGATTCACGTCAATGTCTACGAGCGCAGCTTGGAGGCGTTCGACGAGTTGCTCGCGCGAAGAGAACTTCGCCGGCCGTAGTGACAAACCTTTGGGCGGGGGATAAGCCACGACGCGATAGCAGGGTCCCTCAGGGCCTTCTTGTACTCGCTGGATCACCAAGCGAAGCATATATAAGTGGCGGGCGAAGACATGAGGGTAATAGGCTGCCGTGGGACCGTCACTGCTGAATGTGATTTAGATCACATGACTTTGAGACGTAGCCATCGCCGTGGAGAGCGAGGCTTTCTCGCACGTCTCCAACTTCGGAGCTTTCGTCATCGCCTTTCGTTCAACTTCAGAGTTCTCCCTGCCCGTCCAACTTCAAAGCGTTGCGGACACTCCTCGATGATAAGGCAGGAAATTTCGGCGGCCGGCGATCACGAGTGTGGCAGGACGGGTGCTCCTAACATTGACAATTCCGTAAACAGACAGTCTGAACTGAAAGCTGACTGCGGGGCACAATTGTCCCCAAGCACTTATTCGCTAGTAATTTAGCGTGACGTCGCACCATAAAACGACCGGCCGAACACGAGGAGACCGATCTATGAAATTCCGTATGCTTCTGGCGTTTGTAGTCCTTGCAACCGTAACACTCTCCGCGCAGACCTTTCGCGGAACCATTCTCGGAACAGTCACGGATCCCAGCGGAGCCGTGGTGTCGGGTGCGAAAGTGACGGTTCGCAACACTAGTACCGGACTGGAGCGCACGGCTCAGACGAGTGCCGATGGAAGCTACAGCATTCCCGAACTGCCAATCGGTACCTACAGCGTGACGGTCAGTCAGGCCGGCTTTCAGACCTCGGTCACCACGAACGTGACGGTCGACGTTGCCACCGAACGTCGCGTGGACTTTACGCTGAAGACCGGCGAAGTCTCGACTCGGGTGGAGGTGTCGGGCGAATTCCTGCCTCAGGTGGAGACGACCTCGGCAGTGCTCGGCGGCACGCTGACCGCCGAGACGATTACCAAATTTGCCCGTGAATGGCCGCGACTACACCAAGTTGATCTACCTGAATCCGGGCGTTGCCGGCTCTCCCGATCAGATCTCGGACTCGCCGGGCTCCTACGGCACCTTCTCGATGAATGGATCGAGAGGCCGGTCCAACAATTTCCTGCTCGACGGCACCGACATGAATGACGGCTACCGCAACGATCCCGCCATCAACGAAGCCGGCGTGTTCGGCGATCCGGCGACGATTCTGCCTATCGATGCCGTGGCCGAGTTGCGCGTGCTGTCGAACTACGAGGCCGAGTACGGTCGCAACTCCGGAGCGATCGTGAACATCGTGACCAAGAGTGGAACCAACAAGTGGCACGGATCCGCTGCTGGAGTACTGGCGGGACGGGAGCCTGGGTGCGCGCAACTATTTCAACAGCGACAGGCGGAAAGAATCCGTTCCACAATAACCAGTTCGGAGGCTCGTTCGGCGGGCCGATCGTGAAGGACAAGAACGTTCTTCTACGCGAACTATGAAGGACAGCGAGAAACCGGCGCCCAGGCGGGAACGAGTTGTGTGCCGGACCCGCGCCGTATCAGCTGCGACGGCAGTGCATCACTTCCGGCGGGCGACACTGCTCAATCCTGTAACCCTGGCCTGACTGCCGAATATCCCTGGCCCACTCCTAACATCGACGGGGCCGACCTAGCGATACTGCACCGGTTGTCACCACGCGACAATCTTTCCACGGCGACGCCACTTCAAGAATCGTGTGGACAGCATGATCGCCAAGATCGATCACAACTTCAACGCAAGTAACCTGCTAACCGGACGCTACTACTTTGGCGACAGCGACCAGAGTTTTCCGTTTGCGCAACTGGCTGCCGGGATATCTGCCCGGCTTCAACACCGTGACCCCGACCCGCGTCCAACTGGTCTCGCTCTCCTAGGTGCGGGTCATCAATCCGCGCCAAGTGAACGAGGCGCGCCTGGGTTGGAACCGGTTCGCGGAAGGTTTCTTCCCAGAGGATCAAGGGCTTCAGTCCCGCAAGCTCCATCGGACTGAACACCGGGGCGGGAAAGTATGAAGGCGGTTTGCCCGCGATCTCGATGGGCGATTTCTCACAGATCGGAGCAACCAACGGTGTACCGCGCAATCGCGTCGATACCAACTGGCACTTCGTCGATAACTACTCGTGGAAGATCGGGAGCCACGACCTGAAATTGGGTACGAGTTCCGGCGCACGACCATCTGCAAGTATTGAGAACACACTTCCGCGGCAATTTGAGCTTTGGCCGATCTGCAACGACTTCCTGCGGTGTGCACCTCCGACGGCGGCAGCGGCAACGGCTACACGCGTCGGCACACGGCCGAAAACAGCCACGGCTTCTATATCCAGGACAGCTTCCGTTGGACGCCGCGGCTAACCCTGAATCTCGGCGTGCGTTGGGATTATTTCGGCGTCGTCAACGAAAAGAACGATCTGTTCTGCCGGTTTCGATCCTGCCAACGGTGGTTCCCTGGGCAACGGTACGCGCGAGGCCGTCCAAACTCTACGACCAGGACTACAACAACTTCGCTCCCCGCCTGTCGTTTGCGTACGACCTGACGGGGAAGGCAAGACGGTGATTCGTGGGGGCTGGGGAATGTTCTACGATGCCTTTGCGCAAGACATTTTTCTCGGCCACTTCCCTGGAATTGTGGTTTTCTGTCCGGGTCCAGCTTATTCAGGTGTAGGGCCAGCAGCCATCAGCAAGTTGCCCTAGCGCCAATACGCCCCGACTGGGCTGGACGCAAACACGGCTGTGTACGATGGCGCGACGCGAGTGCTTCGACTTTCTTCGGAGCCGACCACAACATGCGCACCCCCTACGTGCAGAATTTCAACCTGAACTTGCAGCAGCCATCGCGACAAAGCAGTCTTGCAACTCGGATACGTAGGAACGAGGGGCACAAAGCTGTTCCGCTTCCACGACATCAATCAGCCGAGCCATGCCGCTATTACGGCCGGAGACCTGGGGCAATGTACCGGAGGATTTGTCGCTCCGACTTGTCCTATTTTCGGCGTACAGCTACGGCCGCGATTGACCGTCCACTACCCAAACCTTCTCTACTAACCATCAGGAGTCAAAAGCGAATTCGACTTACCACGCGCTGCAAGCCAGCGTGCGCGTGAGTGGCTGGCACGGCTTGACGTCGCAGACGAACTTCGTCTGGTCGCATTCCATCGATACCGCCAGCGACTGGAGGAATTTCTTCCCAACCAGGCCCAGCCTCAGGACAGCACCACTCCGGCGGCGAGAGGGAAACTCCAGCTTCGATATGCGACGACGCTTCACGTGGAACTTTGCTTACGAAATTCCCTGCCTTCGGCGGCGATCAGGCGAAGCTGAAAAATGGCTGGGGACTCGACGGCATCCTGAACCTGCAAGATGGTCAGCCTTGGCAGCTCAACTACTGATTTTGAAGGCGATTACTCCGGCGTCAGGAGAAGGATTTGATCGTCCTGACCTGATCGGACCCCGCACTACGAGCCGAGCAATCCTTCGCAATTTCCTGGATCTCAGTTGCTTTCGCCGCTGCCTGCACGTGGGGCAATCCGACTGCCACGCTGACAGGGGGCGATAGCAACTGCATGTCCGGGACTCGGCATTTCGGCAACCTGCGCCGCAATTCGTCTGCGTGGGCCCAGCTTCAAGGAATTCAACTTCGCGATCTTCAAGAACACGCCCATCACGGAGCGGGCGACTCTGGCACGTGCGCGCTGACTTCTTCAACGTCCTGAACCATCCGAACTTTGCCGAACCCGTTCGATCCCGGCGTTCATCGCGGACATCGGATCGCCCGGTGCGGCTATGGGCAGCATTCCGGCACTTTCCCGATCACCGCGACTGGCGACGTGGGCATCGGCAACCCGTTTCTGGGAGGCGGCGGCCCACGCGGCATTCAGTTCTCCGCCCAGTTCAAGTTCTAGGTCGCTGAGTGAATCTGGAAGCTCCTCCTCTCACTTCGGTGAGGGGAGCTTTTTTGCAGAACTACTACGACCCGCACGCAGTCGTTTCTCATACTCGTTGGCGGTATCAAGGACTTCCTCTGCTGTCTCTTTGGGATGAAAGGCTTTGTGCCTCGTTCGCTCCACGCATCTCGCCACAAGGGCACCAGCATCCCCTTTCCCCTTGACACCATCCAAAGCAATCGTCACACTCGCAACAATTGAGTTCCACGCTCCAGGGGATTTGCGAACAAGTCGAGACTTCGGCGCCCGTCACGCCTAGCGCCGGAACACACCCTTCTATTCCTTCAAAGAAGCGGGCCTTCGTCCGGGTGTTGCGCTACGTCGTTGGTGTCTTCGCGGCGTTCGTAGTTGGAGTCTGGCTGGACGGCCTGCTGGTCCAACTACCGAAGTTGGCCGGCACTCCGGCGCGGGGCGAACGGGTCGGCGTAATTCATGTTCACACCAACGCCTCGTGCGGAAGCGGCAGCTTGCCGCAGGTGATCGCGTCGGCCAAGGATGCTGACCTGTCGTTTGTCGCCATCACCGATCACAACCTGGCGCTGTCGGACGCGGAAGTCGCGGCCGCCGATCCTCCGGAGTTTGCTGTCATCGACGGAGAGGAAGTCAGCACCGCGAATGGACACTTCCTTGCGCTCGGCGTCTCCGGCAACCGCTGGCATCGTGGCGCTGGCTACGACGCACGTTCGTTGATGCATTCCAGCCGCGAAGCGGGCGCCGTCAACTTCATTGCGCATCCGTATGGGTTGCGCGATCGCTGGACCGACTGGGGAGCTACCGAGTACGACGGCATCGAGATCTTCAACGATGATGCCATCTGGCGAAAAAATACGGTCTTCGATATCGCCGTTGCTGCGCTGCTCTATCCAGTGAATTCGCGGCTGGCGTTGCTCCGGCTGGCGCGTACGCCCAATGAGAACTTCGCGAAGTGGGACCAGTTGCTGGAGCAAAGACCCGTGGCCGGGATTTGCGGTTCCGACGCGCATGCAAATTTGATCGTGAACCGCATGACCATCGCGAAGTTCCCCAGTTATCTGTCGGTGTTCAGCCTGGCGCGACAGCATGTTCTGTTGCCGGAACATCCCGGGGTCGATCCGGACCACGCGGGCGCGGATGCCATCCTGGCAGCCATCAAGTCAGGCAACTCCTTCTGCGCCGTCGATGCTCTTTACCCAGCCGACGGTTTCACGCAAACGATCACATCAGCGACACAAACTTCCGGGCCCGGAAATACCATTGCATGGGCGCAGGGCGAAATGCTCCGCGTAACTGTGCCTGCGGGTGCGGATCATCCGGTGATCCGGGTTCTGAAGGATGGGCATGAAATCGCAAAGCAAGAGGGACATGCGCTGGAGCTCCCCGTCATGGGCCCGGGGCACTACCGCACCGAGGCTTACCTTCGGCAGCCGGGATTGACTGGGTGGCATCGCTGGACGCTGTGGATATTTTCCAATCCGGTGACGGTGATGCCGGCCGTAGGCACTACGCAGTAGTGGGAGCAGGCGTAATACTTGCCGCAGGCTGCTCACTCGGTTTCCTTCTGTGAAAAACTTAAACACTCGTGGGCCGGAGCGAGAACCAGGATGGGCTTTTGTTCTTGTGGGGGACCGAACGGAAGCCTAAGCGCGGGGCTTGCCGGGCAAAATACTACGAGCAAGCGGTTCCTTATATAATCTGTCACATTGAATCCCCGTTCCAATTCCCGTCATCTCTAATGTCGTGGAGGAAAAACAATGGCGCATGAACTAGCCCCTTTGCCGTATGACTACACGGCCCTCGAGCCCGTGATCGATGAGAAGACGATGCACCTGCATCACGATATGCATCACGCGGCCTACGTAAAAAACCTGAATGCCGCGCTCGAAAAGTATCCCAACCTGCAGTCCAAAAAGCCCGAAGACCTGATTCGTGATCTGAACGCGATTCCGGAAGACATCCGGGGCGCGGTGCGCAACAATGGCGGCGGGCACGTCAATCACACCATGTTCTGGCACATCATGAAGCCCAAGGGCGGTGGTGATCCTTCCGGCCCGATTGCGGAAGCTATCACCAAGAGCTTTGGCAACTTCAAGGATTTCCAGACGAAGTTCAACGATGCCGGAGTGAAGCAATTCGGCAGCGGCTGGGTGTGGCTGGCGGGCAATAACAAGGGTGAAGTGCAAATCATCAGCACTCCCAATCAGGACAATCCCATCAGTCAAGGTCTGTATCCCATCTTCGGCAACGACGTGTGGGAGCATGCCTACTATCTCAAGTACAACAATCGGCGTCCCGAGTATCTGCAAGCGTGGTGGCAGGTGGTGAACTGGGACGAGATCAACAAGCGCTTCGCTGCCTTCAAGGGAGCGCACGAGCCTGCGATGGCTCACCGGTAAAATGGTGTGGGGCGGACACTGTTGTCCGCGTAAAGTCTCGTTTAAAAAAAAGCCTCAGCAAATTGTGCTGAGGCTTTTTTAACGAACTCAGTTTAAGCGGACAAGAGTGTCCGCTCCACACACGGTTAAGGGGCTGTCTGGATTGTGAATTCGCCCGAGATTTCTGTGCCGGCATCATTTTGCAGGACATAGCCGCGACCGCCCGACACCATGTACATGACGAGGTCAATATTTCCCGTGGTGCCCGGCAATGCCGTCGTCGCCCGTCCGTTGCCGGACATCTGATAAGTGGACGACAGCACGATATCGTTGATTGTTCCCGGCAGACTGAAGAGCGAGTTGGCTTCCTCGTTGAGGTCAAGGTTGCCATTGCCATCCGGGATGAGCGTGCCAATGCGAGTGAGGAGAGTTCCGTCCTGGAAGAGTCCATCCATCACCAGGCCGTATTGACCCTTCAGGTCGCTGTTGGCAAAGGTCGTAATCTGTTGCATGTCGATGGTGCCTTCCTCGACTTTGGTCACGTCGTTGACGAGGAAGAATGCGCGCGAGGGGCTGACCATCCAGAACACTTCCGAAATCTGAGCCACGCCACCGGAAGTGGGAATGAAGGTGGCGTCCACTCGACCGTTGGCAGCTTCCGTGTAGGTTCCGGTAAAGGGCTGGTTCACGATGGAATTAAAATCCTGCACCGAGTCGTAAGCACCGTCGCTGATCGTTCCATTGCCCGCTGTGAATACGCCGACGGTGCGCACGCCACCAATATTCGCGTCGGTGTCGCCGCGGCTGCCGAAGGCGTAATTGCCGGCGAGGGTGAGCGATCCGCCCGATTGTTTCTCTGCGGTGCCCATGCCCAGCGTGTTCGGATCGGTCTCCATGAACCAGAAAGTGTTGGCGTCGATCACGTAGTACTGAAAATGAGTAATTACCGCCTGGCTATCGGTATAGAACATCGTTCCCCGGCCGTTGGAGTTTGGGACCAGGAGATTTCCCGAAGTGAATGTCAGCGAGGAGAAGGTATCGCTCCGCACCACGTCGAGGTTGCCGGTGATAGCCCCATTGGTCGAAGTGAGTGCGCCCACCGTCCCCTCTGAGACCGTGGTCGGAAATGTCTGGTGCACGCGGAATATGAATGTTCCGCTGGGAGGCGCAACGAATGCGCTCGTATTCTGCTTCGCGCCTTCGCCCGCTGCATTGGAACTGAAGTTCGAGAAAGCATCTCGCTCGGTGAGATAAAATTTCGAAGAGCTCACCATGGTGAAAGCAAGATTGGCGGTTCCCCCACCAATGTTGAATGTCATGGTTCCGTTGCCGTCATTCGTCATGTGATAACTGCCGGTGAAAGCGGTGCTGGCAAACCCGCTGGCGGTGTTGAAGTCGTCTACGCCGTTCGTGATGTTTCCCGCTCCGTCCGCCGTGAAGGTCCCGGCTTCAGTAAAGGACCCGTTCGTGGTGTCGAAACCCGTCAGGCGGTAGGCATACTGCCCGTTCAAACTCGCATCATTAAAGCCGCCCGCGATGGTGAAGTTGTTGGAACCGTTTGATCCGCAGGCCAGAGCAAAAAATAGCGAGGCCAGAGTCAGACTGAGCAACAATTTGTAGGGGAAAGTAGAAGGTAAGAAATCATAGGAAGACGCTTCTGACACTTCGCCAGTACTGGTCACGACGAGCCTCCGCTTTTTGGGGAATACAACGACTACGAACACCGGACTCGACCTAAAGTTTCGCCAACCACCTCAAGGCACGAATCCCATCTAACTCTTACATATATAGAGGAGAACAAAGCCCAAAAGGTTGCGCGCTTTGGATGACCAAAGGATTAGCACCAATTGCTGGGATCGCTAGGCAGGACGGTGTTCGCGTAGAAATGCTTCGCGGCGGTCCGCGTTACGGAAGGCTTCCGTGCCTCCGGGCATAGTGGTCGACAACGCACCGGCCAGATTTCCCCAGGAGAGACACGTGGGCAAGTCTGCACCGCGCACATATTGGGACAGGAACCCGGCATCGAAGCTGTCGCCTGCTCCTACCGGATCGACAAATCGCACTTTGACTGCGGGACTCGTAAATCTTTCCCGACCGCGCACCGCCAGGGCGCCTTCTTCTCCCATTTTTACGACGAGCAAAGGGACACGATCGGCCAAGCGAGCCAGCGCGGCTTCGAAATCGTCGGTGCCGGCGATCCGTTTGGTCTCGCGCGCGTTCGGCAGAAGAACATCGACGTAGCGCAGGACATCCAGAAGGCCGCCTTCCCACTGGTCGTCGGGATCGTCGTTCGTGTCCAGCGAAATGGTGAGGCCCGCCGCTTTCAGCCTGCGGAACAGTTCGCCCACATGTTTGGTGAGGCCGCGCTGCAGATAGTAGGAGGACAGGTGGAAATGACGCGACGCAGGTCAGGTAGTCGAAATCGAGATCCTCGAGCGTGAGGTCAAAGATTGTCCCGGGATAGGTCAGAATGTTGCGCAACTTCTCGCGCTGCAGGATTACCGTCAACCCAGTCTGGGTCGCGCCCTCGAGGCGGCGTACCTTCGATACATCCACACTCCCTGCCGCCAACCGTTCCACTGCGATTTGGCCGAGAGAGTCGTCTCCGATGCGAGAGATGAAGCCGACTTTGCATCCGAGGGCGGCCAAATTGTGTGCGACGATGGCAGATGAACTTCCCAGCGTAAGCATCATGCGGTCGGCCAGAAGTTCGCGCTCGGGCGGAAGCTCGGGTGGCAAACCGTACAGGATGAGATCGAGGTTCAGCTCCCCGGCAATCGTGACGTCAAATTGCGGCATGTTCCGGTCTTTTGGAGGAATCTTCGTCAGCGAGCACAACCACGCGGCTCAGATTGCGTGGCTTGTCGGGGTCCAGACCCTTTTTGAGTCCGGTGTAGAGACCCATCAACTGCCCGGTGATGAGATAGAGTGGCAATCGCGCCGCCTCCGGGGTGTCAGCACCAAGTTCGACCAGCAGATCCGCAGCGGTGCGAGCGCGAGAATCTGCGCGGTTCGCGATGACCAGCGTAGTGCCGCCTAGCTTCTTGATTTCCTCCAGAACCTCGAGTTCTTCGGAATATCCCGTCTCCGAAAGTAAGAATGCGATCAGCGTTTCTTTGCTCACAATCGACTTGGGCCCGTGGCGAAATTCGAGGGTGTGAAAACTCTGCGCGTACGAGACCGACATCTCGGTAAGTTTCAGGGCCATCTCGCAGGCAATGCCGTAGAGAGCGCCTTGTCCCAGGCAAACATAATCCGCGAAAGCATGGGCGTTGACGAAGTCGTGGACCTGGCGCGGCAGAGTGCGCAATAACCCTTCGGCGATCGAGGGCAGGTGGCGTTGAGCCGCCAGGAAATCCTGGTTTCCGGCAACGGCGGCAGCCAAGGCTTGAAGAGCCATCAGCATCGAGGTGAACGAGCGCGTCATTACCATGCTCTGCTCGTCAGCTGCGGGGAAAACCAGTGCGCTCGTGGCCAGGGTCTCAAGCGTTTGCCCGGGCGCGCAGCTGATGCCAAGAGTGGCGATCCCGCGCTCGCGCAGGAATTCGGCAACTTTCAAAACTTCGGACGTGCGACCTGAGCGAGAAATCAGCACCGGAATGCATGGGCTCCCGCCCGACAACACCAGTTCCGGGAAGAGCATGAGTTCGGATGCCGGCACTGCCTGTGCGCGTCGTCCGGTCAGAGCCGTCATGGTGGCGGCCGCCGATTGAGCGACGTAGAAACTCGAACCACAGCCAATGAAGATCCATGGCTGGTTGTTGGAAAACTGACGAGCTAATGTTCTCGATCCGCCACTGTCTTCTAGCTGCCGCAACGAAGCGACCCAGCAAGAGGGCTGGCTGAGAATTTCGGCCAGAGTGTGGGCGCCGTCCGGAGACGCAGGAGCAGCCGTCGCCTTTCCGTCGCTCGGGATGTTAGACAAGGGTCACCTCAATCCCACTTTTCTTGAGAGCGCGCACATCCGACTTGGGCACGGCTCGGTCGGTCACTACGCCATGGAGCGATGAGGGGGGCACAATCAACGAGAGGCTTCTCCGTCCAAACTTGCTGGAGTCGCACACCGCGACAGTTCGCTTGGCCACGTCGACCATCACGCGATTCACTTTAGCTTCAGGCAGGTTAGGCGTGCTCAAGCCATAGTGCACGTCGAAGCCGTCCACGCCTAAGAAAAGGATGTCTGCGTTGAGCCGATGCAGGGTCTCTTCTGCAATCGGGCCAACCAGCGAAAATGAATTCTTGCGAAGAGTGCCGCCCGTCAAGATTACCTCGACCGCTGTTCCCGAGAGATCAGCCGCAATATTCACAGCATTGGTCACGATAGTGAGGTTGTGGAAGTTGCGCAGGGCGCGGGCGATTGCGGTGGTGGTTGTGCCGGAATCAAGAATCACCACTTGCCCTTCCTGCACCATACGCGCCGCGGCCTCGGCGATCTGCAGTTTCTCCTTGCGGTGCAGCTTCTCCTTTTCCCGCAGAGTGGGATCTTCCAGGGCGCCTTCGCGCGCCGGCAGCGCTCCGCCGTGCGTGCGATGAATGAGGCCATGATCATGGAGTTCTTCCAAGTCCTTGCGAATCGTAACCTGCGAAGTCTGGAAGCGGTTGGCCAGGTCGAGAACCAGGACCCGGCCTTCACGATTGACAACCTCCAGGATGGCGCGGCGACGTTCTTCGTTCAGCAAGCAAGCTCCCTGGAAGGCCGGACCAGCTTTCCATTGGACTTTCTTTTTATATCGTTTACTTTCGTTTGTCTAGGAGGAAAATATGGGTTGGTCGTGGAAAAGTCCATTTGGTAGCTGCGGGTTGGGTTGCGTTGCGCGATCACCTGAAGATTTTGGGGCTGCGATTGCTCGAATGTCTGCGCGGGATTTCAGGCGTCCCTCCGGGACGCCGCATGTCTTTATCGCCAGACCGCGATGAATCGCCGGGCTATTTTCAAGCGCCTTTACGGGGCATCCTGTGGACGAGTTTCATCGTGTGAAGGAGAGTGGGGTTCAGTGCTTGGAAAAGCGGTCGTGCGGTCCGTATCGAATCAGGCGCTCTCGCCGCGCAGCACTTCGCGAACCTTGCGGGCGAGCACCTGCAGCGTGAAGGGCTTTTGCAGAAAGGCTGTTCCGGGTTCGAGTACGCCGTGGTGGACGATGGCGTCTTCGGTGTAGCCGGAGAGGAAGAGTACCTTGATCTGCGGACGGCTCGCGGCCACGCGCTGCGCGAGTTCACATCCACCCATACCCGGCATGACGACATCGGTGATCAGGAGGTCGATGGTTCCCTCATACTCATTTGCCAGGCGGAGTCCGGTTTCACCGTCCGGTGCCTCCACTACTCTGTACCCCTTGCCAACCAGGATCTCACGGACCAAGTTCCCGCACGGACTCCTCATCTTCGACCAGGAATACGGTTTCGGATCCACCCGACGCGACCTGCGCTTGGTGGGCCGGGTTTGTGCGTTCGAGGGGATCCTCCACTTGCGGAAGGTAGATGCGAAAGGTCGTTCCCTGTGACGGTTCGCTATTTGCGAAGATATAGCCACCACTCTGTTTGACGATTCCGTAGACCGTGGACAGGCCAAGCCCAGTGCCTTTGCCCTGTTCTTTGGTGGTGAAAAACGGTTCAAAGATGCGCGATTGCGTTTCGCGGTCCATTCCGGCGCCCGTGTCAGACACGGAAAGCACGACATAGGCTCCGGGCTGCATCAGAGAGTGTTCCCGCTGACCCGGATCCAAGTTCTCGCGAGTCGTCTGAATGAGGATCTTGCCGCCCTGGGGCATTGCATCTTTGGCATTTACCACCAGGTTCATAATTACCTGTTCGAGTTGACCGGCGTCGGCGCGCGTGTGGCCCACGTCGGGCGCCAACCGCGTATTGAGTTCGATAGTTTCGCCGATCAACGGGCGCAGAAGGCGTTCCATGTCGGCCACGATTGCATTCACATCCACGACCTTCAGTTCCAGCAACTGTTTCCGGCTGAAGGCGAGCAGTTGCCGGGTCAGGGTGGTGGCTCGATCCGCGGCCTGCTGGATCGCCTGGGCCTTGGCCTGGAGCGGATCTTCTGGTTTGAGAGTGTCCACCAGAACCTCGGTGTATCCGCTGATCACCATAAGCAGATTATTGAAGTCGTGAGCGACTCCACCCGCCAGGCGGCCGACGGCCTCCATCTTCTGGGCCTGGCGGAACTGATCTTCGAGGGCCCGACGTTCGGTGACGTCTTCCGCAATGATCTCGAGTACGCGGTCGAACTCCTCCGCCGTGGTCGCCGCCCGGCCGCTCAGGCGTACCGTGATCGCTCTTCCATCGCGGCGGCGCCACTTCACCTCCGCACTCTCCAGACGACCCTTGCGCTGGAATTCCTGCATGAGGCGCGCGTGTTCCCCGGGATCGAGGAACACTTCGTGCTCCGGATCGAGCCGCAGCACATCTTCCGCGGATTCGTAGCCGAGCATCGCAAACAGTGCAGGATTCACGTCGAGGAACCTGCCATCCACGCTCGACCGGTAGATACCGTACACCGCACTTTGAACGAGGGAGCGATAGCGAGCTTCGGAGCGACGGAGCGCTTCCTCGTGTTGTTTATGATCGATGGCGCTGGCCAATTGCTGCGATACGAAGGTGAGAATTTCCTTGTCTCTTTCGCCGAAGCGCACGTCTTGCGAATAGCTTTGCACGACCAGAACACCAAAGGTCTGGTTGCCCGCGCGCAGGGGGACTCCCATCCAGTCGACAGAAGGTGCTCCGATCAATTCGACCTTTCCACTCTGTACCAGCTCGGTGAATACTTCAGGAGTAGCCAGCAGGGGCTCGCCCGTCCGCAGCACGTATTCGGTCAGACCGCGTCCGAGGGAGCGGGGAGAGGGAGCTGAGTCGTGCTCGTCGACGAAGTGCGGAAAACTGAGTAACTGGGTCGCGTGGTCGTAAAGAGCGATATAAAAGTTCCGCGCATTCATCAACTCGCCGACAATGTTGTGGATGGACGCGTAAAAGCCTTGCAGATCCTCGGCGGCGCTGGTTCGCTCCGCGATGCGGCACAGAGCGGAACTGACGGCCTGGGCCCGCTTGTGCTCCTGAATATTGCGGTAGAGCGCGTAGAATGCGACGTGCTTGCCTTCCACGATCACGGGCGCGCACGATACAGATACATCAATCATCGTGCCGTCCTTGCGCTGCCGCCGCGTCTCGAGCGTGACCTTCTGCCCCTGATGCAAGACCTCATTGATCCAGTGGCTTTCCGCCTTGCGGTCGTGAGGCACGACCAGTTCCACGAGATTCTGGCCAACGGCCTCATCTGGGGTGAATCCGAACATGTGGGTAAATTCTGAATTGATACGAGTGATCTGGTACCGCGCATCCAGAACGCTGATCGCCTCGGGTGTGCACTCTACGAGGTGATCCAGATAAGCTTTTTGAACGGCAGGATCGTTTTCGTCCCAGGCCGACACTCTGTCGGGCAAGAATGATTCGTCGGGCGGAACCAAGGCGGGCGAAGACCCGCTCCGCAGCGCATCCTGCAGATACTTCGCGCGCACGAATTCCCCGGAATGAGCAGGTTGGGTGATCTCGTCACCCATTGCAGGGACCCCCTCCTGGCGGTCGGCCTTGAACTTCAAATGGTAAGGGTGAAAGCAATTACCAAAAAGTTACGTCGGTAATTCGGCAAGGGGCCGGGCTTTGGCATCCAGCCAATTTCTGGTGTGACGGGAAGACCTGGCTCCAAGTAGTGGGAGAATCTACGCGCCCGCGGCCAGCATCTGGCAGGCCCGGTCCAGCGACGCCCGCTGCTCTGAAGTGGGGGTGAGAAACTCGAACCCATAGTGCAGTCCGATGCGGTACCGTACGACCGCGCGCAATTTCAGTGGAAAGGGATGCAGAGGCAGTGGGAACTCCATCGACACCACCTCACCCGGCGTCAAATCGCCGGTGAGTGTTCCGCCGATACCGTCCAGGCCCAGTTCGGTGGAGCGTCCCCAGAAATAGCTGGTGTTTCCTTCGCGGAAAACCTGCACGTTCATGCGGGTATCCATGGGATAGCGCGGATAGCGGCGCGTGTAGGGCGCTGTCTTCTTCTGGTGGCGGGGTGCGACTCCGCTCATGTGCAAGTTCCTCTTCAACCGCCCGGCACTCGATAGTCAGCCGTTCCTCGCGAAATTTAATTGCCGTGCAGGGGATAGCCGGGCTCAAATGGCAATTTGCCGCCGATTTTGACTACCTCAACGGAACTGTTAATGGCATATACGTCGACGAGTCCAATCGCGCCAGGACTAGCGGCCACTTTGCGCACTAACTCTTCGTCGGAGGCGACGACAACAATCGCGGGATGACTGGCGCGGCCGTGATTAGTGGCTGCAATCAGATCATTCAGTTCCGCAGGCGGAGGCTGCGTAAATTTTTTCCAACACAATCCGCATGTCGGGAGACGCGGGATCCCGTACAAAAATCGTAACGGCCTTGCCGTCAGGCCACCGGTTGGTCTGCGCCTTGCAGAGCTTTACCAGTTCCACCATGGTCACTGCCCCCACGGTCCCGGCCTTATTCGAAACCAACGCTATGTCCTTGGCGAGGGCGAGCGTCGACCCGCTCAGCATCAGAAACGCAATTAGCAATAGTCGTGGCAGAAACACGGCGTTCTCCGTTGAGGGGACTTCTGCGGCCCATGCTGATTGTCTTCGAACTCGGCGGTCTGCTCAATGTCAGAAAGGTCATGTACCTCTAGGGACAACAAGGAGTTGGGTGGGGAACGGGTGTGATTTTGGCAACTTTTTCGAGGTGGTGTGCGTAGAGAAGAATGACGGCCTTGCCGTCGGAGGCGAGCTATGTTCTGCAACGTTTGCGGGACCGAACTCCAACCCACGTTCAACCTTTGTCCTAAATGCGGCAAGCCGGTCGGAGCCATGGCGAACCCGGGCAGCCCCGTAGCCTTGCAGCCGCCTTCAGAAACACCTGCCGACGCTCGGCATCCTTTGGATTGCAGTCGGAGTGCTCTTCCTGCTTCCATCGCTCGCGATACTGTTCGTGGGGAGCGCCGCGCACTTCGTGATCGACGACAACGTGGTTGGCAGGACGCTAGGGCCGGTTGTCATGTCGGCGCTGGGCGGAAGCCTGTTGCTGGTCGCGGTAGGCGGGATACTCGTGGGCTGGGGCCTGCGGAACCTCGAGCCCTGGGCGCGCACGATTGCCGTTGTGCTCGGGATCGTCGCCCTGTTTCACCCTCCGTTCGGCACCGCGCTGGGCATTTATACGCTTTGGGTATTGTTGGCCGATGGCGGGGGAGCGGAATATCGGCAACTGGCGGGCACGACGCAGCGTACTCGGTAGACAGAGTCCTGGGTTATGCATTGTTGAACGAGGAACGGCTCAAGTGTAGTCGCGCGAATCGCCTAACAATGACTGCGGCGCAGGACAGTGTGGATACATACTCACAGTAGTTCATCTCATTTCACCATCAACTCAGGTAGCTCCCTTGGGGCATAATTGGTGCCGAGAAGAATCTCTTGAAAGCCATTCCAAGGGATCGTTACCGACGTCGAAATCGTAGGGGCTCTGACACAACCTAGAAATCGCACTTGGGAGAGACTCGCATGCCTAAGGTCAAAGCTAACAACATCAACATCAATTATGACAAGCAAGGAACCGGTGAGCCCCTCATTCTCATCCCCTACTTGACCGCCGATCACGCCTGTTATGCATTCCAGGTAGCCGAATATGCCAAACACTTCACCTGTATCTCCCTTGATCTTAGAGGGACGGGCGAAAGCGACAAACCTGAAGGCGCCTATTCGACGGAGGTTCTCGCCGACGATGTAGCGGCTTTTATGCAAGCACTCGGGATCCCAAGGGCGCATATTTCCGGTTTATCGCTCGGCGCTGCCGTCGGGATGTGGGTGGCTGGGAAGTATCCCGACACTGTCACGTCGTTGTCTTTGCACAGTGGCTGGTCGAAAACAGATCCGTTCATGAGAACTATCATCGAGGGTTTCCAGGTCATGGCCAAAGCCATGGGGAGCGTTTCCGAAATGGTTGTTCTTGCACTCTTCCCATGGTGCCTCACGCCGGAACTGTACGCCGCCAAGCCGGATTACATAAAGTCATTGGCGGATTTTGTGCGCACCCGGCCGGTCCAGCCGTTGGCGAGTTTCATAGAGCAGTCGAACGCGGTGATAGGGCATGATGCCGATCTTCAACTTGCTCGGATCAAGGCCCCGACTCAAATAACGTTCGGGCGTCATGACGTGGCAACATCCATTCGTTTTGCGGATCGCCTGAAAGGAAGTATCGGCAACTCCGAATTGCTGATCTTTGAAGGGTGTGCGCACGCACCGATCTACGAGAATGTCGCGGAGTTCAACGACAAGACGTTGCAGTTTTTGAAACGCCATGCGGCGTAATGTAGCAAGTCCCCGTAGCAAGTCCCCAGTTGACCTTTTCCTACCGGAGGCGCAGAATCCACCGCACTCTTGAACTTAGGTCAAGACGTCTGGATGTGTTTCGAACAGGAGGCGCGTGATGCCGGTGAAACAGGGAGGCCTCGAACTATTGGAACACCCCGTGTCGAAGGAACTGATGCAATCGAGGATCCCGGCCAGGCTGGCTTATATCTGGACGGATGGAACACCCAGGGTGGTGCCCATCTGGTTTCACTGGGACGGTAAGGAGTTCGTGCTGGCGACTCCGCCGAAGGCACCGAAGCTCAAGGCGCTGGCCCGGAATCCGAAGGTGGCGCTCACGATCGACGACAATACCTTTCCCCACAAAGTGCTATCGGTTCGCGGAACGGCACACTTACAAACCGTCGAAGGAATTGTGCCCGAATATGCGGCGGCGGCGGAGCGCTACTTCGGACGCCAGCAGGGACAGGCTTGGGTGGCCCAACTTCGCGGGACAACTCCTTCGATGGTTCGCATTGCGATTACCCCAGAATGGGTCGGAATCCTGGATTTCCAGACGCGATTTCCCAGCGCGCTTTCGGGGTAGCCGTTCCGGAACCGGTTTTCGAAGAGATCCGCGCCAAGCATGAGAAACCGCAGAGAGCGGTCATCCGCGCGTATCGAGATTATTCCGGCGCAACCAGAGCAAGAGTCGATTCTTGCGAATCTGCTCGAGTTGTACGCGCACGATTTCAGCGAGTTCCACGACTTAGAGATCGGGGCGGACGGAAGGTTTGGCTACAGTTCCCTTCCGCTTTATTGGAGCGAGCCTGGCCGACATCCATTTCTGGTCTGGGTAGAGGGCAAATTGGCGGGCTTCGTTTTAGTAAAGCGAGGGTCGGAAGTGACGGGCCATGCGACGGTGTGGGATATGGCAGAGTTCTTCGTCCTTCGCGGATACCGGCGGCGAGGAATTGGAACTCACATCGCGCATGAGGTGTGGAGACGCCTTCCCGGGCGTTGGGAAGTTCGGGTGATGGAGTCCAATAATTCGGCTCAACCTTTTTGGGCGCATGCCATTTCCATGTTTACGGGCGAGGCGATCCGTCCTGTAAGTGTGGAGCACGATGGCAGGTCTTGGATGCTCTTCTCCTTTGAATCTACCTCCGACCTGGGGTGCGGAAGGCCGTGTGACCTCTGAAGTGCTTCCTTTTTTCCAAAGGCATCTGCCGTTCGAGGGGAGCGACGATTCCCACAAGTGAGTGTAATCAGGAAAGAATCTGGTCTGCTACGGCGCCAGCGCAACCCGTGTATTGAGAAACGCTCCATACTCACGTGTCGCCCTGGCTAAGGATTGTCTGTCAGCTTTTGTGAGCGAAGTGAACAGGTCGGTTGTGATCACAACCGATTCTTTTTCCAATCTACGTTTCCAGGTGCCCACAACCTGTCCGTCGATAACAATGATAGGGTTGAAAATGCCGTTTCCAGAGCTCACGCGTTTTGCATGCAACGGGTGGAGGACGGCACTGCGATCTTTATAAGCAACCGTGTATTCGTCGAAAGCCGGCAAGGCGTAAGCCGGTGGGCCGTCCATATTTTGCTGTGCGCACTGACGAGGACAACCAGTAGGTGCGTTCCCGAATGACCTCTTGCAGCAGATGCGATTTCGACATTTCAAGAGCATCCCTGGCATCGGCCATCGTAAGCCCCGACCACCATGCAAAATCCTGCAGCGTGGCTGGCCCGTGGCTCGCAAAGTAGCGGCTCGCGAGCTCCGCCAATGCCAGATCCCGTTCCTTTTCCTTGGCGGCGGGCGCCCATTCATCGAGCAAAACAAAGGTTGGCTGCTTGGCCTGGCGTGCGCCAAGACAGATCAGCCCCTCCTGCGCAAGGTGCCCCAGGATATGCTGGCCGCGCCCTGCTTCGGTCGCAATCCCTGCCGCCTCTAGCGCTTTGTACATTCCAGTACGCGACAGGTACCTGCCGTCGCGCAACGCACTCACGAATGCCTTCCTGCAGCGCGCGAGTGCACCCGCATCGAGCTCAAGTTGCTTGAGACGCCACCGACTATTCGCGACAACGCGGGGCGTCAGAAGGGCGAGCATCCACCGGACATCGGTAGCCGCCACAAAATGCAAGGTGCCGCGCATCGGCCAGGTACGGATGATCGTTCTGTCAGCAACTGCCTGCTCAACAGCTTCCTGGGTCGCGTTCCGCATGCGGATGCCGATGGCCCAAAGGGAGCCGAGATAATCTTGCGCCTGTACTGCGCCGAGCCATTTAACAACGTCGCTTGGTTTCTCGAGACCAGAGCCTGCAATATGCTGGCTCCACAGTCGGTGTCGAGCGATATTCAGGGGCGTCTTCAATGGGCGGTGAACAGCGGTCACGACGCTGAATCAGAGCCGACGGTGATGGTCGTTAACTCGCCCGTTTTGGACTGAGTCACGAATCGCCCAATTTGTTCAGAACGTAGCTTGGCTACGTCTCCCCGGGGAGCGTCAACCGTCGATTGCGTGTCGCAAATCTCAAAGATGGTCTCCAGTTTCGTGACCTTCAGCACTTCCCGAACCTGCCGGGTGGGATTCACCAGCTTGAGGTAGATACCAGCAGCTTGCAAAGAAACCAGTAGACCGATTCCCGCAGCATCGATCGCGTCGACGCCTCCGAGGTCAAGAACGAGGTGCCGTCCGTGTTGCGAAACCGCAGCACACAATATCGCGGTCTCTTGACCGCGCACAATTCGACCTGCACAGTGCAGAGTCACCACGTCACCACTAGGCCCAATCGTTACGGTCAGCATGATGCAACCTCCTGAGTCCGCCGCACTCGCGGGAGGGCATCTATAATAGCGAACAAAAGGCGAATATACAACAGGTAAAGGAACGCCGAAAAAATGACGGACTCATCTTTAATCTTTTCTTAGTTTTTCAATCCGTACAGTTTCACGGCGTTTCCCCGAAGGACCATCTGTGCGATTTCAAGGGCTCGCTCTCGGGTGATCTCGCCATCGTTGATCATGCCGGTGAGGGCAATGGCCAGGCCACGTCGGGCGGTGAGGTTGGTCGCGTATCCCACCACATCCCAATCTAACTGCGGAGGGCCAGGCGCCAGGTCGGTGCCGTACAGGACTTTTTCTGGAAACCATTCCAGCCACTCGCGAATCACAGCGGCCAAGGCACGGGGCGGGATCAACGCGTCCTGCTCGGAGAAATCGGCATATAAGTTTGGCTTTCCGAGCAGGAAGGAAGTCTCGTGCGTGTACGGGCCCGATCCGCCGTGGATGAGAACGAAAATCGTTTTCCGCAATGACGGATCGTCCAACACCGACTCTAACTGCGTGGGATTCGATCCGGCCAGCTCGAAGTAGGTTCCGCATCCGGTTCCGGTGTGAATGTGGACGGCCAACCCGAGGCGTCCTGCCTCGCGCGCAAGGACTCGAAACAGGAAGTCCTGCACCTTGAGGACTTCCGCTTTACCCGGCGCGGCACCTTTCGCGTAGCGCTGGTAAATGCGACGGGCTTCGCTTTCTTCGGGGGCTCCGAAATTCAGGGAGCGCAAGTAGGCGGCTTCGAACTTGATGGCCGGGGCTCCCGCTTTCTTCTGCTGTTCCAGCGTTGGCGTCAGGACCTTCGCGATGTACTCGTCCAACGTGGGTGGAAGGGCGGCGATGTTGGCAGTCGTCATGTACTTTTTCAGAATCATCGCCTCGCGCGTGTAGAAGGCTTTTCGGTCGGGCGTGTCGGAGACGGATTCTCCATTCAGTGGTGTCATCAGGGCGTCGTCGAAGGGCACCCACAGAAAGCGCTGTCCGTTCAGTCCTCGTCCCATGGCCACGCGGTTGGCGAACAGGTATTCCGTTCCCAGCTGGTCGAGTACCCAGCTCGGAAAATTGTCGGCCTGCTCGCGCATTACCTTTTCGCGTGCGGCGATCAACTCGCGCACGTGAGCAGGATCGCGGCGGCGCGCAGATCGGCGGCCGCGCGCGCCGGTCCGTAGGGCAACGGCTTGTCGGTGCGCAGCACCTGCACGGGCAGGACGACCCGCATCGACTCGGGCAGCGGCTCGAAGAACCAGGTCGAGACCACGTCGGACATGCACTTCTCGACGGGGCACTCCGCGCCGTAGGTCGAGCGCGCAATCCAGTGGTCGACGCATCTCCCCCTCGCGCGACAGCGAGACGCCCGACCCCGACGTAGCCCGAGTGCTGGCAGGACCATCGGCAACACGTCGAAGCACGGTGCAGCGAGCGCGCCTGCAGCTGCGCCTCGTGCCTCGCAGCGCCTTCTCGATCTCCCAGGGCGTCGCGTCCGCGGGGATGGCCGACCTCATGTCGGCCTCGCCATCGGCGCGCCGACGGGGACCGCGCAGAAATGCTGACCAGCGCCGCCAGCTCCAGTGGCAGGAAAGCGCCGACGGGCGAAGGGCGCAAGAAGCCGGCCGGCAGTGATGGGACGCGGCCGCCGTCGTCCTGCGCGCGCACGACGAAGGTCGCCGGACCGAACGCCACCTCGGCGCGCATTCCGGTCTCGAGCGGCAGATCGAGCGACTTGCCGCCGCCGTCGCGCACCAGCGCCTCGAGCGCGAGCGGCGCGCGCCCGCCGTCGATACGGCCGGTGAATCCCGGGACGACCGCCAGCCGGTAGCCGGTCGCCGTCCGGCTGGCCGCGGCGACAGCGCCACACCGAGAAGGCGTCGTCGTCGATGGCGGCCCCAATCGGTAGGCACGCGCGCGGCGCGCGGCGCGGACGGCGGCCAGGCCGGCCGAGCCGAGACCGACCAATACCCACAGCGCCGAATACCCGGGCAGGAACACGACCCGGTGAGCCACCAGCATCGCCGACGCGACGAGCGTCGCCGTCGCCACGCACATCGCGGCCACGAGACCGAACGCCGCGAGCGCACCGCGCCAGCTCGCTCCGGCTCGACAGCCACCGTACCGAAACCACCTCGCCGTTGATGAGATACGCAATCTCGATCGACTGGGACTGCTTCACGGCTGACCTCGCGGCTCGTAGCATCGCAGCCTCCACCGCATGGGAGCAGCGTGGAGATCGCATGCAAAACATCTTTCGCACCCGGTCGATACGAGCCGCTCCGCCGCCTACCCGACGCCCGCGTTACACGCTGGTCACGCCTCCTCGACGGAAAAAACAGGATCTGCACACTCTCCGCCCCGGAGCCCCCCCCAGACCGTGCGTAACGGACTTCGCGCCACTCCCTGTTTTCGCGGGGACTGCCTAGTAATTTCAGCAGGTTAACAACCCATGGAAAGTGGCACATCACGTGCTAAGAATCGGGCCGACCTTCTGGGAGGAGGATTCTCGAATGGCTCGGCTCGAACGCAACGACACCGATCAAGTCCATCGATCCGCAGGCCGACGTTCTGCCTACCCCGGGTCCGAACCGAGAGAAGGCGCTGCAGATTCTCTCCAAGTCGATCTACAAGGAGCTTCCGCGAGAACGGCTACGAGCCGAAGCAGATTGTGGCGCTCGCCAGCGAGATCATCAGCCTGGTCACGACCGACCTCGATCTCGACTGAATTTTCTAGCTCCTCTGGAGCTCCCAGCCGGCCGCTCTTCTAGCTGTCTCTCAATTTCCAGGCCTGTTCGAGCATTCTTCGCGCGCCCCACCCGGGCGCGCTTTTTTGTGCCCGAAGCGTCTCCGCCGTCGGAAAAACGAAGAGCTGTCGACATGGGCATCAAGACAATCGCCGAGCTGGATATCGGGGGGCGCCGCCTCTTCGTCCGCGTCGACTTCAACGTTCCGCTGACCCCCGAGGGGAAGGTGTCGCGACGACACCCGCATCCGGGAAAGCCTGCCGACCATCAAGCTGGCGATCGAGCGCGGGGCGCGGGTCGTGCTCGCCTCCCACCTCGGCCGCCCCAAGGGCAAGCCCGACAATCGATTCGACAAGAAGTACACGCTGGAGCCGGTCGCGGCCCGGCTGGCGGAGCTGCCCGGCGACGACGTGGCGCTGACCGACGAGCCGGTGGGCGACGGCGCCCGCAAGGTGGTGAACGATTCCAAGGCCGGCGCGGTCGCGCTGCTCGAGAACCTCCGCTTCTCGCCCGGCGAGGAGGCCAACGACGAGGCGTTCTCCGCGCGCTCTGGCCAGCTACGCCGACGTCTACGTCAACGATGCCTTCGGCACCGCGCACCGTGCCCACGCCTCGACGGTCGGCATCACCAAGTTCATCGCCGCCAAGGGGATGGGGCTTGCTCATGGAGCGCGAGGTGAAGTTCCTCGGCAAGCTCCTGCGGCGACGTGGAGAGGCCGCTTCGTGGCGATCATCGGCGGCGCGAAGGTCTCCGACAAGATCGGCGTGCTCGACAATTCGCTCGCGCGCGTCGACCAGATCCTGATCGGCGGCGCGATGGCCAACACCTTCCTCAAGGCCAAGGGCGGCCAGCTCGGCGCTCGCTGGTCGAGGAGGACAAGCTGGCCCTGGCCCGCGCCTTCCTCAAGAAGGCCGAGGCGTCGAGCGTCGACGTCCTGCTGCCGCGCGACGTGGTGGCCGCTGCGGGCGTCCAGGCCGAGTCGGGTCGCGTGGTGCAGGCGATGATGGTGCCGGAGGATCTGGCGGCGCTGGACATCGGCCCCGAGACGGCGCGCGGATTCGCCGACGCGATCGCGCGCGCGCGGACGATCTTCTGGAACGGCCCCATGGGCGTGTTCGAGTCCGACCCCTTCGCGGGCGGCACGCTCGCGGTGGCCAAGGCGGTGGCCGGCGCGGCCGGCGCGCTGTCGGTCGTCGGCGGCGGCGACTCGGTGGCGGCGGTCCACAAGAGCGGCCTCGGCGACAAGATCACCCACATCTGACCGGCGGCGGCGCCTCCTCGAGTTCCTCGAGGGGAAGAAGCTGCCCGGCCTCGCGGCGCTCGAGAGCTAGACGAGGAATCGCGATGGCGCGCACACGGAGACCGTTTATCTGCGGCAACTGGAAGCTGAACGGCTCGATCGCCGATTCGCTGGCGCTGGCCACCGAGGTCAAGAACGCTGTCGCCACCGTGCGCGAGGTCGAGGTCGCGGTGGCTCCCAGCTTCACGGCGCTCCACGCGGTCGCCAAGCGGCTCGAGGGCACGGCCCCGTCGCGCGTGGCGGCGCAGGACTGCTTCTGGGAGGACAAAGGGGCGTTCACCGGCGAGGTCGCGCCGGCAGCTCGCGGACGTCGGCTGCAACCTACGTCATCGTCGGCCACTCCGAGCGGCGCCAGCATCTTCGGCGAGCTCGACGCCGCGGTCAACCTCAAGGCGCGCGCCGCCCTGCGCGCCGGCCTGGTGCCGATCGTCTGCATCGGCGAGACCCTGAACGAGCGCGACGCCGGCGAGACGTTCGGCCGCCTGATCCGGCCCAGCTCGACGGCGCGCTGCTCGAGCTGCTCGACGGCGAGACGCCGCGCGTGGTCATCGCCTACGAACCGGTCTGGGCGATCGGCACCGGCCGCACCGCCACGCCGGCGCAGGCCGCAGGAGGTGCACCACTTCATCCGCGCCCGCTCGCACGCGAGCGCTCGGGCGGCGGCCGAGGCTGCGCATCCTGTACGGTGGCTCCGTCAAGCCCGACAACGCCGCGCCTTGATGGCGGAGGCGGACGTCGACGGCGGCCTCGTCGGCGGCGCGTCGCTGGCCGCCGCAATCATTCGTTCGTCTAGTGAAGAGGGCTCCGGGGCATGATCACGTTTCTCACAGTCATTCACGTCATCGTCTGCATGTTCCTGGTGCTGGTCGTGCTGCTGCAGGCCGGCAAAGGCGGCGGCATGGGGATCGCCTTCGGCGGCGGCGGCGGCAGCCAGACCGTGTTCGGCTCGTCGGGCGCCGGGAACTTCCTGACCCGCCTCACCTCGATCACCGCGCTCATCTTCCTGCTCACCTCGCTGGGGCTGGCGCACTTCTCCAGCCAGCAGGACTCGAAGCGCCTGCAGAAGCTGGCCGAGCGCAAGTCGGCGCAAAAGAAGGCCGACGACGCCCGCGCCGATCAGCTGAAGCTGGATCTCGGAGAAGGCCCGCAACACGGTCCAGAAGACGGCCGGCGGCGCCGCCGCGCCCGGCGCGTCCGAGGCCAGCGAGCCCGCCGCGCCCACAGCCCCGGCCAAGGCCGAGAGCCCGCCAAGCCTGCCGAAGCCCGCCGCCAGGCCAAGGCCAAGGGCGACGACGCGGAGACGTCGACCGACAAGCCCGCGCCGGTGCGCAAGCGCAAGCGCGCCGCGGCACCCGCCGAGGGCGACAAGCCTGCCGAGGCGCCTGCACCCGCGGCCCCGGCCGAGTAAACTACCAGCGGACGCCATGCCGCTTCCGTTCGTCAAGGCCGAGGGGACCGGGAACGACTTCGTCGTCGTCGACCTGCGCCCCGGCCAGCCAGCCGCCGCCGGCGCCGCCGCCGTTCAGGATCCGGCCGTCGTGCGCGAGATCTGCGATCGGCACTTCGGCGTCGGCGCCGACGGCGTGCTGGCGATCTTGCCGAGCGCAACCGGCGACGCGCGCATGCGGGTCCTCAACGCCGACGGCAGCGAGGCCGAGATGTGCGGCAACGGCCTGCGCTGCGTGGCCAAGGTCCTCTACGAATCCGACCCGGCGCTGCGGCGCCCGACGCTGAAGATCGAGACCGGCGCCGGCGTGCTCACCTGCCTGCTCGACGTCGAGGCCGGCGCGGTCCGCAGCGTGACCGAGGAGATGGGGCGACCCCGCCTCACGCGGACGGAGATCCCGCTCGCGCCGGCCGGCGACACGCGCGCGCTGCGCGAGCCGATCCGCGCCCACGATCGCCGGACTTTCCGCTTCACCGCCGTCTCGATGGGAAACCCGCCACGCCGTCATCTTCGTCGACGGCGACGACGATCTGCAGGCGCTGGCGACGACCTATGGCCCCGTGCTGGAGATCGCCGAAAGGTTCCCACGCCGCACCAACGTCGAGTTCGCGCGCGTGCGCGGCAAAGAAATCGATCTCGTCGTCTGGGAGCGCGGCAGCGGCCTCACCCTCGCTTGCGGCACCGGCGCCTGCGCGACGGTCGTCGCCGCTTGCCTCGAGGAGCGCCTGGCGCCCGGCGGGGACGCGTCGGGTCCACCTTCCCCGGCGGCACGCTCGTGATCACCGTGGCGCCCGACTACGCCGGCGTCCGCCTGTGCGGCCCCGCGCGGATCGCCTTCCGGGGAACACTCGACGACGCCCAGCTGGCAGGACGATCGGGTTCATTGGTAGCGTAGCGCGGCCAGCGTCGCCGCCAGGCGCTCGCGCAGCGCGGTGGCCTCAGCGCGGCGCCGACCGGCACGGGAATCTCCTCGCACACGACGGCGCGGGGCGGGTCCATCTCCAGCAAGCACCACCCGAGGGCTTCACTGCCGAAACAGAGTGGCTGCACCATCAACGTGTGGCGCCGGGCGGGGAAGAAGGACTCGGGAGGAGCTGACCGGCACGAAAGGCGACGCCCCCTTCGAAGGTCCGGAGCCCGCGCTCGCGGTCCCAGGCGATGACCAGACGGCCGGCGTCCTCGCTGGCGGCAGGCCGACCGCGGTGTGGACGACGACGGCGGCGCTCGAGACGCGGAGGTTCGGCAGGTGGGTCGCCAGGGCGCGCCCGATCCCAGCCCGATCGAGGGCGGCGAGCATCTTCACGTCCCAGCTCGCCCAGCGCCCGGAACGTCGCCTCCGCCTCCAGACGGCGGCGCCCCTGGACCCGCTCGGCGTGATCGCCGATGAGGAGGTGCGCCCGCTCGAACAGCGATTCGGCCCGGAACAGCTTGGTCCGCTCCTGGCCGAGATCGCGAACGGCCTCCCGGCGCAGGGTGGCCACCGGCTGGTGCCAGCTGCTCACGTTGCCCACCTCGGCCGCCTTCGAGACGACCGCGTCGAGGGTGGCCAGGAAGCGGTCCCCCTTCCCCTCGTCGAGATTGGAGCGGCGGAGGAGGCCATCCGCTTGGCCCAGTCGGCCGGCAGCGACGGGTCCGGCGCCGGGCCGCTGGCGGCCACCGCGGCCGCCCACAGCGCCGTGTCATGGGCGCGCGGCGCGGCGCGGGCGACCGGCTCACGCGCGGGCCCCCTCGAAAGCATCCGCACGACTGACGGATCTGGGGAAGGTCTGCAGCACCAGATTCCCGCCGCCGGCCTCGCCAGCGGCCCGCGCCAGCACGGCGCGCGCGGCCTCGACGCCCAGCTGGCGCGGAAGCTGTCGCACGGTCGTGAGCGGCGGCGTCGCGAAGCGCGCCTCGTCGACGTCGTCGAACCCCACGACGGACACGTCCTCGGGGACGCTGAGGCCGCGGGCCGCGAGCGCCTCGATCGCGCCCAGGGCCATCCAGTCGTTGGCGGCCACGATGGCGTCACACCCGCCGCCGTGGCCGAACAGCCTGGCCACCGCCTGGTGACCGGAGGCGAGCTGAAAGTCGCCCGCAATCAACAGCCGTTCGTCGAGCACCAGGCCCGCGTCGCGGTGGCCCAGGCGGTACCCCATGAAGCGCCGCTCGGCCTCGCGGCCGTG
>CAWJDR010000013.1:0-143580 GCA_963841655.1 uncultured Acidobacteriota bacterium | reverse complement strand
AGAAGAAGGCAAAAGCCGATCAGCTTAACCCCAAGGTGCAAGAGTGGGAACAGCTGATGTGGAAGTTTCAACAGCCCCTCCCCGATGCCAGACCGGGTGAGAAGTGGGTGCGGATGGAGCGGATTTTTAAGTTAGAGCAATAGGCTCGGCGTTGGTTACTCGATGCCGGTTAGGGGAATTGCGGACGGCGAGCCGACTTCGAGTGGCCGCGTGTAGGGCATCGAGGCGAGTTTTAGTCCATTCTCAGCGTTTATCCTTGACAGCCGTAAGGTGCCATGGTGTAGTTTCATTCTAGTTAGTGGTCGCACTGTAAGCGGATCCCCCCGGGGTCCCTCGCCCGATACCAGGTCCCAAGCGGTTCACCAAGGTTTTGACGCTGTCATGCCCCCACATGAGCTGCGGCAAAGAGGCCGTCGCACCCCCAGCGTCTTTCATTACCACTGGAGTTAGTGATGGCTGCTTCGCGGAGTCTACCGAGCTTGGCAATCAAACCATCCTCAAGGAACGCGGACTTCAACCCGGCAAATGCCCAATTAGGAGTCAAGCCTGGCGGAGCCATCGGCACCATTCTGAATAGCGCGGGTGACCGCCCCCTCCATCTGCTGATGGCCGGTTTTGAAGCTCTGGATCTGGTCAACATTGGAGTCGTTGTAGCCGACGTGGCTGGTCGGCTGTTGTTGGCCAATCAGACGGCAGAACAGGTTCTTGATGCGCGCGACGGTATCAGCCTCTCTCCGCGGGGCACATTACGAGCCTCCGGTGCCTGTGAAGCCGCCCTAAGCGCTTTGCTGCGGCAATTTGCAAGCCCTGGGTTGCGAGCTGTCGAAGCCTGCGGAACGGTCTTGGCTGTGCAACGTTCGTCGGGTAAGCGCCCTCTTACTTTGCTTGTGCGTCCTGTGCAGGGTCTCGCAGCAACAAGATTTAGGTGGACCCAGAATTCTTATTTTTATCCTCGATCCAGAGTTTCCGGTCGAGACTGCCGAGGCTGAACTTCGTCAACTCTACGGACTCACCTCCACCGAGGCTAGCCTGGCGAATCTGTTGATGGAAGGCAAGACGCTCGATGATTGCTGCGACGTTCTCGGAATCCGCCGATCGACCGCGCGGACCCACCTGCAGCATTTGTTTGAAAAAATCGGCGTGCAGCGGCAGAGCGAACTGGTTTCGGTATTGCTGAAGAGTATCGGGCTGGTTCGAACCCGTGGCAAAGAGGCCAAGCCTCGTCCCTTTCTCAAGTCTGCAAGCGCATGATCTTCCCCTATTCGTGAGCAAGCCCATCTTAAAGACTGTGAGAAATCAACTCTGACTTTTCAAGGTGACTTTTGTTATCAGCATCTAGTCACCTGAAGTAACGAAGGCTAGGCGCAGCGCGATTTTTTGATGGGGTGCCGTCCAGCATGGTGTAGAATCCTTGCACTCGGGGTGATGGCGCGCCGGTACGAAGTCATCGGCCCTATTTAGCGAAAGTCCCCGAATCGCGATTTGTTCCTGGCCGCCTCTCCTCAGCGGTCGTTCTTGCCCCTCCCCATTTGAAGATGTCGTAGGTGTTTTTTCAGCGGTGGCCGACTCACCGTCTGTGGGAGCCTTTCGATTTGTCGACCTTGCGCAGTCTACCGAACTTGATAACGAAGACATCCACTGTGCGCCACACGAACATCGGAGTCACTGACACGATCACTCCCCGGACCCGTGCGTTGCAGAATTCAGCGAACGGTCGTACGTTCGATCTCCTGATGGCGGGATTCGAAGCCTTGGATCTCGTCAACATCGGACTGGCGGTGATCGGCGCCGGAGGAAGCTTGTTGCTTGCGAATCACACGGCTGAGCAAGTCTTTGAGAGTCGCGATGGTCTCGAGCTGACGGCGCGCCGGAACATTCGCACCACGCAACGCAGCACTCCGGCACTGGACGATCTCATTCGACAGGCCGCGAGACCTACCGACGGCACGGCGGATTCGCTGCTCGCCGTTCAACGATCTTCCGGTCGTAGGCCCCTGACCTTGCTGATTCGTTCTGTCGAAGCCGCGTCTTCGAAGCGGGATCTGATGGCGCCTGCGGTCTTGGTTTTCATTCTCGATCCCGAAGAGCCGACCGGAACGGCTGAAAGTGAACTGCGACAATTGTACGGACTCACCTCGATGGAGGCTTGCCTCGCCAGCCTGCTCATGGAGGGGAAGACGCTCGACGATTGTTGCCGGTTGCTGGGGATACGCCGTTCAACGGCCCGGACTCACCTTCAACACCTGTTTGAGAAAGTTGGTGTGCAAAGGCAGAGCGAGTTGGTTTCGTTGTTGTTGAAAAGCATCGGACTGGTCAGGATGGGAAGAAAGCCCAAACAAGATCGCAAGGCTCGATCCGATTCACGTTCGTTGTAAGCAAGATGTTAATTGCCGATGCGCCGATGGGCTTGCTGCATGCCACCCGTAAGTGCATCCAATAGATTGAAACGAAAAGGCTTATAGAGCATCACGATTGATCGTTTCCGGGTTAACGGACTTATGGTACATTTAGCCGTCGAGTATCCTCCTCCCCCTAGAACCTTCCGAGGAGTGAATCCACAGATGTTTCGTAAAACCTTGCTGTCCTTAGTTTTCCTCTCAATTCTGACCTCCCTGGCAATAGCCGCCGATACGCAGACTGCGACGGCGAAGCTGACCGCTGCTCAGATTGTCGATAAGACCATTGCTGCACAAGGTGGTCTGCAGGCGTGGCGCGGTGTTCAGACGCTGACTCTGTCCGGCAAGATGGACGCTGGAGCGGGCGATTCTGTCGCCCGAAGCCAGCGGTACGTGCAGAGAGTGTCGCCCACCAGGAACATGGTAGCTCCCGATAAGACCGACAAACCTCAGCAGGTCCAGTTGCCCTTTGTCATGAAGATGAAGCGCGGGCACAAGTCCCGGCTCGAGATCGAGTTCGCCGGCAAGACCGCCCTGCAGGTTTACGACGGCACCAACGGTTGGAAGGTGCGGCCATTCCTCAACCGCAACGACGTTGAGTCCTTTACTGCCGACGAAGCAAAGGCCCAGGCCCAGCAGGCTGATCTCGACGGACCCCTCGTTGATTATGCCGCCAAGGGAACCAAGGTGGATCTCGATGGCATGGAGAAAGTCGAGGGTCGCGACGCCTACAAGCTCAAACTGACGGAGAAGGGCGGCGACGTCAAGCATGTTTGGATTGACGCGCAGAACTTCATGGAAGTGAAGATCGAAGGCACTCCGCGCCGGATGGATGGGAAGATGCATTCCGTCGCGATTTATCTTCGCGATTACAAGCCGGTGCAGGGCCTGATGGTTCCTCACGTTTTGGAGACCGCGGTTGAAGGTTACAAGGAAACGCACAAGATGGTGATCGAGAGCGTGGTCGTGAATCCGAAGTTAGAAGATACCCAGTTCTCGAAGCCACAAGTAAGGTAGGGCTGTGATTTGCAGGAGGCGCGTCCCATGAGACCGCCTCCATGCACGCAATGCTTGTCCTTCTCTGCAACCGGTGCTCCGTTCTTTCCTTCCCCGTGAGCATGCAAGGTGCGCTCAAATGATCCCCCGTAGCGGTACGGTTTGATGTTTATTCACAAAACCAGGGCGTGAGAATCCTTGACTGAGGTAGAAAGCTACCCAGTCCTGACTCTCGCAATTTGTATCTGTGTGGGGCAAAGACCATGAATAAGCCGGCATTCGTCGGTTCCGTACTCGTTGTCGCGCTAGGCGCGTTCCTCGCAGGTCGCTACAGCGGCGAATCCAAACCAGCAAGTCACCCCAATCTAAAGCGGATCCTCTACTACGTGGATCCCATGCACCCGTCGTACAGGTCGGACAAACCGGGTACGGCGCCCGATTGTGGAATGGCGTTGGAACCCGTGTACGAAGGCGAGAACCCAGCATCAAGCCTCCAATTGACTGCTGGAGCGGTTTCCATTACGCCTGAGAAGCAGCAACTCATCGGCGTGCAAGTGGAAGCGGTCGAGAAGAATTCCGGTTCGCGCCTCGTTCGGACCACGGGTCGGGTCGCGCCTGACGACAACCGGGTGTTCCGCTTGATGGCGGGTACCGACGGCTGGATCGTGTCGCTCGAAGACAATCCGATCGGAAGCGTAGTGAAGAAGAACCAGTCGCTGGCCAAGTTTTACAGCCGCGAATTTCGCAACGCGCAGCAAGCCTACCTGGGTTCCTTAGCCAGCATTGACCGGCTGAAGGCGACCCGCGACTCGGACGAAAACAACCGGGTCAGTGACTCCAGCATTCGGATCAACGAAGAGCAACTTCGCACCCTGGGAATGGGTGAACCGCAGATCAAGGAACTGGCAAAAACGCGCCAGGTCACGGGAGACATTGAAGTGGTCTCGCCCGCCGACGGGATTGTGCTTTCCCGCTCGATCTCTCCGCAGCAAAGATTCGAAAAAGGCACAGAGTTTTATCGGATCGGCGATCTCAGCAAAGTGTGGATTCTCGCCGATATTTTCAGCGACGAAGCGCAGGTTCTGCGCCCAGGCATGAGAGTGGCGGTCAATGTCCGGGAGCTGGCCAAGACCATCTACGCCACCGTCAGCGACAGTCCTCCATTGTTTGATCCTGCATCGCGCACCTTGAAATTGCGGCTGGAGGCCGACAATCCAGGGATGCTCCTTCGTCCGGACATGTTCGTCGACGTGGAGTTCCGCACGCCCGTTCCGGCGGGCATCTCCGTTCCCGCACAGGCGATTCTCGACAGTGGCATGCAAAAGATCGTCTACGTGGAGACCAGCGCAGGAGTGTTCGAGCCGCGGCCCGTGGAACTCGGGACTGCTTTCGGCGGTCGGGTTGCCGTGCGACGCGGATTGGCCGCGGGTGATCGCGTAGTAACCTCGGGCAATTTCTTGATCGATTCCGAAAGCCGCATGAAGCCGGGCGCGTCGCTGCAAACTGTGAACGAAAAGCATGAGTCGGCCAGTCGTCCCACGACTCCAGCGCGCAAGAGATGAGCACGGCGGTCGATCCGGTCTGTGGAATGTCGATTGATCACAGCAAGGCTTTGGCTGCCGGTCATTCGGAGACGTATCACGGCGAGACGGTTCGCCTTTTGCTCCGACAAGTGCCAGAGGAAATTTCAGCAGGATCCTGCCAAGTATTCCGATGCCGCATTAAGGAGTGCCGCCGTCTCCGGATCGAGGCGCCAGGATGATTAATCGCGTCATCGGGTTCTCGGTTCGGAATAAGTTCCTCATCTTTGCTTTCGTCGCGGCGGCTTGCATCTGGGGAACGTGGTCGATGTTGCACCTGCCTCTGGATGCGACGCCCGACCTCAGCGAGACCCAGGTCATCATCCTTTCCCGCTGGGATCGCAGTCCCGACATCATCGAGGATCAGGTCACCTATCCCATCATCTCGGCGATGACGGGTGCGCCCAAGGTTCGAACCGTTCGAGGTATCTCAGATTTCGGCTTCTCCTACGTCTACGTAATTTTCGAAGAGGGAACCGACATCTACTGGGCCCGTTCGCGGACGCTCGAATACCTTTCCAGCGTGACCTCGCGTCTTCCCCAAGGCGTCAAGACCGAGTTAGGCCCCGACGCTACCGGTCTGGGCTGGGTATTCCAATACGTATTAAAAGATCCGACCGGCAAGCACAGTCTCGCCGAACTGCGCTCCTATCAGGACTGGTACCTCAAGTATTACTTGAAGGCTGTGCCCGGCGTTGCCGAAGTGGCCTCGCTGGGCGGTTTCACCCAGCAGTACCAGGTGAACGTCGATCCCAACCGGCTGCGTTCGTACGGGATTCCCATCGCACGTGTGGCGGACGCCGTGCGCGGCGGCAATAGCGAGACCGGGGCCCGGCTGCTGGAATTTGGCGGCGCCGAATACATGATCCGGGGCCGCGGTTATGTGAAATCGCCCCAAGACATCGAGGAGATCGTTCTTGCCAACGAGAACGGAACTCCGATTCGCATTCGAGACGTCGGAGAGGTCGTGTTGGGTCCGGATATTCGTCGCGGCGCGGCCGACCTGGATGGAGCGGGAGAAGTGGTCTCGGGCATCGTCATCATGCGCGAGGGCAGCAATGCTCTCGACGTCATCGACAAGGTGAAGACGCGCCTGAAAGAGATTGAGCCCGGAATGCCGCAGGGCGTGAAAGTGGTTCCCATCTACGACCGGTCGGACCTGATCCGGCGATCGATCTCAAATGCGCGCTCCACGTTGATTGAAGTCATCCTGACCGTCGTCGTCATCATTCTGATCTTCCTGTGGCACTTTCCCAGCGCTGTCATTCCGGTGGTGACGATTCCGGTTGCGATCCTGCTCACGTTTATTCCGCTGCAATATACCGGAGTGAGCATCAACATCATGTCGCTGGCGGGTCTCGCCATCGCCTGCGGCGAATTGGTCGACGCGGCCATCGTGGTCGTGGAACAGACCCATAAGAAACTGGAGATTTTTGAACGCTCCGGCCAGCCCTTCAAGTATGACGAAGTGATCCTCGAGGCGGTGCGGGAGGTTGCCGGTCCGACCTTCTTTGCCTTGCTGGTGATCGCGGTTGCGTTCTTGCCGGTGCTCGTGCTCGAAGGCCAGGAAGGCAAGCTGTTCCGCCCGCTGGCGTACACCAAGAACTTCGCCATGCTGGTCGCGGCTGTACTCGCGCTCACGCTCGATCCTGCGCTTCGCCTGCATCATGGTCCGTCGACCGAACACTTTCGGTTTGACGCGGAACCGTTTGCAAAGCTTCTTCGGTTGGCTGCTGGGTGGAAAAATCCGGCCCGAGGAAAAGCATCCCATTACCGGCCCCTTGATGCGGTTCTACGATCCGGTGGTGCGCTGGACCCTGCGCTGGAAAACCCAGGTCATCGCAGGTGCGGTAGTGCTGGTGCTTCTCACCATCCCGCTTTTCTGGGTCATCGGCTCGGAGTTCATGCCTCCATTGGAAGAAGGCTCGCTGCTGTACATGCCGACCACCATGCCCGGCATCTCAATTGCGGAAGCACAAAGGTTGCTGCAGGCGACCGACGGAATCCTGAAAAGTTTTCCCGAGGTGGATCACGTGCTCGGCAAGACGGGCCGCGCCGATACTGCAACGGATCCGGCCCCGCTTTCAATGCTCGAAACTGTAATTGTGCTGAAGCCTCAGTCGCAGTGGCGGACGACGCACGTCTGGTATTCGTCATGGGCGCCGAAGTGGACCCTTCCGCTGCTGCGGCACATTACCGCAGATCACATTTCCGAGCAGCAGTTGGTCTCGGAGATGAATGAAGCTCTCAAGATTCCCGGCCTCTCAAATTACTGGACGATGCCAATCCGCGGCCGCATAGAGATGCTGACGACCGGCATCCGCACACCAGTCGGCCTGAAGATCCAGGGAAGCGATGTCAACCGGATTCAGGAAGTCGGCCGGCAAGTGGAAAGTGTGTTGAAAGATGTGCCCGGCACGCGCAGCGTGTTCGCGGAGCGGACCGGGGACGGATATTTTCTGGATGTGACCTGGGACCGGAAGGCGCTCGCCAGCTTTGGTCTTTCGATCGAAGATGCCCAGAACACCCTCTCAACTGCGGTGGGAGGAGATAACGTCAGCACCACGATTGAAGGGCGCGAACGTTATCCGATCAATGTTCGTTACAAGCGTGACTTCCGTTCGGATATGGAAGCGCTCGGGCGAGTGCTCGTGCCCGCCGGCGGCGACCGGCAGATCCCGCTGTCGGAACTGGCCACCATCCAGATGCTGAATGGTCCGGCGATGATCCGCAACGAAGACGGCCTGCTCACCGGATATGTATTTGTCGACCTGGCAGATCGATCTCCGGGCGACTACGTAGCGCAGGCTCGACGCGAACTGCAGAACAAATTGCATCTGCCTGCAGGCTACACCGTGCTCTGGAGCGGGCAATACGAATCCGCCGAGCGCGTGCGGCAGCGCCTGACACTGGTGATTCCGGTCACGCTCGCCATCATTCTGTTTCTGCTCTACACCAATACACGCTCGATGGTGAAGACGGCCATCATCATTCTGGCGGTGCCGTTCTCCGCCGTGGGCGCGCTCTGGATGGTCTACCTCCTCGGCTACAACATGAGCATCGCCGTCTGGGTCGGTATTATCGCCCTGCTTGGCATCGATGCCGAGACCGGCGTCTTCATGTTGCTCTACCTGGACCTGGCGTACGAGAAGGCACGACACGATCATCCACGCTTCACACGTGAATATCTGTACGAGTCGATCGTGGAAGGGGCCGCCAAGCGACTGCGTCCGAAGTTCATGACGTTTGCCACCATGAGCGTCGGCCTGATACCGATCCTTTGGGCAACCGGCGCGGGCTCGGCCATCATGAAGCGCATAGCGGCGCCGATGGTCGGCGGCATCGTGACCTCGTTCATTCTCGAGTTGTTGGTGTATCCAGCGATCTATGCGTTCTGGCGCGAGAAATCGCTCCCCGCGGACGAAGCAGAGAGTGAGAGAAGTTCGATGTCGAGCACCTATCTTGAGCTGGGTTCGATCAAGAACAGAGCTCTCACGCCCGTCTCCACAAAAGACTAGCGAAGTTCGGACAAGTAGCGCCGGCTTCTCGCCGGCTGTCCCGAGGGCATCCTGCCCTCGGATACCGTTAAGACTGAGCCCGCGTTTTTGCGACCTCTTCAGAGGTCTGTCCTCGCGGTCGTTTCTTCGGCAGTGCAATCCGCCAAAACACTTCGCAACTTGCAATAAATGCGGCCAAACATCTCATTGACATGAGGACAGTCGCACCTTAGCATCCGAAACTCAGTGGGCCGTTCTGTTCTGCGCCCTGCCCGCATCATGGAGTGAAATTCTGTATGAGCTTGCGTGATTTCCTGTCGAAACAGTTCATCGATGTCATCGAGTGGGTCGAGCCGCAGGACGGCATCCTTGCCTATCGCTATCCCATGCAGGATCGTGAAATCCAGAATGGCGGCAAACTCACCGTTCGCGATTCGCAGATGGCCGTGTTTGTGAACGAAGGACGCGTCGCCGACGTCTTTGGTCCCGGCTTATACACGCTCAACACCCAGACGCTGCCCATCCTGACGTACCTGATGAACTGGGACAAAGCCTTCAAGTCGCCCTTTAAGTCTGACGTGTATTTCTTTGTAAACCGGCTGCAAACCAATCAGCACTGGGGCACGCCGAATCCCATCACCATTCGCGACAAGGAATTCGGCGCGGTACGGTTGCGAGCTTTCGGGATTTACACCTACCATCTCGCGGACCCGAAAATGTTCTACACCAAGGTGAGCGGTACGCGCGATGTCTACCAGGTCGCCGATCTCGAGGGCCAACTGCGCAACACCATCGTTGGCCGCATCACGGACACCTTTGCGAGCAGCCAGGTGGCCTTCCTGGACATGGCCGCCAACCAGGTCGAGCTCTCGGAAAAAATTGCAGGACAGCTGAAGCCAGCGTTTACGGATCTGGGTCTCGTGCTGGACAGCTTTGTGGTGGAGAACCTGTCTCTGCCCGATGAATTGCAGAAAATCCTCGATCAGCGTATCGGCATGAACATGGTGGGCGAGATGGGTCGATACACGCAGTACCAGGTGGCGCAAGCCATTCCCGTCGCGGCAGCCAACGAAGGTGGAGGTGCGGCGGGCGTCGGTGCGGGTCTCGGCGCGGGTATTGCGATGGGACAGGCCATGATGGACGCGCTGAAGAAGGGAAACACTTCGACGCCGGAAAGCTGCAGCACCCGCTGCGGGTGGCACAGTGGCCGGTGCCGAAGCAAAATTCTGCCTCAACTGCGGCAAGTCGATTCCCAAGGTCAGCAAGTTCTGTCCGAACTGTGGTCAAGCCCAGCCGTAGGCGCACCCGATGAACGGCATCGAATGGATCGTCGAAGCGCACGGTTGCTTGCCGCAAGCATTGAGCGATCTGCACGTCGCTCAGCGCGTTATTTGACGCCATCATTAGCGACCTGGATCTGCGGCCAGTGGGCGAAACCCATTGGCATCAGTTTCCGCAGACCGGCGGGATCACGGGGCTTTGTCTGCTGGCCGAATCCCACCTCGCCTGTCATACCTTTCCCGAATTCCAGTCCCTTTGCCTCAACCTCTTTTGCTGTGTCCCGCGTTCGGAGTGGAATTTTGAGGAAAAACTTCGAGCGATGTTCTCGGCGACGTTCGGTGAGCGTGCGCTGTGTGACCCGGCCTTACAGCCTTCCGGAGAGAAGGCGAACGACCAGTCCGATCGCGATTTCCAGTCAGCCTGTTGGGAGCCGCGTGGGATGACGCAACCCGTCGGGCACCTGTCCCAACTGCGGCGCCAAGATTGTGTTTCGCTGGTCAAGCAGCGTCCAAACAGTGTGCGAGTACTGCAAGTCCATTCTGGTGCGCACCGACGTCGACCTCCAGAAAGTAGGACAGGTGGCCGACCTTCCCCCGGACAGTTCTCCCATCCAGATCGGCACCGAGGGCGCCTACAACCACAAGGCATTTGTTGCGATCGGCCGAATCATTTACGAGTACGAGCAGGGCAGCTGGAACGAATGGCATCTCATGATGCACGACGGCACCAGCGCCTGGCTCTCCGACGCGCAGGACGAGTACGCCGTTTCATTCGCAGCACCGGGACGAAAGATGCCCGAGGCCGGCCAGTGCCAAGTTGGACAGCATTTCTCCTGGGACAATCAGGAGTACGCGGTCACCACGATTACGAATGCGCACTATCGAGGCGTTCAGGGCGAACTTCCGTTTCAGTACTGGGACAAGGAAGATGTCTTGTTCGTCGACTTGCGCTCGCGAGACCGGAAAATTCGCCACGATCGACTACAGTGATGAGAAGCCAGCCCTCTACCTGGGAGAAATGGTGGAGTTTGAAGATCTCGCCCTCAAGAATCTGCGCAGCTTCGAGGGATGGTCATGAGCTCCGGCGGCCCGACTCCTCCCGGAAATCCTCAGGTCAAGGCGCTGAACTGTCCGGGCTGTGGAGCTTCGCTTACCGTTCGCTCCTTCGGCAACGCGGTCACCATTGTGTGCGACAGTTGCCACTCCATCCTTGATGCAAAAGATCCCCGTCTTCAGATTCTGCAAAAATTCAAGGTCGCGACCGATGAGATCCCGCCTCTCATTCCGCTGGGCACGCGCGGCAAGATTCGCGGCACGGACTACGAAGTGATCGGCTTCCAGCGGCGCACAATTCACGTCGACGGCCTCCCCTACAGTTGGCACGAGTACGTACTCTTCAACCCGTACAAGGGATTTCGTTACCTGACTGAGTACGAGGGACACTGGAACGACGTCAGCATCCTGAAAGCACTGCCGACGGTGAATGAATATAAGAGCCCGCCCACCGTCACCTACCTGGGCGAGACCTATAAGCACTTTCAGACAGCGAAAGCCGGGACCTCCTATGTCCTCGGCGAATTTCCCTGGCAGGTGCGGGTCGGAGAGTCGGCTGATGTCACCGACTATGTTTCGCCGCCGCGCGTTCTTTCCAGCGAGCGGACCGGCAGCGAAGTCACCTGGTCGATGGGCGAGTACATGTCTGGTCGCGACTTATGGAAAGCGTTTCGTCTGCCCGGCGAGCCTCCACAGCCCGTCGGCGTCTACGAGAACCAGCCGTCGCCAATGAGCGGGGATGTCCAAAATGTCTGGATGGTCTTTGGGGCGTTCCTGCTCGCATTGGTGGTTCTGATGATCGGCTTTGACGTGTCGTCCCAGAACAAGCAGGTGTTTACCGGGTCCTATAAATACGACTCGAGGCGAGCACGGTGAAGCATCATTCGTCACCAACGACTTCGAACTCGGGGGGCACACCTCCAATGTTCGAGGTTGAAACCAGCACCGATCTGGACAATCACTGGATCTATCTGAACTACGCGCTGATCAACGAAGACACCGGGCAGGCCTTTGATTTCGGCCGCGAAGTCAGCTACTACCACGGCTACGACTCCGACGGTTCATGGTCCGAGGGCGGACCCAACGACAAGGTGGCCGTGCCAAGCGTCCCCTCCGGTCGCTATTACTTGCGCGTGGAGCCAGAGGGAGATCCCGGCTACGGTGTCACTTATTACAACGTCACGGTCAAACGGGATGTCCCTCAGTATTCGTTCTACGGGATTGCTCTGCTGGCGCTTTTGGCGCCAGCCATTCTGCTGACCTGGCGCTCGATCAGCTTCGAGCACATGCGCTGGGCGGAGAGCGACCACGCACCCATCAGTTCGGGAGGCAGCGACGATGATTAAAACACTCTATATGGGCTATGGCGGGGTGGTGCTGCTCGGGTTACTTGTCGCCCAGTACCAGGGCTGGAGCCTCGCCAACATCAATGAAGTCGAAAAACGTGCCCAGGTCGGTGCGCGACAATCCCGGCTCGTATCGTTCCGTCTATAGCTCCTACCATCACTACACGGGAGGCAAATGAAATGAGTCCCACTCTGGTGAGCAGTATCGTGAATGCTGTCGTATTCGCTTTTCTTGGGATTGTCGTATTCACCCTGGCCTTCGTGGTGATGGACAAGCTCACGCCCTACCACCTCTGGAAAGAAATCGTGCAGGAGCACAACACTGCTCTGGCGATTCTCGTGGGTGCAATGTCCATCGGCATCTGCATCATCATTGCGGCGGCGGTTCACTAGACCGTGGGTATTCTGCTCTTCATTTCGGTACTGCTCATCGCGGCCTGCGGGCTGATCTATGAGCTGATCGCCGGAACGCTGGCCAGCTACCTGCTGGGCGACAGCGTCCTGCAGTTTTCGACCATCATCGGCTGCTACCTGTTCGCCATGGGGATCGGAAGCGCGCTGTCGCGCTACATCCATCGCGGACTGGCTTACCGATTCGTCTGGATTGAACTTCTGCTGGGCGTGATCGGCGGATTCTCCTCGGCGCTGCTCTTCCTCGCCTTCGCCTATTCGCAGGGATTTCAAATCATCATGTACGCCTTGGTCGTGGTGATTGGCATGCTCGTGGGGCTCGAGATCCCGATCCTGATGCGGATCGTCCGTGAGCGCTATCACTTTCGCGACGTCGTCGCCCATGTGCTGACGTTCGACTACCTGGGCGCGCTCGGAGCCTCGCTGCTGTTTCCGATTCTTCTGGTGCCGTATCTCGGACTGGTGCGGTCGGCGATGCTCTTCGGATTAATCAACGTTGGCGGTGGCTCTGTGGAGCACGTTCCTGTTCTCGAAACAGTTGCCATCGACCCGAGCCTTGCGTGTTCTATGCGTCGCTCGTGATGTGCGGGTTGGCGGTCGGACTGGCGCAGGCCAAACGCATCACTGCCGCGGCCGAAGACAACATCTACGCCGATGAGATCATCTTCGCGCGCGACACGCGCTACCAGCACATTGTTCTGACGCGGTTCAAGGACGACATCCGCCTCTTCCTGAACAGCCACCTGCAATTCAGCTCGCGCGACGAATATCGCTACCACGAAGCGCTGATTCATCCCGGTCTTTCGGCAATTCCGGCGCCGCGACGGGTGCTGGTTCTCGGTGGCGGCGACGGACTGGCCGTGCGCGAAATTCTGAAATATCCGCAAGTGGAAAGCATCACTCTCGTCGACCTCGATCCGGAAATGACGCACTTGTTCTCGACCCACCCGATGCTGACCGGCTTGAATCAGAAGTCGTTTCAGTCACCTCGCGTTCACGTCGTCAACGCCGATGCATTTCCCTGGGTCGATTCGAATACCGACAGCTTCGACTTCATCGTGATCGATTTTCCCGACCCGACGAACTACTCCCTCGGCAAGCTGTACACGACCGCGTTCTACAAGGCCGCTGCCCGGCATCTGAGCGCCCAAGGGCTCGATGGTTGTGCAGAGTACCTCTCCGATGTTTGCGCGTGACTCTTACTGGTGCATCGTCGAAACGCTGAAGCAAGCGGGCCTGCAAAACCTATCCGTATCACGTGTATGTGCCGTCATTCGGAGAGTGGGGATTTGTGATTGCTTCCACTCACGAATACGCGCCCCCGACACTTCTGCCCGCGGGGCTGCGCTTTGTTACCGTCGACGGGCTTCCATCGATGTTTCAATTCCCGCCCGATATGTCGCCGATGGCCATGCCGTCGAACCGGCTGAACGACCAGGTACTGGTGCGGGCCTACGATCAGGACTGGAAGGACATCAGCCATTGAGGGTGTCGCGCCGAAGGTTCCTGGGGGCCGGCAGCGCCGCCCTCATCGGGCTTTCGATCAAGGGCGATCGGCCCATCGCCGGCGCGTTCGTCAATGAATCGTTTCAGCTGGGCCACAAACTGCGCGATCACGCGTCATTTTCCCCGACTACCGAGGTAGAGAAGCATGCCGTCGTCATCGTAGGCGGCGGCATCGCAGGTTTGAGCGCTGCCTGGCGTCTGCACAAGCGCGGCTTCAACGATTTCGTTCTTCTCGAAATGAATGACCAGCCCGGAGGCAATTCGCGCTGGGGAGAGAATGAGATCACGGCCGTATCCATGGGCCGCGCACTACGTTCCCGTGCCCGGTCCCAAGGCAACGTACGTTCGCGAACTGTTCGAAGAACTGGGCGTCCTGAAAGACGGCGTGTGGGAGGAGCGCTACCTGTGCTTCACGCCGCAAGAGCGGCTGTTCCTGTATGGCCGTTGGCAGGACGGAATCGAGCCAGCGATCGGACTGAGCGAAAAAGATCGCGATCAGTTTCGCCGTCTCGAAGAATTGATTCACAACTTCCGCGCCAGCGGCGCGTTCACGATTCCCATGGAGCGGGGACTCTCCTCGAGCAGCGCGGATCTTGACCAGACTTCGTTCAGCGACTGGCTCAGCAAGCACGGAATGGACTCGCGGATTCTGAACTGGTACATGAACTACTGCTGTCGCGATGACTATGGCGCGCTCGCAGCGGAAACATCGGCATGGGCGGGAATCCACTACTTTGCTTCACGCGAACACGAGGACAAAGGCCCGCTGACTTGGCCGGAAGGGAATGGCTGGATCGTCAAACGCCTGCTGGAGCGAGTGGGGACGTATGTCCGGAGCGGGCAGATGGTGCATCGCATTGCAAAGCACGGAAAAAGCTTCAGCATTTTCTCGGGAGAAACCGAATATCGGGCGGAGTGCGTGATCTTCGCCGCTCCGACATTTCTCGCTCCCTACATCATCGAGGGCATGGCTCCCGCTGCCAGATTTTGAATATTCTCCCTGGCTTACCGCGAACCTGACCCTGGACCGGCTTCCGGCGACCTACGGAACGGACCTCACCTGGGACAACGTCGTGATGGACTCTCCAACTCTGGGATATGTGGATGCGATGCACCAAACCGTGCGAAGCCACGTGGACCGCACGGTGTGGACGTTCTACTGGGCGCTCTCCGATGGCACGCCTGCGGCAAATCGCGCATTGCTTCTGCAGAAAGACTGGAACTACTGGAAGGAAGCGATTCTTCACGACCTGGAGCGGGTGCATCCCGATATCCGGCAATGCGTGTCGCGAATCGATGTCATGCGTTTTGGTCACGCCATGGCGCGACCGAAGCCGGGCGCCATCTTCTCCAAAGAGCGCCGAAAGCTTGCCCACTTGAACGGTCGCCTGCTGTTTGCGAATTCCGATCTCAGTGGATTCTCGATTTTCGAGGAGGCGCAGTACCGCGGAGTACGCGCTGCAGAGACGGCGCTGCATCTCGTAGGCAAGGCTTGAGCAGATGTACTCCGAGAGATCAATCGGCGAGTGCGAACGCGATGATGGTCCGTCCTGTTCGGCCGTTGGCCTCAAGCTCCTTTAACAATGCCGACTCGAGATCCTCCGGATCGACTTCCATCTCACAGGCCTGCAATCTGTTCGTCGGTGGCCCCGTGAAAACAGAGTTCGCAGACACCCAGTCCGTCTTCAGAGCGCACAGGAGGTCCGAAGGCTCGACAGGTAATGGGCCGGGAGGTATAGAGGTCACACAGGCCCGAAGCCGGATCCAGAGCAGGGCACGGTTCGTCGTTCGCGAAGTCCGCGAATCGCTGCTCCGCTTGCTCACCTTCGTCCAGAACCCCGGTCTTCGGATTGCCCGGAAACTGCCCCGACAACCGTTCCACCGATTCGCGTGCTCGCGCCCGAATGCGCGCGGCGCGTTCCGGTTCCGAATGGGTCAGATCCCCGAGTGCGCTGTTGCAACCGCGCCGCGTCCAGCTGGCTGATAGAAAACACGCCGATACAGCACTGCGTGCAGCCGGGACGGCAGACAATCCAACTCCCGCTTCTCCGGTTTGCGTCGGCGAGAGCGGCGTCGACGATTTGTACCAGCGCTCTGGTCTCCGGCAGGTAGATGGGCAACGGCATTTGCCAAGGATAAACCACGCGGAGTGTTCATTCCCGACTGGGTCGGGCACGATTAGCTGTGGCCGCCCCCGGTGAGCTCACGGACGATGCTGCCCACGAAAGCCTTGGCATCGCCGAACAGCATGAGTGTGTTGTCGAGATAGTAGAGCGGATTATCGATGCCTGCGAACCCGGGGCTCATGCCGCGCTTGATGACCATCACTGTGTGGGCCTTATCGACATCGAGAATCGGCATTCCATAGATCGGGCTGGAGGCGTCGGTACGGGCGGCGGGATTCGTCACATCATTCGCGCCAATCACGAGCGCCACGTCGGTCTGCGGAAAGTCGCTGTTGATGTCTTCCATGTCCATCAGCCGGTCGTAAGGAATGTCAGCTTCGGCCAGCAGGACGTTCATGTGCCCAGGCATGCGTCCCGCCACCGGATGGATCGCGAAGCGCACATCGACGCCGCGCTTGCTGAGAGAGTCGAAAAGTTCACGAACTTTGTGTTGGGCCTGCGCGACAGCCATGCCGTAGCCGGGGACCACCACCACCTTGTTCGCGGCGGAAAGAATGGCTGCCGCTTCCTCGGCGGTTGCGCTCCGTACGGGCTTCGCCTCTCCGTTCCTGCAGCGGAAGCTGCTACTTGACCGAAGGCTCCAAACAGTACGTTGGTGAACGACCGGTTCATCGCCTTCGACATGATCACGGAGAGAATGAGACCCGGAGGAGCCATCAAGCGCGCCCGCCACGATCAGCAGCTTATTGTTCAGGACAAATCCCATGGCAGCTGCCGAAAGTCCCGCGTAGGCATTCAGCAGCGAAATGACCGTCGGCATATCCGCACCGCCGATCGGAATCACCAGCAGGACACCGAACGCGAGCGCGATCACCAGCATGAAGGGATAGAGTTGTCGGGCTTCCGGATGGAGCACCAGATACACGGCAATCGCGATGGCGATTGCCAGCAACAGGAAGTTGACGAGATTCTGTCCTTTATATGTAAGCGGCCGTTGCGGCAGGATCTCCTGCAGCTTGCCCGCGGCCATCAGGCTGCCGGTGAAGGTCAGCGATCCGAGAATCACCTCCATCGAGAGCACGGCCATCAGTGAAGCGGGAAATGTCTGGCGTGCGCAAATAAAATTCCGCCGTGCCGACCAGAGTTACACAGAGAGCTCCAAAAGCATGGCTGAGCGCGGTCCGCTGTGGTACAGCCGTCATCTGCACGCGTCCCAGCGGGACGCCGATGAAGGTGCCGAGCACTAGCGCAACCGCGATCCACTTGTAGTCCACGATGCCGTGATGCAGCAACGTGCCCGCGATGGCCAGCAGCATGCCGAGTTCTCCGGCCCACACGCCGTGCCGCGCGGTGGTCGGAGAACTCATCCATTTCAACGAAAGGATGAACAGCGCGCTCGCCACCAGGTAGATGACTTCGATGATCAGCTGGCTTCCCGCGAATTCGTTCATGGTTTGGCAGCCGGGCGGCTGGACTTGAACATTTTCAGCATGCGGTCGGTAATCAGAAATCCGCCCACGATGTTGCTGGTGGCGGCGACCACCGCTATGGTTCCCAAGACTGCGGAAAGTGTGCTCTTGTGCTCGCCGACCAGCACGATGGCGCCGACCACGGCAATTGCGTCCAGCGCGTTGGTGAGTGACATCAGCGGTGTATGCAGCAGCGGTGAGACGCGCCGGATCACTTCGAATCCGATGAATCCCGCCAGCATAAAAATGAAGAGCCCGTTAATCAGGATCGAACTGTTCATCCGTCCTCCCGGTAGAATTCCGCTAACCCTGCGCAACTGGCGCAGCCATTCCAAAGAATTCGCGAACGCGCTGGTTCACCACTGCGCCACCGTGAGTGACCAGGGTCTCGCGAATGATTTCGTCGTCCAGGTTCAGCTGTAACTTCTGTTCTCGAATCAGGTGCAGCAGGAAGGCGGTGACGTTGCGAGCGTACATCTGGCTGGCATGGTAGGGAACACCGCTGGCCACGTTAATTGCTCCGATGATGGTGACACCGTGCTTCACGATAGTCTCGCCGGCCTTGGTCAGTTCGCAGTTCCCGCCACGCTCGGAGGCCAGGTCAAAGATCACCGAACCGGGCGCCATACCTTTGACCATCTCTTCAGTCACCAGAATGGGAGATGTTTTGCCTGGGATCACCGCGGCGGTGATGACCACATCACTTTCCTTGACCACTCGTCCCAGCAGTTCGCGTTGCTGCTGGTAGAAATTCTCGTCCTGCGCGCGGGCGTAGCCACGGGCATCCTGAGCGTCCTTCGCCTCGATGGGTAGTTCGATAAAGCGACCGCCGAGACTCTGCACCTGTTCCTTGGCGGCGGGTCGCAGATCGTAGGCCGAGGCGACTGCTCCCAATCGTCGTGCTGTGGCGATCGCCTGCAATCCGGCCACGCCGGCCCCGATTACGAATACACGGGCAGGGGTAATCGTTCCCGCCGCGGTGGTCAGCATGGGAAAAATCCGCGGATGTCTATCGGCCGCGATCAGTACCGCCTTGTAGCCGCAGATGGTACCCATCGAAGAGAGCGCGTCCATGCTTTGGGCGCGCGTCGTACGCGGCACAAGTTCGACCGAGAAAGCGGTTACCCCTCGGTCTGCGATCTGCTGAATCACTTCCTTCGAACCGAATGGCCGCAGAAAACCAATCAGAATTTGGTCCTTGGCGCAGTAAGGTCGAGTCTTCCTTACCGGTGATGTCGTTGGAGCCGTAGGAAAGAATCTGCAGAATGACGTTGGCTTTACCGAACAGATCGGATCGGGAGGAAACGATTCCGGCACCTTTTTCAACATACTGGACGTCGGGATAACCGGCTTGCAGTCCGGCGTTTGTTTCTACTGTGACTTCGAAGCCGGCTTTGATGAGGTTGGGAATCACCACGGGAACCAGCGCTACACGCCGTTCTCCCGGATACGTCTCTCTCGGAACGCCGATGATCACGCAGTCTTCCCTCCTCGATCGACAGCAGAACGGACCGCCCATTCTATCGGAAGCCAGGCAGCACGCGCTGAGGGTGAAACGAATATCTCAATGGTTACGGCCAGGCGAGGCAGCCGGGACAGGTCCTGACAGCAGCAGGGGTCGCGTTCCAACCCGTGTGACCGCCGTCACCGCGCACTAGTGCACTGCAACGAATAATGGAATGGGCTACAATTCGCGAAAGGGCTTGCTATGTGCTCTGGCCATCCCCGGAAAACTGCTGACGAAAGAGAATGTTGCCGGAGTGCAATTCGGGCAGGTTCAGTTCGGAGGAATCACTCGGCAGGTGGCGCTCGGCTTTGTTCCGGAGGCCGAGGTTGGCGACTACGTACTGGTGCATGTCGGCTTCGCCATCAGCCGCGTGGACGCCGCCGAAGCCCAACGCACCTACGAGATTCTTGAACAAATGGGCGCGTTGGAGGAAGAACTCGCCGGCGAAGAGAGGACTACGGTTTTGCCTTAGCGATCCCCTCGTCCCCCTGGTCAGCGGCTTGGCCGGACAAAGACAGCGGCCCTCTCAAAAGACTGCAAAACGATTCCTTCCGCTACTTTTACGAGCCTCCGTGTGACCTACGTCACGGCCCCGATGTTCATGCGGGGCTAGGTTTTTAGGGATGGCGTCCTCATGAAGTACCTCGACGAGTACCGCGATGGGCGCATCGCCCGCGCACTGGCGGCCGAGATCGCGCACAATTGCACCCGTCCCTGGGTGTTGATGGAAATCTGCGGCGGCCAGACTCATACCATCATGCGTTACGGCATCGACGAACTTCTGCCGAAGGGGCTGGAACTGGTCCATGGTCCGGGCTGCCCGGTCTGCGTAACACCACTGGAGACCATCGACAAAGCGATTGTGCTCGCGCTGCGCGAGGACGTCACCTTGGTCTCCTACGGCGACATGTTGCGCGTTCCGGGATCGGGCTCCGATCTTTTTCGCGCGAAGGCGCAAGGTGCCGATGTGCGCGTTGCATATTCGCCTATGGAGGCGGTCAAGATCGCAAGCCGTCTGCCCGATCGCAAAGTAGTCTTTCTTGCGATCGGTTTTGAGACCACCGCTCCGGCCAACGCGATGGCCGTCTGGATGGCCAGAAAGCAAGGTCTGCGGAATTTTTCGACCCTTGTTTCACATGTTCTCGTGCCGCCAGCGATTCGGGCCCTGATGGCTTCCGACCAGAATCGCGTGCAGGGCTTCATTGCTCCCGGTCACGTGTGCACGGTCATGGGATGTCAGGAATATGACGCATTGGTGCGGGATTTTCGCGTTCCCATCGTTGTCGGCGGATTCGAGCCGGTGGACTTACTGCAAGCGGTGCTGATGCTGGTGAAACAGCTGGAAGTGGGTCAGGCACGGACTCGAAAACCAGTATGTCCGATCCGTGAACTATGAAGGCAATCTGCCCGCCCAGGAAGTGATGCGCGAAGTTTTCGAAGTGGCCGATCAGAAGTGGCGCGGCATCGGCATGATTCCGCAGAGCGGCTTGCGCTTGCGTGACGAATACGCTGCATTCGACGCGAACAAGATTTTTGATCTCGAACTAATCAGCGCCGACGAGCCGGCTGAATGCATCAGTGCCCAGGTTCTGCAGGGGTTGCGGAAGCCGACCGATTGTCCAGCGTTCGCGATCCGTTGTACCCCCGACAATCCATTGGGCGCTCCCATGGTTTCGTCGGAAGGAGCCTGCGCTGCGTACTACCGTTACCGCCGGCATGCACAAGCAGTGTGAGAGGAAAGAGTGGCCGAAAAGACGATCGCCGGTGTTGCTTGTCCGACCCCTCTTCCGACAAAAGATACCGTGCTGCTCGGGCATGGCAGCGGCGGCACCCTGAGCGCCGATCTTATCCACGATATTTTCCTGCCCGCCTTCCAGAATCCCGTGTTGGATCGTCTGGATGACCAGGCGATTGTGAACGTGAACGGATCCCGGCTGGCATTTACGACCGATTCCTTTGTGGTGAAGCCCCTGTTCTTTCCCGGGGGAGACATCGGTTCGCTGGCCGTGTATGGCACAGTTAACGACCTCGCCATGGGCGGCGCCAAGCCACTCTTCCTGAGTGCGGCTTTCATTCTCGAAGAGGGCCTGTCCATGGATGTTCTGCGTCGAGTCGTGCGCTCGATGCACGACGCTGCCGCAGTTGCCAGCGTGCAGATTGTGACCGGTGATACCAAGGTTGTTGAGAGGGGAAGTGGCGACCAGCTATTCATCAACACAACTGGCATCGGAATCGTTCCGGACGGCGTAAATCTTTCCGCAGACTGCGCCCAACCGGGCGACAGAGTACTTCTTAGCGGAACGATCGGGGACCATGGGATCGCGATCCTGGCCCAGCGCGAGGGCCTCGAATTCGAGTCGCGCATCGAAAGCGATAGCGCGGCTCTCCACGGCCTGGTTGCCGAAATGCTTGCAGTCGCACCGACCATCCGCTGCATGCGGGACCCAACCCGCGGAGGCCTGTCCAGCGCGCTCAACGAGATCGCCGCCCAGTCGCGAGTGGGAGTCGAACTGATCGAATCGGAGATTCCAGTGCGGGACGAGGTACGCGGGGCCTGCGAGATGTTGGGTCTCGATCCGCTGTACGTCGCGAACGAAGGTAAGCTCATCGCGATCGTGCCCCCGGACGTCGCCGACGCTCTATTGGCAGCGATGCGCCAACACGCGCAGGGAAGGAACGCCCGCATCATTGGCACCGTTTCCCACCAGCAGCAAGGATTGGTCAGGATGCGCACGTCCTTGGGAACGACTCGCCTCGTCGATATGCTTGCTGGGGACCAGTTGCCCCGGATTTGCTAAGTCATGCACGAAATGGGCATCGCTAATTCGATTCTGGAAGCTGTGAGAAGGGAACTGCAGCGTTATCCCGACGCGCACGCGTCAAAAGTAGGAGTTCGAATCGGCGAAATGCAGGCTATCGACGAGGACTCTCTGCAATTCTGCTTCGAAGTGCTGGTTCGCGATACCGACCTGCACGGCCTGAAGTTGGAGATCGAACTGTGCCCGCGCCGTCATCGCTGCGGAAGTTGTCAATTCGAATTCACGGTTTGCGAGTACGACTTTCGGTGCCCGCAATGCCGCGAAGTTTCTGCCGAATGCGTGAGTGGAGACCAACTGGAACTGACTTACCTGGAGGTCGAAAAAAATGAGCCGAGTGCCGCTGGAACAAAAAGTACTCAGTGAAAACGACCGACTTGCCGCCATCTTGCGCGAACGTTTTCGAGAGTGCGGCGTTCTGTGCGTAAACCTGATCAGTTCCCCCGGTTCTGGCAAGACCAGCCTGCTCGAGCGAACTCTGGAAATGCTTCCCCGCAACTCGCGCGTTGCAGTTCTAACGGGAGACATCCAGACAGAAAACGACGCACAGCGACTCCGCCGCTTCGGCTACCCCGTCAAACAGATCACGACCGGCGGTACCTGTCACCTCGACGCACGCATGATCGAGCGCCATCTGGCGGACTGGAAGCTGGAAGACCTGGACATCCTGTTCATCGAGAATGTCGGCAACCTGGTGTGTCCATCCAGCTATGACCTTGGCGAAGCTGCGAAAATCGTGGTCTTAAGCGTCACCGAAGGCGAAGACAAGCCTCTCAAGTATCCGTCGATTTTCTTCAAGTCGGAACTGATGATCCTCAACAAGGTGGACCTTCTGCCCTATGTTCCGTTCGACATCGGTGCCGCCGAAGCGAACGCCCGCCGCGTGCATCCCGGGATGGAGATCGTTCGACTTTCCTGTCTTCACGGGAACGGGTTTTCACAGTGGCTGGCGTGGCTCGATCAGAAGCGGCAGGCCTTCCTCCAAGCAAAGGCCGAACCTGTCGGTTAGGTACACATGGAAGTCCGCCGCCAAATCGAAGTTGCGGGCATCGTGCAGGGAGTGGGATTCCGCCCGTATGTCTACCGCCTCGCCCTCGAACGGAATCTTACCGGTACGGTCTCAAATACGCCGGCGGGCGTGACCATTGAGATCGAGGGCCCGATAGAGGCAGTGGAGGAATTCGTCACGCGCCTGCCGCGAACGGCGCCTCCCTTATCTCACATCACCGACCTTCAAGTAAGAGAGTTGCCGTGCAGCGGGGATCACGAATTCCGGATACTCACCAGCCAGCGAGGCGAGGCGGTACACACACTCATCTCTCCCGACGTCGCGATTTGTCCGGATTGTCTGCGGGAGTTGTTTGATCCGGCCGATCGCCGCTATCGCTATCCCTTCATCAACTGCACGAATTGTGGACCGCGCTTCACCATCGTTCGCGATATTCCCTACGACCGGCCGCACACGTCGATGGCAATCTTCCCGATGTGCCCCGCCTGTCAGGCCGAGTACGACGACCCGCTCAACCGGCGTTTCCACGCGCAGCCCAACGCCTGCTGGACGTGCGGACCGCAGGTGGAATTGTGGGACAGGAAGGGAAACAAGATTGTCACCAAAGACCCGATCGCCGAAGCAGTGGCCCGTCTGGAAGCAGGTCTGGTGGTGGCCGTTAAGGGATTGGGCGGGTTTCACCTCGCTGTAGACGCGACCAACCGCGCTGCTGTCACACTACTTCGTCAGCGAAAGCGCAGAGTCGAGAAGCCGTTCGCGATCATGGTGCCCAGCCTGGAAGCGGCCGAGGCGGTATGCGAAGTCGACGAAGCGGCCCGAAACGCGCTTGCAGGTCGTGCAGCGCCCGATCGTTTTGTTGCCAAGGAAGTATCCCACCATCATTGCCGACGAGGTTGCACCGCGCAATCGTGACCTGGGAGTGTTTCTTCCTTATACGCCATTGCACCATCTCCTGTTTGCCGAAAGCGGTTTCCGCGCGCTCGTCATGACCAGCGGCAATCTAAGCGAAGAGCCCATCGCCATTGAGAACCAGGAGGCAGTCGAACGGCTATCCGGGCTGGCGGACTATTTCCTGGTTCATAATCGGCAGATTCTCCTGCGCTGCGACGACTCGGTGGTACACGCGACCAGCGGCAAGACTCGGCAGATGCGGCGTTCTCGCGGTTACGTTCCCGTTCCCGTCTTCCTGAAGGAAGAGGTGCGGCCCGTACTGGCGGTGGGAGGAGAACTCAAGAACACAATCTGCCTGACCAAAGGCAAGCACGCATTCCTGAGCCAGCACATCGGTGATCTTGAGAACCTCTCAAGCTACCAATTCTTCGAAGAAGCCATTGAGCATCTCGAACGAATCCTCGAGATCAAGCCGGAGATCGTGGCTTACGATCTTCATCCCGGATATTTCTCAACCAAGTGGGCGCTCGCTCAAAAGGGCGTGCGTTTGGAAGGCGTTCAGCATCACCACGCGCACATCGCCAGTTGTATGGCTGAGAACCATCTCGACGGCCAAGTGATCGGCTTTGCGCTGGACGGCACTGGCTACGGCACGGACGGCCACATCTGGGGTGGAGAGGTGTTACTTGCCGACTACCAGAACTTTCAGCGCGTCGCCCATTTCAGCTATGTACCAATGCCTGGCGGAGAAACGGCCATCCGGCAGCCATGGCGCATGGCGGTCAGTTACTTGGCTCACCACTTTGGCCCGTGACTTTCTGGATTTGCCGCTGCCATTTGTACGAAGTCTGGATCGCCCAAAAGTTGATCTTGTGCTCCGCATGATGGAACGAGGAGTGAATTCGCCGCTCACCTCCAGTTGCGGCCGCCTGTTCGACGCAGTCGCTGCCGTGATCGGGCTTCGCACCGAAGTCAACTACGAAGCGCAGGCCGCCATCGAACTGGAAATGGCGATTGAGGGTGGCCGAGACGATAGCGCTTATCCACTGGACCTGATCCGCGAGGGTGAGAACTGGGTTTTCGACACGAAACCCCTGTTCGACTCCATCGTGAAGGACCTGGCAACAAAAGTTTCAATCGCCACCATCAGTCAACGCTTTCACAACGGTCTTGTCACAGCATTCACTGAGATCGCGAGCCTGATCCGGGAGCGAACTACACTCGACCGTGTCTGCCTGAGTGGTGGCACTTTCCACAACGAATATTTGCTCCGTAATCTTCAGAAGCACCTTGAGAAAAGGGGATTTCGAGTGTTTTCTCACAGCGAGGTGCCCGCGGGCGATGGCGGTCTGAGCCTGGGACAAGCGCTGATCGCTCATCATCGTGATTCGAGAATAGAATCCCTGATCTGAAGGTCCATTTTGTGGCAAACTTTAGATCTCCCATGAAGCACCCCTGCGTGACCGTGATCACATACCGGCTCGCCCGCGAACTTTTAGTCTGGAGTGTCCCCCGAGGCGATTGGCATAGCAGCGGCAAGAAAATAGTCAAGCCTCGGTGGCCGGGAATGAAGCATGATCACAGACTTTTCCAAACCGACCCCTCCCAGTCTCGATAAACGTTGGCGGCTGGTCGATGCGACCATGCGCCGTCTGGGAAATCATTCGCGCGGATTGATTGAAACGCTGCATACCGTGCAGGAAACCTTCGGCTTTCTGGATGAGGGGGCGCTGCGTTATGTCGCCATCTCCCTCCGGGTTCCTTTCAGCCGTGCATACGGGGTTGCGACCTTTTATCACTTTTTCACCCTGAAGCCTGCGGGCGAGCACACCTGCGTCGTGTGCATGGGCACGGCTTGCTATATCAAAGGAGCTCCCCAGTTGCTCTCGGCGGTGCAACACGACCTCGACATCAAGCCCGGCGAGACTACGCCGGATAACAAAGTGTCCCTTCTGACTGCGCGCTGTCTGGGTTCCTGCGGACTGGCCCCGGCCGTCGTCTACGACAACGAAGTTGCCGGCAAGGTTGCCACCAAGGATTTGCGTGAACGACTCGTGAAATGGACTGGCCATGTCTCCTGAAGAACTCGAACAGATAGCGGAAGATCAGCGCGCGGTCAACGAGCAATACCCGCACCACGTCAATGTGTGCGTGGCCGCCGGCTGTATGTCGTGCCAGAGCCAGAACGTCAAAGACGCGATCGACAAGGAGATCGTACGCCGCGGCTGGGAGAAAAAGTGCCAGGCGAAAGGCACCGGATGCATGGGCCTGTGCTCCGAGGGGCCGCTGGTTTCGACTGGTACCGGCACGCTGTACCAACACGTTGCGCCCGGTGATGCCAGCGAGATTCTCGATGCCCTTGACACCCAACCAGCTAGCCGTCTGATCTGCCGCACGGACGTCCCGTTTTTCCAAAGGCAGAAAAAGATTGTGCTCGAAAATTCCGGCATCGTCGATCCCGAGCGGATCGAGGACTACGTCGGCTCCGCCGGATACGGTGCCCTGATCCGTGTGTTGACCGAGATGACGCCCTCAGAAGTCGTACAAGAGGTTGTTAAGAGCGGTTTGCGAGGACGTGGTGGCGCAGGCTATCCCACCGGACTGAAGTGGAGCACAGTATCGAAAGCGGTCGGTACCCAGAAGTACGTGATCTGCAACGCCGACGAAGGCGATCCCGGGGCTTTCATGGATCGCAGCGTGCTCGAGAGCGACCCCCATCGCGTGCTCGAGGGCATGCTGATCGCGGCCTATGCGGTGGGCGCGTCCGAAGGTTTTATTTACGTTCGCGCGGAATACCCACTGGCGATCAAGCGCCTGCGCACGGCAATCCGTCAAGCCGAGCGCATGGGCCTGCTGGGAGCGAGCATCTGCGGGACGCGGTTCAGTTTTCGGGTGGACTTGCGGTTGGGTGCCGGCGCGTTTGTTTGCGGCGAGGAGACTGCCCTGATCTCGTCGGTGGAAGGGAAACGAGGCACGCCCCGCCCACGACCGCCATACCCCGCGCAGGAAGGCCTGTTCGGCGAGCCAACGCTGATCAACAATGTGGAAACGTTCGCGAACATCGCACCTATCATTCGCAATGGTGGAGATTGGTACGCGAAGATTGGTACCGAGAAGAGCAAAGGGACGAAGGTTTTTGCCCTCGCCGGCCGAGTCATAAACACCGGCCTGGTAGAAGTTCCCATGGGCATCACGTTGCGCGAGATCGTCTTCGATGTCGGTGGCGGTATTCCCGATGGTCGTCGTTTCAAGGCTGTGCAGACGGGTGGTCCGTCGGGTGGATGCTTACCTTCCGAGTTTTTGGATATGCCAGTCGACTATGAATCACTGGCCAAGGCGGGATCGATCATGGGTTCGGGGGGCATGATCGTCATGGATGAGACCTCCTGCATGGTCGATGTCGCCAAGTACTTCATGGATTTTTGCATGACTGAATCCTGTGGCAAGTGTGTCCCTTGCCGGGTCGGCACTTATCAGATGAATGGATTGCTCGGGAAAATCACCGACCGCACAGCCGGCCCCGAGGACATTGCAATGCTCGAGGAACTCTGCGACCTTCTCAAACATACCAGCCTGTGTGGGCTGGGGCAGTCCGCGCCCAATCCGGTCGTGAGCACGCTGCGCTACTTCGCGGATGAGTACAAGGCACACATCGAAGAGAAACGGTGTCCCGCGGGAGTCTGCGGAAGCCAAGCGAGAGAGGAGGCGTCATGAGTCCGGCCTCCACGATTAAGACCCTTAAAATCGACGGGCGGGACTTCAGTGCTCGCCAGGACGAAACGATTCTGGATGTCGCCTGGCAGAATCGCATTTTCATCCCCACGCTCTGTAATCTGCGCGGTCTCTCCGAGGTCGGAGCCTGCCGCATGTGCCTGGTGGAGATCAAGGGATCCAATCGGCTCTTGCCTGCCTGCGTTACCCGGGTGGAAGAGGGCATGGAAGTGACCACCACTTCCGAGCGCCTGGACCGCTACCGCCGGAACATTCTTGAGTTGCTTTTCACGGAGCGCAACCACATTTGCTCCGTGTGTGTTTCGAACGGTCATTGCGAGCTGCAGACCCTGGCTCAGCGACTCCAGATCACGCACGTGCACTATCCCTACCGCTTTCCCAAAGCGGAGGTGGACGGTTCCCACGAGCGTTTCATCGTGGACCATAACCGATGCATTCTCTGTACGCGCTGTGTGCGCGTGTGCGATGAGATCGAGGGCGCGCATACCTGGGACGTGATGGGGCGCGGCATCGATGCAAAGGTAATTACTGACCTGAATCAGCCCTGGGGTTCTTCGGAAACCTGCACCGGGTGCGGCAAGTGCGTTCACGTGTGCCCCACCGGCGCGCTGTCGGAGAAGGGAAGATCGGTCGCGGAGATGGAGAAGCGGCGCATGTTCCTGCCGTATCTGACCCTGATGCGGGAGGATCACGAGTGAGCAAACTACGTTTGGCAACGGTTTGGTTGGATGGCTGCTCGGGATGCCACATGTCGTTTCTTGACATGGACGAAGCCCTGATCACGCTGAGCGAGAAGGCTGATTTGGTCTACAGCCCGTTGGTGGATGCAAAAATCTACCCTGACAGCGTAGACGTTGCGCTGGTGGAAGGCGCAGTTGCCACAGAAGAAGACCTTCACAAAATACAATTGATCCGAAAACACACCAAGACTCTGGTTTCCCTGGGCGATTGCGCTGTCACGGCCAATGTGCCCTCGATGCGGAATCCGTTCGGCGTGAAAGCCGTTTGTGATCGGGCCTATCGCGAGAATGTCACCCTGGATGCAGGGATACCCGACCAGGTGGTGCCGAAGTTGCTGGACCGAGTGCGTCCGATTCACGAGGTCGTCCCGGTCGACGTGTTTGTCCCCGGCTGTCCGCCGTCGGCGGACACCATTCACTTCGTCCTGTCGGAGCTGCTTGAGGGCCGCCAGCCTGACCTGAGTTCAAAGACCCGGTTTGGAGCGTAGTTCGTGGCAGAGAATACCAGCAAAACGATTGTGATTGATCCGGTGACCCGAATTGAGGGACACGCCAAAATCACGCTGCACCTCAATGACGAGGGAAGGGTGGACGATGCTCACTTCCACGTAACGCAGTTTCGTGGGTTTGAAAAATTCTGCGAAGGACGTCCCTTTTCCGAGATGCCGTCCCTGATGGCGCGCATCTGCGGGATTTGCCCGGTCAGCCATCTCATTGCCTCCGCCAAGGCTTGCGACGCTCTGCTCGCGGTGCGGATTCCTCCTACCGCCGACAAATTGAGGCGCATCTTCGGGCTCGCTCAGGTCGTGCAGTCCCACGCTCTGAGCTTTTTCCATCTCTCCTCGCCCGACTTGCTGCTGGGGATGGACGCCGATCCGGCCAAATCCAATCTGTTCGGCGTGTTCGAGCAAAAACCGGAACTCGCCCGGGACGGAATTCGCCTGCGCCAGTTTGGCCAGCAGATCATCGAGCGTCTGGGTGGGAAACGGATTCACCCCGCCTGGGTAGTTCCGGGCGGTGTCAGCGAACCACTCTCCGAATTGGATCGCGACGCCATCCTGGCCGGCGTGCCAGAAGCTTTAAAGATCGCCGAACGGACGCTCGAGTGGTTCAAGAGCATCACCGAGAAGTTCCGCGAAGAGATCGCCAGTTTCGGCACTTTTCCCACTCTGTTTCTGGGCATCGTAAAGGAAGATGGAGGTCTGACCTTCTACGACGGCGGTATACGAATCGTGAGTGCGGCTGGGGATGTCGTCGCCAACGGCCTGGACCCGGCCGACTACCAGCAATACATCGGAGAAAAGGTCGAGCGCTGGTCGTATCTGAAGTCGCCCTATTACATGCCCACAGGATATCCCGACGGCATCTATCGTGTTGGTCCGCTGGCGCGGTTAAACGTTGCCGACCGCTGCGGGACGCCGCGAGCAGACCAGGAACTGGCCGAGTTCCACGAATTGCAACGTACGGCCGTCCTCAGTTCGTTCCATTACCATCACGCGCGTCTTATTGAAATGCTGTACTGTGTCGAGCGCCTGGAGCAGTTGCTCAATGATCCAGAGATCCTCGACAAGCACGTACGCGCAATCGCCCGGCCGAACGCTCCGGAGGGTGTGGGCTGCTGCGAAGCACCGCGAGGCACGCTTATTCACCACTACAAGATTGACGAGCAGGGCCTGATGCGCTGGGCCAATCTCATCATCGCCACTGGTCACAACAGCATGGCCATGAATCGCAGTATCCTGCAAGTGGCGAAACATTTCGTGCGCGGCGAACGAATGACCCCCGGCATGCTCAACCGGGTCGAAGCGGTCATTCGCGCTTACGATCCTTGCCTGAGTTGCACCACCCATGCGTGGGGCGAGATGCCCCTGGTCGTGCAACTGCTCAATCCGTCCGGCGAGGTTGTGCACGAAGTTCGCCGGCCCTGCTGAAACCGCAGGAGGTGCATCATGGCACGCGTTCTTATTCTGGGATACGGCAATCCTCTTCGTTCTGACGACGGCCTCGGTTGGCAAGTCGCTGTGCAACTCTTCCGCACCAACACGTCACCGGAAGTTCTGGTGCTCCCATGTCACCAACTCACGCCCGAACTGGCAGAGCCAATTAGCCGCGCCGAAACGGTGCTCTTTATTGACAGCACCCGGGAAGGAAAGCCGGGTGAACTGCGGTGTGCGGAGCTGCGCTCCGAACCCGGGCCGGTGTCCTTCACTCATCATGTCTCTCCCGCAGGCTTGCTCGAACTTTCCTCGGAACTATTCGGGTGTTGTCCGAGGGCCTACCTACTTACTATCTGCGGAGAATGCTTTGAACTGGGAGAAGACCTCTCCACTTCCGTCAGCGATCGCCTGCAAGAATTGAAAGCGCGGGTTCGCGGACTGATCACCGAGTCTCTGGCGAGTCCAACCCTGCACAAGCCTGCGGTTTGAATGCTTCGCACTGCGTCTGATGTCCCGCCTTGCGGAACCGACGAGCCCTCGATGACGTAATTGTGTCTGTGCGATATGATGGCCAGCCTATCTTCTGTGGACGGGGAGTCAGCCGGATGGCGCTTCGACGAGTGTTTGTGCTTCTGTCTGCGGTAGTCATGCTTTCGAATTTCGCGTACTCTCAGTCCGCCGCAACGTCAAAGGCTGCTCACGGGGCCACTGCCTCTCTGATCCCGGAAACCACGTCCGCCATCAACTCCTCGACCCCGCTCTCCCAGCGGGTGGTTGCGTACAACATTGAGGCCAAGTACGACCCCAAAACGCACTCCCTCGACGGGTCTGAAGTCCTGACCTATCACAACCTGACCGGCCAGCCACTGGATCGCTTTCCCTTTCATCTCTATCTCAATGCCTTTCAGCCCAAGGCCACGTGGATCCGCGAGGCCAAAGCCTTGGGTACACGCGACGTCACGTACGAGAAGTGGGAAGACAAGGAATACGGTTCCGACGAAATCAAGAGTTTCGAAGTTGTAGGGATGGGCGACCTCACCTCCAAACTCGAGTTCATTCAACCGGACGACGGAAACAAGGACGACAAAAGTGTCGTACAGATCGTCCTCCCGAAGGCCGTGGCTCCGGGCGAATCCGTTCAGTTCAAGATCAAGTTCCACGACCAATTTCCCGAGACCCAGGCCCGTTCCGGCTGGAAACGAGACTTCGTCCTCGGCGGCCAATGGTTTCCGAAGGTCGGCGTCTGGTGGAACGGCGCGTGGAATTGCCATCAATATCACGCGACCACCGAGTTTTTCGCCGATTTCGGCGTGTACGACGTCGTCCTGACGCTTCCACAGAACGAAGTTGTAGGCGCAACCGGCATTCTGGTCGGCCAAGTCAAGAACGCCGACGGCACCCAAACCCTCACTTACCACGGCGATGATATCCATGACTTCGCCTGGACTGCCAGCCCGCGCTACAAAGTCGGGGAAGACACTTTTCAGGGGACCATGGGACCCGTTCAACTACGCCTGCTGATGCAGCCCGCGCACTGGAGCCAGGAAGCGCGTCACGCCAAGATCCTCAAGCAGACTCTCGACCACTTCGAACGCTGGTATGGGCCGTATCCCTACAAAACCCTAACGCTCGTGGACCCGGAGCCCGATTCTGCCGCGGGCGGCATGGAATATCCGACCTTCATCACCGGCGACACTGCCTGGTGGATGCCCGACGGTATCCACCTTCCTGAGGTGGTAGTGGAGCATGAATTCGGCCACCAGTACTGGTATGGAATGGTCGCCACCAACGAATTCGAGGACGCGTGGTTAGACGAAGGAGTGAACAGTTATACCGAGGTAAAGATCTTGGACGATGTCCTTGGCCGGGATACTTCGTTCCTCAACCAATTCGGCATCACGGCCGGAGAGCACGAAGTGCAGCACCTGCAATTCATCGGAGTGGCCGATCTCGATCCGATGGCCCGCAAGGCTTACGAGTACGCTAGTTTCAACTCCTACGGCGGCATTACCTATGGGAAGACCGCCAACGTTCTTCTTACTCTGGAGAAACTGATTGGCGAAGACACCGTGCAGAAGGCCCTGCACACGTATTTCATGCGCTATCGGTTCACGCATCCGACCAAGGAGGATTTCCTCAAGACATTCGAGGAAGTCTCGGGCAAGGACTTGCGCTGGTATTTCAACCAAGCCGTTTACGGCACTCAGGTCTTCGACTACGAAGTGATGCGGGTCAGTTCCGATCCCGCGAACTGGTACGAAAAAAAAGTCCAAGAGAAGAAGGGTGAAACGGTCTACGTATCGCGAGTCCGAATTCATCGCAAAGGGGACTTCATCTTTCCGGTGGAGATTGAAGTCAAGTTCGATAACGGGGAGAAAGTCCGCGAGCAGTGGGACGGCCAGGATCGCTGGGTTAAGTTCACCTATCAGAAGAAGGCGAAGATCGAGTCGGTGGAAGTCGACCCGGATCACAAAATCAACCTTGACCGCGACAATTTCAACAATAGCCGGACCGCCGAACCGAGGGCCGCAGCCACGCGCAAGCTGGCCAACTACTGGAATTTCCTGAGCCAGACGTTTGCCCAATTCCTCACCTGGTGGCTGGTTTAGGAGAATGAGAAACCAATGAACGACGAAGGAAGCCTGATCTCCGCGGGCCTGCGCATCGTGAACCGTCACAAGCGCTACATCTTCTGGTTCTGGGTGCTCAACCTGACCCTGGCGGAGTTTGGCACCGCGGCCTTCCGAAACCAGATACATAGCGTGCTGGATCACAGCTTCCTCGCGGACAAACTTCTGCACGGCTTCGCCCTGCCCGTGTTTGTCGAATTGCTGACTCGCCCCGAAACCGGTGCTATGGACGGTTCCAGCATGCCCGCAATGTATTTCGCGATTCTGTTCTTCGTGGCTACCTTGTTGCTCATGCCGGGTGTTCTCGAAGGTTACACGTCCGAAGGACGTCTCTCCCGCGAAGAGTTCTTCCGAGCCTGCGGCCGCAATCTCTGGAGGTTCGTCCGCCTGCTGCTGTTTTTCGCAATCATCGCTGGGCCGGTCGCCGGGTTGCTTATTTTTGGAATCAGACCAGCCTTAGAAAAAGCAGCCGACAGCAGCACGAACGAAATGTTGCCGTTTTATACGAGCGTGCTTACCTGGTTAGTCATTTTCCTGATTTTTACATGCATTCGTATTTGGCTTGACCTGGCCCAGGTTGATGTCGTGGTTCGCGACCAAAGTGCAGTGCGGAAGTCTGTTGCCGCGGGGTTCCGCTACGCGCGTCGACATCTATTGCGGCTGCTGGCCACTTATTCGGGCATCGCGGTGGTGGGTTTGCTGGTGCTCGTTGCGGGTGCTTGGCTCTGGCAAGCTCTGGTTCGACCCAGGAGCGTTTTGGGGGCCTTCTTCATAAGCCAGGCCATGCTGATTCTGTGGCTCTGGGCGCGCTATTGGCAGCGTGCTTCCGCAGTTGCCCATTACCTCCGGGAATCGTCACTCCCTGTGTCCATTCCAATCGTTCCTGAGCCTGTACCCCTGTCTGGGCCAATCGCTCCACTGGTGCCTCCGATTCCCGAAGGGGCGGGGCCGGTCTGAAAACAGCCTTTTCCACAGTTCCTCCAAAACGCCCGTCCAATAAGGCTTCTGGCATAGCACGTTAGTGGGTAACGAGTAGCACGGAAGTGCTATTTGCAGGGGCCCGTCTCCCGTTTACCTTGTCCAGCGAGCAGTTCTGGGGGAGGGCTGCCCGGGCGTCCGTGACTCGAAAGAGTCCGGGCGCTCGTTATTTGTGCGGCATTCTGCGGTCTAGGAATTGTCAGCCTGAAATAAAAAGGCGACGCTTTGGGCGTCGCCTTCTTGGCATCTATACTCGTTACTTTGTTGAGATCGTGAAATCGACCGTGATCGGAACCTGGGTCTCTACCGGCTGCCCATCCTCGAGGTGAGGCCTGAAGCGCCATTGCTTCACAGCTTCCCGGGCGGCATCTGCCAGGATCGTCGGTCCCCCGAGCACGTTCAGGGCTTGGATGCCCCCATCTTTTCCGATATGCACGTCCAGATCGACCCTACCCTGCACCTTCATTTGCCGAGCCAATAGGGGGTACTCCGGCCGCACCGAGCGCGACAACACTTGTCGGGCGTCGGACATTTGCACTCGCTCGCCGGCATTGGTTAGTGGAGCGTTCCCTACACTCGCCATTTCAGTGGTCGGCTCCGAGGCCTGGGGAACGACTGTTCCCGGTTGCATCACAACCTTTACTGACGGTGCTCCCGGCTTGACGAAATCAGTTCGCCCTTCCACTTGGACGCGCAGCGGGGGCAGCACAGCCCGGGCGCTTGTAACCGTGGGTGCTGGGGCGGCGGGAACCGCGCTTTCCGTGGCTTTGGGCGACGCTAAATGCTCTCTCTTCTTCGGCGCTGGAATGGGAGTTGGCGCAGACGGGCTGGCGGTCGATGGACTCTCTGTCGCTGAATTGGACGCCTCAACCGTTGCTATCGGCGTTGAATCGTCAATCTGTTCGGATTCCGCTGCGGTTGTATCGGACGAAGGGAACCAGAAGTCCCGGTCCTTGACCAGGACCAATCCGAGCGCAACCAACAGCAGAACGAGCGCGATTACCATGCGCCGTCGTTGCCGCTGGTCATCCTCCGCCGGGAACGCAGGGGGGGCCACTACCCGGGGCTGGAGGTGCTGCTCTTCGACCTCTTGTCGTTCTAACTGGTCTAACATGCGGGCCCTACCTTCCTTGCAGCCCTATGGGGAAGGCGTAAGTTCGCCCACAGTATGCCCTGAAATGGCGCGCAAAGCTAGAAAAACTCACGGAATATCCTGTGAGCGCCATCACATCCACTTGTGGCAGGAATCACAGCGGTGGGTAACCTCCGGGCGGACACTGTTACCGTGACACGGGTCACAGGCGTCTGGTCGTTGGCCATGCCCGTAAGTCTTTGAAGCGTATGGCCGGAGACAGACCCTGATGCTCCCAACGATGCCAGTAGCGCGAAATGTCACCCTGGGGGAAGTTATGCTCTCGCCATATGGATTGGACATCATCGAAAGCTGTCTGACCTGCAAAATGCGGGCCGAACGCCTTTTCTGTGACTTGCCGACCTCGGCCCTGCAGTCCTTTGAATCCATCAAGTACGCTACCGCCTATCCGAAGGGGGCAGTCCTGTTCGTCGAAGGGCAAGCCCCGCGTGGCATCTTCGTCCTCTGCAAGGGACGCGTGAAGCTCTCCATCTGTGCGACCGATGGCAAGACGCTGATCCTGAAAATTGCCGAACCCGGCGAAGTTCTGGGCCTGAGCGCCACCGTCTCGGGCAAACCTTACGAATTGACTGCCGAGACCATTGATCCCTGCCAGGTCAACTTCGTGAAGCGCGAGGATTTTCTCCGCTTCCTCAGAGAGCACTCCGATGCGTGCTTTAAGGTCGCCGAACAGCTCAGCGAGAAATACAACAACGCCTGTCACGAAGTAAGGTCGCTTGGTCTCTCCCACTCCGCGGGAGAAAAGCTGGCCAAACTTCTACTCGAATGGAGCTCCAAGAACGGGGAGGCCAATAAGCAGGAACCTCGCCTGAAACTCGCACTGACTCACGAGGAGATCGCACAGATGATCGGAACCTCGCGCGAGACAGTCACCCGTCTCTTCGCGGATTTCAAGAAGCGCCAGATCGTGCAGGCCAAGGGTTCCACGCTCGTCATTCGCAATAAAGTGGCTCTCAAAGCCCTGGCCACTAACAATTGAAATTTTTAGCGACTACTCCTGTGCGAAGAGTCACGGCAAAAGGTGACTCGAATCACTGTGCTTTTCTGCGCCGAGGACTATCTAGCAGATATGGAGAGCGCGATACAGCAAAGTTGCCTCACCTGTGCCCTGCGCCCCGACCGACTCTTCTGCGATCTGCCCACCAGCGCGCTGACGGTGTTTAATGAGGTCAAGTCGAACCTGGTGTGTCCCCGCAACACCGTCTTGTTTCGCGAGGGCCAGCCGGCACGCGGTGTCTTTGTCTTATGTGAAGGCAGGGCAAAGATCTCGGTATGTTCCGAATCGGGCAAGCGCTTGACTCTCCGCATCGCGGTTCCGGGAGAGGTCCTGGGTCTCAGTGCTGCGCTTTCCGGCAGTCCCTACGAGGTCACGGCGGAGCTGCTGGACAACGCACGGGTCGCCATGGTGAAACGCAAAGATCTCCTCTCCTTCCTGCGCGAGCATCGGGAGGCCTGTTTGCATGTGGTCACCTTGCTGAGCCAGGATCTTCACATTGCTTACGACCGCGTGCGATCCGTCGGGCTGGGCAGAAGCCGTCGGGCTCGCAGCGCGCGCGCCTCGTGAATGTGTTCTTTGGGCTCGGCACTCATCAGCTTGTTAAGGGCAGGAGGGATGTCCCTGTAGCGGGGAGTTCTATGCATCTGGTTCGCTCGGCCGCACTGATCTCTGCGATTTTCCTTTCTGGCCTGGGTGGACTTGCCAGCGACAATCTGTTCGTCCAGCAATCAACCGAGCGCCAGAAGAACGCAGATACTTCGAAGTACGTCGGCTCCGACGTTTGCCAGGGCTGTCACGACGATCAATACAAGAATTTTGCGGCTTCAGCTCACGTCCATACCCTGAAGACTGAGAAAGCCGCTCAAGGCTGCGAAGCCTGTCACGGACCCGGAGCCGCACATGTAGAAGGCGGCGGCGATCCTGAAAAAATCCTGCGTTTCGCGGGAGCGTCGCCGGAAGTTGTTCAACAACGTTGCACCGGATGTCATGCCGTGAGTCTCGGCCCAGCCCATACCAAAGCACGGCTCACCTGCTTGACATGCCACTCAGTTCACCACTATCAGGAGGCGAAGTCCATTCTGGTCGCTTCCGAATCGCAACTCTGCCAACGCTGTCACAATCCGAGCGGCCCACAAACCAAAACGCACCGCCGCTGAACTGCCTATCCACATCGAGGATGTCGACTCAGGGTCTGAGTCTGCGCCTGTGAAGTCAGATATCGACTGTACCTTTGGCTGATCCCAAACGAGCCCACCTTGTGTTGCAACTCACCTACTAACTGGTTGGATGTCACAGGTTGTTTTTTCACGCCAACCCTAATCTGGAGTTCGTGTGCCAGTCAGCACATTGAGTCCGTCTGAGTGGACCAGCAAGAATCTTGATTGCGCGTCAGGAGTGCAACCATGAAGAAGGGAAGAAATCGAATCAGGCCCGCGGTAACTACTACCAATACAATGAGAAGTCCTTCGCAGGCCCCACGGATCCGCGCTACTTCCATGCCAACAATGCAACTTTGTCGCTACGATGGGCCTTCTGAACCGGTTAGCTTGCCTCTGGGGCGGCCTTTGCCGCCCCTTTTTTTCGTAACCGCCCAGTTCCCATTAATCGTGTGATCTCCATCACTCCCGCCGGTGAGGTGCCTCACTGCCCCAATGCCCATCTGACCCGAACAATGGAGTTGCAGTTGGGGTTCGGGCTGAGGAGGCCGCGACGCATGGGAACTGCGCGAATTGACACCACAAAGAAGCGCGCGGTGCTGCAAATTGGACTTCTAGGTCTAGTTTTCACTGTCTTACCCGCTTTCGCTGCCCAAAAGCCAACTCCGAAGCCCAGCAACGAGGACTGCCTGGTATGCCATAGCGATTCCACCATGACCAAGGACGCCAATGGCAAGCAGGTCAGTCTCTACGTCAATCCCGACGCGTTCAAGAACTCGATTCACGGTGGAATGTTCACTTGCGTGGACTGCCACTCTGACATCAAAAGCTCTCCGCACGAAACCACGCCCGCCAAAGTATCGTGTGCGCAATGTCACGCAGACCAGCAATTGGCCTACGATCGCAGCTATCACGCCAAGGCCATCAAGGCAGGAGACGGGCAGGCTGCCACCTGTGTCGATTGTCACGGCAGCCCGCATGAATTACTGCCGGCGAGCGATGCCAAGTCACGCGTCAATCACGCCAATATTCCCGCAACGTGCGGTACCTGCCACGGACAGAAATTCGTGATGGGGGCCAGCGGCCACAGTGCCCAACCCTTCTTGTCGTATCAGGAGAGCGTCCACGGGAAGGCAGTCGCTGCCGGATCCGACAAAGCCGCCGTTTGCACCGACTGTCACGGATCTCACGAAATCCTGGCCGCCAGCGATTCCAAATCATCGATCTTCAAATTCAACGTGCCCGCCACCTGTGCGAAGTGCCATACCAAAGTGGAGCAGGAATTCACCCAGAGTATCCACGGCCAAGCGATCGCGCGGGGCAACGGATCGGCACCAGTCTGCACCGATTGCCACGGTATCCATTCCATCAAAGCTCATGTTGATCCAAATTCTTCTGTCTCGGCGGCGAACCTCGCGCGTGTGACTTGCGCCCGCTGCCATGAGGGTGTGCGGCTCTCCCAGGAATTCGGCGTCGAGGGGCATCGAGCCAGCACCTACCTGGCGAGCTATCATGGGCTGGCTTCGAGACTGGGATCCCAGGTCGTGGCCAATTGCGCCAGTTGCCACGGAGTTCACAATATCCTGCCCTCGAGCGATCCACGCTCCACCATCAACCGCGCTAACCTTGTGAACACGTGCGGACAGTGCCATCCCGGCGTGACCGAAAAATTCGCCCTTAGCCGGGTACATGTGGATGAGCCCTTGTCGGCTGATGTGGGCAGCATCGCAGTACGTTGGATCCGCAAGTTCTATCTCAGCATGATTCTTGCTGTGATTGGCGCCATGCTGCTCCACAACTTCATAATCTGGCGGCACAAGGCGCTTTTGCGCCGTAAGCAGGAACATCGCCTGGTCGTGCGCATGACACGTCAGCAGCGCTGGCAGCACATCATCCTGTTAACAAGCTTCTTCACGCTCGTGATCACCGGGTTCGCCCTCAAGTATCCCGACACCTGGTTCGCAGCGCTACTTGGCATGGGCGAAAAGGTTCGCGGCATCACGCATCGCGTCGCCGGTGTAATCCTGATCGGTGTGGGCGTTTATCACATGGTCTACATCGCTCTTACTCGGGACGGCCGGCGCCTCGTCAAGGACTTCTTGCCGATCCCGAAAGACGTTTTTGATGTCTGGAACACTCTCCTCTACTACCTCGGACTCCGTTTTGAAAAGCCTGAGTTCCGCCGCTTTACCTATGCCGAAAAGGCCGAGTACTGGGCACTCGTGTGGGGACTCATCGTGATGGCCGCGACGGGTATCATGCTGTGGGCCAAGGTCGCCGTCGGACATTTGCTGGCTCGATGGTGGCTGGACGTGGCCACGGCCATCCACTTCTATGAGGCTATTCTCGCGACGCTGGCGATTGTCGTGTGGCACTTCTACCAGGTATTTATCGATCCGGACGTGTATCCGATGAACTGGGCCTGGTGGGATGGCAAAATGTCGTTCGACCACTACCGCGAAGAACACGGGCTGGACTCGGAAGCACTTCTCGCCGCGGCACGAGCTGAGTCCGGCAAAGGCCTGTCAAACGTAGCCACGCCCGACGTGAGAGAGTCCGTCAAGCACCGTCTCGGAAGCCGAGGAGGACGATGCGGAGATCGTCTCCAATCCCCGTGAGTAAGCACACCCACAAAGAGTATTTGCGATTCCCGGTTGGCAAGCGCAATATCTCTGGGCCAACGGGCGTCTAGCAGATAGAGAATTCCAATTTTGTTCGAGTTCGGAAAGGAAGGTGTGGCGTGACGAAGGACAATCCAGAGTCCAGGCCCAGCAAGGGCTCAGGACTCTCACGGCTGCGCGAGTGGTTGCGTAACCCAATCTCTCTGGTGGGACTTGTTCTCGCCATGATTGCCTTCGGGAATTTCCTGTTCTTGTTTTTCTTGGATCTGACCTCGCAACACCCTAACCCCTACGTCGGCATTTTGGCCTACATGATCGCGCCGGCGTTCCTGATTGCGGGCCTCGTGCTCATCCCCATCGGTATCTGGTACGACCGTCGTAAGCGCAGTCAACAACCCGGCGAGCCCGTCCGATACTTGCGAATCGATTTTAACGACCCCAGCCAGCGAGGCGCCCTGACGTTCGTGTTTGCGTTCGTTGTTGCATTCATCGGCCTGAGCGTGGTCGGCAGCTACCGGGCCTACGAATTCACCGATTCCGTTCAGTTCTGTGGCCAGTTGTGCCATTCCGTGATGGCTCCGGAGTTCACGGCCTATCAGTTGTCCCCACACGCACGCGTCGGCTGCGTCGACTGCCACGTCGGAGCGGGTGCCACCTGGTATGTGAAATCCAAGCTTTCCGGCGCACGCCAGGTGTTTGCGACCGCTTTCAAGACGTACCCGCGTCCCATTCCTACTCCGGTTCACAATTTGCGCCCGGCGGCGGAAACCTGCGAGCAGTGTCACTGGCCCAAGAAGTTCTATGGTGCTCAACTCAAAGTCTTCACGCATTACGCCAGCGACGAGACGAATACGCCACGCCAGATCCGCATGCTCATCAATACCGGCGGCGGCGATCCTGCAACGGGCGCTCCCGAAGGCATTCATTGGCACATGAATATCGCCAACGAAATTACCTATGTTGCATCGGACGAACAACGGCAAGTCATTCCTTACGTACATTTGAAGAACCTGCAGGGCAGAGTCACGGAATATTTTGCCAAGGACTCGACACTAACCAAGGACCAGATTGCCACAGCAGGCAAACATCGCATGGACTGCGTCGATTGCCACAACCGCCCCACGCATATCTACGTTCCGCCCGACCTCTCGGTCGATAATTCCTTGTTGGCACGCCGGCTCGATGCCTCATTGCCGTACTTAAAGCAACAGGCCGTCGCAGCCCTCACTGCCGACTACGCAACGACCGACGCTGCCATGCAAGGCATCGCGAAGACGATCGAGGGTTTCTACGAGACCAAGTATCCGGCTCAGGCAAAGAGCAAGGAACTGGAGATCCGCAATGCAGTTGAGGAACTCCAGCGAATCTATCGCAACACGACTTTCCCGGAAATGAAATTGAATTGGAAAACCCATCCGAACAATATCGGCCACTACCATTTCAATGGCTGTTTCCGTTGCCATGATGGGCAACACACAAGCGCAGACGGAAGAGTCATCACCAAGGACTGCCAGATTTGTCATAGCGTGTTGAGTCAGCAAGAAGGCGGCATCAGCACGGCAGCCGTCCAGAAAGTTTCCTTCCAGCACCCCATCGATCTCGGGGACTTGACGCAAGTGACTTGTAGCGATTGCCATTCGGGGGCAGGAGGTCAGTAAGCGGCTTGTTTTCATAGTATTGAATGCGTGATCTATGTCACAAGCCGAGGTGATAACTATCACGGCCTCTATGTTCATCGTTCTCTATCGTTGGCACTGGGGATGGAGCAATCAACTCCAGGTTCTGACGAGGGAGGCGTGCAATGACTTTGCCGAATGGGAACGGGAAACCTGCTGGCGCAATGAGCGAAAATAAGCCTCGCCTGATTTTCTGGGAGGTCACCAAAGGTTGCAATCTTCGCTGCATCCATTGCCGCGCCACAGCCACTGAACTGAGCTCTCCCACCGACCTGCCAACCAGCACCGCTCTCGAAATTATCGACCAGATCGTAGCAGCGGCGAATCCGATCCTGGTGCTGAGCGGCGGCGAACCCCTTTACCGTAACGATATTTTCCAGTTGGCCCGCTATGCTACAGACAAGGGCCTGCGGGTCGCCCTTGCTACGAACGGCACATTGGTCACGAAAGATGTGGCCCGCATGATCGTGGACTCGGGCGTGCGCCGTGTTTCCATCAGCCTGGATGGCGCCGACTGCATCACCCACGACACTTTCCGGGGCATCCCCGGTGCCTTTGACGCTGCAGTCCACGGCTTGCGCAATTTGAAAGAGCTGGGGATGTCGGTTCAGATCAACATGACGATCGCCCGCCACAATGCCCATCAGTTGCCCGAGTGTTCTGCAACTGGCGAGGAATCTGGGCGCCGATGCGCTCCATACTTTCCTGCTCGTGCCCGTCGGTTGCGGCGTAGACATTGCCGCCGAACAGATGGTCGCCCCGGAAGAGTACGAACGGATGCTCAACTGGTTCTACGATCAGTCGCTGGTGGGTGGGATCGAACTCAAAGCAACCTGCGCGCCACACTATTTTCGAGTTGCACGACAACGCCGCGCTGCCGATCGCCGGGCTGCAGGAGCGCTGGCTGGAATTGCTCCTGCTCCTGCGCCCGCTCCATCTTCCGCCATCGGCCCGACTGATATGACGATGCCGGGATCAACTGGAATCGCGCTGAAGCCTCAAGGCGTCGGTCAGCCTGTTGGTCATCCTGGGGGACACCCGTCCGACCTCAATGCCATGACCAAGGGATGCCTGGCCGGAACCGGCGTGTGCTTCATCTCACATGAAGGCGAAGTCTATCCCTGCGGATATTTGCCGGTGATTGCAGGCGACTTGCGCAAACAGACCTTTGTCGATATTTGGGAGAACTCAACGGTATTCCACGAGTTGCGCGATGCCGGCAATTTGAAAGGGAAGTGCGGCTGCTGCGAATTCCGCAATGTGTGCATGGGCTGCCGCGCTCGTGCCTACGCGGCCACCGGCGACTTCATGGATGAGGAGCCCTTCTGCGTGTACCAACCGCGAACGAAGAGTCTCAACGAGGCTAAGGCTCCAGAACTGGTCACGCGCGGCCGCTAGCAACTTTCCCTGCCCCCCAGACACCAGAACGCCCGGCTTCACGTTCACGTGATCCGGGCGTTTGGTTTAGGTCCTTCGCGCCTTTTGCTCAAGCGGATTTCTTTATCTCGGCCGGGAACTCGATCACCTTGCCCCGCTCCGTCGTAGGAACCCACTTCACCTTCTTCCGAAAGCGACTCGGAATGTAAAACTCAATCACCTGTGCCATAGCATCCTCCGATCCACTACACGGACAGTCTCGATTTTTTGATCTGGTCACCGTTCACCGAGACTGCCACTATTACCTGCTTAGATGCCTCTTTTGGCGTAAAAGTGCACTGCTTCAAAAGCTGGAAGAATCCGCGTGAGAATCCGCCAAACACATTGAATCCAGACAAAATACTGCTTGAATTGGTGTAACTTTGCCATATGCTGCGAATCCCATAAGCTGCCAGAATCTGGAGCGCTTCGCTCCATTCCGGAGAATCTGAATGGATGAAGGCACGTTCAAGAAAATGACTCGGCGGGAGCTGCTTAAGGTCGCGCCCGTGGCGGCACTGGGTGCATTTGCCATTCCGAAGCTGCGTACGCCGCTTCTCAAAGCCGGACTCGGTTTCAGCGACTGGGCTTCGGCCAAGCTCTTCCGCCCCGAACATCTGGCTTCTACTTTCGCCGATTCCGAACTCACTCCCTTTGAAAAGTTTCCCATCAACGGTTACGACGTGGACGATCCGGGCGTGATTTTTGAGAATTGGACTTTAACCGTCAGCGGTGCAGTGCAGAAACCGGGGGACTATACACTCGCGCAAATCCAGGCCTTGCCGCGTATGCGACAAAATACCCGCCACGTGTGCATTGAGGGTTGGGACGTAATTGGCCGCTTTGGCGGCACACGTCTCTCGGAATTCCTGAAGCTGATCGGGGCTGACCCTACCGCGCGATTTGTCTCGGTGCAATGTGCCGACGATTACTACGAATCGCTCGACATGGCCACCGCCATGCATCCCCAAACGCTGCTTTGCGACGAAATGTACGATCGGCCCCTGTCGCGCGAGCATGGCGCACCCCTTCGCCTCAACGTGCCAACGAAGATCGGGTACAAGCAGGCCAAGTACCTCACGGACCTGAAAGTGGGTCATGTGCTCGAACGGGTCGGCTACTGGGAAGATCAGGGCTATTCGTGGTTCTACGGACTCTAGGACTCCTCGCGGAGCATAACCACATGCAAGCAGAAGTAGTCGAATTCGAAAGCGCGAAGAGCGGAGAACTCGTGCAGGCGGTCTACGAGCATCCGTGGGCCGTGCGCTTTGCGCATTGGGTCAACGCGATTGCATTGTTCGTGATGGTGGGTAGCGGCCTGCAGATTTTTCGAGCTTTCCCGAGTTTCGGCGCAAAGATCCCGGAAAAAGATCTTCTTAATTGGCCAAAAGCCTTTGCCATAGGAGGCTGGCTCGGTGGTGGCTTGCAATGGCACCTCACTTTCATGTGGATCTACATTGCGACAGGGCTCTTCTATCTCGGCTACCAGGTCTTCTCGGGGAACTACCGGCAGGTTCTTTTCGTCCCCGGTGATGTGCGTGGCGTTTGGCCCATGGCCAAACACTATTTCCTTTTCGGGCCGAAGCCTCCCGACACCGACGTGTATAACCCGCTTCAGAAGCTGGCCTACACGTCGGCGATCATTCTGGGCGTGCTCTCGGTTTGGACCGGGTTGGTCATCTGGAAACCTGTGCAGTTGTCATGGCTTGCCTGGCCCATGGGAGGTTTTCATTTGGCTCGTCTGTGGCATTTCCTGGTGATGTGGGCGATTCTGTTTTTCCTGCTGGGTCATCTGGTGATGGTGGTTTTGCACGGGTGGAACAATTTCATGTCGATGCTTACGGGATGGAAGAGAGATCCGGAGTACATCCCCGTCGCTCCTCGATCCGACGAGTAGAGAACGACCCGATGGCTAGCCTGCCCCGGAGGACAGACATTCGCGTGGAAGCCGCCGATCCCGCGGAGTTGCGCGAGCAGGAACTTTTGCGCCGTGTCCGGGCCGGCGAGAAGAAGGTCTTCTACGAACTGGTGAAGCCCTTCGAGCGCCGCATCTACAGCGCCGCGTTTGCCATTTTGAGGAACGAAGCCGACGCCGAAGATGCTGCCCAGGAGGCGATTCTCAAGGCGTTCACGCATATCGGGCAATTTCGGGGAGACGCCCGTTTCAGCACTTGGCTGACACAGATCACGGTGAACGAGGCGCTCATGCGGAAACGAAGAAATCATTCCGAGGTGATGGAGCCGATCGGTGAACACCAGGAGGAGGACGGAAGCTATACGCCGCGCGACTTCGCCGATTGGCGCGAGATTCCCTCCGAAGCTCTGGAGCGAAAGGAAGTTCGGCAGAGGCTGGCCGATGCCGTGGCCATGCTCACACAAAAATACCGCGAGGTCTTCGTACTTCGTGACATCCAGCACCTGAGTATCGAGGACACGGCGGAAGCGCTCGGCATTTCAAGAGCGTCAGTGAAAACGCGGTTGTTGCGTGCCCGGTTGATGCTTCGCGACATGCTCGCGCCCGGGTTCGGCGGCGCCTGGTTCGCTCGCTTGCCGTTCGAGAAGGGAAGTAAACCATGGTAGTGAATTGTGAACACGTTTGGACCGAAATCTCGAACTACGTCGATGGGGAAGTGGATCCCGCGTTGCGCGCCGCCATGGAAGCGCATTTCAAGGGATGCAAGCATTGCACCGCGGTGCTCGACGGCACCCGTAACGTGGTGCAGCTCTACGGCGATGATCGCTTGTTCGAACTGCCAGCCGGTTTCAGCCAGCGTCTGCGACGGCGCATTGTCTACGAAGCATCCTCATCAGGTTTCCCGAACGCCCGCTCTCTCTGGATGCTGGCAGTTGCGGCAACAGCGCTGATCGCTGGTGGGCTGGCCCTGGGCAACTCTGGGTTGTTCCGGCAGCCTGATCTTCGCTCCGCGCTGGCGAAGCCGCCCCACGGCGTCCCCTCGAGCCTGATGGTTGCTGTCTGCGATGATGGCAAAATATTTCACGTGCCCGGCTGCAGATACCTCCACAAGCATGACGACGAGAATCCTAGAATGATGACTGCAGCGGAAGCTTTACGGGAGGGCTACGCCCCCTGCGTGCGTTGCTTGCAGCAGTATCTTAGTAAGGGAATGGAGTGCCCTCGTCCCGCGCTGGGGCCGCCGCCTTTGGTCGCTATGCAGTCGTCCTCACCAGGCGACCGCATTGCTTTTTAGGAAGAAGTGGATTGTTGAATGAATGCCGCGCCCTAGCAGGATAACTGATCACGAGAAATCTTGAGCTTGTCCAGATTGCCAAGGACGGTCACGGCAATCGAGTCGGTTTGAAAAAAGTCGTTAGCCATCGCCTGTAAATCTTCCGCCGTCACCGCTTCAATCTTTTCGATCACTTCATCCATGCCGTAAAACCGGTCGAAATACATGTCCTGCCGCGCCAAATTCGACATGCGCGCGGTGGAGGATTCCAGCGACAGCATCAGGCTGCCTTTCAACTGGTCCTTCGAGCGTTGCACTTCTTCTTGCGGCACCGGTTCCGACTTTAACTTCTTGAATTCAGAGACGATCGATTGCACGACTTTGGCAGCGGACTCTCGCGACGTCCCCGCGTACACGGACAAGCACCCCGTATCGCGATAGGGATTAAGGTCGCTGTAGATCGCGTAGGCCAGCCCCTGCCGCTCGCGAATGTTCTGGAACAATCGCGAACTCATGCCACCACCCAGTAGGGTATTGAGAACGTAAGAGGCGAACCGCTTCTCATGGGCGATGGGATGCGAGGGAACTCCCACGCAAATTTGCACCTGCTCGAGGGATTTTTTGTTGCGCAAGGTAATTCGGGGCACGATTTTGGGCGGAGCGCAGTGAAATCCGTTCGTTGCCGGTTTCATGCGGTCGAAGTGCTTTGCCACTAATTCGACGAACTGTTGGTGATTGAGGTTACCGGCCGCGGCGATGGTGAAATTTCCCGCTGTAAATCGTTTCTGATAAAGGTCGAGCACCAACGGCTGCTCAAATCCCTTCACCGTTTCCTTGGTTCCCAGGATGGGTTTTCCGAGCGGGTGATCCTTCCAGAAATTCTGGGTGAAGATTTCATGGACCAGATAATCTGGATTGTCCTCATCCATCTTGATCTCTTCCAGAATGACCCGCCGCTCGCGGGCGATGTCCTCCGCCGCGAACACAGGGTTTAAAACCAAGTCCGACAGCACGTCGAATGCGATCGGAAGATGCTCGTCCAGGACCTTCACGTTGAAACAAACGCATTCTTTCGCGGTAAAGGCGTCCAGGTTCCCGCCGATCGAATCCACCTGTCGCGCAATCGCTTCCGCCGACCGGTTCCGGGTTCCCTTAAACACCATGTGCTCGATGAAATGAGAGATCCCATTCCACTTCGGCTCCTCATCACGTGAGCCGGTCTTGATCCAGATGCCAATCGACACCGATCGAATATGCTTCATCTCCTCCGAGATGATGGTCAGTCCATTCGGCAGCACTTGCCGGTGAATATTGCGTAGTTCTTCAGCCATAAATGCTTCTTCCCAGCGGGCTCTACCAAGGGCCACCACGCCGGGACTTCTTCTATTCTCACACACCTGCGTCCAACGCGCGGGCGATTGTATTAAACTTTGTAAATCAACAAGTTACGACGATCCATTCAGGACCTAGTTCGACTGCAAAGGGCTGCGGTACCCACACCTCATTTAGAATCGGACGCAGCCAGCCTCCCATCGCATGGTAGACCGCACTGGAAACCCGTTGCTCGGACGCGACCTGGACGAGCTCCAGGCCCTCGCCGAGGAACTGCAAGAGCCTCCCTACCGGGCCCAGCAGTTTTTTGAGTCGATTTATCGTCAGCGGGTTTCCTCCGTCGAGGAAATTTCTACCTTGCCCGCCCGCCTGCGTCAGGATCTGGCACGGCGGGGCATTTCAATTGGATGGCCGACCATCGACAGCAAGTTCCAATCAACGGATGGCACGGTGCGATACCTGGTTGAGTTTTCGGATGGCGAGACCGTGGAAGCAGTGTGGATGCCGGAAGGAGATGGAGGCGAATCCGGCGACGGGAGCGGCGCCGGGGACGAGATGGCACCACTGCGAGCATGGGATCGAGCTACGATCTGCGTGTCCAGTCAGGTCGGATGTGCTGTCGATTGCCAGTTCTGCCTCACCGCTCTTCTGGGAGTCAAGCGCAACCTGACGGCCGGGGAGATCGTCGGTCAAGTCTGTTCGATCTTGCGAGACCAGGAGGTTTCTCCACCACAAGATCGGGTCAACCTGGTCTTCATGGGGATGGGCGAGCCGTTTCTCAACTACGAGAACTTTATCAAAGCGGCCCGTCTGCTGGTCGAGGGTGTTGGAATACCTGAATCGCGCATGACGGTTTCCACGGCAGGAATCGTTCCCAGGATTCACGACTTCGGCCGCGAGTCGGTTCGACCAAAACTCGCGATTTCCTTGAACGCATCCAACGACGAATTGCGTACCGATCTCATGCCCATCAACAAGAAGTGGAATCTCGAGAAGTTGATGGACGCGGCGCGAGCCTTTCCTCTGCGGGGGCGCGAGCGGCTTACATTTGAATATGTTTTACTCGACCGGGTGAATGACTCGGTTGAAAACGCCCGCGAAGTGGTCGAATTGGTTCGCGGTATCCGCGCTAAGGTAAACCTGATCGCACTGAACCCCGGTCCGGGCATCAGCTTTGGAACGCCAGCGCGCGAACAGGTTTTGGCCTTTCAGCGGGTTCTGGTTGAAGCGGGCATCCCCACGTACGTCCGAAGGCCGCGGGGACGTGACATCTATGCTGCCTGTGGTCAGTTAAAGCGCACTGTCGCGCTGATTACCGCCATCGAAACTGCGCCTGGAAATCCAGCGGGTTAGACCTCGAGACCTGTTGCGACGGCCGAAGGTGCGGGAGGAGTTGGCATTTTTGCCGCCTGCGCCTCTTCGACCAGCGGTCGCCCCCCAGCAAGCGGAAGTTCGATGCGCACGGTCGTACCGCCTTCGAGGCGATTGGTACAGACGATCGACCCATGATGTTCGCGAATGATGCCGTAGCAGGCACTCAACCCTAAGCCCGCTCCCTTCCCCACGGGGCGCGTCGTGTAGAAAGGGTCGAATACTCGTTCCGGTTCCCGGACCCCCGGCCCGTTGTCAGAGAACTCGAGAATAATGCTCTCTTCGCTCCTGAGAGTCTTCACAAAGAAAACGCCGCCGCCCACTTCCTCCAAGGCCTGCAAAGCGTTGTTTCCGATGTGCAGGCAGACTTGCAAGAGTTGGTTCGCATCTGCTGAGACCTTCGGTAGGGCGGTCGCGAAGCTCGTCTGCACCTCAACCCTCTGGGTGCTGAACTGCGGCTGACATAGTTTGATCGCGGTCTGTGCCAACGTGTTCACGTCCACCAGCGTTTTTTCGCCAGGCGCCTGCTTGGCGAAATTCAAAAGGCTTCCTATCAAGATCCGTGTGCGCTTCACTTGGTGGGCGATTTTGGTTGCCAGCGTTCGTTGTTCTTCAGTGAGTCCAGATTCCGCCAAAAGCTCCGAGTACCCCAACATCGCGGCCAGTGGATTGTTGAGCTCGTGAGCGGCGCCTCCAACCAGCTGTCCCAGCGACGCAAGTTTTTCGGACTGAACGAGCTGGACCTGAAGGTGTTTGAGATCCTCAAACGACTCCTGCGAGGAGTGCAACAGTCGAATCAGTTCTCGATCCAACAGGTGTTGTCGCACGAAGACAACACCTCCCATCAGGATCATGGTTACCAGTGTGATGACCAGGCGAAGAGTGCGCACTTGCGGAGCGACTGAATTATCGAAAACCGACCACACCGCAAAAAGAGGGAGTGACAAGATCACGATCATGCCCAGGCGTGCCACCCAAACTCCATGGCGACCTGGCAAGGTCGGTGCCGAATCCTGTTTTGGCCGCAACTGCTGTGAAATTACGCCGATGACAGTGATCCACGCCATCGAAGCAGCGACAGGCAGGTCGTACAAGCTCCCCGTGTAGTAGACGTTGCGTACAATCGCCCAGTTCGCAATGTAGGAACTCAGCGCGTAAAGCACGGTAGCGCCGATCCATTGTCCATAGATGAATTTCCACCCACCCCTGCTGCGCAACCATACGAGGGCGAGTGCCACCAGGAAAACCAGCTTTTCTGTCAGGTAAAGTGCGTTGAAGCTGCGTCCGTATGCCGATTCATTGCTCTGCGCGTATTGCCAGGGGATGATTCCGAAAAAGTACAGGTAAACCCACCAAGTCAACAGCAGCACGAAATCCAGGCCGCCCAGTCGCGCTTCGTGGTCGCTTTGCTGGGCATGAGGCTGCAAAGCAAGTGCGGCCATCATAGGGACGAAGTGCAGGAAGATTACGATGTCCCCAACGAACAACTCAGGGACCTCGTGCCGAAGGACTACCTCAATGTAGCTCCAGAGGAATTGGTAGGAGAGCCAGAAAAGAACGCCGATGGTCATCAGGGCCCAAAACAAGCGCGTCCGTCCCTGATTCTGGGTGATGTTGGGTAGCAGAGCAGCTGTAGCGGAAAGCAACAGAATGCACTGTGTAACGTCGCTAAAGACTGTCAGGGAGAAGCCGGGCTTCATCAGGACGGAGGCATACGCCTGCGCAAAGACCAGACCGCTAGCGGCCAGGATCCAAAGCTTCGATCGCTCAGTCAAAGGGACGTTCCTTCGGGTTCATTCTAGACGTGGAAGGACTGTTCTCCAGGTTACTTTGGTAACCGCCTTGCTCTGTGGGCCGGCGCCCTCTCCCTTTGCCGGTCAACGAATGTTTAACTTGATATCACGGTATGGAATCAATAATATCCGTTGCATCCAACCACAGCATTCGGGGAATCGTGATTCGTCTACCGTTCCAGACAACTGCATACCGTCCCTTCTCCCGATTGCGGGTTCCCATAACTCCAGGAGAAGTACGTCGCATCGAGCGCTGGTTGGCGTCCGCGCGGGTATTCCTTGCCATTGCGGCCCTGGTTGCCATCTGGATGGACCCGTCGGACTTTGGCTATTCCCTTTGGGCGTATTGGATCCTAGGCCTCTACATCGTGCATGGCGTGGTCGTGATGCTGCTCTTGCGCTTCCGGCAGGAGTCGACTTCTTCGTTTCGGTTGTTGGTGCATGGCGCTGATATCGTCTGGCCGGTTCTGATTACCTTGTTCGCCACAGGCAACGGCAGCCCGTTCTTTCTCTTTTTCGTGTTCGTGCTCGGCGCCTCCGCCTACCGCTGGGGTTTGCGCGAAACCTTCGGGACGTCCGTGGCTGCCGTGTCGCTTCTGTGGGTGGAGAGCTTCGCGGTCGGACATGGCTTGACCCGCTGGATCGATGATGCCCTGAGGCGCTACGGATTACCGCAGCTCGATGTGAATACTTCCCAGTTTCAGCCGAAACATCTGTTCATGCTCTCTGCGTATCTGCTCGTAATGGGCCTCCTGATCGGCTACCTGGCGGAGCAGCAGAAACAGTTGCGGTCCGAACGCGCGATCATTGCGCGTGTCCTCGGGCGAGCCCGGGTCGAGGCTGGACTCACTGGGACTCTCCAGGAAATTCTCCACGAACTGCTCGCCATTTATGGCGCCCGTCGCGCCCTGATTGCTTCCCAGGAAACCAACAAGTACCGGGTATTTGTCGGCGATCTGCAGGCTCCGGATTCGGGGTTGTCGCAACTGCATTGGCTGGAATCGTCGCCACTGGACCGCGAAACCTATCTGTACGAATCCGATGCCGATGCCTGCCTCGCCCTGAGTAAGGACAAAACCTACCAGTTCATAGCGATTGATCATGAGGGTGTCCGGATCCGCACCGAGGTGGAACAGCCCTTAGCATCACTGGCCAAGCTCTATTCCTTCGAGTCCCTGGCTACCGTGTCGTTTGTCTTTGCTCAGGAGTGGTGGGGCAGAATCTTTCTTCTCGATCCGGTTATGGGTGGCGACCGTGAGGACGATCTGCGCTTCCTCCAGGAATTAGTTCGGCAAGTAGGTCCCGCGGTGTATAACGTTTATCTTCTGCGTCGGTTGCGGCAACGCGCGGGGGCAGTGGAGCGTGCCCGGGTTGCCCGTGAGCTGCACGATGGCGCGGTCCAATCGCTCATTGCGATGGAAATGCAGGTGGATGTATTGCGCCGCCAGTCGGAGGCCCAATCGACCCCATTGACCGGCGAGCTTGGCCGGATCCAGGGCCTTTTGCGCGAAGAAGTCTTGAAGCTGCGCGAGCTTATGCAGCAGATGAAGTCTCTGGACGTCGATTGGTCCACTCTGTTGCGTTTCCTCGAGGATACGACGGAACGCTTCTCGCGCGAAACAGGCATCAGTACGCGCTTTGCTTCGGAAATGCCGGATGCCAGTGAGGTTGAGATGCCTCAGCGCGTTTGCCGCGAACTGGCCCGCATCGTCCAGGAAGGATTGGTGAATGTGCGTAAGCACAGTGGCGCTCGCCTCGTCCTGGTGCGGTTGAGTTCCAATGGGGGCTATTGGATGCTCGCCATCGAAGACAACGGCAAGGGCTTCCCGTTTTCCGGGCGTCTCTCCCAGGCGGAGTTGGACCAGCTCGGGAAGGGACCGATGGTCATCCGGGAACGGGTCCGTTTGATCGAGGGGGATCTCACGATAGAATCGAACCCAGGCAGCGGGTCAAGGCTTGAGGTTCGGGTGCCACAGCACCGGGAAAGTGCTTATGGATAATCGAAGATCGCAGCCTATTCGCATTGTGATTGCCGACGATCATCCCATCTTTCGAGATGGCTTGCGACGACTGCTCGAGGCCGAGCCCGGCCTGAAAGTCATCGGCGAAGCATCCGACGGCAACGATGCTGTCAGACTCGCCCGCCAACTAAAACCCGACATCCTTCTTCTGGATTTGGCCATGCCTCGGCAGCCCGGTCTCGAGGCCCTGCGCGACTTGAGTGTGGGAACAGGCGCAAATGGTGTGAAAGTCATCCTGCTGACTGCCGCCGCGGAGAAGCACCAGATTGTCGAAGCGTTGCAACTCGGGGCTCGTGGAGTGGTTCTCAAGGATTCGGCCACTCAGCTCCTGCTGAAAAGTATTCACACCGTCATGACCGGCGAATATTGGGTGGGCCGGGAGAGTGTTTCCAACCTCGTTCAATATCTGCGGAACCTGGTGCAGTCTTCGAGCGAAGAGTCTCGCCAGAAGAAGTTCGGGCTGACTCCGAGAGAGCTCGAAATTGTATCGGCGGTCGTCGCCGGATATTCCAACAAGGAAATCGCCGAGTACTTCAAGATCAGCGAAGATACCGTCAAACATCACTTAAGTAACATCTTCGACAAGCTGGGTGTTTCCACTCGATTGGAATTGGCGCTCTTCGCCGTCAATCAGGCTTTGCCCTTGAAAAGCATAGCCTGAGGCTTATGGCACCTTCGTGCCATGCCGGGTCACTTCGGTGCTATTGGCGTCTCGGGTCGGGGAATCTAGCATGATGGCCAGGGTACGCCTAAGGAAAAGTTTTGCACTTAAGGGCATAAGGTTACCGTCTTTGTGTCTGCGAAGATTTTCCGTTAGCGAGAGGGAAGGAGCCCGTGATGAAGTATTTGCGTCAACTATGGTCAGATGAGTCCGGACAGGACATAGCAGAATACGCGGTGATGCTCGCGGTCATCCTGGTGATCGTCGTGGGTACGATCCGATTGATCGGAACCAACGCGAACACCGTATTCTCGCAAGTCGGAAGCGCTATTCAGTAAGGGGTAGACAGCAAGTCTATTTCGCCCGCTGGCACCGTCGTGCCCACCCTCCGCTGGCGCAATTCACGTCTCCCGCTACTCACCATACGTCCGTACTGTGGCTATTCAGCGGTCGCTTGTACGTCTCTACTTCGCTGCCGGGGCTGGCGATGTGGAAGCGACTTTCTCCGCTCCCGAGGTCGGGATACGAGTCAGGTACGGAAATACCGGAGTGACCTCAAAAGGCATCTTCTCGCGCGCAGACAGCAAAGCGACCGGCTTGGTCTTCGCCATGGCCGCTTCGTTACTCCAAGCATCCACCTTGATGCGGCCGCCCAGCGGCAAAGCGGCGATCTGATCTTTCTTTCGTTCATCGAGTTGGGGTGCGGTGTTCAACAGAGCGGACATGCGCAGAGTCTTCCCGCTCACCAGGCCATCGCCCAACCGTGCCCGGATGAGATTTCTGAGTTCTGGTGCCCGCGTCTGTAGAGCCCTCAAAAACAGGCCTGCATTTCCCAGTTTGTCCTTATAGGGTGAGTTGGTCAGTAACTCCAGAGCTTTCTGATCGGCTGCTTCCTCGTCCGCCGAACTGCGCCGGAAGCTGAGGTTCGAGAAGGTATCCTCGTCCGCAAAGAACATGCGGTCATTGAATGCGAATTTCGTGTCCATCTGATGGCCGAGAGCGACGTGACCGAGTTCTCGCGCCAGGACCATGGCAAGCGATGCTTCGTCCGGCAGGACGTCCAGTAGTCCCTTGCTGACGACAATCGTATGGCCGATGGTAAACGACTCGAGTGGCGATGTAAGCAACACTCGAGCCCGAACTTCGGGCTGAATGTCGAGATTATTCGTGACGATCAAGTTGTTCACCACGGTCGTCAAAACCTTGTCCACATCGCCGCTGGGTGCGAGCAGGCCGATCTTTTGCAAACGTTCGACCGCGTTTTCTTCGGCCTGGCGCTGCCACAAGCGTTGCGCTTCCACCGGCGTCGCATCCTGGGCTGATTCGCTCTGGTCCTTCACCGAGGGCGTGTCGACTTGAATGGAAGTGAATTCATCAGTGCGACCCAGGTTTTTCAGATCGTAACCCCACAAGCGGGTTTGCGCCTTGAAGTGAAGGTTCTGCGACATCTTGTACTTCATGTCTGATTCTTCGCTGTACACGTACGCAGGAAGCCAGATCCCAGGCCGCAGGTTGAGCCGCCAGCTATCGAAATGGAGGTAGAAGGCAGTGCGCGCGTGCGGAGAATATGTGCCGTTAAACCGGACGATGTTGTAGTCCTGGTCTTCCACCCAGATGCGCCCGAGGAAGCGGCCTCTGCCGGAATTGTCCTTGGGCTGCACATCGATCACAAGGCAACGAATCTCGCCCAGGAATTCGCGGCGGACAAATGTCAGGTTGTAATATTTTTTCTGAAAATCGTCGTCGAGCATCACCATCTGGGCAAAGCCCAGAGGCAAAAAGTGCATTGAGTAAACGCTGGTCAGACTAGTCAGCATGCGTCGGCCGAATCCGGGCTGTTGAATGAAGGTCCGGTCATCGGTGCCATTGCTCATATCGAGCCGGCCCAGGAAGTAATGATCATTTGTCGGGATCGCGCCTAGTTCCTTATCCGATTTCAAGTTCTGGATATAGGTTTCAACGAGCGGGTGGGCGTGCTTCATCTGGGCGACGAAAAAGTGTTCGCGCTCCACAATCCGATCCAGAACCTGGTCGAAGGAGCCCGGGGCCGGAGCGCTGCTGGGAGCAGGGATCTGGGTCACGGTTGCTGGGATCGTGCTCTCTGGTCCTGCGCCCGCCTGGGGCCTCCTGAGCACTGGCTCCTGCTACAAAACCCGACACCATCACGAAAGATAACCAGAGACCCTTGAGACTGCGCATAGACTCCTTTGGGGAAGCTTGTGGCTTCAGGCTAACTGGAAAATAATGTGTAACACAGCGGTCGAATCCGCGGGCTGGCCGTCCCGCATCGCCGGCTTGAAGTTAATTTGTTCCGCCGCGCGGATCGCGGACTCGTCGAGTCCATGGCCGAGGCCGCGCACTACGCGTAAGACCTTAATGCGGCCGGACGCTTCCAGCACGACTTCGAGCAGAACTTCACCTTCGACTTTCGCTTTTCGGGCATCTTCCGTATAAGCCGGCGTTGGCTTCGATATGATCTCCGCAGGAACGATCCTGGGAGCCACTTCTGCCACCTTGGGGCGAGCCGGTTGAACGGGAGCGGGGTCGGCATCGCCAAAACCAGCTTGGCGCACGACGCCGTTGCCGCGCGAGGTGTTCACTCGTCCACTGCCATCTCCCGTCGCTACGCCGTTTCCGAATCCTGTGCTCGCCACCACTCCACGCGCTCCCTTTGCCCCGCCTGTCCCATTTCCATAGCCTGGACCCGCCGGGAGGTCAAACGATCCTAGTTGCGCGATAGTGGCAGGCTTGCCGTTACTGTTCTCTTTCGCAGGCACTCCGTTTGGATCACCAAAGCCACCGGTCTGCACCTTTTGGGGTGCCGCGGCCATAGTCGGAGTTGCCGAGCTACCTGTGGAGAAGACGTTAGTTTGCACAAGACGCTTCGGAATGGCCGGAGCGGTTTGCGGCAGATTCGGCTTGGTGGCAGCTAGCTCGACCTTCGGAGCTTGCGTTTCCTCGACCACATTCGGGCGCGGCTTCGGCTTCGGGACGGGCAAGCGCAGATTCTCCGGAATGGGTGTGTCGAGATGCGCCACAGGCTCGGGTACCTTGAACTCACGGATCGGAGCTGGTTCGTGATTGACCGGCGGCGGTGTGCTGACCAGAACGACAGCCTTGTAATCGCCAGATGGCTTGGTGAGAGCCCGCGGATACAGGAGCCCAATCCAAAGCAGCAATGCGATCGCACCCGCCTGGGTGACCATGCTGAAGGTGAATTCTTTCCATGGGGGCCTGGAATCAGGCAGTAAGGAAAACGGAGCGAATTGAGGGTCGGAAGCCATAGGAACTCACAGTTTGGGCAGCCGGGAGCAGCGGCCCTCGCAACCAATCTTCTGACTCGAAACGACCGCTCCGATTTGGTGAACCTGGAAGCGGACCGGACCTGCTAAGTGTACAACTTCAGCCTCCACTGGATGCAAGAATAAGGCCAATTCTATTAACAGGCGAGCGAACTAACCGCTTGCCCTTTAGATGCTTAGAATATCCTGGGGCTGCCTGGTTACAGGTTGGCAAATGAGGGGCAAAATTTTACAGCTTCTGGGAAGGTTTTCTCGCCGGCCGGGCCAAACAGGCCATCGGCCAGCCGACCGCCATTCTGCAGGTCTAATCCCGGCTCGGAGGCAACGGTAGCCTCAGCAACGCACGACCTTGTCGCTCGCAATACCCTTGGTTGCGTTGCGTGTGTCCACTACCAATTGCGACTCCTGTACGATCCCGCGATAGTCGTATTCAGAATGATCGGTCACGATCAGCACGCAATCGTATTGTCCGAGATTCTCCAGCGGGGCGCGTTTCATTTGCAGATCGTATTTGCGGCCCTTTCCAATCATCGGGAAAAACGGATCGTGATAGCTGACCTGAGCCCCTTCTTTCTGCAACAGCTCGATGATCGTCAGAGACGGAGATTCGCGCAGGTCGTCAATATCCCGCTTGTACGCTACGCCCAGCACCAGCACGCGCGATCCATTCAAAGCCTTCTTCCGCTGATTCAAAGCGGCCACGACTGAGGCAATCACGTGGTACGGCATCCCGATGTTGATCTCGCCAGCCAGCTCGATAAAGCGCGTGTGGAAATCAAACTCCTTTGCCTTCCACGAGAGATAAAACGGATCGACCGGAATGCAGTGCCCGCCCAGCCCGGGTCCGGGATAGAAAGGCTGGAAGCCGAATGGTTTGGTCGCCGCCGCTTCGATTACCTCCCAGATATCCAGATTCATTCTCAAGCTCAGCAACTTGAGTTCGTTGACTAGCGCAATGTTCACACAGCGGTAAATGTTCTCGAGGAGCTTGGTCATCTCCGCCGCCGCCGGCGAGGAAACCCGCACCACCCGGTTGAAGATCGTGCCATACAAGGACGCAGCCAGTTCCGACGCCTGCGGATCCAGGCCACCAACTACCTTCGGGATATCGCGCCGCGCCACGCTCGTGTTGCCGGGATCCTCCCGCTCAGGAGAAAACGCGACATAGAATCCGTTCTCCGAAGGCTGACCTTTGCGGATCGCCTTTAGTCCGTGCTTGTTCTCACTCTCGAGAATCGGAACCAGCACCTCTTCGGTGGTCCCCGGATACGTTGTGCTCTCGAGAATTACCAGCTGTCCTGCCCCTAGATGCGGCGCAATTGCGTGTCCAGTGTTGGTGATGTAGCTCAGGTCCGGTTCGTGATATTCATTCAGAGGCGTCGGCACGCAGATGATGATCGCATCCATCTCGGTCAACTTCGGGTAGCTTGCGGTGGCTATGAAGCCGCCGCCGCGCGCTCCCTGGATCTCCTCAGGTGTGATACGGAAAATGTAGGACCCACCGGAGTTCAGCGTGTCGACCTTGCGCTGGTCGATGTCGAAACCGGTCACCCGGATTTTCTGGTCGGTGTAGAGCAGCGCCAACGGCAAACCGACGTACCCGAGGCCGATGATGCCTACTCGTGCTTGGCGGCTCGCAATTTTCGTAAGAAGTTTTGAAGACAATGTGGCAGAAGTCGCAGGTGTCGTCATGATTTCGTATCAAATCCCCGAGAATTTTAGCACGCGACGTTAGCCGATTCAGTGAGACGGGTGTCCTAGAGCGCTTGGTAACCTTTATCGATGTCGAGCAGACGAGAACCGAAGAGGAAACTGTCGGGAATCGTCGGGAAACTGGGTAAGAATGCCGGTGAAACATGGGTAAATGGCGGATCGTGGGCGTGTCGCTTTTGCTGCTCTGGATGCTGGCCCGATCGGGTCGATTTCTGGTGGTGGACCAACCGGTGAAGTCGGACACAATCGTGGTGCTCGCCGGAGAGACCGACCGACGGCCATCTCGGGCCCTTGACCTACTTGCCCAGGGATACGCAACTCGCATCGTCCTGGACGTTCCTGCGACAGCGACTGCCTACGGAACCACCTATGTCGATCTTGCACGCAGGTGGGTTGGCTCTCTACCGCAAGCCTCCCACATCACGGTTTGTCCGATCTACGGACTGTCCACGAAAGCCGAGGCCATGGAAGCCGAGGCCTGCATTCGCAAGGTGGGTGGCAATTCGGCTCTGATCGTGACCTCCGATTTCCACACACGCCGGGCGCTCAGTATTTTTCACTATGAAATAAAGGGCAGGTCCTTCAGTGTGGCGGCTGCACGTGATCCTGAGCAATTCGGCGAACTTTGGTGGCGCCATCGTCAGTGGGCCAAGACGAATGTCGATGAATGGTTGCGTTTGCTGTGGTGGGAACTGGTGGATCGCTGGTTTTAGACCGTTGCAGGGTTATCGACGGGATTGACTCACAAGCGGTTACAGGCTACGATGACCACAAATTCACGGACTAGTTCGTTGGAGAAGCAATGCGCAACCCGAGCTTACGCGCAATTCTGAGCTGCATGCTGATGTTCGTGCTGCCGGCGTCGATGTTCGCCGCCGATTCCAGTGCGGCCATGCTCTACACCAACGGCACGGCGTGGATCAACGGCGGCACGGTTCCCAAGTCTTCCGCAATTTTTTCGGGAGATCTGGTGCAAACGAAAGCAGATTCCGTGGCCAGCATCAAGGCGCCGGGCACGAGCGTATTAGTCTCGTCGGATTCGCTCGTCCAGTTTCAGGGCGACGCCATAAAGCTCGAACACGGCGGCATGAATGTTGGAACTTCCAAGAGCGCGGCCGCCCGCATCGGCGGCCTTAGAGTTGTGCCGGTTTCTCGCTCCTGGACCGAATTCGAGGTTCGTGATACCGACGGCGCGGCCAAAATCGTCGCCCGTAAAGGCGATCTCACTCTGATCGACGCGGATGGCACAACCACACTGCCCGAAGGCCAGGAAACCACCCGCGACGAGACCCAGGAAAAGGGCAAGAATAAGCGTGATCGCGGTGTAGGCGCTGTGCCGGCTGCCGGTGGCGGCATTCTTGACTCGCCCGTCGCGATCGCGATCGGCGCGGGTGCTGTGGGTGGACTCACGGCCTGGGTTCTACTGAGAGACGGTGATCCCATCAGCCCGAAGTATCCCCAGTAGAGCCGGCATCGACATCGAGCAAGACTTTGCCCTCGCGAAAACGCGCTCCGGCACTAATCCATTCCTTCGAGACCACAGAAACCTGAGGTTGTGTCTTGATGCGTCCATTCCATAACGGTCGTACGCGCGCGCGCGAACGACTAGGCGGCGTCAGTCTTTGGCTTCTTTCGCTGGCCCTTGTTGCTAACGCGGCCCCCCAATCAATCGGCAGGACCGATCCCACCAGCTACCTGGACGACGTAAAGGCGCTCACTGCATCCTCCATGGAAGGTCGCGGTGACGGTACCAAAGGACTCACACGGGCGGCCCACTTGCTGGAGTCGCGCTACAAGAGTCTTGGTCTGAAGCCTGCCGGTACAAATTCCTATTTCCAGCCCTTCACAGTGATCACGGGCGCGAAGCTGAAGTCCCATAACCGAATCACGGTGGCGGAGGGTACGCAGAAGCGTGATCTCAAGCTGAATCAGGAGTTCGTCCCGTTCAGCTTCTCGGCCTCGGGTTCGGTTACGGCCCCGCTTGTATTTGCCGGATACGGTGCGACGGCCGAAGAATTCGGCTACGACGATTACAGCGGAATGGACGTCAAGGACAAGATTGTGGTCGTTCTTCGCTACGAGCCCCCCGGCTTTGCAGAGAAGAGCGGCAACACTGGTTTGACGCGCCATGCACAGCTGATCTCGAAGGCGATCAACGCCCGCAACCACGGTGCCCGGGCCATTGTCTTACTGAACGGCAAATTGGGCGACGGCGAAGAAGACACATTGACCCGCTTTGGAAGCGTAAGTGGTCCTGAAAACACCGGCATCGTCTTGGTGCAGTTGAAGAACGACGTCGTCGACAACTGGTTTCGCATTGCCGGCAAGTCGGTGGCAGAGGTGCAGGGCCAGTTGAATCACTCCACCAAGCCACAATCCTTCGTTTTCCCGGACCAGCTGCACGTTTCGATTAACGTGGATATCGAGACTACGCGCGCCACGGTCAACAATGTGCTCGCGTATCTCCCCGGTAAGACCGACGAATACGTGATCATCGGTGCCCACTACGATCATCTTGGCTACGGGAATTATGACTCTCTCGCCCCGTCGCAGATCGGCCAAATCCATCCCGGCGCCGATGACAACGCCTCGGGCACCGCCGGCGTCCTTGAACTTGCCCGTGCTCTCGCACCCATGAAGGGCACACTCCAGCGCGGCATCCTGTTCGCGTCGTTTGCGGGCGAGGAGTTGGGCCTGCTTGGATCAGCCCACTGGGTACAGCAGCCGACCCTGCCCCTCGAAAAGGCCGTCGCCATGCTGAATATGGACATGATTGGCCGCATCAAGGACGACAAAGTCTATGTCGGTGGGATCGGCACAGGCTCAACCCTGAAAGCGGCTATCGAACAGGCTCAGGCAAAATCTAATTTCAAGATCGAGTACTCGCCCGGCGGATACTCGGCCAGCGACCACACCTCGTTCGTTACCAAGCGCATTCCAGTGCTTTTCTTCTTTTCCGGCTTGCATTCGGACTATCACAAGCCGTCGGACACGTGGGACAAGATCAATTCCCAGGGGGCGGCGCGTTTGGTTGACGTGGTAGGCGACACAGGCCTGCAACTTGCCTCTGCGCCAGATAGGCCGACCTTTATTGCGGTCGTTGAAGACAAGCCTCTGGCGGGGGCGGGTGGTGGTTACGGTCCCTACTTCGGCTCGATCCCCGACTTCGGCCAGGTTGAAAATGGTGTAAAGTTTTCCGATGTGAAGCCCGCCTCACCAGCCGCGAAAGCTGGTCTCAAGGCCGGCGACATTCTGGTTCAGTTCGGAGACAAGCCCATCAAGAATCTTTACGACTTCACCGACGCCCTGAGGCGCAGCAAGGTAGGCGATGTGGTCGAAGTCACAGTGATGCGAGATGGCAAGCCGGTGCAAGCCTCGGTTAAGCTCGAACAGAGAAAATAGGCCTTCTGCAACGGTCCAACCACATGAGATCGATTGCGATGCTTCACACGCAATGAAAAGATTCTGTTTGTACAATAGCTATTATGCCCGTGACCGTCGAAATGCAGAACACCGGTGACTCTGTCACGCGCTCGGAGGTGGTGGCTGTCATCGAGCATGTGTTGAGTGACCGGCGTGGAGATTGGCGGGTTTCTATCGTCGGTTCGCGGGCCAACGACAAATGGGCGATGAAGATCGAAGGTCCCGCGGGATTCGAGAGGACTTACAGTCTCGACGGTGCCGCCGGGGAACACCAGCCGGAAGCCATCCATCGTTTGCTGGTACGGTTGCTTCCAGCCAAGTCGTAACATCTCAACGGGGGATTGGTCTCGAACTGAACCTTGTTTGCAAAGTTGAGGGCGTCTGAGCCCGCACATTTTTCCCTGTAACATATACTGCTTGAGCGGGAGTGTTCCTTCGCTGCAGACAGAGCGACCGACACACTCCGAATCACCCAACAATCACTATGAAAGTTCTGGTAATCGGCGGTGCCGGTTATATCGGCAGCCACACGGCGCGTGTGCTTCGGAAGCAAGGGCATGAGACCGTCATCTACGACAATCTCTCCACCGGTTATGAACGCCTTGCCACTGGTTTCGAATTGGTGGTAGGCGACATCGCAGACACTGCCAAACTTCGGCCTGTCATGAATCGCGTGGATGCCGTCATGCACTTCGCGGCGCACGCCTACGTAGGAGAATCGGTTCGCAATCCCCGAAAGTATTTCCAGAACAACGTCGAGGCAGCTCTGAATCTGCTGAACACCGCGCTGGACGCCGGTGTGAACAAATTCGTCTTCTCTTCCACCTGTGCGGTTTATGGCATTCCGGCGAAGGTGCCGATCACAGAAGACACCATCCGCCAGCCCATCAATCCCTACGGGATTTCTAAGCTCTTCCTGGAAAATGCATTGGAAGCGTATAGCCCGGCCTATGGCCTCCGCTACGCGGCGCTGCGCTACTTCAACGCGGCCGGTGCAGATGATAGCGGAGAAATTGGTGAGTTGCACGATCCAGAAACTCACTTGATTCCCTTGGCACTATCCGCCACACAAGACGGCACTCCGCCGTTGCAGATCTTCGGAACCGATTATCCGACGCCCGACGGAACCTGCATTCGGGACTACATTCACGTGAATGACCTAGCGGACGCACATGTGCTGGCGTTGAGCCGTGTGGCGAGCGGGCAAGACTCCTTCGCCGTCAATCTTGGAACCGGTCGCGGGTATTCAGTTCTTGAGATTATCCAAGAGGTAGAAAGTGTGACCGGGAAGACGGTGAACCGCGTCATGGCACCACGGCGGTCGGGAGACCCACCGGCCCTCGTGGCGGATCCAACGCGCGCGCAAGACCTCCTGCAGTGGAAAACTGCCCGTTCCCTGCATGACATCGTGGCCACCGCATGGAAGTGGTGGCAGAGATCCGCCGGGCGTGCGTGATTGGTTCCCTCGGGACAAGCCATGCGAAGCCGCAGTTAAATGCCGTTATACTCGGAGAATATCGATTCACGACCTAGAGGCCACTGTCCGTGTGCGGAATTAGCGGTTTAGTGAATTGTGGGAACAGGGAAGCTCTGAGTCGGATGACGCACGTCCAGGCTCACCGCGGTCCCGACGACTTCGGCCTCTGGAGCAGCGTTTCCCCGACGGTTCCTACATCGGTCTGGGTAGTCGTCGCCTCGCAATTCTTGATCTCTCGCCCAGTGGCCACATGCCGATGGCCAACCAAGACCGCTCCCTCCTGATCACATACAACGGCGAGGTCTACAATTTCGCAGAGCTGCGCCGTGAGTTGCAGGCGAAGGGATACCGCTTCTTCTCCGATACGGATACCGAGGTCGTACTCCACCTTTACGAACCGGACTGCGTCAAACGCTTGAACGGCATATTTGCCTTCGCCATTTGTGACATGCGTTCCGGGAGTCCCGTCCTGTTCATGGCACGCGACCATTTCGGGGTGAAGCCGTTCTACTACTGATATCGCGGCCGCCAACTGGCCTTTGCCTCGGAGATCAAGGCTCTGCTTGAGGTGCCCGGAATTGAGGTGGAACTGAATCGCGCATCTCTTCACCCCGGAGTGGCGACCGCGATTATGGCGGCTGATCTACCGGGAGCAGGTTGACGGAATCGACGTTGTGCGAACCTGGCTTTGGCCCCTGCCCAACCGAAAAGCGTATGAACGCATGTTGAACTACAGTTCATTTTGTGTGTCTGCGGCATTGCGCGGTCTCACCCTTCCGCGCCCGGACGTGGTCATCGCAACTTCGCCGCAGTTACTCGTGGGTCTGTCGGGGTGGTGGATCTCGCGTTGGACCGATTCGCCGTTCGTATTCGAGGTGCGCGATCTGTGGCCTGAATCACTGAGTGCAGTTGGCATGGGTGACGCGAATTCTGTTCTTCATCGGTCGCTCGCTTCTGTGGCCAGTTTTCTCTACCGTCACTCTACACACATTGTTGTCGTGACTCCGGCCTTCAAGGAATTCCTGATCGGCCATTGGAACGTACCCTCTTCCAAACTATCCGTTGTGGAGAATGGCGTAGAGACCGAACTGTTCGCTCCGGGTAGCGCCGAGTCCGATTTGAAACGGCAGTTGGGGCTGGAAGGGAAGTTCGTGGTCTGCTACATAGGGACGATGGGGATGGCGCACGGCCTCGACACAGTGATCGATGCAGCCGAGTCACTGCAATCGAGCCATCCCGAGGTTGCATTCCTCCTTGTCGGCGAAGGTGCTGACAAAGAGCGAATCAAAGCCCTCTCCAACGAACGCGGGCTGCGCAATCTCACCTTTGTGGATCAACAACCACGAGAGCGGATCCCAGCCTTTATCGCTGCTTCTGCTGTGTGTCTGGTTTTGTTCAAAAAGACCGAGCTGTTCAAGACCGTTATCCCGACCAAGATGCTTGAGTTTATGTCGTGCGCCCGTCCCGTCATCCTGGGTGTTCAGGGACAAGCGCGCCAGATCCTGGATGAGGCCCGAGCCGGGATCGCAATTCAGCCTGAAAACACAGAAGAGCTCATTAAGGCTATCGTCTGTCTCGCGGCCGACACATCTCTTCGTGAAGCTCTGGGTGCCAATGCGCGTCGGTACATCGTTGAGCAGTGTTCTCGCGAGCAAACGGCGCAGGAGTACATTCGTGTATTGACCCGCTTGCCAGGGATGGAAGGAACAGGGAGTCGAGCGGCAACCCAATCGTGATTCAAAAACGGCTCAGGGGTGCACGGCGTAGATGCTGACGGCAGTCGTCAGTGCAAAGGCGGCTTCGATGGTGCGCCCCGCGATTATTTTGGCGCCACTCACGGGGACGAAGAGAATATCGTTGGCTTGTAGCGGAATGTCAGCAGCCTTGGCCTGAAGCATTTTCTTCAGCGGAACTGGAGTCTCCGTCACCCCGTTCGGGCCGTCACTCTTTCGCAGGATGCGTGCTCCACCCAGCTTTGCAGTTCGATTCGTTCCGCCTGCCAGTGCGATCGCCTGTAATACTGTCAGGCTGCCATTGTCGACCAGAAGACCGCTAGGCCGCCCCACGTCCCCCACGACGTAGATGATGGGTGCGCGATGCACCTCAACCGTATCTCCAGGATGGACGTCTACGTTGGTTTCGGGAGAGTCCATCAGGTTTCTGGCCAGGTGCACGGATTCTGGTTTGTCCGGCTGATTCCGATGCGTGATGGCCAGGGCCCGGCCCGCCTTGTCGGTGAGTCCGCCGGCAGCCGAGATCAGATCGAACAATCGACGGTCACCGAGGATCGGATACACCCCAGGCTTACCGACTTCGCCCATCACCGTTACGGCTTGGGACGCATACTCATTCACGAAGATGGTAACGTGCGGATTTTTTACGAAGCCGCCGTCATCGAGGCGCTTCTCGAGCAATTTTTGTGCCTCTTCCAGGCTGAGCCCACCCACATGAACGTAATCGACGAGAGGCAAATACAAGTCGCCATCGTTGCTGACACGGCCTTTCGTCGCCAGTTCGGGCACGCCGTAGACACCGACTTCCACCAAGTCCCCAGCCCCCAGCTTGACCGGCGTTGATCCCGCACCCGACTTGTCAGATGCTTCGCCTTTGTCATTCGTGACGGGCGGAGAGGGAGTCTGCGGAGTCGCGACCTGCTCGGGAGTGGCCTGCTGCTCGGTGATGGATGGAGGAGAAGCCTGAGGGGGGCTGCTGTTGCGCCCAAGCGCTCGTCGCCGACGACAGAAAGAGAATGGCCAGGCAGAGAGCCAAGGCGCCTGCCAGACGAGCCAATCGGGATAGGCAATGCTGCATGAACTGGGTTCCAGGGTTTCTGAAGAGAACCAAAGTCTAACATAGCACTCACAGATTTCGGGCCCGCGCGTATCATGGTCGGCCTTCGCACAAAGCCCAACCCTTTAAAAGCAAATTGCCACGCGCTTTTCCAACCTGCTATAGTTCGGGGGACTTTCTACGCCATTTTGTTTGTCTGGATAGTGAACGACTCGGTACGGTTGCTGACCTGTAAGGCGGGCAGCGACGAAGTACTGCGGTGGTACGTCAAGCTCTGAGCCGAGGGAGACGTAGTTGACAGTCCTCTACCTGGGTATTTTCGGATTCTCGCTATTCTTGTCGTTCATCCTGACTCTATATGTTCGGAATGCAGCGACCGCACGCGGATGGGTCTCAGCCCCGTCGTCCGAGCGGCACTTGCATCGGGCTCCACTGCCACGTCTGGGTGGAGTGGCGATTTTCCTGGCATTCCTATTGAGCCTGGGGGCGGCCGTAGCGATTGCATCTCTGCGTCCCGACCTGTATTTCGGTTTATCGACCCGCGTCCTCACCACGATCCTGGTTCCCGGGTTCCTGATCTTCCTGCTTGGCCTCTACGACGACATTCGAAGCGTCAGTCCCGCTTTCAAGTTCGCGGTGCAGGCAGCAGCTGGGGCGATGTTGTGGCTGGGCGGTCTTCGTATTCTCGAAATCCCGGTGTTGTTTGGCTCTTACCACCTGCCTTGGTTCATCGGATTGAGCCTCACCATCATTTGGGTTTTGGGAATCACAAACGCATTCAACCTGATTGACGGTCTGGACGGTTTGGCGGCCGGCTCCGCCCTCTTCTCTACACTGGTTGTCTTTGTGGTGGCGCTGCTGACGCAGTCTTCCTTGGTCGCGCTCCTGACGGTAGCTCTTACGGGCGCCATTCTCGGTTTCCTGCGGTTCAACTTCAATCCCGCGACAATTTTCCTCGGCGACAGCGGCAGTCTTTTCATCGGATTCATGCTCAGCGCACTGGCTCTGGAAGGCACGCAAAAGGCCCCCACGGTGATCGCGGTTGCAATTCCAGTGGTGTCGTTCGGGTTGCCTATCCTTGAAACGTCGCTTTCGGTGTTGCGGCGTCTTATTGGTGGACGGCCGGTATTTACTGCGGATCGCGAACACATCCACCACAAGCTGCTTCAGATGGGCCTCTCTCATCGTCAGGTGGTCATCGTCCTGTATGCAGTTTCGGCGTTGTTTGGACTACTGAGCCTGTTCTTGCTGTGGCCGACTGGGAGTTCACTTGGGCTGGTGCTGGCAGTGCTCGGAACGGGAGTGTGGTTGGGCGTGCAACATCTAGGCTATCTGGAATTCGGAGAAATCCGACGGGTCGCCCAGCGCACTCTCGAGCAGCGCCAGATTGTGATCAACAACCTTGCGATCCGGCGTGCGACCGCAGAGTTGAAGGTGACGTCCGACTATGACCAGCTGTGCCGGATCCTGGTTGCCGCGTTTAACTCGAATGACTTCGATGCGTTCGAACTCAAGGCGAGATTGTTGTTGACTGAGCATCGTTCGCTGGAACACTTGGCAACACTCGCCTCCGGGCATGGCGAACTTGATTTCCGGTGGAGCCGTCCAGGCACACCCATTCTGCCCGGCGCTGCAGCCGCGTGGAGCCTCACTCTCGATCTGGTTACTACGTCGAATCGGCGGCGGGGTTCCCTGATTGTTCACCGCCGGTATTCGGAGCACCCGCTACAACTCGACGTGAATTTGCTTGCATCCGAATTCCCGGTAGCCCTCGCCGACGCGCTGGACCGAGTTGTGAGTCAGGCTGCGGACCTGGCGACCCCCAAAGGCCGGGGCCAGGGATTCGTGGAAGCACAGGCGGGCTAAACCTCGGGTAACGTTCGTCGGTGAAGTCCCGGATGGCGACGGCACCAGCAGGAGTTTAGACTTCGATTAGAGCTGTCATGCTCCTGCGCGACGAAGCTTTTCATCCCCCCGCAAGCTAAGTCTTGCCGATTGCAAGAAGCGACGCGCAGAAAATTAAAACGGAGCTGCGAGCAGATTCATGGCCACCGTGGGACGGAGTTCGATGATCGATGCCTGGAAACAGTGGGAAGGCGAGGTTGTCGACGGACGTTTTCGCCTCCTCCAGTTTCTTGGCGGTTCCGACCACAGCGCCGTATTTCTTGCGGAATACGGCCAGCCTGCCCAGAAAGTCGCCCTGAAATTTGTTGATGCGAGTCCTACCACTTCGCAGTTGCTGCTATCGCGCTGGGAGCGGGCTGCCAAATTGTCGCACCGGCATTTACTGGCGGTCTTGCACAGCGGACGCTGTCAGCTCGGCCGGTCCACTATGTTGTACGTGGTCACGGAATTAGCCCAGGAAAGTCTCTCTCAGATTTTACCCACGCGAGCGCTCACACCTCCCGAGACGGAGTACATGCTTCGCTCCGTGCTGGAGGTGTTGGCCTACCTGCATGGCCAAGGTCTGGCGCACGGTCGTCTAAAACCGGGGAACATCATGGCCGTGAACGAGGAGCTCAAGGTTTCCGGCGACGCTATCTGTCGGCCGGGCGAGAAGAGATTCGGTCAAGGTCAGCCCTCCGTCTACGATCCCCCCGAAGTCACGACCAGCGGGCTCTCTCCCGCTGGTGACGTCTGGTCCCTTGGTATCACTCTGGTTGAGGTATTGACCCAGCGAGCTTCCGTGGGTGACGGTATACGCCAGGAAGATTTGGCCCTTCCAGAATCGTTACCTCCCCCCTTCCTTGAGATCGTGCGCCAATGTCTTCGTCTCGATCCCCATCGCCGATGGACAGTCCCGGACATCGCCGCGCGCCTGCTGCCGCCCCCGGCGCCGCCGAAAAAGAGATCTTTGGGTCGCTATGTCATTGCAGCTGCCGGGGTCGGGGTAGTGGTCGTTTCGATCTTTGCCGGGTCCAAGTATGTGAACTACGGTTCGCAAAATCCTCCTACAGCATCTACGACAGCCAAACAGCCTGCCGTCACCACGAATCCAGATTCGCGCCCTGTGGTGTCACCTGCTGCGCCGCGCTCGGAAACTAACGCATACAAGCAGAGCGATCCACGAGGCGCGGTCGAGGACAAAACGTCCGCGGCATCCACGCCGCCAGCAGTCCGAAATACTGTGTCGGGGACGACGCGCGGCGCAGTTCTTGAACAGGTGTTGCCGCCGGTTTCCAGCAAGGCTCGCGATACGATTACCGGCAAGGTAAGAGTGTCGGTGAAGGCTACAGTTGATTCGTCAGGCAAAGTTGCCGACGCGTCCCTGCTTTCGCCGGGACCTAGCCGATACTTTGCTAAGTTGGCTCTGGATGCTTCGCGCCGCTGGAAATTTGCTCCGCCGCAGGTCAACGGGGAATCGGTCGCAAGCGAATGGATCCTGCACTTTCAATTCGGGCGACAAACCACGGAAGTTCATCCCACCCAAACGTCTCATTAAAGCTGAAAGCACCGGGACCGGACTAGCTTTCGGAACTACTGCTGCGGCGGGGGTTGACGCTGCTGAATCATCATTTGCCGCCGAGTCTCGTAAAGGTCGTGCAGCATTTGTTGCGGACCGCGCTCTCCGGACGGGTTTGCGGTTCTGGGGACTCCGCTTTCGTTGGGCGGAAGAGCCGATTCCACGCCGGCAGTTTCTGTATTGCCACTGATGGCCGCAGTGGTAGTCGAGTTAGCTGCTGCGGGAGTCATATTCGCTGGTACGGCGGCGGTCGGGACTGTGCCAGGCTGCGTTGCTGCGGGCTCGGGTTCCGAGGAGGGTGCAGGGGACTCCTCACTCGCGACTGAAGCAGGCTGGAAGGAAGGTGTGTTCACTTCCTGAGCCCGCTGCTGTTCCTGCAATTCCTGGTATGGCTGCATCACGGCCCGCTGCAAGGGTGTGCGTGGTTGCACGTAAGGACGGAAACCCGCAACCGCAGGCGCGTTTGCGCTAGCCGGCGCCCCGGTTGGACTGGTCTTACTATCGCTCTTGGCGGTAAGGATCACATGCGCGACGGAATCAGCATCGGTCTCGTTACCAATCATCACGTAGTTGAAATGAGAGCCGTTCAGAAGGGACGCGATTACCTCGCGCGCTGGCCCTGGCCCGAGCTGACTTACTACCCGTTCATCGGCTCCGTCGGGAACGTCGATCACCGCGCCGGTCTTGTCTCCAACCACCCGCAAAATATCACTGAGCGTCGAGTTCTTCGCAACGATCGCCAGCTTTCCGTTCACATAAGTCACTACGGGCGGATTCGCCGGCATCTGCTCTGGTGTAAGTGGAACGACCCCGGGAACCTGCGCCTGATTCTGACTGGCCGCTTGGACCTGCACGCCCGCACCGGTTACGCACGCGATGGCTGGCGCGGGCTGATCGTTGTCAGCCGCACACGTAGTTCCTTGAGCGAAAACCAACCCACTGGATATGCAAAAGCTGGCAGAGAGCAACAGAGACCGAAAGCCCAGAGTCATAAACGCCTTCCAGGGGGAGTCGCGTCATTGCGGGAGGTCGGAGACCTTGAGAGGTGCACAGCACCCCGCAATGATCCAGGGGAGAACCCGATAGTACAACGACTTTCGGTACTAAGCAAGGTAAGGTTTCAGGTCGCGGCGCCCCACGTGGCGATCGTGCAGTACCAAGTAAGCTGTTTCCCCGCAGCGCTTTACGATTTGCGCACGTACGTCGCCAATCTGAGTAACCAAGGGTAACCACCGGCCTTGGCCGGGCTGTTCTCAGGGACCAGAGTCACTCCTCGTCCGGTTTTTCCGGTTCTTTCGGAAGCGCCTTCTCGATCGGTTTCCGTGGCAACATCGCGTCCCGCATGGCTGCGTGGTAGACGAAGCTGGCGACGATGACAGCAGCCTGTCTTAGATCGTCCGTTTGCAAGCGGTCGTAGACGTCCATGTTCGAATGGTGGGTTCGCGTCTCATAGTCCAGCGGGTCCTGGATGAACTGAAATCCCGGAATACCCACCGCGTCGAACGAGAGATGGTCGGTTCCTCCGGTGTTGCGCATGGTAAGGGTCGTCATGCCCAAGTCCTTAAAGGGCTGCATCCATGCTTCGAAGAGAGGAGCCTCAGCTTCGTTCTCCTGCAGGTAAACCCCGCGAATCTTGCCGCTGCCGTTGTCCACGTTGAAATAAGCAGACACCTTGGCCTGCTCGGGCTTGTTCGTCACCGGTCCGGCCTCACGTCGCAGCAAAGTCGGCATGCCCTTGTAGTCGGGTTCATCTATCGGCGGGCGCGAGCCGAAGTGCTGCTGGACGTAGTTCTGCGATCCCAGCAAACCCTGCTCCTCACCACTCCACAGTGCGATGCGAATCGTGCGTCGTGGTTTGACATCCAAAACCTTGAGGATGCGCATTGCTTCCATCATCACGACAGACCCGGCCCCATTGTCAGTCGCGCCCGTACCAGAATGCCACGAATCCAGGTGAGCCCCGACCATCACCAGTTCGTCCTTCTTGTCGGTGCCGGGTATCTCGGCGACGGTGTTGTATTGCATGGGATCGGCGTCTGAGAACGTATTGGTCACGTTCATTTCCAGCTCAACGTCCTTCTTCTGCTCGAGCAACCGCGCAATCCGATCCCACTGCTCCAGCGCGACTGTGATTCCCGGGACGGTAACCGTTTCGCCGGTCTTCCACGATCCGCCGGACTGCACGAACACAGTTCCGCCGCCGAACGATCCGTAGCCATGGTCGACCAGAGCCAAGACCTTCTCGTCAGTCAGGAACTTGTTCAATTCCTTGATGAACTGCATCCGCTTGATGTACTGGCGAAAACGGAAGGCCTGTTTTTCACTGGGGACCTGGTATTGCCCAATATCTGCGAGTTCCTTTTCGCCCAGCCTTTCGAACATGGGCTGCGTAATCGTTTTTACCTCCGGATCCGGTCCGAAGATTGCGATCAAGCCAGCCAGTTTCCCCCTGTACTTGTCGAAATCCTTCTTGTTTTCGATTTTCACGCGAATGCACTTGCCCTTCAGCACGCCATTTGTGCCGGGCGTCCAGGCTTTCGCGTACGCGATCAGGGGCGCTATGTCGGGTGAGGTCATGCGGACATTGATGTATTCGTTAGCCCAACCCCGTCCGAACGGTCCCCACGATTCCAGATGCGCGTTCGACAATCCAAAGGAGGTCAACTGGTCGCGCGTCCACTCATTGGCGCGCTTCATGTTGGGCGACCCGGTCAGACGTGGGCCAATACCGTCCATCAATCCGCTGGCGATTTCCATCACCTTGGAATTGCGGAACCCCTCATAGCGGATCCGAGTGATCATCTCCAGATCCACCTTTTCCTGGGCCCACAGCGTGACATTTGAGAAAGCGACAAGAAGGATAACGAGCAAGAAGGGGGAAGACTTTTTCATCCAAGCTCCTGTTGGCATCGAACAATGACCGTACATACTACGCCAATGCGCGTGCACCTTCCAACAGGAGAAGGTCAGAATCCGCAATATATCGTGTCCCGACCTAGGAGATCTCGGGTACTGGGGGACAACCTGGAAACTCCTTTAAGAATGTATTTCCAATGTACTGGAGATCCTTGATGCCGATCTCGCTGCTGTAAAAACCGTCGGTGGTCAGCCTGCGAAGGAACGCAAAGAATTCCACGCCCTGGCTGATGCTTGCATCTTTATCAACATTCTTGCGGTACGCGATCAGATCCAGAGTTTCTCTCCGCTGATCTCCATTGCAACTCAGGTAAGGATTGCCGTAGTGATCGACGCACCAGCCGTCGAGCCACATGAGCCCGCCGCCCAAACTAAGTTGGTAGTCTTTGTTTTCGCTCGTCAGAAGGTCGATGAACTCCGGCGCACCTGCCTGGACAGCTCCTCCCGATTGCTCATCCGCGGGAATGATGGCGTCACAAAGCGAGCTAAGAGTCGCGTACTGATGAGCCGAGAAAAACTTCGGCCGGTATTTTCCAGCCGGCGCCTGTGCTTTCTCCTTTTTCACCATGTGATGCACTTGCTCAGCTGCCTGCAGGGGGATGACCTGCAGCACCGAGCCTCCCACCGCGCCCATGGCAAGGGTTCTCAGTACATCGCGACGGCTTATCGGATTCGATGGCATCCTGGAACTTCCTCCTGCCCGGAGCGGGCTATAGATTCCCCTTCTTCGCTTCTTCCAGCAGGTAATCCGACGCGCGCCAGGCGAGCGCCATAATAGAAAGAGTCGGATTCTTATCCGGATTCGTGACCAGCGAGGCTCCGTCGGTGACGAACAGGTTCTTGACGTCGTGCGCCTGACAGAACCCATTCAGCGCGGAGGTCTTGGCATCTGCTCCCATGCGCACGGTCCCGACCTCGTGAATGATTACGCCTCCATCGGCGATTCCCCAGGGGTTGTTCCCGTCGGGGCAGGTCTTGGTCAGATAGGTTCCACCCGCCGTCTCGACCAGCGAACGGAAAGTCTCCTGCATGTCCTTCGCCATTTTGATTTCGCTATCGCGCCACTTGAAGTGAAAGCGCAGCACCGGGATGCCCCACTGGTCCACGATGTCAGGATCGATATCGCAATAGCTGTCGGGGTTGGGAATCATTTCGCCGCGCCCGGCGAATCCGATCTGCGCACCATATTGCTTCCGGCAGGTTTGCTTCAGGCCTGCGCCGTAACCCTCCACGTCGTCGCAAGTCTCGTGAAACATGCCGACGCCCGGCATGGAACGCCCCCCCCAGATTTCCACGTGGTAGCCACGCGGGAAATCGTTCTTACGGTCAAACTTCCACCACGGAATGTACATGTGCATCCCGCCGACTCCGTCATGGTTGTGGGGTGGAACCTTCTCCATCTGCGGAAAGTATCCGACCCCATCGCTGCCGACCGAGTCCATAAGATTTCGCCCAACGACTCCCGATGAATTTGCCAAACCGTCGGGAAACAGCGTCGACTTCGAATTCAGGAGCAGCCGCGCCGACTCGCAAGCGCTGGCCGAAACCATGACCGCCTTCGCGCGTATGCGCTTTTCCGAGCGAGTCTTCTTGTCGATGTAAGAAACGGCTTCAGCCTTTCCATCGTTGCCGACGACAATCTCGCGGGCCATAGCATTCGTAATCAGCGTGAGGCGCCCCGTTTTCTGCGCGGGCGGAATCATGACCTGGCTGGAACTGAAATTCGAGCCCAATACACATCCCCGACCGCATTGTCCACAATAGTGGCACGCGGGTCGCTCGTTTAAGGGCTTGGTTAGAATCGCCAGGCGCGACGGAATGCAAAGAATCCCAAGCTTGTCGCAAGCCTTCTTTACGATAGTTTCGTTGCAGCGCGGTTTCGGTGGGGGCTGGAAGATCCCGTCGGGCGCGCTGGGAATATTCTCTTTGGTTCCGAATACTCCGATGTAGGATTCGACCTTGTCGTAGTAGGGCGCGAGATCGTCGTAGCTGATCGGCCAGTCGTCGCCCATTCCATCGTGCGTCTTGACGTGAAAGTCGACCGGAGCGAAGCGCAAGGCGATACGCCCCCAGTGGTTCGTGCGTCCGCCCACGATGCGGGATCGGTACCAGCGAAAATTGGATCCAGGCGAGGAGGTGTAGGGTTCACCTTCGATCGTCCAGGCTCCTGTCGGAGCAATGAACTCGTTTTCGAGTCCATTCCCCGGCTTGAGTGCGTTGCCGCCCACACCCGCGCCACGATGCGGCAAATCGTAGGGCCAGACATGTTCCTTAAAGTCGTCCGCGGGATTCAGAGGGGGCCCCGCTTCCAACAGCGCAACATTCAATCCACCTTCCGTGAGAATTTTGGCCGCAGTTCCTCCTGCTGCGCCTGAGCCAACAATGCAGACATCGTAGACGGTGGATGATCGGTGAACTTGCGACATCAAGAACCTCGTAGATCGAGATTTTTCCGAAGGCCGCGATTATAACGTGCCCAAGCGGGGGAGGTGCGTGTGCTTTTTCAACAACACGCTGTGCCCTTAGAATAAGCGCGTGACTTCCATCAACGTCGGTCTCGTCGGCTTCGGGTTGGCCGGGCAGGTGTTCCACGCGCCTTTAATTCATGCCAACCCGAACCTGCGGCTAACGCACATTGTGCAACGCCGCGGCAGCCTGTCCACCTCGACCTACCCCGAAGCGAAACAACTGCATGACGTAGACGCACTATTGGGGGAAGATTCCGTCGCTCTGGTGGTAGTCGCGACACCGAATACATCGCATTACGAGATTGCAGCCCGTGCCCTGCAAGCCGGGAAGCACGTCGTAGTGGACAAGCCGTTCACCATCACATCCTCAGATGCCGATCAGCTCATCGCGCTATCGCGGAAAGTTGGGCGGGTGTTGAGCGTTTTTCAGAATCGTCGATGGGATGGCGACTTTCTCACCGTAAAACAGATTCTGGATCAAAAGCTCCTGGGACGCGTCGTGGAATACGAGAGCCGCTTCGACCGCTTCCGGCCTGTCGTTAAGACGGAGGCATGGCGGGAGCAGGAGCTTCCTGGTTCGGGGCTGCTCTACGATCTGGGTTCCCACCTCATCGACCAGGCAATCGTTCTTTTCGGACGTCCCGCGGGGATCTACGCCGAAGTGCTGAGACAACGCGATGGGGCCGCCGCTCCTGATAGCTGCGAGATCCATCTTGACTATCCTGCCCTCAAGGTAACGCTCAAGGCTGGCATGCTCGTGTGCGAACCGAGTCCTCGCTTCGTTCTGTATGGAACCCAGGGAAGCTATCTCAAGTACGGCCTCGATCCCCAGGAAGACGCGCTTAAGAAGGGAGGTTCGCCATCCCAACCAGACTGGGGGACAGAACCGGACGAGCATTGGGGGACGGATACGCGGTGCAATGGCGCATTGACTCGCGCGAAATACCCGACTCTGGCCGGGCGTTATCCGGAGTATTACAACAACGTCTATCGAGCGATTGCCGGTCAGGAAGAGCTTGCTGTGAAGCCCGAGCAGGCCAGGGAGGTGATTCGTCTCATCGAGTTGGCTCAGCAGAGCAGCCTGGAAAAGCGGACGATCCCAAGTTCGTAAAGCTCACAAATCCCCACGCTTCATTTGTTGCACTGCGTAGTCGCAGGCTCGAGCCGTGAGAGCCATATACGTCAAGGAAGGATTAACGCACGAGGACGACGCCATAGCGCTGCCATCGGTGATAAACAGATTCTTCACATCATGGGCCTGGTTGTAACCGTTGAGCACGGATGTCTTCGGGTCTCGTCCCATCCGCGCCGTTCCCATCTCGTGAATGCTGAAACCCGGCGGATCATCGTCGTTAAACGGCCGGATATCCTGCGCGCCCGCAGCCTCGAGCATTTCGGCGGCACTTACGGCCATGTCCTTGCGAAGGGCGAGTTCATTCTCTCCCCATTCCGAATGAATCTTGAGAGTCGGAATTCCCCACGCATCGACTTTTTCTTTGTCGAGTTCCACATAGTTCTTGTGGTTGGGCAAACACTCCCCGTACCCATAAAACCTGAAATGCCAGGGTCCCGGCTGAGTAATCGCTTTTTTGAAGTCCGCTCCGAATCCCGCTTGTGTGATGCCTCGCACCCAATCTGTCTGCCATCCGCCACCCTGAAAGCCGTATCCACGCACAAAGCCCGAGTGCTTCTGTTTCACGTTGCGGAATCGCGGCACATAAATTCCGTTCGGTCTTCGTCCGCTAACCGTGTGGCCTTCGCCTCCCGGAATGAGGCCACTGGCACCGCCTCCTTTGATGTGGTCCATTACGTTGTGGCCCACTTCGCCGCTGGAGTTGGCTAGTCCGTTTGGAAACTCTGGAGTGGCGGAATTCAGCAGCAGTCGAGCAGATTCGAGCGATGAGGCGCACAAGAACACGATCTTGCTTTGAAATTCCAATGCGGTTCTTGTCTGCGCGTCGATCACGCGAATGCCACTGACCCGTCGCGTGGAGGAATCCAAAATCAGGCTATGTACGATGCTGTAAGGCCGTAGCGTCATCCGGCCCGTATTTTCCGCGGCCGGAAGTGTGGCATTCACGCTGCTGAAATAGGATCGCGTGATGCATCCCCGTTCACACGGACCACAGTAATGACACGCGGCCCGCCCGCGATGCGCCTGGGTCAGAATCGCGGCACGGCCGATGGTCATCACGCGCTCGCGGCCAAAGTGCTTCTGCAGCGCATCCTTCACCGTGAGTTCCGCGCAATTCATGTGCATCGGCGGCAGGAACTTGCTGTCGGGAAGTTGAGGCAGGCCTTCCGCCTGACCGGTGATCCCTACGAAGTCTTCGACGTAGTCGTACCAGGGTGCAATGTCTTTATAGCGGATCGGCCAGTCAACCGCGATTCCTTCACGATCGTTCGCGTCAAAATCCAGATCGCTCCAGCGGTATGACTGCCGCCCCCACACGATGGAGCGTCCGCCCACCTGTCGGCCACGAATCCAGCGAAATGGCTTGTTTGGATCGGTGGTATAAGGGTGCTCCTTATCGCTGACGAAGAATTTTGCAGACCACTCGTCGCACGCGTAGCAGGTGCTCTGGATGGGCTGGTCTTCCAGTTGTTTCTCGCGATCGCGGAGACCGCGGAAGGGCATCTCCCAGACCGGCACGTGATCGACATAGTCGTCATCGGGCGAAATCGGACGACCCGCCTCCAGCACCAACGTGCGCAGTCCCTTTTCCGTGAGTTCCTTTGCCGCCCAGCCTCCAGTTATTCCGGAACCGATGACAATCGCGTCGTACAGGGTGTCCGGCACCGTTACTTGCTCCGCGTGGTTGGCGCTAATGGGATGCAGCCGTCGTAGTGCCCGGGAACCATCTGGAAGTGCAGGGCTTGCTTGGCACCCACCTCGGAAGTGAAGTACCCCGTCAGGGTCAGCTGTTTGAACATGTGGAAGAAGTTGTGGGTCGGTTGGGGAGGTTCCATGCGGGCCGCTCTGGGCCGGGACTTCAAAGTCTCGGCTTCGGCTGCCATCGCCTGGTCAAATTCGGTGAGCATCTTGACCTGCTCGGCCTCTTCGCACTCAGTGAAATCTCTTCCGAAATATTTCTGGCTGACGGCGTCTACATTTGCTAGTCCGTCCAGGAAGCGCGCCCGCTCCTCAGGGTTGTACCACTCGGTCAAAATCAAATCGATGAATTCATTTACGCGAGCAGCCCTCGCGCCGGGCGTGTCGGTCTCGGGAAGAATCAACTCGGCCATCCGCGTGACCGTCGCATTCTGCTTAGCGCTAAGGGTACGGAGAGCGCCGCTGCCCGAGTCCACTTCCGACCGAGCGGAGCGCAAAATCGCATACGACTCTCGGGGAATCAGCGGAAGTGCTGCCGCCATCCCCAGCAGCCGAAGCGCTTCACGTCTCTCCATTACGAACTCCCGCTTACCCGAGCAATTCGTTACGTACGTTCTTGAGGACGTAAGCCGCCCGCTCCACGCCGACCTCGCCCGACAGGATCGGATCCTCATTTTCGATGCTGAGGATGCCTTCATAGCCTACGTCCATGTAGGCCTGCAAGACGGATTTCCACAGGCTCGCGCTATGTCCATAACCTACGGCACGAAAAGTTTCTGACGCATCCGCCAGTTCGTCGGTCGTAAACGCAAAATTGAGTACGCCAAATCGGTTCACATTCTCCGGGTAAAATACCGTGTCCTTCATGTGCGCGTGGAACAGCGCTCCGTTCTTGGCGAGAAGGTGGATGACCTCAACCGGATCGCAACCCTGCCAGAACAAGTGACTCAAATCGCAATTCGCGCCAATCTCCTCCCCGACTGCGTCCCGAAGCTTGAATAGAGTCTTCGGGTTGTAGACAACGAAATTCGGGTGCATTTCGAATCCCAACCGCTTTATGCCATGTTCGCGTGCGAACTTCGCCGCCTCCTTCCAGTAGGGGATGACCTTCTCCTTCCACTGCCATTCCAGCATTTCCTTGTATTCAGGAGGCCACCGGTAGGTGATCCAGTTTGGTTGCGTGTCGTTGGGCGACCCTCCCGGACAGCCCGAGAATCCAACAATCACCGGCACATCCATCTTTTCCGCCAGCAGCACTGTGCGTCGAAATGACTCGGCATCTGTGGCGGCATGCTTTGGATCGGGATGAATGGGGTTCCCGTGGCAACTGAACGTCGCTACCCGGATATTGCGATCCTCGAACTTTTTCTTCCAGGCCTTAACCTTGCCCGAATCTGCCAACAAGTCTGCGACTGGACAATGATTCGTTCCTGGATATCCGCCGGTGCCAATCTCCATTGCCTCCAATCCAAGCGCGGAGACCTTGTCCAGCATCTCGTCGAGCGAAAGCTTTTCGTAGACAGGGTCAAACACACCAATAGGAATCTTCTTGCGAGCCTTGGGTGTATCGGCCGCAGGGCCCGCTCCAGAGAGAGGTTGTGCGGCGCCTTCGCCCACCAAACTCGCTGTTGTTACAGCTGCTGCCACCGCTCCTCCTGCAGTGCCGAGAAATTGACGACGATTGACCGAAAAGCCTGTTTGCTCATCCATCGTTCGAGCCTCCCAAGAATCCTGACGTGCAAAAATTTTCATGCCGCTGTTGTCAGGATTGACCGGGATTATACGACTTTGCCGCGCTCGCCAAGGATCAACCCAACTGATCCGTACCTTGTTGGGGCATGAATTGGCTTCCCGCCTTGACTTTCAACACCTGCGGGCGCACAATTCGTACGCGGTCTGACCGCAGAAGAACCGTCCAAAAGTGGCTCGTAGCAGGCGTTTTGGGCGTGCCGGACAGCACGGCTTGTTCACTGGAACGATCAGCAGTTCGAGAATGCGCGCAATGGTGCGGATACTGAAGAAGCACCAGTCGGGTCTTGTGTAACTCCCCCTTTCACAAGAGTTCCGTTACGAAAGCGCGCTAACTTGCCGTTAACGTAGTCGCCCCGGGCTATTCCAATTATTTTCTCGAGTCTCTCGATCAGGAGGAGAGCATATGGACTTCTGTGGCTTTTTTGCTGTTTCTGGAAATAGCAACGATAAGGGTGCCAGCGGGATGGCTCGACTGTTTGCCGGGGTGGCATTCACGCTCTTTCTGCTGACGGTGTGCAGCGTTCCGCTTTGGGCGCAGAGTCCGGGTTACACCGACTTCAATTCGCCAACCAATCTGACCCTCCCGGGAGACGCCTCCTTCCCTGAATCCAGCCCCGGTGTCTTGCGGTTAACGCCCGCCCTGACCCAGCGCGTCGGTGGAGCGTGGTTCAACTTCAAGCAGCCGATCGCAGGGGGATTTACTTCGGTTTTCACATTTCAAATAACGAACTCCTCCATCGAAAACCAAAATTTTCCTGCCGATGGGATCGCATTTGTGATCCAGAACGCACCACCCAGCGAGAATCCTCCGTTCAGTGGTAGTGCGGCTCTGGCCGGTGCCGGTGGTTCGTTGGGATACTCGGCTGGGCTTGCATTCCCGACGTCCGAGAACCAGTTCACTGCTGGCATACCGAACAGTTTAGCGGTGGAGTTCGACACTTTCCAGAATCCGTGGGACCCGAACAACAACCACGTTGCGGTGCAGAGTTGCGGTACCGGCGAGAACAGTGAGTTTCACGCCTTCGGTGATTTCCCGGGCACTTGCACCCTCGCTTTGAACTCGGACCTGTCGACCACTCTGTGGGATGAAAATGTTCACACCGCGACCATCGACTACCAGCCGCCGCAAGACTGTGTGGAATGCCTGGGTACTCTTAGGGTCATGCTTGATGGCACGGATCTGTTTCCGAACGGTGTCGCTGTCGACCTGTCGACGCTACTGAGTCTGGACAACGGTGCGGCTTGGGTTGGATTCACAGGCGCGACTGGTGACGTAATCGAGAACAACGACATTCTGAGCTGGAGCTTCACGCCCCACACCAGTACAACCATTACGCAAAACATCAGTCCCGGCGTGACCACCCCGTTTGTGTTTGGCGAATACAACTACAAAATCACGCCTGACACTGCCACAAACAATAGTCCCGACACGCTGACCGTGACGGCGATTCCCATCGATCCAAACGACTTCAACCCTGGCCCGAACTTCCCGGGCGCGCAGTGCATTCCCTATGCAGGCAATAACGGGAAATGCTCCGAATTCCAGGTCACCTGTTTGGGACCGGATTGCAACACCGGCACCTATCAGCTCGAACTGAACTGGGACAATCCCGGCACCACAACCTCCAATAACAGCCCCGGTCTGCTGGATGCCCCGGGTCTATCCTGTCCGCCGCCAAACACACCGGGCAACTTTACGACCAACATTTTCACCGAATATCAAGTCAATCGGCACGACCCTGTCGTTAAGGGGTCGGGCGGCCCGCGCTACAGCTGCTTCGTGGCGGTTCAGAACGTGACCTATGGCAAGGCCGATCTTGTCGTGCTCGACGTCCCCCTCTCCAAGGCCAAGGTGGGAAGCAACCTCACGTATGGAATTGGCGTGACTAATCTTGGTCCCGCAACCGCGAACCGCGTGATTGTTACTGACCAACTTGATCCGAACACAAGTTTTGTGAGCGGAACGGTTGCGCAGACGACCTGCACTTTCTTGTTGCATGGTCTGACCTGCACAAAACCCGTCCCGGTAGCTTGTTCGGCAAATGGTCAAGTGGTGACATGCCCGGTTGGGGTGCTGGCGCCAACGACTTGGCAGAGCGTCACGGCTGCTGCTGCGCAGGTGGTGGTTTCCGTGAACCCGTCGGCTTGCACAGCGTACAGCTGCGTGAGTCTGCACAATACAGCGACGGTTTCGGCGGTTAACCCAGATCCTAAACCGAACAGCAACTCGTCCACGGCTGTAACGCCGGTGAGCAAGAGATAGTCTCAACGTACAGTTAGTCCGCAAGGTCACGAAGGGCGCAGAGCAATCTGCGCCCTTATTTTTGAAATGGCCGGTAGAGGTTTCCGGAGACTCGGGTGACGCAGATTCTGCTGCCGCTTGATCCGGAGACGAGGGTAGTTTTACAGGAAGGCTACGTCGTAGCTCATCCGCAATCAGAGGCGGGTCCGCGAGGTGGAATTCTCAGCTCTTGCTCTGGGAATAGCGAGTGGAATCCTTATAAATCGCTGCAAGGTCGGACCGCAGTAACAACTTCTCCGCACCCGATTCCTTTTGCATGGTGTCCAGCAGTCTGACGACGTCGCGATAGTGACTCTCCGCTTGGGCCGAGTTTCCGGTGCCGCGCAGAACTGTCGCAAGCAGATAGTGGGCTCGCACAGTCAGGGGTTGTAACCCTAACCTTTCCGATTGCCCCAGCGCGTTTTCCAGTTCCTGCCGCGCCTGCGCAAAATTGTGCGCCTGCAACAGAGCTTCCGCGAGAATCAGTGAACACTCCACTGCGCTGTACTTGAGTCCCTGGTCCTCAGCCTGTTTCATTAGCGGCCGCAAGCCACCCAGAACACTTTGTGCGTGTTGCTCATCTACCGCCGTCTTCGCAAGGTTGATCTTCGAAATCAAAATCCGCTCGCGATCCTTGGATTTTTCCGCAGCGCGCAATGCCTTTTCATAAAATGGCTTAGCGCCTTTCCGGTCGCCCGCATAAAACAATGCGTCACCTTGAAAGTTCAACGCCTGCGCCGTCATCGCGTCATTCTTGATATCGCGAGAGACGCTCAATGCCTCATCCAGCGGAGCCTTGGCTTCCTCACCCCGCCCCGCCAGGATCAATGCTTCTCCGTATCCGCTCAGGATTTCCGCCGCCCAAAACGTTCGATCCTTGAGGTCGCGAAAAGTCTTAAGTGCTTCTTGCTTGGAACTCAAGGCAGCCCCATAGCGCCCTTGCAGACCGAAAATTGCTCCCAAGCTGTAGGATTCCTGTGCCGCTCCCCGCGTATCGTTGGCACTGCGGCGCAGTTCCAGGGCGCGCAAATATTGCTTCACAGCCTGCTCGTACTGGCCCAACTTCGCCTGGGCTTCCGCCAGGTTGTGCACACTTTCCACGATCTCGCTTGAGTTGTTGGTCTTCTCCCGTAACTGCAGAGCCTGCTGGAAGTAAGTTTGGGCGTCCTCGTATTGCCCTTTCTCAAGGTAGATGCTGCCAATGTTGTTTAAACACATTCCCTGCAAGTATTCGTCGTTAACCTCGCGCTGAATCTGCAGAGACTGTTTGTAGTGGGCGAGGGCTGTGTCGTGGTCCCCGCCATCGTCATACAAATTTCCGAGGTCGATCAGGGTCCTGCCTACACCGACCTTGTCTCCGATCTTCTGATCAATCTGCAGCGATTCCTGAAAGCTCTTCTTCGCAGCCTCGGGCTTGCCCAGTTGAGCCTGAACCTGGCCACTCTGGTACAGACTCGCCGCAATCCCGGACTGATCGCCGATCTGACGACGGATCGCCAAAGATTCCTGGTATTTGCTTAGAGCATCTTCGGGCTTGTTCAGCAGTCCATATGTAATACCAATACCCTGGAGACTCGAGGCCTTTTGCTCCGGGTTGTCCACCTGGTCAGCAAGACTTAAAGCCTTGTTGAAATATTCCAGTCCGCCCTGCAGATTCCCGCTCTTGTTTTCGATCCGTCCACCCGCTTTCAGGGCATCGATGAACTTTGGATCCTGCTTCAGCACCACTGCAAGATGATCACGAGCCTTACTGAAGTCGCCGCTGTCCTCATACAGTTGCGCGAGTGCAAACTGCACGTCAGTATCGTCCGGGGACGCCTTCGCCAATGTTTCGTAGCTCTCGATAGCCTTCTTGGTGTCGTTGCTCAGACGCGCGCTACTTGCCACGATACGGTAGCGTTCCGGATCCGGAAGGCCCCCACTAAGCTCAACCGCCTTGCGCGACGATTGGTCTGCATCGTTGTCATATCCCGAGGCCGATTGCGCTTCGCTGAGCTTGGAGTAGGCGAGGGCAAACTTGGGGTCGCCATCAGTCGCCGCCTGCAGGAGTTTGATCGCCTCAAGGTTCTTACCCTGCCGCATCAACTGGACGCCCTGGTTGAAGTTTCGCAGCGCGTCGACTGAACTGGTCGACGGTTTGAAGGATTGTGCCTGCAATTCTTTGATGAAGTCGGACGATAGCGCCAGGCTCTTACGGATGGAGTCGGCCAGTGTGTCGACTGCCGCGGGCAACCCCTTCTCAGTCGCCTCCGCTTTCAGAAGAGTCGTCCGTCCCGTCTTCAGGTTCTGTACGTTCGCATCGATCCGGATCTGATCTCCAAACTTGGCGTACTGTCCCCAGATCACCGTGTCTGCGCTGCTCGACTCTCCTACCCGGCGAAGCACCGTGGGATCTACCGATGTGTCACTGCCAATTCGGAGGTCGTGCAGGATCTGGTGCAAGCGATCGGGAGACACCGTTCGCAAGTGGGCCGACTGGCCCACGTCGGTGCTCAACATGTCGGCCAGACTGGGGCCAAGCCACTCAAGTGCCGGATCCTGCGACGCATTGCGGAAAGGCAAAATAGCCAGCGCCACTTCCGGATTGGCGTTTGCGATCCTCGGTTTCTCCGGATTCCACAACTTATCGCGCCAGTGATAGCCCGCAACCGCCAGCACAATCGCCACGACTACCGCTGTGATCCATTGCCACGGGACGGTCTGTCCCCAGGGCTTCACGCTTTGAAATGCGATGGCCCCGGCCGCGCGTTTGCCCTGCCAAGCCTCCAGATCCGCGAGCAATTCTTTGGCAGTCTGGTAACGGGCTGCTGGTTCACGTTCCAGGCACTTGCTGACGATATTGCTCAAGGGCTGCGGGATGGTGTTGTCGTGCTCAGAAATAGGCCGCGCGCGCTCCTGTGTACGCCGAATCAGGCTCGCCAGCGCGCTGTCGGCTCGATAGGGCATCTGTCCCGAAAGCAATTCATAGAAAATCAATCCGGCGCTGAAGATGTCCGACCGCTGATCGAGTTCCTTGGCCAGGGCCTGCTCGGGAGACATGTACTCCATCGTCCCCACCAGGGCCCCGGTCTGCGTCATGCCCTTCGCCTTCAACCGTGCGCGCCAACCCGAAGTCCATCACCAGAATGCGCCCCGTCTTGTCCCGCATAATGTTTTGCGGCTTCAGGTCGCGATGGATCACATTGACGCTGTGTGCCGCGTCCAGAGCCAGGCACACCTGCTCCATCACCTCGACGGCTTCTTCGGGCGTAACTTTCTTCCGCTCGTGAATCAGGCTGCGTAGATCGTGGCCCTCGATGAACTCCATGGTGATGAACTTCACACCATCGCCTTCCCCGAGGTCGTAGATCCGGATTACGTTGCGATGCGTCACCCGCTGCGACAGCAGCAATTCCTGCTTGAACCGGTCGATGATGGCGGGATTCTTGGCCAACTCCGGTCGTATGACCTTGAGAGCGACCATGCGGTCCAGTTCGAGATCCTTCGCCTTATAGACGGCGCCCATACCGCCCTCGCCTAAGCGTTTCCAGGATCTCGTAGCGCCCGGCGAGGACTGTGCCCGCGTCAAGCACCGGTTGTGGCACCTGGAAGCTTTGCGTGCGCGGAGCGCGGCGCGGGGGCGGAGTTACTCCTTCCAGAAGAGTGGGGGCATCGGAAGGGGGAACCTGCGAGAGAGGCACCAGAGTGGGAGCGTCCGACCCGGAAACACCAGAAGGAAGAACTACGGTTGGAGCGTCCGAGGGAGGCGGTAGGTCGGAAGGCGAACTGCCCGCGCCCGAAGGCGTGCGGACTGCCGCTCCTCCTTCGTGTTGCGTCGGCGCATCTTCGTCACGCAATGGTCGGCCGTGCTCTCCCATGGTTGCCCGCAATGACAAGGGAACTCGAAATTCTCGCAAAGAGGGGGAAACCAGGGGCCGGCCGATCCCCCTGTCAGCCGCCCACGCGAGAAGCTAAAAGTATATACCCCACTTTGGCCAGTGTCAGCGGGTTTAGGGGATATCTCCCGAAGTTCCCCGGGGCTCGTTTTGCACGCTGCGACACCGTATCGCTGACGTGGCCATGAAATCTGATTCGATTTTTTGAATTTCCACAGCCCTGAACCAACGCCAACACTTTTGTCATTTCCTGGGTACATTTACTTTCTCCAAACGCCGTAGCTGGAGGAAAGTCGAAAAATGTACTTGGGCTGGGCCACAGCGCAAAAAGCGCACTTCCTGTCGCTGCAGATGGCGGTGTTCTGCGCGGAATGCGAGATGATCAGCGAGAACAACACACCTTACTGCCTGGCGTGCGGAAGCAAGGCAATGCTCAGCCTTTCCCGGGTCCTGGGCGGATCTCTGCGCGGCAAGGAAACGGCTCACCTCATAGTCGACGCAGAACTGGATCGTCTGGTTCGCGATCTGCTTCGTACTGTGCCTGAGTCACCCGCGTATGCTGAAAAGAAGCCAGCGGCCTCTGTCGCGTTACACCCTGGCCGTCATCACCTGCGCACTGCCGGGCTTTCAGCGTCTGAGCATGAGCCCCGAAGCCTTTCCGGGGGAAATGCAGATCCACCCCGCGGAACTGGAACTTGAGCCCGGCATCAACATCATCGCAGAACGAGCGCAGGCCCTAACAGGGGCCACCGGTGCGGCGATCGCCCTGCACAGCGGAAATGAAATCGTCTGCCGCGCCCGCAGTGGACGCACTGCCCCCGACCTCGGCGTGCGGCTGCAAACCGACTCGGGCCTTTCGGCGGAATGTGTCCGCACCGGCGAAATTCTTCTTTGTCATGACGCTGAATCCAACCCGCGCGTGGATCTTGCCAGTTGCCGCCGCTTGGGTGCGCGCTCCATCCTAGTCGCCCCCCTGCGCCACTACCGGCAGAACCTAGGCGTGTTCGAAGTTCTATCCGGAGCCCCTTACGCCTTCGATCATCGCGACGTGGCCACTATGCAATTGCTCTCCAGTGTGATGGTTGCTGCCATGACACGCCTGTCGTGCATGCGTCCTATGCAGCGAAAATGGCCGGCCTGAGGCTCGTCCCGATTCCCTGTCTGGGAGTGTCCTACTCCTTTTTGGCGGCGTGTCCTACCGGGTGCATCAGAATAACTTTCTTTCTGGGGAGATCCGGGTAATATTAAGGGTCCAAGACCCCCATGGAGCCCCTCGGGACCCATAGCGCCGTGCCCAACCGCGTTTCAAAGCCTGTAAGTCGCAGTCTGCGGCGCGCCGTTCGTCAGAAAGTTCACACCCCTGCCTACGCCAGCCTCAACGGCGGTTCTGACGACATGGTGCTGGACCTGAGTGAGATTCTCGACATCAGCGAGAGCGGTGCCGCCATTCAAACGTCGTCTTCCTGGGGTATCCGCCGAGTCCTGAACCTTTGCATCGATCTTTCAGAGACAAATACGTACTTGCAGACTACCGGACACGTGGTTTGGGCCGACCGCACCGGGAAGATCGGAGTTCGTTTCCCCGATCTGCCTGAACCTTCGCGCCGTAAGCTCAAGGAGTGGCTATTCCTGAACGCCATGGTGGGTGCGGCGAACTGGGTTGCGCGTCATGGGGAAGCAGAGCTGCCCTATCGGGACGGGCCCGTTCAGCAGCGCAAAGTCTCAAAGTCTAGAGAAGTTACGCCTAACCCAACGGAACTGCGCGCCGACTACACAGCGACTCTGACTGCGCTGGCTGCCGTTCAGCGCGAAGTTGAGGCGCAAGGCGCCAATCTGGATTCTGCTTTGCAGTTGATCGCGGAGCGTTCGCGGACCTTTACGATGGCGGAAGGCTCAGCCATCGCGCTTGCCGATGGCCGCGACATGCTGTGCCGCGCGAGTGCTGGCGATGCTCCGCCCGTCGGGGCAAAACTGGAGATCGGGTCGGGTTTCTCTGGTTACTGCGCACGTTCCGGCTATTTGCAGCGCTGTGACGACGCCGAGACAGACTCAAGGGTAGACAAGGAAGGCTGCCGTGCCCTAGGAATTCGTTCGATCATCGCTGTGCCGATTCGCCTTGGAGAGAGTGTGGTCGGTCTTCTTGAAGTTTTCTCCTCTCGCCCCCATGCCTTCAACGAGCGCCACGGAACCATCCTGCAGCGGCTGGCCGACACTATTCTCGCAGCCGTGAATCGCTCAGCGCGCTTGCGCGGAGTTCAGAGGAAGGCGGCTGCACCGCAGAACAACGGACATGCTGAGGCCCCCTCATTCGTTCCATCATTCGGAACCAGCCAGAGTTTTCCGTTCCGTTCGTCAATTGAGCCGCCGGAGCGCAAATCCACCCTCAGCTTCCCCGTGCACCATTTGATCCTGCTGGTGATTGCGGCGATTTCGATTGCGGCTGTGCTGACGTACTTGCTGGTCCCCACCGTCGTCGACAAGTTCCGTCATCCAAAGCGCATTGAAGCAGCACTGCCCGCGCAAGCCGAGGCTGCCCCAGAGATCAAGCCGATCATTTCTGTGCCCGCATCGCCGCCATTGAACCTCGACGAGGTCCGAAAACGTGCCGAACTCGGGGATCCATATGAGCAGGTCGCGCTCGCCACGCGCTATGCCACAGGACAAGACGTTCCCCAGGATTACTCGATGGCTGTGCGTTGGTTTACAAGAGCCGCGGAGCAGGGCCATGTCGGAGCGCAGGATGCCCTCGGTACGTACTACTGGGTGGGCCGCGGTGTTCCGAAGGATGTGACGCGAGCATACTTCTGGTCGATCCTGGCTCGCGCCAGCGGAAAAGAAGCCAGCAAGGTTCGCGTGGCATTTATGACGTCCCAGCTGACGCGCGGACAGGCAGTCGCCATTCAGCAGGAAGCGAATAGTTTCCTGAGACAGCATCCCCCGCTCAATCACAGCGAGTCTGCTTACTAATATTGGCCCGCGAGGTGGATCAGGCAAATGTCTGTTTAGGAGTTTGCTCCAGCGTGCGTTAGACGGATGCGCCCGAAGTCCCCGAAAATGTCTGAAGGGCGGCCTTCAGACGCGCCGTACGATTCCAGCCGTGAGGGCGGCTTTAGCCGCTGCGGTTTCCATCTGCGATTTCGATTGAATTATCAAAATCCCGCTAAAAGCCGGGCGTAAGATAATCCTAGAAGGCCATGCCCACTCTTCGTGAAATCGTCGATCAGCAGGCGCGCGAAGGTGAGCTCTACGAGAAGCTGGACCGCAACCGTGTTCGTTGCTTCGCATGCGGACATTGTTGCCCCATCCCCGACGGGCAGCCCGGTGTATGTAAGGTCCGTTACAACCGTGGCGGAACCCTCTACGTCCCTTGGGGCTACGTCGGCGGCGTGCAATGCGATCCGATCGAGAAGAAGCCCTTCTTCCATGCCTATCCTGGCGCGCTGGCCTACAGCTTCGGCATGTTGGGTTGCGATCTTCATTGCGCCTATTGTCAGAACTGGGTGACCTCGCAAGCTCTACGTGATCCGAATGCAGTTTCACCACCCCTCGCTGCTACTCCGGAGGGCCTGGTCCAGGACGCGCTTCGCCAGGGAGCTCGCGTTTTGGTCAGCACCTATAACGAGCCGCTCATCACTGCGGAATGGGCCGTGGCGATTCTCAAGGAAGCAAAGGCAGCCGGTTTGATCACCGGCTTCGTTTCCAACGGCAATGGCACTCCGCAGGTTCTCGAATATCTGCGACCGTGGCTGGACCTCTACAAAGTCGATCTGAAGAGCTTCGATGATCGACATTATCGTCAGCTGGGTGGACGCCTGCAGCCGATCCTTGACACCATCCGCCGCTTGCACGCCATGGGACTCTGGGTGGAAATCGTTACACTGCTGATTCCTGGCTTCAACGATTCTGACGACGAACTCCGCCGCCTCACGGAATTCCTGGCGAGCGTGTCTCCCGAGCTCCCGTGGCACGTAACCGCATATCACCAGGACTACAAGATGACCGATCCGGCCAATACCCGCCCGCAGGATCTACTCCGGGCCATTGAGATCGGGAAGCAGGCTGGGCTGCGCTATGTCTACGCCGGCAATCTTCCCGGGCGAGTAGGAGAATTCGAGGACACACGCTGCCACCACTGCGCTGCTACGCTGATCAAACGGTACAGTTACGTGATCGAAGACTACCGGGTGACGGCCGAAGGAACTTGCCCCTCGTGTGGCGTTACCATCCCAGGGCGATGGGCCTCGAAGTTCGGTGGTCAGATAACCGCGCAGCCTTTCTTGCCGCGTCGTGCCTCTCGTTTGGTTACAATCGCAGATCGACGATAAGTTCTGGACAACCGGCACCTCGAACTGATGCGAAGACTCTCTCTGATCGTGGCCGCTCTATGTTTGCTCAGTGCGTGCTCCCCGCGTGATTTTCTAACCCGTCGCCTGGCTGCGGCACTGATTGCCGGCTCCGACACCTTCACGGTGCCCCAGCAATTTTTGCTGCACACGGGCCCGGTCTCCAGTAAGGAATTTTCCTCCCCGCAATATCTGGTCCTGCAGCATCGCGGCTGGATCATTGGTTCGGCGACGACATGCCCTGCCGATGTGGCTCCTCCGCCCTGTTGGGAGGTCGCTTTTACGCCGCTCGGCGTCGACACATTTCACGACCTGATCCGGGGAAGCGAGACCGGCAAACAAATTTTCAACATACCCACCGCGAGAAGGGAACTGATAAGCATCACGGGCATCAGCAAAGACGGTAACGTCGCCGATGTGGAATTCACCTGGCGCTGGGCTCCGCAGAATGAAGTCGGCTCCGCCCTTAACGTAGGCGGACTGCAATACAAGTCGAGCGTTGCCGCGAAACACTATGACGACGGCTGGCGCTTGCTCGAAGGCAATACCCCACACACCGGTCAGTCACTCGACGACGCGCTCAAGAATGCCGAACCTGTTCCCTGAGCGCGAACCTGCGGACGCATATCTCCATCGAAGAAGTGACCCCGGATCACAACACTGCCTCTTTCGATTTGCGCGGTGGGTGCTTTGAGTGGTATCTCTCTAGTTCGCTCTCATGACCCGATCCCAGGTTGTTGTAATCACCTTTTTTTCTACGGTGGGCTTAGCGTTCGCCACCGACAAGCCCAAAATCACATTTGACGAATTCTTCAACTACGTCGAATTCAACGCCGTCCAGATTTCTCCCGACGGCAACTCTGTGGTCATCGCCGCCGATCGCGCCGATTGGGACCGGCAGATTTTTCAGACCGATCTCTGGCTCTACCGTGACGATGGGCATTCAAGCGGTTTACTGATTCAGCTAACTCAGTCGGGACGCGAATCGTTGCCACGCTGGTCGCCTGACGGACACTGGATCGCATTCCTTTCGGAGAGAAGATCCCCGGCAGGCAAAGGTCGAGACCCGGACGACGACAGTAAAGACTCGGACACTGACAAGAACCTCGCGCAGATCTATCTGATTTCTCCTGGCGGCGGCGAAGCTTTCCCCATCACATTTACCGATGAGGAAGTTCACGCATTCTCTTGGTCGGCAGATTCCAAAACAATTTACTTTGCGTCTCGCCCTCCGTGGAGCAAGGATCAGAAGGATTCCTACAAGAAGATCTGGAAAGACACGGTTCAATACCGGGAGTCCGAGCGGGGCGACGTCATCTATGCTCTCGATCTGGCGAGCGCTCTGGAGCGGCACGCAACCAGTGCGACGAAAGACACTTCGGAAGCCGAGAAAGATGCGAACACGCCTCTTGGCGCTCAAGCCATCGCAAGCACACCCTGGCGAGTTCACCATCTGGAAGCTTCACCCGATGGCCGTCGGCTGGCATTCATCACCAGTTCGATATCCCAGCGCACCGAGAGCTTGGAAGAACACGAAATCTATCTGATCGAACTCACCCAGTCCTCTGGTCCACGTACGCCCCGTCAGCTCACGCACAACGAAGCTTTTGAACAAAGCATCGCGTGGTCGAAGGATGGTCGGTATCTATTTTTTGAGGTAGATCAAGGAGCAGCGGAAGGGAAGTATCAGGACTACCAGCGGCGTCTCTATCGGATCGACGCCGACAGCGGCGAGCTGCAGCGCTGGGCCGGAGACTTTGGCGGAGCGGTTCTTCAGCAAGTCGTCGCCTCCGATGGCCGCCCACTCATTACGGGTCGTCTCGGTATCGAGGTCCAGTTGTATTCGCAAGAAGGTCCGAAGTCGGCCCTTACGAAATACGCAGGCTGGCCCGGGACTTACGAAACGATCTCCGCCGCCAGGAATTCTCAGCGTGTGGCCTTCGTTTACTCGTCGCTCGATCGTCCGATGGAGGTTTACTTAGCGGAATCGCCGGACAAGCTCGATCAGGCGCGTCCCCTCACCACATTCAATCGCCTCTTCACCGAACGTGATCTTCCCAAAGGCAAGCCATATCAGTGGATGTCCGACGACGGAACAAAGATTGAGGGCATGCTCCTATACCCACCGGGCAAATTCGAGGCGAAGAACCTGCCTATGCTGACCCTTATTCACGGTGGCCCCGCCGACGCCGATGGAAACCATTTCGAGGCGGACTGGTATCAGTGGGATCGTCTTGCCGCCAGTAGCGGCTGGCTGGTCTTCGAACCGAACTATCGTGGCTCAACCGGATATGGCGACAAGTTCATCCTGGGGATCATTCCGGAAATCGTGTCGCGTCCCGGCAAGGATATTCTCGCAGGCGTCGATGCCCTGGTGAAGGATGGCACCGCTGACTCTCAACACCTCACCGTCGGCGGCTACAGCTACGGCGGCTACATGACCAACTGGCTAATCACCCAGACCACGCGCTTCAAGGCGGCGGTGACTGGAGCGGGCGCCGTGGAGCATGTAGCCAACTGGGGCAACGACGACACGGTCTTCGACGATGCCTATTTCCTTGGTGGGCGCGCATGGGAGGCCGCCAATCGGTACCACGACGAAGCCGCCATCTATCAGATCGATAAGGTTCGCACTCCGACCCACGTTGTCGGTGGCGCCGAGGACGTTCGCGTCGCCGTGCTGGAGGATTACCTTCTCGAGCGAGCTCTGCATTCCCTGAGAATCCCCAGTGCTCTCCTGATCTTCCCCGGAGAAGGCCACTCCCTTGACAAAAACCCGTGGCACGGAAAAATCAAAGTCAGGGAAGAATTGAAATGGCTACAAAAGTACGGAGGTGTTCCAGCAGTGCAGTGAACTGAACTCCAGAGGGGAGAACAGCGAAGATGGGCAGTGAAACGAAGAAGTGAAGAAGACCTGAGACAGAAGACCTCAGACCTAGCACCTAATACCCAAGACGCCCCTACTGCCCTGCCGACCCCATTGAGGCCGATGCCATTTTTACCCGGTGCGACGAAGCCGCGAACCGTTCCACGCCCTTGTACAGAGCCTCGGCAATCTTCTGCCGGTACTCAGCGCTTTGCAGGTGCTCCTCATCGGTCGGGCTGCTGACAAACGAAATCTCCGCCAAGATCGAAGGCATCTGGGTTCCGGTCAAGACCACGAACGAAGCCTCTTTGACGCCGCGATTTCGAATGCCGGTGTTTTCCGCCGCCAGTGTTCCATAAAGGGCGCGCTGCACACTGGCGGCCAGATTTCGGGATTCTGCGACCTTGGCCTTTAGCTGGACGCCGGTGAGTTTAGTGTGGTTTACGGCTTGCGCAGTTGCGTTTTCACGGTACTCGATCTCCCGCGCCTCCGGCGCCGAGAAGAAGCTGGAATAATATGTCTCCACGCCACGAGCAGAAACCAGGCTGCTGTAATTGGCGTGTACTGAAATAAACAAATCTGCCTTTGCCTGGTTGGCCTGTTCCGCGCGCTGCTCCAGCGTTACGTAAGTGTCGTCTTTGCGCGTGTAAATGACTTCGCAACCAAGCTGGTTCTCGAGCAGACTTCCCAAGCGCTGCGCTACTTCCAAAACCAGGGTCTTCTCCAGCAAGCCTTCACGGCCTACCGTTCCTAGGTCCCAACCCCCGTGTCCTGCATCCAGCATAATGCGAAGTCTGGGAGCGTGCCCCCGCAATGACAGGTCTTCACGTGGCTGGTGCCTGAGTTGGAGCTGCCGGTGGGTTGGCTTCCGGCGGAACCGGTGCAGGTGACTCAGTTTTCTTTCTGCTCGGTCTTTGCTTCCGTGCCGCGAACCTCGATCACCAATCGATACGGATTTTGTTCCATGCTCACGGTGAAATGTGAACCAGGTTTCGTGTCCAGCACCACACGAGTCACATTGTCGCTGGGTTGCGCGATTCTCACCCGCCCGATCAGCCCGTCTTGCACATCAATGATCTTGCCATTCATGCCGGGAGCCAGAGCCGTATCCAGCAGGTCGAAGTAAATCCGATCCGGCTCGACAAGACGATGTGCTTCGTACTGCACCTCCTGCTGGAGGTCAATCTCGATCGTGCTGGATCCAGTCGCCGACCAATGACGAACGCCGCTCACCAGCGGAACAATCGAGGGAGTCTTGTTGAGAAGCTTGTCGGTAGCCGGCTGAGTCGCAAACCCGTTGGAAGTGTCGACGGATCCCACAACGCCTGCACCGGATGGCCCCGAGTTGGGCTGACTCTTGGCCGCCATGACTCCGCTTGAAGACAGCTTGCGAGATCTCCACCACAGGCCGCCGGCTAACAGAGTTCCGCAGATCGCAATCAGCAGAAGGACGAGCAATGCAGGCCGCATCCGCTCAGAGCTGCCTTGATACAACGGGGGCGCAATGCTTTCTTTGGAAAACTCGAATGGAATCTCTTCGGGTAAGGTCTGCTTCAGAGGAGGCGGTTCAGGCGGTGGCGGTGCCAGCGGAATGTGACGAAGCGTTTCCAGTTCTGCGGATTGCAGTTCCGCTGCAGCCACTTTCGCCGCGCGAACAATCCGGTCTTCATCCTCCGGCTTCAGCGCTGCCAGAATGAGTTCGGCGAGCAGGTTAAGGCCGCGTACATCGCTGTCGTTAAATCCATATGGCTCGGTCGAGAACGCTTCCAGCAATCCAACTACGCTATCCTGACCTAGCAGCGGCACCGCTACCATCGAACGCGTGCCCAGCCGCCGGCATGCTGCTACATTGACTCGCGGATCCGTCTCCGAATCGTCGCACCGAACAATTCTCCCGGTGCGGAAGCAAGCTCCAGAAAATCCCGCTTTTGCATCGAGCCGCACGCCACGGTCCGGTGCCATCGTTCCAGCCGATGCCCGGCAAATGATCTCGTCGCCCTCCGCTAGTGCGATGGCAATCCCGTCCGCACCCGTGATCGTCAGCGCACGCTCCGCAACTAGTTTCAGTACTTCGTCGAGCACGAACTGCTCGAACTCCCACGCATTGTCGGCCCCGCCCAACTCCGACTCGTAGCGCTGGGCCTCTTCCGCCCGGCGGCGCCGAATCTGTTCGTGCAGCGTGGAAAATGCCAACAAAGTTTGCAGGGCCTCGCGCGGATCCGTCGCAACCGTAATGGAGCTGCCAGTACTGAGAAATTCGGATTCTGGGGTTGTTAGCTTATTAGTTAACCCCAGGGGCGTGTTGGAAAGGTTGGTGGCCATTCAGGGATCAGCCGTCGACAGAGCCTCTGCTCTGAGGTTGAGCCAGTGTCGGCGAACGGTTACTCCATGTCAATGAGTCGGTCTTCCCATTACGGAAGTACCGCGGAACTCGGCTTTTCGCCCGTTCGCCACCCGCTCCCTTCCTAAGTTACCCGGCTTTTCATCGAGTTGCAACGTTTCCAAATACACGAAAGTCACACTCGTCTCGGAGCCGAGAATGGGGGAAATACCCTAGTTTGCCAAGCTTGTGGGCTACATCGACCCCTTAGCGGAGCTTTACTGCCGGATACATCTCTCTTGGCTCCCCGGCAGCAGACTGCACAGACGGGGAAAGCCGTTGCCGAGCGCGGACCGAGTTCCAATCTCCGGATGTTCTGGTAGCGACTCGTGATAATGACAATTGCCCTGTGGGCGGAAACGTCATATTCTGGAGGTGGTAGGGTTCCCCGGGTCTGGTAGTGGAAGAACAACCGAAGTCGACAAAAGGAAAGCGCACGCGGTGGCTGTGGCCCTTGGTGGCTACCGGTCTCGCAGGGGCGGCCGTGGTTCTTCGCGGTTGCTGGCACAGCAAAATGAGTTGGCCCGTCCGTTCCCAAGGTTGTGCCTACCAGGTCTGCACTGGCTGCGGAATCAAGCGCCTGTTCGACGAAGACCTCTTTCGCAGCTACGGTCCCTACAGCTACGACCTTCAACGGCTGCTTGCATGGGATCAGGCCAAACGCTTGAAACACAAGCCAGTAGAGCCCCCTACCGAGCAGCGCAGCGCCTCGTAACGGAATCTCCGGCGAACTGCCTCCATCTCAGGTACCATTTCGGGTATTGCGGACCTGCCCCTATCCAAGGCTAAGATTTCCACATGCGGCCTTTTTCAAGTTTGGCGGTCTCTGGTAGCTCCACCGTCTCGGGGCAGAACCAGCGTGTCCATTACCGTCATCCGATTCATTCGCTGGTTTATGTGACCCTCGAGCAGGGAAATGGCGGCATCATTCGCAATCTCAGCGAGGACGGCGCTGCTATTCAGGCAGTTGCCCCGCTTCAACCGCACCAGTCTCTTCGGATGCGATTCGACTTGCTGAACCCCAAGACCCACGTAGACGTTCACGCCAAAGTTGCCTGGGCCACGGCTTCCGGTCAGGCCGGTCTGTGCTTCCTTGATCTGAACCCCAGCTCTCGCCAGCATCTGAACGAATGGATCTTTCTGAACCTGCTGCGCGGAGTCGAGCAAGCCGCGCCGGTTTTGAAAGGCCGCGACGACGACGAACTGATCCTCTCCGGCTCCGTTCGCCCGGCTATTCGCATGCGGCCTCCCGCGGTGCATCCGACGACTATGGAAGACTCGACTGCCGACACGCTGTGGCTGCCTTGGTGGCCCCACCCCATATCCTCTCGCGGACTCGCCTGGGCCATGGATGCACTGATCCTCTTTTCAGCCGTTCTGATGTTTTTCTGCTCGTTCTTGGCAATTGCGCGGACGTTGCCCTCGTGGCAGATCTCTCTGGGATTGCTGGCAGGATCTTCCAGTTTTTTTGCCGCGCTTTACTGGTATTTATTCGCCGTAGTGGGAAGAGGAACAGCCGGTGTTCGTCTGGCAAGAATCGCGACAGGGGATGAGGAGAGCGAAGCAGGCCTAAGAAATCAAGAGTCACGTTTTCGCTAGATTCTGTCTACTGCGCAAAGTACTGCTGCGCCAGCCAGAGCTGCAAACCCTTCTGCAGTTTTGCCGAGACATCCACGAAACGAATGCCGACGTGACCCCGCTGATCCGTCCACGCGATCTCGCCCCGCGCCTTGACGGTGTATCGCGTCCCCGGTAATTTGAATGACACTTGGATGGCCTCGCGCACATCCAGTTCCCGATCAAGCTGGACGCCGACACCTCCCTGGCTGAGATTGACGAGTTCGCCCTGCAGCTTCCGACGCGGACCGCAGGTCAGGGAGACCGGCACTTCCATGGCCTGCCGGTGGTAGCGTAGGCGGCCATCCAGGATCAGGTTGCGTGCGGCTGACAATGTCCGCACCGCCTGCTCCACCGAAATTGGCTTTTCGAAACTGAAGAGTGCTCCCGTGGCGTCGAGTTCACGACGTTCGCGCGGTCCGCTCATAACTACCAGAGGAACATTGCGCGGAAACGGCGTATCCCGGCGAAGGTTGTGCAAGAACCGATCTGTTCCGTGCAAATCGCAATCTACGATGAGTGCATCCACTTTCGTCGAGTTGAGCTTCGCCTCCGCCCGCTCCGGATGCGATTCGACATCGACATCAATATGAAGACCGCCCAGAATACATTCCAAAACACTGACTTCCTGCCAGTCGCGGGAAACTACCATCGATGAAAGTGTCATGCAGCCACTGTAGTCCCAGGAGTAACTGCACCCTAGATCACGAAGGTAACGGAGGAGGCGGGTCGCAGCTGACAGGTCTTAGGTTTCAGGTCTTCGCGGCCCGTCGTCACGGTCTCCGCTCGGCGGCTTGGTGGGCTGGATAGGAAACTACAGATACCTGAGGCGCTGAATCGTGGAGAGGCAAGGCGGCACAGGACCAAGAAACCTGACACCTGATACACCAGGACCGAAGACCCAAGACCCAAGACCCAAGACCCAAGACCTAAGACCTAAGACCTTCCACGATCCCGATACCATTCCACTGTCCGCCGAAGCCCCTCCTCGAAATTCACTTTTGGCTTGTAGCCGAGATCTCTCTCAGCGCGCGAAATGTCGGCCAGAGAATGTTTGATATCGCCTTCCCGCTCCTCGGCGTACTTCAAACTGCCGGAGTAGCCGATCAATTTCTTGAGGATCGCAAATGTCTGGTTCAGATCCACGCGGTTTCCAGTTGCGATGTTGAACATACGGCCGGCCGCGCTGGGCGCGGGAGCCGTAGCCGCCAGCAGATTTGCTTCGACTACGTTGTCAATGTAGGTGAAATCGCGACTCTGGCTGCCATCTCCAAAGGCTGTTGGTTGCTCGCCCCGCAGCATCTGCGTAATGAACTTCGCGAGTACGCCCGAATACGGAGAACTGGGATCCTGCCGCGGCCCAAACACATTGAAATACCTTAGCGAGACGGTTTCCAGCCCATAACAGCGATAGAACGAGACCATGTAGTACTCACTCGCCAGTTTGGCAACGGCATACGGAGAGATCGGATCGGGCGGCATATCTTCGTGCTTGGGCAGCGTCGGTGTATCGCCATACGCCGACGAAGAAGCCGCATACACCACGCGTCTCACCTTGGCATCGCGTGCGGCGATCAATACATTCACGGTTCCGTCGACGTTGGCCCGGTTGTTCCCGGCAGGGTCGAGCACCGACTTCGGCACCGATGGAATCGCCGCCTGATGAAAGAGACACTCGACGCCTTGGCATGCTTTCTGCATGGCAGGCGCATCCAGCAGGTCCGCCTCTCGAAAGTCGATCTGGCCCAAGATCTCGGAGATGTTCTCCCGCTTCCCAGTCGCAAAATTATCGACGCCCCGAACGTGCGTCGCCTCGCTTTAACAATGCCCGCGCAATGGATGACCCGATAAAGCCTGCAACACCCGTAACCAGATGAAGAGCCATAGCGATTCATCATAACCAATACGTTGTGACTTTCGCGGGGATCCGAGCGTGCTGCATGAACTCGCTTGATACCCCGTGCTCAATCAATCACGATGACGATCACGGAGTCGCACGAGGAACCAGGAGCAAATGTGACGCGTACGACCTGGTCGACCGGAAATCGCGTACGCTGGTCTCCACAGAACGTGAGCGTCTTGGCGACCCCACTCTGCATCAGCGTCACAACAGTGATGGAGGTCCCGCCATTGGTGGCGGTGAACTGCACGATGCTGACGATTCCAGCGGTGGTCTCTGTTCCGGAATTCAGGGCGCCACGCACGAATATGTCTCCACAGGAAGCAGACAACAGCAGGACAACGAATACCAAGACAGCACTCAGGAGGCGTTTCACAGATCACCTCCGCGGAGCACACGCGGGCGGCTTCTGAAGTCGTCCTCAGTTTACAACGCTGCGCGCTATTCTCGGTGCCGTGGACTTGGTGTCTACAGCGAGGGACTCTGACTTCCTCGAAGCAGCAGGGCGAATTCTTCCTGGGTCAAAGTGGGGTGCCCTTCAAAGTGTTCGACCACTGCCTGCAAGGCCGCTGCGGGATCCACAATCACGGGCAGAGAAGACCTGGCAGAGGTCTGGCTCGCCGGCTGGGCGATTGCTTTACCGGTCGCGGAAATGCCGAGGTGGACCGCCGGCAGCAGGGAACGGATCATTTCCCGCAGCCGGGCTGCACTTTCTTCCGAGACATCACGGAACGCGACCCCAATTCCGAGAAATGAGTAGCTGACCCGGACTTCGCCCTTGACATCCACTTGCAAGCCGTTCAGTCCCAAAACCAGATTGACCACGGCGCCTACTGGATAGGTGGCGGTCATCTCGATATAGCAGCCATGCATGCTCAGGTCGGTGAACGTACCCCAGGTGCGCACGTCCGACCCTTCCACCCGAAATTCTGCGCTGCCCTGACACTTGTAGCGCGGGCTCTGTCGCCGCTCGCTCGAACCGGTCTTCTTGGGTGGCGTCGATACTGCCGGGGTGTTTGAGGATGCAGCTGTGAGGGGCTGTCCTTGATCCTGCTTTAGCCGACGAAGGTAATCTGCACCACTCTCAAAACTCATGCAACGTCCCGGGCGGAGACACAGTCCCCTGCACGGTTTTATCGGGACTTCGTTCCCTTCGGCATCGTTACCAAGGTAGATTTGTGCTGATCGAATGGATTGAGGTTCCTGCAATGGGAGCAAATTCAAGAATGGGCAACCGACATTGCTTCTGCGGCCTTGCGAATTTCCTGCCACAACTGCTCGCGTCCCGCTCCAGTCTTGGCCGAAAAGGGCACTACGCGGGCTCCCGGATACTTCGCTTGAAGCACCCTTAGCGCATTTCCCAGTTGGTTGCCCGAAAGTCGATCACTCTTGGTTGCAATGATGACAAAGGGACGTCCGGTGGCAGTCAGAAATTCCAGCAGTTGCTGATCGCTGTCCTGGGGTGGAATGTTGGAATCCAACAACACCACGCAAAGCGCGAGCGTCGGACGCTCCCGGAGATATGGGTCAATGAAGCTCGGCCACTGTCCGGAAATTTCTCGGGAAATCTTGGCGTACCCGTAGCCCGGCAGGTCGGTGAAGATCAGTTCCGGCTTCGGTTTGCCCGCGATCCGCAGTTCGAAGAAATTGATAGCCCGAGTGCGCCCCGGTGTGGAACTGGTGCGAGCCAGTTTCGTGCCCACCAGGGAATTAATCACACTGGATTTGCCCACATTCGATCGCCCCAGGAAGGCGATCTCCGGCAGGCCAGCAGTCGGGAACTGCCTCGCATCACTGGCTGAAAGCAAGAACTTGGAGAGGATTCGCACCCTTCAGTTTCCAATTTCCAACAAAAAGTTGCAAGCCGCGCACGGAAGGGAAGAAGAGGAGGAGCGAGAAGCGGGAAAGGAGCGAGAAATCCCGAAATCTGGGACCTGACACCCTAAACCGACCGATTATTCCAGCCCCAGCGGATGCTTATCGTCGTGAACTTCGGCCTCTTTGACCGGTCTGTATTTATGCCAGAGGTAGAGGATGCCAGCAACGGCCAGTCCGAGCAGAACGCTCACCACGAAGAACAAACGATAGGCCGGAAGGCCAATCAACAACACAGCGACGACAGCCACTGCCGCAATTAATCCCGACCGTCCTGGAAACAATCCGCCGAGGCGGGAATTCTCGGAAGCCATACCAAACTCCTGCTTATATTTTAGCGCCCAGAAGGGGAAGTTATGGCTTCCAAAAAATGAGAAGACCCGCTAAGAAGCGGGCCTTCCCAAGAACTAAAACGTGTCATCGAAAACTGACCAGTTACTGATGCGTCGCGGGACCCTCCGTAGGCTGGGGAGCAATCGGGGTGATTGCCGGCGCAGTCTCTTCCAGAATCTGCGGCAGCGGACCTTCCAGGGCAATCTTCAACACCTGATCCATGGTGTCGACGAAGTGCAGCTTCATCTCGTTGCGCAGGTTCTCCGGTACTTCCGCGAGGTCTTTCTCGTTGTCCTTGGGCAGAATCACCTCGAACAATCCCGCGCGATGGGCCGCCAGCAGTTTTTCCTTCAGTCCACCGATGGGCAATACCTTGCCGCGCAAGGTAATTTCGCCCGTCATCGCGATATCTCGCCGGACGGGAATCTTGCTGAGGGCACTGGCGATGGCCGTGGCGATCGTGATACCCGCCGAAGGGCCATCCTTGGGAATGGCGCCCTCAGGCACGTGCACGTGAATATCGAGATTGCGATAGAAATCCCGCGCCATTCCTAAGCCGTTGGCGCGCGAGCGAACGTACGACATGGCCGCCTGTGCCGACTCCTGCATGACGTCGCCCAGCTTGCCGGTTAAGGTCAACTTGCCCTTTCCGTCGACCACCGTCACTTCCGTGCTCAGGATCGAGCCGCCAACTTCGGTCCATGCCAGCCCGGTAACCAGGCCGACTTCGCTCTTCTCATTGGCAAGCGTGTCGCGGAATTTGATTACGCCCAGGAACTCGCCGACATTCTCGCCCGTGATGGCAATCTTGTAGTCAGGCCCTTCCTTGACCACCTTGCGCGCGACCTTGCGGCATACATTGCCGATCTCGCGCTCCAGGTTGCGCACACCCGCTTCCCGCGTGTAGGAGCGAATGATCCCTGTAATGGCATCGTCGGTGAACTTGATATTCTTGTCGGTCAGACCAGCCTGTGCCAGTTGTTTCTTGACCAGGAACTGCTTGGCGATTTCAACCTTCTCCGGCTCGGTGTAGCCGTGCAGACGCAGCACTTCCATGCGGTCTTGCAGCGCCGGAGGAATCGTGTGCATCACGTTCGCGGTCGCTACGAAGAACACCTGCGACAGGTCGTATTCAACGTCCAGGTAATGATCCACGAACATGAAGTTCTGTTCAGGATCTAGCACTTCGAGCAGAGCCGCTGACGGGTCGCCGCGGAAGTCCATCGACATCTTGTCGACTTCATCCAGCATGAAGACCGGGTTCTTCGTCCCCGCCTTCTTCATCATCTGGATAATCTGCCCGGGCAGCGCGCCAATATAAGTACGACGATGACCGCGGATTTCCGCCTCATCCCGTACACCGCCCAGCGACATGCGGACAAACTTGCGCCCGGTAGCCTTGGCAATCGACATCCCCAGCGAAGTCTTGCCCACGCCCGGAGGTCCGACAAAGCACAAGATCGATCCCTTGGGATTCTTCACCAGCTGCCGTACAGCCAGGAACTCGAGGATGCGTTCCTTGATCTTCTCCAGCCCATAGTGATCTTCGTTCAGAACTTTTTCCGCCCGCGAAATGTTGCGGATTTCCTTGGAACGCTTCTTCCAGGGCACCGCCAGCAGCCAGTCCAGATAGTTGCGCGAGACCGTCGACTCCGCCGACATGGGCGGCATGGCCTCAAGCTTCTTGAGTTCCTGGATGGCCTTGTCCTTCACTTCCTTCGGCATCCCGGCGGCTTCGATCTTCTTCTTCAGTTCGTCGAATTCGCTCTTCTCGCCCCGCCCCAGTTCCTTCTGGATAGCCTTGATCTTTTCGTTGAGGTAATACTCTTTCTGGGCGCGCTCCATCTGCCGCTTCACGCGCGACTGGATAGTACGGTCCATGTTCAGCTTTTCGATCTCGATGTCGAGCACGTCAGCGATGCGCGTGAGCCGCTCAGCCGGATCGAAGATCTCCAGCAGTTCCTGTTTCTCTTCAATGGAAAGCTGCAGGTTGGCGGCGATGGTATCCGTCAGCTTGGCGGGATCTTCCATCCGCACAGCCGCAATCATGGTCTCGTAGTTCAGCGACTGGCAAAGCTTCACGTACTGCTCAAACAGTCCCGTGACGCGCTGCATCCCCGCTTCGATCTGCGGATTGGTCTCGGTGACGTAGCGAGCTACCCGCACTGAAGCCTGCATGTAACCGTCGGTATCAGTGACCTGCAGGATCTTGCCGCGCTCGATACCTTCGACCAGCACCTTGATGTTGCCATCCGGCAGCTTCAGGCTTTGCACGATGTTGACGATCGTGCCTACCTGATAAATCTCGTTGGCTTTGGGCTCATCGATGGAGGCGTCGTGTTGCGTGGCGAGAAAGATCTTCTTATCGGCCGCCAGCGCTTCTTCCAGCGCGTGCACGCTCGACTCCCGACCCACCACGAATGGGGTCATCATGTACGGGAAAATCACGACATCCCGGATGGGCATCATCGGGAGTTTTTTGGTTTCAAATTTTTCCTTTGGCTGGGTCACTCTGTCTCCAAATTTCTATACGTCCCTAGGTCCCTTGTATCGCCGGGTTCCTGCCGGCTGTCCTGGTGGGCGTCCTCACCCACCGAACGTAAAACTAGCCCGCCTTGTCCATCATCGCCAGTGAAACGGCCCGCTTCTCAACCATTTCGCGGGTTACCTCGAATTCTTTCACCTTCTTCTGGCTAGGTAAATGGTACATGAGGTCCAGCATCAATTCTTCCAGAATCATGCGCAAACCGCGGGCCCCGACCTTGCGTGCCATGGCTTGCCGTGCAATGGCACGGGTCGCATCTTCGCTGAATTTCAGGCGGACATTCTCAAATTCAAATAAGCGCTGATATTGCTTGATGATGGCGTTCTTCGGCCGGGTCAGGATCTCGATCAGCGCGAATTCGTCCAGGTCCTCAAGCACGCCCACCACCGGCAGGCGCCCTACGAACTCCGGAATCAGCCCGAACTTGATCAGGTCCTCCGGCTGCACGTCGCTGAGCAACTGGTAATTGCGCTTGCTGGCGTTTACGCTGTCCTCGGCCTCGACCTCTTCCCCAGTGCGGAATCCCAGCGATTTCTTGCCCACCCGCCGGGAGATGATCTTCTCCAGCCCCACAAACGCCCCGCCGCAAATGAACAGGATGTTGGTGGTATCGACCGGGGTGAACTCCTGGTGTGGATGCTTGCGTCCACCTTGCGGTGGAACGTTGGCAATGGTCCCTTCCAGAATCTTCAGCAGAGCCTGCTGGACGCCTTCGCCCGAAACATCACGTGTGATCGACGGGTTCTCGTCCTTGCGACCAATCTTGTCGACCTCATCGATGTAGATGATGCCGGTCTGGGTGCGTCCTACATCCCCTTCCGCCGCCTGCAGCAGTTTCAGGATGATGTTCTCGACGTCCTCGCCCACATAGCCAGCCTCGGTCAGGGTGGTCGCATCCACGATCGCAAACGGCACATCCAGCATGCGCGCCAGCGTCTGCGCCAGCAGCGTCTTGCCGGTCCCCGTCGGACCGATCAGCATGATGTTGGACTTGGTCAGCTCCACCCCATCGCCGCTCTTCTGGCGATTCATGAAGATTCGCTTGTAGTGGTTGTAAACCGCCACCGCGAGCTTCTTCTTGGTCTGCTCCTGCCCGATGACGTACTCGTCCAGGAACGTCTTCACTTCCTGGGGTTTGGGAAGCTGGTTGGGAGTAGAGGTTTCCGGGGTCGCCGTGCGGTCGTCTTCCAGGATGGAATTGCAGACCGCCACACACTCGTCACAGATATAGGCCCTGGGATAATCGCTGGGGGACGAGATCAGTTTCGCCACCGCGTCCTGCGACTTATGACAGAACGAACAGCGTAAGATTTCTTCAGTGCCCGACCGGTTTTTCACTCGGCTTTACTCCTTCACGTACTACCCGGTCTGTGCCCGCTCCGAGGCTCCCTTCGCCCGGTCGGCAAGCCAGCCCGCTCCTCGCCGAGACCTCCCAACAAAGTTGATCGGCGAACGCCGATCATACCGCTACTTCGTCTTATAGATGATATCGTCGATGATTCCGTATTCCTTAGCCTGCTGCGCGTTCATGATGAAGTCGCGCTCTACGTCCTTTTCTACCTTGTCCAGCTTCTGTCCGCTATGTTTCGAAAGTAACTGGTTGGTGATTTCCCGCATCCGCAGGATCTCGCGCGCATGAATATCAATGTCGGTGGCCTGCCCCGACAACCCGCCCATGGAGGGCTGGTGGATCAGAATGCGCGAGTTCGGCAGCGCCAGCCGCTTCTTGGCTTCGCCCGCAGCCAGCAGCAACGCCGCCATTGACGCCGCCTGCCCGATGCAAATGGTCGTCACGTCATTCTTCACATACTGCATGGTGTCGTAAATCGCCATGCCGGCCGTGATCGATCCCCCCGGAGAGTTGATGTACAGCTGAATATCCTTCTCCGGATCTTCCTGGGCCAGAAAGAGCATCTGCGCAATGACCAGGTTGGCGATGTTGTCGTCGATCGGCGTCCCGATAAAAATGATGTTGTCGCGCAGCAGGCGCGAGTAAATGTCGTAGGCGCGCTCTCCCCGCCCGGTCTGCTCGATCACCATCGGCACCAGCATCATTCGTGGATCGTTCAAGTTCACCTGCCACACTCCTGCCCCGACTACCGTTTTCACCTGCGGGAGGATCGAAAGTGGTCCGCCGCTACGCGGACTGGTGATACAAAAAGTTGAGGGTCTTCTCGTTGCGGATTCTGTTTCTAATCCTATCGAGCGCCCCATCGCGTGTCAAACGTGCCCGCACCGCCTCCGAAGTCTGTTTCGTCTGCGTGGCGAGCGCCTCGATCTCGTGATTGATTTCATCGTCGCCCACCTCGATTTTCTCGAGATCGGCAATCTTGTCGAGCAGCAGGGAAGCCTTCACTTCCTGGACCGCCTGGTCGCGCTGGCCAGCACGCAGACGGTTCAGATCCATCTTCTTCATGTCCTCGGGTCGCATTCCCTGCGCCGCCAGCGCCCGCAGTCCGCGCTCCAGCCGCACATCGATCTGCCGGTCAACCATGGCTTCTGGAACGTCGAAGTCGTTGCGTTTCACCAGTTCCGCGACGAGCTTGTCCTTGGCTTCGTGTTCGGCGGTGTGCTTTCGCTCGGCTTCGATGTTCTCGCGAATACGCTTCTTCAACTCCTCCATATTCGAGAATTCACCCAACTCCTTGGCGAACTCGTCATTCAGGTCGGGCAGATTCTTCTGCTTCAGCGACAGCACCTTAACGGTGTAGTCGAAGGTTTGCCCCGCAAGCCGTTTGTCGGACGTGTCGTCGGGGTACTTCACTTCGAAGCTCCGTTCGTCACCCGCGGAGGTCCCGCGCAGATGCTCGGTGAATTCCGGCATGGTATTTTTGCCGCCGATTTCAACCAGCACATCATCCATATGCACCGGCTGACCTTCCCCTGACTTCGGCTTACCGTCAAGCGAGACTTGGGCGAAATCCCCTTCGCCCAGGGGCCGGCCCTCGATTGCAGTAAACGTAGCGTGTTGTTCACGCAGATCGTTTACCGCCTGTTCCACTTCTTCATCAGTGACGGAGATTGCCGGCTTGTCGGCCCGCAGTTCCTTGTAGTTTTCGACTTTAATTTCCGGCAGGATCTCAAAGCTCGCCTTGAAGCGCAGCGGTTCGCCATCATGGATATGCAGATCGGTGACCCTCGGCTGCGACACTGGGATCAGCCCCTGCTTGTCCGCTTCCTGGCGGAAGTAGCGGGGCACCAGCGCTTCGACCACATCTGTCTTGATGTCTTCTGCGAAGCGTTGCCGGATGATCGACGCCGGCACGTGCCCCTTGCGGAAGCCGGGTAGACGCGCCAGCTTCTGGTACTTCTGAATCAGCGCTTCGGTCTCGCGAGTGACTTCGTTCGCCGGGATCTCAACCGCAATCTCCCGCTTGGTACTTTCTTTCGTCTCAGTGGGGCTCACTGTGTGCCTTTCGAAACTCAGCTTTTGGGGGGATCCCCTTCAGGCAGGAGGCGGGGTCAGAGCCGCCCCGCGCTGCAACTATTCAGTGTAAAGAGTTGGAGAGAGAAGCGTCAAACGCGAAAGGTCGATGCTAGCGGTGTTTTTGGATCATTCGTGCAGAAATTTTTGGACCATTCGTGCAGAAAGAGGTAGATCGCTTTCTCCGACCACACCCGGGGTGTTGTTTAGCTTTCGCAGCCTCTACAATGCCCAAAACGGACTCAGACAGGAACGACAAGGGAGTACGACCAATAAACGTGCAATGCAACAAAACTGACGAGCGATTGCCCCAATGGCTCACCGTCCTGAACCGTGAGGTAATTACTTGCAAGCGGTGTCCTCGACTGGTCGCCTACCGAGAGCAAATCGCCCGGGACAAACGCCGCGCCTATCGCGACTGGGACTATTGGGGCAAACCCGTACCAGGTTTCGGCGATCCCGACGCGCGCGTTCTGGTCATGGGCCTCGCGCCCGGAGCTCATGGTTCAAACCGGACCGGACGACCCTTCACGGGCGATGCCTCCGGCAACTTCATGTATCCGGTTCTCCACGAGACCGGCTTTGCCAATCAACCCACCGCCACCGACCGCAGTGACGGACTCAGACTCCACGACCTCTACATCACCGCCGCCGCCCGTTGTGCACCCCCGGACAACAAACCTCTGCCTGAAGAACTGGCCAACTGCGCTCCTTTTTTAGATCGTGAAATTGAAGGCCTGAAGAAATTGAAGGTCGTAGTTGCTTTGGGAAAGATTGGCTTCGATGCCTATCTAAATTACCTCAAGCGTCATGGCCTGCTGGTGAGCAAAGCGCTTTACGAATTCGCGCACAGCGCAAAATACGAAATGCCCGATGGCAAGATCCTGCTTGCGTCCTATCACCCTTCGAACCAGAACACGCAAACCGGCAAACTGACCCGCAAAATGTTTGTGGAAATCTTCAAGGAAGCCGCCCGGCTTGCCGATAGATAAAACGGCGGTGGCCGCTCGAACCGGTCCCTGGTGCGACCTCCAGTGACAGCCGAGGGTCTCCAACCACCCTCGCTTTGGACCGGTGCGGCCCCGCCGAATGGCTTGAGGCTCCAACGAAAACGAAAAGGAAGTTGTTAACAAGCCTACACCGACAGCCCACGACCGACGACTAACGACCACCTCCAACCGCTACCCCACAAACACCGGTTCCGGCTCCAACCGGATCCCCCATAACTCCTCGACCCGTCCTTGAATTTCGTCACTGAAAGCCACTATCTCCGCCGTCGTAGCGTTCCCGCGATTGACGATTGCCAGAGCATGTTTGCGTGAGATCCCGACTGCACCTGTGCCGTACCCCTTCGAGAATCCCGAATGCTCGACCAGCCAAGCCGCCGAGACTTTCTTGCGCGCGTCCAAGGCAGGGTAGCTGGGAATCTCCAGACTTCGCGCAGCAGCCCGACGCTTCAGTTCTTCAAGCTGCTCTGTTGAAAGCAGCGGATTCTTGAAAAACGATCCCGCGCTGCGCGAGTCCTCATCGCCGGGCGTGATCAGCATCGCCTTGCTGGCCCGAATCTGACGCACTGCCTCCCGCGTATCCGCCAGCGTCGGCTTGCGCTCCCAGTTCGCAAAATACTTTTGCAAGTCCACATACGCGATGCGGGGTTCCCAATCATGTTTTAACGCGTACGTGACACGCAAGATCACGTATCGCCCGCGCTCTCTGGTGTTGAAGACGCTCGTCCGGTAGCCGAATTCACAGTCTTCTTTTTCGAACTCCTGCTCAGCGCCTGTCTTGAGATCGAAGGCCACTACCGACTCGATCGTCTCCGCAACCTCCTGGCCGTAGGCGCCCACATTCTGCACCGGCGTCCCACCCACGCTGCCCGGAATGCCGCTCAAGCACTCGACGCCTCCGCAATTGTGTAGCACCGTCGCCGCGACGAAGCCATCCCACTCTTCGCCTGCCCCCGCATCGAAGTAAGCGGTGCCGCGCCCATGGCGATGGTTGATCCCCGAGATCCCCACCTTCAAAACCAAGCCCGGCCACCCGCGGTCGGAAACGATCAGGTTGCTTCCGCCGCCCAGCACGAACAGCGGCAACTTGTGCGCGTCCGCATACCGGGCCGCTTCGCGCACCTCCTCCGTGGTCGATGCTTCGACAAAATAGCGCGCGGGCCCGCCGACGCCCATCGTCGTCAGCGGCGCCAGCGCCACATTTTCCTGGATCAGCATTGAGGTCCGTTCAGACTACACGAAGCGAGCAGGTAATCTGCTGCCCGTTCCACCACCATGCAGTATCTGGCCATACACAACTTGGTGCTGGTGCATCGAGCCCGTACCTCCCGTCATCCAATTCTGCATTACAATCACCAAAGCCCAAAGGAGCTGCAATGTATCCGGAACTCATGCTCATCCCCATGCGAGAAGAATTGACCAAGGCAGGTGTGCAAGAACTGCGCACTGCCGACGAAGTGGACCACGTGGTCACCCAGCCCGGCACCACCATGATTGTGGTCAATTCCGTCTGCGGGTGCGCCGCCGGCCGCATGCGCCCCGCAGTACGCGCCGCCCTACAGCACGCCAATCGCCCCGACAATATTTACTCGGTCTTCGCCGGCCAAGATAAAGAAGCCACCGACCGCGCCCGCTCCTACTTCACCGAATATCCGCCGTCATCGCCATCGATCGCCATTCTCCGCGACGGCCAGCTAATCTACATGCTCGAGCGCAGGCAGATCGAGACCCGGGAAGCCCCCGCGATCGCCGCCGACCTCGCGGCGGCCTTTGATCAATTCTGCGCAAGACGTGCAGCCACGGCTAAGTAGGTTGCTGTTCTGCAAATTCGCCAGTAAATCTGTCATCCCGAGCGGAGCGCAGCGGAGTGGGGGGACCTTGTCTTTCCTGTTGGCCCCTTCGCGAGGAGGTCCTCAAAGGACTTCGGGCACGCAAGCACTCTCGCGAGGGGGGGCCGATCTACACGTGGTTCTATCTTCCGCGGACTCGCGACGGGATCAGACGTAGCAGCATCTTTCGTTTGCCGTCAGTTCCATGTTCTAATGCGCAGCCGAGGAGTCCCATGATCCGTGCCGCATTTGTCTTTCTCTGTTTCGTGACCAACCTGTTCGCGGCCGACGCCTGGCGCGCTCCTTCTCAGCAGCAGTTGGACGCTCTCTACCCGCAAATGAGGTCGCTTTACGAAGATCTCCACCGCAACCCCGAACTCTCGCTGCACGAAGAAAAGACCGCCGCCAAGATGGCCGATCAGCTTCGGCGGCTCGGTTTTCAGGTCACGACCAATGTCGGCGGAACCGGTGTAGTGGGCGTTCTCAAAAACGGCTCCGGCCCCACCGTGATGGTTCGCGCCGAACTGGACGCGCTCCCTGTTCTCGAAAAAACGGAAGTTCCTTACGCCAGCCACGTCACCACCCACAACGACCAGGGAATCGAAGTCCCGGTGATGCATGCCTGCGGCCACGATCTGCACATGTCCGCGGCGATAGGTACCGCATCACTGCTGGCGCAGAATAAGGACCACTGGCAGGGAACCTTCATCTTTGTCGGCCAGCCTGCTGAAGAACGCATCGTGGGCGCTGCGGCCATGCTCAAAGACGGGCTGTACACGCGCTTTCCCAAACCCGATGTGGTCTTTGCGATCCACGATTCGGCCCTACAGCCGGCGGGCAAAGTCGCTTACACACCGGGATATGCTGCCTCCAACGCCGACTCGGTCGACGTCACCATCTTCGGAAAGGGCGGCCACGGCTCCGCACCCCAATTGACGATCGATCCGATCGTGATCGCGGCGCGGACGATTCTCAGCTGGCAGACCATCGTTTCTCGCGAGATCAGTCCGCAAGATCCCGCAGTCGTCACCGTAGGCACAATCCACGGCGGCACGAAGAACAACATCATTCCTGATGATGTGAAGCTCCAACTCACAGTCCGTTCCTACAAAGATGAAGTACGGAAGCACTTGCTGAGGGCGATCGAACGCATTGCGGATGCTGAAGCGGCCGCGGCCGGCGCCGTGAAGAAACCCACCGTGGAGATAGTCGAGTCGGTGAACGCTGTCTATAACGACCCGACGCTCACGCAGCGCCTGGTCGCCGCGCTTGAGCCCGTGCTCGGCAAAACTAACGTCGTTCAAGCTCCGCCCATCATGGCCAGTGACGACTTCGCCGAGTACGCGCGGGCGGGCGTTCCTTCGGTCATGCTGAACCTCGGAGCCGTCAACCCTGCCCGCTTCGAGGCTGCCCAAAAAAGCGGAGAGATTCTTCCCGGACTCCACTCGTCCGGCTTCGCCCCTGATCCAGAACTCAGCCTGAAAACCGGCATCCTGGTGGAAACTACCGCCGTCCTGGAATTGTTGGCGAAGTAAATCTTGCATGGGATGACGTCTGCGACAGGGATCCTCTGGCTAGTTCCCGGGAAGAGGTTTTAGATCCGGTTCGATCCACTCGCGCCGCGCGATCTCTGACATCACGCGCTCCCGCGTGTAGTACTCGAAGAGAATATCCTTTGTGCCATATCGAGCGATTACTTCGTTCACGTTCTCCGCGATCGAAACGTTCTCGGGGACTGTGGTCAGAAACCTCGCAATCAACTCCATCCAGAAGCGTGTAATGGTCTCGTGGTACCCCTGTTTGCCATGGTGCGCGATGAAGCGCTGAAGGCCGATGCGCATCCGCGCCTGAGCTTCATCGAACGAAAATCTTGTCAGGTAGTACGTGGCCACGGTTAAGTGCTTGGCATGAGTGAATTCCGTTAGTTTAAAGTCACATTGCTCGAATCGTTCAACAACTGGTTGAAGGTCGGTTTCGGCCTGACAGAGAACTTCCATGACACGCTCCTCTGGGCAAAAAAAATCGCCCGCGCGCAAGCTTGCGCACGGGCGTTTGATTTCTGCTCCCTTCAGACTAAGTCAAAACCACTTTCACGTCCACTGTTTTCGGAAAGTCACGACTGAATGGGCTGCCTTTGGAACGATAGCATCCAAAGCCACAGAACAAGCTTGCTAACAGCGAGTAGCCATAAGCCAGCAGCCGCTCTACTTTCGCGCCGGACCGGTCAGCAGAAACGACTTCACCACAATATTGTTGGGTTGCTGGCCCACCGGGATCATGGTTAGCAGGGAATACTCGCTCGGCTCCAGCTTGCGCGGTTTCCGTTTCTGGATCACTGTCACATCGCCCGATTGCGAATCGAGCACCAGCAGGTAGTTTTGATTTTGTGTGAGAGCGAGCCCATCCGGCTGGCTGCCCACGGGAAACGTGGAGATGATCTTTCCGTAGTCGATGTCATATACCGCCACGCTGTTCGAACCAAAGTTGCTCACGTAAAGCCGGGAATTGTCGGCGGAGACGATCCCGCGCACCGGTTTTGTTCCGATCAGGTAGCTTCCCCCCACTTCATTGTTTGTGGTCTCAATAATGGAAACACTGTCCGACCCAAAATTCGACACGATCAATTCGCCGCCATCCGGCTTCAATGTAAGATGCACCGGCGTCTTGCCCACGTCGAGCAACGCTAGAACTTTATCCTTCTTCAGATCTACCGACGCCACCTGCCCCGATCCTGTGCAAGCCACGAACGCCTTGCTCGAATCCGGCATGATGGCGATATCTTCCGGTTGCTGACAGACCGGTAACGTCGCGCGCACCGTCAGTTGGCTGGTATCGATGATCGATAGCGTGTTGTCACTGCGGTTACTCACGACTGCCGTCGCCCCGTCCGGCGAAACCCGCGCCAGACCTGGAGCCGCGCCCACGCGAATCGTCCCGAGCACGGTGCGCTTCTCCAGGTCGACCACCGATACGTTGGCCGATCCTGAATTGGCTACGTATCCTCGCTTGCCGTCTTCGGAGACGTCGATGAAATAGGGCTTGCCGTGAACACCGATCGTCGCAGTGACTCGGTTTCGCTCGGCGTCGATCACCGTGACGTTGTTGGATCCAGTATTGACTACGTATATCTCGTTTTTCTTGCCATTAGCCGCGACGCCGGTGGGTTCGGTTCCCACCATTAACGACTTGATAGCCTGAAAATTGAGCAAGTCAATGACCGTGACCGTGTTGCTCTTGCCGTTGGTGACGTAGGCGTATTCCCGATACGCCGGACCGTAGTTCGGAAACGCACGCTCGCGGAAATACCACCAGCCCATCGCCACGGCGACGGGCAACACAACAGCGATGAGAAGAATTTTTCTCAATGGAGTGAGGGACCCTGGAGTGCAAAGATTACTGTACGGGCGAGTGTGTGATCAATAAAGGCGAAAAGCAGTATCCACCGACATCAAAATCGGCACAGGAACACCCTCCTTCGTCCCCGGTTCAAATCGCCACGCCCTCACAGCTTCTATCATAGATGCGATGAATAAGGTCAAAACCAGACGGATCGTGGACACCTTTACCTCAATGTTGCGGTGCGCGTATCGGGCCGTGTTTCGACCGAACTCGAGAGGGAAGGGACGGCACCAATCGGCAAAATCTCCCGCCCCACCACCGCCGCAATTTGCCGCACCTGCACCATGAGTTCGTCGAACTGCTCCGGATACAGCGACTGCATCCCATCCGACAACGCTTTGTCCGGCTGATTGTGCACTTCCACGATCAGTCCATCCGCGCCTACCGCGACCGAAGCCCGCGACAAAGGGGTGACCTTGTTGCGCTTGCCCGTCCCATGGCTCGGGTCCACCACGATCGGCAGATGACTCAATCGCTGCACGGCCGGAACAATGCTCAAGTCCAGCGTGTTCCGAGTATGATCCGCAAAAGTTCGCACGCCGCGCTCGCAGAGCACAACGTTGTAGTTGCCCTCACTCATGACGTACTCGGCCGCCATGAAGAACTCCTCCAGCGTCGCCGAAAGCCCGCGCTTCACCATCACCGGCTTCTTCGCCCGGCCCGCCCGTTTCAACAGGGAAAAGTTCTGCATATTGCGCGCGCCGATCTGAATCACGTCCGCGTACTCTTCTACCAACTCCAGCGACTCGTTGTCGATCGCCTCGGTGATGATCTTCATCCCAAACTGCTCGCGGATCTCGGCCATGATACGCAGACCGTCTTCGGCGAGTCCCTGAAAAGAGTAGGGCGAAGTGCGCGGCTTGTAGGCTCCGCCGCGAAAGAACTGAGCGCCGGCCCGATGCACGCGTTCCGCTACCGCGAATGCTTGTTCGCGGCTCTCAATCGCGCAAGGCCCGGCGATGATGGCGAGATTCTTCCCGCCAATCGTGGCCTGCGTCCCGGCAAACTTGATAACGGTGTTTTCTTCCTTGACGTCGCGGCTGACCAGTTTGTAAGGCTTGCTGACCCGGATGACTTCCTGCACGCCCGCTAACTCGTCGAGCGTGCCCTGCTCGATTTCTCCCTGGTTTCCGGTGATGCCGATGGCGGTGCGTGTGGCTCCCGGCATGGCATGCGCGCGATAGCCCAGCGACTCGATCTTCTGACAAACGGCGCGCACCTGCTCTTCGGTGGCGTGCGCTTGCATGACAACCAGCATGGTCCTCACCTCGAAGCCCTGAGTTTATCGCAACTCCTGTGTGGTGCGGACATTCCTGTCCGCAAAACCTGTCGACCGGCAATGCCTAGCAGTGAAGTCCACACCAATCTCCGCCGCTTTACACCCAACCCCGCAACCCAGTACCTTCGAAGTCATGCCGCGCTCCATGGCCCAGGAACAGGACATCCTCCGTCGTCCTGCGCCGAAACGCCCGCCCAGTCGCACTTCTCGCCGCATCGGCATTCATACCTCGATTGCCGGAGGAGTTCAGAACGCGGCGGAACGTGCCTATCGACTGGGCTGCAACTCGTTCCAAATCTTCTCTTCCAGTCCCCGGCAGTGGGCCCCTTGTGACCTCAGCCGTCCGCAGTGCGACGAACTGCGACAATTGCGGGAAAAATATGATCTTAAGCCGCTGGTCATTCACACCAACTATCTGGTGAACCTGGCTGCTTCCAATGAGCTGTTCCTGAAAAAGTCAATCGAAGCTTTCCGCGGAGAAGTGGAGCGTGCTCTGGCGCTGTGCGCCGAATACCTCGTGCTGCATCCGGGTTCCTTTCGCGGCGCCAATCGCGAGGAGGGCCTGCTGCGCACGGCCGCTGCCATCGCCGCTGCCACCACGCAACTGGATCTCGCCGGAGCCGGCCTGACCATTTTGATCGAGAACACCGCCGGCGCCGAATATTCGCTAGGTGGGAGTTTCGAACAGGTTGCCGAGGTGATCGAGCGTCTCCGTGACATTGTTCCGATCGCCGCCTGCATCGACACCTGCCACACGCACGTCGCCGGATACGACATCGTGAGCGAGCAAGGCCTGACCCAGACTTTGGAGGTCCTGGACCAGACCATCGGCCTGAAAAACGTCCCGGTCTGGCACTGCAACGATGCGAAAGCCGAGCGCGGATCAAAGCTCGACCGCCATGACCATGTGGGCAAGGGCAAGATCGGCGAGGCAGCTTTTCGCTGCGTGCTCAACGACCCACGTACCGCCCACGCCGCTTTTATCGCGGAAACTCCCATCGACAAACCCGGAGACGACCGCCGTAATGTGGACGCTCTCAAGAGACTGGTGTGCTGGCCGCCCCGAGCCGACTGTCGTAGGGCAGCTTGCTCCGATCCACGACTCCGTCCGACGTCCCATGTAAAATACAGGATTACGCTCTTCAGCCCAACGCCGCCCAGCTATGCCACCTGAAGACAAAGCTAAGCCTCGGATCCGCCCGACGAACGATACGACGCCCAGCGCGTCGAGACGAAGTGGTTCGATCGCTGGCAGCAGGACTCCGCGCTCTACGCGGCTGAGCCCAACTCCACCAAGCCCAAGTATTACGTGCTCGAAATGCTGCCCTATCCTTCGGGCATCCTGCACATGGGCCACGTGCGCAACTACGCCATCGGCGACGCACTCGCCCGTTACATGTGGATGAACGGCTACAACGTGCTCCATCCCATGGGCTGGGACTCGTTCGGCTTGCCGGCGGAAAACGCCGCTATCCAAAACAACACGCCACCGCGTGAGTGGACCCTGCGCAACATCGCTAGCATGAAGGCGCAGATGAAGCGCCTCGGCTTCGCCTACGACTGGTCGCGCGAAGTCACCACCTGTTTCCCTGACTACTATCGCTGGAACCAGTGGTTCTTCCTGAAGATGTACGAGCGCGGTCTTGCCTATCGCAAGAAGAGCAAAGTGAACTGGTGTCCGAAGTGCGCGACGGTCCTGGCCAATGAACAGGTGGTAGGCGGCAACTGCTGGCGTCACGAAGACACGCCGGTCGAGCAGCGCGAACTCGAACAGTGGTTCCTGCGCATCACAAAATACGCCGACGAACTTCTGCGCGATCTCTCCAGACTCGAGGGCTGGCCCGAAAAAGTGCGCACCATGCAGCGCAACTGGATCGGTCGTAGTGAAGGCGCTTTGGTCGACTTCGACCTCGGCGGCACGGTCGGACCGGCCGGTTCGACCATCGCGGTCTTTACCACGCGCGTCGACACGATCTACGGAGCGACCTCAATCCAACTGGCGCCCGAGCACCCCATCGTGGCCGACATGACCGCGAGCAACCCGGACTTGCGCGCCAAGGTCGATCAGTTGATCGCGGAGCAGCGCAAGGCAAAAGAAGTCGGTGACATCGGCGAGATCGAAAAGCACGGTGTCTTCACGGGCCGTTACGCCAAGAACCCGTACAACCAGGAAGCTCTGCCCGTGTGGGTCGCTAACTACATCCTGATGGACTATGGGACGGGCGCCATCATGAGTGTGCCCGCGCACGATGACCGCGACTACGAGTTCGCCAAGAAATACAAGCTGCCGATCCGCGTCGTGGTTCTACCGCTGGGCGGAGATTCAGACGAAACCGTAACCGAGCCGCCTTTGCCGTTCGTTGCCGAAGACGGTCTGGTTGTGAACTCAGGCCAGTTTAGCGGTCTCACCTGTCAGGAAGCTCTCAAGAAGATGGCCGAGTACGCGGAACAAAACGGTTTTGGCAAAGCCACCGTTACCTTCCGAATCAAAGACTGGGGCATCTCGCGCCAACGCTATTGGGGCACGCCCATTCCGATGCTCTACTGCGAGAAAGATGGGATCGTCCCCGTGCCGGAGAAGGACTTGCCAGTGATTCTTCCCGACAACGTCGACATCACGTTGACCGGCGGCTCACCACTTGGACGTGTGCCGGAGTTCGTGAATGCGACATGTCCTAAGTGTGGAGGCCCCGCAAGACGCGAGACCGATACCATGGACACGTTCGTTGACTCGTCCTGGTACTTCTACCGCTACACCGACGCGCACAATGACAAGGCACCGTTCGACAGGGCGACCGCTGGCTACTGGTTTGGTGATGCTGGCATCGACCAGTACATCGGCGGCGTCGAGCACGCCATTTTGCACCTCATTTATTCGCGCTTCTGGACCAAGGTCATGCGCGAACTCGGACTGGTAGCGAACGCCGAGCCCGTCGAGCGTCTTTTCACGCAAGGCATGGTGATCAAAGACGGTGCAAAGATGTCCAAGAGCCTGGGCAACATCGTCTCTCCTGACGAGATGATTGCCCGCTATGGCTCCGACGCTGCGCGACTCTACAGCCTGTTCGCAGCTCCACCAGACCGCGATCTGGATTGGCAGGACACCGGTATTGAAGGCATCCATCGTTTTCTGGGACGCGTATATCGCTTCGTGCTGCGGAATGCAAAACCAGAGTCACCGGATTGGCGTAATCCCATTCGGCAGGATCTCTCCGCAGACGCGCGCCAGATTCAACGCAAACTCCATCAGACCATCAAGCGCGTCACTGACGACTTCAAAGGCCGCTGGCACTTCAACACTTGCATTGCTGCGATCATGGAATTGGTGAATGAACTCTATGCTGCGGAAGAGAAAATCGCACACGGCGTAATTCCGCTGTCCTTGCTCGCGAAAGTGCAACGCGACCTGGTCTTGCTGATGGCACCATTTGCGCCGTACCTGGCGCACGAGTTGTGGGACATGCTCGGAGAGAAGGGAAGTCTTCTGAGGGCGTCCTGGCCCAAATACGATCCCGCGCTAGCGAAAGAAGAGGAAATCGAAATTCCCGTGCAGGTGAACGGCAAACTGCGCGGCCGCGTCCTTGTGCCCGCGGATACTGACGAAGACCTGGTGAAGCAGCGTGGGCTAGCCGACGAAAAAGTGAAAGCAGCGATTGCGGGCAAGAAGATCGTGAAAACAATCTACGTGCCCGGCAAGCTGCTCAACTTCGTGGTGCGCTAGCACAGGATGAAAGCTGCGGAGAAAGTCGCAAAAAAGAGGCGGGCCATTCGCCCGCCTCGCGCATGAATCACCAGAATCAAATTTCAGTTCTTCGCCGATTCCGCCGAACGGAATACCAGAGACTCTTTGCGCCTGTCGAACGACAGGCCATTGACTGTCGCCGTTCCGTTGGTTGGAGTCGACAGAGTCACCGCACTGTAAGGCGCCGGCTGCTGGTTTTGAACCAGCTTGGCCGACGTTGTTGCCACCACATTCTTTCCCTGCAAGATTTTCACTTGCACATCCTCCCCGCTTCCCTCCCATGTGGCCTTGTAATCGCCAGGCTGCAACTGGGTGGAACCTACCTGCGCGGGAGACGACAGCGTGAATTTCCCTTCATTCTTGTCCTTGGCAAAGGCGCTTATTGAGATGCACATCGCCAACAACAGCGAACCAGACAGAATACTTCGCAAACCTCATCACTTCTCTCCTTAAATAGAGCGGTAGTTATGGGTCAGAGTGCGCAACTCCGAACCAGTTACTGAGTTAAATGGAAGTCGTGAATTCTACTTTGGTTTTGATGTCGCGTGTGCGGTTCCGGATGCCAAAAATGCACTCGCAGAAACGAACTCGCTGCGACAGATTTACCTGGTTTGTGAAGAGTTTGTAAATCTGCTTGAATCTGAACAAGACAGAAATACTGTGTTGAATCGTGGCGCATTCCCACGGATTGCACGCACACCCTGCGTTATCCTAGAAATGTATGGCAGCTTGGTCGCCCACTATCGAAGGCTTTCGCAGTATTTTTCGACGGCCCGCCTTGCCGCTCGCGGAAGTTGCCTGGCGATGGAGCTTCGGTGCAGCCGCGTTTGTCCTGGTCGGCTTAGGCCTCCTGGAATATCTCAATACGTTGCCCGTATCACCGACGGATTTGCTAATGCTGCGCACGGGCCACCCCGTGCTGGTGTCCAACGCTCTTTCCCACATAGCGCGTGGAAGCGGCTTTCGCCTAGTCCTGTCATTTGTGTTCCTGTTCTCTACGCTTGCGATCATGTGGATCTTGGTGGCCTCGATCGGCCGGGCGGCGACCCTCGATGCGTTGATCGACTACATTCGAAAACAAGCGCGAACCGCCCTCCAGCAAGCGCCAGGCGTCACGATCGACACAACACCGAGCGAAGGTGTCGAGGCGCCCTCGGGATGGCGATTGCGCTCTCTCGCTGGACTGCACTTTCTCCGTGCCGCACTGGCACTCGCCGCATGCGCCGGATGTCTGGGGGCATTGATTCTCGCCGGCTTCGTCTCTTCCAAGACCAATCCGCAGCCCGGCCTCGTATTCTTTCTTGCGCTCACTCTGATGCTGTTGGTCTGGATGGCGTGGTCGTCGGTCAGTTGGCTGTTGTCGCTGGCTTCAATCTTTGTAGTCGGCCAGGGCCAGGACACATTCGGAGCCTTATCCTCTTCGGTGGGTTTGTGCCTTGAGCGCTTCGGCCCGGTGGCGGTCGTCGGCACCTGGTTCGGCCTGGTCCACATCGTCCTCTTTATTCTCGCCACATCGGTGGTGACGTTTCCGCTGGCCTTCGCGCAAATATTGCCAGGGCCCGTAGTGCTGACAGCTGTCCTCCTTTTGACTCTCGTCTACTTCGCGATCGTAGACACGCTCTACATCGGTCGCATGGCGGGATACGTTGCGATTCTGGAAGCCCCTCCCATTCCCACTTCTGCTCCTGTTTCTGCCGAGAGAGCGATTATCAGCAATCAGCAATCAGGACTCAGCATTCAGCCGCAAACGGCAATGGTGGATCAGGATGAACTGATCCTGAGCGATGCTGGCGAGTACAGTCCTCCAACCTCTCGAGATGCCCTTCCCGCGTCGCAGGCGCAGACCGCACAAGTCGATCAGGATGAACCCATCCTCAGCGATCGAGTCGATGAGCCGCAGAGTGAATCCTGAGCCAGGAGCCAAGAGCTAGAAGCCAGGTCAGGCCTGAGACCTGATACCTGAGACCTGACACCTGCCTCCTCCTTTACACTGTTTTCCGAATCTGAGACACTCATCCGTGGAAACCCAATCGATCGTTGTCCTCGACTTCGGAGCGCAATATTCGCAGCTCATTGCGCGCCGCATCCGCGAACTCAACGTCTTCTCAGCTGTTCTTCCGTGCAACGCAACTCTTGAGGAAATCCGCAGCTACTCGCCCGTGGGCATCATCCTTTCCGGCGGCCCGTCGTCCGTCTACGATCAGGATGCGCCCGTCGCCGACCCACAAGTTTTCGCGCTCGGACTACCCATCCTCGGCATCTGTTACGGCCTGCAATACATGGTGCACGCGCTGGGTGGGAAAGTACGACCTGCCAGCAAGCGTGAATACGGCCATGCCCAGGTCGAAATCGACGGCACCGAATCGCGTTTGTTCGAACGGGTGCCGAAATCGCTGAACGTCTGGATGTCACACGGGGATGAGGCCGAGCGCTTGCCGGCCGGATTTCAGCTCACCGCAAAGTCTCCGAACGCCGTGGCCGCGATCGAAAACTCTGAGCAAAAGATGTGGGCTGTACAGTTCCACCCCGAGGTTCATCACACACCACTCGGCAAAGACATTCTTCGCAATTTCGCGCTCAACATTTGTGGCGCGCAACCCACCTGGACCGCACAGCACTTCATCGATGCCACCGTCGAACAAGTCCGCAAGCAGGTCGGCAACGGACGCGCCATTTGCGCGCTCTCCGGAGGGGTCGACTCTTCCGTAGCGGCCGTCTTGGTCGATCGTGCCATGCGTGACGGTGGGCAGACGCGCCTCACCTGCGTCTTCGTCAACAACGGCGTGCTTCGCAAGAACGAGTTCGAAAAAGTTCAGCAGACCCTCCACGACAAACTCGGCCTGCATCTGGTCGCAGTCGACGCCAGCAAGCGCTTCCTCAGTCGACTGGCTGGCGTGACTGATCCCGAAGCCAAGCGCAAGATCATCGGCAACGAATTCATTGCCGTGTTTGATCACGAAGCCCAACGCATCGAAAAGGAAGGGGGAAGAGTCGAGTGGCTGGTGCAGGGTACGCTCTATCCCGACGTCATCGAGTCGCGCTCTGTACGTGGCCCATCGCAGGTCATCAAAAGCCATCACAACGTCGGTGGCCTACCCGAAAAAATGCAACTCAAGCTGATCGAGCCGCTGAAGGAACTCTTCAAAGACGAAGTCCGCCGCATCGGGCGCGATCTCGGCATGCCGGAAGAAATCCTGCAGCGCCAGCCCTTTCCTGGTCCCGGCCTCGCCGTGCGCGTGCTCGGCGAAGTCACCGAAGAGCGCCTGCGCATCCTGAAAGACTGTGACGAGATCGTAGTCGACGAGATCAAGAAAGCCGGCCTCTACCAGAAAATCTGGCAATCTTTCGCCGTGCTCCTTCCCGTTATGTCGGTAGGAGTTATGGGAGACCAGCGCACCTACGCCAACACTTGCGCCATCCGCGCCGTCCACTCCGAAGACGGAATGACCGCCGACTGGGTCCCGCTGCCCTATGAAGTCCTGAAGACAATGTCGAGCCGGATCGTAAACGAAGTGAAGGGCGTGAACCGAGTGGTTTACGACATCACGTCGAAGCCACCGGGTACGATTGAGTGGGAATAACTAGCTCCTGGCTGATAGGCTCGCGCTGTTAGCCATCAAGATCTACGCGACAAACTGTCACGCGTCGGCTTTCTGACGCCTTCGTCCTGGTAGCCGTGGGCGCGCGCTCTGCGAGCCGGAGTTCTCTGGCTCTGGTATGCAGTTAACTCGAGGTGGACCCGCAGCCGAATCGCAGGCCCCGCCTAATCCGAGAGCCCAAAGCCGAGAGCCCACCGCCCAATTTCAATCCCGATGCACCGTTTCCATCGAAAACGCCGGCAAACACACTGCGATGTACTCTGCTCCGCCTTCGTCAGGTGTCGAATACTGCACCCACTCTCCCTTGTTCGCGACGACCGCCTGTCCGGCCCGAACATCGATCTGCCCGCCCTGGTGTGTCACGCGCACCATCCCGACCAGCACGATCGTGAATTCGTCGAACTCGGGACTCTGTCCCGGCTCGCTCCACCCCTGCGGGCTGCGCATATGCGCCACGCTGACACCGCTGGTCTTAGAGTTGACCCGCCCCACATACTCATCGATGAGCTTGGGCTTGTTTCCGGCGGCCTGAATCCGTGTCGGTTGAGCAATAAGAGTCGGCATGTCACAGTCTCTCACGCCCGCGAGTCAACAAAAAGGTACGGACGAATTGCAGAGGGACGAATTTGAGAAGTAGCGAAAAAATCCTGGGTCAGCGCTGTCTCACTAGGTACAACACCATCCTCGGCGCCCCGATGCCGCCGAGGATGCACAAATCTACGGACACGGATAGGGCGTTCCATGAATCGACGGAGTCCCGGGAATTACGATATCCGGCGTGCCCGGCGCATTTCCGATCGCCGGCGTCCCCGCGATAACAGTCGGCGGTGTGCCGGGTGTGTCCGGCGTATAGCAGGTGCCCGTTCTCGCAGTTGCAGGCACCGGCGGCGGTGGCGGACGCTTCGCCACCGGCATCGGCGTCACCGGATGAGCCTGCGCATCCCGCAGCGTAACACTCACCGGACCCTGTGCCAGAGTCAGCGGCTGTGCCAGGGTCATCTGCATGGGTGAACCTACATCCACAAAAAAATGCCGGTTGTGCGTGAGGAAAATGAAAGAAACCACTCCGCCCGCAGCCAGCCCCACCATGCCTCCGATCGCCGTACTCTTCAGTCCGCCAGGATTGAAGTTCATCCCGTTAATGTCGGTTCCTTTTCCTCCCGCCGCGTGGCCAATCAACGTACCCAGCCCCAACCCCGCGAGTGGCGCCACAATGGCGCCTGCCACATTCCCACCGCCTGCCACCTGCCAGGCCGTACCCTCTTCACCCTCTACGTTCGTTGGCCCTGCGGCATTTGCCACAAATCCATTCGGGAAGACGACCGACGCGGATTGCAGACGGATCTCCGCGCGCGAGCCGTTACGTGAAAGCTTCTCGAGTTTCCCCTGCACAAAAGTTCCGGGCGGAATCACGACCTGATCGCCCACCACGATGGGAGCCACCGTCTGCGTATAGATCTCATCTCCGCGGCGGATGCTCTTGCTCGCGACGGGATTCGTCAACACCAGCGCGAATCGCGTTCCCTCAGGAATGGTCACTGCCTCGCCTGTGGGCGACGGCGCAGCTTGGGAATGGTTGTCGGAATTTTGCTGCTTTGGTTCTTGCGCCGCGTTTTGCGCCGTGCAAGTGAGTGCAACCACCATGATGGGGATTGCCGCAAAGGTCAGCTTGTTTCGCGAGCCGGTTAAAGTGAGAGCCGCAATTTCGGTGGAAACGTGATTCGCCATAGCGCTTCCTCCTGCGCGATCACAGAATCCAAGCTCGAAGATGTATACGGGCACGTTGGGGGACCCGCGTCCGATCGCTTAGACTCGCGACCGCTAGCGGAACAGTAGCGCCACTCCCGGTAAAAGTTTGCAAAGCTATGGTAATGATTTGTAAAAAACACCGAATGTTATATCCAGGGAAAAAACACGATTCGCAATACGCAGAAGAAGAAAGAGGGGGATACCAAGCGGCGCAGCTGCAAGTCCCGCCTTGCTCCGCGGATTTTCTCCGTGCACTCTGCGTGTAGAACCCCTTCCGCATCTGCGAGTACCACGACCCGCTGCTCCCTGAGATCTCCTTCGTGTTTCTTCGTGCCCTTTGTGGTTCAAGTTTTTTCGTTCCAATGTCGCGCGTCCTACACCTTCTCAGCCACCCATCGTGAAATTGCCGTAACGACCTTCCGAGGCGCAAAGCGCACCGACTCCGCCACCAGCCAATTCTTGAGCCCCGAGATCGCCAGGGTCTTCCCCGCCATAAGGGCACGATAACCATCTTCCGCCACTGTCTGGGCGTCCATCGGCGCAAGCTGTTTGAAAAGCCGGGAATTCTCCGTCTGGGCCCTCTTCTGAAACTCGGTCAGTGTCGCGCCCGGACAGAAGCAAGTCACGCTCACGCCCGTGCCCTTGAGTTCATCCGCAATCGCCTCCGAGAAGGAAAGCACATAAGCCTTGGTCGCGTAATAAACAGCCATCAGCGGCCCCGGTTGAAACGCAGCCGTCGATGCCACATTCATAATCTTGCCCGAGCGCCGCTCGAGCATGGGGCCGAGATAGAGTTTGGTCAGGAGCGTAAGCGCAGTCACATTGAGCTGGATTTGTCCGTACTCTTCTTCCAACGGGACATCAGCAAACTCTCCCGATCGTCCATAGCCTGCGTTGTTGACTAGAATGTCGACGTGAATCCCCTCGCGCTGCGTCTCCTCAAACAGGTTCTGCGTAGCCTGGGGCAGCCCGAGATCAAGCGGAATCGTCTTTACCGTGACGCCATGCTGCTGGCGCAGTTCCTCCGCAACTTGCGCCAGCTTCGGCCCGCTGCGCGCTACCAGCACCAAGTTGTGCTGGTCGCGAGCAAAGAGCTTCGCCAGTTCGTAGCCGATGCCGGTGGAAGCGCCGGTGATGAGAGCGGTTCGATTGGTATTGTTCATGGGGTGTTCTAATCGTCTTGCATTATTGCAGAGGAATTAGATCCCACTGTAGTTTTCCCCGCGGCTTTACCCGCTGAGGTTCGCGCATCTGATCAGAAAATTCTTTCCGGCGACTAAAAAGGCGTGCCATGTGTCGGCACGCCTCAATTTTTCCTTCGAGCAAAAAAGCCCTACGCGCCCACCAACGCCGGTTCCGCACTGTAGATCGAGTGCCACGAAGTCGCGGCCTTCAGCTTGCCGTTCACGTTCTGGATGTTCTTCACACCTTCCGTCTCGAGCCACTTGCGGAATGCATCCGCACCTTGCTTGGCATAGATCGGAATGCCTTCTTTCCAGGTCGCCCGACCGCACAGCACGCCGTTGAACTTCACGCCCGACTCACCCGCCAACTCCAGCGTCTCGCTGAACTCGGCGTTGCTTACCCCCGCCGACAAGTAGATGAACGGCTTGGTGGCCACGCTGGCGGCCGTGTGGAAGTAGTCGATGGCTTCTTTCTTGGTGTAGGCCTTCTGCCCTCCATACGACTTCGTGCCCTCCACAAACTTCATGTTCACCGGCACCTCGACCTTGAGCACGTCGACGCCGTACCGTTCCTTGCTGAACTCGCGCATGCTCTCGGTGACGATCTGCGGCTTCTTCTTCGCGTACTCGAGCCCCTTCTCATCCGCACCTTCTTCGTAGCCGACGAATTCCAGGAAGTACGGAATGTCGTTGGCGCGGCACTCGTCGCCAATGCGCTCGACCCAGGCATGCTTTTTGTCGTTGACGTCTTTAGGATCGAACGGCGTGTAGTAGAGCAGGATCTTCACGCAATCCGCTCCCGCTTCCTTCAGACGGCGTGCGGACCAGTGGTCGAGCAAGTCGCCCAGCCGTCCGGGGCCTGTCTTGTCATAGCCGGTCTTTTCATAAGCGAGCAGGAGACCAGCGTTGCGGGCGCGCCGCTTCGAAGCGGGCAATCCCCACTCCGGATCAAGCAGAATGGCACTGGCGTGTGGCGTGAGCACTTCGGTGACCAGTGTCTTGAATTCCTCCATCATGGCGTCGGTCACATCGCCGCCTTTTTCCTTGGCGAGCGACTTTTGCAGAGAGCCGCGCTGATCCATGGCAGCGGCGGCGATGACGCCGCGGTCGTTCGAAACCTTCTTCAGGCCGGCAAGTTTTCCGGGGGTGAGCTTCATAGTTCTTTCCTCCAAAATGAGTGCGGGATTGGGACAGATACACTCCGCCAACAGATCTGTTTGGGGCGGCCTTTCATTGTAATACGTGGCCGACCGGAGGTTTGTGACGTATGAACATTATTTCGGGTCGTGTGAATAGGAAAGGCTACTGTCGCAAACTCAGCGTGCTCAAGAACCGCCTGCTGCTTCTCAATCAACTCATCCACACCCTTCCGCGCCAGCGCCAGCATCTGTCCCAGTTGCTGATCATCGAACACCCGATGCTCCGCAGTCGCCTGCACCTCAACCATCTTGCGTCCCGCCGTCATCACGAAATTCATGTCGACATCCGCCCGCGAGTCTTCCTCGTAGCAAAGATCCAGCAGCACCTCGCCGTCGACGATGCCGACGCTGATGGCCGCCACGAAATCGCGCAGCGGCACCGCCTTGAGCGTTCCAGCTTCGACCAGCTTTCCCAGAGCAAGCCCCAACGCCACGAACGCGCCTGTGATCGAAGCGGTGCGAGTGCCACCGTCCGCCTGGATCACGTCGCAATCGATCCATATGGTGCGCTCGCCCAGTTTCTCGAGATCGGTCACGGCACGCAGCGACCGCCCAATCAAACGCTGAATCTCGTGGGTCCGCCCGCTGGCTCGCCCCTTGCTGACTTCGCGCGCGGTGCGCGTGAGCGTGGCCCGAGGCAGCATCCCGTACTCGCTCGACACCCACCCCTTCCCGCTGTTGCGCAGGAAAGCAGGCACGGTTTCCTCGACCGACGCGGTGCAGATGACGCGTGTGTTTCCAACCTCAATCAGGGCCGAGCCTTCAGCCGTGTGAATGAAATCAGGCAGGATTGTGACTGGGCGGAGCTGATCGGGAGTGCGGTTATCGGAGCGATAGACCATGAGAAAGATTGTCGATTGCCGATTGCCAATTGTCGATTGAAAAAACCAGTCGTCGGTCGTTTGGTCGTCAGCCGCGGATTAAATCCCGAATCGCGATGCGATACCACGCTGAAAAAGCATTCCGTACGAATTCCGTTTCGGTTCGCTATGAGCTAAGTTGTTGAAAGTACGTCCAGCCGTAATTATGGGTGCAGATCGTCGGCTCAGATGGCACGTAGGATGCCCTATAAAAGCGGCTGGAAGCCCGTAGGGCGTCGTTTGAAGGCTGATGCGAAATTTAGGTCGTCCGAATTGTGATCGCGTCTCTCAGGGCGTCCTGGTGCAAAATGTTATCCCTGAGCTATGAGAGTACCGACTCAGTCACTGGTCGTTTCCTGAACAACTGCCAGACCCCAGAACCTGAGACCCAAGACCTAACACCTGACCCCTGCCCCCTACTGCATCTGTCCCACCAGTTGCCCCACCGCGCTCACGTCGTAGAAGCCTGAAAGATCCGCATGCCCTGCGAGCGTTTCCCGCTCCCGTCCCTCGACCAGGATTTTGACTCGCAGAATGTCCGGAATATTTGCTGCCAGGGTCTGGATGAGAGACGTCACCGTGAGTTCTTCCTCCAGCACCCCCGAGCGGTGCCCGTTGGCGAAGGCCGAGTTCAGGTCAATGACCGCGAGTCCCGGCGTAACCAGGTAGACCGCGTGCACATCCGCTCCGGAACCCAGTGGGTGCGGGGAGTTCTTAGCCAGATAAATTTCGAGCAGGGCGCGGATTACATCCTCGGCGCGTTGCTGACGCGCCGAAGGCAGTGGGATGATCGCTTGTTGTGTGCGCAGCGTGCCGGAATCGTCGTATGCGACGTACAAGGTGACGCGCTCGGTCGGCCCCATGACCGGCGGCGCCACCGGACGCGTATCCGCCGCGGCCGGCGCTACTTGGGCTGCCCGGCCCCGCATGCGCCCAGCATAAATCCCCATGCCCAGGACGGCCACCAGCAGCACCCCCACGCCGATCATCAAGTGGCGAGGAATCATGGCATCGTCCCCAGTCTGTTTCGCGCAGCGGCGATCCCGTCAGCGACTGCGCTCACCACATTCTGCTGGTAGATCGGCAAGGTCAGATCCATCACATCGCTTCCCGGCGGTGCCACTTCCACCGCGATCGCCGCCGCCATAACATTGTTCAATGGACGCAGGGGTGCGGCGAGCGTCCGTACCTGGATCTGTTTCTTCTGCAACTCGGACGCGACTCCCTGGGCTGCCGTCTGACTCACCGGCAGGAACCGGCTCTGCGCCGTGTCCCAGGCGGCAAATGGTCCGTTATTTTCTCCACTCGATGGCAAAAGCGCGGTATAGAGTCTGACGCCTCTTCCGTCAGAAGCAGCGTGCATGCAGATGTAGATCAAGGGATGAACAGTATTGGTGAGCTCGGCGCGCTGATCCAGCGTGAGGTTGGCGTCAGGATCGCGCAGTACCAGCGTCGTGATGCCGCGAGATTCCAGTTCCTGTCGGAGGCGCCGTGCCAGCGCCAACGATACGTCCTTTTCGGCCAATTGCGTAGAGAGTTGCGCCCCGCGGTCGTCGCCCCCGTGGCTGGCATCAACCACCGCGTAGAAGTGCTGGACGGCGGCCTGCGGGACCATCGCAGGTGGAGTGCTGGACGCGACACTCGTGGCTGCCGAAGGCGCGCCCGCCTGCGGGGACGCCGGCGGTGGCTGTGCAGCAGTCGGCTGCGGTGCCGGCGCAATTGTGATGGTCCGTCCATCGTTACTGAAGCTCGCCATCAGCGAGGCGCTGCCATTCACAACAATTTCTGCGGTCCCGTTGTTTTCCGCATAGGTAGCAGAAGGGATCGTCTTGTCGCCGAAGGTGAGCGTGGGAGAACCCGGCGCAACCACGGGATCCCGGTTAAAGACCATGCGCAATTTGCCGGGCTCGGTGGAAATCGTAGGATTCACCGCAGAAGAAAAGTTCATCACCAGTCGTGGTGGAGTGGTGTGACTCAGCTGCGCCGTGAAATGTGTCGCCACATTGCCAATGAACAGCCGGTGGGCTGCTTCGTTGAATGTGACGGAACTTCCTAGAATTCGGGGCACCAATGCGCTAAGCGACGCTACCGGAACCAGACCGCGGCCGCTTTCCAACAGAAAACTGCCGGCGAGATCCAAGTCGTGACCGCGCACCTTCGCACGATTCTTGTTAGCGGTAAATTCCGCCTCCGCATCGTTGTAACGCACCTTCCAATGCTGGCCGTCCGTTCGCGATGTCACGGTGCCTAGCGGTTCCAGTATTTCGAACAGGCCGACGTACTCACGGCTGTCACGATCCACGACTGGTACGGAATAGGAAATTGCACCGGAGTACACGGCGATCCGCTTTTCTCCGGCAGACCCGGCCCTGGAGGCAAAAAGGGTCACGATTGCCATCGTAAGTAGGGCTATGGGGAGATGGCGCCGCAATGCGTGGCGCGTTGGCCGTTGCCATGAAGTGAAGGGAATCAATCTGGACCTCAGCGTATCAGAGGCAGGAAGAGCCTATAACCGCAAGATTCGCGAAGAAAGTCCAAAGGGCGCGAAGGAAACATCATTCAGGATCGACCGGTAAGTCTTGTTGGCAGCTTTCAATACCAGTGTTGGCGAGAGTTTCACCGGCACCGATCTTCTCTGCGACCTTCGCGTCGTCTTGGTGCACTTCTCGTTAAGAGCTCTTAACGCAGGCGAGAAACAGTTGTCGACTGAACTATTCAAGCGCGTAGATCGCCAGACCACTCAGCAGCTTGGGGAAAAAGTCGGTCGACTTCTGCGGTAGCACTTCCCCTGCGAAAGCAATATCCCGGACCTGTTCCATCCGGCAAGGATTCATCAGGAACGCAACATTTGCTCCGCCCGTCCGCACTGCAGCTAGCGCTTCGCCGGCGTCGCGCACATACGAGAGATTCTGCTGGTCCCGAATGGACTCTTCCGACAAGGCAAGCACACCTTCGAGCAGAACTTTATGAAGTTGCACGACATCCAGAGACTGTTGCCGGATTGAAAGCCCAGGGAACATCGTTGCCGGCGCCTTCGGCGTGTGCAGTAGGAAAACCCGGGAAGCGGTTGCCGCCAGCAGCGCGGTTCCCACATGCCCAGCTTCGCGCAAAATGGCGGTGGCTCGCGCAGCATCCACCGACGCGTCCACCTCTTCCACATTGAAATAAGCACGAGCCGCAGACTGAAACGTCTCCGGCGAAAACGACGTCAAGCTGTGCACCACGCGATAAGTGGGAAGAATCACCAGCCCGGGATTGTTCATGTTTACGAACGTCATCATCACCAGTTCGTAGGGTGCTTCTTCGCTCTCCACCGCCCGAACCATCAGGCCACCCCCGCGCTCCCGCGGTGCGCCCACCGTTTGCGCACTCGTCGCACGCCGCTCGTTCCGGTAGTTGAGAGCTGTTTCGTACCGATGATGTCCATCCGCAATGATCAACTGCTTGTCGCGCATCTTGCTCCGTACCAGTTCAAGCACGCCGGGATCGGAGACTCTCCAAACCCGATTGAGGACGCCATATTCGTCGGTGACCTCGGTTGTGGGGGGCGTGTCCTGGGCCAACAGTGCGTCGATCTCGCCCGTGTCGTTGTAAAGCATGAAGATCTGACCGAAGTGCGCACGGGTAGCGCGTAGAAGATCGAGACGATCGGCTTTCGGCTTGGCCAAGGTCTGTTCGTGCCGAAATACGACCTGGGCCGAATAGTCCTCCACACGTCCTAAGCCGATGAAGCCCCGGCGCTCCGCTTCTTTCCCGGTTCCCGGGACCCGAAACTGTTGAGAGTAGGCGTACACCGAGGGCTGGGGGTCTTGTAGGAAGACACCACCCCGCCGCCAGTCCCGGAAGAATTTGGCCGCGCGCGTGTAGACGTTCTCGGCTCCGTTGTCACCCGATTCCCGTTTCCCCAGGATCAGGCGCACCAGATTGTACGGACTGGAGGCGTAGTAACGTTCCTGCGCTTCCGGGGTAATCTTGTCATAAGGTTGCGTCACCACCGAGGCTGGCGGGACCCGTTGCGGATCGTAACGAAGCGCGCGAAAGGGAACGATGTAAGCCATGGGAAGCTAGCATTTTAGCAAGACGTAGTGACTCTCGCTTGCGGCCCGTGGGGCGGTCAGTTCCCGCCGTTCCGATCTGTTCACGGCCCTCTCCGAACTCGGCTCCATAAAGACAAAACCGTTACAAAATACTGTATTTTCCCCGGCGCTCGCTCCGTAAAACTGTGATACGATCCGCTCAAAGAGGTAACCTGCATGACCCGCCAACGTGGGCGCGGGTCTTTCCTCAAGACCCGAGATCGGTTTCTCAACTCGGCCCCTTCCAAAAATGGGATCAGGACAATGCTGCGTACGCACCGTTTCTCCCAATACGTCTGTCTGGTATCGGCCCTCACTCTCCTGTTGCTGTGCGTTCCAAGTTCGCTGATTTGGGCGCAAAACACCGTGGATGATGTCCACATCCAGCCTCGCATCGAGACTAAACCGGCGACCACCGATGAAGTGAAAGAGTCGGGCTTCGCCTCGCACACTCGGCCGTACAAGTCCTCGGTGGAACTGGTTCTAGTGCCTGTGACCATCACAGATCCAATGAATCGCTTGGTGACGGGACTCGATAAGGACAATTTCTCGGTGTTTGAAGGCAAGAGCCAGCAGGAAATTAAGTCGTTCTCCAGCGAGGACGCGCCCGTCTCACTCGGCGTGATCTTCGACATGAGCGGCAGTATGAGCTCCAAGATCGAACGGGCCCGCGAAGCAGTCGTGGAATTCTTCAAGACGGCGAATCCGCAAGACGAATTTTTCATGATTACCTTCGCCGACAAGCCGGAAGAGGTCAGCGACTTCACCAGTTCGATCGAGGATATTCAGGGAAAACTGGTCTATACGGTTCCTAAGGGACGGACGGCCTTGCTCGACGCGATTTATCTGGGCGTGAGCAAGATGCGGCACGCGAAGTATCCCAAGAAAGCCATGTTGGTCATTTCCGATGGCGGTGATAACCACAGCCGCTACACTGAGGGTGAGATCAAGTCAATGGTTAAAGAAGCCGACGTCCTCATCTATGCCGTCGGTATTTATGATCATTATTTTCCGACGGAAGAAGAGAAGCTTGGCCCGGCTTTGTTGAGCGAAGTTACGGAATTGACTGGCGGGCGGGCGTTTACCATCGACAACCCCAACGATCTCGCTGATGTGGCCACAAAAATTGGGATCGAGTTGCGCAACCAATACATGCTTGGGTACCGTCCAACTAACCCTACGCGCGACGGCAAATGGCGTAAGATAAAAGTGAAGCTTCTACCGCCAAAGGGTTTGCCGCCGCTCCGGGTCTATGCCAAGACGGGTTACTATGCACCTACGGAGTAGCCAGCGTTCGCTGGTTTTCCTCCTTTTCATTCTCGTAGGAATAGCGTCAGCGGGGCAGAGTTCGCAGGCCCCTGGCGACGCGTTCCCGCCCCAAGTTGTGCCGCAGAGTTCCGCCCCTCCTAAAAAAGACGTACCCCAACCGGAATCGCCCAAGGCCGAGACTTCCTCGCCTCAGCAGCAACCATCATCTGGCCAAGAAGACAATGGTGGTTTTGTCTTCCACACGCGCGTGGACGAAGTCCTTCTCCACGCAACAGTGGTCGACGACAAACAGCGCATGGTGACCGATCTGGATAAGGGCGCGTTCACGGTTCTGGAAGACGGAAGGCCCCAGAACATCGTGTCCTTCCGGCACGAAGACATCCCGGTGGCGATGGGGATTGTGATCGACAATTCCGGCTCCATGCGGGAGAAGCGCGAGCGAGTGAACAAGGCCGCCATCAACCTGGTTAAAGCGAGCAATCCTCAGGATGAGATGTTCATCGTCAACTTCAATGACGAGTACTATCTCGATCAGGATTTCACCTCGGACCTCAACAAGATGCGCGAAGCCCTTGAGAAAGTAGACACGCGCGGCGGAACCGCGCTGTACGACGCCGTAGTAGCTTCCGCCGATCACTTGCGGAAGAACGGCAAGCTGGACAGAAAAGTGCTTCTGGTGGTGACCGACGGCGAGGACAACGAGAGCCAGGAGTCGCTGGAGCAAGCCATCCGCCGCTTACAGGAAGAAAACGGTCCGACCGTTTACACCATTGGCCTGCTCGGGGAGGAAAAACAACGGCGTGCTCGCAAAGCGCTGCAGTTCATGGCGGAGAAAACCGGCGGAATTGCATTCTTCCCCAGAACGCTGGATCAGGTCGACGAAATCAGCCGCCAGGTTGCCCACGACATCCGTAACCAGTACACCATCGGATACAAGCCCACCAACCCGAAGAGCAGCGGCGGCTATCGCGCGATCAAAGTGGACGCGAAAGCCAAAGGTTACGGCAAGCTGACCGTGCGCACCAAGAGCGGCTACTATGCCGGCCAAGAGCGCGCTTCAGCCTCGGCAAAATAGACGTCCTGCAACGGGTGCAGCGATGAGATATGCCTTCTCCGCCATCGCCGATACACAGGTTCCTCGCGCAAAATATCCCGTTTTCCAGCATGTTCTCGATACCTACGCCAGTGAAAGCAACAAAGTAGCCTCCGTCTGGGGAGATTTCTCTGACGCAGACCTGTCGTTTCGTCCGCACGCGAAATCGAGCACCGTACTCGACATCATGAAACACCAACTCCTTTCGGAGCGCCGGTTCTTCGGCGAGTTTCTGGGATCTCCCGAGCCTGAAGCTGCAGAGGTCTTACCCGCGGAACTCTCGGTGGCCCGCCTGCGCGAACGAATGGTTCAACTAGCGTTGCCACGCCTGCCCTTTCTTGCTGAACGCAACGAGGCTTGGTGGCTCGAGACCGCGCGTTTCTTCGACGCCGAACGTCAACATATCTGGATTTTCTGGCGTCGCATCCTGCATACAGCCCATCACCGCACGCAGCTGACGGTCTATCTGCGCTTGTTAGATAAACCCGTCCCTGCCACCTACGGACCCACGGCGGACGTGACTTGGGAAGGAGCCGACCCCACACTGAGTGTTGAAGCAGCGAGCCGCAAGGGAAGGGGTTAGTCCTTCGTGGATTGACGCTACGCCATGCACTTCCTTACTCTGTAATGTGCGAAACGCCACCACGGCTTCCCGCCTGCGCGTCACGGACGATATCACCCAACTCGTCGGCGAAACTCCCATGCTGCAATTGCGGCGCCTCGTTCCCGCAGGAGTCGCCGACGTGTTTGCAAAACTTGAGTACCTGAATCCCGGTGGCAGCGTGAAAGATCGCGCCGCGATCGGCATCATTCGGCAGGCGGAGCAGGACGGCAAGCTGCAGCCCGGCGGAACCATCATCGAAGCCACTGCCGGCAACACTGGTATCGGGCTGGCGCTGATCGGCGTGAAACGCGGCTACCGTGTAAGTCTTTTCGTCCCCGAGCGCTTTTCGGAGGAAAAAGTCATGATCATGCGGGCCCTCGGCGCCGAGGTGTTTCGCACTCCGGAGGCCGAGGGCATGGATGGCGCCATCAGCCGCGCCAAAGAACTTGCTGCGTCTGATCCCAAGGCCTTCATGGCTGCCCAGTTCGAAAATCCCGCCAATCCCGATTACCACTACGAGACCACCGCCCGTGAAATCTTCGAGCAGATGGAAGGCCGCATCGATGGCCTTGCCCTTGGTTCGGGCACGGCGGGAACTTTCTCCGGAGTCGCGCGCTTCGTGAAGGAGCGCCTGCCGCGCGCCTATACCGTCGCGGTCGAGACCCAAGGCTCTATTCTCGGCGGTGGTCCGCCCGGCCCCCACAAGGTGGAAGGCATCGGTGCGAGTTTCATCCCGAAGAACTTCGATCGCTCGGTGTGCGATGAAGTCATGATGGTGACCGATGAGCAGGCCTTCGCCATGGTGAATGAATTGGCCGCGCAGGAAGGTGTGCTGGCAGGATCGAGCGGTGGAGCTGCGGTATACGGAGCGCTCGAACTCGCACGCCGGTTAGGAACAGGGAAGCGCGTGGCAACAATAGTTCCCGATTCGGCTGAACGCTATCTCTCCAAGAAAATCTTCGAAGGCGGGATCTAAGAGCAGCCAGCACTCAGGATTCAGCCATCGATCTACTCACCACAGAGGCACCGGGAAGGTAAATCGCGGAATTCTGAGTATGTCGAAACACCATTGGAATTTCAGGAGTCGAACCGAAATCAAAAACCATCTCTGTGCCTCAGCGTCCCTGTAGTAAACGGTTTACGTCGGTGAAAGTGCTGACTGCTGAATAGTGAGTGCTGGAACCTAACGACGGAGGAATATGTCAACGAAGCGACCGAAGCCAGGTTTTGCCACCCGCGCGATCCACGTCGGTCAGGAGCCCGACCCCTCCACCGGTGCCGTGGCGCCCGCAATCTATGCGACCTCCACTTACGTGCAGGAGGAAATCGGCAAGCACAAAGGCTACGAGTACGCACGCGTCTCGAATCCCACCCGCACGCGTCTGGAAGAAAATCTGGCAGCCCTCGAAGGTGGAGTTGCCGCGAGAGTGTTTTCCAGCGGCATGGCCGCCATCAACGCCATCGTCACCACCTTGAAGGCCGGTGATCACGTCGTATGTGGGCACAATCTCTACGGCGGCACTCCCCGCCTCTTCAACCAGGTATGGGCAGACTTCGGGCTGGAGTTCACCTACGTCGACACGTCGGACGTCCGCAACGTCGAACGGGCGCTTACGAAGAAGACTCGCCTGGTCTTTGTCGAGACACCAACCAATCCGCTCATGGCGTTGACCGACATCCGCGCGGTGAGCGAAGTCTGCCACCCTCGAAAAGCTGACCTGGTCGTGGACAACACTTTCATGTCTCCTTATTTCCAGCAACCAATCGCGCTGGGTGCCGACCTGGTGGTGCACTCGACCACGAAGTTCCTCAACGGCCACAGCGACGGATTGGGTGGAGTCGTAGTTTGCACGCGCTCGGACCAAGCTGAGAAGCTGGCGTTTCTGCAGAAGGCCGCAGGAGCAATCCTCTCGCCATTTGAGTGCTGGCTGATCCTGCGCGGTGTGAAGACTCTTGCGGTCCGCATGGAGAAGCATGACGCGAGTGGACGGGAAGTTGCCGAGTTTCTCGCCGGCCACAAGAAAGTGAAGAAGGTCTTCTACCCCGGATTGCTCGACCATCCGCAGCACGATCTGGCTAAGCGGCAGATGACGGGTTTCGGTGCGATGATCAGTTTCGAAACCGGATCGCTCTCAAACGCCAATAAGATGCTGCGCAAGGTGCGAGTCTGCTCGCTGGGCGAATCGCTGGGCGGAGTGGAAACTCTGATTTCCCATCCCGCCACCATGACTCACGCGGCCGTGGGCGCGAAAGGCCGCAAGGAAATCGGTATCACCGATGGCATGGTCCGCATCTCGGTAGGGAATGAAGATGTGGAAGATATCATCGACGATCTCGATCAGGCACTGATGTCGATTTAAGACGCGCACCACGTCGGCCTTTTTCCTGCCGGCACTTTTTTCCTGAATAAAACTACCGTCGCTCCGACGAAAATTATCGTCACTCCGACGACGCAAGCCACGAGGAACCCTGCTCTTCTTTCACACATGACAGTTTGAGAAAGGTGGGTCTAAGGTGTTACTTCGAAGTCTCTAAGGCCTCCCATCAGGTGAAAAAAATTCCTTGTTGGTCGCAAAGTGAGAAAGAGCGAGTCATGTGCCGCCAAGCCACTGAGAATCCGTAGCAGCCCTCGCCTGATGGCGGTTCTCAAGTTGATTTTTGTAAGCGTTGCGTCTTCCAGGGCAGTGAGATGAACTCTGCGCAGAGGTTTGCAATGCAGTAACTACTGTATACAAAATCGTTTCGTCGCATGGTACGGTCGGTCGTTTGCTGAGACATTTCTGTGACTGCTGAAGATCGAATCCGTGACCTGTGTGCCCAACTCCTGACCACGGAAGGGGATGACGAAATACAAAAATTGGTTCTCGAACTCAAAGCTGCAATTCACGAACATTGCGAGAACCTGAAAGTGTTGGCAGCTGTCTCATATCCCAGGGCAGATAGAAATATCTGACCACTGTTTTCTTAATCCACTGACTCTGCAATCCACTTGAGATACGATTCGCTCCCATCTGTAATTGAAATCACAATGCATTCGGGCAACTCGTAGGAATGCATTTCCCGGATCGCATCTTTCACCCGCGCTGCAGCCGCCTCCGTCGTCTTGATGATCAAGAGGACCTCCTTCGACTCCTCCACTTTCCCTTGCCAACGGTAAATCGACTCAATCTTCGCGACGATGTTGACGCAGGCCGCCACCCTCTGCTCCACGAGTCCATGTGCAATTTTGCGGGCCTCTTCGTGCGAAGCCGGATGTGGTCAGGACGACTCTCTTGTCGGTCATATAAAATCAGGCCTCAGCTCGGGAACTTCAAATGCGGCCGGCCGTGCCGATCGCTAGCGTGCATCGGTCCCGGCACGAACCCGCTCAGCGGTTCATAATAAGCAACGCTGTCTCATTCAACCCCGGCAACCAAGTCGCTGAATAAACGAGCAGGGTTCACTCATGACTACGCAGATCAAATTTGGCACGTCCGGCTGGCGGGCCGTGATGGCCGAGGAGTTCACCTTCGCAAACGTCCGCCGTGCGGTAGCCGGCATCGCGCGCTACGTTGTGTCCCAAAAGCCCAAGAGCGCGAAGGTCATCGTAGGCCGCGATCCACGATTCCTCGGAGAAACCTTCTGCGCGATGGCAGCCGAAATTCTCTCGGCCCACGGCATCGCACCGCTGGTGATCGCCGAGGCCGCTCCCACTCCCGCCATCTCGTACGCCGTGACGCAAGCCAAGGCCGACGGCGCCATCAACTTCACAGCCTCACACAATCCTCCGGAATATAACGGAATCAAATTCTCAACGCCCGACGGCGCCCCCGCGCTGCCCGAGGTCACTCACCGGATTGAAGCTGAGATCGTAGCCGCAGACGCGTCCGGCGAGAAGGCCAAACCGCCAACCCTCCCGAATCACAACCGCTGGATCCCAGGCGCATGTATCTCTCCCGCCTCCGCGAGCTCGTCGACCTGCATGTGATTCAAAAGGCCGGAGTGCGAGTCGTGTTCGATCCCTCTCTGGGGTGCCGCACGGACTTACCCCGATGCCCTTTTACGTGAAGCTGGAGTCGATGTGACCTCCGTTCACGATTGTCGCGACGTCCTCTTCGGCGGCCATGCTCCCGAACCCGACGACCACCTCCTCAACGATCTCCGCGAGAAAATGCGCGAGACCAAGGCTCACATCGGCATCGCCACCGACGGAGACGCCGATCGTTTCGGCATCGTCGATGAAGACGGTACCTTCTTCCAGCCGAACTACATCATTGCACTGCTCTTCGACTACCTGGTTGAAAGTCGCGGTTGGAAGAACGGCGTCGGAAAATCCGTGGCCACCACCAACCTGATCAACGCTCTCGCCCAGCATCACAAAGTCGAACTGCATGAGACGCCGGTCGGCTTCAAGTACATCGGCGAGCTCATTAAGCAGGACAAAATCTGCATCGGCGGTGAAGAGAGCGCCGGCCTGTCGATCCGGCATCACGTTCCCGAAAAAGATGGAGTGCTGGCTGGGTTGATGTGCTGCGAAATGGTGGCGCGAAGAGGGAAGTCGTTGGGGAAACAACTCCAGGAGCTATTTGCCAAAGTTGGTTCCTTCTACCCGCAACGCGAGAACTTCCGCTTGACGGAGGAAGTAAAAGAGAAGTTTACTAAAAAGTTAGCCTCCGAACCGCGCGAATTCTTCGGCCGGAAGGTCGCGGATGTGGTTCGCAAAGACGGCCTCAAGCTCGTCTTTGAAGATGGATCCTGGGTGTGCTACCGGGTTTCGGGAACAGAACCCGTAGTGCGTGTGTATTCGGAAGCATCGAATACGAGTGAACTGAGCAAACTGAGCGCGGCCGCCAAGCAATGGATTTTCGATTGAAACAGATTCCCAAGATGCGCGCGTTTCCCAGGCCCGAAGACGGACTGCGCGCCGTGGTCGAGAAAGCTCCCCAGGCCGAAGCATGGCGGAGCGCTGGCTGGCGAAAACCCGCCCCGTGCGCAGCGCGCTTTATGCGGGCCGCCGGCGATTGGCGACCGGCGGGGTTCTTGGTCGTGACCCTCTGGCTGTTTCTGCATGTTATGTTTGGCGCGAACGGTATGGTGGTCTACCGCTCCAAGCGCGCCGAATATCAGCGACTGCAGGCGGAAATGGACCGACTGCAGAAAGAGAATGATCTGTACACCCAGCAGATCAGGGCCTTGCAAAACGACCCTAAAGCCATTGAAAAGGAAGCTCGCGAACAACTGCACTACACACGACCCGGTGAAGTTGTTTATGTGGATCCGAGTCCGCAAAAGCCCGCTACCAACGCTGCTCGCAAGTAAACAGCGTGGCGCCGTTCTGACGACAATCTTTATCCCCGGCTGTGGTAGCATGCTTCATCACGCCCCATCCGCAAAGCGAACTGTAAACCGCTCACCGCTCGTAAACAATTATGGGACGTCGGCTCGGGTGTTTGTCGCCATCAATGCAACTCTGTTGCTCGAAAATTCAAGGAGGATGGTCATGAAGAAAGTACTCTCGCTATGTCTGCTGCTCAGCATGGTGCTCTTCGTAGTGTCGTTCGCATCCGCGGGCGACGACAAAAGTGAGACCGTGAAGGGCTGGGTGAGTGACTCGCAATGTGGCGTCAAGGGCGCCAACGCCGGTGCCGCTGACTGCACCAAGAAGTGCCTGGAGAAGGGCGCGAAAGATGGTAGTGGTCACCGACGGTGATCAGAAGATCTTGGCCGTCGAGAATCCCGATGCGCTGAAGGGGCATGAAGGCCACCACGTCGCCGTGAGCGGCCACGTGACCGGTGACAGCCTGCACGTAATGAGCGTGAAAATGTTGTGAAGTGAATTTCAGAAACAAAAAAGGGCGGCCTGCGGGCCGCCATTTTTCTTGCCGCTATACTTCATCGCAGCGTTGCAGTCTTAGGTTGCATCATGGGACCTGTCATCCCGAGCATGTGAGGCGCCAACCGAATACCAACGAAGGACCCGAGTCTGCGGGCAAACATCAGTGACGCTGCGGACAATCTGTCCATACCACCACAACCAAGTCGGGTAATGACGGCATGAGATAGCCGGTGGCGTGCCCCCCGGGAGGCTGGTCTAACGAGGATGCTCAGACATCCCTTGTTAGTCACTTCGGTCATACTTGTTGCTGTCCCTTTCCCTGCTATTCCCAATGCCTCCCAAGCTGGTATGCTGGCCGCTATTTTTCAAGATTATTTCTGCAATACTCCGGGAGGGCGACATGAGCTTTTCGCGTCGAGATTTCTTGGCCAGTACCGCACTCGGTTCACTTGCTCTAGGACTCGAGGCGCGCGGCGGAGAGGTGCGAAAGAGTCCCGGCGGGTCCGCGGAAGCCTTTCCACAAGCCGGATCCGGAACGTGCGAAGCGTCCCATCATTGTGTGCGCGCACAACGGCCTCGCCTATCTGGACCGTGCCTATGAACACTTGACCAAAGGGGGCGACACGCTTCGACTCAGCCATTCTGGTCGTCACCGGCCCCGAAGACGACCCCAACGACGACAGTGTTGGACTGGGTGGCCTGCCCAATGAAGAAGGCGTGGTCGAACTTGATCCCTGCTGCATGCACGGTCCGACGCGCCGCGCAGGGTCGGTGGGTGGTGTGCGCAATATCAAAAATGTGTCGAGGGTCGCTCAAGCCGTAATGCAGCACGGACACGTCATGCTCGTGGGAAGGGGCGAGGGTGCGCGGTGGCAATGGGATCCCCACGAGAGTGTCGCGGACGCTGCAAAAGTTTGGATGCTATGGAAGAAATACCCCTCGGGCAGTGGGTGGGGGACCGGGTCTCGCTGACCCCAGAGTGGCAGGCTCCCGATGCGAAGTCGGACAAGCCGCAGGCTGGGTTGTGGCAGCAACGTGTGCTGCAGTTTACAGATCGCGCTGCTGACTTGGGGATTGAGGAGGAGTTCCGCCTGGCCGCTGTCATTTCAGTACTGTATCCGCCCACGGGAACAATTCATTGCTCAGCACTCAATGAGAAGGGGGAGATTTCTGAATCACCGCTACAGAGCGGACTGGCATTCAAGCTTCCTGGACGCTGAAGATGCTCCGTCATCGGTGCAGGTTGCTACACCGATCAGGATGTGGGCTCGGCAGGCGCGACGGGCGGCGAAGAGGATGCTTGAGGTCACGGCCTACCACCCATGCGTAAACATGCGCCATGGTGTTGTCTCCGCAGGAGGCTGGTATGGACGCGCTCAAGCGCATCGTGCGCAACTACAACAACGACATGAACAAGCTGCGCTTCGTGGATATGACGTACTACATCCTGCGGAAGGATGGGGGGTCCTGCTGGCGTCTCACTGTCGAAAGGTACTCGGAAACCCGCGTAGATCGCGGTGCACGACGGTACGAAGCGCGCGGAAGAGACGGCTTATTTGTTGGAAGGATCTCCATGAGTCCGCCTCCCCGAAAATTCCGGTGGAGCTGAAAAAAGGCTCGGAGTATTTGAAATAGCAAGGGCCACCAGTTCAGGCGGAACCCCAGTCGAGAGCCACCACGATGACGTGCCCTCCGAGGACTACGACGACTGGTGGCTGACGACCGACGACTGGCTACGCGAAGCGTACTTTCACGTCCGCGCCCTTCTCCAGGTGAATGCTATCGATGAAACGCGTGCGGTTGCTCAGAGTCATGATCACGGATGAGGTCCGGATACCTTCGCCAAAGAAGCGCACTCCCTTCATGAGCGCACCATCCGTGACGCCGTCAGCGGAGTTCATCTGGTTCCCAGAAGGCCCAGGTCCTGGGCTTCGTAGATCTTGTTCTTGTCTTTGATGCCCCCATCTTGGCTATGCGTTCTTCCAGTTCAGGTTTGTTGATGACGAGACGGCCGAGCATGTAGCCGTTCAGCAGCGATAGCGGCGGCGGTGGTTCGCCTCCGGGGCTCCACCGACCATAATGTGAACGCCTGTGCCAATGACCGCGGACCGACGATGTGCCGCGGAAAGATCACCGTCTCCAATCAGCTGGATACGGGCGCCGGCGGTGCGAATATCCGCGATCAGCTTCTCGTGGCGTGGGCGATCGAGCACGATAACGACCAGGTCATCGACCCCGCGCTGCGAGCCGCGCGCGATGTTCTTCAGATCTGTCGGCCACTGGCGATCGAGATCGACGGCGTGCTTGCAAGACGGGCCGACCACGATTCTTTTCCATGTAGCAGTCCGGAGCGTTCAGAAGGCCGCCCGTTCGGAAGCGGCCAGCACCGTGACCGGGTGCGCCGGTGGCGCACAGATTCGTTCCTTCGAGTGGATCAACCGCGATGTCGATTTCCGGCACCTGGCAGGCCGTCGGGAAACTCCGCGCCCACCTTCTCGCCGATGTATAGCATGGGCGCTTCGTCACGCTCACCTTCTCCGATAACAATCTTGCCGCGCATAGGAACAGTGTCCATAGTTGCGCATCGCCTTTCCGTAGCGACCTGGTCGGACAGCTTGCGGTCGCCCTTGGCCCATAGTGCGCGCCGAAGCAATCGCCGCTTTCTCCACCACGCGAAAAATCTCGAAGCGAGATCGCTCTCGATGTTGACGCCGAAGCTCTTCACCTTCGCTTCTGAGCGCGTATCTGTCATGGAGTGCCTCCGGTCTGTCAACCAGAGTATCCGCTAAGGGGGTGGAGGGGGAGAGGGGACGACCATGCCGAACTTCTCCGTCAACCAGGCTTCCAATTGCATCCTCAGCGGGTTGCGAATCGCAGGCTCAAGATCAGGCCGCACGCTGCAAAATACACGAGCGCAATCAATGCGAAGCTCGCCGTGAGCGCGTGTGTTTTCTGGTTCAGAAAACCGATTAATAAGCCGCAGAGCCCACCGAGCTGTCCGGCAGAGTTGATCAGTCCGAAAGTCGCGGCGGCCGCGGATTCACTCAACAACATGGTTGGGATCGCCCAGAAGACGGGATAGAACGCATCGGAGGCACTACCCATAGTACAACAGAAGGGTTAAGGAACCGTTGTGACGGAAGCAGAGCAACAATCCGTACATCGCCCCGGACGCCAGAAGGGGTAGGGCGCAGTGCCAGCGGCGTTCTCCGGTCTTGTCCGAATGCCATCCGTTCAGCAGGATTCCTGCGATTCCGGCAAGTGCAGAACACCCAGAATGCTGGCGTGACATCATTCGGTCCCCCAGCCCTGTAATGCGTTTTGTGAACGTCGGCAACCAGTAGAGTTTACGAGCACCCCGAAAGCGTGAGAAACCATGCCCCCATCAGCCACAAAACTCTGCGATCACGGAACGCTTCGAGTATCAGTGAACTCTCGAATTTTCTTCTTGGCTTGCAGTTCCGCATGAAGTTCGCGAATCGAGCGACACACTTCATGGAGGACCAGCGAGCTTGTGAAGGCCGAATCGGTCAGGTCAAAAGACGGTAATCACTCCGAAAACGATCGCTGGAATCCCCTCCAGAATAAATAGCCAGCGCCACCCCGCCACTTGTGACAGTGAACGCCCGAGCAGCCAGCCGGCGACCGGTGAACCTCCAGGGAGGCAGTCGGAACGGCTGCGTATAAGCACGCAATAGCACGACTGCGGTCACTCAGTCAAAACGATGCATACGATCGACGATCATCTGCCCGGGAAAAAGCTGGCTTCCGCCAGTCCCAGAAAGAACCGGGCAGTGTAAAACTCTCCAGCGCTGTCACACGAATCCCGTGAGGATAGTGACCAGCCCCCGCGAAACCATGATGCGCGCAATCCATTTCCGCGCGCTCCAACGTTCGACGATGATGGCTCCCGGTATTTCAAAGAGCACATAGGTCACGTAGAAAACGCCACTCCGAGTCCGTAGACGCGGTCGCTGAACGCCAGGTCGGCACTCATCCGCAAATTGGCGAAGG
>CAWJDR010000012.1:0-169510 GCA_963841655.1 uncultured Acidobacteriota bacterium | reverse complement strand
ACCGCGTTTCGTACTTGAAAACTCTACCTGCATGGACTTTCCATCCTTGGAGATGACCCATCGCGAGACGCCGGAAACGCTCCCGTCCGTCTTGTCCGTCTCTTCCAGCGTGTCCTCGTCGATTAGTTTCATCGAGCGGGTTGAATGGATGTCTCCGGATTCGGCGTAGTCTTTTCCGTCAATCCGGACCTCATAGCTTGCACTGCCATCAGAAATCTTCATCACACCAGCGGTGGTCTGAAAAGTCTGAAGCGTACCGGCGCGAGTTGCGTTCTTGACTGTGTCCATCCGCCACTGTCCTGAGAGGGCATGGGAGCCAGCGGGTCCGTTCCCAACTCGCGTGAAGCCTGCCTTGCCGGGGACCTTTTCTGTTTCCATTGTGTTGGTGAAGTCTTCGGTCATTTTCCGTCCATCCGGTGAAACCGTTTCGATGCACTCGAAGTAGGGTTTACCGGCCTTCTTCATCGTGAACTTGATTGCACGGTCATCCAGAATCTGCACGGCCAGGGTATCGTAGTTGTATCCAGTTACTGGGTAATCAACGCCATCCGTCTTCACATCGACTTTGGGGATGCAGCTTTTGCAGTGGTATATGCCATCGACGAATAGATAGTCCTCAGGCGGACCAGAGAACTCCAACGTGTCCATCTTCATTCGCCACGTTCCATCGAAGCGACTCTGTGCAAATGTCCATGACTGCATGAGCAACAGGAGGCCAAGCAACTTTCTCACGGAGGGAACCTCGGTAGTCTGATGGGTAAGATTAGTGTGAAGACTATAGCGTTCCGTTTCAGTTGTCACTAACAGGCGATTACACTCATTGACCCCGGTCAGAAGGGGTTTTGAGTAATCGGGATTTTCATGCGCCGTGAAAAGGCGCTGGTCCACAGCGGGAGACAAACCCGCCCGGGAACTGGATCGCTCCACCCGGTAGCAATCGGAGCGGCGGTGGAGGCAACAAAGCCGCCGGAGCCTCCGGTGTAGAGGGTCGCATAAGGCGACTTGGCGAGTCTGCAGGTTGTAACGCGAGTGAACGCTGAGCAGGCCTCGAAAACTGTAATGCAGGAGCCGACCCATCTGTAATGTGGGGAAGGCCGACGACGATGGAGCAGTAATGAGCGAATCAGTTCCATCGGACCTGCCGGGGTAGTGGCGACGGCATGCAGACATAGTGGATCAGGCGCAACACGGGAAGCCCCAGCGGTGATCGTAAGTGGATCAACTGGCAACTCGCGAGAGCCAGGCCGGGCCGTGTGGGGTGGCGGAGAGGTCCGTAGTACCGAGGAAGCCGGGTAACTCCGGCAGAGGGAAGGGGCCTCAGTGTATGTCCAGAAAAGGCAGATGTGTTCAATGGGAGGTAGACCCATTAAGGGAAGAGTCAGAACTCTTGTAGCTAGGGCCGCACGTGTGGAGGAAACGAAACGCGTGAAGTCGGTCCAACAAAATCATCCTTTCGGGATGGTGAGCGAGTCATTGGGCTGTAACGAAAGTGAACGCACAGGTGACCTCGAAACCCTAAACTCCAGAGGCCGAACTCTCACTGAGGGGGTGAAGGCAACATGTACCGTTGCAAACTGACTGATGCGACGAGACGCTCTGGCGGGGCGATAGCGACAGCACGATGACAAGGACACATTGAGCAACTGGAGAAACCCTCCTCGTCCCATGGAGAAATCCATGGAGCAGAAGACCGTATAACTGGGATCACCAGGAAATCGGTGGACGACGAGAGGGTGGCGGAAGGGCCAGCAGTAGCAGTGAAACGGGGTAATGCCTGTGGAGCGAAGAGGCCCTACTGATGTGCAGCAACAACTCCAACCACAAGGGAGGCAAGGGTGAGATGACAAAGACACCCATCAGTGTGCAGGACCTGCGGAGGAGGATATACGTCAAGGCGAAGGCAGAACCAACTTGGCGCTTTTGGGGACTGTACGTTCACATCTGCAAGATGGAAACGCTCCAGGAAGCCTACCGGATGGCCAAAAGCAACAATGGCGCACCTGGGATCGATGGTGTCACGTTTGAGGCCATCGAAGAAAGTGGAGTGGAGGGTTTTCTGAAACAGATACAGGACGAACTAGACCAAAACACGTATCAACCCATGCCGATGCGGAAAAAGGAGATTCCGAAGGACGGGGGCTCAAAGGTCCGCGTGCTTTCGATCCCCGCAATCCGCGACCGCGTGGTACAGGGTGCAATAAAACTTATCCTGGAGCCGATCTTCGAAGCCGACTTCCAATCGGGGTCGTATGGTTATCGACCGAAGCGGTCGGCCCATGACGCGGTAAGCCGAGTTGATCAGGCGATCGTCCAAGGGTTAACACGAATCATTGATCTGGATCTCCGAGCCTATTTCGATAACGTGCAGCATTCATTGCTGCTCGAGAAAGTGGCTCGGCGGGTTCAGGATGCATCGATGATGAAACTCCTGAAGATGATCCTGAAGTCGACCGGAAGGAAGGGAGTTCCTCAGGGCGGTGTAATTTCGCCAATGCTCAGCAACCTCTACCTCACTGAGGTGGATCGCATGCTGGAAAAGGCTATTGCAACCACGCGAAGAGGGAGCTACCCCAATGTTCAATACGCGAGGTTTGCGGACGATCTGGTGGTATTGCTTGACTCCCATCCGCGGCAGGACTGGCTAATCCGGGCGGTGGAGAAACGACTGCGGGAGGAATTGGGCAAACTCAGCGTTGAAATCAACGAGGAAAAGAGCCGGAAAGTAGACCTAATGCGGGGAGAAGGCTTCAGCTTTCTGGGGTTTGAGTATCGCCGCGTCCGAAGTCGTAAGGGACAGTGGCGGCCCCATGTTGTGCCCACGCAGAAAAAGCGAACGGCACTCCTGCGGAAGCTGAAGGAAATCTTCCGGCGCTTCGTAAGTCAGCCCGTGCGGATGGTGATCGGACACATCAATCCGATTCTGCGGGGCTGGGTGAACTACTTTCGCGTAGGGAACTCGAGCGGGTGCTTCTCCTACATCAAACTCTGGGTGGAAAAGAAGGTGCGGCGGCACTTGCTACGTGCGCGAGGGCGCAAAGGATTCGGCTGGAAGCGGTGGAGTACGCGATGGATCTACGACACTCTCGGACTGTTTAATGATTACCGGGTCGTGTATGGCGATCACAGTTGAAAGTCGCTCCGCTCGAATGAGCCACATAACCCTTGACAAGAAGCACACAGGAAAGCCCAGTGCGGGAAATCTGCACGCTGGGTTTGATGAGGCGGGGACTGGAAACCGGCTTACGATTCGGCTAGTGAGGCACTCCCAGAGGAAACGGGGAGCAACAGATAGGCCGAGTCTACGGGGCGTGGCGCCAGTCCTCGACCCTACTAAAGACGGACGCAAGAAGCGACGAAGGACATGGGGCATTGACGATGAGTCTAGCCACCCCAGGTTGTGTTCAGGAGTCGCAGACGGCGTCACACGGAACATCGTGAGTCTTTTCCGAGAGCCGGATGCGGTAACTCCGCCTGTCCGGTTCGATAAGCGGGGGTGTGGAAACGAGGCATGGGAAGCTATTGAGGCACCGGCAAACGAAAGGGCCGGTCTCGGCTAGGCTTCACCTAAACTGTCGCGCCACCCCTCGACTTCACCCAAGAGACTACGCAGTCTGGCCAATTTCTCGCGCCAATCAAAGGGAAGCGGAGAACTCATTTTGTACAAGACACGAGTTCAGAGGCTTTTTCCATCGGCATTCTAGTCGTCGGGGGCTTGGATGAGTCGTAGACAATTACGCCGAACCCTCGTCGAGGTTTGTCCCCAACTGCCACCAGTCGCATGGTAACGCCGGTTGGTAACACTGCCGCTTGTCCCTTTTCGATTCTGATCGCGCGTTCTTTTGTTTCTACGCACTGCTCCCCATCGACGGTATAGATTGATTCCACCCCGGAATGGAAGTGAACCCGAGAGGTCATTCCCACCGGAATGTATGCCGACAAAATCCGCATCGAGTAGCTGGCAGCGGGAGGCAGTGGTGACAGTTTGATTTGCGCGACATGCTCGCCTCCATGATGGTCACTGGTCTCACCATTAACAGACATTAGCCACCAAGCCCCGTGCGCCTCGAAAGCCACGCTCGTAGGGCCAACGGCGGCTGGCGCAGGTTCCCCGTTTTGAAAACAGTCGATATGCCAGAACACCGGCTCTTTCAAATTGGCGAGCAGCAATTTTGTGTCGATAACGCTGCACCCAATCTCTCCCCGCCGCTCTGGGGAGTTTTCAACACACAAAGGTTCCTCTTGCGTGCTCACCTGCCCGTTTAGGAACATCAGAGAAAGAACGGTCATCAGCAAACATGTCCGACTGAACATCATTACCCGACCTCCAACACCAAGGCGGTCGTCGATGTTAACAGATTAGAGATTGCTGTAATCAGGCGATTTGACTCACTGACCCCGCAGTTGGTGAAATCGCGATGTTTCGCCAACGATGAGCGATTGATCTGGAACCGATTCACGCCCTCCCAGCAAACTCCCTGTTCTCCGTGGACACTTTCACCTTTTCCCCCTCTTTGATGAAGAGGGGAACGCGGATTTCCAGGCCCGTCTCCAGTCGGGCTGTCTTGGTTCCGCCGCCCGACGAGTCGCCCCGAACCGCGGGTTCGGTGTAGTCAACGTCCAGCTCAACGAATATTGGCAGCTCTAAACCAATCGGATTGCCGTTGTACTTGCGCAGCTCAATCAATGCGCCTTCGATCAAGAGGTCCAATGCATCCCCGACCATCTGACTGTTAAGGGTGACGGTCTCGTAGCTTTCTTGGTCCAGAAAATGAGAACCCTCCCCATCGCTATACAGATAGGAAGCCTGTACCGACTGCAGGTCCGGCTCCTTGAATTTGTCGCTTGCCTTGAATGTCTTCTCAAAGACCGCGTTCGTAAGGAGGTTGCGCATCTTCAGGCGCACCAGGGTCTGGCCGCCGCGAGCGGTAGGCGTGTTTACTTCTGCGTCCAGGCAACAGAAAGGAGTGTTTTCAAGCTCAAACAACGTCTTACGTTTAACATTAATAGCATCAATCAGCGCGGCCATGGAGTCCCCTAAAGGAGGTCGGTACACAAGTACCTGCCTCCCTGATCCCAATCCTTTTCCAGTATAGGGTGAAGTACTCATCGGATGAGAAGGCTTTAGCGGGTTGTCCAGTGGTTGTGAGTGTTATGGGATTTATCACCAACTATCGACGCCACAGTTCCCACCATTTGCACGTTCCCTTGTTCGCCTCAGCACTTCGTCTGGCGCATCTAATTACGCGTCCGATGACCGAATCCTCATCTTTGAGCAGGTCTTGCGCCTCTGTAAACGCAGACACAGAACCGTTGAGCGTGTTCGCCAAACCGAGCAGCATCGCCATCTTCAGCTTCGTTCTAGCGACTCTGGAACGCGCGGGAGACGCCCTGTGTCTAGGCGCTGGAAGCATCTAGTAACACTTCTCAGCAGCATCTTTCAACCCCTGCAAAACGCAGTAGCCCCTGCAAAACGCAGTGGCGCTACGACCTTTCGTAACTTACCAGCCTTCGCGTAACCACCTGCATTTGAAGTCCTTAGCCTTGCGAGGAGTTTTGTCCTCAACGTGCGCTTACCACTGGCGGAGTCGGCCCGATGGCAAACGGCGCAAAGCTCGGAAAAACGGCGCGGAGGTGCTTATGTCGATCCTGATTGTTCTGCTGATGTTCCTGCTGGTGATGTCGATCAGCTACTTCCGCACGCGGCATGAAGTCCCGGTGCAGCCGGAAGCATGGGCCGGCCCGCAAGCCCCGCGCCTGCAGCGGGCGTATGGCTTCTCGATTCCGGAAGCCTACTGCTTCCATCCTGGGCACACCTGGGTCATGAAAGAGGGCGGCGAAAACGCGCGTGTCGGCATCGACAGCTTCGCCGCCAACCTGGTCGGCAAAATCGATCACATCGAACTCACGGGACTGAATCGCTGGGTACGACAGGGGCAAAAGCTAGTGAGCCTTCAGTGCGGCGATAAGACGTTCGAGATGGTCTCGCCCGTCGAGGGAGTGATTACCGCGATCAATAAAGACGCGGTGGAGGACCCGGGCATGATTGCCCGCGATCCGTATCAGGCGGGATGGCTGGCCATCGTGAAGTCGCCCGACCTGGTGATCAACCAGAAGAACCTGGTGCAAGGCGGCATGGTTGCTCCCTGGTTGCAGAACAGCGTAACGCGATTGAACGCTATGGTGGCGCAACTCGCGCCTACCATGGCCGCCGATGGCGGGTTGCCGGTTGAGGGTCTGCTTACGCGCGTGTCTGCCGAACAGCGGCAGCAACTGGTGAAGGAATTCTTTTTGGCATGAAGTGCAGGGCCGGCCTCTTGCCGGATGTCCGAGGGCGTGTCGCCTTCGGCGCGATGGGTACGAGAAGGAGATAGCAATGGAGCGCACAAAAGCCATCCTGGTGGATATCACGAAGTGCATCGGGTGCCGGAGTTGCGAGCAGGCTTGCAAAGACGTCCACGGGTTTCCGAAAGACACCGAGCTGAAGCTTTCGCCTACGGCGCTTACCGTGATCGAAGAGCGCGGAGACAAGTTCGTGCGTCGGATGTGTATGCACTGTCAGGATCCGGCGTGCGCTTCAGCTTGCCTTGTAGGTGCGCTGAAGAAGACTGCGCTCGGCCCGGTGACGTACGACGGGTCGAAGTGCATCGGCTGCCGTTACTGCCTGGTGGCCTGCCCGTTCAGCGTGCCGCGCTACGAGTGGACCAAGCTGGTGCCTTACGTGAAGAAGTGCGACATGTGCGCGACTCGACAGGCCAGCGGACAACTACCGGCTTGCGTGGAGGCTTGCCCGACGGGCGCGTCGATCGTGGGCTGGCGGGACGAAATTCTGGAAGAGGCCGAGCGGCGCATCCTGGGCGATGCCAAGTACGTGAAGCATATTTACGGAAGTGAAGAGGCAGGCGGGACTTCGGTGTTTTTCATCTCGGATGTGCCTTTTGAAAACTTGGGATTCGTGGCAGCGCCCCGGGAGTCGATGCCGCGCTCTGAGTGCTGCGGCCTTGGCGGATGTGCCAACCGTCGTGCTCGTCGGCGGGGCGCTGCTTTCGGGAATTTATTGGATTACTGAGCGGCGGAACCAAGTGGCCACGGCTGAGGCTCGGGACGAATCGAGCAAAGGCGTTCACCACCAAGGACACTAAGGTGCACGAAGGAATTCAATTTTACGAGCACGGGTCTCCGCACTGTGGATCGTCATTACTAGATCGGAAAGGAGTTCACGCATGACTGGCACTCGGGTTCCTCGAATCACTATATGGCGGGTGATTGTCGCGGTGATTTTTGCAGCGGGGCTTTACGCAACATACGCGCGCTTCGCATTGGGCTTCAGCCAGTCAACGCACCTGACCGATCCGCAACCCTGGGGACTGTGGGTCGGCCTCGGAACGTTGTGCGGTGTTGGACTTTCTGCCGGCGGTTTCGGCATCGCGGCGGCTGTCTACCTGCTCGGTTTTGAACGCTATCGACCGGTGCTGCGCACGGCCGTGCTGGTGTCGTTCCTCGGCTACATGAGCGTGATCGCGGGCATGATGTACGAACTCGGGCTGCCCTGGCGCATCTGGCATCCCATCGTGATGTGGAACCGGCACTCGATGCTGTTCGAAGTTTCGTGGTGCGTGATGCTTTACTCGACCGTGCTATCCCTGGAGTTCTCGCCAGCACTGGTCGAGAAAATTCCCTGGACCGGATTGCGCGAGTGGTACTTGAAGCAACAGCATCGCATCCTGATCGGTCTGGTGCTGGTGGGCTGCGTACTGTCATCGCTGCATCAATCCTTCCTGGGCGGGCTCTACCTGCTGACCAAAGGCAAGCTGGATCCGCTCTGGTACACGCCGCATCTGACCACCCTGTTTTATCTCTCGGCGATTCCGGCGGGACTGGCCGTAACGGTGATGGCGCTCTATCTGTGCGTGCGCTCCCTGAATGTGAAGCTCGACACGGAAATCCTCAGCGAGTTAAGCCGCGTGATTGCGCCCATGCTGGCGCTGTATGGAATCTTGCGCGGGGTGGACCTGGTTACGCATGGCGCGGTGCCTCACATGTTCCGGTGGCGGGAAGAGACACTGTCATTCTGGCTGGAGATTGGATTGTTCGTGCTCGCTCCGCTGGTGCTGCTGAGCCTTGAGAAAGTGCAGAACAATCCGCAATTCCTGTACTGGACTTGCAGCCTGGTGGTGATGGGATTCATGGCGAACCGGCTAAACGTCTCCATCACCGGGCTGCAAGCCAGCGCGGGCATTTACTACGTGCCCAAGTGGACGGAGTTCGCAGCTACACTGATGGTGCTGACCGCGGTGGTGATGGCGTTCCGCTATGCGGTGATTTACCTCGACATCCTGCCCAAGAATTCGATCCAGCGCGGGTGGATGGCGAAGAGAGCGAAAGCGTAAGGGGCAGGTCTTGGGTCTCAGGTGTCGGGTGTCAGATCTCAGCTACAGATTTCAGGCTTTGGCCTGCTGCAAAGCATACGATTACGTCGCAGCCTAAAACCTTAAGACCCAAGACCTGACACCTAAGACCCAAGAATCCCGGTCAGTTTACTCTGGATCAACGACTCAAACAGCACCCCGTCCCCGCGGTGGGGCTGGCCCGTTCGGAACCCCAACACCCAGACCCACTTCCTGACTCACAAATGTGTGTGAGCCCCGTCAGGGCCTGAACGGGCATCATGGTCTTACCCTTGCCTTGGTCGGATGACTGCCTCGGGCAAATTCGTAGCGGGTCTTCCTACTGTTCATGCCGGCCAGCCTCCTGGCTGTCTGCCAGATGCACAAGTCGACGAACGCCTCCCATTGCCCCTTGATGAGCGCTCGTACTCTGCGCGTGAAGATACAGGGGGCCACATCCCGTTGCACCTTGCTGCCACGCATCGGATTACAAGCCAACGCCAGTCACTTCTACACAGGCTCCGGATGCAGTTGCGGTAGAAGAACCACCGAGCAACCCTGCCGCCGTACTCCCTCCGGTGACAGTTCCAACGGGTCTTGCTGATTGGCATCTTCGGGCCAGATGTCCTTCCTCTCAGAGCGTCCTCTGCGTGCTCGTGATTTAGCTCCTCGCCTACGTGGCACACGCCTGCGGCAACGCCGATTTCGCGTGAGTCATTGAGTAGTCGGTCGATACTGCCGCAATTGAAAAACGAGTTGTGAACGTGAGCTCAGCTCACCGGAGGATTTATGAAAAGCCTACGCCTGAATTCATTCGCCATGCTGATGGCCTTGACTCTTATTTTTCTGGCCGTCGCTACCAGCTAGACGGCAGCCGCAGAAGCAAAACTCAACAAGAACGAACTTAAGACGCTTCTGAAAAGCGCGAAAACTCCCGCCGACCATCAGCGCCTGGCTGCGTACTATCGATGGGAAGCCCAGCGCTTAGTCGCCAGTTCCAAGGAGCACTCCAAACAGGCCGCCGCGTACGAAGAGACCCAGCCCTTTGCGGCGCTCGAGCTCAAGCATGGATCTGCATTTGGGCAAGGCGCCAGCCATTGCCGTTACTTTGCTCAACTGGAAAGCCAGTCGGCCAAGATAGCCGAAGCTGAGGCTACTCGGCACGAGGAGATGGCGAAAAGAGCAGAGGCGGTTACGGCTACCTACCAGCCACCGACTCGCTGAAGGTCGATGGGTTTTGCTGAATACTATAGACGGACGAGACTACGCGTCCCTTGGAATATCTGAACGCCCAGCCCTCCTTCTTCCACAACAGAGCCAGGGCTGGGATAGTTGCCCCGACAACCAAGTGCCAAAAGGTAGGCAACAATCCCGGGATCAGTTTTCGAATTTTGCTGCCGCAATTTGCTTCACGATCAGACGGTCGGTTGGACTTTTTACGTCGATGCGAACTGCAGTTCCCTCTGCATAACGCTTGGCCGCGCTGAACAGCCGTGGGCCGGACACGTACCCCGAAATTTTCACGATTCGGCGTTCGCAATTCCCGAAGCGGACGCACCCAGCATCGCTGCCGCCAGAAAGACATCGACCGTGTTCAATGTTATTTGTGTTGCTTGGAGTGCGGAGAAGAATTTTTGCCGATGCTGGTTTCGAAGAAGCCAATTTGCGACTAAGATATCCCGGGCTCCAGGCAGGCACATTTCAATGGAGGATGACGATGACCAAGCAGCTTCTGATGGCCGGGGTAGTCCTGTCAATTGCATTGGCAACGACGCGCAGCTATGCGCAGCAGGCCGCGAGCGGCGGCAAGACGCCCAGCGAAGCGCAGACTGTGCTGGATTCGTGGAATGACGTTGGACGGAAACTGATTGCAATGGCAGAAGATTTTCCGGAAGACAAATACGACTTCAAGCCGCATCCCAGCCAGCGCAGCTTTGCCGAGCAACTGCTGCACGCGGCGGGAGCGAACTATTACTTTACGAACCTCGCGAAGGGCGAAAAGCCACCCGCCGAGGAAGACGCCAAGCGCGATCAATACAAGACCAAGGCGGATGTCGTGGGGTACGTGAAGAAATCGATCGCAGACGGTGCGGCCGCTCTCAAGGCGAAAGGCGAAAAAGGCATCGGCGAGCGCCTTACTGATCCCTTCAGTCACGACAAAGTTCGCGTGGCAGATTTCGCGTACGGCTTCATCGAACACATGGGCGAACACTATGGACAACTGGCGGTCTATTACCGCGTAGCCGGCCTGGTCCCGCCGGAATCGCGCCCGAAAAAATAGCCAGTGGAGGGACGGGCGTGCTCGCCCGTCCGCTGCCTGTACTCAGCGAAGACCAATCCGGCGGCGCGGCAGCGTCATTTTCGGATCAGAAATGGTCTTCCCTTGGGTCTCGAAGGAGAGGACAATATCCTTACTAGATTTCGCGTGCCCGAATCTCCGTTCCAAGTAATCGAAACGGGGCACTTTGGGAATCCGCGGATGTGATGTCTGGCCTGAAACGATAACCGGTAGGCGGGTTGCGCGTCCAACAGGAAGCGCCGCAAGATCGATCGTCAGGAGGAATTCCCCATGAAGCGCAGAGAATTCATGCTCGGGAGCGCGCGTGCCGTAGGAGCCGCGTGGCTGGGTGCGAAAGGCCTCGCCCAAATGATGAGCGCCTTGCCGCCTTTGCCTCAAAAATTCACCGCTGCCGACACTGTGGTGCTCGGGAAAACCGGAATCAAGACCAGCCGGCTGGCGATGGGTACGGGTACGGTAGGGACTGGACATCATTCTCATCAGACGTCGCTGGGCGTGAAAGGACTTTCGGATTTGCTTCTTAACGGCTACGACAAAGGCCTGCGCTTCTTTGACGCGGCTGATTCTTACGGCAGTCATCCCCATGTCGCTGAGGCGCTGAAGCATATTCCGCGCGACAAGGTGACTGTGTTGACCAAGACCTGGGCCCGCGATGCCGCGGGAACGCGCGCCGATCTCGACCGCTTCCGCAAGGAACTGGGTACCGACTACATTGACGTCTGCCTCATGCATTGCCTGACGGAAGGCGATTGGACCGAGAAGTTCAAAGGCACGATGGACGTGCTTTCGGAAGCCAAGGAAAAGGGCATCATCCGCGCGCATGGATGCTCTTGTCACAGTATCGAAGCTCTGCGAACCGCGACGAAATCGCCCTGGGCTGAAGTCCACCTGGTGCGGATCAATCCCATTGGCGCGTACATGGATGCCAAGCCCGACGAAGTCGTGAGTGTGATCCGCGAAATGAAGGCAGCCGGCAAGGGCGTCGTTGGCATGAAGATTCTGGGCGCCGGCGACATGCGGAACCGGCAGGACGAGGCGATCAAGTATGCCTTGTCGCTGGGACTGCTCGACGCGTTCACGATCGGCGCCGAGAACAAGACAGAGCAGGAAGACCTGATCCGTCGCATCTCGGCAGCAGCCTAGGCAATCGAGCGTTCTCAAGTCCGGTCGGGGCGGCGACTCGCGCGCCGTGCCATTCATGCGTAATCCCGTGCAAACCCTCGACTTGTCCGCCGAGGCCTTCTGATATGGGCGAACTGCCTTAAATAAAATACGGCAATCTGTCGATCGCCCGAATCCCCGTTCGACGCTACAGTAAGGGCAGAGACCTCCGGACAATCTTCCGGCGAGCCCAGCCCATAATCTGAAATCAAAAGGAGACGAACCAATGCGCGTATTAGTAGCGGTCAAAGCCAACAAAGATTCAGAAGCAGGAGTCATGCCCACCAAAGAGATTCTCACTGCTATGGGCAAATTCAACGAAGAGCTGGTGAAGGCCGGCGTCATGCTGGCGGCCGAAGGGCTGCACCCGAGTTCGAAGGGCAAACGCATCCGCTTCGAAGGCGGCAAGAAGATCATTACGGACGGGCCCTTCACCGAGACCAAGGAACTCATCGCGGGCTTCTGGCTGTGGCAAGTTCGTTCCATGGACGAGGCCATCGAGTGGCTGAAGCGCAGCCCGTTTGATGGCGGAGCCGAGGTCGAGGTGCGTCCGGTATTCGAAGCCGAGGATTTCGGTGCGGAGCTGACTCCGGAACTGCGCGCGCAGGAAGAGCGTCTCCGCAAGGAAGTTGAGAAGCGCAAAGCCTCCTAAAGGGAGCGACGGCGGCATCATCAATGACGATCGCATCGCAGGCCTTTCTTTCATCCTTTTTTCGGCGCTACGTGTCGATTCTGCGATTCGTCATTCGACGTCCAAATAGGGCCCGCCTTGGTAAGCGCCCGATCGGCGCGAGGGGCGGTCGAATTCAAACTAAATAAGGAGATAGAGATGCGATTCCTCTGTTTGTACAAACCCAACAAGCCCGAAGGCACTCCCCCGACGCCGCAGGAAATGGCCGCGATGGGGAAACTGGTGGAAGACGGCTTCAAGTCCGGCAAACTGCTCGCGACGGAAGGCTGCTTGCCCAGTTCGAAAGGCGCGCGCGTCCGGCAGACGAGCGGCAAGTACACCGTGACCGACGGACCGTTCACCGAGTCGAAAGAACTGGTGGCCGGGATGGCGGTCATCCAGGCCGACTCCAAGGAAGACGCCATTGAACAGGTGAAAGCATTCCTGAAGGTCGCGGGCGACGGCGAGACCGAACTCCGCCAACTGTACGAAGCCCCTGAGTGCGGCGCGGAGGCCGAGTTCGATCTGGTGAGGTCGTTCGAGCGCCAGCGCGCATAGGATCCACTCTGGGCGGACGGCGGGTGGCTGTTTCCGGAAGGCCCCATGTCTCGAAACCCGCGAGACATGGGGTAGCCCTTTGTCAGAGAGAATCTAGCGTTCGATTGAATGGGCCACCCGGAGTTGTGGGGCCACCCGCGAGGAGAAGATCCTACAACCCGGTCCGAAACTCGCCACCTATCAAGGAAGAGAGCGGGAAGCAGAGTCAGAGTGCCCACCCTCCGAAAAGCACGGAGGGTGGGGCAACCACGGCAAGGTCAGGGTGCGATAAAAGGGTGGGCCAGCCCCCGGACGATGTGCCCTAAAATGGGGAACGTCCCGCCTGTCCCCAGGTTTCCCTGTCCCCAGGTTTCCCCCGACATCCAAATACCAACCCCTACGCACAAAGGTGCTATTTCCGATATGACTTCGATCGGGAATACTGTTTCGAAGCCCTGAAGAGATTGCTGGCGCGCAACGACCGAATCGCCGTCGTCTGTCATCCTATTAGCTTTGTGTTCAGGACGCCCCGTCAGGAACGGGCTAAAGTTCTCTTGCGAGGCGGAGGCGGATTGGGAAGATCGACATTGCGGGTCTTGGTCGTCGATGATTACGAGCCTTGGCGGGCTTTTGTCGCTTCGACACTTAAAAACCAATCGAACTTGCTGATCATCGGTGAGGCCGGGGATGGACTTGAAGCGGTTCAGATAGCCCAACAACAACAACCCGATCTTATTGTGTTGGACATCGGACTGCCAACACTCAACGGAATTGAAGCGGCTCGCAGAATCCGGGAGATTTCCCCGAAGTCCAAAATCCTTTTTGTGAGTGACAACCGCTCAAGGGACATCGCAGAAGAAGCTCTTCGTACGGGTGCGTGCGGCTACGTGGTCAAAGCGGCAGCCGCTAGCGAACTATTGCCCGCTGTGGAAGCAGTTCTACAAGATAAGCGATTTGTCAGTGCGAGCTTGACCGGTTCCCGCTCTGCGCGATCTCGAGAATGATCTGACCGCACATGATTCTGGTCGCGAGAAGGTCATGACACGGACCCCGCCACAGAGCGTGGAAACTGCCCACAACCACGAAGTAGGCTTTTATTCCGATCAGCGCTCCCTTCTTGAGAACGTGACGCAGTTCATCGCGGCTGCTCTCGACGTCGGCAATGCGGCGATCGTTGTCGCCATCGAGTCGCACAGGGACAGCCTTCTCTCAAGATTGGAGGTTCGAGGCTTGGATATCGGAGCAGCGATCAAGCAGGGTCGGCTTGTGGCGCTGGACGCGGCTGACGTGCTCTCTGCATTTCTGCTCAACGGTATGCCTGATCCAGCTTTATTTATGAAAGCTTTTGGGAATCTCATCCCGAAGGCTGCAAAGGCGGCGAATGTGGAGCATCCGCGAGTTGCTATTTTCGGAGAATGTGTGCATCTCCTCTGGGCAGAGGGCAATGCAGAGGCAGCAATTGCGACGGAGAAACTCGGGAATCAACTCATCAAGGCCTACGCAGTCGACATTCTGTGTGGGTATTCTGTCGGCCAGGGCGGGATGGATGGTCACATCTTTCAGCGAATCTGTGCAGAGCATTCAGCTGTTTATTCCTGGTGAAGAAAGGCTGTTAAGCAAATTGCATGACTGTCCCTATCCCTTCAACGTTTTTACCCTGCTGCCCGTGCGGATTGATCTTCTAACTCCAGAGGCACACGGGCATGGATCGAGGTGCCACTTTTCGGGTGAGAAGTGATCGTAAGCTCTCCCTTTACCAGCTTTAACCGCTCCTGCATGCTCGTAATACCCAGGCCTCGACCCTTCATTGCTGCTTCAGTGTCAAACCCTGAACCGAGATCACTGATCGTCAGATGAACGTCTCCCGACGTCCCCCACAATTGCACGTCGAATCGCTTTACTCCACTATGCTTGGCTGCATTGTGCAGGGCTTCCTGTAGAACCCGGAATAGGCAAAGAGAAACATCCGGCGGCAACTGGCGTGGCAAATCACGGCTTTGGAACTCAATCTCGAATTTGTGGTGTTCGCCGAATTCTCTGCAGAAGCCCTTCATGGCAACGGTTGCGCCTAAATAGCTGAGTTTCGCAGAGTGCAACTCGTGCGACATCATTTGGACATCGGTCGAAATATCCATGATTCGCTTGCGCAGTTCCCCAACCTGGCTGCGGTTTTCAGAAACCGAATCGGGAAGCTCTCTTTGGACTTGTTCGAGTTGGATGGAGACCAGCGCGAGCTGTTGGCAGATGTCATCATGAAGGTCTCTAGCGATCCGGCCACGCTCTCTCTCCTGCGCTTCAATCAACTTGCCACTCACGCCTGAGATTGCCTCTTCCATCTGTTTGCGGCGGGTAATGTCCTCGGCGAAGATCAGAATGCCTCCTACGACCCCGCTGGGTGTCCTCCAAGGACGAATCTCCCAGCGAACCCACGCAGTCGTTCCACCTTCACGGTCCCAACGGTCTTCGTCGGCTCGCAATGTTTCTCCCTCAAGAGCACGGCGATGCATTTCTTTCCAGCGCTGGGGAATATCAGGAAAAAGCTCGTAATGCGAACGTCCAAGTACCTGCGAACTATCGACTCCGTAGTCTGCACACCAGCGGTCGCTCACTTGTAGATAGCGCATGTCACGGTCGAGCATCGCCACTCCTGCTGGTACACTCTTGACGAAGATTTTCAGCAGTTCCTCCCGTGATTGCAGTAATGCCGCCTGCGCCTCCAAATTGCGGTTCACTTCCAAAAGCGCCTCTTCTGTCCGCTTGCGCCCGGTCACATCCATGTTGACGCCAACCACTCGGAATGGCTCGCCAGACTCATTCATAAGGACCTGCCAACGCCCCGCAATCCAATGAACACTGCCGTCAGGCCAGACCACGCGCCATTCTCCCATCGTCTGTTGTCCCGTTTTCAAGGCACAATCAACCAACTCTATAACTCTTGCCCGATCATCGGGATGGATAAGATTTTCGAAGGCGGTTTGTGTTTTCTCAAAGTCGCCCGGCGGCAAACCGTACATTGCCTCCATTTCCGGCGTCCAAGTCAGAACTCCCGTCCGAACATTCCGTTCAAAAGTTCCAATGCGAGCCGCCTGTTGTGCCAATCGCAGCCGCTCCTCGCTAGCCCGTACTACTTGCTCGGCCTCTAGTCGTGCCTCCAGAACTCCCTGCTCGCGAACACTCTGCTCTCGCTCGAGCTGCGCTTGCTCCTTTTCTGCAATTACTGAGGCCAATGTAACACCGGTCAACTGAAAGCACGGCAAAGAACGCATCCAGCAAAACAGCGTTTGTGAATGGAGTGCCGGTGGCGAAAGGGCCCGAGCCCAATGCTGTCTCTACAGTCGCAATTGTGGCAATCAAGAGAACCGACAACCCGGCTCCCGTCACTCCAAAACGGATCGCTGCCCACATTACAAATGGCAGCACCGCAAAAGCCAGAACGTGCAGCTTGACCGGAATTAGACCCGGATCGCCAAAAATTAGGAAGCACGCGGCTGTGAGTACACCGAAGAGAACGGCAAGTTCTGTGATCCGAGCCCGGTGCTGACTCCGTAAAAAATTGGGGAGTGTTAATACCAAGGGGGTTATTAAAAGCACCCCTGTGGCGTCGCCCAACCAATAAATCAGCCATGCAGAGCCGAATCCGGAGTACGCATGTACTTGTGTCGCGTGGAGAACCAATGTTCCGATTGATGCGCTCACCAGGGCGCTGCCTAGCGCACCCAACACGACTAGTGCGAGTGCATCACGCAAGCGCGATAGAGACTTGTCAAATTTGGCAACGCGCTGGAGAAGAAAAGCACCACTGAAAGCAGCTAGTGTGGCTCCGGCAGATTGACCGAGAGCCGCCAGGTGACTAACGGGACTAAAGAATGCAATTAAGAAAGAGCCTAAAGCAATGGCAGGCCAGATTCGATACCCACACACAAGGAACGCAGCCAGCGCAATCCCGTACGCAGGCCATACAGGGCCAAGGTTGCTACTTCTAATATTGGTGGTAGCTTGGCCAAGCTTGCCCGCAATGCCATAAGCGACGAGGAAGACTGTGAACTGGACAAGGTACGGCTCTCGGAGAATCGACAACAGCGATCGCGTGTCGGTCGCTTGGGTAACTCGGTTTGCTTTCTTAAGGAGTACACGTTGCAGTATGGCTGACCCGTTGGAGTATGACAACGCCATGGATCATCCTCCTGGACCTGATCACTATTTGGAGACACCGTAATACCGCATTGAAACCGTCATACTCGCAATTGACCGCCATTGCAAGTCGATTAAATCGTCGCTTATAGACCGACTCTAGGCTTCAGCCGTCCGTAATATTAACAATCACGTCCTATCCCGACTTTAGAAAGCAGATTCCTCCTGTCTGCGCTGCACTCGACTGATGACTGCCCACTCCCTACTTCAGCACAATCTCCTGCAGTAACTCCGAACTAATAATCTCCCGGATCTCTTGTCGCTTCTCGCCCAGGGACTGCGCCTGCGCCTTGCCGCCCAGAATCTTGTCGCGCACCGCTTCCGCCTTGGCCGTCGCTCCGTCGAGCGCCGCCCAGTTCTTGAACTGCACCGCCACGCAAATGTCCCAGTCTTCCGGACCGTTCTTGGTCTGCTTCAGAAAGACTTTGTAGTCGGTCACCAACCCCTGCTTCTTCTCTTCTTCAATAAGTGGCTTGGTCGATTGCCGCAAGCTGGACAGGTAGGCGTCCATCTGCGTCGGCTTCACCCGGATCAACTGGATGCGCCATACCGGCCCCTCGGTGTAATGCTCCTGCGCCAACATCGCCGGAACCACCAGACACACGAAAGCCAGCAGCCCAAAAAGCTTTTTCATGATGAATCTCCTCGTTTGAATTTTGAAACGGCGACGAGGATCATACACCGGAAGTTCTCGGTTTCCAGTTCTCAGTTCCCAGTTCTCGGTTCTCAGGGTTGGTCATAGCTGTGTAGCCACTAGCAATTGGCCACTAGCGATTAGCCAACGACTATCAGCCAAGGCACGCCTCTCGACCTCAATGCAGTGGCGGAATCTTCCACTATTTTTCCCCGCCGTGAGGGAAATCGCCTGCGCTTTGCGCATTAACTGGTAGGGACGTTCCGTTGACCTTGGGGGAATTCGGCCATGAGAACACCGCCAGGCGATCCTGGCGTGCCGTTCTCGTCCATCACCAGTCTCTTTGCGTGCAATTCAGGAGGGGTTTATGAAGAAGTTCGTAGTACTGTGTACCTTCGTCTACCTGGTTCTGCTGGCCGCGAACGCATATGCGATCCCGCTCATAAGCAGTGCGACCGTCGACTATGTAAACAACACACTGACGATCAATGGCAGCGGCTTTGGAAGTAATCCCAAAGCCACACTCGGTAGCACTTTGCTCACGACACAAACAGCTTCCAACACCAAGATTGTCGCTGCTTTCCCGGCCAGTTCACCGGCAAGCACCTTCGTATCGGGGTCCTACGGTCTGCTGGTCACCTTCAGCAACGCGATCCCGGCGCTGTTCGACGTGGCGCTGGGCGGCATCGGGCCTCCGGGGCCAATCGGACCGCAGGGTGTGTCCGGACCTCCGGGACCCGCTGGGTCGATCGGTCCTCAAGGACCTCCCGGACCAGCCGGACCTCCGGGACCAACACCGCCGAATCCGCTGCAGGTTGCCCTGCTGCGCTGGTACAGCGCCAACACGGCTGGCAATCAGTTTGAAGTGGGTCAGGCGTCGCTAGGCATCGCCTTCGATGGAGCGAGCATCTGGGTTTCCAGTCTGCAGAACAGCACCATCACAAAACTCCGTGCCAGTGATGGCGCCAACCTGGGTGTCTTCACTCTGCCTTTTGCACCCTTGGGTCTCGCCTTCGATGGAGCCAATATCTGGATCACAGGCGGAAACAATAACCTGGCCAAGATGCGTGCCAGTGACGCTACGATCGTGGGAAACTTCACCGTCGGCAGCTTTCCCCGCCGGGTGGCCTTCGACGGCGCTAACCTGTGGGTCGTGAACAGTGACAGCCTTAGCAAGGTACGCGCCAGTGACGGCGCCGTGCTGGCTACGGTTTCCGTCGGTGCCTCGCCTGTGGAGATCGCGTTTGACGGCGCCAACGTATGGGTCAGCAATCTCGGCAGTGGCAATGTCACCGAGGTCAACACTACGACCAATAGCGTCGTGGGTACTTTTCCCATCAGCAACGAACCTTTCGGCATCACGTTTGACGGGGAGAATATCTGGGTCGGCGCCATCAGCTGCAGCTGCGTTACCAAGTTACGTGCCAGCGATGGTACGAACTTAGGGAGCTTCCCGGCGGGCCTGGAACCGACCTCGCTTCTGTTCGATGGCGTGAATGTCTGGGCCTCGCAGGCCGGGTCTGGCAGCTTTGGCGTGAACAAGATTCGTCCAAGCGACGGCGCCCTTATCGGCACATTCACAGCTGGCGACGGCGCAGACGCCATGGCTTTCGACGGAGCCAATGTCTGGGTTACCAGCGAGTATGGCACCACTGTCTTTAAGCTCTGACCAACAATGAGGGCGGAAGGCTTAACCGCCTCCCGCCCTCGTTCTTAACCGTAACCACGCAGCTAGCAACTCAGAAACTAAGACTAAATACCGACAACTGGTAACTGGCAACTGGTTTCAACTACACCCGCTCGTCGATCCACACGACATGCATCGGTAACACGAGCCGTTGCGCGTCATGATAGCGCCGCAGTAGTGACAACTGGGCGCATCCCCTAGATCGACGATCGACGAAAGAGCGTCCGACGCGTGTACGGATCCGGTGCGCGACTCCCGCGTTTCCGCCGAACTCCGCAGGTCCACGACGCCTTCCCCGGCCGGCGCGGGTGCGCCGCCAGCTCGCAGACGCAGGTTCTCGAACAGCATCTGCTGCTGTCCAGTGAGGAAGCGCAGCTGCAGCCAGCGGAAGATGTAATCCATGATCGACTTGGCAAAACCGATCTCCGGATTGTGCGACCAGCCGCTCGGCTCAAAGCGCGTGTGCGAAAACTTTTCGCAGAACAGCTTCAGCGGCACGCCATGCTGCAGGGAGATCGAGACCGCCAGCGCGAAGCTGTCCATCAGCCCGCTGACCGTCGATCCTTCTTTGGCCATGGTGATGAACAGTTCGCCCGGGCTGCCGTCAGGATAAAGCCCGACGGTGATGTAGCCTTCGTGCCCGCCAATGTTGAACTTGTGGGTGATGGACGCTCGTTCTTCCTGCAGCTTGTGACGCACCGCCCGCGGAGGCCCGTCCAGATTTTCTTCTTCCTGCTGTGCGGCGGACACTCCTGTCCGGGCATCTTCCTTCTTCGACAAAGCCGTAGCCGATCCTGCCGCCGACAAAGGCTGCGACTGCTTGCACCCGTCGCGGTAAATGGCGACCGCCTTCAGCCCCAATTTCCAGGACTGAATGTAGGCCTCCATGATCTCTTCGACTGAAGCCGTGTTGGGAAGGTTGACCGTCTTCGAGATAGCGCCGGAAATAAACGGCTGCGTTGCCGCCATCATGCGCAGATGACCCATGTAAGCAATCGACCGCGTTCCCTTAGCCGGCTTGAACGAACAATCAAACACAGCCAGATGCTCGTCTTTAATGTGGGGTGCGCCTTCAATCGTGCCCGTCGCATCGATGTAGCTGACGATCGCGTCCGTCTGCTCATGGGTATATCCCAACTTGAACAAAGCCCCCGGCACGGTATTGTTGACAATCTTGATCATGCCGCCCCCGACCAACTTCTTGTATTTCACGAGGGCGAGGTCGGGCTCAACCCCGGTGGTGTCGCAGTCCATAAAAAATCCGATGGTGCCCGTTGGAGCCAGTACGGTCACTTGGCTGTTGCGGTAGCCGTGTTTTTCGCCGTGGGCGAGGGCTTCGTCCCAGCATTGTTTGCTGGCTTCGTAGAGGGTGCTGGGGACGTTGGACTTGTTGATGTTGTTGACGGAGGCGCGGTGCATTCGGATTACATCGAGGAATGGTTCGCGGTTGATGTACCAGCCGGGGCAGGCGGCTCCCGGCATTACGTTGGCTCCGAGGTTGGTTTCGGAGAGATTCTTTTTTGTCGGTTCGGTGGCGGGAACCAACGGTTCGCATTGTTCGGCGATGCGACTGCTTTGCAGGTAGGCTTCGCCGCACATAATTGCGGTTACACAGGCGGCATAGTCGCGGCCGGCGTCGGAGTCGTAGGGAAGACCTGCGGCCATTAAGAGGGCGCCTAAGTTGGCATAGCCCAGGCCTAGCGGACGATAGTCATGCGAATTCTTGTTGATCATCTCGGTCGGATAGCCGGCGTTGTCGACGATGATTTCCTGCGCGGTGATCAGGATATCTACGGCGTGACGATAGGCTTCGACGTCGAAGGTTCCATTCGGGGCGAACTTCAGTAAGTTGAGGCTGGCCAAGTTACAGGCCGAGTCATCCAGGAACATGTATTCGCTGCACGGGTTGCTCGCGTTGATCCGGGTCGTGTTTTTCGAAGTGTGCCAGCGGTTGATGGTGGTGTCGAATTGCATGCCGGGATCGCCGCACTGCCAAGTCGCTTCGCTGACTTTCTTGAGGAGATCTTTCGCCTTGAAGGTGTTGACTACTGCGCCGTCGCGAATCGCCCGGGTCGAGAAATCCGTGTCGCGGACTACGGCGTACATGAAGTCATCGGTTACGCGAACGGAGTTGTTGGCGTTCTGGAAGAAGATGGAGCTGTAGGCTTCGGAGTCGGGCGAGGAGCCGTCGTATCCGGCTTGAACCAGCGACCAGGCCTTGGCTTCTTCTTTGGCTTTGCAATCGATGAAGTCGACGATATCGGGATGGTCGATGTTGAGAATGACCATCTTGGCGGCACGACGCGTCTTGCCACCGGACTTGATTACACCAGCGAAGGCGTCGAAGCCTTTCATAAAGCTTAACGGTCCGCTGGCGGTGCCTCCACCGCTTAGGCCTTCGGTGGATGAGCGCAGAGGCGAAAGGTTCGTGCCGGTGCCGCTGCCCCACTTGAAGAGCATGCCTTCGGTCTTCGCCAGAGTGAGGATGGAATCAAGCGAGTCTTTCACCGAGTTGATGAAGCAGGCTGAGCATTGCGGAGTCTTGTATCCGGTAACGCCGAATTCGACCCTGGCGGTTTGCGAATTCCAGTGCCAGTTCTGAGCGTCGGAGTTGGGCTCGATGCGGTCGCAGCCTACGTTGAACCAAACCGGTGAGTTGAAAGCGGCGTACTGGCGCAGAAGGATGTGAGCCAGTTCGTCGTGGAAAGCCGCCGCGTCATCGTCGCTGTGGAAGTAGCCGTCTGCTTTACCCCAGTCGCGGATGGTTTCCGCAACGCGGCTGACCAACTGGCGGACGCCGGTTTCGCGGTCAGGCGTGCCGAGTGTGCCGTGCAGATATTTGCTGGCCACGATATTGGTGGCGGTCATGGACCAATCTTTGGGGACCTCGACGTCTTTTTGCTCAAAGATCACGGTGCCCTGGGAGTCGGTGATCTGAGCGGTGCGGAGTTCCCATTCAATCTCGTTGTAGGGAGAAACGCCCGGCTTGGTGAAACGGCGGCGGAACTGCAGGCCTGGGGCCTTCTTCCTGGTTTCGACAGCCGCTGGGGATTCGGGGCTCTTGGTCTTGAGTTTTTCAGTCACTTCTGGCATTCGCTTTCTCCTACATTAGATTCTATGGAACCGGGGGTCGATCCTTCTAGCTATGTCGGCTCTACGGCCGCTCGATGACTTTCAGCCGTCCCTTCGGGACGGGGCTTTCAACTTCTCCTCATCCCGCCCCTAAAGTGGCGGGCTATTTTCGGGCACCCCTACGGGATGCATCGCCTGATCTGAAGTGCACGTCGCCGCATCGACAACGGACCATTTCTAGAAGCCTGCTGGTAGCGGCGGAGGCTCGTTTTGGGGAGCGCCTGCACTCGCTTCGGATTCTCGTTGTGAAAAGGGTGGCACGGGTCTGGGATGTTCCAAATGAACACGGGGTCCTTCGACTACGTTCGGCTGCGCTTCACTCCGCTCAGGATGACAGGAGGTTGAGGATAGGGCGTGGCTTTCATGCAGAACATCACGGCCATCTTGTTCGGTTGCAGGGGTCATTGAGCCGACTGCCGTTTGCGCGAGACCGGTGGCCATTTCCGTTGACGACGCGAGCCAGCGACTCAGAGACTCGCAGGCGCTCTTACGTTCGTGCTGGTCGGCTATCAGGGCAAAACGCACGAAGCAGTTACCACTCGACAGCCGGGCACTGAGCGGATTTCGGGGTGCGAACAGGCGGCTCAGAGCGACGCACAAATCCTCGGTTTCCGAGACCTGAAAAACTGCCAGCAGCCGTTTGCCGCTGGCCGATGGCAATTCGCCGGGGGCAATTACCTCTTCGGCAAGAGCGTAGAGACCGGCGGCGCTCGGCACCAGCAGCAGACTGAAGCTGGACTCACAGCGGAACCAGCGCGACCACTCCAGACGACGGTGGTCCAGCGCGGCAACAAAGCCGTGGCGGGCCAGAGAATCGGCAACCATGCGGGTTAGCTCTTCCATCGGGGCTCCGAAATTCACGTGTCAGGTCCGAAATTTGGGTCTGAGTGTCGGGTCTTAGGTCTCAGGGGCCGACACCTAACTTTTCTTGCTCGCCTTTCAAAACAGCTTGCAACAGCAGCCCCTTTGGGGACGGCTTCACGGTCTGGGTCCTCCACTTGCGAAAACCGAGAACCGAGAACTGAATGAATGAGCTTCGAATACTCAAGCTAGCGTTCCCCCAGGGGAGTGTCCGGGTACCGCCCGAACGGGGGAACGGCCACCGCATTGCCTCGTCCGTGTGGACGTTCGCGTTGGGTTCCCCTGGATTCGTTCCCCGGGAAACCCGAATGCGGGAGGACCCGGGTCACCTCGGCCCAGGTCGTCCCTGTTTTTCCCTGACTTGCCGCCGTTGCCGGAAGCAAGAATTCATGCCTTATGGGATCGCAACAGTACGCCTGTATGTTGGGGCTGTCAAGAGGGTAGCGCTACCTATTGTATCCCAAGCAATTAACCTGCAAGATGCATAGGGATTTCCACAGGGGTGAATTTGGCATCTGCTTTCGGTTCTAGGGCTTAGACCTTAGCAGGGCCGCCTGTGAATAAGGCTGTGCATCGTCCACTTCAGCTTTCAGTCTCCAGCTATCAGCCGTCAGCTGGCGGTTCTCAGTTGCAACTTCGGCCGGTCTGATGTTGCGTGCTCCCCACTACACCGACGGGGCGAGGATGTGTCGCTCGATTGCGGGTCGCCTCGTTGAGGGCAATCGCCCACTGAACTCAGGCTACAAAGGCGTCACCGGGGGAGGCGCGACGCCGAACGGGAGGCTGCGGGGACGATCGAGACGATGCGCTCGCTCGCGCGAGCGGCGTCCACGATTCGGTTGCGTGGGTCATGGGGACGTAAATGTCCTCGAAAATTTCACGGGGCGCGATGCGCTGGGAGCCGTCGGAAGACAGGACCAGGTAGTCACCTTTCTGGCCGGAGTGCTCGCGTCCGATGGCGTCGACGAAAGTAAGAGGCGCATCCAGTTGCCTGGCTTTAATCAGAAAGCGGGTACGATACGTAATCCATTCACTAGCCATACTTCTCACAGGTCTTCATCCTTCGGGGGAGGAATGAAGAAGAATGTAGGGACAATTGTCGATTAACAATTGCCGATTTTTGTTTTGCAGAACACAGAAGAGAAGCGCTGGCTGGGCGACTGCTCATCTGGCTAGCTGGAAAGTTCCTGCGAGGGTGGGGAGAATCTACTCGCGCTCGCGGCGGGGGTCAATTCCATAAGATTGGTGCAATGCGAAAATCGTTGGCTGAGGATTTGGCGCTAGAAGCGGCGGTGAAGGAAACGATCAAGGGAGGCACGTGAAAGCGCGGGATTGCGCGGGTTGCGGGCACGACGGGAACAGGGCAATGGAATCTGGTACACTCGCGCGCCGGATTTCCACAGATGGGGCACAGGATTGGAACAGTTCGGGGAATTCAGTTGTCAGCTCTCAGCTGTCAGTTCTCACTCGTCGGTTCCCATCCATCTAGCTTTGAGAGAGCCCCGGTCGAGTGCACTTCGTGGTCACTCTGAAAGATTCAACCGCAGATACTCGCGGAGGTTCGCAGGGTGCGCTGAAATCTGGCTTCTAGTTCACGGTTGCAGGGAGGGAGGCGTGATGGAACAAAGGCGACAGGTTGTCGGTTTTTTGCTATCGCTTGTTTCGCTTTGCCACTGGTCTCGCAAAGTGCAAATAAGAACGACGCGGGAGCCGCAAAGCGTCTCCTATGTTCGGTGCGGGGCTCTGCTTGATGGCAAGTCGGAGCGGGCTCGCGCCAATGCAGTCATCGAGATTGTGGGCGAGAAAATTGAAAAGGTCCTGGATCGGGCGCCGGCCGACGCTGCCAATGTGATTGATCTTTCTGGCGAGACTTGTCTGCCGGGGCTGATTGATACGCACACGCACGTTTTGTTGCAAGGCGACATCACCGCGGCGGACTATGACGAACAATTGCTGAAGCAATCGCCGGAGTATCGGACGATTCTGGCTACGGTCAACGCACGGCGGGCCCTGGAGTACGGGTTCACGACCATTCGCGATCTGGAGACCGAAGGCGCGGGCTACGCCGACGTGGATGTGAAGAAGGCGATCAACAACGGAGTGATTCCCGGGCCACGCATGCAGGTTGCAACGCGCGCGATGGACGTGACTGGAGCGTATCCGCTGCTGGGGTATGCGCCGAACGTGCCGGTGCCGCATGGAGTGCAGGTGGTGGATGGCGCCGATGACGGGCGCAAGGCGGTGCGCGAACAGATTATGTACGGCGCGGACTGGATCAAGGTGTACAGCGACCGCAGCTATCGCGTGCGCGAGGATGGCGTGCTGGACGACATCCCGACTTTCACGCTGGAGGAACTGAAGGCGATTGTGGACGAAGCGCACCGCGAGCGGCACAAGGTGGCTTCGCACGCGATGGCGTTGCATGGAGTGCACAATTCGGTGGAGGCTGGGGTCGATTCGATCGAGCACGGGAACTACATCGCCGACGAGGATTTGAAGACGATGGCTGCACGAAGGAACCTTCTATGTGCCGACGATTTTTGTGGGCGAGTACGTGGCTGAAGGGCGCGCGGCGGAAGGCGCTCCGGTGTGGGTGAAGATGATGGCCAGTTCACGAAGACACGTTTCGGCGAGCGCTGAAGGCCGGCGTGAAGATTGCGTTTGGCACCGATGCGGGCGGATTTGCTGGACGGTGAATCCGGCGAAGGAATTTTCGTACATGGTGAAGTGGGGGATGACGCCGGCGCAGGCGATCCGGTCGGCGACTTCGTCTGCGGCGGAATTGCTGGGATGGTCGGATCAGGTGGGAGCGATCGAGGCGGGGAAATACGCGGATATCGTGGCGGTGGCGGGAGATCCGCTTGAAAGACGTGACGGTTTTGGAGAAGGTGGACTTCGTGATGAAGGGCGGGAGCGTGGTTCGGAGGCCGTAGGTGGGAAGTGGTGGAAGTGTGAATGAGTGAAATCGCCCATTTCACTCATCCTGTGAAAGAGGATGTCAAGAAGAAATTCTCTCCCCTCCCCTCGGAAGGCGGCGAAGCCGGCATCCAGCCCCTGCCCGCTTCTCCTCACTTCTTAGAGGGGTTTTGGTTTTACCGCTTTGGATCGCCGCGTAGTTCAGCGGCGATGCCAGCCCCAGTTGCTGATCCCGACTTGATGGCTTCATGAAGCGGTGGCGCTTGAGGCCGTTCAGTTGCGCAGCTACGCAAGCCAAGTGTTGGCATAGGTGCCAACCATCATCCTGTGTGAGGCTCGAGGCCTATGGCTTTATTGGGTTATCCGAGGGGGCATAGGATTGACTCCGAGACTCGGTGCTGCATGCAGCAAGCACACGGTGCCTAATGAGTGAATGGATACTCTCCCTCGAACCCGAGCGTCGCAGAACCGATGGGCCACCACCGAGGCATGAAGCCTGGGAGATCCCCTGAGTTCTGTGCAACGCTCAAGCGGCTTGCATTTTCAATTGTTCGGCGTCGAAACGTTCCTCCTTCTTCCAAAGTGTCAGAGCAATGGCCGCGATCTTCCGGGCTAAGGTGAGCCGTGCCATCTCGGGCTTCATGCCTTTGTCTAGCAAAGCCACATAACAATTGCGCAATGGACCCACCCACAGCTGGCCCGGGTCGCGGCTCCCTTGAAAATGTCTTTCATTTCATGGTTGTGATTCCGATTCAAACCACGGATCTGTTGCGGTTTTTTCGCACGTTGCAGTTCTCCGCGAACAAAGCGGTATTGCGCACTATCCCGCGTCTCGATGCCCAACCCACTGTAGGTCCACAGTTGTCGCTTGCTCCGGAACCGGTGCGGGGTTTGCATCAACGCCAGCAAGCGGGCTGCCCGAATCGGTCCGATGCAGGGAATTTGACGCAGCAGCTTCGCGGCTTTGTGTTTCCGGCTCTCTGCCAATAACTCGGGGCGCAGCGTTCGCCGCAAGGCCTGCAATCCATCCAACTGTTGATAGAGCAACTCGGCTCGCCGGCGCACCCCCACGTGCTCGATCTTGCCTAACCATTCCTCGCGATAACGCGGTGCATAAACCTGCGTACCCCCACAGGCAATGCCCCAGCCACGATACAGCGCCTTCAGCCGATTCATCACCCGGTTCAGATCTTGGCTGAGAGTCTGATACGTGCGTGCCAGCTCGCGCAACGTTCGCAATCCATGTTCTCCGTGATACACCGGTCGCAGCATTCCCGTGCGCAACAGGTCCGCCAGCTTGCGCGCATCCACTTTGTCATTCTTGCTGCCCTCCTTTAATAAGGCATTGCGCCGCGGGTCGCAGACCAGGACTTGGTGTACGTGCGGCTTCAGCAGGTCGTACCGCCAGGCCGCCCAGGTGCCTTCTTCCCAGGTGACATGCAGTTCGCCCTGCAGTCCATGGATAAACTGCAGAATGCTGTTGGCTTTGGTTTCCACGATCGACTCCATCACCACATGGCCCCTGGTATTCCGCACCGCAATCACAATCGCTTCCTTGTGCACGTCCATGCCGATATACTTGATGTCACGACTCATGTGAGTTGCCTCCTTGGGGGAAGCTCATTCGTGCCAACGTCTATCTTTCCCCCAAGGTAAAAGTGTCATCGTTCAAGACCCGTCTCTTAGCCTTTTTGTAGCCGACGTTAACCAGCGTGAGTCTGGTGTGCAGCCGACGCCAAACGCAGCTTCAATCTTGTGAAGCGGGGCTTTCTTTCATAATGCATTGACTCGGTTCGTGGGGGCGTCAGTCGCCAGGTTGCTAACAGAAACAACTTCGATACCGCCGTCGAAGCCATCCGCGATGGAAGCTGAAATCGCGTCAGAGAACTCATCCAGCAGAGCGAGGCCGTTCGAGTCGAAGTCATTTTCGGCTTGCAGCGAGTCGAGACCCATCCCACTCACACTGAACATTCTGGTGCCACGGCCTTTGGATGAACTCCTCGGTGATGTCACGCGCCGCAACCGCCCCAACATCAGCGGGTAACGCCCTTACAAGCCAGAGCTATTCGATACATACGATGTAGGCGAGTTTAACCCAGTCAACTGGCGTAACATCCCCACTTCACCAACTACACCAAACTGGGTAGTGAGTGCCTTCGCCTGGTTACAATAGTTGGTCTACGAAGCATCCTATTGAGGAGAACCATGAGCAACCCTTTGAAGTTCGTTTTTTATTTTGCGGTGAAGCCTGAAAGGCTTTGGGAGGGCCTGGTTTCACGGGAGTCGAACCGCATCATTTTTGCGGGAGCCGACTTTGAAGTAGACGTGAAGCCCGGCGGTTCGATGAAGTGGATTGGGCCGGGAGCCGATGGCAAGCCCACTACCCTGGTGAAGGGCGAGATCCTGCGGTCGGAACCGCCCAAATTGCTTCAGTACACTTTTCAACTCGGGCAAAGTCCGTTCCAATCTCGAGTGACGGCGGAACTTGAGCCGGAGACGGAAGCTACAAAGCTCACGATCAGCCACGACGAGTGGGATGAAGGGGATCCTGGCTACGCATTTTGCTCGGACGGGTGGCCACGCATCCTCTCCCGCTTGAAAACACTGCTGGAAACTGGCAAGACATTCCGACCGCACTGAGCGATTTCTCGTTCTATCGCGGTTGTGGAACTGTTGAAATATTCTCATTTCGCGCATTGACCAGTCGCAGGTCCTTCACGATCAAAATGGGTCGGCGCGAGAGGTTTCGATGGCCGCAACGTCGAGTGGCAAGTCTGTTGTACTAGGCGGTGCGAGGCCTCGTCTTGAAATACGCGATCGCAAAAAGGAGGCCGAGCAACAAATCGGTCCCAACGAAGACCAGGTCCGAGGCATGCATTCGCCCTTGCACGACTAGTACGATCACCGCAACGCCGTAGCTGAGTTTTTCGAGCACCGAGGGGATCATCAGCGGCCGGTAGCGCGCCGGGTCTGCCGCGATGAAGAAAAAGACGATCTGCCAGGTCAGGGCTGCTCCGGCGAATCCGTAGAAGAATCCGGGATGCGTGATGGGTGGCGGATCGGTGCGGCTGATTAAATCAAACAAGAAGTAGAGCGGGGTGATGACCAGCACGCCCCATATACCCGCAATGCGAAACACGATCTTTGCAAATCGCATGGAGGCTCCCAGGTGCAACGCGTCCCAGGAATTTTAGTGGACAGGACAATCTTGTGGAATCCCTGCTCTGCTGAATGCGGTTCTGTATCAATCAAGTGACCTGGCCGGGGGTACCTACGGGCTAGTCGGATTGGGCATCCCACTCGGTGAGCTGTCGAACCACAATTCCGTAGCAATCGCAGGCCGCATCTTCGAGTTTTTTCCTGTTCAGGATGGTGACGCTTCCGCGTGTATAGGAAATCAGTCCTGCCTTTTGCAAGGTACCGGCCGAGACGGTAACGCTGGAGCGGCGAGCCCCCAACATCTGGGCGAGGAATTCTTGCGTTAGGGGGAGTTGATCGGAAGGGATTCGGTCGTGGCTCATCAGGATCCAGCGGGCTAGTCGTTCTACGACATCATGCAGGCGATTGCAGGCGGCGATCTGACTGGTCTGCATCGACAGCTTTTGACCGAAGCGATTGAGTTGCTTTTCGAGTTCCGGATATTCCTGGATCAGTTGACGGAGGTCCCCAGCGCTGCAGCGATAGGCAGTGGCATCACCCTGGGTGACGACCCGGGTGTGGCTGGTGCGATATCCGACCAGCAGCGGCAAGCCAACGAAACCCTCCCTGCCAATCAGGCCCACCTCGACACTTTTTCCGTCTGGCTGAACGGCGACAACCGACATCAACCCTGAATTTACGAAGTAGCCGGATCGGATCGTCTCTCCGGGCTCGTAGACAATCTGATGGAGCTTCAGACGAACCAATTCGAGCCTGGATACTACTTCCTTGTAGTCACTGCTGGAGAGATTCAGAAGGATCGTATTGTCGATGTGATTGTCGTCGCCATCGCTTGGAGGCTTGGTCGAACGCAACGGACTTGTGTGCATTCTTTTCGTAGAAGGCTCCTTGCGCAGCGACAACGCTGTCTAATTTCGCAAGGGACCCAGGTTCATCCGGCACGGCGGGTAATTGCTAGAAAAGACGCTTGGATGCTACTCGGCTTTGGGCAAGATGTATGTCCGCCAGCGCACTTTGACGTGTCGGGGAGAGGGCAGACCAAGAGTTGACATCTTTATACGATTCACTGCGGTCGGGTGACGACGATGCAATCCGATGGGAAGGAACTTAGTACGGGGCTCAAGTCGATGTCGACGTGGCAAGAACTCTACCGGGCGGCCATCTTAGAAACGGATGACACAAATCTGCTTGACCGGATTCACGCTGTGCGTCAGGCCATTGCGGAACGTCTTCGCGACATCTCGCGGAGTTCGAATGGAGCATCCGAGGTTGAGCGGAACGACATCGCTGATGCGATGGAAGCACTACGAGCCCTGGCCAAAGAGCGGGCGGGAGCAGCAGACTGATTCTGCAGCTTCAAAACACCCCACGCACGGTCGTCGTGATCCTGGCGCACATTGATTGACTGCGCGGTTTGAAGATACTCCGACCAGGACCCTCATTTCTTCTTCTATTTCTTCTTCCAACTGTCGTGTTGCAGTTGCAGGGCGATTGCGTTGCCGGTGATGACGGCGATGTGGGCGATTTCATTCTTTGCCTTATCGACCAATTGCTTGATGCCAACGTCGGCGGCGGGGGATCGCTCAAGTTGCGACAGCAACCTCCCCAGGTTGTCCAGCCGATTTTCGATGTTGCGCGCCATATCGGTCGCCAGTTCGCCAGTCGCACCGAGGCGCTCGGCCCGGCGCAGGGCTTCGCCGAGTTCGGCGTTAAGTTTCTTGATCTGATCCTCGGCTTGCTTGCGCTCGGTGATGTCGCGGACCACGCTGATGAAGAAGAGTCCTTGTGGGGTTCGCAAGGGGCTGAGACTGATGTCGACGGGAAACTCTGTCCCATTCCTACGTTTGCCGAAGAGCCCGAGGCCGGCGCCCATTGGGCGAACTTGCGGTTCGGCGAGAAACGATGCGCGATGTCTCACATGTAAGCGTTCGAAGCGTGGTGGGATAAGGATCTCGACGGGCTGGCCGACTAACTCTGTCCGGCCGTAGCCGAACAGGACTTCCGTTTGTGAGTTGACGAGAACGATTTGTCCCTGGGCATTCACGATCACCATGCCGTCGGGTGCGGACTCGAGCAAGTCGCCGACGTCCGGTTGCATCCCGTCGGGGCGCTTGCCGAGGACGTAAGCCGCGAGTCGGCGGAGGAAACCCACGAATGCCCCTTTGGTGGATTTTCTGGGAGCTCTCGAGCAGTCGGCATTGTATACCCGAAACTAAATCTCGCCTGGTTCGTCCGGTTCGGGTTCCCTGACGGGTACGTCGGGATTTTCAGGAGCGTCGCGTGGTTCCTTTATTGGAGGTGGCATGGGGTCTGCCGGATAGCGCAAGTCTGCGGGATGTTCCATGATCGCTCCTGTGAAGGCCTGCCGACGCTAGTCGCGCCGGCCGTCACATTCTTGTCATCGTAAAGGTGCCGTTGCCAGTGCAACCGGAACCTCCGTCGAGAATCCAGGTACCGGAGATGGTGTTTCCTTTCACGGCTCCGGTCAGCGTGAGTGTGTTGCCGCCGGGCGATCCGGAGAGAACGCTCATGCCAAATTGGCCGGAGACGTTGCCAGTGAAGTCCCCGGTGAGCGCGAAAGTGCCGCTCTCGGTTTCGCCGGAAACGAAGCAGACCGAGTCCGTGGAGAAATGGAAGCTGTTGATGGTCACGGTGCCGCTGTTGCCGGTGGCCAGCAGGGAGGTGGAAAACGCGAACATCTGAGCTCCGCTGGTATCGGTCAGGGTAGCGGTCCAGCTTCCGTTGATGTTGCCTGATTTGTTGTTGCTCGAACCACAGCCGGACAAGGTAAGTCCCAATCCCAACAGCAGGGTCAAGGCAAGTGATTTCATTGAAGGTACGGCTCCTTTGGTGGTTTGTGTGCGGGATGGGGTTACAAGAGAGATGCGGAAATTCGGGTTAGGGCTGTAAGGGGAATGGTAGGTAGGGAACCCGACGGTGGGCGAGAACGTTTACCGGGAGCGAACAACGAGCTCGTGCCGTCCCCTTTCGTGGTCGTGGTTGTCGAACCATGTGAGCACTCGCGCCTCGAACTCTTTTCCGGCCGTGCTGATAGCGCCGCAGTGGTCGGCGTGAGGAACTTTCCATAAAACAATCTTCGGATTGCTCAGCGCGATGCGCTCGCCGTGGCGCACGGGGATGTTGCTGTCATCTTGTCCATGAATGAGGAGGATGGGAACTGGAGTGGCTGCTGCTGCCGCCTCGGGAGAGACATCGCCAAGATCGAGACCATACTTCCAGCGGCCGTAGCCGAACGCGACTGCGATGGCTGGTCGGAACAAGGTTCTTCCCAACCACGTGCCGGTGTGAAAGGAACTGGCCGACACGGTCGTAGGCGATCTCGTGGAAATTGGAGAATGACGATTCAGCGACCACCGCACAGAAGTTTGGTTCTTCCGCCACCCCTTGCAGAAGTTGTGCGGCGCCCATGGATTCGCCCAGGCCGTAGATGCATGTGGGGTGTTGATTCTCGTTCAGAAAAACGTACCAGTCGCGAATGTCCCTGCGCTCAAGGAGGCCATAGGTCGCGATCGACCCAGCGCTCGCTCCATGCGCCCGAGAATCGGGTTGAAGCACCGTGTAGTGATGGCGCAGGAGTAGTTCGGCGTAGCCGGTCATGCCGACACGGTCATCGCTCAGGCCGTGTAGCAGGATCACCGCCCGCGTATTCGGTTGGTCTGGGATAACGAGCCAGGCGTGGAGCGTGATCTTGTCGGTTGTTTGGATGGAAACGTCTTGCAGATTCGCGCGCTCGGCCTGAGCCATTTCATGAGCCCGGGACTGGTCGGCGGAAGTTAGAGAGCGACGGACGGGGTGGAGAGTTCCGTCGCATAGAAGGATGCCGACGGCCAGCGTCAGAGTCAGATAAACGAGAATGGCGATGGCGAAGCGGCGCACGCTGGATAGTACGGTATGGGTGCAGGCGTTGTTCCGCAGAACTGGGGGATTGCCGATATTTCAGGCGCGCATCTTCATTAACGGCGAACACGGCGATGAATCGCCGGGCTATTGTCAGGGGCCCCTACGGGGCTCGATTCATGCTACGTCGGCCCTGTTACATGGCTCACCGGTTTGCCTCGTGGTTGATCTCTTTGCCTAGTGGCTTACCTCCAGCAGCAGATGGTCTTTGAAATCGACCGCCAATTTCGGAGTCTTGTTGGCGGCGGGATTCTACGTTGCCTAGGTCTTTGCTTTCGGCGTAGTCGGTCACGTGGTAGGTGCCCGGTTTCAGACCGCGCAGTTCGACTTCGCCTTTCCAGGCCGTGTCCCGCTTCGAGGCGAAGAAGGCGTAGTACATCTTGCCGTCTTTCTCGATGGCGTAGGCTTCGGGGGTGTCGTAGCCGTAGACGTAGAGGTTCAGGAAGTTGCCCTTGGAGAGCATCTTGTCGTTGTAGAGGGCGATCCATTTTTTCCAGACTTCGTCTTTGTGCTGGGTGAGGTTGACGTCCTGGTAGTGTGGGCCGAGTTCGGGCCAAACGAACTTGGTGCCGACCACGCCTCCGGTGCCGATGGTGGAGGCGAAGTCTTCGCCGTGCTCGCGCCAGCCTTTGCCGACGCGGTCCATGGTGGAGAGTTCGACGTGATCGCCATACACGGCGGAGTCGGGGCCCAGCAACGCTTTGTACATCTTGATGCGGCGACGGACTTGCACCGCGCCGACCGGATCGGCGGTGACTGCCTGATCCATGTAGGGAAGCCAGGCCAGCGATGGCGGCGTTCCGCACGGGCAGCTTTGCGTCACGCTGTTGGGTTTGATCGCGCGCGTGGTCTGGAAGATGGTTTTGTAGACATCGGCTACTGCGTTCACGGAGTCTTGCGGTGACTTGTGATGGTGCGCCGGGTTGTAGCACATGGGAACGGAGTAGATGTTGTCGAGCTTGGAGCCGTCGTATCCCCAGTCGCCGATGAATTTTTCGGTGAGCTGCTTGTAATACGCCTGGACTTCGGGGACTGCAGGACAGAGCGCGGCGAGGTCGCGCGTCATGCGGGCGTGTTTGCCGTCTTTGGTGAGGATGAACCAGTCGGGATGATCCTGTGCGACTTTCGCCACTTTGTATTTGTGCGATTCCCATCTGCCCTGGCCGTCTTCGACGCCGATCGGGAGCCACCAGAGCTGGACCAGCAGGCCCTTGTTTGTGGAAGTCGTCGGTCATCTTTTTGATGGAGTCGCCGGGGAAGGTTTCAGGGCGCGGGTTCCAGTCGCCGTAGGTGTCGAACCAGCGATCGTCTAGCGTCGCCCACTTGATGCCAAGCTCCTTCAGTTTGGGAATGGTGCCTTCCATTTGCGCAGGGGTGACATTGAACTCGTAACCCCATCCACACCAACTGATGTTGTAGGCCTCGTTCGAGGGCTTGGGGATGTTCCAGCCTTCTTTCTGAAGAACGCTCGACCACAGGCGCAGAGGTTCGTAGAAATCGCCGGCGTACACGGCGACGAAGCTGCGAGGAGTGAAGTAACTCTCGTTCGGCTTCAAGGCAGTTTGGGCGGGCAGCGTGAGGCTGGCGTTAACGCGCTGCTCGGCGTCGACCTTGACGGGGAGAGAAAGGGTCAGGGGAAGAGTCTCCACGTGGCCGATGGCTTCGCCGACGGTGGCAGTCCAGAATGCAACTACAGGAACGCCGCCACCGTAGCCGCCTTTCACGGCTTCGCCCATGGCGTTCGGCTGCGCGGAGGTCCGGGTGAGATGGAGGACGTCGTCCTCGCCCCACTCGTAGCTGGAGCCCTGATAGGACCACATGTCGTAGGGCTGGGCTTTGGGGTCGGCGAGTTTGGCATTGAAGCGATGTTGCTGTTCGACGATGCGGTCGATTGCCAGGTCTGCGGTGCCGATGTTTTTGTATTCGACCGTGGAGAGGACGAGATTCGGGAAGTCGTCGTAAGCTTCGACAGTCAGGGTGCGCTGGATCGCAGGGCCGATCGGATTCAAAACGTGTGCGGGGATTTCGATGCGCTTGCCTCGGCCAAGTTTGCCGCTCGCTTCCAGGACCTTGGCCTGGTCGAAGTCGAGAACGAAGTGGACTTCTTTTCCGGATAGCACAAGGTAGTCACTTTCGCCGGGCTGATCAGATTTGGGGTCGTCGAGAGTCAGTCGCTTGCCGTCGCGCAGCAGGAAGGCTTGCACGTATCCGGCAGGGGAGACTTCGAATGCGGCGGCATTCGTGGTTAGAACCAGAGGGCCGCCAGGTTTAACTTCGACTTGAATGTCGGAAGGACGCGTCGCGGGCTGTTTCGGCGTACTTGTTTGGGAGCGGGTACAGCCCACTGTAAGGGTGGCGATTGCGAGCAGGACCACTGTGAGACGGATGGCGTTGAGACGGAGAAGCGTGGATTTCACTTTGCCCCCTTGTTTCCTGTTGATGAATGTTTGAATTGGCTGAACAGGCGCTCGGCGTTTTTGTGGTAGATCTTTTCCAGCACCGGGTCAGGCAAGTTGAGGCCGCTGATTTCAAATCGTCCCTGGCCGGGCGCGCCCCAGTAATCGAAATATTCGTCGGCGGTTTCGAGGAAGCGGAAGTTATTGCGGTACAGCGCTTCGGTGAGCCCGTTATCTGTGCCGAACATGACCCGATCCTGATATTTCAAGAAGAGCTCGCGAGCGCGACGGGGCTGGCGGCCCAGTTCGGCTTCGCGGGCGCCGAACTCGACCATGGAGTTGGGATGCTGGTCGAGCATCTTCGACACCCAGTCCAGATTTTCCGGCCAGCCCATATGCAGTGAGACGAACGTTGTGTGGGGATGCTTCGCGAAGACGCGGTTACGCGCTTCGAGCAGCGATTCCAAGGACGGATAGTCGCGGCCGTAGAAGCTCCAATCGGGGTGCTCGATGAGTTCTTCGTAGCGCTCGTTGGTCGCGTCGATGGGATGGAAGAATGCTTCGGGGTCGCCGGTGTGGATGAAGACAGGAATTCCGAGGCGGCCGCACTCTTCCCAGACGGGATCGAGGCGGGGATCATCGATGGCGATCAGCTTTCCGGTCTTGTCGCGTACTCCGAGGCCCAAGTCTTTCAGAAGTTTCAAGCCGCGCGCGCCGCGAGAAACGGCATCGTCGATCTGCTTCACCATCTCGGTGCTGAAATCGGGGTCGTCGATTTTGCTCCAGTCAATCTGGGTGAAAACCATGAAGCGGCCGGGATAGGGCTTGACCATCTCGTCGATGACGGACTGGAGTTTGTCACCCCACATGCCGGTGAGGATCACGATCGTTTTCACATTGGTGGCGTCCATAATCCTGACGACTTGCTCGGGAGGCATGTGGTCTTCGACGCGGGCGGCGTCATTGACGTGGTTGTGGACATCGATGACGTAGAACTTGGCCTTGTCGATGGGATGGACGGGGACGTGGAGCATGGAGACGGGTTTGAAGTCGCGGAGCAGGACGGTCTTGTTTTGTTCAGCGTCGGCGGCGGATTTGTAGCCGAGCGGGGGCTGGGTTTGGGGCGCGTTCTGAGCGATGGAGAGAGAAGAAATAAGGAGAAGTGCGGCCAGATGTGGTTTCATCGAGAACCTCGTCTTTCGAAAACTTTCTATTGTTTACGAATCAGGATCTCCAGGGCGCCTACGGGCGTCCCTGCGGGACGCGGGTTTCGGTCGTGGTAAGAAACTTCCTCAGGCCTGTGCTTTGAACTGGCCCGGGTCCTTCGACGGCGTTCGGCTGGTGCCTCACTTCGCTCAGGATGGCAGTGGGGAAGTGGATGACAGTGGGCGCTTGGGTGACAGTGAATCCGTTGGCCGAGGAGTGTGTGTTGAATGACAGTGGGTGTGGGCCTACTGTTGGGGGCCTCTTGCGGGGTGATTGGCCGGGTGAGGACCTGGACTCCTTCTCGGGTGGATTTGGAAGTTTCGTCATGGTTTTCGGTATGACGGCCTGGACGATATCTTCACTAACCTTCTTCTCGATCATTCGTGACTAGGGGCGTTCCCCCGCACGCGGTCAGGAATACCCGCGCCACACTCGGATTTGGTTCTTGACAACCGCTATAGAACGAAAGTAAAAGTAAGCTTTCGTAACTATATAGCATACGATCGACCGTATGCCTCCGAAAAAATCGAGGAGGTCTTATGCCACGTGTACGGAAGAATCTTCTTTCTGCCGCCTGCTGGTTGGTTGGAATGTTGTTTCTGGCCCCGATGGCATTCGGCCAGGCCAGTTATACCTCGCAGGTCCGCGGAATTGTGACGGACCAAACCGGCGCCGTGGTGCAGGGTGCGCCAGGTCACGATCACCAATGACGGCACGGCCATCTCGACCGCGACCCACACGGATGATCGCGGGCTGTACACCTTCACCGGACTGCGGCCGGACTCCTACACGATAAAGGTGGAAGCCAAGGGTTTCCAGTCGGCGGAGCGGAAGCAAGTCGTGCTGCAAGTGAGCCAGCAGACGACTCATTGATTTCTCGCTGAAACCGCCGGGGGTGCTGGCAACCATCGAAGTGACGGCGGCCACGCCGCCGCTCGATACGGAGAGCGCGGCCATTGGGACGGACGTCACCAATGAATATGTGCGGGACATCCCGCTCTACAACCGCAGCATATTCGGACTGGCTTTTCTGGCCGGGGGTGTGACAGAAACGACCGGGTCGGGAATTAACGACAACTATCCCAGCGGCACGAATTTTGTTTCGAACGGGCAGCGCAATGCGACCGCGCAGATCACGCTGGACGGCAGTCCGCTGAGTGCGCCGGAACAGGGCGAGGGCGGGAACTCGAACGTGTACTACCAGCCGTCGGTGGAGATCGTGCAGGAGTTCAAGGTTCAGAACAACGGCTTTTCGTCGGAGTTCGGCAACAACGGTGGCACCATCGTCAACATCGTGCTGAAGCAGGGAACCAACCAGTTTCACGGCAGCGGTTGGTGGTACGGGCAGCGTTCGGCGACGGATGCGCGCGATTTCTTCAACACCGGCGAGAAGCCGGACCACGTGCGGGACCAGTACGGGTTCGCGGTGGGCGGGCCGATCATCAAGAACCGCACATTCTTCTTCGCCGATTTCGAAAAGACTCGGCAACGGGATCCTGTAAACATTGAAGGGGTTGTGCCCACCGATCTGGAGCGGGCGGGCGACTTTTCGCAGAGCCCGGCGAACCTGCCGGACCCAAGTAATCCCGATACCGCGAGCGCGGGCATCTACGATCCGTGCGCCGGCAGAGTCAATACGGACCCTGCGTGTCCGCACGATCAATTTCCAAATAACATCATTCCGAACACCAACAGTCCGATCACGGGCAAACCGTATATTGATCCGATTGGGCAGGCGATCCTGAACCTATACCCGCATGCGAACGTGGAGGGAGCGGTTTTTCCGACGCCAAACTTCCGGAAGGTGACCTTAGACACGCACCCGGCATGGCAGTTCGATATCAAGCTCGACCACCAGATCACCGACAAACACAAAATCAGCGGCCGCTATAGCCGGCATCACGATCAAGAGAGCGCGCCAACTGTCGTGGGCAATGGAGACTTCAGTGACGGAGTCATCTACACGACGAATGTGCAGAACGGCAACCTTGAGTACAACTGGGCGATCAAGCCAACGGCGCTTTGGACGAGTCGCTTCAGCATCGACCGGGTACACGCGCCGGGACAAAGTAATCACTTTCCGACGTTAAGCGATGTGGGCCTGCCGGCCATTTTGAATCAGAACGGATTGGACCGGATGCCCGCCATCAACGTGGGCGACGGTTTCCTTTCCATGTTCACCCAGTGCTGCGTGGATACGGCCTTCGCGCACAGTTTGTACAGCTACTCTTCGGGGCTGCAGTGGGTGAAGGGGCCGCATTCGATCAAGTTCGGCGGCGAGCAGCGGGTGTTCTTCAACAATTTCCGGCAGCCGGACAATCCCACCGGCATCTTCAATTTCACGCGCAGATGTGACCACCCAGGATCCCAACGCCGGGCTGGGCGACAACAATCAAGGAAATCCTTTTGCGACCTTGCTGCTTGGTTTTCCCTCACCCGAGGACTCCAGCCTGCACATCGTTCCGTCGGTGGCGGATAAATCGGTCGACACGGCTTTCTACGTGCAGGATGACTGGAAGGTCACGCCGAGACTGACGCTGAATCTGGGTTTGCGATATGAATGGAGCACGCCCTATTCGGAGCGCACGAATCAGCTGCAATTCAGCGATTTTACGGGAGACACGGGGATCAGCGATTCCGGTGGATCGTAACCAGGATCCCACTCACCCCGAATTCGACTTCGGGCAGATCGGCAATTTGATTGGAACGACGGTGTTCGCGAGTTCGGGACATCGCACGGCGCAGGTGGATCGGAACAACTTTGCGCCGCGCCTGGGATTTGCCTTCCAGTTGGCTTCCAACACAGTGGTGCGCGGTGGGGTGGGCGTCTTCTATGGCATGAACGTGGCCACTAACTTCCAGTACGCGGGGCCATCGTTCTCGAAGTCTGCGCCGCTGTATTTCACGACGGACAACTTTGACACGCAGTACGCGACGCTGGCGAATCCCTTCCCGGCCGGGCCTGGCGCCCCCGCAAGGAAGAACCTACGGGAAGCTGGCGAATTGGGGATTCGACAACAGCAGCGATCTGGACACAGGCGTTGCCCGCAATGCTGAAATTTACCAGTGGAACCTGGGAATCCAGCATTTACTGCCGGGGCAAATCGTGGTCGCGGTGGACTACTCGGCGAATCGCAGCACGCACCTGCCCTGGGCGGGCGCATCGCTTTCCACGCGCGAGCGGAATTTCCTGCCCTCGAGTATTCGCAACGCGCTGGTGGCAGATACTGAATCCCACGCATGATCCGGACAACACCGCGGTCAGCGACTATCTGGGCGGCTCGGTTGCCAATCCCTTTCCAATGTTTCTTTGCCGACGGTCGCATCGCCTGCGTCGTATTGTCCAGCCAGCCCGATCTTCAATGCTGCGGACGTGGCCGACTCGCTCTATGTGGGCGACGCAGATTCCACAGGGGCTCCTGTTACAGCCGTATCCGCAGTTTACGGGGGGCTTTGCGGGCCTGCCGCGGCTGATCGCAACCTCGTGGTACAACTCGCTGCAAATCCGATTCCAGAAGCGGGCCAGCCACTACATCAGCTTCGAGGGCAACTACACGCTCTCGAAGGCGACGGATGATTCCTCGGCGGGACGCAATGCCTGGCTCACGAACCTGGAGTTCGACAATCCCCAATTGCTCGACGATCTGAAAGCAGAGCATGGGATCAGCTTCGAGTGACGCAACCCATCGTCTGACGACAGCCTTCATCCTGGATCTCCCGATCGGTCGGGGGCGCTGGATTGGGGGTGGTATGAACAGCGTGGTGGATGCGATCGTGGGCGGATGGTCGCTGGATAGCTTCCTCACGCTGCAGTCCGGACAGCCGATTGCCATCGTCGATAGCGATTCCCGCTTGACCGATGGCAATCAACGTCCCAACGTCGATCTGCTCGCAACTCAAGACAGGTATCAGCTATCACGAAGCTGCCCGAACAGGAGAGCCCTATCTGAATCAGGATTGCTTTGCCGATCCCGGGGACAACATCCCGGGCAACGCGCCGCGGCACTTCTCCACTCTGCGGGGGGACGGCATTCGCAATGTGGACATGTCGCTTACCAAAGAATTCAAGATTCGCGAGACGTGCGCAGTTGCAGATTCGCGCCGAGATGTTCAACGTTGCGAATCACCAGAGGTTTGCCTTTCCGCACAACGGGTCTGGTGATGGAAGCTTTGGGACGGTGACTTCGACCCGAAACAATTATCGCCGGATGCAGTTTGGAGCACGGCTGCAGTTCTGAGCGACGGGACCGATGACGGGGGGATGGCATCACGGGCGGCGGGTGGCTTGTGTGCTGGGCGTTTGCGGCCTGGCGCTGGTCGCCGCCCTTGCTGCTTCTCGCGAGTTTCCTGCGGGACAGAACTGGACGCACTACGTTCGTATCGGCGCGTACGGACTTCAGAAAAACGACGCTGACAAAATTGTCCGCGATGCCACTGCCAGCAAAGTTTTCGGCATCGAGGTGGACAACGACATCCCCGGACGCTACGAAAGCTTTCTCGATCCCACCGAAAAATTGAAGGCGATTCGAGCCGTTGCCGAGAAGGCGCACGCGGTGGGGAATCACGCGTTTGTGTACATCGCAGGCACGGAGTGCATCACGGCGCACGCCGATCAGACGCCACATACTCTGGCCAAGGAACATCCCGATTGGTTGCAGCGGAAGATTGGAGGGGAGCCTGCGATCTTCGGTGGAGGGACTGCGTTCTGGATTGCCAAGGGCGACGAGGATGTTTGGATCAGCCCGTATGCGACCGAGTGGCGCAAGATCTACATGGAGCGGGTGCGGCAGGTTGCGGCGACGGGGATCGATGGCATTTATATCGACATTCCTTATTGGATGACGCACTTCGACGGGTGGGAGGATTCGTGGGCGAGCTTTGATGACTTTACGGTGGCGACCTTCCGCAAGAAGACGGGGCTGGATGCGAAGCGTGATCTGAAGATTGGAGACTTTTCAGATGCGAATTTCCGGAAGTGGGTGGATTTTCGGATCGAAACCATCACGGATTTTCTGCGCGAGATTGATCAGTCGGCGAAGTCGGTGAATCCGGAGATCAAAACGATTCCGGAGATCTATCCGGGGATTGAAGAAGAGGCGACGCGGGTCGGCTCGGAGGTTTACAGCTTGTATCCAGTGGTCGACGTAATCGCGCATGAGTATGAGTTTGGCAGCGGCGGTCATATGGCGTCGGAACGCACACCGCACGATTGGTTCCGTTACCAGGTGGGGATGCATTCGTTCCGGGCCTTTGCCGGGGGCAAGGCTACGTGGATTTTGAATTATTCGTGGGATGGGGATAAGAAGATCGATGCGCGCGAAGCGATGCAAAATCTCGCGATGTCGCAAGTGATGGCAGGAGCAAATTTCTGGGATGCGCCGGGACATTCTATGGGGGGATCGAATGATCTGCCCACTCGCACGAAGATTTTCGGTTGGATCGCACAGCACGAGGCGACGTTCTATCGTCCCCGACTGCCGATGAAGCCCGTCGGGGTTTATTTTTCGCCTCGCACTCGAGATTATGGGGCGAAGGAGTTTATTTCGTCGTACCGCGGGTGTTTGATTCTGCTGATGCAGAAACACTGGGAGTTTCAGGTTGTTACGCCGAGAACGCTGGCTGCCTTCGCGGGCGATACGCTGGTCTTCCCGGATGTGCGGGAGATGGGCGCTGACGAACAGGCCGGAGTGAAGAAGCTAGCGACGTCGGGAAAGCGGATTGTGATCACGGGACAAAACGCTTCGGGGCTGCAGGCTTCGGAGAATGTGGCAGTGTTTCCGGATTGTCCTTGCCGGAAGTATGAGGATGGGCTCGACGCGAGCATGGAGAATGCGGACCCGGAGCGGGCTGCGGAGTTTCTTGCAGCTTTTCAGCATAAGGATGAGGTAGAGATTGTGGCTTCGCCGCTGGTGGCGACGTCGATGGCGGTGGTGGACGGGAAGGTGCAGCTCTTTTTGGCGAACTTCAGCGGGCTGCGGGGTGGGGTGAATCCTGTGCCGACTGCACAGAAGGGGATCGTGATTCGGCTACGGAGCGGCGCGAAGCGGGTGGAGTTTTTGCCGTTTCTGGGGGAGGCTGAGCCCATTCAGGCGAGACGCGAGAGACAAGAGTTCGTTTATTCCCTGCCCGCACTAGAGCGCGGGGGTGTCGTACGGATCGAGAAGTAATCGTTGGCTTTCCCAGTAATGTTCACAGGACATACAAGAACAGTGGAAATCTATCAACTGTAGATTCGACAACTCCGAACGTACTGCTTTATCCTCGCGGACATGCGTAAGCTGTCTGTCGTCTGCGTCTTGGTTTCCGTCCTGGCCGCCCTAGCGTCAGCACAGTCTGCTCCAAGTTCTGCCGATCGCGCCGTCATCGTCCGCGCAGGGAGGATGTACTACAGTTTGCAACGCGAAGGCGTGCGAGACCTGCGGTGCAATGCGCATCCCGACTGGCCGGAAGTCCTTGCCAGCATGACTGCAACGGGCGCAGATGCGAAAGCACGGGCTTTGCCCTATCTGTCAAGAATTGGGTTAAGGGTCATGATGACAGCGTCGGGCACAAATGTAACGGTAGAGCGAACTGACGAACAACCTCCCGGAGATCTCAACAATCTCAAAACGCTCATCGAGTTGGTCCGTTTCAATATTCAACAGCTTTTTGATGTTTGGCGAATGATGACGTTCAAGCCACCGATGCCAAGGGATGAAGACAGCTACCGTCTTGAGCATCGGGGCGGCAGATATAAGATCACGCCGACAGGAGTCGATGGCGGTCAGATTGAATTGGACGAGAATTGGATCATTCAAGAGATCCGTGCGCCGATACCAGGCGAGCGCTTGATGGTATCTATGCAGCCGCACTATGCCAAGAATCGGAACGGGCTGCTGCTGTCAAGCCTCGACGTCCGAAATGTGGACGAACCTTCGCAATGGATTCAGATGACGATTGAATATCTCGAATGGGAAGGTCTGCAATTACCGACAGCGTTCGGTTCCAAGAGCCAGCATCCCGGGGGTGTGGTAAGCATGCCTGTAAAGTGCGACCACTATGAAATAGGAAGACGCTAACAAGAATCCGCAGCCCAAACCTGGGGATGCGCAGGGGTTGAGGCAAAATGTCGCAAAGAGCGGACGCGAACCTGGGGCACCCGGTTTGGCTAGAATCGGAATAGCGGACCCACCGTGGCTTCGCCCTGAGAACTCGCGGTGCCGCCGACGTGCACGACACATCCTATCCCGCAAAGAACGGTTCCATGTGGATCCACGAAGACTGGCAGCCATTCTGCCTGTATCTTGAATCCCCAATGGCGACTCATGTAGAACCTGACCCCGCCCCCCGCCCCAAAAGAAAAACGTGTGAAGCTGGCGCTTCCTATACCCGCGATGTGGGTTGCGCCAACGCTCAGCATTACGAAGGGTCTGGCCCATGCCTTCCAGTCTTCCACAACGTACTCGTGGCTGAAATCTCCGTGAAATTGATTCAAAGTCATGTGCTGGCGAATGGAGGTCAGATCCGTACCCTCTAAATGGCTGTGACTATCCTGTCTAGCCCACCTGAATTCGATTACATCGTCCTCGTGAAGTCGGAAACCGAATGCGAACCCATAGCTGGGGCTTGCGTCGAGTACAACCCGTGGATTGGTTCCGCTGACATGTGGATCAATGGGAAAGCTGATTGCAGTGCGATAACCAACTTGTGGCGTGAGGTCAAAGCGAAGAGATTTGGCTTCACCCATTTGCTGCGCGGCGAGGGTGGGCAAGATTAAGAGCGCGGCCATCCCTAACGACCCGATCCGTCTCAATCGTTTTGCCCGTTGCATTGCAGCGCACAACATAAGCCGCACCAACAGAACTCTACCGATTTGATGGTGGCGCTGCAAGGCGCGGCGGAAACCAGACTTCCCCACGCCTGTAATCGGGAATCTTGCTAGCGCTAGCTTGAGGACCATTGCCCGCTCATGTCAGCTGGGCCTAGGGCCTGCAATGCACTGCGGTGTGCGGTGTTTTCACACATCTGGCAATCCGCCTGATCACCCTCAGTTCCCACAGTTGCTGCCACCGGCACCCTGACCCAGGTTAGCCTCCAAAGAGTGACGCGACCTGAGGCCCATTAAAGGGCAGAAAATATTCGTGAGTATAATGGCGACTTTCGACTTACAGACCTGAGTCGAGGTTCACACGCATGTCGCCTAACAGTACTAGTCGCCGCAGTTTCCTCATCACCAGTGGACTTACCGCGCTGGCCGCTACTCGAGTCTGGGGAGCGAACGATACGGTTCGCATCGGAGTGATCGGAGCCGGCCGCCGGATGAAAGGGCTGCTCGACTCGGCGGACAAGGTTGGTCCTTACCAGATTGTGGCGGTGAGTGACGTTTATACACCGAACCGCGATGCTATTCGGGAGCGATCGAACGGAGTAGCAACGACTCACCTGGATTATCGTGAAGTTCTGGAAAAGGACATCGATGCGGTAATCATCGGGTCTCCGGATCATTGGCACGTGCGCATGGCAGTCGATGCGCTGGCAGCAGGCAAAGACGTCTACCTGGAAAAGCCGGTGACCCATACCATCGACGAAGGCGCGACACTCACGCGCGCTGTTCGATCCAGTAAACGCGTCTTGCAATGTGGCATGCAGCAGCGCAGCTGGACCCATTTTCGCGACGCGGTGGAGCTGATTCAGGGAGGCAGTCTCGGCCGGGTTGCACAGGTGCGAACGTATTGGTGGCAGAACTATCAGCGCAACTGGTCGATGAAGCCTCTGGACGTGCAGGCGCTCGATTGGAAGCTTTGGCTCGGGTCTGCTCCGGAGCAACCGTTTAGTGACGAAAAATTTAATCATTGGCGCTGGTACTGGAATTTTGGCGGCGGCGCCATGACCGATTTATTCACTCATTGGGTGGATGTGGTGCACTGGGCCATGAAAACTGAGCAACCGAGTCAGGCGCTGATGCTGGGGGACAAATATTGTTTCGAGCAGTGGGATTGTCCGGACACCATCCAGGCAGCCTTCCGATATCCGGGCTTTGACGTGGTGTACGAGGGCATGATGAATTCCTCCATCGACGATGGGGGGCTTGAGTTTCGCGGGACGGATGCGACTTTGAAAATTGATCGCGGCGGGTTCTCCGTTCATCGCGAAGGTGCGCAGAGCGGACAAAATCCCATTCTGACCGAACGCAGCTTCCGGGATGGCACGATTTCACACATGGAGAATTTTTTCGAGTGCATCAAGACGCGCAAAGAGCCGAATGCTCCGGTCGAAACCGGAGTTGCGGCCGCGCGGGCAGGGCACATCGGCAACCTTGCGTACCATCGCGGAGGTCAGGTCGCGTGGTCAGGGAAGGCGTGAGTCGGACTACTTCCTGAATGCGTGGTGTAGAATGCGCCCGGCTTCAGAATCTGTAACTAAAAATGAGCAGGGAGAGAGAAATGAAGAAATCACTGCTAAGTGTTGGTATTGCGATGGCGTTGATGATTGCGTGGTCCATCGGTCGGGTACAGGGGCAGCAAAGTCAATCGAAGGGAAAAGCGGTATTCGTCTCCGCGGATCAGGCGAAGTTCAAAGATATGGGCAACGGGGTTTCCATGGCTGCCATCTGGGGCGATGCGGACAAAGGAGCACACGCCACATTCACGAAATTCGTTCCGGGATTCGACGCGGGGATGCACACCCACACTCACGATGTGTGGATCGTTGTTCTGCAGGGGGCTTATCTGTACAAGGACGAGGCCGGCGACAAGCGCGTGGGGCCGGGTAGTTTCTTGCGCGTTCCTGGTGGATGGAAGCATTGGAGCGGAGGCGACCCCAAAGAGGGTGCGCTCTTCTATGAAGAGGCATCGGGTAAGTTCGATTCGATCCCTGCAAAGTAGGAGACACTGATTGCTCACTTTCCGCCGAAATCGGCGGAGGTGGGCATTCGGGCTCGTGTTGGAGAGCCGAGATTTTTATCGAATCCGATTGCGAAAATCATCAGTCGCGACACCGACTCACTACGAAACCCTCAGGCCGGCATGCAGTTTCTTCCCCATGCCCCACTTTTTGGAATGCCTCAGTCTCCCCATCCTTGGAAATGCACCTTTACGATGGGGACAGGTCTGGGCTCCGATCAGTTCAACAATCGGCGCCCCAGTTCCGCTGATCTGCTGTCCCCTGTCTCAATTGACAGGTGCTAGTTCTTGTACAAAAGGTAAGCTACGCGGCAATTGAGCACGCTTCGGGGAAGGGCTGCTCACCCACGTCCCATGACTCTTTTGAGTCTGGGACGTTCTTGTTTTGTTTCGGATTATTGTGCGGTGGCGAACGAGCAGCGCCCTGCGATTCGCATCGTGGTCCGGCAGAACATTCGGGGGCTGGTACTTGAGGACCTGTACGCCTAGCCGACTTGCCAGACCGTGTCGAGGACCGTTCCATCCACCCACTTCACCACCGCCACGGGACGATCACCGAGTTTTGGGCGGGCGGGTTTGCCTCCGCAGATTTGCTCGACTTCACTCTTGATGTCTTCGATGGGGCGGATGGGGAGCTTTGAGCCTTTGACCGCATCCAGCAGATCTTTGCGCAGGGGGTTGATCGCGATGCCGCGTTCGGTGGCGACTACGTCGATCATTTCGCCGGGCCCCGTGAGTGTGGTGACTTCGTCGACGATTACGGGAATGCGGTCGCGGAAGGAGGGGACGGCCAGAATGCTGCAGCCTGAGAAGAGGCAGTTTTGCCATCCGCCGATGCCGTGGAGCAGGCGACCGTCGGAGTGGGTGACGACGTTGGCGTTGAAGTGGACGTCGACTTCGGTCGCGCCCAGGACTACGGCGTCAACCAGGGAGGCGAAGTTTCCTTTGCCATGGTAGTTGTAGGACGTAAACGGGGACGTAGCGATGTGGCGGGGATCATTGGCGATCGACTTGACGCCGTCGAGGTCGAAGGTTTGGCCGTCGAGGATGTAATCGGTCAGGCCGTCTTGCAGTAAGTCGACCAGATATTTGGTGGAGCCGCCGCGGACGAAGCGGGCTTTTATTCCGTCTTCTTTCATGAGGCGGCGGAGGTAATCGACGAAGGCGAGGGCGATGCCTCCGGCGCCGGCCTGGAAGGAGAAGCCGTTTTTCATGATGCCGGCGTCGCGCAGGAAGCGGGCGACGAATTCGGCGATGCGCAGGCGATCTGGGGAACGCGTGATCTGGGTCGTGCCCGAGACGATTTTCGCCGGATCGCCGATGGAATCGACTTCGACTACGTAGTCGACGTTGTTGCCTTGAATCTGCCAGGGGACGCAAGGGAAGGGAACCAGATTGTCGGTAACGACGATGACATGGTCGGCGTACATCGAATCGGCGAGCGCGAAGCCAAGGGAACCGCATGCGGACTTGCCGTGGGAGCCGTCGGCGTTGCCGAAGGCGTCGGCAGTGGGGGCCGCGATGACCGCGATGTCGATGTGAACCTCGCCGTCTTGAATGGCTTGCCAGCGGCCACCGTGCGAGCGCAGAACGCCCATGCCGCGCATCTTGCCTTGCGTGCAGTAGTCGCCCAGCGGGCCGTTCATCGAGCCTTCGATGTGGTGGATTACGCCTTTTTCCATTAAGTCGATGGCCGACTTTTGCGAGGGGAAAGAGGCGCTCGGAAACCACAGGAGATCTTTGACCCCGATTTTCGCGGCGGCTTCCAGCATCATTAGGGCGACTTTGTCGCCATCGCGCAGGTGGTGATGGTTGGACAGGACCATGCCGTCACGCAGGCCGCACTTGCGCAGGGCGGTTTCGAGATCGGGGAGGCGCTTGTCGCCGTTCTCGGGATAGTCTTTGCTGGAGCGAACGGGCGGGGCCTGTTTGCGGACGCGCGGGTGGTACTTGCCGATGCCGAGATAGGGTATTTGCGGCTTGCCGTTGACCATGCTGGGAACGGCGCGGGCAGCGGCGTTTTGGGCCAGTTCGACTCGGTCGGTCATGAGTGGCGTCCTAGAATCTTTTTCACCACGAGGTACGGAGACACGGAGAGAATCCGTCTGTGATTCTTGCTTCGGGTATCAATGATGCCCGGATTTCACGGCGCTCTGAGTTGCTCATCGTAGGTGTGTGACGCCGGGCCTGAGGATGCTGCCCGTGCTCTCCTTTTCCGCATTCAAACCAACAAAAATCTATTCACCACAAAGGACACGAAAAGGCACAAAGGTTCTTGATTTTCGAAAACCTGTCAGGCGAGACCCATCGACTTCGCACGTGCGACCAGCTTCAGGGCTCGTTGCACTACCGGAGGATCGATCATCTTCGATCCCAGACTGACTACGGCGACTCCACGCTGCTGGGCTTCTTCGAAGGCTCCTACGATCTTTTTGGCTTTGTCGATTTCGGCGGCTGACGGAGCGAATGCCATGTGAATCACTGGGATCTGTGATGGGTGGATGCAGCCCATGCCCTCGAAGCCCAAAGCGCGGGAGTTTTCGCCCCAGTGTTTTAGACCCTCCATATCTCCGACGTCGCTGAAGACGGAGTCGATGGCCTGGACTCCGGCGGCTTTGGCGGCGTTTACCAGGCGCGAGCGAGCGTAGAGAGACTCGTTGCCTTCCGGCGTCCGGGCCACACCCAGGTCGGCGGTGTAGTCTTCGAGGCCGATGGTGAGCGCTACTACGTTGTCGGTCGCGGCGGCGATGGGAGCGGCGTTCTCGATGCCCTGCGAGGACTCGAGAATCGGCATCAGCCAGATTGGGCGATTGATCTGGTGGCGGACCTTGAGTTCGCTGATCATGTGATCGACCTGCGTGACCTGTCCGGGATGCTCGACCTTGGGAATGAGGATCAGGTCGGGAGATTCGGGAATAATTTCTGCCAGGTCTTCGAGACCGAGGGGGAGCTGGTTGATGCGGACCATGCGCTCGCAGGCGCCGAAATTCACGGCTCGCAGCGTGTTGCGTACGAGGATGCGAGCGGCATCTTTTTCGGCGTGATGCACCGAATCTTCCAGGTCGAGGATGATGGCATCGGGGCCATGCAGGGCGGCGTTGATCGAGTACTTTGGCTCGGTGCCCGGGAGATACAGACGCGAGCGGCGGAGACGGTCTTTTGGCGACGGATCGGGCAATGCGACTTTATCAGGAAGAGCTTTCTGGTTCCTGCCGAGACCTGCGCGGTGAGCGGCGGTCTCGATCCGGGCGGCGATGACGTAGGGGAGGGCGCCTTCATCGTGGACGGCGACTTTGGCGTTTTTCACGCCGAGCGTTTCGAGTACCTGGCGCGTCTGCGCGAGAATCGCCTCGCCGTAGTAAGGGAGCGACCCGCGACTCAAGGCCGACTTCCAGGCCTCCGGAGTCGCGCGGTTCGATGGCAACGTGAAGGTCGGAGCGGATTTCTTTGCCCCAGTGTCCAGCTTCGGCGGGGCGGGAATCGTTTGAGGCGCTCATTGGAAAAAGGCTTCAACCACAAAGGACACGAAGGATCACGAAGGAACTATGTTACGGCATTTGGTTCGGAGTTCTTCGTGTTCTTCATGGTTCCTTAAAAGTCCCCGGAAAACTCTAATTTTCGTAGCGCAGCATCAAAAGGCTGCGGACAGTTATGTGATTCCACATGGGCGGACCTCAGCGGCTGAAGCCGCGCCACTTCAAAGCCCAGCAATTTTACGCGACCTCTCGGGAGGCGGCACGCAGAGCTCCGAAATGCCAAGGCAGGTAGGCCGAGCACACAGGTCCCTGCACTCGACTCTCGCTCGGTCGGGATGACAGATTTGCAAAACTTTCTGCCCAGCCTACAGTCGAGCCAGGATGGCATCGGCCATCTGAGTGGTCGACGCTGCGCCTTGGCTGATGGATTTCGCACCTCCGGAAATGCGCATCATGTCGTAGGTGCGGACTTTGCCTTCTTTTACGACGGCTGCGACGGCATTCTTGATGCGGTCGGCTTTGTCGATTTCGCCTACGTGCTCGACCATCATGGCTGCCGACAGAATCATGGCGATCGGGTTCACGATCGGAGGATTCAGCTCGGCGTACTTTGGAGCCGATCCGTGGGTAGGCTCGAAGACCGCGACGTCATCTCCGATGTTGCCGGATGCGGCGAAACCCAGGCCGCCGACCAGACCGGCGAAGGCGTCGGACAGGATGTCGCCGAAAAGGTTCGAGGCCACCACCACGTTGTAGTCTTCGGGATTCTTGTTCAGCCACATGAGCTGGGCGTCGATATTGGTGCTCCAGAGCTGGATGTCGGGATAGTTTTTGTGCACTTCTTTGGCGATTTCTTCCATCAGACCGGAGGTTTCGCGGAGGACGTTGGGCTTCTCGCAGATCGTGACGGCTTTGAATTTCTTCTTCTTCGCGTATTCGAAGGCGGCAGTGATGATGCGGCGGGCCGCGTTCCGGGTGATGATGCGGACGCTCACGGCGAGGTCCGGGCCGGGCACATTGGCGAAGGCTTTGAAGCGAGGGTGGGAGTTCAACGTGGCGCGCACGTTCTCGGGGGGATTCGTCCACTCGACTCCGGCGTACATGCCTTCGGTGCCCTGGCGGAAGATGGTTGTGTTGATTTGCGGCTCGTCGAAGCCGCCGTCGGTACGCTTGCGAATGTAGTTCAGGGGGTTGCCAATGAAGCCGATGCAGGGGCGCATGCAGATATCGAGATTGAACTTCTGGCGCATGGTCACGATGGGGCTGTAGTAGACGTAGCCTTTGCCGTGCAGTTCGGGTTTGAGTTCGGCTTGCGCGGCTTTGTTGGGCTTCGAGGTGATGGCGCCGAACAGGCCGAGCTTGTGTTTTGTGAGCAGGTCGATGGTGCGGTCGGGGAGGGCGTTGCCTTGGTTGCACCAGCAGTCCCAACCGATGTCGGCGGGGATGTAGTCGGCGTCGAAGCCTACGGCTTTCAGGACGCGGAGGGACTCGGGGAGGACCTGATTGCCGATGCCGTCGCCGGGCATGGTCACTACGGTGTATTTGGGCATGAGAGCTCCTAAGAAATCTTTACCACCAAGAACACGAAGGTTGCACGAAGGAAACCATACGACTACGAAGCTAAACCCAGGCGCTTTGCCACTAAGTTTTCTACGCCTTCGGCGATCACCAGCGATTGCGGGACGCTGCCCAGCGCGGGGAACGGAAATCTTTCTCCGCGCCAGGTGATCACGCTGTTCGTGAAGTCAATGTCGATTTCATCGCCGGGTATGATGGTCTTCTCTTTCGCGGCGATTTCTTTGGCAAACTGCTCGCGTACTCGCTTTACCAGTTCCGGAACTTCGACGCAGAGAAAACCGTTGTTGTAAGCGTTGCGGAGATAGGTTTGCGAGAAGCTGGCGGCGATCACCAGCGGAATGCCTTTGGCTTTCAAACACGTTACCGCCTGCTCGCGACTGGAGCCGGTGCCGAAGTTGAAGCCGCCTACGATCACGTCGCCGGACTGGGTGCGGGCGGCGAATTGGGGATCGTAGTTTTCCATAACGACCTTGGCCATCATCTCTTTGGTCATGTCGTCGCGATAGGTGTAGTCCTTGCCGTAGATGGCGTCGGTGTTCACGTTGTCTTGCGGCATGAAGACCAGGCGGCCTTTGACGCGCTCGGGGAAGCCTTTCAGGATTTCGACTTTTTCCGCGCCCCCGGCTGCGCTGACAGTGAGGTCTTTGTAGTTGCGCACCGGGTTGCGGTCAGCGAACTCGTGAGGGCCGCGGATGTATCCGGCGACGGCGGATGCGGCGACGACTTCGGGGCTGGCGAGATAGCACTGGGCGTCGCGCGATCCCATGCGGCCTTTGAAGTTGCGATTGGTGGAGGAGATGCCGACTTCGCCTTTTTCGAGCAGTCCGACGCCGAGGCCGATGCAGGGGCCGCATCCGGCGGGAAGCGGTTGGGCGCCGGCGTCGATGAGGATCTGCCAGGTGCCTCGTTTCTCGGCTTCTTCCTGCACCCACTTGCTGGCGGCGCTCAGATAGAACTTCACACCGGAGGCGATCTTTTTGCCTTTCAGAACTTGAGCGGCGGCGTCGAGATCTTCGAGGCGTGAGTTCACGCAGGAAATCAGGTAGGCCTTCTGGATCGCGACTTTCTTTTTCTCCATCTCCGCGAGCGATTGCATGACCTGCACGGTGTCGGGACCGGAGACGTGGGGCGTGACTTGGCGCGAGATCGAGCGTGATCTTCGCGGCGTAGATGGCGTCGGGATCGGGCGCGGCGGATTGCTGCTCCACTGCGCGATGTCGTCTTCGGTGAAGCGCTCGATGCCCAGCGCTTTCAGACGCTGGTGAACTCCTTTCAAGTAGTCGATCGTGACTTCGTCGACCGGGAACCAGCCGACGATGCGGTCCCCATTCGGTGGTCATGTTGGAGATGGAGAAGCGTTCGTCCATGGAGAGCGATGGCCACGCCGGGGCCGGTGAACTCGACGGCGGCGTTGAGGACTTCGTCGTGGTTGTAGAGGCCGCAGAGCGTGATGATGACGTCTTTGCCGGTGGCGCCTTCGGGGAGTTTGCCTTCGAGCGTGACTTCGATCGAGCGCGGAATTTGCCACCAGAATTCGCCGGTGGCCCAGACGGCAGCGGCGTCGGTGCGAACGATGGGCGTGCCGATGGCGCCCAGCGCGCCGTACATGTTGGAGTGCGAGTCGGAAGCGACGACGAATGAGCCGGGCACCACGTAGCCGCGCTCGACCATGATCTGGTGGCCGATGCCGGAGCCGGCGGGGTAGAAGTCGACGCCGTGCTCTTTTGCGAAGGCTTCGATGGAGCGGTATTTCTTCTGGTTCGATTCGTCCTGATTCTGGATGTCGTGGTCGAGGGCGAAGACCAGTTGTTTGGAGTCGTGGATCTTTTTTGCGCCGATGCCCTTGAACTTGCTCATGACCGCGGAGGTGTTGTCGTGGGTCATGACGTGGTGCGGGCGGATGGAGAGGAAGTCTCCGGTGCGCAGGGGGCGCTTGGGGCCTTCGGCGAGGTGGGACTGCGCGATTTTTTCAACGATGGTCTGGGGCATGGGAGCCTCTTCGCTTCAAAGATATCTGGCGAGCTTCGCTCGCCCTGCGACAGCCGAGGGCGCCGTGCGCTACTGTGGGTGGTGGTTCATCTTCTGTGCTTTGCGCTCGGCGTTTTTGGTGCGTGTTGCTCTTCTTCGCGCGAACATCGGCTTTCATCAGTGCCATCAGCTTGGTGACTGAGCTTAGCTTTTCCAGGTTCCAGATGGCGTCTTTGAGTTTCTTCTGGGCGCTGGTAGAAAGAACGCCGTCGGCGAGGGCGGCGAATTTCTCTTCGATTTCCTGGTCGGTGAGCGGATTGCGCGGGTCGCCTTTCGGGATAGTCGAGTTGCTTGGTGAAGGTTTCGCCATCGGTCGTGGTGATGGTGACGATCACGCGCTGCAAGTGCCGGGAAGACTTTTTCGATCTCGGGATCGGCGACGACTTCGACTTTCTTCAGCTGCGCGCGGATGGTCGGATCCATGATCTTCGCCATCTCGAACTGCGCGGGCGTGACCTGGCGATCGACCAGGGCGGCGGCGATTACGTAGGGCAGCGAGTGGTCGGCGGTTTCTTTGGTGTGCGGATCGTATTTGCTGGGATCGCGAGAGGATGTCGGCGGCGCGCGCGAGGGAGCGGATCTGGATTTTTGCTACCTGATCGGGATGCAGGTCGTTGTTCTTGACGAGGTCGAGAACTGCGGAGATGGGCGCGTGCGTGAGCGCTTCCGTGGGGAAGAACTTCATGCCGCATTGCGTGATGCGCCAGGATTCGCCGAGGCCGTCGGTGAGGATGTTCAGCTTCCACTCGGGGCCGAAGCAGTGGACCAGACCTTCCTTGCCGTCGATGACGTGCTCGGGGCCGGTGTAGCCCTTTTCGGCCAGCAACGCTGCGAGCATGCCGCTTTGCGTAGCCATCGGATCGACGGTGTTCTTCATCATGGTGAGCTTGCCGGCGGTGACTGCGCCTAGCGTGCAGTGGCGGCTGGCGGAGATGCCGACGGCGTGCTGGATCTGCTCCCAGCGTGAGGTGCAGCGCGCGTCCGGCGACGAACGGGGAGACGAATGCGGTCAATGTGGCGTGATGCCAGCCGCGTTCGCGGACGCCGGGGAAGGCGGCTTCGCAGAAACGCATTTCGAACTCGTGTCCGAGGACGAAGCCGACGATGAGTTCCTTGCCGTCGCTCTTGGCGCGTTCGCATCCGGCCATGGCGGCGGGGAAGATGTCGGATGGATGCGATGGATCCTGCTTCCAGTAGATGTCGTTGTAGTCCATGCAGCGGATCATGAGGGCGTTGGCGAGCGACGCGGAGACGGCGTCGATCTTCTTGCCGGTGCCGATGACGGTGGCGGGGCCGCGGCCGGCGACCTCGTCCAGAACCTCGAGCGCGATCTTGACGTCGTGCTGCTGGTAGCCGCCGAGAGCGCAGCCTACGGAATCGAGCAGGAAGCGCTTCGCCTGGTAGACGGCGTCCTTCGAAAGCTGTTTGTATTCCAGCGCGGCGGCCCAGCGGGCCATTTTGGCGGTGATGGTTTCCTTGCTTGAAGCTAATCTTCGTTTCGGTGCGGACAAAGTGGAGCTCCTATTTCTTGAGCTTCAGATTCTTCGGGTTCTTGAACGGCAGGTACGCCATGAAATCGGCGTGGTGCACGATATAGGCCTCGGTCGTGCGCTTGACCTGGTCGCCTTCGGCGGCGTGGGCGGCGATGATGTGGCAGACGTCGTCGGGGACGCCGCACTCGAGGGCCAGCGCGACTCCGGTAAATGGATGGCGCAAGGCTTCGCCTCGTTCACTCTGCCGTGACTGACCGTCAGGTCCAATTTCGTATTCCAGAAGCTTGCCGACGTCGGCGAGGATCGCGCCCGCGATGACAGCGTCGACATTCACGGGCAAGGCGCGTCCCATAAATTCGTTCATGGACTCGGCGCTCTTGCGCGCGATGTGCACCACGCAGCGCTTGTGTTCCATGAAGGTGATGGGACAGTTCGGGATCAGCAGCGTGAAGGGAATTTTGTTCAGGTCGTCGGGCTTGAGCGGGCTGCGTTCGAGGGCCTTGGTCCAGGTTTGCGCCACCTGCTCGCGGAGTTTGGAGTCCTGGATCCATTGAATTTCGGGCCAGAGTTGGTTGACGGCCTCACGCATGGCGGGCATCTCCAATGCAAACTGATTAGCTTATCGCGGGGAGATAGGAGGCGTCGAGGGGAGGGCGTCACAAGGGGATGTGACTGGCAGACACGGGGTTCGTTTTCACGTTCTGTTCCGGGGCTACCGGCTGCTTCTGGGGAAATTCCATGACGCACCGAAGGAACGCGGGGAAACACAGGATCCCTCGACTACGTTCGGCTGACGCCTCACTGCGCTCGGGATGACAGTCAGGGATAGTGTCCGGTTGAAATGGACAATCAGGAGAGGAGTGGGATCTTCTGAGCGGCTCAAAGCTCAGAACGAAATTTTCCGTGGAGCTTAATGGCTGGGGTTGAAGAGGGCCATCGACCAGAAACGGGTGATGATGGAGGCAAACGTCAATCCGATCAGGAACAGGATCCAACGAAATTTCTGCCAGAGTTCGCGGAAGGCGGAGGTCTGGCGAAGATGTCGACTGCATAGGCCGCGCAATAGGCGACATTGGCTAGAACGGCCAGCAGGAAGATACCGAGTACGAAGTCCACGGTCAGCATGCCCTTGGTGAAAGGCAGGCCGGCCACGAAATAGGCCAGGACAATCGCCGCCAGGACGAGGTTGTAGATGATGCGTCGCGGCTCCCAGTAGCGGATGGCGTCGGTTGCGCACTCGCGGATGGTCGCGGTGTCCACAATGACTTATTTCCCACAGCCCCTCCCCGCCTGCGTTGCGCTTCGAGGTTCGGGGCAGTAGGATGGGCGGCCATGAAAACCCGTCGTCTCCTTTTCGTTCTCTTGCTCGTTATGGTGTGCCCTTGAGTTGTTCAGGCACAGAAAGCGACGCCCGCGTCCGCAATGTCTATCCTCAGCAGGAAGGTTTCGTCGACGCCAACGGCGTGATGCTTTACTACCTGATCCTGGGACGGGGCGAGCCGCTGGTTGTCATGCACGGCGGACCGGGGGCCTCACATGACTACTTTCTGCCTTACCTTCTGCCGCTGGCGCGGCACAACCGCGTCGTCTTCATCGATGAACGTGGATCCGGGCGCTCCCAGAAACTTGCCGACCCGGCGGGGTACACCATCGAGAATATGGTGGAGGATCTCGAAGCGGCGCGAAAAGCGCTGAATCTCGGCAAGATCAATCTGCTGGGACATTCTTATGGTGGGGCTCTGGTGCAGGCCTATGCGTTGAAGTATCAGCAGAACTTGCAGCACCTGATCCTGGGCAGCACGTGGTCGAGCACCGCGGCGATGAACGAGGTGTTCGTGCGCATGAAGGAGAAGATGGCGCCCGAACTGCGGGAACGCATCGATCGGCTCGAGGCCGCTGGACTTTTTGGGCATGGCAAGGATTACGAGAAGAACCGGTATCCGGCGGACTACATGATTGCGGCCTGGGGAGAAGGGTACTTCCCAGTACGTGTATCAGGGGCGGCCCGATCCGAACTATGACCCGGTAGCCCAAGGAAATACCGCCTGGGATCTATATCGCGAGATGTGGGGGGAGCACGGGGAGTTTGTGATCGACGGAAATTTGAAGTCGGTGGAGTACACCGACCGGCTGCCTGGCATCAAAGTACCGACGCTGGTGCTGGCGGGCGATCACGATGAGTGTGACCCGTCGCTGGCGCAGGTGATGCATGAAAAGATCGCGGGATCGAAGCTGGTGATCTTTCCGAAGGCAGGACACATGACGTTCGTCGATCAACCGGAGTTGTTCGTCAAGACGGTGGACGACTTTCTTCACCAGAACTCCGCGAAAAGGTGCTGATGCCGGGCACGCCGCAGCGAAACAATAAACATGATGACAAGAACTTCAACCTGGGGCGTGCTCTGGTTTGTGCTGGTCGCCGGGACGCTGAATCTGGGGATGGCCCGGGCGCAACAGGCGAGCGACCCTTCACAACTTGCCGTCGACGCCATCGATTTGCCCAAGGCAACACCGCACCATCCGTATAAGTTTCAGTTCCCGGCGCACGGGGGAATTCCTCCGGTGGCGTGGACGCTGGCGGCGGGCAGTCTTCCCACCGGCATGAAGTTGGGCAGCGACGGCACACTGGCGGGGACGCCTGGTTCGGTGGGAAATTTTCGATTCACGGTTTCGGTCAGCGACTCGAGCAGACCTGTGCAGACGGCCAGGCGGGAGTTCGTGTTGCACGTCGTGCCGCCCTTACTGCTGGAGTGGAAAAAAGAGGCGAAAGTTTCGGGGAATCGGATTGATGGCAGCGTGCAGGTGAGTAATGGTACCGAAGATGATTTTGATCTGACCTTCATTGTATTGGCGGTGGCGGAGAACGGGCGGGCGGTGGCGATCGGTTACCAGAGGTTTCCGTTGAAGACGGGAACCACCGGATTTGAAATTCCATTCGGCGATACTTTGCCGAATGGCAGTTACGTTGTGCATGTGGATGTGGTTGCCGAGGTTGCGGCAAAGGACCTGATCTACCGCGCGCGATTGCAAACGAAGGATCGGTTGGCGGTAGTGGTGGGGCCGTAGTCGGAGGATTCTACGACGGTGTTTAGCCGGGCGTGCGCCCGGCCGGACGGGCGAGACGCCCGTCCCTCTACGCAAACCTGGCCCTGCGAAACGAGGGCCCTGTCAATAGGGGCTTTTCGGGATGTCAGGATTGATGAGGTTTACGGGAGATCCTGCCGAAAAGGAGACGCGACCAAGTCGCGTCTCCATCAACCAAGGGCACGATGGGCCGAAATGCGACTTAGGGGAGAGCTTGCAGCGGCGACCGCATGGGATGAGGTCGCTCTATGAAATAAGAGTCCCGAGGTGATGTTGGTCTCATTCGTCTCGGCCAGTAGCTCGCGTTTAGACCCTCGCTTGACCTGCTCTCGAGCGCTTCCTTGCGGGTTGCAACGCGCGATCTTCGCTTGGGCTCCGGGCTCACCGCCAACCGGATAAACCAGTCCAACGCCTCGGGACTCTATCCTGCCTTCGACATGGGCTCCTGTTCGCCTCGACCAGCGCTTAGCTATAGACCCTTGCTGACCCTCTCTTAACTCACCTCGCGGTTGTGAGAGTGATCTCGCTTGAGCCCCGGACGCTGCACCAACCGGGAAAACTTCAGAACGTGTCAAAGAACGAGTTTGTTTTTACGCCTTCTATTTTTATAGTCAATCAAAACAACGCGTCTTTATCTCCCCTGAAATCAATCGAGTGCAGCCCGTTCACAAGCCCCTGCCGATTTTTGGTGCAGTCGATCGTGAGACTCGCTCAAGCTGCCCGCAGGTGTAGCGCACTTTTTCGCGCGTTTCAGAAAATTTTGGGCATATTTCCGACTCGATTCTGCGCGATTCCTGCGATGTGGAAATCTTGTCACAATTCAGTAATGACGCGGTGTTGGAATTCGCAGTCACGTAACAATGTCAGCGATGAGGCTCGCAAGCGGCCTGCGCGAGAATGCTGACTCATCGCAGGAACAGGTGTGAAGCGCAAGCAGCGGATATCCCAGACGCGAGTCCAAGGCACACGAGACAGAGCGAAAAAGAGCAATGGCACAACAGACTCCAACGGAATTTCCCGTGAAACGGTACAATTCGCATTTTCCTGATAGTCACTCGAGGGGCAGCGAGCGCGCCCGCATGCAATGGAAGCTGGAAACAGATTTGGGCAAGTGAAGCGAAGTTTGAGTGCCCGCCGTGACATGGGCTTTGTGCAATGACATGGCTCTGGGCTTGGGCTCTAGGCTCTGGGGAAAACTTAATATGGCGACTGACGATTTGTTTTTGCAAGCAGATAGGGCGGCGCAATATTTGTTGGGGCAGACGACTCTTCGGCCACGGATCGGCCTTGTCCTGGGGTCCGGCCTAGGTGCATTCGCGGACCGGCTCGCCGACGCGACGCGTGTTCCTTATTCGCAGATTCACGCCTTCCCACGGTCCACCGCAATCGGCCATGCCGGCCAGATGGTGATTGGCAAGGCGGGGAATGTGCCGGTCGCCGCCATGCAAGGGCGTGTGCATCTTTATGAAGGTTATTCTGTTCAGGAAGTCGCTTTTCCGATGCGGGTCTTCGGACGTATGGGAATTCGCGCGGTGGTGATCACCAACGCTGCGGGCGGAATCAATTTGAAATACCAGCAAGGGGCGCTGGTGCTAATCAAGGACCACATTAACCTGCAGGGCGTGAATCCACTGGTGGGGCCGAATGACGACCGTTTCGGCCTGCGCTTCCCCGATATGACCCAGTGCTACTGGAAGCCTTACGCGCAGGCCGCGCAGGAGGAGGCGGCCAAGATTGGCGTCGTGCTGGAGGATGGCGTCTATGCAGGTCTGTTAGGGCCGAGTTATGAAACGCCGGCGGAGATTCGCTATCTGCGGACGATTGGAGCGGACCTAGTGGGGATGTCGACGGTTGCGGAGGTCATCGCGGCACGGCATATGGGGATCAAGGTGCTCGCGATTTCTTGTGTAACCAATATGGCTGCGGGGATTCTTGACCAGATTCTCACGCACCAGGAAGTGATGGAAACGGGAGAGAAAGTGCGCGGGATGTTTGAAGCGCTGCTGCAGGCCGTGTTGCCGCGGATCGCAGGCGGATGTGTCGGCTTGAGAGCGCGCGAGAGAATCTGTGTCGTTGCTGCAAGGAATCTTGGGAGCAATCCGTAAAACGGTCCGCCCAAAAAATTTCCACGGGCCGGTCGACATTCGCGACAAACACGGGGTCCTTCGACTGCGTTCGGCTAGCGCCTCACTCCGCCAGGACGACAAGTTTAGTAGGAGGGATCAAAACAGCAGCTTTACTCCCAACTGGATCACCCGCGGGCCTCCGCCACCCAGACCGGGATTGGTTTGAGCCTGGTCCGGCGTCTGGGTGATCAAGCCCTGGTTCGAAGATCCGGGATCGACGAAGAAATTGGGCAGGGCGAAATTCGGATGGTTGAAGATATTGAAGAACTCCGCGCGGAATTGAAGGTTCATGCGATCGAAAATCTGCGTGCTCTTGGCGACCGCAAAATCCACGTTCCAGAACTTGGGGCCGAAAATCGCATTCCTGCCAAGATCGCCAAACGTCCCGTCGGGCGGCTGAGAAAAAGCTTCTCCCTTCAGATAGCCAATCTCGTCCGGCGCGGACTCCCAGTTGGAGTTGATGGGATTGACTCCCGGTACGACGTTCGGCCGTTGGTGGAAGTTGGAGCGCGTGTTGAAGTTGTTATTTGGGAGAGCGCTGGTGTCGTTGGCGCTGACGATCGGCACGGGGCGCCCGCTCTGCGCTGTGATGATGGTGTTGAGTTGCCAGCCTTCCGCCAAACGCCTGGGGACCGAAGAGTTTCGGCAGTTGATACGTGAGCGCCGTCGTGAAGCGGTGCCGTGTGTCGAAGTTCGAGGGGCCGTGCTCAGCTTTCAGGTTGGTGGAGTCCTGCGGGAAAGCCACGGTAGAGAAGTTGAAGTCGATCGCATCGGAGGCATCGTCCAAGGACTTCGACCAGGTGTAGCCGACGAAACCCGAAAGTCCGTTCCAGTTCTTGGTGCGCAGCGTGGTCTGCAGCGCGTTGTAGGTGGAGGCACTCACGGTCGCGAATTCATCGACTGCGCCGTATTGCGGAAAAACCACACGATCGCCGTTGACATCGGGCTGATTCGCGTCGAGCAGACGGGCCAGGCGGGTTCCCTTGCTCCCGACATAGCCGACTTGCAACGCCAGACTCTGATTCAGTTGCTGTTCGATATTGAAATTCCAGTTCTGTACGTACGGCGTTGGCAGATTGCGCGGAGTGATGAAGAGATTCGCGCCGTCGGGTGGGTACGGCTGAGACGGGACCGTGAAGACAGGATTCGACGTCGTTCCACTAAACGCGTCGGAGTCGAAATTCAACGGCACCACCGCTTGCGGTCCGATGGGATTTGTAACAAGTCCCGCCGACGAGGTGAAGTTCGCGATCAGCAGGTCCTGCGGAATGTAGTCGTAGTACACGCCATAGGAGGCGCGCACAACCGTGCTGGGCCGTGCATTCCAGGCAAAGCCGATGCGCGGTCCGAAATTGTTGAGGTCGCGTTTGTAGGCACCATCGACGCCGTCGGTGCCAACCATTGCGAGTTGACCGTCGCGTCCCAGGTTCGAGAGCAGGTTGTGCTCCTCGCTGATCGGGCCGAAGTACTCCCAACGCAAACCGAGATTCAGCATGAAAGTCGGCTTGACGCGAATATCGTCCTGTACAAAGAAGCTCAGGCCGTTGTTGAAGGTATTGCGATTCGTGTTTCCGGAATTGGCCAACGTAAAGCTGCTGCCAATGTAGTAGTTGGCCAGCACAACTGCTCCTGAGTCGTCGCAGGGCGCCACGGTCGGATCAGGGATGCAGAAGTTCAGACTGCTGGAGTCGGGACTGAAAGTGATGAGGCCGCGCTCGAGATTGTCGTTGAAATTCTTGATTGCGGCCCGCCGGTACTCGCCTCCCAGCTTGATGGTGTGGCGGCCACGCACCCACGTGAAATTGTCGAGGATTTGAAAGCTCTGGCTGGTGCGACCGCGCGGAATGCTGAAGGCGGAGACGCCCAAGTTTTCAAAGACTCCGCCGAAGTCAATTTCCGGAAGACTGAGTTTGCCGGTGCCGAAGTCGATGCCCAGGGTGCTCGGATCAAAGCTCGCATCGCGCGAACTGAACGACGTTCGATAGCGGCTATAGCCGAAGCGTACTTCATTAATTTTTGTCGGTCCCACCGTGGATAACAAGCTCAACGAGACAAGCTGCACGCGCGTGGGTGAAACCTGTGCGAACGGCGACAAGCGCGAGCCGGCGCCGAATCCCAATCCACCCAACGGAAACACCTGCTCGCTGCGGGCGAAGGCATAGCGACCTGAGAGTAAATGCGAATCGGTTACTTGATGGTCCAGTTTGGCGATGAAGCTGTCGACGTCGTTCTTGTCGGCCACGTGCCCGGGCAAGGTGCCAGAAGATGAGGACGGATAAAAGCCGAGGATCGATGTCAAGGCGGGGCTGGGCGTGACTCCGTTGTCGGCCGCCAAAAACTGTGCATCCGAGATCTGCTGCGGCGTCGGGACATGCAAGCTGAAGTCTGAGGTCACCCTTTCCCGTTGGCCTTCGTAAGCGCCGAAGAAGAAGGTCTTGTCCTCGACAATGGGACCTCCGAGGGAAGCGCCGAAATTGTTATTGCGGAACGGACTCTTGCGGGCGTGTTCGCCCGTCGTGGGGTCGATAGTGCGATTGAAATAGTTGCGCGCGTCCATTGCGTCGTTGCGCAGGAATTCGAACACCGAGCCGTGAAGTCTGATTCGTCCCCGATCGCGTGATGATGTTCACGACCGAGCCGCTGTTGCGCCCGTATTCCGCGGAAAACTGCGATTGCAGATTGAATTCCTGGATCGCATCGATGGGCAGCAGGGAAGCCGGGGCTCCACCAATGCCCACCTGATTGAACGCGGAGTTATTGAAGAAGGGGTCGTTGTTGTCGGTGCCATCGAGCGTGTAGTTATTCGAGCGATCGCGGTTCCCGTTGATAGCAAATTGACCAAAGCCGCTCTGAATGGCTGCGACACCCGAGGGCTCCACGGTTGCTCCGGGAACCAGCGCCACCAGCTTGCCGAAGTCGCGCCCGTTGAGTGGCAACTCGGTGATCAGCCTGCGGTCGACTACCTCGCCCAGAACATCTCGTTCCGCATCGACCAGTGGCAAGGCTTCACTCACGGTCACCTTCTCGACGTGTTTTTCGACGCTGGTCACGTCGAAATTAGCGGTCGTATCCAGACCGACGTTTACAACGACGTTTTGCGCCACCGGCGACAGGCCCGTGGCTTGCGCCATTACAGCGTAGATGCCCGCGGGCAGTTCGGCCATCACGTAGCTGCCGTCGGGGCCAGTCACCGTCTCGCGGCTCAGGCCGGTGGCGTTGTTCTTTGCGCTCACCTTTGCACCGGCGAGCAATGCACCGGTTGCATCACGGACTTGCCCGCGGATGGTGCCGCGGAAGCTCTGCGCGCACAAGAGCGCCGGGGCCAGCACCACAGCCCACATCACAAATGTCCATCGTGCCAGGTCGAAGGTTCTGTGGCGGGTTGACGGTGGCGCATCATTCATAGCAACTCCTCCATGTAAGTGCCGACGCATCCAGCAAACAAGAACTCAAGGATGCTCGCATCCCAAAGTACGATTCTGCAATTGCGAACGGTTATTTCGCTCGCGGGATCACTAACTTGATCGGAAGTTTTACGCTGTATACGGCCGCGAAACTTCCCTGGTTCACGGCCAGCCCAAGGTGTCCGCGAGAATCGATATAGAGCAACGGTTTTTTCAACCGAACGTCGCTGAACGTCTTCACAAACGGCAGGTCGAGTTTCTTGTCGCCAATCGTAAGAGGGACAGTCTGGCCGCGCTGGTAGCCGAGTTTCAGGAAGTCCTCGGCGTTGACGTTGGTGACGAGGTTGCCATACGGACCGTCGGTGGCGATGACTTCGCCATGCAGGCCGCGCTCGTCGACCTTGGCGCTTTCCAGATCGAGACGAACCAGACTCTTCAGCTCGAGCGCAGGTCCTGCTTGCGTCCAGTCATCGCCGCGGGCGACATGGGCAGCGGCGGGGGAGAAGATGTCGCGGCCGTGAAAGGTTGAAGACAGGGCCTTCCCGATCATCCAGTCGGTATTGGTAATTTCGTGCGCGCTCTCCAGACCGTCGCGATCGGCGACCAGTGTGATGAGACCGTTGTCGGGCAGGACGAAATACTGCCCGCGCCTGGACTCGATGATCACGGCTCTGCGCGTGCTGCCCACACCGGGGTCGACCACCACCACGAATACTGTGCCCGCCGGATAGTAGGGCGTGGCGCCTTCGAGAAAGCGCGCGCCGTCGAGGATAGAGAAGGGCGTGACCTGATGAGAGAGGTCGACGATACGTACGGCGGGCGAGATCGAATACATGACGCCCTTGCAGATGGGGACGGAATCGTCCAGGGTGCCGAAGTCGGTCATGAATACGATAGTCGGGGGATATTTCGATCCATCCTGCGGTGCTGCGGTTGCTATGGCCGCAAACAGCAAGAATGCGAGCATTGCCAGGTGCCGTTTCGGCAACGTTTTTTTCATCCTTTGTTCGTTCTCCGAATGTCTAGTGGTTTGGTTGAGTTTAGCAGAAGAGAGATTTTAGCGGCCATGCGGCGCGGCTGGAAGCCGCTCTAGGATCAGCCGTCCCTACGGGACCTGGGTGTTATTCGCGGCTTACCCAGCGCTGAAGTGGTGGGCTAGGTCGTTGGCCCCTACGGAGCCTGGCTCGTGGTATCGCAAGCGACCGCGTCGAAATGCGATTCTCAGCTCTTGGTGCTTCGATTTGGTGCGCCGCGCGTCAAACTTGCGACGCGTCTATAATCTGCGATGCGTTATCCTTCCATTCCATCAGGAGGATCTTTCATGGCCGGTGCCATCCCCGAAAAGTACACGGACCTCTTCCAGAAGCGGGCGTTCGCCAACCTGGGCACCCTCATGCCCGACGGTCGTCCCCAAGTGACGCCCGTGTGGTGCGACTTCGATGGCGAGCACGTGATTTTCAACTCCGCCAAAGGCCGCCAGAAGGATCGCAATGTGCGCCGCGATCCGCGCGTGTCAATGGCCATCAGTGATCCGGACAATCCCTACCGCTACCTGGAAATCCGCGGGAAGGTAGTAGAGATTACCGAGCAGGGCGCCGACGAACACATCGACAAGATGGCGAAGAAATATCTGGGGGTCGACAAGTATCCCTATGGGCAAGCGGGCGAAGTGCGTGTGCTCTACAAGGTGAAGCCCGAGCACACTACTACTATGGGTTAACGGTTCTGGACAAGGCCATCCGCAGCTACAATCTTTGTCTCCTGGGATTCGGCAATGTGAATCGCACCCTCGTGCGTCTGCTTGCCGATCGCAGAGCCGAGTTGCTTGCGCGGGGCATCGCGTGGCGGATCACCGGCATCGCTTCGCGGCGATTGGGTTGGATTGCCGATCCAGCGGGTCTGGATGAAGCGATCCTGGCCGGGAAAGAAGCGATTCTTTCCGCGAATTTTCCAGTTTCACTCCGGAACAGCACTGACGTTCGTCAATGGCTGCACGCAACACAGGCCGATGTGCTATTCGAAGCCAGTTCTTTGAACGTCGAAAGCGGACAACCCGCGGTCGATCACATTCGGGCGGCGCTCGAGCACGGGGCCCATGCGATCACAGCCAACAAGGGACCAATCGTTTACGCGTTACGACGAACTGCGGCAACTGGCGGCTGCGAAGAAAAGGCGTTTCCTTTTTGAATCGACCGTCATGGACGGCGTGCCCATCTTCTCGCTGTTCCGGGACAACTTGCCCGCCATTCACTTGCGGGGATTCCATGGCATCCTGAACTCGACCACCAACGTCATACTAGCGGGCATGGAAGAGGGGCTCAGTTTCGATGCCGCTCTGAGAAAGGCTCAGGAAATCGGAGTGGCCGAAACTGACGCGAGCCATGACATTGACGGCTGGGATGCGGCCGTGAAGGTCGCGGCGCTGGTGACCGTGCTGATGGGCGACACGCATGCCACTTCGCGATGTGCAGCGCGAAGGCATCCGCAAGCTGAGCGGGGAACAGGTGCGGGCTGCACGCGCCGCGGGCGCTCCTTATAAACTAGTTTGCCGTGCCCGGCGAACCGGCGAAGGCGTTACCGCCACAGTCGCTCCTGAACAAGTGCCGTTGAGCGATCCTATGGCTCGGGTCGCAGGCACTTCTTCGATCGTGTATTTTGAAACGGACATCTTTCCGGGACTTTGCATTCTCGAAGAGAATCCCGGCTTGTACGCCACGGCCTACGGAATGTTGGCCGACTTCATTAAGGCAGTCGAGACCTAAGGACCCCATGCCCATTGCGCAGGATGCCATCAGCACCGCACTCGATCTTCCATGGATTCGCGTCCAGTTTCCTTCTTTTGCGGAAAGGGTGAACGGACATCCCGCCGCGTATCTCGACGGCCCGGGAGGAACACAGGTTCCGCAGCGCGTCATTGACGCGATCAGCAACTACCTGAAGCATTCCAACGCCAACACTAACGGCGCCTACGCGACCAGCCATCGCACCAACGAGACGATTGCGGGCGCCCGTTCCGCCATGGCTGACTTCTTCGGCTGCGATCCGGATGAAGTGGTCTTTGGCTTCAACATGACCTCACTGACCTATGCGATGAGCCGGGCGATTGGACGCGAACTCGGTCTGGGAGATGAGATTGTCCTGACGCTGCTCGACCACGACGCCAACTTTGCTCCGTGGAAAGTGCTCGAGGAATCGGGCGTGACCGTACGGACGGTGGCGGTCAACCAGGCCGACTGCACGCTCGACATGAACGACCTGGCGGGCAAGATCAACAGCCATACCAAACTTGTCGCCGTGGGCTATGCCTCGAATGCGGTTGGAACGATCAACGACGTGAAGGAAGTTGTGCGCCTCGCTCATTCGGTAGGTGCACTCGCTTACATCGATGCGGTGCACTACGCTCCGCACGGACCGATCGACGTGCGCGCTCTGGATTGCGATTTCCTCGTCTGCTCCAGCTACAAGTTCTTTGGACCACACATGGGAGTGCTGTACGGCAAGCGCGAGCACCTGAAGCGCCTGCACCCTTACAAAGTGCGAGCGAACACCGATGAGAGCCCGTATCGGTGGGAGTGGGGCACGCTAAACCACGAAGGCATCGCCGGGATTACTGGGTGCGTGGAGTACATCGCCGAGATTGGGCGGCGGCTGAAGGGGGCCGTTCCGACGCGGCGTGCGGCCATCCTCGCTGCCTACGAAGAAATTGTGAAGTACGAGCGCGCCTTGTGCGAGCGGCTGATCCATGGCTTGCGTGAACTCCCCGGTCTGAAGGTCTACGGCATCACCGACCCGCAGCGCTTCGAGCGCCGCTGTCCGACCATTGCGCTACGTATTAATGGGCACTCGCCGCTGGAACTGGCGACCAAGCTGGGCGAACGCGGGCTATTTACCTGGGACGGCAATTACTACGCGCTCAATCTCACCGAGCAGCTAGACGTGGAAAAAGATGGTGGCTTCCTGCGCATTGGACTCTTCCACTACAACACGGTGGAAGAAGTGGACCGGTTGTTGGCAGCGTTGCGGGAGATTGTTAGTTAGCAGATGGCTGATAGCTGTTGGCTCTTAGCTTGGGAACGGCCGCAAATCCCGTCAATTATTTTTGCAGCGAGATTGTGATTCCGCGACCGAGCACGACGATGAAGGCTAGAGAACTGATGACGGCGGCGGAAATCCATTCTGGGCTGCGGCGAATATTCTGTGCCGTTTGTTCTGGCGCTACTCCTCGGGGAATGTAGTAGCGAAACCACAGCAGTCCGCAATATGCTCCAGCGGTGGCGGGCAAGGCCGATTGCCACACCAGGAAGATTCCGAAGGGATTGAACAAACCAGAGACGCCTATCAATACAATCGCGGAAATATAGGGCAGGAGCGTGAGCTTGCTGAGGCGCGCGTCAACGGCAGAGACACCGAAGTCGCGCGCAAAGCCGATGCCCACCAGCAGGACTGTTCCATAATAAGCTACGATTCCTACGAGCACTAACGTGCTCCTCCAGAGCCCGTGCGGATGCGTCTCGGCGATGACTCTGGCCCAGTCTCCAAAGTTTGTCACACCGGAAAAGAAAAAGTATCCCGTACCGTCAAACAGGTTGAAGGCAACGCTCATGAGCAGGAAGAATCGCGTCTCCGAGGATGCATTCTTCGCCTTGCGTAGAGCAAACCAAAAGATCGCGCCCGCCGCAAGGTTCGCGACTGTGCCTCCGGCGGCCACCAACCGCGAATCAAATGAGCTGGTCCATGCGACGGTGGAGAGCACTCCCGATTGCGCTCCCAGAAGCAAGGCGAGCGCACCGTGTCCGAGGGCTTCGTGCACCACGTCCGCGATCATCGCTGCAACCAGGCTGATTGCACAGACCGTTATGCTGTCATCTTTTGCCGCTGCCGGGGCAGACGTTGTCATAGTTGCTCCCACCAGTCTCAGAAGATTCGCGCCCGGTGCTGACTTTAAAGTTGCCTAGAGGAAATCTTCAGGGGCGACGAAACTCCACGACCGACCCCGCCTTGGCCATGACGACAACGTTGGCCATCCCCACGAATAGGCCGTGCTCGACCAAGCCAGGCATGCAACTTAAAGCCCGGGCGAGTGCTGGCGGATCGGAAATCTCTCCAAATCGGCAATCCAGAATGTGATGGCTTTCGTCGGTTATGTAGGCTATCCCGGAAGAATCGCAGCGCCGAGCCACGATCGCGCCCAGGTCCGAGACCTTCTTCGCCACCAGAGGCTCGGCGAAGCCGATCACCTCGACCGGCAGAGGAAAACGTCCCAGCACGGGGACTTGTTTGGAAGAATCGGTGACGATGACCAGTTGCTTCGAGGCCGAAGCTACAATTTTTTCCCGCAGCATGGCTCCGCCCCCGCCCTTAATCAGGTTCAAATCGGGATCAAACTCGTCGGCGCCATCGATGGTTACATCGATCTCCTGGTATTCATCGAAGGTGGTGAGCGGAATGCCGAGCTGAAGGGCAAGATCGCGCGATTGGACTGATGTGGGAATTCCGCGAATCTTCAGGCCGGCGCGTACGCGCTCAGCGAGTAAGCGAATGGCGATGGTCGCAGTTGAGCCGGAGCCGAGACCAACAATCTGTCCGTCGTGAACGTACTTCAGGCTTTCGAGCGCGGCCATCTCTTTCTCGGATTCATTCGCCATGGGGATCCTCGTGAGTTCGGTAACGGGTGATTATTCCACAGAGCTTCAAACTTGACTGCAGGCGATACATTAGTCGTATGCCACGTCGAATACTCCGGTCAAAATTGTGCTTTCTCTTGATATGCGGACTGACATGGCAGACATGCAGCGATGCCCATGCCGATACCATTCGGTACAAGCCGGTCTCACGGGAGATCGTCGAAAAGCGCCTCGAGAGATACGCTGGCAACAATCCGCAGCGGGAGACAACGCTCAAACAGATCTTTACGGAAGCGGGTTGCGATGAATCACACCTTTCCGAACAGCCGGTGAAGGGGTCCAAACTGCCGAACGTTATTTGCGTACTGGCGGGGAGTTCCGACCGGGTGATTATTGTAGGAGCACATTTCGATCGTGTGCCGGACGGGGATGGAGTGGTCGACAACTGGAGCGGCGCGTCGCTGCTTCCGTCGCTGTACGAGGCCGTGAAGTTGGAACCGCGGAAGCACACCTACATCTTTGTGGGATTCACGGACGAGGAGAAGGGCGAGGTCGGATCCCATTTTTTTGCGCGGCAAATGACAACGGGACAGGTCGCCGCGACTGATGCGATGGTTAACATGGATACTCTCGGCTTGGCGCCTACCGAAATCTGGGCCACTCATTCAGACAAGCACCTAGTTGCGGCCCTTGCGTCCTTAGGGAGACAGATGAATCTGCCGGTCACAGGTGTAAACGTGGAGCAGGTGGGTAGCACCGACTCGGAGCAGTTCGCGGCGCGCAAGATTCCGAGCATCACGATTCATTCGCTGACGCAGGAGACCTGGAATGCAAGCATCCTCCATACCTCGAAGGACAGGCTCTCCGCCATAAAGTTTGATGACTACTACCAGACCTATCGATTGCTCTCCGCTTACGTGGCTTTTCTGGATCAGGTGGCGGGGCCTCCTCTGCCAGCGCCCAAGAACTAGGCGAGACTGCCGAATCTCCACTTTTGTACCGCCGGGGATTGGAACCACCCAAAAACTTGGAGTACAGTCGTTATGTACGCGGCGACCCGCCCGGCTTAGCTGGGGCGCCCATGAGGAGACGACCATGATGGAAGACCTCTCCCGCAGAAAATTCCTGGAAAAAATTGGAGTCGGCACAGCCGCCAGCACTGGCCTTTGGTTATTCAAAGACGTGGCCCAGGCTTCACCCGCGCCTCTGCCCTCACGAACCCTGGGACGCACCGGCGCCAAGGTATCTATCCTCGCATTTGGGTGCGGCAGCCGGTTTCTGATGTATGAGGAGGAAGACAAGGCATTGGCGGCGCTGAATCACGCAATTGACCTAGGCATTACGTATGTCGACACGGCTTACGCCTATGGCGATGGTAAGAGCGAAAGCCGTGTGGGGAAGGTGATGGCTTCGCGGCGGAAGGACGTCTGGCTGGCCACGAAGATACCGGATCGAACGCGCGACGAATTCATGCGGCGGCTGGAGGCCAGCTTGAAACGACTGCAGACCGACCACGTCGATCTGCTGCACATTCATAGCCTGGGAAAGCCCGAAGACTTGGCCAAGATCGAGGCGCCCGACGGGGCGCTCAAGGGACTGCTGGAAGCGCGCGAGCAGAAGATGACGCGCGCGATCGGAATGACCAGTCACACGAGTGGAGAAGTCATGGCGCAAGCGATCGAGCGGCATGATCTGAATTGCGTGCAGATGGCTCTGAATGCCTCGCGCAACGGGCGATTCGAGGAACTGGCGCTTCCGGCCGCGAACAAGAAGAACTTAGGCGTAATCGCCATGAAGGTGACCGGGCAGGAATTTCTGCTGGGAGGCGGCGCGGGCAAAGCCGACATCACGTCGCTGTTGCGCTATTCGATGAGCTTGCCAGTGACGACCGCGGTGGTGGGTATGCCGCATCTGGAAATGCTCGAGCATAACATCGGCGTCGCGCGCAGCTTTGCACCGCTGGGCGAGCAGGAGATGGAGCGCATGCGCCGGGACCTGACGCCCTCGCGCGAAGGACTGGAGCATAAGTTAGTAGGCCATTTGGATGGGCCGACGGAGAATCCGGAAGTCTTCTGTGCGTGAGCGCAGGGAATCGCGATCGAAGTCTGGCGGTAGTTCCGGAACGAGCTACCTTTTTCCCGAGCACCATAACGTACAGTCGTAACCCCATGGTAAGGGCGATCATCGCCAGTGACAGGCCGCGGCGGACGCTGAGCGCCGGATGTCCGAACCTAATCCGCTAAATTCACGTCCCAAATCGTTCCGCCATGCGGGCTCTGGCTTTGGCCGCTTCCTCTTCGCGATTCTTGGGAGGAGCGCTGGTTTCCAGCGAATGGAGGAAACGAGTAGAAATAGCGGCGATTTCCTCGACCGCTGCCTGGAACGACGCTTCATTGGCCTTTGAAGGTTTGTTGAAGCCGCTGATCTTTCTTACGAACTGTAAGGATGCCGCGCGCACTTCTTCATCGGTTACGGGCGGATCGAAGTTGAAGAGATTCTTGATGTTCCTGCACATGCTATTGACCCCAAGAGCGTAAAAGGTCCACGAGGACGCTACTCGCACAGCTCGAATGTGCATCAATTTTAACAGTCTTCAGGTGAAAATCCTGTCACTTACCTATGTGATGGCCCCCCTCTGCTGCTTTTGCGAGGTCGACTTAGAATCTCGTACCGGATGGATTTGAGGTAGGATAGTCAACCTTTCGCGCGGGACACCTTTGGCAAGCGCGATGGGGAAAGTCCATGCGACAGGCGACGAGGTTGACCTTGGGGATTGGTGATTTTGCTCTATCGGTGAATCCTGCTCTGGTAGTGATGGGTCCCTCGGGCAGTGTCAATACCATGGTGAGTTCGACATCGACGAATGGTCTGAACGAAGGCATCGCGCTGACCTGTACCGGTTCACCTGCAGGAGCGATCTGCTCCCAGACCTACACGATCGGTGCAAATGGCGAGACCGGCGCATTGTCCCTGGGAGGCAGCGGTTTGGTGGCCAACGACTATCCCTTCCAGATTACCGGGCATACGAATCTGGCCTCGCACACGATTCCTGCAATCTTGCGTGTGGAGGATTATTCGGCTGCGTTGGACAGCACAGTTGCGACTCTCTCAGCAGGGCAGTCCGCAACATTCTTTTTAACACTGAATTCGATCAATCACTACACGAACAATATCAACCTGTTTTGCCAGTCTCCGGATGCAAAACTGGGTTGCATGCTTTCACAGAGTTCCTTGACCCTCACGGATGGAGGCACGACCGCGGTTACTCTGACAGTCACATCAAGCCAAACCTCTGGTTCGATTTCCGGACCGTCGCCGCATCTGTACCCAGCGGGCCTGCTTGCCTTCGCGGGACCGATCGCGTTCTTATTAGTGATCACCCGCGGCAGGCGGCAGAAACGAGTTGCAGGCCTGGTCGTGTGTTTTTTGGCGATTGCCAGTTGGGTTGCTTGTGGCGGCGGAGGAAGCGTGGCGAGTGGCGGTGGGATCGGTGGCGGGGGATCTGGAGGCGGAACACCTTCTCCACAAACGGTGACGATTTCGGTCTCAGCTGTGGGGGACTATCGTTTTTTTGATCAATCCAACAATAAGACTGTCGGCCCGATCGTGATTACCTTGCATTGAGGCTGACCTTTCCGCACGCTGGATCTTGAATAGCTGCTGCACGCTCCGGACAATAGAGTCGCCTCGCGGTAAAGTCCCGGGCCTCGGAGAGCAGAAGATGGGAGAGTCGCTCGCACAAGGGGTATCGCGCTATCAAGCTTGGGCCAAGGTACGTTCGGAGGCGCGTTTCAATTTAGCGCTCAGTGGCGTGCCCGACTACCCGCTATCCGACTTGCCTGTCCGCCTCGACGATATTGAGATCGGCGGGACGGGCCCGTATGGATTTCAGCCTCTGATGGATCGGCCTGGCGGCCAAGGCCGGGGTTCCGCAGGAATGCATCGTCTCTACCCTGGGTACGTCGATGGCGAATTTTCTTGCGCTCACTGTGCTGGTGCAGCCGGGTGACGAAGTATTGGTGGAGCGTCCAACCTACGATCCGCTGCTCGCCAGTCTTCATCACCTGGGGGCGAAAGTCGCACGCTTCGAGCGGCGGCCGGACCGAGACTTCCGCTTGGGCTTAGGGGAACTGGAGCGACGCATTACGCCGCAGATTCGCCTCGTGGTGTTGTGCAATCTGCATAACCCCAGCAGTTCTTTTACCGATGACGACACGCTGCGGCAGGTGGGCGAAATGGCAGCGCAGGTGGGAGCGCGGGTGCTGGTCGACGAGGTTTATCTGGAAACTCTATGGGACCGCCCCTGGCGTTCGGCGTTTCACCTGGGATCGAATTTCGTGACGACGAGCAGTCTGGCGAAGGCGTATGGGCTGAGCGGTCTCCGCTGTGGATGGATTCTGGCGCAGCCCGAGCTGGTGCAGCGCATATGGCAGGTGGTGGACTTTACCTACGGAACCCCGGCTCATCCGGCGGAGTGCATAGCCGTGGTGGCGCTCGATCATCTGGATGTAATACGGCAACGGGCACGTCAATTGCTGGAAACGAATCGGGTGTTGGTGAATGCCTTTCTGGAGGCACATCCGCAACTGGACTGTGCGCCCAGCCAGTTTGGCACGACGATCTTTCCGCGTCTCAAGCGAGGTTCGGCCGCTGAGTTCGTAGCGAGACTGCGGGACGATTACGAAACAAGCGTCGTGCCCGGTGAATTCTTCGAGCATCCGCAGCACTTTCGGATTGGTTTTTCCGCGCCGACAAAGACTGTCCAGAGTGGGCTGGAGCGGTTGGGCAGGGCGCTGGAAAGTCTATAAGCGCGCGCAGAAACCTCCCTTGGAGATTCAAGGGCGCTTCGGTACGGGCGAATTCCTCAGTTGGAAGTTGGAGTGAATAGAAGCTAAAGCCCGTGCCGCAGGGTGTTCCGTGAGGGGGAAGACTCAACACGGGCTTTAGCGGGGCTGCTTGCGCAGCGCGGGATGATGGTAGGGTCCGGGAAACCCCACGCGATAGGCGGTCGCGATTTGTTCCGAAAACCGAACAAGCCGGAATGGGCTACAAGGCTTTGGAGAGCAGTGCGGCTTTCGTTGGGTCTTGCAGGCGGCCTAGGAGAGTAGCACGATGGCTCACGCTCTGGTAGCTGTCGACAATGCCCACGGGTTCCAGGAGAGTGTCGGGGAAGACTATGCGGGCGCACAGTTTGGCCGCAGCGACAAGCGCATAGAGGCGCAGGCGGACGGCGTCGTCCACTAACTGACGGGCGGCTTCGGCTACGCGAGGATCATGACTTAGGCGTGCCGTCTGCCCGAAGCGGAGAAGGATCGAGGCGTTGTGGGAAACGCCGCCAATATAGTCAAGCGCAGCACGCAGCCGCTGGCGCTGAATGGACCGGAACTCCGCAGGAGGCAAGTGCTCGCGCAAGTATTGTTCCTCGTCCGGATCTACCAGATTACGGAACGCGTCGAGGTCTACAGCGAGGAGATGATCGGCAAGCTTGGAACTCTCGCTCAAGGTGACGCGAAAACCTCGTATCCTGAAGAGAAAGAAGGTCAGGGCAAGGCCGGCGATCAGGACGAGTATCAGAGTCGGAATCATTGATGCAACAGCCGCTGCAGCGCGTCATTCCAGTGATCGAGATTGTGAGCAGGAACGGACGTGACACGCGTCTCCACACGTTCAGGCAGCAGCAACGTCACGATCCATAGCAAGACACAGCAATGGTAGGCCGCCATGCTGAGGATGTCGAAGAATTCAGCCCGAACTCCAACGCCAATTTGAGTGCGGATGGCGATGATTCCGAGTTCAACGCTCGCGAAGAATCCGACACCTAGCGCAATTCCGAAGACGTAACTGCGCCAGGGGAAACTGAAAAAGCGGGACAACAAGAGAATCAGAATTAATAAGCCGCCTTGCACGATACTGACGGCGCGATCGACCACCGTGTAGGCGGTCGTAAGGCGATCGGTTTCATAGCCCGAAGCCCACCCGACCAGCACAACCGCGACCAACAGAAGAACAACGGCAGCCCAGCGGAAAACGATGGTGCCAAAATCCTTGAGAGCGGGATAGCTCTCAAACACCTTGCTGAAGATTTCGTGCACAATCGCAAAGCGGAGGGCGACACTCCCACAGCTTCCCAGAAGCCAAGCCACAGTGTACTGGTGGCCAGATATGGCTGCGCTGCGATTCATCGCGTACAACACAACGAATTGCACCGCTTCATAGACGGTGTACGCGAAGAACGACGGAAACTCACGAACCAGCTTTCGACGGACCATCATGACTGCTAACGCCACCAGAAGAATGTGCGGCGCGATCCAGAGGTACGTGAAAAGCAGAGAATGTGCGGCCATACGTATGCCCGCCAACTATACCGCGTCTCACACCTGGCCTCAACCGCGTCTTCAGCACTGCACCGGTCGACCGCCCGGCTCTACGTCGGGGTGCATGTCCCGGCTATCTTCCAGTTTTGCAGCCCACCGAACCAGGGGGGCAGGTTGGCATGGGATTTCCATCTGCCTGCAGCCGGGGCGGATTGCAAAACGTACTCAATAACACAATGGAAGTCGCCAGGAACCAGAACAGTTTTTTCACGATGCATCTCCTTTGCGAAGGGTTCGCACCGTGATACTTTGCAATTTACAGGTCCGGTGGAGCGCCACTCCGACCCGAGACATTGTTTCCGGAAACTGTAACGACTATCGTGACTTTCAAGTCAATCGCGGAAGATCTTCAGGACCGGACGCTGCGAGCGGTGGCAGGAGTCCTTGGCAAGCTCGGCTATGTGGCTGGCTTGCGCGAGGCCGACGGCACTTATATGCATTGGGGGCTGGCACGCATCCACGGCGATGCCGCCACGCAACGAGCGCTCGCAGAGGCGCATAAAGGATTGGTATCGAGGATTTTGCGCATGCCCATGCGCAAACTTTTGCAGGATGTGGAAGATTCCAGTGGTTCGGAAGAAACTCAGAAGGTAGCCTTCGTCGAGAAACTGAATGAGCGGCCGGGGCAGCTGTTGCCTCCCCAGCCGGGAACCGGAACGGCTCGCCATCTCAATTCAGTGCTTCATGCGCTCGTGAGCCTGGTAAAGAATCGATCGTAGACCATTCCCCCAAACGCATCGCAACACCCACCACCTGGCCAATGACTTCGGCCTCATGAGGGTGCTTCAGGACACGGACCGGCACCGGCGAGAGCGGGTGCGATTGCAGGATGAGGCCATCCTGCTGGAGCGCACACCACGAACAAATGTAGCCCTCGCGCGTCTCCACGAAGTAGATGGGACGCTGATATTCAGAGCGCCAGCCGCCTTCCAAGACCCGGTTGCGCGATTCGTCGACCTGGATAAAAGTTCCCGGCGGAAGAATCGGATACATCGTGAAATCTTCTGCGCCGATATAGCCGTAGGTGTACTTGCGGTCGGCGAATTGGGCGAGGTAAGTCAGGGGTACCACGCCCCATTGTTCAACGACGCGACCCATATTTACGGTCACGCGTAGATCGAAACTGGGGTCAAGGCGCACCGGGATATTGGCGAAAGAACTGTTCTGCAGAGCTTCGGAGACGTGGGACTTGGGGGGGTGGGCCAGGGATAGATCCTCGGAGGTTCGATTCAGGTCGACTCCGAAAAAGGAAAGAAGCTCACTGGCATCGCGCCGATAGATAACCGACAGCGAGTAGATACGGTAGATGCTGGGCACAACGCCCTTGGTTTCGATGTCCGACAATCGGCTGGGAGGAATGGCAAATTCATCACTTTTGTGCCGGGCTGCAATCGCTTCACTGGCATTCTCGACGTCGCGCATGGTGAGACCGAGCTGTTCTCGCAAGACACGTAAGTACTGCCCGCCAGATTGCATTTCATTTCCCCCAAATCGCGACCTGCGAATAACCAGAAAATTGCACGCGGGCTCTTTGGCCCGGCGTTCCAGTTTTGTAACAAGAAACTACTCTTTCTTCCCAGCAAAAACAAGATTGACGGATGCCTGAATGCTTCCCCATACCCTCGCTCGGACCCGCTCAAAGAGCGTGGATCAGCGAGGCGGCTTCGTCCTCACCAACAAGCGCTCGCCCTAGGCATCGAGAAACGCAAGACAACAACAATGATAATGATGAACAAAAATCGTGGGTGATCGCCTGGTGAGTTGTTGCGCCTCCAGACGGGTCGTTACGAAAGCAGAACAACGATTTGGTGCACGAGAGTGGGAAGGACATCGCGCGTTGTCCACAATCCTTTACGCGTGGACGGTTTGGTATTCCTCGTAAGACCCTTTGAAATCGGTGATTTGATGATCTGTTTCGAAGTGCCAGATGCGGCTCGCTACTTCATCGATGAGATCGTGATCATGGGTTACCAGCAGAACCGTTCCCTGATAACGCTGCAACGAGATGTTTAGTGCATTGATGGATTCAAGGTCGAGGTGGTTGGTGGGCTCGTCGAGCACCAGCACGTTGGGCTTCTGCAACATGAGCTTGCAGAAAATTACGCGCGCAGCTTCGCCTCCGGAGAGGATGTCGGTCTTCTTGTTGCCGTCTTCGCGCGCGAAGAGCATTTGACCGAGGAGTCCGCGGATTTCTTCGTGCGAAGCAGAGGGATCCCATTGATGCAGCCATTCGAAGACGGTCATGCCGGGCTGGATGAGAGCTTTGTGATCCTGCGCGAAGTAGCCGATGGCGGCTTCGTGTCCCCAGAGAACTTTTCCCCCATCGAGAAAGTTGCCGTCGTAGCCGCTGGTCTGGCGGAGTTCGGCTTCGGGAGTGGTGGGAGAGTTCGCCAGTAGCGCGTTTACTAAAGTTGTCTTGCCGGCGCCGTTACGGCCCATGAGAGCGATTTTTTCTCCGCGCAGAACGCTGGCGGTGAAGTTCCGGACTACTTCTTTTTCCTCGTACGCCTTGTGCAGGCCTTCGACTTCCAGGATGTGTTTGCCGGAAGGGCGCTTCTGTTCGAACTTGATGTAGGGGCGCTGGATGTTCGATTTCGCGAGTTCGGTGACTTGCAGGCGCTCGACTTCCTTGCGGCGCGATTGCACCTGGCTGGAGCGGGTGCCGGCCGCGAAGCGCGCGATGAATTCGTTGAGCTGCGCAATCTTCTTTTCGCGCTGCGCGTTCTGCGATTCGATCTGCGACCGAATCTGGGTCTTGGCGACGACCATGTCGTCGTAGCTGCCGGTGTAGGTGATGATGGTCTCGTAGTCGATGTCGGCGATGTGGGTGCAGATGCTGTTCAGGAAATGCCGATCGTGTGAGATCGCGATCAACACACCGTCATAGCTGTTGAGAAAGCCCTGCAGCCAGTGGATGGAGTCCAGGTCGAGGTTGTTGGTGGGCTCGTCGAGCAACAACGCCTGCGGATGTCCGAAGAGAGCTTGCGCGAGGAGCACGCGGACTTTCTGTCCGCCCTGAAGTTCGTTCATTTTGCGCTCGTGCGCTTCGTCGGGGATGTCGAGCCCCTGCAGGAGGATGGCGGCGTCGCTCTCGGCGGTGTAGCCGTCTTCGTCGCCGACGATGCCTTCGAGTTCGCCGAGACGCATGCCGTCTTCGTCGGACATCTCGGACTTTTCGTAGATGCGGTCTCGCTCTTCGAGCGCAGCCCAGAGGCGCTTGTTGCCCATGATGACGGTGTCGATGACGCGGTAGGCGTCGAAAGCGAACTGGTCCTGGCTGAGGACGCCGAGTTTGCGGGGACGAACGACCGTGCCTTTTTGGGGATCCATCTCACCGGTCAGGATCTTCATGAAGGTGGACTTGCCGGCGCCGTTGGGGCCGGTGAGGCCGTAGCGCTTGCCGTCCGTAAAGGCGGTGGAGACGTCGTCGAACAGAACTTTGGCGCCGTAGCGCATGGATACATTGCTAACTGAAATCATTTTGACTCAGGGAACTGCGGAAAATTGCCGTTGAGGCGGGGACGCAGTGCTGATAAACAGGATATCACGAGGGAGGTTCGTGCTCGTGCTCCAGTTCGTGTCGTCTGGCACTACGGAAGTCAACCCAGGTTAGCGTCCAAAGAATAGACGCTAACCTGGGGCATCGGTAGTTACTCTTTCAATTGACGGTCAAAACGAGCACGCTACTTTTACCTCCACTCGTGCAGCCCATGTCCGCGGAATTTCCGCTTGGGGTGAACACGTTGACATTCAGCGATCCGGGACCGGAAATCACGCCGGTCGTTAGCATCACCTTCAGCTGCTCACTGCTGTTTACAGTCGCACTGAGAGGTTTGCCGTTGATAACGACCTGGGATGACGAGACAAAGTGACTACCTTTCACGATTAGGGGTGTACCTTCCTCCACTTTGGAAAAGCTGACGGTGCTGGGCGAAAGAGAACCGATGAGGGGCGCCGGTCGAGCGCTTCCACAGAATGGGTTCAGAGTGTTGCTACAGCCTGGAAGAAACAATACAGCGATTGCGACGAGCCATAGACGCGAAGACATGTGCGTGCTCCTTGGCTGAGGGTCAGCCTCGATGGGTCTGCCTGTGCTGAACACGGGGAGCACAAATAAGTTTCGTCAGCCCTCAAAATTCCAGTACGGGTAAAGGAGCTCAGAGATTTGCTGTAGCGGGGGAGATTCCACCGAATCAGGAGTGCGGGGGTGTGGCGTTGAACTTGGGCGGGTCAACGATGCAATGGTTGCCAGTTCAACCCCCGCATGTGTAGTACGTCGAACAGAACTACGCGCCGGCGGAGAGTTTGTGATGGCTACGTGCTTCGGCTATTCCGTACTGACGGATTTTGTAGAGCAATGCCTTGTAACTGATCTTCAGCAAGATTGCGGCCTGCTTGCGATTCCAATTTGTTTGCTCAAGCGCTTGCGTGATCGCGGCGGCTTCCGCTTCGTCTTTGGCGCCACGCGCTAAACTTTTTAGTCCGCCACCGGAAGTTTCTACTGTGCCTGGTGGTTTGGCCGCAGGGTCGAGCTGACGGCCGCCATTCAAATCGTTTTTGGGATTCAGTTCTGCAATCGCAAGGATTTCATCGCCGAGGATCAGGTAGCGCTTGATGAAATTGCTTAACTCTCGCAGGTTGCCGGGCCAGGAATATTCCAGGCACGCGTTCATCAGCGTTGGAGAAAGCGGTAGCGGCGAGCGTGCGTAGCGCTCTGACATCCGGCTCATGAAGTGCTTCAGGAGGATCGGTACTTCCTCTTTCCGTTCGCGCAACGGGGGCAGGCTGAGCGTGAAAGCATTCAGGCGGTAGTAGAGATCTTCACGCAGGCGTTTTGTCGCCAGCGCTTCTGGAATATTGATATTCGTCGCAGCCAGGATGCGCACGTCTACTTTAACGACGGTACGGCTGCCGAGACGCGAGAATTGCTGGTCTTGCAGGACGTGCAGAAGTTTGGCCTGCAGACTGGGAGGCATTTCACCGATTTCGTCGAGCAGAATCGTGCCTTTATTGCACAACTCAAATTTGCCGGGCTTGGGATGCGTAGCGCCCGTGAACGCTCCGGCCTCGTAGCCGAAAAGTTCGCTTTCCAGCAGGTCGGCTGGGACCGCGGCGCAGTTCACTTTCAAAAAGGTTCGGTGGGCGCGCGGAGAGAGTTTGTGCACCAGTCGCGCCAGAACTTCCTTGCCTGTTCCGCTTTCCCCCAGCAGGAGAACCGGGATGTCGACGTTGGCGACGAGGGCCGCTTGCGAGCGAATTTTCTTCATGGCGGGGCTGGCAGCCACGAAGAACACGTCGTCACAGAGCTCTTCGACCTCTCCGGCGTAGGCTTGCTGATTCTTGCCCAGACACTGATCAATGACCGCGTCGAGTTCGGCTTTCTGGAACGGCTTGGTGAGGTAGTCTTGCGCGCCCAGGCGCATGGCCTGGACAACCTTACGGGTGTCGTTCACACAGGAGAGCATGACGACCTTCACGCCGGGCTTCATCTGTCGCAACTGCTCCAGCGTTTCCAGACCATCGATGCCGGGCATCAGGACATCGAGCAGGACCAGGTCGGGCTGAAGACCCTTCTCCACGCGCTGGAGTGCTTCTTCGCCGGTGGAGGCGGTTTCTACCTTGTAGTCGTCCACCTCGAGCAGCGTGCGAATGTAGCGGAGCATGCCGGGTTCGTCGTCCACCAGCAGAATGGCTGTCCCTTCACTCATTTGTTCTTCCTTTTAGCCGCGCTGCTGGGGGATGGATTCAGCGGTACGAGAAATGAGAATTTGCAACCGGCTCCGGGTTCGCTTTCCACCCAGAGTTTGCCGCCCATTCCGTTGACCAAGCGACGAGCGATGGCCAAGCCGAGGCCCATTCCGTCAGATTGGTTTTCGTTGCTGGGCAAGCGGAAAAAATCGTCAAACACTTCCTGATGATATTCGGGGGGAATACCGGGTCCAGTGTCGGAGACACTGACCTTCACCGCGTTGGGGACTGCGAGAGACTGACGGCGTCGTTCTTTTTCCAGGCCTGGCTTGGACGCGGTGCGTCGCTCCCACATATAGGGTTCTGCATGCAACCAGACGGTGCCGCCGGCGGGCGTGAACTTCGAGGCATTCTCCAGCAGGTTCGAAATCACACGTTGAATCTTGGCGGAGTCGAAGGAAAATCCGGGCAGCTTTTCGTTGGCCAGAAAGTACAAGGCTAGCCCCTTCTCCTGAAAGCGACCAGACCAGATTCGACAGACTTCCGACAGGCACGCATTGATGTCGCCGGGCTCGTACTGCATGCGCAGTTCGCCCGTTTCCAATACCGTATATGACAAAAAATCCTGGATAAAATGTTGCAAGCGTTCACCGCTGGCGCGCATGTCGCCGATGACATCACGCTGTCGTTCGTTCAGGGGGCCAAGCTTCTCGCTCTGCAGGAGTTCGATGTAGCCGTTGAGAATGGCTAACGGAGTTTTGAGGTCATGAGCCGCTGAGGCGAGAGCATTGGTGGTTCGCTGGAAACGTTCCGAGAGGTGGTGGTAGTGCTGGACCAGGTCGGACGGGTAGTCCCGGCCGGCCTCTGGCTCCGGGACGGAATGCGCTACAGGAGAGTTCGATTCCGCAGGGCTGCCTGGGAAAGACACGATTTATCCGGAGTTGCGGCCATAGTCGGAAACTCTCGTGGTTTGGTTAACCGGGGAGGGGATAAACCGTCACAAGCTGTCGCTTCGGGGAGGAGTACGTAGGAAAATCGTAGGATGGGTGCACCTTGGTTGTCAACGAAAAAGGCACCGGAATTGCCACAGAAAGGAAAATCCTTGCACTTTCGGGTAGTTTTCCAACCCGGGGTCATAATTTCGGGAAAAGTTGGCACGAGGGTCGGAGAAAGCGGGAGATTCCGTGCGGGCAGCGGGGTTTCCGGGGAGAGCTACGGGAGTAACGGCCAAAAATCGGGGTTTGCAGCGGCAGCAGTACGCATTTGGCCCGTGAGATGCCCATGAAAGAATGGTATACAGAATTGTTAGGGGATCTCTTGATTCGCCGCAAACTCGAAAAAGAACGACGTCAATGGGTGCGGCTTCCCTTGGCCATTCCGATCTTTGTGCGGACTCGGGATGAAAATGGCAAGGAGTTTCTTGAGTTTGCCACGGCCCTCAACATCTGCGCCGGTGGGGCGTTAGTGGCAGTGCGGCGTTCCCCCCCGCCATCGGCGCAGGTTTTGCTGGAGATCCCCAGCGCGCCACTGGCCAGTTCGGCTGCTCTACCGCGTGCTGCGCGCACGCTGCGCGCGCGGGCGGTACGAGTCACGCACGCCGAGGGATATCACCTGATCGGGCTTAAATTCTCTCGTCCGTTGCTGAATGGCACACGGCCGGTACTATCCCGCCAACGGAAAGTTCGTTCTACAGTGTGAAAAGTTTTTCCTACCGTTCCGGTACGCAGATTCCTGCTCAGGCTCTTCGTAGGCCGCCAGACACGACAACCACCCATTCCCGATAATTCGTATCGAATCAATTTGATACGTGGTGTTTGCCCCTCTTATTGATGATTGGCCAAGGTTTGGCGTCCGGGGTGCACATATCCGGGAAGAGGCGGACCAAACCCGCACGAGGCCCATGACAACAGCAAATTCAGTAAGTTCACTAGTGCAGTCGATCGGCGAGATTCCTCCCGAGGCGATCGTTTTTGGAAACAGCGAGGTTATGCAGACGCTGCGAGCGCGCATGGACAAGGTGGCGGCCGCTAATGTGCCGGTGCTGATCCAGGGCGAAAGCGGTACCGGCAAGGACATTATTGCCCGCATGATTCATGGGCGGTCTCCGTGGAGAACGGGTCCGTACGTGAAGGTGAACTGCCCCGCGATTCCGGGTACTCTGCTGGAAAGTGAACTGTTCGGGTATGAGAAAGGGGCGTTCACCGGGGCGTACGGCATGAAGCCGGGACGCGTCGAGATGGCGCATCGTGGAACGCTGTTTCTGGATGAAATCTCCGAACTGGATCTTGCGCTGCAATCGAAGCTGCTGCAGTTGTTGCAAGACGGGCAGTTCTGCCGCATCGGTGCACAGGAAGACAAGAAAGTTGAAGTGCGAGTCGTGTGCGCGACCAACCGGATTCTGGAAAACGAAATCGAGAATGGGACCTTCCGGCAGGATCTGTTCTACCGCATCAATGTCGTGAACCTGGCATTGCCCCCACTGCGCGAAAGGCGTGGAGACATAGCCGACCTAGCGAATTATTTCCTGGAGCATTACAACCGAAAATATAACTGCCGAGCGAAGCCGATCTCATTTGAACTAATGGCCGTACTCCAGAAATATCACTGGCCCGGGAACATCCGCGAATTGGAAAACTTGGTGAAGCGGTATGTGATTCTGGGTTCGGAAGAGGTGATTTCAAACGATCTTGTCACCCGGGAACAAGAATACTTCAATCCGGACATAAATCTGGACGGACCGATTTCCCTCAAGAAGCTAACGCGACAGGCGACGCGGGAGCTGGAGCGGAAAGTAATCCTGAAGGTCCTGCAGGCGCATCACTGGAATCGCAAGCAAGCGGCACGGGCACTGAGTATCAGCTACCGGGCGTTACTCTACAAAATTCGGGATGCGGGGCTTCCGTCGAATCGTACAGCAAAGCGGCGCGAGGCGGGAGTTGGTACAGGGATCGCCGCCGATTGAGCACGAAGGAAAATTGTGTTCATGCGCATACCTTTGCATCCATGAGAGTTGGAAGCCTTGGAGAGCAAACGGTAAGCGCTTGATAATATTGGTGTTCTTTTCCACTAGTATTGGTACGTAATGTGCTCTAATTCAGAGCAAGCGGGTTTCTGTGTCTTCCCCCAGACGCGGTAGCCAAGTCTCGTTTGATGACTTGGACGTAGATCAGGAGGAAGCGGAATCATGTTGAAGAAGGTAGTTCTCCTCGCACTTCTCGCGTTGGCCTTGCCCATTGCAGCGTTCGCGGATTCTCAAATCGACTTTAACGGCCAAGGCGGATCATTATCGGGCAGCAGTGCAGGACTGACGCTGACGGGGTCGACCCTTATTGCGGTAAGCAACTACTTCGGATTCTCCACGATCGGTTCCAACCTTGGTACGGTGAGCTTCACAACTGGTGCGCTACTAAGCGGATCGCTGGCCGCTGGCGGTACATTCTCGAGCACCGGTAGCACAGTCACGATTGTGGGCAACGGAGTGAACGGAGTTCCGCTGGGGACAATTTTCAGCGGGTCATTCACTGGGGATGTCACGTTGAACGAGAGCGGGACCAGCCTGCATAGCTATAGCCTGTTCGGGGTGGTGACCGGAACCCTCGCCACCGGAGGTCAGGCGAATGGTTCATTAATCATGGACTTCGCCACTGGTAAAGGCTGGATGGGTGAATCGGTTAAGGTCGGTAGCGTGGACACCACGGTCGTGGTTCCCGAGCCGGGCACATTGAGCCTGTTTGGCACCGGGCTGATCGGGTTGGCGGGAATCATCCGACGGAAGCTGCGCTTGGCATAACTTAGCGATACATCTCTTACATTTAGAACCCGCCGCTGAATGCGGCGGGTTTTGCTTTGTGGGCATAAAAGATACCCTGAGAGTCCGGGTTTCTTGAAAGAACCCAGGAGTAGTTCCTAAGGCGAATCCCTGAGAATGCAAGATTTCTCGAACTAGACGGCTCAGACTTACGTAATTGCTTGGAAGTGTGGGGTGGCCTCTGTCCGGGTTTTGGTATTGCCGGATAACAAAGTGGCAGACCCTTCGTCTAACCGGAAAGTGCAAGGTGAGGAGAAAGCTATGACATCCGAGAAAGCATGGTATTGGCTGGCGGCGGGAGTTCTTGCCCTGGGGCTGAATGGCGCCTATCAGGATGGCCAATTCGGATGGGTGCACGGGATCGCGGACCGCTCGACGGAGATCGTGGAGCGGGCTTCGATGCGCGGGTTGAGCTTCGTGACAGCCGCGGAAGTTATGCTGGGCCGCAATCCTAATGCGCTGAGGTGGACAGACGCAGCTCTGCAAAAAGTGCAGGGCAAGATGGCCTGCAAGAGGATTGAGATGGCTGAGCGGCAGATCGACATGGGGCGGATGCAACGGGATTTGGCGATGGCGCGGGTCGACCGGCAAATGGCAAGAGTTCAGATGAAGATGGACAAGGTCCGGATGATTGCCATCGAAAACGGCGACCGCGCGCAGAAGTGCTCAGGTTTTTCACGGATGGTGGTGACAGTTCCGCAAATGGAGTTGCCGGATATAGAGATACCGGAGATCCAAACACCCGCCGCACCGTCGCACGATCCGATCTAGGTTTCGAGCTTTCTGTGTCGAGGCGCCCTAGTCAGGGCGCCTTTTCTTGTGTGCCGAGCATGTACGACAGCTTGAGGGTGAAAGTCCCTTTGACAACCTGATGGAGGTGAAGTCATAGCGAAGCGCAAGGGTGAAATAACACTCGCCGCGAGGCGGGGCCTGAAAAGAAGCGCGGAGCAAAGACACGAACCGATGAACAAGAACCGGATAGGAGGCCTACGGTGGCGGGCGAGCGGGCAAGGGACTGCGAAGCCCATATCCATCAAGCTCACTGGTGGTAAATCCGGCGGTTGCGTGTCGAAGGCGGTCGAACTTACCTTTTGGGGACTGACCGTAACGCTGATGATGCACATCACCAGCAACGAAAAACAGGTTCCTCCTGCCTTGGCTGTGCTCGAATGACAAGGTTCGAATGATCAAGCGGAACGAAGAACCCGTCGCGCTCGGCAATCAGCTGTGCGAACCAAGATTTTGTCTATCTCAATCGGCGAAATGCAGTTATAGTAAGTTTCGCTCAGCGATTTTCTGTCGACAACTGACCTGAAGTGATGGCGCGGAAGAACGGCTCCACCATCTTGCAGGAAGAGTTGTATCCTCCGTCGAGTGAGCCGGAGCGCGAAGAGCTGGATGATGCGCGCCTGGTGGATCTCGACGTGGAGGAGGAATCTCCATTTCTGCGCGGGCAAAAGCGCGTCTCTGCCCGGCGCGGTCCCCTACCGAAAAAGGCCGTGAGTTGGCTGAAGTGGTCGGCCATCGCGGCATTTGTGTTGTCGCTGGCCAGCATCGGCGGAGCTGCGGTGTATCGCTACGGCGAACGCTCGTGGCGTTTCCGCATCGAGTCGAGCGACGACCTTGAGATCAGCGGCACGCACAACGTGCCCCACGGCCAGGTGATGGAAGTTTTGGGCGGCGACATCGGGCGCAACATCTTCTTTATTCCGCTGGCCGAGCGCAAAGCGCAGCTCGAGAAAATTCCATGGGTGGAATCAGCCAGCGTCATGCGTTTTGTGCCGAATCGTCTGGTGGTGGAAATCCATGAGCGCACTCCGATTGCGTTCGCACGTTTGGGCTCGCGGATCTCTTTGATCGATGCAGGCGGCACGTTGATGGAGCTGCCGGGATCGGGCAAACAGAAATATTCGTTTCCGGTGATTCTGGGAATGAATCCTGGAGAGCCGCTCTCCACGCGGGCGGCGCGGATGAAGATCTACAACGAACTGGTGCGCCAGCTGGATTCGGAGGGCGGGCATTATTCGCAGGACCTCAGCGAGGTGGACATAACGGACCAGGAAGATGTGAAAGTTCTGGCGAACGATCCAGCGGGGGCAGTGCTGGTTCATCTGGGATCCTCCGATTTCCTGAACCGCTACAAGATTTACGTCACGCACTTGCAAGCCTGGCGGCAGCAGTTCGACAAACTGGAGTCGGTGGACCTGCGCTATGAGCACCAGATCATCGTGAATCCAGACATGCAGAAGGTCCCGAGGACGGCGCAACTGACGCCGGCCGCGGCCAAGGCGGCGATGGCAGCCGGTGTGAAGCCGGCGGCTCTGATTCACGTGGTGAACACGGCGAAGCCAAGCGCTCCCGCCGCGGCGATGGTGAAGCCTGCGGTGATAGCGGCGCCGATGACGGTTGTCAAAGCTCCGGCGAAGGAAGCGCCAAGACCGGCGACGAAGAAAGCCGTGCGTCGGAAGCCCAAGCACAGAATAGTGATGAAAAAAGCCGCGGCGAAACCAGCGCCATCCGCAATGCCAACGGCAAGGCAACCAGCCGCGCAGGTGCAGAAGGCGAATCCTGCTTCCGGTAAGGGTGGCGCGCCCCGCGCGCCGTCGAAGCATGCTGTACCAGGTAAGAAAAAACCGAGTCCGGCAGTCGCAAAAAGTCAGGCTCAACAGGATCATCCATAGGCATGGGGAATCAGCACGGGAACTTTCTTGCGGTGATCGATGTGGGCAGTGCCAAGACCTGCGCTCTGGTGGCGGAAATTACGGACAACGGCCTGCGCTACCGCGGGCACGGTATTGCCGAGTCTCGGGGAACGCGCAAGGGTGTGATCGTTGATCTCGAGAAGGCGGTTTCATCCATTCAAAGAGCGGTGGAGGCGGCGGAGGACGTGGCGGGTGCCGCGATTGAGCACGCGATGGTGGGAGTGGCCGGGTCCCACGTGCGTGGAGTGAACACGCATGGAGGGATTACCTTCGGCACGCGGCCGCGCGAGATTGCGAAAGAGGAAATCCGGCTGGCGGTGGACAAGGCGCGCGCTATCCCGCTGCCGGCGGATCGAGAGATCCTGCATCTGCTCCCGCAAGAGTTCATTCTGGATGAGCAACCCGGCGTGCATGATCCGCTGGGCATGATGGCTGCGCGCTTAGAAGTGCGCGTTCACATGATCACGTCGGCTTCGAGCGCTACGCAGAACGTGGTGACGGCGGTCAACCGCGCGGGTGTGCACGTGGACGACACGGTTTTCGAAGCGCTGGCGTGTGCGGATTCGGTTTTGCGCTCTGACGAACGCGATCTGGGCGTTTGCCTGGCTGACATCGGGGCAGGCTCGACGGAAATGGCCGTGTTCCACCAGGGATCTGTCGCTTACACGGGCGTGATTCCCATCGGGGGCGATCACTTCACGAGCGACCTTTCAGTGGGGTTGTGCACTCCGGTGAACGAAGCGGAGAAGCTCAAGAAGCTGTACGGAAACGCGATCGTGACACTGATTCCCGAAGGGAACGAAGTGGAAGTGCCCAGCGTGGGGGATCGGCCGTCGCGATTGCTGCCGCAACGGTTGCTGGGAGAAATTCTGGAGCCGCGGGCTCGTGAGCTATGCGAGATGCTACGCGATACCTTGCGGCACAACGGGATGTTTGACATCTGCCTCGCGGGGCTGGTGTTGAGTGGCGGGTGTTCGCGGCTGCCGGGGTTGTTGGATATTGCGGAATCGGTCTTGCGAAAGCCGGTACGGTTGTCGTGGCCGGTGCCCCTGGCGAAGATGCCGACGGAGTTGGCGGAGCCGGAGTTCGCTACGGTATTGGGGATGATTTATTACGGGCATCGCGCCCGAGTGGCACGCGGGCTTCAGGATGCGCGGTGGAGTTCGCGGTTGAAGGGGTTTTTCGCGAAGAACAGTGCTTAGGAATCAGTGGCCAGTGTGTCGGTGATCAGTGGCTCGTGAGCGATGTTGAGGGCAGAGATTCTTCGGCCGTGAAAGGCCGGTTCCTCCGCCTCTGCTGCGCTCGCCGTCGGAATGGCAAGGCGGAAGAGGGTTGTTGGAGTTGACCGGAATTTGCAGCGACGAGCAAACAAAACTCATTGACGGTGGTGAATATGAAAAAAGACGAGAGCGGCATCCGCATCAGTTTTAACGAAGAGGCCCGCAACGATGCCAAGATCAAAGTCATTGGCGTGGGTGGAGGCGGCGGCAACGCGGTGAATCGCATGATCGATGCGGGCGTCGAGGGCATCGAGTTCGTGGTGGCCAATACGGATCTGCAGGCACTGCGCATGTCACGCGCGCCGGTGAAGATTCAGTTGGGTGTGAAGCTGACGAACGGATTGGGCGCGGGCGCGAATCCCGAAGTGGGGCGCAAAGCGGCGCTAGAGGATTCAGACAAGATCATCGAGGCACTCGAGGGCGCTGACATGGTTTTCGTCACCACCGGACTCGGCGGCGGCACTGGCACCGGGGCGACGCCCATCATTGCGTCCCTGGCCAGCGAGATGGGAGCGCTCACGGTTGCGGTGGTGACCAAGCCCTTCGCGTTCGAAGGCAAGCGGCGCATGACGCAGGCCGAGCGCGGCATCGCCGAACTGATGGAGTCGGTCGACACCACCATTGTGATTCCCAATGAGAAGTTGCTGGCAGTCGCGGAAAACGCGGGATTCTTCGAATCATTCCGCGTGGCGGACGACATCTTGCGGCAAGGCGTGCAGGGGATTTCGGACATCATCACGATTCCCGGCATCATCAACCGTGACTTCGCTGACGTGAAGGCCATCATGGCGGCGATGGGTTACGCGGTCATGGGCACGGCCACAGCCAGCGGTAACCATCGTTCGACCGACGCAGCGCAGAAGGCGATCGCTTCTCCGCTGTTGGAGGCGGGCGCCATCGACGGGGCGCGCGGGATTCTCATCAACATTACGGGATCGAGTTCGCTGAAGCTGGCAGAGGTGCAACAGGCTTGCACCATCATTCAAAGCGCGGCGCACGACGACGCGAATATTATCTTCGGCGCGGTGCTCGACGAGAAGATGAAAGACAGCGTGAAGATCACTGTCATCGCTACAGGGTTCCGCGAAGTGCCTGCCATGCGGCGACGGCAGCAGGAAATGCACAACTCATTTGCGGCTACACATGCTGAGATGATGGATTTTCCCGAGCCGGCACCCGCGCCGCGGTTTGAGCCCGACCCAGTGCCGGAGCGCATCATGATGGAGAATACTGCGGTTGAGCCGGAACCGGTTGGCTTGGCGCAGGTCGAGCAGGCTAACGCTTCGGTGGACGTGGTGCGCAGTACGATGACAGCGAGTTTTGAGCCGGACAATCTGGATGTGCCGGCGTTTCTGCGCAAGCGCGGGGAGATCATGTAAGGCTGGGTTGGACCCCTGGAAGGGTCTGGCTGGGCGCGGATAATCCCACAGTGTCGGAGGACTGCGGAGGAATCTCTTCTAATTGCAACCGCGAACCTCAACGGCTAACCGACTTCCATCCCTGGGGTGTTAAGGCCCGCCTGAAAGCCGGGCTCGTTCAAAGCGAAACGAGGTCGAAATTTTCGCGCAGCCTCTAAAGGCATGGCCCGATAGAAGGCGAGTAGTTTCGCGCGTCCTGTGTAGCAGCCTCGTTCTCTCTCTTCTTTCCTGTGCTGCAGTTTCTCAAACCAAGAAGGCCCACGCGGCCGCGTCCACTGAGGTCCATGGGTACCAGATCGTTCATGAGTACCCGCACGATCCGTCGGCATACACGCAGGGCCTTGTTTATATGGGCGGTCATCTATATGAAAGCACTGGTCTGAACGGGAAGTCGTCGCTAAGGATGGTGGATCTGACCAGTGGACAAGTTTTGCAGCGCTACGATCTGCCTGCGGAATATTTTGGCGAGGGACTGACGAACTGGGACGGCAACCTCATTCAGTTGACTTGGAAATCGGGGACGGGCTTCGTTTATGACAGTTTTAGTTTTGCTTTGCGGCGCACGTTTCATTACAAAGGCGAAGGTTGGGGGCTGACGCATGACGCGAAGGCGCTTATCTTGAGTGATGGAAGTGCGGTGTTGCGGTTTCTCGATCCCTCTTCGTTTCGCGAGATTCGGCGGATGTCCGTGGTGGACGACAAGGGGCAGTCGGTACTGAATTTGAATGAGTTGGAGTATGCGCGCGGAGAAATCTACGCCAACGTGTGGCAGACGGATCGGATAGTTCGGATTTCTCCCCGTACCGGAAAAGTTTTGGGATGGATCGATTTGAGCGGATTGATGGAGAAACCTGCCGATCCGGATGCGGTTCTGAATGGGATCGCGTATGACGCGAAAGGGGACCGGTTGTTCGTCACCGGGAAGTTGTGGCCCAAGTTGTTTGAGATTCGTGTGGGGCGTTAAGGTTCGGAACTCCCGGAGAGTAGCCTTTTTTCGAGGTTGAACCTTCCACGGTCGCACATCCGAGGTAGATGTTCCGAAGGTTCTTTCGCCTATTTTCGTCCACACTGCCTGGCCCTTGGTTGACATTTCCGCGATTCGCACGAACCCTACTTAGATGCCATCCGTCAGGAGCGAAAAATCCTCAGCCACTCTGGTGCGCGCGGTGGGGCGGTGGGGGTTGGCTGCGCTCATGCTGAATACGATGATCGGAGCCAGCATTTTCGGGCTGCCTTCTTTGATTGCGGCGCGGCTGGGGAGGATCAGTCCGCTAGCGTATGTAGTGGGCGCGGCGATTGCCGCGGTGGTGGCGGCTTGCCTTAGCGAAGTGGCTTCCCAGTTCACCGAAACGGGAGGACCGTATCTCTACGCGCGCGCCGCGTTCGGACGCTTTGTTGCCATTCAGATCGGATGGCTTACGTGGTTGACGCGCATTGCATCAGCCTCGGCGGTGGTCAATCTCTTCGTTTCTTATCTGGGAGAGTTCCTGCCGGCGGTGCGATTCCCACTAATGCGCGCCGGGGTTCTTGTTGCTGTGATTGGGTTCCTGGCGGTCGTGAACTATCGCGGGGTGAGCAGCGGGAGTCTCGTCAGCAGTCTTTTTACTGGCGCGAAGCTGCTACTGCTGGTGATTTTTGTGGGCGCGGGGCTGGGCGCACTGCTATTTAATCCGGGAGTGCGGGTTTTGCCCGCGGTGGTCCCGGCCAGCGCTGCAAACTGGCTCGATGCCATCGTTCTCATGATTCTGGCTTTCGGAGGATTCGAGGCTGCCTTGTTTCTAGGAGGTGAAGCGCGAGACCCGCAGAAGGATGCTCCGGGGGCGTTGTTGATTGCGATTGCGTGCGCGGCGGCAGTGTATGTCTCGGTGCAGTACGTGGTGATTTCCACGCTGCCAATGGCGGGGGCTAGCACGACTCCGGCGGTGGATGCGGCAAGGAGGTTCATGGGGCCGTGGGGAGTGTCTCTGGTGGCTTTGGGCACGCTGGTCTCGAGTTATGGTTCGGTGAGTGCGAATATGCTGCACACACCGCGGTTGACGTTTGCGATGGGCGAGCAGGGCGATTTTCCGCGGATATTCGCAGCGATTCATCCACAGTTCCGCACTCCCTATTTCTCAATCATCGCGTTCGCATCGCTGTTTCTCTTGTTTTCAATCGCGGGAGACTTTCGCTGGAATGCCATCCTGGCGGCGATCTCGCGGCTCTTTCTCTATGCTGCGATTGCGGCCGCGTTACCCAGGCTGAGGAAACTGCGTCCGGGGGTGGCTCGGTTTCGCTTGCCGGCCGCACCGTTGTTTGTGGGGCTCGCTCTGGTGGCGACCGGCGATTCTGGTGACGCGAATGCATTGGGCGGATCTCATTATTCTAGGGATCACGTTTAGTTTGGGGACCGTGAACTGGCTCTGGGTGCGGAGGCGCGATACTTGAGTTCGTGTGAGTGTGGAATGGAGTCCAGGTCCGTAACGCCTGTATCTCAGGAATCGCTATGCTCGTGCTTCTTTAGCCTTGCGGGCGATGCGAAAAAATCCTTTGGCGCGGGCGTCTTTCTCGAGGGCTTCGAGCCGGACGCGTCCGGCGGCGGCACGGCCTGACTGCATTTCAATGGCACCCAGAGCGAGGCGGATCTCGAACTCGAACGGGAGATAGCCGCTCTTGGTGACTTCGGCCAGCAGGTTTTGCATGGCCTTGGCAGCGTCTGCCAGGTTGCCATTCGCAGCCTGGGTTTTTGCTTCGATGAGAGCCGTGACAAAACGCGGGCCTCGATCGGCTGCTTGTTGTGAGAGAGAGACTGCATGTTGCGCCGCGACGGTGGCGTCCTTGGTGGTGCCCCGTTCCAGCAGGGCCTGTGCCAGCAGAGCATTCGCTACCGCCGCGTTCTGCGACAGCTTCAGCTTCTCGAAAGTGGCGGCGGCATTGCGCGCGAGGGACTCGGCCTCAGGAAGCTTTTTCTGATCGAGCGCGATCTGCGCGATTTGCAACTGGCTTACGGCGGTGTTGTTTTCGTCGGAGATAGCCTTGCGCAGAGCCAACGCCCTCTTCCGCGTTTTTGCGCGCTTCTTCAAGCTGATCCCTTTCACGCAGGAGTTCGGCAAGGCCTAAAAGCGAGAAAGCGCGGCCGCGCTTGTAGCCAATCTGCTGCTGGACTGTGAGGGATTCCTCATAACTTTTCTTGGCTCCCTGCAGATCCCCGAGTTCGGCCAGAACATTCCCTAGATTGTTCAGGGTGGAGGCTTCGCCGCGACGGTCGCCCACATCGCGGAAGGCCTGCAATCCTTCTCTCTGCTTTTGCAGAGCGGCGGCGAGGTTGCCCATACTGTCGAAGACGTTGGCGATGTTGCCCAGGCAGCCGGCGGCTCCGCGCTTGTCATCGATCTCGTGATAAATCTTCAGCGACTGGGTGTAATAGTCCTGCGCTTGTTCGAGCTTTCCGGTTACGTAGTGCACATTGCCGAGTTCGTTCAAATTACGCGCGACATTCCCTTGCGCGCCGATCTCACGGGAAACTCTCAGAGCTTCCGCAGCGGCTTGGAGATCGCCCGCGAGGTCGCCGCGGTCGTAGAGAATTGAGCCGTTCAAGGCCACCATGTTGGCTGCAGCACGGCGGTCTCCGGCGGCAAAATACAGATCCTCGGCTTGTTTGATAAGAGAGGCAGCCTTGTCCAGTTGGCCCAGACGCTCAAACGCCCAACCTTGGGCGGAGAGCGCCTCGGCAACCACCAGCTGGGCTTCCTGGGCGCGGCCTTTTTCGGCGGCTTGGGCTGCGACTTGCTGCGCATGTTGAAATTCACCCAAGGATTCGGCAGCGTGGGCTTCTGACAAATCAATGCGTGCGTCGTCGACCTCTGGAGGGGGCAGGCGTCGCATCTGAGCGACGGTAAGCAACGCGTCCTTCCCCTGGCTGGCGGCTATTTGTGAGGAGGCGAGACGCAGGCCGTATTCCAGGTTGTCGGGAAAGAAGTTCCAGAGCGCTCGATAGTTCTCGATAGCTTTGGCCCAGTCGCGCGTGACGGATCGGTATCGCCCTTCCACGGAAAGGCGGTTTTCGCGAGATAGATTGGCGGAGAGATCAAAGGCTCGCTTAGCTTCGTCGCGGGCTTTCGCGTCATAACCGAGCACGGACCAGGCGTCGGAGAGGGCAGCATGTGCCAGGGCGTGCTTGGGATCTGCAGCGACGGCCTGCTGCAAGAGATCGCGTGCCGCCAGCGCTTCGAAGACGCGCAACTTCTCCAGGCCTTGCACGTAGAGCCGGGCTGCTTCTGGGTTGGTGGGCAAGGAGGCGCGGACCCCGGAACTCTGCTCTGCGGTGATTTCGCCGATGTCGAGTTTTTGGCGGAGATTCGCGCCGGTGCGCGATACAAGATCGAGTAACTCTGACTGCTGGCCGTTCTCTGAGAAGCTCGCGAGCGTCTCGCCGGCGATGGCATCCTGCAAACGGAAGTCGAGGCGGATCTGGTTGCCGGATTCGAGAAAAGTTCCCAGGACGACGAGGTCACTGCCAAGATGTTTGCGAATGCGCGCCAGGGTGTCCCGACTAAAGCTGTCCGCTTCGGGCAGAGAGAGATCCTTCTTCATGCGCGCAACGTTTTCGCCGGGGATGGTGCGGAGTTGTTCGCCAGCGGCGAGTTCGGTGGTGAGCATTTCAGCCAGAGCGGTGGACAGCCAGGCGTTGTCAGGTTTTCCGGAGAGATTGCGGAAGCCGAGCACGGCAACCGATCGCCGGGGCGTAATACTGGGCGATGTCTCGACGACCGATGGGTGGGGCTGCGGGATCAAGTGAAAGCGTGCTCTATAGAGGCCCGCGGCGAGAGCGAGGAGCAGAAGAGCACCGAGGCCGACGATCCACTTCCGGGTAGGAGTCCTACGCACTGCCAAGGGCACCGCTCCGGTACCCAAGCGTTCGAGGTCGATACGCAACTCGCGCGCGGATTGGTAGCGGCGTTCGGGATCCTTGTCGATCGCCTTGACGATAATGCTTTCGAGCGCGGGAGAAATTCCCTGGTTTCTGGAACTGGGCGGTGAGGGCGGCCGTTCGAGGATGGCGCTGATGAGTTGTGGGCCGGAAGTGTCATGGAATGGACGATTGCCTGTGGCCATCTCGTAAAGCACGATACCCGTGGAATAGATGTCGGTGCGTGCGTCGGCCTTGAGTCCGCGGATTTGCTCGGGGGCCATGTAGGCGACCGTGCCGACAACTTCATTCGGCAGCGTGAGGGTTGCGGTCTCGCCGGAATCTGTTTTCGGGTGCACGAACTGGGCGATCCCGAAATCGAGAATCTTGATCCGGTTGTCCTGTGAAAGGCGGATGTTGCCGGGTTTGAGATCGCGATGCACGATGCCTTGGGAGTGCGCCGCATCCAGACCATCGGCAAGTTGGGCGCCCAGGCGCAGGACTTCTCGCTCGGGGAGGGAACCGGCGACGAGCCTCACATCCAGAGTTACGCCGGCCACGAGTTCCATTACCAGAAAATCCGCGCCGTCCTCGGTACCAAACTCATAGATCGCACCGATGTTGGGATGGTTCAGGCGAGCGAGTGCTAGAGCCTCTTTGCGGAATCTTTGGCGTGTTCGCTCGTCGGGAAGCGTGTGGGCTGGCAGGACCTTGATAGCGACGTCCCGATCGAGTAGGTCGTCGTGCGCGCGATAGACAACGCCCATTCCACCCGCACCAATTTTTTCGAGCAGGCGGTAATGAGAGAGCTGCTTGGGAATCATGAAGCCAGGAAATGCAAAGGTTTTGGGAATGGTAGTCGCAGGTGCGCGCTAGGTCAAAAGCTTTGGCGATCTCGGAGTATGAGTGGAACGAATGCGCCCGAGTGCTGTGGAGTGCTCCAAAATGCGCAAAGTCTTGCGCGGGGCGATAGTGCCTTAAGAGTAATCAGGGAGAGAGTTACGAAAGGGCGGGGTTGGGTGTGCACGGCGATTAAGAAGTTCTAAACAATGGGTTTACGATCAGTGAGACGAATATTCTCTTGCTGTAGTTTTCGTTTGCGACAGGGACCATAAGTCCCTTATTATCGAACAGATGGAGAATGCGGGCTGGTCGGGGCGAAAGACTGGCACGAAGTTTGCATCGTATCTACGGGAAAGACCGGGGGCGGTAGAGGCCAGATGTCCACGAAAGTCGGCAAGATCCTTCGATTCATCGTGTTGTCGGTGATGGCGCTCGTTTCGGCGAACTTCATCTGGGCAGCGAGTGTTAACAGTCGAGCACTGACCGCCAAATCCAAATCACAAAAAGTGTCAGAAAGTCAGCGGGCGCGGCGACGAATGAGCCGGCTAGCGAAGAGCCGCAGCGTAACGCCTGCGAGCAGGCGCGTGGGGGGACGTCGTCGGCACCGCTATTACGAGCGGTTTTACACCAGCTCGTTCGCAGAGGACATAACCGAAGGGGACATCACGACCGGAGAAGATCCGATCGTACGGCAGGCAGCGATTGACGCTCTGGGCAACATGAACGGGACCGTGGTCGCGATCGAGCCGACCAGTGGGCGCGTCCTGGCGATGGTGAATCAGAAACTGGCACTTTCCAGCGGTGCTCAACCTTGCTCGACGATTAAAGTCTCGGTGGCTCTGGCGGCGCTCAGCGAAAATCTCATCGACAAAGACACTCCCATCGTATTGGGGCGGCGCAGCCGAGTAAATCTCACGGAAGCCATGGCGCGTTCGAACAATGCCTACTTTGAAGCGCTGGGACGCAAGCTGGGATTCGACAAGGTGAGCTATTACGCGCATCAGTTCGGGTTAGGCGAGATGGCGGGGTACAACATCGAAGGCGAACATCTTGGTATCTATCCCGACGAAGAGATTCCCGCCAAGTTGGGCGGTGTAGGGAAGATGTGCTCGTTCGGCGAAGGGGTCTCCATGACTCCGCTGCAACTGGGAGCGATGATTTCGGCGATCGCGAACGGGGGAACTCTTTATTACATGCAGCATCCCAACTCGGCGGACGAGGTTGCCAGCTTTCAGCCGCGGGTAAAGCGGCACCTGGATATTGCGCCACTCATTCCGGAAATTTCTGATGGAATGGCGAACGCTGTGTTGTATGGCACGGCGCGGAGTGTGCTCTCGAATTTTTCTGAGGAGCAGGTGTTAGGCAAGACAGGAACCTGCTCGCGAGCAGGAACTCGCTATGGCTGGTTTGGTTCCTATGCCAACACCAGCGTGGGAAGGATTGTGACCGTGGTGTTCCTGCAGGGAGGCCGGCCTACGTTCGGGCCAAAGGCGGCGGAGATTGCGGGACGCATGTATCGGAATCTTTACGACCACAACTTCTTCGCGAGCGGGCCGACGCTTGCCGTCCAGCGCGGCGAATGTTCGGTCGCTAGGTAGTTCACAGTAGGCGATCATAGAATTCTGCGTTTGACCCACGGCATTCGCCGTGGGTTTCGTTTTTGCGGTGCAGCTATCCATCAATCCTTCCGTAATTGTTATCGAGTTTGCCAACTCCTTCCAGCGATTCAATCCTTCTGACAAGAAGATTGCCGAAACGGGACAATTCCGTGACAAACGGGCCATGGCTTGGGGACTACTGTCAGCGTTACTCCCAGAGTAGCGCAGCCATACCGCGCAGCAGTTTAGTTCACACCAGTCGAGGTTTCCGTATGTGGATTTCTGTGGTTCGTCGAGTGATTGTCCCCGTCGCCGGCGTGGCCGTGCTGGCGCAGGGATTGGCTTTTGCACAGCTGTATCATCGCACTGACTTAACCGCCAATTCGTCGGCTGCTTCGTCAACAGCACCTAACCCTGATACGAATCTTGTGAATGCCTGGGGCTTGTCGCGGGCAAGCGGCAGTCCTTGGTGGGTTTCTGACAATGGCACCGGTCTTTCCACTTTGTACAACGCGACAGGCGTGCCGCAAGCGCTGGTCGTGACGATTCCCACGCCCGATGGCAGCGGGACATCGGCGCCAACGGGAACGGTCTTCAATGCCACCCCTGCCTTTCTTGTCGATCCCAAAAACCCAAACTCGAAAGCGATCTTCATGTTTGTGACTGAGGACGGCACGATCGCGGGTTGGAATCCGGGTGTCAACCCGAACGCAGTGATTGTGAAGAATCGTGCGGGACAAGCGGTTTACAAAGGTTGTGCGATTGCACAAGTGAATGGCAACCCGAGGTTCTACGCGACCAACTTCCAATCGGGGCGCGTGGAAGTCTTCGATGGAGGCTTCAACCTGTTGCGTCATGACGACGATGGGGATGAAGGTGCCTTTCACTTTCCAGGTCTCGGTCGCGACTGGTCTCCATTCAACATTCAGAACGTAGGCGGAGACCTGGTGGTGACGTTTGCGCATCGGGCCCCGGGCAGCTTGGATGAAGACCATGGGGCAGGTCTCGGTTTCGCGGGTGTGTTCGACGCTCGCGGACGATTATTGCTTCGTCTGCAGCACGGACCGTGGTTCAACGCACCGTGGGGCGCGGCTGCTGCGCCGGGCGACTTCGGCAAGTTCACACATCGCCTGCTGATCGGGAACTTTGGAGACGGCACGATTCATGCCTTCAACACGTTTACCGGAAAGCACGAAGGCATGATGATGGACGACAGTACTGGACAGGCTCTGGTGATTGACGGCTTATGGGCGATCAGCTTCGGCGGGACCAGTACGACGAACAACGGATCGCCTAATACGTTGTACTTCACTGCTGGGCCGAACGACGAGGCGGACGGTCTGCTGGGAACTGTGACGGCGAACAACGCCGATCAACCCGGCAACAGTCAGTAGGATTGCCAGCCCGCAGGGTGAGCCTCCAGCCGGGTTACACCCAGAAGGGAACTGGCGAGGTGGCGGAGTCGACGATCGGCTCCGCCGCCATTCCTCAACCTCTTACGGCACCCAGAGTTGTGCCACTTTGTCTTCGCTCATGATTGCAGTCCACCAAAATCTCCTTTGACATCCACTGCCGCCGTCGCGCACCATGACCCACGATCCCTATGGCGCGCATCGTTCTTCTTTTAGCCACTGTAGCTTTTTTCACTGAATGCAAGAGCGCAGGACTCACTCGACAAGCTGGCAACCGATTTCTGGGGTTGGCGAACACAATACCAGCCGTTCAACAACGATGACATCCCACGGATCGAACGTCCGGCAGGATTGAAGCGATCGTGGTCGGCGGCGGCAGTAGCCCGGCAAGAGAGCCGAGTTGGCCGGCTTCGAGTCACGCTGGAAGAAACCTCGATGCCACAAAGTTGCCGAGGGCCCAGCAAGTAGATTATCGGCTGATCGGCTCAGCGCTCGCACGGGTGCATTGGGAACTTGACGTCAATCGCCGATGGCAACGCGATCCTACGTTCTACATCGATCAGACACTCACGGCGGTAACGGAAATGCTGCTTCCGCCGCCGCCTTTCGACGAACGGCGTAGCCGGGAACTGATCGCGCGGCTTCAAAACATTCCGGACATTCTTGAAGACGCCAAGGTGAATCTGCAGCAGCCGGCTGGTCCTTTCGCAAGGCTTGCGATCGATTTGCTGGCCAACATCAGGCAAAACCTGGAGCTGGTCGCGAAGGATGTCTCCCCGATGTTGGCTGGCGGCCACGGCGGGGAACTTGGGCCAGCTATGCAGAGAGCAGCTTCAGCGCTGGAATCCTATCGGGCCTGGCTCCAGCAGCGGCCTGCCAAAGATGACGGAGAAGGCGGCGGTCGGGCGCGAGGCCTACGCTTATTTCTTCAATAATGTTGCGCTCTACCCCTTCACTCCCGAGCAACTGCTCGAACTGTCGCGGCAGGAATGGGCCCGATCGGTAACGTTCGAACACATGGAGAAGCAGCGCAACCGAGGCGTTCCTGCGCTCAAGATGTTCGCGAACGTGAACGAACAGATCAAGGCCACAACAGAAATGGAAGAGCAGGTACGCCGTTTTCTGAGCGACCAGGGGCTACTCACGGTCCCCACGGACTTTCCCCACTACACCATTCGTGCACTGCCCGAGTACCTGGCGGTCCTTGGGGATTTCGGAGAACAGGATGATTTCACCGGGCCATCGCGACTGACAGATAATTGCATCCGGTGGGCGCCGGATCCGTCCGCCAGCCTCGGTTATTTCGCGAAATCCAACGCACACGATCCGCGTCCCGACCTGGTTCACGAAGGAGTGCCGGGACACTACCTGCAGTTATGGCTGGGATGGCGGAACTCGGATCCAATTCGTCAGCATTACTACGATTCCGGCGCCAACGAGGGGCTGGGCTTCTATGCGGAAGAGATGATGCTGCAGGCGGGGCTATTCGATGATTCTCCCCACAGTCGCGAGATCATCTACAACTACATGCGGCTGCGCGCGCTGCGGGTCGAAGTCGACGTCAAACTCGCGCTCGGGGAGTTCACGCTCGACCAGGCGGCGAACTACCTATCGCGGATGGTTCCCATGGACGAGAAAACGGCACACGCCGAGGCATCGATGTTCGCCACCCAGCCAGGGCAGGCCATCTCTTACCAGGCGGGAAAGCTGCAGATTACTAGGTTCCTGGCGGACGCTCGGCTTGCGCGCCGGTGACAAATTCGACCTGCGTGCATTCCATGATTTCGTCTGGAAAAACGGAAATGTTCCGATTGTGCTGCAGGAGCGGGAGTGGTTCGGGGAGGAGCATTCTGGATCCGGTTCGAAGGTCATCGGGCAGTCAGAACTAAATGCCTGAAAAAGCTGGAGGGGCAAACGCGCGCCCTCGTGATAGGCTCTCCCTCCGAGATGAGCGATCCGAAACAAGAGCGAAGGTCCGGCAGGCGTGTCGCGGCGGCGATTCCGGCGACTGTGAAAAGCATACGCGCCTTCACAGGAACTCACTGCGGTTACCCGGGATCTGAACGCCAGTGGTGTGTTCTTGTACACCGATCAGCACATTGCGGAAGGTAGCAAACTTGAAATTGTGTTGATCTTGCCGGCAGAATTGGGACTGGGGGAGAAGCAATGGGCCTGCTGCCAGGCGTCGGTAGTTCGGGTCGAAGACGATGGCAGCCGCAAGTTTGGCGTGGCGGCTACCATTGATCGACTGGATGTCCTGCCCGAAATTCCTGGTTGAGGCCAATTTGGGACTGTGGAAAACAGGTCGAGGGTGGCCCATCCGGAGTGGAGGCCGTTCAGCATGTTGCACCATTTATGGTGCAAGGTCGGCCGTGGCTAAGTCGGTCTTGTCCAAATATTCCAACTAGTTGACGTGGGGCGTGTCGGCGGTACCTTCGCGTTCTGGGGCAGAAGATTTTGGTTTCCATGCATCAGCCTAGGTGCAATAATGGGCGGCCTTTGAAGTGCTCTGGTGGTTTTGCAGAAACTGGAAAGATCAGGTAGGCCCGGTCATGTGGATCGACAAACTTGCCGGTGGTGTGCTGCGTATTATCACGCCGATCGGCCCCCGCTATATTGAACTCACCTTCTGGCAACGCGTGTGCTTCCTTTGGATTTTCCGGTACTTCGACAAGTTGCCGCAGCAGGTGTTAAGCGCGCGACAGCAGCGCCTGATCGACTCGCTGTGCGTGGAGCAGAGATTCATCTCCTTGCGCTCCACCGTGGATCAGGCTCCACTGATTGGAACGCTGGAACGTGTGCCACTGAAGCAAATCGAGGAAGGTCCGGCAAAGCGTCCGGCGGCCAGCGTAACGGATGCGGCCGCAGCATCGCCGCTGGTTGCAGATCAGCAGCGGTCATAAGCCATCCTGAATACAGATTCTCGAAGGCTGTGCCACTGTCGCGGAATTCCAGCCTCATCAAGTCGCTGTTGTCGCTGTCCAGGCGGTTTTGTTTTCCCTCCATTCCGCCGTGTCGCGAATGGGCTGAGTTTTGGGCACGGCGGGGAATGGCGATTCCACAGACATAAAGTCTTGTCCGTTCTGCTACATTAAGGGACCATCATTCACCGCTATGGATGCGACTGCCGGAGGACGCCGTTCGATGCTGCAGATCAGACAGGAGACGATTGCGCCCGACATTGTGGTATTGCATTTGAACGGCCGGGTTTCGATGGGGCGGCCCTGCCAGGAGATCGAGGCGCAGATCGATGATCTGATTCGGCAAAAATCGACAAAACTGGTTCTTGACCTGAGCGAGGTGCAACGCGTCGACAGCACTGGCTTCGGAACGATCGTGATGTGCGCCGGAAAGTTCAAGAAGGCCGGCGGAGATTTTCGGGTGGCGGGAGCCAAGGGCATTGTCGAGGAGATCGCTCACACCTCAAATCTCCCCACCATTATTCCGTTTCATGCCACGGTCGAGGATGCCGTGGCGGCGTTCCCACCGCGAGAGTGAATCTGCCACGCTGCCTGGATGTATTTCCCACTCCTTTCTACAGAATTCTCCGTATTGCCGGTGCGACTGTGAACTTTTAGCGTAATTACAGACGAAGTGGCGCAGACCCCGCGCCAGGAGATAATTGAACGGGATTCTCCTGACGCGGGGTCTTAATTTTGTGCATGCGTGCGCGCGGAGGTGCGAACGGTGAAAAAACACAACTGGCTAAAACGTGCGTGGCGTCTTGGCACGAGCGGCGTTGTAAGCGCAGCCCTTGTGAGTGCCACCTTCGTTTTCATCAGCGTGCCCCGTGCGAAGGCGGATGAGCGGGAAAAGTGCCAGCACCGCATCGAGAAAGCAGAAGCCCGACTGGATCGGGCCGTCCGTGAACACGGTGAGAGCAGCACACAGGCGCGCAGCAGTCGCCATGCGCTGAACGAAGAACGCGAGCACTGCTGGAGCGCTTATCACGTCTGGTGGAATGGGGTGGAGCACCGCTGGCACAACGATCGCGATTGGGATCGCGATGACCGCGACCACGATCACGATCGCGACGATCACCGCTGAAGAAACTAGATGCCCGGTGGAGCGGTGGTGGCTTCGACCGGACCTTGACGAACGATTTTCGACTTCATTTCTTTTCCATCCAGCCGTTTCAGAACCAACTTCTTGCCATCGACCCGGGCGTGCACCAGATCTCCCGCGCTGAAATCGGTCATCTTGAAATGCTGATCAACCGGATAAACCGCCGCGTAGCTGGTCCCTTCGATTTCAACTGTGATTTCGCAACGCAGCTGCTGGCTGGGCACAGACGTGGTCTGAGATCCTCCCGCCTGAATGGCAACCGGGTGGTTCGCCACCGCCGATGCAGCCAGTGAACTCGCATCGTGTACGTCGAGCACTTTGGCCAGTTTGAAATCGGCGGCGAGGGCGAATGAGCTCAGGAGCAGGAACGCGGCGAAATTCCATTTCATAAAGGCATTTTCATCCATGCAGTACGCCGTCGTCCAGCGTTTCAGCAGGCTTGCCGTCGGGAGTTCAACGGACAAGAGTCCGCTGTCGATCAAGAAAAGCTAGCACAAGCGTTGCGGCCGATGGACGCGTTTTACACTTCTTTACGAGGAGCGAAACCCATCGGGATGGCCCGCCTTGTCACCGGTGATGTCTTTTCAATTTCGGGCCGCGTCTTACACAGACTTTACAACGATCGCACAAGGTTTTACCTCAGGTCCCCCGCTATTGGCGTTTAATCACAACAGGGCCCTCCCCGCTGCACTCCATGTTCAGGCGCAACCATCGATGATGGAGAAACGAATCGAATGTGGCTTTGGGAGCCCGCATCATGAGACTGCAAGACTTCTACACGTTGAGTGCGACGCTGAGTGACGCGCCGATTGGGACGATCGCTCCGCGGGAATTGGCTGGTTCGCGGACGCGTGGGAGCGAAGCGAGCGCACGTCTTGTGCACCGACGCCGCCTGATTGCTGCGGCGGCAGAATTGTTTTCGCGTCAGGGATATAGGAACACGGGTCTGCGCGAGATCGCCGCCGAGGCGGGGTGTGCCACGAGCACGATTCGCCGGGAGTTTGGCGGAAAGGTCAGCCTGCTCGAAGAGGTGATTCGAGCTTGCGGTGTCTGCGAGGGAGTGCAGCCCCGAGCGAGTTCAGACGGCCAGACTTACCACAGGAAATCTGTCGGCTCATGGTGTGGGAAGTCGATCGTATGCGAGGGCAGAGAGAATCGTTACAGGCCGTGCTGCCCCTGGACAATGTTCGATCCCATCATCTTGCAGGTTGCGGAAAAGTTAAGCCTTGGGGGAAGTACCCAAATCCTGCACAATCGTTTGCGTAAACATGGGATCGGAGATGCGGAGCTTGAGTTTCTCGTGAGTGTCATCCAGGCGGTAGGCTTGGCCCTTGGGTGGACTGGGTTTGAGGAATCAAACCGAGTGATGTTCAAGGTGAAGCAGGTCGCGAAAATGCTGGCTAGTGGCCTTAAGCAGGAGTGAATTTAGGTTGCTATCTTTCCCGGCGCCGCTGGATTGTGTTTCTTCTAATGAGTCAGCACGTGCAGACTGCAGTGCCATCATTCCAGACGTCCCTAGGGGACACGCTTTCCTCAAACGGAACCCGGCGATAAATCGCCGGGCTACTGTAAGCCGCGCATACGGTGCGGAGTCGTTGCGTTGTGAGTTTCCGGCTGCGTCTCCTAGGTACAACATGCAGGTCTAGTTATGACCGCCAGTTCTAATGCTTGCCCGGTTTCTGGCAACGTATTCCCGGACCTTGTTAGGCAGTGATCAGGGATTCCAGGCCCATCCGATTTGCGACCAGAGTCGCACCTTCCTGTTCGATCAGCTTTTGCTTTTTGAACCCGGCGAACAGGCGCGTCACCGTTTCGCGCGACGTGCCGATCATCTGGCCGATCTCTTCGTGTGTCAGGGTTAACTTCATGCGGGTTGGAGTCTTCGCTTCGGCTCTGCGGTCGAGTTGGTCGACCAAGAGACGAGCCAACTTTTCACTGGCGGAACCGGAAAGCATGAGCGTGCGAATTTCGCGACAGGTGGAGTTGTAATCGTGGCTGAGGTGCTGAGTAATCCAAAACGCGAACTCACCGTGGCTACGCATCATGCGCACGAGGTCGCTGTTTCGCAGGAAACTGACCTCGCATGGTTCCTGGGCTTCGGCGGTGGCTTCATATTCGCGATTGCCGATGGCTGCGGCCACTCCCAGCGCTTCGCCCGCCTCGACGATCCGGAGGATCAAAGTGCGACCGTCGCTGGCGCAAACCGACAGCTTGATGCGACCGCGCTGGACGACATAGATTCCGCGTGAAGCCTCTCCCTCGGAGAAGAGCACTGCTCCGGTGGGATAGTGGTTGGTAAGGGTGATGGTTTCCAAAGTCTGTGAAACTGCGGGAGGCAGATCACCAAACGTCGTTCGGGCTGCCGTTGTGTTCTGGGGGTGTCTCAGGGGTTGCGTTGCCATGACTGCCTCCTGCCATGGAGAAGTGCACCCCTGCAGCCAATCGGTGGCTGGCCTTGCGAGCGAAGTCCGCAGCAATGTAACTCTTCTAAAATCAGTCTATTAGAGAGATAACCGAGGGCTCGTTGGGGAGGGGCAGGGATGGCTGAACTCGGCTAGAAGTGGGTGATTTCACACAGCACTGTGTGATCTGAATCACCTAGGTTGGTGATTACGAGCGTAACCCGCCGCTTTAATCCAGCGCGCTGTCGAGGGTCTTCAACAGGCAGGAGCGGGTGAAGGGCTTTTCCAGGAGGGGAATACCGCGGTCCACCACTCCATGCTCGGAGATCAGCTCACCGGTATAGCCGGACATAAAGACGAACCGGAGGGCGGGATGGGAGACGCTTAGGAGTGAGACCAGTTCGGGACCGCTCATGCCACGCATGACTACGTCGGTGAGAAGCAAGTCGATCGATCCGCTGTGGGTTTCGGCCAATTCCACTGCGGACTTTCCGTCGCTGGCCGGCAAGACGGTGTATCCATGATCCTCGAGGAACTGGCGGGTTAGGCCGAGCATGAGTTCGTCATCCTCGACCAGCAATATAGTGGTTCCGGTGCGCCGCGCGAGGACTGCCTCAGCCGATGGCTGGGAAGCGACGCCGATTTTGTGTTCGGCACTGGGGATGTAGATCTTGAAGGTTGTGCCCCGGCCGGGCTCGCTGTACACCCAGATGTAACCGCGGTTCTGTTGAACGATGCCGTAAACGGTGGACAGACCGAGGCCAGTGCCTTTGCCGACGTCCTTGGTGGTGAAGAACGGTTCGAAGATTCGCGAGACCGTGGTCGTGTCCATGCCAATCCCGGTGTCGCTAACTGCCAGCAGCACATACTTTCCCGGAATCATGGGCCGGTGCGTGTCACCAAACGTCTCGTCGAATTGCACATTATCGGTTTCAAGGATGAACCGGCCGCCCTTGGGCATGGCGTCCCGTGAGTTCACGGCGAGGTTCAGTACGATCTGATCCAGTTGACCCGGATCTGCCTCAACGATGGCTGACGGCGACCGGCGCGCTACTGTGATTTCAACATCATCGCCCATCAACGGCCGAACCAGCTTGACCACGTCTTTGAGTCGTTCACCGAGATCAAGCACTTGCGGCTGGATCGCGGATTTTCGTCCGAAGGCCAGCAGTTGACGAGTCAGAGAGGCGCCCCGGTCGACGGCTTTGCGAATGTTGGCGATGTAGGCGAAGGGCTCGGAGTTCTGATCGAGGCGGTCGCGCAATAGCTCGGTGCAGGCGGTGACGATGCCGAGGATGTTGTTGAAATCGTGCGCAACTCCTCCTGCCAGCCGACCGATGGCTTCCATCTTCTGAGCCTGGCGAAGATGATCCTCGGCGCGCTTCTGGGCGGTAATGTCGCGAGCGATGACCGAGGCGCCCACGATTTCTCCGTCGGATTGCCGGAGGGGGGAAATTGACAGGAAGACATCCAGGCGGCGGCCGTCTTTGGTGACGCGCACCGACTCGAAGTGCTCAACGCTCTCGCCCATGCGAATCCGTTCGAGGATGTGCGGAATCTCGTCGGGGCGATCTTTCGGAGCTAGCAAAGAAACATTCTGGCCGACCACCTCATGGCTGCTGTAGCCGTAAATGCGCTCGGCCCCTTTGTTCCAGCTCGTGATGGTGCCGTCGAGGTTCTTACTGATGATGGCATCCTCGGAGGAGTCAATAATGGAGGCCAAGCGCGCCCGATACTCTCCAAGCTGCTGGGCGGTGCGGCGGTCAAGTTCCTCATTGGCGCGGCGCAGGTCTTGTTCGATCTTCTTACGGTCACTGATATCGCGAATGGCGCTGAGAACCAGCGTGCCGCTGCCGAGCGTCACGGGACTTAACATGATCTCCACGGGGAACTCAGAGCCATCGGCTCGCCGGCCGTACAGGTCGAGGCCCGCGCCCATCCGGCGAATCTTGGGCGCCTGCGCGAAGCCCTCGCGATGCGTGTGGTGTCCGGGGCGATAGCGCTCTGGAACCAGGACCTCAATCTTCTGTCCGAGGAGTTGCTCGCGCTGGTAGCCGAAGAGTTCCTCAGTCTGCGAATTGATCTGAACAATGGTACCGTCGCGTTCGACAGCCACGATGGCGTCGGGAACGGCTTCCAGGAAGTTGCTGGACAGCAGAATGTCGGCCATGTTCCTTGCCGAAAGCGAAGGTGGTGCCTGTCGATCTGTGGCGGACGACGAGAAAATGCTCATTGGGGCTACGCGGGTCGGAGAATGCCCTTAATCTATGTCATAGACAGAGGGAAGTAAAGTCGAGCGCATCTCGATTGTGGACGTCAGGGTCGAATTTCGATGGGGGTGCCATCTGCAACGGCGCGCCAGTTAGCGTGTGCGCGTCCTTCAAGACCACGACGCGGTCGGCGCGGGTTGTGAGTGGCAGATGATCGTCGCCAGCGCGGGAAGGCAGTGTCCAAAATAACAAGACCAAGGTAAGGGCCCTGCAAAGTTCGCCGCCAGGGAGCTTTTGGTCACGCAGATGGTTCATAAGTCCGGCAGAAGACAGCGGATTATAGGCTGGTATTGCCACGAGGGTGTTAGGCTTTTGTTGATCACCATGGAGCTTCAAAGAGTTCGCCGAACCTTCCATACAGCTACGTATTTACTACTGACGATATTGGTAGTAGCAGGCCCCACCGACGCGAGGGCCGCTCCGCGCAGGGATACGAAGTTGTCTTCCACGTGGATCGTCCGCGCAAATCCGTCGAAGTTGCAGAATGGGACTCCGATTTTCCTAGAAGTCACGCCGCCAGAGCGCTTGCAGTCGCTGAAGGGAATCTGGCTCGGGCACGAAATCATTTTCGATCAGGGCAGTGAGGGGACTTGGTCCGCGCTGGCGGGCACGAGCCTTGAAACCAAGCCGGGGAGCTATCCGCTTACTTTGGAAGCCGTCACCGTGGGAGGAAGGCAGAGCAGTTTTCGGAAGAACTTCATCGTTGGACACGCAAAATATCCAGTCATTCAATTAACGGTCTCCAAGCAATTTACTGAACCGAGTCCAGGACAATTGCAGGTAATCAAGGAAGACCAGGAGCTCAAACACAAGACATTCAGCGTGACGACACCGGAACGAGAGTGGTCCGGCAGGTTTACTGCACCGGTTGATGCGGAGACCTCTGATGTCTTCGGCACCAAGCGCGTCTTCAACGGAGCCACCAAGAGTGTGCACCAAGGCCTCGACTATCGCGTAGGGCCCGGCACACCGGTGGCGGCTGTGAATAGCGGTACCGTGATTCTGGCACAGCCGCTTTATTTCGAGGGAAACTGTGTGGTGCTGGATCACGGGCAGGGGTTGTTGAGTCTTTACCTGCATCTTTCCGAGATCAAGGTGAAGGAAGGGGAGCGCGTCGCGCGGGGGCAGTTACTCGGCTTGAGCGGAGCCACGGGGCGCGCGACGGGGCCGCATCTGCATATTGCCGTGCGCTGGCAGGGGGTGTACTTGAATCCTGCTGCGCTGCTTAGCCTGCGCCTGCCCGAGTCGCAGGCCGAGAATTTGGCACCGGCGCAATAGTCAAGGGCGGGGCGCCTGATACCTGGGAGATATGCCGCGGGCGGCGGGAGTTGCTGCTTTCACCGAGTCCTTCAAGTCAAGGTTTCGGATAAGCCGATGCAAGTAGTTAGGATGGACACCGAGCAAGCGCGCAGCCTCGGTGTAGTTTCCATGGGCCTCCTCCAGGGCGCTCTGAATCAGACGCTTCTTTAATTCCTTGACCGAAGCAGTGATACTTCGCCTCGTTCATGCCGGGAGCAGGCGCGCGCTCGAGCAACGACTCCGGGAGGTCCTCCACCAAAATGTCATCGGATGTGCCCAGCACCAGAGCGCGCTCAACGACGTTCTCCAATTCCCGCACATTGCCGGGCCAGTCGTAGTTCATCAGGCAATCCAAAGCTTCTTTAGATAGAGGTTTCTGCCGGGCGCTACACTTTTTCCAATTCTTCTCGACGAAGAAGCTGACCAGCAGTGGAATGTCGTCCTTGTGTTCGCGCAATGGCGGCATGGTCAGGCTGACTACGTTCAAGCGGAAATAGAGATCCTGGCGGAACTGGTTGCTGCGAACGGCTTCTTCGAGATTGCGGTTGGTGGCGGCGATCAGGCGAATGTCCACGCGAATGGGACGGGTGCCGCCCACACGTTCGAACTCGCGTTCCTGCAGAACGCGCAGGAGTTTGACCTGCAGGGAGGGTGCCAACTCGCCGATCTCGTCGAGAAACACCACGCCGCCATCGGCCATCTCGAGTCGTCCCTTCTTCTGAGCGTTGGCTCCGGTGAAAGCGCCCTTCTCGTAGCCGAACAACTCGCTTTCGAGCAGGGTCTCGGGGATCGCGGCGCAATTGATGGCCACGAAAGGCTTATTCGCTCGCGGACTCTTGCGGTGTGCGGCGCGGGCTGCGAGCTCCTTCCCGGTGCCGCTCTCGCCGCCGATGAGGATGGTTGCTTCGGTGGGTGCAACGCGCGCGAGGAACTGGAAAACTTCCTTCATGCGCGGGCTTTCGCCGACCAGGCTGCGGTCGAGCGTGATTTCCTTCATCAAGCGCTGATTTTCCTGCTCGAGCCACTGCAGGCGGCGCGCATTTTCCAGGGCCACGGCTGAGATGCCAGCGACAGCGGTTACCAATTCCATATGATCCTCGTTGAAGCGGTCGGCAATGTTGACGGTGTCGAGATAGATACAACCAATAGTCCGATTGAAAAGGGAGAGCGGAACGCACAGCAGGGAATGCACTTGAGAGGCGACCAGGCTCTCCACTTTGCCCAAGCGCTCGCTGCCCGGAACGTCGGAGCCGAGGATAGCGACCCCCTCCGCCAGAACGCGGTGCGCGATGGTGCGGCTTACGCACACCGAGTGCTCGTTCGTCGCTTCCCGATTGCGGCCGAAGACCGAGTTGAACTCGCGGCCGTTGGTGCCGTCGAGAAGAATGGCGCCGCGTTCGGCGGGGGCGACTTCAAAAATCAGGTCGAGGAGATGGGCTTGTAATTCGTCGAGATCGCGGATGGAATGCACGGCGCGGCTGATCTTCAGAAGAGCGTTCAGGTTGCGGGCGAGACGGGACGTGGCAGGCAGTTCGCTGAGGATCTTGTCGGGCTGAAGATAGAGGACATCCTGCGGACGGATTTCCGCGGTGGCATGGGTAGGCTTTTCATCCTCGAACTCGACCGGGCGGCTGGGGGCGGCGAGTTTGTCGGTATTCTCTTCAATGAGGAACAAAAAGATCGAGTCGCCCACGGAGATCTCGTCATGGTGGCGTAACCGGCCCTCTTTCACTGCCTGGCCATTTACGAATGTACCGTTTCGGCTGTCGAGATCCAGAATCTTGAAGCCGTCGCCTTCGCGGCGCAGGATGCAGTGTCGGCGAGAGACCGAGGGATCCGTGATGGGCAGGCCGTTGGTCGCGTCGCGTCCCAGCGACAAGTCCTCAATGGGTAGTGCGAAAACCGAGTCCTTCAGGGGGCCGGAGATTGCTACTAGTCGGGGATTCACAGCGTCTCCCAAGTCCACACACCGTGCTCGCTCGTCAGCCTGTTGCATCGGTTTGTCCAGCTAACAGACCCGAGCTATCCGTCTGGATAGAGGACTATCCGATCAGATAGGCCTTTCACTATAAGTGAAGAAACGATGGAAAGCGCTTCACCCCTTTGGAAATAAATTTAATGGCTGCTTATCAATCACTTACATAGTGTCTGTCGAACTGGAAGGAATTTGCAGGGGCTTGGCGATTCGATTGCAGTAATTATCGCTGACGACTGGCCTGGCAAAAGCGACGGGGGAAGCGCTTAACAGTTTCGCTGGGCAGTGTTGGAAGTCGGGGACACCGAGGGACCCCCTCATCGGATCCCCGATTTCTTTTTGGGAAGATGGTTGAGGAAGCTATCCGGCGGCTGCGATGTTGGGGGACGCTGCGGGCGGGTTTTGCGAAGATAGCAACTCCATCGCGGAATTCGACCGTCTTGCCGGAGATGGCGGGCACTCGTTCGCCGGGTACGAGAATTCCAACCAAATTCAGTGGATCGGCGGCAGAGATTGTGATGGTCTCTCCGGAGGGCGGCAGCTTGCGCATCGCACGCACCGACTCGACGGCTACCGGCAGAGCGAATTGCTCACCGAGAAAGCCGTCGACAAAGCGGCCCCCGCGGATTTCTCCACGATCTTCCAGCCGGCGAAATGCGATGAGGAGTTCGCGCCAAGTGGGCAGGTTGGTTTCTCGGGCGAGGACATCGCGGAAAACGATGCCGTACCGCTTCAAGAGCATCCAGCAGGTGGCTTCGACGGCGCGGTTGCGCTCGACAGCCTGATCAGCGTACAGAAGCGCCCATCGGCCGGAACTGTGTCGCGGACGGGAGGTGCGCCCGCTGCCTTGACCGGAGCGGCGCTTGGGATCGATGAGCGAACGCAGATTGTCGAAGCCGTCGGCGGTGACCAGCCCGCCTGCCACCAATTCCCAGAGGGCGGTTTCAATTTCAGCTTTCAGTTTGTCAGTCCCGCGGACGATGTCGGCGAAGAACGATGCGCCCCGTTGGCGGAGGAACTCAAGGACCTGTTTCGCGCCGTGGCTCAGGCCGCGAGCCTCGGGCTGATCTGCGCCAGGATGTTTTGGGTTCATCCAGTCGGCTTCTTCGCGGATGAAGAAAGTGATAGGCGCGACGCTGGTGGGGATCACACGACGCTTGCCTTCGGCGGAGTCTTCCAGTGTAGCGGGATGGGGGGAGAGGCGTCCCCAACCGACCGCGCCTGTGAGGCAGAGTTGGTCGAGCCATTTGGGATCGTAGTCAACGACTCGGCGCGCGAGGATCTGTCTCTCCCAGGCATTGGCAGGGATTTCGAAGCCCTGAATCTGTCGCAAAACTTCCAGCACGCCGCGCTCGCCTCCTACCTGCGTGCCGGGAGCGATGTGTTGCCAACGCATTAGCCAGCGCATGAACTGCGCGGCGGTGACGGGTTCGATCTGTTTGCGGAGGGTCGCGACGGTGAGGCGGTGAATGCGAGCGAGCAGACGCCGGTCACACCATTCCGTCTCATTGATTTTCGGGTCCGTGAACTTTCCTCGCAGTATGGCTCCGCTCGCTTCCATCCGGAGGAGAGCCTTTTCAATTTCAGTCGAGGGGAGGCCGAGCAGGGTGCCCAGCCGTGGCGCGCTTGTTGGTCCCAGGTGCGAAACCCACCCGGTGACGAGAGCAAGCAGGGCATCGTCGCAGGTGGGCACAGGTCCGGCAACTTCCGGTAAGGTGTGTTCAAATTCGGACTTCGGAAATAGTAGGCGGAAGCTGGCAACTTTTTCCGCAGCGACCCAATATTTCTTGGAGGGACGGGCGTCTCGCCCGTCCAGGCGGGCGGGGACGCCCGCCTCTCCACCAGCAGCGCCGGCAAGAGCATCCGGAACCGTGGCCAGGCCGGCGCGGCCCTGAGCCTTTAGCTGTTCGAAGAAGGCGCTCCACTGGTCGGTCGCTCTGAGTGTCGCTGCCAAAGGCGAGCCTTCATTCTCGGGGTTCGACGGAACGGGACAGTTTTCCGGCAAGGCTACGAGCGTGTGGAGAACGTCGTGGAGTTCGTCCGCGTCGCGAACGTCCGGCCAGGCTTCTTCGCGGACCTGCGCAATCGCTCCGAGGTCGAGTTTGCCGACTTCTTCCAGGATGGACTCCGGCAGAACACGGCGCATCTCCACCGCGCGGGCCCGCCGCTCCTCGAGCGGAGCGTCATCGAGATAGGCGTACGGATTTGCGTTCAGGATCTCGTGCGAAAACTGCGAGGGAATCGGCGTATCAACCGCGATGCACCGGATGCTGCCGTCGGAGATTCCGGTCAGCAGGCGTTTCAGGCCATCGATGTCCATCGCTTCGGTGAGGACGTCTTTCATGACTTCGTGCACCAAGCGGATGGTCGGGAATCTGGATGTCGCCTTCGATGTTTTCCTGACAGGCGGCTACGTCGGGAAAGACGGAGGCCAGCAAATCGTCGGAACGGATGCGCTGGATCTGCGGAGGAACCTTCTTGCCGTTCTGAAAGCGAAGTAAGGCAAGGGCACGCGAGGCGTCCCAGCGAAAGCGCGTGCCGAAGATGGGCGAGGCCAGAGAGGCTTGCTCGAGAATCGGCTGGACGGTTTCGGCTTGCAGGAACTGGAAGACGTCGGCCAGCGGAAAGCTGTGTTGTTCGGCGAGCGCGATGTTGAGGCCGTTATCGGTGGCGGCGGCTTGCAGTTCGAAGTTGAAACTGCGGCAGAAGCGCTTGCGCAGGGCGAGGCCCCAGGCCTTGTTGATGCGCCCGCCGAAAGGGGCGTGGATCACGAGCTGCATGCCTCCGCCTTCGTCAAAAAAGCGCTCGGCGATCACGGTGGTTTGCGTGGGCACTGCGCCCAGGACGGCGCGACCTTGCAGGATGTATTCAACCGTCTGCTCGGCGGCGGAATCGTCGAGACCACATTCTTGTTTGAGCCAGGCAACAGCTGCGGCGACTTTGGGATTGTGCTGCGAGGCGCCGACGGGGAACGTATCCGCCAACAGGTCGCTGACTTTCTGGCGTAATTCAGCCACATGATTCGAAAGCTCTTCGGTGCGAGCCGGGGCTTCCCCACGCCAGAAGGGGACACTGGGAGGCGCGCCGTGGGCATCTTGCACCAGCACTCGGCCAGCATTGGTTTCGACGCGGCGGATCATCCACGACGTGTTGCCGAGCAGCATGATGTCGCCCTTGTTGCTTTCGACGGCGAAGTCTTCGTCTACTGTGCCGACCACGATGCCTTCGGGTTCGGCGACTACTGTGTATAAGGCAGTGTCGGGGATGGCGCCGCCACTGGTGATGGAGGCTAACCGCGCGCCGCGGCGTGCGCGCAGCTTGCCATTCACGCGATCGCGATGCAGGTAGGCGCCGTAGCGTCCTCGCTTGGCGGCAATGCCCTCGGAAAGCATTTCGAGCAAGGCATGGTAGGTTTCGAGTTTGAGATTGCGGTAGGGATACGCCCTGCGCACCAGTTCGAACAGCGCGACTTCTCCCCACTCTTCGGCCGCGCAGGCGGCGACAATTTGCTGGGCGAGGACATCCAGGGGAGACTCGGGAATGATAAGGCGGTCAAGATCGCCTTGGCGGATGGCATAGACCAGAGCCGCGGCTTCGAGCAGATCATCGCGTGTGGTGGCGAAGAGGCGACCTTTGGGGACTGCACCGCGCCAGTGGCCAGAACGTCCGACACGCTGCAGGGCGACGGCAATCGCACGCGGGGAATTGATTTGGATTACCAGGTCGACGGTGCCGATGTCGATGCCGAGTTCGAGCGAAGCGGTGGCGACCAGGACCTTGACCTGGCCTTCTTTGAGTTTCTTTTCTGCCGCCAGTCGTAACTTGCGGGAGAGGCTTCCGTGATGTGCTGCGACGTTGTCCTCGCCGATGCGTTCACCCAACTGGTGCGCGATGCGCTCGGCCATGCGGCGCGTGTTAACGAATACCAGGGTAGAGCGGTGCTGCTCGACCAGATCGATGACGCGGGCGTAAATCTCGTCCCACATCTCATTCGAGGCCACCGGACCTAGCGGGCTGGGAGGCACCTCGACGGCGAGGTCCAGATGGCGCTTGTGGCCGATGTTCACGATCACGGGATCTTTGCGGTCGTTTCCGGTCAGGAAGTGCGCTACCGCTTCAATCGGCTTCTGGGTGGCGGAGAGGCCGATACGGACTGGGGGCGTCGCGCTCAGTGCTTCCAGACGTTCGAGCGAGATGGCTAGATGCGCGCCACGCTTGTCGTCGGCTACGGCGTGGATTTCGTCGACGATCACGGTTTCCACATCGTGCAGGATGGCTCGGCTCTTCTCAGCGGTGAGCAGAATGTAAAGCGACTCGGGCGTGGTGACCAGGATATGTGGCGGCCGCTTCAGCATGGCGCGGCGCTCGTGCATAAGCGTGTCGCCGGTGCGGACCGCCGTGCGGATCTCGGGCATCAGCAGCCCGCGCTCTCCGGCCATCTGCAGGATCTCGCCTAACGGGATTTCGAGGTTTTTCTGGATGTCGTTGCCTAGCGCTTTTAATGGGGAAACGTACAGAACTTCGGTTTTGTCTTGCAGGTCTCCGGCTAACGCTTTACGCACAAGGCGGTCGATGCAGGCTAGAAACGCTGCCAAGGTCTTGCCGGACCCCGTAGGGGCGGAGATCAGGGTGGTGCGGCCCGCCAGGATGTGCGGCCAGCCCTGTTCCTGGGGCTCGGTGGGGGTTCCGAAGCGCTGGACAAACCACTCCTGCAGCAACGGATGGGCCCATGACAGAGAGCTGGGAACAGGGAGGGACATTGCTTACATTTTATCGAGATTTTGGGGTTTCGTAAAATGTTCGCCTTGCGGATCGCCGAGTCTTCCAAGCGGAAAAAGCTTTCTGACCGCGAAGGCCGCAAAGGACTCGCTAAGGGCGCGAAGAGAGAATCTTAAATCGCAGAGGACGCGGAGAGGAGCCGCAGAGGTCGCGGAGTTCACGGCGCAAAGACCACGGCATGGCCAAAGGCGGGTCGGCGCATGAATGCTAGAATCGCCCTGCCATGTCCAAGATAAGAGCAAAAAAAATCAAGCTGATCCTGTTTGATGTTGACGGTGTCCTCACTGACGGCAAGATCTGGATTTTTCCTGCGCCCGCTGGCGCACAGCAGAAGACGCAGGCGCATGCGGCGCAGCATGAGGACGAGGGCGGGTTTGGGTTGCTGAGTCAGTCGATGATCGAGGCTAAGGGCTTTCATGCTCACGATGGTACGGCGTTTTCTTTGGCACGGCTGGCGGGGATCAAGACTGGGATTATTACGAAGCGTATCTCGGAGACCGTGGCGCTGCGAGCGCGGGATTTAAAACTCGAACATGTGCACCAGGGGATTCAGGATAAGCTGACGTGCTTCCGGGAAATTCTTAAGCAAGAGAAGTTGTCGGCTTCCGAAGCCGCATTCGTGGGGGATGATGTGATTGATCTGCCTGTCATGCGGAATTGCGGATTGGGCATTGCGGTCGCGAATGCGCGCAAGGAAGTGAAAGCGGAAGCGCACATGGTCACCGAGCATGCTGGTGGAGACGGCGCGGCGCGCGACGCCGTGGAGTACATTCTCAAAGCGCAAAACAAGTGGAAACGCGTAGTGAGCGAGTATATCTGCGAACGGAGTCCGGCGAAGGTCAGCTCGTAGCTCTTAGTCGTTGGCTTGTTAGCTCTTGGGTCGCGATGAAAAACGTAAGGAAAAGCTTCGTCACAGCCTTTTTCTGACAAGGTGTGTTTTGATGGGAACTCCTATTTCACTGCGGCGAGGTAGCAATTTAGAGGGCCAAAAGCTAACGGCTAGAAGCCATCAGCCAAACAAAAAACCCACCGATTGCCTGCTTGGGGCGTGCTCGGGTCGGCAATCGGTGGGCTACCGTTTCTCCTTACTCACCCTGTTGTTTTCAGGAGTTATTGACTTACTCTAACCCGACCAAACCTCTCGTGTGTCAGGTTTTACAAAACTTTACCTTCGGACTTTTGAGGTTACAGATGCGGGAATTCTTGTCCTTCTTCCGCGCAGCAGCGTGGCTTCATTTCAACGTGCCGGTAGGACGTTCACGGCCTTGCAATAATTCCTGCCGGTGATTCCCTCATCAGCGCGACGATTTCTAGTCGGTGATTCCCTGAGGCCGCGCGGTCATCAATTCGGTGAAGCGCGGATCTTTACGCAGGCCGGCGAATTCGTCGTCCTTGTAGACGTTGTCGATACTCTTGTATCCCTCTTCCATGGCGCGACGCAGATATTCCAGTGAACGATCAGTCACGCCCATCTTGGCGTACAACTTGGCCACTACATAATCGTAGTGCGCCCGATCTTCGGGTTTCGACATCTGCGCAGCGACTCCGGCTTTTGAAGTTCTTTCAAATACGTCGGGGTCGAGTTGCAGAGCGTGCGAGTACGCGAGGACCGATTTCTCGAATTCTTTCTTCGAGAAAAAAGCGGCGCCGAGGTTGCTGTAGTAGGACGCGGCGTCCTCTTTCAGGTGGATCGCCTTGTTGTAGCGATCAATGGCTTTGCCATACTTTTTCCCGATATAGAAGATCACGCCCAGATTGTTGTAGGCATCGGCGTAGTCGCGGTCCGCCTTGATCGCGCGTTCGAAGCTCTTGCGCGAGTCGGACCAGCGCTGCATCAGCAATTCCGCGATCCCTATTTTGTTGTACAGAACGGCGGAGTTCGGTTTCTTGGCGAGAGCGGCGCGATAGTAATCGACGGCATCCAGGTAGAGTTTCTGGGCGCGCAGGCCGTCCCCACGATTCTCCAGGGAGTCGGCGGTTGCGTCCGGAGCCGGGGGCTCTATGCTGCGGAATGGAGGCGGGCTGATCTGAACCTGGTCCGCGTTGGGTGGAACTTGTGCTGAGAAACCAGTTGCGGTTAGAACGCCGAGGAAAACCAACAGCAACAGGAAGGCGATGCTCGATGAGCCACGAGGCATGACAGGTACCTCCTGAAACGGTGCAGCGGACGTGGCTGCCGTCCCATTCGCCCGAGCGTCGGGCGCGACCGCGTCGCCCGCTAGTGGGGTTCCGATCCCCCGTTGTCCGGTGGTTTGGACGGCTGGGGAGCCGATTTGTCCTCCTTAAAGATACCCACAATTTTGCCGAAAAATCCTTTTTTCTTTTTCTCGGCGTCCTGAGCGGTTTGGCCATCCTGGGCGGCTTGAGCGCCGGACGGCGGTGGAGGCAGTGGCTTATCCCCCAAGCCCAGCAGGTGGGAGAAGAAGCCACCTACGCCGCTGGACTGATCGCAAGTCTCCCGGGGTTCGGTGCCGGCTACGAAGGCCGCCGTATAAGTCTCAGGACATGATGGAGTTGCAAGGCGGTTGGTGGCCTTGTCGAGTTGCACATCGACTACTCCGGAGGGCTGACTGAAAGAGCGCATGTCGGAATATTGAGGCAAGGCGAACGCCTTCTTCATGAATTCGGTCCAGATCGGGGCCGCGGTTTGGGCTCCGCTCAGGTGCAGGTCGCTGTAATCGTCATAGCCGACCCAGACGATGCACAGGATGTTGCTGGTGTAGCCGGCAAACCATCCGTCGTGGGAGCTGCCGGTTTTTCCAGCGGCGGGAGCCTGGAAGCCACGGCCGCGCACCGCGGAATAGCCCAGGCCGAAATTGACGACCCCTTCCATCATGTCGGTCATGACATAAGCGATCCGGGAGTCCATGATGGGGCGTTTGTCGGGGACGTAGTCCTGCAGAATGTCGCCTTTGGAGTTGCGGACCGAAGTGATCAGGATCGGCGAAGTGCGTACGCCTTGATTGGCAAAGGCGGTGTAAGCACCAGCCATTTCAAGCGGCGTGGCGTCATAGGCGCCGAGTGCCATGGCCGGAGTCGCTCTTCACCGAGGTGATACCAGCAGTCTTGGCCAGGTCAGCTACTTTTTCATAGCCAACCTGCTCGGCCAGCTTCACTGTGGCATTGTTCAGCGACATGGCCAGCGCGTAACGGAGCGTGACCGGACCGTGGTACTCCTCCTTGTAATTTCTCGGCTCGTAGATCTGGTCGCCGTAGGCGAACGTTGATGCGGAATCATCCACCATGGACGCGGGCGTCATCACGGTCGTGGTGCCATCGAGTGCGGTATTCATTGCCGCTGCGTACACGAATGGTTTGAAGATGGACCCGGTCGGACGCTTCGCGACGGCGTGATTCAACTGGCTCAGGCCGTAGTTGCGTCCGCCCACCAGTGCCAAGACTGCGCCGGTGTTGGGGTCGAGCGCCACCAGTGCTACCTGTGCTTGCGGCCCGGACGTCACCTTGGTTTCAAACTTGCCCTTGCCGATCTTCACCTTGCGGGTTCGCATCTTCGTAATCTGGTCATCCACCAGCTTGATGCCGGTCTCGACCGACTGCGCCGCGGCCCGCTGCAGGTCGGGGTCGAGCGTAGTGTAGATGCGGTAGGACTGATCGTTGAGTTCATGCTCGTTGAACTTGCTGACGAGCGTATCGCGCAGCAAGTCGATGAAATAGGGAGCGTCGCTGGCCTCTACGTTGGGAGGAGCGAGCTTCAAGGGCGTGGCCTTGGCCTTCTCCGCATCTGCCCGAGTGATGGCGTGATTGTCAACCATGGCGTCGAGCACTGTGTTGCGGCGTTCCAGAGCACGTTCCGGATGCCGGTAGGGCGAGAGGTAACTCGGCCGCTGGATGAGACCGGCCAGGAGCGCAGCCTCGGGCAGACTGATGTCTTTCAGGTCCTTGTTGAAGTAAGAGCGCGAAGCCTCAGCGAAGCCACTGATTGTGAAAGAACCGCGCTGGCCCAGGTCAACACGGTTGGCATAGAACTCGAAGATCTGCTGCTTGCTGAATTTCTGCTCGAGTTCAAGCGCGATCATGATTTCCGAGAGCTTGCGTTTGACGGTCTTTTCGGGAGTCAGAAAGAACGCCCGCGAAAGCTGCATGGTGATGGTGGATCCGCCCTGGTCGTGGCGTTGCCGGGTGACGTCGATTACGAAAGCCTCAAACAGGCGCATGAAGTTGACGCCACTGTGCTCGAAGAATCGGCGGTCTTCGATCGATACGACCGCATCGACCATCATCTTGGGAATTTCGTCGTATTTCACCAGTTGACGCTTGGAGCGTTGCTCGGCGTCAAAGAGCGCGGTGACCAGTTGGGGTTCGAGTTCGTAGGCGGAGAGCTCGCTGCCGCGACTGGTGATGCTATCGATTTTGCCCTCGCGCACGACGATGCGGGCCGGGTCGGGGCTGTGATACGACTCGGGGCCGGGCGTGATCTCGATGCCGTCGCGCAGCAGACGATAGCTGCCCAGGGGAGACTGGCCATCTTTCTCGGAATAGCCGGCGTGTCGCAATTCGGCGGCGATTGCATGGACTTCAGCCTTCTGGCCGGGACGAACCGTCTTTGGCAGGGCGTAGATATGGGCAGAATTGCTGAAGACCGGGCTGCTGAAGCGCTTCTCAATAGCACGATCGTACTTCACATAGAAGTAGGAGAAGGCGCCGACGATGAGCATCGACAGCGTAGAGAAGGCAATGAGCGATGCGCGCACGACGGGATCGCGCGGAAAAGCGCGCTTGCCATTCTTTCCTGTGCCGCTTGCTTTCGGAATCTTGAGTTTGATGGCCACGTCGATGGGCGGAGTTACACGACTAAAGTTAAGACGCGAACAGCACCTGCTGATTTAGATGGCGCAATGCGCCCGCGCGTTTGTCTCCCCGGCCAGAGCCCCGACGGTGGTCTTTTACCAGCGACTTCGGGAAGCGTTCCTCTATTCTAACCTGCCGCCTTCTCTTTGGGAGGCGGGGAATACCAATGAGAAACCCGCGATCGTATCTTGATCGAGGGTCATGGTTTAAATTGGCAAACAACGTGATCGGTCGTTGGATGCAGCGCGCGAGCCCTAGAAGACGTTTTTGTTCTGGCTCTGTGGGTGGAAATGGACGTCCATGGGATATCCCGGCAAGTCGATATGGACGGTGTAGTCCGTCTCGATCATGACACCGTTCCCGCCAGGTCCAATCCGCTGTACCTTGATTTGTTCTTTCGTGACGGGAATTTCCAGGTCCTGGGCCCTCTTGAAGACGGAATCCCGAATGACGATCGTCGCCCTTGGTGCTATAGGTGCCCAGGCGCGCCTCGTTTTCCAGGGCGTCCTGGAACTCGTAGTTCGCAGAAGTAAGGCGGGATCACCTGCGCGCTGACAACTACCAGGCCGACCAGCAGTGCGAACACCAGAATCAGTTTAATCGTGCCCATAAGGTTCCATCTGGAGCCGACGGCCGAAGATGAAGCTTCAGTGCGCAGGCCTCAGCAAATTCTCGAAAGTATTCGGTAATTGCGCTGATGCTAGCATCGCGTATTTCCCGTGTCGAGCGCTGAACCACCTCGACAGTACCTTCGGTAACCTTCTTGCCCACGGTGACACGAAAGGGTATGCCCACTAGGTCAGCGTCCTTGAACTTGACCCCTGGCCGTTCGTCCCTGTCGTCTAGTAACACGTCGAATCCCGCGGCTTCGAGGCGATGGGCGATCTCGTCGGCGGTGCGTGCGGATCTTGTCGTCGCCGACATTCGTGGGGACGACCACGATTTCAAACGGAGCGACCTGCGGCGGTAGCCAGAAGCCGTTGTCGTCATTGTTCTGCTCGACGATCGCGGTGAGGATGCGCTCAATACCGATGCCGTAGCAGCCCATGATGGGCATGACTTCCTTGCCGTTGCGGTCGAGCACGCGCGCACCCATCGACTCCGAGTACTTGTAGCCCAGTTTGAAGATGTGGCCGATCTCGACGGCGGTATCGATGCGCAACGGGCCGCCGCAGTTAGGACAGGCTTCTCCAGCGGTCACGCTGCGCAAGTCGGCGTAACGCAGTCGGATGGAACGTGACTTCTGGCGTGATGTTTTTGACGTGATAGTCCTCTTTATTCGCGCCCGGCGATCAGATTGTGGCGGCCTTTGAGGGCTTCGTCCACGATCAGGATGGGCTTGTCGCCGTCGTTCATGCTCTTGGCCCACTCGATGCCGAGCGGTCCCAGGAATCCCGCGGGAGAGTGAAAGAGTGCCTGAATCTCTTCTTCCTGCATGGGACGCGTCTCGCTGCCCGCAACCGCCGAGGAGAGCTTGGCTTCATTCATCTGATGATCGCCACGCAGCAGGAGAATGACCGGACGCGGTTTCGTCTTGCCGGTCTTGGCGTCAGCTTCAGTCGGCCATGAGGGCGAGAGTCTTGATCTTGTTTTTCGGAGAGACGCCCAGGAAACGGGCCACGTCTTCAATGGTCTTCTGTCCCGGCGTGTGGACTTCGAGCGGCTTGCCGTCGCCTTCGGGTTTCAGGTCTTCGACCGGGCGCGAGCTTCGAAGTGGCCTTCTCCAGGTTGGCGGCGTAGTTGCATTTTTCGCAGCTGACGATCAGGTCTTCGCCGGCGGGTGTGCGCACCATGAACTCGTGCGATTGCGATCCCGCCCATCGCTCCCGAGTGCGCTTCCACGACCATGTACTTCAGGCCGCAGCGATCGAAGATGCGGCAGTAGACGTCGTAGTGCTTCTTGTAGGAAACGTCGAGTCCGGCGGCGTCGATGTCGAAGGAGTAGGCATCCTTCATGATGAACTGGCGCACGCGCAGAAGGCCGGATCTCGGGCGGGGCTCGTCGCGGAACTTGGTCTGAATCTGATACCAGATCTGCGGCAGTTGCTTGTAGCTGCGCAGTTCCTTGCGGGCGATGTCGGTCATGACTTCTTCGTGCGTCATGCCGAGGGCGAGTTCGGCGCCCTTGCGGTCTTTCAGGCGGAACATGTTGTCGCCCATCAGGGCCCAGCGGCCGCTGGCTTCCCAGAGTTCGCGCGGGTGGATGGCGGGCAGGAAGAATTCCTGGCCGATGGTGTCCATCTCCTGGCGGACGATGTTCATGATCTTGTTGAACGAGCGCTGCCCGAGGAAGAGGTAAGAGTAAATTCCGGCGGCGAGTTGGCGGACGTAGCCGGCGCGGACCAGGAATTTGTGGCTGGCGACCTCGGCGTCGGCCGGGGCTTCGCGCAGAGTGGGAATGAAGAGTTCGGACCAACGATGCATAATTAAGGATTCCGTTGAGTCAGGAATTGGTTATTGTAGCAGCCGCTTACGGGAGAGCGAGGTCCCATGTGTGGCTAGGTGGACAGACTTTGTGAAGAACTACGCCAACAACAGTTAGAAGAAAAATACGGCTCCGGTAAGCGACGATACCCAACAGCCTCACAGCCGTTGAATCGGACGCTCACTTCGCGACCAGTTCACCGAGAATCTGTTTGCCGAGCTTCTGCGTTTCACCGAAGAACTTCTGATACTCGGTGAATAACCGGTTCAACTCCAGCGATTCCTCTGGCTTCAGGCGGCGACGCAGAATCATGTCGCGTACGCGAACGGGATTGGGAAGCAGTGATTCTTCGGATAGTTCTTCCAGCGCAGTAGTGGGATCGTAGTGATACATGGATAAAACCTCAAAGCTAATTGTAGCGCTGCCTCGAGGGGACGGTGTCTCGGCTAAACAGACGGCAGGATGCCCCTAGGACAGCGCGGGACCCGGCGCTACAGCATCTCTGTGCCCCACAGGTCGTGCAGGTGGACGACCCCTTCGAGTTTGTGGTTGCCATCGACCACGACCAGGGACGTGATTTTCTTTTCTTCCATGATGGCTAGCGCGGTCGCAGCGAATTCTTGCGGGTGGATGGTTTTCGGGTCGCGGGTCATGCAATCTCCGGCGGTCAGATCGAGTACATCCTTGCCGCGGTGCTCGAGCAGGCGACGGAGATCACCGTCGCTAATGACGCCTAGCAGCTTCTCGCCTTCGACTACCGTAGTCATGCCCAGCTTCTTGCGTGACATTTCGTAGATAACATCGGACATTTTCGTCGTTGCGGCCACGCGAGGTATGGCGTCGCCGCTGTGCATCAGCGATTCGACCCGTGCCAGTTTCTTGCCTAGTTTGCCGCCAGGATGCAGGTTGGCGAAGTCTTCTTCTTTGAAGCCGCGTTTTTGCGAGAGGGCGACGGCCAAGGCGTCGCCGAGAGCGAGCATGGTGGTGGTCGAGGCGGTGGGCGCGAGGCCGAGCGAGCAGGCCTCTTTGTCGACGGAGCAGTCTAGAGCGATGTCAGCGGCAGCGGCTAATGTCGAGAGGGTGGCGCGGGCACTCTTGCCCGCGGGCATCCCGCAAATCAGGTCTCCCGTCATGCTGATGAGTGGCACTTGCAGGCGTTTGATGGTGGCGAGCAGACGAAGAATCTCTTCAGTCTCGCCGCTGGCTGAAAGAGCAAGTACAACGTCTCCCCGGACGACCATTCCCAGGTCGCCATGTACAGCGTCTACCGGGTGCATGAAGAGCGCCGGGGTTCCAATCGAGCTAAGGGTGGCAGCGATCTTTCGAGCGATGATGCCGCTCTTACCCATGCCGGTAACGACTACGCGGCCGCGGCAGGCGTCCATTAGTTCCACAGCTCGGTCGAACGACGTCGGCCATGGGTCCGGCGATGCGGTCGGCAAGTGCACGGAGAGCTTCGGCTTCGATGCGCACTACGTTTTCGCCGATGTGACTCATGGGAAGGAGGATGTTACCAAAAGTGAGACGGGGGCGTTGAATACCGGGAAAGGCGGGTCGCCTCTCCGGGGCTTTACGGTTGTTGCTGATTTTCCCAGCGCTGAAGCGCTGGGCTAAGTTGGATCGCCCTTCGGGGTGGGACATTGTGAGGTCCGGCAGTCCGACCTGTTAGAAATGCTCGTCGACGACATGCACTCTTTCGCCCAATCCCTTGGCCTGGATCGCACGATCCCAGGGACCGCCCTGCCAGTTGTCTTTGTGCTTTTCTTGATGCATCCATGGAGGGAGCGTGATCTGGAGGTTCCGGGACATGGCTTCTACATAGGGTTCGTACAGAGAACGAAGGTGGGCCAGCTTGACTGCGCTTGCGTCGTCCTGGCGCAATTGCACTCCCGCTGCGGCCAAAGCCTTACCCATCAGTTCCTGATCTTCTTCAGTCAGGCGATCGGGAGCGTGCGGGTCGTACTTCGCATTGGTCACCTGGGCGAGATCCACGGCCGCGTGCCGGGCCATCGCGAAGGTCAGCTTGGCCTGATCTGTGTGAATTCCCTCGATCCGTCCGATCACAAGCGAAGTGACATCCAGCATCACCGTGAGTGCGCCGAGCCACGATTGATTGCTGTGCTGCGAGCGGAAGTAGGAGAGCACCGGATACGAGATCTGATTGGAGAGCAGGTTCGCGGACCAGCGTTCCCAGTCGCGGAAAATGCCATCGAGTACGGCAGGGTCGGGGCAGCAGCCCAGGCGCGTTATGAATTCGGCGGCCGAAGGGGGCGAACCCGCGCGTGAATCGAGCAGAGAGATTTCCAATTCGCGGGCATTGAACGACGAGTAGATAACCGGCAGGTAGCCGATTACCACCCCCAGGAAGGCGAAGCCCATTCCAGCTTCCGAGACTGCCAGCGCTCGCGCGATCGGCGTGGTGGGAACGATGTCGCCGTAACCGAGCGTGAAAAACGTCTCGCCACTGTGGTACAGCAACATGCCGAAGGTAACAGTTTCCGATCCCAAGCGAACGTGCTGGCCCGTCCCGTACTGCAAGAGGGTGAACGCGAAAATCAGGCTGACGGCCCAGGCGACCAGCAGGAGGATTGAAAACAGCGGTCCGAAATAGCCCAGGAACGATTCCCGGCGACTGGGCGACTTGATAGAAGCTGCCAGAACGACCCAGGGTTTCCAGACACGACGGAAGAACCACGCTGTCAATCGGAAGTGTCGCGTAACCCGGCGGGGCAGGACGACCGTTTCAAAGGCGTCGAGCAGAACGAGAACGATGATGATGAGGCCGACGATGGTCGTGAAGGTGGACATGCCAGAGTGTTCGTGCAGTGAGATGAAAATGGGATGTTAACAGATTCAGGTGGAGTGATTGAGCGGGTTGATTTGGGTCTACGAGTCGTCCCAGCGCAAGCCAGTGGAGGAGTCAAGGGGTCGCGTGCGCTTTTGCCAAGCCCTTTTGAACAGCCAGCAGTTCCTTCAATAAGCCGCGCAGTTTTCTGGAGTCCAGCGCGTTCGCCGCGTCGGACTTGGCTTCCTTGGGATTGTCGTGGACTTCCATGAAGACTGCCGTCGACGCCTGCCGCCACCGCCGCGCGAGCGAGCAACGGGATGAACTCCGGCTGCCCACCGCTTACGGCTTGTCCGTTGTCGTCGCCATGAGAGGCCGAGGGCAGCTGCACGGAGTGAGTGGCGTCGAAAACCACGGGCGCGAACTTCCGCATGATGGCGAGCGAGCGCATGTCGACCACCAGATTGTTGTAGCCGAAGCTCGAGCCGCGCTCGGTGACGAAGACGCGCTTGTTGCCGGAAGCGCGACACTTTTCGACGGCGTGCCTCATGTCCCAGGGCGAGACGAACTGGCCTTTCTTGATGTTCACTACGCGCTCGCTTAGCGCGGCGGCTACGATCAGGTCGGTCTGGCGGCAGAGGAACGCCGGGATCTGCAGGATGTCGGCGACTTCGGCGACGGTGGGGACGTCGGCGGCTTCGTGCACGTCGGTGAGGATGGGGACGTGGACTTCCTCTTTTACTTTTTGCAGGATGCGCAGGCCTTCCTTGAGTCCGGGGCCACGGAAGCTTTTCAGGGACGTGCGGTTGGCCTTGTCGTAGGACGCTTTGAAAATGAAAGGGATGTTCAGGGAGCGGGTGACGCCCTTGATGATTTCCGCCATGCGAATGGCGTGCTCTTCACTTTCGATGACGCAAGGGCCGGCGATCAGGAAGAGAGTGCCGGAACCGATGCGGACGTTGTCGAGTTGGAAGCTGATCGCCATCGCGCAATTGAGGCAGTCGGGATATCGCAGCCTGAGATCTTAAACCACGAAGGACACGAAGGTCACACGAAGGGATTGACTAGTCAGCTCCTCGTGTTGCCCTCATGTCCTTTGTGGTGAAGTCAGTCCTAACGCTTTCCAACTTTCTCCGGACGGTGGAACATCTCAACTTCAGTGGCATGTTTTTCTGCGCGACGTTGCAGGCCATGCTCGTAGGCTGCCCCGATGAATGCCTTGAACAGCGGATGCGGCTCGAGTGGCTTCGACTTGAACTCGGGATGGAACTGGCAGCCGATGAAATAAGGATGCTCGGGAATTTCGACCATTTCGACGTAAGTGCCGTCTGGGGTTGATCCGGAGATGCGCAAGCCCGCCCGCCGTCAGTGTGCTTTCGTACTCGCGATTGAACTCGTAGCGGTGGCGGTGACGCTCGCTGATTTCGGTCTGGCCGTAGACCTTGTAGGCTAGCGTTCCCGGTTCGATCTTGCAGGGCCACGCGCCAAGTCGCATGGTGCCGCCGAGTTCTTCGACGCCGCGCAGTTCGCGCAGCTTGTAGATCACGCGATGCGGCGTGGCGGGATCGAATTCGCTGGAGTTGGCATCTTCCAAGCCACAAACGTTGCGGGCAAACTCGACGCAGGCGGTCTGCATGCCGAGGCAAATCCCGAAGTACGGGACCTTCTTTTCGCGCGCGTAGCGGATCGCCACCAGCATTCCTTCGATGCCGCGCTTGCCGAATCCGCCCGGCACGAGGATGCCGTCGTAGTCTTCGAGTTGCGATTCGTAGTTCGAGTCAGCGGCTTCGAGCCCTTCGGCCTCAACCCAGTTCACCTGCAGTTTCAGGTTGTGTGCGAGCGCGCCGTGCACCAGCGCTTCTTTCAAAGACTTGTAGGAATCTTCGTACTCCACATACTTGCCGACGATGCCGATGGTGACCTCGGCCTTCGGGTTGTAGACGCGGTGGACGATGTCTTCCCACTGCGACAGGTCGCGGTCTTTGGCTTCCAGGTGCAGGTACTTCAGGGCGAGGCGTGTCCACACCTTCGCGCGAGAAGACGAGCGGCACTTCGTAGATGCTGAGCGACGTCCTTCGCGGTGATGACGGCCTCTTCGTCCACGTTGCAGAAGAGGGCGATCTTCGACTTGATTTCTTTGGCGAGGAAACGGTCCGTGCGGCAGAGCAGGATGTCGGGCTGAATTCCGATGCTGAGCAGTTCCTTGACGGAGTGCTGCGTCGGCTTGGTCTTCAACTCCTGCGCGGCCGCGATGAACGGCACCAGCGTGACGTGCACGAAGAGCGTGTGTTCGCGGCCCAGTTCCTGGCGCATCTGGCGGATGGCTTCCATGAAGGGCAGCGACTCGATGTCGCCGACGGTGCCGCCGATTTCGACGATGGCGACGTCGACGTCCTGCGCGACTTTCTTCATGGCCGCCTTGATTTCGTTGGTAACGTGCGGGATGACCTGGACGGTTTTGCCGAGGTAGTCGCCGCGGCGCTCCTTGGCGATGATCTGCTCGTAGATGCGGCCGGTGGTCCAGTTATTGTCGCGGGAAAGCTTGGCGTGAGTGAAGCGCTCGTAGTGGCCGAGGTCGAGGTCGGTTTCGGCGCCGTCGTCGGTGACGAAGACTTCGCCGTGCTGGAAGGGAGACATGGTGCCGGGGTCGACGTTCAGGTAGGGGTCAAACTTCATGAGGTTGACCTTGAGCCCGCGGCTTTCGAGCAGGCAGCCGATGGAGGCGGCTGCCAGGCCCTTGCCCAAAGAAGACACAACTCCGCCCGTCACAAAGATGTACTTTGCCGACATCGCTTCCTCGCTTAAATTTTGGATTGGAAAATTGTGCAGGCTGGCGTGCACGATCAATTATGCCAGAAAGAGTGTGATCAAGGGAAAGGATTTTCGCTCTTCAACGGATCGACCTCGGAACGCAGGGTTTCAATGGTTAAAGCGTTTCGGGTCGTAGTTGAAGTCAACGAGCCCGTCGCGATAGTCAATTTTGATATCCAGAAGACGCAACATCTGGAATCCCAGTATTCCGGAGACTTCAGTGCCAACATCGTCGCTAGGTTGGGTAAGGTCAAAGGTGACCAAATCCTTGTCGTAATGCCGAATGTGGCCAAATCGGATAATGGCCCTTTCCGCACGGTAGACATTATTCACATCCCCCGAAATTCCTTTAACTTTCATCAGCGGATTGTCGTGGACGTGGGTTATCTCCCTGGCTGTGGCGAGGTTAATCTCGTTGTCGAAGCCGCCCGTGTCAAGAAGGAAGAGCCTAGGTGGAGCGTTCTCATCGCCGACATACGTGGTAACCAGCAAATCGTGGCCGAAGCGGTAAACCTTGGTAAAGGATTGCATTTCGGGAGCAATGTAACGGTCTTGAGGCTCCTTGCGAACCGCGGAGGCTTGCTGGTCAGGATTCTCTGAGGTGTCTTCTTCTTCGCCTTTCAAGACAGAATCGTCACTCTCGGTCTGCAAGGCCACCGTCGAGGTGGAGTCCGTAGGACGCTTCGGCAGTTGAGTCAGGCGGACTCTCTCCACTGGAAAATCGAGATCCACAAGGAAACTCGAGAAAACGTCGGACCCGATGAGGCCGTCTTCGCCCACGACAGAGTGGCGATCAAGGACTCGTACTTCGCAATCGCGAAACTCCAGTTCCCCAATCTTCAGCGTCTTGGCTAGCCCGACATATCCTTTTTCGCCGCCGCGATCACCGATGCCACCAAGTTTTGTATCGGAAAGTCGCGTAACGCCGGATTTTTCGGCGAGTGGGCGGTTGATCATGATCCCGCTTGCACCCGTATCCAAGAGCAATTGAGACTTCCGGCCATTCACGCCGACTTCAAGTCCGTAGCCACGTATATGGTTGGGATCTCTCATGAGGCGAATCATGGGTGTTTCGGTAGTGGTAATCGTGCTGGCTAGATGGCATGCGCCATACTGTAGCTTTGCGCGAGCCTTCAGATATTCCAGGTAGTGTTGGATATTGGCGCGTGTTTCCGCATCCTCACTGTTCTCGCTCGCGAGATACTCTTCGAGAAGTTTTATGCGGTCGCGCCGGCTGAGTTTTCTCGACGACAACAGGCGGATCTCAGGATCGTCCGCGCCTAGCTCTTGCGCCTTGTCGATCAGTGCCCGGGCGCTCTTGTACATGGAACTTGCCCAGCGCACCTTGGCCAGTCCCAGGTAAACGCGCGGATCACGACTGCCGGAGTTCGCTACATTTAGCCATTCGTTCTCGGCTTCATGCAACTTGCCCTGACGAAAATAGACTTCGCCCAAGACAACATGGAGAGCCGGAGAGTCGGCGATGGGAAGCGCTTTGTTGATCGTGTCAGCAGCTTGCTGCACATCTTTCTTCTTTAGATAGGCGCGGGCTAGCCCCACATGTGCTTCGGCCGATTTCGGTTGCGACTGGAGGAGTTGCTGATACTTCTGGAGTGCGCCATCGAAGTCGCCCTTGCGATAAAGCGCCTGTGCCTGGCTCAGTAGGTCGACCGTCTGGCCCTGGGGTGGGGGCTCGGATCCGTCTGTGCCGGACTTGGGTGGCGTCGCAGTCGGCGCGGGGATCTGCTCCGAGGTGGTCGACTGCGTTGCGCTGATGCTACAGAGAGGAGCCAAAAGCAAGACGAAGCCTAGAGTAAAACGCACAACAAGGCGAAGGGGCAGAGTCATGGGCGCACCAATCAGGTGTGCCGGTACGGGGAAGTCCGGCACGGGAGGGGAGTCTGCCACAGAGCGGCGCAGAGGACAAGACGTAACCAGTGTTTTTGCTCAGTGAGCACGGCATTTCTGGCGAGTTTGGGGCAGTTGAGGCTGAGCGGTGAATTCATCCGATAAAATGCTGTATGCCCGACGCCTCGCTGTGGAGTGACGACGACCAGTCCGCCCGGCTCGCCGAACTCACTGCTGATACCAGCAATCCCGACAAAGAACTTCCTTTGCGCCGCGATGTGCGCTCGCTCGGGATGTTGCTGGGCAAGGTGCTGGTTGAGCAGGAAGGCGAGGCCTTTTACGAGGTGGTGGAACGGTTGCGTCGGTTGCTCATCCAGCACCGGGAGCGCGCCTCCGCCGCGCCGACGAGCGAGACGCCCGTCGCTCCACCCCCAAAACATCACTCCGGCGGGGCTTCGCGCGATTCTGATGACGGACTGATGGCACAGGCGCGGGAAATTATTAGCGGTGTGCTCGCCGAGGATGCCTACCGCATCACCAAGGCCTTCGCGATCTACTTCGAACTCACCAATCTGGCCGAGACCAATCACCGGAAGCGACGGCGGCGTGCCGCGCGGTTACAGGCGGGACGATCGCCCGCCGAGGGGTCGTTCCGCGGCACACTCGCGCGCTTACGATCGGCTGGGCTGGCTTCTGGCACGGTGCTCGAGGCACTGCGCAAGGTTAAGGTCACGCCGGTTTTCACTGCGCACCCTACCGAGATCACCCGTCACACCATCCGGCTGAAACGGCGGCGGATTGCGCGTTTGCTGGAAAGGCTGGACCAGGTACCGCTCGCGCGGGCGGATGCGATCGAGTATGAATCCCAGATTCTGGCGGAGATCACCGCACTGTGGCAGACCGACGAGGTGCGGCTGAAGAAACCGACGGTTCGCGATGAGATTCACATGGGGCTCGACTATTTCCCGATGGTGTTGTTCGAGACGCTGCCCCGGCTTTATGACGAGTTGGAAGACTCGGTGCGGGATGTTTACGGGGTCCACGCGGACAAGGCTCGAATTCCGGAGGTTCTCGAATTTGGCTCGTGGATCGGTGGTGACCGCGATGGTAATCCCTTCGTCACGGCGCACTGTACGCGGGATGCGCTGCGCATGGCGCGGCACGTCATCATCGATCACTACGTCGGGGAGATTACTCGGCTGGTTGGACAGCTGAGCATGTCATTGCGCCGGATTCGCGCGTCGGAGGCGCTGGTTCGGCGGGTGCGCGAGTATGAGTCGAGCCTCGGTGAAGAGCACTCACGCTGGAAGCGCATCACCGAGGCGGAACTCTATCGGCACTTTCTGGACTTTGTGGCGGCGCGGTTACGGTACAGCCGGGATTCGTCCGCTCATAAGCTGGCATATGAGTCGGCGCAGGAGTTTGAAAACGACTTGATCATTATGGCGGAAAGCCTGTGTGCCAACCGGGGCGATCGGCTAGCCGAGCTCCTTATCGATCCGCTGGTTCGCAAGGTCCACACGTTTGGATTTCATCTGCATGGACTCGATATTCGGCAGCATGCGCGGGTGTTGACGCAAGGTTTGTCGGACATGGCCTCGGGCGTGGTGGCGGGCGGGTCAGCGACACTCCCTTCGCAAACTGCGGAATTGGTGGAGACCTTTCGCGCCATCGCGGAACTCAAGAAAAATCATGCGCCGCAGGCGATCCGAAATTTCATTGTCAGTAACACGCAGTCGGAGGAGGACATTCTTGCGGTCGTCCGACTGGCGTCGGTCTGTGGCGTATCGGTCGAGGGAACGGGCGACGATCCTGGATTGATGCCGGTAGCGTTGTTCGAGTCGATTGAGGCATTGCGCGGCGCGAGCACAGTGATGCGGAGTGTATGGGAGTCCGCGGAATATCGGCCGTTGCTCGATTCATGGGGACGGAAACAGGAAGTCATGCTGGGCTACTCAGACTCCAATAAAGACGGCGGCATGCTAACCAGCACCTGGGAGTTGCACAAGGCGCAGCGGGACCTGCATCAAGCAGCGCGCGAATGTGGTGTGCATCTCAGGCTCTTCCATGGACGCGGCGGGACCGTGGGACGGGGTGGAGGGCCCACCCATGCGGCCATCCTGGCACAGCCTGCAGGAGACTTCTCCGGGGAGATTCGTATTACCGAGCAGGGGGAGGTCCTCACCTGGAAATATTCCGATCCTGTGCTCGCGGAGTGGAACCTGGAGATCATGATTGCGGCTTGCCTGGAGGCGCTGGTGAGTCCGACGCGGCCGCCCGCGGGAGTGGCGCAGCGCTGGGACGAGGCAATGGAGACGATGTCCCAGGACGCGTTTGCGTTCTATCGAAAGCACATTGCGGAGAATCCAGAAGTGTTGGAGTACTTCGAGCAGGCCACGCCCGTGAATGAACTCGAGAACGCGCGCATCGGTTCGCGTCCGGCGCGGCGCGCCGAAAATCGCAGTTTGGAGGATCTGCGGGCAATTCCTTGGGTCTTCGGGTGGATGCAAAGCCGACACGCGGTGCCCGCCTGGTTTGGGGTAGGGCGCGCTCTGGAACGGTTTGCCGGGCGTGGCGCGGAATGCGAACCATTGCTGAAGGAGATGATGCAGGGTTTCCCACTTTTCTCCGGACTGGTGCGCAGTGTGGAGATTGCTATGGCCAAGGCTGACATGACGATAGCTCGGTTGTACGCAGGGCTCGTGGCTGACCAGAGTCTGCGCGATCGCGTCTTTGACATACTGCACGAGGAGTTCATGCGTACTCGAACGCAGATACTGGCTCTGACGGGGCAGAGCGAATTGCTGGAGAACAATGCTGTATTGTTTCGGTCGATCCGCTTGCGTAATCCTTATGTGGATCCGATGAGCTTGATCCAGGTGGACCTGCTGCGGAGGAAACGTGCGGGGACGTCTGACAGTTTTCTGGATTATGCGATTGGGGCGACCATGAACGGGATCGCGGCGGGATTGCATAATACGGGGTAGATCGTAGTGAGAGTGTGCGATGGGTTTGTGGCGACCGTTGCAAACGCAGGGTCCCTCGACTTCCCTCGGGATGACAGCTTGAAGGTATGGTTCGCAGTCTCTCCAAAGTACGGACCATGAGCATCGACCGCAAACTCCGTGACGGCGACCTGGACGACCGGGTGCGGCTGTTCGTGTATCGCCATATCATTCGGCGCGGGAAATCGCCGACGGTGGCGGACATAGCGAAAGGTCTCGCTTGCTCGACTAAGCTGATTCGTGGAAGCCTCTCCCGGCTGAGCGAGAGCCATGCATTCATGTTGCAGGAGAACGGGGAGCTTTGGCGTGCTGCTCCATTTTCCTGTATCCCAACTTCATTTCCTGTAAAGGTTGGCAAGCACTCGTGGTTTGGCAATTGCATCTGGGATGCCCTGGGTATTCCAGCCATGCTGGCGAAAGATGCGCGAATCGAGGCTTCTTGCGGGTGTTGCAACTACCAGATGCCGGTGGAGGTGAAAGGTGGCCGTCTGGTGTCGGGCAAAGGGCTCATCCACTTCGCCGTGCCGGCCAGAGAATGGTACAAAGACGTTGTCTTTACGTGAAGGACGATGCTCCTGTTCCGGTCGGAACAGCATGTGGATCGATGGTGCGAGCAATGGAGCCGGCCTCGAGGTGGAACGTTGTCACTGGCGCAAGGGTGGAGGCTGGCTCAATTGTGGTATGGCGATCGGCTTAGTCCGCAGTGGAGCCCGATGAGCGCTGAGAAGGCGGAATCGGTGTTCCGGCAGGTTGGACTTGTGGGAGAATTCTGGAAGCTGGCAGGGTAGGCTTGCCCGGGGTTAGGCATCTGAGGACCATGGGGCTGCATCCGAGTGAATGGGTTGGGCGTATGGGGCGTCTTTTTCTCTCCCGGACCTTTTGGCTGGCGGTTTGCGCGGTTCTGTTGTTGCTTCCTTTCCGAACACTTCACTCCCAAGGACTCTCCAAGCGGCTCATCCTGAAGGATGGGTCTTACCAGTCGGTTACGAAATACGAGGTAAAGGGGGAACGGGTTCGCTACCTGAGCGCCGAGCGCGGCGAGTGGGAGGAATTGCCTAAGTCGATGGTCGACTGGGCCGCGACCGAGAAATATGAAAAGGATCGGGCGGCGGGGGCGTCCACTCCTGAGGCCGTCGAACTCGACAAGGAACTGGAAGCGGACCGCCTGGCCGAGGAGGCACGCTCGCCCCACGTCGCGCCGGGATTGCAACTGCCTGAGGAGGGCGGTGTTTTTCTACTTGATACCTACGACAACCGTCCCGAATTATCTCCCATCGACCAGCGTGGCGGCGCGGTCAATAAGAACATGAAGGGGAATGTGCTGCGGGCGGCGATCAATCCGATCGCCAGTGCACGGCAGACGGTGGAGATTCCAGGGAAGCATGCGCCGGTGCAATCGCACGTCACCGTGCCCTCGCTCTACATCAATATTGATCGCGGGCAAGAGACGGAGACGCCACCTTCTTCGAATGATCAGCCCGTGCCTCCCACGGAGCGATTCCGCATTGTTCGGCTCGAGGGCAAGGGAGACAAGCGCGTGGTTGGCGACATCAAGATTGCCGTGTACGGAAAGATCAGTCAGGACGCGAAGTTTGTTCCTGCCACGACACAGCCCATGTCAGGAGGCTGGGTGAAGCTGACGCCTACGGAGAGCTTGCCGAATGGCGAGTATGCGGTGGTGGAGATGCTGGGTAAAGAGGGGATGAATCTTTACGTGTGGGATTTTGGTGTGAATCCGAATGCCCCGGCAAATAGCATTGCGTTCAGGTCCGATCCTGCCGTTTCGCCCAAACTGGAGAAGCCGATTGAGTTGCAGCAGAGGGAGAAGCAGAAGTGATTGGTGTTGATATAAGCCGTCGTGCGAAGAAGTGGACGGCCTGGGTCGGATGGAAAGATCGGAAGTCGTCGTTGCGATATCAAAGAGTGCGGGGTTCTTCGACTGCGATCAGCTAAGGCCTCACTTCGCTCAGGATGACAGGGTGGAGGGGAAGAGCCAAGAACTAGTAGCGATCAGAGTAACGGCTAGGCTGCTTTTATTTCATCACTCCGCGTTGCGCGATTCCGATGTTGTCGCGCGTTGTGTTCTTCACCAGATACATCATTTCATCTGCCTGGCGGATGACGTCGTGGGGAGTCTTGGCGTCGTGCGGGTAGGTCGCCAAGCCGATTGAGGCGCGCACGTTCAGGTTCAAACCTTCTTCTTTGCAGAACATGCTGGCTCGCATAGCGTCGCGGAGACGCTTGGCCACGTGTAGCGCCTGATCTTTGCCGGTCTGCGGTAGCAGAACTACGAACTCGTCGCCACCGTAACGGAAGGCATAGTCGATCAGTCGGAGCTGTGCCTTGACGAGGTACCCGATTTCCGCCAGCAGTTTGCTGCCGATCAGGTGGCCGTGGGTGTCGTTGACCTGCTTGAAGTGGTCGAGGTCGATGAACAGAACGCTGAACTCATAACCGAAACGCGACGAGCGGTAGACCTCGGTTTCGAGCGTCTTATAAAGATGACGCGCGTTGTAGAGCCCGGTGCAGTCGTCGGTAATGGTGAGTTCCTGAATTTTCTCGACGGCCCGGGAATTCTCGATGGCGATTGCCGCGTAATCGCATAGGGCCTGCAGGAAGAAGATTTCCTGTTCGCCGAAGCCCTTCATGTCCACGTTCACCAGCTGAATGACACCCAGCACACGGTGCTTGGAGTTCAGGGGCACGCAGATGATGGAGCGGGTCTCCCACTGGGTGACCTCGTCGATGCGCTTGGCAAAGCGAGGGTCGGTGTAGACATCGGGGACGATCAACTGTTCACCGTTCTTGGCAACCCACCCGGCAATGCCTTCACCGACTTTCAAGCGAACGTCTTTCAGGGCCTCGGCCGCGTCTCCGACGGCGATGGCGAAATAGAGCTCGTTGTGCTCCTCGTCCACCATGAGCAGGGACCAGGTGTCGGGACGGAAGTATTCCGCCATTTTTTCCATGATGGTTTGCAGAATGGAATCGAGGTCCAGCGACGACGTCAGGGCCTTGGCCACATCGTGGAAAATATTGAGTTCTTGACTCTGCCGTTTGCGGTCGGCGCCGGTGGCCTCAGCCATGCACAGATTCCCTCGTTGTGCGGGAGAAAGTCCTCAAATTATATGCGTCGCTCAGAAAGGGGGGCAACGATCTAAAGTAACTAAGTACCCGCAAAGCCACGGTTCGCAAGGCCTTTAGGCGGCCTGGACCGCAAAGGGACCGATCCGGAGGCGGGGGGCTGGTTCCCACCAGCGTTACTGACAACCCCCTTCCCGCGCGCCTAACATATGATTAGTATGCGGCAGTAGGCCGATGTGTGGACTGGGAGCGGCGTCCAATGACATCGTTTGGCGATCGTTTAAAGAAAGAGCGGGAACAGAGGGGTATTACGCTCGATGACATCGCTTTGACCACGAAGATCGGGACCCGCCTGCTCCGCGCCCTGGAAGAAGAGAAGTTCGACCAGCTTCCGGGCGGCATTTTCAATAAAGGTTTCGTGCGCGCGTATGCGCGGCATGTGGGCATCGACGAGGACCAGGCTATTGCGGACTACATGACCGCAGTGGGCGCTGTTGAACTCAAGGTGATGCCCGATCCGCAAGGTGCCGTGCCATCCGAGCGCTTACTAGAGCCTGTGCCCACTTCGCGCATTCACGTGGTGCACGAAGACCGGGAACACGAACCGGCAGCGGCAGTTCCATGGGGTCTGCTGGCAATTGCTCTTTTGCTGATTGCACTTGCGTTTGCCAGCTGGAGCTACTACCACCGTGAGCAGCTGTTGAATCAGAGTCGGCCTCTATCGCAACCACAGTTGGAAGGTGCACGTGTGCCGGGAGGGATCCCGACCGCTTCAAACCCTCCCGCGACGACATCCAGCCATCCGATAGCGCCGATGCAGCCGCCCGGATCGAAGTTCCCGTCGGCCGCCCGGGCCGTACAACAAGCCGCGACTTTGACAACCGCCTCCATGGGTACGCCGGGAACGTTTGCGGTGTTGCTAAGAGAAAACGACGAACCAGATGAATGCTGGGTCTCGATCATTGTGGACGGGAATACGCCCTACGAGGCTATCCTGGTCGCGCCGACCCAAAAACTGATCGTGGCCAGGAATGAAGTCGTGGTGAAGGTTGGGAATGTTGGCGCTCTGGACTTCTTTTTCAACGGAAAGAAACTGCCGGCTCAGGGCGAGTATGGAAGGGTAAAGACGCTCACGTTTCGCGCGGACGGGTTGCAGGTGCTGCCGCCTAGGTCTGCCGCCATACCGCAGTAGCTACGGTGTTTGTATTGGAGATCCGAAGCCATTTAACCCGTTCTAAATGCCGTCCGGATGGCAGGTTTGACACCCAGCCCATGAACGGAGCATCTGGGCCCAAAGTCGTTGCGCGGTTCCGCATTTCTCTGTTAGCTTTTTAGGGACCTCTACATAAGCACGAAGTGCGCGAAAAGACGGCCGTAGTGCTCTGATTTTCCCGCCTATGGAATGTTCTGATAGCTGCTGCTAAGGAGACGCATTTGCCATCCAAAAATCGTTACTTGTTTACTTCGGAATCGGTGACCGAGGGCCACCCGGATAAGATTGCCGACCAGATTTCCGATGCCATTCTCGACGCCTGCCTAGCGGAGGACCCGATTAGCCGCGTCGCTTGCGAGACTCTTACCGCCACTGGGTTGGTAGTGATCGCCGGAGAAATCACCACCAAGGCTTACGTTGACTTCCAGACACTGGTGCGTGGGGTGATCCAGTCGATCGGCTACGATAACGCTCTGTACGGTTTTGACTGCAACACGTGCGCCGTGATTTCGAGCATCAACAAGCAGTCCGGCGATATCGCTATGGGTGTGGATACCGGCGGGGCCGGGGACCAGGGCATGATGTTCGGCTTCGCCGTGAATGAAAACCCCGAGTTGATGCCCACCCCGATTTCGCTAGCCCACAAACTAACCCACCGCCTTACCGAAGTTCGCAAGAACGGGCTTTGTCCTTACCTTCGGCCCGATGGCAAGTCCCAAGTCACTGTTGAATACGATGCCGCCGGGAAGCCGGTCCGCGTGGATGCTGTAGTGATTTCGACGCAGCATTCCGAGTTGGTTGGGAACGACCAGTTGCGCTCGGAAATCCTGAGGCATGTCATCCAGGCGGTGATTCCCAGCACGCTTCTGGATGAGGACACCAAGTACCACATCAATCCCACGGGACGCTTCGTCATTGGCGGACCGATGGGTGATACCGGCCTCACCGGCCGCAAGATCATTGTCGATACCTACGGCGGAATGGGCCGCCACGGCGGTGGTGCCTTCAGCGGGAAAGATCCGACCAAGGTTGATCGTTCCGCAGCTTACATGGCGCGCCACATTGCCAAGAATATTGTGGCGGCGGGATTGGCCGATAAGTGCGAAGTGCAACTGGCTTACGCGATCGGTGTAGCAGAGCCCGTCAGCGTGCTGGTCGAGACCTTTGGCACGGCCAAAGTTGATCAGGCCATTATCCCGGACCTGGTGCGAGCCAACTTTCAGCTGACGCCCAAAGCGATTATCGAATCGCTGAATCTGCGGCGGCCGATCTATCGGAAGACTGCGGCTTACGGGCATTTTGGACGTAACGATCGGGACTTTACGTGGGAAGCCACCGATAAGGCAGCCAAACTGGCCACGGAAGCCGGCCTGCGCGAGCCTGCGTTGCAGTCGGCAAGACGCTAACGAATTACCGGCGAGAGGCCAGCGAGGCGGGGCGGACCGAAATGCCCCCAATCAGGTTCTCGCCGGATGAATGTTTGTGGCACGAGTATTCCCCTGAAGCTCGTGTATTCTGTTTTCACACTTGAACTGGCAATCTAAATCTGGCCGCAAGCAATAGGAGAGGTATGTCGACGACACCGACGCAAGTGCACTGCGACGTTAAGAATCTCGATCTGGCCGACCTGGGAAAGAAGCGCATTGAATGGGCCAACCAGTCGATGAATGTGCTGCAGATCATTCGCAAGGAATTCATCAAGAACCAGCCCCTGAAGGGTGTACGCATCTCTGCCTGCCTGCACGTCACGGCTGAGACGGCAAATCTAGCCATTTGTCTGCGGGACGGGGGCGCGGAGATGATTCTCTGTGCGTCCAACCCGCTGTCCACACAGGACGATGTGGCCGCCAGTCTGGTTCGCGATTACAACATTCCAGTCTTCGCCATCAAGGGCGAGGACAACGATACTTACTACCAGCACATCATTTCGGCGATCGATCATCGGCCGCATATCACAATGGACGATGGGGCGGATCTGGTCAGCGTACTGCACACCAAGCGCACGGACGTGCTTGACGGTGTGATCGGCGGCACCGAAGAAACAACCACCGGTGTGATTCGGCTGCGCGCCATGGCGAAAGAGGGCGTGCTCCGTTACCCGATTGTTGCTGTAAACGATGCGGACACGAAACATCTATTCGATAACCGGTACGGGACTGGACAATCCACGATTGACGGGATTATCCGCGCTACGAATTTCCTGCTGGCCGGATCGAAGTTCGTGATCGCCGGGTATGGCTGGTGCGGACGCGGACTGGCCAGTCGGGCACGCGGCAACGGCGCGGAAGTGATCATCACCGAAGTTGATCCGACCAAGGCGCTCGAGGCCGTGATGGACGGCTTCCGAGTGATGTCAATGCCTGAGGCGGCGAAGATTGGGGACGTGTTCTGCACTGTGACCGGCAACAAGAATGTCCTGACGAAAGAGCACTTCGACGTGATGAAGAACGGCGCGATCATTTCGAACTCGGGCCACTTCAACGTCGAAATCGACATTCCCACGCTTGAGAAGATGGCTTCCTCCAAGCGCACCACCCGCAATTTCGTCGAGGAGTACTCGATGAAGGACGGCCGAAAGATCAACCTGCTGGGCGAAGGTCGACTCATCAACCTTGCGTCTGCGGAAGGGCATCCTCCGTCCGTCATGGACATGAGCTTTGCGGACCAAGCGCTTTCGGTCGACTACATGGTGAAAAACCATGCCCAGCTCGAAAAGACGGTCTACACGGTTCCTGTAGACCTCGACAAACGGGTGGCCAAGTTGAAACTCGAGTCCATGGGGATCAAGATCGATCGGTTGACGCCGGAGCAGGAAGAGTATTTGGCGGGTTGGTCGGAAGGAACTTAGAACCCGGTCTTAGGTCTCAGGCGTTAGGTCTTAGGCGGAGTGGCGAAACGCTGCTCCGCTTTTGTTTGTGGTGCCCGTCCGAAGAGCCGCGGGACGGCGTTTCGACGCAGAGCGAATCTAGCCCTCGGCTAGCGTCTGAGCGCAACGGAGTGGGTCGACATCCCAGATATATGGTTCATCCGGCAGGCGCTGCAGGCCCACCTCGCCTGCTTCCATGGTGCCGGCCTTGCCGGTCCACACTACGCGGAATTGTGCTTTCTGGCCGTCGTATTGAACGTCAAGAATTTCGCCCGGCTTGATTTGAGAACGCACGTTCTGCAGGACGGCGCCAAGGTTGCTGATGTTGCGCACGCTGGCCAGTTGCATGAATGGCCGGCAGTAAGTGTCCACGCCCCAGATACGTACGGGGAGCGCTGTGTCGACCCGTGATTCCCGCCTACGGTCCATGAGCCCTCGAATCGCCCAGACGTTGAACGAGGGTACCCAGTTCTCGCGGACGTGCAAAGTAACAGCGGTTACTGGTTGGGGGATTCGAAAGTCACGGGGATGGGCTTTGAAAAGGCAGGGTTTAGGCGGGCCGGTCCATCCGGGACTTTGATGTCGCTGCGACTTTCCCAGCGCGCTGAGGCTTGTCAGTCCAGATCGCGCATGGAGCAGGCGCCCGGTCCACGAGGATCTCCGCACGAACCGCACGCGCCAGCAGCAGGTGATGCGCTTGAACCGCCCTTGGCGGCGACGGCAAACGTAGAGAGCTGAGGAGCGAGTTTCTTGCTGTGGCACTTGGGGCAATCAGCTTTCTGACTGCCATACACCAAGGCCTCAAACTCATGATTGCAGTCCCGACAGATGTACTCGAAGATGGGCATGGTTCACTCCTGTGCTACCCGCGGCACGAAACCGCTTCTCTATTTAAAATCAGACTGTGACCATGATGCAAACGGTGTTCCAGCCCCCGCCTTTCAAGCCCCGCCGTTTTCTGCGCGGAGGCCATCTGCAGACCCTGGCTGGATTCTTTCTGGCGCGAAAGATGACGCTGCCAGCCCCGGAGGAACGTTTCGTCGAAGTTGCACCAGGCATATCTGTCCTTTGTCATTGCCACTGGCAGGCCGACCGACGAAGTGCTTTGACAGTGATCCTGGTGCACGGGCTGGAGGGGTCGAGTGACTCGGGTTACATGGTTGGAATCGCCCAGAAAGGCTTAGCCGCAGGAATGAACGTGATCCGGGTCAACCAGCGGAATTGCGGCGGCACAGATCATCTTGCGGCCACGCTGTACAACTCCAGTCTCTCGGGCGATGTGGCCGCGATTGCGCACAGACTTGTTCAGCAGGATAAGCTGTCGCGCTTCGCGCTAGCGGGATTCTCTATGGGAGGGAACCTGGTGTTGAAGACGGCCGGGGAGTGGGGGCGGGAAGCTCCGCGAGAATTGAGCGCGGTGGTGGCGGTATGCCCGGCGATGGATCTGGCTGTTTCTGCGGATGCCTTGCATTTTCCCGCGAACCGAATCTACGAAGCATATTTCATGCTGAAGCTGCGCTACCGGTTTCGCAAAAAAGTTAAGTTGTTTCCCGATCACTTTGACGTAGGACGTTTGCGGGGTGTCAGGACTCTGCGCCAGTTCGACGACCGTGTGACTGCCTACTACTGCGGTTTCGAGGGCGCGGTGGATTACTATGCGCGCGCGGCTGCATCCAACGTGGTCGACCGCATTGCCGTCCCGGGGCTGATTCTGCACGCGGCCAACGATCCCTTCATTCACCTCACTCCGGAAACCAGGCGCAAGATCGCTGCGAATCCGAACCTCACTTTTATCGAGGCTCCGGACGGGGGGCATTGTTCCTTTATCGCGGAGGCGAACGGTTACGACGGCCGCTGGGCGGAACAGCAGGTGGTGGAGTTCTTAAGAAGTACCGAGGACCTGTTACCGAGTACCGAGCAGACCCCGCTTCGAACTTGAGAGACTCTATCCGGCACAGCTGTCCAGTTTCCCTCTGGACTCGCAACTCGGTACTCGTCACTCAAACTTGGTAGTAGGCTTTCAGATACAATTTCCGCGATGCGACGGTCTTTGACTCTGTTGCTCGTGGTTGCGGGCGTGCTTGCTCTTGCCGCGTCTGCGACTGCGGAACCCGTTTCATCCTTGAAGCCGACCGATTGCGTCAACGACTTTGCCGGTGTTTTGAGTCCGTCCACGGCGGAGCAGTTGAAGGAGATGTGCCGGCAGGTACTTGAGAAGGCGCAGGCTTCCGTCGTGGTGGTGACGATCAAGTCGACCGACGGAGTTGAAATTTTCGATTATGCGGTCGATCTCTATCAGAAGTGGGGAATCGGGCAGAAGGGGAAAGACCGCGGTGTGCTGATCCTGCTGGCGGTGCAGGATCGCCACTACTACATCAATGTTGGCTATGGTCTGGAGGGCATCCTTCCAGACGGCAAAGTCGGAGGCTTTGGCCGCGAAGCTGTGCCCTATCTCAAACGCGGGAACTACGACGGTGCAGTCAGCCTGCTGACTTCACGAGTGGTCGATGTGATCGCGAAAGATGCGGGTGTTGAAATCACTACATCGCAGCCGCGACGGATTGAACCAGTGGGCGAGCGGCGCGGCCAGCCGGGGATTTCGCCCGGCGGGATCATTGCGCTCATTATTCTCTTCATCGTTGTGCTGGCCGTCCCACCATTGCGCCGCTTGCTCTTCTACATGTTCCTTTTTGGGGGGATGGGTGGCAGGGGCGGAGGCGGGTATGGCGGGGGGGGGTGGGGCGGGGGCGGATTCGGTGGCGGGGGCGGTGGGTTTGGTGGCTTCGGTGGTGGCAGCACGGGCGGTGGTGGTGCGGGAGGAAGCTGGTAGGTTGGATTGAGGGGACGTCATGGCTCCTGAAAACCTGGTTCCGGAAAAGCAGATCGGCGAGTTCGTCGCACGACTGCAGCAAGCCGCGGAGACGAATCTCGAAAGTGTGATCCTTTTCGGCTCGGCAGTTTCGGGCGAGTATGATCCGGAATACTCCAACGTAAACTTGCTTTGCGTTTTGAAAGAAACGGGGCTTTCCAATTTGTTGGCACTGGCGCCTTCGATTGAATGGTGGACGAAGCAGAGCCACTCGGCGCCACTGCTGATCACGCGTGACGAACTGGAGCACTCGGCGGATGTGTTCGCGATTGAATTCATGGATATCCAACGCCACCATCGCGTGCTGTTCGGTTCCGATCCGGTTGCTTCCCTGGCGATTCCCATGCAACTGCACCGGGCGCAGCTCGAATACGAGTTGCGTGAGAAGCTCATTTTGCTTCGCCAGCGGTTGACGCTTGCCGGAGGCGACGAGAAGCGCACCTGGGAGTTGATTATGAGATCGTTGGCCGCCTTTACGACCCTGTTTCGGCACGCGCTGATCGCACAGGGAGCCCCGGTGCCGGCCACCAAGCGCGAGGCGGTGAAGACACTGGCGGCGAACCTGTCTTTTGACGCAACTTCGTTTGAAGAGTTACTGGATATTCGCGAACACCGGGCCAATCCCAAGCAATTTCGGGTGCTGGAGGTGGCCGCACGTTATCTGGCGGCGGTAGAGCAGGTAACAGCCGCGGTCGACAGAATGCTGGACTCACCCGAGTTGCGCAGGTCGTAGGAAATCCGCAGACTTGTTTTCGAGGAGAGCGATATGGGCAAAGGTTTAATCGTAGTGATCATCCTGGCGCTCATTGCGCTGGTCGTCTTCGGGCAGTACGTGGGCGTGCGCAACACGCTGGTCACCAAGAACGAAGCGGTCAAAGCCGCGTGGTCGCAAGTGGACATCGTGCTGCAGCGGCGCGCGGACCTTATACCGAACCTGGTGGAAACGGTGAAGGGTTACGCCAAGCAGGAACAGACTGTATTTGGCGACATTGCCAAGGCACGGTCGGCACTGCTTTCGGCGGGCACGCCGTCGGAGAAAATCGCGGCTAATAACCAACTGGATGGTGCGATTGGGCGATTGCTGTTGATCGTCGAAAACTATCCGCAGTTGAAATCGAACGAAAACTTCCTGCGCCTGCAGGACGAGTTGGCGGGAACCGAAAACCGCATCGCCGTCGAGCGCAAGCGTTACAACGATACTCTGCAGGACTACAACACCTACATCCAGAAGTTTCCCAGCAACATCTTCGCCCAATGGGCGGGCTTCAAGCCGAACGACGCATACTTCAAGGCAGCCGAAGGGGCGCGAGAGGCACCCAAGGTTAACTTCGGCACACCGGCTCCGGAGGCTGCGCCGGCGAGGTAGAGTCTGCGAAGAAGAACAAATCTAGAGGACCAGTAAGTCACACTCATCGAGTGGATTTTGCTGGTCCGATTCTCTGGGATCTTGCCTTGCAAGCTGATTTCGCGGTGGAACTCGGTCGAGACGACGAAAGGCTTGAACTTCCCTGGGTGGGGCCGGAGGGCAGTCCGCGATACTACGACCTGAAGCGGCAGCCCGAAATGGTCGCTCGTATCGAAGAGGCGGTGTCTTTTGGGGAACTAGGAGATTTCCTCACAGCCGTCAATTCTTCCGCGAGCGTATTGCAGAGCGCGAAGTGCGATGTCTGGGGCAGCTGCGAGATAAATCCCGAAGAGGAGATCTTCGCCGCCGAGTGTAAATTTGGCTCGTACGTGGACTTGCTCTTCAGCAACGATGAAGCGCGCTACTCGTTTGCGTCTTACGAAGATTTCATCAAGCAACTGACTACCCTTCTAAAGCAGGCCCCGGACATTCCTGCCTCGGCAGAGCTCCTGCTGCGACGCTGTTTCTATCACGAGAGCGAGAGCGATGGCTACTACGTAACCTTCTATCTATTCGGCTATGGCGGTGATGAAGTGAAAGCTCGCCAGCAATGGGGCATCGCACTCAGACTCGCGGGTAATGCCATCGTCCAGTGTTCCCGGCTCATGTAATAGTTTTGTATTTTCTCCTCTTCCTCACATACCTTCGACTGGGGCTTTCCCTAGGCTGGAAGTCAGGAGAGCCCATGGAAGCCCACCCCAAAGGCACACGTGCGCGCGTGCTGCTCACTTCTGTATTCGGTCCCTACGCGCAGGACGATGAGTTCGGCAGCCGCGCCATCAATCCGATGGAGCTGTATCACAATCAGGTGACGCGGGCGCAGGGGGCGTTCTCGCTGCGCATGTTCCATCGCTCGTGGGGAATCATGATGATCCAGGAGAATATCTCCGCTCCCTGCACGGTGCTGGATTTCCCTACGCGTGCGGATTTTGCGCGAGAACTCACAGCCAATACATATGACATCGTCGGCATCTCATCGATCATCGTGAATGTTGGCAAGGTGCGGGAGATGTGCCGGTTGGTGCGCAAGTTGTCGCCGCATTCCGTGATTGTGGTGGGCGGACATGTGACAGCGGTTCCGGGAATTGAGTCGATGATCGACGCGGATTTCGTCGTGCGCGGGGAGGGCATTGCCTGGATGCGCGGTTTCCTGGGAGAAGACCCAGAAGCGCCAATTCGCCATCCCGAGATCGTCTCAGGGATGCAAACGCGCATTCTGGGCGTACGCCTGCCGGAGCGCAAGGGCAGTACGGCCGCAACCATCATTCCATCGGTGGGTTGTCCGATGGGGTGCAATTTTTGCACCACCTCTTCGTTCTTTGGCGGCAAGGGAAAGTTCGTCAATTTCTTCGACACGGGCGACGAATTGTTCGAGGTGATGAGGCGGATGGAAACTTCCCTGAAGGTGCAGAACTTTTTCATCATGGATGAGAATTTCCTGCTGCACCGCGAGCGTGCCATGCAACTGCTGCACCGGATGAAGCAGGAGAGAAAGAGCTGGGGCATGGCGGTATTCGCTTCCGCGAATGCGATTGGCAAATACACCGTGGAGGAACTCGTAGAGCTGGGTGTCTCGTGGGTGTGGATGGGCCTGGAGTCACGGCGTTCGCACTACAGCAAGCTGCAGGGCACCGACACGCAGCGGCTCACGCGCGAATTGCGCGAACATGGCATACGAGTGCAGGGATCAACCATTATTGGCCTTGAGCATCACACGCCGGAGAATATCGGCCAGGAGATCGAAAACGCGATCGCGCACCGGACGGACTTCCATCAGTTCATGCTTTACACGCCGGTCCCGGGCACGCCGCTTTTTAAGGAGATGTCGGAGCAGGGAAGAATGCTCGAAGGTATCGACCTCGCTGACATTCATGGCCAGTACAAGTTCAACTTCCGGCACGCAGCCATATCGCGCGACGATTCCCAACGGTTTCTCGATTGGGCCTTCCGGCGCGACTTTGAGGAGAATGGACCGAGCTTGTACCGGATGTGCCGCACCTTGTTGCAGGGATGGCAGCGCTACAAGGACTATCCCGACGCGCGTGTGCGCGAGCGTTTTGAGCGCGAGACGGTGAAATTGCGAACGGCGTACACGGCGGCGCTGTGGGCGATGGAAAAACAATTTCGTGGTTTGAGTGAGGCCGTGAGTCGGGACATTCGTGCTCTGCGCAACGAAATTGTGAAGGAATTCGGCAGTGCTCGTGTCTCCGCGATGGTAGGAGGGCCGTTACTGCTGTGGACGAGCCGACGTGAGGAAAAACGCCTTCGGCGCGGGCAGACGTACGAGCCTCCGATGTTTATCGAGCGGCGGAATTGGGGAGAGGCTTTGGCATAAACCTGGGCGAGGGCATAGATTGGGTGGAGCGCGCAAAATATCTCCTCCTCGGGACTTAGGCTTCGATGGAAATTTTCACGTCACGGCGCTTTTCTCCTTCGGATGGCCCAGCCACTCCCACAGATCGGCGCCGCGTCCCTTCAGCCTGGTCCGCACCAGGGACAATGCGAGCATCATCAACGTAATCGTGGCGAGGCCCAGCGACGCGCCACGAATCAGTTGCGAGTGGCGGTGCAGAATCGAGAATCGACCGTACACGAATTCGATGTGCACCCAATACACGAGTAACGACGTCTGGCCCAGCTGGATCAAGGGGCTGAATCCCCATGTGCCTGGGCCCCAGCGGCACCACGCATAGCTTGCGGAGAGGATGATCAACAGGAGTCCGACGCGGATCAGAAAGAAGTTTGGGCTGGTGTGCCAGAAGTCATAGACGGCATATAGTTGGCGCGGTTGCGCATCGAGCCAACGGGCTGCTTCGATCAAGGCCACGCCGCTGATGCCCGCGAACAGGAAAATTGCGCCCTCGTGCAGGCGCGCCCAATCCTCTTGCAAAAGGAATCCGACCGCCAGCCCGGCGAAGGCAAATGCAGTCCAAGGAAAGATGGGAAACAGCCAAGTTTGCGGTTCGCCGAGGTTGTGAACTCCGTTGATATACGACTGGATCGGCCAAGCCAGCCAGTTTGGGCGCCACGTGGTCCACAGAAGCGGCGTCAAAAGAGAGATAGCAAGCGCGACCGCGGTGGCCGAAGCCTCGAGCCGAAATCGACTCACGTCGTTGCGGCCCGTAGCACAAACCATCCAGCAGACGAGGCCCATCAGCATCATCGAAACGCCGATGGTGTTAAGGATGTCCACGCGGAAGAGATCGCTCCAGGGAGCCCATCCCCAGGCGATAAGGAATTCCTGCACGCGAAAGAGGAGACCTAGTGCGAGTACCTCCGCTCCGCGGCGAATCGTCACGCGCGCAATCTGCCCAGCGGGCAGACCGTTCCTTCGGACCTTGTCGGTAACCAGCGCTACAGAGATTCCCGCCAGGAACAGAAAGAGCGGAGCGGGCAGCGTACCGCCCAGTTGGGAATACATAAAAAAGGTCGTCTTACGACCTTGCGGGGAAAGCCACGCGTCGTAGCAATGCGTCTGGAACATGAGGATGCAGGCGAGGCCGCGCATCCAGTCGATATAGGCAAGCCGTGATGTTTTGGCAGGACGCAGAACGCGCAGGCCTTTCGCAGGGATTGCACGGAATCTTTCCGCGACCGGACGCCGCTATGTGATCCCCTTGATGGCGAACTCGTGTGACGGCGGATTCTGACTGAACTGAGGGAGCACGCAAAGCTCAGGATGTCCGGAGCCGCCGACACAGAACGGCCCCGAAGCGTTCGCGCATGGGCTTGATGGTCTTCGAGTCAGCTATTTAACGGCGTCCTCGGTTTTCTCCGCACCCTTCTTGGTGGCGTGGGCCGTCTTCTTTACACCTGTTTTCACGGCATGCCCGGTCTTCTTCGCGGCGTCATCTGTCGCGTCGACTGTCTTGTCCGCCCCCTCCTTGGTGGCGTGGCCGGTTTTTTTGGCCACGTCGGCAGTCGTGTCTGCAGTTTCTTCCGCACCTTTCTTGGTGGCTTGGGCAGACTTTTTGGCGACTTTCTTGGTGGCATGAGCCGTGTCCTTGGCGGCGTTGTCCACGTCGGATTTCACATCTTGAGCGACGGCCAGGGTCCCCAACGAAAAGGCGATCAGGAGCAGCGGGGAGAGCAGTTTCAATCTCATGGAGATACCCTCGAATCTGGATTGAATTTGAGGGATGGATTATCTACCAACCTGGGTTCGGAAGGCAACGCCGGCAGGCGTGGGTGCAACTCTCCACAGGAACGAAAAGTGTGGCAGAAGCTGGTGAGACCATGGGCCTCCGAAAGCAATGAGAAAGCTATCTATCGCAATGGACGCTGCTTGAGGGAGCCGGCCAGGGGAGAAGGCTCAGACTTCGGCTGCGGTTGCAACATTCGATTCAGTTCCGCCACGATCTCCATCTGTTTCGCCGGGTCGGGCTCCTGCACGGCCTTGAGACATAGCTCTCGCCATGCTTGCCGTTGTTTACTGGTCATGAGCCTTCCTGTTTCTTAGTTAGGGACGAGGGCAGAAATCTAATTTTTGCCTGGATAGAGAAAGCTATCGCATCGTCCCGCCGGGTGGAAGAGGACGATGTCTCCATTCTTGCGAGGGTATCAACATGGTAATCAGGGGGCTGGAAATCAGGGCCACGCCGGCGGCTGATGGTATATCACAGCAAAAAATATCCCACAATGCTCGTATGAGAAGGGGCACCTGCCGCCTTTTGATTGGCGGCCACGATGATCCCATGCAGATCAACAGCGGGATTGTCGTGCCTGGCAACCGAAGACGCGCCCGAAAGAACTTCGGAACGAAGCTAAAATAAAAGAGTCTCGGATCGTTCGGCGGGCGCGTAGCTCAAACGGATAGAGCATCGGATTTCTAACCCTCGGGTCCAGCCCCACGCTAGCCGTTCCTTTTCTAAACCTTACCTAAGTCACCACTTAGCGACGCTCAAACGTACCGAAACCCCCGGAGGCGTGCGCTTGTGTACCCTGCAACAGCCCCTTTCAGCCCCCTTACATTGCTGGCGTCATCGAATGAAAACGGTGGTAATGTGGAACTGGTAGGCTCAACTATCGGAAGCCCGCCCGCGTTGCTGTTGTCCTCCGCCCAAGTGGGACATACGCGGGCTCACCAAGCCAAAACCATGATGGCGGGTGGAAGTATGTCTAAGCTTGGTCCCGACACGTGCGGGGAACACTTGATCGACACGCGGGCTTTAATAGACGCAGTCACGCGGGCGGTACAAATGGCCGTACCGGAGGACGAGGCAGAAGCCGAAGCATTTTGGGAGACCTGCGGCGCGGCACTGAACCTGCTCTTTGTCTGCGTGGACGCCGCCAAACGAAGGCAAGAAACGGCGCGGGCTACTCCAGCGCCAGTTTTCTTTCGGAGTAAATTTCGGTGGGAGCCTGGCGAGTATGTGCTGACTCTAAATGTAAAAGCGGAACCGGAGCGCGCAAGCGTCAGCAGTCGCTACCGCATCACGCTCTTTGAATCAGATTCAAAGGAGCTCCCAGGCTACTGCGGCGGCTACAAGTTCGGCTATGGTGTATTCCTAGACTCACCCAAGACGACGGGGATCATAGTGCCGATCGCGGAAGGCTAATTTGGGAAAACTTTGCTGGAGCAGACCGAACCCCGCGCGCGGACGGTAGGTGGCTCTGGTTAGCCCGAGCGCGGGGCGGTGTCGGCGAGCCCTTCGGTGTGAAGGAGTAAGCCCGAGCTCTCGCCAACGTTGGCCCGCAAGCTGCCAGTCGAGTTGTACTCGATGTGGCGGTGCGGGTGGAACTACGACGAAATGCAGCAGCTCGGTTCGCACATGGGAGAGCCCGGAAATCGCCATGGTGTGGAGTAAATCACCTCCGTAATGATTGGGCATCCCGCTCCCCTTTTGCGGGGGAGTTCGAAGTAGCAATCATGATCGAGGTTGCGATCGAAGAGATGGATGGGTCCGGACTGAGTTCCTGACCCGCAACGAAGCGAGCCTCAGCTTGGCCTGGCAAATCTCAACTAGAGCGAAATGGCGCTCGGCTTGGAGCGGATGCCGCAGTGTGCTCGAGCAAGTCCTTGACACCGCCGACATTGTTAGAGAAGGGATTTCCCTCCAATTATCAGTTTAAAGCCCAACGACTCTGGCGGATTGGACTGTGTCTGCGGCCAGCGTGACCTAAGGGCTCGCTAGAGTTCGAACGGCGACTGGGGGTTTTGGTGAAATCGCAATTTTTCGCTAATAATCCTCAGGCGTTTGCTAGGCTGATCCGGGGACAAGAATGTTCACAGACCTGAATTCATCCCTCCGTGCACTCCTGCTCACAATTGTGTGTGGTGCGTTGCTGCTGATTGCCTGCGGTAAGAAAGAAGCTATGCCGCAAGGTACCGACCAGACCAAGCAACAAGCGGCTGCCCCCGGTCCGACATCGTCCACCGCGACGAATGCTCTGTTGTTACCGCTTCACTTCGAGCACCACACCGACGATCTCGACGAAATGGTGAAGAGGCGCAACATCCGTGCGCTTGTCATTCTTAATCCCATCGGCTTCTTTTATGACAAGGGACGGCCCCGAGGCGCCATCTATGAATCGCTGGAAGAGTTCCAGAGGTTTACCAACCGGAAGCTTAAGACTGGACCCCTACAGCTGAAAGTCACATACCTGCCGGTCGCACCACGTCAAGCGGAAGCCGCCCTTAGCGAAGGAATGGGTGACTTCGTCGCGAACGCCATTGCTGTCACTCCGGAGCGTGAGAAGCGGTTTGCCTTTTCCGTCCCGATTCAGACCAATGTGACCCGGATCGTAGTGAGCGGACCCGGGTTCGGCTCGTTTTCCACCCTCGACGAACTTGCAGGGAAGGAAATCTATGTCAATCCGCTCACGATCGCCTACCAGGAACTGCGGAAGTTGAACGACTCGCTGCAGAAAGCGGGCAAGACGCCCATCGAGGTTCGGGAGGCTGACAAGAACCTGACCGAAGACGATCTGGTCCAGATGGTCAACGCCGGCCTGATCCGCGCCACCATCACGACGCGGGACCGCGCCGAACTATGGTCAAAGGTCTTCGATAACTTGAGGGCGCATCCCGACGTGCCGCTCGCCACCGAGGGACAAACCGCGCTAGTTATGCGCAAGAACAATCCCCAGCTCAAACAGCTTCTGGATGAATTCGTCGCCAGCCATGGAGTTGGTACGTCTTTCGGAAACACAATCTTGCGTCGCTACCTGAAAAATACCAAGTGGGTGAAAAATTCCACCTCCGGCAAAGAGATGGAAAAGTTTCGCGTCATCATTGCGCTGTTTCAGAAATATGCCGCACAATACGATTTTGATTTCCTGATGCTGGCCGCACAGGGTTACCAGGAATCCATGCTGAACCAGAACGTGCGCAGCCCGCGGGGTGCGGTGGGCATCATGCAGGTCATGCCCAGATACGCCGCCGCCTCACCCATCAACATCGCCAATGTGGGCGTAGCCGACGCCAACATTCACGCCGGGGCTAAGATGCTGCGCAACATCGCCGACACCTATTTCAACGACCCAAAGCTGAATCCTGTCGACCGCACGATGTTCGTCTTTGCCAGCTACAATGCCGGCCCGACCCGCGTTGCCCGCCTGCGCAAGCAGGCCGCAGAAAGCGGACTCAATCCTGATGTCTGGTTCGATAACGTTGAACTGATAGCCGCCCAGGACATCGGGCAGGAAACCGTCACCTACGTCCGAAACATTTACAAATACTACGTAGCCTACAAGCTGGCCGTCGAACAGACAGGGCTACGGCAGAAGACGGCGAAAGGCCAATGACGCCCGGCTTCCTCGGCCCGTGCGGCGCGGATCGTTGGTCTGCATGCGTAAACCGCATGGGATACTCTCCACATCACTTTCGGTAGTTGTTGTAATCAGGCGTGGCTGTTTGAAAAACTCCGTTTTCGCTCCAAACGGCTCAAAATTGGGGGATAGAAAATGTCTCGGCGAACCTCGAACGTCGATTGTGAGGCATCCTCGCAGCTCCTCACACATCTTCCAGCAATAGCCTGACACTCGCGAGCCTCTAAAATCGCTGCGCCGGACATGAGGTCTCGCTCTTCTTGCACTCGAGCAGATGCGAATCAAGTTGCTCGCGATGATTTGAAAGTCTCGCCTAACTGTGACTTTTCTCGGGAGGTTTTTCAACAGCTGAGAGGGAGCGACAGCAAGAAGTAGGCCGTAGTGTCAGGTTGACACCGAACAACAGCGTGGTCCCAAGCTCGGTGTGCAGAGCAGTGGTTAACAGTTGGCGCAAGCCAACTGAACCGAAGATCTGGAGCGCTTGACCGATTGGCTCGAGCAGTGCGGGGTGACGACGGTGGCGCTGGAATCCACTGGAGTGTATTGGATTCCACTGTTCGAGATTCTCGAACAACGAGGCCTACGTCCCTGTTTGGTGAATGCCCGCCACATGAAGAACGTACCTGGACGGCGCACCGACTGGCACGAATGCCAATGGTTACAGTTCCTGCACTCGGCGGGATTACTGCGAGCTGCCTTTCGGCCTGGGCAGGACGTCTGCGCAGTGCGGACCATACTGCGGCACCGGAACGAATTGGTCGCAGCGGCCAGTCAACACGTGCAGCACATGCAGAAGGCGCTGACGCAAATGAACCTGCAAATCCATCATGTCATCAGTGATATCACCGGGTTGACGGGCCGTGCCATCGTGGACGCCATTCTGGCTGGACAACGGGACGGCGCAGAGCTCGCCCAGCTGCGGGATCCACGCATCAAAGCCGACACCGAGACTATCCGAAAATCACTGGAAGGCAACTGGCGGCCCGAGCATCTGTTTACTCTCGGTCAATCGCGTGATCTGTACCGCATCTATCAGCAACAGATCGTGAACTGCGATCTGGAAATCGAGAAGATGCTGCAGCAGTTCGAGCCGCGCATCGACCCCGGGGAAAGACCGTTACCCACCGGACCGGAAACGAAATCGAGCCGGAAGCACAAGGAGAAGGAAGAACGGGCATCCCCACCCAGACTTCGATCTGCGTACCGAAACCTATAAACTCTTCGGAGTCGATGTCAGTCAAATTCCAGGCGTAGAGGAAAACGGGTTGCCCCTGTTCAGTGAGGTCGGCCGCGACATGTCGCGGTGGCCCACCGCAGGAAACTTTATCTCCTGGCTGGCACTCTGTCCGGACAACGACATCAGCGGCGGCAAACTGTTGTGGCGTGGAACCCGAAGGGTCAAGAACCGGGCCGCACAGGCGATTGCACTCATGGACCTCAAGTATCTTGGGCCGGACGGAGGTAGAGATGTGGCAAAAAGTATCGTTATTCGGAACAATCACCACTAGAGTACTACGGCTCCTTCCTAGTTTCCAAGATCGTCGCTCCCAACACTAGTGTCTCCATCTTGAATATTTGCTGCGGTCTTGAGCTTTAGCCTCAGGAGCCTCGTCGCCGCGGAAGAATTTGTCTTTTTCTTTGGCATTGGCGACCTTCATTTCAGGCATGGCCACGAATGGGTTGGAGTAGTCGTTGGCTGCGTTCCAGAACAAGAAGCCGATTCCCCCTTTGGTCTTGGCGGTTTCCACTTGAACCTTAATGTACTCGGGCGAGTACGTTTTGGTGTGCCAGTGGAAGGCTTGCAGCCAGGGGCGGATGACCACGCCGCTACCTTTGGTGATGACTACGAAACGGTCCATCGATTCGCCGATGAAGTGAGCAGGCTCATCGCCGGGGTTGGTAATGTTATCCATGCCGAAGAAGTGCGACGGGTAGACCATGGGGCTCAGCACATCGCAGTAGTTGGCCATGCCGACGATGTCTTGTCCGGTATGAGAAAGGTCAACCTGGCGCTGCCATGCCATGACGCCAAAGACGTTGAGGGAAAGCAGGACGCCGGTGGGGTGGAGTTCAGCGTAGGCCTTCTTGACGAAGGTGGTGATTACGTCGGTGCGCTGCAGGACGTGCGGGGCGTGGCAATTGGATTTTACCCCACGCCTTGCGCCGTGGGCTGCATTCTTCTGCCCCTTGGGAACCGCGGCTGAGGCGCTGCTGGCGGCTGACTCAACATTGGCATTCGTAATGATTCCGCGTTGCGTCGCTTCGAAGGGACGAACGAATGCGTCCGTCCCCACGCCGACCGGGAGGGCGCTGCTGGTGCACGAGCCTTGCTCATTGGATGCTTGCGCGGCTTCTAGATGCTCAGACTGGAAGACGAAGGCGGCGTCTTTTTGGTCGCCTTCGGCGGGGAAGCGGACGTAGTCGAACTGGATTTCGTCTACGCCGAGCTGGGCTACTTGCTTCGCCAGCGCGATGTCATAATCCTGAACTTTTGGGTTGGAGGGATCGGTCCAGACCAGCTTGCCGTTTTCGCGCCAGGGTTGATGCGTACGGCGCGATTGGACGGCGAGTTCGGGATGCTCCACCACCAGGCGCTCGTCGCGGAAGATGGCAATGCGCGCGATGGCGTGCATGTTTTGCTGGTGCAGGAAGTGGGCGAACTTCGGGACGTCGTGGATATAGACCATGTGCCTGCCGAGCAGCGGGTGCTCGAAAGGGATGTTGACGCTGCCGTCGGAGTCTTTGATGTCGAACACTACGGCGTTGCCGCCCACTTCGCGCCAGTGGCGGATGATGCGGAGTCCATGGCTACTCCCAGCCATGACGCCAGTCAGGTAGATAGCGCGGACCTCGAAGCCTTTAGCGACGGGGATGGCCTTCTCAGTGATGGGCGCGGGGAGGATGCCCGGAATGACGATGTTTTCGTTGGCTTTCAGGATGTTGGCGGTGCGGTCGCCGTTAATGTTGCGGATGGCGCCGGCTAAGTCGGCTGAAGTAAGGTAGGAAGTCGTGCCCAGATAGCGACGGGCGATCATGGGGATGGCTTCGCCGCGCCTAGCGGTATAGATCTCGGTGCCGGGCGCTGCGGCGGGCTGCGGATGGGCTGCTGGCGGAGCTGGCGGGATCCGAAACGGTCGCTTTCACCGGGTGCATCTGCTGGGCTTGAGGCGCGCCCGCAGATGCGGCCCGGGAGGTTTGCGCTCGAGCGGCGAAGTCGGACGACGAGTGGGTGCCGGGCCGCCCGGCGGCTGCCCCGAGAAGAAGACAGGAAACTGTTGCGATGGTGCGAATGGACGAACGGTGCAAGCGGGCCTCCCCGCGAAATCCCTACTGTTTGCGATGGCTGAAGCCCTTTTCCCTTCTGTTGTGGTAGCGACTCCCCGCTTTTGATCATCGTCTACGACGGACCACTGCACGCTCATCGGTAGGCGGGGATAGACGCAAGATCAATCAAACGCCCATAGGAGTGATTCCGTAGCACCGGGCCAGGTCGTTGATGCCTGTCCTTAAGGCCGCCCAGTAGCGTTCCGGCTGCGAGCCATAATTGCCGCGCGTCATAACTTGGTTGACGCGTCGCGCGCTATCCATGACCTGTTCCATCTGGACGCGGGTCTCCATGTAATTGGGGGTCGGATCGAACTTACGCCGGAGCCGGTTTGTAGACCGATTGAGGTCGTCCAAAGCCTCTTCCAAATCATCCTTTGTCCGCTTCGCTTGATCTTGACGAGCCTGCGTGTTGGTGGGATTCCCCTGACGGCGTCGCGTTGTCGCTCCACTGTTTTGTGACGATTGTGCCTTCGAGCGAGCGTCGTCCCCTCGGGTTTCCAAGTACTTGCTGAACTCATCTACTCCGTCTTCCACTTTGCGGATGCGGTCGGCCACTTGCGCCTTATTGAACGGGCTCGTTTGTGCGTAGGCAACTACTGCGCTAAAGGCTGCGACCGTAGCGCAGACCAATACCCTGATAGTTTTTGGCTTCATTGCAGTCGCCTCCCCATCCGGCATCCGGCATCCGGCCGGAGGGAACCCGAAACGATTAGAAGTGGTCCACCAGCACATAAGAACTGGTAAAAGTGACAGAACAGTGGCTCGTTCGGTTCGGAAGTGCCCCGTCCCTACGGCGCGTAGGACATTTGAAAACCGTCGTGATAGCTGGCGAAATATCGCGATTTCACTCAGAACCCGGTCAATGCGTGAAATCTGTTAACAAACAACCATCATTGCGTGAGCCGCTAAGCGGTACTTCTCCCACGATTACAGCTTCGCGTACTCTGGCACGGACGCGCACCGTTACTCGGTATGCGGAGTTTTCCAGCTAAAGTCGTAACGGAAGCCGATGGCCGCGGCCTGCGATACATCTTTGCCCTGCGCATCCACCGAGTCGCCCAGCTTTGCTTCGACGAACGCGTAGCCGGATTTTGAGAAGTGCCATTCGGCGCCCAGGATCCCGTACCGCGTCTTGAAGTCCGAGTTGATGACAGGGTTAAGGTCGTGAGGTATATAGTCCTCAAAGCCCAGGACGGCGGCGAACTTCCCGAACTTCAGTCTGGAGTAGATCTCGACTCCGTTGGCGGAGAATCCCACGGCCACAGATTCCGGGCCTCCTGCCGGGTTGGGAATGAATGCGATGTCGCCATTGGTTTGCCGCGCCCAAACGACGCCCCACTCCAGGTTGCGCCAATCGCCTTTCCCGCCCAAGGTCCAGTAATCCGTGTGACCACCATTGAATACCGCCTGCGTAAGCTGCGGGTTGAAGTAGGTCTTGTTATAAGCTCCGCCAATCTTCAGTCCTGGAAGCACTGCCGCCTGCAACGAAAAGCCGAAGCCATTGAAGGCCTGCGGAGTGTCGCCACTGCGTAACTGTCCCTGCGCGCCAAAGTCGATGATTTTGGCGAATTTCAGGTGGTACATGATGGCTTGGTCAACGCGTCCAGTACCGGATTGCCCGCCATCCGTTCCCGCCACATACGTTGTGGTCGACGTGCCGCCAAACACGTTGAAGCGATCCGTCGTGTAGCCCGCTATGTCGTAGTGGGTAGAGTTCTCTTTACCGAAAGAGAGACGTCCAAACCGGCCGAAGTCGACACCGAGGAAACCAAGACGTGCCCCGAAAACAGGCTGCGTCCCCTGACTGATCACGCCGAACCCTTGCTCCGTGGTTGCACCGGCATTGAATGTGGTCTCGCTTCGAACCAGGTTCACCCCCCACTCGCCGGTGGCAAATACCTTGATCGGTCCGAAGGTGGAGAAATTGATACCCACGCGGCTTGCATTGTCCTGTACCTGTGCTCCGGAGTCCGAAATGCTCACAATGTTACGGAGGCTTCCGTACGGATTAAACATACCGAAATACTTCACCTCGGGATTGGTGCCGGTTGTGACGGCAGCCAGGTCCGCCTGCTGGTCCGCTGTCTCAGAGTGGGCATTCACTTCGACAGATACCTTAGCTACGCGTGATGTGCTGCCGGTGGCGAACTCGCCGCCACAACCTTCCGACACCCAGACTCCCTGCGCGTCATATCCCCAATTTCTGCCAAGCAGGCAGGCAGCTTCGCCCGTTGGCCGCAACATTACTACGCCCGCACTGGTGTCGGCGGCACAGTGCTGTCGCTGATCACCCGTAGAAACGCAGGTAACGACTGAAGAAACGGTTACCTGTGTCGAGTTCTGCTGTGCACTTGTACTTAGGACAGAACCGAGTACACCGAGTACAAGGGCTGGAAGTGTGAAATACCTTCTTAGATTCATCCTGTTTCTCCTCGACGCGAACATTGCCGCCCCTTGCGCAAGCACGGTAAAGCTCAGTTGTGAGGATGGCTCAACATTTGTCAGGCCTGAGCCCCTGACTTGCGCACATTCCAGGCGTTCATCTAAGGAACCGGTGTAATCGACTGACGACGACAACTCATCCGGCCAGAGGCTTCGTCGTGGCGATCAGAAATAGTGCGATCAGCGCATGTCTTAAACAACTCCGCTGCAAGGACACATCACGTTTATACAATCTCATGCATTACTTCGTTTCTCCAACTCATACATTTGTCATAGCCGTGTGAAATTTTCTCGCAACTCGCATCACTTTGTGATACGCTTCTACACCGGTTTCTCCATGCAGCATCTCAATATAATCAACATTCTGCGTCATCCGTGTAATATCTTTCTTGTGTACTATTGCCTTCATCAATACATCTTTTCTGTGCATTTTGGCTGTTTTACACGCGGCTCCGCTCCATTCAATTCAGAAGAATATTAAGGAGAGCCTCCTCCTTTCGGACACTGACAGAACTTACAGGTCGCAACAAGAACTGCTACCTCATGACGCATTTCTCGCAAGCCTGCAAAGCTGCTTCACGCTTGGCACATCGGAGCTAGCTTCCAGCCAGTCAGCCCCTTTAGGTGGGTCGCCACCCGCATGTGAAATGGAAGGCTAGGTATGTGCTCGCATTGCAACGCCAACACTGTCTTAGGCTTTCTGGAACTCGAATCCAGTCATTCCCGTGTCTCCGTCCGCCACTGCCACAAACGACAGTTTGCTAGTTCGCAACCAAGAGAGAACATGGCAGACGAGTATAGGCAGAGTCTCGTCATCAGTAACAGAATCTCGACCGCTCTCAAGATCGAGGGGCTCTGTTGGACAGCATGTGGGCAGGTGTTCAGCACTGCTGCTGTAAACACCAAAGAAGAAGGACTAGCGAAGAGCAGAGAGCCTAATGTTGAAATACAGATTCCTTTTAGCATCGATATTGTTATTCGCATTCCTTGACTTAGGACACACTCTAGAGTCTGGCGCAATGCCAGCCGAGTTGGAGATTAGCCTCGATCGGTCCACAGAGCAGGGGCTTGGCTATCACACCAGCGGGACAATACCTCTGCAGTTATCGGACAGAGATAACGTCTTCGTTGTCAAAGCACAAATGCCAGCTTACTGGCGACTCACTCCTGTTTACCGTAAGTGCAGGTTGAACGTGGCTTTTATCACACTACAAGTAGTCGGAAGGCAAAATCACGATCGGCTCACATTGGCGCTGAGCCTCACCCCTGAAGTACTCCGGCCTCCTTGCAGCGATCACAAGCCCATGCAGACGACCTATGAATCCAGGCTTAGCACCGGCGATCTGAATTCTATGGAATTCACGCTGTTCGTCGTGGACGGGAGCAACGATGAGCGTACTGTGGAAGATTCCTCGCACCTGGGCAAGTTGACCGGAAAGCTCACACTTCATCTTGCGTGCCCGGTGAGATTAGTTGTCAGCGAGAGTCTACCACTGATTTCTGTGTCACCTAGAGACGCGGTCCCGTGGCCATTAGTGTTTGACGATAGCAAAACCTCTGCGGAACTAAGCATACTTGCCGGGGGACTTTCGGCGGTTGTCGGACTGACTCGCCCAACGAGGCCCTATCCTCCTAGCGCGTCCTTTCTTGTTGCGAGCAGACACGCAGCTCTGCGGCAGGGGTTTTGTTTCTGGGTAAAATCTATTCAGGTGGAGTTCACGCCCGTGGAGATTCTGCTTGCAAGTGACTACCCAACTGGAAGCTGCGAGTACAAAGCCACACGCGAACACGAGATGCTGCATTATCAGGATCTGCAGATCCTTTTCATACGTTACCGGGCTCTCGTAATAGCAGCTCTTCGACAAGCGGGCTTTCCCACAGTACAGCGACCCGTTTTTGTCGGGTCTGTCATGGAAGCTACAAATCAGAGCCAAGCTCGACTACGAAGCACGCTTCAGCCCATCTACTCCTTGATGAAAAAAGCTCGACAAGCAGACGCCGATGCGCGGGATGCGCCGGAACAGCGGGTCCTGACTTGGAGCAAGTGTACGGACTGGTATTTGCGCTCAACCGTGCGGCCTACAGCATCGCTCCCTTCAGACCTGAATAGGGAGACTATGGATCTCGTGCCCGAGCAAACCGCATCCGAATTTCGAAGGGGGCCTAACAAGTGAGCAGTCTAAGGCAAGACACGTAATCACCGCCGTAATATTCGGTCACTCCTCAGCTGCCATTTTTGCCAGTTGCTATCGGCCTGGTCGCTGGTCTCTACTGCTTTTCAGCGTGATGAGGAAGCCAGCCATGGCCGCTCGACCACTACCCCCTTCTGAACCGGACCCGGCTAGAAAAAAGATACGTCTAACTGAAATTGCCGAGAAAGCCATGGGGCAGCCATTCGTCGCTAAGATTCAATCCATTGCCAATGCGCAGGCCCTTCGGACGCACCTGAATAGAGTCATGAAAACGCGTTGGTTGCGAATTACGGGAATCGCAGTTGCGGTTCTTCTCGTAATACTGCTTGCGCTCCCGTTTCTCATCAACGTGAATAGCTTCCGTCCGAAGATCGAGTCGGAGTTGACGAATGCCTTGGGACGGCGTGTGACGTTGGGAGAGCTCAGCCTTTCGCTCTTAACCGGCAAAGTTGGCGTGGAGAATGTCAGCATCGCCGACGATCCGGCCTTCAGCAAGTCACCGTTCGTAACAGCGAAGTCGTTGAAGGTGGGCGTCGAGTTGATGCCACTCATCTTCTCGAAGAAGCTGAACGTGACGGGGATCGTGCTGGACGAGCCTCAGATCACGTTGCTCAAAGCGGCGAACGGAACATGGAATTTCTCAACCCTCGGTGGTCCTGGTGCGAAAAAGTCCGCTGAACCAGGCGAAGGAGGGCGCGCCCAAGAACCTTTCCATCGGAAGGTTAGAGATCACTGACGGTGAGCTGGCAGTCGGAAGAGCCAACTCCGCCGCGAAGCCGCAGGTGTATGACAGGGTGAACGTGGAAGTGACCAATCTCTCGTATACCTCACAGTTTCCCTTCAAGCTGACAGTCGACCTCCCGGGAGGTGGCACCGCCAACGTTTCGGGCAAGGCGGGACCGATCAATCCGCAGGACTCGGCCAAGACTCCTTTCGACGCGACCCTGAAGGTCAAAGACATGGACATCGCAGCGTCGGGTTTCGTCGATCCGGCGAGCGGCATTGGCGGCTCCGTCGATCTTGACGGCACCTTGAACTCAAATGGCCGTCAGGCCAAGGTGGTAGGCGGGATCACCTGCGAAAAGCTCAAGCTCTCACCCAAGGGTTCTCCCGCTCCCAAAGCTGTGACCATCAAATTTGCGATGAACACAGATCTCGACCGGGACTCCGCAGCCATTACTCAAGGAGACATCGCCATCGGCAAGGCAGTCGCCCGGCTCACCGGCGGACTTCAGACCCAAGGGGAAACGCAGTTTATGAATCTGAAGCTCAGTGCCCCAGGCATGTCGGTCGATGAACTGGAAGCGATGCTCCCGGCCCTGGGCGTAGTGCTTCCCTCAGGATCCAAGTTGCAAGGGGGAACACTGTCGGCCGATTTAGCAATCAACGGTCCGCTCGACAAACTGGTGATCGCCGGCCCCGTGCGCTTGTCCAATGCGAAGTTGGCTGGTTTCGATATGGGTTCGAAATTAGGAGCTTTATCAGCCTTTCGTGGAAAGGCTCCCTCGAGTCCCGACACAACCATTCAAAATGCCAGCTTGAATGCGCGGATCGCTCCTGAGATGACGAGGGCCGACGCCATCAATGTGACGATACCATCCCTCGGCGTGGTGACCGGCGCGGGCACGATTAGCCCGGCCGGAGCACTCGATTTCCGCATGACAGCCGATCTGCAGAGCGACCGGGCCGAAGCACGGACGCAGAGAACCGGCCGGGGCGGCGATAGGGGAGGTGTGTCCTTCATGATTCAAGGGACTACGTCCAGTCCAAAGTTTGTCCCGGACTTAGAAGGTGTGGCCGGCAACGTTGCAAAAGGGGTGCTACAGAAATCTGTCTCTGAAAAGACCGGCAGCAAGACGGGCTTCGGCGGCGTCTTCAGGAAGAAGTAGCCGAACTCGCGCTGTGCATGGAACAACTTCAATCCGATGAAGAGGCAGTCGCCCTTCCCGCGGGGAGCATCCGAGTGCCTCTTGAGACACCAGCCACCCTGGGACAACCTGTCAGAAATTAGTGATTAGTTGCATCAAGTCCGTAATGAGAAGGAGAACACCGATGAAATTCAGAATGATCGCTTCAGCTTTAGCTGTGATCTTGCTCGCTACTGGTTTGGCGAGTGCTGGAGACTCACCCGACAAAAAACGAGAAAAGACTCGCAAGATGGCAGATAAAACTCTCCAAGAACTGTACAAGCTGCAACCCACAGCTCAGGCGGCTATCCAAAAGGCTGCCGGATATGCCGTTTTCGATAACATGGGGACGAACCTGTTGCTGGTGAGCACGGCGCGTGGCTCCGGAGTCGCCGTCAACTCCAACACCAAGCAGGAAACCTTTATGAAGATGATTTCGGCGGGCGCCGGCCTCGGGGTAGGAGTGAAAGATTATCGAGTGATTTTCGTGTTTGATAACGATAAAGCGCTGGCAACCTTCCTCGATTCTGGTTGGTCGGCTTCAGGACAAGCTGACGCTGCCGCGAAGGCTGGAGAGAAGGGCGGAGCCTACTCGGGAGCCGTCGAGGTTGCCCCGGGAGTTTGGGTTTACCAGATTACCAAGAATGGTCTTGCCCTCCAGTTGACCCTGCAGGGCACGAAGTACTACAAGGACGATGACCTCAACAAAAAATCATAGCTCCTGATCGCGAAGCGCAGAGCCACAAAAACTGTGCGGTGAACGTTTGCGCAGGGGAGGCGGCGGACAACAACGTTCTCCGCCGAACTATTGATCTCAAGTTAAAGTAGCAGGAGGTTGACTAATGACATTACCCAGACGCATCGAATTGCAGTGGCAACAAAACATCATCGAGCTATGGTTGAACACGCCGAGCATTCCGGACGATTCGCGCCCAGGACTCCTTGAGATGCTGAGTGTCGTGAAAGAAGAAGTGGAGAATCAGCGCTTTCGCGACGAACACTCGCCGTTCGAACTCTAGCGAGCCATTAGGTCACGCTGGCCGCACCACAGTCCAACCCGCCTGAGTCGTTGGGCTTTGAAACTGGTAATGGGCGGAAAATCTCGATAGCGCTCATTGAGGGGATTTTGAGCGCTATCGCCTTCCATGAGAAGCCCGGTCGGAGTCAAGATGGTTCTTTTGCTTTTTCGTTGGACAAGGTTTATCTCTCCAGCCGAGTTGGCCCTGACGCCATCCTTCCATCCGCACTCTTGATGAGCGGTTATGATTCGCTCGGTGCCAGTTGGGCGTTCTCGTTGCAGCCGGTGCCGCCGCCTGATTGTCGACCTGCTCTCCCATCTCATCGATAGAAGTTGGGCCAGGCGATTGACGAATTCACCGGAACTCGGCACAAAACACGGCCGCCAAGCAACGAGTGTTTGCGTGCCGATGCGGTGATGAAAAAAAGCCACCCGGCGAGCGGCTTCCTCCTGGTGGAGTTCGCCTAGATATCCTCACGGTGTCGATACCGCCAAAGCTGCTCGTTCCCACCTCCCGAACAGGCAACCGCGCGCTTCGGCCCTACACCGTGGCAACTCTCTTACGGCTGTCGAAGCTGAAGACGCCGCGCTGATGACATCACCGGGACAAAAGGTTTCTGCGCTTGATTGGTGTTCAGAATTTGATTACGACCCCGCCAGAGCACCGGAAATTGCTCTGCGTGGAGTCGGCGAATTGCGTCCTCAGCCAATCAGCCTCCGCCAAGCGTACGGAGAACCTAGGACTGACGTAGACGTCCAGTCCCCCACCCATTGCCCACGAGAAAGAATTGTCGGAACCGCTCAAGCTTAGGCTCGAGGTCTTGAGGTGCGCCACACCAAACAAGAAATGCCCGAAAGGGGTCATCTTGGTGTGTTTGGGGAAGCGCGCAGTCGGGCCAAATAGATATGGGTAGACTTTGCTGTTAACTCCGGATCGGGCCACCATAACGGCCGCCGCTGAAATCGGCGCTCATGCCAAGGTACTTGTTGAAGTACCCGTTTACGGAAGCATTCCAGCCGTTCAAGTTGAAGCCGTTAAAGTCATATCCAAGGGCTACGTGGGTAAATTGATAGCCGCCGAAGATTTCCACCTTGGAATAGTCTGGTGCGAAATGGTCCTGTGCCGCAGCGAAACAGCTCAACACCAGCGCTATAGAGATGAGTAGACCCAGAAATCGTGCCATGCTCTTCCCCGCGAAACTCAAACGGATGTTACATGCCTCGTGGCCTCGCGCAACTGCAAGAACTACCAATGACACGGTGATTTCACTCACAACCGGAGCACGGCTGCGCTCCCACGTGTAAAACGCGAAGACTCCAGTCGGGGGGAAGTGGATGAGTGGATTGGAAACGAGAACGGCGCGAAATGTGGAATAGCACCCAAGGCACCAAGCACTCGTGTTTTCAATAGACGAAGTGGTTTCTTGAGATTCGCTTATGAAAAGTCTGTTTAAGAAATTAGGAACGACGAAAACACAGTAGCCGACGTGCCTGAAAAGCTGTGGCCCTAACGAGGTCTTCCGCGACTGTGGCGCTAACAAGGACAGGCACCACGCTGATCACGATCATGCACCCGGAGATCATCCTCCACTAAGGCCCGTACATCTTGGCGGGCTATTCTCGTCTACTGATTCCTCTCGCAGTTCGCGGCGGACCATCATGGTACGGCGTTGCCTATCCCCCAATGGCAAACTGACGATATTCTCCTCTAAGTGGCTGTTATTTTTGACAGTTTCTGCCCTCAATTACGAAATCTAAAGTGTCACCCGACTCGGCTGAGCTGCAAGACCGCGGGATCCCTTAATTCCTGTTCGAAACTTCTGTCGACAGACCGTCGCGATCGGTGTTGACGAAAGGCAGATCATGAAAAATCTATGCGTGTTTCTTACTGTCGCTACTTGCATTCCCGTTGCTTGCATCTTCCCAGAGCCTGGAAGTTAACGGTGGATATACGCACATTTCGGGCGATGGCGGTCTCGATGGCTTCAGTGCGGGCGGGGCGATGTGGGTCGCGCCCAGGGTGTCGCTGGCCGTTGACTATGATAGCGCTTGGGACTCATCCCATCTCGGGGCATTCGAACTGACCCAGACGGGACTGATCGTTACGAAGAGTCATTTGCAAAACTTCCTCGTCGGCCCGCGCATCTCTTTCCCAGGCATGCTCAAACACAAGGAAACATACCTCCCGCGCCTGTGGCCCTTCGCCGAAGTGCAACTGGGCGGCTCCCACTTGAACTCGAAGCTTGAAGACCCGAACTCGAGTATCAGCCAGTCGGCCTCGGATAACGGTTTTACATGGATGGTTGGCGGCGGCGGCGATTATCGGCTCACGTCCCATTGGGTGACTCGCTTTAAGCTCGACTTTCTTCGTACCCATTTCGCCGATACCGGACAGAGCCGCGTGCGTTTCGGCCTCGGTATCGCGTACACGTTCGGGGAAAGGGGAGCAAAGGAAGCTGCTGAGGCCAAGCGGAAAGCGGACGCGGAACTAGCGGCTGCTGAAGCCCAGAAAAAGGCCATGGAACAGGCCAAGTGCGAGGAGTGCAAGAGGCAGGCGGCGGAGGAAGCGGCGTCGGTCAAGCCGAAAACCGAGGCGGAACTAGCTGCGGCTGAGGCTCAGAAGAAGGCCACGGAACAGTTCGATCAGCGAGAAGCAGGCCTTGCGCGCCCGCCTGCTCGAACATTTTAATCGTGTCCTGCCCACTACTGATACACCCCGAGGATTGGTAGTCGATATGGGCGATGTGTTGTTCGATACCGGCAAGTCCGATCTCCGCCCCGAGGGGCGTGAGGACTTGGCCAAGCTCTCCGGTATCGTACTCAACTACCCTTCTCTTCGCTTGACTATCGAGGGTCATACCGACAATAGCGGGAGCGCCGAAGTCAACCAGGCCTTGTCCGAGCAGCGAGCCAAGAGCGTGCGGGACTACCTTGTCAACCAGGGACTGACTGCCGGTTCGGTATCGGCACAGGGTCTTGGCATGAACAACCCAGTGGCCGACAACGGTACGGCCGAGGGTCGTCAGAAGAACCGCCGCGTCGAGATCATCGTTTCCGGGGAGGTTATCGGAACTAAGATCGGACACTGAGACTTAGAACGCGCAGAGGTGTTCCCCGGCATACCGCGAGCCGGGAATTAGTCCCGGCGTATCGGCGAGGGATGATGATATGTCAGAACTCAGGATCTACATTCCAAAGGCGCATGCTTTTCAGCGCGTCGCCAAATCGGCGATTGCCGCGGCAACCCAGGTTGACCATGGGACGGAGATGAATGATGCGCACGCGTTTGCGTTACTGGAATTTTTCGAATTTCTGGCTCCTGAACAGATCACGCCGCATATGGGGCCGGGTTTAGCCGCAGAGCTCAGTGCCATCGTCGAGAGCGAATTTGCCTGGGACTCGTTAGGAGACCGAACCCCCGTCCAGAACCTCCTCTGCACCCATGCGTCCTTTTTCGTTGCGCTGTACTGTTCCGACCGAAACGAAGAGCCAAGATGTTTTCGTACATGGCTCCGATTTCAAGAACGAAATAGGCCAGGTTCTCCCTGCGACCGCCAGGCAAGCCTCCTGGCAAACTTCGAATTGGCAGTGGGCTTGGGACGAGGTTCCCAGGCTTCAAGCCAGAAATTGCAATTGCTTAAACATCAAATTGCGACACGGACTGCCGAATTGCTCCTGGTCGCTGGCTTCCGGCCCGATGCGACTTTACGCCAAATTCGACAGGATGAGGTACCGAATCCAGCAGAAATTCTGGCTATGCAGGTTTTTGTTCTCCTCAAGAAGAGTCCCGAGGATTTGGCACGAGTATGTGCCTGGGCCGACGGGTCTCTTGAGGCCACCTTCCTTTACTGGGCATCAAGGGACTCATTCGTTGGGGACGCTTTGGTCGCTTGGCGATGGCTAAAGCCGATCGCTTACGATGAATTCCCCGGAGAATGGCAGACCTTGGCAAATCACGGTGGCCTCCTCTATGCCGCATGGCAACACGGACAAGGCTGCACCGGCGAATCTCGCCTTGCGACAGGAGCCCTGGACCGACACACCGTCGAGCAGCCTTTCCCATGCCTCCTCGCCAAGGACGTTAAGCCACGTTTCTCGCCCGTTCCCCTGATGCTGATTGGCGGCTCGGGGGTTGGCAAGACTACTTTTCTCCGTGCTCTTGCTAGCGGTTTGCACTCTGCTCGTGGAGGACTTCGCGAGGGGTTATCCCTGGAGTTCGCAGATCTGCAGGAACTCGACAACTTGACGGGAGAGAAGTTCGAGTCGGGCACGAACATCCGCACAGCCGAGCCAGCAAGTTACACGTTTCGTGTACGAGACGAGGGAGATCCTGAAGTCGCCCGCTGGATGCGTCTTCAATTCTCCGACTACAACGGAGAGAAGATAGCCCAACGGCCAATTGCTCCTGAGCTTCTCAGGAAGCTACGAAAGGCTCGAGGCTTACTATTCTTTGTGGACGAACGCAATTTCCCCGATCTCTTGTCCAATGGCGAAGTAGTCTGCGGTTTGTCAGCTGGTGATCACAAAGATACGGCAGAACTTGCCGCGCAATACGCACGTATTCTTCAGCGGTATTTTGAAGTCAACAAGGATGCGTTACATCTACCAGTGGCACTGGTGGTCAATAAGGCTGATCTCTTGCTCGGAATAACCAACTTGCTGTCGCTCAATCCACCGGTTCTCATACCCGAGCAAACCAAGATGGCGCTCGTCCACGAGGGATTACAGATGCAAGCGCGAAGCGACGGACCCGTTTGCGCGGCTGCGCTGTTGCGTACATCATAACCTTGCGATCAGTCGCAATAGCGAGATTCAGCGATTTGTGTTCGAGTTCATCGAACAGTTCAAAGACTTCATCGCCGCCGCGATGTGCCACACCTATCGTTTTCAAATCTTCGTCACATCTTCGCTCGTATCCAAGACCAAAACCTCCAATCCTTTCCTTACGGTGTTTGGGACGTCATGAAGTGGACATTCAATCAGCTCGATCCCGCCTACCGACTTCAAGCGAACGAAAGTGTAGAACACGCGTACAAGAATTAGAGGAGGTGAAAATCCTTCTGAGTACAGCTGTTCTTCGCGACCATG
>CAWJDR010000011.1:0-289003 GCA_963841655.1 uncultured Acidobacteriota bacterium | reverse complement strand
TCGTACCAGGGATTGGTGGCTTCCTTGACGATGCGAATTTTCGCGGGGGAGGTTCGAACCCGCTTGCCGTCGTCCGTTGCGATCGACAATCCGCCGCGTAGCTTTGCAATGGCTTCTTCACTCGGCTTGCCCGCTCACCTTGACTACGTACGTCTTGGGGACGTGCGACGCAGCTTTCATCAGCCGATGTGCGAGAGTGCCGTCGTTGGTCATCAAAAGCAATCCCTCGCTGGCGTAGTCGAGGCGACCTACGGGGTAAACGCGGCTGCCCACTCCGCGCACCAGGCTCATCACGGTGGGGCGTTTTTCCGGATCGCTTACGGTGGTTACGAATCCCTTCGGCTTGTTCAACAGCAAGTAGACGTGACGTTGCGCGCCGTGCAGCAGTTTGCCGTTTACGCGGATATGATCTTTTTCGGGATCGGCCTTAGTGCCGAGTTCGGTGACCGTCTGGCCGTTCACCTGTACCCTTCCCGACGTAATTAATTCTTCCGCCTTGCGGCGAGAAGCGATTCCGGCAGCGGCAATAATTTTTTGCAGGCGTTCCATGAGTAGTCGTCCGTCGCTAGTCTTCAGTCGTCAGGCAACTTCGACGGAACACGGGCCAGAAGTATCCTGAGCGCAGTGAGGCGACAGCCGAACGGAGTCGAAGACCCCTGTGTCTGTGGCGACACCACGCCCATAGGATTTTAACCACGGTCAACAGACCACCACAATAGTGCAGAGCCGGACTTCTGACTCCTCGTCTTGCTACGACGCAATCTTGGAGACATCACTCGTGGCCTCGCCGACGTGTTCCACGTTGTCCGGCGGTTCTTCGGCCGGAGCGGACCCCAGGCTGGTTTCAGCCGTAGTCTCGGGGATCTCGTCGGCCTCGGACTCCGCATCAGTTTCGCGCTCCGCATTGCTCGCCGATGACGCTTCAGCAGCTTCTGCCAACGGCAGGTCGCTCTGGAACGACTCAGCCACCAGTTTTTCGAATTCTTCCATACTGGGCAGCTCGTTCACGTCTTTCAGGCCGAAGCGCAGCAGGAATTCCTTCGTGGTTTTGTAGAGAATCGGGCGGCCAATCACGGCTTTGCGACCTGCGGTGGTGATCAGCTTGCGGTCCAGCAAGGTCGCAATCACCCCGCCGGAATCCACGCCGCGAATTTCGCTGATTTCGGGGACCGTGACCGGCTGCTTGTAAGCAACCACTGCAAGCGTCTCCAGCGCTGGGAGCGACAGCCGAATCGGTGGCTTCAGGCTCTTGGCGAAAGCACGCGCTACGTCGTGCTGCTCCGCTTTCGTCGACATACGATAACCGCCTGCGACCTGGCGAACTTCGATTCCGTGATCGGCGGCGCTGTATTCGGCCACCAATTCATCGAGGGCAGCGCGGACGCGGGACTTCACCTCGGCGTCGTCCACCGGTTCATTTTCTGCGGCCACAGAGTCCCTGACCACCTGGAGCAAGCTGATCCAACGTGACTGGAGTCTCGGCGGCATACACAATCGCTTCGAGTTTGGCTTTAAGGCTCATAGATGACCAGTGGTCAGCGGTTGGTGGTCGGTGGTCAGTGACCTCTGATGCTTACTCAGCACTCGAATCGACCACCAGCCACTAACCCACTATTTCCTTTCACTTCCAGTCGTCCCGCACGGCTGTCTGTTCGTTCATGACTGCGTCAAATCCCACGTGCTTGCGAATCAGGATCTCGCCGAACAAGCGATCCTGGCGCAGCTGAATTGCTTGGAGACGCACCAGTTCGAGCATCGCCAGAAACATGCAAACCAGGGCCTGACGGGAATCGATGTGGCGCAACATCTGCTTCAGGCGGATGGGCTTGTCTTCGAGTGAGAGTCTGCGGCGAAGGTAATCGATCATTTGTCCGACTGTGACAGTCTCTTCATCCACTTCGAGGATGGGCCGCGAACGGGCTCGATCGAGGATCTGTTGGAACGTCTTTACCAGGTCGATGACATCGGCCGCCAATTCTGGTTCGGTGCCCTCCGCATCTTTGAACTCTTTCAACGCGGGGTTCGACCAGATGGCATCTTCAATCTGTTGTTTCTGATGAAGCATCTGTGCGGCCGACTTGAATTTCTCGTGCTCCAGGAGACGATTGACGAGTTCGCTGCGCGGATCGTCCTGCGCCTCGGGCGGTGCCAGTGGATCCCGCGGCAGCAGCATCTTCGACTTGATGTGAATCAAGACCGCGGCCATGTAAATGAAATCGGCGGCCACGTTCACGTCGAGTTCCCGCATCCGTTCTACGTAAGTCAGGTACTGGGACGTGATGCGTGCGATGGGGATGTCGTAGATGTCGATGTCCTGCTTACGAATCAGGTCGAGCAGCAGGTCGAGGGGACCCTCGTAGACATCGCTGACGGCAACGGCGAAGGGGGAGTCGCTGGCATCCTTTTTGGTGACGGCGCTGACGGCGTTCGCTGAAGATTGGGTAGGCTTGCCCGTTGTTTCGACTGGGATCAGCACACCCGAGACTGCTTTTACCTCATCACTCATCCTTGTGATCGTCCCCACTACTTCCCGCTTTCCGATCGTCGTGGAGGTTCGTACTCCAGCGACATGCCCATCGAGGCGCGTACTTCCGCCATGGTAGCGTCGGCGACCTTTCCGGCCGCCGTCGAGCCTGCCTCCAGAATATCCCAGGCAAGCTGTGGATTGTCCTCGTATTTTTTGCGGCGGTGCTGCATGGGGTTCAGCACTTGGACGAGGGCGTCGGCCGCCCAGCTCTTGCACTCAATGCAGCCAATCCCGGCCGATCGGCACCCTTCATTTACTTTGGCCATGGTTTCCGGGCTGCTGAAGACTTTGTGCAGGTCGCCGACCGGGCATATGTCGGGGTTCCCGGGATCGCTCCGGCGGATGCGCGCCGGATCCGTCACCATGGTCTTCAGTTTTTGTCGCACTACCGGCTCGGGGTCGGTCAGCAAGATAGTGTTTCCGTAAGACTTCGACATTTTGCGGCCATCGGTGCCGGGCAGTTTCGCGGCCGGAGTGAGCAGGGGCTTCGGCTCGGGGAGAACAGGAGACTCCTTGCCGTAGAACTGGTTGAAACGTCGCGCAATCTCGCGGGTCAGTTCCACGTGTGGCACTTGGTCCTCGCCCACGGGGACAAAATCGCCCTTATAAATGAGGATGTCCGCCGCCTGCAGCACCGGATATCCCAGAAAACCGTAGGTACTCAGGTCTTTCTCGGCGATGTTTTCGCGCTGTTCCTTGTAGGTAGGAACGCGTTCCAGCCATCCTAGGGGCGTGATCATGGAAAACAGCAGGTGTAGTTCGGCATGCTGCGGCACGTGCGACTGGATGAACATCGTGCAGCGCTCGGGTTCAAGCCCGGCGGCGAGCCAGTCGAGCAGCACCTCGATCGAGTTCGCTTTCACTTTCGACGTGTCGGCATAGTCAGTCGTCAGGGCGTGCCAATCGGCGATGAAGAAGAAGCACTCGTACTCGTCCTGCATGTGCACCCAGTTCTGCAGAGCGCCGACGTAGTTGCCAAGGTGCAATTTTCCGGTGGAGCGCATGCCGGAGAGCACGCGTTTGCGTTCAGTCGAGGGCATCAGAATCTCAAGAGTATCCAGTTACAGAATTGCAGGGGCGGCGAAATCAATCTTCCGAGCAAGCCCCGTCCCAGATAGACCAGCGCAATCAGGCCGAAAATGCCGACTGTGTCATAGGCTCGACGCACGGGCTCGGAGAGGAAGTGGCGCAATACATGGCTGCCATCGAGCGGTGGCACCGGAATCAGGTTAAAGACGCCGAGGACAACATTGATCAACATTAGCTCATATAGAAACATGACGACCGGGACTAGAAAAGAAGAAGATTCCATTCCCATTCCCGAGGCACCCAGAGCGTAGCTAAACGCTATCGTCTGCACCAGGCCATGGCCAAGGAGCGAAGTCTTCGAAATCAGGAACATGCAGACCAGCGCTCCCGTCGCGACCAGGAAATTGCTGACCGGTCCGGCCACGGAGGTCAGAATATCGTCGGCTACCGGGTTCTTGAAATTGCGTGGATCCACGGGAGTCGGTTTGGCCCACCCGAGTACCGGGATATGGGCGAACGCTGCCACGAGTGGCAACAGAACGGTACCGACCGGATCGATATGCTTGATCGGATTGAGGGAAACGCGGCCGAGCATGCGGGCTGTGGGGTCACCGCACCGGTTTGCCGTCCAGGCGTGAGCTGACTCGTGGATGCTGATAGCAAACAGGAACGCTATAAGCTGGAAAATCACGCCCACGATGTCAACGCCGTTCAGGCTCATGAGAGGTGAAAAGTGATTCTAGCAGACGATTTGCGGGCAACCGCGGGCAGCACCCGTCGCAAACGCTTCTGGGCGAATCCAGCAGCTTGGTCTAAAGTTGGTGCAAGCAAAGAGGTTAGTGTGATGAACCCAGTCCGCAAACCTTCCACAGCTTGTTTCGTCTAATATAAGGGCTCCGCAAGCCCAGCCCAGTAAACTCACAACCACCGTCCACCTAGCTAGATCGGGGGAGTTATGTCTTTACACATCAGGAGCGAACAAACGGGTGACGTCGCCGTGCTGCAGTGCACGGGCAGAATCGTGCGCGGCGAAACACTTCATTTTCTGAAACGGGCCGTGACCAGCCTGAAGCAGCCGCGAGTAGTCGTACTCGATCTGTCCGCGGTCGAGATGCTCGATGGCGGAGGATTGGGTATGTTGGTCTTCCTGCATCGCTGGACCCGCGACAATGCGATTCAGCTGAAATTGGTGAACCCGTCGGAGTTCGTACGCGACATGCTGGACCGCACCCGACTGTCGTGCGTTTTCGATATCTCGTCGGTGGACGATGCGGTAGAGATTCTCTGCACATCGCATAATGCATCCCACGATGTGGATCGCATCGTGGCGTAATTAGTTTCGCCCGCGACTGTTCCACGTCCATCCAGTGAAATCAAGCTCGGGATTCGCCCAGGCCAGGGTCGGGCTGCGTTTACTCTAAAAAGTTTGAAGTTTACGCAGCCCCATCCACAACACCCTCTTCGAGGGCGACTGCGTTCCATGCTTTATAATTCGCGCGCCTGATGAGTTGATCTGCCTGTTTCCAAATGTCCGATTGACCGATTAAGGCCTTCCCTGGAAATCGGTCGCCGTACCGCAGGTCGACTTCCCGGTCAACGGCGCTTGTGACCCAACTTGCCCGCAAACTCCGCGTCACTGACTACTTCACCCTGGCCTGGGGCACCATGGTCGGCGTCGGGTGGCTGGTCGTGATGGACGACTGGCTGCTCCGTGGAGGACCGCTCGGGGGCATTTTGGGGTTCGCGATCGGTGGCGCCTTGCTGCTGCCGATTGGATATGTGTACGGAAAACTAGTCATGGCAATGCCCGATGCCTCGGGCGAGGTCGCCTACACCGCCAGGGTCTTCCCGAAATCGGTAAGCTTTGCCACCGGATGGATGATGTTGCTCGCCTACTTCATCGTGTGCCCGTGGGAGGCTGTCGCTGTGGGCCGTATCGCTGGCTACATTTTTCCTTTTCTAGACTCGACGGAGTTGTATCGGATCGCCGGCAAACCCGTGTTCCTGCCCCGCTTGGTCGTTGGACTCGCGCTCACTGGGCTGCTTACACTGCTCAACTATCGCGGTATTCGGTTGAGCGCGACCTTCCAGAACTGGACAGCCTTCGGCACATTGGGACTCTTCCTGGTCTTTGTCGCATATGGCGTACGTCGAGGCTCGCCTGTGAATTTTCCGCCCTTGTTCACCCACACGCCGTTCGTCTCTGTGCTGCTCGTGACCCAAATCGTCCCGTACTACATGACTGGATATGAATCGGTGACGAAAGTGGCGGAAGAAGCGAATCCCGGATTCGGCGAGCGTGATTTCTTCAAAGCGATCTGGATGGCGATTGTTGTGGGCATCGTTTTTTATACGATCATCATCGCCGCCGTGGGTTACGTTGCACCGTGGAAACAACTCACCGGGGAAAAGTTCATGACCGCCGTCGCGTTCGAACGTGCAGTGGGTTCGCATTGGGTAGTAAGTGTCATCCTGGCGGCGGCGCTCCTCTCACTCTTCAAGTGCTTCAATGGGAATTTCGTGGCCGCCAGCCGGATGCTCTTTGCCATGGGCCGACGCGGCCTGGTGGACGCGCGTGTCGCAGCAGTGCATCCCGTGAATCAAACGCCATCCACGGCAGTCGTGTGCGTCGGGCTTGCGACTGCTCTGTGCATGTTTCTCGGGGATGCGATTCTCGTGCCAGTGACCGAAGTCGGTTCCGTGGCGTCGGCCAGCGGATGGCTGGCAACATGTGCGGCCTTTGTCGCCATGCGCCCGCCCATCCGCGAGAGGCTGATCGCGATTGTAGGATTGGTAGTCTGCCTCATGATGATCGTGATGAAGGTAGTTCCGGGAGTTCCCGGACACTTCTCGGGTTACGAGTGGCTATCACTGTTCATCTGGGGCGCTGTGGGCGCCTTGCTTGGCTGGCAAGGACGCGCGCGGACCTTGTCGGCATGAGCGATCTCGTAGAGTTCGTTAATACAGAGTGAGGAAAATCCAAATGCGCTTTTCCCAGGCAGTCATTGTTATTGCAGCCGTGAGCGGATCACTTCTTTGTTCCGCGCAAACGTCACCTTCGTTTGACCTGGTCATTACGAACGGCCACATCATCGACGGCACCGGGTCGCCGTGGTATTCGGGCGACCTCGGCATCCGTGACGGGAAAATCGTGGCTATCGGCAATCTTACCCAAGGGGCTCGCAAGCGCAGCATCGATGCGAAGGGAATGGTGGTTGCACCCGGATTCATTGACATGCTTGGCCAGTCGGAGGAGACCATCTTGGTCGATCCACGTTTGCCATCCAAGATCTATCAGGGCATCACGACAGAGATTACCGGCGAAGGCGGATCGATCGCCCCGCTCAACGACGCACTCATCCAGGCCGACAAGACAAAGTATGAGCACCTGAAAATCACCCCTGACTGGCGCACCTTCCGGGAATATTTTGCGCGGCTGGAGAAACAGGGGATGGGCATTAACCTGGCCAGTTATGTGGGGGCCACGCAGGTGCGGCGCATGGTTCTCGGCGATGCCGATGTGCAGCCCACCGCGGCGCAACTCGAGCAGATGAAGGCGTTGGTGCGTGACGCTATGAAGGACGGAACTGTAGGCGTCTCCACCTCTCTTGAATATGCGCCGGCGCCCTATGCCAAGACAGAAGAAATCATCGCGCTGGCCGGCGAGGCATCGAAGTTCGGAGGGATCTACGCAACGCACATGCGCAGCGAAGGCGACGCGGTCATGACGGCCATCGACGAAACGTTACGGATCGGCAAGGAAGCGCAAATCCCGGTCGAGATCTGGCATCTCAAGGTTGCAGGCAAAGTGAATTGGGGACGCATGCCCGAGGTGGTCGCGAAACTCACCGCGGCGCGGGCTCAAGGTATGGATGTCAGCGCCGACACGTACGCGTATCCCGCGTGGTCGAATGATTTCTCGGCATTCATTCCGCCCTGGGCACACGATGGAGGCGACAAAAAGCTGATTGAGAGGCTCAAAGATCCCACCGCCCGCGCACGTATCCGCAAAGACATGCTGATGCCTTCGAACGATTGGGACAATGAATGGCATGAGATTCCGGGACCCGAGGCTGTGATCATCTGCGCGGTGCAAAATCCCAAGCTTCTGCCCTTACAGGGCAAGACCCTCGCAAACGTGGCCAAGCTGTGGAATAAAGATCCGATGGACGCGCTGTTCGATCTACTGATCGAAGATGACGCGTTCACGAGCGTCGCAGTGTTCGGAATGTCAGAGCCGGACGTAGCGTTGGCGTTGCAGCAGTCCTGGGTCTCCCTGGATAACGATTCGTCGGGGACCTCCCCGGAAGGCATTCTCGGGCAGGAACATCCGCACCCGCGAGCCTACGGTACCTTCCCACGAATTCTGCGGAAATATGTTCGCGAAGAGAAGAAACTAACGTTGGAAGATGCAATTCGCAAATTTTCAGCGTTGGCAGCACAGCGCATACACCTGGCCGACCGCGGCGTTCTGAAAGCGGGCATGTGGGCCGACGTCGTGGTCTTCGATCCGGCAACGATCAAGGATGTTGCGACCTTTGAAAATCCCAATCAGTTGTCGCAGGGGATGGAATATGTGCTGGTGAATGGCACGCCGGTCATCGATCAGGGAAAGATGACGGGTGCATTGCCGGGGAAGGTGGTACGCGGGGCGGGGTATGTACAGTGAAAATTGCGGATGGGATTATCAGGTGGAATGATTCGCAATCGGGGCATGGTCGTCGCTGTGTTGGCAGTCCTGATCGCTAGCTCTTCGTTCGGGGAAGACGAGCAGGCGCGCGGCGAAGCAATGTTGGAACGAGCACGTTTGGCTTCTGATATTCGAGCGATGAACGCGCCGGGTTTTCGCCTGAAGGCCAGCTTCTCGTTCGTCTCAGAAAAGCTGGAGAAAGTCGAGGGAACGTACGTCGAGTGGTGGGTATCGAAATCTCAATGGCGCAGGGAGACTGTGGTTGGGGATTCCCGCCGCATCGAGATCGGTGGTGTCGACAAACGTTGGCTGCTCGATACGGGCTCTGGTTTGCCGGAACAAGTCCGGCGATTGCCGAGGCTGTTCGATGTGATCCCGGCGAAGTCGACCAAATTCGAATTCGACTCCATCCTGGACCCAGCTCCCGACAATTCATCGGTGCAGTGCGCCATCAGCACACCAGGGCTGGAGAAACAGAAGAGTGCGTTTTGCTTTCACAAGCCGAGTGGAGTCCTGATTCAGAAAGTGGAACCTTATCCGGTCGGCCGTCGTGTCAGTGGCTACAGCTGCGATTATGCGTCGTTTCAGATGTTCGGTAACTTCACATATCCCCGCGAGATGGCCTGCTTCATCGAGGGTCATCGAAAGATCGAAGCCAAAGTGACCGAACTCTCGCTAGCGCCATCCCCCGATGCCGCGCTCTTCAAAGCGCCGCCCGAAGCAGTGGAACTCGACACCTGCTCCGGGAAGATCACGGCCCCGAAGGCAATTTCGAACCCAGATCCATCGTTACCGTGGCGGGCTGGGAGTGATAGTTCAGTTGTGCTCGAGCTGATCGTGGACGCAAACGGCAGCCCGCAAGACTTGAGGGTAACGCGCTCCGGAGGGAAGTCCTTCGACAAGAATGCTCTACGCGCGGTTCACGCTTGGCGTTTCAGGCCGGCGCTCTGCGACGGTCGTCCTATTGCAATGACCATCCAGGTGGAGGTCGACTTCCGGCTCGGTCAATGACTCGCGCTTTGCCTTAGATCTCCGGATAGAAATCGAAAAAGGCTTCCAGGCTCGTCTTCAATTGCTTTTCGATATCCTCTTTGCTTCCTTCCAGTACGTGCATAGTAACGTGCGCCTCGCGGCCGCTCTTCAGCTTCACAGTAGCATCGCCTACTTCGGTCACTTCGTCGGAGGGCAGCAACCGCATGCCATAGACTAATGTCAGATTCGCCATACACGAATTCTAAACAAACCCGCGATCTCTGTCCCTCGCCCCGATTTTTCCGGGAACGCCGAGATTTCGGGCGTCGGCGGTGCCCCCTCGTTTAGAATGTCTCGCGTGTTCCCCAAAATGTTCTTTTTGCGCGCGGCATTGGTGTTGACGAGTCTCGCCACGGTTGGCGCCCAGCAGCCCCCCGGTCAAGGTCAATGTCCTGAACGTATGCTCGCCGTCGCCTGAGGAGCAGAAGGAGATTGCCTCGGCGCTGGCGCGCGTGCCGAAGCAGCCGTTATTTTCCCAGGATTTTGAAGTTGCTCGGGGTCGATCGAGCCTGGCTGTGGGCGCCGGATTCCTGCAGGCTGGCCAAAGTGCGCAGCTTTCCGACGAGCCGTCAGTAGCTTCGTGGGTGCGATTGCGGCGGGAGTTTTCCGTGCAAGCCACGTTCTCGACCGTGCAATATTCCTTCAGCAATGACGGCAAGAACATGGCCGAAACGCTGGTTCTCCACGTGCGCGACCCTAAAGATCTGGTAATGGTCTCGATCGAAGACAGCGCCTCGGCGGTGACCAGTCCGGCCGTTATGCTTGCGGCCGCCTCGCCGGCCAGTCGCATCAAGTTGGAGCGCTTCGGCAAATCGTCAGTGGTGCTGGCGCGTTGCACCGGTTCGGAAGGCCCGCCTCCTGATCAGACCATCTACGAACCGCTGTTTGCGAGTGCATCGAGCATCCTCACGAATTACCGGAGTTTGCTGAGCGCGCGGCGCACGGTGCCGGACGAACTGGCTCGAGTGGCAGCAGCCTCCGCGTCCACGGCCAAGCCGGCCGCGACGGGGACAGGGAAGTCCGCCGCAGGCAAGCCGGTAGCGAAAAGGAAGTGAGATTTTCTTAGCGCACTTCGCGGCCCTACTTGGCGATCTTGGCGGTTAATGCTTTTTGCCTGAACGTTCTTACCGGCCAACAGAAGCACCCTTGAAACCATTTCCAAAATTCGCAATCTAAGAAACCTGACATTATGGACATTCGCAACGTCGTAATCATCGGTTCCGGATGTTCCGGACACACTGCGGCGCTCTATTCCGCTCGTGCCAATTTGAAACCACTAGTCATTGAAGGCCACGAACCAGGAGGGCAGCTCTCCATCACCACCCTGGTCGAGAATTTCCCCGGTTTCCCGGAAGGAATTCAAGGGCCCGAACTGATCGAGAACATGCGCACGCAGGCGCAGCGTTTCGGCGCCGAATATCAGCTGGGACACATCACCAGTGCCGACTTGAGTGCGCGACCGTTCACGTTGCACGTTGGCAAGCACCAGGTCCACACCAAGTCCTTGATCATTGCCAGCGGAGCCTCGGCGCGATGGCTCGGACTACCACACGAACAGCAACTGATCGGCCACGGCGTGAGTTCGTGTGCGACGTGCGACGGCTTCTTTTTCTCCGGAAAGGAGATCGTTGTAGTGGGTGGCGGCGATACGGCGATGGAGGAAGCGAACTTCCTGACTCGCTTCGCGACCAAGGTCACCATCATTCATCGGCGAGACAGCTTCCGGGCATCCAAAATCATGCTCGACCGGGCCCGCAAGCACGAGAAGATCGCGTTCCTTACCGATACCGTCGTCGAGGACGTTTACGACGTCGGCAAGAAGGAAGTTACGGGTCTCAAGTTGCGCAATGTGAAAACCAACGAGCGATATGACTTTCCCACTAGCGCGCTCTTCCTCGGGATCGGCCACGAGCCCAACGCGAGAATGTTCGAAGGCCAGCTTGATATGGATCAGGACGGTTACCTGAAGACGACCGACTATGTGTTTACGCGAACTCCGGGCGTATTCGCCTGCGGCGATGTAGTGGATCGCCGCTATCGTCAGGCCATCACTGCGGCCGGTACCGGGTGCATGGCTGCCATCGAAGCCGAACGCTTCCTCGAAGAGCATCCCGAATAAAGAAGAGGTGAGTTATGAGCCAGAACTGCACGCATCAGAAAGAAATCAGGAAAGTCGTTCCCAGCGGCAAGGGCTGTAAGGAATGTCTGGAGATGGGCGACACCTGGGTTCACCTGCGATTATGCCTCGAGTGCGGCCACGTCGGGTGCTGCGACTCCTCAAAGAACAGGCACGCCACGAAGCATTTTCATCAGGTAAAGCATCCCATTGTGCAATCGTTCGAGCCGGGTGAGGACTGGCGCTGGTGCTACGTGGACGAAGTGTTCCTGTGATGGGCCGCCTCGATCTTATGTCTAAGCGGCAGGCGCCCGATGGCCGATTTATCGACTATCTTCACGCTGTGGTTCGTGGCGAGGCTCCACAGCCTCCGGTGGCGCAACTCATCGGGTTTTCTCTTACAACCGTCAGTGAAGGCCGGGCCCGACTTGAATTCGAAGCTGGCCCGCAACATACCAACCCGCGCGGCACGCTGCACGGCGGGATTCTGTGCGACATCGCCGATGCCGCCATGGCGTTAGCCTACGCCACGACCATCGGAGACGGCGAGAGCTTTACCACGCTCGGAGTTGAAGATCAACTTTCTGAAACCTATCTGGAAGGCCAGGCTCACCGCTGAAGGAAAGGTCGTCAAGCGCGGCCGCACCATCGGGCTGACCGAGTGCGAAGTCGTGGATGAAAAGGGAAGCCTGGTCGCGCGCGCTTCCAGCACCTGCATGACCCTTCGCGGAGATGATGCGGCGGGCCGCTGACCAGTGATCGCCGTCACCTCGGCATCCGGGGGTTTGTGATACAACTTCCTGTGAGCCGCATGTACGTCGAAGGCGCGAATCACCCTACAACCTTTGTCTCGGCTGGCTACCTGTGCTGAGAGCCCTGTTCATCTCTCTCTCAGAGAGCCGTAGCCTGCGTGCCGCGGCCGAAAGATCTGCGATCGGGCAGCGCCTTTCCAGCCGTTTCGTTGCAGGGACGCAGGTCGAAGATGTCCTCCGCGTTGCCGGTGAACTGAACAAGAAGGGCATCACCGTCACCGTCGACAATTTGGGCGAGAATGTCACGAACGTTGAAGAAGCGCGCGCCAGCGCCCAGCTCTATCACCAGCTGCTCGATCAGATTGCCGCACGCAAGCTCGAAGCGAACGTGAGTCTAAAGCTCACGCACATGGGACTCGACGTTGATGAGAGTCTTGCCCGCAACCTCGTGACTGGCCTGGTGCAGAAAGCCGCCAGCATGAACCCGCCTAGCTTTGTGCGAGTCGACATGGAGGGGTCGCCTTATACCCAGCGCACCCTCGACTTTGTCCATCAGCTTCATCGCATGCCGGACCACGCCGGACGGGTAGGCACTGTAATTCAGTCCTACATGCTGCGCAGCGAAGCCGACGTTCAAAAGCTGTTGGCCGATGGCATCCGCATCCGGCTGTGTAAAGGCGCATACAAAGAGCCCCCGGAGATTGCTTTCCAGAAGAAATCAGAAGTAGATGCCAACTACGTCAAGCTGATGAAGATCCTGATGAAGAGTGGCATCTACCACGGGTTGGCTACGCACGACGAGAACATCATCAAAGAGGCCCGGGCCTTTGCGACGCGGGAGACCATTCCGCGAGATACTTTCGAATTTCAGATGCTGCACGGCATCCGGCGCGACTTACAGCAGGCCCTGGTGCGCGACGGCTGGCGGATGCGCGTGTACATTCCGTTCGGTACCGAGTGGTATCCCTACTTCATGCGTCGGCTCGCCGAACGGCCGGCCAATATTCTCTTCATCGCGAAGAATCTGCTGCGCAGCTAGATAGGCGAATTGCCGTGGGTAGGCAGCAAGATGCCGGCGCTACCTTGATATGGATCTCCCGAAAAGATCCATCGGAAGCAAGAAAACAAAACTAGGAATTGAGTAACTGAGAACTGAGAACTGCTTATTGCTGTGCTCCCGGCTGCGCCGGAGCCAATGGCAGCTTAGTCGTCTCGCGCAGCATGTTCCGCTCTTGCTCCGAGAACATTCCCTTGAACCTTGGAGATTCCAGCACGCGCTCCCGCTGATCGGGGGGCATGGCCCGTAAATCGCCGATCGCCGTCTTCATCATTTGCTTGCGTTCGGGCGCGAGACCCTTCCATTGCCCCGCTAATTGCCGCGCCTGCTGTTTCTGCTGTGGCGTCAGATGCTCCCAGGTTTCGATGCGGTTGAGCCGGCGTTGCTGTTCATCGGGAGGCAGGCTGTTGAAGTGTTGCAAGCGATTTTCTAGGCGCTGCTGTTGTGGCGCAGGCAGCTTGCGGAATTGGGGATCGTTCAACAAGGCTTTTTGTTGGTCAGCAGGAGACAGGGCCCGCTGTGATCGCAACCAATCACCGCCATGCCGCTGCGGAGGGCGCGGCACCTCACGTGCCTGGGGACTCGCGGACTGCGGTGGCCGCGGTACCTCGCGTGGTTGTTGCGCATACCTCGGTGACTGATTCGGTTGCCGAGGTTGTGCCTGGGATGGCGGATGCGCCACCTCGCGGCGCTGTTCCTGTGCGTACGACGAAGGCCGGCCGGGCGATCGGGGCTGCCCTTGCGACGGTGGACGCGGGACTTCGCGTCGTGGTTGCTGCATGCTGTAGTTTGGTGCAGCACGCTGGAACGGGGGACGTGCCACCTCGCGACGTTGTTCCGGAGGCGAATAGGGCCGCGATGTCTGGGTGCGTTGACCTGGTTGCCGCGACTGTGCGGGCTGCCGGTACTCGCGGAACGGGCGCGATGTCTCCTGCCGCATCAGGCGCTCCTGTCGCTGTGCCCGAGGACTCTCCCATCTCTGACTGTGCGGGGCTTCCCGTTGCCGGGACTCCCGTCCCGATGGGGCTGACTGGTCGCGGTTGCGATGCTGCGCCAGACAAGGCAGCGCCATTGCCAGCGTCAAGCCGACAACAGCAGCCTTCCCCGAAATGGATTTCCAATTCACAACTTTCCCCAAAGCCGCCAACTGCCGCGCCCGCGTTACGGAGTTTCCTGGTCCGCATCCACGTCCGGCTGAACCTGCAAATCGTCCAGTAAATCAAAGTTTGCGTACAGGTCTTCGTTCTTGTCCAGAGCCTGCAAATCTCCCACCGCCGTTCCGGGAGTGACCGACACCTGCGCGATCGGAGGAGGAGGCCCTGGATTCCCGGGATACCAGCGAATTCCACCCGCAACCATCAAAATCAAAGCCAACGCGCCTGCCAATACCGGAGCCCGGAACCACGACAACCAACCCGCACGCGCCGGCTTGGCCCGCTCCTCACGCATCTGGGCGGCGAGTCGCGTATCAAAATACGGAGAAGGGTCCGGCGCCTGCCATTCATCGAGCAGCGCCATGGTCTGGCGTATTCCTGTCAACTTGCTCGCGCAATCAGGACAGCCGAGCAGGTGCTCATTCATCGCGGGCGTTGCTTCGCCGGCGCCCGCAGCTACATCCAGCATCAATTCCTTGATTTCATCGCACTTCATGATTCCACTTCCTCTACACAAATTCTTTCAGTTGTTCGCGTAACGTCTCGTATGCGCGGAACAATAAGGACTTCGTCGCCGACTCACTCAACTTCAGGACTTCCGCGATCTGCTTATAGTCCATCTGCTGATATTTATGCATGATGACCGCCAGCCTCTGTCGCTCGGGCAGGCTTTGCACCTTAGCGCGAATCGCCGCCATGCGCTCGCGCCGTAAAATATTTTGTTCTACCGTCAAGGAACTGTCAGCCACATCCATGGTGGTCCCAGTTTCCTCGTCCGGTTCGTCCAGGCTAACCATGTTCTCTGGCCGCTCATGCCGGGTATCGCGAGCATGATTCACGGCCAGGTTGGTCGCGATTCGATACAACCAGGTCGTAAACTTTGCGCTCGCTTCGTATCCCGCGCGCGATCGGTACACCCGTAGGAACACTTCCTGGGCGAGGTCTTCCGCCGCTGCAGCATTGTGCGACATGCGAAACATGAAGCCCACCATCGCACGGCGATACTTCTGCACCAGGTATTCGAAGGCAGACTCGTCGCCCGCCTTCACTCGCAACATGACTTCGGCATCGGTGAGCCCGACGGCAGATCCCGGCAGGGGGGTAGGGGTCTCGGCCGTGGGCTGGGGTCCGACGGAACCCATTGCGAGGAGTCCCCGGTCCATGGCAAAGCTGCTCACATCCCTATTAACCCCATTGGGATCAGAAAGTTGCTCGTCCTGCTCGTCAGGCGGATCGACGGAAGCCCTTTCAGAGGAAGGGGTTACGGACGGTCGCGGGGGGTCGGACGGAAACGCCATGAAACTTGAGTTTTGATAGACGAGTTCGGCCGTGCCCGAGCAAGGCTCGGCCTTGTTCCTGCCAGCGGTCAGGCTATCACGCTCTCCTATCTCCGAGAACTATCCGTTAACCAGAGTGTACACAGGGATGTGCAGAACTGACCTGGCCTGGGTGGTCGGTTGAGTCCTACGAGTTCTTTCGAGCGCTCGCAGCTAGGGCGATCACTCCTGCAACCACAAACGAACCGGCTAAGACTGGCGGCAGATGTTCCCTGTGCTGAGTTTGCACGCCGATCTTTGTGTCCCCGATCTTCACGTCATGATCTTCGGTGTGGGGAATGGGGACGGCGAAAGCCAGCACCCCGAGGATAAGGAGTATCGCGCCAAGCAAAGTTAGACCCTTCATGCAAGCAAGCTAGCCTTGGGACAGAGAGCCGGGAATCCGGTGCTTGCTGTAGAGGTGGACAGATCTCATTCGACCCCTCGCTGGGATGCGAACTTTACCGCACGCGCCTCTACGATCGTCTGCGGGACCTCAACGTAGAGAAGCGAATGCTCGAGGACGCACGCCAAAAACTAAACGCCTGCCGCGAGTGAGCGAGCGAAACTGAACGACTGCCCTTAGTGAGCGGGGACCCACCCGGCCATCGACAGCGACCCACCCGGCCATCGAGAAGAAGAAATGACATCTCCCGGGCACACTGCCGACATGTCATCGAAGGTGGATAACCACGAGCGGACACCACTGGTGTCCAACAATCGTGGACACCATCCCAGAAAAAAGCTAGAATTCAAACCAGTGGACACCACGCCACTTGCTGAAACCGCAGCAAGCCCAGTCCCACTCGGCCCAGCAGATTCAGGGCGCTTAACTCAGCGGTAGAGTGCCATCTTCACACGGTGGAAGTCATAGGTTCGAATCCTATAGCGCCCACCATCTTTTCAATAAGATACGAACCTTACCTGCCGTTTCACCTGCCATTCAGGGCAAGCATTGCGACTTTACCGCTTGCTTCGCGCATGTCAGGCGTCACCGCGTCGCCGTAAATGTTCATCGTCGTGCGGATGTCCGCGTGACGCATCAGACGTTGCTGCACACCGACCGGTGTACCAATCGAGTCCAGCCACGTGCGATATGTGTGTCGGAATGCGTGACAGCGAAGATGCCCGATACCAGCGGCATCAGCGGCGCGTTGCAACTCCTGCTTCACTCCTGTGTAGGAATACGGCAGTCTGCCGATCTGAACGGGTGATGCAAACATCCAATCCTCAGGCGCGGAGAACTGAGTTGCTTGCTTCCAGGCCTTCAGCACGTTCGAGCAGGTCATCGGAGATTGTGAGCGTCTTGCGTGAGTCATCCGTTTTCACATCGTCCACGATCTGTTGAACGATGCCACGCTCTACTCGGAGAGTTCCATTCAGCCAATCCACGTCGGCCCACTTCAACGCGAGTGCTTCACTGATGCGTAGGCCAAAGCACACGCACATCAGAGCCAACGTGTTGAACGGTTCTCGAAGATGCGACACAAGCAAACGGAATTGCTCAACCGTGAGACTGCGTGGTTTCCGCACGCGCTTGGACGCGCCTTTGATCTTGACTAGGCTGATGGGGTTCACTTGCACCGGGATGTCCTGCTTCCACATCGCGTAATTCCACAGCGCACCGAGAATCCCGCGAATGTGAACCTTACTTTTCGGAGCCAGTGTCAGAGAGTCAAGCCACAGCTCCACAGGTCGAGCCTGCAGATCCGTGATCTGGTGACTCTCCCCACTTCGGCAGAACGTAAACGCGAAGCCAAGACTCATATCCGCCTCTCGTGTCGTGTCGCGTTGGCATCTTCTCCGCTCGGTACTGCTCGACCAGTGTGCTCACGGTCGGTGCTGCGTTGACTGCGCGAACCCTGTTTTCGACGGCATCGCGCAGCGGCTTCGCTGCCCGCCATGCTGATGCCTTCGTGGGGAACTGGCTCGACGGTTCCGATCTTCTTCGAGCGCCGCTTGCCGTTCTCCCAGAAGAAAAAGTTCCAAGTCTTGATTCGTTTGTCGAGTACAACACTTCCTTGCCGTTGTCTCACTGAATCCTCCCATTCTTGAGAGCAACGGACGGCGGTGACATTGTAGCGTCCAAGTCCTCAGCTCGGAAGCGCCATGTCACCCGCTTCGTGCCAGAGAGGACGTAGCCTTTGACTTTTCCCTGTCTGGCCCACATCAGCAGCGTGCGAGGCTCGACGCGGAGATATTGAGCAGCTTCTGGGGCCGTCAGCCACACTGATTCAGTGAGGGCCACGTGGCCGCCTTTGAGCGTCTCCGTCGTCGGCACTTTGGTTGCCATAAATTTTTTCCCCGTTCGCGCTCGGGCTCGACCTATTTCCGTCACGTTCTTGTTTTACAAACCGGATCTGAGCAATACTGCACATCTGGCAAATGTGGTGCGCGGCAGGGGATCTGCTCGATACTGAAATCCCATCTAGGTCGGGAGGTTTGCGGCGAGGCTGTGGACGGGCGTCAAGCGGTGCGGATGGTTAAAGATCTCAAGCCTCAGATTGTGATCCTGGAAAGTGCCATGCCGATGTTGAGTGGACTGGAGATTCCCAGCGAACCCGTCAATCGCGTTTTGGGGCAAACCCGGACGGCGGTGCTGGAGAAAAAAGGAAGCTGCTACCTTTTGGCTCATGGCGGCTAGCGACGTCACTAGTGCGGCGACCGTGTAGCAGCAGGGTATTTTTTTAGCTGGGTTTCTGCGTTCCGTATCGGTCGACCAGCCTCTTCTTGTCTGACAAAATGGCCCTCCTCACGAGGTGGTTCAAGGAGGAGGGCCATATTGGGAAGGAGGGCTTGAACTAGCTTGGCATGACTGTCAACCTCCAAACAGTGGAGGTGTGGCACTACGGGCGCAGCAATCTTGCCGTCTCTTCCCCACTGACGGAGGGGAGAAACGTCCAACGACTGTGATTCTTGCTAGGTGACACGGAGGTGCCGTTTCTGGGAATCTGAGTCGTCCAGTAACGTGGACACTCTGAACAAACGCATCCCTCCCGATGGAAAACGGACGACACGTCGGGAGGGATTTTTCTTTCGACTTACGGCGCGAAGCGAAATAGAAACGCGAAACTTCCAACGACTGTGATGCATTATGAAAATGGCGATTTTGCGACAAATATCCGGCGGTAGGAAGTTTGTTAGTTGGTTTTTACGCCGCTGGCATTTGATTAGTACGCTGGGTCTGAGTGTTGGTCGGACGTCTTACTTCTTCGATGACACGCACGAGCTTGTCCGGTAGTTCGCTCTTCATTAAGTATGCATCCACCAACCACAGAATTGGCTCTGGCATCTCGAAATATGCTGAAAGCAGGACGATCGGAATGTTGGGGAACCGTCGGCGGATCTGACAGGCGATGGCTTCGGCGTCTATGCCTTGGTGTTTGTACTCCAGTAAAAGTGCCGCTTTTCCACGTCGCTGCCTCTCATCGCATCGCTCCGGGAGCGTCAAGCAAATTTCGAACCTAAATTAATCCCGACGCTCCGAAGCGCGTGCCATTTCGCTCTGGGTGATGAAATGCCGCTCTTGCCCAAGGCTCGCTCGCAATCAGTTCCGCAAAAACTATCTCCCCGAAGCGATCTCATCGAACGGCACATCCGATGGAATGTTGTTACGAGACATTACATCCCGCATGCGCTTTTCCATGCTTTCCATTTCATCCCGGTTGTTGGTGCGACGATATCCCTGCCAGCGCGAATAGTAGCTGTTGAACCGTTGCTGGTCGTCGGACGATAAGCGAACTTGCCGCCGCTGCCCGTCATGGTTGCCGTACCCCCGATCACCATTCGAAGCGATCGCATCGAACGGCACATCCGACGGAATGTTGTTGTGAGACATTACGTCTCGCATGCGTTTTTCCATGCTTTCCATTTCATTCCGGTTGTTGGTGCGACGATATCCCTGCCAGCGCGAGTAGTAGCTGTCGAACCGTTGCTGGTCCTCGGACGATAAGCGACCTTGCTGCTGGCCGTGCCCATAGCCTCGATTATCCTGGCGGTGCGCATCGTCGCGATCGCCTTGCCGGCGATTGTCATCGGTGTCCTGCGCCAAGACGGGTACAGTAAGCGCTATCAGCGCCATCAGAACAGTGCAAATTCCCAGAATTCTTTTCATGTAGCCTCCTACAGAAGGTGGAGATGCAGTGAGCTTCAGACCACTCAGAAAGTCTTCCAAGCGAAGGCTCCCAACAGAGCGAACAACAATAGACCGCCAACGCCGCAGACCCAAATCAGAAAGTTGGCGGTCAAGTTCGGAGAGTTGATTTCCTTTTTGTCCATCGCCGCAGGTTCAACAGAGAGCGCAGGACAAAAATAACCAGCAGAACAACCACAATTGTTCCCACTAAACCGTAACCTAACATGGTGACTCCTTATCCTCACTTTGTATCCAGTCAACTATGCCGAAGATCGTGAGTGATTGCTGCTCCGTTTTGCTCATCCCTCGGCCCTAACCCTCCAGTTGACTTAGCAGGATTCCGATACCTGGTGCGTATTTTGGGTCGCTCCCAATGTACTGATGACTTTCGCCAATGTGCAAATTTGATCAGATTTGCCGACTTCGTGCCGAGTATGATTTCTGTCCCTGGAACCTTTCTTCAGAAATGGGGGTGTCCCATGCCTGCTAGCCACGAAGAAAATTGGGATAAGACCGTTTCGCTCAGAATTAGACATTCAGAAAATGCCGGACCGGACTTCGGCGGCAGGACAGCCAGCGTCTCCGTATGAAGGTACATTCGTCGCAGAAGCCCAGATACATCAATTCCCCTATCGCGTCCTGGTCGTGGATGACGAACCGTCCATACGCGAAGTTGTAAGGGCCATTTTGGAAAGCCAGGGTTATGAGGTTCTCACGGTAGCGGACGGGCTGGATGGTTTAAACGCTCTCAGCCAGTCCCTTCCCGATGTGATCATTTCCGATCTGAATATGCCCCGCATGTCGGGATTTGAATTCCTTGCGATCGTACGCAAGCGATTTCCGCGCATCGCAACCATAGCCATCAGCGGAGACTACATCACGGGCGAAAATCCGAGTGGGATTTTGGCAGACGCTTTCCTGCCAAAGGGACGCTACACGGTCAACGAGCTTCTCGAGGAAGTCACGAAGCTGTTAGCCGCATCTCCCATCAGGTCGGAAAGAGAGAAAAGTGACATTGCCCCACTCTTCGTGCCGAGAGACCAGTGCGGGATATCTGATAATCACTTGCCCCAAGTGCCTGCGTCCCAACAAGCTGGAAGCAATGAAATTAAACGGCGGAATTCACCAAACGATTTGCCAGTCATGCAGCACGCCGGTGAAGTTTGAGATTAATCACGAGATCGAGCCGTTGATTAAACGCAAACACGCCTGAGTAGAAGCGGGCCCCTGCGTTGACCGACGCCTGATCGCGCTCACTACGCGGTTCGGGCCGTGGGCGGGAAAGCTTCTCAAAGACTCCGCGATGGATATCGGGAAGGCAACGTCTTGGATTCTCTGGAAGCTGAAGAAGAACGAAGTAGTAACAAACGCATAAAAAGTTGAACGCGAAACGTCCCGCGCTACGGCGCGGGATTTTTTTATTTGTATTGAAATCAGTACTGAGCCTAGAAGGATTCGCGCCTTTGTCTTTCAGTATTGAAATCAATACTGGGGAAAGTCAAAAAATAGAAATTCAGACCGAGGTAGGTCCCAGCGGCATCTCCTACTGCGTACCTCCAGCGCACGAACTTCGTCCCATGTTTGCTTTTAATCACTGTTCCGCAGGTCTCTGAACGATGAGCACCGAGTCTGCCCAAGAATTAGATGGGCTTCTTTGAAGACGGGAGAGTGCGACCGTCACCGCTTCGCAGCTTTGTCTCTACCAGCAATGCCAATACCGTCGCGGTACTGCGAACATTCCCGGCGATCGATATGAGTGCTTCCGACACGGGTGGATGATTGTCCGCTAGTCCCTCAATACGATCACCCGCCAAATTCAGTTGGTCAACTTCGTCCAGAATTGCTTCATAAGCCATGGATCTGCCTCTTTCCGTGGAGGCTAAGGAGAGGAAACTTCAGATGGACTGCTTAGTTCAGAGGATCTGAAAGAGGAGAAAGGTGGAAACCACCCCTGGTGCATTCTACTCTCCGGAACTGCGGAAGGGGTGAGTCATTCGTCCGTGAGTCCGAGCCTCCAAATAAGACCCAGGGGGACCGGAGGTTGGAGGGTTTCTACTCCTTGGGCGAGACCACCTCGTGGGGAACAGTGGATAGCGAGTCGCGGGCAGGGATCGTGAGGCCAGCGAGCGTGTACCGCCCTAAGAGGCGGACTGTAGCCATGGCGTCGAAAGAAGTGGGTATCCACATCCCGTTTACATCTGCAAATTGCAGGGTGATATGAATATCCTTGATCCAAAGGGAGGGGCTTTTGGCGGGTACTCCTTCAATTCGGTGGACGCGGAAAGTGCGCGCATCTACCCATATCTGACCGCGCAGCAGGTTTTTATCCTTCCGCTTCGGAACGATCCGCAAAACATGCTCTGGCACGACGCCGAAGGTCTCTTCGCGAAGAAAAACGAAATCATAATTCGTCCGACTGATCTGGCTCCCGAGTCCTTTCTTCGCCGACTCGGTTTCCCGGTCTAACAGCGCGCGAACCATTTTTTCGCCCGATGAATTCCCTTGTGCTTGGGTAATCTTGTAGGTCTTCGTGGCGGGAGGAACGAAATTGATCTCCGCCATGACCTCCGAGGTGGGTTGCTTCTCATCGCCGCGGAATACTTTGTATTCTCGGATCACCTCATATGGTCGAGATTGAGCGGGGTCCTGGTGCTGGGCTTCCTCCAAGCGTTGCAATATCAGGTTCAGATCAAGAGATTTGATGTTGTCAGCGGTGGACGAAGGCACCTTTGACGATGAGGCAAGCGTCGCCAAGAAAACGAGAACTGGCAACCAGAGTCGTGACGTAGCTCTTCTAGTAATCACTGCTTCAAGTGCTTCGGGTTTGCGCACAGGACGACATTAATGAAGAGCGAGAACAACGCCGCCCAGCGGCCTGCGGCCCGAGTCCCGTGTCAAGTAACGGCTTTAATCACTGCGCGGCGGCCGTCGGGAACCATTACTCATCCGAGGGGTGCCGCTGAAGCGAGTCTTTAAGCTGGGTTCGCAAGCTCTCGATATGCTCATGCAAGGCGACTTTCAATTCGGAGGCCAACACGGCGACCTCCAACGCCCAAACATTGGGCTCCGGTTTGCGCCACTTTAGCCGGAGAACAGGTGGGTTCGAGCCGGCCTGTCGGTAATCCAGCACGATGGCACTGTCTGAACCAAGACCGAAGAAGCCGATGTCGACAGATAGGTCCGGCGATATCTGCTCTAGCGCTCCAAATCGTGACCAAAAGTTCGACTCGTCGCTGCTCACTCGTTGCGCGATCGTGTGAAATGGCGGTACAGCAAGATAAAGTTGATTCTCTTCCGGGGCGAAGAGATGAATACGTTCCTTGGGAACGTTGCAGTTGTGGTCCAGGCGTCTCGCCTGCGCAGCGGTATGGGGCCAAAGCCCTGCATCTATCAAGGTGACCAGTCGCTTGGGCAGCAGCAGTTCGCCAACTTTCATCAACTCAGCATCCATCGCTTGCCTTTAGAAGCGCAGATTCGATGCTATCGCGATTCAGTAGCTGTCGCAAAATCCCGATTACAGTGCGCCGGGCTAAACCGGCATGAAGTAGAGGATGAAAGAGCCTTACGAGAAAGGAGTAGCGATCCACTCGGCCCCGAGTCTTGCGCTGCTACCGCGAGGAACGCAGCGAAGCGTAGACAGGGGATAGGCGGGGTGGGCTATTGAGCTCCGAAAAGATGCAATCCGGACGCCGACGTCTTTGTAATGCGCGGAAGGCAACATGAAAGGGGACGTTAGCGCGAGTTCCCGCTCAGTCCGGCGTAGTCGAAGACCCCAGACACGCCTAGAAACTTCATGCACGAGAACCGGGAGACCTCGAGGATGCCTGCGGTGAAAGTCCGCCCCAGGACGGCGGGAGAAGGCCTAGGCCGCACGGCCCGCGTGTACGTCTCCGAGGAGTCACACAGCGGCATAGTACCGATGAATCACTCGAACAAGGACGGCACGTTCGTCGGCGGAGAGTGAGGAGGGAAGGCTGCTGATCAAGGAGAACACTTTTCCATCTGGCACGTACCCGACACTGCGCGGGATTGCGCGTGTCCCATTGGTGGGCGAGTGTGCGGACAAGCTGTTCGCTTGGCCGTTACTCATCCGAGATAAGAACCGGATGCGCTAATGAGCGCCCGTCCGGGTCTGTGCGGGGGGCAGCCAGCAATGGTTGTCCCTACCGCGATCTCACGACTTGGTTCGTCAGTGGAATCGTTTGATTTTGCCAGTACATGGGAAAGGAACTGTAGTAAAACCGTAGTAGTTCCCCAAGTCGTATTTCACAGCTTTGTGCAGAATGACGACGAGATTCTTGATCGATTTTGCGCGTACATGACGAGGGAGCAACCTGGATTTGACTTTGGCCGGGTTGCCATTATCTCCGAGGACGAAACTGCTTACGGTGGAGCCTTACTCGAGAACTCAGATCACACAATCCACAAAGATGCCCACGAAGGACCACTTGTAGAGAAGAAGCGTTGAAGCTCTTCTATCCGCGGGATATTTCTACATTGCGCGCCGCCTATCAAACCAAATCGTTGTTCGACGTGGGATCCTCTCCCCAACCCGAAGAAACTCAAAGAAGAAATCTTCCCACCGACTTGGCCGACCCGTCCGGGAGAGTGCACGATTCGATCCGCACTTATGGGGGAGGGCAGACACCTCTGGCTCAAGAAGCGTCCCTGATGGAGATCGTCGCAGCCTTGCGCGAACTTCATGCTCGATTCATTCTTTTGCGGAGCAGCAATACACTAGACCAATTGTTTCTGGCCAACTTTCTTCGCCGAAGCTACCCGGACGCGCGGATCGTGATTGTCGGTTCCGACCTGATGTTCATCCGGGAGCGCGGCTCAACCGGTCTCAGCGGTGCTATGACCCTCAGCACGTATCCTCTATTTCCTCTGGAACGTGACTGGACAGAACTAGATCAGCTACTCCTTCGTGCTTTTACGATCATAATGCTGGAGACGACCCCTTCTTCTCTCTCTTTCAGGTTCCCCGAACTAAGGCAGCCCATCCGAAGCCCCCTCTTGGAGGGTTTGTCCCTCGGCTTTGCAAAACTCGCTGGTTTTGCGAAGAATACGGACATGGGTTGGAGCCGAATCAACTTCATTTCGGCCCTACAGGAGGAACCGAAACGATGTCGTATCAGCCGTTAGAAAACTACGGAATCATCGGCAACATGCGCACGGTTGCGCATGTGGGCATGAACGGTTCGATCGACTGGTACTGCTACCCACACTTTGATTCGCCCAGTGTTTTCGAGCGATCCTGGATGCTAATGAGGGAGGCCGTTTCCAAATATCCTCCGATGCTGATGGCGTGCGGCAGAAGCAGTTTTATTGGCCTTCCACGAACGTGTTGGTTACGCGCTTCCTGCTGGCTGACGGAATCGCCGAACTGGAAGACTTCATGCCGGTAGGTTTGCCTTCCGACTCGCCTGAGTATCGTCATATCTAGCGCCGCATTCGCTGCGTCAGGGGATCAGTGCGTATTTCCATCACTTGCCGCCCCGCTTTTGACTATGGACGACAGGCCCACGACACGCTGATAGAAGCTAACGGAGCGACATTCAAGACAGGCAGCTCGACCTTAGCTCTCTCAACCGCCAGGCATTGTTTCCGAGTTGGCGACAAACCGAGAGTGGTCTTTCTAGCCAGATCTGCTCGGTAGACACATCCCAGGTAGTCCGCCTATTCTTCGCGAGACCACCGCTCCCATAGAATGGTAGTGTATGCGTGCCCGGCTCGTTATTCTCGCATCCGTTTGTATTGTGTTGCTGGTGGTCGTGGTCTGGCACGTGCGATCCAGAAGAACCCCCAGCCAACCGGCAGGTTCTCAAACTTCCGCGAACACATCGCCCGCCGGAGCCTCCTCTTCCTCCACCCCTGAGTCCTCTCCGACGGCTGTGTATGCGCACAACTTGATGCTGCGAAAAGGGCCGGATTTTCGCATCTACGTCCGCTGGCTCCGTGGAAATATGGTTCGCACTCGCCCCGATACGAATCCAAGCTTCGACGACCCGGAGTCGTTTCTTCTGGAAATCAAAAGCGGCGTGATTCGGCCAATATCGGAGATATCGGTAATTTTCTCAATACGGCAGACGTAAAGGGCTCGCCGCTTAAAGACATTAAGCTTCTTGCCGAAGACGACCACATCAAGCTGCAGGGAACTTTACACAAGCTCATTTCCATGCCAGTCGAATTACTTGGCAATGTCGCCGCAACCCATGACAATCGAATTCAAGTACACGTCACAAAACTGTCAGTTCTTAAGATTCCGCTAAAAGGACTTCTGGGTGGATTGCACATTACTGTCTCCGATCTCTTTCATCCCAACGGTATGTCGGGCATTGAAGTTTCCGGCAATGACATTTTCTTCGATACGCTCAAACTGCTTCCGCCGCCGCATATCCACGGACAATTGACGAACGTGCGCGTCGTCACTCCCGATATCGAAGAAGTTTACGGAAATGCCGAAGGGGCTGTGACCCGCGTCGAACAATGGAGAAACTTCCTGCGGCTAAACGACGGCACAATCGACTTCGGAAAACTCACCATGCATCACGTGGATCTCACTATGGTGGATCTCTCGAATGACGCGTGGTTTGATCTAGATCTCAACAACTATCAAAACCAGTTGGTCAACGGCTACACCCGCATGACTCCGGAAGCTGGCCTGCAAATCTTCATGCCCGATCTGGATAATCTTCCGAAAAACAACGGAGGCCAGAACATTAGCATGGAGTGGCTAAAGCACCGCAATCTTCCTCCCCCGCCAGACATCACTTCCAGGTAGCTCTAGTGATTTACCTGCACCATTCGCTTTGGAAAAGCAACGGGACAGTGGTGACAACGTTCCACTGAGGAACCTGCGGGTTTCTCTACAGCGGTATTGTTCCTTTTTTGACAGACTGCTGAAACTGTAAGTACGAAGACGCTTTCGAAAGCGTACAAAACTGAACAGCTCTGGAAACGGTTAACCGGTACTGTGTCTTAGTCTGGGAGCCCTCCCCCCGTTCGCGGTCATCCTCAGGGGTCACCCAAAAGCGGCCAATGAGGGTCACCTGAAAACCGGCCAACGAGAATGAGGCTCGGGGACGTTGATTCCGACGCAAGGCAGTAGCCTTCGTCGGTATGAGCAACGTCTTGAGCGAAGCGAAAAAACAACAAGTCATAGCCCTGGGACGGCTCGGATGGCCCTTGCGGCGCATCGAGCAAGAGACCGGGGTGCGTCGGGAGACCGCCGGAGCCTACCTGAAAGCGGCCGGGATCGGAGTGCGCCCGCCGGGTGCGTGGGGACGGCGACCGCCGGCAAAACCGGCCAACGAATGGGTGACCACCGGGTCGGACGCGGCAAAACCGGCCAACACGGTCAACCCCAACCCCAACCCCGAAAACCTTTCCACGAAGGGAAAAGCAAAAGCAAGAACCGCAAAACCGGCCAAGAGAATGGGGTGACCACCGGGTTTGGCGTGGAGTTGAGCGACTCGAGAGCATGAATCTCCCAAGCCCATTCCGTCCACCAGTTTCTGCGAACCGTTCCGTGAGGCGATCGAGCTGGGTCTGAGCCAGGGTCGCAATGCCATGGCGATCTGGCAGGACCTGGTGTCCGAGAGCGGGTTCGACGGCGGCTATCAGACCGTCAAACGCTTCGTTCGCAAGCTTCGCGGAAACCAGACACCCGCAGCCGCGAGCGGTGATCATTACCGCACCCGGAGAAGAAGTCCCAAGTCGATTACGGCACCGGGCCGATGGTCCGCGATCCGCAGACCGGCAAATATCGACGCACACGATTGTTCGTGCTGACGCTCGGCTACAGCCGCAAGGCGGTACGCTTGCTGACCTTCCGCTCCAGCTCTCGCATCTGGGCCGAGCTGCACGAGAAAGCCTTTCGTCGACTGGGCGGCAGTACCCGCATCGTGGTGCTCGACAATCTGCGCGAAGGCGTGCTCGTCCCCGACATCTACGATCCCGCTCTGAATCCACTCTATCGCGACGTGCTGACTCACTACGGCGTGGTCGCCCTGCCGTGCCGGATCCAAGATCCAGATCGAAAAGGAAAAGTCGAGTCGCGCCGTCGGACACGCCAAGAACACACCGCTCAAGGGAAAACGCTTCGAGAGCCTGGAAGAAGCGCAAGCCTATCTGGATCGTTGGGAAACCAGCTGCGCCGATACGCGCATCCACGGCACCACCAAACGGCAAGTCGCCGCCATGTTTGCCGAAGAAAAACCGTTCTTGCTCCCGCTGCCCCTGGAACCGTTCCGCTACTACCAGCACGGCCAACGGGTCGTGCATCTGGACGGTTGTGTCGAAGTCGAAGCCGCCTACTACGGCCTACCCCCAGGCTGGATCGGACGCTTGGTCCAAGTGCAGTGGGACGAACTCTACGTTCGCATCCTCGATCCCAAGAACGGTCTGCTGCTGCGCGAGCATGTGCGCCAGAAACGTGGCTGGTATCGCATCAAAGAAGAAGACCACCCGAAACACAGACCGCTGCGCGTCTCCCAGTTACTGTGGCGCGCCGGCCGAGCCGGCACTCACATCGGCACACTCTGCAACCTTATTTATAGCCAGCTCGGAGAAGCCGGGTATTCGCCGCGTCCTGGGCGTGCTCTCGCTGGCCAAGAAGTTCGGTACAGCCGCGGTCGAGGATGCTTGCGCGGCGGCCCTCGAAATGGGCGTGCATGAGTACCGCTTCGTTCGTCGCTATCTTGAACGTGGTCCCCAACTGAGCTTACGGCAAGTCGATCCCCTCATTCGCGAACTGGTGCAATACCGCGATCTCATCAACCTCAGAACCCAGGAGCCAAAAGAATGAATCTCATCGAGTTGAATCGTGCTCTACGGCAACTACGGCTGGGCGGTATCGCCGCCGTGCTCGAAACTCGTCTCCACCAAGCGCAGGCCGAAGCCATGACGCCCATCGACCTCCTCTCCTGCCTGGTCTCGGACGAACTCACTCGTCGCGGCGATCGCTTGCTGGAGCGCAGGACCAAGCAGGCCGAGTTTCGCGACCCGCAGAGGACCCTCGACAACTTCGACTTCAACTTCAACAAGAAGATGAATCGCAGTCTGGTCTTCGACCTGGCCACCGGCGCCTTCATCGCTCGCCATGAAGATGCTTTGTTTTTAGGCCCGCCCGGCACCGGGAAAAGTCATCTGGCTCAGGCCATCGGACAGGCCGCCATTCAACAGGGCTATCGTGTGCTCTATCGCGAGACCCACAAGCTGCTCGATGATCTGGCCGAAGCCACCATCGATGGAACCCGCAAGCAGCACATGGAACTGTTGGCTTCGGTTCCGCTCCTCATCATCGATGATCTGGGCATGCGCAAGCTGCCCGTCACCGCCGCCGAGGAACTGCTGGAGATCGTGATGCGACGCTATGAGCGCACCAGTACACTGCTCACGTCGAACCGACCCGTCGAAGACTGGGGCAAGCTGCTGGGAGATAGCGCCGCCGTCACCGCCATGCTCGATCGTCTTCTCCATCATGGTCACGTACTCAAATGTGGTCCTCGGAGTTGGCGCACGAAAATAGACTTGCCTCCACAGCAGGCTGCAGGGTAGAACAACTTAGTCCCCGGCCTCTTCCGTTGGCCGGTTTTGCCCTGACCACCGTTGGCCGGTTTTGGGGTGACCACTGAGGGCGAACGCTCCCAAGATAATCGGAGGATGCGGCTTCTGCACGGGCTTGAGATTGATGTAAGACTTGGGCACGTTAAAAAACTGTCCGTGAAATTCGACTGGATTGGCGGTCCAAATGGCTTTGAGCAACGGAGGGCACACCGGGATGTGATCCCGCGCAAAGACTTCCCCAAGCAGAGTTGAGAGCGCCCTTTTCGTCCGCCGTAAGGAAACGGATTTCTGTCAGATACTCGATTCGATTGGCAGTTCCGTCCGGCAGTTTCGTGGAATATGTTCCATGTTTGTCCGCCGCCATTGTCGATCGCATCTATCAACGCTTGCACCAAGTTTCTGGATTCATTCAGTGCTGAACTGTATTTCCCATCCAAATAAAGGAAATGTGCATCCGAGACGTGCTTCAACACCGTGGGTATATCGGGTATACCGCTTTCCTGCACCAAGCGAGCCAGAGCATCTTCCTCTTCCCGCGCACTCACCGGGCCTTCCAAAGGCACCAGCCTCAGCTTTTCACCGGCAACAGCAAATCCGCCTAACTGAAGTGAGCGAAGGACGGACGCACCCGTGGGAAGGGTGGTTTGGGTTGCTAATGCTGCCAATCGTTGAATGAAGTGCTCGCCCCAACGTATCGCTTCTGCTTCCGTTAGGCATCCACCTGGGATGCCGTTGGCTTCTGACGCTTGGCTGTCGTGTGAGTGGAAGAAGCGCCCATCTCTTAACGCGAACAGAATGCGCTGCCAATTCCAGTGATAAAGGTTCTCAGCACGAGTCACAAACCAGGCAGGGAAGTCCCGCGCGTAGAGGAATTCAGGTACTCCAGCAGGTCCCATCGTTGGTCGTCTGTCAGGCTCCGCGTTCCGTATTCGTGACCGGCATTGCTATTGCTGGGAAGTCAGCCCATCTGAAGTTTGCCCTCCTTAGGTTCTGAGGAAATCGAGTATGCAATGCCTTCAACTGCAATACTGTACGAAATTCAGAAACTCTACGACGTGAGCGACCGTCTTGACTCGCTGGCGGAACAACATCCTCTAGTCTGTGAGGCACTCATCGCCATCTCGGGAAGCGTTCGTAACACGGCAACTCTGTTGGAGGTGCTGGTCGCAACGAAAATGTCGCGCTTGCCCGGATTACAGCCAGCAGATGCCTGATTTGCACGTCGCCATGTGAGCTTTTGTTTGGGGACTTGGGCCATCGCTCTGGTGCATTCAGGAAAGATGTAGCGCAGAGGGCGGTATTGGGGCTGCAAGTTTAGAAACTTGTTCGCCAGTTCGCCACATGGAAGAGATTGAGGCGACCTGAGTCGCGCTCGATTCCCGTCTCGTTAATGCGTACACGTTACGATGTCGGAGCTTTTCGTGTCTGGCTAAAATTGCACAGTTTCGAAAAGAGCCTGAGGGCGCATCCGACAACGATTCGGCATCAACCTCGACTGAGCCTTCTTGAGCAATTATTGAGCAGCCAAGCTAATCCTGCGTTGCTATGGTGATTGCATGGCAACCGTTTTCATTTTTATCCTCACAGGCTGAAGCGTTCGCAAGAAATCAAAGGCGACCCGGCAAGCCGCCTTGAGCTGGTGGATCATGTTCAATCGAACGCAGCTACTGGTGATCCATCTGACCCTTCATCTCTTTGTGCTTCTCCATCATTTCCTGTCTCATCTGCTTCCATTTCGTCTGTTGGTCGGGCGTCAGGATCGCATTCATTTTCTCTATCGATGACTCGTGGAGTTCCTTCATCTTTGCTTGCTTATCGGCCGGGGCTAGAGAAGTATCGTCGTGGAGAGTCTTCATTTGCTTCGATTGATCCTCGATGATGGGCTTCAGCTTGGCCTGCTGATCCTCGGTGAGATTGAGCTTTTCGGTGAGCATCTTCAAGCGGTTCTCTGGGGTCATCGAGCCCATCATGGATCCGCCCATCGCGCCATGCTCCTGAGCGGCGGGTGCTGTTTGCAGCGCGTGGGATGCTTGACCAACCACCATCAGTGCTGCCGCGAAAGCAAACAGAAATAGCGTGATTGAGATTTTCCTTGACATCGTGTCTCCTCGCAAGAAATTGGTATTCCGGAAGTGGCAGTCGAACACGCTCGTTTGGGTTGTTGCGCCAATCCTACTCCTCCAGGGGCCTGCCTGCCACTTGGTGCGAAGCAGCGTCTTGCGTCGTCACTTTGACTTTTCAAGCGTCGCATCGTGGGACAACAATAACTGGACGGCGATGCTGAGGCTGCCCACAATCACAACGGTGGCAAGGAATGTTTGAGCGGCCAAATTCTGTGCGCCCAAACGGCCAAAGGACGATCCTCCCCATTGTAGAAACCCAAGCGTGATTAGGAAGGTCCTCCACCTGAGGATACGAGACGAGTGTGCACAAAGATCCTGCCCTCAGCACAAAGTACTGGTCAAGCCCTCTTTCGTTTCTCGTTCGCTGGGTGCTCAGGCGAGGCCGGTTTGACATGCTGAGCCTGATGGACCGACAGACAGGACGGGCAGAAGGTAGTTCGGCACGCTTCACACTGCTCGGCATGGTCAGAGCAGAGCGACGTACCGCAGTCATAGCACAGTGTCTTTGCGGAGCGGCCACACGCCGTGCCCCAGCACATGCTGCACACCTCGTACCTCGACTACTCCGCAAAAGAAATAGCTCATGGCGTTTCTACCGTTAAGCGCACTTTCGAGCAGTTGGGACGACGAACTCGCCCTCGATCTCGCCTTCAGCGTTCAGTCTCATGCCGATGCCACAGCCGCATAGAATGCACTCGAACAACAGATAGGAAGCGCCTTCAACGTCTGTCACGAGGTCTGGCGGTCGGCTGAACCGGTGTGGGCACCTGTGGAGGTCGAACTCCATACAGGTATTCTACCGATTCTCTCCTCCGAGAGTCTTCAAGTTGAGACGTGAGACGGTTGCGTTCATGCCCCAGTTGATTGATTACCGAAGTAAGATTGGACATGCGGGACATTGTACTTGAGAAGAAGCACCGATAGCAGTAACGGCGCACGAGTCGTATGTCAGAGAGCACACTGTAAAGTGCTAGAGCCGAGCAAGAATGTGCGCGATTCAGGCGCCTATCTTTTTCGGTATTGTGGTGAACCCCGTGTCTGCGGGCCACCTCACGTCGTTGCTCCCTCCGCAAAATGGACACGTGACGCCCTGTGGTATCTCCTTTGCGAGGCTATATGGCCCAGACACTGTGAAGGTTTTTCGACACTTAGTACAGGTTATGATTTTCTCCACTTTGCCCCGACTCCTACGCGCTCTCTGCCGCATCCGTGACGACCTGTCCGGCCCCTTGTTCAGGCACAATTCTTCGTGGGCTTATTCCAGCCCTTTTCCGATGCTGCCAGTTCAAGTAGCCGGGGAAGGTCGTGCGTTAAATTCTCTTTCATGACAAACGCAAACGCGCCGCTTTCTTGACTGGCCCGCCAGATCCCCTCAACCTCGAAGGCTGACGTCAGGATTATGGTGATGTCTGGCAGTTCTCTCGCAACCTGGGAAGCGGCTTGAATCCCGTCATCTCTGGCATTCTGACATCCATCAGGACCAGGTCGGGCATCCACTCGTGAGCCAGCGTGACCGCATCACGCCCACTGCGGCCCTTTGCGATACACATCGACGTTCGGTAAAGTGTCCAGAAAAGCGCAGAGGTAGCGCACGAAATCGGCAGCATCATCGATGACCAGGGTCCGGATCCGCTTTTTGAGAGCCGGCATGGGCACTCCGCTGAGGGCGCATCAAAGCATCAAAGGGGGGCGCTTTGGGCGCCGTCGAGCTAAGAAGGATTCTTGCCTCGGTCTCCCTAGTGGCGTGCGATTATGTACTTCGCGCGCGACGCATCGGGCGACAAAAGGGCCCACTCTCTCCAGCGAGGTTAACTGGACCTTTTGTAGTCGGCGACAAAACTTCACTAAGCAGCTGGGAGCAATTCGTTGAGCCGATCGTTGGCTGTTTGGATTTGGCACGCTCTCTCGATTATGTCGCACTGCACATCGGTCGGCAGGTCGGCAAAGTCGTCGGGACACCAGCTTCTTTCTCGATATTCACAGAGGGCTCGCTCGAAGGAGCCATTATCGGGGCAATCATCATTGGGGGGCATGATGCTTTTCTCCTACATGAGGGAAGGCTGTCAGGGCTTTGGGCTCACGGATCCAATGAGCCGAAGGGAGCCTGCCAGTGAAGCGGGTGGACAGTTTGTGGATTTGGCTGTTCATAGTATCCGCCCCTCTTCGTTGCTGAGTCAAGAACCTCAGCCAGTCCGCCTATCGGTGGCGAGTGAAACTCGGACCGCTAGCCTCGATCCAAAAGCCCCAGCGGCGGCGAGCTAGCAAGTGGTTGATTCTTGAACCCTGGGAAGGCTGCCAGCAACAAGCTGGCTATTGACAAACCCAGACCAAAGGCAAGGTCTGCGCCCCGACGCGCGATTCGATCGACACATCCCCATCGGTACCACGCTTTTCGTCACCTTGCGGCGCCCGGCCGATAGACCTACCCTTCGCGTAGTTCCACTCCTTCGCCCATCTGCACGGTGCTTCAATTCGTTGAACAAGAATAGGTTTATGCCATATTCGTTGGAAGATAAGTTGGTTGTTGAATCAGTAGCCGGACACTGTTCGACCCCGCCGAAGAACACGACGTATACACACGCGAAGGCCTAATTACCTACAGACGATTCCAGCGTGAAAGGAGAATGTCCCCTTAGATCCAGGCACTGGCTTTCCGCTCGCGAAGGCGCTGCTCTTGATCAACAGCAGGACGCGAACAAATCCCGCCGTGGAGATTGTCGTGATCTCGCGTAATAACGAGAATCAGGGTTCGGATAATGAACTCAATTGCGCATCACGGAGCTCAGGCATCACTCGCGCGTCCTTTTGCGGAGGGGCGAGTATACACGAATATTCGAAGGCGTCCAATTGCAAACTTTTGCTCTCAGCGGAAGAGGAGGACGTTCGTAACGTCATTGAAAACGGCGGCGCGGCGGGCTTCGTTTACCCACCGCCAGAAGGATACCTGGATGATGCTAGGCAGGTACGCATCGCATTTGACGCGGACGCGGTCATCTTCTCCGACGAAGCAGAAAGAATCTATCAAGAGATGGAATGGACGAATTTCGGCAGAGCGAAACGAGCAAAGCTCAAGCTCCACTACGCCGGGTCCATTTAACCCATTTTACTTGAATCGTTGGCAGCAATGCAGACGCGGTTCACGGAGGGTGCACCGCCGGTTCGAACGGCCGTAGTTACCTCACGAGATGCTCCAGATAAATTTGGGCGACGGGGCGCTGCCGCGAATGAGCATTGGAGGAAGAATTGTTTTTGTAACCAGCCATTGCGAACCGGATCATCTTCATTCCACGCCGACGCTCCAATTTACATCCCAGTTGCCAAGACTAGGATTCCAGCAGCGCCCGTAACTTGTGAGCGTACCTGCGGCTCGACGTGACCACCGTTCCTTCTGCCAGTACGATGTCGTAAACCCCATCGAACATCGGACGAATCTCGCTAATGCGGGCACTGTTCACGATGGCCGATTTCCGCACTCGGATGAAGTGGTGTGGCGCCAGCTTCTCTTCCAGGTGTGCCAGGGTTTCCCGCAACAGGTGACTGTCGCTGGCGGTGTGTATGCAGGCATAGTTCCCGGTGGCTTCGATCCACAAAACGTGGGAAACGGGAACAAAGAAAATCCGCTTCTTGTCCTTCACCACAAAGCGTTCCAACGGGCGGAGACTACGGAGGGATTCGAGCAGTGGTTCGAGACCTCGATTTGCTTTCCTGCCTTGTTCGAGGACCTGGCGTGCGTGAACCAGTGCCTTGGCAAATCGCTCTTTATCATACGGTTTCAAGAGATAGTCAACAGCGTGCACTTCGAATGCACGAATGGCGTGCGCATCATGAGCCGTGACGAAGATATATACGGGAGCGGGGCCGGTCGCTGGCTCCACATTTTCGATGACTCCAAAACCATCCAGATCAGGCATCTGCACATCGAGAAAAACGATGTCGGGATGAAGTTGATTAATCTGCTCCACCGCACTTATTCCGTTCGCCGCCTCGCCTACAACTTCAATGCCGTCGTGTTCGGCCAGATAGCGACGGATACCGCGCCGGGCGATCGGCTCGTCATCGACGATGAGCACTCGCGTCTTCATGAGAACTCCGCAGTGGAATGGTGATGATGGCCTCACAGCCTCGACCGTTGCCCCCGATAAGTTCCAGCGACGACTCCTTCCCGTAGAGCTGTTTCAAGCGTGACTGGACGTTGGTGAGTCCGACGCCGAATCGCAGGCGCGATCCCGGTGCCGGACCCGGGCCATCATCGCGGACGCAGAGCCGAACTCTGCCGTTGTGGCGTTGCGCAGCGATCTCCAGCCGGCCTGCGGCGGAATCGACGCTGATGCCGTGCTTGATGGCATTCTCAACCAGTGGCTGAAGCGCCAGGCTCGGTACATAGACTGCGAGAAGGTCGGGTGGCACGTCCATGTGAACTTTCAAGCGATCATGAAAGCGTGTCTGTTCGATCTCCAGATACTTGCCGACGAACTCGAGCTCGCTCTGCAAGGTGATCTCGTTCTCCCGCCGTTCGAGGGCCATGCGCAGCAAGTCGCCGAGGCAGACCAGCAGATGGCTCGCAGCATCGACGTCTTCCTGCATCAGGACTCCAATGGTGTGAAGGCTGTTGAACAAAAAGTGCGGATGTAACTGGCTCTTAAGGTTCTCAAGTTCGGCATGGGAGAGCTGCGTCTCCAGTTGCGCCGCTATAGTCTGGCGCTCCATAGCGGCCTGGTAAAAGTGGATCGACTGATACAGCCCCACAACTAACCAATACGTAAGCATGCCAGTAAAGCTCATAGATAGAAAACTGACTGCGAACGGCGGGAGAAGGCGCAGCACGCCAGGATCAGTTATGCGAAAAACTCGCAGAAGTCCGCGGCTCAGAAAGTATTCGGTGAAAGATGCCAGAGGACCCATCATGAGCGACGTGATTGTGTGGATCGCTATATGAGGTACACGCCTCGGCCCCGTCAACGGAAACCGTTTGGCCAGACCAATCACAAGCGGTGTGTACGCCGCCCATACGTACCAGTAGACAAGTTCGAGCGCACCCACGATCGCCCAGCTGACGTGGATACCCTGTACCTTCACCAGCACGATCCTGCGCACGGCAAACAACAGTCCTACAATCGTCCACGCACACAGAATCAAAATCCATCTCGTCCGTCCCATATCTCGTGTGGCCTGCAGCAATGGGTGTATCGACCTCTCCGGCACGAATTATAGCTGGACCTTCGAAGCAGACATCACTGAGGACAGGGCCGTCGAGAGCGCCCACATACGCCAGGGGAGCCGACATGCGGTCAAACCGGCGACTCCACAACCATCGCCGCGAGAATGACCTGTCTGGTTGATTGGAGGAAGGTAAGGAGCTTAAACTCCACGTGCTGCCATCCCAATGTAACGAAGCGTTTGAAACGGAAGGTACAAAGTCTTTGTCTCTGGCCGCCAACCGCCCAGACGTTTGGCTGATACCGCTCCACACTGAATCCCCCAAACGAGATCCGTGGCAACAGTACTTGACGGCCAACTCTGACCGCTTGTCTCATTTCGGCCACCGCATGTCACTTTTCCTGCAAACACTGGTTTTTCGCGGCATATGTTCCGTGAGCAGGAGCATCGCCAAGAACGTATTGGCGTTGGGATGACGCTGTGGCCGACAGGGCCTACAAGAGGAGAAGAGGCGAATGAAATCGAGATTGGCAACTTACATACGCTGCAGTTTTCCATGCGTGAATCTGAGGGGGCGCATTCTGGTCTCCACGTTACTGGCGGTAATCGTAACGGCTGCAGCCGGGGCGCAAAGTGTTCCTGCCGTCAGTTCGGCAGAAGCGCGAAAAGCGATTGAAGCCGGTTACACCGAGTGGGCCAAAGCGCGTGTGGCGCTGGACATGAACACGATCGAGAGGATGCTGGCTCCGGATTTCTACTTCCAACTTCCCGACCGAAAACTAACACGGCAGGAGTTTATCGATAGAATGCTTCTCCCGCTCAATATAACGCGATTTGACGCCAGCGTGCTCACGGTCGAACCCAGAGTTTTTTGCATTGGATACTAAACTCTGAATAGTCACAAGGGAAGACACATGATTGACTTCGGTTTGGGAAAGTTGCTGCTGTGGAGCGCGGCAACAGCGTGCGCAGGCATATTCATGACGCAGGCTGCGGAAGTCCATCCAGCAGCCTTTACACTCAACGATGTGATGCAGGCGCCGTTTGCGTCGGACATGCTGGCCGCGCCAACGGGCACAGCCGTCGCGTGGGTATTCAACGCGAAGGGCTGCAGTAATATCTGGGTGGCAGACCCTCATGGCGCGAAAGTGCGCCAGATCACACCGTACACAGAAGACGACGGTTTCGATATCGGCGAGCTCGCCTGGTCGCCGGATACGAAGTCGATCGCCTTCACACGGGGCCAGAGTCTGGTGGACGAGACTCCGGCCAACGTTAATAACTCCCCGGAAGGCCCAATGCCCAAGGAAGTATGGCTGGTTGCCACGGCCGGCGGCGTGCCGCATAAGGTCGGCGCGGGAGACTTCCCTAGCTTCTCGCCCGATGGCAGCCGGTTGCTGTTCGTCGACAAGAAAAGAATTCTGACCGTGGCCGCGAGCGGCGATGGCGACGCGCAGCCATTGCTCATCGATCAGGGAACAGTGGACTCGCTGACCTGGGCGCCGGACGGCAAGCGCCTGGCGTTCGTGAGCCATCGAGGCAGCCACTCGCTGATCGGTGTCTACGATTTCGTTGACCAAACCATCGTCTGGTTGAGCCCGAGTCTAGACTACCGACAGCTCGCCCGCGTTCTCACCGGACGGCGCGCAGATCGCCTTCGTTCATGTGCCGGCCCAGAAAACTCCCCCCCATTCTTCTCCCAACGCAGCGGACGGCCGTGGTCGATCTGGACGGCGGACGTGAAAACCGGCCAGGGGCGACGAGTCTGGATTGCCGACGCTGGACCCGGAAGTGTATTCCATCCGACGCGCTCGGCGACGAACGACGTTCCCGACGTTGACTCGGCGACAAACCTGTTCTGGACCAACCATGATGATCTCGTGTTCCCCTGGGAGAAAAGCGGCTGGCAGCATCTATATGCCGTCCCCGTGCGAGGCGGGGCGGCCCGCGCACTCACAGTGGGAAATTTCGAGGTCACACACGTCGTCTTCAGCCAGGACCGCAAACGCCTGGTCTATTCGTCCACTCAGGATGACACCGACAGGTTGCATATCTGGACGGTCGATGCCGAGCACGGTTCGGCGGTGCGCACCGCCCAGAGCCACGCCATCGAAGACTATCCGCAGATCGGCGCCGACGGCGCTCTTTTCGCATTGCAGAGCGACGGCAACCAACCGCTGCATCCGGTCGCGTTGAGCGCGGAGGGGCAATGGCGGCGGCTCGCTCCGGAAGCCATCCCGTCCTCCTTCCCGAGTTCCAAGCTCGTCATGCCCCAGGCCGTGACCATTACGGCGAAGGATGGCCAGGAAACGCACGCGCAACTGTTCCTACCACGCAAAACCACCTCCAAACCGCACCCGGCGATTCTGTTCTTTCACGGCGGCCCTGAACGACAGATGCTGCTGGGATTCAATACCAACCGTTCGTATAGCTGGATATACGCATTTAATCAGTACGTCGTCGCCGAGGGCTACATCGTGCTGTCAGTCAACTATCGCGGCGGTACCGGCTATGGCCTTGACTACAGAGAGGCCGATAACCTCGGCCCCGGCGGCAGCAGCGAGCTCAATGACCTGTTCGGCGCTATCACCTATCTGCGAGGCCGACAGGACGTCGACACCCATAGATTAGGCATTTGGGGGCCAAGCTATGGGGGACTCATGACGGCCCTCGGTCTCGCGCGCGCCTCAGATGCATTCGCGGCCGGTGTCGATTATGCGGGCATACATAACTGGTCGACGTTCCTGTCCTCGGTGGGCGACCCAATCGACGGAGGCGATGCGAACCGCCGGGCGTTGGAATCCTCCCCCATCGCGACCATCGACCAGTGGCACTCACCCGTGCTGCTTGTGCAGGCGGACGACGACGACGTTGTACCGTCTCAGCAGGCCGCCGAACTCATCGAAGGCTTGCGGTCGCACAACATCGACCATGAGGTGGTCATGATTCCGAACGAGATTCATGACCTCGCACGCTACTCATCTTGGATGATGTTGTTCAATGCGGCGGATGTGTACTTCGATCGGCATCTCGCCAAGCCAAGCGCGTTCGACACCGTTCGGCGGTAACCAACTCACGGTTCTGCCTGACGCGGCCGGCATTTCGACCGAGGGCATGCAGAAGATTGCTCGTGAATTCAATTTCGGCGAAACGACCTTCGTCCTGTCGAAGAACGATCCTGCGAACACCTTTCGGGTGCATATCTTCACACCTCGGGCGGAGCTCGACTTTGCGGGGCATCCCTCGGTCGGCACAGCCTGTGCGCTGGAAACAGCACGTACGGCTTAGAGATCCAATCCGGCTCCACCTTGGAGGCTTCAAAATGCAAATACTGATAGTGGGCATCGGCGCGTTGGGCGGAACAATTGCGGCGCGTGCCATCCGCACAGGACTGCCAGTCCGGCTTGCGGCTCGCAATACGGATTCCGCGGAGGCATTGCGCAGATCGGGCTGCGAGTGTCCGGCACCGGAGGAGACGTGAGGACAGACGCTATCGACGTTGCCGCAATTGAGGACTACGGAAAGGGAGACCAATTTGACCTGATCCTGCTTGCCACCAAAGCGCAGGACGCGCTGGAAGTCGCGCCCCATGTGGTGGCCCTACTTGCCCCCGAAGGAGTTATATTGCCTATACAGAATGGCGGCGTTGCACGGGCGCTTGCCGATCGTCTAGGCGAAGATAAGATCCTTGGTGGATTCTCAAATCTTGGTGCCACGATGGTAGAACCCGGCGTCTACGAGCAGAAGAATGCAGGGCATCTACTGATAGGCGAACTTGCCGGTGGTGTCAGTGAGCGTGTCGAGCGGGTTGCGCGCGCCTTAGGTCGAGCGATTGAGGTTAAGGTATCTTCAAACCTGACTGGTGCCATCTGGTCGAAACTCCTGATCAATTGCTCGGTTACAACCCTCGGTGCGCTCTGTTCGCAAACCATGCGTCAGTACATGGAAACGGAGGCAGGCAAGAAGGTCTTCCGACGGACGTACGAGGAAGCGTTGTCCGTGGCACTTGCAATTGGCACTCGGCTGGAGCGGCTAACCGTGGACCCGATTCCGCCCGGATGGCCGAGCAATTTCGCCGCAGAGGAACACTATGAGTCGTGGGTCGAGGCTGTGATTGCTTTCTACGGAGACATCAAACCCTCCATGCTCCAGGATCTTGAGCGCGGCCGTAAGACTGAGATCGACTTTATCAACGGCTACGTGGTGACGTTAGGCCACGCATCCGGAGTGCTGGTACATATGAATGCCACAATTACATGCCTTGTACACCAGATCGAACGTGGAGTTCTCCAGCCGACACGAGAACGGATGAACGACCTAGCTGCTCAAACCTGAGAACGGATCCGTAGCAGCAGTATTTGACGGCCAACTCTGACCGCTTGTCTTACTTCGGACGCCGCATGTCACTTTTCCTGCAAACACTGGTTCTTCGCGGCATATTGTCCAGTGAGCAGGAGCATCGCCGGGGCCGGCGGAGGCGCGCCGCCAGGCGGTGCTGAAAACGGCCAGGCGGTTCGCTGGCGCAGGGGAGTTAAAAATCGCCGCGTTGAGACCTGCATTCGGCGTTACGAGCAGCACGAGTCGTTTAGTGACGAATAGGAGTTTCACATGAAGAAGATTCTGACTCAGTACGGAGTGTGCGCGCTTGCGGTCGCTCTGATGGTGCCGTTGGCGCAGGCGCAGCCGGCAGGAATACAGGCCGCCTTTGGAAAAGATGCCGCAACACTTTCCGACAAATTCACCGGACTCGCGCGCGTTATGTCAGGCAAGTACGACTGGAAGCCCGGCCAGGGCGTTCGCTCCGTCGGCGATGTGTTCAACCTGATCGTTAAGGAGAACGGCATGCTCGTCGGTGTGCTTTCGGGCACACCGAATACGGAGGCAAAGCCCGCGCCAATCACCGATCCGGAGAAATTGCAGGAAGCTCTGAAGGCTTCTTACGTCAATCTGCAAAAAGCGATTACGGGACTTTCCGACAAAGACCTGCAGGCGCCGGTGAAACTGTTCGGAAGAGACATGACAAAGCTGGGCGCGCTGATGCTGATTCTCGAAGATCAACACGAGCATCTGGGGCAGTCGATTGCGTACGCGCGCAGTAACGGCGTGGTTCCGCCCTGGTCTAAGTAAGAGCGCCGCGGGGTGATCTGGCCGCCGCCGATGCGATAACGACTCTTCGCATCCAACGCAACCTCGTAACAGGCGGGCAGGACGGCAAGCTGGAAAAAGACAATTGGGTCCAGCTCGCTCCTTAGGTTCAGTTGAGGGTAAGTCGGAGTGGTGGATAGTCGAGTAGAGATATATCGCAAGAGGTGAGGAGAAAATGACTAGAACATTATCTTATCCATGTGTCTCGCAGTTTCCGCACTTAGTGCACGTGCCCAGGACCGGGATGAGCGTCTTGGAATCGCGGGTAACCTCGGGTTCCACCGTGCTGACCATCGACCTAGTATCCACAGGAGTCTGACGTGAGCAAGACCCCAATTACCTCGCCCGAACTTACGCCACCGCTCGGCCCGTTTTCCCAGGCGATCGAAGTCGTTGGTTTCCTCTACTTCAGCGGTCAGGTTGGCCAAGACCCGGCCACTGGCAAGGTGGTGGAGGGAGGTATTGTGGCCGAGACAGAGCGTGTCTTTCGGAATCTCGCAGCGGTTCTCAAGGCGGCCGGCAGGAGTTTCGATGACGTTGTGCGCGCCGGCGTGTATCTCACGAGCATGAGCGACTTCATCGCGATGAATGGGATCTACGCAAAGTATTTCAGTCAGCCCTTTCCTGCCCGCACGACGATCGGGGTGGCCGCGCTGCCGCTTGGGGCCTGCGTTGAGATCGACCTCGTCGTCAAGGTTTGACCCAACCTCCAGGTCAAGACTTGAAAGGAAAATGCATATGAATAAGAAAAGAATGGGTGCAGTATTTGTTGCACTCCTTATCTGTGGCTTGGCCTCTCAAGCGTCAGCGCAGGGCTCGGAACCCAAGTTCAACTCCAATGCCGATGACCTCACGAAGATTCGCAGCGTATTGGAGGAGTTCCGTCAGGATATTATTCGCAAAGACGGCTACGCCCTAACGAAGCTCGTACTGAACCCTGATGTGCTCTTTCATCACACCAACACCCAGGAAGAGATTGATAGCGCCCGCAAATATAACGCTCGGTTCGATGGGATTGGCCCGAGCCAACTCGATGGATTTGCGAAACTCCTCGCCACGTCGAAGGACAAACTCGAAGAGAGATTTCGCAACATCGAGATTCGCCAGGACGGCCCTCTAGGGCTGGTGACATTTAATTACGATTTTGTCATCAACGACAAGGTTCACCATTCAGGCCTCGAAGTCTGGCAAGTGTGCAAAATTGATGGGCAGTGGAAGATCTTGTCCGTTGCCTGGACGATCGATTGATAATCACAGCCTTGCATCAGGATATTGCTAGCCGGGTAGATATATCACAAGGGGTGAAGAGAAAATGACTAAGACTATTATCTTATCCATATGCCTCGCAGCTGCCGCACTTTCGCTTGAAGCACGTGCCGAGGATGAGCGCCAGTACACGGAGGGCCCGGTCACTTTCGTTCAAGAAATAGCAGTTGAGTACGGGCATTTTGAAGAATACATCGATTGGCTAAATTCAACATGGAAGCCAACCATGGAAGCCACGAAGAAAGCTGGGATAATCATCGATTACAAGGTTTTCAGCGCCACTCCACAATCACCGGATCACCCCAGTATCATTCTGTGGATCACTTATAAAAACATGGCGGCTTTAGATAGAGGTGTCGAGGAAGAAGCAATCGCCAAGAAAGTAATCTGTAGCACCGAGTGTCAGAACAAGGCCAGAGTGGGCCGGAATGAATACAGAAAAGTTCTGCGCAGAGAATATATTCGTGAACTTATTTTAAAGTGAAATTGTTATACATGTTGAAAGAGCGCACTCCAATTATTTATAGAGTTCGCATAGCGCGCTCGGTATGGTCTGCCAGCAAACTTCTTACGCATAATCACTGGAGTTAAAAACACATGCATCTCCCGTATTGTTCGAAAACTCGAATTGGAGAAAACAATTGGACGGCGGTGCGCTCATAGAACCGCAGAATGCCTCTGAGACGGGATCGACAATTGATTCGTTCCGTTTACGGGATGATCAGGACTCGGGTGAAAATCCGGACTCTTAAATGTCTGCCGGAATGTGGCCTGCTCGAGTGAGGGCTCTGTAAAGCGTAGACATGCGCTTACTGTTTAACCAGGTAACCCCAAGCCCGCCCGAAAAAGTCCCTCTCGAAAAACGAGCATCACTTCCGGTTTCCATGCCGGCGACGCTTTCTCTTGATGGCCGTATCGATGACCGGCATTCGATGAACAAGGTCAACCGCACACTGCCGAACCAGTTGTTTCAGCTGGGATTCATTGACGTTTTGCAGGTTGAGCTGGCGTAGCAAGGACAAGACGACAGTCCGGCTGTCAGCCAGGGCACGCAACATGCTTTGATAGGTCCCGATTCCGTTCATGGATTCGTCTCCAAAAAGAGATAGGGCCAATCGCCTGTTGGCGACCGGCCCTTGGTGGTACGTACTACGGATGGATTGCTAGACTACGACTGCTGCTCTGGCTCCTGCTTTGGCTTGTCCGGCTGCGACGGCTGGAGAGACTTTCGGGGTCGCTTGCTGGGGTGCCTCCTTCGGCGTTGCTTCCGCCTTGGCCTTCTCGGCTGCTGCTTTCTTCTGCTCCGCTTCCTTCTTCAGTCCCTCCAGGTAGACGGCATGATGCTCTGGTGTCATGTAGACCGTTCCTGCTTCAGTCCGGACGGTCTTTACATCGACCTTCAGCATGGTCTTTATGTAGTAGGCGACGTCGGACGGATATTTCGGGTTCAGCTTGGCAAACTGCTCTTTGGTGACTGGACCAGCCTTTCGCATCTCTAGGCCCTGCTCCGCTTGCTGCCGACTTTTGCCCTTGGGCTTGGCTACTTCCAGTTCCTTCACTCTCTTTGTCAGGCCGTTCACCTGCTGCTGGAGTTCCGCTTTTTCTCTTTCCAACTGTGCGATCTGTTCTGCTGGCTTCATGCTCTGCTCCTTGTCATTCGGATAGAGGGAGGCAGACAGGAGCAGGGGGTCATTCAGTTAGGAGCTTTTCTGTCCGACAGGCTCACCGGCCACTCTTTATCCAGCGCTTGCCTCTGTCAGCGTCCCCAGGCTCCATTCTGAGCAGATGCTTTTCGGGGCCACCTTCCACCACCTGACGTCGGGCGCCACGCGACAAGGGCGCTGCCGAAAACTCTGCCACCACTGCTGCTGCCTGCCTCCCTAGCAAAGCAATGTTGGCATGATTACCAATTGGTAAATGGCAAGAATTTTTAGCCAAAATCGGCGGCAAACTACCGGCGGAACTGCTTGAAAACTAAATAAAAATCAAAGGAATTTTTCCAGATCACCGGACTAATATTTCTGGTAGTTGTCGCTGGTCGCTGTTTCAAGAGTCTCTGGTTTATCCGCCAGGAATCCGTCCAAGGCCTGGTTGCAGCCTAGCCATGGCGGGTCATTGTATTCGTCCAGCAGAATGATGCCTCCTTTTACCACGCGCGGATAGAAGTACTCGATGCACTCTTTGTAGGAAGCGTAGAGATTGACGTCGAGGTGGACGAAGCAGAACTTTAAGTCCTGTGGTTGCCGGGCAAAAGAATCTTTAAAGTATCCCGGTGCTAAACGAACGTTCTGGAGTCCGAATCTCTTCGCTTTTTGCATTACCAGTTCGATAGAAGTATCGCCAAAACCGCCCACGAATTTGTGTTCCGCCTCTTCACCCGGTGTCCAGCGTCATAGTTGACCGCTTCATCAAATCCTTGGAAAGAGTCGAAGCCGTATACCGTCTTCGCGATTTGCTTCTGTTGTAGATAGATGCCTATCGCGATCAAGCTCGCTCCGCGAAATACACCACAGTCTGCGAGCTCGCCATCCAGCAAACGTGTGCGCTCGATCATCCGAAATGAGCTTGATGTTGGGGCCGCCGGTGGGGGCGAGTTCGGGTTGCGCTTCAACCGCTCGGGGAGCGCAAACATCGTGGAGGTGCGCCATCCACCGTGGCCACTTCTGAATTGGGCGCTTGCGATATAGCGTCGGCGTCAAGAAACGCAGAAGGGGCTTGCCAATGCGACACAAGCCTAAACGCGCAAGCCTACGATACGAGGGAATTTCTTTCTTGACTTCAGTAGTGGGATGCATTCTATACGGGGGCCTTCGGTGAAAATCCTGCAGCTCGGCCGTCACTTACAGCATGTCATGATTGAGGATCCAACGCTGTCGGTTTAAGAGCTGCGCAAGATTATAGGCGTTATCAACCGCGCGCAGCTCGCGGATTTTCTCCAAGCGGCGAAGCCCTCTTGAGATAGCGGCAATTCCGTAACGCCGTCAGGCCGCTGCAGTCTAAGTTTTCATCAGACGATGAGGTCCCTGGCACGCGAAATACAGCTGTTTTTTCCGTCTTATAGCGCCAGGATTTCCTCCCCGCCTGGCTGAAATGTACGCCAGCGTACAAAAGAATGTCATCAACCGGCCCTTCCTGAGCTATACTCGCCAGCGTTGACGCGTCAACGTCCTGTCGTTTCCGGTGGACAAGCTCTGCTTCAAGTTCCTGCCTTTCAGAGCGAACGTCGTGGGACGGAAGTGAGTCCCGCCATCCAGTTGCCAGATCACTGGTGAACGGTTCGGAAGCAAACAAGCGAGGTACAAGGAGGACGTTGCGTGAACGTACATCTCGTGAATCCCAGCAGTGTGTCGTTCGGAACCGCGGTCATCACGCCTCGCTGGCAGTATGTGATTGCTGCCGCCACTCCACGAAGCTTTGGCAATCCGCAACTGGTAGACGAAACGCTGTTCCAAATCGATCCCGAGCAAATTCAACCCGGAGACGCCATCGGGATCGGAATTCACACCGCAAATGCTCTGCGTGGCTATGAAATCGGAAGGATGGCCCGCGAGCGCGGCGCATATGTCATTTTTGGCGGAATCCACAGCACACTCTTCCCGGAAGAGGCGCACCAACTGGGTGGAGCCCATGCGGTCGTAAAAGGGGACGGCGATCTCGCATGGTCAAAGGTGCTGGCCGACTGCGTGCAGGGCGTTCCAAAGCCGGTTTATGTGGGCGGCCAGATCGAGGCCAGCGATTTTGTTCCAGCTAGATGGGACCTCGTGCCGCGCGATCGCTATATGTGGGCGTCGGTGCAAACCGTTCGCGGTTGTCCCAAGCATTGTTCTTTCTGTTCTGTGTGGAGAACCGATGGCCAGCGCCCTCGCCAGCGTGCCTCCGACGTTGTCATTGAAGAAGTGGTGCACTTGCGCCGTCTCGGGTTTCGGTTTATCGCGCTGGCCGACGACAATTTCTATCCCGTGACCCTGACCGATCTGAATCTGGCTTCGCTCCAGAAAAACACCGCGCGAGTGGAGGAACTCAAAACTTTGCGCGCAGAGCGGTTTGAACTGATGTCCCGTCTGGCGCAACTTCCAGAAGACATGGTCTTCTTTACTCAGATCACCATGGAGGCGGCCGAAGATCCCGAGTTTCTGGACGCGATGAAGGCCGCACGTATCAAGGGTGCTCTCGTGGGCGTGGAGGCCGTCACTCCGGAAGGACTCAAGGACGTCTACAAAGATTTCAACCTGGCCGGGGAACACCTGGTGGAGCGATTGAAGACGTTTCGACGCCATGGTGTACATGTGCTGGGCTCCTTCATTTTCGGTTTGCCCAGCGATCGTCCGCAGACCTTCGCAGCCACGGCGGCAGTGGCGAAAAGCGCTGACCTTACCTTCGCCCAATTCGTGACGTTGAGTCCCTACCCCGGGACAGTCGATTTCAATCGCTGGGAAAAAGGACTGGGCCCCAACCCACCCACCTTGCCGGAGTACCCCTGACGCGGCGCTGGCTGATTCCCCAAGCGCATCGTCCCAAGCTCTATTGGGATCATCCGGTGATGTCGGCCGAGGAAATCCGCTCCCGGACGCAGGCGGTGTGGGACAGCTTTTACAGCTTCGGTTCCATCTGGAAGCGATCACGGTTTATCAAGTCCAGTCGTGGCCGGCTGGCGTTTGTTCTCATCTCGAAGATTTACCGCCAAATGTATGCCGACACGGGCATTGCCACCGACAGTGCCCGAGTTTCATGGTCGGGGCGTTGGGCCCGCTGGCTCGCAAAGCCGTGTCGACACCTGTTTGCGGGCACACCAATGCCGCATCTTGCCGTTCCGGGCGAACGGACCAGCGGCAAGGGAGACGACATGCGGATACTCCGTAAGCCAGTATCCTCGGCGGCAGTCGGATAGATATTCGCCAAAGCTCGCGAACCCTAGACCTCCGTGCGGTTACTTGGCTTCTCTGGCCATTCCATCCTAAAGAAATTCCTTTGCTATCCGATGAACTGATTTGCGCGTAGAGAATCCGCGCTAACACAATCGGATTGCGAGGGAGCCTGCCTTGGATGACCTCATTCAGGAGTTCCTGGTCGAAAGTAACGAGAATCTCGACCGTTTGGACAGCGAACTGGTAAAGCTGGAGAGCGATCCCACGTCTGCTGACCTGCTGGCCAGTTTCTTCCGCAGCATTCATTCGATTAAGGGTGCGTGTGGCTTTTTGGGATTCAACAAGCTGCAAGCGCTGGCTCATGCGGGAGAAAGCCTGTTGAGCAAATTGCGCGATGGCACCCTCGCGCTCACACCCGAGATCAGTAGCGCATTGCTGCTTGTGGTGACGATATCCGCCACATGTTGGCTGCGATCTCGGCGACTGGCCAGGATGGAGAAGAACTTTACAGCGAACTGATCGAGACCCTCAAACGTTTGCAAGACGGGGAAGCTCCGGTGCCGGCGGGTGCACCCACGGCTGGTGGAATGTCAGAGCACTCTGCGAACTCGGTACAAGTGCGGGCTGTGGCAACGGTTCCGTGGCGTTGCCCCCCGGAAGAAGTTGAAACCCCGGAGCCCACATCGGATCCTTCAGCACTCGGCGAAAGCGATTTGTATGACACAGCCGGAACCGGGGCAATGCCCGTTGCCGAAGTGGGACGAAACTGGACCATCACTTCCAACGAGTTGGAAGGCAGGCTTGGCTCAGGCTTCTGGCGGCAAACGGGGAAAATGGAATGCTTTGATGGTGACGAACTGGCCGGCACAGGAGGGTTTTACGTGGTTGCGGAACAGATGTTGTGGCGAAGTGCGATGACTCCAGCGATAACAACGGCTCGCGCTGAAGAGACTCCGCAACGAAACGTGGCGGTCTTCTTGCAATACGGAACTGCCAATGCTGATATCAGCCGGTTTACGAAGCACGTAGGCGGTGGAATGGTCTGGCGCGGGCCGCTGGCCCGCCGACGAAGAGACGTACTCGGATTGGGTGCCACCTGGGTCGTGCTCCACAATGAGCCGGAGGGACCGTTCAACCGTCCCAGCGAGTTGACTGTCGAGGGCTTCTACAAGATCCGCATCACACGGTTCCTGAATATTGTTCCCGATGTCCAGTTCATTCACTCGCCAGGAGGACTCAGTTCACAGCCTGACTGTGTGGTAGCGACGCCGCGGCTGACCATTGCATTCTAGCCAGCGACTTGGCCAGGTTTTTGCTTGGGAGAAGTTGAAATGATGACCGTACCGCCCCCCATTCGCGTGCTAGTCGTCGATGACTCGCTCGTGGTTCGTAAGGTGCTGAGTGACATCCTCAACTCCACCCCCCAGACAGAACTGGTCGGAGCGGTCTCCAGTGGAGAGACCACCCTCGTGAAGATCCCCGTACTGGAGCCGGACGTGATCACGCTCGACATTGAAATGCCTGGCATGAACGGCCTCCAAACCTTGGAGCAGATTCGCAAGCTCTACCCCAAGCTGCCGGTGATCATGTTCAGCACGCTGACCGAGCACGGTGCCGCCTCAACGTTAGAGGCGCTGGCGCCGGGCGCGACCGATTATGCGACGAAGCCCACCAGCGGAGAGGGATTGGCTTCGGCCCGGCAACAAGTGCAGCGTGAACTGATCGCGAAAATTACCGGCCTGCGCGCCCCGATCATGGCGTTGCCGCCCGCGGCACTCAGACCTGCTCCCAGTATTCGGCCCATTCAGCGGCGCATCGATATCGTCGCGATCGGCACCTCGACCGGTGGACCGAACGCACTTGGTGAAGTGATTCCTGCCTTGCCGGCCGATCTCGCGGTTCCCGTAGTTGTCGTGCAGCATATGCCTGCGCTTTTCACCCGCATGCTCGCCAAGCATCCGGACGCACGCGCGAAGATCCCTGTACAGGAGGGAAGAGCAGGAATCAAGCTTCAGGCTGGAGAAGTATGGATCGCCCCCGGGGACTACCACATGACGCTGGTGCGCGGCAAAGAAGGGGTTCAGCTGGCGGTGAATCAAGACCCGCCCGAGCACTCCTGTCGGCCTTCCGTGGATCCGCTGTTTCGTTCAGTGGCCCGCACATTTGGTCCGCACGCCCTCGCAGTGGTGATGACCGGAATGGGCTCCGACGGTGCGTTGGGAGCGAAGGTGATCCGGCAGGCCGGTGGCGAAGTCCTGATTCAGGATCAAGCCAGTTCCGTGGTATGGGGCATGCCCGGAGCAGTCGCAGCTGCCGGGGTAGTGGATCAGATCCTTCCGCTTTCCGCGATTGCCGCCGAAATCGCTCGGCGGGTTGCGTCCCGGCGAGCGTTGGCCGCACGAGCGTCCTGTTCACCGCGTCCGTGACCGCCCGCGCGATGGATCGCCCGACCTTGCCGTATTCAAATCCACATACAGCTGGGTTTCGCGCGCTATGCCAGGCGGATAGCAGCTACCGTCGGGATCGTAGTTAGCCGGACAGGCGCCGGCGACGTCGCGCCGCTTGGGAGATTGCGCAAACTGCCAGACGTCTGCGAAAGCCACTCCACTTCGCGATGGGGCTGGTGATGGTTTTGGAAATGCGCAACCGGGTGACGGCGGACAACCATCATTCACCACCCAAAAGACAATGTCTCTTCCACCCGCATTCTCACGGATATCTTCGGCGGTGACCACCGGCACACCTTGGACTTCCGGCGCTGCGATGCCAGAGCAGTAGATTCCAGCCCGGAAGCCACTCCCGGTTACGCCATCCACCCACGCATGAATGTAGGCCCTCTGTTCGGGTAACATTCGTCCGCCTTCTTCCTGGTCAAGAAAGATGATTGCCCTAGCCGGAAATCCTTCCTTCCGGGCGACAGCGACAGCTGCGCTTGCGTCTGATTTCCCCAATGCGCTTGCGTCCGGAGTCTTTTTCAAGTCAATGTCCAGACGCCCGTTAAACAAAATCAGGAACCCGAAACCTGCCGCCTCCACGGCTTTGCGGTGCCCGAGCCAGGTGTTGCTGGTGGCGCGCGGCGGCGTATTGAGCCAGTAACCCGAGTAAGAGAACGCGCGGCGCAAGGCGACGAGATTCCCGTCTCCCGGATATTCGTTGCGGTCGAATCCGAGGTAGGTCGCGGCGGGGGGCGAGGTCGAACGTGATTGCACTTCTGGGCTCACGTTCCTGCAGATCCCTGCGCAAACGAATACTGCAATCGACAGCCAAGTACTTCTCATCGCATTCAACTTTTCCCGTTACAACCCCGTTAACCGGCTAATTTCTCTATCCACTTGCGTTTTTCGCGCTCCGTTCGCGAGCTTTCCGGTCAAAGGCTCTTCGGACCACAACTCTTACATCGCCCCCACGCGTCGCAGAATCTTGCGAGCGAGTCCAGTCAGAGGCAGGGAAGGCAGTCGAGAAATAGGGACCCATTTTCCTGCCAGATTTTCCGCCTTCGCAGTCTCGAAGACGTGCACAGAGTAATCTGTAACCGTAATGGAGTGGCGCAACGAGAGTAGGGCATTCCCGTTGGCGGCGCCCGGAATCAGTTCTGGCAGTTCCCACATCCCGGGCATCAAGGACGCGTCATTTCCCCGTTGCACCAGCCAGACGTCGCCCTTGCGGCGGGTCAAAGCGAAGGGAATCGTTCGCTTACGCTGTCGTGACGCGACCTGGGGCATTTTCAATTCGCCGCGAGAGACGCAAAGAGCAGAGACCGGGCATAGCAAACACTTCGGCTGTCGTGGCAAACAGACGGTTGCTCCCAACTCCATCATCGCTTGATTGAAGTCGCCCGGACGCCGCGAATCGAGCAGGCCTTCCGCAATCTGCCAAACCTTTTCGCCCTTGACTTGCTTGCCGATGAAACGCTGTAGCACCCGCTCAACGTTTCCATCCACGACGGCAACGGGTTCGTCGTACGCAATGCTGGCGATGGCGGCAGAGGTGTAGCGTCCAATTCCAGGCAGCTGTTGCAAACCTTCGCGACAGTTTGGAAACTTGTCCCCTGTACTGCGTGACCACTACTTTCGCCGCAGTGTGCAGCATACGGGCCCGCCGGTAATATCCTAACCCGCTCCAGACGGCCAACACCGACGATTCCCGCGCGGCTGCCAGTCGGTGCACAGTTCGGGAATTTCCTAAGAAATCGCCGGTAATGTTCGAGCACAGCCGCGACCCGGGTCTGCTGCAACATGATTTCCGAGAGCCACACGCGATACGGGTCTCGGTCCTTACGCCAGGGCAAGTCGCGCTTGTGTTCGTCGTACCAGGCCAATAAACGCTGCGCGAAAAACTGCAGATCGCCCGCCGCCACTTGGATACTGCCATCGATCGCCGGCCGACCAGTTTTTTTTGAGGCCTTGGGAGAATTGGCTTGGTCTCGCCGAAGGGAAATGAGACGGGATTTGACTCTCACTGCCGGATTCTGAATCATCTTCCTACCACACCGTTCAATGAAACTCCGCATCTTTATCGTCGCGTTTGTGTTGATGGTCGCATTGTACGTGGGAGACGATCTCTCCGTCCGCTATCGCATTCCGAAAAGCCGCCAGCCATTCAGCACCGTCACCATTCGGCGTTTCGACGCTATCTCTGAGAAGAACAACAAGACCGAGTACGTCTACGAAGACCCGGTGGCCGTGACCTGCGTGCGCTCGCTATTTCCCCACCTGGGCTACTCGCCTTGTTGGTATCTGAGCCGTCACACCGAGCAGCGGATCAACTTTTGACTCGGCGGAAGGGCGATCGGGTCACTGTAAAATCTTGTTAAATCGAATGTTAACGTCAGTTTCTCATTTCGGAACTGGGCTCTCGACGAAAGCATCTTCCCGCTCCCAACTCTTTCCCCGAACAGGTATGCTGGTGGGAGTTGTCTGGCCGGTTTTGGGGAGGTAGTCTGTGAAGCGCAACTTCGCCTCGCTCGCTGCTCAGGAAGCTCTTCACGTTGCGATCTTCATTGAGGAACGCAACGCCACCATCTATCGCGAATTCTCCGAAATGTTTGCAGAGTTTCGCGACCCTGAGTCGCTGGAGATTGCAGCTGCCTTTTGGGAAATGTCGAACGAAGAGCGGGGCCACGGCACAAATCTGCAGAAGCGTTATTTCGAGCGCTATGGTACCCGCCCTTGTGCCATGACAGAAGAAGACATCTCTGATTTTATCGAAGTACCTCGCCTGGAAAATGGAGAGATCTTCACCATCACCAAGCTCAAGGTAGGCCGCTCTCCACGCGAGAGGGCCTTCGAGATTGCGCTGGCTGCGGAAGAGAGTGCCGTTCGTTTCTACCGTCGGCTGGCAGAATCCACGCAGGATGAAGAACTCCGCAAGCTCTACGAAGAGTTCGTTGCCTTCGAAGAAAATCATAGCGGTTGGCTGGAGCAGAAAGTAGCTCAGGTACGTCGCACCTCTGGCGGCACCAAGCGGGCCTGATCTACAAAGTACGGCTCCCCCCGCATATTTTACGAGTAGTTCGAACGCCGACTTAGGCATGCTGCCGACCCTTTTTCGCCACCGCAACAATTCCTGCACCGCTTTTCCCATCCAAAACGCTGCTAGGATAAATACACGCAATCAGTAAATGTTCTTCTTCGCCTATGCTTGCGATTCGCGACAATCTGGCCGAATGTTTTAGCGCTCTTCGGGCGCACAAGCTCCGCGCCTCCTTGACTATGCTTGGCCTCACGATGGGAGTCGCTACCCTTATCACCGTGATGACCATCGTGCAAGGCGCCAACATCTACGTGGAACAGAAGATCGCCAACCTGGGCACCAACGTCTTCCAGGTTGCGCGCACGCCGTTCGCGGTCACCGACTTCAACATCATCATCAAGGCGCTCAAGTACCGAAAAATTGAACTCGAGGACATGCAGGCGGTTGCGGACGCCTGCTCCACCTGTGAAGAAGTGGGCGCCACCGCGAGTTTGAGCGGCGCCCGCGCCCGTTACGGCAACAAAGAAGTGACCGATGTGAGCCTCTCGGGCCAGACTCCCACGATGGCGGACATTGATTCGCGCACGGTGGATCGCGGGCGTTACTTCACGGCTTCGGAAGGGGAACACCGCACCAACGTGTGCATGATCGGCGACACCCTGGTCCAGCAACTTTTTCTGGGGGTGGACCCGCTTGGCAAGACCTTGCGCGTCGGCAACGAAGAGTTCACCGTGATCGGCGTTATGGAAAAAGTTGGCAGTGTCCTGGGCCAAGACCAGGATAACTACGTCATGATCCCACTTTCCGTGTTCCTGCGGATGCAGGGTGCGCACAACAGCATCACCATCAACGTCAAAACCGGCGCAGAAAAATTTCAGGACGCCCAAGACCAGGCCCAGCTGATCTTGCGGGCTCGACGTCATCTGACGGCCAAGATGGAAAACGACTTTTTCATCGGCACCAAGGAAAGCTACATGGCGCTCTGGCGAAGTATCAGTACAGCCTTCTTCGCTGTGTTCATCATGGTGAGCGCGATCTCGGTCATCATCGGCGGTATCGTCATCATGAATGTCATGCTGATGAGCGTCACTGCCCGTCGCCGCGAGATTGGTGTGCGCCGCGCCGTGGGTGCGACCAAGCTCGATATCATGCGCCAGTTCATTGCCGAAAGTGTCGTGCAATGTATTGCGGGTGGATTGATCGGGATCTCGCTGGGATTTCTGGTTGCGCTGGCCCTGCGCTCCTATACGCCTTTTCCCGCTTCCGTGCAAAAGAGCGTGGCCGTGCTTGGGATGTTTCTCAGTTCTGCGGTCGGATTGTTCTTCGGCATCTATCCGGCCTTACGCGCGGCCAACCTCGATCCCATCGTCGCTCTGAGGTCAGACTGATGGCTATCATGACCACGTCCCAGGCCCGTGAAAATTTCTTCGCAGCCATCGCCACGCTGCGCTCCGCCAAGGTGCGCTCCGCCTTGACCATTCTTGGCATCGTGATCGGCGTGTCCTCGGTTATTTCCATGGCAGCGATCATTCAGGGCCTGAACAAGTTTGTGCAGGACAAGGTAGAGTCTCTAGGCTCGCGCACCTACTTCGTCTCCCGTTTCCCGCCCGGAAGCGATCCGTCCCGCTGGCCTGAAAGCATCCGTACTCGCAAGTATTTCGAGTACAACTACGCCGATTTCATCCGAGACGCGGCGCCTCACGTGCAGATCATTACCACCGTCGGCACGCGGGGCTTCTTCTTCGGGGACAGCAACCAGATCAACTACGAAGGCCGCAGCGTTGAGAAGGTGATCCTGCGTGGTGCCGAACCGGAATACACCGACGCGATCCCTCTTTTCACAGTCGAGCACGGGCGCTTCATCAGTGCTTTCGATCAGGAGCACGCCCGCTCTGTCGTTGTCCTGGGCGCGGCCATCAGCGAATCGCTGTTCCCGTACGAAGATCCCGTTGGTAAAACCGTGCGCATTAACGGCCAACTCTTCGAAGTCATTGGCGTGTTCGAGCACGACACCGGCCTGTTTGTCGGCCCCGGGGTCGATGCATTTGCCATCATCCCCCTGAGCAACTTCAAGAAGAATTATCCGGAGAATAAAGAACTGATCATGGTGTTTACCGTGCCGGAAAACGTAAAGCTCGAGACTGCGCAGGATGAAGTGATCCAGGGGATGCGTCGCTTGCGCCACGTTCCCGCCAACAAGGAGAACGACTTTGAAATTAGTTCTCCCGATTTTCTGAGCAATCTGTGGAACCAGTTGACCGGAGCGCTCGTAATTCTGACAGGAGTGATTAGTTCGATCGGTTTGGTGGTCGGCGGTATCGGGGTGATGAACATCATGCTCATCTCGGTGACCGAGCGAACGCACGAGATCGGCTTGCGCAAGGCCATTGGCGCGCGCCGAGCGGACATCCGTCTGCAGTTCCTGCTCGAAGCCGTGGCGCTAACCTTGTCCGGTGGCACGATCGGAATCCTTATAGGAGCGGCCGTGTCGACGCTCGTGCGCACCTTCGTGCCGTCAATTCCAGCAAGTTTGTCCTATTTGTGGGTAGCGATTGGCTTCACGATCTCGGTCAGCGTGGGTTTGTTCTTTGGTTACTATCCCGCGAATCTCGCTGCAAATCTTGATCCGATCGTGTGCTTGCGGTACGAGTAAGTCTCCACGGGCTTCAGCGCGCTAGAAGTTAGTTAACGTTTCTCTGCACCACCCGTCTAAAAGTCATCTCGGCACCAGTGCTCGGAGACTACGCTGGATCCCCAAAACCCTGTGCCCTATCACAATCCAATCAAAGTCCTCGCTCTGATGCTGCTACTAACGGCAGCGCTCCAGAAAGTATCGGCACAGCCCAGTCCCTCGGTCACGAAAGGTGCACTCGAACATCTTGCTACAGTGAGCATTCCTCATCTGACTCGGGAGCCGAAGCTCGAAGACTTCGCCAATATGGAGCCTTCGCCCGCGGTTGCCGGAACGATGCTCAAAATCGATCAGTTCTGGCAGCACGATCCCAAAGACGGTGTTCCGGTTTCGCAAAAGACCGAAGCCTATCTGGGTTATACCGACAAGAATCTCTACATCGTCTTCCTCGCCTTCGACAACGAAGTCGACAAGCTGCGCAACCATATGGTTCGCCGCGAGCAGATCAACGAAGAAGACCAGGTGGGCATTTTTCTCGATACCTTCCACGATCGCCGCCACGCTGTCTTCTTCTTCATCAATCCTGCCGGCATTCAGCAAGAGGGCACCTTCATGGAGGGGGAGGAGGAGCCCGACTTTTCCTGGGACACCATCTGGACGAGTGAGGCGCGGGTTCTGAAACAAGGCTGGATCGGCTACATCTCTGTCCCCTTCAAGTCGCTCCGTTTCAAGTCAACTACCGAGGTACAGGATTGGGGCATGCTTCTTGAACGTGACATTCCCCACAACAGCATGGAGCACTCGTTTTTTCCCAGGTACTCCATGAACGTGCAGGGCTTGTTGACGCAGGAAGGAACGCTCGCCGGGCTCGAGAAGATTTCTCCCGGCCGGAGCTTTCAGTTGATCCCCTACGTGTCCGGCCGATCCTTCCGCGCCCTCGACCAGCGAGATCCCCGCCAATTTCAAGTTTGATTCCAAGGACCTCGAAGCCAAAGCAGGCCTCGACGCGAAAGCCGTCATCAAAGACAGCTTTGTTTTAGATGCGACCATCAATCCCGATTTTGGGCAGGTTGAGTCCGACGAGCCGCAAATCACGGTCAACCAGAGATTCGAAGTTCTTTTTCCCGAAAAGCGGCCTTTCTTTCAGGAGAACTCGACCTACTTCTCAACCCCCATCAATCTGGTCTTCACCCGGCGCATTGCCGATCCCCTTTACGGCATCCGCCTCACGGGCAAGAAAGGGCCGTGGTCGGTGGGAACTTTGTTCGCGGATGATCAGTCGCCCGGCGAGGCGGTGGGACCTAACGATCCCCTCTTTGGACGGCAGGCTTATTTCGGCATCGTGCGAGTCAGCCGCGAGTTCGGCAAGAACGGCAGCAATTTTGGGGTTCTTTACACGGATCGCGAACTGGACACAGTGCCTGACACGGTCTGCACGGATGATCCGTGTCTGACGCGGACGAATCGTGTGGGCGGTGTCGACGGCCACTTTCGCTTCAACAAGAACTGGCAGCTTGACGGCCAAGCTGTATACAGCCAGACCGTCTGGAATGACGGCACGCACGAGAACGGAGCAGGGTTCCAGCTCTACCTCGAGCGGAGCACGCGCAACCTTGAGGTCAACTCACTCTACAGAGACAATGCCCAAGGCTTTCAGACCAGGACGGGCTTCTTCCAGCGTCCGGACATCCGCTGGTTCAGCAACTTTGCGCAGCGTCGGTTCTACGTGGAAGGCAAACACCTTCTGTTCCACGGTCCCAGCTTGTACACGCGCAATATCTGGGATCACAACGGCCTGCGCATCGAATACTTCGCCAACACGAATTACCGCTGGGTCTTCAACGGACGGACGAATTTTGGCATATACGGAAACTATGGCCACGAACGGCTTCGGCCGTTTGACTATCCGCAACTCACAAACAACGTCGACTTTCCGCACGATCAAGTCGGATTCTTTTTCAACAGCATGTACTTCAATTGGATGGCAGTTCAACTCGAAGCCAACCTTGGGCGCGATACCAACTACGATCCACAGGACGGCCTGCCCACTCCATTGCCCCCGGTTCCCGGGAAGTCACGGTTTGTGCAGTTCAACACGACCTTCCGTCCGGCGCGCGGCCTTACTGTCGACAACACTTACTTCCTGTACTCTCTGCGCGACATCAACACCAACCAGAACTTCTTCAACAACCACATCCTACGTTCGAAGTGGAACTACCAGTTCACGCGCAAGTTTTCGTTGCGTCTGATTGGCCAGTACAACGCGACGCTCGCCAACCCGGCCTTTACGTCATTGCAACATGCCAAGAACTTCAACGCAGACGTCCTCTTCACTTACCTCGTTCATCCCGGCACGGCCATCTATGTCGGCTACAACAGCGACCTCGCCAACATCAACCGGAACCTCTCGCCTGATCCCTACGACAACACGGAAGTCGCCCGTGTTCCTCATCCCTTTCTTAATGATGGGCGGCAGGTATTTGTGAAGGTCTCCTACCTACTGCGGTTCTAAAAGCAGTGGCCAGTGGTCAGGCATGTCCGGAGTGACAGGGTCAGGCTAGAATGACAGGGAATCGCTTCGAAAAGCCCCACGTCTCGAACCCCGCGAGACTTGGGGCACCCTTACTTGTTAATGAATCGGCGCGGGAGACCTGGGCGCCCGCCAAGTTGAAAGATTGAGAGAAACTCGAGATACCCAAACCCCACTTAGTCGCACGGAACGCGGTTAAGGGGGCAGGCCCGAGTTATGTGGCCGCCTTGTCCGAGCGGAAGGCCTCTGGTAAACAATTGGTATTACGACATTTACAAGTAAAGAATTGGGTTACCGGCCAGGGAACCCAACTATAAGTCACAAGCCGACGTGATGCCTGTACACCCGATATTCTTGACACTTGGTCCTGCTGAATATATTGTGCAGTCCAATTAGGTTGCGCCAGGTGCGGCAAGGTATGGCTCGGGTCGCTTCGTCAATTCGCAGTGCAATGCTGCGCGTTACTGTTCGCAGACCGTTCCCTTGGATCTCCATGAAAAATCTTCGAGTAAGTTCCTATATAGTTTCTTGTTGTCGGTGGACTACCCCTGTTTCGGCAATTGCATTCGTCATCGCCGTAGTTCTACTTCCCGCCCCGGTAGCCTTCGCAGGCATCGGCTTCCAGCCTGTGGTTCCCGAAGAACTCAAGATGACCGCTGATCCCCAGGCACCCGGCGCTCCGGCCATCATTCTGTTTCGCCAAGTTGATCGCGATGACAATGGACGGACCTCGCACGAGGATGATTATTTTCGAATCAAGATTCTTACAGAAGAGGGCCGCAAATACGCAGACATCGAAATTCCTTTCTTCAGGTCCAGCGAGAGAATTGTCAATGTGAGCGCCCGGACAATCCGGCCCGACGGTTCCGTCGCGAATTTTGACGGAAAGGTCTTTGATAAATCCATCGTCAAAGCCAAGGGCCTAAAATATCTGGCCAAGACCTTCACCCTTCCCGATGTACAGGTTGGCAGTGTCATTGAGTACTATTTCACGCGCGATCTTAGCGAGCACTACATCTACGACTCGCACTGGATCCTGAGCCAGGATCTCTTCACAAGAAACGCCAGATTCTCACTCAAACCTTATCAGAGTGACTACCAGCGCTTTACTTGCCGCTGGAGTTGGCAGGATCTTCCGCCAGGGACGGCTCAGCCCAAAGAAGGCCCGGATCACATCATTCGACTTGACGCGCAAAATATCCCAGCCTTCCAGACCGAAGACTTCATGCCACCGGAGAACGAGGTCAAGGCGCGCGTTGATTTCACCTACAGTGATGAGCCCTTTGAGTCGGACATCGACAAGTTCTGGCGAAAGGTGGGCAAGAAGCTAAATGGGCAGATGGAGGACTTCGTCGGCAAGCATAAGGCGATGGAACAGGCTGTTGCCCAGATCGTCTCGCCCAACGACTCACCGGAAGTGAAACTTCAGAAAATCTACGCCCGGGTCCAGCAGGTCCGCAATACATCCTATGAAGTGCGCAAAACCGAGCAGGAAGAAAAGCGATCCAAGGAGAAAGACGTCAGCAATGTGGAGGACATCTGGAAACGCGGCTATAGTGATGGATTCCATCTGACCTGGCTTTATTTGGCCCTGGTCCGCGCTGCAGGACTCGAGGCTCATGGGGCGTGGGTCTCCGACCGTCGCAACTACTTCTTCAAACCCCAACTCATGGATCCGACGAAGCTGGATGCCAACGTAGTGCAGGTCAAGCTTAACGGTAAAGAGATCTACTGCGATCCGGGCGCCGCCTTCGCGCCGTTCGGTCTCCTGCCCTGGACGGAAACGGGAGTCCGCGGCTTGCTGCTCGACAAGGACGGCGGCACTTGGATCGTCACCAACCTTCCGGAAAGCTCTGCTTCGAGCGTGGAGCGCTCTGCCAAGCTCAAATTCGATGAAAGTAGTGGCGGCGTGGAAGGAAAGCTGATCGTTATCTTCACGGGATTGGAAGCCATGTGGAGAAGGGTCGAAGAACGCAACGAGGATGAGGCCAATCGCAAGAAATTTCTGGAAGACCAGGTGCGCGAGTATATTCCCGCCGCCATCGAAGTGGAGCTTACTAACAACCCAAACTGGGGTGCTTCCGAGCCTCCGCTGGTCGCCGAATTTGATCTGAAGGTCCCAGGTTGGGTTTCGGGTGCAGGACGACGAGCTCTGCTTCCCCTTGGCCTGTTCAGCGCGGCCGAGAAACACCTGTTCGACCATGCCGATCGAATTCATGCTGTTTACTTCCAGTACCCCAGCCAGAAAGTTGATGACGTCACCGTCCAGCTTCCACTCGGATGGCAGGTGACCAGCTCTCCCAAACCGCAAATCCAGGACGGGCACGTCATTACCTACAGTCTCAAGGTCGACCATGATGCGGGTGCACTGCATTGGACGCGAAGATTGAATGTCGATGTGCTTTACCTGGAGCCTAAGTACTACCCTTCGTTGCGTACCTTCTTTCAGGGAGTGAGGACGGGAGATGACGAACAAGTTGTGTTGCAACCCGCCACGGCAACTACGGCCGACTAAGCGCCTGGTTGAGGTCGGCACATTGGTGTTGCTCTATTGCATGTTGGTCGGCGTTCCATATGTATTCGCCGGCGATGCCCCTCAGTGGATGCACGCACTGGTCAATACTCCCCTTCCCGAGCACGACGAGAAGACCGCCGCCATCCAGCTCTATTACGAGGTGAATGTCTCAGTCGAGTCGGCCGACAAGATCAAGAAAACGGTGCGTGCTGCGTACAAAATCCTACGTCCCACCGGTCGAAGCTATGGCGACGTCGTGGTTCCGTTCAACGCCCACGAAAAGGTCTCCGGCCTGCACGGCTGGTGTATCCCGGCCCAGGGCAAAGACTATGAAGTGAAGGACAAAGATGGCGCCGAGGTGGCGCTGCCTAAGGTTGAGGGTAGTGAGCTGATTTCGGATGTGAAGGCCAAGTTCCTCGTCATTCCCGCGTCCGACCCCGGAAACATCGTGGGATATGAATACGAGATTGAGGAACATCCTTTCGTATTGCAGGATATCTGGGTTTTTCAAGCGCAAATCCCAGTTCGCGAGAGTCACTACTCCCTGCAACTCCCATCCGGGTGGGCACATCGAGCTTCGTGGCTCAATCATGCCGAGGTCAAGCCCAGCGAGGTCGGAGGCGGCCAGTTGCTGTGGGCCGTCAGCGACCTGAAGGCGATTCGCAGAGAAGAGGACATGCCGCCGATGGAAGCTGTGGCAGGATTAATGATCGTTTCGTTTTTCCCCCAAGGCGGGATTTCGACGAGTGGTTTTACAGATTGGGAGCAGATGGGCACGTGGTATCGCAACCTGGTCAGCGGCCGCACCGATGCTTCACCAGAAATAAAACAAAAAGTGGCTGCCTTGACCGTCGGGTCGCTCACGCCTCTCGGAAAGATGATCCGGCTTGCGCGGTTCGTCCAGCACGATATTCGTTATGTCGCGATCGAACTTGGCATTGGCGGTTGGCAACCCCATTCCGCCCCGGACGTCTTCACGCACCATTACGGCGACTGCAAGGACAAAACCACGCTGATGAGTTCCATGCTGCACGAGGTGGGCATCGACTCCTACTATGTCTCCATCAATACCGAGCGTGGATCGGTCACACCCGACGTCCCGGCGCACTTAGCCTTCAATCACGTCATCATCGCTATCAAACTACCCGACGCCGTGGACGATCCATCGCTGGTCGCCACGATGCGCGATCCCAAGCTCGGAAAGCTTCTGTTCTTTGATCCCACTGACGAATTGACTCCCTTCGGCCAAATCGCCGGGAACCTGCAGGCCAATTACGGACTGCTGGTTGCACCCACTGGAGGAGAACTGGTCGCGCTACCAACGCAGCCCTCGGCCATGAATGGCATTCAACGGACGGGCAAGCTGACACTGGATGCGGCGGGCAATCTGAAAGGGGATGTCAACGAGGTCCGCGTCGGTGATCGCGCATGGTCGCAACGGTGGGCGTTGCGTACTGTGAGCAAAGACTCCGACCGAATAAAAGCCATTGAAAGCCTGCTGGCCAGTTCGCTGTCGAATTTTCGGATCACCAAGGCGTCGATCACGAATCTTGCACTCACCGATCTGCCCTTCGGCTTCGACTATTCTTTCCAGGTCGATAACTACGCGAAAAACGCCGGCGACCTCTTGCTGGTGCGGCCCCGCGTGCTGGGAAGCAAGACTCGATCGCTGCTGGAAACGAAAGAAGTACGCAAATTCCCGATTGAATTCGAGGGTCCCGTCCACGACAGCGACGCGTTTGAAATCGTCCTGCCGCCAGGATACGAGGTGGACGATGTGCCGCCGCCGGTCGACGCCGACTTTGGTTTCGCCAATTATCACTCCAGGACTGAAGTGAAGGGAAATGTCATCGGCTATACCCGCAGCTTCGAAGTGAAAGAGTTGAGTGTGCCGGTAAGCCGGTCGGAGGATCTGAAGAAACTCTACCGGATCATCGCCGGTGATGAGCGCAACACCGCCGTCCTGAAGCCTACGAAATAGGTGAAGCCAAAGGCGGCCTGAGAGTTTTGGAACTTACTCCCGTGTCGGCGCTGTTGGGCTGGCTTCTTCCGGAAACGATTTGAAGATCACGGCTTGTGACTTTGACGAACTCTTCTTGTTCGCATCGGTTACGCTTTCAGTGAGAGTTCCCTTGATCACGTAATAGGACTCGTCGCCAGCCTTCTTTCCGTCGCCCCGTTCGATGTTTCCTTTGAAGTCGAAGACCGTGCCGTGCACCGGTTCGGTGGTGAAGGTCAGTGCGGTGCCGTCGAGTTTGCCGGTTTTGAAAAATTGGTCGAGGAACGCGCCTTTATCGCTGTCGAGATCGCCGTAGCGCGAGATGAACCCGGTGACCCGCCCTGCGTCTTCGACCGTCACCTGGACGAACTCGCCTTCTTTCAGGAAGCTGTACATGCCTGAATATTGCGGGCTCGTACGATCGGCAGTTTTCGTCTCTGGTGGAGAAGTCTTTTCCTGTGCGCTGACGGTGGCGCCGACCAGCAAGATGAAACTGGAGAAACACGCTCCAAGAAGGAGGAACCGCGGTGTGTACATAGTTTGTAACCCGAAAGGTAATCCTACTACACACTTACGGCCCCACGCTTAACTGCAAATCAGCAGTACATTCCGGTCAGAATCCCTGCTTATCGTCCGATATAATGAGAGCCAATTTCTGTACCGTTCTGACGTGAATCCATGAGTTCGTATCTAGGGCTGGAAAACATTCCGGCAGCTATCCAATCCAGCCCGGACCCCCGGTCGCGGCGGACGCCCAATCTGCTCGTCGAGTTGGAGCCGTGGGGGCGAGCGTTCTGCCGGAATCTGGCGGACTCGCTGATGTTTCGCCGTCCGCCCGAAGTCGTGACCACGTCGGCCCCAGCACCGTTCTGGCCCGACGTTTTCGTTTCCAACCACTTGCCCTGGGGAGCATTTTTCGAATCGGTTCTGTATCACGGGATCGTGTTCGCAGTCGCCTGGGCATGCTCGACACTATTCGCAGGCCGTCCGCAGATCAAACAGCGGCCCGTCTTTCGGGCCTCCGACGTTATCTATTATTCGCCGTCGGAGTATCTGCCCCCGCTCGATACCGGCAAGTCGCAGCGAGCCCAGCCTGTGAAGGGCGAACCGGAATACGCCAAGCAGCCGATTCTTTCCGTGCCGCCCGAAGCCGACAATCGACACCAGACGATCGTCACTCCGCCCAACATCAAGCTGACCCAGGATGTGCAGACTCCGAATATCGTCGCTTGGGGCGACCGCAGCGTGCCGGTTCCGATCGCCGCGACCGAACGCAAGCCGACGCCACTGCCGGCGCTCCCGAACCAGATCGTCGCTCCCGTGCCGGAGGTGAACCAATCTGCGAGACGCGGCATGTCATCGCTGACGCAGCCGGTCGTAGCGCCGCCACCCGAGGTCGAGGCTCGTAATGCGCGCGCTGTCGCTTCGCTCTCAATCGATGTGGTCGCACCTGCTCCGGATGCAACAAGCGCCGGCACTCGTCGCGCATTGAACGCGCCACAGTCATCGGTCGTGGAACCCCCGCCTGCGATCAACGCCACTGACGTTCGAAAATTGGGCGACATCAACATTGGGCGCATCGGAAGTCATCGCACCCGCTCCGCAAATGGCGGTTGCCGCACAGCGCACCGCGCCCACGCTCGGCGGAAGCGGCAAAGCGATCGTTCCGCCGCCGCCCTCACTGGATGCGGCATCGGGAACTCAAGGAAGCAAAGGGCGGTCGGTCCAGGGGCCGGGAAGTTTAGGTCAGGCGGGGCCGCAGGTGGTTCCACCACCGCCCGCTGTCCAAGGGGCCGCCTCCTCAGCGGGAAGTGGGCGACTCATTGCCCTGGGCATTCACCCCGCTGTGGCACCTCCCGCGGAGCCTCCTCAGGGGAACCGTCGTGGAACTTTTGCAGCAAGTCCTGAGGGGAAAGCAGGCGCAGCGGGAACCCCTGACATCAAGGGAGACAGCTCCGCAAGCACGAACGGCCACGGCAACAGCAATAGTACCGGGCGTGGAAACGGTACTGGGAATGGGGTCGAGCAACGGGGCACCACCGGGCATACATGTCGGCGCGCCTGCGCAGCCGCCCACGTCGGCAATCGGTGGATCCTCGGGCGTGAGCTCCGCCGGAGGAGCCGGAAGTCCGAACGGCACGATGACGGCCAGCGCGTCACCTGAGCCGAAGATCAGCGCCGCGCCTGCATCGGTCTCCGCTTCGGCTCGTGGGCCGAAAGTGGATGTCATCGACAATCCCAGCCCGCTTGAACAGAAAATATTCAATGGCCGCCGTCTCTACTCGATGACTCTCAACATGCCAAACCTGAACTCAGCCGGTGGAAGCTGGGTCATCCGTTTCGCCGAGCTGAGCAGCACGGCGGGCACCGGGGAACTTATCGCACCGATCGCGGAACACAAAGTGGACCCGGCGTATCCCCTGCAACTAATGCGGGAAAATGTGTCGGGAACCGTGACACTAAGAGCCATCATTCGGACGGATGGCACGGTGGGCGACATTCGTGTGGTCAACGGCGCCGATCAGCGGCTCGATCAGTATGCCAGCCAGGCGCTGGCGCGTTGGCACTTCCGCCCGGCCATGAAGAACGGCTCGACCATCGACGTGGAGGCCATCGTCATGATCCCCTTCAAGCCGATCCTGCATAGGACGTTCTAGAAGCTCCCTTACTTCCCCGGCACGCCAAAACCGTAACTCCGTAAAATCTCAGCCACCGCCGGCGTCTTAACAAACTCCAGAAATGCGCGGGCGACGTCTTTCTGGGTCGACGACTTCAAAATCACGCAACCCTGCTCGATCGGAAGATAGTCCGCTGGTGGGACCTCCACGTATCGTCCTTTCTCCTTCATGTTGGGCGACAGGGCCAGCGACAAGGCGATAATTCCCACGTCTGCGGCTCCCGACGCCGCGAACGACGCTGCCTGCGAAATGTTTTCCCCCATGACCAGCCTGTTGGCCACGCGATCGTACACATTCTCTTTTTTCATGGCGGCGACCGCGGCTTGTCCGTAAGGCGCATGTTGCGGGTTGGCAATTGCAATCTTGCCCACGCCAGGAGCGAGCAGCGCCGACAACCCACGGTTCAAATCAACCTTCGACTCGCTTGAAACCCAGAGCACGATTTTGCCGGTCGCGTACTGATACAACGATCCCGGCTCCGTCAGGCCGGCCGCCTCAAGCTTCTTCGCATAGTCGAGATTTGCCGAAAAGAACAGGTCAAACGGCCCGCCATTCTGGATCTGCTGGAAGAAGTTTCCGGAGGAGCCGTACACCAACTTCACGGCCTTACCGCTCTCTTTTTCGAAGCGGGTGGCGATATCCTGCATGGCATATTGCAAGTCGGACGCTGCTGCCACAGTGATTTGCTGGGCCGCACCAAGCTGGGTTAACAGGAGTACCGCCGATATGAGGAGTCCACCGCGTCTGCGAATATCCATGCTTCTCCTTAAAAGATTCATCGCCCCCCAGCCTAAATGTAGAGCGGCCTAGACTGCTAAGATACTCGTTCAGCCGATCGGCCGACTACCGGAGCACCATGAAATTCACGCGACTGATGCCCCTTCTGCGTACGCGCAACCTGGAGCAGACCGTGGCTTTCTACCGCGACCGCCTCGGCTTCGAGTGCACCCGGCAGACCAGCGATTGGGCGTTCGTGGAGCGGGATGATATCACCTTGATGATCGCTCTCCCCAATGCGCACGAACCTTTCGATAGACCATGCTTCACGGGCTCTCTCTATTTTTCGACCGACGATGTTGATCAACTCTGGCGTGCGGTGAAAGACCACACACGAGATTGTTTATCCCCTCGAAGACTTCGACTACGGCATGAGGGAGTTCGCGATTCGCGACAGTAACGGTTACTGTCTTCAATTCGGTAAAGAGATTGGCTGATCCTCGCTACAATTTGCCCGGATGGGGCGCCGGTTTTAGAGGTATAATTCGAGCGTTGGAGGTGCTCCCCATGCGACTCACCGGCCTCCTCGCCTTACTGTTGTTCTTCCTGATCGTCTTCGCGGCTCCCGCTGCCAGCTATGCTCAGACGGCTCAAACGCCCGCCACGGCACCTGACTCCAGGAGCGCCTCGTTGATCTCGGAAGACAGTCCATCCAGTCGAACATCCCAAGCCTGCAACGGATGCACCGGAAGTCGACCGACCCATCGTTGTGGCTCAGCCCTTGCTGGAGCATGGCGGCGATATGGTGTTCCGCGAGTACTCGCGCGATGATGACACGTGCTACACCATGCGTACTTATGTGATGGCGCGCGAGGACAAAGACTCGGACGTCACGCGGATGGTGCGCTACCGGAAGTGTCTCCCGGCGTGGAAGCTCAACTTCAAGAGCGCCATCGCTCCAGTGGAGTCCGACCGGACTCGGTAGCTGTAGCCGTTCGGTTGCAGAAATTGCTTCGCCAGCCTCGCCACGGATGCATGCGCTGTAGGACAATCCTCGGCATGCGTTTCCGATGCTGGTTGTCCTCTCTCTCTTAACGGCTCTAAGCTTTGCACAGAGCCATGTCATCCAGAACAGCCACACTACCGAAGACCTGCGGGGCGTGAGTGCGATCTCCACCAAGGTGGTCTGGGCGAGCGGCACCCACGGTACCTACCTCCGTACGCTGGATGGCGGCGAAACCTGGACGCCCGCGCAGGTACCCGGCGCCGAAGCGCTGGACTTTCGCGACGTCGAAGCCTTCAGCGCCGACGAAGCCTACCTGCTGGCTGCTGGTCCGGGCGATCAATCGCGCATCTACAAGACCACTGACGGCGGCAAAACTTGGGCATTGCAGTTCACGAATCGCGAGCCGAAAGGCTTTTACGACTGCATGGCGTTCTGGGATCTCAACAACGGCATCGCAGTGGGCGATCCCGTTGACGGCAAATTCGAATTAATCACGACTGACGACGGTGCTCACTGGAAGCCGCTGGCGCCTGCGACGATTACCACCTGCGGTGGAGGGCGAAGGAGCCTTTGCGGCCAGTGGCAGCTGCATCACCGTGCGTGGCGATTCCAACGTTGGTTTGCGACCGGCGGAAAGGCTGCGCGCGTCTTCGCCTCAACCGACCGGGGAAAGACCTGGACCGTGGTGGAAACCCCGATCGTCCATGGCGCGGACTCTTCGGGAAGTTTTTCGATCTTCTTCCGGGATGGCGATCACGGAGTAATTTCTGGCGGCGACTACAAGCATCCCGAGCAGCAAAGTGCGAATCTCGCGTTACACGACGACCGAGGCAAAACCTGGAAGCTGTCGTCGCTCCAACCCCAGCCCTTCTTCTCGGCCGTGGGATACATCGATCCTACCTCAGCGCACGGATTGTTGGCGGTAGGGATCCGCGCATGCGGCGTTTCAGTCGATGACGTTACTGGGCAGAAATGGCTGGAATTCCTTGACGCGAACCTGAATGCGCTGGGTATTGCGGCTCCCCGGGACGCTTGGGCGGTGGGTCCGAAAGGAATCATCATGCATTGGTGGTTGGAGCAGTAGGGAGGCTTAGCGCGACGCTGCGGACGCCTTCTCGCCATCGAGTGCGGCGTAGATGGCGGGATCAGTACATACTTCGTAGTATGTCTTCTCGATCCATTTCTGCAGAGTGAAGTTGCGGGGGTCAATCTGCGCCACCCGGCTTTCGCGCAGCACGATCCTGCGAAAGATGCCGTTGTCCACGGCGACCAGAGCGCTATACAAACGAAAGTCTTCTGTTCCCCAAAGCTCGGGCAACTGGAAGCTTCACGGGTTCGATCGAGATCTCACGTCTGCAGCTTCTGGAACGCGGCCGCACTCAGACGGATCCCGCCCAGGTTGAAGCTCATCACGAAGTCTTCCGCAGCTTCGCCCGCATCCGCGTCGCTGACCGTCTGAAAAACATATACGTGGAACGGACTGCCCAGCGGTTCCATCGCCTTGCGTGCCCGCTTGTTGCACGACGAGAGCCGGTCACTCTCGTTCAGCGCCTCGGAAATCATGATCCGCTTCTCGCCGTCCATCAGGTACAGCGGGGACGAGTCCTGGTATGAAATGCCAACGCCCAATTCCAGCGGCGGCAATCCGGACTTGGTCACCAGTTCGTTGTACCCACGCACGATCTCGACGATCTCACGCGCCAGCACGCAGGCGCGGCTCACCGCCAGCCCAGCCTCGCCTTCTTTCTCATGCAGCGCGAGGATGACGGCGTCGCCTTCGATGAATACCTTGCTGGCTCCGTACTTCGCCAGAGAGCTTGTTGACCGGATCGTAGAAATTCAAGCTGAAATAGGATGCCGGGTTTAGCCCCGAGTCCATCAGGGAGCGCGTCAACCGCGAAGAATCGCGCACGTCGGCCTTGATGATCACATGCCCTAGCGCGCGCTCTTCGACCGGCTTCTGCTCGGCCTGCAGCATGAACTCGTAGAGCGTTCCATTCACCGCGGAAAGCTCGCGCAGTTTCGCATTGCCGATCAGATTCACACTGTCGAGCGCGGAATTCAACGTCTCCAGCCGGCGCATGTCGCGGTGATAGCGGAGGAAGTCGCGCAGAAAACGTGCAGCCACTTTGGCGCGATCTGCGCCGCGACAACTCGCCACCCGTCCCACCGCGGAGTACAGATTGTTGGCGGAAAGTTTGCCACGCTCCTGAATCATGCGCTCGACCCGGTCACACTCCGCGCGATCTACCAGCGCATTCTTCAATTGCTGCGGATTGATGTACGCGGCGTACTCCGACAGCAGAGGGCACCACTTCGTACGAGGCGATCACATACTCCATCACCGTCTGATCTTCCAGCAAGCGCACCCAGGCCGACAGTCGGGCTTTCTGCGAACGGCCTTCCGGCGTCCCTTCGTTGGGCGTCCCACCTCCGACCAGTTCCTGAGCATTCTCGGGAGCGTTCAGCCAGGGATCGAGCGCCTCGTCCTCGTCCGGGACATCGATCTCCAGCGAGCGCAGGAACTCGCAGGCGATCTCGCGCATCCGGATAAAGCGATCGGGATCGCGATCCCAGTTGCCCAGCATGACGTACTGTTCGGCGCAGAGATAGTCGTCGCGTCCGTCTTCGGAAAGCACCAGCCGGCTGATCAGGAGCTTGTGGCCTTCGCTGTCGCTCTCCCCGAAGCGCGAACGGCGCATGCGCGCCAGCGTTTCCTTCTCGACGTCCCGCAGCAGAGCAAAGAGTTCCTGCCCGGTCTTGCGTTGAATGATTTTCTTGCGTACCTGGAAGGTGGCCACCCGTTCGCGATATTCGATTGCCTTCTGCTGCCGGACGCCCTCGTAGCTCTTGAGCATCATGCGGCAGCGCTCCAGAACCTGTGCGAACTGCGTATTCAGTTCCATGCGCAGGAACTTGACCACTGCGAGCCGCGCCAGCAGGTCGACAGCGACCTTGCCCTCCGTCTTAGCGCGGTTCAGAGCAGCCACGTGCAGGTCAGTCAACATGGACTTGAAATCGGAAGGCTCGGCTTTAGCGCCCGGCTTCAAGGCGGTAGTCAGCTTGTTGAGGAAGGGAGTACGCGGGGCTGCTTGCGGCGACTCTGCCGCCAGTAATCCGTCTACATCGCCATGGCGGGCAATCAATCGTGCAATGTGCGCGCGCGCCGCTTCCGTAAACTTCGGACTGAGATGAACGTCATGACGAAGATTGTCCACGCCCACGGCCAGACCCTCAAGCGAGAGCGACGGCGTGTAATTCGTGAGCGCCGGTGGAATGATTTCATCGGAGCCGAGTTTGAAGATCGGGATACGTGGCATGAACGAACGGATTCCTGACTTCTACTTCGCCGCCTGTCTTTGCTCCTCCGCCAAGACTACGCGGAACTGAGGGACCACCAGAGCCTGCTCCACGGTGGGTTCGTTCTTGCCGGCCAGACGCTTCGCCAGCAGGTTCGCATCCTCCTGCGCGCCCGTCTGTTTGTAAGCCTTGTAGAGCAATAGCAGGGCCTCGGGATTTTCGTTGTCTTCCTCCAGATGCGGAATGGCCTCGGCATACTTGCCCTGCTCGACCAGTACGGCCCCGGCTGCGTCATGATAGGCCAGTTGAATGATCTGGCTGCGGCTCTGGTTGGCCATCGATCTCCAGTTGCGCCACCGACTTTGCGGCCGCTGTCCATCAACTTGTTTTGGCTAGCACGAAGGGCATTTACTTTCAGGATCAGCGCCCGCTCTTCCTCGCGGTCGCTCTTGCTGATGGGGTGTCCTTCGTCCAGCGCGTGCTCGGCAGCTTTCAAATGATGGCTGGCGTCGCGATAATCGGGAGCGCTCATGGCCATGATGCGATTGGCTTCTGCCTCGATCTTGGCGATGCCCACGGCATGCGCATGCCGGGCGACATCATGCAGTGCCTTGTCGACTTGCTTGTGATTGTTCTCGCGGATCCAGGTTATGGCGCTTTGTAACTCATATTCGAGCCGATCACTCTCGCCGTTCACAAACATGAGAGCCTTGGCATACTCGGCGCGAGCCTCGACTTCTTTGCCCATGACCGCGTACGTGTCGGCGATTCCCAGCTCAGACCCGAAACTGGGATCGACCCGGACGGCAGTTCGATATCTCCCCAGGGCAGCGTCATACTGGCCGGCGGCACGTAAAATCTCGCCGTAGGAGTCATAGGGGTTCGGCTCATTCGGCTGGAGCTCGACATAGCGCTCCATCAAGCCGTATGCCTTGTCGAAGTTGCCGCTGAACGCATACGCGTACGCGAGTTCATTCAACGCAGCAGGATAATCGGGAAACAACGCGACCGCATGCTCGAGAACGAAGATCCCCTGCGCGTATCGCCGTTGGTGTACCAGCCAGCGGCCCGCGAGAAAGGCGGTGCGATGGTCTTGGGGATACATCGCCAACAGGTCATTCATGGCGGCGATGGCTGGCACGTAACTATTTTCCTGCACGCCGCTCAGCCAGCGAATCAGCAACCGCTCGCCCTTCGTCACGTTGGGAGCCAGTTGCTCCGCCCGCGAACGGGTTGCCAACTGTTCGTTGGGGTCGTTCGCCAGGTGCGAGATCAGAATATAAGCTTGCGCGAATTTGGGATCGCGTTTGACAGCATTTCGCAAGTCGTCGAGGGCGTCGGCCCGGCGCAAGAGCTCGAGGTTCACCATGGCATGCGCGAATTGCTTGCGCGCCGCAGGTGAGGAAGTGGTGACCGGCAACGCGACGCTTTTCTGGACAGACTTGGCGCGACGCGAGTTCGCGTCGGAGGCGAAGGCTGCAATGCACAGCAATGTCAGTAAGAGTGCAGTCCGGCGCACGGTGCTTACCTCGGAAATCACTGATTTCACGACTTCTAAAGGCTGAGCGTAGCACGCGCTTCGGGAGGGGAAAACGTTACTCAAGTTACTGACTAAGTGGGTGATTTATTAGCCGGTTGTGGGGAGAGGTGCGGGCCAGACCTCACGGCTAGGTGCGGCGATTGGCGACATTCGTAACCCGCTGACCGAGGTCAAGACGACGGATGCTTTAACCACCGAGAACTGGGACAGCGTCCATCAAACGATCGGATGTTCCCAACCTCCCTCCCTCAGAAGATCAACTTCATCCCAAACTGCAGTTGACGGGCCGATCCCGAGTCTCCCGTCGGAAAGCGTGTGCTCCGGATTACGCCGAAGCTCGTGCTGCCGACTTGTGCCGTCAAGCCAGGATTGCCGAAGTTGGGGTGATTAAAAATGTCGAATGCTTCGAAGCGGAATTCGTGACTGACGCGCTCGGTGATCTTCGTCACCTTGGTGATGGAAAAATCGAGATTCTTGAAGTCGGGTCCGGTCACCGAGTTTCGTCCCATATTGCCAAAGTGCACTCCGCCAACTGTCGGCAGCGCAAACTGCGCGCCCGCGGTACATGAGACCGTGGGATCACACACAGAGTTGGACGCGAACCATTGAATGTTGCCCGAACCGTTAATCCGGTCCACGATTACCGGAGTCGCGAGGAGGTCTGGACGCAGATTCCCCACACCCGTCAGTAAGCTATTCGCCACAATGACATTCAGGGGATTGCCGCTTTGCAGTTGTAGGATGCCTGCTAGCCTCCACCCTTCCGTCAGGCGGTGTCCCTTGAACGGCAACTCATACACCGGGCTGATCACAAATCGATGACGAGCATCAAAATCTGAAGGGCCGTAGTCTCCTGCCGGATTCCAGGCTATTCTGCACGGTCAATCCCTGGAAATTTCGCGAGTTATAGTCCAGCGACTTCGACCAGGTATAGGACGCATCAAACTGCAAACCGTGGGAGAAGTGCTTGGTGGTTGTTACCCAGAGGGCATGGTAGGTCGAGTTGCCGCTGCTGACGTTCTCGGTAATATTGCCCAGCTTTGTACCGGGAAGAATTGGACTCGACGGCGATAAGGTAGCAAACGGGCGGGACCCATTGACAAACTGGTTCTGGTTGATCGCCAGGTTCAGATGCGTTCCCTTCGAACCAAAATAGCCGACCATCATCCCCAAAGTCGGTGTGAACGAGTGCTGCAGGTTCAGGTTCCAGGTTTGCACGTAGGCGTTCTTGAAGTGGGTATCGATCGCTGTAGGACTGAGACCGGCCGCGGCCGCGTCTGTCAGTAGCGTGCTGAAGGTGGTGAATGGTTTGCTGACACTGCTTGCGAATTGCGAAGGAGTAGCCAGCGGAGGATTGCCGCTGAGCACCGTCGGCCCAGGCAGGAACTGATCGACTTGATATCCGTATCCACCGCGTAGGACCGTCAGGCCGTTATGAAACAGGTCCCACGCAAAACCCACGCGAGGCTCGAAATTCTGATTGTTCTGCTCGATGGTGTCGCTGTAGCCGCTGGTGCCGAGCTGGACAAGGGAGTCGCTGGAGGCGAAGAAATTTACGGAGCGATTCACTGCCTCGGTAGGAGACATGTTCCATTCCCACCGCAGGCCCAACTCCAGCGTGAAGTACGGCGCTATTTTGTAGCTATCCTGGGCGAACAAACCCAGCGCGCTGGCAAAAACTCGCGCCGGACGATTGCCTGAGACAACCGAGAACGCCACGCCCTGGTTGTTGAAATTGACAGGACTTGCATTGATCTCGCCATGAACAAAGTTCTGGAAAGTCGCAAAGCCCAGGCCGCTATCATCAAATGTAAAACTGTTGCCATTGAACCGCCGGAATTCTCCACCGAATTTCCAGGAGTGTTTCCCGCGCAGGTAGTTGATCGTATCGGAAGCGACCGCCGTATAGTCGCCGCGGCCCTGCGGGAAGTTGCGAATTCCACCGAAGGTCAAGCCCAGGTCATTGATGGACATCTGCGGCAGTCCGACTGGTCCACTCAAGCCATTGTTAATTCCAAAGGTGGATGGATCCTGCTTGGAATCGCCCGCGAACGTAATGTGGATGCGGTTGTAGCCAAGTCGGAACTCGTTCACGACTCGTGGACTAAAAACATGCGTTTCGTTCAATGTAAAAATCTGCCGGCGCGACTGCCGCGTATCGCCGAAGCCAGGGATATTGTTGCCTTGCAGATTCGGCTCCTGTCTCTTGTCCCTCTGAATGGCATAGTAACCGTGCAAGCGATCGTTGTCCGTGAAGCTGTGACTTACATCGCCTGTCCACTGATCGATGTTGACGGGCGCGGTCGCTGAACTGGTGAACCCGTTCGCGCCCTGATTCGCGTCCGGGATCAGCGCGAGCAATTGTAGTGACGTAGGACTGGCTGCAGGGTCGGCCTGCGCAGCCTGACGGTCTGCAGCAGACGGCACGTTCGTGGTGAGGGTAAGACCTTGCCTCTGGCGCAATCCTTCATAACTGAAAAAGAAGAACGTATGGTTCTTCCAGATTGGTCCTCCAATGCTCGCTCCAAAATTGTTGCGCTTGAAGGTCGATTGAGGGAGACGATTGCCCAGGTTGTCGGTGTCCTTGTTAAAGAAATTGCGTGCGTCAAACATCTCGTTGCGCAAAAAATCAAAACCTTCTCCGTGCCATTCGTTTGACCCGGAGCGCGTGGCGATATGAACCACGGCCCCCGAGTTACGTCCATTTTCGGCGCTGTAGGTCGAATTGTCGGCTTTGAATTCCTGCACTGTGTTGATGGAGGGCTGGAAGGTGATTTGGCCATTGGCCATATCGTTCAGATTGACGCCGTTGATCAGGAAGTTGACTGTGTCCTCCCGATTTCCAGCCGTATTGATCGCAAAGGAGCCTTGCCCACGCAGAGGGGCGGTCAGAAAACCGTTCTGTGGCGGCGTTACGGTGCCTGCCAGTAGAAGACCGAGGTCAACGAAGTGGCGTCCGTTCAACGGAATTTCCTGCACGGTGCGCTGGTTAATCACTTCCCCCACTGTCATGGTTCCCGCATCGATCACGGGCGCCTCAGAGGAGACGGTGACGACTTCCGAAGCCTTCGCAACTTCCAGTTTCAGGTTTTGCACGGCGATCTGGCTGACATGCAGAACTAGGCCGGTCAATAGCTCAGTCCGCATTCCTTTGGCGCGAACCTCGATCCGATAACTGCCCACCGGCAATGCGGGGAACTCATATCCACCATTGCTATTAGTGGGCGTGTTCCGCTCCAGACCAGTGCCTTCGTTGCGCACTACTACGGTCGCACCAGGAATAACTGCGCCGGAAGCATCAGTGACAGTGCCACTGATTGTTCCCGTCGATTGGGCGAGCAGGAAAGGGGCGGAGCCGAGGAGGAGCAAAAGCACCGCAACTGACCCGAAAAAGCTGGGCAGAGATGGCTTATCCATAGTTACCTCCCTGGAAAATACTTTTGGTAGGGCCGAGATTCGCCGCAATTGGATCAGGCGCAGGTCAACATGGACCGAGTTATCGGTAGTGAACTCACTTACCCAGGTGTAGGGCGCCAGAGCACGCCAAGGACCAAGGGCAATTTCAGCAAGTCCACCAACTTAGGCGCGCTGCTTCTGACTGGTTACAAAGTTTGGTAACTGGGCCTACGATTTCCGGAATGAGTTCTGAAGCATCAGATAGGCCGGACAAAAGGAGGAATACAGTGTTGTTGGTAGGAATCTCAGGAAAACACTGTAGGTGATTGGCACACTGGAGTGCCACCGACAACGCTTCTTACATTTCCGTTTGAAGCTGAAATCTAGTCTGGCTGTTGCCAGTCCTAGTCCCCGCCTTTCACCCGCGCCGCTTCAAACTCGTCGCCCTTTTCCCATCCGATCAGCCGCGGCTGCATAGCGGCCTGCCAACCCAGCACGAAGCCGAAGCGTGCCATGGTGCCGTCGCCGGTGAAGTCCATGTCGGGATGATACTCGTCGCTGGGCTGGTGATAGTGCTTCTTGTTGTATTCCTCGTCCTGGGCGAGGCCCCAGGCTTCGTCGTGTCCCTTGTACTTCACGCCCTCATTGACTGAGAAGGAGGGTATGCCGACCCGCGCGAGACTGAAGTGATCGGAGCGGTAGTAATAGCCGGCTTCCGGATGAGAGTCCGGGCGGATCGTGAGCCGGAAGTCTTTGGCGGTAGCTTCGACCGTCCGATAGAAATTTGTGCGTTCCGCGCCCGAGACTTCCACCTCCTCGGGCGAACCCAGTGGGCGGAAGATCGTCGTAGTTCAGATCGAGTGTGATCTTGCCGGCCGGAATCGGGGGATGCTTGCCCAGATATTCGGAACCCAGCAAGCCCTGCTCCTCTGCTGTCACCGAAGCGAAGATGATCGACCGGCGCGGTTTCTGGCTGACTTGACCGAACGCGCGGGCGAGTTCCAGCAGCACGCCGCATCCGGTGGCGTTATCGTTGGCACCGTTGTAGATGTTGTCGCCGGGCATATCCGGACGCACTGCCAAGGTGATCGTAGTGCGCGGTGTACAGGACGGCTTCGTCTCGTAACTTCGCATCGGTCCCGGGCAGCATTCCAATGACGTTATTCGACGCGAACGACCGAATTTTGCTTACGATGTGCGCCTGCAGTTTGACCGACAGGGGGACTGGTTTGAAGTCGCGCGAAAGCGCACTCGCCATGAGCTTGCTGAGGTCCTGGCCGGACGCTGCCGCCAGCTTTTGCGCGACCGCGAACTGAATCCACGAAGCCGCTTTCAGCTTGGGCGTTCCGTCGAGTTTCAGATACGACTTTTCGCCGGAGTTCGAGTTGCGCACCACTTCCCAGGGATAGCTGGCCATCTCCGTCTGATGGATGAGAATCGCTCCCACGGCGCCCCGGCGCGCGGCTTCTTCGTACTTGTAGGTCCAGCGGCCGTAGTAGGTCAGCGCCTTGCCTTTGAAGAATTTGGGATCGTCCTGGAGGTCGGCTCGTTGACCAGCATGAGCAAGACCTTGCCCTTGAGGTCGGTATCTTTGTAGTCGTCCCAGTTGTATTCAGGCGCGTGAATGCCATATCCGACGAAAACGATGGGCGCGTCGATATCAGACTGCGGTTGCTGGGTCTGGTCGTACGTAACGTATTCGTCCAGAACCTTCAGAGCGATCGGGTCGCCGCTCGTTGGCACCAGCGAAAAGGTCGTGCCGGTGGCTGGGCTAATGCCCACCATTGGAACCTTCTGCATGTAGGTGCCATTTTCTCCAGCCGGTTTCAGTCCGTAGACGGCGAATTGCGTAGCGATGTACTCGGCCGCAATGTCGCCGCCACGCTGGCCCGTGCCGCGTCCCTCGAGTAGATCGTGTGCCAGAAAGCGCACGTGGGCGCGAATGCGTTCGGGACTGATCGTCTCCATAGCAGAGAACGCTGCCGACGAAGGCCGCGGATCGGGCAGTCGGGGCAACCATCGTCTTAAGCGCAGGTCTGCGCTCCGGCAACTACGGTAAGAGTCAAAAACAAAAGAAAGCTCTTGCGCATGAGGAAGTCAGGCTCCTGAGATCCGACGAAAAAGTGTATGGGAACGCTTTATTGTAAGGGAGAAGCGACGATTAGGGCAGTGGCAAGTAGCCAAAAGAGGCAGTGACGAGTGGTCAGTGGCCAGTTAGCAATGGCCACGGTCAGGTGAAAGAGCCTTGCGCCATTTGTAGTCCTGTAAGCCGCCATCCGGGCTGAAGTCTCGAGCCTGACAACTGGTCGTAAACTGCCGACCACTAGCCCTTACCACTGATTTTTTGTCCCGCCGACCGCGGGCTCAATTCTTGGAGCTTCAACCCGCGCGATAGTCGCGCACATCCTCTCCCGGCTGAAACATAGGGCGCTGCGACCAGGCTCGCAGCTTCCGCCAGTTGCCGGTTTACCTTGTCGAAGTCGGGCTTGGACCAGCCCACGCTGGTGAGCTCGATCTGTCCATCCGTTCCAATCCAGAAAATCGTGGGCACGTTGGTCAGCCCGTACGCGTTCGAAACGGGATAACTGCTGGTATCGTCGAGCAGCAGCGGAAAATGGACGCCGAACTCGCGCGCGAAAGCGGCCGTATCTTTGGCATCGTTCTGGGAGACGCCGACCAAAGTAACCTGCTGGTTTTTGTAGGCCTTGAACAGGCGCTCATAGAACGGCAGGGCGTATTGGCAGGTCGGGCAGGAAACCTTGAAGAAAACCAGCACGACCGGGCCCCGTGCAAGCGCATCTTTCAAAGAGAACTGCTTGCCATCAAGTGTCTTAAGCGTGAAATCTGGGGCGGCTTTGCCGACCGGGAGTGCTGGCATTCTGTCTCGACCTCCGAGGATACTCAGACTCGCGGAACCGACATTTTAGATGACAAGAGCCTCGGCCGGGATGAAGGATTTGCATGGTCGCGCGCCGACGCTGGCCTCTCAAGCCTTTTTCAGCCACTGCCGATAGCCAAGACGTGTCCGCCTCATCGACTCTCGCAACCCCCGGCGCTCCCAAGCAGGACTTCCGCTTCGTCGCCCGGCAGCCGATCCTGAACCGCGAACAGCAGGTATTCGGCTACGAACTTCTGTTTCGTGACGGTATCGAGAATTTCTTCCGCGCCTCCGACCTGGAGGCGGCGGCGCGCCATACCCTCGACAGCACGCTGCTGATGGGATTCGACGTGTTGTGCGACGGACAACGCGCCTTCATCAACTGCACCCGTGACCTTCTGCTGAAGGACGGCATTACTCTGTTGCCCTCCAGCCAGACGGTGGTCGAGGTGCTGGAGAGCATCGAACCGGACGACCTGGTGATCGCGGCTTGCGAGCGTCTGAAGATCGCCGGCTATTCGATCGCGCTCGATGACTACGTTGCCAACGATCCCCGCGAATCCATGGTGCCGCTGGCGGACATTATCAAAGTGGATTTTGAGAGAACCACGCCCATGGAACGCGTCCAGCTTGTGAAGAAGTATCGGCGGCCTGCGCTGCCGCATGCTGGCCGAGAAGGTCGAAACACTGGAGCAATTTCAAGACTGCCCAGGACGCGGGCTTCGTGTACTTCCAGGGCTACTTCTTCCGCCGTCCGGAGGTCATGAAGGCGCGCGAGATTCCGGCGAACCGCGTGAACTACCTTCGCATGCTGGAGGCGGTTTCGCGGCCGGATATGGATATCCGCGAGGTGGAAGGCCTGATCAAGCAGGAAGCGTCGGTGCTGTACCGGTTGCTGCGCTACCTGAACTCGCCGATGTTTGCCTTTAGCCAACGAAATTCATTCCGTGCGACACGCGCTGACCATCCTGGGAGAACGCGAGACTCGTCGCTGGATTCGGCTGGTGGCCCTGATTTCCGCAGGAATGTTGAAATCCACCGACCTGGTGCTGTCAGCGCTGGTGCGGGCGCGCTTCTGCGAGTTGCTTTCCCCGAAGGCTCCCAAGGCAGAGTCTGATCTGTTTCTGGTGGGACTGGTCTCGATGATGGACGCGATCCTCGAGGTGCCCATGACGGAGGTGCTCGAGAAAATTCCGCTCGATCAGCAGACCAAGACCGTGTTGATGGGCGGCACCGGCCTGCTGCGTCCGGTCTACCAGTTAATGCTGGCGCAGGAATCCGGCCAATGGGACCAGGCGAAAGAATTCGCCCAGCAGTTGCACATCAGCGAGAGCGAAACCGGAGAACTGTGGTGGGAAGCCATGAAGTGGGCCCGCCAGGTGAGCAGCCGAACCTGAGAATTTAGTTGGTCGGGGACGCTCCCGGAACCGAGTTTTGCGCGTCCAAGCTTTCAGGCGGTCATCTCGAGGGGTGCCGCAGAAGTACGGGGGCCTATGCGCGACCTCTGTGCAAAACCCCGGCTACTTTGGACTTGCACTGAATGCGAGGGACGCGTAGCATGAAGAAGTTCCCAACGGCCACGCTTCCCGTGTTGGCCCTCCGCGCCCACTGGCTCCAGGCGCTTAAACGGAAAAGATCTCAGGATTGTTTTTCCAATCGCATCGGGGTTTCCGCGCATCGAAGAGACGTGCGCGACAGTGGGGTGCTACCCCCAATGCGAAAAGGGCAGACGAGAGCGATAACCTTTCACTGAAGCTGGGAACCGCAACAAGAGAAAACCTATGAATGCAGGACCGGGACACTCCTCCGGTGGCGGAGGGAGAAACAGGCGGCGGCGCGGACGCCGTCCGCCAAATCACCGCGGTGGCGGTGGTGCGGGTGGGCAGGGACGCGATCGCCAGAATCATGGCGGCATCTACACCGCGCCCATGGATCACAGCTATCGCGCAAACCAGGGCAGCGACAACGGGCACAAGCCGAGTCGCGGACTGAGGCCGGGCTTCGCGCCCTCCTACCATCCCCCTGACCCTGAGCCGTTGCCCATGCGCGCGGACTCGAACTCGCGCATCTTCGCCTTCGTCGACGACTTGTTTTTCCTGGCAAAGATTCAGGAGACGGCGCGCAAGATGAATGTGAAGGTCGAGTTCGTCAAGACCGACAAGGACTTGCTCGAGCGCATGAAGCAGAATGGCGAAGAAAAGCCGTCGCTGATCATCTTCGATCTCAACAACGTCAACGCCAAGCCCCTCACGCTGATCCCCAAACTGAAAAGCAAGCTGAAGAAGGGAACCTCGATCATCGGCTTCCTCTCCCACGTGCAGGGAGATCTGAAGCAGAAGGCGCACGAGGTGGGCTGCGACATGGTCCTGCCGCGCTCGGCGTTCTCGCAGAACCTGCCCCAGTTGCTGCGCCGCCACGGCGCGGCGGAAGAAGAAACGGGCGTGCAGTAGGCTAATCTCGACCGGCCAACGTGAGAGAAGATGAGGTCGGACTTGCTGAGCCGTGCATTCACGCTCACCGCTGCCCGCCGGTATCTTTGCGTCCCTTTCCCAATCGGCGTGGCCGGAAAGCTTCACGCGATCGTTTCTATTCCAGCCTGCAATCTGGGAACCGCCTGGTGCTTCAGGTTCGCGTCCGTTCTTTGGACGCTAACCTGGTTGTTGACCAATCATGGGTGGACCAATTCCCATTTCGGTTCACTATTAGCTAAGTTGTTGAAAGTTGGTTTGGGGCGGGATTCTGGGCTAGAACGACGTTACGGCCTACGCTTGGGATGCCATTTGCTTTGAGACTCGGGTCGAGGGGTTTAGGTCATCCGGTACGGTCTTGATGCGCCAGAGAGCCTTGCACTGGGATTTATTATCTTAGGGCTAATGCCGAGTAAGTGGTTTGGAGAAGATGAGCATCGAGTCGAGAATGGAGCCGAGCTTCTGAAGACTGACGACGCTTTCTCTACCCCGGCGGCCACTTCATGTCCCGTCCGCCGATCAGATGGACGTGAATGTGGAACACGGACTGTCCCGATTTCGGTCCCACGTTGAGGACGGTGCGGTAGCCGTCTTCGATTCCGCGCTGGCGTCCGATGGCGGCGGCGGCCAAGTGAAGGCGTCCAATGAGTTCCGCGTCTTCCGCCTGAGCTTCTTTCAAGCCACGAATATGCTTCTTGGGAATAATCAAGACGTGCGTGGGCGCTTGGGGATTGATGTCTTCGAAGGCGAACGTGTGCTCGTCTTCGTAAACTTTCTTGGCGGGGATTTCGCCGTCGATGATGCGGCAGAAGAGGCAGTCAGTCATGGGCGGTCTAGGTGTTAGGTGTAGGTCTTATGCAGCCATTGGCTTTCGGTTCGATAGCTCAACCTGAAGCGGAGAATCATGCGCATCCGCAAGTTCGCCTGCACCCGCGCCACACCTGCTATCGCTAATCCAGCCTCACCAGGTACACCGATCCTGTGGTCGTTTCAGTTTCACGGACCAGGTCTTCGGCGCGCTTGCGGTCGTCGTTCAGGACGCGGACTCGAACCCACCAGTCGCCTACTGGACTGGCAAACTTGGCTACTTTGGCACTGTGGTAACGGCGGCTAAGATGATCAGCCACGTCGGTGGCTTCTTTCTGGTTCTCAAAAGAGCCAATCTGCACAGCCCACCGGCCTCCCGTGGCCGCCGACGAAGGAGTTTGCATGACTTCTACTTTTACGTCAGCGACGCCGGGCTGCCACACATCCAGCCTCTTCGCGGCTGCATAGGAGAGATCGAGAATACGGCCTTCGACGAAGGGCCCGCGATCAGTGATGCGCAGCAGCGCAGAGTGGCCGGTCTTCACATTTGTAACTCGCACGATCGAACCAAGCGGCAGCGTGCGGTGCGCGGCGGTCATGGCGTTCATGTTGTAGACCTTGCCATTCGAACCGGTGCGGTTGTGGTAGGGCGCACCATACCAACTGGCTTTGCCCGTCTCGGTAGAGAGGGGCTGGGCGTTCGCGGGGATTGAAATGACTTCGTCTTGTGCGCTTTCCGCTGCTGAAGTCTCCGCCTTCGGTTTCGGCGGTGGTCGATGCCGCAGACGGTGGCGCGCCATGTGGTTGGGGTTCAGTTGCAGGCGGAGGAGGCGGAGGTACTTCCACACGAGCCTGCTTGTGGCGACCGCAACCGGTCAAAAGCACGAGGGAAGCGAACGCGACGAGGAGTAATCGCGGCAGACGCACGGTCACGGTTTCTTGGCCTCGGAATTTTCTGTCGCGGAATTCCGAGCCTCGTCCATGTAGTCGGCCAGTTTGTGCAGCTTGTCGGCGGCGACGCGCAGAGCCTTGGTGGATTGGCCCCGCACCGCCGGCACTACTTCGCGGTTCAGGTAGTCGAGCAGTTCCGCACTCTCCTTCTCGAGTCGGTCCGCTGCTTCCGAGACTGTTTTGCTGACACGCGCAGTCGTTTCTTCCACCTTGCGGTTGAAGTCGCTCATGGCACTCCTCGAAACGAGGCGTGAAAGGTTTCACGCGAGATACGGATGCCGTCCCCTCATTATTTCGTGGCCGGGCACACGGGTCAACCTCGGGGCACCCAAGGTGGCACCCTGAGGTGCGCCAGTTGGGATAAAATCGGCCCATGCGCAGGTTGCAGCTTACTTTCCTATTGCTGATTGCGCTGCTGCCGTGGAGCGGTTGCACGGTGTATGGTGAGCGTCCGGTGCGGGCGTTTGCGGATGCTACCGGTGGAGAGGGGCTGGAACGGGCCTTTTGGCGCGATATCCAGACGCAGGATTGGAAGGATCTCGATCACCACGTCTCTTCCAACATTGTCTATGTGACGCCAAAGGGGCGTTTCGAACGTGCTGCCGCCATGGAACATATTCAGCAACTCCACGTCCAGGAATTTTCGATCGGCGATCTCGAGACCGAGATGAATGGCGACCTTTTCGTCGTGACCTACACGATTGTTCTCAAAGGCAGCTCGCAGGGGAAGCCCCTGCTGGATCAACCGCAGCGCCGCATGACGGTGTGGCAGCACCAGAAGTCCAGTTGGGTAGCGATCGCGCATTCGGTGCTGGGATTGAAGGAGTAGGCGGGCTCGATCCTCGGACGTTCTCGACTTTCAAATCAACAACCGCAAAGGACACGAAGGGAACACGAAGGACTGCTGTGACAATCCTTTGTGAGGCCTTAGTGTCCTTCGTGGTTTGAGTTCCTAGAGCCGCGGTCTGATTATTGGGCCGCGAGTTTTTGGGCACGCTCGCGTTCCAGACGTGCGATGGTGGAGCGCAGCCAATTTTTCAGAGCTTCTTCCATTTCCAGTTGATGGGCGTGACGTTCCAGGCTGTCGACCGTTTCTCCCTGCTGGTTGAGCGGGATGAAATGGCAAGGAATGCTCTCTTCCCGGGCCTCGCGGGGTACGAAGTCCGTGAGCAGACACTCGTTGCAGGGATGCGGGCGCGCTGGGTCGTTGAAATTCAGGCAGGATGTCGAGTCTTCAAAAACTGAGGTCGCTTTCCAGGGGGTGCGCACACTGCGGCCGTAGCCACCCTGTTCGAGGAATTCGAGTTCGAATTTCAGGACTTCGAGGACATCGCGCTTGTCATCCGACATGGCCAACCTCCCGCCGGCTGAAATACCTGTGCAAAGGTTCCCCCGGGTACGAGTTATTTTCGGATGGGATGTACAGGCGTGCTGTGATTTCGCTCACACCGCTCCGTGACTCGAGTCACGGGGTCGAACCAGCGACCAGGAGTAGCTTCAGCGGCAGGGGAGACTGCCATGTTAAAGAGCTATTCCTACAAGGCCGCTGCGCACTGGACCAACCACAAACGGGGCATCGTGGAAGGGGAAACGATCCCGCGGACGATCAATTTCGCCGCGCCGCGCGAGTTCGGTGGGGAGCCCGGCCTGTGGACGCCTGAGCACCTGCTGTTGGCCGCTGTGTCGACGTGTTACGTGGCCACGCTACGGGCGGTAGCGGAGGCGTCGAAGCTGGAGTTCGAGGGCATCGAAGTACCGGTCGAGGGCAAGATTGAAAGGCTGGACGGGAGGTTCAAATTCACGCGGATCACACTCCGGCCGCTGGTGACAATTCACAACGAACAAGACCGTGAGCGCGTGGGACGAGTGCTTGAGAAGGCCGAGCAGGTCTGCCTGGTCTCGCGCTCATTGGACTGCGGCATGGTGTTGGAGCCGAAAATCGTAGTGGCCAACCTGGTCACCGCCGGCTAACAGAGGTTTGCGGGCTTCTGGGCAAGACGAATCATTTCACAGTGTTCGTGTAGAGACTGCCGCCCGGTAGCGTTGACTTGATGACGCCGGATTCCACGGAGAGCGTGTAGGTAGTCCCCCCAGCGCTCGACCACTGCTTCACGTCGAAATGCTCGCCCGCGTGCAGGCTTCGCACCGCGATCTCTCGAAAGGTGAGAGGTGTTTCACGCCGGCAAATCTCAGGCGGCTGGGTTGACCTCAGGAAATACGCGTTTCCTGCGCCGACGACCGTGCTCTGGCCGTCGGCGTCGAGCAGAACGGCGGTGCGCTCGTCGATCGCGATGTCCCGAATCTGTCGCGCGCGTCCATCTTGCAAAATTCTTGCCATGAAAACCAGCGTGCGGCCCATGCGATCACGGGCGGCGAAGTGGGTGTCGGTAATCACGTTTTTCAAGAGCGCGTTGGTCAGGAAGTTGTGAACGATCGCGACACGCGGGTGGAAGGGATTGGCCAACGTCAGGGGGAGCTTAGATCCTCGTCGTCGGGCGCATCGCCTTGCGCGGAATAGATAAACTCGCCTTGGACGGCAAGGCCGGCGCTCGTGCCTCCCATGGGGACGCCGCGCTCAATGGCTTCGTTCAGTGCTTGCTGGACGGGGGTGTCCATCCACCAGTTGATGTAGTGCCCCTGGTCACCACCGGCAATGAAGACGGCTTCGGCGTGACGAATGGTGTCAGCCACGAACGGATCATTGGCCGCCTCACGACTGGTGAGGATGAGTGTGCCGACCGAGTTCAGTTTGCACAAGCCTTGGATATACGGGTTATAGTCGTCGTCGCCGCTGGCGCGCAGGACTAGAAAGTCACCGCCGCCAGAGCGCTCGCACATGTATTTGAAGGCGTCGTCGAGATCGGCACCACCTCCCATGAGGGCAAAGCCGGGCCGCATTTTCGTCTCGACGTCACGGGGACTGCCTGCGCGAAAGTATTGGTAAGGCCGGTCGGCGGCAAGCAGGCTGCCTGTAGAAAGCAGCAGCGCGATCCAGAGATAACCGACGGTCCTGTGTACGATGGCAGTAGCTCCGATTGCCCGGATGAGCGTAACAGAAATTGTAAGTGCTTGAAGGGCCCACCCTCCATTTCAGGATCGGGCCGCGGCCTTCAACAGGGTGGCGAGATTGCGCAGGTCCTCGGGAGCCGCATCCCCAAACACGACGTAGCGCAAGCCGTCCTGAGTCCATGTCTCCACGTTGAATGAGCGTTCTCTCGTCAGGGTCGATCGGGTACCCAAGCCGGCCATCTCCTCGGGGAAGAGGAACACGGAGATCTGGTGCTTGCGGATCTGATAAATCAGGTGCGCTCCCGGGGCCTGTCCCAGATAAGTGACGCGGCCGCCGAGCAGGGTGAAGTCGGTATTTTGCAGTTCGGGCAGGTTGAAAGTGAAGGGGATTCTGCCCTGGAACCACGGCTTCACGGTGTGCCGGTCGGAGGAGACAACATCCACCGGGTTCGCACTGGCCAAGGTAGAGACATGCAGATCGGCCAGTTCGCTGTAGAGATGCTGCTCCCGAAGATTCTCCTTTTCCAAGTAAGTAACCAGAGATCCCGCCATCAGGAGGACAACCAGGGCAGCAGCCACTGCCCACCCAAAGCTCCAGACGCGTGGACGTTTTGCGGCGATCTTTTTCCGCACCTGCTCGCGAAATTCTGGGCTCGGGGTGAAGCGCGTGCCGACGGTCTTGATCGTCCGCTTGAGTTGGACACGGGCGAGTGCGTCAGCCGTGCAGGCGGGGCAGGTGCGCAGGTGAGCGTCGAGGGCGCGCATAGACTCGGCAGGTAGCTCACTGTCAAGGTAAGCATCGAGTTGGGATTGCCACGGTTCGCAGGCCATTGAATCCTAGGTCCTTTGCAACTTCTGTTGCAGGCTCGCTCTTAACGCTGCCCGGGCACGGGACAAGCGCGACATCACGGTGCCGATCGGCACAGCGATGGTGTCTGCGATTTCCTGGTACGACATTTCTTCCACCTCACAGAGCAGCAGAACCTCGCGGAAGTGCAACGGTAATTCCTCCAGGGCCGCCTGAAGCAGGTCCTGATGATTGCGATCGATCAGAATGGCTTCGGGCGTTTGCGAGTCAGTAGTAGCCGCGACTACTTGACTATCTTCTCCCTCGTCGAGACTCACGGTCTGGGCAGCTTTCTTCCCGGTGCGCGAGTTGAGAAATGTGTTGCGCAGGATACGGTACATCCAGGCGCGAAAATTGGTGCCGGGCTCGAATGTGCCAAATCCCTTGAGCGCCTTCACGTAAGTCTCCTGCACCAGGTCCTCCGCTTCTTCGCGATTCTGCGCGAGCCAGTGGGCGAAGTTATAGAGCTGGCCAAAAAGAGGCATGGCGAGTTCTTCGAACAGCCCGGAGCGGGGAGGCACCATCGACACGGACACTAGAGTAAACCTGCCGGCCGCGATTTTATTCCATTTGTTCCGACAACAATTTTCCGTGGGTTTGGCGGAGCTTTCCACGGAATAAGTTCGCGGCTGGCCGGTTAACGGTATCGAGAGCGCAAGTCGGCTCGACGACAGGAGTGCATCGTGAAGAATGCTGTGAACCGAAGATCATTTATGAAAATTGCCGGCTCGTCACTGGGCATCGGAGTGCTGTATACAGCGCTTCCTTTGCCGGCCACGGGTGAGGCGGGCGAGATGATGCGCTGGCTGGGGACAAAGAATGGCGAACAGATGACCCCATTCTCGTTCGTCCAGCTGAGCGATGCGCATGTGGGCTTCAACGGGCCTCCGGACCCGCTGGGAACGAAGGCGTTTGAACGAGCCGTGGAGATGATCAACGGGCTTCCCACCGCACCCGATCTGGTCCTGTTCACCGGGGACCTGACCCATGACACAGAGGACAAAGATGTGCACGCGCAGCGCATGAAGCAGTTCCTGGAGATTTCCCGGCGCATGAAAGTTGGGAAGGTGATGCAGTTCCCGGCGAGCACGATGCTGGGTTGGACGGTGGGCAGTTGTACCGCGAATTTCTGAAAGACACGTATTACTCGTTCGATCATCGCGGTGTGCACTTCGTGGCGCTAGACAATGTGTCGCGAGCGCTGCCCGAAATAGGACCAGGAGCTTGGGAGAGCCTCCGGCGTATGGAAAGTGAGTGCTTACAGAGATGCCATTGTCGCGGTGACAGCCGTCTACTAGCGGGCAGAAGTGCCGGCGCCACACATAAATCACTCGGATTTGTCATAGACCGAGCGGATGATGATCGGAGTATTCAATTTCTTGCTTTCGAGAGTCAGCGTGTCGGCCAGTTGTTTGCCTTCGTTCGTGATTTCGTAAGCGTGGGAAATCTTCTCTCCATTCGGTCCCTTTTCTTCGGTCACCAGAGTTTCGTGATCCCAGTGGGCCTTTACCTGGGCCTCGCTGCTGTCTTTCTTGGGTTTTTCCAGCTTGCGCCCGTCGGTGAAACAGGGATCGCACTCGATTGTCGGTGTCGGTCAGGTCGATCTCCGGACCCTTCTGCACGATAGAAACCTGGTCGGGAGCTCGCACCACATCGCGCAAACGGGCGTGCTGCTCGTCCGACCCTGATCCTCCGCGCTGTCCGCTGCCAGGGTGGCCCATGCCTCCGCCGATGCCGGGAATCCCCATTCCAATTCCACCGCCCATTCCGCCTCCACCCATACCGCCGTGACGTCCCATGCCGCCGGGACTTCCGTTTTGTTCCCGATCCTGAATTGCGGAACGAAGTTTCTCGCGCGGATCGTCGCTCTCGTCCCGATTGAGTTTCCAAGTGCCGCTCAACGTAGGTTGAGAAGCGGTATCCGCCGAGGCGGACGTTTTGGGTTGATCCGACGATTGCCCGGCACTATACGCAGCGGCAACCATGAGCACCAGTCCGGCTGCGAGGCTCAGGCGTATCCAAAAATGACGAGGATCGGGCTCTTTTGCTTCCCAGATTGACGACATCTCTTAACTCCGTTGGCACATTAAGGAATCTTCCGCGGCCAGTAGCTGCATGCGAGTAAGGACGAGACGCCCTTCGATACGCTCAAGGCAGGCTCACACGACAGCCGGCGGGACGCCGACGCTACTTGGCTCATCGCTATTTTGTGTCTGATGGGTGTCCAGAGATGGGGGATGTCCAGCTTGTCCGTCTAGTCGGTAAAGATTTGTAAAGGAGGGGAGGTGGGCTACTGGCCGGCGCGAATTGGCGAGATTAGCAGTCGGCTGGGCGCTTTCTTCTTCATATCTTTTTCGGGCTGGAAGACGAGGTCAAGACCTTCTTCTGCGGCACTCGGGCGCAAGAGCCAGCATATCCGCCAACGAGCGGAATGCACGGCTGACTTCCTGGTTGTCGTGCGCCGCGACCGGCGCGCCCTTATCAATGGCCGGTGCGATCAACTGGTAGTTATTGGGAATCTTCCAGAGGATCTTGCAATTGGTGACTTTCTCGATCTCCTCTTCCGTGAAACCCGGGATCTTCTTGTACCGGTTCATGACCAGACGAAGACGGTTGCGCGCATTTCCCTCTTCCAGGAAAACGCGAATTCGGCCTGCACTCCACAGAGAGACGACATCGGTTTGCGCAACCATGAGCACTGCGTTCGAGAGATCGGAGAGAAGCCGAGTGGTTTGATCCATACGGCCCGAGCAATCCACGATCACGTATCGGTAGTGGCTCACGAGCAGATCAAACAGACGCGCCAGTTCGGTGGCTGCAGGAGCAGCAGCGTAGGGTTGCTGCGGGGCAGCCAGTAAGTGGAGTCCATCCTTGGTCGAGGTCATCAGCCCCTCGAGCAGGGAGGCATCCATGCGGTGCAGGTTCTGCATGGCATCCATCACGCTGAAACTGGGACGCGCATTGAGGTGCAGAGCTGCGTGACCGATGGGCGAGAAGTCGACCAGGATTGTCTGGCCATGATTCTGCTGAAGGGACACGGCCGTGTTAACCGCCAGCGTGGTCGCGCCACTTCCACCCTTTGCATTGATCACCGTAAATACACGGGCTTTGCCGGTGCTACGTGTCTTGCTGCGAGCTGAGGCGTAACGGGTAAATGCCTCGAGAAGCCCGTCGGTTCCAGCCAGGCGATCAACGAATTCACCTGCACCCGCACGCATGGCGCCCACAATCGTGACGGGATTGCGCATTTCGCCCACCGCGAAGACCGCAATGTCGCTGGTGGTAGCGCGAATCAACTCGATGGCGTGGATAGCCCGCTGTGGATTGTCGGGATTTACATCGATTAAGACCACCTCGGCGCGCTGATCTTGCATCTGGCGCACGATGGGGTCGGTGGCGGTGCCGGGAAAGCCCAAATGGCTGAACACGGTGCGGGCAACATGGGTACTTTCCAGGCGATTCTGGAGTACAACTAACTGCTCCCGGTCCTCTGTCAGGAGGGCAACTGCGATGCCATGCATGGCTTGAGTCTCGTCAAAATCTCTCGGCGTTTGCATGGTAAGAGGGCAGGAACCTCCGTGCCAGATGACTTCCGTAACCCGGGCCCAATCTCTCGGATAGCAATTCTACTAGACGACGTAGTTCTCACTACGGAGTTGAGAGCGGAAGACCTGCCATCAGGGTTTCCCGAACCGGGAATATTCTAAGCGAAGCCAAGCTGGTTGAAAAGAATTTATCTGCTGAAAAGCCGCAGCCCAAGCGGAAATTGGCGATTTTGTCCCAAGACTGATCTTGTAAGGTTGACCTAGGAGACCGCCGGACGGCGAGTAGTCTGGGAAACAACCGCAGGTTCCTCGGGAGCGGTATGGCCGTGGAGTGCGGAGATACGGTCGAAACAAGAATCGGAATTTTCCGCGACACGCTCCTCCACCAGGTACTCATAGTTGGCGAAGTGTACGGCGACGCCTAACTTGGTTCCGATAGACGGCTGCACGACCCGCAGAACGGTCCCCGGGCAACGCACGCGCATACTTTCCCCCAGAGTGATTTCCGATGGCATTAGCAGAGTGAGTTCGACCGATTCTCCGGGGGCCAAGGGGAAATCTGTATAGAAAAAGCTGCCGCGCGCGCTGAGGTCCTCAGTGAAACCGCACGCCTCATGCTGGGTGCCCGCCAATTTCATCGAGACAGGAATGTGGAGTTCGAACCGCTGCCCGACACGACGCTCCAGACGAACCGGTTCCGTGGTCATGGGTTTCCTCGAATGAAGCGAGACAATCCCGGTAGGGGTTACCAGGACAGACAAAAACTGTACTCCAGGCAGGGTGCCGTTGGGAAGTCCCAATTAGCGACCCTACCCCTTAAACGTGGCTAAGTTCCCGAAACGTGGCTAAGTTCCCGGAACTGGCAGTCCAACTCGAAGCCGTGGGTGGCCGAGTTTCTCCACTGGAGTCTTTGGGATACGGTCCCAAATCACCAGGGTCTGTGACACGAACGGCTGTGACCCGAATCACAGCGGTACCGACCGGCAAACCCAACAATTGGATGTCAGATCCCTTCGCAGGTGTGTGCCGCAATATGAACGCGGAGGAGCAAACGACAATAAAACGCTTTCCCAACGGAGGGCTCGTATGCCCGTGACAAAAAATCAGGCTCTCGATTATCACTTCGGCGAACGTCCTGGAAAGATCGAAGTGACTCCGAGCAAGCCCTGCCGGACCCAACGCGACCTCAGCTTGGCGTACACGCCAGGAGTCGCAGACCCGTGCTTGGAGATTCAGAAGAACCCGCACGATGCTTTCAAGTACACCGCGCGCGGCAACCTGGTGGCAGTGGTGAGCAATGGGACGGCAGTGTTGGGGTTGGGCGATATCGGTGCCCTCGCCGGCAAACCGGTAATGGAAGGGAAGGCGGTACTGTTCAAACGCTTCGCCGATGTTGATGTTTTCGATCTGGAAGTCAACAGCCACGATCCTGAGCAGATCATTAAGCTCTGCCAGTTGCTAGAACCCACTTTCGGCGGGATCAACCTGGAGGATATCAAGGCGCCCGAATGTTTCCATATCGAGGAAACGCTCCGGAAGACGATGAAGATTCCCGTGTTTCACGACGATCAGCATGGGACGGCCATCATCTCTGGCGCCGCTCTGCTCAATGCTCTGGAAGTCGTGGGCAAGCTGATTGGCCAGGTGCGGGTGGTGGTGAACGGGGCCGGCGCGTCGGGGATTGCTTGCGCGGAACACTATGTGCGGCTGGGCGTGAAGCGCGAAAACATCACCATGTGCGACACGAAAGGCGTGATCTACCAAGGCCGATCCGAGGGAATGAACCCCTACAAGGAGCGTTTTGCCAAGGAAACGACCCTGCGCACACTGGGCGACGCAATGCGGGGCGCGGATGTATTCCTGGGTTGCTCGGTGAAGGGTGCAGTGAATGCAGGGATGATCCGTTCGATGGCGCCGCGTCCCATCGTGTTTGCGATGGCCAACCCAGATCCGGAGATTACCTACGAAGAAGCGAAACTTAGCCGCACGGATGTCATCTTTGCCACCGGGCGCTCGGATTATCCAAACCAGGTGAACAATGTGCTCGGCTTTCCTTTTATCTTTCGCGGCGCGCTCGACGTGCGCGCGACCGCCATCAACGAAGAAATGAAGCTTGCCGCTACGCACGCGCTGGCCGCGCTCGCCAAGGAGGACGTGCCGGATTCAGTATGCCGCGCCTACGGGGTCGAGCACCTGAAGTTCGGACCGGAATACCTGATTCCCAAGCCCTTCGATCCGAGGGTCCTTTTGTGGGAAGCGGTTGCCGTGGCTAAGGCAGCAATGGAAAGCGGGGTCGCACAAGAACCCGTGAACCTGCTCTTGTACCGCGAACAACTGGAGAAACGCCTCGGGAAGGCGCACGAGATCGCCCGCATGATGATTCACAAGGCGCAGGCCCAACCCAAACAGGTCGTGTTTCCGGAAGGGGATAACGAGAAGATCTTGCGTGCCTGTCACACGCTGGTAGAAGAGAACATCGCCATCCCCATCCTGCTCGGAAACGCGGATGCCATCCATAAGAGGGTTCCGGAATTGGGTTTGGATTTGCGCGGGACGCGCATCGTGGACCCAGCCAGTTCGCCACATCGGGAGCGTTACATCCAGGAACTGTTTAGCCTACGTCAGAGGCGAGGGGTGACGATGAGCGAAGCCCGCAACCTCATCGATGACCGTAATGTGTTCGCCTCGATGATGCTGCACCTGGGGGATGCGGATGCATTGGTGTCGGGAGTGACCCAGCATTTTGCTGACACTATTCGCCCGGCGCTGCAGATTGTGCGAGTACGCGAAGGCCTCCACAAGGTTTCCGGCTGCTATGGCATGATCACCCGCAAGGGCGATATCTACTTCCTGGCGGACACCAGCGTGAATATCGACCCGACCGCCGAGGACCTGGTGGAGATCGCGCTTTGCACCGCCCAAACTGCGCGTCGCTTCGATGTGGAACCGCGCGTGGCGTTGTTATCGTTTTCGAGTTTTGGCAGCGTCCGGCATCCGCAATGCGACAAAATGCGCAGGGCCGTGGAGTTGCTACACCGCGCCGATCCGACGCTGATGGTGGACGGCGAGGTGATGGCCGACGAGGCGGTCTCCGCCGATCTGGAGCAGCACTATCCCTTCAGCCAGTTGAAGGGTGGGGCCAACGTCCTGATCTTCCCGGACCTGAACTCGGCCAACATCGCCTACAAACTGCTGTCGAAGATCGGCGGCGGTGAAATTTTGGGGCCGATCCTCATGGGTATGAGCAAGCCTGTACATCTGCTGGCGCGCGGCGCGCAGGTGGAGGAGATTGTGAATGCAGCCGCGATTGCGGTAGTGGACGCCCAGGAAACAGTGGCCTCGATCGAGGCGCAGGAACGGGCGGCTGTGCTTGCGGGTTACTAGGCGCGGGAAACAGGTGTTAGGTCTCAGGCCTTGGGAGCACCAACACGCTCCGCCCGCCTGCAGGGCGGGAAGAGTGATAACCCTAAGCAAGCAGCCCGAGACGTGCTACCTAAACCTGACACCTAAGACCCGAGCCCTCAACTCCTCACCGACCGGCGGGCGGTTGCTTGGTACTATTTTTTCTTCGGAGGCGGTGCAAAGGGCTGCGGAATCATTCCACCCTGCGGGTTCATGCCTCCTGCGGGACTCATGGGAATTCCACTGTGAGGATCAGCTGACGTTGGTGTCAGGCCCATTGTGCCTGGGATGAAACACGTGGCGCGTCCGCTTTTCGCGATGCGTAACTCAGCCGGACACGGGCCACTCGCCAATTGCGCTCCAGTGCCCGCTCCCTGCAACTGAACAGCAAACAATTTTCCTTCAGCGTTTCCGGCAATCCCGGTGGACATGCCAGGCATGTCATATCCCACGTAGAAAGGATGCTTCTCCTGCGCCGCCTTGGTGGCGCAGTTGCTGGCGCTGGCTAGCTGCTCATTCGGAGCACGGACATCGAGCCGCCCACAGTCGGCTGAGCCCGCGCCAGCGAGTTCTTTGAGCTTGAGTTGGACCGGATCGTCTGGCCTGACGGGGGAAGTCGCCGCCGTCGGGGCGGAGGATTTTTTGCAGCTCACCAGGAGGGCGGCCGCAAGCAGGGCGACCCCAATAGTCTGACGCATGGAGATTGATTGTAGAACATCGGGCGCGTCTCCGTCGGCTATAGTGATACTCATCGGTACACAACAGCATCGAATAACGGTGGCAGAGCCAGGGACTTCCAATTCGGCATCCAATACGACCCAAGCCTTGTCGGGAACGTCGCGATGGTCCACAGGCATGCGGGCGCTTAGGCATCGCAACTTCCAGCTTTTCTTTTCCGGACAACTGATCTCGCTGATTGGCACCTGGATGCAGACCGTGGCGCAATCCTGGCTGGTGTACAAAATCACCGGATCATCGCTCCGGCTGGGAGCGGTGGGATTTGCCAGCCAGATCCCGGTGTTCCTGTTGGCTCCGATTGGCGGTATGGTGGCGGATCGCGTCAACCGCCACCGGATCGTCATTGCGACCCAGGTGGCGTCGATGATCTTGGCGCTTATTCTTGCGATCCTGACTCTGACCCACCAGGTCACGGTGCCACAAATTTTCGTACTGGCCGCCCTGCTGGGGGTGGTGAACGCATTCGATATTCCGGGACGACAGTCCTTTCTCGTTGACATGGTCGGACGAGAGGACCTGATGAACGCGATTGCTCTGAACTCATCCATGTTTAACGGCGCGCGCGTGATTGGCCCTGCGATCGCGGGAATTCTGGTGGTGAAGATTGGCGAGGGTTGGTGCTTCTTCGCAAATGGGGTGAGCTACATTGCTGTGATCGTGGGACTCTTACTGATGAGGATCGAGTGTGCGGCGCGCTCGAAGTCAGACTCGCCCTTAGCAGACATACTCGAGGGCTTCCAGTGGGTGAGCCGGACGGCACCCATTCGCGCGTTGCTCCTGTTGCTGGGGCTCGTAAGCCTGGTGGGAATGCCATACACCGTACTGATGCCAGTGTTTGCGGACCGCATCTTGCACGGTGGTGCGAGGGGACTGGGAATCTTGATGGGCTTCACCGGCGTGGGTGCTTTGCTGGGTGCATTGACCCTCGCGCTTCGTTCGGGAGTGCGAGGCCTCGGACGGCTGGTGGCGCTCACGTGCGGCGGGTTCGGGGTGAGCCTGATTGCGTTTGCCTTCTCGCGGTATTTCTGGCTATCGGCGTTCCTCCTCATTCCGGCGGGTTTCTGCATCATGCTGGAAATGGCGTGTTCGAATACGCTGATCCAATCCATGGTTCCGGACGCTTTGCGGGGTCGGGTGATGTCTGTGTATTCGATGATGTTTATGGGAATGGCACCCTTCGGAGCTTTGCTGGGTGGCGCAATCGCGGACCGTGTGGGCGCTCCCATTGCGGTGGCCGCCGGCGGAGTGGCGAGCATCGTCGGCGCGATCGCGTTCGGCAGAAAGTTGCCGGCATTCCGGGGTGAAGCGCGTCAGCTAATCATTGCGCAGGCAGTTGCCGGGGGCGAGCCGTCAGAGGAAATGACGGCTCGAGTGGTGGACTAGTGCAAAGAAATCATAGGTCATGGAGTAAACGCGAGAAATCGCAGCCTAGCAACGAGAAGGTAGCGCCGGCGTCCCGTCGGCTGTCGCGAGGGCATCCTGCCCTCGGACCCAAACCCAACGCCAGCTTTGGAGCCCAGCCTTGGCTGGATTGTCCGCTACATATTTGATCGCGCGTTGAAAATCGGCCTCATCACGAAGCAGGTGGTCATAGTATTCGCGCTGCCAGAAGCTGCCTTCTATCTGCTTAACTTTCCTGGCCTGCTTTGCGCTGAAAGACTTTCAGGAGTGAAGCACAGCCGCTAACGTATTGCCGGGAAAGAGCCGCACGACGACATGTACATGATTGGGCATGATGCACCAGGCATAGAGCCGGTAGCGCCGTTCGTCGAAATGGCAGAGGGCTTCGCGCACCACTTCGGCTATCCTTTGATCTCTCAGTTCTCAGGCGCCAGCGCCACTATCGAGATACTGTTCGATGCGAACACTCGAGAGCTGCGCCACTCGTCTTTGCTCGTCGTGGGAGAGTTCGCGATTGAGTTGGTGGGCAGTGTTGAGAATATTTTGCTTCTCGAGCTCGATTTGGCCGAGGAATGTGCGGGGTAGGGAATCGGCAAGACGGAACATGATGAAGTAAGTAGCTAAGTCTTTCTCCCAATGAGGGAGACGACCTCGATTGCGGATTGGACTGTGGCGCCGGCGTCTCGCCGGCTGTCGCGGGGGCGTCCCGCCCGCGCTTCGGTGAAGTCACAGAGTTGCGCTGGCTTCCGACCCGCTGCCTTGTGTTTTGACCTGTTCGGGCATCTGCCGATTATTAGTGCGGGCTTACTCTTGCGAGTAAGTCGCCTGTTCCCACTCCTGGGCGTGTGGGCTAAGGGCGAGTGACGTTACACCGTACTCGTATCCCTTTTCGAAAGCCTTCAGATTCAGATCTTGAAAGCTTGTGGGAACAGAGTCGGCTACCGCTCTGCGAACAGCGTCGGGCTCGAGCAGATGAGTGACCGCTGTGAAGAATCCCACCATCACCGAATTCAACACCATGCGCTTGCCGAGTTCTTCGGCCAAGCGGGTCGCTGGGCAGCTGTAAACCTTCGTTTGGCGGGGAAGGTCGGTGACGCGCACCAAGTCTTGCTCGACGATGAGAGTGCCGCCTTCTTTCAGTTCCGGAACAAAGCGCGTGTAAGCCTCTTGCGACATGACAACCATGATGTCGGGCTGCGTCACATAGGGATAGAGAATAGGCTGGTCAGAGAGCAGCAGTTGCGCACTGCAGGCGCCGCCGCGAGCTTCGGGCCCGAAGTTCTGTGTCATGGTGGCGTACGCACCCTGATGGATAGATGCGGCCTTGCCGATGATGATGGCCGACAGGATAACCCCCTGGCCTCCGAAACCTGCGATCCGAAGTTCGGTTAGCCGCAGCTGCATAACGTCTCCAAAGGTTCTATGTAACGGTCACCAAGGGACTCCACCATTTGCGCGTGGAGAAGGCTCTGGTAGTCGGGCCGGTCGCGGTCCACGAATTTCCCCACGATGATCTCGCCGGTCATGGTGAGGCCGACTTCGCCGGTCGATGCGCCGTGTTTTACCTTGCTCCTTTCTTTGTAGTACTTCATGGTGTCGAGACCGTCGCCGAGACGATTGCGGCGCTGGTAGAGCGTGGGGCAGGGCGAGATCACTTCGATGAAGCTGAACCCCTTCTTTTGGAAGGCTTCGCTGATAGACCGTGCCAACTGCCGTACGTGAAATGTCGTCCAGCGCGCTACGTACACGGCGCCTGCAGCTTCCACAAGGTGCGGGAGGTTGAACGCCGGCTCGAAGGTTCCGTAGGGTGCGGTGGAAGTAATGGCATGTCCCGGCGTAGTGGGAGCAGTCTGGCCTCCAGTCATCGCGTAGATAAGGTTGTTCACGCAGATAACTTTGAGGTCGATGTTGCGGCGGGCGGCGTGAATCAGATGATTGCCGCCGATAGCGGAGAGGTCTCCGTCGCCTGAGTAGACCACAACGTTCAACTTCGGATTGGCCAGCTTCAGGCCGGTCGCAAAAGGAATGGCCCGGCCGTGTGTGGTGTGGAACGAATCGAGCTTGACGTAACCCGCTACGCGCCCGGTGCAGCCGATCCCGGAGACCAGGGCGAGCGATTGCAGATCGATCTTCGATTCAATCAGTGCGCGTGCAAAACAATTCACCGTGGTGCCAATGCCGCATCCGGGACACCAGATGTGCGGGATCCGATCAGTTCGCAGAAACGGCTCAACCGGGTTGCTGACGTTCAGGATGCTCATCGGCTTGCCTCCACGATGACCTTGAGAATGTCTTCCGGACGATGGACGCTGCCACCCGCGTGCGGAACGGAGAATGTCTGTGCCTTGCCGGCGGCCGCCCGCTCGACCTCGCGCACCATCTGGCCTAGGTTGAGCTCAGGCACGACGAACGCTTTCGTGGTTGTCACCAGTTCTCGAATGCGCTCTTCCGGGAAGGGCCAGCAAGTGATCAGACGTAGCTTGCCTACCTGCAGTCCCTGTTGGCGTGCCAGTTCGATTGCCCGCTGAGCTACCCGCGAAGTGATGCCGTACGAAATCACGATGACGTCGGAGTTGTCGACAAACTCTTCTTCCAGCAAGGCGATGCGCTCGGCGCTATCCTGAATCTTCGTCTGCAGACGCCGAATCAACTTGTCCTGCGTCTGCGGCGTCATGTTGGGATACCCACGTTCATCGTGGGTGAGCCCGGTGATGTGAAAGTTGTAACCCTCTCCTGCGTGGGCCATCTCCGGCACCTGGTCACCGTTGGTGGCGTAGGGCAGGTAGTCGTCGACCGACTTGCTGGTGTGGCGACGTGGGACCACCTCGATCTGGTCGGCGGCTGGAATGACTACCTTCTCGGTCATATGGCCGACCACTTCATCCATCATGAACATCACGGGGACACGAAATTCTTCCGCGTAGTTGAAAGCCTGAATGGTGAGATCGAAACACTCTTGCGGAGAGTTGGGGCAGAGAGCGATGATCTCGTAGTCGCCATGCGAGCCCCACCGTGCCTGCATCATGTCGGCTTGCGCGGGCAGCGTGGGCAATCCCGTTGATGGGCCACCCCGCTGGACATCCACGAACACGCAGGGCGTTTCGGTCATGGCAGCATAGCCAATGTGCTCCATCATCAGCGAGAAGCCGGGACCGGAGGTCACAGTGAAGGCTTTTGCGCCTCCCCAGACCGCTCCTTGCAGAGTGATAGAGGCGGCCAACTCGTCTTCCATTTGGATGAAACTGCCACCAACGGTTGGCACACGCGCGGCGAAGCGTTCGACAATCTCGGTAGAAGGTGTAATCGGATATCCGGCCGCAAAACGTGCTCCGGCTGCCAAGGCGCCTTCGCAGCAGGCGTGATCGCCGTCGATGAAGTGGGTACCGGTGAGAACTCCGCGCGGGTCAGCCTTCATCGGAGACCTCGGCTTTCCCGCCACGCGCGGAAGCGGACACTCCGTCGACCACTACTCTCTGGCCGTAGATGGCGAAGTCTGGGCAGTACATCCCGCAAAGATCGCAGCCACTGCACTTTTCGGGTGCCACCACGTGTGGTGGATGATAGCCCTTCGCGTTGAAAGCGGAGGAGAGCGCCAAGACCTTGGTGGGACAGAACTCAACGCAAAACCCGCAGGCTTTACAGCGCTCCACGATGATCGAAACACGACCCTTTGCCACGGATCCTCCGGAAGTGCCAAGTTGCGGGCACCGAGTACCGAGAGCGCGCATGAAGTCTACTCTTCTCGTGACGTCGCGCCGCGCTGTGCACCCGTTCTCTGGGCTTCTCCAACCCCAAATGATTATGTCTTGGGCTTATCGCACCCGGGTGTGACGAGGATCACGCCTGCTGGTGACGAACGAGCCGGCGGGTGGGGAGCCAATCGTCGCCAGGCTCGGTCTCGTGCCGGTTTTCCCCGGTACTCAGTACTCACAGACTCGGTTCTTCTACTTTTTCGCACTTCGCCCGAGCGCGACCAGGAAGATCGCGCTCTTCCCCTTGGCATGCGGAGAAAAGAAGTTCACGACATCGTCGTCGTAGAAAGTAAGGCCGGAGGCCCCGAGGTTTTGTGCGTAAGCGGCAAGGTAAAGCTTCCCACCCAGGATTCCGGCTTCTAATTGGGTGGCACGGTAGCCGCGGTTGCCGTAGGTGGCGACGATTTTGTGAAGGTCAGCGAGAAAAAAGACGTCCACGCTGGCGTCGGCGGGAAGGTCTTGCTCGAGCCCAAGGTACCCAGCTTGTTCCCGGAAGTCGCCTTCCTTTAAGAGCTCCAGTTGCTTCCTCTCATGGTGAAAGAAATAGGCGCCGGGAGCCAGATCTCGGACACTATGCACGATGAGGTAAAAGTCATTGAGTTGACTGCCGACTGTTGGGGCGAAGTCAGCAGGAATGCCGCCGGTGGCGCGATCAAGGATCGTCGAAAGCTCTGCGAACGAGATGGATTCGCGGGCGAACTTCCGCGTGGAGGCGCGACGTTGGATGACCTGTTCGATCGTGTCGGCTGGGAGCGTAGAACCAGGGGGTGGCTGCAAATCGATAACCTTTCCCTTCGGCGCTGGGGCGGGAATGATGAGTTTGCTACCTCTCCACGCAGCCACCTCGTCCGGAGAAGTCAGGTTCGACGCTTCCTGCATCTGGCGCATTGCGGGATAATCCACTTCTTCCCTTGAATAAGGGACCAGGGGCAGCTTGAGTGGCTCAAAGGGCGGATTCGCCGATGGTACGGCCGTGTTATGCCCAATGGCTGCCATCGAGAATGCCGTTTCTTTGAGAAGGTCGACATCGAGGAGCGCATTAACCGGTTGGTCGACGAAGCCTGTGAAAAGCTTGCAGGGGAACCGGAAAGAGGTGCTTACCGCCAGCAGGTTCGCAAGAATGGTCCCGTTATCCCAGCCGAAGTGTCGATAGGCTCGCGAACGGTACTTCCACGCATTACGCCAGTATGTGCCCGTGCAGATGACGATAAGCGGCGCCTGTGCCATCACCGGATCGCCAGCCGCGGCGTCAACCAGAACCTTACGATGGTCCCCCGCGCGTAACTGTCGCAGGCCAAATTCTGCAACGCCGAAGTGATAGACGCCTGCCGCAAGATCCGGAAGATCGCGGCAGACCAGGTAAAGTTCGACCTCGTACAAGGCGCCCGTGCAGGCTGCGGCACGGAAGAATGTTTCCCCGCCTGGAAACTTCCTGCTCTTGGTTACGCCCGCCGAGAAAAACAACAATTGCGCGATCGTATCGAGGCGGGGCAAAACTTCTTCCTGTGAAACGACCCCGGGGTTAGAGATGGCGGAGAGTGCTGCCACGCCCGTCTGCTCGAAATCTTTAGGCAGGCGCGTGACTTCGAGGGTGGGGTAGATCTTGAAGAGAAGTGGTTTATTCTCCCAGTCGAGAAAATGAGGATGAACACGGAGACTCAAATAAGAATGCTTGGTGCCGTTGTGGTATTTCCAGGTCGCGTCGATGTCACGGTTCGGCATGAATGGGACATTGTAGACGGTGAGGTGTTTCCTTTGTATGGGCGGGGACGCCCACACGACAGCCGGCGAGACGCCGGCGCTACTCTTGCTTGGGTATTTTCTTCTGCAGAAATTCCTGTACCACCTGCTTGACGTCTCGATGCTCACCGTCCACGGCATAGTTCAGTTGTTGCATATCCTTGTCGGAAATTTGCCCTGACAGTTCGGCGAGGGCGTGTCCGACCTCCGGATGGAGGTTGAGAGTCTGTTGGCGAATCACTGGGACGGCCTCGTACGGAGGAAAGTAGTTGCGGTCATCCTGAAGCACAAAGAAATCAAAAACCGGGATCAGTCCGTCGGTGGTATTGCCGGCGATGAGATCGACCTGCTTGTCTTTAAGCGCGCGATTCAGCAAGCCAAGATCCATGATGCGAGGCGGTTCAGCGAAGCGCAGGCCATACGTGGCGGCCAGGCCCTTGTAGCCGTCGGGCCGCTCCATGAACTCGTAGCCGAAGCCAGGGCGCCATTGCGGAGTATAGGCGGCGGCCTGCGAAATTGTTTTGAGGCTGAAACGCCTTGCGTCTTCGCCACGGATTTCGATGGCAAAAGTATTGTTGAAGCCCAGAGGCGGAATCAGCGTGAGGCCGAAGCGCTTCTCGTATTCGGATTTCACCCGTTGGTAGACGTCTTGCGGCGTGCCCGCCGTTTTTTCCTTCAGGATCGCGGTGAGTGCGGTGCCGGTGTACTCAGGGTAGACATCGATGCGCCCCGCTAGTATCGCCTGCTGGCAAATGAACGATCCAGCGAGATAGAACCGACGTTCAACGTGCAGGCTTGTTTTCGCCTCAAGTTGCTGGGCGACGATCTCTCCGAGAACGGCCTGTTCGGTGAAATTCTTGGAGCCGACGACGATCCGGTTCTCGCGCGAGGGACCGCAGCCCAAAAGGAACAGGATCGAGATAAAAAGAATGTGGAGACCGTGGGTCATCGGGGGTTGGTTCGCATTTGCAGTGTAGTTCTAGCTCGGACTCAGCCGTCTCTCCAGCCATCCCAGGCTGACATCCGCGAGCAAAGCGAGGGCGGCCGCTGGTATCGCCCCCGCCAGGATCAACTGGTTGTTGACCATCGCCAGTCCGCGAAAAATGTATTCGCCCAATCCTCCCGCTCCAATCGCGGCGGCAATCGTCGCGAGACCCACCGAGATGACGGTGGCCACACGCACACCGGCGATGATGACTCCCAACGCCAATGGCAGTTCAACCTGAAACAGAAGCTGGCGATCGGTCATGCCCATGCCGCGCCCGGCCTCAACGACGGAGTGATCAACCCCCTTGATTCCGGCGTAGGTATTGCGGATGAGTGGCAGCAACGCGTATAGCGACAAGGCGAGGATGGCCAGCCGGTCCGCGCGCGCGCCGATCCACGGGACGGGCAGCAGGAATCCGAACAGGGCCAGGCTCGGAATGGTCTGGATGATGTTGGCGCTGCCCAGCACGGGCTTATCAAGGCCAGGCCAGCGGGTGATCAGGATGCCGAGAGGAATGCCGACCAGAACGGCCAGAAATATGGACACCACGACCATCCAGAGATGCTCCAGCGTAACCCGCAGCACTTCGCTGTGATTCTGCACGATGAACTGGAAGACATTCACGGGGTGCCTCGCTTTCCATTCGCCTTCGCGCCGAATGCATCCAGATATTTTTGGACCAGCGGATCTTCGGATCTCACAAATTCGTCGGGTGGCAACGCCGTAACGAGCCTTCCACTCTCCATCAGGGCAATGCGCGTGCCCAGCAACAGCGCTTCCCGCAAATCGTGCGTCACGAAGACCACGGTCTTCTGAAGACGCTGCTGCAGAGACATAAATTCGCGCTGCAACTCGGCGCGGGTGATGGGATCCAGCGCGGCGAAAGGCTCGTCCATCAAAAGAATCGGTGGGTCAGCCGCAAGGGCTCGCGCGACTCCGACTCGCTGCCGCTGCCCGCCCGAGAGTTCGCGGGGATAACGCCCAGCCAGCGAATGGTCGAGCCCGACCAATTGCAGCAGTTCGGCTATGCGTTGACGGATACGATCGGTCGGCCACTCTTCAATGGTTGGAACCAGACCAATATTTCGTGCTACGGTGAAGTGGGGAAACAGGCCCGCGTCCTGGATCACATACCCAATCCCGCGGCGCAGGCGAATCGGATCCCATTGCTTTGTGGCGCGGCCTTCGACGATCACCTCTCCGGCGGTGGGAGAGACCAGGTCGTTGATCAGCTTCAGGGTCGTGGTCTTGCCCGAACCGCTGCGTCCCAGCAGGACGAACGTTTCGCCTCGATGAATCTGTAAATTCAGGCTGTTGAGAAGATTACTACCGGCAGAAAAACTGTACGAAACGTCTCGGAATGCAATGGCCACGCCGTTTTGAGTGGAAGGGTTCATGGCCTCGGGATTGTTCGTATTCCCTTGGATGACGCCGAACGAACGCCTGACCCAAGATCTTAGCCGCCACTCTCCGACGTACCTTACGACGACTTGTATGCCGTTGCCGGCAGACCCGTGATCCGGATTCCGCCGTGACCCTTGTGGCGGATGTTCAATCCAATCAGCAATGCTGTGACCTGTTCGACGATATGGGCGTTTTCGAGCTTACCGCCGTCGATTGCCCGCAGTCCCGGAATCTTGGCCGCCAGTTTGCTTACGAGCTGAACCGCGCTGGGGTCATCGCTGCAGACGATCACATCACACTCCACCGGATCGTCGCCGTACATTGTTTCGGCGGAGCAGTTTTGAAATGCAGCGACCACAGTTACTCCTTTGGGAACGAGTTCGGCGCTTTGTTGGGCGGCGGAGCCTTGCCACACACCGAGTGTGCGACTGGCGCGGCCGCCAACGCTTGACGCCAAAGGCACCGTGCAATCGATCAGCACACTGCCTGGCTTGAAAGACGCTTTCAGTTGCTTCAACAAAGCGGCTTGGCCCTCGAAGGGGACGGTCAGTGCCAGCAAATCGGCGGCCGCGCAGGCGACGGAATTCTCTTGTCCGATGATGTCTGCCTTGCCACCGAGTCTCTCCTTTATTTTTGCAGCTGCTTCCCGTGCGCGTTCGGCATTGCGCGAACCAATGATGATGGTTTCTCCGGCACGAGCCCAACGTAGGGCCAGACCTAGGCCGGCTGGGCCTGTGCCTCCCAGAATCGCGATCGGAAGGCTCATGCGAACTCCGCGCAGGCCTGCTCGCTGGTGAGTTCTTCCAAGGGAGACTTGATGTGGATTCGCGTGTAGATCGTGTTGCGCTCGGCGGGAATTCTCCCCGCTTCGAGGATGAGCGACTGGAACTCCTCGGGACTGGTGTACTGACCGGCAGTAGCGCCTGCTTCGCGCGAAATATTCTCTTCCATCAGGGTGCCGCCGTAATCGTTTGCCCCTGCCTGCAGGCATAGTTGTGACAATTTGCGGTTCAACTTTACCCAGGAAACCTGGATGTTGTTGATCGAGCCAGCGAGCAAAACGCGCGCCAGGGCGTGAATCTTCAGGTGCTCGCCGAGAGTCGGGCCGGAGCGGGCCAATCCCTGGTGGAAGAGCAGTGTGTTCTGATGCACGAAGCCGAGGGGAACAAATTCTGTGAAACCGCCGGTTCGTTTCTGAATGTCGCGAAACATCAGAATCTGGTTGACCCAATGTTGCATCGTCTCCACGTGTCCGTACATGAGGGTCGAAGTGCTGCGAATCCCCAGTTCATGGGCGGTGGTGATGACTTCCTTCCACTGCTCTGTCGACAGCTTATTGCGCGAGAGGATAGCGCGTACTTCGTCATCCAGAATCTCAGCCGCGGTACCCGGAAGAGTGTCAAGCCCGTTGTCACGCAGCATCGAAAGGTAGTCGGCGATCGGCATGCCCGTGAGTTCCACGCCGTAGATAATTTCCATCGGCGAGAAAGCATGGCAATGCATACGGGGGACCGCGCGTTTCACGGCCCGCAGAATGTCGCGATAGTAGAAGGGAGGAAGATCGTGCGGCAGTCCGCCCTGAATGCAAACCTCGGTTGCGCCCAGAGCCCACGCCTCTTCAGCCTTGCGCGCCACCTGATCGAGGCTTAGAAAATAGGTGTCATGCTCCCGCGGGCCGCGGCTGAATGCACAAAACTTGCAGCCTACGAAACAGATGTTGGTGAAGTTGATGTTGCGATTGACGACGTAGGTGACGAGATTCCCAACCAGTTCAGCGCGTAGTTCATTCGCTGCCACCAGCAGCCCGATGAGGTCGTCGCCTACGCAGCTAGCGAGCAGGTTGCATTCGTCGCGCGAAAGTGATCCGCCATCCTGCGTCGTGAGCACACCTTCGAGCGCGATGCGAATTGCGGGTGTCAGTCGCATCGCAACCTCTGTCCATCCGAGCGAGGGAAAGTTCTCCAATTCCGATTGTGCGAGGGATCGACCCAAGATGCCTCCTAGCGAAACAGGTCACGTCGCTCAGGACGAAGCAGTTCGCGGGCGCTTCCGCGTCCGCGCTGATAACGGAATCCCCGAATGATAACAAAGGGCGTGCGGCTTAGCTTGCCAGAGAGCAGTCCGGCGGCGCAGGCCAGTTCATCGGCGACTGCGTCCAGGCTCACGCGCAGTGGGTAGCCATGAGGATCGCGCCGCCCACGGTAATCGTGAAGCGCCTTCATGCCTGCGACACCGATGGCAACTTCGGTGAGGCCCTCGCGCCACGGCCGGCCGAAGCTGTCACTGATAATGACCGGAATGGCCAGTCGTGTGCTCTTTTTCAACTCGCGATGCAGACGTGCCGCGGACAAGTCGGGATTTTTCGGAAGCACCAACGCATGTGAACCACCGTCAACATTCGAGACATCCACGCCACTGTTGGCGCAGATGAATCCATGCCGAGTCTCCGTGATCAGAACCCCATCTTTCCTTCGAATGACCGCTTTGCTTTGTTGGAGGGCGAGTTCGGTTACGCGCGCGTCGACTTTGAAGCGCCGTGCCCACGCGCGGGAAGCGGCGGAAGGCCTAACGGTATCGAGCCGAACCAGGCAGCCCTCGGATTTCGAAACGACCTTATGCTTCACGACCAGAATGTCACCTTTAACAAGTGCGAGCCGCGCTCTCTTCAAAGCATCCAGAAGTTTTGCAGACAGCGAATCCCCCGGTCTGATCTCGCCGGCAATGCGAACGGGGATGACCCGCAGCTCGTCCATCGATGTCTCTATTCGTTTGCAGCCAGTGCGTAGTCGGTTAAATCCCACTGGCGGGCGAGCCGTTGTGCCCCGGTTTCTCCGGGCAAGTCGGCGAGTAGCCTGAGGTCAGAGGGATTGTCGACGTCGACCGCAATGCCCGGGAGGGAGACAACGATGCAGGGTTTGCCAGTCGCCTGGGCCGCCGCGAGATGGGGTTTGAAGCTGTCGTTGCCAAAGCGCAGAGGAAACAAGTCCGCAGGTCTCCGGAAGGCAGCGTTGGTGCCCCGGCCGTCGCCGGCAGGCACAAGAACGGACCCTTCGGGCGGAGCAGCTTCGAAAACTTTCTCCAACTCCCAGGCCTGAATCAGGGGAATGTCGGCGGGAATCACGAGAGTGTTATCGATACCGCGCATCTGGCAAACGCGGGTTGCCATCGCGATCGCATCGGTTTCGCCCGCGTCCGCGTGGTCGGCGATCACCTCGAAGCCATATTGATTCGCCAAGGCCATGGCAAAAGGGTCGCAGGAAACGATCGCGACCTCGGGACGATTCGGCCACGAACCGAGAGCCTGCACGACGTCGTGGAGCATGGCCTGGGCAAGGAGTGTACGCGAAGCTTGGTCGAGCACCGCTGCAAGGCGCTGCTTGGCATGCTTAAGATTCTTTACGGGGACGAGGATCATGAGTGGTCGAGCCCCGCGTGCGCAGCCGTTTGCCCGGCAACCGCCGAAAGCACTTCGGAAGCCAGATTGGCTTTGTCTTCCAAGGTTTGCATGATGGTCTTGGCGACGTGCACGCGCACGCCGCTTTGTCGCAACTCGTCCGCAGCCTGCGAATCGCAGGTGTCGACGACGAGCACGTCCAGAAAATCGTGGTAAGCCTCCGCCACGCCGGCAATCGACACGGGCAAGCCTTGCGAAGTCATCAGGATTCCGGCGGGCCCGGCCACCGCTGCTCCGCCAACGATCGGGCTGACCGCTGCGATGCGAGCTTTCGTCTTCTGCAGCGCATCGCGGACACCAGGCACTGCTAAAATCGGCCCAATGCTGGTGATCGGATTGCTCGGAGCCAGAACAACAACATCAGCAGAGAGAATTGCTTCGATGACTCCGGGTGCAGGTTCTGCATCGACCGCTCCGGCAAACCGAATCGATTCGACTGGATCCTGGTACCAGCGCTGCACGAAATATTCTTCGAAGGTCAACTCGCCGATCGGCGTACCGACGCGAGTTTCCACCCGCGAGTTGCTCATCGGCAAAATACGGGCCTTCACGCCGAGCTTGTCGCAGATCTCCGTCGTGACCTCGGACAGGGTTTTACCTTCTGCTAGCAACTTGGAGCGCAGGATGTGCACTGCCAGGTCGCGGTCGCCGGCATGGAACCAAATGGGCTGACCGAGTTGTCCCATGTGTTGCAGGCAGAAGAAGGTGTCGCCCTTGACTCCCCAGCCCCGTTCGCGGCTCAGCAGACCGGAGAGAACGTAGGTGATGGAGTCAATGTCAGGAGAGACGTAGAGTCCCCACCAAAGTAAATCGTCCCCGGTGTTGACGATTATCGTCATCTGTTCAGGCGGGACGACCTGCCGCAGGCCATCGACGAATTTCGCTCCGCCTGTGCCACCGGTAAGGACGGTGATCACGCGGCTCTCCGAGCAAGGCCCTGATTGTCGGCGGCACTTCTCACTCGATCTGCGAGCAGGCCGGGACGCGTCAGAATCTGTGGTAGGAACTCGGGATAGATCGGCAGGCGTTGTTCGAGCTTGTATCCCTTGGCTTCGGTGCGTAGACGAAGTTGCTCTAGGTGTGGCCAGGGTCTTTCTGGATTAATGAAATCAGGTGTCAACGGAGAGACTCCTCCCCAGTCGTTGATTCCAGCGTCCAGCAAATCGTCATAATAAGGAGCGCTGAGGTTGGGAGGTGCCTGAATGTTTACCTCTGGCATCAGCAGACGTGCGACCATTACGGTACGCAGCATGTCGCCGCGAGTCGGTTCGGGCCAGTTCTGCATCGAAATGCCAGGTTTTACGCGAAAATTCTGGACAATTACTTCCTGGATGTGGCCGTAGCGCTCGTGCAGATCGCGAATGGCAAGCAGCGTATCCACTCGATCTTCGCGCGTTTCGCCGATGCCGATGAGCAAGCCCGTCGTAAAGGGAACACCTTGCTTCCCAGCCTCCTCGATCGTACGCAGTCGCTTGAATGGAAGTTTGTCGGGAGCGTTATCGTGCGCGGCGCCAGTTCGGAGCAGGCCGGCGTTGGTGGTCTCCAGCATTAGTCCCATGCTTGGGGACACTTTAGCGAGCCGGCGGATCCATTCGGCACTCAATAACCCTGGATTCGGATGTGGCAGGAGTGTGGTCTCGCGCAGCACCAGATCGCACATGGCCTCGAGATAGTGAAGCGTCGAATGGTAGCCGAGATGCCGCAATATGTCCCGCATTTCTGGGAAGAGTAGCTCCGGCTTATCGCCAAGGCTGAACAGGGCCTCCGTGCATCCGAGTTTCTCGCCCATGCGAACGACGTCCAACACCTCGTCGGGCGTCATGGTATGTGCGCCCGGATCACTCGGATCACGGCGGAAGATGCAATAGCCGCAGTAATCCCTGCACAAGTTGGTCAACGGAATAAAAACCTTGCGGGAATAGGTGATGACGTGAGGCTTGAACCGTTCCCTGGCGGCGCGGGCAGCCGAAAGGACTTCGGGAAGAACTTGGTCGTCGCAATGGAGCAGTCGGCATGCCCCGTCGCGCGACAGGAACCCACCCCGCACTTCCGATAAAACGCGGGCCAGAGAATACTTACGCTCGACGAACGTGCTCAAGATGCGCCAGTTTCCAAAGCAGGGTCGACTCATCCCAAAGCGATCCGGGTAGCAAAATCATACATGAAGCTCGCGGGGGCCGCGCGAAGCAGCGATTCGTAAAGCCGTGGCACGTCGTTTTGGCCTGCGTCGAACGTGGTAAGTTATCGAGTCAGCGAACGCGTGGGAGCTTCAGAAATTTGAGGAGAAGAATCTTATAGCCATGAGCGTCACCCAGGCGGAGTTTCGCAAAGCACTGGGTTGTTTCGCCACCGGGATAACAGTGATCACCGTGGACTACGAGAATGAAGTGCATGGCATGACCGCCAATGCATTCACCTCGGTTTCGCTGGATCCGATGCTGGTGCTGGTATGCGTCGACCAGCGGGCCCGCACCCATGCCCACCTGCACGCCAAGAAGCGCTTCGGCGTGAATGTGCTCGCAGAAGATCAGCGGGCCATTTCGGAGTACTATGCCAGCGCGACCCGTTCGCACGAGCGCGCCGCCCAGGAAGCAGGTGCGTGCTTCGAGCGCACGAAACATGGAACGCCTGTCCTGTGTGGGGCTCTCGCGTACCTCGAATGCCGGTTGCACACTGCGCAGGACGCCGGAGATCACACCATCTTCATCGCCGAGGTCGAAGAGGTCGTAGTGCGGCAGGGAACCCCGCTGCTGTATTTCCTGGGCGTCTACCGGCAGATTGGCGAGGCTGTCGAGTCAAGTGGTGTAAAGCCTTCTGAGCAAACCGGTCCCACAACCCCTCCTTCTAAACGCCGCTAGGCGAGTTCTCTCGCTATCCGACGTGAGTTTCGTTCGACTTCTCGACCAATAGCTGAGGCTCGCGCAACAATTGCTCGATTCCGGCATACTTGCCATGCACGCGGGCCCAGCGCGCCCGGTGATCGCGAACATCGACGTGGAGGAAGTCGCCGTCATAAGCCCCGTGAGAATTGGGGGACCTCCAGCGCCAGTTCGTACATCCTCTGCAGGGACAATCCAGGCAGGCGAATGTCGGCCGCCAGCCCGCGGGTATGCTCGCTGTTTGGAACTCCCCCGACTTCCTGGTTGTGCTGTCGACAACGGTATCCGGCGTTGACAACCACGGGTACGCCTGCCAACTTTCGCAATGCCTCGAGTCGTCGAGCAGATTGTCATCCAGCACAAGGCGGCCACAGCAGCGGCACTCGAACTCTTTTCGCGAGAAATGCGGACTAAGATCCCCCATCTTGCCCAGCTCCTTAGAAAATAATTTAAATTCCATATTAGCCTGTAGCAAATTTACTCGGGAAGGTCGATCGTCACACGAAAAAGTGCGTCACATCACGCGCGGTGCGGATACGTGTCACTTCTGGACTGCAGACGCATCCAATGAAAGGATTTGTGTGACGATCCAAGAGAGGGTTTGTGATGGCAGAAAAGACCAAAGAGAAAGTCGCTAAGAGCGAAGCGGAATGGCGTGCGCAGTTGACGCCCGAGCAGTACCACGTAACTCGCGAAGCCGGTACAGAACGGGCGTTTACTGGGAAATACTGGAAGACGAAGGAGCCCGGAACGTATCACTGCGTTGGTTGCGGAATGCCGTTATTCACGTCAGAAACCAAATACGACTCTGGCTCGGGCTGGCCCAGTTTCTGGGCTCCGATCGATCGGGAGAACGTCGAAGAGCACGTGGACGAAAGCTGCGGAATGACCCGCGTGGAAGCGCGCTGCGCGCACTGTGGGGCTCACCTGGGGCATGTATTTGAGGACGGTCCCGCGCCTACCGGACTGCGTTACTGTATGAACTCGGCCTCACTTGATCTCAAACCAGAAACCGGGAAGAAGTGATCGCTGGAGGGGAGGTACTTCAGCGCAGTAATCGCAATCGCTAGTAAAGAAAGGGCACGAGACTTCGTGCCCTTTTTCTTTCATTTCCTTCGTGCCAAAACTTAGACGCCGGCGATGGCGGCTGCCGCCTTGGGCGGTTCGTTGACCGCGGGCTTGGGGGCCTCTGCGGGTTTCGATTGTTGTACTTGGGCCTGCTTGTTCTTCTGCTCGCTAGCCTGTACCTGGACACTGCCGCGCAAGTGCGCGCCGTCTTCCACACTGATACGCGGTGTGATGACGTCACCCGTCACTGCGCCTTCGCTGCGGATATCAAGCCGGTCATTGCAGATCACGTTGCCGTTTACCTTGCCCATGATGACGACCTCGCGGGCATTGATGTCGGCCGTGACGGTGCCGTTGCGACCAATGGTAATCCGGTGTTCTGGAATGTTGATGGTGCCTTCGATGCGGCCGTCAATGTAAAGCGACTCGGAACCGCTGACTTCCCCCTTGATGACCAGGGAACGGCCAATGCTGGCCTGCTCCAGAGGGGGATTGGAGCCCTTCATGGGGGTGTAAGTGTTCTGGCTCGACGCGGCTGGCGTCGCGTTCTTGTTTTCCGGTGGTTGCAGCATGGATTCCAACCTTCCTTCAATCCCGCCGGCGCTCCCATTTCAGCGGCCAATCCAGCGGTAGATCTTGATGGCGCTCTACTACCACAGTGACTATCGCACGGGACTATGCAACTAGGGAGGTTACGGAAGGCCTCGAACCCCCGGATTTGGCCCGTCTTTCCGTCGGCTGACAGGCATTCCAGGAGCGTGGCTTCACGGTTACGGGTATTACTAACCCGGGCAACGGTACGGGATTCAGGGTATTTTGTGCATCGTCGGCTCGGGAGAAACTGGCACTGCCTGATTCCTGGAGGAGGACGTCGATGCCCATTCGTATCTTGATCGCAGACGACGATCCCACCATCCGGATGCTGCTGCGCAGAGTGGTCGAAACGCATCCGGCGTGGCAGGTGTGCGGCGAGGCTGCCAATGGGGTGGAAGCCGTCAACCAGGTAGAGCATGATCAACCGGACGTCGCCATTCTGGATTTGGGCATGCCCTTGATGAACGGAATGGATGCAGCGCGCGAAATCTCGAAGGCACATCCTCAGTTGCCTCTGCTACTGCTCAGTGTGCAGGAGATTTCGGAACAACTCGTGCATGCCGCGCTGAATGCCGGATTCAAGGGAGCCATCACGAAAGGGAGCGGGCGAGAAGTCGTTGAAGGCATCGAAGCAGTGCTGCGCGACCGTTTCTTCTTTCAAAAGAGCGAAAGCGCTAGCGCTCCGTAGATCATTTCCCCGTTTTCAATAAATTCAGTGTTACCGTCTTTTCGTCAGGCATGACGAATTGATGGCGGCATGCTTCCGCTTTCAGAACTCAATCGTTCCATTTCTGAACGAATCTCTTTCTCCACTGACTCGGCGAAGGTCGCAGTGATGGCTAGGTGGTTGAGTCGCTGGCATCAAAAATAACTGGTCAGAAGCAGCCACTTTTGGCTGCCCGCGTGCCAATCCCCTCGGTTCATTCATAACGGAAGGGATGGAACGAGTCTCCCGAGAGTCCCAGGGGAACGTTCCGCCAGGGTCCATGGGGCGATTTCATAACGGCCGCTTACTTCTTCTCGCACTCATCGCAATTTCAATTTTCGCTCCGTGGGCTTCTGCGCAGACCTGGATCAGCGCCGTGAGTTCGAGCACCACGGCAAACGGTGCGACGATCACGTGGATCACCGCGGTCCCTGCCGACTCCCAAGTGAAATACAGCGTGACGACCTCGTACGGGAGTCGTACGTCGCTGAACACGAGCAGGGTCACCGCACACACAACCACGATAACCGGTCTGACGGCGGCGACGGCGTATCACTTCCGGGTCATGTCCAGAGATGCCGGTGGCATCCTAGTTACCAGTTACGACAACACCTTCACGACGAAGGCAGCACCGGTAAGTGTTTCGGTGTCGCCGCAGACGGCATCGGTGATGTCAGGTGGAATTCAGCAGTTCGCGGCAACCGTAGCGAACAGCAGCAACCAGTCAGTGACCTGGTCGACTACTGGCGGAACAATCAGCACCGTAGGTCTATTCACGGCACCAGCGGTCACGGCTGACCAGACGGTCACGGTCAAAGCCACCAGTGTGGCGGACACGAGTAAGACTGGCAGCGCAACGGTCACTGTGAGGGCTCCACTGGCGGCGCTTTCCGTGAACCCGACGAACCTGACGTTTACAGGGCAGCAAGGCGGCCCTAATCCTGCGGCCAACGCCTTGAGTATTTCGAATACTGGTGCCGGCACACTCACCTATAGTGCCACTGCGGATGTCCCCTGGGTAACGGTTTCGCCGGCCAGCGGAACGGCGCCGAGAACCCTCCAGGTCGCTCCATCCATCGTTGGCCTTGTCCCGGGAACCTACACTGGCCACATCACTATCAGCGTGCCCGGAGCGGCGAATTCGCCGACTACGGTTCTTGTCTCACTCACGATCGCCGCTCTAACGATTCAGCATTCGGTCGATCTTTCCTGGAATGCGAGCAGCAGTGGAGGTGTGGTGAGTTACAGCGCCTATCGATCCACGACGCAAGGCGGTCCCTACATTCTGGTTGCGAGCGCGATCACGGGATTGTCATACACCGACACCACGGTGCAATCGGGACTCACTTATTTCTACGTAGTGACTGCGTTCGATAACAGGGCGCAGGAAAGTGTCTACTCCAACGAAGCCAATGCCGTTGTTCCTTGATCACGGATGTGCAACATGACCGTAAAGTGCCTGCGCGACATTCTTACACCCCGGCAATTCGAATTGGCGGCCCTGGTCGCGAGCGGATGGGGGAATCAGTTGTGCGCGACCGAGATGGGCATCACCGAACAGACCGTGAAGAGCGTTCTGCGCAATATCTTCGATCGTGCCGGACTGTGGTCTCGTCTCGAACTGGCGTGCCGGTACGCATGGGAATGGAAAGCAGGGTTGTACCCAGGCGCCCCGCACCCGTTAGAGCGCCACCAGAAGGTTGTTCCTCGCCAGGGTTGGAACACAAACCCGCGAGGGGTGAACCGCTGGACCAAGCTTCCCCGGCCGTCCGCCATGATGCCACACCATCCCCGTCGCGGTTGTCGAACGCGAGTCTGTGACAAGATGAAGGCCTCGTGGCCAACTGTTTTAATTGGTGGCCTCGAGAGCTTGCGATAGTTCTTCCCACTCCCGCAACAGAGACTCGAGTTCGCCCCGCCGGCGCTGAAGTTCGTCGTTCTGCCGATGCGACTCCTCTGCGCTCACAAAGGTCAATAGACTGGTCTCGCAGTGGGTGATAGCCGTCTCGACACGGGCGATGTCTTCTTCCATCTCGTGGACGCGCTCCTCCAGTTGCTTCCGCTTGATAGGATTCAAACGTTTTCCCTTGGACTCGCCGGAAGGGACGACTGGCTCGGTATTTCCCTCCCCATTGACAGGTTGAGGTGCATTGCCCGCAGCATGGCCTCCGCTCCGTGACGAGTTGCGACCCGGCACATCGTCAAGCGTGAGGACGGCCGCCACACCACCCTGTTTGCGCCACAGATAATCTTCGTAGTTTCCGGGATAAACCTGCACCTGCCCCTCGTCGATTTCGAACACCCGCGTCGCCAGTTTGTCGATGAAATACCGATCGTGCGAGACCAGCACCACGGTTCCGGTGTAGGCTCGCCAGCGCCTCCAGCAGGACGTCCTTGGCGCGCATGTCGAGGTGGTTGGTGGGCTCGTCAAGCAGCAAGAAGTTCGACGGGACGCAGCAGCATGCCGAGCAGCGCGTAGCGATTCCGCTCGCCGCCGGATAGGACGCCGATGCGCTTGAAGACGTCGTCTCGCTGAACAGAGAAGCATCCCAGCAGGGTGCGCAGTTCCGTCTGCGTGGAGCGGGGCGAGACGTTCGCTGATGATCGTCCAGATGCGCGCGTCAGGGTCGAGTTCCTTGTACTGGTCCTGCGCGAAGTAATCCGGCTTCGACGTTGATGTCCCAGCGTGTACTCGCCCGAAGTGAGCGGCTCGGTTCCCGCCAGCAGCTTGATCAACGTGGATTTACCGGCTCCGTTCACGCCCACCAGTGCCATCCGGTCGCCCCGTTCGATCATGAAGTTTGCGTCGCGGAAAACGTCCTTTGCGCCGTAGCTCTTGCGTACATCCTTGAATTCCGCCACGATCCGCCCGCTCGGCTTGGGTTGCGGGAAACGAGAAATGGATGGTCTTCTCTTCCGGCGGAATCTCGATGCGCTCCATCTTTTCGAGTTCCTTGATGCGGCTCTGTACCTGCTTTGCCTTGGTTGCCTGGTGGCGGAAGCGGTTGATGAAGGCTTCCAGTTGCTCGATGCGCTCGCGCTGGTTGCGGTACGCGGCTTCGAGTGTGCTCTCGGCGCTCGGTTTTCTGCGGCAAGATACTTGTCGTAGTTGCCGGTGTAGAAATAGACTCTGCTTGTTCCAGATCTCGACCGTGCGGTTGCGACGGTCACATCCAGGAAGTAGCGATCGTGCGAGATCAGCACGAACGCGTAAGGATAATTATCGAGATACGCTTCCAGCCAGTTGCGGGCTTCGAGATCGAGATGATTGGTGGGCTCGTCAAGCAGCAGCAGGTTTGGTTTCTCGCAGCAGCAGCTTCGCTAGCGCCAGGCGCATCTGCCAGCCGCCCGAAAACTCCTCGGTGCAGCGGGTCCAGTCTTCTTTTCGAAACCCCAGACCCGTGAGCACAGTGCCCACCTTTGCCTCAATCGCATAGCCGTCGCGATTGCGGAATTCGTGACTCGAGTCGGTGACAGCGGTCGGCGACTTGCGGCGTACTCCGCCGACTCATGCGAGTCCAGGTCGGCCATGCTATGCGTGCAGGGTCTCCATCTCCTGCTCCATCTCGCGCAGGTCGTCGAAGACGCTCATGCACTCCGCGAAGACGGTGCGGCCCTTGAGCGTCGAGGCCGTCCTGAGGCAGATATCCAGCCGATGATGCCTTTGGCGACAGTGATCCCACCGTAGTCGAGGGTTTCAAGGCCGCGAGAATCTTCAGCACCGTGGACTTGCCTGTCCCGTTCGCGCCCACCAGTCCGATGCGGTCCTTGGGCGTGATCAGCCAGTCGACATTCTCGAAGAGCAGTTTGTGGCCGAAGCGTTTGCCGGCCCCGGAGAGCTGGATCATGACGTTCTGTTTATCGTCTCATGGAGCGGCGCATTGCAGAAGGGAGCGTGCAGGCAGAAAGCGGCCGAAGTGGTAAAGCGCTCACCGCGGAGTTGCTAGGCAAAAGTTCCGTGTTAGTGCCGAAAATTCAAGCTGAGCCGGGTGTTCTTGTCGCCCTTATTGTTGGGGCGCCTGCGGCTGCATCGGGTCGCGCTGCTTGGTTTGTGAAACCGCCATTCCCGGGGCGCTTTCTTCCGGAGCCGAGGTCGGCGCACCTTTGCGGGCGCGCGCCGCGCGCGCCAGTTCACCTAGCGACAATTCCGCAGCCTTGGCCGTAGGGGTCGCTTCGCCTCCGTCCTGCTTGGTTAGGGAGACCTCAAGCGCCACCGCCCCGGTAGCCACGTGTACCGTGCGCTGCTGGGGCTGGTACCCCGCCATACGAACTGAAATTACATGATCGCCAGAGGGCACGCGGAAGGTGTAAGGCGTGCTACCAGTCAAGTTTCCATCGATCGTAACGTCGGCATTGGTTGGGGTCGAGATAATCTTGAGTTCCTGCCTGGGGCCGGCAGCAGCACGCATGCGGCTGAGGTCCACGGGTTGGTCGCCGTCGATGAAGGCGATGACAAACGTTCCAGGAGCGATGCTGGCGTCCTGGCTGGCGGTGGAAACAACCATGGCCTGGCTATCGCGAATCGGGCGCTCGTGCGTCGCGCGTACCGGAACTACTTTTCCATCGGCGAGAGTTACGGAGCGCAGATTGACGTCAATCCTTCCTCCCGGACCACCTCCCACTCCCGCGTGCAGGCCCGTGACTGCGGCGCTTCCCACGCTACCTTTGCCGATCACCACTACGCCTGCGATACGTACATCCTCAGCAACCTCGAGGTCCAGGTTTTCGCCCACACGCGCACTGTTCGATGAAGTAGTGCTCTCCAACTGGAGTCGAACCTGCGTGCCGTCCGTCAGCACCACATTGACGGCATTAACGGGTGCGCTGGCGTTTGGAGGCGCAATCTGATTGGGAAACACAGTGGTCTGCGCACGGGCAGCCAACGAAATTGCAGCGATAAGAAGCCCGAGGACGAACGTATTCCTGCGCATGGATGACTCTCCGCATGGCCGGGAACACGAGCCGGCCAGCCTTTATTGTTTCAATAACCACCACAGACCGCCTAGTTACGGCAGTCACCTGCCCGTGAAACTACTAGCGCGGTTGTAGGAGGGAACGTGCGTGTCTGGAGTCGGGGCTGTTCGTGAGAACCGCTTTTTCTACGCGGATGTGTTCCAAGGCGCGATCAATCACCGAAACCAGTTCAGTGGCGTACTTTACTTCGCGTCCCTTCGACAGAGTCTTGCGAGCATCCTCCGCGCTGAACCAGGTGGGGTTGCGGGTAGATTCCTGTGGCGGTTCGGTGCTGAAAACCTCCATGAGGAAGGCTTTCACAACGAACTCCTGCACGCCGCCTGGTTGCCAGAAGACACCCTTGGAGTGAAGATAGAGGTGAAAGTGGCGCGGTTCGATGACGCCCCTCGCACCGGCCTCTTCGATTGCCTCACGTTCCGCGGCCTGACTGTGGGAAAGCCGGGGCTCTGTGGCGCCTTTGGGGAAGGTCCACTTGCTGCCGCCATTGGTTCTTACCAGCAGAAATTCAATGGAGGCGCCGCGCCTGCGATAGCAGACGGCCGCAACCTGCAGCGTCATAGACTTTGAAGTTCGCACTGAAGTCATGGAGCCGGACCTCCACTATCGATGATACGAGGAAAGTATTTCAGGAATGTGAAACTGCAACCAAAAATGTGCACTCCGGTGGTTACCGAAGGGTTACTACCAACTGGCGGGGTGAGTCAAGAAAAGCGGGTGGAACGAGGTCCCGTTGGGGAGAAGATTTGGCTTTGTCATAACCTTGGGCCGTCTGTCGACAGGCAACACATAGTCTCTCAGGCCGCATCTCTATGGTAGAGCTTGGTTTAATTAGAGAGTCAAATTGCTGCATGACGGGTTTAGAGTGGCAGACCTGTTCAGGTCTCGTTTCGTCTCGATACGGGAATGAATGGACAGGTCGGTTTCGATGCCTGCATGCGCGTGAAGCGGAAGTAGCATTGAACGCGGGGCGTGCACGGACCTGACCTAAACTGCACATTTGGAGAGAACGAACTTGAAACCACTCAGTCTCGCGGCAACTGCATGTCTTGCTTTGATGATGACCACTGCGGCTTACGGGCAGCAGATGGACTTCGCCTTTGGCGTCAGCACGGTAAGCAGCCCTTCCTATTCCGCTCCTGTTGCGACTCAGTTTCCTCCCGAATCGTTGAGTGGAGGAGCATACCTGTCCATTAGCGGCGACTTTCTTCTCCATAAAAATTTCGGCGTGATGGGCGAAATTTCCTGGAAGGCGAGCGAGGCGCTCTACAATGGCTATCAACCCTATCGTCCCATTTTTTGGGATTTCAATGGCGTCTACGTTCCCCAATTGACCAAGCATGTGGCGGCAGAACTCTCTGCCGGTATCGGCGCCGAGAGCACTCGTTTCTATACCAACTATTACACTTGCAACTACGTTTCCTGCACGAACTACGCGACCAGCACGCACTTCATGGGACAGTTTGGGGCGGGATTGAAGCTCTACGCTAGGGGTGGATTCTTCTTCCGTCCGGAAGTCCACTACTATCTCGTGAACAACAACAATGAGTACACTTCATCACGGATACTCCGTTACGGTGCTTCCATCGGTTACACGTTTGGTGCGCGGTAGCGGTGGTATCCAGGATATTGCACGAGGGCCGACGCTCGTCGGCCCAATCGTAGTTCAATTACTTTATTTCGACGACCCCCTTTGGACTCACCCGTACTTCATAGTGCGTCGCAACCGGGTCGACCTTTGACAGCAGTTGAAGAGCCTCCGGCTCAAACACAGGGACAGCGTAGTCCTCCCCAGCGAACCGTCGAACAGCCTCCAGCGAGTCGAACAAATTGATCACCACGAACTCACATTCGCTCGGTCCGAGATGCCGCAAGATATATCCGCCGCGATAGCCTTCGATCTGCTGCAACGCAGGAAGCACCTTGCTGCGTAGAAGGCTTTCATACGCGTCGGCATCCTCAAGTTTGGTCCAGCCCCGCCAGTGTCGTGCAATCATGAAACTCTCCGTCAGTGCCGTCCTCGTTTTTGCGTAATGCCAGCGAGGTTGGCTGGGTTCGAGCGCAGGCAGCATCGATCGATGCCTTGCAGCGGAATCCTGAAACGCATCTTCAGTTGTAAGCTCTTCGGCGCGAATTTGCTTTTTGACCACCTGCGCAAGTGTGGATGATAGACTCCCAGATACTCATTGCCCCAGTCTCTCACAGTTGTGAGGGCCGCCTTCTTCGTCCACCCCCAGTGCCTTGTGGTTCATCCGATGTTTGCACCGTCACGTAGCTAATTGGCCGCGTTTCTGAAACGGACGAGCCGTGGTACTCACCATGCAGACATACGCGCGGTGACATGCCCCCGGCTACCCGAAATTTCCGTAGGACGTCTTCCAGTCCTCGCATCGCAGTGGAGTGACTCATGTCGAAAGGGTTAGACAATCTGAAACACCTCGTCGTCCTGATGATGGAGAACCGGTCCTTCGATCACATGCTGGGTGCACTGAAGGCGCAGGACGCGCGCATTGACGGCATTACTCCCGACCTGAGCAATCCGGATTCGACCGGCGCGTCCGTCAAAGTGCAACCCCTGGCCGAGTTCCAGGGACAACTCGATCCCGACCCGGACCATCACTTTCCAGGCGTGGACCTGCAGATCTTCGGCGGCGACACCAGTGCCGGCCGGGTCCCGAACATGCAGGGCTTCGTGAAGAGCTATTTCAGCCAGCAGCGTGATGTAAAGCACTCGCAGAAAATCATGTACTACTTCACGCCCGACAAGGTGCCGGTGCTGACGACTCTAGCGACCGAGTTTGCGGTCTTCAATCGCTGGTTCTCATCGATTCCGGGACCGACCATCTGCAACCGCGCATTTGCGCACTACGGCACGTCGTTCGGCAAGGTCGGCATGGACCTCTTGTACATCAACGAACCGTTCAAGAGCATCTACGACCGGTTGATTCTGGCAAATCCGAAACGCACGTCGAAACTGTATTACTACGATCAAGCCAGCTCGACTCAAGAGATCGTCAATCTCCTGCAGCATCAGCCCGAGTTATTCGGGACCTACCATCAGTTTCTCAATGACTGCAAGAAAGGTCAGCTTCCGGATTACAGTTTCGTCGAGCCTAACTATAGCGATCACGACAGTGATAGCGGGGCCGAAATCGCTTCGGATCAGCATCCCGACCATCACGTGCAGGCGGGCGAATTGTTCATTGCGACCATCTACAACGCGATCAAGCAGAATCCGGACTTGTGGAAGTCAACCGCGCTCCTGGTCGTTTATGACGAACATGGAGGAATTTACGATCACGTGGTGCCCCCCGCATGCACACCGGATGGATTCGTGGCGTCGGCCAACGATACGAGCACTGGAAAGGAGTTCCGGTTCGACCGGTTGGGAATACGCGTACCGGCGATTCTTATCTCGCCGTGGATTCCGAAAGGCACGGTCGTCGACGGACGAGTCTTTGAACACGCTTCGATTCCCGCGACTGTCACGAAGCATTTTCTGGGTGACTACGATCAGCGATCCCCACGCGAGAAGGCGGCCGACACGTTTCTGGATTTGATCACGCTGGATACGATGCGCACGGATTGTCCGGATTTCGGCGTCTAGATCTTTTGAGCACAAGCTAGGTTGAAGGAGAACACCATGGTCCTGATTCCAGTACCTAAACCACCGAAAAGCGCGATGAATACCGATCGCCCAGTATCGAAGCTACTGAAGAATCAGATAGAACATCTGCAGAGAGCGGAGTTTCGGTTGCCGCTGAAAGAGCAAACGAACATTTACATCAATGCAATCAAGACGGAAGGCGAAGCCGCAGATTACATCCGCCGGGTGACGCAGGCAATTCATGGTGCGCACGGAGTGGAACCAAAGGGAGCCGCGCCCGGGCCGGTCGCAGTGGCGTCCAAGCGGAAGTCGCGAGGTCGCGACATTGCCGCCGTTGCTGAACAACGCCCGCCTCGAAAAAGAAAGACCGCTACATCATCGAAAGCCAAGACAAAGGGAAAGACCAGCACGAGGCGCAACGGGTGACAAAGCGGGACTCGTCGTGCCGGTCCCTTATCTTTAAAGTAAGGAGTGTGCATGTTCAGGAGTCTGGTGGTCGTCTTCTTGGCATTTGCAGCGGGCATAGCCCATGCCCAGGAAAGCGCGCTGCGCGCTGATTTTCGGCGCGAGGGCGAGCATTTCCGCGAAGCGTGCGGCAAGTTCAGCTTGAAAACCGTAGTCGGATGCGCGACCGAATTGTTTACCGACCATCCCTTGCACGTCGCCGTGGGAAGCATCGCGCCACAGAACGGGTTTGGATTCGGCGGGGCGTTTGTCACGAACTACACGCCCAACGAGAGTTGGCGATTGAGTTGGAATGTCGATGCAGTCGTCTCAACCAATGCGTCCTGGCGGGCCGGCGCCTACATGAAGGTCATCCACACGCCAGTGGTGACGATTCGGCCAGTCGTTCTGAAGCCCGGTGAAAAGCCGCCCACCCTGGCAGTCCATCCTTATACGGTATTCAACGTCTATGCACAGTCGATTTCGCTGAACAAGCTGAATTTTTTCGGGCTGGGAAACAATTCCACGGTTGCGGGAAAGTCTCTGTTTGGAATGCAGGAGACGATTCTCGGCGTGAACGCCATCAAGCCGGTCACGGAGTGGTCCGCGATCAGCAAACTCAACCTGTCGTTGCTGGGCGAGGTGAATGGACGCTTCGTAGATCTGCGCGGCAATCACGGCAGTTCCACGCCGTCGATCGAGACGCTTTATACGGAAGCGACCGCGCCCGGACTCACGAACCAGCCGGCATTTGTGCAACTGGGCCAAGGCGTTCGCATCAAGCCGAACTTGGGGGAGTACTTCGAACTGAACTACCTGGCCAATTTCCAGGAGTTCTTCGTTCCCTCCAACTCGCATTACTCCTTTCTGCGGTGGACGATCGATCTAGGTCACACCTTTCTTCTCTACGGACACACGCAGTCTTACGGCGCGAAAGATATCAACGGTCCGGACGAATGCGCACCATCGTTAGGTGCGCAAAAATGCCCTCCGGTTTCGTTCTCGAGAAACCTGGCAGGGTCGATCGGAGTGCGCCTGCTGCTATCGGAGTCAATCAACTCCGCATCGAGTGTTGTGCCATTTTATTTTCAGCCCACCCTGGGCGGCTCGGATATTAACGGCGCTCCTTCGCTGAGTAGCTACCAGGATTACCGCTTTCGTGCCCCGAACATTCTGCTGCTGCGCGAAAGTTTCGAGCATTCGATCTGGGGACCGTTTGGGTTCACCTTCATGGCGGATCAAGGCAAAGTCGCCCTCACGCGCGGCGACGTGGGATTCGATCACCTGAAGCACAGTTTCGGCGCGGGACTCACGTTGCGTGGTGGCGGTCTTCCCGCGGTGTTCCTGACATTTGCCTGGGGCGGCAACGAGGGGACGCACACATCCGGAACTGTGAACACGTCGCTGCTGGGCGGATCTTCGCGCCCTTCTTTATACTGATGGAGGACGGCATGAGGAATGCCGAGATCGGCCAGCATGATCGAATAAAAGAACTGTGTGACGTGGATCACTGCGGCAGGGGTTTCGGCTACCAGAGAATGGCCCTCACCAATATGGAGCTAGAGGTCCATTGCCCGTACTGCATCGCCGCCTACGGCTTCCGGCAGATGATTCTCAATACGGGCGGAGAACATGTCTGCCCCACTTGTGGTCACGCGGCCGTTGGCGGCAACCATAGCTTTGCGTGCTCTTGCGTACGATGCCGCAGCCTGACGGTGGAAGTCGAGAAACTAGTCCTCTCCTTAAGGAAAGTCAGCATCCATCTCAGTAAGTGAGCGCGACGCAGGGTTCTCCGCATTTATCCATGCGAGCCGATCGACCACTCAAAGTAGTTCGACCATCTACTCGAGGTCCGGAACGCAGTAGTGCATCGGATAACCTAACTAGCTGCCCTTAAATTCCGTTCGCCGCACCTTCGCTCGAATTTACTTAAGTTAATTGCAGAACGAAACGTCCCAGACCCCTTTCGGCCAGAGTTCCTGGGACGCTCGTTCGAGCAGTCCTCCCCCAAGGCACTGCTCGCAGCTGGCAACTCCGAAGGGCCTCGTTTCAAGAGTTGGGTCGGTGCCAATCTCCCGGAACTGTCCCGGAGTCACCTGCTTGCGAGACTCTGATTCAGGTTCGAGCGTGGGGGAATGGCCTAGACGTGGCATGATCGGCTGGCACCAGAGTGCCATTCAGGACCTTAGGCATGTGACTGGGTGAGCGGTTTTTGGGAGTTTTGGTCGGGGATAGGATTTGAACCTACGACTGAACGCAGTTACAACGACATGCAAGCCAGCGGATGGCACCTAAGGCGGCATAAAGCAGTAGTAAGTACGCAAACGGAGCGCAGATAGAGCGCAAAAGTTGTCCGGAAGCAACTCTTCACTCACCACTTTGACTGAATTGTAGTAGCTTGAACTCGACCTTGCGGACAACCTTAGCGAGACCCCACGTATCGGACACAGACTGGTGTCCGAGTCGGAGGGATTTTGAGTGTAATGGCAATTTATCGCCAACAATTCACCGTGCCGCTACGCGAGGAACTCAACAGCGCCCGTTTCGAGGTTATACATCGCGCCTGCAATCTTGATGCTGCCGGCGGATTCGAGATCCCGTAACACAGGGCTCCTTTGGCGAACGTTGGCGATAGTCATAACAACGTTCTCTCGTGCTACAGCGTCTACGAATGCGTAGTTCTTGGAGGAGCGCTCCCCCGTATAACGAGTGGCTTCAACAGCCGGACGGATCTTCGATAACAAAGCCGTGAGATTGCCGAGCTCGACCCTATCGATGACTCCTTTGATAGCGCCGCAGTTGGTGTGGCCCATGACAAGCACGACTTTCGAGCCTGCCACCTTGCAAGCGAATTCCATGCTGCCCAATACGTCCTCGTCAGCAACGTTGCCTGCCACACGACCGCTAAAGATATCGCCAATACCGAAGTCGAGAATCAATTCGGCGGGTGCTCGCGAGTCAACACAGCTAAAGACAATCGCGGCAGGATACTGTCCCTTCGCAGTCGCCTTAGCCTCGCTCATGAGATCGCGATGCTGCGGTTTGCCTGAACGGAAGCGTTCGTTGCCAGCTTTCATGTGCTGGATGACTTCGTCCGGCGTCATCTTGTCACGCTGCTCCTTAGTGAGGTCTGCGTGGGCCAACACGGTTCCGAAGCCTGCCCCTGCTACCCCGAAAGCGGTCGCAACGCCGACGGCCTTGCAAAAGTTCCGGCGGTCAACTCGATCTATTCCGTCAATTAATTGTGAATGCTGCATCGGTGCGCTCCTTCGGTTTGCGCCTGGATTGTATCCCGATGATGGAGCCAGCTGGAAGTACCTGCAGCAAACAGACGTTTACGTTCAGAACCGATTGGTTATGAGCGTAATGGCAATTTTATAACAGTAATCCGCTGAGTATGTATCACTGCTTGTCCGAAGACTTCTTCGTTAGCAGGTCCTCCCCGGCTATTCGGGCGTTGTCAGGGTCGAGATTTTCACTCAAATCTGTATCGAATGAGCTCAGTGCGGCAGCGGCACGAGCATTTCGTTGACAGTATTCGTTGTCAGCATCCGCCCACAATCGTGTTCTCTGTTGGGAGTTAAACGAGTGATCTAGTCAATCCGGAGCAACAACCGAGCAGGAAAATCAATCGGGGAACACGCACGGCAACACGGCTCATTCGCGTTACCGACTGTGACTTCTGCCAGTGTCGCCATTGTCCGAGCCCCCATAGGCTTTTCGAGGGACTTGGGCGCGTCCTATACAGGCGAGACACGCTGCGCCACAGGAGAGGACTGCATGGGCACAACCTTGAAGATCCTGAACTTCGCAAATGGAATCCTCCTTCTGATTGCTCTGCTTATGATCGCTAGCGTTCCCGGCTTTGGGCAACGAGGGAAACCCGAAACCATTGACGCCACCGCCTTTGGCACAAGCACTCAGATGGGAAGCAACTTTAACGTGAAAATCATTATTAACGAGTTCTCGAGCCCCGAGGACAGAGACATCCTGGTACGGGCGTTCCAGCAGGGTCAGAACGACGGACTGAGGGATGCTCTTGAAAAGATGAAAGGCGTGGGTCGGATACAGATCCCGGGCACAGTTGGATACGACCTTCGCTTTATTCGAGAAATTGTGACCCCGACCGGCCGAACCATTCGTTTTCTTACGGACCGCAGGATTGCTTTCGGTGAAGCCCGTCAGAATACCCAGTCGAAGAGTTTCAATCTGACGGCCGGTGAAATCAACTTCGATGATAAAGACAAGAAAAAGAGTGGCGGTGCTCTTTTCCCTGCCGCACAGCTCATCGTCAACAAGGAAGGCGAATTGCAGATCGAGCTAAACCAGAATGCGTGGAAATTGGTTAACATCATCGAGTGGAAGTGAAATCGCGCAATAGCCTCGGCGCGAGCCAGGGTATATCACTATGACAATTCAACGGCAGTTCAACAGTTGGAGTGCGTTGCTTTTATTGTCTTTCGTCGTTCTACTGAGCTCCGCAACCGCGCAGGCGCAAAAGAAGAGCAAATACGTATGTGATGAGGAGCAACCCGAGAGCATGTGCAATGCGGCCAACACCTGCGGTTCGCCCTCGTCGGTATGCACGATTGACATTACAAGAGGGTCAGATTCCGCCAACGTAAAACCTGGTATCCCCAACGCGAAGAATAACCAGTTATTCTGCATCAAGGCTGGTACTACCGTGGTGTGGATGAGCTCGAACAAGAACAATGGATTCATGGTCTCGTTCGGCACCGACTCGCCGTTTGACCCAGACGACCCGATCAGGGGAGGCGGCAAGAAGCAGGTGACCACCAAAGCAGTCACTCCCGGCTGCTACAAGTATGATGCGGGTGCGTTCCGTTCCGGGACAGTCTATGGAATGAGCGGCGGCAGCAAGCCGGAACTAGTCATTCTGCCTTGACGTACTAAAGCGGCGGCAATGCTGGGGCACAAAAGAAATAGGTTTAGGCCCACGCGCTGAACAGAGACTCCAGAGTCGCGGAAATAACTGTCGTAAACAGACGCCCGCGCTCGCGCTGTCGCTCGCGTGCTGAGATGACACTTTCCCAGGAATTCTCAACGAGTGTAATCGCCTGTTACAACAGTTACCGAGAGATCGGCGCGTTTGGTCAACGTTAACCTGAGACTGGTGATGTCGCGGCACGCGCCTTCGTCGAATCGAAGAGTTCCACACGACGCTGAAAGATGCGCAGCAAGATCAGGACCGCCAACGTCATCACCAGGTTGAAGATCAGTTGCGCCCATGCCACTGCTTTGCCGGGTTCGCCCGCGAACTCCACCACCTTTGCCGCGAACCATCCAAGAAACGGCAGGAACACCGGAACACGGCGGATACTCGCACAGGCATCAGATGCCGCGGGAATTGGGCATCTCACCACGCACGCATTCCGGCACACGTACCGCTCTTGGCTTGATGCTGTGAAAGCGCCCATCGCGGTACAGCAAAAAATGATGAGGCACGCTTCGATTATCACGACTATGGACGTATACGGGGACGTGATAACCGATGAGGCACGCACCGCGAGTTTGAAGGTAGCCGCGCTAGCCTTCCAGGGCAACGGAGCGCAAGCAGAGCGCGAATCCAGTTAACCCTTTTAAATTTGGTCGGGGCGATAGGATTTGAACCTACGACCCCCTGCGCCCAAGGCAGGTGCGCTACCAGGCTGCGCTACGCCCCGACTCTAGAAAGCTTCACTGATTCTAAATTACTTCTACGAAGGGCACCACCACTGGCTGGCGACCCTACCATGCTCGACGCCAAACACGCTACACGGATGCGCGAGCCGACGCCGAGGGAAGTATCGGGAAGCCTATGTCTTCCAGTTCACTCCTTAGTTGTTCCACCGATTCAAAGCGAATGGCGCGGATTCCGATTCTCTGGGCTGCTTTCACATTCACTTCGCGATCGTCGATAAACGAAGTTTCGTGAGCCGTTGCTCCCAACGCCTGCAGGCAATGCTCATAAATCGCCACTTCCGGCTTAGCAAGGTGAAGTTCGCAGGAAAAGACCAGGCCGTCGAAATGTCGAATCCAACCGAACTCGCGACGCACTTTGGAAACCATGTCCATATGCATGTTCGATAACAAAGCCGTGCGCGTGCCGTTGCTATGGATAGACTCAAGCCACTCGATCATCCCTGGATTTATGTTGCTCCACATCTCGACATCCCAGGCCCGCAGCAGCGGGATCTGTGTCGCATCAAGACGAATGCCTGGTTCGTCCGCAAAAGAAAACCAGTATTGTTCAGGCGTCAGATCGCCACGATCGTAGGCGAGGCGATTCTTTTCGTAGAGAGTTGCGAACTGAGAAGTGCCAATGCCGAAAACACCTGCCATTCGGCGGATCTGTTCCTCGGTAGGCCGGAGGCACAAAACTTCGCCATAGTCGAGAATGACCGCCTTAACACCGGAATCACGAACCGCGTTTTTCAAAGTCATGGTCGCACCTTAATGTAATTCTCAACGCTTCTTGGCGTTTCGTCCAATGAATGAATCACCATTCTGTGATAGCTTGTCGTCATGGAGCTCGAACTCGGCGAATTGCATTCATTTCTCGTTCTTGCTCGTCAACTTCACTTTCGAAAGGCTTCCGAGCAGCTTTTTCTGTCTCAGCCCGCGCTGAGCAAGAAGATTCGGAGGCTGGAGGAAAAGGTTAAGGGTCCACTGTTTACTCGTACCCGGCGCAAGGTCGCTCTGACAGAAGCAGGCCGGGTACTGCTGCCGAAGGCCGCGAAGCTCTTGTCGGCAGCGAAATCGACACTGGCAGCGACACGGGCGGCCGTCGAAGGCAAAGCTGGTACGTTGAGGATCGGATTTGGAATCGCTTCGATTCCCGAAATCCTACCGCGAACAATCCTGCGTTTCCGCAAGAGTTATCCCGATGTCGAGTTGCGAATGCGGGACATGTCGAGCCCATCGCAAGTCACAGCGCTTCTGGACGGTAGCCTCGACATTGGAATTCTTCGGCTTCCAGTCGCACGTGCCGAGTTGATCAGCATCCCGCTCTTTCGGGAACACTTCGTCTTGGTAGCACCCCCTTCGATTCCCTATAAAGCAAACCAAGGCCTCGCGGCATTCCGGGACAAGCCATTCATTGCGTTGCCACGTTCCGTCTCGGAAACATTTCACGATCATGTGTTGAACTTGTGTTGGCAGAGCGGTTTTACGCCGCAGGTCGTGCAGCAGGCCAGCGAGATATTCACGATTTTGAACCTGGTGCGTGCGGGTCTGGGTGTTTCTCTTGTCCCGAGCTCGGCAGTGCGTATCCGAGTCCCCGGCATTCGCTTTTATGAGCTGCACATGAAGGAAGCGGCTTGGCAAATCAGTATTGCGTGGACTCGCAATTCGGAGAACCCTGCGCTCGTCTCCCGGTTCGTCGATGTGATTAGGAGCGTTGTTACACGCGGCGCCTAGGCAGCGCACGCATTGGCCAAGGCATCGCAATGCAGACATTTCAAGCAGTCATGCCGATCCCATCTTATTGCCGAAGATGTTTCTGTCCAGAAACTCGTTGCGAAACTTGCCGTGCGGATCATACCTCTTGCATGTCTCCACAAATTCGGGCAGGCGCTGGTATCTGGCATGAAGATCTGCCGCAGAGATGGTAAACAACTTCCCCCAATGAGGGCGCACCTGAAATGGCCCCAGTTCTTTCTCGATCACCGGCAGCAGGGCTTTCACTGCCGGCCAGTCCTGCTTCCAGGTGAAGTGAATCGCTACGCTCGCCTGCTTGTAACATGGACTCATCCAGAGGTCGTCGGCGGCAATGGTTCGAATCTCTGAAATCAGAAGATGTGGCCCAACCTTGTCGCGCAAGCGCTCTACGGCAAGAATCGCCTCGATTGCATTCTGGCGGGGCACAAAATACTCGGATTGAAGTTCCTTGCCAGCGCTCGGCGTAAAGCCCATGCGAAAGTGTGGCAGTCGCTCGTACCAGGGCCCCGGGACGCCCATCTGCTCGGTACAGTTTTCCGCGGAAAGAGCGACAATCGGGTGGAGATTCCGGCTGGCCCGTTTCGCCCCGAAAAATTCTGCGGGAGCATCGAACTTAGATTCATCCGGCACCCGTATCTTTAGCCAGACCTCATTGATCCGCTTTTCTTGCCAGTCGGTAAATAAACTCACGCTATAGGCCGTAGACGCGATGGCATCAAAATGTTCCCGCAGTTCACTGAGCGGCAGGCTCTCATAGACGTATTGTTTCATCATAAAGCGTGGGTGAATATCCAGCGTCACCTTCGTGATGACCCCGAGTGCGCCCAATCCGACGACGGCGCTGCGAAACATTTCGCCATCCCGGCTGCGCGAGAGTTTGATCATTTCGCTGGCCGCGTTGACCATTTCGATCGCCGAAACCGCCGTGGACAAGTTGCCATTCTTTTCTCCGGACCCGTGCGTAGCAGTACTGCAAGCGCCGGCCACGGAAATGTGCGGTAATGAGGCCAGGTTGTGCAACGCCCATCCCCGACTGTCCAGGTACGGGCAAAGTTGTCCGTAGGTCATCCCCGACTCAATGGTGACCGTCCGTGCATCCGGATCCAGTTCCACCACACGTTCCATAGCCTTCAACGAAAGAAATTCGCTGGTAGTGTCAGCGATTGTGTTAAAGCAGTGGCGAGTACCCAGCGCTTTTAAGTTGTCGTGAGTCCTGACGAACTCCTGTATGTCTTTCATCGAGTTCGCGGAGTACTGCTTTTCCGTGCCGTACTCCAGGTTGCCCGCCCAGTTCTTGAGCTTGCTATCCGATGACGCCAACAGAGGAGAAATCATCCGACTTGTCAGCGCAGCGGAAAAAACTTTGAGAAATGTTCTCTTGTTCACAGGGGTGTTTCCTCACACCGCATTGTTGCTCGTGTCGAAACATGTTATATCCCCAACCCTGATGATCCAAGCCCACTGCAAACTGCAACTCGCGCGTTCTAGCGCGGAGGACTCCGGCTACGAGAATCCTCATCGAATACCGAGTGGGCGCTCCCGAAGGGGCGTTTCGCAGTGCAGTCGCGGATAAGTTGCGGTTCCGCGCCATGAGCCATAGAATCAAAAAGGGAGTGCGGGGAAACTGCTGACCCCTTGCTCCTTCCGTGGGCAGGGCTGCGCAGCAACTGTGCGTGCGCTGCTAGCGACCTTCCCATCGTAGCAACCTCGCCGGAGAGATGGCCGAGTGGCTGAAGGCGCACGCTTGGAAAGCGTGTTTACTCGAAAGGGTAACGTGGGTTCGAATCCCACTCTCTCCGCCATATTATTCAAAATAAAGAAGTTGCTCAGACTCCTTAACCCACTCGCAGGGGCCTCTTTCGTCTTTGGAATGAGCGACCTGCAGTTTTGCGAGGCTCAGGTGAGTGCCGTTAGGGCTAAAACAGACTGATGGATCGGAACGCTAATCGCGTTGCCGGCGAGCTCAGCGGAGGTGACTGAGCATGACCACATCGCCGGTTACATCGCCGCGGGTGAAGAGCAATCGTCGGCGGTCGGATGACCAGTTGAAATCGAGAATCCGACCTGAAGTGAATTTTGTCAGCTGTTTTGGTTTTCCTCCCGCGAGAGGTTGTTCCCAAATGTTGGTTGCGCCATTCTGAGTGACTAGGTATTGCAAAGACGCGCCCGCGGGAGACCAACGTACTCGATTGGCTCCTCCGGGCACGTCGAATATCTTTACCGCGGGACCACCGCTCGCTGGAATCACGGCTATCTTCCAGGCCATAGGACGATACTGGTCGAAGGGGTAGGAGAGCATTTTCCCGTCGGGGGAGACGTCCAGCCATCCGGTCACGCCTTCTCCCATCCCGGTGCCGATTTCGAGGGGCGAACCACCGTCGGTCGAAACCTTCCAGAGTTTTTGTGGACGATGGCGGTTAACGTAATAAACGAACTTTCCATCCGGCGAACAGCCTGGGTACGCCAAGTCACCACTAAACAACTTCAGCAAATGCGTGCCGTCCCCATCTGCGCGTGTAAGAGTAGCGGTATTAGCCTCGAAGGATGTGAACAATATCAAGCTGCCACATGTGGTAAGCCACCTTACTCCGGATAGGTTGTCGTGGCGATACGCGCAGTTGTGGGTAGCGCTTCGCGAAGGTTTCGCTGTTCCTCCCCGGCAACACCTTTCGCGTAAAGCGATGAACTTTCCTCTTCTTTGCCTTCAATGAGCCGCGCAGCTTAGGAAAGCCACCGCCCGGTAGTTCGTACTGCCGCCATTTATTGCGCCGTCGATGGAACACCACGTTTCTCACGACACTGCTCTTCTGTCCGTCTCTGAACTCCTCGTAAAGCACAGACCTGACGTACCGAAGCCCTTGGAGCGAGCGTAATGGATCAAATGTCTTCCGAGGGATGATGCTCCAAGGAGAAAATAGGACGGTATCGCAGCGTTTCTCGTCGAGCGCCCTCAGCGCGCGAGAAAACGTCGCACTGAAATCCCTGAGTCCGTTCGGAAATTTGTGATTGTAGTCACGGGAGACGATGCCAAGCTTGCGAACTGTCAGGCGAGGGACTGGCTCTGTCTTGGTGCCCAGTGTCGAACGAGCGACGTCTTTGGTCTTATTGCGTTGTCTCGATCCCGCACTTTGCAGCATTGCGGTCTGGGGGGAAGTGTAGCACCATTGAGCCACGTGGGCGCGACTCGACAACGCGCAAGGAGTTTTGGAAATGAGCCCAGAGGATCGAGAAATTCTGTTCGAGATGAGTCGCTCACGGGGATGGCAACCAGAATTTTGGGCGCACGCCAAAACGTGTCCATTGCGTACCGATGAGTGCCCAATCTGCAAACCCGGTTTCAATATGCGCACGTGGCTTGGCAGAGGTTATGAAGAGAGTAGCCGAATCAAAAGCCCCTTCGCTCGAACCTGCCCACGTCTACTGCAGCTTCGCGTACTCCGCCTTGGCTTGCTTCAGGATAGGGATGTCTGCGGTACGTCGCTCTGCTCTGACCATGCCGAGCAGTGTGAAGCGTGCCGAACTACCTTCTGCCCGTCCTGTCTATCGGTCCATCAGGCTCAGCATGTCAAACCGGCCTCGCCTGAGCACCCAGCGAACGAGAAACGAAAGAGGGCTTGACCAGTACTTTGTGCTGAGGGCAGGATCTTTGTGCACACTCGTCTCGTATCCTCAGGTGGAGATGAGTCGTGAGGACCTTCCTAATCACGCTTGGGTTTCTACAATGGGGAGGATCGTCCTTTGGCCGTTTGGGCGCACAGAATTTGGCTGCTCAAACATTCCTTGCCACCGTTGTGATTGTGGGCAGCGTCAGCATCGCCGTCCAGTTATTGTTGTCCCACGATGCGACGCTTGAAAAGTCAAAGTGACGACGCAAGACGCTGCTTCGCACCAAGTGGCAGGCAGGCCCCTGGAGGAGTAGGATTGGCGCAACAACCCAAACGAGCGTGTTCGACTGCCACTTCCGGAATACCAATTTCTTGCTAGGAGACACCATGTCAAGGAAAATCTCAATCACGCTATTTCTGTTTGCTTTCGCGGCAGCACTGATGGTGGTTGGTCAAGCATCCCACGCGCTGCAAACAGCACCCGCCGCTCAGGAGCATGGCGCGATGGGCGGATCCATGACGGGCTCGATGACCCCAGAGAACCGCTTGAAGATGCTCACCGAAAAGCTCAATCTCACCGAGGATCAGCAGGCCAAGCTGAAGCCCATCATCGAGGATCAATCGAAGCAAATGAAGACTCTCCACGACGATACTTCTCTAGCCCCGGCCGATAAGCAAGCAAAGATGAAGGAACTCCACGAGTCATCGATAGAGAAAATGAATGCGATCCTGACGCCCGACCAACAGACCAAATGGAAGCAGATGAGACAGGAAATGATGGAGAAGCACAAAGAGATGAAGGGTCAGATGGATCACCAGTAGCTGCGTTCGATTGAACATGATCCACCAGCTCAAGGCGGCTTGCCGGGCCGCCCTTTGATTTCTTACGAACGCTTCAGCCTGTGAGGATAAAAATGAAAAACGGTTGCCATGCAATCACCATAGCAACGCAGGATTAGCTTGGCTGCTCAATAATTGCTCAAGAAGGCTCAGTCGAGGTTGATGCCGAATCGTTGTCGGATGCGCCCTCAGGCTCTTTTCGAAACTGTGCAATTTTAGCCAGACACGAAAAGCTCCGACATCGTAACGTGTACGCATTAACGAGACGGGAATCGAGCGCGACTCAGGTCGCCTCAATCTCTTCCATGTGGCGCAATCTGGGCGAACAAGTTTCTAAACTTGCAGCCCCAATACCGCCCTCTGCGCTACATCTTTCCTGAATGCACCAGAGCGATGGCCCAAGTCCCCAAACAAAAGCTCGCATGGCGACGTGCAAATCAGGCATCTGCTGGCTGTAATCCGGGCAAGCGCGACATTTTCGTTGCGACCAGCACCTCCAACAGAGTTGCCGTGTTACGAACGCTTCCCGAGATGGCGATGAGTGTCTCACAGACTAGAGGATGTTGTTCCGCCAGCGAGTCAAGACGGTCGCTCACGTCGTAGAGTTTCTGAATTTCGTACAGTATTGCAGTTGAAGGCATTTCATACCCGATTTCCTCAGAACCTAAGGAGGGCAAACTTCAGATGGGCTGACTTAGTTCAGGAGACCTGAAAGAGGAGAAGGTGGTAACCAACTCAATTGCAATTATACCACCTGGTGGCACGGGGGCCTTCACTCTTGCCCTGAGCGCTGCATTTCAACAAGGAACATTCCCCTGCGCTGTCCCGTACAATGAACTATGAAGTCTGAAGGACAACTCGAATTAGAAACTCGGGAACGCGTGACGAGCCAAAGCGGCCTACTTTTAAAGCTGTATCAGGCAGAACTTGCCAGAGACCCTGCCAGTCGAGCTACTGAATCTTCGCGTAGCAATCTGATCGCTCTGCGTCACACGATCGGACAGGTGCAACAATAGAGAAGCGTTCGGCTCTGGCAACGCGTATGACATCGGCATCTGCGTGCATGCTGAACAAAATGCACTCTTGAATGCGGCGAGATTTGGAATCCCTCCCGTCCAGCCTAGTGAAACTGTGCTGACGCTGCAAGGGGGTGCCGGTCTCACCATCCGTAGGTATTCGACGTTCACCCCCCTCACAAAACCACACCAGAACGAACCGAAACGATTCATTGTGATTCTTTCTCACTACGGGGTAACCGCCAGATCGAAGGGGAGCACATTGGCCCCCAGGGGGAAGGGAGATCCAGGGAGTGCCGTAAGGTTTCCAGTGACTGGATCGATGGAGAACCCAGTCAACTCACTTCCGCCCTTGTCGAAACTCGGGGCATAAAGAAATCGTCCCGACGGGTCGCTCCGCATGGATCCATATGCGTAGCTGCCGATCGGGGGCGTGTCTTTGACATGCGTCAGAACACCATTTCCAGCGTTAATAGCATAAATTGAGACATAGAAAGAGTTTCCGTTCAGGACGTACAAAAACCTGCCGGTTGGCTCTGTCGCAAGACCAAGCGGATTGGCTCCCCCACCCGGACATCCTCCGTGATCCGGAAACGGAGACCCGGGCAACTCCCTAATTGTTCCGGTTGTGCCTGCAATGGCATAGCCGGAAATGGCTGAGGCCCCCTCGTCGGAGGTGTAGAGAAAACGGCCGTACGACTGGCTGATACCCGATAGCGATGGGTCGATGCAGCCAGGCGTCGACACCGTGTAAGGCGAGCCAGGTACGGGTGTTAGCGCTCCCGAGGTGACGTCGACGCTGAAAGCGTCAATCGAGCTTCCGCCCTGGGAACTCACGTAGAGATACTTCCCCCAGGGATCTACCGCGATCTCGCCAGGAGTCGAGTTGGTCAGGACGGGACTGGGGTTCACCAGAGTGAGCGAACCGTTAGGATTGACTCTGAGGACTAGAATTCCGTCGCCGGGCTGGAGCGAGAGGGTGCCTACAAAGACGAACTTTCCTGAAGGATGCACCGCGATCGGGCCGGAAGTTTCGCTTAGCGGGAATGGAGAGCCGGGCACCTGATAAAGGTATCCGTTTCTTCTGTCTATGAAATATGCGTAAACACCGCTAAAAGCCGGCGGCGCGGCATTTGTGAGATACACCCTATAACCGCCCTTATCCGAGGCTAGCCTATAGGAACTGTTTGCCCCGACCGCGCCTTGTCTGGTCGCAGTTGGTCTGCCAGTCGACGGATCGACCGTGAAGCCCAACACTTTGTTATTGCCAGCATCGGCTACATAGAGGAATCGGGCGGGTTTTAACCCGGTGGCGGTCACCGTGATGTTCACGGCTGTCTTACCGACACCTCCGCAATTGTTCCATGCCTGCACAACCGTCTTATAGGCACCGGGGGACAGTGGAAGAAGAGTGTCTAGGGAATTTGAATTGATGGTATATGCAGAGACATGGTCTGCAATATAGATCCTGATCGCAGAAATGCCCTTGGAGCATTGCGGACTCGTGGCCGAAGCTACGTAGTGAACTGGCGAGGAAACTTGTGAATTATTTGCTGGCGAGCTCACGATCACGACCTGCGCTGCCGATGGCAACGCGGTCGCTGCGGCGACTAGCAGAGTCATCGCCTCAAGGCATGTAAAGATTTCTTTTTTCATCATGGCCCTCACTTTTCCTCTCAGGCTACGGCCGTTTGTCGCCAGGTCCGTCAACTCGTCGAGCGGCTCTTGTTCTAGACACGTGCGCTTTGGGTGATGTCGTGACCAAGGCCGACTGCATCAGCTCGGTCATTTTCGCTAGTTTTCGGATTGCCGACCATCCGGAAGGTATCGGGGAGTGGCTATTTCTGTGCACTGGATGGGGACTCGGAGGATCGGATATTGAGACCAGCAAGAGTGTACTGCCCCAAAAGGCGAACTGTCGCGATAGCATCGAAGGAAACGGGCACCCACATCCCGCCCAGTTGTGCAAATTGCAGAGTGATATGAATGTTCTTGAGCCAAAAAGAGGGACTCTTGGCGGGTACTCCTTCAACTCGGCGGATACGGAAAGTGCTCGCATCTACCCAGATCTGCCCTCGCAAAAGAGACTTATGCGGAATGGTACGACCTGCCACAATGGCATGACTGGTCAAACTTGAACACTCTTGAAGTCTAGGGCGCCAGAAGGTGGCTCGCCTCTAAGAGGCGGAGATCACAATCCGGGACGGTATTCGCGACATCTTGCACAGGTGCACGAGACAAGAGAACGCCGGCAACAATCACAAGGGTGAGTAGCAACGCGCAAAGCGGCCACCTATTCATGTCTCCTCAGCTTGTACCCGGCACGGTGGTCTGTCAATGAGTTACTCGATAGTTACGCCAGAGTCCCAACAAACTGAGGCTCAACGGAGTACACTTGTCCTCCAGGATGGAGAAATATAAGGAGGTAATTCCCCATGCCTGCCGATGAAGCGCTGGTGATGATTCCAAATCAAAAGCTGAAATTGCTGACGAAAACTGCGGAATACGCCTTCAGGCTGGAAGACGTGGTAAAGGGTTACTACGCAGAACATCAGGCGACAGGCTGCACGTGCGAGCTGTGCGAGAAGGCAGAGCGGGCGCTTCACAGCATCGCTCACGCGGGAGCGAGCGTGCCTTCTTCTAACAGATCGTAGCCCGGAAGTCTCTGCACAAGAAAAGGGTGACGCCGGCCGGGGACAAAAGCCCCTTGTTCTGGTCGATGATCAAGGCCACGTCATTGCGGAGCGCTACACCAGAGCCGGAGCCTGGAACCGCGCTGCCTGACGACCCGCATTTGCTCCTGTGATTGATGGAGTGAAATCATGGACTGTGAAACCGGAAAGAAGCTACACGAGAAGGAAGCTGCGGCCACAGAAGCAGTGGGACGGTACTCAAGGTCTCTTAAGGGTGTAGCGCCAGCACCGGAACATCGAAAAGAAATGGATCGACTTCGGAGCGAATTGGCGAAAGCCGGCGTGGATTACTCACAACACAAAGAGCAGTGCGTGGCGTGCCAGCGCGGGGTGAGGTTTTAGCCTGGGCTCCGATGTGGGTCGCTGACTTGGGCTTGGCTTCAATTGAAAATACGCTTCAAGAGTTCCCTGAAATGGATGAGGTCAGTCAGGACAACGTCTTAGGGACCATGTTCGCGATACAGCCGCATCGCTGCATCGTTGTCTGACGCCGATTCAACCTTGCAGCCAGCCTGCTCAAGACAAATGCGGTACAGTGCCTCCAAACTCTTCCCATAGACCAACAGGACTGTCGGATGCCTATTTACGATCGTCTTTGAGCTTTGGTCCAGCTCCTGGACCTCAATCGCCCATCGTATCCTTCCCGGTGGGCAGTCGGTTGGAGCGTGACGGATTACTTTGATGGAAACATCGTTGCCTTCCATCAATAGATCCCAAAGACGTTCTTTTGCGCAGGTAACTAAATCTAGCCGGCCCCAAGACCATTCCGCTTCGCTCTCACTCTCTTGGATTGTGGAGGGCCGGTTTAGGCTCATGGCGCTAGTCGTAGCGGGAACGCCGAGTGCCATCAATGCGAGAAATTTTCTGCGATCGGTCGCCATGGGAAGCCCTGCCTTTATAGCGTGAGGGACGAACTTCTCTCCCCAATTCCTTGTCCTTATTTAGGATGTCCTGAAGCTAAAGGAGCATAGCAGAAGAAAAATACGCCATCCAGTTAGCTCGCTGTCCCAGAATCGCCATGCTATTGTCGTTCCAGCAGCCTGGACATCCACGAAGTTCTGGCCGCTTCCCATTCCAGCAAGAGACTACTGCACAATGGCCATCGCCGTCGCGTCTTTCGTCGCGGGCTGCCTCACTTCCCTCTCCGGCACTGCCGGACTTAAACTGCCTGCGATTAGTCGACATGAGGCCTCTCTTCGTTCCTACGCAATCCAGTCGAAGCAACTCATGCCAGTGGTTATTCTTCGTGTTTTGCGTTTAGATGCTCCGCCCATGCCCTCATCGCTTCGCGAAGTCCAATGGCGAGGTCCAAGTCCGCGGGAAGCTCGAATAGTTCATTACAAGCGCTACATCTCCAAGATGTTGGAATGTCACCGACTTTCGTATGTTCTATGAGTTGCGGTCCCAAGATCTGGCGGAAAGCGTCACGCCAGTCTCGTCTGCTATTTGCGCGAGAAACAGCATGGGCTCCCGCTTGCATAGCCGCAATCCAATCTTTGTGATTGGAGCTTTCGACAACCGCAATGATGGAGACTAAGTTGGTAACGGCGCGGATGAGTTCGATTGAGTGAACACAGAGGTGGGGATCTGTCGGATTCACATCGACGACTACTATCTTGGCGCCACTGTCCTGAATTTTGTGAAGAACAGAATCTTCGGAACCAGTTGGAAAGCCTATATGGCAGAACACGATTCGCCCCTCCAAATTAAGAACGCAATCAGACGAGTATTCCGATTAAATCTCCCTTGACAAGGCGGCATCACTTTGCCTTCAAACACCACAAAGCGACGTGCGTGAAACACTGCGTCAGCTTTTTGCGAGCACTGCTTTCTTTGAGCGGCAGAAACATCCACGCGAGTATGCGGATTATGCCTGGCGGATCGCAGGGCGCGCCTTGATCGGGTTGTGCAGGAAAGAATCGACTCAGCGACTCCCGAGGAAAGTCCCGGAACTGGTCGATCATCGACACCTGATGGACGCAGGACACCGTGCAAAGAGGGGCACAGGGCTTCACCGTGTGCAACTCTCGCTCAAGGTCTGCGGCGCCATACTGCTCGAGAGGGATGCCCGGGGCGCCGCGCTGCTGGGAACAGTAGTGCACGAGCCCGTCTTCGCAGACATAAAGATACCGGCTTCCGGCACGGCAATGCCAGTCATTGGCCTTCCCCAGCAGGAGGTTTTTCTGGAATTGGTTATAGTAGGCGAAGCTCGAAAAGGACTTGCCGTCCAGCTGCAAGATCTCTTGGTAAACCTGCTGCTCACGCGCCCCAAGAGGCTGAAGCTGGCCTTCCTGATCATGAACGATGCCCACCGTAGTCGCAAACCCCAGTTCACGAGCACGGCGCGCCACCAGAGCGGCGTCCTCCGGCCGCTCGGATGTGCCAACGACCGAATTGATGTTGACCTGAAATTCCGCGTACTCGGCGAGCCACTGGAGCTTCTTGTCGAGCACCTTCAGGCTCTTCTTGGAGATCTGATCGGGATCCACATTGTCAATGCTGATCTGAAGATGCTCGAGTCCGGCGCGGTTCAGGAGTTTGATGCGTGCGGGAGTAAGCAGATAGCCATTGGTAATCAGGGTCGCGATGCTGCCGCGAAGGCGAATCCGCTGAATAATTCGATCCAAGTCGGGGTGCAAAAGGGGTTCCCCACCGCTTATGGTAATGACGGAAGTCCCAAGTTCTGCAAGGCGATCGACGCGCCGCAAAATATCGCCGGTTGCAACCGGTTTCGAGAAATCGTCGTACTCGTTGCAGTAAGCGCAAGATAGGTTACATCGGCGGATCGGCACGATATGCGCCACAATCGGGTGAGAGCGCGATTTCATGGCCTTGGCGACAACCTGAGCTTGACGCAGATGGAAGGCGGCTGCGTGGAATCTACGTCGAACGCTCACCATGCTCATACTCACCACCCTGAAGCGGCTGTGGCCAGCCACCCCACGCCGCTGCGCTACCCTGGTTTCAACATCCAGAAAGTTGCCGCAAAAACTAGGATAGCAGCCATCACGGCTAGGAGAACGTCGGCCGCGTAGTGGTACCCGCCAACCACTGTAGCCACGACAATACTGAGTGCGGCGCCCAGAAAAATCAAACCTATCCAGGGTTCGAGGCGGAGCAGAACCAGGGCTGCGGCCAAGGCAGAAGCGACATGAGCGCTGGGGAAGGTGATCGCTTGAATGCTAGCGCGGCGCAGAATCCAGTGATTGAGCATTTCGACTCTCGATGTGGGTATCCTGAATTTTTCGTGGTCGCTCAGCGCCCGTGGCGGCATTGCTTGGACGAACGGAGTGATCGCGAGACAGGCGTAGGTAGCACCTAAGACTACGATCCAGTAGTAGTTCACGAAGTGGCGCAGAGCAGTAAGGTACAGAGTAACAATGCCAAGCGGGATGAGTGGATACACCATGACGTAGGCCACCTCGAGGTAAACACCGGCGGCAAGGCTGATCGAAACCTTTGCCGGTTGGATTCCGAGGGCCCGGAAGAACGCGCGATCGTATGCGTTGAGCCGGCCTTCCATCTGCGGGTCTGACTTCGTAAAAAAGCCCCCGATCTGCCAATAGGGAACCAGCAGCAACGGGGCAGGAAGCCAGTCGTGCAGTACTGAGGAGGCTAGCGGGCTGAGCCAGCGGCTGCCGAGCTGGGCGAGAACAAAGACGGCGACGGCGATCACAGCTAGCTTGCTGACCATGAGTTGCCGCGGGCGTGGCAGTGGCCGCAACCATGCCACAGCAGCGAGCAAAGAGACAAAGGTCAGTTGTATCAGCGCTGGCAGATTCTCCAATCGGATCTTGCCTCTCCCCATAGTAAGTGCATGTCGGCCAAAAGGCATTCTCGTTGGCTATTTCGCCAGAGACTGCGTGATGGGGCCGTGTCGTCAGCCAACAGGAAACATCGCGACCCCGGTTCTTACTTGCTGTGTGCGCGAAGTTTGCCCGGTCGGAGGAGACCGGCCAGCGTCGTATCAATGTGGACTTGCGGCAGATCATCCCTTGAACGACAGGTGTCAATTCTGCGGCAAAAATTGGCACCTGTTGATGCGCGTATCGAGCGTGACGATTCGACCGTTGCTGTCGCATATTCGAACAACAGGGTCTCGATCTCCAAGTAGCGCTATTTCCGCCTCAAGCTCACCCCTCACCGGGGACATATAGCTAAGGCCGTTTCGAGTCAGTGCGGCATCTATCTGTTGCTCGACGAACTTCCTCACAATTTGACTCATACCCCCGAGCTTTTCGTTCATGTCATGACTCCTCGATCATGGTGCTCCACTTGATGGTCACCGCCAAAATCATGGATTTCGATGAACTTTCTTGGCTGGATTCGCTAGCAATACCCCACGCGTGCGATCCGTTTTGCGATCTGTTTACCGTTGTACGACAGTCTTGCATGGACTTAGGTGCCTCAGTAATGTGGTTGCGACGTCGTGGACGCAAAGTGCTAGTTTTTCGAGTGTCACCATTGACGCCTTGCTGGGCAGCCATACCAGTTTTCAGAGTGGTACTGCTTACCTGATGAGCGCGATCGGGCCTGGGACCACTCCTGCCTCCGAGGTTGCTGCGCCGGTGGATTTCACAGCACCATTATTTGACAGCGGGGGCGGCGCACCGATCCCACCAACCGTGCTGTTTTCTGGCTTGACTCTGACGCCTGGTACATACTACCTGGTGCTTTCTGCTCCGTTTTTCGACTACCAATTTGGTGGAAGTCCTCTCCTTTGGCAGGTCCCAACGAATCCCGTGTACGCGACGGCACCCTCCGTAACGCTTGGCGTCGCCTTCGAAGCGAATACGACTCTTTTCCCCGCCGATTCGTTTCCCCCAGCCTCCACTTTTGTTTCTACAGAGCAGCCGATGTATAGCGTGACGGGGGATAGGATCACGGTGCCCGAGCCGTCCAGTCTGCTTCTACTCGGCACCGGATTACTGGGTATAGTGGGTGCGGTGCGAAAAAAATTGCTTCGGTAGGCTCAGCCGCCCGCGTTGCGGCTTTTCTGTTGGTGCGGGGTTTTGTTAGAGGCTCTTAAGAGTATGCTGGAACGGAATGCAGGAGGTAGTTGATGAACCAAAGATTCCTCCTACCATCGGTTTGTCTAGCGTTACTAAATTTGCCGATCATCGGCACGACCGCACAGACCTCACAGGGTAGCGCCGCACGTAATGAGGCCGCTCCATCGTCGTGCGCTGTAACGGTGCCACGCAAGAGCCCATTACGCGATTTCGCTAGCTCGGGTGCGCATTGGGAAGGCGACCTTTATGTTGCTGGTCTCCCGTCGGACGGCACTATGGTGTTCCAACCCGAGGTGGTATCGCCTGACGGTTCGCTAGGTCAGAAGTACGGCTGGTATCGAGCACGAGGACTGCGAGGCAAACTGACCATCACGGGGAAAAAGCTAGACGGACCAGCAGCGCCCCTGGGTGCTCATATTACTGACTACGGAGACACAGGATTTCAGCCGAGCACAGTGATCTTCCCGACCGAGGGATGTTGGGAGGTTACAGGTAGAGTTGACAAGACAAGCCTGACCTTCGTGCTCCGAGTAGTCACGCTCTCAAAACCAAAAGCAAACGCAGCCACCGCTACTTCCAAATTCTAGTTGACGTAATCAGGCGTCTTCCGACCAGAATTCGCACTCAATCGGTATGCTGGCGCTCACCTCTAGTTTCACTATTTGAGAAGTCATAACTACCTCCCCCGAGTCTTGGCTCTCCTAGCCGATCATCGGGGGCTCAATGAAAGTCTCGATCAAAGTTGGTTGCCGGATGATGCACAAAATAAGTCCAGCTGCTCACCATCGCTTGGACAAAAGGCGTATCAGAATCCTGACGCAGCCTGCCCTGAGCTGGAGGCCAATCCTGTTGTGCTCACCATCAAGAGTGCATCAGCCATTGTCTCGCCGTCGAAAGCAACCTGTGTGGAATCTTCATGGAGAACAGATGGAGCTACGACAGGAAGCGGAACTATGGCTCGCAAGCTCGTTCCATGAGCATCCGATTCTATTTCAAGCTTGCCGTTCAGTTCGGTCAAGCGCTCGCGCATTCCGGCCAGACCCACGCCCGTTTCCGAGCTCGCTTCACGAAGTCGAGTCAATCGCTCCATCGGTATGCCGCGTCCGCAATCTCGTATCTCAAGCAGCACCGTTTCGGCTTGGTACTGAAAACGGATGCTGACCTCCAAAGCTCCAGAGTGGCGATGCACATTCGTCAGGCTCTCCTGTAGCACACGGAAGAGAGCGGTCTCGATCGTGATAGGCAATCGTTCACGTTTGGTCGCGAGATCCAGCCTTACCTTAATCCCGCTTCGCTTCCCGAAGCCGTCGACGTACCACTGTGCAGCGGAATTGAAACCTGCCTCGTCCAACAACGGAGGGTGCAGCAGGTATGAGGTGGTGCGAATTTCCTGGATCGCCTGATCGGCCAATGCAGCAATCTCGGACAACACGTCGGACGTACATTGGTTTTGTTTTAGTCTTTCCTCGAGGACCGCTATGCCCATTTTCAGTGCGGCCAGTGTTTGACCGGTACTGTCGTGCAAGTCGCGGGCTACTCTCCGTCTCTCCTCGTCCTGCACCTTGAGGAGGCGCTGGGAAAGGTTCTGCAATGCTATTGTGCGTTGTGAGACCAATGATTCAAGTTGAGCGTGGGACAGCCCTGATTTTTTCAAATTCTTTGAAAGAATCCACATGGGTCCTCCTCGCAGCGGTTGGACGACACGAACGCTTCCTTCAGAGTTCGCAAATTCTTTCATTCAGTGCCTTCGGAGGTCCGGTCAAAATTGCTCGCTTGACCTGAGGATGTTTATCCGCGTCTTCGGCAATGGCCTCGCGGGTTGTCGTCGTTTGGGGGCCTTCATTTCCACAGCCTCGGCAGAGGACAGCTTTCGATCCCGATGTGGCTCGGTGCGCAGGGCACCGGTGTGGAGTTCACACGCATGCCCCGTCGCTGCACCACAAGTAGGACAAGGCACGGATAATATCTGTTTCGCGGTGAGTTCTCTGGTTTTCATCCCCAAAGATTGCAACGTCTCACCGCTACTAGGATGCTCAATATTGCTCATTTTCAACCTGTTAGCCGGGCAGCAGTTTTTACTCGACTCCGGCGGCGATTCTCCCCAATTCTGTGCAAAACTGAACACTTTTTGTGATCTCAATTCTGGCAAAATATTGGGGAGTGTAGCTCGACGCCAGGAGAATCATTGAGAGCATCAGCTGTGCCGGCTAAGAAAAAACGCGATTTCGACCCAAGGAAATTCCTTGCCACGATTGGCGAGGGTCGGAAAGTCGTCACCTTTCCCAGAAAGCAAACAATCTTCACACAGGGAGATGCAGCTGACGCAGTCTTCTACATTCAGGAAGGCAAGGTGAGACTCACGGTCGTATCCGAAAGTGGCAAGGAAGCAACCCTGGGCATATTGAACGAGGGAGAGTTTTTCGGAGAAGGTGCCCTGGCAGGACAGCCGTTACGCATGGGGTCTGCAACCGCGATGACGGACTGCGAACTTCTGCAAATTGACAAGAAGGCAATGATGCTAGCGCTCCACCGAGAACATACGTTGTCCGATCTGTTCGTTGCGTATCTGCTGGCGCGAAACATCCGATACGAAGAGGATTTGGTTGACCAACTCTTCAATTCCAGCGAAAAGAGACTCGCTCGGATTCTGCTGTTGCTGGCTCACTTCGGTAAGGACGGCGTGCCCGAGTCTGTCATCCCCAAGATCAGTCAGGAAACGCTCGCTGAGATGGTGGGCACAACCCGGTCACGCGTCAGTTTCTTCATGAACCGGTTCAGAAAGTTAGGCTTCATCGACTATGACGCCGCAAGCGGATTGCAAGTTCACAGCTCGCTTCTAAGTATAGTCCTTCACGACTAGATCCCCGCACCTCAATCCCAAAGCACTACTCCCGGAACGGCGATGGCCATTCATGCATCTGCTAGATCCAATCCAGAAAGCGGCGCCATTTTTGTCGCAACCAGCACCTCCAACAAGGTTGCCGTGTTTCGAACGCTTCCCGAGATGGTCATGAGTGCTTCTGAAACGACAGGATGTTGCTCCGCCAGGGCGTCCAGACGGTCACTCACCTTGTAGAGTTGCTGAACTTCGTGCAGGATCGCACTCGGATGCATGGGGGCACGCAGCTTTCCTGGAATCTAAGGAGAGAACAAGACTTCAGGTAAGCTGACTTAGCTCAGGGAACCTGAAAGAGGGTTCGGGGTCTGCCGGAGTCGAACCCCCTCATACATGCTGCAAGATTAGGATCAAACAGCATGGTGACGCGTTCATCCCGCGATCGGGTTAGCCGCGCCAACGAGAGTATCCCCAGCCCCCGCCACCGAGCAGAAAATCAATATGGTTGACATGTTGTACCTCATTTGTGAGAAGGAAGCTGACGGCCTTTGTAACGGTCGTTTCACTTCTTCACTACACAACATCATAGAAGTGGCCAAGAAGGGATGTCTGGTCACATTGGACCACTTTGAGCGATTCGATCGGTGCGGCGCGCCAATAGCAGAATTAATTATCAGAACTGTGCAGTTTGGACCGGCCGTGCCATTCTTTCCAGGCCTATGCTGTATTTAGCGAGCCGATGAAGAGTCGTGGCGAAGCGCGATCGTGTCGGCCTCGGGGAAAAGAAAACACTATGACCCATGGTGCCAATAAGCTGATACCCAGACTGCGTAAAGCTCCTCAACCACCGCTGTCACACGCTGGGGCGATCCCTGACTCAGACCGTGCCAAGAGGCCACCGCTCTCCGAGCCCTCTGCCACCGACCAGGCGTTGAGTCCCGGAGATCGGGTCGAGGGTTTGGGCAACTTCGGAAAGCCGACGGGAGAACTCGGCACAGTTGAGCGAGCGAACGAAGAGGACGCGATCGTCAAGTGGGATGACGACGGACGCACAAGACTCCACCGACCGTCGCTCAAGAAGATCTAAGCGGTCCGATCACTGTCGTTTACATCCGTGATTTTCGAGAATTGGAGAGACGAGATGTCCAACTCGGACGTCATCCGCAAATACTTTTCCGCCTATGAAAACAAAGATCGCAAGGCCGTCGAATCTCTATTGACCGGCGACTTCGTATTTGCCAGCCCATACGACTATCGCGTTGACCGTGAAACCTATTTCAAACGATGCTGGCCCTATAGCGAGAAATCCCCAACCTACGACATTGGAAGCTGTTTGAAAAAGGCAACGAAGCCTTCATCCTCTACGACTGCAAAACCAAGAATGGCGGCAGCTCCCGGAACACGGAATTCTTCACGATCGAAGGAAACAAGATAAGAGAAGTTGAGGTCTACTTCGGCTCTGCCCCAAAGGAGCCAGCGTAAACAACGATTACAGAAATCTCTGCTCAGACCAACTTCAGCGAGCTTCAGACATTTGCTTTGAGCGATCCACCAACTGTGGCATAAGAACCATTCTGATTGTTTCTCTGTCCTCCTCTCGAACATTCTCTGGCTAGATGCCTCAGCACGGATTTACAACACGATCAATTCTGACCAGCTTTACGAAACACAGAGTTCGATACTGGAGATTCACAAGATTCTGACGGTAGAGGACCTTTCGTAAGCCAGCGTGGTTTTGTGGGCATTTGATACAAGGGGAGGGTTTCGATGAATCTAAATCTGCTAGATCCGAAGTTTATTGTGCTCGCCGCCGTGGTGATTCTGATCATCGCAGTGGTTGCTTGGCTGTTCGTGCGAAAACGCAGGAGTACGACTGCAGACCTACGGCAAAAGTTTGGGCCCGAATACGAGCGAGCGGTGCAGAAGCATGGGTCAGAGCGAAAAGCAGAAGCGAAATTAGCAGATCGCCAGGAACGAGTTGAAAAGCTCAACATTCGCGATCTTGACCCGTTGGAACGCGAACGTTTTTCGAAGCAGTGGGAATCCGTACAGTCGAGGTTTGTCGATTCCCCGAAGGGAGCGGTCGCCGAAGCCGATGACCTGGTGTCCTCTCTAATGAAATCTCGTGGCTACCCCGTATCCGATTTCGATCAACGTGCCGCCGACATTTCCGTCGATCATCCCCGAGTGGTGGAGAACTACCGGTCTGCGCATGAGATTGCGCTGCGGGTTGGGAAAAATGGAGCCAGTACGGAAGATCTGAGAACGGCGATGATTCATTACCGCTCTTTGTTTGAGGAGCTGGTGCAGGTACCAATCATGGTTGAAAGGAAAGAGGTGGCGTAATGGCTGAACTAAAAAGAACAGAGGAAGAACTTCCGGCGGCCGCGTTGGCAAGCTACGGCACTCCGCCTAAGCAGCCCGAGGGACCAAAGCTAGTGAAGGGCCAAGAGCCGGAAACTCTGACCAGAGCGGCTGCAGTCTCAGAGCCCATGCCCTTGTTTTCTGAATCGGAGATGGGAGATTTCCGATCGCAGTGGAGCAAGCTACAGACCGGTTTCGTGGACGAACCGCGCGGGACGGTCGAAGGCGCAGATAAGCTGGTAGCTGCGGTGATGCAGCGACTCACGGAAGGTTTCGCCAACGAGCGGTCTGGCTTGGAAAAGCAGTGGGACAGCGGTGACAACGTGTCCACTGAGGACCTGCGGGTTGCCCTACAGCGTTATCGTTCCTTTTTTGACAGACTGCTGAAACTATAAAGGACGAACACGTCGGATACGGCAGGAGCCCAGGAACCGACCATTTCGGCGCACGAACCCGCTTCGCTTCTCCCGCCTGCAATCAACGTCCATTTTGAGCGCCGAAAACATATGTCTGATCAGGTTACGAATAAGGCGGTTGCCGAGGAAATTCAGTTACGCGCGGTGGAAATGGTCCTGCCGCCTCCGACCTCAGAATCCGATAATCTTCTTAGCAGAATCGCGATTCTGCTGTTTGTAGTGGTCGCGGGCTTGTTTACGTCGTTCGGCTACTACGCGAGCTCGATTTGCATTACGGTTGTCCTGGCGGGATTTCTCGCCATCCTGTTCGACCCCGTGGTAGTCACACTGGAGAAATTACATTTGCCGCGCAGTCTTGCCGCGGCCGCCATTGTCCTCGCCGGGGTGGGTCTAATCGGGCTGCTCGGTTACCTGTTTTATGGAAGAGCGATGAGCTTTGCGGAAGAACTTCCAGTGTACGCCTCGAAGGTTCAGCAAACCATTGAGCCAATTAGCCGGAAGATCCAAGATTTCCAGCAAAGTGCCGGAAGCCTGACGAACGAGGCGCATCCCACCAAGAAGGTGCCCGAGGTTCGGTTGCAGGAATCGCCAAACTGGCCTGATTATCTGGTGCGAGGTGTGGGATCTGTGTGGGGAGTGCTGATTATTGCCGGCGTGGTTCCATTTCTAACGTTTTTTATGCTCTGCACCAACGACCAAATGGCTATCCGAATGGATGGCCTCTTCGGTTCGGGGAAAGACGCGGCTCGATTCATCACAAACCTGAACCAGATGATTCGCGGCTTTGTCGCCGGCAACCTTATCGTTGGCTCCGTGATGGCCGTGGCGACAACCCTCGTGTTGTGGAGTATTGGCATAAAAGGCGCCATACCTCTCGGAATCGCCAGCGGGCTCTTGAATCTGCTGCCCTTCCTCGGACTCATCTTTTCACTTGCGCTTCCTCTTGCAGCGGCCCTCCTTCAGTTCAACACACCAGGACCATATATTGTCATCACTCTGACCATTCTCTTCCTGCATGTCGTGTCCGCGAATTTTCTAATTCCGAAATTTATTGCCAATCGACCACTGGTGGCACGATTTGAACCCCCTCCAGAGTTGCGAAAGACACTTTTCCTAACGATACGGATGAAGGATGTATGAATGCGGAATGATGGCGAGAACAACGCCGGGGCTTGCGGGAAAACGGCGAGCCGCTCGACGAAAATAATGATTTCACCGTTGATGTCGAAAGTCAAACGTTTCCCGCGTGGCCATTTCTGAGTTGGGAATCGGTTGTTGACGAACTCAGGCGATTTCACCGGTTACGCTCAGGACCCAGCTGGTGCACATGGCCGTTGCGCCGATCATTCAGGAAAAACTAGGGCCGATGCAATCAACGCACCGGCCCATTTGCACTTTGTGTTTGCCAACGACTCACGGACAGGTACAGCCGGTGATGACATCGGCGTCCAACGTGACCGCGCCATTCCGCGCCAGCGCCCTGCCTTCCAGATTCACGCCGGTGGTTATTGTGATTGAGGTCAGCGCCAGGATGTTTCCCTTGAATACAGAGTTCGTTCCCAGAGTCGCTGAGCTGCCGACCTGCCAGAAAACGTTGCAGGCCTTGGCACCGTTGGCCAGGACCACATGGCTGCCGCTTCCCGTCGTGAGCGTAGACGAGATCTGGAAAATGAACACGGCATCCGGATTGCCCTGAGCATCGAGAGTGACGTCACCGGATATCGCCAGCGACGACGTCGATGTATAGACGCCAGCGGTGAGGGTCTGCCCGACTAAATCTCCGGCCACCGCAGTGCCGCCCGCTCGTCCGGCCGCATCGATATAACCAGCAGTCAAGGCGATCTGGGCCTGAGCCGCGGCGCCGTCCGCACTATGGATCGCCCCGCCCGCCAGTCCCGGCGGAAATCCAGTTACGGCCGTGCCCGGACTGACTCCCACATCTCCGGAGACTACGGTAGAACCGGTGTTGGTGACGGTGGATCCAGCCAGAACCGAGAAGTCTCCTATGAGCGGACAAAGAGGCACCGGCGGTACTCCACCTGTCTGGCATGGACCCGTTGTAAAAGTCAGATGAAAGGGCGCAGCTATGGGCACTCCGCCCATGTCTTTGGCCCCGGTGGTCACCGTGAATGGTGAACGTGGTATTCGCCGCCAGGTTCGCCGAGGGCGTGAAAGTGGCCATCTCGCTGACCACGTCATAGGTCACGGTGCCAGCCACACCTTCAATGAAAAATGTGCTGGGATTGATGGTGAGCGAGTCCATTTGCTCATCAAAAGTGACCATGATCTTCTGGTCCAGCGGCACGCAAGTGGCGCCCGCCGCAACATTGATGGCGACAATGTCCGGGGGAGAAGTGTCTGTGGTTGCGCGGGTGGTAAAGGAGAAGTCGAAGGGCGCGGCAAGTGGAGTTCCGCTTATGTCCCTGGCCGCGACGGTAATACTCGCGTTGTACGTAGTATTGGTGGCGAAGTCCGCAGAGAGATTTGAAGGCCGCAATCTTGTTCGTGGCGTCGTAAGTGACTGTGCCACTCACGCCAGCAACCATAAAGCTGCTGCTGTTGATGCTTGCCGGATCCATGGGCTTGCTGAAGACCACCGCAACCTGCGCGGTTGGTACCCACTCCGTTGGTTTGGGGCACCACCATCGATACCGTTGGAGCACCGGAAGCTAGCGGAGCCGGAGGTTTGGAAGCATCGCCGCAGCCAATGAGAATAACCGCTGCCATAAGGGCGACTGAGCCCTTGGAGACCTGCAGGATTGACATACGATTCCCTTCACAAGACCTCGGTGAGTTCGAGCGGAGGAACACACCAGGTATCTAGGGCCACACTTGCAAGAGCGCCGTGAAGTCGCGGCAAGAGTGGAAAGGAACGTTCGAGGAGCTCATCTGAGGCATGAGCGTCTCGCGTAATCAACGGGGATTATTTGCGTTGTAACTCGAGAGGTCTGCTCAGAATTGCTCACTTACCCAAGTTTTGTATCAGGCAGCTCAACGCCGCTTGCGCTACCGGCTAGGACGGGGCACTTTTCCGCTAATCGTGCAGAGCACACAACTTGCTAACGAATCGAGGAAAAGACCAAAGTCCTTTAGGTTCTCGCTTTGGGATGTCCGGTGACGGATGCTAAAACATGTTCGAATATTTCAACACACTACACCTAGCTTCACAGGGGTCGTCTTCCACAGACCAAGGGCATTAGACCACTTCGGTAAAGCGAAACGAACGTGCCAACTGTGGGATACGCTACTCGCATCCTAGCTTCCGCTTAGAGTCCGGAGGCTCTTCTGCATGCGCAAGTTCGCTCTCATTGTTGTCGCCCTTCTGTCGTGCGTAAAGTCTTCTTCGTTATTTGCACAGAAGCGCGTCGAAGCTGGCATATTTCTCGACTACCTGAGCATTTCGCAGACCAACACCAACAATTTCGGAGTAGGCGGACGGTTCGGCTACCGCATCCATCGCAATCTGATGATGGAAGGGGAACTGGCTTACGACTACGGGATCAACTTCGACGAGGCTTACCGTAATGTTGCGAACGGCAACATTACCGCGATTGAACGCACGTCGGTTGGAGTCACTCATGGTTTGTTCGGGCCTACGCTCCAGCCTGCAAAGGGTGGTTTCCGTCCATTCGCTACTCTGAAAGGTGGATTTACTGATTTCCGACTCAGCCCAAGCCTACTCCCGTTAGGCAATGTTGTGAGCACAATCCTCGGAATTCGTACCTCCAGCTTAAACGTGGCAATCTATCCGGGAGGTGGGGTCGAGGCGAGTCTCGGTCCGGTGGGGTTGCGGCTTGAACTGGGCGACGAGATTTACTTCAACAATGGTGCGCACAACAACCTGCGCATCACATTTGGTCCGATCCTCAGATTCTGAGTTTCTCTCTAGAACGAGGCAGCACTCCGTCAAGGCGCGAAAACGGGCGTGGGCGTTGAAAAAACGGCGTCAAAGGAATCTCTTTCCGGTTCCAGTCTTTCTTGTTTAGGCGCTCAATGAATAGACGGCCGGCGCAAAAAACTGCAAGAATCAGCAGAACGGCGAGTAAGGCGGTCATATTGGCTTCATTTCGCGGGGACGGGCGCTTGCGGTTGCGTTTGTCTTCGTCGCTTGGCGTCCAGCAGTTCGGTTATTTCAGAAATTAACCAGCGCCATTAGTTTGTGGCTGTCTTGCTCGACGGCAGCTTGTTTATATAGCTGCGCCAACCGCTCCTGAAAGAAGCTAGCTTCTGAGCAGCGCAAGGAATCAGCCCGGAAGGCAGCCCAGGCCAGGTGGGCGAAGGCGAATAGCGAAAACGCGTCATCGAAGCAGCAACGCGACCGGAACGAGCGAGAGTGACCGAAGCAACCCAGGCCCGGGTGGGGCCAAGCGCAAGGATTGAGAAATGGCAGAAGATAAAAAAGTCAGAAGCACTCATATCCATCGCCGGAAATGTTCGCGCTACTGCAACAGTATTGGCAGTGCTAGTGGAGACAAAGCTGCGGGGCGGGGACGGGCACTCTACGATTTCTAGGAAGCCCATTTAATCCGTTGCCGGCCGCGTTGGCTCCCCTTTGGAGGCTTCTGCCGAGCACATAGCGTATTTGCCCACGGTTGGGTTCTCGCCAAGGGTTTTTATTCACGCCCTTGCACCCCTTCAAACCGCCGCGTTAGAATTCCAGGCAAAATACAGGGACTGTTCGAAGTGAGCGCCCCGCATTTCACCGTTAGTGCGGGACGTTGCGGATAATCGCCACGTGGCCGTGTGGATCAAAATCGAAGACGTTTCCCTAAAGCCGTGGGCGTTGAGTTTGGTTTATACGCAGGCAGAGGCTACCAAACTCAGTTTGGCAGACGCCCGCGAAGCAGTGAAGGCCGTGCAAACCCACTACGTAAACCATTTATGGGTGCCCGCTCATATCTCGGGTGATACCTACATAGTGGTGGGGCAGGAAAAGGCAAAGGCGCGTGTGGTGGGTAGCTCTCGCGACTCGCGTTAACGGGCGCGGAACAAAAGGGGGGCGGGCCAGTCTTCATTTCTAGAGCAACGACCGTTAGCCTCGCGCGTCAAATGGCGAGAGGCATTAACTCATCGCTCGAAGTCTTCTTGGCACTGAATGCAATACGGTGCCCACGGTACGGGCTCCGAGTCGTTCTCCGGCGATTTCGTTACCGCAGGACAGGCACTGCCCTGAACTGCCGTCTCCAATGCGGCCAAGCGCCGATCCGACTGCCCGAACCAACTGCTGCTCTTTCCTGATCCGTTGGAGCACTGATTCTTTCTCCGACCCGCTGGTAGCCTGATCCACTGCATCTGGCTGCGGTTCCACGCCTCGTGCGACCTGCATTTGATGCTCGATGCTCAGGCGGAGTTCGTGCTGTATGAATGCGCCGGATGTGATGTTCAACCCCGCGAAGTCGCTGAAGGCGCGGCAAGTGGAACGCTGAGACCTACCATCTACGCTAAGCTCAGTTCCTGCAGACTCTCCATCAACCCGGACTCGCGATTAGAAGATTCGATGTCAGAAGTAACCGTGCCTGTCAAAACCGCAAGGGAGAGTGCGCGATTTTGACCAGCTTTTTCGATGCGTTTCGTTCGATCATCGGAATTGCGAGGATGCCGCCGCTGGGACACAACCTTCGGGTCGTTCACGTCCGTCTGAGTGGAGGAATGACGAGATGCATAGCCAGTTCAAATCGCACTGTGCACTCGCGTCGTCATTTGCAGTCAGACCAGTGCACCGCCCTGCAACCGTCCTGGTGACGATCATTCTCTTCGGATTGAACGCCCTTCCCCAGTCGGATTCACAGAAACTCGGGATGTCCGCTAACGAACTAGTACGGCGTGTGGTCGCCAACGAACTGAAATCCCAAGCTGATGATCACGGCCACTGGCTGTACCGTCTTGAAAAGGAGGAATCGGGGAGAAAACAGGTCCAGGAAATCCTGGAGACAAACAATGGTTCTCTCACGCGACTCCTCTCCATTGATAGCCGGCCTCTTGACGGCGAACAGCAGCAGAGAGAGAGCCAGCGTATGCAGAGGCTTGTAAGCCATCCAGAGGAGCAGCGGAAATTACAGCAAGCGAGCAACAAGAAGGCAGAACAAGGGGCGCGCTTGTTCAGAGTTTTGCCTGATGAATTTGTGTTCGCCTACGTGGGGCGCCAGGAAAACCTCGTAACACTGACCTTCAGACCAAACCCGAATTTTCAGCCGTCTTCCCTTGAAGCCCGCGTTTTCCACTGCATGGAAGGCGAAATGACGGTCGATACCAAACAAGAGAGACTGGCAGAGATTAATGGCCATCTCATGGAGGATGTGAAATTCGGAGGCGGACTGTTAGGACACCTGGACAAGGGGGGCCAGTTCCACGTTAGGCAGGCAGAAATTGCACCCGGTCACTGGGAAATGACTATCCTGAGTGTAGACATGAAAGGGAAAGCTCTGCTCTTCAAGACAATCGACGCGCACGAGACCGAGAAACACAGTGACTTCCAGCGAGTACCCGATGATTTAACACTTGCGGAGGCGGCAGGCATACTCAATAGACAGATAGTTGTCGCGGACAATCGCTGAACGGGCCACGTTCTGGCGCGCGCTGACCGCGGGCGTCGCGTCCTCTTCGGAACAGCGACGGGTGCTTCTTGGATGGCCCCTGCGAAGAAAGGTCACTCCATGCAGGAAGCGGCCCAGGATTGCGATTTACCATCGCTTCGGCGTAACGGCCCAAAGGCTTGTAACCCGCGCTGGACAAGCCTTTCGGGCGGACAAATTGCGAAAAGTGAGCAATTTTGAACAGTCGGACTGTCTTCTTGAGACGTACCATGCGCGTTCGACCGTTAGCTTTGTGAGGAGCCTTCCCCCACGAGGCGAGCCGGGGCAAATGACGGTCGGGCCCGGCCCCTCCCCCAACCTAGCACGGTATGCGGACGCTGAGGCAGGTAGTAGGGTGGTCCGCAACCCCGTGGCTCAAGATTGATCGTTTCAATTCTGAAATTTAATACAAAATGAAAACCCGCTCGGTTTGAGCGCGACGCCGAGAAGGTGAAATCTTCAAGCTCATGCCCAACTATTTCGCGAGCTGTTCAGTATTGCTCAGATTCGTTTTGGACTCCGGCATAGGGTGGACCCTTGTTTTCACGGAGGTTCCCCCAATGATCACACGATTTATGCCGTTGTCATATTGCACCAAAAGAAAAACGCGATCCTTGCTCGCGGCGTTCCAGTCAATCCGCGCGGAGATCAGTGACTCGTATATAGGCTGAGTTCCGGTCTTTACGAAGTTCACTGCGCAAGGCAGTCCACCTAGGTTGAAGGAAGAATCGCAGCCTGTCCTGTCCTCCCCAAGAAAACTTCCGGGCTGAACTGCATTTGTTCCTATGGCCGCGGTATACAGATCGAAGATTCGTTGGTAGAAATCATGAGAGGCTGAAGTCGGCCCAAATTTCTTGTCAATATTGGCCATCGTCGCGTCTTCAAACTCGGTGCTGGGCACAACGGTGGGGAAAATCAAAGGGAGTGTCAGACGCAAACCTTCGCTGTTGAAGAAGAAGAAAAGCTTGTCTTTGCGGAGTGGACCGCCCACCGACCCCGCCCATTGGTTCGCAATGGCGAAGGGACGCGGCTCGTCAAAGGCCTTGTTGATCCAGTCATTCGCGTTCAGCACGCGGCCATTCCAGAAGTACTCGGCATTTCCGTGGAAACCATTAGTCCCTGATTTCGTGATGTAATTCACATTCGTACCGGCAAGAGTACCGAATTGCCCGGAATAGCCATTCGTTACCACCGTCGCTTCCCGGATTTGGTTCTGGCCAAGCATCAGCCCCAAGGGACCCGTCTGACTCAGATTAAGGCCCATGTCGTTGTCGTTCATACCATTCAGTGTGAAGAGATTCGACGTGCCAGGCATGCCTAAACTGGAGAAGTTGCCACCGCCTCCGTCGGTGTTCATGACGACACCCGGGATGGTTTGCGCGATGTAGGTCAGATCGTTTCCGGAATTCGGCAGATCCGAAATCTGTTGCCGACTGATGGTAGTCGAAAAATCGCCGCTATCTGCCCGAATCAATGGCACTTTGTCAGCGACGGTGATCTCGGTGGACGGTGTCGCAATTGCGAGGGACACATTCACCGAAACCGCAGGCCCAAGCAGAACGTCCACGGTCCGCCTCCGTTCCCGAAACCCGGCATGCGTCGCAGTCAACGTATATGTTCCGGGCGGCAGAAAGAAAAATCGGTACACCCCCTCCCGATCGGTTCTTGTGGATTGAGTTGTTCCCTTGGCGTTGTCCCTGATCTCAACATCCGCGCCGGCAATCACCGCATTGCTCTCATCGGTGACGACGCCCGCGAGCGCGCCAGACGTCGTGGTCTGAGCGATCAGTTCACTTGGAGGACAGATCGTCAGAAAACCCAAGATTGACAATACAAGCGGCCGCAATCTCATCGAATCACCACAGGAGATTGGATCAGGCAAACCCCGACATCAGCAGAGTGGATGATACCCCCAATTCATTAGGTTTTGGAGCTTTGGAGCCAAAGCTGGATTTACCAACGACGAGATTGGGATAATCGGCGAAATCAGGGTTCCGCCGAGAACTGTCTGGTGAGGTGACGAAGTCACGCTGGCTGCGGATTCAATCTGTCAACCGTGCGTTTGCTCTGACACTTACAGCCTCGACGGGGTTAGCTGTCAGCACCGGACACCTGCTGCGGGCCGTCCCGGCACCGTGCTTCGGCGGCGGGAGCCCCACAGGACCTCTTGAGTTCGCCTAGCGTGTGAACGATAAGGCACGAGGTGTAGGTTCTGCCCCACTAAGCCGTATCTCGGGGGATCTTTGGCCACCTCCACGGTATGGCTCGTAACACAGCCAAGTGCCTCCGATCGTCGGTATCGGACAAGACGCATACCAGCCATTGACACCTGCGGTTCTGGGTTGTATGTCGCGCCACCTCCCAAGATCGTCCTAGTCGCTGTCGAGCTTCTTGAGCGCACTGCGCGCGGTTTTGCCCTCTTCTGTGCCGGGCATGGCGTCTGCTACCCGCTGATAGTGGGAGCGTGCTGCTCCCGGCTGCTGCAGGCGCGTGTACAGATTCGCAGCGGCCAGTTCCGAAGCGTAGATGTATCGGTCGGTTCCTGGCAGAGCTCCAGCCTCGGAGTACCGGTCGAGCGCGGACTCGTATTGCTGGAGATGTTCGTAGGCTTGCCCTGATTGATAAAGAACCTTGGCGATTGGAACCTTCTCATAACCGGAGTCCCCAGCTCGCTGCCTGGCGACGATGGCGTCATACGCCAGAGCGGCTGAATGCCAGTCATTCAAAGCCCCAAAGAGATTTGCCCCTTCGTACCGAAGAAGGTAGTTGCGGGGATGGGAACGCGCCATGTCTTGGTATAGCGCGAGCGCCTGGGCATACATTTTTTCGCGCTGGTCAAGGACCGCAAGCATCACCTTCGCGTCTTCACGCGCGAAATTGCCTCTCTCAGTGACGCTTTTCACTTGCCGAATCCCTTCTTCACGATCCCCATGCCGCCCTGTGAGACTTGCCAGGACCTTCACATACCAGGGAAGGCTGCCCACGACGTAGTTGTTCATGCCAACCACCAGGTACGCATCCACATAGTCGGGGTCGGTCTTTAGCAAAGCACTGTGATACTTGAAAGCAGCCGAGGCCTCATGTAGTGCTGGCATGTATTCCTTGCGCAGAGCGAAGTGATAGGTCGCGCGAGTGCCATGGCTGACGCCCGCCCAGTACATGGCATCCTTGTCGTTTGGATTACTCTTGAGGCGCTCTTCGGCTAGTTGTTGTGACTTGTCCAGGATGGACAAGAGCTCCTGCTGAAAAGCAGGAGTAACAGCCACCTTACTAGCCTTGAAGATGTCGCCACCCTCACCGTAGACACTGGACTCCAGTACACCTCGGTCAAACATCTCGTTATACAGGGTTGCGGTCGCAAGATAATTCGACGCGCGGAGGTCAGTCGGGTGAGTGTCGAGCCAGCCCCGCAACTGTTGCTTGGCAGCATCATATTCGAGGTTGCGATAGTGATCGATAGCAATGCTCACTGGATCTGAATCCTGGGAACGCGCAGGAAGGGTCTGCGCCCGTCCTCCCGGTGGAAGAATCAACGCCACAAACTGCAGCAGGATGACACCGAGTTTCATGAAATCGTGCCTCCGTTGTTCGTGGCGGTCCCTGGCGACGGAGATGGATACGCCATTCGAACGAGAGTGCGCTGGGAGAAAGGCAAGTAAAGCAAAGCGGCCATGGCGGCAAACACCAATCCCAGGCCGATCTGGTTGACCAGCATGAAGGGGGCGAGGGCCCACAGCTGATCCAGCGGCAACAAGAAAAAGAACAGCTTGCGGAACTTGTTTCCGAGTTCGGGGTGACGGAACGTGAGCGCAGACAGCAAGTACAGGCGAATGGCAATTCCTATGGTGGCACTCACCAGCACGATGACAGGTATCGTCCGGCCTGCGGAGGGGAACAAGAAGTCACTCATGCTCTGCACGGATTCCAGTTTCGCGAGTGCAGCGACATAGAAGACGAGGTACCCCACCTGAATCAGTATCAGAAGCCTGCGAAGAACAGGAGTTGAGGGGGACAAGGGCGCGGGGATGAGCGTTCCCTGTGAACCCAAAGACACCGACTGGGCAGGACGGTCGTCGGCCGTCGTCAGTATGACTTGCGCGGAATCAAGGTCCCTCTTCAAGCGTTTCAGATCAGCGCCCATTTCGGAGGCGTGTTGGTAGCGCAGCTCGCGGTCCTTCTCCAGAGACTTCCTGATGATCCGCTCCAGATCGAGAGGAACTTCTGGGTTCAGGCGCACCATCGAGATGGGAGGGCGATTCAGGATGCTGTCCAGAACAAGACCCGATGTGTCCCCCCGGAACGGGAGCGTGCCGGTTGCCATTTCATAAAGCACCGCCCCCAACGAAAAAAGGTCAGTCCGGGCATCGAGTTCCATGCCTCGTACTTGCTCGGTGGACATGTAAGCGAGTGTGCCCACGGTGGCGCCTGGGTTGGTGAGGTGAGCATCCGCGATTCCTGCCGTGGGCAGGCTGGAGGTCCCCAAGTCTCTTTTGGGCTTTTCCTCCCAAACAAGTTTCGCCAGCCCGAAATCCATGATCTTTGCGTGACCGCGGGCGGTTACGAAGACGTTCGCGGGCTTGATGTCACGGTGAAGGATGCCGCGCTGATGGGCGGCGTCCAATCCATCGGCAATTTGAACTCCCAGCTTGAGGACTTGTTCCAGTCCAAGCGCCCTGCCCGAGATGAGTTGCTTGAGCGTTTCTCCCTCCATCAATTCCATGGCAATGAAGATACGGCCCTCGGATTCGTCGATCTCATAGATGGTGCAGATATTGGGGTGATTGAGAGCGGAGGCCGCTCGGGCTTCCCGGCGCAGACGCAATACAGCGGTCGGGTCGTTGGCCAACTCCTCGGCAAGAAACTTAAGGGCGACGCGGCGGCCCAACTTGCAGTCCTCAGCCTCGTACACGACGCCCATGCCTCCGCCCCCCAGCTTTGTCAGGATGCGGTAGTGAGAAATCGTCAGGTCCATGGCGACCATACGATACGCCCTTTAGTCAAGACCGTCGTGCCTCTCGTAATCACTCTCGTATTCCAAGTTGCATGGCCTGGCGGTCCAAGAGAAATTCTCCGATCACATCGAATCTTTCACTATCGGAAGGACCTAGTAAATTCGACCGTCCGAAACCCTGCGATGCAGGCCCCGCACCCTCTGAGAGTCCCCCGGAATGTGAACGCGCGCACATTTGACCGAAGTTCTCGCGGTCGGCTCATTTGGTTGTCACCACGGAAATTGCACCATCTTGAGCCGCAAACGGCGATCCCGCGACCGGTGCGAGGGCCCCACTTGCCGAGTCTATCGAGTATGCGGATACCTTCCCGTCCCAATAATTGGTGACGTATAGAAACTTGCCCAAGGAGTCTACCGCTACCGCGGACGGGCCGTTGCCGGTGTCGGCATTGCCCACGAGAGTCAAAGCGCCGGTGCTGGCATTTACAGCGAAAGTAGTGACATTCAGGTCGCCTTCGTTCGGTACGAAGACAAACTTGCCGCTCGGATCCAAAGCAAGATCTCTCGGTGCGGCACCGGACGCAAAGGGAGAGCCCGCGACTTCAGCTCCCACCGATCCGTCGCTGGCGATGGAAAAAACCCGCACGCCGTCCGCGTCGAGATCGGCCATGTAAAGGAAGTTGCCCGACGGATGGACAGTGAGTTCGGTGTTGAAAAACGCCCCCGTCGGAACAAATGGAGAGCCTGAAAGCTGGCTGAGCGCGCCGCTCGTGCTGTCGATCGAGTAGCCCGTGATGCCCATGAACGGCCCGCTGGAATATAGATACGAGCCACTTGGGTGAAGAGCGATTGAGTTAGTCCCGCCGAGACCGACCAGGGTTTGACCCGCAAATGGTGAGCCTGGCACGGGGCTCAAAGCTCCGCTGGAGGCATCAACGGAAAAGGCCCAAACGTTACTGGCCGTAGAGGGAATCATTGCCGAATACAGAAACTTCCCCGACTTGTGGAATACGCTTCGAATCGGGTATCCACCCCCGGGGGTCAGGAACGGCGAACCTGTTACGGACGTGATCGATCCGGTGGTCTTGTCCACGCGGAACATCGACACACCGGGCCCGTCAACACTGCCGGCGGCAAGCAGTTCCGAGTTCGGGGATATCGCCAATCCCATGGGGCTACCCACTCCTCCAAACGGCGACCCACCAATCGGAGTAAGCGCGCCAGTGCTCGAGTTGACCTTGTAGGCCGTGAGTGCATCGGAGTTGACGTTGGAAACGTAGGCGAAGCGGTCCGATGTAGTTGGTGGCGGTGGGCCCCCAACGCCGGTCGCACCACCACAGGACAGGAGTACCCCACACAGACCCAGGCAAACGACTAATAGATGTCTCATCATCTGCTCCTTTCGATCCAAATTGCGGGGAGCTTCCTCCAACCTGCCGGCGGTGTCCATACCCAGCGGATCATCTACAGATAAACCCGGGCTCAAGCGGCAAGCTCAACGGAAACGGGAGCTTAGCTCCACGACTCAACCGTGGGAGATCGCGATTTTCTTGACACGACCAAGAAGTTGACAACGCAACGCTTGTTCCCCCCGGACTGGAAGCCTGCTCTTGCCGAATTTGCGAAGGCGCATCTCGGACACGGGTGTTACTACCATTCGGGGCGGATGGGGAAGGGTGTGAATGATCCCCATTCGCCTAAGCGCGAGCCAGCGAGGATGTGCAGGCCGGTGCTCTCCGCACCGTGTGGAAGCTCAGGGTAGAAAGAATTCAAAAGGAGAAGCAAACGAAGAGGGAGAAGCGTGTCTCGTGGTGTTAGCCCTTCTTTTGTGCCTTCCGCCATTTTGCCGACCGTGCTCTTTGGGCAGCGGCGACCTTCTTGCGGCTGCGATGCGATAGCGCATTTGTTCCGCATGGGCTATCAGCAGGTTGATGACCGACTTTGCATCGGCGGAATTGACTTGGAAGTTGGCAGTGATGCCCGGCGCGGCGACGACAGAGATCTCGTCTACGTCTTCGAACGCCTTCAGCCCCGTTTTGCGGTTGGTGGTGGAATCGAAGTTGCCCGCGTAGTCGGCCGCAGTGGGGCTTCGGCCATCGGCATTGCAGCTTGTCCCAGGACGAAAGACTCGGGACACATAAAGGCGAGTACCACCGTTCTCGAAGAAGGCACGCGCGGCATGCCACATAACATTGGGCGTCTGCGAGGCGTCCTCGAACTGCATCGCCGCCGGTCCGCCGTAAATTTCTTCGAACTCGACGAGGCTAGTGAGGGGAGCAGCTGGCAAAATGAGCGGACCACTGTGGGTGGGCCCGAGAAAGCCAGTGGTGGAGGTTGGAACGCCCTGAATTGCATGCGGCTGGCCAGTCTCTTCGACATACTCAGACAAGAAGGGGCTGGTTTGACGGGCAATCCACGACGGAAATCTGGATTCGAGGTGCTAATCAATTAAACTGTGGCACGAAAAGGTCGAGGCCCGATTCCCCGGGCCTCACGCGTTTACAGTTACTTCTGACGCTCGCCTCGCGCCAGGCTCAGTTAAGGAAGAACATATCGACGATTCTCATCCGAGGATCAAGCAGGATGATTCGTCCGCTCAGCACGACTCGCGACCATTCCCCCGGAAGTCTTGGTAACCGAGAATCGCAGGAGCTAGGTAAAGGCTGAACGCGCTTCTGCAAGCCGGGAGGCAGTGTGCCATTACGCTGCAGCTGTCTTTCCAACCCGGGAGGGAGACGGTCTTTTTTCGCCAGTCCCGGAGGCAGGCCGGCGCGGTCATCTACGAGACAACTCCCGATGATATGACGTTCGGAATCCGAAAAGCCACTCGGCCCGCGGCCATCATAATCTTCGCCCTGGTCGTCGTCATCGCGATCGTGTCGCCGAGACTGATAGCGGTCATCGTCGTTCCGATCGTAGTGCCCACGGCTACGACGATCGTCGTCAGAATAGCGATCCGTTCCCGATCGAACTGGCTGTGGCGCCGTCGTGATCGGAGCGCTGGAAGTCCAGGCCAGCACGGCTTCCGACTGGACCTCGGCTGCCTGTTTGCCTGTGCCCGCAGCGACTCCCGTCCCAGCCGCCGCACCGACACCCGCGCCAATCGCAGCGCCTTTGCCGCCTCCTGCAATCGCGCCGATGAGTGCTCCTAGGCCTGCTCCTCCGCCGATCTTGGTGACGTTCGATTTCGTGTGCGAATTGCCTTTAACCATCAGGGTTTGCACGGAAACCGGGTATGTACGCCCGCCGCTGCGGATGGACTTCAGCGTGAGATGCAGTTCGCCAGGCGTGCTCAACCGTCCGGACCGCTCGATGTTTACCACCTCACCCGTTATCGCGGCGCCCTTGGGGAACACCGTTCGGCCGTTCGCCGTGATTGGTGCCGCCAACACTCCATGAAATTGTTGTCCGACATTCGCGGTCTCACTGCTCAGCTTTTCCGTGATGCGCACCTGCACTGAGGTGCCCGCAGGGATCTGCGCCCATCCCATCAAAGTTCCGAAAATTGTGAGTGATGTGATTGCAAGTATCAGTTTCAGATATCGTCTCATCAGTCGCCCCAAGCCTTTGGCCGTATTTCGTCCTCTTATGCTAGGTGGAGACGACCTCGTGGGCACGTATCGAAGGTCCATGACCGGGGAATGTCAGGTATCGAACGGGGAAGAAGGCAGTTGCTGATCCCGGCGAGTCGGCCAGGCCGGTGTTTATGGTGGTTTGCGGCACGCTCTGTCCTTCCGGTTTTGACCCATTGAAATCGGTCCCGGGCAGGCGCTGTGCATATCCCGAGGAGCGGTGCACCGCTTCGATAATCTCGGCAACGAAGATGTGAAACAGCTCGCCGTCATTTCTCCAGCGATCATGGGGGCCCGCATACTTCCGGGAGGCCGCCGAAGGAATCAACGATGCCCACGGCCGCCCGCCGGATCGTGTGAAAATGATGGACGTCTTCCGCCGTCACGGCATGACGCTGGCCGCTCCCCCGCCTGTTAAGTAACGGCCTTTGGATGTTCGATCTAAAATCCGAACCGTCTGGGCGCGCGAATCGGAACCGTCAGGTCATTCAGGGGGACAGTCGTGACAGGAGATGAGCACGCCATGCAGGGAATCTTGCAACAACTCGAAACCGCCTGGAATCGGTACGACAGCATCAGCTTTGCGGCGGCGTTTGCTGAGGATGCAACCTTCATCCATATCTTTGGGGGACAGTTGGACGGGCGGCCTGCCATAGAGGCGGCGCACCGGCATATCTTCGAGACGATCTATAGAGGCAGCCATGCCAGTTTCGCGCTGCGGAGCGTCCGCTTTCTGCGCCCCGATATTGCGGTGGTCTTCGCCCGAGCGCAAGTGCAGTTCAAGGAGAGCAACGAGGCGCGCGAAATTGAAACCCGCCCAACTTTGATTGTCGTAAAGGAACAGGACAGGTGGCAAATCGTCACATTCCAAAACACCAAGATCTCCGAAGTGCCAGCTGCAGCCCAAGCCGCAGCCCGTCTTGCGACTTAACGGTGAGGTGCAATTTAGTCCTCGGTGGTCATTAGACAGCCGCCCATCCGGGAACTAGTGTCTGACGGGCTTTACTTGAGATCCGGTCGCATGAACCGATCTCGATTGACTGCGGAAACGCGCGGGGGGAACTGTGAACTCGCGTTTGAATGCACGGTTGAACGCAGCTTCAGACTCATAGCCCACTTCGGGTGCGATCTGTGCCACTGAATGGCTGGTTGAGGCCAGCATCTGGGCTCCCAATTGAAGTCGCCAACGCGTGAGATAGGCCATGGGAGACTCGTTGAGATAACGGCGGAAGCGCTCAGCGAGCACTGAACGTGATACTCCAGCTTCTTTTGCCAGCGAAGCAATGGTCCACGGATGCGCAGGATTCCGGTGCATTAGTGCGAGCGTCTTTCCCACCTCCGCATCGCGGGCACCAGCCAGCCAACCTGTTTGTTCAACGGGAAGCTGTGTGATGTAGGCCCGCAGTGTTTCGATAAACAATACCTCTGACAGTTTGGCCAATACTGCCTCTCCGCCTGCGCGTGAAGCGTCAGCCTCAGTTACGGAAAAGCGGATCGAGTTTTCCAACCATCCGCCCGAAGCGTAGTTACGAATGCTGACTTTAAACACAGGCGGCAGGCCGCTAAGAAAAACCTGGCTCAGTCGTGGCTCGCATGCCATGAAGCCGCAAACGAATTTTGTGACCTCCCCGCCACCACCGAACCGCGCAACCTTTAACCCGTTGTTGATAATCCGAGCCAATTCCTTCGTTAGGTCCACAGTCTTGGTGGGCGTGCCGTTCTCTATGATGTGGGGATCGCCATGGGGAAAGATCACGAGGTCGCCGGCATCGAGAGCTACGTGCTCCCCATCCAACAGCCGGGCAGAGGCGTGCCCTTCGGTGAGCAAATGGTAGATGATTACGTGCCCCGCGCCTGGCGCCAGATAGGGTGCAACCGTGCGGGAGGCTGGCGAACAGAGGCTCCATGGAGCGGAGAATTCTCCGTTGTAGAACATGGCCCCTTGGAGCTTCACTACCCTCAACACTTCTGAAAGCACGTCCACAGAGCCTCCCGGCAAATCCCTCCAGACTCTTGAGCAAATCATCATACGGCAACTGTGCCGTGAGCAAAGAAGGCGGACGCGCGGACAAGTATGCAGGCCAAACCCGCGCCATAGTGAGGCTGTCAGGACAAGCGAATAGAGAGTCGCTGGTCCAGGAGTAATCAAATTTCGAGCACAAGGAGATAAACCAATGTCATCACGTCAAGAAGAAGCAACCGCAGAAGTCCTCGAACCCACCTCTCAGGCTGAAAATATCGTCAACGGCGTCAATGTCACCGCGCTGTTCCAGACGGTCGAGGCAGTAAAAGTCAACCCGGTGATCGCGAAGTTTCGCTTCAACGTAAAAAATGAGTGGCTCGATGGAGCCCACAACCGCTCGATCATCAACGGATTTCACGGAGCCACGCAGGATATCGAGCGCTCACAATCGTTCCAGCTCGATGCCGACGAGCACCCGATCCTTCTGGGCCGCGACCAGGGACCGAATGCCGGGGAATATTTGCTCCACGCCTTGGCCGCGTGCGTGACCTCAACCCTGATCTATCACGCTGCTGCCAGAGGGATCGTGATCGAAGAGGTGGAGTCGAAGGTCGAAGGCGACATCGACCTGCGGGGATTCCTAGGGACCGACAAGAGCGTGCGCAACGGATTTCAGAACATCCGCATGAGCTTCGATATCTCCGCGGACTTGAGCGACGAGGAATTGCAGGAGCTCGCCAAGCTCGGGCCAACGTTTTCGCCTGTGCTCGATTCCCTCACCAAGGGGGTGCCCGTCACGGTTCAGGCACAACGTGTGAGAAAGAAATGAGAAGAAATAATGTGTGCACCAAGGGGAGTCGGTCAGTCGGAATGTCTTTGCAAGCTGGAGCGGGAGACCAGAATCGAAGCGGCGACATTCAGCTTGGAAAGCCGACGTTCTGTGGGCTGGCGAGCCTTGAAATTGTTAGTGGAATATCGACCGGCAGGCCATGAAGGCTGAAGCGGTCCAGCATGTGAGCTGCAGGCAAGAAATAAGAAAAAGACACAATTGAGGAGGAACCATGACTACTACTACGACTGTACCGGAAATCGACGGTCTGAAGACACGGCTGAAAGAAACCTGGATGGCTGGAGACTACGACCGCTTCTCGCGCTATATGGAGCAGGGCGCACGCATTTTTTACGAACAACTCGACATTCCCGCTGGATGCCAGCTGCTCGATGTCGCTTGCGGCTCGGGTCAGGTCGCGCTGTGGGCGGCCCGAGATGGGGTGAACGTCACTGGGGTCGACATCGCGCCGAACCTGGTAGAGCGTGCACAGGTGCGTGCCAAAGCGGAAGGTCTCAATGCTCGTTTCATGGAAGGCGACGCCGAAGCGCTCCCGTTTGAAGACGCCAGCTTCGATGTCGTAACCAGCCTGGTCGGAGCCATGTTTGCTCCGCGGCCGGAACTCGTGGCCCGCGAGCTGCTGCGAGTGTGCAGTCCCGGAGGCACCATCGCGATGGGAAATTGGACGCGCGAAGGGTTCATCGGACAAATGTTCAAAACCTTCGCGAAGTTCATCGCTCCCTCCGGCATGCCTTCACCGGTGTTGTGGGGCGACGAGACCGTGGTGCGCGAGAGATTGGGCCACGGGGTCTCGGATCTTAAAATGACGCGACGCCACTACAGCTTCACCTACCCCTTTCCGCCGGCTGAAGTGGTGGAGTTCTTTCGTCAGTATTATGGACCCACCAATCGCGCATTCGCGTCGTTGGATGAGACTGGCGCGCGAAAGCTCTGCGAGGAGCTGGAGGCCCTGTGGTCGGCACACAATCGCGGAGGGGATCAGCTCACTGTGGTCTCGGCTGAATACCTGGAAGTGATTGCAGTGCGAGCGTAAGTGTGGGGAGCCCGGTTCGGGACTCCGGAGTTGGCAAACGGTCGGTAAGGGGATTGTTATGTTACCGAAAAGGTTTCGCTTCTGGTTGTTTGAAACGCTGTCGCTGAAGACCATGCGCTACGTGCACGCGATTTCGCGACATGAGGCGACTGGGCTCGTGGCACAGGTCTACGACATGATCGAAGAAGACTTCTTCATCAATGGCTCACTCATCAGTCGTTCGAAGGTACCGGAGCTGATGGCCGGCATCTGGACGGCAGGCCGTGAAAGCATTCTGGTGGACGACCATTTGGATCGCACCACCAAGGAGGCAATGAATGCTGTGTTGTCACAGGTGAACGATTGCCCCTACTGCGGCGACATGTTGATCAGCCTGGTCCACGCCAGCGGAAAGCACGAAGCGGCATCGTGCATCTTCGCTGAAAACGAGGCGCACATCACCAACGCCAAGCTGCGCAAGCGACTTACCTGGGTAAAGTCAGTCGCGACGCCAGGTGCAAGAATGGAGATGCCGGTGCCATTCACGACTGAGGAAGTGCCGGAAGCCATCGCAGCCCTGATGGCCATGAGCGACATCAATCGCTTCAGCCACGTGGTGATGGATGGCTCGCCGGTGAGCGCGCCGCTGGGACTTCAGCGGCTAAAGGCTGCGGCACTCCGCCTCTTTGGCGGGCAATTGACAGCAACGCACGTGAAATCGCTCACGCCCGGACGCGCCCTGTCACTGCTGCCACTGGCTCGGCTGCCAGCGGATATGCAGTGGGCCGCCCCAAATCCCCGCATCGCGGATGCCCTCGCACGGTGGGCGGCAGTCGTCGAACGCGAGGCTTCGTGCGTCGTCTCACCGCAGGTTCGGGAACTCGTCGTCCAAACTTTGCAGCATTGGGACGGTGAGCTGATGCCCCTCAGCCGCAGTTGGGTGGACTCGGAGGTCACGATCCTGACCGGACAGGATCGGGCGATTGCGCGGCTGGCGCTCGTACTTGCGAAAGCGCCCTATCAGGTGGATGAGACACTAGTTGAGGACGTCCTCAGTGAAGATCGGTGCGAAGAACGATTCATTCGCATTCTGGCATGGGCGTCGTTTTCCGGGGCACGCAGGTTCGCCCAGCGCATCGCGGAAGCAACCGGTGTTCTTTCACTGAATTGAATTATGTCTCGTAATGTTTTGCCAGGAGCGAGAAGGCAGGCTCGAGGAGAAGCGAACCCCTCATCTCCACAGTGTCAACCTAGCACCGATGAAGAGAGAACAAGCCTATCGAACATCCTGTTTACACGTTTCATACGCGCCTCACAGGTAAGGATCACAAGTAGGAAATGGAGGTTGTGCTGTATAAGTCTCATTTGGCGGGTGGTCGGCGATCCGCCAGTTGGAATTTGCTCGCCATTTGGAGGAGGCTACAATCGACAATGACTTCATCTCTATCGGATCGCTCTCAATATCCATGCCTCCGCGACAGTGTGTATCTGAATCAAGCATCGTTGGGATTGATCGGCCAGCCAGCAGTCGCTGCGATGCACAGCTTCCTTGAGAATGTAGCGAGGCATGGCAATCTCTATATGTCGGACAGCGATGAGGTCAACTACGGGCGTGCCCTTAGGGGAGTTGCCGGCAGATTGTTTCATAACGATCCATCACGCATTGCCATTCTCGCCGGTGCAAGCGAGCTGCTGGGACAATTTCCTCTGCTATTTCGTCTCAAGCCCAATGCTGCAATTCTCGCAGTTTCCTCCGACTTTCCCGCGATTACTCGCCCGTGGGTTCGCCAGTCCTACTTTGAACAAATCCGTGTTCGTTTTGTCGATGACCTTCCTGATCGCGATCTGACGGACGCGATCATTGACGCCATAGACGAAACTACCCGTGTCATAGCTGTTAGCAGCGTTCAGTACGCTACGGGCACCCTCGTGGACGTTCGTCGCCTGGCCAGAACTGCTCAGAAGGTGGGCGCATTCCTAATCGTTGACGCGACCCAAGCGGCCGGTGCAATGCGGGTGGATACCTCGGCGTTCGAAGCTGACGCGGTGGTTGCCAGCGGTTATAAGTGGCTGGGCGGACACGGGGGCGTCGCTTTGGCAGCCGTGTCTGAGTCCTTACTGAAACAGCTCCCGATTTTGCCGGGCTGGATGGGCGCCGCGAAACCTTTTGACTTCGACGCTAAATCCGTCTCCTTCGCGTCCGATGCTAGGCGCTTCACGCAGTCCACGATTTCTTATGTTTCGATTGCGGGTCTTACTATTTCTATCGAGCAGCTTTTGTCCCTGGGGGAGAACCGAATTGAAGAGCACGCACGTCAATTGGCCGCGATGCTGGTCGATGGTGCTCGCGAATATGGCTGGGAACCGTTTCATGACGTTCATGATGTGGCCGCATCTCCTCACATCATTTCGCTCGGACACAGCCGAAGGCGCGCACGGGAAACCCTGGAGAAACTCCGTGACCAGAGGATTATATGTTCGGCGCGCGGCGAACGGATCCGAGTATCCCTTGCTCCTTACAACGATGCAGGTGACGTGATGAAGCTTCTTCAGGCACTCGCAGGGTTTCATTCCGCGTGAACTCCAGCGATAGCGTCAATGGAGAGAATGCCATCCCTCAGGGCAGCCACTTGGGGGCAGAAGAAGGAGCATGAAAAAGCCCTCTTATGCGGAGAAAGCGTTCTGAAGCAGTATAGGCTGGGCTAGCACATCTCCACAGTGTCAACCTACCGCCGACAGGAAAGAGCTTAGACCGTATCGAACGCCGTCTCGCCAATTCTCATACTAAGTAAAACAGGTAAGAATCACAGGTAGGAATTGCACGTAGGCTTGCATTCATAGGTTCTTTAAGACGTCTGGCCAAACGCTTCTGCTACCCGTTCGGTATCAGTACGATCTTACCGATCACGCCTCCGCTTCCCAGTAATTCGTGTGCATGCCGCGCTTGGCAGAGAGGCAACCGTTGTGCGATCAGCGGCTTGATCTTCTTCTGCTGCAGTAGGTCGAACAGTGTGAGCAGGTCGTGGCGGAACCACGCGGGTTTCAGCCGCATCAGCCACTGGATACTGTAAGGCACCATGCTCTTGCGGCCCGGCAGAAACCAGTTCCGGAGGATGTACCACCCCAAGATCGCGGATTCGCGAATCGGGTGCCGCCCGCTCGGCGCGCCCGAAGCCATCCTTCCTCCGTGCAGCTTGGCCTGGAATCCGTAGACCACCACGCGGCCGCCTTCGCGGAGCGCTTCGCGCGAGCGCCATAGATTGTCCCCACCGATGCCGTCGAAAACAGCATCCACACCGTCACCGGTGAGGCGGTGGATTTCCTGGACGAAGTCAGAATTGCGGTAGTCGATGGGGGTAGCGCCAAGCTCCTTAACTACCTCCGCCGCCTGCGCCGAACACGTTCCGTACATTTCCACGCCGGCGAGCCGCCCCAGTTGCAGCAACGCAGTGCCGACGCCGCCTGAGGCGCCGTGAATCAGCACGCGCTGCCCCGGCTTTACCTTCGCCGAACGATGCAGCATCTGGTATGCCGTGATGTAGTTCAAGACGACCGCGACGGCTTCTGCAGGGTCCAAACCTGCGGGCACTGGAATGAACTTGCGTTGCGGCAAGCAAACATATTGTGCGTAACAGCCGCTGATCGGCATGGCCGCAACCGTCTGGCCCAGTTCGAAACCGGAGACGCCTTTGCCGATCTGATCCACAATGCCGACCAGGTCCCAACCGGGCGTATAGGGCACGCGCGGTGTTTCCGGATGGACGCCCTCGCGCGCCAGTACGTCAGGCAAGCTCACGCCCGCGGCCAGCACCTTCACCCGGACCTCGCCAGGCATTGGCGCAGGGCATTCTTGTTCGGCGACAGTGATCACCTCCGGTCCGCCGTAGTGCGTGACGACGATCTTCGTCTGCCGCATAAGCCACTTGTCGGCATACTATGCTGGGCGCTTCGATCTTGTCGACCAGAACTCCTTCTTACACTGACCCGGATAAAACCGCGCCTGATCGACCTACGCATCGGCACGGGCTGGAGAAATGGCTGAGAGCAGGACGAGACAGCCTTCTCCGGGACGATATCGGCTGCCCTAGCCCTTACAACCACAAAAAGAAGAGAGTCCCTCTCCCCCGGAGTAGGAAGTGTTCTAACGCACAGGGTTTGCGCACCAAGGTTCTCGTTCAGCATTAGAGGACACTCGCCGCAATCAATGGCACGGTTTGCGGCCTTGGTCCACCGCGCAGCAGTCATAGCGCTCTCGCTTTCTATTCGCCACATGTTGCTTTTTTCGGCCCGTGATTCCAGCCCCGTGATTGGTGCGCCTTGAGCGTATTTAGAGGAGTTTAGCCAGTTTCCCTACGAACATGGAAGTTGTTGTAGGCGTGGGTTAAGCGAACCTTGACACGGCAGAGGTCTGGGGTTCGAGTCCTCGCGGATCCCATCTTCACCTTATTTACTGATACCGGTGATACCGTTTTGAAGGGAATTGCAGCGAATTAGGTTGAGCGGTTGGCGGAGGTCCCAACCGACCATACGATGAACTATGGCGAACAATAGCTCCGATGAGTTGAACATGCAGGGCGTCTTGGGTAGTCCGTGACACATCTCCGGAGACAAGTCAACCATCGCGCCAGCAGCGCCCCCGACAGAACGCGCCGCGTGCTTACAATTAGGTGGCGTCCATGCGCAACGCCGGGAGGGAAACATCCATCGTTCGCTTGCTGTTTCCACGATGAGCAACCCCTCGGTCAGTGCGACGAGTTGCCCGCGCAGGTGACTGTGCTCTGGCGTCCAGCCCTCGACCGTCCGCCTCTTGAACGCATATGCCGGTACTGGCGTATCGCTGTCGTAGAGATGGCGCAGTTCTTCCATATTCCTCAGGGCTTGGAACATGGATTTTCGAGGTTGACCCTTTTCCGACATATATAGCCACTTTCCCGTTAGCGGAACAACCGAAACCCAGCTAGAGTACGCGGCAGAACAACGAAAGACAACACGGGGAAATAATCACGCAGTGCGAAGGAAGTATGAATCGAAGAAAGTAAACGTTCCATTAATCAATGCGGAAGTGCCCCTGTCGAAGTTTTTGGTCAAAAACGAGGGGGGCCTCGGGCGGTCTTCGTCAGGGCTAAACTTAAAACAAACTGAATTTCAGGAAGATCAAGACTTAAAAGGAAATCAAATGAGAAATGTAATCTACGCAATCAACCTTACCCTGGATGGCTGCTGCGACCATACCAAATTCAATCCCCCCCGATGACGAAGTACTTGAACATTACACGCGCCTCTTGCGAGATTTTGACCTGCTCGTCTATGGGCGTAAAACCTATCAATTGATGGTTCCTTATTGGCCTGATATCGCAAAAAGCCAGTCCGAGACAAAAGCGGATATCGAATTTGCTCAAACCTTTGTCTCCAAGAAGAAGGTTGTTTTTTCACGATCGTTGGTCAGCGCTGAAGATGAAAATACGAGAATTGTTCGTACGAACCTTCGCGACGAAATACTTAAACTGAAGCAAGAACAGGGCAAAAATATTTTGGTCGGCGGTGTAGATGTTCCTTCACAACTGATGGAGCTTGGCCTGATTGACGAATATCGTTTTGTCATTATGCCAATCATTGCTGGAGAAGGCAGACGATTGATGGAGGGCGTCAGCCTGCCCGAGAAATTGCAATTGAGGCTGGTTGAGTCGAAGCCTTTTAAATCAGGATGTGTTGCGCTTCGTTACTTGAAACAGTGAGAGAGAACTCTGCAAGGCTCTGCCGGCACTTGGGAGACTGGCGTTTTCGCCCGCGGGCTGGCGCGCTTCTGCTGAGCCCAGGGTGACCTAAACTTTACCGGAGACGTTGGCATGAAAATCGTCGTGCTGATTGTGAGATTGCCGCTCGGGCTGGTGTTTTTCGTCTTCGGCCTGAATGCTTTTCTGCAATTCCTCAAGGGCCCTATACCCGGCGGCCTCGCCGGACAGTTTCTTCAGGCTCTATTCCAGTCGCACTATAGGTTGGCGATACCATCTGCTGCTCAATCACGGAGGCATCGGGGGCGCGCCGATCGTGGCGGTGTTCTGGTTTGCGTTGTTCTTCCACTATCGCCAGTACTTTTCCGGGATCTTTACCGCAAAGGCTTCGTCTGTGTCGTGACTGCGAATGCTTGCGGGTCTGCACGGACCTCAGGCGCTGATTACTGAGCCGTGATCCGTTTGTGATCCGTTATCACCGCTTACTATTGCCTTTCACTGCTTTACGGTGCCCGCCGTGCGCTGTATATTGTTGGAACTACGTTTTCGAGTAAACTCTCTCCGCCAGTAGTTTTTGTAGTCCATGTGGGATAGAGCCCTTCTACGTGAATCGATTGCAAATATATTGTGAAAATACGAACGTGCCCGAACACGCGAATGCGGCGCCTCGTGGTCTCTCTATAGTCCGTCTCTTTCGATGGATGGCTGCTTACAGTTACTCTTTCTGCGATTACTCCTTCGACTTCCGTCAGCCAGAGTGATCCTCCAATCGATCCGACTCCTTCGCAGATCATCCAATTCCTGAGCCAGACCATCGACTGGTACCGGCAGACTCGAGCAGGAGCAGCACATTGCGACCGAACCGAGTGATTTGGGTTTCGTCGCGGACAACCGGCGCATGGCCGCACAGATTGTCAGGCTGGCCTTTGACTTCGCACGTGCAGAAGAGCAAAAGCAAACGAAGCCGTCGAAGGCAAATGCAGCTGCAACTCCGAACGCCAACTTGTCTCAATACGAGAGTCTTGAGCAGGGCGGTCGCCCGTGCAGACCAGTTGGTGCAAGAAACGCAGGCAGAACTGGAGTCGCTTCAACACTCACTGGAAACGGCACCATCCGCCAAGCGACGCCAGCTTCAAACTCAGATCGCGGAACTGCAGAGCGAGCTTGGACTCTTTCAAGCACGGCAACAAGCTCTGCACGGCATGTTGGATTTCGCCAGTGGAGCCTCAGGCGCCGGGGCGAACGAGTCTGCGGGCGCAAATCGAAGAATTAGCCCGTGCCGTGCCACCTGCGGTCAGCGGCGCCACTGTGAATGAACCGGGCTCGGCCCCAGAGACAGCAGCCGTCCGACGTGAAAGTCGGGGATACCAGCAACAAACCGTCCGCCAGCGGCATGTGGGCGCTTGATGGCCGACCTGTTCCGACTATCCAGCAAACGCAATTTCCTGTCGAACGAACTGCGCGTGACCCAGGCGCTCGAAGACAGTTCAAAACAGCTGCGAGCACCTCTGTCCGCACACCTCAAGGAGTTGATCCAGAGTGGCGACCAGTTGGCCAAGGAAGCGGATACCAGCGATCAGAACGCACTCGGCCCAGGAGAAGCAGCAACTCGACGCACTGACGGTCGAGTTCAAGCAGCTCTCCGGGTTGCTGATCTCCCTCCGGAAGCAAAACATCTCTGCTGGACCTTTACGAGAGGAGTCTCTCCAACTGGCAAGCCGATGTCCTGACGGATTTAAAGCAAAGTCTCAAGGGACTGCTGGTAAGACTCGCCGGGATTGGCGATTGCTCTGGGCGCCGTCTTTATCATTGGCGAGGTCTGGAGACGAGCGATATTTCGCTATGTGCACGACGTCCGGCGCCGCTACCAGTTTCTGCTCATGCGAAAGATCGCCCTCTGGTGCGGAGTCGGGCTCGTTCTCATCTTCGCATTCGTCACGGAATTGGGTGCAGTGGCAACGTTTGCAGGCCTGATCACAGCGGGCGTCGCCCTGGCGCTGCAGAACGTCATCGTTTCGATGGTCGGTTACTTCTTCTTGATCGGAAAATACGGCATACGAGTCGGAGACCGGGTACAGGTCGGCACCGTGACGGGAGAAGTCGTCGACATCGGACTGGTGCGTTTTCATCTTATGGAATTGAGCGGCGGTACGGCCGATTCCGAACCAACGGGTCGGATCGTGGCGTTTTCGAATGCCGTGGTATTTCAATCGACGGCTGGTCTGTTCAAACAGATTCCCGGAACAAATTTCATTTGGCGCGAGATTGTGCTGAAGTTTGCGCCAGAGAGCGACTACCGCGCGATACGGGATCGTGTACGGGAGGCAATTGAAACTGCCTTTACCGACTATCGCGACAGCCTGGAGCGACAGCGACGTCAAATGGAAATGAGTTTGACGTCGATATCGGCCGCTGAATTAAAACCGAGGGCCCACGTTCACTTCACTACTTCCGCCATCGAGGTCCTTATCCGATATCCCGTGGTCATGGAAAAAGCGACTGAAATCGATGAACGATTGATAGGGGACGTCTTCGCCGCGGTTGACCGTGAGCCGAAGTTGAAATTGCTTAACTCAGAAATCCCGCCGCTAAAGCTGGAGCATAGCTGAGGTGTTCCCGGGTCAGTCATCTCGGATGTAGCCCACACCGAACAATATTCTCAACTGCTCTCTTGGCTGAGACCGACGCGGACGAGAACGCGCAAAGGCTGTAGATCCACTATTCGTGATCCCAAAAACAGTGGTAGATTGAGACGCGCGGCCCCGTAGCTCAATTGGATAGAGCATCAGACTTCGGATCTGAGGGTTGGGGGTTCGACTCCCTCCGGGGTCGCCATTTTCCCACGGTGTTTATGCACCTTTCATCGACTTTCCCCTCCTGAGTGACACCAAGCTAAAACCTCATGTCACTCCTGTGTTAATCGCTTTTGGGCGGCCTCCGTGGGTGTCGGACAGAGTTGAATTGTGTCGACGGCGACACAATCTCAGTTGGGGTCACCATCTCGAGATTTCCGAAGCGAACGTATTTGAAACGTAAACGAATTTACCTGCGGGGTCAGTGGCGGCATACAGCCGGCGCAACGGCCAGAATTTTCGTTACGAGACCGGACAGGAAACTCCAATTACCCTGGTACGCGCCATCCATGATGTTGGGACAGACAATCAGGGCGTCAATTTCGATCTCGCCAAATCTGATCCTGTACGGCTAAGGCGAATCCGGTCGACGCGATTGAGGTGATCGGCCCATACATACAAGGAATTCACGCGAAGGATGGGCTGTGGCCGACCAACCCGAAGGATCTCGGCCAGGAGTTCCGATTGGTAAGGGCAAGGTCGATTTTCCGCGTATTATCGCGGGGTTGAAAGATGCTGGACTATCGCGGCGCGGTCACCATTGAGACGGGAGATTTCCGGGCCACAACAAATGGAAGACGTGCGAGCTGCGAAAGCATACCTGGAAAAACTAATTGGAAATAGACGTGGAGAGGGCACCGGCAAGGAGGCGACGTGGCGAAGTGAAAACGGAGGCAGAATCCAAGAATTGTCGCACGGGGTCGATCGACGGAAATTCGTGGGCGTCGCCGCCGCCACAGCCGGGGTGATGTTCATCAAGCCCGAGCTGGTATTCGGCACCGCTGCCAACTCAGTTGTGCGCGTGGGCCTGCTTGGTTGCGGGGGCCGCGGCACCGAGGATGCACCGAATCTGGTCGACACCGGCGGCGCCCGCGTGGTGGCACTGGCGGACTTGTTTCAGGATCAGCTCGAAGCCGCCCGAGCCCACTTTGACCAGATGCAGCAGGCGAAGGGCTACGCGGCGCTGGATGCCTCGCAACTCTTCGTCGGCCCGAACGCCTACCAGCAGATCGCCGCGTCGAAAGAGGTGGATGCGATCGTAATTGCCACGCCGCCGTATTTTCATCCGCAGCACCTCGAAGCAGTTGTGGCCGGCGGGAAGCACGTCTATCTCGAAAAGCCGGTGGCGGTGGATGTGCCCGGCGCTAATGAAAGTGATTGAGATCGGTAAGCGCGCCCAAGGCAAGCTCAGCCTGGATGTAGGCTTCCAGATCCGCGATTGCCCGCCCTTCGTGGAAATGGTCAAGCGCATTCATAACGGAGCCCTGGGCACGATCGTCTGCGGCGAAGCCCACTATTTGACTGGCTATCTCGACCGTCCCGCGCGACCGAACGCCTCGCCGCTCGAGCTGCGCCTCAGAAATTGGGTGTACGATCGCGCGCTTTCCGGCGACATTATTGTGGAACAGAATATTCACGTCATCGACATCTGCAATTGGATCCTGCAAGGGCATCCGTTGAAGGTTTCCGCCAGCGGCGGCCGCAAGGGCCGTCCACCCGCCGACGGCGATGTGTTTGGGAATTATCACGCGGTGTTCCACTATCCGAATGATGTGGACGTGACCTTCTCCTCCACCCAATTTGCCAAGGGCTGGTGGGACGTCACGGAACGGTTCTTCGGAACCAAGGGCACCTCACAGTCTCCTTATGCGGGACCGCTGGGCATCTGGGGTGACGACCCCTGGCAGTGGTCTGGCTCCGGCGCCAATACCGCCGACCCGCAGGCTTCTCGGCCACGGGAAAGTTCACCTCGAATCTTGAGTTGGCGGATCCGGAAAAGAAGAAAGCGTTCATCGAAAGCATCACCAGCGGGAATTTTCACAATCAGGCGGAAACGGGTGCTGAATCCGCCATTTCCTGCATCATGGCTCGTGAGGCAGCCTACAAGAAACATGAAGTCAGTTGGGACGACATCCTGAAATCAAAGGAAGTCTATGATCCCAAGATTGACCTGAGCAAATTGCACTGATTCGAGCTGCGGCCATTCGGGTCATCGCCTGAGTCGTTGCCGCCAGGTCTGCTGGAGGTACGCAAGTGAGTTCGCGTCGCGCATTTCTGAAGTCTTCAGTAACAGCAGCCGCATGCGCGGCTGGTATGGATGCTGGGCTGACGAAATCATGGTTGGCACGCGGGAGCGGTCCCTCGGCCCCTTCGGCGACTTCACACCACGGTCTCGCTCAAGAAGGGCCTGGTCTACGACATGCTTCCAGGCCAGTCTCAGCCATGCCGAGCGGTTTCGGATGGCGCAGGACCTGGGCTTTGAAGTGGTGCAGGCGCCCACCATGCCCGACGAGCACATGGCAGAGGAAGTGAAGAATGCTGCAGACAAGGCGAACATACGAATTGACTCAGTGATGAACATGGACCACTGGAAATATCCGCTGTCCTCCAGCGACCCGGCGGTCGTTGAAAAAAGCCTCGCAGGAATGCGCACTTCGCTGCACAATGCCAAACTCTGGGGTTCGGACGCAGTGCTGCTGGTCCCGGGAGTGGTGAATGCTCAGACATCCTATCGAGAAGCCTGGACGCGCTCGCAGGAGCAGATTCGGAAACTGATTCCTTCGGCGGAAGAAAGCAAAATCACAATTGCCATCGAGGAAGTCTGGAACAAGTTCCTGCTCAGTCCTCTCGAAATGAAGCAATACATCCAGGAGTTCCAGAGCCCGTGGATCAAAGCGTGGTTCGATACTGGCAACGTATTGCTCTACGGATATCCGCAGGACTGGATTCACAGCCTCGGCAAGAGCATCGTCAAGTTGCATATCAAAGACTTCAAGCGCAAAGAAGACGGATACTCCTGGGTTAATCTCGGCGACGGCGATGCGGACTGGGCGGAGGTGCGCAAGGCGCTGATGGAAACAGGCTACACCGGTAGCGCTATTGCCGAGCTCAAAGGGGGCGATGAGGTATATCTGCGTGATCTGAGCCGACGTATGGACCGGCTGGTCCTGGGTCGCGCCTAGGGAGGGACAGTGAAAAATCAGCTTCGGTCTCGCAATTCTGTGCAAAGCCCGTTGTCACGACGCAAGTTTCTGGCGCAAACGGCTACCGCTGCGCTTGGCTTCTCGATCGTCCCGCGCGGCGTTCTGGGCGGCCCAGGATATGTTCCCCCTTCCGACAAGATCAACATTGCTTTTATAGGCGTCGGCTCGCAAGGTTTGCGCGTCATGCTCCGGTTCTTGCGGCAGCCGGACGTACAAGGCATTGCCGTTTGCGATCCCAGTAAGACCGGCGCGAACTATCCGCAATGGGATACACATGAGTTCTGCCATTCCGTGCGCGAATTGCTAAGCGTGCAGTCCGGCTGGGATTGGCTCAGTCCGGATGAGCCGATTCAGCTGAGCCATTCTCTGCGTGTGACCAGCGGGGTGGCGGGCCGTGAGCCATGCCAGAAAATCGTGGAGGCATACTATGGCGCTCAGCGCCGCTCCGGAGAATACAGTGGCTGCTCGGCTTACACGGACTTTCGCGAACTTCTTGAAAAGGAGAAGGGGCTCGACGCCGTTGTGGTGTGCACCACGGACAACCTGCACGCGACGGTAAGTGCAGCGGCGATGAAGAAGCGCAAACACGTCTTCTGTCAGAAGCCTTTGACTCATACGATCTATGAGGCGCGGCGCATCGCTGAAATTGCCCGGGACACTGGTGTGGCGACACAGATTGCTGTTGCCAATCAGGCATCCGAGGATACGCGCTTGCTGTGCGAATGGATTTGGAGCGGTGCCATCGGTCCGGTGCGGGAAGTCATGAACTGGTCCAGCCGACCTTTTTGGCCACAGGGGCTCGAACGCCCGAAAGAAGCGGAACCCGTACCCGACGGCTTGGATTGGGATCTTTGGCTCGGTCCGGCTCCGGAGCGACCTTTCAACCATGCGTATCTTCCCTTTGTTTGGCGCGGATGGTCGGACTTTGGTTGCGGCGCTCTGGGAGACATGGGCTCCTACAGTTTCGACACAATCTTCCGCGTCCTGAAGCTGGAGGCACCGACAAGTGTGGAATCGAGTTCCAGCGACCGCTACGAAGAGACGTATCCGCTGGCCTCGATCATTCACTTCAACTTTCCGGCCCGAGGCGAAATGCCGCCCGTAAGATTCACCTGGTATGACGGCGGTCTAAAACCGCCGCGACCGGATGAACTGGAAGAAAATCGTCCCCTGAAAGGAGAGGGCGAAGACGAGGACGAAGGACTTCTGTTCGTCGGAGACCGGGGCAAAATTCTCTGCACATTCAACGGCGGCAATCCCAAGATCATTCCCCAGGCAAAGATGGACAGTTTTCAACCGCCGCCGAAGACACTGCCCAGGTCGCCCGGCAACGAACGGGAGTGGCTCGACGCATGCAAAGGAAGCAAGGTTAAACCCGGGGGAAACTTCGAGTTTGAGGGCCTTGTCACCGAGACCTTGCTCCTGGGAAACGTTGCGGCTCGCATGGGACAAAAACTCACCTGGGATCGGCCCAGCTTGAGTGTTAACTCCGACGTCGCACAAAAGTGGGTCAAGCCCGAGCGTCGTAAGGGGTGGGAACTGTAGACGGCAAGAGATCGGACGCGTCTACAATGCGTTCGTGAGGTTGGTGACGATTGCTTTGTTGGCTTAACGCGTGAGGAGGGTCAATGTCCGCGATTTCAAAATCGAGAAGAGAGTTCCTTCAGAGTGCCGCAAAGTGCGCCGCCGCGGCTGGCTTTCTTTCCTCGGGTGCGCTGGAGCTCGCTGCCAATCCGCTGGGCATGCCAATTGGATGTCAGACGTGGCCTGTCAGGGAGATGATCGCCAAGGATTTTCCCGGCACGATCAAGCAGCTTGCCGAAGCCGGATTTCAGACGATTGAGCTGTGCTCTCCGGCAGGTTACGCCGATTCAGGCTTCGCTGGCCTCGCGAAATACAAAGGCCCCGAGCTCCGAAGAATCCTGGGTGATGCGGGCGTCTCATGCGTGAGTTCTCACTTCGGCATCCAGGAGCTCAGGGAAAATCAGGAGGGCCGAATTGCGTGGGCGAAAGACGTTGGCCTGACACAGATGATCGTGCCAAGCCTCGACGGTCCGAAGAATCCGACGATGGACGATGTGAAGCGAGCAGCCGACGAATACAACAAAATGGGAGAACGGTCGGCCAAGGCTGGCATCCAGCAGGGCCTCCACAACGAGGACTTTGAGTGCACGACCGTTGATGGTAAGCGTACCTACGATGTATTGCTGGAGTTACTCGATCCCAAGCTGGTCAAGTTTCAGTTCCAGGTTTCCACAATCAGCCGCGGCTACGACGCTGCGGAGTATCTCACAAAGTACCCTGGTCGTTTCATTTCAATGCACGTACAGGGCTGGTCAGCGAAAACCAAGAAAGTGATGCCGGTGGGGCAGGACTACGTTGGATTGGAAAAAAATCTTCGCTGCGGCGAAGACCGGCGGCATACAGAACTACTTTGTCGAAATGAAACTGGAAATGATGAAAGCCAGCGTTCCCTACCTTCGCGATATGAAGGTCTGATGAACCTGCTTTGTCGCTCTGGTAGATGGCTGTTCCATAGTGTCCAGAGTGCTGCTAGCCAGTCCTTACCGCGACGCCACCCAAGGGCCCCCTCCGGCCTGCGCCTACTTGGACGTCCAGCCCTCCGGCAAGACTCCCAAGCGAAAAATGCAACCAGAGCCGCAATAGCCGCTAACACAAGGCCTGGATAGTTCGGAAAATGTCGCAGGTGAGGCCGGGTGCAGACGCAGACTGCTTATCCGACAGTCACCGCGGCGATCTCGTAGTCGTCCACACGAGGTATCGGTGAAACGCAACACCGAGCCTTCGAGCCGGAAGGGAATTGTCCTGTCGGAGCGAAGCAGGTCCACGGCCTTGACCTTCACTCCGCTGGGCAACGTCATGCTGACGGTTTGTGGACCCAGCGGGTAGACCGTGCTCAGCCAGCCGTGGTGGGCGTTCGGGTTCGTGTAATTGAGCAGGTGGATGGCGTAACCCGGCGTAGTTTCCCAGGCAAAGAGCTCGAGGAATCCATCGCCGTCAACGTGGACGACGGCTTCGTCTTGAGTGATCCAGCGGATGGTGTTGTGCAATAGGCGCAGAAGATCGCCGTGGCCGGTAAGCCAGAAGGTGCGTTCGATGTCTCCAGGAAAGTAGGCCAGGCGGCTGGAGGCGACTTCACGCAGCACCACTGCTGGCTCATCGGTGTGCGAGGCCGGTGGGTAGGCCAATTCCGGAGGATACTGCACGAAGCCAGGGACAACAGTGAGAACCGGATCTGGCACCGATTTCACGGGCACACGGTTTTGCGCGCCCGGCAGCCAGTTGGTGTTTGAGAAGCCGTCAAGGATCGGATGACTGCGTTCAATGCGGCCGTAGTAGGCGTTGCCGTTCGTTCCGATAACATCTCCAGCCTTGCTAATGCCGAGCAGGTCGGCGAGGGCAAATTCCTCGCGCCGCTGCAGGTTCTCGTCGTACAGGCCCGTTTCGAAGCTGGCCATGATCGACCCTCCGGAGCGGACGTAGTCGCGGATCTGCTGGCACTGGCGGTCGCTAAGCATGGCAATGTTCGGCAGAAGCAGGGCACGGTATTTGCTGATCCGTTCGAGGTCGAGGCGGTCTTCGTGTACGAAGTCGAAGGCGAATCGGCCGTTGAGGAGCGTCGCATAGATCCCGTGTGTCGTCTCGCGCATGTAGTCGTGAGCGTGAGCGGCGGCGGGAGCCGGATATAGAAGTTGCGTGCTCTGTCCCATGACGACGCCGATGTTTGCGAGGGATCGGCGGGGCTTCAGGTGGGCATCGTGTTTCTTCGCCCACTGAAAATAATCGGAGCCGAGTTTTTGCCAGCGGCGATCTTCTCCGAATCCCGCCTCCGAGCCGATGAAGTGGTAGTAGAGCGCCATGCCGCTGGCCAGCGTTTCGTTCAACCACATTCTTGCTTCAGCGGGATTTTTGGAGGCATTGCGCCAGCGGACCGTGCCGGTCGAGTAAGCGGCGGAGACGTTGGCGGCGAATTTTCCGTCCATCATGGCGCTGCACACGCGGCCTTGCAGGCTGCATCCCCAGACCGCGGGATCATCGGAGGTGCGGCCCTGATTGTCGGCCTGGAACCAGGCTGCGGTTTTGCCGAGGCGATCGAGGTTGGGGCCGCAGCGGACATTGCCACCAAGGTTTGCGAAGAAAAAGCTGTCGGGCTTCTTTTCTTTGGCGATGGCGTCGTACTTGTGCCACAACTCGAGAACGCGATCATTGAAAGCGCGCCAGTAGGCGGTAGTGTTGGACGGGGGAAGCTTGCTACAGATGGCGCAATGGCAGTTCGGCAGACTGCCGATGGGAGGCCATCCGTTGGTGTAGAAGCAATCCACGTCGTAGAGCGAATTGATTTCGCGCATGATGGCCGGGACGTAGTCGTCCATGTAGCTGGTGAACATGCAGGTGCGGAATAGGCGCGGGTCTTCGCCACTGAAGAGAACCGATCCGTTGTCGTCGCGCATGGCCCACTCCGGATGGGCGTCAAGGGCATCGCCCCAATTCAGGTCCGGACTCATGCGGGCGACGACGCGCATGCCGCGCTTGCGGGCGGCGGCGACACATTCACCGAAGAAGTCACGGCCATTGAGAAACTTTCCGTGACGGTGGAACTGGACCTTTGAGGGATAGAAGGCGAGGATGCCGGTCACGCTGATGAAAACAATGTCGGCGCCGGCCGAGTGCCAATAGTCTGCCCATTCTTCAATGTTCATCACGGCCGGATCGTGCTCGGTCATGTTGCTCTGACCGACGCGGCGAATGTTCTGCTGCCAGGGCAAGGTGGACGGATCGACCGGAGCCAGCCTGGCTGGCAGAGGAATGAGTTTCGGAGCCGTGCCGCTGATGGCTGCGTCGGCGATCGTTTCCGCTGAGATCGTCGCAGGATTGAGCGTCTGGATGGCGGCGGCCAATGGAAGGGAAGCTGCGCTGGTCTTGAGGAAAGTGCGCCGGTTGAGCATGCGGTCCATTATGGCCGATCACCGACTTCCGTACGAACAGGAAAGAAGGAACCGCCAACAACATGTGTAATCGGGATCTATCAACAGTTATCCAAAGTCCTGTCCAATTGCCACGATCTCCCGGAGAATACGCAGATACAAGATAGCGCTCAGTTCGAGAGGGCCTGCAGTAGTTTCCGTTCGATTTTGCGAAACGCCGCCGGATCGCGCACATAATCCGTCAACGATGTGATGGCAGCCTGGGAAAGTTGTTCGGCTGCGACTGGATTCTTCTGCTTGAGCACGAGCAGCAACTCATAGTCTTCGATTCCTTCACGCATGGCTTCCAGACGGATCGAACTGTATACAGACTTGCCCGCCCGGTCGGGATACACGATGAAGGCATCGCCCGGGGGCAGCAACTGCGTGTTGGCATCGATCACAGGTTGCGTGTCTTTCACGGGTTCGGGAGTCCAGTAATTCCAGCCCCAGTGCAGGAAACCGGTGAAGCCATAGCGGAAATTAAGCCAATGGAGCAGGCGAACCTTGAGCAATGGGTAATCGATCAGGCGATTCAAGTAGCGTTTGTTGGGGAACAGGCAAGTGTAGAACCATACGTCGTGGCCACTCTGGATGCGATCACGGATGAGTTCCATCTGATTGTCAAAGCGACCGAGCTGGGGCACCCACACGTCGCAGTTTTTCTTCAGCTCTTCCGGTATGTCGGAAGCATCCACGGCATCCATGGTGAGCACCCCGGGCAGATTGCGATGCACGAGATCGGCGACGCGAGCGTAGTAAGGCGGCTCGCTGCCATGGGGTTCATCAAGAATGTGCTGGAAGTAAATTGATTTCCAGTTCTTTTCCGCCAGATGCGTGTTGAGCGCAGAAAGGAAACCAGTCAAGTAGGGCTCGACACGGGGATCGTCCGGCGGAAGGTCTTGTCTTGTCACCTTGCCTTTCGTCGAGCAGGAAGACCGGGACCGTAAGCGCGGCGTCGTAACTTCCTGCGCGGCCGAGAAGGTGACTACCCTCGATATAGCCGATGACTCCAGCTTTCCGAAAAGTGTCGACCCAGCGATCGAAATTGGAGAAGTCATAGGCCAGATGGCCGTCCTCAGCGCGCGGCGTGATCAAGCTCCATGAGCGGGGTAATCACCATGTTCTGACGGTGATCTGCCATCACCCTGGCGATGTTCTCAACCAGGGTCCACCACCCGTCGGAAAACTGAGGTGCGTCGTAAAACTGCCGTGACGCTGCGTCCCCGAGGTTGAACCAGTTGGTGACTTTGAGTGTGTGCTCAGCGGGGACGGTCGCGGAGAGCACGTGAATGAGGAAATCGGCTCGTGCCAAAGTGCGCTTGCTAGCTCTCACCAGAAGCGTTCCTCGGTACAAACCGGGGACGGCATTGGCAGGCACTGCGACGGTGACCCAGAGTGAGTGCGTGCGATTCCTTTCCAACTCCATGGGGAAATTCCAGAGAGGATCGGGATACCACCCAGGAGCTTCGCCGATGAGTTCGTCTGCAGGAGTGTCGTCACTGTGCGAGCCAACCACGACGTAGCCGACAGAGCGCACAGTCACTCCGCCGAGGGGCTCGCCCGTCGTGCTTTTTAGGGGTGTGACTTCAGCGGAGACATCCTTTAGGGTTTTCGCCGAGCGGATAGCGAACTGGATGCTCAGATGTTGGTTTCGGGCTGCCCAGAAGTCAGGCGCCGCAGAATGGCGTTTCCCGGGAGTGTCACTAGGGAATACCTTGGTTAGGGAGTCAACAAACCATACATTGATCGCCGCGGGCTGGCTGGCAAGCGCGGGGACAGCGACTAGGAATGCGAGCAGAGCCGTACAAGCCCGCGCGAGAGACATTTAGGTTCCTCTTGTACGAATAATATTGTCGAATAAGGTCGAGGCTGAACTTCCGTATCACACCTTTTGACCCGTGTAGAAGTCTACCTTAGCTCCCTTCTCTCTCCATTCGCCCCTCAGAAATTCACAACCAGAGCCAATCCGCAGTCACTCACTGCTCTGAGCCGACCAGGCTTACCTGGGACTTGCGATCCCCCCAAGGCGAACGCCGAAGGGTTTCAGAATCTGTACTTCAATCCAAATTGAATTTGGCGCATCGGTATAGCTATCGCGGTGATGGTGCCCGCTACACCGGGGCCATCATCGATGAAGTTGTCCGGTTGCGCAAAATTCGGGTGATTAAAAAAGTTGAAGAATTCTGCGCGGAATTCAAGCCTCTGCGATTCCGTGAGAGCAAACTCCTTTCGCAGCGATCCGTCAAAGGCGTTCTGGCCGGGCCCGATCAGGTTGTTGCGCCGCGCATTGCCAAATGCGGTGCCAGCAGGAGGCGCAAACGCATTTATGTCGAACCACAGGCTCGGACTTCTTTGATCGGACGGCAGGTTGCCATCTCTGAGCTGATCAGGCCGTAATAAGCCCTGCGAGCCGGTGTTGGATGGATCAAAACCCAACGCTGCCGAAAACGGGAAGCCGCTCGCCAGTGTGTAGATGCCGCCCGCGTGCCAGCCTCCCACGATTGCGTCGAGTACGCGATTGTTGATGTGCGAGCGGCTGCCGCCGAATGGAAGTTCATAATCAAAGCTGAAAACCCATCTCAGCTTTTGATCGAAATCCGCCAATCCCCTTTCCGCCGCTACATCATAGCTGTTCTGCGGGAAAGGAAAAGCGCAGCAGATCTCGGGCAGATCGTTGATTGCCTTACTCCAGGTAAACGCGCTGAGGAAGTACAAGCCGTGACTGAGATGCTTTTCTCCCTTTAGCTGCAGCGAGTGATAAATCGAGCTTCCTCGATTTTGAATCGCGGTAAATGGGCCGAATTGTGGGTACGGGCGCCGAGCTTGCACGTCGCCGGAGCCTGGCACAGGATCCTGGTTCGGATCAGTCACGGATTGCAAGTGGGTGCCTTTCGAGCCTGCATACGCGATTTCCAGACTAATGGCTGCTGGGAGGGAGTGTTGTACTGCCAGGTTCCAGCTTTGGTAATACGGAGTGTGCAGATGAGGGTCCACGCTGGTTACGCCGGGATTAATTGCCTGATTTGGATTAAGCGGAGGGAAGCCCTGCGCCACCGTAATGACGGGCGTAATTCCGTCACTCACAAACGAGGGTTCATAGAAAAACGGCAGGTTGTAGGCAAGTTGCAGCGGAGCCGCAGTGCGAATCTCCTGACCACTATAGAAAATCCCATAGGCTCCTCTCACCACCGTGTCTGCCTTCTCGGTCGGTGTCCAAGCAAAACCGATTCGTGGCGAGAAATTGGCTTTGTCTGCTGTCGTGAGCGCATCAGAGGCGCCGTTTTGACCAGCCTGGATCAGGGTTCCGGTTTTGTAATCGAAGTTGCTTTGGCGATTGTTAGCCTCGACGATCGGCGAGAAGTAGTCATAGCGCAGTCCCAAATTCAGCGTGAGGCGCCCGTTTACCTTCCAATCATCCTGAACAAACAGAGATGGCGCATGTTGGCGATTACCCATTGCGATCACGGTGGAAATGTTCGCACTGATCGGCAGCCCTAGCAGCATGTCCGCGATAGAGCTGCCGCCGCTGCCATCCACTGGGTTTTGAGTGAACTGGCCGTTGAACGAGAAGCGCCCCCGTGGAGATGCTTCCTGCGAAATGTTGAATTGACTCCAGCGGAATTCGGCTCCTAACTTCACGGTATGTGTCCCGCGCACTAGGCTCAGCACGTCAGAGATCTGCCTTTCTTGGCTGGCCAGAATGGTGGGCGCGAAGTTTGGGTCACCCAGCCTTCTAAAGCCACTCGGCGAAAATAAGGTCAAGCCATTCACCCGCGGATCGTCGGGCACGCCCGGAATCCGGAATTCTGATGGTGGCAACTGGTTGCCACTTTCAGGGACGCCGCGCCGGATGTGTACATAGCTGAAGCCCACACGCAACTCATTGATGGTCTTTGGTGTGAGAGTATGGGTAAATCCAATCGCGGCGCCATCCGTGTCCTCCTGACCCACACCCGTGCTGGAATTGCCGCCGTTCGCCAATCCCGGCAGGGGAGCAGGACGGATGTCTGTTCTTCCGCTCTTTGAGTAGCGGATAAATATCTGGTCACGCCGCGAAGCGTCATAGTCCAGGCGAATATCTCCCTGGTCCACCCGGTCGCGCTCCGTAGGAGAAATCGTGAAATTGTTACCCTGGCCGGACTGTGGTGTGGGGTAGAGATTAGCGTAGGCTTGGGAAGTTTGATCGATGCTGCCAGACGGAATGACGTTGCCGAAAAAAGGCAGACCAGTAGTGGGATCGTAGATGGTTGGTTCCCCGGCTGCAGAAAAATTTCCAACTCGCTCCTCCAGCGTAGGAATGGCCGATACGAATGTAAGGGGATTGCGAATCCTGGTCCCTTGGTAATCGGTGAACCAGAAAAGCTTGTCTTTCATGATTGGTCCGCCGAAAGTAGCACCAAATTGGTTTTGCTTGAACGAGGCTTTCTTCTGAGTCGGGTCTTCGAAGAAGTCGCGCGCGTCAAGCGCCGAGTTTCGGAAGAATTCGAAGACACCTCCGTGGTAATTATTCGTGCCAGACTTGGTAACGGCATTGACGACCGCTCCACCACTGCGCCCAAACTCAGCCGAATAACTGTTGGTCTGTAGTTTGAATTCCTGTATTGCATCAACATTGCTGCGTAGCACCACTCCACCGTTGTCGTTGGAATTATTGTCCACGCCATCCAGGAGGAAGTTGTTCAGTGTCCCGCGCGTGCCATTGGCGACAAAACTATTCAGACCACCCGTACTGCTGCCGCCGGTGTTGCCGTTCGTCCCAGAACTGGTGCGAACCACGCCAGTGGTCAATGTCGCCAGCTGGATATAATCTCTGCCATTCAGAGGCAATTCCGTCATCTGATCCGTCGTGACCACTTCTCCAAGAGAAGAAGTATCTGTTTGAATGGTTGGGGTCTCCGCAGTGACGAGTACGTTCTCCGAAACCGCGCCGACAGTCATATCGAAATCTACTCGCAACCGATCCTGCACCTGAACGGTGATGGTGCTGTGCGTCTCGGTCTTGAACCCCGGCGCTTCTGCAGTGAGCTTGTAACTACCGGGGCGCAGCGGAGGCGACACGTAGTTCCCCGATGCGTCAGCCTGCGCCTTCGTCGTTGCATTCGTCGCGACATCGACAAAAGTCACTGAAGCGGATGCAAGCCCAGCACCAGAACTATCACGAACGCTGCCAGCGACAGTTCCTGTGTCCACCTGAGCAAAAGCGGTCACAAGCGTGAATGACCACGCCATCCAGACGAGGAATGTTCTTTTCATTGGATTCGCCGCCCTTTCTGAAGTGCTAGCATTAGAGCACGATTAGAAAGAAAACGTAATCGATTTGAAAGCAAACGAAATACCTGAGCTCGGTTGCCCTCACTACACGGCGATTTACTGCTGCGGACCTTGCTTTGTGCGCACCCTAATCTGGCCTTCGGTGTACCAGCCATCGGGATCGCGGCCAGAAATCGCAAAACGAATAACCGGTTGGCCGCTGCGTGGATCGAGCATAGCTACCCGGAAATCATACGTCCCCCCCGGTAGTGTCTCCGGGATATAAAGACTGCCATCGTAGACTGCATCGCCGGGAAGCCACTTCCTAACGTCCACGGGGACTCTGATTACGGTGCTGTCGTTTGGGGAACGCAACTGGACTGCGAGCGGATAATTGATGTAAGGAGGAGCGACACCCGCATTCAGCCACCACATGTGGATGGGCATCATGGAGCCAGCCACAAGGGCTTTGGGATATTCCAACCGACGCAACAAAAATCGGTATCCCATCTTTTTCTGAAAGTCTTCGAATGCGGGTTTCCAATCATCAGGAATTGGTGACGACTTCAGATTCACTGAAGTGACGTGCCAACGCAGCGCCTGCTCCAGAATGTAATTGACATCGAAGTGATCTCTTTTCCATTCGGAAACCGTGCCGCAGACCTCCAACGACACCGCTCGCTGTTGCCAGACATCCTGAATGCCGGCTCGTACCACCTGCTGCGGGTAAATATCGAGCATCTCCGGTTGAAAGTAGGGGTTGTCAGATTTCGTCCGCAGATCTCCGAGACAATCCAGTCGCCAGCCAGCGCCTCGGCTGGTTCCATAGGTCAGCGCCTGCTGCTCGTCGAAGTTCATGAGCAGCGTTGTATTGGGAAACGCTTCGAACCAGATATCGATCAGTGCCTTCTGGTGCGGAAATGCTGGCATGTACGAGCTCCAGCCCTCACCCCAGTAGCCGACTGAGGATATATCCACGCTGTCTAGATAAGGGTTCCCGTCATAGCGCCTTCCGGCCTCGGCGACCAACTCGCCCCAGTACTTCAGATAAAGAGGATCAGAAAAATCAGGCTGCCAGATCGATCCATCTTTGTCGGTAGGTTTGTTGGCTCGGCGCGCACCAGATTTCTGATACCACTCGGGTAGCGGATCCTTGTTGGAGTACGGCATGAGACGGATCGCAAGTGTCTGCCCATGCGCCCGTGCCTCTTCGAGTGCGAGGTCAATGATGTCCCAGTGGATTTTCCCCTGCTCCGGTTCGAGCACATTCCAGTACCAGCGGAGATAGGCAATAGTAGTGTCAGTGAAATCGGGCCTCGGTGCTGACTGGGACAATCTCGTGACCGGGCCCAATTCCGACCACTGCAGCGGTGGATTGTTCGCTTGTCCATTGAATCGGTTGAAGGTCGTGATCCCCATATTTGGATTGATCAGTACGTCATTGATGGGAACAGGACGCACAATCACCGTGTCTCGTTGTGCGTGGGAGAAGCAGCTAAGAAATACGCATATGGCCATCGATAGAAGTTTTTTCATTAGACTCTCCATCGGTCAGCAACCGGCACAAGAAGATAACAAAAATGATAACGAGTGGGATCGCCCCGCTCTTGTCAGCAAACTGAAAGCAATCGAATCGGCAGCGATCCGGCCAGAACCCAACGTGGGAGAAATCATATGCGCAGCATTGGTAAGATGTTGCTCGCGATTACCAACCCATTTGGCGCATCCGCTCAAGGATGAGCGCGCTGTAGTTATTCATGCGCTCGGGCCGTCGCTTCAGGGGAGCCGGCAGAATCGCGGCGAGCCGTGCCGCCTGTTCCCGGCCGATATTCCGGGCCGCGGTTCCGTCGTAGTAACGACACGCCGACTCTGCACCATAAATACCAGGGCCCCATTCGACCACGTTGAGGTAGATCTCCAGAATGCGCCGCTTGCCGAGGACGAATTCGGCCACCGGTACCAGTGTGAACTCCGCACCCTTGCGGAGGACAGAGCGGCCCGTTCCGAAAAATAGGTTCTTTACAAGTTGCTGCGTAATGGTGGAAGCTCCGCGAATGCGATCGCCTTCCAAATCGTCTTCGGCAGCGATTTGGATCTCGTGCCAATCGAATCCATGGTGCTGGTAGAAGCGCGCGTCCTCCGCGGCGACTACAGCGTGCTGGAGATCGGGCGAGATTTGGCTGAGCGGAATGAACTTGTAGCGTTCGTGATACGGAGTGTGGTGAATCCAGGCCTGCAAGCGGCGCTGGATGTGCACCGCGGTTGTCGGTGGGTCGATCCACCGGGCGGCCAGAAGGATCAGCGCGGCAAGCGACCAAACAAGCACCACGCCGATGACAAGCCATCGAACAAAGGATCGGAGAAAACCCTTGCGAAGCGGGGTCTTGGGGTGTGTGTCTGGCTTTTCAGTCACATTTCAGAATAATAGCCTGGGCTGGGTTGCCGCTTATGGCTGATCTTGCGCGCGAACAGCGGAGTGCTGCGTTCTGCTCAGGCCACTCGGGCCAAAGCCCTTTGGTCCTGTATCACATTGCCCCCCCGACAAAGATAGAGTGGGATTAGTACCGAGATGGCTGTGCGACGTGATCCTCCATCACCGGATGACTCCCCGCACGACGTGCCATTCGGAAGTAACTGTTGTAATACCGGCGGCAGCCCTTTGCTTGTCATTTTCAGCGAATGAAACTGGGACCGAACTCGCTAGAAGACACGTCGAACAAGATCACTCGGGCAGGCCCAGGATTTTGGCGAGCGTCCCACCCAGAATCAGGCTCTGCGTGTGCGTCGGAACGTCACAGGCTTCGAACAGGGCTCGATACTGAGCCAATACCCGCTCGATCCCGTCGAGGCTGGTGTCTGACCCGAACACTAACTTGACGAAGGCGCTTGGGTCGCCTTCTGGCGACTTTGTTCCCTCCTCAGTACGGGACCACCAGAAGATATTCCGGAAATCGCTGAGACGGGCGTGCATCTTCGTAAGGGTCGAGCCACTGAGGTCGAAGAACACGTTGGGGTTCCAGCGTGCGACCTCCGCCGCCCACTCATATTCCGGATTGCCGCAGTGGGCACCGACCACGGTGATTTTGGGGAACCGCCGCGCAATCTCCTCAAGGTGGAAAGCCCGCATGCGGTAAGATGCTACGTCCTCCGGCTCATCAAACTTCTTCCGCAAAACGATCCCTGTGTGGAACAAAACGACCCAGCCATATTGGTTCGCTAGTTCGTAAACCGCCATATACGAGGGGTCCGTGTAAGGTCTCTTGACGAACTCGAGCTCGCCCAGGCCACGGTAGTTGAGCGTGTGGAGTTCCTGCACCTGTTGTACGACGTCGGGCGCGTCCAGATCGACATAGCCGAACGGAACGATTCGCGCCGGATACTGCTTCGCGGCTTCGGCGATCACCTTACGATTGGCATATGGAGTGAGCACGCACGCCGTCAGATTCAGCCGCTCCGCCACTTTCACAAAATCGGCAATGAAATTGGGATTCTTTTCGTCGAAGTGAACGTGCATATCGACAATGCGCTGCGCCCCCTTGTCTGGGGCATCTGACAACAAGCCGGGGATGCTCACTCCGGCACGGGGGTTCGCAACGGCGTCCCGGGATACGGAGACTGCGGCCGCCGTGCCCGCGGCGATCAAGAACTCTCGGCGTGAAAAGCGGCGGTGCATTTGAACGCTCAAGTATGTCCACGAACCGAAGAGAATGGGGATGGACGTGCCGTCAGTGCTTATAGTGATGTAACCTGACCCGTGTCAAGGGAATCCACCCCGGAAACCGAGTTGCGGGTACTAGGGACGGGTATCGCAGTTGCTTAGGAGTCCGCTCGTCGGTCGGGGGCCTTTGCGTCAGTTGATGTTCTGAGTCGCCAATCCCGCGCTGACAAAATGTCTGCCCTCAAGAACCGCGTCCATAGCAGCCAGGAGGTCGATTGCGGCGCTTGTTTTCAAAACGTAGCCCCAGGCCCCTGAGTTGAGTGCTTCTTGCACCACCTCACAAGAAGACTCTTGGCTTAGGAAGATTACTTTGGACTCGGGGGCAAGTTTGCGAATCTGGCGAGCGGCATCGACTCCATTCAACGTTGGGAGCCCGATGTCAAGGAGGACCAGATCCGGCTCCAATAATTCCGCTTTCTGAACCGCTTCCAAGCCGTCAGTTACTTCGCAGATGACGAGCACGTCCGGTCTTTCCGCTAATGTCGAGCGGATAAACTCCCCAAAGGGCGCGAAATCCTCGGCTACAAGAACGCGCATGGATGACATCTCAAGGCCCAAGTCTGCAATTGAGATTGCTCTCTTGCTGCGCCTCTTGACTACTATCACTTGTGCCAGATGAAACCTAGCTAACCCGCTAACGTGGCATAGTTGATGTAACCAGGCGATAGCGCTCATTGACGGCTTTTGAGTGCTCTGGGGATATGACGACAGCTATCATTCATGGCACCCCGCGCCTGACTTTCTGGATCGCGCTCTTTTCATCTCGTCGATCCGATGACCGACAAATAACGGGGGGCGATTTCTTCGGTACTATGGTCCCGCATGTACAAGTGTGGACCGAGGCCTAGTGGAGTCCACAGATTGACGGAGCCCCCAATGAATGATCGGACGACGAAGTTCTCTTTGATTCTTCTAACCGTTCTCTTCGCCAAGTCCTTTGCATTGCCCCAGTCCCAGCCGAAGTTCGCCCCTGACAAGATGGACAATGTGCTCTACGGGGTCGCCTACTACACCGAATACATGCCCTATGACCGTCTGGACAAAGACGTGGAAATGATGCGGCAGGCGGGGATCAGCGTGGTCCGCATCGGGGAGTCCAGTTGGGGACTGTGGGAGCCCGAAGACGGCCGCTTCGAATTTGCCTGGATGGATCGAGTTGTCGAGCGCATGCAGAAGGCCGGCATCAAGATGATCATGGGCACACCCACCTATTCGATCCCGGCGTGGATGTACAAAAAGCACCCGGAAATTGTGGTCACGCGCGTTGACGGCAAGACCATTACCTACGGCCTGCGCCAGAACGCCGATCTTCTCAGTCCCACTTATCGCTTCTATTGCGAGCGAGTGATCCGCAAGATCGTCGAACGCTATAAAGACAACCCCGCGATTATCGGCTACCAGATCGATAATGAGACCTCCTCGGCGGAAGCCGCCAACCACGATGTCCAGGTGGGGTTCGTTGAATATCTCAAGAAGAAGTTCAAGACTACCGACGAGCTAAACCAAGCTTGGGGCCTCAACTACTGGGGCCAGCGTCTCAACGACTGGACAGAAGTTCCGCCCCGCGAGGGCATCCTCAATCCGGGATGGAAACTCGAGTGGGAGCGTTACTCGCAGTGGATCACCACCGACTTTCTGGCCTGGCAAGCGTCTCTGGTCAACGAATACAAGCGGCCCGACCAGTTCATCACACACGATCTTGCGGGTCCGCCTCGTGCGGAAGTGAACGAGTACGAGGTCGGACGGGCGATCGACATTGCTGCGGTGAACCCTTATCACGGAACCCAGGATGATTTCGACGGCATCGGTTCCAGCTTGCCGGGCGATTACACACGTTCTCTGAAACAGACCAACTACCTCGTCACCGAGACCAATGCCCAGACCATCGGCTGGGACTCCAAACGCCAGTTTCCGCCTTACGACGGGCAGATGCGCCTGGACGTTTATACGCACCTCTCGTCTGGCGCAAACATGGTCGAATACTGGCATTGGCACTCGATTCATGCCGGGCAGGAAACGTACTGGAAGGGAGTGCTATCGCACGATCTGGAACCGAACCGTGCCTACGCCGAGGTTAGCCGCACCGCACATGAATTGCAGAAAATAGGCACTCACATCGTCGACCTCAAGCACGACAACAAAGCCGCAATCCTCTATAGCAACGACTCGCGCTACGGAATCCGCTTCATGTCCTTCAGTGATCACGCCGACTATGTCTCGGTCTTGAAGCAGATGTATGGCGCGCTCTATCGTGCGAATGTGGGTATCGATTTTGTTTTCCCCGAGACAGCGGACTTCTCCAAATATCGGGTGATAGTCGTTCCTCCTCTTTATGTTGCCAGCGACGACCTCCTGAACCGCTTGGCTGACTATGTGCATAATGGCGGCCATTTGGTAATGGCCTTTAAGAGCGGTTTCACGAATGAATTCGATACCGTCCGCTGGACGATGGCGCCCGGACCTCTCCGCGAAGCCTCCGGTTTCCACTATCAGGAATTCTCAAACCTCAAAGCCCCGCTTGCCCTCAAAGGAGACCCGTTCAAGGCAGGCGCTGATAACAAGGTCTCGGACTGGGCGGAGATGATCCTGCCTGATTCGGCACAAGCTTTGGCATATTACGACCATCCATTCTTTGGCAAATATCCCGCGATCACGCGCAATCGCTTCGGGAAAGGAACTCTCACGTACGAAGGCACTGTGCTGTCTGACAACCTTCAGGACAAGGTCATGCTCGACGTCCTCCAAGTCGCCGGACTGGCGAGTCAAGACCAGGCCCTCCCTCCGAGCGTGCGGGTCAAACACGGTTCCAACCGCAGCGGCAAGACCATCCACTATTATCTGAACTACTCCAGCAATCAGCAGACGCTCAGCTACGCTTATGGCGCCGGCACAGATCTACTCACGCAGGCCGCCATTGCGCACTCCCAGCAGATCACGCTGAAGCCGTGGGATCTGGCCATCATCGAAGAAAAATAACGCTCGCATGTTCGGGTTGCAGGCTGAGGCCCCAGCACACTGAAAAATTTGTCGCTCGTCGATCAGAAGTTGTAGATTCATTCCACACTTATGAATCGACGAACGACAGCCGCCCTCACGCTCATCCTCCTAGCCGTTCGCCTCGCGTCATTCGCGCAGAAATCCGACAATCCACCGGCATACAAAGACGTGCAACTGCCCGTCGAACGCCGGGTTGCAGATCTTATCTCGCGGATGACCTTGGAGGAAAAAGTCTCACAACTGGTCCACACTGCTGGCGCAGTGCCGCGGTTAGGCATTCCCGAGTACAACTGGTGGAACGAAGGCTTGCACGGAGTCGCGCGCGCTGGATATGCGACTGTCTTTCCGCAGGCGATCGGAATGGCCGCAACCTTTGATGAACCCCTATTGCACCAGATCGGTGATGTGATCAGCACCGAATTCCGCGCCAAATACTCCGCAACTTTGCATCCCGATCAATCGAGCGACTGGTACCGAGGCCTCACCGTCTGGTCGCCGAACATCAATATCTTTCGCGACCCGCGCTGGGGACGGGGTCAGGAAACATACGGTGAGGATCCTTACCTGACTTCCCGCCTCGGCATTGCGTTTGTTACCGGCTTACAGGGAGACGATCCGAAGTATCTGAAGACTATCGCCACCTCGAAGCACTTCGCGGTGCACAGCGGGCCGGAGTCCACTCGACACTCGGTCGACGTAACTGCGTCGCGGCACGACATGGAAGACACCTACCTGCCTGCATTCCGGGCAACCGTGATGGAGGGCAAGGCCCAGTCGGTCATGTGCGCCTACAACTCGCTCAATGGCCAACCGGCCTGCGCGAACACCACGCTGCTCGACGAGCACCTACGGCACGATTGGGCGTTCTCCGGTTACGTGGTGTCCGATTGCGGCGCCATGACAGACATTTCCGAAGGACACCACTTCGCCAAGTCGCTCGAGGAAGGTGCCGCCGCGGCGTTTAAGACGGGTACTGATCTTATTTGCGGATATCCACCGACCCACGTTGGCCCGGAGAGAGATGCGATCCTGAAGGCCGCCCAGCAGGGCTTGCTCGCCGAATCCGATATTGATCGTGCATTGACCAGGCTGCTGACGGCGCGCTTTCGACTGGGTATGTTCGACCCGCCATCGAAAGTGCCTTACGCGAGGATTGCGGCTTCGGAGAACGATACGGAAGCTCATCGCCAACTCGCTCTGCAAGCAGCTCGTGAGTCGATTGTATTGCTCAAAAACAAGGATGGATTTCTACCGCTGAAAAAGACTTACAGCACGATTGCGGTGATTGGCCCAAATGCTGACAGCCTGGATGCACTGGAGGGCAACTACAACGGGACACCCTCAAAACCAGTGACTGTGCTGGCTGGGATCCGCAAGCGCTTCTCTCACTCCAAGGTCGTCTATGTGCAAGGTACGGGCCTGATCGGTCCGGTAGTGACTGCAATCCCGTCAGCGGCACTCTATACGGACCGCTCGTTAAAGAAGCATGGTTTGAAAGCCGAGTATTTCTCGAACACCAAACTGGAGGGCGCACCTGTCCTCACACGCACCGATGTCAAAATTGATTTTGCGTGGGGTTTCTCGGGCGTTTCGCCCGAGCTGTCAAAGAACTATTCCGTTCGTTGGACCGGCGTGATCGTTCCTCCCGAAACCGCGGATTACCTGATCGGATTCACCGGACAGGATGGCTATCGTCTCTGGCTCGATGATCAACCGCTCGTGGAAGACTGGACCACGCATCGGCCATCGACCACGCAAACGAACAAGGTTCACCTGGTCAAGGGGCAGTCTCACGCAATCAAGATTGAATACTTCCAGACAGTCCGTGGTGCGGAAGCTCGGCTCTTGTGGAGCGTACCCGGCAAGCAAGAGCAGGAGGCAGTCGACGCCGCTGCCAAGGCTGACCTCGTTATTGTCGTGGCAGGCCTTTCGGCTCGGGTCGAAGGCGAAGAAATGAATGTGCATGCCGACGGTTTCGCAGGCGGCGATCGTACCAGCCTCGACTTGCCCGCGCCGCAACAGCAACTCCTGGAGAGAGTCTATGGCGCTGGTAAGCCGGTCGTCCTGGTACTGATGAGCGGAAGCGCGCTGTCCGTTAACTGGGCCGACGAGAAAATCCCGGCGATTCTGGAAGCCTGGTACCCGGGAGAGGAGGGTGGAACTGCGGTTGCCGATATTCTAGCCGGAGACATCAGTCCGTCCGGCCGCTTGCCCGTCACCTGGTATAAGTCCACGGACCAGCTTCCTCCTTTCGACGACTACTCGATGGCGAAGCGTACCTATCGTTACTTCGATGGCGAGCCGCTGTACCCGTTCGGATATGGTTTGAGTTACACGTCGTTTGCCTACAACAATGCGCGAGTAAGTCAGGACAATGTGTCAGCCGATGGCGCGGCGAAACAATTTCAATGGATGTCATAAACAGTGGTGCAATGGCGGGCGACGAAGTCGTGCAATTGTATGTTGCGCACACCGGGGTGGGTGGAACTCCCCTTCGCGCTCTCAAAGGCGTGCAGCGCGTGCACTTGGACCGCGGTCAGAAGAAAACGGTCACATTTACTCTTCATGACCGAGACCTGAGCATCGTTGACGAAGCGGGTAAACACCGCGTCGTACCGGGCGTCGTCGATGTCTGGGTGGGAGGCGGCCAGCCGGTCGCGCGTACCGGTCTGCCGAAACCGAGCGGGGCGCAGGCAAAATTCAGCATCACGAGTGGAGCCGAACTGCCCGACTGAGGCACTTGCGGGCGTGCGATAACGTAGCTGTTCGATCGTGCAGGTCTAGCTGTGTGTCTGCTCACCTACAACTTCACGGTTTTGCCCGTATTCGCCGCCTCATAGAGCGCATGCATGATGGTCAGGTCGCGCAAACCCTCTTCGCCTGGGGTCAGTGGCTCTTTATTCTGCATAACGCAGTCAGACATGTGTTCCATCTCGGCAGCAAAATGGTCGACGACTGGAAGATCTTTCTCTTCAGTCACATTCCCGCGGTGCACGCGCATGCGTAATCCGCTGTAGGCAGTAGCGGGATCCATTTCCAGCCAGCCTTCGCTGGTCACTACCCGGTAGTGACTCTGCCACGCGTAGCCGTAACTCGAGGTGCAATTCGCCAGAATGCCGCTCGGGAACCGCAACTGGAAGTTGATGGCTTCCTCCACCTCCTTGAAGCGTGGGTCGTTGGGCGTGCTGTACATCATTGCATTCACTTCGCTCGGTTCCTCGCCCGTCAGATAGCGCGCGGCCTGTAACGCGTAAATGCCGATGTCCATCAACGAACCGCCGCCCGCCAAGCTTTTCTTCAGACGCCACACATTCGGATCCTTCATCGCGAAGCCCGCATCCGCCAGAATGACCTTGACCGTCCCAAGTTCGTGAGAACGAGCGACTCGAATGGCCTCCTGGTTGTAGGGTTCGTAACGGCAACGATACGCGACCATTAATTTCTTATTCGCCTTGCGCCCCGCGTCGACCATCTGCTGACACTCCGCTGGAGTGTTGGCCATGGGCTTTTCGGTCAGGACGTGCTTGCCGGCCTGCAAACCGCGCACTGTATATTCGGCATGCATGCCATTCGGCAGCACGATGTAAATGATGTCGACCTCAGGGTTGTCCTTGATCGAATCGTAGTTCTGGTAGTTGTAAATGTTCTTCGGATTGACACCATAGCGGAGCGCCAGCTTGTTGGCTTTGTCGGGATGGCCGCTCACCAGCGCCACTACCTTCGACTTCTCGCACTGCGAAAAGGCAGGCAGTATCTGGTTGATGGCGAGACTACCCAGGCCCACGATCGCCCAACCGAGCTTCTTGCCGGGCGGATCGGGAACCACGAGCTGCGCCTCCGCCTTTTTCAACAGCCCTCCGGCGACATTGGCCAGGACGAGGCCTCCGCCCACCTTCGTCATGAAGCCACGGCGCGTAATCTCACTTCCGTTCGAATCCGACATGATCACTCACCCCTCTATTTCGAGCTTCGTTGTTTATGAATTTCGTCTAAACGCCTCTTCAAATATTCTTTGTATTCCTGCTGCAATTTCGGATCGCTGGGTGACCCATAAATCTCGCTCGACTTGTACTTGCCCTCGTCGAATTTCTTCTTGGTCCACTCGTCGTGAATGTGAGTCTCGTCCGCGTGGTCCAGAACCTCCTGCACGAATTGTGGAGGAACGAAATAAACGCCTTCGCGGTCGCCAACCACCAGATCGCCGGGCATCACGGTAACGTCGCCGATGCGCACTGGAACGTTGATGCCGGTCAGCATTACGTTGCCGATTGGCGTCGGGTCCACCGCTTTGAAATAGGCGGGCATGTCGATTTCCGAAAGGCCATCCAGGTCGCGGATGCTGCCATCAACCACCAGGCCGCCGCCGTGGGTGGCTTTCATCACGTAAAAGAAGAGATTGTCGCCGACGATCGTGCCATTTACTTTCTTGCCGAAAAGATCAACGACCAGAACGTCGCCGGGTTGCAGCATGTCGATGGCGGTTTGATTCATCAGGCGTGAGATACCATGCGCCTTTCGCTTTAGCCTTGGCCACGTCCTCGACGTCCGCGCGCAGCGGCATGAACTGCACCGTGAAAGCCCGCCCCACCATGGTCTTTCCCGGATGCAGCACCTGAAATCCGTCGGCGTATTGGTTGTTGTATCTCTTCTCCTGGAGAACGGCCCAGACTTCCTCGGATGAGAGTCCTTGCGCCTGCTCGATCAGATCATCAGGCACTTTTGGTCGGCCGTCGGGCAGGCGATCGAACGGGTTCTGTGTGGTGTAATCGATCAGTTCCTGCTTCGGAAATGAAATCAGCTGGGCCGATGCGAGCGTGGGTACGAGCGATAAGCCAAGAAATGCTAGCAGGCCGAAATGAGTGGAACGCCTGCGCGCGGTCGGAATCATCAGGGACCTCCGGCATTTAACGGCCGGCGGTTCAGGGTTCCGCAGCCTGCGACTGAACTTGGTTGGATCGCGCCTCGGAAACTCTCAAATTGGACATGATTTGTCAAACACGAACCCTCGGTGAGGTACAATCTTTGCTTGCATCGAACAACGAATGTCGCTCGAATCCGTAATCGGAAGGGAGATCCATGAGGAAATTAGGGAATACTCGATTTTTCGGTCAATTAGCCTTCTTATTAACGTGTGCCATCCTCTTCGTATCCCTTTCCCTCGGGGTCGTTCTGTTTCTTGTCGCCTCGCGCTTTCTCAAGCCGCCGAGCCCATGGGCGACGCCGCGCTGTTAGACGGGTATCGGCACGTCGAAGTCGCGTCGGTTTCGGATGCGATGGAGAAACTCACCGGCCAGCGCATCTATCTGTCGCATCGCATGCGTCCGATCTTCACCTCCAAGTTTGCCGGATTTGCCCTTACGGTCAAGTTGAAGAAAGAAGAGAATCACGATCCCGACGCCTTGCAGGGCATGCTGGCTGCGATTGATGGCGGCGGCGCCGAATTCGGTCTATGTGATGGTGGTCGACGACGGTATCGACATCGCCGGCATGGGCGGCTTGATGGGCACCGCCATGGCCGCGCGAAATTTCTCCGGCGCGGTGATTGATGGCGGCGTGCGCGACATTGCTTATCTTCAGAAAATTGGGTTCCCGGTTTTTGCGCTGGGCACCGTGCCTTCAACCTCGGTCGGCCACTATCGCTTTGCGGGAGCGAACATTCCGGTGACTTGCGATGGCGTCCCGGTGGACGCTGGCGACATCGTGGCTGCCGATTCGGACGGCGTGGTCATTGTTCCGCGCGCCAAAGCGGCGGAGGTTCTGGCGCGGCGCAGGAGATGGACTTCAAAGAGCACTCGATGTATGCGTACATCGAGAAGCTGAAGTCGATTGTTGAAGCGGTGAAGAAATTTGGACGATTGTAATTCAAAACCGCAGCGAGGAGGTCAGCCATTATGAGTGACAGTCACGTTTTCGATCGTCGCGATGTTCTGAAGACTTCCGCCATGGCGCTGGGAGGCGCCTTCTGCTTGGCGAATCGGCCGAGGCCTATCCCAAAGCGGTCAACACCAACTCCAGTCCCTCGACGTTGAAGATCACGGACATGCGCGTGGCTACGGTTGTAAAGCCCGGACCTAGTCCCTGTCCGATCATTCGGCTTGATACCAATCAGGGTGTTTACGGACTCGGGCGAAGTGCGCGACGGCGCCAGCGCAACTTACGCTCTTTTCCTGAAGAGCCGGATCGTGGGCGAGAACCCGTCTGCAGCTCGACAAAGTTTTCCGCAAGATCAAGCAATTTGGCGGACACGCTCGCCAGGGCGGCGGAGTTTGCGCGATTGAAATGGCGCTGTGGGACATTGCTGGCAAGGTGTACAACGCGCCGGTCTACGCGATGGTCGGTGGCGGAAAGTTCCGCGACAAAATTCGCGTGTATGCGGACACGACGGAATCGAAGGATCCCAAAATCTACGCGCAGCGCATGAAAGAACGCAAAGAAGGGATGGGCCTGACCTGGCTCAAGATGGACTTGGGCGTTGAGATGGTGTCCGACACTCCCGGCACTGTGACCGGGCCTTCCGACCTGACCCAGTGGGAGGAGAATCAGTGGACCCATCCCTTTCTGGCGCATGGAAGTCACCGACAAAGGCATCGCCATGCTGGAACAGTACGTGGCGGCGGTGCGCGATGCGGTGGGCATGGAGATCCCGCTATCCATGGATCACCTCGGCCATCTCGGAGTAAAGTCCATCATTCGCCTTGGTAAGGCCTACGAGAAGTACAACCTGTCGTGGATCGAAGATGTGATTCCTTGGACGTACACCGACCTGCTCAAGCAAATTTCAGACGAGAGCCCCACGCCGATTCTCACCGGCGAAGACATTTATCTCAAGGAACCATTCCAGGTTCTGTGTGAGAAGCATGCGGTCAGCAAGATTCAGCCTGATCTGGCCACTTCCGGCGGAATTCTAGAAACCCACAAGATCGGGGACATGGCCGAGGAATATGGCGTACCGATGGCGATGCACTTCGCGGGAACTCCGGTGAGTTGCATGGCGAACGTGCACTGTGCTGCCGCTACCCAGAACTTCCTGGCCCTCGAGAACCACTCTCTCGATGTGCCCTGGTGGTCATCGATGGTGGAAGAGGGAGTCAAGACGCCGATCGTGAACCACGGCTGGATTGAGGTTCCGGACCGGCCAGGTCTGGGTGTCACGCTGAACGATGATGTGGTGAGGCAGCACCTGGCACCGGGCACGGGTTACTTTGAGCCGACTCCGCAGTGGGACCAGGAACGGTCCTGGGATCGGCTGTGGAGTTAGCGATTTAGCCATGAGTTTGCAAGTCAAGTCCAAGGAACAATGCCGCTGGGATCTCATGAGTCTCGGCGAGGTAATGCTGCGCTTCGATCCAGGCGATCGACGCGTTTGGACCACGCGCAACTTTGATGTCTCCGAAGGCGGGGGGGAGTATAACGTCGCCCGCGGACTGAAGCGTTGCTTTGGCCTCGACACTGCCATCGTTACAGCTTTCGCCGACAACCCTATCGGCCGTCTGCTCGAAGACCTGATCTACCAGGGTGGAGTCGACCAATCGCTGGTCCGCTGGGTTGCCTACGATGGCGTCGGTCGCTCCGTGCGCAATGGGCTGAACTTTCACCGAGCGCGGATTTGGCGTGCGTCCCGCACTCGGATGCTCTGATCGCGGACACACGGCCGCTTCCCAATTGAAGAGCGGCGATATCGACTGGGAAGATATTTTCGGTCGACGAGGGCGCGCGCTGGTTTCATACCGGCGGAATTTTTTGCGCTCTCTCGGAAACCACTCCCGCCGTCGCCCTCGATGCGATGAAAGCCGCGCGCAAGCACGGCACCATCGTCTCCTACGATCTGAACTACCGCGAATCGCTGTGGAAGGCCGTCGGCGGGAAAAGAAACGAGCGCAGGAAGTGAACCGCAGTCTCGCTCCACTGGTTGATGTAATGCTCGGCAACGAGGAGGACTTCTCCGCCGCGTTGGGTTTCGACGTCCCGGGCATCGACGAGCACATCTCCAACATCGAAGTCCCAAGCCTTCAAGAAGATGATTGAGAAAGTTGTGGCGGAGTACCCCTTTCAAGGTGGTCGCCACCACGCTTCGCACCGCGAAAACTGCCACAAAGAATGACTGGGGAGCGATCTGCTACGAGTCCGGCAACTTCTACGAAGCCAAGTACCGGCAAGATCTGGAAATCTTCGACCGAGTGGGAGGCGGCGACTCCTTTGCGTCGGGCCTCATTTATGGATTTCTGACGGGCCAAGGCCCGCAATGGGCGGTCGAGTGTGGTGCAGCCCACGGCGCATTGGCCATGACCACGCCGGGCGACACCACGATGGTGACGTTGAAAGAAGTCACCCAGCTCATGCGCGGAGCGGGCGCGCGAATCGCCCGTTGAACGACGTTATGACAAAGAAAGAAGTTGCCGACCGAATTGTTGAGATCGGGATTGTGCCCGTCGTGCGGGCGTCCTCCGCGAAGTTGGCCGCCCAGGCGGCGGAAGCAGTTTGCGCCGGAGGCATCCCCATCGTCGAAATTACCATGACCGTTCCAGGCGCGATCGACGTCATCCGGCAGTTGGCCGAAACGATGGGCGGGCAGGTCCTGATTGGTGCGGGAACCGTTCTCGATGCCGAGACGGCGCAACGCTGCATCGACGCCGGCGCGCAGTTTCTCGTGAGTCCCGGTTTTGATGCCGACACCGTGAAACTTGCCAATCGCTTGGGAAAGCTCGTCATGGCCGGAGCTCTGACTCCGACCGAAGTAATCGCGGCCTGGAAAACCGGCAGCGATTTCGTAAAAATCTTTCCGTGCGGATCGGTGGGCGGCGCCAAGTACATCAAGGCGTTGAAAGCGCCCTTGCCGCAGGTGCCGATGGTTCCGACTGGCGGCATCAATCTGAATACCGCGGCTGATTTTATCCAGGCAGGTTCCGCAGCACTCGGTATCGGCGGGGAACTGGTTTCTGCGTCAGCACTGGCATCAGGCAAGACCAGCGAAATTACAGACGCAGCGCGCACCTACGTCAGCATTGTTCAGGAAGCCCGGCGAGGAACCAAGGTGTAATTTGAACCGATGAAGAAGACAAAGACTAAGATTCACGGGTCAGGCGCGAAAGAAAGCGATGACCCCAAGGCGGTCGATCAATATATTGCCGCCGTGCCTGAACCTGCCCGCGGCACCTTAACGAAAGTGCGCACGATTATTCGCACAGCCGCCCCCAAGGAAGCGACAGAGTGCATCAGTTACGCGATCCCCACTTTCAGGTACAAGGGGTCCCTATTCGGTTACGCAGCGTTTTCGAATCACTGCAGTTTGTTCCCCATGAGCGGACGCATCATCGAAGCATTCAAGAGCGATCTCAAGAACTTCCAGACCTCCAAAGGCACAATCCGCTTTCCTGTCGATAAACCTCCGTCGGCTGCTCTGGTAAAGAAGCTAGTGAGGGCGCGGGTGGCAGAGCAGGAAGGTAAGAAGTCGCATTGATGGGTGGCTGCAAGCGGTGGAATCTAGCTATCAACGTAGGGTGAGGTCAGATTTCGAGTTCCCGAGTTCGCTACGCCGACCGGCTCAGCACTTCGCCGATCCCTTGGCCTTGCTTACGCAGACGCGCAATCTCGAAGATCCTGTGCCGCACGTGACCATTCTCGCTGAGGTGCGAGGCCGCAGAGTCGTCCAAATCCTCCTGCACGCTCCGATCGATGGCGGTCCGCTTGGCGAAGTCAGGATCGAACCGCTGGCAGAACTGGCAGTCGCGACCCGTGCGGTAATCTTTGTTCATCTGCTGGCGATGGTAGGAATCCATGGTGGGTCCTCAGGATAGAATCAAGCGGCGTGTCTAGTATACCTTCTGTCATACGCAGAGGGAAACTGAGCATTCCACCAAGAAATCGCGCGCAATCCTAGACTCCCAAGCACAAGGATCGCAAGCGCTCCGCGGCAGTTTCCGCGGTGATGTCCCGCTGCGGAGTACCAAGCATTTCGAATCCCACCATGAACTTCCGCACCTTGGCGGAACGCAGCAGGGGGGGATAAAAATGCGCATGAAAGTGCCATTCGGGGTGCTCTGATTTGTCGGTAGGAGCCTGGTGGAATCCCATCGAGTACGGAAACGGAATCTCAAACACCCGATCGTATGTCGACGTGACATCTTTCAGGATGCGGGCGAGCGCCGATCCTTCTGCATTTTTCAAATCTGGCAAACTCGAGTAGTGTCGTCGGCTGCAAATCAGAATCTCAAAGGGCCACACTGCCCAAAAAGGTACCAACCCAACAAAGCTTTCGTTCTGGCAGACGATTCGGACCTTCTGCTCCAACTCAAGCTTGGTGTAATCGCAAAGAAGACAGGTTCCGTGCGCCCGCGAGTACTTCTCTTGCGACACCAATTCCTTGGCGGGAGCCTCGGGGAGCGAACTCGTTGCCCAGATCTGGCAGTGTGGGTGCGGATTGCTGGCACCCATCATCGCACCCCGATTTTCGAAGATCTGTACGTGATCGATTCCGGGAAGCGTCCCCAATTCTTGAAACTGCGTGGTCCACGTGCGCACCACCTCCTCGATCTCATCCACGTTCATCGTCGACAAGGTGAGATCGTGTCGGGGCGAGAAGCAAATCACCCGGCAGATGCCCGGTTCCCCTTCTGCCACCACCAGCCCCTGATCGCCGATATCGAGCCGTTCCTTCGGGGTATCGGCCTTCAATGCGGCGAAATCGTTGTTGAAAACAAATGTGCCGGTATAAGCCGGATTCTGGACTCCACCCGCGCGTGTGTTTCCAGGACAGAGGTAGCAAGTCGGGTCATATTGCGGCGGGGCTTCTGTCGGAAGTTTCTCCATTTCGCCCTGCCAGGGACGCAAAGCGCGATGTGGTGAAACCAGCACCCACTCGCCAGTCAACGGATTCAACCGACGGTGAGGATCTTCTGTCAGCTTCATAAGGTCCTCGTCAACCTGCAGAAAGGAGCTCGCCCAACAACCACACCGGCGTGCCAGCTCCACAAACTAGATGACTTGTAGACAGTAGTTCCCGAGTATAATGTAAGCGCTTACATACCTCTGCCTTGCCTTGCGCGCCGGCAGAGCAGGAACCCACCGGATCTGCTCCACTATCGCGCTGGGTACGGTATCATCCTCCGCAAATGTTACGTCGTCAGATAAGCTCGAGCGTCTGCACCGACCCTGCCCACCACATCGTTATCGGTGCTTTTCTAGATGTACTCGCCGAGGCCATTTCCTGATGACTTCCGGCGAGTTGGCCCAGCGCTTTGCGGTACGATTCGGTGCCTGGCCCCACGTCTTTGCCGCTCCCGGTCGCGTCAACCTCATTGGTGAACACACCGATTACAACGACGGCTTCGTAATGCCCAGCGCGATCGGCTTCAAAGCCCGGGTTGCAATCGCACCCCGCCCGGACCGAAAGCTGGTGTTGTACTCCGAGGAGTTCCCGGAGCATTTCGAGTTTGATGTCGAGCACATCCCCAAGAAACGCCTTGGATCGTGGTGCGATTACGTCGTCGGCGTCGCCTCTGTCCTGCAAGAGGTCGGCGCCACGGTTCACGGCGCCAACCTGCTGGTTCGTGGCGAGGTTCCGATCGGGGCTGGTCTCAGTTCTTCCGCCGCACTGGAAGTCGCCAGCGCTCTGGCTTTCATGAGCCTCAATGGTGCGATCTTTCCCATGCCCCAGGTGGCCAAGCTTTGTCAGCGGGCCGAGAATACTTTCGTGGGCGCGCGCGTTGGCATCATGGATCAGTTCGTCTCCTGCCTTGGCAAAGCCGGGCACGCCTTGTTGCTCGACTGCCGGTCGCTGGAGTTCAAACTCATTCCCGTTCCCGACAGCGTACGCCTTGTGATCTGTAACACTATGGTCAAGCATGAGAATGCCGGTGGAGAGTATAACCGCCGCCGCGAGGAGTGCGATCTGGGTGTCAAGGCCCTTTCCCAATGGTATCCGGGAATCCGTGCACTGCGGGACGTCTCCCTTCTGCAACTGGAGGAGCACTCGCGCGATCTGCCCGCCACCATCTACCAGCGCTGCACGCACGTCGTTGGTGAAAATCAGCGCGTTCACGAGAGTGAGGCTGCTCTTTTGTCAGGGGACCTGCAGAAGTTCGGCCAGCTCATGCGAGCTTCACATCGTAGCTTGCGCGATTTGTACCAGGTCAGTTGTCCGGAACTGGATGCGATGGTGGAAGCAGCCGAAGGGCTCCCGGGTTGGTGGGGCGGCCGGATGACCGGAGGTGGATTCGGTGGCTGCACCGTGAATCTGGTGAATACTTCCGACGCAGAATCCTGTGCGCAGGAGATTGCGCGACGCTATCAGAGTAAGACAGGCATTTCTCCCGACGTGTATGTTTGCTCCGCCATGGATGGAGCCGGGGCCGAACTGAATAGTGCTCCTCGCGTGAAGGTGTGACTGCCTTTACTGAGGGCGATCAGATCGCCCGCGTCGATCGCCGCAGAACGAGATGGGTCGGAATCGTGTACTCGGTCGGCGGCGCCGCGTCCTTGCGTGACAATTTGTCGAGAGCAGCCAATGCTGTGATGGCCAGTTGCGTCCTGGAAAGAACGATGGTGGTTAGCGGCGGTTGCGTAAGGTGTGCGAACGAAATGTCGTCAAAGCCCACCAGTGAAATGTCATCCGGTACCTTCAATCCCGCATCATGAATCGCCCCCAGCGCCCCGATGGCGGTCAGATCGTTGGACGCAATCACGGCGGTGGGGCGCTTCGACAGCCGCAGTAGATCGAGCATCGCCCGCGCTCCTCCTTCGATCCGATGATCCCCCTGCTGGATCATTTCGTGTTCCGGTGCGATCCCTCGAGCTTTCAGACCGGAGACAAAAGCGTCGTGTCGCATGCGTGCCGACTGCAAGTGCAAAGGCCCCGCGATAAAGGCAATTCGTCGGTGGTTGAGCGAAAACAGATGCTGCAAAGCCTCCTGAATCCCCTGGGCATAGTCAACCGCGATGTTCGCGCTCAACGGCCCCGTCTTGCCGGTGTCCATCATTACTGTGGGAATATTTCTTCGCGTGAGGTCCGTGAGCAATTTGGGATCCGCTTCGGAGGTCATGATCGCTACCCCGTCCACCTTGCGCTCCACCATTCTGCGGATGCAGAGTGCCATACGCTTGGGGTTATAGTCCGTATTGCCGATAAGGACTTCCTGGCCGCGTTGCACGGCATGGTCCTCAAAACTTTTCACCAGTTCCGGAAAGAACGGGTTGGTAATGTCCGAAATAATCAGACCCAACATGCGACTGCGCCCCGAGACCAGCGTGCGAGCGTGCGTGTTTGGGTAAAAGTTCAGCTCCTCGATGACTTTGCGCACTCTCTCCGCGGTGCGCGGCTTTACCTTGTCCGGATCGTTGATGGTCCGGGACACGGTCGCCGTCGAGACCTTGGCGCGCTTGGCTACCTCTTTAATGTTCATTTGGCGTTCTCGGAGAGGCGGGGTAGCGATTGTAGCAAACGTTTTGGTTCCGGGGACCAGGCGCCCGACCGCCCGGTCCGACCGCAGCCCCGACAGACCCAATGGCGGCGGCGTGCCGTTGGTGCTATTGTGCTTCACACTTTGAATCGGTGGGAAGAGACTGTCGGCAACAATCGCCAGCTCCTGGACCACAGCGTAATGAACTGTGAATTCTTTGCCGTAATCATGCAGGTGGAAGAACGGAGGCCTATGCGATCCATCCACAAAGTCTTAGTTCTGTTGATTTGTCTTCTCGGTATTGCACAATCCTTTGCCGAATCGCCACGATGGACGGAGCAAGCAGCCAACGCCTGGTATCAGAAACAACCGTGGCTGGTCGGCAGCAACTTCATTCCTGCCAACGCGATCAACGAACTCGAGATGTGGCAGGCCGAAACCTTCGACCCGAACGAAATTGACAAGGAACTCGGCTGGGCCGAAGGCGTCGGCATGAAGACCATGCGAGTCTTTCTTCACGACCTGCTCTGGCAGCAGGATTCCTCAGGCTTCACGAAGCGAATGGACCAGTTCCTGACCATCGCCTCCAAGCACCACATCCGGCCCATTTTCGTTTTGTTCGATTCATGCTGGGATCCCGATCCCAAACTCGGACCGCAGCGTCCGCCAATTCCCGGTATCCACAATTCCGGCTGGGTCCAGAGCCCGGGCCGCGCGGTTCTGACGGATCCGGCGCAATACCCCCGCCTGAAGGCTTACGTGCAAGGCGTGGTGGGTGCATTCGCGAAAGATGAACGAATCCTCGCCTGGGACGTCTGGAACGAGCCCAATAACATGAATGGGGACCCATACCGCAAGATGGAACCGAAGGATAAGGTCGACCTGATTGTGGCGCTGCTACCCCAAGTGTTCGCCTGGGCGCGTTCCACCAATCCATCGCAACCTCTCACCAGCGGGGTTTGGGAAGGGGACTACTCAGCCGATGAAAAGTTAAATCCCATGCAGCGCGTTCAGTTGGAACAATCAGACGTGATTTCGTTCCACAGTTACGAATGGCCCGAGCAATTTGAAAAGCACGTGGAATGGCTGGAGCGCTATCATCGTCCGATTATCTGCACGGAGTTCATGGCGCGTCCGGTCGGAAGCACGTTCGACGCAATCCTCCCCATCGCGAAAAAGCATCATGTCGCCGCCATCAACTGGGGACTGGTGGCGGGCAGAACACAAACCAACTTACCGTGGGAGTCGTGGAGGCATCCCTACATCGACGCTCCGCCGCCAGTCTGGTTTCACGAGGTCTTCCACCCGGATGGCAAGCCATATCGCGAAAGAGAAGCGAACATCCTGCGCGAATTGACATCCGCGCCCTAGGACGGAGAGCGTGACGTTGACAGCCTCTGCTCGCTGTCATCCTGAGCGAACTGAGGTGAAGCCAAACGCAGTCGAAGGGACCCCGTGTCCGTTGCGATGACCACGGACCCAACGGATATTTTAATGATGGAGTTGTCCTTGGTTACAATCTAACGACTCCAGCGCGAGGCCCTCCTCCGAGCTACAACTGCATCAGATTCGGCTGGAGTTTCACATATCCCCGTTCCTGCGCCCACAAGTCGAGCGGCACAGCCGCCAGTTCGTCGACGACGGGCTCGGCCAGGCCATTCTTCGTCAGGTCTACCGTTTTGATGTAGAGCTTGCAGCTGTCGCAGCACTCCACCCGGACATGTTCAAGTTCCGCTGCGGTGTAGACCGGCAGCTTCTTGTGATCCTGTTCGCCACATCCCGCACAGACGATCCGTCGGAACTCCCACTCCGCCAGACAGAACGAGCACACCAAAGACCGCTGGCCGCCATCTCCCTGTTGCCGTAAGACGCCCAATCCCGGCTTGCGCCCGCAAAAAGGGCACAGGGCGCGCGTGTAACCGGGCCATTTCATCTCGGATTGCAAGCGGGCGAACTCCGCGTAAGGTTGCAGAAATGCCCGCGCGAAGAAATTCTGAGCCGACGTGGGAGAATTTGCAATCGTCGGCCCATCCCAGAAATCATTCAGAAGTTGTGTCCATGCGTTCGCGGATTGTCCCCGCAGTTGTTCGCGCCGCTTCTCCTAGAGGTGCGGGACCATTTTGCTCCACCACTGACAGGAACTCCGGAAAGCTAGCCATCATTTCTGCCAGTTCCGGAGGACCTGTGAATAATCCGCTCACCGCGTCGCTACGGGTGGTTGAACCCCGTTTCATGCGGTCGTGCAACCGTTGCTGGAAGCGGGCGATGTGCGCGTAAAAGAGAAGAACCTCGGCGGCGAATGGATACTGTCCCGCCAACTCTTCCGCACGGTCGATGCGCTTCTTTTCTCCACCAACAACCATGCATGGATTATCGATGTGCTCCGTACTCAGATGCAATCGCCACGTGACCAACCGGTTTGACTCTGTCAAGCATCGGAGTTATATTCCCCTCACTTTGGGGTTATTAGTCCGACCGCCTCGTCAACGGTCGCAACCAGCAATCTCCCGTCATTGTCGTACACAAGGTAAACCGCGGAGGCTACGAGCATGGAGCTCTCGCGCCGTACTTTCCTCAAGAGCAGTCTGGTCGGGGGCGTGGGTTTATCCGCCCTGGGATTCGATCTCACTCCGGTGTACGCTCAAACCCAGAGTCTCAAAATCTCCCGCGCAACCGAAACACGCAGCACGTGCCCCTACTGCTCGGTCAGTTGCGGCGTGATCATCTACACGCTGGGCGACAAGGCGAAGAACGCGATTCCGCAAGTCGTCCATGTGGAGGGCGATCCCGATCATCCCATCAATCGCGGCACGCTGTGTCCCAAGGGCTCATCACTTGAGCAAGACATCCTCAACGACCGCCGCTTGCTGAAACCCCAAGTGCGCCGTCCGGGCGCGACCGAGTGGGAAGACATCTCCTGGGAGGACGCTTACAACGAGATCGCGCAGAAAGTGAAGAAAACGCGCGACGACACCTTCCTCGAAAAAGATGCGCAGGGCCGTACCGTGAACCGATGCGAAGGCATTGCGTTCACCGGCGGTTGCACCGACACCAACGAATTCAATTATCTCGTCGTCAAAAGTATGCGCAGCCTGGGGGTCTGCTACCTGGAAAACCAGGCCCGTGTTTGACACGGCCCCACGGTCTCCAGTTTGGGGCCAACATTCGGACGCGGGGCAATGACCAATGGCTGGATCGACATCAAGAACACCGACATGATGTTGATCATGGGTGGCAATCCAGCCGAAAACCATCCTTGCGGTTTCAAGTGGGCGATCGAAGCCAAGGTTCAACGGAACGCGAAGACCATCGTGGTCGATCCGCGCCTCACGCGGACGGCGGCCACTGCGGACCTGTATTTGCAGATCCGCGCCGGGGCCGATATTGCATTCCTGGGCGGCCTGATCCGTTACGCCCTCGAGAACAACCGCATCGCCAGGGATTACCTCGTCAACTACACCAACGCGGCGTTCGTCATTAAAGAAGGCTTCAAGCTTCCGGAAGATGGGCTTTACTCCGGCTTTGATTCGCAGACCAAGACCTACGACAAGGCGACCTGGAATTACGAAGAGGGTGGAGCTGTAGCCGTTCCTACAGCGGTCGGAGCTGCGGGAATGGGGACGCATTCCGGAACTGCCGTGCGACAGCAGCCCAACCACGACGGCGAGTCGGGAACGCATAAGCTGGAGAGTATGGGTTACCAGGCCCAGGGCCCGGCCGGGGCGAAGGCGACGGGTGCAGGCCCGGTTCCTCCTCCGACATTACCGCCAAATGTGGCGTACGACCTGTCCCTGCAGCATCCCCGATGCGTTTTCCAATTGTTGAAGCAGCAATACTCGCGCTACACGCCCGAGATGGTTGAACGCATTACGGGCATTCCGCAGGATCAATTCCTGAAGGCTGCCGATCTCTTCACATCCGTCCGCAAAGATGGCGACATGAAAAAAGTCGCCACGATCATCTACGCAGTGGGCTGGACACAGCACAGTTTCGGTACGCAGATCATCCGCACGGCGGCGATGTTGCAATTGCTGATGGGCAACGTCGGACGCGCAGGAGGTGGAATCAACGCCTTGCGCGGGCATTCCAACATTCAAGGCGCGACCGACATGGCTGGCATCTTCGAAATCCTGCCCGGTTACCTGAAGATGCCCGCTCCCGCCGACACGGACTTCGCTGCCTACCTCAAGCGGATTACTCCCACCGCGTCGAAACCCAATCCCTGGGATTCCTTTAACTACTGGTCCAACACCCCGAAGTTCGCTGTTTCTTTCATGAAAGCGATGTACGGGAGCGCCGCAACCAAAGAGAACGACTGGGCCTTTAACTACCTCCCCAAGATCGACAAGAACTACTCCTGGGTCAACATTTGGAACGATATGTACGAGGGCAAGATTAAAGGTATTTTCGCCTTCGGCATGAACGGCGTGATGATCGGGCCGGATTCGAATAAGAATATCGACGCGCTCAAGAAGGCCGACTGGCTGGTGGTTTGCGAAATTTATCCGGACGAGACCAGCGAATTTTGGAGGGCTCCGGGGATCTCGACCGACGAGATGAAGAAGATCAACACCACCGTCTACCGGCTGCCGGGTGCTGGCTTCGCGGAGAAAGACGGTACCTTCGTCAACTCTGCGCGCTGGCTGCAATGGAAGAACGTGGCCGTGCCGCCTCCTGGGCAAGCCCGGCTCGATCAGGAGATTCTCGCAACCATCTTCCTCAAGACGCGCGAGCTGTATCAGAAAGAAGGGGGCAAGTTTCCAGACCCGGTGTTGAATGCCGCGTTTGCCTACACCAACCCGTACAATCCTTCGCTCGCGGAAGTTGCCAAGGAGATCAACGGCAAGGCGCTCGCGGATCTCACCGATCCCAAGACCCAACAGGTGATCAAAGCTGGACAGCAACTTCCAGGCTTTGCGTGGCTGAAGGACGACGGCACGACCTCGTGCGGTAACTGGATCTACAGCGGATCGTGGACTGAAGCGGGGGCCATGACGCAACGGCGTGGAACAGAGGATCCCTCCGGCCTCGGGATCTATCCCAATTGGGCCTGGTCGTGGCCTGCGAACCGGCGAGTGCTCTACAACCGTGCATCCTGCGATCTGAACGGCAAGCCTTGGGATCCTTCGCGACGCCAGGTTTGGTGGGACGAAGCGAAACAAAGCTGGGTCGGCAATGACGTCCCCGACTTCAAGCCGGACTCCAAGCCCCAAGAGCACCTGGGCCCGTTCATCATGAATCCCGAAGGCGTTGGGCGTTTATTCGTGCCGTTGGGCGCGATGGCGGACGGCCCCTTCCCGGAACACTACGAGCCTATCGAAAGCCCGCTGGTGAATCCTCTCCACCCCAATCAGTCGAACAATCCGGTTGTCAAGCGGTACAAGTCAGATCTGGATAAGTACGCGGTGACGGGTCAGGAATACAACGTCGTCTGCACGACCTACCGGCTGACCGAGCACTATCACTACTGGACGAAGAACAATCCGATGAACGTGCAGTTGGTTCCGGAGCCCTTTGTGGAGATTCCGGTGGAACTCGCCGACCGCATGGGAATCCGCGGCGGCGAGAAAGTAAAGGTGAGCAGCATTCGCAGCCACTACATCGCGAAAGCTATGGTCACGCGCCGCATCCGCCCGATGAAGATCGACGGTAAGGAAACCTTCCAGATCGGCATTCCGATCCACTGGGGATTCCGCGGCATCGCCGAAGACGAAGGCAAAACCGCCAAGACGCTGACCAACCAGCTGACGCCAACGGTCATCGATCCCAACGCCTATACCCCGGAGTTCAAGGGCTTCCTGGTGAAGATCGAGAAGGCATAACGAGGCAGGCAAATGAGCGATCGGAGAACGCTACAGATCAAACAGATGTCGGCCCACCCCGGGACTATCCCGGGAGGTGAACCTGGGAAAGAGGTGCAGCGTGGATACGATGTCTGCAAGCTGATCGACACCACGACGTGCATCGGATGTAAGGCGTGCGAAGTGGCCTGCGTTGAGTGGAACGACATGCCGTTCAGCGCAACCACCTTCGACAACACGTACCAAACCATGCCTGAGACTCGTTGGAACTTCTGGAACCTGATCAAGTTCAACGAGCACCAGCGGGCCGATGGCACAATCCAATGGCTCATGCGGAAGGATCAGTGCATGCACTGCGCCGATCCCGGATGTTTGCGCGCCTGTCCTGCCGATGGTGCGATCGTGCAGTACACCAACGGAATCGTCGATTTCCAGCAGGAAAATTGCATTGGGTGCGAATTTTGCGTCTCGGGCTGTCCATTCGACATTCCCAAGTTCAATCCGACGACAAAGAAAGTCTACAAGTGCACGCTCTGTTCTGATCGCGTTGGGCAAGGTCTAGAGCCCGCCTGCATCAAGGCCTGTCCTACCGGCTGCCTGAAATTTGGCAGCAAGGACGACATGAAGTTCATCGCGGAAACGCGCGCCACCCAACTCCGACACAACTTTGGCTTCGACAGAGCCGGCGTTTACGATCCCCAATCCATCGGAGGTACCCACGTCATCTACGTGTTGCACGATGCCACGCAACCCGAACTCTACGGTGGCCTGCCGAAGGATCCCCAAATCCCCTGGAGCTACACCATCTGGAAATGGCTTGCCAAGCCAGTTCTGGGCACCTTCGCCCTGTTCGGATTGGTGGGAGTTTTTCTGCACTACGTGATGGTCGGCCCGCGCCGTCCGCAGCCCGAGCCACCCGAGAAGGAGGTCCTTGATGGGAACCGCGGTTGAGCGCTTCGATCAGAAAGCCCACCACGCCTTCGACAAGCTCGGCCAAAACCATGTCTATGAGGGCGAATTGCTTCGCCATCGCGTCTACACCCGGTTCCTGCACTGGATGGTCGCCCTTTTCTTCTTCCTGGCCTTGTTCTCCGGCTTCGGTATTTACCTCCCGTGGCTGTTCCGCTGGTTTACTCCCATCTTCGGTGGAGGCCCGCTCAGCCGCGCCATGCACCCCTGGTTCGGTCTTGCCTTCGTAGCGTTCTTCGCCCTGCAGACATTGAATTGGATCAAACCCATGCGCTGGACTCCTGGGGATACGCGCTGGATTCGGAACATTCGGAACGTCATCAGTGGCTCAGAAAAGATGGAGCCTCCCGACACCGCGCTTTTTCAACGCAGGTCAGAAGATTCAGTTCTGGGAAATCGTCGCTGGCTGTGTGGTTTACCTCGTGACGGGCATCATTCTCTGGATCGGTGCCGGCACCTTCGGACGCTGGACCGTTGCCGTGAGCTACGTTCTGCACGACATCTCCGCCCTTATTATGCTGGGCGGAATCTTCATTCACATCTACTTAAGCACGATCGGCGAGCCGGGCACCTTCCAGGCAATGACCCGCGGGGCCGTAAGTGAAGCCTGGGCATGGACTTTCCATCCCGCCTGGTATCAGCAGGTCACCGGGCGAGACCCCTACCAGGCCTGCGAAGAGGCTCGTCGCCGCATGTTGTCGCGATCCTGAAATTAGAGCGTTCTTCGAGAAAGGGACGATTGTCGTACAAAGCGGACTCCACAGTCCGAGATCCCTGCTGACCCGAATCGAAACTTTCGCCGCAAATAATCTTGTCTAAGGGGTTCTCTTTAGGGCTTCTTTTTGCGATGATGTCCCCGGCATACTGTCTTCGGAGACACCGTTATGCGTGCAGTCTGGCTCTGTACGTTTCTCGTGAGTGTCTTGTCCTTCATCCCGTTGGTGGCAGCGCAGCAGTCCGGAGCTGAACCGGAAGCTGCCATCTGCACCTTCGAGGATGGTAAGCAGATTACCGCGCGTTACAATCCGATTCCTGCTGGCAAAGCCGACGCGCTACCCGTGGGTAAAGTGCTGATTCCCGGTGGCTCAGCGATGACGTTCTTTACCGAAACCGACCTCACGTTGGGCAGTACCACGATCCCGACTGGCGGCTACACCCTGTACATCATCCCTGCCAAGAAAGACTGGACGCTGATCGTCAGCAAGAACACTGCGGTCGATGCCAAGTACGACGATAAGCAGGATCTGGTGCGGGCGTCCATGGAGACGGGGCAACTCAGCACCCCCGCGGATAGGCTTGGCCTCTACTTCGGCCACGTCGGACAGAAAAGATGTGAGATCGACGTGGACTTCGGCAAAACCCGCGGCTGGGTCGAATTCAAACAGAAGTAGCCGTTGGCTCCTGACAGACATCGAACTTGCTTGTGGAGCAACTGGCGTCCTCGCCCGTCGGTTCCCGTAGAGCACCGCAGACATCCCGATCATTCGACCTCCGTCGGGGCTCCAACCTCCTCTCTTCTGAATGCACACTGCTCACAGTCGAGTGAAAGTGTGATCGCGACGAAGGGCATCCGCGGTGTGTTGGCGTCCGCTTTAACTCCTGTTTTTCTATTAAGATAGAGCCAGAGACGCGTCCTCCGCTGGTGGCTCTTTTTGAGCTGGTTTTTCTTCTCAAAAAAGCCGAAACGCTGAGCCGTTTCGCATCTTCCGGCATCTTAGTGAAGAACGCCTAAGCGTCTGGGAGGTCCAGCCAATGCTCGCCGCGCAGAAGGAAGTCGAGCTTTGTCATGAACTGCTCGACCGTCTGACTCAGGCTCGCGCCCTTACCGACCAGCTCTTCACCATCGTGCGGCCGGATTCTCTCTACGAGCGCCCCATACCGGAGCGCCATCGCATTGTCTTCTACATTGGCCACCTCGAAGCCTTCGACTGGAATCTCCTCCGCGACCGTGTCCTGCATCTTGACGCGCTGCATCCGGAATACGATCGTTTGTTTGCTTTTGGAATCGACCCCGTCGGCGGCGGGCTTCCCGGCGATCAGCCGCAGGACTGGCCCGCTCTAGCTGATGTTCGAGAATATGTTGCGCGCGTCCGGCGCACCTTGGACGAGAGTCTTCAGGCCCAATTGTCCGATACATCGACACCGGACGGGCAGGAGTTTCCGCTTACTTTGCTGCTGCAAGTCGCGATCGAGCATCGTCTGATGCATGCCGAGACTCTGGCCTATATGCTTCATCAACTCCCGTTAGATCGCAAGGTGCGTCCTCAACTCAGGCCCGAACTGGTGACTCGTCCGGTTGCACCTGACATGATCGAGATCCCCGTCGGCCGCGTCACACTTGGCCTGCGCCGCGACGATCCTGAAAGCTTCGGCTGGGATAACGAGTATGAACAGCACGCCGTTGACGTTCCCGCCTTCATCATCGACAAGTACAAAGTGACGAACGCCCAGTATCTCGATTTCATGACAGCGGGGGGCTACGACAAGCAGGGGTTCTGGAGCAGTGACAACTGGTCCTGGAGAACCAAGCACAACATCACGCACCCCGGATTCTGGTCGCGGCGCGGGGATGCTTGGTATCTCCGCACCATGTTCGACGACGTGCCCCTTCCGTTGGATTGGCCGGCGTACGTGAGTCATGCGGAAGCCAGCGCCTACGCCCGGTGGGCGGGGAAGACGCTTCCCTCCGAGGCCCAATGGCAGCGTGCCGCGTATGGAACTCCGCAAGGGGACGAACGCAGTTATCCCTGGGGGGCGGAAGTCCCCAGCGCAAAGCGCGGCAACTTCGATTTCCAGCGCTGGGACCCCACACCCGTGGGCGCGTTCCCGGAGGGCCAGAGTGCTTTCGGCGTCTCCGATATGCTGGGCAACGGATGGGAGTGGACCTCCACACTGTTCGCCGCATTTTCCGGCTTCAAGTCGTTCCCGTTCTACCTGGGTTACTCCGCGGATTTTTTCGACAACAAACACTTCGTGATGAAAGGCGGCTCCGCCCGAACCGCCGCTTGCATGCTGCGCCGCTCGTTCCGTAACTGGTTTCAACCTCACTATCCATACGTGTACGCAGGTTTTCGCTGCGTGAGCCGCTGAACCAGCTCGCAAGAGCAGAGGAGCCGTTGCATGCTGACACACGCCGTTGCCACTCCGCCTGTCCCAGAATTTGCCACCGATGTGCTGGCAGGCCTCACCAAGCCCCAGAAGGAATTGCCGTCGAAATATCTCTACGACGATGTCGGTTCAGCCCTGTTCGAAGTCATCAGCGTGCTGCCTGAGTATGGACTGACGCGAGCCGACGAACGCCTGCTTCTGCGCAATGCTTACGAAATCGTCGAACGCCTGCCCATGCCAATTACCGTGGCCGAACTCGGCAGTGGCAGCGGAAAGAAAACCCGCTGGTTGCTGCGCGCACTGGCGCGTCGGCAGCCTACCTCTTACCATCCGATCGAGATTTCGCCCACCGCATTGGCCATGTGCAAGCGGGAACTTGCCGATATTGACTCCGTAAGTATTCTGGGCTTCGAGCGCGAATACCTTGATGGACTGGCCGAAGTGGCCGATCGGCGAAAGAACAATCAACACCTGTTTGTGCTCTTTCTGGGCAGCACGATCGGCAACTTCGATCGTCCCGCTGGCCTTCAGTTCCTGCGCGAAATTCGCAACACCCTGCAACCCGGTGACTTGCTACTGCTGGGCACGGATCTCCTCAAACCCATCCCTCAATTGTTAGAAGCCTACGCGGACCCGCTGGGCGTAACCGCCGCCTTCAACCTGAATCTGCTGGGACGCATCAACCGCGAACTGGAAGCCGATTTTGTCATCGACCAGTTCGAGCATGTCGCCAAGTTCAACCCCTTTGCGCGCAGTGTCGAGATGCACCTGCGATCGAAACGAGCACAGACCGTCACCATCGGCGGGGCCGGCTTCTCCGTACGCTTCCGCGCCGACGAAACCATTTGGACCGAAAGCAGCCACAAGTACTCGCGAGAAGAAGTCTTCCACATGGCCAAGGACACCGGCTTCCGTTGCGAGGCCCAGTGGATCGACCAGGAGTGGCCTTTCGCGGAGAGCCTGCTGGTGGCGGAGTGACAATCCGCCAAAGCCACACAGAGTGTTGACCGCCTCTATTGACCTACCGGTAATGCACACCTACCATTCCGTCAGTGGCCAGTCCGTCCGAACCCGTGGGGCAGACGATTTCCCACTACCGCATCCTGCGCAAGATCGGCGGCGGTGGGATGGGCGTCGTCTATGAGGCGGAAGATTTCAAGCTCGGTCGTCATGTCGCCCTAAAGTTCCTTCCCGACGAATCCGCCAGCGATGCACAAGCCCTCAGCCGTTTTCAGCGGGAAGCCAAGTCCGCGTCCTCGCTGAACCACTCAAACATCTGCACGATCTACGAAATCGACGAAGCCGACGGGCGAACCTTCATTGCCATGGAACTGTTGGAAGGACAAACCCTGCGCCATCTGATCAGGGGGAAGGCCCTTGAACTCGAGGCCGTGCTCGATCTGGGCATACAGATCGCCGACGCCCTTGACGCCGCACATTCGAAGGGGATCATCCATCGGGATATCAAGCCCGCGAACATCTTCATTATGAATCGAGGTCAGGCGAAGGTTCTCGACTTCGGGCTCGCCAAGGTGACTTCCACATCTGAGAGCGTTGCGATCAATGCCCCAACAATGGACCTGGGGCAGAACCTCACCAGTCCCGGCACTGCTCTGGGAACCGTCTCCTACATGTCACCCGAGCAGGTACGGGGAAAACCACTCGACGCTCGAACCGACCTGTTTTCATTCGGCGCGGTGTTGTACGAGATGTCCACAGGCATGCTCCCGTTTCGCGGCGACACTTCGGGAGCGATCTTCGACGCGATACTCAACCGCGCGCCAGCTCCCGCAATGCGGTTAAACCCCGACGTCCCTCCCAAACTGGAGGAGATGATCAACAAGGCGCTCGAGAAGGATCGCGATGTTCGCTATCAATCTGCCGCTGAGATGAGGGCCGACCTCAAGCGTCTGAACCGCGACACAGAATCGGGGAAAACCGTGCCGAGTGCGGTCACGACCCCGAGACGCTCACGCCGGATGATTCTAGCGGCGCCGTGGTTTTTGCTCTTCTCATCGTGGCACTGGTTGGAGGGAGATGGTTCGATCGTAGTCGGGGAGACATCGAGTCTATCGCCGTACTTCCGTTCGTGAACACGAGTGGTGATCCCGGATGTCGAGTATCTCAGCGACGGCATAACCGAGGGCATCATCAATGGACTATCTCAACTGCCTCAGATGCGCGTGATGGCGCGCAGTACAGTGTTCCATTACAAGGGACACGACCCCGATCCGCTGAAGGTGGGGCACGACCTGGCGGTTGGAGCGGTCCTGACCGGAACTCTCGCTCGACACGGTGAGGCTGTGCGAGTTCAGACGGAACTCGTTGATGTCAGCAACGGATCGGCCCTGTGGGGCGAGCAGTACGACCGGAAACTGTCGGACATGGCCGCCGTTCAGCAGGAGGTTGTGCGGGACATTTCTGCCAAATTGAAGCTGCGGCTCAGCGGAGAAGACAGAAATAAACTTACCCGGCGAACTCCGGAGAATTGGGAGGCTTACGACCTTTACCTGAGAGGACGCTACTACTGGAACAAGTTTACCGAGGAAGGTATGCAGAAGGCGATTGGCTACTTCCAGCAAGCCATCGACAAGGACCCGAACTATGCTCTTGCCTATGCTGGATTGGCGGATGCCTACCATGAACTTTCTTATTCCCATCCTCCGCGCGAGGTAATGCCGAAGGCGAAGGCGGCAGCCCTGAAGGCTTTGGAGTTGGACGAGTCCGTTGCCGAAGCCCATGCGGCTTTGGGATGGGTCAAGTGGTCCTACGAGTGGGACTGGATCGGAGCGGAGAAGGAGTTTCAGCGAGCGATTGAACTGAATCCTAACTATGCCATAGCTCATGGAATGTACGCGCTCTACCTGGATTCCATGTCGCGAGTGGATGAGGGGATGGCGCAGCACAAACGCGCACTGGAGCTTGAACCACTCTCCTTGATCACAAGCACCAATATGGGAGAGCTACTATTCGACATGCGGCAGACCGATCAAGCGATCGAGCAATATCGAGAAGACACTGGAAATCGACGCGAGCTTCTCCCCTGTTCATAAAGAACTCGGAGACGCCTACGAGAGCAAGGGTATGTTTCAGGAAGCCGTTGCGGAGTGGCAAAAGAGCCTCATCGCAGATGGCGAATCGGAGATTGCAGCGGCTATTGGACAGGCGTACTCGAAGTCAGGCTACAAAGCTGCATTGCAAACCTGGGTCGAACACTTAACCAGTCCATCAAATCATGGGTACGTTGCTCCCGCGTTCGTCGCAAGCATCTACGCCCGCCTCGGCGAGAATGACCATGCGTTTGAGTGGCTGGCAAAAGCCTATCAGGAGCGCGACAGCGACCTTGTATTTCTCAAGGTTGAACCAGCCTGGGACAACCTCCGCTCCGATCCGCGCTATGCCGATCTGCTTCGCCGGGTGGGTTTGGAGAAGTAACGCCTTGATTGCTGTGTGACTTGTGTTTATCTGCCGGTGGCAGCTTTCGGCGAAAGAGTTGCTGCGGGCAGGGAAACAGAACGCTTCTTCAGTACGTCCATCCGCTTCTGATAATGGTCAGTCAGGCAGTCGACCCATCCCTTGTAAGGAGCACAATCCTTGTCGCGCTCTGCAAGCCACGCTCGTTGTTCCGATCTAAGCCCTTGACGCTCTGGAGCTGCGAGCTTGCCAAGAAGAACTTTGTATGCAGAACTCAATTGAAGATCTAACTCCGCCAGCTCCTTCACGTGACAGATCGCATTTTCGACCTCTCCTTGGGTCCTTGGCACAGTCGTAGCTGGTGCGAAACACACCGGTCTTCTTGATCGAGATGATCTCAAATTCCTTGCCGTTCCACTTGTACTTGATAACGAGTGGTAGTTCCCGTTTGGGATCGTCTCCGTAAGTGGCGACCAGAAGGCCCTGTTCCACGCTGAGATCGTAATTCCGGTTCCCGAAGAGGTTGTCGTAGGTGCTCGGATCGACCTCCTGGATTTTTAATTCGACGATCTCTCCCGAGGTATCCCCGGAGAGAACGGAATGAATGTCGGGCCCTGCAGTTCCCGTTGCGCAACTGGAGGCGACCACGATGGCTTCCTGGTTGCCGTCACCCTTGAAATCGAAATAGTCGAGTCGCCAAAAATAGGGCTGCGAGCCGGTCGGACAGTCTCTGCTTTGGTTGATCCACTGAGAGATTTCTTTGTCGCTGATGGCTCGTGCATTCTGCGCACGGACGGAGAGACTCAGCGAAAAGCAAAGTGAAAGAAGGAGGCAGCTCCGATGTCGTTTACGCCAAGAGCTGGTTTCTAGCAATTACTCTCCCCCCTCAACGCATGACGACTTCGTTCTTGATCCCTGCTCCCGCCAGTGGAAGTTCAACGCGAAAGATTGACCCCGCGCCCAGCGTGCTCTCCACCCGAATCCTTCCCCGGTGCTGCTGGACGATCCATTGTGCGATCGCCAGGCCCAGCCCAGCGCCGCCAAATTCGCGGCTGCGCGTCTTGTCCACACGGTAGAAGCGCTCGAAAATCCGCGGCTGATCTTCCTCGGCGATCCCGATTCCACTATCGCGCACGCTGATCACGGCATGCCCATCCTTTTCCTCGGCGGACAAAGTCACCGTGCCCCCGGGCGACGCCGTATATTTGAAGGCGTTGTCGAGCAGCACATTCACGACCCGTCGCAATGCTGTCTCATCTCCCAACACCCGTAACCCCGCCTCCAGGATCCTCTCGCTGAACTGAAGGCCGCGAACTCCCGCCACCGCTCGCCAACCGGCCGCGACATCCTGCAGAGTGCCGCGCAAATCGATCGGCTGCAGATTCAGACCCTCCCGTCCCGAGTCCGCCCGCGCCAGCGAGAGTAATTCTTCAATCAGGGCAGTCGTCCGCTCCGCTTGCAGCAGAATGTGGCGCAATGCCTCGCGGTACTCTTCCTCGCCTCGCGACCGGCGCAGCGCCAACTCCGCCTCGGTACGGATCAGCGAGATCGGAGTGCGCAACTCGTGCGAGGCATCAGCCGTAAATTCGGTGACGCGGGTAAACGACGTCTCAATGCGCGCCAGCATCTCGTTCAAAGTGTCCGACAACCGCTGCAGTTCGTCCCCAGTGTGAAGCGGTTCGAGCCGCTGGTTGAGTGTGTTTCCCGTGATCGTGCGCGCAGTGCGCGTGAGCGTATCCACCGGCGCCAGCGCCCGGCCACTCAGCCAGTATCCGACTGCGCCGGCAACCAGCAATAGCAGCGGAGCAAACAAAAGCAGGTATCGCTGAAAACGCTCCAGGGTTTCCACTTCCTCATCCGTCGAGATGCCCGCCTGCACGGTATAGGCCCGGCCGTTCACGTCGACTCTTTGGGTTACAAATCGGAAGGGTTTTTTCCCGAACCGTAAATCCTGGTGAATGGTCTTGGGTAACGGCTGGGGCGGAAGAGCAGGGAACTGATGTTCGTTCAGCGCCGCCGACCGGTAGATCCAGTTCCCATCGCCATCGACGACTTGCAAGTAATCCCCAGTCGCCTCCTGGCTATATTCTTCCGTGACTTCAGCGCGCAGGTCGGCGATTGTTTCATCGGGTTTTTGGCTGCCCAGGAAGCGCCGCACGTCTTCGACCTCGCCGGCAAGCGCGCCATCGACCACGTCATGCAGGTTCTCCCGCAGGATGAACCACATGCCCACCCCAAAAACCAGTTGCGCCAAAGCGAACACTCCCACATACCAGAGCGTGAGGCGCATCCCGATGGAGAGTCTTTTCATGACCGGGCCCCCGCCCGGATCATGTATCCCACACCGCGCACGGTATGAATCAGTTTGGATTGTCCCTCGATGTCGATCTTGCTTCGCAGCAGCCGAACGAATGCGTCGAGGGTATTCTCTTCAATTTCTCGCTCGAATCCCCACACCGCCTCGATCAGGGAACGACGACTGACCACTTTGCCCGCCCGATCCATGAGTCGCTCGAGCAGGTTGTATTCGGTGCGCGTAAGAAGAACCGCAACCCCAGCCCGAGAAACGTGCCGAGTCGCGGGGTCCAAGGATAGGTTCCCGACCTGGAGCTTAGGCAACTGCGGCACCGGCGCCCGCCGCTTCACCGCGCGGAGCCGAGCTAACAGTTCCTCAAATGCAAACGGCTTGGTCATGTAATCGTCGGCTCCGGCGTCCAAGCCGCGCACCAGATCTGGAACAGTATCCCTGGCGGTTAGCATCAGCATGGGAGTCGCAACCCGCTGGCGGCGCAGCTTCTCAGCCAACTCGTAGCCATTCAGCTTCGGCATCATGACGTCAAGGATGATGACATCGAATTCGTAGGCGCGAGCCATCTCCAGGCCTTCGCGACCGTTCGAGGCGCACGCCACGGTATGACCCTCCTCGGTCAAGCCTTTGCGCAGCAGTTCCAGCATGCGCGCCTCGTCTTCCACGATCAGCAGTTTCAATGCTACCCCGACTCAAACTCGAAACTTGAAAACCTAAGGTCCAAGACCAAAGGCACAATTTGCGCCCTTAATCTTAACCCGGGTTTGCCCTTATTCATCGACATGAGTCGCCCTTGGACGCCTCGGGCAACGCCTCCCGTCGTCCGGTCGTCTAAAGCTGATGTCCACCCGGCTTCCCGTGGAGGATATCCGCGGGTCGTCCCTGGGTTCAGCCCTTCCCGTCGTGGATGGCATAAAATGGCTGGACCCTGTTTTCAACTCACAACTGGACTTACGCCGCGCATGCGTGTGTACGCGATTCCCGGCGCAAAGGAGCCCGAACGGTGTTCATCAGAGTCAGCCTTGCGATCTTCATCCTGTCGATCTTCCTGGGTCTACCCGCCTGCGGCGGAGGCGGCCACCAAACTGCCTACGTCACCACTCCCCTGAACGGCGGTGTCTCGGTCTTTCATGTCAGCGACAGTACCGGAAGTTTCAGCCAGATTCTCGGATCGCCCTATCCAACGGGCATCTCGCCAACCGCCGTTCTCGTGCATCCCTCGCGTAAGTATGTCTACATCGCCAATGCGGGAGAAGCCGATATATCGCTCTATAAGGTCGAAAATTCAGGCGCCCTCACCGAAGTCACGCCCCGGACACCCACGGGCAAGAATCCGGCCTCCATGGTCATGGACACTACCGGCAGCCTGCTGTTTGCTGCCAACACTGGTTCGAATACCGTCACCGTGTACTCTATCGACTCCGCCAGTGGCTCCCTGACGGCCCCACCGCTGCGCCCGCCTTGACCGGGTTCAGTCCAGTCAGAGTGGCCATCTCACCCTCCGGCAAGTTGCTATACGTAGCGAATCAAGGCAGCTCCTCGATCTCGGGGTTCGCGATTGATTCCTCAGGCGGTTTGAGTCCCGTCCCGAACTCGCCGATTCCCGTCGGCCAGGGACCGAACTGGATCGCTTTCGATCCATCGGGAAAGTTCCTCTACGTCGCCAGCCTGCTGGAAGGTAATTTCTCCGGCTTCACCGTCGACTCCGCCTCCGGAGCCTTAACCCGCATGAATGGTTCTCCTTATGGGGTCGTGACCTCTTCCACTACCATCACTCCGCTCACGTCGCTGGTGGTGGATTCGTCCGGGAAATATCTATACGTCACTAATCAAAGCGGAAATAACGTCTACGCGTTCACGATCGATGGCACTACAGGCGTGCCAACCGCCATCACGACTTCTCCGGCTCCGCCCTACCCGGCAGGCACCTCGCCTTCTTTCATCATGACCGACGCCACAGGGCAAGTTCCTTTTCGTCGGCAACCAGTCCTCCAGCGACATCACCGTTTTCCGGATTACGCCTGCGACCGGCGTCCTGACCTCGATCGCAACTGCCGGTCACCGGTTCGACGCCAGCCTCGATGGCGGTCGTGAAATGATCGATGAGGCCAGCTAACCGCGGTTGGAGCTCAAACAGGCAGGGCGAAATCCCAGCCCACGTGGGGACGGCTGCCCTCGGCTGTCCAGTCGATCGTCAGCTCGACAGGTCTTTGGTCACTCTTCTCTTCCAACCGAGAAGTTGGAGCGAGCCCCATGTCAGGGCCATCGACTCATCTGAAACCCCGGCACGTTGCATGCCGTCGGTCCGCTTATCCTGTCCACGAGCGAGAGGAGCCTCGACATGGATCGCAGATCGTTTCTGGGTACACTGACCGGCGCAGGCTTGCTGGCGAGCCGTTTATCGTGGGCTGCCGACAATCGAAAAATCGACAAGCTCGGTCTCCAGCTCTATACCGTCCGCGATGCGATGAAGGGAGACTTCGACGGCACGCTCGCCAAAGTCGCTGCCGTCGGCTACCGCGAAGTCGAATTCGCCGGATACTTCGATCGTTCGCCCAAAGATGTAAAGGCCTCGCTCGATCGCGTCGGCCTGGTTTCACCCAGCGCACACTTCGACAACTCGCTACCTGGGCGACAAGTGGCCTGGCGTGTTGGAGTCCGCCAATGTCATCGGCCAGCAGTACGTTATTTGCTCGTTCATCGATGAAAAGACCCGACAGGAGCCCGGCATCTGGCCGCGCCTCGCCGAGAGTTTCAACCGCGCCGGGGAAGCCGCCCGCGAAGCAGGTATCCAGTTCGGCTATCACAATCACTCCTTCGAGTTCACGCCGGTTGACGGCAAGCTGCCCTACGACATCCTGCTCAACAGCACCGATCCCAACCTCGTCAAAATGGAGATGGACCTCTACTGGATCGTGAACGCCGGTGCCGACCCGCTGGCCTACTTCAATCGCTACCCGGGGCGCTTCCCACTGGTGCACGTCAAGGGAAGAGCGAAGAACGGCGACATCACGGAAGTGAAAGCCGACAATGCCATCGACTGGAAGGCAATATTCGCTCAATCGGAAAAGGCAGGAATCAAGCACTACTTCGTCGAACAAGATAAATCGGATTCGCCGTTCGACAGTATTCGAACCAGCTTCAACTACCTGCATGACCTGCGCTTCTGACCTTGTGGATGGAGCGACGGGCGTCCTCGCCCGTTGGCGCGAGGCGCACATGTAATAGAACGAAGTCTTGATCGCCAGGATTAAGACACGGTCGTCGCGGGACGCAGAGCGTTGTCCGCGTCGCCGGGCTGGAATTCCACTGACTCTTCGCTGTCGATCAGGATAAAAACCCGATCATTGGGAATTTCCGCGGGATTTCCGTTCACGTCGAGGATCACCGAATCCGCAGTGATAGCCGCCACACGGCAGTGCCGCAGGATACGCACTCTCTTCTCGCGCTCTGCAGTTTCAATCAGATTTCGATTGCGCTCGGGCGCACGCTGGAACTGGTCCCCGCGATAACTCAACGTGACCCGATTGCGTGCGCCGTGGCTCAGCGCCACTGCGGCGTGAATCGCGCTATCGCCGCCACCCACTACCAAAATATCGTTGTCAACGTACTTTGCCGCATCGTCGAGCTTGTAGGAAACCTTGGCCTGATCCTCGCCCGGAATGCCCAGCCGCGACTCGGCGAATGTCTTCCGTGGGTACAGCTTGCTTTACCTTGCCCGCGACCGCGGCTTTTTCCTGCTGCTTGCTCTTCTCAACCACCGCCTGCTTGGCCTCGTGGCTGCCGTCATGGGTCATATCGCGCGCGCCAAATCCAACCCCGATCTTTTTCAGGAAGTCGTTGGGTGGAGTGCCCCCGGCAAAGATCCACACGTAGTCGTTCGGAATCTCTCGCTGTTGCCCCTGCACATCCAGCAGCACCGACTCCTCTTTGAATTCCACCGGAGTCGAGTTGAACAGCACTTCGACCTTCCCCGATTTCATGCACTCTGCAATGCGCTGGGCAGTTGCGTTCCTTGATGCGGCTGAACTGTGCCGAGCGGTAGGAGAGCGTCACCTTGTTGCCCACCTGATGCGCCAGCCCCATGGCCGCTTCCACGGCGCTGTCGCCGCCGCCCACCACCAGGATCTTCTTGTTGACGTAGTGGTCGGCCTCGATCAAGCGGTACATCACCTTGGGCAGATCTTCGCCCTTGACGCCGAGCTTTCGGGGGGTTCCAGTCCGACCCAGCGCCAGAATCACGGCGTGCGCGCGGTACTTGTCCGTTGGCGTGATAACCGTGAAGATTCCGTCCTCGTCCCGCTTGATGTCCTCGACCTTCTGGCCGGTCCGAACCTTGAAATCGGCCCGGTGCAGTACCTTGTCCCAGAAAGCCAGCAGGTTCTCCTTGGAAAGCTCCGTCTTCTTGAACTTTCCGTACATCGGGAATTCGACCGGGCTGGTCATCACCAGCTTCTGCCGCGGATACTTCGCGACTGTGCCGCCAATTTCGTCCCGCTCGATCGTGATGTATTTCAGCTTGTGCTGAATGGCCCGCAGCGACGCAGCGATGCCCGCCGGTCCTGCTCCCACGATCACCATGTCATGCACGTCCGCCATCGTGCGCGCCGTGCCGCGCGCTGTGAAGCGCTGCAGGATCACGTCCACGCAATCCCGTCCCTGATTGACGGCATTCTTGATCAAGGCGAGTCCGCCCAGTTCCCCGACGATGAACAGGTTGGGAACGGTGGTCTCACACTCCGCCGTCAACGTGGGCATATCCGCGCCCATGCTTGGGCTGGCCATCACCATGGTGATGGCGCCGACCGGGCAGGCATCCGCGCACAGGCTGTGCCCGATGCACTTGTATCCGTTGACGATGACGGCCTTGCCGCCCAGCATGGCGAGCACATCGCCTTCCGGGCAGACCGTGGTGCAAGTGGCGCACCCGATGCAGTAGTTGTTATCGATGTGCGGGTGTTGGGCCTTGGGCCCCTCGGAGAACAGCTTTCCCTTTTCCGCTGCTGCGTGGGCTTTTTCGTCCCTTTGCTTGAGACTCTTAAAGTATCTGCGCAGGAAAAACAGCGTCAAAGCAGCTGCAACGATGAAGGCTATCAGTGTATCCATACCGCCTTACCACTCTACCACCGATAGCCCATCCAAAAGACCACCGCGATGTGAACCAATGCCAGCAGGGCGAACGTGTAACTGAAGGGTTTGTGGATCACGTGCCACAGGTGAAATACCTGTTCGGACTGCTTGAGGAACAGAATGCGCTTGGTGAGTGCTGCGTCCTCGCGAGCCGCCACGATGGCCTTCTCCACGTGATGATTCCCGGTGCTGAGAAATCCACCCAGGGTCCGGACCATTTCCCCGAAATCCAGCGCGTGTCGTCGCAGCCGGGCGACCCGAAAAGCGCGTGCAATGTCCAACGCGAACATGTAGCCGAGCGCCGAAAGCAGGTTCATGTTCTGAATGCGCTCACGGCTTGGCAAGGTCAGTAGCGCGCGCAAATCTGCCTCGGAAATCAACCGCTGCTCGGTCAGTCGCCCCGCGAATTTCTGGTGCAGTTCCTGCAATTCTCTTCTGGGTCAACTGTGCGGCTTTGAGGTTGCGCGGGATCTGTCCATACAAATAGCGGCCCACGATGCCGCTCACTGAAACCGCAAACATGATCCAGAACGCCATCCCCGCGAATCCCCGGAACTTGAACGAGGAGTGAAACGCAATCACGAAGGGCGCGGAAATCCCAAGAATCACGTGATAATCCAGCCAGTGGCGGGAATTCCCCTTCTTCATCAGCCAGCCCCAGTGCTTGCGCAGCGGGTACAGGAAGATGACCAGGAACATCGCCACGCCCAGGAATCCCAGCTTGATGCCGATCGTGCCGCTGGGCTTCAGGGCAAGGTGCTTGGGAGAAAAGGGTCGATCGGCTGAGCCCAGGGTGTAGTAGTCGAACCCGTAGACGGTCAGCGCAACGATCAGGGTCGCAAACAGAAAGTAACCAGCCGCTACCCGCGAACGATGGCCGCGTTCACGATCCTGAACCGGCGCTACCGCAGTTGCGACTGAAGCATTAGCACTCATTTCGAAGCAACTTTCTCTTCCGTACTTACAGAAAATCTTTTGTAGTCCGCAAAGTTATGGGTATTGCGCCAGTGCTGGCGCGGCGTTTCTACTTCCACACTCGCTTGTTGTGGAAACCAGTAAACATCCTTTGTATCGCGGAAAGGCACCGGCGCAAACTGCACCAGCGAGTGCATGCTCTTCAGGCCGATGTCCTCCATGTTGTTGGCCAAGCCCGCGTCGATTCTGCCGATCATTCCGCTCACTGGATCGATCCAGGCGACTCCCGCCAGTTCCAACGGATATTCCCGGCCTCGCAACGCCAGCGCCGCTGGTGTGCGCATTCCCGGGATGTGTTTGAACTGGACCTTGTGAAAGGTGTGGCCCTCGATCGAATCTTCACCCAAGTCAGTGAACTGGAATCCCGAGGAATAGTACGGATGAAAGACCAGAAACAGGGTCGCGAATCCATTGCTGACCAGCATGGAAACGCGCTTTTTCTGGTCTTTCTTGCTCTCGCGGACCGCCAGCCGGGACTCGTCCAGGCTGATTTCGCCCCCGGCGTTGGTCAAAATCACCAGGTAGTCATAGGTCGAATCTTCTTTCAACTCAACCTTGCCGTCAGCCTTGAACTTCTCCTGGGTGACGTGCTCGGTACATTTTACGTCCGAAAATTGCTCGACGAACTTGGCAACCTGGTCGTTGGCTCGCCCAATCAGGTCCTCGAGCGGGGTAGTCCCTGCCCAGGCAGCACTTACGGCCAGACAAACTAATACCCAAACTGTTAAGGGTCTCACGACTCTTACAGTGCATTTGGTATGCCAAATCACTGGCTCTTGGCCTTCTGACGTGAGTCAAACCGGTAGCCTAAGGTGAACAACCACTGGTCGTAGTTCTGGGTCACGCCTCGGCTCACCGTATAACCGCCTTGCATGAAGTAATGGAACCCAATATTCATCTCAACATTGCTGGTCAGGAAATTCGTGCTCGTGTTGGTGGAAAGCGGGGAACTGTAGCTCTGTTTTCCACCCAACACTTCCAGCCGGAAGCTGTCGCTTAAACTACGAGACAAGGAAAGCGACTCGTAATAACCGCTTCCGAAGGAGCTGTTAAACTTCGTGTAATGAGCGTCGGCGCGCAGCCGGACCCAGGGAATTCGCCCGAAAGTGAGGCCATACAGCTGGTTCAGAGAACTGGTCGGGTCGCCCGATCGGTTGCTGCGGCCCAGGTTCGTATACAGCCAAATCTGCTTCAGCACTTCCAATCGCACTCCCGCGCTGAATCCCTGGAACAGGTATTTGTCCAGCAGGGTGGTTCCGATCAAAGTCGGGTCGAAGGTGGGCAGGTCTCTAAAGTAATTATAGTTGGCATCGAACTCGACACGCTCGTGCGGCTGGAAGCGGACGGTGAGGAAATTCCTTCCGATTCCCGTTCCGGGAGCCGCCACCGCCTGGTTGCCGACGGGGCTATCTGCCTGCAGTGTGTCGTAAATCGACACATACCGCTTGTAGTAGATCCCATTCTCAAAGAAGACGAATGGCCGGTCCAGCTTCCACTTGATGGTGCTCAGGCCGATTCCCGAGGTGCTGCTATAGCGGAAACTATCGAAGCTTCCACCCTCGAAATTCACGAACACGCCGCCGATCCGGCGGTCCGGGTTGTAGCTCCAGGACGTCGGATCCGGTGTCGAGCCAGCGAACACTCCCATGGTCGAGCCATGTCCCATCCGCGCCCCCACGTAGCCGCCATCGATCGTATCCAGGCTCACTGCCCAAGGCAGATACATGCGTCCAAAGCCTGCCACCAGGCGGGAGTCGGGATTGTCGTAGGTCATGCTCAGGTGATAGGTCCGGTTGATCATGTCCTGGATGGTCTGCGTTCCGGAGAAGCTGTTCGAGTTCAAACGGCCGCGCCAGTAGCCGCTCAGATTCCAGTACGTCCCGGCAATGCGCGTCATGTCCATGCGCGCCATCAGGCCCAGATTCATGTTGGTCCCGCCCGACGCGCCATGGAATGACGTTCCCATGTAGTCGATCCCGATCCGGCCGCGTGCCCGGTTCACCGAAGGCATAGGCGGTCTGGGGACTATCGCACGAGCTTCCTCGTCGAGCGTGTCGCCTTCGGTGAATGAGATCACTGTCGGATACTTACGGGTCGCGCTTAGCGTGCTCTGCTGCACCAGCGCCTGCTCGTCCTGCGACGACAGGTACGCGAGGTCGCCCGGCGTGACATCGCGCTTGGGCGTGTGCACATCCGTGACGGCTGATGTTTCCGCAACTGACGTGACCTCGAGTTCGGCCACGATGTGGTCATCGTTGCCGTCCGCAGCCGCCACTGCCGAGTTCGTATGCGTCTCGCGAACCACGAGTTTCATTCCCTCGGACAAGCCCGGCGCTGCGGCCTCCGTCGAGATAGGCCGACCCTGAAGCCACGTACTTGATCCGGAACGCCGTCCGAAAATCAGGGTGGGTTGCGCGCAATGCAAGCGCGCCCGGAATGTCAGGCTGAATGGCTTTTGCGATGGTGGTGGTTCCAGCCGTGACTTTGGGTGCGGGTTGGCTCGGCGTTGTACTGCCAATGGAATTCAGCTCGAGAGAGTCTGCCACAGTCGATTCGATGACCGGGGCGCCCGCGTCTGCGGGAGTCGGACTATCCTCGGCGGTTACGATGTTTCCCTTCTCGTCCAACTGTACCTGGGTGATCGGTTCTTCCCCCGGCGCGACTCCAAGGGGGTTATCAACCGTTGCGCCTTGTATCTTCGGGGTGGCGGTTGCAGTCGACGGCTCCGGATTCGCAACGGATGCCTCCTGCGGAGTTGCCGGCGTACTTGTCGAGGGCACTCCCACCGGGGTAGACACTGTGGCGGTTTGCGAAGCGGCTGCGGGGGCCGTGATAGTCGGCACTCCGAGCGGGTTCGTAGCCGTTGGTGTTTGAGAAGGTGTCCCTGCGGTTGGCGGTGCCTGACTTACTGGATTCGCAACCGTCGCCACCTGCGCGGCCGCAGCAGCAGGTGCTGGGGGGAGGCCTGTCGAGCTGGCGACGGTTGCAGTCGGAGAAGTCGTCGTACTGCCTGTAGTAGCAGGGGATGCGGGCGCGGGCGTTGTCACCGTGGCAGAGAGCACCTTCGACGTGACGTTCGCAGCACCGGCCGAACTCGTCGTGGGCGCCGTCGGCTTCTCGCCGCCCTCAGTTGTGGTCTTCGGCGTTTGAACCGTAACTGTCGCGGGAGTAGTTGTGCTTGACACCACCGTCGGCGCGCCTGCGGAAGGGGACGACTGCGTGACGGGCGTCTTATCCGCCGCGGCTTGCGTCGCTGGTGTTGTAACCGCCACAGGAGGTGGCACCGCGGTCGCGGCCGGTTGCTCCTTCTTGGTTGCGGACGCAATGTTTACGTTCACGGCCGCTACGGGAGCGGCGCCAGCGCCTGCTGGTGGCGCGGTAGAAGCTCCTCCGGTCACGCTCGCGATACCCAACCCGTTACTCGCTGTTGGAGCCGCTGTTTTTGCGGTGGTGGCGGAAGTTTCCGCGCGCGGCACAGCTCCACTCCCCGGCGTACCCATGCCGGGAAAAACCGTGCCCGCTTGCAAGCTTCCCAGCTTGGGATGCGCTGCAGATGGTTTAGCCGGAGACGCGCTGGCCGTCGCTTGCACGGCATTCGCCGGTTTTTCCGTGTAGATGATGGGCGGAAGCTTTGGAGGAACCGGAATCGGTGCTTGCGGCTGTCGTGATGTCTCCTGCCGGAGGGGTCGGCTTGCGCCGGAACACACCCATCAGTGGTGCCGACGCTGCCGGTACCGCACCTTGGCGCGATTTCGCAGCCGTATCCGCCGCCTGTACGTGCAGCACAATGCTCTTTCCATCCGCACTCATGGTGTAGGGCAGGGCACTGTCCAGATCGACCACCACGCGCGTCACAGGAGGATTCGCGTTATTCAGGCCCATGCGCACGCCGCGCACGCCGTCGGCATTCAGAGGATAACGTTTCTGCTTTGCGTCAGAGATGACGCCAGGAAGAGAAAGCACCAGTCGGTCGGGGTTAATCGCCGTCTCGACCGAGGGCTGCACGGCCCCGGTCAGCATGATCTCGATCTTGACCTCAGAGCCCTCGCGCTTGACCTGCAACTGCTCGATCTCAGCAGGACTGCCCGTGTTTTGCGCCGCCCCATAGGTGCTCACCAGCAGGAGCACCGACAATAGTCGCGTACCTTTCATCACTCCTCGTTACTCGCGGGCTGATTTCCGCGGGGGGAAAGTAACTCACTTCAACTACAGGCCAGAGGACGAGTCTGGCCGCCTTGCTGGTCGAATCACTCTAGCCGCCGTTTCCTCGCGGATGGCACTGGTAGCAATTGCTGCTGTTGTACACGTATCCACTCACGTTCGGGTGACGGAAATTCGCCGAGTTCCCGCCACCATGACAATTGGTGCACTGGAACACCGCGTAGTCGCTCGGATTCGTATGACAGGTGGCGCAGACCCCATTCGCATTCCCGTGGTTGATCGGGAAGTACGTGTGATTGAAAGTCGCTCCTGTCCAAGCCGTCGTGGTATGGCAAGTCGCGCACGTAGTCGGGAAACCCGCCGATGCGTGATTCGGATTCGTCGTGCCGTTGTAGTCCGTCTGGTGGCAACCCACGCACGCTGTCGGCAGCGTCGTGTAGTTGTTGTTCACGTGGCAATTGGTGCAGGCCACGGTCGTGTGCGCACCGGTCAGCGGGAACGTCGTCGTGTTGTGATTGAACGTCGCTCCGCTCCAGTTTGTTGTGCTGTGGCAGGCATCGCACGTCGTCGGGAAACCTACCTGCGAGTGGTTGGGATTGGTCGTCGCAGTGTAGTCCTTCTGGTGGCAAGACACGCACGTAGTGTTCGCGCTCGTCAAAGCGTAGTTGCCGTTCACGTGGCACGCGCTGCAGGCCGTCGTGGCATGCGTGCCCGTCAGCGTGAAGCCGGTGGTCGAATGGTCGAATGTCCCGTTGCCCCAGTTCGTCGTGCTGTGGCACTGGTCGCACGTCTGGGGGAAGCCTGCCTGCACGTGGTTCGGATTGGTCGTGCCCTGGAAATCGGTCAGGTGGCACTGTGCGCACGCCCCGCTGCTCAACTTGTAGTTGTTGTTCGTGTGGCACTGCGCGCACTGAAGCGGCACGTGGGCCCCGGTCAAAGTGAAACCGGTAGTCGAGTGGTCAAAGGTAGCGCTCGCCCACGATGTGGTGTTGTGGCACTGCGTGCAAGTCTGCGAGAAGCCCGCTGCCGCGTGCGGCGGATTGTTGGTCGTGTTGAAGTCGTTTTGGTGGCAACTGATACACGTCGTGTTGGCGGCGGTCAGGTTGTAATTGCCGTTCACGTGGCACTGGACGCACTGCAACGCGATATGCGCGCCAGTCAGCGGGAAGCCGGTGGTCGAGTGATCGAACGTCGCGTTACCCCACGTCGTCGTGGTGTGGCACTGCTGGCAAGTCTGCGGGAAATTCGACTGCACGTGGTTCGGATTGGTGGTGCCCTGGAAATCCTTCAGATGGCACGATACGCAAGCCGTGTTCGCGCTGGTCAGGTTGTAATTGCCGTTCACGTGGCACTGCACGCACTGCAACGCAGTATGCGCGCCGGTCAGGGGGAAGCCGGTGGTCGAGTGATCAAACGTCGCATTACCCCACGTGGTCGTGGTGTGGCACTGCTGGCAAGTCTGCGGGAAATTCGACTGCACGTGATTCGGATTGGTGGTGCCCTGGAAATCCTTCAGGTGGCAGCTCACGCAAGCCGTGTTCGCGCTGGTCAGGTTGTAATTGTTGTTCACGTGGCACTGCACGCACTGCACAGTCGTGTGTGCGCCCGTCAACGGGAAGCCGGTGGTCGAGTGATCGAACGTTGCTCCGGTCCATGCCGTGGTGCTGTGGCACTGCTGGCAGGTCTGCGGGAATCCTCCCGAGACGTGATTTGGGTTGGTGGTGCCCTGGAAATCCGTCAGGTGGCAGCTCACGCACGTCGTGTTCGCGCTGGTCAGATTGTAGTTGCCATTCACGTGGCACTGTGCGCATTGCGTGGTCGCGTGCGCCCCGGTCAGGGGGAAGCCGGTGGTCGCATGGTCGAAATTCGCGCCCATCCACGTAGTCGTGTTGTGGCACTGCGTGCAGGTCTGCGAGAACCCGGACTGCACGTGGTTCGGATTGGTGGCGCCCTGGAAGTCCTTCAAGTGGCAGCTCACGCAAGCCGTATTGGCGTTGGTCAGGCTGTAGTTGTTGTTCACGTGGCACTGCGCGCACTGCACCGCGGAGTGCGCTCCCGTCAGCGGGAAGCCGGTCGTTGCATGGTCAAAACTCGCGCCTGTCCAAGTGGTGGTGTTGTGGCACTGCGTGCAAGTCTGTGAAAACCCGGACTGCACGTGGTTCGGTTGCGTCGTGCCCTGGAAGTCTTTCAAGTGGCAGCTCACGCACGCCGTGTTGGCACTCGTCAGGTTGTAGTTCCCGTTCACGTGGCACTGCGCGCATTGCGTGGTCGCGTGCGCCCCGGTCAGGGGGAAGCCGGTGGTCGCATGGTCGAAATTCGCGCCCATCCACGTAGTCGTGTTGTGGCATTGCGTGCAGGTCTGCGAGAAGCCGGACTGCACGTGGTTCGGATTGCGTAGCGCCCTGGAAGTCCTTCAAGTGGCAGCTCACGCAGGCTGTGTTGGCGCTGGTCAGGTTGTAGTTGTTGTTGACGTGGCACTGCGCGCACTGCACCGCGGAGTGCGCTCCCGTCAGCGGGAAGCCGGTCGTTGCGTGGTCAAAATTCGCACCCGTCCAGGTGGTGGTGTTGTGACACTGCGTGCAGGTCTGGGGAAAGCCGGACTGCACGTGATTGGGTTGCGTCGTGCCCTGGAAGTCTTTCAAGTGGCAGCTCACGCAAGCCGTGTTGGCACTAGTCAGGTTGTAGTTCCCATTCACGTGGCACTGAGCGCATTGCGTGGTCGCGTGCGCCCCGGTCAGGGGGAACCCGGTGGTCGCGTGGTCGAAATTCGCGCCCATCCACGTGGTCGTGTTGTGGCATTGCGTGCAAGTCTGCGAAAAGCCCGACTGCACGTGGTTCGGATTGGTCGCGCCTTGGAAATCCTTCAGGTGGCAGCTCACGCAATCGGCATTCGCACTGGTCAAGCTGTAGTTGTTGTTGACGTGGCACTGCACGCACTGGACGCTGGTGTGTGCACCCGTCAACGGGAAGCCGGTGGTCGAGTGATCGAAAGCCGCGCCCGTCCATGAAGTCGTGTTGTGGCACTGCGTGCAGGTCTGCGAGAACCCGGACTGCACGTGATTCGGTTGCGTCGTGCCTTGGAAATCCTTCAGGTGGCAGCTCACGCAAGCTGTATTCGCGCTGGTCAGGCTGTAGTTGTTGTTCACGTGGCACGAGACGCACTGCACCGTCGCATGCGCTCCCGACAAGGGGAAGCCGGTGGTGGAGTGATCGAAAGCCGCGCCCGTCCAGGTTGTCGTATTGTGGCACTGCGTGCAGGTCTGCGAGAACCCGGACTGCACGTGATTCGGTTGCGTCGTGCCCTGGAAATCCTTCAAGTGGCAGCTCACGCAAGCTGCATTTGCACTGGTCAGGCTGTAGTTGCCGTTTACGTGACATTGCGCGCACTGCACAGCGGAATGAGCTCCCGTTAACGGGAACCCGGTCGTCGAGTGATCAAAGCTCGCGGCGTTCCAGGTTGCCGTGGTGTGGCACTGCTGGCAAGTCGTCGGGAATCCCGACTGCACGTGATTGGGATTGGTGGTGCCGTTGAAGTCTTTCATGTGGCACGAACCGCAATCCGTTGGTGTGCCCACAAACTGACCGTTGATATGGCACTGGGTGCAGGCCACGCTGACGTGCCCCCCGGTCAGCGGGAACTTTGTAAACGTGTTGTGATTGAAGTTGGCCACATCCCACGTGCTTGAGTTATGGCAAGTCTGGCACGTGGTGGGGAAGCCCGCCTGTGCATGCGGGGGATTGCTCGTCTTGTTGAAGTCAGCCAGGTGGCAGCCCACGCAGGTAGCGGGCGTTCCTGCGAATTTCCCACCCACGTGACACGCCGCGCAATCCAGCGTGGCGTGCGCACCGGTCAAGGCGAAGCCGGTGAACTGCAGATGGTCGAACTTCGCGCCCATCCAGTTGTCCATGGTATGGCACTGCTCGCAACCGATGGGCAGGTTCAACTTCACGTGGTCCAACCCGGTTGTTCTCGTATTAACGAAATCCTTCTGATGGCAGGAGTAGCATGCGGTTGAAAGTCCCTGGAACTGCCCGACCGCAGCGCTCTTATGACACGAGTCGCAATCCAGAGTCGCGTGCGCCCCAATCAGCGGGAAGCGATTCATGTGCTGATTGATCTGTTGAATGGCGACGTTCCAACCCTTCACCGTGTGGCACTGCTCGCAGTTCGCGCCCATCTGCCGCTTGTGAATGTCCGCGTGACAGGCGGCGCATTGCGTTCCCACGTTTGAGAAAACCAGCTTGGTATGGCATTGCGTGCAGCTCACGCCCTCGTGCATGCCGCGCAACGGATATCTTGTGGTGTTGTGATCGAATTCAGGTACCGCTCGAATCGGCTTCCAGCCGCTTAACGTGTGGCAATTTTGGCAGGGAACGCTGAGGCTTCCGTGGGGGCTGCGCGAGTTCGCGGACGAATTCGACTGGCCCCCAGCCATCTTTCCACCCGGGAGCACTGCCAGCGCGAGCACTAAATGTAAGAGAATTGTCAATCCCAAGCCTTACCCCACACCTACGCAAAGGAATTCGAGAGCCGGGAACGAAAAAACCAAATGTAGTTAAGCGTATGAGAAAGAACAGCAATCCGATGTCCAGCAAGCTTATGCAGGCGAGGTGTGTTGTGAAAGGTTACACAAGTACATGTTTCCTAGGGCCATCTCTTGACGCCTAATTTTTGTACAATTACCAGTAAGTTACCCTACGTACTTCTCAGTAAATGTAAGTTCTTCAAACGTTCACGAAGTTTTTTCCTCGTGCGTTTGACTGAGTGACATAACTGTCAATCGAGTCGCGGATGCGAGCGTGTGTTCAAGCAATTGAACACACGCCATGATCGAAGCTACGGAAAACAAAGGAGTTAGCTTTTCTTCAGTGGCTTGATCTCTGGACCATGGCAAGCTGCACATTCTTTGGGCTCCGGTTTATAGAAAAGAACCTGTTTCCCATCCACCGGGCGAAGTTGTTTGTGACAGCCTGAACAGGGTACGTTGCGATGCTCGCCTTCGAGTGGGAAAGCGGCCCGTTTATCGTGATCGAACAGCGAGGGTTTCCACTTGATGGCGTTATGACAATCCGCGCAAGGCGTTATTTGGTCGGCCTTTGCGAACTGTTTCCCGTGCGGATCCTCGTGGCAGTCCTCGCACTTGGTGGGTGCCTGTTTGAAGTCGGCATTGACGAGCTTGGTCTCAAGGTTGGGCGGCTTGTGGCAATCAATACACGCCACCGCTCGGTGAGAGCCCTGCAGCGGGAACGTCGTCTCGTCGTGATTAAAGCGGTCGAGTTCTCGCCATGACTTGGTTGTGTGGCAGGCTTCACAGCCTGCCGGCTTGCCATTGGCTCCGACCTTCACCTGGCGTTCTTGGAACTGGCCTTTGTGCGGATCCTGGTGGCAGGCTGTGCAGGACAAATCCTTGAAATGATAGGGGATCTGCGATTTGGGTTGGTCCTTGTCGGCCAGCTTGTGACACTCGCCGCAAGGAGTCGCAATGTGTCCGCCGGTCAATTCAAACTTCGTCTTCTTGTGCAGCGCCAGGGTGAAGGTCGATGGCCGGTATCCCTTCAGATTATGGCATTGGTCGCAGCGGTTCTCGTAAGGCTGACCCGCGAACTGGTTGTTGTGTTCATCTTTGTGGCAGTCCGTGCAACTCTTGAATTTGACGATCTTGAAGATCGTGGCCTTACCCTTGGGGATATGACAGCCGCCGCACTGCACCTTCGCGTGCCCGTCAATCAGGGGATAGTCCGTTTTCGCATGGGTCTTCACATCGAACAAGGACGGCTTCCAGCCCTGCACGTTATGACACGTCGAGCACTCGATTCCCTCCGGGCGCTTAGCGAACTGCCCGTTGTGATCATCCTTGTGGCAGTCGATGCACTTCGCGAATGGCAACTCTTTCTTGAAATCGCCTTTTACGTGGCAAGCCACGCATTCCACAGTCGCGTGTTTTCCGAGCAACGGATACTTCGTCTTCGAGTGGTCGAAGTTATTGCTCAGTCCGGTGTTTGAAACTTTCTTCCATCCGCTTGTGTTGTGACAGCTCTGGCAAGTTTTGCCCGCAAAGCTTCCTTTGTGCGGATCCGCGTGGCAGTCATCGCACTTTCCAAAAGGTAGCCCGCGGTAGCGCGGCGCCCCATCGGCTCCGGGCGTGTGACACTTCTCGCACTTCACTTGCTGGTGCAGGCCGGTGAGCGGATAACGCGTCTTCGAGTGATCGAACTTGCCGGCCGTATCTTTCCAATCGACGAAGTTGTGGCACTGCAGACATTTCTGCCCGAGTCGCCCTTCGTGGAAATCCTTGTGACACGCTATGCACGCCTGCGGAATACCCAGGAAAGTCTTGCTGAGATCCTTCTTCTTAATGTTCGGCCGCTCGGCCGCTGGTATGCGTTCGGGAAGATGACACTTGTTGCAGGTGAGCCCGGAGTGCTTGCCTTCCAGCAGGTAGCCGGTTTCTTTGTGGTCGAACTTATTCGGGTCCCATTTGATCAGCGTGAAATTCGCGCCATTGTGGTCGGAATGACAGCGCACGCACTCCTGGCTGGAGCCTGCGGGAATGTGATACGAGCCATGCAGCCCGCGCTTTTCCGCCACCCGTGTTCCGATATCGGAGTGACAGCCGATGCACTTGAACTCCGGCTGACTGCCGCCAAGCTTGTGACATTCGGTGCAGTGAATCGTTCCATCCAGGAACTGGTGCTGAGCGCGCGAGTGGACCGGGCGAAATCTGCGCCGCCGCGCTTCCGGTCAGCAGCACGAGCACAAACCATAAGAATGCCCATTTCCCGGACACGGTTACGATTCGCCCGGGACGCTCTGCCGGTCGAGGCCCTTCCGTCGAACTGTACTGTTGATGATCGATCCGAAGCTCTGGCAACGGCTCACGCCCTCGTCGTTCGGGACGTCCCTTCGCCCCGCCAAGTTCGCAGTTGTGCATGAATGTTGAAGAAGTTTACCAAGCCTGCGTGCGGAAGCAACAGTGCTCGGTAGGACACTAGAACGGCGCTGCTCTTCCGATGTTCAATCACGCCGAATGTTTTCACTTTTGGAATTCGTGGATTCAGTATGGCGATCAAGTTCCATCGAACGGTTTCGTCAAAATGTTTGGACCAAACATGCAAATTGTTGCGCCCCACAGGCCACTGCGTAAACAGAAAAATGGCCGCCCCTCACAGGGCGGCCTTTCTGGGGGAGTCTGGGCGACTCGAGGAGCGAAATCCACAGGTAAAAACTACGCCTCGGCTTCTGTCTCCCCGAGTTACGCAATCTTGCGTTGCATTCGACAGGCCAATGTCGATTTTCACGATGATGGACACGTGTCGAAAAGCCCACGGAATCACGAGGTCGCCGGGTTCCCGTGACGGTTAGCCACTCCGCTTCTGTCTACCATTCGCTCTCCGGATTTTGCCGAAATAAAATCAGGGCCACGCAACCCCGGGTCACTTGCGCATGGTGATTTTCGTCACACCTGTAGCGGCCTATGTCACAGCTAAACCGCCTGCGCATGCTTAGCATCGAAATAGGAGAGGCACGCATGTCGACTGCCTGGACGTCTCGCTACGCGCAACGCACCAAGGGGATCAAGAGTTCGGCCATTCGGGAACTGCTGAAGCTGACGCAACGCCCTGAGGTGATTTCGTTCGCCGGAGGCCTGCCGGCTTCCGACCTGTTTCCCACGGATCGGTTTCGCATGGCGTGCTGCAAGGTTCTGGAACAGCAGGCGCACCTGGCGTTGCAGTACGGGGCAACCGAGGGCTACGAACCCTTGCGCGAGATGGTCGCGCGCCACATCGCTCGCTACGGCATCAAAGCCCGCTCCGAGAACGTTCTGATCACCTCCGGATCGCAACAGGCCTTGGATCTGATCGGCAAACTTGTTGCTCAATCCCGGCGATCGCGTGCTGGTGGAAGCGCCCACGTATCTAGGAGCGCTGCAGGCTTTCAGTGTCTATGGCGCTGATTACGTCAGCGTTCCTAGCGACGACAACGGCTTGTGCTCGGATCTGCTCGAAGCACCCTTGCGATCCGGACCAAAGTTCATGTATGTGCTTCCCAACTTTCAAAATCCGGCGGGCACGACGCTCTCCGAAGGCCGCCGGCATCAGTTGGTGTTGCTCGCGGACAAATACGGGATTCCGATCATTGAAGACGATCCCTATGGTCAACTCCGCTATGAAGGCGAACATCTGCCGCCCCTCGTGGTGCTCGATCGCGAAAACCTGCGCCGCGACAGTGGCTACTCGATTGGCAATGTCATTTACCTGAGTACATTCTCGAAGACACTCGCGCCTGGTCTGCGGCTCGGTTGGATCGTGGCTCCGCCCGACGTGATCAGCAAATTGGTGCAACTCAAGCAGGGCGCCGACCTACACACTTCCACCTTCATCCAGATGGTGGCCTACGAAGCGGCCCGAGACAATTTTCTGGACGAGCACGTTAAGTTGATCCGCCGCGTTTATCGTGAACGGCGCGACGTAATGCTCGACGCACTCCAGGAGTTCTTCCCGCCCGAAGTGACTTGGACCCGGCCGATGGGAGGCCTTTTCCTGTGGGTTACTTTGCCCGAGGGCTTGAATGCCCAGAAACTTTTCGATGCCGCGCTTCAGGAGAACGTAGCGTTTGTTCCCGGTGATTCCTTCTACGCGCCCAACGGCCACCAGGACGACGCCCGCCGCCACCTGCGCCTGAATTTTTCAGCAGCACCGCCGGAGCAGATCCGCGAGGGCATTCGCCGTCTGAGCGTGGCGGTCAGGCAACAACAGGATCAACTACACGGTGTCACTGCCAGCAGGCCCTAGCGGGCATTTCTGAACCAGGTCTCGGCCGCCAAACTCCGCCGTCGAACGAGTCTGGCGGATGAAACCTCTACGCCTGATTCGGCCTCGATCTGCATTTGTTTTCCGGGAGATTACAGCATTTTTACAGCGCAACCTCGCGGTGTGCTGGTTTAATTGCAACGGCCCTTCCCCCGGGCGCGCGGTGCGAATCTAGCCGTTGCGGGAAGACATGCAATTAACCGAACTTCGGTTCGAGCGCATTTTCCGTCGTCTCAATCCTGTGATCGGCAAGCCGCACGGGACTTTCGCAACAAGTTGTGATGTAAAATCCTGAGGTGCGTGTGTCCGCCAGCGGACACTGCCAGGAGCCAGTGACCGTAGCGGACGATAGCTTGATCCTTGTCCGTGTTGCCGAGTTGGCTACCTTCCCCCGCAGTTCCTGTTGAGGCACTTCGAAAGATACCGTAGCTTGAACTTCTGTGTCCCCCCAGACAAGTAACGAAGAAGTCTTTTGTTTTGAGCGGCGAACGCGCGCACGGTGTTGAAATTTTCGCCGACAGGTTGCAGAGTCGATTTGCAGAAGCTCAAAAGAACTCTCGTCGGTCCTGGTTGGACAGCGCCGGCGTGGGAGAATCTGCCAACCGCTGCGACCGTTTCACTCCCCAAGGAGGCAGCCATGCCGAACCGCACTCATTCTCCCATCGGACATCAACGTCTCAATCCCGGCCAGACCCTCGTGCGGTCCGCGCTTTTCCTGCTCGTAGCTCTGCTGGTGAACGTCCCCTTGCGGGCGCAGCAACAAGCTGCGATCTGGCGCGACCGACAGCGACAAGCAAACGATCCAGATGTTGCTGCAGCGGATCGAGCGCCTGGAAGCGCGCGTCTCGCAACTGGAAACTGCCCGGACCGAATCCGGTCAGGCGGCTGCCGCTGAGTGTTCCATCGTCGCAAGCCACCACGCGAACTCCGCCGCCGCCTGCAGCAGACACCAGAGCCTCACCAGGAACAAGAATCAGAACACCTTGAACCTGAGCGTATGGACATGAGTAAGACCTTGCTGCGCATGCGCGGCTTCGGCGATATCGCGTTTCACGGCAGCAATACCCCGGGCAGCACCACCGCCTTTTCTCTCGGACAGTTCAACTTGTTTGTCACATCCGATATTTCCGAGAAATTCAAGTTCCTCGGCGAAATCGTCTTTGAAGGTGGACCGGACAACATCTACGGTGTTCCCAGCGGGGAGACCAACAAGTTCAGTGTCGACCTGGAGCGCTACCTGCTGCAGTACTCGCACAACGACTATTTCAATCTCTCGGTCGGCCGATACCACACCGCCATCGGCTTCTACAACACCGCCTACCACCACAGCACCTGGTTCCAGACCACCACCGGACGGCCCCTGCTGTTTGAATTTGAAGATCGCGGCGGCATCTTGCCCATTCACAACGTGGGTGTGTCCGCAACCGGTCGGATTCCGTCCGGCTCGCTCGGCTTGCACTACATCGCCGAAGTCGGCAACGGACGCAGTTCCCGTGCTCCTCTCGATCAGGAGCCCGTACAAAACGAAATCGACGAGAATACTCACAAGGCGTTCAACCTCGCCCTGTTCGCTCGTCCCATCGCGGTTCAGGGATTGCAGGTGGGTTTCTCCGCCTATCGCGACATGCTTACTCCGCTGGCCTCACCCAAGGTGGGAGAGACCATTCTGGCGGCCCACGCGGTTTACCAGCTGCCCAACTTCGAGTGGCTTAACGAAGCCATGGTCATCCGTCACGCGCCGCAAGGCACGTCTCGAGTGTTTAACACGCCGGCCTTCTATACTCAACTCTCGAAGCGGTTCGGTGCCTATCGTCCCTATTTCCGATACCAGTACATAAACGCTTCGAGTTCCGAACCGATCTTTCCGGATGTCCGTCTGCGGGCCGGCCCGTCGGCTGGCCTGCGCTACGATGCCAGCGAAGCCGTCGCCCTGAAACTGCAATATGATTACACCGCGTTGCGCCAGCAGGCCGCGACGAACTCGTTGACTCTGCAGCTCGGATTCACGTTTCTAAGGAAAATGCGAATGCGGCGTGTTGCGGGTGTGCTGATCATCGTGACCGCGGCTGTCCTGCTGGTGGAGCTGTTGCCCAACGCGGTCTTGAATGCCGCGGGCTGCGCCTCCCGAGGCGGAGCCGGCGGAGCAGAACCTCGCAATCATCGTGAATCAGTCTAACCCGGTCGACAACGTTTCCTTTCAGGAACTGCGCACCATCTTTCTTGGAGAACGCAGTCACTGGCCAAACGGCCGGCGCATTACACTTGTCATGCTGGAGCCCGGACAACCCGAACGCAAGGCGATTCTTCGGACGATTTACCGCATGACCGAGAGTGACTTCAGCCGGCACTTCCTGCAAGGCTTGTTTACCGGTGAAGTATTCGTCTCCCCCAAAACTCTGGCCAACCCGGTCGGCGTGCGAAAGTTCGTGTTCAACGTGCCCGGAGCGATTGGCTATGTCCGCGCCGCCGACGTCGATGACACGGTGAAAGTAATTCGGGTCGATGGACACCTGCCCGACGACAAGGACTACGCTCTACGAATTCCGGCTCGTCCGGCGAAATAGTTATGAGGAAGCATCTCAGTCGCGTGGCGCGAGGCGGAGCACGCAGCTCCCTTCAGGTGATTGATCTCTTCCTGCATGAGGTCGGCCGCTACAGTTCCACCCTCCTGCTGCTGATGGTGTTCTGCGTCGAGACTGGCGTGGTCATCTTCGTCATTCGTGACCTGCGCGCGGCCGATCGTGAAGTCCAGAGAATCTACGCCGGTTCGCGTCCTGGGCCTGCGCGGCATCGGCGAGTTGCAGTATCAGGCCCAAGAAACTCGCCGCAGCACGCTCTATGCCTTGACCACCAACGACCCGTAATCTCCAGGTCGCAGTATGCCGATCAGTCGCGGGCCGCCGACCGCCGCGTGCACTGATGGCATCTACCGACTTATCTGGCCCACGCACGCGTGCCGCGTGAGATGGACGTCGGCAAGCGTCTCGAGCGCGACTGGTCCGCTTATCTCAAGGTCCGCGACGAAGTGTTGGCGTCAATTCTGGAAGGAAGCATTAAGGAGGCCGTGGATTTCGATCTGGCCGGGGGCGTGCCCTCCTTCGACCGTGTTCGCCAGGATCTGGAGGAGGTCAAGCGCCTCTACGACGAGCAGGCCTCCCAACGGCTCGCCATTGTCGATGAAGCTTCCCGCCGTTCGGCCGGACGGCTGGTCGGAGTTCTTTGTTTTACACTGTTGTTTGCCAGCGTTTCCGTCTGGGCGATCCAGAGAGCCAAGATGTTGAGTGCCCTCAAACTCGCCAAGCTGCAGATGGACTTCGTGGCCTCAGTCTCCCACGAATTGCGGACTCCCCTGGCTGTGATCTGCGCCTCCGCCCAGAACATCGCTGACGGCGTGGTGGAAGAAAAAGAGCAGTTGGCCAAGTACGGCTCCGTCATCCGCAACCAAACCCGCCAGCTGACCGAACTGGTGAATCAGATTCTTGCTGTTTGCTTCCACCAAGGAGGGCAGGACGCACTACGTGTTTGCGTCCCCTGCAGGTGTCCCCAGATCATCGACGCCGTGTTGCGCAATACCCGCGAAACGGTCGAACAAGCCGGCTTTACGGTCGAGCAACATCTCGATCCCGACCTTCCTGAGATCGTCGGCGACTCCTCGGCGCTCATCCAGTGCCTGCAGAACCTGGTGGGCAACGCTGTGAAGTACGGTGGCAACCATCCCCGCGTTACGATCCGTGCCTTCGTCGACAAAGCTCACGACCATCACGACGACGAAGTCCGAATCAGCGTGGAGGATCGCGGAATCGGCATCGACAGCAGCGAAATCCCCCACATTTTCGATCCCTTCTATCGCAGCCCGGTGGTGGCCGCCGCCCAGATTCACGGTACCGGCCTGGGATTGCCCTTAGCGAAAGAACATTGCCGAAGCCATGGGCGGACGAATCACCGTGGTCAGCAAACTGGGCGTGGGTAGCGTGTTTACGCTGCATCTGCCCATCCGAAAGAAGAAGTAGCGAGAAACTATGACAGTTATCGAATCTGATTCATTCACACGACCATGAAGGAAAACATTCTGCTGGTAGAAGACGAAGAAGCTCTGCAGATGGCTCTCAGTGACCGTCTGCGCAGGGAGGGCTACGTTGTCGACTCGGCCTTCGACGGTGAGACCGGTTTCGAAAAAGCGACGACTTTGCCCTTCGACCTGATTGTCCTGGACATCATGCTCCCGGGACGCAACGGACTCGACCTTTGTCGCGACATCCGCATCGCCGGCTTGGGCACGCCCATCCTCGTGCTCACCGCCCGTGGTGAAACGTCGGACAAGATTGTCGGCCTCAAGCTGGGCGCGGACGATTACGTCACCAAGCCCTTCGACATGCTGGAGTTGATGGCCCGCATCGAAGCGTTGCTGCGCCGCGCTCCGATTCGCACCGGGCAGGCCGTCTACCAGTTCGGCTCCATCCGGATTGAGACTCGCGCCGCGCTTGATCACCGCGATGTGAAAGTCACGCGCGGAGGCGAACCAATTTACCTCTCGGTGCGCGAGTTCGAACTGCTACGTTACTTCGTGGAACACGCCGGCATCGTGATTCCGCGCGAGAAACTCCTGCGCGAGGTCTGGGGCTACGAAGCCGGCACCTTCACGCGCACGGTCGATGTGCACGTAGCCGGCTTGCGCCAGAAACTCGAAAAAGATCCCAAGAAACCCGAGCTGATCCTGACCGTCCACAAGATCGGCTACAAGTTCACGGGCTAGGTGTGGCGCGGGCACTCCTGCCCGCGAAAGATGTAACGCCAACTGCGCGAAAAGAGTAGCGCTGGCCTCCCGTCGGCTTTCGCGAGGGCACCTTGCCCTCGCCTCGCGTCGGGGCCGTGGAACGACGGGTGTCCCCCGCCGGTCGCGCGAAGCGCCTCTGTGTCAAGCTTCTGAAGAGGACCCAAACGGATCCTGCAGCGACGGACTCTGTGCCGTGAATAATTCCGCGCCATCTTCCGTGATGTGCATGACATCCTCGAGCCGTACTCCGAACTCGCCCCGTATGTAAATCCCCGGCTCATCGCTGAACGTCATGTTCGCAGCCAGCTTCGTGGAATTCCCGCGCACCAGGTAGGGCCACTCGTGCCCATCCATTCCGATCCCATGGCCCAGCCGATGAGTGAAGTATTTGTAATCGGGACCGTATCCCGCGTCGGTAATTACCTTGCGCGCCGCCGCATCCACCGCACCGCACTCGACTCCCGGTCGCGCAGCAGCCAACGCCGCGTTTTGTGCCCGCTGCACGATTTCGAAGACATGTTTCAACTTGTCCGGCGGCTTTCCGATGAGCAGCATGCGTGTAATGTCCGACTCGTACCCTTCCACCCTGCAGCCACCATCTATCAGCACCGGCATGTCTTCGCGGACGACCTGCGACTGGACCGACCCATGCGGAAATGCCGAGTACTCGCCTACTTCCACCAGTGCATCGCCCGCGAACCCTAGTTGGTCGTGCGCCGCTTCCACCAGCCTCCCCACGTCAAATTGCGTCATGCCCTCCCGCAATGATCGATGGACCGCCCGATATGCAGTCAGAGTCACCTTCGAGGCAAGCCGCATCAGCTCCAGTTCTGCCCGGCTCTTGATCATCCGGCACCCGGCCGTGACTGGCGTCGCGCTACTCAGCCGTGCTTGCGGTGCCGCTTTGGCTACCCCTTCGCTGAACACAAAGCGCACCGTCTCTTCGACACCGACTTTTCCCGTGAGTATCCCCCGATCCTGGAGTCCTTCCGCCAATCGTTGGTACGGATTCTCATCCTCCTGCCAGACCCGGACGTCGGCCTGTTTCTCGTCGAAGGTTCTTGCGATCTGCTCGCGGGCGCGCCCCTCTTCGAACGCCGGGCAGACGTAGAAAGCCTCGACCCTTGGCGGGCAGTACCATCGCAAACATCCGCTCTCCACCCCACCAGCGAATGCCCGTGAAGTAGTTCAGCGATGTGCCTTCCATCAGCAGAATGGCATCAAGTTCATTGGCGCGCATCAGAGCCCGGGCCTTCTCCTGGCGCTCGCGTCGCTCCATTGCGCTGATGGGACGAGCCTGCTCTTTCATGGATTTCAAACTGGCGATGGGAGGCGGAATAGTAGAAGGATTTGTATCCGTGGAGGCTTCAGCGAAACGGGTTGGGATGATCGCCGCGCCCGCAATCGTGGTGCCGGCTTGCAGAAATCTTCGTCGCGAAGTCATCGAGGTTGCCCCGCATTATAGGGGCTGATTGTCGGCTGTGGACGAAAAGCAACTGTTTTCCACAGGCCCTCCGCTCGAGAAGCCTTGTCCCAAGCGACTTTTCTCCACGCTGTAACACGTTTTTAACTTTCCTCTAACCGGACTGTAACCTTCATCCCTTATCAACGAGGGACCTAGTAGACGGGCGTGTTCTGAATCATCAAGTTAAAAAAGCACACGGAGGAAGTATGCGCAAGTTTCACTTCGCTGTTTTGGCGGCCACCCTTATGGCTGCCCCGCTGCTCGCCGCGCCACAGCCCGGACCCGGCGACGAGAGTCACACTCGACACGTCCTGCTCATCAGCGTCGACGGTCTGCACGCCCTTGATGTGTCCAACTACATCGCCAACCACCCTAAGTCTGCGTTGGCTGAGTTGTCCCGCCACGGAGTCACCTATTCAAACGCACGCACGCCCGCCAACTCCGATTCCTTTCCCGGCCTCCTCGCCCTCGTCACCGGTGGTTCGCCCATCAGCCACGGAATGTTCTACGACGTCAGCTACGACCGTACCTATTTCGATCCCACCAACACCACGTGTGCCGGGAAAGCCGGCAACAACATGATTTTTGACGAGACCATCGACGTCTACAACGCCGCGAATGTTTCGCTGGACGTGATCGATCCCGCCAAGCTTGCCGCGCCGCCTGGCGAACGGACACTGCGTGCCCGTCTATCCCCACGACGCCATCAAGAGCAACACCATCTTCGAAGTGGTCAAAGCCGCCGGCGGACACACGGCCTGGGCCGACAAGCACCCCGCCTACGACCTGGTGAACGGTCCCTCCGGCAACGGTGTCGATGACCTCTACACCCCTGAAATAACCAACGTCGCCGGATTCGACGCACCGTAAGCGTGGTCTGCACGGTCGAGAACGATCAGAAAAAGGTCCAGGCAATCCTCAACGAGATCCATGGCCTCAGGCACGACGGCACACCCGGTCCCGGCGTCCCTGCGGTCTTTGGAATGAACTTTCAGGCGGTGAGCGTAGGGCAGAAGCTGGCCAAGGACAACTCCGATGGCAGCTGCACTGACGATGCTGACCCCAAGCTGAACGGTCAGCCCGGCGGATACAAGGACGGCGCCGGAACGCCGACCGACGTTCTCGCCTATGGTCTGCAGAAAACCGATGACGCTCTCGGCAGCTTGATCAAGGCGCTCAAAGAGCAAGGACATCTACGATTCGACCCTGTTCATTGTCACCGCCAAGCATGGCCAGTCGCCCGATCAATCCGGTCAAGGTCAACAAGCCCGGCCACTTCGCCGACCTGGTCGCGGCGCTGCCGGACGCCGCCACGAATCCGGCGGCCATTGCCATCGCCAACGCTGCAGCCTGCAGCACCGGCCCGTGCGGTTTCGTGCAGGATGACGACATCGCGCTGATCTGGCTGCAGGACCAGAGCCAGACGCCCGCAGTGGCCGCTTACCTGAACGCCAATGCCAACGCGCTGTTCATTGAGGAGGTGCTCTCCGGACGCGAGACTCAATCTCAAGTTCAACGATCCCGCGACCGACAACCGCACGCCCGACATTCATCGTGCAACCGGTGTACGGCACCATCTACACCGGCTCGAGCAAGAAGAACGCCGAGCATGGCGGCTTCAGTTTCGGCGACACCAACGTCGGCCTGATCGTCTCGAACCCCGATCTGCATGCCCGCGTGATCAAGACTCCGGTAGCAACGTCGCAGGTCGCGCCCACGATCCTGCGAGCGCTGGGCCTCGATCCCTCCGCCCTGAAATCGGTTCGCGTCGAACACACCGAGGCGCTGCCTGGTCTGCCCGAATAACCAAGTAAGAAGGGCGTCTCGCCCGAGACGCCCTTTCTAATTTCTACGGGAGAGCAACCCTCCACCGATGTGCGCTGCCGCCACCACACTTCCAACTTTGCGGCATGGGCAACATCTTCAGCACCACGGGCTGCAACGGTTTGCTACCGCAGCGCAATTCGATTCCACCCGTCTCCTGAGCAGCTTGCGAAAGATCTGATATTGGTGGACGACTTTGGATTGCATCAACATCTCGTCTTCGCCGAACTCTGTCATCTTGAGCGGAGTGAGGCGAAGCCGAACGGAGTCGAAAGGCCCCAGTGCTGCCGGCGAAACCACCAAGGTCGATGGTTGTTTTCATAAATTTCGTTTCGAGAAAGGTAGAAACTCTAGAATATGGCGAATGTCCCCAGCTTTCCAATGCGCCGGTTGCGGTGAGTGGAATGAAACCACGGTGGACGAATCCGCCGGCCGTGCGCAGCGCTACGTCGAGGACTGCCAAGTCTGCTGTAAACCCAACCTGCTCAGGATTTCCTACGATCCCGAAACGCAGGAATTCCAGATCTCGGCCGAACTCGAGTAGGTCGACTCGAAGTGGAGAGGCGTCCCCACCCGAGACACGCGAGACGCCTCCAGGATCCCTCCTCGTCGCCGCCCGCCGCCTCAAGGTATAGTTCTAGACGCTGCATCTCAGTGCCACAGAAAGGACAGCAGCCCATGGCAAGCTACAGCACTGGCCGCATGGTTTCCCACAACATGGTGACCACGCAATTTGAGCTTGATGGTTACAGGGTCACACGCACCCTAGGCGTGGTGCGTGGCATTGTGGTGCGTTCGCGTTCGATCTTTGGCACCATCGGCGCCGGTTTGCAAACCCTTGTCGGCGGCAATATCACTCTGTTGACCAACCTCTGCGAGAGAACCCGCGCCGAAGCTTTTGATCTCATGCTCCAGCACGCCGCGGAACTGGGCGGCAACGCCGTGGTCGGCGCCCGCTACGACGCCACTGAGGTCATGCAAGGTGTTACCGAGGTTCTCGCCTACGGCACTGCGGTCTTCGTGGAACCGGCCAAGTAGCTCATGGCCTGATTCGAACCAAAGATATCTCTGGAATCGTCATGGCGAACTGTGTCCAATGCGGCCGGAAACTCCCCCCGCTCTTCTTTGGCAAGAAGATCTGCGAATGGTGTGTCCGGCACGAAGCCGCTCAGCGCGGCGAAGAGCCCGAAGACGCAATCCAGCCTGTAATGCCGGCACCGTGGGCGGGTGGTGGCACCTCGACTATGCTGGTGACCCAGGCGTTTGTTGGCATCTGCGTCGTGGTGTTCGTCGCGATGGGTGCTGCGACCGGTGGAGCATCAATTACCGGGCCTACATCGCAGCAATTGATCGATTGGGGCGCCAACGCGAAGACTCTCACCTTGGGAGGACAGTGGTGGCGGCTCGTGACATCGATGTTCGTGCACATCGGCGTCATGCATATTTTCTTCAACATGTGGTGCCTCTGGGACCTGGGCGCGATGTGCGAATCGCTCTACGGCCACTGGACGTTCGCAGCCGTCTATATGATCACGGGAGTTGCCGGAAGCCTGGCCAGCGCCTGGTGGCACCCGATCGGGGTGAGCGCGGGAGCTTCGGGAGCGATCTCGGGAATCGTGGGCGCGCTCATCGCTTCGTACTACCTGGGAGAGTTTTCGCTTCCCCGGGCTGCGATTACCGCGAACCTGCGCAGCTTGATCATGTTTGTCGGCTACAACGTCTTGTTCGGAGCGATCGCCGGTCGCGTTGACAATGCCGCCCACCTCGGTGGACTCGTGAGCGGGTTGCTTTTCGGCGCGCTCATCGCTCGCGTCGCGTCCGGCCGCGCTACGTTTCCCCGCCTCGCCGTAGTCCTGCTGGTGTTTCTCGTGGTTTTTGGCAGCGGCGCCTGGTTGTTTCGCTCGCGCAGTTACATGATCCACTACCAGCACGGCAGTCAGTTGCTTCAACAGAACAAAGCCGATCAGGCTTTGACCGAACTCCGAACTGCGGTTCGGCAGCGGCCCGATTTTATCCCCGCGCATTTAGAACTGGCGCACGCGTACTTCATCAAGGATCAGTTTCCGCAGGCGGAACAGGAATTGAAAACGGTCCTCGTCCTCGAACCGGGCAACCGGTTTGCCTACGTTCAGTTGGGCGCACTGTATCTCAGCCAGAAGCGCACGCAGCAGGCGAAGGAAGCGTTTCAACAGCTACTGGCACAGGACAACAACAGCGCTTTCGCGCACGAAGGTCTCGGCATGGCGCTGGCCGCTGAAGAAAATCATCCCGCAGCCATTGCCGAGTACAAACTCGCCGCCCAGTTGGATCCCGGCTCGGAAAGCGTGTATTACCGCTTGGGTCTGTCGCAAACCCAGCTCAAGAACTACGACGAAGCCATCGCCGCTTTTCTCAAGCAACAACAGAGTGCCGGGGATGACTACGACACTGAAATGGGCCTTGCCCAGGCCTACCGCGCGAAGGGGATGGTGACTCAGGCAGAAGAAGCCGAACGGAAAGCGGAAAAACTGAAGGCGTCCAAATAAGCGGTCCATTGGTCTGTGGAGAGGCGGGCGTCCCGCCCGCCTGACGGGCGAGACGCTCATCTCTCCCCGAACCCCACCGACTTCGCCGCCGTGTACTTCAAGCCGCATTTCGATCCTCAGCGCGCAGGAGTTCCTCCAATATTCGCTGCCGATGTGCGAAAGTGCGGGCCATCTGGAGCCCCACGAAGAGCTTCTGCGCCAGCGTACCCAACACTCCAAAGCCGATTTCATATTCGATCCGATCGCGCACCACCGTGCCGTTAATTCCATCGCGCATCTCCGCCTCGAATTCGTGCCGGTGATGCCACCTCTTGAAGGGCCCCGTGACCTGGATATCCGCGAAGTAGCGCTTCCACTCGAATTCCGTGACGCGCGCCATCCACTGCGCCCGGAAGGGAAGAAGAGGCAGGGTTCGAAAGGAGGTAACGATCTCCGATCCAACGCCCGCCAGCGTTCGCAGCAAGTCGGTCTCAGCCAAAGACGGCGACGGTAAAGGCTCGACCAGCCTCAGGGCATCGATTCGCGTGCCGCTTGCCGACGGCATGATGCGCGGCAGGTTCTTGGGATTGGCAAAGAAGAGAAAAACACGCTCCAACGGGAAGGGAATCCACACCTCGAACTGATCGCGGCGAATCATGAGCAGATCACGTGCTGCGACCGCGAGCGCTCACTCCAGGGACCGGTAGTTCTGCGGATGAAAACTCGGCGTGCACACGCAATAGAAAATCAGATCGACGCTTCCCGCGTTGGTAATTCTCTGGCGCGCTCCCGCGGGAATGATTACTACGTCGCCCGGGCCGACGTCAGCTGGAGGGAAGTCTTCGACCTCCATGATTCCGCGACCTTCCGCAATGATATAGCGTTCGATCGTGTGCTCCACAAGGTGCCACGCCGTTGTGACTTTCGGTTCCACTCGCGCGCGTGCAATGGAGAGCGAACGGTCCGTTGGAGTGTTGTAGGTTTCGAGGATGTGACAGCGCTCTGGAGTGAGAAATTCGCGCGCAACGTCCGCTCTCCACACCACATCCGGAATGGACATAGTTTCTCCCCGATCGATGTCCACAAAATTCGTTTGAAAAGCAAGAAAAATCAGAGCGAAGAAACACCGAAAGAATCACTTTGCTAAACCCAACATCTTGTGGTCATCCGCGAAGTTAGCTACAAGCCTTGGCGGTTTTCCGAAAGCGGTCCGACACACAACCTCAACCCTGAACTTTGTTATTGACAACAAACCATTTAGGCGTAGGATGTGGGAAAAAGTGGCAGTAAGTGGTCAAGCTTGTAACGGTCGTGGGCAGTAGTGGAACACTTTGAGGCGCCAGTGGAATTTAAGACTGACACCCCCAAAAACAGCCCGAACGAACCCGAATTGACCCAGATTTTCGCCGCTTTTACCTCCTCCCTGGTTGCTGTAGTGGCAACTGTCAAACGACTCGGAGCCCCCGTGCGGGGCAGGCAGACACATGTTTCGCGGCAATCACCCAACTCGCGTGGACGAAAAAGGACGTCTCAAAGTCCCCGCCGAATTCAAACGGGTGATCGACGAGAAATACAGCACGCAATTCTACATCACGAGCTTGGACGGCAAGGTTGCCCAGATATATCCCTTCGAGGAGTGGGAGCAGATCGAGCAGAAGCTGGCCGGTCTGTCGACTTTCAATCCCACCAAGAAGAAGTTCCTGTCCCGGGTGAATTACTGGGGACAGCAGGTCGAAATGGACGGTCAGGGTCGTTTGCTGATGCCGCAATTGCTGCGCGAGTCGGCGCAGATCAAGGGCGAGGTGGCGGTGATCGGCTACCAGAAATATCTGGAAGTGCGCAACCTCGAAGCGTACCGCCAGGAGATTCAGCAAGAGAAGTTCACGCCTGAGGATGAGAAGACGCTCGACGAATTGGGCATCTAGTGGGCGAGGGTTTCACAGACACCCCCGAGCGGGGTGGGCATGGGCGAGTTGGCCATGTCCCGGTTCTTTTAAAAGAAGCGATCGATTTTCTAGCCATCCGGCGCGGTGGGACGTATATCGACGCCACGGTGGGTCTGGGCGGACACAGTTACGAAATCGCAAAACGCCTCGGCGCACCGGGACATTTGATTGCGCTCGATAAGGATCCGGCAGCACTCGAGAAAGCAGCCGTCAGGCTTCAGTCGTCAGTCGCAAGCGAAAACACAGATTGGCCGACGATTGAGTTCCGGCACGGTTCGTTTGCGGATTTGGCCGACGACCGACGACAGACGACCGACGACGTTCAGCGCGTCGACGGCATTCTGGCTGATCTCGGAGTCAGCAGCCTGCAGCTCGACAACGCCGAGCGCGGATTTAGTTTTCAGGCGGAAGGACCGCTGGACATGCGGATGAACCCGCTGTCCGGAGAGACCGCCGAACAAGTGGTAAATCAAGTCGACGAGGTCACACTCGCCAACCTGATTTACGAATTCGGTGAGGAAAGGAGGTCGCGGAGAATCGCCAGAGCCATTGTCCGGTCGCGGCCGATACGAACTACTGCGCAACTTGCGGATGTCGTCTCAGCCGCGGCCCGGCCAATGAATCAAGCAGAGCGGCGAATTCATCCGGCGACCAGAACCTTTCAAGCTCTCCGAATCTTCGTAAACCGCGAATTGGACGACCTGCGGGACCTGCTCCAAGCAGCCCCGCAGTTGCTGAAGCCGGGCGGGCGCCTGGTAGTGATCAGCTTCCACTCGCTGGAGGACCGCATCGTCAAAGATGCTCTCCGTGATGGAGTGAAGCAGGGACACTACCGGTTGCTCACAAAAAAGCCAGTGACCGCCGGCGAAGAAGAGATTGATCGTAATCCGCGGTCCCGCAGCGCGAAGTTGCGCGCGGCGGAAAGAGTTTGAAGAAGCAGTCAGCATTTCAGCAATCAGCCTTTGAGCTTAAGCGGGCAGGGCTGATGACTGGCTGGAAGCTGAAAGCTATGAGTTTTCCCCGGAGAACTTGCCGGGGTCCCCAGCGTGACCGCTCATGCGCTGGGGTGGAATGTGGTGGAAGTAGCCCGGCACGCTCAGGGAAGACGTGCCGGGGCAAGGTCTCCGGAACGGCATCGCTCCTCACCAAAGGGCGAAACAAGTTCCTACCGATCTCTCGATGCCGTTCCGGAGAGAAATCCAGGTAGGACGGGAGTCAAGGCCATGCACAAGGGAACCATCATCGCAGATCTCATCGCGGCCGTGGAACGAGCCGAAGAGCACGCGCGCGAAGCCGATCAGGACGCCGAACTCGAGCGCTGGTATGCCGCGCATCATCAGACCACTCAGTTCAACCGCGATCTTCTCGGGGTGGCGTAAATGGCCGCAGCAGCTACGGTACAGGGAACCATGCCAGCCGTTCGCCGCCAATCGTTTTGGGTAGGCACGCCGGAGATCTACTTCTCGAAGCAGATCGACAACTCGCGCCTGGTGAAGGTGGAAGATCCGCGCCGCGGCCGTGAGATGCGTCAGTTCGGCATTGCGCTCTCCTGCCTGTTCCTGCTGGTCATGACCTACGCATGGCAGCACTTCAAAGCGATCGAGTACGGATACAAGATCGAATCGATGAAGATCGAAGCCGACAGCATGATCGAGATGAACCGGGCCCTGCGCCTCGAAGACGCCTCCTTGCGCGATCCCGAGCGCATCGACGTGATGGCCCGCAAACTAGGCCTGCAGTCCCCGCAAGCTGGACAAGTCATGCGCTTGGATAGTTCGAGCGATAGCGGCGCTCCGGTATTGGCGAGTATCTCGCCTATCTCGGTGATTTCGGCCCGATAAGTGTTTCGGCAGGAATTCGGTGAGGAAGGAAGCAGTGACCTTCCAAAGCAAGCACATTTGGCGGCCTCTCCGGAAACGGTGAGCCGCCATGTTCGTCTCTGGAGATGGCCCCGCCATTCCGTATACAGCGGGCGCTTCAAGTGAGTGCGAACAAATAAGAATTGTCATCCTGAGCGTAGTGAGGCGGAGCCGAACGGAGTCGAAGGACCCCGAGTTCGGTGGCGGTATTCGAGACCTGGATAACTTTTCCACCACAACGGTGGAGAATCCAATGAAGTCGGTAGAAGTGTTCATCGAGGCTTAAGCTGTCGCAATCAATCGCGAGGTCCTTCGGCTGCGATCGGCTCCGCCTCACTCCGCTCAGGATGACAGGGTTGTGGAGTGAGGACAGAGTTGTAGAGTTACGAGAATAATTTCGGAAGGACGAACTTGGCCACGCCTCGCACCCCCGCGAACCACCGCCTCTACCTCCTGGGCGGCACTCTTCTGTTCTGGTTCGCCGTCATCTGCCTCCGACTCGTCTATCTCCAGATTTTCCGATATGGCGACTTTGAGCAGCGCGCTGAGCACCAGCAGCAGCGCTCCATCAATGTCTCTGCCAAGCGCGGCCTCATCTACGATCGCCAAGGCCGCGAACTGGCGATGTCGATCCAGGTGGATTCCGCCTTTGCTGTGCCCACCGAAATTCCCGATCTGCCCAACACCATCTCGTTGATCACGCGCATCACCGGTGAAGACGCGCGCATGGTGCTGGCCGACTGCCGCGCTCACAAGACGTTCTGCTGGGTAGCCCGCAAGGGCAATGCCGAGACCATCGACCGTATCCGTGCCCTGAACTTGCAAGGCATTCACTTTCAGAAAGAATCGAAACGCTTCTATCCCAAGCGCGAACTGGCGGCCCAGGTCCTCGGTTATGTGGGTACAGACGACGGCGGCCTCAGCGGCATCGAGCGTGAATACAACGATCAACTGCAGGGCAAGCCCGGCAAGATGCTCATCTCGGTCGACGCCCGCAAGAAATGGTTCGGCCGCATCGAGAAGGAGCCCGAATCCGGCGACAACGTCGTACTCACCATCGACGAGAAGATCCAGTACATCGCCGAGCGCGAACTGGAGCAGGCGATGAAAGACACCCGCGCCATAGCGGGAACCGTGATCGTCGAGAACCCCCGCACCGGCGAAATTCTCGCCCTGGCGAATCGGCCCACCTTCAATCCGAACGTCAAGAAAGAAATCCGCATCGAAGCGCTGAAAAATCGTGCCGTGAGCGACATCTACGAGCCCGGCTCGACTTTCAAGCTGGTAACGATCGCCGGCGCTCTCCAGGAAAGACTCACGCGCCCAGACGAATTGTTCGACTGCCAGATGGGATCGATCGTGATCAACGGCATGCGCATCCGCGACAGCAAGCCACACGGAGTGCTCACGGTCGCGGATGTCTTAGCCGAATCGAGTGATGTAGGCTCGGTCAAGATTGCGCTGCGGCTCGGCGAAGATCGCTTCTACAACTACATTCGCGCATTTGGATTCGGACAGCAAACTGGCATTGAGTTGCCCGGAGAGACGCGCGGCATGACGAAGCCCGTGAATCGCTGGTCGAAGGTTTCGATCGGCGCGATCTCAATCGGTCAGGAGATCGGTGTTTCAGCGGTGCAGTTGGCTGCGCTGGTATCGACGTTTGCGAACGATGGAGTGCGGGTTGCCCCACGAATCGTGGCCACCACTACCGTGCCGCAAAGCGCTCCGCAGATGGTCACCTTTCATCCGCAAAATGAGCAGCGCGTGATCTCACCCATGGTGGCTGCACAGATGCGGCAGATGATGCAGCGCGTGATTCTGCATGGCACCGGGCGAAGAGCGAACCTCGAGGGCTACACCTCCGCCGGAAAAACCGGGACGGGCCAGAAAGTCGATCCAGCAACCGGGGCCTACTCGCGCACCAAGTACGTCGCATCATTCGCAGGTTTTGCCCCCATCAACAATCCCGCGGTCACGGTAGCCGTAATTCTCGACTCAGCGGTGGGCCTCCACCAGGGCGGACAGATTTCTGCTCCCGTCTTTCAGCGCATCACCCAGCAAGTACTCGAATATCTGCACGTGCCGCACGATCTGGACCTGCCTGCGAATCGCCAGGTGTGGCTCGCGAAGAACAAGGTGAAGGATTCGGATCTGGAAGAGGCATCGCCGGATCACCTGGGGTCCGGTTTGGAGCTCGCCGATGCTAGCCCAGCGGACGCTCTTTCATCACCACCGCCCGCCGCGAAGCCATCGCCCATACAAGGCCCGGTGGTTCCTGCTGCGCTGCGAGAAAAAGAACCGCTACCCATAGCCGCGTCGGCTCAATCGGTGCCAACCACCACAGACGCAGCCGCAAAACCTCCGGCGACCGGAACGGTGGTTCTCGAGGTGGAGCAAGGGGGGATCGAAGTGCCATCCTTCATCGGGAAGAGCGTGCGCGGCGCACTGGAAGCGGCGCAGGACAGTGGATTGGAGCTGAATCCCGTCGGTAGCGGCATCGCCCGCGAGCAGATACCCGCAGCCGGAACGCATGTCACTGCCGGATCCAGAGTAGTGGTAAAGTTCGGACGGTAACTTATTGCCAAGAACTCAACACGCGGGAGATCCGCTCAACCCCTGAAGCTTCCTAGAAGTGGCATCCTGAGAAGGGCCCTAGGACTGACCGGAAAGATGACAGCTGCGTGAGAGCTTTTTCCCGATGTGACCCGAAGGTCCCCGCAAGAAAGGAATGCCGCCCCAGGAACCGTAAATCGCGCCCGCACCCAGGACGACAGGTCTGAAATCAACACAGCTACAATACAATCATTCCAATGACCTTCCAACAACTCCTGCAGGGCGCGGAAGTCCTCGCCCAAAGCGGCGATCCGAGTGTCACGGGTGTCGAGTATGACTCACGCCGCGTGAAGCCCGGGTCGGTCTTTGTCGCCATGCAGGGCGAAACCAGCGATGGCAACAAATTCATCGACAAGGCCATCGCCGCAGGAGCGGTAGCCGTTGTTACTGACTCCGCCACCGAGGCGCCGCGAGAAGGAGTCGCGTGGGCTCAAGTGCCTCACGGGCGCCGCGCCCTGGGCAAACTCAGCGCCAATTTCTACAAACGTCCGGCCGAGCGTCTTGCGGTCACGGGGGTCACTGGCACCAACGGCAAAAGCACGACCACCTTCCTGATTGAAGCGATCCTCGCTGCCGCTGGGCGAAAGAGCATTCTCGTCGGCACCATCGAATATCACGTAGCTGGAAAGTGCTTGCCTGCGCCCCATACCACGCCCGAGTCGCTCGAACTCAACCAGATGCTGGCAGAGGGCCTGTCCAACGGCGCGACGGAAGCGGTGATGGAAGTCTCTTCGCACGCGTTGGCTCAGCAGCGGGTCTACGCCGTCCCCTTCGACGTTGCGGTATTCACCAACCTGACGCGCGATCATCTCGACTATCACCACACCATGGACGAGTACTTCGCTGCCAAGCAGATTCTGTTCGAGGGCTGCGGCACCGAGCCTCCTCGAGCCGCCGTTATCAATATCGACGACGAATATGGACGCAAGCTCGCCCAGATCAGCAAGAAACGCGGCTCCCAGATTTTCACGTATGGCCTGAATAAGGGCGATTTCCACGCGCAAGCGGTTGAGATTACGTCGCGCGGCACGCGCTTCGATCTTGCCACTCCCAGCGAAACCCTCGCCGTCTTCTCGCCCCTCATCGGCAAAGTAAACGTCTATAACATTCTCGCGGCCGCCGCATCCGGGTTTGCTCGGGGATGCGAACGTGAAGCCATTGTCCAGGGAGTGGCATCTCTCACCCGTGTTCCCGGCCGTTTCGAACGCGTCGACTGCGGCCAGCCCTTTACCGTGGTAGTCGACTACGCGCACACCGACGATGCCCTGCGCAACCTGACCGCGCTCGCGCGCGAGTTTGTCGCGCAAGCTGGACTGAAAGGCCGCGTCATCACCCTCTTCGGTTGCGGCGGCGATCGCGACCGCGCCAAGCGTCCGCTCATGGGTGAAGCGGCCGGGAGGGGCAGCGATTTCGTAATCTTGACCTCCGACAATCCTCGCAGCGAAGATCCTCTGGCCATCATGAACGACGCTAAAGTCGGCCTGCAGCGCTCCGGCGCAAAATACATTATGGAACCGGACCGTCACGCGGCCATCGTCCGCGCCATTCTTGAAGCCACTCCGGGAGATATTGTCTTGCTGGCCGGCAAGGGCCATGAAAAGGTCCAGGTGTCACGCGAAGGTACGATTCCGTTTGACGACGTCCATGTGGCTCGCGACGTCCTCGCCGAGGCCGGCTACGAATGCCAGCCCGCCAAAGCCAGCGCAGCGAAGAAAGCATGAAGCTCCCCCTGTCGAAGATCGAGGAGTTCCTGGGTGCCACCGGCGAATGCGAACTCAAGGAAGTGGCCCAGGGATACTCCATTGACTCCCGCACCATTCAGCCCGGCGAGCTTTTCTTCGCCGTGAAGGGTGAGCGCTTCGACGGCCACGACTTCGTGCATCAAGCTCTGGAACGTGGTGCCGTCTCAGCCGTGGTGCGCAAAGATCAACTGGCACGTTTCCCGGTAAAAACTTGTTTACTCGCGGTTGACGATACGCTCACCGCGCTGCAAACGTTGGCCACGGCCGTACGCCGCTTGTGGGGCAAGCCGGTTGTCGGCGTCACGGGCTCCGCCGGCAAAACCACTACCAAGGAAGCCATCGCTCATGTGCTGGCGACCCGATATCCGGTGTTGAAGTCGGAAGGGAATTTCAACAATCATTTCGGTCTTCCCTTGATGTTGCTCAAGTTGCAGCCCGAACACCAAATGGCCGTCATCGAGATGGGCATGTCGCACGCCGGTGAAATCGCGGCGCTCGCGAAAATCGCCCAACCGGAAATCGGAGTGGTCACCGTCGTCGCTCCCGTTCACCTCGAATATTTCGACTCTCTCGCCAGCATCGCTCGCGCCAAGTACGAACTGATCGCATCCCTTCCGACCGGCGGCACCGCTGTTCTCAACGCCGATGACGAATACGTCTCGCAATTCGGCCGCGATTTCCCGGGGAAAGTGGTTCTGTACGGCACGCGCAAACCCGCCGACGTGCGCGCGGAAAACATCGAGTCCCTCGGTGCGGAAGGCTCGGCCTTTGATATCGTCGTACAGGGCGTGCGCGAACCTGCCACACTTGCGCTGATCGGCACGCACAACATCTCGAACGCTCTCGCCGCCGTGGCTGTTGGACTCGACCGTGGTATCCATTTATCCGAAATTGTCGCCGCCTTGGCCTCACTTACGCCCGCCGACAAGCGTGGAGAGGTCGTCCAGTTGGGTAACATCAAGGTCATCAACGATTGCTACAATTCCAATCCAAAAGCTCTGGAAGCGATGGTTGACGCCCTGGTCACAATGCCGGCCAAACGACGGATCGTCGTGGCCGGAGAAATGCTGGAACTGGGTCCCTCCGGCGAACTGATGCACCGTTGCGCCGGTAAACACATCGCGGACAAGAAAATCGACGTACTGATCGGAGTTCGTGGGCAGGCGCAGTCCATGGTGGAAGCAGCGGAAGCTGCCGGCATGCGGGCCGAATTCGCAGCGACTCCCGAAGAAGCCGGCGAGTGGCTGGCCCGCGAGTCCCGCGAAGGCGACGTAGTCTTGTTGAAAGCCTCGAGAGGCGTAAGACTCGAAAAGGCGCTGGAAAGGTGGAAATTGTTAGCTGGTCGTCGTTAGCAATTGGCCGTCAGCGAGCGCAGCAGCGTCAGTTCTGAGAGTTCCCAAGCTGACGATCGACGACTGACGACCGACGACTGCTTCAGGAGGCTCTTTGCTTTACTGGCTGCTGTTCGTCAAACTCTTCCACTACTTCCCGCCCTTCCGCATCTTTCGCTATCTTACGTTCCGGACTGCGTTCGCCAGTCTCACCGCCCTGTTCACCGGCCTGATCGTTGGCCCACTTGTCATCAATCGCCTGCGTGAATTTCAGATCGGTCAATTCATCCGCGAAGAAGGCCCCAAGGCCCATCAGAAAAAAGCCGGCACCCCCACCATGGGAGGCCTGCTGATTGCAATCGCGATCGTGGTTCCCACGCTGCTGTGGGCGGATCTTAGCAATCCCTTCGTTTGGATTGCCGTCGTCTCCACTTGTGCCTTCGCCGCCATCGGCTTTGCCGACGACTACATCAAAGTCGTGCATCGCCGCAACCTCGGACTCACCGCGCGCGCTAAATTAGGATTGCAGTTCCTAACCAGCTTTGCGATTGCCATTACGCTGACCGCGATGCAGGGCAAGGGGATGTATTCGACCAAACTGGTGGTTCCGTTCTTCAAGCAATTCCGCCCCGACCTGGTTGTGGAACATTGGAGCCATACTCCCCACCTGTGGTGGCTGTCGTTTATTCCGTTCGTGATCTTTGTCTGCGTGGTGATCGTTGGTTCGAGCAATGCCGTGAACCTCACGGACGGCCTCGACGGCTTGGCCATCGGTTGCACTGTGATCGCCGCGGGAGCCCTGACGGTTCTCACTTATGTCAGCGGGCACGCAGCCTTCGCGTCGTATCTCGGACTCGAGCGCATGCCGCAGGTGGGAGAACTCACGATCTTCTGCGGCGCCATGGTGGGATCGGCCATTGGCTTCCTCTGGTACAACGCGCATCCGGCGGAAGTCTTCATGGGGGATGTTGGCTCCCTGGCCCTCGGTGGTGCCATCGGCACTATCGCGGTCATGATCAAGCAAGAGCTGTTGCTCCCGTTCATCGGTGGAGTCTTCGTCATCGAAGCCCTTTCGGTCATCCTGCAGGTGGCGTCATTCAAGTTGCGCAAGAAAAGAATTTTCAAGATGGCCCCCATCCATCATCATTTCGAATTGTTGGGCTGGTCGGAATCGAAGGTGATTGTTCGGTTCTGGATCGCGTCCTTGGTCTTCGCCCTGTTTGCACTGACCACCTTGAAGCTTCGGTAGGAAGAATGCTATTTACACACGACCACCGAGACACCGAGAACTCTTCTCGTTTTGTCTTCGTGCCTCCGTGGTAGAGATTAGAGTAGATACATGGACGTCAAAGACAAACGCGTACTGGTAGTCGGTCTGGGCAAATCGGGAGTCGCCTCGGCGCTTTTCCTGAAGGCCCGAGGAGCGCGCGTCACGGTTTCTGACACCAAATCCCCCGACCAGCTCCGCGATGAAATTCCTGCGCTGCTCGATCATGGCATCGCGGTCGAAACTGGCGGCCATGGAGAACGCACCTTTCGTGGCCAGGACCTGATCGTAGTCAGCCCCGGTGTTCCAGTCGACGCTCCGCCGTTGGTCCAGGCGCGAGCCTCGGGCGAACCAGTGATTGGCGAGATCGAACTCGCCGCGCAATACCTGCCTGGCTCCATCGTGGCCATCACCGGCTCAAATGGCAAGACCACTACGACAACATTGGCCGGTGACGTCGTCACAGCCGGCGGTTTCCCCACGGTGGTAGGCGGCAACATCGGGACGCCCGCGATTTCCCTGGTTGAACGGGCCGGGCGCGATACCGTCGTTGTCCTCGAAATCTCCAGCTTCCAGCTGGAAACCATCCAAACTTTCCGTCCCAAAGTCGCGGTGATTCTGAACATCACTCCCGATCACCTCGATCGCCACCGCACTTTCCAGACGTATGTCGACGCGAAAGCGCGAATCTTCGAAAATCAACAGCCTTCCGACTACGTCGTCCTCAACGAAGACGACCCCACCTGCCTGACTCTGGCCGGTCGCACGCGTGCCCAAGTCTTCTGGTTCAGCCGCAAGAAAGAAGTTAAGCAGGGTGCATACGTCGACGGCGGCCGCATCCTCTTTCGTGACGGGGCTGGCCAGCGCGAGATCATGTTGGTCAGCGAGATCAGCCTAAAAGGCGCGCACAACGTGGAGAACGTGTTAGCCGCAGTTTGCACGGGCGCCCTGATGGGGGTTCCGGCGGACATGATCCGCCAGGCCGTTCGCAACTTCAAGGCCGTCGAGCATCGCCTCGAATACGTCGCCACCATCAAAGGCGTCGAGTACTACGACGACTCCAAGGCCACGAACGTCGACGCCACCATCAAGGCGCTCGAATCCTTCCCCGCCAATATCCATCTCATTCTGGGGGGGAAGGACAAGGGCAGCGACTACACGGTACTGAATGACCTCCTGCGCCAGCGGGTAAAACGGGTGTACACGATCGGTGCGGCTGCCGAGAAGATCGAATCTCACATCAAAGGCGCCGCCGAGGTTGTCCACGCCGAGACTCTGGACAACGCCATCCGGCGTGCCACTGCCGTAGCCCAACCCGGCGACATCGTCCTGCTGGCCCCCGCCTGTGCCAGCTTCGACCAGTTCCAGAGCTACAACCATCGAGGGAGGGTTTTCAAAGAAGTGGTGTACGCGCTTGCAGCAGGCAGTTAACCGCATCTGGCAACTCCGACTGCCACCCCTAGCCTGTCATCCTGAGGGAAGTGAGGCGCCAGCCGAACGCAGTCGAAGGACCCCACTTCGGACGGCGCTAGCAGTGGTGCCTAAGGATTTTCATCGAGCTCGCGAATGCATCTCCCAGTTCGGACTCCCGGTCCACCACCAAGCCTAGACCCTGAAGTCGTACCGAGGAACCAAACCAGTCATCCCTAGAGCATTTTTCTAGCTGCAATCCTGTCCGTCCCTCCGCAACTCCGTGTTGAAATGAAACGTCATGGCCAAGCGCGTCAGTGTCGATCGATGGCTCTTCGCAGTTACCATGCTTCTTGTCTTTATCGGTCTGGTGATGGTCTTCAGCGCGTCCGCTGTGATGGCCAAGGAACGTTTCGGCTCGCCGTATGCATTCGCGACCAAGCAACTTATCTGGGCGCTGGCCGGCATCATCGCCATGGTCTCAACCATGAGGATCGACTACCACCGCTACAGGCATCCCGGTGTAGTCTTCTCGCTGCTGGCGGTCACCACCCTTCTCTTGCTTTCCGTCTTCCTGCTGGACCGTACCCATCACACCCATCGTTGGATTCGCTGGGGCGGTTTCTCCTTCGAGCCGAGCGAACTGGCCAAGCCCGCGATCATCCTCTTTATGGCGTTCTTTCTCGAGACGCGGACTAAGTACATCGAAGACTGGAAGAGCACCCTGTTGCCGGCCGTAGCGCCCACCATGGTGTTCCTGCTCCTCATCGTGGCCCAGCCCGACCTCGGGACGGCCATCGCTTGCGCCGGAATCACTGCGTCGATCTTGTTCGTTGCTGGCATGCAACTGCGCTACTTCGCCTATGCGTTTGCCGCCTCACTGCTGCCACTCTATTTCTTGCTCTTCCACGTAAGCTTTCCGGCGGGAGCGCATCATGGCCTTCCTGAACCCATACTCCGACCCGCGCGGTTCAGGGTTTCACATCATTCAGTCGCTGATTGCAGTGAGCACGGGCGGCCTGACCGGCCTCGGCCTGATGGAAGGCAAACAAAAGCTCTTTTACCTCCCTGAGCCCCACACCGACTTCATCTTCGCCGTCACTGCCGAAGAACTAGGCCTGGTAGGAGCCATGTTCGTAGCCACCCTGTTCGCCGTCTTCCTCTGGCGGGGGACGCGCACCGCGCTTCGCACCCACGACCTGTTCGGCCGCTTCCTGGCCGTCGGCATCACCAGCATGGTGATCCTGCAAGCCTTCATCAACATGAGCGTAGTCCTGGGCCTAATGCCCACCAAAGGCATTCCGCTCCCGTTCGTTTCCTACGGCGGGTCTTCGTTGTTCATCACGCTTGGATGTGTAGGGGCGCTGCTCAATATTTCCAAACAAGCGGAATAGGCGGGATTTTCAAATAAGGGGTTGACGTTGTCAGGACGGGATATCCGGTTAGTCGTATCACAGCCTTACGATGGACATGAAATCGCCCAGCAACTGGTTTAATTGCTACGACACACTTGGGGTCGAAGGCAGTCGATCGTGTAAATGGTTTTATGTTCTCCGTGCCACCCATCCATCACTTGCGTCTCGCGTTGCGGAGCCACGCTCGGGAGTGTCCTGGCGGGCTCGCTCTTGCGTCTCCAAACCACTTTAGGCTGACTCTTAATACGCAGTTCCCCGCCACGTTCCGCCGTGAATTGCAGGGCGATCGAATCCGTTGTTCCGTCTGTCGACGTCAAATGGACGGTGTACTCCGTCGGATTGTCCCTGGGGACCATCCTGACTCTTTCAACGTGTTCGGCTTTGTCCGGTGCCCCACCCAAGCCAAAGGTAATACGGTCAGCTTCGAGTCGCAGAAATCGTCCATTGTAGCGGGGTTCGTCGGTTCTCCATTCACCAACCATCTGCCCTGGCAACGTTTTTGGATCTCGCCATGCGCATCCCGCCAGCAATAACAACAGCGGTATCAGCAACAATACTTGCCGCGAGTTCCGAGCCGGTCCGTTCTGGGGTGAGAACCCGATCATATCGACTGCTCAACCAATCGCCCGTCTTCTTTCGGGGAATCGCTGGCCTCGTCTTCCAAGCACAACTTGAGGAATACCTCGATCACCTTCGGATCGAATTGAATACCGGACTTCTCCTTCAGGATCGGGACTGACTTGTTTCTTCGGCAGCCCCTTTCGATAGGGCCGGTCCGAAATCATGGCATCGTAGCAATCAGCGACGGCAAAGATACGTGCGTGAAGGGATATTTCTTCCCCGGCCAAGCCTTCCGGATAACCGCCGCCATTGAACCACTCATGATGTTGGGCCACCACAGGCAGCGCTTCGGTAAAGGCAGCGATGGGTTCAAGAATACGAATACCGATGCGGACGTGGTCGCGCATCAGTTGCGTTTCTTGAGGATTGAGCTTCCCTTGCTTATCTAGAATTTCGGGGGCCGTACCGATTTTCCCGACATCATGTAACAGGCCTCCCCTGTGCATGATCTGCAAATCCCGGGCCGGCAGGCCCATCGCTTTCCCGATCTTCAGGGCCAACTGTGTCACCCGCTCAGAGTGGCCGGCAGTCCATGCGGACTTAGCGTCAATGGCGCGCGCCAGGGCCGTCAGAGTTCCCCAGTGAAGCTGTTCCATGGCTTCGATCAATTGAACGTTCGAGAAGGCAACGGCCAACTGGTCAGCAACCTGACTGGCGTGATGAATGTCTTCCGGGGTCATCGGAGCAGTCGTCGAATGGCCGCACACCAGAGCGGCAAAGGGTCTGTTCTCGAGCCATATGGGGAAAGCAAAAGCGGACGTCATGCCGAGGTTCTTGAGCGGCAACAGAAAGTCGGGTGTGCTGCTGGAATCCAGCCGAGTCCCCAGACTTCGATTCTGTTGGAGCTGCTGCAATTCGCTGGACAACGCGATCAGGTCAGTGAACGTTCGCTGCACGTCAGACTGAGGCTCACGAACTGTCATCTGTACGGAAGCAAAGTCTGATTGCGTTGGCTGGAAAATTGCGATCGCAAAGCACTCGCTCGGCAACAGATTTGCCATCCGGGACAGCGCAGTGCTGACCACAGCATCGCGGTTCAACGAAGACAAGATCGCCTGGTCAATATCATTGATGGCCCGCAACGTGTGAAACTGCCTGCCAAGCCTGCTTGACATGGAGTTGAACGATGCCGCTAGGTCCTCGAATTCATCTCCGCTGCCAATCTCCACACGCGCGTCGAAGTGCTGCTCTGCGATCTGCTTCGTGCCTTCACTCAATTTCCCCAAGGGGCCCATGGTGCGACGTATCTGAATCAGGCTAAGCAGTATTACGATCCACATCGCCAGAACTGCAACCAACACCAGAGTGTTCCGGAAACGCTGCATGGGCGCGAAAGCATCCTGGTGATTCTGCGTCAGAATGACGGTCCAGTTATCGGCATGAAATTCGGCCCGCAAAAACAGGTCTCGATAGGCGGCGTCATAGACCGTTCCTCGGTTTACCCAGTCGAAGATCCCCGAGGAGTTACGTCGCGACGGTATCTTCGCTGCCGATGTCATTTCGGGATTCGAACTGTAGAGAATCTCATTTCGGTCGAGGACGTATAGATCGATGTCGGCCGGCTGCCTATCGGCAGTCCACAGATAGTTAGAATTGATCTCACCAACGATCAGGCCGGATCGAAGGTCGTTGCGATCAATCATCCTCACCATGAGGACGCACTTCAGGCTCCTGTTGGTGGAGCACGAACCTGAGTGGATTAGCGATTTCCCGGAGAGCAGGTGCGCGTTCTCGGAGGCGGTCAAGGTCGAGATGGAGTCGTCCTGGTTCTTCGCCTTGCTCTGGGTTCGCCACACGGTCACTGTCTGAAAGTGTTGTTCGCTGCTTGGTGATGGCAGTGGGGCACCATGCTGAATACGAAGGGACGCCACCTGCAGATTGGAGTCGAGAATCGTGAGCCGTTCGTAAATGGCCAACCCCAGAGACTTGGCGGCTTGTTGCAGCTGACGCTCATTCTGGCTCCTGAGCTGTCGCGAGACCTCGAGGAACGACAGGGTCGTGAGCACGGCCATCGGCACCAGCGCGCATGCGACGAAAAGGACGAAGATTCGCCTTGCAACCCGGCTGCGCAAAAATGTTGTCTTCAACGTCATGATTCTTGCTGCCTAATAGTCCGATGCCGGACCAATGAAAGCGCCGTCGTTCGCCCAAATCACATCGTCCTCTGCTGGCGGCTGCGGTCAAAGGTGGAACGCTCTGCTTATCTCTACCCATGCTGTAAAGGTCAAACCCAGTGTTGAGAGGAACCAGAAAGCGATCCTTTCGCATTGCACCCAGGCCGTTGACATTCGCAAAGTCCAAATATTGATAAGGGCTCCCCCAGGGATCCCGAAAGCCCCCGTAACCAATTTGGGCCAAGCTGTTCGGATATTGCTCGTTGGCGGCCTCATACTCCAAAGCCGCATAGCCAATCGTCCGAATATCGCCTATAGCTTTAGCTGTGCGGGCTTGCTCGATTGCCGTCAGCAGGTTTGGTATGGCAATGCCTGCGATGGTCAGAATGATAGCGATTACAATTAAGAGCTCGATCAGGGTAAAGCCAGAACCACGAGCCCTTCGACCGTTTTTAACCAGCGACGTCGCGGTCGCCGTTCGAAGCGGGTGTTTGCCTCTACGGGTTAGTACTGCTAGTGGTGCCAAGTTGTTCGTTTTCAATCCGCACTCGTCCCGCCAGCAAGACGAACCGCAACCAAACTGTATGGTCTCCCAATTGAAGCAGTACCAAAAGATAACCAAAGGTACCAAGGCGTGGTTATGGTCGACATACGAAGACCCCGCGCGCTGGGCCTGGAAACCTAGGATTATTGGGGGGCCGATCGCTTTGGCTTTTAGGACCGTCTGGTGCCGCGTTACAAAGGTAACCAACCCAAGCGGCGCCCCCAATACTCCGGAGCGCCTGTGTTCGCGCTGCTATTTGAAGTGGGGATTACGGTCGGGACAGATCCGGCAAAAGACATCCGAGCGATCCTTTGCACTCGTTCGAGCACAACTTCACAGCCGTCCAAAGCGCCAGAGCTCGTCTTCGAGGTAGAAAAGCCAGATGTCGCGCTCGCCGACTAAGAAGTCAAGGGTGGCACGGGCGATGGGTACGAGGGCCTGATATTGAATACTTTTCTGGCACACTACACCATCCCCTCTGACCCGACGTAATCTGGCCCGGCCGAACAAAGCCCCTTAGAATTATTCGTTCCACGCTGTTCGTTGTTTCCACGGAGTACTCCGCCATGATTCCTCATATTCGTCTTTCGTTTAGTGACAACGTCTTTGCGTATCGGCGCACTTATCTCGCGGCATTCTTGGTCGCGTGCTTCATCCTGACAGTCCATTCGTCGCATGCGTTCGCACAGGTCGATCGAGCAAAGACTGCGAACACAACCTGCCAGCCTGGGCAGTTGAATTTCGACCCTGCCATCGACGTTCACGCCCTGAAGGCTTTCAAGCTGGCCGTTGCTCACCTGCTGAAGCAAGAGAGGTTTGACGAATTGGATTGCACGGCCGACCAGTTACGCTCCAGCAAAGCCAGGTTCGCAGGCGGGATGTGGCAGATGCAAGCCTTCTATGGTGGTCTCGAAGACCCGTGGGTGGGCCACGCCACCGAACTGGACTGGCAAAATCATATCGAACGCCTGAAGCGCTGGGTCACGGCGAAGCCGCAGTCGATCACAGCGCGGATTGCTTTGGGCGAAGCCTACGGAAACTACGCCTGGGACGCTCGTGGAGCCGGAACCAGCGAAACAGTCAGCGAAACTGGCTGGGATCTCTTCCGGGAACGTTTGGAGAAGGCCAAGAAAACGCTGGACGACGCTGCAACCTTGGACGCGAAGTGTCCGGAATGGTACGTGGCCATGGAAAGAGTAGCGCGCGGCCAAGGTTGGGACCTTCCGCAAGCGACCCGCCTCATCGAGAAGGCGATCGAAGTTCGAACCGGAATACTACTCATCGTATGGAATGCATGCCACCTTCCTGTTGCCCAAGTGGTATGGCGAAGAAGGAGACACTGCGAAATTCGCGAAGCAGGTTGCCGATCGCATCGGCGGCAAAGCCGGCGACATCCTTTATTTCCAAATTGCCATGCGTCTTGTTTGTTCTTGCGACGAACCCGAGATCCTGAACCTGTCATGGCCGAGAATCCAGAAGGGAGCCACGGAGACCGAGAACCAGTACGGTGCATCCTTGACCAATCTGAATGCTCTAGCATTCCTGGCGATCAAATTTCGGGACGCGACCGTGGCGGACACTGCATTCAAGCGCCTCGGCAGCAACTGGGACGAGGACATCTGGAAGACCGAACACTTTTTCAAGAACAATGCAGACTGGGCGTCGACCGTCGCACCTATCCAGGAGGACGCGCGGAAACGCATGCAAATGGCAGAAGCCAACTCGAGAACCCCCGAAGGCGCCAGGTACCTGGCTGCCGTCGAGCAAAAGCTCTCGCCCTACATGCAGCAGTGCGCGCAAGCGAACCCTGGTGACCTGCAGAAGTTTGAATTTGTCACGTCTGTGTTTGAGAATGGCAACCCCTCGTTGCCGTGGATTCCGCAAGTCACCCCAATGGCACAGTGTCTCTTACGCGAGTTGGGACAGGTCACTCCCAACCACGAAAAGCTTCCACCTCCGCCTCGATCGCCGTACTGGATCAAGCTCGAACTGGATCCGGCTAAGTTTGTGGTGGCGTCGCAATAGGAAGGCTCAATCAGGGATGTGAGAGGGCGCCGACTCGATGGTCAGTGAGTCTGGCTCGGCTCCATAATCCTCAGAACGGGGCGGCCGTCGACACTCTGCAGCGGGAAGTAGACCAGGTGCGTTTCAGGGTCGACGCAAACCGTGTGCGCGTGCGGCATGGAAAATGTCCCCTCCAGAATCAGCGTCTTGCCGTTTTCTCGGAATACAGTCACGGTGCCGGACTCCGCTGAGACGTACAACCGCTTTAGTCCTGAGTCGAACGCAAGTACGTCAGGATCCTTTCCAACCGGATAGGTCGCGAGCACCTGCATGCTGGTGAGATCGACAACCGCCAGCTCGCGATTCTCCTCGCCTGCCACAAATGCCAGCCGGGCAGTCACGTCAAGGGCAATCCCGTGCGGGCTCTCCACTCCCGGAACCGAATAGCGTCCAATGATCTTGGTGGTTGTCGGGTCAATTGCAACGAGCTCGTTCTTTTGGTGGACAGCCACCAGTATGTGGCCCGAGCCCGCGTCATAGACGGTGTTGCCCGCCCCACCGCCAAGCGGGATCGTGGCGATAAGAGAATTCTTGGTAGCGTCGATCACTGCGTCAGCGTCCCCGTGCTCATCTGACACAAAGACGCGCTTCGGCCCAGGAGCGTAGGCGATACCGTCCGGATATTGCACCGGTCCAGTCTTCGCGATGGTCTTCAGCGTTTGCATATCGACAACGGCGACTTTATGCTCGCCAGTTGCGGATGCGTAGACTCTGCTCAACTCCGGAACTGCCCACACACCGTGAACACTCGGGAACCCGTCGAGATTCACCACCACCTTGCGCGCCTTCGTGTCGAAGACCACCAGCTGATCAGCGTTCATGTGGGCGATGTAGAGGCGGTGATGTGTGGCGTCAATGCTCTGGTAGTCGAACCGGACGGCAGGACCAGGTAATGGTACGTCCACGATCTTCGTCAGTGGACCTGGCTTTGCATTGTCAGACGGAATCGCGGCGGTCGCGCAGCCGAGTATCGAAAGCAGTAACGCTAACGTCACAATATGACCAAAGCGATGCAGGCGCTTTCGCATAGCAGCACCTCAATTCTAAGCAGATTTAGGAGTTTCTTCAGGTAGATCCCAGTATATTGCTCCAGTGGCGTGCCGCCGGAAACCTCACCCCCGACTTGTGCGGGCTCTCATGCTTCTTTGTGCCCTTGGTCAGCCAATGCGGGGACAGAAGACAGAGCCTGCTGCAACGGCTGCCACAACGCTTGCGCAACGAACTGCACAAGCCGTCCGAGTCGATCGCGCACCTCGCATGGACGGAACCGTCGACGATCCCATCTGGCTGCTCGCATCCCCTGTTGCTGACTTCCGCCAGCGAGAGCCCTACGAAGGACAGACTGCCACGGAGCGCACCGAAGTCAGAGTGTTGTATTCGCGAAATGAAGTCTACTTCGGCATTGCGTGTCACGATTCCCTCGCACACGGCCAGGTCGCCACGCAGCTTCGCCGGGATGTGACACAGGAGTTGGATGATTATTTTGAAATCGTCATCGACTCTCGTCATGATCGCCGCAACGCTTATGTTTTCCAGATCAATCCGCTGGGCACACAGCGAGACGCTCTCATCACCGACGAGCAGCCGGGTGAGACCCAGGACGGAGATCCCGGATGGGACGGCGTCTGGGCGTCCAGCGCCCGCACCACGGCAGACGGATGGACGGCAACCGTTGCCATCCCCTTCTCGACACTGAATTTCATGCGGTCGCGCGACGTGGTGTGGGGAATCAACTTCAAGAGATTCATCCGTCGCAAGAACGAAGAGGACATTTGGAGCGGCTGGCGAAGAACTTACGGTGTGAGCAAGATCAGCCAGGCCGGCGAACTGCACGGAATCACCGGAATCGGTAGTGGCAGATTACTAATCATCAAGCCGTATGTTCTGGGGGGTTTCAGTCACCTGCCTCCAGACGCCGGTGCCAGCGGCCTGACTCCCGGTACCAGCGCGTTGCACACCGGCGGTGTAGACATCAAGATCGGTATTCGTTCCAACCTGGTCGCGAACCTCACCGGCAATACCGACTTTGCGGACAGCGACGTGGATGTTCAGCAATTCAATCTCACTCCTTACAAATTATTCTTTCCGGAAAAGAGACAGTTCTTTCTGGAGAATGCAGGCGTCTTCGCTTTTCCGATGAGCCTAGCGACCGGAAGTGACCAGCTCTTTTTCAGTCGCCAGATCGGGATCGATCCTGTTACAGGAGAGCAGGTTCCGATTAACGGAGGAGCCAAAGTTACTGGCTCGTTTGGGGGATTCGAACTTGGAGCCATGGATGTCGATACCCGATCTGCCGGACCGAATCCTTGGGCGAACTACGCGGTGTTGCGTCTGAAGAGGTCGTTATGGGGGACAGGATCGTACCTTGGCTTTATGGGTATCGATAAGCGATCCGGGAATGAGATCTCTCCATTGAACCAGACGGCTGGCGTGGACGGCAGGTTCGTTCTGTTCAAGAACCTTGTCCTCAACGGCTATGCCGCCCAAACGCGCACCCCGGGCTATTCCGGCGGGCAATCCAATGTCGGTGCCGGAATGAACTTCCGCTCCAACTGGCTCGATTTTGAGGCAGAGCACCGGAAGATTGGCCCGAACTTCAATCCCCAGGTCGGGTTTCTGGAGCGCGCCGACTGCATTTGCGACTACGTCGATGCTACCTTCAAAACCCGCCCTTCATTCAGGGGTGTCCGCGAACTTCAGTTCGAGGGCTTCATCTTTCATGCTCCGGACACGCACCACGTCGTCCAGACGCAGGAATGGCAGAACACGTTCCGGGCCGAGTTTCACAACGGCTCTTACACCGATGACGACATTGTGGACGTTTTTGCCCAGCGGCTCACCACGCCCTTCAATATCTACAAGAACGTCAACATTCCGACAGGTGTCTACAACTGGACAAGGCATCAACTCACTTACGGCACTCCGCAAGACCGCCGGTTAACGATGCAGTTCTTCGAGCGCTTCGGCAGCTACTACGACGGAAGACTGAACGAACTCAGGGTGCGAGCCAATTATCGTGCGAATGAAAGGCTCTCGTTGAGCCTGGGGCCCCAGTGGAACCGCTTTCGCCTGCCACTTCCCAATGGCGACTTCTCGGTTGTGTTCGGGGCACTGGAGACCGACTACGCATTTTCCAGATTTCTATCGCTTTCGACAATTCTTCAGGTCGACACGGCGAACATCCAAGCCGCAAGCGCGAATGTCCGGTTGCGATGGAACTATCGCCCTGATAGCGACCTGTATGTGATCTACACGGCGGGGCAGAAGTTCGCTAGCCTAGCTACGATAAATCCTGCACAGTTCTACGAGAATCGATTCGTAATCAAGTACACCTATTCTTTTCGTCCGTAACACGGGTTCCGCGGAGTCCTTCCTCGCTGAGAGCCGGCTGATAGCAATCGTGAACTTCATTTCTTCAATCCTCCAGTGACGCCTGCCTTTGCCGTAGGAACCGCCGCACAGAGTCATCGCGCTCCAGACCAATCGCCATTTCATACGCATCTCGCGCTTCTTCGCGCGCACCGCTCCTAGCCAGCAGTTCCGCACGCGCCGCCCAGTAGGGCTGATATCCCGCGAGCCGAGCATCCGAAGCTGCATCTGGCATCGCGTCGAGTCCCGCGCTCGCACCCTGCTCCTCCGCAATCGCCAGCGCACGGTTGGTGGCCACCACCGGCGACGCAGCCACAGCAAATAAGGCGTCATAGAGTCGCACGACTTCCGGCCAGTTTTTTTCTCCCGTGCGGCAGCGATAGACATGCGCCGACTGTAACGCCGCTTCCAATTGATATCGGCCGACTGAACTTAGGGTACTGGCACGTCGAAGAAGAGCTTCGGCCTCCATAATCATCTGCGGATTCCACAACTCCGGATCCTGCTTGACTAGAGGAACGTATTGGCCTTCCGCATTACGACGTGCTCGTCGCCGGGCTTCGGCGTGCAACATGAGCGCCAGCAAGCCGAGCGCTTCCGGCTCCGCTGGCAGCAGTTCAGTCACCAGCCGTGCCAGAAACATGGCTTCCTCGCTCAAGTCGCGGCGCGCAGCGTCAGTCCCACCCGGATCGGTCCAGCCTTCGGCAAATGCGGCATAAACAGCGTCCAACACGGTGTCGAGTCGGCCGGCAAGTTCCTCCCGCTCGGGGACACGGAAGGGAATACCGGCCTGCCGGATCTTGTCCTTGGCCCGGACGAGTCGCTTACTCATCGCTGCTGGAGACATGAGAAATGATGAGGCAATCGCCTTCGCATCCAGACCGAGCACGACTTGCAGAATCAAGGGCGCGCGAATGCCCTCGTCGATCGCCGGATGCGTGCAGGCGAACATCAGTGCGAGCCGCTGGTCGGGGATCTCCGCCGCAGTTGCCGCCGCCTCCAGCCCTTCGGCCATCACCCTCAACTCCTCGTTGGCCATCTCGTGGCGACGCTGTCCGCGGAAGCCGTCGATCACCTTTCGCCGAGCTACCGTCAACAACCACGCTTCCGGATTTCCCGGACAACCGTTGATCGGCCAGTCTGCCAATGCCGCAAGGAACGCTTCTGAGAGTGCGTCCTCCGCAGCAGTCACATCTTTGGTTCGTGCCGCGAGAAAGGCCACCAGCTTACCGTAACTGCGCCGTGCAACCGCGTCCGCGGTGCTGTGCGCCTGCATGTTGCTATCACCGGAGTTCGGATCCCCACTCATGACGTCGGAGTCGTTCATGCGAGAAGTCGCTCCCATGAGACCATCCAGATAAATACAGGGATGGGACGCAATCCCTAGGCACTGCGCGACGTTCTCCACTTCCCATCTTTGTCGATACTCTCGCGAACACGAAACTCGGTGATCTTGCGGATCAGTGCCAGAGGGAGAGGATTCTCCAACGAAAACTGAATCGACGCACTGGCCGTGACGAATTTCGAAAGATCGTCCGCAAACGCCTTCACTGCTGACGGCGTTGGATAGAAGCCGATGTGATGCTTGAACGCGGCGAAGGTAACCAGGACCCGTCCGTACGAGAAAGCCGGCATCCCCCACTTCAGGCTCTCCGTGGCTCCCGGCGCAACTGAGCGAATACAAGCGCGCATTTCGCGCAGCTTCTTCTGGGCCGCTTTGGGCGCAGCGTCAATATATTCGTCAATGTTCGCAGGTCGGGTTTTTCGTGAATTCATGTTCTCTCCTCCGAACCGCGGAGGGTCATCGTTCCCCTATGGGGGGGCAACGATCACGACCGCAAGCTGAGCCCAGGCTATTCCCTCACGCCGCTGGTTCGTAGCACAGTAAGACGTTGCCGTTGCCGAACGTCCGTGACTTTGCCAGTTTTAGAGGAAGCTTCTTCTCGACGCCTTCAAACATCGTTTTGCCTTCTCCAAGAACGATAGGAGAAACGACGATCTGGTATTCGTCGATCAACCCAGCCTGTGCCAGCTGTGAAACGATGCTGCCACTCCCCAGAATGACCATATCCTCGCCGGCTTCAGCCTTCAGCTTCCATACTTCTTGGGCAGGATCGCCTTTCACCAGCCTGGTATTGTTCCACGACGCCTGGTCGAGCGTTCTCGAAAACACAACTTTCGGCACTTTGTTGATCCCTTCGGCGACCTCTGGACTGTTCTTCATGGCCGCCGCGGTCGGCCAGTAGCGCGTCATCAGGTCGTAAGTAATTCTGCCGAACAACAGTTGACCTCCGCCACTGGCATTCTGCGCGACAAACGCATTCCACTCTGGATCCCGCTTGTGCGCCCAGCTCATGTCCCCATTTTTGTCAGTAAAAAAACCATCCAGCGTCACATGATTGAAAACGATCACTTTTCGCATTCGGCTCTCCTTAATAATTGTCCGGCTAGATTTTGTTCACTCAAGGAACAGCTCACTTCGCGTCGGCGATGATCCGTTCACTTGGGCTTTACGTAGGTTTCTATGTCACGGGTCAGCATGGTGCCCTCCCAAAGGGGACGCACTTCGACCACGCCATGCAATGCCGTCGGCGAGCGTGCCGCCCATGAGATCGCCGCATCGAGGTCGTCGACCTCGATGATATGAAAGCCGCCCAGTTGCTCTTTCGAGTCGGCATAAGGACCGTCGAGCACCTGAGTCTTCTCACTTGCTACTCGCACCGTTGTCGCCGACGAGGTGGGTTGCAGTCCACTGCTGCTCTTCAAGACGCCCGCCTTCTTCATGGCCTCCATGTAAGCCTTGTACGCACCCAGCCAATGAAGCTGTTCGTCCCTGGTCAGCTCCGGCCAACCGGATTCCCTCACATAGTCCAGCAGGATGTATTGCATGGATTCTCTCCTTGTGATTTTCAGGCGGCACCATTCTCCGCCACTACCATGACGTTCGAAAACAACCGATCTGGACAACAAGCGGAAAATTTCCTTGCGGGGATCCCGGATTGAGAGAAATCGGTTTAGTACCGCTTTCGGGACCGTCGATGGTTTGGAGCTGAGGTGGGCGCATTGCGCAGGGTGGCCCGTCGGCGTACATTTGCGGTTCGGCCGGAAAGTATCCGGTCTACTCGTGAGAAAGCCGAACTCGATCGCAAGTGTTTGGTTCCTCGGGGCCTTGCTGGTCGGGGCCCTCGGGATGGGCTTTTGGCTCTTCCGGCCATTCCTGCAGCCAATCGCGTTCGCCGCCGTCATCGGCGTCGGATTCTACCCTCTCTACCTTAGGACCAAACGAATCGTGCGCGGTCCGAACAGGTCTGCGCTGGTTGCGACCTTGGCCGTGCTTCTGATCTTCATACTACCGGCCCTGTTCATTGCCTCCGCCGCCGGGGCGGAGCTGATCAAAGCGGCTCGTTACCTGGGAGATCGGAGCACCCAGGAAGGCGGAGCCGTGGCTTACCTGGCCCAGAAGCAGCAAAGTGCACTGAGTTGGCTCGGAAAGATATGTGGATGTGGAAGAGTTGCGCCTGGAGGACGCGATTGCCAACCTCCCCGGCCAGATAAGCAAAGTCCTATTGACGGCGGGCACCCGCCTGTTGGGGGGACTGGCTGGCTTCACTGGCAATGCAATCCTGACATTCCTGATCCTGTTCTTCGTATTCCGCGACGGGGATACGACCGTCGAGAACGTCATTTCCGTTTTACCCATGAGCCGGGACCACGCGGTGCGCTTGCTAACCGGAATTCGCGATAGTGTGGTCGCCAACCTGTACGGGATTCTGGCCGTCGGTCTCACTCAAGGCCTGCTGACCGGAGCCGCCTTTGCCGTCCTGGGCGTGCCGTCGCCATTGTTGCTTGGCTTATTTACTGCGGTTTGTTCCCTCGTCCCGATCGTGGGAACCATGTTGGTGTGGCTGCCGGCTGCTATTTACTTGATGGCCACCGGTCATCTCTGGAAAGGAATTATCCTGATCTCTGTGGGGTTCCGTAGTGGTGGGCACGATCGACAACATCATTCGACCCCTGGTGATTGGCAGCAAGGTTGAACTCCATCCACTTCTCCTGCTGTTCGCATTGCTGGGCGGGCGTTCAAGCCTTTGGGTTTATCGGGATTTTTATCGGTCCCGTGATTCTTTCCGTGATTGCTGCCCTGACCGACATGCTGAGAGAAGAACTCTCCGCACCGCCGAGTCCACCTCCCGGCTTGGCCTCCGTAGGCTGAACAAGTACGTCCGCAGCGAATCACCCCTGTGCATGGGTGGCGGTATGATCAAGGACGCGAAGCAGGCGGTTGCCCACCTGTGTTCTTCTTGATCGTCGCAGCCGCGTCGGCTTCGACCGTAACTTCTACTTCCGCCCCTTGCTTTAGCCGCACGGTCTCGCCCTTCTCATTTTGCAGAACATTATCGATTCGAATTTCCCGGTAGAGATCCTCCGCGCCTTCCACGTTGATTTGGGCCTTCTCGGGCTCTGCAGGATGTGCCGGAGGAATAATTTTTTCGACCTTTCCCGGCAAGGTCACGCCTGCCTTATCGGTCGCGCTTGCCTTATCGAACGAGGACTCTTCCTGGGGTGATTTGGACATGTTCCTCCATTTGAGTTGGGACTCAAAAACAACAAGCCCATGGGCGACTGTTACGCGGGGCAACACGGAAACGGGCAAACATCCATAGAACCTGCGCTCTTGCGGCAAGCGCTAGGAGAGTGACCCCGGAAGTAGGTGTTGACCCCGGTTGCAGATTAGACGTTCGGTGCCATTAGAATACACCCTTGGTGCTCGAGCAAAACACTCAGAAGGTCGGCCGGCTTTAGCGGGGCAGATCCTATTATTTCCGGAAACCGCTGTGATATAGTTCCGGGCCGTTAAGGGGAGAACCCTATGGGCTATTGCGGAGTCGTCGAAGTTCAAAGCCTCGAAGACGCGCTCGGTGCAACCTGCGGCTGCCGCTCCAAATCGGTCTGTTCCGATTGTGGGGTGCCCGTTTGTCCGGCGCACGCCGAGTCTTGCGCTTTGTGCCGCGAGGTCTACTGTCCTTCCTGCCTCGACCTTCCATCGCGCCCAGCACGCCAAGCATGCGTCGCAGCTTCGCGACACTCCCCGGTCCGCTCGTAGTGCTTGATTCGCAGGTGGTCTGGCTCGCAACCAGGAAGATTGCTAAGCACTCAATCCGACAATAAGAAATACAAAAGAAAGAACACGCCCGTTCCCACCAGGGCAAGCACGTACAGAATCGAGACCACGACCGAAAGTGGTGGCAGAGAAATCGAAGGGCTCGCGCCTTCGACAGAAGGCTTTTGGCGCAACGCATCGGCATCGGTTGGCATGAAGCCAGACCCGACGTAGCCTGAATCTGTGCATGTTTGGGTGGAGAACTCAAGCATGGGGGCGATGGGCGCATCCGACACGGGGCAAACCTCTCACTCGAAGACACATTACTTGGCAGATGCATGCCAGAAAATACAGTGAAGGGTGTATTTGCTGCTGCTTACCCGTTACTTTCCTTGTCCAGCGCGGCTTTTGGGCCACTCCAATTCCGACCCCGTTGTCTCAGTTCGGATGAAAATCGGCGCCACCGGGTCGAACCTATCCGAACCCTCGAAACAATCGACAAGTACCCGGCGAAAATTGACAATGGCGAAATGCGTGCCGTTTTGGCTGGCGGGGGGACGGGTGGGCATGTAATCCCCGCGTTAGCCATCGCCCAGCAATTGAAGCAGCAGTACGCCGCAGAGGTGCTATTTATAGGCACCCCGCGTGGCATGGAGAACCGCTTGGTTCCCGCGGCTGGATTCGACCTCCGCCTCGTCCAAGTTGGGGCGCTCAACCGGGTTAGTCTCGCTACCCGTCTCCGCACCTTGATCGATTTGCCGCGCGCCGTTTGGGACGCATCGCGCATGCTCGCCGAATTTCGAGCGGACGTGGTAATCGGAGTCGGTGGGTACGCTTCCGGACCAGCCATGGCCGCAGCCGTGCTTCGCCGGATTCCAACCATCGCGTTCGAGCCCAACGTCGTGCCCGGTTTCGCCAATCGATTGATCGCGTCCATGGTTTCCACTGCCGCCGTGCAGTTCGATCAGACCGGCCGTTATTTCCGCAGATATGAAGTGACCGGTGTCCCGGTGCGTCCTGCGTTCTTTAATATTGCAACTCGCAGTGACGGCAGCGGGCCACCCACACTCCTGGTGTTCGGAGGCAGTCAGGGCGCACATGCCATCAACCAGGCGCTCATCGACGCACTTCCCACGTTGCAACAAAAGCTCCCCGGACTTCGCATCATTCACCAGACCGGCGAGCGCGATTTCAACGACGCACAAGCGGCCTACCAGCGGGCAAACTTCAACGCGGAAGTTTCAGCATTTATTCACGATATGCCGGCGATTTTCGCTCGAGCCGACCTGCTGGCGTGCCGTTCAGGAGCGAGCACAGTCGGAGAAGTCGCAGCGGCCGGCAAGCCCGCGATTTTTATCCCTTTCCCTCGCGCCGCCGATGACCATCAGAAGATCAATGCACAAGCCTTGGAAAACGAAGGAGCCGCGGTACTCCTGGAGGAAGTCAATCTGACTGGAGAACGTCTGGCTGAAACGGTGGCAAATCTGTTTGCCGACCGCAAACATCTGGAGCAGATGGGCCAAGCCGCCAGAAAACTGTCGCATCCCAATGCCGCGCGGGACATTGCGAAGATGGCCATCGAACTGACTGGCAGAGTTGACGTGAGCAAGGCAGGTAGTCCAACCTAAAGACCGAAGCCACAAAAGGCAAGAGCCAAGAGATGAAGCAGAGCCGCTAGCCAGCGGCCAAAAGCCAACACATGTTCGCAAAAATACAGCGCGTCCATTTCGTAGGCATAGGCGGCATCGGCATGAGCGGTATTGCCGAAGTCCTGCTGAACCTTGGCTACAGAATCTCCGGCTCCGACCTTAAGAGTTCCAGCGTTACGCAGCGCCTCGCCTCTTTAGGTGCAACGATCTTTGAAGGCCATGTCGCGGAATACGTCCAGGGTGCCGACGTGGTGGTCACCAGTTCCGCCATTGCCTCCGTCAATCCCGAAGTCGCCGAGGCCCGTAACCAGCACATCCCGGTGATTCAACGCGCCGAGATGCTCTCCGAACTGATGCGCCTGAAGTACGGCATAGCTATCGGCGGCATGCACGGCAAGACCACCACCACCTCCATGGTTGCGGCCGTGCTTGCTGCCGGCGGCCTCGATCCCACTGTCGTCGTGGGCGGCCGTGTCGACGCAATGGGCTCCAACGCCCGCCTGGGGAAATCCCAATACCTCGTTGCCGAAGCCGACGAAAGCGACCGCTCCTTCCTGAAGCTCTCCCCGATTCTCTCTGTCGTCACCAACATTGACCGCGAGCATATGGACTGTTACCGCAACATGCGTGACGTCAAGCAGACTTTCCTCGATTTCATGGACCGCGTCCCGTTCTACGGCATGATCGTCGCCTGCAACGACGACCCGATTCTTCGCAAACTGCTGCCCCAGGTGCAGCGCCGGGTCGTAACCTACGGTACTCGGCGCGGATCCGACTTCTTCATCAAGCCGGGTGCGGTCGAGCCGCAACCTGGCGAACATCGACCGCTGAGCCACTTTCGGGTGAGCTACCGCGGTAAGGATCTTGGTGAATTCACGCTGCATGTGCCCGGACTGCACAACATGCTGAATGCCACGGCCGCGATTGCGGTTGGTATAGGCCTGGATCTCGGCGTCGAAGACATCCGCACCGCGCTTGAAAATTTTCGCGGAGTCGACCGGCGCTTTCAGTTACGCGGCAAAGTCGCCGGCGTCAGTGTGATCGACGACTACGGCCATCATCCCACCGAGATCAAAGCCACGCTCGCCGCGGCGAAGCAATGCGGTTTCCGCAAGATCCACGTGATCTTCCAGCCTCATCGGTACACTCGCACCCAGGAGTTGATGGACGACTTCGCGGGTGCCTTCCATGACGCCGACACGCTCGCCGTCCTCGATATCTATGCCGCCAGCGAAGCGCCCATCGAAGGCATCACAGGCGCGATCTTGGCGGAGCGCATTTCCCAACTCGGAGGCAAGCCGGTCGACTACGTGAGTTCCTTTGCGGAAGCGGTCGAAGCCATTTCGACTCGCGCCGGGGATGGCGACATGGTCCTCACCTTGGGCGCCGGCAGCGTTTCCCAGCTTGGCCCCGTGATCCTGGAAAGATTGCAGGCTCGACAAACGGTCTCCAGCCCAGGGTAAGCAAAGAGCACAGTTTTGCAATCACCAACAAAGCAATCACGAAGAAAATAACAGCGGGGTGGCGACTACAGGTTTTTCCTGAGCCCTTCTCCCCTATTTCATGTATGGACTCGGTTTTATGGAGAGGCGATTCTTGAGTCCGGAGTGTAGGATGACACACGGAGCGCTAATACGGGCGTCGGAGAGTGCGGACCTTCAACGGCTGCGAGAGTTGGCAAGAAACATCGAAGCGGAAGAAGAGCCTGCTCAGTTGGACGTGCTCTTCGGAGAACTCCGAAGTCTGGTTGGCCTGCCTCAAGTTGAGCCGTGTTTCACGGACCGTCAGTCTGTCCCCGCCATCGTTCGAACAATCCGCCGAGAAGTAGAGCCTGCTATTTCGGTTCGGCACGAGTCTGCGGGCTCTTTCGCAACTTCTCGTCATCAAACCGGGTGATCAGCTTCTGAACCAGTTCCACCATTTTGTGGGGATCGCTTTCCTTCTGGATCAGTTGTGCCAGTTCGCGCCAATCATCCTGTGTCGGCGTGCCGTCTGATGCGACGATTTGACCTTGTGCCGCCTGGGAAACGGCATCGGTATCCATGTGAGTACTCATTCGCGCCTTCCGTGTAGGCTCTTTCGGTTCTGAGTTGTGAGAGCGACTGCTTTTTGGTTGCGGTCTCATATTCACAAGTTCCTGCCATGGAAGCGAGTCGCTGGACGGCCGGTCTTCTTAGGGGCCGGATCGTTCATCCCGCGCCGCTCGCCTGTGTCTGGGTGCACTCCGGGGAGGGTCAGAATCTTCTTCTTCACTACCGCTACGGGAACCTGCTCGAAATGTGTCTTCGAAATCTTCAAAGCTGATCTCCTACGGCACCCACACTAGCAGGTGTGGAATCGTACGGGTTAAATCTTTTGGCTGCCGATTGCACGCCCGGATGGTCCCATTTAACGCCGCCGCTACAGTATCGAGTGATTGCGCACGATGCCAATGCCAAGACAATTAGCCGCGTTTCGCGTACGAATTTTATGCTTGTCAGGTCTGTTACGTTGCGGTACGATAACGTTACGTTTGTTTATCGTATGAATGTCGCTGGAGAGACTGCGATGAACCTTCGTAAAACCAAGTCGCCCATGAACTTCAAAACCATTGCCCAACTGGACGTTCCTCAGGGGCGCAATGGAAAACACAAGCAGGTCATTACCCGCATTCTTTCCGACCTGGACCAGGTCGCAGAGGGCGTGGCCCTGAAGATACCGTTATCGCAATTGGCGGAAAGCAAGGAGAAGGTCCGTTCCGCCTTGAATCGCGCGATCCACAAGAGCGGGCGCAGCGTGGCTACCGCCAGCGATGCTGATTTCCTGTATATCTGGAATGAAGCAGAGTGATTGTAGCGATCGACGAACTCTGACCTGGTCTGCGGTCTGGCGTCAGGGGACCACGCGGCCATCCAGTTCCGAATCGCCCGGTAGACTCCGGGCGCATTGCCAACGAAGCAACAGTCGAAGGCGCCCGCGCCCAATGCAGCGCCAAAAAAAAATGGCATCGTCCGCCTCGTGATCGGTACAGACAATATCGATCCCAAATTTGCTGGCGCCCCCGCGCGTGATTTCCTGCACTGTCACCAAGTCCAGATCCAACCACCCAATTCCAACCGTCTTCATGAGTGCCGACCACGATTCCATGTCTGCCGCCAGCGGTTCCGCCCGGACCGGATCGTTCTGCAGGATCGCGTATAGGCTTTCTGCGAGTTGGCGGGCAGTGATCGGAGAATTAGTTCAGAACAGGCAGGAGAATCTTGACTTCGAGGGGTTGCACAAACCTACGCGACGATATTCCGCCACCACGGCTTCTTCACGGAAGCCGCCGGTTTCCTCTGCACGGAACCAGTCGGCAGCGGCGTGCTACGGACGCCCAGTCGTGGCACCGCGGGCGTTGCAGCTGCACTACGGGGCGTGAAGCGTGCGATCAACAATCTGCCGGGTGTCGACGCGGGCAGCACGATTACCGACGGATGCTCGGTATGGAGAGCCGCATCTACTGGACTGTTGTTCTGGATTTCCGCTGCGCCACGGCGCAAACGGCTGACTACAGCCTCAGCAGTATCGTCATCAAATGCGATCCAGCGAACCATGGGGAGCACTCCCGGGATGAGCCGCGCGAGCCTTGCGGCCACGAGTGCGTAATTGTACCTTGAGATTGCTTCTGCCGGGGAGTAGTTTCGCGATTTTCCCCGGCAATTAGGCCAGAATTCGACGGCCGCCGGCCTTGCCGGGAGGGAATCAGGAAGTCGGTCCCGCTCCGCGCTTAAGGGGTCGCGCTGCCCCGGTGGGTTGTCAAAATCCCATCGCCGGCGCACCAGCCGGTGTCGCACCTAAGTCGTGGAAGGTTTCTGCAAACGTGCGGCCGGGACCACGACCGCCTGCTCAATAGTCGGAACGTTCGTGCCTCGAAGGCGTGCTTCCACCTCATGCATCTTGTCAGTGGCTCCCGCTTCGAAGTATGCGCGCGACAAGAGTTGCATGGAGAAGGGATCGTCACGATCTTCCTCCAGGTGCGCAATCGCGTCTTGCCATTTCTCCTGGGCGGCCAACAGGGCGCCGGCCGCACCGTGATAAGAATCCTGAATCACCAGGTTGCGGCTACCACTCGCCAAGGACTCCAGCGCGTGCAGCGCCTTCTGTGCCAGTTCCTGGTTGCCGGCATGGGCGGCCCGCACCGTGCGGTACCGCAAGATTCGCGAAAGCTCTTCATCTCGATCGAGAGGCGAAATGTCCTGCCTATGTCCCAGAGCGTCCTCAGCCGCTTCCAGATGCTTCAACGCGGCCGCATCTTCACTCTGATAAGCCGCCATGCGCTGATGAGCCCACGATTCCTGCAAGTCCAGCCCCAGTTCGTGAGCCTTCTGTGCAGTCTCGTCGAACGCCTTGTCCGCCTCGGCGGGATTCGCCTCCCGCACCCAGGTCGTAGCCCGCTGCATCATGTAGTCGATGCGATCGGCATCGTTGTGGGCCTGCGCAATCGCCTTGTCGTACTCAATGCGGGCTTGCGCCTGGTTGCCCATCAAGGCATAAGTGTCGGCGAGGCCGAGCTGCGATGAACTGAAGGTCGGATCGATCTTGAGAGCAGCGCGATAATGTTCCAGCGCTCCGTCGAAGTGCCCCGCCATGCGCAGCAGTTCGCCGTAAGAATCGTTTGGGTTGGGCTCCTTCGGCAACAACACTACATAGCGATCCATGGCGGCGAATGCCTTGCTGTACTCCCGATTGCGGGCATAGACGTATGCCAGGTCGTTCAGCGCCGCCGGAAAATTCTTGTCGATCCTGAGCGCGCGCTCAAAGATCTTCTCAGCCTGCTCGTTGCCGTTCTCAGCCATTAGCCAGTTTCCCGCCAGATACAGAAGATGCTTGTCCTTGGGAAACATCGCCAGCAGGTCGTTCATCGCGGAAATCCCCGCGATGTAATCCCCTGCCTGCACGTCGGAAATCCAGCGAATCATCAACTGCTCGCCCGGCGTCACCTTCGAAAGCAGCGCTTTGGCCTGGTTGCGAGCGGCGTTCACCTCGCTAGGATTTCGACTGTTGAAGGCAATCCACGCCCATGCCACCGCGATGCCCGGATCTTCCTTGGCCGCCGCGCGCCAGTCTTCGTTGCAGCGCTCCAGGTAAAGGTTCTCGTAGTCCTCCATGCCCTTCTTATAGAGTTCGCGAGCTTTGGCCGAAGACGTGGTGACCGGCATCGATCCGGAGACAGCCTTTGGCTTAGACGCGTTGTCCGTGGAAGACTTTTCGGCGGCGCGAGCAGAGATGCTCAATGCCAGGCCAATCGCGAGTACGAAGGAAGCAGGGCGGCGCATGGTGTTTTTCTCAGAAAACAAAGATTTTGTCACCGATGCCGCAAAGCCTAGCACCCTGTCGAACTCGTGCCCAAGTGACGGAAGGTTTACGACGGCCGGAGGCTTTAGTGGGTGGACTGCAATTTGGTCTCGGCGCCTGGGATTCGCAGAGCTGATTGAATCGATACGAACAGATCGGGCCCCGCCATTTGCTGTAGGTCCTTAACAAGACTTCCAGCCCGGGGGCTATCCCAGCCGTCGACCCTTCCGGCTTCCCGGACAGCGTAACGAAGATAAGAAAGGCGCAGGAGCCACAGGCCATGCTTGAAATTCGTCGGGTTCACGTGAAACGTCACCCACCCGGACTCGGGCAGGAAGTGATGCTTCCCGACCATCCCTTCTGCGATCAAGTTCGTTGCGGACCGGCATGGGATAAGGAATGTCCAGCGTACCGTCGCGGTGGATGTGTCCAATTTCTGCCTGGTCAAAACGGTATTCCGTGCCGCCAAAACGGTGGGGACCAGCCTTCACCCGCGGCCAACCCAAAACTGCATCCGAAATCTGCTGGAGCAATTCGCGCATAAGAATTAGATTCATCCCGACCCAAAAATGGTTCTTTCGGAGAAAGTCGCATGAAGACCCTTTCCTGTCTGGTGTTCGCGATCGCGCTTGGCTGCGCCTCACTCACGGCGCAGACCACGGCCGATCCGGAACTCCTGTCCCAAATCAACCAGATCAAGGCGGTCGACAATCATACCCACGTGAGCAAATTGGTCGCGCCCGGAGAAGTTGACGATGATTTCGACGCGCTGCCCTGCAACATCCTCGAAGGTGGGCCCGACCCCACCATGGCCCGAATCGACAATCCCCAGTTTCTGGAAGCGTGGCAGAAACTTTATGGCTACCAATACAACGACCGCGATCCGGCTCACGTGCGCGAGTTGCTCGCCGCACGCGAAAAGGTAATGCGCGAGCAGGCCGACAATTTTCCGAGCTGGGTACTCGACCA
>CAWJDR010000010.1:0-55338 GCA_963841655.1 uncultured Acidobacteriota bacterium | reverse complement strand
TGGTCCCTGGATGCGGTGCTAGCGAAGCGGAGAAAAGCAAGCGCAGCCAAACTTGTCCCTTCAGGCAGCCGTTTGGATTTGTCGCCTGCCGCCGGTGACTGAAATCATTCAACGAGCGTAGAGCAGCGATACGGGCGGTCGGTGTGAATCGTGTTTGTAGTCGTTACGCTGTTGTAAACAGGGCTTTGGAGTGAATGATGCGGCCACGTGATACGAAATCTGGCTGCCCCCCAGGGATTCGAACCCCGATATGCTGATCCAGAGTCAGGCAGCGGATGATGAGGCGAAAGAGGATAAAGGACTTAGCTCTGCAGAATCAAGCAAAGTCCGGCAAAATCCGCAACATATCGACAACAAGAAATCGTCGACGGAAGGTTGAGCGGAACTGGAAGCCGACAGAGAAACTGCGAAGGAACGCACGCTAAACTCAGAACATTTCAGTTGACGCTAATTCCCGGATGTCGGGTCACCGTTCGGTCCACGCCGATACTGCCGGATGAGATGGAGAACTGAACTTGCCTTCTGCCGTGGTACCTAAGAGTCTTCGCGATGGCACAGAACACGGCAACCGGTACGTTTACAGTTCCAGGCTGATGGACTTCGACTGACAGCTCTTCGGAAGAGTTTACGGTCTCGATCGTCAGCCGCTTGAGTGCCACTCGAAAGATCACGAACCTCTCGTCGATCGCTGACTCGTCGCCCAGGCGCATGGTCAGCCGACGAACAGCGCGTTTCAGTTCGGCCAGGTTTACAGTGAAGCGAACATCCACAAGCCCTCGCATCGGAATCGTGGAATCCAGGACAAGAACGAACCTCGCATCAAACGAGGTCACTCTAACCTCGATCGCCCCCCCAGGAATGCGAAAGACTGAGACCGAAATTGGGTGAAAATCAACAGAAGTCGCCATAAATCAATCATTTGCATATAGTTATACTTGAAATCGCGCATAATCGCGTATAAACGGTCTTCGGGGCGCGAGCCTACCAAACTCCTCCCCCACCTCGAACTTCGCGTTATAGACGGTTCTAGACGGCTTTACAGCCGGATTACAGGACCCATCGGACCCCCGATTCGGACCCCTGAATTGGGGTGAAACTCCCTGGATCTCGAATCTACGTAAAAATGGCAATTATTTCGGGACGCCAACCAAAGCTGAAAGCTAATACAATTTTGACATGAAAAAACCGAACCAGAACTTTTCTGAGAAAGCCGAACTAGGAGATTGCACGTTAGCTAAGACCTACGCGCCCAAACGAGAGCCAGACCGAAGCGATCAGGAAGGGCGAGAGTTGTGAAAACAAAACTAGCAGCACTCTACGTCCGAGTCAGTACGAACGAGCAGGACACGGGAGCACAGGAACGAGCTCTGCGGGAGTACGTTCAGCGTCGAGAATGGAAGATGCAGAAGGTCTACCGCGACCAAGGTGTATCGGGGGCAAGTTCGAACCGTCCAGCTCTCAACGAACTGTTGAAAGCTTGTCGACGGGGATCGGTCGATGTCGTGGTGGTCTGGAAATTCGACCGCTTCGCCAGAAGCTTGAACGCACTGATCTCAGGTCTCGAAATGTGCCGTGCACTGGGAATTGATTTTGTCTCTGTGACGGAAGCGGTGGATACCTCGCTGCCAGCGGGAGAACTGGTGTTCCAGATGATCGGAGCGGTTGCGCAGTTTGAAAGGTCACTCATCGCAGAACGGGTAAAGTCAGGATTGGCAAATGCTCGGGCGAACGGGAAAGTACTGGGCCGGCCTCCCTTGCGTAAATTGTCCCATACAGAACGCCGCCAGCTCCGACAAGAGCGGGTGCAACACAACGTTCCGTTTCGAACCCTTGCTGAGAAGTTTGGTGTATCAGTGTGGACGGCTCACCGGATGTGCGTGGGCCGTGGCTAGGGAGCCCCTCGTCTGACCATTTGGACGGAGTCGATTGATGGTGTAATGGATCGGATGCTAAAGCGCATGGAGTCCATGGGACCCGGCATGCGCGGCCATCCTCCTACTGCGCCGACCGAAAAGAAACCCGAGTAAGCGCGCTGGAACCCAGGGAGTTCAGGGTCCGCTGAACTTACCGACATCATTGCTGTGAACAGGCGTTTACACTTTATAACCGTGCGGTTACGGGTGATGGGGATTTTTTCAACAGTAGTATCCTGAAAAGAGTAGAGGGGTCGGGATGCTGCACAGCGACGTTGACGATGGAATCATCAACCGTGGCGGTCGGCCCTTGCTCTTCTTACGCTGTTCCCGTTGCGGAATGGAATTTGCCTTCTGCCTGGATTCGGACAGAGTTGTGATGCTCATGCCCGGTCCGATTCACTAAGCTAAGCGCTCCTCTGCTTCCGCCATTTCGCCCATCTGGCGCGTTGTGCAGCAGCGATTTTCCTCCGTGCGGCTGGTGACATCCTTCGTTTGTGGGCAGTGATCGAAACAACCTTCCGTCCTTTGACCTTTGCCCAGCGAGCACGTTGAGCAGCGCCAATTCGCGCCCGACCTGCAGCTGACATCGTGTCTCTTCGGGATGATCCTGTTGCGTTCAGCGCGGAGAGTGCGGTGTTGAGCCTTTCGAGTTGAGAAGCGAGACGGGTGCGTTCCTACTCCAGTTGTTGAAGTACTGAGGTGAGATTTGACATGCCGGAGATTCTACTAGAGGCTTCGAAACGGTAGTTGGTGTAAGGCGATTTTTCGACAGTTATCTTTTCGTGCAGTCAAACCTGTTCAAATTTGAACAGTCCTCCACACCATCTGGGAACTACACTTGTGCCCATCTCATCAAATCTTAAGGAGGAGACATGGCAACCGCAAGAATGCCCCAGCCACCCGCCGAAGACCCAGTGAAAGTTGATCCTCGGCATTACAAAGTCGAGTTCGAGAACGAGCGCGTCCGCGTGCTGCGCATCAAGTATGGGCCGGGCGAAAAATCGGTGATGCACAGCCACCCAGAAGCCATTGCCGTGTTCCTGACAGACGCCCATCACAAGTTCACCTACCCAGACGGGCGGACGGAAGACATCAATGCGAATGCCGGGACGGTGCAGCACATGGACGCCTTTACCCACCTGCCAGAAAACCTCGGCCAGACTCCATTCGAGGTCATCGCCGTAGAGTTAAAACGCTAGGTTCGGTCTGTTCCGTTCGAGAGCGGGCCCTGCTCCCGCTCTCTGACCATCGCTCCGTTCGCATGGCAGAGTAATTCTCAATTGTTGTAATCAAGGCGATTACACCGCCTTGCGGTGTTTGTTCGCCGAAATCCGGGTCAGTGAGTGCTATCGCGATGTTTCGCCAGCCAGCTCAACTCACTTCAGACAGGACGGCTCCACCGTCCGGGCTCTGTTATCCACGGAAACAGTCTATTGCTGCCGTTAGCCCGCTTTGCAATCAGGGAGGATGAAATGAAGAGACGGAGGGTGTATCATCTCCTCTTCAAGTTCTTGACCGTCCATCGTTGTGAAGGAGGATCGGGTCATGAAACGCTTTTCCCTCCTCGTTGTTCTGCAATTCCCGTTCTTGTTCCTTACGTCGTCAGCCTTGGCGGATAGCATTACAATCAACAGTTCCGCTTCGGAAACAACCAACAATTCAGGCTCGCCGACGCAAGACATTTCGCCAGTCCCCGCATGGGCCCCAGCCCTCGGCGGATCAAGCTGGATCTCCTTTGCAAACGCCGGCGAAGTTCCCAATGGAACGGGTGTGACTTTTACCGACACCTTCAACCTTTCTGGGCCTGTGACGGGAGCCACGCTGAGGGTTTTAGCCGACGATACCGCTTCGGTGATCGTCAACGGCACAACCATTTTTGCGGCAAACTTGAATGGATCGTATCCCACATGTTCCAGCGTGCCCATAGGGTGCCTGACGAGTACTGAGGGGGTTTTTACCCTGGCACAACTGCAGCCTTACCTGAATGTTGGCTCCAACACTATCTCCTTCACGGTGTACCAAGAGGCCGGAGATGGCTATGGCTTGGACTATTCCGGATCTTTCACTACCGGCACCGCCACAGTCCCGGAATCGGGCACGTTTGTCCTCGTAGGCTGCGGCTTTATCGGCCTCGCGTGTGGCAATGTAGTTCACTCGCTAAGAGGCTTCAGGAAATTACGGCTGGGGTAAATCCACTGCCCGACGCTTTTTTCAGTAAGCACGATGCCATAGTGACGGCGCGCCGCTCTATCCCGCAACATCAAACCAGTAAGTGGATGCTACCCCAGCCACAGGCAATTTCACCAGTAACCCCGGTAGTTGGTGAAATCGGGATGTTAAGCCAACCATGCCAACCGCCCGCCCTGCAACGAGCGTCAATGATATGATTTGTTGAATTACATGGCCCACCAGCATCACCCCGAAGAATTGGCGCGAGATGTCGAAGCTCGGCAGCGCAACGTTGTGTTTCCTGACACGGTACAGAACGAAGCGCGATTCTGGCGGAATGTCGGAAACCAGCCTTGGACGCCAGTGACCAAGATCGGACTCGGCGTACTCGCGATATTTGTTGCAGGATTCTTAGGAACCATTGTCGTCGCAAGTGCCCAGGCTGGCATGTTGCTGACTGATGCCTTGGGCATGCTTTTGATCTGTGGCCCCATCTTCTTGGCAATCGCGTGGGCCACTCGTCGTGCACTCCGAAATTCCGCTCACCAATCAAAACATCAAAAGTAAGACTTGCCCGTGCGAATTAACGCATTGAACAGTTCTGTCACTCAATACAGTTGAAGCAAAGCGGTCTTAGCGCTCACCCCCCTCGATGAGTGTAACCGCGATGTTTCAAGAATTGATCGAGTTCGCGTGTGATCTGGGAGACGCTCATTTGCCTGTCTATTCAGATTCGCGGCGAGCAGCGTCGGGCTGAAACCAAAAAAACGCTGGACAAAAGGGACTGTGACTAGCGAAGTCTGGAAGGGGAGGCAAGTAACCGCTGGGAATGTCGGAAACTTCGGTCATCCAACGTGGATTGTAAACGGTACGCTGCCCAGCCTCAGACCAGTTGCAGATGAGGTGGCCAGCCTGCATTTGCCACGTTCGGTTCATCGCGTCCTCCTAATGTCGGAGAGTAACTTGATTCTACTCTGGATTCTCAATTTGAGTGAAATCGCGATTTTTCGCCAGCCACTTCTGTCGGTCACGCTAAACTGATCAGACATATACGGTTCGATTCGTTCAGGAAGTGAAATCAGATCGCCCTAATCTTGAGAAGGGGTTGCATATGACGGGGAGACAAGCACTGCTGCTCGGGACATCCTTGGTTGCGTCATTCTTGTTTTGGGCCCAGCGATGTGCCGCTGCCGAATCGGTCGGAGGCCCGATTGTGCGGATAGCAGAACTGGAGATTGATCCGGGGCAGCTTGAAGCCTACAAACTCGCTCTCAAAGAAGAAATCGAGACTTCGATTCGCGTTGAGCCGGGAGTCTTGACGCTGTATGCCGTTTCGCTCAAAGAGCATCCTGAACAGATCAGATTGTTCGAAACCTATAGGGATGCATCTGCATACGAATCGCACCTGCAGAGTCCGCATTTCAAAACATACAAAGGTCGGACGCAACAGATGGTGAAACTTCTTAGGCTGGTCGAAACCGAGCCCATTCTACTCGGCTCAAAATCGAGATGAATTCCCCGGACGATTGCTAGAGTTCACTCCAACCCCCGGAGCCGGGGTCAATGAGCGAAATGAGGATTTTGCAACAGCATTGACATCCCCCCATGTCTGGCATATCTTGCCCAGCAGCACAATTGCTCTGTTTCACTAAGCACGTGGGCCCCTTCTGATTTATCTCAAAAGAGCAGTTCCCCGCCCGCTTCGAATCGGCGGCTAGCCTACCCTCTTGAGCTACCACAGGTGTAACCCCTATGTTCCTCCACCATCCGCGGGTTCGACGTGCGGCCGCGTACCTCCTCTTCACTGTCGCACTAGTGATGGTGCCGAAAGCAGATATTCCAGAAACACCGTTTGACGAGGCCAACACTCCAACAAATGAGATCGTGGTTCAGAAGGCTGCTTCTTCACGGGAATATCTACAGTCGGGCACAGCATTTGCGCCAAAAATATTTGCGCAGTCGCGGAGGATCAGTGTTCGCAGAGTGTTATCGGTTTACGCAGCTCAGGTGATTGACTGTAGCAGGCTTCGGGAACTTCTCTGTTCTTTCCTCTGCTAACCCCATCCTCGCGACACCCAGCTTTGTAGGTGCGTGCTGTAAGAGCGCGCACCCTAGTTACCGCGAAAATTTGCGAGCGACTTCGCTTGCACCTTTGGTTGCCGCGATTCCCGCAGGCAACGCCAGAAGGAGAAAACCGTGAAATTGAGAATCGTTACATTGATTGCCGCGATGATAATCCTTGGCACAATGGCGCTCGCCGTTCAGTTAGCAGCGCAGGAGGCGCAGGCACAACTCAAGAAAGCGCACATTCACTACAGCGTCACCGACCTTGGCACCTTGGGGGGTAGCAACAGTGTTCCATGGGGTATTAACGACCGAGGCCAAGTGGTGGGCCGGTCGGAAACGCCCGACATAGACCCCAATAGCGGTTTCCCGACTTTTCATGCGTTCCTCTGGAACAAAGGTGTTATGCATGATCTTGGCACCCTGGGTGGGCAATACAGCCAGGCGCTCTTGGGAGGGATCAACTCCGAAGGCCAGGTGGTCGGAGAGGCCGAAACTTCAATCGTAGATCCAAACAATCCTCCCTTCTTTGCGTGGCATGCGTTCCTCTGGGAAAAAGGCACGATGCATGACCTGGGAACGTTGGGCGGTACCTTCAGCTACGCCATGGGAATCGACAGTGAGAGCCGGGTTGTGGGCGCTGCTCAGACCGACGAGCCGCACCCTTTTTTTGGGCAGCAATACCATCCCTTCCTCTGGGAAAAGGGTGTGATGAGGGATCTCGGCACGCTGGGCGGTGATGTTGGCTTTGCCACTGGAATTAGTGTGATCGAAGCTCCGGAGTCCGAAGAAGAAGGAGTGGCCGATAAAGAACAGGCTCGGAAGACGAGGAAAACGAAAAGTAGCCGCTTCCAGGTGATCGGTGGCTCGATCGTTGATAACAATCCAATACCACCCTTTCTCTTTCCAATGCGTTCATTCCTCTGGGAGGACAGTGTGATGACGAACCTGGGAACGCTGGGCGGAATCCAAAGCTTTCCCGAGGCGATTAATGACCGCTCGCAGGTGGTTGGCGAGTTCACGGTTTTAGATTCGGAGGGAACAGGCATTTCTCACGCGTTCCGCTGGAAAGACGGACGTAAACAAGATCTCGGCACCGTCGCGGGTGATTCGGATAGCATCGCCTATGCCATCAACCACAAAGGTCAAATAGTTGGCGGGTCAGGTTCCGGCTTCATCGATTTGCCATTCAATTCTGTTCACGCCTTTCTCTGGGAACACGGTGTGCTTACCGATCTCAACACCCTGATTCCTGCCAATGCGGACCTGCAGTTACTTGTAGCTTACGGGATCAATGAGCGCGGGCAGATCGCGGCCCTCGCTTATGAGTTCAGCAGCGGCACTGTACGTGCCCTACTTCTGAACCCGCACGACAGCACTAGCGCGAACCAAGGAACTGCGTCAGCCGCACAGACTGCGACTGCCCGGAGACCACAGATCATTCTCTCCGAGGATGTGCGTAACCTATTGCAAATGGCGACCCCAGGCTCACGCTTCAAAGGCAGATGGAATCCGAAATAGCCTCTCAGCTTTGAAATTTCGAGCCTAAGGGCGCATAGGTGGCGCAATCAGGCCTTCTCGCAACCTTGCGCTTTTCCTTCGCCAAAAAGCGGATTGGTGAGGTGAAGTCGAGGGGTGGCGCGACGGTTTAGGTGCGGTCTAGCCGAGACCGGCCCTTTCGTTTGCCGGTGCCTCAATAACCCCACCCTGCGAGTGCACGTCACACCGCGCTTTGGCCCAAAGTGCCTCACGGAAATCACGCGACCGGAAATCAAGCAGTACCTAGCTGAATTGTCAAAAGCCACCAAACTTGTGAATGAGGTGGCGGTTCCGAAGTTCTCGCAGAATACCCTCCGGCTAATAGTCTGTGCCCTACGGTCAGTTTTGAACGCCGCGGTTGAAGACGGGCTCATCGCGACAAATCCGGCCTCAAGAGTTGGGAGGTTTGCGAAGAGTTCGAAGCCTGTGCACGAAGCGAGTGCTATGACCCGGGACGAGCGTCGAGAAGTTTCTTTCCGCTGTCGATGAGGTGTGCCCGGAATGGAAGCCATTCTTCCTCACGGCTCTCAGAACAGGTCTCCGCAAGTGCGAGTTGATCGCCCTCAAGTGGGGTGACATTCAGCTTGGGGAAAACGCAGATGATCCAAGTCGTTTCATCCTCGTCCAACGCAACTGGTCACACGGCCGCTTCACGACCCCGAAGAACAAGAAATCCCGTCGGGTAGACCTGTCGAAACAGCTGCGGGCGACCCTCATTGAACTGCGGGACCAACGGTTGCTATGCGCGATGATGGCTGGAAAGAGTGGCATTGCGGATGAACTTGTATTCCCCTCCCAGGTGGGTACCGTAATCAGGCCGGATAATATCGTGCCGCGTTACATGGAACCGGCACTGGAACAGGCTGGCCTTAGGAGGATCCGGTTCCACGATCTGCGGCACACCTTCGGCTCCCTATTGATCCAGGACGGCGCATCCCTAGCGTACGTAAAGGAACAGATGGGCCACAGCTCAATTCAAATAACGGTTGACACGTATGGGCACTTGATTCCGGGCGCAAATATCGCGTGGGTAGACCGGCTGGATTCGAAATCAAGTCAGCAACAAAGTGCAACAGGCCAACAACAAGCGGCGCGGGCCTCAGATCCCAAAGACCCCCAAATATCTGAAAAGATTTGGCTGCCCCCCAGGGATTCGAACCCCGATATGCTGATCCAGAGTCAGCTGTCCTACCATTGAACGAGGGGGCAGCGGTAGTCGGTTGGATGGCGAAACCTTCTTCGCCACGCTCTGATTCTATGGACTCTTCCGGCTTCGGTCAACAAATCGTAGCGTCTGCAGTCGAGTGCTCAGGATTCAATTCTCAGCATTCGGTTCCTAGCTGTCAGCTTCAGCTCTTGCCCGGAATAAGCTGGCAGCCGAATGCTGAGAGCCAAGTCCAGGTGCTCGTCCACCCTCGACGCGTTAGAATCTGAAAGACACCTCGATCGGAGGACTGCCTCGTGACACCGATTGGCACGATCATTCCGGAATCCATCGACTACGCGGAAATTGCCCGTCGGCCACTCGATCCTGAGCAGTGCGCTCTCATCGTGATCGACATCCAGGAAAAACTGCTGCCCCCGATTTTCGAGAAAGAACGCCTGCTGCGAAACTCGCAGCTGCTGATTCGCATGGCGGGCGTCCTGAAGATGCCTACGCTGCTCTCGACCCAGTACTCCAAGGGATTGGGAAATACTGTCCCCGAAGTGGCTTCCCTCTTGCCCGACACCTCGCCGATCGAAAAGCAGGTGTTCTCCTGTTTCGGTAGCGACGTCTTCTGTTCCACCCTGAAGCGACTTGCCGGGAAACTCGCAACACGGTCGTGCTGTGCGGCATGGAAAGTCACATCTGCGTCGCCCAGACCGCGCTGGCTGCCTTGCGCGAGGGGTACCTGGTCCACGTTGCCTCCGATGCCGTCAGTTCGCGGACGGAGTGGAACTGGAAGATCGGGCTGGAGCGGATGCGTGCTGCGGGAGCGGTGATCTCGTCTACCGAAATGGTCATCTACGAGGCCCTGCGTTCATCTGGGACCTCAGCTTTCAAGGATATGTTGCAGTATTTAAAGTAGTTATCTGCCATGCTCCAAGGTTACTATCGACGCATTTCGGGGCAACTCGGCCGACTCCTGCCGCATCTCGTCAACTCCCTCCATCAGCGCAACTTAACTAGCGAAACTCGGGTTCATATGGTTGGTAGTACTGGGCCACCCGCGCCGCTACTTCTGACGTGAGTGCCCTGAGAGGGAGCAAGCCATGAACAGTCTCAGGCGCGTGATTCTCGCAATGCTTTTCGTGCTGTCGCTGACAGCAGTTGTGGCATGGGCGCAGGAAGATGCGCCGCAAAAAGGCGACCCGCCCGGACGCGCCGTGCGTCTGCAATATATGTCGGGCTCGGTGTCGATTCAACCCGCCGGCAACGGGGACTGGGTTGAGGGCGCGCTGAATCGCCCGCTGACGAATTCCGACAACATCTGGAGCGACAAGTCGTCACGTGCCGAACTCAACGTTGGGACGGGCATTCTTCGCATGGGCGACGAAACCAGCGTGACGCTGACGAACGTCGGTGACAACAGCGTTCAAGTCGAGCTTCATCAAGGAACGCTGAACCTGCATGTCCGCCACCTGTTCGAGGGGGAAATCTACGAAATTGACACTCCCAACCTGGCCTTCACGGTTCAGAAGTCAGGCGACTACCGCTTCGACGTCGATCCGAACGGCGACGCAACCGTAGTCACGGTTCGGAAAGGTGAAGGAGACGCCACTGGCCAAGGTCCGGGCGTGCGCGTTCACTCTGACCAGCAGGTCCGCTTTACCAACGAAACGTCGCTGACCCACGAGGTGGCGGAAGCCCCGGCCTATGACGGCTTCGATAGCTGGTGCGCAGTTCGCGACAAGACGTCTCGACACTTCCCTTTCGGCTCGCTACGTCGCGCCCGGAACCGTGGGCTATGAGGATCTGGATGACAACGGAGTCTGGACGGAGGAACCTCCTTACGGTCGCGTTTGGCGTCCTGTCCACGTGGCTCCTGGATGGGCTCCTTATGAGTTCGGTCACTGGGTGTGGGTTTCGCCCTGGGGCTGGACCTGGGTAGATGACGCAGCCGTGGGGCTACGCTCCCTTTCACTATGGCCGCTGGGTCTATGCCAGTGGCTACTGGGGATGGGCTCCGGGACCACTTTACGTTCGGCCGTTTTACGCGCCCGCATTGGTCGCCTGGTTTGGCGGTCCGGGATGGGGCGTGAGTCTCGGATTCGGAGTAGGCGGCGGATACGGATGGTGCCCGCTGGGTTGGGGTGAGCCGTTCTATCCGTGGTATGGCGGAAGCCGGTATTACTTCCGCAACGTGAACATACGGAACACGCGAATCGCCAATATCAATAATTACTACGGGCATCCTCCTGACCGCTTTGGGCATGGGTCGACCCGCTACGCGAATATGAGGGCGCCGGGTGGCTTTACTGCCGTTCCGAGCCGCACTTTAGCGAATGGGGTTCCTGTGCGAGGTACGGCGGTTCGTGTCTCAGGAAGGCAACTAGCCAACGCGCCCATGGGTCGCGTGAATGTCGCACCGACTCGAAACGCGATGCTTGGACCGGGCGCAGGCCGTTCGGCGGCAATTCCTCCGACACGTTCTGGAATGCGGCCTACGGTATCGCGGGCCTCGGTCTCCACCGGCCTTGGGCGCGGCGGAAACCAGGCAAGCGGCTTCAACAACCAGAAGCCATTTGCAGGTCGAACCGAGTCTGGAGCACCTTCACGGATGAGCACCAACAGTCCTGGACGAGGACCGAATTCGGCGATCGCGTCGAACATTCCTCGCAAGATGCCGAATCCGGGAGCAAACGCCAGGACCATCGCGAGCGGGCCCAGTGCCCTCGCAAACAATACACAACGTTCCCCGTCCGCCGCAAGGTGGAATGACGTGGTCGAGCGGCAGCTGGGCGACAGGGTGGACGTCCGCAGATGAGCGGTGATTCACAGGCCACGGGGTACCGTTCTCGCCGTCACCAACGCAGCGTTCAGTGCCACGACCGCCTACGAGCTTCGGCTCGCGAGGCAGTCAGCCGATGACGCAGCGATCCGAAGCAGGTCCGGCAATGCAGCCTTCGCGGAACCGTCCGACGACGGCGGTACCGCGGCCCAGGGGACCGATACGGCCAGCGAGCGACTACAACCGGATGAGCAACAACACTCTTCGCATCTCCCGTCCGAACTATTCAGCGTCCAACGGTGGCGGATACGGAGGATCGTCCAGGCAGCCGAGCTATTCGCCATCTGATCGTGGCGGAAACAGTAACTCGCCGAGATACAGCTCGCCATCGTACAGCACCAGCGCAGTGCGAGTCCGCAGTACAGTGCGCCACGAAGTGCACCGCAATATAGCGCCCCACGCTATGGCGGATCGCCTTCCTATGGCTCCTCGCCGTCTTACCGCAGCTCTGGACCGTCGTATTCTGCACCTTCCTATCGGGGCGGCGGCAGCAGTATGGGTGGCGGCGCACCGTCCCATAGTGCACCTTCTTACGGAGGCGGCGGTGGTCGGCGGTGGCGGTGGTAGTTCGAGTCACAGTGGCGGAGGCGGTGGAGGTAGCCGCGGATCGTCGGGTGGCGGTCACGGAGGGCGACGGTAGGAAGGCCGTCGGCCGTCTTCAGTCGTCAGGAAAAGCCTACGTTGGCTGACGACAGATATGTTTAGGTCGATCCTGACAAACAAAAGCGCTGCCCATCGCGGGCGGCGTTTTTGTCTTGCTGATGTCGGTCTAATAACGAGTTTCGTCGTCAGACAGTAGTCGTTTCCTGGTGGCTGACGACTAACTAGCCACCTCATTCTCCTTCTTCTTTACCCGCACAACCGTGACCTTGGAGAAACCCTCCTCAAAAGTCGGCGGCTTGAGTTTTGCGGCCATCCGGCGCAAGACGGCCTCGTCGACCACTCGGTCCCGACGCTGGTTGCGCTCCAGGCATACTTCAACCGGAACCTCAAAGAAGACGGCATGCACCTCGTATCCATAGTCTTTTGCCAATTTGATCCAGCTGTGGCGTTCGTGCGGCGTGAGGTTGGTCGCATCCACGTAGTTCAATGGCCGGCGCGCGATGAGTCTGGCTTTTAGCATGGAACGCAAATTGGAAAAGACCAGATCCTGGAAGCGCTGTTCCTGGGCATCATCGAACAACAGCATGCGGACCACGTCGCTGGAGAGAGGCGTGATGTTGTGACGCTTGAACCACGAGCTTTTTCCGGAGCCGGGAAGCCCGATGGCGAGGATTACCGCACCCTTCGGTGGACGAGCAGGGGCCGCAGGGATAACCTCTGTTGGGGGTGGTTCCGCAGGAGCTTTCGGAGTAAGTGGTTCGCTCGTCTCGGCGGGCGCTGATGCAGCCGCGCCCGATCGTTGACCCTTCCGTCCGCGACCGCCTCGGCTTCTGCGACGGCGAGGGCGGGCCGGCGAGCCGGCTGCCGATGTCTCTGGAGTTCTGGCCGGTTCTGCGGACCCTTCCGAAGTTGGCTCCGCCTCTGCAGGGGCCGCGTCCGCTTCGAGCTCGGCTTCCTGTCGATCAACCGCCGGTGCTGGAGAAGCCTCTCCCTCAAAATACGCGGGCTGCAAGGGAGCTTGCGCGGGTTCGCTGGGCTTGGTTTCTGGAGATTTCTTGCGGCGCTGCAGGCGCTCGCGCATCCATTTGCGCATGTAGGGCTTTTAACACAACGACCGCGTCAGAGCAATCTGCACGGCGCTTACGGAACCATGACTGCCAGCTACGGGCACACTGTCGGAATACAATAAGGTATGCTTACGACTCTCCCTGCCGAGATTCACGGTCAGAAATATGTCAGCCTCGCGACCTTCCGCAAGAGCGGCTTGGCGGTGCAGACGCCCATCTGGTTCGCCGAGGAAAACGGCAAGTTGTACTTCATGACCCGCAACGACTCTGGAAAATACAAGCGCATTCGAAACAACCCGCAGGTGACAGTTGCTCCCTGCACGATCCGGGGAAGGATTACCGGGCCGGAGTTCCCTGCCCGGGTACGTCTTCTTCCGCCGGAAGACTGGGACCGTGCGCGAAAAGCGGTTCGCGCCAAGTACTGGATGGCGAGAATCCCGTACGTGTGGAGCAAGAACAACGTGTATATGGAAATCACGCTCGAAGGATGACGATTCGGTAGGCACTTTCTCGTCGCGGTTGCACATCACAACTGGACTGTGCGGTCCATCATTTACGCTAACTCGCCTCGCCTGATACCATCAAAGGTTTACTGCAGGCGCCCAGTCGTTCCCATGGGGTTGGCCTCATAACTTTACGGAGGAAAAATGGCAATTAAAGTCGGTATCAACGGCTTCGGACGCATTGGCCGCAATGTTCTGCGCGCTTCGCTGAATGATTCCAACCTCGAGTTCGTAGCGGTCAACGATCTCACCGATCCCAAAACACTGGCCCACCTGCTGAAATACGACTCGATCCTGGGGAACCTTTCCAACAAGGTTTCGGCGGGAACGGACAGCATTACGGTCGACGGAAAGACCATCAAGGTATTCGCAGAAAAGGATCCCGCCAAGCTGCCTTGGGAGTCGGTCGGCGCGCAAGTTGTGCTGGAATCTACGGGCCGCTTTACGAACGCTGAAGACGCCAAGAAGCACCTGCGCGGCCCCGTGAAGAAGGTCATTATCTCTGCGCCCGCGAAGAACGAGGACATCACCCTCGTACTGGGCGTCAACCACGAAAAGTACGACGCCGCCAAGCATCACATCATCTCGAATGCGTCGTGCACCACGAACTGCCTGGCCCCTATTGCCAAGGTAGTTAACGACAATTTCAAGATCGTCAGCGGTACGATGACCACGATTCACTCCTATACCAACGACCAGGTCATCCTGGACTTTCCGCACAAGGATCTGCGACGGGCGCGTGCCGCTGCGGTCTCCATGATTCCGACTTCCACCGGCGCTGCCAAGGCGCTGAAGCTCGTGATCCCGGAACTCGCAGGTAAGCTTGACGGTTTTGCCATGCGCGTTCCAACGCCGAATGTCTCGGTGGTCGACCTGGTGGTGTTGGTCGAGAACAAGACGTCGAAAGAAGAAGTGAACGCGGCTTTGAAGAAAGCGTCGGAAGCGGGACCGTTGAAGGGCTATCTCGCCTACGAGGAGAACGAACTGGTGTCTGCGGACTTCAAGGGCAATCCGTACTCCTCGATCGTGGACTCGCCTATGACGCTGGTAGTCGGCGGCACCTGCGTAAAGGTGATTTCCTGGTACGACAACGAGTGGGGATATTCCTGCCGTGTTCGCGACCTGATCAATTACCTGGGCTCCAAGGGACTTTAAATCAATCGGATCGGCAGCGCCAGTGAATTGGATGTCCAGGGTTTATCCTTAAGGTGGCGGGCATGACGCCCGCCAACCTCACTCTTAAGCCATCCGAAAAGGCGCTCCGCTACTGAGGACCAGCCATGCCCAAGCTTTCGATTCGCGACCTCCCTTTGAATGATCACCGTATCTTCATGCGGGTTGACTTCAACGTGCCGCTCGAAGATGGGCGCGTCATGGACGATACCCGCATCCGCGAGACGCTGCCCACCATTGAGTACGCACTCCGCCATGGGGCGCGCCTGATTCTGGCCTCGCATCTGGGTCGCCCGAAAGGCAAGCCCAATCCGAAAATGAGCCTCAAACCCGTTGCCGAGCGACTACGTATGCTGCTGGACAAAGAACTGGCGCGCGGGGAGAACGTTGGGTTTTGTCCGGAATGCGTGGGGCCGGAAGCCGAAGAGGTCGCCAGCAAGCTGGAAAAGGGCCAGACGCTGCTGCTCGAAAACCTGCGCTTTCACCCTCAGGAAGAAGCCAATGACGAGGTCTTTTCCAAGCAGTTGGCAACTTTGGCGGAATACTACGTCAATGATGCGTTTGGAACTGCCCACCGGGCACATGCCTCCACGGTCGGAATGACGAAGTTCATGCATAAGGCGGCGGCTGGGCTGCTCATGGAGAAGGAACTCGAATACCTCGGCAAGGCGTTGCACCATCCCGAGAAACCGTTTGTCGCAATTCTGGGCGGCGCCAAAGTCAGCGACAAGATTCCAGTGATCACTAACCTCCTGAATAAAGTCGATTCTCTGATCATCGGCGGCGGAATGGCCTACACGTTCCTTAAGGCACTTGGGGAGCAAGTTGGGAAGTCTTTGGTCGAGGAAGACAAACTGGACCTCGCCAAGCACCTGCTGCAGGAAGCGAAGACCCGTAAGCTAAAATTCCTGTTGCCGATCGATCACCTGGCCGCCGAGAAGATCGACGCCAATGCGCGCGTGACCAAGGTTGACCAAGGGCAGCCCATCCCCGCTAACCTGATGGCCCTGGATATTGGCCCCAAGACTATCGAGATGTTTTCGGAGGAGATTTCCCGAGCACGCACGATCCTATGGAACGGCCCGATGGGCGTGTTTGAAGTGCAACCGTTTTCACGCGGTACGTTCAAGATCGCCCAGGCGGTGGCAGATAACCCAGGCGCAACCTCGATTGTGGGCGGCGGTGACTCCGTTTCCGCAGTGCGCTCTGCGGGCGTCGCCGACAAGATGACGCACATCTCCACTGGCGGTGGGGCTTCGTTGGAGTTCCTAGAGGGCAAGAAGCTGCCGGGCGTGGATGCACTCACCGACAAGCACTAGACCAAGGACGCACTGGTGAATGACTTCTCCGTTCGGCTCTCCTTGGAAGGTGGTAAGCTGCTCGACTTTCACGGGCCCGCCGACATCACCAAAGAGAGCACCGAGGCAATTGTGAACGCCGCCAATTCTTATCTGCTCGGTGGCGGCGGCGTGGACGGAGCCATTCACCGCGCGGGCGGTCCGTCAATTCTCAACGAGTGTAAGAAAATCGTTGCGGAGATTGGACAGCTTCCCGCAGGCAAGGCTGTTCTGACCACAGGCGGACGATTGGCCGCGAAGTATGTCATCCACACGGTTGGGCCGGTCTATGGCCACGATGGTGGTGGCGAGGCAGAGACGCTGGCGAGTTGTTACCGGAATTCGATCCAGATGGCCGACGACCATGCGATAGGTTCTCTGGCTTTTCCGTCGATCTCGACTGGAGCTTTCGGTTATCCGGTCCACGAGGCAGCCCAGGTGGCGATTGCCGCCGCGGTCGAGGCTTTGGTATCGGCCACGCAAGTGCTTCACGCACGATTTGTTCTCTTTGATAGTGCGACGCTGAAAGCCTACATCGGTGCTTTTGAGAAATTGCACGGCGCCGGCGCCATATCCCCACTGAAGATTGAAAGAGGGTCCCGATGAGAAAGAAGGTAATTGCCGCCAATTGGAAGATGTACAAAACGCCCGACCAGTCCCGGGACTTCTTCCGCGACTTCCTGCCGTTAGTTGCCGGACACGACCGTGACGAGATCGTCGTTTGCCCACCGTTTATTGACATTCCTGCGTCCGTGGACTCAGCCAAAGGTTCGAATGTCGCCATCGGAGGACAGAATCTTCATTGGGAGAAAGAAGGAGCATTCACTGGCGAGATCTCCATTGGCATGTTGCTTTCCCTTGGAGTTGCACATGTCATCATTGGGCACTCCGAGCGGCGGCAATATTTTGGCGAGACAGACGACGTCGTGAACTTGAAATTGAAGGCAGCCCTGGAGGCGGGCCTCACGCCCATTACGTGCGTCGGTGAAGTACTCGAGGAGCGGGAAGCCGGGTTGACCGAGGACGTCTTGCGGCGCCAATGTCTGCGTGCCTTTCACGCGATCTCAGCCAAGAAAGCAGCCAAACTGGTCATTGCTTATGAGCCCGTCTGGGCGATTGGAACCGGAAAGACTGCTACGCCCCAGATGGCCGCCGATGCCCACGTGCTGATCCGCGCAGAAGCTGCCAAGGCTTTTGGACAGGAACACGCCGACCGTCTCCGGATTCTTTATGGCGGCTCGGTCAAACCGGACAATGCGAAGGCACTTATGGCGGAAGAAGAGATTGATGGGGCACTTGTCGGTGGCGCGAGTCTGGATCCGAAATCGTTTACGGCGATTGTGAAGTACTGAGAGCTCGGGTGCGAAGCGGGCGTCCCTGCCCGCCTTGGAGGGCGAGACGCCGTCCTGCACGAACGGAGCCCAATACTCATCGAGCAGGCCCGGTCGACACTGTGAGCGGTTTCCCGTCAAAGTGCCCCGGGAGGGGCAATCCGAAGAGTTTCAGGATGGTCGGCGCCACGTCGACGATTCCCGGCTTCTCTTCGGCAATCTTGCGGTTGGAGAAGAGGACGCCGGGAACCAACCTGGGATCGATGCAGTGGTCGCCACTCCAGGCTTTCAGGTTGTCCTCAAAGATTTGGCTTGTAACCTTGCCCATCACCGAATCCCACGAAGCGCGAAAACCCTCTCCGTAGCCGACGATCAGGTCGGGTGCATTGTCGACATAGGGGCCAGCATAGATCGCGTCGCAATCAAAGACACCGGTGATCCCGGTTCGACCCGAACTGGGATCGACCAGGCCGTTGAGCTTGGTACGCAGTTCTTCCTTCAAGGCTTCGGCCTCAGTTCCGGGCGACACGATCCCTTCCCTTTCGCGGCCTTTCAGATTCATGTACAGGCCATTCAGACCCATGGTGTAGGCGCGCGTTTGGGACCAATCAACGTCCTCGAACCAGTCGCCACTTTCAGTTTTCCTGGACTTCAACACCAGATATCCGTTTTGATGCAGCCAAGCATTCAAATTGACGCAACGGGCGAACGACTTGAAACCGTGATCAGAGACAATCAGTAGCAGTGTTTCCCCGTCGATCTGTTGCATGACGCGACCGATCAATCCGTCCATGCGCGCATAGAGATCCTCAATCACCTTCGGGCGCTCGACTCGAGGCACACCTCGTGCCGCAGGATGGTCCTCTTCCAGGTAGCGCCAGAACATGTGCTGCACACGATCGGTGGTATCGAAGACGCAGGCACACAGACCCTGCCGAGTCTTCTCCAGTGCGTCGAAAAGCATGCGCTCGCGATCGTCATGATTGGCATAGCACTGGGCAAGGAACGCATCATCGTCGAGCACCTCCTCGTTGAGGGCCCAAGTGTCTTCGGCGAGCCCGAGCGTGGCGTAAGGCCCGAAGAGCTTGGCCAGATAAATCGAGTAGGTCACCGGATACGAGATGGGAAGATCGGGCCTGCCCGGGTCAATGTTTACGGGCGTGACGTAGACTTCCACCTCGGGCGACACCTCCTTCAGATAGAAGCGACAGATGCCACGGGCACTGAAACCCAGAGCGGCCTGGAATTTGACGGGAACCCAGGGAGAGTACTCGCCTACCTTAAGGGCGAATGTCTCCGAGTCGACTGTGAATCGAGCGATGTTCTTGGCTGCATCCGGGCGGATTTCAACATCAACTCGCAGTTCGCTGCCCGAATTGGTAGAGAGCGGATCCTCCGGGCCGGGAATGTAAGTGAGTAGGCCGGATCCGTTGCGCTCGATCGGCACCCGCACACCGCCTTCACGAAACTTTTCGTCGCTGCGCCGAGTCGTGCACAGGCAAAACGTTCCCTGGCTGCCTTTCAAGTCAGGAACACACATTCCAGACAGCAGAACCCCGGGAAACTTTTCTGGCGGGAAGGTCACGGGCACACGAATGACGGAACAGAAGATGCCCGACTTTCCCAGCCAGTGCCAGAAAGGCGTCCCACGCCTCATGCCCTTGATTACGGGCTTTCCCAGCGGGATTGTGTACTTGCCAATCTTCCAACTGCGCTTGGGTGCACGAATTTCAGCGGACGAAAGAAATGGAAGGTAGTTATTGAGATCCCGCGCGAGGAAGTCGTAGATGTTGTGTTTGCCGGGATTCACTCCCGTCATGAACGTGGACCATGCGACCGGGGAGATGGCGGGGTAGGTAGTGCGAAGCTTTCGGAAGCTGCCCTGAGCTTGCAGCCTGGCAAGGTTGGGAAGCATCCCTTCCGCCATGAATCTTGCGGCCAGCTCCGGATCCATGCCGTCGAATCCCAGAATCACTGCACGCTTGATTTGCGCTTTGCCATATACCTTGCGCCGGCGAAGCGAGCGCAACAGATGGCGGAACGGCCATGTCAGCAATGCATACGCGGAGTACAGGAATGCAACGAAAAGAGTCCAGAAGGAAGAGAGCACCGCGAAGCCCGCTCCCGGACCAGCGTAGGCTTCACTGCGCAGCGGACAGAGCACGACAAGGCCGACTACTGCCAGCAGTATAGCGAGCCGCTTTTGCGCCGAACTTGGTGGGTACTTCAAATTTCAATCCCTAGGATGGTCTTAAATAGAAATCCCGCCACCAGCGACAAAACGAAGAATAACCAGATCCAATTCCACTCGAATCCAACGAATGCAATACTCCGGGAAGGATATCCCACTTCAATCGACTGAATCGGGCTTTCGGCGGGCATGGGCGACTCAGCTGAAAGTAACATTCTCTCCCAGAACTGCCCACGCAAGCGAACCGGAGAGACACGCTCCAGTTTGTTTGAGACTGACACTCGTTTCGAGAGTGTCCTATCCGGCGGCCCAATACTGACGACGTAAGTCCCTGGCTGCGTGGCAACCAATCTCCACACAACCTCGTTCTCAGCCTGGAATATGTACGGCGGGAGCGGTCCGTTGTAAGGCGGGTGGCAAACCCAGGTCGATAGTGTTGAGGACTTCCGAATCAATGGTTCGCGCCTTGATGAGGAACGGTCGTCCCGTTGACAAGGGTGTCACACCCAGATAACGATCCAACTGCACAATCAGCAATGTTAAGGGCAGCGCCACGAACAACAACGGCCGGAACGCCAATCGCAGGTAGCGCCCAGTCCCTCGCAGGATGCGTCCGTAGGACGTCAATACAACGGGAAGTTGATCCTGGAACAAACGAACGGCGAGCAGATGCGCCTTAAGTTGGTCCTTCGCGATGCGAATTGCTTTCTGATCCGACGTGTATCGGAACACCAGTACCGTCAAGAACCCGATGACGATCGAGAGCAGCCCGACTAGCAGCCCGGGCAAATCGAGATAAAAAAAACCCACGTGACATCATCAGAAGCACAGCAATCGGGGTAAGTGAGGCCATCGCCAATGAGTGGTAGATCGGGACTTACTCGATGTAACCCAAACCCTGCAGTCGCTTCTTCACAACTTCTTTGCTCGGTGTGCTGCCTTCATCCGGTGGAAGCACTTTGTTGATTTCTTTTTCCAGCATGTGGACCACGAATTCATCTACCGACTCGTAGCCGCATACTTCCGCGCACTGCTTCGCTTTTTCGAGCAACTCTCCTTCGATCTTGACCTTGTGAGACCCGAACATCATCATCCTCCCTACGGGGCCTGCCAGACGGGCCGTCCCATCATATCCCTTGGCTGGTTGATGCCAAACTCCGAGAGAATCGTCGGAGCAATGTCGGTCAGCGCCGGCGTCTCTGCCACGACTTTTCGGTTGCTCAGCAGCACTCCCGGAACCAGCGTGTAGTCCATGCAATGGTCCCCGCTCCAGGGATTGGTGTTGTCTTCGAGGACATCAGGTGGAAATGCACCGAGAATCGTCTTCCATCCCGCGCGGTAGCCACGGTTATAGCCTACGAGGAGATCCGGGCCCGATTGCGTATATGGTCCGTGATAGACCTCGCTGGCCACATCGACTCGCGTGATCACGGGAAGCCCAGTCTGGAGATCGCTTTCCTGCAGGAGTTTCGTCTTGATTTCCTGGACAAGGGCGTTGGCTTCCACTCCCGCTGCCACAATTCCGTCACGATCACGGCCTCGCTTGTTGATGTACAAACCGTTCAGACCCAAACCGTAGGCCCGGGTACCGCTCCAATCCACGTTAGCCAAGGGCTCATTCGAATCGGCGTCGCCTGCTTTCTTCAACTTGATATAGCCGTTTTTCAGCAGCCAGGTATTGAGATTGAAAGACCTGTAATACGGAGCAAATCCATGGTCGGACAGAATTAGCAGCGTGGTATGGTCGTCCAATTTGGGCAGCACTTCCCCAAGCACCTGATCGATTTGCTGGTAGAACTCGGCAATAGCGCTGCGATTCTGGTCTGCTTGCGACGCATCGTATTCCGGGTGTTTCGGGTCCATCAGCCGCCACATCATGTGCGAGTTGAGATCCAGGCTGGAGAAATAAAAGAAGAAAACACCTCGATTGAATTTAGGAAACTCCTTATCGAAAATCTGGCGATGTTCGGCCAGTATCGTGCGCGCCTGCTGCAGATATTCTTTGTCATCGAGCACACCGGCGGAGCGTGCCTTCGTGTCTTCGGCTATGCCTTGTGTGTAGAACTCTCCGACTTCCTCGGCAAGCATCCGGGAATATCTCGGCGGGGTGGAGATGGGCAGGGCGGGGTCCGCGGGATCAATATTGATGGGCGACACATACAGCTGAAATCGCGGGTGAGCCTGCTTCAAATAGAACCGGCACATCCCTTTCACGTTCCCGAAGAATGGGATCAGTTGAAATTCGACCCGCACCCAGTCACTCCACTCCCCTTCGCGCAAAACGAACTCCCGACCCTGCACGGCGATTCTGCCGACGGCCTCCAGCGGATCGATCGCCACTGAGAAGGGCTCAATCGCTGGGGGAGAACCTGTGCGGAATGTGTTGTCCGGGCCAACCAGGTTCGCCGTGACTTTAGAGTTCTCTACCTGCACGGGAATCACCTGCCCGCCTTCGACAACGCCCGTCACCGCTGTCGGATCGTCGGTGTAAAAGGAGAACGTCCCGTAGGTTCCCCTCAGGTCGGGAGTTCCCATGCCGGAGAGAGTCTTTCCCTTGGCGGGCACAGGCGGAAAGTTCGCTGGAATCCGAAAAATGGTGTTTGGGACGCCGTGCTGGTCGAGAATCTCCCAAAACGCTTTGCCTTTTCGAAGCTGCTCTACGCTGCCTCCACCTAGCGGAATGACCCACTTGCCGAGGTGGATCGCATGTTTTGGGCCCTCGACTCGAGAGGTTGAGAAGTACAGCTGCAGGGTTTTGGGATCGCGATGGATGAAATCGAAGATGCCATGGCCGCCGGCATCCATTCCAGTGATCAGGTTGGACCACGCGACCGGGCTCTGAGGAGGAATGCTGGTGGTAAGTTCTCGGAAAGACCCTTGCTCGGCCAGCTTCACAAAGTTCGGCATCTTGCCTTCCCGCATGAATTGCCGCAGAAGCTGAGGATCCATGCCGTCGACGCCGAGGATGATGAGCTTGTGTTGTCCCTGCCACCGCCCGTGGGAGTGATCGCAGGCGAGCATGGCAGAGATGCCGACGAGCAGCACTCCGGCGAATAGCCAGACGAACTTATTCAGAGGTTTCAGCCCTCCCACGTCATAGCTGCGCTGCAATTGTAACGAAAGTGGACTGGTGTGGGCTGAGGATCAACGGAAGGCGAGGCATCGGGTTCAAGCTCGCACGCAATCTTTCAGAAGAACTCCTAAAGCAATTACACTGGCTCCCATGTTTTGGCGCTCGCTCTGTGTAGCCTTGCTGATTTCCAACTGGACCGTGTTGACCACGCGCTCCGTAGCGGCAACACAGCCGAACATCATTCTGGTTACGCTTGAGTCGACTCGCGCCGATCGGATGGGATTCCTGGGTTCCCGCAGTGGATTGACTCCCAATCTCGACTTTTTGGCGGGCCAAAGCATCGTGTTCGAACGCACCTATGCGCAGGCGCCGCTCACTCTGGTCTCACACGCAACGATCCTTACCGGCACTTATCCACAAACACATCAAGTCACCGAATTCGCGGCTCCTCTCGGGGCAACGCTGCCCTACCTCCCCGATTTATTGCATGCCCGCGGCTACCGCACCGCCGCATTCGTCGGTTCCGTCTTGCTAGATCCGAGGAACGGCTGGGCCCCGGGCTTCGATCGCGGGTTTGACGTATATGACGCTGGCTTTGATTTTTCACAGCCGGTCCTTGAGCACAAAGGAGCACAAGTCCTCGCGCGTGCTGTCGAGTGGTTGAACGCGCCTGGGCAAGGCCCGATCTTTTTGTGGATTCACGTCGGTGACCCGCAGGTTCCGCCTGGAGGTTCCTACGATCGAGGGATCGCGGCTGCCGACGCTGTCCTTGGGAAGTTGATAGCAGAGCTCCGGTCTCGGAAACAATTTGAGGATTCGATTATAGTGGTTGCTGCCGATCACGGGGAAAGCCTGGGTGGACATGGCGAGGACGCCCACGGAGTTTTCTTGTATGACGAAACGATACGGGTTCCGCTGTTACTGAAGTTGCCACAAGGCCAGTTAGCGGGAAAGCACGTCAAAGGAAGGGTGCGCCTGCTGGATGTGGCCCCCACCGTGCTAGAAGCTGCTGGCGTGCCAGTTCCCTCTCAAATGCAGGGTCAGTCGCTGCTCCGTATCGTCAAAACAAATCCCGACACGGATCAACCCGTGTATGCGCGTAGCGACTTTCCCCAGCAGGCTTTCGGATGGAGTGCGCTCGAGTCGTGGCGAGTAGGAAAATATCTTTATATTAGGGCACCTGGACCCGAGTTGTATGACTTGTCGGCAGACCCAGGAGCGACACGGAATCTTGCCGCAGCCTCAAAAGCCACACTTGCTACCATAGCCTCACAACTAGAGGCTTTCGACAGCCATTTCGGCAACCAGGCTGGCAAACTGACGACAAGCGCGCTTTCATCGAGCGAGGTGCAAAAGTTAGCGTCTCTCGGGTATGTGGGCCTTGAGAAGAATTCGGCCACAACGAGCGCGGCTCCTGTTGGAGTAGATCCAAAGAACACAATAGCGCAGGCGAATGAAACTCTGAAGGCACTACAAAATCTATCGGAAGGCAAACTCGAAAGGGCGCTTGCTTTACTTCAACCACTGGCAGCAACAAATACGTATCTGGCGCGATACGGGCTCGGAGTTGCCTTTTCTCGAAAGCGGCAGTACGCGCAGGCCATCGAGCATCTTCATAAAGCGATCGAGCTGCAGCCGAATTCTCCATGGGCCCACTACGAGATGGGAACCAGCCTTTTGAAGACCGGGGACTTCAAGACGGCTGCGATACACTTGGAACTGGCGAGCTCGCGACTACCCAAATTCCGTGCGGCGCACCTGCTGCTGGCAGAAAGCTACGAGCATCTCGGACGAGGCAAGGAAGCTGAATCCGAGCGGAAAAAAGCCGGGCAATAGGCTACCGGACGGGTTTTGCACGTTGCCGGTACAGAGACTGGTCCACCTGACGAACCATGGCTTCGATATTTAGTGTGGCCGCGAGGAATTCAGCCACCTGAGTCGAGATCTGCCTGGGCTCGGCCAGCACGCGGTGGTAGTGGACGCGCAGCACTCTCAAGTTAGGTTTTCCATTAAGCCAGGCATTGACTTCGAACAAATGATCCTGAAACGCCTTCACAACCTCAAAGCGGCTCCCTGTGGAGTCGGCGTTCCCGCGGTTCCGCAGCATCTGTTCCTGGGATGCGACTACCTCTGCCAGTGGACGCTGCATGAATATGATTCGATATTCGTGTTCTGCAGGGAGTGACAACAGAAGTTCTGAGATGACCTTGACGACCATGCCTTCCGCTTCCGCGATACAACCCGGTTCTTTGGGGATTTGCTTGACTCGCTCCCACTCCAGATAGCCTTTGGGATTATCGACATCTGCTTGGCGTTCACCATCGGCGAGAACTGGCATTCCGCCAGCAGCCAGCATCTGCATCATTAATGATGTGCCGGAACGCGGAAGGCCCGAAACGATGGAGATCATAAGTGATGGAAGACGATATCCTGGGGCGGACTTCGTCGCTGGCTACGCTTGATTATAAGGTGAACTGGAAAAACTCAGGTCATCCAGGAGAGCAATTCCCGCAGATCAGCGACTGAAGTGGACTCCGTTCCGCGAGGCATCGACGGGCCAATCGCGAGTGCTTCGCCGTGGTTTTCGAACCAGGCCAGAAAGGAAGACTGGTCGGCGCCGGGCAGTCTTTGCTGGTTGATCCAGTTGTAGTAGGCACCCATGTCCGCGTCAATCAAAGAGCCGACTGGATCGAGTTCCGGACGATCACTGCTTTCAGTCAGAAGCTCGTTCATGGGCTTCTGCCGCTGTCTCGGGGCGAAGCGCACCAGCAAGGTGAGGGGCTGAGCTCGCCGCAGAGCTTCGCGCGCGGTCCACTGGGCAAAGGTTGTGCTAAAAATCTGCGTCCCGGAACCCTCTGTTAACAGCTTCACCTGAAACCGATCCAAGACAGGATCCTTTGCGGATCGTAGCCCAAGCTCGGCGGGAGTCGCTTGCGCTAGCAGAGTTCGCAGCGTCTCCGGCCCCATACCGGGCTTGTCCACTTCTGACCGCATTTTGCGTAGTACAGCGTTGCGCACCGGTTCCAACGTTCCATAGGAGATGCACGCGATAGCGCGGTCGTGGGCGGCCGCTTCCCCACCGTCCACATACCAATGACCGTAAGGGAGTGGATGCGCTTTCGCTCGGGCGGCAACCGAATCGAGCAGGATCTTGAGGCCGTCTTCCGGCTTCACGCGCCTGAAATGCGCGCCATGGGGACGAAGTTTGCGAAACAGCGGTTCGTCCGTCTCGGTTACGCCTTGTCCGATCACTGCAATTCCCAGCCGCGGCACAGGGGGCGCTTCGGCCGGCACTGCAGCATGGAGTCGATCCGCGTACTCAGTCGCCGCTTGTCGAAAACGATCAAGCTGGTGCGTCGTCCAAAGGTGAGCGGATAGTTGTTCAACAAACTGAGCTGGCGCGTTTACCCAATCAAAACGTTCGAGCTTGGGCGAGAGTTCGATCTCGGCGAATGCGTGAAACCACGCCTGTGTTTGCTCGGCGGAAAGTGAACTGAGATTCGCAAGTTCCTTTTCCACAGCTGTGCGCTCTGCCGGAAACTTGAAATCGTAGTCAATCACCTCTCGCAGAAGGCTCGGCACAAAACTAAGGGGTAGTCGTTGCAGCGTGCCGACGTGATTCCGCACAAGCTTCTTGGCTTCGGTGGGATACCGCTCGAACTGCTCCGGTTTTAGATCCCGTGGAAGCATAATCAACTACAAAAGTTCGTGGATCGGCTTGCCTTGCGCGAGCGACGCGGAGAAATCCAGCATGGAACCGATGGTTGGCACCAAATCCGTGGACTCCGTCGCGCGGTCGAAAACTATTCCTTCACGTACACCAGCGCCCAGCGCCATCATCCAGGTCGTCCGCGAAAGCGCGTCCCCCGTTCGATGGTGCTGAAATCCATTGCCTCCGGAATCATCGTCGGAGTCACGGCCGAAGTCAGGAAGAATGAAAAGAGTCGTCTTGCCGGCGTATTCCGGTTCGCTCTGAATTGTCTTCCATACTTCTGCGCACAAGCGGTCGGTACGGCGAATTCCTTCGATGTATAACGAGTACGCGCCCGCATGGGCGACGTCGATGTCGTGCATGGTGATCCAAAGCAGGCTGGGCGCCACCTGCTTCATCAACTGGCGCACGATGTACACGGATAGCTCATCCGGACTGGAGAGCGTTCTCGCGTGCGTCTTGAAGTCGTCGACGGAAAGCTTCAGTATTCTCTCCAGTTGCATCAATTCAAACTCGCTGCCACCAAGCTCGGGCGCGTATAGAGGCGTTTCATAGTTGTCGCGCAGCAGGTGTGCGTAGTCGCTGCGGCCACCGGAGATTGCGGCCGTCAAGAGGTGCTTCGGCAGGATTACCCCCGCTCCCAGACCAGGGCCATAGGAACGGTGGCTACTCTCTCCAATCCGGTTAAAACCATTGCTGGGGGCAACCACCCATGCATCGGCTGATGGACGCTTCAAATCCTTGCGAAAGTATTCGAACACCGTGGGGTGTTCTGGAGGCAGCGAGGCAAAGTTGTTGATCGTCTCATACACACCGGTGGCCAGGCTGGCGGTAGCGACATAGTGACCTAAAATTCCACGATTTACGACCTGACTGAAAAAGGCTGACTGCGGGATGAGCTCGCGCATCAGGTGCGGAATATTCTCTTGACCTTCCGGCGCGAAAGTCTCCTGGTCGCGGGCCCCGCCGCCAAAGGTGATAACGACTACTTTTCTCCCTTTACCAAGGCCGCCAGCGAACGCCCGCGTGCCAAACAACGTGCTTCCCAAAGCCAAGCCAGCGGAAGTACGCAAGAAATCGCGGCGGGTGCGGGCGAACTGGCGACTCAGTTCTTGAGGAGAACAAGCTTCCCGGGTGGATCGCCGGCTCAGGCCGCTTGCAATCGAGGGTGGAGGTACCGACGTCATGGCAGATTGGACGTTGCGCGTTGACCGTACGACGCGTTGTTGGCTCAGGTCAAGATCAAACTCAGGTTCTTTCTACTACCTGGTGGACGCCCCTTCTTTCTCGGCATAGACAAACTGGCGAATCTCCGCCCGCTGCTTGTCCAGGTCTGCCAGGTGTTGCTCACGAATTTTCTGGTAGATCTGGAGTTGCTCCTGTCCGTGCTGTTTATCGCCGGTGCGTACGTAGGCCTGGCCCAGCCGATAGTAGACGTCAGCCAGGTCGGGGTTCAGTTCCCGGGCGCGCACGTACTCTGGAATGGCCTCAGCATACTTATTTTGATCCGACAGCAGGTTGCCCAACTGCAGGTGTGCCTCGGCGATGTTCGCGTCCAGCGCGATGGAGGTCCTCAACAATGATTCGATTTTGTGCAGATCGAGGTTTGGATCCTGCGTTCGCCGCCCCTTCCACAGGCTCATTGCGTAGTAGTAAGAAGCGCGGGCATTTTTGGGTTGTAGCTCCGCAAAACGACGAAAGCGCTGGATGACCTCCTTCGCCTGGCTGGGCGAGCTATCGTAGGCCTTGGAGAGGAAATAGTAGCAGCGCGTGTCGGAGGGGCTCAGATCCGCTCCTCTTAGCAGTGCTTTCACCGCTTCGTCATAGTTGCCGCGCGAGTATAGAGCCATTCCCAGGCCGATCATCAAGCGGGGCGATTTGGGATAGCGTTCGCTCGCATGTTGAAACACTTCGACTGCCGGATCTAACGTGCGGTGCAAGAGCAGTTCACTTCCCCAGTCGAACAGATTGCTCTCGCTCGGATCCTTGTGAGCCGCGAGTTCGTACTGGTTAGCGGCCTCGACAAACTTTCCATCCTTCTCTTCCACTTCGCCAAGAAGATTGTGCAATTCGGCAGTGTCTTTGCGTTTCAGAAGGTCCTGAATGAGCTGCCGCGCATCGGCAATCTTTCCGGTCATCAGGTACGCGAGTGACAGATCGTATCCATTGTCGTAGGAAGAAGGATCGATCTGCTGCGCCTTTTCGAGTAGAGGCACGGCCTCAGCTACCTTCCCGGAGCGAACATAAAGCTCAGCAAGATTGTGGTTGGTGTCGAAATTCCCAGGCTCGAGTTCGACCGCTTTTCGAAATTCTCTTTCGGCTGATTCAAGCTTTCCGAGACGCACCAAATTCGTTGCCAGGTTGGTTCGGGCGGGCACAGAAGTCGAGTTCAGAAGGACAGCCTTTTGCAAATACTTGTTGGCTTGAGCGTCTTGAGACTGCGCGGAATAAGCGAGACCCAGCAGTTCGTGAACCTCGAAGCTTTCCGGCACTTGCGGCAGAAGCTTCTCCAGTTGGATGATTGCTTCCCGGTAATGGCCAGCCTCGTATTGAGCTGCCGCAGACTGAAATTCCCGGTCTGCTTGCTGCGCTTGTTGGGCGACCGCCGTGCCTAGGAGCATGTACACCAGGAGCGTCGCCAAGAAAGAACACATCGCCCAGTGTCTTGTACTCACAGCCTCGTATGTTAGCACCGCGCCGATCGCCGGCGTTGGCTCGCAATTTCGGATCGATCAAAAAAAGGAAGGCGCTCTACGTGAAGCGCCTTCTTTGCGGGTCTCTCTTTGCAACTTAGAAGTACAACTTTAAAGCGAACTGGATCTGTCGTGGATCATAAGGTGCATCGCGAGTTGATCCGATTTGACCAAAAGCCGGATTGGTATAGTTGCCCGATCCTCCGATGGCTACGACACCGTTTCCACCAAAGTTGGGCTGGTTGAAGTTCGGATGGTTGAAGATGTTGAAGAACTCCGACCGGAACTGCAGTCGGAATCGTTCGCTAAGGTTGAAGTCTTTAAAGAACGACAAGTCCAATCGACGGAACCCGGGCCCCGAAACCGTGGTGCGGCGAGGTCCTCCCAAAACATCAAAACCCGTTAACGGCACACAACCCGGCGGTGAATCAGGGATGGGTCCAGTGGCTCCCAGAACGCAAGGCTGGTTAAACGCCGCGGCATTTAACCAGACTGGGTTTCCATTTGCGGCCGTCCGCAAGCCTGGAGTGGGATCTTGCCCAGGAACCAGGATAGCGTTGCAATTGGTCCCTGAAGTCGTGCTCTTGGGACAGTCGAGCTTCATCGGCTGACCGCCCTGCAGCGTTGTGCTCCACACGATGGCCCAGCCGCCGACAACTGCATTGGAAATCCCGCTGGGTTGCGCCAAGTAGCGCCTCCCTTTGCCGAAGGGAAGTTCGTAGCCGCCGCTGAAGTGGAATACGTGTCGAACATCGAAATTCGCGAGCGAGTAATCACGGTGAATGCCAAAGCCGGGCACAGAGGGCGCCCGGTAACCGTTTCCAGAGAACCCGTTCAGCAAGTCTTGGGAATCAGACATCGTCTTCGACCAGGTGTAGGTACCGAGGAAATTCAGGCCAGCACCAAACCTTTTTTCCACGGTCGTCTGCAGTCCATGATAGAAGCTGCTCCCGTCCGTGGTCGCATAGCTTCCTCCCTTTCCAAAGTCTGCAAATGGGATCGGCTGCGGCGCACCAGCGGGTAGAATTTGGGTTGGGTTGTTGGAGTTCGGGAACACCTCAAGGTGTCGACCGAGGGATGTAACGTAACCCGTCTGGATCGAAAGGGACGGGGTCATCTGGTATTGCACTGTGAAATTGCCACCCATGGTGTAGGGAGTGTGATAGTCGAACTGAATTCCGCGCAAAGCCAAGCCACTGGCGTTAACCAGGAGGGGACTCAGCGGTGTGCAGGAGAACCCGGTCTCGAGCGTCGCATTTCCATTCGGGCTCCCTCCTGGACCTGGTGTCGTGCACCCGCTAAAAGTTATCGGAGTATTGTCATCTCTCGTCGCGAATTGGAAATTGAACTGGAATGGATAATTCTCACCCAAGTTAGGAGAGAATCCTCGGTTTTCAAACCCATTGTAGAAAAGGCCAAATCCACCCCGAGCCACCAGTTTGGGACTAACTTGATAAGCAAACCCAAAACGTGGAGCAAAATTGGTCTTTTGCGAATTGCCCAATCCTTTGCCGTATTTGTTGGTGATCGCAAGGGCAATCCCGTCTTTTGCAAGCAAACTGGTGAAGCCCGTGACAGGATCGGAGGACAAGTTGTTCGCGTTCGGTCCCTGCGGGATGATGTACATCGGCGCACCCGTGGGAGGCCCACTCGGCACAAAGTTCGCCTGGTTGGAATGGTGTTCATAGACCAGTCCGAAGAAATCCCAGCGCAGGCCAAGATTGATGGTGAGCTTGGGAGTGACCTTCCAGTCATCCTGGACGTAGGTGCCGTAATAGTTCTTTCCGTTATCGGTCAGCGAAATATTGGACGCATAATAGCAATTGGCGGCATTCTGGCAACCGGGACCTCCCACGTAATCCGGGCCGCCAACGTCGAAGTTTCGGACTCAGCAGGAATTGTGCAATGCCCGTGTTGTTCGCTGAGGGGCTCGCGCCTGGAGGATTGGTAAACACACCGTCAAAATTAAACTGCCCGCGCGACCACGGCGGCTGCAGTGTGGAAAACTTTACATGCTGATACTCGAAACCCATCTTGAAAGTGTGCTTCCCGTAAATTTTGGTGAAGTCATCGGTGAATTGGATCGTCGAACTGACTTCGTCGGAAGGCAAAAAGGCATTGCTGCCTAGCGTCTGCAGCCCCTGAATGCCGAAGGCGGGAAGTCCCCCATTTTCGTGGTCCTGAGGAATGCCCTGAATCCCGAATTGTCCGGGAAGATCGGTGAGGTTGTTTGCCTCTGGAGAAACACGTGTGGTGTGCAGATAGTTCAGTCCTGCGCGTGCAACGTTAATCGTGTTGGGATTGAAGACATGGGTCCATGCGAGCGCGCTCTGCTGGCCAAGCGCAGTCTGATTGCCTTCCTGGAAACCGCCGCCATCGGCAACACCGCCAAAAATTCCCGGGATCAATTGCGGATCGTCGACCAGGCTGAAGCGAAAGAATGTTTGGTCTTTAGAGCTGAAATTTACATCCAAACGCGTGTCAAAAGATTGGCGGTCTTCCTTGAGCTTGGGCGAAACAGCATAGTTGGATGAAATCCCCCCCCCGGTCGGCGCTGGATAGAGGTTCAGCAGAGCGATAGCGTTGGGATCCAGCCTATCCGCCGGAAGGATGTTCAGGTCAGGGCAAGTTGCCAAGGAGTAGGTAAAACCCGCCCCAGCTCCCATGCATGCAGGGGTAGTCGTGAAGGGATCACGAACGACACCGGATCCTGCATTGCGAGTAGTGGCCGGATCCAGAATCGTCCCGAACGGCATCGTCCTACCCAAGGCGTCAGTCTGAGTTCCCGTCTGCAGTAGTTCCTGGAAGTTGGTGTAGCCGCTGCTTCGCTCCTGAGCGGTAGGCACACCGCCCGTGTGTGGCACTCCCAATCGCCGCTTGAATCCTTCGTAGTCGCCGAAGAAGAAGACCTTGTTGCGGCCGTCAAACAGGTGCGGGATCAAAACCGGCCCGCCGATGGAGAATCCGTACTGGTTCTGGCGAAGCTCACCCTTATGGGTTGTATTGGTACCGGCGGTTTGGTCAATGGTGCGCTCGAAATAGTCCGCCGAATCCAGTTTGTCGTTGCGGAAGAACTCCCAGGCGGTTCCGTGAAAGCTGTTCGTGCCCGACTTAATAGTGGCATTCAGAACAGCCGCCCCGGACCGGCCGTACTCCGCGCTGAAGTTTGTTGTCTGGACTTTAAACTCCTGAATCGCATCGACCGGAGGAAGAACTACGAAGTTTGTACCGTTCAGGAAATCGACCGTGTCGGAATTGTTGTCGATTCCGTCGAGCATGTAGTTGTTCTGCGCCGGTCGGTTCCCATTCGCAGCAAATGCCCCCGACGCCGCGTTTCCGCGTGTGTCGGCCTGCGGTGTATTCACGCCGGCGCTCAACTGGGCCAGGAAAGTGAAATTTCGGCCATTCAAAGGCAGGTTGTTGACGTTGCGCGTGTCCATCACTTGGCCGACCGACGCGTCCTGCGTCTGAAGTTGCGGGGTGGTCGAAGTCACCTCAACCGTCTCCGTCACCTGGCCCGGCTTTAAGGCGAAATTGACGACCACATTCGAGCTGACGTTCACTGTCACATGGTGCTGTGTGGTGGTCTGGAATCCCTGGAACGAAGCCGTCAGCGTGTAGTTCCCAATCCTGACGGGAGAGAACTTATACTCGCCACCGCTCCCTGCCGTCGTCGTCAGCTCGGCGTTCGTGCCTTCGTTGGTCAGCTTTACGTTGGCCCCGTTCACTACGGCGCCTGAGGCATCGGTGACGACGCCCGTGATGCTTCCGGTGTCGACTTGGGCTTGGAGGAGACTCGCGCTTAACAGCACTACGGCGGCTGCGATCGCGAACGACAGAGTCCGCGCCGAAACGGGTCGGTTCATGACCTAAATCCTCCTCAGAGTTTCCCTAACCCCACAGTTGGACGGCGGCTGCTAAATCGAGGCAGGTAATGTAAACGTATACATTTGGATGCCGGTGGTCACGTTAAAACAGGTCTTGAGAGATTGTCAAGAATAAAACTAATGCTTTTGCATTACGGACCTGTCGACGCAGTTTCTTTGCGACCCAAGCGTTTCCTATGACTTGCACATGCTTCAGAGCCCAAGAAACCATTGCGCAAGCGATTTACACAGTTGCCGATTTCTAGGCGACTCCCGATGTATGCGACCTCCCGCGGGGATGGAATGTAAACCATCTCATACGGGGTGCCGATCGATGATCGCCGGATAGCGCAACTTTTGGATGGGCCAGTCTCGGTGCTAACATGCCCACCGTGGGCCATCACTACGAGGGTGCTTAGAGGATGGCGCGTCACCAAGACGAGAACCACATCCCTTCCCGTCGGACCTTCCTGAAGACCATGGGGTGGGCTCCTGCGCTTTTTCTACCTGCGCCCCTTTACGCTGGGCTTGGCCGCCTAGGACCGCGACAGAATCTCCAGACAATTGCTCTCCCGTCCGCCGATACTCGCGTGGCACCGCGCTATCCTGTAAAGTCACCGCTCGATGACGTTCTTCGCTTGGTCGCTCCAGGGTCGGACGAGTTCATCACAGAAAAGCACGCGTTTGAAATTGCCCGCGCTCTTGACGCATGGAGTCAGGGCCTCAAGACTTCGCCACCCGCTCTTCCGCTGCTCGCCCAGTGCATCGATCCCTCCGTGGAAGCGACTCCCCTTATCCCCACGCACGAGGTTCTCCTGCGCACAGGAGGTGACATTGAGGTCCTGCGAAGACAGTTTTCCGCCCGGGCAATTTCTGGACGCGACCGATTCCTTGAGGACATGAAGAGCTATCTCGCGGGCATTTCGCACATCGAGACGGCTGAGTTCTTGATCGTTGGTCTGAAGGAAATGCCGGGCACCCAAGGAAGATTCCGCGTCGACATTCGCTATGACTTGGTCGGTACGCGCAGCGATGCGGGACGCGAAGAACGCGTTGGCCTTTGGCGGACGCAATGGTCGTTCAAGGAAGGACGCGGATGGCAAGCTCTCCGTTGGGAAGCAAGTGAGGAAACCCTCAGCCGCGCGCGTGGTCCCATTTTTGTCGACATTACTCAACACGCTCTCGGCCGGACTGAATCGTACAGAAACCAGATGCTCCACGGAGTGGACCACTGGCGCACCGTTCTGGACGGAGCATGCGGCATCGAGGTCTACGGAAACAACGGACTCGCAGCCGGAGATGTCGACAATGACGGCCTGGACGATCTCTACATCTGTCAACCCTCTGGACTGCCGAATCGGCTCTATCGCAATCGTGGGGACGGAACCTTCGAGGACGTGACCGAAAAATCAGGTGTCGATGTGCTGGACGCCACTGCATGCGCGCTCTTTGCAGATTTCGAGAACAAGGGATTGCAGGACCTTCTGGTGGTATGTGCGAGCGGTCCGCTGCTCTTCGTGAACCAGGGGGAAGGAAGGTTTGTCCTTAAACGCGACGCCTTCAAGTTTGTGACTTCGCCCCAAGGGACATTCACCCATGCCGCCGTTGCCGACTACGACAGCGACGGACATCTCGACGTTTACTTTTGTCTCTACAGCTACTACCTCGGCCTGGACCAGTACCACTACCCAGCCCCTTATTTCGACGCGCGTAACGGCCCGCCTAACTTCCTGTTTCACAATGAAGGCGATGGCACGTTCCAAGATCGGACCGAAGCAGCCGGTTTGCACGTCGAGAACGATCGTTACAGCTTTGCGTGTGCCTGGGGGGCTTTTCAATCGAATGGGCGCCAGGACCTTTACGTGGCCAACGACTTCGGTCGGAGCAATTTGTATCGCAACAACGGCGACGGAACTTTCAACGCGGTTTCCGCCGATGCACACGTCAACGATGCCGGCGCAGGAATGAGTGCGTGCTGGTTCGATTTTGACAACGACGGGAAACAAGACATCTACGTTGCGAACATGTGGTCGTCGGCAGGTTTGCGCATTTCCGATCAACCCACCTTTCACGAAAAAGATCCGGAAAACATCCGGAGTTTCTACCGGCAGCATGCAGGTGGCAATTCCTTATATCGAAATCTGGGTGATGCGAAGTTTCAGAACGTGAGCGAGTCTGCCGGCGCTGGCATGGGGCGCTGGGCTTGGTCATCTGACGTCTGCGACTTCGATCATGATGGCTATCCGGACCTCTACGTGGCGAACGGGTATATTTCTGGTCCCGACCGGCAGGATCTAGCGAGCTTTTTCTGGCGGCAAGTCGTGGCCAAGTCACCTGCGAGCGCCACTTCATCGGCGGACTATGAACGAGGGTGGAACGCTATCAATGAACTGATTCGCTCGGATCACTCCTGGAGCGGCTACGAGAGGAATGTCTTCTACCTCAATAACCACGACGGGACATTTACGGAAGCCTCGGGTGCCACCGGATTGGATTTCCCGGAGGACGGCCGCGCGTTTGTGCTGGCCGATCTGGATCACGACGGCCGCCAGGAACTCATTCTCAAGAACCGCAATGCACCCCAGCTGCGAATCCTGCACAATTCCATGAAAGATATCGGGCACTCGATCGCCTTTCGCTTGCGTGGACAAAAGAGCAATCGCGACGCGATTGGGACTGCGGTAACCATATCCGCGGGAGCGCTTCGCCAGACGAAATACCTTCAGGCCGGCTCGGGATTTTTGTCGCAGCACAGCAAGGAGCTTTTCTTTGGCTTGGGGAAAAACGCTGAAGCAGCGTCTGCGACAATTCGTTGGCCTGGTGGTCTGACCCAGACGTTCGACCGCTTGCCTGCAAACCACAGAATCGAAATTCAGGAAGGTGCGCAGGATTTTCGGGCAACACCCTTTGCAATACCGCCAGCATCGTATGCACAAACGGGCGATAGTCCGAAGTTGACGCCCCTTCCATCCGCGGTTGAAACATGGCTTCTCGAACCCCTAAGCGCTCCGGACTTTTCCTTGCCCGATCTCAGGGGCGAGATGCACGAACTCCAAACCTACCGAGGGGGCTTTGTTGTTCTCAACTTTTGGGCAACGAACTCTGCAGCGTCCATCGATCAGGTGCGGCTGTTTCGGGACCAGCAGTCTGCGTTTCCATCCAACCTGCGCGTCGTTGGCCTGAATGTCGACGATCCTCGTGACGTCCGGAATATGCAGTCTTTCCTTGAGAAAGAGCAAATTCCCTTCCCTATCTTGCTAGCTACGCCGGAGACAGTTGGGATCTACAACCTCATCTATCGGTACCTGTTTGACCGGCGAAGGAATCTTGGGATTCCAACATCGTTCCTGATTGACGACGCCGGCATGATCGTCAAGGTCTACCAGGAACGCGTCCATCCCAGGCAGGTCACCGAAGATGTAAAGACAGTTCCTCGGACGCCAGCCGATCGTGTTCGCAGAGGACTACCCTTTGGAGGAACTCTGCACCTGGGTGAATTTCGGCGAAACGACTTTACGTATGGCGTGGCGATGTTTCAACGCGGGTATCTGGATCAGGCAACAGCATCATTCAAGCAGGTCATCGCAAACAAGCCGAACGATGCGGAAGCCCACTACAATCTGGGCACGCTCTATCTTCGAAACAATGCACTTCAGGATGCCCGCCGAAATCTGCAGCGCGCTGTGGACTTGCGGCCAGAGTATCCGGAAGCATGGAACAATCTCGGGCTGATTGCCGCCCAGGAGGGTCAGACGGATGATGCGATCCGCAACTTTCGACATTCGCTGCAGCAGCGTCCGGACTACACCGTTGCGCTTTTGAATCTTGGCAACCTCTACCGACGAGAAGGGAATGTTCAGGAGGCCAAGACTCTGCTGAGCCGTGCGCTGGAAATTACGCCAGCCGATCCAGAAGCCGCCTACAGCCTCGGAATGCTCTACGCTCGCCAGGAACAGTTCGACATCGCAGTACAGTACTTAGAAAAGGCCGTTGTTTTGCGGCCCGAATATCCCGACGCCCTCAACAATCTAGGAGTGATTTTTGTTCGCGACCAACGTTATCCCGAGGCCGAGGAGAAATTTCAGACTTGCATTCAAGTGGCCCCCAACTTCGACCAGGCCTATCTCAATCTCGCTCGCCTCTACGTGGTCATGAAGAACCAGGCGAAGGCGAGAGAAGTTCTGCAGGCTCTTTTGCGTCTGCAACCCCAGCACAAATTGGCTCAGCAGGCGCTCGGGATGCTACAGTGACCCTTCGATCTCTGAGATTTGAAATGCGGTCGCAGGTATAGTGCGAGATGGGCATCGGGGCCTCAATTCATCTATCCAAAGAGAGCGAACCTGGGCTTCGCGGAGTCTCCGTACTTGTTCTGCTGCTGGTTCTCTGCGGGGGATATGCGACACCCCAGCAGCCCCCTACGACGAGTAAGGCCCACAAGAGTTCATCAGTCGCTACCCAATCAGCATTCCAGGAGGCGGAGTCCCTTCTTGCGCAGGGGCTCCTCGATCAGGCTAAGGAAAAGATTGAGGAACAACTCAAGCTGAATCCCTCGAGTGTAGAAGGTTTGAATCTCCTGGGGATTGTCTGCACCAATCAAAAGGATTATGGAACTGGACTGGACGCGTTTCAGCGTGCGTTGAAGCTCAATCCGAACTCCACCAAGACTCACAACAATCTCGCCAAGTTGTACGTGATCCAGGAAAAACCTGATCTGGCTGAGAAGGAATTGCGCAGAGTATTGCTTCTCGACCCCGCGAATCGTGATGGGAATTACAACCTTGGGTTGCTGCTGATGGCCAAGGGGTCCGCTACAGAGGCCATCCCCCACTTTCAGCGTGTACGCCCGCCGAACATGGAAACACAATTCAATCTGACTCGCGCTTATCTGAGGGCCGGCCGGACAGCGGAAGGTTTGAAGACTGCCACCGAACTGTCATCGCAACACAAAAATGACGTCCGCCTGCATTTCACGCTGGGAGTTTTGTTGGCCTCCGAGAAGCAATATCGGCCTGCGGAACTCGAACTGGAAAGAGCGAACGCGTTGCAGCCGGAAACTCTCGAGATTCTGTACAACCTCGCGCAATCCTATCTTCGAAACGGAGAGGATTCGAAGGCGGAGCCAGTCCTCGAATCGGGCCCTAAAACTCAAGCCCGACTCACCCGACATCCTCTACTTAATGGCGCAGGTTGCATCCGAACAAAGCAGGCCAGTCGATGCCCTTGACCTGCTAGCACGCGCGCACAAACTTGCCCCGGAAAACGCCGATATCATCTTTCTTCTCGCGCGCGTCAGCATGTCACAGAACTATTTTGAGGACGCGATTCCGCTGCTGGAGTCTGGCGTGAAAATCGCTCCCCGGCGAGCCGATCTCCGTGCCGCGCTGGGCGAAAGCTATTTCATGGCAGGGCGGGCAGAGAAAGCGATTGATGAGTTCAAGAAGCTGATCGAATTGGATCCGTCGGCGCGCTCGTACGCATTCATGGGGCTCTCATATCGACATCTGGGGCGCTTTGAAGAAGCGCGAAAATACTTTGAGGCGGGGCTAAAACACGACCGGCGTGATGCCTCGTGTCTTTTCAATATTGGTTACATTGAGGAGCGTCAAGGAAACTACGCAGCTGCCGAGAAACTTTTCCAGGAGGCACTGCGCTCCAATCCGAACCTCTCCGAAGCTTTGCTGGAATTGGCGAATCTCCGAATCGCAAAAAAACAATTTGCTGAGGCGGCAGTTCTGCTCCGCAGATACGTCAAAGTGAGCCGTGAGCCCGCCGCGGGGTACTACAAGCTGGCCATGGTGGAGAGAAATCTTCACCAGACGGAGGCTGCACAGCGCGATCTCAACGTGTTTCAAACGCTCTCCAAGAACGCTTCCCCGGGGCCCTATCCCTATCAGCATCTTTTCGACTACCTGAGCAATCGTTCCGATCTTCCTACGCAGGCCAAAACGCAGATGGACCTGACGGAGTTGAACGAGCAACTTCAGAAGCATCCGGATCAACCTCAGGATCTCTACCTGCTTGCCGAAACCTACCTCAAACTTGGCAAACCCGATGAAGCGCGCAAGGCAGTGGCACAACTGGACCAGCTCAGTTCAGGGGACTATCGCACGCAAACGGGGATCGGCGTGTTACTTGCCCGTTATCGGTTGTACGATGACGCGATTCACCATTTTCTGACAGCGCTGCACGCCAATCCCGATTCCGATGATGTGAAATTTGATTTGGCTGACGCGTACTTCCGGAAGGGCCTCTACCCGGAGGCACTGAACACGATCCAACAAGTAACAGCACAGGGCCGGCAGGACGATGCGCTCTTAGCATTGCTCGGCGACATCCATGCGCACATGGGTGAGGCTGCGCGGGCTGCAGAGATCTTCCGCAGCGCAATTGGACGGAACCCAGACAACGACCAGTATTACCTTTCGCTGACGCTGGTGCAGCTTCGCGAGAATGATGTGGCAGGTGCCGGCGAAACCTTGCAGAAAGGCCTCGCTCGTATTCCGGGATCCGGAAAAATCCACTGGGGACTAGGAATTGTCTCAGTGCTGGAAGGAAGAACCGGAGAGGCAGCTCAGCATCTGGAGCGCGCCGTGGACCTGCTACCGGAATGGTCGGGAAGCTATTCCACTCTCGGAGTGTTTTATTATCAGACCGGTCAAATCGAAAAGGCGCGCGAAGTGCTGAACCGCTTCAGGGGGAGCAACGCTGCCGGCGGGCTGGATGTGAATCGGATCGAAGACGCTTTGGCGAAGGCTCCGGCAAGCTCCTCGTCGGCGACTGAACCGATGCCGACGGCGGCTCGCCAGCAGTTGCTGCAACTGGCACTTTCAATCGCGGACCGGACCCTTTGACAAGGATGGACTGTTCCAGAATGTGCCGATAGCCCATGAATCTTCCACGACGTCGGTTTCTCGGCTCCTCCTTGATTGCTCTCGGCAGTTCACTCCTTGAGGCGCTCACCACCCCTCTTTGGAAGTGGAGTTGTCCTACGAGTCTTCAGGCAGCCACAAAGTCGTCACCGCACTCTCCGGTTGTGTTCGTCGACGTTGCTCACGACGCGGGCCTCACCACGCCGAACGTCTGGGGAGGAACAGAACGCAAGAAGTCGATCATCGAAGCGAAGGGCAGCGGCTTGGCGTTCTTCGACTACGACAACGACGGGTGGCTGGACATCTATCTCACCAACGGTACCCGCCTCAACGCGGACTGGCCACCCGGAAGAGCTCCCACTTCACACTTGTACAAGAACAACCGCGACGGCAGCTTCTCCGACGTCACGGAAAAATCCGGTCTGGCGCGCACCGGCTGGCAAACCGGCGTCTGCGTGGGCGACTACGACAACGATGGCTGGGATGACCTGTTCTGCTGCTTCTGGGGACACAATATCCTGTTTCATAACAACGGTGACGGCACGTTCACCGATGTCACGCGCAAGGCTGGTGTCTACGACGAGCAGGTTCGCTGGGGAGCCGGCTGTACGTGGCTTGACTACGATCGTGACGGCAACCTCGATCTGTTCGTATGCAACTACATCAAGCTCGATCCGGTGAAAGCCGCCGCGGCGGGTGACAACGCTCTTTGCCAGTGGAAAGGCATTCCCGTAATGTGTGGGCCCCGCGGCCTGACGGGCGATACCAATGTTCTTTATCGCAACAACGGTGATGGAACGTTTACCGACGTCTCCGAAAAGTCGGGAATTCTGAAGCCCGGTCCTCACTACTCGATCACCGCCGTATCCTACGACTTCGACAACGACGGTTGGCCGGACATTTACGTGGCCGTCGATTCGCAGCCGAGCATGCTGTTTCACAACAATCACGACGGGACTTTCACCGACATTGCTGTAGCTGCCGGGTGTGCTTACAGCGACAATGGCCACGAGCAGGCGGGCATGGGAGTGGCAGTCGCCGACTACGATTGCGACGGCTGGTTCGACATCTTCAAAACGAACTTTGCCGACGACACCTGCAATCTCTATCACAACAACGGAGACGGAACTTTCACCGATGTCACGTTCGCCTCCGGCATTGGAATCAATAACCGGTACGTGGCCTGGGGTTGCGCGTTTCTCGACTACGACAATGATGGCTGGCCCGACATTATGCAGGTCAACGGACACGTCTATCCCGAGATCGAGGGCCATGACATCGGCCAGACCTTCAAGAATCCTCGCCTGGTCTACAAGAATTTAGGGGAGGGCCGATTCAGGGATGTTTCCGCGGAAATGGGTCCGGGTATCAGCGAGCGCTTCTCGAGTCGGGGTGCCGCATTTGGGGACTACGATAACGACGGCGATGTTGATGCGCTGATTTTGAACTTGAATGACGTCCCGTCCCTGTTACGCAATGACGGCGGTAACAAGCAGAATTGGATCAAGCTCAAGCTGATCGGGACGAAATGCAATCGCACCGCTATCGGAGCACGCGTACGCGTCGTCACCGCGAAACATACGCAGATGGACGAGGTTCACAGTGCCTCCAGCGTGATGTCGCAGAGTGACCTGCGGCTTCATTTCGGCGTGGGTAAGGCTGCGACCATCGATCTCATCGAAGTGAAGTGGCCGACTACCCAGAAAATCGAGCGCTTTGCGCGGGTGAAGGCCAACCAAATTCTCACAATTCAAGAAGGCAGCGGGCTCGTTAAGCCAAAATGAAAATAGGCTTACAACTCTTACTTCTTTAGCAAAGCGTCAATGGCTGCTTGTGCGATCGCTTCGTCAATCTCAGACTTTGCTCCGCTTGCTGCAATAGCGCCTACGGTCTGGCCGTCAATCTGAATCGGCAGGCCGCCCTGGTTTGGAAAGAAGTCCGGGAACGAGAGAACATCTACATTGCCCTTTTTCAAGGCTTCCGCGCCCTCCCTTGAAGGACTTCGGTAAAACGCGGCATGACGCGCCTTCTTCTGCGCAAACTGAATGGTGTTGAGGGATGCACTGTCGGCTTTCTCCAGGAACAGCAAGTTGCCGCTCTCGTCGACAATGCAAATGGTCACCTCGACATGCAGTTTCTGAGCTTCTGCTTCCGCGGCCGCGACCATCGTCTTGATGGCAGCCAAATTCAGATACTTCTTGCTAGGGAGTTCAGCAGCGGCCATTCCCACGAGCACGCACAGCATCACAGCGAGTAGTTTGAGCATGGGAAGGGATGCTACCAGTTGGATTTCCGGTTTGCCAGACGAAAGCGTCTGCTACCGAGATGAGGCTAGCTGGTCTGCAACACACGAACCCCGTAAGCGCCGAGACTTACCGATGCGGTCTGCGATTCTGCCGTAAGCAGATCAGTGTATTGGCCGGGAATGGTCACAGTTCGTACAGTATTGGTATGGTTCAGAAGAAAGATCCACTGCTTGCCGCCGGAACTGCGAGCCGTAACCTCGACGCCAGCCGGCACGTCCAGCACTTGCTTGATTCCTGCGGACGCGGCAAAGCTGCGCAACACTCGAGTCAGGCTCGCTGGATCTAGATCCGCTCCGATATAGACTGCCTTACCTTTGCCGAAACTGTTCATCGTGACGGCGGCTCGGCCTGCGTGGGCGCCCGAGGTGTAGGTGCCGAGCACCTCTGCTGTAGCGGGTTGGAGGATATCGGCCCATATGCCACACTCCCCGTCGGTCCCCGCAAGTGCAGATGAGAACTTGATTCCCTGTTTCGCCGAGTAAATTGGCACGTAGTCTTCAACGGTGACTCCCATAACGTCGCGCAGAAGTCCGGGGAGAGGTGTACGGGCCATTTGGCTGCTCTCGTTCTTCGCACCCAGCCGAAAATTAGTGACAAACACACCGCCATTCTGCACAAAGCTCCTGATCCTGGCTGCCTGCGCTTCAGAAAGCACGTAGACCACCGGTGCGAACACAATCTTATAAGCCGCGAGATCGGCACCCGGAGCGATAACGTCGATTCCCGAATGGTTCGACGCAATCGCGCCATACCATGACGTGATCTGCGTAACGTAGCTGAGCGCCGAGTGGCCGGGCTGAATCTGGAGCGCCCAGTCGCAGTCGTAATCAAAAATCAGGGCAGTCTCCGCCGGATAGCCGGCGGTCAAGACCTCTGACCCCAGCGCCTTGAGTTCCTTCACAGTCTGCTTGATCTCGTCGAAGCCGGGACTCTTCGATCGATCATGGTTCAGAATGCCGTGCCAATACTCCTCTGCTCCGAACGTGGCAGTGTCCCAGCGAAAGTAGTTCACTCCCATGGCCCCGTGAGCGACGGCCTGATAGGTCCACATTCGCAATTGTCCCTTCTGAGGCTGCGGCGAGAAGGTGCGCTGGCCCGCCTTACCCGACTGCTCCTCCATGATCATGAAAGGTTTGCCATGGAGACTGCGCGCAAAGTCGTGTCCCAGAGCCGTGGCAGAGTAGATGTAGTCCCAGGAAACAGAACTCGATTTTGTTTGCTCATGCAGCAGCATCTCAAAGAATCCCGGATAGTTGTCGAAAGCAACAAAATCAAGTTTCTCGTAAAGACTGCGCAGATCAATTACTTCGAGCGGAAGCCCAACGTTGTTTGTGGTTACAAAGTGCCGAGGACACGTCTTGCGCAATACTGCCAGTTGTTCTTCCAAGAAAGAGGCGTTGGCGTAGGACTGATAACGGTTGTAGTCCAGAGCCAAGCCGGGATTCGGGTCTCCACCTGACGGCAAGGGCACGGGGATCTGGCTGAAATCGGTGTAAGTCTGGCTCCAGAACACCGTACCCCAGATGCGGTTCAGATTGTCGAGACTCCCGTACTTGGAGCGAAGCCATTCCTGAAACCCGCTCTGGCAGTGGCTGCAATAGCAGCGCGCCGACGACCCGAGCGTGAGCTCGTTGTCGATTTGCCAGCCGATCACTCCCGGCGTGTCTGCAAAGACGCGAGCCATCTGGCTGGCGATCGCGAGCGAAAGCCGACGATAGGTCTTGTTCGTGGGACACGTAAAACGCCGGCCACCCGCGTGTAACGGTGCGCCCTGCGCGTTCACTTCCACGATTTCCGGGTATTTGGCCGTCAACCAGGGCGGAGGCGCCGCCGATGGTGTGCCGAGAATGACAGCGATGTTGTGTTTGCGGAGCGCTTGGACCGAGCGCACCAGCCAGGCAAAATCAAACTTCCCTTCTGTCGGCTCCATGAGCGCCCAGGCAAACTCCGCAATGCGCACATTGGTAAATCCGAACTCTTCTATCATGCGCGCATCTTCGTCCCACAAGGTCTCGGGTGTCTGGTCGGGGTAGTAGTCAACTCCCAGAAGAAGCGGGCTCGGCGAGGCAGAACTACTTGCATTGGCCAGTGCCCAGATCGGATACCGCAGGCCCGCAGCACCGAGCGTTGTAACCATCCCACTCAAGAATTGACGTCTGCCAATCGATGGCATGAGTGCACCTCGTTCTCAGAAGCGCCGAGCTTGAATCTGGCTTAATGCCTGTGCACAACGGAGCTGCGGACTGGTTTAGACGACTTCGGGAGCGGCTGCCTCGATAGTCAAGTCAACCTGCTGCTTTCCTAGCTGCGGATGAGTAGCCGTGAGCCGGACCGTCCCAGCTTGCTCCTTCGCCCGAATCCAAACGGCCCCCGTGCCCCCAACCAGGGCGAAAGGATTGTCACCGATAATTTCCGCGGGACCATCGATTTCAAATTGAATGGCATCGTTGGCAAACGGGCGAATGGCGTCAAACTCGTCGGTTACACGCAGCACCACCCGCGTGGTGTCAGCTCCATCAGCGAGCAAGGTGGTGTCATCCGGCAGAAGTGCAAACTTCGTATCGACGCCCTTCCCCGAATATTTCCGTGTGATCACCAGTTTGCCCTGAAGGTAGCCCTCGAGTCGCAAGTCGCCCCACTTGTGAAACAGCTCTTTCAACTCGATCACGAATGGCGCGTAACGAAGGTGTGCGAATTCCTTTCTGTCGGGATCCGCTTCCGCGACCAACTGATCGCCGATATAGAGCTTGACGTGATCGCAGTTGGAACAGACCACGGCCTTGGAGAATCCTACGGAAGCGTCGCCACGCGCCCAATGGAATGCCGGTTCAAGCACGATTTCTTCCGCCGGATCGCATTGTGATTTGTAGAAGCCAGCCGCCGGCTTTGGCTCGCGGAAGATGTCGGTGACGCCGTGATAACAAATGCGATCACCCGAACCGAAATCGCCGTGCGTGTTGTAGTCAAAAGCGCACCATCCGATTCCGCCTGCGTATTGCGGGTTGGAGGCCAGTTGGTCGTGAATGCGCGCGTGCCGCATCGTATGTTCCGTAAGACGTTCCACCTGATCGATGGTCTTGGTCGGATAAGTGTGGCCCACGAACTCGGTATTCAGATATTTCGGATGGTTGGGTGGCTTCAACGGAAAACCGAAATCGTTCATGGTGAAGACATCTTCCAGGAACTCAGACTCCTGGAAGTAGCGAATGCCACCGGTGGGACGAGTGGGGTCCAATTTGTGTGCTAGCGCATTGGTACGTATGTAGAAGTCATGATCGTCTTTGGATTCGTTGATGCGAACGCCCCAAAGAATAACGGAGGGATGATTCCAGTCGCGCCGAATCATGCGTCCCACATTGTCGATCGAAATCTGTTTCCACGCTTCATCCCCGATGTGCTGCCAGCCCGGAATTTCTTCCAGAACGAGCAGCCCAATCTCGTCGCAGGCATCGAGAAAGTGCCTTGATTGCGGGTAGTGAGAGGTCCGAACGATATTGGTTTTAAGCTTGTGGCGAAGAATGTGCGCGTCGCGCCGTTGCGGGCGGCCCGGCATCGCCTGCCCGACGAAGGGAAATGTCTGATGGCGATCGAGTCCGCGCAGCTTGATGACCTTGCCGTTCAGTTCGAATCCGTGATCGGTAAATTGGGCTTCGCGGAAACCGATGCGCCGGGAATCCTCGTCGACCGCCTGTTTTCCCCGCAGCAGCCGCACTCGAACGGTGTACAAATTCGGACTGACCAGGTCCCACAACTTGATTCCGTTGAGGTTTCCCAAGCGAACCGTTGTCGCTACCGGATCGGAGCCAACCGCGGAGCTGGCGGCAACTGCTTGCGTCGCGTTGGCCACAACGCGACTGCCTTCAAGAAGCGTCACATCGAGTACCAACGATTCGCGTCCGGACTCCAAGTGAGCCAGATGGCAGTCGACTTCAAGGCTCGGATGGGCCGAGGCTACGTCCTTCGGCCGCGCAAAGATATTCTCAATGAAGGTGGACGGAACGATCCGCAACCATACTTCGCGATAGATTCCCCCAAACGTCAGATAGTCAATCTCATAGCCAAACGGGGGGATGTCTGCGCGCTCGCTGGAATCAAGGTCGACGACCAGCACATTGTCGCCACCGAAATCGAGGTGCGGGGTAAGGTCAAACGAAAATGGCGTATATCCGCCTTTATATTCCCCCAGCCGCGTGCCGTTGATGTATACGGTCGAGGAAGTCATCGCCCCCTCGAAGTCGACGAACACGTGGCGGCCCCGGGCCTCGGGCGGTAGCTTGAAATGCCGCCGATAGCTTGAGACGAACTCGTAACTCTTCTCGTCAAAGCTGTGCCAGGGCAGCTTGATGTTGGTGTGAGGAATTACGACGCGCTCATAGCCGGAATCGTCAAAGTCGCGCGCGTGTGAACCTTCCGCCACACTTCGGCTGTAGCGCCAGTTCCGATTCATGGGTAAGACCAACCGACCCTCTGTGCTATTCGACTGGGCTTCGCTGGCGCGCAAGCCAGCCCGAGCGATAGTTGCACCCGCAATGAACGTGCCTGTGTTCTTAAGGAAGTTGCGCCGATTCATGATTTCGCCTCGTGCGTAGGAAGCGCTAGGACGGTGAATTATCTATCATGGAGCAATTTCTGTAAACGCTTACACTCTGGGTTGGTCCGCGAAACTTCCATCTCAAGTCACGGACAGTGCCACTTTACTTCAGGGTGATTAATGCCAACCCGTAGGAGGGCAATGATACGGTCAGTTCGCCGCCGTGAAGATCGCGCGTTTCAGGCGAGCCTAGTTCCGCAGCCTTTCTCAACTCACGGATCTGTGCCTGCGTCGGATACCGTGGTGACCCCATCTTCTCGTAGACAGAGTGCACGTCACCATGTTTGGGATCGACGTTCGAAATCAATGCTTTCTTCGCGCGTACTCCTTTGAACCTCACGGTGACGCTCTTCGCGGCTCCTTCCTTTTCCGGAGGAGCGTAGTTCCAGAGAGCGAGCACCAGCGAACCATTTTTCTTGCGCGTCAGGAGAGCGGAATCGGAGTTCAGGTCGATCCTCTGATCCCCGAGTTCGTGCAGCAGTTTAAAAGTATTGAATGCGGGCTTCGGAATTCCCCCTGCCGCGATGAGGCCGAAACCACCGTAAAAGGGCGTCTTCACCACACCTTGCTCTTCGAACACATCCGAGAACGTCCAGTAGGACATCATTTCCGTCAAACCGTCGCATTGGCGAAGAGTATCCGCGAGCCACGGCCCCATGTAGGCCGCGTCCGTCACTTCCGGTTCATTCTTGTAGCTGGCATTGAACTCACTCCAGATCAGGGGCAGAGTGGGCATCACGGAACTTGCAATCTGATCGTGGACTTTCTTGATCGCGCGGCACACCATGCGATCTCGTGGAATGTCTTCGTGAGTCCCGAAAATGTCTTCCGACTTGTCGTTGCCGTACACGTGAGACGAAACGAAATCTACTGGAACGTGATTCTCGGAGCAGTGCTGAATGAAGGCGTCCGCCCAGGCAGCCTGAGCCGTCGAAGGCCCACCGACTCGCACGCGTGAATTCGCTGCCTTGAGGGCGCGGGCGGTGTGATCGTACAGTTCCCAATATGTTGCCTGCTTCGGCTCGCCTGCCCAAAAGTCAAGATTCGGTTCGTTCCACACCTCGAAATACCACTGGCTGACTTCGTCAATCCCGTAACGCTCGATGAGATGCTTCGCGAACTGTGTGATCAGATCATCCCACTTCGCATAGTCCTTGGGCGGAGAAACGTTCTGCTTATACCAGAAGGCATGGAGGATGTCCTTGGCAGCAAGCTTCTTCGGCATGAAACTCAATTCGACAAAGGGACGAACGCCGTTGGCGAGAAGCCCGTCATAACTCTGGTCGAGGTAGGAGAAGTTGTAGACCGGGGTCCCCTGGCTGTCCTCGTCGTAGATTCCAAATTCATCGTGGAAAACAGCGTGGAAACGTACGTAGCGGAAATCAGTGATCTGCTTCACTTCCCGCATATCCCGGAGATAGCTTTCACGCAGTGTCAGCACCGCGCGTCCCGACCCGAACATCTGCTCCCAGAAATGTGGAAAGGGATGGGATGGGGCGGACGCATCCACGACAACGACGTCCGGAGTCTGTGCGGTGACGATTCCGGCGGTCAGTACCACCGCCAGCACGATTCGGCGAAGAAGTTGCATTTTCACGAGGAAACCTGCCAGCTTCTACATTTAAGTAAAGCGTTTTAGTAGAGGCATTATATGACATGGTTAGTTTTGTTGCAGAGTATTCTCTCATGATTGGACGCAGGCGAAAAGGTGGAAGTTTTGAAGCTGCGGGAATACGCCCTTCGATGGCTGCACATCGAAGAGCGTCCGCACGTCACGACTAATCACATGACGACAACAACGGCCAAGCGAAACCCCGGGTGGTAGGGGTTGAACAGGTAATAGCCGTCGTCGACGTAGTCGATGTAGCACTCATCGGTATAGGCCCACTCCGCTGGCCACACATCGACGATCTCGAACCAATAGCCCGAGTACTGGAAGCGCGGCCGGTTATCGATGATGACCGGACGGTTGATGACAAATGTGTGCTGGCGGCCGAAGTGCGCTCGGAACTGCTCCTCTGGAACTCGGCCCCCACGGTTTCCAGCAGCGGCCGGTGCGCGGCTCGGGTTCCTCGCGACGCTGCCCATGCCTGGCCTGATCTTCTTGGGCCCTTCGGCCTTGCTCTTGCTGGACCTTTCTATCCTGTTCCTGTGCCTTTTTCGCTTCGTCTTGCGCGTGTTTGGTCTGGTCGTGTTCCTGTTTCTGTTCCTGCTGCGGGGTGCGCTCCTCTCTTCCCTGCTCGTGGTCTCGGCATCTCCCGTTGAGACGGCTTCGCCTCCTGGGGCCGCGTTGGAGCAGCAGGCTTGGGTTCCTCCTGATGTTGTGGCTTGGCGTGTTCCTCCTGTTCCTGGGTGTGGGCAGGAACGGAATTTCCGAGCAGCAGAAACAGAGTTGCTGCGCCTGCAAGTTCGAATACTCTCATGTTTACCTCCAAGCAATCCGAAATTGGCGAATGCTTCCCGCTCTCTTTGGTAGATGTGAGGAGCTCCTGTCGAGTAGTAAGGTGAACACTGTAATTCGAGACTCACAGCCCCGTGGGAATCTGTTGCACACCCCGGGGACGTCGATCAGGCATCTCTGCTCGCTGTGTCCAGCACTGAGGTTCAGCGCACCTCTTTCAGGTGCAATTTTTGAGGAGTGGCTGTCCTCAATGGCCGCACGTCCACATAAGGAACTCCCCTCGGGTATTCCAAGTATGGCGTAAAGGCAGGCTTGCGTTTCACAATCGAGAGGTTGTCGTACGAGTTCGCGTCCGTGAAACCTTCTCACATCTAAGAAAGCAGGTGCAGAGTGCAAGCTGTGACTGGGGTTTTTCGCGTCCAGGCTGATGCTCGGCGAGCTGTCGAAAGTTTACGTTCCAACGGTCTTGCCGCTGACAAAATCACCCTCCTGGCTCCCGGTAGCGGAACGACCGACGTGGAGGACGTCCCGGTTGATACGGCCGAACAACCCGGCATTGGCAAGGCAATCGGCGCGGTCGTTGGCGGGGCTGGAGGATTCACGGGAGGGAGCTTGCTGATGGCTGCGGTCATACCCGGGGTGGGGCCGGTGACCGCTCTCGGCTTGCTGGGCGCAGCTGTCTTGGGTGCCGCTGGTGCTACGGTCGGCGCTTCATTGGGCGATTCCCTGGAGAATTCCACAACTCGCGGACTTCCAGAGGACGAGATTTTTGTCTACGAAGACGCTCTACGCAAGGGGCGTTCGGTTGTGATTGCCATAGCAGAAAATGCAAAACACGCTGAGACTCTTCGCGACCTGTTGAGATCGGAGGGAGCAGAAACCATTGATGCCGCCCGGCACGAATGGTGGATCGGATTGCGAAGCGCGGAGCGCGAACACTACTACTCCACCTCTGGCAGAGACTTTCAGAAAGATGAGAAGTTCTACCGGCTTGGATTCGAAGATGCCCTTCACGCCAAAATGCGATGTAGGGAATTTGATCAAGTGTCCGCCGAGATGGCCAATAACGTGGAAGAACTGCAGCGCCAAAATCCCGGCGTAGAGCTGGAAGAGCCCTACACGCGCGGGTACCAAAGAGGGCGTGAGTACTACCAGCGTCTTTGCGACCACTCAAAAGCTGCCTAAGTAGGAAAGACTCGAGACATAACGGGGAACAGTGCGGCTCCCCGGGGCGACCGACAAACCGATCACGATGGTTGGATTACAAACATAGCCGCGCCTGAGTTTTTCTTCCGCGAACAGCATCACCTACGTGAAGTCGCCTAGATTACGCTCGTCGCGCCGTCGCACGAGCGCGAACTTGTCCAACCGCCGCCCGAGGGCGAGCATCGCAACGTAGCAGAACGCTTCGTCTCGAGATGAGAGGTATTGCCGTAAATCAAACCTCTCGTCCCCCGGTGTCGCATGACTTCCTCCTTGCTCAAGACCGAGGAACAGATCTCGTCAATTTGGGCTTTAGGCGGATTGACGTGGCGAGAGCTGGCACGACGAGTCTGGAGCGGAATCGATCAGAACGACTTGCTCAATCGAGCATACGAACTCGCCTACAATTTCCTGCTGGCCGTATTTCCGATGCTTGTATTTTTGGTGGCTTTGCTCGGGGCGCTTGCCTCCCAGGGCAGCAAATTGACCAATGACCTATTCCTCTACGTTCAGTTGGCACTCCCACCCTCGGCTTTCCAATTGCTCGTCAAGACATTGAACGAAGTTACGCAGAATGCGGCCGGCGGCAAGCTCACTTTTGGATTACTGTTTGCGCTCGTCGTAGCCTCCGGTGGAATGATCCAATTAATGTCCACCCTGAATGCAGCCTACGGAGTGCGCGAAACCCGCTCCTGGGTTAGAGTTCACCTGATATCCCTCGGCCTGACAATCGCGATGTCGCTGCTGATCGTTGCAGCCCTACTCCTTGTGCTTACCGGTGCACATCTCTTGGAATCGATTGGTCAAGCGGTGGGATTGATTACCATCACCTTGGTTACGGTGAAGATTCTGCAATGGGCTCTGACACTCGCATTCGTGATTTTTGCGTTTGCAGCGATCTACTACTTTGCCCCGGACGTCGAAGAGCAACATTGGTACTGGATAACGCCCGGATCCGTAGTGGGTGTTTCGCTTTGGGCAGCGGCGTCTGCTGGCCTGCGCGCCTACCTACATTTCTTTAACACCTACAGCAAGACGTACGGATCGTTGGGAGCTGTCATTATTCTGATGCTCTGGTTTTATGTTACCGGCCTGGCGTTCCTCGTCGGAGGCCAGATCAATGCAACCATTGAGCACGCCGCCGCGGAACACGGCCATATCGAGGCGAAGGCTCCGGGCCGAAAAGCCGCCTAGATCAAGTTGCAGTAGCGCAACCGCTTTCGAAGGATGCCAGTGGGCTAGTTCTTTTTCCCTCAGCTGTTTATGTGGCCAAACATCGGCCCGTCTATTGTCATCACAAATGAGGAATCCGCCCTCATTGGGACCACGAGAGGGGTTCATGCGTAAACTCGCTATCATCGTCGGCGTCTTTGTTGTGGTCGTTGTCGGAGCCTTGTTCATCTTTGCCGCAACCTTCGACGTCAACCAGTATCGCGGAACCATCCAGGCTCAGCTTCAACAACGCCTGGGAAGATCTGTAACCCTTGGCGACATGCATCTCAAGATCTTCCCGCCCAGTCTCAGCGTCCAAAATCCTGCGATCGCGGACGATGCCGGTTTCAATCCGGACGCACCGTTTGTGAAAGCTCAGGAACTAGATGTCTCGGTGAGGTTGTTGCCACTGCTACAGAAGCAGGTGGAGATCAACTCTCTGGCCTTGCAGCGACCAAGCGTCACTCTGATCAAGAACCGGGCGGGAATATGGAACTTCGCGTCGCTGGGTCACCCCACTGATAACTCTCAATCCGCACAGGTGCCGTGGGGGGAACCGCGTACGTCGGGCGCAAAACCACATCCGCGAGTCCAACCGGGACAGAATTCACCACCTGGTTCCGCACCCACGCAACAGCTCTCCCTGGGTGAATTAACAATCAGGGATGGACAAATTTCTGTGCTCGATCAGCAGCAGAGCAAAGCGCCTTCCGTCTACGACCATATTGATATCACCCTAAAGAATTTCTCGCCCAACAAGCCCTTCACAATCGATGCCGCGGCCCACATGGCCGGGCCCGGGACGCAAGAGGCGAGGCTGCAGGGCGAAGGCGGTCCAATCGTGGAGGGCCAGCCCGCGACTACCCCCTTCCGAGGCACCTTGGAATTGAAGCAGGTAGGCATCAACGACCTAGCGAAGTTTCTGAATTCACCGGCCCTGAACGGGACAGACGGAACACTGACCGGAAAAACGAAGATTAACAACGAATCTGGCAAGCTCACGGCGCAAGGCGAAATGAGTATTCAAAACGCTAAAGTGCGAGGAATGGAACTCGGATATCCCATCACGGCGCAGTACGACTTGACCAACGACCTATCGGCGGACCTGCTGACGCTTCGAAATTTCCTTTTGAAGCTCGGGTCGACCCCGCTGCAGATGGCTGGCACGGTGAACTCGAAATCCACCCCAGCGCAGCTCGATCTGAAGGTGAAGGCCAACAATATCTCCATTGCAGAAGCGGCAAAACTGGCCGCGGCGTCGGGCATGGCGTTGTCGCAAGGCACAAATGTGACGGGTAATCTGAACGCTGATATCCAGGCTCGCGGGCCCGCTGATAAACCGGCTCTCAATGGGACCATAGCAGGAAGCAACATTCAGATGAGTGGAAAGGATATTGCGCAGCCCGTGCAGGTTTCATCGGTGAACCTGAAGCTGACGCCGTCCGACATTCAATCCAATCCGTTCACTGTGACTTCAGGCGGGACCACCTTGAACGCCCAATTTGCCGTGCGAAACTATGCTTCCCCGACGCCCGTAGTGGATGCCACCGTCCGCGCGCCGAATGCACAACTTCCCGCAATCCTTGCCATGGCGAAGGCCTACGGAGTGACTTCGCTGGAGAAGATCAACGGCGCGGGCACGATGAACCTCGATATGCACGCATCGGGGCCCATTAAGTCGATCACCTCAGCCGAGGTCATGCGAGCGCTCAACGGGACCATGAACCTCGACTTCAACGATGTGAAGTATTCCGGCGCAGATGTGAATCACGAGCTTGCTTCAATCGCAGGGTTCCTAGGGTCGAACATGGCTCAATCGGGGTCCGGCGTCACTAATATTTCTAAAATGACCGGGCATGTTCAGGTAAAAAACGGGATTGCCCAAACGAACGACTTACAGGCCAAGCTCGATCTCGGGAACGTGGGCGCGGTCGGAACTGCGAATCTGGTGGACAACACCTTAAACCTGCATGTGACGGCCGTACTTTCGCAAGCGACTAGCCAGAAAGTGGGAGGGAACACCGTTGGGGGCTACATGCAAACCGCCCTCGCCAACAACCAGGGAGAACTCGTCATTCCGGCTCTGGTCACAGGTACGTTCTCCAGTCCCAGATTCGCACCCGACGTTCAGCAGATTGCTCAGATGAAGCTCAAGGGACTAGTTCCGAATCTTGAGAACCCATCCTCGCTCACCGGAGCGCTACAGAATCTTCTGGGAGGCCCCAAAACTCCCGCTCAGAATTCCGCGTCGCCGCAGGGGCAACAGCAGCCACAGCAACAAAACCCTGTGGATCAACTGATGGGACTATTTGGGAAGAAGAAGAAATCAAACCAGCAGCCGCAGAAGTAATCTTGCGGGCCATTCTAGCGGGCTGTCGCGCCTTCGGCAGTGGACAGAAGGACTGCTTGACTGCTGGAGGACGGCTTAGGATTTTCGGCAGAAATGCCTCCGTATGAATAGCAGTACATGGATTTTTCAATGTCACTACACGGGTCGACCGATGGCGGGGAAAACACTTCGCTTCTATAGGTAAATCAGGTCTCAGAGAGGAGATTTTTATGCGAGCGCTCGGACGAGAATCGAAGGCGAAACAATGGTTGAGATTTGCAATGAAGTGTGGCCTGCTCGTTACCGACCCAAAGATGTGGGACGCCGTCAACGAGCAACTGAAGGAACGCTCCGATGACGTGAAAGACGTCATGAAACACAAGTACGAGGACACGACGGATCGGCTCCGCGATGCCCGTAACGCGCTGCAGGGCCGCAGCGATTGGTTAGCGTCGACCGCCAGTTTTCTCGGGGGCGTCGGTATCGGAGTGGGTCTTGGAATCTTGTTCGCGCCAGTGTCCGGCGAGGAGGCACGTGCCGCCCTGCGCGATAAGGCGGCCGATGTCAAACACAAGGTCAGCGATTTCACTGCTGGGGCGACCCGCTACGGCTCGTCTGCGGCCGCGACTGGAACCAACGGAGATTGAAAATCAGCGTAATAGGTCTGAATGATGGCGGCGCGAGTTTGGATCTCTTCCACTCTGCCTTCATACTCGTCAGGCTTTATTTCGTCCCCGACGTGGATTAGGCGGCCTTCTGTTTCGGAACTCGTGCGCCTTTCTTACGGGCCTCTGAGAGCCCGATGGCAATTGCCTGCTTCCTGCTCTTCACTTTGCCGCCCTTGCCGCCCCGGCCGGAGCGTAATGTCCCTTTCTTTTTGCGACGCATGGCGCTGGCTACGGTCTTGCCCGCGCCCTTGCTATATCTCCGACGACTCGATTTCTTTTTTGCTGGCATCGTGACTCTCCTCAGCTAATCGCCGCTGAGATTAATGGCGCAGGCAGAGGGTTGTATCCGCGTTTTTCGCAAGGCAACGCACCGTCAGCCGAGTCTCGACAACCGGTTCCGTTAACGTTGCAGGACGTCGCGGGACACGGTACCATTAAGGCGACCACGCTACGTGTATCCCCGCAAAGACTGAATCTTACGTGCAAGTGGTTTACAGAAGTGCGGAAGTGGTGGAACTGGCAGACACACC
>CAWJDR010000009.1:0-38519 GCA_963841655.1 uncultured Acidobacteriota bacterium | reverse complement strand
TGTCGCCTGAGTTCTTGCAGCTTCTTCGTATGCCGGTCATGGACAACGATGGGGCGCTCGTGTCCTGCAAGCCGCAATCCCGCCACGAGCGCGCTCGTAATGCGTCCTCCGCCGAGAAAGACAGTGGCCTTCACGATAGTCTCGAGCAGACCTGGTCGGCGGCTTGCACGAGCGTCTCGACATCAGCTTCCGTGTGCGCCGTTGAAATAATCCAATGCAGACCGTTGGAAGGCGTCATATAAATTCCGCGTTCGAGCAGGAGGTGCACAAAACGCGAATAAAGTACAGTATCCGCGTACCTGCAGTAGTCGCGATAATCGCGAATGTGGTCGCGCTCCGTGAAGTAAATCTGGAACATCGGTCCGAAACCTTGTACCACAGCGTTCACGCCGCGCCGCCGAAATACTTCCCGTAGTCCCGCAATGGCGGCATTGCCAACCTTGTGCAGCTGTCGATAAGTATTGTCGGCAGGACAACATATCCAAATTTGCGGCAATCACTTTCATGGTCAGACGATGTCCATTAAACGTTCCATAGTGCAGGACCATGTGTTCGCCCCAACCCATACGCTCAAGAATGGAACGCTGTCCCGTCACGGCACCGACCGGAAATCCCGCGCCCAGAGCCTTGCCGAATGTGCTGAGATCAGGCTCGATGCCGTAGTATTCCTGGCAGCCGCCGGGGGCGTAGCGAAAGCCGGTCACAACTTCGTCCAGAATCAGCAACGCGCCACAATCGTGCGTAAGCTCGCGCATGCGCTCGAGGTATCCGTCTTGCGGAAGGATGCAGCCCATATTGGCCATGATCGGCTCGGTGATCACTGCGGCCAGTTCGTGACCGTGGCGCGTCAGCACCGCTTCCAGCGCGGCCACGTCGTTCCACGGCGACAACACCACATCGTCGAAGGTTGAAGCCGGAATGCCTTCGGAGTCTGGGATGCGCGCCGGGTTCTCGATCGGACCCAACTGCTCCAGAGGATGGCTGTGCGCGTTCAGGAGGAAAGGATCGTACCAACCGTGATAGTGCCCTTCAAACTTCAGGAATTTGCGTCGGCCGGTGTGAGCGCGAGCCAGGCGCAATGCGAGCATGGTCGCTTCGCTGCCACTGTTGGTGAAGCGCACAACCTCGGCGGACGGAACCATGCGGCGAAAACGCTCCGCTGCCTCGACCTCCGCCGAAGTTGCCGCAGCGAAGTGCGACCCCTCCGACATTGCATTAGACACCGTTTTCACCAGCGTGGGGTGGGCATGCCCCTGGATGAGGGCCCCGAAGGACATCATGAAGTCAACGTATTCATTGCCATCGGCATCCCACACGCGCGATCCATTCCCGCGTTCCAGCATGATGGGGCCGGGGGAGTACACAGCAGGGCCACGCGAAGGCGAGTTCACACCTTCCACCAGCGATTGTTGTGCGCGTAGCAAACCACTGTTGGGAGGAAGTGCGGTTTCGCGTCTCGCTGGTTTGTGGCATGTCGGACTGAACTAATGTCTGAATTCAGCCCCGCTCGTGCAGCTTCAGTCTGCGATGCCGCCGCCATCCACCACCAGAGCGGCGCCCGTCATGAACGAAGAATCCGCCGAGGCGAGAAATAACGCGCCCTTCGCGATCTCGTCCGTCGTACCGATGCGTCCCAGCGGACGGTTGGCGCATCCGGCCAGATAATCCTCCCACTTCAAGCCGCGCATTCGCGCGTCTTCCGGAAGCATCGGCGTGTCGACGTCGCCGGGACAGATACAATTTACGCGGATACCCTCCCGTCCGTGGTCGATGGCCATCGCCTTGGTCAACAGCACAACGCCGCCCTTCGACGCGCAGTAGGCGACCGCCGCGTCCCCGCCCGCAATGCCCCAGCCGGAACTATTATTGATGATCACTCCTTTTCGCTGCTCGATCATGTGCGGCAATGCAGCCTTCGACATCAGAAAAGTACCCTTTAGATTGACATCCATCTGCAGGTCCCACTCTTCCTCCGTGCAATCGACGGCGGTGTGCGGAAAGAAGACCCCGGCGTTGTTGAACAATATATCCAGACCTTTATATGCGCTCAGCGTTTCACTCACCGCATGGTTGCATTCTTCCGCGCTCCGCACATCGGCGCGAACAAAAACGGCCTTGCCACCGTCCTTGATGATTCTCTCAGTAACAGCACGCCCGCGCTTTTCGTTGCGGCCTGTAATCGCCACTTTGGCGCCTTCTTTTGCAAAAAGAATTGCCGTGGCTTCGCCAATCCCCGATGTGCCGCCCGTGATCAGTGCGATTTTATTTTCCAAGCGCATGGTTTTTATCCCGATCCCGCCAGCCCGCCGCCATCCACCACCAGAGCGACGCCAGTCACAAACGACGACGCCTCACTGGCGAGATATAGCGCAGCTTGCGCAATCTCCTCCGGCTTGCCCACGCGACCCAGAGGGCGGTTGGCCGACTCAGAAAGAAATCGATCTTCCGACTCGCCCAGTTGCCGCGCCTCGCTTCGCAACATTGCAGTATCAGTGTCGCCGGGGCAGATGCAGTTTACGCGAATGTTCTGTCGCCCGTGATCAATCGCCATGGCCTTGGTCATCAGTACGACCGCGCCTTTCGAGGCGCAATAAGCGGCGGCCTTCGCTCCACCCGCCAGGCCCCATCCCGAAGCCGTGTTGATGATCGAACCGCCTCGGGCGAGAGTCATAATCGGGATAACTTCGCGGCACATTAGGAAGACGGATTTTACATTGACCGCCATCACCGCGTCCCAATCCGACTCACTGATCTCGACCACCGACGCTCGTTTGATAATGCCTGCATTGTTGAACAGAACATGAATGTTCCCAAATTCGCGGACGCTGCGTTCCACCACGCGCCGGCAGTCTGCAGCGCAAGTCACGTTGGCGCGTTCAAACATCGCGTGGCCGCCAGCGTTAGATATTTCCAGTGCCACTTCCTGGCCCGCTTCCTCGTTTAAGTCCACCATGCTTACAGCCGCGCCCTCGCGAGCAAACAACAGTGCCGTAGCGCGGCCAATACCGCTAGCGCTCCCCGTAATAAGAGCCGTCTTACCTCGAAGTTGCATGCCGTTCATATTTCTCTGGTCAGTTCGATGTCCCAGCAGTCCGGCGCTGGCCCGAATCGCGCAACGGTCGGACATCCAGAGCGAAGACTATGGCTCTAACGAACTACTCTCAACTCGATAGCTTCAACTCGCGAATCGCTTCTCCAGCGCCGCCGAGGTCGGCGAGCCGCATCTCGGAATATTTGCGAGATAGAATCACTCCTGGCGCCCCGGCACGAAACGCCGCCAGGACTGCTTCTTTCACGCTTTGCGGTGTGCATTTACTGTGATTGGGCTCGGTCGGGATATCGATATCAATGCCCGGCCAAATCAGAGTCTTCGTGCCAGCAACACCCTCCAATGCACGCTTCGTCTCGCGGAAAACGTAATCAGCCGAAAGCCCCGTGTGAGGAATCTGATCGTAGCTGCCCTCCTTGAATCCCATCAGCGCACTATTAAAGTCGATCAGACTCTGTTTTGAGAGATCTGCAAAAAGTGTGGATCCAATATTGTCTGCGTACAGTGCCATACGCTCTCCGCCGCAGTTGTTGTACATAACGACCTTTATAAAATCCGAATAGGTCGAGAGTTCATGAAGGTCCTGTTCCGCGCGGTAGATTGGATTGAAGGAGTTGTTGTGCCAAATGTGCCATCCCACCGGCACCGTTGGTTTAGCGGTCTTAACCGTTTTGTAGATCGCCGCGTAGGTTTCGCGAAGACTGTCAGTCCAGAGCATTTCCCAAGCGGCCAGTTCGGGATACCGCAATAAAAGCCGCCAGAATTGCACGTAGTAGCCATCCACGGGACGTTTGCCGCTCCGGGTCGAGCGTACGAATTTTTCCAACTCTAGAAATCCTTGCCTGGCGCGATCCACATTGATGCCGCGCTCTCTTGCTTTGGCCTGACAAAACTGGCAGAAGCAGGTCACGTTGCCGGGATCGATAGGCGGCGTGTCGTGTGTGGCTCCCAAGCTGTCCGAAAGCGCACCCTGCCGTTCGGATCCCCACATGATTCCGTCGACGTCATAGGAACGGGCATAGTCCTCGACCAGACCGGTCAGGAAATTTCGGTAGTCCGGATTGTTGACGCACAGCGTCTCGGCATTCCGCCCATACAGATCCCGCTCCTGCACTTTCTCGAATGTTCGGCAAGTCGGTGCGGAACACGTCCTCAAGCCAGCAGATGACCTTCATGCCCCGTTTCTTCGCGACAGGGATCACTTCGGCCAGGATGTCCAGGTCGCCATGATCAGGCGCACGAGTGTCCTTGAGAACTGTGTTCTTGTAGTACTGGGAATGAGGGGTGGCGAAGTTCCCGCCGTGAAAGTTCAGGTCGTATTCCTGTTTGCCGTGATCAGGCAGGGGCTGACCCGGTATCTGTCTTCCGGCGATACCTCGACCGTAGGTGAATACTGCAAGAAAGAGAGTATTCACGCTGCCACGTTCCTGAAGCACATCAAGAACCTTCTCAGTGCCCTCATCCACAAACGAAATCGCTCCCACCTGGATGCCGATCATTTTGGAAGAGAGAGTAGCGTGTCCCGGAGTAGGCATGGCCAACGCGGCGCCGGCGCCCGCGGCGATCCTCAAGAATTCACGGCGATTTACGTCCAATTTCATCGAGTGCTCCCTATGTCCCTGGCAGCAGCCGAAACTGGCGCGCCTACACCAGTGGCTGCTGAGGATTGTGATTGTGACGCAGCGTCAATGAGCCATCCGAATTGAGTTTCTGACGGCACGCCCAGCGCACGGGGTAGCGCATGCCCTTGACCTCGAGCTCAGCTTTCAGCCTCAGACCCTCCCATTGGGCCCCTGCGGGCAGCATCAACATGGCTTGATGAACTCCCGTCGGCGTCGGGTACCCAGCATCGATGCAACCGGAGACGTGGGTCTTGCTGTCCTCACTGAACACGGTCAAGCGGAGCACTCCCGGGACAGCCGTGATGCCGTCGTTGGCGAGTCCGATCACCAGACCGTTAACTCCGTCCCGAACGAAAGCCCAGATAAACGACGGCCGTATGCGGTAGCCGATTTGGCGAGCCATCTCGTCGATCGGCCCCGGGAACTTCTCGTAGTAGCTCGTGATGCTGCGGGCGGACTGGTTGTGCCAGCTCCACACCGACAAGTAGTTGACGCCCACGTCGGCTGCGTGGGAGATGATTTGCTCGTTGTAAGTGATTCCGTCTTCATCGATGCGAAGTTCCTTCGGATCGCCAGTCGTGAAACCAACCTCACAGATTGCTGCGACCCAAGGCGGACGGTAGCTCAGCGCCTCGATCTGCGTGTTCTCGATGAAGATCGTGTCGGTCCGCAGCCAGTTGCCGGTACGCACCGTGCGATCGAGCAGGTCGGAGTTGCCGACAGAGCTGAAGTCGGGCTGCGTGTTCGTGGCCAGCGGGACTTTGGTCCAGTGATCCAGTTGCGTCTCGAACATGGTCGCCCAGGTCTGTTCCGCCACCAACTGGCTGGGGAAGGGATTGCCTTCGTATGGCCAGGTGTGCCCTTCGCCCCAAAAACCGTACATCATCGTATCCACGAACTCGATCTGCGGATGCCCGTTGAATTCGGCCGCAAGCAGTCCATTCAACTCGCGAAACGCAGCCTGATACGCCGGATGATCGTAACGCGGCACGCGGTTATCTTTCCGGTAGCGCATTTCCGCGGGGTTGCCCTTCCATTCACCTTTGAGCTTTACGTAGGGGACTTTGTTGATGAGAAAATCCGGCATGCCCGGATCAGGAACGTCGGGATTCTCCAGCTGAACTCGGAAACCGATGCGCTTGTCGTAGCGGCGAGCAAGATCGAACGTGATCTTCCACCAGTCCGGGAAATCGAGGCGGCCAGGTTGCTTCTGCACATCGCGCCAGTTGGGGCGAATGTAGATCTTCTGCGCGAAAGGTAGCTTGATCAGGTCTTCGAGCGTTTGTTCCATGCGTTTGACCGGGGACATGGAGTGGACCGGTGTCGTCGGAGACGTAAACAATAAGCCCCATGCCGTAATTGCTGACGATGTCCCTGGATGGCGACGTGACCATCACGACATCGCTGTCGGGAACAACCGCACACGGGACCATACTGTGGGAACGGGCCCTGATAAAGCCGGTCGGGAACCGGAGGGCCCGATCCCCAATCGTATTTGTCCCAGTTATGTTCGGGAATGGAAGCATTGGCGGTGGCCTTGGCCAAGCCCACTGTGAGTCCTGTGGCGGTGGCGGACTTCAAGAAGCTGCGTCGGTCCATGAGCGCTCCTGCAACGGCGAAGATTGACAACTAGCGCGCGACACCGGAGATAGTACATCACAATCGAAATATAACGAAAGGTTAAGAAATCATTCGTAAGCATTTGGATAGCGTGAGACACGCCTGCCAGCAAAAAAGGAAGGACGATTGAAAACAGTACCGCTCCGTTTAGCTTCCTTCCGGCCAGCACTATACGAGAGTTAAGATAGGCCCAAGGTCACGGGCGTCAGTCCGCAGATCACCATGGCCCGCTGGCTGGAACAACCCAAATTCTCGCCAGATGTGTAGTTTTTTTCCCCTCTCCAGCTACTCATTCAATAGACGGAAAAAGGACGGCAGAATGCATGCAGAGACGGAAACGTCGTTCCTGGTAGATCTGAATCAGAACATCGGAATTGTCCACCGCGTCTGCCAGACCTATTTCCCCTACGATACCGCAGAGCGCGAAGACCTCTTCCAGGACATCATGTATCAGCTCTGGAAGTCGTATCTTACAGTTCAAGGCGAATCAAAATTCTCCACTTGGATGTACAAAGTTGCGCTGAACACGGCCATCACCCACATTCGGCGGAGCACTCGGGTACCTCAAAATGCAGAGTTGACTAAGTCGATTGGCGGCCCTGCGCACACAGACGAGCACATGGGCCGGCAGACGATGTCCGTCTGTTGCATGAAGCCATTGCTGCGCTGAGCCACATCGATAAGGCGATCATTCTGCTCCATCTGGAGGAGCAGAACTACGACGAAATTGCCTCCATTACCGGTCTCACCAAAACAAACGTGAGATATTCGCCTGGTGCGAATCAAGCGGGCGCTGAAAGACTACCTCACACAAAAATATCGATAGTTCAGAGGAGGAACTATGGCATTCAGCAATGAAATAGTGAGTGTATGGAAGGAAGGTAAAGCCAGTGAAGAGGGCGGCGCTCCATTCGGTGGAAAGGATCTTCAGGTCGATCATCTCATCGCGAGTCAGGAAAGAGTTTAAGACAGTCAGCCAGTTCGTCTGGGCGGCGATTGTCTATCAGATCATTCTCTACTCGTTTCTCACGCACACGCTCTTCCGGCACTGGGGCGACATGCGGACCATGCTCCTCTGCCTCGGAGGAGTAGCCCTCTATGTCCCACTGACTATCGCTTTCATGCGCAGGGTAAGAAAACTGTTCGGCACTCAGGGAGCGCCCGGGGCTGCAGGTCCCAGATCTCTTCCACAAAGTGGAGAGTGAACACACGCGGCTAGCCGATTTTTTCCGGTTCAAGAAGCGCATGGACTGGATCGGTGTCCCCGTTAGCTGTGGGATCATTGCCCTGGTTACTTTTACACTCTTTGTCAAGGGAAGTCGTTCCCGAGAATCCGCTGCCTGTCCTTGCCTTCTTTGCCATCTGGGTTGCGATGTCCCTCGTCGCCATCCATGCTGAAAATAGGAAGCGGTTCATTTCTCCGCTCCGGCATCTCCAGCAGGTCCTCGATGATCTCAACAATTCCTGAGCGGCCGAAAATTCGTCCGTGGTTCGATCCAATTGGTAGCAGAGTGGCGCCGGCCGACATATTTGGTGGTCCAGTGCGGTTGTTGTACACAACAGCCCCGGTGTTCTGGACGAATGATGAAAAAGCCGGAAGTTGACGGACGGCGTCATCTCACCGCTGCGCACGGCCTGATCGCGACAACTCCTGAACCAAATGCTGAAAATCGGGGGGCAGTTTGCAGTTGATTGTTACGCTTTCTCCCGAGCGAGGGTGTACAAACTGCAGATACGCGGCATGAAGAGCAACACGAGCAATGAGCGGCTCCGACGCTTCCGCCGGGTGGTATTTTCTGTCCCCGATAATCGGGTGTCCCATCGCGGAAAATTGGGCTCGGATCTGATTCTGCAATCCTGTCACGAGTTCAACCCGGACGAGCGAGGCATTTGCAAAAAGGTGTTCGACGGAAAATCGAAGTTCAGCACGGGCTGCCTTGCGGATCCCTCGCAGTGCGCATCTGTTGAGACATTCCTTCACGTCGAAAATAGTGAACTAGTGTCCCCGTCTCAACGTCGAGACGGCCGCGCACTACCGCAAGATAACGCCTTACCGGAGTATGGGCGAGAAACTGTCGCACCAGCGCATGTCGATCCGAACCGGTTTTCGCAAACACCAGAGCGCCCGAGGCAAAACGATCAATGCGATGCACGACCAGGGCCCGTTGTTTCTTCCGCTCGAGTTGCGCGACCAGCAGAGACAAAGCGGACGGAGTACGGGAGCCCTTAATCGGCACAGCCAGAAGTCCGGCTGGTTTGTCGAGAACGACCATGGCCTCGTCTTCGTAAAGCACGGAAATCTCTCGGGAGAACCGAGGCCGGCGCCGGTCTTCGCTGCCCGAAGCCCCACTCGGCTTTTCCTTACGGCTGCGAACGTTTCGAGGAAGTCTCTTCATTTAGGCATATGCCTGACGAGCACTTCGTACCTCTTGGTTATAACTCGTTCGGCATGGACAAACAATGAAGAGATCCGCGCGTGCCTTACTGGATGCTGTTCACCCTGAGGCCGGCTGTCTGGGGAGTCGATGAATGACATCGGTTTTGGTTTGCCACGAGATTGACTGCTTCCCGATGGCCTATTTCGTCGCTTGTTCCCACTCTTGCTCGCCACGATGAAGTAAGGCTTCTCGATCTTCGGGCAGGACCCAGCGTTGCTTGATCAGATCGTCGATCGCAAGGGAATACCGACGTAGGTAGTCGTCTCGGCTGGAATACCGTTCTGCGATGGACTTGCGCGGATCGCCCGTCTTCTGACGCTCAGCCGCTGTCTTGGGGAAACGGAAGATAAGATCCTTCGAAGGACACGCGTTGATCGGATGCGCCAATGGATGTGTCGCGGAGATTCCAGCCTGTGTAGGTTGCCAGCGGAACGGTGATCTCCGGGAGACGCACGCCGTCCCGCTCATTTCCATCGTCATCGACTTGAGGTACAAGCACCGGATATGCCTGGCCGACGTTCGGTGGTTGAATGCTCAGAATCCCTTCCCGCCACCTCGGGCCAAAGTCGAGACGATAACCAGCGTTCGCTTCGCGTGGCCGATTAACACCGGGAAGGTTGGGAAGCGCATACTCTCGCAACGGCACGAGGGTTCCCTCCGCAATCTTTGGATAACTGCTCGGAGGAGGCAGTGTATTGCTGCGTACCCAGGCATCCATATTGGCGATCATGGACCGCCAAAAGTAATTCACCGGAATCGGCGATTGTGGCTGTTGCCCGAGCAGGTCGGCATTACCCCTTGCCGGAGGAAACGGGCCCGAAAAATGTTGTAGCCCGGTAAAGTGGTAGATGCGGACATCGTCCGAGATGGAAGCGTCCTGCTTGCCATCGGCAGTAATGTGAATCAACGCAGCCGCGCGTCCCCAGTATTCGTACGACGTGTTAGAGAAGAAAACTTTGGGCACGACTCGTTCACCGATCGCGCGGTCGAGCAATCCTCCCTCCTCACCCGAGGTGGTGTCTTTTTCCGGTTTATCAGTGAAGGGAAAGACGTCGGTCGGGAAGAAGATCGAAGAAGTAGGCTGTGCGTCCCGCGATGGCTGAGCAAAACGATAGTTGAAGCTACCTCGTCCCGCCCCCGCCACATGGGCAAGCACGCCATCGAGCGCTATTCTTCCGTCCTCATCAGCATTAAACCCCTGGTAGAGCAAGTCGCGCAGGAATCGTCCATTTTGTGAAATACCCTCACCATACACTCGCATCGCCGGGGCAATAGCATCAGGGGCGTGCTTCGAATAAGACGCGAAGTCTCGTATGGCAGCGAAGCCCAAGCCTGCCACCACTGGCTCGGTGACCACATACACGTACTCGTATATTTTGCCGGGCTGAAAACCACTGTTCAGGTGAATATAGTGCTCACTTGGCACGAGCTTGCCATCCACCGTGTGCGCGAATTGCCAATCCGTGCGAGGAATGACGACGCGTTGATCGTCCCGCGAGTTCCGAACGGTCAACACATTTCTGGGATCGGCAGGTGCAGTGACTGGATATTCAATCCCACCGATATTTCCGAGAATTAGGTGACCCAGCGGAATCTCTGCCATCTCGTTCGCAGGCATCAGATCGCCGCGCAGCAAGCCTGTGATAGCTTTTCCGTTCTCCTTCGCAATCGGAGCGTAGAGCCGGAGAGCATCTTTGCCATCCGCATCCCATTGCCACCCAACGCTCACGATCGTAAAGCCGTTGCGGAGTAACCAGGCATCTCCCGCATCCTTCTCGAGGTCGAAATCCCCACCATCCACAACAGCAAGGATGCGTGCCCGACCGCGATTAGGAACTTCCAGAAGCAGGGAACCATTGCTTCTCTTGGGATCCTTCGGACGAAAGGCGATGAAATCGGAACTGAACTCAACCTCTCCGCTCTTCGGGTTCACCGCGTTACTGAGGTCGACGATGCGACGGTTGTGCGGGCTGGAGACTGCGACCGAAAAGTAGATACGCCCTACGATGCGCTCATAAGATCCCGCGGCGCCGAATTCCCGCCCCTGCAAGACGTCATTGCGGGACGCAATCTCGACACGGCGGACGCGCGCCTCGAGAGGCGACCAGACCAGAGCCAGACCCAGGAATAACGACCAAAAACCAGCGCTCAGTCGCATGCGCGAAGAATAGCATGCCCCGTCGCTTTGCTTCTGCCGCGGCTTCTACCGGATTGCAATCAAGCGACGAACGGCTACCCAGGCCTGAGTTTCTCTTGTTCCTAAGGACAACGTTGGCGCAAGAATGCCAAACACAGTTCCGACTAGGGTCGAATATTGTGTCCCTTGACTAGCGCGACAAAATACGAGAGGCTTCGGCCTAGGCGCTCCATTCTTCACCCTCCGGAGAACCACCGCGTGGAATCAAAACTATCCTCGCTGATTGCGGCCGCGGAAAAAGGGGATAGCTCCGCCACTGAAGCTCTGTTTGCCACCCTCTATTCCGAACTCCACCGACTGGCCAAGAGAGAATTAGCGCGGCAAGGGATGCCGATAAGTTTGAGCGTGACCACGCTGCTGCACGAGGCCTATCTGGACATGGCCTCTCGGGATGGCGGCTCGTTTCCCGATCAAGCGCGCTTCATGGGGTATGCGGCTCGCGTCATGCGTGGGCTCATCATTGATCATGCGCGAAGCCGCCAGGCTCAGAAGCGAGGTGGGCTTTTCGAAATCACATCACTGGGAACCGACATGGGCGAGAACGCTGCGGATGATCGCGAACTGAGCGAGATCAGCAATACGCTCGACCAACTTGCCAAACTGGAACCAGCGCTCGCCGAGGTAGTCGACTTGAAATTCTTCTGTGGGTTTTCATTCGCCGAGATCGCTGCCATGCGCAACGTGTCGGAGCGCACTGTCCAGCGGATGTGGGAGAAGGCGCGCATTTATCTCCACCAACATCTCCGTAACCAGTCGTCGGTCTGAGGAATCGATGTTCACACTGAATCCGGAGCAATGGAAAATTCTGAGCTCATACCTGGACCAGGTGCTGCCGATGTCTGAGGCCGAGCGTGCGCCGTGGCTGGAGTCCTTGCGGCACGAGAATCCGGCCGTGGCTACTCAGATCCAGGCGCTCCTGGCGGAGCACAAGGCAGCGGAGCAAGAAGGCTTTCTGGAAGACACCTTAGGCATGCCCGGGATTAGACAGGGGCTCGCTGGCCAAACCATCGGCGCCTACAAGCTCATTTCACTGATTGGCCATGGAGGAATGGGTTCCGTGTGGCTCGCGGAGCGGAGCGATGGCAGGTTCGAGCGTCGTTCCGCGCTCAAATTCCTGAATGTCGCGTTGGCAGGCCGCGGCGGAGAAGAGCGCTTCAAGCGAGAAGGCACCATCCTGGGACGGCTTTCCCATCCCAACATCGCGGAATTGGTTGACGCTGGCGTGTCCTCGTCGGGGCAGCCTTATCTGGTCCTCGAATATGTGGACGGAGAGCACATCGATCTGCATTGCGACCAGCGGAAGCTCGACGTGGACGCGCGAATCTATCTTTTTCTTGACGTCCTGCTGGCCGTCGCTCACGCCCACAGCAACTTGATCGTTCACCGTGACATCAAGCCGTCGAACGTGCTGATCCGAAAAGACGGCCAGGTCAAGCTGCTGGATTTCGGGATCGCAAAACTGCTGCAAGGGGAGGGGGAAACAAGCGAAGTCACTCTCCTCACGGTCGGAGACAGTGGACTTATGACACCGGCTTTTGCAGCGCCTGAACAGGTGACTGGTGGTGCGGTGACGACCGCCACCGACGTCCATGCTCTGGGCGTGCTCCTCTATGTGTTGCTAACCGGACAGCATCCGGCTGGGAGCGACTCTCGCTCCACGGCCGAACTCGTTAAGGCGATCGTAGACCTGGAGCCGGCACGTCCGTCGGTGGTGGTCACATCCCCCAAAGCGACCGCCCAGCTGACCACCAGCAGAGCGGCGCAGCGGGCGACCACTCCCGAAAAGCTAGCCCGCGTACTTCAAGGTGATCTCGATACCATCGTCGGCAAAGCGCTCAAGAAAGTGCCCGGAGAGCGCTATCCGTCAGTTACGGCCCTGGCCGACGACCTTCGTCGTTATCTCCGCCACGAGCCGATCAGCGCCCGCCCGGATACGCTTGCTTACCGGGCTGAAAAGTTTATTCGACGGAATCGAGTTGCCGTAACCCTCACCGCGTTGGCGATGGCGGCCATCCTGGCTGGTTTGATCGGAACCATCACGCAGGCCCGGACCGCACAGAGGCAGCGGGATTTCGCGTTGCGTCAGCTCGATCGCGCCGAGGCGATCAACAACTTCAATCAGTTCATCCTGTCTGATGCTTCCGTATCGGGGAAGCCATTCACAGCCAAGGAGCTTCTAGATCGAGCCCAACATACGCTCGAGCGACAGCATGGAGCGAGCAGCAATCGTGCCGAACTGATGGCCAGCATCGGGATGCAATACAACGCTCTCGACGAGGCGGCGGCAGCCCACCACGTGTTGGATGAGGCATACACGCTCTCCCGTGGAGTGTCGGACCCCGGAGTGCGGGCGACGGCCTCGTGCTATCTCGCGGGCACGCTGGTGCGCGATGGCGAGATGGATCGCGCCGAATCGCTGTTCCAGGAAGCGATGCGCGAGCTGCCTGACGAACCACAATTTGTTTTCGTTCGCGTGGAATGTCTCGAGATGGGAAGTCAAGTAGCGCGCGAGCGTGGTGACGGACGGGAAGGAATTGCTCGTATGGAGTCCGCCCAACGTGTGCTTCATGGTTCACCTTTCGACTCTGATTGGCTGGAAGTGGAGATTCTTGTTGAGTTAGGCGAGGCCTACCGGGTCGCAGGCCAGAATTCCAAAGCTGTCTCCGTGTTTGAGAAGGTGGATCCGTTGTTGGCATCGATGGGCCGCGATGAAACCGGTTTTGCGCAAGTGCTCTATAACGACTGGGCGCTGGCACTCGAGAGACTCGGCCGTCCGTTGGAATCGGAAAAACTGTTCCGCCAGTCCATTCGCCTTTCCGTAGAAGAAGACCCGACCATCCTCAACAATTACGCCCAAACCTTGCGGGCGCTCGGCCGCTGGAAGGAGGCCAAGGACTCTTCGGAGCAGGCCTATCGAATAGCCCAAAAGGCTGGCCTCTCGTATGTAATGACCCGATCGTTAGGCATGCAGCTATCGATCAGCCTCGATCAGCATGACTTTTCGCGCGCTGCAGCACTGCTGGCGGAAATCGAACCCGGCTATGCGGCAGTTGCCGCCCGACCATGTGGGGCTCGGACCATTAGCTACGGCACACGCCCTGTTAGCGGCAGGGGAAGGAGACACCGAGAAAGCCCTGAAGTTTGCGGACCAGGGGGTTGCGATCGTTGAGAATGCGATCAAGAAAAAAGGAGAGGGCACCGATACTCTCCCGTTATTACTGCTCCGCCGCGCAACCGTGGAGCTGGCCGCCTCTCGCCCTGCTCCGGCAGAAGCGGATGCAGCTCGGGCGTTGGTTCTTCTTCAAGCGAATGCACAGCCCGGAACATTTTCCAGCTATATCGGCGGTGCTTATTTGAAACTCGGAACGGCCCTTCAGGCCGAAGGAAAGGTCGACGAGGCACGCTCCGCATACCGCTCTGCCACAGAGCACCTGCAGCCCACTGTAGGGCCCGATCATCCAGACCTGCGCAGCGCCCAAATCGCGCTCGCCAGCCTCTCCCATCCATAAGTCGATCATTTTTCCTCTCACCTGTCGTCTTTTCCTCACCATTTTCGATATTCACAACAGAGGCACTAATCGCGCATGGGGGCGCGGCCATCGTTAGGCACTGAGCGTTCTGAACGTAGTCTCCAAAGTACCTATCAGCGCATTTTTCCGACAGGCACGAAGAAATAGCAGAGTTCGAGGGACTTGTTCAGCACGCTTCTTTGCGAGGAGGCGCTTCCATGAAGGCTTTAAGCGGTTGCCGGCCATTCAGAAAGTTGGCTCTGTCTGCGGCTCTGCTGAGCGTGATGCTCACTGCGGGGATGGTTCCCGTCTACAGCCAGCAGGACGTGAATCCAACCTGGTATGACCCTTGGGATGCAACCAATACAGCGCTCGTCTACTCCCCTACGGCGCAAATATCCGTTCACTTCCATCCAGGCACTGTGGGTGCTCGACCGTTGCGGAACTCCTGGAAGGTCCAAGGAACGGCTCATGATGAGGTCAACGTTGCTCTAAGGGCGGCTCAGACAAGGCCAGAGATTCGCCCGTTGACCGGTCAGTCCAAAAACAGAGCGCTGAAATGAAAGCAAAGGGAGACCTACTGATGAAGACGTTGAAGAGTGTTCGATTGGTTGCGGTTTTGACTGCGTTCCTCGCGGTAAGCGCTTACGCCCAAATGATCGACAACACCCAGGCACCGAACACGGCAAAAGCTGGGATCAACAAGTCATTGCTCGATGAGATCGGCGCAGGCCGCGGCGATGTGAATACAGCGGGATCGTCCGTTTGTATGATCAACCGCGATCCCTTTCGTTCCATCCGGCGCGGGCGCCAGCTGTTTCAGCGAAAGTTCACGCGGTTGCAAGGACAGGGAGCGAACGAGAAAGATGGCGTCGGCGACATCAACAGCGACCTCGCCATTGGGGCCGGCTTGTCCGACAGTTGCGCTCTCTGTCATGGACGTCCGCGTGGGTCCGCAGGTGCGGGGGGCAATGTGGTAACGCGGCCTGATAGCCGCGATTCTCCACACTTGTTCGGCCTCGGGCTTGAAAGAAATGCTGGCCGATGAAATCACGAGCGATCTGCGGGCGACCCGTGATCTGGCGGTAGCCGCGGCTCAACGATACAAGCGCCCAGCGACCTTAAAGTTGCTCAGCAAGGGCATCCGGTACGGCAGCATCACGGCAAATCCGGATGGGTCGGTGGATACCTCGCAAGTGCAAGGCGTGGACCCAGATCTGCGGGTCAAGCCGTTCTTTGCCGAAGGCAGCGCGATCTCGATGCGCGAATTCATTGTGGGAGCACTGCACAACGAAATGGGGCTGGAGGCTTCGGCTGATCCGGACTTGCTGACCGCCAGCGCGGGAGGTCGAGTGGTCACTCCGTCGGGCATGGTGTTGGACGGCTCCAAAGACAAGATCAACGCGCCGCCTGCACCCGATAAGGACAACGGCAACGAGATTGATCCGGCGATCGTGGACCATCTCGAGTTCTATCTGCTGAACTACTTTAAGCCAGGGCACGGCCAGCCCAGCGACACTGCCGAGCGCGGTCGCAATGTTTTTAGCCGTATTGGCTGCTCATCGTGCCACGTGGCCAATCTCACCATCAAGCACGACCGCCGCGTGGCCGATGTGGAAACCGTTTACGATCCGGTCAAAGGGATCTTCAACTCCCTGTTCTCAACGGCGACCCCTCTATTTCAGGACATCGACGACGGCACGGGCTTGCCGCATTTGAAACGGCCCTCGGGCAATCCGTTCGTCGTGAAAGACATTTTTACCGACTTTAAGCGGCACGATCTGGGAGCGAACTTTTACGAACGCAATTGGGATGGAACCATGCAGACTCAGTTCCTGACTCGCCCGTTGTGGGGCGTCGGATCGACCGCCCCCTACGGACATGACGGTCGCAGTATCACCCTCAACGACGTGATTCTGCGCCACGGTGGAGAGGCGCAGCCCTCACGCGACCGTTACGCGGCACTGGATAGTTCTGACCAGGTTGCGCTGCAGACGTTCCTCAACTCGCTCATACTTTTTCCTCCGGACGACACTGCGTCGAATCTCGATCCGGGTGACGCGACCAAAACCGGTTTCCCACAATTCGGTCACGGCAGCATCAAACTAACGGTGCTATTCAACAATCCAGCCGATCCGGAGTAGGTCGGCCTTCAGCCGTGGGCGTTGGAGCAAGGTATTGTCCGCGTACTGGGAGCGGGCTGTTTCAGCACGCTCCCAACTTGCTCTCATTGAGCTGTTCGAAGGATTTCTCAGAGTTCCCAACCCCGACACCGTCACAGGTAGCCAAGCCAAGTCCAATCCCGATGCCGACTCCGGAGTCTCATAAACCACAAACAAGGCACATACAGAATCGCCACAGCCAAAATCCACATGGCGTAAATGAATGGTAGGCCATGACCATACCCGACTGGCTTCGTTGCAAAGTCTGCGATCACCGAGCCATGCAAGATGGGCTGGTGAAAAGCTAACGCGACCAGGATAGCCAGAATGTGAATGAGATAGAGATGGAGGACATAGTAAAACATCGGGACCCGGCCAAAGACCAAGAGTATCCGACTCAGCCCGCGTTCTGCCTTGGCCTTGTCCAGCAGCCCCAGCAAGATGAGGGACGGCCCGAGTGTCATCAGCAAGTAGTCGAGAGACGGCGGGTACTTGAGTGTGTTGAAGAATGAGATCACCGTCAACGAAAGCGTCGGCTGAACACTCCAGGGGCCAGCAGAACGCGGGTATCCGAACGGCAGTCCTGCGATACCGTTTCCATAGAAGTTGATCAAGCGGAGCACGAAGAACAGCACTGTCGCGGAGATCCCGAGCGTCAGAACCGAGTTACGGCGATCAGGCCGGAGCAGAAGGCTTCCAAAAGCAAAACCCGCAGCCATTACACCGACCCACGGAATCAGGACGTACCTGACAGAGAAATGAAAGTCAGCAGTGACCGGAATGCGGCCGGGCGTGTGTAGAACCATCCACAACCAGGAGAGTTTTCCGAACGAGGCTGGATTAATACGATCGAGCAGATTGTGAGTCGCAATCATGCCCACCCCCAACGCCCCGATCCAGCGCACCGGGAGTCGCACGATCAGCGCCATCGCAACCATGCTCCAACCTAATCCCCAGATCACTCCCGCGTGCCCCCACGGGACAAAACCCCACGCGAAGTCGATCACAGTAAACTCGAGCAGTACGAGCCACAAGCCACGCGTGAAGAAAGAAGCGGGAGACCTGTTGTATTGATCTTTCCGCGGCTGGTGGCCAGGAATGCGCCCGTTCCAGCCAGGAAAGCGAACACGGGTGCGCAGAAGTGAGTGACAAAGCGGGTAAAGAAAAGCGCGCCGTTCGTGTGTGCCAAGTCTTCCGGAGGATACCCCGGGTAAGACATGAAATCCCGGGTGTGATCCAACGCCATGAGCACCATGACAAGACCACGCAAGACATCCACAGAAATCAATCGTGGACTTTGTGCGGGAAGGAAAGAACCTTTTGTACTGACGGTGATAGCTTCGGGCGAAGCCGCCGCGGTTACCATGCCCGAACTGCCCAAGCACATATCGATGTGTTGTTCATCGTTTTATCTTAGCGGCTGAAACAATTCGGCAGAGTTTCAGGATGTCAACAGTTTGCAATTAAAATTTCTGCAGTTTTTTACAAGGTTGACGGTGATGTTGACGAAAGACGACAGCTGTCGTTGCTTCGGCAGGCCCCGCCAGGTTCAATGCGATCAAGGTCGGCGGGAGTGTTGGTAGGGACGACCAAGTAGCAGGTAGCGTCTCAGCCTTTGCCCCAGGAAGTCATTTCACCAAGTCTGCGGACGCCAACTCCCCTCGGAGCTGATCCGCGATCGCAACCGCAATCGCACGAGTAGCGCGCGCGTCTGGGTGCCCGTTGCCGGGTATGCGCCAACTTGAATCAAGTTGCACAAACAAGTAAGGCAAGCCGGTTTCGTCGAGGATGCGACGTCGCAATTCGTGTTCGACCAATTGTTCGGGAGTGAATTGCAGAACAAGGATGACTGGCACGGCGCCCCGCGCGCGCGCCAAATCGATGGTGGCGTGCAGCACCTCGCGGGTTACACCGATTCCGCGCTCGATCGTGTCCTTGTTGCGATAGGGCAAGAGGAACTGGGCAATCCTCGCGAGTCTCCAGCGAGACTCTGCGGGCAACCAAACGAGGCCTGGACCCAGGTGTGGCCGATCATCATCGAGGTTTCGGTCGAAGATCGCTGACATGAAGAGGGATACCACCGCCACGGGGCGCCGAAAACGCGGCAAGTCCGTCTCGAGCCTCAGGTACGCCTGATCGCTGGCGAAGCCGGAGACCGCGAGGTCCGCGCACTGCACCCCCAGGATTGCATTGACTTGTGCCGGGATCGTCTCGTCCCATGTCAGACCTTCCCCAACCATCATCGATTCGCCAGTGAACAGGATTGTTGGACGCTCTGGATCAACCGCATCGTCGACACGGCGCACCCGATATCCCGACGCGTCGATCGCGTATTCGATGTTTCGCCCATTGATGTTGCGGTAGCCTGTGCGTGACGGGACGAATACCCAGCCCAGTCGAGGGTCACGCCGACGCCGAGGTTCCTTTTGTGGCGGCTCCTCCATCGTGGCGAGCAGGTGCATCCGCCGGAGTACGAGTTCGCTCGCACCGACGGCCAGCAAGGCTGCGATCGCGACGCAGAGGGAGAGTCCCGGATTCTTTCCAATAGAGCGACCCGCTCGTCGCGCAATGAGGACGAGTCCTAAACCAAAGCCCGCCGTTGCCAGCCGAATCGCCGATTCCACCAAAACGTATGAATCGCGCGAGAGAAAGAACGACGGCAAGAAGTGAGTGTCAAGCCATCGCTGACGTGCTACCAGCGAGCACACCACGATCGCCACACCGACGGATGCCACCGCGATCTCGGCAGGCGGGTGCGGCGCGGAATGTTTGGAATGGCCCGCTGGAAACAGATTCCGACCTCATCAATCAGCGAAGAATCTGACGAATTAGTGACAAATCCGACCTGTGAAACCATTATATTAACGTTGATAGACTACGATGGATTCCGCCCGGCCCCATGAACGTCCCACAGCATTCGATCGAATGCTGACCCCTGTACATCGCTGGATCTGGCGCGATGCCGAACGGCGTGTTCAGAAACTGCTCCGCTTCGGCGAAACCGAAACCGACGGCGGGCGCGATATTTTGCGCGCGGCCGAAGTTACCTCAGACCCTCTGCTTACGACGCCTTTATCTGGAGCACGCGATTGACGAATTTCGTCACGGCGTTCTGTTCCGTCGCCGGGCAGCCGCACTTTTGAACGAGTCTCCAGCGTCGTTCCAGTTCCAGGTTTCCAGGCTGACTGGCTTGCGCCTGGTGGCCACGGTCTCGACGATCTGCAGGTTGACGGGGAATCGGACGACGCCATGCTGGCTTTTCTTCATCTATCGGAGAAGGCTGCGGCCAGCCGCTTCACGGTTTATCGCGACGTGATGCAGCACGATCCGCCGACGCGTGCGATTTTCGAGGAAATTCTGCACGACGAAACGTTTCATATGAACTACACACTTACGCAACTCGCCCGAGTCGCGCCCCAGCGTCATCGGCGTCATCTGTGGCGTGCGCGCCTCAGTCGCCTCTGGAAAACTTATTTGCGGCTTAGCGACCGGGCTTGCGGGAATTCTCGGTTCGATCCTGCTGACAATTCAATACTTCGTCTTGTTGCCGCCATTCGCTTGGCTGGCCAAGCGTGCCGAGCGGCGGGAGCATTCCGGTTGGATCCCTGGTCTCGGCCGAACGCAAGTGACTCACTCGACAGGCAATATTGAGATGAAGATTCTCGGCATTTCGGCGCACTACCATGACTCGGCTGCGGCCCTCGTTATCGATGGCGTTCCGGTCTGCGCCGTCCAGGAGGAACGGCTATCGCGGCACAAGGGCGACGCCGCTTTTCCGCTGCTGGCGATTGAATCGTGTCTTCAGCATGCGGGCATCGAACCGGATGCGCTCGACGCCGTAGTCTTCTACGAACGTCCGATGTTGAAGTTCGATCGGATACTCACCTGCGCCTTGCGCGCGTTCCCGCACTCCTGGCGCGCATTTCCCAAGGCAATGAAGAATTCGCTCGGCGAAAAAGTCTGGATGCGTGGAATTATCTCGTCGCACTTGGGCGTGCCCGGACGCAAGGTCCTGTTTACCGAGCACCATCAGTCTCACGCTGCCGCCGCCTTTCTCACCGCGCCGACGCGACGCGCCGCGATCTTGACGACCGACGCGGTGGGCGAGTGGGCAACGCTTTCAGTCGGTGACGGCGAGCGATTGCCAAACGGCTCTACAACAATCAGGCGCTTTCGTGAAATCAGATTTCCGCATTCCCTGGGAATGCTGTATTCGACATTCACGGCATACCTCGGCTTCAAAGTGAATGAAGACGAGTACAAAGTCATGGGCCTCGCTGGCTACGGACAGCCCAACGCTGGTCGAGCAAGTCCGCAAGGTGATACGCCGCACGCCCGATGGCGCGTTCGCACTCGATCTCGATTATTTTGAATTTCACACCACTGCTAGAGCGTTCCTATTCGTCGCGTTTTATCGAACTTTTTGGTCCGCCGCGCAATCCGTATCAACCGATTGATCTGGAAACTGCGGAAGGGCAACGCTTCGCCGATTGTGCCGCCAGCGTGCAGCGGGTCCTGGAGGATACACTGGTGGAGATTGCCCGAGACACTCCATCAGGAAACCGGCTTGCCGGATCTATGCTTGGGAGGCGGTGTGGCCTTGAACGGCGTGGCCAACACACGTCATCCTCGCAGAATCGGGCTTCGAGCGCGTATTCGTTCCGCCTGCCCCGGGCGATGCGGGATGCGCGATTGGCGCGGCGCTCTATGCCGATCGCATTCACTTTGGAAATCCAGACCGCGATCTACCCGATCATCCGTTTTGGGGACCTCCGGTGGATGGATCTGAGCTGGCACGGCTCGCACGCGAAGACGGTCAGTGCGTCGAGGAATTCCAGGACGGCGCGCTCATCGATCAGATTGCTGACGATTTAGCCGCCGGTCGCATCGTCGGGTGGATGGAGGGCGCCCTTGAGTTCGGACCGCGCGCGCTCGGTCACCGCAGCATCCTCGCTGCACCTCATACCGTCGAAATGCGCGATCGGCTCAACCGCGAAATCAAGTACCGCGAGCCGTTTCGTCCGTTCGCCCCTGTCGTTCCCATCGAAGTGGCAGCATCGCTATTTCGATATTCCGCCGGGCGGCACGCGTTTGGCGCGTTTCATGTCGGGCGTATTTCCTGTGCGGCCGCGAATGGCAGTCGCGGCTGCAGGCCGTCACACACGTCGACGGAACAGCTCGGTTGCAGGCGCTGGAGCCTGAGATGGCACCACGCCTGCATGCACTGCTCGGAAGCATACGGGCGGCGCACCGGAATGCCGGTGCTGCTCAATACATCGTTCAATCTGGCCGGAGAACCGATCGTCAATCGTGCGGTCGAAGGTTACTCGACATTCCTGCGCTGCGGGATCGATGTGCTGGTCGCCGGCCAGACTCGAGTGATGAAGCGCGCCTCGTCATGCAGAAACACAAGTAGCAAGTGAAGGAGGAGGTCGCGTGATTAAGAGGCGTGGCAGGACCCGACGCGGACTAATCGTGTTTGGCAGCACGTTCGGATCGATGGCACAGCTGGCGCACGGATTATGGCAAAGCGATTCCGACAAGCGCTGGCTCGTGCCGCTGGCTATCTTTCTGTGCGTGACGGGGCTGCTGCTCATCGTAGCCACCACGGTCGAAGCATTGGCTCCGTTCATCTACTCAATCTGGTAACCCGTGGACGCTCTTCCTGGAGTTACTCGCGTGCCCAGCCTGTGCGGGCGCGCTCAGGAGCCGATTGGTCGTGTCGCGGACTGCGGTGCGCGCTACGAAGCACCCGATGGCATCCCCAACCTACGTCTGCCGCGGCGACACGCGAACCGAAGTCGTGCGCCGCTTCTACGAACGCGCACCGTTTCCCAACTATCCGCCACGCGACAACCTGAGCTGGTTGCGGGCGCGCGCCGAGCGAAGTGAGTTCGCGCGCCTGATCGACCGGGCGATTCCTTGCGATGCGCGCGTTCGTAGAGATCGGGTGTGGCACCGGGCAGATGAGCTTGTACCTGGCGCGTGCGGCATCGGGTGGTGATCGGCGCCGATCTCACGCGCGCATCGCTCAGCTGGGCGCAGCGGCGGCCCGACGTTTCGAACTCGATCAGGTACAGTTCATCGAAACCGACCTGCACCGTCCCGGCCTGCGGGAGGGCTCGTTTGATGTGGTCTATTCGTCAGGGGTTCTGCACCACACTCCAGATCCGCGTGCGGCATTCGCCCGCATCGTGCGGCTTGCACGGCCGGGTGGGATGATCGTTCTCGGGCTCTACAACGCATTTGCGCGCATCCCGTTCCGGCTCCGCCGCTTGGTCGCGCGGTTGTCTGGATACCGATTCATCCCGTTCGATCCGGTGCTGCGCGATCGAGAGAATGAGCCGGCGCGGCGCAAGGCATGGCTGCGGGACCAATATCAGCATCCCGAGGAGCACCGTCACACCCTGGCCGAGGTGCAGGGCTGGTTTGCCGAGAATGGCGTCGATTACGTGCGGGCCTATCCAAGCGCGATGCTCGCTCAGGAACCGGAGGAGTTGTTCACGAGCGCCGCCAGACAACTGGCGTCTTGAGGGCTGGCTCGCGCAGTTCGGATGGATTGGTGCTCTCGGGCACGAAGGCGGCCTTTTCGTCACCGTCGGTCGCCGCGCTTAGGGTGCAAGAAGCCCGAATTGTCCAAACAAGTGTCAACCTCACGGGATAGAAGACTGGATTTCCTTCGTACTTCTTTCCGCAGAAATTATTTGTTTCCCAACCGTCTTTCTCGCTAGCCATTTCCACTGGCATCTTTCTCGCAAGCAGGCTCTGGCGCATTCCTACTTTCGTCGGATTCGCCCGGGCAGCCCCGTCGGTACTATTTCCTTGTGCAAGCGCTTGGCCTAGGTCGTTCTCAAGCTGTAGCCAGGCGTGGCTGCGTGACCGACCACAAACACATGTGCACGTGACGAAGTGACCGTGTGTTGCTCTACCACAGCACTCTTACAGTCATTGCAGACGAGGGCTTATGAAGAGGACCGTGTCGTGTGTACTTATAGCGCTCCTATGCGCAGTTCCGCTGTTCGCAAGGAGTCGTACTGACCTGAATGCTGATTGGTTGTTCTCTGTGGACCCTGAACAGGTAGGCGAAAAACAAGGTTGGCAAAATCATCTTCCCCCTCATACCGACTCCGTAAGCATTCCCCATACTTGGAACCTCGGAGAGCACGACGCCTATCTCGGAAAAGCCTGGTACTTCAAGACATTCGACGTCTCACCAGGGCCACAGGATCGCCATGTCAGGCTGCACTTCGGCGCCACGTTCTATTCTGCTCGCGTTTGGATCAACGGTGTTGAGTTAGGTACCCATCAGGGTGGATACTCGGCTTACTCCTTCGACATCACGCCCCACTTGAAGCGGACCAATTTCCTCGCCGTGGAAATCGACAACCGGATCGGCGCGACCACAATCCCCGGACTTGCCATGCGGGGCGCAGAAGACGCCTGGTACGACTGGTGGGCCTATGGAGGAATCGTGCGCGATGTCTGGCTCACATTGGGCGGTTCGATCCAGGTGACCAGGCAGCAAATTCGCAGCCAAATCGGTCCGGCTAGCACGGAGATAGTCGATCGCATCTCTCTGGACAGCAAACTAAGCAAAGTAAAGCCGATTTCCGTCCGGCTGACTGCGTTCGCTTCCGACAACCAAGTTGTGGCTCGCGAACTCAAGTCGATTTCGATGACTCCGGGTACGTTGGAGGCAACCATTACGTTCCAACTTACCCAGCCGCATCCGTGGAATCTGGACCATCCCGACCTTTATCGGATCGTCGTGCAGCTTGCAACCCCGGATGGCGCCGTCCTCGATGAGCAGAACGACACTTTCGGGATTCGCAAGATCGAGATCCACGATCGCCACTTACTCATCAACGGCGAGCGAGTGCGGTTAACTGGAGTTGCCCGTCATGAGGAATCCGTGTGGGAGGGTCTCGCGGAAACCCCCGGCTCGATGCGTCATGATTATGACGACATGAAAGCTCTCGACGTCACTCTCACTCGACCCGTGCACTATCCCCAAAATCCTTTCATCCTCGACTATGCCGACCGTCATGGAATCCTTCTTGTTCCCGAAATTCCGGTGTGGCAGTTCAGCGAGGCTGAGCTCAAGGATCCCAAAGTGTTGGCGTTGGCGAAGCAGCAAATCCGGGAGATGATCGAAGAGTTCCGGCAACCATCCCAGCATCTTCGCGTGGAGTGTCTGCAATGAAAGTGCCAGTGCGACGGCGCTTACGCTCTACGGTGTGTCTGATGGCCTCGAAACCATTCAGATGTGTGGCGGTGAAAAGCCTGCCGGAGTGTTGACCTCGCAGGCCAGAGGTCTGGTTCCCCAGCAGTAAGGGACCGGTACGGGTCTCGACCGATCAACCGAAACCATCCGATCCTGCCCCCGTCGTCATCGACCACATCCTGGCCGACGGCCTCCAGATTCCCACCGCGGGAAGAATCACGCTGAGCCCTGACAATGCCAAGCTCGAGTTGCGCTACGGCGTTGTTTTGCTCCGCTCTCCGGAGCGGGTCCGTTTCCGCTACATGCTCGAAGGTTTTGATAAGAACTGGAACGAGGCATCTCTAAGCCGGGTGGCCTACTACACCAACCTTCCTCCCGGAACCTATCAATTTCGAGTCGCTGCCTTCGAAGTGAACAGCCCTGAGCGAATCGCACAAACCTCGCTGGAGGTCGTGCAGAAACCGCATTTTTACCGTACGGCGTGGTTTCTCGCCTGCTGCGTGCTGCTGATTGGTGGTGCCACCTGGGGCATTTATCAGCTTCGCCCTGGCCAATTGCGCGCACGCTTCCAGGCAGTCCTGAAAGAACGCAACCGCCTTGCCCGCGAGATGCACGACACACTCATTCAAGGGTGCGTCAGCGTCTCGGCGCTCCTGGAGGCGTACACCAGCCTGGGCAAGTCCGAATCTGCTGCGAAAACAGACCTTCTGGATTGCGCGCGCACTCACCTGCGCTCTGCCATCGACGAAGCCCGGCAAGCCGTGTGGGACTTGCGCCAAAGTCCCGAATCCGTGGCCAACATCGATCCGCTCCTGGCTCGGATGTCCGAACAGGTCAGCCACGAGTTCAGTGTGCCTGTCAGCTATCAAATGTTCGGGCGCCCCTTCGATCTCGACCAATCCACTGTGCACGAGTTGCTCATGGTGGCTCGCGAAGCGCTTTACAACTCCGTGCGTCACGGCCGCCCCCGCCAGGTCCAGCTCCATCTTTCGTTCGACGAGAACGGATGCACTCTCCAGGTGCGAGACGACGGCATCGGTTTCGATCCCAAAACGCTCGCTCGTTCCGACGGACACTACGGCATGCTGGGGATGAAAGAACGGGTGGAACGTCTCCGCGGAAAATTCAGCCTGGAGAGCCGGCTGGGCGTCGGCACAGACCTGACTGTTCAGGTGCCACGCAAGTCTGCGCAACCCGCCAGCAAGGTACCGGAGATGACGCTATGACCCACACTGAAAAAATGACAGTGATGGTGGTCGACGATCATCCCCTCATGCGCGTCGGCATCGCCGCAATCATCAATGCCCGCTCTGATATGGCCGTGAATGCTCAAGCTGGAACGGGCGAGGAAGCAGTTACCCTATACCGGCGCCACAAACCCGAACATCACGCTGATGGATCTGCGACTCCCCGGAGACATCGGAGGTGTCGAGGCCATTGCGGCCATCCGAAAAGCCGCCCCCCAGGCGCGCTTCATCGTGGTCACCACCTACGAGGGAGATGAAGACATCCATCGCGCGCTCGAAGCGGGGGCGCAGGGATACATCATCAAGGGAATGCCATATCAGACGCTGGGTGGAAGCGTTACAACGGGTTCACGCCGGCCGGCGCTTCCTCCCCCTGCCCGTAACCCGGGCTTTGGCCGCGCGCATGCCGGATTCAGAGTTAAGTTCCAGGGAGCTGGAAGTACTCCGGCTTCTTGTCGGTGGAAACAGCAACAAAGATATTGCCAACGTGTTGGGGATCACCGAAGCCACTGTAAAGAGTCATGTCAGCACGATTCTCATTCGCCTGAACGTGAGTGACCGCACTCAGGCAGTCGTGACAGCAATTCAGCGTGGCTTGGTTCACCTGTAGAACTGCTTCGCGGCGTGAACAAGTAGGTTGCCGCGATGGGTCTCGACGCTACCAGTCAGGCTATTCGACTCAGAATCAGCCACAAAAATCTCAGCGAGCCCAAATCCCAGAACAGACCGCACGGTATACCATGAGGCGTGAACCTTCCAGTGAACCCGCCGCTCCTGCCCATGCTTGCCAAGCGCGTGGATGAATTGCCCACTGGGCGAAGACTACATCTTCGAGCCCAAGTGGGACGGATTTCGTGCGCTGGTCTTTCGCGACGGAGACGAGATCCTGATCCAGAGCCGCGACGAAAAGCCGCTCGACCGCTACTTTCCCGAGCTGCTCGAGCCGCTGCGCTCGACGTTGCCTTCGCGCTGCGTTCTCGATGGCGAGATTGTCATCGTCCAGAACAATGAACTCGACTTTGACGCACTGCAGTTGCGCCTCCATCCAGCCGCGTCACGGGTGAATCTTCTGTCCCGACAAACGCCAGCGTCATTCGTGTTCTTCGACCTGCTTTGCCGGGACGACCGGGATCTTCGGGGCGAGACATTCCAAACCCGTCGCCGCGAGCTCGAATCTATGCTCTCATCGGCCCCGCCACCGATCCATCTGACTCCGGCAACCGGCGATCGCAGCATTGCCTCCGATTGGTTCCGTCGCTTTGAAGGCGCGGGTCTCGACGGCGTCATCGCCAAGCCCGTTGCCGGAACCTACGAGCCCAACAAACGCGTGATGCTCAAGGTCAAACACGAGCGCGACTGCGACTGTGTGGTGGCAGGATTTCGCTGGCATAAAAAAGGTGATCGCACGCTCGTCGGCTCGTTACTGCTCGGCCTCTTCGACGATGCTGGCGCGTTGCAGCACGTGGGCGTTTGTGCGAGCTTCAGCACCGAGAAGCGTCGGCAACTCGCAGAGTTCCTCGAACCGTACCGCACCGATGCTCTCGCCGCTCACCCTTGGAAGCATTGGGCGGAGCAGGGAACCGGTGAGGAGGTCAAGCGCATGCCAGGTGGTCAGAGCCGATGGAGTCAGGGCAAGGACTTATCGTGGGAACCTCTGCGACCCGAACTGGTGGTGGAAGTCGCCTACGACCACATGCAAGGCGACCGTTTTCGTCATACGGCCCAGTTCCGCCGCTGGCGAACGGACAAAAAGCCGAGCGATTGCACCTACGCCCAACTCGAAATCGTTCCGCCGCAAGAACTGGCCGCGATCTTCCCGCACGGTCGCTGACTGCCGTCAACCAGTGCGTCTTTTTCCGTGCTTTCTTCCTGCTCCATTCACGCCATTCGCGTGTCGGATCATCATCCGGATCAGGAGTTTCCTGGGACGGCCGCAACTCTTCCGGCACATGCCGCAGGTTGACTCGGATGCGGGTCCACGTGGACGACCTTCCTCGCATCGAGTCGACCAGTACGTCATCGACCGCAAGGTAACCCGCAACCTTGGCGTACTTGCTCTTCCATCTTTCCAGACCCGCCAGCGCGGCTGCTTTATCGGGAGAGTTCGCCACCACGATCAGCGGCATCTTTACCCGCGGCTTCTTTGCTGCGGACTTGGCACGAGACGGAGCCACTCGTGACCCTTCCCCTTCCATCTTGCGAAAGTGCGGCGGCCACGGTGCGTCACCCAGACCTGCTGCCTCGTCTTTCGCAGCAAGATCGAGCAACTTCTCGAGCGAGCCCCGCGCGGCATCCATATCGGCGTGCGGATTGCCGATTTTCGCGAAGCGTTCCGGAACGGTGAACAGTGTAAAGTCAGCGGGATCGCAGTCGGGAACCTCGTGCCAGTGAAGCGGCGTCGAAACACGGGCATCGGGAAGCGGACGTACCGAATAGGCAGAGCACGTGGTCCGGTCTTTCGCGTTCTGGTTGTAATCGAGGAACACGCCATGCCGCTCTTCTTTCCACCATTTTGAGCTGGCCAAGGCCGGAGCGCGCCGCTCCACCGCACGCGACAACGCAACCGCCGCGCGTCGCACTTCAGTAAACGTCCAGCGCGGTTCGATCCGAACATTCACGTGCATACCGCGTGAACCGCTGGTCTTGGGCCAGCCGCGAAGCCCCAATTCCTCGAGCAACCCTTGGACTTCGAGAGCAACACGGCACACATCAACCCAGCTGACGCCCGGAATCGGATCAAGGTCGATTCGCAATTCGTCGGGATGCTCAAGATCAGCGGACCGCACCGGGTGTGGGTGGAGCTCGATGCATCCCAGGTTGACGATCCAGGCGAGCCCGGCTGCGTCATCCACTACAACTTCTTCCGCAGTTCGGCCCGAAGGGAATGACAACGTCACTGTGCGCAGCCACGCCGGACGCTGTTCAGGAGCACGCTTCTGATAAAACGCCTCTGCCTCGGCTCCATTCACAAAGCGCTTCAGGACAATCGGTCGATCCCGGATTCCGGCTAGCGCGCCCGGCGCAACCGACAGATAGTAGCGAACAAGATCGAGTTTCGAGATTTTCGCTTGCGAGGAGAAATACAGCTTGTCCGGATTCGTTATCCGGACTTCACGTCCATCGATCGAGAGCACTTCGCCGGCTGTTTCCTTTGCCACGAAACCAGCCTACCATCCCATGCGGTGCTGTGCGACGCGCCGAGCGCAACTCAAAATAGAACCTTGCCTTTCAAGGCGTCGGGAATGGAACCGTCTGCGCGGATTGTTGTTTCCCCCGACATAAAGGTGACGTAACTTGCGCAGCTGCGCCACTGTCGGCAGAGTGGCAGATGTGACTCCGGTACCGAACACGCTCAACGATTCGAGCTGATCCAACTGCCCGAAAACCCGACCTGTGACATCAGTGATTTTCGTGTCCACCAGACGCAGCACGCGTAGTCGCTTCATGCGTGCAATCACGGCTGCTGAGTGGTCGGTAATGCCGGTGCGCGAAAAATCCGCCACCACGACACGATCGGCCACTGCGCCGAGCGCTTCCAGGTCGGCATCTCGAAACCGGTCGCCCAACAGCGACGCATTCACTACAAAATTGGCTGAGTCACGCGACTCGTACTCCAGGATGTTGGGATATTGCTTCTGGAGTTTTGCGACCGAGGGTGCCAGGGTGGCTCTTTGTCTTGCGACTTCCGCAGCATCAATCTTCTCGAAGGTGACTTCAGCCGCAGCGGTTGTTTGTGCTGGCGCGTTCTTGATGGCGTCGACAGCAAGCGATTCGGAAGCCCCGGCCGCAATCCACAATTCAATCAACTTCACTTCGTCGACTGATAATGGCCGTTTGCCCTGCTTGGGCATGAAGTCGTCATCCGTAGCGGGGAGCCTGATGCGGCGAAAGAGATCACTTCCGCGGAGGTCTTTCGCCTTGACGACTGGACCATGCTTGCCACCACGTATCAGAGAGCCGTAACTGTCAAGCCGCAGATTGGACTTGTGTTTCGTTGAGCCGTGACAGGTGATGCAATGCGCGGCGAAGATGGGCTCGATTCGGGCGCCGTAAAAGGTGTTCGGCGGAACTCGCTGCCGTCATCCTTAAGGGAACGGAGACACCTAGCAACTTGCGCATTCCCCCTGGCATGACCTCAGTGAGATGATCTTCGCCCCGCACAAGTTGGCCGCCGCGATAACCCGTCCAGGTCATGACAGCTGATCGTCATTGTCAGGGCAAGAGGGTAGACCAGGCCGAACCGTCCGACTTCGAATCGCCCGCGTGCCATCCAACATATCCAGCACAGTACGGAGAGTGATAGTCCACCCCACATGTGCTGTGTCACCAGGGGGCCGGAGTACCCGCCACTCCGTGCAAGACACCATCCCAGAGCTGCGGCAGCAATGGTGCCGCCGGTGGTCAGGCCTAAAACAAAACCTGCGGACGGGTGCAGGTAGGAAAAGCGTGCGCTCCGCCCAACCAACTCCAATATCGGCACCAGCACAATCAACCCGATTGGCAGGTGTACCGCTAACGGGTGAAAGCGCCCGATAAATTGCACCCATTGAGCACGCTCGCTTCCATCGGGCGGAAGAGCAATCAACAGCATGAGCAGAGCCAGGATCGGTGCCAACGTGAGAAGCCCGATACGATCCCGTTCTGATAGACGTTGAACCCAGGATGTCATGAAGTCGATCTGCCTCGGAGGTTTTCGGAGTCAGAGCGCAGGCGAGTTGCTCATGCCAAAATCTCGGACACCACTCGCGCGGGCTTCACGCTGGTGAGCTTCTGTTCCAGACCCTGAAAGCGATAGTTCAGCCTGTGGTGGTCGAACCCTAAGAGGTAGAGCATCGTTGCGTGCAAATCGCGGACCTCAACAGGATCCTTCACGATCTCGTATCCCATGTCATCGGTCTCGCCATGAGTGATTCCTGGTTTGATCCCCGCACCCGCCAGCCAGATCGTGAAAGCGCCCGGATTATGGTCGCGCCCGACCCACTTCATCTCCTGGCCGCCGCGGTTCTCTCGCATGGACGTCCGGCCAAACTCACCGCCCCACACAACCAGTGTGTCCTCGAGCAAACCGCGCTGCTTCAGGTCGTCCAACAGGGCTGCTATCGGTTGATCCGTTTCGCGACAACGGTCAGCGAAACCGATGTTCAGTGCTTCGTTGGCAGCTGCGCCGTGCGAGTCCCATCCCCAGTGATAAAGCTGGATGAATCGCACGCCACGCTCCGCCAGGCGGCGCGCTACCAGGCAATTGTTGGCGAAGCTGGCTACGCCGGGCTTCGAACCGTACCGGGCGCGCACCGAGTCTGGCTCTTTGCGGATGTCCATGGCATCGGTAGCTTCCATCTGCATACGGAACGCCAATTCGTACTGGGCAATGCGCGTGACAGTTTCAGGGTTACCGAAGTCGGCATAGGTCTGCTGATCGATTGCGTCGATTGCGTCCAACATGCTCCGCCGCAAAGGACGGCTCACGCTCGCCGGATTTTCTAAGTACAGCACTGGCTCCCCGTGAGAGCGACACTGCACTCCCTGATAGACACTGGGCAGGAAACCAGAGCCCCACAGTTGCTTCCCGCCGTCCGGCGACTTGCCTCCCGAGAGTAGGACGATGAAGCCTGGCAAATTTTGGTTCTCGGTGCCTAGCCCATAGACCACCCAGGAGCCAAACGAAGCGTACCCGAGGCGCGCGTTCCCGGTTTGCACCAGCAATTGCGCCGGGGCGTGGTTGAACTGGTCGGTGCGCATGGACTTGATCAAGCACAGGTCGTCGATGTGTTTTTCCAGATGGGGCAGGCGGTCGGAAAACCAATGTCCACTCTGCCCCGCCTGATGAAAGGGATACTGCGATCCCAGCAACTTCGGCACACCATTGATGAAAGCGAACCGTTTGCCGACCAGGAAAGAAGCAGGGCAATCCTGGCCATTGAGCCGCGTCAATTCCGGTTTATGTTCGAAGAGTTCCAGTTGGCTTGGTGCTCCCGCCATATGCAGGTAGATGACGCGTCGCGCCTTGGCAGCAAACTGCGGCGGCAAGACCGAAAGTGGAGTGGAAGGATCGCGGCTGAAATCAAGTTCCGGACTTGCGGCAGCAGGAGCGGCCGTGTTTGCCGATAGTGCGTATTTGGCCGCTAAAGTTCCCATGAACACAGTGCCGAGCCCGCTGCCCAGACTACGCAGAAAATGACGGCGTGTTTGCGCCTGCAGCAACGCCTGATGCACGTCACGATGCACTCCATCGCCTGATACCGGGCTATGGCAAACGTTCGGTTTGGCTCCCAAATCTGGCATCAATGTCACCTGATCAAGGCAGCATCAAGATTCAACAAAATGCTGGCCACCGCCGTCAATGCAGTCAACTCCTTGCTCGGTCTTTTAGGAACTTCGGAGGCTGATATTGCCACGAGTTGCGGAGACCCGTGGCTAACGGCCTTGTCATAGAACGCACGCAGCGCCGCCAGTTCGCGGGCAGTCGGGTCTCGCGACAACACCAAACGTGCACCGTACATAAGGCGCTCATCCAGGATGTCTCCTGCAGAGGACTTGGGATCTGATGGGCGTGGCGCCTCCTTGATCATCCGTCTCGCCAGCGCCTCGGCCGCCTCCTGATACACCGGATCGTTCAGCGTCACAAGTGCCTGCAACGGCGTGTTTGTGGGGATGCGTCTTGCTAAACTTACATCGTGATCCGAGGCATCGAATGTGAGAAAACTCGGATAGCCGCTGGTGCGCTTGATGTAAGTGTAGATCGCCCGCCGGTGACGATTAGGCCCCTTGGCATCGACCCACTTGCTATCGTTATAGACCGTATTCCACACTCCGGCTGGCTGCGGCGGCATCACGGGAGGTCCGCCCATCTTACTGCTCAATAGTCCGCTTGCCATGAGAGCCTGGTCGCGGACCATTTCTGCCGTGAGCCGTTGCTGCGGACCATGTGCCAGCAGCCGATTGCGAGGGTCCCGCTCATTCAGGGCTGGAGTTGTCCGCGCACTCTGACGATAAGTGGCGCTGGTCACCAGTTCGCGCAAAAGCGCCTTCATGTCCCAATGAAGATCGTTCTGAAAGTGCAGCGCAAGCCAATCCAGCAACTCAGGATGACTGGGTTCCTCACCCACGCTCCCGAAATTCTCCAGCGTCTCCACGATTCCGGTGCCGAATAGCTGTTCCCAATAGCGGTTCACGGCAACGCGGGCAGTCAAAGGCTGCTCGGGCGCAAAAAACCATTTGGCAAGCGTCAGGCGATTGCGAGGCACGCCATCGGGAAGTTTTGGAAACAATGCCGGCACATCGGGGAGCAGGGGAGCCCCAATCTTGTTGAGAAAATTTCCGCGCTCGAACTCCAGAGTCGTTCGTTGCTCGTAGGCAGGCTGTTCAAGCATCACCGGCAGTGGAACGCTCTTGATTTTCCCCAGTTGGCGAGTCACGTTTTCAAGCTGGGTAAGAGCGCCGGCAAAGCCTGGTTCGTGTGCCAGGGCCACCCATCGCGGACTCCCGCTGGCAGCAAGCCGCATCCGTCGCACTAAGGCGGGCTTGTCGCTGATGGTGTCGGTTTGAATCAGGCGCACCTTGATGCGGCTGCCAGGCTCCAGTTTCACTGGAGCCCCGAGTATCCCGACCGTCCAATGTGACCGAAACAAACTGGGATTGGCCGCAAATCCGCTCGCTCCGGTATCGGGGCTAAGCTTCTGCTTCAGTTCCGACGCGCGCGCAACTGCGGCGCTCAGGTCCCTTTCAGAGTCGGGAACAAAATAGCGGAAAGCAAGCTTGGACTCACGGCCGTCCGGCTGCACGATCCAGGCGTCGGTACGATCCACTATGAATCCGACTTCCGGCGTGTGCCGCGCCTTCTCATCATTCGCGGGCTGCACCTCGATGCGCAACGCCGTCAGCACGGGGAACTCTGCCTTCGCCACCAGTTCATATCCCGCTTTTCCCGGAGTATTCGCTTTCGACAGAATCTCTTCCGATCGAATTTCGAGCGTGTTCAGATGCGTTCCTGCCCTGGACGCCTTTTTCTTGGTCTCGGCGATCGCGGTCACCAGTTCCTTCCGCTTGGTAGCCGCGGCCTTAGGTGTCAGCTTTTCTGTGCGCCAACTGCTCCAAATCCCGCTCGATCCCAGTCGCCTCCCACTGCAATGCCGCTGCCTCATTCACTGTGGCGCGGGTAATCGGCAGCGGAGTCCATCGTTCCTGTTCTTCCGTCCGTCGTCCCAGGTCCACGATCGAATGCATCAATTGCGCGATCTGCTCCTGCATCGCAGAGGCATCCGAATAGCGAGCATTGTCCTTGGGGACACGCAGAACGGGGAAGTCATCGGCAAGGTCGGCGTCCGCGGACGAATTGAAGAACGCCAGAGACTTGTAGTAGTCCGCATGCCGGATCGGATCGTAGGGATGAGAGTGGCACTGTACGCAATTCATCGTCACCCCGTTCAGGACCGACCACGTGGTCGCGACCCGATCCATGACCGCGACTAACCGGAATTCTTCGTCATCCGTGCCCCCCTCGTCGTTGACCGGAGTCTGCCGCTGGAAAGATGTTGCGATTCGATCTTCGAAAGTAGCGTTGGGAAGCAAATCGCCCGCCAGTTGCGTAATCACGAATTGGTCATACGGCAGGTTGCGATTGAACGCGTCAATCACCCAATCGCGGTACGGCCAAACCCCAGGTCGCTCGCGATCAGCTTCGTATCCTTTGGTATCGGCATAACGGGCCAGGTCGAGCCACAATGCGGCCCACCGCTCGCCGTAGCGAGGAGAAGCCAGCAGACGATCCACCTGCTTTTCGTATGCGTCCGGAGATGAATCCGCGAGGAACGCAGCCTGTTCCTCGGCTGTGGGCGGCAGACCGGTAAGATCAAAAGAGACGCGGCGCAGCAGTGCAGCCTTGTCGGCCTCGGGCGAAGGCGCGAGCGATTCTTTCTCCAAACGTGCGAGGATGAATCGGTCCAACGGCTGACGCGCCCATTCCGCCTGCTTGACCGCAGGCAACGGACGAGGCTTCGGTGGCACAAATGCCCAATGATCCTCCCACTTGGCCCCTTCCTTGATCCACTGGCGGAGCAAAGCGATTTGCTGCTGGGGAAGCGGCGGCGCGTGATAAGGCATGCGCCCTTCCGGGTCTCGGGAAGTTATCCGCGCAATCAGTTCCGATTCCTCGGGCTTCCCCGGCACAATGGTCCGTTTGCCGGACTTTCCCCTGCCTAAGGCCTCCTCACGGAATATGAACGAGACGCCATTCTTCTGGCGCACGCCCCCGTGACAGGGAACACAATTCTGATTCAGGATGGGGCGAATATCGCGGCTGAAATGCACCTCCTGACCAGCCCTCTTATAAAGAGGAGTCCAGCCCAGCCAGACTGCCAGCGCACCACCGGCCAAAACGGCTGCGACAGCACTTCCGACCACCCAGCGGCGATGAATCGGAGAGTTCCGCCATGACCTCACCAACTAATGTAGCTACTCCCTACCTGTTTTTGCTGTCAAGCCTACAGGAAGGCGGGGAGTGGGAAAATCCCCATGGAAAATCGTAAACAAACAGGAAAGAGGAGAGCCAAGATCTCATTGCCACCTCGTCGAAAAATGAAATCCAACACTCGTTGTCCGGAAGTAGTCACCGGGTGCGAGTCGTACACCCCGGCGCCGTCGCCTGGGCGGTTGCTGATCCATAACGAGTCGCTTCTCGGCCTCAAGGCAATCAGTGTCTTCGCCCCACTATCCCTTGCGGTGTTCCCAATTAGGGAAAGTGCCTAGACAAGTCATCCCTTCTTTATCAAGACATCCTGATCTTAGGCCGCTGGCATGCAGTTGTATAGGTAGCGGAGAAAATCGATTTTCTTCGTAGTTTCTGTAATTTGATGGTTTTCAAGGTCTTCAACGCAAAGTGGTCGGTTTAGAAACGGAAAGCTTTTCCAGATCTTCATATCGAGCTGTGAGGAAATTATGAAATGTGGTAGCCGTCGGCCAGGTCGTGACAGTTCGACCGCGAGCCAGGCGTTGCCACGACGTCGTTTGTTACCGGCCCGCATTCCCACTCCGGGAACGCTCGCAAGCGAAAAATGAATTGCATGCTCTTTTACAGACGAACCCAAGTCATGTGCAGCAATAGAAGCGTTTACATCAACCACGAGCTGTCCTGTGCAGCTCAGGAGGTCGTATGAATGGACTTATAACAGCACTTAGTTCTAGGCGCAGCAGACCGGTCGCGGGCCCACGGGCTCTACTGGTTGTATGCGCCCTTCTTCTGCTTCTACCCACCCTTTACGCGCAGACCACCGGGGCGCTGCTGGGCACCGTGTCGGATCAGTCCGGCGCGGTAGTCCCTGACGCCAAAGTGGCGCTGCAAAACGAGAACAGCGGAGACATCCGCGAAGTGGCCACCAACGAGGTTGGACGGTTCACGTTTGCGGGCGTGCAGCCCGGGACTTACACGATCCGGGTAACATCTGCGAATTTCAAAACCTGGAAACGAACCGGCTTTGTGATGAACGCAGCCGACACTCGCGACCTCTCCGATATCAAGCTGGAAATTGGAAGCGGCAATCAGGTTGTGACGGTGGAAGCGTCCACCACACAGGTCGACCTGGTGACCAGTGGCGAGCGCTCGGCGTCGATCACAGCCAAAGATATTGACAATCTGACTCTGGTCAGCCGCAACGTTTCCGAATTGCTGAAGATCCTTCCCGGCGTCACCAGTGTGGCGAGTGGGCAGGGAAGCAACGGGCTGGGATTTGATTTCAGCAATGCTTCCTCAACTGGCAGCGCGATCGGAGTCGGCCTGTCCACCAACGGCGCCCCCTATCGTGGCGGATCCATGTTGTTGCTGGACGGCGCCAACGTCATCGACCCCGGCTGCAACTGCTGGTCGACTGCCGTTGTGAACCCGGAGTTCACGCAGGAAGTCAAAGTAGCAACCTCAAACTTCAACGCGGATCAGCCGAACGGTCCCGTCGTCTTCACCTCCATCAGCAAGTCGGGAACTGAGAAGTATCACGGCACCGCATATATAACCGTGCGCAACTCGGCCCTCAATGCAAACACGTGGCAGAACAACAAAAACAACACGAAGCGTCAGGATGCTGCCTGGTATTACCCGGGTGGCAGCATCGGCGGACCCGTTCCGTATACGAAAAACAAGCTGCTGTTCTGGGCTGGCTACGAATACTACTGGCAGAAACTGCCTCAGGCGAACCCGCTTACCGCATGGGTTCCGACTGACAGCATGCGTGCCGGGAACTTCGATCCCACCGCCGCCGACAACGCAGCGGCTTGCGCAGACGCGGGCGGCTTCACGCCCGGCGCGACCAACTTTTGCAACGACCTGAGTGGAACCGTCCTTCCCAACGGCACGCTCCTTCCGGCGGCGACCTACAACATCAGCAACTACATCGATCCCAACATGCAGAACCTGATGACGGCCTATTTCCCCAAGGCCAACGCGGATCCTGCCGGTGGCTACAACTGGTATCTGCCCATCAGCTCGCAGCAGAATGGTTGGGTCTATCGCTTCCGGGTGGACTACAACATCAGCGACAACACCAAGTTGTTCCTGTCCTTCCAGAATGGCGCGAACACTTCCTTCCAGCCAGCCCACATCTGGTGGAATCCGTCCTTCTCCGTACCGTTCCCTGGCAACGGGATCACCAACCCGACCGACAGCAAGACAACATCGTTGAACTTCCTGCACGTCTTTAGTCCAACTTTGACCAACGAGTTGATCCTTACCTGGAACCGGGCGAAGAGTCCATACACCCCCAATAACCTGGAAGCCGCCTACCGCAGCACCATTGGATGGAACTATGCCACGGTGTACGGCAGCGGCCAGAACGATCGGATGGTACCGAACATTTTCGCGGCTGGCTCCCGCAGCTTTGGCGAAATGTCGCAGGGCGATGTTTTCCAGCACGGAGGCGAGTTCGGCCTCGTCAAGGCGACTCCATCCTTTCAGGATAACGTCAGCAAGGCCTGGCGAAATCACACCTTCAAGCTGGGGTTCTTCTACAACATGGTGGGCAACTACCAGGTGAACTTCGTTCGCCCGAACGGCGTGCTCTCTTTCGACAGCATCGACAACGCGGGTATTCACAACCTCATCGACGGCACCTTCTACGGCTCGAAGAATCCGACTGCAAATTTCCTGATGGGCATCGCCTACGGCCGCCCGGGCCACGAAGGCGGAACCGCCTACCAGGAAGACAGTCAGACTGACGTCTTCGACATGGCCTACCGAACCTATTCCTTCTTTGCCATGGACGACTGGAAAGTGCGTAACCGCCTGACCGTGAACGTTGGCTTCCGTTTCGACCATGTCGGACGTTGGTATGAGCGAACCGGAACCGGCATGGGCGTGTGGCTGCCCGGTTTGTATGCCGACGACGTAGCGGCAGGGCGCAAGGATCCTGGCGTGCGTTGGCATGGGGTCGACACCGGTATTCCGTTGAGCGGCTCTCAGGCCACGAAT
>CAWJDR010000008.1:0-182859 GCA_963841655.1 uncultured Acidobacteriota bacterium | reverse complement strand
GAGCGGCCTGAGACATAGGTAACAGATTGTACCGAGCACATAGGTGACACTTCCTCCCTTCGGGGAGAGAGGATTTGAACCCCCGACCGTACAGATTGAGCGCTCATGGCAGCTGGCCGGGCACAGCCGCAGGATTACCTATTGTTCTCCAAGTGTTCTCCAAGATGAGGCTTTTGGGTCTGACTTGCAGATCACAATGGTATGTTAAGTCTCTAGCCTTGAGGAACCTGGCGGAGAGGGAGGGATTCGAACCCTCGGTACAGGTGTTAGCCCGTACAACGGTTTAGCAAGTGTATAGATTTTTGCGGTATGCAATCATGTCAAGAGCTTACAGTCGGGCCGGTGGCTCGAAAATGGGTGAATCGGCCCTCATTCGGCAATTTTTGTTCTCCACTTTGTTCTCCAGTTTTCATTAACCGCTACGTCGTCGCTAAGAAGTTGCGAAAAACATCCCGCCGATTGAGCAACCGCCCACTCTTCCCTTCGTCAACGCACGTTGGGTAACGCTTGTACAGCAGCAGGCCAAAGCCCGTGAGTGGAGTACCGATCTTTGGTACGTTCGCGAAAGCTATTCCGGAAGTGACTTCGGCAGGGAGCTGTGCTGCGTGGGGAAGTCGGCCAACCTCGGCCAAACAATAATTGATCGAATGACCGTGTTTGACAGATTGAATCCGCAGCCAGCGTGACTTCGCCACTTGATCAGCAAATTCTCAGGCGGCCGGTCTTCGTCCCTTCGTCCAGGGTGGATTACTGCCGGTTAGCCGGGTTTCACGCTCGTTCAGCGAGACAAGGTTTCCACTCCCGCAGAACCCACAGGAGCGGGGCATTGAAGACTCTTCTGCAGGATTACATACCGACAATCAAACCCGATCAATGTACGATATCATCCTCAGGGACTCAGAAGCCATGAGGATCGCAAGCGCGGCGAGTGCATTCCCGAAGCATTACTACTCCCAGAAGTTTCTTCTGGAACGCCTCCAGGACTATTGGGGAGACCAACTGAAGAATCCTCTGTTGCTGGCACGGCTGCACCGCAACGTGACCGTGGATGGCCGTTACCTCGCCATCCCCACAGAGCAGTACCTGGACATCAAGACCTGGGGTCAGGCCAATGACATCTGGATCAAGGTCGCACAAGAATTGGGGGAGCAGGCGCTCTGCCTCGCACTGCACAACGCCGGTCTGAAGCCACACGATTTGGGAGCCTTGTTGTTCACGACAGTCACCGGAATCGCAAGCCCGTCCATCGACGCTCTGCTGATCAATCGTATGGGACTTCCAGCCAACATTCGCCGCACTCCGATTTTTGGCCTGGGATGCGTGGCTGGCGCCGCCGGAATTGCGCGCGCCGCAGATTACGTTCGCGCCTACCCTTCGCAGGCGGCGGCTCTGGTATCGGTGGAGCTCTGTTCGCTCACCCTGCAGCGCGAAGATCTGTCGGTCGCGAACCTGATCTCGTCGGGCCTTTTCGCCGATGGCTCTGCCGCCGTCATTGTGACAGGTGCGGAATTTGAGTCCTCGGGCTCTGAGATTTCTGGGCCTAAAATTCTCGCGACCCGGTCGGTCTTCTATCCCGGCACAGAGGAAATGATGGGCTGGAATATTTCCGAGAAAGGCTTCCGCATCGTGCTGTCGACCGAGGTTCCGAATCTGATTCGGCAAAACCTAGGGCGGGACGTGGACGCGTTTCTGGCGGACAACGGATACCGGCGAAGCGACCTTCAAAGCTGGGTTCTACACACCGGAGGACCGAAGGTGCTCGAGGCCTGCGCCACAGCACTCGGGTTGCACAATGGACAGCTGGATGCCTCCTGGGATTGCCTGCGTAAGGTAGGAAATCTTTCTTCGGCTTCAGTGCTGGTTGTGCTCGAAGATGTAATAAAGCACCGCCGTCCTGAGCCGGGCGCGATGGGTCTGCTTGCCGCCATGGGGCCCGGTTTTTGTTCCGAGCTTCTACTTCTGCAATGGTAAGGTACGTGGTTGTTGAATTCGGCAGATGTCTTCGTGATCGGTAGCTGCCCAGCCAGGATTACGTAGGGGTTCCCGACGGGACAAGCCGCCGATTGATCAAGCCCTGCAGTGAGCTCCCTTACGCCGCTGCGGTTCACGGTGGGGCGGACCACACTGCCTCGTCTGGTGGGCTGGGGATCGATCTCCTTTGGCAGAGCGTAGTAACGGGGATTTCCATCCAGGAAATCCAGCTAGGGAAGCGCAGGATCCGCAGCTAAGTTTCGATCTCTTTTCTGCACGACACGCTGTAGCGAAAGGGAAGGAACCATTCGATGCACGCCCGCTCTGCCGGAATGCCGGCTTCAGCCAACAGGTGCCGCCAGTCATCTGCTGCAAAGGCTCGCGCGACCGAAACGGGCCCATCGTGCCGCGCCATGCGGTTCACGGGCAGAAACCGTGTGGCATATTTTATGAAGAAATAAGGCAGGATGTGACGGTGCAGGTCGTTGATGAACCAGCCGTGCGCGGCATAACGGTCCATCCAGCGGATAAAACGAACCAGATCCGCGTCTCCGAGGTGATGGGTGAAAGACGAACTGACGATAAAATCTGTCCGGAGCGGATCCATTCGAGCGAGGACGTCGGCTGTTTCAAAACGGATGGACATCTCCGGCGGCGTGGACTCTGCCGCCGATCTTGTCGACCAGGGGTTGACATCAACTCCTGTCAGATCGAGCTTCAAATTCTTCCCGCGCGCCCATTTCCTCAACTGCCGCAACATGCCGCCACCGCCGCTGCCGACGTCGAGAACCGATATCGGCCGCCCTGCTGGAAAATCCGCTAGGGCGCGCTTTAGCCAGAGCATGGTCGGACGGTAAGCGAGCGTCAAAACGTTGATACGCTCGAGATCACGCAGATAGTCATCGAATTCCTTAAAGGAAACCGGATCGGTATCCATCAGTTCGGTCGCCGTGCTGCGCCGGCTGAAATCCTGCTGGGTCACGATTCACCTGCCCGCTGCTTCGAACAGCATGCTCTCGACCGGCGGCGCAATTTGGCGCGGGACCGCGCAAGCAGTTCCTTCGGCAACCCGGCACTCTCCTCCACGGCATCCAGGACAGCGTGCTCCCCGGGAACCGCCCAGTGCAAGAAATCCTCGGCCCCTCCGCCGTTAAGAATGTCATTCATGCAGGCAAGGAAGCCCAGCTGCAATCGTGGAAGGAACCCGACCCGATCGCACCATATCGAAGCCGGGGCACAGCGGTGGCGATACGATTCTGATAGGCATCGGTCATGGCGCTTCGCCATGCCGCAGTTTTTGGACCATTAGCAGTTCGGTGACCCCCCCAAAAAAGAGACGGGAATCGATCACAGAAAATCCTTTGTCCCGGAAAATATCCCGCAAGTGAGGGCGGTCGGGAAAGCGCTGGAGGCTTTCGGCTATGTAGCTATAGACTTCATGATTGCGGTGCAGAAGCGTACCCCACAGTCCGGTCCATATCTTCAGACCCCAGTATTCCATCTTCTGTGGGATCTTTCCGCCCGGTTTGGAGAAATCGAGAAAGGCCGCCACGCCGCAGGGTTTTAGAACGCGGCTGATTTCGTCAATAGCTGTTCCGAGGTCCGGTGCATTCCGCAGGGCGTAGCCACCGGTGACGATGTCCACGGATTCGGAAACGATGTCAAGCGATCCCATATCCTGGTTGGCGAAACTGACATTCGGATGAGTATTGCGGTGACGGGCGATATCCAGCATCGGCTCGGTGATGTCCACTCCGGCGATGCGGCCACGCGGGTATTTGCCGGCAAGCAGAAACGCGATGTCGCCGGTGCCGCAGGCGAGATCAACGCAAACAGGGGACTCGTGAGAGGGAAGCAATGAAATCAGAGTGCGCTTCCATGCCGCGTCGCGTCCGAAAGAAAGTACTCTAGTGATGAAATCGTACCGGGGCGCGACCTCGGAAAAATTCCTTTCGGTATAGTATTTCTTCGTCTCGGCATTCTCGAGATGATCGCCGATTTTCAAAACAAAGCGACCGGTCACTGGATCTCCATTTTCAAAGGGTCCGCAAAAGGGCTTACAGCAGACCAACGATGGTTTGTGGTTTCGGTTGCCGCGTTCACAGATTCCTTGTCCACCATACTCCATAATTCGCGTCGCAGCGCGGCAGCCGGGAGAGTTGCAGGCTGCCTATTGCTTAAAGACCAACGGAGGCCCGCTGACTCGCTTCCCCTTGAGGTCGACAGTCACCTCGACGGTGTCGGCGATCTTAACGAAGGGAATGCCTTTGGTCATCCCGTAGTCCTTCCGTACGAATTTAGCTTATCTTCGCGGGAATCGTGGAGCGCCAGCAGCGAGCAAAGAAGCATCGAATACGACAAGGAACCTATGTGGCCGAGTCGTTCCGACTGACACGACTGATTTTATTGATAGTCAGATCCTGCTTCTCCGGGTGGGAAGTAAATCCCCGGTTCCATATACAGCACTAAGACTTCTCAGTATTGATCGCTCCTCGACGAGTGTCTCGGCGATTTGGCGCCCACGTGATCGGTGCGAATCATCAATGAACTTCCAGCCCGCAGGTAAAGTCTGCTTGTTCTCAATGACTGCTCCGAAAGGCTGCTAAAATCCATCGCTGACCCTTTTGAAACTCAGCAAGCAATAGAATCCGCACTCGCCATCCCAGAAGGCTTGCCATAACATGGCTGTATCCCAATGAAGACAAGACGCCGAAAGAGTTCGGAAGCCTGTCACCTAAAGTGTGGGTTCTGAAATGGGCTGCATACCACGGCTCGAGAATCACTACCCGTCGCCCTGGATGGGCGCTATACGGACTTTGGCTGTATACATAGCTATGACCTTCCTGCGCCGCGTCGTAATGCTCTCTCGCAGCCGCAAGTTTGGCCGGTATCCAGAGGCCAGATGGGCGAATTGCGCCTTTGGGACGATTCAAGCGTCCATCGCTTTGCTAGTGCTGTTGTCGCTGGTGCATCCATCGCGGGCCTTCGCGGCGAATCCTGACCTGGAGACTGTGCTGACTGGCTCGCGCCAGCGTATTGAGAAATTGGACTACCGCATGACCGGGCGACTCACACGGGTGGAAGGCGATGGCAAGCGCACGAGCTACAAGTTTGTCGCCAAGGCTCACTGGTTTCCCGATGGTCTGCGTCTGCTATGCGAGATCTCGGGGCCTGGCTCAGAGAAGACGAGCCTTCTTCTGCATATGAGCGTGACTGGGCACGTGACCATCGAGGCGGTACTTCCTGGCGAGAAGGCCGCTAGCGTGTTGCCATTCGAACGTTGGAACGACCCACTAGTGGGAACAGACTTCTCCTATGAAGACATGGTAGAGAGCCAGTTCTTCTGGAAGAATCAGGAACTCCTGGCACCGGAGAAATACGGCGCACGGGATTGCTTTGTCCTTAAGAGCATGTCCGGCTCTCAGGACCGGACTTACTATGATTCGGTAACATCGTGGATTGACCGCGGCATTTTGTTCCCTGTGCATGTGGTGAAGACGCTTCGCGGGACGGGACAGCAGAAGGAATTCATTTACTATGGGCTGCGGCAGGTCGGCGGCGTTTGGTCTGCGACGCAAGTGGAGGCAAAGCTGCAGGGCAAGCCCGGCTCCTCGATTCTTGTAATCGAAGGGGGCTCGGGAAAGGCAAATCTTGGACGCAAGGACTTTGATATCAGCCAGTCCAGCGCTCAAGCAGAGAAAGTGAAATAAATCGAATTGATTAATTAGGCTGTTGCAAGGCCCTGTGCTGTCACTGGAGCATCCACGGTGTTCGCCGTCATGGGATAAGCTCCTTTTCAGACGTTGCCGGGGCCCCATATAAGCCAAAGGGCCACCAATTCCAGTCGCCGGCAAGTTGCAATAGTGCCGGCCCGACAACCATCCGCACCACTGTAGCATCGATGAACACCGCCACGGCGAGCGTAAAGCCCAGCATTTGGACGACCAGAAAGCTTCCCACGGTGAATGCGGTGAAGACGGCAATCATAATTGCCGCGGCGCTCGTGATGAGCCCGGCCGTCCGCGCCAGGCCCTCGATCACCGCTGATCTCTCGGATAGACCGCGCCGCCGTTCTTCGAGGACTCGGGCGACCAGGAAGACCTCATAGTCCATGCTCAATCCGAAGACGATGGCAAACGAGAGAATCGGCACGATCGGGTATACGGTGCCGGTCGGTCCGTCGAGCCCAAAGAGTTTGCTACCGTGGCCTTCCTGAAAAACGACAACTAACGCACCGAATGAAGCGCCAACGGAGAGCAGATTGAGCAGAATTGCTTTGACAGCCGCAAATAAAGAACGTAACCCGATCAGGAGCGCCAGCAAGCTCCCCAATACGACGCCAAGGACCACCCTCGGCAACCGCTCTTTTACTACCGAGTCATAATCTGCGTCGAGTGCGGGAACGCCGCCGACGCGCAGCACAGCGCCGGGCACGCCGGTTATCGCCGCGACATCGGAGGAACGCACCTCTCGTACCCATCGTATCTGTTCGTTGGGCGAAAGAGTGGCGGTGGGCAGCAACTCAATCAAGGTAGCTTGGCCATCGCTGCGAAGAAAACTCTTGCGGATTGGCTCGGGCACATCGTCGACAGCATCCGCAGTGTCAGACATTCCCGTGAGGGTCGGAAGAGATAAGACCTCTTCCGCTCTAGGATCGCTCTGGAAGCGCTTCGTCAAGCGACTGACGGCAAGCCAGCCAGCCGGCGAGAGCGGCGGAGACTGCGGCGGCAACTCCAGGATCACTCGGAGGGACTGCACAATACCCGACCGCCCCATGCCTTGAAGCGTGTGCAGTGCTTGCACCGACTCGGCTGCGGCCGGGAGCGAGTCATGGTCAGGAATCCCGGGAGAGATTCTCCGTGCCTGGAATGCAAGGATCAGTAGCGGAATCCCGGCGACAAGCAGAGCTGTCCAGGGCCGGCGGGTTATGATGCTGCCCCACCGCACCCACCGCTCACTCGCCGCGCATAGGCTCTCCGGCGTTTTGAATCGTCTGGCTGGAAGACGCACTCTGGCGGCATTGATGCGATGCCCTAGCAGACCAAGCACCCAAGGCAGAATGAATGTACACAGCATGACACTCAAAACGGTTACCAGCAGGCCAGCTATCCCGATGGAGCGCAGTTCGCTGATGGGCACAGTCAGCAGCGCTGAAAATCCGATTGCAACTGTCGTGGCCGAGATTATCAGCGTCCGCCCCGCTTGCCCGGCAGCAATATCGGCAGCGTGGCCGGGATCATATCCCTCGGCCAATGCTTCGCGAAACCGGCTCACCATCAGCAATGCATAGTCGATGCCCAAGCCAAGGCCGAGCATCGTCGCCAGATTCTGCACCAGAATCGACAGGTGCAGATAATGCGCGAGTAGCGCAGCCGCACCCAGCGCCATCGAGATTGAGAGCACTCCAACTCCCAGCGGCAATAGCGCGGCCACAAGACTGCCGAAAGCCAGCAACAGCAGCAAGAGAGTTACCGGCATCGCTCGTTCCTCGGCATGTTTGACGTCATCTGCACTGACCTTGCGAAGATCGAAGGTCAGTGGCGTTTCACCCGTAATCTCCAGTTTGATATTGGGGTATTGCGACCTAAGCTGACCTTCCATCCAGTCTGCTCTTGCCCTCAGTTTGGGGACCAACGCCTCGACAGTTTCATCGTGCGGGTCCAACCCGACGATGATCAAGGCCCCGCCATTGTTCCCAGTGAACAGAGGATCTGGCCAATCCAGACTCGAGACGGCACCCGACACTCCAGGCACACTACGCAATGAACTGGTTAAGAAGCCCAATGCATCTGCGCCTTTTGCTGAATCCGGATCGGGAATACCGCTGATCACCAGAACCAGGCGGTGGGCGTACGGAGACTGGAAACGCTGCGCCAGTTCCAGGTCAACTTTTTCGGATTCTCCGCCCTTGATGTGAACAGCTGTCTCCAGGCGACGTTCGACTTTGTAGGAAAAGGGCAGCAGCGCAAGCGCCATGACAAACCCCGACATCGCCAACCAGAATCGGCGGCGAGCGGCATCATGGCCAGTCTTCAAGCTTGGCATTACCATGGAAGATCCACGTCGTTTCCTGGTCCGCCTGAGAGCAATGAAACGACTTCGGTGATCGGGCACATCCATGATATAGGGTCAAACTGGATATTCATTGGGGTTCGGCCTTGAGCTTAGTTAACGATAGATGTGGGGAACTGCCCGTTAAGCCCTTGTCAATCGAGGGACGTGGCTGACGAAGACTTCGCTGTATGATTTACCCGCCAATCACTCATCAAGGAACGAATTAGGAAGCTCAAACGCCCTTGTGTCCACGAATGGGAATGGTTCCCCGGTTGGTCGGCAAGCAGGAAACGCGCGCTGAGCAGCGCGTTGTTCAGGAGGGTTGAAGTCCCTCTGGCGCTCAAATGAGGGGAGCCATATCCGAGAAGCGGGGTTCGTAGCCTCGCTGGCCGGAGAAAGCGGAAGGTATGGAGACGTCTAAACGGGCACGAAGGCGAAAGCTGGATACAGCCAAGACCGACCTGAAGCCACCTGTGCTCCGCAAGAAGTCCATACGCACATAACAAGGTGCAACTTTCGCGAGTGACGCTGACGTAAACTGTCACCTTCCAGCCGCAACCTGAAAGATTCGTCGCCAACCGTTTATGTGCAGGACCGCACAGCTCCTCCGATCACTGCTTTCTATCCTTCTTATTACAGCCGGCGAAGGCATTCAGTTTCTGTGGCTGGCAGTCTCGTCACGAGCGGAATTGAGTGCCGAGGTGCTGTTCCTGCGCAAACAGTTGGCGTTCTACCGGGAACACCAGGTTCGGCCACGCAAGCTCACCGACGCAGCGCGCTTCTCCTTGCTGCTATGATCTCAACTGTTCCACTGGAAAGCGGCATTGATGATTGTTAAGCCGGAGACCCTCATCGGCTGGCATAGCAAGGGGTTCAAGCTGTTTTGGCGGTGGAGGTCGCGGTTGGGAAGACCGCGGACTCCGGAAGTTCTTCGCCAGCTGATTGTGCGCATGGTGCGGGAGAACCCGGACCTGGGGCGAGGAGCGCATCGCAGCAGAACTGTCGGTGAAGTTCGGGATCTTGGTTTCGCCGCGCACGGTGCGGGCGTACTGGCCGCAAGATAGTGATCCGCGAGGCTGTAGGAGAACATCCTCGCAGCACTGGCGGACGTTTGTCCGCAATCACGCCAAGGTCATCGTGGCGAGTGATTTTTTGCTGGCAATCACGGCCGGCTTCCGAGTGCTGTACGTGTTTGTGGTGATGGAAGTGGGAAGTCGCCGCATTCTGCAATGCAATGTTACGGCCCATCCGACTGCCGCCTGGACCTTGCAGCAGTTTCGAGAAGCCATCCCGAGCGATCACACCTACCGATTCCTGATTCATGATCGGGATTCGATCTTTTCGGCAGAAGTTGACGATGGGTTGGGGGCATTCGGGCTGAAAGTTCTACGAACACCCGTGCAGGCGCCAAAGGCCAATGCTTACTGTGAACGGCTGATGGGAACGATCCGCCGTGAATGTCTGGATTACGTGATCCCGTTGAGCGAGAAGCATCTTCGGACGATCTTGCGGGAGTGGGTTGGCCACTACAATCGGGGACGACCTCACGCGAGCTTGGGACCAGGCATTCCGGATTCCGACAGCAGGCCGCGGCCGTGCCCAAGTATCCATCGCCATGAGTTGCCAGGCGATTGCCGGATAAGAGCGCGAGATGTTCTCGGCGGGTTGCACCATGAATATTGGCTCGAAGAAATTGCTGCGTGAGGTCGCATCGACTTTCTGCGGAGCACAGCAGCAGATGATGTTCGGGAACTTGATCTTCCAGGCGGAAGTAATAGAACAACGCTTCGGAGCGGTCGTGTTGCCCCATCATGATCAGCAGGCCTCCGAGGATGGAAATCCAGTGAAGCATGAGACGGATTCCTCCTTCTACCATGCTTCCGCTGAATCTCACCCGCCAATCTCAGTGACTTTTTCAACACCCACGCCTGTTTGCATCAATCATGAATGTCCTCTTTGCCACGGCCTGGATCTTGGTTGTAGGCTACAGACTCTACCGACTCGCGCAGGAGCAATCCAGAGTTCAAACTGGCCGCATGCGAGAGCAATATGGGCTTGCCGCGCGGCCTTTCTGGGCCGACGAATTTTACTGCTTGTTGACCTGCGATCCGGCCTCGGTGATGCTGCCTTTTACGAGATCAGTCTGAATCTTGAGCTTCTGCTGCGGGTGCAGGTCCACCATGGTGTCGAAGGGCAGGTAGCCTGGTAAAGCGATACGCAGGCGGTGCTGTCCGGGAGTAAGGAGCATGGCTTGGCCCACGCCGTCAAACTCGTCTACGTGTCCGGCGTATTGACCGTCGACAAAGACCGCCGCACGGGAGGGGGTGGCGGCTATTTTCAGTTCGCCGGTGGCGTCCTTGGTCGGCAACCGAGCCGATTTCACCAACTCGACGTTGACTTCGTGGGTCCGCCCAGGCTCCAGGATGACCTCCTTGACAAACTCGTTGTACCAGGCCTGGCGGATGACATTGCTGAATCGTTGCGGATCCTCTAGGGTTAACACGTAGGCCAGCGAGGTGATCGGGCCCACCCCCTTCACTTGTCGCAACAGGGTCGTGTGCCCATACTTTTTCCGGCCCAGCTCTTCAATCTTCTGGTCATACCTCGCGATGCACTCATTCACCGTCTCTACCAGCTGCACCAACGGCTGCAGCGCTTCCCCTACCTCGACCGGAAGCGCATCCTTTACCTTTTCTGCGAAACTCGGACTCGAACAGCGCGGCAGTCGTGTACCCATACTTTTCACCAGCCCTCGCGTGCTGTTGATCAACTCCGTCCGTACCGATACCAAGGCGTCCCGGGCGCGCAGCATTACCAGATCCTGGCGCACTTCCCGACTGCGATGCCGAATCGGATACAACGACTGCGGATCCACCCGTCCCAATCGCGCCAACTTGTGGGCATCGATGCGATCACTCTTGCGCTTGCGACGCTTCGACCCTTCCATTAACCGTGGGTTGGCCACTAGCACTTCGTGCCCCCACTCGGTGATCACGTCCTGCACCCAAGCCGAGTGCGTTCCTACTTCGACCACCACCCGCGCCACGGTCAATGCCTGGAAGAACTCCCTTACATCTTCCTGCGTTGTCCGCAACTGTCCTTCGGCCAGCCTTTCTCCCTCCAAACCAAGAATGCAGTACTGACTCCAGCGGTCTCCCAGATCCACTCCCACCGTCAGACGATCTCGGTTGGGGCCATACGGGTTTCCCCTGCGATCTTTTTTGCCGTTCTCCGACACCACCCCTGCATCCAGGGCTGCTCTCCCGGTCAACTTTCTCAGCACCTCCGCCATCACTTCCTTCGCATCGCGCTGCACTGGACCTCGTGACTTCGCTCGCTTCGAGCTTGCTTCACTCCGCTGGCAAGACTTGCTATGCTTCTTCAAGGTCGATCTCCTTATCATCTGATTGCACCTTTGAGTGCGTTGATCAACGGTAGCTTAATGCCATCCCTGATCGGGGATCGACCTTCTCATCCCATCTGTTTTCGACAGTTATCATGGTCCCCGCGTTAGAATTGGCGAAAGCAAGTCCGCGAAATGTTAGAAGAGTTGGAAAAAATCGAGCTTACCGAAGAACTGTTCGGAACTGATTTTCCGGTTGACCTGACCGAGGAACTGACCGTGAACAATCCTCGTGAAGTGGTCGATTACTTCGTACTGCGCCTGAGAGGCTGGGGCCCAAATCCTGCGGCTGCCGACTTCTTGAAGAAACTGGCCAAGAAGCATAACAGCCCCGCATTGGCCGAAGGCTTGCACGACAGGTGGCGACGAGATCAGATTTCGGCTGTCATTCGCGAGATATTCAATACGGGTGACCGAAGTGCTGGCGGAGACGATGCTGTAATTCCAGTCAGAAAACCACGCGGCCCAAAGGCTGGCGGTCGTGCTGCTGCTCAGAGTCTGGACGAGGACAGTCCATCTGGTCGTTCTTGACGTAATATCGCGATTACGCTCAAAACCCCTCAATGAGCGTTATGACCTTCTCATAGAAGGCGATAGCGCTCAAAACCCTCCAACCCGAACCTAGCGCCATGCTTGTACCGCCCAGACGGTCTGTGCCGTAGTTCCAATCCTGCGGCATGGGAGGCCGTCGTCATGGGCAAACACAAAATCAAGCCGAATTACCGTCGCCGAGTGCTTCGGTTGCCGGATCTGGATCATTGCAAATTGGCGGTGCTCAACAGTCTCGGCTCGCCAGCCTCGCGCCGCGTTTACGAGTACGCCATCGACCAGTTCATCGCTTGGTACTGCTCCGAGCCACGCCTGGCCTTCAACCGCATCGTCGTAGTCCGCTATCGCATGTACCTGGAGTCAAGAGGTCTGGCCGCGAATACGATCAACCAACAGCTCGCGGCCGTGCGCCGTTTGGCTCACGAAGCCTCCGATTCGGGCTTGCTCAGTCCCGAGTTGGCTGCGGGGATCAGCCGAGTGAAAGGGGTCAAACAACTCGGTTTCCGCTCCGGCAACTGGCTGAGCGCGAAGCAAAGTTCCGAAGTGCTCAAACACGCTTGTGGCAATAGCATGCGTGCGAAGCGCGACTACGCGATGCTGGCCCTGCTTTTTGGGTGTGGCTTTCGCAGATCCGAGTTGGTCGGGTTGGAGTTGGACGAGATCCAGATGCGTCAGGGTCACTGGGCAGTGGTAGACCTGATCGGCAAGGGCGGGCACATCCGCACGGTACCCATTCCAGCATGGGTGAAAGCGGCCCTCGATCAGTGGACAGTAGCAGCCAGGGTCACGGAGGGAAAAATCTTTCGAGCCGTCGCCAGGGCGGGAAAGGTATGGGGAAAAGGCATCTCGCAGAATGTCGTGTGGTACGTAGTCAAAACCTGCTGCGAGAGAGCGGGCCTGGAGCATATTGCCCCGCATGACTTGCGGAGCTATGCCGAATCCGGGATCATGCCGAATCGCGATTCTAAAATGCTCTCGAAACTGCGCGAACTCCTGCCGATCGTCTGTCGTGCGACGCGATCCATGCGGCATAATCCGATGTGCTTCACAGGACATGGACGAGGCTCGAACACTCACCATCAGTCCCTTAGCATCCTTTCTTGTTCTTTGGCGAGCTTCCTCGGCATCCCAAGCAGTTGGCGCGCCAAGGCGGGTTTTCGGGTCGATCACGAATGTTATGGCGAGGTGTGCTTGGGCGAATCTTATCGTGGCCAGTTCGGTATTCCGATCTTCGGCTGGCGCCCGGACTATGCCGAATCACTCGAGCGAGGAACAGCTCAGGCTGCTCGCCATGGCGCGGGCATTCGGCATAATCCGGATGCGGCATACGCCAACCTGCGCGAAGCTGTGCCACACGAACGGCGGAGAGCTTGAGCAGATTCAATTCTTGCTGGGGCATGTATCCGTGCAGACGACGGAACGCTATCTGGGCTGCAAACAGAATCTTGGACATCCGGTAAACGATCTTTTTGACCTCGGAACTGACAGGCAGCCGCACGAAAACGATGGTGAATCTGCCCCAGTGAAAGCCTCGCGCGATGTAGAAAAGGCATCTCAGCAAGCGATAGAATGCCGCCACGGAGGATCGGACCATGACCAGCCCGTCTGCGACTCAAGACCGCTATCCCTACCAGAACGAACCAACTTGGTCGAGGTCAGAAAAGACTGTCGCCCGCGCAGCCTTCGACGCTGCTCTGAAGCGGGAACTTCAGGAGGTAATGCAGGAAGCAAAACAGATGGCCAATCAGATCAACGAACCCGCGGACCTGTGGGATTTGGAACACCACCTGACCCAACGTCGTAAAGAGATCGACCGCAAGTACGACTATCGCTATTCGCAACTCACGCACGTATTCGGGAGACTTTTGCACGAACAGCGACTCAGTGAGGACGAGTTGCGCGGCTTACAAGAGGACAAGCTGAAGTTGATCCGTTCATTCGCCACATTCTTGGCGGAGGACACGGCCGCTTGAGACAGCCCGAAACCCGCGTGGAAGTGTATGCCATCAAAGTGACCCTCCTCGGCACAAGCCCGCCGGTCTGGAGGCGCATTTTAGTTCCTCGTGAGATTACGCTTCGCAATCTGCACCGGACCTTGCAGACGGTGATGGGGTGGACCAATTCCCACCTTCATCAATTTGTTCGCCAGAGACCAAGGTTATCTGACCCGGGATCTAGAGTTGGGAGCAAGATCGCAGATGAGAACCGAACTAAGCTCGGGGAATTGATCGGGACTGTGGGGGCGAAGTTATTGTACGAGTATGATTTCGGGGACGGCTGGCAGCACGAGCTTCTGCTTGAAGAAGTCTTGCTTGGAGACGAAACGTTTCAGCAGACATGCGTAGCGGGTAAACGATCGTGTCCGCCCGAAGACTGTGGAGGGCCGCAAGGTTTTGCAGAGCTTCTCCAAGCACTCCAGGACGCCAATCACCCGAGTCACGATGAGGCCTGTGGGTGGCTTGGCGATTTTGTCCCTGAATCCTTCTCCGCAGATGACGTTAACCGACGACTATGCCGCAGGAAACACTGACGCACACAAAAGCCCGGTCGATGAGCGCTATCGCCTGATTTCATCAACAATCAATTCCCAACTCAGGAATGGCCACAGCGGGAACGTTTGACTTCCGAAACCAAGGGTGAAATCATTATTTTCGTCGAGCGGATCGCAGCTTTACCCGGCGGAGGCTTGATGCTGTTCTCGCCCTCCTTGCGCATTCATTCAAGCTTCATCATAGGAAGTTGCCTTCTGCGCATTCGGAATTCCTGAGAGGGGGGTCAATCATGCCACTTGTGGCAGCGTCCAAGAAACTCATCAAATTCGATCCCAAGACATTCCTTTCGACCATCAACGGCGGTAGAAAGATCGAAGCTTTTCCCAAAAAGCAGACGATCTTTGCTCAGGGCGACTCGTCCGATGCTGTCTTTTACATAAAGGAAGGAAAGGTAAAACTCACCGTTGTGTCGCAGATCGGGAAGGAAGCCACAATAGGCATTCTGAACAAGGGCGATTTCTTCGGAGAAGGTTGCCTTACAGGGCAGCCTCTCCGCCTGTGCTCCGCAACCGCAATGACCGATTGCTCCGTGATGAAAATCGACAAGAAGTCCATGAATGACGTGCTCCACCGGGAACACGCGTTTTCCGATCTGTTCGTGGCATATTTGCTGACACGGAACATCCGATACGAAGAGGACTTGGTTGACCAGCTTTTCAATTCCAGTGAGAAAAGACTGGCTCGGATATTGCTATTGCTGGCTCATTTCGGCAAGGAAGGTGAGCCCGAGACTGTAATCCCCAAGATGAGTCAAGAGACCCTCGCAGAGATGATAGGCACAACGCGGTCGCGCGTCAGCTTTTTCATGAATCGGTTCAGGAAGCTAGGCTTCATTGACTACGGCGAGAGCGGGCTGCAGGTGCATAGTTCATTGCTCAATATCGTCCTTCACGATTAGCTGCGGGGGCCGAGGGGGATGCGCCGGAGGGTGAGGCGCGGCGCTGTGGTCGTGAGTGTAATCGCCTGTTTACATCAACAATCACTTTTCGGCTCCGACCATCCGGCTTTTTAGACAGAAGGCCACTTGATCCAAATTGACCAGTTAACGCCCCGGATTTCTGAAATCATAGGTGTATGGCTAAGAGAAAAACACAAAAGAAATCGGCCAAAGCGACACTTGCCGAAGTTATCAAGGAAATGGCGAAGCCGAGGGTGGCGATGTCGGCCCGAGGTGGCTCATGACGCTGACGGTCGTGGCGGTGATCTTCGGACTTTTCGCGATTGGTCTGATCGTGCTCCTGATCTACAAGAGCACACTCACCATGCACAGGGATGACCAGTTGTTTCTGGACGACGCGAGTTCGCACATGCACGAAGAGCAGACGGAACTGTTGGCCAAGGTCAACCGGCTTACCATCCCGGTGCGCGTGTTTAGCATCGGGTCTGGGGTATTTCTGCTGGTGCTTGTGGCGATGTTGTTCTACCAGAAGCTAAACGCACTGCAGTAGCGTCGAAAGCGGGCGACTTGCGTCATCCCGCCAACATCCTCGCGCAGTGCAAGGCGGAGCTTTTTTCTTGACATTCCTTTTTATAGAACTCACTGACCGAGTCGAGAGGGGCGAGAGCCTCATCCTTCGGGGTGAGGCTTTTTGCTATCGGCTTCTGGGTGCTTCCGAGCAGCCTCAATGATCCCGGCGATCTCCATAGGCGCGACGCCGGCCATCTCCTTGAGCCTGGTGCGAAGGTCGTCTTCCGACATCTCCCCCATGTTCACCACCGGTCCGGAGTAGTGCTCCGGGTATTTGTAGTCGATGCGGAACCGCTCGGGATCGGCACCGGCAACCTTGTGGACAGTGAACGGTCGTAAGATCTCCATAATGAACGTAGGCTAGCATTTTTGCTGTGCGGCGTCAGCGAGTTTTGCCCGTTGCTTTTTCCGAGGGTTGCCCGTCTTTGGGTGGAGTTGGCCGGCCCTTTTTCTTCTTCGCCCCGAGTACTGCTTCCGCTGCAAGGCTGTCTCTTTCGTAGCCTGACATGCTGCTGGGATAGTCCAGTGGGTTTGAAGAGCAGGCTTGGAGAGTGATCTTCTTCTTCATTGGGGGTTTTCCGTTTTTAGGGTACTGAACTGTCGACAGGCTGTCGGTACCTCTCCGAACTCGCAATTGTGCGGTAGAGCACCCGCGATCCACAGTCTCACCTTTTGGGGTGATTCAGGCTAACTGATGCTGAAATATCCCCATTACACTCATGGACCGGTCGGGTGTCAGTTCTGGTGTCAGTTCGTTTTGGGATTTCCTGCGTTTCGCTGCATCTCGCTGCACTGCGCGTGATGGCTAAGCCTTTGTGTTACACGTCAATGCAAGTTGATGCGCTCAGGTGCGCGGCTAGCGGATGAGATTAAGAGTCAGTTGCTGTGTCAATGAAAAGTGGGCGTCTTGCTGGTGGCTGTTTTGGTGGCTGTTCGTTTTGAGATTCCGTGCGCCCTCGTGCGTTCACCTGCATTGAACGAATCGGTACCTCCTTGATTCTGTTAGACCGTGCAATTTTGTGCGTTTCCGTGCGCGAGCTCGGGACGGATTTCTAATCCGAGGGTTGCAGGTTCGATTCCTGCCGCGCCTACCATAATATCGCGCAAAGTCGAGCAGATCATACATCCCGAAGTCTGAGCCGGCCTGCTGTTGCTTGTTACAGTTCGGAAGGTTCGGCTTGCACGGGCGCACCAATCGTCTCTTCGACCAATCCCAACAGAGACTGCCAGCCCTCGTCAGAATCCAATTTGGATTTTTCGAAATAAGCGTTGGCGCCATCCTGCAATAGCTTGACTTCATTTCTTTGCGACAGGCCACTCAAAACAATAACCGGAACCTCAGCTGTACGTGAGTTGGCTCGCAACGCACTGAGAACATCCGGGCCGCTAAGCTTGGGCAACAGCATGTCCAGCAGGATGAGGTCGTAAGATCCCTCACGGGCCATGCGCAGGCCCTCTTCCCCATCGCAGGCTACGACGACGGTGTAGCCTGCTCTCGTCAGAGCGCGTTGGTTTGCATGACGGAGAAACTTGCTGTCTTCCACAAGCAGAATGGACTTCACATAGTTCTCCTCGGCCTACACCCTGCATTTCAATCTCCAAAAGTGCTCGGCCACTCGGCCATCGTCCTGAGCCGAGTTTGGCTCGTAGGACCCCACCTACAAGTCAAACCAGGGTCATTGGTTACAGGTACGACGCTCACACACCTACCACGGTGACAAGTTCCTCAATCTGGGCCCCCAAATCGATGAAGAATCTGGAATTGAGGCAAATCTGTCCAGTCGATGGACACCTGTCCAGACGTTGAACTTTATCGTGACTGCAAAGACGCGCAGATTGTTAGAAACTAAAGGAGTTCGGAGTGGAAATTCAGATGCACGCGAGACAGACGGACAGTCTCCTGCCGTTGCTCCCATGGCGCGAGGAATTGCACTTCCTTCGAGGGATGAGAAGCCAGTGCTTCTCTGATCGTGTCCGTGAAAGTGGTGCGGCGGGACCCGTTGCGAGGATTGGGCATTTCCGGCTTGAGAGACCTTCCTGGCACGAGAGAACGAATATGACACCCCAGATGGCTTTCGAATGCTTGCTGGTGTCCCGCAATCCTGTAGTGATCGGGACTCTGAATCGGACATTGCGGGACCTCTCGATTAGCACCAGAATCTGCTTGCATTCGTCCAAGGCCTTAACCGCCTTGGGGGACGGATGCGCCGATCTAGTGGTAATCCATTGGGAGGATGAGATTTCTTCCGAGCTTCTGCAGGGGATTTGGAAGAAAGGCCTGCGGCAAAAGCCCACCGTTGTGGCGATTGCGGAGCAGGAATCCTGGATCCCTGGCGCGCATATCGTACTTCGCAAACCGGTCACCGCGGAATCCACCGCAAAGTCGCTGAAAGATGCCTACTCGCGAATGTTGCTGGACTATCGCCGGCACGCAAGATGCGCCGTCAGGATTCCGGTTGTGGCCACCGGGGCTACCAATCGGAAGGTGGCCGTCAAGATCACGGATATCGGCGATGGGGGCGTGGGTCTGCGGAGCAGGGAAACGGTCGCCGTCGGAGATGTACTCTCAATGCACGTGCGGTTGCCTGATGCCAGAAGAGAAATCTACTTCCAGGCCCGCGTGCTGTGGATACGGGATTTCGATCGCATCGGGTGCGAGTTTCTTCGCATCCCCCCTGTCGATATGAATATCCTGCACGACTGGCTGGGAAGAAGGATGCAGGTCAAGAAGCCGCTGGTTGCGATTTGACTGCCGTAGCCTTCCCTAGCTCGGTTGCAGCACCCACTCCGACGTTCTTTCCTGGAACTGAAACCCATACTTCTGCCACGGCGTTTCGGGCGCCTCCCGCCGGACCACAAGGGCACGTCCGGCGTACTTCTCGATCTTGCCTGCCAGGAAGACTTCTACGATCATGTCTTTGGTCAACGAGGCAGTGCACTGGCAGAGGAAGCCGCCTATGCTTACGTTCTCGGTGCTAGTCATCTCTTCGAAGGCCTGGCCGCGCGCGTCGGTTCCCCGCAGTTTGATTACGACCTTCATACGCACGCGCACAGCCGCGCGCCGCTCTGGACGCTGCTTGTTCAGTTCCTCTGACAGGCGTCCCTGAAGCCTTTTAAAGTCTATCGGCTTCGGGAAGAAATCAAGGGCTCCCAGATGTTGGCAGTGCTCTTTGTATTTCTCGACCGACTCACCACTCACCACGAAGATAGGGATGCGCGCCGTATAGCTGAGAGCGTGAATACTCTGGCAAAGCTCGAACCCGGAAAACTGAGGCATCATCAAATCCATCAGGATGGCATCAGGTTTATGGACTAGGGCAAGTTCCATCGCCTGCTCGGGTTGGCCTGTTTCGATGATCTCGTAATTCGCCGACAGGCGTAGCTTCAACAGACGGCGCATCGCCTCGTCGTCATCGACAATTAAGAGCTTAGGCATAAATCCTCCTCCAAAGATTGCTCCCGAGCAAAAAGTCAGGCTGATGCTGATGCTGCTCGGCTATCTAATGTTCTTCGAACTTTGCGTGCCAGCACTTCACGAGTGAACGGTTTGGGCAGGAATTGCCCGAGCGCGCGCAACTCGCCGCTGTTCCCCACGCCCTGTCCCGTATAACCCGACATGTAGATCACTTTCAGGTCTCGGTAGCGTCCGACCAATTCCTGCGCCAGCACCTTTCCACTAATGCCCGGCATTACGACGTCGGTGAGTAACAAGTGAATATCGGTGGTTCCGTCGGCCAGCGCGAGTGCGTCGGCGCCATTGTTTGCTTCCAGGACGTGGTAGCCAAATGACTGGAGCACATTGCGCGCCAGCGAGCGGAGAGCCGCTTCGTCCTCAACCAGCAGGATAGTTTCGGTCCCGTGGAGCTTGCCTTCTGATTCCGTGCTCACCGAGCTTGCGTCAACGGCTTCATCGACAGTGGGAAGATAGATCTTGAAAGTCGTGCCGTTCCCCAACTCGCTGAACACGTCGATGTAGCCGCCACTTTGCTTTACGACTCCGTAGACCGTGGCCAGACCCAATCCCGTACCAGCATCTTTGGGCTTGGTGGTGAAGAATGGCTCGAAGATGTGGGTCTGTATCTCTGAGTCCATGCCAATGCCGGTATCGCTGACCGTGACGAGCACGTATGCGCCTGTCTTTACTGGATAGGAATAGCGGCGTACGAAGGCAGCATCCATTTCTGTGTTGGAGGTCTCGATGGTCAGTTTGCCGCCTTCGGGCATGGCATCGCGGGCGTTGACCACTAGGTTCATCAGGATCTGCTCGATCTGCCCGGGGTCGGCTTTCACGGCTCCGAGGGCCGGATCGAGTCGCGTGATGAACTCGATGTCCTCTCCCACCATGCGTTGCAGCATCTTCTGAGTGTCAGCGACGACGTCATTGAGATCGAGAACCTTAGGTTCGAGTACCTGCTGACGACTGAAAGCAAGCAGCTGCCGTGTTAATGAGGCAGCCCGGCGTCCAGCTTTCAGGATCTCGTCAACACCCTCCCGCAACGGATGCGACTCTTCAGTTTGCTCTTGCAATATCTCGCTGTAGCCGATGATGACTCCCAACAGATTGTTGAAGTCGTGGGCAATGCCACCGGACAGGCGGCCGACCGCTTCCATTTTTTGAGCCTGGCGAAACTGTTCTTCCAGGCGGCGGCGGGAGGTAATGTCGCGGTTGACAATGACCAGCTTTTCGACTTCTTCTTCGTCGCTTCGGATGGCGCTGGCGGTCGACTCGAGGTAGCGCCAAGTGCCATCTTTGTGGCGCATCCGGTATTCGATTCTGCGTCCGGTTCCGGTGCGGCGGGCTTCCGCGGCCGCATCGAGGACCAAGGGACGATCCTCGGGATGGATCTGTTCCAAGGGTGAAGATGCCTGCAGTTCCTCAAGGCTGTAGCCAAGAACTTTCTGATATGACGGGCTGTTGTAGAGGCGATTGCCCTCGACGTCTACCACGGCGATCATGTCGCCGGCATTTTCTGTGATGAGGCGAAAAAGCTTTTCCTGCTCGATCACCTGGCGTCGAATGCGCACGATCTGAAACTGCTGGTAGATGGTGTAGATATCAAACAACAAGACGAGGCCGACCAGGCCGCGGATGGCTGGATGCACGGCCATCAGATCGAAGTCATCGAAATATTGATGGCTGATAGGAGCGAGGAACGAAGTGAGGGCCAACGTCAACAACAAGGTTACCGACACCGCGAAGGCCCAGAGCCACCACTCCCGGCGCTCAATTTGCCGGAGACGAGCTTGTACCACCTTGTGCGTGCTCAGTCCGGGTTTCGTCTTAGATTTGAACCAAAATCGCTTCACAAAGGTTCCTGGCTGTCCTTCGATGTAGCAGGCAGCCATGTTGTCCGGCTGCCTACCACATAGTTAGGGCTGGATCGTAATGTTGAGATTGAGTTGTTGAGTTGTTCCTTTCCCTTGGCTGGTCGCCATCACATGAATCGTCTTAGGAATTGGGGTCGGGTTCAGATTGCTGGTGGTCGGTGCGGCTGCGCATCCCACTAAAGCAATCAGGGTAGACAGAGCAATCAAGGTAAGAACCGCAGTCACCTTGCTGCCCCGAGGCCGACGGAATCCTCCCAGCACAAACCAGCCAAGCACTCCGACGGTCAACCCGGCGAAGGGAAGCGTGTGATTTAGCCGCGGGGCAGACCCGTTCGATCCCACAAAAGTGGGTGCCACCGAGACGGTCAGAGTTGTGGTCTGCGGCAGCGTTCCGTTAAGAATTATCGATGTTGGATTGAAGACACAGGTGAGCCCCTGCGGAAGGGTCCCACAGGAGAAATTAACGGTGTCGGTGGAGTTTGGGTTCGGGGAGGCAGTGATGAGGAAATTTGCAGACTGGCCGGGAACAAGGGTGGCGTTCGTTGGGTCTGCCGTCAGAAGATAATTGGAACCGGGAGCATCGACGTTTTGAATGAAGGTCGCCTTGGTCTGGCCAACAAAGTGATCATCCCCCGAGTAGACCGCGGTGATCACGTGGGTTCCAGGGCCCGTGAGCGTGGGGCTGATCGAGGCTGTTCCACTGCTGAGGGCAACCACTCCCAGCGACGCTGTGCCATCCCTGAATGTCACCGAGCCAGTGGGATTAATGGTGGAAGAATCGCCGGCAAGGCGCAACGGAGTTACCGTTGCGGTGAAGGTGCTAGGGCCTCCGGAAAGTGCCACGAAATCTGCACCTGTATTCAGCAGTGTGGTGACGCCCGAGTAGTTGAAACTGCCGATTACGGCGTCGAGGGCTCCGTCTCCGTTCACATCCGCCAGGAGCAATGCCGGTGGATAGTCGTTGGCAAAGAACTCCACAGGTGCGTAGAACGGACTCTGATCCATCGCCCAATTGCCGGTGCCATAGAGAACGCCAACCGTGCCGCTCCCCGCATTTGTGAACACCAGATCGAGATTTCCGTCTCCGTTTAAGTCGGCAACGCGTACTTCCGCCGGGAAGGGCATGCCGCTTCCCGTGACCGCAGAAGTTGCCGGGTACAACGTCGGCGAATCGAATGTGCCATTGCCGATGCCAGGAGCGACCGCGACGCCCATACCTGCATTGGAGTCGTCGATGGTAACGATCAGGTCTGGATAGCCACTGGGATTGAGTTGTGCGACCGTCATACCACCCGGGTACATGCTACCCAGGTCGAAGTCGGATTGAGGTATGAAGCCTCCCGTGCCATTGCCAAAAAGAATCGAGACGGCGGTCGACTGCGCTTGTGTGATCACAAGGTCGAGGTGGCCACTAGCACGGAGATCCGAGGCGGAAATTTCCCACCCGGTGGTGGTCAGCGCGTAGGGCACGGGACTAGCGAAGGTCGGCGACCCCGCGATGGTTGTCGTATTCAGGAGTACCCAGACGTTGCCGACGCTGTCGAGCACGGCAATGTCGGGCGTGTTGTCCCCGTCAAACTTACCAACGACCAACTGGCCCAGGCCCGCAGTGTTTGTAACCGTGACTGTAACGGGGGAGGCTGCAAAAGTGCCATTGCCATTGCCCAGGAAAATCTGGAGACTCCCGTCGAGCGAGGACGCGATCAAGTCCGAATGACCGTCGCCATCCACGTCAGAGAGGGCAACAAATTCCAGGTTGCCGCCGGAGCCGTAGTTCGCTCCGAAATCGAGCGTTTTGCTGCCAAAATTGGACAGGAAAACCGTGACTCCGACATTGGTATCGTCAGAAAGATTGCCGACCACGAAATCGGGAAGGCCGTCGATGTTCAGATCCGCAGTCGCGATCCCGTACGAGTCGGCCGTCTTTCCCAGACTTCCGTCCGCGTAGTAGTAGTCGTGGGGAGCGACCAAAGTGCCGTCGGGCTGGCCATCCCGAAAGTCCCCGCAAGATAAACCAGGCTTGCCCACTGGTCCGGAATGCCGCTGGGAATCACAATGTCATGATGTCCGGCCTGGCCGAAGTCAGAGACCAGGGGCGCGGTCCAGAGGTCGCCACCAACGGGATAACCGACTGAGGGGATCTGAAAAGAACCGTCGTTGTTGCCCAGCAGGACCATGAGGTCCATCGAATAAGAGTCTGCGACAACCACGTCTTGTTGGGTGTCTCCGTTGATGTCGGCGACAGCTAGAGTGGTTGGCCGATAACCAGCCGCAGTCGAGACGCCAAGACCAAACGTGCCGCCCCCGTTCACGTAAGCCGTCACGGTGCCGCTCAGGCAGTCGGCGGTGATGATGTCAGGTTGGCTATCGCCAGTCACATCGGCCACGACCACCGAGCCAAAGGCTTCTCCGCAGGTGCTGGACGGCGGGTTCAGATAGATCGGTGACGGGTAGTCGGTACCGACCCTTAGAAATACCTGGGTCGCACTGATCAGGTCGGGCAGTGAATCGCCATTGACATCGGCGATGACTCCGTATTCCATCGTCCCGCTGTAATGCTGAATGGTCTCCAAGCCGAAGGCGCCGCTACCGTTGCCCGGCAGAATCGAGACGGGGGATGGATTACCGGTTGCGTTCGCAACGATGATATCGACGAAAGTGTCACCGTTGCCATCGAGCAGTCCCACGGCCGCGGGAGTGGGGATGGAGTCAGGATAATTCACCGCCGTAGCAAAATTGCCGCCTGTGGTGCTGATTAGCACGTCCAGCGAGTTGGAGTGCACCAGGACAATGTCGTACTTTCCATCTCCGTTCAGATCAGCGGCTGCTACAAGGTCGTTCGCACCGAAGGTAACTGGAGTCAGGACAGGAGTCTGGAAAGTGCCGTTGCCGTTGCTGAGTAAAACTGAAATGAAAAAGTTGCTGTCGATGTCCTGTACCACGGACGCGACATCCATCTTGGTGTCGCCATCGAAATTCCCCAGCACAGTGCGATAGGGGGTAGTGCCGGCCCCACCGGACGTACCGGACGAAATATGAGGCGCGGTTTGAAAGCCCACCGTGCTGGTGGCGGGGGGCAACGGGACACTTGGTGGCGCTGCCATTGGGCGTGCCGATGGTCCCGAGGAACCGCCGGCTTTGCGAGCATGGCTGGCCGCCCTGACGTGTGGTTGTTCGGCGCGCGTCGGCGCAAAAGTCCGTTGACGAGCAGTGGACGGCGACGCCGTCTGCGTGGACGCGGCAGACGCGCAGATACAGAGAACCGAGACGATTGGCAAACTCAGAAGCTTTATTATCTTCATTCCGTTATGGCTCCGACGGCTCGTGCTTGTAGACGAGGCAGATTATGGATGAGGGCCTCGCCATACACTGTGCAAAGGCGGGGCCACTCCTAAGTCATGGGAAATCAGCTATTCAGTGTGCTCCCTGTCTAGCGGTGAGACGCTACGTCTAAACGCTGGACGACGAAACTTTAGTAACGCACTGTAGTAACGGGCTGTCCTAGGGAGACGTCACTTCGAACGGGCGGAGGCAGGAAAAAGCTTGTGAATGGAAGCAATCAATTCTTCGTGGAGTTCGCCCTTATCCACGAAAATGTCCACACCTTTGCGGGCTGCGCTCTCCATGAGTTGCGGAGTGTTCTCTACAGAAAGCAGGACGACACGCAACGCGGGGTGTTTTCGGCGCAGACGTTCCGCGAGTTCGATGCCGTCTAAGAGAGGCAAACGAAGATCTGTGATGACCAGATCCAGAGGGGAGGTCGACGCGCAGGCCAACGCCTCCGCCGCACTCACCGCGCAGGCAACCAGTTCGACATCGGGAAGGTTCTCCAGATAGGTGGCGATAAGCTCGGCGGTGAGAGGCGAATCATCCACAATAAGAGTTTTGATCGTCATCGCAGAAAGCAGAGCGGCCTTTATGCCACTCCTCGACTTACAAGGTGAGGCCCAGCCAAAAGAAGGACCGCTCGGCCGGAACTGGATCTAGCATATATGGAAAAGTGTGGATTGCTGACGATCTTTTGTCACGGGTACATACTGGCAGGCAAAACAATGGCTGTGTCACTTGAGAAAAAAGAGTAAGGTTAGGGAGTAAATTATAGGTTGTTAGTTGTAATTCGTCATTGACGGTTGAGTGTGGCACAATGTGAACAACCCGTCACAGTTGTATTGCGGGGGTATTGCGTGACTTTCCTTTCTTGGCTGCTTTCGGACAACCGCAAAAGACCAAACGCGAGAAGCAGCGTCCCTTACTACTCTGAGAGACTGCGGTGATCCAGACCAAGAAAAAAGGCGGAGTTCCATCCCGCAAGCGGCGAAAGCAGGAATCGCCCCACCTTCGGATGCCCCAGTTGCGAGCTTTGTTGGCACGGCAGGATGCAGCTTGGGAAGCCCAACGCGCTGCCGTCGCTCGCGAGATTCACGACGAGCTCGGCCAGGTCCTGGTGGTTGTGAAGGTTGAGTGCGCCAGCATTTCGAAAGCAGCGAGCGGTCTTAGTGAAGAGGGCCGTGAGCGCCTCGCACAAGCCATCTCACTAGTCGATCGTGGTATGCGCTGTGTGCGACAGCTATGTGCGGAACTGCGTCCAGCAGTGCTGGATAGCCTGGGCTTGTCTGCGGCGATCGAATGGCAAGCGGAAGAGTTCGCGTTGCGGACCGGCATTCCTTGTAGTCTCGACCGACTGCAACACGCGTCGCTATCTACAGAGCGCTCTGCCGCTATGTTCCGGATTTTCCAGGACATGCTTAAGAATGTGGTGGACCATGCGACTGCACATCGCATTCACGTCTCGCTGTGGCGGAGGTTCGGATTTGTTGTCTTGTCGGTACGAGACGACGGCCGTAGCGGCTGGACGTCGGGGAGTGCATCTCTCGGGGTGCTGGGCATGCGAGAACGAGCAGAAGCGTTGGGCGGATACTTACTGGTGGAAGGTGGACGCGACGAAGGAACCAGGCTTACGGTCGTGATTCCACAAAAAACTGGGTTGGCGAAGGTGGGCCAGAATCATGAGAATCCTGTTAGTGGACGACCATCCGGTCGTACGGCGCGGGCTTAGGCAAATTATCTCGGAAGCCTTTGCGGATGTGGTGTTCGGAGAGGCGGAGAACGGAGCGCAAACCCTCGCTCAAATCTCGCAGCAGCAACCCTGGGACGTGATTGTACTGGACGTATCCATGCCGGGGCGAAGCGGCTTGGAGGTCCTGGGCGAGATCAAGAAGCAGCGACCGGCAACGCCAGTGATTATCCTCAGCGTGCATCCCGAGGATCAATTTGCGATCCGCGGGCTGAAGGCAGGCGCCTCTGGATATCTCACCAAGGACAGCGCACCGGAAGAACTGGTCCAGGCAATCCAAAAAGTTCTTCTGTCGAAAGGTCGGTACGTCAGCACCCGACTTGCGGAACGACTGGCACAAGCCATTGGATCTCCGGCGGAGGAACCCTCCCACGAATTCCTATCCAACCGAGAATACGAAGTTCTGCTTTTAATTGCGGCTGGCAAAAAGTTGACAGAGATTGCCCAACGTTTACATCTCAGCATCAAGACAGTTAGCACCTACCGTACTCGCATCCTGGAGAAGATGGGCGCCAGCAGCAATGCGGACCTTACACGCTATGCCCTGACGAATCAACTGATTGACTGACGGTCCCCAGGGTAGTCGAAGAAACATTGCTAAGAGATGCGTAGGAGTATTCCTACAATCCTGTAGTGTAGATTCCCACGACTGAATCGGCCCATTCCTATACCTGCCTATGAGCGGGTCGTCTATGTTCTGGAATTGAAACAGCACTAAAGATGCGGCAAGTCAGCGGGGCAGCCGATGATTACAGAAAGTGCTGATCCCGTCTCATTCAAAGACAACTCTTAGGCAGTCAGTAGGACGCGTTGCAGCGCTAAGGGAATTTCGGAATGCTGAACGACGCAAGCACTAAGGACGAGGTCCAGGTTCACGAGCCCGATCCGGTCTCGAGCAATCCCAAAGCCGTGGACGAAGTGCAGCGTCTTTCAGAAGCAGCGTACCGTTCTCTCCTGGAGAACGCGCCCTTCGGAGTGTGTCGCCTACACACAGGCACAAATCGATTCTTGAGGGCGAATCGGGCCATAGTCGAACTTCTGGGTTACGACCTGGAAGAAGAGTTACTGCAAGTTCCCCTGTCGAAGATATTCATCAATGCCGATGAGGCCGCACGCTTGCCGCGGTTAACCAACGGAACGGATAAATTTCGTTCAGAAGTACAGTGGGCAAAGAAGGACGACAACCGAATTCGGGTTCGGCTCGCAGGTCGAAGAGTTGTTGCCTGTGAGGACGGAGCCAGTGTTGTCGAGATGACGGTGGAAGATGTGACGGAGCGAACCAACCTGCAGGCGGTTCTTCTACAAGCCCAGAGGATGGAGGCTGTTGGTCAGCTGGCGGGCGGAATCGCCCACGATTTCAACAATGCCTTGATGATCGTGAGCAGTTGCGCGGAATTGATGGCCGAAGAGTTTCCGGCAGGACATCCACAGTACAAGAACGCAATGCAAATCCTGACGGCGACGCGAGGAGCGACCAGACTCGCGCGCCAGTTGCTCACCTTTAGCCGAAAGCACGTGGTTTCGCCTAGCGTCTTTGATTTGAGCAAGGTCGTCTCGGGTGTGATTGAGATGCTACGCCGTCCCTTGGGAGAAGAAATTGAACTGGTGGTGATTCCCAACCCCCAAAGGGGAGCGGTGCGGGCCGACCCGGCGCAGATCGAACAGATTCTGATCAATCTTGCTGTCAATGCCGGGGACGCTATGCTTAAGGGCGGAGTACTTACGCTGCGAACCGAGAACGTCGAGCTAGATGCCGAGTTCGTGAGGAAGCATCCAGGTTCAAGGCAAGGAAGCTTTGTGGCGGTAGCTGTGACCGATACAGGTTGCGGCATGGACGAGCGGACGCAGGCGAGGATCTTCGAGCCATTTTTCACGACAAAAGAAAAAGGAACGGGCCTCGGCCTGGCCACGGTGTACGGCATCATGAAGCAGAGCGGTGGGTACATCTCAGTGGAAAGCCAGGTGGGGATAGGAACCACATTCAAATGCTTTCTACCTCGCTTCAAGGAACAGCGCGAGAGCAAACCGGTTTCAATGCCGAAGCCGGTTCCGCAGAAGGGCACGGAAAGCGTGCTGCTGGTGGAGGACGACCGTCCGCTGCGAGAGTTGGTGCGGGACTTCATGGTGGATCTCGGCTACCAGGTGTCGACCGCCAGCGATGGCGAGCAGGCCCTCGAATTGATCGAGAAGACCTCAGGTCCCATTCACCTGATGATCACTGACCTGGTGATTCCGCGAATTTCCGGGGACCAGGTGGCGGCACGCATGGGGCGATGGCATCCGGAGACCCGGGTCATTTATTTGTCGGCGTACGCGCACGAGAGGACCAAGAGCAAATTGATCGCTGGGGCAAGGCTGCTGCGGAAGCCATTCGAGCTGTCTCTGCTCGCACAAGCCATGCGCGAAGTACTGGATTCACCGGCCCACGAAGGCGCAGGAACAGAAGTTGGCTAGCAAGTAGAAGCCCTAGGCTATCGAGGGAGTCATGACCAAAGACAGAGTGCTGATTGTAGAAGACGAAGAGGCCATCGGTACAGCGATCGAGAATTTTCTCGAGGGAAAAGGCTACGAGACAATGGCGGGCGGCAATTGCGAAGAAGGCGAACGGCTGTTGCGGAGCTTTCGCCCGGATGTGGTAGTTCTCGACTACAGCCTGCCCGATGGGAATGCCATCGATCTCATGGCACGTCTCAAGGCGATTGATCCTGGCCTGCCGGTGATTATTCTGACAGGGCACGGCTCCATCGATCTGGCTGTGCAGGCCGTGAAGCAAGGAGCAGATCAATTTCTTACTAAGCCCACGGAACTTGCGACGCTCTATGTTGTCATTCAGCGACTGCTAGAGAATCAACGAAATCGACAACGCCAACTTGCGGAGAGAACCCGCCGCAGCCGGGATCAGATCGATCCTTTCCTGGGCAACAGTGCAACGATCCGCAAACTAGCTGACCTGGCTCATAAGGTGGTAACCACAGATAGCGCGGTGCTCATTCTGGGGGAGACGGGGACGGGAAAAGGCGTGCTGGCCCGCTGGTTTCACGAACACAGCACGAGGTCGGCCGAGGCGTTTGTGGATCTGAATTGTGCCGGGCTGACACGCGACCTGCTGGAAACCGAATTATTCGGCCACGAGAAGGGGGCTTTCACCGGGGCGATTCAGGCGAAGACAGGGCTGCTGGAAATCGCGCACAAGGGCACTGTGTTCCTCGATGAAATCGGCGATGTTGATCTGCAGGTGCAGCCGAAACTGCTGAAGGTGCTTGAAGAAAAGCAGTTCCGCCGACTTGGGGACGTTCGTGATCGGCGAGTTGATATTCGGTTAATCGCGGCAACCCATCATGATCTGGCCAAGCTTGTGCGTGGGAAGGGCTTCCGTAGTGACTTGTATTTTCGAATCAGCACGATTCCATTGACGACACCGCCCCTTCGGGATCGGGTTGAAGATATTGCCGTTCTGGCAAACTACTTTCTCGAACGTTTATCGGCCGATCTGGGGTTTACCCAGACCGAACTGTCGCAGTCGGCAGTGTGGGCGCTGCAATCCTATGCATGGCCGGGCAATATTCGCGAGTTGCGCAATGTCTTGGAGCGCGCCATTTTGTTGAGTGGAAACCGCGTGTTGAGCGAGCGCGACCTGAATTTTGACACCAGTCCAGATCCCGAGCCAATGACGGGATTTGCCAGGACTCTCGAGCAGGTGGAGCGGCAATATATCGAAGATGTTTTGCTGCACGAAGGAGGGCGGGTGGAAATTGCCGCCAAGAAGTTGGGAATTCCCCGAAGCTCGCTGTATCAGAAGATCAAAGCATTCGGAATCAACCGATCTCCTGCGGGTGGCTTTCATCAGTCCCCAGCCGACCGACGGACACAGTAAAGAGGCGTGGACCGGTTGTGCAGTCGGGCGGCATAGCGAGGTTTTCGGCCGCAAAGACACTGCACAGAATTTGAAAAAGCGTCATCCTCTCCGGCGTCGTCGAGTGATGCACCACCACGGTCCATGAAAGGCGCCCTCGCGCTCACTCTCGCGTGCTCACAGGCCGGGTCGTCCTCTGCCGTTTGCCTCCGAGTACCACTCGTGCTCCCACTCAACGGATGAGCCGCGCTCGGATATGGGCTTTCAAAGTTGCCATATTTGTCGTGATTAGCGACGTCCTGAGTAATAACCAAAATTTCGGAAAAGCGCATGTAAGATGCAATGGAAAGCAGAGCATTATGCGCGGAACACGAGGCAAGCGTCGCCGCAGTAAGGCTGAGAGCGCTGAAGGATGGCTTGAAATTGCATTGGATGCCGGAGGCATCGGTATCTGGGACGACGATCTTACGGGGAACTTTCGCTGTTCCGATCGGGCGAGGGAACTCCTCGGACTTGGATCAAGCAAGGGGGCCAGCCTGGCAAAGCTCTTGGAACCAGTCCAGCCCGAGGATCGCATACGCTTGCGCGACTCCTTCCGCTCCGCAATGAGTCCGGCTGGCCCTCACGAATTTGACATTGAGTATCGAATTCATCGAGTCAATGACGGAGTCCGCTGGGTTCACATTCGCGGGCAGGGTCTTTTTGCCGGTAGGGGGGCGGCGCGGAAGCCGATCAGACTTACCGGGGCGGTTGTGGATGTCACGGAGAGGAAGCGAGCCGAGGCGGACCTTTGGGAGAGCCACGCGCGGTTTGCCGGTGTGATTGCGTCGGCAATGGATGCGATCATAACCGTGAATGAGGACCAACGAGTCGTTGTCTTTAACGCCGCAGCCGAGACAATGTTCCGCTGCAGAGCTAGAGATGTGCTTGGCCAGCCAGTTGAACGATTCATCCCTGCGCACCACCGCAGCGCACACGGAGAACATATGCGACGGTTCGGCCAAACGGGGATCACGAATCGGGCGATGGGCGGGCTGGACGCGCTGACAGCTGTTGCGGCCGACGGGAAAGAATTCCAGATCGAAGCTTCTATTTCACAGATGGAGGTGGGCGGCAGAAAACTATTTACCGTGACCATGCGGGATGTCACCCAGCGTCAGCAAGAGATGCGGGGGCGACAAGACGCGATCCACCGGCAAGGCGACCTTCTAAGAACCTTTGTCGAGCACGCGCCCGCGGGACTCGCCATGTTCGATCGCAAGATGCGTTATGTGGCTGTGAGCCAGCGATGGTGCAAGGACTACGGCCTCGAGCGCGACGCGATTTTGGGGAAATCGCATTTCCAGATTTTCCCCAATCTGTCCGAGTCATGGAAAGAGATCTACCGGCGCGCTCTGAAAGGTGAGGTTCTGAAGTCTGAGAATGACTATCTAGCAACTCCGGATGGGAAAGGGCACTGGGTTCGCTGGGAAATTCGGCCGTGGGGCCATTCTGAGGACGAGAGCAGCGGGGTCATCTTATTTGCCGAAGACGTCACCGAACACCGGGTGCTGGAGGGGCAATTCCTGCAGGCACAGAAGATGGAAGCCGTAGGACAGCTGGCCGGCGGTGTGGCGCATGATTTCAACAACCTGCTCATGGTGATGAAGAGCTACGGGCGGCTGATTGGAGATTCCGCTCCGAACGGCAAGATTCGGAAGTATGCCGAAAAGATTTCGGAGGCAGCCGAGAAGGCAGCGGCCGTTACCAAGCAATTACTCGCCTTCAGTCGGAAGGAGGCGCAGGAGCTTAGCCTGCTGGATATCAACCTGGTGGTTTCACAATTCTGCGGCATGTTACCGAACTTAATCGGCGAGGAGATTGAACTGGTCGTGGTGCCAAGCACGGAACCGGTTTTTGCTAAGGCGGACCGTGGCCAACTCGAACAGGTCGTCATGAACCTGGCTGTCAATGCCCGCGATGCCATGCCCGAGGGAGGGCGGCTTACGATCCAGACCCAAAGTGCCATTCTCGAGGCCAGTGATTCTGAGCGACAGGAAGCGGCGGTGCCTTCGGGCGACTATGTAGTGCTGACTGTCACCGATACAGGATGTGGCATGGACGAAGAGACCAAGGCCCATGTTTTCGAACCCTTCTTCACGACCAAGGAGGTCGGGAAGGGAAGCGGACTCGGCCTGCCGATGGTGTATGGGATCGTCAAGCAGAGCAATGGTTTTGTGTGGCTGGATAGCCAACTGGGAACGGGCACAACATTCAAAATCTATTTACCCCGAGTTCGCGAAGTAGCCAGCGATCAAACTGCGGAGACGGTGCCTGGAATCGCCGAGGAAGGGCGCGAGACGATTCTTTTGGCTGAGGACAACGAGTCTTTGCGGGAAGTAATCGGGGAGTACCTAACATCCAGAGGCTATGAAGTGCTGTTGGCCAAAGATGGGATAGAGGCCCTGCAGATCGCCGAGACACGGAAAGAGCCGATACACCTCTTGCTGTCGGACATCGTCATGCCGCGCATGCGAGGGCCGGAACTGGTGCGCCGACTGTCAAGAATCCACGCAGAGGCCAAGGCGATGTATATGTCGGGCTACGCCGACTTTGCGCTAGAAGGCAGGAGCTTGCAAGATGCAATCGTCGTCACTAAGCCCGTCGATTTAGCCGTACTGGCCCGCAAGATTCGTCAAGCGCTGCAAGCATAGCTGTTGATGGTGCGTTTCTGGCGAGGGATTGAAGGGTGAGTTGGGGAGTGGAGACTAGCCGATGTGTAATGCGGTATTGACCTTATCAATGACCTGCTGCGCATTCGATCCGAGGGCGTGCACCACGGACACTACGATCAAGACAATCAGGACGAGGATCATGGCATACTCGCTGACGCCCTGGCCTTCTTCGTCGCGTAGAAGCTTTGACACCGCATTCGCAAGCCACAAATACATCGATAACTCCGATCAAGATTGTGAATCAATTGATTGTTAGGGTCTATGGCACAAAGGTGGGACCAATCATGAATGATAAAGATTTGTGCCACACCGGGAATGGACCTGTGCTGGTGCGCGGACCAAATTGGTACGCTCTAAGCCTTTGCTATACTTGACCCAAGTCTTCTCCGGGCCGACGTAGCTCAGTTGGTAGAGCAGCCGATTCGTAATCGGCAGGTCAGCGGTTCAAGTCCGCTCGTCGGCTCCAACATGACAACCCCAGCGCGTGCGCTAGTTTACTGATCCGGGCGTTGCGCCCGATCGGCAAAGAACAACTCAGCCGGAACAGCTTGAAGCGCATTCAGTCCTCACTCAGCGGCATCTTCAAATTTGCAAAGCAGGGCGGATTCCATGACGGCGTGAACCCTGTGCGGGATACTCGCGTCAATCGGAAGGCGGCTGCGCCAGCAAAAACTCACGCCTATACGCTGGAGGACATAGAGGCGATCCTCGCCATCCTTCCGGAACCTGCGGCCACTGCCTTTGCAGTAGCTAGTTACACAGGACTGCGGCGAGGCGAAATTGAAGGGTTGACGTTTGACGACTACTCACGATGGCGAGTTGCACGTCGAACGCAGCATTTGGAATGGCCGGGAGTCGGAGCCAAAGACCGAGGCGTGCCAGTCGGGAAGGATGCAGTGCGGACAATGGGGAAACTGGAACAGCGGCTGGATGAACAATCGGCTGCTCACGGTTCTTCAGGACAGTGCTGTGACAGCGCCGGCGGGGATAGCAAAACACTGCCTCAACTTGCCTCCGTCGCAGAACAGTGCGGCAGATGGTGTGCCAGAAATATAGCTTTGGACGCTGAAGGACGGTCGAAAGAACCGTTTCGTTATGTCGATAAGGGCATTATGGCGATGATCGGCCGGAACTCGGCAGTATCCGAAGTTGGGCCGCGCCGGCGCGGACTTCACGGAGTAGTCGCCTTTATTGCATGGCTAGGCGTGCACCTTGCCCTGACAATCCTTCACTTGAGCGAATGTGTGCCCCGGACAGAGTACTAAGGGATGCCGGCCGGTGAATCATCCCAGGCAGTCAGGGAGGCTGGCGGGATGAAGCTCATGGCGCGCTCGGCCAATGCGGTGATGGTCAAGCTGGGGTTGACGCCGAGATTGGCGGCCACAACTGAGCCGTCACAGATGTACATGTTCGTGTAGCCGAAAACGCGGTGGCGCTTATCCACTACGCCGTTGGTAGAGGAATCGGCAATCACGCAACCGCCAATGCAATGAGCAGTGCCGGGAATATCGAACAGGATTTCGGGAAGCATGCTCATGGGAAATCCACCAGTGAGCTGAGCAAACTTCTGCGCAAATTCATTGGCTCTCGGAATGTAGGTGGGCACCTTTTCGCCCCAGCTCACCAGGAATTTGCGGAATGGCCAGAACCAGGGACGCTGCCAACGCATTTCGATCTGGCTGTCCACCGCTTGCATGCAAAGCAGAATCACGAACTCCCTCGCCCAGCCCCACGGTTGCAGCACGCGCACCGTTTTGAGCGGATGACTCAGCAGAGATTTGAAGACGTTTCCCAGCCAAAGTGTAATCCGCCGCGGACCCGGTCGGCCATTGGTCAGGATAGTGGTCAGCAGGCCCATCGCGTCCGAGCCGCTTGGATAACGGACTGCCTCAATATGAGTGTGCTCGTCAATGTAGATGCCGGAGCCGATGGCGATCCCTTGCGATAAGTCCTCGTGGTAGCCCGGCATGCGTGCTCCGATCAGTGATTCGGAATTCGTGCGCACGTGCTTGCCCACTTGCGGGCTGATAGCCGGTAAGGAATCTTTTTCCTTCAGGCGAAAGAGCAGTTCCATCGTGCCGAGCGATGATGCGGCGAACACGATTCCGCGGCAGGTGAACTTCCGCGGATGTCGTCCGATCCATGTCGTGGACTGGACGGTCGAGACTTCGTAACCCGCGCTGCCATCGCTCACACCGTACAAGGGTCTGACGTCAATCACCCGCGTTTCAGGATAGAGGCGTGCCCCGTGCTTTTCCGCCAGATAAAGGTAGCCAAGATCCAGGGTGTTCTTCGCACCAAAGCGGCAACCCATCATGCAGCCACCACAGCCGAGACACGTCGTTCGTGCCGGACCTTCTCCTCCGAAATAGGGATCAGGAACAGTCTGATTGCCCGGCTCTCCCTGGGCCGCCTGGAAGATTCCTACCTTGGTTGAGTAGAACGTATGCTCCGGAACCTGCGGCGACAGCCGCTTGCTTCAGGAGATGATCAGCGGGGCCAAGGATCTTGTTGTCTGTGGCGCCCAGCATAGCTGAGGCTGTTTCGTAGTACCGGGGCATTTCGGCTTTCCAATTGGCCAGGCCCTGCCACGAGCCTGTCTCCCAGACTTTTTGCGGCGGGGTTAGCAGAGTGCAAGCGTAGGTAATCGATCCGCCGCCCACAGCACAGCCATGGAATATGGTCACGTGCCGGAAAAAGCGCATGTTGAAGAAGCCACGCAGGCCGAGTCTGGGGCGCCAAAACCAGCGATGGATCGACCAACTGCTGTGCGGCAGAGAGTCGGGTGTCCAGCGCCGACCCATCTCGATAACGCGCGACTTTGTAACCTTTCTCGACCAGACGATGCGCGGAGACGCTGCCGCCAAAGCCGGAGCCGATCACGATAAAGTCGAAATCGAATTGGCGCTCGTGGGAGTGCATTCGACCTATTGACCTGCCATCGAGACAATTTCGGCTTTCATCGTCATCCCCGCGCCGAGATCGACGGATGTTCTCGGCGTTGCGCGAGCCTTCGGGCAATGCCAGGCAGATCGGACAACCGGAAGCCGGATCAGCCACCACTGTGTGCACAATGCCATGCTGTGGTTCGCCACCAGCCCTGGAAGAACCTGGCCGTCGACACAGCGGACACAGAGAGGACTCCATCCAGAGGTCTGAGGACCCGCTTTCAACGAGGCTTACGCTGACGCTTCGAGTGTCCAGACGCAGTCCTTCCCGCATTGCCTTGAGCGCGCTTTCCTTGGCGCTCCAAAGCAGGGTCACGACTTCGGGCCGCTTCGGCCGAGGTGGCCAGCGTCATCAGAGACTGCTCTTCCGGAGTAAAGTAGTCCGCCACGAATGCGTCACCGCGCGGCTCAATCACTTCCAGATCACATCCCAACTTGACGCCCGCATCTGACACTGCGCACGTCCCCAGGCCTGCGCGATGGCTGAGTGAAATCACCAGCGGTGTTCCGAGACTCGCGACGATGGCTTCAGGTGCGCCGGAAGGAGTGGCGCGAATCTCGATTCTTGCGAGTACTTGGGGGCATGTCGGCCAATTGAGGCGGGCAGCGACCGCGCGCTTCGCCGTCCAGCGTCCCAAGCGCCAATCCATGCGGCGTTTTGCAAACCGGAAGTCTGTTCAGGCGAGCGATTTCAGCGGCGCAGAGCCAGCCATTGGTTTCGGGCACATCTTTTTCCGCCTGTTCCAACCAGTACACGCGCATACGATAGCCTCGTCCCTAAGCTGCCTGCCCGGCTGGCTTCAAGAAAGCCAACTCGACTCTTGTAATTCCACGTTTCACTGCGTCGATGAGATAGGGACGCAGATCGGCGGGTGGAATGATGCGATCGAGTGCACCCACTTCAAGAGCGCGCTGCACACTATGTACACGGTCAAATTCAGCTGCCATCTCTCCTAGTTTTTCTGAATGGACGATTTTGAAAAGGTCCTCCCACTGCTTTCGCAGGCGCGCTCTCTCAGCACCTTCGGCCTTGGCAATTGCCTGGGTCAAGGTCTGCAAGCGCGGATCTTTCTTGGCCCGAGCCTCCACTTCGCCGGCGAAGACTACCGCTGCGGCCGGCGCTCCGCCGATTACGGAAGCATAAGTTCCCTCCAAAGCGGCTACTTCGAGTTGCTCGTTCAGAGCGCGCGAAAAGACCACATAGGCGCCTCCGTGATAGCGCGAGACTACGCAGAAAACGATTGGGCCTTTAAAGTTCACGACCGCCCTGCCGATCTCGGCCCCATACTCGAGTTGGAGCCGGCGCATTGATTCGGGTGACCCATCGAATCCTGAGAGGTTGGCTAAGAGCACCAGGGGACGATTGTTGCTGGCCGCGTTGACAGCCCGCGCCACTTTCTTGGAGGATTGCGGAAATAGCGTACCAGCACACCACTGGTCCGGCCCGTCGGCGGGAACAAATCCGAAGCGGGGCACGGGCCGCGATTCGATTCCGATCAGGCACACTGGATAGCCGCCGAGATGCGCGTCCCAAACGACCGTTGTTTCGGCTGCCCGCATTCCAGCCCAGCGTTCCAGGGGCGCAGTGGTCCTGATCGATCACAGCCATCATCACCTTGCGGATATCGAATGGTTTCTTCCTTCCAGGGTTGGTCTCGTCAGATAAGATGTCGCCGATTCGGGTGAAGCTCTCCTCGCCATCCGGGCTGTGAGGGTAGGCCCGGACGTCGCGGTCGAGGGGATCTGTGGTGGCGGCTTGCCGGGGGAAGCGCTCACCCGGGAGCAACGTAAGTGTGGTCATAGTGACGCAGCAGAATGCGGCAGGCCTCATCGATGTCGTGAGCCCAATACTGGGCTTGGCCATTGATGCCCATGATGCGGTCGTAGCCGCCAATTCCCTGGTTGTCTTCCGCAGACACGCTGCCTGAGTAGTCCAGAGCACGCTTACCTGTCAGCACCATTGCCGCTTTCGGCGTCATTACCAGGATGCCGCGCGTATGCATGAGCATGGTGGCTTCTGCATTCCAGTAGGGTTGCGCTCCGACATTAATTCCGTTCACGATCAGATTTACCTCGCAGCCAGCCTGGGTAAACTCGATGAGGCGCCGCAAGACGAGCGCAATCCAATCCATATTCTCGACGCCACTCTGCATCGAGATCTTGGCGCCCGCGGAGACCGGAAACCACTCGAGCGGGATGCCTTCGTGTTGTGCAAGATCCAACGCAGCCAGGATGCGGCGGCATTCCGGTTCGGCGATGGCACCCAGGTCCTTGCTGGGGTCGCCGAGAAGTAAAACGCGTTTCATGCCCTCGGGATACTTGTCGGTAAAGTTGCGGATCACTCCGACGATGATGTTCGCCTTGTTGTTGCCGTAGGGTCGCATGATGGGAATCAGGCGATTGTCGACGTCGAGATCGTGTTCGATGAAGTCGCCCGGCGGGAACTCAGCCCGCGTGTCGTTGGGAGCTGGCGTGAGCATGCGGATGATCTCGTACGGGTAGATAAGGCCACGCTGGCGCATACGGACCACTTTCTGCTCGTATTCCATCAGTGGCTTCAGTGGTTGCAGTTTGTCAGCAGGTCGGAAAGTTGATGAGAATCCCCGTGCCTCCCGGAGTCGAAATACGCACCACCATATCCCGCAATTCTCCGGTGGCCGGGTTCGGGATCCGAGCGCGAACGATGACCTGCTCCAGGCCCATGCCCTCGGTCGAGGGAGCAAGCCTGTGCACAATATCGTTCAGTTCGTCTCGCTGCAAAGTGAGCGGCGGCCACACGTACAGGAACACGCGATTCCAGTGCAGTCGTTCCTGGGGCCGTCGGCGCGATTGGAACAGGCGGATACTAGCGAGAGCCTCGGCCAGCATACGTTCCAGGTGCGGCAAGCCCACGATGCGGCCGGTTTCATCTCGAACGGGTGTGACGTCGCGCACCTCGGCGCACGCGAATAGGCGTTCGTCCTTCGGATTGTCTCGCGCAACCGCGTGTAGGAGATAGACGTCTTCAACGGAGGGCAGTCGCTCAATATTGAAATTGCTGAGCCGCCAGAGATGAAGCCGTTTGCCCATCATGGGATGCAGGCCGCGGTAAAGCTTCTCCTCCTCATATCCCGTGGGACTCGGACGGTAGGTGAAGTGGAGCATACCGCTAATGCCGTCGCCACGACCGGGACCTGTGACTACCACGACGATGCGCCGAATCGTGCGTGAGAAGTTCACCTCGTTCAGAATCCTGGAAATCTCGTGCTGGCTAGTATCGGCATCGTCCAATCCGCCGGAGTGCCAAGTGTAGAAATCAAACACGACGTCATGGTCCGCAGGCACCGTCTCGAGCAATCGGGCCATGGCTCGGACCGCATCAGCGAGCCGAGCGTGGTCAGAATGTGTGGCGAAGACATGGATGTGCTTGCCCTCGTGGTCGTACTCTGCCGAAGCATAGCAATGCCCATCTGCTTCGAGGGAGCGGAGACCTGTCAGGGTGCGGATCCGGTAATACCGCCAAGCAATGGACTCCAACATGAATTTCCGCAGGGTAGTGTTGGCGCGGGCGAAGTGACCGGACAGGCGTGTCACCAACGGTTGTGGACATTCCACCAGAGCGCGCAGTCTCTCATGGCGGTCGGTGGCACTCGGATTGACGGACAAATAGGCAAGATGGTCCTCAACCTGGTCATAGACGTGTTTGCGCGCTCGCTCGAACAGTGGCTGATCAAAATAACGGTACCGCACCTCACGGGCCAGGTCGCTGAGTGCCGCGAAGGTTCCGTTCGTTATGGAGATCATCCGGTCCAGCAGGGTGCGGAAAGACTCCTCAGCGGAGGGAGCCATGAGCGGTGCGCGTTGCAGACGTCTTTCTAGAATTCCGAGTATTGGTGCGATTTGTTGCTCTACTCGCTGGTGCGACTTGCAGATCCAGAGGAGGCATTCTTCAAGTTTGGCCGAGCGATCGAGGGTTTCAATGCCATAGTGCACCAGCGCACGCTTCAGCGAACTGACGAAGCCTGGCGGGAGTCCTTCGCCGCGCGTATCGAGCATCCGCAAGTACGCAAACAGATAGGCTTCAGCGCTGGGTTCCTCACCGCTTGCGCGATGGTTCACCTCCGGTTCCCGCTGGAACAATGAACAAATGTCAACAAAGACGCTGAGTATCTCGTCTTCGGCCTGACGAATCTCGTCGTTGTCCACGGGACAGCTCTGGCCCCACTGGGCAAGCAGTTGGGTGCTGCTCTTCGGATCAACATCGAAGCCCAGCATGAGCTGGCGCAGTTCGTCGAGACTGCGGCGGCAACTGGATTCGATCGCTTCACCGGTTCGATCCGTGACGGGCGGAGTGTCAAAGTCCACGCGTTCTTCCGCTGCTACTGGGTCGCCTGCGGCATCGGGCTCGATCTGTAGGAGGGGAGCGCCAGTGTCGACCTGTACGTTGGGCATAGTCAACACCTGGCGCACTCTTCCTGAAAAGGGAGCGACCACCTGCATTTCCATTTTCATCGCTTCCAGAACAGCCAAGCGGTCGCCGACCGAAACCGTGTCGCCCGGCTTCACGTTGATCGAGACTACGACTGCCGGGGAGGGGGAATGGACAAGGCCACCGTCGTCGCGGTCCACTCGGTGCGAGACGCCATTCACCTCGATCAGATAGTTCCGTGCCTGAACAATGGAAACGATGTGGAAATGCTGTCCGAAAACCGTGAGCCAATGTTCAAATTCACCGAGGCGGTCGATGACCGCATCGACGTGCGATCCGTTCACGTCCACGCGGTATCTCTCAGTGCCTAGCCGATAGACTGTGGTTGAGTAGAGATTTCCTCGATAACGAAGAGCCACAGTCCGGCCCAACTCACTTCGGACCTGCGGTCGCCCACGCGCAGCGGAGGCGTAGAACTGCGTTCGCTCTACTGAGAGTTCGGCGTCACTGGCTTCGATGGCCGCCTGCACCAGGGCCACATTCGCGTGTCTCCGGGAGAGGTGTTCGCCGCTCATTGCCAACTTGTCCAGCCATCCCGTGTGTACCGTTCCCTGTCGGATCTCTTCTCGGCTCAGGAGTTCGAGGAGAAATGGTTTGTTACTCGCCCCTCCCTGGATAACCACAACGCTGTCGTGCAGGGCCCGTTGCAGTCGTGCGAGCGCTTCTCTCCGGTTTTGCCCGTGCGCGATGATCTTTGCGATCATCGAGTCGAACTCGGGCGCAATGGAATCGCCCTCTGCAACGCCCGTGTCAATCCGCACGCCCGGGCCGGTCACTATCCGGAACCTTTGAATGATGCCGGGGGCGGGAGCGAAACCGTTGTCGGGATCCTCCGCGTTTAAACGCACTTCGATGGCGTGGCCGCTGGTGCGGGGAGGCTCTCCCTCAAGGCGGCCTCTCCGTGCGATGTGAATCTGCAGCTTAACCAGATCGATGCCGGTGGTGCATTCTGTCACCGGATGTTCGACCTGCAGCCGGGTGTTCATTTCCATGAACCAGAAATGATTTCGCGTGGGATTGCACATGAATTCGACAGTGCCGGCATTCTCGTACCGAGCCGCCTCGCACAAGCGTACCGCCGCGGCGCGCAGGTCACGGTCTTGCTCAGGAGAGAGCACGGGAGAGGGCGCCTCTTCGAGAATCTTCTGGTGACGACGCTGAACGGTGCAGTCGCGCACTCCGGCAGCCCACGTGGTTCCGAAATGATCGGCTATGACCTGGACTTCGACGTGATGCGCGCCATCAACTCGCCGCTCCAGAAAGATCGTGGGATCTCCGAAGGCTTTAAAGGCTTCGCATCGGGCAGTATCAAACGCCTCGGGCAGTTGGTCTGCAGAGTGAACTTCGCGAATGCCGCGGCCACCGCCACCGGCGGTTGCTTTAATCAGGAGTGGATAGCCCAGACGTGCGGCATGTTGGAGAGCTTCGGGAAGCGTCTCCACAGATCCCCCACTCCACGGCACGACGGGGATACACGCTTGCTCTGCGAGCCGTTTGGAGGCGATCTTGTCACCCAGTCGCCGCATCACGTCCGCATCGGGGCCGATAAACACAATGCCCATGTCGCGGCAAAGATCGGCGAACGCAGCGTGCTCGGCCACAAAACCCCATCCCACCCACACTGCATCGGCGCGTGCCGAGGTCAATGCCCGAGCACAGACTTTCGTAGTCAACGTATCGGCTCTTGAACTGCCCGGTGGTCAGGTCGAGAGCGCGTGCGGAGCCAAGGCACACTGTCTCATCGGCTTCCCGAACAAACATGGCACTGCGATCAGGCTCAGTGAAGAGCGCGATCGTGCGCAGCGCCGTGCCATGCTCTTGATTGAACTCGCGAGCCGCGTGAATGAAGCGCATCGCAGCTTCGCCCCGATTGACGATCGCCACGCGCTGGAATTCGTAGTTCATGACATCTCCGTTCGGCAGATCATGGCCATCAGGCTGAACGATCACGCCGCAACAGGCGCTGGCGAAAGCATTGCGCGCAGCGCTTTCACCTGCTCAGCATCCACCGCGTTTGGAATTGCGACCGTGCGGTAGCCCCTGAGGTGTACGTACTGGTTGCCTTTTGTGTCGACAACCTCCGCATGGAAGGTTCCCTGCAGAGTGCCGGGCGTCACTACCGCGTACAGTCGGGCTTTGAAGGACTCTGGAACGGGCGACGAGGACACAGAGTCGAGGTGTTGTGGCAGACCCATGCGACCTTGGGTTCCCATTTCCCAGAGGCCTGCTGTCTGGAAGCACAGTTCGATCAACCGCGGCTCCGTAAGTGTCGGAAGGTTCGGCGGTTGGTGATTGCTGGGGAGGTCTTTCGCCAGCAGACCGATCATCCGGTCCCCGTCCCACCAGGCTTTCTCCAACACCTGGTACGCGGGCCCGTGGAAATAGAGGCGATAGATATCGGCGGCTTCGATTGTGAGCCCCGTTTGCGAGCCGGGCGCCGACCCGGCCACGGTTTCAGGCGGACGTTTCGTGAGCCGCACGCGGGCAGTGAAGTGTGTCGTGGTTTGCGGTTCCGACTGATTGGGAAGGTTCCGCCGCCCAATCAATTGGCAGTCAGCCACTAATTCTTCGCCCTGCGCGCGTATGGTGGCCTCAATCGTCGCTGTGCGTGGCCCATTACGGTAAAACTTGAACGGCGCCAGGAAGTTCACATCTTCGATGGCGTTGATGCGCCAGCCTGGGAGGACCTTTAGGGCCACCTCGGCGAAGGCCTCGATACCCATAACTCCCGGCAGCACCGGCGTGCCGTCAATTTGATGATCGTGCAAGAAAGGCTGTGCCTTGGGATCAAGCATTGTTTCAACCACGAGGCCGGAATAGAGACCCATGCTCGTGATTCTGCCGACCATCGGTCCTGGCGCCTGCACGGCTTTGTCATCGACGGAACCGAACGCTGTGTCCACACCTCCGGTTGAATCCCATTCCTTCAGCAAGCACACCCAGTCGCTGGGCGACGACGACCTCCCCGCGAGTGCCGCCAGCAGTCAGTTCGCGGCGGATCAACGGAACGCCCGCTTCGGGTGGAAGCATATCGATGCCGGCGAGTTCCATTACTTTCGGGATGGAGCCGCGAGTGGCCATACCGATTCCGCCCCAGGCTGTCCAGTCGATGACAATGGCTCGCGTAGCAGGACGAGTCGTGCGAAAGCTTGAAGTGATCTTGCACAGCAGGTCGTTGGCAGAGCTGTAATCCGTCTGCCCGGGATTGCCGAAGCGCCCTGCAATCGAACTAAAGGCCACAGTCGCGCTAAGAGGCATGTCGCCAATGGCGTGCAACAGGTTGAAGAAGCCGTCGCACTTGACGTCAAAGACCAGATCAAATTCACGGGGATCTTTGTCCGCTAGAGAGCGGCTGCGGTCGAGGCCCGCCGCATGCAGCAGAACGTCAACACGGCCGCTGCGCTGGCGCACCTGTTCAATTACGCTGGACACGGCTTTCGTGTCGGTAAGGTTGACGCTGAAGTAGTGAGGAGTGCCGCCGGCCGTTCGCACAGCATCGATAGCACTACATGCCGCCTGAGCCCGCTCGAGAGCAGACAGCTCCTTTTCCACCAGAGCTGGCGTTGCTCGCTCGCCCCGCGCCTGGATGCGAGCGAACAAGTCCCGCTTCAACGTCTCTTTGTCGGACACGAAACGCTTCAGGTCGGGATTGTTCGGATCAGGCTCGGGGACCACGTCGAGCAGATAGAAAGTTCCTCCGGAGGCTGCGGCCAAGTCGGCCGTAATGGCAGAGACAATACTTCCGGCAGCGCCGGTGATCAGAAAGACAGTGTCCTGGTTTAATGGCAGAGCAGTCCGGCCGTCGACGGCAGATTGCTCTTCCAGTCCGATCGTCCAACGTAGGCCGTTCTTGTAACCAATCTCGATCGCACCGGGATCGCGCAGGGTTTCCTCCACCAGAAGTTGGGCGACGTTCGTTCCGTCACACCCGAGTTCGAAATCGATCGCTTTTACAAGAGTCTCCGGTCTCTCCCGTTTGTAGGTTTTGGTGAAGCCCGTGACGGCGCCGCCCAGCGGGGCGATGGCTCCGGCGTCGTCATATCCGTGCTGTCCCCCCAAACGCGTCGCAGAAACTAAGAATCTGCCAGACTGCGCAATATGCTCGTACAGGGTGCGCATACAGGTGTAGAGCGATTTCAGACGCAGACGCACAGCTTCGTGCCATGCGGTGGGATCCATGCCTCGAAGGTCCCCTTCGGGATCGAGTGCAGGGAGCCAATAGACTCCGTCCACCGGACCGGCGGCCAGGAAGGTCTTGAGGCGATCGATCAGTGCGTCGGCATCGGGAGCATTGTCGATGCGGAGCACTTGTACACCCTTCGCCTGAAGGAGTTGTGTCAGCGCATCGGCCACGCCACCTTTGTCGGGCATGAGAATCACGCGCTGGCCCTTACCGAGAACGACTCCCGTCGATTTGCACATGGCGAGTGGTGGGCGCAAGGCTGGAACTGGTACGCGACGCGGGATGCGATTGGCAGCGTCCAGGCTTGCTACTTCCGGCCGCGGTATTTGCCTCACGGGCGCGAGTGAGCTCGCGGCCGCGACCGGCTTTTTCACCGTTTGAGGCTTTTCATTCGAAGTGCTCTTTCTAGGAGCTGACCGGTCTTGCGCGAACTTGATCACGTGAGCCAGAGTCGGGAAGTCGCGCAGCTTGATATTTTCATCGCGCGGAATGTTGTATGCCGCGCGGATGGCGACGAACATCTCTGCCTGTTTGACGGTATCGATACCGAGGTCGGCTTCGAGATCAAGATCGAGATCCAACATGTCTTTTGGATAGCCGGTCTTTTCGGCTACGATCTCCAGCACCTTCTCTCGGAAGGAGTCGTCGCTGGCTATTTCAGAGGTGGCGGCTGCTGGCTGCGGCACCCCCGGTTCGCTGGTGGCCGGCGCTACCGGAGGACTCACAGCCAGGTCAGGACGCTTCTCGTAGACGAATCGGATCACGTGCGCCAGTGTTGGGTAATCGCGTAGCTTGCGATCCTCGTCGCGCGGTATGCTGTAGATTTCGCGAATGGCAGCGAACATCTCCGCCTGTTTCACAGTGTCGACACCGAGGTCGGCCTCGAGATCGAGGTCCAGATCGAGCATGTCTTTGGGATAGCCCGTCTTTTCGACCACCAGGGCGAGAATTCGTTCTTTCACAGAGCTCGCCAGCGCTCATGTCTGAGGGGACTTCCACAGGTGTGCTGGTATCAGACTTCTCCTTTATTACTATTGCGGCGGTCGGTACGGGTGGCGTCGCCTGCGCGAGGTCGGGGCGCTTCTCAAATACGAACCGAATGACGTGGGCGAGCGTGGGATAGTCGCGCAGCTTGCGGTTGTCGTCGCGAGGGATGCTGTAGATTTCGCGAATAGCGGCGAACATCTCCGCCTGTTTCACAGTGTCGACACCGAGGTCGGCCTCGAGATCGAGGTCCAAATCCAACATATCTTTCGGATAGCCGGTCTTTTCGACCACCAGAGCGAGAACGCGCTCTTTCACAGCATCACTGCTTTCATTGACAGCCGTGATCGCAGGTGTCTCCTCCGCTGGTGTGGGCGCCTTCTCGGCTGGTGTCGATATAGGCGGAGTGGTTGTGGCGAAGTCCGGGTGCTTCTCAAACACGAACCGGATTACGTGGGCTAGCGTGGGATAGTCGCGCAGCTTACGGTTTTCATCGCGAGGAATGCCATAGATTTCGCGAATGGCGGCGAAAACCTCGGCCTGTTTGACGGTGTCGACGCCTAGATCAGCTTCGAGATCAAGGTCCAGATCGAGCATGTCGACGGGATAGCCGGTTTTCTCCGCGACCAGGGCCAGAACTCTTTCCTTGACTGAATCGCCCTTCTTTGCGGGACTGGGCGGCTCTTGGGCGGGAGCGACGGCCTCAACTGTGGCTCGTTTCTCGGGAGCAGCGATGATGGGCTGGGGTATTGGTTTCACATCCGGTAGCGGCGCCGGGGCGGGCTGCGTCGACACGGGGACTGAGACCGGCACTGCCCGAAGGTTGTCAGCTTCTGCGACTTGTACCGGCCGTCGTGCCGGCTCTTGCACCCGTAGTGTCCGGCGGACGACTTCCAGACTCGCGGCCGGCCGACCTGTGATTGTGCTTAGCCATGCGTCCCAGACAGGAGCGTCGGCAATGCGATAGGCATAGCCCAAGGCATTCGGGCCAGGGCGGGTGCCATCCTGTGACTTCACCCAACGGAGCAGCATCATGCTGATCTGCGAACCGAATCCGGCCCCCAGGTGTAGGGCGTACTCGACGGGATAGGCGCCACCTTTCGACAGGTTCAACGCTCCCAGTTCCGGATCCACTTCCTTGAAGTTCGCAACCGGCGGCACACAGCCCGTCTCCAGAGCTTTGACCGCGACTACGTCTTCGATCCCGGTGCCCATGGCGTGACCGGTGAGCCCCTTGGTGTTGGCAATCACGATCTGATCGGCGACATCGCCAAAGACGCCACGCAGCGCGTGGATCTCGGCGGAGGCACTGCCGCCACGTGCGGGCGTGTAGGTTTCATGGGAAACGAACACGGTCTGGGGTGCGATCTGGCGCCGCGAGATGCTGCTGCGCGCCTCGGCTGCGCTGATGAGGTGTTCCATGACCTGGCCAATGTGCTGGACATCGAGACGAGTTCCGTGGAAGGCGCTGTTGCCCGTCACCGTGGCCAGTACTTCGCAGATGGGCCGGATACCGCGCTCGCGCGCGGCAGCGGCGCTCTCTACGACCAGTGCAGCGGCGCCCATGCCGATGATCAAACCATGCCGGCGGCGGTCAAACGGGACCGCAGCTTCGGCCACAACTTCGTCGGTGGCGGCTGCTCCACTCGCCAGGAATCCGGCACCCATCCAGTCGATCAGATGGTCGGAGGTGACGTCGTCGGCTGAGATGACGATCACACGGCTGCAGCGTCCGGCGTGGATCCAGTCTTCGGCAAGCGTCACCGCTTGGGTAGTGCTCGCGCACGCCGAATTGATCTGCGTGTTAGGGCCGCGCGCTCCGATGAGTTCGGCAAACTGCGAATGTCCCATCGATAGAGTCCGCAGGAGGAATCGCCGCTCGAATACGTAGGGGTCTCTCTCGAGGGTGGTTCGTAAGTCTGCGATTCGGTGGTCAATTTCTTGTCCCAGGGTGGAGTGGCCATGGCCATTGCCTTCTGTTTCTCGGGAGCGCAGACTTTCGAGCGTGGACAACTGCTGGCGGCGAGCTTGGTCAGCATAGTACCGCGCCATTTCGTCCGCGAAGGAATCCAGGCCTGGAAAGGCCGACGCAAAAATCACACCGGTGTCGTCGCGCAGACCGTCAGGTAATCCCCAGCGCTCGGGAAGTTGCGTGCCTTTGCTGGTTGTCTTGTAACGGAGGACGAGGGGAATGCCTGCATCGCGCAGCGCATCGATTCCGGCCGCAATTGCCAATTGAGTATCGCGATCAAGCGCGGCCAGGCGGTCCGCGGAAACTCCAAATTCCTTTTCCAGATCGAAGGCTCCGCCGCGTCCAGCCAGCTTGATGACGTCTGCAACATTACTAATAGTCTCAAATCTAGGGTCCCCGTTCTCGCTCTTCACCAGGCGCGTGATGTGCTTGTCTAGCATGGCCTGACGGTAGGGCATGGGAATGGCATCGATGAACTGGTCGCCGCGCAGAATGCGACCAATGTTGGAGTCGTCAAAGATGCGTTCTGTTCCGGGGAGGCCGAGGGCTGCGCCGGTAATCACTACGGGAAGATCAGCGGACGCGCCGTTGCCTCGCTTATAAATCTGCCAGCCCCGTTCGAGGACATCAGCGAATAAACGACCCAGTTCGTCGTAATGATCTCCATTCACTGAAGGCGCCGATGGGGTGGGATTCGCCGTTGGAGGTGCAGCCGCGAGGATCGGTTTGGAGGCTTCCGCAGGCTGGGGAACCGCTGGACGGGACGGCAGGGAAGTCTCGTTGACGGATTTGGCGATGCCGCGGCCCAATCCTGCTGCGTACAGGCAGCACAGCGCCTGGTTGAATGCGGCAATGTCACCGGTCTTCGGATGATTACTGAAGACTGCGACTACATCGCCGTGTGCGCCGAGTACGTCTTCGGCGAATCCTTGCAAAGCTTTCTTCGGTCCCACCTCCACGAACATACGGGCGCCAGAGGCGTACAGGGTGCGCAGGCCCTTGATGAACTGTACGGGAGCAGCCACTTGCTGCGCGAGAATGTCCAGCATTTGCGGCACAACGTCTCGGCCGGTGGGATAGAACTCGCCATTAGTGTTGGCGATGATGGGCAGGCGCGGCGACTGCAGATGCAGCCGCTCCAGCACGCTCCGGAGTGGTTCGCTGGCGGGAGCCACGATCGAGGTGTGGAAAGCATGGCTGACGGGTAATGCCGACACGTCATAACCGGCTTGCAGGAGAGCGGCCATAGCTTGCTCCACGGCTGAGCTGGCGCCGCCAATTACGGACTGGTGCTCGCTGTTGATATTCGCGATCACCACGTAGCCACTTACCGTCTTCAGGATGCGCTCGATTTCTTCGAGCGGAGCAAACACGGCCGCCATACGACCTTTGTCTGCCGGAGAAAAGCGGGTCATTTCACGCCCACGCGCACTGACCGCTTCGAGTGCATCGGCAAATGGCAGGGCGCCGGCCGCTATGAGTGCTCCGTATTCGCCCAGACTGTGTCCCATCGTAAAATCGGGCTCGATTCCATAGGCGGCAAGGAGTCGAGTAAGGGCGAGATCGACGGTAAGTACGGCGGGCTGCGTGATGGCGGTCTGACGCAGGTCTTCCTCAGCCTTCGCGACGGCATTCGTACTGCTACCGTTTACAAAGATAAAGTCGCTCAGCGGTTTGCCTAGAAACGGTGTCATGATCCGATCGGCTTCGGCAAACGTCTCGGTCACGATCGGCTCGGAGGCGCGCAGTGGTTGGAGCATGTTGACGTACTGCGACCCTTGGCCGGGATACAGGAATGCCACCTTGGGGGCTGGGCCTCGACCGCGGAAGATACCTTGCGCACGTAGTGCTTTCCAGACGGCGGGTTGGTTGGCGGCGAGCGCCTTTGAGTGCAGCCGTGGACTTACTCGCGAGTTCCGCAGCATCCGCGTAGTCGATGGCCAGTCGTTCCGAGGCCCGCAGATCCGTTTCAGCCGGGGCGGATGGGGCAGGCGCGCGACCTTCCCGTGCGTCCTTTTCTACCGCACGCAGACGCTCAACCAGGGCAGCGTCAGTATCGGCGCCAATCACCAATGCGCCGCGAAGTGGGTTCTTGCAGGATCCATCTTGGGGGACGCGCGTAGTCTCGTTCGCATTCATCATTGTCTCTACCGCTTTCTGCGGTATCTCGCCTACCGCTACTGACCGCTTACCGTTTCCGTTGAGCCGGTGAGGAATGTACTCCTCAAGCACGGCATGGAAGTTTGTGCCACCGAAACCGAAGGCGCTCAGTCCGGCTCGCCGCACGCCGTCTGTGGGAACATCCCATGGTTTCAGTTCGGTATTCACATAAAGAGGAGAGTGCGCAAAGTCGATATCGGGGTTGGGGTGTTCGCAGTGCACGCTGGGGGGAAGAACCTTATCCTGGAGGGCCAGCATCGTCTTCAACAATCCGGCGGCCCCAGCCGCTCCCTTGAGATGGCCGAAGTTCGACTTGACCGACCCGAGCGCGACCGAGTGACGAGGGAGATGAAAACAGCTCAAGTACATCGACCATGCTCTGCACCTCGACCACGTCTCCGACACGAGTCGATGTTCCATGACCTTCGATGTAGGAGACGGTCGCGGGTGACAGGCCGGCATTCTTCCACGCGCGTTCGATGGCGAACTTCTGGCCCGCGGGGTTGGGTGCGGTGATGCCCTTGCCCTTCCCATCGCTGGACCCACCCATGCCACGCAACACGGCATAAATCTTGTCGCCATTGCGCTCGGCATCGGCAAGCCGCCGGAGCAGGAATATCGCAGCTCCTTCGCCCATCACGAAGCCATCCGCGCCTTCCGCGTAGGGGCGCGTGCCGGTCGCGGAGAGCGCCCCAATCTTGCAGAATTTCACAAATGTCGAAGCGCCCATGTTGCGATCGATACCACCGGTGACCGCAAAGTCATAGTGGTTCTGGATCAACCCCTCCGCTGCGGAACTGATCGCTGCCATCGCGGATGCGCATGCGGCGTCACAAACGTAATTGGGACCGTGAAAATTGAAGATGTTTGCAATGCGGCCGGCAATGCAGTTGGCGAGTTCGCCGGGCATGCTGTCTTCCGTGATCTCCGGCAAGTGCTTGCCCATCCGCTCGTGTAGTTCGCGGACGATCTCCTCACGCACGGCAGCCGGAAGAGCTGCGAAACCGGCACTCTTGCTCAATTCGCTGGCGTACTCGGGAAAGTAGGCGCGCATGACGGTGAAGTAGTGTCGCTCCCCACCCATAGCATTGCCGAGGATGACAGCTGTGCGATCCGCATCCAGTGATCGCTTGGGGTAGCCGTAGTCTTCCAGTGCTTCCCGTGTGCAGGCGATGGCCCACTTTTGCGATCCGTCCATGGCATCGGCCACGCGCGGTGGAATGGGCAGGCGCCATCTCATCGGGTCCCATGTATAGTCACGCACCCATCCGCCGATCTTGGAGTAAGTCTTGTCGGGCGCGTGCGGGTCGGGGTCGAAGTAAAGAGCGGGATCCCAACGCTCGGCATTAACTTCACTGATGCTGTAGCGCCCAGCCTTAATGTTCTCCCAGAAAGTGGTGACGTTCGGCGCGTCGGGCAGAATGGCTCCTACCCCGACGATCGCAATGGCTCGATGGGAAGTGTTATCCATGATGACGACCCTCTAAGAACCAAGAAGAATGAAAGAAACCTGGCCTGCGATCCACGCAGCCCTTCGACAATCTTCACTGCACCTATGCCGCTTGCTCGCGCTTGGCGGTTCGGCCATACAGCGCGTCTGCCACATAGTCCATGTCCGAAATCAAGCCGCTTTGTGCCTGGTGAATCGCCAGTAGCCCCAAACTTCGTTCGAAACCGGGTAGATCCGTGGCGCTTACACCACCGGCGCCAATGACCCAGCGCGATCCCTCTTCTCCAACCTTGAGTGCCGCCTCCCGAGCAAAAATTCGGCTTACCGCGGCCAAGGCACTTGCATCAAAGCGGCGGTTTGCTTTCTCGTTCAGTTTGTTGTCGGCCATCAAGGCAGCGCGGCGAGCCAGAGTGCCTGCGCATTCTGCATACGCAATCAACTCGCCTAGGCGAAGAAGAACGTGCTGGTAACGGGTCAGGCGTGCGATCCGGGCTTTCTCCATGACTTCAGCCAGGCCGTGCAGCGCCAGAGCCGCAACGTCAGCGCCCAGATTTGCGTTTATGGCATGCAAAGCTTCGAATTTCTTTGCCTGGTCGTGATAGTGCTGTCCGCGGGTCTTCAGGTGCAGCTGCCAGCGGTCGCGAGCGATCGTCATCTCCATGATTTCGGAGGTGCCTTCGTATATGGTGGTGATGCGAACATCGCGCTTGATCTTCTCGACCATGTATTCATGGGTGTAACCGTAGCCGCCGAGGGCCTGGATACTGGCGTCGGCCGCCAGGTTGCCGGCCTCAGTAGCCATGTACTTGGCAATAGCGCCTTCCGTATTCAGGCTGCCTTCGCCGGCGTCGATGCGCGCGGCGGTTTCTTCGATATAAGCGCGAGCTGCTTCCAGCCGTGCCACGTTCGGCACGATGAGCTTGTGCGTGTATCCCTGCTTTTCTGAGAGAGGGGCACCGGCCTGGATGCGCTTAACGGAATAAGGGATCGCGCGATCCAGAGCGGCCCATCCGGCGCCGAGCCCGAAGGCGGCCACCATCAGGCGCGTGTACCCGAACACGGCCTGTGCTTGATTGAGTCCTTGGCCTTCCACACCTCCAAGCAGGCGATCCGCGTCAACGTAGACGTTGTCCAGCGCCAGGGCCGCGGTGTTGCTGAGGCGAATCCCATGTTTGTCTTCCGGTTTGTCGTGGGTGAAGCCCTTCGCATCCTTCTCCACGACGAACCAGCTCGGGCCGCTGGGAGTACTTGCCAGGATCGTGTATGCGTCGGCGATGCCACCGTTGCTGATCCATTGTTTGTTGCCGGAGATCTTGTACCCGACAACGTGCCCGTCTTTGCTGACCGGTTCCGCCACGGTGCGGAGCGCCCCGAGGTCGCTTCCGGCTTCGGGTTCGGTGGCGCCGTAGGCAAACAACAATCCCTCTTCCGCGATGCGCGTCAGCCACAGCTTCTTCTGCTCAGCAGTGGCGCCCACGGTGATCGGGTCGCTGCCTAGAAACGTAGCGAGAACGGCGGTTGCAACGCCCAAATCGATACGCGCCATTTCTTCGCACACGCAGTAGACATCGAAGGTGCCGCCGCCCATGCCACCGAATTCTTCCGGGATAAATAAGAGTTGAATGCCCAGTTTGTCGGGGCTGCACATGTGGCGGACGATTTCGATCGGGCACTCGTCCCGAGCGTCGAGGTCGATCAGTTCCTGGTCGGGTAGTCGTTTCTTGGCGAACTCGCGCAGCGATTTGAGACTGAGCTTGAGCGTTTTGCTGGCAATCATGACTTGGTCCTCACTTTGTGGAAACGCTTTGCATTTCGCGGATTTTGTTCGTCAATTCGGGGAGAAACTCCAGAATGTCGTCGACAATCCCCACATCCGCGACCTGGAAGATCGGAGCCTTGGGGTTCTTGTTAATCGCAACGATGAACGGATTCCCCTTGATGCCGGCCAGATGCTGGAATGCGCCACTGATGCCGCAGGCCAGATAGACCTTCGGCTTCACGGTCTTTCCGGAGGAGCCGACCTGGCGGGATTTTTCCAGCCACTTCGCATCAACAACCGGTCTCGAGCAACTCAGGGCTGCGCCCAGGACATCGGCCAGTTCCTGTGCAATGCCGACGTTGTCCTTTTCCTGAATGCCGCGACCGATCGAGACCAGAACATTGTGCTTGGTGATGTCGACGTCCCCGGCTTCAGCAACAACGGTCTGCAGATAGCGCCGACTGGAGGTGAGCGTTCCGACCTCACCCGACTTATCGACCACGAGTCCGTTAATGCCTGCGCCTGTCACGGGCTTGAATCCGCCGGGGCGCAGCGTGAGTACCGCACCGGAAGAAACATCGCAGCAAGCGTGAGCGCTGACCTGTCCACCGAATTCCTGCCGTACTAGTGTGAGTGCTGTGCCTTCCGCGGCTGTGATCTCCAGAACATCGGAGACGAATGTGGCATTGAGCTTGATGGAGAGTCCTGGCGCCAGGTCGATACCGAAATGGTCATGCGCCACCAAGAGAATGCTGCCGGGCGGAAGGATCTTGACTATCGCCTTCCGAATTAACTCGGCATTGGGATAGGCCAAGATCTCGTGTGCGATCTTCCACACTGCCTCGTGGGAAGAACGAAGGGACTCGCATACTCTGTCCAGTTCGGGACCATAACCGGTAACCAGTGCGGTGGGGTGTGTGGTGGCGTCAATCTTCCGTGCCGCAGCCAACAATTCCGCAGCAGAATCTTCGGCCACGCCGCCTTTGTGAACGATGTAAGTAAAGATTCGAGGCATTACTTCAACCCTCCTTTGGCCGCCACTAATTCGATCAGTTTGTCGATGTTTTCTTCACGATCTCCTGAGAGCATCTCCGCCCCTTTGCCCAGAGCAGGCACGAAGTAGTCCACGCGCTTCACTTTTGCTCCCGCTTCCCCCACGCTGCCTGCGTCAAGGCCAAGGTCCGCCGCCCCGTAAGTTGGGACGGGCACGGAAGCGACGGCACGAATGCCACGCATGCCGACATAGCGCGGCTCATTGATGCCAGTTTGAATGGAGAGCACGCAGGGAAGATCGATCTCGCTGATTTCTTTGTTACCGCCTTCGATCTCGCGGCTGATCTTCAATGTGTTGCCGTTGAGGACTTCGATGGAATTGACCAGGGAAGCGAACGGGTAGTCAAGCATCGCTGCCAGCATGCCGCCCACCTGCGCCGCACCGTCCTCGGCTTGAACTCCCGTCAGGATGAGGTCGTAGCTTCCCTTGGCAGCGAAAGCTTTCAGGATGGTGGCAATGCCCCGACCATCCGATCCGGTAAAGGCCGGGTCGGATATCAGAACGCCATGAGTCGCGCCCATGGCCATTTCCCGGCGGAGAATTTCCTCATCGTCCTCGGCACCGACTGTGGCCACGGTCACGGTTCCACCGACCTTGGCTACAATCTGCAGCGCTTCTTCGACCGCGTAGTTATCCGCTTCGTTCACCGAATAGACCAGTTCATCGCGCTCGATGTCGTTACCGGCGCGGTTGAGCGCAATCTCGTTTTCTGAAGTGTCGGGTACTCGTCGTGCGCACACTAGAATTTCCACGTTCAGCCTCCCAAAGGACTGGTTGCCGTCAAATCGAACTGGAGCGGATCATTTGCCGGTCCACCAGTTCGATGAGGTCGATGGCTATCATCTTTCCTTCCAAACCCGCGACCTTGATCGCGTCTTCCATGTTGACCATGCAGAACGGACAGGCGGTGACGATCACATTGGCGCCGGCTTCCGCCGCCATCCGGACTCTTTTGACGCCCATGCGTTGTTCTTCCTTCGGTTCGTAGAACAGCATGAGGCCACCGCCACCGCAGCAGAACGAGCGGTCGCGGGCACGATTCATCTCGACTCGCTTCAGGCCCGGGATGGCGTCGATTACCTTGCGCGGGTCGTCGTAGATCTGGTTGTGCCGGCCGAGATAGCAGGGATCGTGGTAGGTGTAGACATCGTTAGCATTGTCCGCTGGATTGAACTTGATTGTCCCTGCTTCAACCTTGCGGGCCAGCAACTGGCTGATATGCTCGACGGGCGGAACATCTTTGTAGTCGTGCTTCAGCGCATTAAAGGCGTGCGGATCGGCGGTGACGATCCTCTCAACACCCGCCGCCTTGATGGCGTCCACGTTATGATCCCGCAGTGCCATAAAGAGTGTCTCTTCGCCGAACCGGCGCACCTCATGGCCGCTGTCCTTTTCGGCAGCGCCCAGGATGCCGAATTCCTCGTGGACGTTTTCGAGAACCCGCGCAGTGGATCGCGCGATGGACTGCATGCGGTCATCGTAGGAAGTGATGCTGTCGACGAAATACAGAGTGCCCACGCTGTCCTTGTCGAGCACTCGGACGCGGCAGGTCTGCTGAAAGTCCTTGGTGTTCGCCCAATCGGCTCTTTTTTTCTCCATCTTGCCGTAAGGATTGCCGCGGCTCTCGAGGGCTTTTAGCGGCTTCTGCAAGGACTGGGGAACATTGCCGTCGTCGATCATTCCCCGCCGCAAATCGACGATCTTGTCGATGTATTCCACGAGCAGGGGACACTCTTCTTCGCAAGCGCCGCATGTGGTGCAGGACCAGATCTCATGTTCAGAGTAGACGGTACCGATCAGGGGTTTGCCATTGCCCGTGCTGCCGAACATGGGGTAGTGGTGGAAGGCATAGTCTCGCGCCTTGATGCTGATGAATCGCGGGGAAAGGGGCCGGCCCACTGCACTAGCAGGACAGTTATCCGAGCACCTTCCGCAATCGGCACAGGAATAGAAATCGAGCATGTGCTTCCACGTGAAGTCCTCGAAGGTCTTCACTCCGAAGCTTTTGACCTGATCAAGCTGTCCATCACCTAGACCCCAGCGCACTGGCTTGACTGTCCCTCGATCAAGCTTTGCGAAGTAAACGTTGAAGAGCGAAGTCTCAACGTGGAACTGAATCCCAAACGGGCGATAGCACAGCAGGAAATAGAAAGTGCCTGCGTGAACCAGATAGGCTGCGAGATACAGCTTGAAGAGAGCGGGTAGGGAAGCAGACATCAGGGCGGACCGAAATATCCACGGCAGCGACAGAACGGCCAGACTTTCGGGCGATTGGCCCACTTTGAACTGTCCCACTCCCGCTGCCGCCGAAAAAAGGCCGTCGGCTGCCATCAGGACGGCAATCAGGCCTAACAGGAAAGTGGCGTCGCCGGTGTGTGCCTTGCCGTAACTTGCCGGGACTGCATAACGTGCAGGCCTGAAGAGCAAACGGCGGACGATGGCAATCAGCATGCACAGGAAAACCACGGTGGCGGCGTAGTCGGTGATGATTTCGTAAGTGTGGCCGACTGTTCCGGAGAGCGTCGGCGCCGCGAAAGTCCTGGAAACGCCGACGAGCAGCGTTGAGAAAGAACGAATTACAAGGAGGATGAAACCCGTAAAGATAAGGATGTGGAGAATCCCAGCAAATGGATAACGAGGGTGCTTCCACTGTCCAAACCAGAACTTTGCTAGATTTGCAAGCCGGGCCCGGCTGCGGTCGAAGCGGAAGTCTCGCTCGGCTCGAAGGAGAGGTGTCAGCCGTCGCCACACAATGTAGGCGAAGCATGCCATTCCCAGAAAATGAACGATCAGGGAAAGCTCTTGCCCGGATTCTAGCCAGTAGGTCACCTGCGAGGTTGCCTGACCGGTTTCCATGGTTGATCCACCTGCTTTAAAGCCTTAAGCGGTCGCTTGGAGCAGGACCGGTTTTGCTTTCACGATGGGACGCGCAGCTGCGGTTGATTCAACGGCAGGCTGCGGTGCGGGATGTGGAGGAATTACGCGTGTCGTCTCGATTGCCGGCGATGCGCCAGCCGGGACGTTGAGTGTGCTGATCGCGGGCTGTGCGGGGGTGCGAGCGCGCTTCCGACTCGGCTTTGCTTGCTCGGGTTTGATTCCCGCGGCGTCGCGCAGTTCGTCAAAACTCAACTGCAAGAATTTCTCCAGCCGCCCCAGATGCGGTGCTGCGTGCGCATCTCCGCTGAATCCGAAATAGATCATGCTGTTGTAGCTCAAGATGGCGCAGTTGAGCGCCAGCTCGCCGCCGATCGGGACATAGGGGTACCAACGCAGCATCTTGTGCCCGAGCAAGTACAAGGGAAACTGCGGTCCGGGCACGTTTGTACACACCATGTTGAAGGGAGTGATCGGGAGTTGGCTGATCATGGGTCCGGCGAAGGACTGCATCATGCTCGGCAGGATACCGATCAATCCTCCGGCCAAACCGACGATCTCAGCCGCATGGGTTCGCTTCAGAAACTCCGTCCTCCGGTGAACCGCCGTGAGCAATCTTTTCGGGTTGCGAATATCCAGCGGAATGGTGACGGGAACCAGGGAGATGCGGTTCCCTAGTTCACCCGCGCTATTGTTGCCGCGCAGATTAACCGGGACCATGATGCGGAACAGCCGCCCTTTAATCCGGTCGCCGTGGAGCGCCGCATAGCGGCGGATGGTCGCGGTCACCAGCGTGAGCAGGACATCGTTGATGCTGGTTCCGCAAGCCTGCCGAATGGCTTTGACGTCGGCCAGAGGAATTTCCGTGCAAGAGAACCTCTGAGGCCCGCGATAAATTACGTTAAAGCACAGGCGTTCGGTGGGAGCCGTGATTTCTGGCAACAGATGCGAAAACTCCTCGCTGGGTGGGTCGCCACCGCTGGACAGTGTCCGTTCAGTCATGCTCAGCACGTCAGCCCACGCCGAGAGAATGCGTTCGGTGAAGTTGGAATAGGAGCTGGTTAGGCCATCCATCAGCGAAGTCATGGGGTCGCGGGGCGGCGGTACGCGAAAACGGGTCTTTCGCTTGGGCAGGGGTGTCGGTGTCGGGCTGGCATCCATGAGGACGCTCATGATGCCCACGCCCGCGATGCCGTCGGCTAGGCAGTGATGCATGCGGGCGATGAGGCCGGTCTGGTTTCCCTTGAGGCCGCGCACGAGGGTCAGGTCCCACAACGGGCGCTGCCGGTCCATAACCTTTGCCCAGAATCTTTCCTGCCAGAGCTTTCAGTTCAGCTTCAGACCCGAACTTAAGGATCACCTCGTGCACATGATTTCGGATGTCGAACTGCGGGTCGTAGTCCCAGTTGGGCAAGCCGGCATTCAGCGGCGGCTCTACGACGCGCATGAGATAGCGAGGAATGAGAGGCAGCCTGGACTCGACAAAGCGAAGGTAGTCATCGAACGGGATGTCGCCTTCCAGAACGCTGACGCAGGCAACGTTCAGCGGCATGCCGGGGCGCTCCAGGTTGAGAAAAACGCTGTCCCCCCAGGACAGTCGCTCACCGCTGGGATGGTTCCGCATGGCAGCCCTCCTCGTTCTGTCCGGTGACTACTCCCACACTCTCGGGTCAGAAAACAGAATCGCGGCGCTAACTTTGCCAACTTGAGCACCTTGTAAATCTCGACATTCACGCCGAGCAAACCGACCTTGACGGCCTTTATCGTCCGCGACGACCGGCCAACTCTCTCCATCGCTCTGAGAGCTTTCGGATCGATCCGCCGCACGGAAGAGAAATCCAAAACCGTTTCGCGTGGCGCTGTCTAGATTTGCGCACGCCTCTTGCAAGCAATCGGCGACGCGCTCTGCATCGATTTTGAGAAACACAGCAGTCGTGGACATATGCACCATCCGTTACGCGGTTCTTTCTTGAGAGAGTACCGGCCGTATCGGCCGAGCTGCGTCCGTGGTAAGCGCTCCAGAACAGCTCGACCAGTTCGCTCACCAGTGGCATGCGCGGGTTCGAGCGCCACGAAGGATCGTCAAAAGCAATCTTGGCCAGGTCCGGCATGGCCCGCTCGAATTCCTCCTTCGAGATACCCAGTTCCGCGATCGAACGAGGAATCGCCAACTGGTCGAGCAAGCTGCTCGTCGCCGCCACCAGGCTTTTCACCTTTTCCTCGATCGTATTGCCGCCCAGGCCAAGCAAGTCTGCGATCGTGGCGTATTTCTTGTGTGCGACGTACCCGCGCTGGTTGGGCGACGGCATGAACTTGGTGGGCACCGACGCGTTGTATGCGATGACATGCGGCAGCATGAGCGCATTGGCCCGGCCGTGGGAGACGCCGAAGCGCGCGCCGAAGGCATGAGCCAGCGCGTGATTCACGCCCACCGCCGCATTGGAAAACGCAATCGCCGCAATGCATGCGGCATTGTGCATCATGCTGCGCGCCTCTTCGTCGTCGGGATGCGCATACGCGATCGGCAGGTACTTGAACACCAGCCGGATCGCCTGCATGGCGTTGGAGTCGGTATAGGGCGAAGCGTAAATCGAAACTCCGGCTTCCAGTGCGTGGGTCAGGCAGTCGATGCCGGTATCGGCGGTCAGGCCTTTCGGCATCGACATCACGAACTGCGGATCGACGATCGCCACATCCGGAGTCAGCGAGTAGTCGGCGAGTGTCACCTTGCGCCCGCGCTCTTTGTCGGACAGGACGGCAAACGGAGTGACCTCGCTTCCCGTTCCGCTGGTCGTGGAAATCGCAATCAACCGCGCGCGGTTGACTTTTTCGGTCGGGTACTCGACCACGCGCTTGCGAATATCCATGAATGGCGCAGCCAGTTCCTCCAGGTCAGCCTCCGGCGATTCGTACTTCAGCTTCATGATCTTGGCCGCGTCGATCACGGACCCGCCGCCCAGCGCGATGATCTGGTCCGCCTTGTAGGAATTGAGCGCCTCCACTCCCTGCATGATGATCTTGACCTCGGGCTCCGCATCGGGAATGACCGAGACATGAACCAGAGTCTGCGGAGGAATGTGGCGCCGGACAATGTCCACGTGACCGATCTGCTCCATGAGCGGGTTGGTAATGATGATGGTCGAGCGTGACGGGAGCTGGCGCAGATTCTCCACCGCGTTCATGTTGAAGTAAATCTGGTTGGGAACACGGAACCACATATGCGCCTGTGTCCTCCGAGCCACGCGCTTGATATTGAGGTAGTGATAGACATTCACGTTGTCGGTCGTGCTGTTGCCGCCACCGGTCCCGCATCCGAATGAGAAGGTGGGCACCATGTCGTTGTAAACGCCGCCGAAGGCTCCGATCGATCCGGGCGAATTCACGATGATTCGTCCGGCGTTGATTACCTCGCTGAACTTTCGGATGATCTCGTCGTTGCGCGAGAAAACGACCGCCGTATGTCCAAGTCCGCCGGCATGATTCACGTCGACGCACACCTTGAGCGCCTCATCGACGGATTTCGCTCGATACACCGCGAGCACCGGGAACAGCTTCTCGACCGACAGGGGATGCTCGCGGCCCACGCCTTGAATCGGCGCGATCAGGAGTTTGGTGTTCGGCTTGACCGAAAGACCGACCATGCGGGCGATATCGGTGGCCTTCTGGCCGACTGCCATGGGCTGCATGAATCCGGTTTCGGGATCGATCACCGTGCGCCCCAGAATCCTGGTCTCTTTCTCGTTGCAGATGTGCGCGCCCAGGTCCGCAAATTTCTTCAGCACGAGGTCATAGATCTCGTCATCGATCACCACCGTCTGCTCTGAAGCGCAAATCGTTCCGTTGTCGAACGTCTTGGAGGTGATGATGTCGACCACGGCCATGTTCAGATCGGCCGTCTTTTCCAGATAGACAGGCGTATTGCCCGGCCCGACACCCAAGGCTGGCTTGCCGGAACTGTAGGCGGCCTTGACCACGCCCGGCCCGCCGGTGGCATCGATCAGGCCGACGTCTTTGTGCTGCATCAGGTATGCGTTGTCCTGCAGGTCGTGCGATTCCAGGCAGGTGAAAACGCCTTCGGGTGCGCCGTGCTTCACCGCCGTCTCATACATGATCCGCACGGCCTCGTAGCAACAGTGCCAGGCGTTCGGGTGCGGACTGAAAATGACCGCATTCCGCGTCTTGATGGCCATGATGCATTTGAAGAGAACCGTCGAAGTGGGGTTCGTAATCGGCGTGAGCGAGAAGATGACGCCGATCGGCTCAGCCACTTCCACCAGGCCGCGTTCCGGAAACTCGCGAATGGTGCCAACGGTGCGCTTATCCTTCACGTAGTTGTAGACGAACTCCGTGGCCACCATGTTCTTGATGGCTTTGTCTTCCAGAACCCCGAGCTTGGTTTCCTCAATCGCCAGGCGGGCCAGATATTGAGCTTGCTCCAGTCCGGCCACGACCATCGGTTTGACGATACGATCGACGTCCTCTTGCGTGTATTGGGTAAAGACGGCGGCGGCGGTTCTGGCTTGACTGACCAGTCCTTCCAGGTAAGCGATCCGTTCTTCGCTAAGGCTTTTTGTTGGAGGGGGGATCCGAACTTGCTGATGCACAGCTTCGCTTGTGACCATGACCGCCCCCTTTTATTGGGGCGGGATCGCGCATCGTTCAGGAAGTGCTTCCTGCTGGGACTCTCAACTCTTGCGAGCTATGAACAGGGTGAATCGTCCATCATCTGGATTGCAACTATGCCTGGCGTGTCATCTCTATGCGTAATCGATTGGATGAGTCTTCAGCCAGTGCTCGTCGCGCACCCTACCAATGTTCCTCCAAGCACCGCTGGCCGCGCATGCGGTTAACCCGCGGCTCTGCCAGGCGATGCCCATGCCAAGTCCGATTGCCCAACCGCAAAAACCAAACGCAAGCGCCCTCTTCGCGGACGTGCGATGGTTCCCCGGGAAACTACCCACGATGCCGAGGACTGCTCCTACGGCCGCGGGTGTTGACGCATTTCGAATTAGCTTGCCAAGGAAAGGAGTGAGGGGTCTTCCACAGAGAAATGCTTCTTGACCGGAACGTGCTCCCGCCAGCCCAGAATTCAGAACCTTTCGACCGTACTCAACCTCGGACTGTGACCACTTGCTGAGATTCATAGGACTTTATCTCGCTGTCCTGGTTGACCTGGGACCTTGCACTACTAAAACACTGTGGGGGATTCCATTCGGTGGCGTGGGTCACGTATGAACGTGACATGGAACGTCCCAAGGTCTCCGGGATCAGTCCGCGGATAGCTCCGTGGAGTGCGATGAAGGGAAGGACGGATCCCGGGGGCTGGTTTGACCCCTCGCCGCAAGCAGCCTATCGGGGCTGCACGAGATCCGTCCCATGCGACGCGAACGACGCTCGACGGTCGTGGCGAGCGTGCGTCCTTTGAGCGAAAAGGCGATCCGCATCGTACATATCCGGGCCGATCGGCGTGGGCTATGCCAGCAGTGTACTTCCCGACGTCGATCACCCGTTGCGCAATCATTTGCCTTAGAGCAACGCTGTTGAACGGCTCGAACTTGCACAGGCGCCGCAGGATCGCCATGTGTGTGCGCAGCAAGTCGCCTTCGCTCGCTGCGGCGAGCACGATCTTTGCGGCACTCTCGACCCTCTCGATTGCGCTCATCAAGTAAACGCGAGTCATGGCCGTCGCCAGTGCGGCACTCGACTCGCCGTGTCGCGCCACTATCTTGCGCGTCCGCAACACGGCAGACTCCATGGCATACGCTTCGATGGCCATATCAGCGATGGCGCCCAGGATTTCTTGCTCGTTCTGAAGTGCCTGCATATATTTCTGGGTTGCGATTCCAGCTGCGAACAGGCCGATCTTCTTGGCGGCTGCCACCAGTCTCCGCTCCTCGGTCAACGGACCTTCCTCATGCTCGTCACACATTCCGGACAGTACTTCGTCCATGAGTTTCTTGATGGCAACCATTAAGGGCAGATGCCCCGACATGGCCCGCTTCAGCAGGAAGCCGGTGATGACGAGGCGATTGATTTCGTTGGTGCCTTCGAAGATTCGATTGATACGCGAATCGCGATATGCACGCTCGGCCGGGTACTCCTCGACAAACCCGTATCCGCCGTAGATCTGGACCATTTCATCAACGACGTAGTCAAGAAACTCCGATCCCCAGACCTTGAGGATCGAGCATTCGACAGCGTATTCGTCGATCACTTTCCGGACCTGGGCCATGTCATCGTGGGCGTCGCCGAGGCGCGCCAGCGACGCGTCCATCTGGCCGACCGTGCGGTACGCCATGGCTTCGCCGGTAAAGATACCGACGGCCATATTGGCCAGCTTCTCGCGAATCAACCCGAAGTCGGCGATCACCTTATCGAATGCCTTGCGCTGCCTGGCATAGGCAATTGCGCTCTCTATGCAGTGTCGCGCGGCGCCCACGGAACCCGCACCCAGTTTGAAACGGCCCACATTCAATACATTGAATGCAATGAGGTGACCCTTGCCGATTTCGCCGAGAACGTTCTCCACGGGCACCTGGCAATCGTTGAGGATCAGCGGACAGGTGGACGAGCCGCGAATTCCCATCTTGTGCTCTTCAGCTCCGACCGAAAAACCAGGAAATTTGCGCTCCACGATAAACGCCGGTGAATTTCTCGCCGTCCACTTTGGCGAACACGATGAACAGGTCGGCAAAGCCGGCATTGGTGATCCACATTTTCTCGCCGTTGAGGACGTAGTGTTCACCGTCGGGGGAAAGCTGGGCTCGCGCGCGGCAATGCAGCGCATCGGACCCCGAAGAAGACTCCGAGAGCGCATACGCTCCGACGGTTTCCCCACTGGCTAGTCCGGGCAGATATTTCTTCTTCTGTTCCTCAGTGCCGAAATAAATGATGGGCAGGGTCCCGATGCAAGTGTGTGCGCCCCAAGTCGCGCTAAAGCCGCCATATTTCGCAAGACGATCGGCGATGAGGGCTGACGTGACTTTATCCAGTTGCATGCCGCCGTACTGCTCGGGAACGTCCGCTCCGCTCAAGCCGAGTTCGCCTGCCTTCCGTACCAACCCGCGGAGCAGAGCAAAGTCCTTATGCTCAAGTTTCTCGATGTTGGGAACGATTTCCTTGTTCGCGAATTCCTCCGCGGTTTGCGCTATCAGCAAGTGTTGTTCGCTGAAATCCTCGGGTGTGAACACTTCGTCAGGCGTACGCTCCTCAATCAGGAAGCTGCCGCCGGCGACGTTGATCTTGGGCAGTGCTGTAACCGTGGCCATACATCACTCCTCTCGAACCTGATAGAAGAATCGGTCTTGCTCTTCGCAGTTACGAAACCGCGATTTTTTCAGTAGTCCCATACTTCTGACGCAGCTCTCGTTTCAGGAGCTTGCCCGTTCCGGTTTTCGGCAGGCTTTCGAGAAAATCGACTGAGTGCGGGCACTTGTAATGCGCCAGATGCGACCGGCAGAACTCGATCAGTTCCGCGGCCGTCGTCTGTGCTCCCTGGCTTCAAGACCACCAGGGCCTTCGGGGCCTCACCCCACTTCTCGTCCGGCACCGGGATCACGACCACCTCGTACACAGCCGGATGAGCGAGGAGGGTCTTCTCAACTTCCAGGGACGAGATGTTTTCGCCCCCGCTCACGATGATGTCCTTTTTGCGATCCACAATGCGCAGATAGTTGTTTTCGTCAACGGTCGCGATGTCGCCAGTCTGAAACCAGCCGCTCGTCATGGCTGCGCGCGTGGCCTCGGGCTGACGCCAGTATCCCTTCATCACTCCGTCGCCTCTCACCGCAATCTCGCCCATGGTGGTGGCATCATGGGGCACATCTTTCCCATTTGGGTCCAACACGCGGAGTTCCACGCCGGGGATTGCAAACCCGGTCATTGCCTGGCGGGCATAGCGCTGCTCACTGTCCCATTTGGAATCTGACTTGGGTGCTGACTTTGCTAGTGTCGGCGAAGTCTCGGTCAGTCCATACCCGGAAATGCATGAGCAATTCAAGGTCTGCTCAACTTCTTTCACCAGTGTCGGCGAGGACGCCGCGCCTCCGATCGTGATCAACTGCAAGCTGCTCAAGTCGTGCTTTAGTCGCTGTTCGGAATGGAGCACGGCCGTGACCATCGTGGGGACCATGGCACAGGTCGTGACCCGCTCCTGCTCAATCAGACGGATCACCTCGGCCGGATGGAAGTGGTGAAGCATGACGTGTGTGCCGCCGACGACAGTGATGGTGTGTGCCGTACCCCATCCGTTGGCGTGAAACAATGGAATCGTGTGCAGCAACACTGACCGGCACGACATGTCTCCCAATGTAGCCGGCGAAGTCTGACCCGCGGCGATGACCGACAGCGCATGCAAGTACACGTTGCGATGCGTGAGCGACACGCCTTTGGGACGATCGCTGCTGCCGCTGGTGTAAAAAATCTCGGCGACGGAGTCCTCATCGATTTGCGTGAAATCTGACTCGAAGGGTGAGGCCTCCGCGAGCATGTGCTCGTAGTTATGCGGCCTTACCCAGTTTGCCCGCGGCGGACCATCCAGCAGGAAGAAAGCCTCGATGGACGGCACAAAGGCCCGGAATGATTCAGCCAGGGGCAAGAACGTCGTCTCAATGAACAAGAAACGAGCCTGAGCCTCATTCAATACGAACGCGAGTTCCTCGGGCCCCAGGCGGACGTTGAGTGGCAACAGGATGCAACCAGCTTCAAGAACTCCGTAATACGCTTCCAGGAGACGGTGACAGTTTGTGCTTAGGAAGGCTATCCGGTCGCCTGCTCTTGCCCCGGCGGCGATGAGCGCGCCGGCTAAACGGGTGCAGCGCTCTGCGAACTGTTGGTATGTGAAACGCTGGTCGCCGCAGACGACCCCGACCTTGCGGGGAAACTGCTCGCGGGCATAGCGCAGAAACCGGATCGGAGTCAGGGGAATTTTCATACGCACCTCGCTGTTGGTGAGAGGTTGTCTTGCTTAGCCCGCGTCGCTAAGACACGGGCGAATGTGCATGACAAATCGCAAACGTGCCGTGCAAGCGGTTGGCACGCTGCGGTGCGTTAGAGGGCTTTCACCCTGAAGATGAGACGTGAGGTTCCGATCGAGGGACGGGTCGGACCACCCGCTCCAAACTCAAGCAGGGGATCTCGCTGCTCTCACAAAGGGAGACACCGCTTGCTCCGAGCCCCCACTGTTTTTGCAGGAGAAGGTCTGCCTTTGATATGGCCCGCGCGGGCGCGGGCCATATCCCCTCAGGATGGCAGCCTATGTCGTCGACCGATACCGATCAGGCGACGACGGCCGCCATCTTTTCCTTCTTCCCTCGGACGGTCCGCTTTCCGGGATGCCGGGGTTTGGGCGCGCGCTTGTGCTCGCCCGGTGATTTCACCATTACATCCATCAGCGCTCTTTGCGCGTCGACATAGCTCTTGACCCCTTCCCGAGTCAGGTCCGCCAACGGCACAAACGGAAAAGGTTTCAACAGTTCAAAAGCTTTGCCCGCGGTGTTCACGTTGGTGTTCATCTGCCGCCCGGCGAGGTCGACTAATTTCTTTTGGGCGTCAATGAACGACTCGGTGGCCTCCCGCGCCAACGCAGACAGTTCGGTCTTCTTCGTCTTTTTGGTGCCGTTGGCTGGTTTGCGGCCGGTGGCTTTGGCCGTCTCCTCAGCAATCACGTCCATGAATTGCTTCTGGGCTTCGACGAATTTCTCCATACCTTCACGCGCCAACTCCACCAGGTCCTCGCTCGGATACGGCTTCCCGGCCTTGGCTGCTGCGAGCCAAGTATGCGTTTGCTTGCCGGCGATTTTCAGGAACTCTTGCTGCATGTCAACGAAAGTGTTGACACTACGCCGCACGAGGTCGGTAATGGCCCGCGCTGCCGGGTAGTCACCGACTCTTTCCTTGACGCCGGTCATCAGAATTTCATTCTGCTTCTGCCCGAGTTCAAGAAGCACTTTCTGTCCCTCGATAAAATTGGTGACACCGTCTCCTGCAACATCGCCCAGGATGGTGGCTGGGGAGTGGTGAGGATCCGACAATTGCTGCCGTACCGAATGCATGATACTGGCGTTCTGCCGCATCGCCATGTCCAACAGAATTCGCTGCGTGGCGAAGAAACTCTGTACGCCCTGCTGAGCCCAACCGGTTAGAAGAGAAACGAATGATGATTCATGAGAAGGAATTCGGGAGGAATCCGATCTTTCGGCTGCCCGCATGAGACACCTCCAAGGGTCTTAAGGAATTGCTGCACTGCAGCATCAACTAAACTGTACGGATATGCAGATATTGTGTCAATATTTATCGAGCTTTGTTGCACAGCAACATCGCTCGGCAGGACCAAAATGGAACCAGCCCCGGTCGTGATCAAGAAATACGGGAATCGTCGCCTGTACGACACGGCGGCCAGCCGCTATGTGAATCTCGACGAGATTGCTGGCTTCATTCGCGAGGGCAAGGACGTTCGAGTCCTGGACGCGAAGACCGGTAAGGATTTAACTCGGGTTACACTCACGCAAATCATCACGGAAGACGCCAGGGACAAACCCACCGGCTTGCCGCTCGAACTACTTCGGCAACTGGTGGTCGCCTCCGATGAAGTTCGGCAGGAATTCGTGATGTGGTACCTCAAGTCCGCCTTCGACGCGTACCAGAAGGTACAGGAGACGGTGCAGAACAGGCTGGGCGACGTTCAGTCGGCTATTCTTTCCCCGGTCGAGATGATGAATAAGTTCCTCGGGACGTCCGGGCCGCCTCCTCGGGAGCGATCCGAGAGCGGTTCGGAGTTGGAAGCGCTGCGGAAGCGAGTTGCCGAATTGGAAGCGCGACTGGGCAAGCCTGTGCGCAGAAGGCAAAGGAAGCGTACCAACGTGTCAACGTGACGTGAGCGCCTTTCACAATGCTCCGGAATCCGTCTCGTTTTGGTGCACAGTTTGGATCGTTCCGGCACGATGCATGGAAGGCAGTATGGAGCGGTTCAAACCCTAGAGGTATAATCCACAGCGGAATTGGGCTCCCGCGTGTCACCTCGAATGTGCGTGGAGAGCAGACGGACCGAGACAACCATTGCTGAAGCATAAAAGGGCGAAACCAGGACCGAGGGCGGCGGGGCGCAGGCGGACTCCAAAAGCTCACCCGGTAGGCGCCCTCTCACCCTGGACTGAAGCGTTGTTCGCGGCGGAAATTCTCCTATTGCACGCAACTCCGGTCTATTACGGACTGGGCGTGCAGCATGGGGATGCCTCCGGCGTCGTCATTATTCCGGGTTTTCTGGGGACTGATCTCTACCTGATGGAGCTGCATGGGTGGCTGGGGCGCATTGGTTACCAGCCTTATTTTTCCGGCATTGGGGTTAATGCCGACTGTCCGAATCTTCTTATCCAGCGGCATCTGAATGACACCATCGCCAAGGCGCGCTCCGAGACCGGAAGAAAGATTCATCTGATCGGTCACAGTCTCGGAGGTGTGATTGCACGGTCTGTGGCCCATCAGCGGCCAAAAGACATCGCGTCGGTGATAACCTTAGCGGCGCCTTTTCGTGGAACTGTGACCAACAAAACTGTCCTTCAGGCGGCTGAAGCGGTTCGCCTGCGAATCCTGCAGGAGCATGGACGCGGCGTGCTGCCCGACTGCTACACCGGCCGCTGTACCTGCAACTTCATCAATTCTCTCAGCCGGGAAATTCCGGACTCGGTGATGGAGACTGCGATTTACACCCGCGATGACGGCATTGTCGACTGGCGGTATTGCATGACCCGAAACGAAGAAGCTGATTTTGAAGTTCCAGGCACGCATATCGGCATGGCATTCAACGCCGCGGCGTATGCGATTGTGGCGGATCGTCTGGCGAAAGCACGCGTGTCCGGATAGTACCTCCGCCCTTCTCCAATACCGCACCGGAATCCGTTTCTAAAACTTCAATAGGTGTCCCGCGTCTTCTCAGGCGGATTTCAGCCTTCGCCAAACTGTTGTTGATCACTTCAAAGCTTCCACGACAGTTGGTTCTTAGGTAGGGCAAGACATGAATGCACGGGCCTGCCCCGTCGATCGCAGCTTCCAGTTGAAGGTCGCCTACGGAGCATCCAAAATTCCACCCAAACGTTTCGCGATCCTCCTTTCCGGCTTCACGCAGGTTGCGAAACACATGCTGCACGCCCTCATACCAAAGCACCGCCTTGCGAAACACCAATCCCAACGGCATTTCATAGACCAAGGCTTCCAAGGTGGCCGGCTGAGCATCAGGGCGGGGAAAATACACGTGCGTCCAGGTCCAGAACTTGCGATGGCGATACCCGCAGTTATGTCCCTGCACTCCGAAACCGAGGGGATTGCCCGCAAAGCTCCTGCCGTCCAGCGTGATGTTCCCGGAGAAAACCGCATCGGAGTGCGGGGTTCGTGAGAAGCCGATCCAGCCCTTCTGGCTGAGCGTGACGTGGAAAGTCGAACGGTAGTGGAGATCCCAGGAAATGGAATGCCCATCCACGTGCAATGATCCCTGGCAGGAGTTGTCGTCGATTATGGTCTCACCAATCTGAAAGCGGAAAGGGCTGCTGGCTCTGGCGCTCAGATGCAGTCTGTCAAGGGGGAACCCTTGAATGAAGCTTTGTGGTCTTCCTCGTGATGGAAACCATGTAGCCCAGACTTGCACCGGCATTCCCTTGGGATCTGCCGCGCAGCCACCTCGCCCCGGATTCAGCAAGAGATAACGCAGCCACCACGCACCGCTCCCATCCATGAGTCCGACACGGATGAACCAAGCCTCGTAGCGGCGACGGGTATGGGGATTGGAGAAAGCTTCGTTGAGAGTCTTCACAAACAGACCGTCGAAACGGATGTCCTCTCAGCGAGATCATACTGCAGGAGTGGCACTGCAGATTGGCCAGACGAAATCGATTGGAATTGAAAAACAACTCTTGAGCATCCCGCGTTCCGTTTTGGGAGATGGCTCGGACCGAACGCACGAATTAACCGCGAAGCATGCGCGCATGTGAAATCGGCGCCTCACTGTCCTCATCCCGCACGAGAGACCAAAAAAAGGGGGCGAGCTACATCAAGCCACATGAAGCCCGCCCCTAGTGAGTGAGAGAATGCAATTGTTGTGACCTGAGGCTTTAGTCTCCCGAGGGGAGAAGCGCTTCGTCCGTCGGCATGATCTCCGGCACGAGCGACGGGCAGTCGCCCAGAATCGGCTGGCAGGCGGCGTTCGGGCCATGCTTGGGTCGCACCTGCGGCTGGATGTCCGCGAACTGCGCTTGCTCGGTTGATCCTTCTAGGGCGGTGGTGGAGGCTAGCCCTCCAGCAATCGCCTGGGTCAGGGCATCGAAGTATCCGGTGCCGACGAAACGCTGATGTTTTACCGCCTGATAACCGTACTGGGCTTCCCGGGCAAACTCTTTTTCCTGCAAGCGCGAGTACGCGGTCATTCCGGTGTCCTTGTAGCCGCGGGCCAACTCGAACATGCTCAGGTTGAGCGCGTGGAAGCCGGCCAGAGTTACGAACTGAAATCTGTATCCCATCTTTGCCAATGCGGGCTGGAAGCTGGCGATGGTGGCGTGATCCAGTTTCTTTTTCCAATTAAAGGAAGGGGAGCAATTGTAGGCGAGCAGTTTGCCAGGGTATTGAGCATGGATCGCGTCGGCAAAGCGGCGTGCCTCCTCCAAGTTCGGTTCAGAGGTCTCGCACCAGATCAGGTCTGCATAGGGGGCATACGCCAAGCCTCGGGCGATGGCCGAGTTCAGGCCGCCGCGAATTCGGAAGAAGCCCTCGGAGGTGCGCTCCCCAGTAACAAATTCACGATCGCGCAGGTCGATATCACTGGTCAGGAGATGGGCGCTATCGGCATCCGTGCGCGCCATGATCAGGGTCGGCACGCCGAGAACATCAGCGGCCAGACGCGCCGCTACCAACTTCTGGATCGCTTCCGAGGTTGGGACGAGAACTTTTCCGCCAAGGTGTCCACATTTCTTAGCTGAAGAAAGCTGATCTTCGAAGTGTACGCAGGCTGCACCCGCCTCGATCATGGCCTTCATGAGCTCGAAGGTATTCAAGGTGCCGCCGAAGCCGGCTTCCGCGTCGGCCACAATGGGAGCAAACCAGTAGGTAGAATTCTTGCCGTCCATATGGTGGATCTGGTCGGCACGCATGAGGGAGTTGTTGATCTTGCGAACCACGTTCGGAACGCTATCAGCGGGGTAAAGGCTCTGGTCGGGATACATTTGCCCAGCATTATTGGCGTCGGCTGCCACCTGCCAGCCACTCAGGTAGATGGCCTTCAGTCCAGCCTGGACCTGTTGAACTGCCTGGTTGCCGGTGAGAGCGCCTAGTGCGGAAACATAAGGTTCACGATGCAAAAGCGACCAGAGTCGCCCCGCGCCGAGTTGGGCAAGAGTATGTTCGACCTGGATCGAGCCCCGAAGCTTGGCCACGTCCGTACCGTTGTAGGGGCGCTGGATGCCGTTCCAACGCGATTCAGTTTGCCACTGCTCTTCGAGTTCAGACGCGATTAAAGCACGCATGTTCCTAGTGCCTCCTGGGCAGGTTCCAGGTCGCAGTACACGCTCTACGTGCGGCTGAAACAAGCCAAGTGGTCCGCTCTGGGCAACTCGTCCGTTTTGTCCTAGCGACTCACGGCAAGGCAGCACTGCGTTTACCATAGATGTTATGACTACTGCCCCACCTCTCCTCTCTGAAGTCGAGTCCCAGATTCTAAGTCGCGACGCGTGTTCGTTTCTCACCGATCTTGCGAGAAACTTTGAGGGGCGACGCCAGGATCTTCTGGCCCGGAGGCGTGTTCGCCAACAGGAAATCGATGCCGGTCAGTTGCCCGACTTTCTTCCAGAAACCGTGGCCATCCGCGAAACGGAATGGACAGTCGCGCCTATTCCAGACGATCTGCTCGATCGGAGAGTGGAGATTACGGGTCCGGTAGATCGCAAGATGATCATCAACGCGCTGAACTCTGGCGCAAATGTCTTCATGGCGGATTTTGAGGACTCCAATTCTCCAACTTGGCAGAACAACCTTGAAGGTCAGGCGAATCTGCGCGATGCCGTGAGGCGGACAATCAGCTATGTAAGCCCGGAGGGCAAACGCTACGATCTGAATTCACGAGTTGCGACCCTGCTGGTACGGCCGCGGGGCTGGCATCTGGGTGAGAGGCACTTCCAGGTAGACGGTAAGGCGATATCGGGTTCTCTGTTCGATTTCGGCCTGTATTTCTTCCACAATGCCGAAGAGTTGATTCGCAGAGGGACTGGGCCGTATTTCTATTTGCCCAAGATGGAGAGTCACCTGGAGGCAAGGCTCTGGAACGACGTCTTTTGCTTCGCTCAGGATCGGCTTGGCATTCCCCGAGGCACCATCCGCGCGACCGTCCTGATCGAGACGATTCTGGCAGCCTTCGAGATGGACGAAATTCTTTATGAATTGCGGGACCATTCGTCGGGACTGAATTGCGGGCGCTGGGACTACATCTTCAGCTTCATCAAGAAATTCAGAAACCGTCCGGACTTCGTTCTGCCCGATCGTTCGACGCTGACCATGGACAAGCACTTTCTGAAGTCCTATGTCGAGTTGCTCATTCACACCTGTCACCGCCGAGGTATTCACGCCATGGGCGGCATGGCCGCGCAGATTCCGATCAAGAACGATCCCGCGGCCAACGAGAAGGCGCTGGAGAAGGTGCGCCAGGACAAACTGCGCGAGGTGCGGGCCGGCCACGACGGCACGTGGGTTGCGCATCCCGGCTTGGTGCCGATTGCGAAGCAGGTTTTCGACGCACATATGCAGAAGGCGAACCAGATCCGCCGCCCGCTGGAGGATGTGAACATCGCAGCGAAGGACTTGCTTGCTGTCACTGAGGGCAAGATCACCGAGGAAGGCCTGAAGTGGAACATCGACGTCGGGCTGCAATACCTGGAGTCGTGGTTGCGGGGAAGCGGGTGCGTACCGATATACAACCTGATGGAAGATGCGGCGACCGCCGAGATATCCCGTGCACAGGTGTGGCAGTGGGTAAAGCACGGTGCCCGTTTGAGCGATGGCGGGCGCACGATTACGCAGGAAATGGTGCGAAGTCTCATCGAAGAGCAAAAGAAAAAGACGAAGGGTGCTCGAGTGGAAGAAGCTAGCGCCATCTTCGACCGGATGATGACCGAAGCGGATCTCACAGACTTCCTGACGCTGGTCGCATATGATTACATCGACTGAGACACTCGCGAACCGCAGTTGGGACAATGAGCCCGGACTCTCGTGAAATCACCGATGATTTTCTAGCGCAGCTGAAGGAAGACCTGGTATGCCGGCGCGTAGGGCGCGGGATGACCCGCCTGCAAGATCACGGGTATTTTCTGACCTTCATTCAACCCCGAACAAAAGAATGCAGCTCGCTTTGCCGGATACCTGGCACAGTGGGTAGACATTGGTTTCCAGCGTCCCGCGCTGGTCAGGGAGATCGTCTCGTGCTTTACCAAGTCGATCCGGTCGCGTTTGCCGCTGCAAGACTATCTCTATTTACGGTTGGCTGAGGGCATGATCGCGATGGCCGCCGAGTCCAAGGAGGAGGCCATCCAGCACCTGGATTTTGTGCTCGGTCTCGAGGAACAGACCGACGACAGGGAGCTTCTGGCAATCGCCAACTTCTGGAAGGGCCGCTGCCTGCGCATGAAAGGCGAGTACGATCAAGCGCTCGCCTTCGCCGTCAAGGGGAGGGAACTCGCGACGGAACTCGGGCACGAGCCCATGGCCGCTGTCATGCGAGTGCTGGAGAGTTGGCTGTTCTTCCAGAAGGGGAACACGAAGCAGGCGCTGCAGATACTTCATGGGGCCGAGGCGGCGCTCAGCAAGACGGACGACTATCTGACGCTGGGAAACATCCACTCCTCTTATGGCCGGATTGCTCGTCGCCAGGGACGTTACCAGCACGCTATCGAGCACTTTACGGTCGCAATCGCGCAGTACCGGCAACGAGATCCGCGGCATCGGAATGTGGCGCGTACCCTTACGAATCTGGCTTCCTCCAAGCGACTCATTGCCCTTCAACTGCGCCGGAAGATCGATGCCGATGCGGCCCGCCGCCGGAAGGCAGCTACGCGCGGCCGAGCCAGCGAGGACGGCAGCAAGGTTCAGCACCGTGGTCGCTTTGAGCAACTCCGCCAGGAAGCGCTTGCTGAGTTGAAAGAAGCTGCTGCCATCTATGAGGAGTATGGCAATCACCACGGCTTGGGGAGTGTCCACCTGACCTACGGTCATCTCCATCTGGACAACGGCGATCTCGATCATGCTGATGCAGAAGCGAAAATTGCCTTTCGTCTGGGTGAAGAAAAGGGGGACCACATCCTAATGGCGCGGGCCCGGCTGCTGGACTGCATGATCGAGAACGTCCGGGTGGAGGAGGAAATCGGCGAGAATGCCGAACCTGGGAGCCATGCCCGGCAGGCCCAGGATTGCGCGCAGGAAGCCATCGAACTCGCGCGCCACACGCAGAATCGCCGCCTGCTGGCGGACGCGCACATCTGGCAGGGCCTTACCTACTGCAATCCCTTCTTTGATGACTCCGACTCGGCGCGTCAATCCTACGATCAGGCCATCACCTTGTTCAAAGGTAACCATGCGGATGGCACGTGGGAAGATCTGGAGATGCTTAAGGCCCGAGTGCTGCGCGGGGGGCGCGTGAATCCCGTGTTGCGCGAATGGTCGCAGGGGTCCGTCGGCGATAAGACCTTCCAACAACTGAGCGAGCAATTTGCTGAGTTAATTATTCCCAAAGTGTGGGAACGGGAAGGGCGCAAGGTCTCGCGTGTGGCGACCCGCTTATCGATGTCGCCCAAGAAGGTTCGGCGAATTCTGAGCCGAGTGGGTCGCCGGAAGTTACGTGCGGAGTAGCCGAAGAAAGATCGCGGGCGGCAGCCGAACCTATAAGCCGAATTCTTCCAGAGCTTCCATCCTAACCTATTGTAAAAACAGTTGTTGGCGTTAACCTCGCGTTTTCACGTCCGTGTGGCCCATGACCTTCCTCACCATTGCCAGATTGCCGGTCTCCTCGTAGACGGTCGTCCGAAATGCATGACGAGCGCTGGACGCTCCTGGGTTGCGATTCCGACGGCGGGATGGAACGGCACGGCGGGCGGCGAACAAGAATTTCACGCCTTGTCCATGTCAGCGACGAACTTGATCGCGTACCTCAGTTGTGTTCCTGGCATTGCACCTCCTCTCTGTGATCGAGATGCTAATTAGCGCTCTCTTTCCCCTAGCTGGATTACAGGGGACTCAGGTCGGCAGCAGACGCCATATCGACGCCAAAGCCGAAACCACGGGCTATGCGCGAGCATTTCGTCGTGCCTTCGATTCGCAGCCGCAGAGGTCGCTTGCGGTGAGTGGCCTTATATCCGGCGCTTCGAACATTTCCTGTAGCTGCTCGATATCGTCAATGATGCGTTCAACGTCCATGCGTCACAATCATCTAGCAGAGAGCGCGGAGCGGTCAACCTGAAGCGGCAACTAGCGTGAAATCCCTCGCTTTGTGACCAGATAGACGGCAAAGCTTCCCAGCCAATGACCACCCTCGTAATGTTCGCCCGTTACAGCCGCCAAACCGGCCCTCCTGTGCGCCTCGGCAGTCGCCATAATCGACGGCAGCCGCTTGTCGGTCTTCGGTAAGCCAGCAGCGATTCCCTCCAGCATCCATGCTCGGCTGAGATTAAGCCCGTCCAAGTGCGCCAGCTTCGGATCGCTGCGGTCAGGCGACACAACGGGCTGCAACCATTTACCCGCGCCCGACGTGGAAATTTGAGGCATGAATGTTCGGAGCCAGCGTGCAAACTCTTGGCTCGGCAGCACACGCCGCATCAGGTCCGCTTCGCCGAGGCACGGTGATAGGAAATCCTCGCCGGAGGGCTCATATGCCAGCGGGCAGTTCTTGTCACTGAGGTAGAACTGCTTGGCTTTGGACACGACTAATTCGACGAATTTCTGATCGCCATTGCCGTGCGCATAATCGAGAATCAGACCGAGCGCGAAAGCGGTCTGGTCGTGTTCGCCGATCCGCACAGGGTTGGAGAGTTTGGGCAACCAGTTCTTCAGCCGCTCCAGTGCGGCTTCCTCAAGCGGATGCAGATTAGCCGCCATCTCCTTAGCCTGCGGATCGTCCCACTCGCGTAATTCCGCAACCAGTTGAAGGAGCCATGCCAGCCCATACGGGCGCTCAAAACTTGCTCGTCCCTCTCCCCGGAGATATGCAGCCTCCTGCACGATGTTTTCTACGGTGAGACTTTGCCGCAGTGCTTCGCGAGCAGCCTGAACAAACGGGGCGTCCGGAAACGTCCTGACCAACCGAACGAGAAGCCAATGCCCGTGTACAGACGAATGCCAGTCGTAGCAGCCATAAAAGGCAGGCGTCAATTTCCGTGGTGGTGCCGCATCTGCATCGCTATTCAACGTGTGGCTAATGTGATTTGGGTACTCTTTGTGCACGCAAACGAGGGCCAGATTCGCAAACCGCTCCGCTGCTGGGATGTCAAACTTTGGCGTGATCCGGTGATCTTGGGCACCAGCGTAGGTAGCGTTCCAGAGCAAGATAAGGAGACAGACGGTCCATTTCATTCACGCCTACTCTAAATGAATCCGCGAAACGTAGCAGGATTGCTAGTAAACAAGCCCGTCTCAAGAGTCAAGACAGGCGCAGACTTCTGAGCGATGCGCGAGCCGCTCCGTGACTGATGTCCGGCACGATGACCAGTTCGAGAACGGTGACATCTGTGAGTTGAACGTGATAATTCCTCGATTTCGGGTGTGGTGTTAGGTGGCTGAAATTCCACTGCTGGCGCGCAATTTCTCGAAACGAGTGTCCGTCATCCGCGGACCATCGCGAGACAAACTCTTGGGTACGCGGCCGACTTCGGTTGATTGCGCCTAATCGCCTGACCCTCCGACCCGCAGCAGCCTTTGCCGGGTCCTGAAAGACACATAGGTATTTTCCGGGCTGCGCATTGGCGCCGCCTCGCGTACCGTCGCTTCTTCGAACTGGCACGTGCTTGCCATAGCCAAAGCTGCCTAGCTAGAGGAACCGGTTCCCGTGGCCTCGACTGCGAAAGATGCCGAACGTTACACTTACTCACCATGCTCTGCCCTACCTAGGTAGGAGGGGAAGAGTCCGGATCGACTCGGCCCTCGGGCAAATCTTTACCGACCGCGGCACGATTTTTGTGACGTAATTGTGACGTAAGCTTTCAACCTGTCTCCCTAAATCCAACGTTATCAACATCGCAGAACCTCCTTCCGTGCGGGCTGAAATTTGTTAAACTCTTTTACTGCAATACATTTGGCGGTTGTCAACCTAGAGCCGAACAGTAATTCGTAATCGGCAGGTCAGCGGTTCAAGTCCGCTCGTCGGCTCCAGTCTTGCTGACACCCGGGGTGTTCCAGATTGCTGAATTGGAGGGTACGTTGCACAAACTTGCAGGCTTTCTGTTTTTGAGTGTTGCCATGGCATTCGCCGCCGGAAAATCCGTTTACGACTTCACGCTGAACTCCATTGATGGTCCGGCTGCTTCCCTGGGCGCCTACAAAGGCAAGGTGCTGATGGTGGTGAATGTCGCCAGCCGATGCGGGTACACGCCCCAATATTCGGCGTTAGAGTCGGTGTATGAGAAATACAAGGATCGCGGCCTGGTGATCGTGGGAGTACCTGCCAATAATTTCGGTGCGCAGGAACCGGGCACTAACGAGGAGATCAAGACTTTCTGCACTCGGAAATACAACGTGCAGTTCCCGATGATGTCGAAAGTTTCGGTGAAAGGGTCCGACATCACTCCCCTCTACCAGTACCTGACGGATTCGTCGGCAAATCCGAAGACCGGCGGAGAGATCAAGTGGAACTTCACGAAGTTCCTGTTCGACCGCAACGGCAATGTGGTAGCGCGCTTTGAGCCAGACGTCACTCCGGACTCTCAGCAGGTGGTTGCCGCGATTGAAAAGGCGCTGGCGAAATAGCGCAGCGGTGGGGAGTTTAGCTTCGTTCTCACGGTACTAACCGCCGTTGTTGTCGCGTGGCCCCGTTCCACCGATAGTGCACCACTCCCGTTGCAGTGTTCAGCGAGATTCCCTGGGCGGCAGCTTTCCACTTGCAAACACAGAGCGTGCTTCCGGATAATGGAGACAGTAACACTCTATACAACCGTGTACCGATATAGTCGAGCGGACCTGCTTCGTATTCTGCGGCTCACGGCGCGTCAGTTGGCGAGTTGGGAAAAAGCCGGACTGGTTGCCGCCGCGGAGAGTTATTCGTTTTTCGATCTCCTGCAAATCAAGAAGGTACGCGACCTGTGCGCGAAAAAAGTGCGGCCCGGCGGTGATTCGCCAGTCCCTTGAGGCCATGCAGAAGCAAGTGGCGGGCATGGAGAATCCCCTGCTCGAAGCGGGCTACATTCTCCAGCGGGCACCGCGTAACTTTCCGGCACGAGGGCAAGCTGCTGGAGCCGATCGCGGGCCAGTTTGTCTTCGATTTTTCACCGGAACAAAAAGTGATTTCCCGGACGCCGGTCCTGCCGCTGAAACCGGATCCGCCGCGAAGGCGACACGGCTGAACTGTTCTCGCGCGGGATTGCGCTCGAAGAAGATCCACACACTCAGACGGAAGCCATCGCTACCTACCTGAAGGTCATCGAGCGCGAACCTGAGCATGCCGCGGCACACATCAATCTGGGAACGCTTTACTACAACCGGCAGGATTACGGGCTCGCCGAGAAGCATTATCGCGCAGCGATTGAGTCCGATCCGCGGTACGCGCTGGCTTACTTTGACCTCGGAAATGTGCTGGACGAGACCGGGCGAGTGCAGGAAGCGATCCAAACCTACAAGACGGCGTTGCAGCTGGCGCCGACCTATGCCGACGCCCACTACAATCTCGCGCTCGCCTTCGAAAAGATGAAGCAGCCGCGTCGCGCCCTCCCGCACTGGCGTGCGTACATCAAGCTGGACACGACGAGCCCTTGGGCAATTCACGCCCGCAACCAAATCCAACGTATTTTGCAGATGGATGGCTTGAAGCTGGTGTATAGCAAGCGAAGTTGACGTCCGCCTGCCAGTTCCCTTGCACTCTCCCTTTGCATCGTCCCAGCGTTCTGTTCGAGTGCTAAAATTTTGCGTTTGCCATTTTTCTCCCGAAGGTGTCGTATGCCAGAAACGATTGCCCCTCCCGCAAATCCCACACCCCTGACCAATCTCACCGAAGACGAAATACTCTTTCGCGATAATGTTCGGCAATTCGCCGAAGAGCGCGTGCGTCCGCTGGCGAAAGAAATGGATGAGAAGGCTATCTTCGATAAGGATCTGATCCACCAGTTTTTTCAGCTTGGGCTGATGGGGATTGAGGTTCCGGAACAATATGGCGGCGGAGGTGGAAAGTTTTTCGAGGCTATTCTGGCGGTCGAGGAACTCTCACGCGCAGATGCATCCGCGGGAGTGATCGTCGATGTGCAGAACACGCTCGTAAATAATGCTTTCCTGCGCTGGGCCACCGAAGAGCAGCGCAAGCGCTATCTGCCGCGGATGACCGCGGACACGGTGGGAGCCTATGCACTCAGCGAAGCGGGTTCCGGATCGGACGCATTTGCTCTCCAGACGAAAGCGGAGTTGAAAAACGGCGACTACGTTCTCAACGGTCGCAAGCTTTGGATCACCAATGGCAAGGAGGCCGGCATCTTCATCCTGTTTGCCACAGTGGATCCGTCGGCGGGTTACAAAGGCATTACAGCCTTCATCATAGAGAAAGAGTTCCCTGGCTTCACGGTCGGCAAGAAAGAAGACAAGCTGGGCATCCGGGCGTCGTCCACCTGCGAACTGATCCTGGAAGATTGCCGCGTGCCCAAGGTGAATGTGGTGGGCGAGGTTGGCAAGGGATACAAGATTGCCATCGAGACGCTGAACGAAGGGCGCATCGGCATCGGCGCCCAAATGTTGGGCGTGGCCCGCGGAGCGTGGGAATATGCGGCGAAGTATGCGCAGGAGCGTAAGCAGTTTGGCAAGACTTTAGCGGACTTTCAGGGGATCCAATTCCAGATCGCGCAGATGGCGACCGACATCGAGGCAGCCCGGCTCCTCGTTTATAACGCAGCCCGTATGAAAGATGCCGGCGTGAGCTTCGTGAAAGAAGCCGCCATGGCGAAGCTGTTCACTTCCCAGGTGGCGGAGCGCGTCAGTTCGCTGGCCATCGAAATTTATGGCGGATATGGCTTCACCAAAGACTATCCGGTCGAGAAGTATTGGCGCGATTCCAAGATCGGCAAAATCTATGAAGGCACTTCCAACATGCAACTGGCAACGATTGCGAAATTGGTGATGGGCGCCAAGTAGGGCACGCGCTACCGTAATTGTTGGATAGACGCTTGCCACAACAGTGCAAGGCCGCGAGCGCATACCACCGCAACCCTGCGCCCGTGGGGGCGAAATTTCACACGCATTTCAGTAACCCCGGTAACAAGCCGGGTTACCTTTATGTGCAGAGAGTTGCAGTTGAGGCACGGCAACTCCGCTCCCGCCTCCTGGGTAAGTAATGTTTTATCAATAGCTTGCCAGCTTTCCCTTCATTGGCGTCGTAGCTGCAATTCCACAGGTGCTTGTTGTTGGCGCAAACACTGCGGGGGCGCACTTGACGACACTGTTCGGTACTCCGGAAGTTCAGCCCAGACGGAAGCACACCATGCTTCCGGTTCTGACTGTCTTGTTTCTCGTTTCCTACGGTCTGATGACCCTGCTGATCGTGGAACAAGGGACGACCATTCAGGCGCAGCGCACGCTGATTCAACAGTTGCTCGGCGACAGCTCCGAATTATCGGCGCTGAAAATCAAAGTGAAGCAGGCAGAGCGGGCGGCGCAAGCGCAGTCGCCGAGCGCGCAGGTGCAGGCACCAACTGATTCTGAGATACAGGCTCCGTCGACCCAGGTAGCACCAGCTGATAAGACCCATAGCGCAAACAAGGGCGGCAAGGTTCAACGACCCGAACCGGAAAGACCGCCCATGCCCGCATCGGATGTTGCCGACGTTCGTAGAAGTTTGATGTCGATTTAAACTTTCGCTCCGTCTCCCGGGGCTCTGTGAGAACGAAATGAATGCACTGACCCTAGCCCTGTTGTTGTCGTTATCCGTCCCGAAGTTCACGCCACCGTCAATCCACAAGCCAGTCGAAACGGCTGTCCGACATGCCCGGAAAGGTGGGAAGTGGTACTTTGCCGATACGGGACATGCGGTCTTTTGCTACGGTCCCGTGATGTATGTCACCGAGGCCCAAGGCGGACTGAAGCGCGTGGCGACCTTCTGCCAGAACGACCAAGCGATGGTACCGTTGAAGGACTAGCGGGTCTGGATCTCTCAAAGGCTTAAACCACCAAGGGCACGAAGTCTCACGAAGGATTTGAATTCCTTCGTGCTCTTTGTGTCCTTTGTGGTTTTGAGCCTTTACCTACTTATGAGCCACGTGAACCGGCACGATTTTCTTGTGAAATCCTGTAAATTGGTTTTATGCCCAAGTTCGAGAAGCATCTGTTCATCTGCTGTAACCAGCGGGAACCGGGACATCCGCGTGGTTGCTGCGATCCCACCGGGCAGGCCAAGTTGCAATTTCTCTTCAAACAGAAATTAGCTCTGCGAGGATTCAAGAAGAGAGTTCGTGCCAACATGTCGGGATGCCTGGACCAATGTGAACACGGTCCCACTGTCGTGGTCTATCCCGATGCAGTGTGGTATGGGCGGGTCACGGCGGACGATGTTGACGAGATCATCGAATCGCACATCGTGAATGGGAAGCCGGTGGACCGCTTGGTGTTGCCGGAGGAGTGCATCAATGCTTCGAGTTGCCCACACCGGGCTCCGAAGCCGCAGTAGGGCCTTCCTACTGCGGATGCCGAGAATTAGCCGTCATTCGCAGATTGTCCCTGTGAGCCGCGCGCCTCGCTCGCCGCACTTCTTGATGAATGCTCAGATAGAGAACAATCGGGGCGGGAATCCAGAACAGAAAGACCAGATGCTTCATCGCGCCACCTCCCGGCCTGCTGTTGGCAGGTGATCTCAATCTCATTCTAGTGCCCGGAAGTCACGCGGCAAGGGTCGCGTGTCACACCAATCCGTGATTTGGACCACTGCGTCCAAATTCTTGTTCATGCATAAATGTCGACACGGCTTGGAACTGAGCCACGAGCAACCGCGACTCAGAACCGCACACGCAGGTCAGTGATTTAACTGGCTTTCCCCCGCGTGCGGGAGTGCTTGATCGTCTGCTGAAGGTGGCGCTGCTTCGTCGTAGTGTCTCTACTCAGTGGCTGCTGTCCTGCCTCCGTCCGTAGGCCCTACCCCGGACAACTCAACGACTTCACCCAGGAGGAGGCGTTCCCGCATATGTCCACTCGAAGGAGTTTCCTCAAGATGGCCACCATGGCAGGAGGCAGCGCACTGCTCATGCGTAATCTGGCTTGGCCCTTTGCGCAAAGCCCAACGAAAATCCGCAAGTTCGTGGTACCTCTGCAAGGTCTGGGACCCACTGGTATTCCGGTCGCCACTCCCAACACCTCTCTCTTTCCCGGCGAAGACTACTACCAGATCCGTGTAGGAGAATTCACTCAAATGATGCACCCCGACCTGCCGGGGCCAACCAAGTTCTGGGGGTACGCCGATGTGACAAACGGTCAGGCTCCCAACCATCGTTACTTGGGCGGTGTAATTGTCGCGCAGCAGAATCGCCCTGTGCGCATGAAGACCATCAATCAATTGCCTCCGACCCATCCGTTGCCGGTGGATACGACCATCATGGGCGCCGAACTTGAGCAGAATCGCGTGTGCGTTCACCTGCATGGAGGGCTGGTCCCCTGGACTTCCGACGGTGGGCCACAAGCCTGGTTTTCACCCACGGCGGTTGGTCCGAGCTTTTTAAATGGAACGGGAGTGCCCGGAGAAGCTCTCTATCGCTATCCCAACAACCAGAGTGCGCGGCTGGTGTGGTACCACGATCACGCCATCGGTATTACCCGCTTGAATGCGTATGCCGGAATCGCTTCCGCTTACATTATTCGCGATGATGCGGAAAATTTCCTGATCAAGAGCCACATCATCCCCAGCAATGAAATTCCTCTGGTCATTCAGGACAAGACGTTTGTTTCGCAGGCTGCAGTCGACAAGGGGTATATCTGGGGCAAGCCGGGAGAACTCTGGTATCCGCACCAGTACGAGAAGGCAAGCGATCCGACGGGGCGTTGGGACTACGGGCCGGACATGGGATTCCCCGCGACACGTCCGCTGCCCGAACCATCGGCCATTCCAGAGTTCTTCGCCGATACCAGCGTAATTAATGGCGCCCTCTACCCATTCTTACCGGTCGAGCGTCGCCACTATCGCTTCCGAATTCTCAACGGTTCGCAGGCGCGCTTCTACAATCTGCAACTGTACTATGCGAACTCGCGGGATACGGGCGAAGCTGACTTAGGGAAGCCTGGCCCTCGGATGATTCAGATCGGTAACGAGGGTGGCTTCACTCCGTTCCCGGTTGCATTGAATAATCCGCCGACCAAGTTCAGCGTGCAGTTCGACGCCAATGCGAACCCAATTAGCTCCACGCTGAAATACAACTTGCTCTTGGCTCCGGCCGAACGCGCGGACGTCATCATTGACTTCTCAAACGTTCCCGCCGGTTCGAAACTCATTCTCTATAACGACGCGCCTGCACCTTTCCCAGTGGGCGATTCTTTGGTCGATTACTTCACGGGCAATTCGGATCAAACACTGTCCGGCGGCGCTCCGTCGACCGAGTCGGGATTCGGCCCGAATACCCGCACGTTAATGCAGTTCCAGGTCGTGAACCGAACTGGCGCTGCCGATCCGGCCGCTATGAACTTGCTGGAAACCCTGGCGGTGAATGGCGCGTCTTTCCTGGGGAACCTCGTCAACAATCTGCTGCCCAAGCTGGAAAAACTTGAGCAGCGCAAAGCGGTTCGAGTTCGTGACCTCACATTGAACGAGACGTTCGACGATGCTGGTCGCTTAATTCAGATGCTAGGGACGAACATAGTGCAGAACACCGCACCCGATGGCACCCCGCAGTTTGGGATGCCGTACGACGCCGAGCCCAGCGAGGTCGTGCGCCAGGCTACCACGGAGGTGTGGCGCATCTTCAACACCACCGGCGACACGCACCCGATGCACTTCCACCTGGTGAATGTGCAAGTGCTGTCCCGACAACCGTTCAATGTAGCCGGATACGACGGCACTCCGGAATTTACCGGACCCGCTCGTTTGCCGGATGCGAATGAACTGGGATGGAAAGAAACGGTCCGCATGAATCCTGGCGAATGCACGACCATCATCATGCGGTTTGACTTGCCCAACGTTCCTTATCGTGTGCCGGTAAGTCCTCGGACTGGCGGCTACGAGTACGTGTGGCACTGCCACATCCTGGAACACGAAGAGCACGACATGATGCGACCCTTGATCGTTATGCCGTAAGGCGATTCACTAAGGGCTGCGAACAACGCACAACAAAAAGGCCACCCGGCAACTGGGCGGCCTTTTCTTTTCAAGGGAGAATAGTTCTAACGGAAGGCAAAGTCCGCCAAAACTTTCTGGCGAAATCTTATGAGCCGAAAAAGGGGGGTGTCAAGGGATTTCTCGATAATAAATGTCTTTGTTTTCAATGTATTACAAAGGCAAGCAACAGTTCGTAAATTTGTAGCAGATTGAGACGCCGAGGACTGGTCAACCCTTTAAAGCGCTTCAATTGAGGTACTTACCGTAGTTGCAAAGACGTTTTAGCCGTCCCAGCCTAACGATTCCAGGGAGCCGGGCGAGTTCTTAAATCCTGCTCGAGGGTTCGCGTCCTGCATCGTCGAGATGCAGTGAAATGAATTCAGTTTCAGACTTCGCGGCGCGCTGCGGGAGCAGACGATGAAAGAGCATGCGCACCCCTCCAAAAGCGAATCCCGCAACCAGTGTGAGGGCCATCAGGACGCCGCACAGGATGATAACGTTCCACAACAGGTTCGCCAGGTTGTTCTTCTTGTCGAAGAACGTGTTCTCGTTCCACGTGACGTCGGCGTCATAGTGAACGGAAGAAAGCAGCGATTTGGCCTCGCTTTGCGAGAAGGGACCAGCTGCGATCGCGACGAGGGGACCGCTACGCTTGTCGGAGAACGTGCCCACGTCGACGACCGGAGGTGTACCGGCTGCGGGTTGCGCGTTGGGCGCGTGCGCGGCCTCGATTCGCCGCAGATGTTCCGCGGCGATCTGCGGCGTGGGATACGAAATCAGTACCAGCGTTGCTTGGCCGCCCGAACTCTCATACGTGCCCTGAATTATTTCTGCACCCGCACCGAAATCCACCAACTCAGGAGAAATCGGCGATCCGATCTTATCGAGGGCCAATGGGCCGAGAATGTACTTGGCAGTGTTCTTCACATAGGCCTGTTTCGGAAGGTAAGTGGGGAGTGATGGCAGATTGCGAGCTCCGCCTTGGGGCAACGGAATATTGTCCGCGAGTTCTCGAAGTTCAGCCGCCGACATTACACTGAGTTTGTCGAATATGGCATCCACGAGGACATTGCCACGGTAAAACAGTACGCGGTTGTTGAGTGAAGAGGCTTGGTCTCCGATCTTTTCGTTCAACATCTCAGGCTGCTTGTAGAACGTGAAAGCTCCGTAGGCGCCACTGGTGTCAGCGAAACGCGCGGCTCTAAGAGTGAGATTGCGTCCATCGTCCCGCGCGTAGTTGCCGGACGCAACATCGGTGAAGCCGTATTCTTTCAGAATTGCCGGATTTGTAGGATCCGCCACGACCGGGTCAGTACCCGTGGCCACAACCCCCTTAATCTGCCAGCCTCCAAATGTATTGGGAAGCATGGGATGGGTAGCCGGCTTAGAAGCCGGGGACTCCCCAGCGAGAGCCCTGGTTGCCAGGAAGAACAGCAGAACCGGGATGAAAATTCGAATACGAGTCATGGAGACGGCAACAGCCGACTGAGGCGTCTATCAACTATTAGACTACAGGCGGGACCAGAAAGTTTCCAACCTGATCAGACCACAGCCGGCAGAAACGCGGAGTGTGGCAGTATTGGTAGCATCGGCGTCCCGCCGAGCTGTCCCGAGGGCAACCTGCCCTCGGATGTGGACGAGACGCCCACATCACAGACGCCGGGACGGCAGCGCTACGGAAGAGTTCGACTTACTGGCCTTCGTTCTTGGCGACGCGGCTGGCGACCTTGACCCCGCTTAATCCGCTTACATATTTGGCGATGCCGCGATAGAGGGACTCGGCGATGCGCTGCCGATACTCAGGGGTCTGCAACTTGCGTTCGTCGGTAGGATTGCTCACAAAGGAAATCTCCGCCAGAATGGACGGCATATTGGCACCGATCAGCACGATAAATGGAGCCTTCTTCACTCCGCGATCACGGATGCTCGAATTCTTGCTCGCCAGACCGCTGTGCAGGGCTTGCTGCACGTTGCTGGCAAACTCGTGAGATTCTTCGATTTTTTCCTTCAGAGCGATCTTCTTTACCAAGTCGCCGAGTTCGTGGATCGACTTTTCCGAAACTGCATTCTCACGCGCCGCGACTTCCAGCGCTTCCGGGGACGAGGTGAAGTTGAGGTAGTAGGTTTCCACTCCGCGTGCGTTCGAGTCGCGGCTGGAGTTGGCATGGATCGACACGAATAAGTCCGCCTGCTCCTGGTTGGCGACCGCAGTGCGAGTTTCGAGCGGGATGAAGGTGTCGTCCTTGCGGGTGTAGACCACTTCCGCGCCCATGCGCGCGTCCAGTAATTTGCCCAGGCGTCGGCCCACATCCAGGACCAGATCTTTCTCGAGCAGTCCATCCGAGCCGATGGTGCCGGTATCGTGCCCGCCGTGGCCAGGATCGATGACGATCTTGCCGATCTTCAATCCCAGCGCCCGAATCAAGGAACGGTCTCCGGCTGCCGTGGGGCGTGCCTCGCGGACGTCGATATCGGGAACCGTGCTCGCGGTCTTGCGTTTGCCTTTGCCGCGGGAGGGAACGGTTCTCTTTTGCGGAACTGGTTCGTCCAGACTGTCGCTGGACGATTCATCAGTGCCTGCCGTCTTATCGGGAGGCACATCGGGCCGCAAGTCTTCGACTGAACGGGCAGCGGGCGGGCGGACTCGGGCGGGCGGATCACCACTGGCTTCAATGATTTTCTTGACGGGCCGGTTCCCGACCGTGACGGTTCGAACCGTGGGCTTGGTGTCTTTGATCTGTGTCACCGGATCGGGCGGGGCCGGCTCATCGCTCTCGGCGGGCAAGTCGTCAGCGTTGGTCTTCGCCACTAATGCGTTGCGAATTGCGGGACCGACCGACGCTTCCCCGCTATGAGCCGGGGCCGCGCTCTTCCCGGACTTCGCCGACTCCTTGCCGTGGATGTCGATGATGAGGCGCGAGGGATTGGGCAGCAGGAAGGCGTCGTAGTCGGAGAGATCATCGACTTCGAGTACCACGCGGGTCTTGCCCGGTTTGAACTGTGCCACACGAATCTTCTTCAGGAAACCGTCATCCACGTCGAAACTCTTGCCCACCAGCGTCGAGGCAAGCTTGGTGTCGTAGAGATCGAAGAAAATCCGGTCGGGATGATCGATGCGCTGAGAAGCGAACTTCACGTCTTGTTCCAGATCGATCGCGACGCGCGTGTAGTCGGGCGTCGACCAGTGTCGAATGCTGGTCACGCGCGGCAGGGTGCCGGGACTCGCGTCGGCGCCCTGATCGCCACTGACATCGCCCGAGTCTGCTGCCTCGTCGTTATCTGCGTCGGTGTCTGGGTCCGCCTTCGGCTTCGGACTTGACAGCTGGTTTCGAAGATTTGGCCACGGCATCCGCAGCCCGCTGATATTTCTCGGCTTCACGCCTGGCAGCTTCCTTTTGCGGATCGACGGCATCCTTCTTCAGCTCGGCGATGGCCTGCCGGGCGTCATCAGCCAGCCGGCTGTGCGGATAGCGCCGCAGAAATTCCTGGAACGCAGCGCGGGCTTCGTCGGGATTGTCGAGGTCGTCCTTATAGATCTCGCCGATCGTGAACAGCGCGTCAGAGCGATATCGGCTGCCGGGATATTCGCGGCGTAGGAACTCGTACTGCTTGATGGCGAATTGCAGGATCTTGTCGTCGTCGAAGCGGCGACCCATCTCCACTTGCAGCTCGGCGACGGCAACCACGCTGGGGTCAGCTTTGGAAGAAGAAGGGGCTCCGAGGTATATGCGGCGGTACGAGTCGATTACGCGTTGGTAGTCGCGGCGGCTGCGTTCCTGTGTGGGGCGTCCGGTGAGCGCCTCGCGAATACGCCCGGCCCGAACATAATTGTCGCGCGCCCACGCGTCACCGTGGCGGACACGCGCATGAGCCGGCAGCGCCGGCAGCAGCCACAAAAGCAGAGCCGCTCCCAAACGCAACCCGCGCTGGCTTCGATGTAGGGTCTTCAACGTTTCCAGCCGTTACGGCACGTTCCAAAAGCCGTAATTCGAAAAAGTGCTTACCTGAGATGCCAAACCGCTAATCTGTGTTGCTGATATACAGCACGCCCCGCGCATCTCGTTGAACCCGAACGGGATCGTGCACCACATTGCCGATCGTGCGGGTGTCCGAGTCGACGCCCCCGTAATACAGGCTGGTGATGCGTTTCACATAGTTCTGAGTCTCGGAGAAACGGGGAATACCCGCGCTCCGCGCCACTGCGCCCGCACCTGCATTATAGGCCGCCAGACTTAGCTTTACGTTGCCGCCGTAGCTTTCCAGCAGTTGCTTGAGGTGGCGAACCCCGGCATCTACGTTTTGTTGCGGGTCAAAGGGGTTTTTTACGTGCAAGGAGCGCGCGGTACTGGGCATTAATTGCATAAGGCCCATAGCGCCCTTGCGGGACACAGCGTTGGGATTGAAATTCGACTCCACCTTGATCACCGACCGCACCAGGTTGGGATCGACATTGTGCCGGGCAGCCGCCTGTTCGATCGCCGCATCCACATCTTGCTGGCTAAATAGCCGGTCGCTCCGCACAAAGGCGGGCGTTTCGGACGCACCGTTTTCGGAGTTCGATTCCTGGTGGAGATACTGGCTGACTTCCGCTGCTGCCGACCGGGCCCGTCCCATTTTTGCAGAAGGAACCGGCTTCCATCGTCCTTCCTTCGAACTCCAGTAGGCCAGCCGATTCGGCCGTGACGTGGGACGTTCCGCTGTTGGTTTATTCTTGGCCGCAGGACTGACCTCTACGTATTCGTTCTCGTAGATCGTACGGCCATTTGCGTCGGTTGTAGCGACCAGATGCGTGGTAGAACCCTCCGCACCCGAGGCAGCCAGAGCCCGGGGCGTGGTGAGAGAAAGAGAGGCCGCGATTGTGAAACCCGCCATCAGAGCGATTTGCAGGTGCTTTCGCATACCGGGACATTATCCTCGTGGCAAAGACACGAACTCCCTGCCCAGCGCTACCCGGAACCTGACGGAGAAACATCTACCAGAGTAGATTGATTATAGGGTGGTTAACCCGGTCGGGCAATCTTCCGGAAGTGAATAGAACCACCGAAGTAATCGCCGTAAGTTACTGAAAACAAGGACAGGCAGCGTGTGCTGGACTGCCGTGGGCTGGACGGTTCGCCTGCCGCGTCAGTCCAGCCCGCCCCGTTTCTCCAAAATGCCCGCCTGTAGTACCCTCGCCACGTCCCCATGTTCGACGAGTCCCCGCAACGCCAAACCCCCGATTCGCTAATGCTGCGCGGCTTCTGGTACCGGGCATTGCCAGGGGAGAGCGTTCGCCGCAACCGGTTGGAAAAGGCGATGCTGCTGGAGATTCCGTTGGTCCTGGGTCGCGATCCGCAGGGGAGGCCGTTCGCTCTGCAGGATGCCTGCCCTCACCGGGGTATGCCGCTCTCATGCGGACGTTTCGAAGGCGGCCAAGTGGAATGTAGCTACCACGGCTGGCGGTTTGACGCGCAGAGCGGACAGTGCCAACTGATCCCGTCGCTGACCGCAGATCAGAAGATGAAAGTCGATCGCGTCTACGCGGGCAATTACGCCTGCAAGGAGCACGACGGTTTCGTGTGGGTCTTCATCCCTGATTCCGGGCCCGCAGGCGCGGGATTTGCGAAACGTATAGATCCGACGGCTGCGGTGCCACTTGTCCCAAAGTTCAGCGACAAGTACAAGCTGGCCTATCTCACTTCAAACCTGCCCTGCAGCGTGGATCACGGAATCATCGGCTTGATGGACCCGGCGCACGGCCCGTTCGTTCACCAGGCATGGTGGTGGCGCAGCCGGGATTCCATCCACGAAAAACAGAAGGCGTTCGAGCCTATCCCCCTGGGTTTCCGCATGAGCGCGCACACGCCCAGTTCAAACAGCGCGCCCTACAAGCTGCTGAAGCTGTATGCGGATGCCGAATCCATTACCACCACCATCGACTTTACGCTGCCCAACATGCGCTGGGAGACGATTCGAGCCGGAAAGTATTGGTTCTCAAGCCTGACAACGGTCACGCCTATCACGCGCAGCCAGTGCCGCATCGACGTGGTAGCAGCGTGGAACCTGTTTCGCTGGGTTCCGTTCGGTCCCGACTTGCTGAAGTTCGTGTTCGCGAAGTTCGTGGAGCAGGACCGCAAGACGATGGAGGAACAGTCCGAAGGGTTGAAGCACAACCCGCACCTGATGCTTATCGACGACGCGGATCGTCCGGCGAAGTGGTATTTCCAGCTGAAGCAGGCGTATCTCGACGCGCGGCGAGGCGGCGGAGAGATGAAGCATCCGATCCAGGGGCCGGTTACGTTGAGGTGGAGAAGTTGAAGACTACCTTGATAACGATAGGTCTTCTGTTCGCGGCTCTGGAGCATGGTGGTTTGGCACAAAGACACATCGAAACGAACAACGGAACCACATTGTTGGTTTCTTGTTCAATTCGTGTCGATCGGAACGAGTGGACACCCAGGCAGCCCGCCACGGTGTATGTGACTGTTGAGAGTGTTTCCGAAAACGCTTTTGAGATACCGCTGTGGTCAGGGCTAAGTCTAGAGCCCACCTCATGGGATTCTATTCTTGGGAAGGAAAGATTCTCGACCAGGATCATGGCCGCGCTTGAACCCTCGGTTCTGGATCCCCTCGATCGGGTTGGAATCGTTATTAATCGTCGAGAGAAGACCGACTCGGCTATCTTGAGATTTGCGCACAAAGGCGAGAAGGCGAAGTTCGAATTCGATGCACGAGACTTGATTTGGGGCTACGAAGTAATGAGTAGTCCGCCGACCTCCACCCTGTTTGTTATGGCTAAACCAGGCTCCTATAAGCTTCAGTTCCAGATGTCCAGTGGACCCTGTGAGTCGGCAAAACTACCGCTGACCATTGCGGCGGAGAAACCGACGAAGTGAGCTAGCGGCCAGGAGCCAGTAGCTAGGGGCTAGTCTTTCACCAGATAGTCCATCGCTTCCTCGCGAGTCTTGAAAGTCGCAAAGCTCCGTTGGGTAAAGCTCTTGATGTTGTCGTAGTAGACCTTGGGCAGGCTCTCCACGCCCACTAGAGCAGAACGCTTCACGAATGGTCGATCGAACACCATCACTTCCTTCAAGCGAGTGGCGACCGCGCGGTCGATATGGGCGCCAGTGAAGTCGCCGAGAGTCAGCACGGAGTTACGTTCGTGGCCCGCCACGGTCTGCTTCACTTCTTCCAGTAGGAGCAGGATTTCCTTCGCCTCGCATCCGCTGAAATCGATCAGCAGGATTTCGTGGCCCTGATGAGTGATAAACGAAACCCGCTCATCCATATGAACTCCAATGCTCGTTGCTGGAGGCGCGTTTGTCGCCTACTCACCGATACCTGATGACTGACGACTGTCTCACCCCAGCATGCCTTCCACGACCGTGTACACCTCGTTCAGCGCAGCGTCTAGCGCCTCAGGCATGTCGCCGCCGGCTTCCGCCATGTCGGGGCGCCCGCCGCCTTTTCCGCCGACTTTCTGCGCGACCTGTCCGATCACTTTGCCGGCCTGAATGCGGCTGGTTAGATCCTTGGTCACTCCTGCAATAAGCGCGACTTTACCGTTCGTGGCTGAGCCCAGCACCACTACGCCCGATCCTACCTTGTCGCGCAACTGGTCGACCAGCGTCCGCATCTGGGAACGGTCGAGGTTGTCCACGCGGTGCGCGAGTACTTTGATGCCCTTCACCTCTCGGATGTTCTCGTTGGCCGAGGCCACCGAAGAAGACGCCGACTTCATGCGAGACTGGTCGAGTTCCCGTGCCAGGCGCTTGATCTCGGCATCTTTCTTTTCCAACTCAAGTTTGAGCGCGTCCGCGGGACTCGTTCCGTCGGCGTGCGCAGCGAGTGCCGCCACTACATTTTCCAGTTGATGATCTTTGCGGAAGTGCCGCACCGAACCTTCGCCCGTAATGGCTTCGACGCGACGCACTCCCGACGACACACTGCCTTCTTTCAGGATCTTGATCAGCCCGATCTCGCCCGTTGCTGCGGTGTGCGTGCCGCCGCAGAGCTCAGTCGAGAAATCTCCAATGCGGATCACGCGTACCTTGTCGCCATACTTTTCGCCGAAGAGCGCCATGGCGTGATACTCGTTTACGGCCACGTCGATGGGCACGTTCTCGATGACTTCGATCTTGCGGTTACGTAGTACTTCCTTGTTAATGAGGTCTTCGATGTCCTGCAATTCCTCGTCTTCGACGGCAGTGAAGTGCGAGAAATCGAAGCGCAGGTGATTGGGCGCGACCAGCGATCCCGCCTGCTTCACGTGCTTGCCCAGCACCTCGCGCAACCCGGCATGCAACAAATGCGTGGCCGTGTGATTGCGCATGGTGGCTTCGCGAATCTCAGTATTGACGACCGCATCGACCCGATCGCCCACCCGAATTCCGAGGGTGCCTCGCCCTTCCGCACTTTTTGCGGAGGGTGGGTTTTTGACTACAACCTTGTGGCACGCACGCCCTGGATTGGGTAGTAGCAGCCGACCACTTCCGCAACGACCGTGTTGTGATCATCGCTGTAGAGCCACCCGCGATCGCCGACCTGTCCGCCAGACTCCGCGTAGAAGGGCGTGTGGTCGAGGATGACTTCGCCTTCTTCACCGGGCTTGAGTTCCTCCGTGCCTTGTCCGTTCTTCAGGAGCGCGAGCACCTCAGCGCCATCGGAGCGCGTGCGATGGTAGCCCTCGAAGTCCGAGGCGGGAAGCTTCTGATATTCGGGGTTCGCGGTCTGCTTGGCCGCGCCTTTCCAGGAGGCGCGGGCGCGCTCGCGCTGCTCGGCCATGGCAGCATCGAAACCGGCTTGATCGAATTCGATACCCTGATCCCGTGCCGCGTCTTGGATGAAATCGAGCGGCATCCCAAACGTGTCGTAGAGTTTGAAAGCTTCCCGGCAGATCGGCATTCGCAACTGGCTCAAGCACGACGCCGCACACTAGGACAATTGCTTCCGCTCGAAGCTCCACCGGCTATATTGGAGAGAACTTCGATCAGGAGTCTGTGATCGAATCGCACGCTTGTGCCTCTGCATAGAAGTGCTTCGAGCCGGTTTAGGCCAACATCCAGAGTGTGGGCAAATCGCGTCTCCTCCGCTAGCACAGTCTTTGACACCCGCTCCGCCGTCTCGTTCAACTCCGGATACGCATCCTGCATCAAATCCCGCACTGCGAATACCATCTGGTGCAGGAAGGGCTTCGTCTGTCCAAGCAATCGCCCGTGCGTGATCGCCCGACGGATGATCTTGCGCAGTACATATCCACGGCCTTCATTCGAAGGGATGACACCGTCGGAAATCAGGAACGTTGCGGCCCGCGAGTGATCCGCAATCACACGCAGTGATGCGGCGGACTTTGCATGCGCTTCCTTCTCCAACTCTTTCTTCAGCGACGTTCCCGTTAGCTCCGCCGCGCGCTGGATGAGCGGTGTGAACAAATCCGTGTCGTAATTCGAGATCACCCCCTGCAGCACCGACGTCACCCGCTCCAACCCCGCCCCGGTATCAATCGACGGCTTCGGTAGCGGCGTCAGTTTCCCGCTGGCATCGCGGTCAAACTGCATGAACACCAGATTCCAGATCTCGACATACCGTCCGCAATCGCAGCCAAATTCGCAATTGGTGTGTCCCTGATCGCTGGCGATGGGACCCATATCGTAGTGAATCTCGCTGCACGGACCGCAGGGCCCGGTATCGCCCATCTGCCAGAAATTGTCCTTCGCCCCGAATTCGTAAATGCGCTCTTTTGCTACGCCCTGCGCGGCCCACAAGTCGTACGCCTCGGCATCGCGTTCCACGCCATTCTCACCCTTGAAAATCGTGACGTAGAGCTTCTCTTTCGGAATCCCGAACCACTTCGGCGAGGTGATCAGTTCCCAGGCGTAGGCGATAGCATCTTTTTTGAAGTAGTCGCCAAAACTGAAGTTACCCAGCATCTCGAAGAACGTGTGGTGGCGATTGGTGAAGCCGACGTTTTCCAGATCGTTATGTTTGCCCCCGGCGCGCACGCATTTCTGCGAGGTCGTGGCCCGCGTGTAGTCGCGTTTTTCGAGGCCGAGGAACACGTCCTTGAACTGGTTCATCCCGGCGTTGGTGAACAGCAGCGTGGGATCGTTCTGCGGGACGAGCGACGACGAGTGCACCTCGCGGTGTCCTTTTTCGATGAAAAAGTCCAGAAATCTACGGCGGATTTGCGAGCCGGTCAGCATGTGATTTTAGAAAACCCTCGGCGACGATCAGTCGTAAGAGTCCAATCCTTGATTCTAAACCACAGAGCACATTGGCAATCACGGGATGAGGCTTTAAACCACAAAGGACACGAAGGAGCACGAAGGAATTTCTCTTCCGGAGGCATCTTCAGTTTTAGCGACAATTCGCAGTCCGTTTGCAGCACGGGATGTTGTGTTCCTTTGTGTCCCTTAGTGTCCTTTGTGGTTGAAGCCCGTCGCAGGAGTTCGCCTAGAACTATTCCTGCGCTTCACCCTCGAGAGCCGTCAAGGTCTCGTCGTCCACGTCCCACTTCTTGAGGATGGTGAAGATCGTCTTCGGCCGAAAGCCCGCCCGCATGAGCAGCCGGAAAATTCGCGCTGCCTGCTTTTGATCGTCCGGCTTCTTCACCCGCTTGCGATGGAGGAAGGCGCGGGCCTGCTTCTCGTCACTGACTTCATCGAAGGCCGTCGAAACTGCCTCATCAATGAGCTCACCATGCACGCCCTTCACCTTCAGATCCGTGATCACGCGCATGCGGCCCAAACTTCTCGTTGTCGCGGCGCAGGGAAGAGTAGGTGGCGGCATACTTCGCATCGTTCAGGTAGCCCTGGTCCTTGAGGCGGCGAATGATCAATTCAACCAGCGTCTGCCCGAATTCCGTTTCCGCTTCTACCCGCTGACGCAGCAATCGCTTGAGTTCCGCCACGGTGCGCATGCGACGGGCCAGCGAGCCAACGGCGTATTCGTAGAGTTCAGCTTCGGTGTAGAACTTTTTCTTGGGGCGAGGGAACGCCATGCCATGACCACAGTAGCGCAATCGTCGTGGGAAGGACAGCACTCAGCATTCAGGAAATCGGCAGATCGCACTTGGCATTTGGCCCGTGGCCGTTCGTGTTGTCCTCCAGAGCCCAGAGCCCAAATGCCAAGCGCTAAGTGCGTCGGCAAAAAAAGGGGCGCGCCTGGCGGCGCGCCCGAGTACAACTCCAGAAACGTGAAAACTAACGGCCGCCGAAGCCGGCTGACTGCATGGCTTGCCGGGAAATGTCGGCGGTCGACGCGATACCTTGCATGCGCAACTTGAAGTCGTCGGCGTTCGAGGCGTTCTCGAGAGCTGTTTCGTAACCGATTAATCCGGCCTGGAACAGATCCCACAACGACTGGTCGAAGGTCTGCATGCCGTACTGTGACGTTCCGGCCGCAATCGCGTCGCGGATGGAGCGGGTCTTTTCCGGTACCAGAATGCATTCACGAATGAATGCTGTGTTGATCATGACTTCGACTGCTGGCACACGTCCCTCGGCATCGGTGCGTCGCACCAGTCGTTGGCTGATGATGGCGCGCAGAATCGCCGCCAGCTGCAGGCGAACCTGTTTCTGCTCGGGCGGCGGGAAGACGGCAATAATACGGTTGATGGTTTCGACCGCATCCAAAGTGTGTAATGTCGAAAACACCATGTGGCCGGTTTCGGCCGCGTGGATTGCGGTGCCAATTGTTTCCAGGTCTCGCATTTCGCCCACCAGGATCACGTCCGGATCCTGACGGAGAGAGGCGCGCAGCGCCGCTGAGAACGAGGGCGTGTCAACTTCGATTTCTCGCTGGTTGACGTAGCCCTTCTTGTCGCGATGCAGGAATTCGATGGGGTCTTCGATGGTGATGATGTGTTCGGCGCGGGTGGCATTCACGCGATCGACCATGGCGGCCAGCGTCGTGGACTTGCCAGAACCGGTCACACCCGTCACCAGCACCAGCCCGCGGGGCATATCGCAAACCTGTTCGACGACTTTCGGCAAATACAGTTCGTCGAGCGCGCGAATCTTGGTGGGAATGACGCGCAGCACCAGTCCCACGTTTCCGCGCTGCTGGAAGACGTTCACACGGAAGCGGCCGAGTCCGGCGACGCCGTAGGCCATATCGATTTCCGTTGTCTCTTTGAACTTTTGCTTCTGCCGCGCCGACATCATGCTGAAGGCCATGGTTAGCATGTCCTCGGCAGTGACGCGGGGCTGGTCGGTGAGGGGAGAGAGTTCGCCATCGACGCGCAGGTGCGGATAGTTACCGACCTTCAAATGCAAGTCGGAGGCACGCCGCTCCATCGCGATTCGCAGCAGATCATCAATATTCATTCGACACCTAGGGCAGTGGTCAGTGGCAGGCGTCCAGTGGCTAGTAACGGACCACGAAACGGGCGAGCCGATGCCTGACAACTACTCCAGTATGATTGCGCGAATCGTCACCTTCCCCAAGATGACCTAAGTAACGCGGAGAAGCTGTTGGCCGTTAGCTGTCGGCGCTTAGGCAATCAAGCCCACCTTCGGCCAGTCAGGCTGCCCTGGCCAGGCAACGACGGGCAAGGCCGACGTGGGTAAACGGGGGACGAACAGAATCACAGCCTCTTTCATGTCATCCTGAGCGAAGTGAGGCAAAGCCGAACGCAGTCGAAGGACCCCCCGCTTGGCGCGAATGCAGACGACCGTTAGCGAACGACTAACTACAGACGAAAAAGCCGCCCCGCAGGGCGGCTTGGTCACATCTGCCGAAACTATGCTGCCTGGGTTGCCGGCTGGAAGGGCTCGTCGTAGCTACCGCCGTAAATCGACGGGCACTTCGATCCCATCGGGCGAAGGTACGTGGCCAACTCTCCGCGATGATGGACGGAGTGGTTGTTCAGAAACGCCAGATACATTGCTGCCGGGTAGTTAAATACGCCGAAAAATTCAACCGGCCTCGTCAGCTGTTCCGGAGTCATGCTCCGAACTCGCTCTGTGGCACGGTTAATGTTCTCGTCATACCATTGGACGAGCTCCGCCACATTCTTGGGCTTGTTTTCCTCCGTGGGACTTTCCATCTTGAACTCGCCATCTGCAATGCCGTCCAGGAATTGAACGTCGGTGTTTGCTAGGTGCCACGCCAGTTCCCACGCGGTCCGTGCGTGTGGGTCCGGACGATAGTCCTGCTTCTCATTGGGGATCGCGGACAAGACCTTCTTTGTGATTTGCACTTCGTTGGCCAGGCTCTGGAGCATCAATTCCCGATAGGTCGTCATGAAATCGGTCGTCAGCCCTTGCTCTGCTGTTGGCATGGTGCACTCCTTATCGTTGAAGATGTTTTGTTATGCCGAGGTGAGAAAGTAATTTGGGGACGCACTCCTCCGCGTCCCCACTTGAAGATCGCCCGCCATTCTACACACAGAAGCAAGGCTCGGGAAGCCGGAAAACCGCAGCCCAGAGCCCGGTGCCCAGAGCCCGGTGCCCAGAGCCCAGAGCCCGAGAGCCCAGAGCCCTATACACCCACCGGCTGCTTCGTCCGCACCTTCACCGGAGTGAACCAGTTGTGCCGGTCGGCCTTTTCCCCATTCACGATGGCGTAGAACTCATCGCGAATTGCCCGCGTGACCGGCCCGGTCACGCCCTTGCCCACGCTGATTTTGTCGACCGAGCGGATGGGCGTGACTTCCGCGGCAGTGCCGGTAAAGAAAGCCTCGTCGGCGAGATACAGCAGCTCGCGCGGGATGACCTGCTCGGTGACCGGAATCTTCAGGTCCCGTGCGATCTGCAGAACGGAGTCGCGCGTAATCCCCGGCAGCACCGAGTTCCCCAATGGTGCGGTCTGCAACACACCGTTGCGCACGATGAACACGTTCTCGCCCGAACCTTCGCTGACGTAGCCGTTGGAGTCGAGCGCAATGCCCTCGGCGTAGCCGTTGATCACGGCTTCCATCTTGATGAGTTGCGAGTTCATGTAATTCGCGCCGGCCTTGGCCATGGCAGGCAGCGTGTTGGGCGCAAGGCGCGTCCAGGAAGATACGCAAACGTCGCAACCCTCGGCGTCGGAGGTCAGGTACTTTCCCCACGGGTAATTAACGACATACACTTCGGTAGGCGAGTTCAGCGGATTCACGCCTGCCTCGCCGTACCCGCGCAGCACGATCGGCCGCAGGTAGCAGGGCCAGACGTTATTGTTGGCGATCACGTCGCACATGGCGGCGACGATTTCCTCGCGCGTGTAATCCACGTCGATGCGATAGACCTTGGCAGAATCGAGCAGGCGCTGGGCGTGTTCCTGTGCGCGGAATATCGCCGGGCCAGTAGGCAGCGCATAGCAGCGAACACCCTCGAATACGGACGAGCCGTAATGAATGACGTGCGCCATCACGTGAATAGTGGCGTCGTCCCAGGCAATCAATTTGCCGTTATGCCAGATCTTCTCGGTCTTCTGAATCGCCATGGACACTCCTTCGTGGATCAAGTTGGCGTGTAGCTTTGCGGACAACGCATGTGGGATGCGCGCACATGCAAGGCAAAATTACGCTCAATTATAACCGAGTAGTTGCAGGGCTCATGCGCATCGGGCAGGAGATTTTACGAACTATAGACGTCACGAAAGTGTGATTCATATCTGACTTCCGGACGGTCGGTTGGTCTGGCGGGATGTAAATCAGTGGACGCACCGCGAAGAATGAGTTAGGAAAGAGTCCATTCCATCTCTGTTGGAAAAAGGGAAAACCGTGTATCGCTCTTTGATTTCTGCCTTCGTGCTCAGCCTGCTGTTTCTCCCTTCACGCGCCATCGCAGCGGAACAAAAGCCCGTTGTCCTGAAGATCGAGGGTGATGTCGAGCACACCCATGATCCGTCTATCGCCAAAGACGGTAATACCTGGTATGTCTTTGGCACGAATAACGGTCCCGAGCGTACAGGCGAACTTCCCATTCGTTGCTCGCCCGATTTGCACCAGTGGAAGCGCTGCGGCTACGTCTTCCCACGCATGCCGGAGTGGATCCAAAAGGAGAGTCCCGGAACCAAGGAGTTGTGGGCTCCCGACGTTTCCCATTTCAACGGCGAGTTCCATCTCTACTACGCGTTCTCGCTATTTGGGAAGAACACGTCCGGGATCGCCCTGGTAACGAACAAGACGCTTGACCCGGCAAGCCCGGATTTCCGCTGGGTGGATCGCGGACTCGTTTTGCGATCGCGCGCTGAAGACGATTTCAACGCCATCGATCCGAACCTGGTCCTCGATGAGCGGGGCCGCACGTGGCTGAGTTTCGGAAGTTTCTGGTCCGGGATCAAAATGCGGCGCATCGATCCGAAGACTGGCCTCTTATCCAGCGAGGATTCCAAGCTCTATTCGTTGGCCAGTCGAAAAAGGCCTGCGAACATTCCTCCGCCGACGCCCGGTCTTCCCGGCAATTGGCAGGCGATCGAGGCTCCTTTTGTGGTGCATCACGATGGGTTCTACTATCTTTTCGTTTCGTTCGATCTCTGTTGCCGAGGCACAAAAAGCAACTACAAAACGATGGTAGGAAGATCACGCAATGTGACAGGACCCTACCAGGACGCAAACGGCACGCCGATGCTTGAGGGCGGCGGGACTCTGTTGCTTGGTGGTAACAAGAGATGGATCGGGCCCGGGGGAGCATCCCTTCTCCAACAGAACGTCGACGACCTCATCGTCTATCACGCCTATGACGGGAAGACTGGAGAGCCCTGGCTGCAGATTTCCACTCTTTCCTGGGAAGATGGTTGGCCCCACGCAGCCATTGCTGAGGAGCCGACAGGATCCAAGTAGACGGTAGTTGAGGACCAGTGCTTGGTACGCAGGTGCCCCAGGTTCGCGCCGCGCATCTTGGCGCTAACCTGGGAATTTTCGTCCTATGTGATCCAAGCCATCCGGATCAGCGCGTACTGCCAGACCAGCCCATCCTTCTGTAACACCACCAGATATCCACGCCCGCAGGACTTGCCACACGAGTAGGAGACTTCGACGAGCATCCGGTTATCCGTGCCGTTTCTGGCGAGCACGGTGACGCTGCTGTTCTTGCGGTGCTCGAGCGGCAGGAAGAATGCTGACCGGCGTATGGACTGCTCCACATGATCATGCTCAATCTTGAGATCGTGCCCAATCACCTTCGCCTCACGAACCAGGGCCGGCGCGCGTTCCAAGGTTTCTTGCTCGATGGTTTGGTATCCAGCACAGGCTTTTTCCAGCGCAAGCGTACGATTCAGCATCGAGAGCGCCCGGGGAGATCCATCGAGGATGAGTGCATACACCAACGCGTCATCGATTCGCCAGCCTTCATCCTTGCCGCAGCGGTAGCCGTTGCGCGTGCGGGCGCTGGTCCACCATCGATCGATCCGCTGAAAGTCAGGCTCGCCCACATTCGTCGTGCACGCCAGCAGAGGCCGGCCATGCTTCTCGGAAAACGAGTCCGCACAAGGCTGGCAATCAGGAGAACCCAGCAACTGCAGGGTCATGAAAGCGCCATTCGCGGTTTCGTCATTTTCGTTGCGGCATGCGTTCAGCAAATCCGACGACCGCGAGTCGCCGAAGGCGAACAAGGGCACGAGTTGGTTGTTGCCCTCACTGTGCAGCCAATCCTTGAGCATCCCAACCGTCTCGTCATACGACGGAGAGCGCGGCGTCAAAGAGATCCGGGTCACCTCAGGGAGTGTGCTCGGGCGACTGTCCGAGAGGTGCGAGGCAGAACTGGTCGCCCACAAGAAGACAAGCGGCGCAAACGTCCACAACTTCATAAAAGAGAGATCCACCACAAATGAATCACTGAAAAGTACCGCCCTTGATCACCGAAGCACACTGACAGAAATCGCAGTCTCACGGCGTACCCCACCTGAAATCCAGTGGGTGCCCCATCCAGATCGCGCATTTTGCGATTGGGTGGCTATCGGCCCTGACGACGGACGACTAAGACCGACGACTGAAACCAACCCTCACTGCCCCGACCCTACGCTCGCCGTAGTTGCCGCGGCCACTCCGGGCAGTTCATCCCCACGGAAGTACTTTTCCTTCGCCGCCCGCATCACGGGCATCGCAGCGTACGGCTTGGAGTAATCGTTCCCCGCATTCCAGAACAGGAAGCCGATGCCACCCTTTTCCTTGGCAACTCGCACCTGCACCTCGATGTATTCCGGCGAATAGGTCTTGGTTCTCCACCGGAAAGCCTGCAGCCACGGGCGAATCACGGCGTTGCTGTCTTTCGTGATCAGCCTGAAGCGATCCATCGACTCCCCGATGAAGTGCTCGGGCGCGTCGCCCGGATGCGCGTAGCCGTCCATGCCAAAGAAGTGCGAGGGATAGATCATGGGCGAGAGCACGTCGCAGTACTTCGCCATCCCGACAATGTCTTGCCCGGTATGCGACAAGTCAATCGGGCGCTGCCACGCCATCACGCCAAACACATCGAGCGACAAGAGCACGCCCTTGGGGCGAAGCTCAGCATAGGCGTGCTTCAGAAAGTCGGTGATCACGTCCGAGCGATGCCAGGCCGGATGTTCGGTCTGAAAATGGAAGCTCGCGTCCGCCTGGTCGCCTTCTGCCGGGAAGCGCACATAGTCGAACTGGATCTCGTCCACACCGGAATCCGCCACGTACTTGGCCAGCGCAATGTTGTATTCCTGAACCTTGGGGTTGGAGGTATCGGTCCAGACTAGTTTGCCGTTCTCGCGCCACGGATTCCCGCTGCGCTTCGACTTCACAGCCAGTTCCGGATGCGTCTCCACCAGACGCTGGTCGCGGAAGATTGCAATACGGCCAATCGCATGCATGCCCTGCGCGTGCAGGAAGTGCGTAAATTTAGGTAGATCGTGGATGTAGGTGTGCTGCCGTCCAGCCAGCGGATGGTCGAAAGCAATGTTTACGCTGCCATCGCTGTCCTTGATGTCGAACACGACCGCGTTGCCGCCCACTTCCCGCCAGTGCTTGATGATCCGAATGCCGTGGTCGCTGCCTGCCATCACACCCGTCAGGTAGATGGCGCGAACTTCAAAGTCTTTCGCCACCGGAATCGACTTCTCGACGATCGGAGCCGCCAGAATTCCGGGTACCAGGATCTGTTCACCCGCCTTCAGGTTGTTCCCCGTGCGATTCCCGTTGGTGTTGCGAATCGCTTCAGCCAATTCGCTGGAAGTGAGGTAGGATGTCCGCTTCAAATAATGCCGGGCAACTACCGGGATACTGTCGCCGCGGGTGGCGGAGTAGAATTCGGTCCCCGGTGGGGCGAGCGCGGGCGCTAGCGTCGCCTCCGACCACTTGGCAGTATGACCCGTGGTGCTGGTCCGCACGATCTGAACCGGCCCCTGGGCCGCCGCTGTAGGAATTCGCGAAACGAACAGCCAGGTTCCAAGAGCCAGTGCAGCAGTCGCCCCAAGAACAAGATAAGCGAAAAGGTTCCCAAACGACGCAAGGTTTTCTCCTATGTACTGCAGTCCGGGTACCGGTCTTGAAAGCGTAGGCTCAAGAGCTTGCGGAAAGCTGTGACCATGCTCGTCGCCTTATGTGATCCAGCATGTTTTGAAGGGGCGCGGCTTCAGCCGCGCCGTGATGCTCTTCAACCCCCCGGCTTTAGCCGCTGAGGTTCGCGCTAGGATCAAAAACGATTCCGCAGTTGGTTGTGCCCGGCCGCTTCGGCGCCGGAAACTCGTCGCGGCTTTCGCCGCTGGGGGGAGATTGGAAGTCACCAAATACCCTTGTGCGAACGGGCTTCTCTGGTGCTTCTGGGCGGATAGTACCCCGCGTCTTTTGGACCTGAAAGTTACGTAGGACCAGCGCCAGACAGGAGGGATGGGCCTTTGGAACGCGAACAAACCTTCCCGGATGCGCAAACAATTTCGCTTTAGCTAACTGCTGCTATCTGCAAATCAAGACACGAAATTCATGTAAGGAGCATCTAACACATCAGAAAACGGGGTGCTGGTAAGTTACTTTAGGGATGGCTAACGGCTTGCAAGATCGAGAGTGCAGCAGGATGAGTGACAAATTTTGTCGCTCCCCGTTCAAGGAACCAAACCACGTCGTCCCAGGAATTAGCAAACCGCCCCCGGAAAGGCTAAAAAGGGCCCTACGACCCTATGAGAACGCACCTCGCCACTGTGCTCGATCCCAATCGTCGGAGTAACGATGCCCGGGAGTTTGACACCGCCCTGCGTCGCAAGATTGTTGGGCAGGACCAGGCCGTCGACAAGGTCGTTGAGATCTACCAGATGTTTCTGGCTGGACTGAACGCCCCGGGACGCCCGGTCGGAAATCTCCTGTTTCTTGGACCGACCGGTTCCGGGAAAACCCGTGTCGTCGAGGCTCTGGCCGAGTCTCTCTTCGGCGACGCCCGCGCCTGCATCAAAATCGACTGCGCGGAATTCCAACATTCCCACGAAATCGCCAAGCTGATCGGGTCGCCCCCGGGCTACCTGGGACATCGCGAGACTCATCCGCTCCTGACCCAGGAAGCTCTGAACCAGTGGCACACGGAGAAGCTGAAGCTCTCGATCCTGCTCTTTGACGAGATCGAGAAGGCCTCCGACTCGCTCTGGCAACTCCTGCTGGGTATCCTCGACAAGGCCACTCTGACCTTGGGCGACAACCGGCGTGTCGACCTTTCGCAGTGCATCATCATCATGACCTCCAACCTAGGCGCCGGCGAAATGACCAGCCTGGTTGATGGCGGTATGGGTTTTGCCACCCAGGTCACGGAAGTCGACTCGAAACTCGACGACAAGATTTCCCGCACCGCCGTCGAGGCAGCTCGCCGGAAATTCACGCCCGAGTTCATGAACCGGATCGACAAAGTGGTTGTCTTCAAGACCCTGCGGCCCGAACATCTCAGCCAGATTCTCGAAATCGAACTGGGGATGGTGCAGCAACGCGTCCTGCAGGCGGCGGGTGCCAATCAATTCGTATTCAATTGCACTTCCAAGGTGAAGGAGTACCTGCTACAGGAAGGAACCGACCCGCGGTACGGGGCTCGCCACCTGAAACGTGCGATCGAGCGCAACATTGTCTTCCCTCTGGCCAACTTGGTGGCTACCGGGCAGGTGAAGCTGGGCGACTTTGTGCGCATCGACCTTACCGGCGAAAGCCACATTACGTTCGTGAAGGAAGCCGAAGGTGCGATGGTGCCGGTCCTGCTCGAGCGTTACGGAGCCGCAGCCGCCGCGCCTCCTGCCGCCGCCCGTGCCGTGAAAACGGTCAATGGTCGCCGCGAGTTCGGGGCAAGTCCGGGGCTGGCGGAAACCAAGTAAGCCTTACGTGTCAGGTATTTTGTGGTTCAGGAAGAGAGGGCACCTCGCGGTGCTCTTTTTCTTGCGCGCCTGCGGCTATAATGAAACAAGATGAAGCGTTGGAGTACCTTCCTTTTGGCTGTCGTCGTGGGCTGCGGGCTCGCGATGGTCGCGCAAAACTCAACGGGTGACGGCTCTCCGGCTCCGTCACCATCGCCCTCTTCAACCCAAACACCCGCGGAGCAACCGGCCTGACCAGCCAGCTGCAACCCGTGGTGGTGCCGCCCGCACCCGGAAAACATCCCGCACCATCTACGAACGGCCAGCAGTCTTCCACGCAGGAAGACGAATCCGTAACCACCATCGTGAAAACGGTGAACGAAGTGAACGTCGTCTTTACGGTCACCGACAAGCACGGCCGTTACGTGAAGGATCTCAAGAAGGAAGACTTCAAGGTGGTCGACGACGCCAAGCCCGCCGAAGAGATCAAGGACTTCCGCAACCAGACTGATCTGCCCTTGCAGGTCGGACTGCTGGTTGACGCCAGCAACTCGGTGCGCGACCGCTTCAAGTTCGAGCAGGAATCCGCCATTGAATTCCTGAACCAGACCATCCGCCCGCGCTATGACAACGCCTTCATCGTCGGATTCGATGTCACCCCGGAAGTCACACAGGACTTCACTGACAACACGGAGCACTTGTCACGCGGAGTACGCGCACTGCGTCCCGGCGGTGGTACGGCCATGTTCGACGCGCTGTACTTTTCCTGCTCGTGACAAGTTGTTGAAGGCTCCCCGTTCGGGGCCCGTGCGGCGAGCAATCATCCTGCTCAGCGATGGCGACGACAATCAAAGCCACGTTACGCGCGAAGAGGCGATCGAAATGGCGCAGCGTGCCGAGGTCATCGTCTACACCATCAGCACCAACATTTCCGGTACCAAGGGCAAGGGCGACAAGGTTCTGGAGCGTATCGCAGACGCGACCGGTGGCCACGCTTTCTTCCCCTTCCAGATTCGCGAAGTAGCCAACGCTTTTGCCGAGATCCAGGAGGAGTTACGCAGCCAGTACCAACTCTCCTACAAGCCCGCCGACTTCAAGACCGACGGCCGCTATCGCACCATCGAGATCGTGGCCATGGATCACAAGAACCTCCACGTGCGCTCCCGTCGCGGATACTTCGCGCCTCGCGCGTTAAACCTTTCCATGGCGGGCTATTCCGGCACTCCTCTTCCCAAGAAGCTGGGCATCAAGGAAAAATCCCGGACTGCGTTCGTGGAACTGCCCGCAGACGTGAAAACTGAGTTGAAAGACGCGCTCTCGACCTGCGTCCAAGTGAAAGATGGCCGAGGCCCAATCGATTTCGCGATGCTCTTCGTCAAGACGCAATCGGAACTGAAGAGCCTCTTCGCGCGCTATGCCCGGCAGCTCGCGCCCGCGGGCATGCTCTGGATTTCCTGGCCCAAGAAGACGTCCGGCGTCGCGACCGACATGAACGAAAACGACGTCCGCAGAATCGGTTTGGAAGCCGGACTGGTCGACGTGAAAGTGTGCGCGGTGAACGAAGTCTGGTCGGGACTGAAGTTCGTAATTCGAGTCAAAGATCGCCTTGAAAAAGACCGCCCTGCAAAAGATCGCAAGCCTTGAATGTGGAGCGACGGGCGTCCCCGCCCGTCGGGCTGCGCAGCAGCCTGAGCTTCGAAACTGCAGAAGAAAAAGCAATCCACTCCAGCGAAAAAAGAGCGACTGCCTCGCTCGCGTTTCATGCTACGTTTGCACCAGTCACGTGGCATCCAGCCAATTTGTGAGAGTACATGAAGTTTTGTCCGAACTATTCCTGCGTTGCCTATGGACGCGTCACCTACACTCAGGCTACCCGCTGTGCATTCTGCCGATGGGACTTGAAGCCGCCACGCATGAAAAGTGAAACTCTCACGGAGCAACAGATCCATCCCCCTTCCGAAGAGAAGGCTCCAAACCCCGATTCCCAGTCGAGACCGGCGCCCCGCCTTCGTATGCAACTAAAGCGTGGCCTCTTGCCACGCACAGCGTAACCACTCCATTACACTGCCGTAACTTGTCGGGTCGCGGCCTCCGACCTACCATCCCCGGATGTTCTCGGATCCGTTCGGGCCCGATTCCTCGGTGCCCCAATCCAGTACGGAGATCAAACCTACCGACGAGGACGTCGTACGCGCGCTCTTCGAGATCGAAAAGGCCACCTCGAAGCCGCCGGAACTCGACTCGCCGATCAGGGTTGTTGGCAATGAGCCTCTGGGATCACCGTCGACCTCCTGGCCGCGCAGGGTAGTGTTCGTTCTGGTAGTTACAACACTGGCAGTCACCTTCGCTCAGCGTTGGTCCGGATTCCCTTCGAGGAAACCAATCTACGGTCAGCCCAGCGGTTCCCGGGTCAACTCCGCCACGCAAGCTGCCGCCGAGCAACTTGCTGGGACAATTGGCTGCCCGTAAATCGGGCGCTGCCGATGAAGTACTAGCACACTCCGCAGACTGGACTGGCCAGACTCATCGCAGTCCAAAAGCCGATCAATCCATCCTGACCGCTTTGGACCTGCCCGACATCCATGCGCGCGAAGCGGCCCTGGCGGCAGAACTGGCCTTGGACGCAGTTCCCCAGAACGAAGCCGGCCTCAGCCATGCTCGAAGGAAGCTCTGGGTGATCCCAGCCAGCGGGTTTGGGCTTTGTGGATGCTGGGTGCCCTGGGAAACCGTGGGCGTTGATCCCGAGCACACCGCGAAGATTCTCGAGTCTTATCTTGCGGATCCGGATGTGAACGTACGAGCCTCCGCGGTGAATGGTCTCTCCCTGCTCGGCACCGATGAGACTGTCGTGCCGATGCTCGACCGCTTTCGCAATGATCCGTCGCCCGTGGTGCAGGAGCGTGCCGCCTGTGGCCTCGCGCAATCCGGAATGTACACGCGCGACCAACGCATGATTGCGGCCGCGAGCATTGTGGGATGGCTGGACGACTCACTTCTCACACCCCAGCAACGGGTCTGGTCCTTCCAGGCCCTGCGCGACATCTCCGGACAAAATCACGGCACCAACTCCGCCGCCTGGCGCAGGTGGTATGAGAGCACTCGTTAGATTTCTGTGAATCTCATTCTGTAATTTCATTCTGTCAACTGCCGCGAAGTAAGACGGGGCCCAACTCCCTTCTGGTCTGTCATCTTGAGCGAAGTGAGGCGCTAGCCGAACGAAGTCGAAAGACCCCGCGGTTTCGAAAGGTGACTACAATGGCGTCGGCATTTTTGAACCTCGACCCAGGACAAGGCTTGAGGCAGCCAGTTCCTTGCTCCCGTGATCTCTTGATCGCAGCCTTTCCCAAAATGGAATATCTCAGAGATAACAAAACCGTCTTGAATGCCTCCAGTCGCGTCGTATCCGCTTCGGACGGGGAGAAAAAGTATGGCCGGCGCTCCGATCGTCGCTCTGAGCCATTCCTGACGTAACTGGCGGGCATCCTACGCGAAGATGCCAGGCGCTTTTTGAGGGCAGAATCCGGCCTGACGGACTTTCAATAACTTAGCTATAAGTGAACTGCAATGAGATGAAGTTCGAAGCCTAAGAACCTGGCACTCGATCGACCAAGCCATTCATCTTCGCCAGAGATTCCCTTTGCCGGCCTTCCCCGTCGAAATTTGCGGGCGATAGCCATTGTTCAAAGTGAGCCTTCCGCGTGGGCCACTCCGAATCGAGCATGGCGTACCAGGCCGTGTCGCGGTTGCGGCCTTTGATAATCATGTGCTGGCGAAAGATGCCCTCGAATGTGAACCCGAGCCGCAGGGCCGCGCGACGCGATGGCTCGTTAAGAGAATTGCATTTCCACTCATACCGCCGGTAGCCGAGCTCTTCGAATACGTGACGGGCCATCAGGTACATAGCCTCGGTCGCTCCGGGTGTGCGCTGCAAGGCCGGCGTGAAGAGAATGCTGCCGACTTCTATGCAGCGATGTGCCGGTTCGATTCGCATGTACGATGCGTATCCGACTGCGGTTTCCGAACCGTTATCCAGAATGCTGAAAAACAACGGATCTTTGGACGCCGCCATTTGACAAAGGCGCGCGTCGAAAGCGGCTCGATTCGGGTAAGGCCCGTCAAACAAATAGCGCCAAAGGGAATCGCGCTCCTCCCCGTGGCTTTTTTCGTAAAGAGAGCCAGCCATGCGCCTCGGGATCAAGAGGCAGCAGCGTGACAAATCGGCCCGTAAGAGAAGTGGGTTGCGGAGTCTTAGCAGCGGCAGCGTCTACCAGGCTGCCAAGGTGGGGAGAGCTCATTGTGTCGGAAGTCGTCATCGGGCAGATGCTCGCATTTCGAGCGTATCACTGTCGAAGAGCTGTACTGGCGCCGTTGCCGTACCGGATGGGAAGAAAGTATTCCAGCACACGGCGGCGAAGAGCGCGTTCGAGATCAGCCGGGCCCGCCAGAGCCCGAACGCCCCGGACATGATCAGCATCGCCCGTGGGAATGAAGTCAAGACGACGCCGGCCCACGCTAGGTCGTTCAATCCCGATGTGAGCGTCTGATTTCCTGAGCCAGTGATCGAGTACGAGAGGGCTGCGACCAGCGTGATGAGCACAAGGAAAAGCGATCCTAACGCTGCACTGGAAGCGGTTGCTGCCGCGCCCCAGCCGTCTAGCCCGGCACCCGCCAGGGTGGTCCGGAGCGCCGTCGCGAACCACATCAGGTTGAGGGTTGCCAGCCCGCAGAACACTGCAGCGATCAGAATCCGCGTGCGCTCGCCATCGTAGAACGCGACGAGTGCGTCGGGCGACGCGCCGACCTGCGGCTGATGGCCGTAGACGAGGTACGCAACGATGAAGAATAAAACGGATTGGATACCGCCCGTGCGCCAGAAGCGTTCCCAGAACGCAGGAGTGTTGTACACACCGTTAACCTCAGCGGGCTGAGCCGCGCCCCTTCAAAACGAGAACCGTCACACAAACTGCTTTCGTTTAAACGTTCGCGACCACGCACGGGTCAGATCGTTGGCCCATGCGTTGAACATAAACCGTTGCTTGCACTGCTTAGTCGGATTTGTGGGCGATGGCGTAGTAACCGCTGCGGGTCTGGATTTTGTAGCCCTGCTTGGAGCGCAACTCAAGCTTGCGGAATGATCCATCCTGGGTAGAGTTGGTCGGTGTGTAGCCGAGGTTGTACTGGCTGCGAAGTTCGTTGGCGATCTGGTCGAAGGCTTCCTTGAGCTTGTCGACCTTGTTGCCGACTTCAATCATGCGCCCGCCGGTTTCGCCGGCGAGTTTTTTCATCTCCGAGTCGCCCGAATAGCCGAAACCGCCGTAGAACCCGCGGTCCGCGATCAGAATCACGTACACGATGGAGTCGGATTTCTGCGCAGCCTCGATCGCGTCCCGGATGCGGAGCTGGCTGCCCTGGTCTTCGCCATCGGTGAGAAGAATCATGGCTTTGCGCCCGACTTCATGTGCGAGCTGATCGTGCGCCGCGAGGTATACCGCATCGTAGAGCAACGTGCCGCGCGGAGTGCCGGTGGGAATCGGACCGCCGCCCAAGCCGGGAAGCGAGCCTCCACCGCCTCCAGTGTTGACTCTTGCTTTGTTCAGGGCCGCTTTCAGACGATGTACGTCATTCGTAAAGTCTTGCAACAGATCGACGTTCACGTCGAAGTCGATCACGAAAGCCTCGTCCTTGTCACGCAGGATCTGGCTGAGAAACGCGCCACCGACTTCTTTTTCCATTTCCAGGACACGCATCTGGCTGCCGCTCGAATCGATCAGGATGCCGAGTGTAAGCGGGAGATTGCTTTCCGCGGTGAAGTACTTGATAGTCTGCGGTTTGCCGTCTTCAAGAATCTCAAAATCTTCTTTTTTCTGATTGGGAATCAGAGCGCCCTTTTTGTCTTTGACATTGAAAAACAACTGCACCACGTTGACGCGAACCTTCAAGGTCTCCGTCGATTGGTCGTCGTCCGTGGGAGTCTGCGACTGCTGACCGACCAAGGTGGCAGTAGCCGCCAGGGTCAAAACCAATAAAAACACAGGGGCTTTAGGCATGAACTGATTCTCGTGAGACTTTTGCTAGTCTAATCCTGTAAGGTTGAATACACCAATTCACTCGGTTTGAGCATCCCAAGAGGTTGTACGGTTGCCTGCCGGCGGGAGAATAAGACCTTGGGACAGGTGATTTTGCGCAGTTTCCTTTTCGCGGTGATTGTAATCGCGCAGGTTGCGGTCGCCCAGAATCAGGCCCAAAATCCGGAATCTCAGCAGGATGTTCCGGACGCGCCATCTGCAACTCGACCGGCGCAGACATTTCCCACGAATCTTCCGCCATCCCGACCGCCGGAGGCCCAGCCGGCGCCCGCAGGAGGTCAGCCACGTTCCGCCGCGTCTGAGACTGCGCCACCGCCGATGCCGCCGGTGAATACTATTCCGCCGGGTTCGGCTCCTGCCGAGGGAATGAATACCCGGGACGATCTGTACACCATTACAGTCACAACCAATTTCGTGCTCGTGCCAGTTACGGTGAAAGATGACTCGGGGCATTTGGTGGACGGGCTGCTCCCCAAGGACTTCTCAGTATTCGAGGACGGACGAAAAGAACCGCTCAAGTTCTTCACCAGTGATCCGTTCCCGCTTTCCGCCGCGATCGTGCTCGACACAGGTATGCCCGATGTCGCGCTACAGAAGATTAACCAGACCTACTCGGCACTGTCAGCCGCGTTCAGCCCGTATGACGAGGTTTCCCTGTATACCTACAGTTCGACCGTGAGCCAGGTGACGGACTTCTCCACGGTTAGCCAGAAGCTGACGGCGGTCTTGAATCAAATGAAATTGGAGCACGGCCGCAACAACGGCGTGCCCATCATGAACGGGCCGCTGGGCCCGCAGGGTCCCACTGTGAACGGTGTGCCGGTCGAGCGTCCCGGAGCGCAGCCGAATATCGCTCCGCCCAAAGACGTGCGCGTGCTCAACGACGCGATTCTGCGCGCGGCACTGGACTTGGGCAAGCGCGACCGGGCACGGCGCAAGATTATCTTTGTCATTAGCGATGGGCGCGAATACGGCAGCCGGGTTTCCTACAGCGATGTCCTGAAGGTCCTGCTCTCGCGCGAGGTGACGGTTTACGCCATTGGTGTGGAGAGCGCGGCGATTCCCGTCTACAGCAAGCTGCAGAAGCTGCATCTGCCGCACTACGGTTACGGAGACATCCTCCCGAGATATGCCGGGGCTACGGGCGGGGAGGTGTTTAGCGAGTTCAGTCATGACAACATCGAGGTGGCCTACGCGCGCGCGACCCTCGACGCACGCAACCAGTACACCCTGGGCTACACGACCCGGGCCACGCCGAGCAGCACGTATCGTGACATTGAAGTCAAAGTAGCGCGACCGGGACTGAAGGTGAGCGCCAAGTCGGGCTACTATCCGTTGCCCGCGGTGAAGTAGGGAGTTTGCGGGCACGCGCACAAGAGTGTGCGCGCCACACTTTGTGTGTCACTGCGCAGTAACCGCCGTAACCTGCCGGTAACAATGGCCATATGGTATAAAGACCAGCAGTACTCCAAGGGATATCTTTGTGCGTTGGCAGGCCGGCAGGTCGGAGTGCCTCCAACGCAGGTTCATTTCGAGGGAAGTCTTTGAGTTTCATCAATTTTGCAGCCCGCGAGATCAACTGCAAGATCGTGTATTACGGCGCTGGTTTAGGCGGCAAGACCACGAATCTGCAGCACATCTACCAGAAAACCGCCGAGCAGCAAAAGGGCAAGATGATCTCGCTCGCAACCGAGACCGAGCGTACGTTGTTCTTCGACTTCCTGCCGCTCGATCTGGGCTCGGTGCGCGGGTTCAAGACCCGCATTCACCTCTATACCGTGCCCGGACAGGTGTTCTACGACGCGAGCCGCAAACTGATTCTGCGGGGTGTGGACGGCATCGTTTTCGTAGCGGATTCCCAGGAAGAGCGCATGGATGCCAACGTGGAAGCGCTCGACAACCTGATGGATAACCTCAAGGAGCATGGCTACGACTTCTTCAAGATTCCCTATGTTCTACAACTGAATAAGCGCGACCTGCCCAACGTACTCCCGGTGGACACCCTGGCCAAAGAGCTTCGGCGGAAAAACGAACCGGTGATCGAAGCGATTGCCTTCCAAGGCGGCGGAGTGTTCGAAACGTTGAAGGAGATTGCGCGGCAGGTGCTGACGGAGTTGAAGCAGGGGGGGTAGCAAAGCAGTCGTCAGTCGCTTGTCGTCTGTCTTCAGCTGGCTGTTGGTCCGATGTTGGCTCCCACTTCTTTCTGGCCTTTCCAAGTTACATTTGAACTTCTGGCGTTTTATCCCTAGAACGCTACTCCAACCGCACAAGTCTTCTGCTGATTCGACATACCCTTTGTCGAGTGCTGAATCCCTTGAACGTCTCGGCCTGGCATCGCCGAGATGCAGTTGAAACACGAGGTCCCTCCACTCCGCTTCGCTCCGGTCGGGATGACAAACTTTGCGCGCGATTTTTGGGAGAGCATGTTAGGTGGTTTGTAGGCGGGAAAGGAGTGATTCCAACTCTGGCGGCAGTGGAGCTTTGAAGGAAAGTAGTTCTTCGGTACGGGGATGGTGGAGTTCCAGAGCCGCTGCGTGCAGGAAGTTTCTGGGAAGCGCGAACGGTTCGCCACTTTTCTGGGTTCCGGTCTCATTCTGGATGCCAATTTTTGAGGCCTTCGTCGAAAGTACTTTGATCTCTCGTGGCGCTCCGTACAGGACATCGCCCACCACCGGATGGCCCAGCGACGAAAGGTGAACGCGGATCTGGTGCGTTCGTCCGGTATCGATTTTCAATTCCAGGAGTGTGAATTTGCCAAAGGGCGAGTCGATTCGTTGGCGGACCTGGTAGTGAGTGATGGCTTCGCGTCCGCCGGAGCGGCGGGTCGTCATGCGTATGCGGCGCACGCTGTCGCGACTGATGCTCGCGTGGATGGTTCCGCGCTCTGCCTTCATGGCGCCGTGCACCAATGCTATGTAGGTCTTTTTCACTCGGCGGCGGGCAAACTGCGCGGCCAGCTTGCGATGCGATTCGTCATTCTTGGCCACCACGATCAGGCCACTGGTGTCTTTATCGAGGCGGTGCACGATGCCGGGACGCATTTCGCCTCCTACAGCGGAAAGCGTGCCGAAGCGATGCAGCAGGGCGTTGACCAGAGTCCCACGATTCCGTTCATCTTCGGTCGCGCCTGCGCCGGCGTGGACCATCATTCCTGCGGGCTTGTTGACGATGACGAGGTCGTCGTCTTCGTACACAAGGTCGAGGGGAATGTCCTCGGGAATGGCCCGCAGGGGATCGAGTTGAACTGGGCCCAGCACCCAGATGGTCTCGTCGCCACGCAGGCGCAAGGAAGGCTTGGCTTCGTGGTCGTTGACGAGAACCTGGTGCTGCTCGATTAATTGTTGCACACGTGCACGGCTGACTTCGGGGACTCTGGTGGCGAGGAACTGGTCGAGACGTTTGCCGGCGTCTTCGATGGTCACGGGGAAAATTGCCGGGAAGTGTTGTGGCATTGCGGCGAGGGAAGTCTATCGTACCGAGGAAGGCGACTGCATGTTCTATGGGTGGCTGGACGGATCGCGGCCCTTCAAAAAGGCAGCGAGCGGCGTGTTTGTGCAGGTGGCGAAGGGTGTCCTTCCCGCGGCGTCTTTTTTGGTGCCTAGTGGGTGGCTTCGGCTGGTACGGTTTTCGGAACTCCGGCGCGCAGCCACCAGATTACGCCGCCCAGAATCACCAGTCCGATGGAGATCAGTTGTGTGCCGGTCATCAGATTGCCAAAAACCTGTCCCCGGCCAGGATCATCGCGCAGGAATTCGAGGAAGAAGCGGGCCACTCCATAGAGAATCAGGTACGCGCCAAAGACCTGGCCGTCGAACTTCTTGCGCTTGAACATCCACATCAACAGGAAGAAGTTTGCCAACTCCACCGCCGATTCGAACAGTTGGGTGGGTTCGAGAGCCTGATTCAGTGGCGTGCCAACTAGCGCATATGCCGCAGGGTTGCGGAATGTCACGCCCCACCAGTGCGTCGTAGGTTTGCCCCAGCAGCAGCCCGCGGCGAAGCAGCCAATGCGGCCGATGGCATGTCCCATTGCCAGCCCGGGTGCGAACGCGTCGCAGGTGGCGAGCGCAGGCAAATGGTGCTTGCGGATGTACCAGACCGCTGCGAGGAGTGCGCCGATTAGTCCACCGGAAAAGACGCCGCCCGCCTGCAGCGTGCTGATGCTGAAAATTTCGCCGGGATGCGCGACGTAGGTGCTCCAGTCATTGATGATGTACAGAATTTTCGCGCCGAGAATACCGCACAACACGATCAGGATGCCGAAGTTCCACGCCTTGTCGGGGTCGATGCCCTGTTTGGCGGAGTTTCGCACGCTAATCCACAGGCCAATCAGAACGCCGGTGGCGACCAACAAACCGTAGGTCGGGAGGAAGAAGCGGCCGGAATGAAAAAGTTGCGGGTACACGGGTGTTTAGATGCAGGAATTTGATGTGAATCCATTTTAGCAGGACTGGGTACGCGGTCGGGAGAAGTGGATCGGGGTAGGGCGTGGTGAAAAATGTCCTGCCGGTCTGTGGCGACCTCGGCAAACGCGTGGTCCTTCGACTGTGTTCGGCTAACGCCTCACTTCGCTCAGGATGACAGGCTTTGTTCGAGAGCTTAGGAGCTTGGGATGAACGACCACGTTAGGCGCCGCGGAGCAAAGGAGGTTTGGCAAACAGCTAACGACCATCAGCCATTAGCTAGTAAAAGCCGACCCGATACGCCGTGTGGCAGGCCGAGAATGAACCCGTCCTTGACGGTGGGAACCCGCCGAGACCCTTTAGGCATCTCCGCATGGCGGAGCATCGCACACCGGATCGAATTTTCGAGTCGAGTCCCCGTTCATTCGGTGTTGGTTCAAAAATCGGTTACCACCATCACCAACGTCGCAGGTCGGCTTTCAGGATTGGATGCTAGGGAAAGATCGCGGGATGCGCAAGAGGGAAGACGTAAAAAGTTGGCAATCGAGTTGCCAGAGACTTTCGTGTGGTGTGTAGAATCGCGCATAGGGCCGCGAAATATCTAGATCGAATCCAAGGATTATTGCTACAACGAGGCGGTGGAACATCAATCTGCTCGGTGGGATGGACGTGAAAACACAAGGTCCCCGTCGACTCCGCTCAGCGCAGCTTTCGACTGCGTTCGGCTTGCGCCCCACTTCGCTCGGGATGGCAGATGACAGGAGTCGATGACAAAGTGTCGAGATGGCGCGTTGGAGGCCGTTAGCCCGCGCGCGAGTTTTCGAGGACTTCGTCTAAGGCATCCGCGAGCTTGTTTGCTCGCACCTGATAGTTGGGTGTACCAGTTTCCGCCCTGCGTTTTAGCAGGTGAAATTCATCGGCGATGTTCAGGGCGGCCAGGACTGCCAGACGGACGGTGTCGATGGTATTGGTCTGTTCGGCCACTGCGCGCATCTTGGCGTCCACATACTCGGCGAGCTTGAGAATGTAATCAGGATCGGAGCCACGGAGGTTGTAAGCCTGATCGAAAATCTCTACGCGCACGCTGGTGTTGTTCACATCTTTCACCGGGTTTTGACGCGTCGCCGTTGCCATAGTTGATCCTCGTTTCTCACGGTGGTGCCGCCTGACCCGGGTGCAGCTTAACTCGCGGCTTGCTCCCCGATAGTATCGATCTGGCGCAACATCTTTTCTACACGGCCGCGCACTTCCTCACGGTCCTTGCGCAGCTGGACGCTTTCGCGACGCAGGGCCTCCACTTCCTCTTCGCGCTCCTCGAGTTGCTGGCGCAAACGCTGCACGTCGCGTTCGGCCGACGCCTTAGCCTCGCGCGCGGCCTTGTACAGCTCAATAGTGCGATAAACCTTGTCTTCCAGGGCCTGGAAATCGTCGACCGGAACCTCGGCAGATACCTCTTCTACGGCTTTGAGAACCATGATGAGTGTCTTCCCAACAGGAAAATACGAACTTGAGCGCAGTATACCCCAGAATGCTGTGGAATCGCTGAGTGGAATGAGGCACGGAGGTGGGGGATAGACGAGATGGATGGATCGCTTCGCTTTTTGAGCTGGAGCTATGTGCCCGGAAAGCTCTTAACTGCGCAGGACGCCTAGGCTCGCGAAGGGCGTAAAGAAATTTTTTGGCGCTACTTCGCGACGTCTTCGCGAACTTCGCGGTTAAAAAAGGTTTTTCGGGTTCGAGCCACGCTCCTGCGATCAATTTCTTGCTTCGCTGCGTCTTATGACTCCGGGGCGAATTTATCGGTGAATGTTTTTCAGTCGGCGGGCAGCTTCGTCGAGGGTCTCATCGCGCTTGCAGAAGGCGAAGCGTACTTGCTGGGCACCGTCCTTGGGATCGCGATAGAAACTCGATCCGGGCACGGCCGCAACGCCGATCTGCGTGACCAGGTGTCTGGTGAACGCGAGGTCGTCGGGAAATCCGAAGGCCCGAATGTCGGTCATTACGTAGTACGCGCCGCGGGGCAGGAAACACTGGAAACCGGCTTCGGTCAGCGCGGGAACCAGGCGATCGCGGCGCTTGCGGTATCCCTCGGCCAGATTGCGGTAGTAGCTCTCGGGGAGGCTCAGAGCGGCGGCCCCCGCTTCCTGCAGGGGTGCGGGAGCGCCCACGGTTAGGAAGTCGTGCACTTTGCGAATCGCGTCGGTGATCTTGGGCGGAGCGATCGTCCAGCCTACGCGCCATCCCGTAACACTATAGGTTTTCGACATGCCGTTGATGGTGATGGTGCGGTCCTGCATGCCGTCGAGGCTGGCCATTGATATGTGCTGGGTCCCGTCGTACAGAATGTGTTCGTAAATTTCGTCGGTGATGGCGAGCACATCGAATTCAACACAGAGGTCGCGGATGATCTCGAGCTCTGCGCGCGTGAACACCTTGCCAGTCGGATTGTTCGGTGTGTTCACGATGATGGCTTTGGTGTGCTTGTGAAAGGCGGCACGTAGTTCGCGCTCGTCGAAGGTCCATTCACTGTCGGTGGTAGTAGGCGGGCGGAGTTTTACGAAGCGCGGCTTGGCTCCACTGAGAATCGAATCGGGGCCGTAATTTTCGTAGTAGGGCTCGAAGATCACGACCTCGTCGCCGGCGTTGCACACCGCGAGCAGGGTAGAGATCATTGCCTCGGTGGATCCGCAACAGACGGTGACCTGGGTTTCGGGATCGACCGGAACGCCTTGCCAGGCGTGCATCTGACGGGCGATTGCGTTGCGCAGGCTCTTGGCGCCCCAGGTGATGGCGTACTGGTTGACGTCGGCGGCAATTGCTTCCTGCGCAGCGTGCTTGATTTCTGCGGCTGCGGGAAAGTCGGGAAAGCCCTGGGCCAGGTTGATCGCGCCATGCAGCATGGCCTGGCGAGTCATCTCGCGGATCACGGATTCGGTGAAGTGGGAAACTTTGTCGCTGAGGAAATGCTTTGGATGTGCGGCCACGTCGGACATGGTTCGGTCAGACTAGCACAACGATGCCGGGCCCTCATGGTTGTCGCTGGATGCCTGCCGGGCGATGGAATATTTTGCCGGTGTGGCTTTCGGTTCGACCCCGTTACTTGCGGAGAATCTTCTTCTGCACATCCGGCCAGAACTCTGCGAAGGCTTGGCTACCCATGCGGCCGACCATTCCCCACACGGAACGCACTACGGCGCCGCTGGTTGTGGCCTCGCTATCGGCGCGCCAGCTATTCGACAGGAAGTTGTTGCCAACATCCCCGGCAAAGCGAGCGTAGGCGGGATGCCAGTGGCCGTCCCGATTTGGCGCAAGAAAGGTTGTGCGGATAACGTATTTCACTCTTGGCCACACGCCTCGAGTAGGAGAAGGAAAGTAACGTGGATCCTCGCCCCACACAGCGCCCAGGCCGGCTTCGATCAAGTTCCCCGTCGCGATTCCTGTCAGCCGCATGCCATTGCGTTTTCCGAAGCCATCCCAATGCGTGCCGTATTCCGTGGGAATGTTGCGCGCAGTCCCGATGGCAGCGCTGAGGGGGCCTGCGAGCAAGAGACTGGTTGGACCTACGGTTGAAGTCAGAAACCAGCGGCCGCGCTCGGTCGTGATGATGGGCTGGTAGTTGGGCACACGCTTGGAAGCGCTGGCGGCTTCGGGTAGAAGGTATGTGTTGCTGACGTTTTGTGCTGTTGCCAGACCTGCTGTGGCAAGCGCAAGGACGAACGGTACCAGAACCCATTTCATGTAAAGTCTCCGCGTAACAAACTTTCCTTCGAGCGGACGAACGGGAGTGGCACAGTTCTTTCGACTATAGCGGGAGATGCGCTGGTGCGGCTTGATAGAGATTTTGTGCGTCTCTACAGGGAACCTCGTAGGAGACTTGCGAATCCTCTGTTTGCCTTTGGAAGTGCATCTGCTTTGGGTATTGCTGTCGCGGGAGTTACGCGGACAAGAGTGTCCGCGCCACATAGGAGAGTCTGTGCCACACGGAGTGGAAGCTTAGGCTCTCAACGCGCCACCCAAGGCTCTCGAAGGCTTTGATCATCTGGGCGGACCATTGTGCTACTTCGTCTTCGCGCAGCGTACGCTCACCGGATTGGAAGACTGCGCGGAGCAGGATCGAGTATTTGCCCGGCGGGACGTTGCCTCCGCGGAAGATTTCGGCGGGTTCGAAGCTGACGAGCGCGCTCAGGTGGAGCTTCTGCGCTGACTCAGAAATTTGTTCGAAGGTTACGGCGTCCGCAAACAGGAAGGAGAAATCGCGTTCCACCGCGTGGATAACGTGGCAGAGCGCGGTAACGCGGGTGGCGGAGGTCGTGCTGGTACAGGCGATCGAGGTAGAGTTCCGCGACGAAAACGTCCTGGCGCAGTTTGCGGGCGGCAGCCACCTCCGGATGTAACTGGCCGAACTGCGCTACGACTGTGCCATCCATCACGGCGCGGGCGGAGCGGCCGGGATGGTAGTAGTCGGAGGCTTGCGCGTCGAAGTGGAGGGCGGTTGATTCGAACGCTTCGAGAACGTTCTCGACATCGCCCTTCAAGTCGAAGAAAGAAAGTGGACGAGCTTCCTCGGGATGGGTGACGTTCGCCGGAAGGGCTTGCCCCGTGGCTCCCAGACAAATCTGCTTGGGTTCGACGGACTTCGTCTCCTCGGCTTCGTAGACGTGTCCTGCTTCAAATAAGCGGACGTTGTTGCTGCCCCGGTTCAGGTTGTACGCGAGCATGTTCAGCATGCCAGGCACGAGCGAGGTCCGCATGACAGATGCTTCTTCGCTCAGCGGGTTGGCGAGGGGGAGCGCGGTCGCGGGCGAGAAACGCTTGGCGTCTTCGGATGAAATGAAGGTCAGGGACACGGCCTCGTTGTATCCGAGCCCGAGCAGGGAAGAGCGGAGCTTGGCGTCTTTGGCGGCGTCGGGCAGATCGATCACCGCGCCGGTGTAGGCCGGGAGCGTATTCGGGAACCGATCGTAGCCGTGCAGTCGAGCGATTTCTTCGATGATGTCGATTTCGCGTTCCACATCCAGCCGCCACGATGGAACGGTTATGGTGAACTCGTCGCCGTCGTGCCGTTCCGCCGCAAACTCGAAGCCGAGTCGGGTGAGGATGCGCAGAATCTCCTCCACGCTCAAGGCTTTTCCCAGGATGCGATGGACTTCGGAAGTATTCAGGACGATCGGGGCCTGATCTCTTGCACCGACCACCACGTCGATGATGTCGCCAGTCAGCGTGCCACCGCCGGAGGCGAGGATCAGTTCGGCTACGCGGTCGGTGGAGACGATGGTCGATTCGAAATCTGCGCCGCGTTCGAAACGATGGGAGGCGTCAGTGTGCAGGGCATGGCGCTTGGAGGCCTTACGGATTGTGCCCGGGTCCCACCAGGCGGATTCGATCAGGATATTGCGCGTCTTTTCCGTGATCATCGTGTCGTAGCCGCCCATCACGCCCGCCAGGCCCACAGGTTTCTTCGCGTCGGCAACCACCAGGTCTTCGGTGGTGAGTTTGCGCTCAACGCCGTCGAGCGTCTTCAGAGTCTCGCCCGCGCGCGCGAAGCGGACGACGATGCGGCCGCCTTCGAGCAGGTCGAGATCGAAGACGTGCGTGGGTTTGCCAATCTCCCAGAGAACGTAATTGGTCGCGTCGACGGCGTTGTTGATGGGACGCTGATCGAGGAGTGCCAGGCGGTCGGTGATATTCGCGGGCGAAGGCTTGATCGAAGCATCGCGAATCACACGGGCGGTAAAACGGGGACAGTAGCGACCGTCTTCGACCGTGATAGTGACGCCGCCGAGCCCGGCCGGGGTGGGCAGCTTGGGGGCGAACGGCTTGAGCGGCACGTCGTAGAAGGCCGAGGCTTCGCGCGCTACGCCGTAGTGATTCATGGCGTCGGGACGGTTGGTGCCGATCTCCATTTCGAAGACGGTGGAGTCACCTTCGCCAGAGATGCCTTCGACGGCGATGCCGATGGAGGTTAGGTCATGCGCGAGGCTGCAATCGTCGGCTTTCACCTGAACGAACTCGCGAATCCATTTGGGAGATATCTTCATGTTAAGTCAACGGTCTCGCCGGGACGGATCGCCCTCCTGGTGGGCGATAAAGGATTTCGTCGCTCAGCCATCGAATGTGTGCCTTCTTCGCTGCCACGTGGATAAATGCGTTCCACTCATTGATCCAGAGACTTCGCACGAACACGTCATCGGGCAAGGATGCCAAAAGATCGGAGTTGAGATTCTTGCGCATGTCACAGCTATCAATCTTGAGGCGCTTCGTATCTTTAAACGGGTACTTCGGATCCGGCGGTTCCATAACCAGAAAGACCAAGCCGGAAAGCTCGAGCCGACCCGTCCGGTATGCCTCTCGCTGAGTTGGAGGATCCTCAATGTCACCGGTCCAGACTGCAAGGTCCAATGTGAGCGTACTCTCCTGATAGTCAACCGAGATCTTGTGCACTTCCGCATCGTGCAGGCCATTGGGAAGGGTGTTTTCCAACTCCTCCAGTGTCACTGTGTCCTCCCTTCCTCAGCGGCGAAATCTGCTCAGCTCAGGCCCAGGTTCTTGGGTTGGTGCTAACGACCGACGACTGGGTCTATCTAAACTGCTCCAAAAACCGCACGTCCCCCTGGAAGAACAACTGAATGTCATCCACACCGTATTTCAAAATCGCGATTCGGTCGGCGCCCATGCCGAAGGCGAAGCCGGACACTTTTTTCGAGTCGTAGCCGTTGTGCTTCACGAATTCGAAGACGTTGGGGTCGACCATGCCGCAGCCGAGAATCTCGATCCAGCCTGTCGTCTTGCACGGCCGGCACGGTTCGCTGCCGCGTTTTCCACTTCCGCCGCAGATGAAGCAACTCACCATCATCTCGGCGCTGGGTTCGGTGAAGGGGAAGAACGACGGGCGGAACTGCGTCTTCACGCTGGAGCCGAACAGCGCTTTCATGGCGTGGTCGAGCGTGCCCTTCAGATCGCCGAAGGTGATGTTGGTATCGACGGCGAGGCCCTCGATCTGGTGGAACATGGGCGAGTGGCTGGCGTCGGGCGGATCGTTGCGGTAGACCTTGCCGGGGATCACGATGCGCAGCGGCGGTTTCATCTTCTCCATGGTGCGGATTTGCACGGGAGAGGTGTGCGTACGCAGGAGCAGACGATCGCGGAGCGCCTTCTTATCCTGATCGGCGATGAAGAGGGTGTCCTGCATATCGCGTGCGGGATGATTCGGCGGGAAGTTCAGCGATTCGAAGTTGTAGTAGTCCGATTCGATCTCGGGGCCCTCGGAGACCGAGTAGCCGAGATTGCGGAAGACCGCGACGATTTCGTTCATCGTGCGGATGACGGGATGCTCGACGCCCAACGGGCGGTGGATGCCGGGGAGCGTGATGTCGAGGCACTCGGAGGCGAGTTTCGCCGAAGTTGCCCCGCCTTGCAGGCGCTGCAACGCGGTTTCTACGGCGGTTTCTACCTTTGCCTTGAGTTCGTTGACGCGCTGGCCGACGTCGCGCTTCGCGGGTCCGGGCGCAGCCTTCAACCATTGCTCGTTGAGTTGCGTGAGCACGCCGTTCTTGCGGGCCATCCAGCGGTCGCGAAAGATTTTCCAGTCGGCGTCGTTGGTGACAGCGGCGGCTTCGGAATCGAGCGCGGACAGCAGATCGCGTGCGGCTGCGTCGAGCGTGGCTGGCGTGAAATCCGTTAATTTGGGGACGGTCGTACATGTGCTTAGAATTTTCAGGACACTGCAAACACAAGGCCCCTCGACTGTCTTCGGCTACGCCTCACTTCTCTCGGGATGACACTCTCAAGAAGTCGGATCGGATGGAGATGAAGGGGTGAACCGCATCTCCATCCCGATTTGAGTGCCAACGGCCAGTAGCTAGTGGCTCGTAGCGCGAATCGCTAAAGGCTGGTTTACGCCGCGCCGAGAGCGCCCTTCGCCTGCTCGGCGAGGTTCTTAAAGGCGCCGGGATCTTTCACCGCAAGGTCGGCCAGGATCTTGCGATCCAGTTCGACTCCGGCTTTCTTCAGGCCGTTGATGAACTTGGAGTAGCTCAGGCCGTTCAGCTTGGCGGCGGCGCCGATGCGGACGATCCACAGCGAGCGGTACTGGCGCTTGCGCTGTTTGCGTCCGGAGTAGGCGAACTTCAGGCCGCGTTCCACAGCTTCTTTGGCGGAGCGGTAGAGTTTGGATTTTGTAAGGAAATAACCGCTGGCGCGGTCTAAGATTTTTTTCCGCTTGGCGCGGCGTTTCGTTCCACGTTTTACGCGAGGCATTGCTTTCTCCTTTTTTCTTGCTCATTCACTGGCGGCTGGAGGTAAGGATCGTCGATGACGATTGACCTCTTCACGCGCCGGGCGCGGTATTGCCGCGCGCTTGCTTTCGTGCCACCCTCTTGTCCAAGTTGCTTAACCACAAAGGACACTAAGGGAACACGAAGGAAATCTACTGATACGGAATCATGCGCAACACCTTTGGGGTGTCGGCATCGCTTACCAACACCGATTTGGCCAGCTTGTCTTTGCGCTTCTGGCCCTTCGATGTCAGCATGTGGCGAAGGTGAGAATGGTGACGCTTCACCTTGCCGGTGGCTGTTTTCTTGAAGCGCTTGGCGGCGCCTTTATGGGTTTTTAGCTTTGGCATAGAAAGTCAGTTCTCAGTTCTTTCAAACATTTAGCAATTGGCACTTGGCCGGTAAGCCTTCCGAAAAGGCTAAAGGCTAAGTGCTAATTGCCAAGGCTACGCTCTTAGGCTTGTCTGCTTGCGGCGGAGGTGGCGGAGCCGCCTGCGGCTTTTCCTTTGGCTTACCGCCGCCTTCTTCTTTCTTTCGGGGCCAGGATGGCGTGCAGCGTGTTGCCTTCCTGACGCGGGCGAAACTCAACGATACTCTTATCCTGGACGTCCTTGATCAATCGTTCCAGGATCTGGCGTCCCAGGTTGGTGCGCGTCATTTCGCGGCCGCGGAAGAAGATGGTCGCCTTGACCTTGTCGCCTTCACCCAGGAAACGCAGCACGTGATTCTTCTTGGTTTCGTAATCGTGATCGTCCACATTGATGCGGAACTTCACTTCCTTGATCACGATCTGCTTCTGATGCTTCTTGGCTTCGCGCTCTTTTTTCTCCTGCTGGTACAGGAATTTCCCGTAATCCATGATGCGGCAAACAGGGGGTTGAGCGGTGGGCGAGATTTCAACCAGGTCCAGGTTCTTTTCCCGGGCCATTTTTAGCGCTTCGTAGGGCGGCAGGATCCCGATCTGGTTGCCTTCGTCATCGATCACGCGGATTTCGCGCGCGCGAATGCGATCGTTGGTGCGGATAAACCGCTTATCGATACCATCCTCCGTACACTTCCGCAGAAAGTGGAGTGAAAATTATAGCATGGGCTCTTTAGGCGTCGTGCGGCGGACGACTATATTCAACGCGCCCGCGAGCTCGCGTGTTGAGACGAACGAAGTTGACTCGCGATCAGGTCGGCAGGAGAGGTTGCGAAGCACCCGGATACGCGGATTCATATCGCGTTCACATCGTCCTACAAGAACTGGGATTGTGCATTCTCGTAAATCCCTGTAATACAAAGTAATTAGTTTGGAGGATGGTTTGCTGCCACAAGCTACTGGAGTGTCACCCATGGGGCAGGAGCTGTCCGTTTCGTATCAAGCAGTCAAGACCAAAGTTCATCGCCTGATGGACGCGGTGGTCGAGGGGACGAAGACTGAGAGCGACGTTCACGCCTGCATTCGGCGCTGGTGGAACCTGGTCCAGCCGTCGGATCGTGCGGTTGCGCGCCGGTACCTGCTGGCGGTGCTGGAACGGTCGAATGCGACGCTAAATGCAATTAGCTCGGAACTACCAGAGTTGGAGGGGTTTGCTGCCAATTCGGATCGCCCATCCTCCAGTCTGGCCGAGCGGCCGATGGAGTCCAACTCCTCGGCGGCAGCGGCGAGCAGTCCCGTCTAGAAGGGCATCTTGAACGATGCGTCGGGCCCACGACGTACGCGCGACTCCGTCAAGTAAACGATTTCAGGGAAAGATGCTGGTCCCGCAGAGCGTTGTCAAACGACGCGTGCGGCTTGGCGCATCGTGATGCACGATGCGCCACATTAAGACCTCGGCCTCCAGAGCGGGGCAGTCTTCCAAATCTCTGCGGATCGCCTCCAGCGCACCCCAGGCGCGACGGGTCTCTGACCCTAAGAAACGGAGAAAAACGTCACTGCCGGACAACTTCCAGGTAGCGATGTCTTGAACAGCGTCGAGGAAGCTGCACACCCAATCGCGGAGCTCTACGCTTCCGGTTTGCATAAAATCTTCCACTCGATCGAAAACGCGTTGCGTTTGTTTTGGATCACCGTGGGCGAACAGGGTCGTTACGAATCGAGCAAACTCGTAGCTGTTGGCGATGGGGTCAGCCGGCTTTTCAAATTGGCGGGAGCAGGCATTCGCGGGGAAACCGGGAAAGCTCTGTCGGAGGTCCGAGATGGCTTGCCATTTGTCCATGTGATTGCCCGCAGAACCGATTCGTCTATTACAGGATAGTCCTTCGGCAGCTGAGAGGGTAGTGGCCCGAATGTGCCATGAAAGTAGACCGGGTCTTGGTTTCGTCACGGATGGGCGTGACAGTCGTCACGGACTGGTGGGCGCGTGCTGATCTAGTCTTCTTGGTTGTTCCTCCCCTTCGGCCACCTTTTACAATTTCGGCCCCACGTGGTGTCCGCCTACCATGGCAAAGGCAGTCGACAAGGTGTCGTGTTCGGAGTGTATGGAATTCCTCGCACTGGTGCGGGGAGCGACTCTGACACGAATTGCGTGTGCCCATTGTCAGCAAGCGACACAAGAGCCGCCGGGCGAGGCCAGACCCGGCCACGGATCGCAATTGAGGTCGGCCCTGCAGGCGCTTAATCGCGCCGAAGTAGTGGTTATGCCAAATTTGGTCCCAGCCGCTTCCGCGAAATTTCCCTGCCCGGCGTGTGGGAAGGCTTTCGCTACAAAGGCGGCCCTCGAATCCCATCGGCAAGTGCATGCGACTTGGGATGCGCCATCGAAGAGAAACGTTAAGCGTTAGGCGATGGTTCCTGAGGGCACCGTATCCCGGAAGTCTTCCCGATGAATCTCGGACAAGGTGGGTTTGTGGCGTCGGAACGGGTCCTTCGACTGCGTTCGGATCCGCCTCACTTCGCTCAGGATGACCGTAGAAATAGAAAACGGTAAACGGCTCTTGAGGGCGGCGGATGGGCGGGAATTCCGCGGCTAGTGAGCCGGCGAGGCGGTTGGGCGGGACTTCGTCGCCCGCGCTGAAGTCTTGGTCCGGGACAACTGCTTCGGATTGCGCTTGGCCAGCCAGCTTTTCAACTGCCTCCGAGTAGAAGGGGACAAGTCTCCAAAGAGTATGCCGGCTCGTCCGTTATCATCGGCCCACATCACCTCCCCTGTCCCCTCGATCAGGTGGGAAGTCCCCGGAAGAATGAAGCGGATAGGGACCTCCGCGGCTGGAATGGGCTCGGCGGCCTGTACCGACAAGCCGTCCTGGCTAAGTTCCAAAACCAGAGCGGGCACGGGACAGATATCACCAAATCTCAAATAAACCAGGGACTCGGTTTTCTGGCGCGGCGAGCGTCGCCGGTCCGGCCGCATGAAGGCACGGCCGGCACGCATCGAGTGCGATACCTGCTCGAAGACCAAGGGTTTGTACAGGGCGAAGTTGGCGCCCGCTTGAAATGTAGCTCCGATGTCGGTGTGCGCGCCGATCATCGCAAACACGACGGGACGGCGCTGTGCTGGGGCCAATCGCGCCATGTGTACAACTTGAGACGCACCAGGCAAGTCGAAATCTACGATAAGGGCGGAATAGTAACCCAGCGCGAGAAGTTCCATTGCGTCGGTCGCCGAGGAACACATTTCCCCTTCGATCGACAGGTCTTCCAGAGTGTTCAGCAGCACCGATAACGACTCATGCTGACGACACATCAAGAGCGCATTCAACTTCATGCAGGCAGCTTATGCCTGGGCCCGTGAGCGGTAAAGTGACGCCGGTAATCCGACTTTCTTACCAAAGGTGGGGAAGGCGGAGAGCTTTTTCTTTTATGTTTCGATCATTCTTTCCAGGCCGGGCTTGTTGAGGATGAGCAGCGTGGAGCCACTGAGTTGCGCGAACTTTTTCTGGCGGAATTCGCTGAGCACCCGGCTCACGGTCTCGCGCGACGTCCCAATGAGTTGGGCGATTTCTTCGTGGGTAAGAGAGACCTTTATGCGGATGCCTTCTTTGGTTTTCTCGCCGTCGGCTGCCCATTCCAGCAGGAGCCGGGCCAGCTTCTCCCCGACGGAGTGCGACAGGCCAAGGGAGCGGATCATCTCGTGGGCGCTCTGGCAGTTATTGCTCAGGTGCTGCGCAGCGTTGAGGCAGGCATCGGCATGATTTTGCAGGAAACGGAGAAAGTCTTCGCGCCGGAGGAAATCGAGCTGACAAGGCTGCAGCGTTTCACCCGTGAGTTCGTAGGGCCTTCCGGAGACCGTGGCATGCAGGCCCAGCACCTCGCCCCGTTCGGCGATGCGCAGGATCAGGGTCTTGCCGTCGCGGGACGTGGTGGTGAGTTTCACCCGCCCAGAACAAATGATGTAGACGCCGCGTGGAGCCTGTCCTTCAACGAACAAGACGGCTCCGTGGGGATAAGAACTGGCATACTTGATCCTCTCCAGGTCCTGAAGCGAGCCTTTTGGCAGATCGCAGAAGAACCCGGAGCTCCGCAACTTGCAGAGCAGGCAATCTTCGCTGATTTGGATGCCGTAGGGTGTACCCATAGCTTCCGTCAAGTCGCCAGTCTCAGTCGTCAGCGTCTCGGCTTTCTTGGACGACTGGGTGAACGATAGCAGTAAGTCATCACTTCAGGATGTGATGCGGGTCACGTGAGGCGAGGGGAAGTGGACACGGAAGTCTGTCGGCCTTCAAGAAGGCTCCCCTCAGGAAGCCGCTTGCGCTTCCTCCTGTGGGAAGAACTCGTCCATGGGATAGCCCTGGTCTTGCCATGCTTTTAGGCCGCCCGCAAGTGGGCGAACGCGGATAATCCCTATTTTCTTCAAGTCCATCGCCACCTTGGCGCTGGTAGCTTCGCTGGGGCAGGTGCAGTAGAGAACGACCTCGCGATCGCGCGGGATCTCGGCGTTGCGTGCGGGGAGTTCGTCCGGAGAAATGCGCACGGCAGTCGGAACAGTACGGGGATCGACCACAAACTCGAGCGCGTGGCGCAAGTCGACGATGAAGGGCCGCTCGCCGCGATCAAGCGCCGCTTTGAGCTCATCGACCATCATGCGCGAGACGCGCAGCGACCGGATGAAGCGTTGGCGCTGGATATACTTCCAGACCACGTTTCCAATCAGCGCGAGCAGCAGGACCACTAGAATCCAGCCGGCTGCTGTCACCAGCATTACATCGATGGGTAGTTTGCGGGCTGGGATGTAGCCCACCAGCGCGAAACACGCGGCCCAGATCAGAGAACCAACTGCGTTTACAACCAGGAAGCGCCGGCGCGACATTCCCGAGAGCCCAGCGATTGGAGAACCCAGGTGACCGATCCCGGGAAGGAACTTGGAGTAGATCAGCGCTGTCGTGGTATGCAGCGCGAAAGCGTTTTCGGACTTGCGCACGCAGGAATCCGGCTCGAGAGAAATCTTGCACAGGATGCGGAGTACCGAAGCTCCCCGGCTGCGGCCGAGTTCATACCAGAGCCAGTCACCCAGTTCCGACGCGATCACGGTGAGAACGATGATTGCGGTAAGGCTCATGTCGCCCAGGCCCGCGACCGCGCCGGCGGCAATCATTACGGGTGTGAGCAGCAGGGGCAGGCCGATCCGCTCCAGCAAGGCGAGCAAAAACAGCCACAGGTATCCGTGACGGATAATTTCCTGGACGTGTGGATTCAATCAGCCATCCCCCCAAACAACCGAAGGCATCTAGGATACCCGCCCCCGACGCCTCAGTGCTCGGTACGAGCTACTCGCCGCTCTCTAACGCACTTTACTCAAATACTGGTGAACCATCTGGACTGTGATGGATCCTTCGCCGACCGCCGAGGCGACGCGCTTGATCGACGCATGACGCGTATCGCCTGCGGCGAAGACCCCGGGAATGATGCTCTCGAAAAGGAACGGGTCTCGCTCTTCCTTCCACCCCTTCGGCCCATCTCCATCCCGCGGCAGGAGCGTGCCGGTAAGCAAGTAGCCGCGGTCATCCATGGGGAGTTTACCTCGTAGCCATGCTGTACACGGCACCGCGCCAATAAAAATGAAGAGGGCAGTGGTGGGCACGGTCTTGGTCTCGCCGGTTTCCTGGTTCAGGATTGTGATCGACTCCAGGTGATCCTCACCGTGGACTTCCACCACCTCCGACTGCGTTTCCACGTGGATGTTTTCGACCTGCCGGATCTGGTCGATCAGGTACTGCGACATCCCTTTCTGGAGCGAATCGGACCGCACCAGGATCGTGACGCTGCGGGCAAATTGCGCGAAATAGACCGCGGCCTGTCCGGCAGAGTTCGCACCGCCCACGAGGTACACATCCTCACCGGCCAAAAGTTGAGCTTCGGTCATGGCGGCGCCGTAATACACACCGGCTTCCTGCAACCGTTCCGCGCCGGGGACATCGAGCTTTTTCCAGGAAAGCCCGCTGGCGATCAGCAGCGCGTGGCAACTGATCTCGCTGCCATCGCGCAGCTTGACGAAGCGATAGGGACCGTCCACACGAAGGCCCACGGCTTCCTGGGGCGACAGGATCTCGGCTCCGAAGCGACGCGCCTGTGTGAAGGCTCGTCGTGCCAAGTCGGCGCCCGTGAGACCCGAAGGAAATCCCAGGTAGTTTTCGATCCGAGAGCTCATGCCTGCTTGTCCGCCGGGAGCCTGACGTTCGACCAGCAGCGTCTTCAATCCCTCGGACGCGCCGTAGACTGCTGCGGCCAGTCCGGCTGGACCGCCGCCGACGATGACGAAATCATAGAAAGTAGTCTCAGCGCGCGTGCGCAGCCCGATGCGGGCGGCCAATTCTTCGAGGGGCGGATTGGAGAGCACCTCGCCGCCCGGCAGGACGACCAGCGGAAGAGATACCGACTTGAAATCTCCGTTCGGGATCAGTTGCTCAACTTCTTTGTCGGGAGCGGCGATCTCGACGTCGGTCCACTGATATGGAACCTGATTCCGACCCAGGAAGTCTTTCAGCTGGTGACTGGCTGGAGACCAGCGCGTACCCAGCACGCGCAGTCCGGAATAGGGAGCTTGGTATTCTGCCTGCCAGTCTTCCAGGAGATCGTCAATGACCGGGTAAAGCTTTTCTTCTGGGGGATCCCATGGCTTCAAAAGGTAATAGTGGACTTTGGCGGTGTTGATGGCGGCAATGGCGGCGTTTGTGTCGGCGTACGCGGTGAGCAGCGCACGCTTGGCCTCCGGGAACAGGCGCATCGCCAGGCTCAAGACGTCCAGCCCCGAGACCTGCGGCATGCGCTGATCGGCCAGCATCAGGGCGAGGGAGTCCCCGCGAGTCTTCAGTTGCTGCAACAGGTCGAGCGCTTCGCTGCCGGAATCTGTGCCCAGAACGCGGTAGTCCTTGCCGTACTTGCGGCGCAGATCGCGCTCCACGGCATGCAGGACATCGCGCTCGTCATCGACGGTGACAATTGCAGGTGCAGCCATCCCCAGAGTCCTTTGAATATGTAAGGGTACTATGAACGGTTAGGCCAGGTTCGACACAACGCTCGCAATTTAGACGATTGTAGGGTGCATTTGGATTCGGAGATCGTGAGGGTTCTACGCCCTGACTCTTGGGAATCCCAATTTCGGTAGAATGAAAAACCAAATTGGCTCAAGAAGGAGAAGTCTATGGCACCGCAGCACCCCCCGCGCTTTCTTAAGATCGTGGATGACGCCAAGACCCGGGTTCGCGAGACCAATGTCGATGAGGTCAAGGCCCGGATGGATCGGGGAGACAAGTTTGTGCTGGTCGACGTACGCGAGGAGAGTGAATTTGCCAAGGATCATCTTCCGGGCGCGATTCACATGGGGAAGGGAGTCATCGAGCGCGACGTCGAGCAGAAAGTGCCCGACCTGAACACGCCTTTGGTGTTGTACTGCGGCGGCGGATTCCGGTCAGCGCTGGCGGCCGACAACCTGCAGAAAATGGGATATACCAATGTGATCTCGATGGATGGCGGCATTCGAGGTTGGCGGGAGAAGGGGTATCCGCTTACGAAGGGCTGAGCCGAGCGGATGATAGATCGCTGGCGAGCCTACTGAGTTGGGGGTGGCGCTTTCCGTTCGTCGACCAGGAAAACCACGTCCTCTATCCCGGCCAAACGCACCCCATCTAACACTCTGAGAACCGCACCATAATGAGAGCGCGCATCTGCCCTGATGTAGACTCTTTTTTCTGTGCCTCGCCTCAGTACTCGCGAATCCTGGCAGGCAATTCGGAAGGTCCAATCCGAGAATTGCCGAAAAACACATCCCCGGCGCGCATTATCATCACGATCATCGCATCTTCTCGACGTGCGTTTCGCACCGGTGTCGCCCGCCTGACTCTTGGCAAATCAATGCCCACCCCACCGTGCTCGCTTGGTGTCATCACGATGAAACTAACGATGAGCACTAGCAGGATACTGGCGAACGCGCTCACATCGATACGACAGACTCGCTGCTCCGGGTTGTGGCGTATTCGACACACGGGCTCTCGCTATTACTTAAGACTCCAGCGTCAATGCTCTTGTTCCCTTCGCAGGACTTCACGTACTTGCTGTGAATGGCTCTTACTCGTTCTTCCGGGTGATCGTCAACGTGTAGGTCCTCTCGCTGTTTCCGTCAGGCGAGGTGACCATGACGGCAAACGCAGTTGTGCCGCGTTTCAGCGATGCGTTGTAAGGACTGCCCGACTTGGCATCCCGGTTGTTGATCTTCAGTGATTTATAGCGGCTCGACATCGCGGTGGGCGTGATTTGGAGTTTTGAGACGCCCTTGCTCACCGAGGTGGTGTATTCCAGCTGTGCTGGTGAAAAATCGATCGCTTCTCCCTCACTCAATTCCAGATTGCTGAGCGCGTTGACCTTGTCAGGCGCCGTGGACAAGCATCCTTCTTTGGTGACATTGATCGAGACCCAGTTGGGATCGTACATGCGATCACCGACCATCACTTGCCAAACGCCGGGTGGCCGAAGGGAGGGCACCAAGACACTGGTTCCATTGTCGACCACGGTCTGAGCCGCATGTTGCAAGTTGTCGAGATACTTCTCGCCTTCGAGCGGGTGATCGTTGTGGCCGGTAAGGATGCGCTTCACACCGCCTCGAACCTTCGAGCGGAAGACCTCAAGGGTCGACAGATATTCATCCAGCGGGGGGCTCGATGGCAGATGCATCCAGAAAGAGTCGGGAATGCCGGGACCATTGCTGCCGATCGAGTCTCCCGTGAAGAGATAGCCCGTCTCCTTCTCGAACAGCACGATTGAGCCCGGGGTATGGCCCGGAACCTGGTACACCGTCAGCTTCCTGTCCCCGAGATCGAGGACGTCGCCGTCCTTAATATTTCTGAGGTTCTTATTGATGGCGTCCTGGCTGGCACCCCTTTGGGTCAACAGGGTTACCACCTGGGCGCGGTCTGCGTCGTTGATGTACTCGACGCTGTCGGCGATGAATTTGTCACTTTGGCCGGTGTGGTCGCCGTGGAAATGAGTGAACGCAACTTCTAAAGAACGTCCGCCAACGTAATGTGCCAGAAACCCTTTCAGATCACCGGTGCCCATCCCCGAGTCGATCAGCAAGTCTTTCTTGCTCCCCTTCAGGAGGAACATTTTGTCGTTGGCGTAGTCGCGAACCATAACTACGCCGGGAAGAATGTCTTCAGCAACGTAGGCCGTCCGGTCGCGGCGGTCGATGGTGTATTGGAAGGTGGCAACTTCACTGTTGTCCATGCCCGGCTTGATGGCAATCGCTCGGATCGTGTAGCCCGTCTTTAAGCCAGTGTCGCCGTTGTTGACCGCGCCAACCCAAAGAAGTTTATAGGGATCAAAGATCGGACTGGAAGATGATGGCTGCGTTCCGTCAAGCGTGTAGTGGATTTGTGCGCCCGGAGTGGCCGAAAGCAACGTTACTGAATTGGTGGTGGGGTAGGTGCCGGGCGCGGGAAATGCCGTGGGTGTGGCTACTGCGGAAGTGGCGGAGTCGTTTCCGGTCTGAGTCCATCCGGCTTTGGAGCAGGTCACGATTGCCAGCACCACAAGGAACGCGAGTGCTCTTTTCACAAGCTCTCCTTCATTTCAAGCTTTTCGACTCATTTTCTTGGGATGCTCGACGGGAAGCTTCAGGGCGCGATCGACTGCCGATTTTTCTGCGGCGGTCAGGGGTCGTGTGCCGCCTTTGGAGAGTTCTCCCGAGCTGCAGGGGACCCACCGAGACGCGAATCAGTCGCAGCACTTCCGCGCCGAGACTTTCCAGGATCCGCCGGATCTGCCGATTCTTGCCTTCATCCAACACCACCTCGAGCCAGCTATTCTTCTGACCGCTTCGCAGCGCCCTTACCTGTTTCACGCGCAGAACATGATCGGACGAATGCACTCCGCGCTGCATCGAATCGAGAAAAGCCTGATCGGCGAGGCGATCAATTTGCACGTGGTACGTCTTATCGAGGTGCGTATCGGGAGCCATTATTTTTCCGGCCCACTCCGAATCGTTTGTTAACAGCAAGAGTCCTTGACTGGCCTTGTCTAGTCGGCCTACGGGCGCCAACCAAGGTAAATCAGGAGCAAGGAAGTCGTATACCGTCTTCCGGCCTTTTTCATCGGAGGCTGTAGTCACGGTGCCGCGCGGCTTGTTCATCATGAAGTAGACTCGCCGGCTCGGCTCCAGCGGCTGACTGTCCAGATCGACTCGATCTGTTCCAATGCGCACGGGCGATTCCGGATCGCGTCGTACTGTTCCGTTCAGACGAACCCGGCCGGCGCGGATCAGGTCGCTGGCTTGCGAACGAGAACAGTAGCCGAGTTTCGAGAGAACACGCGCCAGGCCAACGTGTCGTGCCTGATTTCTGTTGGTCGACTTCTTCATGCCAATCAAAGGAACCAATACGAGCGAATTTTTGATGATGCCGCCCCAGCGGCAAGAGTAAATCGTTCAGTCCATGGCAACAGACATCGCTTGCGGGTGATTTCCGCGCCTTGGTACCTAAGTGTCGAATCGAAGCCCTACTCTGTCGTCTATAATGAGGCGACGCGAGCCGCATCCGAAGCGTGGGGTTAAGACCCGATAGTCTTCTATTTGTATATGAATTGCGCCTCGGGATAGCGGCTCTTGATAACGGTTTTCAAGCAAACTTGCCCTTCTACCCGCGCCGAACGACTTGAGCGCCGAAGAATAGATGTCAGCCTATGAAGCCACGGTCCAAACCTCCTACCATCGCATACTTTTCCATGGAGATCGCGCTCGATCCCGACATGCCGACCTATAGCGGGGGATTGGGAATGCTGGCCGGTGACACACTGCGCTCGGCTGCCGATCTGGGCGTTGCACTGGTGGCCGTGACGTTGGTTTATCGCAAGGGGTATTTTCGCCAATTGCTGGATTCCAGTGGCAACCAATCGGAGCAGCCGCAGCAATGGGAACCGGAGCGCATCCTGAAGCAGGTGGAAGGACGAGTTTCGGTCGAGATCGAACAGCGCCAAGTTTGGATTCGGGCGTGGCAGTACGACGTGATCGGCATCGATGGTGACATTGTTCCGGTCTATCTGTTGGACACGAATCTGCCGGAAAACAGCGAGGAAGACCGGCACCTGACGGATTCGTTGTACGGGGGAGACGAGCGCTACCGGCTCTGCCAGGAAATTATTTTGGGACTGGGTGGCTTCGGACTACTCCGCAAGCTCGGCCACGACCGCATCCAGGCTTATCACATGAACGAGGGCCACTCGGCGTTGCTGGCGCTCGGCCTGCTCGAACGACGGCTGGATCAGAGTTTTGCGGGACGCGTCAAACAGCTCGACATCGACGGCATCGCTCACATGTGCATTTTTACGACGCACACTCCAGTGCCAGCCGGGCACGACCAGTTTCCCAAGCCGCTTGTTAAACAATTACTAGGCCAGGAACGGGTCGACTTGCTGGAACAGACCCAGGCTTTGCACGACGATTCGCTGAACATGACTTACCTGGCGCTCCGCTTCTCCGGCTATGTGAATGGAGTGGCCATGCGGCACGGGGAAGTGTCGCGCGGCATGTTTCCCAATTACGCCATCAGCGCGATTACGAACGGAGTGCACGCGCGTACCTGGACCTCGCCGGCGTTCGCGGAATTGTTCGATCAATACGTCCCTGCCTGGCGAACCGACAACAATTATCTTCGCTATGCCATCAGTATTCCGTTGGAAGACATTCGAGCGGCGCACGCGAAATCCAAGGCGGCGTTGTTCGCGGCGATACGGCAGCGCACCGGAACTGTGCTCGATCCGGAAATTTTTACGATGGGCTTTGCGCGCCGCGCGTCGACGTACAAGCGGGCCAACCTGCTGTTTCAGGATCGGGAGCGTTTAAAGCGGATCGCACGCGATGTCGGCCCCATCCAGATCGTGTATGCAGGGAAGGCGCATCCGCGCGATGAGGGCGGGAAGAAAATTATCCGGGATGTTTTCAACGGGGCCTCGTCACTAGCCGATACCATTCGCACTGTTTACGTCGAGAACTACGACATGCATTGGGGTCGGTTAATCACGAGCGGGGTTGATATCTGGCTGAATACTCCGATGCGGCCGCAGGAAGCCAGCGGCACCAGCGGGATGAAAGCGGCGCTGAACGGGGTGCCGAGCTTCAGCGTGGTAGACGGATGGTGGGCCGAAGGTTGGATCGAGGGCGTGACGGGATGGGCTATCGGCAACACCGAGGCGGTCGAAGACCCTGCTTCGGAACTCGCGACCCTTTATGACAAGCTGGAGCGCCAGATCGTACCGATGTTCTACGGCACGTCGAGCCGTTACACCGAAGTGATGCGCTCGGCTATTGCGTTGAACGGGTCATTCTTCAATACCCAGCGCATGGTGCAACAGTATCTGGCCAATGCGTACATCTTGAGGGAGGTCACCCCCCCGGCGTCCAGAACCAAACAAGCGGCGCCGGCGGTGATTTCCTGAGTTAAGCGCTTTTTCGTCCCGACTGTATCCGCCCTGCTAATTCTGACCTTGGCACAGACGCCTGCTCTCCATTCTCCTGATTCTTGAGTGCGAAGGTGTCTGACTTCACTTCGTTTTCGCCGACGATCAGGACGTAGCGCGCTCCCAATTTGCTGGCTGCATCGAAAGACTTCTTTAACCGGAAACTTTCGTCTCCCAGTTCGACGATCAGGTCATGTCGGCGTAATTCTCGCGCCAGGCGTCCGGCCTCGCGATTCATGCCTTCGCCCAGAGGCGCGATGTAGACGTCGGGCCTACGCGAAACTGCGTCGGCCGATTCCTGCAACGACATCACCAGGCGATCTTCGCCGATTGCGAAGCCGATGCCGGGAGCAGCCGGGCCGCCCAGCGCCTCCGATAGTCCGTCGTAGCGGCCGCCGCCCAGGATCGCGTTCTGCGCGCCGAGGGCTCCGTGGGTGAATTCGAACGCGGTGCGGGTGTAATAGTCGAGCCCGCGGACGAGCCGATCGTTCAGCGTGAAAGGGCACGCCCACGGCTTTGAGAATGGCCTGAACTTCTTCGAAGTGCTTGCGGCAGCCTTCGTCCAAAAACTGGCTGATGCGAGGCAGCTTCTCGATGATCGGCTGATCTTCCGGGACCTTGCAATCAAACACGCGAAGCGGGTTGGTCACTGCGCGCCGCTGGCAGTCTTCACACATTTGTGCGGTAACGGGCTGCAGAGCCGTGCGCAACGCTTCGTTGAAGCGTGCCCGGTCGGCCGGGCAGCCGACGGAATTTAGCTCGAGGTTCCAGTTCTTGATTCCCAGGCGGTCGAGCAAAGTGGCCAGCATCTCGAGAATCTCGGCATCGCGCGCCGGAGACTCGCTTCCCGCCGTGGTGGGCCCGATGACCTCTGCGCCGATTTGATAGAACTGGCGATAGCGGCCCTTCTGCGGCCGCTCCCTGCGAAACTGGGGACCGATGTAGTAGAGCTTCTGCAGTCCCTTGTCCCAAAGCTTGTGCTCAATGTAGGCGCGCACCACGCCGGCCGTGTTTTCAGGACGGAGAGTGAGGGACTGGCCCTTATCGGACTGCGCTCGGCCCCGATCCTCCCAGGTGTACATCTCTTTGGCCACGATATCGGTTTCCTCGCCCACGCCGCGCGCGAAGAGTTCGGTCGACTCGAAGATGGGCGTGCGGATTTCCTGGAAGTTGTACGCGCGAAACACGTCGCGGACTGCGGCCTCGACAAAATTCCAAAGCGCCGTCTCGGGCGGCAGCAGGTCACGCGTTCCTCGGATGGCTTTGATCATCAGTTCTCAGTTCTCGGCGACTGCGACGATGCTTCAGTCTCGGCGTCGCAGCTGTTGCTCGGAGCTGTCATTCCGACACCTGGCGCTTGCCCGACAACATCCAGCTCAGGGCTAAAGCCCCGTTCTTTTAATCGAACTTGCGCCGCGCCTTAAGTCTCTCGACTGGGAAGCCGTGCAATTCGGAGCGGCTCCGCCGACTGAGGCCAATTTGCCACGTACCCCAGAGCCCAAAGCCCAACTACCCCCGCTCCGCCAAGTACGAATCCTTGTAACCCAGGTAATTCCGCGCGTAGCGCATGATGGTTTCGTCATCTTCCAGGCCCAACTTGCGGCGAAATTTTCCCGGAGATCCCATCCACAGCGATCCGGGCTCCACAATCGTTTTCTCGGGAATCAATGTACCGGCAGCGATGATCGATCCTGTTCCGATGCGGGCGCCATTCAAAATGATGCAGCCCATCCCAATCAGGCAGCGGTCCTCGATCACGCACCCGTGCAGGGTCACCGAGTGTCCCACCGTTACGTACTCCCCAAGATACACACCGTACTTTTCTTTCATCCCGTGAAGAACGCTGCAATCCTGCACGTTCGAATGTGCGCCGACGCGGATCTCGTGCACGTCGCCGCGCAGCACCGTGTTCATCCACACGCTGGCGTGTTCACCCAGAACGACGTCCCCGATAACCTGCGCCGACGCATCCACAAAGCACGACGCAGGCACGGTCGGGTTCACACCCTTAAACGACCGGATCATGCCGCCTCACACGAGGAAAATGAAGCTAACCTGAAAAGATTGAACATACCATACGCTGGTCGGGACACGGGGTTGCGTGTGCGTACTCAGCCTCTTATATAGTCGTTATTCCCGGTGATATGCTTTCGTTCCCGCAGCAAGAGAATTTTTTGATTCAGGAGTCTCCATGCAGCGTTTCGTGGTTGCCTTTGCCCTGGTCTTTTGCCTCATCAGCGTCTCGGTACGGTCCGCGGACCAGAAAACTGCAGCGCCAGGACACTATTTATTTGCCTGGACCGGAGACGTAGCCAGCAAGGGTAACGACTTTCTCGCCGTGATCGATGCAGACCCGGCGTCTCAGTCTTATGGACATCTTGTGACGACCGTCGCGACCGATCAGCCAACGATGTACGTACATCACACGGAATACACGATGCCTGCCAGCGGGATGCTCTTTGCCAACGATCATGATGCGGGACGCACCTTCATCTTTGATCTGCGCGACCCGCTGCACCCGAAGGTCGAGACGTCGTTCACCGACATGGCCGGCTACATGCACCCGCACTCCTTTCTGCGGTTACCCAACGGGCACGTGCTCGCCACTTTTCAGCACGCGCATCATGGACAGAACGAAGCAGGCATGGGCACGAGCGGCGGTCTGGTGGAGATTGACGATCAGGGCAAGGTAATTCGCTCCAGCAGCAATGCAGACCCGGCGTTCCCCGATACCCTGCTTACACCGTACGGGCTGGTGATCCTGCCGGAACTGGATCGCGTTGTCTCCACGAACTCTTCGATGCACCCGGACGATATCCTTCGCGGCGTGACCTATCAGGTTTGGCGCCTGTCCGATCTCAAGTTGCTGAAGACGGCATACTTCGATGCCGGGGAAAATCGCTATGGCCACATGAGTCCGGAGGAGCCACGTCTTGGCCCGGATGGATCGATCTTTGTGCAAACCCTCGGCTGCGGGATCGAGCGCATCACCGGCGTCAAGACCGACGAGCCCAAATCGCAACTGGTGTACACCTTTCCGGGCAACTGGTGCGGGGTTCCCACCATCGTGGGGCATTACCTGATTCAGAGCGTGCCCGCAGCGCACAGTTTGATCGTGCTTGATATCACGAATGGGGCGAAGCCGGTGGAGGTGTCGCGCTTGAAATTCAGTGATACCTACAAGCCGCATTGGACGGGATGGGACGCCAAGACACAGCGGGTGGTAGTGACGGGTAGAGAGCCCCGCCTTTTCATGGTGAAGTTGGACCAGGCGACCGGCGCCCTCGCGATGGACGACACTTTCCATGACGGGGACGGAAAGGCGGGCTTCAACTTCGAGGAACGCGAGTGGCCACACGGCTGGAGGGGATCGGGCCTGCCCCACGGAGTGGTCTTCTCCCGTTGAAGAGTTCTTTCAGATAAGCCACGCCCGAGAACTCGGTAAGCTTCTTGCGATTTTCCCGCGGAGGTTTCTTGGGAGGCCTACGGTTCTTATGGCTGCGGCTGCCGCAGTGGTTTTGCACGATCGATGACCCACTGCGGGAAGACTGGAGCGCCTTGTGGCGGCTTCCCCTGCGCAATGGCCCAATGGTCGAGCCAGCCGGTGCCTTCTTCCCCCACGTAAGTGTCGGGCAAGCTGTAGGCCTGATCACCGAGCGCGTCTTCAAGGGTGATGAAGCGATAGCCTCGTTTGCGCATCACGTCGAGCAACTCTCCGATGTGGTCGGCTTCGAGTTGATTCGCGTGCAGCAGCAGGATCTGCTTGGGTTCGTAACCGACGATCTGCCTGGAAAGCTTTTCAGAGTATTCGAATACCTGATCGCTATAGGAAAGATAGCTCTTGGCGAGTTCCTCCTGCAGAGCGGAGTCGCCGCGCTTTTTGGCATCGTCGTAGACGCCGGCATACATCCAGTCCCAGGCATCGAGGGTTACGGGCGCGATCCGATAACCCCGGCCTACCAGGAACGCTTCGGCGTGACGGCGCGTTTCCAGATCTCGCCCAGTGTCGAGGTAGGGGTGGCGGAAATAGCGCAGCTTCATCTTGTGTTCGTCGAGGAGCAGTCGCGTGACGCTCTCACCCTGCACGACTTCGTCTTCCCAAGCCTGCAGTCCCACACGGTTCAGGGATGCGTGGCTGAAAGTGTGATTGCCGAGTTCAAATCCATAGTCGAGCCACATCCGCAGAGCCTGGATGCGCTGGTCGACCTCGCCGACTTTGTATAGCTTCTTCTCGTTGACGAATCCGACCACGGGGATCTTTTGGTCTCGCAGCGTACCCAGGAGCTTCGTCGTCATCTCGGTGATCGTGGCTGCAGGCAGCGAATTGGCGGCTCCGGCGGGTAGGTCGTCGATGGTGATGGCCACTTGGCGTTCGGGCTTGTCCGCGGCCTGCAAACTTGCCGAATTTCCGAACACGCAAACGACGCAAAGCACAAAGATTGCAAGCATCCGTCTCATGAATGCAAGCCTCCCGACACAAGAGTTGATATTGATCCGGTCGTATTAGAACACGAACGGGTTCATTGCGATGCGCGACGCTGTTACTATGTGCGGCATCGGCGGAGCGCTCCAAGCCTGGCTTGGAGCGAGCTTTCGGGCTCGGTTGAGCCTCTCTGGGGTTACCCCAGGGGAACGTGAATAACTGACAATCCGTCGCCTGAGCGAATGTGCGCCTTGCGCACGATGGCTCATGCAAGGTGAGACTCGTTGGAGCGTTCTGCCGTCTTCAGTCATGCCAGTAGTCATGCCAGTCCCTCCTGTCCTGCGCGCCCTTGCTGGTGCTCTGGTTGCGGGCGAGCCGACTTCTGCGCGCCACCGGCGAAAGTAGCTGACCGACTCAGCGCTGACGTTGCGTCGTTTGCTCCGAATTTCCGCACACCAAGGGTCCACCAGGCCAGCCTGAACCTCGAACGCGAGATTGCCAATCGATTTGCTGCTGGAATCTCCTCCATGTATGTGCACGGGCAGAACCTGATCCGGGCTCGCGACATCAACCTGCCCGCACCAACCGAGGTTACTTATCCGGTGTACGACGAAACGGGCACCAACTTCCTCGGCACCTACGAAGTCCCATCGTTTTCCACCTGGCAGATGACCCGGTCGATGACGTGCCCCTTCCTACCTTGTATCAATCCTCTGGCTCGCCCGAATACCGCACTCGGCGCCATCAACCAGTTTGAGAGCGCCGCTTCGAGCGTGTACCACGGTGCCACGCTTTCGATTCGTCGTCGCATGACCGACGGCCTTTACTTCCGGCTCGCTTACACGTTCGCTCACGCTACCGACGACGGACAAGACGCACTCGTGGCTGGCCGTCCCGTGACGGTGCAAAATTCCTACTCCTACGAACTCGGAGCGTGGACCGAGCGTTACAGATCAACGGCATCGTCTGGCGCTATCTTGGATCGGAGAGCCGCAGCCGTTCGGGCGCGAGCACGCCTTACTCGGGCGCCTCTTCAATGATTGGAAGTTGTCCGGAGTTCTGACGATTGGCAGTGGCCGGCCTGTAGATGCTCGTGTCTTCGGCGACCCGAATCAGGATGGCAATACCTCGAATGATCGCTTGCCCGGCTACGGGCGAAATGCGTTTCTTGGTCCGGACTATGCTACGACCGATTTGCGACTCACACGGCGTCTCTATGTGAAAACTCGCATCAAAACTCGAGTTAGTTGCGGAAGCTTTCAATGCGTTAAACCGCGATAACAGGCGTGTGCAAATCACCGACGACGGTTTCACGAGCACAGCAACCGACTCTACGCAGATTGACAAGACCATTGGAATCAATCACTTTCCTGCGTACTATCGGAGGCCTGCCAACCTGTCGGCAGTCACTCGGGCGTATGCTCCCCGTCAGGTTCAGCTTGCGTTGCGGTTAATCTTCTAATGAATACGCCCTGACTTTCTAATTCATATGGAGGATGGCGTTGATATCCACTAAGCGCCGAGTGCAATCGTGTGTGGCAAAACTTTGACAATCCCCCTTGACTTGCCTCCAGAATGTTGCAATAACTATCGGGTCCAACGGGACGAGTTTGGGGGTGTAGTTAGTTTGGCGGAAGTCAGGATTCAAGAGGGTGAATCCCTCGAAAATGCGCTGCGACGTTTCAAGCGCAAGGTGCAACAGGAAGACGTGATCAAGGAGGTTAAGCGCCACTCCTTTTACCTGAAGCCCGGCGAAAAAAAACGTGTCAAAGAAGCATTGGCACAGAAACGTAGTCGCAAAAAAGCTCGCAAGGAGCAGGACTGACAACCGATGGGTCGCTGCCGTGGGGGCGGCGACCCATTCCTTTTCCCCGCGTCTCGCATTCGGAAGCGCTGGACTTCCTCCAAGGTCCATGACCAGCGTTTCCTTCTGAGCAGTGACTTGCGTGACCCGCAAGTGGGCCGAATCCAGGGTAAATGTTCGAGGGGGGGTGCGTAACGACTCTGAGCGCACTCGCGCGTACGGAAAGCTCCTGCTTTCTTAAGCGAACGGGAGGCGGGCGGGGAATGGGGTGAGGGATGGAATTCCAGGACAAGATACTGAAGTGTATCGACTGCGGCTCCGACTTTATTTTTACCGCAGGCGAACAGTTGTTCTTCCACGACAAGCAGTTTAAGAACGAACCAAAGCGCTGCAAGGTATGTAAGGCGAAACGAGTTTCCGTACTGGGTGCACCCACGCCGGGGCAGGTGCCCAACAAAACGGAAACCCGCACCACTTGTTCGCAGTGCGGCAAAGAGACCACTGTTCCCTTCAAGCCGACACAGGGAAGGCCGGTCTTCTGTCGTGAATGCTTCCAGCAGAAGCGACAGCAAGCCGCGACGGCCTGAGTCCAAGGGTCTGTACGTTTTCGGAAAATACCCGCGGAAACGTTCGGGGCGTGATCACGGGCATGAGAAGATTTCCAGGCAAGCGCTGGGAGTTCCGCGTCTTTTTCAGAGAATTGGATTAGAGCGCGTTCTCGCCGGGGCGCGGTTCTTCTGCATTGGCGTGCCGCGCCAGCAGAGTCTCCAATTGCTGTACCAACTGTCGAGTCGCAATCGGCTTGACCAGGAACGATTCCACTGGTTCCTGTCTCCAGCGTTCGTCCTGCGGCGGATAGGCGGTTAAAATCGCCGTGGCAGGATGGTAACGCTGTGCGTGCGCGATGCGCAGGACCTCGAACCCAGCGTCCTCAGTTTCCATACGAACATCGGTGATCACGATGTCGTATTCCCGCGATTGTAGTTTATGGCCCGCCTCTGCTGCCGACGTGGCAGAGTCGACGTCGAAGCGGTTCAGTTCCAGGACCGCCTTCAGGGTCAAAAGTACCGTCGCGTCATCGTCCACTAACAGCACGCGCCGCTTCATTTTGAAACAACCTCAAAATTGAAGAAAAAATGGAAGACCGCTTTGGCGGGGCATCCACAGGAAATAACGGCGCACCCACATGGGGTGCGCGATTCGCCAGTTCTGCTTGAGCCGGGGTGCGCTGCTACTATATTACGGTGGCAAGTTTTTACGTACAAAATTTTGGTTGCCGCGCGACCCAGGCGGATGGCGCTGCCATTGAACGGCAATTCCAAGAGCGTGGCTTGGCGCGCGCTTCAGCACCTGCGGACGCAGAAATCGTCGTCCTCAATACGTGCACCGTCACGGCTGCTGCGGACCAGGACGCCCGTGCGGCTATCCGCCGGGTTCACCGCGAGAATCCACTTGCCCGGATCGTCATTACGGGCTGCTACGCACAACGTTCCCCTGAAGAACTGGCGTCACTGCCGGGAGTTACGCAGGTTGTGGGCAACTCCCACAAGCATCGCCTGGCGGAGCTTGCGGTGTCACAGTTTCGGCAGGGCTTCCACGATACGAATGCTCTTGCAGGCGATTACGGAGAGTTGCGCTCAAGGGATCGTGCATTCCTCCCGCTTTCGGCCCTAACCGAGAACCGAGAACTGAGAACTGAGAACTCGGTTTTCGTGTCTGATATCTTCGCGCACACTGAACTGCTCGCAGCCCCAGTCTTCGATGCCGCCAACGAGCGAACCCGTCCCAATCTCAAGGTGCAGGACGGATGCGACAACCGTTGTTCGTTCTGCGTGATTCCTTATGTACGAGGGCAAAGCCGGTCGTTGAAGCTGGAAGAAGTTCTGCGAGAAGTGAACACCTTAGTGGCGACGGGCTATCGGGAGCTGGTCATTTCCGGAATCAATCTGGGGCGCTGGGGAAGGGACTTTCCAGTCGCCAGTCATCAGTCTTCAGTCGTCAGGATGGATGATGAGGCGCACTTGTTGGCGACTGACGACTGGCGACTGACGACCTTAATCCGCGCGATTTTGGAACGCACAAGCCTCGAGAAGCTGCGCATCAGTTCGGTCGAACCGATGGACTGGAGCGACGAACTAATTTCTCTGGTTGCCAACTCTCCACGCATTGCGAAGCATGCCCATGTCCCCATGCAATCGGGAAGTGATGCGGTTCTTCGGCGCATGCACCGCAAGTATCGTCCGTGGCACTATCGCGAGAAGATTGAGAAGATTCGCGCGGCCATGCCTGCGGCTGCAATCGGCGCCGATGTGATGGTGGGTTTTCCCGGCGAAACGGATAGTGAGTTCGAAGAAACACGGCGGATGGTCGAGGGCCTCCCCCTCACCTATCTACATGTCTTCACTTACTCGGCCCGGCCGGGTACACCAGCGGCCGAAATGGCAAGACATGTCCCAGTGCATGTAGCCCGCGAACGGAACCGGGTGCTCCGAGAATTGGCCGCTCAAAAGAAACTGGCGTTCATGCGGGCGTTTATTGGAAGGACGGTGGAGGCAATTACGCTTCGGGCGAGCGCCGGAGATCACCCTGGTTACGATGAGACCAACACACGCGAGACGACTGAGGCATTGACGGACAACTACTTGAAGCTGCACCTCAAAGGACATTACGAAGCGAACCGGTGGATGAGCGTCCATGTGCACTCTGTGGAGTGTGACGCGCTGACGGGCGATCGTGCCGATGCAGGGTCGTCGGATGGGTTGTCTAGACGCGTGGTCTAGTCCCAGCAACCAGATGTGGACAGGATGGGCGTGGGGCGAAAAGCTAAAGCCATGCCGTCCACGACTTGCGGTGCGCCCGAAGACGCGCTCTTTAAAATCTCCCTGGCTGACTATGAGGATTTCTGTGAACCACGACGCCAAGTGAGCTGCCAGCGGATCACTTGTTGCTTCCCCTGCGTCCTTCCCTGAGTGCTCTTCGTTCTTTCTTGCGTGCTAGACTCGCGGTTTCTGACGGAGGTGAGGCCACCGCATGAGCGAGTTGAGCTTTCTTTCTGCCGTGTCCATGGCAGACCAAGTCCGACAGAAAAAGATTTCTCCTGTTGAACTAGTGGGCGCTCACCTGGACAGGATCGCGAATCTCAACCCTCAATTAAATGCCTTTGTGCAGGTAGACGATGTTCGCGCGCGACGCGAAGCGCAAGCTTTGGAGGCGGCAGCGGTGCGCGGCGATTTCAAGGGTCCGTTGCACGGAGTCCCCATCAGCATCAAAAGTTCCCTCGATGTTGCTGGACTTCGTTGCGAATCGGGAACGAAGTTGCGTGCTGGTCACGTCGCGGCCAAGGATGCCGTCTTGGTATCGCGGTTGAAGGCTGCCGGGGCGATTGTTCTTGGCGTTACGAATACGCCAGAACTTCTCATGGCATGGGAGACGGACAATCTCCTTTATGGACGCACTAATAACCCGTGGGATGTTGCCCGAACAACAGGTGGGTCGAGCGGCGGAGAGGCGGCAGCCATCGCGGCGGGTTGCTCGGCAGGCGGCGTGGGGAGTGACGGTGGCGGTTCGATCCGGGTGCCCGCACACTTCAGTGGTATCTGCGGCCTGAAACCTACCCCCGGCCGCATTCCTTCGACGGGGCACTTCCCGGTCTCGGCTGGGCCGTTCGCGCTGCTCGGCGTGGTTGGTCCGATGGCGCGTACGGTGGGGGACCTGCAGACCTTGTTTGAGGTCATGGCAGGGCCGGATGACGGCGATCCCTTATCGGCGCCGGTGCCTCTGCGGAAGATCCAGCCGGAAGAATTGAAACAGATTCGCATTGGCTACTTCGAGGATGATGGACGAACGCCCGTGACTCCAGAGACGCGCGCCGCGGTGCGAACTGCAGCGGAAGGGTTGACGCGTGCTGGTTTACAGGTCGTCCCCTTTCGTCCGGAGGGACTCGAACAGGCGAGAGACCTGTGGTGGAAGTTCTTCGGAACGGCTGGAGGCATGATCCTGGGTCCGCTGACCAAGGGGCACGAGCCGGAACTCTCGCCGATTCTGAGGGAGTTTCTGAACTGGGTCGCCTCTGAACCCGCCCACACAGGGCATACCTTGTTGTACACGTGGTTGCTGCGCGACGAACTGCGCAATCAGGTTCTGGCGCAGATGCAGGTCGTGCCGATCCTGCTGTGCCCGGCGGCGGCGATACCTGCGTTTCGACATGGAGAGCGCGTCTGGAAAGTTGACGGCAAAACCGTGAAGTACCTGGATGCATGGAGCTACACCGAGTGGTTCAATCTTCTGGGAAATCCGGGTGCAGTTGTGCCCGTTGGGCAGTCGCCGGAAGGCTTGCCGATTGCTGTGCAGATCGTGGGTCGGCCGTGGGAGGAGGAACTGGTTCTCGCGGTAGCGGCTGAGGTGGAAAGAGAATGCGGGGGCTTCCGAGAGCCGCCAATCAAATAGGACAGGTCGCGTCCGCAGTTGAGGGAGATAGTCTTTTTATACTATTACCCCTCCCGAATCGCCGCATTACACTCTCGGATCATCGCTTTACCTCTGTTACGTTGTGGGCGGAACAGGCGAATTCCCGGGTTGAGCTCCAGCATGGCCGCGCAGAACTCCATCGGACAAAAACTGCTCCTTGCTCTCGTCGCGTTACTGACGAGCTCTGCCGTCTATCTCTACGGATTTCCGCAGCAAAACGTAACGTATGCCGTGATCGTTCTACTGCATGCTACCGGCGGAATTCTCGCCACGATTTTGGTTCTACCGCTACTGAAGCGTCTTCTGCGGGATGGGACCTGGTTGGCATGGGCGGGATGGTCTCTGTTTCTCGTAGGCGCTGGAGTGGGGTTGTGGCTGATTCATACGGGCACTCCTCGATCCGAGTGGAACTGGATGTACACGCACATAGTGGTATGCGTGACTGCCTTGGCGTTGTTGATCGCCGAAGCTGCTGGCCGACGTGGATGGTTCGGTTCGGCCAACGGCATGTCCGTGGTTCGAGTCGCGGTTTGCTTGGTTGTTCTGACTGTGATCGGTGCTGGATTGAGGTATACGCGCGAGGCCCGCTGGGCCAATCGGGCGCGAATCGAAAATCCCGAGATGCCGCCGTTGAGCATGGAACACGAGGGAGACGGACCGCAAGGACCATTCTTCCCGAGTTCGGCGCAGGTGTATGGACAACGGAAAATTCCCGAGCAAGTTTTTCATGGAATCGGATTCGTGCAAGCGCTGCCATGAAGACATCTACAACCAGTGGTACAGCTCGGTGCACCACTTCTCATCGTTCAACAATCAGTGGTATCGCAAGAGCATTGAATACATGCAGGACACGATCGGCACCAAGCCGTCGAAATGGTGCGGCGGATGTCACGATCCGGCGGTGCTCTACGCGGGCCTGATGGATACGCCCATCAAGGAGATCGTGCACACGCCGCCGGCACAGGCCGGGCTCGGCTGCATGATGTGCCACTCCATCGCCGCCGTGAAAAGCACGATGGGGCAGGGCGACTTTTACCTGGAGTATCCCGAACTCCATGAACTGGCGGCCAGCAAGAATCCTGTTGTGCGATACATGCACGACTTTCTAGTCAAGCTGAATCCGGAGCCGCACCGGCGCGCATTCCTGAAGCCGTTCATGAGGACGCAGACGGCGGAGTTCTGTTCGTCATGCCACAAAGTCCATTTGGACGTGCCGGTGAACAGTTACCGCTGGTTCCGCGGATTCAACGAGTACGACAACTGGCAGGCAAGCGGCGTGTCGGGCCAGGGTGCGCGCTCGTTCTACTACCCGAAAAAGCCGCAGGGGTGTGCCGATTGCCACATGCCGTTGACTCCTTCGAAAGACATGGGAAACATCGATGGGAACGTGCATTCGCATCGGTTTCCGGCGGCGAACACGGCATTACCCGTCGCCAACGACGATGCTGAACAACTGAAGGCTACGCTGGATTTCCTGAAGAGTGGAATTCTCAGTGTCGATATCTTTGCGCTCTCTCCGGCACAGGCGGAAAGCAAGCCGGGCACGGTGGGCGCAAACCGAGTTGTCGACGACGTTTGCGGTCGGAGAAGAAGCCGAGCTAAAAGTCACGCCGGGACCTGTGGGAGAAGTTGCGCCCGTTACTGCGCCCTTGAATCGCGTTCAACCGGTGGTGCGCCGAGGCGACACAGTACGCGTGGATGTCGTCGTCCGTACCAAAAAGATCGGACACTTCTTCCCGGGCGGGACGGTCGACGCCTATGACACCTGGCTTGAGCTGAAGGGAACGGATGACAAGGGCCAGACTGTTTTCTGGAGTGGGAAGGCCGAAGATGATGGCAAAGGTCCGGTGGAGAAAGGCGCCCACTTCTATCGCTCGCTGCAGGTAGACGCGCACGGAAATCCAATTAACAAGCGAAACGCGTGGGCGACTCGTGCCGTGGTGTATGTGCGCCTGATTCCACCGGGAGCGGCAGATACCGTGCACTATCGCGTGCACATTCCGGAAAACGCCGGGAACAAGATCACATTGCATGCACGGTTGTGTTATCGAAAGTTCGCCTGGTGGGGATACGCAGTTTTCATTTGCGGGACAGCCGGATGCTGCCCATCCGGAGCTGGTCACGCCCGGGTACGACGATCGCAAATTTACGCTCGATGCACCACTGACCGGAGTGTCCGCGAAAGAGCAGAAGATTCCCGATCTCCCGATCGTTGCTATCGCGGAGGACGAAGTGAGTCTGCAGGTCGCTGCCCGTGGAGCCTCGCAGCTCCACCGAAAGTTGATCTGAAAGGTGAAGACTGGCAGCGCTGGAACGATTACGGCATCGGATTGTTTCTGCAGGGCGACACGAAGGCGGCGCAGCTGGCGTTCCAGAAGGTCACGGAGATCGATCCGAAGAATCCGGACGGCTGGGTCAATATCGGGCGGTCGGCAGTGCAGGAAGGCGACATGGATCGTGCGCGCATCGTGCTGGAGAAGGCGCTGGCGCTGAGTCCGGATCTGGCCCGCGCACATTTCTTCTATGCGAAGGTGCTGCGAGCAGACGGCAAATACGATGAGGCGGCCGAGCATCTGCGCAAGGTGGTTGCCCAGTATCCGCGGGATCGCGTGGCGCTGAACGATCTGGGACGCATTTTGTTTCTTAAGCGTCAATACGCGGACGCGGTGAAGGTGCTGGAATCGGTACTCTGCGATTGATCCCGAGGATCTGCAGGCGCACTACAACCTGATGCTCTGCTACAACGGGCTGGGCGACGAGAAGATGGCCAAGGAACATCAGGCGCGCTACTTGCGGTTCAAGGCAGACGAGTCGGCGCAAACTATCACGGGCAGCTACCGGCAACAGCATCCGGAAGACAACAACGAACGGCAAGCGGTGCACGAGCACGTCTCGGTGCCGTTGGCAAGTCCGCAGACCAAGACGGCTGCACGTCCGGCCCAGGGGGTGCGACGCACGGTTGCGGGTGGTTCCCGCTAACGGTATCCACAACTCATGGATAAGAACAGTTTGCGATTTGCCCTCATCCTGACCTTCGCCTTCACGGTGCTTGCAGAGCTTCGGCCCAGAACATCCAGTTTCGCGATATCACTGCAAAGGCGGGGATCCAATTCGTCCACAACAACGCTGCCTTTGGGAAGAAGTGGCTGCCGGAGACGATGGGACCGGGATGCGCCTTCATCGACTACGACAACGACGGCTATCCCGATATCGTGCTCGTGAATGGAGAAGACTGGCCGGGACACGCAAAGGACGCGTCAACTTTGAAGCTCTATCACAACAACCACGACGGGACTTTCACCGATGTGACCCGCAAGACAGGTTTGGCGATCTCCATGTTTGGGCTGGGAGTGGCGGTCGGCGATTACGATAATGATGGACACGACGATCTGTTTATTACAGCGTCTGGGGCAAAGCCATCTCTTCCACAACAATGGCAACGGGACGTTTACCGACGTCACCAAGTCTGCGGGGATGTGGGGTCCGAATGAATTTTCCACCAGCGCGGCATGGGTCGACTACGACCGGGACGGCAAACTCGATCTGATCGTCGCGAACTACGTGCAATGGTCCGAGAAGACCGATATCTACTGCACGCTCGACGGGGCGCACAAGTCGTACTGCACGCCAGAATCCTACAAAGGGACATCGGCTCGCGTATGGCACAACCTTGGCAATGGCAAGTTTGAAGATGCGACGCAGAAATCCGGCTTGAGCGATCCAACTTCCAAGAGCTTGGGCGTTGCCATCCTGGATTACAACCAGGATGGCTGGCCCGACATTTTGCTCGCCAATGACACCCAGCCGAACAAGCTCTATCTCAACAAGCAGAACGGGACGTTCGAAGAGAAAGCGGTTTCTGCGGGGATCGCGTTCAGCGAAGATGGCGTGGCGCGCGCTGGCATGGGTGTAGATGCCGGCGACTACGACCGCTCCGGACGGCCGAGCCTGATGATCACCAACTTTGCGAATCAGATGATTTCGCTCTACCACAACGAGGGTAACGGCCTGTTTCGTGGATGAAGCGCCTCGTTCGGAGGTGGGGCGCAATACTCTGGTGACGCTGGGATTCGGATGTTTCTTCTTCGACTACGACAACGATGGCTGGCCCGACATCCTGATAGCAGATGGGCATATCGAAAATGAGATCGAGCGCGTACAAAAGCGTGTGTCTTACGCAGAGCCTCCCCACTTGTTTCGAAACCTGGGCGGCGGGAAGTTCAAGGAAGTGACGGAACAGATGGGCGCGGCTTTCGCTGGTCCGAAAGTAGGCCGCGGGGCTGCCTATGCAGACATTGACAACGACGGCGCGCTCGACGTGCTGCTTACGACCAACGGCAGCCGGGCGTGGTTGTTTCACAACGAAGGCGGCAGGAATCACAGTCTGCGCGTGAAACTCGTTGGAGCGAGATCAAATCGGGATGGGATTGGGGCTGTGGTGCGGGTGACTTCCGGCGGCGAGAAACGGTGGCAGATGCTACGCAGCGGATCGAGTTATCTTTCGCAGAGCGAACTGGTGCTGACGTTTGGTATGGGGAGCGCGACGAAGGCAGATTCCGTCGAGGTGCAGTGGCCGAGCGGACAGGTGGACAAGGCGTCTGCGATTGCAGCCGATCAGACTGTCACGTTCGAAGAGGGGAAGGGTGTGAACACAACGCAGCCATACAGGCAAAAGTTCGCCAGTTCCCGGAAGTGCCGGGAACGTGAGGCGGGACAAGCGCTAGTGGGCAGCCTTCTGCAAACTTTCTTAACATTGTCATCCCGACCGTAGTGGAGGGAGCTTCTGTCTTCGGCTCATTTTCCTCCACTGCCTTTGTCCCTGCCCACTTCTGGGCACGACATTTTCGGGGGCGATCTGAAACGCAAAGTCCCTCCGCTCCGCCGGTCGGGATGACAGATTGAAGATTGATGGCTTTCCCGGACGTACTCAGCTTCGTCTCTTCAGGTAAACTTCTTGCATTCCAGACTGCTCATATTGGTTATCCAGGAGCCTATTCCGATCATGAGATCGATTCGTATCGCTCTGCTCGCCGTGGTGGTGGTGGTGACCGTGGCCTGGTTTGCGCATGAGCCTTATCGTGCCTCGGATGCTGATAGCACAGCCAAAGCGAGCGAGGCGGCGCGGCTGAACAATATTGGCGTCGCTTACATGAACCAGCAGCTGTTCGAGAAGGCGCTCAAATCGTTTGAAGCGGCCAGCGCGCAGGACCCGAAACTGGCAACTGCGCGGGTGAATCGCGGCGTGGCTCTGCTCAACCTGCAGCGTGTCGACGAGGCCAAGGCGATCCTGGAAGACGTGGTGAAACAGGATCCGAAGGATGCGCATGCCTGGTACAACCTGGGACTGTTTTACAAAAACTCGAGCGACACGGATAAGGCGATTGAGGCATTCAAGCACGTAACGGAGATCGATCCGAGTGATGCCGATACATGGTATTTCCTGGCCACCGTGTTTGCGCAGGGTAAGCAATACCCGGCGGCGATCGAGGCGTTTCAGCATGCATTGCAATTGAATCCCCTGCACGCGTCGGCGGAGTTCGGGCTGTCGCGCGCCTACCAGCAGTCGGGCGATCCGGAGCATGCGCGCGAGCATCTGAAAAAATTTCAGTACATCAAGGACAACAAGCTGGGCTCGCCGATGAGCCTGACTTACGGCGAACAGGGACAATATTCGCGCGCGGAGGAGTCGGCTGGAGCGGTCGAGAAAGTGCTGGCGGCGATTCCGGTGAAGTTCGTGGATGTGACGGCAGAGGCGGGACTGATTGGTAAGCCGACAGGAAAGGCGAAGGAGTTAGCGACGCTGCTTGGTTCGGGCGCATGTTTCCTCGATTTCGATGGTGATGGGAAGCCCGACGTCTTTCTCGCGGATGGCGGTCCGAGTGGCGGAATCGCTCTGTATCACAACGTCGGTGGCGGCAAGTTTGAGGATGTGACCAAGAAAGCGGGACTGGATTCCTCTCAGCACGCGATAGGATGCACCGCGGGCGACTACGACAACGACGGGGCAACAGATCTAGTGGTGAACTTTGCAGGGGCAGTATCGCTCTTCCACAACAAGAAGGACGGCACTTTTCAGGACGTCACAGCGGCTGCTGGAATCTCAAATAAAAACCTGCCGATGGGGAGTGGGATTCAAAACGCTAGCACTTCCCCGGGCGGGTTCAATTTGGGCGCGACCTTCGTTGACTTCGATCATGATGGGGACTTGGATCTGTACGTTACGCGAATCGCGAATACTCCAGAAGCGGTTCGCTTTGGTGATCAACCTGGTTTGCTCTTCTCGTCCACCCGATATCCGAACTCGATGTGGCGCAACAATGGCGATGGCACTTTTACGGACGTGGCGGAGTCGATCGGCTTGACGGGCGAGGAGCCGACATTCAGTTCAATCGGGACGGATTACAACAACGACCGAGCGATCGATCTGGTCACTACTGGCAAATTGAGGCCCACGATCTTCGAAAATCCACGCGAAGGCAAGTTCCCGCCGCGCCAGCCTTGGCCGAAGGGGGATTTGGGCGCCACCCTAGGCGTGGCAGTCCTCGACTTCAACCACGATGGCTGGATGGATTTAGCTGTCACAACCTGGGGGCCGTCTGGCATAACGCTTCTGCAGAACGGCCACGGTAAGGGTTTCGACGTCGCCCCCCTGCCTCAGACAGATTTAGCGCGCGCTTTCGGCGTGGCTGCCTTCGACTACGACAACGATGGCTGGGTCGACCTGGTGGCAGTCGGCGAAACCAAAGATGGCAAGGGAGAAGTGCGGCTCTTCCGCAACCTCGGTCCTGATGGCTTCAAGGATGTCACCAACGAGGTGGGACTCGACAAAATCGCTCTGAAGAACCCGCGTGCGGTCATCACTGGCGATTACGACGGCGACGGCGCGACTGACCTGCTAATAACTCAAAATCATGGCCCAGCAGTCTTGCTACGAAACGAGGGTGGCAACAAGAACAACTGGCTGCGGCTCGCTCTGAGGGGACTGAACGACAATAAGTCCGCCATCGGCACCAAGGTGGAGGTTTTCGCGGGAGCCAACCGGCAGAAGTTTGAGATCTATGGTTCGTCCGGATATTTAGGACAAAACTCGACTGACATCGTTGTTGGCCTCGGGCAAGCGAAGCAGGCCGACGTGGTGCGCATGCTGTGGCCCACCGGCGTATTGCAGGATGAGATCGAAGTGGCCGCCAACCGGGAGCAGCCTTACCTCGAGCTCGACCGGAGGGGAAGTTCGTGTCCGACATTGTTTGTGTGGGACGGACACCACTACGAACTTGTTGGCGACATGATTGGCGCGGGAGTCGTGGGCCACTGGGTTGGCCCCGGTGAGCGGAACGTGCCGCGTCCTGCTGAATACATCAAAGTCGATCGCAGCACGATTCATATGAAAGGCGGCAAGCTGAGTTTCCGTCTCATGGAGCCGATGGAGGAGGCCGTCTATCTCGATGAGGTGAAGGTAGTGGCGGTAGATCATCCGCGAGATTTCGATGTCTATCCAAACGAGTACTTCGCGAGCAATCCGCCGTTTCCGAAGTTTCGTGTAATTCAAAGCCGCGCCGCGCAGTTGCCGGCGGGAGCGTGGGATGAACACGGGCACGATCTGTTGCCAGAGTTACGGGCGCATCGGTTCTTTGGGGACTTTCAGTTGCTTGCGTTCCACGGCTTTACCAAAATGCACACGCTGGAACTCGATCTAGGTGAACCGTACCACGGTGGCCCTCTCGTCCTGTTGATGCACGGGGAGACGGAATACTTCACGGCCACCAGCGTGTACGCGGCTCATCAGGCCAAAATCGAAGCAATCGCGCCTTACGTGGAGGCTCTCGACCCTCGCGGAAAATGGGTACGCGTGGTCGACGATATGGGATTCCCGGCGGGCGGGCCTCGGACCATGACTCCCGACCTCACGGGGAAGTTGCCAGCCGGTACGCGGCGCATCCGCGTCCGTACCAACCTGCAGGTTTACTGGGACAGCATTCTGATTGATCGGAGTCCGCAGAATGGGAAGGTGCGTCTGGCGCAGGTTCCGTTGGCAAGCGCGAATCTGGATTTCTATGGACATCCCCGGCAGATCGAAGATCGTCCGCCCGGCAATGTGAAGTACGTCTACGAAGAAGTGAGCCCGACCGGGCCCTTCGCCCGGCAGGCGGGAGCTTACACCCGCTACGGCGATGTGCTGCCGTTGCTGACCTCCTTCGACGACCGCTACGTGGTATTCGGCACGGGTGACGAGATCGCTTTGGAATTTGATCCGACGAGACTTCCGTTGCTGCCTTCCAACTGGACTCGAGATTACTTCTTCCTGGTGAATGGCTACGAGAAGGATATGGACTTCTACGCAGCCGACGGGTTCACTGTGGAACCATTGCCGTTCAAGTCGATGCGAGGCTATCCGTATCCGGAGAACGCTTATCCGCTGGACCGGGAACACATGGACTATCTCCTCGAATACAACACGCGGCATGTCTCGGCAAATGAGGCACCCGGGTATGCGTATCAGTATCCGGCGAAATGAAGGCAAAAACCTTGAACCACAAAGGACACTAAGAGTTCACGAAGGCTTTGGACCACGCAGCGGGATGCTTCCCTTCGTGTTCCTTCGTGTCCTTTGTGGTTAATGACTTTTGACGTGTGCGACTATCGTTGCGCACCGTAATCCTTCGGTAGTGCTTTCGCGAGATCCTTCCACCCGAGCAGTATGAATCCCTGGTCTTTCAGGAATTTCTGGAACTCGGCGCTCTTTACCATGTCGAAGTCGTGCTGGCGCCAGGCTGCACCCCAGTCGGCGTGATCGAAGGTCGCGCCACGCATTTCGTCGTCATCGTAAGCGAGATGTACGATCACTTCATAGACGCCCGGACCTAGCGCGGTCAGCGCTTTCTCATACCACGCCAGTCCAATCCTGGGCAGCGACTCCGGGTTCGATTGAAACAACTTTTTGGATCAGCACTTCTTCCGCTGGCGGAGTAACTCCCAGCGGTCCATGCGTGCCTGCCCATTCTTCAAGAATCGGAAGGTTATAAGTGTGTCCCATCTTCAAATAGGTCTTGTAAAGATCCGTCGTACCGAACAGCGCGGCCATATGGGTGTCGAGATGGGTAAGATGCACTCCCATTTTTTGCGCGCGCTCGATTTGCGCGCGAAGTTCGATTTCGACTTCGGCAGGCTTCGCGTTCTTGGCGACCTGTGGGGTGTCGAGTGGAAGATAACCATCGGCATCGAGCAGGCTGGGAACTTTGTCGTTCGAGGTCACAGGTCCCCAGCGAAACGTGGTCCACTCACTGTTGAGAGCCTGGTGGATGCCGAGATCGGCGTCGGGATGGGCTTTCGCGAAGTTCGCCGCTTCGATAAACCAGGGACAAGGAACAAGAATGCTTGCGGATGTGACCCAATGATTTTCAAGCGCTTCAGAAATCGCGCGATTCACGGAGTGGTTCATTCCGAAATCGTCTGCATGAATCACAAGCAGGCGAGCGGTGGGAGGGTAGCCGAGGCGTTCCTGAACGGACTTGGCTGGAGTTTGAGCGAAAATGGGGAGGCACAGGGCCAGGACCAGGAATGACGTTCTCAACGATGTAATTGCGCGCATGTTGTTTCTCCTTTAGGCGGCGCTTCGCGCCGACGGGCGGGACGCCCGTCGCTCCATAAGACGAGTGCCTACGCTTCTTCGGGCGGCAGTTCGAAGTCGACCAGGTCTCCCCGGAATCCCTTGGTCTTGATGGCGCCGAAGGCAATTCCTACCACCATCCAGATACCGCCGACGAGCCAAGCTTTCCAGCTCAGATTTTTCCAGAGAAAGAAGCAAATCGTGAAACCCGCCAGCGGTGGTGCGATCAACGCCAAGATCGCTAACAACGCACCCGCGATCGCAAGGACAACCCAGTTCGAACTTGGCCAGAGCACGAGCGCGATCACAAGCGCCGTGAGTATTGCGGGCGGGATCGGGCTCTTACCGCCTTCGCGAACATAATACCGAACGAAGGCTGCCAGGTTGACGCCCATGAAAGCGATCAGTGCACCGAAGTTGAGCATCTCAGCGCCCAGACCATAACTAAAAAGTCCAACCGTCACTAGCAGCGCGCCCGCCAACGCAATCGTCACCACGAAAAAGACATTGTTGCGCGGAACGCGTCGCTTGGGATCGACCACCCCGAAGAAAGATTGCGGCAACGCCTTGCTGCGTCCCATGCCGTAGAGCAAACGGGCGGCGCCGATTTGCGCACCCATGCCGGAGCCGAAGTTGGCCACCAGCAACGTGAATCCGACAATGGCAAACAGAGGCTTCCAGGCGCGGCCAGCCACAAACGTGAAGGCGGTGTCGACATTGGGAAAGGGCTGGCTCGCCGGCCACAAAAGCTGCGCTCCGTACACTTCGAGTGCTGACAAAATTCCGATGACGAAGCACGTCAGAACGGTGGCTAGCAGAATGTTGCGTCGAGGATTCTCGGCCTCTTCGGAAAGTGTGGAGATACCGTCGAAGCCGATGTAACTGAGCACTGCGATCGACGTCGCTGCCAGCACGGCTTTTGAATCCCATAAGTTGCGGATCATAAAAGGGACGCGTGAAGAACGCCGCGCCATCGTGCGGGTTGCTGAAGATGTAGCGCGCTGCCGCCATGAAGAAGACGGCGACCACGGCGCCCATGCCAGCGGCAAGCAACGTGTTCACCCGCGCCGAGGTCTTAATTCCCTGGATATTCAGGAACGTGAATATACCGCCGAAGAAGATCGCCCATCCCCAGTAGGGAATTGCCGGAGCGAAGACGGTGGCCTGCTGGCTGCACCAGATAATGCAGATCATGGGGTTGAGCATGTAGTCCATGACCATGCTCCAACCGGTGACATAGCCAAGGGCCGGGTTGATTTCCTGGCCGACGTACGTAAAGGCGGAACCGGCGCTGGGATAGGCACGGGCCATGCGGCCGTAACTGAAGGCCGTAAACAGCATGGCGACCATAGCGATCAGAAGGGTGGTCACGACGTGACCGCGACCGCGCTCGCTCAGCACGCCGAACACGGACATCGGCGCGACCGGTTGAATGACGATCACTCCGTAGAGGATCAAATCCCACAGGGTGAGCGTGCGCTTGAGACGCGGTGCGTGAGTGGCGGTGTCGGTGGCCATCCTGCTCCTTAACTACAACTACGAAGCCCAACGAAAAACCCCATCAGCCGTTCAGGAGATGGGGTTTGGGGGGAGGCTGCTCCATCGGGAGCGAGCCATGCATATTTCATCATCGAAAAGTCGCCGAACAATAACAAAGCCACCGGGTGAGCGCAAGGGTTTTCTCTTCGAAACGCAGTAGTCTGCCATGTGGGCATTCACTGCACGTTCCAGCCGCTGACTTCGACGACAGGTTTGGCCGCCCCCAGCGCGCTGCTGCGGTAGCTCGCGGTGATCTCGCGCTTCTCTCCAGGAAGCAGCGAGACGTAATTGTCCTGCCAGATCACGGGGAGAATCTCCTCGCCTTTTGCGCCCTTGTTGACCTTCAGTCGCACGAAGAATGCCAGCGCCTTGCTGGGGTTCTCCAGCGTGACATGCGTGATGCTTTCCTCTCCCCGGCGTTCGGAGCGGCTCGCGACCTTCAGTCTCACCTTCGGCAACTGGCTCAGCGCCGTGTAGTCTGCGAACGATGCCGTGGGCGTCGTGTACCAGTTGGACTTTTCCCAGTCGAGGGTCTCAGGCTTAGTGGAGAGCCAGTAGAAATTCGAGCCGACGAGCTTTCCACCGCTGTCTTGGAGTCGGAGCACGAGGAAGTAAACGGCGCTCGGGTTGTGGAGTTCTGGGAGCGTCAGGACTTTGCTGGTGCTGTCGGCGGCAGCGTCTACGGCGGTTTCTTGGGTGAGTTCCTCGGTCATGTCGAGGTTGAAGACTTTCGTGATCAGCTTCAGGCCCTTTGCATCTTCGTACTGGCTACTGACGAGCCACACGGAGTGGTCGTCATATCCATAAATGGGATGCAGCGCTTCCATGGCGCGCTTGGCTCCAAAGTATCCGCCAGCAGGACGCAGGTAATAGTCGTATAAATGCCAGATCATCGACGGCCAGGCATTATTCAGCATCCACTGAATCACGCCCGTCGAGGTGTACTTGTTGCGGCCGTACGCCTCGAACATGGCGCGGATGCCCTCGTAGTTCATCAGTTGCGCTTTCAGAGTGTAGTCTTCGAGAGTGTCCGCCTTCCCATAGCGCGCCGTCAGCGCGTCGGTGAGACGTGAATGTCTCTGAACTCGCCGCCCCCCGCCGTGAAAATTCCACCAGTCATCCATGGGCCACAGATGGTCCTTGGGCAGCATGGCGGACATACTCGATGGGAGGAACCGCCGGGCCAGGGCTGGTCTCCGTATTGAAGCCATGCGCACCGCCGCACCCGCCCGGGTTGCAGTGATAGGCGCCTGTCGCCCTTGTCTCCTGCCAATAGGAGGCGCAACCATTCTCGTGGCCCCATCATCTTCACGCCGCTGTCGGCGGTGACCGTGGTTGGTTTGGCCGTGGCGGAGGAAACAACCGGGTTCGGGAAACGAAGTCGTTTTTCGATATCGAGGTACATCTGCTCGACATCCGGGGGCGGGGGGTTGCTCACTGCCGTTGAGCCACATGACTACACTCGGATGATTGCGCAGCCGGTAGATCTGGTCGGTGAGCGAGGACTTCGCGATGTCGAAGTCTTTGGGCTTCCATTTCGCCCAATCTCCCAATGATCGCAGCAGCACCATCCGGCCATGATGAGAATTCCTTCCGGTCGGCGCGATCAAAGAACTCTTCAGTTTCCAGCTTTCCTTCAGACGGATCGTGTTCAGGCCCATGTCCTTCACGTAGCGGAACTCGTCGGCCAAGCGTTGCGAGTTTTCGCGGAGCATCATGTCGGGTACCATAGTCGCCGCCGCGAATCAGGATTTTCTTGCCGTTAATGGAAAAGACGCGACCCTTTTGTTCATTCAGTTCGGAGGTGACTTCACGGATGCCGAAGCGAGTCTCCGAATGATCGGAGGTCTTGCCGCTGACCTGGAACTCAGGCTGAGGGGGAGAGGGAGGGCTTGCCCATCTGGGCCGGCCACCAGAGACGAGGGCTGGTGAAGTTGAGCTGCGAAAATCTTTCGGGTTCAAATGCGATGTCCTTGTTTTCGTTGAAAGCCAACTCGACCTCTTGAGAGAATTCGACGTCTCTCAATCTTTCCCTTCAGCGTGCCCTTCACAACCTGTCCAGTTGGGTTCTTGAGAGTGCGGTCACCGTTAATTGCGCGTTGCCCGACGAGTCGACATTTGAGACGCGACGGTGGGATAGCGAGGCGACCGGCCCGCTGGTGGGGATATACACTTCGCGCCAAAGGCCATGTTTTGGTCGGGCGGCGCAGGGTTCCAGTCGACAAAGGTGATGGCGAGGTCTGTATCGGTCGGTGCATAAACCTGCACGGCCAGCACATTTTCGGCACCCAACTTGGCAGCGTCTGTGATGTTGAACTCGTAGGTGCGCCAGGCGCCGGCTACATCGTCAGATTTTGCGATTTGTTTCCCGTTGAGCCAGATATTGGCTCGGTAGTTGATGCCGCGAAAGTTCAGCCAGATCGTTTTGCCCTTGAATTCGGGGGAAGCGTAAGGTCTGGCGATACCACCACGAGGGGGCATAGGGGCTGTCGGGCTGCATCGGTAGGTTGGAAAGTTCGCGCCGATGGGATAGGTGACTCCCGGGAACCTGGCGCAGATTCATCCCGAAAAAAGGATCGGGCAGGACTTTGTTTTTGACCAGAGCGCTGACTACGGTTGTCGGTACGGTTACCGGGTACCAGTTTTTCGTCTGGAAAGCGGGCTTGAAAGCACTCTCCCGGACTGGTCCGACCTACGGAGGATTGCAGTGCCCAACCGTCGGCGAGAGGCAACTTGGATGTCTTCGCAAACGGCGTGGGTGCAGGTTGCGCGAGTGCGATCTGCCCCGCGAACAGGGAAACCACCCGCAACAGGGTACCGAACTCCTCACCGCAATAACCCCTTTGGAAAATATGAAGACAGCGAGCGAACACTTTGTCAGTAACAAGTGCCTTTGACCATAAAAAAAGGGCGCGCTGCTTGATAACACGTTTTATTGAGAACGTTCCAGAGGCGTTTTTCGGCCGAATTTGTGACCACTGCCTACTTCCGAGCCACTGTAGCCTTGCTGCCGTTGCTGCTTTTAGCGCAGCTCGCCTCGTTGATCCATGCGATGACCCCATTAGTTTATAATCTACAAATACCTTCTGAAAAATCCGGAGTAATGAGCCAATGATTCGATTTCTGCAAACCCCGGGTCCGATCAAGAAGATCATTCTGAGCCTGGACCGCTTGTTTTCTGTGGTGCCATGGTGATTACGCTGATTCCCGGTGGGCTGGGCTCCGAACTGACGGGCCAGCCGTCGCAGGGAGTTGTCGCTAAAGTGGACGGCCAGGACATCACCACCGTCGAAGTTCAGGAGCGTGCTCGGGCTCTCGCACAGCAGCAGATCGCCCAGTACGGCGCCATGGGCAAACAGCTTCTCCCGATGATCATGCCGCAAGCGACTTCGCAGGCCATCCAGCAGCTGATCGCGGGCAAGGCCATCGTGGCTGAGGCCAACCGCTTGGGTCTTAAAGCTACCGACGCTGACTTGCGTGATGAGCTGGAACACGGCCGTTACGGCAGCACACTTTTCCCTGGGCGGAGCTTTATCGGTCAGGAAGCCTACGAAGGACTGCTTTCGCAAAACAATCTGACGGTTGAGGTCTTCGAACGGGATGTGAAGAACGACATCCTGCAGCAAAAGCTGGTAACGCTGGTGACGGGCAGCGCTGCGGTATCGCCCGCCGAAATTCGCCAGCAGTTTCAGAAAGCAACACCAAGGTCAAGTTTGACTATGCTGTCCTGTCGCAGGACGACATTCGCAAAGGGTTGCATCCCACCGACCAGGAACTGAAGGCGTTCTACGAGCGCAACAAGGCTTCGTACAACAACTCCATCCCGGAGCGTAAGATCCATGAATCTGACAAGAACAAGGCGCTCGGGCAGATCCAAGTGACGCCCGAGGATGTAAGGGCCTATTACTACGAGCACACGTCGCATCGATGTTCGAGAGGAAGTGAAGGTCAGTCACATCCTGATCAAGACGCCCTCGCCCGGAGCGGATGGCAAGGTTGACGAAAAGGGCGTGGAGGAATAATGACAAAGAAAGCCGAAGATGTTTTGAAGCAGCTGAAGAGTGGCGCGAAGTTCGAGGATCTTGGCGAGAAATATTCCGAGGACCCGGGTAGCGGGAAGCAGGGCGGGATATCTTGGCTGGATTGGACGGGGCCGCACCGTGCCGGAATTTGAGAAGTCCGCGTTCTCGCTGACGAAAGGCCAGCTCAGTGATCTCGTGAAGAGTTCGTACGGCTTCCACATCATTCGCTCCGAAGACAAACACTAAGCCCACCTGAAGACGATCGACGAAGTGAAAGATCAGATCGAGCCTTTGATCAAGCAGCAGAAGGCCGGCCGGCATGATGGAGAACTCTGGCAATGCACTGCTCGAGCAAGCGCGCGGTGGAGGTCTCGATAAAAGGGTCTGCCGCGAAGGGCCTGAGCGTTGTGAACACCGATTTTGTGGGCCGCACTGATGTCTTGCCGGCAGAGCAACCTCAGAATCTACGGATGTGGTTCTGGTGGCCCGGCGGTAAAGCGCAACGCTGCCCGACCTTGCGCAGCTCTCGCAAGGGGCCGTGGTTTTCCAGGTGCTGGGCATTCGGCCACCGGCCACGCCAAGTTTCGAAGAGATTCACCAGCGGGTGGAGAACGAGTTCAAGAACGAGCGCGCCAGTATTCTGCTGACCAGAAAGCTCAGGAGCTTTCCGATCGCGCCAAGAGCGAGCACGACCTGAAGCGTGCCGCCAAGGAACTCGGTGCCTCAATGAAGACAAGTGACTTTCGTCCTGCCCGATGGGCAGGTGCCGGATATTGGGAGCATGACCGGACAAGCATCGGTGGCATTCACATTGAAGCCCGGCGAGATCAGCGGGCCGATCACGACTGGGAACAACGCCGCAGTTCTATCGATACTCGATAAACAGGAGCCCACGGAGCAGGATTTCACGGCCAAGAAAGATCAGATTCGAGATTCTCTCCTGCGCTCCAAACAGCAAGATCTGTTCGGCCTCTTCTCGTGAATCTTCGCCAGCAGATGGAGAAGACAGGGAAGATCAAGGTCAACGAGCAGGAAATGAAGAACTTGACGAGGAGTCAGGGAGAAGGCTTCGAACGTCGGGCTTCTGAATCGTAGTGTGCGATGAGCCGCGGAATCCCTGCGGCTGGTTTTATTCCTGCTCCATCGAATATGATGTAATTCCATGCCTTTCCCGCGCTACAGGCGTTCTGCTCCACCCAACTTCGCTGCCTGCACGCGGTGGAATCGGAGATTTCGGTCCGGCCGCCTACGAGTTCGCCGACTTTCTAGCCGCAGGGCGACAAGGCCTTTGGCAGGTCCTGCCCCTGGGGCCGCTGGGATATGGGAATTCCCCAGATTCCGCCACTTCCGCTTTTGCAGGAAACCCCCTTCTCATCAGCCTGGAGCGCTTGGCCGATCATGGCTGGGCGGAGCGCGCGCGGATCATGGATCCTAGTGTCCACGATGGACCGGTGGACTACGAGTCCGTCTTTCTATCGCAAGATGCCGCTGATTGCAGAGGCGGCGCGAAACTTCTCGAAGCATGCCACCTGCAACGCCCGCGCTCGTTTCGAACAGTTTGCTGCGAGAACCAGTCCTGGCTCGATGATTTCGTGTTGTTCGACGAGTCGCGTTCCCGATACAAATTGGCGAACTGGAACGAGTGGCCAGTGGAACTGGCTCGCCGGGAACCAGTGGCGATCGAGAAAGATCAGCCGCGAACTGGCTGAGGATCTGGCCATGCGGCGAGCGATTCAGTTCGCTTTTGGCGCCCAGTGGCGCGGGTTGCGCCGGTACTGCGTCTAGCGGTCGATCCGAATGGTCGGCGATCTGGCAATCTTTGTGAACGACGACAGCGCCGACGTCTGGATCTATCCGGAGCTTCGCCGGCATGCTGACCTTAACTCCGAAGTCGTTTCGGGGGTGCCTCGACTTCTTCAGTGCCACGGGCCAACGCTGGGCATTAATCGCTGGGATGTGATGAAGCAGCAAGGATACGCCTGGTGGATCGAACGACTTCGCTGGCAACTGAGAATCGCGACTACATCAGGCTCGATCACTTCCGCGGCTTTGCGCAGTTCTGGAGATCGCCGCGAGCGAGCCGACCGCCATGAACGGGCGCTGGGTAAACATGGTCCGAACGACGATCTGTTTGTGAAGGTACGCGCGTGCTTGGGGGGCTGCCGTTCTTTGCCGAGGATCTCGGCTATATCACACCCGACGTTCACGCCCTGCGGGAACGCTTGCACACCGGCATGGCCGTGCTGCAATTTGGTTTTGGTGATGTGGGCGCCAACATCCGTATCCGCCGCAAGAGTTCACGCCCGACATTGTGGTTTACACGGAAACACACGACAACGACACGCTGCTGGGTTGGTGGGGACGTGGCGCCTCCGAGACCGGCCACAGTGCCGAGATCTATCTCGGGCGGGCCGAGGATGGGATCCACTGGTCATTCATCTCGGCGCGGCCCCAGAGTTCGTGGCGAGCTTGAGCGTGGTGCCCTTGCAGGATGTACTTGGATTGGGCAGCGATGCGCGCATGAATACTCCGAGCCTGGATGGTGGAAACTGGCGATGGCGATTGCAACCTGGGGTTCTGAAGCCGGACGTCGCGGAGAAACTGGCGCGGCTCGCGCAGTCTACGGTCGCACTGGTCAAAAACCCGCCTCCCAGCTTGGCCCGGACGAAACGGTCGCCTGACCGTTCTTGTACTCGGTGCTCGGTCGCAACCAGCACGAGGTTACTTGTCCTTCCCGGTCGAATTCACTAACAATTAACTTGTACTAAATCACCACGCAAAGCGGGTGCGCTAACAATGGCACCATGCCCATTCTGCAGTCAGTTGAGGATCAAAGCCGCGCAGGCGGTGTGCTGCAACGCACCCGCGCTCGCGGGGTTGCCGCGTTTGGCTGGGCTCTTGCCTGGTCGATCAGGCGCATGAGTTGTATGCGAGAGTGCGCAACTCGGCGGATGGCTTCGTCCTGGAGAATCTGTTACGCGAGATGAACGTCGACCTGCGAGTCGGCGCCGCCGATGTGCAGCGAATCCCAAAGTAAAGGTCCGTTGGTCGTGGCGGCCAATCATCCTTACGGGATGCTGGATGGAGCCGTGCTTGCAGTGTTGGTGGCGCGCGTTCGGCCAGACGTAAAGGTGATGACGAGTTTCTCTGGAGGGCGTACCGGAACTCGAGCGGTCGTGCATCTTTGTGGATCCGCTGCACACGGCAGGTGCTTCCGAAGGAATTGCTGGCTTCGGGCAGGCCGTCATGTGGCTTCAGCAAGGAGGAATGCTTGCGATGTTCCCTGCGGGCGGTGTCCGCACTGGCAGTTGCCGCAGGGCGCGATTGCTGATCCGCAGTGGAGTAACATGGCCACCCGTTTGATTCGCCGAACAGGAGCTGCGGCGCTTCCTGGCAATTCTTCGGTGTAACAGCCTTGGATTTCAGTTGGTCGGCATGATTCACCCGAGCCTTCGCATGGCGTTCCTTTTACAGGAATTTCTGCAGCAATCGGGCAAGAGTGTTGCGCTCCGCGTGGGCAGCGCGATACCCGCGGATTCGATTGCCAGCATCGCGGATGATCGTGAGCGACCTGAATATCTCCGCTGGGCGGTACTGAACTCTGTGGCCGCGAGAGGCAGGACGCAGGTGAACCTTCCCGCTGCTTCGCGTTCCAACTTTTCCTCCCAAGACTGCCACTCCAATCACACCAGCATCGTCCGCGCGAGCTCTTACTGTGCGATGTTCACGCGTCGCCCCCGAGCGGTGCCTGGTGGAAAACGGCGAGTTCGCGGTGTATGCGGCGCAAGCTAGACACTTTGACCGCTACAGGAAGTGGGCCGGCTGCGAGAGGTGACGTTCCGTGAAGCCGGCGAGGGAGAGGGGGAATTGGTCGGACCTGGATCGCTTCGATCGCCATTACTGGCATCTGCTGCTATGGAGCAAGGCGCAGGAAGAATTGGTGGAGCGTATCGAGCAGGCAACACGTCGAAGATCGTGGTCGAGCAAGGGGTGGCGGGCCTCTACACCAATACCTTGTTCCGCTACGATGAGCGACTGCTCGAGAGACGGGCCTGGTGCTGGAACTCGGGCGATCGTTTGTACGGCCCGAATACCAACGACAATATGCGCCACTGCTTCTTTTGTGGAAGGCTATCGCGCGCTTCTGAAGCACTGCGTCCGGAAACGCCCGCGCTGTTTGGAGCCGTCAGTGTCAGCAACACCTACAATCGCGCCTCGCGTGAGTTGATATATTCCTTCTTCGAAGCTCGCAAGCAGGGAGACGACCTCGCGGACCTGGTGACGCTCTCTCATGGCTGTATCGTCCGCTGCGCTTGGGTCGCTGGGACTGTCGCGCCGTATGCCACGTCCTCCGCGACCTGAACGAACCGTCGGAGCCGATCACAGATGTCGAAACCGATGGCAAGGGCCTCCCAATCCTGCTGAAGCAATACGCCAAGGTCGGGGAAAAATTGCTTGGCTTCAATGTAGATCGAAGTTTTCGACGTGCTCGACGGTTTGGTGGTCGTTGATTTACGTCACACCGAGCCTGCTGTCCTCGATCGCTACATGGGCCGGGAAAGTGCGGTTTCCTTCCGGAGGACCACAGCCTGGGCTAGCGATCTGCTTTAGAGTTTCTCAGGATGGTTCCTGTGGGAACGATGCAAGCCTGTGACGCGGTGGCTAAAGTATTATCGAGCGCCCGTCCTGCTTCCGGAAGTTCCTCCGGATCAAACAGGCCGCGACCCCTTTAAATAGTTGTCCTCCTTGCGGATGTGGGTTGAAAGTATTTCCCCGAACTGAGCTAATCGCTCGATCGAGGCTGCGCGCAGCCGCCTTCCCAAAAGAATCTCGCAAGACCGCGTGCTCTGAGATGAGTTCTTCGACGATGCCAGTGAGTTGAGGATATCGCTTGGCAACGGGGAAGAGATCGGCTTCTTCTGCGGCAAAGTGGGATTGAATCCTCCTGCTCGAAGTGCTGCTGGATTTCCGCTTGCCATGCCTGCATTCTCTAGGACTGGAGAGAGAGGCACGATTGATGCGCACGCACAGCGCGAGAGCATGCTGGTGCTGACGGGAGAGGGGGAACGAGGTTTTTGTCGTGGAGAGATGCCTCGATTATCCGATATCTGCCCTTGAGCTGTTCTCCCAAAGCGTGCGCGAGTGGATTTTCGCTTCGTCAGGCCGGAACGGGAGTTGGGGAAAATGCTGATTCGGACTGCTGTGTAAGCGCTTTACTAATTCCCTTGCACCATTGAGAATGAAAGTTCGCTTGCAAACATAGCCTTCCGTGACGAACGGTCAGAACTGCAGGGTGCAGGAGCCCTAATATGCCGGCAACCGGTGAATGATTCGTCTGATGAATTACGTGGACGACATCAACGAAACCTTGTGCCGCATTAGTTCGACCATCGGCACCATGACCGACGAGAAGCGCAAGCGCCTCGGAATACATGAGTTCAGCGGTGGCGGGGCTCAAGGACGTGCTTCAGCACCTCGAGAAGGACGGTCGGTAGTGGCGTACAGGTCAGTACCATCGCCGTGATCGGCGCTGGGACGATGGGCCGCGGCATCGCCCATGCGGCGGCGCTGGGAGGCTACCGCACTATCCTCGAAGATATTCTGCCGAACGCGCTGCGTCGAGCGGAGAGCTGGAGATCCGCGCCAATCTGGACAAGGCTGTCGAAATCGGCAAACTCGCTGCCAGCGATGCGAACGGCGCTTTCGCCCGCCTGCAGTACGCCGGTTCGGTGGAAGAAGCGGCGCGGGAGTGCTGACCTCGTCATTGAAGCCGTGCCGGAAGAGATGGAGGTCGAAGATCGAGATTTTCACGCTTCTCGACAAGATCTGCCGGCCAACAACCATTTCTGCCCTCAACACCAAGTCCCCTACGTTGCAAGATCGCCGGGGTTACCTATCGCGCGAAGAAAATTGTCGGCATGCACTTCTTCAATCCAATTCAACACGAAGTTGCTGGAGATCGTGCGTCCCTCGAAACCGATGATGACACACTGGCCACGGCGGTTGATGTCGGCACGCGGATGGGCAAGGAAGTGGTCGTGATCAAGGAATCGCCCGGCTTTGTGACTAGCCGGATCAACGCAATGATCGGAAACGGAGCATTTCTAACATGCTGCAGGAGGGCGTTGCGACCGCCGAGGACATCGATAAGGCCCTCAAGTTAGGCCTAAAACTATCCCACGGTCCCAACCGTTGATCTGTAGATGTCAACCAATACAAAAAATTTTTTTTTAAAAAACATAATCGCTGTTCCGGTCGGCGTCGCGGACCGGATCCTGCGCCGCGGTGTCCAGCCTCCGGCTGATCGCCCGCAGGTAGCGGACCAGGTCGGGCAGCCGCCGCAGGCCCGTCTCGCTGACGAACTGGGGGTAGATCAGCGCGGCGAACTGGCCACGCGCGTCAGCGAGCGCCGCGGCCAGCGCCGGGGTGGCGGCGCGCTGCAGCCTGATCTCAGCCTCGTGCGCTGCCTCGAGAACCTGGGCCACCGCGTCCACCACCCGGGCCGTCGCCAGCGGCAGCGCGTCCCGTGCCTCCGCCACCAGGCGCGCGAAGCCGTCAGCGTCCCAGGCCTGGCCAGCTGCGGCGATCACCTGATCTGCCGCGCACGCCGCGCAGTCGTCGAGCAGGGCGCCGATGCCGGGGTACGGGCTCCGGCTCATCGCCAGCTTCCGTTCGTTGGAAAGCCGGTCGGCTATCGAGCGCACACCGGACGGCACCTGCAGCAGGAGCAGGCGGCGGGTGCCCCGCAGCATGGCCGCGCTGGCCTCCGCCTCGGTGTCGAACAGCCGGACGTTCGACCGCGTCCCCGGTATCGGCCAGCGCCGGGTAGGCGGTGACCCGATCGCGGGTGAACACCCTGGGCAGCGTGCCGATGCTCCAGTCCCGCAGCCCGGTGCGGATGAGGTCGCTGGCCGCATCGTTCAGCATCGTCTGCAGCCGGGGGCGCAGGCGCTGGCGCAGCTCATCCAGGTCCTTCCCGCTGGCCAGCTCGTGGCCGGAGTCCATCACCCGGAACGTGATCCGCAGATGGGCGGGGAGCCGGGACAGATCCCACGCGTCCCGCGGGATCTGCACGCCGCCGAGGCGGCCGAGTTCCGCGCCGAGCGCGTCCAGCAGGTTCCCGTGCGGCTCGCCCAGCCGGGCGGCCACGGCGCGGGCCGTGTCCGGCGCGGGCACGAACGCCCGGCGCAGGTCCTTGGGCAGCGACCTGATGAGCTCGGTGATCAGCTCCTCACGCCTGCCCGGCACCTGCCAGCTGAGTTCCTCGCCGCTGACCTGGCTGAGCGCGGCGAGCGGGATGTCCACGGTCACCCCATCGTCCCGCTCGCCGGGGGCGAACTCATACGACAGCGGAAGCTCGCCCCAGCGGCTGGGATAGTCGGCGGGCTGGATCTGGCTGGCGGCTGGGCCCTCGAGGTCGGCGGGGGTGAACGTCAGCAGATCGGGGGACTGGGCGTGCGTCATCTTCCACCAGGTGTCGAAATGCCGCGCGGATGTCACGTCCTTGGGTATCCGCCGGTCGTAGAAGTCGAACAGGGCGGCGTCGTCGGCCACGAGCCCACGCCGCCTGGCCTTGTCCTCCAGCTCCCTGGCCTCTTCGAGCAGCCGCTGGTTGCGGTGGAAGAACTTGTGGTGAGTCTGCCAGTCACCCTCGACCAGGGCGCCGGTGATGAACAGGTCCCGCGCCGCCGCCGGGTCGACGCGCGCGTAGTTGACCTTGCGCGCCGTCACGATCGGCAGGCCGTACAGGGTCACCTTCTCCAGCGCCATCGACGCACCGCGCCGCGCGTCCCAGTGCGGCTCGCTGTAGGTGTGCTTGACCAGGTGCTCGGCCAGCGGCTCGGCCCACTCGGGCTCGATACGCGCCGCCACCCTGGCCCACAGCCGGGACGTCTCGACCAGCTCAGCCGCGACCACCCACTGGGGTGGCTTCCTGGCCAGCACGGAGTCGGGGAAGACCGCGAAGCGCGCGCCCCGCGCGCCGGCGAACTCGGCCGGCCCGCGCCTTTTCCCGCCGGGCTTCTGTTCGGCGTCCCGCATCCCGATATGCGAGAGCAGGCCGGCCAGCAGTGACATGTGCACCCGGTCGGCGACGTCGGCCGGGAACCGCGCCCCCGGCTCCGCCTCACGGCCCATGTCCTCGGTGCCCCTCGGCCCGGTTCGCTTGCGGGCAGATGCCCCGCGGACCGGTGCCCATTGGCCGGGTCCGCGGGCCGGGCCCGCCTGGCCCCGCGGCCCGCGTGCCCGGCTCCGGCGAGCCGCGATCCGGGCCGGTGCCGGTGCCAATGCCGACGTCCTTGGCCGCCTGCCGCAGCTGACCCTGCAGGTCCTGCCATTCCCGCACCCGCAGGTAATGCAGGTACTCGCGGCGGCACAAGCGGCGGAACGCCGAGCCCGACAGCTCGCGCTGCCGCTCGTGCAGGTAGTCCCACAGGGTGAGGAAGGTGAGGAAGTCGGACCCCGGCTCGGCGAAGCGCGCATGCATCGCGTCCGCGGCCTCGCGGGCGTCCGTGGGCCGTTCTCGTGGGTCCTGGATGGAAAGCGCCGCCGTGATGATCAGCACCTCACGGACGCATCCCTGGCGCCCGGCCTCCAGGATCATCCGCCCGAGGCGCGGGTCCACCGGCAGCCGGGCCAGCTTCCGTCCCACGCCGGTCAGCCGGGTAACGCCCCGGCCGGGCGAGATCGCGCCCAGTTCCTCCAGCAGCCGGACGCCGTCCGCGATGTTGCGGGACTCGGGCGGGTCCACGAACGGGAAGTCCGCGACCTCGCCGAGGTCGAGCGCCGCCGCCTGCAGGATGACCGAGGCGAGGCTGGTGCGCAGGATCTCCGGATCGGTGAACTCCGGCCGCGAGCCGAAGTCCTCCTCGCTGTACAGCCGGATGCAGATGCCGTCGGACGTCCGCCCGCACCGGCCCTTGCGCTGGTCCGCCGAGGCCCGGGAGATCGGCTCGATGGGCAGCCGCTGCACCTTGGTCCGGTGGCTGTAGCGGGAGATCCGCGCGGTGCCCGGGTCGATCACGTACCGGATGCCCGGCACGGTCAGCGAGGTCTCCGCGACGTTGGTGGCCAGCACCACGCGCGGCCGCTGATGCGGCTCGAAGACGCGATGCTGCTCGGCCGATGACAGCCGCCCGTACAGCGGCAGCACCTCCAGGCCCGCCAGGTCCGCCTGCTCGGCCAGCGCGTCGGCGGTGTCCCTGATCTCCCGCTCGCCGCTGAGGAACACCAGGATGTCCCCGCGTCCCTCGGCACGCAGCTCGCCGATAGCGTCGCAGATGCCCTGCGCCTGGTCTTTCGGCTCGTCACCGGGCCGGTCCGGGTCGGCCAGCGGGCGGTAGCGCACCTCGACCGGGTACATGCGCCCCGACACCTCGACCACCGGCGCATCCCCGCCCTGCTTGTCTGATTGCCTCCGCGCTCCGCTTGTCTGATTCGCCTCCGGCGCTCTGCTTGTCTGATTCGCCTCCGGCGCTCTGCTTGTCTGATTCGCCTCCGGCGCTCTGCTTGTCTGATTCGCCTCCGGCAAAATGCTTGCTGAAGCGCTCCGGGTCGATCGTGGCCGAGGTGATGATGACCTTGAGGTCGGGCCGGCTGGGCAGCAGCCGCTTCAGGTAGCCGAGGATGAAGTCGATGTTCAGGCTGCGCTCGTGGGCCTCGTCAATGATGAGGGTGTCGTAGCGCAGCAGCTGCCGGTCATGCTGCATCTCGGTCAGCAGGATGCCGTCGGTCATGACCTTGACGTTGGTGTCGTCGCTCGACCTATCGGTGAACCGCACCTTGTAGCCGACCGCCGCACCGACCTCGGTGCCGAGCTCTTCGGCGATCCGCTCCGCCACGGTGCGCGCCGCGATCCGCCGGGGCTGGGTATGCCCGATCTGGCCGGTGACGCCGCGGCCAAGCTCGAGGCAGATCTTCGGCAGCTGCGTGGTCTTCCCCGAGCCGGTCTCGCCCGCGACGATGACCACCTGGTGGTCGCGGATGGCCGCGGCGATCTCGTCCTTGCGCTGGCTGACCGGCAGCTCCGGCGGGTAGGAGACCGCCGGTACCGCGCGCCGTCGCGCCTCGACCCGGTCGGCGGCCGCGTCCAGCTCGACGATGACCTGCCCGAACGCCTCGTCCGCGCGGCCGCGTCGCGCAGCGCGGCGGCGTTCTCCAGGCGCCTGCCGGCCCGATCGATCGCTGCATCAGCTCGGGCAGGCGTGCTCGCAGCTCAGCAAGCGAGGGGCAGGGTTGCAGTCTCCATAGCGGCGCATGGGAAACACGCACCCAGGATGGCTACGGAGTCCCCAGGTGGCTAACACTTTTCCGGCCCGCGTCCTTCCGCGGCACGCGGCCAGTTGCGTGCCCCGGACCGGGTGCGCCTGCCCGGTTAGTGCTGGCCGACGTATAGCCCGGCAGCACGCGGTAGACCATCCCGCACCCAGGCTATGGCCTACCCGTGTTCCTGGGTCAGGGTGGTGTGGAAGGGCGCCCCGGCCGCTGGTGATCTGCTGGCGCAGCAGGTTGCCCGCCGAACGTACCGCGGTCCGTCCGGCTGGGGCCGTCGTCATGGTCATAGGTACCCGGCCATACCCCGCGATCAGAAGCGTCGTGACTGCTCGACCATGCCCGACTTCTCTGATAATGCCTTGCTGGCCCGTCAGGCTCGTAAGGTGCGATGATGACCCGACCGTCGTACGTGCCCGTGGACCTCCAGGCGGCCCAGTCATCGACATAGACCGGAGCGTGATAGGAGGATTCATGACCCACACCGTGCGCCTTGCGGGCCTTGACGATGCTGCCGCGATCGGGCGGCTGCTCTACGACTTCAACCGCGAATTCGGTGAGCCGACGCCCGCGCCGTCGGCACTGGCCGACCGGATACGGCAGCTCCTTGAGGGCGGCGACACGCTTATCCTGCTGGCCGGGGATGGGCCAGACGGGCTGGCCGTGCTCCGCTTCCGCGCCGCCATCTGGAGCACTGGCCTGGAGTGTTACCTGGCAGAGCTGTATGTCGCTCCTGCCAGCCGGGGGCAGGGTCTGGGGCGGGCGCTCATGGAGGCGGCCATCCGCGAGGCCCGTAACCGGGGCGCGGACACCATGGACATCGGTGTTGACGAGCCGGACCTTGCCGCCCGCCAGCTGTACGAGAGCCTCGGCTTCACCAACCGGGCGCGCAGGAGAAGACGGTCCCGTGATGTATGTCTACGAACGCGAGCTGTAAGCCGCGCCAGATCGCCGCGCGGACGTGCCGGTGGCAGCCGGGGGAGCCGACCCCCCCCCCCCTGCGATCCGCGGAGCCTCAGGGGTGCTGGGGGGTGGTGGGGGCGCGTCCGGCGGGGTGGCCGGGCCGGGCTCTGTGTGGGCCGGTGGCGGGGGTTCTTGTGGCGTGGAGTACGGCAGCGTGGCGTCTCTCGGGCCGGGGGTCGTGGGACCGGAGGGCCCTGGGGGCGCGGGGGGCGGAGGGGGGGCGGCCGTGGAGTCGGCGGGGGCGGCGGGGTAGGGGGGCTCCCAGACCGTGCGCGCCTGCCGGGCCGGTGGCGGTGTACGACTGGCCGGCGTGGGCGGCGGTCAGGCGGTAGTAGATGAGCGTGGCCACGAGCGCCAGGAACGGCGAGATCAGGGTGCCGGTCACGACGCTGTTCACGAAACTGCGCCAGAACACGCGGCAGGGCAACCAGGATGAAGCCGAGCACGATTGCGAACGCGATCAGGATCAGGAACACCAGGACGTAGGTGCCGAACACCCGCCACGCGTAGCCGCGCACGGTACGCATGCTGTTGCCGAACGACTCGAACACCCCTGACCCCGCGAGCACGATGAAGGGGACAATGAGGCACCAGTACGTCGGGCCGGCCGGAGCGCAGCAGGATCAAGCCGGGCACGATGAGCAGGATGAAGCCGATCGTGATGCCGATGCCGGCCAGGATGGAGGCGCCGATGACCGGCAGGATGAACGGGCCAGCGGTCCGTACGGTCTGGGACAGGTCGAGGTTGACCCGGCCGTCACGGACATCCTGGACCGCCTTGATCAGCGATGCCTGGACCACGTAGGTGGCGGCGAAGCTGATGACGTCGCCGATGATCACGCCGGGGGTCTTGGCCAGCGACAACAGGGCAACCAGGACCCCCGTGATCAGGTAGATCACGAATGAGATCAGCAGGAAATGGCCTGCGAACCGCCGGTACAGGTACCAGGCCTCAGTCAGTACCCCAGTAAGCGGACTCATGAAGTGATCTTATGACGGCACTGCCTGGCAGGACCAGGCGGGCCAGATGCGGGCGGGCCGGTCGCGGAGCGAGACGGTCCCGGGCAAGTCAGCCTGGCGAGCCGCCCGGCGCGTCCGGTGCCGAGGTGTAGTGCCCGTCGGATGCCGTCCGGTCGTGACTGTTCTTGGCGCCGACACCGTGGTCGTTAAGGGTTGACTCCACCTTGCTGCGGGCGGCCCCGGCCTTGCTGCGCGCGCTCTCCGTCAGCTTGGGCACCCGCTCGGCCACTTTTCCCTTGGTCGTCTTGACGATCCCGGCCGCCTGCGCCTGGACGGCGCCCGCCGCCTGCTGCACGGCCGGGCTGTCCTTCGCCTTGCGCGTGAGCTTGACCAGCTGCTCGTAGCGCTCCCGGCCCGCTCTTGCTCCGAGCACGAAGCCAACGCCAAGGCCAACGATGAACACGAATCGGTATCGCATCTGGCACCCCACTTCCACGAGTGAACTTGCGGGTTGACTTCCCCCGGATAGGTGGGCGTACTCCTAGGCCATGCCCCTGTCATCTGCGCGTCACACCCGAGGCACACCGGTTGCCGGGAAGCAGGTGCTGCGTTCGTACTGCCCGGTTCCGATGTTCCTGTGTCGGCTGATCCCGCGTAGCTCAATTGGCAGAGCTCCGGCTGTTAACCGGCAGATTTCCTGTTTTGATCTTCAGTTGTAGCGTTTCGGCTGGTCATGGACTTGCCAGTGCCCTGGGATGATCTTCCAGTCATCGGAAAGTCACGCTGTGTTGCTCTGGGGGAGAGACTCGAACTCTCAACCACCCGGTTAACAGCCGGATGCTCTGCCGATTGAGCTACCCCAGATCGGATCGGTGTCAGGGTACCGGGTAGGTCACTCTGTGCGCGAGCCGCTTCCAGCCGTCGCGCTCGCAGCTTGGCGCTCGCAGCGGCGTTCGCCGCTCTGCATTCGTCGCAGCGGCAGCGCCAGTACTCGTAGCGATGCAGGCCCGTGAGGCGTCTCGGGACGGTCCTCAGCACTCTTTTCGATGTGGCACGGGCGGCAGCCGCATTCGCACGCCTGGCGTGCTTGCGGCATCTTGATGTAGGTCCGCATGTACGCCGCTCTGGTGCCGGTTATCACCCGACCGTAACCAGACCGATACCCACGGTCCGTGCGACACGCTGCGTTAATCTGCGCGTCAGTGAATATGCCAGCCTGGCCGTCAGGACGGCTGCCGGCTGGGCTCCGCCCGCTTGTCACCGAAGAGCTGGAAAGCATTGACACGCGGGCGCGTGGTGCGCTGAGGTTCGTGATGTGAACTGTTGTGCGGTGCTTGGCCGCCTCCGGCGGCGCCGCTTCCGGCCCGCGCGCCACGGCTGGCCCTCCGGGCCGGACGGGGCGCTCATACGAGGAGAGGGACCACAATGAGCGCGTGGAATGCGATGACCTATGAGGGGAAAGACACGATTCTCCAGGTCGTCCGCGAGGAAGCGGAACGCATGTTCGCGATGGCCGAGGCACCCGGCGCCTGGGAGGCTCCTACCGCGTGTTCGGACTGGCAGGTCCGCGACATCATCGGTCACCTGGTTGACACCACCGAGGGTTACTTCAAGTCATTCGAGACCGCCCGGGCGGGCGGCTCCGCCGATGTGCATGGGCTGCCCGTCATGCACGAGCTGGCCGGCGACGGGGGACGGGCGTTCCGCGGCGTTCCGCAGGCCGAGATGATGGGCCGCATCCGGTCCGATCTGGACAAGATGATGGGCATCCTGGAGCCGCTCAGCGCCGAGGAGTGGGGCGGCCTGATGGTCCCCCACGTGTACATGGGGCCGGTGCCGGCCTTCGTTTACGCGGGCGGCCAGCTGATGGACTACGGGGTGCACTCGTGGGACATCCGTGAGGGCATCGGGCGCGCGCACGCCCTGTCCGCCGACGCCGCCGACCTGCTGGTGCCGTTCATGTTCATCATCTGGCAGTTGACCATCCGGTCCAGCGCCGACCTCAGCCCGTTCACCATCGGCGTCACCGTCAGCGGGCGCAACGCGGGCAGCTACCGGGTCAGCGTCTCCGACCAGGGCATGTCCTACGAGCCGGGCGAGGTCGACGACCTGCCCGCCGTGATCGACTTCGACGCCGGCGGCATGGTGCTCACCGCGTTCGGCCGGATCAACGGCGGCAACGCTCGCGGCGACCAGGCGCTGGCCGAGCGCTTCCTGAACCTGTTCTACCGGATCTGAGCCAGCTACCAGAGAAGGGCCGCGGCGGCTGCCGGGGCCCTTCTCTAGGTCGACCGGCTATTCGCAGACCAGCGAGACGTCCCCGGTGCCCGGGTCCACCCGCTGCACCAGGGCGGCGAAGACACCCTTGGGCACCGCCAGCCGTTGTGACCCCGCGACCCATGACAGGTCCAGGGTGGTGGTGCCGTGATTGTGGAAGAGGATCCCCACGGTGGCGGTGTCCTGCGCGAGCAGGCGGACATGCGTGGCGCCATGGGGAATGGCGACCGGGGTAAGCGACCCTGCGCCGCTCTTGAGCAGCATGGATTCCTCCACGATGGGTTGGGTGGCGGGGGCCGGTAGCGAAAAGAAGTCACTGAGCAAGACGGACTCGTCCAGGCTGCGGCCGAGCGCGGCGTCGGTCCACTGGGTACCGTCGCAGGCGTGGCGGGTCAGGCCGCAGGTGCCGGGGCCGCATATGTGCTTTCCCTGACCATAGTGGGCCGACCAGAGCCGGACCTCGGCGCGCGAGATCCTGGCCCCACCGAGCGTCGTCACCAGGGCGTCCATGTTGCTGACCGAGGTGTACAGGCACGGCCGGTGGGCGCCGCGCGCCAGCTGCCGCTTCACCCACCCGGGCGCCTGTGCGATCGTCGCGTCCCCGACTTCGATGTCAAGGCAGTCGGCATCGCCGGACGCGAAGACGGCGATGGACAGCAGATGAACGCCGCTGGCCGCGAACAGCCGCTCGAGCGCGGCGAAGGTCGGGAAGGCTCCTTGGACGTAACCCGCGTAGGCGTCCGCACCGTGCGGGAGCGTGCCCACGTTGGTCGAGTCATACATGGTGAGGGTCACGACGATCACCGTAAGGCGTCGCCGATCCCATCGGCCCGAAAACACCCACCAGGGCTGGTTTTATTACCCAGTTGTTAGCGGCAGCACCGGGCGGGGGTCAGGAAGCCGCCTCGGCGTCATACTCGCCCGGCGGATGGCCGGCCGGGAGCCGGTGCTCGGCCACCCGGGAAGTCGGGGTGCGGGGCAGGTCATCGACCGCCTGCCAGTAGCGGGGGACCTTGTACGCCGCGAGCAGGCCCGCCACGTGCGCGCGCAGCTGCGCGAAGTCGAGCTGGGCGCCAGGCGCGGGCACCACGAACGCCTTCACGTCCTCCTCGGACAGCTCCGAGGGGACCCCCACCACGGCGCATTCCAGCACCGACGGATGGCTGGCGAGCGCCTCCTCCACCTCGGCGGGGGAGAGGTTCTCCCCCCGGCGCCGCAGGACCTCCTTTTTCCTGGCCACGAACGTGTACGTGCCGGCCCCGTCCACGGTGACCAGGTCGCCGGTGTGCAGCCAGCCGTCGGCGGTGATTGTCTCGGCGGTCAGCTCCGGCATGCCCCAGTAGCCCGGCGTGATCACCGGGTTGCGCAGCAGCAGCTCGCCGGTCTCGCCCGCGGGCAGGTCCTCGCCGTCGTCGCCGACCACCCGCGCCTCGTTGATCACGCCGAGCCGGGGATGCTGGCGCAGGCTGCCGAGCGTCTCGTAGGGACGGGAACCGTGCGGCCAGATGAGCCCGTACGGGCTCTCGGACATCGCGTAGCCGACCACGATGCGCAGGCCGAACCGGCGCTCCATCTCCTGCTGCTGCTGGGGCCGGGGCCGGCCCGGCGAGCACAGCCGCAGCGGCGTGTCCGCGTCACCGGCCCGGGCGGGCTGGCGCATGAGGATTTCCAGGATCGCCCCGATCGCGTTGAACTCGGTCGCGCCGTGCCTGCGGGCAATAACGTCAAGGAACGCGCCAGCGGAAGCGGGCAGCAGAAGGCCTGCCTCGCAGGTCAGGGAGCCCATGACCGAGTAGGCGGGCGCGTTGATGTGGAACAGCGGCAGCGACGTCATGAGCCGGTCGGCGGCGGTCAGCTCCATCCAGTACGGGAAGCCCTCACCCGCCATGGCGTAGGCACGGTGGGTCTGCATGACCAGCTTCGACTTCCCCGTGGTGCCCGAGGTCGGGATCAGGACCGCGACGTCGCCATGGCTGAGGCTGTTCGCCAGGGAGGGCGCCGCCGGGCCGGGCGGGCCCGTGGGCTGGGCTCCCAGCCGTGGGTCAGGTCACCGGCATCCAGGGCACCCAGCTCGGGCAGGCCGGCGAATGCCCGCCTCGGTGATCAGCGGGGAGAGGCCGGCATCGGCGATAACGGCGCGGGGACTGGTCTGGTGAGCGAGCCCGGCCAGCTCGGCCGGGGAGGTGCGGTTGGCGGCGACGGTGACCGCGCCGAGCGAGGCGAGGGCCAGCCAGCACAGCAGGTACGACGGAGTGGTCCGGTAGCGTGACCATGACCAGGTCGCCGTGACGGACCCCCTGCCTCGCGCAGCGCCTGCGCGGTGGCCACCGTCTGGGCCAGCGCGCCGCCGAAGCTGACTGACCCTTCGTCGCTGCGGATCCGAGAGCGCCATGGCGGTCACGGCGGGCCGAGTCGGAAAGCACCTCGGGGATCGTCCGGTAGGGCGCGGTCCCGTCGGCCATGGCTATGACGATACGGCCCGGATGCCGGGCGGGCATGCGCTAGCTGGGTGCATCCGGCGCAGGCTCGGGCGGCAGGCCACGGCGCAGCACCTCAGGACATCATCGAGGACGTCCTCGGGGACGCGGCCGCCCGCGGTCCAGTCGGTCCAGCGCATGCCGATGAAGTTGCCGATCCCGGTGTAGATGTAGGCGATCACCTCCGGGTCGTACCTGGCGTCCACCTCGGCGGCGAGCTGGGCCCGGGGATCCCGTGGCTTAGCCGCGGGCCAGGCGTCCTAGCAACTCGCGGAAGAGCCCGGGTTGACGAACTCCGACTCGCGCACGACCCGGTCCATCCATGGCCGCTGCGACAGCATGTCGAAGAAGGCACGGAAGGCGGCCCGCTCCCGGTCCCTGCTGGTCATCGCCCGCCTGCTCGAGCGCCGTCCTCATCGCCATCCTCAGGTCGGCGTTGATCTCGGCGGACCACGGCGGCGAAGATCTCCGCCTTGGAGCTGAAGGTGCCGAGACCTTGCCATCCTGGCCCGGCGTCATATGAGCACGAAACTGAACGAGTACATAAAAAAAAAAAAAAAAAAAAAAACCAATTGCTTGCACGGGCATCACGTTGCGTGGCTTGACGATGTTGTAGCAGTAGAGCAGCTCACCGGCACTCGCGTGGCCGCTGACGTGCACGAGGGCGTTGCCCTGGTGCCGATGTGGGCGCCCCAGCGGGCCAGCCCGTTGATCACGCGGTAGACGGCGTTTGGATGCCGGGGATCAGCGAGGAGGCGAGGACGACGGTGTCGCCCTCCTCGATGTGCACGAAGTTGTGGTTGCGCTGCGCGATCCGGCTCAGCGCGGACAGCGGCTCGCCCTGGGAGCCGGTGGAGATGAGCACCACGCGGTCGGGCGGCATGTCGGCGGTGGCCTTCGCGTCGATGAGCAGCCCGGGAGGTACGTCGAGGTAGCCGAGGTCGCGGGCGATCCCCATGTTGCGCACCATCGAGCGTCCGACGTACGCCACCTTGCGGCCGTGCTCGGCGGCGGCGTCCATCACCTGCTGCACGCGGTGCACGTGGGAGGCGAAGCAGGCCACGATGATGCGCTTCTTGCTGGTGTGGAAGACCCGCTCGAGGACCGGCGAGATCTCCTTCTCCGAGGTGGTGAACCCGGGGACCTCCGCGTTGGTGGAGTCGGTGAGGAAGAGGTCGACACCCTCCTCGCCCAGCCGGGCGAACGCGCGCAGGTCGGTGATGCGGCCGTCGAGCGGCAGCTGGTCCATCTTGAAGTCGCCCGTGTGCAGCACCATGCCGGCGCCGGTGCGGATCGCGACGGCCAGCGCGTCGGGGATGGAGTGGTTGACCGCGACGAACTCGAGCTCGAAGGGCCCGAAGGTGACCTTGTCACCCTCGGCGACGATCTCCTGGACGACGTTCTTGATGCGGTGCTCGCGCAGCTTGGAGCCGATCAGCGCCAGCGTCAGCTGCGAACCGACCAGCGGGATGTCGGAGCGCTCGCGGAGCAGGTAGGGCACGGCGCCGATGTGGTCCTCGTGGCCGTGGGTCAGCACCAGCGCGTCGACGTCGTCGAGGCGGTCCCGGATCGCGTCGAAGTCGGGCAGGATCAGATCGACGCCCGGGTGGTTCTCCTCGGGGAAGAGCACCCCGCAGTCGACGATCAGCAGGCGTCCGTCGTACTCGAAGACGGTCATGTTGCGGCCGACCTCGCCGAGGCCACCGAGCGGGATCACCCGCAGGCCGCCCTTGGGCAGCGCGGGAGGGGCCGACAGCTCGGGGTGCGGATGACTCACAGGACGCCAGCTTCTTCGAGGGCGCTGCGCAGGCGGGCGACCTCGTCATCGTCGAGCGGGACCAGGGGGCCGCGCACGTGTCGGTTGTCGAGCACCCCGAGCAGCTCGAGCGCTGCCTTGGCCGTGGTGGCGCCGTAGTTGGGCACCCCCATCACGGCGTCGATCAGCGGCACCAGCCGGGTGAACGTGGCCAGGGCTCCCGCCGGGTCGTCGGCATCGAACCGCTCGATCACCTCGCGCAGCTGGACCCCGGCCGCGTGACCGACCACGGACACGATCCCGCAGCCGCCGTGGGCGAGGTAGCCGAGGAGCAACGCATCGTCGCCCGAGTAGACGTCGTAGCCGAGCTCGCGCAGCGCGATGGTGTCCAGCGGGTTGCCGGTGGCGTTCTTGACGCTGCTCACCGTGTCCAGCCGCGCGGCCGCCTCATAGGTCTCGAGCGCGATCGCCTGGCCGGTGCGCCCGGGAACGTCGTAGAGCATGACCGGCAGGTCGGTGGCCTTGGCGACCTCGGTGAAGTGGTGCAGGGTGCCGGCCGGGCCGGGCTTGTTGTAGTAGGGCGTCACGACGAGAACTGCGTCGACGCCCACCTTCTCCGCCTGCAGGGCGAGCTCGACGGAATGGGCGGTCGCGTTGGTGCCGACGCCGGCAATCACCGTCGCGCGGTCGCCGATGGCGTCCTTGACCGCGCGCAGGATCTCGCCGTCCTCGGGGACGGTGGTGGTCGGTGACTCGCCGGTGGTGCCGCTCACCACGACACCGTCGTTGCCGTGCTCCACGAGGTGGTTCGCCACGCGTGCGACGCCCTCGAGGTCGACCTTTCCGTCTGCCGTGAACGGCGTGACCATCGCGGTCAGCATTCGGCCATAGGGCGCAGCAGGCAGGCTCATGCTGTCTAGGTTATCCATCGCGCGGCTCGGGCGCGGGGACGGAGGCCTTCGCGGACCCGTGCGCCTATATTCGTCGGCATGAGTGACAGCCAGCAGCCGGATCCCACCCAGCCGCCCGGCCCACCCGAGGACCAGCCACAGGACCAGCCACAGGGCCCGCCACAAGGTCCGCCCGAGGGCCAGGCGCCGGACGCGTCGTACGACCAGCAGTACGACCAGCAGTACGGCCAGCAGTACGAGCAGCCGTACGCGCAGCCGCAGTACGGCCAGCAACAGGCCTACACGCAGCCGCAGTACGCCGCCGTGCCCCAGGTCACCGGGGCGTTCATGCTCGCCCACCTCGGCCAGGAGTACGGGCCCTACGGCTTCGAGCAGCTGCGCCAGATGGCCCTGGCCGGCCAGCTCAAGGGCGACGCCAGCCTCCGCGACCAGGCCGGTGGCGGCTGGTTCCAGGCCAAGCAGCTCCCCGGCCTGTTCTCCCAGCGCGAGTGGCTCGTCACGGTGCTGCTGTCCGGCTTCCTCGGCAGCTTCGGCGTCGACCGGTTCTACCTCGGCTACACCGGCCTCGGTGTCCTCAAGCTGATCACCCTCGGCGGCTGCGGCATCTGGCACCTGATCGACTTCATCCTGATCCTGCTCCGCAAGCTCCACGACGCCGAGGGCCGCCCGCTCGGCTAGCTGCGCCGACTCGGTGGTTGAGAAGTGAGGGTCTCGAAACCACTCGCCTGCAGGAAGAGCCGGTCGAGCAGCGAGCGAAGCGAGCGGATAGTCGAGACCACGCTGGCCTTTGCGGCGCACGTCTCGAGCGCTACGTAGACGAGCACACACGTGTGCTCGTCTACGTAGCGGTGACAGTGCAGGCGCGGAAGGACTTCTCGAGAAAGGTGCCATCCGTGCTCGGTGTCCGCAGGTCCGCACTGCCAGCGCTTCTCGCTTGCCTGGCGCTGAGCGCCTGCGGGGCGGACGCGGAGCATTTTTCGACCGCGAAGCTGGAAGGGATGACGCACTGCGGGGGTGGCACCGTGTTTCCGGGTGCCCAGGCCGACCGCTACGCCGACTTCACCCATGCCTGTGTGTCCGACTACGGCAGCCTCCGCATCAACCAGTTCAAGGACAACACCACACGCGACAAGTACGTCGCCGGCAACGTGGTGAACCCGATCACCGGAAAGAAGCGCCAGGACGACTTCTTCGTCTACGGGGACCGATGGGCGATCGCGTGCGAGAGCGCGGACTGCCAAGACGGGGTCGCGCAC
>CAWJDR010000007.1:0-419457 GCA_963841655.1 uncultured Acidobacteriota bacterium | reverse complement strand
TCACAACACTCCCAATCAGATGAAACGTGCCGAGATTCCTACCCGCCGAACGGACTCTCATCCGCACTCCGCCCGTAAATCACCGGCACCGGAACATCCAGCAACCGCAAATACACTGACAACTGTCCCCGATGGTGATACCAGTGATTCAACATGATCGACCGCAGCACATTGATCCGCGGCGTGCACGAAATTTCCTTATCCTTCAGCATCAGGCGCCAGCTTCCCTGAGCCTTCTGATCCGACATGCCCTGCAGATAGTCTTCGACCTCGCGAACGCTCTGCTCGAAGGCCGCCTGAATCTCTGCCATCCCGCTTGGTTGCGGTGGCACGAAATTCGCCTGAGAAGCATCAAACGCATCCTGCTGCGTGATCCGCGCAATGGCTCCCGGCACGGATGCAATATGAATCGCCAGTTGTCCCAGCGACATCGACTTCGGATGCGGTTTCCACGCCAGCTTTTCCGCCGGAACTCGATCCAAAACCCGCTTCGTGATGGCAGCCTCCTCGCGGAACTCGCTCAGCATGGGACCAGTCATCGTTTTCATTTCTTGTGTCGGTGTCATCTCTTCTATCCCCTTCCCTTACCGGTGCTCTGAACCCGAACAGCATTCGCCGCCAGTGGCCTTGGATGGCTTCTGCGCAACCTGACTCTCGTAGCGGTCATGATGACGAACCCAAGCCATCGAATGCGGCAACCCCTCTTCATTCCTTCCCTTGGGCGTCATATCGAGAAAATTATACGTCGGCAACAATATGTCGAGACCACGAGCATACGTCGAATAGGCGTGGAAAACCTGATCGTCGGCCTTGTAGAAAACGCTGAGGCCCGGCCGCTCCTCCGACGGAAACTCCGTCAGGGTGTAGTTGTAATAAACCTTGCCATTGACTTGCTCGTCTGGCTTTACCGACACCTGGTAGTCAAAGTTGAAGTCGCTCTTGAAGGACGACACCCACTTGAAGGTCCAGCCCATCCGCTTCTGAAACGCTTCGATCTCCGGCAGAGTTGCCCTTGAAACCACCACGAACGTAACGTCGCGTTCTGCCACGTGTACTCGCGCCCCGTCGAAGGTGTCTGCGAGAAACGAACAACTCGGACACCCCTCCTTCCACCCAGGACCAAACATGAAGTGATACACAATCAGTTGGCTGCGTCCGTCGAACAGCTCCGCCAGGCTTTCCTTCCCGCTCCGCCCCTCGAACACGTATTTCTTCTCAACTTTTTCCCACGGCATTTCCCGCCGCTTTCGACTGAGTTCATCGCGCAGGCGACTGAACTCCTTTTCTTTCGCCAGCAGTTCCTTGCGAGCCGCCAGCCAGTCGTTTGGTGCCACCACCTTGTTCCCCGCCTTTTCGCTCGTCGCGATAGCCATCTTCGTTTCTCCTTCTATGATTCGAGTTGCTGATTATCCTCTTGGCGCGAAATATCCTCACAACCAGCGCGCTCATTCCGCCGGTTGAAATCGCACCGCCTACAATCCATCCCGCACTCAATAGGCATTCCGGACACATCCCGCACTCCTCTCACCGCGAGCGACCTTCTGCCCGCTCGCGAATCCGCGCAAGCATGTGTGCCCACCCTCTATCCGTCCCTTGCCGATGCTCCTCTTGGATAAGCCCGAACGCCTTGTGGTGAAACTTGATCAGCGTCCCGCCATTCTCTTCACTCAGCCGATACTGCACATTGGAAACAACCGCATACGACATAAATAAAGGCCCGGTGAACTCAAGCAGCGTCGGCTTCTTCATGGCCTGCACATGCCCCCAGAGATGCCCGTTGCCGTCGCCCAAGTCGCGATACCATCTCCCGCCCGGCCACGCCTCGATTTTCATCGGCATCTTCTTTCCGTCGGGCGTATCGTTCTCCGGTCCAAGCTGTTCAAGCAGCGCCGCAAACGTAGTTTCGAGCGAAGCGCGGACTTGGGTCTCATGCGCCAACATCAGCGTAAGGTTTTCCATTCCCGGGAATGTCGAGACCATTACTTTCTCCTTAAGTGTGGTTATTCCCTACTCTGGTCCCACAAATTCGCCGCATAAGTCCGTCATCCCGAGCAGAGAGAAGCGAAGTGGAGAGCTTGCCCTGAGCGAAGTCGAAAGGGATCTTGTGTTTCACCTTTTGGATATTCTCCTGCCCCACGAGTTGTTTACAAAATTAGGACACGACGTAGGAACTCGCGAAACAAATTCTGAAACAACCCCGCTTTGAAAGGGCCCGGCTTCAGCCGGGTCGTAAAGCTCGAGGAATCCGGGCGACTTTGCTCGCTGCGGTTCGCTGCATGGAGTCGACCTACTTTTCCGCAAGCTCTTAGCTCAATTCCTTGGACTTTGCCTCAGCGCGTTCTTTGATGCGGCTCAGTTGATGCGCCCAGAATCGTTCGAACGTCTGCGCCCACTCGTACAACGGTCGGATTGCTTCAGCGTTCGTTCGATACAGCATCTGCCTCCCTCCCGTCGCACCCGCACCAGTCCAACTTCTCGCAGCACCCGCAGATGCTTCGAAACCGACGGCTGTCCCAACCGTAACCCCGCCACGACGGCGCTCACCGACCGTTCCTCGCGAGCCAGGTAATTCAGAATCTCCCGCCGCGAAGGCTCAGCCACCGCATTAAAAGCATCCGAAGTAGTCGCCGCCCGTGCCACGCCAATTAATTTATATTCCCATATCGGCATATGTCAAGGCCATGACAATTATCCATCCCTCCCCCACTCTCCCACCCCACCATCAAGGGAGCGGCGCACCCCAACCTCCCAACTCTGTCATCCCGAGCGGAGCATGTCGGATCGCGTGCGATCCAACGTGCGGAGTCGAGGGACCGCGCGTTCGTTTCCACCGCAGCAGTCGTCGCGAAGCTTCTCTGGAAAAAGGCCGAGAGCGCTCCCCTCCCCCGCACATTGCAGGACACTGCGGAAACATCTCGCTTCAACCTCTCGGAAAACGTGCGAAACTCTGACAACCGCCTACACCAGCGAAACAGCGCCCATCGGGGCGCCCCAAAATAGCCCGCCACTTCAGTGGCGGGAAATGCCGCAAATAGGAAAGCGTCCCGTCGGGACGCCTGAAAAAACTCGAAGGTCCAAATAAGCCGGCCTGACCACCACGAACCGCTGAATCACTCTCCCGTCAAAAACCCAAACTGCGCCTCACTCAACGGCACTACCGACAATCTTCCCTGCCGCACCAGCGCCGAATCCGCAAACAACTTGCTGGCCTTGATCTCCGCCAAACTCTTCGGCGTGCCAATCGCCTTCCCTACCTTAATCTTCACCTGCGGAACCTTCGGATCGCTCACCTCAACCGAAACGACCGAAGCCGTTCCCACCGCGCGCTTCTCATCTCCGGTGTGATAAATCACCAGCCGCTCTCCCGGTTTCATCCCACGCAAATTCCGCAACGCCACCGGATTCGTAACTCCATCCCAAACAGTGGTCTTATCGTGCTGCAAATCCGCAAACGAATAAGTCGAAGCCTCAGTCTTCAAAAGATAATCCATAAAATTGCCACGAACGATTCTACCGATGACCAACGACGAGTTTCTAAATCAACGAACCCCTACGGTTTTGCTAACGACTGACGACTGACGACTTGGTTTACTGCGGCTTGCCGCCCCCATCCCCCGGATCCTTTTTCTCCGAATCCTTTGGCGGATCCTTCTTCTCGTCTCCCGGATGATCTTCGTAAATCGAATACTGCCCCTGCGGACGCTTCAAGCGCACCGTGATCTCCAGGGTCGGCCCCTCGACGTCGTAATCTTCCCCAAACGTCTGGAACCCTGGAGCCAGCACCTGCACGCGCAGCTTCCCGTACGGCACGCCGTCGAAGCTGGTCTTCCCTTCGCTATCCGTCTTCAACTCGTAGCCACCGCGCTGCTGCTTCCCCTTCGGGTTCACCGGATGCAGCACCACGGCCGCATTCCGCACCGGCTTTCCGTTGTGGTCGCGGATCACGAGAAAACTAAGCGCGGCCATCGGCTCTCCCGCCCACACCGCCGTACTAAGAAGGATCAAGACCAGTCCCAGCGAAACTGCCCAATTCTTTTTCATAGCCGTCGCCAAACATTCTAAGCACCCCAGTGGGACCCTGTCACGCAGACAGCCGAATTACGCCGCACGAGTTCCGGACATCCGAGACCTCAAGACCGTAGACTGTCACCCGCCACAAAAGCCCAGGACCCCAACACTCGACACGCAACACCTGCCGGGTCCCCTTGACAACTTCGCACCCAGCCCGTAGAATTAGCACTCGCCAGACATGACTGCTAACAATGTCCGGCTCTCTGCTCCACCTGCTATCTAAACCACAGAAACAATTAGACATACCGAAAGGAGTCAGTAACTATGGCTACTAAGTTTACCCCCCTCCACGACCGGATTCTGGTCCGTCGCGTCGAGGAAGCCGAAACCACCCGCGGCGGAATCATTATTCCGGATTCTGCTAAGGATAAGCCGCAGGAGGGCGAAGTCATCTCTGCGGGGCGCGGAAAGAGCAACGATGAGGGGAAGGTGTTCCCTCTGGCCGTGAAGGAAGGCGACCGCATCCTGTTTGGAAAGTATGCGGGCACCGAGATCAAGCTGGATGGCGAAGATTTCGTCATCATGCGCGAGGAAGAGGTGCTCGGCGTCATTTCCGGATCCACCACCAGCAAGAAGGAAAAGGAGCTGGCTGGCGCGAAGCGGTAGGCGTCAGTTCTCCGCGGTACGCGTCAGCTCTCGGGTACGCGTCAGCTCTCCGCGGTAAGCGTCAGGTCCTGGCGGCTAGTAGCAGTCGGCCGCTGTGGGCTTTCGGCTTTCAGCCATCAGCTGTGAGGCGCGATGCTCGGGGACCTGAGATGAGGTGAGACCTGAGAAACAAATTTGCAGGCCAGCCCTGCAGCCAATTTCAAAAGAAACTTTAGGAGACAAAAGCAATGGCAAAACAGATTGTTCATGGCGAGGAGTCGCGCCAGGCGATTCTCCGCGGCGTCAACCTTTTGGCGGACGCGGTTAAAGTCACCCTCGGCCCCAAGGGCCGCAACGTGGTGATCGAAAAGAAATTCGGTTCACCCACCATTACCAAGGACGGCGTCACCGTCGCGAAAGAAATCGAACTGAAGGACTCGCTCGAGAACATGGGCGCCCAGATGGTTCGCGAAGTCGCCTCCAAGACGTCCGACGTAGCCGGCGACGGCACCACCACCGCAACGGTTCTCGCACAAGCGATCTATCGCGAAGGCGTCAAGACCGTAGCCGCAGGCGCCAATCCCATGGCCCTGAAGCGCGGCATCGAGAAGGCCATCGCTGTCATCGCGGGCGACATCGACAAGAAGACCGGCGAGCGCGGCAAGGGCAAGCTGGATGAGTTCTCCAAGCCGGTCACCGGCGACATGATCGCGCAGGTCGGCACCATCTCCGCCAACAACGACGAGACCATCGGCAAGATCATCGCCGAGGCCATGAAGAAAGTCGGCAAGGATGGCGTCATCACCGTGGAAGAGTCCAAGACGCTCGAAACCCAGCTCGAAGTCGTGGAAGGCATGCAGTTCGACCGCGGCTACCTCTCTCCTTATTTCGTGACGGATCCCGAGCGCATGGAAGCCGCGCTTGAGAACGCCTACATCCTGATCCACGAAAAGAAAATCAGCTCGATGAAGGACCTGCTCCCGTTGCTTGAGCAGATCGCCAAGGGCGGCAAGCCGCTCCTGATCATCGCAGAGGACGTTGAGGGCGAAGCGCTCGCCACCCTCGTCGTCAACAAGCTGCGCGGCACGCTGCAAGTCTGCGCCGTCAAGGCGCCGGGCTTCGGCGATCGTCGCAAGGCGATGCTGCAGGATATCGCCATCCTGACCGGCGGCAAGGCCATCACCGAAGATCTCGGAATCAAGCTCGAAAACGTACAGATCCAGGATCTGGGTCAGGCCAAGAAGCTCACCATCGACAAGGACAACACCACCATCGTCGAGGGCAAGGGCAAGCACGTTGAGATCGAAGGCCGTGTGAAGGAGATTCGCAGCCAGGTCGACAAGACCACCTCCGACTACGACCGCGAGAAGCTGCAAGAGCGCCTGGCCAAGCTGGTCGGCGGTGTTGCGGTAATCAAAGTCGGCGCCGCGACCGAGACCGAAATGAAAGAGAAAAAGGCTCGTGTCGAAGACGCCATGCACGCCACCCGCGCAGCCGTGGAAGAAGGCATTGTCCCCGGCGGCGGAGTAGCGCTGGCACGCTGCATCGCAGCCATCGACAAGCTCAAAGTCGACGGTGACGAGCAGATCGGCGTCAACATCGTGAAGCGCGCGCTTGAAGAGCCCCTGCGCCAGATCGTCGGCAACGCCGGCGAAGAGGGTGCAGTGATTCTCGGCAAGGTGCTCGAGTCGAAAGATACGAACTACGGCTACAACGCCCTGACCAACGAATTCGAAGACCTGGTCAAGGCGGGCGTCCTCGATCCGACGAAGGTTGTGCGTACTGCCCTGCAGAACGCCGGCTCGATCGCGTCGTTGATGCTTACCACCGAAGCCCTGGTCAGCGAGTTGCCGGAAGAGAAGAAAGCTCCGGCTGGCGGCGGACACGGCGGCGGCGGCATGGAAGGCATGTACTAGGACTAGCTGCCAGCTCGTGGCTACTGGCTTACGAAGAGGCCCCGTTCGCAAGAGCGGGGCTTTTTTGTTCGGCGACAAGACTGTGCTTCTTACTAGTTGACCCATCCAACGTTGCCACGCACCATGTCCCAAAAGCGATAACTCGCGTAAGGGAATCGTGTCGGCATTTTTCGTGGATCGAACCATTCTGCGATGGTCGACTTGTCTCTGGAGGTTGAGGATGTTTCGTCGTATTCGTTGGTCGGGGCTTGTCGCAATGTTCCTGGTTTCAGTGGCGTGCCTGCTGCAGGCGCAGAATGGCGTGCTTGCCGAACTGCGCTTCGTTCCCCACAACGGGGCCGACAAAACCGGCGGTGTTTGGGTGGACGGGCAGTATATGGGTTACGTGAAGGAGCTCAAGGGTAACAAGAAACTGCTCCTCCCGCCGGGAAAGCACGAGATCGTCGTGCGCCAGGCGTGGTACAAGGACTATGTCACGGAGCTGACGCTGGAGCCGGGCACAGTGCATAGCATCCCGATCTCCCTGGAGAAGGATACGCGTACCTCACCACCGACGGAAACCGGCGAGTTAAAGATTTCCGCCATTCCATCGAGGGCAGCCGTCTTTGTCGATGATCAATTCGCCGGGCACGTGGATGAATTCAACGGGGCAGGCCAAGCGATGCTTCTTGCGCCGGGAGAACATCACGTAAGGATCGCGTTGCCGGGTTACTTGCCCTTTGAGACGGTAGTAAATCTGCGTGTCAAGCAGAAGCTTAAAATCGAGACCACACTCGTAAAGGGGAGCATTACCGAATCCGGCTCGCTCGTTCATAAAAATGATAAGCAGAGGTAAACGATCCCCCCGGCCGCTAGCTGCTGGCTCTTAGCTGCTGGCTTGAGAGGCCCGCGCGACGAAGGAGTATCGCTGGCTCGGTCGCCCCCTCGCCGAACGCGATGAATCGCACCCGTGTTGTGTGGTCCACCCGCGGTGCGCGCTACACCCAAGCCATTTTCAAAATACCGAAGTTCAGCTTCGATTTCTCGGACCTGGCAATCGACAGCTCAAGGGAGGAGTGTATGAAAACGGCCGCGCAATTGGTTCAGAGCGTCTTGACCTCAGCAGTGCTTCTTGTGATTCTGGGTTTTTCAGCCAGCAAGCTTGCGCAGGCAGAGTCCACAATCAACTGTCCCTCGGGAATGTACGACATGCTGGATTGGATGACTTTAGATTCCGATCTCGCTTCCACCTATCACCTGGAAGGAACCAGCAATCCACTCTACACAGTGCGGGAAGCGGGCAAGTTCTACTGGGTGAAAGGCGGTTTGGGCTATCCGTGGGACATTCAACTCTACGATAGCAATTACGTCTACCTGTGGATTACGGAGCTTTCCTGGACAGTTCCGCAAAGCTACAAGAAATTCACCTACAACAACAATTTGCCTCTGGCTCCGAGATGCGCGACTGCAGGCAGCCCTGGGTCCACGATCACGGTTGCCAATACCAACTACGACCTGCACACCAATTGTGCACAGAGTTGTTCGGTCACATTAGGCCTGCAAAACGCGATCAACCAGGTGTGGGGACCCTACTACCTCAGTTTCGGTGGAAACTTGCCGGGCAATTTGAAAACCCTGGTGATCAGCTATCGCTACAACTGCGATGCGAATTATCAGAAATGTCTCGACAAAGAGGAGTATTACCTGACTCAACGTTACGGCCTTGTGCAGTGGGTGCACTACGTGTTCGTTAACGGGAGTTACGGGCAACTGCAGAAGAGCATTTTCAACAAGCTGGTGCCTGGGGTGGTCACGCCGGATTTCCCGTGTTTCTAGGGTCCGGTTGAACAAGGATGTCGGTAGCCTTTCATTCAGGCAGTTGTGTTAGGGCCGCATCACTACCCCCATTCAATGGCACAGAACGCGATTGAATGGGCTACCCCGAGTGTGTGGGGCACGCGACGCCCAGCACGCGGGCACCGCTTACTTACGGACCTTTGGGAAATGAACATCAAACGTCTTCGATTGCGCTATGACTGAGCCTTCCAAGCTACAAATACCATCGCCTTGACCGAGCGGTCATGGGGCGATCCGGCGGTGGCCGGTATTGAAAGGGCAACGGGAGCCTCATCTTTAGTTGGGCCATGTGATCTCCTGGCGGTAGGCGAGGTTGCCCTCTTTATCCGCAAACAGGGGATCCGCCGAGTGCACCGAACGCTTGTCTTTTTGGAAGAGAACGATTGCATCTACCGTGTGTGTCGTATTGCGGCAGTACATTCGGTATCGTTACTTCGGCTGAGCCCGTGACCTTATTTTCCTTCGCCTCAGGCTGGCCGATGAATGCGACTAATGGAGGTCTCCCGCCAGGTGAAGTATCAGCATGCGGCCACAACTGGTCAAAGGCTGCCAGCGCGTCGCCGTAGGCTTTCTCACTGCGCTGATCGCGAGTCTCCCATCGTGGGAAGTCGGAGAAGAAGGCGGCGGAATTTCGATTGGTCGCCTGTTCGCGCTAGAAGAATATGATGAAGGGCAAAAACGTAGTCGGGATGGTACCCGGCCTGTGCCATGAGTAGCATGCCCTTACTATCGGCATCGTGTCCTGATCACGCATCATTTTCTTCAGAGCGATCGCAGAACCAACCTGAAAACCGACGAGACTCCAACTAGCAGATTTGTCGCCAGCAGCGATACGAGCTCGGTAATAGTCGACCATGTGCTGGTTGTAGAGCATCTGCACGTACGCCCGCACTTGATGTCGCCGGCTTGTGTGAGCTACTTCGTGGGACAGCACAGCTGCCCAGAGGCCACGACTTTCCCCTAGAATCGGGAGAATTCTGCCATAAATATATAGCTGCCCCCCGCAGTCGAACCGGCATTTACGGAGTCGTTTCCGACCAACGTGAGCTTCCAAGGGTAGGGCTGACTAAATCCGGCGGCAATCAAATTGTGGAAGACCTCATCGCCCACCACATTCGAACGGGTGTCATTGATTTCTGAACTTAGCCCCATTCGACTGGACCGACCGGCTACGGCGAGTTGCAAGTCTATGTCGTAGTCGGTGGGCAGATCAAAGTTTTGGCCTACCGCTGTAGCAAGCAGGACCAACATGGGGGCCCCAAGTCTTAGCAACAGAAAGGTCGGACGAAGACAATTTATGGTCACACTTACTCCGGTGTATCTGTGGGGGGAGGACTTACGGAAGGTGCAGACCAAGTCACCTTAAGGATACGACTTATTCGATGGATAGATACGTGACGACGGTCACACGTCTTGGTGCGATAGTAAGAACCGTCAACCGATTGAGAAGTGGCGGGTGGCCCATTCATTCGCGTTCTTTGTAGATGGTGGGGCTACGCCACTGCCGGCGTCATCGGTTGCGTACCATCGATTCGCGCGAGCTCGTTGCACGCCAGAGTGAAGCAAGCCACATCCCCGAACGCCCAAGCAAGAAGGATAGGCCCGCGGAATCCCACGTTTCGAAATTCGCGAAACGTGCGGCACCCAGTGATTCCCATTTCTGGACGGAAAATGCCTCGATTACATGGGTAACTTGGCTTGCGGAGGCTGGCATGTCAAAACACTATTGGAGGAGCCAATCTGCCCATGAAGAAGATAGTCGTGTTACTGGTGTTAGTGATCGCGTCGTTCTCGTTTGCCCAGACGTCCAGGTCGACAGTCTATGTGGAACCGCAACAGGGTTTTGAGACTTACATTGCGGCAGCCATTGCCAAGAAAGGTGTCCCAGTGGATGTGGTCACCGACAAAAGCAAGGCGACCTACGTTCTGCGATCGGCGCCGGTTGAGGTGAAGGCGGAATCCACGGGCGGGAAGATTGCGCGCTGCCTGTTCGCTTACTGTGCCGGGATTGAGGACAAAGGCAACGTCTCGGTGCAATTGATTGAGACCGGGTCCACGAAAGTCGTGTGGGCGTATTCGGTGAATAAGCAACGAGGCGGCAGCAAGAATCAACAGTCGATGGCAGAGGCCATAGCCAAGCACTTCAAGGAATTTCTTCCCACGGCCCCCGCGATTTCCCCAGTTGCGGCTTCTGCCCAGGCCCCGGTGGCTGCACCAACTGAGCCAGTCGCTGCTCCAGTTGCTGCTCCGGCCCCGACCCCAGCTATAACACCTGCGGTATATCAGCCGCCGACTGAGGCAGCGCCCGCGACAAGGTCACAAGTTGTTTCCCAAAACAATAGTCTGGGAGAGGCCGCGCGCAAAGCGAAGCAGCACAAAGCGTGCCTTGAATTAGCCAAAGATAATTCAAGTATCAGCTGCAACTGAGAGTTGCCCGGCGGTGTCCCACTCAAGTCCAGTTTTGGCTTGAGTGGGGATGTTCCCATGTCACAGACTTAGTCTGGCGAACAAAGCCAGATTGTCCTCACGCCATGGATTCAGGTGTTTTCACCACGGCGGGCAGAGTCATTTCGTCACTTTCTGCTGCTACCGCATCCATCGTGGAATCCCACGTTTCGAAAGGCGCGAAACGTGGGCACCCGGCGAGGGCGGGGAGTGACCCAGGTTAGCGTCCAGAGAACGGACGCGAAACCTGGGGCACCGAGAGGTCGAGTCGTGCTAAGAGTTGGCGGGCTTACGCCCGCCGTGCTGGGTGCCGTCCATGCGGGAACTGGTGATGGGGGGCAGGCTTACCCCGGACTTACGTCCGGGGCTATCTTCTGACGCCGCTGGGCGGCTCTGGTTCGCTGTGTCCAACACGTACAGCCTTCTTTGGGGTGGCGTCCAGTGGGGGAAACTCGGGGACAGACGAGACGTACACTATTTTCTCTTCGAGCGGGTTCCGCAAAACCGGGGTACGTCCCGTCTGTCCCCTTATTCCTCCTGGGCTATCCGCCAGCCTTTCGCGGACAGGAGTCCCGCGCCCCCGGTAGGCGAGAAGCTCAAGGTCCCTCCACTCGGCCGTCGCGGTCGCTCCGGCTCCGGTCGGGATGACAGAGTTGAAGTAGGGACGGGTGGAGATCGAGTCGGAATGGAAGGCGCGAAAACGCGAACGAGGGGCGGGAAGAGTTTGTCTAGCGGTAGAGCGCCCCATTTAGGCCAAAGGCGGGCTTGAAGGGCCCACCGATCCACCTGTCCCAGCCCGGAATGTGTTCGGGACTGTTGGGCTCTTCCGATTGTTATTTGTCGCGACCTCTTCGCGGACAGGAGTGTCCGCGCCACAGGAGAACCCGAAACGCAAGGTCCCTCCGACGACGCTCGGGGCAGGTCCCGACTGCGGTCGGGATGACAGACCAGGACGGGTGAGTCAGGTCTTCACGACCAATCTCGTTCGTCCCACTCTGGAAGTTGGTGGATTACTCACTTCCCCGAAACAGCTCCGCGCCGCTGGCGAATACGACGATCAGGGCTCCCAGACAGACACTGTAAAACCATCCCCTCAGGATCGGGCTGAAGAGCGTCAACTGGATACCCACTGCCGCTGACCCGATCATCAAGGCGATTCCTGTACTTTGCTTTTTGGTCATGGCTTCTTCTCTTATGGTGCTGGTGGTTTCTCGTTCTGCGTGTGTCGCGCCCCTCTTCAGGCAGGCAACCCTGCTACAGGAAGAGAGCTGGCGATCCCTTAGAGCATAAAACTGTCTTGCCGGATTGGAAGGGCTCTGTTTGCTTCGCGGGGGGCACTTTGGTACAGGTCCGTTCGGCCAGTCTCCCAGGTTAGCGTCCAAGGAACGGACGCGAACCTGCGCGGGCCTACCGTCGGGTGGAGTGCAACCCTTGATTCGACAGGAACGCCTGGGGTAGCGGGCGCTGGGGATGCACACCTATCTCCTGAAGTCTTTGCGCCCGAAAGCTCGGCAGGCACCTACGCCAAGGCCATCGATCGCCGGGCATCGCAGCCTCCAGCCCGTCTTTGCCGTTCGGTTCAGCGCACGGAAAACTTCCAGGCCACGCGGACGGGTGGCTGCTCTTCCCATCTGGCGAACGCGCTGAATCGGCTCATCGGCACGGGTGACGGAACCAATCACGGCCAGGACTTCGGGAAACTCACGCAACGTTTGCAGATTCGACTGGATTTCGGAGTCGGAGCCGTATTCGAAGAGTCCGCCTTCGGAGGAGCAGATCACGAGGGCTCGCCTGGTTTGCGCCTGGGTCAGCACCGGCTTGAGGTCAGCCGCTTTGGTCCAGTCGTAGGGGACGTGTCGGAGGGCAACCCGGATTCCACGGAGCGGGCCTTCGCCCTGCGAGAGCGACTGCCAGAGCCTTGGCGCCGAATGCTGGGCCGGCAGCGTCCAAGTCGAGGACGTCGATCGAGATCTCGCGCTCGGCGAGGATCCCGGGTTGGTTCTTGCTTAGCAGGATCAGGGTATTGAGGCTGTCAATCGCAGGACCGCCGGCAATATTCAGGAAGTGAAGAGGGCGGGCTGGTTCGTTGATCAAGACCGGGAGCAAGCGCTTCGGCCATCAACTTGGCGACGTCTTGCATGCGCAGCCGAACCGCGAAGACGGGAAGAGAAGCTGCGATGCGTCGATCGATGGGCTTGGCGTAGGCGCTGCCGAGCATCGTTGGGCCGAGCTTCAGGAGATAGGTATGCATCCCCGTCATAAAAGTGTCTTGCGCCTGACGGATGCCGCTGGCGAGGATCGAGCCGCGCAGAAAGAAACGTTGCAGCCAGTTGCGAAGAAACGTTGGTAGGCCGGCGAACGGACCCTTCTCCTGCAAGAATTTCTCAACCAGAGCGCGCTGCTCGGTGTCAGTAACCGACAAGGCGAAAGCCGGATGGGTCACGTCCACGATGGGGAGCTCGATACCATCGTTGGTGACCGCGTAATGGAGGCCGGGGATCTTGTTCGCTTCAACCAGGGGAGACTTCATGAGGTCATTTTGCAAAAGGGTTTGGCGCTGGTGCAAGAAGGCAGGTTCGTGTTACGAGAATCTCGCCGTCCTGGGAATGTGCGCTGGCGCACGCTCGCCAATTTATCCACTTCCATCCTCAGCTTTTCCACATCCACGAATCGACCAAATCCCTTATCTGGCAGGTGTTTTCGACGAAGAGTGCGAGTGTCAACTTTTTTCGGCTCAGCGAGATGAGACCATCACATTGATGCATGACGTAAATCGTTGACAAAAAATTCTGGCCAGCTAGAATACGCCACGTTTTTTACCTGTAAAATTTCTGCTCATGAGCCCAGAACTCCTCGACACCGTCCTGCTACGAAGCGAATTTCCCGACCTCCAACTTCATGCCAGCGGCAAAGTGCGCGACGTCTACCGGATCGATATGGACCGGCTCTTGTTTGTGGCCACCGATCGCATCTCGGCGTTCGATTACATTCTGGCCACGCGGCATCCCCCACAAGGGACGGGTGCTTACACAGATCTCCTTGTTCTGGTTTGAGTTTCTGAAGGACGTCGTTCCCAATCACCTGATTACGGCCGACGTGAAGCAGTATCCGGCCGAAATCCAGACGCTACGCTGACCAGCTCAACGGGCGCTCCATGCTTGTGATGAACGCCGACATGGTTCCGGTGGAATGTGTCGTGCGCGGCTACATCTCGGGGTCGGCGTGGAAGGAGTACAAGGCCACCGGGAAGGTGTGCGGCATCGAGTTGCCGAAGGGACTGCGGGAGTCGGACCAATTGCCCGAGCCGATCTTCACACCGGCAACGAAAGCGACCACAGGTCATGATGAGAACATCCCGTTTGACGAGATGGTTCGGCTGGTGGGCGGCGAATTGAGCGAACAGCTACGCGATCTGACCTTGAAGGTCTATCGCAAGGCCGCGGATTATGCGCGGACCAAGGGCATTATCATCGCCGACACCAAGTTCGAGTTTGGGCGTACCGCCAAGGGAATCACTTTGGCGGATGAGGTTCTGACGCCCGATTCTTCGCGCTTCTGGCCGGCGGACAAGTACACGCCCGGAAGCGCCCAGGACTCCTACGACAAGCAATATGTGCGTGATTATCTGGAAGAGATCCGCTGGAACAAGCAGCCGCCCGCGCCTGCGCTTCCGGTGGAAGTGGCCCGCAAGACCAGCGAGAAATATCTGGAGGCGTATCAGCGACTCACCGGGCGCAAGCTGGATGTATAGTCCAGCGGCGCGTGGCGGGAGAAATCCATGAACATAGCGGATTGGGCGATCCTGGGAGTGATCGTCTTGTCCGTCGTAATGGCGATCGCGGAAGGCTTTTTTCATCAGGCCTTCGGGCTTGCCGGATTGGTGGTTGGTTATCTTCTGGCGGCTTGGCAGTACCGTCGACTGGCGGAATGGTTTGCTCCTCAGTTGAAGTCGCCGTGGCTGGGCGAGATCGTTGCATTCGTGGCGATTTTTCTGGCGGTCGTGCTGGTGGCGGGAATCGCCGGACGGATTACCCGCTGGGTCATGAAAGAAGCCGGGCTGAGTTTGTTCGATCGCATTCTGGGTGGATTGTTGGGCCTGCTCAAGGGTACGCTGTTCGTCGCCGTGATTCTGATGGGGATGACGGCGTTCACGCCGACCTCGAAGTGGCTGGAAGGATCGGCACTGGCGCCGTATTTCCTGGTAGTGGGACGGGCCGCGATATGGGTTGCGCCGTCCCAGTTGCGTGGCAAGTTTTATGAAGGGCTGGGCCTGCTTCATCGGACGCACGTACCGGAAGCGGTGCCTGTGCCGGGCCCTGAACCGGCAGCGAAGCCCGCTCAGTAATGCGGGCGCGCAGTGAATACTGACGATTTTCTTTTCAGAGAAAGAGAGAGACTGTGAAAGATCAACTGGAAGCGCTCATCCTGCAGATGTACAAGAGCAACATTCTCTATTCAGAGGCGGTACGCGAGTTCAAGAAGCGTTTTATTCTGACCGTCCTGCAGGAGAACAAGGGGAACCAGTGCCGCGCGGCGCGCGAACTGGGGATGCATCGCAACACGCTGAGTCGCACTTTGAGCGAGTTGAAGATTGATGTTCGACAGTTGCGAGATGGAGTGCGACGTCCGCCGCGGAGTGCGCGGCCGGTCACGATGGAGAAGAAAGCGGTGCGGTAGCACCGCGGGACAAAGTTCACCTCAGGGGCTGAAGCCCCGTTGCATTTTCCCGGCTTACGGCGCGCCTGAAGGCGCGCCCCTTCAAAGCCAATTCGTCAGAGCGAGTTCTTCAACGCTTCCTGTGACAACGAATTCTGGAACATCCGTCAGCATGTCGCGGACTGAGTGGAATGGTTACAACATCCTCGTCCATGAGTCACTGTTAATAGGGGTCACTTTACCTTGGTTGGCGTAACATCCCGATTTCGCTCATTGACCCCTTGGGGCGGGGTTTTGGGCGCAATTGACGCCCGTTTTCGTCAACTTGAGACGTCTATTTAGGCGGGCCACGGCCGTTCGGGTTCAATCTTCTCGCGGCGAACGATTCTTCCCATTACACTCAAAACACCTCCGGCTGGTGGGGCTGGCGGGGTCAATGAGTAAAATCGCCTGGTTACAACAACCATCGCGGCCTGCCCTCGCCCACTGCAACAGAAAAGCCGCCCAGACATCGGGCGGCTGAGGTCGTGCCAAGCTTGTCAATTTTATTCCACGGCTTTTAGCTGCGACTTGCTGGCTGGTTCCACGCAGTTTGTAATACCGCCTGTTCTATCGATAAACCGAGTGATCGGAAATTGCGGAGTGCAATCTATGTCCAGACCGCTCAAGTTACCCGTTATGTTGGCCGCGAGGAAACCCGCGAACGCGCCGTCTTCCAGGTGGACACCGACCCCGCCGTTGCCGGTTATTGTCGGACCCTGAAACACCACTTTGGCGCTGAGGAGTCTCACGCCATCGCGACTGTTACCACTGATCAAACCGCCAACGAGTGTTACGGTTCCGCCCGCCTCGATGCCATCACCGTTGTTGAGAAAGTTGGAATTAACTGATTCGAAGTAAGACGCAGCTAGTACTGCTATCCCTGACCCCCCATTGTCTTGGAAGACGTCATTGCTGCTGAACACTTGCGCACCACCGTTGATGAATGCACCGCGGCCCCAGTTCTGGATCACATTGCTTTCAAGAAACGCGCGGGAACCTCTAACTACATTTACACCAAACCTTCCGGGACCCTGAATCGTGTTGCCGGTCAGGTAGCAGAGACTTGCGGTACTGCATTGGATTCCCTGGACCCCGCCGTTGATGGTGAATCCCTGCAGGGTTACCCGCTGCGAGTCCTCAATGTCCACGACCGCAAAGCCCCGTTGGAATCATCCGTGATCGAGGCGCCCTTCTTGGTAATCAGTGTCAGGTCGATCCATACTTTGAATCACGAAGTTTCCTCTGCAAGCCGCCCGAAACACTTATCGTGTTCGGCCCTTGCGGATTGCTAGTCGCAAGCAGACGCAGCGCTTTTCGAATGGATTCGTGTTTGTCGCAATTCACGCTAAGATTCGCTGCCTGAGCGTATTGGCTTGCCGCCCCAATGGTCACCAACAGAAACAATGCAAGAATCCATGCTCTTTGCTTCATATCGTTCTCCTTCTCTCACTAGGGTGAGTATGGTGCTTTGTGTAGACTCGCAGTGATCCTCCGCCAACGCGGACGCTCCACAGCGGCTCCGCCCGGCTATCCCCGATGCATAGCCGTGCTCTTCATGACGCAACTTCTTGATGCTTGTGCTTGCAAGGCCCGATACGGCTTCGAAAGCCAGAGCCTAGAGAGGGAAGGACAGATGCACTAGGAAGAGGCTCCCCACAACGTGGCTGCAACAGTGCGCCCGAAAGCACCGATTGTCAAGGTGCATGAATTTGCGGCCATTCCCAATTAGGTGCTGAACTCGGATGGTTGTTGTAACATCCCGACTACACTCAGAACCCCGCGATTGCCCGCCCGGACGGACTAGCAGTATAGCCTGTGACAAGGTGGTTAGGGCACAACTGCCAGGACGGAACATCCTGGACCAACCAACGAAAATTGTGTTTAGCCGTTTACTCGGAGAAGTCAGAAAAGCAGATGCCAGATCCATCCAAGCACTTTCCCAAATCCGATCAACAAGCATAAGGCGACAAAAATGCCCAGAAGAGCCTCGTAGAACAGTTTCACCTTCATCTTCCATGTGACAGAAGGAAACTTCGCCGCAAGCGCTCTCTCAAAATATGTTCTCACATCCTCTCGCCGGATAATTCTCTTGACGTGCAGGCTCCATTGAGCCACTTCCATGTAATCAAGTGAAATGTTTACGCCGACTGCGCCGGGTTCTGGGTCCGCTACAGCAGCCTTCAGCATCTCGATGCCGAAGCGCAGGTATCCAAATGTAGTTAGCCAGAATTTCACAATCGCTAGAAGCCGCAGGATCTCCTTCATAGGAGATCACCAGTTCCGCATCCTCTTTGGGGATTTGCGAATCTAGTTGTTCAATGTGCTCCTGAACTTGGCCACGGGTTAGCATGATGCCTCCGGCAGGTCAGGTTGCTCACCCTCAAATGCGCATTGCGAGTGGGCGATGATTAGCGGCCTGATGCTATGTCCGCAATAGGGCCAAGTCAATGATTCGCAGGAACGTTGCGCAGCACGCGAACATCGAAGCGGCGATGATTGGCGAAAAATCCCGATCACACTCAAAACCCCTCCCGGCGACCGGGCAGGGTTTTTTGGCGTAATCGCCTGGTTTCGTCAACAAGCAATTGAGCGGGCTTTCGGCGCTTCGTTCCTTGACTGACCTGTATGGCTTTATCGTCGCGGCGCGCAACGACAGCCAGACCGAACCGCACATGCGCACCGCCAGCTGCGCTTTGCCATGTCCCATGGATGGGTATTGTAGACTCACAGCGTGCACATGGTTCATCAGCTGGCGGACGATATTCCTTCGCCGCCTGAACGTCGCTACCGGCAAGCTTTGACGTGGGCAAGTGTCGTAGCCTTTGTGTCCATCTTCAATGCCTTCTGGGTCTGGATTCCATCTTGGGAAGGCGTCGGTCGGCTGTTGGGACTCCTCATCCTCCTGCCATTCTTGCTGCCCTATGCATTTATTCCGCTGCGGCTGCATACCCGGAGGTTCACGAGCGGGTTCAGGTTGGCGATCGCCGTGGGCTGCGCACTGTTCGTCCCAGGCATTTACCTGATTCGTTTTGTTCACACATGGGATAAGCGGTGGTGGATCTTCGGGAATCTCATCTTGGCGCTGCTGATGCAGCCGGTGCTCACCGCCATTGCGGCCCACGTACTCATCTCGATGCCGCGTGTACCATATGGGCGTATCAAGTTGTTAGGTAGTCTCGTATATGGATTTTTGCTTTTCGGATTGTTCTGGTGTTTCTACTCGCCGGTCCCTCGCTACATCACTGCGAACGAGGGCTCGGCGATGCGCTATTTAAGTGCCGCCGCAACCAGCGCTTTTTTGGACGCCCTCCAGGAACACTCCAACTCCTATCCAATGGCCATTGCAGGCTGGGCGCCAGTCCCTAACCCGCGGTGCGCGATGGATAATCCTTGGGTCATCCCTCCGGGTAACCCGGCAGACGGTTACTTCTTTGAGTACACGGGCAATCCTCCGTCGACTACCGTCGAGGGTTGCACTCGGTTTCAGAGTTTCACGATGACAGCCCGTCCGGTTGTTTTCGAGCGCACAGGCATCCGCAGTTTCTTTGTAGACAAGTCAAGGGAAATACACGCCACTTCCGAGAACCGTGCCGCCAACGCCAGCGATCCGGTGGACGACACATTGCTGAGGACACACAGGCCACAATAAGTTCTTTTGCCAAAAAAAAGAGTGTGCTCACGGCTGCGATTGATTCGGCCAGATCAACGTGTTCTGCTATTTCGTAGATGCCGCCATCGTCCAAAGAGTGATATTTGGGTGAAGTCGAGGGGTGGCGCGACAGTTTAGGTGAAGCCTAGCCGAGACCGGCCCTTTCGTTTGCCGGTGCCTCAATAGCTTCCCATGCCTCGTTTCCACACCCCCGCTTATCGAACCGGACAGGCGGAGTTACCGCATCCGGCTCTCGGAAAAGACTCACGATGTTCCGTGTGACGCCGTCTGCGACTCCTGAACACAACCTGGGGTGGCTAGACTCATCGTCAATGCCCCATGTCCTTCGTCGCTTCTTGCGTCCGTCTTTAACTGAGGCCCCTTCCCTCTGCCGGAGTTACCCGGCTTCCTCGGTACTACGGACCTCTCCGCCACCCCACACGGCCCGGCCTGGCTCTCGCGAGTTGCCAGTTGATCGCGAACTGCGATCACCGTTGGGGCTTCCCGTGTTGCGTCTGATCCACTGCGTCTGCATGCTGTCGCCACTACCCCGGCAGGTCCGAGAGACTTAATCGCTCATTACTAATCCCTCGACGTCGGCCTTCCCCAAATTTCAGATGGGTCGGCTCCTGCATTATGGTTTTCGAGGCCTGCTCAGCGTTCACTTCGCGTTACAACCCGCAGACTCGCCAAGTCGCCTTATGCGACCCTCTACACCGGAGGCTCCGACGGCTTTGTTACCTCCACCGCCGCTCCGATTGCTGCCGGGTGGAGCGATCCAGTTCCCGGGCGGGTTTGTCTCCCGCTGTGGATCAGCGCCTTTTCACGGCGCACTGAAACATCCCCATTACACTCAAAACCCCCGCAGTTTTTTGCGCCATCACCTGTTTAGAATTAGCACTGTCTCTTTGCGCAAAGGAGCATGACACTTGAGGGATATTGCGGTGGGCGGTCGAGTGCGAGTGAAACCACGATCGTTTCTAGAACAGTTCCAGCGAGAATCGAAGTACCAGCATCCGATTTCGAACGAGCAGCTTGAAGCGGGGGGAACTACCGATACCGTCAAAGGGGCAGGAATCCGCCGAGATGGCTATGCGCTGCTGGAGTTAACAGCGGCCCCCGGAATATGGCACGAAGAATGTTTGGAGGGGGTAGACCCAGATAAATTTCGAAGGCGAAATTGATTTCGATGCTTTCGGTATACTTCTCGCTAGCAATTCAGTTCACCCCACATTTATGGCCTCTTCTGCTTCCCTGATACACCACGACGTTCATGGCAAGGCCTTGTCCCTGAACCTCGACGCTTCCATCTACGGCACACTGGCGGAAATTGGTGCTGGTCAGGAAGTGGCGCGCTGGTTCCTGAGGGTCGGCGCTGCGTCGGGCACCGTGGCGAAGACCATTTCGGCATACGACAAGACGGTCAGTGACGACATCTATGGCGCCGGCACGCGCTATGTCTCGAAGGAACGCATCCTGGCCATGATCGATCACGAGTACAAGCTTCTGCTGGACCGGCTCACCCCCGCCCGTGGCAAGGATACATGTTTCTTCGTGTTTGCTGACACCGTCGCCGCCCGCAACTATCAGGGCACAAACGAGCAGCACGGATGGCTAGGAATTCGCTTCCAAACTGCGCCCGGCTCACAACCCAGCCAGATGTTGCTGCACATCAACCTTTGTGATTCGACTGCACAATCACAGCAGCAGGCCATCGGAATTCTGGGCGTGAACCTGGTATACGGTGCATTTCACCAAACATCGGCTAAAGAGACTTTCCTCGAAGGGTTGTTCGACGAACTCTCGATAGCCCGCATCGAAATCGACGTGATCGAGTTCAGCGGTCCGTCCTTTGGGGACCAGGACGCACGCTCATGGTCCTTGGAACTGCTTAGACGCGAGATGGCCCATGCCATCGTTTTCGATTCGAAGGCGCGGGTGGTGGAACCATCGAGCGTACTGCGAAAACGGCCTTTGCTTGTAATACGCGGCAGCTTCAGCCACCCGGAGCTTTTTGATCCCGGCCTGTTTCAGGCTGCGCGGCAGCAACTGCTAGCAGAAGGGGCGGTATTCGAGCGCGAGCCAGCCATGCTCCTCGAAATGACGATCCACCACGCCAGTCGACTCGAGAACCTTGCCGTGCCTGAGATGCTGGCATGCGTTGAGCAACTGGCGGCCCGGGGTTCCGTAATCGTCAGCGACTATCCGGAAACGTACCTGTTGAGCCTTTATCTGCGACGTCACTCCACCGAACCGGTGCGGTTCATCCTGAGTGTCGCGGCAACCGCAAAAACGATGCATGAAGCTTTTTATTGGCGTCTACCGGGAGCCTTGCTCGAAGGAATCGGCAGACTCCTTGCCACTAACGTCAAACTCTATGTTGCACCCATGCCCCGAGAGGCCTTCCGGGCGGCACTGGCGGATGTGCCAGGAAGACTCGAGGTAAGAGACTCAGACAGTGACCAAGTTACCCTCGACGATTTGATGCCTTCCGCACCGAATCTTCATCTGGTCGAGTATCTGCGGGCCTCCGGCCGAATTGTGGCGCTGAGATAACGCCATAGTAGATTCCAATCGGATATAGAACCTTGGGGGTGCTACTGTCGGGCGATGTGTCTTTGCGAAGCGCAGTCGGTGAATTGACCGCGAACGCCATGTCACATTTGACAGTATCCGCCGTGCAAAGATCAATGTGATAGTCCAAGCGATTGTTTCGGATTTCCGTCGTCGCTCTGTTGGCAACTGGTGGGAGGAAGTTTATGTTTGGAAGGCGCACACTCAGCAGCACGCGATTTAGTCGTCCTCTGCTTCTTAGCGTCGGCTGCGCTTCCGTCACTATGCCAAGAGCCACCTCCTGTTTTTGAGGTTACGCCGTTAGGAAGTACGATAAATTTTGACGTGAAGGCGTCGGTGGCTATCGTCGGCAAGTTCAACAAGTGGGACGCCTCTATAACATTCACGTCGCCTGAACTTTCGACAGCAGTTGTGGACATCAAGATTCAGGCTGGCAGTGTGGATACCGGAAGTGGAATGAAGAACGGCAAGCTGAAAAGCAAAGATTTCTTCGATGTCCAGAACAGTCCTTTGATCACTTTTCATTCAACGAAGATTGAACAGACTGGCCTCGATACGGTCGTATTCGACGGCGGCTCTACCATCCGCGGAGTAACGAAACAGGAGAAGCTGACGTTTGTGATCCAGGGTAGGGGGACAGGCGCAGGTACGATCACAGGGACAATGGCCTTCGACCGTAAGGATTACGGGATGAACAAAGGAATTCCGTTTGTCAAAATTGCCGACCGTGTCGAGGTCAGGGTCAACCTCAAAGCGAAACGGGTCAGCGGGCCTCCTGTCGTGTTTAAGCAATAGACGGCCTGCAACCTTCCCGGCTGCTGCAGGCGACGCGCCAATAACGGCTTATGTTGGCGAAAAATCCCCAATGCACTCATCGACCCGCAAAACAAACAGCGCAAGCTTGTGATAATCGCCTGTGTCTGTTGAAAAAGTCCCTCAGTTGATGCTTGTGGCGGTGCAAGGTTCGGGTTATAAGCAGGCCAGAGTTCTCGATGCTGCTGTTCACCATTACATTTGGAGGCCTGCTGCTCATGATGGGACACCATTCCCGCGCGGAGTCGCTGTTTTACTACTTCCGGCTCGAAGATCAGGTTCCTGAAAATCATCTGCTACGCCTGATCGATCGCCACGTCAACTTCGAATTTATTCGAGCCAAGTTGAAGGACGCCTACAGCGACGCGGGAAGGCCATCGATCGACCCCGAACTGCTGTTGCGCATGCTGCTGGTCGGCTATCTCTACGGGGTCACGAGCGAAAGGAAACTGGTGGAAGAGCTACGCATGCATCTGGCGTGGCGTTGGTTCACCGGACTGGGCTTCGATCAGGAGATTCCGCACCACTCTACGTTTTCCAAGAACCGGCATGGACGATTCCAGGAATCGAATCTGTTTCAGGAGATCTTTGAGGAGATCGTCGCCCGCTGCGTGGAGGCGGGATTGGTGAAGGGCGAGCACATGTCGGTGGACGGCAGTTTCATTCAGGCCAATGCGGATCATCACAGCCGCGTTCCCCGCGAACAACTGGCGGAAGTGGCTAAGGTGAACCACACGGTGCGCGAGTATTTAGTCGAACTGGAGCGGGAGAACCCGGTCGAACCTCCGGTTGCGCAGCAAGAGAAAGTCTCGACCACGGACCCGGATTCGACCTACGCGACCAAAGGCGGTCCGGCGCGGCTCGGCTATTACGACAACTATCTGGTGGATAACGCCAGTTGCGTCATCGTGGGGGTGCAAGCTACGCCGGCACGATTGAGTCAGGAGAGCGTAGCGGCCCGAGACATGATCGAACGCTATCGCGAACGTTACGGCTACCTGCCGCAGACTCTGGCCGCGGATACCACCTACGGCAACGGCGAACTGCTGCAATGGCTCGATGACCGCGGCATCGCTGCTTACATCCGGGTGAAAGAAAATCCCAATGGGCCGACGGATCTCTATGGCATCGACCAGTTCACCTACGTGCCCGAGGAGAACTGCTATATCTGCCCGGAAGGCAAAGTCCTGAAATACGTCGGCATCAATGAGCGCAACCGCACACACCTTTATTATTCGACGGTGAAGCGCTGTCGCGAGTGCTCGCAGAAGAGCCGCTGCACGCGAGGCAAGTATCGGACGATCGCCATCCACACTTGTGAGCCAGCGCGGCAGCGTGCCCACGCCCTGGCCCAGACACCGGCGTTCGCGATCTCGCAACGGGCTCGTCGGAAAGTGGAAGCACTGTTCGCAGAGCTGAAGAATTACATCGGACTACGCCGACTGAGGCTACGCCGGATGCGCTTCGTGCGCGAGCAGTTCTACCTGGCGGCCACGGCGCAGAACCTGAAACGGCTGGTGCGATTCCTCAGCTGTAAGCCAACCCCGCAGATGGCAACTGCATGAACCTGGCCTGAAGAAACTAAAGAAGCGAATAACCAGGAGACCGGCAGGGACAAAAAGCGTGTCGTGAACCGAGATTTTTCAACAGACACGCCTGATTTCGACAGTTGACTGTCCTGTTTCCCTAAGAATTACCAGACTTCAGCGGCGATTTCCATCCGGCGAGTCGCGAGATTAAGCAGGAACGTAGGTCAACCTGATCACATCCTCGCCCATCCGATCACTAGTCATAAGGCGGAGCGGCGGCCGGGGTCCGGCGAAATATGGCTTGCCGTGACCAAGCACGACGGGGTGCAGGTAGATTCGATACTCATCGATCAGCCCAAGTTCGGTGAGGCTTTGCGCCAAATTCGGGCCAGCAACTTCGATCTCCCCGGCGCGCTCGGCCTTCAGCTCGCGGATCGTGCCCTCATGATCATCCTCAACAAGCCTGGCGTTGGGGCCGACCGACTTCAACGAGCGCGAGACGACCCATTTCGGCTGGTTCCGCCACGCCGCCGCGAAGGCGCGTTCCTCTGCATTCCATTCAGGATGATCGTTGTCCCAGTAACGCATGACCTCATACATTTGGCGACCGTACACACTGCCCGCCAGCCCCTGAGCCTCCTCGATGAAGTGGCGGAAGAGCGTGGGGCTTGGCGCAAACGCCATATGATCGACGTAGCCGTCTAGGGACTGGTTCATTCCGAACACGATCTTAGCCATAACCACTTCCTTTCCTTACACGGCACGCCCGCGCGGTTCTGATTGCGTTATGCAATCGGTTGTAAACTAGTTGTGTGGACTCCCCAACTTCATGTTTTCGATTGCGGACTGCAAATCGTTTGGGCTTGAGAATGCCGATCCGATCAGCATGAAGATGTATTTGTTCGATTCGCAGACGTACCCAACCCCCTTCTTCGACTCAATCGTCAAGTTTCGTGCGAACAATCTGTACGCCGGTTTCCCGTCGAGTTCAATTGCGTTCAAGTCGCCCTGAGGAGTCCAACCCGTGCCCTGCATGCTACCTGGCAACATCACTTCTGCGAATTTTTTCAATGGATACCGCTGTCGGTTTAGATATTCCGCCGACAACTCATATGCTGCCAGGAAGATCCCATAAAGCGGTGCGAGGCCGGACCTAGATTCCAATGCAACGTTGACCTCTGGCATGCCACACAACGGTCCTCGACAGCTAGGGTCTCGAGGATGGCTCGAAACCGGGTTTTCTATAAAGTGCCATGTCTATTGATGGTTGGCGTAACATCCCGATTACACTCAAAACCCCTCCGGCTGGTGGGCTGGCCGGGTCAATGAGTGTAAACGCCTGGTTACGTCAACTGTCGAGAGTACGCCGTTTTCGGATTCCAGTTGCTCCTATAACTTTTGCTAGTTCCCAGCAGACCAACCACCCTCTAGGATCGAATCTCCTTTCTTACAAGTTGCGTGAAGCCTCGTCTAAGAACCTTCTTGGGCGAGGATTTTCGATCCACCTAGAACTGTAAATCCACTAAACGATCGAGGAGAAATGTCATGAATCTGAGCACAGAAGAACGCGAACAAGTAGCGACCGAATTGAAGCGTTTCGCTAGCGACCTGAACCTCACCGATGATCAAAAGGAAAGGCTTCGCGTCGCTCTAACGGAAGCAAGAGAAAAGATCGCAGAGTACTTGCAACAGAATCCCAATACGACCAAGGCCGACATCGTGGCCAAGGTTGTTGCAAATCGCGACGCCATTCGTCAGCGGGTCGTCAGCTTCCTTAGTCCCGAGCAGCTGAAGAAGTGGGACGACGAAAAAGCCAAAGCCAAGGACTTCCTAGGCCAGAAGATCGCAGCATAAGGATTCACCTCTTACTGAAGTTGCTACACTTGGGTGGCCGACAACCGAACACAGCCGGGCCACCAATTTTTTTGTTTGCGAGTTTGGTTGGTAGGCCCGCAGGAAGAGCAATGCCTGCAGGGACCCCAAAGTTAGGGAGCAAATGGCCTCGGGCCGCATGACATACGGCGGGAACCGTGGCATACTGCGGGCCTCGGAATCCAATCTGTTCTGGAGACGCCATGCTGAGAAGTGCCTTGCTCATTCTCTCTCTGGTGCTAGCCCACATGGTGAACGCACAGACGCCGAGTCCGACTGCGGCGTCCGGCTCATCCCAGCCCCTCATCATCCTGATCGGGCCACCACTCAGCGGAAAAACAACGTTCGCCGACACGATCTCCCACACTTACGGCATTCCAACTATTTCAATCGAAGATCTTATTCGTGATAACGCGACTGAACTAGGCAAATTGCGAGGGGAGGGGGTTTCGTTGGCCGAGATGCGCTATGACCCGGCCATCAGTCGTTATCTGCGGGAGCGGCTGAAAACCGCCGACCTCAGCCACGGGATCACACTCGATGGCTATCCCGCAACCCTGTTTCAGGCTGAAGAACTCGCCAAGATGTTTGCGGACCTGAAAATGAAACTCGTCGCATTGCGACTGCAAGTGCCCGACGATACCGTTCGCGAGCGGGCCAAGAAGACCGGGCGCGAGAGCGATCGACCGCAGATAATCGAGCAGCGGATCAAGGACTACCATCGCGAGATGGATGCTATTTCACTTTACTTTCCCAATGCCAAAATTGTGGACCTAGACGGCAGTGTGCCCGAAGCAAAGGTCTGGATGGCGATCCAGACAGCCCTTGACGAGGCGGGGCTCAAGTCAGCGGCGAAGTAGAGGGCTCTCCTCTGAGATTTCTTTGGTGCGTCCGGCTTTGACTGGGGTCAATGAGTGTTATCGCCTGATTGCATCAAGTACCAGTTCTCCCGAATGGTTTCTGCCGGACCACAATGCGGAATCGCAGGCAGCCGCTCGTACGCCACCGCACACTTGCGTGTGCGAAGACGGACAGACCGCTTGCTAACAACTCAGTATCTTGAGAGGGGGAATTCCACAGACCCTGTACAAAATTGAGCCCACTATTCTGTGTGCTGACAGGAGTCAAAGCGTGTCAATCGTCCGCACTCTCGTGGTCGATGACTCCGAACCATTTCGGCGCTTCATTTGTTCGACGCTGGAAGGAAGGCCGGAATTGCAGGTCATCGGCGAGGCCTCAGACGGGTTAGAGGCCGTTCACAAAGCCGAAGAACTGAAGCCGGACCTGATTCTGCTCGACATCGGACTCCCAACACTAAATGGAATCGAAGCAGCTCATCGGATATCGAAGGTCGTTCCAAGCGCGACCATACTCTTCTTAAGTCAGGAGACTGACGCGGAGGTAGTAGCGGCAGCTCTGAGCAACGGAGCACGAGGATACGTCCTCAAGCTTGATGCGATTCTGGAGCTTCTGCCCGCGGTGGAATCGGTTCTGCGGGGGCAGCGGTTCATCAGTACGAGGGTCACACCACCCCACGCGACCCCTCCCGTGGACTAACCTGCCATTTGAGCGCCTACCGTTTTCCCACGGGCTACCCTCTGGGTCAAAACCACCGCACCTTCCACAGGAGCACCCTGCACGAGCACGCTCAACTCCCGCTCAGGAATGGTGAATTCGGTGAAGCCACACTCCAAACAGACCGCAAGCTTTGGAAACACCCACACTATGTGCTTGTCCAAACCCTTCAATCCGGGGAAATGGATGGCAGTTTCGCCGTTGAACACGCTCTGGCTATCGGAACCGCATCGTTTACAGGTCATGGCGATCCTCCCCGCGTGATCCTAGGGCTGGAGCCATGGTAAGTCTGTTCAAAATTGCTCACTTCTGCAAGACGCCCTCACGGGCTTGGCCAGCTTGGAGGCCGACTCGGGACATGAGGATTGCTGTTGTAACATCCCATAGCTGGTGAAAAATCCCCATGTCTGACAATGTCGTTCCCGTCAAGTACTTTTTGAGCATACTAACCCGTGCACTCCGAAGAGCGCGCCATTTCGTTCTAGTTGAAAGCTCTGCCATACCAACCAAGGCCCGCCTCGTAATCGTTTCAGGTCAGGAAACTCGGTCCGACCCATCCATCTCTTCGGTCACAACTTCGATCATGATTACTACTTCGAACTCCCCCGCGAAAGGGGAGCGGGACGCCCAATCGTTACGACGGTGATCTACTGCACACCATGAGGATTTCCGGGCTGTCCCGCGTGCAAACCGAACTTTGTAAGTTGTTCGTAGTTCCATTCCTTGCGCCACATCCAGTACAGACGAACGGCTAATCTACGAGCCATAGCTACCTTGGCGATCTTTCGTCCGCGGCGCATCGCCAAGTGGAAAAACTTGCTGCGCCATTCCTGGTTGCTGCGCACCGTGACTTGCGCGGCTTCCACCAACAGGAAACGCAGCAGAGAGTTCCCTTGTTTCGAGATATGTCCCAGCCGGCGTCGTTCCCCGCTGGAATCCTCCTGCGGCACCAGCCCGAGGTAACTCGCGATCTGCTTGCCACAGCGAAACCGCTCCGCCTTTCCGATCACCAGCACGAAGGCGAGTGCGGTCAGGGGACCCACCCCGGGATGCGTCCTCAGTCGCTGGGCCTCGGGACATTTCTCCGCTTCCTGCTCCACCGCTTCCGTCAGCTTCGCGATGCTCGGGTTCAGTCGGTCCAGCAACTCCAACAGATCCTGCCCTCGCCGGCTCGCCCACGGAGCGAGTCGCAACGCTGCCAGTTGTTCCCGTCCGGCTTCCCGCCACAACCTCTTCGTCGCGCGCAGACCTTCGTTCAGGGCTACCGCTTGCAGCTGGTTCATGATCCGGGTGCGCGCCTGTACCATTCGGTGTCGGTGCCACAGCAGTTGCCGCAGATCGCGATTCTCCCAGCTCGGCACCCAGATCTGCGGAAAGCGACCTTCCAGCATCAATTTCAGAATCAGCTGTGCGTCCAGGCGATCCGTTCTCTGCTTGCGTACTCGCTTCCTACGGATCTCGGCTGCGTCTCCGATCCACAGTTCAAATTGCAGTTCCGAGAGCAGTCGTTCAAACCAGCGCGCATGCCCGCTCGCTTCCATCCCTGCCCGTACCTTCATTCCCTGGGCCGCGAGCTCACGGTAGAACTTTTCCGCTTCCTCACGGTGCTGCAGTCGCCGCTCTTGCAGTTCCCGGTTTCGGTATCCACATACGCAATTTGTTGAAAGCTCGGATGGTAATCCAGCTCCTATAATCAGCATATCGGCTCCTTTCTCCCGGGCCTTTTGGTTGGTTGGTACCACCAATTTTACTCGGGTCCAGGGAGCCGACATTGTCATGGAATCATTACACTCATTGACCCGCAGAACCGACGGGCGGCTGCGAGATAGCACCTTGCAGCCCAAGCGATTCCAAGCAGATGAAGAGCCGTGGTGGTAATTTAGTGACAGTTCGCAGCGGGTAAAGCTGCACTGATTCCATGAGCTTTGCGGCGGGCTTGAAGGCGCACCTCTGCAAGGAAGGCGCTACAGCCTTTTCCGTCGCCTTCTAAGTCAATAAAAGAGGCAGCCACTGGGGCTGCCCCTTTTCCTTCTACCGGGATTTTCCCAACTACTGCGCAGTCTTCTTGCGGACCGGGGGCTTCTTCGGTCCGGCAGGAGCTTTGGCGGTCAGGATGGCGCCATCTTTCATCGTCATCACAAACGGCTTTGGCTCGTAGGAGACGGGGGTTCCTTCGAACTGGAAGTCGGCTCCTTCTTTGGGCATCAGGCGGGCCGGGATGGCGGCCGTCATAGTCAGGTCGATGTCGGAGCGCTTGGCTTCAATATCGTCGGAACTGCCCGCCAACTTCAGATTGGTGGGGGAAGCAACATTGATGACTTGCGCGACCATCTGCAGGGGCTTGCCTTTCAGTACGCCCCAGACCTTGTCGACGTCCTCGGGCTTGCCCTCGGAGAGCACCAGTTCCCATTCCGCGAAGCTCATCTCTTCGACCTTCTTCGTCTTCACGATCTCGGCGGCCTGCTCGGCGGGAGTCGGGGGAACGTACTGCGTGATGGTGAACCCTGCGGGCGGGAAGGGAGTGGTCTTGGTTTGCGCCATCAGGTCAGACCAGCCCTGATCGGAGCCATGATATTTGCGGTACTGCGAGGCGCCGTACTTCTCAATCTGCTGCTGGCCTTGCGGCGTCGGTGCCAGGTTGGCTGCGCGCGCGGTAAACCAAAGACCATTGATGTAATCGGGCGGGCTCTGCTTCAAATACGCGGATGAAAGCGGATAGATCACCGTGACATCGTTAGGCGCACTCTCGGCAGCGGTGCGGAGATGAGTGGCAGAGTTTGCGAAATCCTTGTCGTTGAGCGCCGCCAGACCTACACCGCGATTGAAGATTCCCCCTAGTTGCTGCTTCAGGGTGTTGAAGTCGGCGTCGGACATGTTGTCGGGCTTGGTGAAGCTGCTCAGCGCCTGCACTCCCTTTTCGCCATACTGTTTGGCATCGGCGAAGTTCTGGGTCTGGGTCGCGACAAACGTGGACAGGGCCAAGGCGCGGACGTTGTTGGGGTTGGCGGTCAGCAGACGCTTCGCCGCATCCCCCATTTTGGCCACGTCGCCCTTCTGCTGATAAGTGCCCATCAGGATTTCGAGGGCATCTTCCTTCATGACACTGTTGGGATATTGCGTAAGGAAAGCTTCCAGACCGCTGATCTTGGCGGCCGGATCCTGTTGCTGCACCGCACCCACGTAGGCGTTATATTCCGCGGGGTCTTTGATCTCCTTCTTCTGTTGGGGCGCGCCCGGTTGTGCTTGCGGCTGCGCTTGCGGTTGAGGCGCGGCCGGTTGCGCTTGCGGCTGAGCGGCATCCAGAGCGGCCGCGGCGACAGCACATCCAAGCACAATCGTGACTAGAATCTTGTTCATTCGCTGGCTCCTTGAGTTCTCGGGAAAATCGGCGTCTCATCCTGCGGCATCGACATCAATTGTGAGACCCTTGCACGACTGCGCACGCCCATGCCACAAGATCCGGAACTGCCTACGCTTCGCCTGTAACGTGAAGGCAGCCAAGGCGCTGTTTCCGGTGTGCGGATTATAAGTATCCGCTACGCCATAGGCAAGCTGCTAACCTTCCCGTCTCTCCCTTCTTGTTAAGATGCGAGGTTCAGGGCTGCAGGATGGTCCTGTAGAACCGCAAAGATATTGCGCGGGAGGGCAACCAAAATGTCGACCATGGAAAAGCCATTGACCGGACAGGTGGCGGTCGTAACCGGCGCGGGACGGGGCATTGGCGCGGCCATCGCACGCAAGCTGGCGAGCCTCGGCACCCTGACAGTACTGTGCGGGCGCACTCCCAGTGATCTGAACGAGACCGCCAAGGCAATCGCGGCAGCGGGAAATCGGGCGGAGATGATGGAATGTGATGTTACGACCCTGTCCTCGGTGGAAGCGGTAGCCGGGCGAGTTACAAGCCAGCACGGCCGGGTCGACATCCTGGTGAACAACGCGGGTATCGGAGGCTTTGGGAAACCGCTCCACGAACTGGAGCCGGCCCAGTGGGATCGCGTGCTCGACACCAACCTGCGCGGCGTGTTCTACACCATTCGTGCTTTCGCGCCCGCAATGATCCGGGCACGCAGCGGGCACATCATCAACATCTCTTCCATCGCGGGCAAGAACGCGCTACCCAATGGGGCGGCGTACGCGGCGTCGAAGTGGGGGCTGAACGGCTTGAGCTACTCGGTGGCGGAGGAACTGCGCGCACATAACATTCGCGTGGCGGTGGTTTGTCCGGGGTCGACGCATACCGATCTATCGCCGCACGAGGGGAAAGATTCTTCGCGCATGTTGCAGCCCGACGATATCGCGCACGTGGTCGCAATGCTGGTGACCCAGTCTCCGCAGTCGTTCGCCAGCGAGATCGTGTTGCGGCCAACCATGAAGCCTTGACGGCGCTTTTGCTTTGTAAGCGTGTGGTGGAAAAGTTCGACTGGGTTCGTGCTAGCGCAGGCGGTTGCGGGGTCCTTCGACTGCGTTCGCGATGACATTTTTGTCCTTGGGGAACCTAAACCAGTGGCGTCCCTGAAGGGACTCGCCGTAATTACGCGCGTCGACCCCGGACTTACGTCCGGGGCTGTCTTATGGCGTCGCTCCGCGACTGAAGGTGGGGTGTCAAGCGAGTGCGGCGAGAATTTTGTTCGGCCTGTTTATTTCCCGATTGCTACGGGGTCCTTCGACTGCGTTCGGCTTTCGCCTCGCTTCGCTCAGGATGACAGCGCAGAAATTGGCGTCGAACTCATGCTTCGAGTTATTTCTTGAAAAGGTTGTCGAAAGCCTGGCGGGCGTCGGCGGGCTTGGCGGTCACCGGGGTGGTGGTTTCTTTTTCCGTGGTGACCCGGATGGAGTAGAAGGTGCAGGCATTCTTTACGTCTTTGCGCGGGATGCGCTCCGGGATGGGCTGCATACATTCGAAACGTTTGGAGGGATCGAAGTAGGTGCATTGCTTGCAGGAGTGCAGTTCGAAGCCGCACTTCGGACAGTTCTCCGGAATCTCGCCCATAGTCGGCAGCACGGTACCGCACTGGGCGCAGCGCGACACGGTGCGCTTGGCTGGCATCTGTAGCGGCCGCGGACCGAAGGTGTCTTTTCGGGCAGGCTTGTCGCCGGAGCCTCCTGCGGACCGTTGTTGCGACTTTTCGCCGCTGTCCTGGTAGCCGTGCTGACGGTATTTCCGGTCGGACACTGGGATTTCCTCTCGGGCAGCAGCCATTGTCTCGCTAGTTGACGCGCACTACAAGGGGGCCCGTCACAAACGACCTCGATTGCGAACAACCGAGAAGTGCGGAATGGCGTCCAACTGGCGCGCGAATTGTTTTTCCGGATCACGGGTGCTACCATCCGGAGAACGGGATATAGCGAGGAGGAAGAACATGTCGGACAGTAATAGCAACAGTTTCCTCTGGTTTTTAGGGGGTTTGGGCATCGGAGCGGTAGTGGGAGTGTTGTACGCGCCACGCTCCGGCAACGAGACCCGGGAAGCACTGCGTTCGAGAGCAGAAGAAGGACGCGACTACGTACGCACACGAGCGCGCGACGTCCGTTCTCAAGCCGAGGAATGGGTCGATCGTGGGCGCGACGTGCTGAACCAGCAGAAAGATCAATTCCGGGCCGCCTACGACGCGGGCCGACAGGCGTATCACGAGTCGACGAGCGAAAATACGCCCGCCAAGAACCTGTAGCCATTGAGTTCAGCGCAGTGCAGAACACCGCCTAGACCGGTAGCGGAGGTCAAGTTTTTATGGAAAATCTCGTACCTCTGTTCATCATCGCAACTGCGATCGCCGTGGTGATCCAGGCGGGAATCCTGGTCTTCTTGTTCATTGCCGTGCGCCAGACCAGCGGGCGCGTGGAAGCACTGGCCTCTGAAGTGAAGACCAAAGCGGTACCCATGATCGAGACGGCACAGGCCATGCTGGTGGAACTCCGGCCACGGGTTACGGAGATCGTTGCCAACGTCGAACATTCCTCGCGCATCGCACGCGCCCAAGTCGAACGCATCGATGCGACGGTTAGCGATGCGGTCGACCGGACCCGGCTGCAGGTGATCCGTGCCGATGAATTGATCAACCGGACCTTGGACCGCGTCGAGGAAACCAGCGAAATGGTGCACCGCACCGTGGTATCGCCGATTCGGCAGCTACAGGGATTGGTGCAGGGACTCAGCGCCGCCCTGGAGTTCTTCCTGGGACGCAAACGACGCCAGGGACGTGACGGAATGGGCGTGCCACAGGACGAGTTGTTTATCTGATACGACTCCACAGGCCTAAAAAACAGGCGGCGCATTGAGCGCCGCCTTTCGCACTTTATGGGACCGTTGGTCTATTGCTGGGCATTCACCCGCAGCACCATCTGGGTGCCGCTGTCGAGGTGAACATTCTGCCCCTGCGAGGTGATTACCGACCCTTGCGTCGAAGAGGAAGCTTGGCCGCTCAACGACATTCCGGGTAGACCAACCACTCCATGGGCTGAGGAAGTCAGGGAACCTTCGGCCGTCATTCCATCGGTGGCACCGCGCACGACTCCACCCGCCGTGGTACCGGCCGATCCCAGCGTGTTGGTTGCAGTACCTGCAACCGCGCCCACGGGAGCGGTGGCACCGCCCAGCAGTCCGCCGCTGGCATGGCCTCCCGTACTCATGGCCGGACCTCCCATCATGCTGTCGGCCTCCATGGCGGCAGACGCACGGGCTTGGGTCACGGCAAGCGCCTGGATGCTAAGTGGCAGTGGAACCTCGCGCCCATCCTTCAGGACAGCTTTGTCAAACGCAATCCCTAGGGCCGAATCAGACTCGCCTTTCTCTTTGGCCCTCGCTTCCGTCACGCGACCGAGCAGCCTTGTTCCCTTTGGGACGACGACATGGCCTTCGGACTTGACGTCCTGGGTGGCCTTGGCCACGACCTCGTCCCCAACCTTGCTCTTGCGGGCATCGACCGGCTTGGCAAGTACTGCCTGAATGGTAGTGCCTTGTGCTACTTCGGCACCCGCGCTTCCCGCTGAACTGGTGGCATGCGCGGCAGTCGGCGCCGACGTCTGCGAATTCATTTGGGCACGCTGACCGTTGACCGATCCTGCGGTCGACTGGCTGGCGGATCCGGCGACTTGCGCGGCAGGCTCCTGAGCGGCGGCGCCCCCCACACACAGCACGCTGGCCGTTACTGCAATCAGAAATGCTCTCATGCTTTGGCTCCTCCTTCATAAGACAGACCCCATTTTTCGGACGAAGGTCACAGGCAACCCGGGGGAGGACATCGCCATTTGGTTTTGCAGCTACGGTGCCAATGAGTGCATCTGTCACTGGCGAGCAATACATTTAGAATCAATCGCATGGAGGCTTTCCAATGGTTGGAGACTGGCTCGACCGAGCAAGAATTCCACAATCGAGAGAAATTTCTCGCGGGGAGAATTTGGACGCCTCGGGAGCTCCGGAAAGGCCATTCAGCTTGGCAACTCATCTCGGGGGTGGAATGCAAACGGGGCAGAGGCCCGTGGTTGGGAGAGCATTGGCGTTCGTCGTTTGTCAGCGTTCGTGGGGTCCCCTTCGACTTCGCTCAGGGCAGGCTTTCGACTGCGTTCGGCATTCGCCTCACTTCGCTCAGGATGACAGGTTGAATTCTATCGAGTCAGATTTTCTGCGAGGTCAATTCCTGGGGAGGTCGATTTGGAGGGTTAGACGATCCAGCCGCCGCCTACTACTACGTCGCCGTCGTAGAACACTGCGGCTTGTCCGGGAGTAATGGCTCGCTGCGGCTGGTCGAACGTTACCAGCAGTTCGTCGTCGCCGGACTTCTCAAGCGTGGCGGCCGCGGGCTCGTGGCGGTGACGAATCTTTACGGCGACCCGCATCGGCTGCTGGACGTCTTCGACGGCGATCAGATTCACGCGCTTGGCATGCAGAGTCCTGGAATAGAGGTCTTCGCTGTTGCCAACGACAACCTGACCTGCATCACCGTTGAGCTGGATGACATAAAGCGGTGAACCAGTGGCCACACCCAGACCCTTGCGCTGCCCGATGGTGAAATTGTGGATGCCGTTGTGCTCACCAATGACCTGACCGTCGGCCGTGACCAGTTCTCCGGAGGTATCGGGTAGCGATTCCCCCTGCTCGGCGAGATAGGCGTCGAGAAAACGCTTGTAGTCGCCGCCGGGGACGAAACAGATTTCCTGAGAATCGGGCTTCTCAGCCAACGCGAGACCGTGCTTGCGAGCCAATTCCCGCACTTCGGGCTTGGTCATTCCGCCCAGCGGGAAGATGGTTCGGCTCAGTTGCTCCTGAGTCAATCCGAACAGGAAGTAGGTCTGATCCTTGGCTAGATCGGCGGGACGCTTGAGGAGCCAGCGGCCGCGAGTCTCGTCGAACTGCACGCGCGCGTAGTGGCCGGTCGCGAGCGTATCGGCACCGATCTGTCGGGCCACGATCAACAACTGGTCGAACTTGAGATGGTTGTTGCACAGGCTGCACGGGATGGGTGTTCGGCCAGAGAGGTAGTCCTCAACAAAGGGGCGGACGACTTCGCGCTCGAAGCGTTCTTCGTGATTGACCACGTAGTACGGAATGCCGATCGTCTGGGCGACTCGGCGAGCGTCGTAGACGTCGTCGAGCGAGCAGCAGCGTCCCTGCACGGCTTCGGGCATGCCTTCGTAACCGGCCAGGCGGCGCTGGTTCCAGAGTTGCATGGTGAGCCCGACCACGTTGTGGCCCTCGGCGCGCAGGACGGCTGCGACGGTCGAAGAATCGACTCCGCCGGACATGGCTACGGCAATGGTCGCATGGGGCACAAAGGTATTGTAAACGTGAGATGGAGTTGCGTGGTGGCAACTCACCGAAGGGATGAATTCAGGCGAACACGGGGCCTCGCGCCGGGGGCCGCGCGCCGTCTCCCGGGGTCCAAGATCGGAGGAGGAAGGTGGCTCTCGCGTTCGATGGACAATGAGACTTCCACGCCGTAGTGATCTGAAACGGGCAGCGGGTCGAGACCGGCCGTGTGCCACTCCACTTTGCGCATGTCTTCTGCGCTTACTTTGAGCTTGGGGTTGTTGATTACGCCGGGAGGGCTCACGATCCACATGTAATCAATTCTGACCCGGTAGTCGCACCCACGCAGCGCGGCCACCGCGTTTTGGGAGCACTCATATGTATAGCCCGGATCAGGGGAACCGGCCTCCAGCCACAAATCCCGAGGATTCCCCAGAACTCTGCGAATGGTCCGGTACTCAGCACCCTCATCGATGCCTTCGATATTGAAGTCTCCCAATACCACTACCGGGTTTTCTCCAGCAGCACTGCGGGATTTGATCATCCTGGATAAGGCCTCAAGTTCACTTCGCCTTTGTTCCGAATTTTGGCGGCCGGGTGATAGATGAACCACATAAACATCCACCTTGAAATGAGACTGTGGAAGCGCGACTCGGGCGTAGATGACACCTCTGGCTGCAAGGAAGGTGCCGCCCGATCCCACAAAGCGTAAAGCCTCGGACGCTTCGATGGGATGGGTTGTGATCAGACCCATCCCCCCATCCGCCTCCAGTCTCCAGCCCTGTCCCCTAGGTGAAAAGAGGATGTGCTGGAATTTGTGGGGAGATTCCCGGTCTCCGACCAATGCATCGAGAAAAGGACTGGGATCACAGGTAACGATATGCAGATCGCGCACCCGATAGAACTCCTGGATGGCGACAATATCGTAAGGAGGGTTGGCGTTGCGGATCTGTTCCCCGACCGCTTTGAATCGGTCCGCACAACGAGATCGATCCGACATCCAAGCCAACCGTGGCGGGTAGCGAAGGCCGTACATGTTCAGGGTAAGTACACGGAGGCGCACCTGTTCCGGCGGTACGGCAGGCAGTTCCGCTGCACGCGCAGGCGAAGGAGCGGCGAGAAAAATACATAGGCTGGCGAGCAGCAGGGTTGCACAACAGCGCCGAAGAAAACTCCGCGGCGATTGCGGGGGCAGAGCAGGAAGGATCACAGTCGTGCGCGGACGCCACTCCTTTCTTGAAGGGCGGTTGCAATGGCTGGGACGAATCATGCGCCGTCGCGGGACTGGGTGAGGCGCGAAGGGCGGCCTGCCTGGACGGACACCGTGTCCCCCATCCGCACCTTCCGAGCTCGCGTATGCGCGGAGACCGGGGGATCGACCGACCATAACGAGCCGGTTAGGGCGATCATGGCAATGCCATGAGCCAAGATGAGACAGCCTGTCGGTACGGCCACCGCAATCTGCTGTGGCAGATTGAACTTGTGTATCGGCTTAAGTCCCAGCGGCAAATAAATCACCAGAAGCAGGGTGTGGATTACAAAGAACAACACCAGCGGATTTTCAGCCACCATCTCGCCAATCGCACCGAGCTTAGAAACAAATGAATTTACCGGCTTGAGCATGATGAACATGGCAAGAGCGGTCGTAATCGCACTACAGACGACGTATAGGGTGGCGAAGATTTGAATGGTGACCGAGACGGTCTCCAGGAAAGCACCGCGTCCCCGGACAAGCTTGCAGAAAAGATGCACGAGCGCGGCGTACAACACCCAAAACAGGAGGCCGACTATCTCAATCACGAGGATTCCCTTGGTATCTGGCCGTTTGCTGACCAACGAGTTCAACGTCAGTCCGAGGAACATGCTCAGCACAGCGAATCCAACCAGTTGTGGATTCAACTGGCTGCCGGCTCTGGCCTTGTCAATCGGGATGGTGCCGGGGCCAGTGGCTTCGACGGCGAGCGGCGCGAAGTGAAGGCCAGGCCGGCTCAAGGTGTCAACCGTGACACTGAAATATTGCGAGAAGTTTGCTACCGCGAACTTTTGCAGGCCCTCGAAGTCCATCGTCGTCACCTGTTTCCCTTGAACCCTGGTTCAGCGTTTCGAAGAGTGCCCTTGAGCGTTGAACTTCGCCCGGTCGACCGCACATTCGGGGCCCGGCTCAGCCCCCCGCGTCCAGCGTGGGGGAGAGCCAGCGCGAGTAACCTGCAGTTCGCGATCGCCCCAAATTGATCGAGGGGCGATGCCGAGAATCGCGCTGCCGAAGACATACTGCTCCGGGGCAGTCACCGTTCCACCTTGAGGGAGAAGCCGATCGGCAACCGCGCGCATGAAGTCAGCGCCGCGGCATCCGCGGCCAACGTTGCAGCCAGCGAACTCGATCGATGCCTGGGGAGACATGACACAACCGAGACCATGGCCAAACACATCATCCACGTTGTGCTCGTTTACTCCATCTGTCCCGATCAGGAGATAGCCGACATTCCCGTGGCTCATGATGCCTAAGGCCTCAACCCGCATGCACGCGATGGCGATCTGCTGAAGATCCCGGCGAAAGTCGGCGACATTGGCTGGGTATTTCGTAATCGTCGGAATCGTCTCTCCGGTTTGCTGACGATGAAGTTGCTGGGCGGCCAAGGAGTGCTTCGCAATCCAAAGTTGCGTCTGATTCCTGGCCTCAGGGTCGTCGGACGGGAGGCCAATCATGAGCACTACGTGATTTAAGGTCGGGCAGGGCGGACAGTTGAAGGCAGCGGTGCCAGCCAGGGCAGGTTGAGCGATCAAGCTACATCTGGTAACAACAACAAAGATCAGCAAGACGAGGCGAAACAAAGATTGACTCATTTGCCGTGCCCGGTATGCTACCACAACATCTTTGGGGGAACTGCAGGGAGTGCAAGGTGCTCGCTACGTGGCTCAAACCGGCGCCTTGTTCCATGCAGGCGACAGGCTTCTAAGGCGCGCTACAACTTCTGGGATCAGCGACAATGCGAACTCCACGTCTTCGACCGTGTTCTGTTTTCCCAGACTGACGCGAATGCTGGCCCGGGCACGGTCAGGGCTCAGCCCCATCGCGGTCAGAACATGGGATGGTTCGATGGCTCCCGAGGAACACGCGGCACCGGTTGACACGGCCAATCCCTGAAGGTCGAGCGCGATCACCAGCGCTTCTCCGTCGATGGAGTCCACGTACATGCTGGTGGTATTGGGCACGCGCGGAGCACCGTCGCCGTTTACGCCGGTCGATTCGACCTGGAGCAAGGCTTGCTCCAAACGGTCGCGCTTCGATGCCAATCTCTGATCATCGCCTTGTTGCAGGCCGACACGGGCTAGTTCCGCTGCCTTCCCCAAGCCCACAATCCCGGGGACATTCTCAGTGCCAGCTCTGCGCGAGCGCTCGTGACGTCCGCCGTACAACATGGGCGCCAGGTGCGTTCCCTTACGGACATAAAGCGCGCCTACGCCCTGGGGTGCGTGGATCTTGTGACCGGAGATCGCCAGCAGGTCGCAGGCGATCTGACTCACATCCACGGGCACCTTGCCGGCGGCCTGCACCGCATCGGTGTGGAAATACACGTCCGCGTCTGCGGCGATCTTTCCGATTTCATGCACGGACTGAAGAACACCGGTCTCATTGTTGGCCAGCATGATCGTGACGAGCTTGGTATTGGGGCGCAACGCACGCCGCACATCGTCGGGATCAACTCGCCCGCGACCGTCTACCGGGAGATAGGTGACTTCGCACCCATCCGATTCGAGGTGCTTGCAGGCGTTCAGCACGGCGTGATGTTCGACGGTGGAAGTGATGACGTGATCGCCTTGGCCTACAAGGCCGAAAATCGCGAGGTTATCGGCTTCTGTGCCGCCGCTGGTGAAGACGACTTCCGCTGCGCGGCATCCCAACAGGGCTGCTACCGACTCGCGCGCGCCTTCTACCGCAGCTCGCGTCTCCTGGCCGTAGTGGTGAATCGACGAGGCATTCCCGAAACGCTCACCGAAGTAAGGCTGCATCGCCTCAAGGACTTCGGGAAGCACGGGCGTGGTGGCGCTATTATCGAGGTAAACCCGCCGCATGGAATCTCTGAGCCAGATTCCATTCTACGCTGAGGCGCGCAGCGCGGGCATTTCCATGAAAGTGGCGGCCGCGTCAACCGGGCAAAGCCCAAGGTTTACTGATTGGAGGCCAGTTCCGGCCTTCGATCCGAGATGACAAAATTCACACTCGTCGCGCCATTCGCAGGTACGGTTATCTTCTTTGTCCACTCGAGAGGTTCGGAGAAGATAGGGCGCTGCACCCGCACCTGGGTCATGACATCGTAGAGTGTTCCCTGCCCCACCACTCTCCAGCCTTCATGCCAAGCTTCAATCTGGTACTCACCGGGAGGAACGTTGGTAAGACGGAAGTTGCCATCTTCGTCCGTGACCGCGTAGTAGGGATGGGAAACCACCATCATCTCGGCATTCATCCAGACATGACCGGCGTTGCAGCGCAGATCTACCAGCCCTTCACGATTCATGGTACGCGTGATGGTTTGATTGGCGAACGGAAAGGGCAGGTTGTAGTCGGACGCGCCCGACATATGAACCGTGTGCAGAATTGGATCGCTGCTTCGCAGATGAACCGTCCCATTGCCGGGAACGAGGAGCACATGCGGCTCGTAACGGCACGTTCTCTGGTTCAGCGCCTGGCGCGTGTCAGGAAGGTCCATAGCCTTGCCCTTGGTGACGTTCTTGAGAAACACGACTGTATTGGCGACGCCGCCGTTGGCGCCCACGAGCAGCCGTTCGTAATCGCGCCTTTTCTGGCCTTGCGGATCGCAGACCTCCACATCTTTAGTAATGAGCCCTGCAGTCAGCTTTGGGAGTGTGCCGGACCATTTCACCGTGCCGCTGATGGTGCCGCCGTTCTCGACGGCAATCACCTGATAACCCGACTGCGCAGCGCTCGGCACAATAAGGAGTGCCGCGAAAGCCGCCAGCCACAGGACTGATTTACGTTTTGTCATGTTCGCACCTCTCACAGAGTTCACGTTGAATAAGGGGCCGTGAAACTCGGAGTCGGTAAAATAAAATCCATTGGGCATTGCTGCCCCGGCAACGACTGCCTTGTTCGGATGCAACGCCCGCGCCCCAACGGGATGATCCCCACAAATCCTGCAACTTCAACAGGACAAAGCTATAAGCGTGCCCGAGGGGACTCAAGTACCAAAGGTCTAGTTACCATCGGGGAAGGACCTTCGATTGCGGGGAAATTGCTCAGAGCGAAAGACTTATAGACTTGTCAACCGGGGATTACATTCCGGTTACCTAGGTCATATGTCGTGTTACGAGGTTTACTGCCGGCAGGCGAAACGGAAGAAACGGAAGCTTAACGGGACTTCTCGTGGACTTTTGGAACGATCTCAAGTGACGGAAGAACTCGGCCTAACGCGCATCAATCGGCACGTACTTCGCCGGGTACACGGGGCCAAGATAATCCGCACGAGGACGAATCAGGCGATTGTCGTCCAACTGCTCGATGACGTGGGCAGACCATCCGCCGATGCGCGAGACCGCAAACACGGGGGTAAACAAATCCACCTCGATGCCGAGCGTGTGATAAGTCGAAGCGGAATAGAAGTCGACGTTGGCATTGAGCTTCTTGTCGGCGCGGACGAACTCCTCGATCTTGTTGGAGAACTCAAACCACTTGGGCTCTCCGCTCGATTGGCCCAGATCGCGTGACATCTTGCGGAGGTGGGTGGCGCGAGGATCCTCGGTGTGGTACACGCGGTGTCCGAAGCCAGGAACTTTTTTCTTCTGAGCGAGCATGCCTTTGATGTAGTCCACTGGATCGACGCCATCGCGATCGATCGCCATGAGGATATGGAACACGGCTTCATTGGCACCGCCGTGCAAGGGGCCCTTGAGCGCACCGATTGCGGAGGTGACAGCGGAATGCATATCGGACAAGGTCGCTGCCGTCACGCGGGCGGCAAATGTCGAAGCATTCAGTTCGTGGTCTGCATGCAGGATGAGGGCGATATCCAGAGCCCGTTCGGCGGTTCGCGAGGGAGCAGTGCCGTTCAGCAGAAGCAGGAAATTGGCTGCGTGGGACAGACTACGATCGGGTTCGACGACTTCTTTGCCTTTGCGGATGCGATCATAGGCAGCCACGATCATGGCGATCTGCGAAGTCAGCCGGATGGCCTTGTGAACATTCGCGTCGTGATCGTTCCGCTGGAACTCGGGATCGTAAAACGAAAGCGCGGAAACCGCGGTGCGGAGCACATCCATCGGAAGCGCGTGTTTGGGAGCGATGCGCAGCAGGTTGATGATGGAAGCGTCGAGTTTGCGTTCTTCGGCCAGACGGTCGCGGAGTTCGCGCAGTTCGTTGCGCTTGGGCAGGCGTCCGAACCAGAGCAAGTAACAGGTCTCTTCGAAGGTGGAATTGTCGGCGAGGTCGTGAATATCGATACCGCGGTATGCCAGAACGCCATGGTCGCCATCGATGTAGCAGATGGTGGAATTGGTGGCGACGACGCCTTCTAGTCCCTTCGGAGCGTGGGTGGTGGTTAGGCTGGACATACTCCCTCGCAAGACCTCCGGATGTCTTCTGTTGCCGGCCCACGGGGGATTGAACGCGCAGTCCGCAACCTTTTGTTATACCCGAAAATGCCTGACTTTCCAACCGCTTGCCTTGGGTTTCGCAGGATCAGGGGCGTATACTAAAACGTTTGCTTAACGGTTGCGGACGAGCCTGTGTCGGGCAGGATTTTTGTTCGCAGCGCTTCATTCTTATTCGGAGTTATTCATGAAACGTGCATTTCTTCCGCTACTTCTTCTGTCTTGTTTCGCCCTGAGTACGCTCTCAGCGGCCGACGAGGGCATGTGGCTGTTCAACGCCTTTCCTAAAGACAAAGTCAAAGCAAAATATGGATTTACGCCGAGCCAGCAGTGGCTGGATCATGTCCAACTCTCGTCTGTGCGCTTCAATAACGGGGGTTCCGGCTCGTTTGTCTCGCCGGACGGCCTGGCCTTCACCAACCACCATGTGGGCGCAGTCTGCGTGCAGCAACTTTCTACCCACGGTCACGACTACATCAAAGAAGGCTTCTATGCCAAAACGCAGGCCGAGGAGGGAAAGTGTCCCGACCTCGAACTGAACGTTCTGGTTGGCATCGAGGATGTGACCGCAAAGGTAAACGCCGGGGTGAAGCCGGAGATGTCGACGGCCGACGCGGGGCGCGCCCAGCGCGTGGCCATGTCGCAGATCGAAAAGGACTGCGCCAGTTCGACCGGAATGCGCTGCGACGTGGTGACGTTCTATTCCGGCGAGGTCTACAACCTCTATAAGTACAAGAAGTACACCGACGTCCGCCTGGTGTTCGCGCCTGAGTTTGATGCGGCCTTCTTTGGAGGCGATCCCGACAACTTCACTTATCCTCGCTACGACCTCGACATTACGTTCTTTCGTGTCTACGAGAACGACAAGCCAGCCCACATCGAGCACTACCTGCGCTGGTCGAAGAGCGGAGTGAAGGACGATGACCTGATTTTTGTGTCGGGGCATCCGGGATCCACCGGGCGCCTGCGCACTATGGCCCAGTTGGAATTCCTGCGCGATCTGGATTATCCCTCGCGGTTGGAGACCTATAAGCGGCGCATCGCGCTGCTGCAAAGTTTCAGCGCCCAGTCCGAGGAAAATGCCCGCATCGCCAAGGAAGAGGTTTTCAGCTATCAGAATTCCTTCAAGGCCATTACCGGGTATCTCGAGGGATTGCAGGACAAGGCAGCGATGGCGAACAAGCAGGCGGACGAAGACAAGCTAGCGGCCGCCTTCAAGGCGGATGCCAAGAACAGTGCCGCCAGCAATCCGTGGGATGAGATTGCGGGAGCGGTGAAGCTGCAACGTGAAATCTACCTGCCCTTTACTTATGTGGAGAAGACGCGGGGCTTTAACTCAGAGCTGGCATATTTCGCCCGCTGGATTGTTCGGGCCACCGAGGAAAAGACCAAGCCGAGCGACCAGCGCCTGCGCGAGTATCGTGACTCAGCTCTGCCATCGCTGGAGCAGGAACTGTTCTCAACGGCGCCCCTGTACAAGTCGCTCGAGACTGCAACGCTGGCCGACTCGCTTGCGCAGATGCGTGACGCTCTCGGGGCCGACAATCCTGTGGTACAGAAAGCGCTAAACGGCAAAAGTCCTGAAGATGCTGCGAAGGAACTGATCGACAACAGCAAACTGGAGGACGTCGCGGTGCGTAAGCAGTTGTACCAGGGGGGACCGAGCGCGGTGCAGGCTTCGACCGATCCGCTGATCGTTCTGATGCGCGCGATCGATGCGGATGCGCGCGCCGTGCGCAAGCAATATGACGATCAGGTCGACTCCGTGGAGCGACGAGATGGAGCGGCCATTGCCAGAGCTCGCTTCGCGAAGAGCGGCTACAACCAGCCGCCGGATGCTACCTTCACGCTGCGACTGAGCTACGGCACGGTGAAGGGCTACGAAGCGCATGGCGAGAAGATTCCCTACTTCACAACCTTTGCCGGCGGTTTCGCTCATGCTGCCGAGCACGACAACAAACCGCCGTATCAACTGCCCGACAGCTGGATGAAAGCGAAGGCGAAGCTGAAGCTGACCACTCCACTGAACTACGTTTCGACCGCAGACATTATTGGCGGCAACTCGGGCAGTCCCACGGTCAACAAGAAGGGTGAGGTCGTGGGCATCATCTTCGACGGCAACATCGAGTCGCTGGCATGGAACTTTGTGTACGAGGACAAAGTGGCTCGAGCGGTGCACGTGGATTCGCGCGGAATCCAGGAAGCACTGCGCACGATCTACGGTGCGAGTGCGCTGGCGGATGAATTGATGGGAGCAGCAAACGGCAAGGCTGGCGGAAAGTAGCAGGTTGAGGCTGCGTGTTGGAGGGTCGGGCGTCTCCGCCCGACCCGACGGGCGAGGACGCCCGTCCCTCCGCGTGCGTCGCACGCGCGATGTACGCTGCAATCTCATCCCGGCCAGATATCCAGCGCTGTGCGACTAAGAATTTGTTCCTGCACCTGTCGCTTCAGGGGCAGCGCTTGGAAGTCGTCCAGATTTTTCTTGACGTCGGGAACGCCCGGACCCGGCCAGTCTGTCCCGAACAGCGTCTTGTGGGCGATCTCCTCCAGGCGCGGAAAATACTGAAGCAAGGTCTTCGGCGGAATCCCGCTGATGTCGAGATAGACATTTGGATGGCGACGCACCAGGAAGAACGCCGTGTCCATCCACAGCGGCCGCCCCCCGTGGGCCAGCAGAATTTTCAGTTTAGGAAAATCCACCGCGACATCGTCCACGTAGACGGGATCGCCATACTTGTTGCGTGCGCCGGGAAAAATCGAAGTGCCCGTGTGAATCATCACTGGGATGCCGTTGGCCTCGGCAGCGCGATAGATGATCTCCAGCTCCGTGACACCGTTCAGATAGTCGTTCGGAAATAGCAACTGGTGCGGGGGATGAATCTTGATCATGGCAATCCGCAGCCGTAAGAGTTGCTCCACGTCCGCAAGGATATTGGCCGTGTGGCGGGGGTGGAGGCTGCCACAGGGGATCAGCCGCTTAGGATCTTCTTTAACGTATTCCGCCACGAATTGATTTACGGCCGGAGTGAAGCCGATCACTTCCGGAGCGACGTAGTTGATGAGGACTGCACGATCGATGCCGCATGCATCCAGATACGTGAGGAAGGCCTTGGGGGAATGGCAATACTCCTCGATCTGTGCAAAGTTCTTGCGCTTGGCTCGCATCAACTCGAGAGCCGACGGCTTGAACATGTCCATCGGCGAAATGTGGATGTGGCAGTCGGTGATCAAGTCGGTCGTCAGTCGATAACGTTAGTCTTGAGCCGTTAGTCTTCAGTCGTCAGGAAATGTCCTCGATCCTGGGGTCCATCACTCATCTATCCTACTTCCCCTTCCACTTCGGCTCTCTCTTCGCCATGAACGCCGCGATTCCCTCGACTGCATCCTCGGTATGCATTAGTTCTTCGAGATAGATTTTCTCCGCGCGGGCCAGGCCTTTGTCGAAGTGCATCGAATCCCACGCATAGATCGCTTTTTTCGCCATGCCCAATGCGGCCGGACTCAGTTTGGACAGTCGGGCAATGGCCTCGTCGGCTTTCTCTTTCACTTGGTGATCGGGCACGGCCCAGTTGGCCAGGCCAAGAAAGCGTGCTTCCAAGCCATCGAACTTGCGACCTGTCAAAATCAGCTCGGCGGCGTGCTTCTGGCCAGCCAGTGCGGCGAGGGCAGTGGCCGCGACCGGTGGAAAGCATCCCAGCGAGATCTCCGGGAACCCCCAGGTAGAGGATTCGGAGGCAATCACAATGTCGCAGACGATAGCCAATTCCGCCCCACCCCCCAGGCAGTGTCCGTGGACCGTCGCCATGGAAACCTTCCGCGAGGAAATCAGCGCACTGAATACGGCGTGAAACTTCGTGAGCATTTCCTGCACCCGGTCGGGTGTGTGGGCGGCGACGTCAACACCCGCACAGAAAACCTTGTCAGACCCGGCAAGCAAGATGGCGGTGACATCGGAGCGGGCTTCGGCTTCAGCGATAGCCGCCGATAATTGTTCCATCATCGGAAAATCGATGATGTTTAGAGGGGGATTGTGCAGGGTGATGCGTGCGACTGGAGGATGTATATGCAGCGAGACTCGCGTCGAAGAACTAGCCACCCGAGGAAGAATAACGCAAAGGCCTGCGATTTGCGCGTCGGGAACGACTACAGGTTGATGGCCGACTTGCGCGGCTCACCAATGGTCTGGAACGGATCGCGCGCGCCTTCCTTCTCAGCAATCCACTTCTTCTCATTGGCGATGATCTCGAGCAACAATTTCCTGTCCTCCGCGGTCGGCATGACTTCGTGGAAGTGCGGGTCGTATTCCTTGTCGCTAAGCGGCTCTCCGGTCTGCGCGTGGAATTTCTGCCCGGCAAATTGGCCGATGGCGCGGTTGAACTTGATGTCGGGCGCGTAGAGCTCTTTCTCGCCCTGTTTTCGAAAACCATTCAGCCGCTCGATGAGTCCGGCTACTTCGTCCCGATACAGATGCCGGTTGTAGTCGTTCAGTTCGTCGAGCTTGGCGGTCTCCTGATTCTGAGGCTCGTCGTAGCGGCCCTTGATTCCCCAAACGTAGGCCCAGTGGGCCGAGGAGGAATGATCGGTGCCGAACAGATCGTAGGAGCAGGAGATCCACTTGTTAAGGTATTTCTGAATGAGCCAGCCCGGAATGACGCCAGCCTGCACGATACGCCGCAGGCCATCGTTGCCGGTACCCATGTGGAAGGCCTCTTCGCGCAGCATGTAGGACATGGAGCGGCCGAGCGGCGCAAACGCGGAATACTTCAGCATCTGCAACTGAAATTTGCCGTCGCGATCGACGAAGTCAGTGTAGGTGAAAAAGTCCATCCAGTTGTCGACGTCGACGTTGAAACGCTCCCAGCAAACGCTCGTTCTCAAAGGCGCGGCGCTCGAGCATTTTTTGAGCCTCGACTTTGCCGGAGTAGCCGAAGTGATCGAGCAGGAGCGCGCACATCTGCCAACCGTGGCGCATTTCTTCGATCATGACGCGCGTAAGGGCGCGACGGTCCCAGTCGGTAGGAGCCGTCTCAAACAGGTGTCGCTGCTGCTCGACGCTGGCAAACTCGGTGTCGCCCTGATAGACGATCATGTTCAGGAGCGCGTCGCGCATCTGCTGGGTGGGAACCTGGCGGAGATTTTCCCATTTGGGGCGGCCTTTGAAATGGCCGAACTGGATTTCGTCGGTTTCAATGGCACCGTAGAGGGTGTCGAAATGGAAGCTGGCGATCTCGTCGCGATCGACGCCGATTTCTTTGCGCCACTCGTCGAACAGGCCGACCCACTCGCTGAAGGTACCGATTTTCGCTACTTTGCCGGGCATTGGGAAAACCTTTCAACCACAGAGGACACGAAGGAACACGAAGGAAATCGTTTCATCTTTTTTTGTGTTCCGGACCTCCGGAATTTCTTGACTGAACTTTTTTCGTGTTCGGACATTTGGCAGTTAACAGTTGCACCAGGCTGGCCGACTTGCACCGGGCTGATGCTGGACAAATACCAAGTGCCAAGTGCTAGATGCTGCTTTATTTTGCTGTAAACGTCGCCGGCCTCTTCTCCACGTACGCAGCAAGCCCTTCTTTGGCGTCGTCGCTCTGGAAGAGGATCTGCTGGTTCTCGCGCTCCACGGCCAGTGCGGACTCCATCGGAATCTCCCATCCCGTTTGCACGGCACGCTTGATGCGTCCGACGGCCTTCGCGGCTTTGTTGGGCGGACAGAACTGGCGCGCGTACTCCATGACGTTTTCCATGAAACCGTCGCGCTCGTAGATGTCGTTAATGATGCCGAGCTCTTTCGCTTCTTCGAATGAGAAGGTGTTGCCGGTCACCATCAGCTCGATGGCGCGGCTCTTCCCCACCAGACGCGACAGGCGCTGGGTTCCGCCTGTGCCGGGCAATACGCCCAGGTTGACTTCGGGCAGGCCGATTTTGCCGGCGTCTTTGCGAGCGATGCGAATGTCGGCTGCCATCGCGATTTCAAGGCCGCCGCCTACGCAGTGGCCGTTGATGGCTGCGATCACGAGCTTGGGCGTGTGCTCCAGGCGCAGCAGAGTCTCGTTGGCATGCAGGCAGAAGTAGTACTTGAAGGTCGGGTCGACGCTGGCCAGCATCTTGATGTTAGCACCCGCTGAGAAGAATTTATCGCCCGAGCCGGTCAGCAGGATCACGTAGACGTCGGTGTCCATGCGTGCCTGCAGGATGGCGTCGTCGAGCTGACGGTTCATCTCGTAGGTGTAGGTGTTAGCCGGGGGATCAAACATTTCGATCACGCCTACGCCGGCATCCTTGCGGTAGTTGATCAGCTTCTTCGTGGTTTCGCTGGACGTGGGCTGTGTGGTCGTCGCCATGTCAGACTCCTTTTCGTCTTGCTTCAGGAATTCGTTTCCGTGCGTGTTGTTTTCCGGCTGGATGATCTTCTCGGTGCGGAGCAGACTCCGCGCAAAAAAATGTCGCCCATTTCCTGGGCAAGTTCTGTCGGCGTCGCCATCGATTCGCGGCTTATACCAGGTGTAGATCCAGTTCATCATGCCGAACAGGCTCAGGGCAGCCGTGCGGCTCGAAAACTCCAACGCCCTTTCCTGCTTCAGTTGTTCGATCAGATCCACGCAGATGTGGACATACTCGCGCTTGATGGCGGTAATTTCTGCGCCATGTCCGTTCTTCAAAACCTCATCCTCGTGGGAGAGGACCTTCATCGCCTTTTGATTCGCCAGGAAATACTCGAGGTGATTCAGGATGAAGACCCGGATGCGCGCCTCGGGATCGGTAATAAGTTCCAGGCGTCTTCGCAGGCGCTCGAGAATGGTAGTGAAGGAATGGCGCTGAATCAGGTAGAGGAGCTTCTCCTTGGATTCGAAATAGTAGTAGAGGCCGGCGAGAGACATGCCGCTGGCTCGCGACAGGTCGCGCATGGAAGCGCCTTCGTAGCCCTTCTGGTCGAACACGTCAGTGGCGTGGACAAGGATTTCAGAGAGCCGGCGGTCGAAGCGGGTCTCGGGCTGGGGGGTGCGCGCACGGCTGCGTGGACGAGAAGAGGAGCGTGTTTGGATCGGAGCCGGCATGATTTATCGAACGTTCGTTCGAATTATAGCATGGCTGGTGGCTGGTAGCTCTTAGCTTGAGGAGCTTTTTTGCATTCGGACTGCTCGGTGGAAACGCAGGGGCTCCCCACTCGTTTCGCTCGGTCGGGCTGACAGATCAGCCAATACCAGCCATCAGCTACCAGCCACAGGGCACTAGGTCAATTACGGATGTCGGCCATCAGGCGCTCGACTTCGGCTTTCAAGTCGGCGGTGAGCGGTAGCAAGGGGAGCCGCACCGGACCGCCGTAGTATCCGTTGAGGTCCATAGCGTATTTCAGGCCGGGGATGCTGAGTCCGGCGCCGATTCGTTCGGCGACACTGGCGATACGTTCCTGTTTCAGGCGTGAGAGTTCGATGTCACCCTCCTTCCAGGCGGCATAGATTTCGTAGCAGGCGGTGGGCGCAGGATTCGCGAAAGCCAAGATCGCGCCTACGGCTCCTGCCTGGAGCGACGGCTCGAGTTTGTGGGCGGCGCCCACCAGCACCTGGAAGCTGACTTCCTTCTGACGCGTCTTGAGTCCCGACACAACGGTTAGGGCGGAGGATGAGGGTTTGTTGTCTCCTGCCAGAACGGAGACGGGGACCAGTTCCCCGCCCTGCCCGGGCGGCTCGGTCGCTGCCTTGAGCATTCTCGGCGTGACCGCATCGAAAGTCTCGGTGACGGCCGCGCTGCGCTTGACGTGGCGCGTACCTTCGACCATCTTGCGGACTTTCTCGACGTCGCCGCTTGATTCCTTGATGCCGATCAGGTTGGGATGGTCCGCAAGTTCGATGACGATTTCGGCTGGGATGTCATATCCGGTGGCTTGCGGGAAGTTGTAAATGATGACCGGAAGTGGGCGAGCGGTCCGCCACCGTGCGATAGAACGCCAGCATATTGGCCGGCTTCATCTGGCTTTTGTAGTAGTGCGGGGTACGAACCATGGCGACGTCGTAGCCCAAGTTGGCGGCGTATTCGGTCAGCAACAGCGTGTCGCGCGCGGATTCGACTCCAGTCCCGGCGATCAAGCACCTTGTGGTTAGCAGTGGATTCGCGGGCGGTTTTGAGGACCGCGCGCCGCTCTTCGTCGGAAAGAAGTATGGCCTCGCCAGTCGAACCCAACACAACCAGGCCCGCGACAGGCGTGCGCGAATAGCGCTCCACGTTGGCCTCGAGCTTTTTGAAGTAGATGTTGCCGTCGGGATAGAAAGGGGTCGTGATGGGGGGATGGATACCGGAAAGAAGCATGGACAGGCTCCTGGCTGCTGGCTCCTAGTTATCAGCTGTCAGCTCCTAGCTTATCAGTTTGCAGACTAACCGCACGGGCTGTAGGTCTTGCCGGCTGGATCGGTCTCCAGGCGGAACTGGTCTTCGGTACCGACGAAGAATTTCAGGAACATCGGCGAGTGTTCGTCTTTGCCGGTGGATTCGTTGCCGCTGATTTCGTCCCAGATCATTCCACCTTTGCACCAGCCGGCGTTCGAAAGCTGCTTTCGCTGGCCTCCCGAGAAGTAGAAGAACTGGTCGTGTCCCCAGCCTTCCGGCAAGTCGGAGGAGGTCTTCAGAGTGCCGTCGTCTGCGAGGCGTACCAGCAGGTAGTCCCCTTCACGCGGAAGTTGGGGCGCGTTAGTTACTCGATATTCGATTCGTGCCCAGCCCTTGTAGCCGGAGGGGATCAGGAAACGGGATGGGGGGCGGCGATGGAGGAGAATGTCGAGGATGAAGGGGCCGTACATGAGCGCTCCCAAGAGCACCGGCAGGCTCACGAAAAGAAGAGCCAGTGTCCCGGCGCGAACCTGAGCCACGGTTACCGGCGCTTTCCGGTGATTCGCTCCGCGTGCAGATGCTGCAACGCCTGCACGCTCACTTCCCCGCGCTGCAGCGCCGCAATCCCCTCGGCGGCGGCGCGAGCTGCGGAGATCGTCGTGATCGTCGGAATGCGCGCGGTCACGGCGGCGCGGCGGATGGCCTTCTCGTCGAACAACGGATCGGCACCGTGCGGGGTGTTGATGATCAGCTGAATGCGTTCGCCTTTGATCAGGTCGACCACGTTGGGGCGGCCTTCTTTTACTTTGTAGACGCGCTCGACGTTGCAGGCCGGCGTCTTCGATGACGTCGGCGGTGCCGGCGGTGGCGACCAGTTTGAATCCCATGTCCACGAATTTGCGGGCGACATCGGCGACGTGCGGCTTGTCGTGGTCGGTGACGCTGATGAAGACCGATGCCTTGCGTCGGCAGTTTTTGTCCGGCGGCGATCTGCGCCTTGGCGAAGGCTTCGCCGAAGTTGTCGGCCACGCCCATGACTTCGCCGGTGGACTTCATCTCCGGGCCGAGGACGGTGTCGACGCCGGGGAACTTGTTCCAGGGGAAGACCGGGGACTTCACGTAGAAGCAGCGGCCGGTATCGAGATCGGTGCTGCGCTCGATGTTTTCGGGGAGAAATTCGCGGAGCTTGCGTCCGGTCATGAGGCGCGAGGCGATCTTCGCCATCGGGACGCCGGTGGCTTTCGAAACGTAGGGCACGGTGCGCGAGGCGCGCGGATTGACTTCGATGACGTAAACCTTGCCGCCATCGGCGCCATTGCCTTTCGATCCGTTTCGACGTGCGCGGGATGGCGAACTGAATGTTCATCAGGCCGATGACTTTCAACGCGCGCGCCAGCTTGAAGGTGTAGTCGCGCATGCGTTCCAGCAGAGGCTCGGGAATATCGACCGCCGGCAGCACGCAGGACGAATCGCCGGAGTGGATGCCGGCTTCTTCGATGTGCTGCATGATGCCGCCGATGACCACGTCTTCGCCGTCGGAGAGCGCGTCGACGTCGACTTCGATCGCGTCTTCCAGGAAGTGGTCGATCAGCACCGGGCGGTCCTGCGAATACTCGACCGCTTCTTTCATGTAGCGGGTGACGGTTTCTTCGTCGTAGGCGATGACCATGGCGCGTCCGCCGAGCACGTAGGAGGGACGCACCAGCACGGGATAGCCGATGCGCTTGGCGCCTTCTACGGCTTCTTCCAGGGACGTGGCCATGGCGCCGGGGGCCTGCGGAATTTCGAGTTCTTCGAGCAGTTTGCCGAAGCGCTTGCGGTCTTCGGCGAGATCGATGGATTCGGGCGAGGTGCCGATGATGTTCACGCCTGCGGCTTTCAGCGGCAACGCGAGGTTCAGCGGAGTCTGTCCGCCGAACTGCACGATCACTCCGACGGGCGCTCCGCCTGAGGCTTCGTGCTCGTAGATGGCGAAGACGTCTTCGAGGGTGAGCGGCTCGAAGTAGAGGCGGTCGCTGGTGTCGTAGTCGGTCGAAACCGTCTCGGGATTGCAGTTGATCATGATGGTCTCGTAGCCATCGTCGCGCAGGGCAAAGGTGGCGTGGCAGCAGCAGTAGTCGAACTCAATTCCCTGCCCGATGCGGTTCGGGCCGCTGCCGAGAATGATGACTTTCTTTGTCGGCGTGGGCGCGGCTTCGTCTTCTTCTTCGTAGGTCGAGTACAGATACGGCGTGTAGCTTTCGAACTCGGCGGCGCAGGTGTCCACGCGCTTGTAGACCGGCGTCACGCCGTGCTTCTTGCGGAAGTGGCGGACTTTTTCCGGAGCGCCTTTGCCGCTCAAGCGCCACACTGCCGCCAGGCGACCGTCGGAGAAGCCCATGCGCTTGGCGTCGCGCAGCACTTCCGTTGGGACCGACTCCATCGGGTGCTTCTCCAGCTCGAGCTGCATGTCGTTAATTTCTTTGAGCTGGTAGAGGAACCACGGATCGATGGACGGTCATTTTGGCGACCTGCTTGACGGTGTATCCCTGGCGAATCGCGTAGCGGATGTAGGGCAGGCGCTCGGGATGCGGCGTGACCAGGCGCTGGGTGAGAATCTTTGGCTCGATTTTTTCGGAGCCGAGCGCTTGCCGGTATCGAGCGCGCGGATGGCCTTCAGCAGCGCTTCTTTGAAGGTGCGGCCGATGGCCATGACTTCGCCGACGGACTTCATCTGCGGGCCGAGGTTTTCGTCGGCGCCGGGAAATTTTTCGAACTGCCACTTGGGAATCTTTACGACTACGTAGTCGAGCGTGGGCTCGAAGCAGGCCGGAGTTTTGCGGGTGATGTCGTTGGGAATTTCGTCGAGCGTGTAGCCGACGGCGAGCTTGGCGGCGATCTTGGCGATCGGGAAGCCGGTGGCTTTCGAGGCCAGCGCCGACGAACGCGAGACGCGCGGGTTCATCTCGATGACGACCATGCGTCCGGTTGTCGGGATTCACGCCGAACTGAATGTTCGATCCGCCGGTTTCGACGCCGATCTCGCGGATGACGGCGATGGAGGCATCGCGCATGGCCTGGTATTCGCGGTCGGTGAGCGTCTGCGCCGGGGCGACGGTGATGGAGTCGCCGGTGTGCACGCCCATGGGATCGAAGTTCTCGATCGAGCAGATGATGATGACGTTGTCTTTGAGGTCGCGCATCACCTCGAGTTCGTACTCTTTCCAGCCGAGCACCGATTCTTCGATCAGCGCTTCGTGGACGGGAGAGAGATCGAGGCCGCGGGCGAGGACTTCCATCAGCTCTTCGCGGTTGTAGGCGATGCCGCCGCCGGAGCCGCCCAGCGTGAAGCGACGGGCGGATGATGACTGGGAAGCCGATCTTTCCGGCGAACTCGAGGCCGTCTTTGAGATTGTTGACCAGCGCGGATTTCGGCACGTCGAGGCCGATCTTCTGCATCGCGTCTTTGAAGAACAGACGGTCTTCGGCTTTCTTGATGGCTTCGATGTTGGCGCCGATCAGCTTCACGTTGTATTTCTCGAGCACGCCGCTGTCGGAAAGTTCGATGGCGAGGTTGAGCGCGGTCTGTCCGCCGACGGTGGGCAGAACGGCGAATCCCGCGCCGGGCGACATCTCGCGCTCGATGCGAATGATCTCTTCCAGATATTCGCGGGTGAGCGGCTCGATGTAAGTGCGGTCGGCGACCTCGGGATCGGTCATGATGGTGGCCGGGTTCGAGTTGGCCAGCACGACCTCATAGCCCTCGGACTTGAGCGCCTTGCAGGCCTGCGTGCCGGAGTAGTCGAACTCGGCCGACTGGCCGATGACGATGGGGCCGGAGCCGAGGATCAGGATTTTCGAGATGTCGGTGCGTTTGGGCATGGATTGGCTGTTGGCTCTTAGTCGTTGGTCGTTGGCAGTTCAAGGTCAGGAACTCCTCCGCTTCATGTTCGATGCCTGAGCTTCCGGCCAACCTGCAGAGGCAGGGGCTCGAGGATCGGCGACATGCGGAGTTGCCGCAGCGTCCGAAAGTGCGCTTTGAAAGGGCGCGCCTTCAGGCGCGCCGTCGCCGTCTTTTAAATCATGGGGCTTTAGCCCCTGAGGTGCGTCGTCAAGATTGAAGCTGCCATGGCCGAAGAGTAGGGATAGTCTTGCGGTTTCTCGCACAAGTCTTTTCGTACGGGATTCTGGTGGATGTAGAGGACATGAAGTCGGTAATCATCGTCATCGCGAATGCGATGATCGGCAAATCCGTTCTGCCAGACTTCCAGATTTGAGCCGAGTTCCTTCTTCGCGCGATACGAAAAGCCGCCCTTGATGAACTGAACTGCTTTCTCAAGGCTGGTGAGAGGAGTGAGTAGAATGTGCAGATGATCCGGCATGACCACGAATTCGTGTAGAATGGTAGGCCGTTCCCCGATAGTGACGGAGTGTGTCGATCAGCAGGTGCGCCCAGCGCTCGTTTCGAAACAAGTCGCGACGGCACCAGGTTTCGGTGGTGACCATGTAGGTCTGTTGGTTGTGGGTCGCCGGCTCTCGGGTTGGCCTCACGTCTGGACCTCAGGGGCTAAAGCCCCGGTTCTTATTCGTCCCTTGCGGCGCGACCTGAAGGCGCGCCCTTTCAAAGCTCAAGTCTCGCGATTGAGTGTACTTTCTGACCATTTGGCCACGGCTCACCGCTCGTGGCTCAATGCCCACTGCCTTTCCACTCCTCCATCATCTTCACGAAATCCTTGAACAGATAATGCGAATCGTGCGGCCCCGGCGCCGCCTCTGGGTGATATTGCACGCTGAACAGCGGCAAGTTGCGGTGCCGCAAGCCTTCCAGCGTGTTGTCGTTCAGATCGATGTGCGTCAGTTCGACTTCGCTTTGCGGGAGCGAATCGGGATCGACCGCGAAGTTGTGGTTGTGGGCGGTGATCTCGATCTTGCCGGTGTTCAGTCTGCTTCACCGGATGATTGCCGCCGTGGTGTCCGAATTTCAGTTTGTAGGTCTTGCCGCCGAGAGCGATGCCGGTCAGCTGATGTCCCAGGCAGATTCCGAAGATCGGCTGGCGTCCCATCAGGCGGCGGATGTTGTCGACCGCGTAAGTGCAGGGCTCGGGATCGCCGGGGCCGTTCGAAAGGAACACTCCGTCGGGCTTCAGAGCGAGCACATCTTCTGCCGGAGTCTGCGCGGGAACGACCGTGACCTTGCAGCCCTCGCCGCGCAGTTTGCGCAGGATGTTCTGCTTGATGCCGTAGTCGTAGGCGACTACGTGGAAGCGGGCGGGCTCGTCTTTTACTCCGACGACTGCGACCGGTTCGTGCGAGCGTTCACCAACCTCCCAGACGTAGGGACGATTGGTCGTGACCACCTTGGCGAGGTCGGTGCCGTCCATCTTCGGAATGGAATTCGCCTTCGCGACCAGCTTGTCGGTGTCGGTCTCGATGGTCGAGATCACGCCGCGCATCACGCCGTTGTCGCGCAGGTGGCGAACCAGGGCGCGGGTGTCGATGTCGGCCAGCACGGGAATCTTGAACTGCTCCAGATATTCCTCGGCCACCTGCTGCGAGCGCCAGTTGGAGCTGACTTTCGAGAACTCGCGCACGATCAGTCCCTCGATGTAGGGACTGGGTGGCTTCGTTGTCTTCGGGGTTGGTGCCGTAATTGCCGATTTCAGGGTTGGTCAGAACGACGATCTGGCCGGAATAGGAAGGGTCGGTGAAAATTTCCTGGTAACCGGTGATGGAAGTATTAAAAACGACTTCGCCGTAGCATTCGCCTTTGGCGCCGTAGCCTTTGCCTCGGAAGATGCGGCCATCTTCGAGGGCAAGGATAGCTTGCATTCCTGCTCCCGGGAGTGGATTTTATAGAGTCTAACAAGGAAGCCGCGCAGCACCAAGCATTCCGAGGCCTTGCGGAACAGTTTTCTATGCAATTCGTGTGGAAAACTCGCGCGAAAACCGTGAGACCCGCGTTTGAGTCAAACTCCGGTCGTCGCGCGCAGGTTGAAGCTGTTGAAAAGCATTAACCGCAATGGCCGCGAAGAATTCGGCAAGCGCGCAAAGAGAAACATTTCTTGGCTTACCCTTTGCGCACTTCGCGAGACCTTGGCGATTTTCGCGGTTCAAGGCTCTTCCAGTCAGCGTAACCGACCCAACTTATCCATCGGCCAATACCCAAAAACCGCCTTACCGAAAACATAGCCTTCCTTCACCGGGCCGAAGTCGCGGCTGTCGTTCGACATGCTGCGGTGATCTCCTAACACGAAATAGCTCCGGGGAGGCACCACGATCTCTGAATAGGACCGTTCATCGGTGTAGGCGGGAGGAACGTAGTCTTCAATCACGGGCATTTCGTTCACGTACAACTGGCCGGAATCGATGCGGATCTGATCTCCGGGAATGCCAATCACGCGCTTGATGTAGCTCTTCGAAGGATCGCGGGGATAGCGGAAGACGACAATGTCGCCGCGCTGGATCGGCTCCCAACGGTAGACAAACTTGTTGACGAAGATGCGCTCCTGGTCGTCGAGCGAGGGCATCATGCTGGTGCCTTCGACCTTTACCGGCTGGTAGAGAAAGATGATGATGAATGCCGAGATCGCCAGCGAGATGATGAGATCGCGCAGCCATACTGACAACATAGGGGTAGAACGCGGCCGCTTGCCGAGTACTGGATTTCCGTTGGGCTGGAGGCGTGGGTTCCCCACCGCTGACATGGTGCCCATTCTATACGGAAGCGGCGGTCCGATTGAAGCGTTCCTAGCAGCCATTCCCAAATCGCATTCTCTTGGCCGTCGTGCACTATCGGGTGCATCCCCGGATGCACACCTGCTCCGGCTCAGTTACAATGAAGCAACAAGGAATCTTCTCTCTTCGAGGAATCTTCCCTATGTGCAAGCGCGTATTGATCTTGGCATTCCTGTTTGCGGTGACGATGTCGCTGTCGACCCCGTGGGCGGCGTCGCAGGAGGAGCAGGGAGTACCGGCTTTCAACGCCGGGCCTCCGCCGAAAGGGAAAAAGCTTCCACCCATCCTGCCCAAGGAGAATCTTTGGGCTGAAAATGCACAATTCGCCTATCAGACCCATGCCTATGAACTGGCGGCCAAAATACCCAACGTGCTGCACCAGCAGCCGTGCTACTGCTATTGTGACCGCGGGATGGGCCATAACAGTCTACGCAGCTGTTTTGAAGGTACGCACGGAGCGCAGTGCGATGTCTGCCTGAAAGAGCTGTACTACTCGTACTCCCAGACCAAGAGGGGCAAGACACCGGCCCAGATTCGCCAAGGCATCACCAAAGGCGAATGGAAGCAGGTGAATCTCGAAGCTTCCGCCACGATGGAGTGAGTCCGGCCGCCACCTTTGGTGGATGGACCCCCAATTGACGCATGCTTGTGAGGCGCGTATAAACCTGCTCGGGCCCAGCAACGTCCTGCCAGCTGCGAAGGTGCGGCGAGCAACGGTGGCAGAATCGGCCACCGTTGGCCGACCTAGTAAAATGGTTGAACTTATTCCTCATAAGTTGCAGCAGCAAGGAGTGGTTACGAAAAGTCCAGCAAGCAAAACTATAGGAAGAGTTTTACAGATGGCTCAGAAACCTACCGCGAAAAAATCCATTGCCGACGATCCCCGGGTGGCGCAGGCAATCCAGAACTACGAGACCGGTCTGCGCGCCATGCAGGAACATAAGTTCGACAAAGCCAAGGCGCACCTGCAGAAGGTGATTGGCGGCCCCAGCAAGGAACTTGCCGACCGCGCTAACGTTCACCTAAGCACCTGCAACCAGCACCTCGACAAGGTGGCGAACCAGTTTAAGAGTGTCGAGGAACACTTCGACTATGCGGTGTCGCTGATGAACATTGGCGACTACGTACAGGCGCGCGAGCACCTCGATAAGCTTCTGAAGCAGTCTCCCAAGGCCGATTATGTCATTTACGGGATCGCGGCCCTGGACTGCATGACCGGGCACGTCGAGGATTCCCTGCGCAATCTGGATGAGGCGGTTCGACTGAACCCGGCGCTCCGCTTCCAGGCGCGGAACGACTCCGATTTCCAGAACCTGGCCGAGGATCCCCGTTTCACCGAGCTGCTCTATCCTGACCCAGGTGCAGAGGCCGTACCCGAGCCCGACACTCCGGAAGAGACGTACTAAGGGACCCAGCCATGCAACCGCCGCAGCGGCCGGACCCGCCCACCCGGGAAAAGCCCGCTCGCATGAATCCGCTACGGGTCGTGGCGATCGGTGGCGGCACCGGCCTGTCGACTCTCCTGAAAGGCCTGAAGGCCTACGTCCCAAGCCCGATAGAGCCTTACCAACCTGCGCCGGGACGTCCGACGATCAGCGAGTTAAGCGCCGTGGTTACCGTAAGCGACGATGGCGGTTCCAGCGGCCGGCTGCGAACCGAGCTGAACATGTTGCCGCCGGGCGACATTCGCAACTGCATCGTGGCGCTGTCGGAGGACGAAGCGCTTCTGTCCAAACTCTTCCGGCACCGGTTCGATAAGGGCTCAGGGCTCGAAGGTCATAGTTTTGGGAATCTCTTTCTCGCGGCGCTCACGTCGATCACCAAAGACTTCTCCGAAGCGGTACGACTTTCTTCCGAGATCCTGCTGACACGAGGTCATATCTATCCGGCGACCGCTTCGAACATTGAACTCGAGGCGCTGATGGAAGATGGCACGCGGGTACGCGGCGAGACCAAGATCACGGCCAGTAATGGGCGAATCAAGGAGCTATTCCTGATTCCGCCCGAGGTGCGACCGCTGCCCCAGACTCTGGACGCGATTGCGCAAGCGGATGTCATCACCATCGGGCCGGGATCATTGTTCACGAGTCTGATCCCGAACCTGCTGGTCCACGGGATCGCGCAAGCGATTGTGAATTCGCCCGCCATCAAGGTTTACGTGTGCAATCTCATGACGCAAGCCAACGAAAGCCTGGGGCTCACCGCCGCCGAACATATTCGCGCGCTGAACACTCACGCTCAGGCGCAGCTGTTTGACTACGCGCTGATTAATCAAAGGCCCGCATCGGATGACATGAAGGCGAAATATGCATTGGAAGGTGCAGCCCAGATTGTGGCTGACCTTGAGGCGGTGGAGAGTCTGGGCTGCTGCCCGGTCCTCGGCGACTACCTGGAAGAAGGCGGCGTGGCCCGGCATGCTACGGACGTCGTGGCGCAGGATCTGTTGAACCTGGCGATGCAGGCTGCCGGAAGCACAGGCAAGGCGGTAAAGGCAGACGCCGCGCAACGGTGAGCAGCGCCGGAGAAATTGACTTTCCGAATTCCACTGCTCCTCGTGAAGATGGCGATAGAGAGCGTGTCGACGCTGGAACGAATCGAGAAAACAACGCAGCGAGTGCATGTCGGTGTCGAGAAAGATGAAAAGAGCGGCCACGAGCCTAGTCCTGTGTTCACGAGGGGCGCTCGTTCCCGTCGAAAAAGTGATGTCTCGGATCCTGGCGAAACAGCGCAAAACCAACACGAAGAGATTCACACTCGGGAATGCTGATCAAGAGAATGGCGGAACCAACGACCGCTGGCGCTAATTGCGACTGTTGGCGAATGGCCGACCAAGGCTGCCACGAATCGCCCTTCAACCCCTCGTCTTCGGACGCGGTCCTCTGAGCCTGTCGCAAACTGACTGTTCGGTGTTTGTTATCGCGCGGAACAGTGACCACGGGCGTTGATCTATCTCGGGTTTTTCACAAACATGTATTCAATTCTGAAATCGAGGTGATAGTCATGGCTTGCAATAGGTGGAATTGAGAGTTCTCGTAACAGGTGTTCCTGTAGACGGAGCCATAGTTTTACCCCCGCGTGAAGAGACTCCATCCTGATGAAAAAGGCGATTACACCGGTTGAGAATTGGCCGATGCAGCGGCTCGCAATAGGATCTCGCCTGTAAAACTCACTCAAGGTACCACTAGCATTCTTGCGAGTTCACTTCGTGGCGCAACTCATGTTTACTACTCCTCTATGGAAGACTTCGCTGAGTTGATGCAGAGGCTACTTGAAATTCAAAGTGGTGGAAGACAAAGAAGCCCAGAACTGATCGCGGAAGACCAGCGTTTGATGGATGCTCTACAGAAGAGAGATCATCCCGTGCAAGAAAACCGCGCCACAAAGAATGCCGAAAACTGATTGTTGACGTAATCAGGCGATTACGCTCATCGACCCCAAAGAGGCCGTGGCGGTCGTAGTTGGGGCGATGGCGATTTTGCAACAACTAGCCGGCCCAATGGATCCTTCCTTCTAAGCTGTAAAATTCTGGTTAATCCTGCCCTAAATCTGCAGTATCATTACACTCCCCGAAAGCAGGAAGGGAGGCCTCATGGACTTTCGTTTGCGCATGGTTCTCTGGATTCCGACGCTTGCGTATGCTGCCTTCTTATTATTGGGTGGCAAAAACTTGGCCTCGTTAGGCGAGGTTGTCTTTGCAGCATTTCAAGGGGCTTTGTTGGGATTTCTTCTAGCCGCCATGTTCAGTATCAGGCAACATCGGCGAGAGAAACGCAGCTTTCGTTTGAGCCATTAGCTCATAAGGTGGCTTGTCAAGAAGCAACCCGTCACCGGGGCCGCGCCACCCCGCCAGATTGTTGATGTACCAGGCCATTTCACTCATCCTGTGAAAGAGGATGTCAAGAAAAAATTCTCTCCCCTCCCCTCGGAAGGCGGCGAAGCTTGCATCCAGCCCCTGCCCGCTTCTCCTCACTTCTTAGAGGGGTTTTGGTTTTACCGCTTTGGATCGCCGCGTAGTTCAGCGGCGATGCCAGCCCCAGTTGCTGATCCCGACTTGATGGTTTCATGAAGCGGTGGCGCTTGACGCCGTTCAGTTGCGCAGCTACGCAAGCCAAGTGTTGGCATAAGTGCCAACCATCATCCTGTGTGAGGCTCGAGGCCTATGGCTTTATTGGGTTATCCGAGGGGGCATAGGATTGACTCCGAGACTCGGTGCTGCATGCAGCAAGCACACGGTGCCTAATGAGTGAATGGATACTCTCCCTCGAACCCGAGCGTCGCAGAACCGATGGGCCACCACCGAGGCATGAAGCCTGGGAGATCCCCTGAGTTCTGTGCAACGCTCAAGCGGCTTGCATTTTCAATTGTTCGGCGTCGAAACGTTCCTCCTTCTTCCAAAGTGTCAGAGCAATGGCCGCGATCTTACGTGCTAAGGTGAGCCGTGCCATCTCGGGCTTCATGCCTTTGTCGAGCAAAGCCACATAAAAATTGCGCAATGGACCCACCCCACAGCTGGCCCGGGTCGCGGCTCCCTTGAAAATGTCTTTCATTTCATGGTTGTGATTCCGATTCAAACCACGGATCTGTTGCGGTTTTTTCGCACGTTGCAGTTCTCCGCGAACAAAGCGGTATTGCGCACTATCCCGCGTCTCGATGCCCAACCCACTGTAGGTCCACAGTTGTCGCTTGCTCCGGAACCGGTGCGGGGTTTGCATCAACGCGAGCAAGCGGGCTGCCCGAATCGGACCGATGCAGGGAATTTGACGCAGCAGCTTCGCGGCTTTGTGTTTCCGGCTCTCTGCCAATAACTCGGGGCGCAGCGTTCGCCGCAAGGCCTGCAATCCATCCAACTGTTGATAGAGCAACTCGGCTCGCCGGCGCACCCCCACGTGCTCGATCTTGCCTAACCATTCCTCGCGATAACGCGGTGCATAAACCTGCGTACCCCCACAGGCAATGCCCCAGCCACGATACAGCGCCTTCAGCCGATTCATCACCCGGTTCAGATCTTGGCTGAGAGTCTGATACGTGCGTGCCAGCTCGCGCAACGTTCGCAATCCATGTTCTCCGTGATACACCGGTCGCAGCATTCCCGTGCGCAACAAGTCCGCTAGCTTGCGCGCATCCACCTTGTCATTCTTGCTGCCCTCCTTTAATAAGGCATTGCGCCGCGGGTCGCAGACCAGGACTTGGTGTACGTGCGGCTTCAGCAGGTCGTACAGCCAGGCCGCCCAGGTGCCTTCTTCCCAGGTGACATGCAGTTCGCCCTGCAGTCCATGGATAAACTGCAGAATGCTGTTGGCTTTGGTTTCCACGATCGACTCCATCACCACATGGCCCCTGGTATTCCGCACCGCAATCACAATCGCTTCCTTGTGCACGTCCATGCCGATATACTTGATGTCACGACTCATGTGAGTTGCCTCCTTGGGGGGAAGCTCATTCGTGCCAACGTCTATCTTTCCCCCAAGGTAAAAGTGTCATCGTTCAAGACCCGTCTCTTAGCCTTTTTGTAGCCGACGTTAACCAGCGTGAGTCTGGTGTGCAGCCGACGCCAAACGCAGCTTCAATCTTGTGAAGCGGGGCTTTCTTTCATAATGCATTGACCGCCTTGCGAGTGAAATCACGATGTTGTGCCAACAACCGCCGCTTTTCTGCCAGCCTTTAGGTTGCGATCCATAGTTTGCGTTCTATAAGCCTAGCGCAAAGTAGCCGGGACAAAACTAACCTTAACTGCTCCCCACCCTAACATCGAACAGCACGACATTTAGGATGGGGAAACCCGGGGTGGACCAACTGTCACTTAATCCCTTGATTTGAGCTCAGGGATCCCAGCGGCGAACCAAACTCCGGATCCCGCCCCATTCCGGATAAGCAGCACCGGTGTGTCGCAGGAAGTCGGCGGAGCCGGCGACAACAATTCGTCGATTCTGAAGTCCCCGTCGGCCTCAAGGGCTACACGATTTGAGCTGTGCGCGCTGGCCGTGGTGGCAGGCCCACAGAAGAGCGTGGCGAAGACGCTCGCCCCGGCGTTGGTTCCGATGCCATTGCCGGCCGCCAGAAGCAGGCCACGTCCCCTGACCCTGATATGCCCATCGGACCTCACATCCACATCGAGGTCCGCGATTCGCCAGGGCCCAGCAGGATTGACGCCCCGTACGACGTTGAGGTTGACGGCCCCGTTAGCAGCGACTCCGGTAACAGGAATCACCCCGATGGCGCCCCTGAATATGAGGTCCTCATTTTCTTGAGCGGAAGCGATGCCGGCGATAGCCAGTGCTGCGAGCGCTACCAGCAGTCCACGGACCATGGTCCGATTTGCTTTGGTGTTGTGAGATTTTCCACTGCGGTTGTTGTTCACACCATCCTCCTGGTTAAAAAACGGTTGAGGTCGTTAAGACACACAACTGGCTTGAAAGTGTTTTGTTGTGCTCCGTCGTACGAACCAAAATGGCCTTACGTCTGCAAGTTGTTAATGTCTTTTGTGTTTAACAGTTACTTGGAAGGCTTAATTGGCCTCACTAGACATGACGAGATCTCGCTCGAGTTTGCTTTTCGTGGAAGCACTTTTGTGCGGACCAAAAGAAATGCCAATCACGAATCGTGCGGAACGAAGGAATTCCTAGCTCGCCGATGCTCAGGCGCGTAGTATCCCTCAGGGCAACAAATCTTACGGCTGTCTCTCGCCTAGCTTTGAGTTCCTGGTGCGCGTTCTCTCGAATCTCTTCGCGCCGCGGCCCCGAATCGTTGGTATCAGAAGCCAGGAGGGCCAATGCTCAGAGCTGCGCCCAGCGCATGATTAGCGCTTTCTGCTGGGAGTTATTGACGGGAAAGGTCGGAGTCTAATTCTGGCTTCGGGCCGCAGCGGCCTGTTTTTTGGCGTGCGCAACGAGCGCGATGAAACGGGGATCACTCCGCAGCGATTTCAAGTCGTCGTCTTCTTCCATGTGAACCGCCGAGTTTGGCTGTAGCCCGTGCCCCACCGCCTCGCCTAGCAGCGCTATGGCCTTGTCGCGGTAACCCTGAACGGCTGCCAGGCAAGCAAGATTGTAAGTGGAATCCGCGGTGGAAGAGTGCGATGCCCCGTAGCGCCGCTTTTGAATAGCACGATTCTCAAGGTACATCTCCTCCGCTTCCTTATACCGGCCTTGTTGAGTCAGGCTGACCGCCAGGCTGTTCCTTACGTTCAGAGTGTCCATGTGCTCCGGTCCAAGGACGCGAACTTCAACGGAGAGAGTCTCGCGAAATATCTTCTCCGCCTCAGCGTATCGCCCTTCCCTGCGAAGGACCGTACCGAAGTTGAACATTGCATTCAACGTATCCGGGTGCTCTGGCCCAAAGACACGGCTCTCAATGGCAAGCGCCTCGCGTTGCAGTTTCTCTGCCTCCGGATAGTGAGCCGGCTCTCCCCCCAGCCAGAGATAGGAAACCAGGCTGTTCGTCAGACGGAGCGTTTCCGGGTGTTCGTTTCCCAGGACGCGGCGATCGATGGCGAGGGCCTCGCGCTCCAGTTGTATTGCCTCGTCGTTCCTCCCTTGAATGGTCAACACGGCCGCCAGTCGGCTCATCGAGCGTACCGTGTCCAGGTGTTCCCGTCCGAGAACCCGGGTTCGCGCAGCCAGCGTCTCCCGTTGCAATTGTTCCGCCTCGGCATAGTGCGCTTCCTCCAGGAGGATCACACTCATCAGACTCATGGTCTTGAGGGTCTCCGGATCCTCGGGCCCAAGCACCTTGCGCTGTAGCTCGGCCGCTCGCGCGACCAGCGACATTCCTTGAGAGAGTAGCCCAAGACTGTCGTACACCTCTGCCATGACGTACATCATGTGGGCTCGAGCTTCAGGATCCTTGGCCAGGCTGGTATCAATCTGCTGCGACGACTTGTCCAGGATCGCCCGGACGGTAATGCTGTTCCCGAGCGCTTCATCCGGACTAGAGACCTTAAACATATTCGTCATGAAGTCCGTGATCCGGCTGGCGCGGTCGCGTTCGCGAAACGCCAGGTCCCTCTGCTGTCGGGCCCTCCGGGCTTGAATCAGTGTCCCCGACAGGCCGGCTATCAGAGCAACCAGCGCCAGTGTCGCCAGAACGACCGCAGTACGGTTCCGGCGCACGAATCGCGCGGCGCGATACGCGAACGTATCAGCGCGTGCGCTGATGGGCTCATGCTTGAGGTATCGGCCAAGATCGTCAGCGAGGGCCGTCACTGAGCGATAGCGTTCCTGCGGAAGTTTTCTTGAGGGCCTTGGCGACGATCGTGTCGAGATCTCCGCGAAGAAGCCGGCGAAGCTTCTCGGGCGTGGTAGTGCGTCGCGCGGCATTGCCAGCCGCAATCTCCTCATCCGGCTTGGCCGAAATCACGATTTCGGACAAGCGTTTCGGCTCGGTCTCCATGATGGCCTTCACCAAGTCTGCGGGAGAGTGCGGGCCGGCGCCGACAGGATGCTGTCCGGTTAGCAAGAGGTACAAGAGAACACCCAACGCATAGACATCAGTAGCGGTGGTGACAGGCGCTCCCGTCACCTGCTCTGGCGCAGCGTACTCTGGCGTCATGGCCCGCCCGCCCTCGACCGTCAGCGAGGTAGCGGCGCCGTCCTGGCCCTCGCCTTCGAGCAATTTGGCAATGCCAAAGTCCAGCAACTTCACCTGTCCTGCTTTGCTTACCAGCACGTTTGAAGGTTTGAGGTCGCGGTGGACGATGAGGTTGGCGTGCGCATGGGCGACCGCGCCCGCGATATCGAGAAATAGCCGAACTCGCGCTTCGACATCGAGCCCCCGCAAGTCGCAATAGTGATCGATGGGCTCACCCTCGACAAGTTCCAGGACGAGATAGGGAGCGCCGGTGGGCGAGACGCCCGCGTCCGCGAGTTCCGCAATATGAGGATGCGAGAGACGTCCTAGAATGCGGCCTTCGCGTTTGAAGCGATCTTCTCCTTCGCGACCAATCAACGCGATGTTCAGGAATTTGATCGCTACCCGCCTCTCGAAGCGTCCGTCGTTACGCTCGGCCTGCCACACAATCCCCATGCCACCCTGACCGATGGGCGAAAGCAACGTGTACGGACCAATCACCTGGCCCGCTAGTCCTGCCCTAGTCGACGGCGTGCCGGGACTCCTATCCAGAAAGCCTTTCTGTGCAAGGATGCGATGCTCCTCGAGGAGTGAGACCAACTGCGCAGCCAGGTGGGCATTCTCGTCGCGGAGTGTGGAAAGCCATGCGGCACGCTCATTCTCGGTCATAGCCAGGGCCTTATCGAGATAGGGGCTTAGGACTTGCCATTGATCTGGCCTAAGTGTAGACATGAAATCCTCAGAGCGATAAGTCGATGCGAATCTGTCGGTGAAGATAGATGTGTTGCGCCCTTCCCCCGTTACGTTGGACTGTTCGTTCTGACACGTCCCGCATGGCCGCGATTTCAACGAAGGAAAACCAGCAGAAGAACTTCAGGTCAACGATCTCGGCAAGGGGTGCAGTTGGAAATAAAGCGCCACACAGAGTGTCGGCAGCACTACGTCACCGCCTTTGGCCGCTCCCATCAGCGCCGAAATCGCGGAGTCCACCCGTCCCTCCAACCGTTGCATTATATGGTGAAAATTGTTACGTTCAATTACCTACGCCCGTTCCGGCCGCGGCTCACTCGCCTCTGGCCAGATCGAGGATCCACTTCGGGGGTTCAGGTTCAAGCCTACCGTTCACTTGTATATTCAGCTCTCTTGCCCAACGATATCCCCACATCGGTCCATATTCCGTAATGTACGTATCAGGAATGCTGTAGGCTGAATCCGACTGCGCATTGGCCAACGAGACGAATGCATACCCCTTCCGCGCGAATAACCTCAGCACGCTGTCGATCGTGTCGCTATTCAGCCGATTGTCATGTAGCACCATGACCTGAGGCGGCTCATATCCCAGTACTCGCTTGTTCAGGGAAGCGTAGTAGTCGATTTCCAAACCGGTATAGCTGAGATACTCGCGCCGGAGCTTCTTAGCCCTTTGGTGGTCACCTTTTGCGAGTATTCGGAGATACGCGGAATTGAACAAATAATCGGAGTTGTCGATGGTGCAGGTGGCTACCTTGTATCGATTACCCGCAAGAAAGGCTGCAATCGCATCATGCTTTGCTTTGGTGTCGCCTGTATGGTTCATCGGGAATCGAAAAAACTCGGCGTTCTTCCCCGCCTGCTTCATGAGAGGGACGAAGGTTGTCTCTCCACGGAGTATTTCGTCTTCAATCTGAGAAACCGAAAGCGTATTAATGTCCGGATGGGAATAGGTGTGGTTTCCCAAATCGAATCCTTGGAGAACCCACTGAGTGAGAATCTCCGATCCAGAGGTTCCAAGAGCACTGACGCTTCGCTCATTCACGAATCCGGTTACAGGAACTCTGTGCCGCTTGAGTGTTTGTAGTAGTTTGCGGTTCATCTGTTGGGCTATGCTGCCGGCGGAGGATGTCGATCCTGGCTCGGTTTCCGTCACATAGGGAAGATCATCAACTGTCACTGCGACACTTCGGCGTTGGGCGGACGTTTGCAAACACAATGCAAGAATCACCAGCGCGGGCCAATAAGAACGGCGCATGACGCCCAGAGTACCAGTCTCTTCTAAAAATGCCGCAATCTCTCGCTTTCTGTCCGCCTGCAAGCCAGAGTCAATAAGTAACTGTTGTTAACACGGTTTACACTCATTGATCCCGCAGTTGGTGGAATGGGGGTATTTCGCCAACGATCCGTTCAAGGGTCGCTCAACTGTTGTATGCAGGTGATTCGACAGGCTTGCGCCGTTTCTTCGCCAACAATCCCGGTCAATGAGTGTAATCGGGATTTATCGCCAGCCATTCAGACGCCGCCCGGGCGCCGAAACAGTACTCTCCTTCGCCCCCTTTACCCGTCACTCGGAAGACCGCTAGTAATGGGAGTGTATTTGCCACGACCGGCTCGAATCGAAACTTATATAATCCACACATGCAGAGAATACCCTGGAGCACAATTGCGCTCGGGTCGCTGTTGCTGATTTCGGCCCGCTCAACAGGAGGACAGGAAGTGAAATCTCCGCAACCTGAAAAGTCGAAGCCGCCTGTCAAAATGGAGCAGCGCGGGCGCATTCTTGGAATCGGCGGTGTCTTCTTCAAATCCGCTAATCGTGATGAGATGCGCGAATGGTATTCGAAGCATCTCGGACTCGCTGACAAAGGCCAAGGCGCGATGCTTCCGTGGCGCGAACACGACGACCCACAAAAGGAACACGTTACAGTTTGGACTGTTTTTCCAGCCTCCACTAAGTATTTCGATCCCAGTGCCGCACCGTTCATGATCAACTACATCGTGGACGATATGGATGCTTTGCTCGACCGCTTAAAACAAGAGGGAGTAAAGATTGACGCCAAACGAATGGATGAATCCTACGGTCGCTTTGCCTGGATCTATGACCTGGATGGAAATAAGATTGAGCTCTGGCAGCCACTACCCGCAAAGCCCTAAGGGCCTTCCACTGCACTTATGTAATCGGTTTTCTGTGATGTTAGCAGGCGATAGTGCTCATTGAAGGGTTTTGAGTGCTATGGCGAGTAGAGTCGAGAACAGGCGCAGGAGCTTTAGTCTCCCGGTGGATAGTCGACGCGGCTTTCGCCTCGTCACCTCAGTCCGGTTTGGCTTGGTCCTGTTTCCTGTTCCCGCTCATCGAACCGGACTGGCGGTTTTCCCGCATCCGGCTCTCGGAAAAGACTCATGCTTTCGCCCACGGAAGGCTCGCAGTACGATGTGGTAATTGCACCAGACCATACACAGAATGAAGAGACGCTTCCGGAAAGCGTTGATAGCCGGGCCGCGCTTCCTCGTGTTTGTTGCAGAGCCAGCGACGCAGCCTGCGGCGGGCGTGTAGATCGACCGCACTGTAGGCTTTGCTGACTGCTCCTAGACAGAAGTAGTTAGTCCAACCGATCAACATCCGGTTAAGCTTTTCCACCATCGCCTTCGGATCCAGCCTGATGGTATCTCGTCCGGTCTCGTCGCTAATTGCGCGACAGATGCGCTGCACCCGTTTCCGGGAAGGAACCGTGCCCACATAGACCCGGCCTCTCCTCATCGAGTAGCATCGCCCGAACGTATATCCCAGAAAGTCGAACTTCTCCTCTGGCAGATAACAGACCCGCGTCTTCTTTTCGTTCATCGTCAACTTCAGCTTAGACATCATCGTCCGCATCTCGGCCAGGGCTTGCTCCGCCCCAGCTCGACAACAGATGACAAGATCATCGGCGTAGTTCACGATGTACGCTTTCCAACGCTTTTCGTGCCCGAGTTTCTTCCACCCCAGCACGAACCGTCGCATGTATAGATTGCTGAGCAGAGGACTGATCGGAGACCCTTGTGGCGTCCCTCGACCTTCGTCCCGATTGCGTGTACTCCGACGTTTGTTCCCATGCTCGTCCGTATCTTCGACCGGAGCTTCCAGCCACATCTTGATCAGATGTAGCATCGCTCCGTCGACGACCCGTCGAGCCACCGACTTCATCAGCTCGGCATGGGGAATGCTGTCAAAGTAACTGCTGAGATCCGCATCGACGATCTGTCCATGTCCCGTTTTGATCAGCTTGTGAACGTGTTGTACTGCGTCCAACGCGCTGCGGTCTGCCCGATAGGCATACTGTTCCGCCGTCAGGTCGGCCTCAAATATAGGTTCGAGAACCAACACTGCCGCCGTTTGCACAACCCGGTCCCGGATTGTTGGTATGCCTAACGGTCTCTGCTCTCCATCCGGCTTGGGTATATAAACCCGTCGCACAGGTTGGGGTTGATAGGTTCGACTTTTCAGCTCTTGCGTCAGTTCGTCCAACCACCGTTCCGCGCCACACTGTTCGATGCTCTCGAAAGTCTGGTTGTCCACTCCTGCTGCTCCACCATTGGCTTTGCAGCGTTCGTAGGCATACGCCAGAACATCTCTCCGATACACCTTGTCGTACAGCGCATGGAAACGAAAGTCGGGCGATTCCTTCGCTTTTGCGTGCAACGCCGTCTGCAACTTCTGAACACTGGATGGAGTTGTTAGGCTCATCGCCAATCCCTCGGTCCTTCGTCGCTTCTTGCGTTCGTCTTTAACTGAGGTCCCTTCCCTTCACCGGAGTTACCCGGCTTCATCGGTACTACGAACCTCTCCGCCACCCCACACGGCCCGGCCTGTCTCTCGCGAGTTGCCAGTTGATCCGAACCGCGATCACCGCTGGGGCTTCCCGTGTTGCGTCTGGTCTCCTATGCGTACATGCCATCGCCATTACCCCGGCGGGTCCGATGAAGCTTGTCCGCTCGTCTATCTCCATCGTCTGCGGCCTTCCCTGTGTAACAGTCAGGTCGGCTCCTGCAATTATTGTTTCGGGGCCTGCTCAGCGTTCACTCAAGTTATGGCCTGCACGCTCGCGGAGTCGCCAGCGACCCTTTCCATCGAAAGCTCCGACAGCTTCGTTGCCTCCGCTGCCGTTTCGATTGCTGCCGGGTGGAGCGAACCAGTTCCCGGGCGGGAGTTGCACCCGCTGAAGTCCAGCGCCTTTCACGGCGCACTGTTACGCCAATCATTTGCATGAACGGTCGCGCCAAGTGACCACAGCGACCATGTCGGCACCACCTTTGTCCGTCGTTCCGGCAAAGTTGACCGTGATTTTCTCGTAGGTATTTGGAGTTTTAAACGAATGCCCGTGGAAAGAGGATACCTTGCCGTTAGTGCCAAGCAAGCCGCCCAACTATCTCCCTAACGCGGCTTAACACCTCCGCATCCGCTCCATTCCAGATCAAAGTTTTTTCTTCCTCCTTCCCTTCTAAAAGCAAAGTCAGAGTAGTTTTCGTCTATAGAGCAGGGCTCGCGTGCACATTTATTCGGGTCCCGTAGACACGAGCGAATATGGCTGACCAAAAGTACATCGCCACGATTGAATTGGAAGACCACATCGACGCCGTCCGGATTCTTAAACGCGCAATGGCGCATTTGCTGGAGTCTGACCGTGATCGGAGGTGTGGTTTCGAAATGGCGTTGTTATCAAAGGCTTATCGGGACGTCCAGTATTCCCCCGAACCATCGGATAGCACCACCTAGTGGCTGCTCCGAATCGTTTACTGGGGAACGACAATTCTCGTAGCGTCTGATCGACGGAGGTCGTCCTTGAACAACTGGCCACTCGCTTTCATGCTTCTGGTGGGCCAAGTGACCAGTTATGGAATGACTACCAGTCTGCGGCGTTGCTGATCGCGTTGCCAAGCGTTTTCAATATCTGCGAGGGGAACTCGTTCCGTCTCTATACGAAGCTCCCCGCTGGCAGCATGGGCCATGACTTGTTGCAAGGCATCGACCAGAACGTTGCGAGGCGGAATCCCTGCAGTCCCGAGAATTGTCACTGCCGTACTACGCAGCACGGCAGCTGGAAGGGAGATAGTCGGCCCAGCGCTTTCCCCAACCTGAACGAAGCGAACTTCGGACGTGATGACGGCAAATTCCTTTTTGGTTATCGCGGCCAGAAATGTTTCTGCGGGCTGACCCCACACGTAATCGATCACGACTTGGAAACCTGAATCGCCGGCCTCACGTACAAACGCCTCGCTGAGTTCCTTCGCTGACGCATCGAGGCGAATGATTGCGTCAGCGCCAAGCTGATGCAATGTGCTCAAGGCTTGTTGGTTGCGCCCCGCAGCGACAACGCGACCTGCGCCCAGAAGTTTTGCGATCTTTACAGCCAGCTTACCAGTTACGCCGGTAGCACCGAGAATGAGGACGCTTTCGCCTGGCACCAGCTTGGCGCGGAAGGCGAGCGTAAGCCATGCGGAGACGCCGGGATTGGGCAGGGCGGCGGCAGTCTCGTCATCCACTCCTTCAGGGACCGGAAAGGAGAATGCTGGGCGCACGACTGTGCGTTGTGCCATCGCACCGTACGGGGCTCGAGTTCCACCGAAGAACACCCTTTGCCCGTCGTTGAGATGCCCAACTCCATCTGAGCCGCAAACGAGGGGGAACTCGCGCGGACTGGCATAGTGCGAGCCGCTGGCTAGCTGTTTGTCGATAGGTTTCAGTGACGCGGCGTGAACATGCACGATCACCTCGGCGGCACCAGCGATTGGCTCGGGGAATTGCTCGCACCTGGGCGGTTTTCCAAGCGCGTGCAGCACAGCAGCATCCATAGTGTTTTCCTCGCAACCGAAAGCCTACAGATGACTTCCCACGCCGTTCGAGCTTACCGGTTTTCGCCTCAACATTTTACGCGACGCACTTTGCATAACTGTTGCCAACACGCGATTTCACGCATCGAGAAAATTGGCCTGGGGTTCAATGAGTTTCGTGGTGGTTGTTGCATCACGGGTTTGTCTTCTACGGCATTTCGATTGGAGCGATTAGGCTGTTTTGCGTATTTCGAGCGTCTTTCGGATCGGCAAGAAGTCGTCCTGTCCATACTGTGGGTGCGCCGTTGACGTTCTGGACTGCAAGGAAGACGGCTCATTCGCTGCGAACTGCAATCGCCCACGTTGCTGAGCGTTCATGTATGCCGGAACGGATTCAACTTCAAGCCTCAGATGCGCTGCTGACGCTCTCAGGATATTAGCACTCAAAATCCAATTCCAGAGTCCTTCTCTGCACTATGGATTTCCCGGTTTAAGCATTTTTTCGGCACCTCGCGGTATATTGAAGCCAATGGCCAAATCCACTGCACCCCGCATCGCGGTCGCCATCATGGCTGCCGGCAAAGGCACACGTCTGAAGTCGAAGTATCCGAAGGTGTTGCATGAAGTAGGCGGCAAGCCGCTGCTGGCACACGTGATCGCGGCTGCCACGAAAATCGTTCCCGCGTCCGATGTGTTCGCCATCATCGGGCATGAAGCGGAACGGGTGCGCAAGGCGGTCCAGCAACTGGGCGTGAAGTTCGTGTTGCAGACCGAACAGCGCGGAACTGGACATGCGCTGATGGTCGCCCGCGAAGCTCTCACGCCTTATGACCACGTCGTCGTGCTATCGGGGGACGCGCCGCTGATTACGCCGGAGACCATTCAGCAGTTGCGCGATTTCCATTTGCAGAAGAAGGCTGCCATGACGCTGCTCTCCGCGGAATTGGTGAATCCCACCGGCTACGGGCGGGTCATTCACAAGACCGCAAAAAGCGACGAGGTGAAAGCCATCGTGGAGGAGAAGTCGGCGTCGCCGGCACAGAAGAAGATTCGCGAGATCAACTCCGGCTTTTATGCATTCGCCGTCAAACCGCTGTACCAGCATATCGGCGAGTTGAAAACCGACAACGCTCATCGCGAGTATTACCTGACCGACATGGCCGGGGTCTTTAGCAAGGCGAAAGCGCGTGTGGTCTCAACCAAGACCTCCAGCCCTTCCGAAATTCTCGGCAGCAATACGCGCGCCGAGATGATGGAGATTGACGGACTCGTCCGCATGGCGAAGTGCCAGCAGCTGATGACCGCCGGCGCCAGCATCTTCTTTCCGCAAACCTGCGTGATCGACGCCGATGTTGAGGTGGGGGCTGATACCGTCATCGAGCCTTTTGTCCAGCTACTGGGCAAGACGCGCATCGGAAGCGAGTGCCGCATCCGCTCGTACAGCGTCATCAACAATTCAGAGATCGGCGACGGCGTGACGGTTCGCCCGGGGTCCATCCTGGATGAGTCCCGCGTGGCCACCGGCGCGATCATTGGGCCCTACTCCCACCTGCGGCCGGGCAGTGACATCGGCGAAGGCGCGCACGTGGGAAATTTTGTGGAGACCAAGAAGATCAAGTTGGGCAAAGGGTCGAAGGCCAATCACCTCACCTACCTCGGTGACGCGGAGATCGGTGCCGGCGTGAACGTAGGCGCGGGGACGATCACCTGCAACTACGACGGGGTTCACAAGCACAAGACCGTGATCGAGGATGGGGTGTTCGTGGGCAGCGACAGCACGCTGGTGGCGCCGGTGAAGATTGGCAAAGGCGCATACGTCGGGGCGGCGTCGTGTATTACCGAGGATGTCCCGGAGGACGGGCTGGCGATTGGGCGGGCACGGCAGACGGTGAAGGAAGGATGGGCTCGGGCGAAGCGCGAGGTCATAGCTGCACAAAAGAAGTAACGGATGCGCCCGTGCGGGCGTCCCGCCCGTATAGCGAGGGCGAGACGCGCTCGGGACAGCCGGCAGGATGCCAGCGCTGCTCGGAACAGCTTCCGGATCAATAACAAGGGCACAGAGTCCCTAAACTCTGTGCCCCTGTGTCTCTGTGGTGAATTGAAGTTCTACTTCGAGACCGCTGCGAATAGATCCGATTTCATTAAAGCCTGGAACTGCTTGTCGTCGGTCTTGAAGTGCAATTGCAGCTTGGAGCTGTCGGAATCGACCGTCAATGCGTCAATCGCCACTTTCTCTACCGGGCTGGCATTCATCTTTTTGTAGAGCATCCCGGCCTTAACCAGCGAGGACATCGTGGCCGCGGTCATTGAGTCGGATGTGATGACATCTAAATTGAAGTTCACGCCGCTGGAAAAATCCATGGTGTAGCGCGAACCAATCAACCGCTTCTTGACCGTTTCGTAGTCGGCAACCTTGGCGGCATCGCCCAGGGCCGAGCGCATCATGTTCTGCGTGCCCTGCTGATCCAGCAAGCTCCACACGGGCGAGCCATCCACTGCGGCCATCATGTCGGCCATCTGCGAGTTCGAATCGAGCGTCGGGATCATGCCATCGCGGGCATCGAGCGAACCCTTCACCGCGCTGTCGTCCCCGAACAGCAATGTGTTCTCGTCAAGGAACGTCATCATCATGCCATTGCCCATCGCGTAAATGTCGGACGTGCGATATTTCGCAGGCATAATCTTCTTCAGCTTCATGCGCTTCAGGACGGTTTTCGAAGAGAACGATCCCTGCGCCATACCGACGACCTTGACGCCCTGCTTCCCGAGGCGATAGGCAGCAAACGTGAGCTGGTCGACGTCGCGTTCGGAGTCGATCCCCACACCCTTGAGAGCAGTCTCGAACTGCTTCAGGCTCTCAGGCAAGACCTGCTCCTTCAGCGCCTCGGCGGTCGGGGAGTTATGCAGCGCGCGATAATCCACCGAGATGATTTGTTGGATATCGGAGGGGATTACGACGCGGGAAGAACTGCCAAGGGGCATGGCCCAAGCGGCTGCGCCGACTAGCAGAAAACAGGTCAAAGTCTTGAGTTTATTCATAATTACCTCTGGGAATACACACTTGGATGCCGAATCGGCCCGTTGCGTTAACCCGGAATGCCTCAATTGTAAGCCCCCAAGGGATAACTGAGGACACACCAAAGTACAAGCAGGAGGGTGACAGAGTGGACACCCGGCCTGCAGCTTCGAACTTGTGGAACCACGGGCGTCCTCGCCGTCGGACTTTGTAGACTCTACGATTTCAGACTTGCGGCCTTCCTCTTGGTCTCCGCCACAAATCCGGCGTCCTTCAACGACTCCAGGTTGATGTCCACGTTCGCCAGAGCTCCTTCGACAGCCGCCTTCGCCAGCGCGGAAGAGGTGGTCAGGTCCGACTTCATATTGGGATTGGTGATGGGCCCGAGTTTCGCCGCGAGGTCCGCCACTTCCCTTGCCCATTCAGCGACGCTCAGGGGCACACTGGTGGCCTGTTTGAGAGCGGCATCGATGACGGCGTCACCATCGGTGGACTCGCGCGCTTGCTTATAAGCCGTCATCACGGCGTTGTAGGACTCGGCGTCAGCGTCGATGGCGGCCTTTAACTCTTCGCGTAGCCGTGCGAGGCGGGCGATCGCCGCACTCAACTCGCTCTCGTACTGCACGTAGGCTTTTTTCCCCCGCGACATTGCCGCGACCATATGGGCAAGTCCCGCGGCCATTGCCCCTGCTGCGGCCGCTGCACTACCCCCGCCTGGAGTCGCAGTCGGCGCTGCCAGTTGTTCGACAAATGGCTCAACACCCGCGCGCAATCCACCCACTGCCATCTTGCCGCTCATTACTGCCGCCAGCCGATTCTCGAGGATCAGTGAAGAATCGAAATTCTCAACCTGCAGAAACCACTCGGCGGCCTGCTCGAGTGCCTTCTTCGGAATCAGCCCAACGATTTCACTCGAAATGGGCATAACACCGTAACGCGCCGCCTCGCGCTTCACATACTCGAATACCCGATGCACCGGAGTCTGCTCAAAATCCGTCAGGTTCATCGACACTTGCGCGAGTCCACGCACCAGGAAGCCTGCGCCCTTCACGAAGCGGAATCCTCCGCTCGAGAAGCGCACGGCTTTGGCGATTTTCTTGGCGATGTCGACGTCAGTTGTGTTCAGAAAGACGTTGTAGGCAATCAGAAACTTGCGCGCGCCCACCACGGTTGCACCAGCGGTCGGATGCACGCGTGGATCGCCATAGTCCGGCTTGCGCGCCGGGTTGGTGGCGATCTCGTCGCGAATTCCCTCGAACTGGCCGCGGCGGATGTTCTCGAGGTTCGTGCGCTCGGGTGTGGTCGCTGCCGCTTCGTATAAGTACACGGGAATCTGGTGACGCTTCCAGATTTCTTCGCCAACGTGCCGGGCCATGGCCACGCAGTCCTCGATGGTCACGCCATCGATGGGGATGAACGGCACCACATCGGCGGCGCCCATGCGCGGGTGCGCTCCCTGGTGTTTGGTGAGATCGATGAGTTCCGCCGCCTTGCCCACTCCGCGAATGGCCGCTTCCTGGACCGGCTCGCGCTCGCCCACCAGCGTGATCACGCAACGATTGTGGTCGGCGTCCATCTCACGATCGAGGAGGTACACGCCGGGAATCTTCATGGCGTCGACGATGGCGTCAACTTTCGCCTTGTCACGGCCTTCAGAAAAATTAGGGACGCATTCGACCAGGGTGGACATAAGGAGGAAGAATATAAGCTGGGTTGGAGGAGGCAACTGGACGGCTTACTTGAGATCGCCCTTCAGACGGATGAAGCTGGACTCAATGGACGTACGCTCCCCAAAAGCGGCTTTAACCGCGAAGAACGTGAAGGTCTGGCATTTTCTACCAAGTTGTACCTCGACTTGATACTTTTGCAAGTTGAATTCGGTTTCGTACGTCTTTCACGTCCTTCAATTCGGAGATTAACTGCTCACAAGACTTCCCTTCCCACCGCCTAATCTCGGCGTCCAGCACCTGCCGCCACTCTTCACGACCTTCACGGTCGTTTACGACTTCGTCGCGTTCTCTGCGGATTTACGCCGCGATCGCCTGCGTTGATACGCCTCTCCTTGACAACTCCGCCGCCCCAAGCGCAGGCTAGACCGCATGCCAGCTCCCCGCGCGCGCCTCCCGGGCCGCGGCTTCACTTGAATCTAGCTTCCAAACGCCCGTCGGTCGTTTCCGCCACCGTTTCTGAACCACCGTCGCACCTGCAAAGAAAGGATTGTCCATGCTGCGCCGAACTCTCGCAGTTCTTGCTCTCCTCGCAGTATCGCTTGCCGCCCACGCCCAGACAGAACGACACTTCGGCTTCCACTATGCCTTCACCGTGAAGGATGTGCCCGCCGGGAAGGAAATCCGTGTCTGGTTCCCGCAGGCGCATTCCGACGCGTTTCAGAGCGTCACCGTATCGACCAAACAAGGCGATCTGAAACTTCGCCAGGAGCAAGAGGGCGAATACAAGAATGTCCTCCTCTATGCGGAAGAGAAGAAGGCCACTCGAGCCGACTACAATTCGCCGTTGACTACGACGTGATTCGCCGCGAGCACGTCGAACTGGTGAACGGCAAACTCGCACCCAACGTCCGCCCGGAAAAGGTTCCGCAGCCGACTCTCGCGCGGTACTTACAGCCCGATCACCTCGTTCCCACGTCCGGCTTACCCGCACAACTCGCCATCGAAGAAACCAAGGGTGCCGCCACGCAACTCGACAAGGCACATGCGATCTATGAGTATGTCTTCCGGACCATGCGCTACGACAAGAGCGGCACCGGTTGGGGCCACGGGGACACGCTGTGGGCTTGCGATTCAAAGCGCGGCAACTGCACCGATTTCCATTCCGTGTTCATGTCGATGGCGCGCTCGCAGCAAATTCCAGCCCGCTTCGAGATTGGCTTCCCTCTCCCGGCGGACAAGCATTCCGCGGAGATCCCCGGCTATCACTGCTGGTCGGAGTTCTATGTCGACCAGGCCGGATGGGTTCCTATCGACATTTCCGAAGCGTGGAAGCACCAGGAGAAGCACGACTACTTCTTTGGCGCACACGATGTGAACCGCGTTCAGTTCTCCATGGGACGAGACCTGAAACTGAATCCGCCGCAGGCCGGGCCGCCACTCAATTACTTCGTGTATCCGTACGTGGAGGTGGATGGGAAGGAGTACTCCAATGTTTCGGTGGATTTCTCGTTTCACGACGTGGAGGCGGGAGGCGCCAAGACCGCAGCGTTGCGATAGCGCGTTTGCGACCTTCGTCGCGTGAACGACAACGGATTCTCTCACGAAGAATCGTGCCTGGGTCGCCTACTTCTTCGCGAAGAACTTTCCGATTCCCAGTCGGACCTGGAAGGTGTTGATGCCCGGATTGGCGTTGGCCAATCCGGCGTTGGAGATGTGCATGTAGCGGGCCTCGACGCTCCAATTGAATCTGGGTCCGAGCAGGTGTACGCCAAACACGCCGCTGGTCGTAAAGTTCACGGTATTGGTTCCGGTGGGAACGTTGTGGTTGGTGAACAGCGTTCCACCGTCCAGTTCGAGGTAGGGGACTACCGCACTCCGAGTGGCAAAATTCCACTTGAGATCGATGGGATTGAAGCCCACTCCATACGCAGTGTTGGCTGGCTGAAAGACCAGAAACATGGGCACCGCATCGACGGCGTATTCGAACCTTCCCTTGAGAAAGCCGGGGCCGTGTGGCCGACTCAAAACCCAACCGTAGCGCAGACCCAGGTTCCAGACGCCGGTGTTCTTCGTTCCGCCAGGTACGGTATAGCCGCCTCCGCTCCACACCTGGATTTCGCGGCCACCGTCTTCGGGGCCTCGCTGCGCGCGAGCTAACGGCACGCAGAACACTAGCCAAAACACAAGGCAGACAGACCGAAGGTCGAGTACGGGTCGGGCCGAGGTTGGCATGGGGCAAGGACGTCGAAGCCGCCACAATACAAGAAACCTGCGGGCTCTGACAAACTCATGCGAAGTCGGCCCGGTTCCGGTCCAGCGTCCGCCGCAAACCCTCGGCGTAATCCACCGGTTCGCGATAGCCCAGTTCTATCCGGATGCGGCTGGTGTCGTAGGCAATGTCGTGTTCGTAATAGAAATGATTCTCGTCGGCGGGAAGCGAGCTGACTGGCAACCCGCGCAGCCGTTCTTCGACCGTAGGAGTGTATGCTTCGCCGACGTTGTAGACGCGGCCTGCAGCTGCGGGGTGAGTGGCGGCCAGAGTGATCGCCGCTGCCACATTCTCGACATACCCGTGGGTCCAGCGCCATTGCGGGTGATGCCGCGCCCCATACACGGTGCGCAAGTCGGCGTTCGTCCCAGGACCATAGACCTTCGGCAAGCGCAGGACAGTTCCTGGGAGGTCCTTGCAACTCAGAACGGTGCGCTCCACCAGAATTTTTTCGTAGTCCCTCATCCACTCCTGCCCAGGAAGCGATTGAGAACGATAGAGGTAGAGCACAGTCCGCAACGGAGAATCTTCGCTGAGCAAGTTCGCCTCGACTGGACCCGATTCGAGGCCGGTGAAACGACCGTAAGCACGGTAGACATCTCCACTGCTGGCGATCACCAACCTACGCGCTCTTCCGGCAAACGCATGAACTGCCGCCTCAGCGTCGGCCTGTGTCATGGCAATCATGTGAATCACGACATCGGGCGGATGGTTCAGCAGCTCCTGCGGGAAAAACACGACTGGGATCGCGGCGCGTAGGTCGTGGACGTGTCGAACGGCAGAGGGCAAGTCGCATTCGGTTTGCCCGCGATGGTAGACCGTGACTTCATGGCCCGCGCCGGCTAATTGCTGAACGACGTGTCGGCCGATGGGTCCGGTGCCGCCGATGAGCAGGACGTACATGAGTCGAGTCGTTCCCCCAGAGTGTGTCGTCTAGCGAGGGCCGAACTCCGTGGTGAAAATTCCCAGCGAGCATCACGCGGCGCGCCAGTGGTGGGGTCCTTCGACTCGGTTCGGCTGCGCCTCACTCCGCTCAAGGATGACGCGCGGTTCTATCCGAGCCCCAAACCGCCGTCGACTGCGAGAATCTGGCCGGTGACGAAATGCGGCGCAGTCGCGAAAAACTTTACCGCCTCGGCAATCTCTTCTCCGGTGCCATTTCTGCGCATCGGGGTTTGGCGAGCCATTCGTCGCATGAAAGGTTTCGCTGCCTTCTCACCCAGGTCGATCATCCCAGGCGCTACCGCGTTCACGGCGATCTCGGGGGCCAGTGCTTTAGCCATCACTTTGGTCAGCATGTGGAGAGCGGCTTTCGACGAGCAATAGTGCGCGTGGGTTGGCCAAGGCAACAGCCCACCGAGCGAACCCATGTTGATGACCTTACCGCGCCGTTCACGAAGAGCTGGGAGCGCCTCGCGAGAGACCAAGAACGGTCCGCGGGTATTGGTGGCAAAGATCGCGTCCCACTGCATCAGGCTGATGCTTTCAAACTCCACGGTTTCGTAGTTGGCGGCATTGTTGATAAGGATGTCAATCCCGCCGAGCTGGCGAACCGATTCTTTAATCGTGGCTCTTACGCTCTTCTCGTTGGTGACATCGCAACGCAAGGCAAAAGCCCGCACGCCGATTGCCGCCAGATCGATCACGGTGTGCTGGGCTTCACGGGCGGAGCGGTTGAAGGTGATAGCCACGTCGGCACCCGCCCGCGCCAGCGCCAGCGCACTGGCCCGCCCCAACCGTTTCGCGCCGCCTGTAATCAGCACGGTCTTGCCTAGCAGAGGGGTCTCGGCACTCTTTCGCATGGATGGGATTGTAGCGCTTCGCTGTGCATCTCACTTTTGGGCAGAGGCCTTTCTGCCGTTCCTTTTCTGGACGCGAGCAGATGTAAAGTTGTGTGAACAATGGCAACAGCGCCGCGAAACCAGCTACTATTTATTTATCCAGGGCAATAAGTTTACGGACTGCCGAGGCGCCACATGGCACGTTCTATGATGTGGATCGCGGACCCTGACTTTCACGGCTGGATTTGCTCGGATTGTGAGTGGAATTCCGCGATCCCTACCCTTTTAGAAGATCCTGAGGCACGGAGCGCATTTGACCGGCTAGCTTCCGGAAAGTTCCGGGGGCACAACTGCGCGGACCATCCAGCTCGGAACGCTTCCAATCGTCCGGCGAGTCTGACGGAACGCATGCGAATCCTGGTAAAGCGGGGTTATAAGCCGAAGGACGCAGCGGAGCTAGTCTTGCAGGAAATCAGCCTGGAATTTCGGGAGCAGAAAGGGATTCTCAAGCAGGCGGAAACCGAAGCTGTGGAGTTCCTCCGCCGAGTGCGCGAGGGGATTATTTGAAGGCCGACTTCAATCTCCGGCCGCTGCCGCCGCGGCCCGAAGCAGGACCCGCGTTTCGGGTTCCGCGACCGCTTCTTGCCCCATCATTTCTGTAAAGGCGGTAAACACGACTGGGTCCCACCAACCACGTCTGACTTCCTCTTCCATGATTTCCAGCGCCTTGTCCGGAGGCAAAGCCTTCTTGTAAGGACGCGCTGTGGTCAGTGCGTCGTAAACGTCGACGACCTGCAGAACGCGCGCCGCAATCGGGATGGCGTTACCCTTTAGACCGTCCGGATACCCGGTGCCATCGAGCTTTTCGTGATGGTGCCGGATAATGGGCAACACCAGCTGGAACGATTTCAGGGGCGCACAGATTCCCTCTCCGACGAGCGGGTGCCGCTGCACGCACTTGCGTTCTTTGGCGGTGAGCTTGCCAGGCTTGAGCAGGATGTGATCGGGCACGGCCACTTTTCCAATATCGTGCACCACGCCAGCTCGACGAAGCGCTTTGATCCGGGGAGCTTCGAGACCGATGAATTCACCGAGGCGCGCCGAGAGTTCTGCCAAGCGCTCACAATGTCCTTCGGTATAGGGATCCTTGCCTTCGATACTGCGCGCCAGGGCAAACAGGACAGACTCCGCCCGATCGAGCTCGTCGGTATAAGCCTTTTGTTTGAGCAGCGAACGGACCCGCGCCAGCAATTGCTCACGGTCGACCGGCTTGGTCAGAAAATCATCGGCACCCGCTTCGATCCCCGCCACGCGGTCGGCGGTCGCGCTCAAAGCGGTAATCAGGATGACCGGCACCAACCGGTTGTCCCCATCGGCCTTGATGTGCCGGCAAACCTCGAAGCCAGTCATGCGCGGCATCATCACATCGAGGAGGAGGAGATCAGGTCGTGAACGACGAAATTCCGTCAGCAGCAGCCTCGCCATCGGGTGCGGTCCTTACGTCGTAGCCTTCGAGCAATAACAGGCCCTCGAGCGCGGACAGGCTGGACTCGTGGTCATCGGCAATCAGAATCGTTTCGGGCATGGCTGGAACGGATCTTGCTACCCCCACCGGGTGGTCCACATTCTGCCCCAAATCGGCGGGCGGGCCACGGGTACGTCCGTACCACGCCTCCGGATTACCGTTTTCTCCGTGTATCTCCGGTTTTTACCCCCTTCGGCTCGGGTATTTTGCGGGCTCCCGATTTCTTGAAAAACGCACAGAAACTGCTACACTCCCGCTTGATGGACGTACCTCGCCAAGTCCTGGTTTACACCCGCAAGGGCTGTCACCTGTGTGAAATCGTGAAAGAGAGCATCGTGAAGCTGGCCCGGCGAGGCGGTTTCGTATGGCGAGAGGTTGACGTCGACGGGGATGAACAGCTGCGCCGTCAGTTCAACGACGAAGTCCCCGTGGTTTTCATCGACGGCCGCAAGGCATTCAAGTACCGAATGGACGAGCAGGAGTTCCTGAGAAAGCTGGCCAGCTAGATCATCCTCTGCGGCCGCTGCCTGGGCCGTCCTACCCATTTCATCATGATCCAGGGGGCTGTGTTCGTGGGAACACACCTGTGCGTTCGCTGACACGGCCGCAAGTCATCCCGGTCGACAAGTCCCAGACTTTGCAACGGCCTCTCCACGGCGAAGGACCTGCTGTGGAACTCCTGACACAACCTGAAGGAGGCCGATCCCGTGATTCGTCAAATCGCCGCTCTGGTTTTTATCTTCGTCTGCACCACCGTTGCCTGGATGATCCTAGGCACGACCATTTTCTCGCGCACCTATTCCAGCAATCAGCAACTGGAGGGCCGCGTCGCATCCACTTGGGGTTCACCCCAGGAACAGTCTCCGCCCAGTGCCACATATAAGAAGATCGAGATCTCCACAGTCACCGAACAGCAGGCGGGAAAGATCATCACTCGCAACGACAAAGTGGAGCGCTATATTCCGCTCCCGCTTGACGCCAGCGACATCCGCGTCAAGCTTCAGCTTGATCATCGGCAGAAAGGATTGTTGTGGTATTCGACCTACGCCGTCGACTTCGCCGGTGAATACAAATTTCGCAACGATACTGCCGAGCCCCAGATGGTCAGCTACCACCTCGCCTTCCCGGCCCAGCGCGCTGTCTATGACGGGCTGGTAATGGAAGTGGACGGTCAGAAAGTTCCGGTTACAGCCAACGAACAAGGGGCGTGCGTCGAGGCTACGCTGGCTCCCGGCCAGACCGCGACCCTGCGCACCGCATACCGCTCGCAAGGTCTGAACAGCTGGCGGTACAAGCTGGGCGACGGTATCGCGCACGTCCACAACTTCGTGTTGAGCATGACAACGAACTTCAAAGATATCGACTTCGCCGATGACACGCTCTCGCCCACCTGAGAAGCAACGCAATTCAAACGGTTGGCAGCTCACCTGGCGATATTCCAATCTGCTCTCGGGATTTCAAATCGGCATGACTATGCCGGAAAAACTACAGCCCGGTCCCCTGGCCGGACAGATCAGTTACTTCGCTCCCGTCTCCCTGTTCTTTTTCTTCTTTCTGATGTTCATCATCAGCACCCTGCGCAACCTCGACCTTCACCCGCTGAACTATTTCTTTCTGGCTTGCGCCTTCTTCGCCTTCCATCTGTTGCTCGCCTACCTGGTGGACCACATCTCGATTCACGCTGCCATGGTGATCGCGTCTTTGGTCTCGGTCGCGCTGGTGGTGAGTTATCTACGGCTGGTGGTGGGTATTCGTTTCGCGGCCTTTGAGGCCGGTACCGCACAAGTGATCTACCTGGTGCTGTTTTTCGTACGCGTTCTTCTGGAAGGGATTCACTGGGCTCTCGATCACGGTCATATCAATCGTCACATTGTTCGTCGTTATGCAGGCCACGGGACGGATTCGCTGGTCAGAGCGGCTGAAGAACCGGGTGGCGGCCGTACCTGTCCCGGGCAGTGTCTAACTTGTGATGCAACGCGCCAGCGACGAGGAACCTGCTTCCCTACCATCGGGAAGGCAGGTTTCTCGCTTCGCTCGATGATCATAGGCGCTGGTCGCCTCTGTAAGCCTGAGCGTTAGCTCTCAGGATCCAATCCCAGCAAATCACTCCTCCAGGCTGGGCTTTCCGCTACAATCGAGCCGCCCATGTTGCGCACCGAGCTCTACGCCGACCCGTCCGGCAAGTTCGTCCACAACGTCATTCTGGACTCCTGCCGCAAGTTCGCCAATAAGACTGCGGTGATTGATGCATCCGTGAACCGCCGCTTTCACTTATGCGGAATATGGCGAACTCGTGGAACGGCTGGCGCACGGGCTCGTCAGCGCTGGCCTTCGGCCGGGCGAGGTAGTGGCAATCTTCCTTCCGAACTCGTGGGAGTTTGCCGCAACCTATCACGCTGCGACACTGGCGGGCGGAATCCCAACACTCCTGAATCCGACGTATCGTGAGCGCGAAGTACGCTACCAACTGGAGAATTCAGGCGCAGCATTTCTGATTACCGACGGCGCCATTCTCGGCGAAATCAATCTTGCCGGACTCACCACTCTGCGCCGCGTTTACAGCACACGTCAGCAAGCGAGCGGCACTGAGCCCTTCAGCGACCTTCTGCGCGCCACCACTGCCACGCTTCCCACACCGGACAAGCCTTCGAACGAAACGTTGGCTGCACTTCCCTACTCGAGCGGAACTACCGGGCTGCCGAAGGGAGTGATGCTGTCGCACCACAATCTGGTCGCCAACGTTTACCAGCTGGTCTGGGCCAAACGGAACGGCGATCAATGGCGATGACACCCTGCTGTGCTTCCTGCCGCTCTACCACATCTACGGACTCAACGTCGGCCTGAACCCGATCCTGGCGCTGGGCGGGACGCTGGTGCTGATGCCGCGCTTTAACGTGCCGCAGATAGGCGGCCTGCTGGTCTCCGAAGCGCGTGACCACGATGCCCGTCGTCCCACCCGCCCTCAACGCGCTCTGCCAGGCCGCCGAGGCTGGACAATTTCCGCGCGATCATCGATTGCACTGGGTCAAGTCCGGTGCCGCACCGCTTGCCCCGGAACTGGCGCGACGCTTCACAGCGCTCACCGGAATACTGGTGTGCCAGGGATACGGCATGACGGAAGCCTCGCCGGTCACGCACGTCGGCTACCTCGAGCCGGAACTCTACAAGCCGGAATCCATCGGCCAGCCCCTGGTGCAGACCGAGTGCCGCGTGCTCGACGTGAATGATCGCGAAGTCGGCTGCGGATCGCCGGGCGAACTTGTGATGCGGGGCCCGCAATTCATGCTGGGATACTGGAAGGAACCGCAGGCGACCGCTTCGGTGCTGCGGGACGGATGGTACTGGTCCGGGAGACGTGGTGTGCCGCGACGAGCACAACTTTTTCTACGTGCTCGACCGCAGCAAAGAGATGATCAAGTACAAGGGTTTCCCGGTAGCCCCGGCGGAGGTGGAAGCGGTACTCATGGAACACCCGGCCGTGCGCGATTGTGGCGTGGTCGCACGCCCCAATCCGGAGGCCGGCGAGATTCCCTGCGCCTTCGTCGTGCTGCGCGAGGGTCAGGACGTCCGACGACGCCGATGAGGCAGGCGCTCTGCAGCTTCGTCGCCGACCGGCTCACGCATTACAAGCAGCCGCGCGAAGTCCACTTCGTGGAAGCGGTCCCGCGCACTCCGTCCGGAAAAATTCTGCGCCGGGAGCTGAGAAAGACCTTCTCGTGACTGTGGAGCGACGGGCGTCCCGCCCGTCGGCGCGGCGCGAGCCGCGCTCAGCGTCAACCGCCACCATTCAGTACTTATTCGTGATGCACCGCGAATGCTACACTCGCCACAGTCATGCGGACGGACATCCTTCCCCTATGTGACAAACATTTCCGGACCATGGAAGCCTGTATCGCTCCGTATAACGCCGACTACTCCATCGACTTCTTTCGCTGTACGGACAAATTCTGCGGGCGTTGCTTCGGGGAGAGGGTCGGCTACGTCACGCCGCAAAGAAATCAGCCTCCAAGCATCGCGCCCGATCAACCGCGCTGCGATTTCCACGGACGGCCGATGTTCATCATCAGCCTCGACCGCCAACGCAACCACGTGACGTACGCCTGCACGGAACCGGAATGCTATCAGCGAGTGCTGAAGACCTGAAGCTGGGTCATCCACCGCCCGCTCCTTACAACACCCATCCTCCTGCCAATACGAAAGGGCCCGGTTGTCGCGGGCCCTTCGCGTCTCAATGTACTGAGTTTTCAAGGAATGATCGTATTCAAGCGGAACAGCTTGGTGAACTCCCCTTGCCAGAACGCGCTTTGTCCGCTTTTTACGACGTCGAGGTACTCAGGCATTCCATTTTTCCCGCTGTTGTTCAAGTAGATCGCTACCGAAGTCGCCGGATCGGTGTACAGCAAACTATCAAACCGAGTATTCGGGTCGGGACCATCATTCCAAAGATCGTACATATCCCAGAAAGCCGCCGATACCCAGGTTTCGTTGGTGGGTCCAAAGCAGGGATTATTGTCGACCGTCTCAATGTTGTACCCGGCGTAACCCGCCACTGGATCCGTATCCGCTCGATCGAATTCCGTCCAGTATCCGATGAAATCCGCGAAGCCTTCCGCCAGCGCCAGGCCATTGTTATAGCAACCGGTGAGGCTGTGCGAGCCACCCGCTCCTGAAGGCATGCTGCCACCCCAGTAATAGCTGTTGATGCTGTGTCCGATTTCATGCTGCACCACGAATGGCTGAGCGTGCGCCGCAATCAACCAGATTTTTCCATCCGCCGTCTGGCTGCATGACCAGGCGTACGTCGGCACCGGATTGCCGTTGGAGTCGGTGTTATAGATGCAGTGTCCGGAAGTCAGCGTATTCGGGAAAGTCACCTGGATAGGTTCGTCCCGCAGTGCATTCATTCCGGTTGCGTAGAATTTCTCCCACACATCAGTCGCGCCGACGTACAGCGTATTCACACCCGGCAGGTCTCCGTTCTGGGAGAAGTCAGCGTAGCGCCCGCCGATGTCGGTCACATCGCCCGTCAGCGTCCACCAATCACCCCAGGCATAGACATTGCCGCTGCCATCCTGTAACTGCACGAAACGGTTCGCCGGCCGGTATTCCACGAACACCTGACCGGGAAACACAAACGGCATGTTGATCTGCCAGCTTCCGTCGCCGCCCACATAGCTCCAGCCCATCATGACCCACACCGGACCGATCTGCTGCCAGGCACGCGTCACCCACCCCCACGCGGCGTGGAAGGTGCTATCCGGATACAACAGCGACATGTTGCCCTGGATGATCGGATCGCCGGGAGGCGGCTGCACGTTGGCGCGCGCGACTAGCGGCAACCCTCGAGCATCCTGCTTCCACGATCTCTCACCGCGATCTTTGTCCCCGTCGCCCTCACGGTGATGCCGGTGATGCTCGTCACGATCGTCGTCCACCTTGCAGGGATTTCCGTGTCCGTCGTGATCATCGTCATCATCGTCGCCATGCCCGCGCTTGGCGTCGTCATCGTGACGATGTTTCTTCTTCTGGTTGCACGTACTGCCTTGCTGCGTCCCGATGTTGTTGGGGAGCTGCTTCAGCGGCATCTGGGCCATCACTAGAGGATCATCGTTGTTGCTGGGAATGATGGTCGCGCCCGCCGGCAGCAATCTTGAAACAAACTGGAACGGACTGATGGGACTGCGGTCAATGAAGCCGCCGCCCAGATCGCTTCCTGAATTGCGCGATTTGCCTTGCAAGCCGACGCGATGGCTCAGGAAGGCATCCTCATAGCTGGCGGCGAGAACCGATTTCCCATCCACGAGGAATGGTTGGTAGATCGCAGGCCGGACGCCCGGCATATTCCGTCCATCGCTGTCGAAGAGTTGTGCCTCCATGTGGAGAATCTGGCGGCCCTGGCCCAATCTAAATTGGTCCAGCGCAATCTCCTGACTACCGCCTGCGGGAAGCGAGAGCTGAATCGGAGCGAATTGAATCGTGGTGAGTGGACCGGGGTTCAGCACGACGCCGATCGGAACATTTAGCTGGTTCTGTACCAATACTGCTGACACACCAGTATCGGAATTCTGGAACACGCTGAGCAGTACAGGTTGTGGCAGAGGTTCCACGGCCAGAGCGACACTCCCCAGCAGACAAAGGAGGAGTGAGATCACACACAACTGCCTGAATTTCATGCAAGTCTCCTGACGAAGTTTTTTCCTGAGGCCCCAGGGTCACTTGCAGACGAGCAATACCGAAGCTGTGTCGGAGCGAACTGCCCAGTCTAAGAACGTCCCCACCGTCTTGCAGGTGTGCGGCTGTCCTGCCCTTGTTGAATTGTGCGCGGCGGGACGAGAGCGTTTCGTTTTGCACTCGATGTTCCCGGCGCAGCGAACCCACATCGTCACTTCACGTCGGATTGATGGCAGTTCCCCCACGAAGATGACAACTGCTCGCCTCTTCCTGCCATCTTGCAAAATTCCCAACGGGGAGCGTAATTGTCTAGTAGGATTCCGCTCATGACTTCCCTGTCTCGCCGTTCGTTCGTTGCAATGTCGGCGATGCTGCCGTGGGCATTTGCCCGGGCGGCATCGGGTTCGATACCCGTCGGCCTCGAACTCTATTCCGTTCGCGAGACGCTGAAGAAGGATCCGGAAGGAACGGTGCGCGCGGTCGCGCAGATGGGATACCAGTGCGTGGAGTTCTACGCCCCCTACTTCGAGTGGAGCGAGAGCCAGACCAAGCAGATGCGGAAGCTCTTGGACGATCTGGGTGTCCGTTGCTATTCAACCCATAACGACGAGACGTACTTCAGTTCCGAAAAGATCAATCGTGCCCGCGACCTCAACCTGATTCTGGGCTGCAAATACATGGTGCTGGCGCACGCCGACCCGAAACCCGCGCCCGACGGTTGGAAAGGCGTGGCCGACGAATTGAATGCGGCTGCCGACAAACTGGAGCCGTCAGGAGTGAAGGTGGGCTACCACAACCACCAAGCGGAGTTCGCGGCTTCTGGAGGTCAGCGTCCGATCGAGATCCTGGCGAAGAATACAAACCCATCGGTTGCCCTACAGCTCGATATAGGCACGTGTCTGGAGGCAGGCGGAGATCCGGTGGCGTGGATCAAGGCCAATCCTGGACGCATCCGCTCCATCCACTGCAAGGACTGGTCGCCGGACGCGGACAAGGGATACAAGGTTTTGTTTTCGGAAGGAGTGGCGCCGTGGGCGAACATCTTCGCCGCTGCGGAGAGCGTCGGAGGAGTGGAGTACTACCTGGTTGAGCAGGAGGGCAGCCGGTTTTCCGAGCTCGATACTGTGAAGAAGTGTCTGGAAAACTTCCGCGCGAAGAAGCCTGCCTGAAAAGGCCGGAGGACCTGTCTCACCGTCAACAACGAACCCCGGCCGCCGAAGCCGGGGTTCATCACGACACCTTGCACCGAGAGCCTCTTCAACAAAGCCTTACTTCTTGTCCTGAGCTGCCTCTGGGGCCTTCTCGGGGGCCTTGTCCTGCGTCTTAGGCTGAATCGACATCAACTCGACTTCAAAGATCAGAGTGGAGTCCGGCTGAATATCGGCGCCCGCCCCGCGCTCACCGTATGCCAGATCGGGCGGAATGAAGAGCTGCCACTTCGATCCCACCGGCATCAACTGTAACGCTTCGGTCCAACCCTTGATCACGCCGCTGACCGGGAACGTGGCCGGTTGACCGCGCTTGAAGGAACTATCGAATTCCTTCCCGTTGATGAGTGTCCCTTTGTAGTTGCACACGACGCTGTCGCTCGCGGCAGGCTTGGGACCATCGCCAGCCTTGAGGATCTTGTACTGCAAACCACTGGGCAGGACGACTACGCCCTCTTTGCTTCTGTTCTCGAGGAGAAAAGCATCGCCTTCGCTCTTGTTCTTCTCTGTCAGGTCCTTGAGCAGGGCCGTCTGTTTCGCGCGGATCATCGTGCTGAGGGCATTGAGCGAAGCGCGCATGTCATCTTCGCTCATGAGCGGCTTGGCACCAGTGATGCCGTCATTCATGCCGCGCAGAAGGATGGCGGTGTCCACATCAATGGACTGGCTTTTCAGCTTGTTGCCCAAATCCATTCCGATGGCGTAGCTGGTCTTGTCTTTCTCAGTGGTGATAGCAACCGGCGCCGTCGAGGACTTGGTCGCGGGCTTGCTGGTCGCCGCTTTGGCGGAAGCACCGGTTTTCCCAGGCGCAGCGGTCGTCTTCTTGGGAGCGCTCGCCGGCGGCGTGGTGGGGGTCTGTGCGGAACATACAATCATGCTGCTGGCAACGAGACCCACCAACAACATCGGCTTCTGGCAAAACTTCATGGAATTCAGCATAAGTTCACTATTGTACCGTCCAGCAGCCGATTCGAGGTATGACAGAAAAGTGCCATTGACGCCCCCTGTTTTCTTTGAATCTGTGGGCCTATCTGCCATACAATCAACGGCGCATGGACGCGGAATTAGTCGTCGAACGGGTCTTCCCCGACTTCGAGGGGCAGGGAGTGCTTCGCCTGCGAGGACCCCTTACTTACGACAATCTGCCGTTGTTTCAGAATGCCGTCCGCCGCGAAACCACGCCCACCTTGATCCTCGACCTGAGCGAAGTTCCCTACATCGATTCGGCCGGACTGGGATCGCTAGTGGGAACCTATGTTTCCTGTCACAAGGCTGGACAGCAAGTCGTGCTGACCGGCGTCAACGAGCGCGTTACTAAGTTGTTCCAAATTACGAAGGTGGAACCGCTATTCCTGACCTTTCCCAGCCTCGAGGATGCGTTCCAGGCGCTCACTAGCTCCGGCGAGGCGTAGACGCCTAGTCCGGGTCCCGATGTCCAAAATACTTTCGCACCCCAATCACGTTGTACCTTCCCCACGGCCCATTTGTCCCCAGATCCGCCGGGCCCAGATAGCGATCGCGTGCTCCGAAGCGCTGAAACAGGAAATGCTGCGAGACTCGTAACTCGAAACCGCGTCCTATCTCGATGCCCGCGCCCCACGACCGCTCCCACCCGATGGCGGCAGGCGACCAGGTGTAAAGCGTCTGGGGAATGTTCTTGCCGAAGACGAACGTAGGCGCGCCGAAGAAAAACAACCGGCGCAGTTGGGTACGAGCGAACGGCCGTACCTCGACATATCCCGACAACAAGTAACGCGCGAACGCATTGCAAGGCGCGTCTTTCCCGCCGAACTGACCGGCGTTGGCCGCACACAAATTCGGATCGGGTTCGTTGTGCGGGGGCGCCACATCAAACTGGCTATAACCCCAGATGAAGTTTTTCGGAAAAAATAGCCTGCCTCCGTCCACGGCCGAGGAAGGACTCTTTTGGGCAACTGCCGCACCGGTCACCATCAGCAGGAACACCACCGTCAGCACACGTTTCATGCAAGCTCCGGGAAGACCGCGATTTGTCTCACTGTTCTTGGGGAAACCCGGCCGAGCAAAGGAGATCAGGCAAGCTTGCGCGGCCCGCCCAATCGGGAGAGCGCGCCATTATATTGCAAGCCCTTTTTGAGAGGCCCTTAAGGCGCTTAGGGATAGCAGTTCTAGGCAGTGTTTACGCGTCTTCTCAGGCGGGGAGATGAGAGCCTAACGGCGAGTCGATCCGGAAGGATCGTGGGGTTTCGAAATTTGGGAAACTACCTGGCTTCGCGCCGCAGCACTGACAGGTTGCGTGTTGCATCCGCGATGCGCTGAGCTTCCTCAGCATCACGAGTGGGGTCCAAAGCCCCAGAGCGCGCTGCGATAGTTTGCTCGGCTTTTTCGATGAGCGTCTTGAGCTTGTCTGGGTCTAGTTCGATCAGGGCCGCGGTGTAAAGATCCTGCCACGCGGCTCCCGGGGATTCTGAAATTTTCTGCGCCATGACGATCCTCTTGGGGGAGGAGGGCAGCATATGAAATCACAGTGCGAGAATTTTAGTCTGTACGATACCGTACAAAACACGCCGTGGTCCTGAAAAATACTATTGTGTGACGTCCTACCCAACAGTGGCGCGAAGTAGCCTTTGTAACGGAGCGAGCCAACGTAAGGAGACGGCATCCTGAAAATTCACCAGAGAACGTCATTGCTCTAGAGCAACGACCGTTGGCCTCATGCTGAGCTAGTCTTCTACTCGGCTCGGTCCGATGCGCCGGTCTGTTGAGGGGGCGCATTTGCTCCAGGCCGGCTCCCCCCACTTCGGGCCGAGCCTAGTTTTTACTTGCTGCCCCAGACGTGGCGTTACCCGCGGCTGCGTGTCAAAGCCTCCAGATCGGACGGGGGCTTGGCGGTCGAGATCGCGGTATTGCCGCTCCAGAGACTTCAGGCAGGCAGCGCGGTCAGGAGTTGGCCCACTCGGTCTTGATGAGGGGCGGCCGCACCAGAGTTTGCATCACGACACAATACTGCTCCGTCTTCGCCTGAAGCGCCTGCAACTGTTCCGGAGTCGCCTCAGGCGCGTCGATATCGAAGTGCACGCGAATCGCCTCAAAGCCGACGGGGACCTCTTTGGAGATGCCCAACGTGCCTTGCAAATCGAGATCGCCACTCACCGTCACCTGGACGCTCCGGGTGGCAATCCCCATCGCCACCGCGACCAGTTGGCAAGTAATCTGTGCGCACGCGGCAAGCGCTCCCAGCAAAAGGTCTCCAGAACAGGCGGCCGTGCCGGCTCCTCCCACCCCGGTGTGAGCTTCCGCCTGATAAATCGCGCGTCCAATATCCACCGAGCAAGCCATTGGCGTAGCCGTCTCGGTACCCTTGGCAGTCAAGGTAATGCGCGAACTACTCGGATCGCGGCGATACTGTTCCTTGAGCGGGCGCTGCAGCGATCGAACGTCCATAACACCTCCCGAATAGTTCTTTGATGCTGCCGCTGCACGCTGGATTTATTCTGCGGTGGTGGGATCGATCAAACGGTGTACCGCGGAAATACGATTGGCGGGAAACCCTCCCCGCTTGGCATGTTCCTGGATGGTCGCTTCGTCCGGAGCCACATACACACAATAAATCTTATTGCCGGTTACGTAGCTGTGCTGCCACTGAATCTCCGGCCCCATTTCCTTGAGGATATCGACCGACTTCTGGGAGATCGCTTGTAGTTCCTGGTCCGACAGATTGCCCGCATTGGGTATTTCACGTTCAATGACAAACTTCGGCATTCGTCACCTGTGATTGAGTATGGAAGTTCACTCATTTGAGACTACAGGCACTTCGGGACAGAAATCAACCGAGTTGACGGCCTCGTAAGCCTGCAACGACAACCAGCCAATAGTCAGCTTAGATGTCGTAGTAGAGGTGGAACTCGTACGGGTGCGGACGCAAGCGCACCGCGTCCACTTCTTTCGCACGTTTGTACTCGACGTAGGTCCGCAAGAGCTCTTCGGTAAATACGTCGCCCTTAAGAAGGAAGCCGTTATCCCGTTCCAGGGCTTCGAGTGCATCCTCGAGCGAGCCCGGCATGGACGGCACTTTCGACAGCTCTTCCGGACCCAGATCGTAGATGTCCTTGTCGAGCGGCTGGCCGGGATCGATCTTGTTCTCGATGCCGTCGAGTCCGGCCATCATCATCGCAGAAAACGCAAGGTACGGATTGCAACTTGGATCAGGGGGCCGGAACTCGACCCGCTTGGCTTTTGGCGAAGCCGAATACATCGGAATGCGGCAGGCCGCCGACCGGTTGCGACGCGAGTACGCCAGATTCACGGGCGCCTCAAAACCTGGGACCAGCCGCTTGTAAGAATTGGTAGTGGGAGCGATCAGGGCGGCCAGCGCAGGGCCATGCTTGATCAGGCCGCCGATGTACCACAATGCCGTCTGTGACAGGCCGGCATACCCGTCGCCAGCAAACAGCGGCTTGCCGCCCTTCCACAGGGATTGGTGGGTATGCATTCCGCTGCCGTTGTCACCGTAAATCGGCTTCGGCATGAAGGTGACCGTCTTGCCATACTGATTGGCGACGTTCTTCACGATGTATTTGTAGAGCAGCATGCTGTCAGCAGACTTCACCAGCGAGTCGTATTGAAGATCAATCTCGGTCTGCCCTCCGCTCGCAACTTCGTGATGGTGGCACTCCACGATGAGTCCGGCGGTTTGCATGGTGACCACCATCTCGCTGCGCATGTCCTGGTAGTGGTCGGTGGGAGGTACCGGGAAATATCCTTCCTTGTATCGGGGACGGTATCCCAGGTTGTTGTCTTCCCTGCCCGAGTTCCACCGTCCTTCTTCGGCATCGATGTAGTAAAAGCCGTGCTGCTCGCGCTGGTCGAAGCGCACACTGTCGAAAATAAAGAATTCCGCCTCCGCCCCGAAATATGCCGTGTCGGCTACTCCCGTGGACGTCAGGTAAAGCTCGGCCTTGCGTGCAATATAGCGAGGGTCACGATCGTAGCGCTGCTTGGTAACGGGGTCGAGTACGTCGGCCACCATCACGAGGGTGGACACTTCCGTGAAGGGATCGAGCACGTAAAAGTTCGGATCCGGGATCAGCAACATGTCGCTCTCGTGAATGGCAGCCCATCCGCGGATCGAAGATCCATCCATGCCAAAGCCTTCTTCGAACGACGACTCGGTCAGTTGTTCGATGGGATAGGAAACGTGGTGCCAAAGGCCGGGCAAATCCGTGAAACGCAAATCGAGAATCTTGACGTCGTTCTTCTTTGCGAACTCCAGGACAATTTTCGCATCGGCCATACCGGCCTCCTTCGCAACGCTCTATGAATTCTTCAGTCTGAATGTGGTCGGAGATCTCGACACACGCCCCGCAACCGACGCTTAGCACGCTTCCGCATGCTTACGATTCGCAAGGAGATATCGAGGAGGTAGGTACCGTCCGGCCAGTCATCGACGCCACAGCGAGTGTACGGCTCCGTCCCCGAGGTCGGGATTGATTGTTTTTATGGGAGCAATAAGACTAGTTTATGGTCGCCAAAGGGCTTCTTTTCCAGTGGCTTGGTCGGCCGAGGACGATTTAGAACGGTTCCAGACTGGCACTACTGCAAAAAAGCAGGGCCAAAGCCCTTTTGACCCTGCGCTCACGTGGTCTCTCGATGGCGGTCATAGTACCCTGTGCCCCCCGCCACTAGTCATTGATTCTTTGAATGGTTGCGATTCGAAACGTTTATCATGGTCCGGATAACACCGCAGTCGATGAGACCACGATCGCGCCGTATGAGACTTGCGTAGCGGCGTAGCAAACGCAAAAATGGACTTCGATCAGCTCGAGACATTTATGGAGGTGGCTCGATTGTGCTCGTTCTCGCGAGCCGCCGAGAAACGCTTCCGCACCCAGCCGGCGGTCTCATCGCAGATCCGGGCTCTAGAGGAAGAGGTAGGGGCCAGACTGCTCGACCGCTCCGGTGGCAAAGTGTCGCTCACCGCTTCCGGAAAGTTGTTCCTGAAGTACGCCGAAGAAACCATCGACGCCCGAAAGGCGGTATGCGTAGCCATCGCAGAGACCGAGCGTATTCCGCGCGGCGAGATTGTGGTGGGCGCAAATGAGGGTACGTGTCTCCACATCCTCCCCGAGGTTTTCGCGGAATTCAAACGGAACTATCCTGAGGTTGCAGTTGGCATCAAGCGCGCCGATTACGCCAAGACGCTCGAATCCGTCATCGATAACTCGGTAGATTTCGGGATCGTGTCGCTACCCGTGAACGACCCGCGCCTGTCGGTGGTTCCCATTCACCGGGATGAGTTGATCATCATCGCGCCGCCGCAACATCCGTTGGCCCATCTGAAGTCGGCTACGGTGGCGGAGGTAGCCAGCTTCCCTCTGCTCATGCCGAAAAGTGGCCACACCCGCGATGCTTTGGAAAACCTCTTCCACGAACGCCGTCTGAAGCCGCAGATCTCCATGGAACTCGACTCCAGCGAACTGCTCAAGCGCTTCGTGGCCGCCGACGTGGGGGTAGGATTCATTGCCCGCTCCAGCGTCGGCGAGGACACGCGCGCCCATACGCTTTCCATAATCCCCATTGCGGACGCACAGATTCGCCGCGACATGGCGCTGATTTTCCGCAAAGACAAGGCTCTCAGCCGCGCGGCACTGGCTTTCATCGACACCACCGTAAAGATCAAGGCGACAGATGCTGCGCTGGAAACCGCCAAACACACCTGATCCGCCACACCTTGTCCTCCTGAGCGTAGAGAGGCGAAGCCGAACGAAGTCGAAAGCCTGCCCTGCGCACCCGAAGGGGATCCCATGTCTGGCTGGGAAGGGACCTGCCCAGAGAAACTTTCTGCCTGTAGCGGCTTAAGATTTCCGAACGCAAATCGCTTCCACCCGCCGTATTCGGCTAAAATCCCACTTACGTGACACGCTCCCGGCTCTCCACGACCCTGGCGGTTTGTATTCTTTCCCTACTCGCCTCTGCCCAAACCGCTCACAGGCAAACGAGCAAAGTTGTCGCCAGTGACCACAAGCTTCTGTCCATCCATGTCACCGGGAGCCAACGCTACAAGCCCGAGGAGATCATCGCCGCCACCGGTCTGAAAATCGGCTCGGTCGCCACTGACGACGATCTCAAGAAAGTCACCAAGGAACTTGGAGAGACCGGGCTATTCACCGACGTGTCCTACAGCTACTCGTATTCGGGGGACGGAACCAAGCTCGAGCTGCAGGTGGCTGATAACGACAAGCTCGTGCCCACCCGTTTTGAAAACTTCGTCTGGTTCGCGGATGACGAGCTCATCGCGAAAATCAAGCAGCGTGAGCCTCTCTTTAACGGGCAGGTACCCGTGGGCGGCAACTTCGCGGACCAGGTTTCCGACGCGCTCCAGGCGCTCCTGCTGCAGCACAGTCTGGGCGCACGAGCCGATTACATCCGCGAAGGAAAGGGCGACGATGGCCCCATCGACGCGATCAACTTCCGGGCGAACGACATCAGCATCCAGATCGATGAGGTCTCTTTCCCGGGAGCTGCCCCCGAAGTAGAACCAGCCCTGGCTACGGCCGCCCGAAAACTGCATGGCATGGACTACCTGCGTTCCTCGGTCAACGCGTACGCGAAAACCACCCTGCTGCCCATCTACCTGGATCGCGGCTACTTGAAGGCTAGCTTCGCAGAACCCCAAGCCAAGGTCACTCGCGAGGAAAAAGGCGACACCGAGGTCAACGTAGCGTTGCCCGTCACGCCGGGCATGCCGTACAAAATTGCCGGCTTCGCCTGGGTGGGACAAAAAGCTCTTTCCGTGGAAAAACTGCAGAACATGATTCACCTGCAGGTCGGGGAACCGGCCAATGCCGCGAAACTCAACGCTGACCTGGATGAGATTCGCAAGTTGTACGGAACACTAGGCCGCATGGCGGCTTCGGTAAAACCCGAGGCCGATCTCGATGACACCGCCGGGACGGTCCTTTACCAGATGCGCGTTGAGGAAGGTGAAGTGTTCCACCTTGGGGACGTGGATATTCAGGGTGTGGACGCAAAACTGGCCGATCACTTGCGCGATGCCTGGACGCTCCGGGAAACCGATCCCTACGACAGTTCCTACCCAAAACGTTTCATCGAGCAATCCTGGAAGCTTCTGCCCACCGGCCTCAATTGGACGGTCAGCATACACGAGGCGGTAAACGAAAAGGACCAGACTGTGGACGTGAGCCTGCGCTACGGCCTGAAGCCGTGAACTTTGTTCAGGAGGCTGTAACCTCCGGCCCTCTCTGATAATCTGTATCAGTACCCCGTATTTTGCGTGCTTGAGGGGTATTCTCGATTTAAGGAGAACGTTGCATGAAGTTGCGTTTGCAGCAGATTGAAATCTTCCTGGCGGCGCTGGTCCTGTGCGCGGCCGCGTTCGCCGCAGACAAGGCACAAAGTTTCACTGGCAAAGTCAGCGACGCCATGTGCGGCAAGGCTCACATGATGTCCGGCTCAGATGCCGACTGCACCCGCGCCTGCGCGGGCAAAGGGTCCAAGTATGCCCTGGTCGTCGGTGACAAGGTGTACACCCTCGACGCCAGCGACAAGGCCGCGCTGAGCTCGCTCGAAAAACTTGCGGGTAGCGACGCCAAAATCACCGGGACCCTGAACGGTGATACTATTCAGGTCGCCTCGGTCGCGGGCAAGTAGGTTTTACAGTTTTGCTGCCCTCCCCCAATGGTCAGCACGCGGGAGCTCTCAACGGCTCCCGCGATTTTTTTGGTTCGCGGGCCGATTTTCACCCAACGTTCACAAATCGCTATGTTAGATTTGCGTTTTCTCCCACTCTGGCTAATTTCTGGAGGCAAATGAATTGAGCAAGGACATGGTCCCCAAGCGGATCTTCTTCACCAAGGGAGTCGGCAAACATCGCGAGCGCCTTACTTCCTTCGAGCTAGCCCTTCGGGACGCCGGGATCGCTGCGCAAAACCTGGTGCGCGTTTCCTCCATTTTCCCGCCCAACTGCAAGCTCGTTCCGCGCTCCACGGGCCTGAAGTACCTTCATCCCGGCGAAGTCGTTTTCGCCGTGGTGGCCGAAAACAGCACGCGCGAACCACACCGCCTGCTGGCGTCGAGCATCGGTGTGGCGATTCCCTCCGATCGCAACACCTACGGCTACCTGAGTGAGCATCACTCCTTTGGCGAGTCCGAGGACGCGGCCGGGGACTACGCCGAAGAACTCGCGGCCGAGATGCTGGCGACCACGCTTAATGTGGAGTTCGATCCGGACCGTTCCTGGGACGAGAAGAAGCAGATCTACCGGCTGTCGAACAAAATCGTGCGCACCGCCAATGTCACGCAGTCTGCCGTGGGCGACAAGCGCGGTCTGTGGACGACGGTGATCGCGTCGGCAGTATTGATCTTTGACTAAGGCATGAGGGGGCGGCACTTCCGGCCGTCCCCTCTTCCAGACATGATTCTGCAGTGGAATGAACTCCTTCGTGGACCTTTGTGTCCTTTGTGGTTCAAGCCTTTTGCGGACTCCAAACAAGAGGACTCCAAACAAGACCTGCCGGAAATGAAAGCGGCCCACCCCTTCGGATGAGCCGCTGAACTGCAGTTTGACGCGGGCTACTTTGCTGCCATTTTCTTCCGAGCTTTCCCTTTGTGCGATTTGTCCTTATCCAGCCGCTCCAGCACGGCCGTCACAATCATCGGCAGGCCGACGGTAGCATCGACGAAGACTTCTCCGAACTTTCCGCCTTCCGCCGGCGGAACAAACTTGCCCCACGAAATCGCCTCGCTGTAGGGACTGCCCGACAGTCCTCCCCAATAGACCGGCTCCGGGCAAATGCGCAGCGCCGTAGTGATAGCGCTTCAGCGGCACGTTCTCTCCCCGCCGGCGGTGGCGCAAGCTCGATGAACGGTCCAAACTGCTGCGACCAGTTGCGCGGCACGCCTCCGCCGATGGTGAAAATCCCCAGCCGCTTTTGCCGCAGCAAGGTCGCGGCAAAATGCTCCAGATCTTAAAACGGATCGAAGCGAATCTTGTGCCGCCCGTGGATCTCGCGCAGGCGGTTGGTGAGCGCTACTCCAGTCCAAGTTCCGAATCCGTGAACGCCGGCACGAAGACCGGCACACCCTGCTCGTAGGCCGACTTCAGAATTCCGCGCTGATCCTTTGGCCGTCTTTGCCAGATACGCGCCGATCGCCTGATTCAGCTTGTACGAACACATGACCTCATTGTGGTCCCAGCCTTCCAGCACCTCCGACATGACTTCTTCCACGTCGTCCAGATTCTGCTCCGGCTCGAGCGTGTCGTAGACGCGGTTGTAGCCCTGCTCGTAAAGTTCTTCATCGCGAGACGTCGGGATTGTACGCGAAAATGAGCGCGCCCGGTGGCTTCGACCAGCCCATGAGCCATCAGCGCGCCCGTCGAGACGATGGCGTTGACGATGCCACGATCGATCAATTCGGAGATGATCAGGCCTTGCTTGGCGACGGTCATGGCGCCCGCGAGGGTCATGACGACGAAACAATCTTTGTCGCGAGCCATGGCTTCGAGCACGTCGGCGGCTTCGCCGAGCTGGCGGCCGGTGAAGGCGGTCTTCGACATGGCGCGCACCAGGTCGTCGATCGAATGGATCTGGCCGAGATCGAGCGGTTCCAGCGGAATCAGCCGATCTGCGATGGGATCGTGCAGATTGCGATCAATCCCGGAGCCGTCGCTTTGGGCCCCGTTTCCATGCTTCTCAGGATGGCCGTGCTTGTCATGATTGCCCTGCTTCAAAATCGCACCTCCAAGCTCAAGCCCTTATGTATGCGTAGCACTACTCTACTAGAACCCGGCAAGATGCCGCCAACCCGCAAAGCCGAAATCCACCGGTGGTCGACAATCGCTGTTTCTGATTCACGAGCTATTCGTTCATCAGCTATCTGGATATGCTGGCATGTGCGTCTTCGGATTGTCGGTGCTCGCAACTCGCTAGTCGCCTGCTATCCTATCCTCCGTTCGCTTGCCGGGAGGACTTGCGCGTGCCGTCAGAAAAATTCACCGTGGGGCTGGTGCAGATGTCCTGCGGCCCGAATCCCGAAGAGAATCTGGCGAAAGCGCTGGATCGCGTGGCCGAAGCCGCACAAGACGGCGCACAGTCGTCTGCCTGCCTGAACTCTTCCAGACGCAGTATTTCTGTCAGCGCGAAGACGCACGCGTTGTTCGACCTGGCCGAGCCGATTCCCGGGCCCAACCACCGAGAAGCTCGGCGGCGGCCGCCAAGAAGCACAGCGTCGTGCTGGTCGCGTCGCTGTTCGAGAAGCGCGCGCCCGGCGTCTATCACAACACCGCGGCCATCTTCGACACCGATGGAGCGCTGCGCGGGCATCTACCGCAAGATGCACATTCCGGACGATCCGCTCTACTACGAGAAATTCTACTTCACTCCCGGGCGACCTGGGTTTCCGCGCCTTCGACACGGCCGCGGGCAAGATCGGCACGCTGGTGTGCTGGGACCAGTGGTATCCGGAAGGCGCCCGCCTGACCGCGCTGCAGGGCGCCAGTGATTCTGTTTTATCCGACTGCCATCGGCTGGCATCCCGCCGAGAAGGCGGAGTTCGGCGAAGCGCAATACGATGCCTGGCGCACCATTCAGCGCGCGCATGCCATCGCCAACGGAGTTTATGTGGGAGTGGTGAATCGCGTCGGCATTCGAGACGGGCAACATTCGCGGCAACGAAGCCACGGGGCAGGGACTGGAATTCTGGGGCGGCTCGTTCATTGCGGATCCGTTTGGACGCGTGCTGGCGCAAGGCTCGCACGACAAGGAAGAAATCCTGACCGCCGAAGTCGACCTGCACAAACTGGAAGACATTCGCCGCAACTGGCCGTTTCTGCGCGACCGCCGCATCGACAGCTACGCGCCCATCACGAGCCGGTTGATTGACTGAAGAACCAAGTCCCTGCACTCCGCTGCACGGTCGGATGCAGATCGTCTAGTGAGTTTGCGCACGCACAAACCGAAGGATCGACGATCTCCGTGAGATCGCTTCTTCTCTACTTCAAGAATCTTTAAGCTTCGACCTCGTCCTGTCGCATGCCCGCCGAGTGGGAGCCGCACGAATCCACCTGGCTCGCGTGGCCGCATTTTCGCGGTGACTGGCCGGGAAAGTTTGAACCGATTCCGTGGGTCTACGCGGAGATCATTCGCCATCTGTCACGGCACGAGCGCGTCGACCTGATCGTCAATAACGCCGACTCCGAAAAGCGGGCGCGCAAGACCTTGAAGCTGGCCAACGCCCTCAACAAGAACGTCCGCTTCCATCGCTGGCCCACAAACCGAGTGTGGACGCGCGATAGCGGCTGCACCTTTGTATTGAATTGCTGGTGCGATGGACGCGAGACCGCCGCTAGCCGAGCGCAGCTCGGCCTCTGCAAGCCATCAAGTGGCGCTTCAACGCCTGGGCGAAGTATCCCAACTATCGCCACGACGAAAAGATCGGCTCCCTGATGGCGGAAGCAGCCCGCGCGCCTGAGATTCGCGCCGAGCACAAGACACGTCCGCGTCGTTCTCGAAGGTGGCTCCATCGACGTCAACGGCGCGGGCACCCTGCTCACCACGGAAGAGTGCCTGCTCAGCAAGGTCCAGCAACGCAATCCCGGCTTTCGCCGCGAGGACTATGAACAGATCTTCGCCACTTATCTGGGGATCAAGAAGGTGATCTGGCTGGGTCGAGGCATTACCGGCGACGACACCCACGGCCACGTCGACGACATCACCCGGTTCGTCGCGCCTGACACGATCGTCACCGTGGTCGAAGCCGACCCGAAAGACAAGAATTACGCGCCCTTGCAGGAGAATCTCCGCCGGCTGACAGTCGGCCACCGACCAGGACGGCAAGCCATTTCAGATCGTCGAACTGCCAATGCCCGCGCCCGTTATTTTTGAGGGCCGCCGTCTGCCCGCCAGCTACGGCAATTTCTACATCGCGAATGGCATAGTCCTGGTTCCGGTGTTCAACGACCCTAAGGACCGCATCGCGCTGAACATTCTGGCCGACCTCTTCCCCAGCCGCGAAATCGTCCCGATCTACTCCGGCGACCTGATCTGGGGCTTCGGCGCCCTGCACTGCATGACGCAGCAGCAACCAGTCGTCAGTCGTTAGTCTTCAGTCATCAAAGCCGAAATGTTGCCGGCTGTCCCGACCGCGTGACAACCGCCAGGACGGCAGCGCTACTTGCGCAAGAACTCCGCGCTTCTTAAAGCATCACTTTAGGGAGTTAAGGAGCTACTTCTTGTACACCGTAGGCCGCGGACCCTTCTCGAGCGTCTCGCGGTCCCAGATCATGTCTTCGCGGGAGTAGTTGGCGAGTTCGAAGTCCTGGGTCAGTTCCAGCGCGTCGGTCGGACACGCGTCTTCGCATAGCCCGCAGAACATGCAGCGGCTCAGGTCGTAGGTGAAGTTGGTGAGTTCCTTGCGACGGGTCTTCTCGTTGCGTTCACTGGAGACGACGATCAGATTTTCGGGACAAGCCAGCGCGCACAGGTCGCAGGCGATGCACATGGTCTCGTCGGTGTCGGGGTTCACGTTCAGACGAGGGGCTCCGCGGTATCGTTCGGCCACTTGCGGCCGTTCCAGCGGATACTGCTCGGTGTAGTTCTCTTTCGGATCCTGGTATCGGAACGTAACTCTCAGTCCCTGTAGCAGGTCCAGCAATAACACCTTACGGAGCAGATTCGGCATCCCCATATCGAGCTAAGGATAACACGGCGCTGCGCGGTCGCAAGGGGCTGCATCTGGCAGACAGAATGGCGCTAGGCGTGGCCAGCAGAAGACTTTCGAGTCCCGCTTCCCAGGGAACTTTTCGTGCGTCTAAACCGTATCTGGCTACAGGACGCAGCCCATGAAAGCCCTGCTGACATCCCGACCTGAAATTCGCTGGGCCGCCGCGGCTATTCCGGCGATTTTTCTGGCGCACTGGATCGTGACTGCCGTGTGCCTGCACCTCTCGCACCTGCTGCCGGCGAGCGTGCGAACCATCCTGCAGTTGCTCTAAGCCAGAAGGCTGATCCTTTCGCATACGAACAGCGCAAACCAAGCCTGCGTCTACAATGCAGGAAGCATCTCGGTCCTGATCACCAGCGCAGGATCAAGCCAAGCACACCCATCGATGCCGGGTAACTGACGTGACGACTGACGACTTGTGACTGACCATCCAACTGACGAATTGTTCATGGAAGAGGCTCTCCGTGCGGCGCAGCGCGCGCTCGAGGCGGGCGAGGTGCCCGTGGGAGCGGTCGTGGTTTGCGAAGGCCGTGTGATCGCACGAGGGGTGGAATCGCAACCTGACCGGCACCGACCCAACTGCGCACGCCGAGATCATTGCCTTGCGTGAAGCGGGTGCCATCGTGGGCAACCATCGACTGGGCGACTGTGATCTGTTTGCTACAATTGAGCCGTGCGCCATGTGCGCGGGGGCCTTGGTTCACGCGCGCATCAAGCGGCTGGTGTATGGCGCCGACGATCCCAAGGCTGGTGCGGTCCACTCGGTGATGCAGGTACTCAACCACCCGCAACTGAACCATCGAGTGGAGGTCCAGGGAGGCGTGCTGGCAGGCCGCTGTGGGGATGTGCTGCAGGCGTTCTTTCGCCAACGGCGGATTGAGCGAAAAGCAGTTCCCTAGTTCGTACAAAGTCGATCGCCATTGGCCATTGACCACTTGCCACTGGCAGCTTTCTTAACGCGGAGAGGTGCGTGAGTGGTTGAAACGATCCGCCTCGAAAGCGGACATACCTTAACGGGTATCGTGGGTTCAAATCCCACCCTCTCCGCCAGCTTTTGTAACCTAGTACTTGCGGGTTGGTGATACCGATACTGATACCAGAATCAGGAAGGATCACCCGATGCCCAACCGAGAATTAAACCTCACCAAACGAGTGAACACTCCACACGGACTGGGCGACCGTCCGGTCGTCTTTTTCTGCGAACGGCGCAGTCCGTGTTGGTGAACGGTAAGGAAGAGCGACACGCGAAAGATGCGTACTCTCTGGAATGGCGCAATGGCGCGAAACGGGTGCGCCTCTGCGTGGGCAAGGATCCGAATTGCCCTTCAATCAACCGCCACCCGAAATGCCAGGACCACGCTACAATGCGCAATCCGACGCGTGCTCTGGATCGTCGAGGCGATATCCAATGGGTGTTCTGTAGGAGGTGAAGTTTGCAGGGAACCATGATGCAGTGTGGACTGACGCTCCCATCGTTCCTGGAGCGGGCGGGCAGGTTGTATCCGAAAGTTGAAGTCGTGTCCCGCTTGCCAGACAACTCCCTGCATCGCTCGACCTATATCGACCTGTATCAGAGGTCACGTGCCCTGGCGTCGAGCCTGCAAGAGGCCGGGATCGGGCAAGGGGACCGTGTGGCCACATTAATGTGGAACCACGCCACCCATCTGGAGGCGTACTTCGGTATCCCGGCGGCGGGCGCCGTGATACACACGCTCAACCTGCGACTTCATCCGGATGAACTAGCCTTCATCGTGAACCATGCTCAAGATCGCTGGTTAATCGTGGATGACGTGCTGCTTCCAATTTACGAAAGCTTTAAGGACAAAGTGCACTTTGAACGGGTGATCGTCGTGCCATTCAGCGGATTGCCGACACCTTCCCAGTACGAAAACTATGAATCGCTACTGGCGCAAGGATCAGGCAGCCCGACATCGGTGGATGTTGACGAGAACGCGGCGGTCGCCATGTGCTACACCTCGGGTACCACGGGCAAGCCAAAAGGTGTGGTGTATTCGCATCGAGCCTTGGTCCTGCATGCCTTATCAATTTCGTTGCCGGATAACTTTTCCGTGTCGCGGATGGACACAGTCTTGCCGGCGATGTCGATGTTTCACGCCAATGCCTGGGGCTTACCGCATGCCGCTGTGATGAACGGTAGCAAGCCGGTGTTTCCCGGCCCCAATCTCCAGCCCGATGGGCTCCTCGATCTGCTTGCGAGCGAACGAGTCACCTTGACTGGAGGAGTGCCAACCATCTGGCTGGGCGTGATTGAGTGCCTGGAGTGCCATCCCGGGCGGTGGAAACTGGCGGAAGGCCTGCGCATTGTCGTTGCCGGATCGGCGGCCCCGGAAAGCCTCTTCCGCCGTTTCGACAATTATGGCGTGCGTGTCATCCAGCCGTGGGGCATGACAGAGACCACCCCAATCGCGACGACTTCGACGCTCAAACCCGAGATGGCGAGCTGGCCCGAAGATCGGAAGTACGAAATCCGGGCCAAGCAGGGCTTGCCATCGCCGCTGGTTGAAGTGCGTGCGGTCGGCGATGATGGAGAGATTTCCTGGGACGGCACGACTTATGGCGAGTTGCAGGTGCGCGGCCCCTTCGTTGCCGCAGGCTACTACAGGCTTCCTGAAGAGCAAGACAAGTGGACGAAGGACGGATGGCTGCGTACGGGAGACGTCGTCACGATTGATGCCGACGGGTACATGAAGATCACCGACCGCACCAAGGACCTGATCAAGTCGGGCGGGGAATGGATCAGTTCAGTCGACCTCGAGAACGAGTTGGTCGGACATCACGCGATTAAGGAAGCCGCTGTCATCGCGATTCGACACCCTAAGTGGCAGGAACGTCCTCTGGCATGTGTAGTGCTGAAAGATGGAGCGCAGGTTTCCGATGAAGAACTGCGCATCTTCCTTGGTGGTAAGTTTGCCAAGTGGCAGCTGCCAGATGAGTTTGTCTTTCTCGCGGAGTTGCCGCATACGTCGACTGGGAAATTGCTGAAGTCGCGCTTGCGCGAACAGTTCCGCGAGTTCGACTGGGGCAGCACTAGCTCGTGACTTCTGCCCAGAGGCGGGCACCTGTCATGATTCGATCATTCGACTGATGAATTTGTCCTGCGGAGACGTGAACGGTGCCCTTGGTCACATTGTGTGATTCGCCCCTCGCCGGTGGGCCTACGGAAATTTATTACCGAGAGTTCGGATCGGGCGTACCCATGGTGTTCCTGCACGGGGGCTGGGGATACGAACCCTACCCGCTGGACGAGCAAGCGCAAACGATTAAGGATGTCCGGGTTCTGATCCCTGACCGGTCAGGCTATGGGCGCTCCACGAAACCCGCCATCTTTGGTCCAGACCTGCACAAACGGGGGGTTGAAGAAACCTTGCTATTTCTGGACGCTTTGCATGTGCACCGATGTATTTTTTGGGGACACAGCGACGGCGCAGTCATCGCAGCCATGCTCGGGATCAGCGAACCCGAGCGGTGCCTCGGACTCGTGCTCGAAGCGTTTCATTACGATCGCGAGAAGGCCAGTTCGCGAACTTTCTTTCAAAGCATGGCCTCGGAGCCGGAGTCATTTGGCCCACACGTTTCTGACATTCTGAAAAAAGAACATGGCGACCCTTACTGGAACCAGTTGCTGCGCAGCGAGGGACAAGCATGGCTCGACATTGCCCGCTCAGCGAATGGAGGAGCGCGCGACCTTTTTGACGGGAGACTTTCGAATCTGGGTATTCCCACTGAATTCATTCATGGGGCGCAAGACCCTCGTACCGAAGCCTGGGAACTCGACGCCATCCGAGGTGAACTGCCACATGCCGAGATGCGAGTGATCGCATCTGGAGGTCACAGTCCTCACTCCGAAGCTGCATCCTGGAGAGAATTTAATCGCCATCTGGAAGGCGCGCTCACGCGCTGGTCGAAGAGTGTGCCCCAGGAGCTTGGCAGACAGAGGTGAAGCTCTGGTCGGTCGGAGTCAAGTGGGTACTTTTGTTGTTTGGTTGGACAAGGTCTTCTCCGGTCGAGTCTCTGCTGACGCCATCCTTCCAACCGCACTCTTGCTTGAGCGATGTTTGTTCCCTCGGTGCAAGTTGGGCGTTCTCTCGAGCACGTCGATAACTTGGGAGCGTATCGCATCCCGCCGGAGATCGGCTTACTCATTCCATCTGATTACGACAACTGAGATCCTTTCCGAGGAGATTGAAAATGACTAGGTGCGCCCCAGGCATGGCGGTAAAATGCGCAACCATGAAGAAGCTTCTCGTTGTCAGTCTCCTGTTTTTTGCGACCGGCATCGCCTATGCGCTGAATGAACGCACAGCCAGAAGACCCGTCGCCGACAAAGCTGGAACGGCCTCGACCTCTGAGCAACTCTCGGCCGATACGCCGAAGACGACCGTAATGGGCAACACGTTCGTGGCGCCAAAGGATTGGTCCGTACGTGTCCAAGGCCCGGCGACCATTGTGGAAGCTCCCGAAGGCGACTCATGGGTCGCGCTGGTAGATGTTGCCGCCAAGTCGGCGGAGGAGGCACTGACCGCCGCTTGGAAAGCTTACAAGCCGGACGCCAAGTGGACGGTGAAGTTCACCAACGATCTGCCGGATCGGGATGGCTGGAGCCGCCGGCGCTACTACGAGTACCTTACCTCGCCCAATGAGAAGCGCGGCGTCACGGTTCTGGTGCTCTATTCGGGCTCGAGCTGGACAGTGGTGATTGAAAACCTCTCCGACGCGACTGGCGAGAAGCGTCTGGCGCAGGAGGCGCTAATTTTCGGACGCCTGCTGCCCAAGGGCTACAGCCGCGAGTCGTTCGCCGAAAAGAAAGCAAAAAAGCTGGATGACGCGCGCATCGCCGAACTGACCAAGTTCGTAGAGTTGGGTCGGAAGCAACTCGGCGTTCCGGGCGTGGGGCTCGGCATAGTGCAGGACGGAAAGGTGATCTTTGCAGACGGGCTGGGCGTGAAGGAGTTGGGCGGGACGCAGAAACCTGACGGGGACACCTTGTTCATGATCGCGTCGAACACCAAGGCGCTCACGACCTTGATGCTTGCCAAACTGGTGGATGAAGGCCGCATGACCTGGGACACACCGGTCACCCAGCTTTTCCCGAAGTTCAAATTAGGCGACGCCGACACCACACGCAGCGTGAAGGTGAAAAACCTGATCTGCGCGTGTACCGGGATGCCGCGGCAGGACATGGAGTGGATCTTCGAATACGGCCACTTGACGCCGGAGAGCGTCATGACCCTGCTGGGGACGATGCAGCCCACGTCCAAGTTCGGCGAGCTGTTTCAGTATTCGAACCTCATGGCGTCGGCGGCGGGATTCACGGGAGGAAGCGTGCTGCATCCGGATATGGAACTGGGCGCCGCTTACGACCTCTCGATGCAAACCAAGGTGTTCGATCCACTAGGAATGATGGCGACGACCTTCGACACGGCGCGCGCGATGGCGTCCAACCACGCGACGGCGCACTCTCCCGATGCAGACGGCAAAATGACAAAAGCTCTGACGGCCATCAACGAAGGGGTAATTCCGGCGCGTCCGGCGGGAGGAGCCTGGAGCAGCGTACGCGACATGCTGAAGTACATCTCCATGGAGCTGGCCGAGGGCAAACTGCCGGACGGCAAGCAGTACATTTCCCCCGCGCCGCTGCTGGAGCGCCGGGCGCCACAGGTGTCGATCGGTAAAGATGTCACCTACGGTATGGGACTGGAGGTCGATACCACGTACGGAGTGCCCGTGGTGCATCATGGTGGCGACTTGGTGGGCTACCACAGCGACATGATGTGGCTGCCTAAGCAGAATGTGGGCGCCGTGGTTCTGACGAATGCGGATCCGGGCTGGGCCCTGCGATCTCGGTTCCAGCGCAAGCTGCTTGAAGTGCTGTTCGACGGGAAACCGGAGGCGGACGCGGCGCTGAAAGCCGATGGCGAAGCTTTCTACGCACAGTTGGCCGCCGAAAGAAAGCTGATGGTCATCCCGGCGGACGCTGCCGAATCTGTCAAGCTCGCGAACCATTATGTGAATGCTTCGCTGGGAGACATTACCGTCAGCCGTGAGGGGGCGGCGACGGTCTTTGACTTCGGCGAATGGAAGAGCAAGGTCGCCAGCAAGAAAAATCCGGACGGGACCGTTTCTTTCATCACGACGGTTCCTGGCGAATTGGGCTTCGACTTAGTAGCCGGGAACAGCGGGAATAAACGAACTTTGACGCTGCGAGACGCGCAGCACGAATACGTATTTGAGGAGCGCTGAGGGCGAGATGAGTTGTCCATCATTGGGCTGAAATCCAATGACTGGAGATGGCAAGTCAATCAGCTTCAAGCAGTGGGCCAAAGGTGCGGGCTATGATTGTCATTAAACCCCATCTCACTCCTTGACCGGGATCTGAGTGTAATCGCGTTCCATACGAATGCCAGTCGGGGGCATGTCCCTGCTGCCGGTTTTGAACCTCAGCCGCGAAATTCCACTGCCGGTTCGTCCTTCCCTTCCGAGGCTGTCAGTATTGCCAGTACCAGGCGCAGAGCCTCTGGGCAACTCTGTGACTTAGCACACGTGAGTGAAAGGATCTGAACATATGAAGGCTTCCAATCTTCTATATGTCACTCTTCTCGTCTTGTTGACTGTGAGTGGATTTGCTCAGTCCAGGAGTTTGTCTGAGGAAATAAATCTATTTGGTCCAGAGCAAGCCGAATTCAACCGAGCGATGAAAGAAGTGCCGTTTGGATGGAACGAACACGAGACCACCACAGATCCGGGCGCACTCCAGGCCGACGTGCAGTGGTTGAAGGATCACCCCAGCGTCCACTTTTACATTGAGGGCTACGCATCAACGCGCGGCGAAGACATCATCTACAATCTGGTACTGTCTGCAAAGCGGGCAGAAACCATAAGACAAACGGTCGCAGGTATGGGCATAGCGGAAGACCGAATCGTGCTCACGACCGGATGGGGACAACTCTACCCGGTTTGCCCCGAGAAGAACGACGCGTGTTGGAGCAGGAACCGTCGCGTGATTTTCCGGTATGTACCAGACCTCACAAGGCTCCCAGAAGTGAAGTTTCATTGACCGGCTGTTCTCATGGTGTTGGCTGCTGAGCGGGCATGCTTGCTAACTGGCAGCCAGTTCGGTAGTGGCTCGGCTACTTCCAGATTTCGCTGGCGGGAATCCCGGCAGGTGTTAAAACATCGCCATCTCACCCATTGAGCCCCTGGGGAGCGTTTTGACCGTAATCGCCTGGCTGCGACAGGCTACCGCTCGCTGACTCCGCGTGGTGCACTGAAAGACTGTATGGCCAATGCTTCGTTGTCCTTCACATCGAAGACAGTGTAGAGCTTCGTGATCTGCAGCAGGTCGTGGACTTTCTTGGTCAGGTTCAGCAGTCTGACCTCGCCATCCTGCTTTTTGGCGGCGGTGAAGGCACTGACAAGTTCGCCGATACCGGAGCTGTCGATATAGTTCACGTCGCCAAGGTTCAACAGGATTTTTTTCTGCCCCTTGGAAAGCAGGTCGTGGACCGTATCACGCAAAGTTACGCTGCCTTCACCGAGGGTGATTCGGCCCCTGAGGTCGACGATGGTGATGCCATTAGACTGACGGGTGGAGAAATCTACGCTCACTGGAATCCTTCCTTATCATATTTAGCAAAGAAATCGTTCAGGGCTAACGTAGGCTGATGGCGCTGTGCGAGGAACTGTCAGAAGTTATAGCGCGATCTATGCTCACAAAATGAACGGAATCCGTTGTTGGAATATCGCAATTACAGGCATTGACCGCTCCAGACCTATTCTTAACCTGCCCCTGCCCGGTACCGCCGCTGATTTGTAGTTCAACCCAGAGACTCTCGGCGGAACGAAGCGATGAGATTCCGAGCCCAAACTTCCAAGAAGCGGATTTCGCAATTCCAATCTCGGACTCCTAAGGCTTGCCGCACGGCGCCTGTTTTTGCGTTGTAGCAATAACGTCCGCGAAATCGGGAGACTGCGCGCTCAGCACAGCATCAGCCGGCTGGCCACGAAGATGCGCGTCCAGAAACGCGGAGATGTAGCTTCGCAGAACGCCCATCGTCTTCTCCGGGCTCATTTTTCCTGTCTTGATCGCGCCCCCCGCCAGCCAGATGGCATCCGACGGTGCAAGGTGATCCACGCCAGGGAGCTTCAAAGCCAGACGCGGCCCACGTAAATTGCTCCACAAACCGCACTCCTCCACGCTCCACTGTCCGCTACCTGTCATTATGAGGAGGGTCGGTGTTTCCGTCGCTTTCGACGCGCGTTCGGGCGAGGCAGCATCAATGCTGATTCCTGCGCGGAATCGAATTTCCCGTTCGACACCCATCAAGGCAGTCAACCCTCCCAACGAATGTCCCGCTAACGCCACACGGGAAACATCCAATCGCCCCGAGAATGGGCCTTTCGCGGTGCCATTCAAATGATCCAGTTCCTTCAACACGGATTTCAGATCGCCCAAGCGAGCAATCACGGAAGACGTGTAGGCTTCTTCATCCGTTCTCAGTCTCGTTCCCAGGTGGCTGCCAAAAATGGACTCCACCATTCGTCCGTCTGGGAACTCCGTCGCCGTAGCCTCGTGGGTGTGATTCAACGCTGCCACGACATATCCGCGGCTGGCGAGGTCCTCGAATAAGAATGTGTAATCGGTGAATGTGCCGGTGTACCCAGGCGTGAAAACCACCACGGGATGCGCGCCGCTTGCCACAATGGCATCCTCGCAACTGTTTGTTTTCACCTCAGGCAGGGGCACTCCCATCAGTTCTGAGAAATAGCTCCAAACCGCTGGTGAGGTGTATTCGGCCGGTTTGCAGTCGCTCGTCACCCCGGTTGGATACCAGAAACGCACCATCAATTCGCGCTGGCTGCCATTTCCCGCAAAGGGATCTGCGCGCGTCGCATCCACAAAGTGCACGACCCGCGTCCCGACGCTGTTCGGACCAGTCGGAGCGGGTGCAGCTAAGGCCTGTTTCGCAGCCACAGCGGCCTGTACCACGGGACCCAAGACTGCAACACCTTCTCCAGACAGCGGCACAACCTGCGGACTGTCGGCGCTGCTGTCGGCAAGAGTGAGTGTCCCGGTGAAAGTACCGACCGCACCCGGGGTAAACACCACCTTGACGGTGCAGGACATACCCGCCCCTACACTAGTCCCACAATCATTCGTCTGAATGAAATGCGTTGTGGTGACCATACTGCTGATGTTCAGCGCGCTACTCCCCACATTGGTAAGCACGAGGCTCAGGGTCTTGGAGCCAAGCTGGTGGGTCAGGGGGTTTCGGTATTTGACATGACCGTAATCCAATATCGCCGGGACAAGCTTAACGGTACCATTCGTCAGTGTGATGCGGGCGATTCCCGACTTGCTCGCATCCGAGATCGAAGTCGCGGTAAGATCCACTCCCGCAACGATGGGCACAGCCGTGGGCGCGGTGTAGATCGTAGCCGCGCCGCTCTCCGTAGTCGACGGCGAGAAAGTCCCACAAACGGGCGCGCACGTCACACCGGCTTGAACGGGAGCCCAGGTTACGCCCTTCCCTGCAGGATCATAGTTCACATTTCCAGTGAACTGCTGCGTGGCATTCACGGGAATCAGTGCAGACGTTGGCGCAACCGAAACGCTGATGGCAGGTACAGTTATCTGCACAGAGCCCGATTTCGATGTGTCGGTTGCCGACGTGGCTGTGAGCGTCGCTGTCAGGTTGCTTGCTGGCGCATCGGCTGGGGCACTGTACGTTACTGATGTGCTGGTAGCTTTGCTGAGTGACCCCACCCCCGTCGCCGGAGATAAGCTCCAGGTGACACCCGCATTGCTCGGATCATAGCTGACCGTCGCCTGGAAGTCCTGCGTGGTGTTGGCCGCAACCGTAGCGGAACTCGCGGAAAGGGAAACTGCAATCGCTGGGACGGTCACGGTTGCCGGAAAACTCTTTGTGGCATCCGTTACCGAGGTGGCCGTGATGGTCACCACCACATCGCTCGGCGGCGCGCTGGCAGGCGCATTGAACGTCACGGACGTGTTCGTCACATCGCTCAGCGTTCCTGCTCCCGACGCTGGAGAAATGCTCCAGACTACCCCCGCATTGCTCGGATCGTTAGTCACAGTAGCCGTCAAAACCTGTTTGGTGCCGGCTGCCACAGTCGCCCCGTTTGGATCAACGGAGATCATGATCGCCGGGACCACAACATTTGCTGACGCCAATGTGGTTGGAGTCGCTACCGAAGTAGCCGTGATGGTTACAGCCAAATCGTTGGACGGTGGGCTCGCCGGCGCATTGAAGGTCGCCGAAGTCTTAGTTACATTGGTCAGCGTTCCTGCACCGGACGCCGGAGAAATCGTCCAAGTGACGCCGGAATTCGAGGCATCATTCTGCACCGTCGCCGTAAACATCTGGCCTGTGTTCGCGATCACGCTTACGTTGTCGGGGGACACGGTGACCACAATGGGCGCGAGATTCACCGTATAAACAGCCGATACGGTCGTGCTTGCGACCGCTGTGGCTGTGATGGTTGCGCTCCCATTGGTCGCCACGCTGGCCGGCGCATCGTATTCAACTGAGGTGCTCGTCTGTTTGCTTATCGAGCCCGGTCCGGCCAATGCCCAGGAGACGCCCCTTCCCGATGGATCATTGGCAATCGTCGCCGTAATGGTGATGCTCTGCCCTTGTCCGATTGTCTGCGAGTTGCCCCCACCAAAAGTGACTGAGATTTTCGGGGGTGGTGTGCTAGTCTCCGCCGCAGCCAGCTAGCATCGCCGCCAGAAGATATGCAATGCCCATCCATCCACACAACTCCCTCTTGAATACTCGGTCTTGTTCTTGCATTTTTGAACTTACTCCAGAGATTTCGCCAACGCTCAGTCGTGTGACCGGCGCCCTCTGCTTTCCTGGCTTTCGTTGGGTGCCGTCCGGGATGTTTCAGCATCAGCCTTGTGTATCAACCCCTGTTGCCAGCTTCAGTGATTCCGTCTTGACAACTAGGGAAGGATGAGGCTCACGTTAGTCAGTCCTTGGGAAACATTCTCGAGTTATCCGAAGTAAGGACCACGGGAACGTTCGTGCCATTCGGCAACACCAGGGACTCGAAAATTCCACGGGCATGGTTCATGTTTTTGTCGAAGACTACGGCCAGCACAGCCGTACGCTGCAGCTGTCCATTCACATACACACTGATGGTCGCTGTGGCCGTGCAATCTCGGTTCACACTGATCGTTCCGGTAATGTCTTCCACTCCCGAACCTCCCGCCACACTCCGCGTCTGACTGCCGGTCAGGTTGCCGGACGCGTCCTCGGTGAAGTGGCCGACGGACGCGGCAGGCACTGGGCCACTTGGAGTGAAGATGGTGCCGGTATAGGTGTAAGCCCACTTCCCAGCTGCACCAGCAGTCGAACAGTGGCTGGCTTGAGCCTGTAGCGGCGCTGAAATCACACCGAGTATCAGGGCCAGGCAAGCTGGCATGAGCATCCCGCGAGCGATTTTCCGCTTCATATTTATCCTCCTTGCTTTGGAGCAGTCGAGTCGAGCGAAAGAACGGGAGCATCTCTGATGCCCCCGATTTAGCTTCCCCAACTACTTTGTGCAAGGGGTTATGGGGCAAGTTGCGCCCGGAAGTCCTGAGGGCTCGCCGAGTTTTGAACGATGTTCGACCGAGGTATAGAGAATTCAGGGACTTGCGGACCTGATCTATAATGCTTCGCACGTTTTTCGGGTCGCCTTGGGGGGAACATGACTGGCGACTTGCGCATCGGGATTTGGCTGGTTCAGCCCAGTCTGAACACCATCTCCCAGAACGGCACGACCCGACAGCTAGAACCGAAGGTGATGGAAGTGCTAGTGTGCCTGGCCCATCACGCCGGCGAAACCCTGCCGAAAGAACAACTGCTGAAGACAATCTGGCCGGACACGTTTGTTTCTGACGACGTCCTGATTCGTTCGATCTCCGAAATTCGTCGTGCCTTCGATGACGACCCACGGGAATCGAAGTTCATTCAGACCATCCCCAAGCGCGGTTACCGCCTAGTCCCGTCGGTGGAGGTAGTGAAGCGAGGTGCAGACCATGCGGGGGATTCTTCGAACACCCCCGGAATCGCAAAAGAATCAATCGTCTCGACGCGCGCCTTTCGGATTGGCGTAGGACTGGGTGCGATTGCAGTAGTCCTGCTCCTTGTGTTCTTGGCGGCTGGGCCCACTACCTGGCGGATCCAGGTCAAACTGACTCCGGCAGAGCAGGCAAGGCTGCGGAATGTACGGCCGGTGAATCCAAAGGCGCTGGATGCCTATGCAGCGGCGCGCTTCCTCATCGACCGAGCGGGCAAGTTTCAGTTTGACAAAGGAAGAGAGGCACAAAAGGACGAACTCCAAAAAGCGTTCTCTTACCTGGATAGCGCAATCGAGCAAGATCCGAGTTATAGGCCGACATATCTGGCATATTTTGAAGCGATTGAAAACGCCGACCCACCGTCGCCATTTCAGTACCTGCCCAAAGCAAAGGCCGGTCTGTTAAAGGCGTTGGAACTGGCTGAAGAGGACATGGATGGACACCTTGCCCTGGCCAAGCTGCTCATGCGTTATGAATACGATTGGACGGGGGCTGAAAGAGAATACAAGAGAAGCATTGAAGTTAATCCCAGTTCAGGGTATGCGCATTTTTCCTATTCTGAATACTTGGCGAACGTTGGTCGCACCATCGAGGCTGACAAAGAACTGACCAACGCACAGTCGCTCAGTCCTGCCCATGACTATTACGACGACCATTTCGCTGTCCTTCAGCGAACTGACCGAACTTTGGAACAGCAAAGGCATGCGCTTGAAGAAAAGACCCCCAATAATGCGTTTGTCCTCATGATAATGGCCAAGAACTATGCCATTGCCGGGAGGTTTAAGGAGTCGGTGGAAATGTGGGAACGCTGTCTCACAGTGTATGGGCGGCCTGACTTTGCCCACGTCCTCCGCCAGGCGGAGGCTACGGGTGGCCCGAGATTCGCGCTGGAAGAGTGGATGCGAGCATTGGAGGGATATTCATCGCATTACGACGATTTGCCGGTTGGTATGGCGGCGTTCACCTACAGCAGCCTTGGCAACAAGGATCGCGCTTTCGTCTGGTTGGACAAAGCAGTCGAGCAGCGCAACTGGTGCGTTCCCTTTTTGAGGCGCGACAATGTCTGGAATCCACTCCGAACCGACCCCAGATTTAAGAGCCTGCTGCGCCGCGTTGGGCTTCCACCTTAATCCGGATGAACTAGCCGTGATATCAGAACGGCGGAATGTAAGTGAACGGCTCCCGGTTGGAAACGCTTCAAGAGTTTTGCGCGACCAAAGCTCAGAAAGTGCCCTGTTGGCAGGAGCAACCCGTGTTCACATTAAACCGATTTCACGCCCTAAGAATCGCTTTCCAAGTCACATGTGTTGCTGCAGTGTTGTTGATCCCCAGCGTCGCCCTGGCGCAGATCGGAACAGGCAGCGTCACCGGGTTGGTTTCCGATGCCAGCGGTGCCGTGGTTCCAAACTGTGAGGTAATTGTGACGAATGTTGATCGCAATGTTCCTCACACGACACGAACCAACGATATCGGCAGCTACGCGGTTACTGGCCTTTCGCCAGGACACTATTCCGTCACCGTAAAACACAGCAGTTTTCGGACTGCCGCTGTTCCCCCGTTCGAGCTGCAGGTGGACCAGAAAGCCCGCATCGACCTAAAGCTGGAACTCGGCCAGGTGAATGAAACGGTGAACATTGAGGACAAAGCGCCGCTGCTCGATACCGAATCGAGCACCGTCGGTCAAGTGATTGACAATCGGCGGGTGGAGGATCTGCCTCTGAACGGCCGCAACTACCTGGATCTGGCCGCCCTAGGCCCAGGCGTAACCTTCAGTAAGGATAGCAACACCGCATTTCAGGAGGTTCGGGATGTTGGGCAACGTGTGAGCAATCAATATTCTCTTGGCGGCGCACGCACTCAAGACACGAACTTCCTACTGAATGGCGCAACCAATACCGCACCGGATTTCAATACGTTCGGAGCTGTTCCCTCGATTGACGAGATTCAGGAGTTCAAAGTCCAGACCAACTCCTATACCGCCGAATTCGGACGTGGCGCTGCCCAGGTGAATGCTGTCACCAAGGGCGGAACGAATTCATTTCACGGGACAGCTTACGAATTCTTCCGCAATCAGGCCCTGGACGCGAAGGACTTTTTCAACGACATCAATAGCTTTCCGGGCGCGCCAAAGCCGCCTTTTCATCGGAACCAATTCGGTGCAACCGCGGGAGGACGGATCATCAAGGACCGGCTTTTTTTCTTCGGCAGCTTCGAGGGCTTGCGAGACCGCACCAGTGAAGCGCAAACCGCAACCGTGCCAACTTCGAATGCCCGGAATGGCGATTTTTCCGAATATGGCGTTCCGATTTTCATGCCGCACCCATCCGATTTTCGGCCTGACAACACACTTCCGAATGGATGCTTCAACCCTAACCCTACGGATGTCGCTTGGCCCGGGATGACAATCCCCCAGCAGTGCTGGAATGCCGCTACATCAAACTTTCTGTCTTCTTCATATGTGCCTGAGTCAAACCGGCCTGGTCTCCTGAACAATCTGACGGGCGTCGTCAGTCTTCCCACAAATTACGACCAAACGGCAGGCAGGATTGACTACGTCCTCAGCCCAAGAACGACACTATGGGGACGGTACTCGTGGGGTCGGGAGGACAATACGATCAATAACGTACAGCCAGTAAGAGACCTGTTCGAAGCGGTGAAGACTCAGACCACAACCATGCACTATTCGTGGACCATCAATTCCAGCATGGTGAATGAGGTCAAGGTCAACTGGTTGCGCGTGAACTCCAGGCGCGTGGGCCCACTGGCCGGGGGCACCAACGTCGTTGCGGACCTCGGTATTCCGGGGGCTTCCAATGATCCGCTTGACTTCGGAACCCCTGCCTTTTTAGGGGAGGGCGACAATTTTCTGGATCTCGGCGAGGATGCATTCGGCCACCCATTGCAGAAGGTCCAGTCAACCTATGAATATGGCGATGATTTTTCCATGATCAAAGGCCGCCATGTACTCAAGATCGGAGCGAACTTCCGCCATGAAAATTTAAACCTGCTGTCTCACAACATTGCGCGGGGAGCATTTACGTCGCCTGCTCTTGCCACCGCTGCACATGGACGGGAGTGGCGGTTTGTCGTTTGCATCGATGCTTCTCGGTGTTAGCAACGACTCCGAAGTTGCCAGCGGTGATTCCCATGTACATCTGTTCCGCTGGACACAGGCTTACTATGCGCAGGACGATTTCAAGCCCACGCCGAATTTAACATTGAACTTCGGCATCCGCTATGAGGTTGCACCGTACTGGCACGATCTCGACGATGCCATGGTTAATGTGGATTTCAGCGGGCCTACCCCCGTCGTCGTAAGACCGGGAAGCGGCGACCCTTATCAAGACTTCCCTCCCGTGCGATTTGATTCGGATCCAGCCTCGCCGACTTATCTACCTTACGTGCGCGACAATCGCCTGGGCCACAATCTGGTCTTTACCGACCGCACCAATTTGGCGCCACGGGTTGGCTTTGCATGGTCTCCTGGTTTTGGCCATGGAAAGACCGTGATACGCGGCGGCGCAGGAATTTTTTATTCCCCGATGAACGCCAACCCGTGGTTCGATTTTGCGCGAAATGCGCCCCGCGCCGCCAAGTTCATTCGCAAAGGGGATTTCTCCGTCGTCGATCAGATTTTCAGCAACACCTCCCAAAGCATCGTTCAACCGTCAATGTTCACGGTCGATGCGCACCTTAAGACTCCGCGCATTCAACAATGGAGCTTCGGAGTGCAGCAACAACTGGCGAAAGACCTGGTTCTGGAAGTCGCGTATGTAGGTTCGGCGTCCACGCATCTGCCTCACTTGATCGACACCAACCAGACTTATCCGGTCATGCAAGGCGATAAAGTGGTGCAGCCGGTCACATACCTTCCAGAGAAATATGCATCGCTGGGCAACTTTTACAACGTCTTCCAGAACGTCACTTCCGCGAACTACAATGCCTTGCAGAGCAAAGTTGAAAAACGTTTTTCGGACGGCTTCACGTTCCTGAGTTCATTTAGCTGGTCCAAGAGTCTGGATACAGCGTCGGCGACCAGAGATGGCGGCTATGGCCAGGCGACTCCCCACCTCTACGATCTGAGGCTCGATTACGGACCATCCGCATTCGATGCCAAGATCAACTGGGTCAATAGCGGACTCTATGAACTTCCCTTTGGAAAAGGCCGGCGCTGGGCGACAAACTGGTCGGGCCCGCTTGAAAAACTGCTGGGAGGGTGGCAGATCGGCGGCATCAGCACGGCTCGCAGTGGCTTTGCGGCCTCGTGTCTAACAACCAGCGATGCGGCAATAAACCACGTCAACTTCGAGCAAGATTTTTGCGATCTCCTTGACAACCCAAACCATGGCCCGAAGTCCCTTCTTGGTTTTTGGAACCTTTCCGCTTTCGCTCAGCCAACCGATGCAGAAGTATTCGGTACGGCACGCCGCGGTGCCTTGCGCGGTCCGAGATTTGTGACCGTTGATTTTGTCGCCATGAAGACCACTGCCATTGCGGAACGCCTGAACTTGCAGTTTCGATTCGAAGCTTTCAATTTCCTGAACCACCCCACGTTCTCGATGCCAAGCCCATTTGTGGACGAATATCCGCAATACGATCCCAGCGGGCGGTTTCCGACAGGCTCGATTGATATCACACAAATAGGTTCTTTCAACACGATCAGCAGCACGGCAGCCAGCAACCGTCAGTTGCAGTTTGCGATGAAGCTCATCTGGTAGGTACGAAACCCCTAGCTCCGCCAACGGCGCTGTTGCTCAGCTTTCGGGTGCATGATCTTGAATTGTCTCGGTGGCTGCATCCCAGTATTGCTTCTTGCCCGACCAGTAGGACTGCGCCGCCATGATACATGCCACTGAGTGAGCGAATCCCTCCTCCACCGTGCAACGGGGCTGTTGTCGGGATCGCAAGGATTCCAACCAGTTAGCCATATGGTCGAGCGTGAGGTCATCAATACCCATCGGGGGAAGCTTGGTTTCCCCTGGAAGAAGGATTTGTTTTGCAGCCCTCTGCTCGTCGATATTTGCGTTGTCTTCGTGGTTGCCCTTCTCCTCGACCACGCTATAGCGTGGACTACCTTCGCCTCCCTGGTTAATGAGCGTTGCCTTCTTGCCCATGTAGCGAGTAAAGGAAGGGGAATCGTTCCCAAAGCTGGTCGAGTAACTGACCAGGAAGCCTTTCGGGTACTCCAGTAACGCCTGAAACGTATCTGCATTCTCGCGGCCATCGGGCCACGCGAATATTCCCCCGTGGGCAACGACGGAACGGGGAAAGTTGTCGTTCATGAACCAGTGCACAAGGTCCGTGGCATGGCTCATCCACTGGTCGGGAATACCACTGGAGAATTCTTTATAGAGTCGGAATTCACAATAGACTTGCGGATCAAATGGACGATACGGCTTGCTCATCAACCATTTGCGCCAGTCGGTGTCCTGTTCGCGAATCTGTTTGGTCTCCTCTCGTCCGCGCCAACGTGGCCCGTGATAGTTCCAGACGATTTCGACCTTGCTTACGTCACCGAGAGTTCCGTTCTGCACGACGTCACGAGCCGCCTGCGGATAAGGTTCGCTGCGATGCTGCGTGCCCACCTGCACGATACGCTTATTTCGTTTTACTGCATCACGGGCTGCTTTGGCTTCCTCCAGAACATTGCCCATCGGCTTTTCCACGTACACATCTTTGCCGGCCTCCACTGCCATCTTCAGAATCGGAGAATGTGAGTGCTCAGGTGTGGAAATAATTACCGCATCGACGTCTTGCAGCGGCAGCACATCCTCCAGGTACTGGTACGATCGTGGCGAGCGGCCATAGTACTGCGTGTTCTCCGTCACGGCCCTTTCTCGGTGCAATCGCCACAAATCGCAAACAGCCGTCATTTCAACGTTGTGACGGGTTCTATGTTGGGCAACGATCCATGCTAGTTCCTTGCCCCGGCTTCCAGCCCCAATGTGGGCCAAAGAGATACGTGCGTTCGCCCCGAGAATCCTGCTATACGACGATGCAGTTGGGGCGATTGCTGCTCCTCCGATCAAAGCAGCTGACCCAGCTAGAAAACTCCGCCGATCTATTCTTTTTCTTGATTCGCTCATAGCCGCTCCTCGTCTTACCGGGCTTCTAACGCTTACGCACAGTAACCCAAGACCCCTCTTGGACATTGAAAGCCCGAGTTGGTGGTCAGAACTACCTCTCGCGCGGTTCAGGCGTACGGATCGGACCACATCTGAAGCTCACGGAGTAGGAATGCTGGAGATTATCACGATCGGATTTTGCGCACACTCCGGCAGGCGCTTGCGGAATAGAGGTAACAACGTTGGTTAGAAACATAAACTTTTCTAACACCAGAATCATAGGGAACCACCGCACCCGTAATCGAATACACAATCCCGACGGATACTGCGACTACTACTGGCCGTCCTATCCCTTCTATAGTGGTCCCTTCTAACCTTAAAAAATAGGGAGCGACTAAAGAGCCTACGCGCTTGCCCATAGGAGTCCGACCGTACCCCTTTAAGTCTTTCTTCAGGTTACTCTGCGAACATCATGATGGAGGGAGAGGTATGTCTTGCCTTCGTTGGAGCTTTGCCATCTGCGGCGTCCTGTGGATTTCGCTCTCTTCGTGTTGGGGCCAGCTGGAAAGGCAGCTTGCGAGTCCGCAAACAGATGCAGCACCCCTGGTGCTCACCTTCCAGGATGCGGTGGCTCGTGCCCGAAACAATTTGCCGCAGTTCCTTTCTGCGCGTACCGATCTTGGCCTGGCGCACGAAGACAAGGTGCAGGCACGAGCTGCTCTACTGCCCACGGTGACTTCGAACGCGTTATTTCTTTATACGCAACCGAACGGAACACCCACCGGCGTTTTCATCGCGAACAATGACATCCACGAGTATGTCGCCCAGGGGAACGCTCACCAAGTGCTCAATCTGGCGGGCGGAGAGATCCACGATCTGCGGCGCACGCGCGCGGCAGAGGCGGCCGCGAAGGCCAGGCTGGAGATTGCAGGGCGCGGCCTGGTGGTTACGGTAGCCCAAACTTTCTACGGACTCGCGGTCGCGCAGCGCAAATACGCCACGGCACAAACGGCATTTGCCGAAGCCGAACGCTTCCTGAAAATCAGTCAAGATCTGGAGCGAGGAGGAGAGGTGGCACACTCCGACGCAATCAAGGCCCAGATTCAATTTAACGATCGCCAGCGCGGACTGCAGGACGTGAAGCTGGCGATGGAAAATGCGCGCCTTGCCCTGGCGGTGATCTTGTTCCCGGATTTTGATCAAAACTTCACGCTCGCGGATGATTTTGGGCTCGCTCCGGAGCTGCCCTCTTTGCAGGAGGTGCACGCCATGGCGGCCAAGAGTAATCCAGACCTGGCAGCGGCCACGGCTACCCTAGCTGCGGCGAACTCGGAAGTGTGGGCGGCACGGAGCGCGCACTTTCCGACTCTGACCTTCGATTACTGGTATGGTATCGATGCGAACCACTTTGCCGTGCGGAATCCCGACCACACTCGCAATCTTGGCTATGCGGCCGCAGCCAGTTTGGAGATCCCGATCTGGAGTTGGGGCGCAACGCAGAGCAAGGTCAAGCAGGCAGAATTGAATCGGGACCGCGCGAAAGTCGAACTCAGTTTCACCCAGCGCCAGTACGCGGCTAGTCTGCAGTCTTTTTATCAAGAAGCGGCGACCTCCCGGGCGCAACTGGACCTGCTGCAGAAGTCGTTTGAGTTAGCTAGCGAGAGCTTACGATTGACGACGCTGCGGTACCAGGCAGGGGAATCCACTGTTTTGGAAGTCGTGGATGCACAGAACACGCTGACGCAGGCGCATGATGCTTACGATGACGCACAGGCGCGCTACCGCGTGGCCGTAGCCGAACTGCAAACCTTAACGGGGGCGTTCTAGAACGATGGCCCATCCCGAGAAGCTGGCATTCGTGCTCGCCTCCCTGAGCCTGGTCTGCGCATGCTCGAAACCGGAGAAGGAAACAGGGCCAGTGGTCAGCGTCCAGGTCGCTGAAGTCAGACAGACTTCTCTGGAGAAAATCATCAGCACAGAGGCGGTCCTGTTTCCGCTCCAGCAGGCCGCCATCACACCCAAGATCAGCGCACCCGTGAAACGTTTCACCGTGAACCGCGGCAGCCGGGTTAAAGCCGGGCAATTGCTCGCAGTACTTGAGAACCGGGACCTGGCCGCATCGGAGCAGGAAAACAAAGGGGGCCTGGCGCAGGCCGAGGCGGCGTATGCAAGCACGACCGTCGCCGCCCTTCCGGAAGAAATGCGCAAGGCGGAACTTGATGCCGAATCTACCAAGCAGGCGCTCGATGCTGAGCAGAAGTTGTACGACAGCCGCGAGAACCTCTTTCAGCAGGGAGCTTTGCCACGAAAGGAACTGGACCAGGCACGCGTGAGCCTGGCACAAGCCAAGAGCCAGTACGAAATTGCCCAACAGCATTGGAACGCTTTGCAGGCCATCGGCAAGGAACAGGAACTGAAGTCCGCCGGTGGGCAACTCGAATCTGCCCGGGGAAAATATCTCGGATCCCAGGCACAGCTCGGCTACTCGGAGATTCGCAGCCCCATCAACGGGGTGGTTACCGAGCGTCCCCTGTATCCGGGAGAGATGGCGGCCGCAGGCACTCCCTTGCTGGTCGTCATGGATACGTCTGCCGTTATCGCGAAGGCACACATTCCGCAACAGGATGCGGCATTGCTGAAGGTGGGCCTCCCGGCACGACTGATCACCCCGGAAATCAAAGACGGCGTTCCTGGTCGCATTACCGTTGTAAGTCCAGCCACTGATCCCAACAGCACCACCGTGGAGATCTGGGCGCAGGCCGCCAATCCGGGCAGTCGACTTCGTCCAGGAACTTCAGTATCTCTCTCCATCGTTGCGCGAACTGTAGAGCAAGCTTTGGTAGTGCCTTCTTCGGCAGTCGTGAACCAGCCGGATGGGGGGAAGGCAGTGATGGTGGTTGGCCCCGACAATCGGGCGCATGTTCAGCCCGTCCAGATTGGCATTCAGAGCGACACCGAGGTGGAAATCCTTTCCGGCGTGAAGGTGAACCAGAAGGTGATCACAACCGGAGCCTACGGGCTACCGGACAACACCCAGGTCAAGATCGAGAGCTCCCGCGAACCCGCAAAAACGGAAGCAGGGAAGACGACGAGCGACTGATCATGCGGCTGGAAACTCTCTTTCAGAAAAATCCAATTGACGAAGCCGAGCGGTCGCAGTACTGGTTTGCGCGTTTCTCGAGTCCGATCATCTTCCTGATTCTGACGCTCGCGGGAGCGGGCACCTTCCTGGCATTCAACATTCCAGTCTCAGTTTTCCCATCCACAGATTTTCCGCGCGTCGTGATCGGCGTGGAAAACGGGGTCATGCCGATTGACCAGATGCTGGTCACGATCACGCGGCCAATCGAGGAGGCGGTCAATAGCGTTCAGGGATTACAGCAGGTGCGCTCCATCACAAGCCGCGGCTCGGCGGAAATTGATTTGTTCTTCGACTGGCACGTGGACATGTTTCAAACGCTACAGCTTGTGGATTCGGCTCTGGCCCGCGTGCAGTCCACTTTGCCGGCGACCGCAAAGGTCGATACTCACCGGCTGACATTCGCTAGCTTCCCCATTATGGGTTACAGCCTGACGTCACAGACAGTGCCGGCGACTCAGCTGTGGGAGATGGCCACGTATGACATCAAGCCGCGGCTAAACCGGCTGGACGGCGTGGCGACGATAGTGGTGCAGGGTGGACAGGAGCCAGAGTTCCACGTCGTCCCTGATCCGGCCAAGCTGCTGAGCGCTTCCGTAACCGTCACGGATATTCTGGAGGCAGTCCGCCGCAGCAATCTGATTGATTCGCCCGGCCTGCTGCCTCAGACCCACGAACTCTACTTGACGCTGGTGAGCGGCCAGGTACGCACATCCCAACAAATTGCTGAAATTGTCATCAAGCCGACACCGGCAGGTGTACCGGTGCGAATCGGGGACGTGGCCACCGTCATAAATGATGTGAAGCCGGTGTACACCATCGTGACCGCTGACGGAAAGCCGGCGGTGCTGCTGAACATTAATCGCCAGCCCGATAGCAATACGGTCAACGTTGCGAATGAAGTGCATGCCGAGGTTGCGCTGCTCAAACAGAGCTTGCCTCCGGGCATCACCTTGACGCCGTTTTACGACCAATCCGTTCTCGTGGGCGAATCGATCAGCAGCGTCCGCGATGCCATCATTCTAGGACTGGTGCTCGCGTCCATCATCATGGTCGTCTTCCTCGGGGATTGGGGAACATCGATTGTGGCGGGACTGGTGATTCCAGTTACCGTACTGGTCACGCTCATAGTTCTGCGGCTGCTGGGACAGAGTTTCAATCTGATGACGCTCGGTGGCCTTGCCGCTGCAGTGGGGTTGGTGATTGATGATGCGATCGTGGTGGTGGAAAACATCGTTCTCCACCGTGATGCCGGCGAACCGCGCTTGCAGGCTATTGGCGATGCGTTGCGCGAAATCCTTATCCCGCTGCTGGGGTCGACCTTTACTCCCATTGTCGTGTTTCTGCCCTTGATCGCGATCACAGGCGTGACCGGTACTTTTTTTCGGGCGCTGGCTGTCACCATGGCCGCGGCATTGTTGACATCGCTGGCGTTGGCGCTCACCTGGACACCCACGCTCAGCCAATACTTGATCTCTCCGAAGCGCGAAGGCGAAGACGCGGGCCGGAAAAATAGGGTTGCAAGCCTGGTCGCAAGAGCCGAACAGGCTTCGCTTCGTTTTTACGAGCGAGCGTTGCGTTTTGCTCTGGAGAAACCCCGATGGATCGGCATCCTCAGTGTTTTGTTGATTGCGTGCACTTACCTGGCTTATCGGGGACTGGGAACGGACTTGTTGCCGGAGATGGACGAAGGCGGCTTCATTCTCGACTACCTGATGCCCGCGGGTACGTCTCTGGAAGAGACCAATCGCGTACTGCAACACGTCGAGACCATTTTGCACTCCGTGCCAGAAGTGGAGACCACTTCTCGACGGACTGGCCTGCAACTCGGACTGGCCGCGGTAACGGAAGCGAATTCGGGCGATTTCACGGTCCGATTGAAGCAGGATCGGAGCCGCTCGGTGGAGGACGTGATCGCCGACGTACGCTCCCAAATCAACCACTCTGAGCCCGCGCTCGACGTCGAGTTTCTCCAGCTTCTTCAGGACATGATCGGCGATTTGAGCAATGCCCCGGAGCCTGTCCAGATCAAGCTGTTCTCCAATGATGCCGAGTTGCTGAAGCAGTGGGGACCGCAAGTGGCAGATGCGATCCAGAAGGTCCCGGGCGTGGTGGACGTGCTCAACGGGATCGACAACACCATCAGTGGTCCGGCCATTGTCTACCAGGTGAATGCCACCACGGCTGCGCGGGCGGGATTCACGCCCGAAGAAATTTCGACCGATGCAGCCGCGCTTCTTGGCGGCGAAGTCGCCACTACGCCGGTCATCAGCAGCGATCGCGCCTACAACATTCGCGTGCGATATCCGCGACGGAATCGGTCGTCTCTCGAGGCGATGAGCAACACCTTGCTCAACAGCGGTACCGGACACACAGCGACACTCGGCTCTCTTGCTAGCATTGAGGAATTGCCGGGTCAGACCGAAATCCGGCGGGAGAACCTGCAGCGCGATATCACGGTAACCGCGCGCCTGGAGGGACGCGACTTGGGCGGTGGGATGGCTGACGTCCAACGGGCGGTCGCTGGATTGCACCTGCCGCACTCCATTCGCGTGGAATACGGCGGCACCTATGCTGAACAGCAGCAGTCATTCAAGGACCTGGTGTTTGTTCTGGTTTTGGCGATTGTGCTGGTGTTTCTGGTTTTACTCTTTGAATTTCGGAATCTGTGGGCTCCGCTGGCCATCCTCTCTTCAGCCTTACTCTCGACCTCGGGCGTCGTGTTCGCCTTGCTGATTACACGCACCACGTTCAACGTCGCTTCCTTCATGGGATTGATCATGGTGATCGGAATCGTGGCGAAAAACGGCATCCTGTTGCTCGACGCGGATCAGAAGTTCCGCAGCTCGGGCTTGGAAGGTGAAGACGCCATGATCCATGCGGGACGACGCAGGCTGAGGCCCATCCTGATGACCGCTCTAGCGACTGTGGCCGGCATGCTGCCTTTGGCGTTTGCCTGGGGCGCGGGCTCACAGATGCTGCAACCGCTGGCCATCGCGGTCATCGGAGGCATCCTGATCTCAATGGTTCTGTCGTTGCTGATCACTCCGGCGGTTTACTTCAAGCTGGCCGACAGCAAGGCGCAGACAGCAGCTTAAAAAGACGGCGCTGTTTAGGAACCTCGTGCCGAATGATCCACACGGCAAAATCCGGTTAGCGACCGGGTTCAGTGTTCTGCGCTTTCACCGCGATCTTCTTACGCGCTGTCCCGACCTCGGGACGCTCGTCGCTTACCGAGACCGCAAGCAACTCCTCAAAATACTGACTGGCAACGCTCGCCTTTCCGGCACTCTCAGCGGCACTGGCGGCGCCATAGAGAGCATTGAACCGCTTGGGCGCAATTTTGAGGACGGACTCGAATGCGAGTAAAGCGTCGTCGGGCCGGTTCTGCACCTGCAGCAACTGTCCGAGCATTTCGCGCGCCGGAATGATGGCGCCGGGGGTAACTGCATACTTGTCCATGCTCTCTTCGAGGTCTGCGGCAGTCGTCATCAGGGTGGCAGCCCGGTTGCTGTCACCTGAGTGTTGCGCGATCCAGGCTTCGATCTCGGCGCGCTGGACCTCCACCTGCTTCGACCAGTAGGAATTGTTCAGTTTCGCCAGGGCGTCACGCAGACCGGCGAGAGCCTTCTCCGCCTCCGCGGCGCGCTGCATATTTCCGGAGCGTGCGCTGCCCACGCCCACGGCCATCCATGTGAGCGCTTGTGTCCAGGGCACTCCATCCTTTCGGACCTGAAGAGAACTGGCTTCCTTCCACTTGCCTAGTTCCAATGCACAACGAGCCGGAATCGCCGCCAAGGCGTAGTCCCCGGTCTGGGTAAGTCCCGTAGCAGGCGGCAAGCTGTTCATTTTTGTGAGCACTGCCTGGGCGTCTGCTACGCGTCCGCTCTGCAGGTAGGCATACGCCATGTAATCCATGGCATGCAGACGCTGGTCGCGCGCTTCGCCATTCCTGGAGGTTGATTCGGCCGCGGCCGCCAAGGCTTCCGAACGCTGGTTGGATTGCACGGACTCCTCCCAGGAACCGACGCGCGTAAAGATGTGGGAGGGCATGTGGTTGGCATGAGCGGAAGTGGGCGCGATCTTCGCATACGCACGCGCCGCTTTGAGTCCCTGCTGCGCCAGGACCGGATTGTCGTAGCAGTGAATGATGTAGTGCGCTACGCCGGGATGGTTTGGCAGTTTCTCGAAAATCGGTTCCAGAATCTCGCCGCATTTGTGCTGGTTCGCAAATGTCTTGTCCTGTTTGGGCGCCGTGATGTCGAGCACCAGCGCGTGAAAGATGGCCGCTTCGATGTCATCGGGATAGGCGTTCTGCAAGGCTGCCATCTTCTGCTCGTAAGCTATGCCGTGTGCGTACCCGTCTTTGTCGTCCTCCCGATAGATTTCCACCAAGGCTTCGATGTAGGCCTTTTCGCGCGCGGTCGTTTTCGTATTCGACGCAGCGAGCTTTTGCGCCTTGCGCAGGGCCTCACGGCCAGAGGCGGTGTCTCCGTTCTCCCATAACCCGTGGTAGTGGGACATGGCAACACCCCACTGCGCCATCGCACAACTTGGATCCGTGGTAGAGACAGCCTCAAACGCGTGCCGCGCTTCCTCGTACTGGAAGGAATGCAACAGGGCTACCGAACGATTGAAGCTGGTTTCAACGCTCTTCGCGCAGGACGTGGAGAAGTGAACGGACCCCACTTCCCTTTCGGAGACTTCATGATGGTGGCCCTGATCGTCGCAGCGGGCTACAGAAAGTAAGAAAGTGCAAGAGAAGAGTACAACCCCAAGCCGTCGCATACGCCCTCCGGATATGGTTCGAATGATTTTACAGCCCGGTCCCCTACGGAGAAACGCCCCGCTGACGCGGGGCGTTGGTTTGGTGCCAATTGCTTGAAGGTCGACGATTGAACCTGCCTGCTAATTCCGGCTGCGCACTTTCTGCAGCAAGCGCAACATTTCCAGATACAGCCAGATCAATGTCACCATCAGGCCAAAGGCGGCGTACCACTCCATGTATTTGGGCGCTCCGGCCTGAGCGCCGCGCTCGATGAAGTCGAAATCCAGCACCAGATTCAGCGCCGCCACGATGACGATCACCACGCTGATACCGATTCCGAGTGGAGTCGCGCCCGCGATCGATGAGAATAGGTGAACTCCAAAAAATCCCATGATCATGCTCGCGACATAAAACAAGGCGATCGCACCCGTCGCTGCCACCACGCCTAGGCGGAACTTGTCGGTGACGCGAATTAGTCCCGAGCGATAAACCAGGAGCATCATGACCAACGTCCCGAAGGTTAAGGCCACAGCCTGGATTGGAATCCCCGGGAAGCGCAACTCGGCCATGGCCGACACGCCACCCAGCACTAAGCCTTCCAGCAACGCATAGATCGGCGCTGTGATGGGAGACCATGCATGCTTGAAGATAGTTATCAGCGCGACAATGAACCCGCCAATGGCACCCACCGCCAACAAGGGCCCGACCGACGAGATCGCCGCTTCAGGATCACCTGCGTTCAGAAATCGACTCCAGGTCCAGGCGGCCGTCGCCACCGTGCAAATCAGCAGAATGCCCGTCTTGTTGACGGAACCGGACACAGTCATCCGTTCGCCGATCACCAAGCCTTCCGTCTCGAATGCGGACGGCTTTAATGCGGGATTTGATGTTCGAAATAGCGCCACGAAAAGTCCTCCTTCATCACCTCAGCTACTCCATTATGACGCCTGCCCGGATAAATGTCACAACCAGGAGTAATCAAAAGACACCGCCAGCACGGTGCCCTTTCTATCTTCCATACTTGTTTGTTGCTGATGATTAAGCCCTCATCTTTTCGCCGAACTTCTTCTCAAACTTCTGCAACTTGGGCGCAATCACGAACTGACAATAGGGCTGCGTAGCGTTGTTGTCGTAGTAGAGTTGGTGGTAGTCCTCGGCAGGATAAAACTGTGCCGCCGGCTCGACCGAAGTGACGATCGGCTCGGGAAACGCCTTGGCGGCGTTCAGAGCAGCAATTGTCTCCTCCGCTTCTTGTTCCTGCTCGGGAGTGGTGTAGTAAATCACCGAGCGGTACTGTTCACCGACGTCGTTTCCCTGCCGGTTTAGCGTGGTCGGGTCGTGAACGGCAAAGAACACTTCCAGCAAATCCCGATAGCCGATCTGGCTGGGATCGAATGTAACCTGCACCACTTCCGCGTGCCCGGTGTCGCCGTTGCACACCTGTCGGTAGGACGGGTTGTCGACGTGGCCGCCCATGTAGCCCGAGACGGCTGACTTCACTCCAGTCAGCCGGTTGAAGACCGCCTCGATACACCAGAAACAGCCCCCGCCAAATACTGCAGTTTGTTCGTTAGCCATGGTTATTGGATGTTTGAGCCGCTTGAAAGTTCCGACCTCTGAGCCCCGAGCATCGATCTGGGACGGTCAGAAACTACTGCACTTCCACGGACATAACTTCTCCGCCGTCTGGACTCGTCTCGACGTAGTTGACGGCCAACTTCTGGTTCGTCCAGCCACAGGAAAACGAGTCGGCTCCGATGATGATGACATGTTTGGTATCGGCAACGTGCAGTTTCAGCGTCCGGGCGCCGGCGGTAAGGGTCAAGAGCGCGCCTGGAGCCGACGAACAGTCGACGCTGGATAGCTTCCCCTTCACAAAACGCGGCGGGGCGGACACGGGTAGCGTCTTAATTCCCTCTTTGACGACAGTTTTGAGCGGTACTTTGACCGGCGTTTCGGGTGAGGTTTCGTCCTTAGTTTCCTTGAGAGTCACCTTGGGCCTTTCCGCCGGAGCGGCCGGGGATCCCTGGTTAACGGGAACCATGCCGCCCATCACCACAGTGGTGCCGGACGCAAGGACGCTTTTCATCTGTTGCGCCTGCGCCAACATGTCCGTAGCCTGCCCGGCCAGCGCCGGGTTGCGCGCTTTCTGTAGAAATTGGAAGAGCGGGATCGCCTCGTCCGGATTCCTGTTGTTCAGATACATCTGGGCCAGGTTATAGATGTAGCTTTCGTTGCGCGGACTCAGTGAGATCGCTTTGCGCATGCTCTGCAACCCCTTCGCCGGATCTCCTCCGTAGGCGTAAGCGAAAGCCAGGAGGGAGTACGCATCTGCGTAGTTAGGGTCGAGGGCGATCGAGGTCTCCAGTTCCTTGGTCATGACGGGAATGTTCGCAGGGTTCCCCAGAGTTCGCTCGCGAGACATTAACAGCGCGGCGTAGTAGTGCACGCGGGGATCCTTGGAGTCGCCGTCTGCGGCCTGCTGAAAGTACTTCCCGGCCTCATCAAAGTTCTGCTTGAGCAGGTAGGCGTAGCCGAGGCCGCGTAACGCCGAGGGATTCTTGGCATCCGTCTTGAGGATGGCTTGATATTCGTCCATCGCCTTCTGCCCGTAGTCGGGCGAATGCAGGTGGACATCCGCCAGTATCGCACTGCTGTCGGCGGCACTCAGAGCGTTGGTGAGATAGTTGGTAGTCACGATCCCGGCGGGCGTGGGCATCTGATAGTACTTGTATCTTCCATCACTCAAGTAGTTGCGCAGAGTCTTATCGAACTGGGCTGGACTCATTCCCAAAGCCTGTTGCAGGGCGTCTTCTACAGTGTCTTTCTTGTCGTCAACTAATTCAAAGTATTTCGTCAGCTTCGGGATCAGATTGTTGTCGTACACGTAGTGCACCATCATGGCAGACTGCGCGTAGAATCCGCCTCTGCGATCGCCGTTCTCGTTGTACGTGCGGGAGTTGTGCTGGACGCGGAGCAGGTCGGCGGTCTTCATCAACCCGGTCTGCTGCAAAATACGGTAGGTATCTTCCGGGATCTTCCCGACCCGCGCCTGCTTTCCATCCACTTCGATGCTGGCAAAGAACTCGGCAAAGCCTTCTTCAAACCATGGATCCATCTGCATGGCCAGATTGCCATCCATTAATTGGTGGGCGTATTCGTGAAAAACGACCGCCCATGGATTCTCGACCGACAGGTCCAGCAGAATGAAGCTGCGGTCGGTGTTACCCAGGAAGAGGCCAGCCACTTCCGTGGGCTTCCCATTCCAGAGAGGTGCAAACTGGCGTAACTCCTTGGTGTTGCGGAAGGCCACGATCTGAAGGGGCACGGGAAGGTTTACGTTGGTCTGCACCAACAGTGCGCCAAACACCGCCCGCATCTGCTCAAAGCGAATGGCCACGTCTCTACCACGCTTCTCGCCGCCGTCAGTGACGACCGAAAAATGCGGAGATTTGACCTCCACCCACTGCGCCTCTCCCGCAAACGCGGGGGCCACGAAAAGCAGCAATACGGCTAGAGGAACGACCAGACCGAATGAGTGACGCCTCATCGTTCTTACTCCTGGAGCGCCGCTTATCGTACAACAGGTTTGTTTTTTCGGAAGTGATTTCGTGCGGGAGTGTGCGGCTATCCGGCGGTGAAAGGAGCAAGTGCCAAGTCCTCGATTCTCTGCTATAAAATGCCCCTGCCGCAAAACATTGCATTTTCTGGAGATCAACCATGATCCAGTTGAAAGTGAACGGAGTCCAGCGCTCCTTCGACGGGGAGCCTGACATGCCCCTGCTGTGGTACCTGCGTGACATTCTCGGACTTACGGGCACCAAGTTCGGATGTGGCATGGCACTGTGCGGGGCCTGCACGGTGCACCAGAACGGAAAAGCGGTCCGCTCCTGCATCACGACCATGCAACGGGCCGCCGGCAGCGAGATTCGCACGATCGAAGACGTCGCCGCGCACGGTCTACATCCAGTGCAGAAGGCGTGGATGGAAGTGAGCGTCCCGCAATGCGGTTACTGCCAGTCGGGACAAATCATGCAAGCCATTTCTCTGCTGAACGAAAAGCAGAAGCCCACCGATCAAGACATCGACGACGGGATGTCGGGCAACATTTGCCGCTGTGGCACCTATCAGCGTATACGCGCGGCTATCAAGGCTGCGGCAGGAGAGCACGCATGAACTCCATCACGAACGTCAGCCGCCGCAGTTTCCTGCAAGGCGCCTTGTCTGCAGGCGCCCTGGTTTTGAGCGTGCGCCTGGTGCCGGAAGTCCTTTGGGCTGCCGACACACCTCTCGGCTCGCGCGCCGATCAGGCGACGCTGCACCCAAGCGTGTATCTGGGTGTGGACACCGATGGAACTGTCTACATCATTGCCCACCGGTCCGAAATGGGCACGACCAGCCGCACCTCCTTGCCGCTGGTCGCAGCCGAGGAACTGGATGCCGACTGGAGCCGCGTGAAGCTCCAACAGGCGATCGGCGACACGCGGTACGGCTCGCAAGACACCGACGGCTCGCATTCCATCCGCGATTTTTACGATCCGATGCGCGAAGCAGGCGGGGCCGCCCGGCTCATGCTGATCCGCGCGGCCGCACAACAATGGGGAGTGCCTGAAGGAGAGTGTTCGACCGAGCCGCACGTCGTGGTTCACAAGGGCAGCGGAAAGAAAGCGGGCTATGGGGAGCTGGCAAGTGCCGCCGCTAAACTGCCAGTCCCCAAGAAGGAAGAACTCAAGTTCAAGGCGCCATCGGCCTGGCGTTACGTTGGCAAAGGACAGAGCAGCTACGACCTCGAAGACATCTGCACAGGCAAAGCTAAATTCGGTATGGATGCACGCATGGAAGACATGGTCTATGCGTCGATCGAGCACCCGCCGGTTCTGGGCGGGAAGTTGAAGTCCTACGACGAAAAGGCACCGCTGCAAGTGAAGGGCGTGCGCCAGACGATTGCGATCGAGACCTTTACTCCGCCGCATCATTTCCAGCCGCTGGGCGGGATTGCGGTGATCGCTGACAACACCTGGTCGGCGATGAAGGGCCGCCAGAAGCTGAAGCCAGTATGGGAAAACGGTCCGCATGCCGCGTACAACTCCGAGCAGTTCAAGAAGGAGTTGCAGGCAACCGCTCGCAAACCGGGTAAGCCGGCACGCAACCAGGGTGACGTCGACGCTGCATTTGCCCAAGGCGGAAAGATTCTTGAAGCGGAGTACTACGTTCCGCACCTGGCCCATGCATCGATGGAACCTCCCGTGGCGCTGGCCGACTATCGCGATGGGAAAGTCACAGTCTGGGCATCGACCCAAAATCCGCAAGGCGTGCAGGAAGTGATCTCCGAAAAGCTCGGCGTTCCGAAGGAAGCCGTCACCTGCCATGTGCCGCTGCTGGGCGGTGGCTTCGGGCGCAAGTCGAAACCGGACTTTGCAGCAGAAGCTGCCATTCTTTCGAAGAAAGTGGGACGCCCGGTCAAGGTGGTGTGGAGTCGCGAAGACGACATTCACTTCGACTACTTCCATACCGTCTCCGCTATGTACATAAAGGCAGCGCTGGGCGGCAACGGTATGCCCACGGCGTGGTTGCAGCGGTCGGTCTTCCCCAGCATCGGCACGACGTTCAATGTGGACGCGACTGCCGCAGGTGCGGGTGAATTGCAGCAGGGCTGGACTGACCTGCCCTTTGATATTCCCAACATGCGCGCGGAGAATGCGGGCGCTGCGGCACACGTGCGCATCGGATGGCTGCGCTCGGTGGCGAATATCTACCACGCCTTCGCGGCACAGTCTTTTGCCAACGAATGCGCACACGCTGCCGGCCGTGACTCGGTCGAATACCTGCTGGCTCTGATCGGACCGGCTCGCATCGTCGACATTAAGAAGTCGGCTCCGGAATATCCGAATTATGGCGGATCACTCGAAGCCTACCCGATCGACACTGCTCGCTACCGGCGCGTGATCGAGCTGGCTGCGGAGAAATCCGGCTGGGGAAAGAAGAATCTCGCAAAAGGTCAGGGCATGGGCATTGCGGTCCACCGCAGTTTCCTCACGTACGTGGCAACAGTTGTCCAGGTCGAGGTGAACGATCAGGGCGAACTGCGCATTCCGCGAGTGGACACAGCGGTGGATGCGGGACTGGTCGTGAACCCGGAAGCCACGCGCAACCAGTTTGAGGGCGCGGCTGTATTCGGGACCAGCCTGGCTCGCTTTGGCGAGATTACCGCTACGGACGGCGTGGTTGATCAGTCGAATTTCGACAGCTATCCAGTTTCGCGGATGAACGAGGCGCCCTACCAGACGAATGTGCACATCGTCGAGAGCAGCGCACCGCCGGCGGGCGTGGGAGAACCAGGCGTCCCACCTTTTGCGCCGGCCTTGTGCAACGCAATCTTTGCGGCGACGGGAAAACGCGTTCGTGAGTTGCCGCTCTCGCGGGCTAAGCTGGCGTAGATCTGAGATGGCTTCTGCAGCGTACGCAAAGAGTCCTGGTGAATCGAAAGCTCAACAGCTGACCTGGCAGTGAGTTGAGAAATCAGAGGGCTCGGCCCGGGTCGAGCCTTTTCAAGATACGCTGGGTTCGGAATCTTGGCTGCTATGCGGCAGCCTTAATGTCACGCACCGTAATCATGTTGCTGCTTTTGTCCAGATTGCCGGTTACCTGAACCTGCTTCCCTTCGAACCTCCGGGCGCGTTCCTGGTCATCGAGTTCGTAGATCACGTTGTCGGAGGTGGTGAGCACGTATTTCTCGCCGGATTTCACGATGATCCCGGCGAAGGTCTGCGCCGCAGGCCGTTTCTGCGTTTCATATTGCCCTTCCACGGGACGGGGCGCCTGCTGCTGCGTCCATGCGATCAGTTCGTTGCTTGGAATGTTTGGGAGTCTTGGCTTTTGGGCGGTTTGTGAATTTCCAAACGGAGCCAGAAGCACAGCGATCGTAAGCGTAAGGAGCGGGATGTTTCGTCTCATCTTGATCCTCCATCCCCATCGTCCATGCAGGCGACGAAGTCACAAGTTCATGAATGATGCACGGAGCCTGCCACCGGGAGCAGCGTGCTTTTTCTGCAGGATGCAACGAGGGGAACGCCGGAATGCAGTTAGTGCCTTAGGAAGATTCGACCACCGGCTGCGCAAAACTACCTAGCAGGGACATACATAAAAGACTGTATGGACGCTGGCTCCAGTCTGCACCAGAATCGAGCCCACTCAGATAGCGGTTCTGCCCTTTGCTCATCGAAGAACCGTAGGGTCGCGTTCACTCAGGGGTGACGCGACCCAAGCCCACGGCCTCGAAACGTGGGCTTTTCGATTTGTGGGGAAAACGCCGACGGCTTGTGGGACGACGCGTGTGTTCTCGCCCGTTGGGACGCGCCTAAAGTTCCCACCTTTCTCAGCCGATACCTTCCGTAGAGGGTTCGTCTCCCCGTCTGCGCCCTATAGACGTGGCGACTCCAGCACATGGCGATGTTCAATCCGGCCGCATGGACTTTGAATGGCTAGCTTTTCGCAGTGCTCTTGCTGGTGGTAGTCGCCCAGCATGTCTGGATTTATCTGGCACATCGTCACTATCGCAAACAGGAAGAACTCTTTCGAATCATCACGGAAAACGCGGCCGATATGATCGCGCTGGTCAACGTCAAGGGGCGCCGACTCTACCACAGCCCGGCCTACTACAAGATTCTGGGGTACTCGGCCGCCGAACTAGCCCAAACCCCTGTCTTCGAGCAGATTCTTCCTGACGATCGATTCAAGGTACTCGAGGCGGCACGTGAAGCTCGCCTGACCGGCATCGGCAAAAGCCTGGAATACCGCGTGCGCCACAAGAACGGCACGTGGAGGATTCTCGAATCGACCGCCAGCACCATCCGCAACGACAAAGGAGAAGTCGAGAAACTCGTCATCGTGATTCGCGATATCACGGGCCGCAAGCAAGCCGAAGAACTGCTCGCTCACAACGCGCTGCATGATGCGATGATCGGTCTGCCCAATCGCCGGCTGTTTCTCGATCGCCTGCAGCGTTGTTTCGCCGAAGCGCAGCGCGACGCGACTTTTCACTATGCGGTGTTGTTGCTCGATCTGGACGGTTTCAAGACCTTCAACGACACCATGGGCGCAGCGGCCGGCGACCAGGTGATTCTTGAGATCGCACGACGCCTCGCGAGCTGTTGCCATGCGAGTGATCCCACTTCCCGGTTACCAGGTACGAAGACTCCTGCCGGCGAGGTCGTGCTGTCCCGCCTGGGGGAAGACGAATTCGGGGTTCTGCTGGAACGCGCCAACGAACCCAGCGACGCCATGCGGCTCGCGAACCAGGTCCAGACTGAACTGAACGCACCGCTGACTCTGAACGGTCGCGAGGCCTTGGTCACCGCCAGTATTGGAATCGCGCTGAACAGTTCTCCGCAGGAGAAAGCCGAAGACTTGCTGCGCGACAGTGAAGATGCCATGCGCCGCGCCAAAGCCATGGGGGGCTCGCGCTCCGAACTATTCGACACAGCGCTACACACCCGGGCGGTCAACCGGTTAAAGCTGGAGACTGACCTGCGCTCTGCTCTGGATCACAACCAGTTCATAATTCACTACCAGCCGATCCATCAGATGGAAACTCGCCGGATCGTGAGTTTTGAGGCTCTGGTGCGCTGGCAGCACCCGGAGCAGGGTTTGATCTCTCCCTACAAGTTCATGGAAGCAGCCGAGGACACCGGACTGATAGCGCTCATCGACAGGTGGGTCATCTGGCAAGCCTGCCGGCAGATGTATCAGTGGCAATGCCGGTATCCGTTCGTGAAGCCGCTGTCGGTGACCGTTAACATCTCGGGCCGGCATCTTACGAACCCGCATTTGGTGCCCGAGATCAAATCCTGTATTCGGGATACCGGCATTGAGCCCTCCCGCCTTCAGCTGGAAGTGGGCGAGACAATTCTCACATCGAATCCCGACGCCACGTGCCCTGTACTAGCGCAATTGAACCGGTTGGAGGTGGGCACTACCATCGATGATTTTGGTACGGGACGGGTGCGGCTCGTCGACTTGCGCCGCTTCCCGGTCGATACCCTGAAGATTGACCGCTCTCTCATCAACAACCTCCTCGCCGACCGGGTGAGTCACGATGCGGTGGACCTCATCCTCACTCTGGCCGTGAAACTCAACAAGAAAGTCGTTGCAGAGGGCGTCGAAAAAGCTGCGCAGGTCGAGCGGTTGCGGGCGTTAGGCTGCAAATTCGGGCAGGGGTACTTTTATTCACAGCCTCTCGAGGCCCCCCAGGCCGATGATCTGATACGCGAGCAGAGTTTGTCGGCGCGTGCGATGGGTTCTCCAGGCTAACGCTTACTTCCCCACGCCTCATCCAGGAACAGGTAACGATCCCGCATATCGTCCTTACGAGGTTCGGGCGAGGTACTCAAATACATCGTCTGCCAGCCGCTGTCCGATTCATACGCTGGCCACTTCGGCAGGTCGCTGCCGTTCGGGTCTCCGGTACGTGCGAAGTTGGTCCAGTATTTCTGCATCTGCTCGCTGAGCTTGCGATCTTCAGGACGCCACGGACGCTGCTTCGAATCGAGCATGCCAAAGACGTACTCGATCTCGCCGGAATGGTTCGCGACTGCCGGCCCAGGCTCTTTCGGGTCCGGAGGCAGCGCAAGATCGAATCGATAGCGATACACGGTCTGCTTGCCGCTGGCTTTTTGCATTTCCAGCCATTTCCAGGTTGAGTAGGCAATGAAGCGGTCGCCTTCAAAGTCTTCCATGGCCCGGTAGGCCTGATCGTCGTTATCGGCTGAATACAGGCGCAGGAACTCTGGCGCCTTTTCGCCAAACTTCTTTTCTGCAGATTCTTTCAGGCTCGCCTTGGTCGGCTTCGTCTTTGCAACTTCAAAGCTGCCTTCGTCGTGATTCCAGCCGGCCAGCAACGGGACGTCATTCTGCTTTCCGGCAGTAAAGATGGCGGGCACGCTCTCCGGCAGGAAGTAACCATCCACATCGGGTCCAAAACTAAACTCGTCGTGTCCTTCACTTTTCTTCGTGGCCGCATCCAACAGCCTTTGCGCCGGGACAGCGCGCAATTGCGCGAGCGTCTGCACGTGGAGTGCGGCGTTCATGAACTTCGAATCAACCGGCTCACGGTCCGCTCGGGATTCGAATCGCAGACCCTGGCTCTTGAACGCTGCCCCACTCTCACCAATGGCCTTGTGGAACAAACCATTCGCCAAGGGAGACGCCATCAGCGCGCTCACGGCAAATGACCCAGCACTTTCTCCGAAGATGGTCACGTTCGTCGGATCGCCCCCAAAGGAAGCGATGTTGTGCTGCGTCCACTCGAGCGCCGCCACGATATCGAGTAGGCCGTAGTTTCCCGCTGCATTCTTTCCCGACTCCGCGGTCAACTCCGGATGCACAAAGAACCCAAAAATGCCCATCCGGTAATTCATCGAAACCACCACCACCCCGAGCTTCGCGAGATGGCTTCCGTCTTGACGCGGCTCCGACGATGCTCCAGCGGCGAATCCACCGCCATGAATCCAGACCATCACCGGCAAGCCCTCTTTGCCTCCGGGAGGCGACCACACATTCAGCATCAAACAGTTCTCGCTGATTCCCGGGTCGCGAAATACCATGTCGGAATAAACGCGTGTTTGCATGCAACGCGCGCCAAAGGCTGTGGCCTTGCGGACGCTCTCCCATTTCGGCGGCGGCATGGGCGGCTTCCAGCGTAACTTTCCTACAGGTGGAGCGGCATACGGAATCCCAAGAAAAGCGTTCACCGTCCCGACACTCTTCCCTTGCACGATTCCGCTGTCGATCTTCACCAGCGGAGCCGCCGCTGCGTAGGCGACGAACGGAGTGACCAACGTAACCACGACGACCACCAGCCACCTTCCTCGTATCTGCATTCACCTTCTCCTGGTTCCTGCAAAACGCCTGACAATATCACATCCCGGCAGGTGGCCTGGCGAAAGCCATTAGGGACGGGTCCCACGATGACGAAAGTACTACCCGGTCACCCACACCTATCTCATCTCTGCTCCGCGCCCGCTTCAACGTACAGTTATGCAATTGCGAACGCCAAGTCGTGGAGTGAGGAATAGCGTGCGAAACCTACTGCCTGTCACCTTTTTTGTTTGTGCCGTGGCGATGCTCGCGCCTGCACAGACGCAACCTGCTGCTGCAAAGCCGACTACCGTTGTACGAACCACCAAGGCGCTGCACTACCGGCCGCAGGGGAGTTCCGTCAAGATTGCGTTCCAGGGAACCGACGCGATGTCGAGTGCGACCGGCGAAGCCAAGGTCGAAGGCAAGAAAACCAACATTGAGATCGATGCCAAGTTTCAAGGCCTGGAGGACGCGACCAAGTTCGGTCTCGAATATCTGACTTATGTGCTCTGGGCAGTCTCTCCGCAGGGCCGCGCGGTCAATCTGGGAGAACTCACTGTCGATCATGGTAAGGGTCGCCTGAAGACCTACACCGACATGCAGACCTTCGGCATGATCGTAACCGCTGAGCCTTACTCCGCGGTTTCGCAACCTGGCAATACGGTAGTGCTCGAAAACATCTTTGTAGAAGGCGCAGGCGGCGAAGAAATCACCACCAAGTACGAACTGCTGGGCACCGGCACCTATTCCTCGGTGAACACACATATCCAGGACGCCATCTTTGGGATCGATCCCAACACACCGCGTGAACTGTTTGAGGCGCGCAATGCGGTGCGCATCGCGCACATCGCCAATGCTGATAGGTATGCACCGTCGATCATCGCCAAGGCAGACCTACAGCTGAAGGAAGCAGAGTCAGCGTATCGCGGCAAACAGGACAAGCGATCAATCGAAGCAGCCGCTCGCGAAGCGGCACAGACCGCCGAAGAATCTCGCGTGATGGCCGTCAAGCAAAAGGCTGAGGAAGAGGCGCAGGCGCAGGCAGCCGCCGAAAAGCGAGCTGCGGACGAGCGTGCCGCCAAAGCCCGCGCCGACGCGGAAGCCCAATCCAGAGCACGAGCGGAAGCCGAGGCCGCCCGGGCCCAGGCAGAAACCGCCAAAGCTGAAGCACTGCAGGCAGCGCAGGAAGCGGCACGTCAGAAACAGGAAGCGGAGCAGGCGAAAGCGGAAGCTCTCGCGCAGCAGCAAGCTTTGGCAGCTGAAGCGGACAAGGCACGCCAGGCCGCCGCGCAATCCGATCAACTTCGTCAGCAGGCCGAAAAAGAGAAACAGGAACTGCGCGCACGACTCTTGCAGCAACTCAACACCGTGCTCGCGACCCGTGATTCGGCTCGCGGCCTGATCGCCAACATGTCGGACGTGCTCTTTAAGAGCGGCAGCTTCGAACTTCTTGCCGGAGCACGCGAACGCCTGGCCAAAGTTTCGGGCATTGTGCTGGCCTATCCCAGCCTGCGCCTCTCGGTCGAAGGTCATACTGACAGCGTGGGTAGCGACGACTACAACCAGCAACTCTCTGAACGGCGAGCAGAAGCGGTGCGCGACTACATGGTGCAACAAGGCATTGCTTCTGACGCGGTCTCAGCCAGCGGCTTTGGGAAGACCGCACCGGTCGCGACCAACGACACACCGGAAGGCCGTCAGCAGAACCGTCGAGTTGAACTGGTGCTTTCCGGGGAAGCAATCGGCAGCATCGCTGACGCGAATCTCGATGGCAACGCACTTAGCAAGCGATAGGGTCACACCAGCGGAGTTGCAGGGCGCGAAAGCCCTTCATCCGCAACCGTCGCTCGCGGATCTCACCCTCGCTCGATAAAACCACAGTCGACAATAACGCGGCATCCAGACAACAGAGTCTGGATGCCGCGTCTTTAGCTTCCCAGGTTGTGTCTTGAGCGTATGCTGGCGCACTCAGGCTGACTGTGACCACGGTCGCATCGGCTGCCGAGTCAATCCTTCGCTATGCTGGTCAGGGTTTGCAGCAGACTCCGGAGATGGGTGACCTGCTCGGTTTCCTCCGCATTCTCCGTCACGAACTCCAGTCCGTAGCGGTATCCCGTCCGATTGCGTACGATCCCGCGAACTCGTATCGGGAGTCCGGTGAAGGGTGGCGTGAATTCGACGGCAACTTCCCTTCCGACTTTCAACTCGACACCGGCTGTCACCGCCATGCCGCCTTCGTTGAGTTCGTTTCCACGGCCATCGTACAACTTGGTCCTTTCCGCAGTATGGACAATGACCCGGATCGGAACATCGAGTCGATGGCGCGGCCACCGCCGTGTGTTAAGCAAGGCGCCCGGCTTTACCGATTCGTTGACGACGGTGGAGGTGGAAGTCTTGAACGAGTTTTTCGACAACGTCCCTCCTTGGCGAAGGACCGGAATGAAGCCCACGCTCCGGAGCGAAGTAAATCGATTGTTAGCCTTCCCCGACAACCCCGCAGTGACGCTGGTCACACGCACCTTTCGCAAGGGGAAAACGAAGGAAAATCCCATTTTCGGAGTCGGGCGCCCAGTCCGCGTACAAATTGCGAAGGGTCTGGTTCCCTGCTAGACTCTGCTCTAGGCCCGAAGTTCCCAAGTCGCGATCATCATTCAGGACTCTTGCTAGGAGGTGGCTTCGACCCACTTCCTTTCTATTTATCGGACGCGGCGCATGTGAGTCCGGATCACAACCGCCGGATGGTTTACCGGTTCCTCTTCCCCCCGAAGTGATCCGGTTTGACACGCAGCAGAACGGCGGATGTTATGGGCCCCCTGGCGCAAGCCAACGCGGGTAATGTCGTTGGCCACTACCAGATCCTCTGTGAAGTGGGTGCTGGTGGCATGGGCAAGGTCTTTAAGGCCTTCGACACCACTCTGCACCGCACGGTCGCGCTGAAGTTTCTCACTCCCGATCCCATGACTCCGGCGGATCGCGACGCTCTTCTGCACGAAGCCCGCGCCGCTTCTACGCTCGATCATAAAAACATCGCCACCGTTCATGCGGTCGAGCAGACCAACGATGGTCAACTCTTTCTGGTGATGGCCTACTACGAAGGACAGAGCCTCGCCGCCCGCATGAGTGGTCCTGCTTTGCCGGTGTCCGAGGCCATCGACATTGTCCGACAGATTGCCGAAGGGCTCAGCCACGCGCACCAGCACAGCATTGTTCATCGAGACATCAAGCCGTCCAACGTGATACTGACAGCCAGCGGAGAGGCCAAGATCGTTGACTTTGGACTCGCTCGTTTCGTAAGTCCGGGAGCAACCACTCAGACGATGACATTCTCGGGCACGCTGTCGTACATGGCGCCGGAACAGGTCAAGGGGCGGACGGTGGACGCTCGCAGCGACATCTGGTCGCTGGGCGTGATCACGTACCAACTGCTGGCGAACCAACTGCCGTTTCCTGGAGACAATCCCGCTTCAATCGTCAACGCGATTCAATACGCTTCTCCTGCCGAGCTGATAAATGCTCCGAAGGAGTTGCGCCGGGTCGTAAGCCGGGCGCTGGCGAAACGGCCACAGGATCGCTATCAGTCTTGCGCGGAACTACTGCATGACTTGCAGGAGGTTAGTCCCAGCACGGAGCGTCCGCCCGGCATGGTGGAGACCGTCGCCCACCATCTTCCATGGCCCGGGCGATTTTCCAGCGCTCTTTATTCCCTTCGCCGCACACGCTCGCGGACCTGGATTTCGCTCGCAACACTATTACTGGCAGGAATTCTGGCGCTCGCGTTCCACCAGAAGCTGCTTCCTTCCAGGCCCGGGGCCTCTTCCTCGCGTCCAGCTTACGAGTCTTATCTACGAGGCCAGGAATATCTGCTCCGCTACGACAAGCCAGGAAATCTGGATGCAGCCATCAAGTTGTTTCAAAGCACTACGCAGGCCGACCCAAAATTTGCTTTGGCCTTTGCCGCTCTCGGTGAAGCGTACTGGCACAAGTACATGCTGGAGGACGATCCACAGTGGGTACAACTAGCCTCGGCTGCCTGTCAGCGGGCGGCGGAACTGAACAACCAGCTTCCGGCCGTCTACATCACGCTTGGCCGCATTCACAATGGCACGGGGCAACGAGATCTGGCGATCCAGGAGTTCCAGCGGGCTATGGAACTGGATCAGCATAATGTGGGGGCCTTGCTGGGCATGGCCGACACCTTTTCCCATCTCGGCCGGAATGAGGAAGCCGAAGACCTGTATAAACGAGCCACGGCCCTGCGTCCTGAGCTCTGGGACGGTTACTACCGGATGGGCGCCTTCTACTACGCCCGTGGCCGTTTCCCCGAAGCCGCTGAGCAATTTCGACGCGTCATTCAGCTCCTGCCCGATCACGCCGCCGCCTACGCCAGCCTGGGCACCACCTTGTCGTCTCTGAGTCGGGATCAGGAAGCGGAAGCCGAATTCAAGAAATCTCTGGCTCTAACTCCGAATTATGCCGCCGCCACCAATCTGGGAGTTATCTATTACAACCAGAAGCGCTACGCAGAAGCCGCTGCCATGACAGAACAGGCCTTGCAAATCAACAACAAGGACTTCCGGCTCTGGAACAATCTTGCCATCGCATACGAGTGGCTTGGAAAGACGGAGAAGGCGCACGAGGCCTTCCGGCAGGAACTGACACGACTCGAACAGATTGCCCCGCTTCGTAGCGATGACGCAGAAGTGCAAGCAAACCTGGGCGTGATGTATTCGCAGCAACATCTCCGCGATAAGGCGAAGACTCATCTTGACGCAGCGCTGGCCCTGTCTCCGGACAATGCTGACGTCCTCACCAAGGCCGGTGAGGCTTATGAGAACCTCGGCGAACGTTCGCTGGCCATTAGCTATTTTCGAAAGGCCTTACAGAAAGGAACGACCCTGGAGGATCTGGAAACGAACCCGGATTTGCGCTCACTACTATCTGACCCCAATGCTCGCCGTGTTTTGCACCGAGCACTGGTATCGACTACACCGGCCGCATCATCGGGCCACTGATTCCCCTTTCAGCGGCACGGCTGAGAGGAACACGTTCAAAACAAATGAGAGGAGTTGCCTATGGCTACCGTTTCAACATTTCCAAAACAGGAAACATTCGAGACGACAATTTTGAGGCTCACGAACGACTTGCTTTTGTTCCGTCTACCGGACGGGGCAGCGGACATCTTCGTCGAAAGCTCCGAGAACTACTTCGTGCGGTTTGAAGATCGCAACGTCTTTGGCGTGTCGGTCGCTCCTCTGAAGAGAGGACACAACGTCTTCACAGCGCTGAATCGTCAGGAAACCGCGGCTTATGTTTTCACTGAATCTACGGTGTCCGGGTCGCTTAACCCAACGGACGCGGCCACCGGACCAATCAAGGTCCCACCGCGGGGTGGCCCCATTCCTGGCCCGAATCCCCATGTAGCAAGCAAAAAGCCAACAGGAACGCGTCGTCGTTGAATTCAGAACGCAGCAAAGGGCCGCCAGCGATGGCGGCCTTTTCCGTAAATATAGAGATATAATGCGCGCCGGCCCATGGGACTTCCTTCCGGGACAAAACTAGGACCTTATGAGATCCAATCCCCGCTCGGTGCCGGGGGTATGGGAGAGGTATATCGCGCCCTTGATACCCGCCTGGAGCGCGAGGTAGCCGTCAAGGTTCTGCCCGCGAATTTGTCTTCCGACCCTTCTCTGCGGCAGCGTCTCGAGCGTGAAGCTAAAGCGATTTCAAAGCTCTCCCATCCTCACATCTGCACGCTGCATGACATCGGTCATCACGATGGCGTGGATTTCCTTGTGATGGAACTGGTAGAGGGCGAGACCCTGGAGCGCCGCCTTACCAGGGGCCCCCTGCCCACTGCGGAGACGCTTCGCATCGCCTCTGAAATCGCAGATGCACTCGCTAAGGCTCACAAGCTCGGCATTGTGCATCGTGACTTGAAACCGGCCAACGTGATGCTGACCAAGACCGGTGCCAAACTGATGGACTTCGGCCTAGCGAAGCAGGCCAGCCTGGTCGGGGATCTGCCCCTGATGACTGCCGAACAGTCGAAGCTGACCATGCAGGGCTCGATCGTCGGGACGTTTCAGTACATGGCGCCCGAGCAACTCGAAGGAAAAGACGCTGACGCTCGCGTTGACATCTTCGCGCTTGGCGAGCTGATCTACGAAATGGCCACGGGGAAGCCAGCGTTTTCCGGGAAGAGCCAGGCCAGTTTGATCGCTGCGATTCTCTCTTCCGAACCCCCATCGATGGCGGCTCACCAACCAATGACTCCCCCGGCATTGGAACGCGTCGTCAGCAAGTGCCTCGCGAAAGATCCCGACGCGCGTTGGCAAAGTGCAAGTGATCTTGCCAGCGAGTTGCGTTGGATCGCTGAAGGAGGCTCACGGGCAGGACAAGAGATACGCCCTCCAGCTCCTTTCGACAGAGGGTCCCGCCTGCCCTGGATTTTGGCCGCTGTATCTCTCGTGGGGATGCTTCTGATCGGCTTTGCCTGGTGGCAAAGCCACCCGAAGCATGCCCCAGCGATGTATTTCCACGCCGCCGTGCCCGTCCCCGCAAATGACCTCGCCTTGTCGCCCGACGGTCGCGTCTTGGCCATGATCGCCTACTCGAACCAGATGAACAATTACGCGCTCTGGACCTATGAGGTGGGCACGCAACGATCCAATCCGCTCAACGGCACCCAGGGTGCTTCGTATCCCTTCTGGTCGCCGGACGGAAAGACCATTGCTTTCTTTTCCGAGGGCAAACTCAAGAGGGTGGATGCGACCGGTGGTCCCGTCCAAGTGCTGTGCGACGCCATCAGCGGACGCGGGGGTGCGTGGAACCGGGACGGAACCATCTTGTTTTCCCCAAGCGTGTTGTCCGGATTGGTCCGCGTGTCTTCCTCGGGCGGCACCCCTACACCAGTTACGCAACTCGACTTGTCGCGTTTCGAAACGAGCCATCGCTGGGCCACCTTCCTGCCCGATGGTCGTCATTTCCTGTATCTCGCTGCAAACTTTACCGGACGCCTCGGATACAACGCCATTTATCTGGGGTCCCTGGATTCGCCCGAGCGGCGATTGCTGCTCAACACCAGTGCCAATGCCTCCTATGTGGAGCCCGGCTATCTCGTTTACCTGAAAGAAGGGACACTCGTCGCACAGCCGTTTGACTGGAAGCACGGCACCTTGAGCGGTGAGCCTCGTGTGCTGAGCGACGAGGTGCTCTATTTTCCGCAAGTCGATCGCGTCGTGTATGCGGTGTCGAATGGCGATGTTCTGATCGCTCAAACCGGAAAGGGAGCGTCTCTTTCGCAGCTAACCTGGTTTGATCGAAGCGGCAAACAAATCGGCACCGTGGGGAAGCTCGCTTCCTATGACAACGTGCGTTTGGCACCCGACGGGCAAAGGGTCGCCGCCGACCAGATCGATTCGGACGGACGCAACGTGGACATTTGGGTCCACGAAATGGCGCACGACACCATGACTCGTCTCACCTTCGATCCGGCGCTGGACCACGCCCCCATCTGGAGCCCGGATGGTAAGCAGATCATCTTCAGTTCCAACCGCGCCGCAGATTTCAAGCTGTACCTGAAAAATGCCGATGGTTCCGGCCCCGAAGAAGAGGTTGTTCACGTCGGCTCTCAAATGTTGAACATATGGGACTGGGCACGCGACGGAAAGTACATTTTGTTTCGCAAGGAGGGCGAGCTTTGGTACTGCTTGCTTAAAAACTGCGTCGCCACGCCCCTGTTGCAGGTGAAGTGGACGGTGGCCAACGCGCAGTTTTCTCCCAACGGCCATTGGTTCGCGTATACCTCAAACGAGTCTGGCACCGCCGAAATCTATGTATCGCCCTTTCCCAACGCGAACAGCAAGTGGCAGGTATCCAACTCGGGCGGGCAGGAACCTCGATGGCGCCAGGATGGCAAAGAACTCTTCTACCTGGGGGGTGATGGAAAAATGATGTCCGTCACCGTAACGGCGGATGCCACCTTTGCCGCCGGCACGCCAGCCGCCTTGTTCCAGACCCATCGCCGTCAGCCGATCTCCAACGAGGATGTCTTCTCCTACGATGTAAGGGCGGACGGGCAAAGATTCCTGATCGCCACCAAAGTGGACGATGCAAATGCCGCCCCGCTCTCAGTGATGCTGAATTGGGCCTCCACCATGGAGAAGTGAGATCATTATGTCTCGTTGGAGCCACGGGCGTCCTCGCTTGTCGGTACGCAGCGCCCGCCGGAGCTTAATAAGCTCGCCTCACCTTAGCGCTCCGTCAACGTCCAACGTTAGTGGCGCCGTATTCTGTACCATGTGATACCGGCCAATTGCCCCGAACTATCATTCTGCACCATTGCTCAAAGAGGAAATTTTGATGATCTTACGACGCCTCCAATGGGTCATATTGCTGTTGAGTTTGATCGGCCACGCATGGGCTCAAAACGGTTCTGCACTCCTGGCGGGTACGCAGGAAGCCTTCTCAGTCTCCTGCCATGCTGACCTTGAGTCCACACGCCATCAACTCGAGCAGTGGAAGGCAGTCAAGGGATCCCGCGATCCCTACGCAACCCTCCAGGCCCTCGATACCGCGGTAATGACGGTCAGCGATGCTCAAGCCCGCGCCGGACTCGCTGAGCAAGTCCACCCGGACAAGGCTTTCCGTGATGCCGCCCAGAAATGCGAACAGGAAGCAGTAAGCCTGATCACGAACATCACGCTCGATCCCGCCGTCTACAGCGTCCTGGCCTCATTGAAAGATGCGCAACTCGATCCCGCCGCTCGCTATTACCTGCGCACCACCGTGCGCGACTACCATCGCGCCGGCGTGGACCGGGACGAAGCCACGCGAGGCAAAATTCGCCAATTACAGGATGAGCTCATAAAAATCGGCCAGGAGTTCGACGAGAACATCGCCGCCGACGTGCGCAAGGTCAGCCTTAATCCGTCTGAACTCGAGGGCTTGCCTGAGGACTACAAGCGTGCTCACGCGCCCGACGCCTCCGGCAAAGTAACCCTCACTACTGACAATACCGACTACGTCCCCTTCATGACGTATGGCACCAGCGACGATGCCCGCAAGTCGTTTTACATTCTCTATAACCAGCGAGCGTATCCAAAGAATGTAGAGGTGTTGCACCGGTTACTTACCAAACGCAACGAACTAGCCAAGCTTCTCGGTTATCCCGACTGGGCCGCCTACATCACCGAGGACAAGATGGTCGCAACCAAGCAGAATGCGGCCGACTTCATCGACAAGATTGCCGCCGCCACGCAGGAAGGGTCCAGACGCGATTATCAGGAACTCCTGGCTTACAAGAAGCACACGGATCCGAATGCCACGGTGATTAACCCATGGGAGTGGCTGCATCTCGAACATGGCGCCAAGATCGAGAAATATGGCTTCGATACGCAAGCCGTTCGTCCGTACCTTGAATACTCCCGCGTGAAGCAGGGCATTCTCGACCTTACCAGCCGGATGTACTCCATCACTTACAAGCCCGTCACCGATGCCAAGGTGTGGCATCCCGATGTGCAGGTTTACGACGTCTACGACGGCCCGAATCGAATTGGCCGGATCTATTTCGATATGTTTCCGCGCGCCAACAAGTACAAGCATTATGCGACCTTCAATCTCACGACCGGGAAGCAGGGCGAGCGGCTTCCGGAATATGTGCTGGTGTGCAACTTTCCACAACCGGCGGGCAGTGAGCCGGGGCTGATGGAACTCGCCGACGTCGTTACCTTCTTCCACGAATACGGACACCTGCTGCACGGAATTTTCCACGGCAACACAAAGTGGGCAACCGGCGACTTGGAGCAGGATTTCGTGGAAGCGCCCTCGCAGATGTTTGAAGAGTGGGCGCGCGATCCCGCCACTCTGGCCACATTTGCACGACACTATAAAAGCAACGAACCCATACCCGCCGCTCTGGCCGAGAAAGCACGAGCCGCCGATGATTTTGATCGCGCCCTCATGGTCCGGCAGCAGATGTTTTACGCCGCTCTCAGCCTCAATCTCTACAACCGCGATCCGGAGGGACTTGATTCGACCAAGCTGGCCGGCGAGTTGCGCGAGCGCTACACTCCCTTCCATCAGTTGGAAGGCACCCACATGGAGACCGCCTTCGATCATCTGAACGGCTATTCCGCGGTGTACTACACCTATATGTGGTCGCTGGTGATCGCAAAAGACTTGTTTACTGAGTTCAAGCAGGCTGGGATGGTCGATCCTAAACTGTCTGCGAAATACCGCCAGACCGTGCTTGCCGCCAGCGGAACGAAACCGGCCGCCGACCTGGTGCACGACTTCATGGGACGTTCCTATTCGTTCCAGGCGTACGCCGACTGGCTGAACGGAAAGTGATCGGGGTGGACGGATTCGCCTTCTATGAAACCCTTTCGTCGGGAACAGAGGCAGCGCACACGGGATCCCCTTTCCATGCGGAAAAGTCCCGATTGAGCATGACCTCGAGTGCTTCGATCTCGGGCCGAAACAATTCGTACAACTTCTGCGTAGTCTCGGGCGCGATCTGCGCAAATGGCGGACCACCGCCCAGGAACAGCTTAATCAGGGGCGAACTCTTGATAGCGGTGACCACCCGGTCAAGCCGTCGCGCCTTGCACCAATTCGCCATAAATGTCGCCCCACGAGTGCGGTAGTAGTTGCGCGGGTGGGTCATGCTCTCGGATCCGTGAACGCGGTGGATCTCCGACGGAGCTAGCGTAAAGCGCGGCACTCCGATGAAGTCTGCTACAGAGTCGACGAAGGCTTGGGGATCTTGTCGAAGATCGTCGTACACTGTGGCCAACACACGATCCTTGCCCACTGCTTTCTGCCACGTTTTGAGATGGCTGGCATAGCGGCTCGACTCCATCAACTCCGGATCGCGCACCAGCGCCTCTTCGAAGCTCCACGGAATCATGCCGTACGCGCGTTTCACGCGATACAGAGAGATCACACGATCAATCGGATGGCGAAAGATGCATACAATACGCGCCGTCGGAACCATCTGAACGATGCGCTCGCGGGCTTTCTGCGAAGCAGAAATATGTGGGCGCAACTTCGCCCATCATCCGATGGCCGAAGCGTCTTCGGTAGTGCGCTCGATACCATTTCAGCCCGCGGTGAAAATGAATGTCGAAGAAGCGGGTTTCTTTGGTGGCACTGGGCAGCAGGGTGTGCCTGCCCAGGACTTCGTGTAGCCAACTCGTGCCGGTCCGTGGAGGGCCGATCAGAAAGAAGGAGGGGAGCGGTTGTAGGGCGTCGGGTGCAGCGCAAGCCATTGCGCGAACCGCCCCCACCGCCCCTTGGCTCTGCATCTTTTCGATCTCCTGGATCGCGTACTGGCATCCGTGGATTTGTCTCGGCCGAGAGGTGGTTCTTCGATGAAAGAAAATGGTAGGTGGTTGTGTATAGATGAGGGTCGTGGAACCGGTTGCAGAGGTTAACTTCCAGGTTAACAGATGGTGGGTATGCTCGATGACCGTGGGTTGAAGACTACGCAGCCGCAGGTGAGGAAACAGCAATCGGCAAGCGCGCTTCGACGATTGTGCCGCCACCATTACACTCGATTTCCAGAGAGCCGCCCAGTTGCCGCAGTCGTTCACGCATGCCACGAATTCCTACGCCGGGCGTCGCCGACAACGCCATCTGATCCAATTGCTCGCCCGAAAGTCCCACACCCTGATCCTTCACTTGCAGGCGCACCTCGTGATCAAAACGCGTGAGGCATATTCTTGCCGTCGGACTGCCGGAGTGTCGATGAATGTTGGTCAGACACTCCTGCACGGTGCGAAAAATCCCGGTTTCGAGCTCGCGCGAGAGACGTCCGAAGTCCTCACTAATCTCCAACTCGACTGCGATTTGGCTGCGTTGCGTAAATCCGTCGGTGTACCAACGCAAGGCTGAGACCAGGCCGGCTTCATCGAGCAAAGGCGGATGCAGCAGGTGAGAAATCGTGCGCACTTCCTTATTCAATTCCTGTACCAGGGAGGAACTATCGGCGATAGTCTTGGTGGTCTGGCTGAGACGCTTGATGTCGCCCTCGATCGCGGTCAAATTCATGGACAGCGCCGCCAGTGTCTGACCGACACTATCGTGCAGTTCGCGGGCAATCCGGCGTCTCTCGTCGTCCTGCAACTGCATCAGGCGCGCCGTAAGCTCGCGCAGACCTTCATTGGCGACGTCCAATTCCACGGTGCGCTGTTTGACTTGCTCTTCCAGATCTCCCTGTGCGCAACGCAGGACATGATTTTCACGGCGGCGCGCCTCACCGAGGACCGCGATGATGCCTGCAGCGAGGACCAACACAATCACGTCCAGCGCCTGCCGCGCCGTCATGATACTGAGCGTATGGACGGGAGGCAGGAACCAGTACTTGACCGCTGCGACGGCCACAACCGTGGCCAAAATGGTTGGGCCAAGGCCGCAATACCAGGCCGCGATCGCAATTGCCGGAAAAATGGCGGCGTACGGCAAAGCATCGCCAAAAAGCGAGGCAAGGACGTTAGCAGCGGCCAGAGCGACGGCGGTGACCAACACCGCCACAACGTATCGCCCAGCGGGATGCTTCAGAACCCTCATGAACAGTGTTGAGTCATTCGCCATATTCTCGTACCTCAGTGGGGAGTTCCCACGAGCGCGAAACGACGAAGCGGGAAGCTGGTGCTACGGCTTATTAACCCAAACGTTGCAAAAAAGGTTTCGTCAAAAACGGTGAAAAGGTGAACGCCAAGTCGTCATCCAAATGGTGCTCTCTATTATCCCCGACATCGGCGGGAACGCGTCAAGCATTTTTGGTAAGTAGATTGTCAAAACTGCACAAAAGTTGCGTTTTATACCACGAAGTATTTCGCCGCCGGATGGTGCACAACGATGGCCGAGGTCGATTGCTCCGGTTCCAGCAAGAATCCGCTGGTTAAGCGCACGCCTACGTTTTCTTCGGGATGCAGCAGTGCAAAGAGCTTCGTCTGGTCCTCCAGGTTCGGACAGGCTGGGTATCCGAACGAGTAGCGAGAGCCCCGGTATTTCTGATGGAACAAATCGCGAATATGAGGCGAGTCTTCGCCGGCGATGCCCAACTCCTGCCGCATCGACCGATGGTGATACTCCGCCAGCGCTTCCGCCGTTTCGACGCTAAGCCCGTGCAAGTAGAGATACTTGGTATACTCCCCTCCCTCAAACAAGCGCTGTGTCTCGACCGACGCTTTCGCCCCGATGGTGACGAGCGACAACCCGAGCACATCCATCCTCCCGGACGCCTTGGGCGCAAAGAAATCCGAGATACACAACTTCCGTCCTTCCCGCTGGCGCGGAAAAGTGAACCTCAGCAGTTCCTTGCTTCGTGTCCCCTCGTGTCCTTGGTGGTTTAAGGGGTTGGTCGGCGGCTCGTAGACCACGATGTCGTTTCCATCCCCCTGAGCGGGAAAATATCCGTATACGACTTTAGGCTCAAACAATCCACTCGCAATAATCTCTTCCTCAAGTTGTTGTTTGATGGGCCGAAACTTCTCAGCCACCAGCCGCAAATAATCTTCCTGAGAAGCCGTTTTCAGCTGCCACTGATTCTTGAACAGCGCGGTCTCGTTGATATACGGGAACAGATCGCGCAAATCGAAATCCTTTTTTACCTCCACCCCCCAAAAAGGTGGTATCGGAATATCAGGAGTGTCTCCCACCACCGCGCTGCGTTCCGCAAATACGGGGCCGGTTTCTTCGTCGACGGCAGCTGCCTTGGCATACTCCTTCACCGTCTTCCCTTCTGTCAGGCGCGCGTCGCGCTGTCCGTCCGCAGCAATCAGATCTTCCATGATGTGCAGTCCCGCGAACGCGTCGTCGGCGTAGAACACCGCATTTGCATATTCGCGCCGCAAATCATCTTCCACATACTTGCGCGTCAAGGCCGCCCCACCACAGATGACGGGATATTCCAGACTCTGCCGCTCCAGATCCTGGATCACGTACTTCATCTCGAGCGTCGACTTCACCAGCAAGCCGCTGAGTCCGATCGCATCCGCCTGATGTTCCTGCGCTGCCTTGATGATCGAATCGCCCGGCTGCTTGATGCCGAGATTGACTACTTTGTATCCGTTGTTGGAGAGAATGATGTCGACCAGATTCTTGCCGATGTCGTGCACGTCGCCCTTCACGGTCGCCAACACGATCGTTCCCTTCTGTGAGCCAGCCGCTTTCTCCATCTTCGGTTCGAGATAGGCCACGGCTTGCTTCATTACGCCGGCTGAATCGAGCACCGAGGGCAACTGCATCTTGCGAGCGCCGAACAACTCACCCACCGTCCGCATCCCGTCGAGCAGCACAGTGTTGATGATGTCGAGTGGCGAGTATTGCTCGAGCGCGACCTCCAGCAACTGTTCCAGGGATTGCTTGTGCACCCCGTCACCCACCGACTTCTCCCCGTTGATGATGGCGAACTTCAGCTTGTCTTCCACGGACAGGGTTTCCACGTGGGCCGTGGTCGAGGCTTGTGCTTTCCCTTTCGACCCGGCGAAGTGATTCATGTAAACCTGGAGCGGGTCCCCGTTCGAAGCGTCGCGGTGAATGAGCTTGCGCGCCAGTTCAACTTCTTCTTGAGGAATCTTGTATAGCGGGTAGATTTTGGTGTAGTTGACAATAGCCATATCCAGGCCGTTGTCGACCGCCTCGTGCATGAAGACGCTGTTCAGCACGCGCCGCGGGTAAGCATCGAGCCCGAAGGAAATGTTGCTGACGCCGAGAATGGTCTTCACGTCCGGCAGTTCTTGTTTAATACGCCGGACCGCTTCGATCGTCTCCATGCCCGCCGAGCGGTATTCTTCCTGACCGGTTGAAATCGGCAGGGTCAGCGCGTCAAAAATCAGGTCTACGCCGCGAATCCCGTACTTCTTGGTGGCCAGTTCATAGATCCGTTTGGCGATGGCAACTTTCTTATCGGCGGTAAGCGCCATGCCATCTTCGTCGATGGTGAGAGCAATCACCGCCGCGCCATAGCGCTTTGCCATAGGCAGCACGAGCGAAGTACGCTTCTCGCCATCTTCAAGATTGATCGAATTGATGATCGCCTTCCCCGGAATTCGCTTGAGCGCTTCTTCCACCACGTCGGCCTCGGTGGAATCAACCAGAATGGGAGCAGGTACACGGGTCGCGACTCGCTCCAGAATCGACGTGATGTAACCTTTTTCGTCCTCGCCCACGATCGCGCAGCACAAATCCAGCATGTGCGAGCCCTCGTTCACGAGCTTTTTCGCGAGCGCCAGGATCTCGTCATACTTCTTGCCACGCACCAGGTTGCGGAAATGCTCCACGCGCGTGGTGGTGTTCATCTCCTCGGCCACGATCAAGGGCTTCGGCTCAAGGTCAAGAGGGACAGACGTGTAGGCGCTGGAAGCCGCGCCCACCGGCTTCACATCGCGCGAGGCGGGCTCCACATTCGAAACCGCATCTACGACCGCCTTCAAATGCTCGGGCTTGGTGCCGCAGCAGCCGCCCACGATGCGCACACCGAAGTCCTGTACAAAATGCTTGTGATATTGCGCCAGTTCTTCCGGGCTGAGCTTGTAGACCGCATGTCCACCCTCATTGATTGGAAGGCCGGCATTGGGAAGGACCGAAATGTGCTTGGTCGAATTCAGCCCCAGGTAGCGAACCGCGTCGTTCATCTCCTTCGGTCCAGTGGCACAGTTGATGCCGATCACATCGACGTCGAAGAGTTCCAGCGCTGTTAACGCTGCGCTGATTTCCGTGCCCAGCAGCATCGTGCCCGATTCCTGGAGCGTCACCTGGACGGTAACCGGCAGCCGCTTACCAGATTTACGCATCGCTTCCAGCACACCCACGGTCGCCACTTTTGCCTGTAGGAGATCCTGTGCGGTTTCTATCAGAAGTACATCGACACCGCCTTCGATCAAAGCAGTTGTCTGTTCCTCGTAGGCTGCCGCCATTTCATCGAACCCGATGTGTCCGAGCGACGGAAGCTTAGTGGTCGGGCCTAGCGATCCCGCGACGAAGCAGGGCTTGTCCTTTGTGGAAAACTGCTGCGCCACCTCTCTTGCGAGTTTTGCTGCGGTGATGTTGATCTCCGCTACCCGATCCTTCAGATCGAACTCGCCCAACACCGTGCGCGTGCCGCCGAACGTGTTGGTCTCGACGATGTCGCATCCCACTTCAAAGAAAGAGGCGTGAATATCCCGAATGATGTCGGGACGGCTCAACACCAGGACTTCGCTACAGTTCTCCTTTCCCCAATAATCGTCCAGGGTGGGGTTGCGGAGCTGGATGTTCGTCCCCATGGCGCCGTCGTAGACGACGACGCGATCCTTCACGATTTGGAGAAAGTTGGACATCCGTCGTTAGCACTTACGTAGTTGGCCGTTAGCGAGATCACAAGATTGAGTCACGGTTGTTGAAAATCTCAGCGTTGTTGCGCCAATCGCCAACGACTAGCGAGCCGTCAGCCAATACACAAACGCCGGCCCTCACGAGGACCGGCGTTAAAGATGAGACCAGAAATCTTGAACTCGTTAGCTCCCCTGGATGGGCAACGCCGGAGCGCCCCCAGCTACATCCGCGCTGTTGAACACCGCGTTGGCTCCCATATGCGCGGGCGCCGCCGCCAGCATCTGCTCTTTGCGATAGATCAAGCCCGTTGCGTTGAAGGAAGCGAGCTCAAAACCGTGACCGTGTGTGATGGCGTCAGTCGGACAAGCTTCCACGCAATACCCACAAAAGATACATCGATTGTAGTCGATGTTGTATACCTTGGCATAGCGCTCTGCACCGCTCACGCGATTCGTCTCGGTATTTTCCGCGGCCTCGATGTAAATGCAATTCGAAGGGCACGCCGCCGCACATAGAAAACACGCCACGCATTTCTCCAGGCCGTTTTCGTCGCGCTGCAGGACGTGCATGCCACGGAAACGCTCCTGGAAGCGGGCGCCTTTCAGCGGGCCGGGACCATCCGGATAGTTTTCAACCTGCGTGGGCTGAAACATCTCCCGAAAGGTAATGCTCATGCCTTTGGCGATCGCCTTGATGTTTTCCAGAACCGGCATACGAGTATCAGTATACCGAAAGGAACTGCCTCGCGCTGACGCCTGACCTCCAACTGGGAGCTTTGCGCTTCGAATTAACCTCGTCATGACGAATTCCGCTCGCCGCGCGGCTTGCAGCTCGTAGCCTCTTTGTTGCCTATAACTTGTACGCTGCAGAATGGCTGGGCACTCGGCATCCTTCGTGGGCCGCATATCATCTAAGCACTACGTTCCAACCATTCAACCCTATGGCGCGACTCCTTGACAGCATCAATTCCCCACTCGATGTAAAACACCTTTCGCTCGCACAACTGCAACTTCTTGCGGATGAGATTCGCGAAGAGCTGATTACCGTTCTGTCCAAGAACGGGGGCCACCTTGGGCCGAACCTGGGCGTGGTGGAGCTGACGCTCGCCATGCACTACGTCTTCGAAACACCCAAGGATCATTTCGTGTTCGACGTGAGCCACCAGGCCTACGTGCACAAGTTGCTCACCGGACGTCGTGAGCAGTTTCACAGTATCCGCACACCGGGCGGCTTGAATGGCTTCATGTTGCGCAGCGAGAGTCCACACGATTGCTACGGCGCCGGGCACGCAGGGACCGCACTTTCGGCCGCCCTGGGGATGGCGGTGGCACGCGATCGCACAGGTGGACAGGAACACGTCGTCGCGCTCGCGGGCGACGCGGCCTTCACCTGTGGAATCACGTACGAAGCCCTGAACAACATCGCCCACCACACGCGCCGAATGATCGTGGTGCTGAACGACAACGAATGGTCGATCGACAAGAACGTTGGGGCGATCGCGAGCTACCTGAATACGATCGTCACGAACCCGCGCTTTGACTATCTGCACGAGCAGGCTGGCTGGTTCGTTGAGAAAGTCGGTGGCAAGACTGCGCTGCATATGGCGCGCAAAGCTGAGGAGGCCGCCAAGAGTATCTTCTGGCCAAGCGTGATTTTCGAAGAGCTGGGTCTCAAGTATTACGGGCCAATCGACGGGCACGATATCGGAACGCTGATCAAGACGTTCGAGTTCCTCAAGACCCAGAAGCGGCCAGTTCTGCTGCATGTATTGACTCAAAAAGGGAAAGGCTTTGAGCCCGCCCTGCAAAAGCAGAAAAAATTTCACGGCCTCGGCCCTTACGATCCGGAGACGGGAGAGACCAAGGCTCTCGGGCAGCGCACCTACTCTGAGGTGTTCGCCGACACCCTAGTCAAGCTGGCAAACATGAATGACAAAGTGGTCGCGATCACCGGTGCCATGCCGAACGGTACGGCGCTCGATCGCTTTCAGCCGCTTCATCCGGATAAATATTTCGATGTGGGCATCGCCGAAGAACACGCGGTGATTTTTGCGGCCGGGCTCGCGACCAAGGGCTTCAAACCGTTCTGCGCGATCTACTCAACGTTTCTGCAACGGTCGTTCGATCCGATCGTGCATGACGTCTGCCTGCAGAACCTGCCGGTCGTGTTCTGCATGGACCGGGGCAGTCTTTCGGGCGACGACGGTCCGACGCATCACGGTCTGTTCGACATCAGCTACCTGCGAGGTATTCCGAATATCGTGCACATGGTTCCGAAGGATGAGGACGAGCTCGCCGATATGCTCTTCACCGCCATGCAACATGACGGACCGATTGCAGTGCGGTATCCGCGCGGAGTTGGGCCAGGAACTCCGGTGAAGGACGTTCCACGAACCCTTGCCATCGGGCAAGCAGAGCTTTTGCAACACGGAGAAAACGATCGGGTCGCCATCTTTGCCTTGGGCGCACTGGTGCCGATGGGTCAGGAAATCGCAGCGAGATTGGAAGGGGAAGGAATCTCCAGTGCGGTGATCAATGCGCGCTTCACCAAGCCGGTTGATGTGGCCATGCTGGAGTTTTACGCGCGTAGCGTCGATGTAATCGTCACGCTCGAAGATCACGTACTGAAGGGTGGATTCGGCAGCGCGGTCCTCGAGGAATTGAACGGCTTGGGATTGCACACGCCAGTCGTCCGGATCGGTTGGCCGGACCAGTTCATCGAGCACGGCAAGCCCGAAGCCCTGCGCGCGAAGTATGGCATCAGTGTGGATGCTGCGATGAAGAGGTTGCGTCCCTTTTTGGAGAAAATACGGCTTACCGGCGCGATCCGGGCCGTGAAACTGCCGGACTAGAGTTGGGGCGGATGATGCTCCCTCCTCGCGACAGGTGAAGCCCGCTTCGCTGTACAGGGAACACTGTATTGTGAGTGAGTAAATGGGCGTGTGACCATACTTCGCAGCCCGGTGTCTAGGCGGGGTCACCAAGAATTCTATCGAGCCAACCCCCGTGCGGGATTGGATTTATGAAAAATGCAACCCGGATCCTTCTGGTGGACGACTTTCCTTACGTTCGTTCGGGACTCCGGACTATGCTCGAGACTCGTGACGACTGGGAGGTCATCGGCGAGGCGGCAGACGGCGAACAAGGGCTAGCCCAGGCGAAACGCTTTCACCCAGACATCGCGGTGGTCGACATTGGGATGCCGAAGATGAACGGTCTCACGCTAACCCGCGAAATTCGGCGTCTGTTGCCGAGTGTGCAGGTCTTGATTGTGACCGATCATGATTCACGACACATGCTGCAGGCGGCGCAATCAGCCGGGGCGCACGGGTACATCGTGAAATCACAGGTGGGGTCCCGCTTGCTCGCCGCGGTACAGGCGTTGAGCGAGCATCGCGAGTTCTTTACGTCCGACGAGGAAAGCTGAATTTCTATCGTCGGTTTGTCGGAAGATTCAATCCATAGAGAGAGGTGTCGCTATGAAACCCATTCGAGTGTTAGTTGCTGACGACCACGAGATTGTTCGTCATGGAATTCGCACGATTGTTCAGTCCTGTCCCAACTTCGAGGTATGCGGAGAGGCATCCGACGGACGACAAGCGGTGCAGATGGCCAGCCAACTGCACCCTGACATCGTGGTCATTGATATCGGAATGCCACACCTGAACGGTCTGGACGCAACCCGGCAGATTGTTCAGGGCGATCCCAAGGTGAAGGTCCTGATTCTTACCATGCACGAATCGGAACAAATTGTTCGCGATGTGCTAACCGCTGGAGCCCGGGGCTACCTGCTCAAGACCGACGCTGGTCGGGACCTGGTTTCCGCGCTCGAGGCGCTCGCTGGCCGCAAGACATTCTTCACATCAAAAGTCGCGGAAATGGTTCTTGGTACCTATCTCAATGGCGGGGCAGCGCGACCCTTATCAAAAGAAATTCTCACTGGGCGGGAGCGCGAAGTTGTGCAGTTGCTGGCGGAAGGCAAGAGCACAAAAGAAGTCGCGGTCGCTCTTGGCTTAAGCGTGAAGACAGCCGAGACGCATCGCTCGAACCTCATGCGGAAGCTCGATATTCACTCCGTCAGCGAGCTGGTCCTGTACGCGGTCAAAAACAATATTGTGCATGTCCCGGTCGACCACGCCTGAGTTCAAGGCCAAGGGCTTGAACTGCGAACATGCCGGAACGAGACAAACGAAAGAAACTAGCGGGAGTGCTAAACTCATTGCCGTTTCTCTCAGGGCGTTTTGGGAAGGTTGTCTTCGGGCTGGCGATTGCTCTGCTACTGATCCTGGCATTCGCGGCCGACCGCGCTACCGTACTATTCGCTGACAGCGAGAAGCTGGTTGCCCACACCCACGAGGTACAAACCACTCTTGCGCGGCTTCGTACCCGGATGTTTCAGGCCCAAGCCGCCCGTCTGGACTACGTCCTCACCGGTAACGATGAAGCGCTGGCTTTACTCGACAACGCGAAAACAGGCCTGACCGGGGCCCTCGACCATCTCCGCTCCCTGACCATCGACAACAGCTTGCAAAGCGAACGCGGGCGCGCGCTCGAGCCCTTGCTGGCCGAGCGGTTGGCTCTACTCGACGAATCCGTTGCCCTGCGCAAATCCAACCCTCACGCACAGGGGCGTCAGATCGAAATCACCAGCGTCGGGCGGCGCTTGACGCAGCAGATCAGTGACCAACTCGATGAAATGAATAGCGAGGAGGATCGGCTGCTGGCAGAACGCCGCTCGCACTCCGTCCGCACGTTTGAGCGGGTCCGCACCGTTCTGGCAGCTGCCTTCGGCACTGTTCTTCTGATTCTCGCCATGGACTTCCGGCGTTTGAACATCGAACTCAGCCATCGCAAGGAAGCCGAAGCCGCGGTGCGCCGATTGAGTGCCCGAGTACTGCAATTGCAGGACGCGGAACGCCGTAAAGTTGCCCGCGAATTGCATGACAGCATCGGACAATATTTCGTTAGCCTGTCCATGAATCTCGACTTGCTGCAGAACACCAACCTGGCTCCGGCGAAACGGGACGCAATCCTGGCGGAATCGCTCGAGATGGTGAAACAAGGCGCGGCCGAAACCCGCACCCTGTCGTATCTGTTGCATCCTCCTCTACTCGATGAAGCCGGATTTGCCTCGGCTGCGCGTTGGTATGTCGAGGGCTTCGCGGAACGCAGCAAGATCGCTGTCAAACTCGACGTGGATCCCAAGCTGGGCCGTCTTGCGCCCGAGGTGGAACTGGTGCTGTTTCGGGTGCTGCAAGAATGCCTGGGAAACATACACCGGCACTCGGGAAGTTCGCGCGCAGAAATTCGCGTGCATCGCAAGGGCGCAATCACGCTCACCATCGAAGACTACGGTAAGGGCATCCCGAAGAAATTGCTGGACGAATTTCGTACGACCAACTTGGGCGCGGGCGTTGGTCTCGCCGGTATGCGCGAGCGGGTGCGCGAAATCGGTGGGATGTTGGATATCACTTCGGAAGGAAGCGGCACTCGCGTAGAAGTGGTCGTGCCACCGGAGCGCGCCGAAGAATCCAGAGAGAGCTCTGGACCATCTTTTCCAGAACGGCGAATCCGGATCAACGGCCCGATATAAGGATGTTCGGCGTCAATCCGGAGCGTCCCGATCATTGACGGAATGTCGCTTGAGGGCGCGTCAAGCACTCCGCACTCCACAATTGTGCAAACAATTGCGCTGGATACCCTGGTAACCATCCCCGAATCAACGGCTTAGCATTACAGAGATGGTACGGAGCTTGCACTGTTCCCGGCTGGCGGAACGGGAGCCGAACGCTAACATGCGCCGAAACGGCAATGCGTTTAGGCGTAGCTGGCAACGGCTACAGATTCCTCCGCGGAGACCCTTGCGATGAAGACCCTATTGTTGGTGGTGTGCATTCTGGCTGCGACAGCGGCATTCGGTCAAACAGCCTCAGCCATTTCCAGTGAAGTTTCTCCCATGTACCATTCCGGATCATCCCCAGCATGCCTCGCAGCATGAGATGACCGCAGAGCAGTCGATTCTGGGAACTAACTCCAATCCTTCCGCACACGGCGAGCGTCCTTTGTGGGAATTTGCGACTCACCCGGGTGGAAAGGCCCCTGGGCGATATCGCCCGCGAACTGAGAAAACAACGGGACTCCGTCGCTACCAAGAAGGCTGGTAGCGTGATGGAGAACTAGGGTTCCAACGAGGCAGGCGTTTTCATTTCGTTCCACCAGGGTCGTCACGACCTAAAAAGCGGGATGTCAGGCGATCGCCCTGACATCCCGTTTAGTTTTTGTAACCTGCCAGTCAGTACACTTTTGTGCTACGGAATCTTTCCCGCGACGCAAGGATCCACCTGGCCCGGAATGAGCAGGAACTGGTTCAGCTCATCCACCTGATTGGGCTCACCCGCAGTGTTGGCCACAGGATCGTTGCTCAGCCAGAAACGGTTGAAGGTGACCAAGGAATTGGCCATCGAGTGATTGCGGAAGGTGTCCTGAGTTCCCCCGCAAGTGGTGATGCCAATGTCAACTTCGGGACGATCGGCGCGGTAGAAGGGCCCGCCGGCGTGATGTTCTGGTAGTGATCAAAGTTGTAGCCTTCGACCATGGCAACGTGGCAGGTGCGACAACTGCGCGCGTAGGTGCCTTGGTAGAAAGTGTAGGCAGCCGTTCCCTGCCCGGGCCAGCTCGGGTCAATGTAAGTTTTGTTCAGAACTTTCCGGAAACCCGGTTGATTCGCGTACCAGCCGGCGATGAGATCTCTCTCCGCCTGGGTCGGACCCGCATTTAGTACGTTCTGGTTGAGGTAATAAATCAGCTGCTCCTGGTCCTTCTGGCGCAAGCCAAGCTTGCTGGAGAACTCGAAGTTCCCCACGTCGTAGGGCAGGAAGTGACCGCCTACGTCGGCGGCTCCGCTGCCATCTTCCGGAAACTTTCCGGCGTAGTGATCTCCTCCGTGGCACACCACGCAGGTTCCGGGCACGAACTTCTCCCGCCGTCCATCCAGATTGATGGAAGGCAGCAGTTGGCCGCTGGGACCGAAGATCAGGAAGCGAATGAACGGCTGGTTGTTGTTCACGCCGGGGCTGACCATGTAGTCCATGGCGACGCAAGCCACCAGGTTTTTGTTGCGGAGGGCGTTGTCCACGGCCGTGTCAACTTCGGATTGGGGAGGATTGAAAAAGTCCGGAGGACCGAGGTGATTGCAAACCACCGCCGCGGTCTGGTTCGGACCGTAAGAGATCGACTGGTGCACGCGGGCGAGATTCAGGTCGACCTTGTTAATGTAGGCGGCCGCGAAAGTCGGAACTCCGCGCTTGGCGTACGGGCCGAACTTCACGGCGCGCTTCCAGTCATCAAAGGTGATGGGTGCGATCAGGTTGCCGGTTGCGTCACAACCCTTCACCGCACCGATGGCCTTGTAGTACTGGCAGGCTCCCAGACGAGTGTCGAGGCCCTTTTCTGCGAGGAAATCGTCGGCGCGAGAGATGATGTCGGAGGGTAGCGACGGCGGCGGCGTTTGAAAATCTGCCGTCGCGATGGTGGATCCGTTCAGAGTCGCAGTCATTGACTGCACCTGCGGCGCACTGACGTTGGGGACGACCGTGGTGCCGAAGTCCTCGTTGCTCTGGACCTCCGGAGTGAAAGGAACCACAACCGCGGGCGCGCCTTCGCACTGTACAGAAACGGAGGCGGGCATCGCGGTGTAGTAGTAGATGAGCGTGAAATCACCCAGTTCGTTGGCGCGAACGGGCGTGCCCATCGGAGTTCCATTGGCGTCGAGCAGAGTTGCCGTAGCCGTGGAGTGCACCCCGAAGAACTCGTTTACAGTTCCGCACGGGCTGCCATCCTGCAGGGCGACGTTGCCGCTTACGACGTCGGAAACGCTGGAGTCGAAAACTGGGAAGCTGCTGAAATAGTCGGAGGTAGCTACGTTCGGCATGGTCAGATGGTCCAGCACGAAGAAACCTGCCGAACACACACTGGGCGTGCTGGTACCGGGCGGCTGGCAATACGTGTCGTAGTTGTTTCCGGGAGGCAGGTTGGGGATCAGATACTCTCCCCGCAGATCCGTCTTTACCGGGCCGGTGGGTGGGTAAGTGGCATTGGTGACGTTGTCCTTGATGTAGACCGAGACGTCAGGAGCATGGACGTCATGGTTGAGGCCGCCTACGGAGGTGAGGCCCCACGCGGCTGAGGATCGATAAGTATCCCCTTGGCGAGCCGGTGCTGGTGGGGCGACGTAGGGCAAAACCTGGCCGTCGTCAGAACGCCTGGTGCCGATCGAATCGGTGCTCACCGCGATGCGCTTTTCCGTGTACCCGCCCAGGCCGTTGGAAACCAGGACATAGGCAAAGTGCAGCCCCGGCCCGGCGGGCAGAGTCCAGGTAACGGTCGGTGCATCAGCGCTGATGAGGTTGCCGTCGGTCGACTTCCAAACGTAGTGGAGCGTACCGCCCGACGTGTCGACCGCTTGAACAGAAACTTGAACCGTGGGGCCCTGGTTGCGCGGGTAGTTCGCGTGGAGTTTGGCTACCAGCCCTGCACAGCAGAGCAAACCTAGAGTGGCGGCTAGAATTCTCGGTCGCATGCACTTCCTCCTGTTAGTTGTCCAAAGAAAGTCGCACGACACGTAGACGTTCACGGCGCGAGCGCGCCCACGCGTGTGGGCTTCTCCCCCTATTCAGAAATGCGAAAACGAGGGAAAAACCACCTCACTTGTGGAGGGAATATTTGCGTGCGTTGAGTGCGTTAATTTTTGTACGGATTGGGCCGGAACGGGCATAGGCCCGCCTGTGGCGGGCCGCATAACCCCAGAGCCTTTGAATTATCTTTCGTGAAGCAGTACGGTCCAAAGCGTTTATCAGGAGACCGGTCTCCAGTACTTCCTCATTCCCCTACTGATGAGAATCGTGCAAGCGCGGTTGAAATCGTTTCATCACGCGCAGCAGATATTTTGAGCAATGGTCAGCAATGAGAATCTGGTCGAATCGCGCCACCTGCTCTCGGAAGACGCTACCGGCCGAACATATTCCCTTGGACGTGCAGTCAATGTGACTTTCAGGCGTCTAGTGAATCATCTGCACGTGCGCCAGCGCGGCTGCCTCGGCTGCGACTTGCTCCGGAGTCAGGCGAACCTCAAACTGGCCAGTGGCGATCTGCATCGGTCGGCGCCCCGCACCCAACGCGTTGAGTAGCTGCAACGGGTCGGCGCGAAACGGGACCAACCGCTCCCCGCCGTGCAGGGCCACCGCAATCACGGCGCGATCGTACTCCAGAACCTCGGGAAGAAACGGTACGTACGGGTTTTCCTTCTGCAGGTATTCGGCAAATGCCTCGGCTTCATCGACGGCACATGCCTCGGGAGGATGAACCTTCCAGAACCCCGCCAGCAACTGTTCCAGATATCCCGGGCCGCGCTCCAGAATAATCAGGCGCGAGGAGAGCCGAAGTGTGCGAACGATCAGCGAACCGCGGTATCGATCCACCATCCCGCGTACAATCGCAAGTCCCGGATCCGCACGCAGTTCGTCCGCCAGCTTGCCCGAACACTTCTTATGGGCGGTGAGCGCAGCCAGCGCACTCTCCCACTCCAGCGGGGTCGGTCCCGAACACGGTTCCTCTTGTCGGCTCACCCTCTGTGGGGGCGAATCGTGACTGCTCCCTTTCCGATCCCAAATCCGTTGCAACCCTTCCAAGTGGGAACGAAGCAGTTCTGCAGTCAGTTTAGGCACGGAACCAGGAAAAATCTCAAACACTAAAGCCTTCAGATTCGGGAGTCGCGGCACGATGTGCAACGCAAGCGCGAATAAGTCAGCCGGCGAAGGTCCGGGATGTGCATCCAGACAATAGCTGCGGTGACTAGAACCTGCCGCCAGGTGCACCTCCCAAACGCGCTCGAGCGGAAGTTGATCAACATACTCGCCCGCATTTTGGCGGCCGTGGTGCTGGTTGGTCCAGACATTCTGCAGGTCCAGCAGAATGCCGCAATCCGCGCCTTCGGCCACTCGCGCTACGAATTCGCCGTCCGGCAATTCGTCACTGCGGGGCTGGAGGTAGCTCACGCCACCTTCAATGGCAACTGGCACGGGCATCCGCGACGCCAGCGCATGAACGGACGATACCGCGGCCTCGACTCCCGCCAGAGTCTGACGCGGCGGCAACAGAAAACCGGTGTGCCATGTGCTGGACTCTTCTCCCACACAATTGAAACTCAAGTGTTCACTGATCCAGGGTGCATCGAGTTGCACAGCAACACTACGCAACATCTCGAGGCCCGCGGAAGGTGGCGGATGCGTGCCCCCCACAGGGAGACCTACGCTGTGAATCAATTTGGGAGTCGGCCGTCTTTGCAGACTCACCACTGCCCCATGATCGATCGCCGGAGCTTTCCCGGGGTCACCCCGCCAAAATGCCTGCGGCTCGATCTCCAGCACATCGATTAACGGAGAGTTCGCCTCCACTAATGATTCCAGGCCCATAAGCCATGTCAGACCAACTCCAAGCTCCGGAAGGTTCATACCCCTCGCATTCCCAGGACCCTACCCCTGACTTTGCTGTACACGAATCAATGACGAAGTCGCGTACGTCCAGAAAGTGTCATGCGTCGCTGCTTATCTATGGGGATAGTGCGTGGAAGGAGCAAAACGTTGCAGCTTCTCAAGGTGGAAACCGGGAACAACGCCCGAGGTTTTTTTATTTTCCTTGCAGAACCCGAATATCCTGAAGGAGCACCTTCTCATGCCCTTCGGGATTAACCTTTTCATAAACCTTGCGAATCGTCCCGGTTGGATCAACTACGAAGGTGGTACGATCCCAAAACTTCATTCCCTTCCACTCGGATTGCCCGATACCGAGTGTCTTCATGAGGGTGGCATTGGGGTCGGCCAGCAGATCGATCGTAAACGCAAACTTGGTACAGAAATTCTTGTGCGAGGCCGCATCGTCAGCACTCACCCCAACAATCTTGATGCCCGCAGTATCAAAATCGGCTTTACTCGCCGTGAACGCCTTCCCCTGCATAGTGCACCCCGGCGTATCGTCCTTAGGATATGCATAGAGGACCAGCCAGTGGCCGGAGAAGTCGCTGAGACTGATTGTTTTGTTGTCTTGATTGGGGAGGGAAAAGTTTGGGAAGGGATTGCCCGATGGCAGCATTGAGTTGTCGTCCTTTTTGTCGATGAAGTGAAAGGGGTAGTGCGATACGCACTCGAGGGGACGACCACGCGGCCATCCCCAGTTCTGCGGAGTGCGGTTGCGTTAGTTTGCGCTGCCCATGTGGGCCATCATTTCTTCGGAAGAAACGTCTTTCTTGTGGGTCGAGATGGTCCAGACGTGACCGAAGGGATCGTGCAGCGTACCCGAACGGTCGCCATAGAATTGGTCCTGAACCGGTTTCACGACCTTCGCGCCGGCGGCGACCGCACGCGGAAAGACCGTGTCTACGTCTTCTACATAAATCATTAGGCTGACTGGAGTTCCGCCCAGCGACTGCGGGCTGCGATACATCTGCGGCTGTTCATCCGCCAGCATAATGGGGGAATCACCGATTTTGATTTCCGCATGGGCCAAGCCCTTGCCGCCAGGGTCAGGCATGCGAAACAGTTCGGTTGCGCCAAACGCTTTCTTGTAGAAGTCAATTGCCGCGGAAGCCCCTTTGATGATGAGGTATGGCGTTACGGAATGGTAGCCTTCGGGAATGGGTCTGACTGGCATTGCGAATCCCTCCTAAACATATTGTCGTGGCGTCCCAGTAGTTTACCGCGAAACTGACGGCCGTGACTTCCTAAGGCCTTCCGGAACATTAGTCGACTTCGGTAAAGCGAAAGCGGCACGGGAAACGGGAACACGAAGTCCATTCCCAAGACCAATAGTTATATAGTTGCTTTTGTCAACTATATAGTTGACAATTGCCGGAGGGGAGACATCGCCTGTGACCCATTCTTCTACCTCCGAGGTGAGCCAAGTTCGCAGTTTCAACCGTTTTTACACCCGGCAGATCGGTGTGCTGCAAGAAGGGTTGTTGCGCAGTCCATTCTCGCTTACCGAGGTGCGGGTGTTGTATGAACTGGCTCATCGCAGCCAATTGACGGCGGGGGAACTTTGCAGTGAGTTGGGGCTTGATCCTGGATATCTCAGCCGGACGTTGCGCGCATTCGAAAGCCGCGGCTTTATTGTCCGCAAGCCTTCGAAGGCCGATGGCCGGCAGAGCCTGCTCACGCTCACTTCCAAGGGACGGCGGGTATTCGCCCCCCTCGAAGCACGCTCCAACGAGCAGGTTGCCGGCATGCTCGCGAAGCTCTCTCAGCCGCAGCGCAAGCGGTTAGTGGACGCCATGCACGTTGTTGAGAACCTCCTGGGAAATGGAACTAGCTCGGACCGCGGCAAGGACACGTATCTCCTGCGGCCGACATCAACCCGGCGACATGGGTTGGGTGGTGCATCGGCATGGCGTCCTCTATTCGCAGGAATACGGGTATGACGAGGGCTTCGAGGCGCTGGTCGCAGAAATCGCCGCCGAGTTCATCCAGAATTTTGATCCGAAGCGGGAGCGCTGCTGGATCGCGGAGAAGGATGGCGAGATCGTAGGATCCGTCTTCCTGGTGCAGAAATCGAGAACGATTTCGAAGCTCCGCCTGCTGTTGGTAGAACCCTCGGCACGCGGTCTAGGAATTGGCCGACGCCTGGTGGCGGAGTGCGTACGCTTCGCCCGACAGGTTGGATACAAAAAGATGATGTTGTGGACGCAGAGCGAGCTGAAGGCGGCGCGGCATCTGTACCAGGAGGCCGGATTTCAGCTAGTGAAAAAGGAAGCCCACAAGAGTTGGGGGCGTGGCGACCTGGTGTCGGAGACGTGGGAGTTAAAGCTGTGAGATTGCTACGCATCCGCGACCAGAACTGTAAGCCCGGACACGGCAGAAACCGACATCCATGCACCTCACCGTGGAGTGATCCCAGGTTAGCGCCAACAAGCGGCGCGAACCTGGGGCACAGGACGAGTAGCATAGTTGGAGATCGGATCGCCGGGTAATTTTGATGATGCTTACACAGAACGAAAAGGCAACGCGCTTTCGGGCTCTTCACGATGGCCCGGGTGTCTTCGTAATTCCAAATCCATGGGATATCGGCTCCGCCCGCATTCTCGCGGGCTTGGGCTTCCAGGCATTGGCGACATCGAGCGCGGCCTCTGCCTGTGCTCTTGGCAAAAGAGATGGCGGGCTGACGCGAGATGAGGCGCTGGGGCACGCACGTCTGATTGTCAGTGCGACAGATTTGCCGGTCTCGGCGGATCTGGAAAAGGGATTTGGCGACGCGCCGGAAGTCGTAGCGGAAACGATCCGGCTTGCAGCCGAGGCAGGACTGGTGGGATGTACGATCGAGGACGCAACTGGCAACGCAAATAGTCCCCTTTACGATATTGGCCTGGCTGTCGAACGGATCGCGGCAGCTGCGCAGGCGGCTCGAGCCCTTCCGTTTCCCTTCATCCTGACTGCACGAGCGCACAATCTCCTGTACGCCGCGCCAAGCCTGAACGAGACCATCCGCCGCCTGCAGGCCTTCGAAAAAGCAGGAGCTGATGTGCTTTTCGCGCCCGGCCTGCCTGACCTGGCCGCAGTGGGCGCAGTCTGCGCGGCCGTGTCAAAGCCGGTCAACTTCATGGTGGGCATTCAAGGAAAGTCATTCTCTGTAGGTGAACTAGCCGCAGCCGGGGTCAAACGCATCAGCCTGGCTACCTCACTCTATCGCGCCGCCATGACCGGTCTGCTCGACGCAGCACGCGAGGTGAAAGACACAGGCGAGTTCAGCTTTGTCGACCGGTGCGTGACCACGCCGGAATTAGTCAAACTCATGGGGAGTTGAGGGAGTTGTACCTGGGACGGGTCTGGTTGTGCAGGAGGGGTCAGCGCTTCTGACACTTTCGCAAGGGACAATCCCGCCGGGAATTGCTAGTGCCTGGCTCTCTGCCGCAACGTCGTTCCACAATCGGCTCAATGCCCGAGTAGCCTTCTCGGGCACATGCCAGCAAGCACCAGGCTTCGCGGAAGCGGTCGTACATTCCGTGTTCACCGCGCTCGGCGGGATACATGTGCACGGCACGCCTTTCGTTGAATGCCTCCGCCGGAAAGATGAACCACGCATCCTCGGGAAATATGTAGGCCGCCAGAAAGTCGATTTCAGCGGGAGTATACGGACCCAAGAGGCCCCCCCTGCCGTGTTGTAGAGTAATCGCATACACACCGTAGCGGAGACTGCCCACCGATTTCACCTGGACTCGCGCAATGCGTTTGCCCGAATCCACGATGAAATCGTAGCGATCGCTATCGCCGTACGGTTTGGAGACGCTGAATCCCAGAGTGGTGGCCTTGAGAGCAAAGGCCAACTCGGCCAACTCTCCTTTTCGTTTGGGTGGCCGTTCGCTGAGGCGACGAATGCGTGACTCTTTTGCTGCACGTTTCCTTTGTACTCACGTTGGATGGAGGCACGACTTGCGCGCGCTTCCCTGACCTCCCTTTTCTTGCAGGCAATAAAAAAGGCGCGAACCCGGAGGGCTGCGCCTTTATTACTCTATAGTTATAGTATATCACATTAAATATGCTAAAAGGGACAGGTGGGCGGACAAAATTTTCCCTGTGAAATCAAGCTCTTGCGGAGAAAAGGGCGGTCCGGGGGACTTGACAGGATTCTGCCATTTCGTGGCCCCAAAAGAGATGAAGGACATTGGTCAGTTTTCGCCTTTTGCAGAATTTCCATCGCCGGGGCAGTGTTGGCTGATCCAGGTTAGCGTCCAGAGAACGGACGCGAACCTGGGGGCACCCGGCCACACCCCGCCATCGGAAATGCGCCCTTGCATCCCGCACTCAGTGCTGAGTGATGAGAGCCAGCCCTACTAAACAGAGTGCTACGCCCGCGAGATTTCTGGCCGACAGATGTTCGTGGAAGAAAACCAGACCGATGCCCACCAGAAGGAGCGCACTCGCGGTGTTCCCGATTACCGACACCAGGCTAATCTTCCAGCCTGTGCGGTAGGCGAGCAGAACGGCCAGTTCCACCCCGACAATCGAAAGGCCTACTCCGCAACTGGCCCAGTTCACGGCTTGGATCGACCATTGGCCGGCAGCCCTGGCTGGGTAAAGCGGAATGAGCAGGATTGTTCCGAATAGCGCGCTGACGTAGTTCATGGTCAGTGAGAAGAGCGGGTTGACTTGCGTGGGAACCGATTTCTGCGCGATGTGATAGACGGTCGTGCCCAGAACCATCAGGATGATGGGAAGATAATAGGTCATGAAATTCCTTCCAGAGAAGTCGAGGCAACGAGGATATTGGAATGCCGGTCATTGGCAAAGTGTGGTCCGCGCGCTAATCAGGAGAATTGAAACAAGCGGCTCAGATCAGGCGCTGGGGTTCTGAGTGTAATGGCCTTCTATGAGAAGGTCATAAAAGTCAAGGTCGACGTGGCGGCCTTCCTTATTAATTGCTTTCCATCTGCATAACGCTCCGGTGGTGACGTGGGGAGCTGTCAAGGGCGCCCCCCGAACAGGGGGCGTTCATTTTGACCCTTGACAGCTCCCCACGTCACTTCATGCTCGAGCTGGGAACGAAGCGCAACGCAGTTCAGTTGGGCTTCGTTCCTTAGTGGATTCGGTTTTCAGTTCGTATTGGCACGCCTTCCGCAATGCTTCCGAACTGTCTGCCTCGATCATTCCCGTTCGTTCCCGGAAGTATTGGATCGGCGCTTCGTAGCCATGCGTTTCTCAAGGTCTTGCTTGCGACCACCACTCCTACCCGGCTTCTATCCGCACTCTCAAGGAGCCCCTTGGGGCCCGGTGCACGTTGGGGTTCGATCTCAAACCAGGCCTCATCACAACGGACAAGGCCTGGCTGGTTGGGCGCTGCCATCTGATTAGCGATCTCCAGGGATCTGGCCATTACCCGCAGTCACCCGAACAAGGCGAGTGGATGTCGTTGCTGCAAACCCTTCTGATAACGAATTGGCCTTCGCGTCATCCAAGTATCTTCTTCATCGTTTTAACTTTAGGGAACATGGTTGGGCCCGGCTTTATGCTGCCGCTGCTTGTGCGGTCCCGGTTCCTGCCCTAGCTTGATGTAGCGGCTCATAGACGTCCCCCGTCACCCACAGATGATGGAGCAAGACGGCCAGCTTTCGTGCCACCGCCACCACCGCTCGCTTCTTGCCATTCTTGCCCCCGCGTTCACACAATCGCAGCCCGTATCGTCGTAAGTCGCTGTCCGGTCCGAAGGCTCCCAACAGGTATTGCGAACTCCCTACCAGCAATCGTCGTAACATCCGGTCTCCCGCCTTGCTGATTCCTAACTGGGGTTGACTGTCCCCCGAGTCCTCCTGCTTCGGCACCAGCCCCAGATAGGGCCCGACTTCGCGACTGCTGGCAAATCGTTGCGGATCCTCCAGGGTTAACACGTAGGCCAGAGAGGTGATTGGGCCCACACCCTTCACTTGTCGCAGCAATGTCGTGTGTCCATACTTCTTCTGGCCCAGCTCTTCGATCTTCTGGTCATATCTCGCAATGCAATTATTCACCGCCTCGGTCAACTGCACCAAGGGCAGCAGCGCTTCCCGTACCTCAACCGGAATCGCATCCTTTACCTTTTCTGCGAAACTCGGACTCGAACAGCGCGGCAGTCGTGTGCCCATACTTTTCACCAGTCCTCGCGTGCTGTTGATCAACTCCGTCCGTACCGTTACCAACGCGTCTCGGGCTCGCAACACCACCAGATCCTGGCGCACTTCCCGACTGCGATGCCGAATCGGGTACAACGACTGCGGATCCACCCGCCCCAAGCGGGCCAACTTGTTGGCATCGATGCGATCAATCTTCCGCTTGCGACGCTTCGACCCTTCCATCAACCGCGGGTTGACCACCAGTACCTCGTGTCCCCGCTCGCTGATCACGTCCTGTACCCAAGCCGAGTGAGTTCCTACTTCGATCACTACTCGCGCCACGGTCAATGCCTGGAAGAACTCCCTTACATCTTCCTGCGTTGTCCGCAACTGTCCTTCGGTCAGCGTTTCTCCCTCCAAACCAAGAATGCAGCACTGACTCCAGCGGTCTCCCAGATCCACGCCTACCGTCAGACGATCTCGATTGGGGCCAACTGTGTTCCCCCTGCGATTTTCTTTTGCGCTCGTCGACCCCGCCGGCGCATCCATTTCCCGTCAACTTTTCCAGGACTTCCGCGAGTACTTCTTTCGCATCTCGCTGCACCGGACCTCGCGCTTTCCTCCGCTTCATGCTTGGTTCACTCCGCTGCGAAGACTTGTTATGCTTCTTCAAGGTCGATCTCCTTTTTCATGGGATTGCACGTTGAGTGCGTTGATCACCGCTAGCTTAACGCCATCCGTGATCGGGGATCGACCTTCTCATCCCATCTGTTTTCGCCAGTTACCTTGATCGAGCGACAAATTCAACATACAGTTCTGGCGTGAGAAAGACATTCTTCGGGTTCCTCAGCCTTATCCTTTGTAGTATTTCTCTGTACGGAAGCAAGGACCAGCCCTGCCTTGAAACCTTCCAATTGAAGGCTGAACCTATCAAGCGCGTTTACTCAAAAGGCGAACCCGTCACGATTCGCCTGAGTTTCAAAAATTCGACTTCTCATGACGTCTATGTCGTTCCCTCCCTTTTTCCGTCTGACTATTGGGTAGACAAGCATGGAGACGGTCGCTGGATTAATTTGTCGACTGGAATCAGTGTGCGACCACCTGCTGGCTCGACGAGAGGTGCGATGTAGCCCTTTGAATATCGAAGGGTTCCGGCTGGCGAAGCGTTTACTACGCAATTCGACGTTGAATTAAGCAGCGTCACGAAATCACCTGTAGGAGAGTTCCGGCTCAGCTCTGTTCACACTCACATTCACGCGAACGATTCCGCACCGAACACCTATGGATGTTTCATCTCCGCGCCGCAGAGCGTCACGTTTACTGTTAGATAGGGTATTTGGATTAGGGCCTCAGTGTGCGTTCCGCGAGTAAATTGGCGAAAAATCGCGATTTCACTTATCCTGTGAAAGAGGATGTCAAGAAAAAAAGTCTCTCCCGTCCCCTCGCGGGAAGCCAAGGCTGGTGACTTACATCCAGCCCCTGCCTCCTTCTTAGAGGGGCTTTTGATTTTGCCGCTCTTGTTCGCCGCGTAGTTCAGCGGCGATGCCAGCCCCAGTTGCGGATCCCGACTTGATGGCTTCATCGAGCGGTGGCGCTTGACGCCGTTCAGTTGCGCAGCTACGCAAGCCAAGTGTTGGCGATAGGTGCCAACCATCATCCTGTGTGAGGCTCGAGGCCTATGGCTTTATTGGGTTATCCGAGGGGGCATAGGATTGACTCCGAGACTCGGTGCTGCCTGCAGCAAGCACACGGTGCCTAATGAGTGAATGGATACTCTCCCTCGAACCCGAGCGTCGCAGAACCGATGGGCCACCACCGAGGCATGAAGCCTGGGAGATCCCCTGAGTTTCTGTGCAACGCTCAAGCGGCTTGCATTTTCAATTGTTCGGCGTCGAAACGTTCCTCCTTCTTCCAAAGTGTCAGAGCAATGGCCGCGATCTTACGTGCTAAGGTGAGCCGTGCCATCTCGGGCTTCATGCCTTTGTCGAGCGAAGCCACATAACAATTGCGCAATGGACCCACCCCACGGCTGGCCCGGGTCGCGGCTCCCTTGAAAATGTCTTTCATTTCATGGTTGTGATTCCGATTCAAACCACGGATCTGTTGCGGTTTTTTCGCACGTTGTAGTTCTCCGCGAACAAAGCGGTATTGCGCACTATCCCGCGTCTCGATGCCCAACCCACTGTAGGTCCACAGTTGTCGCTTGCTCCGGAACCGGTGCGGGGTTTGCATCAACGCCAGCAAGCGGGCTGCCCGAATCGGTCCGATGCAGGGAATTTGACGCAGCAGCTTCGCGGCTTTGTGTTTCCGGCTCTCTGCCAATAACTCGGGGCGCAGCGTTCGCCGCAAGGCCTGCAATCCATCCAACTGTTGATAGAGCAACTCGGCTCGCCGGCGCACCCCCACGTGCTCGATCTTGCCTAACCATTCCTCGCGATAACGCGGTGCATAAACCTGCGTACCCCCACAGGCAATGCCCCAGCCACGATACAGCGCCTTCAGCCGATTCATCACCCGGTTCAGATCTTGGCTGAGAGTCTGATACGTGCGTGCCAGCTCGCGCAACGTTCGCAATCCATGTTCTCCGTGATACACCGGTCGCAGCATTCCCGTGCGCAACAAGTCTGCTAGCTTGCGCGCATCCACCTTGTCATTCTTGCTGCCCTCCTTTAATAAGGCATTGCGCCGCGGGTCGCAGACCAGGACTTGGTGTACGTGCGGCTTCAGCAGGTCGTACAGCCAGGCCGCCCAGGTGCCTTCTTCCCAGGTGACATGCAGTTCGCCCTGCAGTCCATGGATAAACTGCAGAATGCTGTTGGCTTTGGTTTCCACGATCGACTCCATCACCACATGGCCCCTGGTATTCCGCACCGCAATCACAATCGCTTCCTTGTGCACGTCCATGCCGATATACTTGATGTCACGACTCATGTGAGTTGCCTCCTTGGGGGGAAGCTCATTCGTGCCAACGTCTATCTTTCCCCCAAGGTAAAAGTGTCATCGTTCAAGACCCGTCTCTTAGCCTTTTTGTAGCCGACGTTAACCAGCATGAGTCTGGTGTGCCAGCCGACGCCAAACGCAGCTTCAATCTTGTGAAGCGGGGCTTTCTTTCATAGTGCATTGACCCGGATTTTGGCGAACAAACGGCGCAAGCTTGTGCCAACAACTGGTTACAACAGTTAGCAACAGCCGAGCACGAACATCCTCAGGCCTGCATTCCGGGAAGCGCGTTGCAACGACCACAAACGTCCCGTTTGTTTATAATCCCGGCAAGGTTCTCTCAATGACCACCCGTGTTCTTTCGGCTTTCGTACTTCTTCTTGTTTCTACCTACTCGGTCACGCAAACCCCATCGGCTGGATTCGACGGAATTGAAAAGTGGAAAGGTACATTAACGGCGAAAGCAATAGCCTCGCTAAAGAGTTTGTATTCGACTGATCCGCCTGCGAGGTTTATGGGCAAAGACCAAAAGCCGACACCCGACATCGTCCCTGAGACGGATTTCTGGCAAAAGCTGGTTTCTTCGGGTATGACCGACTTCGAGGTCCATAGCCTCGGAGAACAGGACCAGCAGGGGCTTCATGTTGTGAGTCTGTCAGTTTCCATGAAGACGAAAACGGAAGACGGTCCGCAATCCCGCTACGTAATGGAGCAGCAAGCGTGGCAACAACAGGGTGACCAGTGGCGCATCGTAATGGCGGCGCATTCCGATGTGGTCAAAATGCCTCCGGCTCTGAAGCCAAATCCGAATCTCTATAACAAAGACGCAGACGCCAAGGTCGAACTTGAGGAAGCCGTGGCCAAGGCGAAGAAAAATCATCAGCGTGTAATCCTGGTCTTCGGCGGAAACTGGTGCTACGACTGTCACGTGCTGGACCAAGCATTTCATCAGACGGATGTTGCTCCCGTTTTGGAGAACAATTTTCAGGTTGTGCATGTAGACATTGGCGACGACGGGAAGAAGAACAATGATTTGGCGGCGGAATACCAGGTTCCACTCGAAAAAGGTGTCCCGGCTCTGGCAATTCTCGGCCCGGACGGCAAGCTGCTGTATTCGCAAAAGAATGGCGAGTGGGAGTCGGCTCGGTTGCTTGATCCTGACGACGTAATCGCATTTCTGGATAAGTGGAAGCCGTGAGGCGACAACGCCTGTTCACCAACTATTGAGATTCATCTGAAACACGAAGTGCAATAGCGGCCCTTCGTCAACTGGCGGAATATCCCCATCTCTAACAATGTCAGCGGTGTCAAGCATTCCTGCTCACACCACTGCCTGCACTCGAACAAGAGCGCCATTTCGCTCTCGTGGATGGTTTGCGCCTAACCAACCTGGGCAAACGAGGCGCTCTTCCACGGGCTGTTCCAAAGGACGTCAAGTGGTCGGATTGCGTCTGCGCTCCCGCGCTTGAGGCGGGGCGATTCGCGGGTTGGACCTCTGCCCAGGCTTTCGAGGCGGGGCGAAAACTTGCCCGCTCTTAGCCTCCTCAGTTACATTCGTCGTTCTGCAGCGGTCCAATGCGAGGTTCATGCGTGAGGTCCCGACGCAAATTTCTGAAGGTCTCGGCGTTGTCAGCTGGCGCGTTGAGCGTGCGGATGGCCGGATTGGCTCCGGCAGATTCACCCAAGAGCATCTCGTTGGTGGTGGATCCAGGCGATCCGGTCGCTATATCTTCGGCCGTTCGCTGGGCGACGGAGGACCTTCGAGCTACGCTCGAGCGGCGTGGCTTCAAAGTTCGCCAGTTTGATTCGATCGAGCAGGCGCCAGCCTCAGGCAACTGCATCACGGTTGCCGGAAGGGACCGGCCACAGGCTGCCGCGGCGATAAGAGATGCAGGCGTAGCGTTGTCGCACAAGCCCGAAGGCCTGGCGTTGTTGCAGTTCGCGAAAGGGGGCGGTTCCTTCCTACTCGCGTGTGGTGGTGATGCGCGTGGTCTGATGTTCGCGCTGCTTGAACTGAAGGATCGCGTGGAGCATTCCAGCGATCCGATGCAGGCGTTGCTCCAACAGAAGGCAATGGCAGAAGAGCCTTTCAACACCTTGCGCAGCATTGGTCGTTTGTTTGTCAGCGACGTTGAGGACAAACCGTGGTTCAACGATCGCGAAATGTGGCCTGCCTACTTCACGATGCTCGCCACCCAGCGGTTCAATCGCTTCAGCCTGAACCTGGGCATCGGTTACGACGATCTGAAAAACGTCGTGGATGCATATTTCCTTTTTCCGTATCCGTTCCTGCTGGAAGTGCCGGGGTACAAGGTGCGCGCGGTAAATTTGCCTGATGCGGAGCGGGACCGCAATCTGGAGACGCTGCAATTCATCAGCAGCCAGGCAGTAGCTCATGGTGTTGATTTCCAGTTGGGGCTCTGGACGCACGGATATCAATGGAAGGACAGTCCGCACGCCAACTACACAATCGAGGGTTTGACTCCCGAAAACCATGGCGCCTATTGTCGCGACGCATTGGCGGCCCTGCTGAAGGCGTGTCCTGCAGTCAGTGGCGTGACCCTGCGTACACACGCGGAGAGCGGCGTACGGGAAGGAAGTTATGCGTTCTGGAAAACTGTGGCCAAGGGCGCGAGGCTCGCGGGGCGCACGGTGAATATCGATCTACATACCAAGGGGCTCGATGAGGAGTTGATCGGCGCGATTGCAGCTGTGGGCATGCCGTTGACGCTCTCGCCCAAATATTGGGCCGAACACATGGGTCTTCCCTATCATCAGGCGGCCATCCGGGAACTCGAAATGCCGCGCGAGAAATTCGATTCGGGGAGCTTCTCTGCCCTGAGCACTGGGTCGAGAATCTTTACGCGCTACGGCTACGCAGATTTTCTCCGGTCGGACCGGCCTTACAAGATCATGTATCGCATCTGGCCGGGCACTCACCGGTTCCTGCTTTGGGGCGACCCGGTTTCCACCGCGGCCCATGCGCGCGCGTTTGGTTTTTGCGGGAGCGATGGCGTGGAGTTGTTCGAACCATTGTCGTTCAAAGGGCGCCGTGGATCGGGCATTGCGGGCGGTCGCTGTGCTTACGCGGACTCCACGCTCACACCGCGGTGGGACTGGGAGAAATATCTGTACTCGTACCGCGTCTGGGGACGCCTGATGTACAACCCTGAAGCTGCACCTGACGTTTGGCAGCGATCCCTGGGTCATTCGTTCCACGAGGCTGCACCTGCGGTCGAAGCCGCTCTGGCGAGCGCCACGCGCATTTTGCCGTTGGTTACGACTGCGCATCTTCCATCGGCGGCCAACGAAACGTATGGTCCCGAGCTTTGCCTGAATCAGTCGATGATCGATCCGACGAAGTCTCCTTACGGCGACACTCCTGCTCCCAAGGTGTTTGGGAACGTGAGTCCACTCGATCCGCAACTCTTTTTGGCGATCAACGAATTTGTGGCAGAGATGCTGAAGAGGGAGCGGTCGGGAAAATATTCGCCGGTGGAGGTGGCGCGGTGGCTGGAGGAACTTGCTGAGACCGCCGACATCCGCCTGAAGGAAGCGGAGAAACAGGCGCATGGATCGCACGATCCAGAATTCCGCAGAATGGCGATGGACGTGACGATCCAGATCGGACTGGGACGATTCTTCGCGGCGAAGTTGCGCAGCGGGGTGCTGTATGCCATTCACGAGCAGTCCGGCAGTCGCGCGGCGCTGGAAGAGGCCATCAAGGGATATCGTCGAGCGCGTGAGAACTGGTCGCAGTTCGCTGAGGAGGCGAAAGGGGCCTACGTCTCCGACATTAGCTTCGGTCCAAATTTCTATCATCGGGGCCACTGGCTGGATCGGGTAGCGGCGATTGACTCCGATATCGGGGACCTGTCCAAACGGTTGGCGTCTCTCTCCGACGGAAGAGAGGAGTCGGATGCGTCGCGCGCGGCAGTTCGCGAGGCACTAGGAAATCCGGATCACCCATCGATTCAGATTCGGCATAGTCCTCCTTCCACATTCGTTCCTGGAGAATCCTGCCAGATCATTCTTTTGACGTCGGCACAGTTGAGTGGTGCTCGTTTGTGCTATCGGCATGTAAATCAAGCAGAGCGGTATCAGACTGCTAACATGGTGAACGAGGGCGGGACGTATCGCGCGACGATTCCCGGGACTTACACGGAGTCGAAGTATCCTCTGCAGTATTACTTCGAAGTGAGGCAGAGTCCGGGTAAGGTGTGGCTGTATCCGGGACTTGGGGCCGACTTGGGACAGTGCCCCTACTATGTCGTGCGGAAGGCGTGATTTGCGTCAGGCATAGAAAAAGCATGTGGTGAAAATGGTGAGAGTCGACGGGCGGGGACGCCCGTCGCTCCACCGACAAGATTACCGATCTCGCTGAGCGCTATGTCCTGCACGAAAAGTTGCGCCACTCATCTAGATTTTCTGTTTTCTCCACCTCCCACGCTTGAACAGAATGATCCCCGCGGCGGCGATGGCTGCTTCAGCTACGACGATCGAGAAGAATGCGCCCTTCGAACGCAGGCCCATGGGAATCGCCAGCCAGTAGGCGAGCGGAATTTCCAGGAACCAGAAGCCGAAGAGGTTTACCCACGTGGGCGTGATGGTGTCTCCCGCGCCGTTGAATGCCTGCAGCATTACCATGCCGTAGGCGTAGCCGATATTGCCGTAGCTTAAGATGCGCAGGCACGATGCGGCCAGCGGTAGCACTTCCGGATCATGCGTAAACAAACCAACGATGGGTTCCGCGAACAGAACCATCACCACCCCGATCGTTCCCAGAAATAGCATGTTGTAGAAGCCGGTGCGCCAGACCGAGGTTTCCGCGCGGTCGGGCTGACCGGCACCGAGATTCTGTCCGACCAGGGTGGCTGCAGCGTTGCTCAGTCCCCATGAAGGCAGAATCACGAAGATGAGGATACGGATCGCAATGGTGTAGCCCGCAAGCGCAGCGGCTCCGAAGATGCTGACGATGCGCACTAACCCGATCCAACTGGTGTGAGCGATCGCAAACTGCAGGATGCCGGTGATCGACACGCGCACCAGTCGCCACAGGATTTCGAAGTTCACGCGGAGCTGCCGCCGCAAAATGCGCAGACGTTCGGTGCCGCGCAGCAAGCGGTAGAACTGGTAGCCTACGCCGATGCTCCGCCCAGTAAACGTTGCCAAGGCTGCGCCCGTAACACCGAGACGCGGGAACGGCCCCAGCCCGAAGATGAGGCAGGGGTCGAGTACGAGGTTGATGATGTTCGACACCCACAACAGGCGCATCGCAATGGCCGCGTCGCCGGCGCCGCGGAAGATCGCGTTGTTGAGGAAGAGCATCAGCACCACGCCGCTGCCCCCGAGCGCAATGCGCGCATATCCAGATCCGGTCGCGACGATCTCCGGCGACGCACCCATCAGTTGCAGCAAGCGGGGTGCGTAGATCAGGCAAGGAACTCCCACCACTACAGACACGGTGAGTCCTAGGATGATGGCCTGCACGCCAGCAATGGCGGCGCCCTCCGGATCCTTTTCTCCAATGCGCCGTGCCACCATGGCAGTGGTTGAAAGACTCAGCCCCATGGCCACGGCGAATACCAGGCTCAGCAGCGACTCGGTGAGTCCAACCGTCGCAACTGCATTGGCGCCGATTCGGCCCACGAAGAAAACGTCCACGATGGCGAACAGAGATTCCAGGACCATCTCGAGGACCATCGGAATGGCGAGCAGCAGGATGGCCCGGTTCAGATCGCCGGAGGTGAAGTCCTGGTGGGAGCCACGTATGGCTTCGCGAATCGAGGACCACATGCTGGATTGGGTTAGGTTGGGTGCGGTGGTAGCAACGTCCATAAAAGCCTGCAGCCTTCTGCGTATCGGACACGACAAAATCGGGGCCGATGACGCCGTTGACACATCGAAGAAGCTTGGGAGTCCGCAGTCAGCGGATATCGGAGGAACAGCGACTTAGCGGATTGGTACGATGACTCTCATGCATACACCCCAACTTTGCGGTAACCAGAGTTTACTCAATGCCCAGGTCTTTTGCCAGCGATTTCCACTTCGCGTCGACCCGCGATTTCGTTTTCGCGTCCATAGTGATTTCATCCGGCCAGGGTCGGGTGAAACCTTCGCTGATCCATTTGCGGGTAGCATCAATACCCATTTTCGAGCCGTAGTTGGGCAAGCGCGACGCGTGGTCGAGTGAATCGATAGGGCCAAGTGTGAACTGGATGTCGCGCTCGGGGTCGATGTTATTCAGGACTTTCAGTGTGACCTCGCTGAGGTTGTACACGTCGACATCCTCGTCGACCACCAAGATGCACTTGGTGAACATCGCTTGCCCGAGCGACCAGATCGCATTCATGACTTTTCGGGCCTGGCCAGGGTAGGACTTGCGGATGGAGACGATCATCAGGTTGTGGAAGACGCCTTCGAGCGGGAGGTTGATGTCGACCAGTTCGGGGATCGTGAGCTTCATGAGGGGAAGGAAGATACGCTCGACCGCTTTGCCCATCCAACCGTCTTCCATGGGAGGTTTGCCGACGATGGTTGTGGCGTAGATCGGATCTTTGCGGTGCGTGATGCAGGTGACGTGGAACACGGGGTATTGATCTTCAAGTGAGTAAAAGCCGGTGTGGTCGCCGAAGGGGCCCTCGGTGCGGAGTTCGTCGAGGTTGACGTAGCCTTCGAGGATGATTTCAGCATGGGCGGGGACTTCGAGGTCGACTGTCTCGCACTTCACCAGTTCGACCGGGCTCTGGCGCAGGAATCCGGCGATCAGGAATTCCTCGACTTCGGGCGGGGCGGGGACGATGGCGCAGAAAGTCAGCGCGGGTTCGGTGCCGATGGCGACAGCTACTTCCATCCTGCCGGAGGGACGCTCGCCCTCCGCGAGGATGGAACCACCCGAGGAGCGCGCCATGATGTCGACTGCAGGGCTTTGCGTGGCTGGACGGCCGGAGGCGGCTGTCCCCACGTGGGCAGAGGAGACTGCGGCGTTTCGGATTGCGTCGCGGTAATGCTCGGCAGCTACTTTTTGACGCTGCCAATGCATGCCGGTGGTGCGCTCGTCGTAGACTTGCATGCGATACATGCCGACGTTGCGTTTTCCGGTTCGTGGGTCGCGTGTGATTACGCATGGCAAAGTGATGAAGCGGCCGGCATCTTTGGGCCAGCATTGCAGGATTGGAAAATCGAGCAGAGAAACATTATCTCGCCGAATGACTTCTTTGCATGGGCCAGTAGGTACGGTCTTCGGAAAGAACTTGCCCATCTCGGTCAGCATGGGCAACATTTTTAGTTTGTCGAGAAAGCCCTGGGGGGATTTCACGTCCATGAAGCCGCGGATGCGCTCGGCCACTTGATCGAGGGAATTGACCTCGAGCGCGAGATTCATGCGGCGTGCCGATCCGAACTGGTTGATGAGAAGCTGCGATCCGGGATGGCCTTTGATGTTCTGAAACAAAAGCGCCGGGCCACCCTGACCGTATTTCGAGGATTGGCTCTTGCTGACGCGGTCGGTGATCTCGGCAATTTCCAGGATGGGATCGGCTTCGGTGAGAATCTTTTTCAACTCGCCGGCGCGGTCAAGTGCTGCGATCCAATCACGCAGGTCGTTGTAGGCCAAATTGAGTCTCCCGGAAAATCGCTCGATTATACGGCACCGATGCTGGACGCACGTTTAACTCATTGATTCCGCGCACGATGAAGTCTGCATCCGGCGAATCCTTTAGATCATCCAGATAGGTGTCGTTGAAAGAGTTTTCGACGGCTATGTAACACCATCTACAAGCCGAATCTGGCAGAACCAAGCTAACAACGTTTACGTCCGGCTCGCCTGGTTGAAACAGGAGGCGTTCGTCCCATGAGGCATCACTTTCGCCTGGTGGCGATTCTGGTCGTGTGTCTGACGGCGTATGCCGCTCTGGTGGTGGCATTCCGTTGGCTGAGCACTCCACGCGATCTTTCGGTGTTCGGTGGAGTCGCATTGATTATTGCTTTACTTGTGGTCGTACCAATCGTTGTGCGCACGACGTGGAGGAACCTATGACTCTCTTTAACAGCGACCGTGAAAAACAGAGTATGCAAATGACCGACTGGACCGAGCGTTTCGCTCGTCGTTCCGTGGTTGTGCCGCTTGTGCTGGTGGCGGTCGGTGTGATCGGAGTCTGGCTGCTCTCGAGCTTCCTGGTTGGGATCACTCGCATTGAAGCCGGCCCCGTAGGCATCGAGGTGAACCTGGCAGGCAGCCAGCGAGGGGCATCGGAGATTCCCGTCCGTACCGGTTGGGTGTTCTACAGCCCGCTGACCACGCAGGTCATCGAGTTCCCAACCTACGTGCAAACGGTCAAGTGGACTCGCGATCTGAACGAAGGCCACCCTGTCAATGAAGAGATGGACTTCAACAGCAAGGAGGGCATGGAAATCTTCGCGGACGTTTCTCTTTCGTATGCGATCGAGCCGAACAAGGTGCCGGACTTCTATGTGAAGTATCGCGTGACGACCCTGGAGTCTTTCACGCATGGCATCCTGCGCGACATCGTGCGCAACTCGCTGAATGAAGTCGGTTCTACCTACACGGTGGAAGACATCTATGGCGAGAAGAAGGCGACGTTCCTGGGGCAGGTCGAGCAGCAGATCCAGGCGAAGGTTGCCAACGTAGGTGTGGGCGTCCAGCAGTTCGGCTTTATTGGAGCGCCGCGTGTACCCGGGGTCATCGCGCAGGCGATTACGGCGAAGGCGCAGGCGATCCAGGACGCGGAACGTGCAAAGAATGAACTGGCGACCACGCAGGCGGAGGCGGCCAAGAAAATTGCTGAAGCAGAGGGCGATGCGAAGTCCGCGGTGACGCGAGCGCAAGGCGAAGCGGACACGAACCGTATTCGGCAAAATTCGCTGACGCCACAGTTACTCGAACTACGCCGACTGGAAAATCAGCGAGCGTTGATCGAGAAATGGAACGGGCAATTGCCCACCGTACAAGCGGGACAGAACAGTGGACTCATGCTGCAACTGCCGCATCCGGCCCAATAGGTCTTGCCGGGAGACTCGGGGAAGGTGGAAACCACCTTCCCTATTTTTGTTGGCCAAATTTGCAGGCAGAAGCCATCATCCGCTGCACGCAATCGCATCTTTAGTTATAGTGTCAGCGGTCAAACACGGGGTAAATCCTTGAAGCGCAGAGTCGTGGTCACGGGAATGGGTGCTGTCAGTCCGAATGGAATTGGGCGGGAAGTGTTTGCGGAGGCGATCCTGGAAGGTCGCTCCGGAGTGGGTCGCATTTCGCACTTCGACCCCAGCGAGATCCCGGTGCAGATTGCCGGGGAAGTTCGTGGATTCGACGAGCTGGCATGGGTGGAAAAACGCGAGCGCAAGCATGTGTCGCGGGTTCTGCCGCTGGCGTTGGCCGCGGGTAGCGAGGCGCTGGCACAAGCTGGTGTTGACGTTGCGTCTCTTCCGCTCGCAGAACGGCAGCGCTTCGGGGTGATCCTCGGCTCGGGTGGCGGGTCCCAGGAGTTTACCGAGGAGCAGTACCGGTTATTCTTCCATCAGGACTATCGGCACATGAGCCTGTTTTGCGTGCCAACCGGAGTTATGGGCACGCTTTCGAGTGACGTCAGCATTCGCTTTGGACTGCGCGGCCCGAGCCACGTCATCACCACGGGGTGTACCTCGTCGACCGACGCGATTGGCTATTCTGTGCGCGAGATTCAGTCGGGACGGGCAGATACGATTTTGACCGGTGGAGCGGATGCACCGATTGCGCTCGGGATTATGAAGGGCTTCATTCTCATGAAGATTCTCACGGACTCCTGGAACGAGGCACCGGAAAAGGGTTCCCGGCCATTCTCGGTGAATCGGGACGGATTTGTGCTGGCTGAGGGCGCGTGGATGTTTGTGATGGAAGAGTATGAGCATGCGCGAGCCCGCGGGGCTGACATGCTTGCGGAAGTAGTGGGCTACGGGTCCACTTGCGAGGCGTTTCACCGCGTGCGCCTCAAGGAATGCGGAGAGGAGCCGGCACGGGCGATCGGTATCGCCATGCAGCAGGCGGGAATCGGTCCGGGAGACGTGCACTACGTCAACCTGCATGGCACTTCGACTCAGCTGAATGATCGCATTGAGACGCAGGCCCTGAAGCTGGCTTTGGGAGATCGTGCCCGCGGCGGTGCCGATGTCGGCATTGAAGTCGCAGATCGGGCATCCCCAGGGGGCATGTGGGGCCGCCGGAGTAGCAGCGACTATTATCGCGATGCAGCGCGGGCAGATTGCACCCACGATCAATCTGGATTCGCCGGATCCGGAGTGCGACCTCGACTACGTCCCCGATGCCGGACGACGGGCCATGATTGAACACGCGGTCTGCAATTGCATTGCGTTTGGATCGAAGAATTCGGCGTTAGTGCTTCGGAAGACCGCATAAACCGGCTCGACCACAAAGGACACGAAGGTACACGAAGGAATTCGGCATGACCACTTTGAACGACACGATTTCATCGGGACTGGCCGGGCATTACGAGTTGCTGGCATCACGGGTTCACGAATTGGCGGAACCTCTCAACGATGAGCAGTTCTGGCAGAAGCCGTTTTCGTTCGGGAACAGTTTCGGACACCTAGTTCTGCATTTGACGGGGAATTTGAAGTATTACATTGGCGCGGAAATCGCGGGGACCGGTTATGTTCGCGATCGCGATCGAGAGTTCACCGAGGCAGATCGCCCCTCGAAGGGTGAGGTGATGAAGCGCTTTGACGAGGCCGTTGCCATCGCGGCGCGCGCTGTCCGGGCGCAATCGGAGAACGATTGGCCGTTGCCCTACACCGCCATGCGGGAAGTCGATGCCGGAAACCGGTTCAACATTTTTCTACGGTGTGTAAGCCATCTGCATCATCACCTCGGACAGATGACCTATCTGCAGTTTGCTCTCCTCAGCCGTTGAGTTTTTCTCCGATGCAGTCGCCGCCCGGGTATTTTCGGGAACGGTGGCCTGTCATACTCTTCACTTGTTTCCGGAGACCGCATGAAATCTTTCTTATTTACCCCTGTTCTCCGTTCTTTTGTGTGGACTGACGGGCTGGACACAAGAAACCCAGCCCATGCCCCCATTAACAACTCCGCCGGTTGCGAATCAATCAAAACATCGTCCGACGATCGGCCTCGTGCTGGAAGGAGGTGGAGCGCTCGGACTGGCGCATGCGGGTGTTCTGCGGTGGTTTGAAGAGAATCATATTCCGGTCGATTACGTCGCCGGCACCAGCATGGGAGCGCTAGTCGGGAGCTTGTACGCCACAGGAATGTCGGGGCATGAGATCGACGAATTTCTGAAGGGTGTAGATTGGAACCAGTCACTGCGTAATGAACTCCCGTATTCCGCCCGCTCATTTCGCCGCAAGGAGGACAAGCGCGACTATCCTAGCGATCTTGAGTTCGGGCTCAAGAGCGGCGTGGTTTTTCCGGGTGGATTCAACTCTGGACACCGGGTTGGCCTGATTCTTGATCGCATTGCTCTCCCTTATTCGCAACTCAAGAGCTTCGATGAGTTACCCACGCCCTTCCGCTGTGTGGCCACAGATCTGGTATCAGGCAAGGCGGTCGTCTTTGATCACGGATCGCTGAGCGAGGCCATGCGCGCCACCATGTCGCTACCCGCCTTCTTCAGCCCGGTACATCGCGACGATCACGTTTATGTAGACGGAGGGCTGATCGAAAACCTGCCGGTGGATGTGGCCCGTGCCATGGGCGCCGACATCGTGATTGCCGTTCACCTGGAAACAGCGCCCTTGCAACCAGACCAGGGCCTGTCGCTGTTCACGGTGATGGAGCGTTCGGTGAGCGTGGTGATCTCGGTCAACGAACTGGCGAGCATGCAAAAGGCCGACATCCTGATTCCCGCTCACACCGGAGCCTACACCAGCACGGACTACCAGGCAGCAAACAAGATTGTCGAGATTGGCTATGCCGGCGCACAAGAGCGGGCACATTTGCTGGAACGGCTCGCGTTAAATGACCAGGATTGGGCGGAATACCAGGCGCAACGCGAAGCGCGCCGACGTCCGGTCCCCGTGCCGCAGTTCGTCGAAGTGACGGGCACGGCCCCGGTCGTCGCCGAAGGCATCGAGAAAAATCTCTCCGACGTGATCGGTAAGCCCATCGACTACATGAGCATCGATCGACAGACTCACCGACGTCACAGGTCTGGGACGCTTTTCACGGGCGGGTTTCGAAATGATCCGCAGGGACGACATCGACGGGCTGCGCATCCGCGCTGACGAGAAAGACTATGCTCCACCGACCGTCAATCCCCTTTTCGTGATTGACGGCTCCGACTACACCGACGTGCGTTTCAGTCTGGGCGCGCGTATCACGTTCTACGACATCGGCGGCTTTGGCTCGGAGTTACGCAATGACGTGATCGTCGGCTCCAGCTACGGAGCTGCCTCGGAGTATTACCATCCGCTGAACTGGTTCAGCCATTTCTTCGTGGCGCCGCGGGCCTTCGCGAATTCCCAACCTTTCGACGTGTACCTGAACAACGACCGCATTGCTGCCTATCGGGAACACAATGCCGGCGGAGGTCTCGATTTTGGCGTGGCGGCGAATCGCTTCTCCGAACTTCGTTTCGGATACCAGACCGGTTTTCTTTCCCTGTCGCGCAGCATCGGCAGTCCGGGACTTCTGCCCAGCGCCAGTGGACGTCAAGGATTCGCGCGCCTGCGCTACTTGGTCGACCACACCGACGATCCAACTCTGCCTCGCCAGGGCTATCTCCTCCAATCGCGATTCGAGTTTTACGACGCGAATCCCGGTGCCACGGAGCATTTTCCGCTGGCCGAGATCCGGTCTGGAATTTTCCAGCGCGTCAGCCGATCGGCTTCTGTGTTCATGTTGGCTTCGGGAGGTTCGACTCTAGGTTATCGCGGCACCGGTCTTCCGATGTTCGGGTTGGGAGGACCGCAGCGGCTGGCCGCTTACGGAACCAACGAATTGCTGACTAACCAGTATTTTCTCTTTCAGCCGGGTTACATTCACCGACTGAGAGAACTGTCACCTTTCCTGGGGGACAATGTCTACCTTGTCACGGCGTACGAACTGGGCAAAGCTTACAGCGCAGTGAATGCCAGCGATTCGCGTCTCCCCAACGATTTCAATGCGGCTGTGCTGGTGCAGTCGTTCATCGGCCCGATTGTGTTTGGAGGAAGCGTGGGGGATCGCGGACACCATCGGTTTTATTTCCAGTTGGGAAGGTTCTTCTGAGTGAAGCTAGCTTACCAGCTGCCCGGCACCAGAAGTGCTCCTGACATAATTGCCAGTTCCCAGCACCTGTGATCGGCCCTAGGCTCGAAGGGTGAGGTCGTTGATCCTCCGCTTGCCGAACGCGCAGTGTCATTCTCTGAGTGGGGTCGTCGGGCAATCTGGGCGCGATGACCGCGAAAAGGAGAACGGACATGCGAGACATGAACAGGCTTCTCCGTAACGCCATTACAGTTTCCCTCTTCCTCTTATTATTGGCGGGCATCGGCACAACCGTCCAGGCCCAAGGACGCATGACGATCCAGGCGACCGCTATGGGGACGAGTACCCAACTAGGCAGGATTTACAACGTCAACATCCACATCGAGCAGTTTTCCACGCCCGACGATCGGAAGGCGTTAATCGATGCCTTCGCGCGCTCCGGCCAGGACGGCCTTATCGATGTCCTCGAGGACATGAAACCCAAGGGCCGTGTCAGATTCGCCAGTGGGGGCGTAGGTAACGACGTAAAGTACATCATGGAATTGCCCGCCGAGAGTGGGCGCCGATTCCGTCTCGTCACCGATCGCAACATTGCCTTCGGCGAACTGCACCAGGGTACGCGTTCCAGGGACTACAGCGTCGGCGCCATCGAGTTGGTCCTTACGCCCGACGGAAAGGGCTCCGGCACGGTGTTGCCGGCATGCAAGTTGACGGTGGACAAGAAGACGCAGCAGATCGAGATCGAGACGTATCAGAATCCCTGGAAGCTGACTAACCTCATGATCTCCAACGATTGAGAAGTGCTGCCGAGACACTGCACGGTAGCTGGGGTGTTGTGTCCTTTCCCCTAGGTTCCCTTTCACCCTCGATCTCCCGAGAAAATCAGTGCCGGGCAGATCAGCTAAAGAAAACGCATCATGTTTGAATCCCTCTTCGATGTCCCGTTGGTTATTGCGGGACCAGCGATCATCGGATCGCTGTGTCTGTTTGCGATCAGTGGACTCCTATTGGTTCGTCGCCGCGTGTTGCCACGTCTGCGGATCCACGACGAGGACTCCCACTTTAGCGGAGCCATGGTGCATAGCGTAATGGTTTTCTACGGGCTGGCCCTCGCATTAATCGCGGTGAACGTCTTCGAGACCTATGCCGACGTGTCGAAGATCATTTCACAAGAGGCGACCTCGTTGGCCGTGCTGTACCGGGATGTGAGTGCTTATCCCGAGCCGATTCGCTCTCAACTACGAAAGGAGGTGCGTGATTATGTCGACTACGTGATCCATGAAGCGTGGCCTCTGCAGCGGCGCGGCCAGGTTCCGAGTGGTGGAGTTGAGCGGATGAACCGCTGTTCAGGACACGCTGATCCCGTTCGAGCCGGCCACCGAGGGGCAGAAAGTTCTACACGCTGAAACACTCCGGGCCTATAACAACATGATCCAGGCCCGCCGTCTGCGCCTTGATGCTGTGGGCATCGGTTTGCCAGGCCTGATGTGGATCGTGATCCTTGTTGGGCGCTGTCATCAGCCTGAGCGCCTCCTTCTTCTTCAAGGTGGAGGATGCTGCGCTTACACGGGATTTTGGTAACGCTTCTGGCGATGTTCATAGGGCTGGTTATCTTCATGACTCTCGCCCTCGACCATCCGTTCCGAGGCGATCTGGGAGTACAGCCAGAACCCTATCAACTCATTTACGACCAACTGATGAAACCATAGCCGGGGACAAGGCGATGAGCGAAAGAACTCTCTTCCGTCTAAAGTCACCGCCTGCTACAACAGTTGACCGAGCAACTATGAAGCTTGTATTCCGGATTCATAGTGGCGGTGTTTTCGCCGCTCGAAAAATCGGCCCTGATCGAACGCAGGCGTTCGGTGGTGAAGTTTGCTGGGCTTGAAATGGCCTTTGGCCACGCCCCAGTCGTAGCCACCCACATCTACTCCGCTAGGCGCTGCAAAGACAAATACAAGAGCAACTCCAATGTATCGCGTACGACTGCCAAAACTGACAGTTACGTTGTCTGATGCCCCTGCTATTTTTGCAAGTTAGAATGGGAATATTTAGTTTCCATCGTTCAATCACGTTACCTCTTCGCAGTTATCGTCGTTTGTTTCACTTCAACGCTTGGTCTAGCACAGTCCGCCCCGCGCGCGGCGAATCATCCGAAAGTTGGTCTCGTGCTCGAAGGCGGTGGTGCGCTCGGCTTGGCGCACATCGGGGTCATTCAGTGGCTCGAGGAACACCGCATTCCGGTAAGTTATATCGCGGGGACGAGCATGGGCGGTCTAGTGGGAGGGATTTACGCCACCGGACGGCACGCCGGTGAAGTACGGGAGGTTGTCGAAGGAATCGATTGGGATGTCGTGATCGGCGGGGAGACGCCCTTCGGCGATCTGTCTTACCGCAGGAAGCAGGATTCCCGAGAATACCCGACAAGGATGGAATTTGGATTACGCGACGGACTACAGTTTCCATCGGGATTCAACACTGGTCAGAACGTCTCGTTCATCCTCGATCGCATCTCTCTTCCCTATTCTCAGCTCAAGAGCTTTGATGACCTTCCGATACCATTTGCATGTGTAGCGACGGATTTGTCGGCGAACAGCGAACACATCTTTCGGAGTGGCGCATTGAACGTTGCCCTTCGCTCCACCATGTCGTTGCCAGGGGTCTTCACCCCGGTCCGCTCAGACGGCCACATTTATGTCGATGGCGGGCTTCTCAATAACATTCCGGTGAACGTCGTAAGAGACATGGGGGCGGATTTGGTTGTGGGTGTTCACCTTGAGGGTGCTCCACTGAAGCCTGACGCGAACCTCTCGAGTTTCGCCGTACTGAATCAGTCGATTTCGGCGGTGATCGCGGTCAACGAACGGCGGTCGATGGAGAAGGCGGACGTGATGATCACGGTGCCGCTTCAAGGGTTCAGCTCCATGGAATATAAAAAGGCGGACGCAATCATCGAAGCGGGATATGACGCAGCGGCTGCCAACGCTGCAACGTTGTCGCGATTCTCGGTCGACCAGACGGCGTGGGACCAATACCTCGCGGAACGGGATTCTCGCCGCAACCGAGCGGCGGCAGTGCCGCAATTTGTGGAAGTGACCGGAGTTCCACCGAAGGTCGCGAAGCCCATTGAAAGGGGCATGTCCGACGTCGTGGGGAAGCCGGTCGATTTGGCAAGGCTGGACGGGGAAATTCTGAAGTTGAACGGATTGGGCGCGCTTTCCAGCGTTAGTTATTCCATGGTTGAGCGGGATGGAAAGCCCGGCTTGCAGATTCAAGCTGAACCAAAACCCTACTCTCCGCCGATCGTGCAACCACTCATCCTTATCGACGGATCCGACTACAACAATGTTTTCTTTAATATGGGTGCGCGTATCACCTTCCTGGATTTCGGCGGTTACAGGAGAGAGCTGCGCAACGATGTGATGGTCGGCTCGCAATACGGGGTCCACACCGAGTACTACCGCCCTTTGAGCGGAGCCAGCAGCTGGTTTGTCGCGCCTAGAGCCGGCTTCGACAGTTCCCTATATCCGGTCTTCAACGAAAGCACGTTGCTCACGATCTATAGGAACCGCGAGGCTCTCGGAGGATTAGATTTCGGATACGCCTTTGGCAGCACTGGCGAGTTACGCCTCGGTTATGAGGGAGGCTACAAGAAACTGAAACCTCAGATTGGGCACACCGATGTCCTTCCGACCGTTTCCGGCGCGACGGGCGACGTTAAGTTGCAATACACCCTGATAACCCTGAATGACCCGGTCGTTCCACGCAAGGGCGAAGGCGTGAAGTTTTACACCAAGTATTTCAACGTCAACCCCGCGGCGCCGGAGGGCTTTCCTGTGTCGGAGTTGGAGATCCTGAGCTTCTTCCAACTGAACCACAGAAACACAGTGTTTCTGAATGCATATGGCGGGTCCACGTATGGATTCAACGCCGGCATTCCGGCATTCCAACTCGGTGGAGTGACGCGCTTCGCAGCCTACGGTACAAACGAACTGTTAACGAACCAGTACTTTTTAGGCCAACTCGGATACATCAGGACACTGAAGAACCTTCCGCCGCTGCTCGGAAGTACCATCGATTTTCTAGGAGTCTTCGAGGTCGGCAAGACGTACCAACTTCCTCACGGTCCCAAGCCGCCCAACATTCCGGGTGACGTGGTTGGGGCGCTCATCGTGAATACACGGTTTGGACCGGTGGAAGCCGCAGGCGCCGTCGGCAACTACGGCCACGCTAAGTTCTTCTTCCAGGTCGGACGAATATTCTGAAGACTCGGAGCGGATGTGGAAGCACCTAGAAAAAAGACGCAGCCTCCGCACTGGGTGCTGCGAACAGAAAAGAACGAAGACTGGCCGTGACAATTAGTTGGTTCGTGATTGACTTGTGGTTGTTCCGTGGCGCGAGTGCTTCCACGCAAAGACAACGCATAGGTACTAATGTCGATTGGCGAAAAATCCCGATTACGCTTATTGACCCCTCCCAACCGAACTGGTTTTGGGCAAAATGGGCGAACAAACCGCGCAAACTTGTGCTAACGCCTGGTTTCAACACCTACTCCCGGTAAGGACAAAAGATGCAGCGTTGTCTGCGGCAATGGCTTTGGCAGCGCCATTAGCTGTGAGCATCAGCCTGTGATTCAGGTCGGCCAGTACGGCTTTTCTACGTTCACGTGTCATGGGGGACTGGAAAATGCGCCCAGAGTATAAGCAATCCGGGATGATTGATGAAATATCCCGATTACACGTAAAACCCCCTCCTGACCTGGGGGTTAATGAGTGTAATCGCCTGATCTCGTCAACTGTTGGGTGGCTGAGCGGTGGAGCTGACCTTGTGCACGATGTGTTTCGGTAGTCATCGAGATCCTCAAGCTCAAAGACGAAAAGCATTTCAAACGCTGCGTCCACGGCATCGCATGCCGCATCGAACGCGGCGTGATCTTCAAATCGCTTATTTCTCCTCAAAGTGATTCCCGAAGTAATAGACCCGGTGATGGGCCGCTCCTTTCAGCTCGGCCGCATTCAGGGTCAAATCCGTGCTGTTGAGGCGTCGAACATCCACATGATGATCTTTCTCTTGGTCATTCACCCATCGATCGACCGACTCCACGCCCGAGACGTCGGTCGTCAAACCAGCGACATGATAGTGGGCTGGAATTACCGTCTTAGGATCATATTTCCTGACACTTGCCTCGACCTCAGCGCGTGTGAGGACTGACTCGATCGGCAGCACGAGCACGTCAACATTGTTCAAGGTATCGTCGAGAACGGGATCAGGCGTCGCACGATTGTCACCCCAGATGGCGATCCGTAATCCGCCAGTCTCAATGATCTCAATCGCGTTATCGAGCGCCATCACGTTGTTCGGCGGACAAGTCTCCACATGTTGATTGGCGGAGGCACTATCCGCCTTAACAACATGTTCTGGTTCACATTTGTGCTTGTCCGCAAGGCCCGTTATTTCGATATCGCCGAGCTTAAACTGTCCACCAAGCGTTCGAGAACCATCAGCCCTTGCGGGCAATCCACAGCATCGTGGTCGAAATGAGCGTGTGTGGAGAGGACGATATCGACCCGGATGGCGGGAAAATCGCTCAGGAACCACTTTGGGTAAACCCCCGTTGAATCGTTTCGCCAAGGATCGGTCAGAACTGTCAAACCGACCGGCGATGTCACCTTAAACGCATCGTGCCCATAGAACTCGATCTTGACGTCGCCCGAACGAGTGGGGTCTCCATCCTTCTTCTGAACAGTGATCAGAAGATTGTTATTCCACGCGCGGGAGGTTTCCGCGGCCCCCTCAGATTGTTGCGCGCGTGTGCCAGCGTCCAAGGCCACTAAGGCAAACGAGACGATCACAGCGAGCGTAGTAAGGCGCATATCAGCCTCTTGTGCTTCATGGATGACTCTACTACTACCAGCCTCGATGGGTCGCCGCGATCATCATCCGACGGTCCCTGCGGATTGTCGGCAAAAAGAAAGTAATCCGACCTGCCAATCGGTAGGCACTCACCTCAATTGGTGAAAAAATCCCGATTACACCAACGGTGCCGATAGTAGATCGGCCAGACCGTCAGCGCGCTGGAACTTGGACCGCAGAGAACACCCGCAGAGGACACAGAGGAACCGGCTCCTGAGACCTGTCTTCCGTTGCGCTCTCGACGGAAACCATGCTGCGCCTCTATCATGATCCCATACTGTCATCATTCGAGGTTTCTATGTCCGAACCTAGCTATGAAGAATTGAAAGCCCGCCTGGCAGATTTAGAGAAACAGGTGGAAACCAAGAAACGCAGCGGCACCATGGAATTTAAGGTGTCGGAGAAGGGCGGGGTCAGCGTCTACGGCCTCGGCCGCTTTCCGGTCACGCTTTACTACGAACAATGGACGCGGCTGCTCGACGCCACGGAAAATCTGCGCCAATTCCTTGAAGAAAACAAATCCAGGCTCAAGCTCAAAGGCCAGTAGCTTCGACCGCGAACAGTATCTCTACGTGACCACGCGGGGCCGCAAGACCGGGCGTTCGCACGAGATCGAGATCTGGTTTACCGAGCGTTCTGGGCGGTTCTACATCATCGCGGAATACGGTACCGCCAACTGGTTGCGGAACCTGCAAGTCACGCCGGAAGTGACAGCTGCGAGTTGCCGGCGAGAGCTTCGCGGCCCGAGCGCGGGTGATCTCTTCTGAAAATGAGGCGGAGTTGTTCCGTTCCGTGCAAGAACTCTCCCAACGTAAGTACGGATGGGGAGACGGGACGATTGTGGAGTTGGAGCCGAGCGAAAGAAAGTAGCGCCGACATCCTTCGGCAGGCTCAGGACAAGCCTTGACGGCAGTCGCAAGGGCGTCTTCGCCCTCGACGCGGCGGGCGCGGACGCCCGCCGAACAGCCGCCGGGACGGCGGCGCTACTTTCACCTTCTACGGGACTGCCGCGGTCGAAACGCTGACCTGCGGACCGACTACGGCGATTGCCAATCCCGGCCCTGCGTTCACCGTCGCGGTTCCAGAAAAGGTGTGCGTGGTCCAGTTTGACGTTCCGGCCAGACGTGTCGACACGGTCGTTCCCGAGGCGACAAATGTTCCAGCGGGAGTCGCTGCTACAGGCACGCCCGAACTCAGCTGTACCTTCGTCTGCCACGATCCTCCCACCGGACGGTAGGTCGCGTAGGTGCCCGGACTGAGAGTCACCTGCGTGAAGATCGCGACCGCGTTGCCGGCGCCATCCACCGCTACGCCCGTCGAACCACCAGCCTGGCCGGCCAACACCGGCAAGCCCGCGGCCGCACTCCATGTGCCACCGGAGCGAACGGCGTACGACACACCGCTGCGCGTGCGCCATACCACTACGGCCGTCCCTTCGTTTCCTAGTCCGACGTTCGGGTTGTTCTGACGGTAAGCCGAGGCCGCTACGGTCACTGGCGCACCCCATGTTCCGGTAAGGCTGCGACTGATCGCGATCACCGGGCCGGTCAGAATCCCGGTGGCTCCTTCGACGGCAACCGCTTCTCCGCCGGAATTCACGTCAAGTTTCGCGAGGCCGTAACAAGTGGTCGCGTTGGAGATGGTCTGGGCTGAGCCGAATCCGCTGGCCGCACTGCCGGTCCTGGCCTTCAAAGCGCATGCGATCGGGCTCGGATTGGTGATCTCCTCATCGATCAGAGTCGCCTGGCTGTGGCTATCGAAACCGATTCCCGGCAGTCCGAAGCTGTTGACGTTGCCATATACGTTGGTTGAGATTGTGATGGCGCTGCCCCAGTGGCCGGCCGTGAAGAACGCGGCCTGCGCCTGGTTGGGAATGTAGGTGTTGGTGGTGCGGAAACTCCACACCGCCAGCACGTCGCCGTTGGGCGCGACCGCGATGTTGCCGGTCCCGCTGCCGAACGGCCCCAGGGAGCTTAGAGTCACAGGTGTGCTCCAGGAGCTGCCTGTCTTTACTGAGGCCTGCAATCCGCCAGAGGGCGGCATGAACAGAACGGCTGAAGTGCTCCCGTTGGTTGCGACGGCGATCCCGAAACCGTTCGCAATGAATTGTGGTGTGCTCCAGGTCTGAGCTCCAGCTACAACAGGAGCACGCCACGACACTCGCCACTACCAGCAGCGCAATTGACTTCCAATTGTTACGGCGATGCAACATACAGTCTCCTTTTAGAGAGCCTCCTCCGCAGAGAGGTCGGGGTGCTCTGTAATTGACGGGGCCCGGGGTAACTGCGATCGGCCAGATCTTTCCACCGAGGGGAGCACAACATGGGCTCGACAGCTGAAGCGGCCTAAGGGACTCAGAGAACGACCAAGGACGGGGGCATCCTTATATGTTAGCGACTCTTTACTTCCAGTCGTCTCCGAGCGACAAAACAAGAAGAACGATTTTGCTCACGAGCCCAGCGACTCTATAACTTAGGTAGTGGCAAGTCAAGTCTCCGAAACGTAAAGAAATTGTTAACAGGGCATGACCGTTGGGCGGGTGAAGATCAGGTTGGTTGCAGATGCTCTTCAGGAAGAGGATACAAGACTACGACTGTAAAGATAGAAATTGGTTCCGGAAAGCGAACCGTTGAGGGCGACATGTCCGAAGACATTTTGACTCTTGCTCCACCTCCAGCGGACCAGCGTCTTGCCTACGGGACGGACCCGAACCAGTTCGGCGATCTCCGGCTGCCTGGGGAAAAGCAAACGGGCAGTCCGTTTCCCGTGGTCATGAATATCCACGGCGGATACTGGCGGGCCAAGTATGACCTTCTGCACGCCGGGCATTTGTGCGCGGCGCTTGCTCGCAAGGGATGTGCTACCTGGAATGTCGAATATCGCCGTGTCGGGAATGCAGGGGGCGGCTGGCCCGGGACATTTGAGGACATCGCGACCAGCTATCGATTTTTGGCGCAGATCGCGCCGCGCTATCACTTAGATCCCCGGCGCATCGTGGTGATGGGACACTCGGCTGGGGGGCAGTTGGCACTATGCCTGGCTGCGCATCAGGGGACGGTGCGAGGCGTCGTGTCGCTCGCTGGAGTTGTCAATCTGATCCGGGCTTATGAACTCCACCTCAGCTCCGATGCTGTCGTCGAATTCCTGGGAGGAAAGCCGAACGAGGTTTCCGACCACTATCACGAAGCCGATCCGATGCAGCTTGTCATTCCGAAAGTCCGCCAAGTAGTGATCCACGGTCTCGCCGACGATGTGGTCCCGCCGGAATTCAGTCGCCGTACGTAGAAGCAAAACAGAAAAGCAAGGAAGACGTCGCGCTGGTGGAGCTTCCGAAAGCTGACCACTTCGACCTGATCGACCCTCGTTCGGCCGCGTGGGGGCACATTGAAGAAGCCGTGCTGCGACTTCTATCGTAAGAGGACGATGCCGTGAGGCGGTAGTTCCTCGGCTATGATCTAAAGCTCACAACCCAGGTCCGTGTCCCTCCGTAACCTGTTTCAAAGTTACCGAAGCCGTATGCTTTGTAGGTAGTGAGGAGGGGATTGCCATGCTTCGAAAGTTCTATTGGTGCGCCGGCTTGTTGATGCTGGTGGCACTTTCAGGAAGGGCACTGGCGGAGGGTCATGGACACGGCAAGCACGATCGCGATGACGACGATCGCAACCGCCACTACTATAGCGAGCACGACCGCGACTACATGCGGGATTGGTACCACGAGCATGACCGCGACGATCATCTGCCGCCCGGACTGGCCAAGCGTGACCGGTTGCCTCCGGGACTTGAAAAACAATTGCGTGTGCGCGGAACACTACCGCCGGGGCTGAGGAAGAAGATGGTCCCGTGTCCCGAAGAATTTGAGCGGCGCCTTCCGCCACCTCCGCCAGGATGCGCGCACGTTGTCATCGGCGGGCATGTGGCGCTGGTGAACCGTAGCACATACGTGGTGTTGGACATTTTTCACTTTGAGCTGTGAGTGGTGTCTCTTGAACTCGGCTACCAGATGAGGCAATTCGTCCGATACACCTTTTTGGTTACTGTTGCCTTGTCAGCGGCACAATTCCGACGTCAACACTTCGCGCCGGGCAAGCGCCAGACGATCGGCGCGCTGTAGAACCTGGCGGTAACCAGTAAGGGTCAAAGCTGCCAGGGCCAAGAAAATCCCGGTCGCCAGCCATATGTTGCGGTAGTAATGGGCCGCTAGCAGAGTGGCGGCCCCCAATCCAAACACGACCAAGTGCACGCCGAAACTGACCAGCACGGTCAACTGCGGAGCCCGCTGTCGTCCGAATGAACTAAGTTCGATGCGTTTCGGCGAATAGAGCGATAGCAGGTTACCCACTGCCAGATTCGCCGGTGCAGCGAAGAGAAGTCCTGCGAGGGTGGCGATGGCAGTAGGCAGCGCGGGCGGTCGAAAGAAGAAACTCGCGCCGATCCACACCACCAGTAGTTCCAGTCCCAGGACAACCATGTGTGCCAGGTTCTTGCCCAGCAGTACGGTTCGAAATCGTACGGGCGAAGCCAAGAAGAACTGCATGCCGCCGCCATCTGCTCCGAAATTGTTGTAGATGAGGTTAGTCAGCAGCAGGAGGGCGTACGCTGCGCCCGCCGGGAAACCCAGATCCGGCCACCGTTGCAGGAATCCGCCGCCAGGTCGTGCTCGACCTTGTCCAAATCCGAAAATCAACATCATGAAGATGGGCGTGATCAGGGTGAGCAATACCGGGCCGCTGCGCGAGAGATAGTGGAATTCTTTTTCAAATACGGCCGTAACGGGGCCCGACAACCCGGGCAAATCCCATCCGGGGCGTACTCCCTGCTTGCGGTCCCGGCTGGAAATATCGCGCTGCACCTCGCTGAGATTCTCGCCGCGATATTGGGCGCGCAGCCGCACACTGAGGACGCAAAGGATAATCGCACCGTAAATTCCCAGAAAGCCCAGCGACACGAAGGCTCAACGCCCGATCGTCCCCCCATAGCCTGCGCGATGGCACGGGCGGCTATTCCGGGCGGCAATACTCTCTGTACTCGGCGAGGCTCCTGCGCCAAATTTTCTCAAGCAGCGGACTTGTGTTCGATCCGTACCGGTTCATCATCGGGCCGACTAGCTGAAAACTGATCATCACGAGGAAGAACAGGACTCCAAAGATCTCGCGCGTTCGCCGCTGTGCAAGCCATCGCTCCACCCACGCAAAGACCATTTGCGTGAGCAGCACATTGAGGATGCCAAACAGTAGGAGCACAAACGCAGCCCACGGAAAAAGGCGCGAATTGGCAATACCGATTCCAATCGCCACTCCGACGAGCCAGAGGCCCCCGAGTACGGTCGATGGATCTAACGCCCCGTAGACCAGTCGAACTACTACGTACGAACGGTAGTCCAGAGGAAACCGCAAGAGGTTCGAGGTGTCGAGCGTCTCGGTAAAGGCGCTTGCCATGACCGGGAAGAACTGCCAGAACAGGAACACCGGCCACAACAAAAGCGCGAGCCATTCCGTCCTCCCTTCGGAAACGAAAAACCATGCGCCGGCGCCCAATCCGACCGCACCGCCCAGTCCCCCGGCGGTAATGATCAGGCTGAGGACGATACGCGAGAAAAGCTCCAGAGCTGCCTTTGGTAGTTCGCAGGGAATGCACGAAGAGTTGCCAGCGCACGCGTGCGATGGCAGCCAGTTGCATCCGACTCTCCGGCGTGCTGTTCAGCCCAGCCAAGACAGTTCCTGCTCCGTCGGTCCCGATCCGCCGACCGTGTGTAGAAAGATTTCCTCAAGAGTGAGTTTTCGCGCGGGAAGTTCAGCGGAGGGCGGCCCTGAAGTAATCTCCGATTCGACTCCTGCACGCAATTCCTCGAGCGAACCCTGCGCGACCAGCTGGCCGCGATGGATGATGGCAACATGGCTGCACAGACGTTCGACGATTTCCAGCACATGCGAGGTCAGGAAGATCGTTGCGCCACGTGCAGATCATGCGCTGCAACATTGCTTTCAGAGTTCCGGCGGCGATCGCGTCTACGCCCTTCGAAGGGTTCATCGAGAAACAGAATCTTCGGACCGTGAATCACGGCCGCTGCCATCGCGAGCTTCTTCTGCATGCCGTGCGAGTAGTCGGTGACGAGTTTCTTGGGCTGATCGGCCAGTTGCATGAAATCCAGCAATTCGCCCGCCCGCTTGGCTGCGGTGTCGCGATCGAGACCATACATACGTCCGACAAAGTTCAAGTATTCCGCGCCCGTGAGTCGTCCAAACAGCGCCATGCCTTCCGGCACGACCCCGATCTGGCGCTTCACTTCTACCAGGTTCTTCTCAAAGTCGAGACCGAGGATCTCCATGCGGCCCGAACTGGGCGCCAGCAAGCCGGTCAGCATCTTGATGGTCGTGGATTTTCCCGCGCCGTTGGGCCCCAGAAAGCCGAAGAACTGTCCGGGTGAAACGCGCAGATTCACGTCGTGAACGGCCAACAATTCGCCGAAGCGGCGTGTAAGTCCCTCAGTCGCGATGGCGGGAGACTTCCATGAAGTATCTTGACTCTAGCACAGCCGGGACGCTCGTCAATCTGCGGATCACGCCTGGAATGGTTCGACTGCGCGGAGCTAGCTGGACTTCGAAACTGCACGCTTCGGAGAAGCCTTGGTCAAGATGGCCAGTAGGCGCTTGCCTGCCGCCGGCACCGGAACTTTCCCCTCCCGAACGATTTCTTTTGCGCTGATTTCCTTGCCGTAGAGAGACTTATTGCCGCCGTCGTCGGCACGCATGGTGGATCCCGCCAGTGAGACTCCGGCGAACAAACCCTTGGCGCGGGAGTAGGAAAGGATCTCGGCCTTGAGAACAACATCCGTCTCAGCGGACGTATTACGCCCAACCGGGCCGGCGGCAGCGGAAGCGTCGGCGCCGATTTTGACTTTGCTGGACATGACAGAGTTAGCGCCGCTTTCGTTCATGATGAGCAGCACGAAGTCGGTGGCTTGCGCCCCGATCTGGAGGCCGAAGCTGCCACCTTCCAGGGCGAACATGGCGGGCGCGCTCCATGGGCCGCTGAGTGTCTTGCCGGAGCGGCAGGTGATCACTCCGCGACCGTAGCTGGCGCCTACGACGAAGGCCGCTTTCTTCACCGAAGGAAAGACCACCACGCACACGGATTTATTCAGCAGGTCCTTGGGAATGCCCTCCGGCATGCCGAGAATTTCCTTGAGCACGACGGCGGACTCTTCGAGACGCGTGGTCTCTTTTTCTTCTTTGTCTTTGGCAAAGGCCGGGAGGAGGAGAGTAAGGGTAAGAGCGACCGTGCAGAGTTTTTTGGTCATCGGTTTCTCCGGCTTAGGCGTCAGATGGTTTCGCGCCAAGTGATCATACAACGCTTGCGACGCCCAATCTTAGCAGGCCACCGGCGGAGTCGAGCGGCTCAATCGGAGGGAATTGCGTAGGTCAGGCGTTGAAGCGCAGGCATGTTTTTGGGGCTTGCTGGCACGAGTGACCTCGCGCCCAAGGCACTACCGACTTCTCGTTAGAAGCTGAAATTGGCCTGCAACTCCAGCTTGCGGTTGGCGGCGGCGCTTGAGAACGGACCGCCGGCCAGGCTGATCGACTGACCGAAGGACGGAGAACTCAGGTTACCGATCGGAACGGCGAGATTGACGCGGTTCAGTACGTTGCGCGCGTTCACGCTGAGCGTCAGATTGTAGCGGCGATTGGTCGTGCCGGGGCCGAAGATCGCGCCCATGCCTGCTCGTGGGCCCCCACCGAAGCCGCCGCCACCACCGCCGGGTCCTCGACCTCCGCCTCCTCCTCCGCCAGGACCTCCGGACGGACCACCGCCCTGATTACTGGCCGCGCCCGTCTCTTTTCCGAAACCAAAGGTCTTGCTCAGACGGAGATTCAAGGTGAATTGCGTGGGGCCGGTCAGATAGTTGATGGGGACAATGGTTTGCCCACTGATGGGCTGCGTATCAAAGTTGCCGAAGCGGGTGTGTACCAAACGGTCGGGCTGAGATAGATCAGTTGCGAACGCGGGACGATCGTTGAAGAGCGAGTCACCGTTCAAGTCGCTGCCGATGGTCACGTTGTAAGGCACGCCCGAGGAAGCGATCATGAACGGGCTTGCCCGAAATCCATACGGTAAGGAGATCGATCCGCCCAGGAACACGCGGTGATGAATGTCGTACGTGGGGCGTCCATAGTCCTGATCGAGATTGTACTGGTTGGAGGGGAAGCCACCGGAACTGGCAACGTTGCTATTGACGTTGTTCAACGTGTAGTAACCGAACAGCGTGAGCCGGGCTCCGGCGCGGATATTGCCATTCACGATCAGCTGATTCTGCCGGAAGACTCCCTCGGATTCGTATTGGTAGATATTGTTGCACGTCAGAGTGGGGCGATTGTCGCACGTAGGTATTCGCAGGGTCGAACGTGCCCGGCAAGGGTGCATTGATGTTGCGGGTCAACAGCTGACGGAAGCCCCGTGAATTCAGATAGGACACCGTCACGGTAGCGGTCTTCGACAACTGCCGCTCGAGGCTCACCGCCGTCTGCATGATGTACGGAGCTCGCAGTCGTGAATCGATCCGATAGGTAGTGGGCGACGATAACTGCAACTCAGCCGGCGACGGGATGGTCGGATAGCTCAGATTCGTGGTGGCGATGTACTGGAGCTGCGTGACTCCATTCAGACGTTCGGCCTGCATCACGGAAGGTTCCGTAAAGCGCTCATAGAACATGCCAAAGCCTGCGCGGAGCACGGTCTTTGCGGCACTCTTCTGCCCGCCTCCGATTCCCCAGGCTGCGGATACGCGAGGCGCCCAGTCGCCGTGGTCGCCGATTGCGTTCTGGGTCTCAAAGCGCAAACCGGCGCTGATCGTCAGGTTGGGCCGCAGCGCCAATCATCCTGGAAGTACAGGCCAGCATCGACCACGTTGGCGGTGACGGTCGGGATGGCGGCACGTGGCTGTTCGCCGGGAACTGCATTGATCGAAAACTGAAGCGGATTACTTGCCTGAAGGCGGCGAGATCCTGAAACGTCCAGGTACCGTTGAAGTTGGTGGCGGACAGTTCCACGTCGTGAACCGCGCGCAGGCGGCCGCCGAACTTCAGCAAGTGATTGCCGTGCGCTATGGAGGTGTAGTTCTGGAATTCGTAGTGATCCTGTTGATCCGTGCTGGTGCCGCCGGCGCTTCCGCCTTTGGTAAACGCGCCCAGGACAGTGATGGTTGGCTCGGTATTCACCGGTACCTCGCGGGTATTTTCGCGGAGATACTGGAAGCGGGTCTCATTCACGACCTTGGGGGAGAGGATCTGCGTATCGCTGATCTGAAAAGTATGCTCGGTACTCGAGTTGGAAACTCCCTGCGAAGGCAGATAGAGCTGTCCCACACCGTCGTTTTCCTCAGTGTTCCGGAAATACTGGTAGCGCGTAGTCAGCGTGTTGTTCTTTGTAAGCTGAAAATCGAGGCGCGGACTGATGTTGGTACGAGCATGCGGGTTCGGGACTGCAGCGGAGAACGGCACGCCGAGGCAACTGGGATCGGTGCAGCGTCGGATCGGTGGTTGAGCACAGTCGCGTTGACCACGGCCACTTCGTCGATATTGCGACGCTGTACGTCCAGGAAAAATGACGCCTTCTTTCCCAGCGGGCCCCCGATGTTGCCCATGTACTGCAGGGAGTGGTAGGGCGGCTCTGTGCCCTCCAGGAAAGGATTCTGCGAATTGAACGCGGAGGAGTTTCCCATCACCGAGACTTGCCCGTGATACTTGTCGGTGCCGGGCTTGGTGAAGATTTCGATGCGGCCGTAGCCGAGCTTGTCGTATTCCGCCGAAAACGGATTCTGGTTGATGCGGATTTCGCGGATCGAAGATTTGGGCGGAAGCTGCCCGCCGGTGAAACCGTCGATGTAGATTTGGCCGCCGTTGGGACCGGCGGAAGGTCCGGCAAGAGCTTCGAGATCGGTCTGCAACTCGTCGGGGTCGTCAGGCAGAGCATCGAGATCCTTGCCAGACAGGATGATTGCGCCAGTGTTGTTGGCAGGATTGGTATCGACGCCAGTTCCCTGTTCGGTGACGTCGACCTTTTCTTTCTCGACAGCGATGGATAACGAAATGTTGGCCTGTTGCGATTCACCCGCCACCACCGACAGGGCTTCTTTGGCGTACGAAGCGAATCCGGCGGCGCTCACGGTCAACGTGTAAGTGCCGGGCGCGAGACCATCAATCTCATAGGCGCCGGTGCGACCTGTGCGTAGCGCTTTTGGATTGACCATCGGGAGTCACGGCGATCACGGTGGCATCCACCACGGCAGCGCCCGAAGGATCGGTAACTGTGCCGTATAACCTGCCCGTGCCGGTCTGGGCAAACATGTTTGCGCAGGAGACGAGAAATAAGAGTACGGCGAAGGCACTGCGAATAAGTTTATGGTTAATGAGAACCTTCATTCTATTTCCTGCAAGGAAGTAGTAAGACCGAGACGCTATGGGTTCGCTGCCGCTTCGGCGCCGGCCGAACTCAGGCTCCAGGGGGAGAGCATCAAGGCCTGGGTGGCGCCGGGCGAGGCGGTGAGAATCGGTTCCACGCCCGCGACCAACGTAATCGCATTGACCTCTCCAGCGGCGTTGCCCTGGGTAGAAACAATCATGACCGCATCACCCTTCTGAAGATCGGCCAGAGTGGCGGCCGGCATCCGGCTTAGAATTTGTTGGATATCCGGTGGACCACGGCGGCCTCCACCCATTCCACCGCCCGTGCCTGCCCCGGCGGGACCAGTGGGAAAGTCTCCCGGAACCTGCTTTCGTGCGCCGCTACCATTGGCGCTTTCCGGGCCCATGGCACCGGCCGCACCGGGAACTCCAGCAGCGGCCGCTCCCTTCAATCGCATGGCAATCCGCTGCGCGAATTCACTGGGCAGCTTGCGCAGTTGTGCATCATTCGTCACCTTTACCACGACGGACTGCTTGCTCAAAACGTCTTTCAAGATAAGCGTGTTGGCCGTGGTATCGACCTGCGTCACCGTGCCGGCCAGGTTGCGGAAGGTGCCGGAAACAACTTCTTCGGCGGCTAACTCAGTGCCCTCGGGATTCTTGGTGCCCCGGGCGCGAAGCTGGTCCCCCACTTTGATCTGGTCGAGCGGAGCGATCTTCGCATCATCGAACCTCACCGAGTTCGGGGCGTAGCGGCGGAGGATCGTGTTTTTCGCAGTGTGGACAGCGACGCTCTTGCTTCCTGTGAAAGACGTCATGGAAATCGTGACGGTCCCGGTTGCCGGATCGACCGCGGTCACCAAGCCTCCCACACCGCGCTTTTGCCAGTCGTCGCGATCTTGCTCCTGCTTGGCCGCCACGTCGGATTGCTTCATGACGATGACGGCGCCCGCCGCGAGGGAATGGCTATCCCGGGCAGCCTTCCCGCGGACTAACACCCGATCACCTACCTGCAGTTCCTGTTTCTGGAGTGGGGTGGCATTCTTGAGATCCTTCTCGCCCGGCGCGACCCGAAGGATGCGAGTGGAATCCTGCAAAGTAACCTGGATTTCTTCACCGGCATCGGAGGTCAGAGTCAGGCCGGTATCGGTGATGCCCTTGATGGCACCGACCACGCGCTGGCCGGAATCGACGGTCGGCGCCGGAGTCGTCTGGGCGAGGGACAACGCGACACACAATCGCATTGCCAGCAAGATGCCCAAGACAACGTGTGGCGCTTTTGTGCGCTTCGACGGGAAGAAGCGACCGTACTCCATGTCATCAATGTAGCATTCAGCGGGGCCGGAATCGCTTGTCTTTACAAAGTTTTACCGAGCTTTCATGTGCGGATCGCGCACTCTATCAACTCACTTGAGTGCAAGACGCATGTCTTTGTGGGGGCCGTCGAAACTGATGAGGAGAGTTTTTTGAGAGCCAGAGGCGAATGCCCCAGACAATTCCTTACGCTGGTCATAAGCATCCGAGTGCGCCTGCGCGCGAACGTTAATGTGGTGCTGACCGGCGGGAATCGAGAGTCTTCGGGATTCGCGTCCTTGCGAACCATGAAAAAGGAGAAGACGCTTTTTGGTTTCGCCATGAAGCGAATGCGAGTATTTTAAGGCGCCATCTACCCACACAGAGATTTTGCCATCGGTGAAGTGATGATTGACCTCTATATCCAGCGTTGAACTATGTTGCGCCACCACGCGGACAGGCGCGGAATCGATGGCTGGAGTTGGATCGGTCGAGCTAATAGGACTGATCGGAGTCGCCGGCGTCGAACTGATGGTAGCGGGATGAGCCCTGGGAAGCGGACGGTAAAATGCCAGCAGACCGAGGGCAGTCACGCACGCGCAGACCACGACGATTTTTCTGGAATGGAAAACTCCGGAAAGAGACGACCGGGCGGACGCCAGGTCCACCTCAGACACGGACGGGTCTTGGGTCCGAAGGCGTCGGGGGATTGGCATTCCTGGCTTGCATCTTGCTTTTTACGAAAGGCGCGCGTTCTTCCAGCAACTCGCCTAGATCCAGGGCCAACTCCATTCCACGCTGATAACGATCCACGGGGTTTTTGGCTATGGCACGAGCAATAACGGCGTCGAGTTCGCCAGGCAGATTCTGATCGAGGAGGGTGGGAGCAAGCGGTTCCCGATTGGCAACCTTGAAACAGACAGTAATGACGCTATTGCCCTGAAACGGCCGATAGCCTGTGACCATGTTGTACAAAATCACGCCCAAGGAAAAAATATCCGCGCGTCCGTCGACCGGATCGCCGTTGAGTTGCTCGGGCGAGATGTAGGCGGGCGTTCCCAGCGCGTGTCCCGGCAGGGTGAGATGAGTCAGATTCAGCCGGGCAATTCCGAAGTCCATGATCTTCGCTTGACCTTCGGCAGTCACCATGATGTTGGAAGGCTTGATGTCGCGATGGACGATGCCTTGCGCGTGTGCACAATCGAGTGCTTCGGCGACCTGCTGTGCCAGACGCATCGCAGTGTCGAGCGGAAGTGGTTTTCCTTCCTCGAGCATGCCGTTGAGAGGAACGCCGGCAACGTATTCCATTACGATGTAGGGATCTAGAGTTTCGGGGTCCTCGCCGACATCGAAGATGGTCACGATGTTGGGATGGATCAGTCGTCCGGCAGCTTGCGCTTCCTGGAAAAAGCGCTCCCGATACACTTCCTGCTCTTCCCGAACATGACCGACGAGGCAGATCGTCTTGATTGCCACGAAGCGGTCGATTTTGGGATCGCGGGCCTTGTATACGATTCCCATGGCTCCGCGACCCAACTCGGCTACAACTTCGTAGCGTCCGAACCTTTTGCCCCAGCGCGTTTCCATGCCTCACCCGTCGTGAAAGAGATGTTATCTCCAATTAACAACTTTCCCTCAGGGCCGCCGTTACGCCGGTAACATGACGCATACCTTTTGTGCCCGAAATTGGCGGTTTTGATGTAGAAAGCCACCCAATGCGGTGTCACTTGTTTCGGAAAACTGCAGGACAAGCAAAGACGGTAGGCAGCCTACAGGCCGGCGGGCTGCAAAAATATAATGAATTCTGCCTACAAGCGAACAAGCTTAGTTGCTGGCTCTCGCTTGCAATTTGAAGCCATCTTTCAATGCTCCAAGGCCTCGATCAGCAAGAAATCAAATTTCGGCAGACACGGCGTGATGGAAATGGAGCGGGAGACCGGGATCGAACCGGCGACATCCAGCTTGGGAAGCTGGCGTTCTACCGCTGAACTACTCCCGCTCAACTAGGCTGAGGGTACCACCGGCGGAAGCGCGGTGGCAATCACGCTGCGTCGCACGCGCCAACCGCCCGGCGTGCAACGGGGTAGGACGTGCGGTACTATCTTGGCCTGTTTTTGAGGGAGATCGAAATCTTGAAAAGATCAGCCAGTACTGCCTAATCGTGCAATCCTTAATCGCCGACGGTTTCTCCAGACAGGTGTGCTGGGCGCCGCAGCCACGGCCGTTTCTCCTGCGCTTAGCGCGGCTCGAACTGTCAATGCTCTTCCGTCGGTCCCCGACGTGAAACCTTTCGAACTGGATGAAGTCACCATCGATGCATTGCAGGAGGGCATGAAGTCGGGCCACTACACGGCGCGCGCCATCGTCGAAAAGTACGTGCAACGGATTGAAGAGATCGATAAACACGGTCCAGCCGTCAACAGCGTGATTGAGATCAATCCCGATGCACTCGAAATCGCCGACGGACTCGACCGAGAGCGCAAAGAAAAGGGCGCGCGTGGACCACTGCACGGCATTCCACTCCTGCTCAAGGACAACATCGATACCGCCGACAAGATGATGACCACCGCTGGTTCGCTAGCGCTGGCCGGGGCCCCGAAGCCTGCGAAGGATTCCTGGGTTGCGGCAAGACTGCGACATGCCGGAGCGGTGATTCTCGGCAAAACCAATCTCAGCGAGTGGGCGAACATTCGCTCCAATCACTCGACCAGCGGATGGAGTGGACGAGGAGGGCTAACGAAGAATCCCTACGCGCTCGACCGCAATCCTTGCGGTTCAAGTTCGGGGACCGGCGCAGGCGTATCGGCGAACCTGGCGGCCGGCGGCATCGGGACGGAGACCGACGGATCGATTGTGTGCCCGTCGTCGGCGAATGGACTCGCCGGGATCAAGGCAACCGTTGGGCTCGTGAGTCGAACCGGCATCATTCCCATTTCACACAGCCAGGATGGCGCGGGACCGATGTGCCGGACCCTGCGGGATGCGGCCATCGTGCTGGGAGCGCTGACTGGCGTTGACGCGGAGGACCGATACACCGCCGATAGTGAAGGAAAGTCGTACCGTGACTACACGCAGTTCCTCGATGTCCACGGGCTCAAGGGTGCGCGCATCGGAGTGGCGCGCAAGTATTTCGGCTTCAGCGATGGCGTGGATGCAATCATGGCGGAGGCTATGGCCGTGATGAAGCGGGAAGGCGCGACCCTGATCGATCCCGCCGACATCGACAGCTTCGGAAAGTTCGACGATAGCGAACTGCTGGTCATGATGTATGAACTCAAGGCGGACATGGAGCAATACCTGGCACGTCTAGGCCCCGCCTCGCCCGTAAAGACCTTGAAGGACCTGATCGATTTCAATGATCACAATGCCAGGAAAGAGATGCCCTATTTCGGCCAGGATATATTTCTGAAAGCGCAAGCCAAGGGACCTCTGACGTCGCGGGAATACATCGACGCGTTGGAGAAAGAACCACCGCCTGGCGCGTGTCGAGGGGATCGACGCGGTGATGGACAAATTCAAGTTAGACGCATTGATTGCGCCCACCGGCGGTCCTGCCTGGCTCACGGACCTGGTCAACGGCGATCACTTCACGGGAGGAAGTTCGAACGCGGCCGCCGTGGCCGGGTACCCGAACATCAATGTCACGGCGGGATGGATGTTCGGGCTACCGGTTGGGATTTCGTTCTTCGGGCGTGCCTGGAGTGAACCCACCCTCCTCAAGTTGGCGTATGGGTTTGAGCAGGCCACTCTGGCGCGGAAGGCGCCCCGGTTTCTCGCAAGTGCCAAACTGGACTAGGCAGAACGCGACTGACAGCCCAGGTTCAATGGGTCAGCACCTTGAAAGCGTGATTCCACTGGTTGCGCTGAAAACCTGGGACGCACCACAGCATGCACAGCGGTTCGATGGCACGGGCCGCGGTAACGTCTCCACAATCGAAGGGTTCCCATCCGAATTGGCGAATAACTTCGGACACCTGCTCTTTCGCACCGGCGTCATCGCCGCAGAGAAACATGGTCGGTGTACCCTGCTCGTAGTGGGGATTCACCATCTGGCCGCTGCCCACGCTGTTGAAGGCTTTTACGATGTAACTTCCCGGGACACGCGCTTGAAGTTTTTCTGCCAGGGATTCGTTGGGACCGGTGGTGAATGCGAGGACGCCGTTGACTGGCGGCGTATCTGCTAAAGGATTGGTGGTGTCGATGATCGTCTTGCCGGCTAGATTTTCAGGGCCGGCCAGTTGTAGTACGTCTTCGGCGACACGTCCCAAAGTGGCGAGCACAACCAGTTCGGCAAACTTGGCGGTCTGCGCGAACGTGCCTGCCTGCGCGCCTGGAGTCTTTCTTCAGCCAAGCCTGCACATCGGGTTTCTGTGGGTCGCGCGTTCCTAACATGACTTGATGTCCATGTTTAAGAAAGCCAGCGGCCAAGGTTTGTCCAACAATTCCAGAACCGAGCACCCCGATCTTCATATGTACTCTCACGCCTCCGCGATCAGAGATGCGATGGAGCGACCGTTGGATTCAACGACGGCGGACAGAAAACAGCTCTAGTGGGTGCTTGAAACCACAATACGTCCTTTGAATGTCGGGGACGGCTCATATGCTGAGTGGCGTTGCTAAGTCCACCGGAACCAGCGCAACGCCAAGACGAACGAGATCCCGCCCCAGAGCAGGAGAACCAGCAAGCGTCCAGATTGCGAGGCGAGCGATGCGCCTTCGAGAATCGTGGCCCGCAGAGAATCATTGAGTGCCGTCAGCGGCAGTATTTTGATGAAAGGCTGGACCATCGCCGGGAAGCGTTCGTACGAGAAGAACACACCCGAGAAGATCCACATGGGCATCATGACGACGTTAATAAGGCCGCTGATGCTTTCGATCTTCTGCGCGCGGCTGGCCGTCAGCAGGCCGACACCGCCGAAAGTTACCGAGCCGATGGCGCCCAACAGCGCAATGGTCAGGTACGAGCCGAGAACGCGCATGTGGAAAAAGAGAACGCCGAAGAGGAGCAGGAAGCCGATCTCGATGACCATGAGCACGATGCGGCTCGACATGATGGCCAGCAAGAAATCGCTACGCCGCATGGGCGTGCCGACGAAGCGCTTGAGGAGTTTGCGCTGGCGCATGTCCACCAGGGAGAACCCCACGCCCCACATGCCGGAGTTCATCAGGTTCATGCCGATGAGGCCGGGGATCAGGAAGTCGATATAACGCGAGCCGGGCTCGGAGGAAGCTACGGTCGTGGTCGAAAGCGGGTTCTTGCGCCCGCCGGCAGTTTGCAGGACGTCGTCGACCTCCGCGTGCGATAGGACGCTTTCGGGACGCGCGGGGTCGTAGCGATATTCAAATCTTCCTTGGCCGTCAGGAACAACGAGCAGGTCGAACTTGCCGAGCCGCAGGCCCTGAAGCGCTGGGTCGCGCTCGAGAACCTGGGCATGGATCGAAGAACTGCGGGGAGAGCGCTGGATCATGGCAAGCGTTTCAGGCGCGCCGGGACCCTGAACGATGGCGATCGAAGTGATATCGGCGGGCTTATTGCGGAAGGCGATGCCAAGGCCCAACGCAAGTAGCACAGGAAAGACGAAGACCCAGAAGACGACTTCGGGTTCGCGTTTCAATTCCAACATGCGCGCCTTGAGCAAATGCGTGTAGCCGGACCAGCGGCCATTGCGCGGTGGAGGGGCAGCGGCGGGCTGTTCGAATTCGGCGGGCGGTGTTTGCTGGGCTACGGTCATGATGACAACCTCAACTGATGGGTAGCAGGCGACTCTGCTTCAAGTGGCATCAATCCTCTCGCAGGTGGCGGCCGGTCAGACGTACGAAAACGTCTTCGAGGCTAGCTTGCCTTGTAGTGAGGTGAAGAAGTTCGGCTCCTTGCTTCCCCACTGCTTCGAGCAGAGCGGGGATGGTGAGGTGGGGTTCTCGGACGTTGAGAGAGAACAGGCCATCTTCGTCGCGGACAGACTCGACTCCCGGCAGAGCACTCCACGTTTCCTGGGCGTGACTGTTTCCGTTGGAACTCACACTGAACTCGACGACGTGATGTCCGCCCAGGCGGTCGATGAGATCAGTGGGTGAGCCTTCCGCAATGATAACGCCATGGTCGACGATGGCCAGACGGTCGCAAAGGCGCTCGGCCTCATCCATGTAGTGAGTGGTGAGGAGCACTGTCCCGCCGGCGCGCTGAAAAGCACGAATGATGTCCCACAGCTGACGCCGGCTTTGGGGGTCAAGACCGGTGGTGGGTTCGTCGAGAAACAGGATCTTCGGATTGCCCACCAGCGCGGTAGCTACGGCAAGACGTTGGCGTTGTCCGCCAGAAAGTTTGCCGACCCAGGAGTCTGCCTTCTCGGTGAGTTGCAACTGGGAGAGAACCTCGTCGCTCGGACGTGGTTCACGGTAGAAACTGGCGAAGAGTTCAACGGTTTCACGCACCGTGAGTTTTTCGGAGAGGCGCGTCTCTTGCAGAGAGATGCCGAGTTGTTCCCGCAAATCGCGCGCATGCGTCTTCCAGCTTTGGCCAAGGATGGTGACTTCGCCGGAGGTAGGTACGAGCAATCCTTCGAGAATTTCGATGGTTGTGGTCTTCCCTGCACCATTCGGACCGAGCAATCCGAAGCACTCGCCGGGAGCAATCGAGAGCGTCAAACCACGCACTGCCTCGACTTTGCCGTCGTAGGTTTTTCGGAGTTCGCGGCATTCGATGGCGGCGGGCATCGAGGCATTTTAGCGGAAGACTGGAGGCGTCTGTGAGGGCCCAGGAAGACGGAGTGCTTGCTAAAACCCAAAAGCATGCCGGTCCACACATGTCTGCAGGGCTGCAAACCAATGAATGCACAGCGAGCTAGGGGTTGCACTGTATTTCGCCTGGATAGCCCAAGCCGATATCCTAGGAGGCAGGCACATAAAGCTAGATGAACCCCCAGCGGCGAAATGCGTCATGTTGCGTTTCCTCTCCACGGAAGATCTGGATGGTTCTGGAGCGTTTGGGGCGATAAAAACGGAGGGCAACAGTGAAGGATATTTACGAGATCTTGCGGCAGAAGGAGACCGATTGCGCGCGAGTGCAGGCTGAGATTGAAGCGTTGCGAGTTGTCATTCCCCTGCTGGACGGCGAAAAACAACCCGCAGCCCGGCCTGGCACGGAGGAGGAAGAGGACAACTTAGTTTCTGAGACGAAAGCCAACGGGACCGAGGGTCCCGCCTTTTCGTCTCTAGGCGGCACAGAATCCGGGTTCTGGAAGCGCCGTCGGTAAGGTGTTTGGCGAAAATCCGTTGCATACTTCCGGCTGCGCCGGCTTCCCCGGCAGGCCGAGAGGAACCATGAAACGCCGGATGCTCGCCGCCTTGCTATTCGTAACACCTGCATTCGCTGCCACCACGAACACTTATGCGTCGCAGCTGGGCGGAGCAAACCTGGTGCAACTGATACCGGGAGAATTGCCGCTGCTGACGACCACGTATGCGGGCACGGCGTTACAAACTTCATTCCCGCGGGCGGTAATTTTTGAGACGAACGTTGCGCCGCTGGGCACGCTCACACTCGCGTACACACTCAGCATCGGGGGACAGAATTACAGCATTCCTGTGGCGACCTACTCCTGTACCAACGCTTTAGGTTGTTCTTTTGCCGCCGATTTCACGCTGCCCACATTTTTCCCATCTGACTGAGGGTACGCTGACGGTGAATCTGAACGGCTCCGCGACCACGTTTGGCTTCATGTTCCACAGTACGGTGCCGGAACCGGCAAGCCTGGTACTACTCGGCACAGGATTGGTCGCGGTCACGTGGCGAAAGTACCGCGGCGGAGCAAGGGCCTCGCGCATCTCCTAGAAGCACCGCAATCGCACAAAGGCTGGCTGGTCGGCCAGTGGCCTGGATGTTGGCTAGTTTCTGGGTCTACGAACATCAGTCGTAATATTCCAATCCCAAGTGCGTAATCAGTTCTTCGCCACGCAAGTGGCGCAGCGTGTTCTTCAGCTTCATCATCTGAATGAACAGATCGTGTTCCGGATAGAGTCCGGGAGCGGTCATGGGAGACTTAAAGTAAAAGCTTAGCCATTCCTGGATACCGATGCCGCTGAGTTCAGGAGTGCGTTTGGCCAAGTCGAGGAACAGGACCAGATCCAGCACGATGGGTGCAGCGAGAATCGAGTCGCGGCAAAGGAAGTCGACCTTGATCTGCATGGGATAGCCGAGCCATCCGAAGATGTCGATGTTGTCCCAACCCTCTTTGTTATCACCGCGTGGCGGGTAATAGTTGATGCGGACCTTGTGAAAAATATCCTTGTAGAGATCGGGATAGAGTTCGGGCTGGAGAATGTGGTCGAGTACACCCAGCTTTGATTCCTCTTTCGTTTTGAACGAGCCCGGATCGTCGAGCACCTCGCCGTCGCGGTTGCCGAGAATGTTAGTGGAGTACCAACCGCTGACTCCGAGCAGCCGAGCCTTGAAGCCGGGAGCCAGGATGGTCTTCATCAAGGTCTGCCCGGTTTTGAAATCCTTGCCGCAGATGGGAGCTTCGTTGGCCTTCGAGAGCTCCAGCATCGCCGGGATATCGACTGTCAGGTTGGGCGCGCCATTCGCGAAGGGGATACCCTCGCTCAGGGCGGCGTAGGCGTAGATCATCGAGGGAGCGATATTGTCGTCGTTCTGAGTCAGAGCTTTCTCGAAAGCTTTTACGGACTGATGGGCCGCGGAGGGCTGAATAAACGTCTCGGTCGAACCGCACCAAATGGTGACCAAGCGGGTGGCGCCGGACGACTTTTTGAATTCGCGCATGTCGTCGCGTACCTGCTCGGCCAGGTCCATCTTGTTCTTGCCCTTTTTGACGTTGGGCCCGTCGATCCGCTTGACATAGTTGCGGTCGAAGACGGCCTTGCGTGGCTGAACCGATTCCAGAAACGGCTTGATCTGTTCGAGCAGGTAGCGATCAAGTACGCCCGCTTTGCTGGCGGCGGAATACATGTCGTCTTCGAAAATGTCCCAGCCGGTGAAGACCAGGTCATCGAGCCCGGCGAGGGGCAGGAATTCCTTGATTTTGGGTGAGCGGCCTTCGGTGCGCTTGCCGAGGCGAACCGTGCCCATCTGGGTGAGCGACCCGATGGGCTTCGCAATTCCCTTGCGAACGGCTTCGACCCCGGCCACGAAAGTGGTGGCTACAGCTCCCATGCCGGGAATCATGATGCCAAGCTTTCCCTTGGCGGGTTGCTGATTGCTGGATTGCTTTCTTTCCTTCACTTCGGCGCGCGGGCGCGATTTCGCGGACTTTGGGCGTGTCGCCATAGGTCAGGCACTTCCTTATGAGAACTGGGATGGTTAGGCAAACGGATATGTTCTCGTATTGCATGAGCATTTGGCAACTTGCGGGACCTGAGTGGAAGCAGAAGAGGCCTGATGAGTGGAAAGCGGGCGGTGAAATGCGTTTCGCGGATAGGAGTGTCCGCAGCACAGGCCAAACGCGCCAAGGCTGATAGCTACTGCAATCAGTCCCGCCAAAGCCATGCTGGCGATCAGACCGAAAATGCTCTGTAGGGATGCGGGTGGAAGTAGCGATTGTCGCGAGGCTTGACGTTCATAAGAGGCCGCTTGGCGATCCTCCAGTTCTTTTCTTCTCTACTATTCGACACCTGTTTAGGAGCAGGGGGAAGTGAGCGTCTCGTACCGGTTCGTGATAGCGAATTCTGCCGGGTTCGTGGAACCGCACACGTGGCGTTCCTCCACTCCGCACCCCGATGCGTGAGCATCGGAGTTCTACGGTCGGGATGACAGTGCCTGAAAGGGCGAGCGCGCCACTGGCCGCCGATTATTTTGTATCCAGATCTACGGTCTTGATCGGCAAGTCCCAGTGGGCTTCGAGAATGGTAAAACGGCGCTGTTCTTCGTGCTGATAGGCTTCCTGGTCGGGAAATAACTGCTTTTTGAGGGCGTCTTCGTCGAAAGCTTCGTTGGCCACCGTCGCGTTCTTGAAAACGATGGTGACGCGATAATCCCAGCGGCCGTCTTCTGTGGTGTGGTAGCGGGGTTGGTCCATCCAGACTTTCACCATGCGGCCCATTTCCACCTGCTTCTTGAGCAGCGGGTAATGATTCTTCTTGAAGAGCTTGAGGAATTCGTCGGCGTATCCCCAGCGAGCTTTGTAGTAATACTCGACGACGAAGGGCTTGTCAGTAGGCGCTTGGGCTTGGACGGCTGCGGGGATGAAGAGCGCTAGCGCGATGATGAGGGATGCGGCTTTGTGGACGCGAGTCATGCGGCCTCCTGGTGAGTTTTATGCTTGTACACTTTGGATGGGGTGGGCGTCAAAACAGTGATAGCCGCGGAGGAGGCGCACATGGATGACGAGCGCCAGATCACAGCGTTGTTTGAGGCTGGAGATCTAGCTTTGATGAGAGCCGATGTTGATGGGCTGTCGCGCATCTTTGCGGAGGATTACGTGCAATATGACGCGTCGGGCAAGCCGTTTTCGAAGAAGGAAGTGCTGGAGAGTCTGCGGACGGGGAGCGTTCGTTATCCGTTGATTGTTTCGACGGGACGGCGCATTCGACTGTTTGGAGAGATGGCGATCGTGCATGGATCTGAATTGGATGAGGTCGAGGCTGGCGGTCGGCGCTTTTCGGTCCGGTACCTGTACATGGATGTTGTTTGCAAGCGCGAGGGGAGGTGGCAGATTGTGGGCTCGCAACTGGTTCAGCCTAGTGAAGCGTGACGTATATCGAGCGCTCGGAGCTTGCCAAAAGCCTTAAACCACAAAGGACACTAAGGGACACAAAGGAAAGCCCGGAAGGTTTGGGGCCTTTGCCCTATTCTGCGGCCCGCATGCGGTGTTGCCAATGCGACCAGATGAACCAAATCAGACCGGCGGCTAGCACGATGCCTATAACCAGGTCGAACTGGTGGAAGTATTTGCCCAGGCTACGCCAGTTCTCGCCGAGTTTCATGCCGAAGTAGGCCAGCGCAAAACACCAGGGCCACGATCCCAGAAACGTGTAGATGTGAAATTTTCCACGGGGCATACGCGCAATACCCGCAGGCAACGCGATGAAAGTGCGGATCACGGGGAGAAGCCGGCCGATGAAAACGGCGGCTTGTCCCCAGCGCTGGAAGAAGCGGTCGGCCCACTCAATCTCCCGGCGGCCCATCAGAATCCATCGACCGTATTTTTCTACCAGGGGACGTCCACCGAAATAGCCGATTTCATACGCCACCAGTGAGCCCAGGTTGCAGCCGACGGCTCCGGCAGTCGCAACCCAGATGAGTTTCATTGAGCCTTCGTAAACCAGATATCCGGCGAAGGGCATGATCAGTTCTGAGGGCAAAGGGATGCAGGCGGACTCGATGGCCATCAACAGAGTAATGCCAGCGTAACCCGTAATGCCGATCACCGATTTGATGAAGACGAAAACAACGGCAAGGATCTTTTCGGTCATTTGCGATTGGGTTCTTAGCGCGGCACTGCCATCATATGGCTCGACGGGGCAAAGGCCCTTCGACTTCTTTCAGGGCAGCTCCCGTCGCTCGACGGGCTAGAACGATCCTTCCTGGGTAAACGTAAAGCCGGGGAGCGAGACGCCTGTGCCACCTTTTGTCACCTTGACTTTCACGGTGGGCGCATCGGGGGCCGTCACTTCGGCGGGACGCAGAACGGCGTATTGCGTGAAGACTTCGTTGTAGACCTTAGTCACGAGATAGTCCTGGCCGTTGGAATCCTGACGCCAGACCTGTCCGAGCTGTATGGATTTCACGGCCACTGGGTTTTCCTTGGGTTCCTCTCCAGAGTATCGGTCGCTGGGGGTGGCGTCAATCATTGGGTCGGTTCTGGGAGTTGACGACTGCTCGGCATCCGCTTCTTCCTTGCGCTCTTCACGCAATGCTCGCGGTTGTGACCTTGTCTTGTGGCGGTCTTTAACGTAGCTCCTGCGATGTTCACCCTCCCGACCGACGCCCACTTTTTGCTACCATCTACGTTCACGTTGAGGAGAGAGCTATGGCACGGGGTGTGAGTCCGCGGCAGCCGGCGAAGTCGGGGCGGCATGAGGGAACCCGATCGGTGGCCCGCGGGCAGGCTAGTCGGGGCTCGCGTAGTGGGGCGACGGGCAAGGGGATAGTTTTCCAGAAGCCTGCCACCAAAGTTACCGGCAAAGGTGCTGGCAAGGTTTCGTCAGCGCGGCTGAAGAAAGACAAGGGTCGGGGCGGTCGGACAAAGGGTTACAACCCTATCGCTCCTGAACGGGTCAACGCGATCCTGCGGCACCTCGATCAGTTGTATCCGGAGGCGACTTGCGCGTTGCACCATCGCAGTGCGTGGGAATTACTGGTGGCCACGATTCTTTCGGCGCAGTCGACGGACGTGAATGTGAACCGGGTTACGCCGATTTTGTTCGCGAAGTATCCCACCGTGCAGGATTTCGCGGCGCTTTCGCCGGAACAGCTAGAGCCGGACGTGCGTTCAACCGGATTCTTCCGGAACAAGTCGAAGTCGGTAGTGGGCGCGGCCAAAAAGATTGTCAGCGAGTTTGGCGGACAGGTGCCAGACGAGATCGACGCCATCCTGACTCTGCCTGGTGTGGCGCGCAAGACAGCGAACGTTGTGCTAGGAACCTGGTTTAAGAAGGCCGTCGGCGTTGTGGTCGATACTCACGTGCATCGGATTTCGCGGCGGTGGGAATTCACCCAGAACGATGATCCGGTCAAGATTGAACAGGACTTGATGAAGATCATTCCGCCCGAGCGCTGGATTCTTTATTCGCACCAGGTCATCCATCATGGACGGAATCTATGCATCGCGCGGAAGCCCAAATGTGCGGATTGTCCCATCGAACCACTGTGCCATGCGGAGGACAAGAGCTGGACTACGGTCGAGGTGCATAAAGGCGCGAAAGCGTAAGCCTCAACACGAGTATCCTGCCGCAGGAATTGCCTTCAGCCACTCCGACCTGGATGGATTCACCAACTAAAACCATGCAACTGGCTTGCTTCCACCAAGCAAAGCTAATTCGCGCCACTTCCAATGACAGTCTACGTTCTCAAAACCAATCTCGCGCAACCAGCAGAGCTGGCTTTCAACATCCAATAGCTTGTTCGAAGGATCTTCCTCGCCGGGTCGAAGATCGAGCTTACTCAAAAACTCATGATGAAGGTCAATGGTCGGAGAAGCCACATGCTCCAGATTGCAAAACACGCCTCCGGGGGTCAGCAGATCGAGGATCTCCTGATACAAGCATCTCTTTCGCTCGTGGGGAACGTGGTGAATGGCGAAGCTGGAGACCACGGAATCGAACGAGCCCAGGGAGGGTAATGGATCATTTAGGTCATGCGCGACGATGGTTACGCGGGCGTCCAATGAAAAGCGGTCATGGAGCGCCTCCAACATGGTGGGTGAGAAGTCCATTGCAACGAACTTCACCTCGGGCCGTGCCGCGCTCACCAACCCGAGAAGGCTGCCGGCGCCGCTTCCCAGATCCAGGACGCGCTTCGCGCTATGCGGCAGAAATTCCAGCAGCGCAACCTCGCCCTCTACCCGATGCGGGATGGAATCTGCGCGGCGCAAATATTCGAGGGCATGCTCGGCGGTCGTCCACAGGTTGAGGTTTGGCTGGGCGGTCATTTTGCGATTGTCGTATAGCGGCCGCGACCAAGTCCAGCATGCCATGTGCGAACTGTCGTCTGCTAGACTTTTCCAGAACGCCTCCCAAGGAGATTCATGCGCGCCCTGATCGCATTGGCCATGGCTATCCCTATGAGCACTCTTGTTGCAGCCCAGAATTTGCCCGTTCCACCGGCTGTCACCGATCCTAAGCAAATTGCGAGCAAGCCGAACGGCACAGTCGAGAAGAGTCTTTCCATCGAGAAGCTCTACATGACGCGACAGGTGGGACGGGCTGACTGGTCGCCGGATGGGAAGACCATCGTTTTCGTTTCAAATATCAGCGGGCGGAACAACCTTTGGCTCGTGCCAGCCGAGGGTGGATGGCCGATGCAGCTTACGGTCAGCGATCAGCGGCAGACCGCCCCGGCCTGGTCGCCCGACGGGAAGTGGATCTCTTACCAGTCGGATTACGACGGCGATGAGCAGTGGGACATCTTCATCGTCTCCCCCAAGACAGGGCAAGTCATAAACCTGACCAATACGCGCGAGATCGCGGAGGAAGATCCAACCTGGTCGCCGGATGGACGCTACCTGACATACACGGTCAAGCCGAAGACTTCGTCGGTCTTTGAGATCGACGTGTTTGACATGGTATTGCGCAAGGTGCAGCACCTGACCACTGACACGCCGAAAGACAAGATGAATGTGGGTCCGGTGTGGTCGAAGGATGGAAAGTGGATCGCTTACACCCAGTACCAGGCTAAGGGCACAGACTCGAACATCTTTGTGGCCGAGGTCGCGACTGGCAAGAGCACGCTGCTCACCCAGCATGATGGCGAGCAGATCCACAGCTTGAATGACTTTTCCTCCGACGGGAAGAAACTACTGATTACTTCGAACGCGGAAAATGGATACGAGAACGTCGGACTGCTCGACATCGCGAGCAAGAAGATCTCATGGCTGACCAAGGACAAGTGGGAGATCAACGGCGGCGAATTCTCTCCTGACGGCAAGCGTGTTACGTGGACTGCGAATGTCGATGGTAATGCAGACATTTTTGTGCACGACCTCGTAACCGGAAAGACCACTTCCCTGCCTCTCCCTGAGGGAGTGAATGAGCCTTCGGGAAAAGCATCAGCGTTCAGCAAGGACGGTACGCGGCTGCTCTACCACCACAACGGGCCCGGTTCTCCGAACGATTTGTGGATCTATCAGGCGACCACTGGCAAGTCGCACCAGGTGACGCATTCTCTCATTGCCGGCATGCGGTCGGAGGACATGGTTGAGCCTTACCTGGTGCATTACCCCAGCAAGGATGGGAAGTGGACGATCTCGGCATTCGTGTACGTGCCGTTTAACCTGCCGCGCAATGGGCAGCACCCGGCGATTGTCTACGTGCATGGCGGGCCCACGTCGCAGACCGTGAATTCATTTAACCGCTTCATTCAGCACGCAGCCAATCAGGGATACATCGTGATCGCACCGAACTATCGCGGGTCGACAGGATACGGGAAGGAATTTCAGCAGGCGAACTTATTCGACATGGGCGGCGGCGATTTGCAGGATGTGATTGCAGCAGCGGATTGGATCAAGCAGACGGGTTACGTCGATCCGAAAAAGCTTATCGTCATGGGCGGAAGTTACGGCGGATACATGAGCATGATGGCCGTGACCAAAGCGCCCGAAGTGTGGGCGGCTGGAGTGCCCGTCGTGCCGTTCGTGAACTACTTCACCGAGATTGAAAACGAAGACCCGGTCCTACGCGAGATGGATCTTGCCACCATGGGAGACCCGGTGAAGAACAAGGCGTTGTTCGAAGACCGGTCACCGATCTTTTTTGTCGACAAGATCAAAGCACCCCTGATGCTGCTGGCGGGCGGGAATGATCCGCGGTGTCCGAAATCGGAGACGCTGCAGGTAGTGGAGGCCATCAAGAAGCAAGGGGGCGTGGTGGATTACAAGATCTACGAAAACGAGGGCCACGGATTCTCGCGGGTGGAGAACCAGATTGATGCTTATAAGCGCGTATCAGATTTCTTAAAGGCCCATGTGCCGCCGGCGGATTGCAGTTGTGAGTTGAAGCCGTAGGGTTTGGTCGTCGCAGTTGCTCTGCCCAAGATGCTTGGTAATGCGGCCGGCTCGAGCTAGCAAGCCCAATGGCTATCTTCTCGGCTCATACCGCATCGCCACCGCCCCCGAGCCGAACTCCAGCCGACTCACGAGCCTCAAGTCGACAGGCTTCGATAGCCCCGCAAACAACGTCGGCCCGTGGCCCGCTAGCCTGGGCTGCACCACGAACCCGTACTCATCGATCAATCCCAGCTCCGCCAACGCCTGCGGGAGCTTCACGCCTCCCACGAGCAGTCGCTTACCCGACTCTCCCTTGAGCTGCTGAACGGCCTTCCCTAGATCCCCGCGCACGAGCTCCGCGTTCCAATCGACCCGGTCCAGGGTGCTCGACACGACGTACTTCTTTGCCGCGTCGATCGTCCGGGCGAAGGGTTCCATCCAATCAGGCCTCGCTCCCGTCCGCGCCGGCGGCCGAAACGCTGCCTCCATCATTTCGTAAGTCACCCGGCCAAAGAGGAGGGCATCGGCCTGGTCGAGGTTTTCGGCCGCGTAACGATGCAAGTCTTCGTCCGTGGACATTGCACGATGATCGCAGCATCCATCCAATGTGACGTTGATGGAATACCGAAGTGGTCGCATACGCAAGAGTACCGCCGATGGCGGTAGACCAGCAAGGTTTCGGCTTGGCCTCGCTGAGTAGGCGTTGATATAGCGGCGAAGCTTGCGGGCCAGATCCTTCACGCTGGTAAAGATTCCGCGAGCAATCACGTCGCGCTCGACCTTGGAAAACCAGATCTCGACTGGATTCAGCCACGACGAATACGTCGGCGTGAAGTGGAAATGTACTTTCGGATGCGTCGCCAGAAAATCGCGAACCACCTGACTCTTGTGCGCCGAGAGATTGTTCCAGAATGATGTGGACCTCCCATGCCGGACGACTGCTCTAGAGGGGCCGTGAGTTAGCAACGATGGCTTCGATCAGGCCGGAGATCGTGTATTGCTTGGCTTCGATGTCGACACCAAGCTTTAGTTCGCGGAGGGTCTCTGACGTTACTGGACCGATGGAGGCAAGAGTGATGCCTTCCAATTGGGGCGGCCTTTTCCGCGAGCGACCAGAAGCTAGCAGATTGAGGAAATTCTTAGCGGTGGAGGAACTCGTGAAAGTGATCACGTCGGGACGTTTGTCTTGGCTCTTGAGCGCAGCGCGCAGGCGGGTGCGTGACGATACCGGAACTACCGTTTCGTAGGCTTCTACAACATCTACGTAGGCTCCCGCCTTGCGTAGTTCCCGGGGAATTAGGTCGCGCGCGACCTTTGCGCGGACGAGAAGGATGCGCTTGCCCTTCACTTGCTTTCGCAAACTCTTTACGACCGACTCGGCTACGTATTCTTCGGGGACAACGTCGACTCTTATCGAGCGCTTCTCGATGGCTTTTTTCGTGGCTGGACCGATCGCGGCAATCTTCAGTTGCATCAGGGATTTCTTGGTCAGACGCAATTTTGGAAGGCGATCCCACATGGCATCCACGCCATTCACGCTGGTGAGAATCAGCCAATCGTAGCTTGGGAGATTCTTAAGCGCCGCGTCGAGTGGCTGGAAGGAGCGGGGTTTGCGAATTTCAATGAAAGGAATCTCAAGGACTTCGGCACCGAGTTTACGCAAATCGGCACTCAGGGCGCTAGCTTGATGACGTGCGCGGCCGACCAGGACACGGAGGCCTTGGAGCGGGTACTGGCCGGGTTTTCTGTCGTCTTTACGGGACTTGGTCATTCTTGCTAACTCACCCGGGGCTCACGCCGCGGGCTATCTTATTCCGCCCCTTCGGGGCTGGTGGATCACTGCCAACTAACCGCGGGTATCCGCCCCCTTCGTGTTCAGTGTTCGCACTCTTCTTGTACCGCTTTGTATCGCTCTTTGGACCGACGGGCCGACGGGCGAGGACGCCCGTCGCTCCACAATCGGCAGCAAGCTAACCCTCTCTCCGATTCACGGCTGTTGGGGTACGGCGAAGCCGCGGCCATAGACTTCTTCCAGAATTGCATCGCCACCGCGACGCAACAGAGTTTCGCCGACTTCACTGCCTAGCTTTTCTGGATCGTCGCCATCGCGGGATTCACGCAGGATCTTCGAGCCATCGGGATTGGCGACGATGGCATCGAGATGCAAGCGGCCATGGCGAACTTCGGCGGCGGCGCCGATTGGGACTTGGCAACCTCCGCCTAGCTTGTTCAGTAGAGCCCGTTCACAGGTGGTCGCGGCGCGCGCATTGGAGTCGTCCAAGAAAGCCAGGAACTCGCGGGTCGTGGCGTCGCCTGAGCGGATTTCGATTCCAAGCGCCCCTTGTCCGGCGGCCGGACACATGATTTCTTTCGGGATCAACTGCTTCATCAGATCCGTCTTACCCAACCGGTTCAGGCCTGCGGCAGCCAGGATGATTGCTTCATATTCGCCCTCCGCCAGTTTTCGCAGGCGCGTGTCCACGTTGCCGCGCAGGGGATGAATGTCGAGATCGGGGCGCAATGCTTTCAGTTGCGCCTGTCTGCGCAGGCTGCTGGTGCCGACACGCGCTCCGTTGGGAAGATCGTCGATGCTCTTGTGCCTGACTGAGCAGAAGACATCCTGCGAATTCTCCCGTGCGGTGATGGCGGCGATTTCGAAACCCGCGGACAATTCAGTGGGAAGATCCTTCAGACTATGGACCGCCAGATCGACACGGCCTTCGGCGAGGGCTTCTTCAATTTCTTTCGTGAACATGCCCTTGGTGCCGACTTTGGCCAGAGCAACGTCGAGAATCTTATCGCCGGTTGTCTTGATGATTTCGAGTTCGACTTCGTGACCTTTTGTTCGCAACAGAGCTGAGATGTGGTTGGCCTGCCAGAGTGCCAACTGGGAGCCCCGGGAACCGATGCGCAAACGAGCCATCAGTTTTGTTCTCCATCATCCGGGGTCTTGACCAGTCGCTTTTCCTGCAGATTGAACAGGCGGCGTACCAAGTCGATGACCGTGGTTGCTTCCGGATCACGGGCAGCCGACTTTAGTGTGCTGATCGGGGTATGCATGATCTTGTTGACGATACCGCGAGTGAGGGCTTCGACAGCCATTTCCTGGTCCGGCGTCATGGGGCCAAGGCGGCCGCGCACACGGTCGATTTCGGCCTGCCGGATGGTTTCGAGGTGATCTTGTAACGAGACAATGGTCGGGACCACGTCCAGCGTCTGTATGCGGGCCTGGAAGCGCTGTACCTCCAGCGTGACGATGGCTTCGGCGCGCTCGGCCTCCTTGCGGCGGTCGGCAACGTGGCTGGCAACGGCTTGCTGCAGGTCATCGATGTCGTAGACGAAGATTCCGTCCAACTTGTTCATTGCCGGATCGACGTCGCGCGGGACGGCGATATCGATGAAGAACATGGGACGGTTGCGGCGCCGGGACAAGAAGGCTTCGCCGTGTTCGCGGCGAAAGATGGCGTGCGGCGCGCCTGTCGAGGTGATCACGATGTCGGCACGGTCGCAGGTGTTGTGCAAGTCTTCGAAGTGGATCGCCTGGCCCTTGAACTTGTAAGCCAGGCTCACAGCGCGATCGTAAGTGCGATTGGCGACGAAGATTGAGGCACAACCATGCGCCATCAGGTGGCGGGCTGCCAGTTCGCTCATCTTTCCAGCGCCGACCAGATAGACGTGCTTGCCAGCGAGATTGCCAAAGATCTTCTTGGCCAACTCCACGGCGACTGAGGCGATCGACACTGAGGAGGATCCCACGGCGGTTTCGGTGCGGACACGCTTGGCCACGGCAAAGGCGCGCGTGACTAACTGGTCGAGTTGAGCGCGCACTGCGCCCACTGCGCGCGCGGTGGCATACGCTTCTTTTACCTGGCCCAGGATCTGCGGCTCGCCGACCACCATCGAATCGAGGCTCGCGGCCACGCGGAACAAGTGACGCACGGCTTCCTGCTCGGTGTACTCATAGAGGTGCTGATCGAGTTCGGCGTGATCAAGGTGAAAATAGTTCTGCAGAAAACCACGCAGGTCTGCGCCCGCGCCATTTTTTGTGTTGGCCAGGATCTCGACCCGGTTGCAGGTCGAGAGAATCATGCCTTCTTCGATGCCGGGATGCTCCGCGAGTCTCTTGCAGGCTTCCGGCAGGCGCGACTCGGGGATGGCGAGGCGCTCGCGGACCTCAACCGGAGCCGTGTTGTGATTCACGCCGATGAGCTGGAATCTCATGACGAAGCAAACCTGTGAATCGTGCTGAAGTAGTTCGCCGCCCAAGCCACCACGGCCGCCGCAAAGGCCACGCTCGCGAGTACAGCCGCTTTGCGGCCACGCCAGCCGGCGATCCAGCGCGTGTAAACCATCACCAAGTAGACCGCCCACATCAGCAGCGAGAGAAGGATTTTCGGGTCCTGGAAATCAACCCGACCGTAAGTGCTCTCGGCCACCACGGAGCCGGCCACGAGACCAAGCGTCATGAACGGGAAGCCGAGCAAGAGTGAACGATAGCCGATCTGGTCAATATCTTCGAGCGCGGGCAACCGGGAGAGAACGCCATCGGAGCGCTTTGCTTTCAGCGAGTGCTGCTGGACCAGATACAACAGACTGGCGCAGAAACTGAGAACCAGCGCAGCGTACCCGGTAAAGATCAGACTGATGTGCGCGATCAGCCAACTGGTGCGCATTCCCGGTGACATGATCAGGAACGGTTGCTGGCGGGTGGCAGCCATGAAAGTCAACAGAAAGACAATGGGAAATACGATGATGCCAGGAGACGTCGTCTTGTAAAGCAGGAAAGTGATCATGAAGACCGCCATGATCAGAAAAGCCAGCAGCGACTCCGAGTTGTGAACCATCGCCACCGTAACGTGGCCGGTCAGCAGGACGCCTTCGGTCAGCGACACGAAATGGAAGATCATGCCGAGATAGGAGGCATGCAGCGCGACACGATTGAGCAGATCACTGGTGCGCGTGATCGCGACCAGGGCATAAAGCAGGCCTACCCCGTAGAATCCCAATGCGATTCGAAGCCAAAAGATTGACATATCGAAGTTTAGCAGCCCACTGACGGAGGGCCTGTCCCCTATCCCTGCACGCCAAGGTGATTATAGTCTGCCTAGCAAAAGGTGCAGTAGCAGTTGGAGAGATCACAGGTGCCTGTGACGTACGTCACAAGGTACTAAGACCTTTGGATTTCAGGCGGGCTAGTCGACTCCCAGGGCCGAGAAGGCATCTTCGAGGGCGGGAGGATCGATCACCAGATGGCGGCCCTGGGCAAACATATCTTCGATTTCGTCGAAGGCTTTGAAGAGGCGCATCTTGGCTGCGCCGTATTCTTCGGCTTCCGTTGGGGCTCGGCCATGGGCTTGGGACCAGGACTGCAGGGCCGTCTGTTCGACCAGGACACTGACCGCGAAGGTGGTCTTGCGGTCGGAGGTGACATCGAAGATGTACTCAGTGGCGGGAGTGTCGAGGGTGCCTTCTGGCGCGGGTCGCTTGCCGACGAAGTAGTACTGGTAAACGTACCCTTGGCCGCCGGTGTAGGTTTTCATGCGTCGGATAGTCATTGGCTGACTCTGGGCTTCTGGGCTCTATCGAGCACGTCCCATTTTAAGGCTTGCTGCTGTTGGCGGGGGAGATCACTCGGCCGTATTCGCTGGCACGGGCGATTCGGTCGAACATGCGATAGGTTGCCAGGCTGATCTTGCTGATGGCTTCTTCTCCGTCGCGCTCGTTGCGGAGGTAGGCGGTCATCACGCAGAGAATGTAGGGGCGATTTTCGACGAAGATCACGCCGCAGTCGTTGCGCACACCTTCCAGGGAACCAGGTTTGTTAGCCGCTTTTACGCCTTCAGGAAAATCGCGGGGAATCCAGCTATCCTTGTGTGTGCTCAGCATGGCGAAAAAGTCATTGGTCAGTTCCTGGTCGAGCACTTTTCCGCGATAAAGCTGGTCCAGCAATGTCATCATCTCGCGCGGGGTGGAGATGTTTTCGCGACCCTCGCTTGCAGCCTTGAGGTCCATCATCTTTCGGCGCAGCCGAGTATGGGTAAGACCCAGCGAGTTGAGAAGAGCGTTGACGTTCTCCATGCCGACGCGGTCGATCAGAACGTTGGCGGCCGAGTTGTCGCTGACGGCCACCATCATGGTCGCGAGGTCGCGGAGCGTGATGCGGGTGACGCCGGGCGTCAGGCCGTTCATGATGTCGCTGTCTTGCACAAGGTCGGACTTCTGGACGGTGTAGAGGTCGGTCAGCTTGAGTTTTCCCTGCTGTGCCTGGTGATAGAGCTCGGCGAGAACAGCGATCTTGATGGTGCTGGCCTGGGCGAACACCTCGTCTGGCTGCAAGAACAGTGTTTGGCCGGAGGTGAGATCCTGAACGGCGACACCCATCACGCCGTCGAGATTGCGATCGGTGTCGTGAATCGTCGTATCCAGCTTTTGCCAGAGAAGCTGCTGCTTGGCGGGAGCTTGGGCGAGAGACGTGCCTAATAGGAGAAGAAAGATGAAGAATTTCAAGGTTCCTCCGAGAGACGGACATTATAGGGCTGTCTGGTCAGCGCGGAGCTATGCGGCCGGACGGTCGGGGTGGAAAATTCCATCGAGATCGTGGTCGACGCCGACTACGAGGGGTCCTTCGACTGCGTTCGGCTGGCGCCTCACTTCGCTCAGGATGACATCTTCTAGGAGCTGCCTTGAATATGCGTCGCCATCGGCAACTTTCGAGCTGGGGAGTGTTACTCACGAATCAATCTTCGCGTCCCGCAGGCGCTTAACTGCGGTCTCGGAGCTGACCGGTGAATAGTAGACCTCTTTGAACGTGTAGGACTTGGCTTTCGAACCGAGGATAGGAAGGATCTCGATGTGCCAGTGATAGTCGTCGTCGAGGGTCTTCCAGTAGCCCAGGCTGTCGGAACCGTGCAACGAGTTGGGTGATGTATGCAAAACCAGGTGGAACTCCTCGGTCACGGTGCGAATGCGCTGCAGGGTGCGCCGGAGCAGGCTGGCCAGGTCGCGGATACCGCCGGTCCGCGAAAGGCCAGAGCGCTCGTAAGAGGACTCATGCACGCGAGGCAAGATCCAGGTTTCGTAGGGGACGCGCGGGGCATAGGGACAAAGCGCGATGTAGTCGCCACGCAGCTCAACCACGCGCAAACCCTGGCGTTCTTCCTGGCCGATGATGTCGCAGAACACGCAGCGTTCCTTCTGCTGGTAGTAGTCGCGACCGGCGCGAAGTTCGTAAAGCACGCGGCGCGGAACGAAGGTCGTCGCTGTGAGCTGCGCCGTGGGATGTTCGAATTCCTGACCTGCATTCACTCCGTAATTCTTGAAGATGCTGACATACTTGATGCGGCCGTCGCCTTTGAGATCCTTGATGCGCTGCGCGGCCAAGCGGAGAAACTGCTCGACTTCCGCATCGTTGGCATTCCACAGGTTGCGATCGTGCTTCGAATTTTCGACTAGAACCTCATGGGCGCCGATGGAGCGCATACGATCGTAAATGCCGTCACCGCGGCGCGTGGGTTCGCCTTCAATGCGGTAGAGGGGTGACGGGTGTACTACGGAGCGGGCGGACCAAGGCACGCCGTCGATTTCTCCACGGCTGGCGATGACCTGCAGGGGCGCAGCCGCATCGGCGCAGAAGCGGCAAGGTGCATCGGGGCGCGGCGCGGCCTCGGCGACTTCGTCGCCGGTGATCACCCACGAGCGCGTGATGGGATCTTTGCGAAGTTCCATGCGCTAAGGAAAACATTCATGGGAAGCATGCGTCAACTGTGATTTCCTCGCGCGCGAGAGATAAGAAGAGCTTTGTTATAATCCGCGCACGAAGCCGGTCGCAATGAACGAGACGTCCACGCCGTTGATGCGGCAGTATGCCGCTATCAAGAAAGACCATCCCAGCGCACTGCTGTTCTTCCGGCTGGGAGATTTCTACGAACTTTTCTTTGACGATGCAGTGGTCGCCGCGCGCGAACTGCAGATTACACTGACTTCCCGCAACAAGGAAAAAGGAATCGCCGTTCCGATGTGTGGCGTTCCTTACCATGCAGCGGAGGGATACATCGCGAAGCTGATTCGCAAAGGGTTCAAAGTGGCGATTTGCGAGCAGATGGAGGATCCGCGGCTGGCGAAAAAACTCGTGCGCCGGGAAGTGACCCGGGTGGTGACGCCGGGCACGGCGGCGGATTCGTCTTTGAGTTCCGAGGAGAACAATTTTCTCGGAGCTTTGGCACAGGTGGGCGATCGGGTGGGATTTGCCGCCCTGGATCTCTCCACTGGCGAGTTTCGGGCCACGGAATTCCAGGGCTCGGATGCGAGCCGGAGGATTCAGGAGGAGTTGTCGCAGCTGCGCCCCAAGGAACTACTGTACGGGTCGTCGGCACCACTTTTTGAGAGCTCGGGACCCGCGGAAAGCGCGCCCTTGGGCCAACCGGACGTGCGGGACTCTTCGACTGGCTCAGGGCATGCCGTTCGTCGCTCCATAGGTTGCACGGAGACACCTCTCGATGATTGGGTATTTGCACCCGACCATGCGATTCCTCTGCTGGAGAATCATTTTGGGGTGTTGTCCCTTGAGGGATTTGGACTGGCAGGCAAGCCGGCGGCGGCATCGGCGGCGGGCGCGATCCTGCACTACGTTCGCTCGACGCAGCGCGGAACGCTGGAGCATGTAGACCGGATCGGGTTTTACGAACGGCAGAATTGCCTCGTGCTGGATGCAGTCACGGTACGAAATCTGGAACTGATCGAACCGCTTTTTGCGGGAACTGATGCCGGCGTTACCCTGTTCCGCTCCATGGATGCGACGGTCACTCCGATGGGCAAGCGGCTGTTGCGGGCCTGGATGTTGCGGCCTTCGATTGATCCGGTCGAGATCGATGCGAGATTGGATGCGGTGGAGGTGCAGGTCAAGGAGACGGTTGCACGCGAGGAGTTGCGGCGTGCTCTTGAGGGAATCTTTGATCTGGAGCGACTCCTGAGCCGGGTCACGTTGGAGACTGCGAATCCACGGGATGTACTGGCTCTCTCCGCTTCGCTCGGACGCATTCCAGCCGCGCGAACCGCGATGAGCCGACTTAGTGCGGCTCGGCTGCGGACGCTGCATGAGTCGGTCGACGAACTGGGCGATTTGCGCGCGCGTATCGAGCAGACCATTGTCGATGAGCCACCGATTTCCCTGAGTGACGGTGGCATCATCCAGAGCGGCGTCGATACGGAACTTGATGAATTACGCGATCTAAGCCGGAACAGCAAGCAGTTTCTCGCACAGATTGAACAGCGCGAGCGGCAGCGGACGGGAATCAGCTCGCTCAAGGTTAAGTTCAATTCAATCTTTGGGTACTACCTGGAAGTCTCGAAGCCCAATCTGCACCTGGTGCCCGTTGATTATGAGCGCAAACAGACGCTAGTCAATGCCGAGCGCTTCACGACTCCCGAGTTGAAGGAATATGAGGCCAAGATTCTCGACGCGCAGGAGAAGATCGTCGAGATCGAGCGGCGCATGTTCGCGGAGTTGCGTACCGCCATCGCGGGCGAGGCCAAGCGCATCCGCCAGACGGCCTTGGCGCTAGCCGAGGTGGATGTGCTCGCTGGGCTGGCGCATATTGCCGCTTTGCGCAACTACTGCAGGCCTCGACTCGACGAGTCGGGTGATCTGGAGATCGTAGAAGGGCGGCACCCCGTTATCGAACAGCAGGAACTTGCTGGCGGCGGCGAACGATTTGTTCCGAACGATCTTTATCTGAATTCCACGACCCACACGATTCTTATGCTGACTGGTCCGAATATGGGCGGCAAGTCGACTTATTTGCGGCAGGCAGCGCTGATTTCGATCCTGGCGCAGATGGGGTCGTTTGTTCCGGCGCGGTCGGTACGGATGGGACTGGTAGATCGCGTCTTCACGCGCATCGGCGCGAGCGACAACCTGGCGCGGGGACGGTCGACTTTCATGGTCGAGATGACGGAGACGGCGGCAATTTTGCACACCGCTACGCAACGGTCTCTAGTTCTGCTCGACGAAATTGGCCGTGGGACCGCTACCTACGACGGGCTTGCGATCGCGTGGGCGGCGGTCGAGTACTTACATGCGAGAACGCGCGCGAAGACTTTGTTTGCTACGCATTACTTTGAATTGACCGAACTCGCCGACCGGCTTTCGGGAGTGAAGAATTACCACGTTTCGGTGAAGGAGACTGGTGGCGGGATCGTATTCCTACGAAAAGTTGAGCCGGGGGCGGCAGATCGCAGCTATGGGATCGAAGTTGCCAAACTGGCCGGGCTGCCGAATGAAGTCATCGAACGAGCCCGCGAGGTACTGGCGGAGCACGAGGATGCGGAGCGTCAGTTGACGGGGCAGTTGGCGAGTGATGAATCGCGTCCGGCACCACCTGCGCAGTTGACGATCTTCACTCCGATTTCGCAGCCGGTGCTGGAGAAGTTGCGCGAGGTCGATCTGAACCGGTTGACGCCGTTGGAGGCATTGAATCTGCTGGCGGAGTTAAAGAAGCAGATCTGATTGCTGCGTCAATTTTCGAAATCGTGGAGAAGACAAGATAACCACCAAGGCCACTAAGGCGCACAAAGGCCGCGACTCAACGGATCGCGCTGCCCTCGGACAGTTGCTCGTGATTGGGTTCGATGGTACCGAGATGTCTGCGAAGCTCGCTTCCCTTTTGCAGAACGTGCAACCAGCGGGAGTCATTCTTTTTGCGCGTAATATCGTCAGCTCGGAGCAAACCTACAGGCTGCTGAAAGACTGCCAGGCGCAGGTCGATACCCCCTTGTTCCGATGTGTGGATCTGGAGGGCGGGACCGTCGACCGGTTGCGGAATGTGATTGGGCCGGCACCGTCTCCTGCTGAAGTGTTCGCCACCGGCGATCGCAAGCTCTTCCGCAAGCATGGGCGGGTAATCGGCGAGAATTGCCGGGCGTTGGGATTCAATGTGGATTTCGCGCCGGTCGTTGATCTGGCGTTCGAAGCCTCGAAGAGCGTCATGAGTTCGCGAGCGGTTTCGGACGATCCGCGGAAAACTATTACTTACGTACGCGAGTTTCTTACCGGGCTCGGCGAAGCGGGCGTGTTGGGCTGTGGCAAGCACTTTCCAGGCCTTGGCGAAGGTACTCTGGATAGCCATCACGAGTTGCCGGTGATCGACAAGTCTTGGAAGAAATTGTGGGAGCAAGACCTGGTTCCTTACCGACGATTGCGCCGCAAGTTTCCCTTCGTCATGGTTTCACATGCGGCGTATCCCAAAGTAACGCGCGAGAGAACACCCGCGTCGCTGTCTCCGAAATGGATCACCGACGTTCTTCGCAAGAAGATCGGGTATCGAGGACTGATTGCCTCTGACGATCTCGAGATGGGTGGCGTGCTGGGGGCTGCGCCGATCGAACAGGCGGCTGTGCAGCACATTCGGGCGGGTGGGGACCTGTGTCTGGTTTGCCATCAAGCCGAGTTCGTCACGCGGGCGCATGTCGGAGTTGGTGAGAGAAGCCCAGCGGGATCGGAGATTTGCTAGTCGAGCGGCGGAGGGGGTAGGGCGAGTCTTGGCCTTCAAGAAAAACAAGCAAGAGCTACGACGGTGGGCGAAGGCTCCGACTCCGAAACTGGTGGAGCGGCTTTCGCGACGGCTCTGGGAGTTCAACGAGCAGGTGCGGTTGGGAGGATTGTGAGCCGTCGCTGGCTGGTAAAGGACGGCTTGCTCCACCTCATCGCCGCTTGTTTTGCGCGCGGGTCGATCGTTGATAGGGCGGTGGCCTCGTGATCGTCGCCGGCGTGATGAGTGGAACCTCGGCGGACGGGATCGACGTGGCGTTAGTGCGCATTGGGACGGCCGAGGGTCGTCCTCGGCCGCGCGTGAGATCGAAGGTACCCGGCCCGAGGTTCCGCTCCACAGACTTAGTCCGGTTCCAATTGTTGGGACACGCACACTTTGCGTATCCGAAGGTCGTGCGCGAAGCGGTGTTGGCGGCCATGAACGCGCAGCGGGCCTCCGTAGCCGATTTGGCTCGGCTCAACTTTCTGCTGGCGGAACTCTATGCCGATGCGGTTCTGTCCACGCAGCGAAAACTTCGCGTAAAAGCCGAACTGGTGGGCTGTCACGGGCAGACGCTCTATCACCAGGGTGATGCGCAATTGTTTCTTGGGCGGAAGGTCGCGGTCACCTGGCAGACCGGCGAGGGGGCGGTGATCGCTCGGCGGGTTGGCGTTCCAGTCGTCTCCGACTTTCGTCCTGCGGATATGGCGGCCGGGGGCAAGGGCGCGCCGCTGGTTCCCTTCCTCGATTACTTGTTTTATCGCGACGCACACATCGGGCGCATCGTGCAGAACATTGGTGGGATTGCGAACCTGACGGCAATTCCGGCGGGCGCCGGTGCCGAGAAAGTGATTGCTTTCGATACCGGGCCCGGCAACATGGTGATCGACGCAGTGACCGAGCGACTGTTTGGCAAGCCTTACGATCGCGATGGACGCATCGCCGCCGAGGGTAGGGTGCTTGAGGATGTTATTACGAAGCTTTTGCGCGAATCTTTCTTGCGAAAGAAGCCACCTAAGACGGCCGGGCGTGAGGAGTTTGGGCGGGAATTTGTGGGGACGTTTCTGCGGTTGTGTGGGCGTGCAGCGAAGAGAGATGTGGTCACTACTGCAACATCGTTGACGGCCCGCTCGATTGGGGACGCGATTCGAAGATTCGTGGTGAAGCGGTCGGGATCATACAGTGAAATGGTGGTTTCGGGCGGCGGGGCGAACAATCCTACGTTGCTGGCCATGCTGGCTAACGAACTGTCGCCGCTGGGACTTACACTTCGGCTGTCGGACGAGTTCGGGTTGCCTTCGGCTGCGAAAGAAGCTGCGGCGTTTGCGCTCCTCGCTTACGAAACTTGGCATCGGCGGCCTTCGAATGTGCCTTCGGCCACGGGAGCGAAGCGGGCGGCGATCCTGGGAAAGATTTCGTATGCGTGACGGGGCGAGACGTGCAAACACAGGGTCCCTCGACTCGCTTCGGTGCGTTGCCGCACCTCCATCTTCGCTCGGGATGACAGGATTCTTGAAAGTCTGCATGGCCCTAGCGCTGACTTTCTCCCTGCTCTCGTGTTCCAAGAAACCCGATCCCAACACGCTCGTGATGATCATCGAGAGCAGTCCGACCAATCTGGATCCGCGGGTCGGGATTGATGCGCAGTCGGAGCGCATCGACAACCTGCTATTCGACGATCTGCTGGATCGGGATGAGCATCTCAACGTGAAGCCGGCGTTGGCCGAGCGTTGGGAGATTCCAAATCCACTCACCTACATCTTCCATCTGCATGCAGGAGTGAAATTTCACGATGGTGCTCCGTTGACATCACGAGACGTGAAGTGGACTTTCGATTCTCTCTTGACGGGCAAGATTCGGAGCACCAAGTCTGCAGTGTACCGTTTCGTAGATCGGATCGACGCGCCCGACGATTTCACAGTGGTGTTCCATCTGAAGCAGCCGTTTGCCACGCTTTTGTGGAATCTTTCCGATGGGGCGATCGGCATTGTGCCTTACGGAAGCCTTGGGCGAAATGAGCCAGCATCCAGTCGGGTCTGGGCCATTTCGTTTTGTCACGCGGAACCGGACAAGGAAGTGGTTGTCGAACGAAACGAGGGGTACTGGGGCGAGAAGGCCTCGCTTGCAGCGCGTTCGTTTTCTGGTGGTCCCCGACACAACCACTCGCGCGCTCGAGTTGCGCAAGGGCAGCGCCGATGTCGCGATCAATGCTCTGACTCCAGACATGGTTCTGACGCTGGAGCGCGAATCGAAACTCGAAGTCGTGCGCGCACCCGGGACGGTCCTGCAATATATGGCGTTTAATTTGCGCGATCCGATCCTGAAGGACGTGCGGGTGCGGCAGGCGCTCGCGTTTGCGATCGATCGCCGGCCGATCCTGGAATATCTATGGCGCGGCTTCGCACAGCCTGCAGCCAGCATACTACCGGTGCAGAGTTGGGCGTATACCAGCGACGTCGCGACGTACTCGTATGATCCCCAGCGCGCTCGTCAGTTGCTCGACTCTGCCGGGTATCCTGCCGTGAACGGCGTCCGCTTTCACCTCGTGATGAAGACATCGACCGACGAGAACACTCGTCTTATGGTAGCGGTGCTTCAGCAGCAACTACGGCAGGTGCAGATCCAACTGGATATTCGGACGCTGGAGTTTGCTACCTTCTTCTCCGACGTAACTCACGGACAGTTCCAGATGCATTCATTGCGATGGATCGGTGGAAACGAAGACCCCGACATCTTTGAGTACGCATTTCACTCGGACAAATTCACGCCGAATGGTGCGAATCGTTGCTTCTACAGCAACCCGAAGGTCGACGCTCTGATCGACAAGGCACGCACCGAGATGAACCAGAACAAGCGAAAGGAACTCTACGGCGAGATTCAACGCATTCTCGCGGAAGATCTGCCTTACATTAATCTGTGGTATCTGGACAATGTGTTGGTTCATACCAGGCGCGTGAAGAATCTCGCGGTGAGCCCGCCGGGAAATTACGATTTCTTGAAGACTGCCGAGTTGAGCTCGAACTAAAACTCCTGCGTTACGCGGTTTGTGCCGCGCCGATGGGCGGGACGCTCCGTCGCTCCACAAAACAAAGCAACCTTGGGTCAAGCTTGGTGCCCTTTCCTGCGTGTTATCCTCGACAGTTGTCTTCGAGGATTTGTGCGCATACTTTTTATCGGCGATATTTTCGGGCGGCCCGGCCGCAACATCGTAAAGGACCGACTGCCGTCGCTCGTCAAGGATCACTCGATCGATCTGATCATTGCGAATGGCGAGAATTCGGCTGCTGGATTTGGGATTACTCCCCAACTTGCGGAAGAGCTGTTTGAACTCGGAATTGACGTGCTGACTTCCGGCAACCACATCTGGGATAAACGCGAAATCGTTGACTTCTTCCAGATGGCGGACGGGAATCCACATAGTCCTTCGCGACGATTGTTGCGGCCTGCCAACTATGCTGCGGACCTGCCCGGCCACGGCGTTTACGAAGGCCGAAAAGGCGAGGTCGAGTACGCAGTAATCAATCTGCAGGGGCGGGTCTTCATGTCCTCCAACGACGATCCGTTCCGCAAGACCGATCAACTCCTGAAAGACATCCGGAGCAAAGTCGTTCTGGTGGACATTCATGCCGAAGCGACATCGGAGAAGATCTCGCTGGGATGGTATCTCGATGGCAAAGTGACCGCGGTGGTAGGAACACACACCCATGTTCCGACTGCCGACGAACGCGTATCTGCCGAATGGGACCGCTTACATCACCGACGTGGGCATGACGGGGCCATTCGACGGAGTGATCGGAGTCAAGAAAGAACTCGTGGTGGGCAAGTTCTTGAACAACATGCCGGTGCGCTTTGAGGCAGCGAGCGGGGATGTACGCCTGTGCGCGGTCGTCATCGATTGCGATGAGAAGACGGGGCGGGCGCGGAGTATTGAGCGTCGTGATGGTTGGGGAGCGGGGGTAAGGTTTCAGGTCTTAGGTCTCAGGTCTTGGGTGTCGGGTCTCAGGTGAGGTCTCGGGAGTCTTGATGGAAACTTTGCTTCGGGAAACAAACAACGGGTTTCGGTGGAAGGATTCGGACGCGTACCTGTTCGACATCGATGGGACACTTTTGCTTTCGAAGGATCGGACTCATCGGTATGCGCTTCATCGCGCCATGCTCGACGTTTACGGAATTGAGACCACGATTGACGGGATTGCTTACCACGGCAAGACCGATGTGGGGATTTTGCGGGCAGCCCTGGAAAGGGCGGGGATTGCGACCAACGTCATCAATCAGCGGATGTCGCAAGCGCTGGAGGTTGTGCGTCTGGATGCTACCGAGAAAGCCGAGCGGTTCACGCCCAACGTTTTGCCGGGAGTTCGCGAAATACTGGAGTGCCTGCGCGGCTCCGGAAAGCTGTTGGGCGTAGCATCGGGCAATCTAGAGTTGGTTGGATGGCTCAAGGTAACGGCGGCGGGCCTGAGAGAGTTCTTCGAGTTCGGACGATTCGCCGACAATTGCGAATTGCGCGAGGACATCTTCCGAGAGGGTGTGGCCGAGGTTCGGAGGCGCCTGGGAGCGTCCGCCAGAGTTTGTTTTGTGGGAGATACTCCTGACGACGTACGTGCGGCCCGGTGTGCCGGCGGTCGGGTGATCGCGGTCGGGACGGGTATCTTCAAGGTCGATGATTTGGCCAGTCACGGGCCGGACGCAACGGTTGGGTGCTGCACTGAGCTTTTGGATCTCTAGCGGGCGGTCCTTCTGTCAACCATCTTGCCGAGCGAAAACGCCTAAAACCAAAGTGCTATGCCTGCAAGAATCCCGCTGGCAAGCGTTCTAATCCCGGATACAATCTTCACGATGCGCCACGGGCTCTCTCTTCTCACAGTGTGTGTGATTGCATCGGTTGTCTGGGCCGCTGATCAGCCGGTCGTTACGCCGAGTACGATGAACTGCGCCAACGGAGTGCCGGGGGCGCCAGCGTGCGTGGCTACTCCCAAGTCCCGCAGCGAGGCGAAAAAGGCCTTCGCGCACGGCATGAAGCTTCAAAAAAGCAAGCGGCTGGACGAGGCTTTATCCGAATTCGAGAGGGCGGCGGACCTGGTGCCGCAGGACGTCCAGTACGTGACCTTGCGCGAAATGGTTCGGCAGCAACTGGTGTTCGATCACTTACAGCGCGGGAACACGGCATTGGCTAACGGCTCGCAAGTGCAGGCGCTGGGCGAGTTCCGAACTGCGCTACATATCGATCCAACGAATGACTTCGCCCGCCAGCGGCTAACCGACGCTCTGGGGAACAATCACTCCCACTCAGCGGCAAGCCCCCCGGGTGGTGGAGACAGAAGACATCATTCAGTTGGACCCGCGTGACACGTTGCAAGCCTTTCATTTCCGCGGGGATTCGCGCGCTCTGCTTACGCAAGTAGCCACTGCCTACGGAATAGTGGCTACCTTTGACGATTCTGTCGTCAGCCGCAGGGTTCGTTTTGATGTTGAGAACGTCGACTTCTTCACCGCGATGCGGCTGGCCGGAGCCGTGACCAAGACGTTCTGGTCTCCGCTACAGTCCAAACAAATCCTGGTGGCGACGGAGTCCACGGAGAATCATCGGCTGTTTGACCGCATGGGCCTGCGGACCTTTTACATTCCCGACGTCGGCTCTCAGCAGGAATTGACAGACCTGCTGAACGTGCTGCGGACCGTTTTTGAACTCAAGTTTCTCACGTCGAACATGCAGTCCAGCACCATTACAGTGCGCGCTCCCCAGAACGTGTTGATACCCGCGAGCCGGTTCCTGGAAACGTTGGGCTCGGGACATCCGGAAGTGATGCTTGACGTCAGGATTTATCAGATCAGCCGCACAGTAGTGAACAATTTCGGATTGCAGATTCCGAACCAGTTCAACCTTTACAACATCCCGGTCTCTGCCCTGGGACTTACTCTCGGTGGCGTAAATGTTCAGGATCTGATCAACCAATTGATTGCGAACGGAGGCATCAACCAGGCAGACAGCACGGCGATCTCCGCCCTTCTGGCGCAACTGCCCAGCAACGTGAGTTCGATTTTCAAACAGCCTTTGGCAACGTTCGGCGGCGGTCTCACGCTGATGGGGGTTAGCCTGGGAACACTGGGGGCGACTCTATCGAAAAGTGATTCGCAGATACAGACTCTGGAGCACGTGACGCTGCGAGCCGAGCAGGGGAAAGACGCGACGATGACCCTCGGGTCGCGGTATCCCATTATCAATGCCAGCTTCGCCCCGATCTTCAATACGAGCGCGATCTCGCAGGCGATCCAGAACAATTCGTTTATCGCGCCTGTGCCATCCTTCACCTATGAGGACATTGGTATTAATTTAAAGGTGAAGCCAGTCGTTCACGGCGAAACCGACGTCAGTCTTACCGTGGAGTTGAAGGTACGGGCCTTAACGGGTGCGAGTGCCAATGGTGTGCCGGTGATCGGGAACCGGGAATACTCAGGAAGCATTAATCTGAAGAACGAACAGTCCGCCGTAGTTGCGGGGCAAGTCACCCAGAGCGATCAGCACAGTCTGAGCGGGATCCCGGGTGTGGGTCAGATTCCGGCGCTCAGTCCGGTAGTCAATTCCAACACTAAACAGAACGATGAGAGCGAAATGCTGGTAGTGATCACACCGCACATCACTCAGCATCGCCGACGCGCCGGATTCGGAGATCTGGATGACAGGAGTAAAGTAAGACTTCTGGCCCGTACTTATCCCCCCACTTGGTTGCCGGTTGAACACCCGCATCCCTATCGGGGATCCTGACCACTCCGCTCACTGCTTAGCAGCGAATTCCACGATACCCTTCAAGATGTTTTCGGGAACCTGCGTAACATTTCCGATGCGGCGGCCGTTGACGAAGACGGTCGGAGTTCCAGTAACTCCGACGGACTGACCGAGGGCAACGGACTTGTCGATTCGGGCCTTCGTGTCGGCTTTGGCAGCGCACACTGCAATATCCGCTCCCTTGACACCGGCCTTGTCGGCAAGCGCAGTCAGCCTTTCATCGGCGTTCGATTCGGTAATGTTGGACTGCTCATCGTAGGTTCCCTGGACAAACTTCCAGAACGCGTCTTTGGAACTACGGCCGATGCAATCGGCATAAGCGGCTCCCTTGGCGGCCCAGTTGTGCATGGGCAAGGGGAACTGCTGGAAAACAAAACGGGCGTTGGGTTCGGCGGTGAGAAGCTTGTCGATAACGGGCTGGGCCTCTTTGCAGTGAGGACACTGCAGGTCGCTGAACTCTACGATTGTGACTGGCGCTTTTTCAGGGCCTCGGGAGACGCCATTTACCCCCTTCTGTAACGTCTCTAAGGCGGGGGCGTAAGGTTTGGCGCCGAAGGGCATGATGTCCCCGGCGACGGCGTGCGTTCCGTCGGGCGTTACGTAAAAGACGGTGACGCTCTGTCCTTGCGGGTTCGTAATCACGATCGTGACTTCTGCCAAGCCCTCGGCAATCGCCGGTTTGATGGAAGAGACCTTCCAGGTGATGGTCGAGTCATAGCCGAAAGTTTGCTGCATGAATGAGTTCACGGTATCTTCCGACGGAAGATTGACCGGGGCTTTTTCCTGAGAAGTGGCGAACATACTCAGAAGAAGTGTGAAGACGAGCGTGAGTGGACGAAGCATGCTTTCCTTTCGAGTTGATAGATCAATGTCTGCCGGCTTTTACCTGCGCGCAGCGAACCCGGCGGCCAAAGCCGCAATTTGATACCTTCTCATCCCTCCGACTTCGCGGCGATCGGGAAACGGCGACCGTATCCGAAGGCCTTGGCGGAGATTTTTATGCCGGGCGCGGCTTGCTGCCGTTTGTATTCCGCTCGATCGACCATGCGAATAACTTTCTTTACCAGTTCCAGATCGAACTGACGATCTCTCGCGATCTGCTCCGCTGAGTGTGATTCCTCGATGTAATCTTCGAGAATTGCATCGAGCACGTCGTAGGGCAGGCAAGCTGTCGCTATCCTTCTGGTCGGGACGCAATTCCGCCGAAGGCGGCTTTTCGAGCGTCGGTTGCGGAATCACAGCACGGCGGGAGTTCACGTAGTGGCTGATCCTGTAGACCAGTGTTTTCGGGACATCGGAAATTACGGCCAATCCGCCGACCATGTCGCCATAGAGCGTGCAGTAGCCCACGCCCAGTTCGCTCTTATTGCCCGTGGACAGCACAATCGCATTGAACTTGTTGGACAACGCCATGAGCAGAGTACCGCGGGCGCGGGCCTGGATATTTTCTTCGGTCACGTCCTCTTTCAGGCCGGAGAAAACGTTCTTGAGCGAGCACCGGTAGCTGTTGCAGATCTCGGTGATAGAGAGCAGTTCGAAGCGGATACCCAGGTTCCCGGCCAGGGTGCGCGCATCGTCGATGGATCCTTGCGATGAGAACGGACCGGGCATGCCGACACCGATCACGTTTTCCGGGCCGACTGCTTCCGCTGCGATGACAGCAGTTAATGCGGAATCGATGCCCCCGCTGAGACCGACGACCACTTGTTTGAATCCGCATTTCCGGACATAGTCGCGGGTACCAAGAACCAATGCTGAATACGCGCTGGCTTCGTCGCCCTGGATCTGATCGTGCAGTTCGCCCTGCAGAGTGACGGAGTCAAAGTAGACTATGTCTTCCTCGAACGACTTCCCCTGAGCGACCACGTGACCTTCGCGATTCAATACCAGGCTGGAGCCGTCGAAGAGCAGGCTATCGTTACCCCCAACCTGGTTCACCATCACCACCGGAATTTTGTCGGTGCTGGCGATGGTGGCCAGCATGTCGCGCCGAAGCTCCCGTTTGCCGAGCCAAAAAGGTGAGGCCGAAATGTTCAGGATGAAGTTGCCGCCTGCGCGCAACAATGACTCAATGGGATCGACCATGTAGAGGCGCTTATTCCAGAAGTCCTTGTCGTTCCAAACGTCTTCGCAGATGGTCAGAGCCATGCGATTGCCGCAGAAGTCGAACAGCTCCTGGCTTCGGGCAGGTGCGAAGTTGCGCATTTCGTCGAAAACGTCGTAAGTGGGCAATAGCATTTTGGACTGCAGAAATGCGAGCTTGCCATCCCGCAGCAGAGCGGCAGAGTTCATTACGGACTTGCCGGTCTCGGCGTGGGCGGGCGTGACGAGGCCGCAGATCACGGCGATTCCGTTGGTCTCAGCAGCAATGCGATCGACGGTTTCGCGATTCTTCGCAACAAAAGTGGGGCGCTCGACCAGGTCGCGAGGGGGATAGCCGCAGACGGAGAGTTCCGGGAAGAGGATCATTCCCGCGCCAGCCGCCTGGGCGCGATGGGAAAAATCGATGATCTTCCGGGCGTTTCCGGAAAAGTCCCCTACCGTGGGATTAATCTGGCCGAGGGCAATCTTCACACATCCAGTCTAAAGCCCTGTGGCCGCCGACGCCAAGTTAGGTATGGAAGCTGAAGTTAGTTCGGTCCCGACCCAGGACCTTGCCCTGGAGGAGGAACGGGCGCACTGGGTGGTCTCGATGAGGGACGGTCTGCGCCCTGTGGGTCCTCGGTGTCTTTCTCTTCGCCCGGACGATGCAAGGTGGGCGCAGTGGCGGGCCGGGCGGCATCTTCCTGCTGTTTGGCCACCTTGGTCGCGGGTTCAAGTTCTACTTCTTTTTCGGTGCGGACGATCTTCTGACCGTCGACTTTCATGACTTCAAGGCGAACCACTTCGTCCCCAATGAAGCGCACGAACTCGACATCCTGAGGCGGCTCTCCGTAAATCCATTCTTCGTATTCGGCCTCGTCCTGATGCTCGCGAACCTTCTTGGGCGGACGCCCCTTGGCGAAGGTGACCATATCGCGATTCATGCCGACTAGCACGCGATGGTTCTGAATCGCTTCCTTCACCTTGGGCGGAACGGTTTCGAGATATGCCTCCTCGGGCGACTTCGAATCAAAATCGAGCACGGGCCGCAGGAGTTCCTTGAATTCGTGGCCGGTCATCTCGGGAATATAGTTGTCGAAGTACACATTGACGAAGGAGCCGCGGGCATTGGCATTGGGATCGGATGGGGCAATGGGAACGGAGCCGCCGCCGCCGCCAACGCTGATGCGCTGGTACCACTTCTGCTTCCGGACGGGACCGCCGTTGATTTCGACGTGAATGAAGTTGTCCTTGAAGACCACATCCGTGATGCGGGCGGCATCGCCATTCTTAGCGGCCGGACCCCACATCGCCAACAACTGCTGCAACTCAGCACCACTGGGGGTCACCACTCCGTCCTTAAGTTTGAGACCGTCCCGCCCCATGGGAAACGGTGACCGCACGTAGACCAATTCTGCATTAACCAGCTTGACCAGCTCCATGCGGGTCTGTTTGGAAATCTTCGGAGCCTGGGCGGAGGGCGCGGCTTTCTGATCGTCGGCGGAGGCCAGGGCCGCAAACAGGGGGATGAACAAGAGCAACAGAGCCGTGCTGCGGCGAAACTTCATGAAGCACCCCAAGGGCCGACTTCCCTGAATTATAACGCCGCTTCGGGCCGAACGCAGGGCAAGGTCCAACGATAACCGGAGCACGACCCCTATGGTTGTATCAGGAAGCGAAGCGCAGCCCGTCACGGGCGATCTGCAGGGGTAGCACGCGCCCTCCGTTGTCTCCGATGGCGGTGGCCACACGGCTCGCGGCACCCTTCTCGACCAGAAAGATCACGCATCCACCTCCGCCTGCACCGCAAACCTTTGCGGCCCGGCCACCATGCTTTGCGGCCACCGAAATCAGCTTGTCGATGAGGGGTGTGGTTATACCAGGGGCATTGCTGCGGCGGAGCTTCCATTCTTCGCGAAGCAGGCGGGCGACCTCGTCCCATTGTGCATGCAGAAGGGCGACGTACATGGAGCTGGCGATCTCAGCGATTCGCTCGAAATTGCGGAAGACGCGTTTGTCCCCATCGATGTGAGACTTGAAGACTTCCCAGTTGTTGATACCCGATTTCCGCGGCGCTCCGGTATAAGCGAGCACGAATCGGGACTCCACCTCATCGGGGGACACGGGCACGGTTTCGCGATGGATGCCGTCGGCGTTCAGGTGAATAGCGCTGACCCCACCATATAGAGCGGGGTAGTAATCCTGACACCCGGTGGGAACGTTGATGACCTGGGCCTCGACGTTCTGGGCAATAACCCGCATCTGCTCAAAGGTAAGATTGCGGTCAGTGAAGCGGGCTAGGGCCGCAGTGGTAGCAATCATCAGAGCCGACGAACCCGAGATTCCAGCGCCCGCAGGCGACTCCGAGTCGGTCTCCACCAGCAGGCCTTCTTTAGGTGCAAAAAATTGCAGCAACCGCGCGGGCAAGGGCAAGCGGAAGCGGCGTGCTCGTCTGAGTTCATCGAAGCTCGCGAAGGTCTCCTCGCGGCGGGTATCGAGCGAACGTAGGTGAATCCGTCGACCTTTGAGGGGAGTAATCCGGCAACTAGTCAAGATATTAACTGCGAAGTTAAGGGTGAGAGCGCCGCTGTGAAATAGGTAGAGAGGCCAGAGATCGATGGTCCCTCCGGCCAGATCGGCACGACATGGGGCCAGGGCCATGATGGTGCCCCGATCGAAGATTCGGGATGATTCCATGCGGAGTTTGTATCACGGTGTAGCCGAAAACTGCATAAACGGCAGGTAACTAGTTACCCCGCTCCCCCGAAATTACCATGCGGTGTTTTCCCACCAACCCCGAATTAGCTTATCGACCGCGGCCTTCCCTGCCCCCCGGAGCGCGATCTGCCGTTGACAAGGAGCGTCATTTATCGCACACTCGCCTCAAGGTTGTTAATCGTAGTGTTTAGAAACCAAACGAAATCTCTGGCCGTTCGCTAGGAGTTGCGCATGGCAGATCCATGGGTTAGGCCTACCTCCCCAGGTCCCCCGGATCCTGGAGTATCCTTTCGGCCCGAAGACGACGTGAGGCCCTCCACGGGAAAGACCTTCTCCGCTGACGACTATCTTCTGATCGACCGCTTGCGTGAAGATGCGGCGCTCGGACGGATGGACTTGGACAGTATTCTCTCGGAAGCAACTCACGCTGCCCGGTATTTTACGGATGCGACCGGCGCAGCCCTCGCGCTGTGGAGTCAAGGCGTAGTCATCTGCCGGGCCCGGTCCGGTGAGACAGCGCCTCCGCTTGGCGCCAAACTGGATGTCGATTCTGGCATCTCGGGTGAGTGCCTGCGAAGCGGCCGTTCCAAGCGGTGCCATGACACGCTCACGGACCCACTGGTCGACGGGAACGTTTGTCAGGAGTTGGGAATTCGATCGCTCGGGGCAGTACCCTTGCGCGGCGAACGGGGCGTGGTTGGGATTCTGGAGGTATTCTCGGATCGGCCCTACGCCTTCTCCGATGCGCACATCACTCTGCTTAAGCAGCTTGCGCAAATCGCGGTCACGGGACGAGCGAAATCTGCACCCCTGCCACATCCTCCGCTGCTAAAGTCGCCGCCGGTACAAGCTGAGGTCTCTCCGATTCCTCTTGCAGATCCAGCCCCAGCGGTTGCACGTTTCCGACTTCCGAACTTCAATGCCGCTTCCAAGCTCACCTTTTTGTCGCAAAAGATCAAGGGGGAGGAAGGACGACCGTGGAGGCTGGGTGCCGCGGGCCTGTTGCTAGTGGTCTTGGCCGGGCTGGGCTGGATGCTAAGCCGAGGACGTGGAAGCGCAACTCCCACGCCGGCGTCGGTGCAGGCGGCTAGCGCCGTAACTCCCGCTTCCCCCACAACCGGAACTTCGGAGACAACCTTGAATTTCGCCCCTTCCACGACGGTTTCAGTCAGGCCGACGCGGTCCGGTACAAAACCCTCGCCTGATACAGCGGCGGGCGAGCTAGTCCAGCAGGCATCGAAGTCTACCGTGATCGAACGCACTCCATCTATCCAGGAGGTGCAGCCTCCCCATTCGAACGGTCGAGCCCCAGGGAACGAAACGAGTGAGGAGGCACAAGCTCCAGATTCCACCGTGCTGACTGCCGGACTGCAAGCCACCCCAACGCAGATTCCGCAAAGTCTTGTAAGCAGCCAACCGGCATTACCTGCCATGTCACTGCGGACTTCGGAAGGAGTCACTGGGGGCGCGCTGAGCCACCGTGTATCGCCGACCTATCCCTCGCAGGCTCGCTTGCAACGCGTCGAGGGTCCGGTCTTGCTGGATGCAGAAGTGGGAGTGGACGGGAACGTCCACGAGATAAAAGTGCTCAGCGGAAACCCGATCCTGGCGATTGCGGCAAAGCAGGCTGTGCAACAGTGGCGCTACCAGCCTTTTCAATTGAACGGGAAACCTGTACCGATCCACACTCGGGTTACGATTCAGTTCAAGTTGCCGTAGCTTTGAAGGGCACTTAGCCAAAACAAACTCCGCGAAGAACGCCGAGCGATACTTTCTTAGCGTTCTTCGCGGTCGTTCTTTGCCCCGGTAATTAGTGGGCGGAGACGGGTCTAATCCAGGTTCAATGCCTGCCTGACAGTTCCTTTGGATTTCTGAATCTTTTCCTGCAAGAGCGTGATGGCGTAGATCAACTGCTCAGGGCGCGGCGGGCAACCGGGCACATAGACGTCCACCGGAATTACCTGATTCACACTTTGCACCAGCGCATAGTTATTGAAGACTCCGCCCGAAGTGGCGCAGGCGCCCATGGAGATGACCCACTTGGGCTCAGGCATCTGTTCCCAAAGCTGCCGGATGACCGGAGCCATTTTGTTGGAAACCCGGCCGGCGATAATGATCAGATCGGATTGGCGCGGAGATGGCCGAAATACTTCGGCACCGAAGCGCGCAATATCAAAGCGTGAAGCACCCATCGACATCATTTCGATTGCACAGCAGGCCAGCCCGAACGTCATGGGCCAGATTGAACTCTTGCGCATCCAGTTGATGGCCGAGTCCAGCGTGGTCAATACAACGCCTTCTGGAGTCGAATTTCCGTAGGTCAGGTCTTTGACGACTTTCTTGCCGTTCTCGACCGTCACGTAAGGGCCGAAGTTTAATTCGCTGGGCATGTCACTATTCTAAATCACGGCGTCAGGGATTCAGTACGATCTTGCCGAACATCTGGCTGTTTTCCATGTATTCGTGGGCGGCGCGAACCTCCTTCAGGGGGAACGTGCGGTCGACCACTGGCTTCAATTTGCCACGGAAGACGTGTTTCAGAACCTCATACAGTTCGCCCATGGTCCCCATGTACGAGCCCAGAACCGTCTGCTGCCTGGAGAATAGGAACCGCAGATCGATATCGGCCTGCGGACCAGTGGTGGCGCCACAGGTGACTAGCGTGCCACCCAGTTTGAGGGCTTTCATGCTCTCAGTCCAGGTGGCGGCGCCAACGTGCTCGATCACGATATCCACGCCCACCTTGCTGGTAATCTTGCGGGCTTCGTCGCCAATCTTCTGCTGATAGTGGTTGATTACGTGGTCTGCACCCAGTTCGCGGGCTTTCTGCATCTTGCGATCGTCCCCGGCGGTCGCGATAACAGTCGCTTGAAAAAGCTTGGCGATCTGGATGGCGGCAATACCTACTCCGGAATTTGCGCCCAGGATCAGTACCGTGTGCCCAGGGCGCACGGACGCGCGGCCAGTCAACATGTGAAAGGCGGTTAAAAAGACGAGCGGTACGCTGGCCGCTTCGTTAAAGCCCAGATTGTCGGGGATTGGGATGACATTCACAGCCGGAACTGCGATCAGTTCCCGATTGCCACCATCCACCAGGTTTCCCAGCACTGTGAATTCGCGACAGAAGTTCTGGCGTCCAGCGACGCAATGCTCGCAGTGATTACAGAAATGCATGGGCGCCAGCAGCACGCGCTGGCCGAGTTGCAGACCAGTTACGTACTCGCCCACTTCAACTATTTCGCCGGCGATATCGCTGCCGAGGATGTGGGGTAGACGCACCGGGGAGATCCCCTTTCGCACCCACAGGTCCAGATGATTCATGGCGCAGGCTTTCACCCGGATCAGGACCTCGTCCTTGCGTGGCTTGGGGTCAGGTACGTCCTCGTAACGCAGCACCTCAGGACCACCGAATTCGTGGACTACGACGGCTTTCATTGCGCGCTCCCTAAGACTGACTGGTCGTCGTTCAAGCTAGCACATCCCTGGCGACCCAGTCGCGGGTGCGGGGCACCGAGCTATAGGCGCTAACTAAAGCAGGACAGGCTGGAAGACGGCCCGACTGGCCGGGCGTTGGCGTCGCTTCCGTTTAGCCGACAAACCCAATGGATAGGGCGCTCCTTGGAGATCCAGAGGTTGCGACCTTCTAGTCATCAAGCAGACCGCGCGAATAGAGTTCCTCGTACGTGGCTATGTCGTCCGCACGATCGGGTGCTACGGCCCGAAAAATCTCGGCGGCAAACGCAAAAGGGGCAAGGCCGTTCGCGGTGATTACATTGCCATCCTTAACCGCACGCAGTTTCTGGTAAAGCTGATGGCCTCTATATTTCGGTACATGTTTGGGGATAAAACCACTGCCATTGCTTGTATGACGATGGTCATCGAGAAGTCCCGCATGTGCCAAAGACAGCGTCCCCGCACAGATCGCGGCCACTGGGCTTCTAGCGGCTGTAACGGCTTTGATGAGGGCCGTAACCTCCTTCACCTCTCCGCGCATCCAGGCGTCACCTCCCGGGAGGATCAGGATATTTGCTAAATCTGGCCGAGCCCCGGCTAGAAAGAGATCGGGAAGAATCTTCAGCCCTCCCATACTTTTTACGGGATCTCCTGTCAGTCCGACAGTCCGGACAGAGAATCCGAATGTTCGGCGTAGCTCGGCTAGTGCGGACGCGGGTTCCCAATCCGCAAAACCGTCGAAGACGAACAAGAAGGCTGTTTTTTTGTCCATACCCTGTTGGCTTATCCGAACAAGACGCTGCTTCATTGTTGCTATAACGTCAATTCAGAAGCAATCCTTAAGTTAGCGCTCACCGAGCATGCCCCTACTACCAGGGCGGCCCGATTGACTTGTTCTTTGAAAGGCCGAATAATCAGCCCTCGATGGATATTTACGAGGAGATCGTCAAGTTGAGGCGCGAAGGCCGACGAGGCGCGGTGGCGACCATCGTCAACGTGCGCGGCTCGATCCCCTCGTTCAAAACAGCCAAGATGCTCGTGCGCGATGACGGCTCGATCGTAGGCACGATCGGAGGCGGCTGTGTGGAAGCAGACGTCTGGCAGGCGGCTCGCCAGGTGATGGAGGAAGAAAAGCCCCGCACGCTGACCTTCAATCTGAATCAGGATCCGAAATACGATACGGGGCTGGTTTGTGGTGGCACCCTGGATATTTTCATCGAGCCGCTTTTACCTCAAGCATTACTTTATATTTTCGGGGCAGGCCACGTTTCTGTCAGTCTTTACAAAGTTGCCAAGGACTCCGGATTCAGTGTAACGGTAATCGACGACCGAGCCACGTACGCGAGCCGGGAACGCTTTCCGGAAGCGCACGAGGTGATTGCCGAGGATTTCGATCAAGCCATGGCCCGGCTTGCCCTTACAGAAGCCGCCTATATCGTGATTGTGACGCGTGGGCATCGCGACGACATGCGTATTTTGCGCTGGGCGGTCCAGACCAAGGCACGCTACGTGGGCATGATCGGGTCGAGGCGCAAGACCATCGGCATCTTCCGGGAACTTCAAAAGGAAGGTCTTCCCGCCAGTCTGTTTGACCGCGTGTACGCTCCGATTGGGCTGGACATTGGCGCCAGCACTCCTGAGGAGATCGCAGTATCGATTACGGCTGAGCTCATCGCGGTGCGGCGCAAGGCTGAGCGGGAATTGCCCCATATGAGCTGGTTCCGAACTCACCGAACCGAGCTGTCGAATGAACATCCAGTGGAGGATGCAGCGGAAAAGCATTGAGTGCCGACATAAGGCACGTTTTGAGCCGTTCGCAGCCCTCCACAGACTTCGGTCTCAGCCGTGCACCCACACTGACTTCCCCTCTTGTTTCTGCTATCTTCGCCGCATGAGTCGGGCGTTGAGTTTGTGCGGCGTGATCCTGGCAGCAGGGGAATCGCGTCGGATGGGCACTGACAAGGCGTTGCTGCCCTGGCCGCCGGTCACTGCCGGCCAACTTCCTGAAGGAACATTCCTGTCCGCGGCCATTCGGTCGCTCATCCTCTCGACCGACATGGTGATCGTCATCGCCGGGAAGAATGCAGACACCGTCGCCCCGATCGTGTATGCGAGTGGGGCATCGTTGGTTGTGAATCCAGACCCCGAACGCGGTCAGTTCAGCTCACTGCAGGTTGGCTTGCGCGAGGTTCTGAATCAGGGCCGGGATGCTGCGGTAGTCACGCTGGTAGACCGTCCGCCGGTTAGCATCACCACGGTCGAGAAACTCTGTGCCGCGTTCGGCTCAGCAATTTCCCGCTGGAAGTGGGCGGTCGTGCCCCAGTACGAAGGCAGGCATGGACATCCCATAGCACTGGCGCGGGAGATGATGGAAATATTTCTCAAGGCCCCGGCTACAGCCAGTGCGCGTGACCTCGAGCATCAGAACCAGGAGCACATCGAGTACGTGGACGTCGACGAGCTACTCGTCACGATCAACGTCAATACTCCTGAGGAGTACGCCGCGCTGCAAAGTGTAGTGCGCATTCTCCGCGACTGAATCCGTTACAATTTGTTTCTGCCAGGACTGTTGCATTGGTCCGGCGCAGGTCCGCGCCCGAGTTGCGTCGGAACATCCCATATTGAGAAGAGGCTCGTGTCTCCATCCATGGTTGCTGATCGCGCCAACGCTTTTATCGATTCGATTCTCAGCCTACAACCAAAAGTCGCGGTGTTCGACTGCGACGGTACGCTTTGGTCGGGCGACGCGGGCGAAACATTTTTCGCCTGGGAGCAAGAAGAAAAGCTGGTTCCCGACGACATCCTGAGCGTGATGCGTGCGCGCTACGCCGACTACAAAGCTGGCAAGGTGGAGGAAGACGTGATGTGCGGCGAATTGGTCACCATGCACAAGGGCATGATCGAGGCCGAAGTGCAACGCGCCGCCACACGATTTTTTGATTTTAATTTCGTGGAACAGATTTTCCCAGAAATGCGGGAGTTGGTTCAGCGACTTCTAGCGCAGGGTTGTGACGTGTGGGCGGTGTCGTCGACTAATGAGTGGGTGATCCGCGCGGGCATGCGACACTTTGGGATCGCGCGAGATCATATTCTGGCCGCGACGGTGAAGATCGAGAAAATGCGCGTCACCGACCAAATTGTGCGCATTCCCAGCGGAGACGGTAAGCCGAAAGCGATTCACGAAGTCATCAAAAAGAGTCCCGACGCCGCCTTCGGAAATTCACGCTGGGACACGGATATGCTGGCGATTGCGCAGCACGCTTTCGCGATTAATCCGAACCCGGACCTTGAGAAGACTGCACGGGAGCGCGGTTGGGGTTTGTATTTTCCCCAGCTAAAATCCAGATGATAGAGGAGGTTGATCGCTTGTAGTTGATGGTAAAGAGTTTGAAACCGGCCATGTACTACCTGCCGAGGAGTCGCGATTCATGCTTGACGGACTCTCGAAGCTCCCTTATGTTCTCCTGAAAGGTCAGCTACGACACGTCTCTCCCCACAGACAGGTCACTCGCAGATCTCACAAATTGGCGTTTGGGTAGGCCCTCATGGCTTCTTGGAGCTCCTGGGATAACTCAGAGAACTATTGCTGGGTGGTCATCTGCAAGAATCACAAGTTTCACAATCACCAGAATTTTTTCAGCGGGCACAAGATCCCGCTGGGTGAGACTGACGCGTTCTCCCCGCCCCCAACGGTGGATTTCCTTTTGACGGTGAAGTGCGACGAATGCGGGGAAGAATATACCTACGATCCCGCGGATGTCGTGCGGTTCCAGATGCAGTTGGCTTCTGACTTTAAACCACATCCTTTGTTTGCGTAGACGTTTCGCGCGGTATAGCGGCTGAAAATCCCGCTCGTCTTGATGCGGGGAAGATCCCGCCAATTCGCAAGTCTCGCTCGAGTCGCGCAGTCAGGAACTTTCAGCCATAGGCTGGAGTTTCCTCAACAGCGCGGCCATCGCATCCATCGCAAGGTAGCTGGCGTGGGTGGAGGCTTCCGGCAAGCCTCCGACTTTCTCGATCAAATCTTCTCGTGTCAGTGTGCGGACCTCATCAAGACTCTTTTCCCGGAGCAGTTCCGTCAATGCGGAAGCGCACGCCATTGCGGGTACGCATCCCTTCGCGAGGAAGCGAACCTCCGCAATGCTGCCGTCGGAGATCCTGACCGTCAACTGGAGAACGTCACCGCAAGCTGGATTTTCAATCTCCACAGCGGCATCCGCATGTTCGACTCGACCTGCATTGCGCGGATTTTGGAAGTGATCAAGAAGTTGAGGCGAGTACATTTCCAAGCATTGTAAATATCCAGGGACCACGAGGACCAACTACGTCTCACCCCGTCTGGTGCCCGGATGAACTTGTGAGCCCCAAGCTGGTCCCACCTTTGCGTGGAACCGATTTAAGATGAACTCACCGCTCCAGGTTTCGAATGACCAAGGATCATACTCCGCGACGTATCGTCAGCCTGCAGCCCAGCGCGACGGTCATACTCCACGCGATTGGAGCACTGGATCGCCTGGTGGCGTGCACCAAGTATTGTGTGGATGTGTGTCCTGAGGCGGGGATGGGACGCACCGTCGTGGACGATTCCTGGACCGCTAAGCAGGAACAGATCGTGGCGACGAAACCTGACCTGGTGATCGCAGCCGTGCCCTACCAGGAAAGGGCGGTGACTGAAATTCTAAAGGCGGGGATACGCTTTCTCGGGCTGGCTCCCAAGTGCCTGGCGGATGTCTACGTGGACATCGGCACCATCGCGGGGGCGGTGGGGTTGCCGGATCGTGGCGAGCAGGTGGTAGCGGCTATGCAGGATCAGATAGAGCGAATTCGTTCGCAGACGTCCGGATTGTCACGACCGCGCGTGTTCTGCGAGGAGTGGGGCAAGCCGTTGATTGCTTCGCAAGGCTGGGTCGCCGAGTTAGTCGAGGCTGCAGGAGGCGAGTTCGTGGGGAAACCGGGCTCGCAATCGACATTCGAGAATGTTCGCGACCAGAATCCTGATGTGCTGGTTGCGGCCTGGTGCGGTGCTGGTGATCGCGTGCCTCTGGAAAAGATCCTTCGGGAGCGTGGTTGGACCGAGGTACATGCTACGCGCGAAGGGCGCGTGTATTGCATTCGCGATGAGTTTCTCAATACGCCTGCGCCCACTTTGGTTCTCGGCCTCCAAGCTCTGGCAGCGGCCATACATCCGGAAGTGTTCCGAACGGTTTCCGGGCTCAGGCGAATCTCCGATGTATCCGGTAAGTCACATACTGCAGGCGTGACTGTAGTTTAAGATTCAAAGGCCCATGAACTCCTCGACTGCGACCGACAAAGACTTGCAACTACTCGCCGACCGCTCCGTCGCCTTTGTCGGCGTGAGGCGAGAAAGCTCCCCTTCATGAAACTAGAAAAGGGCAAAGTCCGAGCGCCCGAGATTGGGCGAGTTTGGTTGAATTCTCCGCCACTGAGTTTCCGCCAGTTGCGCGGGCGAGTGGTACTGGTCGACTTTTGGGATTACACATGCGTCAACTGCATTCGTACACTGCCGTACGTCCAAGCCTGGCACGAACGCTACGGAAGTAAAGGGCTCACCGTGATCGGCGTGCATACCCCAGAGTTTACCTTCGCGCAGTACGAATCGAACGTGGAGCGGGGCATTCGCGAATTCGGACTCACGTATCCGATCGTAGTCGACAGCGACCGAGAGATTTGGAAAGCATTCGCGAACCGCTATTGGCCCACGAAGTACCTGCTCGACAAAGATGGCTATCTGCGCTATGCCCAGTTCGGCGAGGGGGCCTATCGCGAGACAGAAGAAGCTATCCGCGAACTGTTGCGGGAAGTAAATCCGGCGCTGGCCTTTTCACCCCTGATGGAGCCAGTCCGGGCGGAGGATCAACCGGGGGCCGTGTGTTACCGACCTAGTGGAGAGTTGTACCTGGGACACGGACGGGGGCGCATCGGCAATGAGGGCGGCTTCCAAGTCGACTCGATCGCAGAGTATTCCCTTCCCGCCCAACTGCAGGAAGACTGCTTTTACGCCAAGGGTCGATGGGTTTCGACAGCCGAGTATATGGAGTCGACCGGCGAGGGTGAGCATCTCCTCCTCATGAAATACGAAGGAGCAGGAGTAAACCTGGTAATGGCGGCGCCTCGTAGTAGTTCGTGCGAGGTTGTGATGCGCCAGGACGGCAAACCCGTGCCTCGAACTCAGAAGACAGCCGACGTTCGCTTTCGAATCGTCAACGGCAGTGAAGAAAGCTACATCGCTGTACAGCAAGCCCGCATGTACCAACTGTTAAACAACCACGATTTTGGGAGTCACGTATTGGAATTGACATGCGCTCCGGGATTAGCGGCATTTGCCTTCACATTCACCAGTTGCGTGGACCCGTCCCAGACCGCCAGCCCGGCCGTGGTTGAGTCGCAATGATGAAGCGTGTGGTCGCGGCACTCATCGTCAAGGATGGAAAGATTCTCGTGTGTCAGAGAACCAAGCATCAGACGATGCCGCTCAAGTGGGAGTTCCCCGGAGGCAAGATCGAAGATGGCGAGCAGCCACGGGATGCGCTGCGCCGCGAACTTGAGGAGGAACTCGGCATCGATGCGACCATCGGCGACGAAGTCTCGCGGATTCGCCACGAGTACAAGAGCGGCAATTCGGTCGAGCTTCGCTTCTTTGCCGTGCACGACTTCCGGGGAGAGTTGGAGAACCGCATTTTTCGGGATATGCAATGGGCAGAGCGCAAGGATCTGACTTCGTTCGACTTCCTGGAGGCGGACCTTAAGTTGGTCTCGGATTTGGCTGCGGGGAAAGTGTTGTAACTTGGGCTTTGGGCTCTTGGCTATGGGCTCTGGGAAACATGTTTCATCTGCAGGGTTTTGACAGGATGATTCGCAACAAAAAGGGCATCGCTTTCGCAATGCCCTGGGAATCACTCTGTCGAGTCCGCTTCCCTCTTCTGCTCGAAGCCTCGTAGCTTAGTTCGGCGAGCCATCCCGCTTCAGGACTGGGTGATCATCATCGCTGTCGCTGGGTGCTGACGCGCGACGGAGCTCGGGCGAACCTTCTTTCCGATCGTCCAGTTTGCGGCGATTTTCGATCTTTCCCAGCCGCGCTTTAACGTCCTGGAACTCCGAGGTGTCGACCTTGTACGACGGTTGAGGGGGCAACAGCTTCTCGATTTCCTCCTGCGACTTCTCTACCCGGTCCGGCGTCTGGGGGTGAGAGTCGAACGCCCGGGAGAGGGTTCCGGGCTTCTTCTTTTCCTGGGCTTCAATTTTTTCGAAAAATGCAGTGAACGACTGCGGATCGTACCCGCTCTTGTACATGTACTGCACACCGAGATAATCCGCCTCGGCCTCAAAGCCGCGACTGAACTTGAGGAAGGTCACGGGCAGCGCCAATCCGGCGACTTCCTGGGCAGCAAGCCCGCCGATCCCGGGGGTCATTATGATGAGGGGGATGGTGGCAAGTTGAGCCAGCGTGCCACGGGTTTGCTGACGTGCGATGTGGCAGGCGGCCACGTGCGCGATTTCATGTGCCATCACGCCAGCCACTTCCGCTTCGTTATCCGCAGCCAGGATCAGGCCAGTATTGACGTAAAAGAATCCACCCGGCAGAGCGAACGCATTGATCGCGTCCGAGTCGATGACCTTGATTGTGAACGGAACCTTGGAATCGGAATTCCGCACCAGGTTCTGACCCAGCCGGTTGATGTACTCCGTGATCACCGGGTCCTTGATCAGCTTGGAGCTGGAGTCGATCTGCTCGGCATACTGCCGGCCCATGTTGATCTGGCCTTCCACGCTGTACCAGTTTCCAATCCCCCGGCCACAACCGACGTTGCGGTTGCCGATGGCCCCAAGGTCGTTGATACTGCCATCATGCTTCAGCTTGACCGGCTCGTTCTTAGGATCGTCCCCCGGTGCTGCCGAGGCCAGGCTGCTCGTAAACAACAGAATCGTAGTTGCCAGGCCAATTTTGAGCAGAGATTTCATGAAATACACCTCTTTGGGGACAAGACCGCTTGCTAATTAGACGCCAAAAGGCCGTCGAAGGTTGACCTAGTGGCATTATCTTTCGCTATCAACAGTGTACGCCGGTAGGTGGTTCGTATCCAGTCAAGCAGTGAAATCAGCCCCCGTGACGCAAGGTCCAGAACCAGGCCAATGTCAAGCCGATCATGACCACGGTGGTAGCCCAGGCCACCACATTGAAGAGTCGTGAGTTCACATATTCGCCCATCAACTCTTTCTTGTTGATGAGGAGGAGCATGAAGATCAGGACGAAGGGCAACACCACCCCGTTCACGACCTGAGAGAGGATGGTTATCTTCACCAGTGGGAGGTTGGGGGTCAGAATCACCCCAGCTCCCGCCACGATCAGGATCGTGTAAAGCCAGTAGAAGACCGGCGCTTCTCCGAACTTCATCCCCACGCCGGATTCGAAGCCGAGGCCCTCGCAAACGGTATAGGCGGTGGAAAGGGGCAGAATCGATGCGGCAAATAGCGATGCATTGAAAAGGCCCATCGCGAAAAGGATGTAAGCAAAATCCCCGGCCAGCGGGCGCAGGGCCTGGGCAGCATCTTTCGCAGCAGTAACGTTGTGATAGCCGTTCGCATAAAGGGTGGCGGCGCAAGCCACGATGATGAACCAGGCAACCACGTCGGTGAAGATGCAGCCGGTGATGACGTCGAGCTGGGAAGCTTTAAACTGCCGCCGGGTCACTCCCTTTTCCACGATCGAAGCCTGCAGATAGAACTGCATCCAGGGCGCGATGGTGGTTCCGACCAAGCCAATGACCATGTAGACGTACCCGTCCAGCATCCAGGCGGACCGGGGTGGGGGTTTGACGGTGGCGATAAGCGCAGCGCTCCAGGCCGGCTTGGCCAGAACTCCAGCCACGATGTAAGCGATGTAAAAAAACGATGCGGCCAGGAAGACTTTTTCAACCGTCTTGTACTGCCCCTTCACGACAATAAGCCAGACGATCACCGCACAGATCGGAACGGTGATGTACTTGGATAATCCAAACAGTTCCAGGCTGCCGGCGATCCCGGCAAATTCGGCGACGATGTTGCCGAAGTTGGTGATCAGGATGCCGATCATCATGAAGAACGTGATGCGAAAGCCGAATTCTTCGCGAATCAGATCGCTGAGGCCTTTGCCCGTCACGGCGCCCATACGGGCGGTCATTTCCTGAACCACGATCAGGGCCAGGGTAATGGGAATCATGGTCCAGAGCAGGAGATGTCCGAACTGCGCGCCTGCAGACGAGTAGGTCCAGATGCCACCGGCATCGTTATCGACGTTTGCGGTGATGAACCCGGGACCGACGACTGCGAAGAACAGCAGAATCCGGGTCTTCCAACGTCTCAGGAACCTCATGGGCACAGTTCACAAACATGGGAGTTCAACGACCAGACAGAATAAATGCAGAGAAGAATTCTGGGTAGGATGAAATCTGGACTTCGAGCGATTAAAGATCGGAAGCTTGCTTTTTATTCCAATTGCACGACACGACTGTCCTCGAGTGTGGGCAATTCGAGAAACTGGGTGAAGATCACTTCGGCGCTTACGATCGTGTACGACCACAACTGTGAAACGCGGACCGCCTTCTTCTTGAGCAGCCGGATGGCTTCCGGCTCAGAACCTGCCGGAACAACCAGGTGAAAGGGCGTTGGAAGCTTGCCATAGGCGGCCCATTGCGCCACCTCGTCTTCCTGAAGGGTGTCTGACGTCTCAACCTCCGCTACCAACTCAGCCGTGCCATCGCGGCCGTCGGCACGGTCGCCTCTCCATATCAGGACGTCAGGAAAGCCGGGATCGTCGGGGCGCCCTACCTGGGCGCGCTTGCGGTCTCCGGGGTTCGTGCTGACCTGGACATCCTTGGAAAAACGCCGAACAACCGCCTGAGCCCAGGCTTCGACCACACGGTCGTGTTCCGCCTGGCTGTTCGCGTTGCGCCGCGCCATAGCATTCCTCCTCACATCGCCGCCTCGAGGCGGGCCGTGATGGACCGGAGCTGCGGTCGGGAGCTTATCAGCCGAATGTTAAGGCGCGATTAAATCGGAAGGAAGACCTCAGAGTTTCTCGCGGAGGAGGCTGATCACATCATCCGATGTGATGACCCCCGTCAGATGATTATTCTCATCAATCACAGGCAGAGTCAGCAGGTTGTACTTGTCGAATAGCTCTGCTACCTCTTTTTCGGAGGCATCGGCCCTGCAGGAAATCAAGGGCTCCTGGGTTAGTGCAAGCAACGGCGTCGTAGGCGAGGACAAGACCAGCTTGGCGAGCGGCACGGTTCCGGCAAGGGTATTGCGGGAATCGACGAGGAATATTGTGCTAACGGTCTCAACCCCGCCTTCGAATTGCCGCAACCCTTCGACTGCATCGTGAACAGTCGCCCCGACCGGCAACGAGATGTATTCGGTGGTCATGCGACCAGCGGCGGAGTCTTCCTTGAACTCCAAGAGACCCGAGACTTCCTGCCGCTCCTCCGGACGCATTTCCTCCAGAATCTTCTCGGTTTTCTCTTCCGGCAGGTCGGCCAGAAGGTCGGCGGCCGCGTCCGGTTGCATTTCTTCGACGATCTCGGCCACGCGATCGGAGTCCAGTGACTCGACAATCGCCTTCTGCACCTTGGGCTCGACCTCTCCTAAGGCGTCGGCCGCAACGTCCTCATCCAAAGTTTCGAATACGGCTTCCCGTTCATCGGGCGCCAGATCTTCGACGATGTCAGCGATGTCAGCCGGGTGCAGCTTGGCCAACCGGTCATGCGAGATCTTCAGCTTGATTCGGCGTGCAGGGTCGGTTTCGATCAAGTCCACGAAGTCCCACGGGATGGCGCGCGGGGGAATCTGGTTCAGGATCAGGTGAAGCGCCCCGAGGGGGACCACCCCCTTCAGCAGGCGACGAATCGCTCCCCGGGCACCCACGTCCACGGACCAGACCTTGAGAACGGCTCGACTTCCCACGGACTCCTGCTGCAGGTCCACGTCGTTAACGCGCACGACTTTGCGTCCGTGGACATCGATCACTTGCTGGTCGAGCAGGTCACGTTCCAGCAGGAAGAGTCCTTCGGTGGCGCCGGTCGGAAGCCAATCTCCCACCGCGGTCGAGGCGCGCACACCTCCATTGATGGAGGTCACCGATTGAAGGGGCAGCATGCGGTCACCAGTCTTCGTTTTCACGATCAGAACGGAGACCCGAACGCGGTCTTCCTGCGGGACCAAGGCCACCTCGCGCACCCGTCCGCAGGTCTTGCCGCCGGTATCGATTACCGGGGCGCCCAGCAATTCGGTCAGCGCGAGAGCGGACATGCCAGCGAGAATACTCAACTGGCGATGCAGAATCCAGATGGCGCGCGCATTTTTTCACCGATGTCGGTGTCAAAAATCATTGAGCTCTCCCGAAACAGGAAGAAAGCCAGCGGCGCATCCGCGTGCGCATCCGCGTTGACAATTGCGCGGGGGAAGGGCAAACTACCGCATTCGCTGGTCGGCCCCTTCCCTTTTTGCATCCTAGGGTTTGACTGACGAAGGGATTTGAGCCTTTCGGGGATTACAGCCGACTCACCATCATGAGCGCACACCGGGTGTCGTATACGCTCGATTCGACGCTGGACACGGTTAACAGCGCCGAAGAAGCGGCCAGCCAGATCGCGACTGAAGCCGGTTTTGGCGACGAAGAGGTCATGAAAATCGCCATGGCCGTGCGCGAAGCCGCAGTTAACGCGGTGCTGCATGGCAATGCGTACGATCCGGGGAAAAAGGTCACGGTCGATTTTGAACGCACCCCCAAGCACCTGGTCATCACGATTCGCGACCAGGGCAAGGGCCTTGACCTGGACAAGATTCCTGACCCACTCGCCGCGGAGAATCTGCTGAAGACCTCGGGGCGGGGCATTTTCCTGATTCGCTCGTTTATGGACGAAGTAGAAATACACCCGTCGAAAACGGGGACAGAAATTAAACTCATCAAGCACGTCCACGGTTCTTCCGCGGACGGCAAGGAGGCTTCCCAGTGAGCATGAAGACCAGTAACCGCCAGGTGGATGGCGTCACTATTGTGGATTGCAGCGGCCGGATCACCCTTGGCGAAGGCAGCGTAACTCTGCGCGACAGTGTGCGTGACCTGCTTGGCAAGGGCAACAAGAAGATTCTTCTCAACCTTGGCGATGTGAACTACATCGACAGCTCGGGGATTGGCGAACTGGTCAGCGCCTATACCACTGTCAAGAATCAGGGTGGCGAACTCAAGCTGCTCAACCTCACCAAGAAAGTGCACGACCTGCTGCAGATCACGAAGCTGTACACCGTTTTCGACGTGAAAGACGACGAAGCGGCCGCCGTGAAATCGTTCGCTAAGTAGACCCTCTCTTTTCCATGGCTGGGTGGGCCGACGCGTAGCGTCGGCCTCGACGTTTTCCCATTTCGGGGCCGCGTTTGTTGGTCTTTCGTGTGCCGTTTGGCCGAATACGCTGGTCAGCGCCTACAATTGAAGCTGGTCTCGGCCTCATGGGCAGGTGTCGTTTTCTTGCGAGAATTCTCTTCCCTTTCATACTGCTTGCCAGCTGCACGCCTGAGGGAATTGCAGAGTGCATTTCCTACTCCGACGCCTTGAAGCATATTGGCGCCACCAGGTGCGTAACCGGAAAAGTCCTGCGCGTTAAACAGGGAAACGCTGGCGTGCACTTCTTTGATTTCTGCGAGGACTACCGCGGATGTCCGTTTACGGTGGTTGTGTTTCCGGGCGACTTGAAGCGCGTTGGGGACATCCGGGGCTTGCAGGGCAGACAGATCGAGATTGAGGGCGAGGTCAAGGGCTACGACGGACGGGCTGAGATCATTCTTCGGCGGGTCAGTCAGCTGCGAGGGGAATCCGGCAGAATTCCTCCACTGCCCAAGGAATACGACGTGGAACACCGTGGGAAGTACAGCGCAGGGAAGTTCAGCTATCCGAAGGCTGCGAAACGATCACCACACAAAAAGCAGTCGCCCCCCGGTGAAGACCGAAGACCCCAGCGAGCCTTGGTCGCCGACGGACTAGGGGCGCGCCTCGCGTCCGACGGCCGTCACTCCACAAGCAGGAGCGTCACACGGCACCTTTACGCAGTTCTTCCAGCGGATACTTCGTCCCCCGCCAAGTCACTCCGTCATTCCATAGGGTGAGGACCATCGAGCGCAGTAGTGTGTAGGCGAAGAGCAGCGTGCTGATGGGATGCAGAAGGACGTAATACGGCGGTATCGACGACTTGAACGACATCCCCAAATAGATCAGAAAAATCGCGCCCAGCGCGATAACGTATGGGACCTGCTGCCAGCCACGCGTTAACCATAGACCAACAAACGGCCCCAGGTTCAGGAACAGCAGTCCGAGGGTTGAGGCGATGGTTCGCCACCACTGGAACGACAGCAACGCAAAGAAATTCTTGGTCAGGTTGTTGACTACGCCCATCGCACCGATGGCCCAGCGAATCGAAATAAGATCCTCGCCGAAAACGTTGCGCTGGCGGAAGCGAGCGTTTTTTATGACCTTCCCTAGCTTCATGTCGTCGAGCACTTCCATGCGCAAGGCGCGATAAGTGCCGACGGCATCGTACACAGACCGGCGCACCATATTGAAGGCACCCACTCCCATGTGGTCTTTGGTATTAGGGTCTGCCACCCGCCAGGGACGATGGCCAAACATGAACAAGGTTTGGAAAAAGGCAATCATCATGCGCTCACCGGGCTGCTTCATGATGATGCGAGGAAACACTACGACATGGTCCGCATTCTCCGATTCAGCGTATGCCAGTGCGCGACGGAGCGCGTCAGGCTTGAAGAGAACGTCGGCATCAGTGAAGAGCAGCCAGTCGCCGGTGGCTTGCTCCCCCGCTGACCACATCGCGTGAGTCTTTCCCAGCCAGCCGGGAGGCAATTCGTTTACGTGGATCGCTTTCAGGCAACCGTGAGCCTGCGGGCTCGCCGACACGCGTTCGATGATTTCGCCAGTGCGATCGGTCGAGCGGTCGTCGACCACGATCACCTCGTAGTTGTCATAGTCGAGAGCCAACAGAAGACTCAACCCCTGCTCGATGGTTGGCTCCTCGTTGCGAGCTGGGACGATGATGCTGACGCGAGCATGGGACTTTGGTTGGAGATTCCACTGGGACTTGGAAATGTCCGCGATCTTTGGAACTCCGAAGGCGGCCTCCACGATGCGCGAGAACCACGCCAGGGCCAGAATGATGCCAGCAATCCAATAGACAACAGCCATCCCTAATCGGCTCCCACAGGGGCCGTATGGATTTTGCTGATGGGTGGGGCGAATTTCATGCCGTAAAACAGTATCGCAGAAGAGATCGTGATCGTGATCACTGGAGCAATGAAGGCGAGTTGGAGAGAGTAGTGGTCCGACAGGTACCCGATGAGCGAGGCCGAGGGCACGTCGCCCAGCAGGTGGAAGATGAAGATATTTACGGCCAGGGCCATGGCACGCACGTGCGGACCAACCGAGTTGATGATGGCGGCGTTCAGCGGCCCGGTGTTCAGAAGAAGCAGGAATTCAGCAAGAAAGATTCCCGCGATCATAAGCCTGCCACTCGCGAACAATGCGACACACATCGCTGGGATGCCAAGACCAAGGCTGACCGCTGACACGAGGTAGTGGGCGCCGGCAGTACGCCGCAACAATCGGTCGGAAATCCATCCGCCTAAGACCGATGCCACGAGACCATTCACCATGGTGCTGAGGCCGAAGAGAAGTCCCGCCTGCCCCAGCGTGTAGCCGTGAACGCGATGGAGAAACGTCGGCATCCACACCTGTAATCCCCCCAAGGCGAAGGTCATCATGGCCATGCCGAAGGTGGCGGTGAGAAATGCTGGGTTGCGCGCGAGTCCTTTCAGCGTATCGCGCTCAGGGCCTTTGTGAAGCGCATCGTCGAACTGACCCAGAGGCGGTTCCGGGATGAGGAGTAGAAGTAAAGCGAGGAAGATTCCAGGAGCCGCGCCGACATAGAAGGGTGCCCGCCAGCCGTATCGTGGGCCCATGAGCCCACCCAGAAGATAACCGAGGCCAGTGCCAACAGGAATCGCTAGATAGAAAATTCCCATCACGCGCCCGCGTTTTTCTTCCGGGAACATGTCGGCCACGAAGGTCGGTGACAGAATGACGAAACTGGCTTCGCCGATGCCAACGAGGGTATGGCGGATCAACAGTTCATCGAAATTCTTGGTGATGGCGGTGAGGAGCGTAGCCACGCTCCAGATCAGAGCGCCCGCAATGATCACGGCTCTGCGAGAGAACTTCAGCGACAGCGGTCCCATGAAGGGTGCGGCGCACATGTAGAAGATGAAGAAGACGCTGGTGAGGAAACCAAAGTCCAAGTCGCTGCGATGGAATTCCGCCTTGACCATATCCTGCACCGCGAACAGCACCGAGCGGTCGATGTAGTTCAGCAGGTTAAGCGCGGTCAGCAGCGCAAGCGCGAGTTTGGGGTAGAGCTTCTTGTCGGACACGGGTTGGAGGAATCTAACATGGAGAATGGGGCCGGGGCTACTCGGCGATGGTGGTGGTACTCCCCAACCACCATGAATTCAAACAATGTTCACCAAACATGTCCTGTTGCATCGCGTTGCTCCGATAAACTACCAGCTGTGGAGTACGCTGAAGAAAAATACGCTCGCCATTTGCACGACAAGTTAGCCAGGCGAATAGCGTCGCTCAAATTGGATGCCCATTCCTCCATTGATGGGGGAGGCGTGCATTGGCACTGTTTAACCTCGATGACGGGACGGAGTTCCCTCGTCCACTGTTTCGCACTTCCCCAAGAGGGGCCCGAATATTTGACGAGCTTTCGTCGAGAGGGTGAAGAAATAGCGACCGCGAGGACCTCCTCGCCAGATGACACGGTAGAAGCAATCATGGATTGGCTGAATGGAGCGGATTTGCGATCCCTACATGATCGCTACCAATTTCTCGATCGTGCGAAGCGCGCACTCACTCAGATTCGAGACAGCATCCTGGAGATCGCTCCCGGTCTCGAGAACGGGTGTGAACTGAAGCATTGGGGTTCTGGCATTTATTACCTCTGCTTTCGACAGACGGCCCGTTCGGCCGTGATGTCTTTCTATGGAAAGAACGAAATAGCTGATGTGGTTTGTCACTGGGATGATTGCTCTTTGTTCAGTTTCCCAGCCAATGACTTGCTGGTTCTCGGTACTGTCCTCAAACGGTGGTTGTCTGATGGAGCAATGCCCTCCCAAATACGCGGCGAGTTTCCGACGCTCTCGATTGGAAAGCTTGCAGATTACTATGAGAGAGGCAATCCCATCGAAGGAGAGTTCATCGACAGCTGGGATCGAATTAGGGAGTTTTATGATCGCTTCTACGATCAAGAACGCTACCCGACGAGGGACCGCGTTCTGCAGTTTGTCGACCAACTTCGTCAAGCAGGCTACGATCGAAACTTCCGTGCAGGCCAGTCCTTGTGGACGTTCATCCTTTCACGGTCGCGCCGTCACGGGCTCCGCATCGAGCAACCCATCGTGCTTTTTCACTTTTCTCCTACTGTGGATGAAATGTTGGTAACGCTAAGAATTGCCACGGAGGAGAGTACATTTACGACCGCAATCGCCACGTCGGACCAGCTAAGAGCAGCACTTACCCGCTTATCAGAATGTTCGATCGATTAGGAGGTGGCTACTTAATGGCTTTTTCTTTTTTCTCTTGGCCACTTCGCTACCACGACCGTCGAAATCCCACCCCGCGGACGAAAGTCTCCCTTCACCTCTGCCCACACCGGCTTCGCCCAGCGCACTACATCTTCGAGCACGCGGTTGACGATGTTCTCCTGAAAGATACCGAGGTTGCGGTAGCTTTGCAGGTACTCCTTGAGCGACTTCAGTTCGAGGCACAATTTCCGGGGCATGTAGCGGATCGTGATCACGCCGAAGTCGGGCAGTCCGGTCTTGGGACAGACGGACGTGAACTCAGGATCGTCGATGACGATCTCGTAGCCGGGAAACTGGTTGGGCCAGGTTTCGATCTCGGGAAACTTGGCGTCGAGACCGGCGGCGGCGTGGTCCGCGGTGTAGCGTGGCTGCTTGGGCATGCGGGATATTGTAACGGGTAGCTCGCTATCAACATCAAAAGCCCAGGTACAGTCAGCCCAAAAGCGCTATCCCGCATCTAACTGGGACATACGGGGTATTGGATTGCGCCCTCGGGAACAGGCTCGGGTGGTAGATTGTTTCTTGTACAAACCTCTTCATGGCATTGGCAGATAAGGATAAATCCGGTTACTTCGGCCGGCACCGCTGGCTGGTGCTCTTTCTCGGAGTGGGCCTGGCGGTCATTCTGCTCGCTTCTTTCAACTCCATTCGCGACGAGGTGATTCCGGTTCGTGCCGCGACCGTCGAACGCGCTTCCATGCGCAGCGTCATCTCGACCAACGGCAAGATCGAGCCTTCGCAGAACTTCGAGGCGCATGCGCCCGTGAATACCACGGTGCAGCATCTGTTTGTGAAAGAGGGCGACCACGTGCGTAAGGGCCAGATGCTTTTACAGCTCGACGATTCGAAGCGCGAAGCCAGGCAGCCCATGCCCAAGCCGCAATTGAAAGGCGCGCAGGCGGAAGTGCAGGCGGTACAGAAAGGCGGATCGCAGGAAGAAGTGCTGACCCTGCAGACCCAGATCTGTGAAAGCGCGCACCGACCGCGATGCGGCCCAACGCAGCCTGGAGGCTTTTAAACGCCTGCAGCAAAAAGGCGCCGCGTCGCTGGGCGAAGTAAAGGAAGCCGAGAATGTTCTGCAACGCGGCCAAGCCGATCTTGATCTTCTCGAGCACAAACAGAAGGAGCGCTACTCGAGGCCTGAGGTCGAGCACGTCGAGGCGCAGAAGTCCGATGCCCAGGCCGCCTATTCAGCGGCCGAGGATATTCTGCAGAAATCCAACATCGTTGCGCCCTTCGATGGAGTGGTGTACGTGCTGCCGGTAAAACAGGGCGCGTACGTGCAGGCCGGGGACCTGCTGCTGCAGGTGGCAGACCTTTCACAGGTTCTCGTGCGCGCGTACGTCGATGAGCCGGACATTGGGCGCCTTTCGCGAGGCCAGAAGACCGAAGTGACATGGGACGCGATGCCTGGCCGAATCTGGAACGGCGTGGTCGAGATGATGCCGTCGACCGTCAAGCTGCATGGCACGCGCAACGTCGGCGAAACAGCCGTGATCCTCGACAATCACGACTTTCGCCTGCTGCCCAATACCAACGTGAGCGTAACCATCATCATTGCCCAGCATGACGGCGTGCTGACGATTCCGCGGGAAGCGCTTCGGCAGGACGACGCCAAGCCCTATGTTTACCAGATTGTGAACGACAAATTACGGCGACGCGCGGTGGCGGTGGCTGCATCTAACTTAACCAGGATTGAAGTGAGCGATGGACTCAATGACAAGGACGTCGTGGCGCTGAATTCCATGTCGACCTTGAAACCATTGCGCGATGGCAGTCCGGTGAAGGTGGTGCAGTGACGATGAAGTGGATGGTGAAATGTTTTGCTGGGCCTGTTGTCGTGGACAGCAGCGGCTCAAGCTTCCGATTCTCCGTCAGACTTGCTGGCTGCAGGCCGCGTCGATGACGTGATTACGACCGTCAGCGGCCAGATCAACTCGGCTCCCAACGATGCCGCCTCGTACAATTTTCTTTGTCGCGCGTACTTTGCGGTCAGCAACTGGGACCGGGCCATTTCGGCCTGCGAAAAAGCGGTGACGCTCGCACCCAACAACAGCGAATATCACCTGTGGCTGGGACGAACTTACGGGGAAAAGGCCGATGCTTCCAGTTTCTTCACAGCGGCCGGCCTCGCAAAAAAAGTTCGGACCGAGTTTGAACGCGCCGTCGCGCTCGATCCCAAGAACGCGGTCAGTCGCACCGATCTCGCGGAGTTTTACATGGAAGCGCCCGGCATCGTGGGCGGAGGTCAAGATAAAGCCCGCGCGCAGGCGGAGGCGCTTTCCAAGCTGGATCCAGTCAAAGCGCACTGGGTCAATGGACGGCTCGCCGAAAAAAACAAAGACACCTCGACGGCGGAACGCGAGTATCGCGCCGCGATTGCAGAAAGTCATGGAGCAGCAAGCGCGTGGTTGAACCTCGCGCTCTTCTACCGCAACGGTAAACGCTTCGATGAGATGCAGGATGCGTTGAAGCACGCCGCGAATGCACCCATCGATCGACCCGATGTGTTGATGGATGCGGCCTCCACCCTGTTGCGCACTGACCGCGATTTACCGTTTGCTGTTCAGTTGGTGCAGCGCTACCTGGCTGCGCCTACCGTGGAACAGAATCCGCCCTTCAAAGCACACTACCTGCTCGGTAATATTCTGGAGAAACAAGGCGACAAGCAAGGGGCCGTAAAGGAATACCAGACGGCCTTGGCTCTGGCGAAGGACTTTGGACGCGCGCGGGAAGCGCTGAATCGGGTGAACCGGTAAGCGGCGCGGCGGACGCAGTTCGTCGTATCCGCCTTCGCCGAGCTACTGCTGCTCCTGCTTTGGATCTTTCACCGTGATTTTTGTTTGGCGGTGACCGTCCGCTTGGCTATTCTTAGCCGACATGGCGCCGCTCGTAGTTTCTCTATCTTTTCTGACTTTCCCTGTTCACAAAAGGTGATGCGATGAATGACCGCAACTGTCATGGAAGGTGCTTCGCGGGTCGGAATCTTGTGCTGTTGCTGATGTCGTTGATACCGGCCACGCTGGTCGCCGAACCGATCCCCCTGAAGCGTGCTGTCGAACTTGCCCTGTCTCATAGCACCACCACTGCGATCGCCGCTGCGGATGAACAGCGCGCTTTCGCCGCCTACCGGGAACTCCGCAACAACTACATTCCCCAAGGAACCGTGGGCTCGGGACTGGGAAAATCGTGGGGCTTCCCACTCAGCCTGGAAGGTGCGGCTCCCTCCCTGGTGAATTTCACGGCAACTTCCGCCCTTTACAATCCAGCACTGCGCGAGGCAATACGTGCTGCCCACGTCGACTCCCAAGCCACCACCGCTCAAACCAAAGATCAGCGCAATCAAGTCATTCAAGATACCGTGCTCAGCTACGCATCGTTGAGTCGGTGGGAACAGCGCATTGGCCGTCTGCAAGACGAACAGGCAGCAGCGCTGAAACTGGAAGAAGCTATGGTCGAGCGCGTGAAGGAAGGAATCGACAGTCCCTTGGAGCGGACCAAGGCCCGGCTTTCTGCCGCGCGTCTGCATCTGCGGCTGACGGAAGCACAGGGATCCGCCGATGTGTTACGAGAACATTTGGCCAAGCTCACCGGTCTGCCGGCTGCTTCTATCGAGACGATGGCTGACTCGGTGCCGGCATTTTCTGCGCTTCCTCAGGACGAAGATCTCAACGCAAAAGTAGACAGCAATCCGGCGGTGGAGTCGGCGATGCAGCACGCCCGAGCTCAGTACTTGCGAGCAAAAGCCGAGCATAGAGCGTCTTGGCCGACATTTGACTTTGCGACGCAGTACGCACGACTCACCACCTACAACAACTACGATCTTTTCTTCAAAACCTTCGAACCGAACAATGCGACGATCGGTGTGGTCATTCGTTTTCCGTTCCTGAATTTCGCGCAGCGGGAGCACGCCAAGGCCGCGGACGCGGACGCGTTGAAGGCGAAGAAACAGGCCGAAGCAGCCAAAAACCAGGTTTCCGAAGAGACTCTGAAATTGCAGCGTACAGTGCGCCAGATGGAGGCGGCCCAGGAAGTCGCTCAGCTCGAATACGAAATCGCGGAGTCCAACCTCGATGCCCTGCAGACGCGGGTGGATGCCGGGACGGCTTCTCTTCGCGACCTGGGGGACGTCCGAACTCAGGCTAACGAACGCTTCCTCGCTCTACAGGACACGAAATTCGAACTGCAGCAGGCACGCGTAGGCCTCATGCGGTCTACCGGCGAACTGGAGAACTGGATCAACAGCGGGAATTGACTCCTCAAGTCAAGGGCCGTTAACCGGGAGATCGCGACCTTCGTCCAAAGTTCTCGAAGTATGTCTCATGCCGCCTGCGCGATCCCGGGCCACTTTTGCCGCTAAGGGCTATACCCGACTCAAATCGGGGCGTCAGCTACAAATCCAAAGGAGCTTTTCGTCCCCTCAATGCATCCAATCACCATTCGACCGAAACCAGTTTCCGCGGCCCGATGAGCTTGTTATCGTTACACTTAAGCCAACGCCTACCCGGGCCAGGCGGGGTCTTAGAAAAGTCACGGCCAACTCAGCGCCAGCGAACCTTGGGAAGTACCCGGGAAATCCGAGAGAGGATGTTAATATAAGTTACTCACCCATATGCCTTTAAAGACACTGTTTTTGAATCCGCCCTCTTTTGAGAACTTCGATGGTGGGGCTGGCTCCCGATGGCCAGCCACGCGCGAAATCGAATCTTATTGGTACCCGGTATGGCTCGCGTATCCGACGGGAATGCTTGAGGGGGCGAGGCTGCTGGATGCACCTCCGCACCACATCACGGGCGAGGAAACCATCCAGATCGCCAAGGACTACGAATTCCTGGTTTTATTCACCAGCACCCCCGGCTTCCCCGGCGATATTCGCCTGGCTCGCGCAATCAAAGAAGCGAATCCCAACATCAAGATCTGTTTTGTTGGCCCGCACGTTACCGTCCTGCCGGAGAAGTCGCTGCGGGAATGCACGGCCATTGATTTCGTAGCTCGCAAGGAATTCGATTACACCGTAGTCGAGTATGCGCAGGGTAAGCCGCTGGACGAAATCCTCGGGATCTCGTTCCTGAAGGACGGCAAAATCGTGCACACGGCCGACCGTCCGCAGATTCAGGACCTAGACGCTCTGCCCCATGTGACCGATGTCTATAAGCGCGATCTCGACGTGACGCGCTATAACGTCCCTTTCCTGCTGCATCCGTATGTTTCGCTGTATTCCACCCGAGGCTGCCCGGCGCAATGCACCTTCTGTCTTGTGGCCACAGACACTCAGTGGGCATCCGTGGCGCAAACGTTCCACGGACGACGTTGCCAGTGAGATGGCCAAGGTCAAACAATATTGGCCCGATGTGAAGGAATTCTTTTTCGACGACGACACTTTCAACATCCAGAAAGCGCGCACCATTGAGCTATGCGCGAAGCTGAAGCCGCTGGGACTTACCTGGTCATGCACCTCCCGTGTAACGACCGATTACGAAACACTGAAAGCCATGAAGGAAGCCGGCTGTCGGCTGCTAATCGTGGGATATGAGTCGGGCGATCCGCAGATTCTCAAGAACATCAAGAAGGGTGCAACGGTTGAACGGGCCCGGCAGTTCACCAAGGATTGCCACAAGCTGGGGCTGGTGGTTCACGGCGACTTCATTCTTGGCCTGCCTGGCGAGACGCGAGAGAGCATTCGCAACACCATCAACTTCGCCAAGGAGCTTGACGTCGAGACGATTCAGGTCTCGGTCGCGCATGCTTATCCCGGAACTGAGCTTTACGACCAGGTCGTTAAGAACGGGTTCATGGCGGCCGATACCAAGATGGTGGATGAAGGCGGCCATCAACTGGTGCACATCGAATATCCGGATCTGCCAGCGGCGGAGATCATGGAGCAAGTCCACCGCTTCTACGATGAATATTATTTCCGTCCAAAGGCGGCGTTCCGCATCCTGAAGAGAGCGGCCTTTAACAGCGACGATCGGAAGCGGCTGTACAAGGAAGCGAAGGCATTTCTCAAAACCCGAGCCATGCGCCACAAGTGGGTGCAGGAAAAACAATCCGAGGCGGAGTCCTCAGCGGCGGTGGAACCGGCTAAAGCCTAGGCGTAATGTGACTTTTCGTAAATACCTGGTGTTGGCCGGAGTGGCCGTGTTTGGATCCGTGGGTGATTCGCTGCTCTCCCGCGGAATGAAGGAAGTCGGAAACATCTCCGATTCACAACTCTGAAAGCGGTCTTTCTTGCGGTGCGAGATCCCTGGATTTTGAGCGGCATTTTTCTTCTGTTTGCCTTTTTTGCTGCCTATATGACTGCCCTCTCCTGGGCAGACCTCACCTACGTTCTGCCGGCAACTTCGATTGGCTATGTGTTGCTCGCGCTGATCGCCAAGTTCATCTTGCACGAGCAAGTGACGCCGGGACGTTGGCTGGGAATTTTGCTGATCACGGCCGGCGTCGGCTTTGTGGCGGGGGGACCGGCACTGACTCGCGTTGTCCACGATCAGAGCGATGAAGAGCCCGCGCCGGAAGTGGCGAGTGTCCGAGGTGAGTCGTGAAGCACGCCTACACCTGGGCTGCGATTGCCGTTATCGTGATGACCTCTGTCACGGGTGACGTTCTGATGTCGCGAGCGATGAAGCAGGTGGGCGACGTCGGAGAGTTGTGGCGACATCGAGGCATGCTGACCGTGATCGGACGCGTGCTGCGCCATCCGTACTTTGTTCTGGGCATTGTGGCGATGGCAGTGGCTTTCTTCAGCCTGTTGTTTGGGCTTTCGTGGGGTGATGTAAGTCTGGTGGCCCCAGCCTCAGCGTCGCTCACATTTGTGGGGAATGCGGCGGCCGCGAAAGTCCTCCGTCACGAGCATGTCGACCAGCGACGCTGGATCGCGGCGGGTTTGGTTGCATGCGGTGTGGCGTTGCTCGCAGCGTAGAAGCAGGTCTCAGGTCTCGAGATCTCAGGTCTCAGGTCCAATGTCCCGAACTCAGGAGACAGCTCTCAGGTCTGCTGTGCTTTTGCCGTCCGACTGACGACTGATACGTGGTCTGGACTTCGTTTCCTTTTGCAGCTGTGACTTGCTGACGACTCACTGTGACTATCATCCAAACAATCTCATAAAGCCTGTCGGCGGCAGATCCGGGACCAGGAACGTGGCATCGCGCTTGCCCGCGACGCGAGCTACCGACTGCGCCGCCAAGATAACCGCTACGCACCGCTCCTTCCATAGTGGCAGGCCAACCCGTCGCGGTCCAGTCGCCCGCCAGGAATACGCGCGGCCAGACGGTTTCCGGATGTGGGCGATTCAGGTCAATGCCGGGTGTCGGCGAGTAGGTGGCGTGAATTTCCTTGATCACGGTTGACTTGACCAGGTTCGCTTGGCGGGCGGCTGGGAAGAATTCTCGTAATTCTTCGACCGCAAGATCAACGATCTCCTGTTTCGATTTATCCACGAGACTCTTGGACGAACTCACCACCAGTTCCACGTAGCTGCCGTGGCCATTGTTCTCGCGCTTCTGCAGCTTCGACTTGTGAAACATCCACTGGATGGTGCGGTCGAGCAGCACTGCGTGTTCGAGGTCCGAGATTTCGCGATCGAACCACAGGTGGATTCCGGTGATAGGCGATGTTTCGAAACGCGCCAGTGAATCGCGCAGCGGCTGCGCTGCAGACGTGTTGGGCAAGATGCTGGCCAGGCCATCAAAAGGCAAGGCCAACACGACATAGTCAAACGGCTCTTCCTTGCCAGCAACGCCGAGCTGCACGTGCGACAATTCCGTTCGAAATGATTCCGCCGAGGCGCGGAACTTCACTTGCCCGCCGTGAGCTTTCGATGTAGGCTCGCGCCGCGTCGTATAAGTCCGTAAGTGGAATCTGAGGGACTCCCATGTGCCGCGCATCGGGAGATTTCAAGGACTCCCGCACCACCTGTCCCGCGGAAGAGACCGAGACGCGATCGATCTCCTCGTTCAAAGCGCTGACGAGAATCGGTTTCCAGAAGCGCTCAATGGATGTCTCGGTCTGTCCGTGGTTTTGCAGCCAGGTAAGGAACGACTGGCCATTGTCGCGAAGCGGGAGCGGAATCAGGGCAGCCAGTGCACGGGCGATCGCAACCTTGTCGATGATTTCCAGAAAAGGAAAGCGCAGAAAAGCAGGCGCCGTGTGCAAGGGCGCGGGCAGCCCCGACTCATCCATCACAGTCGCTCGTCCCCCCGGTTCGACGAAAGTCATCTGGTTGAACCAGTGAATCTTGTCGTCCACACCAATACGCTGATAGAACTCGACCAGATTCGTGCAGCAGCCAAACAGAACGTGCTGGCAATTGTCGACAACCTCGCCGGTCCCGGGGTGCTGATAAGACGAGGCGCGGCCTCCGAGATAGGGGCGGCGCTCAAACAGGGTCACGCGAAAACCGGTCGAGCCCAAAGCACACGCCGCCGCCAGCCCTGCCAGACCGCCTCCGACCACGGCCACATTGGGAGGTTGTGTCCAGGACTGAGGCATCACGTCAACCGCTTCAGGAATCCCTTGCCCAGAATAACGAGTTTCTCTCGCGTGGTGAGGCGTATCCGCTCGGCGAAGACTTCGTAACGGCGCAGGGCAATCTTTCTCGAGCAAGCGTTGATAGATAGTCACCAGGACCCACAGGGCGGGCTGGCTATCTTCGCTAACCAGGGGAATGAGGTCATGTCCGGACTGGTAGAAATCGCGTGCGCGATCGGCCTCCATGGCCAGCAAGGCACGCATACGGGTGGAATCGGGAGTAGTAATGAGATCGCCGGGTAAGAGCTCGAACTTGTACAAATCTTCAAGAGGAAGGTAAACGCGTCCCATGGCCGCGTCTTCCTTCACGTCGCGGATAATGTTGGTCAGTTGGAAGGCGATTCCGCAGCGTTCGGCAAGCCGTTCGGCGGCGGGATCGCGATAGCCAAAAATCTTGATGCACACCAGGCCCACGACCGAGGCCACGTGGTAGCAGTACAGGTAGAGATCCTTGAAAGACCGGTACTGGACGGTTGGATCGGTGGAAGCAGCTCTGCGTCTGCGGATCTTGATAAGCCTGGGGGCCGTCGTCCGGCAGGTCCATCAGAGTGCCGAACGCCAGCTGATCGAGCAGCTCGCCGGGAATCTGGTAGCGGCGCTGGGCGTCAGTGAGTGCGAGCAGGATCGGGTCATCCGTCGGCTCACCAGCCTGGGCATGATGAAATGCATCGAGCCAGGATTCGAGCCGGGAGCGACGCTCCCAGGGCGGCAGGCTCGCATCGTCGGAAAGATCGTCGCAACGCCGCATGAAGGCATACACGGCGCACAAGGCCTCCCGCTTCCGGCGCGGCAAGACCAGAAACGCGTAATAAAAATTCTTTGCAGAAGCACGTGCAATGCCGCGACACACCGAGTAAGCCATCGCCAGCTGCGACTCAGTGGGCGCGTACGGTAGGGGAACCGGTTGCACGGCGGCGCTCATAGCAGCTTCCCCAGCGCGGCTCGAGCGACCAGCGCCAGCTTGCGCGACTTGGAGATGGAGGGACGGCGTCCCAACACCGCGTACTCCTTGTCGCTCGATCGCATTCAGAATTTCCTGGCCGCCCCGCGAGAATAACTCCAGGTCGATGGCCAGCTCCTTATCGACCATGCCCACCAGCGGGAGGCCTTGTGTAAACCAATCCCGCGCACGTTTCACTTCGAACCTCATCATCTCGCAGAACGCCGGAGTGTTGCGGTTGTGGGCAAGATCATCTTCGCTGACCCCATAACGCCGAAGGTCTTCGAGCGGGAGATAAATTCGGCCCTTGCCGTAATCCACCGAGACGTCTTGCCAGAAGTTCGCGAGCTGAAGAGCTGTGCAGGTGAAATCGGAAAGCTTCTGACGCTCGGCATCCCGGTAACCACAGAGGTACAGCACCAGATGTCCGACCGGATTCGCCGAGTAAAGACAATAGCCCAGCAAATCCTCGAAGGTTGGAAAACGCGTGACCGTTTGATCCTGCCGAAACGCCTTTAGAAGGTCAGAGAACTCATGCTGCGGGATTTCGAAGGTTCGCACCGTCTCAGCGAGCGCGACAAACACTGGATGTCGTGGACTACCTTCGTAGCAAGCCTCGAGCTCGGTCTGCCACTGATCGAGCAGAAGCAAGGACGCGCTCGGGTCACCCACCTCGTCTCCCAGATCATCGGAGATCCGGCAGTACGCGTACACGTTGAAGAAATGTTGGCGCAGGCGGTGCGGCAAAAACCAGGTGGCAACCGAGAAATTTTCGTAGTGCGTGCTTGCCAGACGCTTGCAGTAGGCGCGCGCCTCCTCCAGTGAAGGCGCCACTTGGGGAATGGCGTACTCCGGCGGAAGACTGCTCCAGCCAGCCAGCGGGGTAGACGCGGGCACTGGCCGGGATTCGCTGTTGGCGATGGATGTCATAGCGAGTCTTGGTCCCGGTCGAAAATCCCTACTAATTAGTGCCCTGGAATGATGGCGGTCTTGATATCGCCGTTGCGGTTAAGCATGTGGCGTAATACGTCGTGCAAACGAGACAACGGCGCCTCGCCCGTGATGTAATCGGTGCCGCAGACTTTCTTTTCCGCGATCAATGCAAACGCCCGGCGTACCGTCTCCGGGGTGTGATGGAAAGTCGCCTTCAGCGAGATTTCCGAGTAGTGCAGACGATTGGTGTCAAGCTGCACTTTGCTACCGCTGGTACATCCACCGAAGAAGTTAACGGTACCGCCCTTGCGGACCATCTGAACTGCCCATTCCCAGGCTTCGGTCCGACCGACCGCCTCAATCACCACGTCGGCGCCGCGCTTCTCGCGCGTGAGTTGCCGCACGGCCTCGATCGGATCCTTCACCTGCGAGATCTGCACAACTTCATGGGCGCCCTTGCGCTTCGCCAGAGAGACCTGGGAATCACGCTTCACGACCGCGATCACATTGCAGCCGATCGCCTTCGCCACCTGCACAAACATGAGCCCGATGGGCCCACCGCCGATGACCGCCACGGTGTCGCCGATCTCGACGCGCGTCTCGTGCAGTCCGCGCAGAACGCACGCCAGCGGTTCGGTCATGGCCGCATCTTCGAACGACACATGCGGCGGAATCGCCAGCATGTTGCTCTCAACGATCCGCCGGGGAACGCGGATGTACTCGGCATAAGCCCCGTTGTTGAAGAGCAGATCCTCGCAGAGGTTTTCCTGATGCTTGGAGCAGAAGAAGCACATCCCGCAGGGCGCAGAGTTGAGCGCCACCACGCGCATGCCCTTCTTGAAACCGCGTACGCCGTGGCCGACTTCTTCGATGACACCTGCCAATTCATGTCCAAACAGCGCGGGCGGAACGATCATGCGCGCATGGTAGCCGCGCTGGTAGACCTTCAGGTCGGTGCCGCAGGTCAGCGCCACCTGGACCTTGATCAGGACCTCTCCCTCACTCACGCGCGGAATCGGGACCTGTTCGATCTTGATGTCCTCTTTGCCGTAGAGGACCGCTGCCGTCATTTTTCCGTTCACTTCGAGTTTCCTTCCCAAGCGCTGCCCGGCTGAATCACAATTTTCATGGAATCGGGTTGAGGATGGGCAGCCAGCTCCAGCGCTTCGAGACCTCGCGCCAGCGGAAAACGGTGGCTAATGAGACGTTCCAACTCCATTTCCTGGCTCATCACGAAGCGCACCGACTCCTCCTGCAGCTCTACGGAAGCGCTATACGACCCCAACAATGTCTTCTCGTCCACGCAGATGGCGGCGGGGTCTACCGTCACTTCGCCGCGCACCGTCTGCGCAAATAGCAATACCCGGCCTCCCGGACGCGTTGCATCCATGGCCGGCCGGATCAGGCCGGTGCCGCCGACCGCCAAAATCACGGCGTCAGCGCCACGACCATCCGTCAGTTCGCGCACTCCGCTCGGTCACATCGGTGCGCGAAGCGTCAATTGTGAGGCCCAAACCGAAGCTTTTAGATATTGTAAGCCTCTGCGAATACAAATCGGAAGTAATTACCCTAGCCCCCGTCCGCTTGGCCAGATATGCTCAAAATGAGACCGATCGGGCCCTGGCCAATCACCAGGACCGTCTCATCCGCCTGCAAATGAAGGGCGTCAATTCCCTTCATGCAGGTGTTGACTGGCTCCACGAAACACGCCTGCTCGAAAGAAACGCCGTCCGGGATTCGCACGGTCCCGTGCTCGACGATCCAATCCATCACCCGCACATACTCGGCGAACCCGCCGCCACTCGGCTCATATCCGGCGGTACATCCCACTTTCTTATAGGTCTCGCACTGGGCGAATGTCTTGTGACGGCAGTAGTAGCACTCGCGGCAGGGGATGTGGTGGAAGACCATGACGCGGTCGCCGGGCTGGAAACTGGGTGACGCCTCGCCCGGTGGCGACCACAACACCCGAAGTCTCGTGACCGAAAATGCGGGGGGCCGAATGGGACCCGGTGGCAATCTTCTTCAGGTCGGTTCCGCAGATTCCGCAGGTATGGACCCGGAGCAGAAGTTCGCCTGCGCTGATCTCGGGCACCGGCACCGTCTCCATACGGACGTCGTTCTTGCCACGGTAGACGGCGGCCTGCATGGTGGTGGGGACTTTCTGGTAACTGGTCCTCGATCGAGATTTGTCCGGCAATCGCCATCACGAGGTCTGGTCTTCTTTCGCCCGCACTTCGCTGTGCGGCAGGGTGTTGGTGAATCGCACATCGACGTCATGTGGTCGAGGTAAGGCTGTTCCTGGGTGAAGAAGTGGTAGTCCTTCACCTGGATCACACAGTAGAAGTTGTCGATCTTGACGACACGCTCGGTAGTCAGGGGAATCTTCGCGAACTTTCCCGGATCGAGCCACCCGACCTGCATCTTGTCCTCAGTTACGTCCGGAGAGGTCAAGAGCACGTTGTTGTACAGCTTGTGATGCAAGTCCACCAATCGAACCTGCCAGCCAAGGATGCGATCGTCTCCTTGCCCGACTCGCTGGGGCGAACAGACGAAGGAGTAGCGAACACGGCCACTCTGATCCTTGACGCGAATCTGGCAAGTCGGATTCTGCGGGTCAAGGTCTACTTCCAGGGTCTGCTCGGTCACGCGAGTGTGGCCCTTTGCGAAAGCTTTCTACGTAAACGAACGAAGGAGGCGCCTGAGCGATCGTCGGCACTGCCATCAGCGCCACGATGATCGAACTGAGAAGTCTGTAGCATACGTTTCTATCGAACGATGTCCTTCATTGCGGCATGCGGAATCGATAACTCGTCTGTGCGAGTCCGGTACACGCTCTTGTTCAGGTGCTCGCAGAGGGCGCGTGCTGCCTTAGTGCTGCTTTCGGGCAAGCCGAATCATGGTTCCCCAGAGCCACGGCCGCAGCGCAGCCGTACAAGTGCAAAGCTCGCGGTCCGGAACTTGCCGTCTTTTCCTATAAAACGTTCCATGGGCGGCATTCGAAACCCAACTTCATCCGAAATGACCTTGACGGCCGCGAAAGGCAACCCATGAGCCTGCGCGCCCTTCGCTACCGAGGCGGCCTCCATATCGACCGCCTGTGCGCCATAGGCCTTGGCCAGTTTGGATTTCTGCTCTTCGCTCGCGACGGATGAAAAGCTGACCAGTACTCCTCCGGTACCGTCTTCCACATCGATCCGGCTGCCGTCCCTGGCATCGATCACGCACCTTGCTTCCAGCAATTCACCAACGCGCCACCGCTCTTCCAGCGCTCCCGCGAAACCCACCGACCACACCGTACGCGGCTTATACAACGCGATCACCGCCTCGGTGGCTCTGCGTGCCGCTTCCGACCCAATTCCGCCACAGACGACAACGCAGTCCTCATGCTCAAAGAACCGGTATTGCCTGCTGTCGTATTCACGGTCCAAAGGCTTCCAATCCTTTACGAGCGGCCAGACTTCACGCTCCAAGGCAGCGATCATGGCGATTTCAGGCATAGCCCTTCGCTCGAAACCACGATGCCGCACGCCGTAGCGCATCGTCCACGGGCACGATCGTCCACCCAAGTTCCCGTTCGGCCTTGGCCGAGGAAACGAACATCTTCTTACGGCCCATTCGTACTGCGTCGATAGTCGCCCGCGGCTCCTTACCCAGAATTCGCCCGGTGACGATTTCATCCACCACGCCCGTCGCCAGAGCCATGAAATAAGGCACCTTTACCCTAGGTGATGGAAGTCCTGTAATTACCGCCAGCTTGTCGAGAATCTCCTTCAAGGTCAGGTTCTCTCCACCCAGGATGTACCGCTCGCCACTTCTTCCCTTCTCGAGCGCCGCGACGTGGCCGCGCGCGCACTCCGTTGCGTCGACCAGATTCAGGCCAGTATCGACGTACGCGGGGAACTTCTTTTTGAGGAAGTCCACCACAATTCGTCCCGTCGGCGTGGGCTTGATATCCATCTCGCCGACGGGCGTCGAAGGATTCACCACCACCACGTCCTGCCCGGAGCGGCCTGCCTCCAGCGCAATCTGTTCGGCCATGAACTTGGATCGTTTGTAGTGACCAATCATCTCGGCCAACGAAACTGGGGATTCCTCGTCGGCGACACGGCCATTCAATGTAAATCCCATGGTCGCAACGCTTGACGTGTAGACCACCCTGCGAATTCCGTTCTTTCGAGCCGCCGCCAGCAATGCACGCGTGCCTTCCACGTTCGAACGGTACATCTGCTCCGGATCCCGGACCCAGAGCCGATAGTCGGCCGCTACATGAAATACCGTGTCGCACCCCGCTACGGCCTTCTCGAGCGATGCTGCGGAGCGCAGATCTCCCGTTACGCGATCTGCTTTCAGCCCCTCCACATTGCGAAGGTCGCTGGTTTGCCGGACCAGGAGCCGCAAATCCGCCCCTTGCGCGGCCAGCACGCGCGCGACGTGCGCGCCTAGAAACCCAGTTGCGCCTGTGACAAAAGCCTTCAAGAGTTCTCAGCTGTCAGTTCTCGGTTGTCAGTTGGGGACGGGACTTGAGCCGGACCGAGAACTTCCATGCTCCGCTCTCTTATCGAATCGCCGGAGAATTGGCCGATTCTCCAGCGACCACCTTCGCGTAGGTGGTCAGCGCCAACAGCGGAAAGTACTGGCTATACATGTGGTACTTCAGATAAAACACACGCGGAAAGCCGGTGCCGGTCAAGTTGGACTCATCCCAGCAACCATCTTTCTTCTGCGTACGCAACAGATACGCGATGCCGCGCGCAACTGAATCGCTGCGCGTGTCATTGGCGGCCATCAGGCCCATTACCGCCCAGGCAGTCTGCGAAGCTGTGCTCTCCCCCTGTCCCTTGGTATTGGGATCGTCGTAGGAGAGGCAGCTTTCACCCCAGCCGCCGTCGGAGTTCTGCACCATCCGCAGCCACTCCGCCGCCTGCTGGACGTAGGGTTCGTGGTGATCCACGCCCATCGCTTCCAGACCGCGCAAGCACTAAGGCGGTGCCGTAGATGTAGTTCACACCCCAGCGACCGAACCAGGAACCGTCGGGCTCCTGTTCACTACGAAGAAATTCGATGGCCTTCCTCACCGCCTTGTGACTCTTGTCGTAGCCGTACGTCGCCAGCATTTCCAGGATACGGCCGGTGATGTCGACCGTTGCCGGATCAAGCATGGCGTTATGGTCGGCGAACGGGACGTATTGGAAGACCATGCGGTCGTTGTCCTTATCGAACGACGCCCAGCCGCCGTTGCGGCATTGCATGGACAGGATCCAGTCGATAGCACGCTGCACCGACTCGCGCTGATATCTTCCGTTGGGATGCTCCACCCGACTCAGCGCCAGACAAACTTGCGCGCTGTCATCCACGTCGGGATAGAACTCATTGTTGAACTCGAAGTACCAGCCGCCGGGCTGGCCCTCCGGATTCTTGACCTTCCAGTCTCCGGCCTTCCGCACCTGCTTCTGCAAGATCCAATCGGCACACTTGACCATGCGTGGATCACTGGCGGGAACTCCCGCCTCGCCCAGCGCGAACAGGGCATAAGCCGTGTCCCACACCGGGGATACGCAAGGCTGCATCCGGAAGGTATCGGCCTCTTCGATGCCGAGCTTCTCAAACTCGTCCATGGCGCGGATCACCTGGGGATCGTCCACGGAATATCCCAGGCAGCGCATAGCAATCACCGAGTTCATGATTGACGGGAAAATCGCCGCCAGGCCGTCGCTCATCTCGAAGCGCTCCAGCATCCACCTCTCTGCCTTCTTGAGCGCGATAGAGCGTAATGGACGAATGTGCACGCGTTCAAAGGCGTGCACCATACGGTCCACCAACAGAAAGAAGTTTCGCCACGAAACTTTCTTCTTCGACCAGTGCAGGTGCATGCGCGACCGATCCCGGCCGCCTACGAAAAGCTCCTCAATTCCCATCTCATCGGGAAGCTTCTTAAAGGGCTTCTTGGCGTAGCAGATCGACAGCGGCACCAGAATGGCGCGCGACCAGGAAGAAATCTCGTAGATGTTGAACCAGAACCAATTGGGAAAGAGCACGATCTCCGGAGGAATGGCCGGGCAGGCATCGTAGTCGTACTGGCCGAAGAAGCAGAGATAGAGCTTGGTGAAAGTATTGACTTCAGTGACTCCACCGAGCTTGAGAATCTTTTTCCGGGCGCGCTCCATCGCGGGATGCTCAGCGCGGCAGCCGGCCAGTTTCAAGCCGAAATACGACTTCACGGAAGCGCTGACATTGGACGGGCCACCGCGATAGATGCTCCATCCGCCGTCTTCGTTCTGGTGTTGCAGGATATAGCGGGCGGCTTTCGCGAACCGCTCAGGGTTCACATCGCCGAGCATAGTGTGCAGGATGATGTAGTCGGCCTCGAGAGTCGTATCCGCCTCGAGTTCCCCGCACCAGTAGCCATCGTCGTGCTGCTGGCCAAAGAGGAAGCGGCGTGCGGCGTCAGTAGCAGCGGCTACGCGGCTGGAGAGATCATCAATCTTGCCAAAACGAAGTTGTGGAGCAGAGGTGGTGGATGATCCGGGGGAGTAATCTTCCATCTAGGGTTGACTCCGTTAGTCCGCGCTGACACTCGCGGGCGCACTGGCAATGGCCTCCACAATCTCCGGCGGCAGGCCAAAGCGCACGTTTTCGGGCATCACTTCCAGTTCCTGCACGTTATCGAAACCCTTGGTTGCCAGGAACTTTACGACTTCTTCGACCAGGCATTCGGGCGCGGACGCCCCGGCGGTCAGCGAGATGGTTTTCACGCCTTCCAGCCATTCGGACTTGATGTTCTTGTAGCTGTCGATCAAATGCGCATTCGTTCCGAGGTTTCGGGCAACTTCCACCAGGCGGTTCGAGTTCGAGCTGTTTTCCGACCCGACCACCAGAAGCAGATCCGCCTCCGAAGCGACCTCTTTCACGGCAACCTGCCGGTTCTCGGTTGCGTAGCAGATATCTTGCGCATGTGGGCCCTGGATGTTGGGAAACTTCTTCTTCAGGGCCGCAATGATGTCTTTGGTCTCGTCCAGACTCAGAGTGGTCTGGGTCAGGTACGCCACTCGGTTCGGATCCGGAACCGTCAAGGATTCGACCTGCGCAGGAGAACCCACGACCTGCGTGACGCTCGGCGCCTCGCCCAGAGTTCCGATGACTTCGTCGTGGTCGCGATGGCCAATCAAAACCAGCGAATAGCCTTCTTTGGCAAACTTGACGGCTTCGACGTGAACCTTCGTGACCAACGGACAGGTCGCATCAATCACGCGCAGATTGCGCTCCTGGCTGGCCTGGCGCACTTCCGGCGAAACACCGTGAGCGCTATAGATGACGCGCTCGCCCGGGGGCACTTCATCCACGCTGTCGACAAAAATGGCTCCCTTTTGCTGGAGCTCTTCCACCACGAAGCGATTGTGGACGATTTCCTTGCGGACGTAGATTGGTGGTCCGAACGCCTCAAGGGCAATACGGACGATATCGATCGCCCGAACCACTCCGGCGCAAAAACCGCGGGGTTTCAACAAAAGCAGCGTCTTGGCATCCTGACTAGGCACCATGAATTCCTTTGGATGTCGGCGATTTCTTTAAGGGTACACTTTTCCCCTGAAAAGTTAATTCTAGACTATCGGAGAGTACCCTTTTGGTCAACGTAAGCCATAGAAAGGGCTAGGATTAGCAGCTGAGTTGGGAGTATCCGTGCGGTGAACGGGTCGCGGCGAAACTATCCCTTAATCGCGGAAGGTCGAAGCGTGCCGATCGGGCAACTCCGGGCTCGCATTGGGTGCGCTGATCGTAAAGCTTCCGCGGCTCTCCACGCACAATGACTTAGGGCTGCCCTTCTGCGACGTTAAAAGCGTATCTCCGAATTCAACTCCTGACCCCACGCGCACTTTCCGCTCCGACTCTGCTGCCAGCACGATCTTCGGGTGGAACAGCGTTCCCGCGACGCGGGACGCGATGGCGATCAGTTCATTCTGCCCGTAGAAAACCTTGACCATTTTGGCGCGCGAGAACTCCGGCAGGTTCACCGCCCGCCCGCTCCGCACCAGAGCGGCCACGTCGTCGGCAGCCGTCACCGACGGCATCTGCGGGCAACAGTTTCCGGGGATGGACAAACATCTCCTCCGTTGTCCGCGCTGATCGTGCCGCCTCGTCAATCTGTTCGAGCGTGTGCGCGTCCGCGATTTCGAACTCGCCTACTCCCGTACGGCGCAGGGACGCCAGATGTCCGCCACAGCCCAGTTCCCTGCCCATATCGTGGGCAACAGATCGCATGTAGGTTCCGGAACGCCACGCGCGCCCGAAACGCGGCCCGATCGCCTTCGACCGACGCGATGGCAAACTCCTTGATTTCCACCGTGACGGGCTCGAGCTTGACGTCCTTCTTCTTGCGGGCAAGCTTGTAGGCCGGCACGCCCTGGATTTTCTTCGCAGAAAACGGCGGTGGCATCTGCTGAATCACGCCACGGAAACGCGCCGCCAGTTCCTGCACCTGTTCCAGCGAAAGGTCAACGCTCTCGCGTCGGGCCCACAGCTTCGCCCTCCGCGTCGTAGGTGTCAGTCGCAAAACCGAACCGGATGGTCCCTTCGTAGATCTTCTCTGACGACGTATAGAACTGCGCCAGCCGCGTCAGATTGCCCACCACCAGCGGCAACACACCGGTCGCCAGCGGGTCGAGCGTGCCCAGGTGTCCCACCGACCGCTGGCCCAGAATGCGGCGGACGCGATTCACCACGTCGTGCGAGGTCAGTCCCGCCGGTTTGTCTACGACCAAAACTGCATTCATGAGAAAATTCCAGTCAGTCAGTCAGGCTGTGTTCGCTGACGACTGGCGACTGAAGACTGATTCTAATCCCCCATGTTTCCTCTACGCGACGATCAGCCCACCTTCAGCACGCCATTCGTCACCTATTTTCTGATCGCGCTGAATTGCGTGATCTATTTTTTTGAATGGCAACTGGGAGTGCAGAGCCACCATGCGCTCAATTCCCTGATCGGCCAGTTCGGTGTCATCCCTCGACTGGAGATCGGTCTGCTGACCGGCACGCCGGTATTCAGTCCCGTAGGCGCGCTGCTGCCGATCTTCACCTCGATGTTCCTGCACGGCTCGCTCTTTCACGTACTCGGCAACATGTGGATGCTCTGGATCTTCGGCGACAACATCGAGGACTACCTGGGCCACTTCGCCTATCTCGTCTTCTACCTGTTGAGCGGGATTGCCGCCAGCCTGACGCACATTCTGTTCAACGCGTCGTCGCATGTGCCCAGTATCGGAGCCAGTGGGGCAATTGCCGGGGTGATGGGCGCCTATTTCGTCTTGTACCCGCGAGCCCGCGTGCTGATCTGGTTTCCGCCCATTTTTATCTTTCCAGTCCCGGCCTGGCTCATGCTCGGATATTGGGGCATCAGCCAATTCCTGAGCGGGGCGGCCACCGCCATCGCGGAAACCACCCAGACCAGCGGCATCGCCGTCTGGGCCCACGTGGGCGGGCTTCGTGGTGGGAATCCTGCTGATCAAACTCTTCCCGCAGCGCCCGCACCGGTACCGGTACGGAACGTGGTGAATGACAGCCTTCTGCCGTCCGCGACTACCAAACCCAACCCGAACTTAGATCCGTAGCCAACCATTGAGTTGCTGTGGACCAAAGTAGCACCTTCGTCACAGCGATTGAGATCTGTGTCAACCGGCTTTTTTGGGCGATCGGCTATGATCTAAACCGCGCCCCGGACGTCGAAACCCTGCTCTTATAAGGACCACAGTTCGTCATGGATAAACTGGTCATCCGCGGTGGAACCCCGCTGCTTGGCACCGTTCGCATCAGTGGAGCAAAAAACGCTGCTCTTCCGTGCATGGCGGCGGCTTTGCTCACGGAAGAAACCGTCACGCTCGAAAACGTTCCGCAAGTTCGCGATATCGAAACCACTCGTAAGCTGCTGGCGGCGATGGGCGCCGAGGTCGAACTCGGCTATGGGCGCGCTCATCATCGCACTACGATCTCCTGCGCCAAATTGGCGAGTCCCGAGGCCTCCTATGAACTGGTGAAGACCATGCGTGCCTCGACCCTGGTATCTGGGGCCGCTGGTCGCGCGTTGTGGCCGCGCCCGCGTTTCGCTCCCCGGCGGCTGCGCCATTGGCGCGCGCCCGATCGACCTGCATATTAAGGGCCTGGAACGACTGGGCGCAAAAATCACCCAGGATCACGGATACGTGGAGGCTGCCACCGATCGCCTGCGCGGGACGGAAATCATCTTCGACAAGATCACGGTTACGGGCACCGAAGATTTGCTCATGGCCGCAACGCTGGCCGAGGGCGAGACTGTGATGCAGAACTGCGCCTGCGAACCCGAGGTCGCCGACCTTGCCGATCTCCTGAACAAGATGGGCGCTAAGATCGAAGGCGCGGGCAAGTCGACCATTCGCATCAAAGGGGTCAGCAAATTGCACGGGGCGAAACATCGAATCATCCCGGACCGCATCGAGGCGGGCACCTTCATCCTTGCGGCCGCAGTGACGGGTGGCGACGTGAAAGTCGCGGGCTGCGAACCCAGCCATCTCGCGTCCCTGCTACAGAAACTGGAGGAAGTTGGAGTCAAGACTCACCAGAGCGTGGATTCGATTCGCGTGATGGGCGACGCACCGCCCAAGGCCGCCGACGTGGTCACCGAAGAGTACCCGGGTTTCCCCACCGACATGCAGGCCCAGTACATGGCCCTTGCGACGCAGGCAGAAGGCACATCGATTGTGACCGAAAACATCTTTGAAAATCGCTTTATGCACGCTCAAGAACTGGTGCGCATGGGCGCCAACATCAAGATCGAAGGCCGCCGTGCCATCGTCCGCGGAAAGACTCCTTTGAGTGCTGCCGCTGTGCTCGCCTCTGACTTGCGCGCCTCGGCTTCGCTGGTGTTGGCGGCATTGGTTGCTGACGGGGAGACCATCATCGATCGTGTCTACCACATCGACCGCGGTTACGAGAACATCGAGGAAAAACTGAGAGGCGTGGGTGCCGAGATCCGGCGCATCGGCGAGATCTTCCCGAGGAAGGCCGCCGCCCCGGCGACACGGGGGTGAGGGAAAACCTGCCCGCCTTTCCGCAAACCTTGGCCGCGATCTTTCGATCTGCTACCAATCTGCACGCTACGGCTTTCAATTGGGATTTTCGAAAATTTCTGACCTGCAACAGGACCTTGGCATTTTGGCTAGTCAGAGGTCCGCTTGAGTGTCCGGGCGCATCCGCACATGGGCAAAATGCCGAGTGCGAGCCGCTCATTGCCGAGTCGTTATCGACCCTTGCGGTTTCTTTACGCTGTGCTAGACTCCACGCGTACCTCGCGGGTCCCGCCCGCAGTGCGCAGTTCAACCAGGGACCCTACCTACGTTCCTCCTCGCGGGATCGTGGATGGAGGAGTTGCGAGCACACTTGAGGTGTGCCGACTCTCCAGACCGCGCCACCTCATCTTTGAGGAGACACAATGAAATACACCAAGCTCACACCCAATCTAGTCGTGCGCGATGTTCAAGCCGCCCTCCACTTTTACCAGTCCGTACTCGGCTTTCAGGCCGGTATGACCGTTCCGGATGCGCCACCGTACGTATTTGGCTCCGTTACCAACGGCGGTGGGGTTGAAATCTTCTTCAATGACCAGAAGGCGGTGGCCGAAGACTACCCTCCGCTCGCGAAAGATCCGTTGGGCGGCACGCTCACATTGTTCCTTGAATGCGAAGGCATCGAGGACGTGCTAAAAGCGGTCGAGAAGGCGGGGGCGAAGATCGTCATGCCGCTCAAGACTCAGTTCTACGGCATGCGAGAATTTGCCTTCCAAGACCCTCAGGGCTGGATTGTCACTATGGCCGAGCGCACGAAATAGACGGCGACGAGCGGGGAGTGCACACGCCTCCCCGCTCACTCCGCTCCTGTTCCTCGGACTTCAGTCTGCCAGCTTCTTCTGCAGGTGCCCGACCCATCCGACCTGAAACTCCGGCTCGATCGTCTTGGCCAGTGTGAGGGCGCGTGCGTAGGATTGGCGTGCCTCCTGCGGTCGGTCGAGTGCGGCAAGGATATCTCCTAATACCACGTTGGGATTCACCGCCTCTGGAGCCAGCGCCACAGCCAGTTGTGCTTCAGAAAGAGCTTCCGGCAATTGTTTCGCACTCATCAGGCGGCGAGCCTTCTGGGCGTGGCTGATGGCAGCAGCCAGCGGGATTTCGAAATGCCCGTCGAAGACGAAAACCCCATACTGAATCACCGCGGTTGGCCGCAGATACTTGAACTGCTCGTAGGGATTCAGCGCGCCCGCTCCAAACTCAAATCCCGAAAGATCGCCGGCGCTGATCAGCAGCGGCCCGTCGATGGACGGCGGCGCATCCGCTGTCTCACCCACCCAGAGCGAGTCGGCTGTTGGCAGCGGTTTGCAGGGAATTCCATAGTAGCTGTAATCAACGACACCCTCGGCGAAGTAGATAAACCAGCAATCCTTCACGCCGCGCTGGTCGAGATATTTCTTCGTAGCCTTTAATTGCTGGCCCCAGTCGACATTGGAATCGGTTAAATAGCGGTAGGTTTGCGAAGGACCTCCCCAGAATTCATTCGCGTAGGCGATGTATGCCGGGAAAGCTCGCGTCGCGGAAAATGCCTGGAACAGTAGAACCACACCGACAACGTACAGCCAACGTCGATTGCGTTCGACCAGTTTCCACACGGCACCCCCGATCAGCACCGCCAAAAACAAGTACATCGGCAGGATGTGCCGGACTCCGATGTTCATCCCCGAACCCATCGCGATCGCCAGGTGAAATGCAGGTGGGATGGTCAGGAAAAGAATCTCGCGCCAGCAACGCAGCCGGCGAACCGCGATCACCCAAGTCGTCAGCAGCAACAGAATCAGAAACGTCAGGCTCGATTTCACCGCGAAAGCCGCCGGAAAATAAAACCACACACCATGCGGATAGACTTTGCCGAACAGGTAGCTGGCATAAAAGTCCGACATGATACGTACATCGGCCAGGCCATAGATGTAAGACTCGGGCAGAAGATGCCAGCGGGCCACGGTTTCCAACAGACGAACTTCGTGCGGCCGGGAGAGATTATGGACGAACTCCGCTAGCGGGGGATTCATCTGCCAGCCGGCAGCCCGCGCCGAGTAGCGAAAGCCGTAAGACGCCCACAGCACCGTGACGGCGATCGCGCTCACAGCCACCAGGGCCATCGCAAGACGCAGAGCGCGCTTCCCTCTCGGCAAGCGGCGACACCCGTCTCAGCGGCAGAGCCGGCACGCACAGACTTCGCACATCCGCCAGCAATAGCAGCATGGGGAAAACGCAGGATCGCGGTGTGCTTCGAAGCCAACGCCAGTCCCGTCGCCAATCCCACAACCACCAGACGCCACACGCTCGGCACCTTCACGTAACGATAAAAGGCATAGATGGAGGCGAACATGAAGCAAGAAAGGCCAACGTCCGTGCCCACCACGGCGCCATGAGCGAGCAGGTTGGGATCGAACACCAGCAAAAGTAGCGCGATGAAGGCAGCCCCGATGCCAAACATTTCCTTTGTGGCCAGAAAGACCAACACCGCCAGAAGCAGCGTGAGCAAGAGCAGCCGCCATCCGGGCGCGAAACAGCATCTTGTCCGCATCATTCTTGAAAAGGAAGTCCTTGCCGCCGAGAAATGCCTCGTGCTTGAAATTGCGGTTTTGCAGGACCGGCATATTCAGCGGAAGGTTCAGTAAAGGAACGGCGGCCAGCATCTTGACAAGTGGCGGATGCTCCGGATTCAGCCCGAAATCGCCACGCTTCCAGGACATGTAGCCTGCGTAGATGTGGTCGTCCTCGTCCCATGTGATCGAGTTCTGCCGGACGGACAGGGCTAACTGCAGAAGCAAAACGATGAGGAGAGACAGGACCCCTCCGGCGACCCAAATATTCTTCCTTGAAGATTCCGTCAAGATGCCTCCTTTTTGGGGCTACAGTTGCGATCAGGGTTCAGATGATGTGACCCGCCGGATGCCGCATACCACGCGTTTACACGCGCCAAGATCGTCCTAAAGAAGATCCATCTTGCGCGAGGGTTCCCAGGACGCGCTCTCCGCCCTTTACATTTTCCCTACATTTTTCCGTAGAAATCTGTGAGCAAAGTCACGTTGGCGTGGTTGAAGACACAACGAAGGAAGGTGCCGCCCTTCGCGCAAGATTGCGGAGACCTGACGTTCCTAAAACAGGTCGCCCCAAAACCCCGTGTCGAAGGCAGCTCTGGTCGGGTTCTCCCGGAGTGCGAACCAGCCTTTGGCACGGGGTTCTACTTACAGCGATAAAATCGCGCTGCACGGATGGGCCATTCCGCCTTGACCTGCGGTTTCGATAGAAATAGAGTCCAAAGCACGGCGAGGAATCTTGTACCCGGGGGTTCGACGGATGGTTATCATGCATGGAATGAAACGTTGTTGGCGGATTTCCTTGCTGCTGGCGGTCTTAGGAATAGCTGCCGCAAGCTGGGCCCAGGATGCCCCGGAAACACCACCCACTCCTGCGCAGGCGGACACGCCTGCAGTCTCCCCGGCGCCAGACGACTCTGGCTTGGCGTCGCAAGTCGAGCAACTGCGTAGCGAGGTCGATCAACTCAAGCAGCAAATTGCCTATCTAAATTCTGTTGTCGCGCAGTTGCAGGGCCCCCGCACGCCGGTGGAGCAATCCTCCGCGAAGCGCCCGACCCCTTCGAAGAGCTCCACCGCATCGAAGAAGAAAGCAGCAACATCAGCCCCGTCCGCCCCTGTCCCTTCCATTGTGCCCGAAGGGGACGAACGCGCTCCCATGACCGTGCTGGTGTTTCACGATGGCCACAAAACCGAAGCCCGAAACTACGCCATTGTCGGTCAAACGCTCTGGATCTACACCGAACAGGACTCCAGGAAAGTACCCCTCGCCGACCTGGACGTCGCTGCCACCAAGGATGCGAACTCAGATCGCGGGATAACGTTCCAAGTCCCGCCGACGAGGTGAGGAGCCAGTAGCACCATACTGCAGATTCTCGTCCGGAGCTGTTCTCTCTTATAATTCCCCAATTCTTTCTCCGTCCCATGCTGCGACTGCCTTTCCGTTTTATCTGACCCTGTGGGACCACCGTATTCACCCCCACACGCTGTTCGAAATGCTCGCCTACCTGATCGGGTTCCAAGTGTTCCTGCGGCTGCGGCGGCGGTTCGGTGATCGCATCGCCACGCCAGTGCGGTGGGCGGTGGTGGCCGCCGCGGTCGCTGGAGCAGCAGTAGGGTCGAAGGTATTGTTCTGGCTCGAAGACCCGAGGCTCACGTGGCACAACTTAAACGATCCTAGCTATTTGATGGGCGGAAAAACGATCGTGGGGGCGCTCGTTTTTGGCCTGATCACCGTCGAACTCATGAAGCGGTACATCGGTTTGAGGCAATCCACCGGCGACTTGTATGCGATTCCCCTGGCCCTTGGTATCGCGATTGGACGCGTGGGATGTTTTCTAACAGGCCTCACAGACAACACTTACGGAATCGCGACCGGACTACCTTGGGGCGTGGATTTTGGGGATGGACTGCGCCGACATCCGACCCAGATTTACGAAGTCCTTTTCCTGCTGGCATTGATCCCAGCGCTGTATCGGGTGTTGCGGTCGGTCTCGCAGTCTGGAAATCAACTCTTGGCAAGGTTCCAAACGGGAGATGCTTTCAGGCTCTTTATGGTGAGCTATATGACGTTCCGGTTACTCTGCGATTTCATCAAACCGTATCCGCGCGTATTTTTCGGACTGGGAAGCATTCAATGGGTCTGCGTCCTCTGTCTCTTGTATTATTCGCGGGACATTCTGCAGTGGGCTCAAAAGCCGACGCCGTCAGAAAGCACTGTGCGAGCAAAGCCATTCCGAGGATTGCAGTGAAAATATTAGGATCCATTCTGCTCTCCATTGGAGTGGTCATCGGAGCTGTTCTCTTTCTCATGCTTTCGTCATGCGCCTTGGATCGTCAAGCTACTGCAGCGTACCGGACCCAATATGGGGCATTCGCTCTTGTTGATCTGGTAGCGATTGTCTTTTTGATTTGGGCAATCGCCAAATTGAACCGGGATTAAGCGGCCGGCGAAATGGACCGATGGGCTCACAATACGATCAGGACGCTTGGGATCGTCCTGGCTTCAATTCTGCTGATCATGGGCAGCCTGGTTCTGGCACTGTTGTCCTTTTGCGCATACGGGGGAGCTTTCGGAACCCCAAACAAGAACACGGGAACTTTGTATCTGGTGGGACTTGTCGTTTTCATTTGCGCGGGCGCGCTCGTGATTGCCGGGCTGGTAAAGGGAATCATCCGGGACTCAGCGCCTGCTCCGGCGGTGGGGAATCCGGCTCCGGTCACTGTTGTCGATGCGAGTTCTGAACTATCGAGATCACACGATCCGTTACCTCATCTGTCACCGGCAAGTCAGACTGCAATTTACGGTTTGATTTACGCGATTGCGGTGCAGATTGGGCTTGGGGCCCTTTCATGGTTCTGGCCCTTCCGCCTCAGGGTGTCGAGCCTGAAGGCCACGCCCTACCTGTGGGTGCCACTACTATCCGTGCTGGCTTACAACTTGCCGTACGTCGCGATTGTCTACAGCCTACTTCGAAAGCCGGGTCGACGGACCTTTGCCTACGCTTTGACCGTGCCAGGAATCCTAATCCTGTACGGCCTGTTCAGTAGCTTGGCGGCAGTTGTCTACCTTGCACGAATGAATCGCCCGCTGTCATCGCTGGCTCTTGTATTCACCTGGACGTTGCATATTCTGATTTTCTATCTGGCTTGGAAGGCGATCCGGCAAATCGGGGTTCACCCGGATCATGGTTCTCTGCTGGTCGCTGGACTTGTTACCTTCCTCTATTTCTCTCTTCTGCCCTTCTTGGGCACGGCACTATATGTGCTCGCACCGAGGCTGTTGCATGGGTGAAAAGAAGCGTCCTTACCTTTTTTACGACGTTGCCATCTCCATCTGTTCCACGTGCTATCGAAAAATCGAAGCGAAGACCATTTTTCAGGAAGGCAACGTCTACCTGCTTAAACGCTGTCGAGAGCACGGGATGGAACGAGTCCTGATCGCGGACGATATCGAGTATTATCGGCGCTGCCGTGAAGTCTTTCTCAAGCCTCCGGAAATGCCGCTGGTTTACAACACGCCAGTCAAGTGGGGCTGCCCCTACGACTGCGGACTCTGCACTGACCATGAACAGCACTCCTGCCTGACACTGGTCGAAATCTGCGACTACTGCAATTTGCGTTGCCCAGTCTGCTATGCATCGAGTGGTCCAGAGCGGCAGCAGTTCCGCGACCTCAGCTTGATCGAGACCATGCTTGACGCAGTCGTTCGTAACGAGGGCCAGCCCGATGTCGTGCAGCTATCGGGCGGCGAGCCGACCCTCCACCCTGATTTCTTTACGATCGTTGCCCTCGCGAAAGCGCGACCCATTCGCCATCTTATGGTCAACACCAATGGCGTCCGAATCGCGCAGGACGAGGACTTCGCGAAACAGCTCGCGGACTGTGCCGAAGACTTCGAGGTCTATCTCCAGTTCGACTCGTTCGAGCGCGAGACGCTCATGCAACTGCGTGGCGCCGATCTGCGCCGTGTGCGCGAAGATGCTCTCGAACGACTGAACCGTTACAACATCTCGACGAACCTGGTGGTCACGCTCAAGAAGGGTCTCAACGACCACGAGATCGGGCGCATCATCGACTTCGCTCTGGAACAACGTTGCGTGCGGGGGGTGACTTTTCAACCCATTCAAGACGCGGGCCGCCTGGAAGGTTTCAATCCCGCTACCGATCGACTCACCCTCACAGAGGTCCGCCGCAAAATCCTTGAGCAGACTCGTGTCTTTCGCGCTGAAGATGTAATTCCAGTACCTTGCCATCCCGACTCGCTCGCCATGGCGTATGCCCTCAAACTTGGCGGCAAAGTTACTCCTCTCACATCGCACGTTCCGCCCGACGTGCTCATCAATGCAGCCGGAAACACCATCCTGTACGAGCAGGAAGCAGCCGTGCGAGACAGCCTATTCAAGCTATTCGCCACCAACCACTCTCCCCGTTCTGGCGCCGGCAGCCTGCGCGAACTCTTGTGCTGCCTGCCCAAAGTATTTGTGCCTGAACACATCAGCTACGAAAATGTGTTCCGCGTCATCATCATGCAATTCATCGATGCCCACTCCTTCGACGTGCGCAGTGTAAAGAAAACTTGCGTGCACATCGTTCATCCAGATGGGCGCCTCATTCCTTTCGACACTTACAACCTCTTCTACCGCGATGGTCTTGAGCAGACGCGACTGGCGCCACTTCGCCAAGAGTCGTCCCCGCCCCTTCCACGCAGTCCGATTCAATTTCCGCGCAACCATGAGAAAGAACGGCATGGTTCGGCCGAATGGCCCTGTCGGAAAACAAGAAGCCCGCTCACCAGGCTGGCAAGCGGGCCCTTGAAAAGCAGTAGTACAAGTTCAACCCTCAGTCATCACGCCGCGTTTTTACGATCTCCCACACTTCATTCTCGCCATGTTGGCGGGTAAGAAACGCGCGGGCATGCTCGAGGTTTGCCGAAGTTCCCAGCAGACCTTCCACTGACGTGCTGCCATTCGAGACGTGCAGACCAGTCGGCTCGTTGTCCCCTTCATTCTGGAAACCTGGGGTACCGGCTAGCGTGGTATCGAGCTCCGAAGCGCGATCGCGGCCCAACGCGACGAACCGCTTGGGTCTGGAGCCATTCAGGGAGAAAGCCCACACCGAGTCCAGCTTGTTCAGTTGGGTGTGCAAACCGTCGCCGCGATCTTCCGTCGCCAGCAAAGTGTTCTTGTCGGCAAAGGCGAGATTGTCAAACGACGAGTGATCCGCGTCTCCCACCACGAACACGGAGATTCTTCCGCCGTTTCGGCTTTCGTTAAGGTCCACCCGGAAGATCGATCCCCACACACCGCGCGCCGCCAGATCGGGTTGATTGCCGGAGTCGGCGTTGGTATCACCGGTAGGACAGAAGAAGAACGTGCGGAATCCGGAGCCGGGCAGGAACTGCGCGTTCTCCGGACGCTTGAACGGCGTTGCGCCCGCCGCCTTGGCCGCGGCATTGGCATCGAACGAGGCAGTTCCGTCCACCGCGGTGTCGTGCACCGTGACCCAACGCACGGGATAGTGGGTGCCGGGAGTGTGCAGTTTTAATTGATTATCCGAGAAAACATCGCCAACCGGATCGGCAGCATGAAAGACCACCGGCTCGCCGTCAATGGATACTTGCAAAGCCTGCAACTTGCCGCCCTTCGAAAGATCACGCTTATCGTAGGGAATCAAGGCGGTAGACAAAGGAATTCGGTTGCCGTGCCACCTTGGGACTGGTTGGATCGGTGGGCACCACGTTCACGCTCGTGCCACCCGCATCTTCGATCGCCAGGATGTTGCCACGATCGTCCGGGTGGATGCCCTCGAATGCGGCCGAGCCGAAAATCCCATCGAGCCGGGTCACCACCGGCGGCCAGGACGTGCGTGATCTGAATTACACCACCGTTGGGCGAGCCCGTCTCCTGTGTGAATAATAGGGTGCGCGTGAACGGATCGTAGGTAGACCCGTCGGCTGCACTGAAGTGCGTGAGACCATCGGCGCCCACGGGAGTGAGCAGGGTGATGCGGTGGGCAGCATCAGTGACGTCGAGATTGATGCGTGTCACGTAGCTATTGTTGGTGGGAGATTCATGCGGCTGAAAAAGGAAGTGGTGGCCGTAGTTATACCCGCCGGTCGGGCCACCCGGATTGTGTGCAAACACCACGTACAGGTTCTGGTCGGGCTCGGTCTTGGTTGGCTCAACCGTTTGCGGCGGAAAGTCGTTGAGCAAACCCAATGCTGTGATTACGCCGGAGGGGTTCTCCAGCAGGTCGCTGCCGACAGCAACGCTCTTCAGGGCAAATCCACGGGCAATAACCGTGTCAGGGTGTCCGGAACGCGGGTTAGCATTGGCTACAGAACTGGTAATCGGCCCAATCCCGCTTTGGCCGACGGCAAGGGTGGCGGCAAAAAAGAGGCCGAGAGAGACCCCCAAGTGTCGATTCTTTAACATTTTTGTAGCTCCTCACAGGAACAGTCGGAGAATTGGTATTGGCACTGGTGAGGAGAAGCTAGCGGGCTAAGGTTTCACTATTGTTGCGCCTGTGTTAAAAATTCGCTAATTCGACTGCTACCCCGACTTGCGGTTTCCACAGGCTGGGCTTTCGGCACAATCTGTTTTTGTCGTACCCTAAGTGCATCACGACAAGGCGTGACGATCCATGCTGATTTGGAAGATGACGGGGCCCCCATCATGGCTTTCCGGGTTTTCACAGGAAGCGAGGTCCGCTATGCCATCCGACCGCACCGCCCTGCTGATCCGCTGCAGTAAGGAAGAAGCTGAAAAGATTCGTGCCGCCGCCAAGCGGGAACGCCGTACCCTGAGTGGCTACGTCCTGCACGTCATTCTCAATCGCATTACCAACCAGGAGAAGTCGGAGGTCTACGCTCCCGCACGTCGGTTCGTGCGCCATCAGCCTTAGTACTACCTGTAACATTTCTACAACTTTTTCGGCAACTGTGCGTGCGGGTGTAACTCCGCAGTAACAAGCACCTTCCAAGGCGCAGCAACTGCTTGTAGCGATATAACGAGATATCACTTGATATCGCAGGTAGAAAAAACGGTTGATTTCATCTCATGGACTGCACTAGGGTCGCTGCACTCGACTTTCACGCTCAACCTTGGGACGACTCTTCGAGGAGCCGTCGGCAAGCAGGCACGGCAGGCATGGATGGGCCGGAGGAACGGCAACACATCGCTGCACGGTTGTTGTGAATCCGTCAGGGGGCCTCCGCCGAAACGTCAGAGCGCAGCGAGTCAGTAGTGAGGATGTGACCGATGTCGCGCCGCTGCGCGAGTGCTTCCTGTGCCCGTCGCCTTCGAGGCGATGGACCCTGCACTCTGCTGTTCTCCGGAAGCCGCATTGCCGGCTTCGACCGTAGTTTCTCACTGTGTGATCTCTGCCTGATTTTCCTCGTGATGTGTGCGGATGACGTCGTTCCGAGCTGGAAACGTGTGGCAGGGCCTTTTACCAAGCCAAACGAAAACGGCGCGACGACCGGCGTCCAGCGAAGCAAACCGGGACCGACCGAAACTTCCGCATTCGCATGCCTGCGATTGCCTATGGCTTCACTTCCCGAATCGCTTTGCGCACGCGCGCGAGCTGTTCCTGAAGGGTCGCATCGTCCAGACAGGCGGAAGCATGGGCAATCACATTGGCCGCAATCATCTGGGCCTCGGTGAGAGTGAGTTTCTGATGGGCGGAACTGAAGTTCACCGAATCATAGTTGCGGATCGCCTCCACCAGCAGTCCGGCGGCATAGCTGACCGCTTCGGCGCTAACGCCTTCCTGGATCTGCTCGAGACTCATGCTTCCGTATGCAATGGGGGGCAGGTGATCATCGCGCTGTGGTCTCAAGGCAAGGCCTCACTTTCTCTCCGCACGCCGCCGTGGGGCTGCGCCATACGAATGTTTGACTCTATTTCGGCACGACGCAGTCTCGCGGCGCGATTTCTCTTCAGAATCATCCGCTTTTTTGGCGCCGCTGTGACCATCGTCACAGACGCGCGTGAGTCCACGGCCGAAGATGAGGCGACTCGGCCCCCCACAACGTGTAACGCGGTTTCTTATACCGTTCACCCGCATCACTGGAGGGTCGAGTCCGCTTTTTCATGGCTCCAGCCGCAACCAAGCAGCCGTACGAAGTTCGCAACCGATCGGAGATCAATATGGCCAGAAATCCTATCAAAATTCTGATTGTGGATGACGACCAAGATGTACTCATCGAGTTAGAGCATTTGCTCGAGGGCGAAGGTTACAGCACCGCCACAGCCTGGAGCGGCCAGGAGGCGCTCGCATTGTCGGAAAAGTCCCAGTTTGACCTCCTGCTGGTGGATGAGCATCTGGGCGATGTCGACGCACACGCCCTGTTCGACGAGCTCATGGCCCGCCAGCCCAATGCCTTCCGGTTTCTGATGCACACCCGCAAGGAGAACCTTGTGTCGCTCAGCGATGCGGGCGTATGCAAATGGGAACACGCGGACATGAAGGCCAAGATTCGACGCTGCCTGGCGGCATAACTCACACACCGTTCGGAGCAAGAACACATATGGAAGACGTACCGCAGTCACCGGTAGAAGCGATCGAGCAGACTCCGGTTGAGCCGGAGCGCTTCTTGGACATTGTGATCCGCGTCTGCGAGCAGCATCAGATTTCCACGCAGGGCGAAACCGTCCCCGCCGGAGGAGCAGAATCCGAAGAGGTAGTAGCCATGACCACCAAGTGCGCGAACCCTTCCTGCACTCAAACCATTCCTCTATTTTCGCAGTGGAAAGATTTATCTGATTGATGCCCTTGCCTCCAACGAGGCAGGGCCACCGGAAAGCGCCAGGAGGGGCACCGAGTACTTCTGGCTGTGCGGCGCCTGCTCGCAGAACATGCAAGTGACTCTCGATCGAAGCGGCACAGTCGTTGTGCAGACAATCGCAGAGTCTCGGGAACCGGCCTTCGGCCCTCGGAGTGCACTCCAAAAAGTCGTTCGAGCAACAGCATAAACTCTCGGGTCGCGGTCGATCTGCTTTCCTCACATCATCTCGGCCATTCCGGAAGCCCATTGACTCGGGTGTCATCCATTACAGGTTCTACTGCTTCGCTCCCGATGTACTCACCAAAATCTTCAGAACGCTTACCGCCAGCGACGAGGCATCCACCCCATCCATATTCGCCAACACCACCACGCCGACACGCTGCTCGGGCGCCAGCAGAATCGCCGTGCTGGTGCCCTGTTGGCCGCCGTCGTGGCCCACATCGGGCACACCGGCCGAGTTGCCAGTGCCCCAGCCGAGCGCGTAACCGTTGTGGCCTTCGTCGTCCACCGGCGACGCTGAACCGTGTTGCGGGGTCCACATAGCATCCCGGGTGCTCCGCTTTACAAGGTGATCGGCAAGAATCGCAACCTCGAAGTTGGCCATGTCGTCCGCGGAGGACAGCCAGCCGCCGCCAGGAATCTTGTAACTCGCGTCCAGGAATTCGGCATTCTGGACCGCCCCCGTTTTGGACTTCGAGTAAAAGCGCGTGCGATGCGGAATCAGAGCGATGCGATCGTCCCAGCGGGTGTGCGTCATGCTGGCGGGCTGAAAAATATTTTCGCGCATGTACTCGATGTACTTTTCCGCCGAAGCTCCCTCGATGGCGCAACCGATCAGCGTGAACCCTTGGGTCGAGTAATGGAACTTCGTCCCGGGCTTTTCGACCAGGGGATCGTTGGCGAAGAATTGAATCCCGCCCGCGATCGGGTCGTTGAAGTGACGGGTATTGTTGACTTCGACGTCGTCGGGCGAATCCGAACGGTAGTGACGGATGCCGCCCAGGTGGCCCAGCAGTTGACGCGTACTGATAGGCCATTCTTTCTTAGGAAAAGCCGGACAATACTTCTGAATTGGTGCTTCCAGATCGAGCTTGCCTTGCTCCCACAGGTGCATTGCCGCGGTGGCCGTCATCGACTTCGAAATCGAAGCGAGCCGGAAAAGCGTCTGTGGCGTGACCGGCACATTGTTTTCGAGGTCCGCCATCCCGAAGCCCTCAGACCAAACGTGCTCGCCATTCAACACAACGGCAACCGACACTCCGGGTGCACCGCTCGCGGCCATGAACTTCGATACAGCGTCTTCGACCTGGGCGCGCTTCTCGGGTGCAAGCTTGCCTTCTTGTGCCGCGGACTGACGCGCCGAACCAAGTATCAGGAGGGCTAGCAGAACGCTGAATCGATAGATGTGACGTTGCATCCGTTCACTCCGGATTGTTCTTTATTTCCCCGCAGAAATGCTTTTAACCGCAAAAGAACGCAAAGGTGGGCGCAAAGTTCGCGAAGTAGTTCTTGGCGTACTTTGCGAGACCCTTTGCGAGCTTTGCGGTTAAAGGTTTTTGCCCACACCGCGGTCCGCTGCGCGTTATTCCACTTCAAACTCTGCGGTGCGCAGCTTGGTTGTATTGCCCGCGGAATCCATAGCCTTGATCTCGGCTCGATACGACCCCGGTGACAGTTTGTCCATCGGAATCCGAATGCCGAGCGGGATCACAGGATTACCGGGTTTCGCGGAAGCTTCCAGATTGATGAGGCCGGAATCATCGACCTTCTTCTCGCCGCTCTTCCGATCGACCACCACATACATGATGCCAACCTTGAGCGGATTCGCCGCGTTGTCAGCGGTCATCAGCGGCTCGTAGATCTCCACGTAGATGACAGCGTTGTCGGTCTTCGTGAAGTGGGTGCCTCCGGTGGGAACAACCTGCATGCCTTGCACGACGAGTGGAGTCCGATCGGCCAGCAGCACGTCGTCAAGACCGCTTGCCATGTCGGTCACGCGACGCACATCGTGGCTCAGTGCAACTCCGCTGAGACTGAACTGCTTCCCGTCGTATGGATCGACCACCAGCGGAGCCTCAAGCTTGCCGAAGCTCTCGCCACTCGAAGTGAAGGCGACTTTCAAGTTGTACTGTCCCGAGGCCACGTCGAACTGGTTCTCGTAGTGGAAGGTGGTTTTCTGGAATTCCTGCACCTCCTTCTTCCCGTCGAGATCAAGATCGACCTTGTCGCTGAAGCGCGCTCCCACCGAACCGTCGGGCTTGTAGGCAATGCCCAAGACATTGATCTCCGCGTGCTGTTTACCTTTTTCCTTTTCAAACTTGACCGAGTTGCCCGGAATCTCCATGGCCAGGTTCACGCGAGCCGTATTGGGCGACGTGTAGAAGTACGGAAGCGCCATGACGGCCGCGACGTTTCCTGCTTGAGATCCGTTGGCACGCGTTTCCAGATCCTTCTCGATCGGCTTACCCGCCAGCAAATCGACCGGCCGCACATTGCAGTAGCCGCTGCGCGAGCGAACGACCGTTCCGCCGCGGTCCACCTTCACCTTCAATGCATGGCAACTGCCTTCGGCGGAAACCGCGGGGCTATAGCCGAGAATGTAGTAGTGCGTCTGCTCCTTGGCAATCCTCTCCATGCCCGCCAGCAGATCGTTGCTGTTCAGGATGACAAAACCACCGGTACCATCCGCCAGTTGATAGAGGATCTGCTGATTGGTGGAAGCGCTCGGTGGGAACTGCGGCACAATCAGCCGGGGCTGGTTGTAAGGGTTATTGAAGTAAGGATTGCGACTAAATCCACCCGTATTCCCGCCGGTAGTAGGACGACCACCTCCCGGTGGTTCCGCCTCCGCCGCGGGTTCCCCCGCCAGTGCCACCGCTCGTGCCTCCGCCGCCGGGACGGCCGCCGCCAGTGCCACCGCTCGTACCTCCGCCACCGGGACGACCCCCGCCCCCAGCAGTTCCACCACCTCCGCCACCCACTCCGCCGCCACCGGGACGGCCTCCTCCGCCTCCGCCGCCTCCGCCACCAGTTCCTCCACCACCTCCGCCTGTGCGCTGAACTCGCACGAGATGCGCACCCAAATAGCGCTTTCGGTGAGCGCTCGCATAGCGAAGGGATACGGACGCCCCGTGCGATCGGTGGGCAGGCGCGGATTGATGCAGCTTAGCCCCGGCACTCGGCATTGGCAGAGTAGAGGTAAGTCCACGCACGTCGATGGGATAGACCGCGACGTTCGACTTGTTGCAGCTATCCACGACCGCCGTCAGCTCCGACTGAATTTCAGGAGTAAGTGGAAATCCCGAGGTCAAAAAGATCAGGCTCTTACGACCCGGGATGTTCGACAGATTTTTTGCCATGCTGCGCAAGGCCAGCAGCACGCTGCGCGCACCGAAGTCCGCTTCCGCGCTCCTGAGGGACGGCATCCCTAGAGAAGCGATCTCGACCGGAGCGTTGGGATTCACCGAGGAGAACTTTACCTGCGCCACTACTTTCTTGAGGCGGTCCGCGTCGTCAGTGAAGTTCTGCGCGATATGGACCGCGCCGGTGAAGTCCGCAATCGCCATCAATCGGTTCGGACCGGCATTGGCAGCAATGAATTTCGCCGCCGCGTCCCGGGCGCGAGCCTGGTCGGTCATGTCCATGGTAGAGTTGTCGAAGAACAGCACCAGGTAGTGCTTCTGATCGTTGTTGCCCGGCCCTTGCCCCGCTTCCGCGGAGAAACTGGTAATCGGCCTGCTCCTTATCGTCTTCCCAAACTTTGAAGTCCTTCTGCACGAGATCGCTGATGTAGTTTCCCTTCTTGTCGGTCACGATGGTATCGACCAGGACGAGGCGCGTCTCAGCCTTGATGAGCGGCGTGTTGGCGTCGGAAGTCGAGACTGGCTGCGCTTGCTGCGCCGAGGCCACGGGGATCACCATCTTCACAGTGATCCAAAGCGCGACCCCGAGGGCCGCTCCCATCCAGATCATCAGGCGTCGGGACATAGTCCACCTCACAGTTACGGAATTTCGATGGCGCCATTGGCCGCGGAGAGTTGCCCCTCGGCATCGCGTACCACCAACCGGACAAGGTAGCTGCCCGGCTTCACGTCAAAGCTCGACTTCACCGTGATTCCCGATCCCAGTTTGTTGGCCAGGGTTTCGTCTTTCAGGTGCATATCGAGCACTTTCTGATTGCCCGTAATGAACTTGCCATTGCGATCGAACAATCCGGAAACAATCGTCAGATTGTTCTGGTTGCGCCCCTCCGCTTTTCGGAAGTGCATTTTCTTCACGTCCACATGCACAAGAACAGCCAGTTTCGCATCCAGGTCGCTGGGTTTGAAAAACTGTGTACGCAAATCAATCGGCAGGTCGTGCAGTTCCTCCTGCGAAAATAGCGCATCCTCAATTTCCTGCTTGGCTTCTTCCGCGGGATCGGCAACGTGCTTGGGCGCATAGTACCCCTTGCGCGCCAGGATCGTGAGTTTCTGCCGGTTCTTCACAGTTACTTTGAGACCGTGAAACCGCCCGTCCAGCTTCAGGTTCTGCGGCGAGAAACCCAGGACATACCAATACTCGGGCGCGGCGGCGATGTAGCGGAAGCCCTCGTCCAGATCGTTGCTGTTGTGGAAGAACGAACCGCCTGTTCCGAAAGCCAGATCTCGAAGAATGTCTTCTTCGGCCGAAGCGCTCTGGCTGGCATACTGAGCGCGGCTGACGGAGGCAAACTCATTGGCCGGACCTTCCTTGCTGATGTCACCCAAGGGATCGACCGTATACAATCCGCGGCCGTTCAGCGAGCTGATGATTACCTGCGAGCGCAGAGCGTGATCGACTAATTCGAGGTAATCCGACTCCATCTGGGGAGTCAGAAAGCCCGGCGACAACAAGAGAATCGTTCTCTGCCCGGGCATGACCGCGACGCGCCGAATGGCATCCCGCAGTACGCTCAACGACACCCGACTCTCGTGGTCCCCCTGATTCAACACGCCGGTGGCGGTGGACTCCGCCATGGCCTGGGCTGCGCTCAGCATGCGCCGGTCGCGGTTGAACGCACACGCAAGAGCATCTTCGGTGGCAAGCTGAATCGCAGTAGGATCGCGCCTGTTCTGGATCAAGTCGGCCATGTAAAAGCTGATGTCCGGACATCCTGTGCCGCCCCCGCGCGAGATGGGACGCGGCCGCAGCTGCTGCAGCGTGTCGTGCAGTTTGGTGCGGTCGTCAGTGAAATCCAGATTGTTCTGCCCCGAAGTTGTGAAGATCGCCGCTCGATCGGTGGTAGCCAGATGTGGCCATGTGATGGTCAGCTGCATCCCGAACCCGGGCGAGATCACCGAACTCCAGATGAACATCGTCAAATATGTAGGCGACATAATGCTCAGGCGCGACCGGCGGTGGCAAGCGTTTCGCCGGAATCCTCCTCAGGTTTCGGCTGTGTCTGCTGCGACGCCGCCTTATTCCCAGGCTGCTCCACTGAAAACTGCTTGATGACTTGTGGCTTGCGATCATCGAACAAGTCAAAATCTTCCTGCCGAAGATCACCAATCGCCTTCCCGCTCGCATCGCGAACCACCACGCGCACCAGCACCAGGTTCACCTTCACCTTGAACGTCGTAAGTTCATCACGCGAGCTGATTTCCTGCGCGGGATTGCTTGCGGCCGGGGATGACGCGGACTTCACCGATGGAGTCGAAGTTCCTGCCTGCGAAGCGGGTGCTGACTGCGGTGGTACTGTCGCTTGCGCGTGCGACTTCGCGGTACAAACCAAAGCACAACTTAAGCAAATCATATGTAGCAGGATGCCGCACAAGAACTTACGGGCGGTAGAGGGTAAGACTACCCGAAGAATCGACGTTGACGTCACTCACAGACCCCAAAACAAGCAGCGCGGCTGGAGAGCCACCTTTCGAGGGGGCCAAGTATATCCGAGAACCTGCCCCCCACCTACGGAATCTTGGGTTTCGGAGCTCGATCTCACCTCACATGTTAGGTGTCAAGTGACGGCAGTTTGCTCGCGACACTACGGGATTGTCGGCAACAAATCGGGCATTGCTTACCCTCCTGCGCTCATGTTGCTCTTGTCATTCCGAGCGACATCATTGCGATAGCGAGGCCTTCGACCGAATGCGTTCATCCCGGCAGCTACAGATTCCGTTGTCATCAGGAATAGCGCGGTGGGAATTGGTCGCCGCTGGGCGATTGTTTCAGGTTCGCCTCCACAGAGTTGCAAGGCTGTTGCCCGATGTAATCCTTGTTCAGTCGGGTCAACGAGTGTGAAGGGATCCGGGAGCGCGAGCACGTTGAAGAAAAGCCATCGAGCCGTCGCGGGGCAATTGCCGCTAGCAAACGCGTCCTTATTGATTGCTACGCGCCTTCATGGCGCGTTTTTTCCTTCTTGGCATTAAATCGGCGAACGCCATCAATGGGCCGCATTCACGAAAATTTCATTTTCGAGTAACCATCACGTAACACAGCGTTGTTATCAATTCTTCTGCACTCGAGGGGAGGAATCTCAAGGACCGTTTCCCCTCGTCGGGTCGCGCGGGGCACAGGCGTTTCCTTCAACTCTACTGCTGTCCACCATCAGCCGACGGTGACATCGACGACTGCATCGCTGATCTAGCAGTTTCACAGCGCCCAACTCGGGGTAGCGTCCCCGCCCAACAGGTGACGAAGAATGAAGCATCGTAAACAGTTTTCCCAGGCAGCCCGCCAGCAAACGTTCCTTTCACACTGGTTTGTAGCAGTGTTCATCGCTACCCTGACGTGTTCCTTCGCGGTTGCCGGCTACGCCGCAGACAATTCTCAAAGCGTCCGCTACAAGGCGCCGGCGGGAACTTTGCCGGCAACCCTACACGTACCGGTGGACGGCTACGATGGCGCAGTACTGCCGAATGGACGTTTCGTGACTCCGGTCGGCGTCGAGTTTGCCGTGGGAGCTCCAAAGCCTTTTGGAATGGCTGTTTCACAGGATGGAAGTGCCCTCGCAACGGTGAACAGCGGAATCGGCCCGTTTTCCGTAACTCTGGTGACGGGACTTCGCTCAAGCACTCCTCAAACAACTCTGATTCCATTGAACGCCGTGTTTCTCGGGGTCGTCTTTTCGCCTGACGGTTCGCGTTTTTACGTGGGCGGTGGAGAAAACGGGAACGTTTGGGTCGGTGATACGGCGGCCGCCAAAATTGTAGGCACCGTCAACCTCAACACTACCAGCCATCCTACCGGTGGCATGAATGTTACGGGCGGACCATCCACCTTTTTCAAGGGGGCATTTACAGGACGTCTTGCTCTCACCAGCGACGGGCGCTATCTCTATGTGACCGATCAGGGCGGGTTCCAAATCCACGTCATTGACACCACCAAGATCGTGACCGGCGTGGACAGTCAGGGAAACCTGGTGGAGCCGGATAACTTCGCCGCTGCGCTGGGGTCAACCAAAGTTGGGCGCTATCCGTTCGGGATCGCACTTTCTTCGGACAATCGCCGGCTCTACGTAACGAATGTGGGAGTGTTTCAATTCGCGAGCCTGCGTCCCGAAAATCCGGTCGGAAACAACAATGTGGACTTCCCTCTTTGCTATCCCGGGGCGGGCTATCCGGACGAAACTACAAACGACCGCCAGATCACAATTCACAAAGTCGATCCCCGAAACTTGCCGACCGCATTGAACTTCCCAGACGGCATCGGATGCGGCTACGTGTCACAGGACCAGACCTTCACTGTCCCCGGCCTCGGCAGCCCGAACGCACCCGAATCGTCTTCGGTGTACGTGTTCGACACAACCAGCCCGACTGAGCCGTCACTCCTGAAGGCCGTGAAGGCGGGACCCAGAATTGGTCAGGTCCAGGAAGGAATCAAGACTTACGGAGGCAGCCACCCGAATGCCGTGCTGATCGGGTCCAGGTACGTTTACGTTTCCAACGGGAGTGATGACACTGTCTCGATATTGAGCAAGAACACCAACCTGGAACGACAACGGATCAGCCTGTCTGTGTTTGGCGGGGTCGATCATCACCTGAAAGGGCTACAGCCGGTCGCGCTCGCCCTTAGTCTGGATCAGAAAACTCTGTACGTCGCTGAGGCGGGCATCAACGCCGTGGCTGTGGTGCACCTTGGTTCTGATGAAGGCCCTGCCCAAGTTCAGGGTTTGATTCCCACAGGGTGGTGGCCCAGCAGCGTAAGTGTGAGTCAGGATGGCCGTAGACTCTATGTGGCGAGCGCGAATGGGCGCGGAGCACTTCCCAACAACGACGTTCCCCCAGACAACCTGGGCTCACCGCGGTCAAGCACGCTGGGCACAGTTAACGTTCTTTCTGTACCGGGGGGAAAGAAGCTCGCCGATTACACGCACCGGGTTCTCGCGAACAACGGATTCGTTCCATCGCGTGTTCCGCGCGATCCGAATCCCGTTCCATCCGAACCCGGCGTGGCCAGCTCGGTGATCCGGCATGTCATCTTCATCAATAAGGAAAATGCGACGCATGACCTGCTCCTGGGAGATATCACGCAAACCCGGAAGGGTCAGCCTGTAGACGGAGATCCGGACTACTCTCTGGGATATGCTGCGTCACCCAACCATCACGAACTGGCGTTGCAATTTACCTTCAGTGACAACTTCTTTCTGGAACCGTCGGTGTCGTCTGATGGTCACCGCTGGCTGAATAACAACTTCACCACTGAACTTGAGCAAACGCACTGGCCAGCCTCCTATGGAGGCAAGCGTGGCGATGCGGGCGACAACCCGGACGTCTTTGTCCCCTATCCCGGGCGCTTGGGATTCACCGACGCCAACTCTTCTCCCGATCCGAACGACTACGACGAGCACGGAGGCATTTTTGCTCACCTTGCTCGCAATCGGAAAGACTTCGTCAATTTCGGCAATGGCTATGAGTTCGCGATCGTGGATGAAGACGGAGGCACTGAGCCTACAGGGATTCGCCACCATGTGAACGTCCCCATGGAGAAAATTCTTCGCGATCACAGCGACCATTTTTTCCCGGAGTTTAATACCCATATTCCCGACGGATTGCTGCCCGAAGACCCCACCCGTTTCACGCGCTTCGGACGCTTCAAGCAGGTGTTCGAATCCCGCTACGTCGATCGACAGGACAACCTGTGTAAGTTACCCAGCTACGTGGACCTGTACTATCCCAACGACCACGGCGGCGGTTCGTTCGACATCAACCCCAACGGCCCCGCCTGGTCATTCGTGCGCTTCGTCCAGGACAATGACGCCGCCCTTGGCGAGACCGTCGAGTTGATTTCGCACAGTCCATGCTGGAGAGACACAGTTATTTTCGTGGTCGAAGACGATCCGCAAAACGGATTCGACCACGTCAACGGCACGCGGTCGATCTTCCTGGCAGTCAGCCCGTGGGTGAAACACCAGTACCTCAGCAAGAACCACTACAGCCTGGCGAGCATTTTCAAAACCGTTGACTTGATTCTCGGCATACCGCCACTGAATCAATACGACGCCGCTGCTACCGATCTGCGGGATCTGTTCACTGCGACCCCGGATTTTTCGCCTTACAACCTGACACCAATCGCGTTCGATGGGACGCCCAATGCCACCTGGACCGCATTGACGCAGACTCTCAACTTCAGCAAGCCCGATATGAACGAGGTTGAACTGCGCCGGGCCATTCAGTTGTCGGAGGGCATTCCGCACCGGAAACCTGGAAAGTAGTTCATCTGGAAAGTAGTTCATCTGGATTCTGCGGTGCCGCAACGGTAACATGCGGCACCGCGAGCTGTACCTATTCCCAACACAAAGGTAAGAGCTCCTATGAAACCGTCAACCATCTGCCTGATTGGTACGCTTCTTCTTACTTTCGCAGCACTAGCCCACCCGCAGAGTGTGGTTGTCTCGGGTGTAATCCGTGGCTTGGTAAGCGATCCGTCCAGGGCTGTCGTTCGAGGAGCGCGGGTGAGCCTGGTGTCAAGCAGCAACGGTCAAAGGCTTAGCCGGGCAACCAACGATTCCGGTATTTACGTATTTCCGTCTCCCCATGTAGGCGCCTACGTCATGGAAGTCACCGCCCCAGGATTTCGGAAGGAAATTGTCGAGGGCGTGGAAGCGCAACTCGGGCAGACGACGACGATCGACGTCAAGCTGGTGCCCGGCGCCGGAAGCGAATCCATTACGGTGACGGGCGAGTCACCTCTTCTCCGCACGGAAGATTCAAGTCTCAGTTCGGTGATCAGCAGGTCCCTGCTCGATGGTCTTCCTCTAAGTGGCCGGAGATTCCTGGATTTTGCCCTGCTGGTTCCGAATGCGTCTCCCGATGGCGAACAAGGACTGGTCAGTTTCGCCGGAGAGCAAGGCGGACAAGACACAGGTTACGCGAATGCCAACGGCGCCAACTCGTTTACGGTGGATGGCGCCGGCGCTACCAGCAACTACTTCGGCGCTGCTCGCGGGGGGGAGCGTGTTCCATACATCTTCGGCGAGAACGCGATTCAGGAATTTCAGGTTGCGCAGTCCCCGGACCGGGCCGAGTACGGCGGTGCCGCGACCGGTTTCGTCAATGTTGTAACTCGATCAGGCGTAGATGACTTTCATGGCAACGCCTTTTACTACAACCGTAACTCCGGCACGGGCGCCAATGATGCCGTCAACAAGGCCAATGGGATTGCCCGTCCCGTGAACATCCTGCAACAGTTTGGAGGCTCTGTGGGAGGGCCCATCGTCTCAAGTAGAGCCTGGTTCTTCGTCGATTACGAGCAGCAACGGCAGAAGAATCCTATCTCCGTAGTTAATCCCGCTTTTGCCGCGGTTGATCAGGAAGACTTCGGCGTTGAAGACGATGTACAGCTAACTGCTCCCGACGCCCCGCTGCCGGTTCCGGGAGACAGCAACATTGCGGACCCGGACGATCCCGAATACCTTCAACAGGTTTCGAATGCGCTCAATGCGATTCATTCTAGCCTCGGATCGCATCCTCGCTTCCGCAACGATTGGGCGCTTTTCTCGAAGATCGATTACCGCGACTCCAAGGACGACCGCTGGTATCTGAGTTTGAACTGGAATCGGTTCGATTCGGCTGGAGGGGCAATCGTCGGCAACCAGACTTCGTTGTTCGGAAATAGCACGCTGGCGAACGCGTATGTTCGCGATTACCAGGCGGCCGCCGGGTGGAGCCACACGGTCGGAAGTAATTTGCTCAACGAATTGCACGGCAGTTTCTCACGCGATGACCAGTTCTTCACACCTACCGGTCTTGTGGATCCAGTGCTGCCGGCCATTCTCTTGATATCGGGTGGAGGCGACGCGGACGAAGGTGGAGCCCTGCAATTGGGCAACGCTGGCTTCGCCGGTGGCCGTACGAACGAGGCACTCTGGCAGGTCTCCGATCGCCTCACGTACGTGCGCGGTCAGCACACATTGAAATTTGGCGTGGAATTCAGCCACACCCATGTTGCCGATCTTGCCTTCGGCGGATTCGACCCAGACGCCGCGCGGCAGAACGGGACATTTCGCGGCACCTACAATTTCAGCAGCTTAACGAACTTTGCTCTGGGACGCTACGACACATTTTTCCAGAGCTCCGGCAATCCGAAGTTCTCTTTCAACGTGCCGTACCTTGGATTTTATGTCGCAGACACTTACAAGGTTCGTCCCCGGCTCACGTTGGACCTCGGGCTAAGGCAGGACTTCCAGATTTATCCGCAACCGAATCAAAATCCAGCATTTCCTCTTACCGGACAATTCCCCAACCGGTACCAGCGTTTGGCTCCCAGAATCGGATTCGCCTGGCAGCCGCTCGAGAAGACCGTGGTGCGTGGCGGTTTTGGAATGTTCTACGAGAACCTGAACGGTTTGAACTATCGCAATTCAGTTGTTTCCAATGGTCTCCTGACGCAGCAGGCTTCGGCCACCGTCCAGTACGATACAGGGCTTGCACCCGAGGACCAGACCACAACGTTCCCTCATCAGGTTTCCGATCCAGGTCTGTTCTCTGCACCCGATATCTCGCTGGTCGATCCGCATTTCCGCTACCCATACATTCTGCACGGCAACCTTCAGATTGAACGCGAGGTTTTGCCCGACACTGTCATTACGGTCGGGACGATGTGGACCCACGGCGTGCACCTGATTGCGTCTAGCGCCTACGACCTGAACCTCGTGCCCCCGAGCGGCCAAACAACGTACGTACTCTGTCCGCAGACTGCCACGGAAGTGGATGACTGCAATGGATCCCAAGTCGTGCTGCCCAATCTCGATTCAGGTCTTCTTCAGGAGCATCGCCTGAACCCCAATTTTGGACAGATCAACGCTCTGGTCAGTCCCGGCCTGAACAACTACAACTCGTTCTTTGTGCAAGGACAAAGACGCCTCCATCAGGGGCTTGCTTTCCAGGCGTCCTACACATTCGCCAAGAACCTGATGTCGCGTGGCGTCGATTTCAACAATCAATTCGATTTTCGCAATACGCATGCCCCATACCTGCTGGATCAGCGTCATCGCCTTTCGATTGCGGGCGTCTATCAGCCCGGATTCGGCAAGAATCTCAAGATTCCTGCAGCAAGGGCGCTTCTTTCGGACTGGACGATTAGTTCGGTCATGCAATTCTCCTCCGGGCGTCCCTACGCGGCGGTCTTGGCCACAGCGTGCCCGGTCGATGACGAAATCAATCTCCCCTGCGAAGAAGGCGACGGTAATATCGTCAACAATACCGCCGCACTGCAAAGCACAGCCAACTCTGCTCTCGGCATAAATGGGGCAGGCCCCAGCCCTTTTGCCGGCCTCAATTCATATTACGGGCCCTGGACCCAGCAAGTTGACGTGAGTCTCGCCCGTAATTTCCATCTGACCGAGCGCCAGAACCTCGCATTTCAAGTGCAGGCTTTCAACCTGTTGAATCATGCAAACTACTACGTGCAGAACGGAAACGGCGTAAACGCGATTCAGTACACGCCGTTCGGCGATACCTGCGGAAATCCGGACAACCCTCAGGCCAACCAGACTTGTTACCTCGTCCCCAATAGCGGAACCACCGGTTTCGGAACTCTTCAGCGTATCAACGCACTGAACGGACCTCGAGTGTTACAGTTCGCCGTTAAATGGAGTTTCTAGCATCCGTGCGCGGCGGTATAGTCGCGCTCTTGGCAGGGTCAGTCGTTAAGTTCGGTGCAAGAGCAACCCCGCAATTGCGGCGCAGCCTATGAGAGCTGGCTCAGGAACTTTCCAGCGAAACAGCACGGCGAAGCTGACCACACAGATCAGAATCGTCGGCAGATCGTAAACCGAACGCCGAGCAAGAACCACGACCGCACCCGCGATTGCGCCCGTCGCCGCCGCGGTGACGCCCCGCACGAAGGCATTCAATTGTGGGTTCTTCGCCCAGCGTTTGTAGGATGGCGCCAGCAATACAACCACCAGATAGACGGGCAGGAAGATTCCGAGGGCTGCCGCCGTCGCGCCTGCAACACCTGCGACCAGATAGCCGATAAAGGCGACCGTGATGACCACCGGTCCCGGCGTGATCATTGCCACCGCGACCGCATCCACGAACTGGTGATCGGTCAGCCAGTGATGCCCCTGCACCACGCCACCATAGAGAAACGGCACAACTGCGAGTCCGCTTCCGAATACGAACAGATCCTGCCTTCGCGAAGTACAAAAAGATCTGCACAAGGATGCTGCTCGCGCCGAATGTCGCGACAGTATGCCTGGCGCGAACAGCAACGGCACCGTGCTTCTGGCCGGCAACCGACTCGGGAAGCCCTTGGCAAACAAGTTCACAACTCCGCCCAGCAGAAAAAGCCAAATGATCTCCCGTGAGGTCCACGCAGTTGAGACTGCCAGAACCGCGAATATTCCCCACAGCAACTTGTCTTTGCCGAGCGTGAGCTTGGTCAGCTTGAACGCGGACCGGGCGATAATGCCGATCACGGCCGCGCCGATTCCGTAGAACATTCCCTGCATCCACGGCAGCCCGCCGAAGCGAACGTAGGCTGCCGAGAGCGCCAGCACCATCAGGAACGATGGCAAGACAAACGCCACGCCCACCGCGGTCGCTCCGAGCACGCCTGCGCGAATGTAGCCGAGATAAATCGCGAGTTGGGCAGCAAGAGGGCCGGGCGCCAGCTGCGCCAGTGCAAGACCCTCCAGGTAGTCTTCTTTGCGGACCCAGCCGCGACTGTCGACAAGGTCCTGCTGCATGTGTCCGGCAAGCGCAATCGGTCCGCCGAAATCCCACGGTTCCGAGCCACAGGAAATATCCAACGAACTGAGTGAAGTGACACTCTCGTCTGGCTCGGCGCCGTCGAGTTGGATTCCGGGTTCACTTTGCCGAGTTTGTATTGTCGAGAGCCGCTCGCAGTCCCTTCGCCAGTTTCACTGCGTCATCGTTTGCCCAGAAGTGCATGAAGAACAGGCGCGGCTCTTCCATCAGCATGTGGCTGTGCAGGGCTGTCACTGCAATTCCGTTCTGTCGCAGCGCTTTGATGACCGGATTGACCTCGCTTCCGAGCAGCACGAAGTCGCCCGTGATCGCCGCCTTGCCGTTTCCTGTCGGTTGGAAGTTCAGAGCGGTTGCCACGCCCATCGACGGCGGAACCGTCATGCCCGAATCGGTAATTGTTTCCGCCCTCGGCACTCCGATCTGAAGAACTCCACCGTTGACCTTTCCGGTGTGTCCGAGAATCTGCTCGACCTGCTTCTGGTCAAAACCGAGTTCGGCTGTTGGTTGGGCTGCCGGCGTGCGCATCCGGGACCAGGAGTCTTGGTCAACGCCACCGCATCGTGAATGGCCTTCGCCATCTGCACGGCATCGCCGTGGCTGGCAATGTGCATGTACATCACATGCGGAGATTCGCCGATCAGGTGATTGTGGACAGCGGATTCGTGGATGCCGCCCTCCTGCAGCTTCATCATGACGGGTTCGACTTCGTCCTCGGTGAGAACCAGGTCGCCCATGACCATGGCGCCGCTGCCATCCCGTTTGAATGCTGCCCACGAACCTAACGCAAGTCCCGCCTTGATATCGACGCCGTCGAGCACGACGTGAAGATCCTTTCTCGGCATCCCGAACTTGATCACGTCACCGGGCTGCATTTGGCCCGGACGGCCCATGGCATCCTCGACCTGCTTCCAGTTGCTCGCAGCTGCATCTGCAGGAGTGGAACTGGCTGCCTGCCCGACTGCCAGAGTTCCGCAGCACAGGCAAGCGATTGTGACAGACGCCATCGTGAGATTTGCACTGAGTCGTTTTTGACGAACGACCTCGCCTATACGATCGTACGCATGGTTATCCCTTTCTCAGGCTGCGAAATTTAACCGAACACCGCGCCCCTGTCCTGCTCGGCCTTTTCGTACAAGACGGCGGCCGCAGCCACGTCCTGCAGCGCCATGCCGGTACTGTCGAAGATGATGATTTCTTCCTCGTGATTCGCGGCCCTGGCTTTTTCCCGGCCACGACCTCCCCCAGTTCTGCGTGCACATTTGCCCGGGTCACGACACCCGCGTCCAACGCATGATGCAAGTCTCCCATCACCGCACACTGTTCGAGGATGTCGCAGACGATCTTGCTTCGTGCCATCAGGCTTGGGTGCAGTTCCTGTTTCTGAGGGTTGTCCGCGCCGACGGCAGCGATGAACGTTCCTGGTGAAACATCGTCGAGACCCAGCAATGGCTGACGTGACGTTGTGCAGGTCACACAAATATCACTTTGCCGGACGGCAGCAGAGAGATCAGACTGTTGGCCTCACGGAAATCTTCAGGTCCGATGCAAGTTCTGCGGCAAACCGCAACGCTTGTTCTTCGTCCTTGTCGTAAGCAAAGACAGTCTTGGAGATGGCGGACACGCGACAGCGCTTTGAGCTGAATGCGTCCCTGATTTGCCGCAGCCACAAATCGTCGACGGTCCGCGAATCCTGGCGTGCCAGATATTTCGCTGCCACCGCGGTTGCAGCAGCGGTGCGAAGCGAAGTGATGTCACGGGAATCCATCACTGCCAGTGGAGTCCCATTTCCGAGCGTCACAGAGAACGATGACTCCCTGAATGGTGGGCAGCCCGAATCGTGAACCGTTCTCCGGAAAGTTCCCGTTTACCTTCGCCGCGAAATACGATCGATGCAAGTTCCAGCAACCCGGCCTTGACGTGAAAGCCGCCGTCTTCGGTGTGCATGCTCAAGACGGCTGGCGGGACTGCCCTGCCCTCTCCATATGCACGAAAAGCATGCTCTACCGCCCCGATACACTCGTCGAGGGTCAGCAAGCTTTGAATCTCTCGCGAGGTCAGCAACAGGATTTCGTCCGACTTCATGCGACTCTTCCTGCAGGAGCGACTGCACTCTCCAACAACGGCGCAGATGTCGGAGCCCGGAGCGGCTTCGACAGGGTTCCTCGCCTCGCCGGAATATGCGTGCGGTATTCGGTCCCTTCAATCACGACTGTGCCATCCTGCACCCGCAGAATTGAGCCCTCTCGCAAGCCGACCACAGGTTCTTCGTTCTCTTCGAGGAACTGCATGATCCGTTCCTCCTGTGTTTCTCCCATGTGGGTGGAGGCAGGATCAGGGTCCAGATAGTGAGGACTGATCTGGAATGGAACCAAGCCCAAGGCCTCGAATGACGGAGGCTGCACCACCGGCATGTCCTTGGTCGTTTTCAGACGTCGGACAAGCCACGATGGAACCGGCGCTCGATCCGATATAGGGCACACCGGTCGCCACTCTTCGCCGGATCGGGCCCAACAGGTCGTCATCGTGGAGTCCCTTCAACAGTCGGAACGTATTTCCTCCGCCAACGAAAATCACGTCCGCTTCGTCGATCGCTCGCGCGCTTGTTGGAAACATCGTGGATAGACTGTGAGCGAGAGGCCCATTTCGCGAAAGCGTTCTTGGGCCTTCGCCGCGTAAGCGCGGCGGTCGTGGAGTGCATAGGGAATGAACATGACGTTTGTCCTGTCCGCCACTAAATCTCGGATCTCTTTTTCGGCATGGTCCAGATAACCGCTGCCGTGCAGAGTTGAGTTGCTGATCAGCAGCAGACGTTGCGCTCTGTCAATCGTCGCCATCTCGCCTCCTCGAGCTTCACCCGAGCGACGCATACAGGCCTTCGATCAGGTCCATGCCTCGCTGCAAAAGTTCATCGTCCGGTAAGTCTTGCTTGGCCCAGCCATTCAGCACTTTGTCCAAACCTTGTCCCTCGACCCGGCCGAATTTCTCGTCGCCGAGATCAGCATCGTGAATGATCTGCGCGATCCGGTTGACTCTGCCATCCCGGATCGAGAACTCCTTCTGCAATGTCTCGAATGTGCAGTCCTCTCCGCGATGACCAAAGCCTTGCGGGCAAAACATGTCAAACGGGATCGCTTCGGCGTGTGCGCTGGGTTCGGCACCGAAGACGAAGCGCGCTTTCGGATCGATAAAACGACGGATCAGCCACGCCGACGAGACTCGATCGATGCCCGGACGAGGGCGTGTCATCCACAAACGGTTGACGTATTCGCCAGACTTCCCTCTCGGCCTTGCGGCCAGCCGCGTTGGGTGTCGGCTTTGTCGGCTTGAGCCAGCAGGTTCTCGACTTTGGCACGCAATGGGCTCCCGAAGAAATCGATATCCTGAAGTTCCAGCAAACGGCGGCGAATCCGATTCAGTCGTCCGCCAGGTCCTCGCGAAGGAGAAAGTGCCAGAACCTTCTTCGCCTCATGCAGAAGCTTCTGGTAGTCGCGCGATCGTGCCTCAACGAAAAGCTGCTTCAGATGCTCCGACGGCAAATCATCGAAGCCTTGCACCTGAACGACCGACGCCTGCCCTTTGTATGTGCGGATCGCTGTGGCGAGCCACTCCATTCGTTCCTGATTTGCGGCGGTATTGGGAAGAACGTAACCGGAACTTCGCAGCGCGAGCATTCCGTAGCGCTGAATCTTTCGCCAAATCTGCACCCGCTGACTGGCGCTCCGAGCCGGCAGGCTGAAGACGAGCAACAGCCATGGAGCCGTCGGCATATGAGTTACTGTCATTTCATTTATGTTATACCTATAACCACTTAATGGGCAAGCCGGAGACGACAGCGGCAACTTTTGCTTGGAAACCTAACGAGGCTTGCGGGCGAACCCAGGGTTACCCAGGGAAAGTTCGTAAACGCAGGAGAGATTCTGTTTTAGAGTTACCAAATGAGCACTGTTTGGATTGCCTTTCATTCTGCATTGCAGTGTACGACTGTCGTGCCCTAAAGTTTTTTGCATGGGACGCCGGAATCCAGCCGCGCTCTCCCCGAGCATTTCTCACCCACAGCCACTCGTGCCGGGCAGCCTCGACAGTAACCTCTTCTTCCGGCGTGACTGCCAACTCTTGCGCCGAGTAGTCCTCGATGACGGTCGCTTCCATGCCTTGCTCCGAGAGCAGTTCCACTGGAACCCATCCCGCACGCCCGTCGGAAGCTTCGCACCACTTCCATCCAGGGAACTCGGCGTCCTCGCGTCCTATATGAACCCGTGCACCCGCAGCCACCCTTATCGGATCGCTGTACTCCACGCAATATTCCTTAATAACGTGTACCTTGTAGGATTCCTGCATCTACGCGGCTGCGCCTGAGACCGACTGGGTTGTGTCTTGGAGCATTGCAGCAGAAACAGCTTGCCTGGATTCGATCCATTTCGGGGCCACCTGACGCTCTTCCTCTGGACGGTTCATGATGAAGGCAGCCACCAGACGTTTCGCCTTCAGCCACCACACGCTGAAGCTTTTGCTGGAAAGATCGCCGCGCCTTATGACCTGAGCCATGCCAGATGCGTCACCCCAGTACTCGTAGGAGAGATCGAAGACATCCGAAAAGAAATAGGGCACATGCACAAATGTAGTGCGGTCGCCCATGAGCGCTCGAGCGCAGTACTGGCCCTGGGAAACAGCATTGTCCCAGTGCTCAATGCGCCTGCGCTTTCCAAAAAGAACATCGAAGTAGTTGGCGACATCGCCCGCTGCATAGATTCCGGGCTCGCTGGCTTCCAGATATTCATTCACTACCACGCCATCGGAGATCGCGAGTCCGCTGTTGGTGAGCGCCTCGGTTGCGGGCCTGACGCCGATCCCCGCTACCACCAATTCGCAGGCGATTACCCGACCATCTGCTAGAACGACCGAGCGAACAGCACCGTCGCCACGTAGCTCGGCTACTGTGGCATTCTTCACAATCCGCACGCCCCTTGCATCGTAGTAGCCCTCAAAAAAGCCCGACAACTCCGGAGTGAATAAACGCTTCCATATCCGATCATCGGTTAAAACCATGGTGACTTCGATGTTCTTCTGCGCAAGAACTGCGGCTACTTCCATGCCAATGAAACCGCCTCCGATCACGACCGCTCGTTTCGCCTTTTCCGCAACGCGCCGAATGGATTTGGAGTCGTCCATCGACCGCAGGTAGTGCAGGTTTTGAAGGTTCGCACCTGGAATGTCGAGCCTTCGAGGACGTGCACCGGTTGCCACAACCAGCTGGTCGAAGGCAAATTCTCCCCCACCTTTAAGGTGAAGCCGCTTCCCTTTTGGATCTAACTTGGAGACTTCGCATTCCAGCTTGAGCTCGATTCCATGCGTGCCATAGAAGTCTGCTGGACTGATTCGGATGGTGTCTTCCGTTTCCTTTCCCAACAGAAAACCCTTGGACAGAGGGGGCCGTTCGTATGGGATCGCAGTATCGGCGGAAAGAATCGTCAACTCCCCGGGTTTCAGTCCGCGCTCAACTAGTGCTTTTGCCGCGTAGCCCGCGACCATTCCGCCGCCCAGAATCACAAACTTCGATTGATTCATGCTGCCTCCGCCATCGACTCCTCAAACGTCCCACCACGGCAGTCGGGTTCGGCGCCTCAGGGGCGGCGCCCGTCTTTCAAAAACGTTCCTTCCTGCAATTCGGTGAAGGCCTGCTGGAGCTGTTCCTGGGTATTCATCACAATCGGACCGTACCATGCAACTGGCTCTTCAAGCGGCTTGCCCGACACCAGCAAGAACCGGATTCCATCATCACCAGCTTGCACCGTAACCTCGTCGCCGCGCTCAAAGAGAATTAGGGAGCGATTGTCGGCCTCCACAGGAGGGGTGGTGTCCAGCCATTGGACGGCCTCGGTCGGCACGGCCAATGGACCTGATGCATTACAGAACTTTCCGCTTCCCCCAAAAACATAAGCGAATGCATGACGCGTGGTCTCGACGGGAAGAGTTTTTCGCTTCCCCGGAGAGACCGATACGTCCAGGTAGATGGGATCGGCAGCGATTCCGTCGACCGGGCCCTTTTTCCCCCAGAAACTTCCAGAGACAATGCGTACATGCGTGCCATCGTCGTCCGTAACTTCCGGAACCTCGGGAGCCTTGACTTCCTGATAACGCGGCTTCGTCATCTTCAGCGACGACGGAAGATTGCCCCATAACTGAAACCCGTGCATTCGCCCGGCCTGATCGCCTTTTGGCATCTCCTGATGAATGATTCCGCTGCCTGCAGTCATCCACTGCACGTCTCCGGAACCGATCACACCGCTGTTCCCGATGCTGTCGCCGTGTTCAACCGTTCCGGCAAGCACGTATGTGATCGTTTCAATCCCCCGGTGGGGATGCCAGGGAAAGCCGGCAAGATAGTCCTCTGGAACATCGTTCCGGAAGTCGTCCAGCAGCAGAAACGGGTCGAAGTCTTTTGTGTTCCCAAAGCCAAAAGCGCGCCGAAGATGCACCCCCGCACCTTCAAGTGTAGGTTTCGATTTGATGAGCCGCTTAACCGGTCGAATCGACATGAGGAGCTCCAGTTCTGCCCATGACCCCAGGAAGGTCGCGGTGGGATGGTTCTTTTATCTTACCGCTTCTTCCACAATGGAGCGGACCGCGGCAATATTTCCCAGCAGAGTGTCCGGGAGGCTATGTCTTTCTTTGAGATATTCCGAGCTGCTGTAGGACGCCCACACCTTCCCTGCGCTGTCTTCCCAGACCAGCAGCGCCTTGAGAGGCAGATCGAGAGCAATACTCGGAGCCGCAAGCATCAGGGGCGTGCCGGCCTTAGGACTGCCGAAAACAACTTGTGGGGCGCATTCGCATGCCGACCTTTTCGGCCTCTCCACTGTGGTCCATGACAGCAAAAGATGATTGTTGATCGCGCTAAAATTGCCTGATTCTCGTCCCCTACGCGAACGTGCGATTCCCTGGCCAACAATATGGGGGCCTTGGGACTCTAATACAACAATAAGGAGCAAAAAGCGTATGCAGACAATCACACCGCACTTGTGGTTCGACAAAGAGGCCAAAGACGCAGCCAAGCTCTACACGTCCCTTTTCAAGGACTCAAAGATCAAAAGCACCACAACCCTTCACAACACTCCTTCGGGCTCGGTGGATCTGCTTACCATTCAACTTGTCGGACAGGAATTCAGGCTCATCAATGCTGGTCCACTTTTCAAATTCACTCCAGCTGTCTCGTTTCTCGTGGCCTGCGAGACGAAAGATGACGTCGACACCCTCTGGAAAGAACTCTCAAAAGGTGGCACGCCGCTCATGGAAATTGGAGAATATCCCTTCAGTGAGAGGTATGGATGGACGCAGGACCGATACGGCCTCTCGTGGCAGATCATGTTCATGGGTGGCCGTGAGATAGAACAACCAATCACGCCAACGCTTATGTTTGTCGGCGAGCAGTGTGGAAGGGCCGAAGAAGCCGTCAATTTCTACGCGTCCGTATTCCACCATGCAAAGGTTGGCCATATCCTTCGCTACGGCAAAAATGACGGACCCGATAAAGAAGGAACCATCAAGCACGCCGGCGTTTCTCTTGAAGGCGAGAGCTTTGCCGTCATGGACAGCGCTCACAGGCACAACTTCACCTTCAACGAGGCGATTTCGTTCATGGTGCACTGTAATACCCAGGAAGAAATCGACTACTTCTGGAGCAAGCTCTCAGCAGACCCGAAGAATGAGCAGTGCGGCTGGTTAAAAGATAAGTTCGGTCTATCGTGGCAGATTGTTCCCACGCTTATGGATCAGATGCTCAGCGACAGAGACCAGACAAAATTGGACCGGGTGACGGAAGCATTGCTCAAGATGAAGAAGTTCGACATTGCCAAGCTAAAGGAAGCATACGGACAAGTCAGATCAGCCGCCTAGCCGCGGCCTACGGTCTGCGTCTGAAGGCGGCCGCATTCCCGATCAAATAACAACGGATTGCCTGGAAAACTTCGTGGCGCGCCCCGTAAGAGCGCGCCACTGAGTTCAGGGTGGTCGGTGGGGCAAACGCGACAGCAGGCACCGCATTGCGCCCCGATTTTTCTAGTGGTCCGACCCCTTCAAACTGCTCTCCAGTGACGATGCGTGGGCATCCAGCGAAGTCAGTGGGGCCACGTGGTAAATCTGCTCGATCGTCTTCAGGATTGAGAGCGTGTCATGCTCGTTGCGATCTATAAAATGCGATTTGGCGAACGGGCCGATTACGATTGCCGGAACTCTGGCACCGTCTCCCCAAATTCCATTCCGCAGCGGCGGAGGCACGTGATCCCAGCGGCCGCCGTGTTCATCGTAGGTGACAACGATCAGCGTCTGGTCCCAATATTGGCTGTTCCGCACGGCATTCACTAGGTCCGCTACGTGCTGCTGACCTTGCAATAGATCGGCATAGCCTGGATGCTCGTTGTTGGGACCAAGTGGCTTGATGAACGTGACTGCGGGAAGCTCACCATTTTGCAGGTCCAGGAAGAAATTGTTTTCATCCTGCAGATGCGCGGCCGACACCGCGTTGCGCTGACCGTTTTTCCAAGGAGCGTAGTTGTCGTAGAAGGCAAACGGCTGATGGTGCCATTGGAACAGTGGATCCACCGGCGGGTTCGGCGGAGTCGTCCCATTGTTTGCGGGATTGGTGGGCGAACTCGCCAACGCGTTATCCCATCCGCCGGAGTACCACTTCCAACTTACGTTTTTGGCGCTCAGCCGATCGCCGATTGTCGGAATATAGGGTCGAGTCGTATCGCTCGGATCACTGTCGTTCTGCGAGGGTAGGAGCCCGGTGCTGTGAGGGTCCGAACCGGCGGAAGCCAAGTTCGCGGAGAAGATCGTGTTCACCGCGTAGTTCTTGTCAAACGTCCGCCACGGAATGCTAAAGGAACGCGATCCAATGGGCGTGATATTGCCATCATGAACAATCTTTCCCGTGGTGGGATCCAGCGCAAGCTGTCCGCTGGCATCCACCGTTGCCTGCATGGTCGCAGGAGCATTGGGATAGACCGGGGCAGCAGCGGCGATCAGGAATTGGTGGTTCAGGAACGACCCACCAAACGAAGCGTGGAAGAAATTGTCGCAGAGCGTGTACTGTTGGGCGAGCAATCCCTCCGGTAGATTGGTCGCGTCGAAGTAACTCATTACCAATCCGGGATTGTCGCTCCAGGTGACAAACCAGTTCATCGTCCCATGATTGATCTGCGCTTGCTCATGCCAAAAGCGATGGACGATGTCGCCAGTCTTATCGGAAACCTGCAGGTTAGTATCGTCAACTAAATCGTAAGGCGCCAGGGTATTGAAATTTGTCGGGAAACGAGTGTCGATCTGACCGTTGTTGATCGGCTGCGGTGGAGTGGTGAGAGAAAGAGAACCGCTCACCAGATCGAACGGTTGCCCCAGTTGCGAGCTGTACGCCTTGCCAGTAAGACGGTCACGCTGCCTGAGCGACACGCGCGAGGAACGGGAAATTCCGTTGGCTCCCGGGAAGAGGCCGTACAGTGAATCGAAACTCCAATTTTCCTGATAAATCACGACTACGTTCTTGATACGGCGTGGCGAGTCTGCTGCCAGCGCGCTGATCGGCAACAAAAAAAGAACAACGAGCAATAGGGAGATTACCGAGCGCAGTTCGACTTGGCCAAAAGGTCTACGAGAGATCGTCGGATCCGTCATTGCAATTTTTCTCCTAGTGAGGTGGCTGTGGATTGGCAACGTGGGGCTTCGAAGATGGTACGGGAGGCTCTGTTGCTAACAGATTTCTGATATGTGAATTTTTGGTTAAAAAGCACCCCACGGTTCCAGCGCCTACGGCAACTTCATTAGTTTTCTGCGACTGCAGCAGCCACTCCTGTGGAAAACCTTTCACGCTGCAGGTGATCACTTTGGGAGTTTCGACTCCATGATGACGACGTGAAAGCCAACGAGCTTCGAGAACAACCTATCTCGAAGTCTTCAACCCTTATCAGGGATTGAATACTAAGGTCGCGAAAGCGACTCGATCGTGCAGCCGTAGCATTTCTATTCCGAAACAAAATTGTTATGCCCTACCAACTGTGAATTATTTTTAACTCGCTTGTAATCCCCCGTCTACATTCCACGGATATATGGGTGTGATCACCGTGCTCCGTGTTCCCGAGGCTGCAACAAGGAACGGAGGCCGCAACGGTGAAATTTTAGGAGGGTACAAATGCGGATTTTCAGCTTGCTTCGCGCATTCACTTTTCCAGCCATCCTGTGCGTAATCACTGTCATCAGCGTGCGTCCGACGTACGCGGCGACCGCCCCCGAAGTGCTACCGACGGGAGCGACGATCACTCCCGACGCCGCTCCCGGTTCGGTCCTTCAAGCGCTTACGGTCGATTTGCCGGACTATCCCAACCGTGCAGTCGACGGCGCGCAGACCACTTCTATCAGCCCTGACGGGAAAACACTGCTGATCTTGACCAGCGGCTTCAATAAGCTGCGCGATGCTACTGGTAGGGTTCAGCCGCAGGATTCCAGCGAGTATGTTTTCGTATATGACATATCGAATCCGAGCGCGCCTGTTAAGAAACAGGTGGTATTCGTGCCGAGAGCGTTCGGGGGCCTGGTGTGGAGCCCGGACGGAAGCAAGTTCTACGTGGCGGGTGGTCCGGATGACAACCTTCATACCTATGCGCAGAGCAATGGCTCGTGGTCCGAAGTCGGCACCCCGATCTCGCTAGGACATGCCGGCGGCCTCATGCAACAGGAAACGCAGACCGGTCCAACGGCTGCCGGCCTGGGAATTACCGCAGACGGTCGCACGGTGGTTGTAGCGAACTGGGAAACCGATTCTGTAACGTCGGTTGATGTGTTGAATGGTGTGAAGCTGGCAGACTATGACTTGCGGCCTGGAGTAATCAATCCAGCCCAGAGTGGCGTACCGGGAGGTGAATTCCCGTTCGGCGTCGCAGTGAAGGGTAGCGACACAGTCTATGTTTCCAGCGCGCGCGATCGCGAGATCGATGTACTCAGCCTGGCTGGAGGCACTCTCACACTCACCAAGAGAATTTCTGTCAATGGGAACCCTGGCAAAATGGTTCTCAACCGCTCCCAGAGCAGGCTATTCGTTGCCGTTGGGAATGCCGACAGCCTGGTCATCATCAGCACCAACTCCAACCGGATTACCGGTCGCGTCAATACCAGTGCACCACAAGGTTTGCTTGGCGGCGAGGACTTGGTTCCAAAGGGCAGCAACCCGAATAGCGTGACGCTATCCCCGAATGAAAGATTCGCTTACGTCACCAACGGCGGAACTAACAATGTGGCTGTAGTCAGACTCGGGGGCGAGGCGCCCAGCGTCACTGGCTTGATTCCGACCGGCTGGCAGCCCAACTCTGCCAGTGTCAGCCCAGACGGAAAAACGCTGTATGTTGTCAACGGCAAGAGCAACACGGGTCCCAATCCCCTCAACTGCCGGTCCATTTCCGCCGGCGGCAACTACGGATCCGCTTGTCAAAGTGTCTCGGCGCAGAACGGCTCCGGTAACAATTATGCATGGCAAAACATGCATGGCAGCCTGCTGGTTCTGCCCGTGCCCAGCACAACCGATCTCCAGCAGTTGACTAGTCTGGTTGCGCAAAACAATGGTTTCAACCTCAGACTCAGTCGCAAAGACGCCGCCACCATGCGCTTCCTTCGGCAGCACATCAAGCACGTGGTCTACATCATTCGCGAGAACCGTACCTACGATCAGGTCTTGGGTGACCTGCCGGTAGGCAACGGGGATCCAACGCTGACGCAGTTCCCGCAGTCAGTCACGCCGAACCAACACGCCATCGCAACCAATTTCGTGGATTTTGACAATTTCTACGACACCGGAAATGGCAGCATGGACGGCTGGCAATGGTCCACCGCCGGTCGAGCCCTGGACTTCGAGGAGAAAAGCCAGGTCATCAATTACGGAAAAGGCGGCTCTGCGTACGACAGCGAAGGCACCGATCGCAACGTCAACGCCGGAATCAGCGGTGTCGCGCAGCGCCAGGCCTGGCAACCGGTGTACCCAAACGATCCCAACCTTCTTCCTGGTACCGCGAACGAAGTTGCCGCTGATGGGCCTGAAGGAGAAGAAGGTCTCGGCTACATTTGGGATGCAGCCATCCGTGCACATCTCTCCGTGCGTAACTACGGGTTCTTTCTCGACCTGGGTAGGGGCTTCCAGATTGACGTCAATATCGTCGATCCGTGCGGCGTCAACCCGCCCGTGCAGGTGGCTTTTCCGGCCCATCCGTCATTGGTTTCCAGGACGGATTTTTGCTTCCGGGGCTACGACAATGCCTTTGCGGATTTCTTCCGTTACAAGGAGTGGGCCCGGGAGTTCCAGCAGCAAATCGGCTCTCACACCTTCCCGGCACTCTCGCTGGTGCGATTCTCACACGACCACTTCGGCAGCTTTGGCGCGGCCATCAATGGCGTAAACACGCCCGAGTTACAGGCAGCCGACAACGACTACGCCGTGGGCTTGCTCATCGATCGAATTGCTCACAGCCCATACGCAAACAGCACGCTCATCTTTGTTATCGAGGATGATCCGCAAGATGGTGCCGACCACGTCAGCGCCAATCGCAGCATCGCATACGTAGCTGGCCCGTACGTGAAGCACGGTGCGGTAGTGTCCACCCACTACGCGACGGCGAGTATGCTGCGCACGATCGAGGAGATTCTCGGTTTACACAATCTGGGTGTCCACGACGCAGGGTTGCCACCTATGACGGACGCATTCGATACCAGTCAGGCAAGCTGGACATTTGACGCGACGCCGGCTCCCGTTCTGTTCAATACAACGCTGCCTATCCAACCACCCGCTGGGCTGAACTTGGCGTCCATCCCGAAACCCACGCACGATGCGGCGTGGTGGGAAGCCAGGACCAAGGGCTTTGACTTCAGCAAAGAGGACCGGGTTGATCCGGAGCAGTTCAACCGCGTCATCTGGCAGGGTTTGATGGGCGACAGGCCATATCCGACAACTCGTTCGGGTGCGGATCTGCGTCACAATCGCGAACAGCTTTTGAAGGCGCAATCTCGAACAGAAGCTCACGATTCCGCGGGTGGCGGCGGTTCCCAATAGGCCCGACATCGCGAACATGCTGTTAAACCAATTCGGACGCGCCTTCACTGGCGCGTCCTTTTTGCAGCAAGCGATGTTCAAAACTAGTTCTTCATCGCGGCGATGGCAAGGATCGCCAGCTCTCTCAATCGACGCTCAAGCGCCTTCCGGTCGCCTTGCACGTCTGGATCGTGTTTGGCCGCTTCCGCCGTCCGCATCAAGATGTGGACGACTTGCTCTACCGTGAGGCCACGGGGCGGCCCTGCAATCTCCCCCGTTTTCTGTAGCGAGCGCAGAAATTTCGCAAGCCGACTTTCGTATTCCCGATTCAGGTCGCCGATCCTCGACCGCGCCAGCGTTGAGAAAGTCTCCTCCAGTTCCGGCATGTGCTCAGATTTGCTGAAGAGCTCGAACACCATTCCGAAGTAGGCATCGAGCAAACCAGTCAACCGGTCCACGGGTGTGCCACCCTTGCTCTCGGCGGCACTGCACCGCTGTCGCACCTGATCGCCCAAGTATTCAAGAATCGCCAGAAAGACCGCTGCTTTGTTCTCGAAGTGCAGGTATACCGTGCGCTTTGCAACCTGCGCCGCCTGGGCAATATCATCAACGGAAGTCTTGCGATACCCGTACCGGGTAAAGAGCTCCAGTGCCGCCAGCACAATGGCACTGGGCTTGGCCGAGATAGCCTCCCGGGCTCCTGAACGTATTTTCTGAACCCTCTTCACCGGCATCCCCATCCAATAATCTAAGTATACCAGAATTGGCTATACGGTATACTCAGGCGAGATGGAGACTGTGAATAATAATAATCAAGGTAGCGGTCGTCACGGGCGCCTCAGCCGAGGTCGGCGAGGCAACCCTAAGGGAATAGCTCAGGACGGTTTGAGGAATCAATGATGCGAGGACGTTTAATCGGCTTTATTGCAGTGATTCAGTCCCTTCTCTGGTTAACCCATCTATTCCTCTACGAGACGTGGGCATTTTCGCCGACAGGAAGCGAGGTCCATGGGGCGTTCTGGCTCAAACTGGTCCTCGGCTTTTTGTCGGTAAGCTTTGTCGCCGCTTCGCTGCTTGCCTTTCGCTATACAAATGCTGTTCTGCGCGTGTTTTACAGAATTGCTGCGGTTTGGTTGGGCCTGGTGAGCTTCCTCATTTTCGCGGCAGTTTCCTCCTGGATTGTTTTCGGAGTTGCGCAATTGACTGGGCTGCACCTGAACTTCCATCGGACGGTGGAAGTGCTGTTTAGTGCCGCGACATTGGCCGGACTCTACGGAGTTTTCAACGCAAGCTGGACGCGAATCACCCGAACCACTGTTCGGCTCGCGAACTTGCCGGCAGCGTGGCGCGGGCGAAAAGCGGCTCTGATTAGTGATATTCACCTGGGGCATGTGCGGAATGGTCGCTTCCTTCGGCGCATGGTAGCGAAAATCTTGACGGAAGAGCCCGACGCGATTTTTATTGCAGGAGATTTATACGACGGGACCGCCATTGACGCGCAACGAGCGGCCGCACCGCTGAACGAGCTCGTGGCGCCACACGGTGTGTATTTCGTCGCGGGAAATCATGAGCAGTTTGGGGACGACAGCAAGTATCTGCATGCCATTGCCGGGGCGGGAGTCCGCGTGCTTAACAATGAGAAGGTAGAAGTGGACGGTTTGCAGATTATTGGCGTGCCCTACCGGAGTGCCACGCGCAACAGCCACCTTGCGTCTGCGTTGGACGCGATCGGAGTGGATCGCGACCGCGCGAGTATCTTACTAACGCACGCACCCGACCATCCCGAGACCGTGGAGGCGGCCGGCGTTTCTCTGCAACTATCAGGGCACACCCATCTTGGGCAGTTCATACCCTGGAGTTGGATGGCGCGGCGAATGTACCGGCAGTTTGTCTATGGCTTAAGCCGGATCGGGAAGACACAATTTTTCACGTCGAGCGGAGCGGGAACATGGGGACCACCGCTACGTCTGGGGTCGAATCCAGAGATTGTGATGCTTGAGTTCCAATAAAGTTGTGTAACGAGATGGATTGTGATCTCGCGTTAGGGTGGGGTCCTCGAGTACTCTAATGAACTATTTCCGATCTCAGGAATCGCGTGGCCTTTGGCTCCCTTTATCTCAATCCCCAACAGCGCAGCTATCGTGGGTGCAACATCGAGATTGGAAATCTCCCCAAGCTGAACGCCTTTCGGAACGCCAGCGCCCCACGCGATGAAAATTGCCTGCATCTTGGGATCGGTGTTGAGGTAGCCGTGAGTGCCCGCCGGCGGCACATGCGTGATCAAGTCGCCTTCCGCTTCGTTACCGAACATATAGTCGGGCGTCGCGGCAAGCACAAGATCGGGAGCCTGATCGCTCTGCGTCGGGATCGGCAATCCGAGTTTCGCAAAATCCTCCACGCCATACACTCCTTCGACGCCTTCCGCTCCGGTGAAAATACTTGCGAAGTTCCGGAACCAATTCAGCTCTCCGGGCGGGATTCGTTACGTACACCATGGCAGTGCCTCCCTCAGGCATAACCCACGCGTCGCCCTTCGGTTGACCCGGCCCTGCGCTCAACAATCCCTTCTCGCGCAAAAGCACATTCGGACTGGATCTTGTGCTTGTACGTTCGGAAACCGTGGTCGGAAACAATGATCAGCGTCGCATTGTTGGAGAGGCCGGTGCGATCGAGCACATCCACAATTTGCTTCACCTTGGCATCCAGAAACGCCATGGCGGTGAGGCTTGCGGGGGTCATCGGACCGTATTCATGATTGGTGTCATCGAGCGTGAGCAGATGAAACAGGAGCAGATTTGGTTTGTGTTTTTCCAGGATATCTTCCGCCGCCGCTGTCCAGATTTCATCCTGCCAGGCCTGGGTGCTGGCTTCGAACGTCCGCAACTGCTCCGCCGTAACGGTTCCAGCCGACATTAGTTCACGCTCGATCGCGCCATCCGGATCGGGCAACTCCGGGAATTGCCATGTGATCGTCTTCGCTCGATAGATAGCGACCCAATCCACTTGCGCAGTCGTGAGCCCGGCATCGTAAGCCGCGTCGTAAATCGTCTGCGCGTGAACCATCTGCTCTTTGTCGCGCCACGGTTCAATCGTCGGTCTTGAGCCGCCCTCGGGACGTACCAGCAAGCCGTTATAGAGAACTTGATGTTCAGCAGGCTCTACGCCGGTCACGATGGCAGTGTGGTTGGGCCAAGTTACGGTCGGATTCACCGGCCGCATCGAAGCAGCGACCGCGCCCTCCCGAGCCAGCTTGCGCAGAGTGGGAATGGGAAGCCTGGGATCATCCAGGGCGTACGCGGGAAAACCGTCGAGACTGATCACGACCACGGTGCGGTGCTTCTGTGTCTTTTGTCTCGGCGTGCAGAAAGGCCGGAACAGCACATGCGACCAGCCCGATGAAACACAACCAGTGCCGAAGGTTTGTTTGCTTCTTCAACAAATGTCCCCTCGATATCAACCGACCGGGCTTACGGCGCAATTGCGCTGCAAATCGTAGTTCCACATTTTGATCTTCGTATTCCAGCCGTGCCCCTCAGGCGCGAAGGAGAAAACGGAAATGCATATCCTCGCCGGACCACATGATGTAGTTCGTTCCCCAGGCATTGTTGAAGAGATTGCAATGAACGCCGGCGGAAAGATCAGGCTGGCGGTTCGAAAAACGACAAGGGTGACTTGATCCCCAACGTCACGAGTGGCGCATCCAGGGTCTCGACAAAAAAGGCCCCGCTCTCATCCTTGTAGCCGAATCCCTTCGAGAGTGCGTGCATGTGACGATTGCCGGAGACGACCACATCCGAGGGAGATACCGGCTGGCCTGATTTCTCCAGCAGTCCAGCCGGCTGGATCGGAAGCGATCGGATTGAAGCTCAGCCAGAGAGCCTCGGGAAGGCGCGTTGCCGGCTTTTGGAACCAGGAAAAATTCAAGTGGATCACCGGCTCGGCTTTGGGCAAGATCATTTCCAGATACATCTTCTGCGGGAACGATGCTCGCCCGCTGCGCAGAGCTTCCGGATCGTTGACCTCAAGACGCGCCAGCAGGTGATGACCTTGCTGGTCTTCCTCCACCTGCAACTCCGCGACGGAGGCAGACCACTCCCGGCTCTCCGCTCCAAAGCGCTCGATGTTAGGCTTTCCAAAATCCTTCTTGGCCCAATCCTCGTCGCTGACGACGTAACTGGCAAAGAAGCGCGAGTAATCCTGTTGCGACAGTGTCTGATAGGAAAAGAGAGCCAGCGGATGTTCGCTGGATGCCCACTCCCGCTTCGACTTCTTATTTCGCAGCCGGTGAATGGCTCCAGCTCTTAGGATCGATCCCCACGATGAAATGCGGTGTCTCGATCTCGCTTCCAGCTGGGTGAGGATTGGGGTGCACAGGCCTCGGCGGGACCGCTTCAAGATTACGCACCGCCGTCATCGCCTGCTCGCGCAACGGCGGAGGCAGCGTGTCGATCCCGGCGAAGAGGTCCTGGCGCTTCTCCTGCCAGCTAAACTGCACGACCTTATAGTTCTTGGTGTCGAGCATCGCGGCCAGATCGCTTGGAATGTAGTGATCGAAATCGAGCCAGGTCTTGGTGTCCGTGCCCCACGTGTGCTCAACCTCCAAAAGCAGATGACGGAGCAAGGCGATGTCCGTCGCATCACCGACTGCAAATTTTCCCTGAGTTAGCCAGTCCTGGCGCAGTCGCGCGACCTCGCGATACCTGGCGAGCTTCAGAGGATCGCTGGCGACGCCGTGGATCCAGGTGTCGCCGATTTCACTGGTCAGCACCGGCAGTGAGCCGCGGTGAGGCTCGACCGCATTCGCAATCTCGGTCAGGCTTGTCGGGACAATCTGGGCGTTGGGAAACTGCGTCACTCAGAGTGGAGTAGGTCTGGTGAATCTCTTCCGGGGTGTGAGGGCCGGCGTTGTCGTCGGCCACGACAATGGCGATGGCCAGATCGGAATCCGGCACACGCACCACGCCACCGTAGCCGTGGTGATACATGACCACGAGCGACGATCCGCCCGGATCCTTCCACAGAAACAAAGGAGGAACTTCCGCAGGAGTGCTCGCATCGTTCACACCGATATCCAGAAACTTCACGCCTTGCGCGGCCAGCGGAGCGATCAATCCGCGCGTGTGGCCGGGCACGTCGGTCATCTTGGCTCCGGTCGTGGTCCGGCCAAACCGCCGGTCCAGTGTCTGCGACAGGCCAATGCTTCCGGAGATCATCGACGCATCCATCAACTCGGTCTGCCAGGTGAACGGGAGAGCATGCCATGCGATGTCGCCCGCGGAGATGGCCTTCTCCATCCGTGTGCGTTCCTCCGAGCGTTGCCTGCTCCAGGTATTCGTAAAGCAGCCATGACCCCGTGGTCCAGACGTAGCGCTGGCTGCCGGACTGGCGTAGTTGACTGGCAAGATCGATGGCCCTTGGGAAATATTCCTTGAAATAGCGGTGAACCACGGCGGCCTGCGTATCGACAAAGCCAGCGTCGAAATGGCACTTGAACATCACCAGAACACGCTTCACTTCGGGATCAGGCGCAGGTGCCTTTGCACGGGGCTTGAAGGGCAAGCAATCCCGGCGCCTTCCACAGCAAAGCACTGCCCAAGACGGACTTTATGAATTTACGACGCTGCATGCCTCACCCGAGGAAACGCTTTGCACTCGTCCGACATTCAAGTCACTTCCAAACCAGAGTCGCGATCGAGTTCTCTTCCAGGAAACCATGGCCGAATTCAATCCCTGATTCACCTGAATATTGCGGCGCCCGCCGAGGTTCGTGAGGATGAGCACTTTCTGACCATCAGGATTCTCGACCGCAACGTGACCAAGATTCGCTGCCAGACTTTGCGACTCAAACCGCCGTGCCCCTCGCCGAATCGTACGAGAAAAATGCGCCAGCGCCCAGTACTGGCCGCTGCGAATAATCTCCTGCGTGTGCGGATTGATGATCAAAATTCCCCCGCACGGGTATGGCCCGATATTGGGCTTGCCGTGCTCATCGGTAGCCATATTCCATGCCACAGCCGCACGGCACCAGTTGTTGAGCACATCGGTATAAGTCTTACTCCACTTGGTCCAGTCGTCCTGATAGTGCGGATCGTTGTAGTCCGTGCTGCCTTCCGTGAAATACATCTCCGCTTCCGGATGCGCCGCGTGCACTTTGCTCATCATCCCGGGTTCGCCGGTGTACCCGTGAAATGCGACCGAATTTGTGTACCGGCGGAAATCCGGATCATCGAGTTCTGAGATCACCCGCCCCCAGTACACATAGTTGTGGTCCAGAATCCAAATCTTTGTTGGCGTATTGGTTTTCTCGAAGAGCGGCCCAAGATGATCGGTGATGAATTCCGTCTCGCACTCCTGCGACCACGTGCATGCCGGCATCTGACCATGCTGGTCGGTGTCGATTTCGTTCTGCGTCGTGATGGCCTGAATCGGCACGCCTTCCGCCGCGTAAGCCTGAATAAACTTCAGAAAATATTGCGCGTACGACGCAGAGATACTGACGGCTCATCGAGCCACCCAGCATCGACTTGTTCCACTTCATCCAGCCCGGAGGGCTCCATGGTGAAGAAAAATAAAACGTGTCGGGATTGATCTCGTGCACTTGACGCAGCAGCGGAAGAATATATTCGCGATCGTGATCGATGGAAAAACGCTTCAGTTCCGGATCGCGTCGCCGTCGTCATAGCTGTAGAGTTTCGCCGCAGAGTCAGCTGACCCGATGCAGGTGCGGTTGACGTTGAGCCCCATCTCCGAGGGATGAAACATCTCGTGCAGCAATTGCTCGCGGAACGGCGGGTGAAGTTGATTGATCACGTAGCACGCTGCATCGGAGAAGCAACCGCCGAATCCAAGAATGTCCTGAAATTTGTTCGCTGGAACGAGTTGGATCGAATCCGCAGGAGGAGGTCGCACGATGCCGGACTGCCATGAGATCGGCTGTCCAGCAGCGAAGCGCTGTTTCGCTCGTATACCAGACCGCAATCTCGATGTGGGCTGCTTTGCGTCTGCTTTCCGGGCGGGCCGACGCCATCCAACACCTCCGCGCTCGCCGAGGCCAACGGAAGCCCGCGCCAATCGCACCCAGACCCAAAGCAGAAGTCTTGAGAAAGCCCGTCTTGAATTCAGACTTTTCGTTGGTTTCATGCGGTCTCTCTCTCCGCCGCATAGTTTCGATTGTCAGGGTCCCGGAGGACAGCGGCAGGCATGGTCATGACAGGCGTGAAGTCGATGTTGCTTCTTCAGAGATGGTCCGCCTTGCGGCGGACCATCTAGCATAGCTTGACGAATGTCAGCGAAGCTCGTCAAAACAGCAGCTTGAGCGACAGCTGCATGATCCGCGGTGGATTGGCCGTCGTAACAAAGCCAAACGAACCGCTGTTGATGTTGCCATCGGGCGTTGAAACTGCGCATGGTTGAAGGCGTTAAAGAGTTCCGCACGGAACTCCAGATTCATTCCTTCTTTGATCATTGTGTCTTTCAGCAGCGCCATGTCCCAGTTGTTCAGACCCGGTCCGGAGAAGAAACGGCGCCGTGCGTTCCCCAGCGGTACCCGGTGCTTCCGGGCTGAACAAAGAGGTATTGAAGTATGGTTTGTCCTGAGCGCGGATCGCTGATGTTCAACGAACCTGGCGTGATAGTTCGGCGTGTCGATCGGAAGCGAGATCGCGCCCGCACCACCGTGCCAAGCAGAGAGTTGTCGTCGGTTTCAACCAGCGTAACAGGCAGGCCCGTCGAGAACCGCGTGATGCCGCTCAACCGCCATCCCTTCACCAGCCGGCTCGGTCCACCGAGGCGATCAAACGGCAACTGGTAGTCGTAGCTGACCACGAAGTTGTGCCTTACATCGAAGGACGAGAGCGACCTCTGGTTCGGATCGCAGAAGATTGATCTGCTCCCCGTATCCAGAACCGTTGTCGAGAGATTTGGAGTAGGTGTAGCCCGCCAAAAACTCCAGTCGCGAAATCCGCTGCCGAAGGCTCACCTGCAACGAGTTGTAGCTGGATTTTCCGCTGGTGATGAAGTAGCCGTCGCTGCTGAAGTTCGGCGCCAAAGGGCCCACGCGTGCTATTGATCGTGCCTCCCGCGATCGGGTGGTACACTCCGTTTTCTCCACCCGGTCCGCAAGTGATGCCGTCCGTGACCTGGCTGACTTGACTGACGCTCAAGCAAAGAGCAGGATCGCCCGGATTGGCCTGCAGCGATGACAGCAAGTGATGGCCTTGTGTTCCCACATAGCTGGCCGTCAGCAGAGTTCCCGAACCGAGTTGCCGTTGAATCGAGAGTTGATACTCTTCGGTGTAAGGCAAGACATTTTTGTAGTAGAAAGCGGGCGAAGTTCCGATCGGCAAAAAGTTCGCCCAGTTGATCGGAGTGTCTGTCGTCGGCAGCGGCACCGGGAAACGCTGGCCTTCAATGTTGCCCGTGCCGCGATCGACAAACGGCGTCACGAATTGCGGCGGCACCGGGCTGCCGTAGAAGGCGCCGAACGGAGCGTCTCCAATTTCGTTGAAGTTTGTCGCTCCTTCGAACGTGCTGTAGAACTTTCCCCAACCCGCGCGAATGCTGGTCTTGCCCGGTCCGCCGGTCAAGGTCTTCATCAATCCGCGTCCGCAGATGGGTGAATAGGCAAGTCCGATGCGCGGAGCAAAATTGTTCTAGCGGGTTGGCGCCAGAGTGCTGGGAATGCCGGGATCGCCGGGGAAAACCCATCCCGTGGGTGAGCCCGGGAATCGTGTGGAATCCAAGCCAAGCACCAGCGTTTCCAGCTGGCCGTTCTTCTCCGACCACGGCCGGCTCACATCCCAACGCACCCCGTAGTTGAGAGTCAGATTCGGCTTTACGCGCCAGCTGTCTTGCGCGAACAGGCCGATGTAACGCGAACGGCCGTAGGAGGGATAACCCTGCCCTTGCGAATATCCGGCCGGTGCGCCGATCAGAAAATCGGCGAACTCCAATCCCGTTTCTCCGTCGCCCCGTTGTAAATTGAGAAGTCTCCGTTTGATCCGCCGTTGTATTCGGTCAACTGGTTGTAACGGAACTGTCCGCCGAAGGTCAGCGTGTGCGTTCGGATCACTCGGCTGAAGTTGTCCATGACCTGAGACGTGGTTTCGGTAACCCCGAGAGCACCGCCGGACGCGCCAAACGAAAAGTTGCTGAAGTGGATGTTCGGAACGTGCGCGTACTGAGGAAGCGAAGGCGAAATTCCCAGCGTGTCCGCTCCTTGCTCAAACCCCAACGATCTCCGGCGTTACATCGTTGCCGCCGGTTGGCTTATGGATGAGAAATCGGAGGCGGGTAAACCCAACGCGCAGCTCATTTACCGACGATGAGCCCAGAGTCTTCGAATCTCCCAATTCACAACCTGGGAGCGGCCCGTGAAGTCGCTGCCAAATCCGGGAAGAAATGCATTCGGCACGCTCTGGCGATACTGGTCAAAGAAGTAGTAGGCGGTGAACAAGTCCGAGATGTGAGTTGTAATCCACGCGACCGCTGGTCTTGTTGTCGCTGAGCCGTATCGGAGGCCGCAACGGGAGAGAACACGCCATCCCCGCATTTCCCGGAGGAACAAATTGCAGCAGGTTTTTCGAAGGCGTCGGTAAACGCGCTCGTCGGAATTTGCGCACCCGGAAAGACGCACGTTGCCGTGTCGGCACACCCGGTCAAGTAGTAGGGCTCGCCTTGCGTTACCGCATATCCCAGAGTGTCCGAAAGTTGCTGCGCCCATGCCGGTCCCTGCACGGTGCCCGTCATGGAACTCGCTAGCGCCGAGAAATCACCGGTGCGCTCCGCAGCCGTCGGCACCGGATGATGCCCGGTCGAACCGCTCTGCCCTGATCACCACCCGATTGCCCTGATAGTCTCCGAAGAAAAATAACTTGTCCTTCTTGATGGGCCGCCAAGGGTGCCGCCAAATTCATTCTGCTTGTGGTCGTCTCTTAGCGTGGTGAAATACCTCGTGGCATCGAATGATCGGTTGCGCAGAAACTCGAAAGCGCTTCCGTGAAACCGGTTCGCTCCCGGACTTGGTGATTACGTTGATCTGCCCGCCCGCATAGTTTCCGTATTCCGCGTCGAAGTTGTTGGTCACGATGCGAAACTCAGCGATCGAATCCAGGTTGGGAATGATCCCTGCCCCGGAGAATGCGAACTCCTGTACCGTGGTTCCATTCAGCAGAAAACCATTGGACGATTCGCGCTGGCCATTCACCGACAAATTTCCCGCATTCAGGTCGCCCGAAACATTGTTAAAAGTAAATCCAGTCGCGCTGAACTGGCCGCCCTGCCCGCCGGCAAGACCCGAGGAAACCGGAGTCACGCCCGGCTGCAGAGCCAGCAGGTCGGTATAGCTGCGCGTCACCAGTGGCACGGCCGTAATCGTCTGCGCGCTGATGACCTCGCCATTCTGCGTGCTGGCAGTATCAATCTGCACTGCGTCAGCGGAGACCTCCACCTTTTCGCTGATCTGGCCCACCTTCATCTTGATGTTCAGAACTTTGGCCGAATTCACATCCAGCAGAATGCCGGTCTGGCGATAAGTAGTGAATCCGGTCTGGCTCGACTTCGATGTCGTAGTGCCCGGGCTGCAGGTCCACGAATGCATAGAATCCGTCCGCGTTGGTCTGCCGCGTCTGCACAATGCCCGGTTTCGATCGCCTTCACCTGAACCGTTGCGCCCGAGACCACTGCGCCGCTCGCGTCGGTGACAATCCCGGAAATGCCGGCGTCCACCTTGGCGTGCAATTGTCCGACTGCAGCCGCACAGCATGGTCAACCCGATTAAGATGGCGCAGGAACCGCTGCAATCGTGCGCGACTGCCGCCTGCCACCGCGCTGTTTTCACACTATCCCCGCAGTTCGATTTCATGGTTCCTCCTCCCGATTTTTCCGGGTATCAGTTCATCCAGCTTCGGAGTTTGTCAAAACGTTTATAATCTGCGCTTATATCAACGTTCGAATGCGAAAGTCAAGATAATTTTTGATCAAAGGGCAGCCAAGATGCTCTTCTTGCATGAGCCATAACACCAATAATTTGACAGCGTATTGTTACAATTGTCATGAACAGGACTGGCTAGTTTGTGAGACCTGAGGTCGACTTCGCAGCCGAGAGACCTGCCATTGACAAGCCGAGTCATGTTTTGCCATAGTTTCAAAACGTTTAGATATTGTAAGCTTCAAGAACCCTTTCTTCAACAGGCGACGATTGAGCGAAAAGACCTTTCCTGGTCCATTCCTTGCAGTCCTTCCCCCGCAACAGGCGGGGGAACTCCTCCATCTGCCCCGCCAGAAAGCCAACTGGGAGTGGATGAGTTTTTTTGTCCGCCGTCTGCAGCCGGGCGACGTCTTCAGGCGCACACGGAGAACGAAGAAGCCGCATTCGTGATTCTGGGTGGAACTTGCCGTCGCCGACTGGGGACAGGGATCCAAACCAGTGGGAAAGCGCAAGAATGTTTTCGACGGACTTCCCTACACGCTCTATCTGCCCGCGCAGAGTCAGGTTTCGTTCACGGCAGAAACCGTCTGCGAAATCGCCGAGTGCCGTGTGCCTTCGACCGCACAGCTGCAACCCAGATTAATCACCCCGAGCGACGTTGCCACCAGCCTTCGCGGCGGCGGCAATGTGTCGCGGCAAATTGTCGACGTGATCATCTCCCGCACTTTCCCGCCGACAAACTCGTGGTGATTGAGGTCTACACTCCGGGCGGAAACTGGTCGAGCTATCCTCCGCACAAGCACGACGTCCACAATCCTCCCGCCGAAGTGGATTTGGACGAAATCTACTATTACCGGATTGAGCGCGAGGGGTTTGCTCTCCAGCACCTCTATGGTGGCGATCCTGCGTGCGAGCAGGCTGTGAAAGCGAAAGACGGCGACGTAGTCCTGGTGCGCAGCGGTTATCATGCGGTGGTTGCAGGTCCGGGATATGACGTGTACTACCTGAATTTTCTGGCCGGTTCTTCCGCGTCGCTGGCCGTCACCGAAGATCCGCAGCACACCTGGATTCGTTCCGCCTGGGGCGCGCCGGATCCCCGTCTGCCCCTGGTTCGTGAATGATGCCTGCACTGGCGCAGCATGACATGATGTCGTGCGTGATCTTAAGTGAGGGCCGGAAAGGGGCAGGCGGTATCCTGAGTAGGGCCAAGCCTTATGACAAGACGCCTGACAGTCGCACAAGCCATCATCGCCTTCCTCAAGAACCAATACGTCGAGCGAGACGGCCACGCAGTTCCGCTTCTTCGCAGGATGCTTCGGAATCTTCGGCCACGGCAACGTGGCCGGAATCGGGCAAGCGCTCGAACAGGATCCGGCCTGCGCTACTACCTGTTCCGCAATGAACAGGCCATGGTTCATGCCGCGGCGGCATTTGCCAAATCCACTTTCGAATGCGAACCATGGTCTGCACCAGTTCGATCGGTCCCGGTGCCACCAACATGGTCACCGGCGCCGCCCTGGCGACCATCAACCGCGTGCCGGTGCTGCTGCTGCCCGGCGATATTTTCGCCCGGCGCAACGTCGCGCCGGTCCTGCAGCAACTGGAATCGCCACAGACGCAAGACATTTCGGTGAACGACTGCTTCAAGCCGGTCTCGCGCTATTGGGACCGCATTCAACGTCCCGAGCAATTGCTGACTTCCCTTCCCGAAGCCATGCGCGTGCTGACTTCGCCCGCCGAAACCGGCGCAGTCACGGTATGCCTGCCGCAGGATGTGCAAGCCGAAGCCTTCGATTTTCCGGAAGAATTTTTTCGCAAGCGAGTGTGGTCTATTCCGCGCAGCCGTTGTGACGAAGACGCTCTTGCAGCGGGCCGCCGAATGGATCCGTGCCGCGAAGAATCCGTTGATCGTCGCCGGTGGTGGCGTTCTTTATTCCGAAGCCTCGGAAGCGCTGTCCAAATTCGCCGAAGCAACCGGAATTCCCGTCTGCGAAACCCAGGCCGGCAAAGGCTCGCTGCCCTTTGATCATCCGCAGAAACGTCGGAGCGATCGGAGCGACCGGCACACCGGCGCAAATATCCTGGCCCGCGAAGCTGATCTAATCATCGGCATCGGCACCCGCTACAGCGACTTCACGACTGCTTCGAAGACTGCCTTTCAGAATCCATCGGTCGCTTCGTCAACATCAACGTCTCGGAATTTGACGCGTATAAGCATGCCGCTCTCGCGCTCACCGGCGACGCCCGCGTCACCATCGAAGAGCTGCAGCAAGCGATCGCCGGTTACAAAGTTGACGCAGAGCTACCAGACGAAAATCGCTGCTTTCCGCGCCGCCTGGGAAAAAGAAGTAGATCGCATCCACGGTCTCCGCAAAGATCCGCCCATCACGCAAGGCGAAGTCATTGGCGTCGTCAACAATTTCACTGCAGCCTTCCGACATCATGATCTGCGCCGCCGGCAGCATGCCCGGAGACCTGCACAAACTCTGGCGCACCCGTCAGCCCGGCGGCTATCACATGGAGTACGGCTACTCCTGCATGGGCTACGAAATCGCCGGTGGCCTGGGCGTAAAAATGGCGCATCCCGAACCGCGAAGTCTACGTGCTGGTCGGCGACGGGTCTTACCTGATGATGGCGCAGGAAATCGTCACCGCGGTGCAGGAAGGCTGCAAACTCAATATCGTCCTGCTCGACAATCACGGATTCTCCAGCATCGGCGGCCTCAGCCGCAGTTGTGGCAACGAAGGCATGGGCACTGAGTATCGCTATCGCAGGAATGGAAAAATATGAAGGCGATTTCCTGCCGGTCGATTTCGAAGCCAACGCCGCCAGCCTGGGAGCGTGGACTGCCGCGCGCGCACCGGCGAAGAGCTGAAAGCCGCTCTGAGCGACTGCCCGCAAGCAATCGCGCACTTCCGTCGTGGTCATTGAAACCGCATACGACCAGAGAGTCCCAGGATACGAATCCTGGTGGGACGTGCCCATCGCAGAAGTATCCGAGAGCGAGCGCGTCAAAGCCGCGCGCGCGAATACGAGGAAGCCCGCAAGAAAGAACGCTACTTCTTTTAGAGACGGAAAGAACCAAGGGTGCAAACAACCACAGGGCACAGCGCAGAGCGCCGGCAGCCTCATCTGAAACGAGTCCTGAGTGTCTGGGACCTCGTCTACTACGGAATCATCCTCACCTCGCCGATCGCCGCCGTCCCGCTCTTTGGCGAAGCGCAAGTTCTCTCCGACGGACACACCGTAACCACTCTGTTGCTCGGGATGGTGGCGATGTCGGTCACCGCCATTAGCTTTGGCCGCATGGCCGCTGCCTATCCCGCGTCGGGTTCGGTTTATTCCTACATCAGCCAGGCCTGAATCCGCATGTCGGATTCATTCTGGGCTGGGCGATGTTTCTGGAATATCTTTTTCAACCCATTCAAAATTCGCTCTACGCCGTGCTGGCCATTCATCGCATGGTTCCGCAGATTCCGTTCGCGCTGCTTTCCGCTCGTGATCGTCGCGTTCATCACGCTGATGACGGTTCAGGGAATCAAGTTCAACGCACGCACCAATGAAGTCCTGCTGGGATTCATGTTGCTGGTCACCGCCGGATTTCTGGTTCACGCTGTTCGCTACATCGTTTTCCACAAATCCTTCACGGACTCTTTTCTCTGCAGCCCGATCTACAATCCCGCAACCTTCGATCTGCGTGCTTTGGCGGCCGGAACCTCCTTTGCGGCTCTGGTGTTTATCGGATTTGACGGTGTCTCCATCCTCGCCGAGGAAGTAAAGAATCCCAAGCGCAACGTGCTGCTGGCTTCGGTGCTGGTTTGCGTTTTCACCGGACTCTTCAGCGGCCTGCAGGTTTATCTGGCGCAACTGGTGTGGCCGGACCACACCACGCTGCTAAATCCCGAAACTGCTTTCATGGACGTGGCCCGCATCGTCGGCGGCCCAATCCTGTTCACGATCTACGGAGTCATGCTTCTGGTTTCCAGCCTGGCCTGCGGACTGGCCGGACATGTTGGCGCCGCGCGCCTGCTCTACAGCATGGGACGCGACGACGTAATTCCAAAAAAGATCTTCGGCCATCTCAGTCCGAAGAGTGGCAATCCGGTTTACAACGAGTGGATTGTTGGAGCTCTCGCCTACATCGCGGTGCTGACGATTCCGTGGCAACTTGCGGCGGAGATCGTTACCTTCGGCGCTCTGCTCGCATTCAGCGCCGTGAATCTTGTTGCTCTGCTGCATTTCTGGTTTGCGCCGGAAGGCGACGGCGCAAGAAACTTCTTCGTCGACGCATTTGTTCCGGGATTTGGCTGCGTCTTCTGCTTCGTTCTGCTGCTGGGCTTGCAACCCTGGACGAAATACGCGGGCATCATTTGGCTGGCGATTGGTCTGGTCTACGCCGCTACCGGACGCGAATGTTCACGCTTCGGCCGAAGCTCTTCGATTTCAACGAAACCTAGACGACCGAATTCTTCGCACTCGCTAGCGAACTTCGAGTCCTTATTTGTTCACGACGGAAACGGCTCCGCGTCAGTCAGCCAGCATGCCGCTGCTCCCGGAAACAAACTGCGCAAATCCGCAGGACTCGCGAATGCGAAGTTCCGGTTGCAACTTCTCGCAGCACCGGATTGCCATGATCTCCCCCAATTCGCCGAATCAGAAGCTCCGCAGCTTCACTCCCCAACTGGTGTTTCGGCAATTCCACCGTCGTCAACCGCGGACGGAAGACTCCCAACCACGGATAGTCGTCAAAGCTCACCAGGCCAAAATCCTCCGGACACTTCAATCCCATTTCCTCGACCGCCTTCAACAATCCAATTGTCATCAGATGATTGGCCACATAGATTCCATCCGGCCGGTGTGAAAGCAGGGCATGCCCGGCGCGAAAACCGGATTCGATGCGGTAGTCGCCTTCCGCCACCAGCTCCGGATCGAAGGGCAGTTCCTCTTCTTCAAGCGCATCGCGAAATCCTCGCCAGCGCTCTTTGGCATTGCTGATCTTCAACGGTCCGCTGATCAGCCCGATGCGGCGCCGGCCCGACCGCGCCAGATGACGAACTGCTTCGTACGCACCCTGATAGTCGTCGCTGATCACCGCGTCTTTGGTCAGCTGCGGATAAGTCCGCATCACCAGAACAAAGGGAATGTTGACCTCTTTAATCATCTGCCGCAGCGATGGCGACAAGTCCCCTGCAGCTTTCGTCAGCAGAATTCCGTCCACGCGCTTGGACAACAACAATTCCAGCGCTCTCTCTTCCTTTTCCAGAATGTCATCGCTGTTGCAAAGCAGAAGGTTGTAGCCGTGCTTGTGCGCGGCATCCTCCGCGCCCCGAACCACCATGGGGAAAAAAGGATTCGCAATGTCGGTAACGATCATTCCGATCGTCTGGGTTTTCTGCTTGATCAGGCTGCGCGCGATCAGATTGGGACGGTAGTTCAGCTTGCGAATTGCTTCCTCCACACGCTCGCGGAGGGCCTTGCCGACGTGGGCCTTGTTGTTGATGACCGCCGAGACGGTAAAAATCGACACCCCCGATTCGCGAGCGACATCAGAGATGCTCGCCGCTTTCCTGGCCTTTCGTTGTCCTGGGTTTTCTGGAAGAGGCCATACGCTATGGACGGAACATATCAGACTTTCCGCTCCGATTCAAAACGTTTAGTCCTGCCGACTTAGGACACAGTCGGGATTGGGCACCAAAAAGTCCAGCACTAATGCCGTCGAGATCGTGACAGGCTGTGATGAACTGCCGCAGTGTGCGCACGGTCGGGCCGAACGAATCAAATTCCTCGAGCGTCAGACCGTCTTCGTTGTAGGCGCGGCGAAAATCGGGAAACTTCCTCAGCAATGCTCTCGACCATGACTGCCGGAACTGGTTCATCCATGCGCGGACGCACCTCGATATCGCTGGCATTGAAACGCACCTGCCACGAATGAGGAGGCGAAATCACCACGTCGCCACCGACCAATTCGCTCCAGTGCATGTGATTGCGAAATGCCGCCGACAACAGCCGCAGACGATAACCGCGCTCGCGAAAAAGCTGATACGTCTTCTTGAACACCGCTACCCCGGCCCACTCCAGGTAGCCAGGATCAATGGTCATATTATGCTTTTCCACCAAAACCTTGAGCCAGTCATCGAGCCTGCCCACCATGATGGTGCACACTGGCCCCATCGTCGCGATGTCTTTCCCCTCGCGCTCGCGCCGCTTGAGACCGCGCTCGACCGCTTCGGCCACTGCAACACATTGCGGCAGAGTGAAGCACACCGTCGCATTAATGCTGATGCCGCGATAAGTCGCTTCTTCAATCGCCGGGATTCCCGCCTGGTCACCGGAATTTTCACGATCATGTTCGGCGCGAGCTGGTTGAACTCTATCGCCTGCTTCACGATGGCCTCGCTGTCGCGAAACAATCGCGGATCGGTCTGAATGGAGAGCCGTCCGTTCTTGCCGTGTTGTTCGTCGAAGATGGGCTTCAGCAAAGCAGCAGCCTCGATCGATATCTCGCGGACCACCTGCCATGCGATCTCATCTTCGGTCGCGGTCGGAAGTTCTTGAATAAGAGACTGAATCCTCCCCTTCCAGCGTTGATCTCTTTCTTCAAAACTCCGACCACGATTACCGGATTGCAGGTCGCGCCCACCGCGCCATGCTCGATCGAATACGCCAGTTCCTGCACCGATGCCGAATCATTCCACAAGCAGGTGGGAGTGGATTGCGTCATTTCATGCAGCGGGCTTTTGTAGGACGAAGCCGTGGCCTGAGTCACGTGTTCCTCCGGGACTGGTCTGTGCATCGATCGCGACGAAGCGTAGCGAGCTGCCTGCGGGGTGCCCGCTCACGATGCGCCTGCGAACCTGCCGACCGACACTTTCGCGGCTTTGCCTGCAGATGAGAATTCTCCGCAGCGACCGCAATCGCCAAGGCTTTCAGCCCATCTTCCCCGCTCACACGAGGCTGGCGGTCCTTCAAAATCGCGTCCACAAAGTCCCGAATCTCCGCCAGATAAGCGTCCGCAAATGTGGTGAGAAAATGGTCTGCGAGCGGCTGCGTGCTCCCGTGCGTGCGTCAGAAATGTTGCCGGCGTTTGATGCAGACTGCCGACCAGGATCGAGCCTTTCGATCCGACGATCTCCGTGCGCACGTCGTACCCGTAGACCGCCTGCGCGTACGATTCGATGTTGCCGATCGCGCCCTGGTCGAATTTCAGATTCACCACGCTCGCCACGACGTCGCCGAACTGCGCCACCTCAGGCCGAATCGCCACGGTGGTGTACGCATGGACTTCGGAAACTTCGTCCTGCATCAGCCAGCGCGCCAGATCGAAGTCGTGAATCGTATTGGTGTAGAACAACATTCCATTGAGATTCGACTGATACGCCGAAAGGGCGGGCCATCTTTGTCGCGCCCAATCGATTTGAAAACGACCGGAGTGCCGATTTCTCCGGCTTCAATCCGCTTCATGGCGGCGGTGTATGCCGGATCGTAACGTCGCATGAAGCCAACCTGAAAGCGCACTCCGGCTTTCGCCACCGCCTCGAGCAGTTCTGCGCATCCGCCAACGTCAGCGCCAGCGGCTTCTCGCAAAGCATGTCTTTGCCCGCAGCAGCGACGGCCTTGACCGCTGCGGCATGAAACTTGTCGGGAGTCGCAATGACAACTGCATCCAGCCCCTTGCACTCCAGCATCGCTTCCAGGCTGCCGTAAGAATTTTCAATCTCCAGTTCCTTGGCAGTCTGGCGGGCGCGCTCCGCGGCAACGTCTGCCACCGCCACAAGTCGGGCCTGCGGCACCAGGCGGCGGAGATTCTCGGCATGACGCCGTCCCATCTCCCCAACTCCTAATACGCCAACTCCCAGTTTCCGCATCTCGCCTCTCGAAGCTTTTCAGTAAGCTGCGCTTTCGTCAGGATCAGGACGCCATCCAGGCACGGTCGAGTTTGCTCACCACGCCCTGCAAATACTTCAAACTCGCAGCCACGCTCTCCGCCGGCGCGATCGTGGTGTCTCCAAACTTCACATCCTGCTCCACCACCGACCAGCCCGAATAGCCGTTCTTTGCCAGCGTGCGAAAGAAGGCGGAGAAATCGATGTTTCCCTGGCCGATGATCGTGAACACCTTGTGCTCGATGGCTTCTTCGAACGTCCACTTGTTGCGCCGGGCCTCTTCCAATACCTTCGCGTTGCAGTCCTTGATGTGGACAAAACGCAGCTTGCTCTTGTACTTCTCCGCTTCCCTCACCGAATCGCCCTGACCGTAAACGCAATGGCCGGTATCGAGACACAGCCCAATGTTCGTGTGCGAAGTCGCATCGAAAAATCTCTCGCACTCCTCTGGCGTTTCCACGTAGGTCGCGACGTGCGGATGAAACACCAGATCCAGCCCGAATTCGTTGGCGACTTTTTCCGCATCGGCCACAATCTTTCCGACGTGTTTCCACTGTTCCGCGCTCAAGGCCGGACAACCCGGATCATGCGCCCGTCCCGAAAATGCGTTCCGCTCGGCGATTGGTCGTCCGCCATCACCAGAAACGGAGCTCTTCAGAGTCGCCAATAGCTTGCCGACTTTGCGAATCCGCTCCAGTACCGCTGTCCCGGCGGCAGGGTCGCCCATTTTCACCGGCACAAAAGAGCCGAGCAGTTTCAACTTTCGTTTTGCAAGTTGCGGCTGAAGAATCTCAGGATCGGTCGGAAAGAAACCGTACGGTCCGAGTTCCGTTCCCGTGTAACCGGCGTCCACCATCTCGTCCAGCATCTTTTCGTAGGACTGCTCCCACGAAGGACCGGGATAATCCAGCACGCCCCAACTGTCGGGCGCCGAAGCAAATAAGAACTGCCCTCTCGAGCCCCTCATTTACTTCCTTCGATGTTGGAATGTTACAAATCTAAACGCTTATTACGATGTCTTATAGCTGCCGCCTGCACACTTGTCAAGATACTTCTATGGACTTTTGTAAAGGATATTGGCAGTTGGTCCCCATTTTCTGCTAAGCGTTTAGCATTAATGCCCGCGCCCGATTCAGTGAAAAGAACTCTTGTGGGGCTCGTTCGAGTCCATTCCTTCGCGTGGAAAGAAACCGTTCACGACATCGCTCTCCCTGTCGTGGACATCGGATTTCAGAGGTAACTTGTTTGCTCTCGCCGCTTCCCTGAACTCTCGAAGGACCTGCTCTTCGTGTTTTAGCGTTTTGCTCAGGTCCTGAACGATCTTCAGCAACTCATCGGAATCGCTCGCTTCAAGAGCCGCGATGCACAACTCGATCCAACTTTTGTGCAGTCCTTCAGACATTGTGCTTTCCTCTGGAATTCGGGCGTCTGTTGAGGCATCACGATCCAGCCTCCGCCAACGAGTCCTGACGGGCCCCTGAAGACGAACTGCCCCGATAGTTGGGGCAGCCGGGAAAAATGGGGAGGATATGATTGCCCGGCTGCCCAAACACTCGCCTAGAATCGGAAAACGATTCCAGCGGACGGTTGCGCAGTATGCGTCCAACTGTCTGTGCGCAAAGAGGCAACTCCGAAGTCTGGGCTCTTATACACAAAGCCTCGATATTCGGCCCGCAAAGAGAAGTGGCGAGTCAAGGAATAGTCAGCGCCGCCGCCGTACAGAAACGCGCCTCTGGTCTGCGTATCCGCACCCGGCACAAATCCGCCACTGTTGCCGGTAGGATCAAAGATGAGCCCTCCGCCTCCAGCGAGTGCGTAGGTACTGACCCTCTTGATGGGCAGCGGAAGACTCAATACCAAATCGCCCGTGACCGCGTGCACGTTCGCCTGGACTCTGGATTCTCCGAAACCGTTAAAATAGTGCTGAGTATTGCGGTCGTAACCATAGTTCCCTTCCGCAGCGAGCCACCGGTTGATGTGGTAACGATATCCCACGGTGAATCCGCCGGTCTCCGTGCTGCGTTGCAAGTTTCCCTGCCCATTGGAATCCTTTGTGAAAAAACCCGTGCCCTGCAAGCTGATCTCTGAACGACTCTCCTGGGCGCCAGCCCCAACCGCCAATGTAAAAACCGCCGCGATGATGACAAGTGATCTACGCATCGTCTCATTCCTCCCTGTTTTGCTCCACGAACCCCGGGCCAGCGTTTGTGAACTTGACGTGCCCGGCATCGGTGGTTCGCCTTGAACTAGGGCACTCCACTTGCCAAATGCGAAGTAAGTGCTCGTACCTTGCAATGCCCTTGAATAGAGATCAGTTGATCTGCCTCACCGGAAGCTCGCGGCGGAAAGGTTGTCGAAGCGCTCGACACCGGGTTTCGACAAGTGTCGAGCCGTTACGACATTTTAGGAACCTTCCACGAGTTGGCCACATCAGATACGGGTAAGTGTCGGCGATCCAGGTTGTGTGTCTGGGGAGAGTACTGCAGACGGGAGTCACCTTCTAAATCAGGGGCTAACGCTTCATGGCAACGGTAGCACGAGTCATCCCAACGGATTTGTCGGCGCGTTACCAGGCTCTTCTGCGGGCTGGGAGATCCATCGCGACGTGCAACAATTGTGAAAACGCCGGCAATGAACTTTCGCGGCAGTTGCACGAGATTGTTTTCTTCGACTACTTGCAGGTCGTCGCGTTTAGTGCGGAAACCAGCACCGTAGAGTGGCAATTGCTGGAGGTGAACGGCGAGAGATTCGACGACCTGGGTCAGGACGAAGACTCACCCATCTGGTGGGTTCATCAGCGCCAGGAACTCCATTTTGCTAATGAATGGAGCCGAGAGAGTCGATTCTCGCATTACAAGCAATTCTTGGATGAACACGGCATTGCTTCAACTTGCACGTTGCCTTTGACGAGAGGGCAGCGCCGTCTGGGCGTCATTAGCATCGGCAGCAAGTGTTCGCACTCGTATCCTGAAGAGGAAGTGGATTTTCTCCGGCTGGTTGCCGATCAGATTGCGCTGGCCATCGATGCCGCGGTCAACCTCTACTCGTCGACCCAGGCCCAGGATCGCCTGAAGCTGATCCTGGAATTGACCAATCAGGTGGTTTCAAACCTGGAGTTCGACGATCTATTGCACGAGATCTCCAGCATCCTCCGCAGGGTGATGCGCTGCGATGCCGCTGCCATCATGCTGCCGGATGCGGAGGGCAAGAATCTGCGAGTACATGCACTCGATTTTCCCGACAGCAAGGGACTCTTTCTGGAAGGCATCGAAATCCCCGTTGAAGGAAGTAGGCCAGGACAAACGTTTCAAACCGGCAAACCCTTTGTGCTGAATCATCTGGATCCCGAGACGACACCTCCTGAGATCTATGCCAAGGCATCGGGAGAAGGGATCAATTCCCTCTGCGATATCAGCTTGGTGAGCCGCAATCGCGCGCTTGGAGTTATGGCTCTTGCCAGACGACAAGAGAACACTTTCGATGACGACGAAGTAGCATTCTTGACCCAGGTTGCAAACCAGGTGGCGATCGCCATGGAGAACGCCCTTGCCTACGGCGAGATTGCCGAACTTAAGGATAAGCTTGCGCAAGAGAAACTCTACCTAGAGGACGAAATCCGCGGCGAAATGGATTTCGAAGGAATCGTTGGGCAAAGTTCTGCTCTGCGCAACGTCCTCAGACTGGTAGAGACCGTTGCTCCCAGTGATTCCACCGTCCTGCTGCTCGGAGAAACCGGTACCGGGAAGGAATTGATCGCTCGCGCCATCCACGATCGCAGTCGGCGAAAGGATCGCACGTTTGTAAAGTTGAACTGTGCAGCCATCCCAACCGGACTACTCGAAAGCGAACTCTTTGGACACGAGCGTGGCGCATTTACAGGCGCAATTTCCCAGAAGACCGGACGGTTGGAATTGGCCGATCAGGGCACCTTGTTTCTGGATGAAGTGGGTGACATCCCGCTTGAAATCCAACCAAAACTGTTGCGCGCTTTGCAGGAGCGCGAGTTCGAGCGACTGGGCAGCACTCGCACCAAGAAAGTGGACGTTCGCCTCGTGGCCGCAACCAATCGCGATCTCGAGAAGATGATTGAGAACCGCGAGTTCCGCAGCGATCTTTATTATCGTTTGAATGTTTTTCCGATTCGCATCCCTCCCTTGCGTGAACGTCCAGAGGACATCCCCCTGCTGGTGAGATATTTCACTCAGAAGTATGGGCGGAGAATGGAAAAGAAGATCGAATCGATTCCGGCGTCGGCTCTCAAGAAGCTGGCAAGTTGGCATTGGCCGGGCAATATCCGTGAACTGGAAAACTTTATCGAACGAGCCGTCATTCTTACTCACAGCAGCGCACTTGCAGTGCCTGTCACGGAGTTGAAACCGACAGGTGCGTCGGTTCCTACATCAAGCTCGCGTGAATCGGGTGAGCACGATGAGATTCTCCGTGTGCTTAAAGAGACAAAGGGCCGTGTGGGCGGACCCAATGGCGCAGCTGTACGGATGGGAATCAAACGCACCACCCTGATTTCCCGCATGAAGAAGCTCGGAATCAATCCACGAAATATGTTGTAATTCTCGACATCTGACGATTGATCGCCTTATCCGCCTGGCCGATGACGCCGGCCCATCTTGGCATTTGACCATTGACAAGTGTCGAAGATGCTTCGACAGTTTCGACACAGTCATCCACGACAGCCCACTTTTTCGCTGAGAGTCAATGACTTAAGAACCATGCCCGAGTCTCCGACGCTGGCCCTCGCCTTGCTCTCTCCTATCCAGCCAGGGGCGTCCATGCTACGGATTTCAACCGTCGACACACGATTCCAACGAAAACTAATTCTCGAAGGGAAATTAGTCGAACCGTGGCTGGGTGAACTTCGGGAAACCTGCCGCAGTGCTAGCCAGACACTCGCGGGCCGCAAGTTGGTCATCGATCTCACCGACGTCACTGTTATTAGCTGTGAGGCGGAAAGCACTCTGTCCGACTTGATGCACCAGGGAGCGAAGTTCTCTTGTGCGGGAGTCCTTATCAAACACCTGCTGAAACGCTTGGCTCGAAAATGTGGCGATCTGCACAAGGAGCTCGACGCTTCCAGTTGTGTCGAACGGTCGATGAACAAATAAAGAGGGAGGTCAATATGTCGTCAGGCACTCAGTTGTCTATGAATGGATCTGCTGCCTACGCCACGGTCGACGATTTCTGCCGCATTTTCTCCGAAGAGATGGAAAGACTGTATCTGCTTGCTCTCCTGCTCACGGCCGACGCTTCGAAGGCAGAGGATTGCTTTGTTGCAGGCATTGGCGACATCGTAGAGGGCAACCCGGTTTTTAGAGAATGGGCCTATTCCTGGGCGCGGCGGACCATCATCCAAAATGCCATTCGGATGATCGAGCCGGCACGACAGAACCAAACAACTCCAAGAGCTACGCCAGCGACGACCGAGATCCATCCCGCGGCTGAGCGCAGTCTTTAAGCTCAACACCCTGGATCGGTTCGTGTTTGTGATGTCGGTTCTCGAAGGGTATTCGCACCAGGATTGTGCGATTCTTCTGGGCTGTTCCCGCCAAGCGGTGGCGAACGCGCGCGCTCGAGCCCTTGAACATCTGGCGAATGGGGTCGATGTCACCGCTACTTATGGCGAGTCAAGACCCTCCAATAAATTGCCTCGTCGGGGGAATCTGTGGGTGACTGGTACGTTTCGAGTAGCGGCCCGTAGATCAGCCCGTGCACGCGGCGAAGACAATGGCGGATAGCAGAGCCGCCTTTCTATTTCCGTAGCCAGTTTTTCTTTTTCACCCGTTTGCCTCTCCCAGACTGAAAGGCGGCAAATGCTCAAGATTGCGGTCGATTCGATTCGAGCGCACCCCAGGCTTGATCGCTCTGGTGGATTAAGCAGACGCAGCGCTGTTCGGGAAGTCGCCGCATGGTTAGGCGATCTGTGTGATTCGTCCGTCTTCTTCGACTTTCCATTCTCCTAGGAGGGGTGGGCCGAGAAGATCCATCCCGTGGTCGTGGAACAACCGACGAAATTCATCAATCGACAGGACCTCATGGACGTATGGCTTGCCGTTATACTTGCCTAACTCGCGGAAGAACTCCTCCATCTTGCCTGCGGGTTGGTACACATTGATGATCTTGCCCGGCTTCCCGCTCACGCAGGCCCACACGTGAGGAACCTTGCGCGGTATGAAAACGGACTCACCGGCGCCCACGCGAAATCGCTTATCGCCAACCTCAAATTCAAACTCGCCATCAATGACGTAGATCCACTCATCCTGGTCGTGGTGGAGGTGGCGCGGCCCGCCGCCTCCGCCGGTGAACTCGAAAACACACATTGCGCCATCGGTGTCCTGTGCAGACACCTTGCAATCATTCGGTTCGCCGCCGAGTTTGATGTGCTCACCGAATCGGTCTTTCCCCGCGGCGACGCTGAAGCCCACAAACATCTCCTCACTCTTCATTTTCTTTGTTCCTTTCAAGTGCTGGATGGTTTTGTCGATGGTTTCAATCAACGTGCGCGTCCGGGCGAGGTTCTTTTGCAGAACCTTCCGATGCGATTGCAGGGCAGCGACTTTTTCGAAATCGGCCCGGCCCAGGATTCGTTTGATTTGCTTCAGCTCGAACCCCAGCTCCCGGTAAAACAGGATTTGCTGGAGGGTCAAGAGCTGTGGCTCCTCGTAGAACCGGTAGCCATTCGCCCCGTGATAGGCGGGCTTCAGCAGGCCCGTTTCATCGTAGAAATGAAGCGTGCGCACGCTGACGCCCGACATCGCGGCCACTTGTTTGACTGTGTAAGCCATCGCTTTTTCTCGGCAGAGACCACGTTGGTCCCTGCCGGCTACTTTGCATTCTCGGGGATCACGTAACGTGAGGGTCAAGGGGAAAAGGAAGAAAATTTGGGAGGAAAGGTGGATTATGCCGGACAACATTGAGTGTCCCGATCAACTCCCCAAGCGGCGCTTCGAGTTCATCCCCTGGGTGGGGATTCTTCGTCTTCCTGGGACCACTCGTTTCGATGCGGAGACCGTAGCGAGCGGAAAAGCCCCGAAGAAGTTGAAACTGTCGCTACGTCGTATGCCTGGGAATCAGGATTTTTTCTGTTCCGGCAACCCATGAACTGGTTACCCTCAGAGGATGACATCCTCACAAAAGAAAGACCTGAACGACCGTCTCGCTCGATATCGCCAAATCACTCTTAGTGTCGTTGGCAGGAAGACTGGGCGCACAATCTCAGTTCCGGTGTGGTTCGTCCACGAGGGTGACAAGGTCTACCTTCTTCCGGTGCACGGTTCGGACACACAATGGTACCGGAATGTTCTTGAGAAGCCGTCGATTCGAATCGAAGCGCGCGGCGTGGAAGGTACGTTCCAGGTCGTTCCCATCAAGCAACCGGAATTGGTGAAATCCGTGATCGAGAAATTTCGCGAGAAGTATGGAGCGAGCGACGTAAAGAGGTACTACTCAAAATTCGACGTGGCAGTCCGGGCCGAATCGGACTGATCCCGGATCTCCACTCCAGCGTGCTAGCGACGATCAGCTACTCAAGAATCTTTCGAGTATGAATTGAGTCTTCGAGGAGCCAGAAATATGTTCCTCGCACCCCAGGTCGTTATCCTGTGGCAGCTCAGTGAGCGTACTTGACAGAACATCCATAAGGACGGCTCGTGGGCGTGCTGACTGGTCTGCCGGCCATGGATTCCTCCAACGCTTGCGATACGTAGTTCTTTGCAGTAGGAATGTCGGCCTGCTCAGTCGTTGCTTTACTGTCGATCGCTCCGTCGTAGATCAGCACGCCGGCTGGGCTCACGACAAACATGTGCGGTGTGGTCTTCGCGGAATAAAGTTTGCCCACATCACCCTCGGGATCCAATAACGCAGCCGTTGGCGACGCCTTCATCTTGCTCATGTACTCATTTTCCTGCTGGGCCGTGACATATCCCTGCTCACCAGGTGCAGAGGAGATCACCGTAAGCCAAACCACACCCTTGCCCGTCCATTCCTTCTGCAGGTGCTGCATGTTTCCGCTCTCGTAGTGTTTCTGCGTGTAAGGGCAACCATTGTTGTGCCATTCGAGTACTACAAATTTGCCGTGGTACTCGGAGAGCTTGTGCACCTGGCCATTGCTGTCGATCGCCTTGAAATCGGGGGCAGAGTCACCCACCTTCACCGCATAGCATGAAGAAATCAACAAAAATACGGCCACGAGATTCCGCCAACAACCGTGCTTCATACGTCCCTCCTTTAGTTCTTCGATTGGGTACGAGCATTTCCCGGTTGTACCACAGGAACGCGGGCCAGATATGCGTCGCCGGATGCGAGGACAATGATTCCCTCCAGGCGTGCAATGGGTTTCAGCAGATGCTCCGACTTCTTGAGATGCAGACGAAGCCCCCCGGGAACCTCAGTCGATTTTTGCGGAGCGGCATTCTCGATTTGCTCCGCGTGCAGCGGAAAAAATTGAACTGGTTTTGCCAGGTTGGCGCCTTTCAGATTCATAACGAACTCGTCTCCGGTCGAAGTTGCCGAAATCTTCCAGTTCCGGGGTATCGGGCGGGGCACTTTCTGGCGGGTGGCGATAAATAGAGGCCGGGCCGGTGAAAATGCGGCACTCGTCGTTACCGGCAGGGACAATTCCAACTGTTTCTGTCCAGGAATGCAGACCTCGCGACAGACTAGATAGTGTACGTGCGCCCTGATTTCCGTCGACTCTCCGTCTTTTAGCCCATCAGGTGGCCGAACCGTCGCCATCAGCAACACTTGATCCTCATATCCATAGTCAACCAGGGAGCTCAGGGGTAGACGCACAGGATGGGGCCACTCAATGTCGCTGACTTGAAATCCAGTCGGCAACTGCCAGTCGATTCGCGGAGGTTCGCCCGAATCTCCGGGATTTATCCAATAGGTATGCCAGCCGTCGTGAAGGTCAAACCGGATGCCGATCCAGAGTTCCTTACCGCGCACGAGAGCGTCCTGTTCCGAAACTAACGACAGCGTTGCGTGTTCATCGGCTTTGTTTTGGGACGAGGCCGCCGCCGGCAGCATGAGCCAACCTGCCCAGATCAAAAAAACGGCAAAACGACGAGAGGACGAGCCCTTCATTGTGGCAAGGTCTTTCAACACTTGGATGCTGAAAGATATCGAAACCGATTCCTAATTTCAGTGTCCCAACATCAGTCTTAAGCGGAGTGGCGCGGAGGGGAATACGACTCACCGCGCCACGTGGCGATGGTGTGGACTAGTCAAATAATGGGCGCGGAGCGGATCCAGGCCAAAATCATGATCGAAGTCGCGCCAGACAGTATGGATGTGATTTGCATTGTCTTGGGTGTTGTCATACTCGATCACGAATGTGGGTCCCTGGATGCGATAGTAGTGCGGCTGTCCGGGTTCACTGCCGCCAGCCCACGCGAAGTAGATGTTGTCGAAGCCCGCTGCTCGCAGTTTCGCAAGCTCTTGATCAGCGAGTTCCCTCCGCAAGCGGTGCGCGTAGACCTCGATCAAGTCGGTCAGCATTTTCTTCTGCTCTTGCGTCATCTCATGCAAAGGAACGCCGACCGGCGCTCCCATCTGAGCCTTCCGGGAAGCGCCTGTAACGATATCCGCGGGCGCAGACACGTTTATCAGAACCTCCTGGCGCGCCGTTCCCGTGAAAGTTTTCAGCAACCCGCGCCCTTTCTCCTCCTCGACGGCGAGCACGCGTGTTCCCTTTTGTGTCCCCTCTTGGACACTCGCCGGGTTTGCCCCGAAGAAAAATGGCGTCGCGCTGACCACGTGATTGTTCCGTAAGGTGAAATTCAGCGAAAGATGATGACCTTCCATCCGCCATCCCCATTCCGATTTATCGGTGGGCGTGCCAAAAATCGAGACGTAATACAATTCCGGATCACGGATCGACCCACCCTCTTCGGCACGAAGGACGTCTTCGAGTCGCCGTATCGCGCGGGCCTTGCGCAGACCCTCATCGCTCAAACTGCTCTCCAACAACAAATCGGCCGTATTGCGCTGTGCAGGCGTGAGAACTTTGAAAGGCACACCCTTTCTCTCGCGCGGTATGTAGTGCCAGTTCATGCGCTCTTGATCTTCAAAAGGCATGGCTGCCTGTGCGCGTTGCTCCGGTCGAAGGGATGCCAGGAATCTTTGCCCAGCGGCAACGAGTTCCGAAGCCGGATCTCGTCCGGACTGTTGCCACGCCAGCGCCGCAAGCGTACCGGCTCCCAAGATGGATAGGGCCAAAAGGGTGCGTCCTTTCATCACTCGTATCCCTCCGAGATCCTAGTGATCGATAGTCCCGTGACGCCTCGCCGGCAAATTTTATCGCGAAGTCACGAACACTGACAGGCGAGTGGCCCCGCGCGACTCGGGCGTGGTCCAGCTCAATCGTGCTCGGTGCGATTGAGTGGGTTAGGGGTGGCCCACGTCTGCGCGTCGGTCCGGCAAATGACCGCGTTCCCACAACCGAGAGGTGCCCCAGGTCGTGCGCCTTTTTGAGACCTGGGGCTTTTCGTCGACCCACTCCCCCCTTTCCTTTCAAAGATTTACGCCCAGAATCTATCCTCCCACTCAATGCTCCATTCCCCCACTAAACCCCCATTTTCCCCCTTTCGTTGCCTTCTAGCTGCCAACCCTCCCCACCCTACCTAAGATATTGAAGACAAAGTGTAGGCCGGGCTAGACCCGGTCAACTCCAAGGTTCAAACCCAGGGACCACGGAAAAACTTGAGTCGGACACAGCATAGGCCAAAGCCAAAGCCCTGGACCTAAAGTCCAGAGCCCAAAGCCCGAGGTCAAAAGCCTGAAACAATCGGAGAGAACTGATGCATAAGCCCGTAAAGTACGTAGAAAAGGCCGTCACCGTCGCCGCTACCGGAGCATGGGCGGTGTTCGAGCGCCTCAACCGCATCAAGCCCAATCCGTCTCCCAAGCCCAAGTGGTCAGACAAGCCACTGCTCAAGTCCTACGAAAAGTCCAAGCCGCCGCTCGGCTGGCCGCGCACCACTGACTCGCTTTGCCCGCGCTGCGTACCTGAAATTCGCCAGCAGATCCTCGACGGCGAACTGCCCCACGAAATTCTGCTCAACGAAAAAGTCGGCGAGATCAAGGCGCAGATCATCGAGCGCGACGGCAAGATCCTCATGGTGAAGGATTGCCCCAAGCACGGTCACTTCGAAGATGTCATGTCGATTGATCCCGAGTTCTCGCAGCACCTGGAAGAAGTCTTCCCCGGCCGCGACATCCTCGCGCACAACGACGAGAAGCTCCACCACCACGGCTCGTCCACCGTGAAGTACGGCCGCGGATCGGTCTTGACCATCGACCTCACCAACCGTTGCAACATGATGTGCGATCCCTGCTTCATGGACGCCAACCAGGTCGGCTTCGTCCACGAACTTACCTGGGACGACATCAAGACCATGCTCGACAACGCCATCACCATCAAGCCGCGCCGCCAGATGTCGGTGCAGTTCTCCGGCGGCGAGCCCACGCTGTCGCCCTACTTCCTCGACGCCGTTCGCTACGCGCGAAAAGTCGGCTACAACAGCGTGCAGGCCGCAACCAACGGCATCGAGTTCGCCAAGAGTCTGGAGTTCGCGCAACAAGCCGCCGAAGCCGGAATGCGCTACGCCTATCTGCAATTCGACGGCATCGGCAACGCCGCCAACGCGCACCGCAAAGTCGGCAACCTGTTCGACGTAAAGTTGAAAGCCATCGACAACCTGCACAAAGCCGGAGTAGAAATCGTTCCGGTAGTGACCATCGTCAACGGCATCAACAACGAACAAGTAGGAAGAATCATCAAGTTCGCGCTGGACAATCCCAAGAAAATCGGCTTCCTGAGCTTCCAGCCAGTAAGCTTCACCGGAAGAGACGAAGCCGTAACCGACGATCGCCGCCAAGCCCAACGCTACACGCTCTCTCATCTGGCCCACGACGTAAAAACCCAAACCGGCCTGGGCGAGCCAAGCCGCGACTGGTTCCCGATCAGCTTCATGGGCACCTTCAGCGACTGGGCCGACCTGATGCACGTCGAAGACAAAAACAACGACTGGGGCCAACTCTCCTGCGGTTGCCATCCGAATTGCGGGACGGGGATGGCGGTGATGATTGATAAGGAGACCAAGGAGGCGGTGCCGGTTACTGCTTTTCTGAAGGGCGATCAGCTGGCGAAGGATATTGCCAAGGTGAACGATGCGGCGCGCGGGAAGTTTTTGACGATTGTTGGAATGGCTCTTTGTCTGATGAAGAATTACGATCCGTTCCAGTCGCCAACGCATTTCAAGTTGATGGATCTGCTGAAGAAGTTTGACAAGAACTTCAATGCTACGGGGAAGAACTATGGGAAGGTGGGACCGGATCGGACCATCGACGATGTCATGAAGCGTCGGCAGGACCGGTGGAACTTCCTGTTCATCGCGGGCATGTGGTTCCAGGATCTTTTCAACTACGACTTCCGGCGGACGGAGCAGTGCATTATTCCTTACGCCACGCAGGAAGGCGAGATTTCGTTCTGCGCTTACAACACGGGCGTGGGATGGCGCAACATCATCGAGAAGATGCACATGACGGCTACGCTTACCAAGTGGTACGAGGAGCATGGGCGGCATGAGATCTTTGCGGGTGGCAAGAAAGTCAACCTCGACAACGTGAGTCACTCGCTGGTGTTGAAAGATGAAATCGTCACCAACGAGGAGCAGCACGATCTCGACAAGCTGGGCATTGCGAAGAACGCTCGCGAGGAGAAGCTGCGGGCACGCGATGAGAAGCAGAAGAACGATCCGGCTTACAACGCTCGCATGGCGGCTTTGTATCGGGAGGTTGTGCTGAAGGAGAAGACGCCGACTTCAGAGGGCGGATTCATTCCGTTGAATGCTTTGAAGAACAACGGCGGGATTGCTCCAGCACCGGCAGCTCCCGAGGTTAGTGAGCCGGTGTTGGGAGACTAATTCTCAGGTCCTAGACTTGGATGTCAGGTCTTGGATGCATGAGTTCGGGCCGCCATTCTTTGGCGGCCCTTTCTTCTTGCGAAATTTTGAGTGGGGCTGTTCACCGGGGCTTCGACCTAGGCTTTGGCTTGCTTTTGCCCTTGAGATTGAGCGCCACGGCTGCGCGGATGAGATCCTTCAGGGCCGCCTCATTGATCTTTTCGCCTTCGTGAATGTCGATGGCGCGCCTGACATTCCCCTCGAGGCTCGAGTTGAATAGACCGGAAGGGTCCTTCAACGCGGCCCCTTTGGCAAATGTGATCTTGACCACACTCTTGTAGGTCTCTCCCGTGCAGACGATGCCGTCGTGGGAGAAGACGGGAGTCCCCGACGATGTCGCCTTGGCCCACTTCAATTCTTCTACGATCTCAGGGTCTGCCTTGTGAATGATGTCGCGCACTTTCGCAAGCGTCTTCCCGCGCCAGTCCCCAAGCTCCTTGATTTTCTGGTCGATGAATGCAGAGGCAGATTCCACCGCGACCCTCCTTTTCATGCACAGCTCGAATGCTCGCACTTAATTTAGCTGCGCTCCGCGCAACCTGCAACCTGCGCAAACATCGCGACTCACGCCAAAGCCGGGCCCCCAACCATCAGCCTCACACATTGAGCCGATTGGAAGCAGCAACTCGACCGTACCAGAGACCCGAATCCTTTATCGTGCGCTTCTGGTTGCGAAAGTCCGTATAGATCAACCCATAGCGCTCGGTATAACCCTCCGCCCATTGGAAGTTGTCGAGAAGTGTCCAGGCATGAAAGGCGCGAACCCGAGCTCCATCGGCGATCGCGCGAGCCAGTTCCGCGAGCACTTCGCGGTACCACTGGATGCGACGCACGTCGGGTATGCGGCCGTTTTCTTCTTCATCGGGTCCATCGAGATAACCGCATCCGCTCTCGGTGATTTCGATGATCGGGTGGTTGTATTCCCTTGAAATCTGAGTGACCAGGTCGTACATGCCACGCGGCCATACTTCCAAACCGGCGTCGGTAAGCGGACCCTCCGTGGGCATCGCGGCGCGGAAGCGCGTGTAAGGATCGCGCCCGCCCGGTGAATTGCTCTCAATCTCCGTGCCGCTGAAATTGCCTCCGCCGAGAAATCGCTCCTTGCTCGCATCCGAGACGATGCGGCGCGTGTAGTAATGAAAGCCCACCCAGTCCAACGGCGCATAGAGAAGTTTTTCGTCGCCCGCCTTAAAGCCCATCAGCTCATAGGGCGGTTCTCCAACGAAAGCCTTCGGGTAACGGCCATGCATGGCCGCCTCCAGAAAGAAGACATTGTTCATGGCATGGTATCGAGCGGCGGCTGCGCGATCGTCGTCTGAGTCAGTCTTCGGATATGCGGGGGCCATCTCATAAGCGCTCCCCACGGTTGCCTTGGGAGAGGCTGCTTTCACTGCGCGGATGCGCCTCCGCCTGAGCAAGAGCCAGTGTGTGCGCTGCTTTCAAGAAATCGCTGAAGCTGGTCCGGCAAGGCGGAAAGGCGCCCGCAGCATAGCCCATGAAGGCGATTGCCCAAGGCATGTTAAAGGGTGCCCAGATCGTGATTCGATCACCGAGATGCTTGGCGAGAATGCCGGCATAGTCTGCGAAGTAGTTGGCTAGATCCCGGTTTGGCCAGCCGCCCCGATCCTCGAGTGCCTGCGGAAGATCCCAGTGATACATGGTGCACCAGGGCCGGATGCCGGCTTCAAGAAGAGCATCGACGAAGCGGCTGTAGTGATCGATCCCCTTCATGTTCGGGGCGCCGGTTCCGGCCGGCTGAATGCGCGGCCAGGAAATGGAAAAACGGTGGCTCTTCTGGTTGAGGCGTTTGGCCAATGCGATGTCCTGCGGATAGAGGTGGTACTGATCGCAGGCAACGTCGCCGGTCACGCCACCCCTTACTTTCCCGGGTGTATGAGTGAATCTGTCCCATATCGATTCGCCCTTGCCGTCCTCATTCCATGCGCCTTCTACCTGGTAGGAGGCGGTGGCGGTGCCCCAAAGAAAGCCTTCGGGAAAACGCGCCTTCTGTATTGACGAATCGGGCACCGACCCGGGAACTTGCTCTGCGGAGAGTGGCGCAGCGGCGTAGCTATAGTGGCGATGCAGCACAGCGCCTGCTGCTGCGGCCAGGGAACGAGTTGCAAATTGGCGACGGTCCATGATGAGCCCTTCTTTGTTAAAGCTTAGCGTTAGAGGTTAGCGCAGAATGAGTCGTCAGCGGAGAACAAGTACGGGACAGGAATCGCGAGGAGCCTGGCGCCCGATTTTCGGATCGAGCTGCCCGGCGAGGATGAGGCGCATGACCTGCATGAGGGGCGACTTGGACGGAGTCGGAGTCCTCGAGCACGCGCATGGTGAAGCTGAGCGGGGAGGCGGGCTACACATTCAGCCCAATGCGCTGGCCAACACTCGCAGTCTAGTCGGCGTCACGACGACTAATCGGCAGACAACTTTTCTTTTCTCCCTCCGATGTGACCTGGATCACATACCTCGGCGACAAGGTACGCTAGCCACGGGCCTGAGGGAGGCCAGCACGTGGGACAATCAAACGGTCTGCTGGACCAAGCGATGCGAGACAGACTGTGCTCCTTGGCCCATGAACTCAACAACGCTTTGGCAGCGATCGCCGGCCACTCCGAACTGATACTGGAACACGCGGAGCCGGGCTCAGAATGCGACAAGCGGCTGCGCCAAATCCTCATGATCGCGTACACCATGACGAGAAGAATCAACGGTCACGAGTGTCGGATGTCTTCCGCCGGGGCGCCGGGCGCGCTCGATCCAGACGTTCTGCTGTCCTCAATCCAGAGCTCTGCGAGAGCCAGTCAGTCGACGAACCCGACGGCCAGCAAATCGCCCAAAGAAAGATAGAGTTCGCAGTCCCGCGGCACGTGCGGCGACAGCGAAAAGCGCCTGGGTGCCCCGTTCAAATGCGTAGTTTGCAATTGAGTACGGTCAGCAAACGGCGTGCGATTCCGAATTGAAGATAGATTGTGTGGTGATGCCGGGCCCACCTTCCTCCAAGTTTTCCCGAAACTACCCCAACGATGGCTCCCGCCCTTCGCGGTTTTCGAAGGAACCTGCTAGACACCGCCCCGTTCAACAGCATCCTGTTCGCGAGGTGGGGAATCGCCGCTTGTGTGGGCCGCCCGGCTGCATGAAAATAGTGCCGCGCTATTTGTGGGGACCGAACTAGTACGCGTTTGCCGTGACTTCAAACGAAAAGCTCAGCCAATAATTTGGAGGCAAGATTTGCCGCCACCGTTCCGATCCAAGCAGGAAGTCATCATCAATGCGCCTTTGGAAGCGGTGTGGTCGTTCAGCATGGATCTCACGAAGATCCCGGAGTTCCATCCTCGCGTGGTCAAGGTTGATCTTCTTTCTGGCAAGACCTTCCGCGAAGCAGGCGCGTCCTATCAATGTCATCTTTCGGGCGGGAAGCACACGTGCATCGAGAAGGACATCGAAATTATCCCGCTGCAGAAGATCGTCACTGTGTTGCCGGAGGACACATTCGGGATCAGCAAGATTCTCAGCGATTACAGGGTGGAAACGACGTTCCAAGGGCTCGGCCATCGATCAACCAAGGTGGAAATCAGCCACTATTACTCGACGACAACCCTGAAAGCCAAGCTCCTCAACTTAATCGCAAAAAGTAAGATCGCCCGCGAGACCCAGGCAACCTTGAATGCTGCCAAAACCACGATAGAGGCTGCCTGCCGTGCAGGATAGGGGCGGGTGGCCCACTCAAGCCCGGTTTTGGCTTGAGTGGGGATGTTCACATGTCACAGACTTAGTCCGGCGAACAAAGCCAGATTGTCCTCATGCCATGGGGACTAACGCGTTTTCACCACAGCGGGCAGAGTCATTTCGTCACCTTCTGCTGCTACGACCGCCACCGGTCGTTTACCACGGACGCAAGCCGACGAATCTTCGAGTCAGCCTTGGAGCGTGCGGTGCAGGTTCAGACTTCACGTTTACGGGTACGTCGTCATGCCGGAGCATGTTCACCTCCTGCTCAGCGAACCACAACGGGATACGCTGGCCGATGCGCTGAAGTCGTTGAAGCAGGGAGTAGCGCGGCGATTGATAGGCAGTCTCCCAGTCGAGCCAAAGGCAGGCTTGAATGGGGCACCCGAGCATTTCTGGCAGAAGCGGTATTACGATTTCAGCATTCGAAATTATCCGCAGTTTGTGGAGTAGCTGCGCTACATGCATCGCAATACGGTGAAGGCAGGTTTGTGCGAACGTCCGGAGGACGAACGAGCGGCGGGAACACTTTGTCCAGCAGTAGAACTGCCCCCCACTCAAGCCAAAAGCGGGCTTGAATGGGCCACCCCGCGTCCCCGCCGCCACTGGCAGAAGATAGCCCCGGACGTAAGTCCGGGGTAAACTTGCCCCACCAACACCAGTCCCGTAGGGACGACGCTCAGCGCAGCGGGCCGTGAGCCCGCCACCCGTCAGGACCCACTCGACGTCTCGGTGAAGATTCACAGGTGGCCCACTCAAGCAGGGTTTTGGCTTGGGTGGGGACGTTCACACGTCACAGACTCGGGAAACTCGGGGACACACGGGATTTTCTCTTCAAGCGGGTTCCGCAAGACCGGGTACGTCCCGCCTCTCCCCTTATTCTCTGCCATTGGGAGGCATCCCAGGCAAACCCAAGGTCCCCTTCGACTGCGCTCAGGGCACGCTCTCCACTTCGGTCGGCATGACAGAGTTGGGGCGGATGGCCGATCTCTTCGAGTTCTTTGCGGATGAGTTCGGCTACGATGCGATCAGCGTGCCGCTTGCCGCATGAACGCTTTGAACACGTCCTCGTCGATGTCGGAGGGCTTGCGCACCTTGACGTGCCGGACGTACTGGCCATTGCCTTCGAGAAGACCCCGTGGGTCCTTTAGCGCGGAGCCGCGTACAAAGCCAAACTGGACGTGGTCGGGCGCCGAGTACACATAGGAGACGGGCACTTTCCCCTTCACCCAGCAGCCGTTGCCCCACTTCACCGCCTCTTCGAGTCCGGGCTCCACACGCTTCACAAACCGGCGCAGCGCGCGGATGATCGTGCGGCTCTTGGGCGGCTGGTCGTCTAGGTAGTCGTCAAAGCTGGCATACTTTTTCATCTTCATTCGTCACCTCCGGGGGCTGACTCGCCATTCTAAAGCGAAGGGCGTACTCCGGCGATTTCTTGCAATGGGTGACCCCGGTGAACGATATTCCCACGCTTCCGGCCACCCGGGCTAGGGGTTTTCTACAGCGTCTTGTTGGGCTGGTCTTTCGAAAAAAGTCGTCGAACTACATGGCCTTTCCACATCCACAATCCCGTAAGGACCATTACAGGAAGGAAGACATACCGAGTTGGGCCGGCGTAATCTGGAAGTTTTTCAAACGGACTATAGATGTAACCGAGTATCGGAATAGCAAAGACGATGTGAATCCAGCGAAAAATCGTACGTTGGGTGGCAGGTTTCATGATGAATTTGTGCTCCAGTGATCGGCGACCCTAGGCCGCCGACGTGTTAGAACTCACGAGATTCTTCTCGCTAGACCCTTAGCGAGCCACGGAACCCCCGGGCGGCATAGTAAGACTCCGCACCGTTGTGATACACGAAAACAGTGTCGTAGCGGCGATCACAAAAGAGCGCGCCGCCGAGTTTTCTGATCGCAGAAGGGGTTTTCACCCAGCTCGACGTTTTCGTATCGAACTTCTCCAAGTTTCTGCAGCTCTCGATACTGTTCTTCCGTTAAAAGCTCGATGCCCATGGCAGCTGCCATATCCATGGCATTGTCTGTTGGTTTATGTTCCTTCCTTGAATCCAGCGCTTCACGGTCGTAGCAAACGCTTCTGCGGCCTTTAGGACTTTCCGCTGAACAATCATGAAAAATGTATTCGTCCGTCTTTTTGTCATGACCAACAACGTCCGGTTCACCGTCAGTTCTTTCCATTTCATGGAGTGACCACAGTTTTTCAGCGTTCGCTTCCAGCTTTGCTTGTACTTTCGCCCATTCAAGACCTTGATGGCGGTTCATGTTTTTGTCAAAACGGGCTTTCAACGCTCTGAGCTAGTTCTTCGCGTTGCTCGGATGACAAGTCTTTTTTGTTGCTCTTAGATGGTGTGTGCATTGTTTTGCGATCCACCTCGATTTCACGACTTTCGATCCGCCTGAGGCGGCCAGTTGGGCGACTCGATACCGAACTGCTTGGCGTACTCGGCGTTCAGTCGCTGCCAGCTCGAACTTCATGGCCTCGGGGCCGACGATGCGGCCGATGGGAGTTCCGCTGAGAAGGCGATCCAGAACATCGAAGCAGATGTGCCACCCGGCAGCGCCCATTGCGATGAAGCGGTGACCGATGTTGGTCCACAGCGTCAGGCGCGTGCCGCCACCGAGGGCTTCGAGTTCCCACCGCATATCGAAGCCGCCCCACTTGTACTCAAGCACCTCGGGAGCGTCGGCTCGCGTCACGGTCGTTTCGGTAATGCGCGGCGCGGGCGCTCCCACGGTGGTGAGGTTCACGGTGTTTCCAACCGTGCCCAGGCTCCCATCGGCGTCGAAGGGCGCCCACTCGCGCAGATGCGCCGGGTCGGTTATCGCTTGCCAGACTTTTTCCGGCGAGTGGCGCAGTTCGCGGACGAGAATGAGCGTCCACTTCTCTTCCCCGTTTTGTCCCCGGTCCTTTCGGATCTGCGCTCCGCTGGCCGGACCCGGGGTGTACTGTGCACGATCGATCATCTTCTTCTCCTTAGCGTCACCAGCGTGCCAGCTGGGTGAGCTGAATAAGGTTGCCGCAGGTGTCTTTCAACATCGCAATAGTCGATCCGGTCACGTCGGTGGGCGGCATGGTGAACTCGGCGCCGCGAGCCTTGATCCGCTCGTAGTCGCCTTTGACGTCGTCGGTGTAGAACATGGCCGCGGGCTGGCCCTGTTGGAAGATCGCCTGCTGATAAGCTTTGGCTGCCGGGTTGTTGTTGAGCGCCAGCTGCAGCTCGGTGCCGTCCGGCTCCTCGGGCGAGGCCACGGTCAGCCAGCGATATGGGCCCTGACTGAAATCGGTCTTCTTGGCAAAGCCCAGTACCTCCGTATAGAAGCGCAGGGCGGTGTCCTGGTTGTCGACGTATAAGCTGGTCACTTTGATTTTCATTTCGTTTCTCCTTTGTCACGGCCTCGTTTGGGCTGGGTCGGTTTCTCCTGTTGTCTTTTTTTTCGTTGGGGTTGCCTGATCCTCTCTCGATGGCCCCATGCGGTCGAGGTACCGTTCGAGAGCATCCACGTGAGTCGACCAGAACCGGCGGAACTGAGACAGCCAGGCCTCCATCTCCTGAAATGGTTCGGGTTTCAGACGGTAGAGACGGCGCTGTGCGTCCACCGTGGACTCCACAAAACCGGCGTCGCGCAGCACGCGCAGGTGCTTGGACACCGTCGGCTGCGGCATACGAAGTTCACGCTCGATCTCTCCCACCGATTGTTGGGACGAGACCAGGAGGCTCAGGATCGCGCGGCGATTCGGCTCGGCGATGATTTCGAAGGCAGATTGCACTCTCTTCGTATACCCTAACGCGTATATACGTGTCAAGGAATATAAAGATATGGCCCAAACAATTCTTGGAGTCAGTGGAACCCTCTGTTGGATAGTTGGTGAATATCGCCATTTGACCGGCGTTTATGGCTTGCCGAGAGCGCGTCTTGCCTTCGAGTAGTCGCCGGTGCGACTGGTCCAGTTGCTGGCTAGGGTCGCCAGACCCCAAATGATGGCAAACAGAAGAACCGGGCCGCTCCCGGGAACGTGCGAGCGCCATGCCAGAAACGAACTCAGGGTGGGGACCACGGCGGAGCTGGTCACGCCTGCGGACCACATGAGGGCGCGCGCCATGGGACTCGCGTTCTGCATCGATAGTTTTTCCGTCTGCACGCCGAAAAATGGCAGATGTTCGAAGATCCAGCGCAGGCCGGGCGGATAGGCCTCGGGGTTACCGGTTCCACCCACCGTATAGAAGAGGAAGCGAATGCCCAGTGCACGCCCCACCAGCCAATGGGCGATGCCGTGCGCGAAAAAATAAAGGAGGACCCAGGCCGCCACCATGGCGGTGATCGCGAGAGTTGGCTTCTGTGCAGACTGCGCCAGGCGCAGCGCCAGACAAGCGGCCAGTATTCCGGCGGCCTGCAGGCAGTTGCCGGCGGGAATCGAGAGGCGAGCGAAGAGCTTGCGCTTTAATGTTGCGTGCATGGGCGGGGATTGACGGGACTCATTCTATGGCGTGCGATGCCTATGCGGGCGAGAAAATCTACGGTCGTCGAAGGGGCGATCATTTCGTTCTGCCCGCACACCCGGGCCCACGTCGGGGCCTTTATGCGGTCGCTGCACGACTGCCGTGCTTCGTGTCAAGACCCCTGTTGTGAAAATGTTGTACGGCCGGGGATGTTCCAGACAGATGCGGGGTCCTTCGACCACGTTCGGCTGGGCGCCTCACTTCGCTCAGGATGACACGGTTTGGGTCACTCTTGAGGTTGACGTACGAGAGATTGCAGGTTGCCGGGAGTCACCGAGCGGTGTGATTGACGTCCTATTTGGCGGGACGGTTTCGATGGGAAGGTATGTGGTAGGAGTGATTTATGTGGACGAAGGTTCTTTGCTTCGGGCGCGATCGTGCTGTTTTTGGTTTGACTGATGGCGGTGCTCCAGGGCTGGAGCAAGAGCACGACGTCTGGGCGGTTGATTGGAGTGGCGTTCCTCGCCGCCATGGGGATTGCAGCCGTCTGGGGAGCGCGAATGCTTGCGGGGCCGCGGTGAAGAGGTGCGCGGCTGAAACCGCGCTTGCCGATCGGCCGTCCCCGGGACTTGGTCTTTTTATTCTCGCCTTTCCCAGCGCCTAAGCGCTAGGCCAGGTTCGGTCTCCCCTCCGGGGCGGGGAGCTGCGGTTCTCTTTCTCGTTCCTTCATCGCTAATCTCTTGCGGGCTTGCTCCTTAGGAAGATAGGCCTCACGGACGCCCTACATCCGTCCAGTGCCCTTCGGACAACGAATTCTGGCGCATCAATTTTTTGTTGGGTGGAATGTCACCCATCCAGCATCCCGCATCCAACTGGTTGAATCGATGGGTTGCATTGTTCTAAGCTTCCGCACGAGCCGGAGTTTTCTTTGAAGAGTGGCCACCGTCGTCGCAGTCGCCCGATCGCGGAAAACGACTTCCCTTCTTGACCACTGCCCTCCTGCTTCTGGCGACGTTGCTCCCGGCTCAGGCCCAGGACTCTGCCTCTATCGATCCCTCCCGAATCACCATTCGCGGTGTGGTGATTAACAGTGTCACCCGTGAACCTGTGAGCAAAGCGTTGGTGTTTTCTCCCGACAATCGACTGGCCGCGCTTACCGACGATCAAGGACATTTCGAATTTGCACTTCCGCAAACGTCCAATGACCCGGCAGCCAATTCGGCCGAGGAGCAGGCCATCAGCTCGGCCCGAGTGTCCATGGCGCTCGCGCTCAACTATGTCCTGATGGCTCGCAAACCTGGTTATCTGAATCCCGACAACCGTTTTGGGACGCAGCCGCAATTGTTCAGCGGCAACGAACTCACCCTGACCCTCGTCCCGGAAGCGCTTATTGTGGGCCACGTGGTTCTGTCCAACTCCAACCCAGGCGACCGGATTCAGGTGGATCTGTATCGTCGCATGGTCACGGAAGGCAGGGCGCGCTGGGTCCCATCGGATTCCCTGGTCGCCCGGTCCAATGGCGAATTTCGTTTTGCCGGTCTCGCACCCGGAACCTATAAGCTTTTCACGCGTGAACAGATGGATCGAGACCCGCTCACGTTCGATCCGCGTGGGCCCTTCTATGGCTATCCGCCGCTATATTTTCCCAACGCCAGCGATTTCGAAACAGCCGCTCCGATCCAGCTCACTCCTGGCACGACTTTCCAAGCAGAGCTTTCTCCGGTGCGGCAACCTTATTATCCCGTGAAAGTGCCGGTCGCCAACGCATCCTCCGAGACGCAGCTCACGATTAGTGTCTCCGTGCAGGGGCGCAAAGGACCGGGATTCACGCTCGGCTATGACCCTCGTAATCAGAAGATTGAGGGCTCGCTGCCCAACGGCAACTACGTCATCGAAGCTACCAGTGTGGGGCCGAGTTCCGGCACTGGATCCTCCACCCTCACCGTCAAGGGAGCCGCTGTGGAAGGACCCGCGCTCGCGCTCTCTCCATTGAGCTCGGTCCGGATCAATGCGCGGCTGGATTTCAAGCCGGACGCCGACACCAACGCTTCATCCGAAAACACAGGTCCGGTGGCACCAGGCCAGGTCGGATGGAGACGATCGAATTTGAACGTTAGGCTTGAGCGCGAGGGTGAGTTCCAGCAAGACAATGACACTGCTCAACTGCGTCCGCCCACCGGGCCCAAAGACGACAGCCTGGTGTTTGAAAACTTGGTCCCGGGTCGCTATTGGGTGCGCATCGACTCCACGCGTGGGTTTGCTGCTTCCGTTACCTCCGGCGATCTTGATCTGCTTCGACGTCCACTTCCGGTGGGTTCGGGCGCGAACCTCGCGGTGGATGTAACGCTGCGCGACGACGGAGCCGAAATCGACGGCTCGATTGACGGAATCGGCGGCAACACTGACGAGTCGACGGCGTCCACCTCGAGTTTCGGGATTGCCGGCTTGTCGGCTCGCGTGCCTGCCTTCGTGTACCTTATTCCGCTCGCCGACAGCACAGGGCAATTCCGGGAGGCTCCAGTCATGTCGAATGGTAAGTTCGACCTTCAGCAAGTCCCGCCCGGAGCGTATCGAGTGTTGGCTTTCGATCGTCAGCAGCCGGAACTGGAGTACCGCGACAGTGAAGCCATGGGCGCCTTTGAAAGCAAGGGGCAAGTGATCCGCTTAGTTTCCGGACAGAAAGAGAGTGTGCGTTTGCAGGTGATCTCGGGGGACGAGTGATGGGAGGGATCTTAGGCTTCAGTTCTTGCCGGAGGAGTGGGCTCGCTTTCGACCGTGAACCTCAGCGGCTAAAGCCGCCTTTGAGCCGGAGGTTTACGGCGCAGCTGAAGCCGCGCCCTTTCAAAGCACTGGGGTCTTTCAATACAGCCCGGCTCTTCAAAGCGGAACGCGTTCTGGCATTCTTTCGCACTTTCTCGAACATCGCCGTTGTCGCATTTGTCCTGCTGGCTGCGTCGGTGCACGCCGCGCAAAATACCGAAGGGGCGCCTGGCTACCGCATCGCCGGAATCGTCGTCAGTTCGAAAGGAGGCGCCCACCTTGCGCAGGCTCGGGTCTTCCTCACGGATGTGAAGAATCCGAAGAACACGCAGTCCGTGCTTACTACTGATGACGGGAGCTTTGAGTTCCACGTGCCTGCTGGTAAATATGCTTTGCGCGGCGCCAAACGCGGGTATATCAGCGCCAACTACAACGAGCATGAACAGTTCTCTACTGCCATCGTCACGGGCGCGGGCGTCGATACCGAAGGTCTGGTCCTGCAATTGGCTCCGACTGCGATTCTGTATGGCAGAGTGCTCGATGAAAACGGGGATCCCATCCGCCAGGCTGGCGTGACTCTATGGAAGGAAGACCACAGTACCGGAATCAGTCGCATTCAGCGGTTTCAAAATGACGCGAGCGACGATCAGGGAGCCTACGAATTTGCTTCGCTCGATTCCGGCACCTATTTTCTTTCGGTCTCGGCTCGCCCCTGGTACGCGGTCCATCCTCCATCGCTGCAGCAGGAAGGCGCACCCACCGTGCTCGTCGACCGCTCGCTCGATGTGGTGTATCCCGTGACTTACTACGCGGGCGCTACCGAGTCCGAAGATGCCACTCCCATCCCCATACGGGGCGGCGACCGCCACGAACTGGAACTGCGGCTTGTGCCGGTGCCCGCGCTTCACGTGTTCTTTCACTCCGGTCAAGGCGAGGGAAACGGGTTCCCGACCCCGAATATTCAAAAACGGGTATTCGATGAGATGGAATTCCAGCAAAGCTCGGAGACCCAGATGACCGCACCGGGTGTTTTCGAGATTGCGACGGCACCCGGAAAATACTCCGTTCGGGTGAGCGGACCACAAGGTACACAGGTCAGTGAAGTGGACCTCTCGCAAGATCACCAGGAACTCGACGCGTCTGCGGGCGAAGCGATGGGCAGTATCACCGCCACCGTGCACTTGCCGGACGGCGCTTCGGTCCCCGATCAACTGATTCTGGGTCTTCTCGATCGCCGAGGCAGAGGCATAGGCTTCCAGCAGGTAGGCACACAGGGGGAGGTGAATCTCTCTGAGGTGCCTCCCGGCACCTACGAGTTATCGGTCGTCGCGCCCAACCGTGCGTACTCGGTCGTCCGCACATCTTCTGGGGGACACGTCACCTCCGGAAGTACGCTGAAAGTATCTCCGGGAACAGCTTTAGCAGTGGAGGTCTTCGTGGTGAGCGGAAGTGCGCGAGTCGAAGGATTTGCCAAGCAGGACGGAAAGCCTGCTTCAGGAGCCATGGTAGTGCTGGTGCCTAAGCATCCCGGAGCGGGTCGTGATTTATTCCGCCGCGATCAAAGTGATCTCGATGGAAGCTTCACTTTACAGGGCGTGATTCCCGGCACGTACACAGCAATTGCGATCGCCGATGGCTGGGACCTCGACTGGTCACAACCATCGGTGATCTCTAGTTACGCCGTCCACGGCCAGACCATTGTCGTCCCTGCCGGATCCGATCGGCCGGTGAAATTGGTGGAGCCGGTGGAAGTGCAGTCTAAATGACGCTTTGGGCTTCGGGCTCTGAGAGTCTGGTTAGTTTTCCATCTCCATCCTCTGCGACCCTGTGTTTGGAATGGGCGGAACGCTGACCCATTTCTCATCGGCCACCCACTGCCACGCCCTGCGTCCCTGGCTGTCTTTCGAGGGCACCGCTTCTCCATATGCGACCAGCCGATTCAAGACAGTCGTCACCGAGGCGGTCGGGTCTTTATGACGTGAAGCCACCTCGGGAAACTTCTTGCGCAGTTCCTCACACATCTCGCTCGAATTCAGCGGCCGGTTCGCCTCGGTCAGCAGGTATCGACAGGCGCGGGTGAATCCGGACTGCCGGTTGGTAGTTCTGTGATCCATCAGGTCGAGCACGGCATCCTGCAGCGTGGGACCTCCGAAGACGCTGGCGAGTCCGATCATCGCCTGCTTCACGGTGCCGATCTGTTTTGTAATTTCCGCTCGGCGTCGCAGGAGCGTCTCCAGTTCAAGCCGCGCCGCCCGCAGCACTTCGAGCACATTCGGATCCGTTCCTTGAATCTTGCTTTCACCGTTCCCGTTGTTCATAGCGAGTCCCCCTGAACTTCGTGATTTGTGGTTTACGGTCTGGTGCTGGCTTCGGCGCGTTCCACCTTGTAGGGCGTGATCCGCCGCGCAACTTCCTCTTCGCGTCCCTTGCGAATCAGTTCCGCGCCAGTTTTAGCTCCTTCCCAGATAATCCCGGTCAGCAGGTACATTTCGTGGTAACGGAAGAACACCAGTTTCGATGCTGGGCGCCGGATCCTGACTTAGCGACGGAGTTGCCGTAAGGACGGTCAACGAGCGCCCATTGTTGTTCGCGCAAATAGAGAAAGCCTCCTTCCTGGCGAATGACATACGAGCCGGCCGGGTAGGGCTTGCCTTGCACATGGAATTCGAAGGGAACGTCCACTTTGATAATCCTCGAGCGAATACTGGGCCTGGGCCCCGATGACGCACAATGGCACCCAGACACTGACACTCAACAACAGAGACAACACGCGCTTTTTCATCCCATCCTCCCTGGATCGCGAGATCCATGCCGATTGGACGTTTCACTCATGCATGAGACTTATTGTTTGTTTTCATCGCATCCATGAGTTACTCTCATCATTCAACCGGCTTGCGACTACCGTACGGCAAAGCAGGAAGGCTTGATATCCGGTTCTTGTGGGCAAAGTGATTTATGAATGTGAAATTGGAGATTCGACACCTGCGGTTGCTGGATGCGATTGCCGAGGAAGGTGGTGTCACTGCGGCCGCCAAGCGCCTGCACACTACCCAGTCGGCGCTGAGTCACCAGTTGCGCGATGCTGAACAGCGTCTGGAGACCCGGTTGTTCCTGCGGCTGGGAAAGAAAATGGTGCTTACACCCGCGGGCGATCACTTGCTCGCGGCCGGTCGTCGGGCGCTCGAGGAATTAGGTCGCGCGGAAGAAAGAGTCGGCAATCTGAATGGAAATGCTGCCGGGCTGATTCGGCTCACCACCGAGTGTTACACCTGCTATCACTGGCTGCCCCCGCTGTTGAAACGCTTTCACAAGAAGTTTCCCAAGGTTGAAGTTTCTATCGATGCTGATTCCACTCATAAGGCGATCGACACCCTGCTGGCCGGGAAACTCGACGTGGCGATCGTGAGCGTGCCGCCGAAACTGAGGAACCTTGTGCTGTTCCCGATTTGCGATGACGAAATGGTGATTGTGATGGCGCCCGACCACCCGCTCGCCCATTCTCGCTATGTGCGGCCGCGGGATCTCGCCAGCGAGACGGTGATCATCTATCCGCCGCGCGAGGACAGCACGTTGTTGCAGAAATTCCTGATTCCTGGCGGCATCGAACCCAAAGGGATCCTCGAGATGCCTCTCACGGAAGCGATGATTGAAATGGTTGCCGCGGGTCTCGGGGTGGCCTTGCTGGCGCGCTGGGCACTCGCCCCTCACCTTAAGGCAGGTCGCCTTGTGGCTCGTCCCTTTACTGCGCGTGGACTACGACGTACCTGGTATGCCGCGACCTTGCGCGGCCAGGCCTGTTCCCCTTACCTCAATGAATTTGTCGAGATGCTGGCAGAACCTTGCCCCGGCACCCTTTGGCCGGGAAGCATGAAAGTCCCCCGGCGGCCTGCGGGAACTGGGTGAGGACTGACGATGGCCGGGATTATCTCGCCGCGGGTGCGCATCGATTCCAGTCAATATTGAGGTACTATATCCGCGATAACGTTGGGTTACCCACCTAGTCCAGAGGTTTGCAGGTGGACCAGAGAGAACTGGCGGAGGTAAGGCGCAGTCAACAAGAGGCAGCCCGCGGGACTCATCGTGGTTCCGATCAGAACGAAATTTAGCGATGTCTTGCTCCTGCTTCGAACACACCCTTTCCCCTCGAATATGCGTTCTTTGTGCTGGGCGACCTGTCGGGGAAAACTGTGGTCGACCTCGGCTGTGGTAGCGGAAAAAACCTGATTCCGCTAATCCAGCGAGGCGCCCAGGTGATTGGCATCGACCTGTCTCCGGAACTGATCGAACTGGCGCGCGCACGCCTTGCGGAAGCCGCTCTGCGCGCTGATTTGTGCGTCGCCTCTGCTTATGAGACCAACCTGCCGGAAGGCGTTGCCGACGTGGTCTTGTGTGCAGCCATCCTGCACCACCTGGAACTTGGTCGAGCCAAACAGGAGATTCTTCGTATTCTGAGACCTGGTGGTTTGCTTGTAATCAAGGAGCCGACCCGATTCTCTCCTGTCCTGAACCACCTTCGCCGTATTCTTCCGAGCCGGGACGACATTTCTGAATACGAACACCCTCTGACGGAGACCGAGCTGCTTGAATTTGTTCAGGGATTCGAAGTCACGGCCGACCGGGCATTCCGGCTGCCCTGCATCGCGTTGGTCCAGCGATTGTCCAAAACACTGTGCCGAGGACGCGCATGGTTGACCTTGGATGCCTGGCTGATTCGGACATTTCCCGTGCTCCGACGCGTAGCGACCGTCAGGGTCATGGCCCTAACGCCCCAGAAAACCAGGTCATCTTAGAGCTGTTACCGGGTATTTACTGAGTGGGAAACAGGTCACCTACAGGTACATTACTTTAGTCATCTATTCCCCGTGACCCCATTCCGGCATAGTGGGACGTCCGCATTTCAATCCACAGGATGGTGCCAATATGTCTCTCCCCCTTTCTACGCTCTGGTCGACGCTCTGGTCCGACGAGCAAGGTCAAGACATCGCCGAGTATGCCGTGATGCTGGCGGTAATCCTCGTGCTAGTAGTCGGGACAGTGCGTCTGATCGGTTCCAATGCAAATACGGTCTTCTCCCAGGCCTCCAGTTCCATGCAGTAGAAATAGAGCAGAAGAAAGTACACAGCGCCAGCGAACTCGTTGCGCGCCTGCCATGATTTATGGGAGGACTGACCTCCGGGCCCTGCGAACTTTCAGGCCGCCTTCCGATGCTCCCCACATCGGAAGCAACAGGTCAGCCTCCCAAACTCTTTCGAGCCACCTGGAGTTGGGCGCGAAGGAGTTGAAATGGATAACTCCGGGAAACGCAAGGTCCCTCGACTGCGTTCGGCTGGCGCCTCACTACGCTCGGGATGACAGAATCTTGAGTGTTGGGACGAGTGTTCGGGATGAGTAGTCGGAATGAGGTGGGGAAAAGAGACTACGGTTTTCCCGCCCGTGCCTGCATTCGCAGTTTGTAGTCTTTGTCGTCGGGCAAGTGTCCGTCCACGCGCAATACTTTTACTGACCCATCCACATCGCCTGCTCGCAAATATCCGATTGCCCCGGGCACGTTAAATACAAACTTCAGCACTTCAGAGGGCGTTCCCAGCGTTTTCGGGGAAACAAACACGGCTCCGGTAAACACGCCCTGAATAAAATGCTGGTTCAAATCTTTTTCGTTCATTCCATAAACTTCGCGAAGGATCACTTTTCGCTCCGGTTGTGCCGGATCCATCATTACCAGCGTGATGCGTCGTCCGTTCGGCCAATGACTGCGCTCGCCCAAGAAGATTTTGCGTAACTCCGCCATCGAAAAATTCTCTACCGTGTTCGACTGGTTCACGATAATCGCGAGGCTCTGTTCCGCGCCGGGCGCCGCAGCAGGAACAGCCAGAGCGCCGCCGGCGGCCCCATTCGAGACATTCCCGCGCAGCAATACCGTGGCGATCAAGAAGACCGCCAGCCCGCTCACGCGCCGCATTGCCTCCATCCCGTGACTGTTACTCTTCACGATTGGACCCCTGTCCTGAGGTCGACCATCGAATTCTTAGACCTGACACCTGCCACCCGAGACCTGCGCACTAAAACGTAAATCCCATTTGCAGTGCCAGCGAATTATAGGCATCCCCATGCCGAAGCAACGTGCGATCATACTGCAACTTCAACGCCACCGATTCGCTGGCATCAAAGCGCAGCCCCGCCGACGGCCCCTGCCGCAGCCCCACATCTGGAAAGACCGGCTCGGAGTCCGAACCATTAACGTATTGATAGCGGAAATACGGTCGATACGATCCGAAGCGTTTCGACACCTGCGAGTAGAACCCAGGCGTGTTAAAGACGCGGGCCGAACCATCGGGCGCGTGCCGAATATCGAGGACCTCGTTCAGCCACTCGAAATTCGGGCCGCACCATCACCGCGTGGGCTGCAAAAATCGTCTCGCCGATCCGAGGCGCATTGGCCGGCTGCAGCCGGTCATGATAGACGGAGAATCCCACCTGCAATCCGCGGATCGCATCGGGCGTGGCGAATATCCCGAAGTTCACCGATTTGGTATTGTTCTCGTCGACTACGTTCTGCACCGCTTCGTCCAGGGGCGATCGCGACGCGCGTCCGTTGCCCACCTCTGCCACGTAGTGCAATTGCAGCTTGCCCGACGGAAGTAAGCCCGACGCCGATACGCCCACGTTGTGGATCGGAAGAATTCCGCCGTTATCCTCGAACTGAAACAGGAAAGGCCGGCCGGTTGCCGTCTGCAGCCAGGTGCTGTGATGGTAGGCCGTGTTGTAGTACCCGATCGCCGTGTGATACCGCCCCACCGCGATGTTCAGATAGGTCGTTGGGAGAGTACTGCAGCAGGAGCCGCTCAACATCTACGCCCATTGCGTTGCGAGAATCGGCCTCGAAGACAATCTCGCTCAGCAGCTTGAAGCGCTCGGAAATGTCCGAGGTCACAAACAGGTTGAGCTGGCCTAGCGTGAACGAGGTCGTGTCTCCCTTGCGATCGCCTCCGTGAAACGTAACGTCGCCGAATCCACGAATGCGCATCAGCGTGTTGCTGGTATCCATCCTTTCCGCCATGCCATGCGCCGACTTCCCCTCAGGCTCACTCTCAGGCGGCGCCGGCGTCGCGGCCGTTTGCCCAGACGTCTCCCCCGACCCCGCAGCGGCGGCCACTGGCGTCTTCGCCGCTTCCAGTTGGGATACTCGCGCCTCCAATTGTTCCACCCGTCGCAGCAGCATCTGGATGGTCTGCCGATCGGACTCCGCTCCGTCGGTCGCTTGCTGCGCTCGCGCGATGCCTGCGCTCGCAAGGATTGCCAGTATGACCGGTGCAACCCGCATGCAGCTCGTCCGTGAAACAAGTCTGCTCGCAATCATGGCGCTGGCTGGTAGTAACTTGGGAGACTGCATGGTTTCCTCCTATCGGGCCCGGCAACAATGAAGCAAGGGGACGACGCTCCCCGGTTCAGTCCCGGGCAGGCGGGCCCTCACACGTCTAACTCGCACGACAGAAATACTCTTTTGGATCCCTAGGGGATTGAAGAAGACAGGAGCCGGCGACTCGAATCCACCGGCGACGATGTGTAAACCTACTCTAAGTTATTCAAGCGATCAACCGAAATCGGTGACCAATCTTTCATCTTCCGTTCTTCTGGAAAAACCCGGTTGGATGTTGCGGATGACGGACGATTGAACTACTGCGCCGACTCTTTAATCAGCACGACGTCGGAATCGGTATGCCCGCGCAAGAATCCCAGACTCTTTCCATCGGGCGACCAATGAAATGCGAAGATCTGTTCCGCGGTAAACGACGTTACCTGTTTGCCGGGAGTTCCATCGATGGGTTGCACCCACAGATTATCCACGCCACTTTCCCGGATGGGATAAGCCACGGCCTTGCCATCGGGGCTGAAGCTCAGTCCCCCGCTCGAGAGCCGTTCGTCCGCATCCAACAATTGGGGAGGCGCGTCGGCCGATAGCAAATTAAGGAGCGCCACTTTGTATTGGGGATAGGGATCCTCCGGTGTGGTTACGGTCGATATCACGTAGGCAACAAGTTTCCCGTCCGGTGAAAGACTCAGTGCAGTTTCAGCCGGCAGCGTCCGCGGCACCACGCTGCGTGGTACCAGTTCCGGTTTCGGCGTACCATTCAAGGCGACTCGCCAAAGCTGCTGCAGTTCCACGTTCCAGTAATACACCCACTTCTCGTCCGTCGAGCATACTGGCCCGCGATCATTCTTGCCATCGGTCAACTTCGTGGGATTCGACCCGTCCGCACTCGACCGCCAGATGTTGGTCGAGTTGATGCCCCCATGAAACGCCCATGAGAAGGCCAGGGAATGACTCCCGCATCCCGCCACTTCCACGATCGCGGCGTTGGGATCCCCCACGAGCCGGGTGGGGTCCGCTTGGCCGATTCCGGTGCGCAAGATTCGGGTGAAGTCGGTGAACACCACGTTTCCATCCTGCGTCCAGTCAAACCAGTTCACCGCTTGCCCCTGGGGAAGCACGGTACTTAAATCCGCGGGCTGCCCAGTTCCGGAGCGCTGCAGGTACAGATTCTGTGAGGTCTTGGTCTGGACCGTGGCCAACGTCTTTCCATCTGAGGAGAGGGTTAAAGTCGCGTAGCTATTGGTATCGCGCGTGATCGGATGAAACTCGCCGTTTCCTTGCGGGATGTATCCGATCTGCGCTCGCTGAAAATAATCGGGGCCCTTTTGCGAGTACAACGCTAGCAGGCCCGCCCGGTCGGGCAGCCACTTGAAATCCCTTGTCACCCGGTCCTCAAAGGTGGCAAACGTATCGCTCTTGCTGCTGCCCAGGTTGAGCAGGCCGATTCCTCCGAGCGCTTTTCCCGGCCGCAAGAGACGGAACGCAATTTCTCCCCCGTCGGGCGACCACGCCACGGACGAAGGCACGTCCGAAGCCGGGGCCGCCGCCATCGCCAGCTTTTCGTCTGTGCCATCCAGATTGACGGTGATCAATGCGAACTTCCCCGCCTCGGGAGCATTGGCGCGGGCGAATGCAATTCGCCGCCCGTCGGGGGAAAATGTAATGTCGCTGTCGATCCCCCGCGCAACGGTCTGGGCCGTACCCCCCAAAACCGGAGCGCGATAGAGATCAAAATTCGTGTTGGTCGCGTCCACCGCCTTGATGAAGTACAGATAGTTGCCGTCGGGCGAGAATGCCAGGCTCTTGTACGAAGCCGGCGACGGCGCCATGACCTGCGTGTCGCTCGAGGTCGGCAGGTTTCGCAGCCAAAGACTCTGCAGTCCCTTTTCGTTGATCACGGTAAGGATGTAGCGTGCGTCGGGCGAGATCGCCGTCAGCGCTGCCTTCCCTGAAGTGGTCACCTGCGTGATGCTGAAGGTTTGAAAACGAGCCGGCGCCGTGTGGAAAATGGAATACACGCCGTATCCGGCCACGGCCAGAATCATCAGCGCCACCACGGCCACTCCAGCCACGACCCACTTATGTTGCTTGACGACCGCGATCACTGCGGAACTGTCGCTGGGTAACGCAGCCGACGACGAGCCCGACCCCACTGCCGATGGCGGAGGCACGGCCGTCGAGGCGGCAGGCGTGGCCCCGCCCTGCGCCGCGTCCGCCGCAAATCCTGAAGCCGCCTGACCGCTGCCGCTGGAACTGGTCTCGCGTTTCAGACGCCGCAGATCGGCGCGCATCTCGGAAGCCACCTGGTAACGCAGATCGCGATCCTTTTCCAGCGCCTTGCTGATGATCTCTTCCAGTTTCGGAGGCAAGTCCGGATTTAACCGCAAAGGCCGCAGCGGCGGGCGGTTCAGGATGCCATCAAAGATGGTGGCCGAAGTATCTCCGCGAAATGGCAAGGCCCCCGTCGCCATCTCGTACAAAACTGCTCCGAAGGAAAACAAGTCGGTGCGCGCATCCAGCTGTTTTCCCTTTGCCTGCTCGGGAGACATATAGGCCGCTGTTCCCACGGTGGAGCCCGGATGCGTCAAGTGCTCAGTTTCTTCGACGGCGGTAGCTTCAACGGTCATCGTCTTACCGGCGCCGTCGGTGACCACCGTCAGCTTGGCCAGACCGAAATCGAGAATCTTTGCCGTTCCGCGCTTGGTCACAAAAATATTCGCCGGCTTGATGTCGCGATGCACAATGCCCTCACTGTGCGCCGCATCCAGGGCATCGGCGATATCAATCGCCAGGGACAGCAAGCGCTCATTGTCGATGGGCGTACCCCGGATCAAATGCTTCAGGGTCGTCCCTTCCAGATACTCCATGGCGATGAAGGCTTGGCCGTCCTGTTCGCCAATGTCGTAGATGGTGCAGATGTTGGGATGGTTCAGTGCCGAAGCCGCTCGCGCCTCGCGCTGAAAGCGGGCTAGTGCCTGTGCATCCTGAGTGAGGTCGGGTGGAAGAAATTTCAGAGCGACAAAGCGATGCAGCCGAGTGTCGGTAGCCTTATAGACAACACCCATCCCGCCACCGCCGAGCTTCTCGACGATCTTGTAGTGCGAAATGGTTTGGCTGATCATCCGGCAAGCCTCCCCCATGTGCAGGCCGCCCGTGGTGACCCGCATATCTTAGGTGCGGACTCCTCGGAAGTCAATGGAGGGCAAGCGCTTAGTACGGGGCTCGTCGGCGTGCTAGCGTATCGGGGCGATTCGAGATAGCGAAATAAGAAAGGCCGCGATAACCCGCGGCCTTAAGTGCCTAACCTGATTTGCGTTCAGCGACTCAGCGACGTCCGCCGCTGTGGCCGCCCCCGCCCCGTCCGTTGTGTCCGCGACCTCGGCCGCCACCGCCGCCTCCACCACGACGACGTCCACCGCCGCCGCCTCCACCACCGCCACGCGGCCCGCGATCCCGGTCGCGATCGTGCGTCGCCGCCACGCCTTGCGGCGCGTCGTCCCGATTGAAGTTCGGCTCGTCGGAAGTGATAGGTTCATCTGCGAAGTCGCCGCCACCTTCAATTGTCATTGAAGGTACAGGCGCTTCGGCTGGCACTTCCCCGCCACCCATTTTCGCACGCTGTTCTTTCAAGATCGCCTTGCGCGAGAGGCGGATGCGGTTGCCTTCCACGGCCAGCACTTTCACCAGCACCTGGTCGCCTTCTTTCAACTCGTCACGAATGTCTTTGATGCGGTGCTCGGCGACTTCACTAATGTGCAGCAAGCCGTCGGTTCCGGGCAGGATCTCGACGAAGGCTCCAAAATCGGCGAGGCGCGACACAGTTCCGAGGTAAGTTTTTCCAACTTCGGCGGTAGCCGTCAGGTCTCCGATAATCTGCAGAGCCTTGGCGGCCGATGCCTGGTCGTTGGAAGAAACATTGACCTTGCCGGAGTCTTCCACGTCGATCTTGACGCCAGTCTGCTCGATGATGCTGCGAATCATCTTGCCGCCGGGCCCAATGAGATCGCGAATCTTGTCGACTGGAATCTGCAAAGTATAGAAGCGCGGAGCAAACGAGGAAACCGTTTCGCGATGCGCACCGAGAACTTCTTCCATCTTGCCGAGGATGTGCATGCGTCCCCGCTGTGCCTGGGCGAGTGCCTCGCGCATGATCTGGGGAGTGATGCCTGCGACCTTGATATCCATTTGCAAGGCCGTGATTCCGTCGCGGGTGCCAGCGACCTTGAAGTCCATATCGCCGTAGTGATCTTCGGCTCCAGCGATGTCGGTCAGAACGGCGTACTTGTCGCCTTCCTTCACGAGACCCATGGCCACGCCGGCCACCGGGGCCTTGAGAGGAACGCCCGCATCCATCAAAGACAAAGCCGCTCCGCAAACCGTAGCCATGGAAGAAGACCCGTTCGACTCGAGAATGTCAGAGACGACTCGCATCGCATAAGGCCACTTCTCCTCGGAGGGCAGCACGGCGGAAACGGCGCGCTCGGCGAGGGCTCCGTGGCCTACTTCGCGTCGTCCCGCTCCGCGCAGAAACTGAACTTCTCCAACAGAAAACGGCGGAAAGTTATAGTGGAGCATGAAGCGTTTTTTGGCTTCGCCTTCGAAGTGCTCGAGGCGCTGCATGTCGTCGCTGGTGCCCAGGGTGGTGGTGACGAGGGCCTGGGTTTCGCCGCGGGTGAAGATCGCGCTGCCGTGGGTTCTGGGCAGGACGCCTACTTCGATCCAGATGTCGCGGATTTCGTCGAAGGCTCTGGCATCGGGGCGGCGTTTTTGTTCGATCACCTGCTCGCGGAAAATTTTCTCGCGAAGGGCTTCGTAATATTCTTTGAGCTTTTTCTTGGCATCGTCGGCGTTGTCGTCGTCGGGGATGGCTGCTTCCAGCTCTTTCTTGATTTCTTTGACCAAGGTGTAGCTTTCGGCCTTGGGATGCTTCTTGGTGTCGAGCGCATCGATCAGGCGCGCGCCTACCTTGGCTTTCAAGGCGTCGTAATATTTCTGATCGAACTCGGGCGGCGTTACGGCACGTTTGGGCCGGCCGACTTTCGCGCGTAATTCTTCGATGGCCGCGCAGATTTTCTTGATCTCGCCGTGCGCGAACTCGATGGCGTCGACGACCGTCTCTTCTTTTACTTCCTTGGCGCTGGACTCGATCATCACGATCGCGTCGGCGCTGGCGACTACCATGATGTTCAGCAGGCTGTCGCGCATCTCGGAGTAGGTGGGGTTGGTGATGAACTTGCCATCCACGTAGCCCACGCGCACGGCGCCGATGGGGCCGTGAAACGGAATGTCGGAAAGGGTCAGCGCGCAGGAGGCGGCGTTGATGGCGGCGACATCGGGATCGTTTTCCGTATCGGCGGAGAGCACGAAAGCGATGACCTGGGTCTCGCACTTGAAGCCGTCGGCAAAGAGCGGACGGATGGGCCGGTCGATCATGCGGCTGGTCAGAATTTCGCGCTCGCTGGGACGACCTTCGCGCTTGATGAAGCCGCCGGGAATGCGTCCGCCGGCGTAGGTGTACTCGCGGTAGTCAACCGTAAGCGGAAAGAAGTCGATGCCCTCGCGGGGATCGGGGTTGGCGACGGCAGTGGCGAGCACAACATTGTCGCCGATGCGCACAACGCCGGAGCCATGCGCTTGTTTGGCGAGTTTGCCGGTTTCAAATTTAAGGTTTTTACCGCCGGAGAGTTCTACGCTAATTTCTGTTGGTTCTGGTTTCATGATTCATCCTTCTGGACAGGCGGGCAACGACGCGTGCCGGAGAGCTGCGCGTACAAGTGAGGGGATGCCAGTCGAGGAACGCGGTGGCCGGAAAACGCACGTGGCAAAAATTCCTTGAGATCGCCCAGCGGCACTCGGCGGCGGGACGAAGGCGAGTGGGCTTCGGATACACTACGACGCCGAAGCCTTCAGCATGCAATTACTTGCGGATGCCGAGTTTCGTGATGACGCCCTTATAGCGCTCTGAATCGTACTGTTTCAAGTAGTCGAGCAGGCGGCGACGCTTGCTGACGAGCATGAGCAGGCCGCGGCGCGAGCCGTGGTCTTTCTGGTGCGTCTTGAAGTGCTCCGTCAAATGACCGATGCGTTCGCTCAATAAAGCGATCTGGACCTCGGGGCTACCGGTGTCGGTAGCATGCGTCGCATAGGTCTCAATGAGGGATTTTTTTTGCTCTCTGGCTAGCACTAACCTGATGCACTCCTGTTTCTGAGTATTTAGTTTTTCTCTGTAACGTCGTCAAGAGTAACACGTTAGCGCTTGGGGTGTAAAGGAGCCTGGTGTCGCGTGGTTGGTGTCGGTTGTCAGTTCTCAGCTATGAGCGGTCGGCTATCTGCAATCGGGACTTGGGGGTGGAGGTGTCGGGCTTTGGGCTCTGGCATTCGGTTCCCTTCTGGACTTTTCGCGTCTGGGGTTTTCACCGCCGATCTTTTTGAGAATTCGAGATGCACCGGACTCAAACCCTGGAGCCAAGGCCTAGGACGCAAACTGTCGACCTGAGACCTGCCACCTGCGACCTTATGGCTGCGGCCTAGCATCTGAGAGGGTATGGTAGTCGGTGTCGGGTGAGGTCATAATAATGATGGAACGTCATCATAACGAGTTGAGTCTGGGACACCACGCTTTTGGGGGGAGATAAATACGGTGCGTTGTCCACACTGCGGTACGGAAAATCCAACCAGTAATCGCTTTTGCGGGAATTGCGGAAAAGAGCTCGACGAGACGGTCATGGAAGCACCGCCTCCGAGAGTCTCCCACCCGTGCGCAGAGTTCCGGCGCTGCCGAACCTGAGCGCCACGAACCACCGTCACCCGCCCCGGCGTACACGGGAGGGATCTTTAATCTGGGTGCGCCAGCGGACCGGCCATCGCGCAATCTGGACTATCTGCTGGAAGACGACGAGCCTCGCTCTCACAAAGGGCTGGTGATTGGAATTGTGGCGCTCGCGCTGGTAGCGGGTTTGGGATACCTGCGGTGGCGCAATGGCGGACTTCCCTTTCTGAATCTCGCCAAGCTGGCCGCCAAGACTCCGACGCAAACCGCGCAACCGGCGCCTGCGCCCTCGGATCAGGCGACCCGCACCGGCCGAGCCCAGCACGCCGCCCGCGAATCCTGAGCCGGCTCCGCCTGCGAATAATCCTGCAGCAGCGCCTGCGCCGGCGCCGGCAACAACGGCCCCTGCGGGCAGTGCTCCCACGACATCGCCTGCTCCTGCCGACCATCCTCCGGCGGAGTCGAAACCTGCGGACGCCCCAGCCGACACCACGACGCCACCCAGCGACTCGACGGCACCGGCTGCGCCGGCAGCGGATCAGCCCGCTGCGAGTCAGCCCGCGGCAAGTCCTGCGCCTTCGGCCGTTCCTCCGGCTGAGGCTGCGCCACCTGCACCGGCACCAAAGGCAGCAAAACCCAAGCCGAGCCCGAAGGCGTTGCCTCCGACGAAGTCCGAGGATTCGGTGGCGATGGGCGAGCGATACCTGTACGGACGAGGCGTTCCGCAGGATTGCGCGCGGGGCTTGCGCTACGTGAAGCCTGCCGCTGATCAGGCGAATCCGAAGGCCATGATTACCATGGGCGCCCTTTATGCGACCGGACATTGCTTGTCGCGCGACTTGCCTACAGCGTATCGGTTCTTCGCGCTGGCGTTGCGGAAGGATCCGGAGAATGGGCCACTGAAACAGAATGCTCAGATGGTGTGGGCCCAGATGACCGATGCCGAACGGCAGCAGGCGATCCGGATGACGCAGTGAAAAAGATTGGTAATTTTGTAATTGGGTAGTTGGGCAATTTTCCTTGGGGACCTTCGCAGGTCTTCTTGTGGGCTTGCGGCCAGGGCTTTCCTCGAAAAGCCTTTAACCGCAAAGATCGCCGAGATCACGCGAAGGACGCAAAGATTCCTTGGCAAGCTTCGCGACTCCCTTGCGGTCAAAACCTTTTCTTCCGATTGACCAACAAGAAAGGACATCACCATGACGTTCTGTGACGCCTTACCCAGCCGCAGAAACTTTTTGAAATCCACAGCAGCGCTCACGACCGGCATCTCGGGATTGGCGCTTTTGCCGAATCTTGCGTGGGCGAGCGATGACGGCATCAACATCATTGGACCGAAGCCGGGATATTCGCCGCAGATCGGAACTATCGTGTCGATGCTGACCTGGATGCGCGAGCCGGTGTTGCATTCGGTGAAGGGCATGTCGCAAAAAGATCTCGACTACCTTTTCGATAAGGACGCCAACACGATTGGAGCGTTGCTGCTGCACCTGGCGGCCACCGAGACTTATTACGGAATGCACACTTTCGAAGGAAAAGCCTGGGACAGTTGGCCGGCGGAGGTGAAGAAGAAGTGGGACATCCCGATGGAACTGGGCGAGCCGGCGCGCAAGGCGATCAAGGGCAACAACCTCGACTACTACCTGAACATTTTGCACGAGACGCGTGAACATTCCCTGACGGAATTCAAGAAGCGGGATGATAGCTGGCTGCTGGCGGTCGACAAGGATTTTCCGTGGGGGCCGACGAATAATTACTGCAAGTGGTTTCATGTTTGCGAGCATGAGTCGAATCACAATGGGCAGATCAAGTTTCTGGCGAAGCGGCTGCCGGGGGCGAAGGCGGGACAGGAGTGAGGGGACTGGCAAGATAGCCTTGTTGCGGGAGATTTTAGGGTTTTGACTTCGCGAGCACGAATGAGTTAACGACCCGCCTACTTGTTACTCGTCGTCGGTGTCGACAGGTTCTCCGACGATATTGTAATAAACCGCCTTCGGCGGCTTCGGCTTTGCCGGTTTAGCGATCTGCAGGGACGGCGGCGGTTGTGGTGCCGATGGCACAGTCACAGGTGCCGCGGCTTCTTGGGTTGCGGTATCCGCTGCTGGAGTTGCTGGTGAAGGCGCAGGAGGCGTAACGACCGGCACGGGTGGTGCCTCAACCGATGTAACGCGCACGGGTTTCCGTGGAACGCGAGCACGCTTCTGTGACCAGGAATTCAAAAGAACGGCCATGATCCCAGCGAAGCAAAGCTCCAGAACCGAGGCGAACAGGCCTTGGACGTTGAAGTCGCCTTTGCCCAGGTACATGGGAGACTGAGAATCTCCGCCCATGGCCCGGGCCATGGCGGGCAGTGCGAGGTTATTAGTGATCGACACCAGGAATCCCCAGATCGCTTCGCCCAAGAGGACGGCTATCACGATCCGGCCTATCCATTTCCTTGAATCGGCGGGAGACGATTCCGGAGCGGACGCGCTCAGAGTTCCATCCACGGCTGGGCTTCCATAGGCGATTGTGACACATCCGAGAGCGATGCGGAAGATGGCACGAGCCAAAGATCCTCTCTAATCGTGCCACAACCCAGTGTTTAAGAATCGCAATGGCCCTCATTGACAAGATTGTGAGTGAAATCGCCTTGATTTCAACAGTTGCCCCTCAATCTCATCCGTCCAGCGCCCCAACTGCAAGTTGAATTTGTTGACATAGTTTGGCTGTGATTGAATTTCTACTGCGAGGGACGGGTGTCTTTCAGGTGAAGCATAGGAGGTGCCTCGATGCGGTCCATCGTGAGCAAGTACATCGCACTCGTCACGCTAGTGGTGACCAGCACTCGGTCGAGCTCAAGTCCCCGTCGATACTTTCCGAGGGACATCCCAGCCAAAGCTCGACACAGCCGTCTCGCAGCATTCTAGCGACCAGAGCTTGAGTGCCCGAGCCGACGCGTACATGCAGACCGTCAGGCAAGCGCACGATTTCAGTGGCGTCGTCCTGATTGCAAGGGATGGAAAGATTCTGTTCGCACAAGCATACGGAATGGCCAATCTCGAACACGACGTGCCTAACACTATTGACACTAAGTTTCGCCTGGCGTCGATCACCAAGCAGTTCACAGCGGCGGCTATCCTAATCTTGCAGGAAAGGGGAAAACTCAGCGTCAATGATTCCATCTCCAAGTACCTCAGCGACTGCCCGGGACCGTGGAGCCCGATAACGCTTCATCAGCTGCTGTCCCATTCCTCCGGAATCTATTCTTTCACCGAATCCTCCGACAACGACCGGTACGATCCGCTCCCGACGCCAGTGCTGGACACAGTTGCGCGTTTCAAAGATAAACCGCTCGACTTTCTGCCGGGTCAAGGATTTCATTATTCTGATTCCGGTTATCTACTTCTTGGCTATGTTGTCGAACAGGCGTCGGGTGAAAAGTACGAGGCTTTTCTGGAAGAGAACGTCTACAAGCCACTTCATATGAAGGACTCCGGCTATGACCACCCGCAGCCGATCCTGCAACACCGCGCCCAAGGCTATGCCCTCAAGAATGGTTCCATCGTTAATTCGGCCTTCATGGCAATGGATACGCCTTTTGGTGGTGGATCACAATACTCTACTGTGAAGGATCTCCTTCTGTGGGATCAGGCGCTATACGGGGAAAGACTACTTTCTGCCAAATCGCGCCAGGCAATGTTCACTCCGAATCCACAACAAGTCCCACCGGAATGGTTGCTCGGCAAGAAGGGAGGCTATGGATACGGCTGGATGATCGAGGGAGCTTTTCGGTCGCAAGCTGTACGTCCATGGACGATTGATCAACGGCTTCTCGAGCATCATCATGCGTTATCCGGAAGACAGGACTCTCGTGGTCGTCCTCTGTAACCGGGAGGAAGACTTTCCTGGGGATCTTAAAAATCTGAAAATTGTCGGCGTCGGGGAGGGGCTGTCGGCACTGGCATTTGGACTCACTCCATCGTCCGATGTAATCCCAAGATGATTGATTATTGGTGTACCGGAAAGGCCACTGGGACAGACTTCCCGTAGTTGCTGAAAAAAACGCGATTACAGTGCGCCGGGCTAAACCGGCATGAAGTAGAGGATGAAAGAGCCTTACGAGAAAGGAGTAGCGATCCACTCGGCCCCGAGTCTTGCGCTGCTACCGCGAGGAACGCAGCGAAGCGTAGACAGGGGATAGGCGGGGTGGGCTATTGAGCTCCGAAAAGATGCAATCCGGACGCCGACGTCTTTGTAATGCGCGGAAGGCAACATGAAAGGGGACGTTAGCGCGAGTTCCCGCTCAGTCCGGCGTAGTCGAAGACCCCAGACACGCCTAGAAACTTCATGCACGAGAACCGGGAGACCTCGAGGATGCCTGCGGTGAAAGTCCGCCCCAGGACGGCGGGAGAAGGCCTAGGCCGCACGGCCCGCGTGTACGTCTCCGAGGAGTCACACAGCGGCATAGTACCGATGAATCACTCGAACAAGGACGGCACGTTCGTCGGCGGAGAGTGAGGAGGGAAGGCTGCTGATCAAGGAGAACACTTTTCCATCGGGCACGTACCCGACACTGCGCGGGATTGCGCGTGTCCCATTGGTGGGCGAGTGTGCGGACAAGCTGTTCGCTTGGCCGTTACTCATCCGAGATAAGAACCGGATGCGCTAATGAGCGCCCGTCCGGGTCTGTGCGGGGGGCAGCCAGCAATGGTTGTCCCTACCGCGATCGCAAAGCACCCTTTTACGGACTCGCAGGGGGTGAATGAGCGTAATCGCCTGTGGCTGTTGAAACACCCACGCCTGTTTACGCCAACAGTCGGTTAAACTTCGAGTCGCCAGCCTCGTTTGGACCACAATATGAATGGGATGTGTGTCGCCGCCGGGCTACTTTTCACTCTTCCGAGTGCGCTGGGGGCCGCATGGAGAAGTGGGCGAAGTTGGAAGCCAAACATGCACTTCACGGGCGTGGCGTTAGTCCTCGCGGTGCTGCTTACCCCAGACATCGGCCGCCACGACTGGTGCTCGATTCCAGGGACTGGCCCGTCTCTACTTCGAGGAGGTTGAAACGGTTCCATCGCAGTTGATCAGGTTTCTTCCCGAAGCGAGAAGCGCAACTGGTTCTCGCCTGAAGACGAAAGTTGTGGAAGGCGAACTGGAGACCTACATCGAGGTCCATGACTTCCTCTTGCCATTACGCGGAAAACCCAGAAAACTATCCTTACGGCAGATTGTGGCTAGCCCGGAAACCAGCCGGATTACGGAGGTGTGGTGGGCGTTATATGACGAGGGGAAACGGACTGATGTCTGGCACTTCATGGCAGACCCGACCCGCACAGAGAACAAGGCGCTGTCGAACTACGAGATCGAATCCGTGCGGGCGTCCGGTGGCGACGTCGTGGAACTACAGGTTCGCGCGACGATGTTTCGGCCCCAAGGCGCTTGGTGGATTACCGGAAAGGTCCTCAGCTTTTCAGTGCAGGACAATCACCTCGTACTATTCCGCGTGCGGAACGCGTTTGGTTTCTTTCAAGACTACGATCTGGGTGACTCAGTTCCGCCAATTGATGTCTCGATTGAACATGAAGCTGGAGGACGTTTTGAGATCTTGAGCTGTGACTCAGTGCCTGAAGAACTGCTGCGCAAATGTGGATTCCGAGAGCCGCTGCTCGACGACGACTGGGTGTTTAACTGGGCGAGAATGGAGAGCACCGCCTTGTGCGTTATCAGGAAGGCCAAGGTGCGAGCCTCTTCCCGTGACTTCGAAACACCTTCGTTCATAGAGCGAGGGGGGAGCACTAGCAAATAGCGAAGCCGTTGATTGGCGTAATATCGCGATTACAGTTGGCTCTTCTTGGTCTCGGCCTGCAAGAACTCCCAGTTCTACCGCCCGCAGGAGTCCCGTAGTATGACTGCTTGCCCGAAGAGCCCATGACGCCCAAAGTAAAGGAGAACAAAGTGTTTGCTAAGTGGTTCCGAGATTGGATCGCAACCACTTGCTTGCTGGTCGCTCTTGCTCTGTTTCTGCCCGTGGTTTGGGCGCACAACCTGGGACAGGAATTGACGTCAGTGTCCCCTGCTGTGCAACCGAATGGTCGACCTCAGCCAACTGCGACACAACCCGCACCGTCTCAGCCGGAAGCTTCTTCTCCAAAGATAAGCGCTCATGCATCGGTGACCAAGCCGGCCCTGAGTGGGGCGACCATGATGGCTTCGGCTCAAACCGAGCAATCGCAGAATGCGGCTGCAAAGAGCCCTCGCTCCACTGCGCCGGCACAAGCGGATGAATCGGTCTTCACCGTGCGCAAGACGGTGCGCGAAGTTCACTTGGTTTTTACCGTCACCGACAAGCACGGCCACTACATCAAGAGCTTGAAGAAAAACGATTTCAAAATTTTGGATGACGGGAAGCCGCCGGAAGAGATCCTCAGCTTCAGCAGCGAGACGGATCTGCCCCTGCAAGTCGGCCTGTTGATCGACGCCAGTGAATCGGTGACCAGTCGCTTCAAGTTCGAGCAGGAAGCGGCCATCGAGTTTCTGAAACAGACGATCCGGCCAAGTCTACGACCAGGCTTTTGTCATTGGGTTTGACCTGACTCCCAAGGTCACGCAGGACTTCACCGACGACACCGAGAAGCTTTCGGTCGCCATTCGCGCAATGCGGCCGGGCACCCTCACCGCAATGTACGATGTTCTCTACTATGCCTGCCGGGACAAGCTGCTAAAGCAACCGCGCACTGGGCCTGTCCGGCGCGCCATCATCCTGTTGAGCGACGGCAACGACAACTCCAGCGCCGTGACCCGCGAAAAAGCCATCGAGATGGCGCAGCGGGCCGAGGTCTCGCTCTATACCATCAGCACCAACCCGACCGGCTCCGGTGGACAAACAAAAGGCAACAAGACCCTGGAATACCTTGCCGAAGCAACCGGCGGGAGATCGTACGCGCCCTCCGCGATCACCGAGTTAAAGGACGCGTTCGCCGCTATTCAGGAAGACCTGCGCAGCCAGTACGTGGTGTCTTACAAGCCGGCGGCATTCACGCCGGATGGACATTACCGCACCATCGAAGTTCAAGCGCAGACGCAGAAAGGCCTGCGCATCCGCAGCCGCAAAGGATACCGCAGCCCTGCAGAATACGACGCGCCCAACAAGTAGAGCTGGTTGCGCTCTATCGGGACATTACGGAACATTAAAGGGAGCCGCCTATGCGGGCCCTGTCTGTGAGTTGCCTACCCTTTTTCTCTCAAAGGAGATACTAAATGGCTGTTTTCATTGAGCTTACTGCCCGGGACCAAGCCCGCAAGCGGGGCCCATTTCTCATTAACGTCGATTCCATCAAAGTCATCTATGCGGGAGTCGACGGCGCCGTTGTGCATCTTGACAGCAAAGTCTCAATCGAGGTGAAAGAGACTTACGACGAGCTAAGACGCCAGATCACGGCAAACGGGTAGTTGGTGAAAAAGTGTGGAGTGAATGGCGGCACTTCAGCGGGTGCATCTCCCGCCCGGGAACTGGTCTCGTTCGACCCGTACCAACGAAACGGCGCCGGTGGCAACGAAGCTTTCAGAGCTTTCGATTGAGAGGGGCGCTAGGCGACTCGGTGAACGTGCAGGCCTAAACGATAGTGAACGCGGAGCAGGCCCCTAAACAACAATTGCAGGAGCCGAACCTGACGTTTGCACAGGGAACGGCCGCTGACGATGCGGAGTGTCGAGCGACATGCTCCACTGTACCTGCCGGGGGTAATAGCGAGGGCATGTAGGCACAGGAGACCAGACGCAACACGGGAAACCCCAGGGTGATCGGGTGAGGGATAACTGGCAACTCGCGAGAGACAGGCCGTGCCGGTATGGGGTGGCGTAGAGGATCGCAGTACCGAGGAGGCCGTGTAATTCCGGTGGAGGCAAGGTGCCTCAGCTAAAGACGCACGCAATAAGCTACAAAGGACTGGGGATTGACGATGCGACTAGACACCCCCAAGATATGGTCACGAAATTGCAGACGGCGTCACACGGAACATTGTGCGTCCTTTCCGATATACGGATGTGGAGACTCTGCCGTCCTCGTTGAGCGGGAACAGCTAACAGACCGCCATACCGGACGCGGTGGCGCGGCGAAAGCCCAGTCGATTAACCACCGGGAGACGACACCTCCAGCGCCTGTTCTCGACGCACTCTCATAACGCCATTGACCCGCAGGACCGATGGCGCACCAAGCGATTAGGAAAACGGCGGATTTGGGGGCTTGACAAGTTCCTCCTGGCTCCGCTTCGCTCTGCGTCGGAATGACAATATTGGCAACAGGATCGGCGCCACAATCACGGATGGCTGGGGCGTTCGAATCACGATCGCTTGGGGACGGGGCGGTAAAGCGCAAACAACTGCGGCCCGAAACTTCCGGGCCGCTGAGGACGTCCCTGCCTGGAGCGTCAAGCAATTTCTGATTGTCGATTAGAAATCTTGCCGATTAGAACGAGACGTTGACGGCGATCGCGACTCCGGGATGGCGACGGTTGTACATGTAATAGCCGTCATCGACGTAGTCCACATAAACGTCGTCGGTTTCGTACCATCTGGGCGACCAGTATTCCGGCCAGGGATCAACCAGACTGAACCAGAAGCCGCTGTACTGGAACCGGGGGTATCCCTCTACAACAATGATGGGGACGCTGTGAACGCGAAACCAGTGGCCTCGGCCGAAATGCGCACGGAAGCGGTCTTCCGGAATGCGGTAGCCCCGGTAGCCTCCGCGCTCGTGCCAACCATGATGTTCGTGCTGCCAATTCCGGGCGCGGTGATCCTGCCAAACATCTCGCTGTTTGACGTGCTGTTCGTGTTCGTGCCGGTCTTCCACGCGCATATGGTCCGGCCGATTCGATTGCTGGTGATAGGACTGCTGCCGTTCCGACCGGTTGTGACTTTCCGGTGGCCGCTGGTCGGAGTGGTGTTCGCGCTGCTGCTCATGGTTATTGGCGCTGTGTTTGTCTGAATGCTGCTCGTTGGAACGTCCATGTTCCTTCTGATGGTCGTCGTTCCCGTGATGCTTCTCGGAATCACCGTGCTGTCCGTGCTCGCCGTGTTGTGCTTGGCAGGAACCGGTGTCCCGAGGAGCAGGCCCAGCATGGTTGTCCCGACTACTGCTGCTATTTTCATAAGGAATACTCCGTGTCCCGCCAGTCTAGTCCCCCAGCGGATCGATATCCTAGTTACGCAAGGACAAGGTGCCGGGGATGTCTCTTGGTTTTAGCGAGTACCGAGTCACCGAGTACGGAGTGAAAGCTGCTTCCTCCTGCCTCCGCTTCGCTCGGCGTCGGAATGACAATACTTGGAATCGCGTCAGCGTTCTGAGGGCAGTGGTGGTGGATGTGGGCCGGACAATATTAACGAAAAGCCCCACGTCTCGAAAAGCGCGAGACGTGGGGCACCCTTCATCTTTCAGAGCGCCCACATTCTAGCTTCGGCAAGGTTTGCGGACACCCCTACATGCAAATCGTTCGTCTGCTGTGCACTACTTCTGGCAGGAATCGTTGACCATCTTCACGTCGGTAATCGTCATATGGCCGTGCTCGGCGGTGTCTTTCTTCATGTGGGCATCGCCGGCAGCGTCCTTTGCATCCTCCTTGAGGTTATGCGCTGTCGGATTCTTGACGACTCCGGTGGCTGACACGGTGTGTCCTACGTGATCGGCTAGCGACACCGCACTGCTACGGACTTCCCATGTGCTGCCGTCGTTTGCTGTGAGAAGAAACTCTTTCGCGTTGTCCCCCTGCGACAGGCAACCTGTAATCGTGCGGGTGTCGGATTTCGATTTGTTCTCGCTCGATGCAGTTTGCGCAGATGTCCACAGGGACCCGAATACGACGAAATCAACCCAACAGCAGCGAACTCATCTTTTCAATTTCATAACAACCTCCGTTGAGGAGCGTCCGTTATGTATTGCTCCCGGTGTTCGATGAGGGCACTCGACGGTAGGTTGTTTAGTGCGACTGGCTGCCAGCGGCGCGGTTCTCTAGGGTATTCGCTGTACTTCCGCCGCTTCTCGCGGAAGAGTGCGATGAATTCGAGGCCCGCACGACGAGTTACAGAGAATACTGTAGAGGCAGTTGTAAGGTTTCGTGGTACAGAACGATACGTCGTAAAAGGTGTAAAGAAACACACGGCCCACGAGTCTCGATACCCACACAACCGCCAGCTGTCGCCCGACTAAGGGCGCTCATGACCTCAAAGAGCGGGTCAACATCCTGATGGTGGATGACCAGCCTGGCAAACTACTTACCTATGAGGCCATGCTGCGCGAACTCGACGAGAACCTGATCACGGCGCGGTCCGGGAGAGAAGCCCTGGAGGTACTCCTGAAGACCGAGGTCGCGGTCGTGATGCTGGATGTGAACATGCCGGAGATCGATGGCTTTGAATTGGCCCAGATGATTCGACAGCATCCACGTTTTCACAATACCGCGATCATCTTTGTGTCGGCGGTGAACCTGACAGACCTGGACCGCCTGAAGGCGTACGCACTGGGAGCCGTCGATTACATTTCCGTGCCGGTGGTTCCGCAACTGTTGCGTGCGAAAGTCAGCGTGTTCGTGGAACTGCAACGGAAAGCGAAGCAGACCGCGGTGCTCAACGCGCAGTTGCGACAGATGTCGAGCCGCTTGATGACCCTGCAGGATGACGAACGACGCCGGGTCGCACGGGATCTGCACGATGGTCTGGACCAGGAACTGGTCGCGCATGAAGATGGTGCTCGCCGTCGATTGTTGAACAGCCTTCGGCGCCATTGAAAGATCAACTGGTCGGCGAGGGAAACAAGATCGTCGATCGCGCGATCCAGCAGGTTCGCACGATCTCCTATCTTCTCCATCCACCGTTGCTCGATGAGGCGGGGCTCGCGTCGGCGCTGCGATGGTACGTAGACGGAGCCAGCAAACGAAGTGGCATCCATATCTTGCTCGATCTCCAGCCACGAAACTTTCCCCGTCTGCGTGCCGAGTTGGAGACCGCGATTTTCCGGATTGTGCAAGAGGCTCTGACCAACGTCTTCCGGCATTCGCAAGCGAGCCGAAGTTGGGTGGTCCTCAGCCACGAGGAGAACCGCATCCTGGTAATGGTGCGGGACAACGGCAAGGGACTGGCGGAGGAGACGGCGGAGTTGCGGCCCGACCGGATCGGGGTCGGTCTGGAAGGCATGCGCCAGCGGGTGCGCGAGTTCGGGGGGAATTTCGTGTAAGCAATGCGAATCCGGGGACGCTGGTGGAAGTTGTGATTCCGGTACGGCTTTGCGTCAGGAATGGCGCGGGCTTTCGGCGGGAGCTGATGATCGTAAACAGCCCGGAATGACAGGGGTGAGCAAATGGGGCATGGCGGGCAGGCCTCACGAGCACCTTGCCGGAGAACCCGTGGAGTCAAAAGCTTTTAACCGCGAAGGTCGCTAAGGATTCGCGAAGGACGGTGAGAGTTCATGGGGGCTTTCTTAACTTGGGTCATCTGGCAATTGAGAAATCTGGGCTATCGAATTTTCGTCGGAAAGCCCCACGTCTCGAAAAGCGCGAGACGTGGGGCACCCGCAACCCGTCACTGAGTGTCCGCTCGTCAAAACCAGTCGGGAAACATCAGTTCGATCAGGCCGGGGACCTGGTAGGAGTGGAAGACGTCATCGCAGATTTTGTAGCTGCCGTATTTCTTTCGGGCGTAGTCGCCCCAGTGTGGCTGGGTGCCGTCGAGATCGGTGAAGCCGTATTCGCGGGCCAGGCGCCCAGGAGCTGAAGACTCGTCCGGTCTTGTTTTTTACTTTTGGGTCGGCGGCCAGCGCGACCACGGCCCGGCCGACGTAGCGGGGCGTTTCCGACACCATGAAGTCGCTGATTGCGTCATTCTGGCGTTTGCTATTGCGGTCGTGATTCCGCTTCTTCTTTGCAAGGTCCTTCCAGTTGGATTCGCTCACTCCAAAATGTTCCAGCACTCGTTCGGAACGGAGAAAGCCCGGGGTCAGGGCGACGGCAACGACGTTGTGTTTGCGGAGTTCGCGGGACATCGCGAAGGCCAGGCGGATTACGGAAATCTTCACCAGGTCGTAGAAGAGGTTGCCACGGTAATAGAAGGCGTCGCCGTCGGTGATTTCGAAGATGATTGCCCGGGACGTCCCAGCATCAGCGGCGCGGCGTAGTGGGACGTGATGATGTGCGAATGGATGGCCTGCTTCAGCATGTGCAGGCCGTCGTCGAGCTTGAGGGTCCAGAAGGGCTTGCCGAATTCGGTGAGGGCGTCGCCTCCCCAGACATCGTTGACGAGAATGTCGAGGCCTTGGTGGCGGCGTTTGATCTGGGCCACGAGTCTTTTCACGTCGGCGGGCTGGGTGTGATCCACGCGGACGCGATGCCTCGGCCGCCGGCAGTGGTCACCAGCTCCGCGGTTTCTTCGATGGTTTCCGGGCGGCCGGGCGGGTGTTTTCCTGCGCGGGAACTGCGGCCGGTGCAATAAACGGTGGCGCCGGCTTCGCCGAGAGCGATGGCGATGCCTCGGCCGGCGCCGCGCGTGGCTCCGGCAACCAGAGCGACGCGTCCGCGCAGGTTCGGAGTGCGATAGTGCGACTTCGACGGCATGCGGCTTTTCCTCCCGAATGGATGGGCCATCATAAACGGCGCTGTCCAGAGAAGCGAGGAGGAGTGAATGGATGGGTTGTGGGTCGCGGAGTTGTCCGCGAATGATGTCAGGAAACAAGAAAGGTCAACGACAGGATGGTTACCGGGTCGATCTATCCGGAGCTTCCTTTGCCGGATCGCTTCTGAGTTGCGCCGCGACCAGCCCTGGAATGTGGAGGCAGATGAGCGTTGTGGCTTTCTTCATTTGCACTCTGTAAAGCTGCCGTTGCCCTGTCGAGTGCGCTCTGGCTTATTCCGAGCCAGGCAAGAGCTTCGGGCTCGGAGCGAAAGACCCGGAAATCGGGGCTGTTCAAAATTATTTCGTACATGCGGCCGATACCGAAGGATACGGGAGTAGGACCCACCAGAGCCCTCCTGGCATCCCCCGAAAACGGATCGCTGATCTCAGCAAGTTGATTCAAATCCTGATAATGAAGGTGCAATTCGGAGGCTTTGGAGAGATCGATGAACTGGCGAAAGTCGGGCTCGAACTCGGGATTCGCTTTGATTCCCTTACAGCTCGACTTTACGTCATCGATGGTTACGCTACCGGAAAAGAGCGTAATCACCATTCGATTCGAGACATCGACAAAACTGGTTACGCACATACATCCAAAATTCTGGGTGCAGTTTAACAGGACAGCGAAGAAGGAGGGACCTCGGCGGCAAAAAAATTGAACACTGGTGACTGATTTGTGCCGCTTATTCGGCACCGGGGGATCATAGGGGCTCGAGGGTATGGACAGGTTCGCTTCCCTGGCTACACTTCGGTTAACGGTAATTCCATCAACTTTCTAGAACTTGTGGTCGGAGAAGACTTTATGCAGGCTCTTCAGAAAAAAGACATACCGAGATTGATCGATCGGCTTAAGGCGCTGGGCTATGCGAACCACAGACGCGTGCGGATGTACGGAGAAATGTTGGAGTTGGTGTCGGACCCACTGCCACAGGCGGACGGATTCGTGGTCGACGCGGTCTCGGGCGGAAAGGCGCGGCAAGTAAAAATTCCGGCGTCGATTGTGGAGATGGTCAAGTCTAGAGGACGTTTGGCCAAGGCTGCATAGTCGCCGTGCAAGCCGTGTCGCCTCATGACCGATGGTCCTATATTGGTGTGCGCTTGCTGCGCCGGACGGGCGAGGACGCCCGTCGCTCCAACATCAAGTTCGACGCTCCACCCGTCCTTCGTCGCTCCACCAGTCAAAGAGAAACCCGTCCCGCGGTCTTGCAGGGCATCTTCTAACTGGATCTCTGTTTTCCACTTCCTACATCTGTCTACTTCCTACTTCGGTTGCGCCACTACCCTCAAGTAGGGCTTGAGGGTTTTGAAGCCGGGATATTTCTGTTGGGCTTCTTCGTTCGAGACAGCGGTGACGATGATCACGTCGTCGCCCTGCTTCCAGTTCACCGGGGTTGCCACTTTGTGGCGGGAGGTGAGCTGGATGGAATCGAGCACGCGGAGGACTTCGTCGAAGTTGCGGCCGGTGCTCATGGGATAGCTGAGCATGAGCTTGATCTTCTTGTCGGGACCAACCACAAAAACCGTGCGAACTGTGGCATTGTCGGCTGGCGGTGCGGCCTTCGCAGCTGTCGCCAGCTCCGGCGGGCAGCATGTCGTAGAGCTTGGCCACTTCGAGCTTGGGGTCGCCGATCATCGGATAGTTAACTTTGTGGCCCTGGGTCTCTTCGATATCCGCGGCCCACTTGCTGTGATTGGTGACGGGATCGACGCTGAGGCCGAGGATTTTACAGTTGCGCTTCTGGAATTCCGGCTGAAGGCCAGCCATGTAGCCGAGTTCCGTCGTGCAGACGGGCGTGAAGTCTTTGGGATGCGAGAACAAGATGGCCCAGCCGTCGCCGATCCATTCGTGGAAACGGATGGTGCCTTGGGTGGTTTCGGCAGTGAAATCGGGGGCAGTGTCGTTGATGCGTATGGACACGATGGTTCTCCTATCAATTTTCCCGGGGTTTTCTAGGACTTTGCCGGTGTGGGAAAAATTTTACGCTGGGGAGTGGCGTGGTTGTCAAATGGGCGGAGGTCGTTTGTTGAAGAAACAGCTGGAATCGAGAGGGCCCCAACGACACGCAGAAAAACTGTCTGGCTCACTAGCTCTTCGGACCTGTCTGGGGTCTACGAGTGAAATCGACTGGTTACGTCAATCATCCCACCGCGATCTATACTTTTGCATTGAGCTACGAGGGAGGTGCTATGCGGCTGGTTCAGCCCGACAAATGCAAAAGGCTGACTGCTCGTGTCACGATTGTGCTGGTGGCAATGCTTACCATGCTCTCGTATTCAATACTCGCATTCGGTCAGAAACCGGAGTACGAGTTCTACTTCGAATTTCGAACAGTTTTTGGGGAGAAAGTACAAGAAGAGAACCACTGGTCGCTGACTAATGAACAGGTTTTTGAAAAATATGCCGCTAAGCTCAAGAACGGTGGGATCGCTGAATCCGAGATCGCCCGAAGGCTCAACTTGCTTCGTACGGAGCACAGCGCCCTAGAGGCCGACTTTTACAGTCGCTACTACCTCGACAGCAATTCGAATTTCAACCACGCTCCGAACCGCTTCCTAATGGCGATGGTGAAGGGTCGGCGACCGGGCACTGTGTTGGACTACGGAATGGGGCAGGGCCGAAACTCGATCTACCTAGCCAGTCTTGGGTGGCAGGTGTGGGGATTCGATCCTGCCGAGGCGGGCGTCGCAATCGCTCAGAAGCAAGCCAAGGACCTTGGACTGACCTTACACACCTCCGCGGTTCGCGACAGTGAATACGACTTCGGCAAGGAACGGTTCGACCTCATCTTGTTTAGCTGGTCGATGCCGCTCGTACCGATCCAAAGGGTATTGGATTCACTTAAGCCCGGCGGATTTGTTGTGATGGAATGCGGGACCGACTACCTCCCCGATCGCAACGCAATGCTTCATCTGTTTGACCTTCTCGTGATCGAACATTATGAGATCGTGCGGGAGAAGTCGGACTGGGAAGGTCGCCGCGAGGTGGATATCATTCGGCTGGTGGCAAGAAAACCATAGGTTACAGCTGCCTTGCTTTTTTGTTGAAACATCGCCACTTCCCTCATTGACCCGATTTGTGGCGAACAAACGGGCGCAAGCCTCGTGCTAACGCCTGTTTTCGTCAGCCAACGCATTCCGGTAATATCCTTTCGACCTGCAAAAAGCATCTTCCATGGCGAACATGCTCGATGTAGTTACCTCAGCAGAATTTGGCCGAAGAGTTCGGACAGTTCAGGCCCGGCCCCAGCCGCGAAGAACTAAACCACATGCTCAACCTGCCTCAATAAAATCCGTAATTTAGACCATCCTTCGTCTCCCCGAAAAATAATCAATTAAAATTCCGTTCTCATGTCGATTCGGCCAGACCACGTTCGACGTACCAGCAGAGAGCCAGTACGAAAGCGAGCAACAGCGAGCCAAGTGCGCTCTCAATCTGAGTTCACCGGTTAGCCAACAAATAGCTAAAGCCGAAAACAAGCCACCCAACCATCGCGCAACCCAAAGGAGATTTCGCAATGCGATTCATGGTCATCGCCAAAGCAACCGCAGAGTCAGAAAAAGAAGGCGCCCTCCCCGATCCACAGCTCATGGTCGAGATGGGCAAGTACAACGAAGAGCTCATGAAGGCTGGCGTCCTGCTCGCCCTCGATGGTCTCCATCCCAGCTCCAAAGGCGCACGCGTCAAATTCTCCGGCAAGTCTCGTACCGTCATCGACGGCCCCTTCACCGAGGCCAAGGAGCTCATCGCCGGTTTCTCGATCTTGCGGGTCAAGTCCCTCGAAGAGGCCATCGAGTGGGTCAAGCGTGGCCCCAACTGCAGCGCCGGCGACTACGAAGTCGAAATCCGCCAGGTCTTTGAGATGGAAGACTTCGCACCCATCCTGTCCGAAGAGCAGATCCAGCACAAAGTAAAGCTCCGAGCTGAGCTGCCAAATCAGACCGCCAACAAATAGCCGCTCTTGCATCCACGGATTGAAGCTGGTGTGATCGGTAGCAGTGTCCGCTACCGATCCACATCAGGTCTTCCATCGCACCATCGAAGCCGTATGGCGCGTCGAGTCCGCGCGCGTCATCGCCAGCCTCACCCGCGAGGTGTATCGGTTACCGGCAAGACGGGCGGAGGAAAGGCGCGTGGGGAACGGGTTTGCGCGGCCCTGGCAGGTTGTTCACGGAATCTTAACGTGATTGTAATGTCGGCTTAACAAGTCTGAACTAGCGTGGCTGGCGGTCGAGCGACGGTCTACGGGGCGGGACTGAGCCGGCACTTTCCAAAAAGGTGAAAAGACATGACAAAAAAGGCCGCAACTCTGGGGCTGGTGATGACACTGCTGGTAAGCACGCTGTTTGCCGGCGAAGGCGCGGTGCCGCGTGGCGTTCCGCACCTGGATCACGTGTTCGTCATCATGATGGAGAACCATGGCTACAGCCAGATTGTGAACAATCCGAACGCACCCTTCACGAACCAGTACGCCAAAGCGGCGAATTCGGCAACCAACTACTTTGCGGTAGCGCATCCCAGCCTGACGAATTATTTGGAAGTGGTGGGCGGATCGAACTTCGGGGTGTTAAGCGATAACAATCCCGACTGGCACAACGCTGCTTGCACGACCAACCTGGCTTCGGGGATCCCGGATACGGATACTCCGGCCAGCCCGGCGGTTTGTCCAATCGCAGGGACGGGGACAGACGCGGCCACTCCGGCGGTGGATACGACGAACGAAGTGCAGGGGACACCGGGGGAAAACAATATCGACGGCGTACGGTCGATCCCGGCGGCCAGCGGGACCGAGGGCAAGACGATCGGCGATCAGTTGGTGGCGGCCCGGCGGAGTTGGAAGAGTTATCAGGAAAGTTTGCCGATCGCAGGCGCAAACCTAGTTAACAATGCGGATGGGTTTTTCAGCAACCTGACAGATTTCAGCGCGATTACGCCCACGTTGAATCCGCCGCTGACCTCGAGTGACCTGGTGAATCTGTACGCGGTGAAGCACAATCCGTTCGCGTACTTCCAGAGCGTGCAGGAAGGCAAGAACCCACGCAACAGCCTGAAAAACACCGTGGCGTTCGATGGACCAACTGGGCTGTATGCAGACCTGGCTTCGGGGCACGTACCCTCACTGTCGTTTATCGTGCCGAATCAATGTAACGACCAGCACGGGCGCGGCAACGCGGGTGCGTTCTGCAATTTTGATCCGATCAGCGATGGGTCGCAGGCGGGACTGAATCCGGCGCTGATCTACCTGGGCGACGTGACGATCCAGCGACTGGTGACGGCGATCCACAAATCACCGGCGTGGCGCGAAGGACAGAACGCCATCGTGCTGCTTTGGGATGAGAACGACTACAGCACGGCACCGAACATCAACCAGGTGTTGTTGACGGTGGATACCAACTACGGTGCTCATGGGTTGTCGAGCGGGCAGTTCTACACGCACTTCTCACTGCTGAAGTCGCTGGAGTCGGGGCTGCGCCTGCCCTGTCTGAACCACGCTTGCGATGCGGACGTCAAAGTCATGACGGATTTGTTTTCCGGCGGCGGAGACCGATAACCATCAGCGAGAGTGCGTGGAAACCAGGTGCGCGAGCAATCGCGCACCTTTCTTATTGCGGAGATCGCTTCCCCCCCCAGCCCAACATGACAACTGACAGTCTTCAGGCAGAAGTTGCTTTTTTCAGCCGGTTGATGAATTCGACGAATTCAGTGGCGGGTTTTTCTGCGACCGGTTGAACCGGAGATTTCTCAGGGAGAGAAATGTTTTTCTGCGCCAACAGATCACGAATTACGCCTTCCAGGACGGCTCCATCCCACTCGAGGAAGTTGAGCGCATCGGGTAAGGAGTGGAAGACTTCAAAGTTGGGATTGTTGACGATTAATTGATACATGCGGCTCAGGCCGAAGGGGACAGGATCGGGAGCGACCACTGCACGTTTGCCCTGGTTGGAGAAGGGATCACACGCTTGTTGGAGATGGTACAGGTCGGGAAAGCGCAAAGGGATGCTGGAGGCCAGGGAGAGATCGCTGAGCTGACGGAAATCAGGATGGAAACCGGGATGGCTCCGGATTTCCGAAAAAGTCGCCGAGATATCTTTGAGCGTGACCTGGCCGATGCAGAGGGTAATGACCAGCCGGGCGGGAGAATCCACGAAGCTTAATACAGGCATAGGATCCCATCTGTGCCCAGTGTAGGAGAGATGAGCGAGCGGAGTTGTTGGCACAAATTCTGTTACGAAAACGGAATAGACGATGATGAGACTAGGTTTGGGGGACCGGATGGTCATGGGTCGTGCTGAAATGCCCTAGTGCCGGGACGAGAATGAGTCCACATTGTTTTTGTCGACCAGGGTGCTGCCGGTGTCGACGAATGCAGGTACCGGGGCGAAGCTGTCTTTCGACCACTGGGAGTCGAGGTGGGGTGGCAGGTTGTGATGCAGGTCGTCGAGCATGCGCAGGCCGACCAAGGCCATCGTGTAGGGACGCTGGGCGATGGTGGCGGCGATGACGCCTTTGCGGATCCAGTCCAGGGTCTCGGGTTCGGTGTCCATAGCAATCACGATCTTGTTCTGTACTTTGCGGCGGTTGAGGACCGTGGCCACTTCCCTGCCCGACTGGGATTCGAGGGAGACGAAGGCATCGACCTGGTCGCGCTGGCTGGCAAGGATGTCGGTTATGGTATCGAAGGCGATGTGGGGATTGCCGGCAATATCAACGACACGCACCACGCGGATCTGCGGATAGCGGGCGAGCGCTTCGCGATAGCCGCGGAGACGGTCGGATAGATTGGTTTGTTCGGGCATCGTAAAGAAGAGAACGTTCCCCTTCCCTTTAAGTTCCTGGGCGAGACGCTGGCCACCGAGCCAGCCGACCTGATGGTTGTCGGTCCCGATAAAGAAGAGGCGTTTGCTGCCGGGAGCGTCCGCATCGATGGTGACTACCGGGATGCCAGCGGCAACGGCCTGATTGATGTCGTAGGTCAGCAGGCCGGGTTCTGCGACGTGAAGGAGAATGCCAGCAGGTTTTTCATGAATCGCCTGCTGGAGAGCCTGCTGCTCGGCTTTCAAGTCATAGTTCTGCGGGCCGACGAATTGAGCGTGAACTTTTAGCATTTCCGCGGCATCGGCGAAGCCTTTGCCGGCTTGTTGCCAGTAGGGGATTTGCAGACTGGCCGAGACAAGAAAGTAGGTTTCACTGGAGGAGTGGCGGCGGCAGGAGGAGATGGGGATCAGGAGAAGAGAGAGCAGGATAAGGAGACGGACATGGTTCCAGCGGGACATGGGACCTCCGGCCAGTGTGTGTGTCGAGAGAACCTGCCGGCTTCAATGTACAACACGGTGAAACATTTCCCACAAACCGATAGCCGCCGCCAACACGTAGCCTACGGAGAAAATATAGTAGACGATCCGAACCTTGGGCCAGAGCCACGGCGGCAACTGGTCGGCGAGTTTATCGCCGAGAGTCTCGTTTAGGCGCGGAGGAAATGCGGCATCGTCGGACTCCGGCTTCCACTGGGCGGCAATCCAGGTCGCACGTAGATTGGAAAGCAACAAGGCGGCAAAAAGGATTCTGAGGACGCTCACACCGGAAACGATCGCGTCGGTGGCATAGAAGAGTAAGACGATGGCGGCAGCATAGCGGCTACGCTCGCGCACGCCTACTCCACCCAGATACAAGAGAAGAAACGCACATAGTCCAGCGAGAGTCTGACCGGTGGCGACCAGGACGACCAAGCTGAGTACCGCTATGAGGGTGCAGACCCAATAGCCTTGCGTTCCCAGGTAATCGACGTCGGTAGCGGTTTGAATGGAGGGCCAGAAGAGGCTCTTTAGTCGACCGTTGCTCCGGGGTGTGGAGTCGGACAGGCCAAGAGTTTCCATCGGCGGGCATTACAGCGCAGTTTCTTAGTTCTGTCCAGCGCACCCACGCGTAACACAAGGTCCCTCCACTCCGCTGCACTCCGGGTTCCGGGAAGACAACTCTATGTGCAAATCTGCAGGCCTTACGAGGCTTGTGGAAAGAAGGCGATTTGATCGCCAATTGCGGACCTCAGCGCGTAAAGCCGCAGTGATTCCAAGAGCCCTGCGGTGCGCTGAAGGCGCACCCTTTCAGGAGAAGACACTTTTCACGCACTTTTTTCGCAGCCTACGAGAGCTGTTCGGACGTGGTTGGCAAGTGCCGACTCCGGACGATAGACTCGGCCCAGCGTCTTCGTCTTTCAGGAGGATGGAATGGGTTTTGCGCGGATTCTCCTATCGTAGCGTTATGCGTCGGGCTGCTTGCACATGCCGCGTCGAGTCTGGCGCAGGAGGCTGCTTCGAAGGCCAGCAAGAAGCAGGATGATATTCCCAAGTCCATCGCGGAAAGTGTCAGCGGCCCAATGCAGTTTGCTGAGGGGAGTTTTCTAGGTGTGGCGGAGGCCATGCCGGAGGAGAAATATGGCTTCATCCCTACGGCCGGAGAATTCGACGACGCCCGCAGCTTCGGCGAGCAAGTGAAGCACGTGGCCTGCGCGCAATTCGCCTTCTTCAACGAGTTCGAGGGGAAGAAGCCTCCGGACGATTGCGAAAGGGGCGGACACGATCCGGCAAAAACCAAGGCCGAACTGGTCAAGTATCTCAAGGATTCGTTCGACTACGGGAACGGCGTGCTGGCAACGCTGACGGCGAAGAACGCTTTGGAGCGGGTCGAAGGCCGTTACGCCGGGCCGAATACGAAGCTTGGGATCTCCGTGGTTTCAGTGTGGCACATCACCGATCATTACGGGCAACTGGTTGAGTACTTGCGAATGAACGGTGTCGTGCCGCCGATGACGCAGAAGTACGGACTGAAGGTGCGTTGAGCGAGAGTCCGTACCTCTGGCGGCGTCGTACGCTAATCGCCGGAAGCCATTGCAGGATTCGCCTGGGCGATCACGATCTGCTTTCTGGACTCGGTCTGCGTATTCTTCGCGTGGGTGCTGAAACCCAGAGTTGTCGTCCACAGGGCCGCGACCCCTCCCCAATACACCGGGTTAGCGGTGTGGGCGGGTGAACAGTAGACAAACATGCCGGCGAGACTAGCTACGGTGGCGCAGAGGGCGGCGCCGACGCCATTGAGGGTGTAGATCAGGCGGGTGCAGGAAGGGCCGCGGCCGCCGGTGGACGAAAGCAATTCGATGATCAGATCTTTGAGACTCATAATGGGCTCCTCGGATGGATCGGACTTTGTGTTGGTCTAGCTGTGCCCAGTGTGTGTTGCAAGCTTCATGCCACAGCGGAACCGCTTCGGATTTGGGTCGAGAGCGGTCCTGACGCGTGCCCATCAGGGCTAAAAAGCAGGATTTTCGGCTGAATTCAGCGGCAATCGTGATAGACCGGGTCGGTGACGAATCCATGCGCTGGGATCGGGTTAACCGTCGGGTTAGTTAGACAAGCTTTCCGGATAGACCTAGGCCAAAACACTCGCGCCTCTGCCCTTCCTTAGCTTCCAAAAAACAATCGAAGAGCATCGCCTGCAGTCGGTGCGTTGCGAGTCTTTGGGGAGTCGTTGCATACTTGGCGGCGTGGGAACCGAGGACTTCCTGCTCTGCGGCAGACACGTTCGCCTTGAACCACTGAGCCATCGCCACGTCACAGGACTGATTGCCGCCAGCGCAGCTGACCCGTCGCTGTACCGCTGGAGTCCCGTACCGCAGGGCGAGGCCGAAGTCGCGGCCTATATTGATACAGCCCGCGCCTGGCGAGAGGCCGGCACGGCGGTTTCCTTCGCGACGGTGCGCTTGGACGACGAGCTGGTGGTCGGTTCGACCCGCTTCTGGAATATCGAGAGGTGGTCGTGGCCGGCGGGCCATCCCCGGCACGGTCGTCCCGGCCCCGACGCCTGCGAGATCGGCTACACCTGGCTGACCCGGTCGGCGATCCGGACGGCAGCCAATTCCGAGGCCAAGCTGCTGATGCTGACGCATGCCTTCGAAGTGTGGCGGGTGTTGCGGGTGTGCTTTCACACCGACGCACGGAATGAAAGGTCGCGCGCCGCGCTGGAACGGATTGGGGGCAAGTTTGAGGGAATTCTGCGAGCCCATCGGATGGCTGCAGACTATGTTCCCCGGGACTCGGTGCGCTATTCCATCGTGGAGGCCGAGTGGCCAGAGGTAAAGGATCGGTTGAGGCGGTTGGTGGATCGGACGTAAGTCGGGTTCTGGGATAGCTGAAGGCTAGCTTCGCTTCAAAGCACTTAACAAAGCTTTTAACCGCAAAGGACGCCAAGAAAGACGCGAAGAGCGCTAAGGAAGCGGAACTCTTCGGTCCCCTGCCCCCGCGGTCTCCTTACGGCAATTGAGGTATGCAGTAAACTGCGCATATGCCGAACTCGCGCCAAGGATCGATTCGTCTGTTTCGTTTTTCGGGGATTGATGTGTTTCTGCATTGGTCCTGGTTTCTGGTGGCCGCGTTTGAACTCAGCAGCCGGACGGGGAGTTATTCCTCACGGGGATGGAACGTGGTGGAGTATCTGTCGCTGTTCTGCATCGTGATGGTGCACGAGTTCGGGCACGCACTGGCGTGCCGGCAAGTGGGAGGGGTCGCAAATCAGATCGTGCTGTGGCCGCTGGGCGGGGTGGCGTATGTCAATCCGCCACCGCGGGCGGGGGCGACACTGTGGAGTATCGCGGCCGGGCCTCTCGTCAACGTGGTGTTCATTCCGGTTTTGTACATGATCGGGATGCTGACCCGGTCACTGGGAGATGGACAGACCTTGCAGGATGTGCGCGTCCTGGTGCACTCGGTGTGGATCATCAACCTGGTGTTGCTGGGGTTCAACCTGCTGCCAGTCTATCCGCTGGATGGCGGGCAGATTTTTCGATCGCTGCTGTGGTTTGTGCTGGGGCGTGCACGCAGCCTGATGGTGGCGACAGTGGTCGGGTTTATCGGAGCGATTGGGTTCATTGCGTTGGCGTGGTGGACAAAGTCCGTCTGGCTGGGATTTATTTCCGTGTACATGTTGATGAACTGCTGGGGCGGATGGCAACATGCACGCGCGTTGTGGCGGCTGGAGAAGTTACCGCGTCGGGAGGGCTATGCTTGTCCGCTCTGCAAGGCGGCACCGCCGATTGGAGAAGTGTGGCAGTGTGGGCAGTGCCGGCATGCGTTCGACACGTTCGCCAGCCAGGCGGTGTGTCCGTATTGTGGGGCGCGGTTCGCGACGACCCACTGTTTGTATTGTGGAAGACAGAGTCCGATGAGTGAGTGGATGTTTCCTGTGTTGGTGCCGCCCCGGGCGTGAGCAAAGCTTGGTTACCAGCAGGTGGTTACCGCGAAGGCGGCTCGGGAGAATCCGGCAGCGGGTGGTGAGCGTACTTAGGAAGGAAGAGACCGTTTGCCTAACGCCGATACAACGATAGGTTCGCCGGATACGGCGCTGGTGTCGGCGATCCGCTCAGGGGACCAAGCGGCAATGGCGGCTTTGTACGATCGCTACTCTTCGATTGTGTATTCGGTGGCGTTGCGGGTTTTGGGAGATACGGGCGCTGCAGAGGACCTGGTGCAGGACATCTTTATGCAATTGTGGAGAAATCCGGGCAGCTTCGATGCCAGCCGCGGCAGCCTGGGAGCGTGGCTGGCTGTCATCAGCCGCAATCGGGCGATTGATGGGTTGCGACGACGGCGTCCGGAGAGCGATGTTGAAGATGTAATTGTGTCGGTCACGCCTGACCTGGCGTCGGAGGCAGACCGCGCGCGGGCGGCGGAAAAAGTACGCGGGTTGCTGCGCGGCATGCCGGTAGCGCAGCGGGCGGCTCTAGAGATGGCCTACTTTGAGGGGATGACACACACCGAGATTGCGGCCAAGACGGGCGAACCGTTGGGGACGATCAAGACGCGAATCCGGGCAGGGCTTACTGCACTGCGCAAGGCTTTTCAGGAATGAGCTTGCACGAACAATACGCCGAGGATCTGGCTTTGCATGCGCTCAACGCGCTGGAGGGCGACGCGCGGGCCAGTCTCGAAAAGCACCTGGAGAGTTGCTCGGGGTGCCGGCAGGAGTTGGAGCAATTGCGGGGAGATACTGCGTTGCTGGCGATGTCGACGGCGGGGTCGAAACCTCCGCAACGGTCGCGGCAGAGATTGCTGGATGCGATTGCCAAGGAGCCACGCGGGTTGTCGGCCGCGGCACAACGCAGGCCGGGGTTCAATTGGTGGGCGGCGCTTGGATGGGCGGCGGCGGTCGGGATGCTGGTGGTGGTGATCCAGCTACGGCGGCAGAATGCTGGATTGCAGGATTCGGTTTCGCAACTGGGATCGTTGATTGGGAAGCAGACCATTGACCTTGAGAATGCGCGGCGAGTGGCCGAGGCGATTACGGCACCCGATGCTTTGCGCGTGGAACTGGTGGCCGCGAAGGCGCCTCCGGTGCCACGTGGCAAGGCGTTCTATCTGCGGAACCGAAATAGCCTGGTGTTCGTGGCCAGCAATCTGGCTCCGCTGCCGGCGGACAAGATTTACGAATTATGGTTGTTTCCCAAGAGCGGTGGAGCACCCATCCCTGCGGGATTGTTCAAGCCAGATGCGAATGGGAGTGCGAGTGTGGTGAATCCACCGCTGCCAGCCGGAGTGGAGGCCAAGGCGTTCGCTGTCACGCTGGAGCCTTCGGAGGGATCGCATGAGACCCCGCGGGGGACGGTGGTGATGGCTGGAGGCGCTTAGATCGTCGTCGGATTTCGCCCTCGTGTTGTCCGAAATCAAAGAGCGAACCTCAGGGGCTAAAGCCCAGGGCTTCATTCCGGCGGTGTCAAGACGTTTTCGAGCACACTGCTGCATCCGCTCCGATTTGAGCGCCATTTCGCTCTAGTTGAGATTTGCCAGGCCAACCTTAGGCTCGCTTCTAATCGTTGCGGGGCAGGGACTCAGTCCGACCCAACCATCTCTTCGATCGCAACCTCGATCATGATTACTACTTCGAACTCCCCACCGAGAGGGGAGCGGGATGCCCAATCATTACGGCGGTGATTTACTGCACACCATGGGGATTTCCGGGCTCTCCCGCGTGCGAACCGAGTTGCTGCATCTTTTCGTAGTCCCAGCCGCGCCGCCACATCCAGTACAACTCGACCGCCAGTTTGCGGGCCATCGCGACTTTGGCGATCTTTCGTCCGCGCCGCATGGCCAAGTGAAAGAACTGGCTGCGCCATTGCGCATCGCTCCGCACCGTGACCTGCGCCGCTTCCACCAGCAGGAAACGCAACAGAACGTTGCCTTGCTTGCTGATGTGTCCCAGCCGTCGCCGATCTCCGCTGGACTCTTCCGCCGGCACCAGTCCGACGTAGCTGGCAATCTGCTTCGCGCAGGCTGAACGTTCCGGCGTTCCAATCACTAACTCGAAGGCTAGTGCGGTCAGCGCGCCGACTCCGGGATGCGCGCTCAGTTGCCGCGTTACGGGCCGCCGCGCCACAATCTGTTCCAGCTTTCCGTTCAGCTCATGGATCTTCGGCGTGAGCCGGTCGAGTAGGTCGAGCAGGTCCTGCCGGCGTCGGCTTGCCCAAGGTGCCAGCGACAACCCTTCCAGTTCCGCCCGCCCCGCCGGACGCCACAACGCCTTCTTGCGGCGCAGCCCCTCGTTGAGCGCCACCACGTGCAGCTGATTCATGACGCGCGTGCGCATCTGCACCAGCCGGTGGCGATGCCACAGCAGTTGTCGCAGATCCCGATTCTCTGCGTCCGGTACCCAGATTCGCGGGAAGCGATCTTCCAGCAAGAGCCGCAACAACAACTGCGCGTCCTGGCGATCGGTCTTCTGCTTCCGTACCCGTTTCGCGCGCACGGCCGCGGCGTCGCCGATCCACAGCTCAAACTGCAACTCGTTCAGCAAACGCTCGAACCAGCGTGCATGTCCGCTGGCTTCCATGCCGACACGCACTGCCATGCCGCGCTGGCGGAGCTCGAGGTAGAACTGCTCGGCCTGTTCCTTGTGTCCCAGGCGTTCTTCGCGGAGTTCGCCCGTGTCGGTGTTCACTAACGCAATTTGCTGAAAGCCCGGGTGATAATCACAACCTATAATGATCATGTTCGGCTCCTTTCTCCCGAGCCTGCTTGGTTGGCTTTAGCACCACCAGCTTTACTCGGCCGGGGAGCCGACATTGTTATGAATCGTATTCCTTCTTGCGTTGAGCTGAAGCGCATGAAGTGCGTTCTTTGGTTCGGGAGAGATCTGGCCCAAGAGGCCCGACGTGGTGGAGTTCATTTGGAATGTCTTCGGCTCACCGGTTATGACCGGAAGCTGCGTGCGGGACATCTTAGACACTTTCACAGTGTCACGTCTCGAGAACATGGGATGCGGCCGGAACAGCCGAGCGTCGGGTTTCACATTTACGAAGGCACGATGACAGTCCATTCGAGAGGATTGCAGGCCGAAGCCTTTGTTGAAAACGCAGCCAAACTGTCCGACCGGGTTCGGGAATTGTTGGACAGACTCTCGAATGAAGCAATCACATAATCGGCGGTGCCAACTTCCCGCTCAGTGTGATATTTGACCTAAAACCCCCATGAAGAGGCCTTCAGCTGAAGCGGTGCCTTTCAAATCTATTCGACGCTCGGCTGAAGCGTGCCTTTTCAAATCGCATTCATGAAACAGCGTTTGGTCTCGTTCGTGTCAGTATTGGTGGCCAGCCTCGTCGCACGGAACCACGGTGTTGAGTTGCCAGCGTGTGGCGTCTTTGGGGAAGCCCCGCTCCGTCCAGGCAAGGACTACGCGCGGACGGACGGCGTACAGAACGGTCTCGTTGGGAATGGTCATTAGCGGCATTTTGTATTTTTCTCTGGAGGCGGAATCGAGTTTGGCCAAGGTCGGCTTGTCGGAGTTCGGCGACCTCTTCGGCCGTGCCTTCGAGGATGACCACGTCATCGCCGGATTCGAGATGAATCGAGAGGGCGGGATTGTGCACGAGATTGCGGGCTTTGCGGGTGGAGCGGCCGGTGCCGAAGTAGAGAGTGTCGTCGAAGAAAAATCCCCAGACGGGGATGGAGTGGGGGCGACCATCCGGACGCGTGGTGCAGATCCAGTAATTGTGGGCGCTAGCGAGGCGCTCGCGGACGTGGGTCCAAGGGAGATATTGCTTGCGAGGTTTGAGGCCGTAGAGGGCGGGGACTTGGGGTAGTCCGACCTGGAGGCCGGGTGGATCGGCGAGATTGGTTACGAGCCTTGGGTGCTTACGGGCGTTCGATGGGGCGCTTGCTTTGCGGGCTCTTGATTTCGGCATGGCGACCTCCGGTGTCGGAAATAATACGCTTGGGTAACTCCATGGAAGAGCTTTCCCTTCAACCCGATCGCACTGCCGCGTCCGTTTACACCGCCACACTACGTTGTGTTAGCGACGCGCGGCACCGAGTCATGCACTGGCGAGCAGGTGACGCACTCCTCGAGTCGGTTGGTTTGCCCTGTATAGTATGGGGCCTATGTGGAGACATGCTTGCTTGTTGATTTGCGTGATGGGCTCGGCGGTTGCTGCCGAAAAGAAGTCGGCCCTGCAACTGATCGAGATGGCGAAGTCGAATCAGGCGGACTTGCGGTCGGAGATCGAGGCCACTTTCGACGCGAAGGAGTTGAAGGACGGAACGGCGTGGACGGGGCATGGGCCCGACTTCTTTCTTGCGACTGAGGCTGCCTCTCAGCCGACGCTTGTCATCGACGATGCTTCCCTTCCACCGATGCGGCATCTCGATCGTTCTGATCTTTGGTATACAACGGCACGTATTGAGGCGGTCGGACAGCTGCATTCCTTCCACTATCTTGTCGAAGGGAAATCTTTCGGGGGCCGGCTTGACCTGCCCGCATTCGGGCCTCTGTCTTACCTGCAGGCGGGGGTTCCTTCCGGACTGTTATCGGAGAAGATCGCTTCACACCAGCAAGATTTATGACGGGATGAAGAGTGAGTACTGGATTTACATTCCGGTGCAATATGATCCGAAAATTCCCGCGGCGCTCATGGTCTTTCAGGACGGCGGTGGATATCTCGATCGTGAAGGTAAGAATCCGGCGTTGAATGTTATCGACAACCTGATTGCACAGAAGAAACTTCCGGTTCTGATCGCGGTGTTCATCAATCCGGGCGACATCAGCGAGTCGCCGGGAACTCCCACTTATAAGTTCGTCAAAGGCTATTCCGAGAAGTGGAATCGCACTCTGAAAGATTCGATGCGGAGCACCTTGTATGACACGGTTAGCGATCGCTATGTCCGGTACCTGCGCGACGAGGTGCTGGCGGAGGTGTCGGCGAAATACAACATTCGCAAGGATGCGTACAGCCGGGCGATTACGGGGCTATCGTCAGGCGGTATTTGTTCGTTCAATGCGGCCTGGCAGATGCCGGATCAGTTCAGCCGCGTGATCTCGTGGATCGGGAGTTTTACGAGTATTCAATGGAAAGAGGATCCTCAGATTGCCGATGGGGGGCAGGATTATCCGGACAAGATTGCGCGGGAGCCGAAGCGTAACTTGCGAGTGTGGCTGCAGGACGGATCGCAAGACCAGGAGAATCCGCGCTATGGGAGCTGGCCGTTGGCAAATGTGCGCATGGCAAATGCTTTGAAGTCTCGGGAGTACGACTTTCATTTCAGTTTCGGAAAGGGGACGCACAATTCGGGGCATGGAGCAGCTGAGTTTCCGGAGGAAATGATCTGGTTGTGGAGGGATTACGATCCGGGAAAGACGGAGCAGACTTACGAAATGAACGCCACGGAGAAAGAGAAGCCGGGATTTCGGGTGGGGATTGTGAATCGGGAGTAGAGATCTCTAAGCAAGAAGGAGGCGAAGAGCGGAGAGAAAGCTCTTCACCGCGGAGACACGGAAGCACGGAGACGGGTACTGGAAGCGCAACTCCCCAAGCCCAACTACGCAAAGAACGCGTTCGGCTAGGGCATCGAGACACTCGGTGACTGTCCATTCATCGAACACGCCCTCCCAGCAAGGTCACGGATTACCGAACATCTCCCTCATACATCGATAGTCATCGATACTCAGAAGTTTGATTACCTTCGTCCGTCAACGGTACATCTGCATGTGCTGGACTTCAGAGAACTTGTCCCTGGCTACTATCGCAGGTAGTGTCGCAAGCATTGATCTCGAAGCTGTAAAACTCGCCACCACGAACGAACTGCCCGCCGCTTCCTGAATTTGAGCGCTGACCGTTTCTCTGAGTCAATCAGGCGTGTTTCAGCTCTGATGGGCTGAAGCATTTGGATATTTGCATCTTTCGTCCCCCCGGCGCGTACAGGGCTACGACGCCGAAGAAAGGAAACACCCGTGCATCACAGGAACGCTCTATCTCCGTTCGCCTTCACACCTCTCGCATCCGCATTGTCGATTCGGACGCTTCGCGAGAAGAAATCAGTCGGGTCTCTCTTCTCCTGGGTCTCGGTCATCCTGGTTACACTCGCAATCATCTATTCATCGATTCCAGCCAGCGCCTCGAGCAACGGCATTACGGGCTTCTCGGGAAAGACCGGGTCAACCTGCACCTCGTGCCATAGCACTGGCACACCACCGACGGTGAGTCTCAGTGGGCCTACAACGGTTGCTTCCGGCTCCACCAACAGCTACACGCTGACCGTGGGCGGTACCGGGAACCACGGACTGGATGTGGCCGCCAGCGCCGGAACCTTCACGGCGGGGACTGGCACCAAGGTCCAAAATAGCGAGATCACGCAGACCTCGCCCAGCAGTACCGGGTCCTGGACGTTTACCTGGACCGCTCCGACGGTCACCGCGAACACCACGGCGACGGTGTGGGCGGCGGCGGTGAACGGCTTTGGCGGCGGTACGGGGGCGATACAGCAGTCGATTACGGTCACGGCACCGGTTGCCAATCCGACACTGAATGTCAATCCTGCCAGCCTCGCCTTCGCATTTACATCTGGAGGATCGACTCCAGCGAGCCAAACCATCGCTGTGAGCAGCAGTGGCTCAGCGCTGACCTACACGGTCTCAGCATCGACCACCACGGGTGGAAGCTGGCTGAACGCAACCGGCAGCGGCAGCACGCCGGGTAACGTCACCGTATCGATCAACCCAGCCAGCCTGGCCGCGGGCACTTACACCGGCACAGTCTCTATCAGTTCGACGGGGGCCTCCAACTCGCCGAAGACGGTTTCGGTCACACTGACAGTGACGGCAGCGCCCACGTTGAACACCAGTCCGGCGAGCCTATCGTTCAGTTACCAGGCAGGCGGCACTACGCCGGCGGCGCAGAGCGTGAACGTCAGCAGCAGTGGCGCCGCGTTGAGTTATACCACCGCGACTTCTGCTACCTGGTTACTGGCCACGCCAGCCAGCGGCAGTACACCTGGCAACTTGAGCGTGTCCGTCAACCCAGCCGGACTTGCGGCAGGCACATACACGGGAAATGTCACGGTTACGTCTGCGGGTGCGTCGAACAATCCGAAGACAGTTCCCGTCACCCTGACAGTTACCGCAGCTCAACTGCCAACTTTGAACACCAGTCCGGCGAGCCTGACTTTCAGTTACCAAGCAGGCGGCACTACGCCGGCGGCGCAGACCGTAAACGTCAGCAGTAGTGGCACTGGGTTGAGTTACACGACCGCGACGTCTGCTACATGGTTGGTGGCCACACCAGCGAGCGGCAGTACACCCGGTAGCCTGAGTGTTTCCATTAATCCCACGGGACTCGCGGCAGGCACGTACACGGGGAACGTCACGGTTACGTCTGCAGGTGCGTCCAACAGTCCGAAAGCGATCCCGGTGACTCTGAACGTCACGGCCGCATCGCTTCCGACGCTGACTGCCAGCCCCTTGAGCCTGGCGTTCAGCTATCAAAGTGGAGGCGCCACGCCTGCAGCCCAGAACGTGAGCCTCAGTAGCAGTGGCAATCCCCTGAACTACACTGCCGCAAGTTCTGCTGGCTGGCTGACCGTCACGCCAGGCAGTGGGACCACACCCGGGAGTCTGAGTGTGTCGGTCAATCCAACGGGTCTTGCGGTCGGGACCTACACTGGGAACGTCACAGTCAGCTCTGCGGGAGCGTCGAATGCATCGCAGAAGATCACGGTGAGCCTGAGCGTGACTGGAGCGCCTCCGAGCGGAGCGTCGTTCAACATCACGCCCGGGAGTCTGTCATTCACGTATGCATCTGGTACTAGCACGGCCGGTACGCAAAACCTGGCAATCGCCAGCAGCGGAACTGTATTGCAGTACACAGCTACCACGTCGGGCGGAAGCTGGCTCAGCATCAGTCCAGCGACCGGCTCGACACCAACCACAATGAAGGTCAGTGCGAATCCGACCGGCCTGGCGGTTGGAACTTACAAAGGCACAATCACGATCACGTCGGGAAGTGCTTCGAACAGTCCACAGACCGTACCGGTCAGCCTAGTTGTCACCAGCACGACCTCGGGACGGCTGCGAGTCTGGCCGCCACGGGCGGTGACATTCGATTACACCTCCGGGCAAACCAGCCCGGGGGCAAAGAGCATCCGCGTACTGAGCAGAGGAGCACCACTGAGCTTCACGGCTGCCGCCTTCGGTGGCACGTGGCTCTCCGTGACTCCATCCGGTGGAACCACTCCCGGAACGCTCAGTATCACTGTAGATCCGGCGGGGCTAGCCTCGGGAACCTACTCGGCGACAGTCAAGCTGACCTCTCCGGGTTCCGCAGGCCTGAACGTACCTGTCGTCCTCACGGTCTTCTCTGCTGACGATGGTGGAGGGGAAGGTGAAAGCGAGGACGGAGGCACGGCAGGTAGCGAAACTGCTCTCCGCGCCTCGCCGTATGCCTATGACCCAACCGGCACCAACTCGGTGGCAGCGAATTGGCTGGACGGGACTGGAGCCTCTGCGAAGACCACGGCCGACTCTCGTGAGCAAGGCTTGTTGCTCTCGAAGACCAGTGCAACATCGGTCCAGGCGCAAGCTGTGGTTGTGATCCAAAATGCCGAAGGCATAACGCTCACCGAACTGGGATATGACATCCGGAACGGTAGTCAGTGCACGGCGAAGAGCCCGCATTTTGTAGTCGTCACCAGCGACGATGTGGTCCACAAGATCGGGTGCAGCACGGGTACGACTCAGCCATCACCTGCAACCGGATGGAAGCGTCTGCGCTTCGATCCCACCAACCCCTCACAAACAGTCCCGGCCATCACGCCTGGGAGCAAGGTGAAGAGTATCCACATTGTTCTGGACGATGGACCGGAAACCGGCGCCAGCTTGGTGGTGCTGGATAACATCAATGTGAACGGTACGTTCATCGGCAAACAATAGTCCGACGTCGCACAACTCCGGGGCCAACCTGCGAATGTGCAGGTGGCCCCGGAGTTTTCAATTGGGCGAAAACCGCGGGATCTGGCTATCTCGGGAACGCAAGTCCCTCGACTTCGCTCGGGATGACAATGAGATGTGGGTAGACACGTCGCGAACAGTTGAACGTGCCGGCGAAAGTCATCTGCTCGGGTGATCCTCCGCAAACTCCAGCTTCACGGTTTTGATCTCATACGGTTTGGTGTGCACGGTGACAGAACCGACGTTGACAGCAAGATCTGCGACGCGATGCTCCATCAGATCGGTCTCAGAGGCGGCACGCGCGCTTGCGGGCACATGTACGACGACATCGGTTTCTTTGCCAGCCCATTCGTAGAAACGCAGAATCAGGGCGTTGTCGTCTTCTGCTTTCTTTACGGCGGTTAACACCACGTTTTCGGGCTGGAGTTGGACGAAGGAGTACTCGGGAGGCAGCGTTCCCTGGTGCTTTTCGACCGGGACGGCGAAGAGACGGTCGTTCAGTTCGTAGCCGCGACGAATGGTTTGAGCTTCGCGCCAGGTGCCGGCGTGGGGATAGAGCGAGTAAGTGAAATCGTGGTCGCCTTCGTCGGCGTGCGGATCGGGCCACTCGGGTGAGCGCAGGAGTGAAAGCCGGAGGACGTTGCCCTTGGCGTCGTAACCGTACTTGCAGTCGTTGAGCAGACTGAAACCGTGCTGGTCGTCGGAAATGTCGGCCCACTGCAGTGCAGGAACCTCGAACTGGGCCTGCTCGGCGGGGGTGTTGCGTGTGGTGGGACGCTGTACCGTGCCGTAGGGAATTTCATACGTTGCCTTGGGGCTCTTGGCGCTCAGCGGGAAGGCAACTTTCAGGAGGATGTGCTTTTCGTGCCAACTGGCGTGCATCTTCACGTCGACGCGCGGAATTCCAGCATAGATTGTGATGTCCTGGGTGAAGGTGGAATTCTGGAAATGCTTCTTCACGCGGATGGCGGCTCGTAGCGGGCCGCTTTCCAACAGCTTCACTTCATCGGCCTGGTCGAGGTCCCAATGCTTTTTCTCGAAGTCGGCGTCGATGTTCCAGGCGTCCCAGTCTTTTGGCTTGTCATAGAAAGTCTGGAGCAGGTTGCCGCAGATGGAATTCTTAGGGCCACCGGTGTCGGTCTCAGCGGGGGCGAGAGATTCGGTGTTGGTCTTCTTATCTAGAAGGCTGGTGACGCAGCCCGATCGTGAATCGACTTTCAAGCGCAGGAACTCGTTCTCGAGTGTGTCGGCCGTGGCCGTCACCGCGGAGTGGTCCGGAGGTTTGGAAGTACCCGGCCGAACCAGATATGTGGTGTATCCCATCGCAGGGACACCTACCTGGAGAAGGAGGTGCACGCGATGGGTTTCGGGATCGATGGAAAGGAGCTGAGCGTTGGCAGGCTTCCCTTTTGCGTCGACGACCTCAATTTGGTTGGCGGCGCTCGGCAACTGGGCTTCGACCTCGATCACATCGGTACGCGGCCAGGAGAGCGAATTGAAAATCAGAACCGGAACACCTTGGCCTTCGGTGTTGATGCGGGCGCCGATCTCGCCGAGGGAACTTTGAATGATGTCCTTGCCGGTGCGGCGGACGTCATCCAGATTGCGTTTGGCATCGAGATAATTTACGGCGATGCCGGAGCCGGGCATGATGTCGTGGAAGTGGTCGAAGAGCAGACGCTTCCAGGCGTACTCCATTTCTGCCTGGGGATAGGGACGGCCGTATAGCGTCGCGAGCGAGGAGAATTTTTCCGCGTCGAGAAGAGTTTCTTCGCTGCGGCGGATGCGACGCTTGGTTTCCGCTTGGGTGGTCAGGACTCCGCGATGGTATTGGAAGTAGAGTTCGTCTTTCCAAACGGGAATGTCCAGGCTGGGAAGTTTTTTCTCCAGATCGTTGAAGAAATCGGTTGCGGAACTGAACTGGAGACTGGGAAATACCGTGTTGGGAGATCGCAGGCGCAGGGCGTTGTCTAGCATCGCGCGGGTGGGGCCGCCACCGTGATCGCCTACGCCGTAGAGATGCATGGTTTCGACGGGAACAGTTGGTTTCGGTCCATAGATCGCCGGGGCCCAAATGGAGAGATCGGTGGCCAGGCTCTCGGCCTCGATGCCGCCAGCATAATCGTGCGGGAAGTAAGTGAGGAGGCGGCTGCCGTCGGGAGCTTCCCACCAGAAGAGCTTGTAGGGGAAGACGGTGAACTCGTGGGCCCAGAGGAGCTTCTGGGTGACGAAATAATCCATGCCGGATCTTTTGTAGATTTGGGGAAGCTGCGCGTTGTAGCCGAAGGAGTCGGGGTTCCAACCGATCTTTGTGTCGAGGCCGAACTTTTTCTGGAAGTAGCGCTTCCCTACCAGGATCTGGCGAGTTAGAGATTCGCCGGTGGGCATGTTGAGATCGGGCTCCACCCACATACCGCCCACGATCTCCCAGCGACCCTCTTTGACGCGCTGCTCGATTTCCTGGAAAAGGTCGGGATATTTCTCTTCCATCCATTCGTAGGTGCGGGCGGAGGACATGGTGAACTTGAAATCGGGATACTCGCGCATGAGGTCGAGCACGCTACGGAAGGTGTTGCGCACGACTTCGACGGTTTCGGTCTCGGGCCAGAGCCAGGCCATGTCGAT
>CAWJDR010000006.1:0-190705 GCA_963841655.1 uncultured Acidobacteriota bacterium | reverse complement strand
CGAGGGAATCCGACAGTGCGACGTCTTGAGGGCGGCGAGGAAATGCTGCTAGACGACCTCCCGAAGATTGCAGAACATCTCCAACCGCGACTGGTGTGGAAATGATGATGGATACACATCTTGCATTCGCAATCGGTCGCAAGTCACTAGTCAACGGCATCCTGATCCCGAAGTACTACGACCCGGAGATTCAACAGTCAGTACGTCTTGCCGAAAAGTACTTCGATCTTCCAACTCTCGGAGAAGTGCTGCTACCCGGAGACAAGGGCAGCCGTCTGGGTGACTGGATTCCACGGGAGTTCTACGGCACGGGAAACGTTCCTTATGTTCGGACTAGCGACCTCTATGGCTGGCGCATTCGTGCAGACTACAAGAAAGGGGTGTCCGAGGAGGTCTACAAAGAGGTTGCCAGCAAGCAAGACGTCCAACCTTTCGACATTTTGATGGTGGCGCACGGGACATACTTGGTTGGAGAGGTGGCAATCCTCATTGGCGCGGACTCACGCCTTGTTCTGCAAGATCACGTCTTCCGCTTACGATGGACCCATCTAGCGGGATTCACCCAAATTTGCTTTTAGCTTCGCTTTCGACTTTCTTTGTGAAGAGACAGGTTCGTGCAAGGCAGTTTTCTGCTGACATCATCGACAAAATTGGTGAGAGGCATCTGGAACTAAAAGTCCCGATCCCCCGTGATGTCAAGCTGCGGCAAGAGATCGTCTCACGGGTTGAACGCGTGTTGACACAACAGACCGCTATTCGCGAAACGATCAAAGAAGCATCTCAGTCTGACCTACGTATGACCAAGAGAACGGGCTGAAGCGCGGTACGGATTCGTAGTACGCAGGTCACAGCTAAGAAACAGCATCTTCATCCCAAAGTATTACGATCCCGCAGTGGAGGTCGCGGTATTGGAAGCGGAACGAAATTCCGCCGCACAATGGGTCACGTTGGGTTCACTGGTCGATGATGGGCTACTTTCACTGGATTCCGGAGTCGAAGTTGGGAAGATGGCATACGGAACTGGGGACGTTCCTTTCATCCGGACAACCGACATCGCAGATTGGGAGATCAAGCACGACTCCAGACATGGCATAAGCGAGGAAATTTACCAGGAATATGAACACGCCGCTTCCTTGGAGTCCGGCGACATCGTGTTGGTTCGTGACGGTACCTACCTCGTCGGATCGTCTGCTCTGGTGGGGGAAGACGACCTGCCTGCCCTAATCTGTGGCGGTCTCTACCGCATAAGGGTTCGAGATTCGAAGAGCCTCAGCCCGTTCGCTCTTCTAGCCTTCCTGAATCTTCCCGTAGTTCGCCGTCAAATGAGAGCACGGCAATTCACGAGGGACGTAATCGACACGCTGGGGTATCGAATACTCGAAGTGAAGATTCCGTCTCCGCTGACCTTCCGATGCTGAGAGTCTGGCTGGTACAGTCAGTGACGTTATGACGAGGAAAGCGGAACTGAAGCGCGAGATCACGTCGGTGGTGAAGGCTCTTGAGCCACCTGCCCCCGCGCTGTCGAGAGGGACGTCCGGGTTGGTCTATGCGCTGATGGCTCCTGAACCACCCAGCCAGTTGCAGAGAGTCAACGCGGTTAGCTGGGCAGAGGCTTCAAAATATGGCGATCCCCGACTATCAAAGCCTGATGCTTCCAGTGCTAAAGATCGCCGGAGACGGAAACCAGCACAATACGCGTGAGACGATCACGCAACTTGCCGACCAGTTCAAACTCACTGAGCCAGAGCGCAAGCAGATGCTGGCAAGCGGACTCGCATCCCGTCTTCGACGACAGGTTCGGATGGGCACGATATTACCTCAAACGCGCTGGACTGCTCCAGAATCCGCGACGTGGCTATTTCCAAATCACCGACCGAGGCAAGACGGTGCTCGCACAACACCCCCCAAAAATCGACGTGAAACTCCTTCGTCAATTTCCCGAGTTTGAGGAGTTCTACAGACCCAAAAAGTCGGCCGGCGACGAATTGATTCATGAGCCAGACGAAGAATCGACAGCAGAGACGCCTGAGGAGTTACTGGCGAGCGGATACCTAAAGCTGCGGAAGCAGCTTGAGTTCGACGTGCTCGCTCGCGTCAAAGACTGCCCTCCAGACTTTTTCGAGCGACTAGTGGTTCGACTCCTCACGACGATGGGCTACGGTGGCTCGCTTGCCGATGCCGGAAAGGCAATCGGAAAATCCGGCGACGGCGGTATCGACGGCGTTATCAAGGAAGACAAACTCGGGCTCGACCTACTTTACATTCAAGCCAAACGATGGGACAACGCCTCGGTCGGACGACCTGAAATCCAGAAATTCGTCGGAGCGTTGCACGGCAAGAGAGCGAGAAAAGGCATTTTCCTCACGACTTCGACATTCACGAAAGAAGCTAAGGACTACGCCGAAGGTCTTGAAACCAAAGTCATCCTTATAGACGGAGCCCAACTAGCCGAACTCATGTTCGACTATGGCGTCGGCGTCTCGACTGCCAACAGCTACGTCGTAAAACGCGTCGATTCCGACTTCTTTGAGGATGAGACTACGACTGAAATGATCACCGAAGCAAAATAGTCGAGTCACTAGATGGTTATCCTTCGAGTCGCATGCAATGGCAGATGCCGCTCCAGAACTATCGCTGCACTACAACAGCTGACGACGCCGCAATTGTTCAACAGCGTCTCGATTGAGCCCCTTCGACCAACTCGTGTCCGCCGGATACGCGCTCCTCAGGGCTGAAAGCTAGGGTACACAAATCGTGCACTCGAGCACCTACTATTACCGTGCCCACGCGAAGATTGTTGACTTAATCGTCGCTTCAGAAACCACTGATGAAGATGTTCCTGTCATCCTGCGCTAAAGGACTTTGCGGCGGAATTTACTTCAACGCTGGCATCCAACGGCTGACATTTGGAGTAGAGCGACTTGTAGCAACCTTTGCGGGCACCCCTTGCACGTGTGGTAAGGCGGCTGAGACCACTCCAACGGTCACGAGACACGGAACTCGGTGGGCGGATTTCGGAGACTACCGCAAGGGAGCAAATAGTAGGCTTAAGCACCGTCACTTGCAGGGTATCTTACCCAGTCTCGCGAAGAGCTCACTCAGTTCGACGGCTGGGACGGTCGCACATTCGATTCTGCGAAAGGATTATCTATCCTAAGGCAACAGGTTAACCAGCGGAAGCACGGTCCCTACCTTCGACAGCACGCGAAAGCGAGCGCCCCGTCACAGGGACGGGTGAGCCCACTCGTCACCAGCACAGCAGTCCGAAGCACGCGTCGTCCCCAAAAATTAGTGCGACGCTAGCCTGAACCTACTACAGTTTTACTACAGTTGGCTGTTTTCCACCCGGGGATCTGATCCAACCATTCTCAGCACTAGAGCTCACTCAAAACACAGAGGTAAGCGTGGTGCCGGGAGGGGGAGTCGAACCCCCACGAGGGGTGAACCTCGGCGGATTTTGAGTCCGCTGCGTCTGCCAGTTCCGCCATCCCGGCTTGGAAGACCTCACCAACGCGGATCTTCAGCTTAATTGACGCTCTCTCCCTTTGCAATCCACCCAGGAAGTCAGTCTCGGAACAGTCCGGAACGGTCGGAGAACAAGGTCCAGTGCTGGTTCGAATGGCCAAGGACAGCCCCACGCGCCCTTTGACCTACCCCCCGTCTTCCCAGGGAAAGTCAGTGATCTCAAAATCACTACGGACTGGGGGTCATGTTGACCGTTCGATCAGAGCCACCCTGCCCTTCCGACATCTGTCTCGATGCCCTTTGTTTCCGCCAGAATGCGTACGTTACGCGACCGTGCTTTGCCTGCTTGGGCATCGGGTTCAGGCCAAGCGTGGTTGCAGGATTCCAATTCTCCCGCCGTACGAACGCGAGTACGGCATTGGAAGAGGCAACAAATGGATCTCAACTCGCGTTGGGATCGTGGCGCAGTCCTCTTTTTACTGATCGCCGTCGCAGCAATGGTCGGTTGCCAACTGGGAGGCACCAATTCCGCAACCCAGAGTGGCCGCCTGATGGCCAGTAATGCCACTCTGGATTTCGGAACCGTGGTCGTGGGTAGTTCCAAAACACTCACGAATACCCTCACGAATGCATCTGCCGTCAGCGTGACCATCTCGAGTGCGGCGACATCGAATAATGAGTTCCGAATTACCGCTCCGTCCTTTCCCCTGACTCTGGCTGCGGGCCAAAGTGCCAGCTTGGCTGTGGCTTTTACGCCGCACTCGTCCGGGCAGCCTTCCGCCAAGTTCGCGATCATGAGTGATGCAGCTAACAGCAACGAGATCGATCTGATGGTTGGTGGCAAGGCGGTGGCTTCAGGCAAACTTGTTGCCAGCCAGGCTTCATTCTCGTTCGGTCAGGTTCATGTCGGTCAGAGCCAGGCCCTGAGCGCGAATCTGAGCAATTCCGGCGGGACCAGCGTGACGGTTTCCCAGGCGTCAGTCAGCAATGCCGCTTTTACCCTAAGCGGACTCACCCTGCCCATTCACGCTGGCTGCTGGCCAGAGCACGCCCTTCACGGTCACGTTCGCCCCCAAGTCGGCTGGGGCGGTCAACGCGAACGTTTCGGTGAATGGCTCGGCTTCCCTCGACATGAGTGAAGCGCAAGGATCAACATCGACTCTGCGCCGACCAGCACTGTGGTCGCGGTTTCGGGGAGCGGCATGACCGCAGGGCAGGTCGGAATTACTCCCACCAGCTTGAGCTTTGGCAATGTTTCCCTGGGAACTTCACAGCGTCTGACAGCTACCCTCACCAATTCCGGTGGGAGCAGCGTCACCATTTCCCAAGCGGCCGCGTCGGGCACCGGTGTCAGCCTCACCGGGCTTTCGATCCCCTTGACTCTCGGCCCAGGGCAGAGCACGGCATTTCAGGTAACATTCGCACCCACCTCTGCCGGTGCAGTGACCGGCAGCATCATGCTCGTTTCGACCGCGGCGAATTTCGAACTTGACTATCGCGGTTACAGGCGCAGGCGTCAGCCCAGGCAGTCTGACGGCCAGCCCGACCACAATCGCTTTTGGGAGCGTGCAAGTGGGAGGTAGCCAAAGCCAGTCGGCTACCCTCACGAACTCTGGCGGGACCAGTTTGACTGTCTCCCAAGCGACCACCACAGGGACCGGATTTACCCTGTCGGCCTTGAGTGTCCCTCTGACGCTGGCGCCGGGACAGAGCACGGCCCGTCACCGTTACGTTCGCGCCGCAATCCGGTGGCAGTGCCAGTGGGAATATCGCATTGGCAAGCACCGCCGGAACTTTGAATATTCCGTTAACAGGCAGTGGCTTGACGGCCGGTTCGCTCGGGGCAAGTCCAGGAAGCGTCAGTTTTGGAAATGTTCAGGTTGGTAGCAACCTCGGTAAGGTCGTCACGTTGACCAACGGCAGTAGTTCTAGCGTTACCATTTCACAAGCGTCCGCTAGCGGGACGGGCTTCAGTCTCACGGGTATCGCTTTGCCACTGACGCTATCGGCCGGTCAAAGTACAACCTTCACCGCCACCTTCACACCTTCTTCCGCCGGTACTGCGAATGGAAACATCGCGATTACCAGCACATCTTCTAATCCTTCGCTCAATGTCGCGCTATCGGGCACTGGTGTCACGGCGGCATCGCTTGCGGCTAACCCCACCAGTATCAATTTTGGCAGCGTGCAAGTTGGCAAGTCCTCAAAGTCGGTCGGAGACGTTGACGAACACGGGCGGCTCCCCTCTGCATATCTCGCAGGCGGCTGTGACCGGCACTGGATTCACGAGCACCGGGCTGAATGTCCCCACCACCCTCAACGCTGGTCAAAGCCTGACCTTTAATTTGGTGTTCACCCCTGCGGCCAGCGGGAATGCCACCGGCAGCCTTTCTCTGACGGCGGATGGTGCAGTCCCCAGTCTCGCCGTTTCGCTCACCGGAACCGGGACTAGTCCGGGGCAGTTGGCAGTCGCACCGGGATCCTTTGCGTTCGGGAACGTCACGGTCGGTGCAAGACAGAACCAGACGGGAACTCTGACGGCCAGCGGCGCCAGTGTGACGGTCGCCGCTGCGCGCTCCAGCAATCCCGAGTTCACTCTAAGTGGGCTGTCGTTCCCTGCGACCATCGCAGCGGGACAGAGCGCGACCTTTACGGTGACGTTCGCACCGCAGGCCAGCGGCTCGTCTACCGGCAGCCTTTCCTTCGCAAGCAATGCAACGAACGCTCCCTCGGCCGCCTCGGTGACAGGCAGCGGTACACCGGCCCCTCAACACAACGTGAGCCTGTCATGGAACGCCAGCACTTCCACAGTTGTGGGCTACAACGTGTATCGCGGAACGCAAAATGGGGGACCGTATGTCGCCGTCAATTCGGCGCCCGAAGCAAGCACATCGTACGTCGACAACTCCGTAACGGCGGGTCAGACGTACTACTACGTGGTGACGGCGGTCGATAGTGGCGGCACCGAAAGCGTGTACTCGAACCAGGTGCCGGCGGTGATACCGTCCCCGTAGAGCACGGCGCAGACCATCCAGAAACACAAACGGCCAGTCAGAGTCGATCTGACTGGCCGTAAGCTAAATGGTACAAAATCCCGCCTCGACTCAATCCTCCTGCGATGCGGCATCCGCCATGCGGAATGGGCGAACACACCGGACCGCAATCAAGAAACCGCTTGTCCGACAAGGCGTAACCCGCAGGACTCTGCCCGCGTTTAGAAGTCGGGTAATCTTTGAGGCTTTTTCGCCTTTGACGTTAATTGTCATACGCAGCATGGTTCCCTCAGCAATCGACACTCCTGCGCGCAACAGGATGCCATGGGCGCTGATGTTCTCGGATAGAGCTGCGATCTCGCCATCAGGGGTGTCTTCACGGCTCACTCGCACGGGCAAATGTAATCCGTAGCGAAGTTCGCTGCGAGTTTCGGAATGTGAAGTGAGAGGCACCGGAATCAGACAATCCAATTCTTCAAGAAGGAAAGGTGCTGCACCAAGAGCGACGGTAGGATGGCCGCGCGTTCCACTTTTCGCCTTTCTTTATGGCTTTGACGAGAGCCGCCAGGCCTGCTAGCGATAACAGGAAGAAAACAACGCCGCCATTGCGATGGAGACGACCGTAAAGGAATGCGGGATCAACCTTCATTCCGAGCATGGACAAGATAAAAATCCGGACAGCGTTCTTTGCGATGGAAATCGGAACGACCGCCAGCACCAGCAGTATTTTTCCCCAGTAAGAGCGCAAGTAAAGGTGAGCTAACACCATGCCCGGAATCAACAGGATGAGTGACGATCGAATCCCACTGCATTGCTTCGCGATCTCAATATCGAGCGTCGGGAAAGTAAGAACGAATCCGCTCTTCAGAACCGGAACACCGGACCAGCGAAACAGTGCGAACGTTGCCTCCGTGGAAGCAACTTGGAGCGCAACAATGCACTTGTCGACGACCACTTGAGGCATTGGGACGATCAGAAATAGGAATAACAGGGGGAACAACAATTGCCTGACCGCTGGAACGCCGAAAAACAGCATCACGAGTCCAATCCAAAACACCACCAGACTGGCGATGCTTATGATTAAGGCTCGCTCGCCAACCGTTTCGGTCGTGAATTGCACTGCCAACAGAGTCGTCAATGAGACGAGAACCAGTGCCAGCGCCGGAAATGGTGACCAGGCATGTCTAACACTCTTGGCGCGGCCCTCCAGCAGTGCGAGCGACAGACTTACTGGCAACACCAGGAGAACATGAGAGTACTGTTCGTTAGTGAAGGCCAACGTGAGCAGAGTAACGATCGAGCGCCACCAGCTGACGACACCGATCAGGACCAATGCCACGAACATTGCATTCCTGCGGGTTGATCGTCGCGCATTCACTGGGATGCTCATACTCGGCGCCGGGCCAACGACGTTATCCATCATTATTTCAATAAATGGGCTGCACAGAGAGTGGCGGGGCCGTCATTTCATGGCCTGCAAGGCCGCCAATTTGGATTCAATTGGAAAGCTCGAGCCAACTAAGAAGGCTTCAGGATGCGGGCAATTCGTTCGCTGGCCTTCCCGTCCCAGAGCGGGGGGATAGTGCCGCTTTTCGCCTTCCCGTTCATTACTTTCCTCAATTCGGATTTCAGGGTCGCAGCGTCTTGACCGACCAGAACGTTCGTCCCCAAGCTCACGGTAATGGGACGTTCTGTATTGTTCCGCAGGGTGATACAGGGAACCCGCAAATAGGTCGTTTCTTCCTGGATTCCCCCGGAGTCAGTAATGACTACCAGCGCTCGCCGCTGCAATGCGAGGAATTCGATATAGGGCAGCGGTTCCAGGAGGTGAAGCCGCGCTACATTGATGCCGAACTCCCCAATGCGCTGGCGGGTTCGCGGATGAACCGGGAACACGATGTCCAGGTCCTCGCTTATCTCAAGCAAGCGACTCCAGAATCCCCCGCAAGCTCTGGGGTTCATCGACATTCGATGGCCGGTGCAGCGTAACCAGGGCATAGCGGGGCGGCAGGCCGTTCATCTTGTGCTGCTCCGCTACCGGCAGAAGACGAACCAGGGAATCGATCATCACATTCCCGACGCGATGGATCTTCTCCGCCGCAATGCCTTCGTGGCGCAAGTTCGCGTCGCCATCCTCAGAGGGCGTAAACAGTAAGTCTGCCAGTTGATCTGTTACCAGGCGATTTACTTCTTCGGGCATGCTGCGATCAAAAGAGCGTAAGCCTGCTTCCACATGGCCTACGCGCACCAGCAACTTCGAACACACCAATGTGGCCGCGACGGTGGAGTTCACATCTCCGTACACAAGCACGACGTCAGGCTTATGCTCGAGAACAACCGGTTCAAAGCGGCTCATGATTTCGGCAGTCTGCCTGGCGTGGCTTCCAGAACCTGCCTCAAGATTCACATCCGGCGCCGGCATTGCCAACTGGGTAAAGAATACATCGGACATGTTCGCATCGTAGTGTTGGCCGGTATGCACCAGTGTCTGTTGTGCACCCCTATCCCGCAGGGAGCGCATGACGGGCGCGGCTTTCATGAAATTGGGCCTGGCTCCTACTACATGAAGGACATGCATAAAGACGTTTCAGCGCACCTCAGGCGGTAGCCATTTGCAGATCGTACACCAGCCGATCACCATCGGACCTTGCGTAAGCGAGAACTGCCTGCTCCGCGCCGTCCCCGTCGATGCGCCAACTATCTCCGTCGGCAACCAATTCCATCTTGCTGCGAGCTCGCCACCACTGATCGATGGCGGAAGGAAGAGCAAACCAGACTTGCTCCTTCAAACCAACCTCCCGCAGGTAGCCCAGCAAACTCTCGTAAACTGCTCTCGACTTCGGCTCCACGACATAGTCTGGATGAACGATGAAGCTCGCCAATCCATTTTTTTCTATGATCCGCTCAAACTGAGTCTTCCATAGCTCGATGGAGTCCTGGCCCAAAAGGTTTAACAGCATATAGTCCTGCGTGGTCGTTACCGGCAACTCCAGGATATTTCCGATGAAGTACGGAAAGACCGTGCAACATCCACCACGCTGGGGATCGAGGTGAGCGACGTTGGGGATGGACATATCAAAAGCGAAATCCAGAAAACTCAGCCATTCTGGTTTGCGATAAAGAATTGCGGCTCGAAAGCCGTTCGCATTCCACTCGCGTCCATACCGGTTAATTTCTTCTGCTCGACGTAAGAATTCTTGCCGATCATCAAAGAGCCGGCCATCGTGATTCAGATCCTGCACTGCCACCTCAAAGCCGCGCTGCCGGATTGTGGCCAACCATGGCTTCGGCACAGCGTATCGTCCCTCAGGGACGACCTGAAAGGCCGCCTTCAAGCCGAAAGCATCGTCGATGTCCATCAAAGTTGGGCAGAAGTCCCTACCTGTCTCGGTCTCGACATCGTGTGTCATCAGGACACAACCGCGGGCGCCATTTGGCCAGAACCATATGAAAGGGATGCGATCGACCCCAAGTGCCGCCATCGAAAGCAACATCACCCTCTCGCAAATATCCTCCACCGTCGTGTCCACCGGCCAGTGCGGGAAAGTCAACTCGCGCCAATTCCGGGCATGGGCTCTTTGAATGGACTTTCTCGCTCCTTCGACAACCAGGGGCGTAGCGTGTAGTACGTATCCTTCGCGAACCACGAATGCTGGAGTCGGCTGCCATGTAGCGTTCCCAGCGAAGGTTGTCGATGATTTCAGTCGGATCGAACGGCAGAAGAAGCACCCCTCCATTGTCTACTTCCACATCTTTCACACGTCGCAGAAGGAGAATTGCGGTTGCTCTGCCCGTGTGCCTGAAGACGAACGTCCATAGCAGGTTATGTCTGACCCGAATCGAAAGAACCCTGCGTCGTCCGAAAGTGGTGCCCTGCAAGCGGACAGCTCACGACGCTGCCGGACACCGGTAATGTTCAATCAGGCCTGCCCGGATACTGTCATCATCTCCGTCACAGATGGTCATTTTCTCACTCGGACCTTCCCGCTTCGTCGAAGTGCACCTATGTCGGGAGACTTCCTAACCAAGGTGCCGATACAGCAACCGTCCTGCGAGACCGCGCAAAGTGATCCGGCGCAGTGCTAAGGCCTTTTTGCCAGTGGCCTCTGCCAAGGGGTCGATCCCGGGCGAGGCGCATGCAACCATTGTCGAAAATAGTTGAGCTTACTGCTACGGGCGCCCCATCGATTCTTGAACGTAATCAGTCCTTGCATTCGTCGAAATCTGAGCGACCCCAGATCGAATTCTCGCAAGCCCCGCTCCTTCGCCTCTTCAATCGCGTGCCACAGGCACAGATGCATTCCACCCAGATTCTGATAGCGTGCATCAGAGCCCCGTACTTGTAGACGAGAGCACTGTCTGAAAGCGTAGAGTCGAGGATAGCGGCTAAGGCTGTCCTTGCCTGCATGCCACACGAATCTTCACACTATCGCCGAGGCAGGTGAGCAGATTCGAAAACCACTGCGGAGGCTGACGGCGGCACCTGATGTCGGCGACGAGTCAGCAGTAAGCAGTCCGTAGAACTTGTCGACCAGTTCCGGGGACTGTCCCTCTTCATAGGTGACGCCTTCCCGTTCGGCGCGCCGAATCTTTCGCTGCGTGGAATCCCGGTGGAAATTATTAAAGAGCTGACTGGTGGTGGGCTCAAGATCGAGTCGTGAAGATAGAACGTCTCGCTGATCTGAAACCCTTTGGCGGGCACCGGCGGCGGTGCGGGCGGCCGCAACTCGATGTATTTCCACTGCTGCAGCCTTCTGTTCCCACCCAACTGGTGCATCACGGATGGCAAGTTCCCGGGCTCCGACACCAAGGGAGCGCAGTGGTCCGAGAACGGCAAGTGAAACCAAACGGTGTCCGGTCAACCAACTGTCGATGCGGCAGAAGACCCAACCATTCCTAAGTTCGGTGTCGGGTGGCGAGGTGGTATAGGCGACAGGCTCGTATTCGTAGGTCCGCTGGAGTGCGCTCAGCCATCCGCGAGAGTAGAAGACAGATGCGTTGGGATGTCGTCGAAGAAAATCGGGCCATCGGCGATCAACGAGCGGGTTGAATTCGAACGCCGAACAGTTCACATCGTCTGACTGCAAGTTCTGGAACTTAGTTCTTGATGACTCGGCAAGGACGTCAACGCCTGACCCAGAGAGTCAGGAGCCGACGCCCTTTCCGAGTAGACATGAAGAGTGATCGTACGCTCTTTCAGGATCCTCTATCTTGTATCTTGAGGATGCCTTAAGGTAAGAGACCGGCGCATCACGCTCAGGGAGTGACGGTCAGAGTCGCCCGTCGTGTCGTTCCCCTGTAGCTGGATGAGATGGTCACTGAAGTGTTCCTTGTCACCACCGACGTATTCACACTGAATGTTGCAGTGGTGGCGTTCGCCGGAATTGTCACGCTGCCAGGCACTGTAGCGGCCAGGATGTTGCTGCTCGACAGCGTTACCACGGCTCCGCCAGCTGGTGCCGGCCCGCTCAAAGTCACTGTACCCGTAGAAAGATTGCCCCAGCGAACCGAGGTCGGATTCAGCGAAAAAGCAGTGAGCGTTGGAGCGTTCACCGTCAAGCTCGCGGTGCGCGTAGCGCCATGATAGCTGCCTGAGATCGTCACCGATGTATTGGACCCCACCGGCTTGCTCGTTACGGTAAAGGTGGCAGTCGTAGCGTTGGCTGCGACGGTCACGCTCGCAGGGACTGTGGCGGCGGAGGTGTTGCTGCTTGTGAGGGTTATAACCGCACCGCCGGCCGGTGCACGCCCGGTTAAGGTTACTGTCCCAGTGGAATTGCTTCCGCCGAGAACCGAGGTCGGACTCAGGGAAACAGAATTGATAGTAGCTGCGTTGACCATCAAAGTAGCAGTACGCGTGACACCGTTATAAACTGCCGAGACTGTCACCGCCGTATTCGCGACAACCGGGATTGAGGTGATGGTGAACGTAGCCGTCGTAGCATTGGCCGCCACCGTCACGCTGGCTGGCACAGTGGCAGCTGACGTGGCGCTGCTGGTGAGAGTCACGACAGCACCACCTGCGGGAGCAGGACTGGTCAGAGTCAGGGTCCCCGTCGATGAATTTCCACCCAGGACGCTAGTGGGATTCAAAGTAAGGGATGCTACAGCGGGCGCGTTCAGGGTCAAGCCCGCTGTCTGCACCGAACCGTTGAAGCTGGCGGTGATCGTGGGTGAAGTTGTTGAGCCCACCGCATTTGTCGTGACCGCAAAAGTGGCGGTCGTTGCATTCGCCGCAACCGTGACCGAGGAAGGAACCTGCGCCGCCGCATTGTTGCTGGAGAGCGCTACCGCAAATCCTCCCGCCGGAGCAGGACCGTTCAGAGTGACCGTTCCGGTCGAAGAGAATCCGCCCACTCCGCTGTTCGGATTCAAAACCAGCGAAGTCAGAACCGCCGGATTTACGGTAAGTCCAGCAGTTTGTGCAGCTCCGTTGTAAGTGCCCGTGAGGGTGACGTTGGCAACTGCGGACACCAGCGACGTCGTAACTGGGAATGTCACCGTCGCGGAACCGGGTGGCACGGTAACGCTGGCAGGCACCTGCGCCGCCCCGTTGTTACTTGACAGAGTCACCGTGATGCCTCCCGCAGGTGCCAGGCCACTGAGTGTGACCGTCGCAGTACTGGATGCAGGGCCGATCAGGCTGGCGGGATTGACGGCCAACGACGAAAGAACGACTGCCGCTGGCGTAACGGTGAGATTAACGTTCAGCGAATTGCCATTGTAGGTGCCCGAGATTACGGCAGTCAGCTGCGACGCAACCGCTGTGGTCGTAATGGGGAAAGTCGCACTAGTAGCGCCGCCCGAAACTGAAACGCTGGACGGGACGGTCACGCTCGGGCTGCTGCTCCCTAATGTGACGACTGCGCCTCCAACCGGTGCCGGACTCGACAGGCTCACGGTTCCTTGCGAGCTGTTGCCTCCCTGTACGGTGGTCGGATTGACTGTCAGAACGAAGGTGGACTGCTGGGATGAGGGACTGACCGTTGTGGTCGGCTCCGTCGAGACATACTTCCTAACCAGCACGTTGTTGAATCTGGCGACCGTCTGCGCCTCTCCGTAGAGAGCAATGGTTCCTGATGAGAAACGTGAATCTGACGCTTGAATCTGGAGCACGTCATCCTTGTAAACATCAATCGAGGAGCCGTGCGCTTTAACCGTCAGCTTGTACCAGGCATTGGGATCAACTTGGCCCGTTGCCGCGCTACCCAGGGTGCCGGTTTGTGCATTGCTCATCCAGCTGTAAAGGTACAGGTTGTTGTTGAAGGTGAGATCGTCATACAGATTGGCCGAGTAAAGATTGTCCGTATCGGTGACTCGAACTCCAAGTCCCCAGACTCTGCCGCCAACCTGTTTTCCGTAGGCGTCCAGAACATAGTCGGATCCGTTGAAGGTACGTGAATACAGAATTTGTTTTGAAAAGGTGGATCCCTGCGCCACAAAACCAGTGGAGCCATCCTGTTGGGTGTCAGAAGTAAGGACCCAACTTCCACCACCCGCGATGGCCCATTTATTGGTGTCCAATGCGTAAAACACCTGGCGAGGAGCAGTCAGATCGGCCGTGCGGTGTTTGAGAGTCCAGATGTTGTTTGCATGGTCGAAGTCACAATAATAAGCGTGCATGGTGGTGCCGAAGGTGTGCTGGAAAAAACATGCTCCGGGAGAGAGCACTGGGTTCCCCGGTAACGGCGAAAATCCGGAATCGGGCAACACGCTCGTGAATACATTTGTTTCCCAGACGCTCGTGGTTGGATTGCGGGATTCAGTAGCCAGATAATACGTGCCGCCGTCGTACAGCATGTTTGGCGCTGCCAACGAAATCGTCGAGTGCACCAATAAGGAGTACGGGGAAGCATCCAGGGCGGTGATGGTAGACGCCTTCCGAACACGGATATCGAAATCGTTCAGATCATTGCCGCGGTAGTAGTAGAGATAGAACTGACCGTCATTCGGGTTGAGCCAGAGATGGGGATTTTGATTTCGCAAACTGGTCTCCGGAGGAACCAGCATCTTCAAGTCGGAAAAGTTAATCCCATCGGTACTGGTGGCAAGTTCAATGTAGCTATTGGCGCAATAGTCCTTCTCGTACGCCATGTAATAGGTTCCGTTGACATGGAGAACGGACGGCCAGCGGCCATCGTCAAACAGAGGATTGCCCTCGTATTTGGTCCAGGTGTTGAGATCATTGCTCATGGCAAGGCCGACGCCACCGCAACCGCCGGCGAGTCCGTAGAAACCCCAGTACTGGAAGCCGCCCGAATTGGCCTCGACAACACTCAGGGTGTGCGGCGGATCACTTTCCCAGGTCTGATCCTGGAGAAGTGGCATGGGATTGATGGGCTGCGAAAGCTGAAAGAACCCAAGCTGTTGAGAACCGCCGGTGTCAAAGTCATCAAAGAAGTCGAACGTCGCATTACCGCTGGAACTGCTCGTTGCGGACGGATTGCCGTAGTAGAAATACAGCGTCTGCCCGGTCGCGGGGATTGATGGCACATTGACCCAAATAGTCGCGCTGGTGCTAGACGGGCTCCACTTCTCGATCCAGAACGGCAGGAGGGTCAAACCGTCGGCGTCGGTAACCCGAAGGTCGGCACCATTGCTCTGCACTTTGGCGAAATCGAACGAACCATCAAGCGCCACTCTAACCTGCAAATTAATCGGCATAGAGGCGCCCGGATTGTTCACCGTGACCTGGCTCCGATAAGCCCAGGCAGAATCCAACCACCCAGTTTGTGCGAAGGCGGAAACAGTGCCGAATCCCATTGTGGCAACGAGAACCGCCAGCACAGGGAGGAAGCTTCCAACGGCAGGTCCCTTCGGGCGCCGAATAGAGGACGGGTGGGCAATTGGGTCGAGCGCTGCATCGCGCTGATGTACTCCACGTGAACCTGAGATGAAACTCATTTCTATCTCCTTGAGTCTGTGTTGCTAAACTTTTCGCCGTAAGAATCAGCACAAAGAGAGATCAGTCGGGGTGCTACTGCCATCACCGGTGTCGAACTTCTTCGGTTCGACGGACCGACTTTCTCTCACAAGGAACTGGGGAAAATGACTGCCTGGGGGGATTGCTACTGCAATGGGGAGGATTACGTCTTACTGCTCGAAATAAAGTGAACTATGCCGTCCTGAGCTCCTGCTTCAGTACCTTTCCAGCGCTGTTCTTCGGGAGCTCGTCTCGAAAAACAATTTCTCTTGGAACCAACTGATGGGGGAAGTGCTCCTTGCAGAACAACACGATGTCTTCTCTCAGGCTCGGTGGCGCGGGGGTTCGAGCAACCACGAAGGCCTTCACAGCTTCACCGAGAATTTCGTCTGGAATTCCAATCACAGCCACTTCAGCCAGGCCCGTGAACTGCAGGAGCTGCTCTTCGACTTGACGACAACTGACACGCTTGCCCCCACATTTCAGGAAATCCTTGGCTCGATCGACAATAAATACGAAGCCTTCTGCATCCACCGTAGCCAGATCCCCTGTGTGCAGCTGACCAGCGCGAAAGCAAGCGGCAGTGTCTTCAGGGGCCCGCCAGTAACCACGTGTGATGTTCGCTCCCCGGGCTACGATTTCACCGACTTCCCCGGGAAAGACCTCACGGCCTGCGTCGTTCAAGACCTGGAGCGTGACGCCGGGAATGCCTTTCCCTACCGAGCCCAGTTTGTCGCTCAAACGCTCCGGGGGAAGATAGGAAAGGCGCGCCGTGGCCTCTGTTTGTCCGTACATGACATAAACGCGAGCGTGTGGAAGTGCCTGTTGCAGTTCGCGAACAAAGACCGGAGGCAGGTGGCCACCAGCCTGTTGCACGTAACGTAATTTGGGAAGATCCATCTCTTTCAAGCTGGACTTCTGGAGTAAGACTTGGTAATGACTGGGCACGCCCGCAAAGCCCGTACACTCCGTGTCGCGCAAGTTTCGAAGCACGGTCTCCGGATACATGAAGCGTGAGTCCAGCACAAGACTGCCGCCCACTAGAAGATGCGTGTGTAAGAGTGACGTGCCAAAGCAGTAGTGGAACGGCAGGACCGTCATGATGCGGTCCCGATGGGTCAGTTCCAGGTACTGCACAATCGAATTGGTGTTGGCGATGATATTGCCGTGCGAGACCATTACACCGCGAGGCTTGCCAGTCGAGCCGGAAGTGAACATCAGGGCCGCGAGGTCGTGTTCTTCAACAGTTGGAAGATTATCCTCCCGCTCCCCGCTTTCCGTGATTGCCGCGAACGTCTGCGAAGCCTTCGCCTGCCTTGGACCGTCTGTAACGATGGGGATTGCGCGAAACTGGCTTTCGTTTTTGTGCGCGAAGGAAGTCTGCAGAAACGCGAAACGCGCCTCCGTGATTTGAAGAATGTATGCGAGATCCTGCGTGTTGATGGTGGCGGGCAGAGGTACGCAAACCATTCCAGCACGCAGAATTCCCAAGTATGCGACTACCCAGAAGAACGAGTTCTCACTGATCAGCAGGATCCGGTCACCCTTCTGGCAACCAGCACTGAACAGATGAGCTGCGACGGCTTGCGAGGCATCCTGCAATTCAGCGTAGGTATAGCTACGGCTGGTCGTGAGCAATGCCAGGCGCGCCCCGTCCTTGCCCTCAAGGAGGAACGCCGCGACATTCGCAACTGGAGATGCAACGTTCATCGGCAATCTTCGTTTCGTTTCACTAGTCCAGGTTTACTTGTTCGATCAAAGCAGGAGCGGCATGCAAGTACTGGGTGGCTTTCCGCCGAGAGTCGATCAGTGCGTATACACGTTCGATCTGGCTCTCACTCAAACCAGTCGCCGAAACCATTTCAGCGGGAGAAATGCCCTGATTCTTCCCGTATACGCAGAGATCCATCTTCGCCAGGGGAAGCGCAAAGTAGAATTCGTCCTGTGACTGCTCGAGTGAATAAGTGTCGGTGGTCGGTGGCCGGCGGCGAATTTCTTCCGGAACACCCAGATATTCCGCCAACTGATATACCTGACTCTTGTACAGATGAGCGATGGGTTTGAAGTCGGCGGAGCCGTCACCATTCTTCACAAAGAAGCCCTGGTCGTACTCAAGCCGATTGGGAGTTCCTGCTACCGCGTACTGGTAGAGGTCCGCGTAGTGGTACTCCAGCATCTTGCGAACACGCTGTTTGAAATTGGTAGCAGCGAGGATCCCGAGGTACGCCTTCGCGCTCAGCCGAACCTTTTTCGTTTCTCCCGAGGGAGATTGCACCACGACGGAGAAAACAGCGTAGCGGTCATCGTCCACCAGGTTAGGCAATACAATTTTCGACTTGTACCCGGGGCCGTACTCAGGCACCACACTGCGGATCGCATCATCACGACGTTCGTAGCAACGTGCCGCTTCGAGCATGGGCGCGATATCTTCGACCACAGATTGCGTACCGAGGGCAGCAGCAACCTGCCTGCCAAGACGCAGGCTGTCAGAGGACGAGTCTTTCTCCGGCATGAAAACGATGAAGGTGCGTTCCTTGCCGAGAGCTCGTGCGCAAAGGAAGGCCACCACGCTACTGTCGATACCTCCCGAGACACCTAAAACCGCGCCCCGACGCTTCAACTGGTTGAATACAATTTCGCGAATCCGCGCGGTAATTCGGTCCACCTCGGCGGCAGCATCCAGTTTCAAAATATCGGGCGATATAGCCATCGAAGTACTCATAGCACCTGTCCTTGCGCAATTGACATGCCTACTTCAGAAACCGAGAGTCCCTTACTTAGCTTGACGTTGACGAAATTGGTCAGTCGCGCGATGGAATCGAGATTGTCTGGCATCATCTCATCGCTGTCGATTTCGATGACGTACTTCTCTTCCAGGAAGGAAACGAGCTCAAGAATACCGGTGGAATCGATGATTCCGCGATCCATGAACGAGTCTTCATCTCCCAGCGGTCCGTCCTGGTTGAAGTAGTAATTCTCCAGGATGAAATTGCGGATTTCGTGCCTCACAGTGTTCATAGCCTGCCCTTAATCAAGTGAATTTGTTGGCCGAGCTCCGGGGAGGTTAGTCAAATTTGGTGGCGGTCAGTTCACTACTGCACCTGGCTCAGCACGTGCAGCAGACGTTCTGCAGCAACGCGCCGGCCTAACTCGTTCAAGTGGCCGCCATCCGTTGTGTACTCTGGAACAAGCGTGTAAATCCTGTCATTGCCGTGGGAGAAATACGTGCGTGAACCATCGGGACGCGTCGATTCGACCTCTGCAAGATCGAAGACGGGATCAACACCCGTATAAGTCTGACGCAGCTTCTGGTTGAACTGATTTCTCTTCACCTCTGCATCTCGCTCCGTGACACGACCCAGCATGCTTTTAACCCAGGCCTTGGGTCCAGGTTCCACAGTCGTCAGGGGAACCGTCACATGCACGACCTTCAACTCGGGACGTTTACGCTTCAGTTCGTCGATGCCCTTGCGATAGTTCTCAAACAGTTGGACGGTGTCGGTAGCAGCGTCGACATCCACGAAACAGTACTTGTAGAGAACGATTCCGCCCTCCGCACCCAGTCCCTTGTCCAAAGCTGCTGCGAAGGCCTTGTTCTTGGATTCGGGATTGCGATTTTCTCCGAGACTGGCCTCTACCAGGGCAGGCCCGCTCACAGCCGCTGGATCCGTCGAATTCACAACCTTCAGGGACAGGTTGGCATTGTCCGCTCCCAGATCGCGAACGCCCTGCAAGATATTGTCGCCCACGGACTTATGGCCGAAGAAAACTTTTACCCTCGCCAGCCGTTGAATTTCCTCGGGAGAGAACATATTTGCCCTATTCACCTGCTCCACGCTCTTCCTTGAACACCCCGCTGACGCGAGTACCGTAATAAGTAACGCTACGCAAAGGCTTGGCCTCCTTGCCAGTAGCGTCCGAATGCAAATTTCAGTTACCAAAGTCATCTCTTAGACATTCGCCAGCCGTCGTCCACCACCAGCAAGGGATAATGGTTCAAGTGCAATCGTTCTGCCAAGCGAGCGGCTGTGCATGAACTGATCGAGCAAAATCTGGGTGGATAAAATGCCGACCAGGGCCATATTGTCCTTGACACTGCTGGCCCGCCCATCGCGAAATTTTGCGAGCAACGAAGCCACCGCTTGAGGATGGAAAATGCCGTCCCGTTTGACCCGGTCCGCGGAGAGCATGTCGTGAATGTAGCTTCCCGCGCTGCCGAAGAAGCTCTTGCCATCCGGCGCGCGATAGGGCTGCTTATGGCGCTTCTGGATCGATTGGGGAATGAGGCCATTGGCAGCCTTCTTTAAAAGGTGCTTCTGGTCCAAAACTTTCATCTTCAAACGCGGCGGAAGTTTTGCGGCAAACTGCACCACGCGGTAGTCGAGGAAGGGATATCGCCCTTCGATGGAATTGGCCATCGCCATCCGGTCACCCTGCGACGAGAGGATGTAGCCTGGGAGCAGGTACATAGCTTCCAGGTATTCCGCCTGGTTGAATGAATTCCAGCCGTTGAAACCAGCAGGTAGAGCCTGTTCCAACTCCTGCAATGCCGAGTAGGAACTGTTCTCGTCACGCGTGGCTTCCGACATAAAAAGTTTCAGCTTGGCCGTCAGATCCCAACGGGGAATGTGCGAGAAGAACGGGCTCGCAAGATCGGCTTCCGACACATGAAAGAATTTTTTCAAGTAGGCGGCTGGCTGGCGCTGGATGCCCTCCATGTATGGGTACAGGCGCTTCAATAAGCGCGGCCGCATGTTCGACTCCAAGCGCTGGCCCCAGAATCTGCGAATCTTCGCTTCCTTGAAGATGTCATAACCACCGAGCATTTCGTCAGCACCCTCGCCAGTCAGGACAACTTTAAACCCACTCTCGCGCACCAACTTTGCGAGCAGAAACATGGGTGCGGGTGCGGTTCTGAGCACGGGCTGCTCGGCATGACGCACAACCTGGGGAAATATGCTGGCAATGTCGTTATACGAACAATTCACATCGCTGTGCTGGGTTTTGAAGAACGCACTGGCCTCCCTTTGATACCCGCTCTCGTCGAACTCGGTATCTTCAAAGCTGACCGAGAATGTTCGTAAGCGATCTCCCACCATGCCATGGGTCAACGCAGTGATGATGGTGGAATCGAGTCCTCCGCTGAGGTACGCGCCTACTGGCACGTCGGAGCGCAGCCGGATGCGCGTAGCATCCCGGAGAAGATCTAGCAGCTCGTCGCTAAGGCTGTCTTCGCCAGCTTCCGTCTCATCGTCGGCCGGGGCATACTCGAGATTCCAGTACTGCCATACGCGAGTGCGGCCGTTCTCAATCGTCAACGAGTGCCCGGGAGGAAGTTGCGAAATTCCCTTGAAGGCTGTGCGCGGCGGCAACGTCACCCAGAAGGTGAAGATCTGGTCGAGGGCAGTAAGATCCAGTTGGCACTCGACGTCGGGCGAAGTCAGCAGAGCTTTGATCTCAGAAGCAAAGAGAAATGACTCGCGAGTCTGCGTGTAAAAGAGCGGCCGAACACCCATGCGATCGCGCGACAAGAAAAGCTTCTGCCTCGTTTTGTCCCAGATCGCAAAAGCCCACTGGCCATTGAGTCTCTGCACGCAATTCTCGCCTTCCTCCTGATACAAGTGCAGAATCACTTCGGTATCAGACCGGGTGGCGAATTGATGGCCTTTCTGGATCAGTTCTTCGCGCAACTCCACGTAGTTGAAAATTTCGCCGTTGAAGGTAATCCAGAGCTCTCCATCGGCGCTCGACATGGGTTGCCGTCCACCTTCCAGATCGATGATGCTCAAACGTGCATGCGCAAGTCCGGCCGCACCGTCGGTGAAGAGCCCGTCACCGTCGGGTCCGCGGTGAGCCAGGGTCGCTACCATCCGAGACAATGTCTCGCGGACGGCAGCGCCTTCCCGCCTGAGCATTCCAGCTATTCCACACATGTTAAGGCCTTTGCCATCACCAGTTTGGAGGTACCGCAATGGAAAAAAGAACGGTGTACAGGATGCCCTTCTGTAACATTGCGCAAATCGCGCGGTTCAACAAGAATTATTATGGTTACGTTGGTGCTAGGCAGATTGGTGCATCGGTTCGCGACTGCGAAGTCCTTATGAAAACCACAATCTCTGTCGTACTTCTCTCCCTGACTCTCGCCGTAGCTGCGAGCGCCCAAAACATTTATGTGGCCCAGAGTGCGGCGGGCGCGAATTCCGGCGCTGACTGTTCGAATGCGCACCCGGCATCCTGGTTCAACAGTTCCTCGCAAATCGTCCCAGGTGTGACGGTGCATCTGTGTGGAACCATTTCGACCATGCTGCGAGTACCGGCAGACGGAGCGAGTGGTCAGCCGGTAACCATACTGTTCGAGCCCAACGCCAAGATCAGTCTCGCCTACTTCACCAGCACTGCTGGGCTGATCGACATCAGCAACCGCAAGTGGGTGGTGATCGACGGTGGCAGCAACGGCATCATTGAATTGACCGGTAACGGAACCTCGTTGGCTCATCAGTCGGACGGATATGGAGTTGCCGTCAACGGCGCTTCCAACTTCACTATCAAGAACCTGAAGATTCAGAACTTGTACGTGCGAACTGGAACTACCGACTCCAATGGTTGGGGTTATGGGATATTCGGCGGCGGGTCGGCCGTATCGGGAACGAATCGGATAACCAACAATGTGATTCATGACATGAGCACGTGTTGGATCTTCAACATCAACGGTACGATGGAGATTGATCACAACGACTGCGGCCGTGTTTCCTGGGGCTTCGCGTCGGGTGGCGGTTCGCCGGCTAGCTTCCTGTTTCACGACAACAAATTGCATGACGGCAGCGTCTGGTACCAAGTCAACGACGTCTTTCACAATGATGCGTTTCACGTCTGGACAACCGGCGGACAGTGGAACAACGTGCAGGTCTACAACAACGATTTCTACGGCGATTGGGGCACTTTCACGACCGGCTTGGTGTATCTGGAATGTGACAATACTGCGAACAGTTGCCCACTACAGATCTACAACAACCTCTTTCGCGCCAGTTCGTCACTCACTAATGGCCGCGTCGCACTCAAGGACGCACAAAACGTCAGGATTTACGGCAACTACTTCGAAGGCCCGGGCAACGCGATTCATGAAGAAAACGGCGGCGCGGGTGGGAGTTCTGGAACTCAGGCGGTAAATAACATATTCGTGAATGTTGATTCACCATTCGCCCTAGGCCCTGGACCCTCCACTTGGTCCACTCGCGATTACAACGCCTATTGGAATACTCCGGCTGGGCCTGACACCCACAAGATCACGTCGAATCCGATGCTGAACAGCAGTTACATTCCGCAACTGGGTTCACCATTGATTGATGCCGGCACCGCACTTGCCGCGACTTATGCAGTCGATCGCACTGGCACCCCAAGACCACAGGGCAGTGGCTGGGACATCGGCCCTTACGAATTCACCACTGGAACAGCGTCCGCACCGGCTCCTCCGACGCAACTCACTGCGGTCGCACACTGAACGTCACCTTGCTGATCCTGGGGCGGCAGAACTACAGGCGCTAGCGGGCGCTGGGCCACGTCGTTTTGACTTCCTCCACCGACGGTTGGCCGTGCTGAGCCCAGCACCCATTTCTTCTGGACTGGGTCAAACTGCTTCAAGACCCGTCCCGGATTACCCGAAACCACCGAATACGGCGGCACGCTGCGCGTCACGAGAGCGTTGGCTGCGATTACGGAGTTCTTTCCAATTACCAGTTCCCCGCCATTGCAAACAATGGCCGCTCCATGACCGATCCAACAGCCTTGCTCGATGCGGATCGTTCCTCCCTCCGTGACGCCTTGTTGTTCAATTGGCAGAGAGACGTCCTCGTAAGCGTGGGCATGGTCCATGATCAGCACGGAAGCGGACAGAATGACATCCTGCTCCAGGCAGATCCGGTTCTTGGCAGAAATCATGCTCCGTCGGGCCACAACGCAACGATCGCCCAGAACGATGGCGGGGTCCTCGCACTCACGGGCCATCGTGACGTTCAGCCACGCATCCTTGGCGATGTACACCGAATTACCCAGGTGCAGGCGGTGCGCCACCGACCGCTTCATATCGCAGGAGTAGTGGATCGACAGATTGTTTCCCAGGCTCAAAAACGGATACGTGGCCGACACCCACAAACTGTAAAGTTTGGTCAGGATGCGTGGAATCCACGAGAGTGGGTCTTCCCTATGCTTTGGCTGTTGCATTATGTCCATTCAGGTCTCTCAGAAACCTTACCGGTGTTGTGATGCATGAAGCGGCTGCTTGATAGGGACATCGTTTGCACTGGAAGTCTCTTCCAGGTCGGGGTAGACGCCAACGAGGTCATCGACGATACGAAGATATTTCTTACTATGCACATCCCACGTCATGTTGCGTGTGAACTCACTGGCTCTCTTCGCCATCGCGCCGCTGCCAGCCTTATCCTGACTGAGCCGCAGGATGCAGCGCGCCAATTCGTCGACATCGCCGCTCGGGAAGAATTGTGCGATGGAGGCATTGAAGTAGTAGCGGTCAATGCTGGTGCTCGCGATGATTGCCGGCACGCCCATGCACATGAACTCCAGAATCTTCGTGCTGAAGGCTTCGTCCCCGAACGAGTCAGCCCGCTTGGCAACAACTCCGAGGTCTGCCTCTTCGATTTTGCGGGCGACCTCTCGGATTGGGCAGGCATCGTGGAAAAGAATCCGATCCTCGACTCCTAATTCCCTCGCCAAACCCATCAGCGCGTGCCGCGCATCCCCTTCGCCGTAGACGTGGAATTCCAGGGTGGGCAGCTTGTCCCTGAGTGAGGCAACCGCGCGAATCGCAATGTCGACGCCCTGGTGCCAATTCAGTGTCCCGGGATAAATGAGTACGATCTTGTCGTCCTTGCGAGTTTTTCCCTGCCGTGCGAATACGGACAGATCGGGGGTGTTCACAATGGCAGTGCACTTTCTTGCCGGCACACCTCGCAGCAGCAGCCGCTTGTGCCAAAGATCATTCGCGATGATGACGTGGTCGGCAAACGAGGTCGACAACCTTTCCACCGCAACCAGCGCTTTGAACATCGGTGAGTTCAGATCGCTGCCAAACTTGCTGGCATAGAACTCAGGGAGAATGTCGTGGATGTCGAGGACTACTTTCGCACCGAGCAATTTGGGAAACCATGCGGTGAACACCAGGAAATCAGGAACCGAATGCACGTGAATCAGCTCATACGGCTTGCGTACCTGGCGCCAGGAAAGCAGCAACATGGCGCGCAGGAAGAATGCGAGGATCCGCAGCAGGTAGCTGAGTTTGCCTTTCTCATTCCGTGTTCTTTCCTGGACCCGGCAGACGTGAACACCTTGGATGCTGCCGGTTTTTTCCTGACCTGAGCGGCGCAGGGAGATCACTTCAACCTCATCGCCACGGGCGGCGAGAGTTTCCGCATAGCGCATCACACGGTTGTCGCTCTCGTAGAAACTGTACGCGACCATGCAAACTCTCATGCGCGCTCCCTTGCCGTGCTCGCAGGCTGAAATACGAGAACGATCTCAGTCGCGCCTTGGGGCGCCAAGCATTCGGTAACTTTGTACTCACGTTCGATCAGACGAACGAGCGGATCGTATTTCTTGCGGTCATGGAGCCGCACCACGAAGACGCCGCCTGGCGCCAGAAATTGGCAGTAGTGCTCCAGCACCTCACGGACCGTCTGCTTCGGGAAGTAATATAGGCACTCGCGAAAGAGAATGACGCTGAATTGGCCGCCGGGCACGAAATCGAAGATGTCAGACACGGCGAAATGAGTCTTGTGGGCACGCTCCGGATCTTGTGCAATGACCTCCCGCGCCTGTGCGATTGCAATCTCCGAGATGTCGACTCCCAGGTAGGAAGCGTAATCCGATTTCAGTTCGGCTGCCGTGGAAGCCGTTCCACAACCCAGATCCAGAATGCTTGCGCCCCGAGAGTAGCACTCGAGAGCCTGGTAGATCAGATCGCGCTGTACATCCGATCGATCCTGCGGGTCGAGATGCTGCCACTTGCCGCTCCGGTATTCGTCATCCCAAATGCGCTGCTTCGTGGCGGCTGCGCCCCAGCGTTTCAAAACTGCGTTAAGAATTTTCGTTGCCATAGTGATTGGGACCTTTTTATGACGACTGGCCGACCAGTGCCGGCGACAGCGCCATGCTGTTCTCGTCCGACACCGGCTTAGTCCGTTGCGCAACTGGAGAGGCTTGACGCAACCCTCCTACCGTAGCAATCACCGCCAACAGCATGTACCACACGACAAAATTCTGATCGAAATAAGAAACTGAAATGAAACTGAAGACGTGGACCACCAGCGCACAACCCATTGACCAGATGATCAATCGAACATTCCGATCGCTTTGGTGCCGGACTCCCACGCCCACGTTGCGGAACGCCAGCACGATGATCGTGATGAACAGGGCCATGGTCAGCACTCCGCCCTCCACTCCCTGGCGAAGATACTGATTGGTGAGATCGATCATTTCGTATCCCCAGTGGGCGGTGGATTTCGTGCCAAACAGCCACCACTCGTTGAAATTCATGATGGCCTGTTGAATGAGGAACGAACGGTGGTATCCCGTGGATCCGTTGAAGACGCTGACGCGCGCAATCAGAAACCAGATTGGCGCCTTCATCACGACCTGCAGGCAGAGCAACATTCCGACAATCGACCAACGAACCACTCGCATGTGTCTTCGAATGGGCCAGAAACAGAATCCCAATACTCCGAAGGCGCAAGCCATAATCGGGCCACTGGAGCCGCCAGTCATCGCCACAATCGAAGCTGCAATCAAGGCCAGCCAGGAAAGCATCCTGGAGCCTTTGCGCTGGCGGGTCATTGCGATGAAGATCGGAATCAATGCCGCTCCGAAAGTTCCCGCCAGAATCGAATGGCCAAAAGGTCCCTGGCAGCGAATCACGCCCTGTCGAACCTCCGAGATTTCGGGGACTCCGCCAAAACTGGCGAACACGTTTCGGCCGCTGAACTTTTCGATGATCATCATGGCAGCCAAAGGAATCACGAAGGCTGCCAGCATTTTCAAAACGCGCTGAATGTCATCCCAGCTGCGGATCATGTAACGGAACAGGAAATAGGTTCCCACCGCGTTGTACGCCTGACCGAGGCGATATACCATTGCTTCGGACGTCAGATATAAGAGAGAGTGCGCGGCCACACCGACCGCCGCCCAAACCAGAACCACGTAGTCCATTGTGTGCAGGCGCATACCACGCAGCTCACCCCGAAGGATCAGCCGCATCCAACCGAACAAGATCAGGATGCGGATCATCGTGAAATTGAGCCCGACCACCATGACACGCTGGCCCATCGTCATGAAGCATGTCAGAGCCAGCACGGGCAGCAAGGCATACTTGCGCGGCAGTACCAGCAAGGCCAAGCCCAGCAGGAGCGTGACGCCCAAACCCAGTGGGCTCACGAACGTCATGTTGTCGGTGACCCAAGGCCACTGATTCATGCTTTGGCCGCCTGCACGGTGAGTTTCTTCGCCCAAGGTTCCAGGCCCAGGGACCAGCGGAGAATCTTGTTCCACTTTTCTGCGGAAAAGCCCAAGGCCGACTTGCGATCGCCGCGGCGAACAATGGCGATTCCAGTCTCGAGAACTGCCAATCGGCAGCCAGCAGCCACCGCCGTTGAGACACGATACAAAGCCGCGTAGACTGTTCCCCGCCACGTCCGCAGCCAGCGCAGTCGCGATTCGCGCATCAGGACAGCTGCAAAGTTGTTCTGCGGCTCATTCGCGCTGCTGCCGCCACCGTGGTGCACAATGCGCGCGGAACTAACGAGATAGTTCCGGTATCCTGCCTTCTTCACCCGAAAGCACAAATCGACATCTTCCGCGTACATGAAATAGTCCGTGCTGAATCCATCCACTTCGGTAAAGGTAGTGCTCTCCATCATCAGGCAGGCACCGGAAATCGAATCCACACTCGCGGGTGCCGAATTGCCGTCAAACAGAGCTTGCATACCCCAGAGCCGCGAGCGAGGGAAACGCCGGCGCAAGACTTCGGCATCAAAGACCTGGTTGAGGATGGTCGGGAAAGACTGCACACAGCAGGTTTGCACGGTGAAATCGGAATTGAGCAGCATGGCGCCGACCACTCCAGCATCGGCTGTGTTATCGAGCATCGCCATCATCGTTTGCAGCGCATTTGCCATGATCACTGTGTCCGGATTAAGAAAGAGCAAGTTGCGACCCGTCGCATGCTGTACGCCCAGATTGTTTGCGCCGGCGAAGCCAAGGTTCTCCGCACTTGCGATGCAATGAACCGTCGGAAATTCGTCGGCGAGAAATTCCGGACAACCGTCTCCAGAAGCGTTGTCGACCACGATGACTTCGAAACTCATATCATTCGCGTGGTAGTAGACGCTTCGCAGACAATCGCGCAGATAGGCGACTGACTTCCAGTTAACAATGATGATGGACAGATCCACAGTTTGGCTCAATGCGAGGCAGATTTCAGGGAACCAACTGCCCAACTTCAGGCGGCGCGACACTTAAAGAGGAGACCTGTGCCTTTGAGGCTCGAGACTGTTCGATGAACGTCTGATGCCACAGTTCGAACGAAATCAAGAGGTAGATGTGGCGGAGATGCTCCTGCCGTCCTGCCTGATGGTCCTTCAGCAATTGATGAATGTATTTCTTGTCGAAGTACTGGTGAACAGCCGCCGATTCTGACAACAGACACTCCGTCGCGAACTTCCACATGCTGCCGCGCAGCCAGCGATCAACTGGATTCGCAAAACCTTTCTTCTTGCGATGAATGATTGCAGCAGGCAGCCATTTTTCCACGGCCTTCTTGTGCAGATACTTTCCCTGGAAGCCGCGCAGTTTCAGTCGTGGCGGCAATGTCTCAATAAACTGAACCAGACGGTAGTCGAGGAAGGGTACGCGCGCCTCCAGCGAATTCGCCATCGAGGTCTTATCGCCTACCATCAAGAGGTCATCGGGCAGGTTGGCGCGAGTATCGATGTAGAGCATTTGCGTGACGGCATCCAGGTCAGCCACGTCGCTATGCAGTCTGTGAAGTGCCGCCCGAGATCGTTCGCCGTCGTGACCGATCTGCGCCTTTACCCAGGGAAGGAACAGTTGCTCCTTCATGTCCGAACTGTAGAAGGAGTAGATCTTGATGAACCGGCTGAGCACATCCCGCTCGCCCAGCGAGACTACACCGCGTCGCAAACGTTCGTTGCTCGAATACTTTTCCACCAGTTGGCGCATCCCATCGGTAATCGGGCGCGGAAGGCGGCTGTAGATCTGCGATAGCTTTACGCCTCGATAACGGTGATATCCGGCCCAGGGTTCGTCGGCGCCTTGTCCTGTAAGAGCAACCTTCACCTTCTGCCCCGCGATCAAGCTGACGAAATAGAATGCCGCAGCGGTTTCATTGCCAACTGGCTCTTCCAAGTCCCACAGGTAGCGCTGGTAGTAACTCTGGTAATCCTGGGCACTGACCATCATCTCGGAATGATCGGAACCAAAGGCCTGCGCCATTTGCCGAGCGTCGTCAGTCTCATTGGAAGCTTCACCCTCATCGAAGCCGATCGTGAAGGTCTTGATCGCCTGGCCACTGTACTTATTCATAATGGCCAGAAGCACTCCAGAGTCAATCCCTGAGCTCAGAAACAGACCGACCGGCACGTCGCTTCTCATCTGCAGGCGAACGGCGTCTTCCAACAGTTCTCGGTACTGCTCGATAGCGGTTTCCTCGTCGATGTCCCAGTTGATTTGTGGAGTCCAGTTCCAGTAACGCTCGATGTGCATGCCCTCGGCATTCACCGTCATGCGGTGTCCGGGAGGCAGCTTTCGAATTCCGGCAAACATGGTTTCAGGTGATGGCACGTAGCGCAGCGTAAAGAGCTTGCTGAGAGATTCAAGGTCCACTTGGCGTGGGCAGGCAGGATCCGCCAGCAGCGCCTTGATCTCTGATGCGAACAGCAACCGATCTCCGGTTCCGGTGTAATAGAGCGGCTTCACTCCCAGGTGGTCCCGCGCGATAAACAGCTGCTTGCGCCGTGAATCCCACAGCACAAAAGCAAAGATGCCATTGAAACGTTGGACACAATCAACGCCCCACTCTTCGTAGCCATGAACGATGACTTCGGTATCGGAACGGGTCACGAACTTATGACCTTTGCCCTTGAGTTCTTCGGTCAGTTCGACGAAGTTGTAGATCTCGCCGTTGAAGACGACTTGGATAGCACCATCTTCATTGCCGATTGGTTGCGCGCCGCCGTTGAGGTCGATAATGCTCAAGCGGCGATGGCCGAGGCCGATCTGACCATTAAGATAGGTCCCGCGGCCGTCCGGACCACGATGGCTGAGACTGTCGGTCATCGCGCCGAGCAGTTCGCGATCGACTGGCGCACCGTTCCGATTCAACACTGCACAAATGCCGCACATGGGCTAGGAATTACTCCGTGTCGCCATTTCCAGCCGTGGCGCCTTGGCGCCAAACGGTCTCAGAATTCTGTGATTTAGCAAAGAGCGGTAATGGCGGGCTTCCTCTTTGCTGACCAATCTCGGTGATCCGGCAATCCACTTCTTCACGAAACCGTAAAGCATGGCCAAAGCGGCAAGAATGCACGGTCTGCCAGTCCACAAACGATGCAGGGTCTTGAAGAACAGAAAGAGAGCACCACCTCCGGTGAGATAGAAAATCTCGCCGTGCATCACATTGGTCCGCAAAAAACCGATTCCGGTGCCTTCCGGCTTCAAATGTTCGAATACCAAGTCAGTAAAGTGCGTGGTGCGCCAGCCCATCAGCTGGGCCCGGATCTCATCGACCGTGTCCCATCCGCGGGAGGGAACAAATCCGCCGATTTCCGCGAAACAAGCGGCTCGAATCACCTTAGAAGCTCCGGCTGCGTGGTATTCCGGCATCGCGATTTCGTGCCAACCTTGCGCGTTCTGTTCGCGATACACCCCTGAAGCAATGCCAAGTTTCTCGTCTTGCTCGAATCTCATGAGCAATTGCTCGAAGTAATGAAGTGGCAAGTCGACATCGCAGTCCAGCTTCACTACCAACTCGAAGGGAAGCTCTCGAATTCTCTGAAAGCCGTCCTGGAAGGCACGGACCACGTTCGCCCCGGGCTGACGGGCAATCTGCTGATTGCGCGCATGCAGCGTGATCCAGGGATATTTCGCTGCATACTTCTCGACGATCGCCCTCGTCTGATCGACCGACCCGTCATCCACGATGACCCATGCCATCGGCTTCACGGTCTGCTCCGTGACTGACCGAAGTGTTCGCTCAACCAGCGCCGCCTCATCCCGTACCGGAGAGACGATGACGTATTGGAGTGGAGCACTCACAGGTTTACCTGCTGCAACCGTTTCTTCAACCATTGGGCTGCGTGCATCCAGTCGTACGCGTTTTCCATTTTTGCCCGAAACAAAGCCGAATCATCCCAATCATTGATCGGCAGGCGCTTCAGGAAGAAGTCGCCGTCCCCCGCGATTGCAGTCCCGATGCTGGTGTTGACGGCCGCTCGGTATCCGCAGCCCTGAAGAGTGCCACGAAGCCGTTCTGCGAAGATGCAGTCCGTTTCCGGGAACGCATACGGGTACGCGAAGAAATCAGCGGCAACTCCAGTCTGGTCCTCGAGTATCTGCTTGGACGTTCGCGCTTCGTATTCAATCTGGTTGCTGCTCAAGGAATGCAACTGGGGATGCGTTACCGTGTGCGAGCCAAATGTGAATCCAGCGCGCTGCAGTTCCCGAACCTCACTCCAGGTCATGCAACGCCTGCCTTTGAACTGCTGGCGGTTCTCGCTGACGTAACCAGTCGGTACGAACATGGTTGCGGTAAAGCCTTTTTCCGCCAGCATCGGGGCTGCGTGGGTGTAAAAATCCTGGAAGCCGTCATCGAAAGTGATGACCACGTTTTTCGCAATCCCTTCCTCGGCGTCGGTAGTGGACAGTGAATCAAGGCCCACCGTGCGATACTCATGCGCCTGCAGCCAGTGCAGGTGTTCCGCAAATCGCGCAATGGAAGTGCGCGTCTCGTAATAAGGCCGCACATCATTGCTACCCTCATCTGCAATGGAGTGATACATGAGGATGGGAATGGCGCAACGTTCACGGCCGATCCACAAGGGGTGAACCACATATACACTCAGTAATCTGTCGGGACGAAACAACATGTTGAGGTGAGTACTAGTCCTGTCCGGCAACCTGGGATACGGCCTGTTGATAAACCACTGGGAACAATTCCGGGACAGCAGCCTTCTGCTTGTTCTTGTGGATTACGGTATAAGCAAACCAGAAGGTCCAGATAGCATGAAAGACGTACGAGAGCAGTCGAGCTGAGGCCAGACCAAACGATCCGGTGCCAGCATGTACGAACAAGAGCGTAGACGTAATGAAGACCACCGCCCATCCTGCGTTCATCGCGCAACCCAGCCACATGCGGCCGGAGGCAGCAATCACGTCACCCACAGGCATCAGGATGGCAAAGAGACCAGCCGTCAACATGACGGCAACCAAGGTCGGCCATGCATGGCGGTATGCCGGACCGTACATCCTCATAATCAAAGGGCTGAACAGTGACATTCCCACAACAGCTGGGACCATGATTAGTGCATTCAACCGCAACATGAACCCGAGTACGCCGGCCGAACCCTTGCTGTCGCCTTCGCCCAGTCGGTCCGAAAGGAGCGGCAGGAGGCTCGTTCCCAGGGTCACCGGCAGGAACAACAAGGCTCCGTACCACTGGTTCGCGGCGTTGAAAATGCCCATTTCGGTATAGCCATTCGGACGATTCACCAGGATCGCCGAACAAACCCAATAGACAGGCGCCACGAGTGCTCCCGAAATCAGCGCCGGCAAGCTGAACTTCCAGAGCACTCCGAGTTCCTGCCTACAATTGTGATACTCGATGCGGATGTTCGCCTCGCGGGCGTGGGTGCGAACGGCGCGGTGCTTCAAAAGCCATTCCACCGCCTTCGCCGCCACCATGCCCCACAGGATGCCGTTCAGTCCGCCGATCACGTATCCACCTAACATAAAGGGGAGGTTGATGAAGCCCACGATCGCCTGCAGGTGGGCTGAGACCTTGAACGCCTCGAAACCATACAGAGCCCCAGACTGCGCGCTGGTGATGGCAGCGAAAAATAACAAAGCAGCGCCGATGCGCAGAGGGCCGGCCAAATGCGGCGCTGAAAGTGTGCGCGCCGCCAACTGGGGAGCGAGCACGAACAGCGCGACTGCAACGACCACTCCAGTTACAACTGCGGTGGCGGTAGAAAGTCCGAGGATCCTTCCGGCGCGCTCCGGATCGCGTGCGCGCAACTCCGCCACGTGCTTGGTGGCGGTCAGTCCAAGACCGAATCCAGCGAAGGTGCTGAAGAAGTCGACGCTGTTCTGGATAATGCCCAGCTCGCCATAGTGCGCGGGCCCCATCCAACGCGCCAAGATGACGGAAATCGGCAACGTGAGGATGCGCGCTGCCACACTCCCGAGCAGGGTCCAAAACGCACCAGCGGCCAGCCGCTTGCCCAGGGGAAAACGGTCCATCCGGCGGTGTACAAGCTCCATCAATTTTCTTGCTTGGCCCACTACTTCACCCCCGAGACGAGTTGCACGGGCTCACCAAGGTGTGCGTTCGCCGCAATGTTTGAAATGCTATTGCCCGAAGATTTCATGATTGTGCGGACGGCCGCCAGGAACTCTCCAGCAACTTGTGCCGAAGTGAACTGATTTCGCAAGCTCGGGATTGGCGCACGGAATGCAAGTCGGCCTGCCTTGAACTCCTCGTAAAGATCAGTGATCGTCGTCTGAATTGGTGCGGGGTCGTGCTGCCCGACTTTCGTTATGCTGCTGTGTGCCTCGGCCAGATCTGCAGTCGTTCCCTTCTCCGGAACCATTGCCAACACCGGCTTGCCAGCCGACAAGTAGTCGACAAGCTTTGACGGGAAGAAAATCCCCTCATCGACAACCGCCTCCACAAGAACGCAGACGGTGGCGGCAGCAATCCAGCGCAGACTGTCTTCGTAAGAAACGCGGCCGGTATTCGAAACGATATCCTGAAGGCCGAGTTCTACGATCAGTTTGTTGGTGCCCTCATCGGCAGGCCCCACCAACGTGAGGCGTGTCCATGGGCGAGCATCGACCTTGGCATCCAGAAAGTTCTTCAACGCAATCAGTAGAGGCCTCACCGGACGTGGCGGATTCTCAGATGCGCCCAGTTTGCCCGCATGCAGCAAGTGGAACAGGTGCTCGTTCCCAGCCGCTGCATCACTTACTTGCGCCACGTGAGGCACGATCGCTGCTTCGTGGTCTATGCCGCTGACTCGTGCATGAAATGCGTGCAGCCGTTCGCAGGGGTAGGTGATCAGATCGGCGGATTCCAGCGTTCTCCTCAACCAGAAGTTGTAAGTTGCGGAGTTCAGCATCGACAGATTCGGAAAAGCAACTTCAGGCAGAAACTGTCCTTCCCACGGGTCATTCAGGTTTGCGACCCACGGGAGCCCAAGCGTTTTCGCGCACCAGAATCCCGCGATATGCGCACACATGGGCAAAGACCGTGAATAAACGAGGTCGAATGGGCGTTGTTGGTGAAGAATTCTGGCCTGCTTGCTGACCCGCGCAACCCAGCGGGAATACATTGACGTCCGGTAGCGTACCCCAGTGTAGATCGACGTCCATAGCGAGCGCTCCGTGGGAGTCGGTAAATCCATCCGCAACGGCTCGAGTTCCTGCCACGCCGGTGACGCATCCCGGGTGGGATTCTCTCGTACGACGTTGCTGCAGGACAGGACCCTCACATCCGCGCCAGCTTTCACGAGCGCAGCGACCATCTTGGCCGAGCAGAATGCTTCTGAGTCCGCCATCGGCGCGAACAGCGGACTGATGCAAAGAATTCGAGGATCGGATCCGGATGTCATTTCGTTATGGCGACTCAGTCGCATCGCGCGCTGCAACCTTCCATCTGCGGGACGGAACAAATCGGGTCCAATCCGAGGTGATGGGCCACCGCCTCGAGAATGCGAGGCGTTGCTTTGCCATCGCCGTAGGGAGTGCATACCTTCGACATGCTGGCCAGAGACCCTGCGTCCGTCAGGAGTTTAGTGGTCTCGTCAATGATTTTGTGCTGATCGGTGCCCACCAGCTTGACGGTTCCACCTGCCAAAGCTTCGGGACGCTCCGTCGCTTCGCGCAAGACCAGCAGGGGCTTTCCGAGTGCCGGGGCTTCCTCCTGAATCCCCCCGGAATCCGTTAGGATCACAGTTGCCCTCTTCATCAGCGCCACAAACGGAACGTAGCTGAGCGGATCGATCAGATGTACGTTTGGCAGGCCGTCTTTGCCATTGCTGTGGCCACCTAGCGTCTCCCAAACCGTCAACCGTACTTTCGGGTTCAAGTGCACGGGGTAAACAAACTGCACTTCCGGAAAACGAATTGCCAGTTGGGCAATCGCCAGGCACATGGAGCGCAGTTTCTCGCCAAAGTTTTCGCGCCGATGTCCGGTGATCAGGACCAGGGGGGTATCCAGAGCGCTGGTCATGAGTGCCGGATCAATCCCGGGAATTTCGGGTGGACAGGCGATGACATTCTTCAGAACGTGATAAAGAGCGTCGATGACCGTGTTCCCAGTCACCAGAATTCGCTCGTTCGGAATGCCCTCCCGCAGGAGATTCTTTCGGCTCGCCTCGGTAGGTGCGAAATGCAGCCGCGTCAACTGGCTGGTCAAAACCCGATTCGCTTCCTCCGGATACGGCGATCGCAAGTCCCCGGTGCGTAGTCCCGCTTCCACGTGCCCCACCGGAACGTTCTGGTAGTAAGCCGCCAGTGAAGCCGCCAACACCGTGGTGGTGTCACCTTGCACTAACACCATGTCGGGCCGCTCCTTGGCGAGATAGTTGGTCACCGCCAACAACGCGCGGCTCGTCAACTCCGGAAGCGTCTGGTTCGGCTGCATCAGGTCCAGATCGACGTCGGGAGTGATATTGAAAATCTGCAGCACTTGATCGAGCATCTGCCGGTGTTGCGCAGTGGCACACACACGGCAATCGAAGCGGGGATCCGCTTGCAGTCCGAGGATGACCGGACCTAGCTTGATGGCCTCTGGACGAGTACCGACAATGACTGAAACTTTCATGGTGTGAGCGAGGGAGAGTTGGAGAGAATGGTTGACTAACAGGCCTGTGCCGCAACCCGCCGCTGCGGGATGGTGGCGACTTTCATTCTGGGAAACAGGGGGGTGCGCTTAAGCAAAGCTCGACGATAGTGCTCGACTACCTGTAGCGCTTTGCTCGTGATCGCTGCACCGGGCCGGGGATCCTGACTCAAACGCAGCGCGGCCAGTTCCCTTGCAGTGCTCTTCAGTTTCTGGGCATGCAGCTTTGCCAGCCGTTCGCCCAGGGCCGCAGGCATCTCCTGTAAGGCTCTCTTGTGAACTTGTATGGCTGATTCCTTTAGGCTGACGGGGTTCTTCTGCGCTTTCATTACCAGGCTCTCGCTGCCGTCCGGATTCCAGATCGCGAGCGGTTCCCGGATGAAACTCCAGGTGCCGAGAAAGGAGAGCCGCACCGCCAAATCCCAATCTTCCAGTAGCCAAAGGGATTCGTCGAAGCCCCCTACCTGATCCAAGGCCCACTTCCGCACCGCGACCGCCTGGTTGAAGAAGACGAACCTTGTGGCCAGGATCTCCGCCGGATTCAGCCAAAGGCCTTCCGCGAAAGACGGATAGATCTCGGCCACCGCAAACGACTCGGTCTCCATCCCATCATTCGAGCGCAAACTGGCATTGCACAAGCAACAAGGTACGGAATTTCCGGCTCGCTCAAGAACCGCAACCTGCCTTTCGAGCTTGCGTGGCTTCCAAAGATCGTCGGAATCGAGGAAGGCTACGATCTCCCCACGGGCAGCTTCGATGCCACGATTGCGGGCGGCAGCCGGACCCCGGTTCTTCTGCTGCACGAAACGAATCTGATTGCGGAATCGCGCCAGGCTCGCTTCCGTACTGTCCGTCGAACCATCATCGATCACGATGATTTCGACGTTCTTGTAAGTCTGCTGCAAAACACTTTCAACAGCGTTCGCGATCACGCCCGCCCGGTTATAGGTGGGAATGATCGTGCTGACTAAGGGTTGACGATTGGGGATTTCAGACATCGTTTCTCTCACAACAAAGCGAACGTGGCAGGCGACAACTCACGCGCGAACGCAGGCGGCAGTCTCAGTCGCCTGAATGAACGACTGAAGCTCAGCGACCACCATCTCTTGTTGCTCCAGTGTGAGTTGCGGGAACATTGGCAAGGAGACGATCTCCTCCGACACTGCTTCCGCGACCGGGAAATCTCCCTTGCAGTAACCCAGCGATACATACGCTTTCTGCAGGTGCAAAGGAACCGGATAGTGGATTCCAGTACCGATTCCCTTCTCATTCAAACTGTCGCGCAAACGATCCCGATTCTGGGTTCGAACCACGTACAGGTGATACACCGCCTTCGAGAAAGTGGGTTCGAACGGAGTGGTCACCGACTTCGCCAGAACGGAAAGCAACTGCTTGTAGCGTTCTGCGTGGCCGCGGCGCTGTTCATTCCATTGCGCCAAGTGAGGAAGCTTCGCGCTGAGAAAACCGGCCTGGATCGTATCCAGCCGACCGTTGTAGCCCTCAATGTCGTGATAGTACTTCTGGCTTGGCCATGATCACGCAGTTGCTGCATCATCTTGGCAACCTGCGGATCGTTAGTGGTCACGGCACCTGCTTCGCCACAGGCTCCGAGGTTCTTTCCCGGATAGAAGCTGAAGGCCGCGGCTTTGCCCATAGAGCCCGCCTTTCTCCAACGCTGCTCCTTCTCCGAAAAGTATTCGGCCCCGTGAGCCTGGCAGGCGTCTTCCACCACGATCAGGTGGTACTGCTCGGCCAACTCGAGGATCGCGTCCATGTCCGCCATCTGTCCGTACAGATGAACGGGCACCACCGCTGTGACCGCGCCCCGTTCGCTTCGAGCGCCAGTGGCCCGAAGGGGATCGAATTCGCATTGGGTTTGCAGGTACGTGCGCAGCTTCGACCGGATCGAGGTTGTAGGTCTTCTCGTCGATGTCCACAAACTCCGGTCATCGCACCCGCCTGCGAGATCGCTTCGGTGGTGGCGATGAAGGTGTTGGGCACGGTGATGACGCTGTCGCCATCGCTCGATGCCGCACGCCATCAGCGCAAAGCGCAGCGCGTCCGTGCCGCTGCTCACGCCGACGCAGTGCTTCGTCTCGCAGAATGCCGCAAAGTCGCGCTCGAAGCGACTCAGGGCTCCACCGATAAAGCCAGCCGTATTCAGCGCAGTTTCCAGGACATCGAAGCAGCTCTTCCTTCAGTTCCTTGTGCGGAGTTACCAGATCAAGAAATGGAATCTTCTGTTTCGTCATTTCGCCATCCCGATTTCATCTTCGATATGCCGCAGAAAACGCGCCGGATTGCCCGCGACGATCGTGTTGGCGGGAACATCTTTTGTCACCACGCTGCCTGCACCCACGATTGCATTCTCGCCAACGTACCACATTGGAAAGAATGGTCGCTCCGGAGCCGATCGAAGCGCCTTTCCGAATCACCGTTCTTTCAACTTTCCAATCCGCCTCGGTCTGCAGTTCGCCGTCGGCCGTGGTTGCCCGCGGGTAGGTGTCGTTGATGAACGTCACTCCGTGCCCGATGAAGACGTTGTCTTCGATGGTCACGCCTTCGCAGATGAAGGTGTGGCTGGAAATCTTGCAGCGCTTGCCGATCATCGCGTTCTTCTGAATCTCGACGAAGGCGCCGATCTTGGTCTCGTCGCCGATCTCGCAGCCGTAGAGATTGATGAACTTGGAAAGCTTGACGTCCTTGCCCAGCTTCACGTCCGGAGCGATGCAGACGTAATGCGTTCATAACTGCGACCAAGCGCTCCCCTTCGGACTGCAGCGACTTGTTCGCCGCTTCCAGCATCTTCACCACGCGCAGCCCGGCGACTGCCGTCGTTGATCGGGCGTCTCGTCTGTTCGTGATGCAATCGACGAAGTAGGCCGAGTTCCTGGCGCAGGCCTCCATCTGTTCGATCTGCGGCGCCCACATGTCGCCGGAGCGGTAGTTGACCAGCAAGTTCGTAAACACCCTCCTGGCTCGTGATCTCCACGCCCTTGTCGTAGACTCTTGATCTTCTCGTCGGCCTCCAGATCGTTCCAGACCAGCATCTTCTTCTCGCCGCCGATCAGCGTGGTCCGGACCTTCACCGGGGACAGCCAGTTCACATTGATGTGGGCAATGATCTTGTTCGGGAAATAGAGCGTGATGAAGGCCACGTCTTCGATGCCCGTTCAGGTGCGTCTGGCCGGTAGCCACGATCGCTTCGGGCTCCTCCTCGATCAGGTGGTCCATGATCGACAGATCGTGCGGAGCCAGATCCCAGATGACGTTGACATCGTGCTGGAACAGCCCGAGATTCACGCGGGTGGAATCGTAGTAGTAGAGCTTGCCCAGCGCGCCCTCGTCGAGAAGCTGGCGGATCTTCTTCACCGCGCCGGTGAACAGGAAGGTGTGGTCCACCATGATCTTGCAGATTCTTCCTGCTCCGCCAGATTGATGAGTTCCTCGGCCTGCGCGGTGTTGCTGGTGAACGGCTTCTCCACGAAGACGTGCTTGCCATTTTCCAGCGCCGCCTTGGCCAGTTCGAAGTGCGTCCACACCGGCGTCACGACCGCGACCGCGTCGATATCGGTGGCGGTTACAACTTCCACAGTGATCCGAGGAGACCTTCATGTTGGGATACGCCTTCTGAACACGCCGTCGGGCAGTTGGGGCTGCTGTCGCAGACCACTGCCACCTCGGAATACTCCAGAGCTCTCAGGTTCCGGACAACATTCGGTCCCCAGTATCCGTAGCCTATAACACCAAACCTGATCATGATTTCACCGTCCTGAAATCAAATGAATTGACGAGAAGACGTAGGTTTGGGGAGGAAGAGTTCGAAGGAGGAACAGATTAGTAAGCGCCTTCGCCGAACACAACGGCGAGCGGCGTCATCAGAATCTTGAGATCCAGCCAGAGAGAACTCGAGCGCGCATAACGCAGGTCCAGCCGCACCATGTCGTCGAACTTGACGCGGCTCCGGCCATTCACCTGCCACAGTCCCGTGATGCCCGGGCTTCACTTCCAAAATCCGGTTGCGATGCCAGAGGTCATAGGCTTCGACCTCGTACAGCACGGCCGGGCGCGGTCCGACCAGTGACATCTCACCCCGCAGCACGTTGATAAACTGCGGCAGCTCGTCCAAACTGGTGCGGCGAAGCAGTGATCCAATGCGGGTAATTCTGGGATCTTTCGTCAGCTTGTACACGCCTTCTTTGGCGTTTTCACTGGGCATACGTACCGCGCGACCAGCAATCAGCTCTTGAACATACTGTTTGTGGATTGCAGAATCGCAGTTTACGAACATCGAGCGAAACTTGAGAAACGTGAAGGGCACCCCATACTGGCCCACTCGGACTTGCCGGAAGAAGATGGGGCCCGGTGAAGTCAGCTTGATGGCGGCGGCAATGAGTAGGAACAAAGGGGCCGCCAGGGTGAGCGCGATCAGACTGCCGACAACGTCGATTGCCCGTTTCAGCGAAAACCAAATCTTCTTAGACTCCTGCTTGTGCTTGACATCAGGGTAAATGAACGAGATGCTCTTGCGATCTTCGTCCAGCGAGCCCGAGTCCTCAGGATAGTAGTGAAACGAGAGTTCGAGCTGAGTGAGTTGATGGACGGGCAGGTACTCCCCCAGCGCCTGATGAACGCGTTTCCGCAGGATATCAATCGTCGTCTCTGCTGACTCGACCGTGATCTCCGTAAAGATAACGCCTAACCTGCATCGATCCGTGTGCCATCCCGCCACATCGGTATCTCGCACGCATGTGAAAAGAGCATCGGCAACGTCTCGCGCCGGCTTGGCATGCGCTAGAAGTGTTGGGCTGTCCAGGAACATCAGGACGAAGCCCTTGCCGGAGCGATCGCTTCTTTTTCTTTCTCCGGCAATCGTGCGACTGAAGAGGTCAGCAGCCATCAGGGTACGATCGACCAACCCAACGGTCTTACTGACGAGTGATACTGCAGGTCTCGCGGTAGAAGGCGCAGATGACATCGTTTTAAGTCTCTCTGGGGGAAGATCGAATGAGGTTTCGAGTTTTAGCAACAGAACTAGTGAGAATCGTTGGACGACCCTGTGTAGGCAGGCTTGCCGGGTGTATGCGACTTATACGAGTAATAGTCGTATTGGCGAGAAATACCGTTCATGTCGTTAAAGACCACGCCCAACAGGGCCGGATTGTCCAGTGGCTTCAGGCCCTTTTCGAGCATCCTTTTGTCAGTGACGCCCTGGCGCGTCACGAGAAGCATGCCGTCCGTGAGTCGCCCCCAAACGGTCGCATCTGCGACTGGCACCAGTGGAGGAGAATCGACGACGATCCAGTCGAACATGCTGCTCATTTGAGTGAGTAGACCGCGCAACTTGACGGACTGAAGGAGTTCCAGAGGATTCTGGGGAATACTACCTGCCGGCAGGAGATGAATCTGCAATGGGTCCACTTCATAGATGAATCTCTCAACAGGTTCGTTCCCTGACAGGAACTCGCTGAGCCCGCGCTTTCCAGACAACCCGAACCGCTTGCAAAGAACTGGCTTTCGTAAGTCCCCATCAATTAACAGGACACGTTGGAGTCCGTGCCTCGACAAGGTGATGGCGAGGTTCGAAGAGACCAGGCTCTTTCCCTCTTGCATTATGGAGCTGGTGATCAGAAGCCTCTTTAGAGGCCGTTTCTGCTGCAGGTTCTTTAGACGAGTGGCCAGTACTCGGAATCGCTCAGCGCCCAAGCTGCTTGGCTCCCGAATAGTCACCAAACGGCTGTCTTCCGGAACATCCGTGATTTCGATGTGTTCAAACCGCGAAACGGGAGCCTCTACAGGCGCCTCGGTGGTCGAACCAAGGGTAATTTCTTGCAGGACTCGGAGCGTATCCTGCCCGTTGTCATTATGCGTTTCGACGCTCAAGCCGCCGCCCGCGGAGGTCTTAGCCGCTTTTCTTTCTTCCTCAACGCGTTGGAGTGCTTCGTAGATGTAGCTCAAGCCAAGAACCTCGTTCTGTCTGAATGTAGAGAGATGGACTTGTTTCTAGCCACGGAAGAAGCTGATCGCAACGCCGGTCGCGATGCAAAGTGCCATCAAGACCCCTGCAAACAATTGGAGCCGCAGATTGCGAGCCGAAGCGATCTGCTCGTCGGTGGTGGGTAAGGACGGGATCTCCGCCAATATCTCGACCGAAACCAGTTTGCAAAGGTCCTTCTCGTTGTGAATGCGCCCGTCTATGACCTCACTGCCGCCTGCCACTACCGTCCCAAACGCGATGCCTGCCGCTAAACCGATCAGCGCTAGCTTCAGGCGATTGGGAGAGAACGGTTTGCTAGGAAGGCTCGGAGGATCCAAAACCCGGAAATGCTCTCCCTGCTGTTTCCTCTCGAGGTTGGTAGCCATCTCGGACTGGTTTTTCTTAGCCAGCAAAGAATCGTAGTATTGCCGCGACTGTTCGTAGTCACGTGTAATGTCCGCGAGTTCCTGTTCGCGCTTGGGAGCCTGCTCCAGCCGAGCACGGTAGTCGCGAATCTGGCCCTCGAGATCCTGGATGGAGCGTTGACGGTTCGCTATCTCCATCTTGTTGGCCTTGAGCTGGCTTTCCAACTCTGGCATTCCGGCACCATCGCGCCCGTCTACCGACGCAGCTGTCGAGAGATCATCGCCAGTTGAAGCAGCATCGGCAGGCGCTGGATCGTTTAGCAGTTTTTGTCGTTGGGCCTCAGCTGTGACAATCTTCTCTTTGACTTTCCGAACATCCGGGTGCCGATCGGTATAGTGCGCACTCAGGTCCGCAAGTTGCGCGTGTAAGCGCTGCAGTTCTGCATCCACCGCAGGCAGGCCACCTGTGACCGCAGTGCCCGACCGGTTTGCAGATCGGGTTGAGCGATATTGCGTGAGCAGAGACTCCAAATATGTGTTTTGCTGCTTCGCCCTGCCAAGCGCATCCATTTCAGCGACCAGTTGGGATTGCAATCCACCTAATATCTGTACATTGCTGGATGCCTGGGCCGGCAGCTCACCTGGATAGCGATCCTTATATTCTCTTAGGCGGCGCTCCTGATCTGACAACTTCTGGCGCGCATCTTCCAACTGTCCCTGCAAGAACTGGGTCGTGCTCTCTGCCTGCTCCTGGCGGACTTCGAGGTTTTCGGTGATGAACAACCAGCCAAGCCGATCGGTGACCTTTTGCGCCAACACCGGATCGGATGATGAATAGTAGATGTTGAAGGCTGAGAGTTCATCACGGCGATTATCGGAGCGCACCAACTCAATCTCGACGTCCTTGCGCATCCTGTCCACCAGCTGGTCTGGCCCCATGTGCTTCCGCTCGTTCTGATAGAGATTCATCTCTTCCATGATCCGCAACAAACGAGTTCGGCTCAGAATTTGCTGGGTAATACTATTCAGGCGGTCCTGCAAATCCCCCGCCACGTTGGGTACCACGTACTGTTGCGAAACGGTAGGCTGTTCGACCAGAATCAGCGTGCCGGAGCGGTACACGGCGGGCAGGAACCAACTGACAACCCAGACGGTCAGCCAGGTCAAGCCAAGCGGGATGGCGAAGTACCATACCCGACGTCGCGCTATCGCCAGACACTCCTCCCAGGGAATGCCTTCGCCTTGTTTATCTTCGAGTTCTTCCTGCATCTTTATCTTCCTATGGGTCGACTAAAGCGATAGCTGATACTCATTTGCGGGCGATTGCGGTCAAATGCGACTGTGCTGCCCGACGTTCCCAAGCCAGTTTGGTTGGCCCGCAAATAGCTGGCTTCGATGGTCAGGTGTTCACCAATTTCCCGCGACACGGCGATCAAGCCGATCGCCGATCGAGAGTTCTGTGCTGGCAGACCGAATGTATCCAGCAAATCACTCTTTCCATAGCTACTCTCCAGACGGAGTTCCCAGTAGCGTAGCCAGCGATAGCGGAACGAAGCGTCAAAACTGGTGAGTTGCACGGCTCCGGCAAGACCCCCGCCATCGCTGATTCTGTGCGCCACACTCCCACCGAAACTCATGCGGTTCGATTGCCAGGTATAAGATCCGCCCACCGCAGGGAGCCATCGCGGGTTGGCTACCAGCCCAAGGCCCGTGGTTTCCGCATGCTGCGGACCGGCGAAGAGTGAGACTGTCATCGTGGGCGTGACATTGATTGTGTAGGAGACGAGCATCGCCTGCGTGTAGCTCTGCATGTTGTTTGTATCGGTGAGAATGCGCTGGAACCGGTAGGTCATGCCGAGCCAGTGAATATTGGAAATCCGATGCGCCAGGAACCCTTCTGCTGCCTGCGAATGAGAATCCGCCAAGCCAGCACTTTCATCCGGAAAATGCAGCTCTGACGAGAGTCCACGCGCGCCCACAACGCTGTTGGGGCCGAATTGATAGCTGAGTTCTCCACTTCCCAGGTTGGAGATCCGGTTCAGCACCGGCGTAATCACTGTGAGGTTCGACTGCTGCACCGGGCCGAAGGTTTCGGATTGACTCAGTCCCGGCGCGCCCAAAAAGTTTGAGGTCTTCGAGAACGCATCCCTCAACCTCATGGTCAGGCGCTGGCTAAGCCGATACTCGAGATCCAGGCCCAGGTTATGGTCATCCTGATTTCGCTCATTGAGCTTGCGGTAAAAAGTAAACCCCGGCGAGTAGTCCGCTTGCCACCGCAGCCGCGAGCGAGTCTCATTGAGGTGGATGAACGGCAGCACGCCAAAACTGACATCGCTGACGGTGTTGCCGGTGGTCGCCAGCGGATTGTCGTCGTAAGCAGTTAGAAATGAAAGTCCACCGGTGAGATAGTTCGACCGTTCACCCGCGGCCGCGAACTGGGTCGAAACTCCATCGCCACTGATGCTCGCCGGCAGGACCATTTCGCTGTCCGCCGTCGCTCCATCCAGTCCGTACGCTGGCGCGGGCGCATCCTGAGCCCAAGCCCATGAGGCGCTGCAGAACAACATCGAGATTGCCAATAGTCTGCGCATAGGGTGCCTCAGGGTATGACCAACGTGTCTTTGGGTTCGAGGCGTACGTTTTGAGCGGGATCCTTCCCCTTGATTACGTCGTTGTAGTTGAAAGCGATGCGCGCCTGCGAACCATCCGCCTTCGTGCGCAGAACATAAATCGACTTTTTCTTCGCAAAATCCCGGAAGCCGCCCGCAACTGCGATCGCGTCGAGAACCGTGGTGGTATTCGCAAGAAGGTAGGATCCTGGCCGGACCACCTGCCCAAGAATGTTGAATCTCTGGCTCTTCACTTCCTGCACGATCACGGTAACGTCCGGATCGGAGATATAGGTCTGCAGCTTCTCCTTGAGAGCAGCTTGCAGTTGGCGGGGCGTCTGTCCACTGGCTTGCATTTCCCCGACCAGTGGCAGGGACACCTTTCCGTCCGAACGCACAGGAACGGCATGAGAGATTTCCGGCTCTTTCCAGACATTGATAGCCAGGACATCGCCCGCACCGATCACAAAACTATCGTCAACCGCAACTACGGACGGGCTGTTGTCGCTGGCCGCCGCTGCACTCGTATCATTCGGCTTGTCGATCTGCCCGGGCTGAGCCCATAGGGTCGCCGACAGGATTACCCAAATACAAATTCGCGACGCGGCAACCCAGACCATCTGGCAAGAACTGGTTCTGCTATTTTCGTAACTCATAGGGACACTCCAAAATTCGGACGATGGGGGCCTAAAACTGAAGCAGAGGGGAGAATGTTGGGGCCGAAGAGCTGAAATCAAAGGGAGGGTGGCAGGGCGACGGAGCGCCCACTTACAACCTAATAGTTTTGACTACATGGGCTTGGTCGAAACATTTATCATTTTGGAGTCGAGGGTAGGACGTGACGCTACTCGTTCCAGAGATTCGACAGATCTTCAGAAGAGCATTGGCAACCATTCTCTGGTCGTCTGGCCGCGCCGTCCTCCAGCACTGAACTCACAGTTTCGGAGGACTGCAGCCGGAAGTTACGGGCAATCTCATCCACCAGGCTGACGGGCACGGAATGCATCTGCCGCGCGAAGGCTGCGACCAGCAGCCTGATCGCAAATGGTATTGATGAGCCGGGGCGTGCCGCGTGAATAACGGTAGATTTCCTCGATCGTTTCCTGCGGGAATATTCTGTCCGCATCTCCGCCGGAAAGCCGGATCCGGTGAGTGATGTATTCCCGAGTCTCCTCCGCGGTCATGCCATCGAGATTGCAGCGCACGGAGACGCGTTGCTTCAACTGCCGAAGCTGCGGAGATTCGAGTTTCTGGTCGAGTTCCGGCTGGCCGACCAGCACGATTTGCAGTAACTTCTGCTGCGAGGTTTCCAAATTCGTCAGTAGGCGGATCTCCTCAAGCACCAGCGCCGACAACTGCTGCGCCTCGTCGACGACCAGGACTACGGTTGCCCCGCTGCGGTGTTGCGCCAATAAATACAGATAGAGTTCCCGCAGGAGATTTCCCTTGCCCGCTTCCGTCGGGCGAACACCCAGTTCGTAGGCCAGATAGCCCAGGAAATCTTTCGACGAAAGAAGTGGGTTGAAGACGTTGGCGAAGAGCGTTCGCTGCCGCTTGAGCATTTCCAACAAGCAGCGCACCATCAAAGTCTTGCCGGTGCCAACCTCACCCGTGAGAACAATGAAGCCCTTATGCTGCGAGACCCCGTAATAAATGGAGGCCAGCGCTTCCTTGTGCTTCATGGTCGGAAGCAGAAAATACGGATCCGGTGACAACTCAAACGGAGCGCGGTTTAGATTGAAAAATTGCTTATACACAGTCTGGCTTTCGTACGGATTACTCGGGCTGCCGGGAGACGTCCGCGAACTGCGGAGGCCTCATCTGGTGTTGTTCGATCTTGTAGAGCAGCGCTCGATAGCTGATCTGGAGCAAGCGGGCCGCGGCTTTGCGATTCCATCGGGTCTGGTCCAGGGCGCCCGCGATCGCGCTCTTCTCTGCTTCTTCCTTTACAACCCGAACCAGAGATTTCAAACTCGCCGGTTCCGTTGCCGATATCGATGACGCTGCTCCGTTTCCGTTAGGCTGATCCTGCTTCAGGTGGTCGAGAGGGGTCTGACCAGCCACTTCCAGCTTGGGCTGCATATTGCCCTGGCGCAGCGATCCATCTCCCAGCATCAGCAGTGAATCGTCGCCCAGCATCAGATAGCCCTTGACGAAGTTTTCGAGTTCTTCCACGTTTCCCGGCCAGGAATAGCGCTGGCAGCCTTCCAATGCATGGCTCGACAAATTCCGCGGAGGAAGGCCGTAGTGTCGCGCCAGGCGCTTCATGAAATGTCCCAACAGGACCGGAATGTCTTCCTTGCGTTGCCGCAACGGCGGCACGCTGATGGTGAAAGCGCTCATGCGGCTGAGCAGGTCTCCGTTCATCTGGTTTTCGATATCGGCTGCATCGAGGTCGGCCTTGCTGGTGCCGAGAACTCGAACATCCAAGTCGGCCTTGTCGTTGCCTCTCTTGACCAGACGCGGGCGCTGCAGCGTGGCGGCCACCTTACCTTGCAGGCCGAGCGACATTTCGGAGATCTCTTCCAGTACTAGCGTTCCACGATGGCAGAGTTCGAACTTTCCGGGCCGATGGTAGCCCGCCGCTGTTGACCTCGTCCGCAGGAGGATCCAAACAATTCCGATTCCAACTGGTCGCTCGCGAGCACATCGCAGCTTACCTTCATGAAACGCATTCCCGAACGTACGGAAAGTTCATGAATCAGGCGCGCTGTTGTTTCCTTGCCGCTTCCCTGTTCACCAACGATCAATACCGGAACGTTCACCTGCGCCAACAGTTCGGCCTGAGCGCGTAGCTTCTTCATTGCGGGACTGGCAGCCACGAACGACAGGCTGTCGCTGATTCGTTCGATCTCATCTCCGCCAACAGTTGCTGTCGTGCTGGCTGGCCGCGGCCCGGTGACTCTTCAACACACGATCCAGCTGTTGTTCCTGCCAAGGTTTCAGCAGAAAATCCTGCGCCCCCAAGCGCAACGCCTCCACCATGTCGTGATGATTCTCGGATTGCGAAATAAGGATCACCGGCACTCGCGGGCACACTCGACGGAGCCAACGTAGCGTATGCAGGCTATCAGCGTCATCTGGCACCAGATCGAGCAGCACAAGATCCGGAGACGGAGTGGACTGCACGTGTTCCAGCGCCTCTAAGCCGCTATGCGCCGTTTCCATTTGCCAGTCATTGGCCTCTCCCACCTTCGCCACAGAGCGAAGCGTAGACGGGTCTCTACTGACCAGCAGCATGCGCGCTGCGTTGATTTCTGTTTCCACGGTGGTGCTCCGAGAATGGCCCTAGGGAGACGGGTCGGATTGTTTCTTATGCGGGACTAAACAGGGTCGACGTCGTAACCGTTGATACGAACTGCCAGCGATCTCTGAATCGCATCGACGGAAATCACCAGGCTGTCATCTCCGTTTTGCGAGACGAACACGCCCTCGAGCCTTCGAGAGCTCCGCCGCGCACCTTTACTCGCTGTCCAATTTTCAGGAAAGGATGGGCGGTGCAATCGACGCTCTGCTCCATCAACGTGCGCACCGCGTCGATCTGATCGTCCGGAATCGCGGTTCCAATTCGCTGGCTGCCGACGAAGCTGATCACACCGTTGGTTTGCAGAACGCGAAGCCGCTGCTCATTGGTTGGAACTAACTGTACGAACACGTAGCAGTTGAACATCGGGAGTTGCACAATTTTCTTGCGATCACTCCAGCGATGCACTTCAGTCAGCATGGGAAGGAATGTCGTCAACCCCTGTTGCTGGATGCGGTCCGCGACCACTTTCTCGTGACGCGGATAAGTGTGCACCGCGTACCACTCCGCTCCCGCGCTGGGCGCTAGAAGAGCTGGTGATTCGACGCTCCACACTTGGCTGCTACTCATAGCTTCGCCCTCTGGGTCACAGTGACCGTTTTTTCTAATGGACCAGCACAGCGCGTTTCGGGGGAACTCACCGGTACAGGAGGGGAGGATTGAAACCAAGTTTGCCGGTGAACACGCTCAGACTACGGGCGGATGCAAATCCCTGCAAGAGGTCGAGCGCCCTAGTGACAAAAGCACCGTTGCGCGAAGGTTGTTGTTCCTTCGGAACAGGGAACATCGCACTCGGGTAAACTCGGCCCTCTCACTAGTACACAGTTCCGTAACGTTACGTGGGACATGGCACGGCAGTGGGATTCCATGGCACGTTCTTCCGAGGAATGGATCCACTAGGGGATTCGTTGTAAACGTAAGCATGCACGAAAGTTTTACAATAGTTTACATTCGTCAGTATTCACATCTGCGACAATGCGTTCAGGTAATCACGTCTGATCCGAGTGCACCTCACTGGCGAAAGAGTTTCTCGCTCCGGCAACGAAAATGGAAAAAAACGAAGAGTTGCAAGCAGTTTCTACTACCGTTTCCGCACGGACTCCGTTCCGACCGGTGTTGCAATTGAGTGCAGCTTTCTCGCGTCGTGCCGCCTCGAGGATTGGCGTTACTCTGGCTGAAGCCGTATTACCTTCGTAACTTGGACCGTCTCCCCCGTTCCAGTTCCCGGTTGTAGAGAGGTAAAGCCGTAGGTCGCTCCTCGATGAAGACGCCAGAAGAAGGCAGAGCTTTGCCGATGGGATGTAGGTTGGGAGGTGAACCAATGGTGCCCGCTGAGCTTCATAACCAGAGACCCATCGATGTTCTGGTGGGTGACAACAGCCGCATCCACAGTCACCTCCTGGCGGATGCGCTGAAACGCGATCCCCGTCTCCGTATTGTCGGTTCTGCCTCAAGTTCGCATGAATTTCTGGAGATCGCTGCGCTCCAGAATCCCGACGTCGTAATCGTAAGCGCCAATCTGGATGACGACCCCATGGGCGGCATGATCACCTTGCGCGAGTTTCACGAGGCTCATCCGCAGATTCCAGCAGTCATCCTGGTCGATTCTCCCGAAGCGCGAGATTGTGCTCGACGCCTTCCGCTCCGGCGCGCGCGGTATCTTCAGCAAGCACGAATCACTCGAAACGCTCTGCAAATGCGTTCGTGTTGTGTACGAAGGTCAGGTTTGGGCCAGCAGTCGCGAGGTTCGGTTTGCGCTCGAGGCTCTGTCGTCTGCACCCACGATTCGCGCCACCAATGCCGGCGGCCTGAACCTGCTTTCGCGCCGCGAACTGGAGGTGGTTCACTATTTGGCGGAGGGTCTGACCAATCGAGAGATTGGAGCGCGTCTGGGTCTGAGTCGGCACACCATCAAGAACTACCTTTTGAAGATCTTCGATAAGCTCGGCGTCTCGAATCGTGTGGAACTATTGTTTCTCACGCTGTCGCAGCCCGCCGCAGGCGTACACGCGGTCGAAGAGGTCAAGGGACACTAAGCGAGTACCCGCCAACTGGACTTTGAGGAAGTTTCCAAGATTGCGGCACCCCAGGCGGGGCGCCGCATTGTAGAAATTCTAGACGACACGCTTCCGAAACTGGCTTCAAGGCACCAGATTTGACCAACCATCCAAAGCCCATCAGAACGATCAGCAATTCGGCAATGATTGGCTCTTCCGGAACCGCCACCCTGGCCCATGAAACATTCGTCGCCATGATCCGGATGCCCTCGCTCCCTGCTACTGTCAGAGCGAAAAGCGAACTGTTCGGCAGCAATGCACCGAGCAGGATTTCGTAGGACTTCGAGAGTGTTCCCGCGCCCCAGAAGCCGGCAAATACCGCACCGCAGCCGCCCGCAGGAGAACTGCAGGACGCACTGAACGTGCTGCTGCTGAGGGACAAGGTTGAGCTGGTAACAGAGTTCAACGCGATGTTCCACGTGATCTGCCCGCTCAATTGTTGGCCGTTGGAAAAAGTGCCAAGTACGTTGTAGGCGATGGAGTCAGCTCGTGCAGTCCCATTCGCGGTGACGATGAGTCCGAATCCGAGGGCCCACAACACCACGAATCGAGTAATCGAACAACGTAGTGTGGTCATGACAGTCTACCGTTCGCCAGTCTAACGCGGTCGGTTGTCTGTCAAGACTGAGAATTCTTGCAGCCGGTTGCATGAATTTGCAACTCTCGCCGGAGCGCTCCGAGTCCGATGCATTGATCGAAGCGAGAGAATTACGCCACGCCCGTGGCGGCTTTGGCCGTCCCAACACTGCCCGGCTCTCGGGACGGGGACGAACTTTCCGCGTTACCGACCCACTGCGACACCATCCGTTCCGCCTCGGTGACCTGCACGGACAGCAATTCCGTGCCTAACTTTTTTCGCGCTCGACGGCTGGCGTCGCTGAATGCCTCATCCGCCTGTTCAGCGAGAAGCAGCCACTTGTACGCGAGGACCTTGTCACGCCGAACACCTTCGCCGTAGAGATACATGTGCCCCACGACAAACTGTGCGGACGCCACTCCCGCCTCGGCCGCCGCAAGCAGTGCCGGCAGCAGATCGGACGGCCCCGCTTCATCGGCGAGTTTGCGGTAGGTAGTCGTTTGCCGACGGCTCAAGGCCACCATCAGTTCGAAGCGAGTCGACACGCCTAACTTCTCAAAGATCCGGCAAACGTAATTCTTTACCGTGTGCCGGCTGAGGTCCATCCGTTCGCCGATCTCGCGGTTGCTCAATCCTTCCGCCAAGGCGTCGACGACCTCACGCTCACGTTTGGAGAGCGTGAGCAAGGCTTCGGAATCTACTTCGGTGGAGGCCGGAGCACTTGCCAGTGCCTCGATCGCAAACGCCATATGCTCGCTGCGTGCCCAGATCTCTCCACGGCTCACACGCGCGATGCAAGCTGCCAGTTCCTTGAGCGACTCGTTCCTGCTGAAGACGCCTCTCGCGCCCGCTCGGAATGCCTCCACAACAGGCTCGGGCTTGCAGCCGTCCAGCAACATCACCACCTGCACCTCTGGCCATGTGGCCCGGATCTCGCGCGCCAATTCGAAGCCGCGCTTGGGATCGTTGTCGAGCGCGTCGCTTACCAGCGCCACCGCGGGACGAATCTCCGAAATCGCCTGCAGACTTTCCGTGGCGCTACTGGCGGCCACCACGGCCTCCAGCGCGCTATTCTGGCTCAGAGCGTCGGCGAGCAGTCGGCTGGCCATCCGCGTGTTCTCCGCGATCACCACCCGAATTCCACTTGCCCTAATTCCATCCATTGAACATTACCCTCGCATAACTCATCCAGGCCTTACGCCGGTCTGACGCAACTATGCTTCCCTACTCTCGGCCTGCACGGTACGGAAACTCGCCCTAAGAGGCAAGAGCCCCGGTCGGCGATCTCGAAACCAGCACTTCGTGCATGCGCTTATCCGATAATCCAGATTTCGCACCACAATTAGGGTCTCGAAGCCTTAACAAAGACGAACACACTGCAGATCAAGGGAGCCCGGACGATACGCGGTTAAAACGGGGGTGGTGTCTAGCGGAGCGGTCGCAGCAACTACCGGAGATTCGTCCAATACAACCGTGATCGACGCAAAGTCCTGGTTCGCGTCCCTCGCCCTGGATGGAATATGCCCTCCATGAGGTCCGCATCCGGGTGAATCATAACGAATGCGGCGATCACAGCTAGCGCCAGCCCGGTGCCTACCTTCAACCAGCCTAGTGCCATGTGGACTACTATGACGTGGTACCACTTTCCCGGTCAATGGCACCAAGGGGGAGTTACGCGAAAGTTACCGAAGAGTGCCGATTTTCGTTGTATCGAGCGACGTTTGCATGACTATCAGTCAGAAATTTTATGCACGCGATCTTCAATTTTGCACAAACAAAAAAGGCCGCGCAAAGGCGGCCTCTCTCTCGTTCAGAAATACCTGGATTACGACGTGACTCCCGCTCCGGCCTGCGGCTGATTGGTAGCAGCAGTGGCCGCTGCCGCTTCGTTCAAAATGCGGTGATGAATCGTAAAGAGCGCCAGCTCCAACCGGTCTGACACTCCGATCTTATCGTACACGTTGCGCAGATAATTCTTGATTACCTGCTCGGTCGTGCCGAGTTGTGAGGCGATCTCTTTGTTCTTGTATCCCTGAACGATCAGGGCGACGATGCGCAGTTCCTTGGCGGTGAGGCGATCGCGAACGCGCAGACCGACCATATCGTTTTCCGTGAGTTCGCTGGGGACGGCTACGTCTTGGACCCAGTTCTCACCGCGCGCCACCTTGCGGACGCAATCGACCAGCGCCGGACTGGTGACATTCCGGTATACGACGCCGTGAGCACCGTTGCTCATATAGCGCTGCGCGCTCTCGCCCGTATCCGCGAGTACGACAATGCGGGTCTTGTTTTTGATTGCCCCTTGCACGATGGCGTTGAAGTCGGACTGGAATCCTCCGGCTACAACGAGGACAGCGGCGCGGAACTTATCCAGCGCCATGAACATCTGCTCGGGAGTTTGCGCTTGCGCGACAATGCGCATTTCGTCTTCGACCGCCAGAACTTTGGCGATTCCCGCTCGAAAAATAGCCTGGTTATCGGCCAGAATTAACTTGAGCATCTCGACACCGCTCCGAGGTTAAGAGTTGCGTACGAACTCATAAGAATCGATCACGCACGCGACCCCGCGTGTACCGTCGGGATCGGTGCTGGACTCGTCGGTGCGGACAACCCGTCCGCGACACTGGATGACGACGTTTTCCTTGCCACCAGTCACTTCAGGGGGAAGAGTAATCTCGAACTCTACGGGGGAACCCATTTCGAGCGAGGCGTCGGCGCGAATGTAGACGCCGGCGGCGCTGAGATTTCCGGTCATGCCGCTGGCCTCGCCCGCAGCATTTTCCTTATGAATCTTGATCGGCAGTTCTAACGGGAATCGCTTACCAGTCCGAGCTTCGGACACAATCCCTCCTCTGTTTAGCGGCCTCGTTTACCCGCACAGGCGCGCGCTGCCACATTTCCTGAGGGTGACAAAAACGTATGCTATGGGGCGGTTATATCACGGATGATACCCCCGATAAAAGCCTGATCACCCATTCGTTATGGGTAGGAAGTAGGTTCCCCAGGGTGGGTTACCGGGTGACCTGGCCTTCAAAACGGGCGCGTCCAGTGGGTTTTCCCAATCATCTACCTTTTGGGACAATCATCTACGACCTGCTTCGATGGATGAGATCCGGTGCGAAGGAGTCCTTCCCTCATGCGAATTCAAGACCTTTGTGGCAGTGTTTTCTTGCGATCTCTCCCTTTTCTTCTTCTGGCCGTCCTTTCCTCCCGTGGGTGGACCCAGGAACTAGAGCAGCAGCGACCGGCGCGGGAGGAGCGTCCCTCAGCGGCAGGAACCCCAGTCAGCACCAAGGACCGACTAGGGAAATCTGCCTCCACAACACCCGAATCCCTCACCGCCCTCAATTCAGCCTTGGAAGGCCTGGCGGCCAGAGCCTCCCAAGGAGTGGTGCAGATTCTGGTAACCGGTTACGGTCCAATTGAGGACAGTGGCCGGGCGGATGCGGCCCTGATTGCACGCCAGAAGGCAATTGGCTCGGGCGTCGTGGTCGATTCCAGCGGTTACGTCGTGACTAACGCCCACGTAGTCGAGGGAGCGCAACGAATTCGGGTGGTACTGCCTGTTCCGTCAGCCGAGGGAGCCGTGTTAGAGCCCGAAGGGAAACGACGCATTCTCGACGCAAAACTGGTAGGGATGCACCAGGAATCCGATCTTGCCCTGCTGAAAGTGAATGCCAAGGACTTACCCATTTTGCCGCTCGGCACGGGACGCCGCGTCCACCAAGGCCAGTTGGTCTTGGCGATCGGCAGCCCCGAAGGACTGCAGGGCACAGTCACGATGGGAGTGGTGAGCTCGGTCGCGCGCCAGCCCGATCCGAACAAGGCCATGGTCTACATCCAAACCGATGCCCCCATCAATCCCGGCAATAGCGGCGGACCGCTGGTGGACATGGACGGGTATGTGGTCGGGATCAATACTTTCATCGTATCCGGTAGTGGTGGAAGCGAGGGTCTGGGATTCGCCATTCCTGCTCGGGTCGTGCAATTCGTCTACGAGAGTTTGAAAAAGTATGGCCACGTGCATCGTTCCGAGATTGAAGCGGGTGCACAGACCATTACGCCGTCGTTGGCCGCCGGCCTGAATTTGAAACGCAGTTGGGGTGTGCTGATTTCCGATGTCACGCCTGATGGACCAGCGGAAGCAGCCGGCTTGAAGATCGGAGATATTGTACTTGCCGCTGATGACCGCGTCGTGGATACGTTGCCAGCCTTTACAGGTGCACTCTATCTACACCCCGTGGACCGAGTGTTGAAGCTGGACATTCTGCGCAATTCAGAAAAGAAGACCCTGTACATTCCAGTGCTCCAGCAACGTCAACGAATGGACCAACTGCTCGACCTGGCGGACTCGCAAAACAATCTCGTGGCCCAGTTGGCAGTGCTCGCGGTCACTGTGGACGACAAGATTCGACCCATGTTAGGCGACCTGCGGATCTCGTCGGGGGTCGCTGTCCTGGGCCGTGCTGCCGACCTGTTTGGTCCTGACATCGGCCTCACAACCGGCGATGTGATTCATACCGTGAACGGTCGTCCGGTCGATACGGTCGAAAATCTGCGTAGCGCCCTTTCGCAATTCAAGTCAGGGGATTCGCTCGCATTGCAAGTCGAACGTCAAGGCAAACTGCGATTCGTATCGTTTGAGATGGACTGATTGGGAAGGCCGTGAGCTGGGAAATTACTGGCGGGGAGCGTAGTAGCCCTTGCGAGCGCGGACCTGGAGGTCCTTCTTCAGGGCGCTGATCTCGATACTGCGATACCGGCCATCGGCGTCGAAATCGGCAGGGTGATATGAAACCACGTACTGACTGCGTAGCTCGTCTTCGATCGCGGCAAAAGAATTCTTGATGTCCTTCATCTTGAACGGGAAGAAAGCGCGACCGCCAGTGGCTTCCGCGATTTTTTCCATATTCTTGTCGCCACGCAGAATCAGGCCGCTGTCATCGGTCGAAATTGCATAAATGATCACTTCAGCGCGCTGCGCCATCTCGATGGCCTGGGCCTGGGTGTATTCACTCTGGTTGTCATCTCCGTCGCTCAAAATGACGAGAGCCCGACGTTGCGGATGATCCGACTGTTCCTTGAGCAGCTTATCGTGGCATGCGTGATAAATCGCGTCATACAGCGCGGTGCCCCCGCCGTCCCGCAATCCATGGACGGCCTGGGAAAGCAACCGAGTATTGTCCGTGAAGTCCTGTGAAACCTGCTGATGGCCGTTGAAGCCCATTACGAACACTTTATCGAAGCCTGCGCGGATAACGTGCTGCATGAAACTAGTGGCGGCGTCCTGCTCGAAATCGAAGCGGGTGTGCACCGAGCCGCTCACGTCCACCAGCAGCCCCATTTTCAATGGTAGATCGGTTTCGCGACGGAAATTAACGATCGATTGGACGGGCTTATGATCATCCAGGAAGTTGAAGTCGCTTTGGCTCAGATTCCGAACGAATCGGCCGCGCTTGTCGGTCGCAATGAACAGGACGTTCACCTCATCTACCCGCTTTCGGATAGTGAGCATCGAGTCCTGCGGATCGTCATTCGAGGCGGGTAGAGCGCTGGTAGTTCGTGCCACGTAGGCAGCCGAAGGCGTCTGTCCAACGGCGGGTTGTGAAGCCACCGTGATCGATAGTACCACGAGACAAAAAAGGTAGGTCGTGTACTTCATTCTCACTACTTCCAAAATTTTCACGCTCAACCACGGCCAGCAAACGTCCTGAATCATTAGATGCACGTTACAGGCCGAAAGCTAACGCTGGTGGTACTTGACCGCAGACTCGACTCTAGGAGAGAGTCCGGTGAGTTCCAAGTTACAAAAGGAGCACACGTTTGGTCATGGCTCGAAAGAGCCATAAATCCATGTGTTTGGAGCATTCTCAGAGCCGGATTCTCACACTTGAAAACGCCTGTCCGGAGCGCCTTTTGCGGAAACCCCTGAGTCCGCCTTTAAAAAGAATGTAGCATGGATTGATGGCAGTCTCGAAGAGCATAAAAAAGGCCGTCACCGAGCGCGTGCGTTGCGCTTGGGCGCGCAACGAACTTGCCATTCGCTACCACGACCAAGAGTGGGGCGTGCCCGTTCACGATGACCGCCGCCTGTTCGAATTCCTAGTGCTCGAAGGCGCTCAGGCAGGGCTAAGTTGGGACACGATTCTCAAGAAGCGTGAGAACTACCGTTCGGCTTTCGATGAATTCGACGCCGAGCGTATCGCGCGCTACCCGCAACGCAAGATCTCCCGTCTGCTGGCTGATCCAGGCATTGTTCGGAATCGCTTGAAGATCGCTTCCGCGATCCGGAACGCGCGCGCGTTTCTGAAGGTGCAGGAGGAAATGGGGAGCTTCGATCGTTATATCTGGCAATTTGTCGACGGCCGCCCTCGAATAAACGCGTGGAAGTCTCTACGCCAAGTCCCGGCACGAACTACGCAGTCCGACGCAATGAGTAAAGACTTGCAGAAGCGCGGTTTCAATTTCGTTGGTTCCACCATTTGCTACGCCTTTATGCAGGCGGTTGGGATCGTAAACGATCACCTGGTGGATTGTTTTCGGTACAAGACTATGATGAAGGGTTGACGGAGTCACTATGCCACCCACTGAAACAGCAACGACGGCGATGTACTTCGAACAGTTTTATTTGGGGTGCCTCGCGCATGCTTCGTATTTATTAGGATCACGGGGCGAGGCCGTAGTGGTGGATCCGCAGCGTGATGTAGACCTTTATGTCCACACCGCCGAGGAGCATGGCCTGAAGATCCGCCACATTTTTGAAACCCATCTGCATGCGGATTTTGTCTCCGGACATAAGGAACTAGCGGCCCGCACGGGAGCAAAGATCTATATCGGTTCGAAAGCCGGTGCCACGTTCCCCCATGTGGCCTTGCACGACGGTTTTGAATTGCAGTTCGGGCGGGCGAAAATCCGAGTGCTCGAAACACCGGGACATACGCCAGAGAGCATCTGCCTACTGGTCGCCGACGAAGAAAAATCTCCCGCACCCTGGGCCGTTTTGACCGGCGATACATTGTTCATTGGTGATGTGGGCCGTCCCGACTTGTCGCCCTCACACACGCCGGCGCAATTGGCCGGCCTACTCTACGACAGTCTGCATGAGAAACTCATGGCGCTTCCTGATGAGGTCGCCGTGTACCCGGCGCATGGCGCCGGTTCTTTGTGCGGACGCAACATGCGATCCGAACGTTCCTCAACTATCGGAACAGAGCGCTTGAGCAATTACGCGCTGCAGATTCCGAACCGTGAAGAGTTTATTCTGCAGGTAACCAGCAATCTTCCAGCTCGTCCGGAATACTTTCTGGAAGACGCAGCCATCAATCGGGATGGGGCTCCTCCGCTTGCAGAGTTGTCGTCCTTGCCCGGTCTTTCGCCTTCCGAAGTACACGCTTTTATCGAGCAGGGTGCACCTGTGCTGGACGTACGTCCGGGAGACGAGTTCGCCGCTGGACACGTCCCGGGATCGATCAACATTGCTCTGTCGGGTCAGTTCGCAACCTGGGCAGGCACGATCCTCGGCTTGGCGACGCGACCGGTCCTCATTGCGGACAGCGATGAGCAGGTAAATGAAGCGCGGCTTCGTTTATCACGTGTCGGCATCGACACAGAGCGCGGGTTCCTGGCAGGCGGTGTCAACGCGTGGAGCAAGGCTGGATTCCAACTGGCCGCGGTGCCCCAGGTCACGGCGCAGGAATTGCGAGAACGCTGGCCGGTGCAGGGAGTCCGACTCCTGGACGTACGGAGAGAGCCGGAGTGGAACGCCGGTCACATCAGCAATGCCCAACTGTGGCCGCTCGACAGATTCGCGGCGCAGCTCCCTGATCTTGGCAAGTCCACCCCCGTGATCGTGCATTGCAAGAGCGGATATCGCAGCATGATTGCTTGCAGTCTACTAAGAAAAGCAGGGCACACAGCCGTCACCAACCTCGTGGGCGGCTATGACGCGTGGGAGCAAACTCGGCCGTGAATGCGGCGGCAGGCTAGTTGTTTTAGTGGCCCCTACCCATCGGAGTTGACAAAGTGTACAATTCTTTGTACGCTCTCGTTGGCGTTGTTTTTACATTTTCGACTCCCTAATCCTCTCTTCTATTTTAATAATGTAGTTATTTTCAAGTGGTTCAACTGTAGACTTCGAAGAACGTCTTCGAATGTCTTTACATATTGCTTACATCCCAAGGCAATTCAGTCGTCCTCTGAGAGTGCAACAGAAGTTCTAGCTCGCGTATTCGGGTGCCAGCGCATACAGGACGAAAGCGTAGGAATCTATGCCCAGAGTTCTTATCGTGGATGACCAGACATTTATGTACGAGGCCCTTTCTTCCAACCTGGCGGAAGGTAAGCATTCGGTGTGGCTCGCGAGAAGTATTGAGGAAGCGCGCCAGAAGGTCGCCAATTCTCAGTTCGATGCCGTACTCACCAATCAGAAGTTGCCGGATGGGGATGGACTTGAAGTATTAGCGGCAACGCATCGAGCCGACCCGAATCTGGCCGTCGTCTTCCTCACCACAGACGCCTCCCTGGAGCTTGCAGTCGAAATTATGCGCAGCGGCGCTTACGACTTTCTAGCCAAGCCGTACTCTCCAGAGGTGTTGCGAGCTGCAGTCCAGCGAGCTTGCGATCACACTATTCGGTTGCGGGAAATGGGGAATGGTAGCGCGCGTCTGGCAAATCTGAGCTGGATTGAAGCGCTACCGCCCAGCTTCGACCTGCGGGGCCTGCTGTCCACGGTCGAAAAGGCAGTCATTGAACGAACCTTGCAAGCGACTCGCGGAGCGCAGGCGGAGGCGGCGCGTCGGCTGGGTCTTTCACGCAGCGATCTTTCCTACAAACTGCTGAAGTATGAACTCAGAAAAGAGACCACGGTCTCCTAGGAATATTCTGCACTGCGTGATGAAGTATCTCCCCGGCTTGCAGTGATCTTAGCCTTTCTTCAAACTCTCGACGTGCTCGTACGCGTCTCCTGTCGAGCCAGGATGGGTGAGCGTGAGAAACAGGAGTTCCACGCGGTTCGAGACTCCCACCTTATCGAAAATCTTCAGAAGATAGTTCTTGATGGTATGCCGGCTAAGACCGAGGCGGTCACCGATCTCGCGATTCGTTAGCCCCTCCGCCAGTAGAGAGACGACCTGCAGTTCGCGTCGAGTGAGCAGATTCAATCCGCCGGCAACCGTTGCCTGGACCGCACGAACAGAGGATAGCGCCTCCAGGGCAATGCGCACTTCCCGACTGGTGGCCCAGACTTGTCCCTCAAACACTACTCGCACGCACTTGCGTAGAGTCTCGAGCGACTCATGTTCGCTAAAAATCCCTCGCGCTCCCGCGCGGAATGCGTCCACCACGATCGTAGATTTAGGTGAGTCGACCATGATGATGGCCGGCGTTCGCGGATAGGCCTCATGAAACTGCCTCAAAGTGACCACACCGCCGTTAGGATCGTCGTCCAGATGAGTGCCAATGATCACCACATTGGGGTTGGTGCGTACCGCGATTTCCAGAAATTCTTTGGAACTTGTGGCGGCTCCGGCCACGCGCAATCCGGGATCACGGTTTAGCGCTTCCCCTAACAACTGGCTCTGAATGCAACTGTTGGTCGCTACCAAAACACGGATAGCATCCAAACTTCGCGGATCGGACGGACACATACTCTCTTCTTCTCCACCCCGAGGTCCAGAAAAGAGGACTGCCTTTTCCCTGAGACCGGCATCAATTTATGGGGGAGGTTAGTACGGCAACAAAGAGAACAACCGAATTCCAGACTCCGCACCGGACAAATGAGGCCGGGAGAGCCCCGGTCGAAAATCCTGCAAACTACCTATTCACTATAACCAGACTCCCGGAGGCCTCGCGATAGGAAAGCGATTGCAAACGGTTGCAACACCTTCGATAGTGCCAAAATGGGAAGGATCTGTCCTTCAGCAAACATTGCAAGTGAATGTTTTGACGAAAATCTTGGCCTTTGTCACCTTGTGCGTACCGCCTCGTGACTATTGCGAAACACAGCCAATGCTTCCGGCTTCAGAACTGAATCGACGACTTTGGGAGAACCTCTAGGGTAACTGCGTAGCGCCAAGGAGCCATCTCGAAGGTTGGAGCTGCCAGGGGGCGAATGCTTCATCGGTCAATTGCGGAGGTCGCTCATTTCGTACGCTCCGGGCGGAAACGTTGCGAATATTCACTGGGAGGTGACCGCGGATCGGAATCTCCCCAAAGAGTGCTCTAGCTGCGCTGACCTCTGAGACTGTTGCGTTCGAAAAGGTACAGATGTAGGTCTGGATCGTCGGGAAGTCGTCAGTCAAGTACGGATTTCCCATGGCAAGCACTGCGGTCTTCTCCGAGGCGCGGGCGAGAATTCTGCCAAACAGAACAGCGGTCGAAGGTGGCAGCGAGGCAGCGTTCTTCATGCCGCGAGTCACTGTCATGGTCCGAGCAGCCGAAGGAACGACATACACCGCCACGACCACCTTCCGGGCGTACTCCACCGCTCGCAACACGCCCTCTGTTTGTACAAACGCAACGTGAGGATCAACGTAGACGACATTCGCATCCGGCGTTCGCAGCTTGATTTCACGCTCCAGAACACGCCCGTCGTCTGCACGGACATTGTCACAGAGAATGACCACCAGCACGGGGCGACGAGGCACCCGTTCGTACAGGACAAGAGAGTTTCCCTGGGGCTGCCCTGGTGCAAACGGGAGCAGATTTCCGTTGTCGCGCACAAGTGTGACGGAATCATCGGAGATTCGCTGTCCTGTGGCGGCGTTTTCCGGCTTCCCCACCAACCGGGCGATCTGGTTTACGTCCACTAGACGATTCTTTTGCAGGCCGAGAGAGGCCTTGGCTTTCAAGATTTTGATAACCGACGCGTCCAGACGTTCCTGCGAGATCTCCCCTGAGCGCACGGCGGACAAAACCGCCTCATAACTGGCATTCAGGTCGGCAGGGATGGTCAGCACATCGTTGCCGGCCTTGAATGCATCCACGGCCGCGCGCCCCGGATTGATCCGGTATCGGCTGCTGAGGCCGCCCATGTCCAGAGCGTCTGTCAAAACGATGCCTTTGAATCCAAGTTGTTTTTTGAGCAGCCCTGTAACGATCGCCGGCGAAGTAGTCGCAATGCTGTTGGGGTCCGGATCAAGAGTCGGAACCCTGACGTGCGCGGTCATGACCGCATCCACGCCGGCCTGGATCGCTTTGCGGAAGGGAGGCAGTTCGACCGCCTGCAACTGCTGCGCGTCGTCGTCAACTCGAGCCACGGCCAGATGCGAATCGGTGGCCGTGTTGCCATGTCCGGGGAAGTGCTTGGCGGTCGTCATCATTCCACTGCTTCGCGCACCGCGAATGTAGGCAGCCACCATGTCCCCAACCTGTTCGGGATCCTCGCCGAACGCCCGCGTGCCGATAATAGGATTGGCGGGGTTGGAATTGACGTCCGCGACCGGAAACAGATTCCAGTGCACGCCCAGGGCGCGACTTTCTTGCGCCGTGATACGCCCGAACTCCTCGGCATAGGTGAGTTTTCCGGCGGCGCCGAAGGCCATGGCGTGCGGAAACACAGTAGTTCCGAAGAGGCGTGGAGGAAGAACGCCACGCTCAAAATCTCCCGCCACCAGGAGCGGCAGCTCGGCTTCTTCCTGTAGTTGATTCAGTAGAGCAACCGTTTCATACCGGCGATCGCTTCGAAGATATCGCCCTTCCCCGGGTACGGTCATCGCCAGCGAGCCGATGTGATACTTGCGAATGTTGTTGCGCAGCTGCCAGTAGTCTGGGCTGTGGCCATTCATGAATTCCACTCGCAAGCGAATCATGAACAGTTGCCCAACTTTTTCTTCCAGCGAGAGCTTCTTCAGCGTTTTCTCCGCCCAGGCCACACCCTCGCGACCAGTAGAAGGCGCTGATGGGGGCTGATACTGTTCTCGAGTCAGAGCCGAAGACGCGAACAGGGCGAACAAAAGGATCAGCAACGCGGGATGGCGGAGGAGGGCCAAGGCAAGAGCATACTGCGGAATCCTGTGGGAGACGAACCCCTGCATTGAGGCGATTACCAGTCGAAAGTACATGTACCCCGGGACATCGGCCGAAAAACACCCCGGCACCCGATTGGGAACTTGAGGAAAGGGGGCGTCCGTCTGTTCCACGATCCTGCGCTCCACTGCTGGAAACCAGTATTTGGGTTGACTACGTTTCTTACTCGCGGCCCTGAAAATGTAATGACTGGATATATGGCTGGAAGTCTTTCAGTCCTGCTTCATCTGGGCTTCCCAGAAAGAACTGTAGAAGCACATCTTTTTCAAGAGCTACGTACTGATTTGCATGCTGCAAAGCACCGCTGGTCTTGTCGTTGAACCCGATATGCCACAGAGCAGGGGGCTGAGCGAAACAACTGACGAGCGCGAACACAGACATAAAGCGGACAACCAAGCCCCTTCCGAACAACCGGATCGTCATAAACGCCCTGAGCGTAGCACCTCCGTCGCTCTCGAACAATTCGAACTTTCAATACCCTTACACAGGGAATTCCACAGGATATCCTTGGGAACCGTCGTCTGGGAGCCCATCAGAGGACAACGAGGTCGCAGCCTGTCTCGGGCACCTTCCTTGTTGACGAGCAGGGCAAAATCGCATACGCTTGCGTGCAATCCCCGCCCATCCCCCGGGGGTCTCAGCCCTTTCCTTGCCTTACGTCTCCTCCCCAGGGCCAACGGAAATGGCGTGTTGCGACACCACAGGAGACCTGCCATGGCTGGAAAATCCCTGGTTCTCACCCTCATTCTTTGCGTTTCGGCCATCGCGGCAAGAGCTGCGAAGGAAGAAATGATTCCCGCCGGAACGCTTCTGCACTGCACGCTCGACGAACCCAATTTCTCCGCCAAGACTGCGCAAGTTGGCGACCCGGTCCTGTGTCATCTGGGCCCGGTCTCGACTTTTGGCCACTCCGTATTTCCCCGGGGCGCCATGTTGAGCGGCCACCTTCAGGATTCCAAGAACCCGGGCCATTTCGTCGGCAAAGGATGGCTCGATCTGGAATTCGATCGCATCATCCTTCCGGGCGCGGAGGTGATGCCTTTATCAGCAAAAATCATCGCTTCCCCGCACCTCAAGACCGACCGTGAAGGCAAAATCCGCGGCGGAGGTCATCCCAAGCGGGATATCGTGGGATGGATGATTCCTGTTTTGTGGCCGATCAAGCTTCTTACTCTGCCCGCCCGAGGCCCCTATCCTGCGCTCAAGGGAGAGTCTCGATTGACCATGCGGCTGATGGAAGACGTGGTCGTGCCTCTGCCGGTCGCGGCTCGCGCATCGGTGCCATCACCACCTTGGGCTACTCCCACGCAATACATCCCGTCACCATACGGTCTGATGCGGCCTGCTTCATTCGTGACGAGGGAGCCGGCAACGAACGATCAATCCGCATACGCACCCGCCTCCGCAATGCCAATGCAAACCGACGATGCGACTTCAAACGCGACCGAACAAGACATACCCGATGTGCCTGGGACGGCCTTGGAGCGCGGCGCACCGTCACGTGACACGAGAGATTTCGGCGAAGCAAGGTCCACCTTGGTCATTCTGAAAGGCGGCTCGGCATTTCTGGCTCGCTCGTATTGGATACAAGGCGGACAGATCGAGTGTCTCTCGGAAGATGGCCAGCGACGGGGCTTCCCACTTGAGGCCGTAGATGTCTATCAAACCGTGAAAACTAATCGCGAGCGAAATATCGATTTCGTCTTGCAGAGCAAGGAAGGCGCAGTCGAACAGTAGTGCTCATTCCGAGCGAAGCGAGGAACCTGCGGTCTTCTCGGAAAACAGCAGGTTCCTCGTCAGCTGGTACTACAATGACAACGCAAAATAAAAAAGCCGGAGACATTCGTCCCCGGCTTGATTTTCTATTTGTGCAAACCTAGCTGATCTTCTCTCCCACCGACTTGCCCTGGGAAAACAGGTAGAGATAATCCGGCCCACCCGACTTCGAATCCGTACCAGACATGTTGAAGCCACCGAACGGATGTACGCCCGCGATCGCGCCAGTGCACTTGCGATTGATGTAGAGATTGCCCACGTGGAAATCCCGAATGGACCGTTCAATCTTGTCGCGCGACTTGGTGTACACCGCGCCTGTCAGGCCGAACTCCGTGTCATTGGCAATCTCCATGGCGTGATCAAAGTTCTTTGACTTGATCACTGCCAACACCGGCCCGAAGATCTCTTCCTGCTCCAGTTTCGACTTGGGAGGAATATCGGCGAACACGGTCGGCTGCAGAAAGTAGCCCTCGCCAGCATTGCTGGCACGACCACCGCCGGTCAGCAGCCGTCCATCGCGCTTCCCTGCCTCGATGTACTCCAGGATCGTCTTCATCGAGCCCTCATTGATGACTGCTCCCATGTTGAAGTTCTCCGTCGGGTCGCCGATGGTGAATTTCTCTACTCGCGCCTTCAGCATCTCGAGAAACTTGTCATACACCCGCTCATCCACGATAGCGCGAGAACACGCCGAACACTTCTGTCCCTGGAATCCGAAGGCTGACTGTGCGACTCCTTCGACAGCCACGTCAAGATCGGTATCAGCATCGACGATGATGGCATCTTTGCCGCCCATCTCAAGCACGGTACGTTTGATCCAGATCTGACCGGGCGCCTGTGTAGCCGCGCTTTTGTTAATGTGCAGGCCCACTTCGCGCGATCCCGTGAACGCGATATAGCGCGTCTTCGGATGAGCCACGATCGCATCACCAAAACTTGCGCCAGCGCCCGGACAGAAGTTCACCACGCCCTCGGGCATTCCCGCTTCTTCGAGCAGTTCGATGAACTTGGCCGCGATGGTCGGGGAATCGCTCGAAGGCTTCAGGATGACCGTGTTGCCGCACACGATCGAGGCCAGCGTCATACCAGCCATAATCGCGCAGGGAAAATTCCAGGGTGGAATCACAGCGCCGACTCCCAGAGGAATATAGAAAAGGGTGTCCCGCTCTCCTGGCAACTGCGCATGGGGTGCGGCTTTCGTAAGACGCAACGCTTCGCGAGCGTAGAGTTCGCAGAAATCGATGGTTTCGGCAATATCTCCGTCTGCTTCGGCCCAGTTCTTGCTGACTTCAAAGACCAGCCAGGCCATGAATTCGAACTTGCGCTCGCGAAGCAGGTCGCCCACACGGTAGAGCAGGGTCGCACGCTCCTCAACCGAAGTGTGGCTCCACGATTCGAAGGCCTTGAGGGCCGCGTTCATCGCGGGCTCGACGTGTTCTTTGCCGGCTTTCTGGTGGATGCCGACAATCTGCGAGGGCTTGGCCGGGTTCAGGGACCGGATCTTTTCGCCCGTCTTAACGCGCTTGCCACCGATAATCAGGTCGTATTCCCGGCCCAGTTGTCCGCGTACCTTCTCGATAGCGCTGCGCATCTTGCGGGCATTCTCTTCCCGAGTGAAATCGACTGGCGGTTCGTTAACAAACGTACCCGCGTGCAGACGGACCTGCAGGCGCGGTGGGGCTTCGATGGTGGCCATGGTTGCACCTCTGAAGGGATTTCGAAATCGAGTCCTGGCGTGGACAGGTGAACAACTATTGTAGCACCTGAGCAATGATCCCCGGGCCCCACTCAGCGGGCGAGAACGCGCTCCATTGGCTCCAACCTGGCAGTGAAATGGCGCAGGAATGGCGCCTCGTGGCTGAGTTTCAATCCCTGTATCCGTTCGCGATTCTTCCACACTTCCAGAATCACTTCGACCACATAATCCACGTGACTCTGAGTGTACACGCGCCGCGGGATGGCCAGCCGGACCAGGTCCATCTTGGCCGCGGCTCCGAACATCAGTGTGCCGATCTCGACCGAACGAATTCCACCTTCCAGGTATAGCTCGGCAGCGAGCGCAACCCCGGGGAACTGTTCTTGAGGAATGTGCGGCAGAAAGGCTCGAGCATCCAAGTAGACCGCGTGTCCGCCCGGCGGTTGCACAATAGGAACTCCTTGTTCCGCGATGTGATTGCCAAGATAAGCGGTGGAGGCGATGCGATAGCGGAGGTAGTCCTCCTGCAAGGCCTCCTGTATACCGACCGCAATCGCCTCGAGGTCGCGACCGGCGAGTCCGCCGTATGTGGGATAGCCTTCCGTCAGAATCAACAGATCCTTTTCCTGCTGGGCCAGCTTGTCGTCATTGGCGCAGAGAAAGCCGCCGATGTTGGCCATACCATCTTTCTTCGCCGACATGGTGCAGCCGTCTCCATAGTGAAACATCTCCTGGGCGATCTGCTTCGGCGTCTTCGACTCGTAGCCCGCCTCCCGCAGCTTGACGAAGTAAGCATTCTCGGCGAAACGACACGCGTCGAAGTAGAGTGGCAGTCTGTGCTTCCGGCACACCTGGCTGACTTGGCGGACGTTCTCCATCGAAACAGGTTGCCCTCCGCCGGAATTGTTGGTCACCGTCAGCATGACCAGCGGAATTCGCGCGCGGCCGACTTTCGCGATGAGGTTCTCCAGCGCCTCAACATCCATGTTGCCCTTGAACGGGTGCTTCAGGCTGGGCTGGCGACCTTCCGGAATGACCAAATCCATCGCTTCCGCGCCGACGAATTCGACGTTGGCCCGGGTGGTGTCAAAGTGCGTGTTGTTGGGGACGATGTCCCCTTTTTTGCACGTCACACCAAACAGGATGCGTTCGGCAGCGCGTCCCTGGTGAGTTGGAATGACGTGCTTGTACCCAACAATATCTTGAATGGAACTGCGAAAACGGTCGAAGCTGCGACTGCCGGCGTAACTTTCATCGCCCTCCATGATCGCCGCCCACTGGTGCGTGGACATGGCACCCGTGCCCGAGTCAGTCAGGAGGTCAATCAGGACATCATCGGCCGGCAGGAGGAAGAGGTTGTAGTAGGCGGCCCGCAGGAGCTGCTCGCGTTCTTCGCGGGTAGTCCAGCGAAGGGGTTCGACACTCTTGATGCGAAAAGGCTCAATGATGGTCTTGACAGGCATGCTGACTCCCCGGACTCACACACCGTGCAATCTTTGGCTGCGCAATCTCTAATCAGAAGTTCGCGGGCTAAGGCACTTTAACCGACTCCCGCCGTTCCGCGGGAGCCGTCACCGCTGCAGTCCTCTCCAACTTATCCCAGGCAAACTTTTGTCCCTCGGCAGCACGCTTGAGCGTCTTGAACAACACGATCGAGAACAACTGCCGATAGGCGAAACGCTGCAACCATACCTGGGTAAGGAGCCAGGCATCGTCGTGCGCCCCCGGCTCACGGCGCTCCAAGAGAAAAGCAATCGTCGACGCAACAAAGTCAATCACCAGGAATGCCAGGAAGAAAACGACCAGCTTCTGAAAACTCGCGGGGTCGGTAGATTCCGGATGAAAGTACTTTTGCACGAAGTACCAGGCGACGCCGACCGCGAACATGATGTCGATAAACGGCGAAACCAGGGGCAGAAGAATCTGGAAGATCAGGATGTTTGGCAGCGCAACCCATCCCAGGGCGCCCTTGCGGGCAAAAACGCCGCGATGCTTGTACACCGATTGGAGAATGCCGAACGACCAACGGAAGCGCTGCCGCATCAGACCCTTCGCTGTCGTGGGCGCCTCCGTATAGGCAAGCGCCCGATCTTCGTACTCCACACGGTAGCCTCGCCGCAACAACGCCATGGTGAGATCGGCATCCTCAGCCACCGTGTCCACGTGATAGCCGCCCGCTTCGCGCACCGCGGAAACGCGCCAAGCGCCGATCGCACCCGGCACCACACTCACTGCCCCCATGGTATTCAGCGCCCGCCGCTCGAAATTCTGGCTGGTGATGTACTCCAGCGCCTGCCAGCGCGTCCAAAGATTGACGCGATTGCCAACCTTGGCATTGCCCGCCATGGCCGCGATCTTAGGATTTTGGAAATGCGGTACCAGATGTGAAATCGCATCGCACGCAATGATGGTGTCGGCGTCGATCCCCACGAATATTTCTTCGTCAGTCAAGATGCTGCAAGCCGTAATTGAGAGCTTCCGCTTTCCCTCCATTCGCTTTGGTCAGAATCAGCACCCGACCTTCTGCTTCTTCCAAGGCAAAAGCAGTTCGCGCGACTTTGAGCGTACGGTCGTCGGATCCGTCATCGATGACGATGACATGCAAGTTGGGATAGTCGGAATCCAGCACTGAGCGCACCGTGCGTTCGATCACCTTCTCTTCATTAAATGCGGGAATCAAAACGGCGACCTTGGGCTTGTAGGAGGCGATTTGTCCACCGGCGACAGGAGCGTGCGACCGCAAGCGATCCACGATTGCAAGTGCCCCAACCAGCAATAGACGCGAGGTCATCAAAAGGTCGCCCAGGAAGAAGATCCATGTGATCGTCTTAATACCCACATCAAAAAGCCAGAAGCCGACCCAGTTCAGCCGTGCGGCCCATCGCTCGTTACTGGGAAGCGGCGGCATCACATCGGCCTTCGCCTTGCCGAGAAGCTGATAGACGGGGACAATCTCATACCCGCGCTCGCGCAAGCTGTCGATGATCATAGGCAGCGCACGGACGGTCTCTCGGCGTTCGCCGCCACCATCGTGCAGCAGAATAATATTGCCGCACAACTGGTCAGCCACTAAGCACGGCGGCAAATCCTTCAGGACTGCCGCGGTGATCTGTTCTGCACTACGCGTTCCGCGCCAATCGTTGGGATCAATTCGATTCCCGATGGTGATGTACCCCATGTCCTGCGTAACCTCGAGCGGCCGCACCTGATCAGCGGTGTCGGGTTCCTGGTCAATCGCATAGGGCGGACGAAAAAGAATGGAGCGAATCCCCAAACGGCTCGCGAACAGACGTTCCGTGAGGTTGAGTTCCAGACGCATCAGGCTTTTTGAAATATTGCTGATATCAGGGTGCGTAAACGTGTGATTCCCGATTTCGTGGCCCTCGCGGTAGATCCGTTCGGTAAGATCCGCGTACTTGTCGGCTTGGATTCCGATCAGGAAAAACGTGGCAGGCGCCTTTTCCCGCTTGAGCACGTCGAGGATTTTCGGCGTCCACTCGGGATCGGGGCCGTCGTCAAAGGTAATCGCAACCTGCTTCGGGGTTGCGCCGTATCGCGCCACCCGGTACGGCTCGGGCAACGACTCAAAGGTTTGATCGATGATCAGGCCCGTCGATGAATCGAGCGTGATCGTCCTTTGCCCATTCGCCGGCCGGGCTTCGATGCGAAGGATCTCTCCCTGCCCTTCCATGTCGACATCCTGGCCGGGAGCGACATCCTTGATCTTGTCGGGCGCCGAGGGGTCGCCGGGTGCATCCCAAATCTTCCACAGCGAGCGATCTTCGGAGCCAAGCCGCCACAGGGCGAAGGTCTTGATCCCCATCGAGCGTGCCGCTCGCATCTCGTTCAAGGCCGTGACGCCGTCCAGATACCAGACGTCATGCCGCAGGTTCCGCTCATCCATGTAGCTGAAGTGCGAATTCAAGCTGTCGTAATCGAAGTCGATATCGACATCCGAATCCCGGGCGGCAATCCATGCTTCCTGTACCGTAACGTTGGAGTTTTTCAGGCCCGCCGGCGGATTTATTTTGGGCTTTTGCACCCAGTCGTAGCCATAGTTCCCAACCGCGCAGATCAACTTGTCGAGTGGAACTTTCTGTTTGGCAATTTCCAGGTTTTTCGTGAACCAGTCCTGGGATGCAACGGGGCCGGGCTCGTTTTCCGACTCATGCTCGTCATAATTCATCAGCACGACGCCATCGGTGAGAGCGGCAATGGTGGCATAGTCGAAATCGCGATCCCGCGCGGGAACACTGACGTACAGCTTCAACCCTTTCCCGTGCAGGTCCGTGGAAAGCTCTCCCAGCAACGCCAGGTAGCCGGGCTGCGCCTTCTTCGCGAAGTCCTCGAAATCCACCATCAACCCGCGATACTTGTCAGATGCCAGGAATACATCGATCTGCTGGCGAAAGCGCGCTCGCGCCTCCGGGTTCATCAGGAAAGTCCCGATCTCGGGCTTCCACTCGGTCTCGTCGAAGTTGTTCACCAGAGGGAAGACTTCCATCCCGGTCTCCTCGGACTTGAGAAAGGGCATCACCTCGTCGTCCACGGAACGAACCTTGCCGTCCGGCTGGACAACGTTGAAATATTTGTAGGTTTGTTGATCGAGACCCTGCACGTTTCCATCGGCATTCAGCACGTGCAGCCACTCGGGATAAAGCAGGTCGATCTGATGGGCGTACTCGCGGAGCGAGGAAAAGCTGGCAGCATCCCACTGCACATAGAAAGCTGCCCGGATGCCTTCATCAGCATTCAGGGGCACCTGGGAAGGCGGCTTCTTGGTTTTTCTGTGACTGCGCAGGGCAGCTTGCCGGCGTCTCTCTCTTTCTTTCTCTTTCTCCTTCTCTTTCAAGGCATGGTATGGCTTTTTCTGCTCAGGCAGGAACAGGCTCGGGAGCCGCTCGTCGCGGATCGCGGTATAAACAAAGAACACAATCAACAGCGTGATAGCCACACCCAAGACGTCGAACAGACGTCGGAGACGTCGCCAGCGGGATTGTCGGGGATCGTAGAAAACAGGTTTTGCCATGACTACAGGTTCGTACTAATCGTATGATGCGCCTTCCCACAGGGTCAAACCAGGAGTGGCGCGGAAGTCTCCAATGGAAGAACCGCAGCCGCAACTGGCTGTGCCCGGAAAACAGGCTATATTCCTAACGTGCGCGACCTGGTGCGCTCAAACCCTCGCTTCTTCCTGTGCGCCACGCTGGCGGCGCTCATCCTGCGGCTATTTTTCGTTTTCAAGTTCCCTCACGTGACCGCGGACTCGCACGCTCTACGCCGATCTGGCCAAGAACTGGTTGCTGCATGGCGTTTATGGAATCACTGTCCAGGAACACCTGATCGCGCCCAGCTTCGTCCGTCTTCCCGGCTATCCGGCGTTTCTTGCTCTGGTCTTTGCCATATTCGGGCTCGATCAATATCGGGCCGTGTTCATCATACAGACGCTGATCGACATCGGTACGTGCTTTGTTGTAGCTGACCTGGCCCGGCGCTGCATTTCCGATCGCGCGGCCAAAGCGGCTTTTGTCATGACGGCGCTATGTCCGTTTCTGGCACAATACTCTGCCGCCGCGTTAACCGAGACACTCGAGGTTTTCTTCACGGCACTTGCGATGGATTGGGCAGTCATCGGGCTGAGTAACCTCGAGCGCGGAGGGCTGCGTCCCTGGTTCTTCTGTGGGAGTTCCGTGGCGGCCTGCATCCTGCTGCGACCGGATGGCGGCATTCTGCTGGCGTCGATCGGCGTTTATTTGGGCATCGTTCTGGTGCGAGCCTTGCGTGCGGGACGCCCTGTAATGCCGCGCGGTGCGAGCAGGAGTTGTGATCGCTGCGTGCGCCGTGGCTCCACTCGTCGTGTGGGGACTGCGGAACTTCCACACCCTACACCGATTCGAATTCCTGGCCCCGCGTTATGCCAATGAAGAAGATGAATTCGTCCCCATGGGCTTCAACCGCTGGACCAAGACCTGGATCGCAGACTACGTGTCTACGGAGGAAATTTACTGGAATGTTCCCGGAGACAAGGTCGACCCTGCGAACCTCCCGGCGCGCGCCTTCGATTCGGAAGAACAGCGATCGAAGACACTCGCCCTCTTGGACGAATACAACCAGAATCAGCATGTGACCCCGGAAGTCGATACCCGATTCGAGTCACTTGCGCAGGAGCGAGTCCGAGCGCACCCGTTCCGTTATTACGTGTGGTTGCCGGCGTTGAGGATCGCCGACATGTGGTTGCGCCCGCGCACCGAACTCCTGCCGCCCGACTCCCGCTGGTACGAATTCGACGACGATCGGCGGTGGATCGTACTCGCGGTCGGTCTGGGTATCGTGAACTTGTTGTACGTTCTAGCAGCGATTACCGGACTCGTACGAGGACAGCCGATTGCGTGGCTCGGCCTGGCAGTATGGTACATCGTTTTACGATCTCTATTCCTGGGCACGCTGGAGAACCCCGAAGCCCGCTACACGCTTGAATGCTATCCGGCGGTGATTTTGATGGCCTCAGCGCTCTGGGGCGAGCGGAATCGCTGCTCTGACCACTGAAGTTGCGTGACTCCGGGGGCCTGCTTTAGACCCAGCGAGGCATGACCAAGAAGCCTAGTGTGCCTCCCCGGGAACGGTCGAGGTGGCGAAACGCCGAAACGCCGGGTGTGGCCAGTAAGTGTTCTCACCGTCAGGGATTGGGCGGCCGCAACCGCTCCGCTTCGGCACGTTCTCGCTCCGCGTCGAAGGGCCGCCCGAGTTGGCCGTAAGCGTCCGCAAGGAAGGCATGTGCCTCTCGCGAATCGGGTTGGACTCTAGCCGCAGTCGTAAGGTTCGTCAGCGCTTCCAGGGAATGACCTTGCAGGGACAGGATTCTCCCTCGCAAAAGATTGGCGCGATAGTGGTCAGCATTCAGGCTGAGAGTGGTATCGAGTTCGGTCATTGCCTCCGGCACACGATCAATGCGGGCGTATACCGAGGCCAGCGAAAAGTGTGCATCGGCCCACCGCGGAGCCCGCGCGACGGCCGCCTCAAACTGCGGCGCTGCCCCCTTCCAATCTCCGGTCTCGAACAGGGCGAGGCCGAGTTGATAGTGTCCCAGTCCGGAGTCGGGAAGCATCTGCACGGCCTTCTGCAGCGGAGCAAGCGCCGCAGCATAGTTTTTCAAACCCGCCTGCGCGATTCCAAGTTGCATAGTAGCGACAGCCATATCAGGCTGATCTCTTAATACGCGCTCCAGTAAAGGAACTGCCTCCTGGTAGCGAGTATCTTCGACATCGAGCATGGCATCGTGCAGCAGGTTGGAGACTTCGATTCTGGACTTGGGGTCGATCCCGCCAGCGGCCGCGCCAGTATCAGCCTCGGTCGTGTTCGAACCCACATAACCCAGCGCCTGCAGTTTCTGGAGTTTTTCGGGATCAGGCTTCGCCAAGTCGACCATCGTCTGGGTGGTCTTACGCCGGAACTCGTCGAGTTGCACGCCTAGCGTGTCCGACACCGCCTTGCTGTTCGGCGAGAGATTGCGCTCCTCCTGTGGATCGGTCTCCTGATCGTAGAGTTCCGCCTGAGGCGCCCGGATGTAGAGATACTTGCCCTTGCGCAGCGCGCGCAAAACACTCCATCCGAATGCGCGATGCGGATAGTCGGTCTCGGCGTACGCCGGCCGATCCTGTTCGACTGTCACTTTTGAAGTGCTGGAGGTCGGGATCATCGTCAATAGCGACGTCCCCTGCATCTCCGCAGGCACAGCGATTCCCAGGCTTCGCAAAACTGTGGGGGCCACATCCACCAGGGATGCACGCGTTTCCACCTGCTTTCCCGCACTACGATTGCCTGGCAGTTTCAGCAACAACGGCACATGGATGGTTTCGTCGTACAGGAAAACACCGTGCGTGTTCTCGCCGTGCGCCCCCAAGGACTCGCCGTGGTCTGCCATGACTGCGATAAGAGCACCGTCGTAAAGGTTCTGCGCGCGCAGCGCGCTGAGCAACTTCCCGACGCAGGCATCGACATAAGCGATCTCGCCGTCGTAGGGCTGGGCCGCATACTTCGTCTTGTATGGCTCGGGAGGATCGTAAGGATCGTGCGCGTCGTACAAGTGCACCCAGACAAAAAAGGGCCCGGGAGGCCGCCGCTTGAGCGCGACGATGGCGTGGTCGACCACGTCTGCGGCGCGACGCTCCACCGATTTGTACCGGTCTGCTCCACGCGCCCGCAGGTGAAAGCCCGCGTCGTAAACGTCAAACCCGCGATCGAAACCGGGAGCGGTGCCATCCAGAGGATCAAGAACGAGCGAGGCGACAAAAGCTGCAGTGTGATATCCACGATGGCGGAGGATGTCGGGCAGGTAAGGCAGCTGTGCGCTCAGCGGCACCCCGAAATCATTCACGTGGTTAAACTGCGGATAGGTGCCGGTCAGGATGGTCGCGTGCGACGCAGTTGTCAGGGGGACATGCGAGTACGCACGCGAAAAGACAACCCCCTGCCGGGCAAGCTGGTCGAGATTGGGTGTCAGATCGCGCTTGGAGCCGAGAAACCCCATACGGTCGGCGCGAGTCGTGTCCAGCGTGATCAGGACAACATTGGGCCCTGATGCTTTGGCCCGCTGAGGCGCGCTAGCGGATTGGTGGGGCGGAGTGCTTTGACACCAGAGCAAGGCGGACGAGAAGACCAAACCAACGAGAACCCTGCCCGAATGCATAGAAAAAGGGAGTCTACCATAGGCAGACTCCCTGATTTTCGTCCCGCAGGTCAGACTAGAAAATGATCTTCAGGGCGAAGTTCATGTTGCGTGGACCACCTTGCGCAACCACTGGATTGCCCGAAGCCACATCCGAAGTCTTTATCTACCGTGAACCCGCTGCCAAGCGTGTTGTTGGGGAAATGGTGGAAGTTGGCGCGGTTGAGAATATTGAAGACCTCCCACCGGAATTGAATCGTAAAGCGCTCGCCGATCTTCGTGTCTTTGATGACCGTCATGTCCCACTGGCTGAGACCCGGACCACGCAGCATGTTCCGCCGCGAATTGCCAACCGTGCCCGTCGCAAGGCGTATAGAAAGGAGATATGGGAACGACATTCCCTACGTCTGAGTCGAACGCAGGATTTGGTGTGACGCCGTCAGCAAGAAACTCAAACGGACTCCTCCACACGGATCCAACAAGCCCGGATCGAATGTGCCACTGTCACTGATCGAGTTCTCTTCCACATAGTTATCGGGATTACGGGTGTGATATTTGATCGGTGATCCGTCATAAGAGGCGCGGATCAGTCCCGGCGTGAGCCCCTGTCCAGAGGGATCGCTGGATCCCAACACCACGGTGAAAGGGCGACCGCTGATGGCGGTATAGATGCTGCTCATTTGCCAACCTTGACCCACCAGTTTCGGGATGTATGGAATCGCGGGAAGGTGTACAGACCGCTCACGTTGAAGTTGTGCGTTACGTCATGATCGCAAGGTCCGTGCTGGTCTGCGAGATTCGAGTGTGCCGTGCCATCCGGATTCAAGCCATCATTATTGATCTGGGGCACTGCGCCATTGTCGGTCGACGAACCGCGGTTCACAGAGTTGGTGTCGAAGCACTTGCTGTAACGTGTAGTTGTAGGTCAGTTGAGGTCGTGCCAGTTTCGCTGACTGAACGAGGTCTGCAGGCTGTCGTAGCGTGACTGTCCGCGATTCGTGGCTTGAATAATGTGATTAAAGCGGCTGTCCCGGGAATGCTGCCCTTGCCAACATCGAAGTAGACATTGTCGAATGGCCTGTGCCATCGCCGCCGATGGGTCTTGCGTTAATGTCGCTCAACACGACCAAATTCTGGCCGTACGAGCCCGAATACCCTACCGTGAATACCTGATTCGAAGTTAGTTCGCGCTGAATACTTAGGTTGTAGTTGTGCGCTCTGGGCGTCTTGAAGTTACGTACCACAGAAAAAGCATTGAAGGGCGGGACGCCTCCCTGAGTGCTGCGTGCCGAAAATCGGATCCGTAGTCGCGTTATCAAAGCAAACAAAATCGCCATCGGATGTTGGGACGGTTGGGATCAATGCAAGGGCCAGTCAGCGGATCGCTTGCTCCCGGATGGTCGGCCGAAAGCGACACTGAATTTGAGGAGAACTCGCCTTGGTAGGGCTGGGTGAAGGCGCCTGCGCGGGCGCCGGCAAAACCGTAAGGAGCAGCGATCGTACCGAAGTTGGCCACATCGTAAGTCAGGGAATAGCCGCCCCGCACTGCCGTCTTGCCGTTTCCAAAGATATCCCACGCGAATCCGAGTCGCGGTCCGAAATCAGCTTGATCCGAGTTATAGAGCGAACCAATTCCATTGCCCAACGCTGACTAGCCCTCGGCCCGGAATAGAAGTTGGCTCCGTGATTATCCTTCTCGCCGAGTGCACCATTCACCTCCCAGCGCAGGCCCAAGGTGAGAGTCAACCGCGGACGAACCTTCCACTCATCCTGGGCGTACAGTCCGACGGCTTTCTGGATGATGTGCCGGTGAGTATCGCCAAAGTTCCGATCGCGTCGCCTCCGCTTTTCCCAGCAGCAACTCCTCAATCTCGCCCACTACCTGAGTCATAGCCCAAACCACAAGCCGGTTCGGGCGCGGTTGCGCAGGCTGTTGGTGTAGGCGCTCTGATAGTTGCCGCCAAACTTGATGCTGTGATTGCCCTTCACCCAACTCAGATGCTCCGACCAATCGTAGGTCTGATCGGGTCGGGTCGTGATCGGGTAGCCCTGCACTCCGCCGATATATCCGCCATATCCAAGGTTGTAGAGGTAAACGTATGGCACGCCCAAATCCGTCGCTGCCAACGGACCTGTGTCCACGCCCAAGCTTTTCGGGATCGATCTTGTTGTTGACATCGATGATCTGAGCAAAGCGCTGTCCAGCCGAAACGGCTCTCCAGAACCTTGTTGCTTCCAATATTCCAGGTGTGGCTCAACCCGGCCATCTGAGTGCGACTCGGGGCGACCGAGTTGAACAAGTCGGGATTGTTGGTGCCGCCGCTGGCAGGCAAGCCAACATTCGGCGCGGACTTTGCAGGCTGTCCCCAAAAATGTAGCGGCCGAAATCGAGTGCTGGGAATTGAAGTGATGGTCCACTTTAACGCCCGAAGCCGTTCATGCTGTCGGTGGTCGGGAGTTCGTTACCAACTACCGGTTTGAGAAACTGCCAGGATTGTTCGGATCGGCAATTTGGGGCGCGGACGGAAATAGCTCAGCAGCGCCTCGCCAGCGGCGGTGGTGTGAGTCCTGCATTCGCGATGTCCGTCGCTTGCGCTGCTGCAGGTCCACGGTCGAGATCACGGTCTGCGATTGACGACGCCTTCCGACTTGTAACGCTGGCCCTCGTAATAACAGAAAGAAGAATGTCTTGTCCTTGATAATCGGACCGCCGACGGTTCCCCCGAACTGCTGATTGCGAATGGAGGTCGCGTGACAGGGATCGGAACCTGCGTCACATCCCTGATGCTTCGAGAAATAGTTGATCGGCATCGGCGAAATTCGTGTGCCGCACCCATTGAGCGGTTCCGTGCCAGGAATTCGTCCCGCTCTTCATCACCATGTTGATGGGAGCGCCGCCCTTTACGCCGAATTCCGCCGACGGAGTCTCCTGAACGTCCAGTTCCTCAATCGCTTCCGGCGGAAAAATCGTCGCCGGAATGCCGACGACGCCGGTCTGTCCGACCGAAGAGTCGCCGTAGTAGCGATCGTTGTTATAGAGACCGTCGATCAGGTAGTTGTTGGAAGTCGTGCGCGCACCGTTGATGCTGATAGCGAGAAAGCCGCCGCCGGGGGTGCGTTGCACACCGGGTGTAATCGCGAGCAACGAATTGAAATCGCGTCCGTTCAGCGGAACGCTTTCGATCTTGGCGTTGTCGACGTAGTTATTGTTGTTGACCGGAGAGTTCCACCAGTGGAGCAGCACCTTCCACCGTCACGGTCTCGGTGCGCTGCCCAACCTGCATCACGTAGTCGGCGTGAGTTAAGCCGCCCGCCGAGACCTGCACCTTGCGTTCGGTGGTCTTGAAGCCCGGAGCCGCGACCGAAACCTTATACATCCCAATCGGGAGATCGTTAATGCGAAAGCTGCCCGTGCACTCGACGTGGCAGTGCGCGACAGGTTCGTGGCAACATTTTCGGCCGTAGCGGTGGCGTTGGGCACGACCGCGCCCGAACTGTCAGTGACGTCGCCCGTGAATGTCGCCCGTGATTTTTTGCGCCAACGCAGGAAGGCTTGACCAGCAACAAGCAGAAGAAACACAACTCCAACCCGGGAAGACAAAGCACGCCGCATGAGTTTCCCCCTCTCCAAGTGTGTGAGACCCTGTCACGTGGAGGTGTAATTAGCGGACAAGTGTGCGGCGAGCGTTATCACGAAGTCAAGACGAATGTTTGCATCATCTCCAGCAATTTCTCTGACTTGCGGTCAGGTAAGCGCTGACTACCTGGCGCAAATCAAGCCACAGGTGTTGTTGTTAAGACCGACCTCTGGTGCTCTGCCTACAGTCAGTCCGATAATGCGGAGCACCCGCGACCCCGTCCAAGCCCGACTCAATGCCGTGACGTTAGGGAAAAAGCCCCTTCCTTGTCTCGGCTCTCCTGCACAAATCTCTGCACAGATGTATCGATTAAATCGTTCAAATAGCGCTTGTATCTTGACAGCGTCTGGTTGCACAATGTCGGCCCAACAGTGCCCTGTCTCGCTCTGTAAAGCATAAGGAGCTTCCACTATGCTTACCGCTAAAGCAGTGGCTTTGCGGCTGTTTGTTCTTTCTCTTCTGAGCAGTTTCGCCTGGGCGCAGTCTTCAACAACATCCCTGCGGGGCACCGTCACCGATTCCAGTGGGGCCAGCGTCGCTAAGGCTGACGTGACGCTATCGAATCCCGAGCGCGCTCTCGAACGGACCACGAAAACAGGAGCCGAAGGAGGATTTGAATTTCTTCAAATTCCTCCCGGTGTGTACCGTCTGACGGTCCAGATGACGGGATTCCGCAAGTTTGAGCAGCCCGGAATCCAGTTGCTCGTCAACACGCCGGCAACCGCCAATGTAAAACTCGAAATCGGCACCACAAGCGAAACGATCGAGGTCACGGGCGAAACCACGGTGGTCAACACCACAGACGCGTCCATCGGAAATGCTTTCAACGAAAACCAGATTAAAGCGCTTCCGATGGAGGGCCGCAACATCCCGGATTTGCTTTCGCTGCAAGCGGGCGTGGCCTACACCGGGAATCGAACTGATATCGATAAGACTCACTCGAGCGAGCACGTTTGGCAACTACACCAGCTTGCTAACTAATCCACGCGTGATGCAGTTCGCCTTGCGTTACGAATTCTGATTTGGCTGGTGGTCCGAAAATTAGGGGCAGACAGCAAAGTCCGCCCCTCTTTTGGCGAAGAAGTCGCTACGGGTGCTTAATCCGAGTGCTCTTTCGCACTCACTTCGTCGTCGGATCGCTCAGCAGCGGCGAGTCGCTCATGCGGAACCGGGTGCGCACATGTTCAGAGATCGAGTTCGATGGCGGCACGGTTGGCCACGGGATCGGCCTTGCGCCAGGTACTTCATCGCTTCGACCAGCGTGCGCTGACCGTCAACGTAGCGGGGATCTGAGGTTCGTTCTCTTCGTTTGCGACCTAAATTGGGAACTACTGGGATGGTAAAGACTTTCGCCATGAAAAATTCACCCACCGCTCGTGAGCAATCAGTATATCTGCCCATGCCTCGATTTTCAGCCTTATTCTTGCTTTTTAGATTCAGCGCGTTAGCCCTTGGGAGCCGATACATACTTGGTATCGCCGGAGGTCTTCAGCTTGAAAACGTTGTCAGGGATTTTCTGGTTCAACTGGATGTCGGAGTACTTGGCCAGCCGGTAGTCGCCCGGATGGTTCGAAGAACTGCTGCTGCACCGAGATGCCGCGCGCCGGATCGATCCACAGCCAGATCTTCGCGAAGATGTTGCGCACGCGGTCTGACTTGCGGAATCAATTCCAGTTTGGCGGCATTCACGCCGTCGACATTTTCGGTGCCCAGGTATTTCACATCAAACGACTTCAGCATGTCGTGGCCGCTGCCGCCGAAACCTAGCACCAGGAAGCTCTCCACCGCCTCGCGGTTCTTGCCGGCTTCATAGGCCGTAACCCGCTTCAACTTGGGTTCGTAGACCTGGACCTTGCCGTCTGCAAAGAGCACGCTCTTGGGCGGATCCGTGATCTCGGCCATCATCTGGATTTCTTTCCCCGAACGCCGGTAGTAGACGGTGCCCTTTTGAGAATCCTTGTCGTTGACGACCTTCCAGTACTGCTCCCAGACGAAATTGGCCTGCGCGGTGCGAAAGGATGTGGCCGCTGGCATCCATCTGGCTGAGGACTTTTTGCAGGGCAGGATCAGTTCTGCGCCTGAGACTGCTGTCGCCGACACAAGCACAAGATCGCCGAATGCAATGACGAGTGCGAACCGAGCGCGCCTTGGATGACTGCTCGTCTCATAGTGTCTTCCTACCCAAGCTGCGCCTTCGGACCGCGATCTACTCTTTCTCGACCCACACCTTGTAGGTCAGAGCGTGTCCCGATTTGTCCTTCACGGTCTCGTATTTCAAGATGGCGGAAGCGCCGGCGATCGGTTCGATAATCGCAAGCATTTGCCGGCGCAGCCCACCGTCGTCCTTGGCCGACAGTGCGGAGGCCTCGATCTGGTAGATAAATCCGCCCTTCCCATCGGGTTCGATCACTACTCCGGTCTGATGCGGAACCCGGTCAATCGGTTTGTCCTTGAAGTTGATCCAGAAGGGCGAAACGAAGACAAACAGCAGGATGAGCGTCACCATCACGTCATAGTGAAGGCTGCCACGCTCATAGGACCACAGAATGTAGCCGCGGATTGTGCGCCAGATCGAATTCATCGGCAGCGTGGGCGCGCTGGGAACCACCGGACTTATCTTTGCGCTTTCCAAGTCTATTGACTGCTCCTGATCTTGGCAACGACGCGGTTGCCACGAAACGCAAACGCTAAAACTTCTTCGGCGTGATCCGTTCCGCGCCGATATAGGGACGGAGCGCGTCCGGGATCACGACGCTGCCATCAGCCTGCTGATAGTTTTCGACGATCGCCACCCAGGTACGGCCCACCGCCAGGCCGCTGCCATTCAGCGTGTGCACAAACTCCGTTCTTGCCTTTGCCTTCCGGACGGAAGCGAATGTTCGCCCGCCGCGCCTGAAACGCCTCGAAGTTCGAGCACGAAGAAATCTCCCGGAACAGGCCCTGCCCGGGCAGCCAGACTTCGATATCGTACGTCTTGGCGGACGAAAATCCCATATCCGCCGTGCACAGCGTCACGACCCGGTAATGCAGGCCCAGCTTCTGCAAGCACCGTTTCCGCGTTGCGCGTGAGCTTTTCCAGTTCTTCGTACGAGCTATCTGGATGCGAAAACTTCACCAGTTCGACCTTCTGGAACTGGTGCTGCCGGATGATGCCGCGAACATCCTTCCCGTAGGATCCGGCCTCGCTGCGAAAGCATGGTGTGTAGGCAGTGAGAGACACGGGTAAGCGCGAACCGTCCAGCGTCTCGTCGCGATAGAGATTTGTGACCGGGACCTCGGCCGTCGGAATCAGCCACAAGTCTTTTTCTCCATGCTGAACACGGAAACGAATCGGCTGCAAATTTCGGAAGCTGGCCCGGTGCCATACATGGACTCTGAGTTCACGAGATACGGCGGCAGAACCTCGGTATAGCCGTGTTCCCGCGTGTGCAGGTCGAGCATGAAGTTGGCGAGTGCCCGCTCCAGCTTCGCTCCGAGGTCCCAATATACGGCGAACCGTGCGCCGGAGAGCTTCGCTCCGCGCTCCAGGTCAAGAACACCAAGTTGTTCGCCCAGTTCCCAATGCGGCTTGGGCGTGAAGTCGAATTTCGGCGGAGTACCCCAGCGTCGCACCTCGACGTTATCGTCAGAACTCTTTCCTACGGGCACGGAGTCGTGAGGAATGTTCGGGATGCCCGCCAGCAAGTCGCGCAGGCGAGTCTCGTAATCGGTGACCTTCTTCTCGAGTTCCTGGATCTTCTCGCGGAGATCTTTGGTCTCCGCCATCAAGGCCGTTGCGTCCTGACCGCTCTTCTTGAGCTTACCGATTTCTTCGGAAGCCCGATTCCGCTGCGCCTTCAGGGTCTCGGCCTCGGTGATGACCTGCCGGCGTTCGGTATCGATGGCCTGGAAATCCTTCAAGACCTCGGCAGGATTCATCCCGCGCAGACGGAGCTTTTCCTCGACAAGAGACAGGCTGCTCACGGACGAAGTTGAGATCGAGCATGGAAACTTATAGTTTATCGGAATCGAGGCAGGAGGGCACGTTGGTCACGATCGACTCCCTCTCCATCACGGAGACTAGGGATACGAGTTGACGTTCCGGCTAACTCGGACTGTCTTCCATAACGTCGGAGCTAGGGCACATTGGTGCAGCCGGTGAATGCCAGCGTTGCTGCCGTCACGCTGGCGCCAGGAGTCACCGTCAGTGGCGTGCTGCTGGCTGACTCGCTGGTCTGCAAATCCGCCGGACTGCAGTCGGCTTGGCCCGCCGAGCCCGGCACAAATGCGCCCGCGTCGAGCGTGTAAGTCACAGTGCCCGCGGTCGGAAGAGCTGGCGACTGATTCCCCGAACTGCTGAATGGCCCGACACTAGGATTGGCCGCGGGCAAAGAAAGCGTGTAGCTCACACAGTCCGTGTTTGCGGGACAACTCGCACCGGGCTCGGTCATCAAGGTCGCGGTCGACGCCGATTGCGCCGCCAGAGGAACCGTAACCAGCAGGTTACTGCCGCTCACCACAATGCTCTGGAGCGCAGACAGAGTAAGATCCGCCGAAGTCGCGGCGCTGCCTGTGCTCGTCGTGATTGTTCCCATGATCGACGCCGGTGCGAGAGCCGTGGTCAAGGGCACTTGTCCCAGCGCAGCGCTTGACTGCACTCCAGTAATCACGGTCGCCGCATAGGCGACGCCCGCTCCGTTGACTGCTGCTATTACGATGTCGTAAGTTCCGCTGGCGACGGGGCAAAACGAAAACGTCCCATTCGCGTCGGTCACCGTTTCCATGACGACGCGATCCACGCCGTTGCCATCGTTCTGTTCCAGGGCGACAACGGTATTTCCGCCCACGATGGGAACTTGCGTCGCTGCGTCAATCACGGTTCCGCTGATCGCGGCCTGTTGTGCGACTTCACCCGCACGCAAGACGGGTTTCAACCGAAAGCTCCCGTTTCCTTCCGACACGATGGATCGGCAAGCGTTGAAATCGAGGTCGAGATCCTTGCTTTCTCCTGCAGCTACCACAAACTTGCCCCCGGCTATCTGTCCCGGAGCAATCTTGATCCCCGTTTTCGACTCGGACGAGAGTTGCAGCGGACGCGGATTCAGAGGATCGCTGGCCAGCACCACGCAGTTTGCGGCGGTTCCGCACTGGTTTCCATTCACTGTCGCGCTGTTGTCGGCCAGCAGAATGCGAATCTGCTGGTAGGTACCAGGCTGAAGCTCGCTCGAGCCCAGGGTCTTGAGGAAGCACTGGGTGGCGGCCCCGAGTAGGTCTACTTGGACCGGTGTGCCGGCCAGACCTGGGGCCAGGTCGACCCAGCCTGAGTCGGTATCCGACGCGGTCGCGCTCTGGTGAATGCGTACATCGGTAACGGTAACGTAAATGTGGCTGAACGACCCTTGCGGCGGGGAACAGGTCGCAGGATCGCTGAGGCTCACATGTACCGTGGCCATCTGCATGGAGTTGCTACTGCTGCTGCAACTCACCAGAAGCATTGCCAGAGCTGCAAAGAGCACAACAGCAAGCACAAGAATGACATGACGCATGGCCTAGGGTCCTCCGGATTGCGCCCTTCGGGTCAGATACTGCCTTGCGCGGCAGGCCCCGGAAACGGTCGGGAAACGGAGCAGGGCGCACCCATCCCCTAGCTTGCGCAGCATCTCAGCTACCTTTCGAGAGCTTTTCGAACAGACCATGTACTCGGAGGTTCATTGGCATTGCAACAGTTTGCACACGGGAACTTGCCCACCCGCGGAGTCGCATGACGGTCCCGAACCACGAGACCGCATCGCCCTCCTTACTTCTGACCGCCATCCGCTTTCGACTCCGGACGCAACGAGCGGAGATAGGCCACGATGGCAGTCGCGTCTTCCTTGGTTGAAGCGGTACTGGGGCATGGGAGGCCTTCCCGGTAGATCGTTATACGCGAGTCCTGTCATGAAGAATTTGATCGCATCTTTCTCTTCCCAGCCCGGCAGGCCCGCGATGTTGGGAGACTTGTCTGCCCACCCCGGTACCGGCGCTGGTGGGTTTGAAGAACAGCGGTGAACCCTTCAGGTATTTTTCTTTGATCGGCTCACCTTTCTCCGTGCGCGGCGTGTGACAGTCTCCGCACAATGCGACTTGATCCACCAGATATTTTCCGCGTTCCACTTTGGCAGATGGTTGCGGGCGATGCTGCCACGAGGACGATGACTGCCAACATAAACAGACAAACTCCGAGCCAAGGCTTCATTCTTTAGTCTCCCAAGGCAATGTTCTGCCGCCGGAATTTTATATAACGAAAATTCACTTCCCCACAATTCGCAGCGGGCGAAGGGAACCGATCTGTATATGGACCGTTCCTGCTTCCCCCTTGGGTCCACCGGGGCGCTGCCTGTACACTTATCGACGCAATGAGAGCCCCCACCCGGTTTGGCATCGCGGGTCTACTGATCTGCCTCTTGCTGTGCCCCTTTCCGGTCGTCCGCGCTTTCGCGTCCGCCTACAACGGCCATCCGAAGCTGGTTGTCATCGTCGTCATCGACCAGTTTCGCGGTGACTACCTGGAACGCTACCGTGATCAGTTCGGCGAAGGTGGATTCCGCCTGTTCCTCGACCGCGGCGCCGACTTCACCGACTGCAACTACGACTACGCCAACACCCGCACCGCTCCCGGACACGCCACTCTGCTGACTGGGGCTTACAGCAATGGCCATGGGATAGCGGCCAACGAGTGGTGGGATCCGCAGAAGAAGCGCATGGTGACGTCCGTGGAGGACGATGCCACGCACCTGGTAGGCATTGCCGGAGACCTCAGAGGCTCGTCCCCCCACAACTTACTGGCGAGCACCTTAGGAGATGAACTCAAACTTGCAACCGGCGGCAAGTCCCGCGTTTTCGGAGTTGCCCTGAAAGATCGCGCTGCCGTCCTGCCTGCCGGGCACGCGGGCGACGCAGCCTACTGGATTGACCAGAAGTCCGGAGCCTGGGTGACGTCCACCTACTATCGCAACGAACTTCCCAAGTGGGCCAGTGATTTTAATTCCAGCAACCGCACCAGTAAGTACTGGGATCGCGAGTGGCGTGACGGCGATGGAAAGACGCTGCGTTCGACCGCACATCAAAAGCGCGCAGACGGATCGGACGCTGGCTTCTACGAGGTGGTGGGCTCGACGCCTTTCGCCAACGACTATGAATTCGAATTCGCCAAGGAACTCGTGCTTTACGAGCAACTGGGCACAGGGCCTACAACGGACCTGCTGACCGTCAGCCTTTCAGCCAACGATATTCTGGGCCACCAGGTAGGACCGGACTCCCCCGAGATGCACGAGATGGCCCTCGCGATGGATCGCCAACTCGCCGAGTTTTTCAATTTCCTCGGCCATCAGGTTGGGTTGGCGAATGTGTGGATCGCGCTCTCGGCTGACCACGGCATCGCGCCCGTCCCCAGCTGTCGCCAGCCAATTGCGCATTCCTGCGGCCGGGCCTGAATGCCGCTGACCTCGAGTCGCAGATCAACAAGGCTCTGGCGGCCAAGTTCTCTTCTGGCAAGCCCACAGATTTCGTAAAATCTTTCGACTACCCACTTGCCTGGTTGAATGACGACGCTTTTTCCTCTCTTAAGATCAAGGAAGAAGACGCGGAACGTGCCGTGGGCGAAGCGATGAAGCAGGTTGGGCTGCGTGGCTACTTTCACTCGCTCGCAACTCGGTCAAGGCGTAGTTCCCCACACAGAACTAGGTCAAAAATATCTGCACAGCTTCTCGAGCGCCGGTGGCTGGTACGTGATGGGGGTACCCACTCCATTCACCGTCGGCACCACCAAGGGCACCGATCATGCCACTCCCTACACGTACGACACACACGTCCCACTCGCCTTCTACGGTCTGCCCTTTCAGCTGGGGACGTTCCGCACCCATGCGGAACCAGTCGATCTCGCGGTAACGCTGGCCTCGCTACTGGGTATCAATGCGCCCAGCCATGCGATTGGCCGCGTGCTCATCGAGGCGCTGGCTCCGCCGCATCGTGCGGAAAACTCGGACCCGCCACCGGCACGAGGCTCCCAAGCCGCCAAAGCCGTCCGCGGAATTCAAACCCGCCGCACTCGTTGCGATTCAGGGAGGCCAGCGTTGACGGCTCCGACGGCAACTACCAAAGGCGCACCAGACCTGAGCGTGACCGTGGCCGGCATTCATCTCAAGAATCCCGTGATCGCTGCCAGTGGGACTTTCGGATACGGGCTGGAGTTCGAGGACGTCGTTCACCTCGACCGCCTCGGCGGCTTTGTCGTCAAGGGCCTGTCGCGCGAACCGATGACCGGCAACCCGCCGCCGCGCCTGTATGAAACCACCGCCGGAATGCTGAATGCGATCGGCCTGCAGAACATCGGTGCCCAGGCATTCCTGACCGAGAAGCTGCCGAAGCTGAACCAACTCCGAAACATCGTTGTCTTCGCCAATGTATTCGGCTACACCCGGGAAGACTACGAACACACCATCCAGATCCTGAACGAAGGCGAGGGCATCGCCGCCTACGAACTCAATGTGTCCTGTCCGAACACGCAGCATGGCGGCATTCAGTTTGGCAGCGATCCGCGCTCGCTCGACGAACTCGTGACTACTGCAAAGCGTGCGGCCGAGCGACCGCTGATCGTGAAGCTTTCACCCAACGTGACCAGCATCGCCCAGATGGCGCACATCGCCCAGGAAGCAGGCGCGGATGCGGTATCGCTGGTCAACACCTTCGTCGCCATGGCGATCGATCCGGAAACCCGCAAGCCACGTATCGCGAATCTCACCGCCGGACTTTCCGGACCGGCGATCAAACCGATTGCCGTCCGCATGGTTTACGACGCGGCACACTCGGTGAAGATTCCCGTCATCGGGATGGGCGGAATCTCAACGGCGGCCGACATCATCGAGTTCATGCTGGCAGGCGCCAGCGCCATCCAGATCGGAACCGCGAGTTATTGGGATCCGTGCGCAACCGAGAAGATCGTGGAAGAACTGCAAACCTACTGCGTCGAGCACCACATTCAGGAACTGTCGGAGTTGACCGGCGGCCTGATTATGGAGTGATGTGCTGTAGCGCCGCCGTCCTCGGCGGCTGTCCGGAGGGCGTCCCGCCCTCCCATGCGAACGCAGCACGCCTTTGCGAGCCGGCAGAATGCCGACGCTCAGCATCCCACCCACTTGCCCAAGATAGCTCCCATTGCCAGGTAGCAGACCAACTGATAGCCAGTATTAATGAGGAACAGTTTCATCGGCCGTTTTCCGAAAAGCTTGTCGGTGAGCTGCACCGTCATCACAAAGCCTAGCCACACCGCGAATCCCACCTTCATTCCGTAAAAAGGCGAGTCGATGGTGAGGTTGTAAATAATCTTGCCGAGAATAAAGGCCGCAAGAAGGCTCGCCAGGAACGAGATGCCATAGAGAGGACCGGCACTCTTCTGCATCTCAGCCGCTTTTGCCTTGTCCTCGGGATCGTAGCCCATGGCCACCATCCACGGCTTCGCAAACAGAAATGGCGAGTACCAGAGAAATCCAATCACCATGGTGGCGGCGGCCGCCCCTAGCACCGCCCACAGGTTCACACACATGAGGAGCATAGTTCCCCTTCAGTCCGTCGTCGCATCCAGCGAGCGGAAGACGAAGTATGCACTATCGGCCGTGTGTGTACCAGATACTACCTGGTGACTCGTAGGTTAACCCCTCACCCCAGACCGCCTGGGTGTCACCATGATTGTCAATATCCATTTCGAAGTAGTCGCCGAAGGGAAACTTGAAACCGGTCGGTTCGATGTAGCGATAACCAGGAGCGTAGCTCGAGAGCTGGGTTTCCGGCGACCAGGTGGCGCCACCATTGGTCGAGCTGCGGTAATAGGTGTTCCAGAGCGGATTGTGGCGTGTATCCATCCACGCGATGCGGACGTCGCCCGCCATTCCCGCAACCAGGGTAGGAAAAGCGTGTGCGGCGCCGCGGGGCGCGTTGGACACCTCGGATTTCGGCGACCACGTTGCCCCGGACGTGGTCGAAGATGAGAAATAAATCCTCTCCGCGCCGCGGTTCACCGGCCCCGCATTCCAGAGCGCGTAGATGGTGCCCGCGGCATCAGAGCTCACGGCGATCTGAGCGCCCAGGTAGGCCCATCCGCACTCATCCGTAGCGCACTCTGGCGGAGCTCCCGACACATCGAGCAGGCTCCTCGTCCAGTTCCTGCCACCGTCCGTCGACCGTCCGACATAAAGGTCCACGGGCCCCTGCCCGGCATTGGTGCGCGTATAGCCCGCCCAAGAGAGAAAAATGTTGCCCGCGGGATCGATGGTGGCGCCGCCCGCCTGCGCCCATCCCATACTCTCCTCGGGATTCAGGTTCACTGGGGTGAACGTATTCGCGCCGTCGTGCGAGGCAGCCACCCATACTTTTGAGGCGCGATTGTAAGCAACGTACGTATCCAGGCCGCGTACGGCGAGCACCGGCTTGTCGGCTTCCGTCTCCGTACGCGTGGCAACCGTTACTGCCCATGTCAACCCAAAGTCAATCGAGCGCGCCACCACGATGTCGCGTTTGTCGTTCTCAAGCCAAGCCGCGTACACAGTACGCCGATCCACCGGGTCGACCACAATCTGCGGGTCAAACTGCGCCGAACTACGCATGCTGATTCTGCGTTCCGATTTCCACGTCGCCCCATTGTCGGAGCTCTCCACGAGGATCATGGTCGGAACCGGGCAGGAGTCGCAGCCGGGAACCTGAATGTATTGCGGATACAGGACGTAAACATGGCCGTAGCCATCGGTGGCAAGGGCGGGCTCCCACTGGTCTCCCTGTCGCAAGCCGACGCGGCTCTGAGGAGCGAACCCCACGCTCACCGCCCCGGCAGGCAGAGACAATGCCGCCAGCAAAGTGGCGACTGCGGGAATCCATAGGCGGTAAGAACGCTGGGGCACTGCACTCCTAGCGGCGAGCACCGCGAACTTGGACTTTATCTTGAAACCCGCAAGGCGTCAACGAGTTGCAACAAAACGAGATAGCACGATTGTGCTATGCAAGAAGGGTGCACCCCAGGATCAAGCGGCGAAGGGACACCAAGGAGTGCGGGCGGTCCTTTCGGGGGTTAGCTACGGCTTTAGACGGTTCAAGCCGCCGTCAGCACCAGAGGCGCTCCCTTTGTGATGACAATGGTGTGCTCGTAATGCGCCGATGGCCGACGATCGGCGGTCTTCATCGTCCATCCATCCTGCGCCAGAAAGGCCCGGCCTGAACCGGCGGCGATGATGGGCTCGACCGTAATGACCAAGCCTTCGGTCAGCACGTGCCGGGCTTGTGGATCTGCAAAGTTCGGGATGCGAGGCTCCTCGTGGATAGTGCGCCCGATCCCGTGACCTCCAAGTTCCCGGATCACTGAGAACCCATCTCTTCGTACTTCCCGCTCCACCGCCCGTCCAATCTCGGAAGCCCGGAAGCCTGCTCTGGCCACCAGCATTGCTTTCGTAAATGCCCGCTGGGCACACGCGATGAGTCTTTCCGCTTCGCGCGAAACCGCTCCCACGGGCACGGTCTCGGCAGCGTCTGCCATGAAGCCGTCCTTTTCAATCGTGACATCCAGCTTAAGCAGATCTCCCTCGCGAAGAGCTCGGTCGCTCGGGATTCCGTGCACTGCTTCTTCATTCAAACTGATGCAATTCGCTCCCGGAAAGCCGTAGACCATGACCGGCGCTGATCGTGCTCCATTTTCTTCGATGACCCGGGAGCCCACTTCATCGAGCTGCTTCGTCGTGACACCCGGCCGCACCTCCCGCTTCATAGCCTCCAGCACACGGCGAACCACGGCTCCCGCCGCCCGCAGCGACTCAAGCTCTTCCGGGCCATTAATAGACATGAGATCTTCTCCTGAAGGAATCCTACGGAAAATGAACGGCGTTGGCTACCGCGCTTCGCCTACAACGGGCCGGCGGGGACCGAAGAAGAGCAACAAGATGAAACCGGCAATATAGAAGGATGCAACTTGGGAAAGGGAAAAACCGAGGATACGCAGCACCAGCCCGAAGATCGCGATCGCCTCCGACAAGGCATAGGTCATGATGTGACCCGCTCGCCACCGGCCCAGCGTGGCAGCGTCGTTGGGCCGCGACGCCAACGCTGCTGCCGATTGCAGTACGAGCGTCCGGCGCACCACCAGAATCACCCCAACAATGGTAATCGTGGCCAGTGATAATACGTAAAACAGCACCGGATTATTGAGCCGCGGGACCGAGCCAATCCCTTCCCCGACAAGCACATAAACCACCACGCTCAACAACATTGCGATCTGAATGGCGCGCACAACTTTGATCGCGGATTCCATTGGCTTATTCTGCCCTAAATTGCCCGAATGTCGTTAAAATTTTGGGTCAGTATCGGAGTTGGCAATAGGACATGTTGGGCCATTCCACTGACAACGGGCTGATTTTGCACCGCTCCGAGTTGCGGGACAGAACCCCTCAATGTCGGTGTCCGGTCGCTCCCGGACGGACTCGCAGAAACACCCGAAAAGAGACGGGGCTCGCTCCGTACGCAGAGTCGAGCGCCGACGGTTTGGAATAGAAAGTTACGTCGGCTCCCACGCCAAGTTGTCCCAAACCGCCCTGAAGAATATCGCGCACTCCGCCAAAAGTGTACCCACCAATACGATACGCCGGATGAACAGATGCGTCTGGAAATAACTCATCCTTGTCCACGAGTTCAATCCGTGTGTAAAGCGTAATTGCGCTGCCTGAAATTTACAGTCGATTCCAGCAAATAGCTGTTCAGATTCGTCGTATTCGACTCCTTGTGCTTGCGTCCCCATACCACGGACGTCGCCCAGTTCCCATCCGCAAATGGCCGGTTGTATTCGACCGATGCCGTCTGCCGTCGCTCGTTGCCCGGCTCCAAGGCCTCTGGATGCATCAACCGCCCATAGCTGTACTGCGCCGTCCAGTTGCGCGTCGGAGCCGCGCTGACTCTCGCGGACCACGAATCCAGCGCCGCCATCTGAATGCTCCAACGCTCTTCATTCGGTTCTCGCCCGTTGAACACCGATCCTTCCAGCTTAAAACGATCGATTACGACGCCGGTAGTGATCACGCCAAAACTCGTGTGTGTGGAATCCTGCAGATGGTGACTCAAGGGAGCCGCGGGCAACTCGGACGCCGAAGTTCGATGCATGAACGCGACGGGTCCCAATGCGGGCTCAGCCGATGGTCCGCCGTAAAGTACCCAGGAAACTCTCTCCGTGATTGGCAGCGAGTAGTAGGCCGAGAGTTCCGCAAACACATTGTGCGGATGCTGGTGATCCACTAGCGGCTCGCCATGATAGGTTTCGCCTGTCTGGAAAATCTGAGGGAAGCCCGGATGCGGCGAAGTCAGTGACTCGGCCGAGAACATCTGCCGGAACAGCAGAGTCCCCTTGCCCAGTTTGCGCTGCTCCATCAGCATGGCCCAGTTCACGGACTCAGCTTTGCCCGCACCTCGCGGGCCGCCCTGCTGGTTGTATGACAGAAAGATCACGCCGTGCGCCATCAGATCCCACGTGCCTCGGGAGGTCATCCACATGTGGCTGGGCGCAGACGCCGGTTCCCATGCCGTACCTGACCCTGCGTGCGGAGAAGGCATCCAATCCCGAGTCGTTGCCGACATGTCCATGCCCGGCATGTCCTGCATCGAATGCCCTCCCCGACTCCTGCCCCGCACACCAGACAGCTGCCAAGCTGACCGTCAGAAGACAGCTCAGCCCTACGCGTACTTGCACCGTCCGCCTCCATTTCTTGAAAACTATGGACAATCGCCGCATGCACGCAAATGCGAGCCTCAGCGGAAGGAGAAATCAAGATTCGCAGAGGATGGATTGCGGGTGGGTCGCCGGAGGAGCCTTGGATGTCTTCAAAGCGGCGCACTGGCGTCGTTTCAATCGCAGGTTCGGTCGAACATAACGACCCCTACGACTTGAACGTAGGGTTGGACCAAGAAGGAAGGTGGCAGGCTCGCGACATCGTGCCCTGCCATACAACACGAGTAATTCGCCGGCTCACGAGCCGGAGTCTTGTGCCCGCTATGGCAACCGGCCGGGCGTTCGTGGACTGTGTATGCAAGAACTGACGCTTGCGCCGCAAATGCGCATACGCACACCACCGCGAGCAAAACTAAAGCCCGCAGTCTGAGTACACGTCTCATCCTTCCGAGGTCAGATGCGTGAGCAGTCGAGAAAGTAGCGACTTCGGGAAACAATTTGGGCAAGGCGAGCCAAACCCAGAGAATCATGATCCGGTAATCTTCAGGCGCAGTTCTTCGGGCAGGCGTTCCCGAATCTCCGCCGGCAGCCGATCATGCACGCGGCGTGCACCCAGCCGCGCAACATCCACCACTGTCATGGGCGCGGGCGTTGCCACTGCAACCACCAGCCACAGAAACGCGGAAAGCGCAAACCCCGCGAGAGCTGCCAATTCGAACCAGAGCGTGTGCTTCGGGCCAAAATGGCGAATCACGCCAAAGGCCAGCAGGAAAACAGCAGCCGACACCGATGCCAGCACGATCAGGGAGACGTCAATGATCCGGTGGATTTTCTGGCGGCTGCGGCAGTGTTCGCAATCTTCGAAATGATGCTCGTAGTCCCCCCGCATCTCCGGCGCCAGGCCGGAGATGTCATAGCGCCAGCCGGCCAGAATCTTGCCTACGAGGGGGTCGACGCACTGGCTCATACAGATTGACTACAGACGGATCGGCTCCAATGGTTCGGTCTGCGATGCCAGCCTCACGCGGTTGCGGAGCAACGTCTGGCGCGGCCCCAATGCCTTCTCCGCTGCTCTCCGGGCGATTTCGGGATGATTGTTGTGCTCGGAGATATGCGCCAATACCACGTAAGCTGCCTCTCCATCATAGTCGCTGGTAAAGAATTCCGCGAGCGCATCGTTCGACAGGTGACCAACCCGGCTCATGACCCGCTGCTTGACCGACCAGGGATAAGGCCCCACGCGCAACATCTCGACATCGTGGTTGGATTCCATCACCAGAACTTCGCAACGACGCAGGTGGTCCCGCACGCTGGCCGGAAGATATCCCAGGTCGGTGGCAAACCCGATCTTCACGCCCTCCGCCCGGAAGGTGAAGCCCACCGGATCGGCGGCATCGTGCGGAATCGTAAACGGCGTGACTTCGATATCTCCCACCTGGAATCGCTTCCCGCGAAGCAAAAATCTCGAGTCGCTCCAGCGTGGGACGAACGCCGTTCTCGTCGCGCAGTGCCCTGGCCCACATCAGATGCGTGGCGCCCGTCATGAACACGGGAATTTTGAGTTTCTTGGCGAGCGTCCACAGGCCGTACACGTGATCAGAGTGTTCATGCGTGATGAGAATCGCGGACAGCGAGCGCGGATCTTCGTCGAGCGCCTTCAAACGCTTGAAGGTCTCGCGACACGAAATCCCGGCATCCACCAGAATCTTCGTCTTCGAAGTTTGGACAACAGCGGTGTTGCCGTGGCTGCCGCTGGCCAGCACCGCAACCGACACTCCCATAGGGTTATGTTCGCAGCATACTCGTTAACCCTGTGGAATCGGGAGTAACTTTCTGGTTAGCCGAGACCTTAGTGTTCAATACTTGCTGAAGAGGATTCCGTAACGACGCGGACTTTGATTAGCTATCTTCCCGAGAAGATATTATCGCTTGCTCTCCTCAACAACGCTCCGCCGTATGCTCCCGCAATTCCCGGCAAGAATGCGAGGAAGGATTCGTAGACCTGAGCGTGGGTCGGCTTTTGTATGGACAAAAGGTACGCGCCCAGCACGACCAAGGGAACACAAATACCCACGACGACCACCCAGCGCCAGGGCCGCACCGGCCGCATCACACCCAGAATCATGCAGGGCGCCAGCACGAGTAAGGTGGTGAACAAGCAGGTCGCCAACTCGGATGTCAGCCCACCCTGCAAACACGCCAGCGGCCCCTGCGAATACGTAGAAACCAATGTCGCGTTCTCCGCGCGGTCCATCATCCGGCAGAACCTGCCCCCATACAGTGGTCATCTTCGATTAGTCCGACCTCCACATTCGGAGAACCTAACGTTGCTCGTGCCTCGGTCAGTACTGGTAGAAACCGCGCCCGCTTTTCCGTCCAAGCCACCCGGCGTCCACCATCTTCACGTAGCAACGGACATGGCCGATATTTCGGATCGCCCAACCCGGCGTACAACACCCGCATGATGTCGAGACAGACGTCGAGTCCAATGAAATCCGCCAGAGTCAGCGGCCCCATCGGGTGTGCCATGCCCAGCTTGAAGACTTCATCCACTGCCTCGGCCGTGGCCACTCCTTCCATCACGGCATACATAGCTTCGTTGAGCAGCGGCATCAGAACGCGGTTCGGATACGAAACCGGGCGCATCGTTTACTTCCACCGCAGTCTTATCCAGAGCAGTTGCAAGATCTCGCACTGTCTCAAACGTCGCTTGCGACGTCGCTAAGCCTCGAATGACCTCCACCAACTTCATCACCGGCACCGGGATTAAAGAAATGCATGCCAATAACCAGTTCCGGACGTCCGGTCTGAGCCGCCAGTTTGGTGATTGAAATGGAGGAAGTGTTGGAAGCGAAAATCACTTCGGGACGTGCAATACGGTCGAGGTCGCGAAAGATCTCCTGCTTGATTTCGAATTTCTCGCTAGCGGCCTCCACGATGAAGTCGCATTCCGCCAGTTTGCCGTCGCTCGAGCACGAGCGTGATTCGCGCGAGCGCCGCACTCTCTTGCTCTGCCGTAATCTTTCCCTTGGCTGTCTCGCGCGCCAGATTCTTCGTGATGGTTTCGAGGGCGCGATCGAGAAAACGTTGCTCGATGTCGCACAAACTCACCGCGTAGCCACCGCGTGCAAACACGTGAGCGATGCCATTGCCCATCGTGCCGGCACCCACGACGCCCACTTGCTTGATCTGCATGAACACTACTCCTGCCAGGCTTCAGGGGGAGAACGTCAGTTTGGAGAGAACGAAGCAGTCTAACAGAAGGTGGCGGCACTCACGGGTGACACGAGTAACCCTGGACGCGCACGCTGGTGTTGTCCAGTGTTATCAATGAGGTCGCAAACTATAGTCAAAGAATTCTTAATTTCAGGCCTTCCTCGAGTTTCGGCGGGCGTGTTTGCGCATCGAACCCGTCATTCGCGAGAAAGTTTCGCGACCGCATAAATACTGGCTTGCCGAGAGGCTCTGGCGTTCGGGTACTGTTTTTTTTCGCCTCCATCAGGGCATCATTCCCGCCAGCGCAGCGCATCCCACTAGGAAAGACAGCAAGCAGTACCCGGTAACGGAGGTGACTATGTGGCAACGACTGAGGATGGCAGCATTAGCGGTTTCGATGGTGGTGGCCCTGAGCACTTTCACATGGGCGCAGGATTACGACCACGACGATTATTACCGTGGTAGAAACGGGAGCCAGGCCCGGCAGTACGGATACCAGAGTGGCTATCGAGATGGCGAGAAGAAAGGGCGCCATGAAGGCCGCGAGAACGATCCATCCGACTATCGCACGCCGGACTGGCGTCAGGCCACGCACGGCTACAAGTCATGGATGGGCCCGGTGAACGTCTTCCAGAACGGCTACCAGGATGGCTATCGTGACGGATTCCGCTCCGGCTTCGCCAGCGAACAGCCCTCTCGGCGCGGTGACCGCGACGGCTTCTATCGTGGTGGCAGTTACTACGGTTCGGGGACCTACGGTTCTTATGAAAGAGTTGGCTACGACACCGGCTACCAGGATGGCGTCACCATGGCCCGAGAGGATCTCTATAAGAATAAACCGTTCAACCCGAACCCTCGAGCTCGCTTCGACGATCGCGACCATGGCTATCGCCGTGAGTACGGCGACAGGAACGACTACAAAGCCCAATACACCGACGGCTACCGTGCCGGGTACCAGGCGACGTTTAGTCGAAGGTACTAGCAGGTGCAAGTCGTCAGTCGCCAGGTAACCGCAACCGCGTTGTCCGTGGAGGGACGGGCGTCCTCGCCCGTCCTGCTGCGATCAGCGATGGCAGCTAAAGGATCGACCGCCGTCAAACCTTAGTCTTCCCCAAGACAAAAAAGCCACGGACATTGCCGGGCGGCTCCTGCTTAGACGTAGCTAGCTATCTCTTTGAGTTTGTCATTCCAGGACGCAACGAATTTGGGAGCGATCAACTCTTGGCATCGAGCAGTTCAGCCAACTGGCAGGAGATCTTCAATGGCTCGTGGAAGTCTGCCCTTCCTTCGCCGCTACTTCGAGTCGCGTCGTTGCCCGAGCTAGAGCGTTCTGCGCACGTGGAACATCCACCTCGGGATCGCCACTCGAGAGTCGCTGCTCCGCACGCTCTTTCGCTTTCTGCGCCCGGGCACAGTCGACGTCTTCCCCGCGCTCGGCCGTCTCGGCAAGAATCGTAACCTTGTCTGGCAGAACTTCGGCGAATCCCCAGGCAACGCACAAGAAGTGGGTCTCGCTACTATTGCGGTAGCTGATCTGCCCCACCGCGAGTTCCGTAATGAGAGGCGCATGTCCCGGCAGGATGCCCAGGTACCCGTTCTTCCCGGGAATCTGCATCTCCTCGGCGCGATCCTTCACGACCAGCTTGTCGGGAGTAACGATTTCGAGTTGGAAAGAATCTGACATTAGTCGTTGGTCAGTCGTCAGTCATCAGTCATCAGTCAGTCTAGCTACAACTTCAGACGTCAGCTGATATGCCTGACGACTGGTGACTGAAGACTGACGGCTGCCTCTATGCTGCCTTCATTTTCTCCGAAGCCTGCAATACTTCATCGATCGTGCCCTTCATGTAGAAGGCCTGTTCCGGGATCTCGTCATACTTGCCGGCGACGATATCGCCGAAGCCCTTCACCGTATCGGCCACCTTCACGTAGCGCCCCGGCGAACCCGTAAACTGCTCGGCCACGTGGAAGGGCTGCGACAGGAAACGCTGCACCTTGCGAGCACGCGCCACCGTCAGTTTCTGATCTTCACTCAGTTCGTCGATGCCCAGGATGGCAATGATGTCTTGCAGATCTTTATAAGTCTGCAGAGTCTTCTTCACCGCTTGCGCGACGTCGTAGTGCTCCTGGCCCACGATCCGTGGATCCAGAATGCGCGAGGTCGAGGCCAGCGGATCGACGGCCGGATAAATGCCAATTTCCGTCAGCGCCCGCGAAAGCACGGTGGTCGCATCCAGGTGCGCAAACGTCGTCGCAGGGGCCGGATCGGTGAGATCGTCCGCAGGCACGTAAATGGCCTGCACCGACGTAACCGAACCTTTTTTCGTGGATGTGATGCGTTCCTGCAACTCACCCATTTCGGTCGCCAGGTTGGGTTGATAACCGACGGCGCTCGGCATGCGTCCCAGCAGCGCTGACACTTCCGATCCCGCCTGCGTAAAGCGAAAGATATTGTCGATGAAGAGGAGCGTATCCGCACCTTCCACGTCGCGGAAATACTCGGCGACCGTGAGCCCGGTCAAAGCCACGCGCAGGCGCGCCCCAGGCGGTTCGGTCATCTGCCCATAGATCAACGCTGCCTTCGATTTCGAGGGATCACCCGGCGTGATTACGCCCGACTCGCTCATTTCAAGCCAGAGGTCGTTCCCTTCTCGGGTACGTTCGCCCACGCCGGCGAACACGGAAAAGCCGCCGTGCTGCTTGGCAACGTTGTTGATGAGCTCCTGGATGAATACCGTCTTGCCAACGCCCGCGCCACCGAACAGTCCGATCTTTCCACCCTTCAAGAAGGGCTGGATCAGGTCGACAACCTTGACGCCGGTTTCAAACATTTCGGCCGTGGTCGCCTGCTCGTCGAACGCGGGAGCCAGCCGGTGGATGGGCAAGCGCTCTTTGTACTCGATCGGGCCCAACTCGTCGACGGGCTCGCCGATCACGTTCATGATGCGCCCCAGCGTGCCGTGCCCCACCGGCACGGAAATGGGCCCACCCTGATCGATGGCCTTCATCCCGCGCACCATGCCGTCGGTAGCTTCCATCGCCACGCACCGCGCCCGGCCTTCGCCCAGGTGTTGTTGCACTTCGAGAATAACGTTGATGGGCTCAGGCACAGTGAAGCCATCGCTGACGACTTTCACCGCCTGGTAAATCGGCGGCAGCCCCGCTTCGGAAAACTGCACGTCCACCGCCGGCCCAGCAATCTGTATGACACGTCCAATATTTTCTGGCATAGGGAATCAGCTTCTAGCTCGTAGCTCCTTGCTCGTGGCTTGCTTGCTTCGTCGATCGCCGATCGTCAAACTCTGGACAGAAATTTCGGGTCTTGCTTGCCAGAAGCCAGCCGTAGCGGCTCCTACTGCGCTGCCGCGCCACTCACGATCTCGATAATCTCTTTCGTGATCTTTGCCTGCCGCGCGCGGTTCATGGCCAGCGTCAGTGAATCGATCATGTCGGTTGCATTGTTCGTGGCCGACTCCATCGCAGTCATACGCGCTGCGTGCTCGGCGGCCACCGACTCGAGCAGGGCGTGGAAAATCTGGATTCCCACATACTTGGGAAGCAGATCGTTGAATAATTCGGCCGGAGATTGCTCGTAGATGTAATCCACCGGCGCAGTCGCGAATTGCGCGGCCGCCGCGTCAATCTCACGCCCTTCGGTCGAGCGCATGCCCACCCCCGCGGAAATCGCGGCTTTCTTGGCTTCTTCCTTTTCTTTCTGAGTGAACTCGCGTGCTTGCTGCACATCCGCCACGCCAATCTCAATAATCGGCAGAACCCGCTCCACCACAAGCCTCTGCTGAATCACCGACTTGAATTCGTTAAAGAGCAGATACACCGAATCGATCTCGCCCTGGGCGTAACGATCGATCACCCGCTCCGCCAGTTCGGTAGCCAGCGCGTGATCCACTTTGTTCAGGACGCCTACCTTCTCCCCGATCACGCTAGTCCGGATCCCTTCGCCTGAATCTGCAGTGCGCGGTTCGGCCATCGGAAACCTTCGTCGCAGGAAATCGCGCCCCTTGCGACCGACGGTCTCAATCTCAATGTTCTTCCCGGCCTTCTGGCCGATGAACTGCATGGCGGACTTCAGGATATTCGTATTGAAGGCCCCGGCCAGCCCTTTATCCCCAGTTACGACGATCAGCAGAACATTCCGTTCCTCGCGCTGGGCCAGCAAAGGATGTCGCGGTTCGCCCGTCTCGGGATCGTAAATCTCTGCCCGCGACACCAGCGACTTCAGCACGTTGGTCAACATCTGCGCATACGGACGCGCGGCCAGCGCTCGATCCTGTGCACGCCGCAACTTGGCCGCCGAGACCATCTTCATGGCCTTGGTGATCTGCCGCGTGTTGATCACGCTGCGAATGCGCCGCTTGATGTCGAGAATGTTTGCCATGGATTAGCTGTCAGCCATCAGTCGTTAGCTCTTAGCTCAAAACCAACCGCACTCGATGATCCCTATCTATCGTACAAAGGCAGCGACCACTGTTGAGCTTTCCCACCCTGTCATCCCGAGCGCAGAGAGGCGAAGCCGAACGGAGTCAAGGGAACCTTGTGTTCGCCTGCGACGTTGGTCGCCACTCGCTACTAGCCACTGGCTAGCAGCCAGAAGCTTAAAGCTACTTCTTTCTCGACGCGAGGAACTGCTCCTTGCAGTCCTTGATCACCTTCGTCATCTCTGCCTTAAGCGCATCGTCGAGGATCTTTTTCTCCATGATCTTCTGCAGGAGCCCTGGATTCGCCGTATCGACATATTTGTGCAGCTCGATTTCGAACGGTCGCACTTGTTCGACTGGCATGTCATCCAGAAATCCCGCAGTACCCGCGAAGATCACCAGAATCTGTTTTGAAAATGGCAACGGTGAGAACTGGTTCTGCTTCAGGATCTCCACCAGGCGCTGGCCGCGGTTGAGCTGGTTCTGCGTGGCTTTATCCAGATCGCTGCCGAACTGCGCAAAAGCCGCCAGTTCACGGTATTGCGCCAGTTCCAGCTTCAGTGATCCGGCCACCTGCCGCATCGCTTTGATCTGGGCGCTGCCCCCTACGCGGCTCACCGAGATGCCCACGTTCACCGCCGGTCTCACCCCCGAGTTGAATAAGTCGGTTTCAAGAAAGATCTGCCCATCGGTGATGGAAATCACGTTCGTGGGAATGTAGGCGGAAACATCGCCGGCCTGCGTTTCAATCACAGGCAAAGCAGTCAACGATCCTCCGCCCATCTTGTCGCTCATCTTGGCGGCGCGTTCCAACAGGCGTGAGTGAAGATAGAAGACGTCACCCGGATACGCCTCCCGTCCCGGCGGACGCCGCAACAGCAGCGAGATCTCGCGGTACGAAGCCGCATGCTTGGAAAGATCGTCATAAATCACGAGCGCGTGTCGCTTGTTGTCGCGAAAGTATTCGCCCATCGCGCAGGCTGCGTAGGGCGCAATGTACTGCATGGGGGCCGGCTCCGACGCCGACGCCGCCACCACAATGGTGTACTCCATCGCGCCCGCGTCTTCCAGAATCTTCACCACCTGCGCAATCGACGACCGCTTCTGGCCAATCGCACAGTAAATACAGATCAGGTCATTGCCCTTACTGTTCAGAATTGTGTCGAGCACAATCGTCGTCTTACCGGTCTGACGGTCGCCGATGATCAATTCGCGTTGGCCGCGCCCGATGGGGATCATCGAGTCGATAGCCTTGATTCCCGTAGCCATGGGCTCGCGCACCGGTTGCCGGGCGATGACCCCAGGTGCGATGCGTTCGAGGGCGATGAATTCCTTGGTGGCGACTGGCCCTTTGTCGTCGATCGGTTGCCCCAACGAGTTCACGACGCGGCCCACCATGGCATCGCCCACTGGCACACTCATGATGCGCCCCGTCCGCTTGACCTCGTCACCTTCGCGGATCTCGGTGTATTCGCCGAGCAGCACCACGCCCACCTGGTCTTCTTCCAGGTTCATGGCCAGTCCGGCCACGCCGTGGGGGAACTGAAGCAACTCACCGGCCATGACCTTGTCGAGCCCATACACGCGCGCGATGCCGTCGCCCAGCGTGATGACCGTTCCCACTTCGTCCACGGCGATCTTGGTCTCGTAGTTCTCGATCTGCTCGCGGATCAGCTGTGATATCTCGTCTGCCTTAATTTGTGCCATAGAAATCAGCTCTTAGCTGCTAGCTCTTAGCCACTAGCTTTCTGGATGCGCTTCTAACGGTTTGCTGCCGACAACTCTACGATGATTTCTTCGCGACCTTTGCGATCTTTCTTTGCGATCAAAAGCTTCTCATGCGCTCTAGGTTAAGCCCTGTCTGTCTTCCGTCCCAGCCCAGAGCTAACGGCAGAAGCTAATAGCTAACCAGCAATTTGTTCCCGAATTTTCTGCAATTGCCCGAGCACCGAGCCATCGTAGATCGTGCTGCCTACGCGCACAATCGCACCGCCCAGAATTGCAGCATCGCGCGAGTAGCGCGCCCGCACCTTCTTGCCCGTAAGCTTCCCTACCTGTGCCTCGAGCAACCGCTTCTCGGCTTCGCTCAAATCGCGGAAGCTGGTGACCTCTGCCTCAGCAAATCCCATGCGCGCGTCTAGTTCCAGTTGTAGTTGCCTGACGATTGCATCGAAGAAATGCACCCTGCGATGATCGATCACAACCGCCACAAAATTTCGCACTGGCTGCGAAATGCCTTCCCGTGCTGCTATGGCGTCGAGGACCCCGCGCTTCTGCTCCGCCGCAATCGCCGGATTTTCCCAAACCCGGCGAAGATCGGGATTGGCCTGCAACAACGCGCTCAGCGCGCGCAATTGCTCAAGTATTTTTCCGCCGTCCAGCCTCTTTTCGAACACCACGTCGGCAAAGGCGCGGGCGTAAATACTAGTCACCGAGGCCATAATCTAATTCTTTCCCCCCGTGCCCGTCAGCTTGTCGGCAAAACTGCGCACCAGCGAAGCATCGGTTCCTGCATCCACGTGAATTTGCTTTTTCGCCAGCCCGATCGCCAAGTCGGCCGCGTAAGTGGTTAGATCTCGTCGCGCCGCCTTGGCAGCCGCCGCAATCTCCTGTTCCGCCGACTCCACAATCTTGCGCGCATCCTCTTCCGCAGCTGCCCTGATCCGCGCCTCTTCCGCAGCCATGTCTTTCTCACTCACTGCCCTCATCGCGGTAATTTCGTTGTCCAGCCTTGCGAGCCGAGACTCGATCTCTCCCAAGCGCCGATTCGCATCTTCACTGGCCCGCCGCGCTTCCTCCATCGCACGCTGAATTGACACCGTGCGCTCGCGAAACATCCCGGGCAGATACTTGCGCGCTGCCCAACCCAGCACCATTACGATCACCAGAAAGTTCAGCAGCATCGCCAGCCAGTAGGCATGTTGCAGATTCCCGCCAGTAAGTTTCGCCAACCAGCGAACCGACGCGGACTTTTTGAACTTTGCCGTCTCGTCATCCTCGCCGGCAGCCTCGCGGGTTTCTTTTGCGAGTTGAGCGCCGAAGCCGGGGTGCTCGTCCGCCTTGTTGGCTTCGTGCTTTTTTTGCGACTGTTCGCTGGAGGCGGGAGCCGTTTCAGGAGCATTCCCAGGTTCCTGCCCAAACGCCACAAGCGAAAAAAATAGAAGGGCAGCGCAGACAACTACCGACCTTGTACGGAGCCTCGAAATGCCGCTCGGAACATGGCTCATCGCGCATCCCCCACCGGAGCAGACTCAACCGGACGCAGCACACTGCGCACAATCAACGCGGCCAGTCGTACCGACTCCGCCTGCAGGGTCTCCTGGGCAGAGACCTTGTCCTGCTCCAGGGCAGCACGGGCCTGCTTCACCTGCTCCTGTGCCCGGGCCCTTGCCCTCGCCACTGCCTCCGCCCGAGCCTGCAATGCCTGTTGCCGCCGCGCCTCCTGGCTCTTGAAAAGTGCCAATCGCGCCTCGCGCAAGTGCTGCTCGTATTCGGCCGTGCGCGCCTCGGCGGCCGCAACGTCGGCGCGAGCCTTCTCGATCGCGCCTTCGGTCTTGGCCCGGCGCTCCGCCAGAACCCGCGCCAGTGGCCTATGCACCACAACCGAATAGATCGCATAGAGTAGCAACAGCATGACGACGGTGGGTATGGACCCGAGCAGTAATCCGCCTAGCTGTCGAAGCGTCTCATCCATGGCTTAGCTGATTGATCCGGAAGTAAGAGGGCTATAAAACCCCTAAAATTAACATCCTAGGGGAGTTGGTGTCAACGGATCGAGGCCGTGATCGAGTTGGCTTTCGGGCAACCCTGAGAAAAAATTTCCGGCCTGTCAAGTATTCTTTTGGAGCTATTCGGAACTATTTCTTGACATCCTCCCAAAGCGGACTACCATGAATACATCACCTCCGATCCAATTCAGGATCGAATGGGCCGGCAGCCAAGAAAAGTCACCGCTTTTTGGCTATCGGCCCATTTAATTTTAGCTGCTAGCTTTTAACCATTGGCTCCGAGCAAAACTTCTCCGCAATTTGTGTTCTCCTCAAACCTTCACCGGCGTGATGGCGTTAGAAGTTTCCGTGTGCCAGATGCAGCACTGGACTCAACCAACAGCATTCCCACCGTGGGTGCCCGGCCTCTCGCGTTCTTTGCGAACGCCAGCCAAGAGTTTTTGGGCTAAACGCCTAAGAGGTAGACGCAAAACTCAAGAGCCGCTCTTCACTACAAACTCCCTTACCCTGCGGACGACCGACTCTGGTGCCTCCGCCTCCATCTCCACCACGCCGTCTTTGTACTGACGCGAGTAAATCCGCGAGCGCGCTGCCAGCATCGCCAGAACTTTTCCTTCCTTCTGCGGAATACTCAAGCGCACCCGGCTCACGGGATCTTCCTCCAGTACCTGGTCAATGCGCTCCAGCACGGTCGCAATTCCGACCCCGCGCACCGCCGACACATGCACCGTATACGGATCATCGCGCAGAGCCTCGCGCTGTTTCGGCTCCAGCAGATCAATCTTGTTCATCACGTGCAGCCGCGGCTTCTTCTCCGCTTCCAGTTCTTTCAGCACCAACTCTACCTGCGCGTCTTGCTCGGCCGTCAAAGGACTTCCCGCATCCGACACATGAAGAATCAGCGCGGCCCGCTGCACTTCCTCCAAGGTCGCGCGAAACGCCGACACCAGCGTATGGGGCAGGTTTCGAATGAATCCCACCGTGTCGGATAGCAGAACCTTTCTCCGCGACGGCAACTCGACTCCGCGAATCGTCGGGTCCAGAGTGGCGAACATCTTCGACGACGCCAACACCTCCGCCTTGGTCAGTGCGTTGAACAGAGTCGATTTCCCCGCGTTCGTATAGCCGACCAGGGCGACGGTTGCCACCGGCACCGACTCCCTTCGCTGCCGTTGCTGAGCGCGTATGCGCCGCACATTCTCAATCTGTTCTTTCACGTGCCGGATACGTCGGTAAATCTTGCGGCGGTCCGTTTCCAGCTGCGTTTCGCCAGGACCTCTGGTGCCAATGCCGCCGCCCAACTGCGACATTTCAACGCCTCGTCCCGCGAGCCGAGGCAGCATGTATTCCAGCTGCGCCAGCTCGACCTGGAGCTGCCCTTCCCGTGTCTTTGCGTGTCGCGCAAAAATGTCGAGGATGAGTTGCGTGCGGTCGATCACACGCTTGTGCAGGATGCGCTCGATGTTCCGCTGTTGAGAAGGAGAGAGATCGTGATCGAACAGGATGAGATCCGCGTCCGCCGAAGCCGCCGCACCCGCGATCTCTTCCAGTTTGCCAGCGCCGATCAGAGTCGCCGGGTCGGGCCGATCGCGCCGCTGCAGAATTTCGCCCACAACGGTTGCGCCCGCGCTGGTCGCGAGCGTGCGCAACTCGTCCAGCGACTCGTCCGCGCTGAACTCCGGCATGCTGGGAGGCTTCGCTCCCACAGCCACGCTGGTCGCGGCATCGCGCGCCGCCTGCGCGCCTGCAGTCAGGGAGCGCTTCCCCGTGTTGCGGTTTCGCACACGGTAATCGAGCCCCACCAGGAACGCACGTTCTCCCGAGTCCCGCCGGTCGCGGTCCGCGGCGACAGTATCGCCCTTGAGCGCGCGGCGCACCGCGTCGTCCTTACGCGAACGTGTGGAGTCTGCGCTGCGCAACTTGGAATGCGCCTTTAGCCTTCAGTGCCGGAAGCCGTATTCGGGGCTACTGCAACGGGCGCTGCTACCGCCGCCGGCTTACCTTCACTGTGCGACCCGAAGGTCGCATGCGGCACCCGCCCCATCACCACGGTAGAGATGGCGTGCTTGAAGATCAACTGTTCCTGGTTGTTGGTCTCCAGCACCACCGAATATTTGTCGAACGACCGGATTCGGCCCGTCAGCTTGACCCCACTCAGCAGATAGATGGTGATGTTGAGCTTTTCCTTGCGGGCCGTGTTGAGGAATGAATCCTGGATGTTTTGCGCCGGCTTGTTCTCCATCTGCCGATCTCCTTGCCAAAATTTGGACTCAAAAAAATCAGCTGCTCCTGTGTGATCCGTGGCGCGTCCGATCACAAAGAGCAGGGGGGACAACCCGTGACCAGTCCGGCATTTGGCCAGTTCTTCTCGGAGGGCCGGGCCGTCGTTGGGACAGCACTTCGTACAATAAGGCCTCAAGCCGGACTTTTCAATCCCGCTCTGCCCCTAAGTGTTGAGCGAAGAGCCTTTCATGGCAAATTTATCAGTTTCCTGGAAGGCGGCAGGTAATCCGGTAACATGTTACGCAATCCGGAAAACACCCAGCGCGTCCGTTAATGCAGGTGCGGCGGTCGCACTGCTCTTGGCGCTGCTCCATGCGGCTTGTCATCCCGGGCGCAGAAGTCCCGTCAGCCATTCGCGTCGTTCCTCTCTGCACCCCTGAGAGGGCATCCTCTGCTCTCAGCGGTTAAATTCTTTCCGCGCCTTTTCATGTTTTCTGTATGGGGGGGACATCTCATTCCCGACTGCGGTTCAAGCTTTTGATTTTCGTTTCGATTATCGGGAGCAGCATCGCGCAACATAACCGGACCATCCCCTAAGGTGTACAATCCGGCTGCACTCCGGAGGAATTCATGCTCCATGCCGTGGCGATGTTTCTCAGTCCCAACATCCACATCCCGGGAGACTTCAACACCAACTTCCTGATGATCACCCGCTGGATCCACTTCGTCGCTGGCATCACCTGGATCGGCCTGCTGTACTTCTTCAACCTGGTGAATGTGCCGTTCCAGAAAGAAATGGACGCCGCCACAAAAGGCAAAGTCGTTCCCCTGCTAATGCCGCGCGCGCTGTGGTGGTTCCGCATGGCGTCGGTCATCACCGTGCTGGCTGGAATTATGTATTGGGGCAATATCGTCGCCACCGACGCCCGCAACGCCGGCGCCACCTCAGGCCTGGCAATGGGCACCTTCTTTGGAATCTGGACGGTTGTGTGGGGAATTCTCTACGCGGTGCTAATCCCAGGCAAGGGTGCCCTCGACAAGGGCCCTGTCATCGGCGTCATTTACGCCGTAGTAGTATTCGTCGCGGCCTGGTGCTTCCTGAGCCTGAACGATGAAGGATGGCAGAGCAATCGCCTGCTCTCCATCGGCATCGGTGGCGGCATTGGTTGGGTGATGATGTTGAATGTCTGGGGAGTGATCTGGCGCATTCAGAAGCGCCTGATCGCCTGGACGAAAGACAACGCCGCCAACGGCACCCCAATTCCCGAGCAGTCGAAGCGCATGGCCCGCATGGCCTTCATGGCCTCGCGCGCGAATGCCTACTTAAGCATCGTTATGCTGTTCTTCATGGGGACTGCCAGCCACTACCCCATGTTTGGGAAGTAAGTGTGTGGCGCGGGCACTCCTGCCCGCGGGGACGGCCGCCCTCGGCTGCAAAGACGCCTTCCCTTCTCCTGAACGACAGCCAGAAGTGGCATTGGACGCAAAAAGGGGAAGCCGCGTCAGGCTCCCCCTGTTGAGGTTCATTGCTCAGACGTTGTTCTTAGAAGCTGTACTTCAAACGGAAGCGAATGCTCCGTCCACCTTCGCGAGTGACCTCGGTGTTCATGAAGTTGGAGTTCAAGAGGTCCCCGCTCACGCTGAGGACGCCGCCGTCGCCTCCGCCAAGATTGGCGTGGTTGAACGGGTTGAACATCTCCGTCCTAAATTCGACTTCGTGGCTTTCATGCCCGGGAATTTTGAAAATACGCGCAATTCCCGCCGTATAGTCCTGTCGGCCGGGATTGTAAAAGCTGTTGCGTTGAAAACGTCGCCCTTTTTCCCGAAAAAGAAATAGTATCGAAAGTCCGACGCTCGGCCCGATGGGATTGAAATTGGCATCGTTGTCAAATGGGGTGGTGAGATCGCCGAAAGTCACCCCATCGAAGGTGAACCCGACCCCGGTCGAACAGGTTGGATCAGGGGAAAACAGACATGCTTGGTTGACTTTGATAGCTTTGTTCCCCTCAAACGGCCGGTCGTTGAATGCACTAGCATCCTGGTTGGCATCGAATCCCTCGATATGGATTGTCTCGGGAGCGCCGCTCTCAAAGGCGGCTGTTCCTGATATTTGCCAATCGCGCGCCAGGTAGCTTAGGCCGTGCGCAAACCCGCTGTCCCCACCGAACTTAGGTGTCTGATACACCAGTGTAAAAACCGCACGGTGCTTGCGATCAAAGGCGGAGAGACCGCGGTCACTTCGAAAGTCGAATGCGTCCGCCATGCGGGTGCTGCCACCGGAGGTTACGAATACTTCAGAGCCGTTATCGATGGAGCGGGAGAAGGTATAGGCCCCACGGAATAACAGGCCGTTGCGGAAGCGGCGGTTCACGTCCACCTGTAGGCCGTGGTAGATCGAATCGCCATGGTTAGTGCGAACCAGTATGGGCCCCCGAGCGGGATTGATCCGGTCGCTGGTGAAGGTATTCAGATCAAACACCGCTGCCTCGATTGACTTCGTGATTCATGAACAAACGTTCGCCGCGTGTCCCGACGTACGCGATGGTCGCCAGGAACCCGCCGGGCAGCTCACGTTCTATATTTGCGTTCCATTGGTACGTGAGCGGATTGCGCAGGTTTCCCACCGCCGACGACACTGCATCTGTGCCGGAAAGGACACCTGCGGTCGGCAGCAGCGAAAACGCATTGCGGACCGCCCCTCGGTCGTTGGTGGACCCGGCGGGTCGCTCGGATTCCTACGAATGTGTCACCCGTCACGTTGGAGTCGACGCAGCCGAATTGTCCTGAATGTTGGCAAACAGGGTGTCATAGAAGACGCCAAAACCCGCGCGCATGACGGTCTTGTCGTGGCCAAACAGTCCTTCCCAGAATTGTGGCGAGTAGGAAAGCCCAACCCGCGGTCCGAAGTTGTTACGGTCGGGTTGCTCCTTCACAACCTGCGTCAACGGGTCGAACGCAGCCTGGAAATACTTGCTCTGCGGGCCGCTCTCGTTGACTGCCGGATAAGGCAGGGCATTCATCGGTGTACCCTGGTACTCATATCGCAGGCCGTAGGTCAATGTCAGATTCGGCAGGAGTTTCCAGCTGTCATTGAAGTAGTAGGCTTGCATCGTCTGCCCGAAACTGACTTGCGAGATCCCAAATTGACGGCTAGCAGTACCTGTCTGTCCCGTGAAGTCGTCCAGGTAGTTTGCCAACGCGCTGCATTTGTCCCCCATTGATCGGGCTGCAATCGCCACCCGACAAGAAAACGAGTGTTCCGCGCGAGTTGAAAGGCACGCTGTCGATGATCTGCAGATGGGCAACGTCGGCTCCCATCTTGAAGCTGTGCCTGCCGACCGCCCAGGAGAAGGCCTCCTGATACTGAAACACTTGATGGTCCCGGAACTGTGGAAAGCCTATGACGACACCGCCGAAATCGACTCCCTTCAAGTCGTCTACCTCTATATCCGGAAGGGAAGAAAACGGACTAGCCGCGGTCTTTGGTGTTGGTGAGAAATTGAAATCAAGGGTCTGGCCAGTGAAGCGAAGCTCATTGATCATGCGCGCGTTGTAGACGTGGGTCCAGTTCACTCCCAAGTTGCGCGAAGGCCCACCTTGCTCTATATCCGTGCCTGGCAGACCATTGGGATTGGCAAATATATCCGGACTCAAGAAACTGTGTGCCCCGATGTAGCGAACATAGAATGTATCTCTCTCGGTCGGCGTATAGTCCGCTCTCACATACCATTCATACCGCGGGTTCTTTGCCTGCGCAGTACGTTGAAACGTGTTGAGTTCCACAATGCAAGGATCAGCCGCACAGCCGGCGCGCGTGCCAACGTTGACTGGCGTCACCGGCAATGTAGCCGAATCCGGCGGTGCCACAACTCCGTCCAGGGAGTTCAAGAGAATCTGTGCGTTCTGATTGCTGGAGCTGTATGGATTGCAGGGCAGTCAATCCGTTGGCGGTCGGAATCAACATTTGCGATCCGGTGAACGCGCCGAAGAATCGATTCCATTGCGACGAACCGAATATGAACAGCTTGTTATGAACCAGCGGACCGCCCAGCTTGAAGCCAAAAATCTTATTCACGTATTGCGGCACTCGAGTCAGGCCCTGGGCGTGTTCCTCGGCTTTGAGAGCATCCAAATCCGCTCCGGCATACGTCTCCCAAAGGCCACCGTGCCATTTGTTCGTGCCGTTGTCGTAGATAACGTTCGTCACGGACGCTCCGCCGCGGCCAAATTCCGCAGAATAGGAGTTGGTCTGAACGGCGACCTCCTTCACAGCCTCCAGGTTACCGGGTTGCAGCGCCTGCCCCTGGCAGAGCCATAGTCATTATTATCGAAGCCGTCGATCAGGAAGTTGTTGGACCGCGGGCGTAGGCCGTCCACCGCGAACGATACGCCATTCGTGAACTCGTCGCGACCGCTCACCGAGACTACCCCCGGCTCAGTGAGCACGAGCGAAATCGCATTGAAACCCGCGACTGGGACGTTCGTGATTTCCGCAGCGGAGATATTCTTGCTGAGTTCGGCGCTCTCCGTCTGCACCGTGAGAGCATTCGCCTCCACCTGCACGCTTTCGTGGTACTTCCCACCTGAAGTTGCGGATTGACTGACGTTACTACGGATGCCTTCACCACGATGTCGTCGACCGTGAGTTTCGAAAAGTTCGGGACAGACACGGTCAATTTGTAAATACTGGGTGTAATTGCTTCGATCCGGAATTCCCCGTTCGCGCCGCTCACAACGGTACGCGTTTCCGCACCTTGCTTATCTTGCGCCACGACAGTCGCACCGGCGACAACCGCATTTGAAGGGTCGGTGACCGTACCTGCGATGGTTCCTTTGCTCGTCTGCGCCCGAGCAATCGTGCTCGTCAGCGCAACCAGGACACCGAGAATGAGAATTCTGACCTTCAGCATGAGTTCCTCCGTGGAATCTGCCTAAGAAAATCCTGAGCACGATCCCGTTGCCAACGGGCCGCTCATCGCCTGAAAAGTCGGGGGGCTCATAACACTTGCAACTCCACGACCAAAACAGAGCACTGTATTACCCGCCCTGTTCAACAAGTTGCGTTGACTCTGACGCCAATATCCAGATTTCAACAGCGATGCGACACGTATCTCTATGAAATTCCGGAGATTACACACCTAGGCAACACTATCAAAACGTTATGTTTAGGTCGATGCTTGAGGATGCTCCATGGCTGATTCCATGCGCAGCACATCGCGTGGGCGGAAACGCTAGAAGTTTGTGGCCTCCTATTGGAGCGTGTCGGCTTCACGAACGAGAGGCAAGCCGTCTCATGAATGAGACGGTCTTCGCAAAAACGAGACAAGCGTGGGTCCAAGATGAACACTGGAACGAATGGGAACATCGGTCCGGAAAGGTGGTCTTTAACCGAGGTCATTGGGTTCACCGCATCCCCCCTCGTGCACGCCTTTCACTCCAATCTGCCTGTTCGAGGCGAATTATTCAGCGACGGGCTCGGGTATGAGACCGAAGCCGCGCATTCATCCGAACGTACAGAAATGCCCAATCCGCTTACTAAAGACTTGATCATTGTTTCGTTTTGGTTGAAGAATCTCTAATTTCCCAAAATCCATATTCTTTTGCCCAATAGCTCCGTGAAAATGGAGAAAAACAAGACTAGACACTGGCTAAGTGTTTCCCAGTAGGGCATATACATTTGGATAACAGCGTGCTGTCTTGCTCAGTGCTGCACGGGGCGTGTGGCCAACTGTGAGTGTTTGAAACTTGTGTCTTCTTGCCCTCGGAATCACACTTGGCACTTTTGATTAATTCAAGACATTTGAGAGGAGAGTTAGCCATGCCAGGAAAAGGAAGTGGTGTCGGCTCTTGGCTCGTTGCTGCCGTGATAAGTGTGCTCGTGCTTGCGATGGCGACTTCAACGCTGGCACAGGAAACCACTGCGGGAATCCAGGGTACTGTGAAGGACCAATCCGGCGCGTTGGTGGCCAACGCGACGGTCGAAGGTCTCGGCACGTCCCTCATCGGTTCCAAGAGTCAGAAGACCGATAGTGCGGGCTCATATCGCTTCACAAATCTGCCCCCGGGCAATTATAAGTTAACCGTATCGGCTCCGGGTTTCCGCGCATACAAACTGGAAGGCCTTACGCTCGAGACGGGCAAACTGCCCACCATCGACGTCAAAGTGGAAGTTGGTGTTACCTCTGAGGTCGTGGAAGTCACTGGGTCGGCGCCCCTCGTGGACGTCAGCCAGAGAAGGTGCAGACCAACGTCACGTCGGCCGTCCTGGACAACGTACCCGCTGGCCGTTCCTTCCAGTCAGTGATCCAGTTTGCTCCAGGAGCGCGTGCTGAACCGTTGCAAGGCGGACCTGCGGGAACATCGACGGTGCCTGGCCAGTTAGGCTTCCTCAGGTTGACGGGTCCGGCAACTCGGAAAACTCCTATCTGGTCGAGGGCCAGGAGACGGCTGATGTCCAGAACGGCGCTTCCAACACCAACGTGCCCATGGAGTTCATCCAGGAAGTCGTGATCAAGTCCAGCGGTTTCGAGGCAGAGCACGGCGGCGCCCTGGGTGGTGTGATCAACGTAATCCAGAAGCGCGGCAGTAATGCCTGGCACGGCAGCATCTTCACCTCCTACCAGGGAGACTCCCTGGATTCAGCTCCCACCCAGCTCTTGCGCAGGGATCCGGCGACGGCCCCGAACGCCGGCGGCCAGCCCTTCCTGGATCAGACGGCCCAGTTCATTCAGCCCAAGAAAGACCACTACCGCTACTGGGACCCGGGATTTGAGGTGGGTGGCGACCTCTTCAAGGACCGTCTCTGGGTATTCCTGAGTACCGTGCCGCGTCTAGAAAGCCGGGAGCGCACGGTGAACCTGGACTGCAACCCCCCTCTTGCGCCGTTCCGGTCATTGGCAAGCGCACCTTTTCTGAAACCAACCAGACCTACTATTCACTGGCCGCGACTCAGATGTTCGGGCCACCGACAAAATCCGTCTTTTCGGCTCTTGGCAGTACAACTACGAAAAGGGTAAGGGCGCAAACTTTGCTGGCGGCACGGGCCCCCTGACACTTACTCTGCCAAATGCGGACGACGTTGTCGGGGGAGTGAACGCAACTGCGGGCAACCCTCCAGACAATTTCAACACCGGTATTGGTTTTGTAAGTCCCAGCGTAATCTACAACTTTGGTGCGGATATAGCTATCAGCCCCTGTGTTGTGGTCACAACTCGTGTTGGACGTGTGTACAACGACTACCAGGACCGCGGGACACCGGTGGGAATTCGCTACTTCTACCGTGACACCACCTATCCATACGCAACCGGCAACGCGCCGGCGGACGCAGACTAACATCGCTTGACGGTACGACGTTGGGCGACGCGGCTCCAAATTCAGTCCAGACCACTGGTTACAGCACTAGCGGAGACAACACTACCACCCTGTTCAACCAGTTCGCACGGCTCAGCTACACCGCCGACTTGTGCATCTTCAAGAGGGGCTTCGGAAGCCACAACTTCAAGACTGGCTTCGGCTTCAACCGGCTGAACAACGACACGACCAACGGGTACAACACGGCAGACGTGTACGTAGGCTTCGACCTGGCCTGGTCCCCCTCGCTCAGTTCGCCCGCCACGGGCAGCGATCGCTTCGGGCCCGGACAACATTGCGCCGACATAGAAGCGGAAAACACTACCATGTTCGGCAAGTGACGGGTAGCCAACACCTGCCGCGGCAACTGGGGCACGGTTAACGTCCGCGAACTCGGGACCCTTGGCAAGGCCGCCAGCTACAACTACGCCTTCTACGGGCAAGATACCTGGACGGTGGGTCACGGCTTGACGCTCAACTTGGGCGTACGCTTCGACAAGGAGCACGTACCAACATTCGTCGAGGGCAACCCTGGAATCAGTTTCGGCTTCGGCGATAAAGTAGCGCCTCGTCTAGGCGCTGCCTGGGACGTGATGCGCAACGGGAAGCTCAAGCTGTACGGCAGTTTCGGTTACTTCTACGACATCATGAAGTACGAACTGCCGCGCGGCTCCTTCGGCGGCGACTACTGGCATGACTGTGTGTACGCTGTCGACGATCCAAACATCTTCACTTCGATCGTTCCGATACGAGGTTCTGACGGCCACTATTGTCCCCGCACGGGCGAAGCCACCGGCAATATCACGGGGGCGCGATTCATCGCCAACGAGGATTTCCGCCTGCCGGTGAACGACAGCCTCCCAGGGTCCCACCGGCCTGATCGATCCTCACCTCAAGCCAATGAAGCAGCACGAAATGGTGATCGGCACCGACTGGGCGATTGCGCGCAACCTGGCGTTGGAGACCCGCTGGTCGCGGAAGCGACTGGATGACACCATCGAAGACGCAGGCACTATTACGCCGAAGGGTGAGCAGTATTTCCTGGTTAATCCGGGCAAGGGTATTAACACCGACGCCTGCGACGGCTGCCCGCAGATCCCGTGGCCAGCCGTCGTTACGACGGGGTCGAGTTCCGGCTCACCAGGGCCGCATCCGCCAAGTGGTTTGGCACCGTGTCCTACACTTACAGCCGGCTATACGGCAACTACAGCGGCCTGACCGCCACCGACATCAGCGACGGCGGCGGTGGCCGCCAGGGTTCCAACACCAGCCGCGCGTTTGACGAGCCATTCATGTCTTTCGACGCGCACGGCAAAGTGATCGACGGTCCTGAGGCCACCGATCGTCCACACGCCTTCAAGGGGTACGGGTACTACCGCCTGAAGTGGTGGAAAATGGAAACCCTGCTGGGCGGCTATCAGGTTTGGTATTCGGGCAGCCCGCTGTCCAGCTACATGAGCGTGTGGGGCGGTCCGGTGTTCGTGGAGGGCCGCGGTAAATTTCGTTGACGTCACGCGCGATCCTGCCACCGGCGACTTTGTGCTGGGTTCGGTGAGCGAGCGCCGCACGCCGAGCTTCAGCCAGAGCGACTTGAGCGTGAGTAACGAGATGAGCGTCAGCCCTAAGAACGAACAGCTGAAGCTCGTTCTCGAGGTGAACTTCCTCAACCTATTCAATCAGCACAGCCCGACATACATCGAGTACGAACCTGTTGCGTACGGGCTCGATCCTGCCCTCGACGGCGCAGCCGGCGGCAACCCGTCTACCAGCAGCTCGAAACTGGAGGCTACAACTACATCGCTGGTGCCAACGGGGCGGACCCGAATGATCAGAGCCACCGAACACTCAACAGCATGTACGGCACGCCATACGGTTGGCAGAATCCGCGGGGGATCCGTTTCAAGATCAAGTTCGTCTTCTAGCTTTTGGAAGGGCAGCTTGAAACTCCCAGGGTCGGCTGCAAAGCCGACCCTTTCTTCTTTAGCAGCAGACGCTCGGCAGCCCGCATCCCGACCAGAGGTATACTCATTGAGTACCGACACGCCTTGATCACCGCTATTCGTCCCGGAATATCCCCTTGCTCAGGACTCATTTGCTACTGGTGGCATTCGCCGCACTGCCTGCGGTACCTGCTTCCCCAACGTATGAGCACACCTCGTCCGGCACGCTTGCGGATCACGGTTACCTACGACGGACAAGGGTGGTGACGGGTGCCACGGTGGAGTTGCAAGATGGGATTGGCTTCGGCTCTGCCACCAATCAGAAGGTCACCGACCAGGACGGGCGCGTGGAATTCAACACTGTGACCGGGATGCACCGCATCCGCATCTCCGGTGCCGACTTCTATCCTCTTGAGAGCGAACTCGAAATAACTCCTGTCGAAGAATGCACACGTCGAGACTTCCGCGTAAAACGCAAGACCGATGACGTGGTTACGACCTGGACGACCAGAGTACCGTCCCTGCCGTACGCCTCAAGATCCCAGACAAAGCGCGGAAGGAATTTGAAAAAGGAAGTAAAGCGCTCGAGGAGCAGAACTGGGCGACCAGCTGCAAACATTTCCAGGCCGCTATCGATCTCTACCCGGACTACGACTTAGCGTACAACGGCCTCGGAGTGGCCCGTTCGCAGATGCAAGACACTCCAGATGCACGCCGGGCCTTTTTCAAAGCCACCCAGCTCAACGACAAGTTCCCCGCCGCCCAGCGCAACCTGGCCCGCATCCTGGTTTCGGAACGCAACTACGACGAGGTTGCCTTACTTCTCAACCAATCTTTGACCGTTGAACCCAGGAATGCCTGGGCCCTCAACAACGCTGCCTATGCCGAGCTTCAGCTCCACCGATTCAAGCAGGCCGCCGCTCACGCCCTGCTGGTCCACAGTTTGCCTCATCAGGGTTTGGCCAACGCACACATAATCGCGGGCTATGCGTTGGAAGCGTTGGGGCAGAATCAGCAGGCGGCCGCGGAATTCAAGCTCTATTTGAAGGAGGATCCCAAGGGTCCTAATGCTAGGCACGCCCAGGAAGCTATCGCCCGGCTGCCTGCCTCACAGCAGCCCTAACCCGGCTGCGGTCATACGATCATCTCTGGCCAACGACCCTTGAGCAGCACGGCTCACGTAATCACAAAATCCCTTTGTGTTAGCACTAACCAAGGCCGCAAAAACTCCCAAATATGCATGAGGGCATCTTCTGAGTGCCAACGACCGTCCCCGCACCTGTCGGCACCCTCATTTCCTTGGAAGGCCAAGTTGGCAGCTCTGCCTGACAGGTCCCGATCCTCCAGGAAAATTCTAGTCCCCTCAGGTGCCTCTCCGGGACCGTCCGAGCGCCCGCAGCCCCTCCCATGCGACACTAATCCCGTGCTCTCCGACGGCCTACATCGCGGTATTGACCTGTTCAATGCCGCCGAATTCTTCGACGCCCACGAAGTTCTGGAGGATGTCTGGCGCGCCGCGCCCGAGCCGGAGCGCAAGTTTTTCCAAGGACTCATTCAGGTCGCAGTCGCGCTCCACCACCATTCGCGCGGAAATGTGATCGGCTGCCGATCGTTACTGGCCCGTGCTCACCGCAATCTGTCAGGCTATCCTGCGCACCATGCCGGGTTGGACGTGGCAGCGTTGCTCCGCGCCCTTGTGCCTTGGCGTGAGGCCGTCGAGACCGGCCAATCTGTTCCGCCCTTACCCAAGTTGGAAATGCGAGATTTGTAGTGTCCCGTTCGACATCGCGCCGGATGAACTCGGGCCACGGTAGGCGGCTGCCCCGCCCGTGCCGAGGGCGAGACGTCCTCAGGACTGCTGCCAAGATGCCGGCGCTACATACAGCTGTTAGAATTTCCTTCCGTGACCAAGTCCTCGACGTCGAAATCGGCAACCCGGTTTGCCCCGGTCACGATGCTCGATCTCGCCCGGCAATACGCTACGCTCCGCGCAGAAGTGCTCGCCGCGATCGAGCGCGTCTGCTCGTCGCAGCATTACATTCTCGGGGAAGAAGTCGAAGCCTTCGAGCATGAATTGGCTGACTTCTGCGGGACAGCGCGCGCCGTTGGCTGCAACTCGGGGACGGATGCCCTGTGGCTCGCCCTACTGGCGGCGGGAGCGGGGCCCGGCGACAGCGTCATCACAACGCCCTTCAGTTTTTTCGCCTCCGCCAGCGCCATCGTGCGCGCCGGAGCCCGGCCGGTGTTCGTGGATGTCGATCCACACACTCTTAATCTCGATCCCACTCTGGTGGAGGCGCACTTGCGCACCGAAAAACCCACCCGCCTGCGTGCGCTTCTGCCCGTGCATCTCTACGGTCAATGCGCGCCCATGGACGTATTGCAGCGGATCGCCGATGAATTTCAGCTGGCTCTCGTGGAAGACGCCGCTCAGGCCATCGGCGCGGCTTGGAACGGTCGCCGCGCCGGATCGATGGGCGTGACCGCCGCCTTCAGCTTCTATCCCAGCAAGAATCTTAGCGCTTACGGCGACGCTGGCGTCGTCACAACAAACAATCCGGACTTCGCCGCGCGCATGCGACGCCTGCGCAATCACGGCAGCCCGAGTCGGTACCTGCACGAAGAATTCGGTTGGAACAGCCGTCTCGACGCCATCCAGGCAGCCGTGCTGCGCGTGAAATTACCGCATGTCGAGACGTGGAACCGGCAACGAAGGGAACGTGCCGCCACTTACGATCGCCTGTTCACGCAATCGGGACTCACCTCCGCCACGGGCGACGCACCCATCCGCGTGCTCGCGACCACTCCGCAGGCCCACCACGTCTTCCATCAATATGTGATCCGCGCCCGGCGCCGCGACGATTTGCGGCAGTTCCTGGCGAACCGCAAGATTGGCAGCGAGGTCTACTACCCAATCCCACTGCACCTGCAGCCTGTATTTGCCCACCTGGGATACACCGAAGGAGACCTGCCGGAGGCCGAACACGCCGCCCGCGAAGTGCTGGCAATTCCCATGTTCCCGGAACTCACCGACGACGAGCAGCAATGGGTGGTGGAGAGTATCGCTGAGTTTTATTCTTAGCCCTCAGTCGCAAGTCGTCAGAAAACCTAACCATCTACATTTGGCACTCTGCATTCAGTGCTGCATCGGCTCGCTGATCCGCCAGACTTCATACGATCTCGCACTCCACCAGAACGATAGCTTGCTTTGGCAAGCTAAGCATGAGTGCATCTGCGACCACTTTGACGGGATGGGCCACCGGTTTCACTTCTTCGGGGTCTGCAAAGGTGTTCGTGGCACGCATGTCCTGATGAGTAAGGACGACACCTCGTGCTTCTTTCACGCGAGCTCCGCCAGTCAATCGGATCCGCACGGCCAACGCCGCATCCACCGAAGGGTTGGTCAACGTTACCGTGAGACGGCGATCGCGAATCGACGCTGAGGCCGACAACCCAGGCAGCCGGGCCTGGCCCGCCAGCGCCGGAACGTTCATTTCCGGAACTGGGTTGCTCACCGGCACCTGCCGCGCACCCATATGGGGCCGGTACATGTCGAACACGTGATACACCGGCGTGCGCACGAATTTTTCCCCCTGGGCCGCGAACAAGGAGTGAATGCAATTGACGGACTGCGCCACGTTCGCCATCGCAATCTTGTCCGCGTGGCGGTTGAAGATGTCAAACGTCATGCCCGTGTGCACGGCGTCGCGCAGCGTGATGGTCTCGCTCAGGATGTAGGCAGGAGTAATCTCCGAACCGGGCGCGTACCAAACGCCCCACTCGTCGACAACCAGCTTGGTGCGATGAGCTGTGTCGAACTTTCCCATCTCCTTCCAATGGTCATCGATCACTCTCTCCAGGCGCACGCCCACGAAGAAGAACCTCGTACCATTCCGCTGCTTTGAAATCTCCCGCCTTCAACGGCGTGGGCCTTAGGTCCGTATAGAAGTGAAGCGAAAATCCGTGCGGAGGCTCGAAGCCGCGCATGCCCTCGAAAAAGTCCGTAGTCCAGCCGATATCGCCGTCGGCGGAATGCCCGCGGGGACCGGTCGCCACCAGGAATGGCTCCGTGTATGCGGGGAACTGGGTAACGAACCGTCGGTAAAGCGCAGCGTATTCTTGCGGCCTCATGGTGCCGCCGCAACCCCACGATTCGTTGCCAACGCCCCAGTACCGCACGCCAAACGGCTCCTTGTCGCCATCAGCCGCGCGCTGGTCGGCAAGGGTAACGGTTCCCACGGGCGCGTTGCAGTAAGACACCCAATCGTGGAATTCCGCCGGCGTCCCCGACCCAACGTTGGCAGCGATGTATGGCTCAGCGCCAACCAGGTGACAAAGATGCATGAATTCGTGCACGCCAAACTGATTGGTCTCAGTGGCGTCGAGGCCGGCAGGCATGCGCCGTTGCCAGAAGTTGTAGGTGCGGGGCCTCTTCGAGGCATCGCCAACCCCATCGCGCCAGTGATACCCGTCTGCAAAGCACCCGCCCGGCCAGCGAAGATTCGGTGCGCCAATCCTCTTCATGTCATCCACAAACTGCTTGCGGATGCCGTCCACGTTCGGGATCGACGAGTTTCGGCCCACCCACACCCCGTCGTAAATGACGCCGCCGAGGTGTTCGATGAAGTGCCCATAGAGATGCGGGCTGATGACGGCGCCGGGCTCGCCGGGTGAGAGAGAGATCTCGGTATCGGCGGCGAACGCTGGACGAGAGACCGCCAGCGCCCCGATCGCCGCTGAGGTACCTGCTTTGAGAAAAGCTCGTCTGTTCATGCGTGTCGTTGAAAGCTTGGTGAAGTCTACTCTGAGTTCGTCCCGTCGCTTGCGGAGCCGACTGAACACCAAGTGCTGATTAGTGCTCGGCCGCCGACCGACGGCCAATCACCGACAACTAATGCGCCAACGACCCCTCCATAAATTCCACCAGATCCTTCTTCATCTTCGCTCCCGACGTCCCGTCGACATACACCATGTGTCCCGACCCATAGGTCGCATAGGAAATGTTCTTGCGATAGTCCGCAGGCAAATCCAGATGATCGAAAGTGTAATTCGCAGCAGCATATGGAGTGGCCAGGTCGTAGTAGCCTTCCATCACCAACACTTTCAAATATGGATTCTTCGTAAGCGCGTCGCGCAGCCCAGGGCCCGTGTTCGGGAAGCCTTTGTCCGCGCTGCCCCACTCCCATTTTTCAAAACCTGGCTCTTCGTAAGCGAAGATCTTGTAGGGCGTGTCGACCTTGTAGCCCAACTCCGTGCGCACGTAGTTATTGAAGACCGCCGTGTACGGAGGCAGGATCGCCGACCCGGTCGGATCGTAGAACGCTCCATCGAGCACGCCCGCAGGATGCGGCCCGGTGAAACGTCCATCCAGCCGGCCCACCACCAGTTTCTGGTCAAGCAGAAGATTCTTCGTGAACTGCATCACGTCGATACGCAGGTTGGCGTTATCGATCAGCTTCTTATCGAGTCCGGTATAGCGCGCGTATTCGTCGATAATCTTCTGCCGCTCCGGCGCTGGGAGAGCGTCGCCCTTGGCCAATGCAAGCATGTAGTCAGTCGTTGCCCACCGCTCGACTTCCTGTCGAGTTTTCGTGACGTCCTGCAATAGGTCGGGCGCCAGCCGTTTGTGATAGGCAGCGATCATGGTGAAGGTCGGAACCAGGAACACGTAGGGAGCATCGTTGTTCTTCGTCCACTCCAGCGTTCCGAAGTCGATGGCCGTGGACAGCATGGTGATGCCATTGAACGAAATGCCGTGATCGGCAAGATATCCCGCGATTCCCGCGGCGCGCGTCGTTCCGTAGCTCTCACCCAACTGGAACAGCGGTGACGACCAGCGGTCGTAGCGGGTGATGTAGAGCCGAATAAATTCGCCAAACGCCTCGATGTCGCCCTTCACGCCCAGATATTTCTTGGTCATCTCGGCATTGGCGGCCCGACTGAAACCGGTATTGATGGCGTCCACGAATACTAGGTCCGTCTTGTCGAGCACGCAGTTGGGATTGTCGACCATGCGATAGGGTGCAGCCGGCATGAAGCCGTTGGGCTGGAGCACCACTTGTTTGGGCCCGATCGATCCCATGTGCAGCCACGCCGTCGCCGATCCCGGCCCACCGTTGAACGCAAACGTAAGCGGACGCTTGGCAGCCTCCTGACCGTCAAGCGTGTAAGCAACGAAGAACATTTCAGCATCGATTCGTCCGTCGCCGCGCTTGATGGGCAGCCGTCCCGCAGTGGCCGTGTATTTCAGGAGTTTGCCGTCGACCGTGATCTGGTGATGGGTCACGACGGGCGGCACCTCAGTCATGTCGTAGTGCTCTTCTTTGTCCTTGTCGCCTTCTTTGCCCAACTCGGTCTTCGTCTGAGGCGCCGGCGGTTGGGAAGGCGCTGGTTGAGATTGAGTCGCGGGCTCCGGCGTCTTAACGGTGGCCGCAGGCTCGTTCTTGTTCTTCTTGGCTTTCGATGTATCAGGAGGTGGCGTGGAACTGGACGGTTGCTGCGAGACTGCTCCTACACAGAGTGCCAGAGTAAACAAAAGTGACAATGCCAACGTGCGCATGGATTCTCCGGTAATCAAGAAAATGGGGGATCGCATTGGAAAGAATGCAGCGACGCATTATAGACGTATGACCCCGCCCGGTGTTGGACGCTAAAGAAAACCAGCCGAGAAGGTTCAGCGCTGACAAGCCTTGGCTAGCCTCACCCACCACATATCGCTCATGAAGACTCCGCGGACGACTAGCACCAAACCAAACGGGAGAAGCCAGGGAGGCTTCTCGCGTTCCCTTACCCATTGAAACAAGTCGTGCGTCACGTCGAAGTCTCAGAAGTTCATATCTATGACCCTACGGCCGGCGCAATCTCCCTAGCGGGGTCAGCCATTCCGTCGGGCCATAGATCGCCGCGCAACCGTTCCCAAACCGACCCGTCTTTCCGGGCAACGTGCCGAACGCGATGTCCATGGTCTGTTCGACAGGGTGAATCGTAAGGTTTTACAGAGTGGATTGATTGGTTTGCATCGAACAGTGTTACCGCGGGCAGAACTGTGAACCGCTTAACGCCTTCTCTTCTTACCCGGCCCCGGCTTGGGTGAAGACTTCACCGGCACCTCACCCGGCGCGAGCACGCGCCGTACCATCGGTGTGTTCAGCTTGTACTTGCGCTCCGCCACATTCCCCGCGTCATCCTTCACGCGTAGAATGAACACGGGCAAAGTCCCTTCCTTACCAAAGTCTTCCTGCATGACCGTGACTGGGAGAACGCCATTTAAGTTACGCTCGCGATAGGCCGTCTCGTAGCGGTGCTTCTTCACGTTCCAGGTGAAGACGTGGACTTTGTCAAAGTCGAACGGCTGCCCGTCTTTCGACTCGCTCAGCAGCGCCAGGTATTGCGGAACTTTCTGGTCTCCGTCCTGTACTTCGTTCAGGACGAAGAACGCCATGAAGCGTTGCCCCTCGGCATACTGCGCAATCTCAAGCGGCACATCGAGATCGACCATACGGGCGAGCAGCCATCCGGCACGGTTCTGCGCGTCCCGCACCAGCCACCAGTCTTCGAGCGCGGGACCAGCCGACTGGTTGTCCTTTTTCGCTTGCGGAACGACCACCCCCGCCTTCTCCGCCGTGCCGCGCCCGAGAATGCTTACCTTCGAGGTTGCCGGTAATTGGTATAAATGCTCGCTTTCGCGGCCCGGTTCGATGTGCAGGTTGGTGTCGTTGCGGGTAGTGCCGGTCGCCTGCAGCGGATCGTTGGCGTGTTCTTTACTGAGTTTCTGGAAGCTGTCAAACACCTGCTGAGTGATCACGTAGCGCTGCTCGAGCCAGCCCTCGATACCATCCGCGGTGCGCACTTTGACGAAGCGCTTCTCGCGATCCACAACGCTGACTCGATCGCCATTCTTGACGGTGCCGGTCTTGCTGTAGACCGCCGCCACCCGATCACGCAACGAAGCCTGCGGCGCCGAAACATACACGACCTCGAGCACTCGTCCCCGGCCCCGCCCGCAAGCGGGCAGGAACAGGAGGCCTAACAGGAGCACGAAAACGGTTCTTGAGGGCCGCAATTGCAAAAAACATTTCACAGGGTTGTTACGAACACTATAACGCGCCGGAGAACCGGACGTGTGCATGTTGATGCACGCGTTGGTGCACGTTAGGACGCGTCCCTGTGCGCGCAGTCGGACCTGCAGCTAGAAGGCATGTCTGATTTGACTCGGGCTCGTGGAGTGGCGGCCCGTGACGCCCGGCGAAATTCCTGCCGATGTTCTGGCTGCCCGTTGTGAGCGTCGGGAGTAGTGGGACCAAAGATTATTTGCCCAGACCTTTCCCAAAATGAAATAACCATAAGTTAACATTTCAGCGACCAAAGGCCCTCAGTCGCGTCGCCGACCTCGGGATGGCCCCCAAACCATAACCTTGCCCTTGACTTGAGCTCCTGGAGCCCTCGGGGCGGGAGCTTGATGCCTTCAGCGATAACCACAATCGTGAAACGCTTGCCGAAGCCCTCGCGGCGTTTCACGTAGTCGCAGATGTTCTGCACGGTGAAAGGAATCTCCGGAATCAAAATCACGTGCGCGCCGCCCGCAATTCCCGCGTGAAGAGCAATCCAGCCTGCGTCCCGGCCCATCACTTCAATCACCATCACGCGGTGATGTGACTCGGCGGTAGTGTGAATCTTGTCGACCGCATCGGTCGCCGTTGTCACAGCAGTATCAAAGCCGAAAGTTACGTCCGTCGCGCAGAGATCGTTATCGATAGTCTTGGGCACGGCCACGATCCTCATGCCCTTGTGAAAGAGTTCCAGCGCGATCTTTTGCGATCCGTCTCCGCCGACTGTGATGATCGCATCCATGCCCAGTTTCTTAGCATTGGCGATCACCTCGTCGGAGATGTCGCGCACGGATTCCTGACCGTTCTCGGTTGTTTTGTATTTGAAGGGGTTGCCGCGATTGGTGGTACCGAGAATTGTGCCGCCGCGCGGCAGAATGCCGCTGACGCTCTTCAGCGTGAGTTCGAAGGCCCGCTCCGGCCAGATGAGCCCGTCAAAGCCGTCGGGAATGCCGATGACCTTCCACTTGTACTTGAGGATGGCAGCCTTGACGAGGGCGCGAATGACGGCGTTCAACCCTGGAGCGTCGCCACCCCCCGTGCCGATGCCGATGCAGCGAATGTCCGACATGGTATCGAGCGTATGGTCGTGGCGTGCGTTTGACAACGTCACACGTCACAAACCATACGTTCAGGTCCACATTCGCCAGCTGCGAGGCCTCAAGGGGTAACGTTAATCGTAACTTTGTTCGAATTGACTGTTGTGCCGCCCGTGCCCGGTGCGGAAGCCACCGCTCCGAGGGCAACTGGCGCCGCCGTGGGACTGAGCGTTCCGACCGTGAAAGCCTGGCCGGTACAGGTGGTAGACGTAGTTTTGGTAATTCCGGATTCGGTCTGATTGCTCGGATCCGTGAACGTCCAGGTGGCCGTGGAACTAATGTCCTGTCCACTCGGCTGGGCTGTCGCCGTTAGGCAAAATGGCAAGCCGGAGCTTACGATGACGCTCTGCGATGACGGCGCCGCCGTGATACTCGTAACTCCGGTGAGCGAGATGGTGACGCTGGTCGAGCCGCTCACGATCCCATTGGTCGCTTGAATCGAGGCGGTGCCCGCAGCCACACCCGTAACCAGTCCGCCGCTCGAGGTCACGGTCGCCACCGTTAGGTCCGTGCTGGACCAAGAAGATGTACCGGTGATGTTCTTCTGGCTTCCGTCGTCGTAGATTCCGGTGGCCGTCATCTGCTGGGTTCCGCCCACCAGGATGCCGGGGGTCGCCGGAGTCACCGTGATAGTCTGCAGGACGGGATCCACAAAGAACCCGTTGCAGCTCATCGCTGCCGCCGCGAGGAGAAGAACACCTAGGGATGCAACAACTTGGAACTTGCGTCGGGTAATGGCCATGCTTATGAAGCCTCGAAAATGGGCGGCTTTTCCGGCGGAAATTAGGTTGCCGGACTCAGAGCCAAATTGTAGCAGACCTTAGTCGTGGGTCTTGAGTCGTTAGTCTTCCGTTCTGAGTCTCGAGGGCAATGCCACTTACGATACCTGTGACCGCCCCGTACGGCATCTCACAGTTTCCGGCGATCGGATCCTGAAACTTATAATCGTCGCAAACAACTCCCATGACAGAACGAATCCGGATTCCATCCTTGCGCACTTTTGTTTTCATTTTCTGTCTCTTGGCTCAGACAGCGATCGAGGCGCAATCTTCCCCTTCCACTACATCAGCACGTAGTGCACATCGGTCGGCGCCGAAGGCATGCCAGGCTTGTATCCGCGCGCACATGGAATTTCTGGCGTCCGATGGGCTGCGCGGACGAGGCAGCGGCACCCCAGACGAACTGGTGGCCGCCACCTACGTCGCGTCCCAACTGCGGCAGTACGGGATCGTTCCAGCAGGAGACAATGGGACCTACATTCAGCGCGGTGTAATCCTCCAACAGAAGCTCGCGACACCGCCCCAACTACGTTTTGCGGTGCCCGGTGGCGGAGGGCAGCCAATCATTTGGACGTACGGTGTGCAGATGCTGACTGTACAACTCAGCCGGAGCAAGTTCCAGGGTCCGCTGCGGCGGATCGACACGGAAAACTCTGGGCACGCGCAGGCCAGCTTCAAAGGGGCGGTGGTGGTGATTTTTGGAAGCGTCGACAACAAGATACAGAGCGCGGTCGGCGCGGCGATGGAGGGCGGATGCGCCGCAGTGCTGGCACCGGCCTCCGCACGCAGACTAAAGCATTGGGACGAACGCGCACGGGAGTTGCCCGCGCTGGCCCCAACCATTGAAGGCGGAGAAACCGGGGCACTGGTCGGAGAAGGCAACATGTTCGCGATTCGCCCGGAGGCGATCGCGGACTTGAGCGGAGTTCCGGACGGAACAATAGTGGAGTTCGACGCCACCCTCGCCCCACCAGAGACCAGCTACACCTGGAACGCGGTAGGCATGCTTCCAGGGCGCGATCCCGCGCTACGCAGGAGCCCGATTCTGTTGACCGCACATCTTGATCATCTGGGCATCGGCAAGGCCGTCGAGGGTGACAACGTCTATAACGGCGCCGACGATGACGCGTCCGGGACCACGGCGGTGCTGGAACTGGCACGGGCTTTGGGTTCGGGACCGAGGCCGCGGCGGACCGTAATCTTTGCACTCTTCGGCAGCGAGGAAACTGGAGGGCTGGGTTCGACTTGGTTTGAAGCGCATCCGCCGGTGGCCTTGAAGACTATCGCAGCCAATCTCGAGTTCGAAATGATCGGGCGGCCGGATCCCAAGTACATGCGCGACACATTGTGGCTCACGGGTTGGGATCGCTCGAATCTCGGACCCGTGCTGGCATCGCACGGAGCGCGGTTGGTACCGGACAGGCGTCCCGAGGAACAATTCTTCACACGCTCGGACAACTATGTCCTGGCCAAGAAGGGCGTGGTGGCGCAGACGGTTTCAAGCTTCGGCTTGCACGCCGACTATCACCGGCCCAGCGACGACCTGGCGCATATCGATTTTCGCCACATGACTACCGCGATTGGTTCCCTGATCGGCCCGCTTGATTGGCTGGCGAATTCCGACTTCCGGCCGGCCTGGAAGCCCGGACAAAAACCCTAGGAAGATTCTCCCTTCGCGGATTCGAGCCCTACCTGCGTGCCATTAGCGTGCGACCTGGCGAGACACTGACTCCCCTCAAAAAAGGACGACCTGCCATGGCTACGCTTTCCCGGCCGTTCCACGTTCTGGGATACGGCTAAGGGTGCGTATCCTCGTGCTGATTTGGCTACTTGGGTCTTCGAGCCTGTAGGTTCAATCGCCAGTAGTCGAGCAAGAACGGCGGATCGTCTTCTGCCGCCTGCCGGGTGAGTTCGGCGAGAAAGTTCTGACGGAGTTCTGGCGTCGGAATGCGCTCAAGGTGGCGGTGCAGAATGACACTCTCCACGAAACGCTGGAACTCGGCGGCGGTATCGAACCGGGTGGGCGCTTGTTCGAGGCTGGTGTCGATCTGTTCGAAGCAGGCCGAACGCAGACGTGCAGCCGCAGTCTCGGCATCGGAAAATTCCCACGGGAAGCGGTAGCCCGCAAAATGTTCTGCGTAGGGCTTCGCCGTGATTAGAGTGTGTACACGCGCCAGCAAACGGGCAATATTCCTTCCGCCGCCGCATTGCGCGCACAGCCAGCCTCCGGGACGAAGGGCACGGTGCAATCGCTGAAATAGTCGGTCGTGGTCGGTCACCCAGTGGAACGATGCAGTGCTGAAGATGCCATCGAACTCCTGGTCGAACGGCATGTTCAGAAAATCACAGTAGCTAAACTCCACACGCCCGCCGAAGTCAGGTTCAAGATAAGCGCGAGCTGCATCGATCATGTTCTGGGAGAGGTCAAGCGCCACAACGCGCCCGCGGGGGAGGGCATCCAGGAGATCGCGAGTCAAGCGGCCAGTGCCGCAGCCGGCGTCGAGGACGGTCTCATCGCCCCGCAGCGAAACCCGCGCGAGCACTTTCTTGCCCCAACTGACCTGCGGAGCCGAGATCTGGTGATAGAGCGCGGCGTTCCATTCGCGGGAGCCTTGGGGCATGGGAATAGGTTAATTCAGGTGTCGGCTTTCAGCACTCAGCATTCAGCAATTGGTTCTCGGGAGTTAGTCGGAAGGCTGTCGACGTGCCATGCCGTTTCCTGGAACCGAATCTCTTGACGGAAAGGCACTCAGCAAAGGCCCGCGCAATCCGCACGCCTCGAGGCGCACGAACCGCTGCGGGCTTAATGCCAAGTGCCAACGGCCAACTGCTAAAGCTAGTGCGGCAAGGCGTTCGCTTGAAACAGCAATGCGAGTCCCTGAGCGATGAGCCCAGCGGCCTTGCCGTTGCTGATGGGCTGGCCTCTGAATTCAGCGCGGTTAAGCAGATCCTTCATCTGCGCAGCGAGTGCGTCACGCCGCGCGGTGAGAGACTGAATCTGCGCTTCGATCGAGGTGTAGGTTGCGTCCCCTGCGTCGTTCGAGGCGAGCGCCTTGGTAGAGGCGCGTAGCGTGGCCTTCGCAAAGGCTCCAAAGGGAGCGTTCAGTTGCTTGTAGGTGCGAGCCAGGGCGACAAAGCTTGGACTGTTGTTCACCGCTGCTGGACGCGCACTGCCTTCCAGTATCTCCGAGATGACGCGGCCATCATGGACGTAGTCGTCTTTCAAGCCGACCAGTTCCAGGATCGTGGGCCGCACATCGGTATGATCGGACCAAGTCCTTCGGTCGATGCCCGATTCCTCTACACCCTGACCGACGTATCCGACCCAGGTAGTGGCGATTTCGTTCTGCATATCACCGTGGTTCCAGGCGAAGCTTTGACTGGTCCGTGCCGGAATAAACGCGCAGACATCCGGGGTCGCGCACGTCGCCGGTGTGGCTCCTCCGGTTGCGAAGAAGAACCAGTCCGGATCGGCGAAGGGGTGAAGGTGGGCGTGCGGAAAGGATCGGCGGTCACCATGTGCAGCGTCTTCATGCCGGTATGATCTGCCTGCGCGACCATGATGTTGTTCTCGACTGCGCCCGTGTAGGGGTTCAGCCAGCTGAGTCGCGCCATCTCGCGCTCCAGATTGCGGACGATTGGATCGGTCTGATCACGGAGCGGTTGTGTCGCTGTACCGTTGACGTACACCGTCGGCGCGTCATCGGAATGTACTGAGAAAAGAGTGGAGTCGCCGAACTGCGTAAAGACCATGCGGCGCAGGTCGGCGTTGATTTCACCCACGCGATTGTAGTTGCAAGGAGTAGTTACACCATCGCAATCTGAGGGAGTAGGGGCATCGCCGACGAAGTGGTCGCCTTCGTCTACGGTGAAGACGAACAGCGTATTCTTCTTGTTGATTCCGTCCGCCGCCAGCCGATCGAAAAACTTCTGGAAGGCACGGTCGTAATCCTGCAGTTGTTGCGTGTAGCCGGCCTCTCCGGGACCATAAGCGAAGTGGATATTGCCGGCAGTGCCGTGTCCATCATGCGCATCGGAAACGTATGCATACGTGATGGGAATGCCAGCTTCCTGCATCTGAGCGATCCAAGCCAGAGAGACAGTGGCTTCCATACCGTCGAAGCCCGGAAAGCCGACGTGCCCGGTCGCATCCTGGATGACATTGCCGTCGAGATCGGTCATGGGCGCGCTGGGCTTGATAATGGGATTCACATACGCCGCGCCGAACAGACCATTGAAGCCGTCGTATCCGCCGGGTTCATCGGGAAGCAGATCGGGACGCGCATGGCCGGATGCGGCACAGAGTGCTGAACCGCGAGCGCAGTGCACGCCGATCCCCACGAAGTCCGCAAAGGCTTGCCCGGGATTGGCCGCGACCTCGGCCGCCTCAGGCGAACCAGCGCCAAAGACGGTGGGGATATCAATGGCCGTGTTTTCAAGGATGGTGTTTGCCGTGGCGACTGCGCCGAAATCACACCCTGCGCGGGTGAACGGCACCCACGGAGCAGGAGCAATCTTGCCCTGTTCGTTGATCATTTCGGGAGTCAGGTCGGTTGTGCTGCCGGCAGGGTCAAAGAGCGGGGCAGTCCAATAGGCAAAGGAAACGCCGGTCCGGGTTGTTCCATCGGTCTTAAAGTAGCGAAAGCTATTCGACACGGGCTGGCCCATGCGATCCGGGTAGACGCCCGTGAGCGAGGTCAGGATGCCCGTAGCCGTGTGCGAGATCAGGACGGTGTGGTCATTGGCCAGCAACGTGCCGTTATTTCGAATGAAATTGAGCAGATGAGGCATTTGCTCAAGATCGGAGGGCACGTTTGGATTGTCCCGCAGGAAATGCGTGTTATCGAATTGAACGTAGATCACGTGTTTGATGTGTCCGTCAGGCGATTTCAGTTGGCAGGTGTCGCGCGCTAGAACCGTGCCGTTGACCGCGATCAACAAAACTGCGAGCAGCGCAGGAACGCGGCGAGGGTAAGAGAGAGGTGGCAGGAATCTCATAGAATCTCCTGGAAGGATTTAGACGAGGGTAGCGCGTAGGCACAGTATCTTACCCGAATGTCGGGTTCGGTGAAGGGCAGATGAATTTCTTGTAAAAACAGTGTTGGCCGCTAGACGGGAAGGCAGTATCTAGCCGAGAGCTGTCAGCTCTCAGCTATCAGCGCTTTTTCTTCCCCGCGCGTTCGATGCGCTCGTCGATGGGCTTGCGGCCGGCGAAGCCTTCTTCGGTAGAATGCCAATGCGTGATTTTGGCTTCCCCGAGCTTCCAGCAGAGCAGGACGATTTCGCCCTCCACCTTGCAGGGAAAATCCAGCAACCCGATATCGATGTCTTTGACCTGCACACCGGTGGCGTGGATTTCTGCAATGGCGTCCTTGGCACGCTGAACAGCCCGTTCACGCTCCGCTTTCCGGCGAGCAACCTCAACCACGTTGACGAGCGTACCGCCATTCAAGAAGACGCGATGGGCCACGTCCTGCAGTTCGGCTTCGACGTCCTCGATCAGCTTCTTGCTTTGGATGGCCGTGCGCAACAGGGACTCCAACGTGGGCAGGAGCATTTGGGCATCTTGCAAGGTAAAAGTACGGGTGGCCATAAGCGTACGTCTAGTTTAATTCATCGCGCGGATTGGCGCTTGGTGACGGTGGGAACGTTACTGGCCGTTGGTCTGGCTCTGTGCTCTCGGGATATTTGTTCTCAGCCTGAGGGTCCACGATTCGCTTTCGCGGTGTAGAATGACCGCCATTCTTCGCTCGGAGCAAGAAGGAGTTATTTACGGATGACCAGGGTTGACTCGCTCCGGGCCCATTCCTGAATCGTCGCTGTCAACTTCAATCGAACGCTTCCCGTGGAAAGGAGTACGTCATGGTTCTGGGCATGAGCCTTCAGACATTCACCTTTGTGCATGTATTGCTGAGCCTGATGGGGATTGGCTCGGGTTTCATCGTCGTGTTCGGACTGCTGAGCAGTAAGCGCTTGAATGGCTGGACCCTGCTGTTTCTCGTGACCACGGTACTGACCAGCGCTACCGGCTTCCTGTTTCCAGTCGAGCACCTTCTGCCATCTCACATCGTTGCGATTCTCTCACTTGTGGCGCTTACGATTGCTATTCTGGCGCGCTACACGTTCCACATGGCAGGCGCGTGGCGAACCACGTACGTCGTGGGCGCGGTGATCGCGCTCTATTTCAATTGCTTCGTCGGGGTCGTACAGGCCTTCGAGAAAGTGCCCACGCTTAAAGCCCTGGCTCCGACGCAGAAAGAACCGCCGTTCCTGGTCGCGCAACTGGTGGTTCTGGCGATTTTCGTCGCACTGGGCATCATTGCGGCCAGGAGATTCCGCAGCGTTTCCATGCTCCCGGCCTGACGATTGGATATGCGCTCTCGGTGCTTCACGACGCGAGGCCCTTTGTTGACGTCGAAGGGCAACGTTTGAAATTGCCGAGAGCTACTTCTTCGTTCGCGTCCGCCTGAGTTCCTTGATCGGCTGGCCGGCCTCCGAATCTTTGATGAGTTCGGCCAGCCGTCGTAGCCGTGTTTCTTCCTGCTTCGCGCTGATCACGCGATAGGTCGCCGTTCGGCGATACCAAGGCGGTTGGGATTGGAAGAATTCCCAGGCTTTCTTGTTCGCTCGAAACTGACGTTGATATTCCGGCGGCAGCTTAGCAGCTTTTCTCTGTTCGTATGCGTAGATCCCCGTCTTGTCTCCCTTGCGAGCTTCAAAGGCTCTGACTCCTGCGGGATGCATCAGGCCCAGCTTCGTAAGTTCCGCCACTCGCTTAACGTTAATGGCGCTCCATGTACTCGTCGGTTTCCGAGGGGTGAACCGAATGCGGTAGCTGACTTCGTCGATGGAGTTGCGGACGCCGTCGATCCAGCCGTAGCAAAGGGCCGCGTCGACCGACTCGGGCCACGTGATGCTCGGCTTGCCGGAATTCCTTTTGTAGAAACCGACGGAGAGTTCCTGCTCGCTCGCGTGATGCCGGTCGAGCCAGGCGCGGAAGTCCCCGGGGGTCGCAAAGAAGAGGGGCTTCATGGATGTCAGCGTTTGTGCTTGCCGGGCCGCGCGATCCTGGCAAGCTCCTGCGTGTACTCCCGCATCGTTTCTGGGACCACGCGGTTGTAGACGAATTGACCTTCGCGGCGACACTCGATCAGGCCGGCCTCCATCAACACCTTGCAGATGGTGAGAGATCGTGCCGGGGGTCAGGCCGTGCTTCTCGATGATTTCCCCACAATACATGTTGGGTTGGGCGGCGATGGCTTCGTAGATCTGCAGGCGGGTTGGGTCGGCCAGAGCTTTCGAGATTTTCGCCATCTGGTTGGTGTCCATAGTCTGTACAGATTCTAGCGGATTCAGGCACTTGGCTCGGGGAGTACGGCGACCTTCCATGAAATCCACAGGCATTTTGAAACTTTATAGTTTGACACTCATCAAAGTGTGTAATTCGATAGTCATCGAATTATCGAAGCAGCTGTGAAGTCAGGCCCTGCAAAGCTGGTTTCACGGCCACCATACATTCGGCTCTGATCGGAAGAGGTTCAGGAGGAGATCATGCCAAAGCTAACAGGGAAAGTGGCGGTAGTAACCGGTGGAAACAGTGGAATCGGGTTGGCAACAGCCAAGCGGTTTCGTGAGGAAGGCGCCCAGGTCGTGATCTCAGGTCGCGACCAGAAGACGCTGGACGAAGCGGTAAGAGCGATTGGCGACGGCGTCGTCGCGGTGCGAGGCGATGTTGCCAAGCTCAGCGATCTGGATAAGTTGTACAAGACCGTCGCCGACAAATTCGGCAAGATCGACGTGCTCTTCGCCAATGCCGGTATCGCCAAGTTCGCGCCCGTCGCCGACAGCGGCGAGGAAATGTTCGACGAGGTGTTCGACGTGAATGTGAAAGGCGTCTATTTCACGATCCAGAAGGCACTGCCGCTGCTGAATGATGGGGCGTCGATCATCATCAATTCGTCGGTGGTGAACGAGACGGGCATCGCGAACGGTAGCGTTTATGCGGCGACCAAGGCTGCGGTTCGTTCCTTTGCACGGACCCTGACGGCGGAACTGGTGGACCGAGGGATTCGCGTCAACGTCGTCAGCCCGGGCCCGATCGTCACGCCGATCTTCGGACGGACGGGACTTTCGAAAGAGCAGGTCGACGAGTTTGCCAAGGGAGTCGTGGCTAAGGTTCCCATGAAGCGATTCGGCCAGCCTGAAGAAGTCGCCAGTACCGTGCTCTTCCTGGCAACGCCGGAGTCGTCCTACATTACGGGAGTCGACATCAACGTGGATGGCGGGATGGGACAGGTGTGAATCAGTCGTCCGTCGTCGGTCTTCAGTCGTCAGGTCGGTTCCGGCCTCGGGGAACGAATGCAATCAACCACCAAGGACACGAAGGAGCACGAAGGAATCAATGGTTGCGTGGAGTCTTTTCAGTAGTCGATTCTGAAGATTCGGCCTGACGACTGACGACTGTGACACTGGCGACTATCCCCCAATATGCACCATGGTCCGCGATGCCGGCACGAAGTCGGGCTCGCCGATGTGGTGACGTTCTTCTTTTTGCAGAACCACGCCACGGATGAAGTCTTCCAGTTGGGCATCGCTGGCTCCGCGCCGCATCTGGGCGTGCAGGTCGTGATCCCAGACGGAGAACAGGCAGGTGCGGATCTTGCCGTCGGACGTGAGGCGGATGCGGCTGCATTGTCCGCAGAAGGGATGCGAAACCGGTGCAATGATGCCGATCTCGCCGATACCGTCGTCGAACCGATAACGACGCGCAGTCTCAGAGCGCTGCGTGCGGAATTTCGACCAACGGACGGTACTCGGCCATGCGCTGGAGGATTTCGTCGAGGGTGACGACGACATCGGGCGACCAGACTCGATCTTCCTCGAGCGGCATGAACTCGATGAAGCGCAGCACGACGTCCTCTTCGCGCGCGAACATGCCGAACGGGATAACTTGATCTTCGTTGAAACCGCGTAGCAGCACGCAGTTGACTTTCACCGGTTCGAGACCCGCGCGCTTGGCGGCGCGGATGCCCGCCAGCACCCGATCGTAGCCGTTCGGAACGCGGGTAATGCGGGCGAAGCGATCGGGATCGACCGCGTCCATGCTGACCGTGACGCGCTTCAGTCCGGCGTCCCTAAGGGGCTGCGCCATTTCCGCCAGCAGGTGGCCGTTGGTGGTGAGTGCGAGTTCGAGCGGCTCGCCATCCGCACTGCGCAGCTTGCGCCAGATCACGAACGAATTCCACCACGCCTTTGCGAAGCAGGGGTTCGCCGCCTGTCAGGCGAACTTTCTTGATCCCCAATCCCGCGAATACGCGCGCCATGCGCAGGTAGTCTGCGAAAGGCAGGTCGCTATAGAGCGCGCCGTCGTTGCCCGTCCGGCAGTAGACACACTTGTAGTTGCAGTGATCGGTGATCGCGATCCGGAGATCGGTGATCGGACGGCCGAATTTGTCCGTAAGGGCAGCCATAGCCATCTAGGTGCATCAGGAAAGTAGAACGAGGCAGGGAAAATTCCCGGCGGCGTCTCCTTTCCAATGTGCTTCGCGAAAAGCACGGGAGGCGTCGGCGTTTCCACCGGCACCCTCGGGTCGAGTGGAGCGGACACTCTGGTCCGCTTGCTCGCTCCCTCGCCTCCGTCGTCGGGGTATTCCCTTCGATGGCGGAGGTCGGAAACTGGTCTCCATTATAAACCGCGGGGCGGGACAAGGTGGGACGACGGGGCGGCTATGATCTATTTCTGCGGGTTCTTGAAATTCACCATTTTCAAAACGATCTCTTGCAACCGTTCCAGTGAAGGAGCCTCCACCTGCAACGAGACGATATAGCCCTTTAAGAATGCCGTGTACATCCCCTGGTATTGGGGCTGAGTCGCATGACCCGTACAAAGCACTTAACACAAGGTACGCTAAGAAAAGCGCGCGAGGGGCGCGAACAAAGGACAGTCAGCACGGCGCTTGCTTCCCGGAGTTTAGCCCACCCTTCGCAAACTGCGCGGTAGGGTGGGGCACCCGCGTCGGAGTGCTCGCTCACTTTGTCCGGCCAGAGCCTTCTCGATCGCCGCTTCCGCCATCGGCGCCATGACTTTGTAGCCGGCCGGGTTCGGGTGCAGGCCGTCGTCGGCAAGGTCTTTCTTCAGGAAGCCTTTGTCGTCGACCATAGCGCTGAAGTAGTCGAGGTAGATGCAGCCGTGGGCGTCGCAGTAATCCTTCAGCCAGTGATTCAGGGCCCGGATCTTGTCCGGCGGACGCTGGTTGAACATGTCCCCGGCACGCTCGGTATATTCGTGCACCGGCAGAACAGAGGAGTAGATCAGGCGAATATTGTGCAGTCGGGCGAGTTCAGCGAGCGTGGTGTAGTTGGCTTCGATGTCTTCGAGCGAAACGGGCCCGGTGTTGCCAGCGATATCGTTGGTGCCGGCGAGGACGATGACGGCTTTGGGCTTCAGGTCGATAACATCCTGGCGGAAGCGGACGAGCATTTGCGCCGTGGTCTGTCCGCTGATGCCGCGATTGACGTAGGGCTTGCCGGGGAAGTAATCGGCGAGCTTCCAGCCGTCGGTAATGGAGTCACCGTAGAAGACGACGCGGCTTTCGCCGGCCGCAGCCGATGGCAGAGCGGCGTTGGCGTCACGGTAGCGCGAGAGTTCGCCGAAGTCGTTCATGTAGATCGAGACGCGGGAGCTGCGCCACTGGGCGAGGCGTTGGGAACCGCTGAGTTTGGCGGGGGCTTGCGGTGCGGGCTGGGCGGGTTGCTGGGCGAAGGACGACAAGCACAAGGTGAAGGTCAGGACGAATGAAACGAAGAGGACACGGTGAGACTTCTCAGCCATTATGCTTCCCTTTCCGAATGGGGATCTTTACGACCGGCGCGCCCGGACTTGCAACCTGGTTTGGATGAAAGCTCCTAGTGAGTAGGCCATCGACATGTACAAAGGTTCCGGCGTTGCAATTCTTCTGCAAGAATGACGCGGGCCTCCTCCCTGAGGGAGTCTTGGTCGGCGGTGAGAGCCAACAGTTCGTCATCAGTTTTCGATGAATACAGCTGTTTCAGTGAGTTCGACTGCACGACACAGAAGCTAGAAGCCAACTTTGAAAGTGTCAAGCATAGCCTTGTCAGCACCTTTGGTTCAGCCCGGTGTGTTGACCTTGCTTCCCATCAAAATCCGGCCCACCCCACTCTCGCACGCCAAACAAGTGGCGATCTGGGCGGGTCGGCAATCGTCAGACTGACTGACGTCGGTGGTCTACTTCTGCCCCATCTCACCCTCGTGCTCAATCATCACATGACACCAAAACGTGCCGGAGGCCATGACATACGGCATGGTCCGAGCAACTTCGCCCTCTTCGGGCAATCCGATTTCCGTCGCGGTCTTGTAAGGAAAGTGAATGGATTGCCAGGACGCGATTTCTTTGGTGACGGTGTTGGTGGCCCCGATGTAGCCAGAGGTCGGTCCCAGCATCCGGTATCCGGCGGTGGGATGATCCGGAAGCGGCAGCTTCTTGGCCTTTACCTCTGCGTCTACCGTGCGGTAAACCTCGTCCTGCTTCACGCCTTGCGAGTAGAGTTCCCGCAGCCTGCGAACCACCGGCATGAAGGACTCGTGGTAGCAGCGCACATCGAATTCGTCATCGCCGGGACGAGTCGCGGTGCACACCATTCCATTAGAGCCTTGGCGCAAAGTGACCAGTGAAAGGTTGGGGGCATAGCCCACCACCGTTGCGCGATCCCGCATGGGCGCGGGCAAAGGCAACAGGGCCGCTGCAATCTGCTGGTTCGGAGGCGGCACTTGGGGCGGTTGCGCAATGGCGGACGCCCCGACTAGAAGAAGGAATAGCAAGATGTGAAAGCTTCGCATGTTGTGTTCCTCGTGAGCGATAGCCAAGAACACACCGGAGCCCAAGACCTGACCCCAACACCTAAGACCTGCCTTTGTCACATCCCATCGTAATTCGGCCCGCCCCCGCCCTCCGGCGGGACCCACGTAATGATCTGGTACGGATCTGCGATGTCACACGTCTTGCAGTGCACGCAGTTGGCCGGGTTCAGGCTGATGCGCTTGCCTTCGGGCTGAGTACGCGTCTTCGACCATCTCGTAGACATTGGCAGGACAGAAGTTCTGGCAGGGGCTGCCGAATTCCTTCACGCAGCGGGTGTTGCAGATGTTGGTGTCGTGAATGACCAGGTGCGACGGCTGGTCTTCTTCGTGCTTCGTGCCGGAGTGATAGAGGTCCGTGAGCTTGTCGAATGTGAGCTTGCCGTCGCCTTTTGCAGGGCCGAGCAAGTGGGCTTCGTCGCCGCCGTCCGCGGGTAGCTCCGGCAGCTTCTTCATGTGCTCGTGGCCCGCATGCGCTGGATAGCGGTTCCGCAGCCCACGGCCGCCGGTGAACTGCTGCAGGCCCGCGTGGAACATCCCGGCGAAAAATCCCTTTTCGAATCCCTGGTGGAAGTTGCGAACCTTCCATAGTTCGTCCTTGATCCAGCTGGCATCGACCTTCTGCTGGAACTGAGCAAGCTTGGCTGCGGAGGCGTCGTTCGTCTTCAGCGCCTCGAAAGCAGTCTCGGCTGCCAGCATGCCGCTCTTGATCGCCAGGTGAATGCCTTTCAGGCGCTGCGAATTGAGGAAGCCGGCCGAGTCTCCGAGGATCATCCAGCCGTCGCCCGCCACCGGCGGAATCGCCCACCAACCGCCGTAAGGCAGCGACTTGGCGCCGTAGCGGATCATCTTTCCACCGGCGAGCAGGCTGGCGATGAAGGGATGTTGCTTGAAGTCCTGCAGCACGTGCTGCGGGTCAAGTCGCGGATCCGGATAATCGAGGCCGGTGACGAAGCCGAGTGAGACCAGATTGTCTTTCGAGCCGTAGATCCAGGCGCCACCGTATTCTTTCGTGGTGAGCGGCCAGCCCATGGTGTAGATCACTTCGCCCGGAGCGATGCGGCCGGACGGAACTTCCCAGAGTTCCTTCACGCCCACGCCATAAGTCTGCGGATTCGCATCTTTTGCGAGATTGAATTTCGCGATGAGTTGCTTGGTCAGCGATCCGCGCGGCCCTTCGGCAAGGATCGTGACCTTGGCTTTCAGGTCATAGCCAGGTTCGAAGTTTGATTTCGGTTGGCCCTGCTTGTCGACACCTTTGTCGTCGGTACGAACGCCGGCCACGCGCTCGCCGTCGAACAGCAGCTCCGATCCCGCAAATCCCGTGAAGACCGTGATCCCGGTTTCTTCGACCTTGCCGCCCAGCCACTTCACAAACTTGTTCAGCGAGATGACGTAGTTGCCATGATCGCGCAAGGGCGGCGGGGTAATGGGAAGCTTGAACTTGCCCTTGGCCGTCAGAAAGTAGACGGCTTCTTTGGTGCACTGCGCATCGATCGGGGCTTCCTTCTCGAAACCAGGAAGCAATTCGCGCATGGAACGCGGGTCGAGCAGGGCTCCAGAGAGACAGTGCTGGCCAATCTCACGAGCCTTTTCGAGGACGTAAATGTTCTCTTTGCTTAAGGGCGCATCAGGACTCTTGGCGTTGTGCTCGTCGATGAGTTGGGAAAGGCGCAAGGCGCAAGCCATCCCGGCCGGACCACCGCCGACGATCACAACATCGGCGTCCATCTGGGGACGGGTGATGTTTTCGAGAGGTTTGCGGAAGACAAGCATGTGGCAGTCAGCCTTTGGCCTTAACGCATCGAAGCGAAGCGGACCCGCTTGCACCCGATCCTGACATCAGGCGCCAGCTTTGGCTTTCTTAATTTCTTCAATCAGCGGTGGGACAACTTCGAACAAATTTCCCACCACGGCATAATCGGCGATTTCGAAAATCGGCGCCTCGCTATCTTTGTTCACTGCCACAATCGTGCGCGCGCCTTTCATCCCGACAATGTGCTGAATCGCGCCGCTGATCCCTAGCGCGAGGTAGAGTTTGGGCGCGACGGTCTGACCCGACGAGCCGATCTGACGGTCCATCGGCAACCACCCCGAGTCGCAGATAGGACGCGAGGCCGCGAGTTCTCCGCCCAACGCTTCGGCGAGTTGCTTGGCAATCTCGATGTTCTTCTGTTCTTTAATCCCCCGGCCGACCGCGACGATGATCTCGGCTTGCGTTAAGTCAACCGCCTGCTTGGCTTCCTTGAACACTTCTTGCGGTTTGTTACGAACAACCCCGTCGGCGATCTCGACAGTCACAGTCTCAACCGGTGCGGCACTGGCGCCCGCCTCGACCTTGTCGCCGCGGAAGGCACCGTTCTGAAAGGTGACAAACCAGGGAGCTTCACTCGCGAAGCTGACGTCGGCGGCGAACTTGCCCTGGAACATCTGGCGCGTGAACAGCAGTTTGTCGCCTTCCTTCTTATAGCCAATCGCGTCGCTGATGACGGTTCGGCCCATGGCTGTGGCCAGTTTGGGCACGAAGTCGCGCACCTGATAGGTGTGCGGCATGAGCACAAGCTTCGGTTGCCTGCTTGCGATGAACTGCTTCAGAGCAGCGGCGAAACCATCGGGCGTGTAAGGTTCGAGCTTTGCATTCTCGACGGCATATACCTTGGCCACCTTCTTTCCGGCAACCTCGCCTGCAATCCCCGTGATGCCGGCACCCACGACAGCGGCTTCCAAGGGCCAGCCAGTTTCGCCGGCGATGGCTTGCCCGGCGGTCAGTGTCTCCAAAGAGACCCTGTTCAGTTTGCCTTCGCGCTGCTCGACGACAACAAGAATGGACATAGGAAGACGCTTCTCAGTTTACGGTTCTCAGCTTTCAAATCTCGGCCACCGTTCTATTAGGAGACGTCGCCAGCTGAACTTGACATTCGTCTCTTCATCATCGCTGTCGCTTGCAAACCTGCCCGCGCTACCACTAAAGCACGCGCACTTCGTTGCGTAGTTTCTCGGTCAGCTTCTTCGCAATCTCACCGGGACTACCCTCAATCGTCTCGGTCTTCTTTGTCTTTTGCGGGACATAAAGCCGCTCGATCTTCTGCAAGTTCTCACCCAATGCAGACTTTACTTCCGCCAGAGTCACCTTGCGCATTGGCTTGTTTTTCGCCTGCTTGATGCCGATCAGGGTGGCGTAGCGCAGCTTGTTGATGCCAGATTGAATGGTCAACACGGCGGGTAGTGGCATGTCCACAAATTGGAAGTAGCCGGCTTCGAGTTCACGTTTCACGCGAATGCCCCCATCCTGCTTCTCGATCTGCATGATGATGGTGGCGTGCGGCCAGTTCAGCAACTCAGCGAGAATCACGCCGGTCTGCGCGTAGCCATAGTCATCCGACTGCAGGCCGGTGAAGATCAAATCGAATTGCTCGTCTTTGATGGCAGCAGCAAACGCGCGGGCGGTATTGAATGCGTCCAGTCCGACGAAGGCATTGTCCTCGAGATGGATGGCGCGATCGGCACCCTTGGCCAGTGCTTCGCGCAGCACCTGGCTGGATCGCGGCGGTCCTGAGGTGATCACCACCACCTCGCCGCCGTGTTTCTCCTTCTGGCGGAGCGCCTCTTCCAGCGCGTAGGCGTCGGGCTCGTTCACCTCGTAAGACAGGTCCTCGCGGATCCAGGTGCCCGCCTCGTTCAACTTGAGTGGAGCATCTTTCTGCGGAACCTGCTTCATGCAAACCAGGATCTTCATGAATGACTCCTACCGTCCTCGCAGGCTTGACGGCTGTCAAAATTCGCCGATCAAGCCCTGGAACCCTTCGATCATGGGAGGCAAACGGGCAAGTATAAATGACCGGAAGTAGTGTGGGAATCTGAACGGGAAATTCGATTCCGATTCTCGTTCCGAATTGGCATTCGGGGACTAACCGCCCGAAATGGTTTCAGTCGAGAAAAGCCACGGACTGCACGCCGGAAATGTCAAACCGCTTGCGGCAGCGCATGTTCTTGCACATCAGGACGTCGTCCTTCCGAAGCATGTAGGACCGAGCCTTAGCAAAACGCGCACGATCGCGCTCGTCGGCGCGGGGCGGAAGGCTTCGCTTCTTGGTACGAACCAGCCAGCTGATCTCGTACTCGGCGGCTTGATGACAATGTGGACAATTGAGGTTGGCGGGCTTCTTGTCGGGTCGCTCGTCGAAGAATTCGCGTTCGTCCATAGGGGAGTCGTCGGTCGACAGTCATCGACCGTCAGCAAAACGGCCAAGACGCGGTTCGACTTTCAAATTATTGCACATTTTCGCGGTCGAACGTCGCACTGCGCGGACTCTGGACCCATTCCGCGCTAGACTGAAACGGGGCGACTAAATGGCTCGGAAAAAGAAGATTCGACGATTTCGAGCGGTGACTGCCGTGAAGGAAATGGCGCGGGAGCGCATCGGTACACCTCCGCCGACCCAGGTAGTCCCTGACCGGAAGAAACGAAAGAAGGAAAAACACAAACCAACGCTGGGAAAGTTGCTGAACCCCGACTAGACGGTTCCGTCGGAGGACATTCAGGCCGGATTTCGAGCTGCTGAACACAGCAAAAACGACCGGCCTAGTTGAATGTCACAGTAACCGTGCGATTGGCAGTCAGGTTGTTTACGATACAGGTCTGGCCCGGCATTGTGTCACAGCCGGCCCAACCTCCGAACGTGGACCCATTCGGTGTAGCCGTCAGGGTCACCGTAGTGCCGCTGGGAAAACTTGCTGTGCAAGTCGTCGAACAACCGAGTCCTCCCGGAGAACTGGACACAGTTCCGGCGCCTGTACCTGCGAAATTCACCGTTAGGGTCGGGCCTGTGCCGGTAAAGCAAACGACATTCGCCGTCATGTAACCGGTCACGATGGCCCCCATCGAACTGTGATTTGTAGTAATGGTTGCCGACACCAGAGAGTTTCCGCACGTGAGGCCTGTGGCAGTCAACAAGCCGGTGGACGTGACCGTCACCATCTGGGTATCGTTCGAAACCCACGTGACCTGGTTCGTAATATCCTTGGTGACTGGCGGCTGAATATAGTTCCCCATGGCTCGTAGCTGCACGCTCAACCCCGCATCCAGATCCACCGGAATATTCGTCGCACCAAAAGTCTCAATCGGCGGCTGAATCGCTATCGTCGACAATTGCATGTCCCGACCGCAACTGGAAAGGCTCACGAACAGCACCGTGGCGGTAATCAAACCAATGGCCGCGCAACACTTCTGACTCATTCACTGCTCCTGGATGACGGAAAGCTGCTTTGCGCAGGGATTGGCGTCAATGTAGTGAAAGCTTTCTCAAAAAGCAAGCTGATCAAGCGAGCGCTGAGAGGGTTTGGGCCACGAACTTCGCGAATTCTTTTACGTCCTCTTCGGTCGTGTCGAACGAGCACATCCAGCGTACGACCGACTCCTCTTCGTTCCATACATAAAAGAAGTAGCGCTCCTGCAGGGTGGCAATCGCTTCGCGCGGAATCTGCGCAAACACGCCATTCGCTTCCACCCTGTAAATGATCTTGACCTGCGGGATCTGGCTCAGTTCCTTCTCGAGCATTTTGGCCATGCGGTTGGAGCGTTGTGCATTCGTGAGCCAGAGGTCATTGGTGAGCAGGGTCCCGAGTTGCACGGAGATGAAGCGCATCTTGGAAGCAAGCTGCATGGCTTGCTTCCGAAGAAACAGGAAATCCTCGGCCAAACTTGACGAGAAAAAGAGCACCGCCTCGCCCCCCATCGCGCCATTCTTCGTGCCCCCGAAGGACAGAACATCGACGCCCAGATCGCGGGTCGCCTGCCGAAGCGTCTGGCCAAGACTGGCGGCCGCATTAGCGATGCGCGCCCCATCGAGGTGGAGGAACATGTCCCGCTCATGGGCGAAGTGGGCCAGAGCCTGAATCTCCTCCGGCCGGTAGATGGTCCCCATCTCTGTGCACTGGGTGATCGAGATAACCCTGGGTTGCACGTGATGCTCGTCCCCGATGCCGTGGTAGGCATGCTGCGCCATCTCGACCGTTAGCTTGCCGTCCGGGGTTTGAATCGGGATCAGCTTGCAGCCCGTAAATTTCTCAGGAGCACCACACTCATCGGTATAAATATGCGCCGAGGCAGCGCAAATCACGGCATGGTAGGGCCGTGTCAGCGCCTGCAGGCTGAGAACATTGGCGCCGGTGCCGTTGAAGACCACGAAGGCCTCGGTGTCGGCGCCAAAATGCTCGCGGAACTTTTCTGACAACGTCTCGGTATATGGGTCGGCACCGTACCCAACGACGTGTCCCTGATTGGCTTGGGCAATGGCCTTTATGATCTCGGGATGAATGCCGGCGTTGTTGTCACTCGCAAAGCTGCGCAGGGGCTTCATGGCCTGACCAATTTAGCAGACGACGTCGACGACCGACCCCATCGCCCGGCGGGGGAAGTCCGCCCGTGCAACAGTTACTCTGCGGCTACTGGTCCTTTGGCCGTGCTGTGGGCCAGACTTGTGGGTGCGGGTAGCGGGTCCGCGGCAGTGATCTTGTAGTCTTTATACTCAATCGACAAGTCGGCGTGGCCACCGATGCGGATGAAACTCTCCGAGTGATTCTCAGCAGGCAGCCAGAAATTGTCGACTTTCCTGTAAGAGTGGCGGATCTCGGTCCGCTTGATCCAGAAGGACGGATTCTGCGCCGGCTGTGCCTCGATCTTCACCACCGCGAAATCGACTGCGTCAATCCAGACCTTGCCGCGATAAAGAAACTTATTCTTCGATTTCGGGGTCACGGAGAGAATGTACCGCCCCCCCTCAGAATCTTCTTCGCGGCCCACCAGGGCGAATTCGTAATTCTCCTCGGTGAGGGCAGTGCGGCTCTGATCCTTCCCCGCTTCTTTCTCGCTCTCAAGCATTTTCTTGAAGACTCTCTCGATAATGAACTTCGGTCCAGATTGCGAGACAACCGTGAATTCTTTGCTGGCCGGCGACTGGTAGGTGAGATTGACCACCATTTCGGCATCATAGCCGTGGGGGAAACCGCGGTAGTGCAGGCTGTAGACCCGGGTGCCCTCAAAACGATGTAGAGCTTTTGCGCGGGCCTGGTTTCGCTGTTCCAGATTGCTGACAATCTCGTGCGCGGTCAGCGATTGAGTTGCCTTTTCTTCCTGCTGCGCGAAGAGCGGCAGAACGAGCAAAAGCGTTAAGACAATCAGCCGGCGCAGAAATCCTACAACGACAAAGACTCGATTCATTGGTGTGACTCTCGTTGATTCCGACACGGTCTCCACTATATTTATATTAAACAATCGCCGTTGAATAACTGCCTATCCTTCATCCGAGGGGTGTTGCACCGGCGCAAACGCCATTCGTCGGCCATATACGAACTTTCTTGCCAGCCGCGCTCCCGCTCCGGAGTCCTCTTTCATAGCCGGCGTAGACTGCTTCAAAGGACATTGTCCCACGAAGCGGACAAAGCATGCACACGCGCCGCCACCCGCATGGCCGTCACTTAGGCAGGATTTTGAATCAGCCATTGCAGGCGTGAAACAAAACCGGCAAGATCACCGGCCACGAAGCCGTTTTCCCCGTGACGGATGATAAAGCGCGGCCCGCCGTTGTCGGTACGAATCGCAGGGACTCCGGAAGCGAGCGCCTCGAGCACGACGTTTCCATGAATGTCTGTCCTCGAAGGGAAGACGAGCGCATCACTTTGCCGGCGGCAAGCTGCAAACCATCCTGATGGACGAGCGCCCGGATGTGGTTGAGATCTGCGACAAATGCACACTGAATTACTGGGCGTTGACTCTCCGCCTGGAGCTCGATCATGAGAACATCAGAAATAGGGACCTGAGAGATCAGAAGGTTCTGTAACTAGGACACCAAGGATCGAAGATGCAAGTCAATGTGGTTGAGAGTATCGGATTCGTCGCCGCAGCGTGTACAACGCTCTCCTTCATCCCTCAGTTGACAAAGATCCGCAAGCAAGGAGGGCGCGACCTTTCCTACGCGATGCTTTCGGTCTACCTGTTTGGGCTGGCGCTTTGGCTGGCTTACGGGATCCTGCTGCACGCCCCTGCCGTCATTGTGGCAAACGCAGCATCGATGGTGCTCGTGGGCGCCGCCATCGTCATGAAGGCTGTCGTGGTTCCTCCACAAGCCCCGTGAGAAAGTCTCCAAGCCCTCGAACCGCAGATTCTAATCATGAGAACCGGCGGCCAACCATCGATACGTCCGATCCGACGAAAGCGACAAAAACTGTCAAGAATGTTGTGCTTTGACAGCACTCCAGCCTGAGTAGTCTTGGTCAGCGACTGGACCTGCGCTTGGCGTTTATTGAAAACAGGCGACTTAACCGACACCTGCACATAGCACGGTTGTGCCATGCGTGTGGCGCTAAAGCTGCGGGGAATGTCTCGGTGCTTTTGGAATGCGAGGCAAGAAGAACATGAGCTCCCAATTTCTCTCTGCCCCAAAGAATTCGGGAATGCTGCCAGATTTGTCGCCCCTCGAGGCGTTGGTCGATCAGGATGTGTCGCCACGCCAGGTGTGTGGCGTACTGGCCAAGATGTTCGAGGTGCAGCAGACAGAAGTCGCGATTCTGCGCCTCAACCGCGGCCTGCTGAACTTCATTTATCCCGACGAACTACGCAGTGCCGGATCGATTCCGATTTCCAGTTCTTCCATCGCCGCGCACACAGCGATCAGTAAGAAGCCGGAGATTTTCAACAATTTTGCGCGCGTAAAGCACGCCAGCGTTTTCGAGACGATAAAGCTGGGCATTTCGGAGGGGATCGATACCAGTGAGCCTTTGCCGATTCAGAAGCTGATGTCGGCTCCCGTGATTGACGAAAATGCCAAGGTGTTGGGTGTCATCCAGATTTCGCGCAAGGGCTCCGAGGCGAACTTCGCAGGGGCGGACTTCAGCCGGGAGGATCTGCACGAGCTGGAATTAGCGGCAGGGATTCTGGCGGCGTCTACTGTCATGCGGGAAAGCTAAGAAACGAAAGGTCGGTCCTGAACCGCAGAGGGAACCGTACCGGCTGCCGCGGTTCCGACCGGTCGATTCACCTGAAAATGCTTCCCTTCCGGGGCTTACCGGTGAATAATGCGAACGTCTATTGGTTTGGGAAAACCGTAACCTGTGGATCAGGACCTGCAAGTCGAGACGTTCCAGCCGCACGCCAACCTCGGCGATGAAGTCAACCACAATATTGTGCAGTCCGAGATCGAAGGCGGCGTATTCCTCAGCCAGTTGCCGCCCCGCACTATCCTCCAGATTCATACCCAACATCACTGCTATACGGCCGTGTTTCTCGGTGACAACCAAGCGCTGATCTGGGGGCATCCCGAGTTTTGTCCTCAGCCAGTACCGGTAGCGATCGCCGGATCAACCTGGGGAGGCACCATGCTAAAGGTGCGCTACGTTGGGCGCGGGATGCGGCTGGAATTTCACCATCCGGCTTACCGCACCCCCATCGTCACCTCGCCCATCCGGGAAATCAATGAACGGCAGCCTCGATGGAGCCAGCCCGCCAAACAATCACTCGGTAGCAACTAGGAACATTTCGGCTTGCCTGCCGAGCGGTTTCCGGAACTAAGCCGCATCCGAAGAGGGTTTGCTTTTGGATGGAAGGGGAAGGGTCGCCGTGACGGTGGTGCCGCTCCTGTCCGCCGAGATATCCAGGGTACCACCCAGCCGACGCAGCCGTTCGCGCAGCCCCCGAAACCCGACTCCTCCCGAGTATGTCAGGGTCGCGAGTCTCTCTTGTGGAATGCCGCACCCCTGATCTTTGACCTCAACCAGTAACCGGTCGGTGGCCGTAACGATTCTCACACTGCAGGTCGAACTACCGGAGTGACGGTGAACATTTGTCAAGCACTCCTGCACGGCGCGGAAGATCGCAATTTCCATCTCTTCCGGCAGGCGCTCGATGGTCTCCGGCACCTCCAGACTCGTCTGGATTTTGCTTCGCTGTGAGAACCCGTCGGTGTACCAGCGGAGAGCCGAAGGCAGACCTACTTCGTCCAGCAGTGGAGGATGCAAAAGGTGAGAGATAGTGCGAATTTCCTCGCTCATCTGGTTGACCAAACCTTCGTTCTCGTAGACTAGTTTGGCCGTTTCGGGATTCAGTTTGTGTGCTTCGGTCTTGAGCGTGGAAATATTCATACCAATCGCCGCCAACAACTGGCCCACGCTGTCGTGCAGTTCCCGGGCAATGCGGCGGCGCTCTTCGTCCTGCATTCGCTGCAGCCGGAATGCGAGTTCCTCCAATTGCTTCTGGGAGGTCAGGTCCGTAACCAAAACACCGGTAGCCGATTTGTCCCGCGACAAGGGGTTGAAAGAGAACCTGGCCGACACCAAGGCGCCGTCCGCTCGTCGCAAACGCATCTCGCCTTCGCGGGAGCCGATCTGCATCTCCCGGATTAAGTCCTGGCATGCCGCGTGATCGTCCACCGAAATGAGATTTTGCAGAGGCAAACCAATGACCGCTTCCCGGGGCACACCTAACAACTGGGCCAGGCTCAGGTTGCAGTAGATCACCTCCCCACGGTCGTTGAGCATAGCCGCGCCTTGCTGCATCCTTTCGACGAGCACACTGTAAGGAAGATCGGATCCCTCGAGGGTGTAGACTCGGTGGCCCTCCGGTTCCTCGACCACGAAGGCGTCGACCGCCCCCTGCTGGATGGCACGCAGCGTGTCTTCCGCTTCCTGCATTGATCGAAGGTTCGTACTGAATCTTTGGCGCTTCATCGGAATCTCTCCAGGAAATCGCTTGGCAGGTGGGAAGGCTAAATCGTCCCGTTTTCCGGTGGAACTTGCCGTAGTTGTAAGCCCACCAAGGCACGTTGCGTATCGCGCAAATCTCCCACGATCTTGCGTAGCGGTTGAGGTAACTTTCGGACTAGTGTGGGGATGGCAACGATCTGGTCACCGGCGGCTAACTGCGGGTGCTTGACCAGGTCCACTACCTCGATAGTGTACCGCCCGGGTAGATGCTCCTCGCAGATTTTTTTCAGATTGGAAAACGCCGCCACTGACCGGGGACTCTGTCCCGCGACGTACAAACGGAGTTCCCAGATATCGCTCGTCGCGGGCCCCTTCTTCCGGGCCAAATGCTCGAGGGAAAGGGGCTGTTGTGCGACGCGTTGCCGAGACTTTTTCATTGTCGACTCCTGATCGTCCTTTGGAGGCGAGTCGGCACCTGATCCCCGTCCGCAGAACGGCTGCGCGCCATGGCCTCGCGCCCCTCATGGATAGTCTTCTCTCGGGTTGCTTCTTCCGTCGCCAGCACACCCGCCTCCTCTTCCTCCGATTCAAACTCTTTCTTGAGCGCCATGATGCGCGCGGCGAGGACTTCACGCTTACGGACCAGTTCCCGCCGCTTGCGCTCCGCCTCCTGCTGGCGCGCCTGGGACTCCGCCCTTTCCCGGTTTTCCTGCGACACGCGGGATGACCCGGTGAGCACGCCCTCCGGCCCCACATAGACATCCAGCAAATCCACTCCCCGATGGGTGAGACAGGAATTCGCGAATCTGGTTGGAGTGCGCCATGCCCCGCGATTTCAGCACGTACAGCGCCCGGTTGCGCTCACCATTCAATTCAATGTCACGCACCAACAGCCAGCTGTCCACGAGGGACGATATACCCACGTCCGTTCTTTCCAACGCCTCTCCCCCGGAGGTCAGATTGGTAAAGAAGGCGGTCATCTCTCGCATCTTCAGGAAGTCGATCAGGCGAATCAACATGATGTTGCGCGTCGCGCTGGTTGCCCGCCTGAATCAGGCTGCCGATGGGATCGAGCACCACCACCTTCGGTTCGAAGTCGCTCGACCATCTTGTGAATGATCGCCAGGTGCATTTCCAGTCCGTAGAACGTAGCCCGGCTGGAATGAAACTGCAGCAGACCCTTCTTGACCCAGTTCCCCAGGTTCATGCCGATCGATCGCATATTGCGAATGAGCTGATCCGGCGATTCCTCGAACGAGAAGTACAGGCAGCGCTCGCCGCGCCGGCAAGCGGCATCGACGAAGCTGCGCGGCCAGACTGGTCTTGCCTGTTCCCGCCGTGCCGGAAACCAGAATCGTGGTGCCGCGGTAGAATCCCTCGCCGCCCAGCATCGTATCCAGGCGGGGAACGCCGCTCGAAATTCGTTCGTCGCTGACCTTGTGCTGCAATCCCAGAGACGTGACCGGCAGGACACTGAAGCCGTCTTCGTCGATCAGAAACGGATATTCGTTGGTGCCGTGAGTCGTTCCGCGATACTTCACGATCCGCAGGCGGCGTGTGGAAACCTGGTCGGTCACCCGGTGATCGAGCAGGATGACGCAATCGGAAACGTATTCCTCCAGTCCGTGGCGCGTCAGGGCGCCTTCGCCGCGCTCGGCGGTGATAACCGCAGTGACGCCCTCTGTCTTTGAGCCAGCGAAACAGGCGGCGCAATTCGGCTCGCAGAATGCCCTCATTCTGCAAACCGGCAAAACAGAGTTTCGATTGTGTCCAGCACCACGCGCTTCGCGCCGATGGCGTCGATGGCGGTGTCCGAGGCGGATGAAGAGGCCCTCCAGATCGTAGTCGCCAGTTTCGTCGATCTCGCTGCGCTCGATGCGAACGAAATCGAGGACCAGCTTCTTTTCTTGACGCAGCTCATCCAGATCGAAACCGAGCGAGCGAACGTTTTGCGTCAGCTCCTCCGCAGTCTCCTCGAATGCCATGAATACCCCGGGCTCGTTGTACTCCATGGCGCCGCGAACCAGAAACTCCATGGCCAGTAATGTCTTGCCACACCGGCACTGCCGCAGATGAGCGTGGGCCGTCCGCGCGGCAAACCGCCGCCGGTAATTTCGTCGAGTCCCTGGATGCCTGTGGGTGCTTTCGGCAGGCTGCGACGGCCTGAACCGTTGGACTGGTTGATTGGGCTCATGGTCAAAGACCGCAAGGCGAAGGCGAACGGCGTGCAGACGCAGGCGCGCTTGCGGGCACGGTACTCCACTCCAATTCTTGGCTGAGAAAAATTTAGAAGTTACATTCGACGAAACCGTAATGTACCACTGTTGATATCCACATTGGCATACAGCCGTCCTTACCCCTCCCTACATTGTTTACCGGATGTGAGAACTCTAGGTTGTGTGGCTGAGGGGTGTCTTCAAGTCGGTTTCGCAGCCAACAAACGGTCCACTGAAGAGAATTCTCGGTAGGGCTTGTCAAAGCGGCAGAAGAAAAAGCCCGCGACCGGCACGCAGCACGGTTTTGTGGTCGTCGGTTAATTGGTAGGCAAATCCCAGACGCGGCTCAGGGATGATACCGCTACTGTCCCAACCGCCGGCAGGATAGCCATCGGCAGCGAGCGCCTCCCATTCGTCAGACTCCCACTGTTGGGGAAAGTTGCGGTCTGCCCGCTGACGATTCGTGGAACGGGGTACTCGCCGGAATTTCCAGGGACGCGCAGACCATGTGCAGCGGGCCAGATCACACACAAGCGTGACAAGTTTGACTTGGCCGTTGAAAGCGGCCATAAGTTGAGTTGACATACATGAGATTCTGGTCCACAAACTTCTGTGCATGTCGAAGCGAGAAAATAGAATGCCTACTTATCGTACGAGACGAGATTTCCTGAAGCTTTCCGCGGCGGGAGTGGCGGGTTCCGCGACGGTAGAAGGGCTCCCCACTTTGGGCTCTTTTGATGACGACTTCGAACCCCGGCGAGATCTCGGTGTGGGTTACGAATGAGAAGCAGCGCTTTGCGCAGACGGCGTCGCTCTCCTGGAAACGTGTCGACTGGCACGGCTACGCGTGAAACAATCACTCTGAATCCCAAGAAGAGATTTCAGAAAATTCTCGGTTTCGGAGCCGCCTTTACCGACGCCTCCTGCTTCCTCTTCAGCCAGCTCGCTTCTGACGCACGCGAGCGGCTTCTTCATGAACTATTTCATCCCTCGGAACTGGGTCTGAATGTCTGCCGCACCTGTATCGGTTCCAGCGATTACTCGACCGAGGTGTTCAGCTTTGACGAAGGGGAACCTGATCCCGACCTTAAACGTTTCTCGATCGAGCACGATCGCGCATACGTCTTACCCACCTTGCGGGAAGCTCGAAAAATAAATCCCGATCTGTTTTTGTTCTCGTCGCCCTGGAGTCCACCAGGTTGGATGAAGCCGAACGGCTCAATGCTCGGGGGCTCGATGCGCAAGCGGCACTTCGCCAGCTACGCGCAGTATTTCGTGAAATTCCTGAAAGCCTACGCAGGCGAAGGCGTGCCCATCCAGGCAATTACTTCCCAGAATGAAGTCGACACTGACCAGGACGGCCGCATGCCTGCTTGCTTGTGGGGACAGGAATACGAGATCGAATTTGTGAAAGCGCACCTCGGACCGGCCCTAAAAGACGAGCGGCCTGCCGACCAAGATATGGCTTCTGGATCACAACTACAATTTATGGGGGCGCGTGATTTGCTCTCTTGATGATCCGGACGTGCGCAAGTTCTGCAACGCGATCGCCTGGCATGGCTACGCCGGCACCGCCGACATGATGTCAAAAGCGCACGATGCGCACCCTGACGCGGAGATGTATTGGACAGAAGGCGGTCCAGACTACACGAGTCCCACCTACGCCACGGACTGGGCTGTATGGGGTAAGACTTTTACAGAGGCTCTGCGCAATTGGTGTCAGTCGGCCACCGGATGGAACCTGGTGCTGGATGAGCAAGGTCGTCCGAATATCGGTCCATTTTCCTGCGGAGGATTGGTTACGGTCCACTCGAAGACTAAAGAGATCACGCGCAGCGGTCAGTATTGGGCATTCGCTCACTTTGCCCGGGCGATCCGCCGCAATGCAGAACGATTCGAGTCCGAGGGTACGGTCGCAAAGCTGGATCACGTTGCCTGCGAAAATCCTGATGGCAAAAGAGTGCTGATCGTAACGAACGGAGGCCCAGCTCGTTCGTTGACTCTCCGGCTGGGCGGCCTGGCAACAGAACTAGCCCTCGAGGGTGATTCCCTGGCGACGCTTGTATGGAAATGAGGCCTTAACTCCGGTGGTTCGAAGTAGCAAGTCACGTAAAAGTTACTGGAGCGGTCTTTGGCATCAGGTCCCAACTTCTACCAACCTTCGTAGCCTGCTGGTGTTGTAATTCACCTCTCGCGGCGGCATCTGCTCATCCGTTTCAAAGGGTTGGCCAGCATTCCACATCGCTAGAACCTATGGAATTCGGTAACTTCCCAATCCTCATATCCTTGCCCTACGGATCCCCATAGTGCCTATGGCCTTACATTCGCGAAAGCTGCTTAGAATAACGATTTTTCGCTTGACAACCCCTAGTGATATGCGGCCTAATCCACGCGGGCTCGGGATAGTAGAAAAGTAGTATTGCGCCATCCGAAAAACCGATTAGGCGGCTGTGGGGCTGCACTCATCGGCGCATGACGCGATCCCCTCTGAGAATGGCTTAGAGATCGCAGTCTGAGTGTCATTTCAAATCAAGGGCGAGATTTCGAGGATAAACACTATGTCGAAGATGTCGAAGCTGGCAGTCGTGCTGTGCTTGTTTGCGCTACTGGGCGTGAGCGCTTGGGGACAAGGAATTTTCGCAACTCTGACCGGTGTGGTCTCCGACCCATCGGGTGCGCTGGTGAGCGGCGCCAAGGTGACCTTGAAGGACGCGGCGTCCGGATCGGCGCGCGAGACGACGACCAATAGCGACGGCTACTTCACGTTGCTTCGGTTCCGGTCGGCTCATACGAACTGACCGTGGAAGCGCAAGGCTTCCAGACCTACAAGGCGACCGACATCCGCATGGGTGGTGGCGAGACGGCGCAATAACAATGTCACGTTGGTAGTGGGCAGCACCACACAGACCGTCGAAGTCACCGCCGACCAGGACTTCGCGGTCGCCACTGTGGACTCGGGCGAAAAGTCATTTACGCTTGACGACGAAGGAATTGCAGAACTTCACCCAGGTGGGCAGCAACGCCGCCGAGTACATCAAGATCGTGCCGGGGTTCGGCATCAACAACGGAACCGAGCAACAAAGCCAGCTACAGCGGACAGACCATCGGCATCAATGCCAACGGCGACTCCGGCAGCCAGAGTCCCGCTGAACAACAACTTCTCGTACAACGGCCTGCCGACGAACAATTCGCTGGACATCACGGCCGACGGCGCGCACGTCTCCGATCCGGGCTGCAACTGCGACACGCCGGTCAACCCGAACTCCGATTTCCTGCAGGAGTTCAAGGTTCTCACTTCGAACTTCAGTGCTGAAAACCAGAAGGGTCCCGATTCTGATCACTTCGGTGACCAAGGCCGGCGGACAGTCTTTCCACGGCAGCGGATTCTTCTCGGCCCGAAATCACGCCCTGAATGCGAACGATTGGCTGAACGGCTTCAGCGGCGTCAAGCAGCCAGCCAACTCTTATCTACTATCCCGGCGGCATCATTGGGCGGTCCGGTAATCATCCCCGGAACGAACTTCAACAAGAGTCGCAACAAGCTCTTCTTCTTTGACGGGATTCGAGTACTTCTACCAGACGCTCGACACCGGCCTGCTGCAGAGCCACGGTCCCAACCGACGGCATGATCAACGGCGACTTCTCGCCCAGCAGAAATGGCCAAGTTGGGCACCAAAGACTGCATCCGGCAATCCCCCTGGGACAAGTCAGCACAACCGACTTCCCGGGGTACCAGATCCCAGCCTGCACCACTGCCGGACAGACCGTTGCATTGATCCCAACATGCAGGCGCTTGATGAACGCTGTATCCCGCGCCGAACGCCGATCCCAATGCCACCGGCGGCTACAACTACGTACAGTCTCAAATCTTCAACCAGAACAACCGGCAATGGACGACTCGCGTGGACTACAACGTCAGCGACAATACGAAGGTGTTCGTTCGCTACAACTACCAGCGCGAAGTGCAGCTGTTCCCGGTAGGTCTGTGGTGGCGGAATGGCGACCAGGTTCCTTATCCGACAGCGATTCAGGGAAAGAACAAGTCAGACTCGTGGACCGGAACGATTACGCACGTCTTCAGCCCGACCATGACGAATGAAACGTCATGGCTTACTACCGTTCATCGGCTTCCCCAACGTGTTTGCCGATCCCAAGAAGGTTGACCGAAGCCACGGTTGGCTACACCTACGCCGGTCTGTTCGCAGCAACGGACGTTGCTCAGATTCCGTCGTTCGGCGACTTTGGCGCCAGTGAAGCTGCGCTGGTGTTCAATCCCGGTGGGTTTGAAGCGGGTGGCGCGTCGGCAGGCCTCTATGCCAACAAGTGGATGCCCAGCGTCAGCGACACCGTCACCAAGGTTGTTAAGAACCACACCTTAAGGCCGGCTTCTTCTATGAGTGGATTCGCAATGCCCAGCCGGCCAACAACAACACCAATGGCTACATGCAGTTCCGTGCTCGCAGCAACCACTTCAGACTTACGGAAACGAGTATGCCGACATGATGACCGGAAACATGACGAGCTACAACGAAGCCAATTTCAACCGCCTCAACGATATTTCCTACAACACGCTGGAGTTCTTCGGCCAGGATTCGTGGAAGGCTACGAAGAGACTGACTCTAGAATTCGGCCTGCGCATGACCCACTTCACGCCCTGGACCGATCGACGAGGGCTTCGGGTATTCGATCTTCAACCCGTCGCTGTACAATCCCAGCTTGCGCGCCATCGCCCAATTTTCTGCGGTTTCGTATGGCACGCGAAGGACAAGTCGGTTCCAATCGGCTGGGCTTCCCAACCAGAGCCCTGTTCTACCAGCCCCGTTTCGGAGCAGCCTATGACATGTTCGGAACCGGCAACACCGTGCTGCGCGGCGGCTGGGGACGTTTCTACTACCACTCCGGTCAGTTCACGAACGGTTTGGATGCCTCAGCCGGTGTCGCGACTCAGGCCAATCTGAGTCCCAACAACTGGGTCGGAGGGGCGGGCTGCCCGACGAATCCATCGGGCGGGTCGCCGCTGTTCGCCAAGTACCTATCCTGCATCAACGTGGCCGCTTCACCCGCATCGCCGTGCCGCAGTCGATTCCAAGGATGACAAGCAGCCATACACCGACAGCTGGAGCTTCACAGTCGCACAACGGACACCATGGCAAGAGCTTGCTGGAAGTTGCATACGTTGGAAACCGCAGCCGAGATCTGTCCAGCGTCGGCGGAGCAGGCAGCAACATCAACCTGGTTCCGCTCGGAGCGATGTTGCCGACCGCGAGTCAACCGAATCCGCTGACGCGAAGTTCTACCGATCCTTAACGACCGTTTGCAGGGATGGCTAGGGACCTGAACCAGCATACGAACAACATCTACGCAACTACAACGCGACTGCAGCTCACGTGGGGCCGCCAGCGGGCCGCTACACGATCCAGGCGAACTACACCTGCCAAAGGCATTGGGTATCGTTCAGCCTGCGCAACCCTGCCAATGGTCCATCCGTCAGTTTGAACCCGTTCAACCTGGCGCAGCAACTACGGTGTCCAGCCGACGACCGCCGGCAACTGTTCAACATTGCCTATTCAGTCGACATCGGCAACCCGCTGCACGCACACGGCGTTCTTGGCGGGCCTTACGAGCGGGCTGGCAGATCTCTGGCATTACCCAATTGCAGAGTGGCGCCAACCTCACCTACGCTGGCGGCTACAATTCCAGCACCAACTTCAACATGTCGCCAATCCGCGAACCCCTCGGCGTCGATCCTTGCCAAGACCTGCAAACGACAGTGCCATTATTCCGGGTTCCGATCGTGCCGAGATCCCACATGGCATTCCGATCAACAATCAGTCCATTCTGGGAACCAATGCGGTGCAACTCAACCCCATCGTGACCTGCGATCCAAAGTCGGGATTGGGTTCGCATCAGTATCGTCAACGGCGACTTGCTTTGCCGCGCCGACCGCGGTCGGCCAGAACGGACCGACTCTTCTGCCGGTGGCCTACGGACCGGGTTATTTCAACTCCGATCTGGCGATGTTCAAGAACTTCCAGATCACGGAGTCGAAGAGGCTGCAGTTCCGGATTCAGGCTTACAACTTCCTGAACCATCCGCTGTGGTCGTTCCACGGAACCGGCAACCTGACCCTGAAGTTCACGCAGGATCCGATCACACAGGCGATTCACTCAGACCAATCGCGAACTTCGGAAAGACCACCGTCAAAGCAAGGCAATCGCGTGCTTGAATTCGCCGTGAAGTTCTACTTCTAGGCGGAGCAGAACGTTGTGCAGCTTAGAATGGGATGGCTTCGGCCATCCCATTTTTGTGTCTCAGGTATCCAACTTAAGTCGATGTTTCGAGCTTTCCTCACCTCGTTTCTGCTGCTGGGAGTGCTCTCCGGCCAGTCGTCCACGCCGGAGGATGCTCTCCGACACGCCATGGAGTTGCAGCAGAGCGGCGACCTCGAGGGTGCGGTGCGCGGATATCGTGCATTTCTGTCCGAACGTCCCAACGAAGTGGCGGTGCAGGCTAACCTGGGCGTCCTGTTGGCGCATCTGGGGCGCTACGATGAAGCCATCGTGGAGTACAAGAAGGCCCAAGCGCTCGATGCAAAAAACCCAGGTATCGTCCTCAACCTCGGACTCGCATACTACAAGTCAGGACGCATTGCCGAAGCTGCCCAGGAATTTTCCAAGGCTCACGATCTGGCGCCTGACAATTCGCAGGCTGTCCTGCTGTTAGCAGACTGCCAACTGCGGATGGGGCAGAACAGAAACGTGATATCGCTGCTGAAGCCTGTGGAAGCCCAACAATCGGACGATCCCGCGATCGCCTATCTAATGGGCATGGCGCTGATTCGTGACGGGCAAGTCGAGGAAGGCCAGAAGCGCGTCGACCAGATTCTCCGCAAGGGCGATTCTGCCGAGGCGCGGTTGCTCATGGGAAGCCAGATGTTTGCGGCTGGTGACTTCCCATGCGGCGGTGAAGCAACTCGCAGGCGCGATTGAGTTGAATCCGAGCCTGCCGGGGCTTCAAGGACTCTACGGACAGGCGCTGTTGAATACGGGTGATCCTGATGCAGCGTCGGAGGCATTTCGCAAGGAACTGGAGTCGGACCCGAACCACTTCGAATCCAATCTTTATCTCGCGCAAATACTTTTGGCCCGGTCCAAGTGGAGCGAAGCAGATCCCCTGGTGCGACACGCTTTGCAGGTGCGTCCGGACTCGCTGGAAGCAAACCTCGCCTTGGCGGATCTGCAAATCGGTGAGGGGAAACTCCAGGAAGCAAAACAGGAACTGCTGGCTTCGGACAAGAAATGGCCGCAGTCCCCAACGGTGCACCAGAAGCTGTCCGCTGTGTACGAGAAGCTGCATCTTAGCGCCGATGCTGCTCGAGAGAAGAAGCTGGTGGCCTCCCTCGAGCCTAAACAGGCACCTGCCAGCACCGGACCCAGCACCGGAGATTTGGCGCCCGACTTCACGGTCACGAAGATTGGATCCGACGAGAAAGTAACGCTGGCACAACTGCGCCGAGAGGGTCCGGTGCTCCTGGTATTTGGCAGCTACACATGCCCAAATTTTCGTGGCGCCGCCGACGCCCTGAACAAACTCTATCCCGAATATAAGGACCGGCTTCCCTTCTACTTGATTTACATTCGCGAAGCTCACTCAACCACAGACTGGGCAGAGCACGCGCAACCAGCGCGAAGGCGTTGTACTGCCACCCGCTGCAAACATGAATGAGCGTCAGGACCACGCGACCATGTGCGTGCGCAAATTGCGCATCGAGTTTCCCGCGCTTCTTGATAGCATGAATGGAGCGGCTGAAAAGGCTTACGCGGCGTGGCCCAGCAAGGCCTACCTGGTCGACAAACGAGGAAAAATCCTCTTCAGCACGGCCTTGGGTGAGCAAGACTTCCGTCCCGAAGGACTGGAGGCGGCGCTCCGCAAAGCCTCGATCAGCCCCGACAAGATGTCGCGTGTGGCCCATGGGGCCCAGTAACCCGGTATGCGGAGATCCTTCTTCCTGTTCTTCCTAGTTTTGGTGGCCACGGTTTGGGCGCAGACGGGCGAGTCTCCCCAAGGGCTGATTAATGACGCCATCGCGAAGCAGCAAGCGGGGGATCTCGAGGGTGCCGCGAAAGGCTATCGAGAATTCTTGAAGTTGCATCCCGAAGCTACCGCGATCCACTCCAATCTCGGCGCCTCGCTCGCAGGTCTCGGACAATTTGAAGAAGCCATTCGCGAGTACAAGATCGCGCTCAAGCAATCGCCATCGCTTCCTGGGGTCCGCCTCAACCTCGCTTTGGCCTACTACAAGATGGGGCGAATTGGAGACGCGGTTGATGAGTTAGTGCGAGTGCATAAGGAAGCTCCCGATAACAGCCAGGCCACCCTTCTGCTCGCCGACTGCTACTTTCGCATGGGGCAGAACAAGGATGTGATCCGTGTTCTGGAGCCCGAAGAAAAAAAACATCCGCGATGATCTTGCCGTCGCTTACCTGCTGGGGACGGCGCTGATCCGCGAGACAAGCCTCGCAAGGGCAAGTGCTGGTGGATCGCATTCTGCGCAACGGCGATTCCGCGGAAGCGCACCTAATGCTGGGCACCGCCAAAATACAAGCTGCCGATTTCGCGGGCGCGCGCGACGAACTCGCCAAGGCCCTCGCGCTCAATCCGAACCTTCCCGGAGTTCACGTCCTGTACGCGCACACTTTGCAGGTCACGGGCGGGCCTGAGGAGGCACTGAGGGAGTTCAAGGCGGAACTGGCGCATCGATCCGTACAATTTCGAGTCGAACCTTCAGATCGGAGCGATGCTTCGCCAGGAACAGAAGTACGACGAGGCCAAGCAGTATTTTGACACGAGCGCTGGCGACCCGGCCCGGCGATCTCGGCTGTGCGCTATCAGTTGCCGCGATTGCATTGTCGGAGGGAAAGGCTCGACGAGGCCACGGCGCGAACTGGAATCGATCGTAAAAGAGTCGCCTCAGTTCACCGAGGCGCACGTGTCGTTGTCGATCGCCTACTTCCGGCTGAAACGGCCTGTGGACGGAAATCGCGAACGAGAAATCGTGGAGAAGTTGACCGCCGAAGCGCAAGCCAAACAGCCTGGAGTCAAGGCTCAGTATTCCTTCTATCCGCCACGTTTTCCAGGCAATCATTTTATGAAGATCTCTAGAAGAGAATGGCTCTGGCTCGCGACCGCGTTTGGTGCTACCCGCGGTTGGGGGAGGCAAGGGGCTGCAGTCTCCGGCGGAGCCGCTGTTTTCTGAAGTGCCTGCCTTCCGCCAGCGGAATCTCCTGGGTGCACGACAACGCAATGTCGGAGAACCACTATTTGCCGGAGACTCTGGGTCCGGGCTGCGCCTTTCTTGATTTCGACAACGACGGTTGGATGGATATTTTCCTGGTCAACAGCGGCCCCTGCGATTTCTGGAAGCCGACCAAGCCGGTGCGCAACGCGCTCTACAAGAACAATCGCAACGGCACATTTACCGACGTTACGGAAAACGCAGGCGTGTGCGGCGCAGCCTTTGGCATGGGAGTGGCGGTCGGGGACTACGACAACGACGGCTGGCCCGACATGTTCGTCACCGCATACGGCAAATGCACGCTGTACAAGAACAATCACGACGGAACCTTCACCGATGTAACCGAGAAGGCGGGCGTGGCAACGCCGGGATGGACCACGAGCGCAGTCTGGTTCGACTACGACAACGACGGCAAGCTGGACTTGTTCGTCTGCAGCTTTGTCGACTACTCCGGCGAGCACAAGTTCGAGTGCGGCGACAACAAAATAGGCAAGAACTACTACTGCATTCCCCGCGTCTTTCGACCCGACTGCAAGCTTCCTCTATCACAACAATGGAGACGGCACCTTCACCGAGGTCAGCAAGGGGACCGACATCGCCAAGGCGCTGGGCAAAGGTCTGGGCGTAGTAGCGACCGACGTAAACAACGACGGCCGGATCGGATCTATTTGTCGCCAACGACACGGTGCAGAATTTTCTGTTCGTGAATCGCGGTCCGGCTCCGGGCGGCAAGCTGGAAATGGGAAGAGATCGCGCTGCAGGCGGGCGTGGGATTCAGCGAGAGCGGCCAGGCGCGCTCCGGCATGGGCGTCGATGCGGCCGATCTGGACAGCGATGGCTGGCAGGATTTATTCGTCGCCAACGTCGATCACGAAATGTTCTCTGTCTACCAGAACAACAAGGACGAAACGTTTCGTGACGTGGCACAAGCGCACGGCGTCGCGCAGGCCACTCGCCTGCTGAGCGGGTGGGGCCTGAAGTATTTCGACTACGACAACGACGGCGCCGTCGATCTGTTTCTGGCCAACGGCCACCCCGATGACATGATCGACGGCTACTCAATGCAGGTGAAATACAAAGAGCCGCTATTGCTGTTCCATCAGGGCGACGATCGCAAACTCCATGACGTCAGCGAGCAAGCCGGTCCGGCCTTTCAGCGATATTTCCCGGCCCGGGGACTGGCGGTCGGCGACTTCGACAACGACGGCGCGGTCGACGTGCTGATCGGCAACAACGGCGGACCACCGCTGCTGCTGAAAAATAAGGCAGCCAAGGGAAACAACTGGCTCGGCCTCAAACTAGAAGGCGTGCATTGCAATCGGGACGCGATCGGCGCGAAGATTTACTGGACTGCTGGCGGCAAGAAGCGTTATCGCTTGAAGAACAACGGCGGCAGTTATCTCTCGTCTCACGATCCCCGCGAGGTGCTGGGTATCGGCAGTGCCGCCAAAATTGATGAACTCGAGATCCACTGGCCCGCGCCCAGCAAACAGATCGACAAGATCACAAATCTGCCGATCAATCGCTACGTCCGGATTGTGGAAGGCAAGGGGATTGTAACCTGACGCTTAGCGAACTCCCTCCCGACTACTCCCAAATACCAGTCGCTCTTCTATCATCACGAGGGGGAATGCAAGGAAGCTAGGGCCGCTTCGGTTGCCTTCAGCTTTTTGGCAACGCTTGCCGGATCGCCAACCTGGAATCCATTCGGAGAAGTGCGGTTGGGATGCTCGATCCGGCGCCAAGTACCCAGGCTCTGTTCATACCACGAACGTGCCTCGGTCCAGTTTAATTTCCCTCGCGCTCCACTTTGGTGCGATCGCTCGGCCTTTTTCCGGCTGAGCTCGCCAAGTCCCGAGTACGCATCAGCCGCAGCATAGAGTGCATTCAGGTCAACGGACGTACTTGCAACCAGTGGCTTGACAATCGTCAACGCACGAGCAAAATAGTCGGCCGCTTGGGCATCATACCCTGCCTCCGTTGCCGCCTTCCCTAACCCGACCTCGCACGCTGCCACGTTTGTCTGTTGGTCTTCCGATCCAGTCTTGTCGAGTGATTCGTAGATGGAGCGGGCACTGTCCAAATCTGAAATTGCAGCGTTGGGCTTGCCTGCACCGATCAGGATTGTGCCGCGCGCAGCCAGCATGGCGGCATATATCCTTTTCTGAACCGCATTCGGTGGAGCGGACTCGACCAAACTCCGCATGATCTCGAGTCCTTTGCCAGAGTATCCCAGACTCTCTTTGGTGTTCCCTATTTTCATCACCGCAGTCGCGGTGTTCACATAGGCAATCGCAAGTCCCTGCCGCAAGAGGGCATTCTTCGGGTCCTCCCGGCTAAGGTTCTGGTAGATTTCGAGACCCTTCCTGTTATTTTCGGCCTCTCGCGCATAATCGCCAAGGTCAGCATAGGCATCCGCGATCTCTCCATAGGAAATCGCAACGCTGCGCGCATACTGGATTTCGGTCGACCGTTGCGTCAGCTTGCGATTGATTTCCAGGGCTCTTTCGTAATATCGCAGAGCCGCTCGCGGATCGCTTGACTCCAGCAGATCCCCGGTATTTCGTAAGTCGACGGCGTATCCATGCAATGTGCGAACATCGTCCGGCTGAATCTTGAGCGTGCTTTCGTCTGCCGCCAGTGCCTTGTCGTAGTCCTCCATCAGCTTTTTGCTTTCGAGAGGGTCGCCACTGTATCCAACCTCGCCTGAGACCTCGTGATCAAAAGCAACTTCGTATAGAAGCTTCGGATTGCCGGGACGTGCGGCGTTGAGGGGCTCCGAAATTGCAATCGCCTGATCGATATGCTCTCGTGCTGCTTGCAGGTCTCCCGTGGCCCACAGTTGATGCGCAACCAACCGATAGGATTGGGCGAGGGCGAGGTGATCGTTCCAATCTGCGGTTTGAACATCGATTCGTTGTCGGATTGCAAGCGCACGCTTGTAACTGGCCAGGGCGCCCTCAGTGTCCCCGAGGTTGTTCTGCAAATAGTCTCCCTGTACCGTGCCGACCTTCTCGTAAGCCGTAGCCAGTTCTCGTTCCAAACCCACGTCACCTGCCGATTCCCGCGCAAGCACATTCAGATATTGCAGAGCGCGGTCCACGATGACCTTTCTCGCCGGCGTGGCACCTGGCAAATCTTTTATGGAGTCATGAACATCAAAGATCAATGAATTGGCCAGGCTTCGAACATCATGGAAGCGCCGCTCCGCACGCAACGCGTTCGCCTGTGCAATCCGAGCCTGATACACGGTGGCCACGACTCCGCCCGCAATAGCCAGTACGACCACACCAACTGCCGCAACCGCGACCTTGTTCCGCTTTACAAACTTTCCGGCGCCATAGCTCCATGACCCTTTGCGCGCCACCACCGGCAGGCCTTCCAGATGCCGGCGAACGTCCTCCGCGAATTGTTCCACGGAGCTATAACGCCGCTGCGACTCCTTGCGCAACGCCATCAACACAATGTTGTCGAGATCACCCAGCAGGCGCCGGCGCAGTTTCTCGGCAGCTGCCTCCCGGCCGTCGCTCGCGAATTGCTCTGTGCCGACGCCTTGGCCTACTACCATGCTTGGCCGCAGCGGTTCGGTCTCAGTGATCGCACGCGCCAGCTCGGCGGGCGAGCGGGTTTCAATGCGGTAGGGTGACTGCCCTGTCAGCAGCCGATAGAGCACCACGCCGAGGGAGTAAACGTCGGTGGCGGTTGTGATCGGTTCACCACGAATCTGTTCCGGGCTGGCGTACTCGGGCGTCAGGGGATGCAGCATCGTCACTTGGGACGCACTCGTGGGATCAAAGATCTTGGCGATGCCGAAATCGAGGAGCTTAGGCGTTCCTGCACTAGTGACAAGAATGTTGCCGGGCTTGATGTCGCGATGGATCACCAGGCGCTGATGCGCGAACTGCACCGCCCCACACACCTGCCGGAAAATTTCCAGGCGTCGGTTGATCGGAAGCGCATTTTGATTGCAATATTCGTCGACCGGGATCCCTTCAATGAGCTCCATTACGAGGTAGGGGATCCCGTCGTCGGTCGTGCCCCCGTCGAGCAGGCGGGCAATGTTCGGATGGTCGAGCGACGCCAGGATCTGACGCTCCTGACGGAAGCGCTCCAACACCGACGAGGTGTCGTACCCGCTGCGCACAAGTTTTACGGCGACCTGCTTTTCATATTGGCCGTCGGCACGGGCCGCGCGATATACGGACCCCATGCCGCCTTGGCCAATCTCCTCCACCAGTTCGTAGACACCCACGCGGCTGCCAATGCCTGCGCGGATGGTATTTGCCTGAGCAGAGAGTGAACGGCCATCCACCAGCGGTTGCACTAGAAATCCTGAGGCTGCCTGCAGATGGTGATGCAAGAGAGTCTCGACTTCGCTGCGCAACTCTGGATCGGTCGCGCCGATGCGATCGAGATAGGGCGAGCGGTGCGCAAGGTCGAGGGCGATCGCCTCGTCGAGCGTGCGTTTGACCTGTTGCCAGCGCTCGGGTGTCACTTCGCCGCTCTTTGGCTGGCGGCTCGAAGAGCCGAATCGCACTTCGCGATTTTCGCGATGACGATCTGCGATTCTTCGCGCTCGTCGTCTTCGAGCTCTGCTCGTTTCGCTTTCTCGTCCCACACATCCAAACTTTTTTCGTACCACGAGCGCGCTTCGCTCCATTTCTTTTGTCGCACGCTGGCAGAAAGATTCTGACCGGCCGCCCCGGCCAAGTAAGCGCCGCCTAAACCGGAATAGGCATTGGCGAGTCCCGTGCGGACGTACCGGTTCCCCGTTTCGGGCGACATCTGTCGAAAGGTCGCAATTGCCTCTTGAAGGGTCGGCAACGCCGCGTCAGGCCGCCCCGACATCACCAATGCGTTGGCAATCCCTATGGCTGCAAACCCAACGTTGGTCTTCGCGAGAGAGTTCTTGGGATCTGCAGTCACCAGATCTCGAAAAATCCGGTGCGCCCGCCGGTACGTTTCCAAGGCGCCCGCGGCATCGCCCTGATCCCTACGGAAGCCTGCCAACCGGCTGACCGCCTCTCCCAAGTATTCACGAATAGGAGCAACATTTGGGTTGGCTTGCGCCACCTCTTCCAGAATCTGAACTGCCTTCACCTGCAAAGGGATTGCCTGCGCCAGATCGCCTTTCCTCTTTAAGGAAAAAGCCATTCCGGCGTAGTCGCCGGCCAGATGGCTGCGCAACTTCATGTTGGAGGCGTCTACGCGCAGTCCAGCTTCGTGAGTGGACGCCGCCTGTTGGAACGTTTGCAGTTCTGCGGCCCGGTCTCCCATCTGGCCGAGGATCATGGCCGTGAAGTAGTAACTTCCACCAAGTTGATCGGCCACGGTTGCGCTGTTATCTGCGGCCGCCATGTGCTGAGTGATGGGTAGGGCCTTACGCATTTCAGCAAGCGCTCCGCGCAGATCGCCGGTTGACTCCAGCAGGTTCGCCATTCTCATGTAGTCGCTCGTCACAGTGAGCAACCGGGGCTCACTGGCCTTTGCGGCCGCCAGGCTCTCGCGAATCGTCAGCGCCTTGCGATAGCTCTGCAGGGCACCAGATGGGTCTCCGAGGTTCGCCGCATAGGGGTATCCGAGAACATCGCCCACTTTTTCGTAGGCAGCTGCCAGTTCCTCCTGAAGCGAGACGTCCCCCTTTGCCTGCTGGTTGAGGCTGTCGAGATATTGCAAGCCGCGGCTAACGAGCAGTTTCCGTGCTTCGGTCGAACCCGGCAGATCGCGAATGGAATCGTGCACCTCGAAGATCAGCGAGTTGGCAAGCTTCCGGACATCATTGAAGCGGCGCTCCGCGATTCGTTTCTCGCGCAGCGTGAGCGCCATCCCAGCCACGAGCGTGAGAACAACCATCAAACTGGCCGCTACACCGGCTTTGTTGCGCTTAATAAACTTCCCCGCGCGATAGTTCCAGGAACCCTGGCGCGCGGTTACGGGCAACCCTTCGAGATGACGGCGGACATCCTCTGCAAACTGTTCGACCGAACCGTATCTGCGTTGCGGTTCCTTGCGGAGCGCCTTCAGCACAATGTTGTCCAGATCGCCCGCCAGGCGCCGCTGCAATCGGGCCGCAGAACCCTCCGATTGCTGCACCTTGCCGGCCGCTTGTGCGTTGCGCAGACTCGCTGTACTGGGTCGTCCAGGCTCCACTTCGCAGACAGCCCTCGCCATTTCGTGAGTGGCGACCTCTGAAAACAGCGCGCAACCCGTCAGCAACTGGTAGAGCACCACTCCCAGGGAGTACACGTCACTTGCCGTTGTTATGGCCTCGCCACGAATCTGTTCCGGACTGGCGTATCCGGGCGTGAGCGGATTGAGGAGCGTTGCTTGCGAACTTGCGGAGGGATCGAGGATCTTGGCGATGCCGAAGTCCAGCAACTTGGGAATGCCATCGCTCGTCACCAGAATATTGCTGGGCTTGATGTCCCGTGGATCACCAGACGCTGGTGTGCGTACTGCACCGCGGTGCAGACCTGGCGAAATAACCGCAACCGCTCCGTGACATTAAGGTTGTGGCCGTCACAATACTGGTCGATCGGCTCGCCTTCGATCAGTTCCATGACCAGGTAAGGGACACCGTCCTCGGTCGTCCCGCCGTCGAGCAGTCTGGCGATGTTGGGATGGTCGAGCGTAGCCAGAATCTGGCGCTCATGGCGGAAACGCTCCAGGACAGACGAAGTGTCATAGCCGCCGCGGACGAGTTTGACCGCGACCTGCTTCTCGTACTGACCATCGACGCGAGCAGCGCGATACACCGCCCCCATACCTCCGTGGCCGATCTCCTCGAGAATCTGGTAGACGCCCACGCGGCGACCGATCCAGGGTGAAATCGATTCGGCATCTGCCAGGGCGCTTCTGCAATTGAATGGCGGGTTCCTTGAGAAACGCGGTTGCTGCGAGTTGGTGATGGCGGAGCAGACTTTCCACCTCACCCCGAAGTTCGGTATCTCCATGGCAGGCTTGATCGAGGTAGCGGGGCTGGGCCGACGTCTCCAGCGCGAGCGCACCGTCCAACACCTGCTTCACCTGCTGCCATCGCTCCGGGTTCACGTGTCGGCCCTCCGCGCGATTTCACGATGCAGCCAGGCACGCGCCGACGTCCATTCGCGTGACACAGTCGCCGGTGAGATACCCATCACCTCCGAGGTGTCTGCGATCGACAGGCCTCCGAAAAAACGCAGTTCGACAATCTGACTTTGCTGGGGGTCGAGAGCAGCAAGATCTTTTAGCGCATCGTCCAGCAGGACCACGTCGACGTCGGGCGACGAGGGAATCTCTAATCCTTCCTCCAATGTGATCTTGCACGCTCCGCCGCCGCGTTTGGCCGCCTGCCGATTGCGCGCGTACTCCACCAGGATCTGCCGCATAACACGCGCTGCCACGCCGAAGAAATGTGCTCGATCCTGCCACTGCGGAGTGCTGTGACCAATCAGCCGGACGTAGGCTTCGTGCACGAGCGCCGTGCTTTGCAGAGTGTGGTCGGAGCGCTCGCGTTGCAGGTAGTGGTGTGCGATCAGACGCAGTTCGTCGTAGACGAGAGGCACTAAGGCATCGAGCGCCACCTGATCGCCGTCGCGCCAGCGAACGAGGAGTTCAGTGATCTGATCCGAGGAGTCGCGTCGCACGCGTTCGGCCCCCGCGCCCGGGGGTGTGGCGCACTGGCCCGGAAGCATAACGCTCTTCCTCTTGGACTGTCAAGCCATTGAAACAACAATAGTTAGAAGCAAGATAGCTTCTCCCGCTTCGCAGACGCAAGCCGCCGTCCAAAGTTGCCATCGCTCTGGATGGTGAATTCGCCTTCGAGGACGTTGCTCCATTGGCCAAAGAAAAAATCACGCGTTCCTGAGAAGTTTTGTCGCCGTTTTTCGCATGTCTTAACAGGAGGAGCAGTCGCACCCTGGCTGGCGTGCGATGGGGGGAGCTGGCCGGGGACCTCCCCATGGTTCTGGACTGCTCCGCGGGCGTAAATCGACATTCAAAAGGAGTTAGCTATGAGGTACTGCTTGCGACAGCTCTTCTCAACCCTGCTTTTGGCGGCGCTAGCTGCGACGGCCCCGGCGGAGGATCTTCACATCAAGAAGAACGTCTCGGTAAACGGCTACGTCGTTTCGACCACTGATACTTCCATCAAGGGCGCGCGAACCCGCGACGTCAACCAGCTACCCACCGGCAACACCGTCACGCTCCGGCAATGCGATCTCAAACGCACCGTGACCGCTAACGAAAACGCGCAAACCTACTATCGTCGCGGATGATCCGAAGGATGCCGCAGCCGCGCGGGCCGCTGCGCTGGCGACCGGGGCTGCTGTTCCCGAAACCACCGGCGGCAAGATCGACATCACCACCACCATCACAGACACCGGAGAACGCAAACCAATGTTCGGCTACACCGCGCGCCACCTCAAGATCAAAGTCGCGCAGGAAGCCTCCCAGAACGCCTGCAATCCGGTTCACCAGAGCTTTGAAATTGATGGCTGGTACGCGGATCTGGGCAAAGAACTGGCAGGATGCTCGACCCAAGTCGGTCCGCCCGGTTCCACACGCGCAAGGTTGCACCGACACCATCGTGAACCACCGCAGCGGAAGCGGGAAACCCGGCTATCCGTTGGCGGAAAATATCACGATGCCGACGCCAGACGGATCGACCACCACCGTCAACATCAGCGTCTCGCAGTTGCAGAAGCAACCCCTGGAAGACGCGCTGTTTGACATTCCCGCGGGATATCGACAGGTCAATTCGCTCGCGGAACTGAATCCGGCTGCCGTAGCGCCGCAAGTCGCGCAGCAGCAGCCGGCGGCTCGCTCCAACCGGGGCGATGCCGCAACGGGGAATGCTGCCGGACACCCGTCCGATGGCCCAGATGATGATGAACCCAGCCGCGCAGATGGCTTTCCAGAAGAATGCGATGGGGCAAGCGCAACAGATGGGCATGGGCGGAGCCATGGCCAATGGCATGATGGGAGGAATGGGGAGCATGGGCGGAAACCAGCCTGCCAGCGCTCCAGTCGCCGCCCCACAGGCTCTCGGTCCGAAAGCGGCCGGAAAGATCCGCGTCGGGATTGCTCCTCCGGACGCGCAACTTGGCCAGGGCAATAACGCCGGAGCGGACTACAGCACGCCCATCCGCAATGCGATTGTCGCCCTGATGAGCGGGCCGGCAGTCGAGATTGCCGCGCTCGACTCGCGCATCGCCATGCAACTTCAGGCAGAAGCCCAGCAGAAGCAATGCGACTACGTTCTGTTTTCAAGCGTGGCCGTGAAACACAGCTCCGGCGGCGGTTTCGGAAAGTTCATGAAGATGGGCAGCACTGCAGCCAGCTTGACCCCGATGGGCGCGATGGCGCATGGCATGGGAGGAGCGATGGCGGCCACCGCAGCGTCGGCAGCGGCGTCTGCGGCAGCACAGGCAGCTCAGCAACAGGCCATCAGTCAGCTTGCCGGGTTCAACGGCCAGATCAAGTCGAAGGACGACGTGACTGTCCAATATCAACTCGTTCAGACCGGGCAGACTGCGCCTTTGGTTCAGAATGCTCTGCAGGGCAAGGCAAAGTCGGATGGCGAGGATGTGCTTACGCCGCTGTTGACGCAGACCGCGAACACCGTTCTGACGCAAGTCAGTGCCAAGAAGTAGAAAGAGCAGTGAGGGGCGGACGACCGCGAGCCATCGTCCCGCCCACTCCGACATCGACTACCATGAACGCACAGACCAGGAAGATCTCCATCGTTGCCGGCATCCTGCTGGTCGTTCTACTGCTTTCAGCCCGCGTCTTTCGCAAGACCCATCCGAGGCCGATTCCTCCAGCGGAAGCGAACAACGCCCTTAACCCGTACGCTCAACCCGGCGCGCTTCCGCCCGGTTTCGATCCCGCGGCTCTCGCCGCGATGGGCATGAATCAGGTGGCGATGTACAAACTGGTCGGCCAGGGAATCCCGATGGGCATCGCCAACTACCTGACGCAGGCCAAGGCCCAGGTCTTAGGACAGACGAGCACGTCGGCACACTTCGTGTTGTCCTTCACCAATGATCTCACCAGCGACGAGACCATCACCCTCACGCCCAACCAGCAATACACACCAACGCCGGCCGAACTGCCGCAAGGCGGGCAACGCCGCGTCTACAACATAAAGTTTTCTGTCCAGAATGAAGGCCCGGCCAAGGCCCGAATCAGCCTGCAGTATTTTGTGCCGTACGGTGTGGTGCCCGCAGACTTGCAGCGCAAGCTCCAGTCAACCACGGCGAGATGGTTCGATCTTGTCCCTTCAGCTTGGGCGCAGGAGGGTGGCGGCTCGAGCATGGGCATGAACGTCGCCAGCGACACCACGGTGGAGGTCACCAAGGAAGTCCTCAAACAGACCGCCGAGCATGGCAAGCTCAGCCAGGAATTTCCCACTCCGCTTTCGCGCCTGGTCGACATTCTGAACGCATTCAAGAAAGAACAGGAACACGTCGCATGGCTCGATGAACTTGCCGAACTGCAGGACTGCGCCGAAAATCCCACGAATCCCCTGACCCAAAAGGCGTTCGATCAGGATCCCAAGTATCGCGATCAGGTCGTGAATGGAGTTAATCAGGCACGCGCGGACGTCACTGCCATGACTGGGATGCGATTTCTGAATCTGGCGACCTCGGTGGCGACTGATCTGGTCGAGGGGCCTCTCGGCGCGATCACATCTCCGATCTCATCCTTCAACGACGAAAGCCTGAAAGAATTGGCCGAGAACCGCGTCAAAGAGGCCGGTAAAGGCATCGTGCCCTGCCACAATCAGCCCATTAAGCCCGGTCACTTCCGCCCCCTGAAAGGAACCCTTGAGTATAAGTACAAGAGGGCGCACAAAGACTGCAGCAAGGACGGCTGCAGTTTTGGCGAAGAAACTCGGCTGATCACTGGGACGTTCGTGCTCAATCCCGATCCCAATGGCTGGGGCGTTCTGGCTGGAGAGGGTTCGGCCATGCTTGATCAGAAGATCAATGCCGGATTCCAGAATCCCAAATGCAGCGGCGAAGATCATTCGACTCTCTCCGGTCCGGTCAAGATCTCAGCCGAATCCGGGGGCATGGCCAGTTCCGGCGTCGTCAAACTGACGGTGGGTGGCGACAACCTCGAGGGAGAGGAACGAAGTTCGCAGAATTGTGGAGCGATGCCGCCTACCCCCAGTCACTGGAGCAATGGCGGCTTCGGAATCAGCTGCGAAGTCGGCAACCTGGATCTGGTCCAGGGAGGTGGCGGCTCAGGCTTTGTGGTCTCCGACCAGGGCTACGGAACTTGCAAAATAGAAGTCGCGCCGCAATAGCGTCAGTATGGAGCGGGCACTTATGCCAGCGTTCCGCAAAGGGCGCGGACAAGAGCGTCCGCGCCGTTAGTTACCTACGCCGCGTGCATGTCTCGCCGCACGAGCGCTGAATCCAGGAAGAATCCCAGTCCGAGCATGAAGGGAATCGCCCCGAATGACGCGGCAATAAAGGCGTCCGGCTCAACCCGTGCGATCATGGCAAACGTCGCAACGTAGCCGATGGCGCCCGATACCAGCAAAATCCCTGCCCTGCGCGAGCGCGCCGTCTGCGACAACTCCGGCTCCATCGGAACCGCTACTCCTCGGGCAATCGCCGCCAGACGCTCTTCGGTGCGCAGTTTGTTGACGCGATAATACGTGTAGGAACCGATGCCCACTAAGGGAATTGCAAACAGCATGACCACTGCCGCCAGCCCTGTGATGTCTCCCATGTTCCGCTCCTTGATGTCGACGCCCCGAGCGCGCCGTGCCTGACTATCATTGCCAATCTTAGGTACGTAACGAAACAACACGAAGTTCCCCCAAAAGTGCACTCCCGTCGTCAAAACCAGGCTGCGTTTTCCCACCTGTCATCCCGACCGGAGCGGAGGCGAAAGCCGAGCGGAGTGGAGGGACCTTGCGTTTCGACCCATCTGCACCACTCTCGATGCAACTTTGAATAAATCTCTTTGATACGGCTAATAAGGTCTTTTTATTGGCGAGGGGGCTCGCTCCACGGTAACCTGATGCGTTAATAGCCACTCGGCCAAGCTCACCGTTAGAGCGAACATCAACTTAAGGAGACTCATGTCGAACGAACTGCGGGATTTTCTGGCGCTCTCGTATTCCGAACTGGAGGAATTGAATCTGAAGGCCAAGGAGCAGCGTAAGAATCGCGTTGCTGCGCACAAGATTCAGGAAGAGCGACTCAAGTACCTGACCGACGAAAAGCGCATTAAAGCCGTCACCGTGCTCTTCAGCGACCTCGAAGGCCGGTTGCACATGCTCGACTACGACAAGAAGTTCCTGCTCAAGAGCTGGGACAACCTGACCTTTGACGGTTCCTCCATCCGCGGATTTACCGCGCAGCGTGAGAGCGACTTGCGCCTGGGCATCGATTGGGCCGCCTTCTACTGGGCGCCTGCCGACTACTTCGGCGCCGGCAAGGTCATGGTGTTTGGCGAAGTCATCGACAAGAACGGAACGCCCTACTCGGCCGACATTCGCGGCGTCCTGAAAGGCTACGCGGAGAAGCTTTACGACAAGGAAGGCTACACCCTGAACGCGGCCAACGAGATTGAAGGCTTCCTGTTCCAGGGGCCGGACGCGGAGCGTCACTACCACGAAAGCGGGAAGTTCGAATACGTCAACACGGGTGGCTACTATCACTCGTTACCCGGCGACCTGCTGCGCACGTTCATCGACAACACGGCGGAAGTGCAGCGCGCCATGGGTTTCCAGAATGAGAAGGACCATCCCGAAGTCGCGCCTTCGCAGTTCGAAATAAACTACGGCTACGGCGAGGTGGTGGCGGCGGCCGACCAGATTCAGCTCTACAAGCTGATTTGCCGGGAAGTAGCCACCAAGGTGGGCCTCACCGCGTCATTTCTGCCGAAGCCGGTCGTAGGCGTAAACGGCAGCGGCATGCATACCAACGTTTCCATCAGCAAAAATAGCAAGAACCTGTTCTGGGACGCCAAGGGCGAAGAGAAACTCAGCAAGCTCGGATACGCGTTCATCGACCGGATCCTCACTCACGGCAATGATATCTGTCTCCTGCTCAATGCCAGCGTGAATGCCTATCGCCGGCTCGATCCCCATTTCGAAGCTCCTAACCAGATCAAGGCGTCACCGACCGACCGCGGCTCGATGATTCGCATCCCCATCGGCAACGACAAAAGCATGCGCGTAGAGGTTCGATCGGTCAGTCCGGACGCGAGCCCCTACATGGTCATGTATTCAATCTTCAAGACCGGCATTGACGGCGAAACCTCCAAAATCAAGAACCTGCGCCAGGCGGAACGCTACCTACCCGACAACATCTACGACGCTCTGAATAACTTCCGGAAAGCGAAATGGACCACGAGATCTGTTGGGAGAAGACGTGAAGGCGCGCTACGCGGACTTGAAGCAGGCAGCCGCCGACCGGTGCCCGCGGGCATTGGGCACTTTTGTCAAAGCTCCCGAGGTGCAGTACCACCACGAGGTATACAACCAGTTCCTGTGGAACCTGTTTTAGAAAGAACTGCACATCAGGTGCCCCAGGTTAGCGTCCGTGCCGGTACGCTAACCTGGGTTAGCGTACCGGCACGGACACTCTGGGGTACGTGCTGGCATCCCAGGTTAGAGCCAGCAAACGGCGCGAACCTGGGGCACCAAGCAGGGGCGTTTTCCTTCTAAGAATCAAGTGTTGGAAGATCGGCGCGCTGCCGAATGGAATCGAAGTCATACTCCTTCTTGATCTCACCATTCTCAAACACCGTCGCCAGGCGATCATCGCTGGCCGCCGAGGTATCCACGTTCTCTACCGTGTGAAACGTTCCTGGTGTGGTTTGCACTAGAGCGAGCCGCCCGTGTTTGGAGTTCTTGCCCGGATCCGTAATCGGATCCTTGAACACCGGCCGCCACTGTCCATCAATTTTTGCCGCCGAACACTTGAACGCGAACTTCTGCGTGTCGCGGTTCAATTGCTGCAGCAATGCGCCCCCCATGCCAAAGGCGATGTTGTCCGCGCTCCATCCATGAAATTTCGCCAATTGGTAAAGCATGTTCTGTACCGTAAACATGTTCACGCCGTCACCCTGAATCACCCGCACATACGGCGGAAGCACGCGGTAGCCTTTGGCATTGGTTTCGTAGCCGAATTTCTCTCCCAGAATTTCAAACACTCTGGTCAGAACGTTAATGGGATCTCCGGAATCCGGGCGGATCACCAGCGTTCCCTTGCGCTGCTGGATCTCCGGCTTCAACAACTCGCCCCATAATTTTTCGCATGCGTTGTAGATGTTGTAGCTGTCGGACACGCAGGCAACCAAGCCCTCGGGATAAGCGGTGAGCATATTCCGGTACGCGTCGAGTTCATGCTCCTTTCCCCAGGCGGTAATGGTCGAGTGCTCCGAAGCTGGGATAGAGAAGCCGGGCATCGATTTGGTGTGATAGTAGTCCTGCAACAGGATGATGCCCGCGACCGTATCCGTCCCCATGAAATTCACCAGGTGGGCCGCACCACCAATCGCAGCCGTCTCTTCCGAACTGACGCCGCGATAACCGAAATCGTGCAGCTTGAACGGAAGCAGCGAAGGATCTCCTGTGCGCTCGAGAAAACCTTTGATGATCTTCTTGATCTCCCGGGACAGGGTAGCCACCGTGGTGGGATACCAGACTTTCAGGAGCAGTGTTTCGAGGTAGTTCGTCAGCCAGGGGAAATCGGGATCAGTATTCTCAATGGTCGCCAGAACGTTCAGGTTCGATACTACCGATCCTTCCGGCACCGCCCGGATGCGAACGGGGAGGCATCCGCCATGCTTCTGCAGCAACCGGGTCCAACCATCGCGGTTGAACAAGTCGCGTCCGAAATGCTGCCGGCAGAATTCATCGGCTTGAGTGATGTCCTGCTTCGTGAAGACCGGTCCCTGCACATAGGCTTTCAGGTAATACTGCAGTCCAAAAAACACGGTCGCCGGAAACATGCCTCCGCGCGATTCCAAGGTAGGAGTAGATGGCGGTGGTGTTCGGCGGATACTGCTTCCAGTGCGTGAATTTATAGCTGTCTGTTCTGAGCAGAAAGTTCATAAAGATTCAGGTCTTAAGTCTCGGCTCTTGGGTCTTGCGTTTCAGGGTCTCAGGAATTGCTCCCCATAATCGGCGTGAAGTCCCGGATCTTTGGCTGCGTACCTTTAGATTAGGACTCCGGAGAGTACTATCACAAACCTCCGACATCACACCCTAAGACCTAAGACCCAAGAGCTAAGACCTGCCCTGCAACACAAAAGGCTACCACCATTGGGCAGTAGCCTGTCTGCTTTCGAGTGAACTACACTCAGACGCTGTTCTGGAAATACTCTCCCGGGAGGGCGACCATGGTGCCTCGTGCTGCGTCGGCGCCAGATCCTGGGGGCGCTTTGCGAACTTCCCTTTCGGGTCTTTGAACGCCCGCCAGGTAGGTGTCCGCCGTTTTTAGCTCGATCCGGATCCCGAGAACCCGCTCCAGTTGTCGGATGTCTGCCCGCTGGTGATGTTCGAACAAGGTCGAGGCCACGCCTTGTCCCCCAGCGCGTCCCGTGCGGCCAACCCGGTGAATGAAATCCTCCGGAATCTGCGGCAGATCGTAGTTGATCACTTGTGCGATGTCCTGCACGTGAATTCCACGTGACGCCAGATCGGTTGCAACCAGAACTCGGATGCGCCCCTGCTGGAAGGACGTGAGCGCGGCGGTGCGCTGCGATTGCGAACGGTCACCGTGAATCATCGCCGCAGAGAAGCCATCCCGGATCAGGCGCTGGGCCAGCCTCTCGGTGGTGCGCTTGGTGCGCGCGAAGACCAGGCAACGGCCGGTCTCTTTGGCCAGCAGTCGCTGCAAAACATCCAGCTTCTCACCAGCAGAAACCTCGAAGGCCTGAACCCGTACATTCTCTGACGGCTTCAGGACGGATCCGATGCGCAACTCGTACCGGCGTCCGCATGTAATCGGTGACCAGGTGCGCGACCGACGCTTCCAGCGTCGCCGAGAAGCACATGGTCTGCCGGTTCTTCGGTAACGTTCCGACAATGCGGCGCACTGCGGGAATGAATCCCATGTCCATCATGCGATCGGCTTCGTCGAGCACAAGCAGGCTCAGGGCGCGGAAGTCGACCAGTCGCCGGTCGAGGAAATCCTCCAAACGACCCGGCGTTGCCACCACCAGTCGCGCCCCGCGACGGATGGAGTGAATCTGTTGTTTCTCGGACAGGCCTCCAACCACCAGCGCGGCCTCCGGAAGTTTGTTGCCCCGCAGGGCGTTGTATTGCTCCGCGACCTGCATCGCCAGTTCGCGAGTCGGGACCAGCACAAGCGCATGGATTCCTGCCGCGTTGCTCTTGAGCAATTGCTCCAGCATCGGGAGCAGGAAGGCCAGCGTCTTACCGGTGCCGGTCTGGGCTGTAGCCAGGACGTCTTTGCCCTGGAGTGCAGGTGGAATGGCGGCTTCCTGCACGGGTGTGGGAATGGAAAAACGAAGCGCTGCCAGGCGCTCCTGCAAATAGGAGCACATGGGCAACTCTGCAAAATGTTTCAAACGGTACTTTCTTTCTGTCTGGTGGAATTGATCGCGGTGCATGCCGGGATCGCCCGGGGGCACAACAACTCGTGTTAGCCAGTCACTTCTCTGGATTTACGCTGAAGACTTACGGGAGGAGACTGAAGGCGGGAATCCTTAGATCAATTCCTGAACCCAGAAGAACCGCACCACACAACCGTGGTATTAAGCGCAGACACAGTGTAGCACAGCTGGTGCAAATGCCCGCATTACGGAAGTTTCGACTCGGTACCCAGTTCCACCACATCTCGCTCCGCGGCCAGCCGGTCCCGCTCCGCCTGCACGGAGTCGAGTTCTTCCAGCAGCTTTCAGATCCTTGCCTACATCGGCATTCGCGACCCTCGACGGGCTCTTCCGCAACTCTTCCCGCAGCCGCGCCAGCACGAGTTGACGGGCAATCTCGGGCGATTCGGACTCCTCAAGGATGTTCTCCCTGGACAGTCCCACCTGCACCGGGACATCGCCCACCCGCAAACGCAACACTGGGCGGCCCGCTTCATCCAGTAGCGGCTCGGCCGTCGAATGCCGACTCCCGCCACTTTGCCTCCTCGATTGCGGCTCCCTCAATTTCGCCCCGCTTGAGCTGCTCCAGCCGGTTCATATACTCGACGCGCTGTTGAGCGGTCATCGGAGGTTCCAAGTCTCGGCTGGGATCAAACACCAGGGCATGGCGTCCCGGATCAAAACCGCCTCCGGTGAAATACGCCGCGGCAAAGCAGCCCACAATTGCCGGATGCCACATCAGCAGCGGAATCATGTACTTCTTGGCCTTGAACGCAGACTCGACCACACCGCGCACTGGCTTGCTGCGCTTGATCGTCCCGGGCACTTGCGGAATGATGAATCTCTGATATTGCAGCTGCGGATGATGTTTGCTGTAACGCGCCAGGCACTTGGCAATCTGCTTGGGGGTCGTAACGCCCAAGTCCCCGATCACACTGCGATGGAGCGCGCCAGGGTAATAGAAGTTGATGATGCCGCGCACAAAGTCGGCACAATTAGCCGACAGAAGCTTATAGCGGCCAGCATTCGGCGCCGCGTTCAATATCCGGATCAGTTCGTCGTCTTTCTCCGCACTGGTTTCGATCTGAAAGGCATAGCTGGTCCGATCGTAGGCCGAGCCTACCAACTGAACCCATGGGCCCTCAGGCATTTCTCCGTTGTCGACGTCCGGGAGCAATGTCTTGCAGATACTTCCGGCGGTATTGGTTGCGAAGAAAGGCTTCCAGCTTTGCATCGGCGTAAATCGGAATCTTTTGCGGATGGTCGACGGCGTAGAGATACGGGATCAGCGGGATCGCATACCAGTCGTGTCCAGCAATGCCGTGGTAACGGCTAAGAACAACTCCCTTTTCGCCAGCCCGACAGCGCCGCACGACCAGAGGGCCTCGTCGAGGCCGTGTTTGGAATTTTCGACGCTCCGTCGCTATGCTGACCACCTCCCGGCGGACGATCCGCCGAACCGTCTCCCATGCAAGATATTGCTCAAGGCTAAAGAATGCCCCGTGGCTCTCTCACAGCAAATGCTTGGCAGCACGCAGCACGTTGGTAAAAACCAGCATGCTGCCTCCCTCTGCCCGTAACAATGATGCAGCCGGGATCGGATGGTGACTTGAGCCCTCAGACCGTCTTGAGCAGATACCCCTGGGTGCCGCCCTTACGATTGGGGGGCAAAGCCGTTCGCTTCCAGAGTTTCCTCAACGGTGTCATAGAACACGCCGATCTTGCAGATCTCACGTGCCTCCTTGGCGCTTGCAATAGGACGACCGAACTCACGCGAAATACGTACCAGTTGCTCGATCTGAGACACACTACTAGCCTTGCCGTCGCGCTGCTGGTTCCAAACACCGTCTTCAATGCCGCAGCGCACATGCAAGCCCATGGCGATACCCATCATGTTCACCGGCAGCACGTTGCGCTGGTTGCTTTCCACGGTCAGCATGGCTCCATCTGGCACATCACGAACGATATTGGCGAGGCTATAGACACTGGGCTTGTCAAAGCCGCCGCTGAGTGCTACCCAATTCATTACCAGCGGGCCCTTGTAGATGCCGCGGCGCATCAACCGCTCCACCGTCTCGAAGCTGTTGATGTTGTAGCATTGAAATGCACTCTGGATACCTGCCTTGCTCAGACGGCGAATATGCTCCTCCACCCAACCCGGACCGGAGGGAACGATCATCTCCTTGTATGCGTTGTAGTAGGCTGGCACCCCCCGCGAAAGGCCCGCGTAGTCCGCGTCTTCGGCGTGCTCGGTCACATTCATCAATGTCGTGTTGACGGTGACGGTCACCTGGTCTGGTTTGGGATCCAGTTCGGCCAACATGTGGCGGGTGTCGTCGCTCAGCCATTTGGCGGCTTCGCCCTCGCCTTCGGGCGCAAAACTGATTGAGCCCCCCACCTGGATAATCATCTCGGGTACGGCCTTGCGCACGCCGGCAATCAACTCGTTGAACTTGGACAGGCGCTTGCTGCCCTTGCCGTCCGGTTCGCGCACATGCAGATGCAGCACGGTTGCGCCTGCGTTATAACAATCCACGGCCTTTTGGATCTGTGCTTCCATGGATACGGGGATGTCCTCAGGAAAGTCTGAAGGCAAATAACCCGGCGCATATGGCGCAGCGGTAATAACCAAGGGTTGCTGGTTTTCGGGATATAGGTGGCCGTCGAGAAAGTTCATTGTGAGTCTCCGATAAAGAATTAAATCAACGAATTTCGCTTGCAAAGGTTGACATGGCATCAGAAAGCATTGCCACAACCAAATCTAAATCTTCGTGGTATTTTAATAAAGCTTGCCGAGAATATGGCACCAGAGAAGAGAATTTCTACTTTAAGTCAATTCAGAAAAAAACATTCGCCAAATCACGCTACCTATTTTTCATTTTGCGACAACATCATCCACCTGCGCGATTTCGCTATTAACTCGCGCCAGATGCGCGCCAGCGCCTCCATGGAACGTGCTCTCCTAAGAGAGCAGTAATTTAATTTACCGATAAGAATCGCGCCGACCGTCATATCGATCGACTTGCAATTCGGGAGAGGTCCACGGGGCGGTTTCCTAGCGTTTATTCAGGCTGATAGTTAATAGATTTCAGGAACTCTGCCTGTTTCTTGGTACGCCTGCTTCAGGCCGGCGATCAGCTCCTCAGGTGTGTCATTGCTTCCAGGCTCCATGCCGATTTCACGCACTTTTTTCTGGGTATCCGGCTGCGCGAAAAATTTCAGCGCGACTTCACGAATAGCTTGCTGGGCTTCGGCTGGCGCAGCGGGATTAGCCCAAACGCCCATCCAGCCACTAGTGTCTGCAAGTTGCGGATAGCCCAGCTCTTTGAATGTGGGCACATTCGGCAATTCAGATACACGAGTCGGGTAGTTCACGGCCAGCGCCTTGATCCTGCCAGCCTTGATGAGCGGCAGCGACGTCAACAAGCCATCCATCATCAAGGGCACATGGCCCTCCCATCAGATCGGTCAGCCCAGGCGGCGATCCTTTGTAGCCGACATGAGTCATCGAAATGCCAAGCAGTTGCCCCAGCAACATCCCCGATGTATGGGCACGCATACCCGTCGCGTAGGAAGCAAACAGGACGCCATCTTTCTGCGCCTTGCCATACGCGACCAACTGCTGCAAGTTGTTGACCGGCAATTCATTGTTGGCAACCAGCACCAGTGCTGTGCGGCTGAGCTGTGCCAGCGGCTTCAGATCCTTGAACGGCTGGTACTGCACCTTGGTGGCCAGCGGCGTTTCGCTGACGGCACCGCCCTGGATCACCAAAAAGGTCGAGCCATCCTTGCCGCTATTGACCAGCTCGTTGATTGCCAAGGCTCCAGCCGCACCCGGCTTCGACTCGACAATCACGGGTCTGCCCAGTTTCTGGTGCAACCCCTCAGCCAGCACGCGCGCCACCGCATCGGCGGTACCGCCGCCGGGCCCCCCCACGACCAAGCGCAGAGGCTTGCTCGTCCAATTCACCTGCGCATGCGCCGCAGGCACGCCGCGACCCAGCCCCAAGGCTGCCGCCAGCACCCAGCGACGCCCGAGCATCCTGGCATTTTTGTGCATATCGTCTCTCGTTTTCTCGTGCATATAGTCTCTTTTCGTTTCTGAAAAATCATTGCGGCGGTTGCGCCATCGAACAGTACGCGTGGTCGGATCGGGCTAGGTCCTGCAGCGTGGGATAAGCAGGCAGCTCTTGCGTTGAGAGCTGCTCTGATGTTTGCTAAGTCAGCGGTGCGACTTAGACTCAGTGCGCACCTCCGAGATCAGGGAGCTGCGTCGAGCTGCGCAATCAACTGTTCGGCGATCGGCCATGGGCCGTAGCCCGATGCCGGGTTCAGGTGGCCGACCTTGCCCAGATCCGTCGTGTCGCTGCCCCAGGCTAGTGCGAGTTCGAGAACCCTGGGCAGCTCACCCAGCGGATCGTCCTGGCTAGTCGCGACGAGGCTTGGAAACGGTAGCCGCTGGCGCGGTACCGGGAGCCAACCGCTGGCCTGTATCGCGGACAGTGGCGGGTAGCCTTCCGGCATTGGGCGTTCAAAGTCAGGTGGGCATGCCAGAAGCGCACCCTTGATTCGCGCCGCGTATTCGGTTGTCAGCGCCCAGTGAGCAAGCATGATGCAGCCGCCACTGTGGGCGACCAGCACGACAGGTCCGGCGATGTCTGCCACCGCCTGCTCGATCGCCCCGATCCGGCGGGAGCAGTCAAGATTTGTCCGCCCCATGGGCGGGACCGTACGGGCATCGGGCAGACGCTCCGCCAGCAATGTTTGCCAATGCTCCGCAACAGCGTCGCGCAGGCCGGGCACGATGAGCACAGTGGATGTTGTCATGATGGTATTCCATTTGAGCTGTCGCAGGACGTGAGCTTGTGGCTCTCCTCTTGGTATGCAGCCCTGCACCGCACGTCGGCTCCCATGGAACCAACGTCGGCATCCAAAGAGTACTTCGGTAACGTCGACTCCGATGTATCCTTTGGGACGTGCAATGTCTAGATTGGGACGCAACCATGCCGCAGCACATCGCCCTGATCCGAAGCGCCAGCCTTGCCGGCTACGCGGAACTTGCGCGCCACCACGGACTAAATCCAGATGGCATGTTGCGCAAGGCAGGACTGAATCCCCGCAGCTTTCTCGACCCGGACACACCTGTCAGTGTTGCGGCAGTACGCCGGTTGCTTCAGGACAGCGCCCAGGCGGCAGGTGTGGGAGGACTTCGGGTTGCAACTCGCCATGAACCGGCGACTGTCCAACATGGGGCCGATCAGCGTTGTGATGCGGGAAGCAGCAAATGTGCGGCAAGCGCTGGAGAGCCTGTGTCGATACATGCGCCTGATCAATGCTACGCTGTTGACCGGCATTGAGGACTACGAGGACGCTGTACTGATTCGAGAACGGATTCTGCTCCAACCGGCAGAACCTCCAGTACGGCAGTCGATTGAAATGGCGGTGGGCGTGCTATACCGAACCATCGAAGAGCTATTGGGGCCAACATGGCGTCCCCGAAGCGTTTGCTTCGAGCACCGACCTCCGCGCAATGCCACATGTCACAAGACACTGTTCGGCGTCACCGTCGAGTTCAACGCGAGTTTCAACGGCATCGTCTGCGCCGCACGGGATCTCTGCTTCAACCGCATCCCTGGGCATGACTACCGCATGGCGTCATATGTCCGTCGATTTCTGGACCAGGCGCTTTCTGATTCGGTTGAAAGCGCGACGCACACCGTTCGGCATGTTGTGGCTGCCATGCTGCCAAGCGGAAGGTGTACGTCGGATCAGGTGGCAAAGCACCTTGGGGTAGATCGCAGAACGTTGCATCGCCGTCTTTCTGCTGAGGGCGTGAGTTTCTTCTCCTTGCTCCAGTCGCTCAGGGCTGAGCTCGCGTCCCGCCAGATACTCGACGGCGACCGCTCGCTCGCCGAACTCGCAGATCTTCTCGGGTTCTCAAGTGCAAGCGCTTTCGCCTTCTGGTTCAGAAAGCACTTTGCCATGACCGTTTCAAATTGGAAGCAACGTTCATTGGCCGAAGAAGAAAGCGCATCGTCAAATCGCAGCCGATCGGCGGCGCGGCGAAATTAATGATCGTGGCACCCAATGTGCCGACGGAATGGGCTCATGCGAGATAGTCAGGCTCGTCGACGCCATTCACGGCCTCGCGGCCGACGTCTTCATGTTCGGCTGCCCAGACAGTGGGGGTCTCACCGGTATCAGCCTCATCCAGTACCGTTAGAAACGGCCGCCTTGGAGCGGCGGCAAGGTCTGGAGTGGGCCCGAACCACCATTCCGGCGCTGATGCAAGCAGCCATTCGATGCGATCCGGCCAGGTTGCTTCACCCGCTCCGGTCACTGTCGCCATCCAGTCGCCCGCCGATCCGCTGAAGAGGATCCCGAAGTCAAGTTCCAGACTAGACCAGTCAGTCGCAAAGAAAGGGGCGGACGGTCAGGTATCTGCGATCTCCGTCGTTCGCCGGAAACATTCGACCGACAGCAACCAGTGTGGACCAGTCGTAGCGGGTGGACTCGCGACTGGCTGCTTCTCTGATCGGGCCAACTTGTCAAGCGCAGGGATCCGCATTTTGGTGTTGGGCTTCGGGATCCTCAAGCAGAACGCCTCGGTGTGAGTCACGCTTCTCTACGCAGTCGGCTCGACCTGATCGACGCTGCACGCATTGGTCGGACGGAGCGGGGAGCCACGCTTATGGACGCGCTTTAAGCGCAGCAGTCATTTGCGGCTTCACCCGGACCATCGTTCACACCTAGACGCTCTTACCTCAGGTTCAACTTTCCTTTCCAGTTCAGTTCTGACCGCGCATCTACGCTCACGCGCTGTCGCTCGGCACCGGCGCGCCCCAGCGGAACTCCGACCCGTCGATCCACATGCGATGCAGGATCACGGCCAGCTTGCGGGCCACGGCAATGACCGCGCGGCGGTGGCCTCGTGTCTTGGCGAGTCGCACGCCCCAGGCCTTCAACGTCGACCACTGGGCGTTGCGGGTCAGCAGCGAGTGGGCGGCGACATAGAGCGCCGAGCGAACGTCGGCGTCGCCCGCTCTGGAGATGTGTCCCGGGTTGTCGACCTCGCCGGACTGGAAGCGCCGCGGTGTCAGCCCGAAGTGCGCCGCCACCGTGCGCGAGGACTTGAAGCGGCTCGGGTCGTCGACCGCGGCCTTGAACGTCAATGCGGTGACCGGGCCGACGCCAGGGATCGACATCAGGCGGACGCACAGAGGATCGACGCGGACCAGCCCCTTGACCGCGTTGTCCAGCTTCAGGTAGGTCTTGTAGAGCACCGTCCTGGCGTCCAGCAACGGCACCAGAGCGCAGGCGAGCATCTCGTCGTCGGCGACCGTCTCGCGCAGCTCGGCATCGAACGATCCGTGTCCGACCCGACTGGGCAGGCGGATCCCGAACACCTTGAGCAGGCCGCGCAGCTCGTTCTCGAGATCGACGCACTTCTTGAGGATCGCCTTGCGGCTGGCCAGCAGAGCTCGCACTTGGTGGCTGTGCAGGCTCTTGACGTGGACCCGGCTGTACCAGCCGGTCCTGAGGATCTGCGCCAGGCCGCGGGCGTCGTTGCGGTCGGTCTTGTTGCGCATCGCGGCCAGGGTGACGCTGACTTGCCTGGCCTCCAGGCAGATGACTTCGAATCCCGCGGCCTGCAGCCCATAGGTCAGGTACTGGGTCAGCGTGCCGGCCTCGAAGCCGACCGACTTCACTTCGCTGCTGAAGCGGCGCAGGCGATCGACGATCGCGTCGATCTCGGCCGCCACCTTGGCCTCAAGACAGACCTCGCCCTTGTCGTCCACGACGCAGATCGAGACCGACCGCAACGACACGTCGATTCCGGTGTAGTAGGTCATTTCCATCTCCTTCTAGACGGGTGTTCCAGTCTATGGAGAGCTCGGCGGGCAACGAGCCCGCCCGATCACCGATGCTTATGGCCGGCACCGCCATTCCGAGGTGGTTCCAGGACGCTGCCGTTCGACTACAGGTCCAGACCGGTTGACCGCGACGCCGGGTGATCAGGTTGACTCGCTTTGACCATGCCGATGCACTTTGAGCGCACAAACCTCGAAGTGCGTCCGCGGCCGGGAAACTACGCGCTGGACCAGGTCAATCCGGACTGCGCACATGACCCTCAATCTCGTCACGCGCGTCCCCAAGCGTCTGGTACGCGCGAATCAGCGCCACTCGAATGACGTCCTGGTGAGTTTGCGCATCAAAGCTCCGATCGCTGCTCAGCGAATTGGCGGATACGGCTGCGACAACGAGTTGCACCGCTTGCGCAAAGCGTGCTTCGTCGATTGCGGATCTTTCGCTCATGGGCACCCTCCGGTGAAAGGGTTGGTGACATACCGCGATGGGCGGGGTAACGTCGCCATCAGTAGCCGAGAGCGCACCGAAACGACATGCTGATGCGCGACTGTACGCCTGCGCAGCGCGTTTCCCGGCCATGACAACCGCGCCGCCGTCCCTGGCATGGCCTTTCGATTGCCTTGGATGTAGACGACCACTTCAATCCGGCGCATTGCGGCGGGCTTCAAGTGCGTGACCTACATTTTCGACAAGTACGCCTCAGGCCTGAAACCCCAGCCCACACCGACGGCGAAATGACCGCGGAACTTCCTGTGCGGGGGCCGATCAAACCGTCGTGATGCAACGGTGGACTCAGTGGCTCATCCCGCCACGGGAGCTTTGCTCCAAGGGGTTCGCCCCTTCCTCCCGCATCGCCCTGAAACCCGCCTCGTGGCGGGTTTCTTCGTAGGTCACCATTCGATCGTCGTCGTTCTACGCGCGGCGATCGCAGCCCAATCCTTCGTCCAGCCCGACGGGCCACCCGCTGGGCAATGCTTGCCCCGCGACCTCCGCGCTCGTTGCGTCACCCGCGGTCTGCACGACGCTTCAACTCGTCTTCCTCACGCACACCATAGGGCGCCAGCGTGGTAAGTCGGCCGTCCTCCACCGGGCCGCCGATCGTGAAGTGATAGAGCGACTGGAACTCCAGGTCGCTGAAACCGAACACCCGGTGCACCGGATCGTCGAAGAAACAGCCGATGCCCGTGGCGCCTATGCCCGCCGCTTCGGCCTCCAAATACAACACCTGCCCGATCACCCCGGCTTCCCAAAAGAGCTGGCGATAGAACCAGGGCCCGTGCGTGAACAAGGCGTCTCGATACTCGGCGATCATGCCGAGCGAAAAGACCCCATCGCCCGCGATGTCCTGAAAGCAGCTCACTTGCGTCGCAAGCTGCCTCGCATCGCCGCTTTCCAGCCTGCGAAGGGGAAGGTCCGCCGGGCACCCGGGAGGCTCGGACCAGTCGAAGTGCTGATGCATGGCGCGCTTCAGCTTGTCCAGCTTGGCCGGGTCGCGGACAAGTACGTACAGCCCCGGCTCGAGTCCGTCCACCCGATGAACGAACAAGGCCAGGTGGATGCGCGGCTCCCAGGCAATGGCATCCCAGGGCATCGGCCGCCGGTTCACCTCCAGTTCCACGCGCGGCATGACGCGCGCGAGCATGCCGTGGAAGCGCTCGGCCGTGATCGAGGTCCGGCCATCGCAGGCCAGGAGGCTGCGCCGTTGGCGGATGATGCGGCCGGCCGATGGCCCGTCTGGGAGTGCTGCGCTTCGATCCGCCGGGGCAGGCGTGTCGAACAGGTCCAAGCCGTACCGCTCGCCGATCGCTTGACGTGAGGCGAGCGCCACCTCGTCGATGACGGTCCAGGCGATCGGGGTCGTCGCGGCTGAGCCGGTTCGCAGTTCCGCACCAGACTTGCTTCGTGAGCTCGCCCACCACCAGCGGATCCAGGCCGAGCGGCACCGCGCGCTGCGCGCCTGCACACCACGGCCCTGCCGAGTCGTTCGGCCAGACGAGCATGACGAGTTCCGGTTGTTCGCGCTCGGCGCCTGCGAAGTCCTCGGCGCGGTTCAGCCCCAGCAAGGCTTCGATGGTTTCATCGGCCAGGCCGTGCAACACGACAGCGCTCCATCCCAAAGTCGCGGCGGCGATGCGAAGCGTGCCGATGGCATGGCCCGCGTCGTGCTGACAATAGCGGAACATCAGGGCGCTCTCGACTGCATCGAGGTTGGCGAACACATGGTTGGCGAAGCAGTCCTCGCGCAGCGACTCCCACAGGTGCTCGGCGGGGTTCAGCTCCGGGCTGTACGGGGGCAGGAAGATCAAGCGCATGTTTTGCGGCACGGCGAGATCACCGGCGATGTGCCAGCCGGCTTGATCCATGACCATGACGATGAATTCCTCGGCGTGGCGCTGCGCCACCTCGCTCAGGAACAGCGACATCGTCTCGGCGCTGACCCAGGGCAGCACGAGGCTGTCCAGCACGCCGTCGTGCGGGCTGACGGCGCTGAAGGCGTAGATGTACTTGCGTTCCAGTCGCGCGCCGACCACCGGCCGTGTGCCGTGAGGTGCCCAGCAGCGCCGAGGGCTGCCCAGCAGGCCGAATCGGCCTTCGTCCTGGAACATCAGGCGCACGTGGCGCCCGCGTTCAGCCTGGCGCACGACCTCTTGGCGTACCGTGCGGCGCAGTTTTTTTAAAGGCGGCCTGCGCCGCTACGTTCGCCTTGGGGTGACGCGGACGCGGCACCACCTTGCGCCAGCCGTGGCGGTCCAGCAGTCGGTAAACCGTAGAGGGGGCCACCTGCTTGCCCAGTTGATCCTGGTAAGCCTGCTGGATCTCCGCCACCGTCAGCATCCCGCCCGCCTCGGCGCGCTTGACGAATGGCGCCAGAAGTTGCTGCTCTTGCTCGGGGCTGAGGTGCTGGTGATGCCTGCCGCCGCGCCCACGCAGATCGAAGATGGCATCTCCCTCCTTCGACCAGCGCGAGTGCAGGACATGCACCGTCGCAGTGGACCAGCCCAGCAACTCGGCGATCTGCGCCGCTGAGCTGCCCAGAGTCGCTCGGATGAGCACGCACTGGATGCGCTGGTACTCCGCATGACTGTCGGCTCGCTTGAGCCGCTCCGCCAAGCGCTCAACAGTCGGCTTATCACCCACGATCAATGTCTTCATCCACGACTCCTTGAAGTTCGTGGGAGGACATCATATCTAATCTATTGAACGCAAATTGGTATGAGCCTGCTTAACCTGGAAGAGATGATGGCCGAGCGCGGTATGCTGTTCGACCACGCCACTGTTCAACGCTGGTCACTAAAGATAGAGGCGCTGGCCGTGGCCAACGCCACCGAGTTCGGCCTCGCGCGCGACCGCTTGAACGTGGTGGTCTGCGCCGACGTGATCGCAACCGCCGAGGCTGCCGGTACTGGCCAGGGCGACCATCATGTCTTACATGGACACCCGCCGTTGTGCAAGTGGATGTGGCGATGAAGGCAATCGGGTACTGGCTGCAGTCGACATCCGGCCTTGGTGCAGGGTTCCGCCTGCGGGCCCTGATGGAATTCGCCAAGAACGTCCTCATCTAGACGCGCGCTTGGAGCGCAAGACATTATTCAGGTTTGAGTTCTTGCGGTCCGACCTGTCGTGCCATCACTTCATCATCAACCTGCGCAACCTTGAGTGCACCTCGTCGACCTAGTTTTGCGCTTGTGACCGGGTGCTGACGTATTCCGGTCGGTAGGCTTGACCATGAGCCAGAATCGCCCACGCGGTTCGTGCCATCTTGTTGGCTAGTGCGACGACCGCGACATTGGCATGACGCCGCTTGCTCAGTTCTTCAGCCCAGGGATTCGGTTTCTTTATCCTGGATCCGTGAGCCCCGATGCCCCGCGGACCGATCTGGGCTGCTCTGTTGTCCTGTGACCGAGCCATTCGGTTGCCCGACCCATGGTGGTGCCGATCAGACGCGATGAAGTCGTCGATATCACGCGTCGATGGTCGAGTTGGGTTGGTTGTGCGTGCGCAGACCCACGCCGCAACCTCGCTGGAATGCGATTTTCCGGATCCGTGAGCTCGTGCAGCCGGCTATTGGCCGCTGCGGCGCTCAGCCGCAGGCAGCGAAGAGTTCTCCGTGCAGCCGCTGGAAGGCCTTGGCCGAGCGATCGTTGGCGCCCAGTCCGAGGATGACGCGCCGGCCATGCTCGATAAGGCGACCGGCGCGGTAGATGAGTTCCTGCATCACGGTCTTGATGCGCCGGCGCTTGGCCGCATGGCGCACCGGCGCATCGGACCCCAGCAGCCCGGCCTGTCCCATCAGGCGCAGGATGTTCATGGCCAGCGCCGCGAGCTCGCACACCAGATAGTTGGTGCTGAACTTGCCCGAGGGCAGCCGCTCCAGATCGAGGTCGGTCTTGAACTCGGAATGGAACTGCTCGTGCGTGCCGTGGTCGGCATACAGCGCGATGATGGCCCTCGCATCGAACTGCTTGGCGCTCAGGCTGGTGGTCCAGCCGTCCAGCGTGAGCTTGGGCTCGATCAGCAACTGGCCCTTCGCATCGATGGTGCGCTCGGTCAGGCGCAGCACCCGGCGCAGCGGCCGCTCGATGCCTTCGATCTGCAGCGCCTGCTTCCCACAGCGTCACGCGCTTGCCCGCGCGGGGATGCTCCCAGAGCGTGGTGGTGTCGGCCTCAAGGCGCTCGGCCAGCGCCGCCACGTTGGTCGTGCGCGGGTTCCACTTGATCAGCCAGTCCACCCTGCGGCACGCCTGCACGTGCGTTGTACGACTCCATCTCGCGCATCAGCGCCGCGGAGTCGAAGCCGGAGTCCAGCCGCACCAGGATCGGCGCCTTCGGACCCGCCGCGCTCAGGCGCTGCGCCATCGGGATCACGCGCTCGAAGTTGAACTGCGTCTCCCGACGCCGAGTGCTGCACGCCCGGGCGCAGCGCCAACTCCAGGCAGAACCCGTGCGAGCCCAGGTACGCGGCCAGCGGACAGTAGCCATCGACCCCGGTGTAGGTGCGTCCCACGCCGTCCTTGGTGGTGTCGCCGTTGTCCATCGCGAAGGTATCCACGTCCAGCGGCAGCCAGCCGCAAGGCAAGACACCATAGTCGGGCCGCGCTCCCGCCAGCAGCGTCTCGATCAGCGGCGGCAGGAAGTCAAACAGGTCGTCCGCGCGCGCATCCATGCGCTGGCGCAGCGTCGGGCTGGAGGGCAGCAGCTTGATGCCCAGCGCCTGCTTGAAGAAGGCATCGCCGCGGAAGTTCTCGATCGCGTCGAAGTCGCTCTTGCCCTGCACCAGCAGGCCCACGTAGCTGCGCAGGATGTCGCTGTTGGCGACCCCATTCCTCACGGGCAATGCGCCATCGAGTTGCTTGAACACAGGCGCGAGCCGATTCAGATGATGGCCCACCAGCGCCAGGCCGGCCACCGGCGTGAGGTCGTAGTCGAGTTGCTTGACGATGAAGGGGCGCATTGAAATGGACTCTGGGATACTGCGTTTGCGACAGCAGCATCAACGCCTCACACCCGTCTCGCGTTTACCGAAATCACCTCGCACCGAATGCACCCGCAGGGTGAACCTCTTTCACTCGTGAGCTCACGGATCCAGGTTTGATCTGAACAACACCGATCTGGCGCCATGAATCAGCAGGGTGCGCAGGTACGGATCCCCGCGTTTGCTGATCGTGCCCAGCTGAATCTTGCCGCCGGTTCCGCGCTGCTGCGGCACCAGCCCTATGAACGATGCCAGCTCGCGCCCCGACTTGAAGGTACGTATGTCACCCACGGTGGCGACCAATGCGCTGGCAGTCAAGGGGCCTATGCCCGGGATCGCCAACAACGAGCGGCAACTGGCTTCCTGTTTCGGCCAGGCTGCTATTCTTTTCTCGAGAACCGAAATCTGTTCGTCCAAACTGTGAACACGCGCGAGTTGCTCTCGCAGCACGTCCATCAGCAGACCGGGCACGCGCCCCTCAATGTCAGCCATTCGATCTTGCAGCTCGGCCAAACCGGCCTGCCTGCCGGTTCTCAACGTCACGCCAAACTCGTAAAGCAGACTGCGCAGCTGATAGATCTGCATCGTCCGGAACTTGGTCAGTTGAGTGCGCACTCGGTGCAGCCCCAGCACCGCTTGCTGTTCCTCACTCTTGACCGCCACCGTACGCATGCCAGGCTGCTGAACTGCAGTCCAAATCGCCCGGGCATCAGCAGCGTCGGTCTTGTTGGTTTGCACAAAAGGTCGAATGAACTTGGCGTGCAACAACACTGCTTCGTGGCCAAGCGCGCGAATCTTGCGCGCCCACCAATGCCCACTGCCACACGCCTCAAGCGCGACCCGCCCTGCAGAGCTCTTCGACAAGAACTCGATCAGTTCTGCCCGGCTGAAGCGTCGATTCACGATCTCTCCTGTGTCGGCATCGACCCAGTGCATCTGAAATACGCGCTTTGCAATGTCCAGACCATACGTCGTACGATTCATTTCGGCCCCTCCGTTCCTGAGGTGGTGGATGGAGACGCCACTTTGGCACCGTTCGGCTCCGGAGGTACCTCTATCCTTGGCCCATCCCGCCCCGAAGGGCGGCGGGTGTCCATCCCATCTAGGTTCTGCGCACGCGCTTCGATCCGGCCAGCACGCGAAGCGCGGCGTTCATGTGTGCGCGCATCGACTCCTCCGCGCCACGGCCGTCGCCATTGCAGATCATGGCGACCATCTCCGCATGGCTGTCCTGGACCCGTTGCAAGCTCGCCTTAGTCTTGCGCTGCTCCATGCCCTGGCGTGACTGCGATTCGAGCGAAGTGCGAATCGAGCCGATCATCTGCCAGAGCAGGAGGTTGCCGCTGGCGCGCGCGATTTCGATGTGGAGTTCAGTGTCGAGCGCCGCGTAGGCGGCAGGGTCGCGCAGGCGGGCCTGCATCTGCACCAAGCGCGGCCATGCGCTCCATATGTTCGGGCGTCCGGCGGCGCGCCGCGAGAGTCGCCGCCCGGCTTTCCAGGCTCACCCGTACATCCATCAGATCCTCGGTGGAATTCTCGAGTACCTGCAGCGCCCGCGAAAAATAGACATTCAGCGCGGACGCATCGAGGTCCCGGCGAACCATGGGGCTCTTTCCGTTGGCGATCTCCACCACGCCCATGCCCTTGAGAGTGCGCAGGGCTTCGCGCACCACCGGCCTGCTGACGCCAAGCACGTCGGCCAGCCGGGCCTCGCCGGGCAGGGCCGCGCCAGGCCCGAGTAGCTCTTGCTCGATGTGCCGAAGCAGGCTCTGCACGGCCTGCTCGGTCAATGAGGTGCGGTCGATCTTTCCTAGGACAAACGGATGTGAATGCATGTGAGTTTCCGCCGATGCTTACCAACCTATCATATAGGTATAAAGGTTGCGATCTGTCGCTCGTGCCGGTCCAATCGGCCGATC
>CAWJDR010000005.1:0-478777 GCA_963841655.1 uncultured Acidobacteriota bacterium | reverse complement strand
ACTGGAACACCCCCATCTGGGACCACAGCCTCGACGACGGCCTGCGCATCCTTCGCCTCGCCATCGACACCCACCTGATCACGTCGCACCACCTGCTGCCCCTGCTGGTCGGCAAGCCCGGCGGCCTGCTGGTGGAGGTCACCGACGGCACGACCGCGTACAACGCGTCGACACTACCGCATCTCGGTCTTCTACGACCTGGCGAAGGTCGCCGTGAACCGCCTCGCCTTCTCGCAGGGCCACGAGCTGGCGCCCTACGGCGCAACCGCCGTCGCCCTCACGCCCGGCTGGCTGCGCTCGGAGATGATGCTCGACAACTTCGGCGTGGCGCGAGGGCAACTGGCGCGACGCGCTCGCCGCCCGACCGCGCCGACGGCTTGCCGAGCGCGCCGCCCGGCTTCGCCGCATCCGAGTCGCCGCGCTATCGTCGGCCGCGCCGTCGCCGCCCTGGCCGCCGACGCCGGATCGCGGCCAGGTGGAACCAGCAGTCGCGTCGCCGCCGCCCAGCTCGGCCACGGAGTACGGCTTCACCGACGTCGACGGCGCCCAGCCCGACGCCTGGAGCCGGCGCTGAGCCCTACGCGACCGGCCGCTAACGTGGCCGCCGACTCGAGCCGCGGGGCGCCTCGCGGGTCCGCGGACAGGGCTGAGCCCACCCGAGCTGATGTCGACCACGGTGTGGCCCTCGTGCCTCCTTTCGGCCTGACGACGCGGACCGCCGGCGGCGGAAGAGGAGGTCGCGTTGTCGACCGTCCCCTCCCCGACGACCCCAGCCTGGAGCAGCTCCGCAAGCAGGCCAAGACCCTCCGCGACCTGGCCCACGCCGGTGTGCCCGGCGCCGTCGACCTGTTCGCCGCCCACCATCCCGACGGCCTCGAGCGGGTCACGCTGACCGGCACGCAGCTCGTCACCGCCCGCCACTACGGCTTCGCGTCGTGGGCCCGGCTGAAGGACCACCTCGCCATCGTCGAGCGCTACTCCCGCGCGCCCGACGAGATCACCACCACGGCCGCCAGGCCGACGAGCTCTTCGCTCGCCTGCCTCCGCTACGGCGACAACAACGCCGGCCCGCTGGGGACGCGCTGGTGCGCTCCTGGCCGAGCACCCCGAGCTCGCCCGCAGCAGCGTGCACGTGGCGGCGGCCGTGGCCGACGTGGCCGCCCTGGACCGCGCTCCTCACCGCCGACCCGGGCCGGGCCCGGCAGGGCAGCCCGTACCGAACTGGGAGCCGTTGCTGTACCTGGCCTACGCCCGCCTCGTCCCGCCCCATCAGGCCAGACGCCACCCTGGCCGCCGCCCGACTCCTGCTCGCCCACGGCGCCGACCCCAACGCCGGGTACCTGTGGCACGGGCTCACCACCCCGTTCACCGCGCTGACCGGCGCCCTGGGCCGCAGCGAGGCAGCCAGCCCCAGCATCCGCACGCCTTCGCCCTCGCCGAGCTGCTCCTCGACGCCGGCGCCGATGCCAACGACGGCCAGGCGCTGTAGAACAGGCAGTTCCGACCCGACGACCACCACCTCGTGCTGCTCTTCCGGTACGGGCTCGGGCAGGGCGACGGCGGGCCGTGGCGCGCCCGCCTCGGCCACACGGTCGACAGCCGGAATGGCGCTCTCGCCTGGCGGATTTGTGATCATGGTGATGATGCCGATCGTGGGCTTGCTGCTCTCACGGTACGATGCGCGCTATCTGCTGCTGTTCGGCTTGTCGATGCTGTCTTTCTCGCTGTTCCACATGACCAATTTTACTTTGGGAATCGACTTCAAGACAGCCGTGCTCGCACGCATGCTGCAAGCGGTCGGATTGGCGTTTCTGTTTGTGCCGATCAATACGGCGGCATACGCCTATCTGCCGCGAGAAAAAAACAACGCCGCCTCAGGCCTGATGAACCTGGCACGCAACATTGGCGGCAGTGTGGGAATTTCGTTTGTGACCACTATGCTTGACCGCCGAACACAAAAGCACCTTAGCGACCTTATGGGGCACCTCACCGCCGCGAATGCTCAGTTCCAGGCCACCCTGCACGGAACGGCACAATCGCTGATTGCACACGGCACCAGTTCCGCTGATGCACAACGGCAGGCGTACGCAGTCCTGCAGGGGTCGGTGCAGCGCCAGGCGACTATGCTGGCATATATCGATAACTTCCACATGCTGGGATATGCAATCCTGGCCATGATCCCGATGATTCTACTCATGAAGAGAACGAAATCGAGTGGCGAGATGGCGGTACACTAGGACCGGAGGCCGGTATGTTCCGGATCATCACTCTTGAGCGCGAATATGGATGTGGCTGCGCAGGCATCGCTGCCCAACTCGCCCAACGCCTCGGCTGGAAGCTCTGGGACCATTCTCTGACGGAAGAGATCGCGAAGCAGGCCAACGTGGACTGTGGGACGGTCGAAAAGCGTGAAGAGAAGATCGATGGGACCTTCTACCGTCTCGCCAAGACTTTCTGGCGGGGTAGCTACGAGCGCAGCATGCCGGTGGACGACTCCCAGACGTTCGACGCCGATTGCATGGTGGCAATGATGAATGGAATCACAGCAAGAATTGCGAAAGAGGGAAACGCTGTCGTGGTCGGGCGCGGCGCTCCTTACTTTCTTCGCGAGCGAGCTGATACCTTTCGCATCTTCCTATATGCGCCGCGCGAGGAAAAGATTCGGCGCCTGCTGGCCGCTGGCACAGCTCGTTCGGAAGCCGAGAAGCTTGTGGATACGGTGGATCGCGAACGCATCGCGTTCATCAAGCATTACTTCAATGCCGATTGGCCGACGCGGTCGCTGTATCACTTGATGATCAACACCTCGATCGGGGATGACAGGGTCATCACAACCATTCTCGACACCATGCATCTTCTGGAAGAAAAGCCGGCAACCGCCGGTTCCAGCCTGCCCGGAGTCGCTTTGAAATAGGTTGCTGAGGGAAAAATGAGAAGCGACTGGCGCGCCCGGAGAGATTCGAACTCCCGACCTACAGCTCCGGAGGCTGCCGCTCTATCCAGCTGAGCTACGGGCGCGCAGTTTTCAGTTTACATCCGCACTGGGGCGTCATCAAATTCCCGGCAGACGGATCTCTCCGGGTCATCTTGTAGTTGGAATTCCGTCAGGAGAAGCTACCAGCGATTGCGCCCACCGCCGCCGCTGCGTTCCCGTCCGCGCCCACCGCCACCGCCGCCCCCACCACTGCGCTCCGGTTTTGGACGCGCTTCGTTCACATTCAAAGTGCGCCCGCCCACTTGCGAGCCATTCAGGGCGGCTATCGCCTTTTCGCCATCCTCGGCGCTCGACATTTCCACAAAGCCAAAGCCGCGCGAACGTCCGGTGTCACGGTCGGTCATAATCGCCACACGGTCCACTTGCCCGTACGCTTCGAAAAGCTGACGCAGTTCGTCTTCCGACGTGTTGAAATCCAGGTTTCCAACAAAGATGTTCTTCAAGCGCGTGCCTCGGGGGTGAGCTATTTGAGTGTGGGCGACTTCGGCAGTAAGTCAGGTCGTGCCTGAGCCCTTCCTGGAATCGACGCCGGAGAGCGAACAGTCAAACGCGGGGGAAAGTATAGCAGGTATTGTCCAGTCCAGAAGGAGTTGCTCAGGGCTGCCAGTTTCAAGGTTGCGTTGGTTCGCCGAAGTGCTTCGGCCGAGCGCCGCAACTGGTTCGCCTCCACATCGCTCAGGTGGATGCGTAAGAGCTTGGCGATGCCTGTCCGGTTTACGACCGTTGGCAGACTCAGGCAAAGGCGGTCATGAAATGGTTTTCGAAATTCTGAAGGTGGAGATCTGCGGGAATTTCGAACAGTTGCATCGTTCTTAGCAGTCGTCCACGCCCCAGTATCCTTCGCGATGATAGCCGAGCTGGAGCAGGCGGTTCTTTGGATCATGCCGCTTTCCGCAACTCGGACACACCAGGAAGCGGCTCCATTGTGTGCCCTGCCGATCGTATTGCTCCGAAACGGCGAAACTGGCACCGCAGCTACAAGGGACCAGAAACATCCGTAAGGAGCTTTCTGTGCTCTTAGGCTTGGCCATGCGATGCTTGGTCACTACTTGCCTTCTTCCACCATCACGGCAACGCTCTTTTTTCGTTTGTTCGACTGCAAGATTTTTTTGCGCAGGCGCAGAGCTTTGGGAGTGACTTCGACAAATTCATCATCCGCGATGAATTCGATCGCCTGCTCGAGATTCAGCTGACGGAAGGGGATCAGGCGGATCGCCTCATCGGACGTGGAAGCGCGCATGTTGGTTAGTTTTTTCTCGCGCACTACGTTGACATCGAGATCGGTGTCCTTCGCATTCTCTCCGATGATCATCCCTTCGTAGACTTCTACCCCCGGACCAGCGAACAGTTCGCCGCGCTCCTGCAGGTTATACAGCGCATACGAGGTGGTTACTCCTGGACGATCAGCCACCAGAGCCCCGGTCGGCCGATGCGGGATTTCGCCTTGCCACTGCGTATAGCCGTCGAAGAGGGAATTCATCACGATGGTTCCGCGCGTGTCAGTGAGCAACTGGCTGCGGAGGCCGATCAACCCGCGGCTGGGCACGCGGAACTCAATGCGAACACGTCCGTAGCCATGATTGTGCATGTTGGCCACTTCACCCTTGCGCGTGCCTAGCTGTTCCATCACTACGCCGACGAATTCCTCCGGCACGTCGACCGTGAGGTATTCGACCGGTTCCATCAATTTGCCGTCGATGCGTTTGGTGACGATCTCGGGCTTGCCCACTGCCAGTTCGTATCCCTCGCGGCGCATCATCTCGATCAGGATCGAAAGCTGCAGTTCCCCGCGGCCCAGCACCTTGAAGGAATCCGTGCTGTCGGTATCTTCAACCCGTAGCGAGACGTTCGTGAGCAGCTCTTTCGCGAGCCGTTCGCGCAGATTGCGTGAGGTGACGTAGTTGCCATCCCGCCCGGAGAAGGGCGAGTTGTTCACCGTGAAGAGCATTGCAATTGTTGGCTCGTCGATCACGATGGGCGGAAGGGGCGCGGGATTTTCGGCGTTCGTGATCGTCTCACCGATGGTAATGCCTTCTACGCCCGCGACGGCGATGATGTCTCCCAGTTCGGTTTCCGTAATGTCAACGCGCTTCAGTCCTGAGAAGGAGAATAGTTTGGTGATCTTGGTCTTCTGAAACGAGCCGTCGCGCTTGGCGATGCTGACTTCTTCACCAGTCCACATCTTGCCGTTAAACACGCGTGCAATGGCCAGCCGTCCAAGATAGTCGCTGTAGTCGAGGTTCGCGACCAGGATCTGTAACGGCCCTGTGGTATCGCCTTGCGGTTCAGGAATGGTCTTCACGATGGCATCGAAAAGCGGTTCGAGGTTTTGTCCGCCGCCCTTCATGTCGGTCGAAGCTGTACCTGTCTTCGCATTGGTGTAAAGAACCGGGAACTCGAGCTGATCTTCCTTCGCATCGAGATCAATAAACAGGTCGTAGATTTCGTTCAGAACTTCCTGGGGCCTGGCATCGGAGCGATCGATCTTGTTGATGACGACGATTGGCGGAAGCTTCGCCTCCAATGCCTTGCCCAAAACGTAACGGGTCTGGGGCAACGGGCCTTCACTGGCATCGACCAGCAGCATTACGCCGTCAACCATCTTCAATGCGCGCTCGACCTCTCCACCAAAATCGCTGTGACCAGGTGTATCGACTATGTTGATCTTGACCCCGTGGAAGAACACGGACGTATTCTTCGCCAGGATCGTGATGCCACGCTCGCGCTCCAGTTCGTTCGAGTCCATGATGCGTTCGACGTGGGTTTCGTTCGAGCGAAAAGTGCCGCTCTGCTGCAGCATGGCGTCGACGAGCGTTGTCTTGCCGTGATCAACGTGCGCGATGATGGCGATATTGCGAATGCTTAAACTCAAATTACACGATCCTTAATGGGCGATCCAAAGCACCTGCAGGCCCTGCTACTACTTTACTATGTCCCGCAGAGGGGAAGCGGCCTGTGATCAGTAGCAGTGGTCAGGCGGCGAGTGATTAGTTGCATTCGCGGCACGAACGGTGAGGATCGATGGCCTAAGGGTTGCGAGGCGTCGTTCTGAGTAGTGCCGGCATCTGGCCGGCTGTTTCGACGGCGTCCCACCCTCGCAGTGCCAGGAAAGCATTGAATCAATTCCGGCTTGCCTATCCGGCCAAGGCGACTCTCTCGGACGACGTTGGCGCTATGCGACCAGCCAACCGATGCTCTACTTCCTTCACGACACGCCGCGCACCGGTGATCGCATAGGTTGTGCTCGAGAAAGGCCCCTCCGCGTCGGTGTTGGCGAAGAAGACGCGCTCCATGGGTTGGCGAAGCAGTGGCTGGACTTTTGTGTATAGCCCCGGAGTGGTCATGTACATGGCATGCCCGCGCCGGTAGAGATGAACCTCGATGGGGTCAACATTGAAGCTGGGCATCAACTTCTGGAAATCTTTAAGAACGTCACCCGCCACTTTGCGTGCATTCGGTTCAGTCAAGAGCAGTCGGCGGTCCTCTTCATGCAATGGTGTGTAACAGCTCAAAATGTTGTATTTCGGTTTATACCCCGCCTGGTTACGAATGACCCAGTCGGCCACGATGAAATCGGTGAACGTGTTCCCCGGGCACCAGTTATCGAATCCCTTGCGATATACCTCCTTATCGAAGATCAGATTGACCAGCGCGTATGGGATGTAGCGCATCTGCTGCATAGCTTCATCTTGTTTCTCGGGAATTCCTTCGACGATGCGGCGGGTGATGAACTTGGGCGTCGCCATGATCACTGCCTTGGCGGAGACTGTCTTCAAATCCGCCCCATCCATGTAGGTAACGTTGACCCCGTCCTTTTCCGTGGCTACCGCAACGATGGTCGCATTCGTCACCATGCGATCGGCATGCTTGGGCTGTAGCTCTTCGACCAATCGCTTGCTGAGAGCGCCCAATCCTCCCGGCCACGTGTACCGGTCGTCCTTGCGATCAGGCGCGGACATCCACTGCAATTGCTGCACGATCGAGGACGCAGACGAATCTTCGGAACGTGCTCCCCAACTGGACGCGCCAAAACCGTCCCACCATAGAGTTAGTTCCTGTGGGTATCCTTTTAGAAGATTGGGGGCCGGCATGTTGGAAAGTTCGGCCTCTCGTTTGGTGTAGTCAATCGCCAGCATCTCGGTGCGAAATTTCTTGAACGCTTCACGCACCGGAGCAGGATAAGGAAGTTTGTCGATGCCGTCGCCCCACGTGTCAGCGACAAATTCTCCGTTCACGATGGTGGGATCGAAGTTGTTGACGGGCAGAGGCTCCAGTCCGACTTCCTTGGCGAAGTCCGCTACCAACTGGGCGTCGGCAAACGCTGAGCCTGTGCCATATGCCTGTCCTTGGTATTCCATCAGGTAAGCGTTGCCGCCGAAATGAGGCTCCTTCTCAAGCAGCAGGAAGTCTCTGTTTTGCAACAGGTGGGCGCAGGTCAGTCCGCTCATGCCGCCGCCAACAATCACCACGTCATGCTTGGCTGAGGCAGGCGGACGCGGAAAGACTTTGCCGTCTCGAACCTGGTGGCAGATCTTGTTTTCTTCTCCATCGAGGACAGGGCTAGAGCCGGCGGGAGCGGCGAACAGAGCTTGGTCAATCGGGCATCCGGACGCAACTGCTCCGGCAACGACAAACTTGATGAAGTCCCTGCGATTTGGACTCAAAGCTAGTCTCCTTGCACCACGGTTTCGATCAATTCGGCGATCTCGGGCGAGCCTTCGGCGCGCACGCGCAGTCGGTACCAAAGCAAGATTGTCACTAACGAAAATACGAAGATGATAGTTGAGATGGCATTAATCTCGGGTGTGATGCCTCTCCTCAGTCTTCCCCAGATTTCCAGAGGTAAGGTGTTGTCCCTCCCAATCAGAAAGAAGCTGACGGCAATCTCGTCCATCGAGAGGGTAAAGATAAGGAGGGCGGCACCGATAATGGACAACTTCAAGTTCGGAAGCGTGATTCGCCAAAACGTCTGCCAGTAACTGGCACCCAGGTCGAGAGAGGCCTCTTCCTGCGCACGATCAAATTTTTGCAAGCCTGCGAAAATCTCGGTCGTGGCTACCGAGATAAGTGCGGTTCCATGCCCGAGCACGATCGTAAGCAGGCTGAGTTTCGTCTGGGCAATGTTGAAGAGCATCAATAAAGACAAGCCTGTGATGATCCCCGGCAGAATCAGGGGCAAAAGCACGAGCCGACGAAATAGAGCCTTGCCGGGAAATTGCACGCGGTCGAGGGCCAAGGCTGCCGGAATTCCCATGCCGAGAGCGATCGCGACCGCGGCCAGCGCCACCACAAGGCTGTTGCCGACCGATTCCCAAAGAGCGTCATCAGCAAAGAGTCGGCGATACCAATTCAGAGTGAGATCGTGCGGCGGAAACCCTCCTACTCCGGCGCCGTTGAACGAATAAATAATGAGAACCGCAATAGGCAGATACAAAAATGCAAAAACCACGACGGCATGCAGCAGGAGCCAGCGGGATCGTTGCACCGTGGCGATCTCACTCATGAGAAGCTCCACTTCTTTTCAAGCCGCTCGGAAACCATCAAGAGACCGACCACCAGTATCAGCATGCACAACGAAATCGCTGCGCCCAACGGCCAGTTGTACGCCGCTCCAAAAAGGCTCACGACAATATTGGAAATCATGATGCCGCTCGGTCCTCCGAGCAACAACGGAGCCAGGAAATCTCCCAGGCTCAACACGAAAGAAAACGTCGCCCCAGCCAGTACGCCGGGAATGGAAAGAGGCAAGACTACGCGCCAAAAAGTCTGGAACGGCGACGCACCGAGGTCATGGGAAGCCTCGACCAAGTTCCGTGGAATGTGCTCGAGCGATGCGTAGATGGGCAAAAACGTGAATGGCGTGTAGATGTGCGTGAGAGTGAGCACGACCGCGAACGGACTGTACAGAAGGAAGTCCAAAGGGTGCTGTGTTAAGTGCGCATACTGCAGCAATGTGTTCAGAACTCCGTCACTGCCCAGGATGGTTTTCCACGCGTAGGCGCGAACAAGGTAGCTCACCCAAAGCGGAATGATGACCAATTGATAGTAGAGGTCTTTCCTAATGCCCGCGTAAAAAGAGAGAAAGTAGGCCAGCGGGTAGCCGAGCAAGAGCGAGAACACTGTCACACGCGCTGCGATCCACATCGACCTTAACAGCGTCTGCCAATAGACAGGAATGGTAACAAGCTGGCGGTAGTTGTAGAAGTTCCACGAGTGCACGATGGTCTGCGACACCGAGACTGACCAGAAGCTATAGCAGAACATCAGCAGATACGGAACCAGCAGGAACACTGTGATCCAAAGAATGGGCGGCAACGTCACGGCCGTTCTATAAGCGCGGGAGAACATCAGTTTCTTTCTGCGGACTCGCGGACTGGGATTGCGTCGTCCGAGTGGAATTCAAACTCTGGTTCACCTGGCCATTCTGTCCGGCTCACGGTGCGGACGGAAAAGCTCAGACCATCGAAACATTCGATCTGCAGCAGTTCGGTTGCTCCGTGAAATGCCTGGCGCCGGACCTTGCCACGAAACCGTACCAAGTTTGTAGCGCTAGACTTAGATCCTGCTGGACGGATGTTCTCTGGCCTCAACGAGAACAAAGCGTTACCGTCGGGTAGGTGCGCTGTCCACGAGAGTGAACCATAGTGCACCACCTCACCACGTACCTGGGTCCGCAACAAGTTGGTGTGCCCGATGAACTGTGCGGTGTAGGCCGTTGCAGGCCGCTGGTAGATTTCACGCGGCGCTGCCACTTGTTCCAACTCGCCCTGGCGCAGCAGGGCAATCCGATCCGACATCACCATGGCTTCTTCCTGATCGTGCGTCACGAAAACGAAAGTGATGCCAACCTCGCGCTGGAGCGATTTCAATTCCACTTGCATCTGGCGGCGGAGGTTAGCGTCCAGCGCGGACAACGGTTCATCGAGCAGCAAGAGCTGCGGGCGATTGACTAGGGCCCTCGCCAAGGCGACGCGCTGCTGCTGGCCGCCGCTGATTTTGGACGGCTTAGCCTCAGCGTGGGCAGTCATCTTGACCTGAGCCAGCGCTTGTTCCACGCGTGTAGCGATTTCCGACGCTGGCCGTTTCGCAACCTGCAAGCCATAGCCCACGTTCTGCTCCACGCTGAGGTGAGGAAACAACGCATAGTGCTGAAATACGGTATTTACCGGTCTCTTAAAGGGAGGCAGTCTGTCGATGCGCTCGCCGCCCATCCAGAGTTCGCCGGAAGTCGGGCTTTCGAAGCCGGCCACGATTCGCAACAGCGTTGTTTTTCCGGATCCGCTCTCGCCCAGAATGGTCAGGAACTCGCCTTCGGCCACTTGCAGCGAGATATCGCGCAACACGGCATTCTTTCCGAAATTCTTAGCAACATTGCGAATCTCGAGCAATGCAGAGGAGGCTGTTCCGGTCGCGTTGAGTTCTGAAGACATCGCGCTTGTTGACATATTCGGCCTGTGGGAATGACCGTGTGCTAAAGGAGAACGGAGTTATTGTGCCGCTTTTACTTCATTCCAGATCTCGTTGTACTTAGCACGGCGAGGAACATCTTGCCAAAAGTAGATTCGCTTCTGGTAGTTGTCGACATCATCCAGATGCAGCACTCGGCGCTCCTCAGCCGTCATCAACTGCCCGGCCTGCGGGTTCGCGGGAGTGTAGCGTGTCACGTCCGCAACCAGTTTCTGGGTTTTTGCCTGCACCATGTATTCCAGGAACTGATAAGCGAGTTCTTTGTTCTCGCTGGCCGTGGTGATCATCAGATGGTCGATCCAGCCGGTGGTGTTCTCCTTGGGAATCGTTTCTCCCACCGGAAAGTTTTGCTTTTTCAGTTCTGCTGTATTCAAGGGCCAACCCATCGCCGCCACCACTTCGTGATTTTGAAACAGATTGGTGAGTTCGCCGCCCGTCGCCCACATCTTGCGGATATTGGGCTTGAGTTCCAGCAGCTTTTTCTTGACTGCGTCTAACTGTTCATCGCTGAGGTTGTAAATCTGATATGGGTCAGGTTTGTCGTAGCCGAGGATCTGCGCGGTCATGTAGACCGTGGAGAGTTCATCCCAGACTGAAATCTTTCCGCGATACTTCGGATCCCAGAGCACTTTCCAGCTGTCGGGCGGTTGGGAGAATGCAGTGGTGTCGTAGATCAGCGGATTTGGTCCCCAGGTGAAGGGCACACCATACACGTTCCCGTTCACGCGTACCAGAGTCAGGGAAGTCAGTTTCGGTGAAAGCTGACCGTAGGTGGGGATCTTAGACAGATCGAGCGGGGCTGCCAGATTGGCGGATGCGATCGAGGTCGCCACATCGCTGGAAGGCGAAATTACATCGTAGTTGCTCGCGCTTCCCCCGCGCAGTTTCGCCATAAGTTCATCGCTCGTTCCCATGTACGAGGCAGACACTTTGCATTTGCACTGTTGCTCAAACCCCTGCACAAAAGAGGGGTCGGCATAGCCTTCCCAAACGAGCAGGTTGAGCGATGGCGTTTTCTTGTTGCACGAGCTGAGGCTAAAAATCGCCAGCAATGAAACGACAAGCGCCCGTCGCTTCATTGCGTCGACCCCGGCCCGCGCGAATCTTTCGCAATGTTCCAGTTCGGAGACTGGTACACGACCCTTCCGCCTACCATGGTGAGTAGCACCTCGGTCTTCTCAATTTCAGTGGGTTCAACCCGGAAAAGATCGTGGCTCAGGATGATCAAGTCAGCAAGCTTACCCGCCTCCAGCGATCCTTCCGTCTTCTCTCGATGGCCGGCGAAGGCGGCCCCGAGCGTGTATCCGCGAATTGTATCTTCCAAACTGATGCGTTCCTTGGGTACGAAGCCTCCGGGAGGATTGCCTTCCGAGGTTTGTCGGGTGAGCGCGTTCTGTACACCCGGCCACGGATTTAGGGTTACCACCGGCCAATCGCTGCCAAATGCCAGGGTTCCCCCTGCGTTCTCCACGCTACGCCACGGCCAAGCCCGCTGCACGCGCTCCGGCCCTGCGTTGTGCGCCCACACATTCAGAGTGTCGTCGTTCGGATATGCGTGCAGTGGCTGGAAACTGGCGATGACCCCAAGCTTGCCGAAACGCGGAATATCCTCGGCGGTGATCGTTTCAATGTGCTCAATACGATGTCGTCGATCGTTTGTGCCGTTCACTTTCGCGGCATTCTCATAGGCGTCGAGTGTAAGCCGCACGGATCGATCGCCAATCGCGTGCGTGAAAATCTGGATGCCGCGCTTGTCCAATTCCGCGACCATCTGCTTGTAAATCGTCGGGTCCCAAAAAGTTTTTCCGGACAACTTCGGGTCGTCGCTGTAAGGAGTCAACATGGCTGCGGTGTGCGATTCCACCACACCATCCATAAAAAACTTCACCGCGCCCGCCGCAATCCATTCATCGTGGTATTTGCGTCGTGCGCCTTCGATCTCCGCGAATTGTGCAGGTGTGATCTCCGGCGGCGACGCACGATAGGAGAGATACATGCGGACGGTTAACTCTCCGGTCTGGTGCAACTCCTCCAACAATTCTGCGTCTTGGAGGTCGCCGCTGGCGCTATGCACCCGCACCAGGCCCACCCGATTCGCCGCCTTCAGGCCAGCCCGAAAAGCTTGTAACTTTTCCTCGTGCGTGGGGACGGGAATAGCCCTGTTCATGATTTCGTCGGCCGGATCTTCTTTGAAGACGCCGCTGGCATCCCCGGTCGTGGGATCGCGTACGATCTCGCCCCCGGGAGGGTTGGGAGTGTCCTTCGTAATTCCAGCCAGTCGCATTGCCTTACTGTTCGCCCACCAGGTGTGTCCGTCGTAGGACTCGAGATAGACCGGACGATCAGGGACGATCTCGTCCAGGTACTTCTTGTCGGGAAGGTTGGTTGGCCCGACGGACGAGTATTGCCAACCTCGACCAAGCACCCAAGGTTGTTTCGGATGGGCATCCGCGTACGCTTTGACACGTCGCTGGATCTCGGCGATGTCCTGGGCGTCGTCCAGATAAATTCGTTGCAGACTCAAGGACCCGCTGAGAAAGTGGATATGGCAGTCCGTGAATCCGGGCAGCATAAGTTTACCGCCGGCGTCGATCACTCTAGTCGCGGCTCCGCGGTAGTGATCGATGTCAGCCACCTTTCCCACGGCCACAATCTTGTCGCCACGAATAGCAACGGCTTCGGCCCAGGGCTGCCTTGCGTTCACCGTATAGATCCGGGCATTCGTAATAACAATGTCGGCGGAAGTCGACGCGTCTTGCGCCCATGCACTTTGCCGAGCTACCAGGAACACGGCCATTGGCACGACCAGCACGTAAAGGCCGATTCTGCGAGCTAGTTTGCCCAAGTTTCCCTCTCAGCTTCGAGTTTGTCTCTATAACGCAAACCTGCTAGAACGTCGGCGGAGTGTTCACCCACAGCACCCAGGTCTCGGAACGCCCCGGATTTTTCCAGCGATGTGGCGTCGCACTCTCAAAGTAAAAGCTGTCACCGGATTTGAGGCGAAATTCTTCGCCGTCCAATGCCAATTGCAATTCACCACGAAGCACTAGCAGAAATTCCTCGCCCTCGTGCGTGTAAGATTCGCCGCTGCCCGCTTGGGGAGCGATCCGAAACAGATGCGGTTCCATGACTGTGTTGCCCCAGGCCAGCAACTCCATGCGCACGCCCGGTCCGGCCTCGAGCACCTTTCGGCCGCTGGGGCGCACCAGGCGACTATTGGATTCCGCGGGATCAAAGAAGTCGAGGATATTGGTTTTGTGGAAGCGTGCCAGCTTGCGCAGGGTGCCGATGGATGCGCTCATATGCGCACGTTCGATCGCGCTCAAGAAGCCCACCGAGATTCCCGCCGCTTTCGCCACATGCGCCAGCGACAGTCCGCGCCGGATTCGCAATTGCCGCAAGCGTGCGCCGATGGCTCCGCCGGCGCCATCGGGCGCAGGCCGCACCAAACCCTCACGTTTCAGTAGTTGGACAATCGCCGGCGCATTCAATCCGCGGACGCGCCGCAAGAACCGAGCACGCTTCAAAACCTTGACGTCTTCGGCGCTATAAAGCCGGTACTTGCTTTCGGTGCGGCGGGGTCGCGTGAGCCCGAGGCTTTCCCAGGAGCGGATCACCGAGGGCGAAACGCCCACCCGGCGCGCCACGTCACCGATTTTCAAGTAAGGTTTGGTGTCGTTCGACTTCATGCTACCGGTGTTTGTTTTCCAGTGTTTTGCGACTTCGATGGATCGGTATTTTTCGCTTGACAGTCAGGGTCAGCTTCTCTAACCTTGCGCGATTATAGCAAGGTTTGTTGGCGGCGCAAGCCGATCTGTTAAAGACAATTTCCCCTGCATCGCGGAGGTCTCATGCTGTCGTCGAATGCGCGCCAGGCGACGCGAGTTCTGGTTGCCTTGATCTGCCTCGTCTGTTCAACATTACTAGCAGCGCAAAGCACGGGCGGCCGTCTGTTGGGCCGCGTGGCCGATCCCAGCGGGGCAATCCTGGCGGGTGTGAAGGTAACGCTGACAAATGAGGCGACGGGTGTCTCCCAAGAGAGCACAACGAATGAGAGCGGAGACTACGGCTTTCCCCAGGTAGCAGTGGGTACGTATCGTGTCGAGTTCGACCAGACGGGATTTAAGAAAAACGTGCGGCACGGAGTGAGTGTCGACCTGAACCAAGTCGTTACGCTGAACATGGCCATGCAGATCGGCGAGGCGAGGGAGACTGTCGAGGTGACATCGGAAGCGCCGTTGGTGGACACCACTAGCACGCAACTTGGTGCCATCATGGATCAACGCCAGGTGTCGAACCTCCCCCTCAATTCCCGCGACACCTATCAACTACTGCAACTGCAGCCTGGCGTGCAGGGTGTCGGTGGTTCCGATCTTTTCTACGGCAGTAATCAGGCAGGCGCAGTCTCTGTCAACGGAGGTCGCGGCCGGTCCAACAATTTCAATGTCAATGGCGGGGATGGTAATGATCTGTTCGTCAATGCTCCCGCTATCCAACCTACACCCGACAGTATTGAAGAATTTCGTGTTCTCTCCAACACGTTCGATGCCGAGTACGGACGCAACTCGGGAGCGGTGATCAACGTAGTCACGAAGTCAGGAACCAACGGCTGGCATGGGAGCGTATACGAGTTCCTGCGCAATCAAGCTTTCAATTCCAAGGGCTACCTGGATCTTCGCCGTGCGGACGACAAACAGAACCAGTTCGGCGGCACGTTCGGTGGGCCCATCAAGAAGGATCGCACCTTCTTCTTCACGTCCTACGAAGGACGACGTGTCGTCCACGGCATCTCCTCGGATCCGGTGGTGGTACCAACGGCGGCTGAAAGAGCGGGAGATTTCTCGGCAACGCCGTTCGATCCCTTGGCTGTGATTGGGACCCAGACATTTGCTGATATTTTGAACTCGCGCCCCGGATGTCTGAACGGTGCCGCCAGTGTCGGAGCTGACTACGCCACCCTTTTCCCGAACAACCAGGTGCCAACCGGGTGCTTCGACCCGGTAGCGGCGGATATTCTTCAAAAGTACGTCCCATGTCCCAACGCCGACCCTACCTGTGCCGACTCAGCCCCGGGGGGCGACAACATTTTTCGTTCCATTCCAAATGACGATTCCCATGCCAATCAGTTCACTCTAAAAGTGGACCATAGGATTAACGACAAACAGGGCCTATCAGCCTACTACTACCTGAACGACTCCTTCGACGCTCAACCGTTTACCCGTTTCCAGGCAGCCACCCCGAGTCTCGTGCAGGGCTTCGGAAACGACAATGCCTTCCGTTCGCAACAAATCAATCTCACGCACAACTGGACGTTAACGTCGAGCGCCGTCAACGAACTGCGCTTGTCCTACTTCAGGGAGTCCCAAGGTACATTCTTGCATCCGCAGCACACCAACCTTGTCACGGATTCTTGCAGTTCTGCGGTAGCCAGTGTCTGCTTTACGGGTACGAGCGACACTCCCGGCGTAATCCCGACCAATTCGAAGTATGGGATTACTCCCAATCTCGGTGCCAGCCGTGAAGGTCTGCCCTTCATTGCGGTTTCGGGAGGCTTTACTATCGGCAACAACTTTGAAGGAGAGTTGCCCCAGAAAGGCAACACCTATCAGATCAGCGACAATCTGACCAAAGTCAAGGGAGCGCACACCCTAAAGTTTGGAGCCGACTTCAGGGAGCAACGTTTTCTGCAAACCTTGTACTTCGATGTGAACGGGGATTTCAGTTATTTCGGGGGCGGGCCCAACGACCCGATCGCCCTCGACGCCAATGGAAATCAGAACCTGTTCCCCAACTATCTTTTCGGTTTGCCCGATTCCTACCTCCAAGGGTCAGCGCAGACCGAGGATGTTCGCGGCAAGTCGATTTATCTGTATGCCCAAGACAGCTGGAAGATTAAGCCCAATTTGACCTTGAACTACGGCTTGCGCTGGGAGTTCAACCAGCCTTTGTATGATAAGCGTGGCCGTTATCAGACGTTCCGGCCGGGACAGGCCACTACGACCTTTCCCTGCCAACTGGGTGCAGATAGCCAGGCAACGCTCGGCTACCCAGATACTGACTGCAATCCTGGGGGTTCTGCTGCCGCGGTGTTCCCGCTGGGTCTCGTGGTCCCCGGAGACAAAGGCGTGCCCAGAGGCCTTACAGCCAGTTACTACAAGGCCTGGGCTCCCCGGATCGGTGTTGCGTGGGACCCATGGAAGAATGGCAAAACAACAATCCGCGGCGGTTTCGGACTGTTTTACAACCCGATTGAACAGCTGGTGCTCGAGCAGTTCCAGGCCGAACCACCTTTCGGAGGCAGTACAGCGATCGCCGAGGACCTCTTTAACACACCGTTTGTCAGCCAGAGCGGAGCTACCGGCGACCTTTCGGTCACACCTAATCCCTTCAACGGGATTCTGACCCCGCCCCCGGGAACGCCGACGGATTGGTCGGCCTTCCGTCCGATCTTGTTGTATGGCGAACTAGAACCGAAGCTGCGCGCGCAGTATACGGCCCAATACAACTTCGGGATTACGCGTGAGCTTGCCAAGGATATGGTGCTGTCCATTGGATACGTTGGCTCGCAGGGACATCGTTTGCTCGTCACCCGAGACATCAACTACGGGAATGCCCAGACCTGCATCGATTTACAAAATATCTCTGACCTCACTGGAGACGCAGATCTGGCGTGCGGTCCGTACTATGCCGACAGTTCGTTCACCATTCCGGCGGGAGAGATTCCTGATGGGGTAACGCTGCACATGCCTTACGGGCCACAAGCGACAGTGACCGGTCCAAATCTCAACCCGATAACCTTGGTCGGACTGCGCAAGTATTCTTCGCCGAACTGTGATCCGTTCACTGGCAACGGTTGTCCGTCCGATGGGGTCCCGGTTTTCTCGAGCATTTTTGCCCAGAACACCGAGGCGGCGTCGAACTACAACTCGCTACAAGCTTCGCTTGAGAAGAGATTCACTCACGGTTTGCAGTTCCAGCTTTCGTACACCTGGAGCAAGTCCATTGACAATGCATCCAGCTTCGAGAACATCGTGAAACCGATTTGCGATCGCTGCAATCGCTCGCTATCGTTGTTCGACGCACGACAGCGGTTAGTGCTCAGCTATTTGTGGCAAGTCCCAATCCCGCAGTATCAAGGGGCGAAGGGCAAAGTCCTGAACGGCTGGGCCATATCCGGCATTACAAGCTTTCAGACCGGGTTCCCGATCCGCATTCAATCGGCTAACGATTCGGAGTTGGAGTACAGTTTCGACTTTGAGTTGCCCGGAAAACCAGATTTAATTGCGCCTTTCCACACTCAGGACCCACGGACGCACGACGGCTACGCATTCGACCCCAATTCGTTTGCCCTGCCGGAACAAACTGATTCCTCGACCCCACTGCAATTGCTTGGCAATTCTCCGAGAACCATCTGCTGCGGTCCCGGAATCAACAATTTTGATTTCTCAGTCCAGAAAATCACTCCCGTGGGGGAAGGAAAACACTTTGAGTTTCGCGCCGAGTTCTTCAACATCTTCAACCACACCCAGTTCCTCAATCCCGACGGGAATATCACGGATGGAACTGACTTCGGCCGCGTCAAGCGCACGCGCGACCCACGGAACATCCAGTTTGCGGTAAAATTTGCATTCTAGCGATCCCCAAGTCCCGGGCGGCCTTCCGCCGCCTGGGCACAATCTAACGGCCACCATCACGGCCTGAGCATTCTTGGAGACTCCCGATGTACCCCGAACTGCAGAAGGAGCTCGAAACTTTCGAGCGCCGCACGCCGAAATCCGCCGAAGCTCACAAGCGCAATCTGAAACGGCTCCCGCTGGGCGTCGCCAGCAACTATCGCGCTTATGACCCCTACCCGATTTTTGTGAAAGAAGGGCAGGGATCGCATTTCCGCGATCTCGATGGAAACGACTACATCGACCACAACCTTTGCTTCGGCGCGCTCATGGCCGGGCACTGTCATCCTGCAGTCATGAAGGCCGTCGAAAAACGGCTGACCACCGGCACGATGTTTGGCATGCCTCACGACATGGAATGGCAGCTGGCGGAAGAAATCTGCAAGCGCTTTCCGGTGGAAATGGTGCGTTTTGGTTCTAGCGGTACTGAGGCCACGATGCACGCGGTTCGTCTGGCGCGTGCCGCGACCGGCCGCGACAAGATCGTCAAGTTCGAAGGCGGTTACCACGGGCTGCACGACTCCGCGCTGGTAAGCGTGAAGCCGCACGCGCCGGATTTCGGCGACGTCGACAACCCAGTCTCCGTTCCTGGCGGACTGGGCGTTCCGAAAGCCTCGATCGCTAACGTCGCCATCGCGACCTTCAACGATCTCGCCACGGTTGAGCGGCGCTTCAAGGAAAATCCGGGACAGATCGCTGCGATCATTCTGGAACCGATCCTGATGAACGTCGGCCTATGTATGCCGCAACCCGGCTTCCTGCAAGGACTCCGGGAGATCGCTACCAAAAATAGTGCGCTTCTGATTTTCGATGAGGTCAAGACGGGAGCGAAGCTCGGCTGGGGCGGCGCTTCGGAATATTACGGCGTTACACCCGACATGATTTGCCTTGCGAAGTCCATTGGTGGCGGATTTCCCCTGGCTGCCTTCGGCACGCACAAATCCGTAATGGACCTGATTTCGCAGCACAAGGTCTTCCACGGTGGAACCTACAACACGAACCCAGTCTCGATGGCCGCCGGACTTGCGACGTTTGCTGACGTTCTGACCCGCGAGAACTACGCGCACGTGGACAAGCTGAGCAAGAAACTGGTCGCCGGCTACAACAAGATCATCGCCAAGGCCGGACTGCAGGCGTACATCGCGCAAGCCGGGGCCAACGGTGCGCTGATGCTCTATCCGAAGGAAATTCGCAACTATCGCGATTGGCTGACCGTCGACGTGGACGTGTGGCGGCACTACTGGTTTGGCATGGTCAATCGCGGCGTCATGGCGCAGCCGTATTGGCAGGACGAGCAGTGGACGATTTCCGTGCAACACACCGAAGGCGACATCGACCAGCACATCGCCGCTTTCGATGACATTGCCGCGTCCCTCGCCAAAGCGCAGCAGGAACGCGCGGATAAGGCCCCGGCTCTGGCCGCGCACTAAACCACGCCGTGTGTGGGGCGGGCACTCCTGCCCGCCTCGCACGGCCTGTGGCAGGAGAAAACGCACCAAGGCTTCCCCGGTCGACGTGCTAAGTGCGAGTTAACGAATCGAAACTGTCACTTGGGAGTCTGATTTGTCTGACCAAAATCGCGAGCAGCCCCACCTGAAACGCGTCCTCGGTCGCGGTGATCTGGTGTTGTTGTTCGTGGTCGCGGTGTTCAACCTGAACGTAGTGCCCTCCATCGCGGCCAACGGCGGCGTTACGGTTTGGCTCTGGATCATCTCCCTTGTGCTCTTTTTCTGGCCGCAAGGGATTGCCGTCATCGAACTCGCCCACCGCTATCCGGGCGAAGGCGGCGTCTACTTGTGGGCGAAGGAAGTTTTCGGCGATTTCCACGGATTTCTCTCGGGCTGGTGCTACTGGACCAACAACATGCTCTACGTGCCGACAGTGATGTTGTACTTCGTCGGTGTGTCAGTGTTTGCGTTGGGTCCGGGACATGCATCGTTGGCAGACAACAAGCTCTTCGCCATGACTGCTGCGATTGGCCTTCTGGTATTCCTCACGATTCTGAACATCGTCGGCCTAGGTGTTGGCAAGTGGCTTAACAATCTGGGTGGTATCGGGACGGCGATTGCAGCTGTAACCCTGATTGGACTTGGCCTGACGATCTACTTTCGGTATGGGACCACGGTGACAGCAGCAGACTTTCGCATCCCCGCGGATCCACGCTTTGTGCTGAATTCTTTTGGTGTGATTTGCTTTGGCCTGGTGGGACTTGAGTTGGCCTCCATCATGGGCGACGAAATCCGGGATCCGCAGCGCACTCTGCCAGGCGCTGTCGCCTGGGGTGGCGTGATTTCTGGAGCGCTGTATATCGGCGCAACCCTAACCTTGTTGATTGCCGTCAGCAAGAACGAGATCAGCGTGCTGCAGGGCATTGTCCAGGCGGTCAGTCACATGGCCACCAAAGTGGGCGTCGGCTGGATCATCGCGCCCTTCGCGCTGATGCTGAGCCTGTCGATCGCCGGAATTGGATCGGCATGGATGGGAGGATCGGCGCGTATTCCGTTCGTTGCGGGGCTGGACTCTTATATGCCCCCGTGGCTTGGGAACCTGCACCCGAAGTATGCGACTCCTTATGCGGCCCTCATCGTTCAGGGCACTGTGTCGCTCGTGTTGGTCATCATCAACTTTGTGGCATCTGGAGGAGTGCAAGAAGCGTTTCAGACAATGCTGTCCCTAGCCGTGGTGCTGCAGTTGGTGCCATTTCTTTATGTGTTCGCGGCTCTTCTCAAATTTGCACTTCGCGAACAAACAATGGGCGGTCGCTACGGAAAGGCAAAACTGATCTTCGCCGGTTTGAGCGGCTTCCTGACGACTAGCTTGGGAATTGCGTTGGCATTTTTCCCCGCTAAACAAATCACATCAGTTTGGAAGTACGAAGTGAAAATGATCGGCTTTACCCTGGGGTTCCTGGTATTAGCGGCCTTTTTCTTTTTCGTTTACGGACGTCTGAAGACGCCGCTCGTCGCTGTCGGGCCGGCACCTTCGCGCGTCCCGGCAGAGCGCAGTTCTACGTCCTAACATTCGCAGGAGGTTCTCATGCCCGGTGGAGTCAAAACCGACGTACGCACTTATCAGATGTATATCAACGGCGAATGGGTCGACAGTAAGTCAGCCAAGACATTTCCCGTCTACGATCCCGCTTCCGAAGAAATCATTGCTCAAGTCCCGGACTCTAACGCCGACGATGTGAATCGGGCAGTCGCTGCGGCGCGGGCCGCATTCGACGAGGGCCCCTGGCAGGGCACCACAGCACAGGAACGGGGACGCGTGCTGTTCCGGCTCGCCGACAAGATTCGGCAGAACCTGCCGTTGCTGGCGGAACTCGAAGCTCGCAACTGCGGCAAGCCCATTGTCGAGGCGGAATACGACGTCAACGATACCGCGACTTGTTTCGAATACTACGGTGGCTTGGCCACCAAGATTCTCGGCTACGTGAATCCGGTTCCTGACAACGCCGTCAGTCTTACGTTGAAAGAGCCTATTGGTGTCGCGGGTCAGATCATCCCTTGGAATTATCCATTGTTGATGGCAGCGTGGAAGCTGGCGCCCGCTTTGGCAGCCGGCTGCACTTGCGTCTTGAAGCCTGCTGAGCAGACTCCCCTCACGGCTCTCGAATTTGCCAAGTGGTTCGCCGAGGTGGGGCTGCCGCCCGGCGTTGTCAACGTGATCACAGGGTTCGGCGAAAGCGCCGGAGCTCCACTCGTTCAGCATCCTGACGTCAACAAGATTGCCTTCACCGGCAGCGCCGCCGTCGGCAAAGTCATCGTGAAACAGGCGGCAGACACCGTGAAGCGGGTCACGCTCGAACTGGGCGGCAAGTCACCCAACATTTTCTTTGCCGACGCGGATTTCGAAGCCTCGATTGACGGTGCGCTGTTCGGCGTCTTTATCAATCAGGGCGAAGTCTGTTCGGCGGGCAGCCGCATCCTGGTGCAGAAAACGATCTACAAGAAGTTTGTTGACGCCATGACCGAGAAAGCGAAGAAGATCAAGCTAGGCGCGCCGCTCGACCGCGACACCAAGATGGGCCCCCTCGTCAGCAAAGATCAATTCGAGCGCGTGCGTTCTTACCAGGAACTGGGCAAGAAGGAAGCTAAGCTTGCAATTGGCGGTGGCCGCTCAGACCAATTTGCCAAGGGCTACTACGTCCAACCAACCATCTTTTACGATGTCGACAATAGCGCCCGCATCGCGCGCGAAGAAATCTTCGGCCCGGTCGCTGCGGTCATCCCGTTTGAGGACGAGAAAGACGCAATCAAGATCGCCAACGACTCTCCCTATGGGCTCGCTGCCGCCGTCTGGACTCGCGATATCTTCAAGGCATTCCGTGCCGTGAAGGCGCTGCGCGCCGGCATCGTCTGGGTCAATCACATGCAACCGACGTACGTGGAAGCGCCATGGGGCGGTTACAAACAGTCCGGCTTCGGAAGGGAACTGGGGCCCTGGGGCATCGAGGAATATCTCGAGACCAAGCAAGTGCACATCAATCTCAACGAAACTCCAATCGGGTGGTACTGAGATGACGACGATTCAATTGAGAACGCAGATTCCCGGGCCAAAATCCAAAGCGCTCGCCGAGCGCCGTGCCAACGCCGTGCCGCGCGGCCTTTCGCATGCCACGCCGGTTTACGTGGCTAAGGCGGAGGGAGCCGTGCTCGAAGATGTCGACGGCAATCGCTATATCGACCTTGCGGGAGGTATCGGATGCCTCAACGTGGGCCATCGCTCACCCGGCGTCGTGGCAGCGATTCACAATCAAGTCGACAAGTTCATGCACACCTGCGTGCAGGTCACGGCCTATGAGAACTACGTGCGTCTGGCCGAGCGCCTGAATGAACTCACGCCTGGCAATTTCCCGAAAAAGACCATGTTCGTGAATTCCGGCGCAGAGGCGGTTGAGAATGCCGTGAAAATCGCCCGCGCGGCAACCGGACGTCCTGGCATCATCGCTTTTGAAGATGCGTTCCACGGACGCACGATGATGACGCTATCGCTTACCAGCAAGACGCATCCGTACAAGGCAGGCTTCCAGCCGTTCCCGGGTGAGGTCTATCGAATTCCGTATGCGTACTGCTATCGCTGCTCATATTCACTAAAGTATCCTTCCTGCGATCTTTACTGTGCACGGCACCTGGAGGACACATTCAAGCGGGTGGTAGCCCACGAGGGCGTGGCGGCCGTTATTGCCGAACCGGTTCTCGGGGAAGGTGGATTCGTAGCACCACCGCTGGATTACTTCCGCACCTTGATCGAGATTTGCCACAAATACGGAGTGTTGTTTATCGCCGACGAAGTGCAAAGTGGCTTCGGCCGAACGGGCGCGCTTTTTGCCAGCGAACGTTACGGAATCGAGCCGGACATTTTGGTCAGTGCCAAGTCGATCGGCGGCGGCCTGCCTCTGGGTGCAATCACCGGGCGCGCCGAAATCATGGACGCACCCGGGCCGGGTGGCCTGGGCGGAACATTCGCCGGCAATCCGGTCTCCTGTGCGGCGGCACTTGCCGTGCTCGAACAGTTCGAGCAGCAGGATCTGAATGCCCGGGCTAACGAACTGGGCGACCATTTTCAGAAACGTGCCCGCGAGTGGCAGAAGCGCTGGCCGATGATCGGTGAGGTACGTGGCCTGGGCGCCATGCAGGCGCTAGAACTTGTTCAGTCGCAAGACAAGCGCGAGCCCGCGTCCGAAGAGACCAAGCAGATCACACAATACTGTTACGAGCATGGTGTTATCACGATATCCGCCGGCTCTTACGGCAATGTGGTGCGTCTGCTGATGCCGCTGGTCATTACCCTCGCCCAATTGGACGAAGGGCTTGATGTCCTCGAAGGCGCATTGAAAACCGTATACGAGAAGAAACACGAAGCGCAGCCCGTGTAGCCCATGTGGCGTGGGCACTCCTGCACGGGCTCGGCGAGCGCAAGATCGCCTCGCAATGCGTCTCCTGATTCTTCACTTGCAAGACGCGGAGAGGTGCGGTTCCAGGCGATCGTTGGTAAGCTTAGTGATCGAGAAATTCGAGGCGACTTCCATGAGTACAGCGATCATTACCGAAGCCAAAATTCCGCACTTCATCAACGGCCAGTGGATCGAGTCAAACGCGCGCGAGTGGGCCGACGTCCTGAATCCAGCGACGGGTGAGTCTTTAGCCAAAGTCCCTCTCTCCGATCCCGCCGAAGTTACCTGGGCGATCGACGCTGCCGCCGCCGCCTTTCCCGAGTGGCGACGCACTCCTCCTGAAGACCGGATTCAGCCCCTCTTCAAGCTCAAGCAGTTGCTCGAGGATCACGTCGACGACATCAGCCGTCTCATCACCCAGGAAAACGGCAAGACCTTTACCGAGGCCAAAGCCGAGATGCGGCGCGCCATCGAGAATGTCGAAGTCGCTTGTGGTATCCCGATGATGATGCAGGGCTACAACCTGGAAGACGTCGCGCGTGGCATCGACGAGATGATGATTCGCCAACCGCTCGGCGTCGTCGCTGCAATCGTGCCCGTTCAACTTTCCCGGGATGATTGCGTTCTGGTTTCTGCCCTACGCCATTGCGACCGGTAACACGTTCATCCTGAAGCCATCCGAGCGCGTGCCGCTAACCATGCGCTACATCTACGAGTTGCTCGAGAAGACGGGCCTCCCCAAGGGTGTGGTGAACCTGGTGAATGGCGCGAAGGCTGCGGTCGATACACTCATCGACGATCCTCGCGTGCGTGCGATCAGCTTTGTTGGTTCGACTCCGGTTGCGCGATACATTTACGCGCGTGCCGGCGCGAACGGTAAACGTGCGCAATGCCAGGGTGGGGCCAAGAATCATGTGATCGTTCTGCCCGATGCCGACATGCCCATGGCAACGCAGATCATCGCTGACAGCGCGTTTGGATGCGCCGGGCAGCGCTGCCTGGCCGTTTCTGTTGCCGTCACAATCGGCGAAGCGCAGAAGACTTTCCGCGATTCCATTGCTGATGCCGCTTCGAAACTTCGCGTAGGAAATGGTCTCGAAGATGGCGTGCAGATGGGGCCCGTGATCACCCGCCAAAGCAAAGAGAGAATCGAGTCGCTGGTGGGTGTCGGTGAAAAGCAGGGTGCGAAAGTCCTCATCGACGGGCGTAACCCGAAAATCCCAAAGCACGACGCCGGCAATTTTGTGAAGCCCACAATTCTGGATGGAGTGCCCGCAACCAGCGAACTCACCCACACCGAGATTTTTGGTCCGGTGCTGAGCCTGATCCATGCCGACAGCATGGACGAGGCAATCGCGTTTCTGGAACGCAATCCCTATGGCAACCAGGCGTCACTGTTCACGTCAAGCGGATCGGCTGCGCGTCGCTTCCGCTACGAAGCACCTGCCGGGAATATCGGCATTAACATCGGCGTGGCCGCTCCAATGGCGTACTTCCCGTTCAGCGGCTGGAAGGACAGCTTCTTCGGCATCATGCACGGCCAGGGCCGCGACTCGGTCGAGTTTTACACGGAGAAGAAAGTGGTGGTGGAGCGCTGGGCCAAAGAACACTCGCGCAAGTTCTAATCACGCCTCTGGACGTTCCGCTAATGACAAGGGGAATCATCCGAAGAGTTCTCTAGTACCTCTGTGTCTCTGTGCCTCTGTGGTGAGGAAGGGTTTGAAATGAGGAGCGTATGACTACGACTGCCATCAATGCAACCATGACCGGCCAGGAGATCGTCGATCTCACCAAAAAGCACACTCTTTTTGAATGGTCCGCCCAGTCCAAAGTCGATCCCATCCCTGTGGCCCGCGCCAAGGGGATTTATTTCTGGACACCCGAAGGGAAGCGTTTCATCGACTTCAACAGCCAGTTGATGAGCGTGAACATCGGCCACAGCGATGAGCGAGTCACCAATGCGATCAGCGAGCAAGCCTCCACTCTGTGTTACGCGAACCCGTTCATGGCTACCGAACCCCGCGCGCGCCTTGGTGCCAAGCTCGCCGAAATCACCCCCGGCGATATCGACACTTTCTTCTTTACCAACGGCGGCGCCGAGGCCAACGAGAATGCCATCAAGATTGCCCGCTTCTATACCGGACGCCACAAGATCATGGCGCGCTACCGCTCCTATCACGGGGCTACTGCGGGCAGCATCACTCTCACAGGCGATCCGCGGCGGTGGGCTGCGGAACCAGGGATTCCGGGCGTCGTTCGTGTGCTCGATCCTTACCATGGCATCGAGCGCGGCTGGGAGTCGGCGGAAACGTCGCTGGCAATGATCGAAGAGGTCATCCAGTTGGAGGGCCCGCAGACCATTGCGGCCTTCATTCTTGAAACCGTAGTCGGCACCAACGGCATTCTCATTCCACCCGACGGCTATATGCAGGGTGTGCGCAAACTGTGCGACAAGTACGGCATACTGATGATTGCCGACGAAGTCATGGCCGGTTTCGGCCGCACGGGAGAATGGTTCGCCATCGATCACTGGAAAGTGGTCCCTGACCTGATCTCGATGGCCAAGGGACTCACGTCCAGCTATCTTCCGCTCGGGGCCGTTGGGATGCGCCACCACATCGCGCAACATTTCCAGGACAAGGTCTTCTACGGCGGACTTACATACAACAGCCATCCCATGGGTTGTGCGGCTGCGCTGGCTACGATTCGCGTTTACGAGGAAGATCGACTGATCGAGAACGCGCGCAAGATGGGCGCGATCCTGAAGGATCTGGGCGCACAGCTGCAGGCGAAGCATCCGTCGGTGGGAGCGGTGCGTTCGATCGGATTGTTCGGGATCGTAGAACTCATCCGCAGCCGCAAGACTCGTCAGCCCATGGCTCCGTTCAACGGCACGTCCGAAGAGATGGCGGCGTTGGGCAGGTTCTTCCGTGAAAATGGACTTTACACGTTAGTCCGCTGGAATACGTTCTATACCAACCCGCCGCTGTGTATTAACGAGCAGCAATTGCGCGAGGCTGTGGCCATCATCGACAAGGGACTCGAAATTACCGACAAAGTGGTAGTGGACTAGCCCTTAACAAGTTACGGCTTGCCCGAGTAGCGGCAACTTGCTCTGCGCCTTCAGGCTTTTGAGAACGCATGGCTGTTGAATCGCGACAGGCTTGCCTTGTGATTGGAATCACACAAAGGTGTGACAGCAGAAGCTGTTGCCCGCGCCCTGTCCGCCCGATACTCCAGGAATACAGACCAGCAGGTCAAGTTTCAGAGAGACTCTGGTCAAGCAAGGAGTATCGGCATGGCGCGCCTGAAGATTGTTTGGTCGAATCAGAAAGCCCGGCAACGAAAGCGACGCTGGCACAAACTGGCCTGTGATGTGGGGCGTCGTCTTTACGTGGTCGAAGAGTTGGTAACACGCGGTGATCAGCCCTGCTGGGCGCGGACCATCGCCTTGGAAGTGGTGCGCGGCGGCCGCGCTGCTTAGCGAAGCGACAGAATTCTGCGGTACAGTTTCTACAGCTCAGCGTGCCGGCTCTGGCATTTGATAACGTTCCGGCACGACCACCAGTAGACCTGCTGGCTATTTTTCCAACCGGCCATATTTGCGGAGCACCTCGCGCAGGCGGTCATGCGGGAGCGCGATGACTTCATAGTCGTTGATACCCTTCATGGTCTCGGCCGCGACCATCGCATTAATGACCGCCTCTTCGGTCGCCTGCACAGTGGCCAGAAAAACAGGATTCAGTTGATCGTTGGGCAGCATCTTGAGGTCACGAATCCCTTTCGGGTTGGCTGCCCCGGAATTCGCCGTCGAGAAAGCGATGAAGATATCTCCCGAGCCGTCGCCGGAAAAACTGCCATCGCGCCCAAGACCAAGCGAGACCCGGCGTGCCAGCCTCTTCAACTGCGTAGGGATCAGAGGCGCATCGGTTGCCACCACCACGATAATCGACCCCACATCATCCTTGCGCACGGTATGTTCCGAGATCTCCCGACCGACGGGTACCCCCGCAATACGGAGCTGATCGCGCTGCCCGTAGTTGCACTGGACCAACACTCCAACCGTGTACCCGCCATTCTTGGCATCCAGAACGCGTGACGATGTGCCGATTCCTCCTTTGAACTCATTACAGATCATCCCGGTGCCGCCGCCCACATTCCCCTCTTCCACTGCACCGCCGTGAGCCGTATCGAGCGCGTGCCAGGCGTGCTCAGGTTTCACATGGAACCCGTTCACGTCATTCAGCGCTCCGTCCCAGGTTTCGGCCACAACCGGGAGCGACCACCAGTAGCCCTCTTCATCCGGCGGGCCGTGTTTCACTCGCCAGGCGATGACCGCGTCGCGCACGACACCCACGCTGTGCGTGTTAGTGATCATCACCGGCCCATCAAGAAACCCCGAATCTTCCAGCCACGTAGTTCCGGTCATTTCGCCATTGCCATTCAGTGTGAACCATCCACCGAAGACTGCGTCCTTGGAGTTCTTCCCACGCGGCAGAACGGCGGTCACACCGGTCCGGACCGGGCCTTCCCCAACCTTGAGCTTGCCCGAGCCAGAAATCAGCGTGGTATATCCGACTTCTACGCCCTTGACGTCGGTGATCGCGTTGAACGATCCGGGTGTGCCATCAAACGGAACGCCCAGATCGCGGGCACGGGGCTTGGTTTGGGCTACTGCGGGCGCGGCGACTGCCAGGAGAAAAATCAGAATGCCAGGAAGCGAAATTGCATCCAAGAAAGCGGCCTGTCGCATGAAAGTCTCCCGAGACATTGGCTCTGCCGTCTCGCTCTGGATCGATGGAAAATGGCCCAGTCGAGATGGCCCGCGCAGTATAAAGCAGCCTGGATGGGTGAGTTAGAATCTGTTTTCAGGGGGTTCCATGGAAGCCTGGAAGAAAGCGGTGGTGGCGGGATCGGTTGGCACTTCAGCGGTTCTCTTTGCGAAGAAGAAATGGCCAGCCGGAGTCTTAGCGGCGGGCGTGGGCTTGGCGGTGCTGGCCTCGGAGTATCCCGAGAAATTCGAAAATGTACGAAATGCTCTCCCTGATTACTTCCAAAGCGGGATGCGTCTGATGGAAATGATTTCTCGCGCCGGGGAGAAAATCGCCGTACTTGCGGAACGGGGTGGCCGGGGTGTCTGGGACGAGATCGAAGGCTAAGAGGGCCGCAGTCCTGCAAGGCTTTCGAAATATGCTTCCTTGCTACTCGATTCCCAGCTGCCGGCGTGCATCCGGACTCAAACGCTCCGGAGTCCAAGCGGGACTCCAAACAACATTCACGTGAGCGTTCCGGATTCCGGGTAATTGCTCCAATCTCGAGCGTACCTGATCGCTGATCTGAACATGCGCCGGGCAGCCTTGCGCGGTCAGCGTCATGTCGATGGTCACATCCTGCTTATCTTCCGCCGGCTCAAAGCGCACCTCATAAATCAAGCCTAAATCGACGATGTTCACCGGAATCTCCGGGTCGTAGCATTGCTTGAGCGCGCTCAAAACTTCTTCTTGAGTAACAGGCATTCACTCTCCTGAGATCACGTGGTTAGGCGCAACCAGAACGCCCCTCACACACCGTATTTTACCTTAAGGGAAGGACGGGCAAACCGAGGCTCAGTTCGGTCATGGGTAGCCCCAACTTGGCAGCATTCCATCCTGCTGAACCTCCACAGCGACGGCTGAGGCGGCGAAAGCCGCAGCTATCCTCAGGCTGCCTGCTTTGGACCGATTTGCACAAGATCGTCTCCCCCTCCATCTCCTGCCTGTGCGTCCCATCGACCGGGTCTGGTTGTAACATTCCGGAAGCGGTTCACCCAGGAGCCCACCATTACGGAAGCGTTAACCAGATGCCGGATCTTCAGCGGTCCAGCGACCCTAACAGTCTGCGCGTAGTGCAGACCGGAGGAGACCACGCAACCACATTGCGAGCAGTCCGGCGTGCCGCCGAAAATGCAAGGCTCAACGCGCGAGCGCAGGTCCGCAGAGTAGTTCGCTGACATTTTGGCAAAAAGACATTCTTGCGGATTCTTCGGTGGTCTCAACAGGGCCTGCGCTATGCCTGGGCTCATCAGGAACTTGGGGTAGCGCTCCCGCAGTGGCGGCAACATTCTTGCCAGCCAAGCACGATTCTCGCCTGTGAGCATTTCCGGAGTTTCTTCCCCATGCTGAGGAGTGTACAGGCTCACCCAGATGCGGTTGACCTCCGGCCGTGCACTCCAAAATGACACATACTCTTCCATGTAACTCGGGCGCTCAAGCATCGGCTGTGTGATGGTCCAATGAATGTTTACCTCGCGACCGCGAATGTTTTCCAGGATGCGCGTGTACGTGGCTGGTTTGCGGCGCTCATCGTGATGCTCGGGGAGTCCGTCCACCGAGACGGCCACCCGGCTGCGAGGCAAGCCCATCCACTCCTTAGGGATCGGGATGACTGCGCTGGTGACGACCAGTGTAAATACACGGCGCCTGCTCAGTTCCGGGAGGATGCGGCTCAATTCGCGGTGTCGGATGAGTGGTTCGCCACCAACCAAGGAGACATGCAGAGCACGATGTTTCTCCACCAAACCCAGTACACCCGAGACTAGAGCGTCGCCACGCAGATCCGCTAGTTCGCGTAGTGTGTGCTCTCCCCCCACGTGACTCTCACCGTACGCATAACATCCCGGGCAACTCAGCGGGCATTCGCGTGTGATCTCAATCGAAAGCATCGGGGCATGGCCCTCGAGGATGCTGCCCCAAGCTGCCATCAACTCGCCGACAGTGAGTCCCGGTCGAGATTCTTTGGACATGATACTTTGATGCCATTAGCAGCACCGAGAGATCATCTTCCGCCCTCCTTTTTTTGTGATGCAAATCCAGAGAGTCGGTCTTTTGGTAAGTTAAGAAGATGGAAATCAATCCCGATGTAAAGCAGAAGATTCAGATTGCCTTGGCCTTGGCGATCGCCGTTGCCGCCGTGCGGACGGCTTACGTTCTTTACGAGCGGCACGAGGAAGAAAAGGCGGGGACCAAACCAGTCGTCACCGCGCCTCAGCTCAATCCGGATTACTATGTCGTGCCCAGGAAGTTGTACCCCTACGATTTGAAATCGGCGCGCGAACTGACCAAACAGCCCGTGTGGGTGAAGGAAGGCTATCGTTACACCTACTATTCCTTTAATCCCGCCACGCACCGGGCCGATTTTTCGCGGGAGGCCGGACTACTCCTGCCTATTCAGAAACTCCAGATCAAAGATGTGGTCACCGACAATGCGCCCAATTCTGGAGCGCAGAAGGCGATCATGGCAGTTTTCGAGAACGGGGGCAAAAACTACTCGGTTCAGATCGGCCTGATCACGGAAGGTGAGTACAAGTTCTACTCCGACGCGATGTTCTTTGTGCAGGATCCCCACGAACTCTACAAACATTGGCCGGCGGAGATGTGGCAATCAGTGGACAAGCACGAAGTCAAGCCGGGGATGAATGAATTCCAGGCGGTGTTTGCGATCGGCATGGGGCGTCCGGACGCTCAATCCGACCCAACCTGGAAGACCGTGCACTATCCCAACGGGGGCAACCCGCTAGCCATCACGTTTCATGACGGCAAAGCGATCGAAATCAAGCCCGAAAACCGCAGTAGCAGAAGAGTCCACCGGTTCTTCTGCCGACTTGCGACTGACGACTTCGAACGACTTCACTTCACTTTCGGAGAACTCGAGTCCGCGGCCTTGGCCTCGTCGCCGTGGATCACTCCATCCTCTTCCGCGTAAAAGGAACGGTGCTGCGCATCGAGATTCTTCGGCGTCATAGTTAACGAGTACCCATCTTTCTTGCCCTTGAAGCCCGACCGTATAGTCGCCTCGTTCCGTCGTCTTCGCCATGCGCCGGGTAAACGATCCGTTATTCACCAGGTCCGCGAGGGAAGTCGCGAATTGATCGTGCCTCTTTTTGTATTCCTTCTGCGCACGAACAACGACCCGCATATACCCTAATGCGCAGGTTTTCCGAATCTGATCGTGCAGGGTCTCCCGGAAATTTGGGCTGGTAAGGGGTCTGCGCAGACGAACCGCCCGAAGGCTCCGTCTGGGTTATCGTGTGGGCTACCCCCGCAGGACGCTGATCCCCAGAAGTACCGAAAGAAACCGGGCCAAATTCCGAATTTTCATGCGCTCCTACCGTCTTCTTGGACTTGTACCAATGTTACTCCGGTAATTTCCCTTTTGTTACTGGCTCTTTGCACAACGCGCCGTTGGGACTATGCTGACTTCAGTTTCATCCTACAAGGATTGCTATGAAAGCTGCGATGGCGAAAAAGCCTCTCATCCGTCTTGCCGTAGTCGAGAGCGACCCGCTGCGGTTCGTGGGCTTCCGGGCCCTTTTTGATTCCGAGTCCGACTTCGAGCTGGTCTCGGCCACACTCTCCCGACATCAGCCTGCTTCAGGGCATCGATCTGGTTCTGCTGGGGAACCGTGCTGGCCAGAATTTGTTCGACGTCATGGCCAGTCTTAAAGCCACTCGGCCCGACCTGCGCATCATTGTGACCGGTTCGGGCATGGACGAGGAAACTATCCTCAAAGCGATTGCCTCGGGCGCCAAGGGCTACGTGGACGAGGCCGCCACGCCCACTGAATTCGTGCAAGCCATTCGGATCGTCAATCAGGGTTCGGTTTGGGCCCCGCGGCGCGTATTGTCGATGTTCATCGAGCGAGTCACCTCCTCGCCCGGAAGGATCTTTCCAGCGGGCCGCGTGACCTTCACCGATCGCGAGAAAGAAGTGCTGGAAATGCTGGTAGCGGGCCGCTCCAATAAAGAAATCGGTGCCGCGCTGGGCATCGAAGAGCGCACCGTGAAAGCGCACGTCGCCAAGCTGATGCGCAAAGTCGGCGTGCAAAACCGCATCGCGCTGTCCGTGCACGCCATTACGCACTCGCTAGTGACCGCGAAGTAAACGGACACCGGTAGTTACTTCTGGCCAGTGCCCGCGGTAATCTTGTAGGTGAAATGGACCTGCCGCATACTCCACTCACCTACCACAGAACCTGGGAGACGGGGTTGGGGGTGGAGATTAGGGTCGCCACTTTCAGCCCCGCATTTTTTTGTCTGTTTTCCGGACAATTCCTTCCAATCAGGCACCTGCTCTCCGGGATACTCCCTGCAGAGCAATGCTGGAACGAGATCGCCCGAAAATCTCTGAATATCCTTTGAAATCAATCTGTTAAACTCTTCTTGAAACAACCCATCCCAGAAAGCTGAGAACTGATGAAGAAGACCCTTATCGCGCTGCTGATCGTAACGTTGACTGCGTCTGGCCTTCGGTGATGATCCAGAGCAAAGACGATAAAGACGACCAACAAGGCGACCGACCGCATCCAGGCCGCCGCCACTGTGCTGGATGAAATCGAGTCGGCTCCGGATCAGGGAATCCCCGAAGAAGTGCTGGGTTCCGCGGAATGTGTGGCCGTTGTGCCGTCGATGCTGAAAGGCGGCTTCATTGTGGGCGCCAACTATGGCCGCGGCGTTGCCAGTTGCCGCACCGCCTACCGGATGGAGCGCCCCTGCCTTTTTATTCACCAGCGGCGGAAGTATTGGTTTCCAGATTGGCGGTCAAGCAGTCGATCTCGTCATGCTGATCATGAACCAGGACGGCATGAAGAACCTGCTGTCCAGCAAATTCAAGCTGGGTGCAGATGCCTCAGTCGCCGCGGGCCCGGTGGGCCGTCATGCCTCGGCCGATACCGATTGGAAGTTGAAGGCGCAGGTCCTGACTTACTCGCGGACCCGGGGAGCTTTTGCGGGCGTAAGCCTGGCCGGTGCGGTCATCAAGCAGGACAAGGACGCGACCCGCGAACTGTACGGCCGGATGGTGCCGTTCCGCACGTCCCTGACGGGCAAGGTCGAGGCTCCGCAAGGGGCGTACCCTTTCCTGAACACATTGGCGAAATGGGCGAAGAAAGCGGCAGACAAATAGACAACTCTCCCCAAAGCGAGGTCCGGGATTTTGGCTCCGGACCTCGCCCCCAATATCCGTAGCCGTCTTCACACGTTGACAGAAAAATCGTCCGAGTGTGGTACCGTCACGCTTCCTCCCGATGCGTTTTCGACTCGAATACGCGCTGGTCTGGTGTGTGGTAAAAACAATCGGCGGGCTGCCACGCCCGCTGGCACGCGCAGTGGGGATTGTTCTGGGGCGCCTCCTCTACCTGCTTCACGGAAAACTGCGCCGCGTCGGCATGCGCAATCTGGCGTTGGCCTTTCCGGAGAAAAGCAAGAACGAACGGCACAAGATTGTGCGCGGAGTCTTCACGTCGCTAGGCCGTCAATTCGCAGAAGTTTGCCTGTTCCCCACCTACACCTCGGAAAATGTCAGCCAGGTTGTGATCTACGACGGTTACGAAAATTTCGACCGGGCTTCCCAGTTGGGCAAGGGAGTTCTGTTCCTGACGGGTCACTTAGGGGGGTGGGAACTGTCAGCCTTTGCCCACTCGCTCTATGGGCATCCTTTGCGCTTCGTAATGCGGCCGCTCGACAATCCCTATCTTGATCGTCTCGTGCGCCACTACCGCACCATGCACGGCAACATCCCCATCCTGAAAGACGATCCTGTGCGCGAGTTGTTGCGGGCGATGAAGGAAGGCGCGACCGTTGGTATTCTGATGGACACCAATATGTTGCCTCCCCAAGGAATCTTTGTGGACTTCTTTGGAATTCCCGCGGCAACCGCCAGTGGGCTCGCTCGTATCGCGTTGCGCACCAACGCGGCGGTAGTCCCGGGATTCACGCTGTGGGATCCAGTTTTGCGCAAGTATCGGCTACGTTTCGATCCACCCGTGAAGCTGGTGCGCACCAATGACAACGACGCCGACATTGTCGCCAACACCCAGCTTTTTACGAAAGTGGTCGAAGATTTCGTAAGGCGATATCCCGACCAGTGGCTGTGGGTCCACCGTCGTTGGAAGACGCGGCCGCCCGGCCAGCCGCCTTTATACTAAGACCGCGCCCTCTCACCACTGCTCGCATTACGCGCTGCCTCCAAGAGAATGTCATCCTGAGCGAAGTGAGGCGCAGCCGAGTGCAGTCGAAGGACCCCGTGGGCCCGCAAACATAACAACTGTAGCGAAAAGTTTCACCACGAAACTGCGATTTTCTTCGCCGCACGCCTTCAGAACCAATCGCTCCGATACGCCACCCACCACGCGATCGCGACAATCGGAACAGTTGCTGCCAGTGCCCACCAGAGCGGCAGCACGAAGTCGGCCGCCAGCCCCAAGACGGTAAACACGAGCCAAAAAATGCGTCGTTCCATGACGTCGATTGTAAGCACGATCTGGGCTCCAGACCGTGAAAACTTTCCTTCCTCGTCCCCGGCTGCTATACAAGAGTTCATGAAGCGCGCGCTCAAGGAAGTCGCGGAGTTTCTGTGTGTTCCCCTCCTTGGAGATGGGGAAGCCGCTGTCACTGGCATTGCCAGCCTGCAATCGGCGAAGGCTGGAGACGTGGTATTCGTCGAAGATGTGAAGAATCTCGAAAAAGCTCTTGTCTGCCAGGCCACCGCGGTGATTGCGGGAGAGTTTGCGCGGTCGGCCACAAGCAAAAAGCCGCTCTTGATAGCACCCCATCCCCGGCTGGCGTACGCGCGTGTAGCAGGGTGGCTGGTCTCGGCATCCGTGGGGTCTGCGGGCACACATCCAAGTGCAATCGTAGATCCCTCCGCGACCGTTGCGAAAAACGTAACGATTGAAGAGCGGGCCGTCGTCCGTAGAGGGGCAAATGTCGGAGAAAACAGTAATGTGGGCGCGGGCTGCGTGATTGGGTCGAACGTGAAGATCGGGCGCGATTGCCGATTGTATCCGAACGTCACAATCTATCCCGGCACCACGCTCGGAGACAGGGTGGTCGTTCATGCGGGCGCGGTGCTCGGCAGTGACGGATTTGGCTATGTTCGCGACCCGTCGACTGGTCGCTACGAAAAGTTCCCGCAAATGGGAACGCTCGAGATCGAAGATGATGTGGAGATCGGTGCGAACTCTACTATCGATCGTGGTGCCCTCGACGTTACCCGAATTCGCCGAGGTACGAAAATCGACAACCTGGTCCACGTGGGACACAATGTAGACATCGGCGAGGATGTTGTGATCGCCGCGCAAACCGGTCTCTCCGGCAGTGCGGTGGTCGAAAGCAACGCGATCATCGGCGGTCAGGTAGGTATCGCCGATCACGTGCGCATCGAAGCAGGGGCGATCTTGGGGGCGCAAAGCGGCATTCCAAGCAACAAGGTGATTCGTGGAAAGGGCGTTGTCTTCTGGGGCACGCCGGCGCGTCCCATCAAACAGTACTTGAAGGAGCTAGCGGTGCTCGCAAGGCTGGCGAAGAAGAGCTAGAAGGTCGGCGGTCATGGCGAGTACGACTTGTAGACGACGGACGACTCGGTCTGCCTTTGCTGTTCGACTGATGACCGACAACTAACCCTCATGTCACTTGTAATCATCGGCGGACACTCGCGTAGCGTAGGCAAGACCAGCGTAGTAGCCGGCCTGATTGCGGCCTTACCCGAATTTCGCTGGACCGCGTTGAAAATTACGCAATACGGTCATGGCATCTGCTCGGCCAACGGACAGGCGTGCGACTGCGCTACCAATGATCATTCCTGGGCAATCTCTGAAGAAAGGAACTCGACTGGCGACTCCGACACCTCGCGTTTTTTGGCTGCGGGTGCGGCCCGAGTGTGGTGGGTGCGGACCGAGCAGGGAAGACTCGCCGAAGCCATGCCCATGCTCCGCGAAAAATTGGCCGGTGCGGAAAACGTCATCATGGAATCGAATAGCGTTTTGAAGTTTCTGCGCCCGGACGTCTACCTGACTGTTCTCGATCCTGGCAACGCCGATTTCAAGAACTCCGCCCGCGAATTCCTTGACCGCGCCACTGCGGTAATTCTGCACGAGTCCAAAAACGGAGTTCTTGTCTGGCCAGATGTTTCTCTGAAGCCGGTCGCAAGTAGACCAGTTTTCCGGATCATTCCTCCTGCGTACATCACGACCGAGATTGTCGATTTCGTCCGGGAAAAATTAAGTCAGCCAAGCCAGAAGCCTGCCGCCAGTAGCTAGTAGCCAATTTGCTATTCTTCTCACGTGCGACAAATCCGCAAGAATGCCTGGCTGCTGATCCTTTTGTCCGCCGTGTTCCAGATTTTAAGCTTTCCCCTTCCCGGCCTGTATCTTCTCGGATGGATTGCTCTAGCGCCTCTGATCGTCGCAATCTTGCATGCGCGCAGTCCGGAGACTCTTCAACTCGATGAATCTCAAAAACTGATCGCAGCGAGTCCGTGGCAAGGCTTTCTTCTTGGCTACGCATGCGGAATCCTCTGGTATCTCGGGACCTGCTACTGGGTTTACGACACCATGCATCAGTACGGCGGTCTGGCATCGCCCATCGCACTATTCGTCCTGCTGTTGTTTTCGCTCTATCTGGGCCTTTACCACGGAGCTTTCGGATTACTCCTCAGCTTGCTGGCTCGGAAGGATTCTTACAATCGCCTCGCGCTTGTCTCGGCACCGTTCGTGTGGGTCGCGATTGAACTGGCACGTACTCGCATTAGTGGTTTTCCGTGGAATCTGCTAGGCATCACGCAGGTGGACAACGTCCCACTGACCCGCATCGCCACCCTGACCGGCGTCTATGGCCTTTCTTTCGAGATTCTGCTGGTCAACGTTGCATTTGCCGCGGCGTTTCTTGTGCACCGCAGCCGGCGGAAAATGTTACTGGTCGCTTCTCTGGCAGCAGCCTTCGTTCTGCAAGGCAGGCCGGTGGATCGTCCCGCCACTTCTGCTCGCGGATCGCACCGCTGTCCTGCTCCAGCAGAACCTGCCAGTCGCTGAAACCGAGCCTTGGACGCGGGAGTTTTTCCAAAGCACGTTGCGAGATTTCGCTATCGCTCAGCCTCCATGCGCTTCCCCCTCCGAGCCAGCAGCCCGACTTGATCATCTGGCCGGAGTCTCCCGCGCCCTTCCAGACCAACGATCCCCTCTTTCATGATGCGATCAGTAATTTGGCAGTGCAATCGCACGCATGGGTGGTCGTAGGAGCGATCGGCGTCGACAACCCTGCGACCGTCTTCAACTCGGCCGTCCTCGTGAGCCCAACAGGGGAATGGGACGGACGCTACAGCAAAATCCACTTGGTGCCCTTTGGGGAGTACGTCCCTTTTCGCTCGGTTTTCTCATTTGCCTCCGGACTTACCCAAGCGGTCGGCACATTTACAAAAGGGACCTCCCGCGCGCCCCTGAGTGCCGGCGACACAAAGCTGGGTGTCTTCATCTGCTACGAATCGATTTTCCCGAACGAGATCCGCCAGCTAGTTGCTCAAGGGGCACAAGTCCTGGTGAACATCTCGAACGACGGCTGGTACGGCGACTCGGGTGCGTGGGCGCAGCACTTGAACCAGGCGCGCATGCGCGCTGTGGAAAATCATCGCTGGCTGCTGCGCGACACCAACACCGGCCTAACCGCCTCCATTGATCCCTACGGACGCGTCGTGGCCCATCTCGAACGCAAGACCCGTGCTGCACTGGCCGCGCCCTATGCTTTCACCAACGTAACTACCTTCTACTCCCAACATGGCGACTGGTTCGCCTACCTGTGTGCGATAATTTCTATAGGAGCGCTGATTGATGCGCTTCGCATTCCAACCAAAGGCAGAGTCCTAGTCCATGGTCGAAGAACTGGAACAGCAATATACCGCCCTCAAGGAAAAAGTTCGCACTCTGCGGGAGTACCTTTGACGCGGGCAAACTGCGTCAACAACTGACCGAAGTCGAAAAAGAAGCTTCGGACCCCAATCTCTGGTCGAATTCCGAAAAATCCCAGCGGGTGATGCGCGAGAAGAAGCGCCTCGAAGACGCCCTCGCGACCGACATCGATCTTGATCCGTCGCAATGACGACATTGCGGCCTACCTTGAACTGGCACACGAAGGTGAAAAAGTCGATGGCGACCTGCAGCGCGAAATCGGAGGCCTGCAGCAGTTAGTCGACCGCCTCGAAACCGAGACTCTACTCTCGGGCGAAAACGATGCACGCAATGCGATCGTGACGATCCACGCGGGCGCGGGCGGCGTCGATTCCCAGGATTGGGCCGACATGCTTCTGCGCATGTATCTGCGGTGGGCTGAGCGCCAGGGTTTCCAGACCGTTCTCTACGACTATCAGCCGGCGGAAGAAGCCGGCATCAAGTCTGCCACCTTCGGCGTCAATGGGCACTATGCCTTCGGCCTCCTGACAAGCGAGATCGGCGTGCACCGGTTGGTCCGCATCTCTCCCTTCGATCAGGCGAAACGGCGGCACACGTCGTTCGCGAGTGTGTTCGTCTCGCCGGAAATCGATGAAAGTATCGAAGTGGTGATCAAGCCCGAGGAAATTCGCGTCGACACCTACCGCTCGAGCGGCAAGGGCGGTCAGCACGTGAACACGACCGACTCCGCCGTGCGCATCACCCATATACCGACCGGCCTGGTTGCGAGTTGTCAGAACGAGCGGTCGCAGCACAAGAACCGCGAACGTGCGATGAGCATGCTGCGCTCCAAGCTGTACGAGTTTGAGTTGGAGAAGAAACGAGCGGTTACGAAGAAGATCGAGGACTCCAAGCTCGACATCGACTTCGGATCGCAGATCCGCTCCTATGTTTTGCAGCCCTATCGCATGGTCAAAGACCATCGCACCAAGGAAGAAGTCGGCGACGTGGACCGCGTGCTGGATGGCGATCTCCAGCCCTTCATCCGAGCCTATTTGCAAATGCGCCGCGGGGAGAAGGCCTCATGAGCGAGCTTCCACGAACGAAACTGGGCCCCCGCTTCGACGAAGCGTTCCGGTTCGCCGCGGAGAAACACGCCGCGCAGACGCGCAGGAAGACTGACGTCCCATATATCTCGCATTTGATGAGCGTTGCCGCCCTCGTCATGGAAGCTGGCGGGGACGAGGATCAGACCATCGCCGCCCTGCTGCATGACGTTGTTGAGGACTGTGGCGGGGAACCGGTGCTGGAAGAAGTCCGCCAGCGCTTCGGTAACCGCGTCGCCAGCATCGTCGAAGGTTGTACCGACGCCTACACGATTCCAAAGCCCCCTTGGAAGCAGCGCAAGCTCGACTATCTGGAAGTGTTGCGCCGGGCGGACGACGATATCCGCCTCGTGAGTGCCGCCGATAAGCTGCACAATGTCCGCACCATTCTTGCTGATTACCGCACCGAAGGTGACCGCGTATGGGAGCGTTTCAGCGGCCGCAAGGACGGAACTCTCTGGTACTACCGGGCGGTGCTCGATGTATTGCGCCACGGCCGCTCCAACCGCTTGGTGGATGAGCTACAGAGGGTAGTTACTGAGCTGGAAACCCTGGCAAGGAAGGGAATCGCGAACTCGGCTTCGTTGTCATAATTAGGATCAACCGTTATGCCACGCATGCTCGATCTGATCCGAACGTCGTCGGTCCCGGCCACCCTGATGCAGGCTGCCGCGCGAGGCGCGTTGTCCGTTCCTCCTGAGGAGATGATTGAGATCATGGTGCACCTGGCCAACCACAACAAGGTTTTTGGTCAGCAGGCGCGCATGACCCTTGCTGGCTGGGAGGAAAAGTCGTCGCTGGCCGCCGCGGCCAACCCCAACACTCCCCAGGAAGTCCTCGAGTATCTAACCGCGCTCGAGAATCTGCGCCCGCGACTGCTTCCGGCTTTGATCGAAAATCCTAGTGTCAGCGACTCGACGCTCACGGTCATGGCTACAACCGGCCCGCGGGAAGTCGTGGAGGCGATGCGCCGCAGTCCTCGCGTACAAAACTCGCCAGCCATTCTTCACGCCATTACTTCCAATGCGAATGCTACTTCCATCGAATCCGCTCAGCTCCATGAGCAATTGGTAGCGTCGGGATTTGAAGAATCCGCGCCCGAGTCGGAGCCCACGGGAGAGGGAAGCGCATCTCCCACCCATGCAACCGGCGACAGCGACGCGGAGCTCGATGAGGGCGTAACGACCTACATCGCCGAGCATGCCAAAGAGATTGCCGCTGAAGCAGATAAGCCATTTCAGCCGCTCGGCGGGATCCACGAGTTCGAGATCAGTTCTACTCATGCCGCAGCGACTCCCGAGGTGACCACGCTGGTTCCCGAACCGCTAGTCACGGCAACGCCGGCCGCGCCCGGAACGGCGACTGCGGCCGCTCCTGCAAAACCTGCGGCCAAGAAGCCCCAACCCGGCCAGGAGCAAGAGCGTGGCAGTGCATTGCAAAAGATCTCCCGGCTCGATATCAAGGGCCGCATCCACATGGCGATGAAGGGGACGAAGGAAGAGCGCTCCATCCTGATTCGCGACAGTACGAAGCTGATAGCGCTGGCTGTCCTCGAATCCCCGAAGATCACCGACGGTGAAGTGGAAAAATTTGCCAGCCAGAAGAATGTTCTCGAAGCTGTCTTGCGGCAGATCCCGATGAAGCGCCGCTTCATGAAGAACTACGCTGTCGTCCGAAATCTGGTCGCCAACCCGCGCACTCCACTGGACGTGTCGCTCGGTCTGATGAAGAACCTGCTGGCGGCCGACTTGCGGAATCTTGCATCCAATAAAGAAGTGCCCGACACGATCCGTAAGCTGGCACTCAAGATGTTTAAGCAGAAGTCGGATACGACCAAGAAATCGTCGATGTAGCTACGTGATCGTAGCGAGATCGTCACCGAAGGAACCATGGCGTCTTCCCAATCCGACCCCATTACCGATATTCTGCAACGCGCGAAAACCATCGCAGTGGTCGGCTTGTCCGATAACCCCCTCCGTCCCAGCCACGGAGTCGCGGCATACCTCCAGAGTCAGGGCTATCGCATCATCCCGGTGAATCCCAAAATCAAGGAATCGCTGGGGGAGAACGCCTATCCATCCCTACGGGAAGTTCCGGAGAAGATCGACATCGTCAACATTTTCCGCCGTCCGCAGTTTGTGGAGGACGTGGTGGATCAGGCGATCCAGTTGAAGATTCCTACCGTGTGGATGCAGGAAGAAGTGATTCACGAGAAAGCTGCCGCAGAAAGCCCGCCAGGCCGGAATCTTTGTAGTCATGGACCGATGCATCCTTCTTGAGCACCGCGCCCGCTTCTAGTGTTCCTACTCAAGACACCCCTGTCATCCCGAGCGAAGTGAGGCGTCAGCCGAATGCAGTCGAGGGGCCCGGAGTGCCGTGAAGTCACCACCGGCCATGAGTTTTGATCGCCTTTCAGGACTCGGTACTCGACACGCAACGACTCCGCACCATGACGACCGTGGCGTCGTCATGCAATCCCGCTCCATTCGCGAAGCCGCGCACATCCTCCAACAGGCTCTCCATGGATGCCTCGCCCTGCTGCAAATGTCCGGCGAGACGCGCGGCTCCATACTCTTCGTCGATCGGGCTCGTTGCTTCCGTGATGCCGTCGCTATAGAGCGCAATCCGCGCCCCGTCGCCTAACGAGACCGTCGTTTCCGAGTAGTTGCCGTGACGAATGCCCAGCGGCAAGCCCATCTCAGTCTCGAGAAACGTCACTCCTGAATCGTCCACCAGGACCGGAGGAAGGTGCCCGCCATTTGCGAACTTAAACGTCCGTCGTGCAGGATCTAACACGCCGTAAACCATGGTCACGAACCGGCCGGAAGGGAAGTCCTCGACCATCAGCCGGTTCAGCTTGGTCAACACTTCTGCCGGACTGCAGGAGTTCTCAGCTAGCGAGCGCGACATCGCCCGCGTAGCCGACATCAGTAACGCCGCCGCAGTGCCTTTTCCCGAAACATCCGCCAGCACTAATCCCCAACGTCCATCTTTCAGATCAATGAAGTCGTACCAATCACCGCCAACCGCGCCCGCCGGAATAGAGAGACCGGACACCGCAAAGCCCGGAATGAACGGAGAACTCCTGGGCAGCAGAGCCTGTTGGATCGAGCGCGCCTCCTGCGCCTCCCGGCTCATTTTTTCCCGCGCCGAGCGCTCCTGCTGAAAGAGACGAGCGTTCTGCACCGCAACTCCGATGTGGTTGCCGAGCCCCTGAAACAGTCGCAATTGATCTGCCGGGAAGGCGTCCAGATCAGCATGAGAGGCAGTCAGCACACCGACCAATTCCCCATCCACCTGCAGCGGGATCGCTACTTCCGAAAGCGTATTCTCTTCGCACGCCATGTAGTACGGATCGAGTCGCACATCCGGCGCGTAGCGCGTCTGCCCGGTGGCTGCAACATAGCCGACCATTCCTTCTTTTCCGATCTTGAGTCGATGCCCTTTGCCATGCACTGTGCAGCCATGAACGCCGGCCAACACCAGTTCGCAATTCTCGGGTTCATGCAGGTAGATGTTGAGTTCCACGCAGCCGAAAGAGCAGGCAATGTCGTTCACGATCTTGTCGATGAGCTTGTCCAGGTCGAGAATGGAACTGATCTTCTGCGCTGCTTTCTGCAGCTTCAACAGTTCCTGGACGCCAACGTCGGGAAGAGCTCGTACGATGTCAGGGCCGGCCTGAACGGTGATGCCGGAGCTGGCCATGGATGGAAACCTCCTCAGGAAGGACGGGCGGTGTTATCCCCCTGTTATTCTATACACATATGAGATGAGTGACGCTGTGACTAAGACTCATTTTCCGGCTGCGCCCCGCTTTTGGACGCGCCTCGGGACGCATCCGGCCGAAGCCGCCGAATCTCGTCCATCCTCTCCCGGATGCGCTGCTCGACCCCCTCATTCGTAGGATGATAGTAAGTGCGGTCGCGCAGGTTATCCGGCAGGCATTGCATGTCAGCCACTTTGTTTTCAAGTTCGTGCGCGTACTGGTACCCGCGCCCATACCCGATCCCCTTCATGAGTGGGGTTGGCGCATTCCGGAGATGGAGCGGAACCGGTTCGGCCGCCGTCCACTCCACGTCCTGCTGGACTTCGCCGTAAGCGGCGTACAGCGCATTCGATTTCGGCGCGACCGACAGATACACGACCGCCTGCGCCAACGCGAGATTACCCTCCGGCATGCCGATGAAGTCGCACGGCATCGCGCGCCGCCATGCAAAGCCCGAGTGCATTGGGGTCCGCCAGCCCGATGTCCTCAACCGACATCCGCACCACCCGCCGGGCGATGTAGAGAGGGTCTTCTCCGGCCTCCAGCATGCGCGCCAGCCAATACAAGGCTGCATCCGGATCGCTGTTACGTACGGATTTATGCAGCGCCGATATCAGGTTGTAATGTTCTTCCCCGGCTTTGTCGTAGAGCAGAATGCGTTTTTGCAGGGCGTCGTGAATGATCTCGTCACTGATTTCCGCACTCGTGTCCTTGCCGCTCACTTGCTTCGCCAGCGCTGCGGCCACTTCCAGCACGTTGTAAGCACTACGGGCGTCGCCGCTGGAGTAACTCGCAATTTTCCGCAGACCATCCTCCGAAGCCCGCAGCTTCATCGCGCCTAGTCCGCGCTCATCGTCCATAAGGGCCTTCTGCAGCAGAAGCACGATCTGTTCCTCGGTAAGAGGTTTCAAAACATAGACGCGCGTCCGCGACAACAACGCAGAGTTGATCTCAAAGGAAGGGTTTTCGGTAGTCGCACCAATCAGCCGGATGTTCCCCTTCTCAACATGGGGAAGAAACGCATCCTGCTGCGCTTTGTTGAACCGATGGATTTCGTCAACAAAGACGATGGTCCGGGTGCCGTACTGCTTGGCGCGCTCCGCATCAGCCATGACCTGCTTGATCTCTTTGATCCCGGCCAGTACTGCGGAGAACTCAATGAACTCCGCCTTCGTCATGCGCGCAATGATTTTCGCCAGCGTAGTCTTGCCGGTGCCGGGTGGTCCCCAGAAAATAAGCGACCCTGGATCGTCCCTCTCAATCTGTGTGCGCAGCGGCTTGCCCGGCCCAACCAGATGCTCTTGTCCGACGAACTCCTCGAGCGTGCGCGGGCGCATCCGATCAGCCAGTGGTCGGGATCTGTCGGATGGCTCACTTCCGCCGGGGATGGTTTGAAATAAGTTCATTGACTTTGTCTTCACCACAGAGACACAGAGGCACAGAGGAAACTCAAAAGCATTTTTAAAACGGGCGCCTCAATACCCTCTGTTCGTCGGCGCATCCCAACAGGGCGCGGTCTGAGTTTGGGGCTGCCGTTGAGATGAAGTGGCGGCCTTGCGAGAATCACGCTTTGCCAGTTTTTCTCCGTGTCTCCGTGCCTCTGTGGTGAAAAGGCCTCACGATCTCTGCCTCTGAATCTCGTACAGCACGATACTCGCAGCCACCCCCGCATTCAGCGACTCCACCTGGGCGGCATGCGGAATGGCTACGATCTCGTCGACTTTGGACAGCAACTCGCGCGGCACGCCCGCACCCTCTCCGCCGATCAAAACGGCTATCGGTCCCACCAGATTCGCTTGTGGAAGGGGCACACCCTTATGCGATGACGTTGCGACCACACGCACGCCGCGCTCACGAAGTTGTGAGTGCACATCCGCCAGTTTGACTCGCACAAGCGGCAACCGGAAGATCGATCCCGCCGACCCCCGCACCACCTTCGCGTTGAAAGGACTCACCGTCCCCTCGCCGAGCAGTACCCCGGCTGCTCCGAAGGCCTCTGCCGACCGCAGAATCGTCCCCAGGTTTCCGGGATCCTGCAAGCCCGCAACCGCCACCAGCGGTCCCGCCTCGATCCGTTGGAAAACGTCTTCCAGCGAACTCTGTCGATACCGCACCAGCGCCGCCACGCCCTGGGGCGATTCACTGGGCACAACGCTGCTGAAAAGCTTATCCGGCAGCAGAACCGTCTCCACATTCGCCCCAATTTGCGGCAGCAGCCGTTCGACCAGGTTCGACGCAGATTCCCGGAAGAAGACAGCGTGGAAGCGCAGTCCACTGCGAATGGCTTCCTCCACGATCCGCAGGCCTTCAATTGCGCAATCTCCTGCCTCGGTCAGATCCGTGCGGGAGAATGCCGCGCGCAATTCCTTGACCAGCGCATTGTGCCGGCCCTCGACCCGGCGCAGTCGTTCCTGCGCAGTGTTTACCGGGCGGGCCGAGGGAAAAGGCTTACTCATGGCGGGCGTCCGAAAGCGCCATCATACGCTGTTTGTTCGGCTTGCGAGGCCGCTCCGTGTTATGTTAGCTTTCGCCGTCTTACCTGAAATAATTGGAAGGAACCGCTGTGCACGCGGAAATCATCAAGATTAATCACGAGTCCCCGGAAGCATCGTTGGTGAAGTACGCGGCCGAGCAAATCAGGTCGGGCCAGGTTCTCGGCATGCCCACCGACACGTTTTACGGCCTGGCGGCCGACCCACTCAACCTGCGCGCGGTCGAGCGCGTCTACGAAATCAAGTCGCGTTCGCGGCACAAGCCCTTGTCACTACTCATCGAGAGCGTCGACCAGGCGGAAGAACTGGCTCGCCCCTTGCCCAAGGAATTTTACGACCTGGCCCGCCGTTTCTGGCCCGGCCCTTTGACCATCATCGTGCGCGCCGCCTCGCGTCTCCCCCTGAAAGTGACAGCCAACACGGGCAACGTTGCCTTGCGCATCCCATCGGCCAAGATTCCCCTGGCCGTGGTCCAGGCAGCCGGCATTCCCATCACGGCCACGTCTGCGAACTTGAGCGGCGCCTCGGAGTGCACGACCGCCGAACAGGTCCGCGACCAACTGCAAGATCGCATTTCAATCATTGTCGATGGTGGCGTCTCGCCCCGCGAAATTGCTTCGACGATCGTCGATCTCAGCGACGAAGAAGCGCGCTGGCGCGTCATTCGCGAAGGTGCCATTCCCTCCCAGGAGATTTCTACGTTCTTCGCGCAGGGATGACGAACGTGATCGCGACTCTGTCTTCGCGCCGCCGCCGGATTCTTCGGGCGATTCTGGGGGTGGCGGCGGTAATCGCCCTTTTCCTGCTCGTGACCAGCCTGCAGGTCGTGCATGAAGCCGGCAAGGAAGAACTGCACGCTGCCGACGCCATCGTAGTGTTCGGTGCCGCTGAATATGCAGGACATCCGTCCCCTGTCCTGCGCGCCCGCCTTGATCGTGCTTACGACCTCTTCCAGCGCGGCCTGGCGCCGGTCGTGATCACCACCGGAGGTGCGGGAGCCGACCCCAGCTTCAGCGAAGGCGGCGTTGGCCGCGACTACCTGATGCATCGTGGGATTCGCGAACGCAATCTCATCGCAGAAACCCAGGGCTCGGACACTGCGCAGTCCGCCGAACGCATCGGCGTGATCATGCGCGCAAACGGCCTGCACAGTTGTCTCGCCGTAAGCGACGAGTACCACGTCTTCCGGATCAAGGCCTTGTTACAACACGAGGGCCTGCAAGTTTATGTGGCCCCCCGGTCCGGATCGCGCCCGAAGGGCCAATGGGCGAGGATGATGGCTGTCTTTCGCGAAGCGATGAGCTATCTGGCGTGGAAGTTAAACATCCCGGCGTAGAGAAGTTCTCAAGTTTCTAGTTTCAAGTCCTGCCCACACAATAAAGGCAGACATCAAATGGCAGGTATCTCCTACCCTGTCATCCTGAGCGAAGTGAGGCATAGCCGCACGTAGTCGAACGACCCCGCGTTCCCCGCCAACAGCACGAACGCTTGAGCATTTTTCAGCCAGACGACGGAAATAACATCTTTGCTGACGACGACGACTGACGATTTGTTCCGCTACCACCCCATCCTGTCCCGCAACGAAGTAACATGCGCCACATGATGGCGCCCATGCCACGAATACAGCGCGAGCGTCTTCTCCAGGTTCAGCACCCCAATCTCCGGATGCCGAAACGTTCGCTTCCACTCGTTCGGCTTGATATTCCGCAACGTCAAAATCCAGCGCTTGTGCAACGACTCCAGCAGTTCCAGTGACAACTCCACCGGCCCCGCCTTTGCCTCCGGCAACTCCGCCCACGGTTTCTCCATATAGGGCCGAATGGTTGGTTCCTCCTCGGTGAGTGCCAGCTTGAAGCGCACGTACGCATTCATATGGCTGTCGGGAACATGATGCACAACCTGCCGCACCGTCCAACCTCCGTCGCGGTACGGAGTATCGAGTTGTTTTTCCGAGAGACCTTGCACCGCCGCACGCAGGCGTGCCGGCGTCTGCTCGACGTGGTCAAGGTGTTCTAGTTTTTCTTTTTCGCCGAGTGAACCGTCGAAAGAAAATTCGCCGATCGGATATCGCGGGTCCGTCATCGTCGCCTCCTGCGCGCATTAAATCACAGGAGGTGCGCTTTCCATAGTGGTGGAAAGGCCATTTTTACAGGGTTTTCTCGCATTTCTCACTCGCCAGCAGCACACACAATAATCACTGCACTGTCACTGACACATTTGTGTCATGTGATGTCGTCGTTCCGCCGTTCGTGCTGCTGCCTGTGACCGTGACCATGTAACTCCCCGCGGGCGTGCCGTTGTTTTTCGGAGTGCCCGAACCACTGCCTCCGCATCCCACCGCAGCTGTCAACATGGCGAGTACAAGCAAAGTGAGAGCAACACCCCAGCGTCGGCGGCGCGATGGAATTCCAAACATGAAAACGCCCACCAATAACGCTCCACTGCTGCCGTACCACAAAGGAGCACTCCGCCGACCGAGAGCCGCGTGCGCCGCGGTGGTGGTAATTGTCAAAGTCGCTGTTCCGCTGGTTGTGCCGCCGCCGAGCGTAATCGGACTCCCGGTTACCGAGCATGTGATCTGCGCCGAGGCGGGTGCACTGCAAGTGAAGCTCACCGAGCCAGTGAATCCATTACGCGCGTCAACGGTAATGGTCGAAGTGGCCGCCTGCCCGGCCGGCGTGATGCTGGGGATGTTGGCAAAAATCGAAAAGTCTGGCGTGGTTGGATTCGCGCTGCTCCACGCGCTCAATAGAGCATCAGCATCAATTGACCCGAGACCTGTCACCTGATCGTACCCGGCGCCCGCCCTGAAGCCGTATTGCGCCGTGCCGGTCGTCGGACAATCCGGCGTTGCCGTATCGCACGGGACAATATTGTCGCCCGTCGTAACGTCGTGAAAGACGTTCGGACTGCTTGCGGCAATGGCGTACAGAGTAGGATTGATGTTGCCTTGCCCAGTCGAACCCATCTTCTGATTCAGGATGGCCACAATTCCGGCGAAGGCCGGAGCTCCGAAGGAAGTTCCTCCGGCGATATTCAGGTTGCCGGCGGCATCGCGGAACCCACTAGCGCACGGTCCGCTGGTCGTCGGGGTTGCCACAGCGTCGGAGCACAAAAGGTAGCCATCGTGATTCGGACCCGCCGCGACGGCAATGTCAGGCACATCCCGCGCGCCATCGTCCGGAACTCCCGTGCCCTTTTGCCAGTCAGGCTTGGAGAAGACGACGCTCGCGCCCCCGCCCGCCGCGCTTAACTGATTCACCATGACCGTGTTGTTCCATGCAATTTCCGGAATGTATTTGAGCGCAGACCCTCCGCTCGTCAGACTGCAAGAATTACCCCAGTATGGGGTTGCCGCGGTGCAACTCGTGGGTCCGGTTCCGGTGACGGTTCCTGCCGCATCGCCAGTAAATTCAGTGCCACCAATCCCTGTCGCATAAGGCAGGGCGGCGGGGATATCGACCCCCAGGCCTCCCTGTGCGGGAAGTCCGGGCATGGTATCGCAGTCCGCGGCACCGAAGTCTCCCGAGGCCGCGATGATGGTCTGCCCTTGCGCATTAGCTTGCTGTGCAGTTTGCTGCATGGTCTTTACGAAAGTCCCTAGGTTCTGTTCGCAATTGCCATAGCTCATGCTGATAACACCTGCCTGGTTCTGCTCAACCGCAAACTGCAGGGCATCAAAGACGTTCATGTTCCCACTGTTAATTCCCGTGAAGTAGAAAATCTCGTTCACGCCTTTGGCGATGCCTTGCGCCCACTCCAGGTCGAGGCTCGATTCGTCCGTGTCGCCCTGCGTCAGTTTTCCGGCCGATCCACTCCCCGGAACCACCACCAGTTTGAAATTAGCCGCCGTACGCGCCGGAAGTCCGGCTGCCGACCGGAACGCATCAATAGCTGCCGTGCTGATCTGCGACTGTCCCACCACCGCCAGCGTCTGGCCGCTTCCATCAAACGGTGTCGGCGAGGCCGTGTACAGCGGCGCCACGTTGTAGATGGTCGCGAAATCAGCCGGTATCAGGAAATGATTCCCCGTCTGGTTCGAAGTGAAATTTGCCTTCACATCTGGTGAAGACACCCTGCGCGGCGTTACCCTCGCCCTCGGGCGGAAGTCGTCCAAGTTATGCACTTGCAGCACCACGTCGGCGAGCGCCGCCGGAACCGCCAACTCGGTTCCGTTCGCGAAATGGGATTCCCCCTTGAACGTGTAGCGATGCATCTCCGTGCGGAACACCGTTTCGATTTGGGAGATCGGACCGCTGAACCACACTTGGGTGCGGCCGCGTGCCACTCGATCCACCGTGAAACCCTGCGCCTGCAGCCACGACGTTACCGTAGCCACGTCGGCGGCGCTCAACCCAAACCGGTCGGCGTACTGCTCCGGCGTCAGCCACTTGTGGTAGTTCGGCGAGGATGAATCCTGCTGCTCGGCGAGCAATTTCTCCAGCGCCGCCTCCTGCGCGGCCGACCGCTTGAACACCATCGAGACGCCTTGCAACCGTTGCCCACCATCCATGCGCCCCTGGTCCACCGCCGCGCGCACCTGAGGACGCAGATTGCCCTGCAGAAGGACGGTTTCGCGCTCGTCAATCGCCCGCGTGATGCGGCTCGAAGTCTTGGTTTGTGAAAAAGCACTAAGCGATAGGCTGAGAGTCAGGAAGAAAGTGAAAGACCGAATTAGAGAGTGCACTGATGGCTCCAGTTCATGCTAGGTTCGCCAGATTTTGAGATTTATTTGGAGAATGGATTCAGATTCGCCCGCGAAAGATGCCTCACGACGTTCCGATCGATTCCCGCCAACCCATTACGGAAATTCTAGTCCGGAAAGGAATAACTCGGAATGCCCGGAAGGACAGGATAGTACGATTACCGGGTCAGAGCCAGAATGCGCACTGGCCCGTCGACCTGACCCTCCAACTTCATCGGAGCCACCACCACGACCGCCCCCGAGTCCGGTACTCGCTCCAGGTTGGCTACGTTTTCCAGGTGATACACACTATGCGCCAGCGTGTACTCGTGAACTGCCAGACTCTTGGAAGAACCCGGGTCAACACTCAAAGTGTCGATCCCCAGGGCCAGCACCGCGCGGCCTTCCACCAGAAACCTAGCGGCGTCCCCGGAGTACCCTGGAAAATGCATCACGCCCTTCTTGTCCGTGTTGCGGTAATCCTTCATCGAGTTCCAGCGTTCACCCCACCCGGTGCGCGCCACTACTACCGCACCTGCTGGAATTTCTCCGTGGATCTGCTCCCACCGAGCGATGTCTTCGACGGAAACTTCGTAGTCCGGATTACGGCGGACCCGCCCGGTCACATCGAGGACGACCAGCGGTGCAATCAATCGCTCCGGCGGAATTTGATCCACGGTCCACATGCCCCGCTCTAGATGCGCAGGCGCATCGATGCTGGTGCTGGCCGAGGTCGCAATGCGGCGAGGAGCATCTTTCTGAACGAGTGTTGCACTACGGAGCCGCCCGCTGAACTTGTTTTCGTGAGAATCTGCCGGTCCACTGTAGGAGTGCGTAAGATCTGCTACCCCGGTAAATGAACCGGGCTGTGCAGTCCCCGCCCGATGCTGCCCGAACAGCAGCAACGCCAGCGCCAGCACATATCCGATGACAAGAGCCTTAATCTTCATTGCTTCCTTCACTGAAATCCAATCGCTGTCCGCGACTTCTCCGAGAAGAGAGGAAGCCGCAAAGCTCGCGATCCGAGCACTTTTCTGTTGGGGGAAGTACAGAGAAATTGTCGCTCGGAGGGTAACCATTACTCAAGGAACTGATGGACATGACCGCCGGGATGAGGCCTGAACGCCCACCAAACCTGACCATCTAAACCCGGTCATCTCAACTCAGTCTTTCAGTTCCGGTCGTCTAGACCTGGTTCATTTGACCTGGTCATCTAAGCCCGTCATCCTCAGCGAAGACAGGCGCAAGTCGAACGCAGCCGAAGGACCCCAAGCCAGCCGCGCTTAAGATAGACCCGTCTAATTTTTTTCAGCACAGGAACGCGTGAGTTATTCGTTACCTAGGCCACGTATGCGGGCAGTACTGCCGCGGTTGTCAACCCGCCACCCGCAACAACCCAGCCGCGATTGCAGCCGCAATGGCGGTGCTCGTGAAATTCACCGCGTCGTTCTCCATCCATCCGCGACGTTCAACCAAAGCGCCCAGGAAGCTATCCGCCAGCATTCCTAGAACTCCGGACACCGCTGGAATCCAGATCCAATGTGTCGGCACTCCCGTGAGGAGGCACACAGAGCTCACCAGAAGTGCTGCGCCTGCACCGGCAAGAGTCCCCACCCATGTGATCCCGCCGTTGGTCCCAGCTGGCACTCGCTGGAAAGTCGTAATCAGGTGGGCGTTCTCACTACGTGCCTGTCCACACTCGCTGGAAACCGTATCTGCCGCAGCCTCGGCCAGCGCCGCCGCCATTGCCAGCAGGAAGTAAGCGTCCCCCTTCCAACCAAACATTGCCGCGCACAGCGTCACGACCCCAAGATTGGCGACAACCTGCGAGGCCGTCCGTCCTTCCCCGCGCTCAGCCGTACCAAGCCGTAGTTTGCGCGCGCGACCCATTCGGGTCGCCAACCACGTGACGGCGAACACTGAGAAAAGTGCCGCAAACGCTCCCGGTCCGGTGCAGGCAAATAGGACAAAGCACACCATGCCCCCAACAATCGCTCCGGACCGAGACACTCCTCGCACCAGGTGTCCTACGCCTGCAAAAGCCACCGTAACGACGAGAATGAACCCAAAACGAAGCGGTGTGAGCGCCCAGGCGCCGGGCAAAATTGGTGTTAAGCATAATGCCATCAATCGCATAGGGGATATCTTGAATGCGAAGCTGCGCTTGACCCTGTGGAATCCAAATGGTAACTACCATAACTTGGGGCGGCTGCCTAGCGGGTCCACTCCGTCGTGCTTTTTCTTTGGATTCGCCCGCCCCAGGTTCTCGCATCAAACACGCAGGTCTTAAGTTAAACTCTCGACGCTGGCGCTGGCTCTGGCGCCTTTCTCGGATTTCGGGGAGAAACTATGGCGGCCTCCGTTTGGTCTGGATATTTGACGTTTGGCTTGATCTCCATGCCGGTACGACTTTTTTCCGGCGCGCGCAGTAGCGGCATTTCTTTCAACATGCTCCACCGCCCCGACTTGCAGCGGGTGAAGCAGCAATATTACTGCCCGGCCGACAATCGCGTGGTCGAACGCAGCGAAATTGTGAAGGGCTACGAGTTCCGCAAGGACGAGTACGTCGTCATCGAGCCGGAAGAAATCAAGAAAATCGAACCGCGCACTGCCAAGACCATGGAGATCCTCGAGTTCGTCAAGGAAAGTGACGTCGATCCCGTCTACTTCGAGTCGTCCTACTACATGGTGCCCGAAGAAGCGGGCCGCCGTCCGTACGCCCTACTGACCAAAGCTTTGGAAGAGAGCGAATACGTGGCCATCGCGAAACTCACCATGCACAACCGCGAGTACACCGTTTTTCTGCGCCCGCACTCCGGCGGCATGATGTTGCACACCATGTACTACGCCGAGGAAGTCCGCCAGGTGGAAGAGTTTGGTGCGCCAGATGTTGAGTTGAAGGACGCTGAAGTGAAAGTTGCGCATCAGCTGATCGAAGCGCTGGCCACGGATTGGGATCCGGAGAAATATCACGATTCCTTCCAGGACAATCTCAAGAAATTGATTCAAACCAAGCTCGAAGGCGGCAAAGTCATTGAGATTGATAAGCCGAAGAAAATGGCTCCAGTGGTCGATCTGATGGCTGCCCTGAAACAGAGTTTGGCGGAAATGGAAGGCAAGAAAAAGCCGGCGGCCACCACCAAAGCCGCCGGAGAAGCGGTCGCCGCCGGCGGCAAGTCTCGACGCGGAAGGTAACATTTTTCGGCTTCCGTGCGGATCAGTCGCGTAAAGCTTCAACCACAAAGGACACGAAGGTGACACGAAGGCTTTTGATGAATTCCTTCGTGTCCCTTTGTGTCCTTCCGGTGGTCGGTTTATCGGTTGATTCGAACCGATACGCCGAAGCAACCCGAAACCCGCGATCAACCACTAACCCGAAGGGCCCACCACCAACTGAGAACTGAGAACTGTGTCCCGCGCTCTGGTGTCCCCGACCCTTCCCGATTACAATGATCAATTCTTTCCAGAGCCTTGCAACTTCATGAATCCACGCACTGGGGTGCCGATGAGTTTGGTGTGTAAAGTCCGACTGGCGGGAATTCTCTTTCTCGGCCTGATCTGCATCAGCTGTGGCGACACCTATCGTCCCACCATCATTCCCAACCCCGTGCCCACGCCGGACCCGAAGAACTTTCACGCCGTGATCGCTGTGAATCAGAACTCGGCGTTTCTATCCCGGTACCGGCATGCAGATGGACGTATCCGGCGACTCCAATTCCGGCGTGACCAAAGTGGCGATGGTTCCAGTGCATGCCGCCGTGCTGAACGGGCGCGTCTGGGTGGCGAACTCCGCGTCGAACTCCGTGAGTGTATTTTCCCCGCCATTCCGGGCGGAACCATTGGTGCCTCTACCGACGTCAATCTGCCTCCCGGTTTCAGCTCCGTCTTTGTTCACAGCACCGAAACAGGGACCATGTATGTCGCCAACGCAGCCAGCCCCGACGCGAACGCCGCTCGCCGGAACCGTGAACGTAATCACCACTGCGGCAGCAACGTGGTCACCTTTGTGATCCCGGTCGGGCGGAATCCGGTGGCCATGGCGGAGACTCCCAACCCTAACCTGCCTTTCAACCGGGAACTCTACGTCGTGAATCAAGGCGACAACAATGTCACCCATATTGATGCCTTGGACAAGAGTGTGGTGGGGACAATCTCCGTTGGTCGGCGCCGCGCCCTCGCTGGCTTACGCCCGCAGCGACAACCAGCGCATTTTCGTCTTCAACCAGGGAAGTGGGACGATCACCACCATCAACACGCTGAACGACTCAATCGCAGGCACGGTCGGGCCGACGCCGGCGCCAACTTCATGATCTACGACAGCCACCGCAATCGTCTGTACGTCACCAGTTCCACCGGTTCGCTGTTTGTCTACGATGCGGCGCCTTCCACACCTCTGGTCCGCTAAGCACCCGTTCTGCTGAAACAGATCGTCATTCCCGGGCGCCGGCGACTGCGCACAGTGCGTTCCGGTTTCCGTGGCGGCTCTTCCGGATGGGACGCGTGTGTACGTCGGCAGCGCGTTCGAGACTACCGACTCCACCAAGTGCGTGCAGGTGGTCGGCGCTTTACCAGTGAACTGCTACCTGACGCAGGTCACGGTCATCGATGCTGCGAGTCTGACCATCAAAACAGGTTCCGCGACCGCTCCCAATCCATTTCCGGTTCCAACCCCCAGCGCCACCGTGCTGGCGGGAGCCCCGGTACTTGCGCAAGCCGGCTGTGCGACCACTCGGTTCCGCCTGTCCGTCGTTCCCGCCTCCGACAGCAGCCGGGTTTTCCTCGCGGCGTGTGACGCGGGCGGCGTCTCGACGATTAATACAGCGAATGACACGTACGTCGTGACGCTTCCGACTCCCGTCAGCGCGTTCCCGCCGATTCAAACCGATCCCAACGTTCCGCCGCAGCCCCCGCGGCAGAATCCAGTGTTTCTGCTTACGGGGCAGTAGCGGAAGAAGCAATCAGCACTTAGAACTCAGCAGTTCGCACTCAGCTTCGAGCACTTGGCGCAGTTGGCCGGTTCGTGCGACGACGTTTACAGCTGCAAGGTGAACGGTGTAGCGCCGGCATCTTGCCGGCTGTCCCGAGGGTATCCTGCCCTCGGGTAGGGACAAGTTTCGTTTCGGTTGACAGCAGGCGGGACAGCGGCGCTACAAGTCTTCCAACTTTAGCCTGACTGTGCCGGGCCCAGATCCTAGAGCCCACTGCCCAGAAGCCGAGAGCCAGTTTTAATTCACTTCCAGCTAAGTCGATTGAAAATGCGTACACGCCGAGCTCGGCAGCCGAAATGTGACTGGCATCACCACGCAGAATGCCATTTAATTGCGTTTAGAAGCGATCGTGAGCGCATTTGACGGTCTCGGTGATGGTTTGGGGTCCATTCCAAGCGAACCTCGAAGGCGTCTCACCGCCTCTGGCGCGTAAGTCGATAACTCAGGGCTATTTCATTTCGGGAAAGGCGAAAGAGAAAGAACTCTGGCGGGAAGAAGGAAGATTGACCCCGTGAGGGCCGAAGGTTAGACCTAACACCTGAGAATGTCGCTCATTCTTAGAGTCCGGCGCGAAATTGAAGGCTTAAATTTCTTCCGAAGACGTCAGTTTCCCGCCGCGGCTGCCCGGTCGGTGTGTCGCTTGCGGGTGTAGCGCATGGCGATGTTCATGAAGACGTTGCCGATGGGAGTTTCAAAGCACATGACCAGAGCTTCGGTGTCTTCGGTCCCCTTGATGCCTTCTTCGGAAGTGTGCAATACGGGGGGATGCACCCGGAAATGGAATCCCTGGTCGTTGAGGAACGTGATCGCGTTGCCAATGATTTGATTGGCCAACTCGCAGGCTGTTTCGCGAATCAGGCTGTCAGACTCGGGCAGTTCCGCGCCCGCCATCTTGCTGGCGACGCGCACGGCGGTTTCCGGGTCAAGGTCGATAATGATGCGCCCCTCGATGTCTCCGGTTACCCACACCATGGCCGCAACGCCTTTGCGGCGATAGGCTTCTTCCTCCATGCTGAGACTGCCGATGGCAGTCGTGCACTGCAGGCCCTGCGCGAGGACCGCGTCCGCCGAGTTGATGAACGGCTGGATCAACTCCATCTTCATGAGATCAGGCCCCCGCGCCCGCCACGTTCGCTACCGCCCCGTCTTCGCCCAGCACGTACTTAATCACTTCGTAAAGGACTTCGGGTTTTACAGGTTTTTGCACGAAGTGGCGCGCTCCGCGTTGCAGTGCCGCCACAATGTTTTCCTGGTAGCCGACCGACGACACCATCACGATGCGCGCTTCCGGATGCGATTGCACGATCCGTTCCGCGGCTTCGATACCTTCCATCTGCGGCATGGTGATATCCATGAGCACAATGTCAGGATGGGTGCGGTCATACTCGGTGATGGCTGTCAGACCATCGCCCGCCTCGCCGGCCAGGTGCCCGCCGAATGATTCAACCATGCGGGCCAGGTTCTTGCGCGCGAAGACGGAGTCGTCCACTATCAGGTAGCGGACCGGCTGCCCGTCTTTGCTGCGTTTCACTGGCGCAAACTGCTCCATAACGACCTCCTGTTACTTACTTGCGTACCATACGGCGTCTCCGCCGGCTAGATAACCCTAGTTTTGCCCGGCGCTCACGGACTTGCCGCCCACGCCGTGCCCTGAACCTGCTTCCCCCCGCCCGGAGTCCGCCGCGAGCGACATCAAGGTGCTCGCCATGGATTCCAGGTCCACGATCCGGGTCGCGTATCCACGTTCGATCGCGGCCTTGGGCATTCCGAACACCACGCAGGATTGCTCGCTCTGCGCGATGGTCATTCCACCAGAAGCTCTTACCGTGCCCAACCCTTCTGCTCCGTCATCGCCCATGCCGGTCATGATCACGCCCACCGTCTGCGGTCCGAATTCTTCCGCCACGCTGCGAAAAAGCACGTCGGCCGAGGGACGGTGGCCACGGATGCGCGGCTCGTCGCTCAGCAGCGCGACGTTTCCCAGCGGCATGCGCTTGGCTTTCAAGTGACGGCTGCCCGGACAAATCAGCACGCGCCCGCGGAGAAGTAAGTCGCCCGATTGGGCTTCCTTGACGCGCAACGCGCAGGTCTCATCCAGACGCCGGGCGAACATTTCCGTGAAGTTTTCCGGCATGTGCTGCACCACCAGGATCGTGCCTGGAAAGTCTGCCGGGATTTGCGAAAACACGTACTGCAGCGCGTTCGGCCCACCAGTCGAAACTCCGATGGCGATGATCTTTGTCGGTTCTTTTTCGGATGACGCCGGCGCCTTGCTGACGCGGTGCGCCGCCTTCAAGGGCTTTGACGGATACACTCCTGCTGCTCGCCGCCGCCTTGATCTTCGCGATCAGTTCGGTGGCAATCTCGGGCATGCGGGTCGAAACATCGGTCGGCTTGGCCACGAAATCGAATGCGCCCAAGCCCAGGGCTTTCATGGTGATGGAAGCGCCTTCCGTGCTGTGCGAACTGACCACAATCACCGGCACGGGATGCTTGCGCATGATCTGCTTCAGCATGTCGATGCCGTTCATCCCCGGCATTTCCAGGTCGAGCGTCACCACCTGCGGATTCAGGTTTTCAATCTTCTTCAGACCGAAGCTGCCATCCATGGCGGTGCCCACCACCTCGATCGAGGGATCTCGCTCGAGGATCTGCGGGATCAGCTTGCGCATCAGCGCGGAATCATCGACTACCAGCACACGCACCCGGGGAATCATGCCTGGCCTCCGGCGGTGGCCCGGCCCAGGCGCGCTCTATCGGCGTGCGAGAGCAGCAAACCGGAACTGACTTCTCCGGACGCTGCCGGGCGCATGCGGGTAAAGTGCTCCACGATCGCGGACAAGTTGAGAATCAGCACCACCCGGCCATCCCCGAGAATTGACGCTCCACTGACGAGGTCGGTCGAGACGGCATGGTCGTCCAAAGCCTTGATGACCAACTCCTCCTCACCTTCCAGCCCATCGACAATGAGCCCGAATTTCCTCTCCCCCAGGCTGATGACCAGCACGAAAAGCTTGCTGGCCCCGCGGTCCGGTCCTTCGGCCGGCGGTCGGCCCAGACGCACCAAGGGCAGCACCTGATTGCGTAGCTGCAGGACTTCGTAATGGTCTACCTGGTGAACTTCGGCTTGCCGGGTGCGCGCGATTTCCACCACCGCGTTCAGAGGGATGGCGTACAGCCGCTGTTCTACCCGGAATAACAGGGCCTTGATGATGGCCAGCGTCAGGGGCAGCTTCAGCCGGAAGGTCGTGCCCTGGCCGGGATGGGTTTCGATGTGCACCGTGCCCTTCAGGCGATGGAGCACGCTCTGTACCACGTCCATGCCGACGCCCCGTCCGGAGACTTCCGTAACTTCTTCCGCCGTGCTGAAACCGGGGCGGAGAATGAATTCGAGAGTCTCCGCTTCGGTCAGCCGAGCGGCATCTTCGGCGGTGACAAATCCCAGTTCGATGGCCTTGGCCCGGATGCGGGCCGCGTCCATGCCGCGCCCGTCATCGCTGACTTCCACGATCACCTGGTTCCCCTGGTGATAGGCGCGCAGGCGGAGGACCCCTTTCGCGGGCTTGCCCAGCTTCTGTCGCTCCTCGGAAGATTCAAGGCCATGGCTGACGGCATTGCGCACCAGGTGGGTCAGGGGTTCTGCGATCGCGTCAAGAATGCTCTTATCCAGATCGGTGTCCTGGCCGCTGACCACCAGTTCGACGTTCCGGTCGCACTGCCGCGCTACATCGCGCACGATGCGCGGGAAGCGGCGGAACAATTGCTCGACCGGCACCATACGAATCTTCATCACGGAGCGCTGCAGATCGTTCAAAACGCGCGCCTGGAAGGCCATCGCGTCGGCGAACTTGCCGCGCAATGCGTCCTTCGGATAGAACTTGCTGAATTCGTTGAGTGCTTGCTGCAGCATGGACTTACCGATGATCAGTTCACCCACCAGGTTGAGCACACTATCGATGCGCTCGGCATCCACGCGCAGGATGTTTTCCGCCATCGGGTGGGACTGAGGTGCGCCTTCCGCCGTGGCTTCGGGTTCTTCTGCTGCGATGGCAAGCTCTTCGATCGACTCCGATTCTGGCTCAGCGGCGCTTTCCACGTCGCCGCTCTTCGCGGTTTTCTTGCCGACCCGCTTGGGAACAACTTCACCGGGTAGCAAATCCAACTTCACGCTGGCGATGATGGTGGGAATCTGGCACTTTGCCGAAACCTGTTCGGCCGCTTTCTCCGTGGCCACCAGGAATTCCACCTGCATTGTGGCGGTGGGCGATCCTACCTCCGGACGCGCGGCCAGCACTTCTCCCATTCCTGCCAGGGCATTCTGTACCAGCTGCCGTCCGGCGATGGGCATGGCGCAATGCGGATCGATCTGCGCGAACACGTGATAGACAAATTTCCCGTCGGCTTGCGCTTTCTGTACCGCCAGCTTTTCGTACTCCGTCCAGCCCAGGGCTTTGGCAGTGACGGCGGTTTTCTTCCGCCCCCGTTGTTTTGTGCCGGGATCTTCGGCCAGTTTCTTGACCATCTTGCGCAAGGGATCACGGGAAGGCAGCTTCACCCGCTTGCGGTAGGCGGCCAGCATCGCCGAAAACAGGTCGGCCGCCGTAAAAGCAACCTCGGCCAGCAGGTTGTGGCCAACGCTGGTCTCGAGCGCCAGCGCATCTTCCAGTTCGTGGGCGACTTCACTCAGTTCGCGATATCCGCAGGCGGCAGCATCGCCTTTCAGCGTGTGCACCGTGCGGCGTATGCTGCGCACAATTTCGGCGTCGCCGGGATGCTTCTCCAGCTTCAGCGCCTCGTCATTCAACGCCTGCAGCAGTTCCTGGGCGCTCTCGAAGAAGAGCTCGCGCAGTTCGGCCATGCGTTCGTCGGCCTGCTGGCTCACGATTTCACCTCAACCCGCTGATAGGCGGTGCCGGCGTTGCGATGCACCATCTGGAAGCGGTCGGTCAGTCCCAGCAGGCTCTCTGCATGGCCTACGAACAGGTAGCCGTCGGTGTTCAGGCAGCGGTAGAACTTGTTGATCAGTCGCTTCTGCTCGGCTTCGTCGAAATACATCATGACGTTGCGGCAGAAGATGACGTCGTTGCGCTGAGGCAGGTACTCGGTCTTCAGATTGTGGAAGTCGAAGTGAACCAGTTCCTTCAAGCTCTTCTTGACCGCGTAGCGCTCGCCGACTTTGTCGAAATAGCGCAGGCGATAGCTGTAGTCGACCGAGGACATCTGATTTTCGCTGTAGGTGCCGTCCTGCCCGGCGCGCAGCACCGAGTAGCTGATGTCGCTGGCCAGAATTTCCACCTTCCAGGGAGCCGGAATCAGCGGCTTGGGAGAAGGCGATTCCACCGGCAGCGCATTGCGCATGTAGTAGTAGGCCATGGCGTCGGCGATCTGCATGGCCATGGTGTAGGGTTCCTGCCCGGTGGAACAGCCCGCGCTCCAGAAGCGCAGGGAAAAATCGCGGCGATCCTGCTTGTGCCGCAACAGATCTTCCAGCACATGCTTGTGGAACAGGTCGAGCTGGGCCTTGTTGCGGAAGAAGCTGGTCTCGTTGACGGTAAGGTTTTCGAGGAGTAGCGCCAGTTCGCCTTTCCCCGAGTCGCTGATCAGAAGACGATAGTAGCTGTAGAAGGAATCGACGTGGCACTCGCGCATGCGGCGCTGCACGCGGTCGCGCAGAAAGGGAGTGCGGCGGTCGTCGAAGTGCATGCCGCATTCCTGATAGACGAGGGCCTGCAGGAGTCTCAGCTCCGCTTCGCTGAGTGTCGGTACCGGTGCGGGTGCTGCGCCGAGTGTGCCCATGTGATTTCGAGTGAAGCCGCGCCCTATCGCGCGGCCGCGCTGCGGACCTCCGGTTTGGCTGCCGCCTTCGGGTCTGCGGCCAACTTTCTGTGCACCATCACTGCTGAAATCCAGAAGTTTGTTCATGTCGAGCAGCATGATGAGGCGGCCTTTGTACTTGCCCAGTCCGGTGACGCAATTGGCGCCGCCTTCCTGCAGCACGGCGGGGGGCGGTTCGATGTCGGTGGCGGCGATCTTCAGCACTTCGGAGGCGGAATCCACGATCAGGCCCGACAACCGGCCATTGAATTCGACCACCAGGATGCGGTTCCTTCGATTCGAGCCCCAGTCCTTCACTCCGAAACGCTTGCGCAGATCCATCACGGAAACGATCTTGCCGCGCAGGTTGATGACGCCTTCCATGTAGTCGGGCGCATCGGGCACGGCGGTGATCTCAGGCACGCGCACGATTTCATGCAGCGACGTGATCGGCACGCCGTACGTCTCGCGGCCCACCTGGAACCCCACGATGTGCAGTTCTCGACTCATGTGCCGCTCCTGGCTTAACCCTGATACCCGGCGGCGGCATGACGCGCGCCCCGCGTCGGAACCTGCTCTTCATGACGCGAGCGGTGCTCGACGTCGCCCGTCCGTCCTGCCACCCGCTCCAACGCGTCGAGCAGTTCGCGCGACATCTTGGACATCTGTTCGGCAGAGGCGGCCAGTTCGGTGGACCCGGAGGTCGATTGCTGGATCAGTTCGCGCATGCGCTCCATGGCCTTCACCACCGCCTGCGCGCCCGAGGCCTGCTCTTCCACCGCCGAATTGATTTCGTGGGTGATTTCGTTCAGGCGGGTGGTGGCCCGGGCGATTTGCGAGGAGCCGTGCGACTGTTCGTTGGTGGCTGCACCGATTTCCTGGGCGAACTTGTAAACCTCGGTGACCACGTTCGAGATCTTGCGCAACGCGCCGTTCAGCTCTCCGCCCAGTTCCAGGCCTTCGTTGACGATGGTGGTGCTCTCATCCATGTTCTCGACGGCCTTGCGGGCTTCCTTCTGGATGCTCTGGATCAGCTCGGAAATTTCCTTGGTCGACTGTGCCGATTTCTCAGCCAGCTTGCGGACTTCGTCCGCGACCACCGCGAAGCCCAGCCCGTGTTCGCCGGCGCGGGCGGCTTCGATGGCGGCGTTGAGAGCGAGCAGGTTGGTCTGCTCGGCCAGGTCGTCGATGACCTCGATGATCTTGCCGATGTCGTCGGCGCGCTGGCCGAGGGCGTCGATGATCGCGCCCGAGGATCTGATGGTGTTGTTGATCTTGGTCAGGCCTTCGGTGGCCTTGTCCATGGTGGTGATGCCGCTGTGGACCTCTTCGCGCGAGCGGTTGGAGATGTCGAGCAGGACCTTTGCGGTATCGGCCACGCGCTGGATGGAGGCGACCATCTGGTCGATGGAGGCCGAGGTTTCGCTGACGCTGGAGGCCTGGGTCTGCGTACTCTTCACCATGTTCTGCACGTTGACGCTCATCTCGTGCATGGTGCTGGTGACTTCGTCGATGGCGGAAGAGCCTTGCAGGCTGATCTTGGCGGACTCGTCGGAGGCTCCGGCCACCTGGCTGGAGGCGCTGGCGACCTGCGAGGCCAGGTCGCGCACGCTGCGGACCAGGTCGCGCAGGCTCTTGACCATCTGCTGGAAGGCGTGGCCCAGGGTGTCCTGCTTGGAACGCGGCTGTACGTCGACCATCAGGTCGCCGGCCGCGATGGCCTCGGAGACTCCCGCCATTTCCTTCAGGTACTTCACCATGGCGGCGAAGGTGCGGCCCAGTTCGCCGATCTCGTCCTGGCGCTCGGTATCGATCTCGATGTTGTGGTCCAGGTCGCCGGTGTTGCCGATCTTGTGGGCGACGGTCATCAACCTGGAGAGCGGTTCGGTAATCGAAGCCGCGGTGCGATACGCGATGAAGCCACCCACGACCAGAGCGATGGCCATTGCCAGAGCGGAGAAACCGACGGTTAAGTTGGCGGCTGTATCGTCCGATTTGCGGCGTTCCTCCACGACTTTCTTGTTTTCCTTATCAGCGACGTCCAGGAACTCGGTGGAGTTCTTCACCCAGGAGGAAGCGTCCTTTTGCAGGTAGAAGATCTGCAGTTCTGCGACGGTGGCGTTGCCGCTGTCGACATCTCGGCGTTTGTCGACTAGCGGTTGGGCAAATTCCTTGGCCCAGCTTTGCTCCAGTTGCTGCACTTTCTCGAGGGCGACTTTCTGCTGCTCGGAGTTGGCCAGGTTCTCAGTCTTCTCCAGTTTGTCGGTGAGCGAGTGGATGCCTTCGTTCATGCGGTCAACTTCGCGGGTGTCGCCGCTGAGCAGGTAGTTGCTCAAGTAGAGCCGGTTCTGCATCATCTGGAACTTGACCAGGTCGGTCGCTTCGGCCAGTTCCAGCGAAGAGGCAGCGGCTTTCTTGGCGTCATGCTCGCGGCGGACGGCCATCCAGTTGACGATGAACAGAAAAACCACGCCTAGAAGGACGCCACCAAAACTCCAATAAAGTTTCTTGCCCAGCGTCATCGCTGCTCCTCCATCCCAACCCCGGCTCCGCTCGCGGATACCGGGACCTCGGCAACATCCACTTACTGACTGCCTGTGTTCGGATCGAACTTGAACTCCACCACTCCAGTGGTCTCCTCCGAGGCCGACTCGAAACGCCACTTCTTGACCGCGTCGACTGCAGCGTTTACCAGGAGAGGATGCCCGCCCACAACCTTCGTGCTCTTCACCGAGCCATTGGGCGCGACCACCACCTGAACTTTTACGACGCCCGCAATGCTCATGCGCTTGGCCAGTTCCGGATATGTGGGCGCCACTTTGCTCTTCGCCTTGCGCGTCAATTCTTCTTGCGCGCGGCTCGGCACCGCCTGCAGCATGACCATTCCGCTGACTGCCACCAACAGGACTCCCGCGAACCACTGTTGCGCTGACCGTCGAGACACAGTTCCTCCCATGAACACAAAAAAATCCTAACCTGCAAAGAGCAAGGGCCGTACCAGCTTTATCGCTGAGAGCATTACTTTGGTGACTGCGGATAAGTAGTTGTGGGAGAAGCGAATCGCGAGGGTCACTTGCCGCGCCGCGGTTACCGACGGAGCTTGCCCCTCGTCTCAACCCAAGTCTCTTCTCAGCATGAGACGACTTCTCTGGGATCTGACTCGGGATTTCACAATAGGGCACCCCGGAGGCTAATTCACTTGACTCAAAATGAGATTATCGATAGTTTCCCCTTATATTCAAATGACTTGTAGCGCTTTGGCCGGAGCGTAGACGGTGCTGTATTGACCATGCACGCGGGAGACATGACGCTCGTCGAAGACCCTAATCCGCGATCGGATGAGGCTTTTCAGAAATTACTCCTGCGCTTCTCGGCTGCGGCCGCGCAAGGAACGGATGCCGCCGCACTGATTCGTCTGTTCTGCCGCGAGACCCGCGAATTCTTCCAAGTCACCGGCGCCTACTTCTGGCAGAGCCTCTCGACCGATGAGTTGGTGGGTGCGGAAGCGGACGGCCGGATGGCCGATTCCTTCCTAGGACTGCGTGCCAAGGCGGTCGATACCGGAGTTTCCGGGGAGGCAGTTCGCAAGCGACGCACCATCTTCGTCAATTTCCTGGACCCGGCGCGCTATCCGCGCGCTTCCGAATTCCACGCCCGATCCATGATGGCCGCGCCCTTGGTAGTTTCCAATGAAGTACTGGGAGCGGTGGCTTTTCTGCACGATAACGAGCCCGGATACTTCAATGAAGACCTGGCCGCAAAGGCAACCATCCTGGCTGGACAACTGGGCAGCCTGATGGAAGCGATGCGGCTGACTGAGGTCTCTCGTGAGGATCACCGCCGTGCCGAAATCCTGGCAGACGTAGCTCATGCGCTGCACGGCAATCCGGACGCCGCTGCTGTGATTGAAGCGCTGGCGGACCGGATCCGCATCCTGTTGCGGACGCAGCTGGTTTGCGTATTCATGCGTCAGGATGGGCCTTTTGAACTACGCGGGGTGGCGGCTGAGAATTCGCAACTCGCCAACACGGCTCGAGCTCGGCATGACCGAACCGGCTTACGCTTCGCGGCCGATCTGGCTGCCCGGGCAGTCGCTGCTTCCGAGCCGGTGACCGTTTCGATTGATCCCAACTCCCATGCCTTGGGCGACATGGTGCCCTCCGGCATGTTGCTGGCTGTGCCCTTTCGCAGCTCCCGCACGCAGGGGGCGATTCTGGTGTATCCCAGACAGAATGGAATCTTCACCGTTGATGAGCGTTCACTAGTTGCGGCCATCGCCGGGTTCGGCGCGGTAGCCTTGGCGAATGCAGAGTTGTATGCCACGGCACGCAGCCAGGCACACGAACTACACCAGTTACTGGAAATCTCCTCCGAACTCAGTTCCATCGGGAAATTGGACAAGTTTCTGGAAGCGTTTGTGGTGCGGGCAGCAGACTTTCTGGGATTTGGGCGTTGTTTTATTGCGTTGCTGGAAGACGGGATGTTTCGCGTCCGGCTGGGCGCAGACAAGGGAACTTGCCTCCACTTGGACGTGGTATTTCCCGACGGTGTCGCCACCCGCTCGCTCGCCGGCAAAGAAGTTTTCTGGGCCGACGACGTCACGCAGGTTCGCGGGACGAACCTCGAGGCTATCGAGAAGTTCAGTGTCAAACAACTACTGGCCGTACCCCTGCTCGGTTCCGACTCCCAGGTATTGGGCATGTTTGGCGTGCTCGACCGTTTAGACCAGGCGGGCATTTCGCCGGAAGACATCCGCCGGGCTCGCGCGCTGGCCGCACAAGTGGCGGTCGCCCTGGAGGTGATGCGGAATCTGCATCGGTCTGAGGAACACCGCAAGCGCGCCGAAGCGCTCATGGGACTGGCTCTTGAACTGGGCAGCATGGTCCACTTGCCAGATTTCAACGACCGTTTTGTGTCCCGCGCTGCCGACCTGGTGGAAGCGCAGTCAGCAGCTTTGGCGCTGTTTCAGGACGCAGTGCTTGAAACGGTGGTCCTGCATGGCGCATCGCACGAAGGCCCACCGGATCGTGCACTGGAGCGGCGCCTCAGTCACGGCCTTTCGGAGTCTCTTGCCCGCCATTCGGAACGCAGCCACAGCGGGCCGGCCGCCGATCTGCTGGGGCCGGCGCTCGCGGTGGCGCTTGGGTGGAAGGACTGCACGCTGTTACGTCTGAAGGGCTCGGCCGACGAGTCGGTGGGAGTACTCTGTCTCGCCAATCGCGGCAAACACACGACCAGCCAGGACGAACAGCTTCTGCACGCCATCGCCAGCCATGCTTCGGTCGCCTTGGAGAATGCGCGTCTCTTCACGCGCATGGACAAAGCCAATCGACACTGGATGGAGATTTTTGACGCCATCACCGATTTCATCGTGGTGCATGACGAAGCCCATAGTGTATTGCGAGTCAACCGCTCGCTTTCGGAATTCATCGGGGTCAAGCCCAGTGAACTGATCGGCGTGAATATGCGCGCGCTGCTGGCCCTCACGACCGCATCGCCCTCCCATTCCTGTCCTTTTTGCCGTTCCTCGAGTGATGGGCCCGACGAATACGTTCACACTGTGCTCGAACGCATGTACCTGGTTTCGACTTCACGCATTCATGGGGCCAGTGGCGAGCGGCAGCATACGATTCACGTTCTCAAGGACATCACCGACCGACGCGAGGCCGAGCGCCGCTATCGGGAACTCTTCGACAACATTCAGGAAGGCCTGTTCTTCGCGGTTCCCACTGGACATTTCATCGAGGTCAATGACGCCCTGGTGCGCATGCTGGGGTACGCCGACCGTGACGAGTTACTGAAGATCGACATCTCCACGCAGCTCTACTACTCGCCCGATCGGCTGAAATACCTGAACGACGTGATGCAGAAACACGCCGTGCTGCGCAATCACGAAGAAGTGTTGCGCCGTAAGGACGGCAGCGCAATCCACGTATTGATAAACGCCTTCGCTGTTCCGGACGCGCATGGGCAAGTACTCCAGTACCGCGGGCTGATGCTCGACATCACCGGCTTGAAGACCTACCAGTCTGAACTGCAACGGGCGCGCGACTTTTCGGAGAAGATTCTCAACAACACACAGAGCCTGATCCTGGTGGTGGACACCGCTGGGCTGATCAGTTATGCCAACCGGCGTTGGTACGACGCGGGCTACGAGCAGCGACAACTAGTGGGTTGTCCTCTGGCCGATCTGGTATCGCCCACGCGCCGTCCTGTCCTGACTGACGCGCTCAATTCCACGCTCTCCGGACATCAGGTCGATAATCTGGATCTAGCCGTCCTTCGGGGCGATGGCCGTGTCGGGCAGTTCTCCGTCAATCTCAGCCCGATGCGCGATGAGCAAGGCATTGTCACCAGCATCGTGGTGGTACTGACCGATATCACCGACTCAGCGATGCTTCAGTCGAAGCTAATCCACGCCGAGAAGATGGCAGCCGTGGGACAGTTGGTCTCGGGCGTGGCCCACGAGGTCAACAATCCTCTGACTGCTATCCTCGGATTCGCTGACCTGCTGCTGGAAAACCCCGAAGTGCCCGATGGCGCCCGCAAGGATCTGCGCGTCATCTTGCAGGAGGCACAGCGCACCAAGCAGATAGTGCAGAACCTGCTCAGCTTTGCGCGCCAGATGCCACCGCAGCGCAAGCCTGTGCAGCTAAACGGAATCCTGCGGCGCACCGTGCAACTCCGTGCTTATGACTTCAACAGCCACGGAGTGGAAATCATCGAGCACCTGGACGAAAGCCTGCCTCCGGTGGTGGGGGACTCCCACCAGTTGCAGCAGGTTTTCCTGAACATCATGAACAATGCCTATGACGCGGTGCGGGAAACCGGCCGCCCGGCGCGTATCGAAATCATGACCGCGAGCCTGGGCACCTACGTCGAAGTTTCCTTCCGGGATAACGGTCACGGAATCAGCCAACCAGACCGGATTTTCGATCCCTTCTTCACAACCAAAGAAGTGGGGAAGGGAACTGGCCTGGGGTTGAGTATCTGCTACGGCATCGTGCGCGAGCACGGTGGCGAGATTCTGTGTCACAACAACACCGGCGCTGAAGGCGCAACCTTCATCGTCCGCTTGCCTGCTGTTTCGGAGGCGGCGTCCAAAGGAGTGGCCGCGGGAGTCGTTCAACGATGAGCGTTCCAGCCTTCAGGCCCGATTCTCTGCCCATTCTCCTGATCGAGGATGAGCCTGCCGTGATGGCCTATGTGTGTGCCACCCTCGAGCGCAGTGGCTATCGGGTGGTATGTGCCAATTCGGGGGCCGAAGGTGTCCGCATGCTCGAAACTGGAGACTTCTTGGGGGTGGTGTCCGACATGGTGACGCCGGGCGGGGTCAACGGCGCCGATGTCTACGCATGGATCGAATCCAATCGCCCGGACCTCACGTCCCGGCTGGTATTCATCACCGGCGATATCGCTAACGAAAAAACCGTCGATACGCTTCGCCAGACGGGCGCTCCCTGCGTGGAGAAGCCCTTCCGCGTGGCGCAATTTATTTCCGTAGTAGAGAAGACCATGGGGAAGGCGCTGTGAGTGAAGATCTACGTATCCGTCTGCTGATTGTCGATGACGAACAGAGCATTCGCCGTCTGTGCGTCACCGTAGGAGAGGCCCTAGGTTTCGTGTGTCTGGAGGCGGCCAGCGGGGAGTCTGCGCTGGCCGTGTTGGAAGAGCAGCCAGCCCACATGATTCTGACCGACATGGTGATGCCGAATATGTCGGGGCTCGAGTTCCTCGAGAAGGTAAAGAAGATGCTGCCGCGCACCGAGGTCGCGGTCATGACCGGGCACGGTTCAGTGGAAACCGCGGTACAGGCCATGAAACTGGGCGCTTACGACTACATTGCGAAGCCCTTCTCGCCGCTGGAGGAGCTGCGGCTGTTCCTGCGCCGTATGGCGGAAAAGGTACGCTTGGTGGAGGAAAATCAGTTCCTGCGCGACCGCACGGATACAGAAACGCAGCTGCACGGCATCGTCGGGTCGTCTGCCAAGATCCAGGACGTGCTCCGCATGGTCTCCCGCCTCAAGGACACTCGCACGCCCGTCCTGATCACCGGGGAAAGCGGGACCGGAAAAGAATTGGTGGCGCGCGCCATCCATTTCCGGGGCACGTTCGCGAACCGGCCGTTTGTGGCGGTCGATTGCGGGTCGCTGGTGCCGACGCTGATCGAAAGCGAACTCTTCGGCTACGAGAAGGGAGCCTTTACCGGAGCCCTCAAGTCAAGGACCGGACTGTTCCAGTCAGCCAACGGCGGAACGATCTTCCTGGATGAGATCGGCGAACTGCCGCTGGAATTGCAAGCCAAGCTGCTGCGCGTCCTGCAGGAAAAAGAAGTGCGCCCGGTGGGCAGCAACGTTCGAACGAAGGTCGACGTGCGCGTGATCGCCGCCACCAATCGCGATCTCGAGAAGGAATATCGCACCGGAATGTTTCGCAAGGACCTTTATTTCCGGCTCAACGTGGTGACGGTCCACGTACCCGCGTTGCGCGAGCGTCGCTCCGACATCCCCATGCTGAGCCACTGGTTTCTGGATCGTTGCGCTCCGGGGCGGAGTGTTCAAGTCACAAACGCGGCCATGAAATGTCTGCTGCAATACGACTGGCCGGGGAATGTGCGCGAACTGGAGAACTGTATTGAGCGCGCGGTCGCGCTGGGCAATCAGCAATCGATCGATATCGACGATCTGCCCCCGGCGATCGGCTCTGAACCCGCAACCGAACACGAGCCCGCCGCCCTGAGTTCCAGCGATGGATTCTCGACCACCGACCTCGAAGATATCGAGCGGAATACGATCGAACGAGTCTTCCAGCAGGTGAAGGGCGACAAGGTACTGGCGGGCAAAATGCTCGGCATCAGCCGGGCGACCCTCTACCGTAAGCTGAAGCGCTACAACATCGGCGCCCGTTCACTGGCGGCCAGCCAGTCCTTGCAATAGCGGACGTCGTGAGACGGCGTTTCATTTTGAGACACGTGGTCCGGGATTAGAAGATTCTAATCCGGCCTCGCGGACCTTCGCTGTTGTGTTTCTAATAACTTACCCTCTGCACCTCCGAGTTTTAGTTTGGCGAGTCCCGTGCACTAGTCTCACCGTAAACTGCGGACCCGACGGCTCCCCACCAAGATCTTTCTAACCGGGAAGAGGGGAGCCCTTGACCGCCCTTGGGCTGAGCACGTGGTGACTTTGGGAAATGAGGCTTCGGTAGTAGCCGCTCCGCGCACGTCGCCGGGCAAGCTGGCGCGATCGGCCGAGTCCTCTTCTCATGCGACTTGGTGCGGAAGCCTGTTTCTGGGCGCTGGAAACGACTTCGATTCAGCCCGCAGGATTGTCCACGAGATTGGCAGCTTACCGGGCGATATTTGCCCCTCAGCCCTCCCCTTCGAGTTCGCCGAAACACGTCGTCTGCAGAGAGTGCGATGCTTGCGGAAGCCCTCGGCGTGGCTGTGCCATCCGAGCGGGCTGGAATTGCTGGCCGCTTTAGCCGGGACGTCCCTGACTGGATTGTGAAACTATGAGCGCCACTGACCTTAACCAATTGTCCGCCGAGTGGAATGCGGCGCGCGTTCTCTATCCCACTTACTCCGCCCTGGCGCGCGAGTTTGTCATCGATCTCGTACCTTGCAACGATCTGGAAACAGGGGTTGACGCAGCCGCCGCAAGAATCGGTGGAGCAGGCCCGCCAGTGGCTCGACGAGATGGACGAGCGCATCCAGATTCACCAACTGCGCCAGTTCCTGCAGACCACGACCATCGTCACTGCCGACTTGTTGCAGACCTTGCTGCTGCACCATTTGCAAAAGTCGGAACGATCGCCCTCAGATCGCGACAAGATTGATTTCCTCCTCGTCCAGTTGTTCTCGCTCGCCGCGCCCTCCCGTCTGGACGACAAGGCGGTCACGCTGCAATACGTGGCCAAAATGCTAGCCCCGGTGCTGGGAACTGTGGATGTCTCAGTGCCGGGCTGGCTCAAGCCGCTCGAGAATGTTTTGCAGTCCGCGCAGAAAGCCCGCACGATGAACGAACTTCTGCACAGCGGCATCCTCGAGCAGGGCCGGAAAATCAAGGTGCAGAGCGGCGAAAATTATTTCCTGCCGGTGGCGATGATTTCGTTTACGCGTTTCAGTTTCCTGATGCGACGGGCATTTTTCCGGCTGATGCACCAGGACCTGAACGCCATCTTCGACGGGTTGCGCGAACTGGAGCATCGCGGAGTGAGCACCATCGATTGCCGGCGCGCTCAGTTCTCCGCCGAGGAGCCGATCATCCGGCTGCGCATGATCTGCCAGTCCTGGAAGGTGATGTTCCAGGCCGAATATTCCTCTGGGCAACCCCTGCGCATGCTCGTGGACCTGCGAGCCGCAATCGATGATGCATTAGGCAATGCGGCAACGGTTCCACCCGCGGCGAAAAAAGCAAAGCCCGGTGTACAAAAGGTCGCAACTGGCAACACCGCCAAAACTTCCGTGCCCACCCCAGCAGCTAAGCCAGCTATGGCCGCGCGCGCGGGGGCAGGTGCACCGGCTTCCAAGTTCAATGTCACAGCAGGGGATACGCCGGAATTCGAGATTTCGACTGGAACCGATGAGTGGAATCCGGACGGTACCGGAGAGAACAATGGCGGTTAGGCACGAATCCGAGTTGACGGGCGCCGAATCGCGCAACGTTCTCATCGTTTCTGACGATCCCGGCTTCTCACGCCAGCTTGTCGACAAGTGGCAGCAGGAGCGCAATGTCCCGGCATTCACGGTTTTGGCCGGCGCGCTCGCCCACAAGGTGGATCGCGCCCTCTTTGAAGTCGCGATTGTCGGGGGGATGCGTCCGGAAGATCTGTCCTCTGTACTCCGTATTCTCGACTCCAGCGGCAAGCCGGTGATTCTGCTGTGCGATCCGAGCGTGACGGACAATCGATATCGTCATGAGTTTCCGCGTCTGCTTGTTCTGCGCCAGTGCGAGCACTGGGCGGAAACGCTTGTTCTCTTGGCTAACGAAGTTCTGCGTCGCACCGAGGCCGTGAATCGTGCTCAGCGTGCCGAAGCAGATCAATGCGCTTTTGCGGTGTCACGCCACGCTCGGTCAGTACGTGATCGACATGCGCCACACCATGAACAACGCGCTCACTTCGGTGCTGGGCAATGCGGAACTCATGTTGCTGGAACCGGGAGCGTTCTCCGCGGGAGTACGTTCGCAGATCGATACCATTCGCAACATGGCATTACGTTTACACGAAATCCTGCAGCGCTTCTCCTCGCTCGAAAAGGAAATGACCTTCGTGGAGAAGCAGGCAGCAAAGGAACAAGCGAGCAATATTCGGGCAGCTGCGGTTGGTCAGTAGCACCGGCAGCCTGCTTTTCAATTTGAAACTGGCTTCACGGCGGCCTGAAAGCCCTCCTCCAACCGCCGATACGCACTCAAGACTTGCGCACCGGCGTTTAGACGGCAGTGGTCGCACGATCCTTCGGGATTCTATGAGTACAGGTTTCAATCTCGGCCGGACAGGGGGAGGGCACAAGTCTCCCACGAACCTCGTACTGGACCACGAACTCTCCGAGTTGCGCCTGGTTCTGGAACGGCAGGGCGGTGTGCTGCTCGACTGTCCCCAGGATGTTCTGGGCATGAAGGTTCGCGAATATCTGGAACTGCGTCGGCTGAATTCTGTCGCCGATCTGCTCGGCCGTCTGCAGGCCTCAGATACCGAGGGCGAGACACTGCTCGAACACCTGCTCGATGGCGAGACCAGTTTCTTTCGCCATCCCAACGCGTTCTTGATATTTCAGAATCAGGTACTTCCGGAGTTACATGCGCGCAAGGCCGACCAGAGCCCGCAAAGCCTGCGCATCTGGAGCGCCGGTTGTTCGACTGGAGAAGAGGCGTACTCCAGTCGGTCTCTCGATTTGCGAAGCGATGAGCGGCAAAGCCGAGCAGTTGGAGCGTTCACATTCTGGCGAGTGACATTCGTCAGAAAGCGCTCACTTTTGCTGAGCGTGGGCTCTATCCGCAGAGCGCTTTGGCCAATCTGCCGCGGGCGCAGTTGCAAACCTACTTCGCGAAGGTTGGCCAACACTTTCTGGCTAAACCGCGCTTGCGCAATCTGATCACTTTCACCCAGATGAATTTGGCCCGGCCGGCTTATTTGGGACGCTTTGATTGCATCTTCTGCATGGATGTACTGCCGCATTTCTCGAGCGCCCAGCGCGTTGCCTTAACGCAGCGTCTGCATCTGTATCTTGAGCCCGGGGGTTTTCTGTTCCTCGGGGATGGTGAAAAACTGCACGGCGATATCAACTTCCAGTCGGAAAGTCACAAGAACTTCACTCTCTTTCGCAAACCCTTTGCTTCCGCGGCCAGAACGGGCCGGTAAGATCTCCAGCCACAAAGACACGGAGCAAAATCCAAGAAGATCCTGGCAGGTCTCCTAGGGCGCCTTAACCTCCAACGGGAAAATCGCCTTTTGCGGCGCTTTCAATCGCGCTATCCTGATTGCCAAGCGGTGAGGAGCCCATGCGATTCCGTGATTACTGGAACACTCTGAAGACTCCCGAGCATCGTTTGGCGTGGATGGTTGCCATCCTTGCGGACGCGTTGCAGATCGGAGCATTCCCCCTCTTTGCCGAGGGAGCCATGTCGCCTGCCGACACGGTACTCGACGTTCTGGTTGCCGCATTGCTGATCCGTCTGCTCGGTTGGCATTGGGCATTCTTGCCATCGCTCGCCGCCGAACTGCTGCCCGGCTTCGATTTGTTTCCCACCTGGACAGCCGCCGTGTTTTTTGTCACGCGAGCCCAAGTTAAACCCGGCGAACCCGAGATCCTTCCACCGGGGCCAGCACCCGCGCCGCGACGGTAGGCAGCACTCAGCAATCAGCATTCAGCACTGCCAAGCGGGCTCAATCCTTGCGGCTTGGGGAAACGGCCAAATCAGAGTCTTGCAGTCGAAGAATCGCCATTGATTCCGCGAACTTTGCCTAGCCTTTTATAATCAGCGCCCATGGCCAACTCCCCATCTTTCGGCGTTGTGGATCAGTCCAGCCTTGGCCCGGAGCCACACAACTCCTATCTCCGCGTTCATGCCGTCAATGTCTATGTGCGTGATCAAGAACTCAGCCTGCGATTTTATTTGGATCAACTTGGGTTCAATCTGGCCTTTGACGTCCGGCTCCAATCCGGACAGCGTTGGGTTGCGGTTGCGCCTCCGGATGGTACGGCCGTGTTGAATCTGATTGCGCCCGAGCCCGACTACGGACGAATACAAGCTCATTGGCCAGCCGACGTCGGTTGTGTTCGTTACTGAAGACGTTCCGGCAACCTACAACGCATGGAGAAAACGTGGAGTTCGCTTTCGTCATACGCCCCGGCTCCGGCGAGTCAAGTTTGAGCAACCGCCTCGAGACGCCCCGACTCCCTCTCTCAGGAAAGCGCACGCCGATTTGGGGTGGCGTATTTACGCGCTTCGAAGACATCGATCGGAACTCGTTTGCGCTGGTCAGCTTCGATGAAATGACTGAGGCGGTCGAGGCACAACGGCGCGCCGCCGCCGCCAAGCTGGAAGCCGAACGCCGGGTTGCTCACGAACTGGAAATCGCCAAACAAGTGCAGGCCAGGCTTTTTCCGCAGACCCTACCAGCCCTGCGAACGCTCGACTATGCCGGAGTCTGCATTCAGGCCCGCCAGGTGGGCGGCGATTACTACGATTTCCTGAACCTGGGCCAGGAACGGCTCGGACTTGTGCTCGGCGATATCTCGGGAAAGGGCATCGCGGGGGCCTTGTTGATGGCTAACCTGCAAGCAAATCTGCGCAGTCAGTGCGCACTGGCGGTGGACGATCTGCAGCGGCTGCTGCGAGGCGTCAATGCTCTCTTTTACGAAAACACCGCCGACAGCGCCTATGCCAGCCTGTTCTTTGCCGAATACGACGATCAGGCAGAGCGTTTGCGCTACGTGAGCTGTGGACATCTCCCTGCCCTTCTGTTGCGCGGCGATGATAGTGCTACGGCTTGATTCGACGTGCACCGTGCTGGGCCTGTTCAAGGAATGGGATTGTTCCGTTGCGGAGTGTCGCTTGTTGTCGAACGACATCCTGGCACTCTATACAGACGGCGTCACCGAATCCACCAATCCGGCAGGGGAGGAATTTGGCGAACAGCGCCTGATCGATGCACTGCGGCGGTACCGTACTTTATCCCCGCGAGAGATGGTGGAAGCTCTGGTCGGTGAGGTAGAACGATTCAGCCCCAACGAGCAGTACGACGACATCACACTGATCATCGCCAGATGCACCGGGACTTTGCAGGAGTCGCTGGATCTCGGCTTTCCGGCATGATCTGCCTCGCAACACCGGCAAGGCTTTGATGCAAGCCGTCAGAAATATACGCGCGCCTATCGAAAGACGGTTTTCTATGGCTTTTCCCGCTGCCGATATTGTTTTTCAACCGCGCGAAACAGCGATCTGACCTTGCGCTTGTATTCAATCGCGGCCAGCGGATCCCGCTCTCGCTCGAGCCGAGCAACTTCGCGGCGAAGTCGTTGCAGACTCTCCAGTCGGTCAGGGTCGAGTTCTCCAGTCTCGATCGCAGCTTGCACCGCACAACCCGGCTCCCCCACGTGCTGACAGTCGCGGAAATGACACTGCGCCGCCATGTCGGAGATTTCTGGAAATGTATCTTCCACGGCCTCGCTGGTGGCCCACAGTTGCACCTCTCGCAGACCGGGCGTGTCGATCAGCAACACCCCGGAAGAAAGGCGAAAGAGGTGCCGATCGGTAGTGGCGTGTCGACCTTTTCCGTCTTTTGCGCGAATGCTCTTGGTCGCGCGGAGGTCTGCGCCGCCGAGCGTGTTGACGAGTGTCGATTTGCCGACCCCTGACGAGCCAAGCAGGACCATCGTCTCTCCGACCACAAGGAGCGAACGGAGGTCGTCGATGCCGTTGCCCGAGACGACTGCTCACGCAAACGACAGGGAAGCCCAGGGCGCATCGTTCCGCGTCGCGCCGGAACGGTCCGGCATCGTCCACCAGGTCCGACTTTGTCAGTACGATGATGGGCGTCGCGCCACTCTCCCAGACCAGCGTCAGATAGCGCTCCAGGCGGCGCAAGCTGAAGTCCTGGTTCAAGGACGTCACAAGCAGAACCCGGTCCACGTTCGCGGCCAACATCTGTGCCGATGTGGATGGCCCTGCCTGCTTGCGGATCATGGCCGTGCGCCGTGGAAGAATGCTTTCGATGACGTAGCGCTCGTCATCGGCTGGTAGTACCAGCACCCAGTCGCCGACCACTGGTGGAAACAAGGGATGACTGCGTAGACGCCCGCGACTCATCGCGAAGATTTCGCGTGAGCCGTCGTGAACGAGAAACAGGTCGCCGCCTTCGGAAATAATGCGGCACGGGCGGAACCTCATATTTTCAAGATGTGCCTCAAAAAACGAACTCCAACCCAGCGATTGCAATGTCATGGAAGCCAACCTCAGAGGCTTTCGTTGTTTCGACACGTGGAGCGCAGAGGCCGTACTAGCAGCGGCGGGGTGCCGCTACGGCACTCTAGAGACTGAGGCTAGCGATGGCAGTCATAGGCGACTCGAGTATTGCCAAAATCGTATACACCAACCATCTCAGAGTAGAAGGCTGTCGCGGCAGAAGTCAATACTAATGCTGTTGACCGGGATGTTAGGCTTTGCGGTGGTCGTGTACGCTGCCGCTCGTTCTAGGCCGCGAAACGGCCCAACTTCAAATTTAAGGATGACCGTGGCTGCCACTTCACGCGCCGTTGCTTCTCCCCGAGTCGTCAGCATTAGCGATTTCCGTCCCATTGCCCAGCAGCGATTGCCGCGTGCAGTATTCGATTACCTGGACGGCGGCGCCGACGGCGAGATCACCCTACGCGAAAACTGCCGGGCCTTCGACGACATCACGTTCCGTCCACGCCACGCGGTTGCCTTTCCGCAGTGCGATCTGAAGACGCGCGTACTCGGCTTCGACCTTGCGCTGCCTGCCATGCTCGCTCCTGTGGGTTACAGCCGGCTGATGCATCCCGATGGCGAAATTGGGGCGTCGGCGGCGGCTGGAAAGGCGGGACCGGCTACATCCTCTCGACCATCTCCGGCCACGCGATGGAAAAGGTGAAGGCTGCATCGCAAGGACCAGTGTTCTACCAGCTTTATCTGATCGGCGGGCGCGGTGCCGCCGAGGCCGCAATCGAGCGTGCCCGCGTGGCTGGTTTCTCTGCGCTGGTCGTCACCATCGATACGCCGGTGGCTGGGCTGCGCGAACGTGATTTCCGCAACGGCATGAAGGAACTGATGGGCACGAATCCGTTTGCCAAAATTCCGTTTCTTCCGCAGATTCTCTCGCGTCCGGGATGGTTGTTGAGCTTTCTGCTGGACGGCGGCGTCCCGGCGCTGCCGAACGTAGTGATTCCGGGCAAAGGTCCCATGCCCCTGGTGGATGTGGCGGTCGCCCTCGCCGCCGCCGTTGTGACATGGGAAGACCTACGCTGGATTCGCGAACTCTGGCGTGGGCCGATCGTCGTGAAGGGCGTATTGACTGGTGAAGATGCCAAGCGTGCGGTCGATGAAGGCGCTGCCGCGGTAAGCGTCTCGAATCACGGAGGCCGGCAACTCGACGGCGTACGCGCTTCCATCCGCGCGTTGCCCGAAGTGGTTGCGGCCGTGAACGGCCAAGCCGAGGTTCTAATGGACGGCGGCGTTCGTCGCGGTAGCGACATCGTAAAGGCCTTGTGTCTGGGAGCGCGGGCCGTGTTGTGTGGGCGCGCCTACGCTTATGGCCTCGCCGCCGCTGGAGAAGCTGGCGTCACGCGTGCGCTGGAGATTCTGCGTGCCGATGTCGAGCGCACACTGCGGTTGCTGGGGTGCCGATCCGTGAGTGAGTTGGATCGGTCGTACGTGGATGTTCCGGCGAGTTGGGGAGTCTGACGCGAAAGGCGTAAACCACAAAGGACACTAAGGAACACGAAGGACATCAATCGCCTTCCTTCGTGTTCCTTAGTGTCCTTTGTGGTTGAGATCTTGGAACTCTGTGATCTCTGTGTCGTCTGTGGTGAAGAAGGGTTTCGATCACGCGAACAGGAACTCCTTGGTTCGCAGCTCCTTGACTGCATCCCGCAACTTCGCCGCCTTCTCGAACTCGAACTTCTTAGCTGCTTCGCGCATATCGCTTTCCAGTTTCACAATGAACGCGTCCAGTTCGTCCTGCGACTTGAAATCCGGAATGCCGCTCTCGTCGACTGAAGTCAGGTCGGTATAGTCCGCCGCCACGATTGAAGCCAGCGACATCTCCAGCGGTCGCACGATCGACTCGGGCGTGATGCCGTGCTCTTCGTTGTAGGCCGTCTGGATCGCCCGCCGCCGGTTCGTCTCATCCATGGCGCGCGTCATCGAGTCGGTCATGCGGTCGGCATACAGCACTGCCCGCCCGTTCAGATTACGCGCGCAGCGTCCGATGGTCTGGATCAACGAACCTGTCGACCGCAGGAAACCTTCCTTATCGGCATCGAGAATCGCTACCAGCGAGACTTCAGGCAAGTCCAGCCCCTCGCGCAGCAGGTTGATCCCGATCAGCACATCGAACTCGCCCTTGCGCAGGTCGCGCAGAATTTTCACCCGCTCCAGCGTCTCGATCTCGGAGTGCATGTAGCGGCACTTCACACCCACTTCGCTGTAGTACTCCGCCAGATCTTCAGACATGCGTTTGGTCAGCGTGGTGACGAGCACGCGCTCTTTCTTCGCCACACGATCGCGGATCTCGTGCAACAGATCGTCGATCTGCCCCTTGACCGGTCGCACTTCGACTGGTGGGTCGATCAGCCCGGTTGGCCGGATAATCTGCTCGACCACCACGCCCGCCGACTTGGTCAGCTCGTACGGACCCGGCGTCGCGGACACGTAAATCAGCTGGTTCATGCGATGCTCGAACTCCTCAAACGTCAGCGGACGATTATCGAGCGCCGACGGCAGCCGGAATCCGTACTCGACCAGCGTTTCCTTGCGCGAGCGGTCGCCCGCATACATGCCGCGCAGCTGGGGCACGGTCTGGTGCGATTCGTCGATGAACATCAGGAAATCGCGCGGGAAATAATCGAGCAGTGTGGGTGGCGGTTCGCCCGGCAAGCGTCCCGTAAAGTGCCGTGAGTAGTTTTCGATCCCGTGGCAGTAGCCCATCGACTTGATCATTTCCAGGTCGAACATGGTCCGCTGGTGGACGCGCTGTGCCTCGACAACATGTCCCTGCTTTTCGAGTTCAACCTCCCACCAGGCGAGTTCCTGCTTGATCGACTCCACCGCCGACGCCCGGGTCTCTTCTTTCATGACATAGTGCGTCTTGGGATAAATCGGCAGCCGCACGTAGCGCTGCTTGACCGTGCCGAACAACGGGATCGATCTGGGAGAGGGCGGAAACTTCGTCGCCCCACATTTCGATGCGATACGCCATGTCGTCGTAGGTAGGGAAGATCTCAATCACGTCGCCGCGCACCCGGAACGTCCCACGACGAAAGTCGCCATCGGTACGCTCGTAAAGAATCTCGACCAGCTTGCGCGTGATGTCCTGCCGCTTGATTTTCTGGCCTTTTTCAAGAAACAGCAGCATGCCGTAATAGGCTTCGGGAGATCCCAGGCCGTAGATACAACTTACCGAAGCGACAATCAGCGCGTCGCGCCGCTCGAACAACGACTTGGTCGCCGACAGACGCAGCTTGTCAAGCTCGTCGTTGATGGTGGCTTCTTTCTCGATGTAGAGATCGGCCGCAGGGACATACGCTTCCGGCTGATAGTAGTCGTAGTACGAGACGAAATATTCCACCGCATTGTGCGGGAAGAAAGCTCTTGAACTCGTGATAGAGCTGCGCCGCCAGCGTCTTGTTGTGTGCCATGACGATCGCCGGACGGTTGGCCGCCTCGATCACTTTGGCCATGGTGTAGGTCTTTCCCGACCCGGTCACCCCCAGCAGCACCTGGTGCTGCTCGCGGTCAAAAACCCCGCGGACCAGCGACTTGATCGCGTTCCCCTGATCCCCTTGCGGCTTGTAGTCACTGACGAGTTTGAAATCCATCACTTGGCTCTTAGCTTTTAGTCGTTAGCAATTGGCTCAATTTTGGTTATGACGGGCCCTGAGCGAAGTGTCCGTTCCTCGAGTGTAGCCGGATTACTCCAAAGAGTTGTCATCCCGACCCCGAGTGCACAGAGGGGAGAAACCTGTTCTTCGCCGGCGCCGTTACAGATTGCAATTTCACACACAGAGAATCTTTTTATTATAGCGCTCGCGGGAAGAGCCGAAATTCGATGGGACCAAGAAACCGACCAAGAAACCAAGGAAGGGCGGCATTTGTCATCCCGGTGACCACGCGGAACCCTGGAGGAAACTGGCCGAGGCCAAACTAGGGATCGAACCGTCAATCGACACGTACCAATCGGCAACTGACAATCGCCTACTTGGTCACCTGCCCATCACCGTCCCTACAGCAAACGTGTTGCGTAACTGGCTCATCAGGGCGCCTACGGCATCCGGAGTGTGAGGTACAAGAATCGTGTTGGTGTGATCGGAAGCGCCAATTGCTTTCAGCGTGTCGTAGTGCTGGGTCAGGGCCAGGATCGCGAGCACGTCGCTTTCGGAAACGCCTGGTACTGCGTCTTTAATCTCCAGAATCGATTTCTGCAGTCCCTTCGCTACCGCTTCGCGCTCGCCCGCGATGCCTTCACCTTGCAGAATTTTGGCCTGTTTCTCCGCCTCAGCCTGGGCCACCATCAAGATCCGCTTGGCTTCGCCTTGCGCTTTGGCAGCCTCCTGGTCGCGGAGCGCCGCGTTGATGCTGTTCATGGAGGCCTTCACGCGGTCGTCCGGGATCACGTCAGTGATCAGCACCTTCGAAATGCCGTAGCCGAAGGGCTGCATCGACGCCTCCAGTTGCATCTTCACGTCCACGGCGATCTCCGACTGCTTGAGAAACACATCATCCAGAATCATCCCGGGCACGTGCCCGAGGATCACGTTGTAGACGTAGGACTCGATCTGAGCTTTGGGGTTAGACAGCTTGTAGAAGGCGTTCTCCACGCCATCCGGAATGATGAAGTACTGCACGTTGACCGGAATCTTTACGAAGACATTGTCCTTCGTCTTGGTCTCGATAATGGCAGAGAACTGTTGGATGCGCAGGTCGACCATGGCGACGATGCTGTCGACCAGGGCGCTTTGAAGTTCAGGCCTGCATTAGCGATGCGCAGGAACTTTCCAAAGCGTTGGATGACGGCTGCCTGCTGCGTCTGGATGGTGAAGAAGCTGCCCAACAGTGTGGCCAGTACCAGCAGCGCGAAAAAACCGCCGACAATGATAATCGCAACAGTCGATATGTCCATTCCTTACTCCTACCTACATGGGAAGACTGCCATTGGAGGGAACCGGTAGCAACAAGGAATCCTCGGGGAGATGCTCGGAGGGTACTGGCTCCTGCGCGTTCGGCGAGAGTTCTCACCAGCGCGAGCGTTCGAAGTGATCACTGGATTTTGTGACTGGCATCACACCAGGACGAAGCGAAAAAGCGGTATGCTTCTAAATGAAATTGAAATTCATTTTCATTTTGGAGACGGACCCTTGCCCTCCTTTCTCGAACTCTGGTTCCTCTTCCTGCTGCTGCTGTCCCCGCTGTGCCGGGCGCAAGACGAAGCGACAGGTGCCCGGCCCCAGAGCCTCCTTCAATTCAGGACAACAGCTTTCTGATCGAAGAGGCGTACAACCAGGAAGACGGCGTCATTCAGCACATCAACTCCTTTCTTCGGCTCACCCAGAGCCACGACTGGATGTTCACGGAGACCGACGAATGGCCGGTCCGTTGTTTGAAGCATCAGTTGAGCATCACCTTGATGGCGGCCCACGCGGGCAACTTTCCGGACTCGGGTGCGGGCTGGGGAGACACGGCGTTCAACTATCGTTACCAATTGCTGGGGAAGTGGACAGGCCAAACTGGCCGTAGCCCCGAGATTGAGCCTTCTGCTCCCCACCGGTGAATCTGCCACGGGGCGGGGGTTGGGTGGACTCGGTCTTCAAACGAATCTGCCACTGAGCGTACAACATTCGTCGCATTGGGCAACGCACTGGAACGCAGGCGCTACCTGGGTGCCGCGTGCGCGCAATGAACTCGGAGAGTCGGCGTCCGTGGTGGCGACGAATTTGGGACAGTCGATCGTGTGGCTGGCGAAACCGCGAATAAATTTCCTGGTGGAGACCTACTGGAGCGCCGGCGAAAGCGTGGTCGGCGTCCATAAGACCCAATGGTCGCAGGATCTCTACGTGAGTCCTGGGATTCGCTGGGCATACAATTTCCGCAACGGACTGCAGATCGTGCCCGGGATCGCGGTGCCGATCGGGGTAGGTCCCAGTGCTGGCGAGAAAGGCATGATTTTCTACCTCAGTTTCGAACACCCTTTTGCTCTGGCGCACTCAAGACTTGAGTCAGGAGCTAGCCGGGAGCCAGGAGGGGAAGATCCGGACTAATCTAGCGCTGCTCCTTCACTTCCTCTACACCTCCTACGATCTTGGACTCGGCGTGGAATTTCTTGTAGTCCTTGTCGGTCACGTCGAGGTTCACGTTGAAGTTCTTGAGCAACGCCAGGCGCACGTCAACGTGCACCGCAGTATGTCGCGGCAGCCAGACTTCGTCATTCACCCTGGTCTGCTCGGTCACGATATGGGTGCCTTTGTGCAAGCGCGCGAGGAATAGGCCGAACGAGATGGTATCGATTACTTCGGCGTCGAGTTTTACCCACTGATTCTCGGTTGCGTCGATCCAGATCCGCCCACGGATCTTTGCGAGAATTTTGGCTTCCTTGCGATGCGGCTCGAAGCCTGGCCGGGGTTCCGCGGCGATGACGTAGGTGTCCCGCCCATCGATCTGCTCGGTGCCGACATGGGTGAAATTGTAGGCGTCGGCAATTTCCTTCACGAACTCGCGTCCCTCTTCCCGATCCTTTTCTTCTTTCTTCAGCCGCTTCTCTCTTTCCGAGTCGGATTCGTTGCGGCGCTTGTCGATGATCTTTTGGATTTTCTCGTCTTCTTTGGCCGCTTCTTTCTCCGACAGAGGTTTGTCGTTCTTGGCTATCAGCCGGTACACCGACTCGCCGTAGATTTGCAGCACATCGAAAGTCTTGGTCTCGGTCGAGCTGATCGCGCCTTTGCCATCCAACTTGTGTTGTTCCTGACGTTCCGAGTAGGTGTAGTCGTGGAGCTTCTTGTTGTTTTCGACATCGTTCTCGGCGACCTTTTGGATTAATTCCTTGATCTGCGCACTGGTTAACTTCGCGGGCGCAGGAGGCAAGGTGGCCTCGTTGCGCTCCAAAGATGCAGGAGGAGTTGGGGACCGAGCAGGAGGTGCCGTTTTTGCCTGTCCGAAACCGAATGCTGCGGCCAGGATGACACTGAATGTGGACAGCCCCCAATACCTCATCCGCATGACCTCATCTACGTTCGGATCAAACCCGAAGTTCCAGCAAGAGTTCTGCGGGAAACATGTTCCAGTCATCAGTCCTCAGCTCGTGAGCCAATGATCAAGACCCGACGACCGACGACTAACGACTGCCCTTATAGGCTTTGCCGAGAATTTCCGCCCGATAGACGCGCTCGTCGACCCGGTGCAGCCGATTCGCGATCCGCTTGCTGAACAATGGGTAGTGCTTGATGTCGAGCAAGTGGTAGACGATGAACCAGATGGACTTGTCGGTGGTCATCCAGTCAAGGCTGTCGAAGCGCGCAAGGTTTACGGGACGCGAGAATCGCCGTAGCGTCCGTTCCTTACGCAGATTGAAGTAGATGTTGAAATAGCTGAGCGCCAGTTCGCGCAGGGTGCGATAGACCGGTTCGCGATAACGGCATCCCGTGTAATTCGATTTCGCGACTGCGCCCCAGTGGCCGTCGACGCGGTAGACCGCGATCACATGATCGGTATCGTGGTCGGCCTCCAGGTCCACGATCAGCGGTGGAAAGCCATTCGCGCGCAATGCGGCCGCAGCAAAAATGGCGCCCTCAAGACAATGGGAGGTGTTTTCATGCAGCACGCGCCGCGGCGACCAGGCGGTGTCAGCCAGGTGGTATGGCATGGCATCGAGACAAGTCTGGATCCCGTGAGGATCCTTCAGACTGCGCAGCTTGCGAAGTTCTCGGGACGTAAAGCCGAGGTGGTTGCTGTTCATCAGGGGCTGAATCGAGTGTAGCGCACTCTATCAACATGCCAGTTGCCGTAGGAGGTGCGGGACGTGAAGAAAGGAAGCTCTCAGCACTCAGCCTAGTAGGTTCCGAGGCTCACATGCACGACCTTGCCCTGATGTGTGAAATTCAGGCCCCAATCGGTCTGGTCTCCGTTCCACAGGCGGAGAAACTTCCAAGTGTCATTTTCGTACCGACCCTCCTCCGCCCTCAGGATCTGAATGTGCCCACTGGTTGTGTTCGCGAGGTGAAACTCGACGCGAGCATCGATGCCGGTGACAAGAAACACATCCGACGAGAGTTGGGCCACGAGAGCGCGTCCGCGATGGTCTTTGGTGCCCGGTGCCTTGGGTCCACCATCGAACTGCGGAAATCCAAAGGAAACCGTCGCCTGCCATTTTCCGAAATCAATTGACGTCTGCGCCTCTCCCACTTCCTCCACTGCTGTCTTCAATTTTCCTTCAAAGTTCAAGCGCGCAATCTCGCGATCCATGGGACAGATTAGGGAGTAATTCTCGGTATGCAGAGCAGGAGTCTTTCCGTCCGTGATCGTCCAACCCGTGTAATCGATGCCGAAGGGCGAGAATCCGATCGCACCTTCGCCCAGTGCGTAGAAGAAATACTGAGCGTCGGCGTCGTTTCCGCCGGTCTCGGGAACCCAGCACGGATTGTCGAGACGATGATAGGCGGTTAACGCGAGACGGTAGAATTCGGAGTCGTCCGTGTAGATGTCAGGTCCAATCATGTCCAGGGCAGGAGTAACCGCTTTCCACACATCCAGCATGTTGTGGGTGGGGCCTCCGCTCGGATAGTGGAGACCGGGTACGGAACCAGTCGGATACTTGAGCCACACATTAACGTACATGGGCAGGGAAAACTCGGCCTTTCCGGCGGCTGCCACTTCATTGATGTAGTGCGCAACCGAGTAGGCGGCGAACGTCTCGTCCGCATCGGCGCCGAAGACCTGCTTCCAAGTTCCGGAACGTTTATGGAGTGCCTTGATGAGATCCGCAGGCACTTCCGCCTGAAACAGCTTCTCCGCTGCCGGGGAAAAGTCCCGCACGCTGCCCAGGGATCCCGATTCATTCTCCACCTGCACGAGAAGAACCGTGTGCTGATCACCGTCGATCTCGCGCAAGTGGCGCATCAATGCGACAAAGGCGCGCTTGTCGGCCTCGAGATTGGACGGAGCGTTGGGCGAGAGTACCTCGATGGGTTCGCCATGCGGATCGATCACCCGCGGAAAGTGTGCTATGTCGGTTTTGACCCACTCGGGGACATAGTGCATCCTGCCGTTCTTCCAGGTACCGAACCAGAGCAGAACCAGATACGCGTGATGGTCGCGGGCCTGCTTTACAAGTTCGTCGACACTCGTGAAATCGAACTTACCGGGCTGTGGTTCCATTTGCTCCCAATACACTGGCGTTTCGACCGTATTTGCATGCATGGCTTCAATCGCTGGCCACACTTCGGGCAGGGAGGCCGGCCAAGCGCTGGAGTTGTTGATCTGCGCTCCCAAAATCAAGAATGGTTTGCCGTCCACCAGGAACGCGAAGCGCCCGTCGTGCTTGATCAACTTCGGCATTTCAGCGGCGAGCATCGAAACGGGGCACGAAACTGCGAGCACTGCGATCAGGAGTAGGCGATTGGGGGAAATTGACATGATGTGTTTGACCTCCTGGGAGGGTGCCGAGGAAAACCAAAATTTAGGAATGAAGTGTAGTTCAGTTGAACTCTCAGCGCGAACAATCTGCAAGGGGCGTGTTGTTGATGCGTGCCTCCGGGGCCGCGAGCTACGAGCAATGACTTACACGGAAACTGCGAACTGCGAACTGCCCAGGCTCAACGAAAGATCTCCGCCAGTTCCTGCGGCGAATCGACCAGCACATCCGGTGGCGTCAATTCGAGCGACTGAGGCGCGAAGCCGTAGGTAACGCCCACCGTGCACAGGCCGGCATTGCGGCCGGTCAATACGTCATTCGACGAGTCGCCCACCATGACCGTTTCCCCTGGAAGATATCCCATCTCTTCCAGCAACTTCTGCGCGCCGAGGGGGTCAGGCTTCTTGGTCGGAAAGCTGTTACCGCCATAGATCTGGGCGAAGAACTCCGCCAGATTGAGGCCTTCAAGAATCGCACGCGATGGATTCACGGGCTTGTTCGAGAGCACGGCCATTTTGCGAGGTTGCCCGTTGTGGGATTGACGGATCGAAGCCAGCGCCTCGCGGACACCGTCGTAGACCCGCGTGTTATCCAGTTTGTGCTCGCGGTAGTAGGCCAGAAAATATTTGAGGGCTTGCTGCACGAACTTCTCATCTTCGGGATCGCCCAGCGCACGCCGTACCAGCATCGGCGCGCCATCGCCTACGTAGGTAGCGATCAGTTCGCCAGGCAGTTCCGCCTTGCCGAAGTGCCAGAGCATGGCATTGATCGAGTGGATCAGGTCGAGTTGCGAGTCGATCAGGGTGCCGTCAAGGTCGAAGATCAGGAATTTGATAGTCGTGGGATCGAAGCTGCGGTTGGTGCGGATCATGCGTTCACTTGCAGGATAAATGATTGGAGAGAAGCACTCAGCAATCGGTATTTGGCACTTTAGCACTTGGCACTTAGCACTTGGCATTTGCCCTGTCGACCTCGGTGCCTGATTCTTGGGGAAATGCGGCAATCCTGGACGTCCTAGCCGAGAATTTCAAATCACGCGGCCCTGAAGGACGAGAATATCCTCCGTACTGGCGCATAGCTGGGGGCAGGCTAAGTGCCAACTGCCAAACTAATTGCTAACTGCTGAGTGCTGACTGCCGGTTTCAAAAATCCCGTATTCCCGAATCCATTCCTCTACATTTACAATGCATCTGCGACTCCCCCAAGGGTCTCAGGGTATTGGATGGCTACGACAAAGACCGACCCCAAGCTGACCGCGCTCGCCGACGACAAGAAGTCCAAGACCTACGAGGGGCTGACCCGTCAGCAACTCATTGACGCGTATCGCATTATGTACACTTCGCGGCGAGTTGACGACCGCGAGATCCTGCTCAAGCGGCAGCAGAAGATCTTCTTCCAGATTTCGGGCGCGGGACATGAGGCCATCGGCGTGGCTGCCGGATTTTGCCTTAAGCCGGGCTACGACTGGTTCTATCCCTACTATCGCGACCGCGCCCTCGTGCTGATGTTGGGCGGCACCCCTTACGACATGTTGCTCCAAGCGGTCGGGGCGGCCGACGATCCCAGTTCCGGCGGACGGCAGATGCCGTCGCACTGGGCGCATCCACGGCTGAATGTCGTCACCCAGTCTTCACCCACAGGGACGCAGATTCTGCAGGCCGTGGGCTGTGCGCAGGCGGGCGTTTACCTCCGTAGCCATTCGAATGCCAAACAGAAAGCCCCGAACGATTACCGGCAGTTCAAGGACGTCACCTGGCAGGGTGACGAAGTCACCTATGTGTCGCTGGGCGATGGAACCACCAGCGAGGGCGAGTTCTGGGAGGCGATGAACACCGCCTCCAACCGCAAACTCCCGATCGTTTTCGTAGTGGAAGACAACGAGTACGCGATTTCCGTGCCGGTCGAAGTACAGACGGCGGGTGGGAATATTTCGCGACTGGTTTCCGGCTTTCCCAACTTTCATTTTGAGGAAGTCGACGGCACCGATCCTGTTGTTAGCTACGCCGCCATGAAGCGCACGGTGGATTACTGCCGTGCGGGCAAGGGGCCCGGATTTGTGCATGCCCACGTGATCCGCCCGTACTCACATTCGCTCTCTGACGACGAGCGACTGTATCGTCCGGACGTCGAACGTCAGCGCGATGCGGCCCGCGATCCCATCACGCGCATGCAGATGTTCCTCATCCGCGAGGGCATTCTGGACGAGAAGGGCATCAATCAGCTGGAAAAAAAGGTTGAGGACGAGATGCAGGTGGCGGTAGATCGCGCGCTGGAAGCGCCATTCCCGACGCCGGACACGATCACCAGGTACATCTACTCCCCGAACCTCGATCCGACGTCTTCGCAATTCGAAACGCAACCGGTATTTCCGCAGATCGCAGAGTCAGCCGCGAACGATGCCAAGAAGCCCGTGCTGCCCAAGACCATGGCCGAGCTGATCAACGGAACCTTACGCGATGAGATGAAGCGCGATGAGCGAATCGTGGTCTATGGCGAGGACGTGGCCGACGTCAGTCGCGAAGACTATCTCAAGAAGAAGCTGGTGAAAGGGAAGGGCGGCGTCTTCAAACTAACCGCCGGGCTGCAGATGGCGTTCGGCTCCGATCGTGTGTTCAATTCGCCCATTGCCGAAGCCAATATTGTTGGTACGGCTACCGGCATGGCGACCCGCGGCCTGAAGCCGGTGGTCGAGATCCAGTTTTTCGATTACATCTGGCCGGCGATGCTGCAGTTGCGCGACGAATTGCCGGTCATCCGCTGGCGCTCGAACAATACGTTTTCTGCACCGTTGGTGATTCGAGTTGCCATTGGCGGCTATCTCACGGGCGGGGCGCTATACCACTCCCAGTGCGGGGAGAGCATATTCACGCATATTCCGGGACTGCGCGTGGTGTTCCCATCCAACGCCCTGGATGCTGCCGGCTTACTACGCACGGCGATCCGCTGTGACGACCCGGTACTATTCCTCGAGCACAAACGGTTGTACCGCGAGACCTACGGAAGGTCGCACTATCCTGGACCGGATTACATGGTTCCGTTCGGCAAGGCGAAGATCGTTCAACCGGGAACAGACTTGACTGTCATCACGTATGGAGCCGTGGTTCCGCGCGCGCTGCAAGCCGCGCAGAAGCTGGAGCGGGAACAAGGCGTGAAAGTCGAGTTGATCGATCTGCGCACGCTCAATCCGTTTGATTGGGAGACAATCGCGAACTCGGTGGCCAAGACCAACCGGGCCTTAGTGGCCTATGAAGATTGTCTAAGCTGGGGATATGGTGCTGAGATCGCGGCGCGCATTGCCGACAAGATGTTCGGCCAACTGGATGCGCCCGTACGACGCGTGGCCGCGATGGATGTCTACGTCGCCTACCAGCCCGTACTCGAAGATGCAATCCTGCCGCAGGCCAGCGATCTCTATCGAGGGATGAAGGAACTGGCAGAGTACTAGGGGCAGTCGTAAGTCGCTAGCCTGCAGTCACCAGCAAAACGCCGCATGATCCTTTGGCCACCTGAAGTATGAGTCCGGTTACCCACTTATTGACCGGCTGGGTTCTGGCTAACTCAGCGGGACTCGAGCGCCGCGATCGCCTGCTGGTCACGCTGTCGGCGGTCGTACCTGACGTCGATGGTTTCGGCATCATTCCAGAAATTCTCACACGCAACTCGCAACACCCGCTGCTCTGGTTTTCCCGTTATCATCACTCACTGCACACTCTTCTCTTCGCCATTATCATCGCGGTTCTGGCGTATGCACTGGCCGAGCGGAAGGGGAGAACGGCTCTCCTTTGTTTTCTGGGATTCCATCTACACCTCTTTGAGGACCTGCTGGGATCTCGCGGGCCCGATGGTGATCAGTGGCCGATTCCCTACTTGGCGCCTTTCTCCTCTTCGATGAATTTGACCTGGCACGGGCAGTGGAGTCTGAATGCCTGGCCGAATTTCGCCCTCACGATTGGCCTGCTGACCGCCACCCTATACCTGGCTTGGGATCGGGGACACTCTCCGCTCGAGATGATTTCAGGGAAGATAGATCGCGCGTTCGTGTCTGCATTGCGCCAGCGTTTCGCGCACAGAGAAGTGCAATAGGAACACAAAAAGGGCAGACCTTGCGGTCTGCCCCTTTGTGTTGTTCGTTTAGAGCGGTCATTTTACGGAGACAACACCCTTCAGCGAGATATTGTCGACGGAAATTCCGCAGTCGGTGTGCGTCGGACGCACATCGCTGCAGCTGCCGCCTCCGTCCTGGGCGAATTCAAAGCGGAATTGCACCGTGCTGCCGGCCATTCCTGGCAAGCGTAGGTGGACATGTTTGGGCCCGTTGGAGAATCCCGCCCACATGGCCATGTCGCCATTCGGGAAATATCCGGGATCTCCACTGCGCGGTTCGTGTTTCGGCATGTTCTGGATCGAACCCGTTGTGAATTCGTCTTCGAACGCTTCTAACAAAACCGAGCGCAAGATCCGGCCGCTGGTGAGGTCCGTAATCCTCAGGAACATGCCGTCGTAGGCAAGGATGTTGAAGTTAGGATCGTCTTCCGTGTCATAGCAGACGTCCATGTCGAGCGTGACATATTCTGCGTCAGTTGGAATGGCGACCGGAGGTGAGAACAGTCGTTCCCAGCGGGCAGGGGACTTGCCGGTCGCGCCGTCATTGGCATTGATGTGGAAAGCGCCATTGGAGCCGGTTCCGCAGAAGTCGTTGCGGGTGGTCCAAGGCACCACGTTCGCGCCTGCACCGTGCACTGATGACCATCCGGTCGGGAGCGCGCCGGGCGCCGCCGACTCGAAGTCTTCGGAAAAGAGTTCGGTCGGCGCCGGCGTTCCCGTGAATACAGTGTTTTGAAGTACCGCTGTCCCGGTGTCGTCGCCGCTGACCGTGATGGCTAGTTCGATCGGTGTGCCGGGCACAAAGTTCGAAAGCGTTCTTATCGTGAAGTTCGCCGTTCCGGTGGCTCCGGGGCTGAGGTCAGGGAGACTGGAAGAGCGCTGGATAATCCCGATGTTGGGGGTTGACGTTGTTAGTGTAGCTTGCGGTTCGCGCAGCCGAGCCGCATTGAGCGTGTTCGTGACGTAATTTCGCAGGACCGCCTGCAAACCGACAGTTTCATTCGCATCGATAAACCCGTTTCCGCCGCTGTCGGTGAAGTTCACCGAAACCAGATCAACTGACGCTGGTCTGTGTTCGCGATCTTTCCCGGAGATTCGCTTGAAGATCACGTCCGGCACAGTAAAGCTCGCGGAAGTCGGCTGGCCATCGATGAATCCCGCGGGAGGCCGTGTGGCCTGGGCGAAGACTGCAAACATCTGGCCGTTCTGGGCGACGGCCTGGTTGTAGTCGCCGAGATTAGGCTGGCCGGTGTCGTTCCCCCAGCCGGCGTGGAAGGTACGGTCGGTCAGGGCGGCGGGCTGGCTCCAGCTTCGTCCGCCGTTGTCAGAGAAGGTGAAGCTGACCTGGGTCAAATCGCCTGAGGTGGCAACGCCCTGGTCGTAATAAAACACCCAGACGCGGCCGCTGCTTGAATCCACGGTGACCCATGGGAACCACTGCGCGCGGTCATTGCCAGGGCGGCTATTCAGGATAATCGGAGGTGTGAAGCTGACCCCGCGGTTCGTGCTCCTCTGCAAGTAAATGTCAGATCCATCCTGGGAATTGTTGTTGGCATAGACCACGTACACGTTGCCGCTATGTTGATCGACGGCCAGCGAGGGCGAATTGTTGGGACGATCGTTGCCGATTTCCGCGTCGGTGGTAAAGAACTCGCTGGTAAGGTCGACGGCCGGCTTCCACGTGTTGCCGTTGTCGGTTGAGCGGGCGAATGCGATGGTGTTGCCGTAGAAAGACGGGAAGCGGCGCCATACCACGTAAGCATTGGTACCATTCCCGGCGAAGCGAGGTACTGAGGACTGCCCGTCGGGCTCGGTCGCGGATACGACCTGACGCGGAGACCAGGTGGGAGGATTTCCGCCGAGAGCATTGTCTGAGTAGGTGGTGGACATTTCGATTCCGCCCACAGCAACTGGCGTGAAGTTTGTCCAGCTCACCATCAGCCGGCCAGTGGCGCGATCGACGTCGATGAATTCCTTGTCGGCCGCGTCCACCGGATTGCCACTCGAGTCCACAAAGCCGTTGGGGTTGGTAGCGGCCGTGACTTCATACGGCCCGGTCCAGGTGTGGCCACAATCGGTGGAGCGGTGAATGCCCATCGTCTGCACAGCCGTGGTGGCGGAGTATTTCGCGACCAGGATGGACGAATAAACAAACGTGCAGGCGCCCAGGTATTTCACGTCAGGATCGCCGAAGACTTCAGGAAGTTTGGTGGTGCCGATGACATCGGTGCCGGGCGAAGGAAGCTGTCCACCATCGACGAAGGTCTTTCCGCCATCATCGGAATAGAAGAAGCCGGAAACCGAAATCGGATTCAGCGCAAACCCACGGGTGTCGTTGAATCCGACCACGACGTGCTGTCCGGTGGCATCGACGGCGATAGAAGTTTCGGCCTGGCCACCCGCGGGTCCGTCTTCGTCATCGAAGCAATCAGGCGCGTTGGTGCAGCCCTTGTCGCCGGTCGGACTAGGAGGAGCGGCAAGCGCGCGCCCGGTTACGATCCCTTTCTGGCGTAAAACTGAATTCACACGGGCCGCCAAGTGGCCCATCGCGGACATGTTTTCGCTTTTATCATGCTGTGCTTTTCTGGGGGTGATCCGGGGAAGTTTTTGTGCGGTCACAATTCCCGAAAGTACAAAGAGAACCGCACACACGAAGGACAAAAGACCGAAGCGCTTCAGCATACAGAGTTACTCCTTGCGAGAGATATCAGTGAGCTTGGAAAGGTCAGGACCACGATCATCGCTGGGGCAGCAAGACGCAGCCATCGATCGTGCATCTTCACCTCAAGAAGGGCGGCTGTATGAGACCCCTGGGAAACACCGCCCGGGCGGGTAGGGCAGCAAGACTAAGTGTCAAGATTGAGCACTGTCAAGTGTTTGCGCGATCTAATTTCCACCGGACGTCCCGCCGCTTGCCTTGCTGGACGCGCCATCTGGCCGAAAGGCGAACGGCCGGTCGGTCTGCGGATGGGGTGCAGAACCATGAAGGCAAATGGACTACAGGACCATCCGAATCTTGACCAAATGTGAAATGTAATCCCTGCTATTTCGACTTTCCGCGGCGGCCGTCCCCGCTACGGATGGCGTCGATTGAGATAGGACCGGCTCCGTAGAAGATCAATGCGAAGGCAATCGTGCAGAGCGCAAGAGCGAACTCGTATCCACCTGCCCCCAAAAGTCCATGCTGCCAATGCACCTTGCCGATCGCCACGCACATGTTGAGGAAGACGAAGAAAGCGGCGAGACGCGTGAAGGTGCCCGTGATCAACAGGATTCCGCCGACGAACTCCGTGAAAGCCGAGGCATAGCCCAGCCACAGGGGCAGTCCCAGGCTAGCGATGTAGCTGGCAAACTCGGACATGTGTCGATGCACTTTGATGGAGCCGTGCGCAAGCATGATCACGCCCAAGGTCACGCGCAACGCCAGCAAGGCCAGAGGTTGCAGGCGGTCCAGGAAACGCAATTAGAGCCTCCAGGATTTTGAGCACTTCAGAGTACATGAGAGAACGGCAAGTCGCTAGTCGTGTTCTAGTCTTCAGTCGCAAGGCTTCAGTCGCAAGTCGTCAGGATTTCTCCAATCGCCTGTCCCCGGGTGCTTTGAAATTGATGCCGTTCGCTTGAAAGCAGAAAGCAAGACCGGATTACGCTTGCGACTGAGGCCGACGGCTAAAGACTGAAGACTGACGGCGCGACTACTCCAGCGCGTACTGAATCCGGATCCCGCGTTTTTCCATTTCATCCAGAAACATGTCCGCTGGTACGTCTCGTTCCTGCAGGATGCCGCCCCGCTTTGCGATCGCTCCGGACGCCAACATCTGCAGAACAATCGAAGCCGGGAAAGCGGTTGTCCTCATCATCGCACTCATGTCGGTCTTGGGATCGTAGTGGTCGATTAAGGTGAAGGTAGCAACGTGGCCCTTGAGTCGCCCACCGAGCAGGCCACGCACGCCATAGGCGCTGACCGACTCGTGCGCTTCTAGCCGCATGATGCAAACGTCGGGACCTTTGCTGGCGAACTTACCTTCAAAGATCTTCGACATGACGGCACGCGGCGTTATCTCGGCACCGTCAACCCTCATCTTTCGGCTGGAAAATAGACCCAGCTCTTTCAGTTCGCATAGCAGATCGTAATGGCCGGGATAGCGGAGCGTCTTCTCGAAACATTCGCCGACTTTTCCTTCAAAACTCTCGGGCAAGGTCGACGTTCCACCCGATGTGTGGAAGGCGACTAGCGGGGAGAATCCCGGCATGTTGAATTCTTCCGGCTCGGTCAGCGGTTCGATGGTGACCAGTTTTCCCTTGCGCAGGATGCGGGCAGGCTCTACGTATTCGTTGATCAGGCCTTCGACCGAGAAGACGAGTTGATAGTGAAAAGGCGGCATTGGTTTCTCGGGCAGGCCTCCCACGTAGAGTCGAAGCGCATCGGCACGTCCCCCCAATCGCTTCACAAGTTCTCCACCCAGGATTGAGGCCATGCCAGGTGAAAGGCCACAGTCGGGCGCAAGAGCAACCCCGCGTTTTTCGGCTTTGGTTGAAAGCGAGAGTTCTTGTCGGACGACCGTGTTATTACCGCCCAAATCCGCAAAGTGGCAGCGCGCCTCGATCGCCGCCTTGGCGAGGCCGAGGTTGAGGAAGTAGGGAACGGCGGAGAGGGCTGCATCGTGCCCCTTCATGAGTTTAGCAGCAGCCTTCCCGCTGGATGCGTCCAGCGAGACAGCTTTGACTTTCCTATCGCCCCGCAAGCGATTGATGCGTGCGGCTACTTCCCGTGCACGTTTCACGTCGGCATCGGCCAAGGTCACAGCCTGGACCTCAGCCTGCCGGGCCATGTCGTAAGCTGCCGCCGAGCCCATCATCCCGGAACCAATTACCAGCAGTTTCATGAGTGCACCTCGCACAGTTGGGAGGACGTTAATCAGACCAAACTGTTGAGGGTACCAGATGGGGGTGCAAGCCCGGCTCCTGCTGCCCGAAGATGGTGCAATTCTGACGGGGCGGATGCGCCCGCATGCCCCGATTCTGGCCCCCTGAAAGGGGCCGGAACAGCGGTCATCGGGGTCACCAATTACGCTTAAGTTTCAATAAGTTCCCGCTTGTCCTACTACCTTCGTACCGTCGCTAGTACTTTGGTTATGTGCAATGCGGCAATGGGGCACCGAACGAATAAACACCCCTTTCTGTTGTGGTCACTACTTGGTTAATCGCAATGAATAGCATTCATACTCAACTACACTAAAGTAATTTTCCAGAAAACAGGTATAAAACACGGTAAAACACGGAGATTCGGCTTGACTCCGGGTTTTTCGGGGTTGAGATATGCTCTGCACACCGAAATCCGCTCGAAGCACGACTTGGAACGAGGGATTTCCTCCCAAAGGTTGCTTTCGCAGCCGGAGACACCGGTTGGCGAGGCTCGATTCTGTGGAAGGGATATGAACTCTATGGCCGACTCGCGTGAAGTGATGAATATACGGCAAGCGTCGCAGTATCTGGGGGTGAGTCCGGACACGCTCTACAAGTACGTTAACGAGCAGAAGATTCCGGCCTTCAAGCTGGGCAACCGCTGGCGCTTCAAGAAGTCCAAGCTGGACCAGTGGATGGAAGAGAAGTCGAACCAGACGGAAGTGCGGGCGAAGAAGAAACCGAAGGTGGCCGTCAAGGCCGCCGGGTCACAGTAAAGGCGGGCACATGTTTGGATTTGGATCGAAGACGATTGTTGGTCTGGATGTGGGCTCCTCCAGCATCAAGGCGGTGGAGTTGAAGCGGAAGGGTCGCGACATCGAGGTCGCACACCTCGGGCTCGAGCCGCTGGCTCCGGATATCGTGGTCGACTCCATGATCGTGGACTCGGGCACCGTGTCGAGCGCGATCTCGAAGCTGCTGACCGACCACGAGATCAAAGTCCAAGAACGTTGCCACCTCGGTGAGCGGGCACTCGGTGATCGTGAAGCGCATTCCGATGCCTTCGATGAGTGACCAGGAACTGGCGGAGGCGATCCAGAAGGAAGCCGCCAGCTGTATCCCGTTTGATCTGGGCGATGTGAACCTCGACTACCAGATTTTGTCCGAAGAAGCCGGCAGTCCTCAGATGGACGTGTTACTAGTCGCCGTCAAGAAGGACAAGATTTTGAACTACACCAACGTACTCTCGATGGCGGGCACGAACCCCGGCTATTGTGGACATCGATGCTCTGGCCCTGCAGAACTGCTACGAGTACAACTACGAGCCCGCTCCGGGGCAGGTGGTGGCGCTCTTGAACCTGGGCGCCAGCGTCATGAACATCAACATCGTGAAGGGTACGACGCCTTTGTTCCCGCGCGACGTCAGCGTGGGCGGGCACCAGTACACCGATTCGCTGCAGAAGGAACTGGACCTGAGCTTCGAGGACGCGGAAGCGCTCAAGCTGGGCCACAAGGTGGGCACGGTTAGCGAAGATGCCAAAACGCCCATCCTGCAGCAGGTGACCGAGATCATCGTGCTGGAAATCCAGAAGACGTTTGACTTCTTCCGGGCCAGCGCGGCGGGTGAGCACATCGAGAAGATTTATCTTGCGGGCGGTTCCTCCAAGGTCCCGGGACTGGTGGAGGGACTGCGCCAGGAGTTCTCGATGCCGGTGGAACTCTTCAATCCGTTCCAGCGGGTCATGCCCCCGGCGGACGGAACGGGAGCTGAACTGATTGAGCAGAACGCGGGCCAGTTGGCCGTGGCAGTAGGCCTGGCTTTGAGGAGTTTTAGCGACCTATGATCCGAATCAATCTGCTGGAAGTACAGAAACCGAAGGGCAAGCGGTCGTCCATGCCCTCCATGCCGACGATAGAAGTCGGCGATATGGGCTCACCGCGCCTCAAGGTCCTGCTGGCCTTTCGGGCTGGCGGCGGCTTTCAATTTCTACACCTGGCACCACCTGGACGCGGAAAAGAAGTCGATTGAAGAAAACATGGCGAAGGCCGAGCAGAAGAACCGCGAACTGGCCGACGTCAAGGCACGCTACATGGCTCGCCAGCGCGAGGCGGAGAACTACAAGCGACGCGTGGATGTGATCGACCAACTGCGCAAGGACCAGTCCGGGCCGGTGAACCTGATGGCCATGGTGGGCGAGACCGTGAATAACACCGAGGCGATCTGGCTCAACAACATGAAGGACGACGGCGCCAGCGTCGATATCGAAGGCATGGCGCTCAGTTCCGACGCGGTTGCCAACCTGATTTCGAATCTGCAGAAGACTGGATTCTTCCGCAACATCGAGATCAAGGAGAGCATCCAGGACGAGACCATCAAAGACATGCAGGCGTTTCAGTTCACCCTGACGTGCGAGAAGGGCAAGTCCTAAAGGCGGGGAGATTATGGCGAATTTCGGGGAAATGTCGGGCCTCAAGCAGTGGGCGGTGGTGGTGGGAGCGGCGGCGCTGGTTACCGTCGGTCTGTACTACACCGTCTTCAAGACCCAGCGCGACCAGAATGCGGCCGCCGAGCAGACGCTTGAAGCCAAGATGAAAGAGAACGCGGAACTAGAGTCCTACCGGCCGAAGCTGGCGGAGATCGAACGGCAGCTGGCCAGCCTGAAGCAGCAACTGGACATCGAGCGGCGGATCGTGCCGGACGAAAAGGAAGTCGACGGATTCATGCGCATGATGGATGCGGAAGCGTCCAAGGCAGGAATCGAAATCCGACGCTACACCTCGAAGCCGACTGCGCAGAAGGACTTCTACACGGAAGTGCCTTTCGAGATGGAGTTGGACGGTCCCTATTACTCGATGCTGAACTTCTTTGACCGAGTTGGGAAGCTGGAGCGCATCGTGAACGTCTCGGGCCTGCTGGTCTCGACCACGCGCAAGCCCACGGACGCCAAGGCCAGAAAGACTTATCAGTATGCGCCGAACGAAAGCATCGTGGCGACCTGCACGGCGACGACGTTCTTCAGCCACGACCTGGATCCGGCGGCAACTCCCGGCCAGGCCGCGGTGAAAAGGTAGGAGATTCCATGAAGCTGACCACTGGCATCGTTGCACTAGCAATCACGGTGGGCACTGCGGCGGCGCAGAATCCCGCCACCATCTTGCAGAACACGAAGAACTCGCTGCAGGATGTCGCCCAACAGCAGACTGCGGCCAGCAATGCCGCGCTGCAAGGAACCGCGACGAAACCTTCGGCGGCCACCGCGACCAAACCGGGAGCGGCCATTCCCGCCAAGCCAGCGACCGCGTCAAGTCAGACTGCGGCCAAGCCCACGACGGTTCCGGCCAAGGTCTCGGCTGCCCCCGCGAAGCCCGTAGCGGCGGCTGCGAAGCCTGTGGTAGTTCCCGCAAAGACGGCGGCGAATAGTCCGGCGACGTTGAAGCCAGCTTCTGCGTCGGCTTCGTCCTCCAACGTAAAGATTGCTCCGGCGAAAGTCGTCGCACGCAACCCCTGGCAGCACGGCACATAATGACCAGGCAAAGCCTGCTCCGGCAGCGAGTTCCGGGCCGAAGGTGGTTCCCGCGAAGACCGCTCCCGCAGCGAACTCGAATGTGAAAGTGGTTCCGACGAAAGCTGCTGCTCCCGCGCCCGCTGCCAAACCGGCGATGGCGGCGAGCAAGCCCGTGGTAACGACAACTCCTGCAAACGATAAGCCTGCGGCAGTCAAGCCGACTGCGAATGCGGATGCGGCCAAGGCTGACAAGCCGGAAGAGAAAGAGAAGGAACGCAAGTATTCGATGACGGGCAAGCGGGATCCGTTCATCAGCCCGGTGGTGGACCGGCAGTCGGGTTCGGGCTGTAGCACGGGCAAGAAGTGCCTGGACATCGAACAGATCGCGCTGCATGGCGTGGTGAAGTCGGAAAACGGCATGATCGCCGTCGTCACCAATGCATTGAACAAGGCTTATTTCTTGCGAGAAAACGATCCCGTGTTCAACGGGTACGTGTTGAAGATCACGGTCGATTCGATCGTGTTCAAACAGAATTTTCAAGACCGGCTGGGGAAACCGTTCACGAAAGATGTTGTGAAACGGATCACGACGCCGGCTGTATAGATTGGCGAGTCCAAATCTGGAAGCGAGCTTGAAGAAAGACACGCGCTGCGCCCAAGGCCAGCCCGTGTGGGGGAGAAGCGAAATGCGAAAGCAACTGCTGGGTGTGGTTCTACCGCTGCTGATCCTGGTACAGGTCGGCGCAGCGGCTGATACGCAGAACACGGGCTCCAGCGCAACCACGCACGCTGCCTTACAGCAGCTGAATGTGGTGCGCGGCGAAGACGGGGTCAGCGTGGAAATCACGGCTCGTGGGCCGGTGACTCCCAAGCTGAGCACCCTGAGTTCGCCCGCCCGGGTCGTGATCGACCTGCCGAACACGGTGATGGGAACCAATCAACGTTCTCTGACCGTGGACAGCGACGGCGTGAAGGGGCTGCGGGTGGGCATGAATGGCCAGACTCCGCCCAGCACGCGCGTGGTGGTCGACCTCGACAAGGCCTGCAAGTTCGAGTTGGTTCCCGGCAGCGACAACAAGATCGTCGTGAAGCTGTACACGGGCAGCAGCACGGCGCAGGCGCCTGCGAAGGCGACCGTAGCCATCTCGGCCGCGGTGCCGAAGGCCACCCTCAAGCCGGCAGTGGCTTCGCCGTTCACGGCCAAACTGGTTCCGGCCGCGGCAGTGACAGCTCCCGTGGTCGAAAGCAAGAGCGCAATCCCGGCTCCGGCGCCCAAAGCGCTCGAGGCTGCCTCTTCGACCAAGCCTGCGACAGATTATGTATTCGTGGAGCCTTCGTACCAACCGAAGGACGAAACGAAAGCAGAAGCCAAGCCCGCGACGGTGGAGCCCGCCGAGCGCGCACTGGAAGCAGCCGCGAAGTTTGCGGACAAGCCTGCGTCCGAACTCCTCCCGGTACACGCCAGCGCTTCGATGCAGCCGCAAGCGGCGCAGGCAGCATCCTCGGGGATTTCGCCCGCGGTCAACCTCGCTGCCGAACAGAAGACCCAGATGTCGCAAACGCCCGCCGCGTCGGGTCCGAAATACACGGGCGAGCCGATCTCGGTCAATCTTAAGGATGTCGATCTGAAAGACTTCTTCCGCTTGATCCACGAAATCAGCGGACTGAACGTAGTTCTCGATCCCAACGTGCATGGCACCCTGACGATCGTGTTGGATGACGTGCCGTGGGATCAGGCGCTCGACATCGTACTGAAGAACAACGACCTGGCCCGCGAACTCGAAGGCAATGTCCTGCGCATCGCGACCGTTGATACGTTGAAGAAGGAAGCCGACGCGCGGCGTGCCCAGCAGGAATCGGAAGCCCTGGCCGTCGAAAAGGTCACTGTGACCCGCTTCCTGAGCTATGCGCACTCCAAGGACGTGGTTCCGACCATCAAGAAGTTCCTGTCGCAGCGCGGCGATGTGATCTCTGACGATCGGACGAACGCGGTCATCATCTCGGATATTCCGAACGTGATTCCGGCGCTTGACCGGCTGCTCACCCAACTGGATCGCAAGACGCAGGAAGTGGAAATCGAAGCCCGCGTCGTGGCTGCAACCCGCAGCTTCGCGCGTGACATCGGCACGCAGTTCGGCTTCGGCTGGGGCAACGGGCACACCGCAGTGGGCGGCGCCGCAGACGTAGGTAGCTCTCCGACCAACGTCAGCGGGTTGACGCCTGGTTACATCACAGTAGGGGGAAGCAACGGCGTCGGCCAGGTCCGCAGATTCCGCTGTTCTCGAACTTGCCGGTCACCAGTCCGACCAGCGGTCTAACCTTCATCAATGCGAGCAACAATGTCCGCATTGACGCCGTCCTCACACTGGCTGAGTCACGCGGTCTGCTTAAGATTCTGTCGCGTCCGCGAGTCGTCACGCAGAACAACATCCAGGCGCTGGTTCGCCAGGGCGTGCGCGTTCCGATCGTGACACAGGCGCAGTTGGGCGGTCCGCCAACCGTTACCTACGTAGACGCGTTCCTGCGCTTGACCGTGGTTCCGCAGATCACGTCGGAAGGCACTATCTTCCTGAACGTGGACGTGGAGAACACGACGCCCGACTTCGGCCGGACGGTGCAGGGCAACCCGACACTCATCACGCAGCAGGCGACCACGCAAGTCCTGGTCACCGATGGCGGGACGGTGGTGATTGGTGGCGTCATCCAGACCAACAACTCGATGAACGTGCAGCAGGTCCCTCTGCTCGGCGATGTGCCGATACTGGGCAACCTGTTTAAGCGCCGCAGCGTCACTACCTCGAACCAGGAACTGATCTTCTTCATCACGCCGCGGATCATTCAGACATAGAGACTGAAAATTTGAGAGACCACTTCGACCGGCTCCAGCGACGAACCTGTCCTTGAGCCGGTAGTTTTTTGGTTCGCTTTTCAGTTTCGGTCGGCGATACATGGATATCGTCTGGGTACCGAGCATGAAAGTTCTTAGCGGAGCTTCGAATCTGTGCTAATGTCGGCCTATTCGGGACAGAAATCGCCGTCTTGGGAGTCAGGGCGTGGCTTCCGACGACGTCGGTCTGATCGGTGCGCGATCGTTGGTGGTATGTGCGGTCCTCCTATTCCTGCCCCTTTACCTTCCCGCGTTGATCAAAGCGAGAAACCGTGGCGCTCGACGCCCGATCTTTCGATGGGTGCGCAGGACGTTCAACTAGATGGGCATTGCTTGCGAATGTCGGCAACCATCGTAGATTCGTCTTTGGCGAAGCTGCGCAAGAAACGATCGGCGAGCGGGACGGAATTTCACCGTGGCAAGAATGTCATCGACCACTTTCCCGATGAGGTAATGGTGGAATTGACCGTCACCGATTGCGCTTCGCCGTATACCGTTCCGGTCGGAAGAGACATCCTGGGAGCGATGCAGTTTGCAGCAGAATGGCGGAGGGGCACAGAAGAGCGGCCAGTGGGTGGACTATATGTTCCGCGCACAAGATCCGTGGACACGTCGCCAGCGTCGCACGACACGGTCCAGGTCTTCGAACTTTCGATTCAGAGCGCGGATGTGCCGCTTTCCGATCAACTGGTATTGACGGTCTCCGCCTCGGACGGTAAGAAGCTCGCGCAGTTTGTGGCGGGCCTCTAGCCCCCAGAGCGCCTCGCGTCGACGAGCGAGCAAGCGTTCCCATCGTCAGGCACTTGTCCCCGTCGCCCCTAACACCCCGAAGTTGATAAACTCCCGCTGATGGATTTCGCATCCCGGCTAAACTCCTTGCAGCAAGCGGTCGAACGCGGGAAGTTCGATACCCTTCTGATCACCCATCCTCCGAATATTCGATACCTATGTGGCTTCACGGGCAGTGCGGCAGCGTTGCTGGTGACCTCAGGTGGCAGCGTCTTCTTCAGTGATGGCCGGTACTCGCAGCAAGCGCATGACGAGGTGCGAGGTGCGAAAATCGTGATTGCGCGAAAAGCGCCGCTTGTGGCCGCGGCCGAATGGCTGACGCGGAAGTGGCGGAATGCCAAAGCGCGGCATCGTCGATCAATCGGCGTGGAGGGCGAGTACCTGACGATTGCATCGCGAACGCGTCTCGCCGAGTTGCTGCCCCGAGCACGCACACCTGCGTGAGGCACCTTGCCTGGTGGAGCAGGCTCGGATGGTGAAGGATGCCGACGAGATGGCCAGCATCCGTGCGGCGGTGGCGACTGGGCGCCAGCTTGTTTGATCGGGCCCTGCACGTGATAAAGCCCGGGGTAAGCGAGATCGAAGTTGCAGCCGAGATGGAATATACGGCGCGCAAAGCCGGGGCGGAGGCAATGTCATTTGAGACGATCATCGCTTCGGGAGTTCGTTCGGCCCTCCCGCACGGCAGAGCTTCGTCTGCTCGCTATACCGACCCAGGGATTCGTGGTCTGCGACTTCGGTGTTATACTTCACGGTTATTGTTCGGACCGTACCCGCACCGTATGGGTGGGCTCTGCGTCTGACAGAGGCGCGTAGCGTCTACGGCGCTGTCCTGGAAGCGCAGCAGGCAGCGATTGACGCCGTACGGCCCGGAGTAAGAGTCGGGCAGGTCGATCATGCGGCTCGTAAAGTACTGCAAAAGCACGGCTTAGCAAGGTACTTCACTCACTCCACGGGCCACGGAGTGGGGCTCGAAATTCACGAAGCTCCACGGGTGGCGAAGGGGCAGCAAGAAGTCCTGCGGCCCGGAATGGTGATTACGATCGAGCCGGGAGTGTACCTCCGGGACAAATGGGGCGTGCGCATCGAAGACATGGTGGTGGTCACGGAGCACGGTTGCGACGTGCTGGCCCCCAACCAGAAGGAATTCATAGTCATTTAGGTCAGCTACTCTTGCCCGGGCAGTCGAGGGAGTTCTCCCGCGCCTGAGGACGCGTTCGCGCGGAGTAGAAAGCGGTCCCACCGCACACGATGAATCTTAAAGAGCTCAAAGAACTCATACTATTTCTGAAAGAAGAGGGCATCACCGAGTTCGAACTGGAGCGCGGTGATGTGAAGGTTCGCGTGAAGCGCGGTGGCGACACGGTCGTCGCGCCGCTGCCCGACCCGCGCTACTACGCCGTACCCACCGTGCGCCGCCGGCCGGGTCCGACCCTGGGCGGAGTCTCCGTTGGCTCCCGCCTGCCCCGCCGCCCCGAGCGCCCGAGCCTGAAGAGGAACTGCACATGGTGCGTTCTCCGATCGTGGGGACGTTCTATGAGTCGCCCTCGCCTGGTTCGCCTCCTTTCGTAAAGGCGGGCGACGAAGTGTCGGTCGGACAGGTGCTGTGCATTGTCGAAGCGATGAAGTTGATGAACGAAATCGAGTCTGACATCGCAGGTGAGGTCGTGAAGAAGCTGGTCGCGAACGGGCAACCGATCGAGTACGGGCAGGAATTGTTTGCCATCCGGCCGAAGAAGTGACAGTTTCGAAGTGAGCGCGCGCGCTGAATCGCGCGCTTTTTTGTGTTTAGAGCAATTGACGTTAGCGTCGGCTGCTGCCGTGCGATGCGCTACCTGTGAAGAATGTTTAAGAAGATACTCATTGCGAACCGTGGGGAAATCGCGCTGCGGATCATCTGTGCGTGCAAGGAACTGGGGATCCGCTCGGTGGCCATCTACAGCGAGGCAGACCGGAACTCATTGCCGGTGCGTTTTGCCGACGAGGCGATCTGCATCGGGCCGCCCCAACTGGCGCAGAGTTATCTCAACATTCCCGCGGTCATCAGCGCGGCCGAAATCGCCAATGCCGATGCCATCCATCCGGGCTACGGGCTGCTTTCCGAAAACGCGAATTTCGCGGAAGTCTGCGAGACCAGCGGCCTGAAATTCATCGGCCCAACACCGGAAGTGATCCGGCTGATGGGGGAGAAGGAGAAGGCGCGCGCGGCCATGAAGCAGCACGGCGTGCCGATTCTTCCCGGCTCGGACGGAGTTATTGCGATCGGACGACGAGGCCAGGGAATGGGGCACGCCAAGTCGGGTATCCGGTCATCATCAAGGCCTCCGCCGGTGGTGGCGGGCGCGGGATGCGCATCGTGCGCAACGAAGAGGAACTTACCGGCGCTTTACCGGCAGGCGCAGTCGGAGGCGGCAGGCAGCCTTCGGCAACGGCGATCTCTACATGGAGAAGTACGTCGAGCACCCGCGCCACATCGAGTTCCAGGTGCTGGCCGACGAACATGGCAATGTGGTCAGCCTGGGCGAACGCGAGTGCTCGATCCAGCGCCGGCATCAGAAGCTGCTGGAAGAGTCGCCTTCGCTGCAGGTGACGCCGGAGATGCGCAAGGAAATTGGCGACATTCTCAGCAAGACGCTGAGCGCGGTCGGGTACCGGAATGCCGGCACCATCGAATTTCTGATGGACCAGGACCGGCGGCTCTACTTCATCGAAATGAACACCCGCATTCAGGTGGAGCACCCCGTCACGGAGATGGTCACGGACGTGGACCTGGTGAAGAGCCAGATCATGATTGCCTACGGGGCCCAGTATGAAGGATGTGCTGCAGGGGCCGATCGTTCATCGCGGACACGCGATTGAGTGCCGCATCAACGCGGAGCATCCGGAGAAGTTCACGCCCTCGGCGGGAAAGATTACCGCGTTCCATCCGCCAGGCGGAACGGGCGTGCGACTCGACACCGCGGCCTACGCGGAAGGAACGATTCCGCCCTACTACGATTCGCTGATCGCGAAGCTGGTGGTGCGCGGCAAGGACCGCAACGAAGCGTGTCAGCGCATGGCGCGGGCGCTGGAGATGTTCATCGTGGAGGGCATCTACACCACGATTCCGCTGCACCGGCGAATTCTGGCGGATCCGGATTTTCGCGCCGGAAAATTCGATACCGGTTACATCGAGCGCTTCCTGAACTCGAAGAAGGACGAACCGGTGGCGTGATAGCCACCCGGCTCACTCTTGCGATGGGTCGGCCGTTGCTATCGAGCGGTGCTGGAATCCGCGAGTGAAGTAACTGCTGATGTCCGCACATTCGTCAGACCCAGTCAGCGAATCGAGACACCGATGATCCAACTTCCCCGGCTTTACGCGATTCTGGATGCTTCCCGATTTCCGGATGCCCCCGCGATGTTGTCCGTGGCGGAGGAACTTCAGGCCGGGGGCGTAACGCTGCTGCAGTACCGCAACAAGACGGGGAGCGCACGGCGGATTCTCGAAGACGCACGCGAGCTGAAGCGGCGGCTGGGCGAGTCGGTTCGGCTGATTATGAATGACCGCGCGGACCTTTGTGTCGACGGCCGGGTTTGATGGGGTGCATGTGGGGCAGGAGGATCTTTCGCCGGAAGGTGCCCGCCGCGTGATTGGTCCGGATGCTGATCCTGGGCGTTTCCACTCACAATCCCGAACAGCTTCGGGAAGCGGATTCGACTTCCGCGGATTACCTCGCGATTGGGCCGGTGTTCGCGACTCGAGCAAAGAGAATCCGGACCCGGTGGTAGGCATTGATGGGGTACGACGGGCACGGGCTTTGACGAGGAAACCCCTGGTAGCCATTGGCGGAATTACCCGCGAAAATGCGCGGTCGGTGATCGAGGCGGGGGCAGATTCGGTGGCGGTGATATCCGATTTGTTACGGGAGCCGCGGAAATCTGCAGAGGAATTTTTCCGCATCTTGGGGTAAAGTCATGGCGCTTGCGAAATGACTCGGCGAGGGGAAGCTCTCGCCGCTGCGGCGGAAGACGCCGCGCGCTACGGAGGGACGTGAGTATTCAAACGAACCCACCCACCCCGGCCCCTGCTGCCAGTGACTGGGACATCCATTCCCACCAGGACAAAGAACTCGTCAAAGGTCTCGGCCTGACCAGCGCCACCATGCTGGTGATGGGCTCGATGATCGGGTCGGGCATTTTTATTGTCTCGGCCGACATTGCCCGCGAGGTGAATTCGCCCGCGCTCTTGATCGGAGCGTGGCTGGTAACGGGATTCATGACGATTGTCGGTGCCCTGTGCTACGGCGAACTGGCCGCAATGATGCCGCGTGCCGGCGGGCAGTATGTCTACCTGCGCGAAGCGCTCGGGCCCTTGTGGGGATTTCTCTACGGCTGGACGCTCTTCCTGGTCATTCAGACCGGTACGATCGCCGCCGTCGGCGTGGCTTTCGGCAAGTTCCTGGGCGTTTTCTTCCCTTCGATTTCCTCTTCGCACTGGATTCTGCATCTCTGGAAAGTTCCGCCGATCCCGATTGGGCCGATGGTTCTGGGAAATATGGATGTCGGGCTCAGTACGCAGAACCTGGTCGCGATCGTCGTGGTGATCGTGCTTTCGATCGTCAACATCTTCGGGATCAAGACCGGAGCCATGATCCAGAACATTTTCACGGTGGCCAAAGTCTCGGCGCTGGCTGGGCCTGGTGCTTCTCGGATTGTTCATTGGACGGAACGCGCAGGCGTTGGCGGCAAACTTCAACGGGCACTTCTGGCAGAACGCCGGTCTCGGCGCGCTGCACGTGGTACAGGTCGGCGTCGGCGGCCCAACGTCTTGGTGGGAACTCTAACGATTCTGGCGGTCGCGCAGGTGGGGTCGCTGTTCTCGGCGGATGCCTGGAACAATGTGACCTTCACGGCGGGAGAGGTCAAAAATCCCAGCCGTAACCTGCCCCTGTCGCTCGCCATGGGAACAGGCGTGGTCATCCTGCTTTACGTTCTCTGCAATGTCATTTACCTCACTGTGCTGCCGCTCGATGGCAGCCCGACGGGCGCGACGATTCTGGAGCGGGGCATCAAGTACGCCACGGAAGATCGCGTAGCGCACCGCGGTGATGACCCAGATGCTGCAGGCGGCAGGCGGTGGAGCTGATGGCGATCGCCATCATGATCTCGAGCTTCGGCTGCGCCAACGGACTGATCCTGTCCGGCGCGCGCGTCTACTACGCCATGGCCAAGGACGGGCTGTTCTTCCGCAACGTCGCCAAATTGCATCCTACTTACAAAACGCCCGCCGTGTCGCTCATGGTGCAGATGGTCTGGACCTGCATCCTGTGTATCTCGGGCAGCTACGGGCAGCTTCTGGACTACATCATTTTTGCCGTGCTGGTGTTCTATATCCTGACGATTTTCGGCCTATTCGTGCTGCGCCGCACGCATCCCGACGCGGAGAGACCCTACCGGGCAGTGGGCTACCCGGTACTTCCGGCGATTTATATTGTGATGGCTTTGTTTATCGATGTCGTACTATTGCGCTACAAACCGCAATACACTTGGCCGGGATTGATGATCGTGCTGCTGGGAATCCCGGTGTATTTCCTGTGGACGCGGCGAACGACTGCGGCGACCACCACATAAGTTAATTCAGGAGAAACCTAACGCATGGCTAACCTGCTGGCGAAAAAGCCGCTCGATCGCCTGATCAACGAGGCGAAAGAGACCGGCGAACACAGTCTGAAGCGCACGCTCGGAGTCTTTCAACTGACGGCTCTCGGTGTGGGCGCCATCATCGGAGCGGGCATCTTTGTGCTGTCTGGACTGGGCGCTCACTACGCGGGTCCCGGGCCTGATGCTGTCTTTCGTCTTATCCGGATTGGGCTGCGCCTTTGCGGGTCTCTGCTATGCGGAATTCGCGGCGATGATCCCGCTGGCAGGCAGCGCTTACACCTACGCGTACGCCACCCTGGGCGAAATATTCGCCTGGATCATCGGCTGGGACCTGACGCTGGAATACGCGATGGGCGCCAGTACGGTTTCCTCCGGCTGGTCGAATCACTTCATTGAGTTATTGAATATCTTCCACATCAAGATGCCGCTGTGGCTCGCCTACGATCACTGGACCGGCTTGCGGACTGCCGAGAACATCGTGGCTCGACAGATGGCGCAGGCCTCGGACTCCACGCTCGTGCCCGGGACGCAGGCATTTCTCAACAAGGTGACGGCAATCATGGCGGCGCAACCGCCCGAACTGGTGCAGCGAGCCCATGATCTGCTGAACGCGCCGCACCTTTTCGGATACGAGATCGGCTTCAATCTGCCGGCCTTCATCATCGCGCTGATCATCACGGCCATCCTGGTGATCGGAATCAAGGAAAGCGCCCGCTTCAACGCCACCATCGTGGTTATCAAGGTCTCGGTCGTGCTGTTCGTGATCGGGCTGGGAATCGCAGTACATGAATCGCGGCAACTGGGGAGCCGACTGGTCTTCGTTCGCACCCTACGGGCTATCGGGAATCGGCGCCGGAGCGGCCTACATCTTCTTCGCCTATATTGGATTCGACGCAGTATCGACCACCGCGCAGGAGGCGAAGAATCCGCAGCGGGATCTGCCCATCGGAATCATCGCATCGCTGCGTGATCTGCACGGTCCTCTATATATCGGTGGCGGCGGTGCTGACCGGGATGGTGCCGTGGCGAGAGATCAACATCGAAGCGCCCATCGCTCGCGCATTCCTGGATCGGGGACTGACCACGGCTTCCCACATCATCACTCTGGGAGCGCTGGCCGGTCTGACCAGCGTGATGCTGGTCATGTTGCTCGGCCAGACCCGCGTGCTTTATTCGATGGCCAACGACGGCCTGCTGCCCAAGAAGTTCTTCGCCGACGTACACCCAAAGTTCCGGACGCCGTGGAAGAACACGATCCTCGTCGGTCTTGCTCGCGGCCATCGTCGGAAGCATAACGCCGATCGACGACATCGGCAAGATGGTGAACATCGGGACCCTGCTGGCATTTGTGATCGTCTCGATCGCGGTGCTGGTGCTGCGCAAGACAAACCCCGGTCAGCCACGGCCCTTTCCGGACACCGTGGGTGCCGCTGGTGCCGATTCTGGGCAGTGATCTTCAACGGCTACATGATGTACAAACTCGGGTGGATCAACTGGGCGCGACTCATCGTCTGGCTGTTTATCGGACTGGTGGTTTACTTCGCTTATGGCCGGTTTCACAGTCGCGTTCAGCAAGATCTGGCGAGGCCCAAACCGGCGCCATCGATGGCGGACTAAGACCAGCCATCTGTCGTCCGACAACGCTCGATAGAGATGTTCGCCTATAGCTGACTTAGACAACAAAAGCCTTCCGCACAGCGCGGAGGGCCTTTGTGTTTTATAGTTCAGTCGTCAGCCAACGGGTGCTCCGATACTGTTGGGCGGGTCGAGGCAGCTTGTGCAGATCAAAGCTCGCAGGACACAGAGCTTTCGCGTGACCCCACAGGTGTGATCTCGGGCCTAGGTTGTGGCTGACGCCTGACGACCGACGACTACCTTCATGAAAGCTCTCCGCAATTTACGTCTGATCGCCGCGGCCTTGGCGCTCGTGATCCTTGCCGGTACTGCGGGCTATCACTTCATCTTTGGCTGGCCCTGGCTGGACGGTTTTTACATGGTCATCACGACCCTGACCACCATCGGCTACCAGGAGACGCATCCTCTTTCGAACGGTGGGCGTGAGTTCAATCTCGTACTTATCTTTTTTGGCGTCGGCCTCGTGTTTCTTGCCATCGGGGCGCTCACTCAGGCTTTGCTAGAATTCGAGCTGCGCAGCTTCTTTGGCAGGCGAAAAATGGAACGCGAGATTGACCGGCTTAGTGACCACTACATTATTTGTGGTGCTGGACGCGTTGGTCGCAGCGCGGCTCGCGAACTTGCTCGCCGGCCGGTGCCCTTTGTGATTCTCGATAACAACGAGACGAAAGCGGGACGCTACAGCAACGACTGGCTGGTGCTGGTCGGCGATGCCACGAAAGAACAAACCCTGCGCGAGGCGCATATCGATCGTGCGCGCGGGCTAGTCGCGGCGACCACTACCGACGCGACGAATCTCTACATCATTCTTACCGCGCGAGGGCTGAATCCCAAGCTGAAGATCATCGCGCGCGCCAGCGAAGAGGATGCCGAGAAACATCTGCTGACGGCGGGAGCCGATTTCATCGTCTCGCCCTATTCTTTTGCCGGACAACGAATCGCGCAAACCTTCCTCCGCCCGCACGTGGTCAGCTTCCTCGACACGGCTACAACCCATCTGGGGATCGATCTCGAGATTGGAGAGATCTGCGTAGGTCCCGATTCAGGATTCGCCGGAAAGACCATCGAGACCTCGCGGCTTCGCCAGGAGCGTGGCGTGATCATTCTCGCCATCAAGCGCGAAAGCGGCATGCACTTCAATCCCGCCCCCAGTGACCGCATCGAGCCGGGAGACTTCCTCATCGCCATGGGCGAGCCTGCGCAGCTTCGCCAGATCGAACAGATGGCGGCCACGAAATCATGAAAATCGTGAGCGCTGCCGAAATGCGTGAGATCGATCGCGTGACCAGCGAACAGTTTGGTGTGCCTTCGCTCACGCTGATGGAGAACGCAGGTGCGGCGGTGGCTGAATTTGTGGCAGCCGGACTATCCCGGACGCGAAAAGGATCGCGGTCATTTGCGGGAAAGGGAACAACGGCGGGGATGGCTTCGTGGCCGCGCGAAGGCTGCGGGAGATGGGCAGGGATGTGGGTGTCGTTTTATTGGCGAATCCTGCGGACTTGCACGGGGACGCGGCGGAGATGTTCAAGAAAATGCAGCTTGCGCCCCTGGTGTTGAAATCGCCTGAGGATCTTACCTCCGGCAAAGGCGCAAGGTGCCTTCGATGCCGATCTTATCGTTGACGCACTGCTAGGGACCGGTTTTCGTCCACCCGTGAGTGGACTCTACGCCGAGGCAATTGCGGCGATGAATGCGAAGAGTGTGTCCGTGGTCGCCGTGGATATCCCCTCCGGCGCCGATGCCGACGCGATGGGCGAGCAGACAGGGAACGGTCGTGCGCGCGGACGCGATCGTGACCTTCACCGCTGCGCGCCCGGCGCATGTGTTTGGAAAGTCTGACGAGCGGCCCGACCGTTGTCGCTCCCATCGGTTCACCGGATGAAGCGATTGTCTCCACCCTTCAGTTGAACTTGATCACGCCGCGAGACCTTGCATCGCTCCTGGCCCCGCGTCCACCTGCAGCCAACAAGGGCAGTTTCGGACACGTGCTGGTGATCGGCGGTTCGCTGGGCAAGGCGGGGGCGGCGGCAATGGCCGGCATGTCGGTGTTGCGCAGCGGAGCCGGCTTGGCGACCGTCGCGACCCCAAGTCTGTACTGACCACGGTGGCAGGTTTCCATCCGGAAGTGATGACGGAACCTCTGCAGGAGACCGACGCAGGCACGATCTCAATGCGCGCGTTGGAGTACGGACATATTGATCAACTGGTGAAAGGAAAAACGGTGCTGGCGATCGGACCGGGAATTTCGCGGAACCCCGAGACGGCAGAATTTGTGCGCACCGTCTTCGGTAAGTATGACTTGCCGACCGTGCTCGATGCCGACGGCCTCAATGCGTTCGAAGGGGCGACGGACAAGCTAAAGGGAAAGCAGGCCCCGCTGGTGATCACGCCCCATCCGGGAGAGATGGGGCGTCTGCTGGGCATCAGTGCAGCGGAAGTACAACGCGACCGCCTGAACATCGCGCGCAGCTTTGCGCGAGAGCATAACGTGATCGTAGTTTTGAAAGGTCATCGAACGCTCATTGCACAGCCCGACGGTGAAGTCTGGGTGAACACAACCGGCAATCCCGGAATGGCGACCGGCGGAACAGGCGATATCCTGACTGGATTGGTCGCGGGCCTGATCGCGCAGGACGCCAAAGACGTCATCCAAGCAGTCACCGGTGCAGTTTATCTACACGGTATGGCGGGGGACGTCGGACGCGAGACAATGGGCGAACACTCGCTAGTGGCCACCGACCTTGTCAAAGCCTTGCCTGTGGCATTCCAGAGAGTGCGAGAAGAGGCAAAAAAAACCTCTGTACGGTTCGAGGGATAGAATAGCCGCCGAGCCTGCCGGATTCCGAGCATCTACCTGACTCTAAACAGCTTACTTCGCACCGTCTGAGACTGCTCCCCACTCTGCATCTTTCTGCTGTGCTCGTTCGTATATCCGGTAGCATGAACGCCACCGCACATTACTTCGTGAATGGCATGGAGTCCGAGACCAGCGCAATCGCTCGCGGTCTTCGCCGGCGCGATCCGGATTTGCTTGATCGTCTGATCGAGCAGTATCAGCATCGACTCCTTCGATATCTGGTGTACCTCTCAGGAAATCGTGAACTGGCGGAAGACCTCTTCCAGGAAACATGGATTCGCGTGTTGGAGCGCGGCGGCCAGTACGACGGCAAGCACGAGTTTAGTACCTGGCTTTTTGCAGTCGCCAGGAATCTAACGATCGATTACTTACGCAAGAAAAATCCCGTTAGTTTGGATGGGCTCATGGAGGACGAAGATCACGCGCCCGTTGAACCGGCCGACACCCAGCCTTCGGCGTGGGAAATTGTCGCGCAGCACGAGCAGGCAGAGCGCATCGGAGTCGCCTTGGTGAGTATACCGGCAGAGTATCGCGAGACCGTGGTGCTGCGCTTTCAGGAGGGATTGGCCTTGGGGGAGATCGCGACCGTAACTGGAGCGAGGCTGGGCACTGTGAAGTCGCGACTGTATCGCGGGTTGAACATGTTAATGGAGCGCTTGAAAGGGGCCCAGGCATGACGCGGGACATACATGACAAGGCACGGCTATTGATCGCTCTGGGAGAAGATCTTTCGGATGAACAGCAGGCTTGGGTGAGGAGCCATCTGCAAGAGTGCGTCGCCTGCCGTGACTATGCAGAAGTGGCTGGCCGGGTGGTTCGGGCATTGCGATCCCAGCCGCTAGCAGCCAACTCCCGCCTGGTGCGGACCACGCAAATGCGGGTGCGCTTTCACGCCAGCCGGCTTCGGGAGACACGGGAACGCATGTGGCTGGTGGGAATGGCGTGCTTGGGGGTGGGCCTTTCCGCAGCGCTGACCGCACCTCTCTTATGGCGGTTGTTTGCATGGATGGGAGCTCGGGCCGGAGTTGCGAGCTCAATCTGGCAGGCAAGTTTCTTCTTCTTCTATTTCGCTCCGGCGCTAGTGGTCAGTGTGCTGCTCGTGGCCCGGGGGACGCACATGTCCAACAATGGCGAACGGTCGCGGCCAAGGTGATGAGAAAGCAGGTAAATGTATGCCAGTGAAAAACGAAAGCCAAACTGGTCTGACGGCAGAAATCAAGATTATTCCGACGTGGGCATGGGTTGTTACCGGGCTTGTGTTCGTCGGTGCTCAGCTCGCATTCGATATTTTCATCGGTCGCGAGCACAATGCCCCACCTGCTTGGGCGCGGCCTTTGCTCGGGCTGCTGATCGGCGTCCTGGCGGGCGGTTACCTGCTGCTCATTGGCTACATCAACCGTGACGCGAAACGCCGTGGCATGAGTCCGACCCTTTGGACGATTGTGGCCATTGTTATTCCCAACGCGTTGGGCATTCTTCTGTACTTTGTCCTTCGACATCCGCTGCGTAGCGCCTGTCCGCAGTGCGGTTACGCTGTGGAGACTGCATTCAGCTTCTGCCCTCGTTGCAGTTACAAGCTAAGCCCGACCTGTTCGCAGTGCCAGCGGGTGGTTGGCGTTCATGATGTCTTTTGTCCATACTGCGGAAATTCGCTGCGGAATGAGGCGGTCCCGGCCTCTGGCCTTCCAACGAAGCATCCAGGTTAACGACCGAAGAGATACATCTGCAGGTCAAGATCTGTTCCACCCTCTCGTGCGCGGCCACCACCGCCTCACGTTGCGGCAATAGTTTTCGTAGTCTGCGCCGAACTTCTTGCGCAAGGTCGGCTCTTCATAGAAGAGGACAAACAGGTGCACGCCCAGCGCAACCGACGCCACGGCGACGATCATAGCGAGCGTGGCGTGTCCGAAGACCATCCACAACCCAACCCATCCAAGTGCGAAGCCCACGTACATCGGGTTCCGCACGTAGCGATAGAAGCCGACCACGACAAGCCGTTGAGGAGGGGCGATAGGCGCCGGAGTTCCACGTCCCGTCCAGCCAAAATCCCACACACAGCGCAGAGCCACCGCGAATCCCAGCACCGATGGGATCGCCGCAAGCCATCGCCAACTCGCTGTCCCTGCTGTTTCCACCCGGAAGCCGAGCCAACCCGGCAGAAGCCAGAACCATAAAGCGAAGAACGCAGCGCCCACGACCAGCGCCGCCAACGTCGTCAGCCATTGTTCTGCGTGCCCGATCCCAGGAGCATTCCCCGATTGTGCATGTGTCATAGATCCTCCTGCGGCGAATATTATGCGCCCAGTTCGCGCTCGGAGGTGTTTTGCAGGTCGGGGGACGACTCCTGTCAAAGCGAGCCAGTCTGAAAGAGCGGAACATTCAACCGGCAGGCTCCGTACAAGCAAGAGTACAGCTATCTCAGTAAAGGCGGGATCGGAATGAAGAAGTTCATCGCAGTACGAAATTTTCTGCTGGCATTGGTACAAGGATAGTAAGTGAAGAAACACACGAGTGATCAGCTACGATTACCATGCTGCCTCTAAGTGAACTGCTGGCCGTAGTGCCTGCAGCCCCGCGCCTGTCCGGCAACCCGGCAACCCACAAAAAGCCCGCTCCGCACGGATTGTCCTTTCGTCCATTATCTTCCTGGTTAATAGATGGATCCGCCGTCAGCTCAAGGAGTTACACGCCGTTGGCCGGGTCTTTCGATAGGAATCCGGACTAGTGCTTCCGTTATCTGCCGTAACCTCGGAGCGGATGACATAGTCGATTTCGGCTATGACCCACTTCCCCCAACCGCACCCAACGCGGCGCGCGGCCCGGGTGCAGCTAGGCGGTTCTGTATTAGCTGCAATCCGATTCGATGATGGCCAGCGCTCTCGAGGCAAACTCTACTCCATCTCCATAACTGGCGGACTGCTCAAACTGGCCAAGCCTTTTGTCGAGGGCGACTTCGTCGAGATCGGCTTCCAGACCAAGGTCGGCACGGTCATGGGCATGGCGGAGATGTTGTCTCCCACCCGCAAGGCCACCGACGGGACTCTGCAGCCGTTCCGCTTCATTGCGCTGGGCGATGACGATCATCGCAACCTGCGCATGGCGTTACAGTCGGTGGCGGATCAGAGTTATCTCGGTACGAGCGCGGGCTTGGCTTCGGCGCCCAAAGCGCTGTTCTAATTCGCTCGGCCCTGCCGGTTGATTTCGGATCCTCGTGTCTCGCTATACTTGTGTCAGTTGCGAAATTGGCATGACCACCCGCGAGATCACGACCCACTCGGCCGAGGAGACGATCGCTTTTGGGCGGACGTTGACCCGCCTGCTCGCTCCTCCTAAGCTGGTACTCTTGCGTGGGGATTTGGGCACTGGAAAGACCACGCTTATCAAGGGAATCGCCTCGGCCTTCAAAGCTGCATCCGAGGAAGACGTCACCAGTCCCACGTTTACGCTGGTACATGAGTATCGCGGTCCTCTCGCCAATCTTTATCACATCGACTTGTACCGGGTGGATACTCCACGGCAACTGGAGACGCTCGGCCTCGATGACCTGATCGCAGAAGACAGTGTTCTCCTGATCGAGTGGGGCGAGAAGTTTTCGCGGTTTGTACGCGATCGCGACGTCGAGATTTCTCTCGAACGGGTTGGCGAAGGCGACAGAAGAATTCGGGTTACCAGCCGCTAGATTTTGACTGCGCTGTCGTCAGGCGGACTGTCGAGCGCGTATTGTCCAGCGGCGGATCGCGGATTCAAGTTGACCATTAATTGCAGCGGCCTGGCCCTAGCCTACGGTGGGCAGGAAGTCTGTTGGGCGAGTTCTGGCCGGACATCCAGCGTAAGATCTTCAAAAATAAACAGGTAAACGATCGTGACTGCGGCAGCCGTGCCGCGAGCACCTGCATTTCTGTCCTACACCACGGTAACTTTTTCGCAACGCTTTTTCTTGCCACAATCCTTGCAACAACAAAATCCAATCTTCTCGATCTGCATCTAATACGGATACTGGCCATGGACCGCCGATCGCGTTGAGCGTGGGTCCCCGGGCCGAGTGCAAGATCGATGTGGGGAGTTTTTGCTTGAGCGTACGTGAAAGATTCAGTGCCAAGGTCAAGAGCTTTTCAGCTGCATACCGGGGCTGGTTACTTCGCTTTGCGATCGTCCTGCTTTCTTGCGCCGCAGTAGCCAGCGCTCAGAACTCGTTGCCTGCTGAGGCCATCGGCGTTTCAGATGCGATCTCTCTCCAAGGGAGTTCCTCGCCCAATATTAAGGATTCTGCACAGGAGAAGGAGGAAGAAGCCTCTCAGGCTGCGGCCAAGCCGGGGAATCTTGTGGGAACAGTCCTCGATCAAACCGGTTCAGTGGCACCAGGCGCAGTCGTACGGTTGACGTCGGAAGACAAGTCTTTCTCGCGTGAGATCGTCTCCGGGGACAACGGACAGTTTTCTTTTTCCGATGTGCCGCCAGGTCCCTTCAAGATTGCGGTCAAAGCGGAAGGCTTTGGCGAGCAGGCCTTTTCGGGAGAAATTGCGCCGGGGCAGACCTATCTGGTGCCTCCCATCGTTATTGCCATTGCGACCGTGGTAACGGATGTGAGGGTGGCGGTGGACCCAGTGCAAGTGGCGACCGAGGAAGTGAAAGAGGAGGAGCATCAGCGCGTACTGGGGTTCATTCCCAATTTTTACGTCACCTATCACTCCGATGCGGCTCCGCTCACGACTAAGCTGAAATTCCGTCTGGCGTGGAAATCGAGCACCGACCCAGTATCGATTGCGGGAGCGGCTTTCCTGGCCGGATTGCAGCAGGCGGGCGACCAGTACCCGGAATTTGGACAGGGCATGCAGGGTTACGGAAAACGTCTGGGCGCGGGCTACGCCGACATCGTTGCCTCCACGTTTCTCTCGGGAGCAGTCTTCCCGTCTCTGTTGAAGCAAGACCCTCGTTACTACTACCAGGGCACCGGCAGCACGCGCTCCAGGATTCTGCACGCGGCGAGCAACTCGATCATCTGTAAGGGCGACAACGGCCGCTGGCAGATGAACTACTCAAATATTGCAGGGGTTGTCGGGGGAGCTGCGCTCTCTTCTACGTTTTACCCGACGAAGAATCCAGGGACGTTTATCTTATCGAGTGGCCTCATCCGAATGGGTGAAAGTTCTTTGACCGGTTTCGTCCAGGAGTTTATCGTCCCAAGACTTTCGAAACAGGCAAAGCGACAAACTATGAAGCATCAGGATTCGACCGCTTCAGTCACGATGCCGAGTGAATCGTCCTGGAAGAAACCATAGACTCAACCTTGCGGACAAACGCCTTAGACCGGCATTTCCCGAGCTACTGAGGATTGGGCTTGAACCCCATGATGTTATACCCGCAATCCACGTAAATGGTCTCGCCCGTTATACCCGAACTGGCGTCGGAAGCGAGAAATACTCCAGTCGATCCCACCTCGGCAACCTCCACGTTGCGCTGCAACGGCGCCGTCTCTCGGTGCGCCTTTAACATGTCGCTTAGGCCCGAAATCCCCCGTGCCGCGAGGGTTTTGATGGGACCCGCGGAAATGGCGTTCACACGAATTTTTCTCTTTCCCAGGTCGAACGCCAGATAGCGCACCGAACATTCTAAAGCCGCTTTAGCGACGGCCATCACGTTGTAGTGGGGCACCACTTTTTCTGCGCCGTAATAAGTCATCGTAATGATGCTTCCACCTTCTTCCATCAGAGGCGCGGCGGCGCGCGCGACCGCAATCAAGGAATACACACTGACGTCATGCGCGATGCGGAAGCCCTCGCGGCTGGTATTGAGGAACTCGCCTTCCAACTCGGCTCCGGGCGCGTAGGCAACACTGTGCACCAGAACGTGCAGCTTGCCGTAACGTTCTTTGAGTTGGGCGAACGTCTGGGCGATATCCTCGTCCTTGGAAACATCGCACATGAACCCCTCTGCGCCCGGAAGAGACGCGATCAAGTCCTTGGCTTCTTCCGCGAGACGCTCGTTCTGGTAGGTGATGGCGATAGTCATCCCGGCAGCATGCAAGCCTTGGGCAATCGACCAGGCAATCGAACGCTTGTTGGCAACTCCAAAGACGACCGCGTTCCGGCCTTCGAGGTGAAAGGACATGTCGGGCTCCTGGGTGAATTGGAAAGGATACAGGAAGTGGCAATTGGCTTCTAGCGACGACCACAGCCTCGAGCCTTGATCGGCGTAAAGTCAAAACCTCTTAAAACCGCGAAGATTGCAAGAGGTCGTGAAGGTTGGTAAAGATCGACAACGGTTAAAGGCCTTTCGGCAGATCACCCCACAGTGTCTGATACCACGGAGTTCTCGGTGTCGACCGGCCACACTGCGCTGATGAAGGCGAACACATAAACCGAGCCGATGATCGCGAAGCCGCCAGCGAGACTGAATTTCTGCGCGACCGCTCCCACCACCACGCCGAGCGTAATCTGCAGGAACGTGCCCACAAAATAGAAAGTGTTTTGCACTCGGCCCATGAAGTGTTTAGGAACTTGCTCCATCAGACTAGTGTTCATGGCCACACCACTTACTCCGCGTGCTGAGCCCATGGCACCGTAGAGCAGCACCGCAATCGGCAGAATGTGCGAATAGGGGGAAAGCATCATGCCGCTGGCCAGCAAGGCCATCGATACCGCAATCGACATCCGCCAACCCAGACGTGCGATCGCTTGCGGCGCATACAGAGCACTCAGGAATGCTCCGACGCCCCAGCCTGCATTGAGCCAGCCATAGCCGGTTGCTCCGGCGTGAAATACGCGGTCGCTCAGAGATGGTGTGACGACCACGCCAGTCAGCATGGCGCCGAGAAACAGAGCCCAACTCATGCCGAGCAGAACCACGCTGCGATGGTCTCGCAGAAAGTGTAGACCTTCCCAGAGTTCGTGCCAGAAGCGGCGCTCCGCGGTCTCGGCGGCCACAATATCAGCACGCAATTCTGCCGGACGCGGCACGACGTGGCGGCCCTTCCGCACTGCGAAGTAGCACAGAAAGGAGACGACATAGGTGGTGAAATCAATCAGCAGTACGCCACCGAGGCCGATGTGGTTGTAGACGAAGCCAACCACGGCGCCAGCCATCAACCAGCCGCCCTGGATTCCTGCCAACAGAAAAGTATTGGCTTCGACAAACTCCCCTTCCGGAGTGAGTTCCTGAATGAGGGCGGTGATAGTGGGCCAGAACATCCAGAAACCCGCTGCGACCAGAGTGTTCATCAGATAAAGCTGCCAGAGCCGCACGGCGCCACGGAAGGCGAGCACCGCAACGATCAGAATAATCACGGCGCGGGCCGCGTCCAGCATCATGACCAGACGGCGTCGGTCTTCACGATCGATGATTACGCCGGTGAAGGGCAGCATAAGCATGGCGGGAAGGGTCTGTAGAACCGCGAGCGTGCCCAAGGCCATCTCGGAGTGGGTGGCCTGCAGAATGTGCCAGGCCACAGCGGCGGAGTTCATTCCACTGCCTAGCATCGAGACTACATTGGCCAGAAGTACAAAACGAAGAGCCCGCTTCTGCAGGATGGCGCGCATGTTCCTCACTCTAAATGAAAATGCAGGTGTGGCCAATTTTGGGGCTTTGTCCTGGTTTGGCCGAACGGGAAGCGGATCGCGCGCCGAATGGTCACCGCCCGGAGTGATTCTTTTCCTTGTCTGTAAGCGTTTTCAGCGCTAGCATGGCGCGCGATTGGTGTCCGCAAGTGGAAATTTGTTCTCGGAGGTTCACCGATGAAGCGCATTCCCTGGTGCGTCGTGCTGGTTGTCCTGGTTTTCTGCTCGTTTTCTGCAGCTCAGCTGGAACGAATCGTGATTCCCGCGGGCACTCCGGAAGATCAGGCATTGCAGGACATCTCCAAAGAATCGGACGCGCAGAAGAAACTCACGATGTACCAGGACTTCTTGCAGAAATTTTCTTCGAGTCCAGCGGCGGTGGCATACGGCAACTGGCAAGTGTCACAGTACTATCAGACGGCGGGTGATTTGCCCAAAGCCCTGGAGTACGGCGATAAGGCACTCGCGGGCTCTCCACATAACTTCGACATTCTTGTTTCGCAGGCCAGCATCGCGCAGAGCATGAAAGACAATGCGAAGATCATCGAGTATGCCGAAAAGGGCGGGCTCTCGTACGAAGGAATCGCGAAACAGACAAAACCCGAAGGTGAAAGTGATCAGGATTTTGCGAACCGCGTCGCGTCCGACAAGGAATCGGTCAAAACGGTGCACGACTTTCTGGAGGGGGTAGGCTTCAACGCCATCGCCGCCGAACAGGACGCTAAGAAGCGCATGTCCTATCTCGAACGCTTCAGCGCGGCGTTTCCGAATTCTCAATACCAGGAGCAGGTGTCGCAGTATGTCATGTACACCTTGGGGCCTGGGCAGCTGAATGATCCGGGGCGGCTAGTGGCATTCGGGGAAAAGAGTCTTGCCGCTAACCCAAATAGTATTCCAGCCCTGCTGCTGCTCTCTAACTTTTACGTGGAAGACTCCAAGCCGGCGAGCGTTGCGAAGGCCGTAACGTACGCGCAGAAGGTCGTGACGCTGGCCAAGGCGAACGAAGCCGACGCCGATCGTTCGCACAAGCTGTCGGCTGGGGTCGCTCACTCCACCCTGGGCTACGCATATATGAAACAGGAAAAGACGGTCGCCGCTATTCCCGAACTCAAATCAGCCGCTGGGTTACTGAAGGGGCAAGACGATCTTGCCTATGCGACATCGCTGTATCGTCTTGGTTACGCCTATGCCAAGCTGAAACGGGCAGCGGAAGCGCGCGAAGTGCTGGATGAGGCGGTCAAGATTCCTGGACCGGTGCAACAGCCTTCACGTGAGTTGCTGGACAAGCTCGCTGCGGCGAGCGCCAAAGCAAAATGAGGTCCTTTCCTGTGTCTGGACGCCCGACCGATTATGGTTTTTCGAGGGCGTCCGTTAGCAGGTGTGCCTTGAGCGCGAGTTTGTACGAGCGTTCCGGATCGCCCTCCGCGTCGGCCGCTTTGGCTTGTTGCATGAATTTTCGGATCTGCTCGATCGTGTCCTTCTGATCACTGCTCAGTTGACGCGCGTCTAGTTTCTGAAGCGACGCGTCAGTCGAAGACAGCAGTTGGTTTGTGGTCTCCCGCTGCCGAGCTGCCTGTTCCTCTGTAATTCCCGGGGCGAGCTGGGTGGTTGGCTCCGCAGTGCTCCCGTGCCGCACGACGGTTTTCTTTGGATCCTGACCGGCCGGATCTGGAGCTTTCTTCTTTTTCGCGGTCTGCTTCTTGGGACTGGAACGCTTCGGCTTCGTCGGTTGATTGCCCGAGGACTTGCCTGTTGAGTTCGCCGCTGCCTACGTCGGACTGTGGGGCCTCAGACTTCGATTGATCCTGCTCAGGCTTCGATTTTGGGGCAGACTGTTCGGCAGGCGCTGATTGCGATTGAGCCGGCGGCGCGTCTTGGGGAGCAAAAGACCATGAGCCGCTGCCCACGCTGCCCGCACTCGGCACGTAGAGCAACGCACACAGTCCGAGTATGCCGGCCAGGTACATACCTATCCTGTGATGCGTAGTCAATTCCAGCCGATTCTATGCCTGGCGGCCCCCTGCGCCAAATTACTTCTTGATGAATTCCGGAATCTGAAGATGCCACGTCAGTGGCTGCGGGTAGCGACCTCGCGCATTACGTCGAAGCCGGACTCAGCCAGTGGAATGCGCAACCGGAAAGTCGTGCCCTGGCCTTCGATGGTCTCGAAATCGACTGTGCCGTAGTGCCATTGCAGGATCTGGTAGGTTTGGGCCAGACCGATACCGCTGCCATCCTTCTTGGTTGTGAAGTAGAGCTCGAAAATCTTCTCCTGGACTTCTTTCGGGATGCCCCCGCCGGTGTCGCGGATTTCCGTGAGAACCATGCCCTCTTCTCGTCGAGCACCGATCGTGAGCTGACCCCCTTGGGTCATGGCCTGCACTCCGTTGATCACGATATTTAGAATGGCCTGCTTCATGAAGTCTGGGTCCACCTTGACCTGGAGCGGCTCAGCCGGAAGGCTCCGGGCCAGGCTTACCCCATGTTGTTCGGCATCCGGGGCAGCCAGCAAAGCCACATCCTCCAACAGTCGCCGAAGATCCACTTGCTCCAACCGCAGTTCGCGCGGACGGGTGAAGTCGACCAGAATTTGGACCACTCGATCCAATCGATGAATTTCATTTCCGATGACATCCATGTGCCGGCGGGTGCCCGGATCAATCTGCTGCAACTTGGTCTGCAGCAGGTGCAGGTGCAGCACGATAGCATTGATGGGGTTCTTGACCTCGTGAGCCACGCCGCGAGTCAACCGGCTGTTGGCCGAGAGGCGGCGTGACAATTCAATCTCATCTTCCAGGCGGCGTACGGATTCCGTGTCGCGCATGATAAGCAAAGCACCAATTTGCGTGGTTCGTTCCTGAATGAAATCAAGCGAAACCTGCACGTGGCGACCATCGGCGGATTCGATCTCGTGCTGTACAAGCGGGCGGCGCCGTTCGAAAGCTTCAAGCAGCAGGGCCCCGAGCGCGGTCTTGGCAGAAAAGACTTCATGCGCCGGACGGCCCAGCATTTCTCGCCGTGGACGCCCCAGAAAACGCTCCACCGAAGCGCTCACCAGCACGACGCAAGAATCACGCGTGAAGAGCATGAGACCGTCCTGCAGGTTGGCCATTAACTGGTCGACATTGTCTTTGAGGGCGGAGAAAATCTCCTTGGCGTCGCGCATCTGACGACCCAGGTTAGCGATCTTCAGAGTCACCAGTCCGTACTCGTCGTGCTCAGATTCGTCGTCATCCGTCATGTTGCCTGTGCCGTCGGTGACACTGTCAAGATTGCGGCTGATCTCCTGCAAGGGACCAAGAGCCAGACGCGAGATAAGGGCGGAAAGGAACAGCGAAAGAAAAATCGACCCTACGGAGAACACCAGTGCGTGCCGCAGAGGTCGTGTCACCTCGTCCCGGATCAGGACGGTCGAGATTCCTACCCGCACCGTGCCGAAGGGCTCGCGATTCAATTTAAAAGGTAAATTCACGTCGTAAACAGCGGACGGACTGTACAGCATCCGCAACTGATCGACGAAACGAGCATTCTGTAAGCGTGCGAAATCGGGGCGCTTCTTCAGAACCTTGCCGGCCAGCGCAGCATTGCTGTGCAGAATGGCTCGGCCATCAAGGTCGACAACCGCCGCGTCATACGCGATTGGAACGTTGGCAACGAAGGAGTTGAGCAGGTCGTTCAGGTTGGTATCAGTCTCGAGCGTGCCCTCAATTGCAGATCGGACCGATCGAGCGTTGTCCGTATCAACCCGAGTACTGGTGAGATCCGGGGACCGCGTTAATCGCGGAATATCCGATCTGCTGCGCGAGCAACTGAGCGACTTCCGAGGCGTTATTCACCCGCTGGCGCAGGAGTTGGGAGATATACAAATAAGAGAACGACGTCACCATTACCGTAACCAGGAAAGTAATGGCGAGTACGATTTTCGTTTTCCGGCGCATGTTTCAGGTCGAAGAACGGTGCGTCCCCGGCGCACTCGGCTGGGGGAAGCCGATACCGGAGTTTACTCTTCCCGGCCGGGAACCGCATCTGCCGTAGCGCTGCCGTACTCCTTCAGTTTGTTGTGCAGGGTCTTCAGACTGATGCCCAGGATTTCTGCCGCCCGCGTCTTGTTGTTGCTGGTCGCCTCGAGAGTTTTCAGAATCAACATCTTCTCCGCTTCACCCACGGTGGTTCCGACTCCCAGTCGGACTGCGTCAGGATCACTAGCGGCCTGCCGAACTGTCATTTGCCCGAAGCCAGGAGGGAGATGCTTGGTCTCTACCACCGCGCCTTCACAGACGATCACCGCGCGCTCCAGCGTATTGCGAAGTTCTCGCACATTGCCTGGCCACGAGTAGTTGCTGAACTGATTCAGTACCGCTTCGCTGACGGTGGCTACTCGGCGACCGTGTTTGGTGTTCATCTCCGCCAGCAGCGTTTGCACCAGGTCGGGAACATCCTCTTTGTGCTCACGTAAAGACGGCATGTGGATGTTGAAAACATTTAGTCGGTAATAGAGGTCATTGCGCAGTTCACCGCGGGCGACGGCCTCATCCGGAACCTTGTTTGTCGCGGCCAGTACTCGAACATCCACTGAAGTTTCCACCTTACTACCCAGGCGACGCAGTTTGCGATCCTCGAGAACTCGAAGCAGCTTGGCCTGGGTTCCCACCGGCATTTCGCCGATCTCGTCGAGAAGAAGTGTTCCGCCCTCCGCCAGTTCGAAGCATCCGGTGCGACGCTCCGAGCGCTCCGGTAAATGCGCCCTTCTCGTGCCCGAAAATTTCGCTCTCAATCAGAGTTTCAGGAATGGCAGCGCAATTGATGGGAACGAACGGCTTGGTACGCCGTGGGCTCAGTTCGTGGATGGTACGGGCGACCATTTCCTTTCCGGTACCACTGGCCCCGGTGATGAGAACGGAAGCCGTGCTGGGTGCCACCATTTCGATCAGGCGGAAGATTTCCTGCATTTTCTTGGAAGGGCCGACGAGGCTACCGAGCGACCCGGCATCCCGCAACTTGCGCCGCGTGACCTCGAGTTCCACCTTGGTGCCGAGGAGTTCACCGGCCTTCTGCAGGATCGTATGCAGTCGATTCGTGTCGATCGGCTTCGTGATGTAGTCGTAGGCGCCCACGCGCATGGCCTGCACTGCGCTATCGATCGTGCCTTGCGCGGTCATCACAATCACCGCTACCGTTTGATTGCTTTGGGCATCGGCCAGTCGTTCCAGCAACTCCATCCCACCCATTCGTGGCATCTTCAGATCAGTGACGATAATCGCCGGTGACCATTGCGTAACTTTGTCCCATCCCTCCACCCCGTCTGCGGCCGTTTCCACGCGATAACCCCAAGCGGATAAGACTTCGGCCAGACCCGTACGTTCGTTTTCCTCATCTTCCACGATCAAGACTTTTTCTTGGCTCATAGGGCGTTCAGTGCATTATTCCGGTTCCCCGCGGCTCTCTGGCAAGGAAGAGCGATTAAGATGCCGATGATCCGAGGGCGGGACGAGGAAAGTTGGGCATATTTCCCGGGGACGCCTCGTAAAATGGGACGTCGTCCCTCTGCTATGTCAAACTGAGACGAATTTAGAGTTTACCATCTTGCAACCTCATGAGACTTGCGTCGAAAGATACAGTAATATTCCACACCCCCGGTTTCGCTTTGCGAATTCGATGCTGTAGAATTTGGCGTCACTGGTAACCCCGTTTTCCCTTGTTGTCTCGCGAAGGTCGCAACCTCGTGGTCGATGTCCTGTCAAAGAAGAGCTATTCATCCGGAGGACTACATGTCACAGTGTTGGGGTTCACGAGATGGCCGAAGCTATTGGCTCGGTCTTTTTCTGACTCTCTCTCTGATTCTGTGTTCAAACGCAGCGCTGTCACAGCAGCAAGAAAATCCACCCAAGGCCGATCTGTTCGCCGGTTATCAATGGTTGAACCCGGGCGGAAATATCCCCGGTGGTCCGGACGGCGCGGGCGGAGTTCTCCCCTTCAAGTTGCCCAGCATGTCGAGCGGATTCGGTTTGGCGTTTGGATACAACTTTCATCCTAACTTCGCACTTGAGGGCGACTTCGGAGCAAATTATAAGGATGGAAACGACTTCAGCACTTACTCGGTTGGTCCTCGCTTTACCTATCGTGGCGAAGGTGTCAATCTATTTGTGCATACGTTACTAGGGGCAAACCACCTGAACCTGGCCAATCTTCCCTCGCGCACCGGCATCGGCGCGATTCTTGGAGGAGGCATCGATATCCCCATCGTCAAACAGTTCAGCATTCGCCTGATCGAAGCAGATTATCAATGGGCACGGCAGAATTTTGCGAAGGAAGTGCCGGTGAGCCAGCCCGATCTGCGCCGCGCGAGCTATGAGGGCGTGCGACTACGATCAGGTGTCGTATTCAATTTCGGTGGGGCGCCCGCGGTCCCAGTGTCGGCATCCTGTTCCGTGGATCATGCGGAAGTGATGCAGGGTGAGCCCGTTACAGCGACGGCTACCGCCAACAATTTTAATCCGAAGCACACTCTAAACTACGCGTGGAATGGCACGGGCGGGACAGTGAGCGGCAAGGACAACACTGCCTCGATCGATACCAAGGGCGTGGCTGGCGGCAATTACACAGTCACCGCTCATGTAACCGATCCAAAGGTGAAGAAGAACGGCGATGCCACTTGTTCTTCGAACTACACCGTCAAGGAACCGCCGAAGAATCCGCCGACGATGAGCTGCTCGGCGAGTCCCACCAGCCTGCAAACGGGCGGGACGGCTACGATTACTTGTAGTTGCACGAGTCCGGACGGTGTCCCGGTAACGGTTTCCGGTTGGACGGCAAGCGGGGGCAGTGTTTCCGGTAGCGATAACGTTGGCACGTTGAACACAACCGGGGCATCGCCGGGCGTCATCACCGTCAGCGCGACTTGTAGCGATTCGCGTGGCTTGACGGCGAATTCCTCATCCCAGGTGACGGTCGAGAATCCGCCACCGCCGCCGCCCAAGGCAAGCAAGCTGAGCCAGTGCGACTTCCCGAATGAGAAGAAGCCGTGGCGCGTGGATAACACCTGCAAGGCGATTCTTGACGACGTGGCTCTGCGAATGCAGCAGGAAGCGGACGCGAAGCTTGTAATCGTCGGCAACGCCGAGCCTACGGAAAAGCGCAAGAATCTGGCTGCCGAGCGTGCCTTGAATTCGAAGGCATACCTTTCGGGCGGCGAGGCCAAGCAGGCCATCGATGCCAGCCGCATCGAGACCCGCACCGGCAACGGCGGCACGAAAACCGCAGAGTATTGGGTAGTGCCTGCAGGCGCGACCTTTGACTCGGCGGGAACCGAGGCGGTCGATGAAACCAAGGTCCAGCCGGTTCCGGATCACCCGAAGCCTGCGGCCAAGAAGAAGGCCAAAACACAGTAATGGTGTGCGCAAGACAGGCCGGTCGGACGACCCCGACCGGCCCATTTTTTTCGCTGCCCTTACGTAACTTGAATGGGACTGGGGAGGCTGTCACTCTTTCCCCGCAGGTATACTCCTGCCACAGGGGCTGAAACACACATGATTTTCAGGGGAACATCAGGTAAATTGTTGATTCTATTGCTGATCGGTCTTGTCAGCAGCACGTCGCTGTGGGCCGGTCAATGGGCAGTTTTAGGGCCGGACGGGGGCGATGTCCGGAGTCTCGCCTACGATCCGCACAACCCTGATCGCATCTTCTTAGGTACCAGCACGGGCGTGATTTTCGTCTCCGATAATGGAGGCCATGATTGGTCCCGGTTCGCTCACCTGAGCACGGGCGACGACTACGTCCTCGACCACATCGCCCTGAATCCGCACGACACCAACATCATGTACGTTTCTGCCTGGAGCATTCAGAGCCAGCAGGCGGGCGATATGTTCCGCACGCGCGACGGCGGCAAGACCTGGCAGATCTTTGCCCGGGATGCACGGGAAGTCGATTCGCGCAATGGCGATGGCGGCTTCCGACTCCAACATTCTGGTGACGGGAGCACTCGACGGAGTTTTCCGCAGCAAGGACGGCGGAGATAGTTGGGAGCGCATTTCTCCCGCGAATCATGCGGACATCAAGAACATCGAGTCGATCGCGGTCGATCCCAAGGATCCGAACGTTGTCTATGCGGGAACCTGGCACCTGGCCTGGAAGACGGCCGACGGCGGCGCGAACTGGCAGCACATTAACAAAGGCATGATCGACGATTCCGACGTTTTCTCGATCATCGTCGACCACAGCAATCCTTCCAACGTCTTCGCCAGCGCATGCTCCGGTATCTACAAGAGTGTGACGGCGGGCGATCAGTTCCAGAAGATCCAGGGCATTCCTTTCTCAGCGCGCCGCACACGCGTGCTGCACCAGGATCCGTCGAATCCCAACATCGTGTATGCGGGAACCACCGAAGGACTCTGGAAGACGATGGATCTGGGCAAGACCTGGAAGCGCGTGAGCAATCCCGAAGTAGTAGTCAACGACGTGTACGTCGATCCCAGGAATTCGCAGCACGTCCTGCTGGCCACCGATCGAAGCGGCGTGATGGCCTCGAATGACGGTGCGAGCACCTGGACAGCGTCGAATCACGGCTACACGCACCGCTATGTAACATCGATCGTGGCGGACTATAAGGATCCCAACACGGTCTACGTCGGCGTCGTGAATGACCGCGAGTGGGGCGGTGTGTTCTATTCCCACGACGGTGGCGAGCACTGGCTGCAGAAGAGCGCTGGCCTCGGCGGCAAGGACGTATTCACGCTAAAGCAGGCAAGCAACGGCACCCTGGTCGCCGGCACCAACCATGGCATGTACGCTCTGGAGCGCAACGCAACCGGTTGGCATCCGATCAATTCCATTGTGACGGAGAAAGTTTCCACCAAGACCGTCAAGAAGGGTACCAAGAAGACCCAGGTAGCGACCAAGACCAGCACCCGCTCAGTACTCGAAGCCAAGGTGAGCGACATCGAGATCGTGGGCGAACGCTGGATGGCGGCCACTTCCAACGGATTGTATTTCAGCAAGGATCAAGGCAAGTCCTGGATGGGTGGTCCGGTACAGGGCGAAAAGGACTTCATCTCGATCAACGGCAAGGGTGAGACCGTGGTGGCCGCGACACGCACGAAAGTGTTCATGTCGAGCGACAACGGTGCGACTTTCACTCAGCACAACCTCGCGTCCTACGTCACCAGCATTCGTGGCGTTACCGTAACGCCGGACTCGCATATTTTTGTAGCGTCCCGCGAGGGTGCGTTCCACAGCGGCGATTCCGGGGCGACCTGGGAGCACGTGGTGAACGGCCTCCCGGACAAGGACATCACTTCCGTCTCGTACGATGGCTCCGGCAAGCGTCTGCTCGCGACTAGCCTGCAGACCGGGTGTCATCTTCGAGAGCGCGGACAGCGGGCGCACCTGGCGACGTGGACCGGATGCCGGTTATCCCCTGCGTCGGGTAGGCGTAGTGCATGGCCGCTTCATCGGCGCAACCCCGTTTGATGGCGTCGTCATGCAGCCGGAGAATGAGCCGCAGAGTGCGGCGGCTGGTGCAGGCGGTGCTTCGCGATAAACCTGGGTTTGTCAGGGAAGCACGGGCCCGGAGGCCGGAACATCGAGCCTCCGGGTTTGTTTTTTGCGGGAATATTTGTTGGTCCCCACTATTGACTTCGTTTGGCGGTAACAGTCCTACCTCTCTAGCGATGCAAGGATGTAATCAGTTAACAGCTTGTCCGTCTGCTGGTGCATCCCAGGTGTGCTGTAGTTTGTGCTGGTAAGCACAACCACCATTTTGAGCTCTGGAAAAACTGCAACCTTGTTCCCACCATTTCCCGACATGTAATAGGCCGAATACGTTTTCGCTTTCGTCTTGAAGCCTTTCAGCCACCAGAAGTACCCATACTCAGTTTCGTCATCGATGCGCGCATGGGGGCTGATGGAAGTCTTGACCCAGCTCTCGGATATCACTCGTAGCCCGTGCCACAGGCCACCATCGAGATAGAGTTGTCCTAGCTTGAGCAGGTCACGGCTGCGAAGGCCGAGACCGCCACCCGTCATGGCTAGGCCCAGGGGTGAAAAGATCCAATCGGCTTGCTTGATTCCAAGTGGCTCAAACAGGTTCTGGCGCGCAAACTCCTGGGTGGGTACGCCCGTGGCGCGGTTCAGCACGCCGCTCAAGGTCGTGGCACCCGCGGTGCAATAACTGAAGCTCCGTCCGTAAGGCGAGTCCTGCGGCTTTTTGTTGTATGACGAAAACCCCCGGACGGGAAGGTCGAGGGTAAATTGGATCCAATCCTCGATCGGGTACATGCGCTCTTCATTGCCGCGCGAGAAATCGTTCCAGTCATTGCATTCCAGCGCGGAACTCATGGTCAGGAAATCTTCGACGGTAATTTGGTCTTTTCGCGGATCGGGATTTTGGACGGGCTGCTTATCCTTGAAGAAGGGCATGATTCGGGCGTCCACGCCGGACAACATTTTTTTGTCGACCGCAATACCCACCAACATGCCCGTGATTGTCTTAGTCGCCGAGCGGGTGTTGCGGGACGTCTGCCCATCGCCATCGAAATAGCTTTCATAGACCAGCTTTCCCTCACGGGCAACTAAGATGCTCGTGATCTTCTTAAACTCGTTGGAGCGAATTGCCTGCTCCATCCCCCGGAGGCTGGTGGAGGAGAGACCGGCCGAGTCGGGCGTGGCGGTTAGCCATTCCTCCCGAGCCGGTCTAGCACTCTGTCCGAATAGCATCGCGGCAGACAGGCAAATGGCAAAAAGCAAGAAGCAGCGTTGGTACGGATCTGTCTGTAGCATCCAAGCCTTTCTCTCTTCCCAGGCAATTCGAAGATGCGTTTTGGTCCGATCGCGAGTCGCCCGCGCAAAATTGATTGCTGCTTTCTCAAGGTAACCGTGAGAAGGAAACTCTCAGGTAATTACGGGATCCTCGGAGAGAAGTTCCGCGTCCCATATCTTGGTAAGCGCAAAAAATACACGACCCGCCTAACACTCTCAACTCTAAGCGCCTTGTTTTCAATCACGAGAGTTGGCATCAGCCTTGCGACTTGTGTGGGCAAGAGAGTACGGGCGAGGATTTACTCCCATGAAGGCGTGGACAGTCATTGGTTTCGCGGCGCTAGCCTTGGGGCTCGCGATGACTGTGGAGTGTGGTCGGCAAGCGGCTGTTCCGGTGGCTGCTTCTGAGGTCGCTCCGCCCAGCGACAGCGAGCATCTCCCATTCGATCGTCAAGCTAGAGCTGACGGGATCTCTCCCAGCAGTACCGTCATTCCACCTGGAGTTCGGATCCCTGCGGGAACTCCGATTTACATTCGCCTCCAGTCCGTCATCGCCAGCGCCACCGCGCAATCCGGAGACACCTTTCATGCGTTGTTGGTTGACCCCATCGTGGTGAACGGACAAACTCTTGCCGACCGAGGAGCCTCAGTCGTTGGGCGCGTGATGGAAGCGAAAGCAGGCCATCTCGCGACTCCCGGATACCTCCGCTTAGCCCTTAATTCAATAGCCATTCATGGGAAGATCTCGGCAGTCCAGAGTTCCAGCAATTTCCTGAAGGGTAAATCAGCCGCGACCAGTAAACTGGCAGCCAAACGGAGTTTTGAAGCCACTGCCGATGAAAGCCATGTCCTTGCCGAGAACGTGACGGTTGGACCAGATCGTCGCCTCACATTTCGTCTAACCGAAGCGATTCCCCTCCGAGACTGAACCCAAGCTAAATGGATAGAAGGACTTAGACATCTTCCCTCTGCCAAAGGAAGATGCGTCTCCCGTGGTCGCACGTCACAGCCCACTGTGACGACTGCACTTAGCATTCCCAGATTGGACTCCTATAGTTGTCCCAAATAGGGAGCGGACGCACCCCCGCGGTACTTCGAACATTCCCGATTCGGTATCGCGGACGTGGTAACTGGGCTTCTCCCGGACGAGATTACGAGGGAACGAAGCGCCATGGGACAACCGCTACGAGTTCTGAACGACCCACCGGAGCGACTTGATCCCGCTTTGTTCAGCGACACGTTTGACGCAAGTCCAGAAGGTTTGGCGCTAGCCAGCCATGGTCGCATCCTCCGCGCCAATTCGGCATTCGCCAACTTGTTTGGTTACTCCAGCCCAAACGAGGTTGTTGGGAGTCTTCTTATCGACTTCCGGATGAAGCCCGACGGCCACGATTGTGTCCGGCTAAACAGAGGCGACACGGCTCGTATCAGCAATGGCAACCCACTGTGTGACTTCCTTGGCCGGCGCAAGGACGGCTCCTCAGTCCGAGTGGAGTCTACCTGCTCGTCATTCCGTTCCGGGAGCCGAAAATTCGTGGTGCTGACGGTGCGCGACGTCAGTCAGCGCGAGCGGCGACGCATGATTCGCGACAGCGACCGCCGTTTTCGCGCCATCTTTGATGCCGCGCCAATGGGAATCGCACAGTCCGATCTGGATGGACGGATCCTCGAGCCGAATCCGGCGCTAGAGAGCATGTTGGGTTATTCCAGAGAAGAACTGCGTGGGATGCCTTTCCGCAATTTGATCCAAACGGAAGACTCTGATCGATTTTCGCACGCCTTCCAGGAACTGGTGGATGGAAAGCACGAAGCCTGCGAGTTGGAGGTGCAGTATCAGGGGAAGGGATCGGCCTCCGGATGGATCCACTTGAAGATTTCGCTGGTCCGTGGACCCGAAGGGGATCCTCAGTTTGCGATCGAAATGGCTGAGGATATCACCGAGCGAAAGCGGTCGGAGCAGCGACTCCGTGAGGCGCAAAAGATGGAGGTAATTGGGCGCCTGGTTGGTGGTGTGGCCCATGACTTTAACAACCTCCTGACAGGCATCCTGCTCTATTGCGACCTGCTGGTAGCGGGGTTACAACGTGGCAGCCGGTTGCGGCATCACGCCGAGGAGATACGGATAGCGGGGGAGCAGGGCGCGGCCTTAATTCAGCAATTGTTAGCAATTTCCCGCCAGCAGGTGGTTGAGCCACGCATCCTGTGTTTGAACCAGACTATTGCAGGGACGCCGCAATCTACTTTCCCGCTTGATCGGGGAGAACATTGAACTCAGCATTCACCTGGAGGAGCGCCTGGGGAACGTGAAAATGGATCCGGCGCAGGTGCAGCAGATCCTCTTCAACCTGGTGCTGAACGCGCGCGACGCGATCCAGGAAAACGGCCGAATTACCGTGGAGACCAGGCAGTGCGAACTTCCGCCGCCCGAGTCAGCCGTTCCCCAGATAGCGATTCCGGGCGTAATGCTGGTAGTGACTGATACCGGCTGCGGCATGTCAGCAGAAACTCGTTCGCATCTCTTCGAGCCCTTCTTTACCACCAAGACGTCCGGTCGTGGCAACGGCCTGGGCCTCGCCACGGTATTCAGCATTGTGAAGAATAACGGCGGGACGATCCAGGTGGAGAGTGAACCCGGGCTCGGTTCCCGTTTCAGCGTGATCCTGCCTCGCATTGTGGATTCTCCGCTATCGAAACAGATTACAGAGCGGTATTCAGCAGCCCTCGGGGGCGAAACCTTGTTGTTGGTGGAAGATAACGTGACGGTCCGCAAGGCTGCGCAGCGAATCCTGAGCGAATGTGGATACCAGGTCTTGGAAGCGGGAAGTGGGGCAGAGGCAATCAGCGTTATGCAGCATCACTCCGGTCCTGTCCATCTGCTCGTGGCTGACCTGGTGATGCCGGGGATGAATGGACGCGAACTGGGGCGACTCTTACGGGCGGAGAGGCCTCAACTGCGAATCCTCTACATGTCGGGCTATGAGCCGCAGGATCCTGGCCGCATAGCGGAGCCAGAACCGATCGTGTTGTTCCGAAAACCGTTCACTGGTGCCGCACTCCTGGAGAAGGTTCGACAGATCCTGGATGCGAACGGCCCGACGAATTCAACGAAATCCGAAACAGGAAAGCGAGAACAACCATGACGACCGCGGAAGCGACTTTGCCTGCGACTCCTCAGATTGAGGGCGCCAATTTTCTGAACCTGCTTATCGTGGATGATGAGCGCGCCATCCGTGACGCATGCGGCGAGGTAGCGCAGTCGCTGGGGTTCAACACTTTCACCGCAGACTCGGCCGAGCACGCTTACAAACAACTGGAGTCAGCAAGGGATTGACGCTGTTCTGCTTGATTTGCGGTTGCCCGGGGCTGGCGGACTTGAGGCACTCAATCAGATCAAGTGCCGGCGCCCCGATGCACTCGTGGTTGTAGTCACAGGCTACGGGACGGTGCAATCGGCCGTGCAAGCTATGAAGAACGGCGCATTTGACTACGTCACCAAACCGTTCAGCCTGGACGAACTGAGGGTATTGTTGGATCGCCTGGTGAACCATCTCAAATTGAAGACCGAGAACCGTATGCTGCGCGAAAAAATCAAGTCCAAGCAGGGTTTCGGGAGCATCATCGGCCGCGCCCCCGAGATGGAAAAGCTTTATCGCATCATCGGCAAGGCCGCGCACAGCACACACCCCGTTCTCATCCTGGGGGAGAGCGGCACTGGCAAGGAATTGGTGGCGCGTTCCATCCATTTCTCCGGTCCATTCCGGGATAAGCCATTTATCCCGGTGGACTGTGGTTCCCTGGTTCCTACTCTGATTGAGAGCGAGCTGTTTGGGTATGTCAAAGGTGCATTCACAGGAGCAATGCACGCCAAGGACGGTCTGCTAGCCATCGCCGAAGGCGGTACAGTTTTCCTCGATGAAGTTGGGGAATTGCCAGTAGATTTGCAGGCCAAGCTTCTGCGCGCAATCCAGGAGAAGGAAATTCGTCCGGTAGGCAGCACCAAACAGATCCCCATCAATGTGCGAATCCTAGCCGCCACGAATCGCGACCTGGAGCTGGCAGTCTCGCAGGGGACGTTCCGCCGGGATCTCTACTTTCGTCTCAATGTGCTCAGCCTGCGGATTCCGTCCTTGCGGGAGCGGCGGCAGGATATTCCCATCCTGGCAGCCCACTTTCTGGAACGCCTGTCGCGTTCCTCGGGGCAGGAGCGAACTCTAAGCGACGATGCGCTTAAGGCGATGCTGGCTTACGATTGGCCCGGCAACGTCCGCGAACTGGAGAACTGCCTGGAGCGGGCATGCGCCTTCACCACCGGTCCGATGTTGCACTTGGGCGATCTACCTGTGGCGGTCAGCAATCTACAAGCGAGTGGATCCACTGCCGGAGGGAATGGAACGAGCAAAATTATACCGATGGCGGAATTGGAGAAGCAGACGATCCTCAATACGATTGCGCAGCTCAATGGGGACAAGTTGCTGGCGGCGCGATTGTTGGGCATCGGGAAAACGACTCTGTATCGGAAGCTGAAGGAGTACTGTTCCCAAGACTGAGCATCATGTCCTAGCGATTTCCCGATACGGGAGTCAGGAAGGACATTGATCTCAGCAACCCCACTGTTTTCAGCAACGCGTCGTGGTTCTGCGCTTGCATAATGAAGGACATGATCCTTCTGATAACTTCTTCGGTCCGCAGTCAGGAATGCGCTCACGCGATACAAGCAGCCACCGGGCAGCCAACCCATGCCGCCTCCACTTTGCAGGAGGCAGGAAGCAAGCCGAGGGAGCAAGAATATCTGGCCGTGATCATCGATCAATTCTTGTTGGAGGCGGAACCCGATGGGAGCGACCAGATGTTGCAGCACCTGGGCACCGCGATTCCGGTGTACGTGAACTTCGCGATCAGCGGAGTTGAGCGTGTCGTTCGCGAGATTCGTACGGCGCTCAGCCGACGGCAGCGGGAAGAACAGGTCGCCCGACGTTCGGCTGAGCAGGCCATGTGGAGCGAACTGAAAGAGAGCGTAACTGCCCTCCTGCTATCTTGTGACCTTGCGCTGTCGGTGTCCGGGGTGCCAGCGCCCGCTGTCGACAAACTTCGCGTCATGCATGAGCTGGCGTGCCAGATTCGGGAACGGCTCGCGGCACCGGCGTAAACGGGCTTGCGGATGGCTGCCCCGTTCACGCTTACGGGATCAACGCACTGAGGGCGAGAGCCTGGAATTGAACAAGGACGCCCTGCAGCCCACCGTATGGCTGGTTCAGACTCTTGACCGCTGTACCCCGTAGTGCAGCTGTACGACGCTGTCCGGAAATTGTTGTACTGCAAGCACGCGGAGCGCCACCTTACGATGCCTCGGTGCAAGAAGGGGAATGCCTTCCCCGATGAAGGTTGGCACGACGGTGATGATGAACTCGTCAATCGCGGTCTCGTCCAGGAAAGACCCGATGATTTCGCCTCCGCCCATCATCCAAACGTTCTTGCCAGCTTGCGTGCGGAGGCGTTCCGCAAAGGCACTGATCGACTCGGTGACGAAGTTGACGCCCGCGGGCAGGGAAGCAGGCGCAGGCTGCCGAGAGAACACGTAGTGCACAGCATCTGCACTGAAGCGCGCACCCATCCGCAGACTATGGTCGAAGGTCTTGCGGCCGAGGATCTTGGCATCGGTGGAGCGCTCGAATTCCGGGAGACCGTAGAAGCCCTTTGGGGCTGGCCGTTCCGTCAGCCAATCGAGATTGCCATCGGGTCGAGCCACGTAGCCGTCTGCGCTCGTCGCAAGGTTGACAATGATTTTTCGCTGTGGCACGACACCCCCATTCAGCCTCGAGCAGCACTTAGTGAAACTCTAGCTGTTAGTGCGCTTCCGATTCTTGATGGTGTTGGAACCGCTCGCCCCATTCCCTCGTAGCGCCTGTAGGAGCGCAAGGCCCCAACCGGTTGGACCGGGCTGCTTTGCCCGATGAATGTCTGGCATTTGGGACGTGACCTCTTTCGCGAAGCTTCCGTCGGGCTTCGGCATCAGAACGGGTCGATCGACGAGTTGCAGCATCAGCAGGTCATTACCGCTATCTCCGAGCGCAATCGTGCGAATAGGAGTTCCCCAGGCAACGCGGTAAAAGCCAATCAGTGCACTTAAGGCCAGTCCTTTGTCGTGGTCGCCGGCGAAATGCCAGAAGCGTCCGCCCTTCTGAACGGAGTAACCACGTTCGCGAGCTCGCCGCCAAAAAGCTCGAATTCTCGCCGGCGTAGCATTCCGAAAAATGAAGGGCTCGCCGGTCTCGCGCTGCTGCGCCATGCGAGCTTCCTTGACCGTCAGTCCGGTTGTTCGCGCCACCTCGTCGGCAGACATCTGGTGGAATCCGCGAACCTCCACTCCCGTCTGCCGGGCGATCGCGCGCAACTCACGAACCAGTTCGTCGTACGGACGGCCGAGCATCAGGGTGTAATGCTTCGCCTTGCCGGTCGAGGGGCCGATCGCCGGAAAATACCCCGCTGGGATCACGAGGGACCCGCCATTTTCGACAACAAACGGGTGAGTATTACCGATGGCTCGACGGAAGGCCTTGACTTCGGTTCGCGTCTTGCTCGTGCAGAAAATCAGGGGAATGCGTCGCCGTCGCAGTTCGCTAAGGGCGCGACTGGCACCGTCCCACGAATAGGAGGTGTGGTCCAGCAGAGTGCCGTCCAGATCAGTGAATACGAGAGTGCGACTGCGCTCAGAGATGGCGGAAGACCTCCTCTTCTGCCACCGACGAGCGAACCTTCGCTTCGAGCCACTGCCGGGCCATGTCCCTTGCTCCCAGCCCGAACGCAAGCGCCATCGCAAACACGATCCCCGCGAACACGATGGCAAACGCAACCAGCAGCGGCAGACTCCCAACGTGCAGTTGTTCCAGCGCGATCACTACTGCGAGGGTCATTACCAGAACACGCACTCCGCCTGCTATGAGGCGAGCCGCCGGCCATTGAGCATTGACAGCCGCAAGCAAGGCGCTGCGCGAAACCATCCGGCTGACCACCACCCCCAGGAGCAGAACTAGTCCGGCGGCAATCACGTTGGGGATATAGTCAACGAATCGCCGAACCATTTCGACGCTTGCGGGAGTATCGGTCGCGTTCAGCGCAAAGAGTGCCACCAGCACCCACACCACAGCCTGTACAAACCGTGCGCCCAGATCACTCGGCGAGCGGAACACTCCGGTACGCTCGATCATGCTGGCGAACCCCGTTCGCTGTACAAGGTGATCGAAGCGGGCCAGTTGCAGCATCCGGTACGTGAGCCAGCGCAAGACAAAAGCCACGAATCCACCCACAATGAGCGTGACCAGCACCATGACCAGCACAGGTACGATATGCGCCGACTGGTCTGCGAGGCGCTGAAAAGGGTCGAGAAACATCCGATCAAACAGGCTGCGCATGGAATTTCTCCTTCCCGATGGTGTCCCAATGTTGAGCGAGGTACGACTTCTCGCCCTCGAATACGTGACAGAGCTGTTCGATACGTTCTTCTACTTGCGGGGCCGTGCTTTCCGTTACTTCCAGAACGAACGACGCCGTACGTCCAAGGTAGAGCGGAACCAGGGATTGCAGGAGATGATCGCGGTCCAGAATACGATGGTGATAGGCCGCCGCCGCTTCATAGATCATGCGAACCCACAGCTGGTCCGGAATATGAAATCCCTGTCCATTGCGGTGGACGTAATTCGTCAGGTCCGTCATTGTGAACGGAGAGAGGAACGAACTGTAAATTTCACGCAAATCACTAACGCCCTGCTGCGCGGCATGAATCATGCGATCGGTATTTACCGTGAGCGGTTCCACGCCTACCTCGAATGGAAAGCCGAACATGGGAACGGCTTCGCAGGCTTGAACGTTCTTCCAGACGCCGTCGTAGCCTTCCATCAGGCTGAAAAACGAACCAACCACTTGCCGGAACATGCTGGTCAGGTCTGATCCCGGATCCTTGGCGTCGTGCAGTTTGGCACCCAGGTAGGCTTGTCCGACGCGAAATCCCTCCGCGATGGCCGTAACCGTCATCCAGATATCGATGCCGAAGCGGGCGACATCGGTATCCCAGACATCCTTTTCCAGATACCGGGCCGCGAGTTTACCGGAAAAACCGAACTCCCCGCCGATGGGTTGCCTCACGGATTTTCCATAGAGCGTCCGGGTCATGGGATAGATGATGCCGTTCGTGATGGTGCCGTCGTACTTGTGGCGATGATAGTAGGGGGCGATGTAGTCGTATTCGTATTCAAGAACGGGCTGGGCGAGAAGTTCGATCCATCCCGGCGTAATGCTGCGCAAGTCGGAGTCGACCACGACGCATGCCTTGGCCTTTAGTTGCTTGGCCACTGCGAAGATGGTGCGGAAAGCGCTACCTTTGCCGGGAAGACCGTGGTATGGCGTGCTGATGCGATGGCTGACTTGAACGGGATGCGACACCAGCAGCAGGTCGTCCGCACGAATCTCGGTCTTCAGCACTATCTCTTTCGTCTGGTCCTTCGACCCGCCATCGGAGTTCACAATCACCGAGCGACGATTCGGGAAGTACTTGGCCAATCCCACTGATACCGCGCTGACGACATGCCCGATCGTCCGAGCATTGTTGTAGCTGGGAATGCCGACCACGATGTCAGTCTCACCAATCTGCTCGAGACGCGTCCTTAGTTCAGTTGGGAATAACTCGTCCACGATGGCTTCAGGCGGTTTCTTTATGAGCTAGCAACGGCTGTGCGTTAATTCCCACCACGTGTGAGGACCGATTATCGCTATCGACAGCCTCTCGCAGGTCTTCCATGAATCCTGGTAGCGCCGCGCTTACTCGCATCCAGTTCGGAATGGGAGGGGTGCCCAGGGGATCGGCGAAGAACTCGTCGGTGGCCATCTTCAAGGCATGCGAGAAGGTCTCTACTGCGGTTTCTTCCTCATGGCGATCGAAGATCAGCCCATTGATCATGGCATCGGCGTGATAACGGCTGATACTGTTTTCCGCCATACGCTGATAGCGAACCAAGAGTGTCTGCATCAGACCGGCGTCAAACTTTACGCCTTCCGCTGCCAGAATTCGGAACAATGCCTTCGAGATGTCCATGGCCATCTTCATAAGGCCCTTGGTGGGATCTCCCTGGGAAAGTTCCTGGTGCTTGTGCTCGTAGTTGTCGGCGATGTCGACCTGGCAGATGCGTCGGATCGAGCAGTTCCGATAGACCTCAGCCAGGACGCCGACCTCCAGACCCCAGTCCGAGGGCGTTCGGTTCACACGAGCCAAGTCAGCCTGCATCGCGAATTCCCCGGCCAACGGATAGCGGAAGCTGTCCAGATACATCAGGAAAGGCAGGTGTCCAACAATGGATTGCAGCGCCCGTATCACCGGCGTCATCAGGAGTCGCGTTACCCGTCCATGCATTTGATGGCTCAGGCGCGCATAGTAGCCCTTGCTGAATTCGAAACCAATGTCTGGATGCACGACCGGATAGCAAAGCCGAGCCAGCATATCGCGACTGTAGTTCACGATATCGCAATCGTGTAGCGCGATTACCGAGGCCTTACGACTGGCCAGTACGTAGCCATAGGCCATCCAGCATTGCCGTCCTTTCCCGTCGGGACCAATTTGCAGCCGGTTATCTTCGAGTGTCCTGTATAGACGTTGCACCCGAGGTCCGTCGTGCCAGAGGACGCGTACATCTCCGGGCAGGACGCTTAGACGACGCTGGACATCTTCGAACTGATCCTGCGTGGCCTGCGCCAGGGACAAAACGAACTGGCGGACGTAAGTGGCCTGGCTGAGCTCGGCGATCATCGTATCCATCGCCGGCTTCTCAAATTCGGAATACAGGGCAGGCAAAACCAGCGCGATGGGCTGCTGGCGTGAGAAATATTCCAGCTGTCTTTCGAGGATTCCAACGTTACCTGCACCCAGCCGGTGCAGCGTAGCAATGACGCCCATCTGGTAGAAGTCAGCCATGCTCGTATCCTCCCGTGTCGGACGATTTCTCCCGCGAACTTACAGTTGGTTGCCGGCCCGTCGAGCACCAGCGGGCCCAGTGAAGACAACAGGAAACGAACACCAAAACTTCAGGAGCACAGAAGTGGCGATACTACCTGGCTCGTCCAGCGGGTATAGCGTACCCATGCTGCTGCAACTGAGCAGCCAGAACTTTCGTGGCGGCTTTCAAATGGCCCCCGACTGCATCGCGCCCTTCTGAGGCCCATTTTCACACTACGGACGCATCACCAAGATACTTGGTGTGCTCACCGTAACCCTTGGGCAGCCGGTGGTCAATACAGAATATTTTCCCCTCTGGATGCAGTTTTTTCCTAATTGAAGATGTTGAAACGGAAGTGCTTAGCGCCGTTACCACAATCGAAAAAGCAGCATGCGGTCCTGCGGTACTCCCTCGAGGACAGCAAGAATAAATTCTGCAACCAGTCAATGCTCCGCATAAAATACGGCAGATGCACCGGACGCAGGCGCATCCGAGTGGACGCGCCGCAGACCCTAGCCCCTATGCATGTTCTCGTTACGACCGACACGATTTCCGGCGTTTGGACCTATACTCGCGAATTGGTAAGCGGACTCGTAAGTCGCGGGTTACGCGTCACGCTGGTGAGCCTCGGAGAAGTTCCCCTGCCTGAACAAACGGCCTGGATGGACAACCTCCACGGCCTTGATTATCGGCCGACCGGTTTCCGCCTGGAATGGATGCAGGAAGGCGAGTTGGACTACAAGGAGTCCGCTGCATACCTGAAATCACTGGTCGAAGAGACCCAGCCGGACGTGCTGCATCTGAATCAGTTCTGCTACGGCGATCTGCCCGTGGACGTCCCACGTATAGTGGTCGCACATGGTGACTTGGTCACGTGGTGGCTGGCCGTGCATGGACACGAGCCGAAATCGGCTCGCTGGTTGCATCGCTACCGGGAGGCGGTCGCAAGGGGCCTGCTGGGAGCCACGGCTGTGGTGGCGCCCTCTGCTAGCATGCTCGAAGCCTTACACCTTTCTTATGTGCAAGTGGCGCGTGAGGAGGTGATTTACAACGGTCGCAACCCGATATTTTTCAATCCGTACGTCAGTAAAGAAGATTCAGTTTTATCGGTGGGCAGATTGCTGGATGCCGGCAAGCAGGTACACTTGCTGACCCAGCATGAGCACCCCATCTCAGTTTGTATCGTCGGGGCGGAACATCCGGTAAATCCTCCACGAATCCCCATTCGCGCTGATATCAAGGTTGCCACCGACCAACTCTGCGTCTCGCTGAAAGGTCCCCAGACCGAGGCACAACTGCGCACTTTATACAGCCGGGCCTCCGTATACGCAGCCACAGCACGCTACGAACCCTTTGGGATGGAGCCGCTCGAAGCGGCGCTTTCGCGGTGCGCGATCGTCGCTAACGATATCCCCAGTTTCCGTGAAATCTGGGGTGACGATGCCGTCTATTTCCGCACGAACGATGCTGCCAGTCTGGCAACCACCATCCGAGAACTTACCAAGGATCGCGAAAAGTGCCGAGCATACGCGAACCGAGCCTACCAGCGGGCGCGCGACCGCTATAACCACAAGCGCATGATCGATGAGTACCTGCAACTCTACCGTGCGCTGCCGTCGGTGGAGTGGGCAGCGGCGTAGTATCCCTACTGCGTGATATCTTCTTACCCTCTGCGCGGACGCTCCGCCAGCTGTGGCAACGATTCTCATTGGAGGCATCTGTGGCTCAAGTAAAGATTACGGTTCGACCGAATGGTCCCTATCGAGTAGAAGCTCCCGAAGGAGCGATCGAACTGGTAGATGCAAACGGAAACAAATATGACCTCACCGGCAAGCCCGCATTTTCCCTGTGCCGATGCGGAGGGAGCATCAACAAGCCGTTCTGTGATGGGACGCATAGCAAGATCGGGTTCCAGGCAGCTGAGGCTGCGGTGCAAGCTGAAAAGAAAGAGTAGCTACAAGTCGATCATGTCTTGATTCTTCGCGAAGCCGCGGGGCCACACCATGTCTGCAAAACGAGACCGAGAATTGGGAATGGTCCGCAAAATTACGCGGCGCGATTTCCTGAACGGCGTAGCTCTGACTGCGGGTGCGACAATGCTGCCTTCGCAGGTGTTCGCGGCGATGAACACCGGAGAAGATGTGAAAGCCGCAGCCGAATACTACCCCCCTGCGTTAACAGGTCTGCGCGGTAGTCACGTCGGTTCGTTTGAAGTCATGCATAGCCTGCGCGACGGGGCATTCTGGGATGATGCCGGAAAACCTGCGGACACAGGCGAAGTCTACGACTTGGTCGTGGTCGGGGGTGGTATTAGTGGACTCTCGGCGGCGCACTATTTCCGAAAGTCAGCCGGGCCGAAAGCCAAAGTTCTCGTCCTCGAGAATCACGACGATTTTGGGGGACATGCCAAGCGCAACGAGTTCCGAATAGGCAGTCGGACGATGTTGGGTTTTGGTGGGACATTCTCCATCGAGAGCCCAGCTCCATACAGCGCTGTTGCCAAGGCCCTGATCGAAGAACTGCAAATCGATGTGCCTTCCTTTCCCAAATACATCGCGCGGGACCTTTACCGCTCGCAGGGTTTGAAGTCCTCGATCTTCTTCGACAAGGAAACCTTTGGGGTCGACAAGTTGGTCGTAAACCCCACGCCTGTGGGGGGCGAGACCGGGGAACATTCCGACACCAGTTCTGAGGCGTGGAAGAAATTCCTGGCAGAGGCGCCTCTCTCCGAAAAAGCCAAACAGGACTTCAAGCGGATCCATGAAGAGAAGAAAGACTACTTCCCCGGACTTAGTTCGGACGAAAAGAAGGCACGCCTCGCCCGGATCAGCTATGCGAAGTACCTGACCGAGATTGTCGGTGTAAGCGATGAAGTCGTGAAGCTATATCAGGCCTTTCCGCACCCACTCTTTGGAGTCGGAATCGATGCCGTCCCTGCCCAAGATGCCTGGGGATTCAAGCTTCCTGGCTTCGTCGGACTGAACCTCGATCCCACACCGGGCAAGGGGATGAATCGGGACGCCATTCCCAACGAAGAGGCTGAAAAGTACTTCTTCCACTTCCCGGATGGAAACGCCAACCATCGCGCGCCTGATCGTGCGAAGGCTGATTCCGAAAGCCATCCCCGGCGATTCTGTCAGCGATGTAGTCACCGCCAAGGCGAAGCTACGCCGCGCTGGACGACGCTGCTTCCTCAGTCCGAATTCGGCTGAACAGTACGGTCGTGCGCGTGAAACACGTCGGTGACCCGGCTGCCGCGAAGGAGGTTGAGATCGCCTATGTAAACGGCGGGAAACCACAGACGGTGCGAGCGTCCAACTGCATCCTGGCATGCTGGCACGTGGTGATTCCCTTCATCTGCGAGGAATTGCCCGACAAGCAGAAAGAAGCGCTCAGTTCAGCGCAGAAGGTGCCGTTGCTTTACACGAACGTGGCCCTCCGCAACTGGACGTCGTTTCAAAAGGTGGGAGCCAATTCGATCTACGCTCCAGGTTGCTATCACACAGGTGTCAATCTGGATCTTCCGGTGAGCATCGGAGATTACCACTGCTCGCAAAAGCCGGAGGATCCCGATCGTCGTTCACATGATGAAGACACCCTGCAAGCCGGGCCTTCCGGCGCGCCAGCAGCACGGTAAGGGCAGGGCAGAGCTCTTCAACACCAAGTTCGAAACCATTGAGCGGGAGATTCGCGAACAACTCGCCCGTACAGTTGGGGCCGGGGGATTCGATCCGGCGCGCGACATCGAGGCCATCACCGTGAATCGCTGGCCGCACGGCTACGCCTACGAGTACAACTCCCTGTTTGATCAGTTTTGGCTGGAAGGGGGAGAGATTCCGTGCGAGGTTGCGCGGAAGCCGTTTGGTCGCCTCGCCATCGCCAACGCGGATGCGGACGCGTATGCGTATACCGATTGTGCGATCGACCAGGCGTATCGAGCGGTGCAGGAGATCACGAAAAGATCGTAAGCTAGGAAGAAGCAGCCGGACGCAAGCGTTGAGAGCTGAGAACTGAAGGCTGACAGCGACGGGCTAGTGAATCGTCTTCGTCTTCCGCGACATGTAATCCATCAGCAAATACTGCCCCAGCGTATACGGAGTGGTGAAATACGCTTTCCCGCGGCACATCTCCGTAACCTTCTGCACAAAATTCACCAAGCCGTAATCGGATGCAAGCATGAAGGTGTTGATCAGCACCCCAGCTCGCTTGCACTTGGAAACCTCTTCCAGAGTTTGGCCAACCACCAGTGGATCCAGTCCAAAGGCGTTCTTGTAGATCCGCCCGTCTTCGAGCGTTAGAGCCGACGGTTTGCCGTCAGTGATCATCACGATCTGCTTCATGTCCTTGCGCTGCCGTTGCAGGATGCGCTGGGCCAGGCGCAGACCCTCGCGAGTGTTGGTGTAGTAGGGACCCACCTTCACGCGCGCCAACTGCGTCAGAGGTACTTCCTCCGCCGAATCGTGAAACAAGACCAGCGACAGCGAGTCGCCGGGATACTGCGTCCGGATGAGCTGCGACAACGCCATGGCAACTTTCTTGGCAGGCGTGAAGCGATCTTCTCCGTACAAGATCATGGAATGCGAGCAGTCCAGCATCAGCACCGTCGCGCACGACGACTGGTACTCGCATTGATGCACATTCAAGTCCGAATACTCAATGTTAAGCGGCAGAGTTGCAAGCCTTCGCGCTGGATCGCGCTCGACAGCGTCGCCGTAATGTCCAGATTCAAGGTGTCGCCAAACTCGTACACCTTGGACGCTCCGCTGGCCTCCACTCCGGTGGCCATATCGCGCGTGTCATGGCGTCCAAAGCTGGACTTGCCCAGCGACCCCAGCAGGTCGCGCAATGCTTTGTAGCCCAGGAAGTCGAGGCTCTTGTCCGTGATCTCGAACTTGGTTTGCTGCTGGCCCTCGCCGACCTGCCCCGCCGTCGCCGAAGTCTTGGAAGGATCGGGAGGATCTTCGATTGAAATAAAATCCTCCTGCTCCATGCGCTCGATGAGTTTCTCGATCAGTTCATCCAGCGTGCCGTCCATCTGCATTTGCTGCAGACGCTCGCGCATCTCCTCGTCAAACCGGTCGCCATCCAGCAAAGCCTGTTCGATCGCCTGTCGCAACGCATCCAGCGTCTGCTCACCCTCCGGCAGATCGTAAAACATGTAATTCTGGAATCCGCTCTGCAGAAGATAGTCCGACAGCGCGCTGAGCAGATCTTCCATGCTCATTTCGCCGGCCGGGTCAGGCACGTACTTGCTGTAGCGGATACGTTTCATAAGATGGCTCTCGGTCGTTGGCTGTTAGTCGTTGGCAAAAAATCAGCCGTCGGGTCGTTAGTCGTCGGCTAAAGTCATAAAATCCATCGGTGGGTTGAACATAACTCTTACAGTCGTATCGTTTTTCTTTTGCCATCAGCTAACGACTACCAGCGATTAGCTAATTAAACGGTCTTCGCCCCCGGAACGGTTCCTCCCGTTCGAAGGTCCGTTGCTCTGCCTTCTTCGGTTGTTTCTCGCCAGCGGTAAAAACGCGCTCCTCGCTACGGCCGATACGCTTGTGCGCATGCAGACCCTCCAGGATGAACTCCGCCGCGGACACCTGCGATTCCACGTTGTCTTTCGACGATACGCTGAGAGCGCTCAGTTTCTCCATGAGGCCCTGAATCCCCTTCACGCCCTCCAGAACTTCCTTGGCGGCGGCGCTGTCGGTGACCTGGATTTCTCCACCCAGATCGAACCATTGCACGATCTGTCGCATGTCGACGCCGCTGAAGTATTCGTCGAAGGTCTTGGCAATCGCTGTCCGGATCAGTTCCCGGCTCACATGGTCCGCGCCCTTCATCTCGCCCTCGTACTCCAGTTCCAGCTTTCCCGTGATTGCCGGCATGGCAGCGTAGATGTCGCTGATGCGGGGCACTACCGTCTTTTCGTCATTGCGGATAGCACGACGTTCGGCGTTCGAGATAACGTTCTCGGTGGCGGAAATCGGCAGCCGCTGGCTGACACCCGAGCGCTTGTCGATCTTCTTGTCCTCCCGCGCAACAAACGCCACTCGCTCGATGACTTCCCGCACATATTTCGGAAGGTGCAATTTGTAGCCATCGCGCTGCGTCCAGGATTCCTGCGCCGTAATCGCCATGCCCTCTTCCACCGTCGCAGGGTAGTGTGTGCGGACTTCCGATCCGATGCGGTCCTTCAGCGGCGTGATGATTTTCCCGCGCGCGGTGTAGTCTTCCGGGTTCGCGCTGAAGATCATGGCTACATCGAGAGGCAGGCGAACGGGATAGCCTTTAATCTGCACATCGCCTTCCTGCATGATGTTGAACAGCCCCACCTGAATCTTTCCAGCCAGGTCAGGCAGTTCGTTAATGGCGAAAATCCCGCGATTGGCGCGGGGAAGCAAACCGTAGTGCACGGTGAGTTCGCTGCTGAGTTCGTGTCCACCACGCGCCGCTTTGATGGGATCAATGTCACCAATGAGATCGGCGATGGTGACGTCGGGTGTGGCGAGTTTCTCGACGTAACGCTCCTCCGGCGACAGGTAGGCGATCTGCGTCTGGTCGCCATGCTTGGCAAGTTCGTCGCGGCAACGCCGGCAGATGGGAGCATATGGGTTGTCGTGAATCTCGCAGCCGGCAACGTACGGGGATCTGCGGATCGAGCAGACTGGTCAAGGCGCGCAAGATGCGGCTTTTGGCTTGCCCGCGCAGTCCCAGCAAGATGAAATTGTGCCGGGACAAAATTGCATTCACGATTTGCGGCACGACCGTGTCGTCGTATCCCACAATTCCCGGAAATATAGGGCAGTTCCCGCGTAGTTTCGAGACCAGGTTCTCGCGCAACTCATCCTTGACGCGCCGGTTCCGCAAACGCTGTTCGGAAAATGGACTCTGCCGCAGCTCGCCCAGAGTGCGAGGAAGACTCATGACGGGGACCCCCACAAAAAAACGAATCTGGATGGCATTATACGCCCGGCGAGATTGTCGGACTCTTGGTGTCCAGTGAGATGGATAGCCGGTCTCCAGAAAATTGACGATTAGGCACCACGATTGCCACTAACCACTGAGTTTCCTTCAGCGGGCATGACCATTTCCGCCCGCCTTTTGTCGCGCAGCTAACAGCACGACGCAGGTTGGGCAGAATTCCCTCGAAATAGGTGATGACGCTTTGAATGCGCTGTGCTTCTGAGCGGAGACTCAGCATCTTTTGCTTGAAGTCGAGGTCGAGCGGCAACGAACCGGCCAGATGGAAGGAGAGCAGCGAATCCTCGTCCGCCGGCAGGTCCTGCTCGGAATTGGCCAACGCCAGAATCTGGCGATGCAAGTCGACCGCGTGAGCGATTTCCTGCTCGGTGGGCTTTTCCCGGCTCGTCCGTGACATAGAGAATCTCACCCCGCAAGAACGTACGGTCCTGATTGAGTCCGAGAATCTCAAAGCGCTCTCGACCCTGCGTAACAATGTCGAGTCTGCCATCGTCGTAGGTCTTGGTGACGGCGATGATCTCGGCGGTGCATCCAACATCAGCGAGATTCGTCTCCTGTGCACGAACCACTCCGAATAGTTGTTTCTGCTCCAGGCATTCGCCGATCATCTCCTTGTAACGCGGTTCGAAGATGTGCAATGGCAGCGGTGCGGCCGGAAACAGCACCACATCGAGGGGAAACAAAGGCAACAGGGAACCCACGAAGCCTCCCAGGGTCTGCCAGCAGAAGCGGCTGGCTGTGCACAGATTGTACAGCCGCAGCTTGACTTCCGATCGTCCGGCAACTAAAAGCCTGACATGGAATTGACAGGCAAAGTTGCGGTGGTTACGGGGGCGTCGATGGGCATCGGCGAGGCGATCGCGAAAACCTTTGCCGATCATGGTGCGTCCGTCGTCCTGCTCTCGCGCGATGTCAGCCGGGCCGAGGCAGCTCGAGAACGACTGGGGCACGCCGAACGCACGCTGGCGCTCTCCTGCGATGTGCGCCATCGGGAAGAGATTGACCAGGTCATCAGCTTCACCCTGAAACATTTCGGGAGAATCGACATTTGGATCAACAACGCCGGGCACGGGTTGATCGATTCCGTTGCTGAGATGGATATGGCGGCCTGCCGTGATCTGTTCGAGACCAACCTGTTCGGCGCGATCTCGGCCATGCAGGCAGTAATTCCAGTGATGAAGCAGCAGGGCTCGGGAACAATTATCAATATTTCAAGTGTTGCCGGTCATGTGCCATTGCCGTATAGCGCCGCCTACTCCGGAAGCAAGTTTGCGATGAACGCCATGGGCAAAGCGGCGCGGATCGAGCTCCGAAAGCGCAACATCAATGTGCTGACCGTTTGTCCGGGGTATGTTCGGACGGATTTCAGTGCAAACGCGGTGCGCGGCAGGGAACTGAAGAAAGTTCGTCCGTCGACCGTCCGTGGCATCACGGTCGAGCGCGTAGCTCGCGCGACACTGAATGGCTATCGCAAACGGAAGAGGGAAGTGATCGTTCCCTGGACAATGTACCCGGTCGTAAAGCTCTACCAGCTATTCCCCGGGATCGTTGAGCTAGCGATGCTGCGATTAGCGAAGCCAGCAGAATGAAGTCCAACAAAGCTACAAGGCAGCTTTGTCTGATCGGTGGCTTGCCCAGTCCTAGGAGGCCCCACAGTTAGCCCAAATCCGCCAGCATTCCTTCCATCTCCGACTGCGCGTGGGAGTTTCCGGTACGCCTGGCGGAGGCAATGCCGTCGCCCAGCATTTTCTTGGCCTCCACCACACGGTCGGCGCGGGCCAAGGCCTGCGCGGCCATGAAGTAGCCCGCCGTATAGTCTGGGTGGGTCGCCAGCAGTTTGCCGAATTCTTCGAGCGCTCGATCCACGTCGCCCGTGTTGGAATATTCCAAGGCCAAGCCATAGCGAGCGAAAGCATCGTTGGGGTTCTGGGAGAGGATCTCGGTCAGCATTGCCAGACGGTCCATGGTGCAGGTCTTGGTCCTCCGTTCTCAGCGATTCAGATTACTACAACGAGTAACGGAGTGACCTCGCTAGCGCGGAAGCGCGAACAGGTTCGCCCGCCGATCCACCAATCCGACCTCTCATGCTGGCAACGAGAGTCCCATGCTGAGTACAATGGCCCGTCACAATCCATCCCGCGATCTGCAAGGAGCCAAGTTTTGGCCTGTCCCTTCTTCATGCCCACCCGCCGATCCGAAGATGGCGTTTGGATCCATCCAGTTCGGTTGCCTTTGGGTTGCGGTTGGGAGGGACACTGCACTGCGCCGGGTTACGAGGGCACGGTGCCAGACGTCCAGCAATTGCAAGAAGGTTGCAATCTCGGGTATGCCACCTGTCAACGTCTGCCCCAAGAACGAATATGGGATGCAGTGCGGTTTGCAGTGGCCGGCGAGCAAGACTCCCGAATCAGCCTATCGTACGTGTGCGAGAAGAATCATCTCCCTTGCGAACATGGTAGGCTCGAGTACGTTGTCCCGGCGGACCAGTGGGTGACACGTCACAGTGATCTTCGGATCCAGAGACTGGCAGAGTGCTTTCTGGCATCGTGGCTACAGAGAAAACGGTCTCAGTTCGACCCACAAAGTGAAAATATCCATGAACGAAACTGACGTGCTCACGCCTCGTCCCGTCTGCGATTCGCGATCCGAAATGTCGGAATTCGTTCTGCCCAACGATGCCAATGTCCTGGGCGCCCTTCTCGGCGGACGGTTGATGCACTGGATCGACCTTGCGGCAGCACTGGCTGCTCATCGGCAGTCGCGTACCTATGTTGTCACGGCTTCCGTCGATCACATCGACTTCCTGGTGCCCGTGCATGTGGGGTCGCTGGTAATACTGCGATCTTGCGTAAACCGTGTGTTCCGCACCTCGATGGAAGTTGGCGTCAAGGTGTGGGTCGAAAACTATATCCAGGACAGACGGGAGCACGTGGCTTCCGCGTACCTGACTTTCGTCGCTGTCGACGGCAAGGGCGGAAAGATCGTTGTTCCACCTGTGATTCCCGAAACCAATGAAGAGCGACGTCGCTACGATGACGCGGGCCGAAGGCGCGAGTTCCGCAGGTCTGAGAAGGAGCGGCGCGATTCCAACAAGCGCTAAGGCCCCTTCGTGTGACGGGTATCACATCCGCTCGGCGACCTGCGTCGGCATAATGCTCCCTCTGAGGAGCACAGCGAGACCGCCACTATGGATAGCGCACTCCTGGTTCACCGGCTGCATTTCGCCTTCACGATTACTTTTCACTATCTCTTCCCACAGCTCACCATGGGCCTTGCGCCTCTCATAGTCGTCCTGAAGACCATTGCTCTACGGCGCAACGACGAAACCTACAATCAGGCGGCGCGCTTCTGGGCGCGCATTTTCGGGATCAATTTCGTGCTGGGTGTGGTGACCGGAATTCCCATGGAATTTCAGTTCGGCACCAACTGGTCGCACTTTTCCCGGTTCGCCGGGGGCGTGATCGGACAGACGCTGGCGATGGAAGGTATGTTCGCTTTCTTTCTGGAATCGGCCTTCCTTGGACTGTTCTTGTACGGTGAAAAGCGGCTAAGCCCCAGGGGGCACTGGTGGTCCGCGGTGGCTGTCTTCCTGGGTTCGTGGCTCTCCGGTTTCTTCATCATCGCCACGGACGCGTGGATGCAGCACCCGGTGGGCTACGTCACTTCCTCCGACGGTTCCGTGCAGCTTGGCAGCTTCTGGCAGCTGGTTTTGAATCCCTGGGCGTGGTGGCAGTATGCGCACAATATGAGCGGGGCGGTGATTACCGGTGCATTTGTCATGGCGTCCGTGGGCGCTTTCTACCTGTTGTGGGGACAGTTCCAAGAGCACGGAAGGATTTTCGTGAAGGTAGGAGTTGTGGCGGGCCTGATCTTTACAGTCTTGCAGTTGTTTCCCACGGGAGACCGGCAGGGCAGATTGGTTGCCGAACATCAACCGGTAACGCTGGCTGCGATGGAAGCATTGTTCGAAAGCGGGCCGGGTGCGCCCTTGGTGTTGATCGGCCAGCCCGATGTTCCGGCACGGAAGATCGACAATCCCATCATCGTTCCCAAGATGCTCAGCTTCCTCAGCTACCAGAGGTGGGAAGCGGAAATCCGCGGTCTCAACTCATTTCCGCCCGATACCTGGCCCGACAACATCCCGCTTCTGTACTTCAGCTATCACATCATGGTGGGGTTGGGGACGATCTTCATCGCCATCATGCTGGTCTCGGCGTTCCTGCTGTGGCGCGGGAAACTGTTCGACGCGCACTGGATGCTCTGGGTTCTGATGTTGAGCCTCCCGTTCCCCTACATCGCCAATACAGCTGGATGGATGACCGCCGAGATCGGCCGGCAGCCGTGGTTGGTCTATGGATTGATGCGGACCGCGGACGGCTATTCGAAAATGGTGTCGGCGGGCAACGGGCTCTTCACGCTTCTCGGTTTCATGGGAATGTACACGGTTCTCGGAATTTTGTTTCTGTTTATGGTTCGCCGCGAAATCGAGAACGGTCCAGTCGCACAGGTTGAGGCAGGCCACTAGAGGATATCGATGGAAACAGTGTGGTTCGTCATCGTCGCTGTCATGATCGCCGCCTATGTGGTTCTCGATGGGTTTGACCTGGGCGCCGGCATCATCTATCTCATCGTGGGCAAGACCGGCGACGACCGCCGAAGAGTGCTGCGGTCGATCGGGCCGGTTTGGGACGGGAATGAGGTCTGGCTCCTGGCGGCCGGCGGGACTCTGTACTTTGCCTACCCTCAACTTTACGCCTCTGCTTTCAGCGGCTTCTATCTACCGCTGATGATTGTCCTCTGGCTTCTCATGTTGCGGGGGATTGGAATCGAACTGCGCGCCCACATGAACAATCCCGTGTGGCGGGGCTTCTTCGACGTAATATTCAGCGTTTCGAGCGCACTCCTTGCAATTTTCTTTGGAGCCGCTCTAGGCAATGTCATTCGGGGAGTGCCCCTCGGTCCCGATGGCTACTTCTTTGAGGCCCTGTGGACGAATTTTCGCCTGGGCCCGCATCCTGGCATCCTGGATTGGTACACCGTGACGGCAGGAGTAGTCGCGCTGATCACCCTTACGGCGCATGGTGCGCTCTACGTAACGTTAAAGACTGACGGGGATGTGGGCCAGCGAGCGCGTCGTGTAGCAACCGCCGTGTGGCCAGTACAATTCGCCCTGACTTTGATCAGCCTGGTGGCCACCTGGTTCGTGCGACCCTCAATCAAGGAAAACTATCTTGCCTTTCCGGTTGGCTTTCTCATCCCCATCGTGGTCTTCGGTAGCCTGGTCCTCATGCTTGTATGGACGCGCCGCGGGAAAGAGTTTCCGGCCTTTCTGGCCTCCTGCTGCTACATCACCGGGATGCTGGTCGGCGCGGTGTTCGCGCTTTACCCCGTCGTTCTTCCCGCCAGCACCGACCCCGCCTACAGTCTGACCATCCACAATGCTGCAGCCGCGCATCACGGCCTGACAGTCGGATTGATATGGTGGACGCTCGGCATGATTCTCTCCGTGGGATACTTCGTCTACATCTACTGGATGTTCCGCGGCAAAGTTCAACTCGAGGGCGGCGGGTATTGAACGGAGCGACTCGCGGTATATCTGCTTTTTCTCTGCGCTGCTGGTAGATTATTCCGCGTGTCGCGTCTCAAAAACAAGATTGCTGTCATCACTGGCGCGGGTACGGGTATCGGCCGTGCCATTGCGCTTTCGTTTACCCGTGAAGGCGCGAAGGTCGCCCTCGTAGGTCGACGGAAGGACCTTCTGAAGTCCGTCGCGGAAGAAGCCGGCGCTTCGACCCTCGTGCTGCCAGGAGACGTCTCTCAGCAGCATGATATCGACCGCATACTCGCCGAGACCGCCGCGCATTTTGGCGGGGTCAACGTGCTGGTGAATAACGCTGGCATTCTCCACATCGGAACCGCCGAAGAAATCACGGAAGAACAATGGGACGAGACTTTCAACATCAACGTCCGCGGCCTGTGGTTACTCTCGCGTTCGGTGTTGCCTCACATGCGCAAAGCGGGTGGCGGCTCCATCATCAACGTAGCCTCAGTTTTGGGCATCAACGGTGCGCGCAAGCGCGCCGCTTATGCCCCGTCGAAGGGTGCGGTGGTCTTGCTGACCAAATGCATGGCGGTGGACTACGGCCACGAAAATATTCGTGTCAACGCGCTCTGTCCGTCGTTTGTGGAAACTGACCTGACCGCGGAAGTCATTCGCAAAGCGCCCGACCCGAAGGCCGTACGCGCCGAGCGGATCTCGGTCCATCCTCTTGGACGGCTTGGGCAGCCTGGGGATATGGCCGGCCTGGCGATCTTTCTAGCGAGCGATGAATCGTCCTGGATGACTGGTACAACCCTACCGGTTGATGGCGGATACCTGGCGGTATAGCCATCATTCCCAAAGCCCAAAGCCCAGAGCCTACAGCCGCTACACTCCCGACACACTTGTATAATCAAACTTTGGGCCTGGATCCTCGGCCATTCTGGAGCGTGAACCCGTGAGCCACATGCATCATCCCGGTCAGCAACCGCCTGCACCACAGCCCTTGCCCGGCGTTGCGAACATCATCGCCGTTGGTTCGGGGAAGGGCGGAGTAGGGAAAACCACGCTCTCGGTCAATCTGGCGGTTGCCTTGGCGAAGTTGGGCTACAAGGTTGGTCTATTGGACGCCGATGTCTACGGTCCCAACGTTCCCCTGATGCTCGGCACTAACGCCCAGCCCAAAGCGGTCAGCAACGAGCGTATAGAGCCCGTTCTGGCGTTCGGGCTCAAGGTGATCTCGGTTGGGTTTCTAAACCCCGGCGACAAGCCGATTATCTGGCGCGGTCCCATGCTGCACCAGATCATTCGCCAGTTCCTCGGTTCGGTGGAGTGGGGGGAACTCGACTACCTGGTTATCGATTTGCCTCCAGGAACAGGCGATGTTGCCTTGTCTCTGATCCAGACGGTACCTCTTACCGGCGCGGTTGTTGTTTCCACTCCGTCGGACGTATCACTACAGGACGGGCGCAAGGCGATCGAGATGTTCCGCCAGATGAAAGTGGATCTGATTGGCGTGGTGGAGAACATGAGCTACTTCGTCTGCCCGCACTGCAACCATGAAATCGACATCTTCTCGCGCGGGGGGGCGGAGCGAACCGCGCAGCAGTTTGGCGTGGCATTCCTAGGGAGTATCCAGCTCGATCCCGAACTCCGCAAATCTGGCGATACTGGAAAGCCAGCAGTCCTTGAGGGCGAGAACGGGCCGCACTGCCAAGTCGCTATACGACTTCACCCGCAAGGTCATTGCGCGCGTAGACGAGATACGCGCCAGTGCCCCGGAGAACGTGATTCAGATTCAGTGAGAGATGTCGCGGCGGAGCCGAGATTTTAGGGGACTCCTTTACGGATCAAGCGGTTGAGCCTCCAGCAAGGCTCTGCCTCTTTCTCTTCTAGAACTAGACTTGCGACCATTTCTCCAAGGGCAGGCCCGTGTTTGAATCCGTGGCCTGAACCTCCTCCGATCAGCCACATATGCTCCGCCGCCGGATGACGATCGATGATGAAGTGACTGTCCGTGGTCTGCTCGTACTGGCAGACCCGTGTTTCCAGAAGCGGCGCATCTTTCATGCCGGGGAAACGGAATGCCAAATACTTTCGAGCCAGACCTAGACGCTCCTGGCTCACTTCGCGCTCGCCGGAAGTCGGATCAAACTCGGGCCCGCGCGTATCGTCGGCGATCTTGAACCCTCGCCCTTGATTGCCTGGGATGCCATACATAAATCGTCCCCGATGATCGGCCCATACTGGCAGGTGCTGGTCATCGAAGCGTCGGTCGCCGGGTGGTGGTCCGAAGAAAAATACATCCTGCTTGGTGGATTGAATTTTGCTTCCGATACTTTGGGGAAAGAGTTTTCCCGTCCAGGGTCCGCAGGCAAATACGAATTGATCGGCTGTGAGGATTGACCCGTCGGAAAGCCGCACACCGCTACGAGAGCCAGACTCCAACCCATCAGCGAGCACAGCCGCTTGCCGGTATAATCCACCCTCGGACACGAAGGCCTTAACCACCGCCTGGCATGCGATGCGCGCAGAGAGGAATCCGCTTTCGGGCTCGAAGACGCCCCACTCCACATCCTCGAAATTGATCTGCGGCCATCGTTTCGCCAGTTCGTGTGCGGTCAGTCGCTGGTACGGAATTCTGGCTTCCTTTAACGCGGCCAGAGATCCCTGCTCCCACGCATCATCCCCACCCGTTGCCATCCACAACACGCCGATTCGATGGAGGAAATGCTGCTTCCACTTCCGCTCATTCTCCCGCCACAGCTTCAAAGCACGGGCGGCCATTTTGGTGTACGGCTGATTGGGACCGTAAGTGCCGCGAATCACGCGCGTTTCTCCGCCAGACGATGCTCGCGAATTTCCCGGGCCCCAGGCGTCAATGAGGGTGACGCGCAGCTCCTCTCCGTAATAGGTAGAGAGCGGTCCAGCCACCGAACACTCCCGCGCCGATCACGGCGACTTGGATTTTTCGTTTCATGACGAGCTTCAACGCGGGCACATCTGCAGCTTGAACAGGACGTGAGCATACAGCAATCACCGCCCGATATAGAGGAACGGTGTTCAGGGGCAAGCACTCGCCACGATCGAGTGCCAAGGCTTGACAATACTTCGCTCAAGTTTCTAGAATCGAAGTGGGAGTTGCCGCTGAATCATAATCTAAGTTTAAGCATCTAAGCTATTTAACTGCACGCTGTTAAAGCTGTGTTTGTCACTTCCGGTGTGCCGCTCGAGATGATACAAGGGAGACATGGCACCGCAGGGCCCCATTGGTGATCGGGAACGCGAAATTCTGACCGCCATCGTCGAGACATTTATCGCCACGGGTGAACCTGTGGGTTCGCGCTCGCTCTCGCGTTCCAACCGCGAGGGACTGAGTCCGGCGACGATTCGTAACGTGATGGCAGATCTATCAGATGCCGGGTATCTGGATCAGCCGCATACGTCGGCCGGGCGCATTCCGACCACCGAAGCGTATCGCTACTACGTCGAGCAAATCAGCGGTGAGGCGCACCTATCGCACGACGATGAACACATTATCCGCGATTCGCTGACTGGAATTACGGATGTGCAGGAGTTCATGGAGCGAACTTCGCGGGTGCTATCCCTGGTTTCGAAGAACGTCGGCGTAGCGGTGGCAGTCTCCGGTCCCAAGAACGCCTTGGAGCACGTTTATTTCTCGCGACTAGGCGATCAGAAAGTGCTGGCGGTCGTGGTGACTCGATCCGGCCTGGTTCGAGATCGCGTGTTGCGTCTGGACATTTCCCAGGCGGACCTGGATTTGGCCGCGCGCTACATCAATGAAAATTTCCGTGGCTGGACCATGGACGACATGCGCGCCGAATTGCAGCACCGCATCGAGCACGAGCGCAGCGAATACGATCGCCTGATGCAGTCCCTGGAGCAACTCTACAAACAGGGAGCCCTCGCTGCCGAGCCGGGCAGCGAAGCGGTTTTTGTGGAAGGTGCATCCAATCTGGTGGCCAACGAACAAGACCGGCAGCGTCTTCAGGAGATGCTGAGGACGCTTGAAGAGAAAGGCAAGATCGTTCGGCTGTTGAATGCTTACCTTAATACCAAGCAGGAAGCCGTGCGCGTGGTCATAGGTCTGGACGAAGCGCTTCCCTCGATGAGCAACTTTGTGCTGATAGGCGCACCCGCTCGCGTGGGGAACGAAGTGATGGGATCACTGGCCGTGATCGGGCCGACCCGCATCGATTATCAGCACACGATGACCGCAGTCTCCTACATAGCGCGCCTCTTCGACAAGATTTTGAACGAATCGGAATAGGTTTTATGGTAAAGACAAACGGAAAATCGCAAGTGGATCCACAGGAACTTGACGTTGAGCACGAACTGCCAGCCTCGGACGAAGGAGACGAGACTGGGACGTCATCTGCCGCTCAGGCCACGTCGCCTGCGCCCGAATCAGAATTGCAGAAACTGAAAGCCGAGCGCGATACGCTGCTCGACCGACTGGCCCGGTCCCAGGCGGAGTTTGAGAACGCTCGCAAGCGTGCAGCCCGCGAGCAACAGGAGTTCCGGGATTTCGCCACGGCCGACGCCATCAAGACATTGCTGCCCGTTTTCGACAGCTTCGAGCGCGCCTTGCAGGCTCCGGCGAGTCAGGCGGGCGAGTTTCGGAGTGGCATCGAACTCATCTACAAGCAGCTGCAGGATGCCTTGGCAAAGCTCGGAGTTCGTCCAGTTCCTGCGAAAGGTGAGACCTTCGATCCTCATGTGCATGAAGCGATCGAGATGGTCGAAACGACAGAAGCCCCCGACCACCAGGTCATCGACGAACTGCAACGTGGTTACAAGCTGAAAGAGCGCCTGCTTCGCCCTGCGATGGTGAGAGTGGCGAAAAACTCCAAGCACTAAGTCTTCAGGAGTTCTGCATAGATTAGGAGAGAGCCATTCTGACCAGTAACGGCAAGCGCGACTACTACGAGGTGCTGGGCGTCTCGCGTACCTGCGCGGAGCAGGAACTCAAGAGCGCCTACCGCAAGCTCGCCATGCAATTCCATCCGGACCGCAATCCCAACAATCCGGAGGCGGAAGAGAAATTCAAAGAACTTACGGAAGCGTACGCGGTACTGATCGACGGCGAAAAGCGCTCGCTGTACGACCGCTTTGGGCACGCGGGCGTCGCAAGTGCGGGCGCGGGGGGAGGTGGCGGTTTCGATCCCAACGCTTTCCAGGATCTCAGCGACATCTTTGGTGAGTTCTTCGGATTCGGTGACATCTTTCGGCGGGGCGGGCGGCCGTCGTCGTACACGGGCGCAGCGCGGTCCGGATTTGCGTGAGGACCTTACCCTGGAGTTCGAGGAAGCGGTTTTCGGCACAGAGACCGAGGTAGTGATCCGTCGGCACGAAACCTGCGAGGATTGCTCTGGTTCGGGTGCCGCTCCGGGCAAGTCTCCGGTAACCTGCCGTTCCTGCCAAGGCAGGGGCCAGGTCCGTTACCAGCAAGGATTTTTTTCGATGGCTCGCACCTGTCCGACATGTCAGGGCGCGGGGAGCGTTATCACCGATCCTTGCCCTAAGTGCAAAGGCGAGGGACGCGTATTGCGGCAGAGGACGGTGGAAGCGAAGGTTCCGGCCGGTGTGGAAGACGGGACACGCATTCGCTTCTCCGGGTACGGCGAAGCTGGAGCGTTCGGCGGTCCCGCGGGCGACCTGTACGTCGTCCTGCACGTGAAAGAACATGCATTCTTTGCGCGGGAAGGGAACGACCTACACTGCGTGATTCCTATTTCCTTTACGCAGGCGGCCTTGGGAACCGAACTTCGCGTGCCCACCCTGGAGGGCGAACAAACCTTGAAGATTCCAGAGGGCACCCAGTCGGGAACAACATTCCGTCTCAAGAGCAAGGGAGTGCCGGTGCTCAACGGCCGCGGCAAAGGGGACCTGTTTGTGGAAGTCCGGGCCCAGACACCCAGCAAACTGACCAAGCGCCAGCGCGAACTGCTGCAGGAACTCGACGGTCTGACTCGTGTCGAGAACAAGCCCCAGCGCAGTACGCTGGTGGAAAAGATGAAAGACATCTTTGGATAGATGGTGCAGCATCGGCCGTTCAGGTTAGCGCCGGGCGTCCCGCCGGCTGTCGAGGCGGCGTCTTGCCTCCTCCAAAACAAATGACCCGCCGCCGCTGGATCGCTGATGAATTCTCCGGAAACCAAGCAGCCCTGCTTGGCGAGCATGCAGAACACCTCGTTCGAGTTCTTCGTGTGCGAATTGGGGAAGTATTCGACATCGCAGCCGGTGCGAGCGTCCGCCAGGGTCGCGTCACAAAAGTGACCGACCAGCGAGTTGAATTCGATCTGGAAGACGAAGTGTCGTCTGCAGCAGACCCCTAAAGTCACCCTATTACTCGCAATCTTCAAGTTCGACCGCATGGAGTGGGCGATCGAGAAATGCACCGAACTTGGGGTGGCGCGCATCATCCCAGTCATCGCCAGTCGGACCGATGTTCACCTTGTGTCTGCGGCTTCCAAACGAATCGAGAGGTGGGAGAGAATCGCGCGCCAGGCCTCGGAGCAGTCCCGCCGCGCCACAGCCCCGGAATTTCAGCTGCCCTTGAAACTCAAAGAAGCAGTCAAGGTACCTTCTCCGTTGCGAATTGTGCTCTCTGAGTCCGAGCGACAGATTCCACTCAGGGAAGCATTGGCTTCGCGTCCTTCCGATGGCGAGCTGTTGCTGGCGGTTGGTCCGGAAGGCGGCTGGACGGACGTCGAACTGGCTTTGTTTTCGCAAGCGGGATGGATCTCAGCATCGCTCGGCAGCACCATCCTCCGAGCCGAAACCGCTGCGATCGCAGCCACCGCCATCGCAGTTTCCGTCCTCGCCTGAGCAGGCCCGATTCGCACAGGAATGTCCACACCTTCCTCTGCTATGCTGCGAACAATGCCGTCTTCGAAGTTCACCCCCCGCAGGGCCGCCATTGTTCCGGACGAGCGCCAACAGGAGGCCATTGAACACGTTCGGGGACCGATGTTGGTCGTCGCAGGAGCCGGCACGGGCAAAACCACGGTTCTAACCCGCCGTATCGCACGGCTGATTCGCGATGGCCATGCCCGCCCCGACGAAATCCTCGCCCTGACGTATACCGACAACTCCGCCGCGGAAATGCGCGAGCGCGTGCAGGCCGACCTGCGCGGAACGGACATCTGCGGGCTTCGCTGTACTACTTTTCATGCCTATGGCAATGAGCTCCTGAAGGCCAATGACAGGGGATTCGGTGTACTTGACGATAAGGATCTGTGGATCTACCTGCGCAAACGCCTGCCGGATCTTCATCTGAACTATTTCGTGCGGGCTGCCAACGTCGCTCAATTTCTCGACGATCTCCTCGACTTCATGCGGCGCTGCCACGACGAACTCGTCGGTCCCGAGAAATACGAGGAGTATGTTCAGCGGCTGGAGCGTGGGGAACTGCCTATTCCGCGCGTCACCAAGTCCAAGGATGCAGACGCCATCGCCGATGAGGAAGTCCTGGGTCGTTGCCGCGAGATCGCCTCGGTCTTCAAGACAGTTGAGGGCATGCTGCAGGCCGAGAACCTGGGTACGTTCAGCCACATGATCACCCGTGCTTACGAACTCCTGCGACAGGATTCGCAGTTGCTGGCTCGTCAACAGGCACTGGCGCGCTTCATTCTGGTCGACGAGTTCCAGGACGCGAACTTCGCACAAGTGAAGATCCTCTCCCGGTTGGCCGGTGAGGAGCGGAATGTCTTTGCAGTGGGCGATCCGGACCAGGCGATCTATCGCTTTCGGGGCGCCTCAAGCGCCGCGTTTGGGTTGTTTCATCGCCACTTCGCGGGCGCGCGCCTGGTGGTGCTGGAAAAGAATCAGCGCTCGACCACACCGATCCTGCGCTGCTCGTTCGCGCTGATCGAAAAGAATCCTCCGGTCTTCGCCGGCTCTGGATTGGGCAATCCGGTCGCTCAACCCACCTACCGGCGCTCGGTGCTTAGGTCAGCGCGCGAAGAAAGAGCTCTCGCGGAGGGGAAGGAGTTCCTCAGTCCGCCGATCGAAATTGTTCCTCTGAGTGCCCGGGATTTTGAGGCGGCCGACATCGTTGCGATGATCGAGGAGAAACATCGCCAGCGCTGCCGCTGGGCCGACTTTGCCGTCCTCTATCGGTCGCACCTGCATCGCGACGAGCTAGCTGCGGAATTGGGCGAACGGGGCATTCCTTTCACAATTGAGAACATGGATGTGATGGATACGTCCGAGGTGCGCGATCTGCTCGCTTGCCTGGGCGCAGTAGATTCCACCGCGGACGCAGCGAGCCTCTTGCGAGTTGCCGCTCTGCCACAATTCAAGATGGACCCGGAAAAAATCCGAGCAGCCATGCGAGCCGTACCGCGTGACCAGAAAAGTGGTCCCCCGGTAACGTTGGCATCGCTGCTAAGCGAGATCGAAGGTGGTCCTGCGGTTCTCGATGCCTTGAGAAAGACTCGCGAGGAGATTACGCGGATGGGTGCGAAGAGTCGGGCCGCACTCGATATTATCCTGCGCAATTTCAACCTTGATCCGGCTTCGCCTCCCCTGAAGGCCCTTTTGAAGTTTGTCGAAGACTGGGAAAACAAGCCTGTCACCAAGACTGGGGAAATCGGGGAGTTGCTGGATTACCTGCAATACTTCCGCGAAGCTCGCGGGGCGGTCTGCATGCAGTCCGACGAGCGAGATGCGGTTCGTCTCATGACTGCCCATTCAGCCAAGGGACTCGAGTTTTGCCACGTCTTCATCATTCGTGCGACCTCGGGTTCATTTCCATCAGGCTACAAGGAGCCGTTGGTTGAGTTTCCGCAAGAGTTGCGGGACACCGATTCCGTGGGAGAAGGGGATGCCAAAGCCTTGCATGACCAGGAAGAGCGGCGGCTCTTCTACGTCGCAATGACCCGTGCCCGCGACTCCCTGGTCTTGTATGGCAAGCAAGGAGTGGGGAAAGACAAAACCCCGCCCGGCTTCATGCGGGAGATGTTGCGGGACACGACACTGAGCCATGTTCGGATACAGCGTTCGCCCCGAGAATTTCAGACAGATCTCTTCGGCCTAGCGGCACCTCCGCCCGGAGTTCGTCTCTCGTACCGCGGAGTGGCTGTCACTGCCTCCGGCGTTCCCCCTCAATCGTCTGAGCGCTACTGCGGTTGAGAACTACGAGATATGCCCACTGCAATTCAAGCTGGAACGGGAATGGCGAATTCCCCGTGACGTTCCCGCAGCCATGCAGTACGGGGCCGCTATTCACCGAGTGCTACGCACCTACTTCGATTCGGTGCGGCTGGAGCGGCCCCTTTCGGAAGAGGAGCTCATCGCCCTCTTCCAGGCGGACCTCGGGCAGTTGGTCATTGAAGATCCCTACCAGCGTCAGCTCTACCATGACCAGGGAGTCCGGCAGTTGCGTGACTTCATGGCTGCTGCGAAGCGATCGCACGCCCCTAAGGTCCTGCACACCGAAGAACACTTCGAAGTGCGGGTGGGAAATGCGACGGTGGCCGGGACGAATCGACCGTATCGACGATCTCGGTGATGGCCGGGTGGCGATTGTCGATTACAAGACCGGTAAGCCCCGCGCGCAGGAAGATGCCGACGGCAGCCTGCAGCTTTCCATCTATGCGATCGCAGCACGAGAGAAATGGGGATACCAGGCGGATCGCCTGGTCTTCTACAACCTGGAAGAGAACAGCGCAGTCACGACCGTACGTGGCAAAGTGGAACTGGAAGCTGCGAAGGCCAAGGTGCAAGATGTCGCGAGTCGGATCGAAGCCGGGCAGTTCGCCCCCAAGACTGGATATCACTGCCGCTTGTGCCCCTACCGGAACCTGTGCCCCGCCACTGAAAAGCAAGTGCACAGCACTCCAGCGAAGAAGGCTGCGACCAACTAGCTCCCTCGCTATTCCGGCATTGACTTTTCCCCACCAAAAACTTAGGGGACGCTTAGCGCGTCCCCCATTTGCCTTTTTGAATCCAACTTCTAGTGTTTCTTTTTCTTCTTTGCTGCCTTCTTCTTGGTTGCCATTGATCTATTCTCCCTTTCCATTGTTCATGGACTATGCAACGGTCTTTAGTTGCAACTGATTGAATGTATAGAGTCAATGAAAAATGAAGTCAAGAGAAAAATGATGTTGCACAAGCACTCGAATCGTGCACTAAAGTCACCTCACGTCACCTCACGGCGAAAATTCTTCGAGCACTACTTCAGCGCGTGATGTCGGAGTGCTGATGAATCGTGGCGAAAACGCATTTCCGCTCGACGAGAATCCAGCGTGTATCGTCGAACGCTCGCGTGTCGCATGCAATGTAGTCGCCGTCGGGATTTCGAACTTTTCTTCATTTCGCACATCTATAATTGTGGGATCGGAGCTCATGAAGGAGCAGATTTATGGCGGGTTTTGACGATGTTGTCATCATTTCCGGATGCCGTACGCCGGTCGGTAAATTCCAGGGAAGCTTGTCGGACCTCAGTGCACCTCAACTCGGCGCCATCGTTGTTCGTGAAGCCGTGAAGCGTGCCAACATCGAACCGAGCCAGGTCGATGAATGCATCATGGGCAACGTGATCTCTGCAGGACTCGGTCAGAATCCGGCACGGCAGGCAGCGATCCTCGGTGGACTGCGCTCCCGAGGTAGGTGCCATGACAATCAACAAGGTGTGCGGCTCGGGGCTCAAGGCAGTCGCACTTGCGGCCCAGGCGGTACAGACCGGCAACAGCACTATCGTGGTTGCGGGCGGTATGGAATCGATGACCAACGCGCCCTATCTGTTGCCGCAAGCGCGCAAGGGATACCGTCTCGGCAATGCGTCCATTGTGGACTCCATGGTCCACGACGGTTTGTGGGATGTGTACAACGACTACCACATGGGGATCACGGGTGAAAACGTCGCGGAGAAGTATGGCATCGCCCGCGAGGATCAGGACGAGTTTGCGGTGAACTCACACCGCAAAGCCGTGGCTGCAATCAAGGAATGTCGCTTTAAGTCTCAAGTGGTGCCGGTTGAGCTGCCGGCGAAAAAGAAGGGCGTAGCTCCCGTGATCTTCGACAAGGACGAAGGCCCACGGGAGGACACGACCATCGAAGTCTTGCGTTCCCTAAAGCCCGCTTTCAAGAAGGACGGCACCGTGACCGCAGGTAACGCGCCTGGAGTGAATGACGGCGCCGCGGCGCTGGTGATCACGAGCGCAACACGCGCACGGGACCTTGGAGCCGCCCCCATGGTCCGCATTATTGCGCAGGCGACTAGCGGCGTTGAACCCAAGTGGGTGATGATGGCTCCCGTAGGGGCGGTTAAAAAGATATGGGAGAAGACGGGCTGGAAGAAGGACGAAGTCGACCTCTACGAGTTGAACGAAGCCTTCTCGGTGCAGGCGTTGGGAGTGATTCGCGAACTGGGTCTGGACATGAACAAGGTGAACGTCAACGGCGGAGCGGTGGCACTCGGCCATCCGATCGGTGCGAGCGGAGCTCGGGTCCTGGTCACCCTGATTTACGAGATGATTCGCCGCGATGTGCATCGGGGCATCGCTGCACTTTGTTTGGGAGGCGGCAACGCCGTGGCAATGGCCGTAGAACGCTAGTGTGGCGCGGGCGTTCCTGCCCGCGTGGGTTTTACCAAGGCGCTTCTTTTGCTACGCGATGAATCCGCCGCTCACGTTGAGCGAATCCCCGGTGATCCAGTGCGAGGCGGGCGAGCAAAGGAACAACACCACTTCGGCGACCTCGTCGGCATGTCCCAGTCGGCCGAACGGCTGCCGGTCCACGGCATGCTGCAACTTCTCCGGATCAGAAAAATATCCCGCCGTCATGTCGGTCTCAATGTACCCAGGCGCGACCGCATTGACACGAATCTTCCGCGGAGCAAGCTCCAAGGCCCAGTTCCGAGTGAATGCATCGACAGCTGCCTTGGTGGCGCCATACACGCTTCGGCCTCCAGCCCGGCCTACCCTCCCGGCAATGGACGACAGGTTCACAATACGCGCACCTTCCCGCAACAATGGCAAGGCGGCCTGAGTTAGCCAGAACATGCTTTTCACATTGACGTCGACCATGGCGTCCAGCGTTTCAAGTGGAGTTGAACCCAGGGGCGTTTGTCCCCAAACCCCGGCATTGTTGACAAGCACGTCGAGCTGGGTATCGCCCAGCGAGCGGATCATCTCGTCAATCTGTTTCGGAGATCGCATGTCCGCCTGCAGCAACTAGAACGCTGCCGCCGATTTCCCGCGCCACTGCGTCCGCAGCCTCACGATTGCGGTGATAGTGGAGGATGACCTGTGCCCCGGCAGCGGCTAATTGCAGGGCAACCGCACGCCCGATTCCGCGGGACCCGCCAGTAACCAATGCAATCTGATTCTTCAGGATGGACATAGTGAAAACTTGCGAGGCGTCAGTATAAAGCGAAGCTCAGAGTTTGGGTGGGATTGGAAGATGGACAGTAAAGACCGCACCGCCTCCCGGCGCGGATGACGCTTCGACATTGCCGCCGTACTCTTTCAATACTGCCTTGCAGATGCTCAGACCCAGCCCAGTGCCGCGGCCCGGACGCTTGGTGGTATAGAAGGGATCGAAGATGTTGGGCAGAATCTCGGGAGCGATGCCCGGCCCGTCGTCCTGAAAGTTAACCCAGACCGAGTTGTCCTTTTTTCCAAGTCGGATTCGTAGCGTGCCCTTCTCTCTCGCTTCGCGAATGGCTTGCTCGGCATTCAGGATCAGGTTGTGGAAAACCTGCATAAGCTGGTGCGGATCTCCTGACACCTGCGGTATTCCCTCCTCTTTCAGGAAGTCGATGGTGATGTTGTTCTTCCGCAGTGAATAGGCGTGAAGATGGAGCGTCCGATCGACCAGGTCGTTCAGGTCTACCATGCTCTCCCCAGGCGCTGGAGGCCGCGAGAAGTACATGAGGTTCTGCACGATCTCGGTGGCACGTCGTGCTTGCTGGTGCAGCATCACGAGCTGCTTGACTCGCGTTTGGTTCTCCTCGCCTTCTTGCAGCAGTTCACTTACACCCAGAATCGCCGTGAGCGGATTGTTCAGTTCATGGGCGAAACCGCCGAGCATTTGTCCCATCGCCGCCAGGCGCTCGCTCTGGATAATCTGCTGCTCGAGTTTCTTCTCGACCGTGATATCACGGACGGAAATGATCACGCCGCTCAACTTGTTCCCAGCGTCGAACAGTTGGCTCGCCGATGCACGCATGGTTCGCCATGAGCCGTTGCGGTGCAGGGCGCCATATTCCGATGAGGCAAACATTTGCTTGCCGGAAGCGACATCACGGTAAAGCGACAAAAACTCGGCAGAATGGTCTTGCAGCTCTTCAATCTTTTTTCCGACCAGTTCCTCTGGCCGGTAGCCCAGCAAGTCCCGTATGCGCGAACTGGCGAAGGTGTAGCGCTCTTCCAGATCGAGTACCAGGATCAGATCTGGAAAGCTCTCCAGCAGCCTCTGCCGGAACTGCTCCTGCTGCCGGATCTGCACCTCCATAGTGCGCTTCTCGGTGACGTCCGTGAGCGTGCCCTGATAACGGATGATGGTCCCGGATGAATCCCAGACAGCCCGCGACGTATCCAGACATACAGCTGGCGAACCATCCCTTCGTCGAATCGTGATCTCGCGCGTGCGAACTCCGCCCCGGTCGTCTTCGCCGCGCCCAAGCACCGGGGTTTGGCCCGGATCGATATTCAGGCCGCTGGCATCGAGGCCCAACAAGTCCTCCTTGGACCGATAGCCTAGGATCGAAACCAGCGCAGCGTTGACATCCAGCAGTTTTCCCTCCGGAGTGCTGAAGTAGACGCCTTCCTGCAGAGTCTCGAACAGTTCCGTGAAGCGACGCTCCTTTTCGCGTTCGCCGGTGACGTCGCGCGCCAGCATGCTCGCGCCCACGACTTCGTCACCCTTCACGATGGCATTCAATACGCAATCGAAATATAGAAGGCGGGAGTTGTTCTTCAGCTTGACCGGGACAATCCCGGACCACCTGCGTCTGGCCAGGAACCGTCCGATTCTGGCCTCCACTTCTGCGCGCGTGGGACTCTCGCAGAACTCGTCAAACTTGTGGCCAACAGTCTCGGTGTACTGCATTCGCAGTACCTCAGTCAGTCGCCGGTTGACTGTGCGAAAGGTTCCGTCGAGCGAGACCGCGCAGGCCACATCATCGAAAGAATCGATCAGCTCCTTGAAGCTGCGCTGCGAGCGCATGATGACCTGGCTCAGTTGGTCCAGTTGTTCTTCGGAGGGCGCGACCCCGACTCGATCTTGCAGGTCTTTCAGCAGAACCTTGAGGTCTGAGACCTCCCGCCGCCGACCGTACGCATACGCGGCAAACAGTACAGCCAGGGCCAGCAACCCAGGAGCAATCGCGCCCAGATGATAGGGAATGGATTCCAGACGTTCCCACAGGAGGGCCGCCAGTCCTGCGGCAAGCAAGACCATGAACCAGAGGGCGAGGCGCCACAGCCGTTTTTCTTCCTGCTCCAGATGGCCTTGGGAGCGCTGGGACTTCGGGTGAGGATTCTCTTCCGCAGCCATGGGATCGGGCCCAATCGCCCTGCCTGGGGAGGGGCGTGGGAGTCATCCTAGAGCACGCAAGCTCATGTGAACAGTATTTTCATTGTTGGAGGTTTTGGTACGCATTGTAGGGGACTTGTCATCTCCGCTCAGCGCGTTCGGCAGTCTGTCGCCCCCTTCCATCTGTCACCTCGGTGAGTGACAACAGTCACCTCCTGATCGTCATCGACGTCCTACTCTGAAACAGGCGCTCGAATCCTCGCAGGAGCGGCGCAGTCCGTGAGGCCGAGCGTCGAACGTCAACATGCTCTACAAGACTTTCAGCGCCGCAGTCTACGGCATCGACGCCAACATCATCGAAGTTGAAGTCGATGTCTCCGGTGCAAAGCTGAACGAAGTCCACTTCCACACCGTCGGCCTGCCGGACGCAGCCGTTCGCGAAAGCCAAGACCGTGTCCGCTCCGCGCTGCGTAACTGCGGCTACGACATTCCACCTACGCACATCACCCTGAACCTTGCACCGGCCGACATTCGCAAGGAAGGCTCCGGCTTCGACCTGCCCATGGCGCTCGGTATTCTGGGCGCCTACGGCGGTCTGAACAAGAAAGAACTGCTGGACTGCGTGTTTGTCGGAGAACTCTCTCTGGACGGTGGTATCCGAGGCATTCGCGGTACTCTGCCCATCGCGATCGAAGCCCGCGCGAAGAAGTTGACGCGCCTGATCGTGCCTGAGGTCAACGCGCGCGAAGCGGCCATGGTCAGCGGCGTGGACGTTTATCCCGTGAAATCGCTGATGGACGTCATCCACTTTGTGAACACTGGGAACGGTATCGCGCTCCTGAAGGTGGATGGCGATGTGCTCCTCGGAGACGCTCAACACTACGTAGTCGATTTCAAGGATGTTCGTGGGCAACAGACGGCCAAGCGCGCGCTGGAGATCGCCTGCGCCGGCGGTCACAACATACTGATGATCGGCCCGCCGGGCTCAGGCAAGACCATGCTTGCCAAGCGCATGCCGACCATCCTTCCGCCGTTCACCTTCGAGGAGGCCTTGGAGACCACCAAGATCCACAGCGTGGCCGGAGTTCTCGATTCCGGCGCTGGCCTGGTGGGCGTACGACCGTTTCGCTCACCCCACCACACCATCTCCGATGCTGGATTGATCGGAGGTGGCATGATCCCGCGGCCCGGCGAAGTGTCGTTGGCGCACAACGGAGTGCTATTTTCTCGACGAACTGCCCGAATTCCCGCGCAACGTGCTGGAGGTGATGCGCCAGCCGCTGGAAGACGGCACGGTTTGCATCGCCCGCGCCGCCATGTCGCTGACATTCCCAGCGCGCTTCATGCTGGCCACGGCGATGAATCCTTGCCCTTGTGGCTTCCACAATGACCGCACCCGGCGAGTGCCATTGCACGCCCCCGATGATTCAGCGCTACATTTCGAAGATCTCTGGACCGCTCATGGATCGGATCGATATTCACATCGACGTGCCCGCGGTGAACTACAAAGAAATGCGCTCCACGAGTGTTCCAGAGGGGTCGGCGCAGATTCGCGACCGCGTCATACGGGCCCGGCAAACTCAGTTACAGCGCTTTGCCGGCAGCCGCCAGAAGACTTACTGCAATGCCCAGATGGGTTCAGGCCACATCCGTACCCACCGCGAACTGAGCGCCGACTGCGAACGCCTGCTGGAGCGAGCCATGACACAGCAGGGCCTGAGCGCCCGTGCCGACGATCGCATTCTGAAAGTCGCTCGCACGATCGCGGACCTGCAGGGTGTTCCAGCGCTCGAGCCCAAGCACATCGCAGAAGCCATCCAGTACCGAACTTTGGATCGGACCTATTGGGCGTAATTTTTAGGATGTTTCGCAGGGGTGAAGCGCGGGAAGTGGTTTCGAGACTTTCACCGTCCATCCGGCTTCAATAAGCTCAACAGATCATCGGGATGCACCGCCACGAGCAGCGCCTCCTCGCGATCCACCGCTCCCTGTCGGACCAGTTGCGCCAGTGATTCTTCCAGCGTCAGGGAGCCCTTGCTCTTCGTCATCGTGATTTCCTGATTCAGATGCTGCAAGGCGTTGCGCCGAATGTGCTGACGTGCGCCATATCCAATCATTAACAGTTCAGCGGCTGGCACGCGTCCACCCAGCTTGCTCGGCAAGAGTATCTGCGTAAGCACGGCTGAAAGTGCCATCGCTAACTCCTGTCGAATGGTCGGCTGCCGTTCGGGAGGGAAAGAATCCGAAATCCTCGAAATCGTAGAAGCAACGTCGGTCGTGTGCAGGGTCGAAAACACCAAATGCCCCGTCTCTGCTGCGGCGACCGCGATCCGCATAGTTTCCGGATCGCGCATTTCCCCGACCACGATGATGTCAGGAGCCTGTCGCAGGGCCGCCCGCAGGGCAGTGGGGAAGTCGGGCGCGTCCACGCCGATTTCAACTTGCTCGACCACACTGCGAAGGTGGGTGTGCTCGAACTCGAGCGGATCCTCAATGGTCACAATGTGACGTGCGTCGCGCCGGTTGATCTCGTGGATCAGCGCTGCGGTCGTCGTGGACTTGCCTGCGCCTGCCGCTCCCCCGATCAGGACGAGTCCCCGGGACAGGCGTGTAAGCGCTTCCACGGCGGCTGGTAGATGAAGATCCTGGAGCACTGGTACTTGGGTTGGAAGTGCGCGCATCGCGGCCGCCGCCCTCCCTCGTTCGCGATGTAGATTGATGCGGAACCGCCCGAGGCCGGGCACTCGATACGAGACATCCGCGATCTGATTCTCACGATATTGTTGCTGTGCTCGCGGTATGAGCACCGGCAGCACGGCTGCTTCGATGTCCGCACCCGTCAAAACCTCGCTGTCGAGCTGCTGTACCTCGCCTTCGAAGCGGATGCTTGCCGGTACCCCTGAGACCAGCAGCAGATCACTCCCGCGGCGCTTAATCAGGGCCGAAAGCCAGTCATCCAAACGTCCTGAGGCGCTGACTCCTTCCGCCGACCGGTCGTGCAAGCCTGGAGCGAGATTCCCGACATTGGGTGAATCACTCATGCCAAGTATTCATCTCGATCTGTCGTCCCAGGGTCAATGCGAACCTCTCAGATACCCGCTCATGACCTGTGCATAATCCGGAAACGCTGTTGCTGGGTCCTCCAGATCCGGATGCCACACCTTCTCCCACTCATAGCAGAAGTAACCTTTGTAGCGGATGGATCGCAAAGCCTCCACTTGCCGCTTGATGGGAACAGTGCCGCGTCCGGTCAAAACATACTTGCGGTCTTCTCCGCTGCCGACGGAATCCTTGATATGGGTATGCCGAATCAGATGTCCTAGTTGCTTCACCGTGAATTCCGGTTCTTCACTCGAGGTTGCGAACGTGTGGTGCGCGTCCCATAGCAGCGCGGCATGATCGGATGCCGCCCGACGGAACACGTCATTCAAAGTCGTTGACGCGGTGAAATTGTCGTGCGATTCGAGAATCACGGTTACGTTCTTTGTCGCGGCATACTCCCCCAGTTCGTGTAGGCCTGCCGCGACACGCGCTTTCAGTTCATCGCCCGGGGAAGCGCCTTTTTCGACGGCGGCGCCGTCGCCAAAAACGCGCACGTACGGTGCTTCCAAAGAGAATGCCAGGTCAATGAACCGCCGACCGTCGGCTAGCTCTTTCGCCCGCTTGCCGGAATCCTCCTCGCCGGTCCTGGTCGAACTACTGACACACGCGATCTTGATTCCGTGTGCTGATATGTCGCGCTTGGTCTGCTCGATCTGACCTGTTGCGAACGCTGGATGCGAAGGCAGATCCAGATTTCCTTGCAGAGCCGCGCAATTCAATGGCTGCGAAGCCATGGTCGGCAGCAAAGTCTAGAATTTTCTTGAGTTCCCAATCCGGACATCCCAAGGTCGAAAAGGCGATTGGCAGCCGAGTCGCGTGCTCGTCCGCGAAGGCGGCGGCAGCCGCGGCGAATGAGACTCCCTTCACGAAATCACGCCGCGTGATGGTCATGCGGATGCTCCTGCAACCACTTCCTGACTGGTCATCGTCGAAAGTCACCCGTTGCCCGGTCTGAATCGCCGCAATCGTCATGCACAGAGCCATCGAATGGCTGTAACCGGCCTCAATATCGGCATTTGGAGTCTTGCGACTCCTGACGCACTCCATCCAGTTGCGCATATTCGCAGAAGTCGCTTCGTCCACGCCGGTGTTCGCACCGGTTTCCATCGACGTACTCTTGTCGACCAGCGCCCGTGTCTCCAGCTTGTTAGGCTGCATTCCCATTTCCTTGGCGTAGTTCGCCTCCAGACCGCCTTCGGAGGAGATCATGTTCTTGTCGAGGTCAAGCGTTCCTGCGTTGGAGCGATAGAGTTCCTTCACGTCGCCGGCCGAATTTGTCTGACGCGACGAATAAACCACCTGGAAGCCCTTGCTGGAGATCGTTCAACGGACCGTAGTCGAACACTGCCGTCATCGTGTCCCAGTTCTTACGGCCGTCGTGCCAGTGATAAATTCCACCATTGGCCACTACGCTGCGTGGACGAGGCAGGCCTGTGAACCAGTGCACGGTATCGATCTGGTGCACCATCCACTGATCCGGAATGCCCGATGAGTAAGGCCAGAAAAGCCGAAACTCAAGATACTTTCTCGGATCGAATGGGTGCATCCGGACGGTTGACCAGAAACCGATTCCAGTCGGTATCCTCTTCGCGAAGCGTCGGCACTAGGTCAGGACGGCGCCAGCGGCCCGGCTGATTGACGTTCCATGTCATCTCCACGGCGACGATATCGCCAAATCCACCTGCCCGAATGAAATCATAGGCCTGCTGGTAGTTACGGGCGCTCCGCCGCTGCGTACCAATCTGCACGATCTTGCCGGTTTCGTGCACAGCCTTGCGAATTTCGCGTGCGTCCGACATGGTGTTAGCCATCGGCTTCTCGACGTACGCGTCCCGCCCGGCCCGCACCGCTTGGATGCCGTGCTGAGCATGCTGGAAATCTGCAGTGGCCACGATGACTGCATCCACATCCTTGCGGTCGTATAACTCCTCATTGTTGCGAGTCGAAAAAATGTTGCTGCCCGTCAGCTTCTGCACGAAGGCAGTCCCTTCCTCGCGCCGCATCTTCCAAATATCGGAAACGCCCACGAATTCGAAGTTCAACTCTTTCGAGTGAGAGTGGAAAGCGGGAATTAGGGTCGAACGGGATCGGTCGGAGAAGCCTACAATCGCGACCCGGATGCGGTCATTGGCGCCAAGGATGTGAGCGTAGCTGGCAGCTTTGGAAGAAAGCGCAGTGCCGGCCACACCAGCGCCGGCAACCTTGAGGAATGTTCTGCGGGACAAACTTTCCTGACTCATAGCTTCCTCCCAACAGGCTCCAGCATAAGGCGAAGCCTGTTTGGTTTTGAAGGGCTGCGGCTTCAACCGCGCTCGGAGTGCTCCAGAAAACCCGACTGCTTTAGCTGCTGAAGTCTCGACCCACGCAGCAGACAGACTATTGATCAGGCTGCCAGAGCCTTCCGTAACAGCGCTTTTGTTCCAGCCATGCTCTGCCGGGAACTCTCTTCGGGCGTTCCACCGCCCGTCCAGTGAGTCTCCAGGCTCATCGTGCCCGAATAGCCATCCTTAACGAGCGCGCGGAATTGGTCGAGGTAATCAATAATCCCGCGTCCCATGGCCTCCCACTCGTAGTTGCCGTTTGCACCACGCTTTACGTCCTTGAGATGCATATGTCCGATGCGCTCTTTGGGAATCGGTGCGTAGCCATCCGGGAACGCTACCTCGCCACGATACGCAGCGTTGCCCGGGTCCCAGTTCAGGAAGAAATGGGGCGATTGCACAGCCTGGATCGTCCGCGCGGATTCCACACCGGTCGCCGTGTTGCAGGCAAACTCATTTTCCAGCAGCAGTGCGAAACCATCCTTACCTGCTTTGGTGGCGGCGGTTCGAAGCCTTTCATCGATCGCGTCTCGATAAGGCTTCTGATCGTCCAGTCGCCAGAAATCGAAACAACGCACGCGGTTCGTGCCTAACTTCTTTCCGGCCGCAATCGCACGATCCAGCACCTCGTCTTGTTGCTCGAACGTGAAGTCCGCCTTGTACTGTGTGCCTTCTTCGTACTTTGACTTCGGTGCGCCTGGCCACGAGATTTTGAAAAGCGGACTGCCGATATCGGTAACCTGGAGCCGGTACTTGTCGACGATCCGTCGCACCTCTGCCAGTTCCTTCTCATCGAGATTTACGATGTTCTTTTTCCAGAGTGTCCGAATCTCGATATAACCCAAGCCGAACTCCTGAGCGGCAATCTCCGCCGCATGGCCGAAGTCCTGAGAAATCTCGTCTGTGATCACCGACAATTTGAAGGGCAATTTCATGTTTTCTTTTCCGGTCGAACCGGCGAATCCCGGCGAGTCTCGCCGGTGCCGCGATTTCTCATTCCCCCAAAGCTGTCCGCGCCGAAGACTCCCGCTCCGGCCACGAACCAGCCCCCGGCTTTGATCGCGTCTCTTCGATTCATATCGATAACCTCGCAGGCGACGAAAACTACTAATTTCGGATACTCCTGTCAAACTGGGTGGGCCGCGACAACCGATTTTCGCGCAGTGGATGAGTACTGTTCTCGATGCTGCGAACTAAACTCAGTTGGTCCGCCGGCGGCAAGAAATCCTTGACCTGCCGCTCATTTGTCGTTACATTAGCGCGTTCTACACGATATAGCGTCCGTTGGTAGTCCGTCCGGTGGCGTCCCTGCATTAGAACCCGGGCTGTAACCCCGAAAAATGAGCAACTTTCAGGGTTGGTAGAGCATCTATAGGGTTGATCCGTTCATTCCGCACAACCCATCTTATTTCAGTGACTTACGTCCCGTTTCGGGCGCCTTGTTACTGCGGGCCGGGCGGGGGGGCGAGGCTAGAACAATAAAGGAGAAACGGAATTATGCGTTCTGATCGTGTTTTTGAGGCTTTACATACTTTGCGGAATCGTTATATGCTCTGTCAGCTTGCCTCCAAGGCCACCCGGAAGTTTCACCGGCCTAGCACCCGCATTCAAGAAACCATGAATCAGGTATTGGACCGGATCGCTGGCTCGGAGCGGCAGGCGGTTCTGTCAGAGCCGGAAAATTTCGCCGAGGCGCAACGGCGGGCTGCGTAACACCAGCCCCGCCTTCCTGCCCTGCGAGTTGCAAGTCTTCCAGCCGCACCCCCCTTTGTAAATTCCCTGTAGGTGATTAATGACCATCGCTGAACTCAAAGAAAAGAATATTACCGAGTTGACCAAGATCGCCCGATCTCTGGATCTGCCCGGGGCCAGCGGTCTGCGCAAGCAGGATCTGATTTTCAAGATCCTCCAGGCGCAGAGTGAAAAGGAAGGCCACATCTTTGCCGAGGGCGTACTGGAAATTCTGCCCGACGGCTACGGCTTCCTCCGCTCGCCGGATTACAACTACCTGCCCGGGCCCGACGACATCTATGTCTCGCCCTCCCAGATTCGCAAATTCGATCTCAAGACTGGCGACACCATCAGCGGGCAAGTTCGTCCTCCGCACGAGGGCGAGAAATACTTCGCGCTCGTCAAGATCGAGGCGGTCAACTTCGAATCGCCCGACGAAGCGCGCAACAAGATTCTGTTCGACAACCTGACGCCGCTTTACCCGCAGGAGCGCCTGAAACTGGAAACGGCCCGCGAGAACGTGAGCGCCCGCGTCATGGATCTGCTGACTCCGATCGGTAAAGGGCAGCGCGGCCTGATCGTGTCGCCACCCCGCGCCGGCAAGACGATGCTCTTGCAGAATGTCGCCAACTCCATCACCACCAACCACCCGGAAGTTGTGCTGATCGTTCTCCTCATCGACGAGCGCCCGGAAGAAGTCACCGACATGCAGCGCTCGGTAAAGGGCGAGGTCATCTCCTCTACCTTCGACGAGCCCGCCGCCCGCCACGTGCAAGTCGCGGAAATGGTGATCGAAAAGGCCAAGCGCCTAGTCGAACACAAGCGCGATGTCGTCATCCTGCTCGACTCCATCACCCGTCTGGCGCGTGCTTACAACACCATCGTCCCGCCCAGCGGCAAGGTACTGTCCGGCGGTGTCGATTCCAACGCTCTGCAGCGCCCGAAGCGATTCTTCGGCTCGGCGCGAAACATTGAAGAAGGCGGCTCGCTGACCATCATCGCCACCGCACTCATCGACACCGGTTCTCGCATGGACGACGTCATCTTTGAAGAGTTCAAAGGCACCGGCAACATGGAAATCATTCTTGACCGCAAATTGGTCGACAAGCGCACCTTCCCGGCCATCGACATTCAGCGCTCCGGTACGCGAAAGGAAGAGCTGCTGATTCCGAAGGAAGACCTGACGCGCATTTGGGTGCTGCGCAAAGTCCTCAACCCGCTGTCGCCAGTTGAAGCGATGGAACTGCTCATCGAGCGTCTTGCCAAGACGACGACCAACAGCGAGTTCCTGGCGAAAATGAGCTCACTGTAGATTCAGTGTGTCGCGGTGAAGAGCGAGGGCCACGGTCCTCGCTTTTGTTTATGCCTGCATAAGCGGCATAGCCCTTTCACGGGTTGACCCGTATCTTCCCCTCGTCGCACCACCAACTTATAATTCAAGCGACGGGAACTTCAGGTATCTCTCCGAGGTGATCGTGGCACAAAGGCTGCTCGTTACCCTCATCGTCCTCCTAACACTTGTCGCTTGCTGTGGTTCGATGCAAGCGCAGAACCCGGGTCTGCCGTCTCCCCCTCAGATACCCACACCCTCCGGCCCAACGACCCCTGCGGAAGATGAGGCGCGGTCAAAACTGGAACGCGACATGGCCAAGAAGGCCAATCAGGAGCGTCAGACCGCGCTTAAGCGGGATACCGAAAAGCTGCTAAAACTGTCTACTGAACTGAAGGAATACGTCGACAAGACCAACGAGAATATGCTCTCCCTGGATGTCGTGAAGAAAGCCGAAGAGATCGAAAAGCTCGCCCACAGCGTCAAAACCAAGATGAAAGGGAACTGAGGAGCACTCAGCATTCAGCACTTAGCATTCCGCTTGTCGACTGCATCGCTCCACCTATGGATTGCAACCGCTAAAAAAAGTAGATCTTGTTCTGATAGTCCTGAAGTACGAAATCCAGATCCAACGTTCCCCGGCCACTCCTAGACAGCCGCATCTAGGCTGAGTGCTCAGCTCGATCCTTTTCAGCCATGTCCTTCTGTGAAATAATTGCAACTCAATTGCAACTTGGAAGGAGGACGTGCGATGCCGCTGCCCCAGACTGAAGCGCCAGGACGCCTGCAGGCGGAATTGATGTCGCGTGGGATGCGCATGACCCGGCAGCGTCGAACTATTTTGAGCGTAGTGGAAACCGCCAAGCAGCATCTCGACGCCAGCCAGATCCTGCGCCACGCGCGCAAGATTGATCCCCAGATCGATCGTGTGACGGTCTATCGGACCTTGAGTCTCCTCAAACGCCACGGCCTGATCGATGAACTTGACCTCATGCACCTCCAGGGCGAGAAGCATTACTACGAGCGTCGCCCCCAGAGAGACCACATCCACATGGCCTGTCTTCGCTGCGGCAAGATTACGGAATTCGAAAGCGGTCTTTTCGACCGCCTCAAGGGGCAGATCCAGCGCGATTGCCACTTCCACATCGTGGTCACCCGCTTGGAAGTTGGCGGCTACTGCAATCAGTGCCGCACGGCTTCCTCCACTTAGCACCGCGTTGCAATTGGTTGCAGGAAATCTGAAACAGAAAATGTCCAGGGGCTATTGACGGGCTAACTCTCCGCCCCTACGATATCTGTGTTCAAACTACATGCAACGGAGTTGCATGTAAAGAAAGGCTTACATTTTGAGTCGCTTCTTCATCTTTTTTTTCATGCTGCTGGGAACGACCCCGGGATGCGCTGCACAGGAGAGCCCTTATTTTGTGACCTACGATCACCACCTGGAAGAGCCCGGGAACCTTGAGGTGGAAACTTTCAGCACCATGGGTATTCCCCGTGCAGGGCAGCATTTCTATGCCGCGCCATACATGGAACTGGAATACGGGGTTACCGGGCGCTGGACCTCGGAACTGTATCTTGAAGGGCAGGGAACCGCCGGCGACAGTGCCGTTTTTACCGGTTGGCGGCTTGAAAACCGCTTCCGCCCGTTCAAGCTCGAACACTTTTTCAATCCGGTGCTCTACTTGGAGTACGAGAGAACCAGCGAGGCCACCCGTATCCAGAAGGAAATTGTCGGGGGAGGGCCTGACGTTACGTCTCCGAACTCAGAGCTGCAGCCGTCGAAAAACCACGAACTTGAAACCAAGTTAATCCTTTCAGGCAATACTCACGACTGGAACATTGCGGGCAATTTCATTGTGGAAAAGAACCTATCCGCCAGCGAAGGCTTTGAGTTTGGGTACGCGTTCGGGTTCGCGCGGCCTTTGGCCTTACTGGCTTCAGGGAAGGAGTGTCGCCTGTGCCGCGAGAATTTCATCGCTGGACTCGAGTTCTACGGTGGCCTAGGTAGCACCGAGGACGGTTTCAGCGTTCACAACACAGCCCACTATGTGGCCCCGGTTGTGTCGTGGCAAGTCAGTGACAACGGATCCGTTCACTTTTCGCCGGCGTTTGCCCTCAACCATGAAGGCAGCCCCGTCCTCATTCGCTTTGGCTATAGTTATGAAATCCGGGGATTTGGAAGCAAGGTGGCCCAGTTCTTTGGAGGCAACCGCTGATGAGAGTGATCGTAATAGCCGCGATTGCGATCGGATCCATGGGCGTAGTTTCCGCACAAAACGTCTCGTATCAGCAGGATCGGAAGTGGCAGGCGCCTGCAGAAGCGGTAGCCAAGCCTAACCCGCTTGCGCAAAAGCTGGAGGCAACTGCGGGCGGAAAGAAGCTCTTTCAGCGAAATTGCGTCGAGTGTCACGGGACAGCCGGCACGGGTTTGGAAAAGAAACATGCAGCAGACTTGCAACTGCTGGCAGTCCAGCAGCAAACCGATGGAGCGCTTTTCTGGAAGATCACGAACGGCAACACAGACCGGGGCATGCCATCTTTCAGCCGTCTTCCCGAATTGCAACGATGGCAGCTAGTACTGTATCTGCGGACGTTGAAACCTATCGCTGACCCACAAAACAAAACTTCGGCCAAGTAGGGTGTGTTCTTCATGGCCGATTCATTGACATCACCCATTTAGTTACTGCTCATCGACCCGAGCTATTTCGGAGATGCAGCAAAAGAAAACGCCACCCGCTTTCGCGGATGGCGCTTAAGAAGCTTTCGCAGAAACAATCTAGTCGGCAGCCGCATGCGCAGATTTGGCAGCGGGCGCCTCGGATCCGATCCGCATTCCGTAAAACGACCTGTATACGAACGAGACGGAAATCAGAAAGAAGGCCAAGGCCAGGGCATGGCTTAAGAGGGCGCCCTTTTCTGAGAGCGACACAGCCAACTCCACCGCTAGCAGACCGAAAAGCGTGGTGAATTTGATGACGGGGTTCATGGCCACCGAGGATGTGTCCTTAAAGGGATCACCGACCGTATCGCCGATCACGGTTGCGTCGTGCAGTGGAGTCCCTTTCAGCTTCAGCTTCGTTTCGACGATCTTCTTAGCGTTATCCCAGGCGGCCCCGGCGTCAGCCATAAAGATCGCCTGGTAAAGACCGAAGATCGCAATCGAAATCAGGTACCCGATAAAAAAGAATGGCTCTACAAAGGCAAACGCCAACGTGCCAAAAAACACCGCAAGAAAAATGTTGAACATGCCCTTCTGGGCGTACTTGGTACAGATCTCAACGACCTTCTTGCTGTCTGCAACCGAAGCCTTCTCTGCGCTCTCAAGTTTGATGTTCGCCTTGATGAACTCTACGGCACGATAAGCGCCGGTCGTCACGGCTTGCGTGGATGCGCCCGTGAACCAATAGATCATCGCACCACCGGTGATCAGGCCCAGGAAAAATGGAGCGTGCAACAGCGAGAGCTTATCCACATTCGCCGTTAGCCCGTTGGTCAGCGCCATGATGATGGAAAAAATCATCGTGGTGGCGCCCACTACGGCGGTTCCAATCAGTACCGGTTTGGCAGTTGCCTTGAAGGTATTGCCCGCGCCGTCGTTTTCTTCCAGCAGATCCTTGGCGCGGTCAAAATTAACATCGATGTGGAAGTCTCGCTTGATCTCTGCTTTGACGTTGGGAACCTGCTCGATCATTGACAGTTCATAGACCGACTGCGCGTTGTCCGTGACTGGGCCGTACGAATCAACGGCGATCGTCACCGGGCCCATTCCGAGGAACCCGAACGCAACCAGGCCGAAGGCAAACACCGGCGTGGCAATCATGGTCGCCGCCAAACCCAGGCCCATAAGGCTGAAGAAATATGCTATCGACATCAGAATCACCATCGAAAGCCCCAGCCAATAAGCTGAAAAGTTTCCGGCCACAAAACCGGAAAGGATTCCGAGCGATGCGCCACCTTCTTTTGAAGAGGTCACTACTTCATTAACGTGGCGGGAGTCCACCGAGGTGAAGACCTTGACCAGTTCAGGAATCAGTGCCCCCGCCAGCGTTCCACAAGAAATGATCGAAGCGAGTTTCCACCATTGGGAACCGTCGTCTCCCAGTTGGGGAATGATGAGATACGAAACAAAGTAGGTTGCTACAATCGAAACAACGGATGTGATCCAGACCAGCGATGTAAGTGGCGTTTCAAAATTCATTTCGTCAGCGCTGCCGAACCGACCCTTCGCGATGGCGCCATTGATGAAGTACGCTGCGGCGCTTGCGACCAGCATCATGATGCGCATAACGAAGATCCAGACCAACAACTGGACTTGCACGGTCGGACTCTTTACCGCCAACAGGATGAAGGTGATAAGGGCGACGCCGGTTACGCCGTAAGTTTCAAAGCCATCGGCCGATGGTCCAACCGAATCTCCGGCGTTGTCACCAGTGCAATCCGCGATGACGCCGGGATTACGTGCATCGTCTTCCTTGATCTTGAAGACAATCTTCATGAGGTCCGATCCGATGTCGGCGATCTTGGTAAAGATGCCGCCTGCGATACGCAAAGCGGCCGCTCCCAACGACTCACCTATCGCGAAGCCGATAAAACAAGGGCCCGCGTAGTCGCCAGGAATGAAGAGCAGAATGAAGAGCATGATGAGCAATTCCACGCTGATCAGCATCATGCCGATGCTCATGCCCGCCTCAAGCGGAATCTGGTAGATGGGATAGGGCTTTCCCTTCAATCCTGCAAACGCCGTGCGGGAGTTAGCAAACGTGTTAACGCGAATGCCAAACCACGCCACGCCGTAGCTCCCGCCAATCCCGATCAGGCTGAACAGAAGAATGATGGGTAGAGTGACGCCGATCGATTTGCCAGGAACGGGCGCGAGCCAGCCGAAATAGACCGCTATGATGACCGCGATAAATGCCCAGAGAAGCAGGATGAACTTGCCCTGAGTGACGAGGTAGGTTTTGCAAGTCTCGTAGATCAGTTCCGAGATCTCCAGCATGGCGCGGTGTACCGGCAGGTTCTTCAGTTTGGTAAAGATGGTCAAACCAAAAAGAAGGCCGAACACACAAAACAGCAGCCCAATCAATAAAAGTTTGTGACCGTCAAATTTCCCTAGAAATATGACTTGAGACAGGTCGGGCAGCTTCAAACCAGCTTCGCCCCCAACAGTCTCCCCGGTGGGTTGGGCCAGGGCCAGGCTGGAAGAGGCCAGAATCAGAGCAGCGACGGCCGCAGCCGTCTTGCGAATTTGGCAACCCAGGGATGCAGCAGTGGCCATCCAGGTGCGCATAGGAGAATCCTCCGATATGAAGAGCGTTGCGGGATCAATAGGTGTTTAGCATTGAACGGCGTGCGACATACACCACACGTCTTGGAGCGACGCTGGGTAAGCGCATTTGCCGGAGTTCCGAACACGCTTCCACTGCAAGACATTAAGAAGGAGTGCTGAGCTTGGCCGCGTCGGATTAGGTTTACGCCTGTCCCGCCAGAGCGGAGGTAGACTCCCCGCCAGACAGACCAGAGCGCAAAACGGGCATTTATAACATGTTGCCGAAAGCAGGTCAAACCCTCGAAAGTAGACCTCTACACCACCGCTTCAACCTGCAAGACGGCAGTCTTACCTTATGGTCTTATCCCCAACTGCCAGAAAAGAAAGGAATAGACATCTGTGCCTTCCTCGATCTGCTTGCTGACTGGCTTACCCGCACCATGGCCGGCCTTGCGTCTCAATCCGCAGCAAGATCGGCCGCTCATGACTGCCGCCATTCTTGGCTTCCGCCTGCATAAGAGCAGCCATCTTCTTGGCGTGCATCGGGTCCACCCGTGTGTCCGTGTCGGCCGTCATAAAGAGAATCGCCGGATACTCCGCTCCTGCCTTTAACATGGTGATAGGGCGAATAGGCATAGAGCCACTCGAACTGCTTCGGATCCGCAGACGACCCATACTCCGGAATCCACAGCTTCGCAATCTGGAAGTTCTGATAACGCAGCATGTCGAGCAGAGGCACCGCACAGACTACCGCGCGAAACAACTCCGGCCGCTGCGTGATCATCGCTCCCATCAGCAGGCCACCATTCGACCCGCCCTGGATCGCGAGATGTTCCTTGTCCGTATACTTCTCCGCAATCAAATACTCGGCAGCAGCAATAAAGTCGTCAAAAACATTCTGCTTCTTTTCCAGCATCCCCGCGCGATGCCAATCTTCCCCGAACTCAGCGCCTCCTCGCAGATTCGCAACCGCGTAGACTCCTCCATGCTCCAGCCACAAGTACGCGCTACGGCTAAAAGCCGGAGTGAGGCTCACATTGAACCCGCCGTAGCCCGTCAGCAGCGTCGGGTTGTGACCCTCTTTCTGCAGCCCCTTCTTGTGGACGATGAACATGGGCACGCGCGTCCCGTCCTTCGAGTGGTACCACTCTTGCCGAACTTCATATCCGGACGGATCAATCGAGGGCGCCTCAACCTTGGCCCAGAGCGACGACTTGTGTTCGTCCAGAGTGAACCGATAGATCGACGGCGGCACAGTGAACGACTGGAAGCCGAAGAAAATCTCGTTCCGGTTCCACTTCCCGCCCGAGCCAAACACACTGCCGATGGTCGGCAGTTCAATATTCTCGAGTTTCTTCCCGTCGAGATCGAAAAGACTCAGTTGTGACGTGGCATTCCTCTCATACTGCGCAAACAATTTCCGCCCAAGCACCGCCACGCCTTGAAGCACGGCGTCGGTCTGCGGGATGATCTCTTTCCAGTTCGCACGCGCAGGATTGTCGGCCTCCGCCACCAGCACGCGATATCGCGGTGCATCTTCATTGGTCGTGATGTAAATCTTCCCGTTAAGGAAATCGCCGCCGTACAGCGCTTCTTTACCTTCGGTAATGCGTATTGCCGCGCTTCCTGTCTTCAGGTCCGCGAGATACAGTTCCGACTTGCTCCACCCTTCCGCCACACTAATCAGCAGCCAGCGCCCATCCTCGGATAGACTCAGGTTTGGCCACTGGTCCGGCTTCAACCCCTCTCCAAAGATCAGGGGATCCTTCGCCGGATCGCTCCCCATAGCGTGATAAAAGACGTGACGGTTGTACATCTCCTGCCCTTCGGCAACGTCGCCTTTCTTCGGGTAGCGTGTGTAGTAAAAACCGGAGTTATCAGGTTTCCACCCAACACTGGCCGCGCGCGTCCGTTCGATGTTGTCCGGCAGTAATTGCCCCGTCGCCGTTTCGATTACGTGCAAGGTGCTGAGTTCAGAGCCGCCTGGAGAAGTGCCGTAGGCTACGTACTTGCCATCGTCTGAAGGGAACCACCAGTCGAGCGCCATCGTTCCGTCGGCTGCAAGTTGATTCGCATCCACCAGGACCCGATCTTTGCCCTGAAGACTCTCGCGAACGTAGAGAACGGGTTGGTTCTGCATGCCTTCTCGACGGGTGAAGAAGTAATAGTTCCCGCCGATCTGCGGTACGCCAATGCTGCCAATGGTCAGCAACTGTTCGAGGCGCTTCTCGATCTGGGGGCGCCCGGGCAGTACATCAAGAATGCTGCGGGTGTAGGCCAGTTCCTGCCCAACCCACGCCTGGACTTCCGGATCTTTGGAATCCTCGAGCCAACGATATTTGTCCACGATGTTGTGGCCGTGGACTGAGTCCTCCACCGGCACGACCTTAGTCTTTGGGGGGCTGGAACTGCTCGCCGTCGCGTCGCTACTTTCGGAGTTGGACGCGTCTTCCGCCCAGACCGCCATCGAGAAAATCAAAAAGCACATGCAAATCCAAAGCAACCCTCGACCTCCTGACATATTCACCTCGTATGTGGACCAGTGCAGGGAACTAGGGTAGCAAATCGATCGTCGGAATGTGGGCCTGGCCAATAGCAGTGCGTTTACAGACCTATTTGGATGGGGATACTTCCAGAGGGTGGGAGCCAAATGTTATGATCAAGACGACGTAAGCCCGGGCGACTTCAAGTGCGTCTGGACCCCACTCCTCAGTAGCTCAATGGCAGAGCATCCGGCTGTTAACCGGAGGGTTGTAGGTTCGAGTCCTACCTGAGGAGCCATTCTTTGAACACTTTAGCCCTCATCGCGCTCTGTTTGCGCTCCGTTTGACCGAAACGCAAGCTGAGCGACCTTTCCTTCCGCGGTAGTCATCTCATCCGTAACCACATCCCCGTAAATGTTTTGCGTTCCTGATGTCCGAGTGCCGCATCATCTTCTGTTGAGCTGCAATCGCAGTGCCCACGGCATCCAGCCAAGAGCAGTAGGTGGGCCGAGAAGCATGGGTGCCGAGATGCTCGATACCAGCGACGGTCGCGGCCCATTCAAGTTCCCGCCACACTCCAGTATAGGAATACGGCAGCCTTCCGATTTTGACCGGGCTAGCGAAGACCCAATCATCAGCCCCGAGAATTCTGCAAGCGGCTTCGATAACCGGTAGCCGCGGATTTTGCCTGCCTTGGCCCATCGTTGTCGGTAGGGACAAAGTCTGGGGCAGCGGCATCACGCAAAACGTGGTCTGCTACGTCGTGGCCGTAGGTGTGATTTTCACCAGAGAACCACCGACTCCGAAATCCAAAACACTGTTCCACCGAGCACAACAAACATGCCCGGTGCGCTTGGCCTTCCATATCCTCGCAGCCCTGTCGAAGGGCGCGATTTGCAGATCAGTCGAACCCGCGTAGCTGACATGCGGGACTCCTGCGCGAACAATGATCCGATTCTGGTACGAACTGATGACATTCGCTGCGAGCCAAAATGCTCATCGCAGTGAGCAAGGCCGATTCGAGAGGATTGCTACCCCGAAAATGGTTACGCTGCCTGACGGTTCGTGTCGATCCTTCGGGCCGCTGGAGCCTGTGCAGGTGGGTCAGAGCGCGCCGGGAGGAGGTTCAATACAAAATAGCCCACTGAGAGGATCAACCCGGCTTTGAAGACAATATTGGAAAAGCGCTCAAACTCGATCTGGCGGCACTCCGCGCATCGCAGCTTGCTTAACAGTCCATCGGTACACATCTCAGCGCGGCACTCGCGGCAATTCATGTTCATAAAATCCCCGTTCCAGCAGTTTCGGCTAGAGCCGCGAGCGGCAAGCCCAGCATTACGGGTATGTCATCACAGACTCGAAGAACAACAACTAAGAAAGAGGCTCAGCTTCAGGTAACCATTTTTTCCTTTCCCGCTTCGTCCAGGTTACTGCCACCAACCGTACACTGCGGCAACAGATCGCGAAGTCGCGGAAAGGTAAGCTTTGGATTCTTCGCCGAAACCTGTTCCACACTTCCACAAACTGGGCACGCCTTGAGGTCACTGCTGTAGTAAATGCCACACTGAGCGCACGGCATGCCGTACAAGATGTGTTTGGCGGGTTCTTGGTGAGGTGTGCCTGATGATGCCATAACAACCTCCTCAGGAACAAAGGGGCCGCCCGAAGGCGACCCCTCAGTACTTACATGCGGCATTTGGTTACAGCCCAGTGCCACTCAGCGTTACCAATTGCGAAGTCCCAGGAGCTGCAACATTCACTTGCAATGTCGCATTCTTGGGTCCCCTCGAAGTGGGGGCGAACGCCACGCTGACCGTGCAGTTCGCACTTGCTGCGAGGCTAGCGCCGCAATTGTTGCTCTGAATGATGTACTGGTTAGGAGCATTTCCAGCCAGCCGGATGTTGTTGATCGGTAGCGCCACAGTTCCAGTGTTGGTGACGGTTATCACCTGTGTTGCACTGGTTGTGTTCCTTGTTACGCTCCCGAACGCCAGCGAACCTGGAGCCAACGTGAAGGTCGGGACGATAACCGTTCCGCTTAGCGTGACCGACTGTGCAGCCACGGGAGCGGCAAAACCAATGGTCATTGTCGCGTTTTTCGTACCCGCACTGGTTGGTCTGAACGTCACGTTGATGGTGCAGCTTGCATTAGCCGACAGGACGGCAGGAAATGCACCGCAAGTGTTGGTTTGGGCAAACTGCGTGGTGAGTCCATTGATGCTGTTGATGGTTAATGGTGCCGTTCCCGTGTTGGCAACAGTTACCATTTGAGCCGCGCTCGTGACATTCAGCCCGGAGGAGAATGCCAGAGAGGATGGCGTCACAGTAGCAATCGCGCTTACGCCCGTGCCACTCAAAGCCACCGTTTGCGGACTGGTAGGATCGGAGTTGGCGAAAGCTACCGCCGCCGTCCGAACACCCAACGCTGTTGGCCGGAACCTCACGTTGACCGTGCAAGCCCTACCTGCCCTCAAGGTTGCTCCGCAGGTATTGCCACTCAACAAGAAGTCAGTAGCATTTGCTCCAGTGAGCGTGATGCTATTGATGGTCAGAGTCACAGTGCTTACATTCGTCAGCGACAGAGTCTGTGTTCCGCTCGTCGTGCCAATGGGCTGATTTCCAAACGCCAACAGGGCCGCTGGACTGATGCTTACTCCACCAGCGGTACCACTCAGCGCTACCGTCAAGGTTGGGTTCACCGGGTCCGAAGTGCTGATGCTCAGTAATCCAGAGCGGAGACCCGAAACCGTGGTCGGCAGGAACGTCAGGTTGATGGCGCACGAAGTCGCAGGTGCCAAGCTCGTGCCGCAATTGTTGGTTTGCAGGAAGTCGCCAAGGTTGCTGGCGATGCTGCTGATGAGGAGCGGTGCAGTCCCGCTGTTGGACAGCGAAACCGTCTGCGGAATGCTCGGCGTCCCGATGGGCTGAGTACCGAACACTACGGACGTTGGCAACACACTGGCGACCGGGGCAATGCCTGTTCCGTTGAGCGGAACCGACAACGCCGGGTTCGCCGGATCGTTGCTGTTGATAACCACTGATCCAACCTTCGCGCCTATGGCAAGTGGCTTAAACGTCACGTTGATGGCGCAGGTTGATGCTGCCGCTAGCCCCGTACCGCAAGTGTTGGTCTGCGCAAAGTCAACACCATTGATGACAATGCTGTTGATGGTCAGTGCCGCAGCCCCTGTATTGGAGAGCGTCACCGTCTGAGCCCCACTAACCGTGTTAACCAACTGACCTGCGAAGGTTAACGACACTGGTGACACGCTAACCGACGTGGAAATACCCGTGCCGCTGAGCGTGACCGCCAATAATGGACTTGCAGGGTCATTCGTGCTGATAGCCACAGACGCAACCTTTGCGCCTACAGTCATCGGATTGAAGCTGACAGTGAACGAGCAACTAGAGGCCATCGCCACACTGCTACCGCACGCGTTGGCTAGCACAAAATCGCTAGCGTTCGTGCCCGTGAGTCCAAGGGTGATGATGGTCAGCGGAGCAGCCCCTGTGTTAGAGAGCGTCACCGTCTGAGCAGCACTAGCCGTGTTGATTAGCTGGTTTCCAAACACCAACGAAGTAGTCGAAATGCCAGCAGTTGGAGCCGCTCCGACTTGGGCGGTTACCCAAGCAGAAACGCCGTTGCCGCTGACCGCTCGCACCCTGTAGAAGGATATGACCGATCCAAGGGTATCGTTGAATCCCACGGTTCCCCCAACTCCAAAGGGCGCTGGAAGGTCGTTTGCAGGTAGCACGGCTTGCACCATATTGGTCAAGAAGGCCGCATCGTCCGCCTTCTGCCATTCGAAGCGAGTCTCGCTAGCTGCGTTGTCCGTGAAAGTAAACGCTACCGTACCAGCACCTGCGGTGCCCACAAAATTGGACGGCGCAGGCGGCGGCACCATGAGAACCATTGGCCGCATCATGTCGTTTTCTTCATGACCCAGCAAATGGCAGTGCCACACATACTCCCAACCGAAGTTGGTCATATGGTTGATTTGATCGGCATTGGTGCCCGTCCCGGTTAGGAGGAACATCATGGGATCAAACATTTCGGCTGGCATAGTTACGTCCAGTGGACGGATGCTGTCGGGAATCGCCCAAGGCAGATTCTGCGACATTGGTCTCAATGCCACAAATTCAAGCTCCAAGGGATTCATCCGGACGGTTTCTTTCCAACCAATTTCATTGGCATCAGGTGGTCTGTTGGTGCCGTCCCAACCAATGCGGTTCAGCAACTGTACGTTGAACAGGTGGAAGTGGATAGCATGGGTGTCCACACCGTTGTGGGTAATCTTCCAGATTTGGGTTCCATCACCCAAGGTTCCGACGGGCTGACTGGAAACGCCAAGAGAATCCGTAAGGAATTCTGTCGGCGGATCGATGTAGCCCAAAGGAATCGTGGTCTGGGTGGTGAAGTTCGTGAGCGGCAACTCGGTGCCGAGAGTGGCATTCATCCGACCGTAATCCAACTCGAACAATTCCTGAATGGTTTTGTCGAGTAGGGTGACGGTTAACGGTGCGGTCGCCCCAATGGGAGTGAAGGTCGCTTGGTAGTCTTGCAGCTTCAGATAGGTATTGGGGAAAGTCTGGCCGTAAGTGGAGGAAAAAGCCGCTTCTGGAACGATAGGAGCGGGTTGAGTGGCTTTGAAAGCCTGCGGCAGTTGCAGGTTCAACTGAGTCGGGTCATAGGGAGGAGCTGGCGTCCCGGCGACCACGATCTGCATGATGGTTCGGGTATTCGGCCCAAACCCTGCTAGCGTCGTCGGCGCACCACCTGTTCCAGTGAAGTCCGGATCGCCCGTGTAATAGTCGTAACGAGGATCGAACGCCGGGAACGGAGCGGGCGCGTCGTTGTAGAGAATCAGGGTCTGACCTGCAAATGCGGAGAAGTCAACAATGACATCAGCGCGTTCTGCCGGCCCATCGCCAACGACTTGTAGGAAACGTTGGTGACCGTGATGCTTCTGCGAGTGTATTCGTAACCCACCGGAGTCGGCGGGAGAACCGCCGGATTCGGAATAAAACCAGCTTCGGTTCCAATCTGAATCCATTGACGGCCCTGCTGTACGCTGGATCGGGCACTCCACCGTCTCTGCCATCAGCCGGCCAATAAATCGGCCAACCAAGAGTAGGAACCGCAGGTACCATCTTGACTTCGGTGTTGGACCTACCGTCCACCGTGATAACCGTAGGATCAGCCTTGAACAACGACAGGTTGAGACTCCGGTCGTTGGCGGCGTTCAGAATCCGAAGGCGATAAGCTTTCGGTTGAACCGTCGTGGTCGGATATGCAGTGCCGTTGACAACAGGTGTATCCATGAACGCTTCTGGCGTCAAGGACGCGATGCTGCCCGTCGCCACATCGGGATTCAGTGGATTCGGGAAGCCGGGGCAATTTCGCTACTGGCACGGCTGCTGAGGGGCATGGAATCTGTCCATGCACCAAACCGCCGTCGCCAGGTGCTTTGCTGAGCGTCATCGGGGGCCAGAACCACATTCCGTAGTCCCAACGTCCCATGGCGTTCATCGAGCTACCATCGGGGTTGTCAGGCCACTGGTTCGTCGTATAGACGTGTGGGTACCAGAGGTTGCCCTCGCCGCCCCATTTGGCAACATCCCAAGTCGGGTCTTGCTGCGCTAGCGTAGCCAATGCGGCAAAGGCGGCTGCGCCACTGCCCGCTGGAACACTGGAATCAGCGATGACCACATCGGGTGGAACGGAACAGTCCCCACCGCTCGTTAAGGTGATACCTGTAACGCCGTTCGGTATCACAAGTCCGAAGCCGTTGGTGGTGTTACCCACTGCGGCGACGGCAGTTGGCAGGGTCGTGCAAACGCCATTCACGAAGCTAACTGTAGTAGTGAGTGGGTTGTAGTTGGAGCCCGAAGCCAGAATACCAATGCTGTAAATCGGTGCGGACACCGGATTCGGCGGAACAAAGGTCTTGTCCTGAATGACAAGGGGAATCTGGTCGGCGGGAATAACGCCGCTCGCTACCAGAGCCTGTTCAACGGGGTCTTGCAGCAAGTAGCCAGCCGCTTCACCAGCGTACACGTTCAGGCGGGTAATGCCATAAGCGTGGTCGTGGTAAAACATCAGGCGAGCGCTTTGCTGGTTGGTGTAATAAAACGTCATGGCACCCGGACCGGGGTTATTGCTCAACCCGGCCTGGGACTTGACCCGGCCAGCAATTGGTCGTGGTGACCGCATCACATTTCGGGACGGGAACTACATTCCCGGTGGCGTCAAAGAACATGTCGGGAACGTATTGCGTGCTGACGCCCTTGGGATACGTGGTGGAAGAATCACCAGCAGGGACTGTCCATTGGTGCGGCGTCCCGTCACTAATCCACGGAGTGTTGCCGCCATGCAGGTGCAGGGTGGCACGGTTTTCCAGATAGGGACTCACGCCGTCTGGACCCAGACCAGCGCCCATCACGGTTTTGTCCACAGGAATAAAAAGGTCGCCCCCGGTGCCAATGGGCAGCATGTTGACGAACTTAATGCGGGTTGGTCGATCTTTTTGGGCAACAATTAGAGGGCCCAAGTACTGAGGCTGCCCAGGTGCACACGCGCCATTGATGAGTTGGCAATAGCCGCGCAGCTTGGTCGGCGGCAGGTCGGTGTGCATCTTCTCTTGGTACTGCGTTACCGCGATTTCGTAATAGTCGGAGCCGGGAAACGTGGTGGTATCCGGCACGGCGACAGGAATCTGCTGTCCGAGATCGTTTGCAGCATTCAGGCCCGGTAGTGTGTTTACGAATTTCCGGATGCCTGTACCGGGAGCAACGCTCGTCGCGTTGCCCAAAGCATCTACCCCAGTGATGATGGGCAGTGGGCTGTTAGCGTAGTTCGGGTGATTCCCGAAATACACTTCGTCAAGAGTAACGGCAGGTGCAGCCAGTACGGAAGCGGCTGGTGCGGCTAGAGCTTGCGCCCCGGCGAATCCAACCACATTTGACGTCATCTTGCTTTGCGGTTTGGGTGCCGTGTGCGTAGCGGCGCGCCGCTTAGCAGCAGCAGCGGCAGCGGCTTTGCGTTGCGCCATGGTGGTGCCCCGCATCCTCATGGTCATTTCGTTCTGAGGTTTGTTCTTGGGGAGCAGGTAATCGTAGGTCTTGTTGTTTGTGGCGGGTTTTGTCTTGGTCTGTGCGGTTGTCATCGTCGCTAAAATGGCGGTGAGCAACAGCAGGAACACTGCTGTTTTTCTACTCATAAAGTGAGTCTCCTCATTGCTATGAATCCCGGATTTATCGCCAACCAGATTGAGCAAGCGTTTCCTCAGTCACAAAGCAGTCCGTCTCGTTCGACAGACCACCGAAGGGACCTGCTACTTGCTATTTACGGAGCCTTATTTCTTAATTACGGGGGAGCACTATTTCTTACAACTTATGGCCTTGGGGGGAGGCTATGACAGTGGTAAACGACAAACGACCGCCTCTAATTACTTTGCTTTATATTTCTTAATGTCTCGATTGTTCTTGTCCGTACATGGAGGATTAGGCGAGACATCAGTGAGCATCATGCGACGATTTGACATACAAGTCTGTGACGGGTGTTACATAAGGACGTGACCTTAGGTAACGTCTGCTCGGTTCCACATTGGAAATCATTGCGTACCGTACTCGACTACTTGTGTCGTTACCGCTTTGTTGGAAGCATTTATTGACTAACAAGCTCAGGAGAGGTCGTGTCGACGTCCGGCAACCCAGCCCACCAGGAATTGTGATTGCGCGGCAGGTAGCGACCTCGTTCGAGTGCCCCTCGAGGTACTTGCCCGAAATGACCCGTGACACGAGTCACGGATGAAGCTGAGGCCGGAGCCTAGGGTAGGAAGTGAACCTGGTCAATTGGAGGGTAGGCAGGGTTCTCTACTCTGATCTCCTCTCTTTCGGCTCGTGCTGTGAGCGAACGCAACTTATACCTCACTTGTCCGGCCGCATCCCGTACTGGTTCATCCTGGTCCGGATGTCGCTGTCACCGATGAGCCGTTGCTGCACTCCTAAAGAGTTCCAACGGAGTCCAGCCACCTCCGGTATCGGTGTCTGGATGCGTGAGTGCCTAACACCGGCGGGAAGTGTTTGCAAAGCCAGCAGAAGCGTCCGAGCCGCACGCCCTGTCCCCAAGGCTCGTCGTAGGAGCAACGGAGATTGCGACATGTATGGCAATGATTCGAGCCAATGATCTAAAGAGTGGTTGGGTTGAGAAAACCTCTTCGCGCCAGTCTGATCCGCAGAGGATGTTTCTTCTGTCGCCCGCCAGCATTGCTGGAATTCGCGCCGGGGCCATCATGCGCGATAGCGCCACTTCCGAGATGGCTCGACGTTTGCGCCAGAACGGCGTGCCCCTGGGCGAGCTGTTCAGTTTCATCAGTAGCCTTTACTTTCGTGGCAAACTGGCCTATGCCCGACGGTTTGCCCATGTACCACCAGGCTTGGCCGGTGCATTGGTCATCACTGCTAGTGGTGGATTGGTCGGGCCGGACACTCTCATTACACTAGATCGGCTGCGGGAGATTTCCGCAGGCAGCGTGGATCCCACGGATGCGCGGTACCGGGTGCCGCTCGACCGTGACGCCCAAGCCCTGTCCGAAGCTCTGGGCATGAGCTGCGAGATCGTCCTCCTGGGCAGCATTGCAACTCCAAAATATGTGGAGCCGCTGCTCCATATCTTTGGACAGCGGCTGGTCTTTCCAGCCGAATTTGTCGGCCGTGGAGACATGAGCCGCGGTGGACTTATGCTCCGCTGCGTTCAATCGGGCAAGCAGCTTGGCTATATTCCTGTGCTGGAAGCAGCTCGGCACGGCCGCAGACCTCCCAAACTGGAACCGTTGACCCGCAAAGCGCCCTTGTAGTTTCTCGATATGTCTCTGCTTTTCCTTGCCCCGTCGACGGGGGAACTGTGGTGCGAGTGCGAAGGTCGTTGATAAATTATCGACATCCCCGGTTCGTCATGGCTCTTATACAAATCCCGTTGCCTGGCGCTGAGATCTATTACGACTCTCAATTTCTGGACGCAAGTGCGGCAAGCGAGTTCTTCGACGTCCTCCTGTCCAAGTGCGCTTGGCAACGACACAAGACCGCATTCGGCTCTGCCGTGCCCAGGGACGAAGCTTATTATGGGGACCCGGGAACGCACTACACGTATTCGCGGCGGGACTATCGGCCTATCCCCTGGATCGATGAACTGCTTTCTTTGAAGCAGCGCGTCGAAGATGCCACACCAATTACGGTGTATGAGAACTTGTTCTTGCCGACCAAAGGCTACAACGCCGTTCTATGCAATCTGTACCGCGACGGAAAGGACAGCGTTGGCCTCCACGCTGACAACGAACCGGAAATGGGTCCTGTCATAGCATCGGTCAGTCTGGGCTCGGAGCGGCTGTTTCGGCTTAGAGGGGAAAACGGAGCCGTGGTCTATTCGCAGCCCTTACCCCATGGCAGTCTCGTGATCATGGCTGGGGATACGCAAAGGCACTTCAAACACGAGGTGCCCAAACAAGCAGGCGTGACACGTCCTAGAATTAATCTCACATTTCGCCGGGTAGAGCACACGTAACGTTTCTCGGATTCCAAAGTGCATTCTCGCATGATTTCCGGCTAAAGGGCGTGTTCTGTGGGACTGATGGCTATCGCGAGAGATAAAGACAGGGTTTTGCGGGCACAGCCTGATTGAATCGAAGTGTAAGAACTACGCCATCGCGCCCATTCTGACCTCTCCCAGACATATCAAAGTGCGGTGGCGCACGTAATTGTGCTGGCTGAGGCGTACAATGGAATCGTCTCTTCTAGCAACCCTCCGCCGCGCCCGTTGGGCGTCGGTTCCTTGCGAAATCAGACAGCGATTACGCTGCGCAAGGAGCCGTTATGGCGAAAAGGCCTTCGGTACGTCTGCACTCCGGCAAGCCTCAAGTTGATGGTGACGGGAACCATGTCGGCAATGCAATCCTGCTGAGCCTGTCCAGCAAAGAATGGAAAGAAGTGCTGTCCAAGCTGGAAATGGTGCGTCTCAAACTTCATCAGGTTCTTTATGAGGCCGGAGAGACCATTAAGTCTGGCTACTTTGTAAATTCGGGATTGATCTCGGTTCTCGCAGTTCAGCCTGACGGGAAGAGTATCGAGGTTGGGCTGATTGGAAAAGAGGGCTTCACTGGCTTACCGCTGCTCGTCGGTTACCACAGCAGCCCCACCCGCGTCGTAACACAGGGCGACGCCGAGGCTTACAGATGTAGTGCCCAAGATCTCCGGAAGCTTATGCGGGATTGTCCGGAGCTGGTCGAGGAGTTGCATCGTTTCGCCCACAGGCTCGCCATGCAGACCACGCAGATTGCAGCGTGCAACCGCCTACACGATGTAGAGGAAAGATTGGCGAGATGGATTCTGATGAGCCAGGATCGGGTTCTCTCGGACAACCTTCCCCTCACACAGGAATTCCTGGGTCAGATGCTCGGGGCACGACGCTCCAGCGTCACAGTGTCAGCCGGTATTCTGCAAAAGGCGGGACTGATCTCTTACACGCGCGGAAGCGTCACTATTCTGGACAGGAAAAAACTCGAAGATGCGTCATGTGATTGCTATGGCATTGTGCAGCGGCAATTGAAGGACTGGGACGCCGAAGCTCAGTGATCCGCGTCCTATCGGCGACAAACACACTATCCGTGCTTTCTTTTGGATGTTCTCCCAGCCTCCTTTCGAATGAACGCGCTTCAGCTCGGCTGTGAGATCCGAAGTGCTTGTGGTTATCTTGACAGGTTCGCCAGCGGACTCTCGGCCCAGCCATCGGTTCAGTTCCTCGACGAAGCCATGCACACGACACCCGTCGTGAGTTACCGGCATACCCGACTTGGCCCAGCGTTGGGCAACTGAGATTGGCTGGCCAAGAAAAGCTGAGATTTGCCGCCAACCTTCCAGTCTCCTCGGCTCGTTGAGCTTCGAGGTTGATCGCGCCCTTTCAGGTCTAGCACCCTGTATTCCTTCCCCGAGAGCTTTCTTGGTGCCCACTGAGAGTCTCCACTGTTTGCTGAGGCTAGACGCTCCAAGAAGCTACAGCAGCACCTTCGGCGGGCAAAGGATAGATGTAATCCAGCAGTTCAGAATGCAAAAACCCCGTGCCAGTAGAATGTCGGTGTACCGGAGAGAACCCGACCTTTCGAACGATCCCTAGCACGGGGTTGCTTCCATAGATTACGGGTCGAGGTGGAATCCTTCCATACAGCGTAATCTGTATATCTTGACAGCTGTAGGCAGTTGTTCGAGCGTAGAGCGAGCACTTGTCTGCCAGTGGGTCCTCCTCGCGCTCTGGCCAAAAAACGGAGGACTTGCCAGCAAGAAGTGAGTAAGGGATTACCGACTTGTCAACCTCAAGGCGAAGCGCAGTCGCTCGACGAGTCGAACGAGCAGGGGCCCATCCTCTGGTTGTGGCAAAATGCAGGCGTGCTTCAATTGCTGACCGCGCGCAAGGAATGGAAGTTCTTCAGTGTCCTGCCGAAGGCTGACCGCGGCCTGGCTGCTGCCTGGTGGGCGACTCTCCTGCTCAGAGGAATCCTTCCTGCGGCATTTGCCATCGCGATGGGCGTGCTGGTCGGTGCTGTGCAGCACAGCCATTCTCTCATCGGGCCACTCGCGTTTGCCGGCGCGATCTTCGTGCTGCTCCAGGTGCTCAGTCCGATTCACCAGGCGCTTAGCACCAGTCTCGGCGACCGTACCGCCGCTTGGCTCTACGATCGGTTGACTGAGGCCTGCGTGCGTCCGCCCGGCATGGGACACCTCGAGGATCCCGCGCTCACCAGCGACCTCACGGTGGCACGCGACTTTGACCTCGGAATGACTGGACCGCCGTTGTCGATCTCCATGGATTTCGTCGCGGCGGGCATGGTTGAGATGATCGGTGGTGTAGCTTCCGCTGTGATCCTCGCGCGATACGCGTGGTGGGCAGCGATCCTGCTGGCGGGCGCCTGGCTGGCGACGCACTGGCTTCTGCGAGAGAGTGCGATTTGGCACGACCGCAACACCGAAGAGGTACGCGGAGCGCAGCGCGATGCAGACTACGCCTATCGGCTCGCGGTGGACCCTCCCGCAAGCAAGGAGCTGCGTCTGTTCGGTCTGGCCGGTTGGACCATCGACCGATTCATCGCCCGACGGACTCGACTGCACCAGCTTCAGTATGCAGCCACCCGTCTGCGCGAGCGTCCTGTTATCTGGAGCATGTTGATCGTCATCTCCGCGAACATCGTGGTGTTCTGGCTATTGGCAAGTGCCGCCGCCAGCGGCCGCGTCAGTCTCGGGGAAGCAGTCGTCTACGTGCAGAGTGCCATCGGCGTGTCGATGATTGCGTTTGGCGGATTCAGTTGGGCGCTGGACGGAGCGGCTGCCCCGGTTGCCGCGGTGCAAAGGCTCGAGACCGTGATGCCTCTTGCTGGCGCATTGAGCTCAGGTCACAGCCCCGCCGGCAAGAAACCTGCGCGCGAAATTCGTCTCCGCGATGTCACGTTCGCCTACCCTCCGGCCGCCTCGACACCTGGCAGGGTTGGGGCACCTGTGTTGGAACACTTCGATCTTACAATTCCCGCAGGCTCGTCGCTCGCCATCGTTGGCCAGAACGGCGCCGGCAAGACAACCATAGCCAAGCTGCTGTGCCGTTTGTACGATCCGCAGTCCGGTGCGATTGAGATCGACGGGATCGACATTCGTGAACTCGATCTCGCATCGTGGCGTGCGCGGGTTGCGGCGGTATTCCAGGACTTCATCCGACTCGAACTATCGCTGCGCGAGAACGTAGCGCCGGCGGGCGCGCCGGACGAGGTCGTGCGCGCCGCGCTTGAGTCGGCGGGAGCAACAAACCTGGCTGCGCTGGACACTGTACTGGCCCGCGCGTATGAGGGCGGCACCGACCTGTCGGGAGGCCAATGGCAGCGCATCGCACTCGCCCGGGCTCTGGCGGCTGTCAAGCTCGGCGCCGGCGTTGTGTTGCTCGACGAACCGACCGCACAACTCGACGTGCGCGGGGAAGCGGAGATCTTCGATCGATTGCTCGCTGCAACAAGACATTGCACGACTATTCTGATCTCGCATCGCTTCTCCACGGTTCGCCACGCCGATCGCATCTGCGTGCTGGAGCACGGACGGGTCATCGAACTCGGCACGCATGACGAACTGTTGGCGCTCTCCGGCCGCTATTGGACGATGTTCGATCTCCAGGCGCAGCGTTTCAACTTACAGGACGAGGAAGAAGGGAAGACCTATGACGTCCTCTCCTGATCGCAACGGCGTGATCGATCCGCTGCCTCCAGCATTGTTATCGATGTGGCGTTTGTGCAAGCTGGGATATCGCCATGAGCCGCGTTTGATGGTGGCCTCATTCGCGTTATCGCAGCTTGCCGCTCTGCCCGATGCGCTGCTCGCGTTGTGGCTGATGCTGCTTGGCAAAGGCGTTCTGGAGCACCGACCCGGCATGGTGCAAGGAGCGGCGATTGGCCTGGGCGTGTCGACCGCCGCCACCTGGTTTCTACGCACGGTGAGCACGCGCGTGCAGCGACGCTTCCGCGACAAGGTGACGATCGCGCTCGAGTCGCACGTTGCGCAGTTGCAGGCATCGATTGCGACGGTCGCGCACCAGGAACGCCCTGAATATCTCGATCGGCTGTTCATGCTCCGCAATCAGGTGTTCGTGTTGGACCACATGTACATGTCCGTATTTTCCACGCTGGGGTGGATTCTGCGCCTGGGCGTGACGATGGCATTGCTGACTTCGGTTCACCCACTGCTTATCCTGCTCGTGGTGTTCGCAATTCCGACCGTTTTGACGTCGACTTGGCGACCTGAGGTTGAGAGATCTGCGCAAGAGCGCGGGGCACAAACCCATCGGCTGGCCCGTCATCTGTTCACGATTGCCACCACTGCCTCACCAGGCAAGGAAGTGCGGGTCACCGGCATCGGAGAACGCCTCGTTACCCATCGGCGCGCGGCGTGGGAGCGGTGGTACGGGCCGGTGGCAAACGCTCGTTGGGGCTCGGCGTGGTGGCACGCGTTAGCCTGGACGATATTCGGCTGCGCGTATGTCGCCGCGATCGTATTTGTCTCGTCCCGACTTCGTGCTCCCGCCGCTGCTGTGCTGCTGGTGCTGGCCGCCGGGGCGCGACTGTCGGCCTATATCGGGGCTACCGTGGGTGAGATTGGATTCCTGCGTGGATTCTGGATGGATGGTTCGCGTCGACTGGCGTGGCTGGAGGATTACGCCTTTTCCGTCGCAGCGTCTGGGGATCTGCCAGTGCCATTAGCACTGCAACGGGGCATCCGGCTCGAACACGTATCATTTGCCTACCCCGGCACATCCCGCGTTGTGCTGGATGATGTGTCCCTGAATCTGCCCGCGGGTGCGGTGGTCGCGATCGTCGGCGAGAATGGTGCCGGCAAGACGACACTGGTCAAGTTGCTCGCGAAAATGTACGAACCGTCCTCTGGTTCAATCTTTGTGGAGGATACACCGCTGGCACGTGTGCGCGCAGGCGAATGGCGCGCATGTTTGGCCGGCGCGTTCCAGGATTTCTTCCGTTTCGAATTCCGGCTCGGGCACTCCGTCGGTTTGGGAGATCTTCCCCGACTGGACGACGAAGGCGCCGTGCTCGCGGCTGTCGATCGCGCCGGCGCCGGCGACGTTGTCGCGCGTATGACCACGGGCCTCGACACGCAACTCGGTCCCACGTGGCCTTCCGGAGTCGAGCTATCGTTTGGCCAGTGGCAGAAGCTTGCGCTGGCGCGTGGCTTCATGCGTGATCAGCCACTGCTCCTGGTCCTCGACGAACCGACTGCTGCGCTGGACGCGGAGACTGAACATGCGCTGTTTGAGCGTTACGCCGCCGCGGCGCGCGGCATGGGCGCGGGCGGACGCATCACGATCCTCGTCTCCCACCGTTTCTCGACAGTCCGTATGGCTGATCTTATCGTCGTGCTCGATGGGGCTCGCCTCGTGGAAGTCGGTACGCATGAGGAGCTCATGGCAAAGAGTGGGCAGTACTCGGAGTTGTACACCATCCAGGCTTCCGCATACCGCTGACCCCCCGGGTCATGGCCACAATCTGCTGAGGTCCAGCGGAAGGGAACATCCTGAATTCGTTCCAGACTGCGTACCTCTCACATTGCCGCCAGCCTCGTTCACTCTTATTATCGATGTAGTTTGCAGTGGGCCTCATGAGTAACGATGACAACCAGGATCGCGAGCGCGCAGTCAAGGATCGCATAGCGGAGTTCTTCGAGGCCGATGAACAAGCCCAAGGCAGGCGTGCCACGAACGAGGAACTTCAAAGGCTTCAGAACGCTGTGGGGCGCCTTGAGCAGTTGTTAACTGACGCAGCGACGGACGAGCAGACCCAACGGAAGCGTGTCACGGACGAGGAAGCCCAAGCTCTCCGGGCCGCTGCGACACGACTCGATCAGTTGCTGACCGATATCTCCGGCAAAGAAGGAACAGCCGGATTGAAGGTGCGACACCAGCCCAACAAAGACAAGACCGGATGACATCGTATTCAAGAATCTCCACGATGTTCCCCGGCAGCCCGCTTCTCTCTCAAGGTTTTATCGGAACTGCATTGCTCGATGACGCCGCATCGCATTCGTCAAATCCGCCTGGAAGGGCGATTGAAAAGGGCGAAACTTCCAGATAGGCTTTTCCACCTCGCAGTTCACGGAATCGGAGCGCGGATTTTGACCTTGCAGGCTTTTCTTTCACGCCGGGTGGTGACACCGGAAGGCGTCCAGGCGAGAGCGGTCCTGGTGGAGGGAGAGCATATCCTCAGCGTAGTCCCGACGACTGACATACCTAGTGGCGCTGCCAGGCATGATTTCGGGAACGCGGCCTTATTGCCGGGGCTCATCGATTCTCATGTACATGTGAATGAGCCTGGTCGCACCGAGTGGGAAGGGTTCCAGACGGCCACACGGGCGGCGGCAGCGGGGGGATACACGATGCTGGTTGATATGCCCCTGAATTGTTTGCCCGCCACCACCAATGTGGCCGCGCTCGAGGCAAAGCGCCGCGCAGCAGAAGGGAAATGTCGAGTCGATTGGGCGGCGTGGGGAGGGGTAGTCGAGGGAAATCCAGAAGACATTGAAATGATTGCCGAGAAAGGCGTGCTCGGGTTCAAGTGCTTTCTGACACACCCAGGAGTCGAAAGCTTCTCAAAGGTTGGCGAGCAGGAGTTGCGGCTGGCACTACCACACGTGGCGAGAACTGGCCTGCCGTTGCTGGTCCATGCAGAACTTCCTGGTCCGGTCGATGCGGCGACGAAACGTTTGGAGGAGGCGGACTGGACCAAGTATGCGACCTACCTGGAATCCCGACCGGATGATGCTGAACGCTCGGCGATCCAGATGATGCTTTCGTTGTCCCGGGAATATGGATTTCGACTCCACATCGTGCATCTCGCAACGGGGAAGGCGCTAGGTGACTTGGAGGCTGCCCGGGTCGAGGGGCTGCCGGTGAGCGTGGAAACGTGTCCACATTATCTACATCTGGTAGCGGAGACGATTGCCGACGGCGCGACGCTCTGCAAATGTGCACCGCCGATTCGAAGCCGGGAGAACCGCGAGCGCCTGTGGCAGGGATTGCGGGACTCGGTGATCGACTTAGTGGCGACAGACCACTCGCCGTGTCCGCCCGAATTGAAGCGACTGGACGAAGGCAATTTCCGAACTGCATGGGGCGGCATTTCGAGTCTCTCACTCGCTCTGGCAGTGGTCTGGACCGACGCGCATAGTAGAGGCTTTTCACTCACAGACATTGCGCGATGGATGGCAGAACAACCGGCCCAGTTAGCAGGCTGTGACGGTCGAAAGGGAAGACTTGCAGCCGGATATGATGCGGACCTGGTCGTGTTTGATCCGGACGATGAGTTCACCGTGAGTGAGGATCGACTCCATTATCGTCACGCCATGTCGCCTTATCTGGGCGAAACGCTGCGTGGGACTGTAAAGAAGACATATGTGCGGGGCAAGCTAGTATTTGATTCCGGAGAGTTTCCGGGAGAGGCGATTGGGCGAGAGTTCCGCCGATGAATATCGTGAAAAGTGAGCACATCGTCGGAATGTCTGTCCCTCGGAAGGAAGGACGGGACAAAGTTACCGGGAGGGCCCTGTACATTGACGACAAGACGTTGCCGAACATGATTTACGGCGCGACTGTGCGGAGCAGTATTCCGCGCGGCAGAATCAAAAAGATCACCTTTGACCCCGGCATCCGGTGGGATGAGTTTGTGATCGTGTCTGCCAAGGATGTGCCAGGACAAAACTGCATCGCATTGATTGTGGACGACCAGCCATGCCTGGCGGATGGAGTCGTCAATCACCCCGAGGAGCCGATCCTGTTGCTGGCCCATGCTGACCGGCATGCACTTTCCAAAGCAGTGGCGGCGGTCACGGTCGAGTACGACCCAATGCCCGCTTTGTTCAGCATGGAAGAAAGCGAGCAGTGCAAGGAGATTATTCACGGGACTGACAACACTTTCAAAACCTATCGACTCGAAAAAGGCGATGTCGACAGTGTGTGGGCGAAGGCTGATTTCATCGTTGAAGGTGAATATTTCACCGGTGCTCAGGAGCAGCTATACATCGAGAACAACGGAGTGATTGCGAGTTTTGATCAGGAGCATGGGATCACCGTGTGGGGTTCGATGCAATGTCCCTATTATGTTCACCGGGCGCTGATGAAATTGTGTAAGTTGCCGGAAAATAAAGTTCGCGTGGTGCAAACGGAAACGGGTGGTGCCTTCGGCGGGAAAGAAGAATATCCCTCGATGATTGCGGGACATGCCGCATTGCTGGCGATGAAGTCAGGACGTCCGGTGAAAATCATCTATGACCGCATGGAGGACATGGCGGCTACGACGAAGCGGCATCCATCCCGGACCCGGCACCGGACAGCCGTCAGCAAAGACGGAAAGATTCTGGGCGGTGAAATTGAATTCACCGTGGACGGCGGGGCGTATACCACGCTTTCCCCGGTGGTGTTGTCGCGGGGAACGATCCATGCGGGTGGTCCATATTATTGGCCGCATGTGCGGATCCGTGCGAAGGCAGTGGCCACGAATGCGCCGCCCCACGGGGCGTTTCGAGGATTCGGCGCCCCGCAGAGCATATTTGCGATGGAGCGCCATATGGATCGCATCGCTGCGACCGTAGGCATTTCTCCCGCTGAAGTTCGCCGGCGGAATTTCCTGACGACCGGGCAAACGACCATTACAGAGCAAACGATCCGTGAGGCAATCGACCTGGAGCAACTTCTGGATCGTGGCCTGGCACTTGCGGATTACCGCACCAAGAGAGATAGCTTCCGAAAGGAAAACGAGTCGAGCACCCGCAAGAAGGGAATTGGCATTGCCACGTTTCTTCATGGTGCGGGCTTCACGGGCTCAGGAGAGCGCAATCTGAGTTCCGAGGTCGCCGTAGCAGGAACCGCAGATGGACGGGTGCAAGTGCTGGTTTCGAGCACAGAGTTTGGGCAAGGCACGAAGACGGTACTTTGCCAGATTGCTGCGGAGGAACTGAGTCTGTCCTTCGAGGACGTTGAGATGGTTCAGCCAGACACCAGTCAGGTGCCGAACAGTGGGCCAACTGTGGCGTCCCGCACTGTGATGGTGGTCGGCAAACTGGTGCAGTCTGCGGCTCTCGGAGTTCGCCAGACGTTAACCGCGTGCGGCTTGCTGCGCCACGGATATTCGCGGCAGGAGTTTCGTGAGGCATGCAGCAAATACGTTGCAAAGCATGGGCAGTTACTGTCGAGGGCTCGATATCGTCAGCCCGCTGGTGTCTTCTGGGATGACGAAAAGTATCGCGGAGAAGCGTACGCCGCATTTGCCTGGGCCGTGTACATTGCAGAGGTGACTGTAGATCTGACGACTTACAGCGTGACGGTCGACGACTTTGTAGCTCTGCAGGAAGTTGGCCGAGTCTTGCATCCGGTGCTGGCGCGCGGGCAGATCATAGGAGGCGTCGCGCAAGGAATCGGATTTGCCTTGTATGAGAACGTGGTCTGGCAGAACGGGCGCATGCAAAACGGACAGATGACCAATTACATCATGCCAACGTCCGCAGACCTACCTCCGATTCGGGTTTACTTCGAGGAACTCGGAAACCAATACGGAGCGTTTGGGGCGAAGGGGATCGGCGAGTTGCCGATGGATGGTCCTGCTCCGGCGATCGTGAATGCCATTGAGGATGCGCTTGGTGTAAAGATCGACTCGATACCGGTGCTGCCTGAGAATCTTTTCGAAGCCATGGCAACGTCCTCTCCGGGTCATCGGGAGTTCCAACCGTCAAACGAGGCTCAGTGAACACTTCTCGAGTGCAGTGCGAGGTTTCATTGACCGTCAACGGCGAGCCGCGGAATCTGCGTGTGTACCCGATGGAAAGATTATTGGACGTATTGCGCAGGCAATTGGGATTAACGGGTACAAAGGAGGGATGTGGCGAGGGCGAGTGCGGGTCGTGTTCAGTGCTCATGGATGGTGTGCTGGTCAACAGCTGCCTGGTACCGATTCTGCATGCTCATGGAGTCAGGATCACTACCATCGAAGGGCTCGCCGAGGGGCCGCTTCTGCACGGCTTACAGGATGCGTTCCTGAAATGCGGGGGCGCGCAGTGCGGAATCTGCACGCCGGGAATGATTTTGGCTGCCTGTCAATTGCTGAACGAGAAGCCACAACCGTCGCTGGAGGAAATCCGCGAAGGGCTCTCCGGGAATCTCTGCCGTTGTACGGGCTACACACAGATTCTGGAAGCAGTAGCCGAGGTGGCCGGTCGAGGCTCCGCGAGATGAGATCGGATCCCGCCGATTACGAACTGGTGGCGCCCGGGAGTTTGCGGGATGCGGTGTCACTACTAGCCGCGCAACCGGGTATCTGGCTACCGATTGCCGGTGGAACTGACGTGATGGTGCAATTTGCTGCCGGTAAGCTGGTAGCACAAAAATTGGTCAGCCTCTGGAATCTGCCTGAGTTGCGCTTCATCGAGGTGAATGACAAAGAAGTCCGCATCGGCGCGGGTAGCACGTATACGGATCTACGCAAGCATGACGTAGTGAAGCGTGAGTTCCCGTTGCTGGCGAGCGCAGCACGATGGACGGGCAGCATCGCGAACCAAAATCGGGGGACGCTGGGAGGCAATATCGCCAATGCGTCGCCCGCCGCCGACTCGTTGCCGCCACTGTTAGTGTATAAGGCGGATTTGATTCTGGTCTCGGCTCACGGTGACCGGCGCGTGCGCTACGTGGATTTTCACACGGGCTACAAACGGACGCAACTTACACCGCATGAACTGATTCGTGCAGTATGTTTGCCCCGAAGCGTCGCCGGTTACTTTTCGTACGCGCGCAAGGTGGGTGCTCGGAACGCGCAGGCAATCTCCAAGGTTTGCGTCGCCGCTGTTGCGCAGGTCCACGAAGGTGTGGTGGCAGACGTGCGACTTGCGGTCGGAAGCGTTGCGCCGGTACCGTTGCGTCTGTTGAACACCGAGAAAGTCGTGGAGGGCAGGGTCATCGATGAGGCGCTCATTCTTAAAGCGAGAGAAGCCGCTCGTGGCGAGATCCGCCCCATCGATGATGTTCGCTCAACGGCAGCTTACCGTGCGCAGGTGACGGGAAACCTGGTTGCGGAATTTCTCGAGAAGTTGGCCGCAAGCGGGAACAACGCATGAACCATGTGCTTGCGCGGTGGAACCGCCTTTCAGCGGAGGAAGCGGCGCGCGAGATTGTGGCGTGCTGCGGGTCGACCGCGTGGGCTCGGCAAGGTGGCAGAGCGGAGACCGCTGAAGGATGAAGCGTCCCTGCTGGCGGCTTCGGACGAGATCTGGCGTGGACTGGTGATCCCTGATTGGATGGAGGCCTTTTCGAAGCATCCACGGATTGGCGAACGGAAGCCCCCACAGCAGGCGGCCGCAAAATCGCTAGCCTGGTCGGAGGAAGAACAGCGCAAGGTTGGCGGTGCTGGAGATTCAGTCCGGCTCGCCTTGGCCGAGGGCAATCGAGAGTACGAGCGGCGGTTCCAGCGGGTATTCATCGTATGTGCGACTGGAAAGTCTGGGCCAGAAATTCTGGAAATTCTGAAGCGGCGCCTGCAGAATGACGAGGCCACCGAACTTCAGGAAGCTGTCGAAGAGCAACGGAAGATTGTGAACATCCGGTTGAAGAAGTGGATCCTGGAATGAAGCGGATTTCGACGCACATACTCGACTTGATGCGCGGCAGGCCAGCGTGCGATGTGCCAGTCCGACTCGAGCGACAAGAGGCTTCCGGCAATTGGCGCGTGCTCGGCTCGGCAAGCACCGACAGAGACGGCAGGTGTGCGCAGTTGCTTCTGGAAGGTGAGCTGACAGCCGGATTGTATCGCCTGGCGTTTGACACAGCGACCTACTTTGGCACATTGAAAGTCGAGGGCCTTTATCCAATCGTCGAAGTTACGTTTCAGGCACGTGAAGGTGATACGCAGTTTCATATCCCGCTGTTGTTGAGCGCAAACGGGTATACCACTTACCGTGGGAGTTGATCGATGACGTCCGCCATTCGGGAGTGGTTGAACCTTAGCGTGCGCTGGATCCACGTCTTTGCGGCAATCATGTGGGTGGGGCAGACGTTCTATTTCACCTGGTTGGACGGTCAGTTCGGAAAACTTGAGAAAACGGCATCTGCTGGGGAGACGGCGTCCACAGTGTGGATGGTTCACAGCGGAGGGTTTTATACCGTCGAGAAGCAGAAGTCGCTGGCTGTGACGCCCGATCAGGTCCACTGGTTTCGCTGGGAGGCTCTGGTGACGTGGCTGGCCGGGATGGTTCTGCTGGTCCTCGTCTACTACTTGGGGAGCGGTCTTATCGACCCCGATGTGGCGGACATTTCCAAGCGAAGCGGAATAGCGATCGGATTGGGTGCGATCGTGGCGGGATGGGTCATTTACGACGCTGCAGTGCGGTCGACACTAAGCAAGTCGCCGACGACGTTTGCAACTTGCGCTTTGGGGATGATCGCGGTGGCGGCGTGGGGATTGATGCGGGTGTTCAGTGGCCGCGCAGCGTACATCCATGTGGGCGCCATTTTGGGGACGATCATGATGGCAAATGTGTGGGAACGCATTCTCCCCGCGCAAAGGAAAATGATAGCAGCGGCCGCAGCCGGTGTGGATTTCGATGCGTCACTCGCGGCGCAGGCGAAGCTGCGCTCCAAACACAATACGTTCCTGGCTCTGCCCGTCGTCTTTATTATGCTGAGCAATCACTATCCGGTTGCAACATATGGCAACCGGTATGGGTGGCAGGTGCTGGTCGCACTCGTGGTGGTGGGCTGGCTTGCGGCAAGCGTCATCCGCAAGACTTAAGTTCAAAATGGGCCGGGGATCTCGCCTAATGGTCAGGATTGCGTGCAAACAACCAGTCAGATTCTAAGTCTCGCGGAACAATCGATGGCACGGTGCAAGAAGCTGGCATCTTTTTCTGAAGACGCTGGCGGTACACGGCGAACCTTCTTGTCTCCGCCCATGCGGGATTGTCATCGAGAAATTGCTGAGTGGCTCCGCCCGCTTGGCGTTCCCGTACAAGTCGACGCGGCGGGGAACCTTCGGGCACTCTATCCGGCGCGCAAAACCGGCGGCGGCGCGGCTCCTGGTTGGTTCCCATCTGGATACGGTTCCCAACGCCGGAGCGTACGACGGGATTCTCGGGGTTGTGCTGGCGGCAGCGCTTTTGCAGGGGCTGGACGGACGCACCCTTCCTTACGGAATTGAAGTAGTCGGTTTCTCCGAAGAAGAGGGCGTGCGATTTGGAACGCCTTTTATCGGCAGCCGGGCGTTGGTGGGTAGTGTGGATGACGAACTGCTTGCGCGGACGGATTCGCAAGGCATTTCAGTACGCCGGGCGATTGAGGACTTCGGGCTGAATCCTGCGGAGATGGGACGAGCGGCCTTGAATAATGACGTTCTGGCCTACTTGGAGTTTCATATCGAACAGGGTCCTGTCCTGGAGAAAAAAGGATTGCCCCTTGGAGTGGTCGACGCGATTGCTGGGCAAAGTCGATTGGAGGTTACGTTTACGGGCCGCTCGAATCATGCGGGAACCACGCCGATGGACCAGCGTTACGACGCAATCGCAGGTGCGGCCGAGTGGATTAGCGCAGTCGAGAGACTGGCTTGCGGCGTTTCCGGATTGGTCGCAACCGTAGGCATGGTGGAAGCAAGGCCGGGAGTGGCCAACGTGATTGCCGGTGAAGTGCGGCTGGGCCTGGACGTTCGGCATGGCGCGAACGACGTTCGCATACGTGCGGTCGAAGACCTGAGTCATCAAGCGGAAGAGATTGCCCAGAGACGGAGTCTCACAGTGCGCTGTGAGACAAAGTTGAATCAAAAAGCGGTGGCGATGGACCCATTCCTGAGCCAGCAAATTGAAGAGGCGATTCGGAAAGTCGGGTGCAAGCCCTATCGCATGGTAAGCGGAGCAGGACATGATGCCATGATCCTGGCGGAGAAGGTTCCCGTGGCAATGATTTTTCTCCGCACTCCGCGCGGGATAAGCCACGATCCCGCGGAGTCTGTTTTAGTAGAAGACGTGGCCAAAGCGATCGAATGCGGGCTGCAGTTGCTCGACCAGTTGGCCGTGACACCAGCATTTCAGACAAGGACGGATCGTGCATAATCTTGGAGCAACGCGAAGCTCGCAGCAGCGCAACCACCTGCTGGTGACAGCCGATACTTTCGTACGTACGCCTTTGCCCGGCATGAAGGGTTGCACTGCTGTCGTGCACGCCGGACCCGCACTTGGCGCGGCATTCACCCAGTACACTGCGGAATTCGAAGCGAGTGGAGAACTGGCAAGCACGCAAGCGCAACGCTTCATCTTTGTATTGGAGGGTGAAGTCGCCTTGCAGGTCGAGGGATCACGAAGCGAGTTGGGCGTTGGTGGGTACGCGTATTTTCCGGAAGGTTCCCCGCACCGAGTCATGGCTAAGAAGCCAGCCCGCACTGTTGTGATCGAGAAGCGTTACATTGCGGTGGAATCCGTCGCTTCACCACGCGTCATCATTTCCAGCGAGGATGCGGTCTCTCCGCATCCCCTCAATGACGACCCCGATCTGCAAGTGAAGTGTTTGCTGCCGGATGAGGTGAACTTTGATTTCGCGGTCAACACCATGGTGTACCAGCCCGGAGCCGCGCTGAGCATGGTGGAAATGCACATGATGGAACACGGATTGATGATGCTGGAGGGTGGAGGCATCTACCGGCTGGGCGATTCCTGGTATCCGGTAAAAGCGGGTGATTTCATCTGGATGGGGCCGTGGTGTCCGCAATGGTTTGGCGCGATTGGCAAAGTGCCTGCAAAATATCTCATCTACAAGGACTGGAATCGGCATCCCCTTGCCAGTACGCCGCGATGAACGTCGCTATCGATCTCGAACGGTTGATTTCTGAGATCGACGCGCTCTCTTCCTTCTCGGATGCAGAACCACCTGCCGTGACTCGCATCGTCTTTACACCCACAGACTTGAAAGCGCGCGCGTGGATGAAGGCGCGCTGTGAGGAGGCAGGGCTCGCGGTCCGCGTAGATGCCATCGGTAATACCTTTGCTCGCTGGATCGGCTCGGACCCTGCGGCCCCGGTGGTGGGGACGGGATCTCACATCGATGCGATCCCGAATGCAGGAAAATATGACGGCGTCGTGGGTGTGCTGGGTGGCTTGGAAGCGATTCGCGCGTTACAGCGTGCCGGCTTCCGTCCGAAGCGTTCGATCGAGTTGCTGATCTTCACTTCGGAAGAGCCAACGCGCTTTGGCATCGGATGCCTGGGCAGTCGCTTGCTGTCGGGTAGTCTTTCCGCGGAAGATGCCGAAAAGCTGACGGACAACCAAGGTGCATCATTAAACCAAGCTCGCGGGCAGGCGGGCCTGGACGGTGACTTGCATCAGGTAAGGCTGCCGAGCGGCTATTACAAGGCGTTTGTGGAGTTGCATATCGAGCAGGGTCCTCTCCTCGAGCACGAGGGAAAGAGCTTGGGTGTGGTCGAACGGATTGCCGCCCCGGCGAGTCTACGCGTGCTGGTTGAAGGGGCCGGAGGACATGCTGGAGGCGTCCTGATGCCGGAGCGGCGAGATGCCTTGTGTGCGGCTGCGGAATTGATACTGGCCGTCGAACAAGCCGCCCGATCGAGCGGGTCAGTCGATACCGTCGCGACGGTTGGGATTTGTGATGTGTTTCCAGGTGCCGTCAACAGCATCCCAGCCAAGGTGCGTCTTAGTGTGGACGTTCGTGACACAAGCCTTCAGCGCCGAGATAACGTAATGCGATCTCTGGACGAGGCATGCCGGGAGACTTCGGCAAAGAGGCAGGTGGCGATCCGTACCGAAATATTGAACGCCGATGCTCCTGCCGACTGCGCACCTGCGGTTGTCGCCGCGCTCTCGCGAGCGTGCGAAAGCCATGGATTCAGCTTTCTTCCGATGACGAGTCGTGCCTATCATGATTCGCTCTTCATCTCGCGCGCCGCGCCGGTGGCAATGTTATTTATCCCTTGCCGAAATGGATATAGCCACCGGCCCGATGAATACGCTTCGCCCGAGGACATAGGAAGAGGTACCCTCGTATTGGCCGAAGCACTAGCGACCCTGTCGTCGTAACATGCGTGGGGCGTCTGTTTTACCCGTTCTAAACACGGATGTTGATTGGCTGGGACTCCATGCAATCGCCGCGTCCGGCCACTTCACCGAAGAATTTTCCCTCGCCGGCCCCCCGGCCCCCCGCCGAGTCGGCCTAGTTACACAGGCCATGAGCCGGCTTGTGGGAGTCTCGAACATTCAGCGTGTGGCCAGAGCATTCTTAGGCCAGTACGGCTTATCCGCATCGGCCAGGTGGCCATCCGCGTAGCGATCGTGATGGCGTACCCAGGCCATGGTGAAGGGCAGAGCATCTTCATCGCGGCCTTTGGGAACGAGGTCAAGATAGTTGTACGTATTCACAACATTTTCCGTCCCCCGAGCATAGGCCGAATAAGTGTGGAAGATGATGCCACTCCTGTCCTTGTAGAAGACGCTGATTCCCGGAGCTTCCGCACTTGGGAATTCCACCAGGTCGAAGTTGTACTCGACCTTGCCCTTGGCGATTTCCTCCTGGGTGAATGATGCGCGGTAGTCGTAGTTGAAGTCGGTTCCGAAGGACGAGACCCAGGCAAATCGCCAGCCCATGCGCTTCTTGAACGCTTCGATTTTGGACAAGGGCGCTCGTGAAACCGCTGCAAAGGAGACGTCGCGTTGCGCCAAATGCACCAGCGCACCATCCGTGTGATCCATGTTGAAGGAGCAACTCGGGCAGCCTTCGTTCCACTCCGGGCCGAACATGAAGTGATAAACGATCAGCTGGCTCCTGCCGTCGAAAAGGTCGGCGAGAGTCTTCTTGCCATCGGGTGAATCGAAAATGTAGTTCTTTTCGACTTTCACCCAGGGCAAGCTGGCGGCGTTCGGCAGCAAGAGCGTCGCGCTCGCGCGTGAGCCGCTTCTCCTTGGCCAATAGTTTCTTGCGGGCCGCAAGCCATTCATCTCGCGACACTATTTTCGGATTTTCAATCGTGCTCGTTGACATCTTGATTTCTCCTTTCGTTTGAGTTCGGGACGATTTCTCCTGCTCCGTTCTTTTTGCGAGACACTTTCACGGCCAACGCCGCCAGTCCGCCGGTAGAAACCGCACCGGCAACGACTAGTCCCATGGTTGCAAAACAGAATGGACACATCGTTCACCTCCTGGGTGGCGAAGCTTGACCGCTAAGCCGCCTCTATAGGGGTGACGGGTGAAGAGAGGTCGATTTCGACAGGAGCAGACAGGAAAAAATCAGCCCCGCCTTTGGAGCAGGAACTGTCTCACTGCCGGGTCCTCGGCCAGGCCAATCGCCCGGTCGAAAGCATCCACGGCCTCAGATGTTTTCCCTAGCCGTTGCAAGAGGTGAGCGCGAACCGCCCAGTAAGGCTGATAAGCGGAGACAGCGTCCGGGTCGATCCCATCCAGTACCGCCAGCCCTGCTTCAGGTCCCTTCGCTTCGGCCACCGCCGCGGCGTATCCAGTTCGCGTGCCGAGCGTCGGCGATATGCGGATCAGCTGTTCGTAGAACAGCATGATCGCATTCCACTCAGTCCGGCCGCTGCGCGCCCGCTCAGCATGTACCGACTGAATCGCAGCCTCGAGTTGAAACCGGCCGGTGCGACCGCGACTCGATGCTTCGGCGAGATGGCGTTCCGCCTCTTCGATTAATGGAAGAGACCACTGCTGGGAGTCCTGCTCCGAGAGAGGAACGTACCGGCCGTCCGGCCCTCGCCGCGCCGCGTCTGCGGGCTTCGCAGTGGAGCATGAGAGCCAGCAGACCGCGAACCTCAGCTTCCCTGGGCATTAGCTGCAGAAGGACCCGTGCGAGCCAGATCGCCTCCTCGGCCAGGTCCCGGCCGCGCTGGTCGACGCCCGCCATGTCATCCCAGCCGATTCCGAAGGCGGCGTAAATAGCTTCCAGCACTGCGTCGAGCCGCTGCGGCAGTTCACGCTCTTGCGGGACTTCGAACTGAATACCGCCGTCGCGGATCTTCGTCTTGGCACGCACCAGGCGCTGCCCCATCGTCGTGGGTGAAACCAGGAAGGCATGGGCAATGCGCGCGGCATCCAGGCCCAGAACGGTCTGGAGCATGAGCGGCGTGTGCATGGCCGGATCGATCGCCGGGTGGGCACACACGAAGAGCAGTTTCAACCGTTCATCTGGAAACTCCGTCGACAAGGTCACCTCCTTGGAGCTCCTCCCTGAGGAGCAGGAGAGTGGGCTCGCTCGCTACGGCTACTTGCTGATGACGCACAAGATCGATAAACGAGTGGCGCGCCGTCGTCAGCAGCCAGGCCTCCGGATTTTGTGGCACGCCGTCTCGCGGCCAAGTCGTGAGTGCCGCTACCAACGCATTACTGAGGGCGTCCTCCGCGCTGGCCACGTCGCGCGTGTGCGAGGAAAGGTATGCCACCAGACGACCGTAGGACTCGCGAGCCACCCGCTCGATCGTCCGGTGAGTGCTCTCCTGACCGCTTCCACTCATCCCGTGACCCGGCGCTTGGATTCAGGTGCAAGGGGACGGACCTCCACAGCACCGGTCGAGGCCGCCGGGCAGCGCGCTGCCCAATCGAGCGCTGCGTCAAGCGAGGGGAGTTCCAGGATTGTGAATCCCCCCAGTTGCTCCTTGGTATCCGCGAAGGGGCCATCCTGTACGCGCCGCTTTCCTTCCTTAAGTCGCACCGTGGTTCCAGTCTCCGGCACTTGCAGTGGATCGCCACCGACGTAGATGCCGGCCTCGACGAGAGCCTTGTAGTACGCCCGCCACGCACCGATGTAGGGATCGGTTTCGTCGCTATTCCGTGCCGCAAAAGCTTCTGGTGATTCGTAGATCAGCAGGGCGAATTGCATCAGCTTTTCTCCTTTGGGAACAATTGTGAGCGCCTTTGTGCGCCTGAATGTATGACGGACGAGAGGCGGCCCATTCGACAGATTTCAGGAAATTTATAGGAATTTCAGCCCTTACCTCAGTTACACCTAGGTAACGCCACCTGAGGGCCATTGCCCCGCCGTTAGCTTTATCTGACACTGATCGGCGACAGGGGAACAGGTAGCACATGCGATCGAGCAAGCGAACCGCTGTAGCCTACAAAGGAACAGACATGGATTTTTGGTTCCTTTCCGGTCTATGCCTGATGCTGCTTGTTCTTGGTTTCTTATTGAAGCTCTAGCACAATCGACACTCCGGTCGGCCACCCGCATTCTCCCCAGATAGCCCTCCGCCAATGGAACGGTTTGTTCGGCAGGTGCACCATCGAGAGATAGGATTTTCGGGATCTGGAAAAGAGTCCATATATGACTTCAGAATGCAAAGGCGGGGGCAAGTTCGTCGGCAAGTGGAGCGTCAGCGTGCGCAACACCACTTCATGTCCAGTCTGTCGCTCTCCCCAACCAGTCAAGCCGTATGGGGGGCGTTACAAAATCGCCGACCATCAGCCAGCAGAGAACAATGGGGCACAAGCGACCGGCAAGAGCTAAACCTTCCCTCCTCATATTCCCGCTGGACCTCGAGCACGCGTGACCCGATCCGCGACCGATGGATTCCACCCTGATGTACCTCTCATTTTTAACCCGCCCGATAACTGAGACGTTGCTCAAGTTGAGATTATGCAAGCACTTCTGTGCCCCTTGCTGGAATGTTTGCAGCATTCGAGCGTGCCCCGCAATGTCTGCGTTAACCAACCCTTGGGATCGCGATGGTATCTTTTAGGGTGTATCTACTAGGTTGCGACCTACCGCCACTTTAGTCCGCAATCCAGTGCATGGTGTAGCCCCGCCCCAGTGGAGCGCTCATGGACAGTGAAACAATCCGTATTGGGCGGGACCGGCTTCTGAGAGTCTTCCGTTACCTGGAAGCGCTCAATGAGCACCGAAATCCCGTCAAGCGCCGCATTGGCGAACAATTGTGGACGCTGTGGCTGAAGGATCTACCGGACCATCCTTCGATCCGGAGGGGACTTCCCCGAACCCTGAGGTGTCGGCACCCGGGGCAAACGGACGATGGGTCGTCGGCCGAGCGACAGGACTCTGGATTTCATACTCAAGATTGCCCGCCCGAGACTTACCAATCCACCAATTCCTCCTGCGCTGATCGAGCCGTGGCTCGAAGCCGGTTGGGAGAGATCCGTTCAAGGAAGTATCGTCCTTGAGTCCAGAAACGAGACGTCCACAGGCGGCACTGCGCGCGTGCGTTTTGGAATTGATCCCAAACGGGTGGCGGCACTCGACCAGTGGAAGATGCAACGAAACCAATGGGCGAATGCTGAGCAGCCGGCTCGGGCTGCGATGAAGATCTTTGAGGATTTCTACGAGCTCTACGGCCGCATGGAACGCGAAGCCGAACGCGTGGAGATCGTCCTGGGCGACGGGATACTCAGCTGGCGCCGGCCGGAGGGCACGGTACGCCATCCCATCTTGCTGCAGCGGCTCCAACTCAGCTTCAACCCTTCGGTCCCGGAGTTTACGCTGACGGAAACAGAACATCCGGTGGAACTCTATTCCTCCCTATTCCAATCAATGCCAGACGTCGATGGCCGGGCCATCGGGCGATGCCGCGATGAACTAGAGGAGCAAGGCTACTCCCCGCTCGACGACGGTCCCACCTCGGCGTTTCTCCAGCGCCTGGTCGTGCAACTCTCTCCCCGGGGTGAATTTGTTGAGTCGGGTGCGCCCGAAGGGGAAACCGACGATCCCCGAATCGGACGACAGCCCGTACTGTTTCTTCGCCCTCGGACGCTCGGCTTTGCCGCCGCCATCGAGGCCGTATTGGAAGATCTCCGCAGCCGCAACGACTTGCCGTGGTCGCTTCTGAATATCGTGGGTCTTGAACCGCCTCCTCCCGATCGTCGAAGGTCCTGAACGGCCTCGCCCCTCGACTCCCTGAGGACACCGAGATCCTCCTCAGCAAGCCCGCCAATCCCGGAGCAGATCCGGATTGCGCGCCAGCTCGAGCATTCGGGCGGGGTCCTCGTTCAGGGACCTCCCGGTACGGGAAAAACGTACACCATCGGAAATCTGATCGGTCACTTGCTCGCGGAAGGAAAGAGCGTGCTCGTCACCAGTCACACGACGAAGGCGCTCCGAATGGTTCGCAGCCAGATTGTGCCCGAATTACGTTCCCTGGCTGTAAGTCTGCTCGAAAACGATCTTGACAGTCGCATGCAACTCGAGAGCGCGGTCAGTACCATTGCTGACCGGCTGTCCAAGACGGATGCGAAGTCGCTCGAATTCGATGCCGACGGACTCAGACAAGAAAGAGCAAAACTGCTCGGCCGATTGACGGAGTTGCGCCAACAACTCGCGAATGCACGTTCCGACGAGTACCGGGACGTCGTGGTTGGGGGAAAGGCCTGGTCACCCTCGGAGGCAGCGCGGAAAATCGTACGAGAGGCAGAGATCAATGGGTGGATTCCCGGCCCAATGCAAGCCGATATCGAGCTTACCGCTTTCCGGTGGCGAACTTGCGGAACTCTATGCCACCAATCGATCCATATCGCCAGACGTCGAGAGCGAATTATCGGGCCATCTGCCGGGCGCCCGACGAACTCCCGTCTCCGAACCGATTTCCAGGAACTGCTTCTTGAAAGGGCCCGCCTGGAACAGGGGAACCACGAATTTCGTTCCGATCTTTGGCGGCGCGACCGTGGGCCGACTTCCGCGAGACGTCTCTGAACGAGATCGCAATCAAGCTCCAACGGGCGGTAGATGTCCTTGCCAGCAGCGAGAGATGGAAACTGTCGGCCCTCTACGCGGGAAAGAACGGTGGTCCCCATCGAGAGACTTGGGAGAAACTGCTCGCCCTGGTCGAGCAAGTGCATCTCGAAGCGGCGGGCTGCGCAGGAGATCCTGATCCAGCACGCAACAACCCTGGCAGACGAGTCGCAGCCTCGAGCAGCACGAGCAAACGGCAACGGAGATCCACGGCCATATGCGGACGCGGAGGTGGCTTGGGCTTCTTTAGCCTCCTGACTCACAGGCGTTGGAAGCAGTTCATTCAGACGACCCGGGTCGATGGTGATCGAGCCCAAACTCCCCGATCATTTCCTGGCAGCCAGTAAGTTTTCACGGGTCAAGCTTCTGCGCAAGAAGCTTAGCCACCCGCTGGGATCGTCAAATGGCCCCATTGGGCGCTAGCAGTTCGCTCGAGATGGGGACAGAGATCGAAAAGGGCGCAATTCAGTTTTGTGGGCCGATTCGGGATTGTCTGGCATGGCATTCCCAGATCTGGGGCCCGACCGAGAAGGAGCTGAGAGAAGCAGGATTTCTTTGGGACAAGTTTCTGTCGGAGCAGCCCGTAGTCGTCGGAGACGATGGTGAGCTGGTCGGACTGCGAAGAGCGGTGCAAGACTCCCTACCGCCCATCCTCGCGGCGCGCTGCGACCACCTGAAGTGGATCGAGATTAACCGGAAGCTTGCTGAGTTGCGTGAGCGTCTCAAGGTCGCGATTCGGTCATTCCCAGATTCCCATGCGATCGCAAGTCTCCGCGAGGCAGTAGAATCGTTGGATTCCAGGGCCTACCGCCGAGGCTACACGCGGCTGCTGGAACTGCACGAGCTCCGACGCAACCTGCAACGTCGCAATATCCTGCTGGCACAACTTGAGAGCCGCGGCCCCCGGGTGGGCCACTGCAATTCGGTCGCGCAACGGCTCGCACGCGGGCGCCACCGTTCCGGGAGACGCCTCGCAAGCCTGGACGTGGCGTCAGATCCACGATCGAACTGGACCGCCGGGCGAGCGTGTCGATCGATGACCTGCAGACATCCATAACAGCGCACCGTAAGCCAGTTGCAGGCCACAACGATTGATCTCATTGACAATCGCGCCTGGATGTTTCAGTCACGGAGGACCTCTCTACCGCAAAGGCAAGCACTCATCGGCTGGCTCGACACCATAAGAAAGATCGGCAAGGGCACCGGCATACGGGCGCCGCGTTTGCGCGCGGAGGCCGCCCACAAGATGACCGAGTGCTGGGGCGCCGTTCCGGTCTGGGTCATGCCTCTCTCCCGAGTGGTCGAGAACTTTGATCCGGCAAAGTCGCGCTTCGACGTAGTCATTATCGATGAAGCGAGCCAGAGCGACGTGATGGCCCTCGTAGCGCTTTATCTGGGTCACAGCGTGGTGGTGGTCGGCGACCACGAACAGGTCAGCCCTTCCGCGGTCGGACAGGAGGCCGCCGTTATTCAGAATTTGATCGACCAGTTCCTGCAAGGAATTCCGAACGCTCATTTGTACGATGGCCAAACCTCAGTCTACGATTTGGCGCGACAATCCTTCGGGGAAACGGTCCGGTTGGTGGAGCACTTTCGTTGCGTTACCGAGATCATCCAGTTCAGCAACCAACTTTCTTACGACGGTGACATCAAAACCCTGCGTGATGCAAGCCACGTCCGCCTGAGGCCGCACGTCATTGCTTTCCACGTCCCCGGCTCGACACGGGATGGCAAGGTCAACCACCAGGAGGCGAAAGTCATTGCCGCGCTTATAGCGGCTGCACTCGAACAACCCGAATATCAGACCAATGAGTTCGGACGGCCCTCCAGTTTTGGGGTCGTATCCCTGGTGGGTGAGGAACAGGCCCTGGAAATCGACCGCCTCCTGAGAGCCCATCTTGCTCCCGACGTTTATGAGCGGCATCGTCTGTTGTGTGGAACGTCCGCGCAATTTCAGGGAGATGAGCGGGACGTGGTGTTCGTGTCGGTGGTGGATGCCCCGGCAAACGGAGCACTCTATTTTCGCGACCAGCAGATGTTCAAGCAACGGTACAACGTAGCGGCCAGCCGCGCGCGGGACCAGATGTGGGTCGTCCACTCCCTGGATCCGCAAACAGACCTGCAACCTGGCGACCTGCGGCGCCGGCTCATCGAGCACGCGCAGGCTCCAGAACTCTTAACACGGACTTTGAACGGCCACGAAAGACGGGTCCAGTCGGTACTGGAGCGCGATGTCATGAAGTGCCTGGTCCAAGCCGGCTACCAAGTCATTCCACAGTGGAAGGTCGGTTCGCAGACCATTGATCTGGTTGTGGAAGGTAACGGTAAGCGTTTGGCCATCGAGTGTGATGGGGATCGTGATCTTCCCGCTGAAAAGCTCCACGATGATATCCAGCGACAGTCCATGCTCGAACGACTCGGATGGACCTTCGCACGTGTGCGAGGCAGTATCTTCTTCCGAGCACCAGAGCGCGCCATGCAGCCTATATTCGACAAGCTGCAATCGCTCGACATTCCACCCAAAGACACTACTTTGAACAGCGCCAACGGCTCTCCAAGCCTTAGTGAGTTGACTGGGCGTGTTATTCGGCGCGCTGATGAACTTCGACAGGAATGGTCTGGCCCCCGCGACAAGCGCCGCCTTCGATCTCAGCCCGTGGAATCCCTTCCGTGAAACATTGGTCAAGCTGTGCCTGCGTTCGGTCCCTGTTAGGAGTCGTAAGTGGAAGATAGGTGCTATGGCCAATCGTCCGTGGTTGCCTTGTCCTTCCGATACCTGCCAAGGTCTGTGTTAGCAAGCTTAATATGTCGGCGGCGAAAGGTGCCTCCAAGTCTTTCGCAATTGCGCCCTTCGCGAAGGAATTCCAGCTATGAACGAGCGATTATCCCCCGATCGCCGATCCTTCAAGCAGTTCCTGTCCGCTCTGTTCCAGCAAATACGAAGGCAGGGACTGCGCGGGAGTGCGGATGACCAGATCGATCCTCAGTGCCTGCCGGACCTGACCCAGATCAGGCAGGAAGTAAAGGCCGGAAAGTTCGATCTGAATGCGGTCATAAACCGCCTCACGAAGCTTATTCAGAGGATCGTTGGAGCCAGCGGCGTCGGCGTGTGGCTGTTCACCAGCGATGAGGTTTTCTTGTACGCAGGAGCAGGATCCGCATCGAACGACGAGGGCCTGCGACTCGAGGTGATTTCGAGACTAGCGAGCACTTGCCAAATCAGCCAGAATTCGGCCTCTCGTGCAGCGAACCGAACCGGAATTGGCACGGGTTACAACGCAAACGATACTGACGATACCAACTCTTTGCTGGTCGAGCCCATCCACCAGGGACCAAACCTTGCGGGGGCAGTAGCTGCACTCTCCGATGAGTGCAACGCTTTTACCCAACGAGATATTGCCAATCTCCACTTGCTAGCCGACCTCATGGGCCAGACACTCGGCAAGGCCGCTGAGGCGGGGTTGCAGGAGAGTGTCACCCTGGAACCCGCAGCCATGCTGCTGCTGATCGAACGGATCATTCCGGCTCTCGAAAGGATGTTAGAGAGAGATGAGAGTGCTCGCCACTCCACACATGGATTTATACGTCTCGAACCGGGGAACGAGCTTCCCAGCGGAGGAATCCCAACGAAACAGCTCCAAGACTCGCAACCAATGGGTCAGGAAGCTGGTGTCACGCGACTAGTAGCTAGTATCGGGACGGGAGCTAATCAGGAATCATCCGCGCAGCGTGATTCGGCGCCTTCGTCGTCGGTCCAGGAAATAAGCGCTCCTCGCGTCGGAGTGTGGGACACGTGGAAGAACAAGACCTCAACCCTGCAGCCTATCATTCGTCACCAGTGGGAGCGGGCCACCGCCGTTGTGAGGAATCGCGCCCCGGTCAAACTCGATTGGACCAGGGTCAGCATTCCTGCAGTGGTTGTTCAGCGAGGCCTGCGGTATGCCCAAGCCTCATTTCTGCACGCGATCGACGTCACCAAGACGCGCCTTCAAATGCTTCTTAAGTCCCGGTCAAGTCTGCGCGCCGCCCTTGTTGCGGCTCCGGTCGCAGCAATGGTAATCGTGGTCGCCTTCCTGGCCTTACGGTTGAATTTCCAGAGTTCTCACCAGGCCACGGCGCCCGGCCTGAGGACGACGGCCATCGAGAAACCCGTTCCCTTCAACCCCGCGACGTTGGACGCCCAAGAGGGACACGTGCCCGAGCCCGTCAAGATGTCTCCCCCGCTACAAGTCAGCCACATGCATGTAACAGATCGCGCGACGGAGGACACCATACGGACCCTGAGCCGCTATGAGCTCGCCGGACTGCGGCGTCGGGCGGAATATGGAGATGATTCTGCGGCATTTCAAATGGGGATGGCTTCTGAGATTGGCCGCGGGCTTCCACAAAACTGTACAAGCGCTGCCCAATGGGTTGCTAGAGCGGCCAGTGAAGGCAATCCCGCAGCTCAATACAATCTTGGGCTGCGCTATCGCGATGGCGACGGAGTTCCGGTGAATGAGAATGAATCCGTGAGATGGCTGAGGAAGGCGGCAGGTCAGCACAGTCCCGACGCCAAGGTTGCACTGGGGGTGCTCACCGCACAGCAAGCGCACGTCATCTCATCTGCCCAGACATCGCACTAACCTACCCCTCCGCGGCCAGGGAAGGTGCCTTGAAGGGCATCCCTCTCGAAAGGTGGATGGTTCGATTGCACGCGAGGCACTTCAGTTTATGCGGGCTAAACGACGCGTTTCTCACGCAAGTATGAAGCACGCCCTACGTTTTGTCGGTGAAGTGACCACAAAATGCGGCGGGACTGCTGGTCCGTTGTTCTCGGCTTCTGGGAGATCCCTAGCCCTTGGGCTTCGGCCTTGGTGGGATTTCAGCATAGCCTGGTGCAGCTTTCGTCAGATTCTGATCGAGTCCAGCGTCGACATCATGTATAGTCCACCGAATTCCCCCGCCTAGGAGATTCAGGAAGAACGAGTTCGACCAATTCTCCGGACGGTCACCGATAGCGGTGTAAAACACCCGGCCCTTGCCCTCCATTCTTGCCCAAGTCATGGGATAAGGTGCGCGCTGATATGGCTCTCCTGTCATACCTTTCGTGTCCAGCGTGAGAATGACGTGCAGGTCGGTTCGGAAGTCTTTCAGCGAATACCACTCGTCATTGAAGCTAACCGCAGACGGGACTCCCTCCAGCCCAGGGAACTTCGAGTCGTTGACAATGAGATTCGTGGTCTGCAGGCGAGGCGTGCTTCCATGTGTGATGAACTCACCACCCAGCATACGCAGATAAGGATCGGACTTGTCTCCATGAGCGATGTAACGGTTCGCGTTGTCCTCCGATTCGGGCGGAGTATGGAAGGTGTCGCTCGCGGCGTGGATGCCCACAAACCCAAGTCCACCATCGATCGCATCGAGCAAGGACTGTTTACCTTGTGACGACATCGGTGGATTCGAGTCCGTTCCTGTCGTTGTCAAATCTCCGGTGGTGAAAAAAAGTACCGCTGCGTGCTTTCGGAAATCGTTCGAGTCGAACACCCTGCCGTCTTTGGTGGACGTTACGTCGAAGCCGTATTTTTTTCCAAGTGCAGCGACTGCGGAGTCCGCTATGCTTGGCTTACCGCCTCTGATCTTTACTACATCGTGTTCAAACCCCGAAGATTTGGTAAAAACGAGCACCGATTTCTTCTCTGCCGCAAACAGGCACTGGGGTACTGCCAAACTCGCACCGGCCGCTGCTCCGGCTCGCAAGAACTGTCGGCGGTTAAGAAACTCTGTCATAAGGAACCTTTCTGTGTCCGGAATCTCTAAACTTCGTTGCGCCGAAAGCGCTCGACCAGATGGTCGCATGCACGGACGGTGATCGCCATCATGGTGAGAGTTGGATTCTGGCACGCTGACGAAACAAAACACGAACCGTCCGTCACCAATAAATTGTTGATGTCGTGCGATTGGCAGAAAGCATCGAGCACGGATTTCTTCGGGTCGTTGCCCATTCTAGCTGTGCCGACTTCGTGGATGGCCATGCCCGGCATTTCCACCCCGGTAGTGAGATGGACATCAGTCGCGCCGGCAGCTTCCAGCATTTCTGCAGCCGTCACGCCCGCGTCGCGCATCAGAGCGGCCTCATTCTTTCCATGGGCCATGCTTATTCGTAGGGCAGGAATGCCCCACGCGTCCTTAAGATTGGGGTCGATCTCGCAGAAATTATCGAAGTTCGCCAGCGACTCGCCAAAGGCGCCCAGTGAAACTTCGTAGGTGCCAAGCTTTACCGCTTTCTTATAGTCCGCGCCGATGCCCGGCGCGCTTATGTTGAACTCAGGCGACGATCCTCCCTGAAAACCATAGCCGCGGATAAAGTGAGGATGCTTGCCCGTCGCGGGCGTGTTGCGGAAGCGTACCAGGTAAATTCCATTCGGCCGGTTAGGAGGATTGGCGCTGGGGGGAACCTTCAAGTCATCGAACCTTCCGCTCGCGCCGCCGCCTACCACATGGTCCATCAGGTAGTGGCCTAGCAGCCCGCTGGAATTTGCCAGTCCCTTGGGGTATTCGCGGGTCGAAGAATTGAGCAGGATACGTGTCGACTCGAGCGCCTGTGCGCACAAGACCACCACTTTGGCACGAACCTGTTTGGTCTCCTTGGTGGCCCGGTGCACAAAAGTGACACCCTGCGCCTTATTGGTGCTCGCGTCCATGTCAACATGGCTGACGATGGCGTCCGTAATCAGGGTGCAATTGCCGGTCGTTACAGCATCTTTCACTGTGGTGAACGGGCTGCTGAAATACGAAAATGTCCTACAGCCACGCTCGCAGGGGCCGCAATAGTGACAAGCCGGACGGCCATTGTGGGACTGGGTCAAGACGGCGGCACGGCCGATGGTGAGAGTACGTCCAAACTTCTTCTTGACGCTGTCGCGCAGTTTTATCTCTCCGCAACTCATTTTCATGGGCGGCAAGAACTGTCCGTCGGGCAACATCTCGTTTTTCTCTGCGGCCCCGGTGATGCCAACGTAGCGCTCGACAATGTCGTAAAAAGGCGCTAAGTCTGCGTACGAGAATGGCCAATCCACGTCGTACCCGTCACGGCTGGCGGCTTTGAAATCCACGTCGCTCAGCCTGTAGCTCTGTCGCCCCCAGACTAACGATCTGCCTCCCAGAATCCGGAGACGCTGCCACGAAAATGGCCTGTCTGGCGGAGTGCTGTAAGGATTCTCAAGATCATTCACGAACCACTCGTAGTTGTATTCCATGCATGCGTAACATTGCCGTTGAATCGGGCGAGTTCGCATTACTTCAGGGGAGTGGTTGCGATACTTCAACTGGAAGGAAGGCATGTGTTCGGTGAACTCGCTCGCAGTCACCGCCCGGCCTGCTTCCAGCAGCGCGACTTTCAATCCGGCTTCGGAGAGCCTTTTAGCTGCCCATCCGCCGGTCGCGCCCGAGCCGACCACAATTGCGTCGTATGTTTGTTGCAGGACGTCTTGTGTCATGGAATATCTATGTATGGGGCGTAGTAGAGTGCTCGCAGCCCTCGTAGGCACCGTGGATAATGCTGCCGTCCCAGCCAAGTTCCTTCTGTCCAATTTCTGATCCATAGTAGGCGGCGGCAATCAGGGCTTTGAGTCTTTGGAAATGCTGTTGCCCGCGGTCGGGCTTTTCTTCCTTCTCCACCCATGAACTGGCCTGCTGAGGATAGGCCCACGGGGTCAACAGCCAGATCTGGTCATCGCGAGTGAGTAACCGAAAGTCCTTGCCAAACTGCACTTGGCTCTCACTGTCGATGAAGGTGAGTGCATCCACAAACTGTCGCTGAAACTCAGCGGGCTGAACAGAAAGAAGTAGATCAAGATAGCGATTGACCAGCGCTTCCTTCGCGCCTGGAGTGACAGTGGCCGGAAGGATCACGTCACTTAGCGCGATCAAGGTCTCGTTCTGCTGGTCGTTGAGAAAGACGGCCTTCCAGTTAGGATCCTTCAGGAACGTCGCCCCGTCTTCGCCCTGGGCGGCCGGGGTCAGGCCAGATGAAACCGCCTGCGCCAACGAAAATGCCGGACCTAGTGCGGAAGCAGCACTCGCGAACAATACCGCGCGAACCAAGTCGCGCCGATTGATAAGCGAGGACGCGGAGTTCCGTTGTTTGTCTGAAGGCTTATGCTTCGTGGCTATTAAATTTCACGGCTCGCCATGATAACGCCGTGTGCAGCGGTTCCTCAAACTGAGCCATGCCAGAGGGATCCCTTGTCTCATCCCTTGCCGTTCACTGCGAGCTAGAAATTGGCATCCAAGCCGAGCCGCGGCGGGAGGACTCCAGTACCGCATTGATGAACCTGACCCCGTCGACGCCGTCCGAAATTCCTGGCACGAGAAGCGAATCCGGGTCCGGAGTGCGCTTTTCCCGCCTTGCGGTGACCTGTTCTGCGAGGTCGCTGTACAGTTGGGCGAATGCTTCCAAATATCCTTCCGGATGCCCGCTGGGTACGCGCGTTGCGTGGGCAGCAGCGCGTCCTGTAGCGGCGCCTCCGCGTCGTATTGTCCGTTGTGGTTGCCCTAAAGGCGTGAAACGGAGTTCGTTCGGATCTTCCTGGCGCCATTCGAGACCGGCCTTTTCACCATATACGCGCAAACGCAGATTGTTTTCATTCCCGGGTGCTACCTGGCTCGCCCAGAGCCCTCCCTTCACTCCTTTTGAGAAACGCAGCATGACCTGCACGTTGTCATCGAGACGCCTACCGGGTACGAAGGTAGTTACATCGGCGGCCACTTGCTCGCATGCTACTCCGGTGACAAAGCACGCAAGATTGAAGGCGTGCGTCCCGATATCACCGAGCGAGCCACCCGGCCCGCTGCGCGCTGGATCCGTACGCCACTCGGCCTGCTTATGGCCAGTCTTCTCCACGGGAGTAGACAGCCAATCCTGCGCGTACTCAACCTGGACTATTCGTAGTGCTCCGAGTTCACCCGCAGCAACCATTTCGCGCGCCTGCCGGACCATCGGGTGACCCGTGTAATTGTGGGTCAACCCGAAAACGAGACCGGTTCGCTTCACGATCTCAGCCAAATCCAATGCGTCCGCAAGCGTCGTGGTGAGCGGCTTGTCGCAGATCACGTCAATGCCGGCTTCGAGAAATGCCTTGGCTGGAGCGTAATGTAAATGGTTCGGTGTAACGATCGAGACTACTTCTATTCCATCGGGCCGCTTTGATTCGGACGAGGCCATCTCCTCGAAACTGCGATAGGCGCGCGAGATGTGCAGTTCTCTGGCGGCGGCCAATCCTCGTTCGGCATTTGAACTCAATGCCGCTGCCACCAATTCATACCGGTCGTCGAGACGCGCTGCAATTCTATGGACGGCACCGATGAATGCTCCGGGTCCGCCTCCGACCATGCCGAGCCGTAGGCGCCGCTTGTGGCCCGGATTGGAAAGTTCAACGGCCATCAGCGCCCTGCTTTCGATTTCCAAGACCCAGCATTTTGCGGTTCGCCTCCGCATCAGCGCCCGATTTTGCGAAATCGTCGAATGCGCGCTCAGCGGTGTGGATGATATGACGTGCGATGAACGGCGCGCCCTCCCTGGCACCTTGCTCACTGCTCTTCAGACAGCATTCCCATTCAAGGACAGCCCATCCTTCGAAGTCGTACTGCGCAAGTTTCGAAAAGATGGCACGAAAATCCACCTGACCGTCCCCGGGTGACCTGAACCGACCCGCGCGTGAAATCCAGGGCTGATATCCGCCATAGACTCCCTGACGTCCGCTCGGCCGGAACTCAGCGTCCTTGACATGGAACATCTTGATCCTCGCGTGATAGATGTCAATGAATTCCAGATAATCGAGTTGCTGCAAGACGAAATGGCTCGGGTCGAACAGGATATTACACCGCTGGTGTCCTCCGACGCGCTCCAGAAACATTTCAAAAGTTGTGCCATCATGCAGATCCTCGCCGGGATGCAACTCGAAGCAAAGATCCACGCCGGCGGAATCGAATGCGTCCAGAATAGGTCTCCAACGTTTCGCCAGTTCATCGAAAGCGGTTTCAATTATGCCGGGCGGACGCTGAGGCCAAGGGTAGACATACGGCCATGCCAACGCACCCGAGAACGTTACGTGAGCCTTAAGCCCAAGATTGGCGGAAGCCTTAGCCGCCAGCCGGAGTTGTTCAACAGCCCATTCCTGGCGAGCGCAAGGATTTCCACGAACAGAATCTGGAGCAAAACCGTCGAACGGCTGGTCATACGCGGGGTGAACGGCAACCAGTTGTCCTTGGAGGTGTGTCGAGAGTTCTGTAAGTTCCACTCCGTTTGAAGCGAGGCTGCCGTGGATCTCATCACAGTAAGCCCGGCTTTCGGCGGCACGCCTCAGATCGAAGAGACGGCCGTCCCAGGCGGGAATCTGGACTCCCTTGTAGCCCAGCGCCGCAGCCCAACGCGAAATCTCGTCAAGTCTATTAAACGGGGCCACATCACTGGCAAACTGGGCCAAAAAAATGGCCGGGCCTTTGATTGTTTTCATCGAGTAACTCCCCGTCATGCAGATTCACACAGCAACATGGACTTGCCACACAGCGTCGAGCCCGGAAGTAGCCTCGCCTTAACAAGAACCCAAATTGTAATTGAACCGCCGTCAAGCCAGTCCCAGCAATGCCTCGCCCGGCCAATGATGAAACAGGCTCCGGCATGTGCTGAGCCGCTGGCCTCCTGGACTGCCAGACTTCTTGTTGACGCCGACAGTTATCAAAGCGACACTATCCCGGAGCCATGCCTGAAACGGTTTGCGGAAGTCCGCAACTGTGAGAGAAGCCGCTCTCCTGGGGATGTTGGCGCTCTTCGTGGTTGTTTCTGTGAATCCGGATGTCGAGTTGCCGGCCGAATTGCGCGCACAGCCTGCGTCTACTCATGCGCTCCCGCCGGATGAAGTCAATCATGTGGCACAGCAGCACAAGCGGTTTTCTCCACGGCTGCCTGTCGGTAGCGCCTCGCTGCGGGCCACTGCAGCCCGCAAGGAGAGTGAATGAACCCAACTGCCCTCGCAGCAGTCTTATTGTTGTTCATTAGCGTTCCAGCGTTCCCTCAGGGTGATGGGCAGGTGAACAATTCACCTTCGGACGCGGCTGCGTTCACTTTGGAGAACGGCGTACCTCTGAAGATTGTGCGCACAGCCATTCCTTCAAGACCCTTTACGGTCGTTGGTCCACGCGGGGCCATCCTCGGCCAGCAGGATGGGTCGTTCGAGGCTTGGATCTTTCCTTGGAAAATCTTCAGCAAGATGCGAATCACTGCGGAGATGCAGGACTATCCAGTGCCCATCGACGTGAATGAGCAGGCGGCAGTGGTTGAGGTGCAACCTGATCACACTACCATCACATACTCGCACGCGAATTTCACGTTGAGAGAGATTCTGTTCGCTCCTCACAATCCGCCTGAGGGCGTGGGGGTTGTGGCATTTTTTCATGTCGAGGCCATCCGACCGATGACCCTGACATTTCAATTTACCCCTGAGATGAAACTTATGTGGCCGGCACCGTCTGACGACCGGCCCTCACCGGAATGGGTCCAGACGCCAACTGGCGGGTTCTATGTGTTGCATCTAAATTTTCCGGACCACGCCGCTGCCATCGAATTGCCCGGTGCCGAGCCGGGTATTCTCGCGCCGTATCAGGAGCGTCCAAAGACGTATCCGCTGCAATTTGTTTTGCATTTCGACCCCGCTCACGATCGCAGTCGATACTTTCCCTTGCTTTTTGCTGTTGCGGAAAACGCTGTCGATTCTAATAGCGCGGCGCTGGCGGGAAGGCTGGCGTCGCTAGGTCGCACCTGGCAGTCGCTGTACAAAGAAACCGGAGCCTACTACCGGGACTTCTTATCCGAGCATCTGACCATCCAGACCCCAGACAAGGAATTCGACGACGCTTTTTCGTGGGCAGAGGTCTCAATCGAGCAACTCAAGGTGCAGACCGGGCGGTCCCCGCGAGAGACCGCGCTGGTGGCAGGCTTCTATCCTTCAGGAGATTCGGCACGCCCGGGCTTTGGCTGGTTCTTTGGCCGAGATTCGCTGTGGACTCTGTACGCCATCAATTCGTACGGCGACTTTAGGATGACGCGCGACGAGTTGGAGTTCCTGATGCATCGGCAGAATCCTGAGGGAAAAATTATTCACGAATGGTCCCAGACCGCGGACCTTGTGGACTGGAAAAGTCTGCCGTACCCATTCGCCTCGGCAGACGCTACGCCGCTGTTTCTCATGGCTGCGAATGACTACCTGCAGATCAGCGGGGACGTGGCATTTCTGAAGGAGCACTGGGATTCGTTCGAAAAGGCGTGGAACTTCGAGCGCTCGCATGATTCCGACGGCGACGGTATCTACGAGAACACGGAGGGAACAGGATGGGTGGAGTCCTGGTTCCCGAAGATGCCCCATCAGGAGATTTATCTTGCGGCCCTCGATCAGCAGGCCAGTACGGCTTTCGCGAAGATCGCCAAGAGCACGGGTCATTCACAGTTGGCTGACGATGCCCGAAAGCGCGCGGACCACATCGCCGAGCAGTTGGAGAAGGAATACTTCCTTCCCGACGCGAAGTTCTATGCCTTCAGCCGGAACGCGGACGGAACCCTGGACGTGAGCCCTACGATCTATCCCGCAGTGGCAGCATGGGATGGGACCTTCACTTTGACGCGTGGGGGCGAAATGCTGAGTCGCTGGGCGTCGCAAGAGTTCTCCACCGATTGGGGTACGCGCGATTTGAGTCCCAGCGTCAGCTTCTACGACCCCATCAGCTATCACCAGGGAAGTGTGTGGCCGCTATTCACCGGATGGGTTTCGCTTTCTGAATACCGCAACGGTCGCAGTTTGTCCGCATACGCTCACCTCATGCAGAATGCCGATCTCACATGGGTGCAAGACTTGGGAGCGGTTACGGAGTTGCTCTCGGGTGAGTTCTTCCAGTCGTTTGGTCGCAGTACTTCGCATCAGTTGTGGTCGTCGGCCATGGTGATTACGCCGACCCTGCGCGGCATTTTCGGATTGGAATGGAACGCAGCAGAGAACAAACTGATGGTTACGCCCAGTTTGCCGGCACAATGGAACGAGGCTAAGCTTCTTGGCGTGCCTCTCGGAGCAACTCGTGTAGGAGTCGAGATACGACGAAATGGGTCGACGCTCTCAGTTCGCCTTACCGGTGGCGGGTCAACCCCTGTACATCTCGGCTCCCGTGCAAGGGGCGCAAAAGCTGAAAACGGAGAGTTACGAATTCCTTTGCCCGCAGCGGAAGTTGGTCTTGCCCATGGCTTGCCCGATGCGGGAGCGGTTACTTCGCAGATAAAGGTTCTCGATCAGCGCGAGTCTGTTCGTTCGTTGCAGTTGCGCCTGGCAGCACCATCCAATAGCCAACAAAGTCTGCTCCTTCGCCTTAACGATCCGAAAATTCGCGTGCAAGTCGAAGGAGCAAAGCCGTCCGCCAATAATTCTCGGCTCGATGTGCAATTTCCTGCTGGGAACGGATATGTCGAGAAGGTAGTTACCCTCTCGTGGTGAGCACTCGGTTCGATCGTGGAGTCTGAGTCGGCGAAATACTTAAGGAAGGAATCGGCTATCCGGCCGCCAGGTAAACGTAACGTAGGATGAACAATACGGTCAAGATCCAGACTAACGGATTGATCTCCCGGATCTTTCCTGCAGCGACCTTCACCACGGTGTAAGAGATCAAGCCTAGACTTAGTCCCGTTGCGATGCTGAACGTGAGCGGGGTCGCCAGCATCGTGATGAAAGCCGGCAAGGCGTCGCTGAAATCTCCCCATTGAATCCGCGCAATTGACTCAGTCATCAGCGCTCCGACCAGGATCAGGGCAGGCGCAGTGGCGTAGTCGGGAATCGCAGCTGCCAACGGCGAGCAGAACATGGCAGCCACGAAAAGCGCAGCTACGAACACGTTGCTCAACCCCGTGCGCGCACCGGCTGTCACACCAGCGACGCTTTCGATATAACTTGTGACCGTTGATGTTCCGGTGAGCGCACCGATAACAGTGCCAGTTGCGTCGGCAACCAGAACTCGGCCCACACGAGGAATCTTGCCTTCCTTGATGAACCCGCCTTGCTCACATACCCCCATCAGTGTGCCGACGTTGTCGAATAGGTCCACGAACAGGAACGCGAAGAGGATTTCAAGGAGACTGAGGTGTGTCGCGCCGCGAAAGTCGAGCTTCAAGAAAGTGGAGGAAGCATGCGGCAGGGAAAAAATCGCCGATGGCCAATGCGCGATACCGCGCACGATTCCAAGGAGGGCTGTGACGAACACGCCAATCAGCATGGCTCCTCGGATTTTTCGTGCCATCAATATGATCGTTAGAACCAGGCCGAAGCAAGCGGTTTGCACTGCTCGATCTGAGAAACTGCCTAGCCCGACGAAAGTCGCGGGATTGGCCACCACCAGCCTCGCATTGCGCAACCCGACGAATGCGATGAACATGCCGATTCCCACAGCGGTAGCATGTTTCAGGCAGTCCGGCATGCCATTAACGATCTGCTCCCGCACCTTAGTGACCGTGAGGAGTAGGAAGAGAATGCCCGAAAAGAACACCACCGCGAGAGCTGTCTGCCATGGGACGTGCATTCCAAGGCAAACGGCGTAGGTGAAGTACGCGTTGAGCGACATCCCTGGAGCGAGGGCGATCGGATAGTTGGCATAGAGACCCATCACGAGCGTGGCTACCGCCGCGGATGCGCAAGTCGCGAAGACCACACCATCGACCGGCATGCCCGCCTGGGCGAGAATCTGCGGGTTCACGACGACGATGTACGCCATCGTGACAAAGGTCGTGAATCCGCCCAACATCTCTTGCCGGATGGTTGTTCGGTTTTCTGAGAGTTTGAAGTAGCGGTCGATCAATCGTTCGTTCCGATAAAAGTTGGTTAGTGCGCCAAGACAGAGACTACTAGTACGGCGTCTTGTTCGCTTGATCGGCCCATGCTCGGAAGGCCACGAGCGCCTCCTGGTGCATTATCTGTGTCATCGGAATCGCGCGCTGGGAATGAGGCAAGGCGAGCTGATGATAGATCACGGAGTCATCGAAGCCGGCCGCAGAGGCGTCAGCTGCGAGTCCACCGAAAAAGACGCGCGAAAGGCGCGCCCAATAGATCGCTCCCAGGCACATGGGACAGGGCTCGCACGAAGTGTACAGATCGCAGTCCCTCAAGTCGAAGATAGCAAGCTCCCGGCACGCCTCGCGGATGGCGACAACTTCGGCGTGCGCCGTCGGATCGTTGGTCGAGGTGACGCGGTTCGCGCCTTCGGCCACGATGTCACCGTGCCTGACCACGACCGCGCCGAACGGGCCGCCTTTTCCCGAGCGAACGTTGTCCACGGAAAGTTGAATGGCGCGGCTCATGAAACGGTTGTCCATAGAGTTCACTCTTGAAGCACAAACAAAATGCTTTGACAGGGCGCACACCGCCGTAGTCGATTGGTGCGCTGGACAGGCCAATACTATTGCGGGGAGTAGAGCCCTCTCTTAATGAATTCTCCGCCACCCGCCCGTCCCAGGAATTTCTCGCCCTCGACGAGGACGCGACCGCGCGAAAGCACCACATCCGGCATGCCCGTGACTTGGATACCCTCAAACATCGAATAGTCCACTCGCATGTGATGTGTTTTCGCACTGATCGTGTGCTTGCGATCGGGATCGAAAATTACAAGGTCGGCGTCACTGCCCGCTGCAATCGTGCCCTTTCGCGGATAGAGGCCAAAAAGCTTCGCCGGGGTGGTGGAGACCAATTCTACAAAGCGATTGACGCTGAATCGCCCCTTGGCAACTCCACCGGAGTAGATCAGGCTCATGCGATGTTCGACGCCCGGGCCTCCGTTGGGAATCTTAGTGAAGTCGTCCCGGCCCAGTTCCTTCTGCTCCTTGAAGCAGAACGGACAGTGATCGGTGGAGACTACCTGCAGATGATCGGTCTTGAGCCCATTCCAAAGCTTTTCCTGGTGCCACTTCTCACGCAAGGGAGGAGTAAAGACGTACTTGGCGCCTTCGAAGCCAGGCGCATCGAAATTTTCAATCGACAAATATAAGTACTGCGGGCAAGTTTCCGCATAAACCGGAAGGCCTCGATCGCGTGCCTCGCGTACTTTCTCGAGAGCATCGTTACAGCTCAGGTGAACAATGTAGACGGGTGCGCCTGCCATTTCGGCCAACGCGATGGCGCGTCCGGTGGCCTCGGCTTCGGCTGTAGTCGGCCGAGTCAGGGCGTGGTATTTCGGAGCCTTCTTTCCTTCGGCGAGTGCTTGCTGCACGATTACGTCGATGGCACTCGCCGTTTTCCGCGTGCATGCACACCAGTCCGCCATTTTTCGCTGTCGTGCGGAATGCCTTGAAGATGCTGGCATCGTCGAGCATGAAGACGCCGGGATACGCCATGAAAAGCTTGAAGCTGGTGACGCCCTCACGAACCAGCGCGTTCATCTCTTCCAACTGGGCGTCGGCCAGTTCGGTGATGATGCAATGAAAGGAGTAGTCAGAGACTGCCTTTGTCGAAGCCTTTTGCATCCAAGTGTCGAATGCCGTTCTCAGAGTCTGGCCTTTGTACTGGATGGCGAAGTCGATTAACGTTGTGGTTCCGCCAAACGCCGCCGCGCGCGTGCCGGTCTCAAAGTCATCCGCACTGGTCGTTCCGCCGAAAGGCATATCGAGATGGGTGTGTACGTCGATTCCACCCGGCAGAACATATTTTCCGGCCGCGTCAATGATGTGTGTAGCGTTTTCACGAGGCAGGTTTTGTCCGATCGCAGCAATCTTTCCGTCCGTGATCGCGACGTCGCTGCTATACGTATCGGTGGCCGTGACCACGCGACCATTTGTGACAATTGTGTCAAAGCCCATGCCTGAGTCCTCCGCTGGCGGAGCACGCATTTTATGCTAAACTGCCCCACCTTCGAGAGATGATTTCCCGTCGAGGTGGAAGGAGAACGCATGCAGTTCGGTATTACGATCAAGCCCGACATGCCGGTCGAGCGTGTCATTGCCCTCACGCGCCAGGCGGAGAGTGCCGGATTTCAATACGGCTGGATCTTCGACTCGCACATCCTGTGGCTTGAACCGTACCCGCTCCTCACATTGATGGCCGCCAACACCAAGAACATGCGGCTTGGCCCTTGCGTAACAAATCCCGCCGTACGTGACATCACAGTAACCTCCAGTTTGTTCGCTACGCTCAATCTGATTTCCGGGGGGCGCATGGAACTGGGCATTGGTCGCGGAGACAGCTCGCGGCGGGTGTTGGGCAAAAAGCCAGTCACGTCCGCGCATCTCGAAGAGGCGGTGAAGACGTTTCGCGCCCTGACGTCGGGACAAGAAATCGAATATGAAGGGCAACCCACACGAATATCGTGGGCGCAGGCTTCGCCGCGTGTCTGGATCGCGGGCTATGGGCCAAAAGTGCTTGATCTGGCGGGCAGGATCGCAGACGGCGTCATTTTGCAATTCGCCGATCCGGACTTGGTTGCGTGGTGCATCGGCTTCGTCAGGAAAGGCGCGGAGGCTGCCGGACGCGATCCCAGCAGGATTGAAATTATGTCAGCCGCGGCCGTTTGGGTTTCGGATGACCTGAAGCTGGCGCGATCGCGAGTGCGCTGGTTTCCTGCGCTGGTCTCCAATCACGTCATGGACCTGATTGCGCGCTACAAGCCGGAGGAACTGCCTGCATCGTTGACTTCCTATGTAAAGAACCGGAGTGGATACGACTACCAGCAGCATTGCGAGGTCGACAGCAGCAACTCGAAGTTCGTTTCCGATGAGGTTGTCGATCGCTTTTGCCTGGTAGGATCAGCCGAAGCGCATCGAAAGAAATTGCAGGCGCTCGCGCAAGCGGGAGTAACACAGTTCAACGTCTACCTGATGAGCGGGGAAGAAGAGGACACGCTGGCAAAGTATCAAAGTGAAATTCTGCCTGCTTTCAAGGAGACTGCGCGGGTGTAGTCCTTTCAGGAGGCTGCAGGCGCAGCGAGTGCAGGCTGCTTCTGCAGCTTCATCAAGGCAAAGTAGAAGACGAAAGAAACGAAAAACCCCACGAACCATGAGTAGTCATACAGTGGCCTGAGAGTCGGGACCACCAGCCCGACGAGGGCTGTCCCTGCCCCCGCGCCAAGCGCAATTAACGCCATCCAGTTGAATCCATGTGAATATTCGTAAAGCCCGTTGCGTAGATACAGATCCTCGACAAGCAACACCCGGCCGCGGACCACGAAATAGTCACAGATCATGATCCCGGCGACGGGGCCGAGAAACGCGGCGTACCCGCCCAGCCATCCGAGGATGAATGTCTTGTAGTCGGCCAGGAGCTTCCACGGCATCAGCGCGATTCCCATGAAACATGTAATCACACCGCCGATGCGGAAGCTGATTTTACGCGGCCACAGGTTAGAGAAATCGTTCGCAGGAGACACAACGTTGGCGCCGATATTAACGTTCAGCGTGGCGAGAAGAATCGCAACCAGCGAGATCACCACGGCTACGGGCGAGTGAAACCGGCTGAGCAGTTGTACCGGATCCCAGATGGCTGTTCCGTAGATGACCACGGTTGCCGATGTCACCAGGATGCCGATCAGTGAATACAACGTCATGGTGGTGGGCAATGCCAATGCCTGTCCGATCGCCTGCTGCCGTTGACTGCGCGCGAAGCGGGTGAAATCGGGAATATTCAGAGAAACCGTCGCCCAGAATCCAACCGTTGCGTTTAGAGCAGGCACCAGAAACTTCAAGAAAGTCTTCAAAGCTGCTGAATCGGGACGGCGACGAAAGCATCGGGCCAAAGCCACCCGCGGTGCGGTATGCCCACCCTAACAGCAGAAGGCCCACGGCTAGCAGGATCGGCGCGCTGATGCCCTGAAGGAAGCGAATGTACTCAATACCCTTGAGAACGACGGCGAGGTTGATAAGCCAGAAAGCGAGGAAGCAGATCGCCGTGCTGTATGGAAGACGACCCCAACCGGGCGCGAGCGTAGAAATTAACGTGCTGATTGCTTCACCGCCAATCCACGTCTGGATGCCGAACCATCCGCACGCTACCAACGCCCGCAACACCGCTGCCACATTCGCGCCTAGGACTCCGAACGATGCGCGCGCGAGCACGGGAAACGGAACGCCGTAACGTGCTCCCGGATGCGAGTTCAAGAGCATCGGCGCGAGGACGATCGTGTTTCCCAAGAACACAGTCGCCACCGCCTGCTTCCAGTCCATGCCACCTTGGATGAGGCTCGCGGCAAGCATGTAGGTAAGGATGTTGACGGACATCGACACCCACAGCGCGGCAAAGTTGTACGTGCCCCAAGTGCGCTGCTCACTGGTGGTGGGCGCGAGGTCTTCGTTGTAGAGCGGGCTGGATTCGATTCGCGGATGTAGGGACGCTTGCGGTGTGGTCATTCAGATCCTGGAGGTTTATCGCACCGGCACACGGTATGTCTTAGTCCGCCGCCGCTGCCTGTCCGGTCTGCGCCGTCAGCGGACCATACGTTTCCGGACGGCGATCGCGGAAGAACTGCCAGACCCTGCGGACTTCCTCGATCATGTCGAGGTCGAGATCAGCGACCACCACCTCATCTTTGTCACGACTGGCCTGCGCAATAATTTTGCCGCGTGGGTTGCAGAAGTAACTCTTTCCGTAGAACTCGCCGATATTCCACGGCTTCTCTTTGCCAACGCGGTTAATGGCACCCACAAAGTACCCGTTTGCGACCGCATGGGCCGGTTGTTCCAGTTCCCACAGGTATTCAGACAGGCCCGCCACCGTGGCTGACGGGTTGAACACAATCTCAGCGCCATTCAACCCCAGAATTCGTGCGCCTTCCGGAAAATGGCGGTCGTAGCAGATGTAGACTCCAATGCGCGCGTACTTGGTTTCAAACACGGAGTAGCCCAAGTCCCCTGGGGTGAAGTAAAACTTCTCCCAGAACCCAGGATGCACGTGTGGGATGTGGTGTTTGCGATATTTACCGAGGTAGCGGCCGTCAGCATCGATCACGGCAGCCGTGTTGAAGTACAGCCCGGGCATCTGTTCTTCGTAGACGGGAACAACGATCACCATGCGATGCTTCGCAGCAATCTTCTGCATGAGTTTCGTTGTGGGTCCTTCGGGAACGCGCTCGGTGAGTTCGTACCAGCGAATATTCTGCTCCGCGCAGAAATAGGGGCCGTAGAACAGTTCCTGCAAGCACAGCACTTTAACTTTTTTGCGAGCCGCCTGCTCGATCAGCTTGAGGTGCTTGGCGATCATGGCCTTCTTGATGGCTGGCAAGGAATGGCCACTCTCAAGCGCATTGCTTGCCTGGATGAGGCCACAGCGGACGATTCGCGACATGGAAGCACCTCCAGGACGTGGCCAATATAGCAGACTGGGAGAGCGTTTTCAGGCCCGGCAATCTCAAACTCCGAATGACAGTCAGCCCGTTGACGCCTGGGCTACTTAGCCTTCCGGTAGTTGGATCAATCAGGCTTGTGTGCCAGCACTACGAATTCTTGCGTAGCCCGGTTTGAGCACTTTGTAGATGAAATCGATGCGCTGCTGATACGGAAGGAAGGCGCTCTTCATGGCATTAATGGTGATCTTTTCGAAGTCGTCGATTGTCAGGCCAAACGTATCCGCCGCGGCTTCGAACTCCCGTGTCATCGACGTATCGCTCATCAGCCGGTTGTCGGTGTTGAGAGTGACTCGGAATTTCTCCTGATAGAGAATCTTGAAAGGATGTTGCGCCAAGCTGGGAGTCGCGCCCGTGTGTACGTTGCTAAGCAGGCATATCTCGAGTGGGATTCTCTTGTCGAGGACGTACTGAGCCAGGTCGCCCAACTTCACCGCTTTGCCGTTCGCGACCGCAATGTCATCGATCAACCGCGTACCGTGTCCGATGCGATGCGCTCCGCAATACTGGATCGCCTGCCAGATCGATTCCTTCCCAAAGCCTTCGCCCGCGTGAACCGTGATGTTAAAGTTTTCTCGTTGAATGTAGTGAAAAGCGTCAACGTGTTTCTTCGGGGGATAGCCCCCTTCCTCGCCCGCGAGATCGAACCCTACCACTCCTCGCTCGCGAAAGTCGACCGCCAACTCCGCCATTTCCAGCGAGACGTTCATATTGCGCATCGCGCAAATAATCAGGCCGGAAGAAACTCCAAAGTCTTTCTGTCCCCGAGCGAGTCCCTTCAGCACGGCCGCGACGACTTGCTGGTGCGTCAGACCTTTCCGGGTATGAAATATCGGGGCGAAGCGAGTCTCAAAGTAGACGACGCCGTCTTTGCTAAGATCTTCGGCCTGCTCATAGGCGACGCGTTCCAGAGCCTCCGCCGTCTGCATCACCGCAATGGTATGGGCAAAGCCCTCCAGGTATTTCGCCAAGCTGCCCTGGTTGGCACCCTGGTGGAACCATTGTCCTAGCGCCTGCGGGTCTTGGTTGGGTAATTCGGAATATTTGGAGTCTTTCGCCAAGTCGATAACCGTTTGCGGTCGGAGCACTCCGTCCAGATGTTCATGCAGGAGGATTTTGGGCAGACTCTGCAGCACGGTTCGGTCCAGCTTCATCGTTAACTCCGATTTCTACTCTTCCCCAATGTCTTCATTCCACACTTCGGGATGTGCAGCAATGTAGCCAGCTAGTAGCGAAACGCATTCCTGCGAGTCGAGATCAACTACGCGAACCCCCAACGAGCGCAGCCATTCCACGCCGCCCTGGAAGTTGCGGCTTTCGCCGACGACCACCGTACCGAAGCCAAACTGCCGCACCAGTCCGCTGCAGTACCAGCAAGGTGCCAGTGTGGTGACCATAATAAGGTCGCGATAACTGCGTTGTCGCCCGGCATTCCGAAAGGCATCCGTTTCGCCGTGCATGGAAGGATCTCCGTGCTGTACGCGTCGGTTGTGACCAGCTCCGACCAGCCTGCCGTCTGCATCAAAAATGGCTGCGCCAATAGGGATCCCGCCTTCCGCCAGCCCCTTGCGGGCTTCCCCGAGTGCTACCTCTAACATCGCTGCATGGTCCACGTTCAGGCCTTTAAAGATGTCGATATTGATTTTATCCCGCGTCGGTGGTGCCTGTATGGGAGTGCGAGGCACAACCGCGATTAGGCTCACGTCCATCTTAGACGACTCGCGTTACCATGAATTGAGGGCTGGCCATCATGGGTGGGCGCGCGCGATTCTTTGCTGTCTTTCTACTTCTATGTTCACGAGCGTTCGCACAAGGTCACATCGACTGCACTTCGATCAATAGCCGTATCCTTCAGCGAGCTGTCCGCTACTGCGTGCAACTCCCCACCCGTTATGGGAGTAAGGATGCCAAGGGGCAACCGCAACGCTATCCAGTGCTCTACTTCCTGCACGGACTCGGTGACAACGAGCAGACGTTGTTCAACACTGGAGGCTGGAGCTTGATTGAGGACCTGCGCCAGCACAGCAAAATAGGCGACTTTCTTGTAGTCGCGCCTGAAGGCCGAGCCAGTTTCTATATCAATTCCGCTGATGGCAAACAACCCTACAGTGACTTCTTCCTGCGCGAGTTCATGCCGACAATCGAGAAAAAGTACCCTATCCCGCAAGGCCGTGCGGGACGCGCGATCGGCGGCATCTCGATGGGAGGTTACGGTGCACTGCGGTTTGCTTTTGCCCATCCCGAACTCTTCTCCGCAGTTAGTGCCCAAGGTGCTGCCCTGATCCTTGAGTCACCACAAGCGATCAACACTGCGGCCACGTCGGGGTCTCCTGTGGTGAGGGCCCTGAGCCTTGTATTCGGCAATCCAATCAACCTCGCGCACTGGCAGGCCAACAACCCATTTCTTCTGGCTAAGAAGAATCGGCTCGACCTGCAGAAACTGGCCATCTATTTCAACTGTGGGCAGAACGACAACTACGGGTTTGAAAAGGGAGCCGCCGCCCTCGATAAGCAGTTGACCGCGGAGGGAATCAAACACGAATACCATCTCTACCCGGGAGACCACGGCTTGGACTACTTCCTGTCACATTTGGGCGAAACCATGGAATTTCACTCCCGGGCGTTCACTGAACACAAGTAACAGGCCAATTTATTGCCCTTTCGACCTATTCGAAAAAACGCATGAGCGTGATCGAAATTCTGCGTTGTACTTTAAAGCCCATTCCCGACTAACAATGCTAAATGCCCAATCCGGCATACTCTCCGGACCACGACGCCTGTGGTGTGGGGTTTGTCACTCAATTGGGTGGCAGCCCGTCGCACGAGATTGTTGAACGTGCGCTGACGGCGTTGCTGCGCCTATCGCATCGCGGTGGGCTCGATGCCGATGGTCGTAGCGGAGACGGTGCTGGGCTGCTGATGTCGATTCCGGACCGTTTCATGCGGGACTGTGCTCTGGAACTTGGGATCAGCCTTCCCCCGGAATTTGGTCTAGGAATGGTACTCCTGCCTGCGGGGCACGAGGACGTGGCCGCGAGCCTTATCGAGGTATTAGCGGAAGGGAACGGGTTGCGATGTCTCGGCTGGCGCGCTGTTCCCACCGACCCTTCGATAGTCGGTCCACGGGCTCTTGATACGCTCCCCACGATGCGACAGTGTTTCTTCAGCGCCACCGAAGAGACACAAGACCTGGAGAAGCTTCTCTTTCGCCTTCGCAAGCAGGTAGAAGCCGAGGCTCCCCGCGGTACGTATTTCTGTTCTCTTTCTTCGCGAACAGTTGTGTACAAGGGCCTGGTAACTCCTGATCAGTTGCCCGCTTTTTACTCCGATCTGGCCGATCCGGGCTTTGAGACTTCTTTTGCGTTGTTCCATCAGCGTTACTCGACGAACACGCAGCCCAGTTGGGCGCTGGCACAGCCCTTTCGCTTTGTCGCGCATAACGGCGAGATCAACACCATCAGCGCGAATCGGCGCTGGTTGCAGGCCAAGCAGCAGAACCTTAAGGAGTGTCTTCAACTACCCCCTCAAGTTCGCCTTCTTGAGGAGCGAGTCAGCGACTCAGCCAGCTTCGACAACGGGCTCGAACTGCTGCTAAGGCGCGGCTATCGACCGGCCTCGGCAATGCTCGCGCTGGTGCCTCCCGCCTGGGAAACCAATCCCCAGATTCCGGCTGATCTGCGACGCTTCCTGGAAGCGCACGCTCCCCTGCAGGAACCTTGGGATGGTCCCGCCGCCATGGTTTTCACCGACGGCCTCACTGTCGGTGCGAAACTCGACCGCAACGGACTGCGGCCGATGCGCTATACCCTGACCTCAGATGGTCTACTGATCGTCGGATCTGAGGTGGGCATCGCGGATCTGCACGGTAAGGAAGTGATCGAGCGTCAGCGGCTCGGGCCAGGCGAAATGCTGGTCTGCAATCCTGAATCTGGCGAATTCACCCGGCCAACGGAAATCGGACATCTCCCCGAATTCCACGAATCGGCGGGCACCGCGGTATCGCTGCACATTATTCCAACCGAGCGCATTCCCCGGAATTTCACGCCGGAGCCGCAACGTGCGATGGCCGCTCTGGGCTGGACCGAAGATCAATACAAGCTGCTCTTCCAGCCACTGGTGCAGGAAAGCCAGGAAGCGGTGTGGAGCATGGGAGACGACGCTCCTCCCGGCATTTCTCTCCCGGCTGCCGCGGCCGTCTGTGGGATTACTGCAAGCAGCGTTTCGCTCAAGTCACGAATCCACCCATCGACCCTTTGCGCGAGACGCACGTAATGTCGCTGCGCGTCTACCTGGGAGAAAGAGCGGTCCTGAGTTCGCCGTTGCTCGATGCCGGTCAACTGGATCAACTGGCGGAAGAACTCCCGGTTCGACGGGTCGGATATGACTTTCCCCGTGGCCGAGGGTGTTGAAGGCGCGCGCAAAGCATTGGACCGCCTGCGTGTAGGCACGCTTCCCGCGGCAGAGACTCGCCCCGGGCTGATTCTGCTGAGTGATCGCGGTGTCGACCAAGATCGTGCAGCCCTCCCGGCGCTTCTGGCGCTGGCCGTCGTCTGGAAATCGCTGGTCGAGGCAGGAGCCTGGGACGTTTCCGTGGTCGTTGAGTCCGGCCAGGTAATCGACACGCATCACGTCGCGCTGCTGGTGGCCGCTGGAGCCAGTGGAGTGTGCCCTACCTGGCGCTCGAGCAGGCAGCTACGCTTCGGCCCGATGGTGTCGCCCGCTATCGCTTTGCGTTGGAAAAGGGTCTCCGCAAGGTGATGGCTCGCATGGGTGTCTCGGCAATTGCCAGCTATCGCAACAGCCAGCTCTTTGAAGTGATCGGACTCGATCCCGCTTTGTGCGCCGAGGTATTCGAGAAGCGCCGGTTGCGTGCTCGGAGGCAAGAGCCTCGACAGCCTTCTCGACGATTGCCTGGTGCGCCACGCCGCCGCATATTCGACCAACCATGCGACTCTGCACGACACCGGTTTGTACCGTTTTCGTCAGAACGGGGAACGTCACTCAAATTCCCCCGAAATCGTGCGACGATTGCATCGCTACATCAAGTCGCCCACGGACGAAAATTTCAAGGCCTACAGTGCACTGGCGGACGAACGGGAACCCGTCGCGATCCGTGATCTTCTAACAATCGGCCCGAAAAATCCCCTCCCGCTCGCACGATGTCGAGTCGGAAGCGTCGGTGCTGAGCCGCTTCAGCACGCAAGCCATGTCGTTAGGCGCGATTTCGCCCGAGACGCACAGCACTCTGGCGGTCGCCATGAACCGTCTTGGCGGACGTAGCAATACGGGCGAGGGCGGGGAAGACCCGATCATCTACACCCAGAAAGCCGAAGCCAACAACCGAGTAAAGCAGGTGGCTTCCGGCCGTTTCGGCGTTACAACTGACTACCTCGTTCACGCCGACGAACTGGAAATCAAGATCGCCCAGGGCGCGAAGCCGGGCGAAGGCGGCCAACTCCCGGCCAGTAAGGTCACCCCATACATCGCTCGCTTGCGCCACGCCGTGCCGGGCATGATGCTGATTTCGCCGCCGCCACACCATGACATCTACAGCATCGAGGACCTGGCGCAACTCATCTACGATCTGCGCGCGGTGAATCCGCAAGCACGTATCGGTGTGAAACTGGTTTCCAGCGCCGGTGTTGGCATCATTGCGACGGGCGTTGCGAAGGCGGGAGCCGACGTGATCACGATCGCCGGCCATGACGGCGGGACCGGCGCCTCTCCCATCACCTCCATCAAGAACACCGGGTTGCCCTGGGAAGTTGGTCTTCGCGATGCTCACTCTGCTTTGGTCCGCACGGGCCTCCGCAGCCGGGTTCGCCTGCGCGTCGATGGCGGCTTCAAGTTCGCACGCGATGTTGTGATTGGAGCTTTGCTGGGCGCCGAGGAATTTGGATTCGGAACCGCCGCTTTGATGGCCATCGGTTGCGTGATGGCGCGCCAATGCCATCTGAATACTTGTCCGGTTGGCATCGCTACGCAAGATGAGAAGCTGCGAGCGCGGTTCACCGGAAATCCGGAGATGGTTGAAAGCTATTTCCGCGCTCTGGCAGGGGAAGTCCGTGAGCTGCTTGCTTCGTTTGGAGCATCCTCCATCGACGAGATCGTCGGCGCAGCCGACCGCTTGCATCCACGGAACGAGCAAGCAGCGGAAATGCTGGCAGATTTGCTGGCCCCCGCCATCGGACCTGCGCAGCCCGCTTGCCCGCGGGAACACGACAGCGGTCTCTTTCTCGAACTTGCTGCGTGCGGCGGACGAACTCGATACCTTGAACACCCGGACGCATCGCTTCCTGATCACCAACTCGGATCGTGCCATTGGCGCGCATCTGAGTGGAGAAATCCTGCGCCGCCGCAGTGGTGCGGAAATCGCTGGGCGTGGTCTGGCCACAGAATTTACCGGCACGGCTGGCCAAAGCTTTGGCGCATTCCTGATCCCGGGCGTGAAGTTCCGTCTGTTGGGCGAAGCCAATGACTACGTCGGCAAGGGCCTCAGTGGCGGATCAATCGCCATCACAGCCGGGGATGACGCGTCTCTTCGTGGCGACGTCCTGGTGGGCAATACCGTCCTCTACGGCGCGACTTCCGGAGAGCTCTACGTCGCCGGTCGTGCCGGTGAAAGATTTGCCGTGCGCAACAGCGGTGCGCTCGCCGTGGTCGAGGGCGTAGGCCAGCACGGATGTGAATACATGACAGCGGGCGTCGTGGTCATTCTGGGTCCTGCCGGAATGAACCTGGGTGCCGGCATGACCGGTGGCGTCGCCTACATGATGCGAGATTCTCTCGTCGGCCATGGCTACAACCAGCATTCCGTACACCTGCGGCCGATTGAAGTCCGTGAGGAACTATGGCTGCGGATGGTCGCTGCGCCGGCATTTTCGCCTGACCGGAAGCCCTCGGGCGTTGAACCTTGCTCAGTTCCGATGCTCCGCTGCCCTTCCTGCGGGTGGAGCCTCTACGTCCGCCGTGCTCCATCACCGAAACCTGGAATGCCACCCTCGCGCAGATCAGGAGGCACGATATCGGGTCTCAGGAATCTATACCGATGATTCCGCCGAAGGAGCCAGTCCTCATGTGATGAAGACCGCTCCGTCGGCCTGTAATCGTATCACATGATTCGGTAGTTTTCCGGGCTTCGGTATAATCGCCCACAATCCATGGACTTCGATCAGCTTACGACTTTTCTTGAAGTTGCCAAGCTCGGCAGTTTCTCGCGAGCGGGGCAGAAGGTATTTCGCTCGCAATCCGCAGTCAGCGCCCAGATTCGCCAACTCGAGCAGGACTATGGCGACAAACTTCTCGATCGGTCCGGTAAAGACGTCACGCTGACCCCGGCGGGGCGCGTGCTATTCGCGTACGCCGAGCGGCTTCTGCAGATGCGGGACGAATCTCTGCTGGCCGTCGCCGACCACGGTACGAATCCGCGCGGGACCATCGTGATTGGCGCGAACGAAGCCACCTGCCTCTACGTTCTTCCTGACGTTTTCGCCAAGTACTGTAGCCTGTATCCCGGCGTGCAAGTCAGCATCTACCGCAACTTCAGCTACAAAATTCTCGAAAAACTGGAGAATGGTTCGATTGATGTTGGCATTGTCACGCTGCCGGTGAAATCAGCCAGCCTGAAGACTCACGCCATCTTCCGCGATCAACTCATGTGGATGGTGAATCCGCAAAGCGCGCTGAGCAAGAACGAATCTGTGTCGCTGGCGGAGATCGCCAAGCAGCCCATCCTCCTGCCCAAGACGGGTTACACCCGCCGTCTCATGGACAAATTGCTGCGACCCTACAAGTCCCAGCTGCAAGTTCCGATGGAACTCCCTAGCGTGGGCATGATCAAGAGCTTCGTGGCAGCTGGGTTGGGGGTTTCCCTGATCAGTGCGAGCTTCGCTCGTGACCAGGTACTGGCGGGTCGCGTGAAACTGATCGCTCCCAAGGAAAAAGAACTGTGGCGGGAACTGGCGATCGCGTACCGGCGCGACCGGACCTTGACGCGCGCCACCAGCACCTTCATTGCGACCGTACGGCAACTCGCCTCCGCCTCGAAATAGCCGCCATTCGGCGTTTCGGGCTGTTTCATTTTTCCGATACGGGTCATCAGAATTTCTCATTTCCAATTTGGGGGCCAGGCAGCATAGGGTAAGAATGTAGCCTCAGGCGTTTGAGGTCCCTCCCGGGTGACTAGCCCGGTCGGAGCAGACCTTCTTAGTCCTGGGTAAATGTTGAAGGGCCGTCAGGCCGCAGCGAATTATCGCTGAATACCCCTGAGGAGTGTGATTTATGACCGATCTGGAGCGTAGTTTGAGCAAGGTTTTAGAGGAGCATCGCCACGAAAGTGGCCTCCATATCATCGGCGGGCAGCAGCGTCTGATTGACCGGCTGGTTCAGTTCTTCGAAGAAGGACTGGGTCGAAGTAGTCGAGATACGAGAACGTCGCGCGATATGGACAGCTAGCAAACGGCAGGAAATATGACCTCAATCCCTCGGAAGATGAAGCGAATTACAGCGCCGGTCAGAACAGACAAGGCTAAGCGAATTATCGTGTCTTCTGGGGGAGGTCGCCTGTTGAGCTAGTTCAAAGGTTCAAAAGGTAAACAGACCCACCGCCAGAAGGAAATGGCCGGTGGGTTTTTGTTTGCCTAAAGAAGTTTGCGAGCACAGGAGAAGAGTTGCCATGAGTGAAGCAGTCGGACAACAAGCAGGACGCCCGAGTGAGCCCTCCCAGTCGGTCGTCATGAAGTTTGGCGGCACGTCCGTCGAGGACGTTGCCGCCATCCGACGCGCCGCCCAGATCGTGAGGCAGCGCTTGCGACACCAGCCGGTGGTGGTGGTGAGCGCGCTCTCGGACGTCACTGACCAGTTGCTGGAGGCGGGCAACACTGCCGCGCGAGGCCAGCTTCAGTCGGCGACCGAGATCCTGCAATCTCTGCAACAGCGGCACGAGCAGGTGGTCCTCGGCTCTGCGGAGACCGCCGACTACGAGCGTCTGCGCCCTCTCTTGGAAGCGGACTTTCAGCAGATGCGCGAGCTCCTGAGAAATGTCGCAGGCTTCGGCGAACTCACGCAGCGCCTTCAGGATCATCTCCTGGGTTTCGGCGAGTGCCTTGCCAGCAGGATTCTGCAAGCTGCATTTGTGCATATCGGGTTGGATGCCGTGTGGGTTGATGCACGTGCACTGATCATCACCGACGCGGCGCATACCTTCGCGACTCCGCTTTGGGAAGAAACGAATCAGCAACTGCAAGACGTTCTGGTCCCACTCGCTGGCGCAAGGCAAGGTACCGCTGCTGGGTGGCTTCATCGGATCGACCCGTGATGGGATTCCAACGACACTCGGCCGTGGCGGATCCGATTTGACTGCATCAATCGTGGGCGCCGCTCTGCAAGCCGCCCGGATCGAGATTTGGACTGATGTCGACGGCATTCTCACGACCGACCCCAAGCTGTGTCCCGATGCGCGTCGCGTCCCGACCATGAGTTTCGAGGAGGCGGCTGACCTCGCCTACTTTGGAGCCAAGATTCTCCATCCCGCGGCCATTGCGCCCGCCATGCGCAAGAACGTGCCGGTGTGGGTCCTGAACTCGCGCCATCCCGAAGGGAAGGGAACTGAGATCGTGGCGCACCCGAGTGCATGAATGCACGATCAAGGCGATCACCGCGAGGAAGGGCATTACGGTCGTAGATGTGGAAGCCGTCCGCTGGTTCGCCCCTGAACTTCTGCGCGAGATCTTTGACGTTTTCGAACGGCATCACTACGGCCTGGATTTTCTGTCGTCTTCGCGTGGCAGCCTCTCCTCTGCTCGTGACGTCAGCCGACGCTCTCCCCGCCATCGCCGAGGAACTGAAAGGCCTGGCCAACGTTCGCTGGAAGAGTGAGAAAGCACTGGTGTGCTTGGTGGGAGAGAAAGTGCGTCGTCAGCCGGAAATTGCCGCACAGGTGTTTCGCGCATTGGCGGACGTGGACCTGCGCATGATTTGTCAGGGTGCTTCCGAACGCAACATCAGCTTTCTGGTGGATGAATCAAAGGCAGAAGACTCGGTGCGGAGGTTGCATCGCCTTTTTTTTCAATCGCGCTTCGACCGGTACTCAGCCAGCCAGTAGCGCGCAACCTATGTGTCAGGCTGAGGGAACCTGGCAGTAAGCAGAATTTCTGACGGACCGAATGCCGCAGACCGCCAGCGTGCACAATCTCGACACTACAACGCGAGCGCGCATCGTCGCTAGCGAAGCGGGAAGTCAGCGAGGCGGCTCTTCGGTCAAATCGTCAGAAAGCGGTGTTGTTCAAACCCTGATAGATGAACATGCCGGCGATAACCAGGAACATGATCCCCGAGGCCGCACCCAGTACCTTCACGAAGGGGTTGATCTTGTTGACCTTGGCGATGAGTTCCGCCTGGTCCTGCTGCATCTGCGACTTCGTATCATCCAGGAACAGCTGATCGTCCTCTTGCATGGTGAGCGTGCCGCGATAGATCAGGAGGATTACCAGAACGCCGGTGAGAACACCCCACACTGTGAGCATCCAGACCAAAGGAGACATATGCCACCTCGGTACTGATTTCGAGCCGGTCCCGTGGTCTCTTTTCGGGTGCGAGGCTTTACGGCTCCCCGCATCCGGCTTCGGGGAAGGGCCCTTGCGGTGGATTATAGCCCTGTTCCAACTTCGCTGCATGGCTTTTTCTTCACACCCGCAGGGTTGCGACCGATTGCCACAATGAGCATCTAAGTAGATTGAATGTACTAGCTGACTAGGCATCATCGGTGGTTCTTCACCTTGGTTGTTTGGACTAACCCGAAACGTGGCTCTGATATAATCGCAATCATTCGTACTTGCTCAAGGAGAGATGAATGGCAACGACGACGACCCCGACGACAACCACTCCGGCTCCGGAAGTAAAAAAGCCGGCGCCGATTACCCTGACTGCGAACGCGGTTACAAAGGTAAAGGAAATCATGGCGCAACAGAATCCTGCTGCCCACTGGTCTGCGCGTGGGCGTGGTTGGCGGTGGATGCTCGGGTTTCTCCTACTCCATGCAGTTCGAAAACAGCGCCGGCATGATGGACAAAGTGTTCGAATTCGACGGCCTGAAGGTTTATGTGGACGCAACCTCCGTGATGTACCTGAACGGTTGCATTGTGGATTACGTCGAGACGCTCGAAGGCGCGGGTTTCAAATTTGAAAACCCCAACGTGAAGAGCACCTGCGGCTGCGGCTCGTCGTTCAGCGTCTAAGAATTCTCCGAAGTATGCAAAAGGCCTCGTCCGTGGACGAGGCCTTTTTGTTGTCGTACGCACGATGCGCTGGCTGCTCAGTGTTGCATGGTGCCCATGGATTGGGTTGTGTTCCCGGGCTTCCCATTCCTGGCGCAATTCCCTGGCTCGCTCCCGGATTCACACCTCCCAATCCGTTTTGTCCGGGTAGGATCGCCTGCAGAGTCGGTTGATAGGGTCCGGTGATCAATCCTCCGCGGTCTGAAGTTGGGTCGTAGATAAATTGCCAGTCGTTGTAGTGATCCTTCTTGTTGTAGATCCGGATCGATTCTTTCGTGCTCGTGCTGGCAACGCCCACGATCGGACCACCTCCGAAAGTCTGTCCCGCCGACTGACCCGACACCGTCGTGAACGGCGAATTGGAAGTCGAATCGCTGTTGCTCGACTGTTGGGACGAGTCCTGTGTTGTCTTGTCCGTGGAGGTGTCCGACGAATTCGACGTCGCGTTCGAATCCGGTCGACTTGCCGGAAGTCGGTTATTCAACGTCCCGGTGATGGACTTTCCCAGCGTCTGCCCGCCCGCGATCCCACCGCCGAAGGAAAGCTTCACGTCCGTAACGTGCAAGAACTTGAAGTCTTCCCCCGTCACGGGATCTTTGTAGCGTTTGCGCAGGAAGTGCAGATTGTTGGAACTCTCCAGCAGATCGATGCTGGGCGGATAGCCTCCCATTTTTCGGTAGTACGCACGAACCGCGCGCGAATACTGCACGCCGCGATGCACCATCTCCTCTTCGCGGTCGCGCTTCATCTGGAAGGTAAGCTCAGGAAGCACGGCTGCGAGGGCCATCGCCATTAACGCGACGAACAGCATCAGCGTCACAAGAATGTATCCGCCCTCCCCATTGCGCCGGCGTCGAGAGCTTTCTATGGATAATCGTGTCTGCTCGCATATCTACCCTTGGGGTCCTTGGGTCAGAGGGATACTCTGCCGGTTGTTGTACAGAACGTCTTCCACTTCCACCGAGGTCGGGTGTGATATGGATGACCTTATAACGCCGATCGACGATGTCACCCTCCACCGCGATGAATACGTCTTCACCCTGAGACAGGAAAACTTTCTTAGGCTCGCCGGGCTTGTTGGCAAAGCCGAAAAACTTCAACGGAATTTGCGGTGGCGGTGGGGGTGGAGGAGGCGGCGGTGGAGCCGGAGATGCTCCGCCGAGGTCCACTGGCGCGACTGGCCGCCGGTATCACTTCGGCCTGCGCCACAAATATGTTCCGCCCAGACCCTGTGTACTTAGTCTGTTCCGTCTCAGCCAACAACTTCAGGTCTAGGGTGGGATCCAGACGCGCCTCGGCCGCTAGACGCTCCTTCGCCCCGTGCTTTGTAACTCGCTGGGCGACGTGCGGGGCGGCTCCGCACGGGCGTGGGTTGCGCAGCCGTCACCGGGGCGCTGGGCGAACTGAACAACTCGTACGCAAGCACCAGCAGCGCGATCGCACCCAGCCCGCCGGCCCACATCACCTTCTTACGATTCTCAGTTCCGATCTGCACTCAACTGCCCACCTTCTGGTACGTTTCCAGCTTCATCTGGAGCACGAGCCCATTCTGTTCCGCCAGACCCACACTGTTCACGATGAAGAAGATCTTATCCCGCTCCAGCCCGTTCAGGAACTTCGCCAACGGCTGGTAATCTCCCTGCATGGAGGCTTCAATGACGACCCGCCGCAACCCCACCGGTTCCGGATCTTCCCATTTGTACTTGAACGACTGAATCTTGACGCCGTTCTCCTTGGCCAGATTACCAAGAGCTTCAGCCACGTCCGAGTCGTGGGTGGGGAAGCGCTCCTTGTAAAACTGATCGATCTGCTGGGTCGCAAGCGGGATCTTCTTGTCCAACCCACGGAGCGGTTCCGCCTGTCGGGTCTTGACCTGCAACTGTTGCCAGAGCTGAGTCAGTTCCTGCCTGCGCGATTCGGTCGAGCCTACCAATGGCGACACCAGAATTCCAACCGCCAAGCACATCCACCGCCACCATGACCCCGAGGGCGATCTTCAACTTCCGGCGAGTTTCTCCTAACTCAGGCATTACGGCTGGCTCCGTTGTTGTTCTCGGGGCACGTACAGGGCGTTGATGGTGGTTTGCACCGTATCCCCTTCCTTCCCCTGTCCTGTCCCTGCGTATTCGTCACCTGACCCTCAATGCGTGTGTCGCGGAAGTGTTGCGAGCCTTCCATGCGCCGGGCCAGTTCAATCGCGCGTTCCGACGTGTCCCCAGCCACCACCATTTTGATGGCCAGCTGGTTATCCTCGTTCAGTTCGGGCGCGATCGAAACCACGTGCAGCCGCGGCGGCATCACCTTCTCCAGATCTTCGAATGCCTTAGTCCACGAGAATGCTTTGCGCGCGATCAGTTCATTCAAGTATTGCGACTTGTCGCGCATCGACCGGTTTTCCGAACGATTCAGCATCGCCTCGGCATTGGAGCGTTCGTGATCGCGTTCCGCGATCTTCGCCTCCAATTCGGCGATTTTCTTGTGATCAATTCGTGCGTCGTATAGTCCGGAAATGGTGATCGCGATCAAGGCCAAGGTCGCAATCCCAAGAATTCCCAGGCCGGCACCCCAGCGAATCCAGAACTGTCCCGCGTCTTCATACCGGTGTGTTGCGAGATTGATATCCAGGCGCATGCTAGGAAATCAGGGCCCCCACCACCCCGGCCATTCTCCAACGGGGAACGGACGTACCGTTGCTCGTTCCGAGTTGCGAACTCGCCACAAGTTCGCGCACATCGGCTCCGGTCTGTGCCCGCAAGGCGGGCGCAGCGCCTCCGGACTCCGGTAGCCCGGCCACATAGATCCGTTCGATATTGGTATGGTACGTGTCCTGGAAGAAAACCACCGACGGATACACTTCCTCAGCCAGTTGCTCGCCCGTGACGGTCACGCCGCGCGTGTTCTCGAGCGTCCGGAACAGCAACAGTTGTCCCGTGTCCAGAATCGCCAGGCTCGTGGTCCGCGCATCCACCTTAAGCACCAGCGTAGGACGGTCTGCCTCGGCCGCGCCCAACGCAGCCAGCATCGATGGCAACACGATGCCGGCGCTGTATCCTGCGTCCCGAAACGCCGATTCATAGTCTTCGACGACACTCGCCAGTGCCACTGCCACGACCACCCGCAACCCGGTCTGCGCGGTCTGGGTGTGGTAAGAAATTTTTGCCTTGTCTACGTCGAACGGCAAGGACTTCTTGAGCCGGAACCGGACAACGCTCTCCGCCTCCAGCGCATTCGCAGGTAGCGTGTCGAAATCCAGCAAGACTACCCGCACTGCGGCATCCGGCAAGACCGCAATGACATCGCGCGAACGCCCCGCCACGGCGCCGATGACTTCATTGATGGCCTTGCGAACTACCTCGGATTGTCGGACGTTCGCTTCGGTGAGGTCCGGAACCACGCTTCCGGGGGCCAACTCGCGCGCGGAGCACGTCTTCGACCGTGTTGCCGTCCTCCGCGATGCGTCCAGCCAGCACGCGATCCGCCGAGATCTCGCAAGCCACCTTCGGCCTGGCCCGGTTCTTTGATGTAATGCTCATCCCTGTTCAACTCCTGATTCCAACTCGACAAGCCTTGACCTTCAGGGCAAACGCGCCAGGCCCCCAACCAACCCTATCCACACATTATAGGAGAAGTGGTTCCTACCGCATCGCCTCGATGAAGGTGACTTTGTTGATTTCCTTCAGCGTCGTGAGTCCCATGCCGTACTTTGTCCAGGGCTGACTCACGCAGGAAGCGCATGCCCTCTTCCCGGGCCGCGCGGCGAATCTCGGAGGTGGGCTTCTTGGCCAGAATCATTTCGCGAATCCGGTCGCTCAAATCGAGCAATTCGTGGATCGCGGATCGCCCGCGGAAGCCGGTACCCGAGCACTCGATGCACCCCTGGCCCTCGTAGAACGAGACCTGGGCCCACTGCTGCGGATCCAGTCCGCTTGCTTCCAGAACCTCCGGCGCATAGTGCACCACCGTCCGGCAGGAGTCACAGATAACGCGCACCAACCGCTGCGCCAGAATGCAGTTCAATGCTGAAACAAAGTTGTAGGGTTCCACGCCCATGTTGAGGAAGCGGCCGATCACATCCACCACGTTGTTGGCGTGAACGGTGGTGAACACCAGGTGGCCCGTCAGAGCGGAGTTGATGGCGATCTGCGCCGTCTCCATGTCGCGGATTTCGCCGACCATGATCTTGTCCGGATCGTGACGCAGAATGGACCGCAGCCCGCGGGCGAAGGTCAGTCCCTTTTTCTCGTTGACCGGAATCTGCGTGATGCCGCGCAACTGGTATTCGACCGGGTCCTCGATCGTGATGATCTTGTCTTCATCGGTCTTGATTTCGTTGACGGCGGCGTACGAGGTGGTCGTCTTGCCGCTACCGGTCGGTCCGGTGACCAGCACCATGCCGTATGGTTCCTTGATGTAACGTCGAAACTTTCGCAGATCTTCCGGGTCGAAACCGACGACATCGAGCGTGAGCGTGCGGAACTTCTCGCTCATCGACTCTTTGTCGAGCACGCGAAGCACGGCGTCTTCGCCGTGGATCGACGGCATGATCGAGACGCGGAAGTCGATGGCGCGCCCGTTGAACTTGACCCGGAAGCGACCGTCCTGCGGCACGCGCCGCTCGGAGATGTCCAACTCGCTCATGACCTTGATGCGGGAGATGATGGTGGAATGGTGTTCTCTTCGCGATGGGCTGCATCGCTTCCGAGAGCACACCGTCAATACGGAACTTGATGGCGACCGAATCGTCGCGCGTCTCGATGTGAATATCACTGGCTCGCCGCTGCAGCGCCGTGAAGATCGTCGTGTCGACCAGGCGGATGATCGGGCTGATGTCACCCTGGGCCGTGAGCTTGTCGATCGAGATCGTTTCCTCGCCGGTGGTCTCGTCTTCACGGATAACATCGAGCGCGAAGCCCTCGCTGGCTTCTTCCAGAACGCGCTGCGACTGCTCGGTCTTCTTCAGAATGTCGCTGATCTGCTTCAGGGTGCAGACTTTGGTGAGGATCCGTTTGCCCAGCAGGAGGCTGATCTCGTCGATCATCATCAGCTGGCTGGGATCGGCGATCGCGATGGCCAGCTTCCCGTCCCGCGTTTCCTCCAGCGGCACGAAGTTGTAGCGGAACATCAGGTCGACGGGCACCTTCTTGAAGAGTTCATGCTGCAACTGGAAACCGTTCAGATCCACGAACTCGCAGCGATAGCGGCGCGCGACGTCCTGTGCCCGATCGGTCTCTGTGGCCGGTTTCTCGGAAATGACCTTCCCATTTCCTCCGTTGCCACCACTCACGACGATTGGTTTCTTTTCCGCCATTCCCAAAATTCCCATCTACCTTCTGGCGGTGCGTCCGGTTGTCCGGAGCCCGCCGTCCCCAGAACCTAGTGAACCCCAGCGCCCAGTGTGAAAATAGGCATGTACAGCGAGATCAAAACACCACCCACAAATACTGCCATGAAGATCAGGAGGATCGGCTCGATGAGCGCCATGGCTGCACCCAGTGCGGTCTGCACGTCCTCCTCATAAAATTCCGCAACCGAATTCAACATCGCGGGCAAAGCACCAGTCGATTCTCCGACTTCCAGCATTTCCAAAGCGAGATCCGGAAATATCCGCTGCTCTTCCAGACTCTTCGAAAGCCCCTGACCTTCCCGCACTCGACCTGAGGCGGTGGCAATTCCGTTCAGGATGCGGCGGCTGGTCATGGAAGCCCCGGCGGTTTCCATTGCCGGAACTAGTGGTATCCCGCCTTGCAATAGCGTCGAGAGCATTCGCGAAAAACTTGCCACCTGATATTTGAGGCGAATGTCGCCCAGCACCGGCATTCCAAGCAGCACTTTGTCTATGGTCTCCGCGCCCCGGTCGGTGTTCCTCCATCTCCAGATCAGGAATGCGATAGCCACCAGGCCAAGCAACACAAACACCGCATACTTCTGCGCCGCGATGCCAATCGTCAGCATGAAGACGGTAATGGTCGGCAGCTTGGCGCCCAGATTGTCAAACAGCTTGGCAAACTCCGGCACCACATACGTGACCAGGAAAACCACCAGAATAAGCACCACCGAAACCAGTAGAGTCGGATACACAAGCGAGACCAGGAGCTTCTTGCGAAATGTCATCGCCACGCGCTGAAACGCGATGTAGCGACTCAGCACTTCTTCCATGTTGCCGCTCTTCTCGCCCGCCATCAGCGTAGTGGTATACATCCGCGGAAACATGTTCTGCGCTGCGAACGCATCCGATAGCGATTCACCGCCCTTGACGCGCTCACGAACGTTATCCAGCACGGCCTTCAGAGAGGCGTCTTTCTGTCGTTTCAGCAGAAGTTCAAGGGCGGTCAGAATGGGCAAGCCCGCATGGATCAGCGTAAGGAACTGCTGGTTAAACACCAGAAATGAACTGTGCCGGATGCGCCCACCACGGCGCTTGCCCGCGCTGAACATCCCGCGCGGCTTCACCCAGTAGACGAGATAGCCCTGTTGCGAGACGCGCTCCCGCACCTCATCTTCCGAGTACCCATGCTCCAGTTGCTCGGTCAGATGCCCGCGTTCATCCGCTACTTTTACGAGGAATTCCGCCATGCCGTAACCAGTTACCTACCGCCTCTTCTCGCCAAGTCTAACACCGCGGAATTGGCCAAAGTTGCCAATCTCGTCACTCTAAAGGACTTGTCGAAACGTACTTTCATTCGTCGATAGACTTGCAGACGCGGACTTCTGCCACGTAAGCAATCACCTTCATATCAATAGGATGCAGCGATTCCTTAAAGTCAACAATTCTCACTGCCCTAGATCGCCGTCGATTGTTTCTACCCCTGGCGGAGGCGTGAAACGAAAGCGCTCATCCCCAATCGCCACATTCTCCTTCTGCTCATTGAACCGATACTCAGTAGTCGAACCATCCACTTCGTCGATCACAATCCGACTGATCCGGTTATCAGGGGTGATCTCTAACAGCACCTGGTTCACCCGCTCCGTCATGTTCTGGGGGACGCCTCGCAACACCATGTTGCCCGGCGTCACGGCAGCGATATCCGGCGCAAACCCTAGACCCTGCAATTCCTTCTCCAATCGGGTCTTGCCCAGCAAGAACCCCAAGGGCGATCGTAAGTCCTCTAGTTTCCGTACGGGAGTCTTGCGTGCCTGTTTATCGCCCGGCAGGTAAAACCATGCGTCCTTGCCGTCGCTGAGAAACAGCTTGTCCCTTGGAGAACGATATTCCCACCGCATCTTGCCGGGTTTTTTCAGCCAAAGCGTACCCGACTCGGTGCGGTCCATGCCGGCTCCCCGATAGATCTCCGTGAACTCCGCCTGCAAGCTCCGCAGGTGGTTGTAGTGTTCGTCCACGGACTTGGCGACCGTTTTAAGGTCTGGCGCCGCGTACGCGGTCGACACCACCAGCAACGGTGCAATGTACAGGGCAATGAGTTTCTTGATCACAAGCTGAATGCTACGGTCTCTACTCTCCAACAGACACCAGGATGCAGCGGGCGGGAATGTTTAGTTCCCAGGGGCTCGTCGGCCTGCTGCCAATACCATTGTATGCCTTTCGTCCCCGTTCGTGGAATGCGTGGGAAGGCAACAAAATCACTTCAAGATACTTCAGATCGACTCGTACACCGAATACTGATGCGTTCCGCTCGTCCGTTTCAGAACAGGACTCGATGCCAATACATGCTCGAGAAGGGGATTGTGATAGAGAACGAAGACTTTTCGGGGATCCTGACGAAGGGATCGCTCCAGATTCTGCACGACCGCCCCAAGACTCGCCTCAGGAAGTGGATTGAAAAGATAGAGCACAATTGGATCAGCAGGGAAGTTGAACTCGCGGGCGTCGCCCCTCTGGGCTTCAAGGATGCGGCACTTCTGCTTTTCACTGGCGTACTTCCGAAGGTTCTCGGACGCAATCCGATGCAGTTCAGGCAAAAGTTCGACACCGATGATTTTTCGAAACGGATAATCCGAAGCCATCAGCAACGCCCTGCCTTTCCCCGAACCTAGATCGACGAAAGTGAAACCAGTGAAGTCCGTCGGGAGTGACTGCAGCATTTCCTGAAACAACGCAGGCTCGCTCGGCTGGTACGGAGAATGAAAGACACCGAGCAAACGTTCCCGCCAACCGACCGTTGCACTGGTCGTGTCGACACCATGATCCCAGTCATATTCGACATCTCCGTAACGCCGTCGACGCTGCTCGGGCATCGACTCGCGGACGAATCCCCATAACTCAGAGAGCAGAATTCGCAGGGACGCTGCCAATCCGTAACGCGCGCGCTGGTCGGCCCACCAGTTCAGCAGCGCTTGCGGAAGTTCGTGCTTACGCCCGGCAGATGGGGCCATGATCGGAGAATCTTAGTTGAGGATGGGTTACCGGGATTATTCCTGCAGTCGCATCTTGTAAAACTTCTCAAGCTTGGAAGGCTTCGCTACGTAATCCGGCGGCACGCCTTTCTGGATAAACGGAAAGCTGTCCGGGTTCTGGATTCGAACCTGGCCATCCGGCAAGAGCTTGAACGGATGTCCATCCGGATCCAGAGGAATTCCCGGTAGGAGGCCTTCAACAACCAACGCGCCCAAGCTGGGGGGAAGCTTCCCGGTTTTTCGGCCGTATAGCGTGACGGCATTTTGCACTTGGGTTACCGCATCGTCGATCGCAAGAGCTTCCAGGTGCGCCAGGGCATTCGCCTGCACGTTTTCTTCCGGAAACGTCTTGTAAGTCATGATCCAGAGCATTCGCGCGGTTTGCGATTCTCCGGCATGTTGCGCGCACGTTGCCGCAAGCACCTTCATGGAGGGATGCGCTCCCGGTAGCACCGACCCTGCCGCAAATACTTCCGAGGCCTTGGCGTAGTCCTTCAGTTCCACGTAGTAGATGAAACCCAGGGAGTAGAACAATTTGGGTTCTTGCGGATTTTGCTGGATTCCGTACTCCAACAGGCGAATCGCCCGGTCCGGCATCCCCGCCCCATTCGGCGGCGCGGGCGCCAGGAAAAACGCGCCGAACTCGTACGCTACCCGCAAATGCGGGTCGAGTGTGGTCGTGATTTCCAGCAGGGGCGCCAACTGGTCATATCGCCCGGTCTCGAAAAGGTGATTCCTGCCAAAGTACTGGATGGCACGAGTCCAGTACACGTCTGCCAGCAAGCCGTCATAACCAAGGGCCATCCGCTTGAGGGCCTTCGGGGACGTAATGTATAGCACTTCGTCGAGGGTCGCCTTCGTGCGAATTTTATCCAGCCGCTGCAAGAAGATCGCCGAGCCCAGCATGAAGGCAACCAGCAAAACGGCCGCAGTCAGGGTAATGGTCCGTGAAGCTTTCATTTCAGGTTCCGTCGCTCAAAAATCAATACCGCGCCACACAATGCCGTCGCGGCATATAGGAGCGCGTATGCCGTGTTATTCAGGATCAGCTGTGCCGACACCGGTTGCTGGTGCGCGACCGAGCTGATCACATTCAACGACGAGAGGTTCGGCAGGAGATAAGCGATGCCCGACACCAGCCAGCGTGTCACGGTATTTGCCATGGCCGCAAAGCGGCGCAGGTCCTCGGCGAAGCTGCCAATCACGAACAGCGAAAAGGAGAACACCGCCGACAGTAGCGGGGACGAAAACGACGAAAAGAACAGCGCGATAGCGCAGATGATCACGAACTGCAGGACGATAAAATACAGCGCGACCAGGATCCATCCATCGGGCTTCTGGAATTTGTGGGCAACATACAGCAGCGCCCCAAACACTCCGATGGCCATGAAGAAGGTATTCACCACCAGCGTTCCGGCCAGGCCGAAGAATTTCCCGACGATGAACTCCCAGCGCCGCACCGGCCGCGACAGCACCGTGTAGAGCGTGCGCCTCTCAATTTCTTTCGATACCAGCTGGATGCCGATAAAAATTGCGATCACGAGCCCGAACAGCGAGACCGCGGTCAAGCCCATGTTGACCACGACCAGCCGCTCCACGTCCATCGAGATCTGCCCCACCAGGATCGCTGAGCCCGAAAGCAGAAGTGCAAACGCGATCAGGTTGTAGAGCACGCGGTCGCGAACGGCTTCGCGAAAAGTGTTGTAGGCAATGTGTCCGATACGCGCGTTCATGCAATCGCTCCCGCCGTCTTTTCCGGCTTGCGCAATTTCTCTACGAAGTATTCTTCCAGCGTTGTTCTGACGGGCACCAGAGAGATCAGACGCAGGCCTTCGCGCCGCAAGGCCTCAAGCGCCATGTCCTGGCTCTCCTCCGGAAACACCGCGCGCACGGTGTCGCCAGTTACGTAACAGTCACCGCCCATCGCCTTCAGTGAAGGTGGAACCTTGGTTCCTTGCCACACTAATTCGACGCGTCCCCGTACTCCCGAAGTCAGGTCGGCCACCGCGCCTACCGCCCGCAGTTCTCCCAGGTGAATGACGGCCACGCGATCGCACAGCGCTTCCGCGTCGGAAAGAATATGCGTGGAGAAAAAAACGGTCTTGCCCTCTGCCTTGAGTTGCTCCATCAGGTCGCGCACTTCCCGGCGGCCCATGGGATCCAGTCCCGACATCGGCTCATCGAAGAAAACGACTTTGGGCTCGTGCAGAATGGCCTGCGCAATCCCAACCCGTTGCAACATTCCCTTCGAGAACTTGCGCAGTTGCAGTCCACGCACATCCCGCAGACCCACGCGCTCGAGCATGGTCTCCGCGCGCTTGGCCAGATCTTTACCAGGAAGGCCCGAAAGATGGCCGTAATAGGTCAGCAGTTCATGCGCAGTCAGATAATCGTAGAAGTAGGGTTGCTCGGGCAGGAACCCGATCTGCGCCTTTACGCGCGGATCGTTCAAGTCCATTCCCAGGATGCGAGCCGAGCCGCCCGTGGGATACACCAACCCCATCAGCATCTTGAGAGTGGTGGTTTTCCCGGCGCCGTTAGGGCCGAGGAAGCCGAAGATTTCTCCTTCTTCGACCGTCAATTGCAGGGGCTGCAGGGCACGTTTGGGCCGTTTGCGCCAGAACCCCACCTGATAAGTCTTCTCTAATCCTTGAATTTCGATGGCAGGCATGGTTGTTCACGCAAGAGGAAGTTCGTGAATTCCTCAACGAAATTCACCTACTGATTATATGGCGATAGTGAAGGCATTTTGCGAGATTACGAAGGTCATAAGGGGGATATCGGACAATCCTCAGAGGTCGAGTCTACTGCGCAACGGGAAAGGCCAGGCAGTTCGCGAGAGTGCTGGGGGGAACTCCGCCGGCAACAGGCCGGGCTCGGAGCGTGCCGTCGGTCACCGAGCAGAAATCCCGGGTCCCGGTTGTGCCAACGCCAATCGGAGTTCCTCCCACAACGAAGTCGCCGTTGATCGCCCCTCCCGAATTGATTCCAGTGGCAAGGAACTGATAACCAGTGTGTCCGGTGCTCCCTGGAACCGCATTGGCAAGGCTGTCGTCCAACAGGCAAGCATGTGTCGGCGCAGGATTGCAGGCGGGTGCCTGGCGACCGAGATCCTGGATTTGGGCGGCGTACCCGACGGTCGGATACGTGGACGAGTATGCTGCCTCCGCCGCCGTAATGGTTCGAATCGAGGCCGCCGCTGACGACTCATTGCTCGCGATCCTCGCCCGAACCAGGTTCGGGATCGCGATCACCGCGATGATCAAGATGATGGCCACCACGATCAGCAATTCGATCATAGAAAAACCGCCCAGTTTGCGATCGCAGTTCCCCAAGGTCCAAGCTCCCCGTTAAATTACCACCGGCATCCTGCCGGCCGTCGCGAGGGCGTCTCGCCCTCGACGCGGCGGCTACTTCCTTCCCAATGACGATAAACAAGGTATAGATGGCATTCGAAGGGCCGTTCTTCACCCGTCGGTCCCGTGTCGATGACTCTGTAAGGTGTTAGAGCCAAGTATCTTTGGAGGGTACGTGCTTGAAGGAGACTCGAACAACATCTTCCTGGGTTCCTGAGTTGACAGAATCCGTCAGTGAGAGTGCGGTTTTTAGCGTTGGATATTGTGCAGAAAAAGAAAAAGAGCATCGGATTGCTCCGATGCTCCCGTGCTTGTAACCCTCAGGCAGTTCGCCGAAAGGGTTCTTATTGACCGAGTACTGTGACAGCTCCAGTGCAGGCTGCAATCGCGCCGCTGGCCTGGAAACGGACCACTGCATCCTCAAAGGAGCAGAAGGACCGAACACCAGACTGGCCGGGTACCGTTGCCACGTTCCTGATCTGATAAGCAACGGACGGGGCGCCGGCAACCTGTGCATAGGTGTAGGTGTAGCCCTGTTTGACACCGTTGGCCAGGACGCCATCGATGTTGCAGGACGCTGCCACGGTTGGCGGGTTCGGACACGCCACAGCAACGCCGCCCGGTCCGAGCGCGACGAGCGTGGCCGAAAAGCCAGTGTTCGGATAAGTGTTGGCGTACGAAATTTCGCCAGTGTTGATGGTACGGATACCGCTGGCGGCAGCCGACTCGTTCGCGGCAATCTTCGCGCGCAGCAGGTTCGGAATGGCGATCGCAGCGATGATCAGGATGATCGCGACCACGATCAGCAACTCAATAAGTGAAAAACCCTTCTGTTTCCGCATCTCTATGTCCCCTCGTTTCCAGTGTTCGGTTGAATTAGAACTAACCGACTCGCTCTGAAAGATTGCACTTGGACGGCCAAAACCCATAGATTACTAAAGTCAGCTGTCGTGCCTCTCGAACACCCTTTCTTTTCAATTACTCCTTATTCCTCGGTAATATGCGGCGCTCGGCCCTCTTCGGAAGAATGCCTTTCCCCTGACAACTTGCGTCGATTGGCCTGACAGATCGTGTCACCCGAAAGTGGGGGTTTTGTGAATGGCCGGGCAACCATTTCCACCGTTTAGCGGCCGCTGAAAACTATGACTTTCGGCTTGGCTTTGAAAGGGCGCGGCTCGGCCGCCGAGGCAAATCCCGTTGGGCTCAGTTCGTCAGTAGCGTGTTAGGTCCCACTGTTCGACCCGACGCGGAGCCAGTGAGGCTCTATTCAAGGAATTAAGATCGCGCAAAAAAGAAAAGCAGCGAAAGTTGCCTTTCGCTGCTCTCCGGCTGGTACCCTCCCCCAGGTACTTCGCCAACTTTATTTAAAAGATCTCAAACAACGTCTTTCTCTATCGCACGTGCCATGCCAACGCAGCTTCGGCATCTTGGAAAATTCCAAGCTCGCGCGTCACTTAAGGAAAATCATGTACTTACGCGCAGTCCAGCTGTTCCCGTTCCTACCTTCGTGATGCGACGGAACGTCACAACTGACAATTTCCGTCTACCATTTTGTGTCGGTAACGTCGTAACCCTGCGCAAAGTCCTGAATGATGGCGTGGCGTATTAAAGGTGCATTAAAGAAGACTCACAAATCCACTCGACCAACGGCAAACGATTCGAATCCGCCATCGCGTCCCGCCGACGACCGATGACTCAAGACCGACGACCCAAGACCAACAACTGCCTTACAATACCCCGACCCATGTCCCTGCTCGACTCCTTGCATATCGACGAGAAGATCGCTCGTGCCTGGACTCTGCCCACCCCGTTCTACTTCGATCCCGGCATCGCCGCCCAGGAAAGGGATCAGATTTTCTCGCACACCTGGCAGGTGGTCGGGCATCACGATCAGGTCGCTAAACCCGGCGACTACTTCACGACCGATTTGGTTGGAGAGCCTCTGCTAATCGTGCGTGGCTTCGACGACCGACTGCGTGGCTTCTACAACGTCTGCCGTCATCGCGCGGGCCCGCCTGCCGAAGGTTGTGGATCCCGCAAACTCTTTCGCTGTGTCTACCACGGCTGGACGTATAACCTCGATGGCTCTCTGAATCACGCTACCGAAATCGAAGGAGTCGAAGGCTTCAAGCCGGAAGACTTCGCCCTCGCCCCGGTGCGTTGCGAGGAATGGTTCAACCTGGTATTCGTGAACCTCGATCCCGACGCCCGGCCGCTCCTCGAAAGCCTGGGAGATCTCCCACCGCAAGCCGAGCGCTTCTCATTTTCAAGCATGAAACTTTTCGAGCGCCGCACGTACGACATGAAGTGCAATTGGAAAACGTACATCGACAACTATCTTGAGGGCTATCATCTCCCCACGGTGCATCCCAGCCTGAATCGCGAACTCGACTTCAATGCCTACACGGTCGAACCCTACGCACATCATGTCCGCCAATGGAGCCCGATCCGCCGCGCGCAACCAGGCGACACAACTCCGCGCCGCTACCAGGAAGCCCGTGATGATCTCACCACGGATTACTTCTGGACGTTCCCCAACTGGATGTTGAACTGTTATCCCGACAACGCTTCGCTCAACATCATCCTGCCGCTCGAACCCGAGCGCACCTTGGCGATCTTCGAGTTTTATCTTCCCGAGGAAGATTTGGGTACTGCCGCCGCCCAAGAGTCAGTCCGTTTCAGCGACGAGGTCCAGCGCGAAGACATGGCCATCTGTGAAGCGGTGCAGAAAAACCTGCACTCGCGTAGTTACCAGCGCGGCCGTTTCAGTGTGAAGCAGGAGAAAGGTGTCCACGCCTTCCACCGAATGTACGCGCAAGCCATGACTCAGTAGTTTGTGAGAGACGGGTATCTCGCCCGTCCCGCCGGGCAAAGCTCGGCAAGCTTATTGCTTTCGAAGGAGAGGAACCGTTTGAAAACCAGACCGGCCCTAGTCGCAACTTGCCTCTTGCTGGCATGCTCGACCTTAGCCCAAACTCCCGATCCCGTCGACGACTACATCCACTCCGAAATGCAGAAGCGACAAATCCCCGGCCTCGCCCTGCTGGTCATCCGTGACGGCCAAATCGTCAAAGCGCAAGGCTACGGCTTCTCGAACGTCGAGCTCCAGGTGCCGGTCAAACCCGAAACCATCTTCCAGTCGGGCTCCGTCGGCAAACAGTTCACGGCCACTGCCGTCATGATGCTGGTCGAGGAAGGCAAGCTCAACCTCGACGACCCGCTGACCAAATTCTTCCCAGACGCTCCGCCAGCCTGGAAGAATGTGAAAGTTCGCCATCTTCTCAGCCACACCGGCGGATTCACCGACTATCCGAAGAACTTCGACTACCGTCGCGACTACACCGAGGACGAGCTGTTGAAGATCGTCCAAGGCATTGCCCTCGCCTACCCGCCCGGATCAAGCTGGAGCTACAGCAACCTTGGTTATCTCACGCTGGGAATTCTCATTCACCGCGTCACCGGACAGTTCTACGGAGATTTCCTCCACGACCGGATCTTCCAGCCGCTGGGGATGAACACCCGGATCATGAACGAGGCCGACATTATTCCTAACCGCGCCGCCGGCTACCGTCTGGTGAAAGGCCAATTGAAAAATCAGGAATGGGTTTCACCTACAGTCAATACGACCGCCGACGGCAGTCTGTACTTCAACATTCTTGACCTGGCCAAATGGGATGCGGCTCTCTACACCGAAAAGTTGCTCAAGCGTTCGAGCCTCGATCTAATGTGGACGCCCGTGAAACTCAACAATGGCAAGGTCAACCCTGATGGCTACGGCTTCGCCTGGTTCATCCACGATATTCGCGGTCACCGCATCATCGAGCACGAGGGAGCCTGGCAAGGCTTCAACACCAACATCTCCCGTTACGTAGATGACAAGCTGACAGTTGTGATCCTCACGAATCTGGACGGGGCCCATCCCGACGACTTGGCCCATCACGTAGCCGGCCTCTACATCTCCGATCTCACACCCCTGTCGCCGAAATCCCCCGAAGGGAAGTGAGGGGCGAAACCAACGTCGACCCTGTCGATCAAGAGACCCTGCCTGTGGAGCGACGGGCGTCTCCGCCCGTCGTCGCGAAGCGAGTGTTACCCGGCCCGTGGGGCGAAAGGGTGTGCGCAAAGAAAGTGTCTCCGAAAAAATGCTGTCATCTTGAGCGCAGGGAGGCGCGAGCCGACCGAAGTCGAAAGACCCCATGCCTCTCGCCGCCACCGCGATCCAATCCAACTTTTTCAAAACAGGCGGTCGAAGCCAGGCGAAGTCAATAACCGATGGGGTTTTCCACTGAAAAGGCCATCAACCACAAAGGACATCAAGGAACACAAGGGAACCTCGAACAAGGATTTCCTTCGTGCACCTTTGTGCCCTTAAGTGGTTAACGCCCTTACCGACAAAGCGCCAGGAAGATTGGAACGACGTCGCCCGCCGTCCAGTATGATATTGCCCCAAAGAGAGGTCGAAGTATGACACCACGCTTTTCTCTTGCATTCCTTCTGGTGTTTCTGACCCGCTTAGCGGTAGCGTCCCCCGCCCAGCGTATCGTGGACCTCACTGCATCCGACGGCACCAGCCTGAAGGCCACCTATTTCGCCGCGGCCAAGCCCGGCCCCGGAGTCCTGCTGCTGCACCAGTGCAACCGCCAGCGCAAGGTCTGGGATGATTTGGCCGAGCAACTTGCGGCGGCCGGAATCCATGTGCTTACCCTGGACTACCGGGGCTTCGGCGAAAGTGGTGGCGACCGCTTCGAGAAACTGTCGCCCGAAGCAGCGCAGGCCCAGGTCAAGAAGCGTCCCGGCGACATCGATATCGCTTTTGAATATCTCATCGCGCAGCCCGGCGTGACACGTAACAGAATCGGTGCAGGCGGCGCCAGTTGCGGTGTCCACAACTCCGTGCAGGCCGCTCTTCGGCACCCCGAGGTGAAATCTCTGGTCCTGCTCTCGGGAAGCACCGACCTGAGCGGACGCCAATTCCTGCGACGCTCGGCAAAACTTCCCGTCTTCCTCTCAGTGGCCGATGATGACGAATTCACGGCCTCAATACTCGAGATCGAATGGCTCTACAGCTTGGCAGCAAGTCCCGAAAAAAGACTGGCCCACTACACAACCGGCGGCCACGGAGCCGACATGTTTCCCGTCCACCCGGACTTGCCAAAAAAGATTTTGGACTGGTACGTGGCAACATTGTTGAAGACCCCGGGAAAACCTCCCGGGCCGAAAGAGAGTCCAACAATTCCCGAGGAAGTCAAAATCCTCGACACAATTGATCAGCCCGGCGGGGCCGCTAAGGTTTCGCAACTGCTCGAACAATCACGCCAACACACGCCTCAAGCGGCTCTGTTCTCAGAAGCAGCGGTCAACGTGATGGGATACGACCACATTCAAGCCGGCGACATCAAGGGCGGACTGGAAATTCTGAAGTTAAACGTGGCGGCCTATCCAAATTCAGCGAACGCCTACGATAGTCTCTCGGATGCATTCCTGGCCGACGGCCAGAAAGACCTTGCCAAACAAAATGCCAAGCGAGCCCTGGACCTTCTCGCCTCCGATACGACAGATCCTGAGCAGCGTCGTAACGCGATCCGGGAGAGCGCCGAACAAAAACTGAAACAGCTAGGAAACACTCCGCAATAGCAGGTGGAGCGACGGGCGTCCCCGCCCGTCCGGGTGATCGAGACAATTGGTCGAAACAATCCAAGAGGCTCGTTCAAAGGTCTTGGCCCCGAAAGACATCAAGTCACGCTGGAGTGCAAAGAATCCTTCGCGGACTTCGCGAATCCCTTGCATCCTTCGCGGTTACCTTCCCTTGCTGCCTCATATGTGTACTCGGCCTTGAAAAGCATTGTCTCAGCGTGCATCTTTCGGAGTCTGCGCCTCTACCTCCGCCAGCCGCCGCGCCAGAAACTTCTGCTCCGTCCCCTGTCTCGCCATGGACAGGGCGCGCCGGTAAGCGACCGCCGCTTCCGTCCATCGGTTCATACGCCGCAACAGGTCTCCCCGCGCCGCCGGCAACAGGTAATACTCCGAGAGGTCTCCGCGCAACTCGAGTTCATCCAGCAGGCGCAACCCTGACGAAGCCCCATCAGCCATTGCGATCGCTACCGCCCGATTTAATTCGACCACCGGGGAAGGTTGGATCCGCAGCAGCAGGCTGTAGAGCGCGGCGATCTGCCGCCAGTCCGTTTCCGCGGGCCGGGCAGCCGACGCGTGCACGCCCGCGATTGCGGCTTGCAGCGCGTAAGGTCCCGCTGTCCCGTCCCTCAACGCATATTCCACCAGCGCTAAGCCCTCCCGCACCTGCTCCGCATGCCACAGCGTCCGGTCCTGCTCGTCCAACAACACGATCTCTCCTGCAGGACTGACCCGTGCATCCCGGCGCGAATCATGAAGGAGCATCAGTGCCAGCAGTGCCCGAGCCTCGGTTCGTTCCGGCATGAGCGCGCATAACAGGCGTCCCAGACGGATCGCTTCACTACAAAGCTCGCGCCGAATGACGGCATCGCCCGAGGTCGCGTTGTAGCCTTCGTTGAATACCAGGTAGATGGCCAGCAGGACCGCTTCGAGGCGAGCCGGCAACTCATCATCGGCCGGGACACGATAGGGAATTCGAGCGTCGCGTATTTTTTGTTGAGCCCGCACGATGCGCTGCGCCATTGTGGGCAACGGCACCAGGAACGCACGCGCAATCTCTTCCGTGCTGAGCCCACATAAAGTCCGCAGCGTCAGGGAAACTTGGGCCTCGGTTGACAACGCCGGATGGCAACAGGTGAAGATCAACCGCAGCCGGTCATCGCTCAGCATGGATTCTTCCGGTTCTTCGGCCATCCGATCCGCGAGTCGGGTAAGCCTCTCCAGTTCCTCGCTCTGCGCTTCGAAGCGAGCTCTGCGCCGCAGCCGATCGACCGCCTTGTTTCGCCCCGTAGAGACCAGCCATGCCCGCGGGCTTGCCGGAATACCCTCGCTCGGCCATTGGGCGAGCGCCGCAGCGAAGGCTTCCTGCAGCGCCTCCTCGGCCAGATCAAAATCGCCGAGGAGCCGGATGAGGGTCGCCAAAATCCTTCCCGACTCCTCGCGATAAATCTGCTCAATCGTCATCCCGATGCAAATGGAGGCGAAGCCTTGGCCGAGGAAACCCAGCCCCCCAGCTTAGACTCAAAACCCAAAGCCCAATATCACTTAGGCATCTCATGCGGAATAATCGGCCGAACTTCAATCGATCCATACCGGACCGAGGGCACTCGAGCAGCGATTCCAACAGCCTCGTCCAGGTCTTTCGCTTCGATCAGGTAGTAGCCACCGAGTTGCTCCTTCGTCTCGGCAAACGGTCCATCCGTAACCAGCCGTTTCTTGTCCCGCACGCGAACGGTAGTAGCCTTCGTGATCGGATGTAGCTCGTTGCCTGCGCGGTAATGCCCACTCTGAGCAATGCTCTTGGAAAAATCCATGTATTCCTGGAGCATGCTGTCCCGTTCCGGTGCGCCCAGCTTCTCGAACTCGTTTTCGTTGCTGTAAATCAGCAGCATATATTGCATCTTCTCAGGCCTCCCAGCCCTTCACTCCCTAGTCGAACGAAAATTACTTTTTCGACAGCCAAAAACAAAACTCTTCGGCAAAATCCGCGTGGGGACGGCCGCCGCGGGAGCCTGCCCTGAGCGAAGTCGAAGGGTCCAGGCGGAGCGTTGGCTCGGGTAGCCTTCCTTCCACGACACGAGCCCGTCCCTTCGACCCAGGGGCGAAAGTTTGTGATAAGACGAAAATCAGCCGTCCTGCCAACCCAGGCGCGCAACTCCCGCTGCAGCCATGACTTACGCGAGGTATGATTATCTTATAGCTAATTAACAAATCTGAGAATTGGCGAAAGTGTTCCACGTGGAACATTCGCAGACGGGCTCAAGCCATCTTCAGCAGCAAGCAAGTCACGTCGTCATGCTGAGGTGTATTACCCACGAAGCGATCGAGCTCTGCCATGACGACGCTCATCATCTCCCTGGGAGAAGCATTGGAAGCCGTGGCGATGTTCGCGAGCAGCCGCGTTTCGCCGTACTCCTCGCCGCGCGTGTTCATGGCCTCCACTACGCCATCGGTGAAGATCACGAGCCAGTCGCCCGGAGCCAACACGACACTGCCCGATTCGTAACCCGCATCGGCCTTGATCCCGATCGGCAGTCCCGCCGGCGTCCAGCCGTTCGAGTGCGCCGGACTTGCGGCAGAGCATGGGCGCATTGTGTCCCGCATTGATGTAGGTGAGGGTGCCGGTCGAAGGATCCAGTTCAGAAAGGAACGCCGTGGTGAAGCGCAGGCCGCCTTGGCTGTTGGTGCACGCGTACTGATTGATGCTTGCGACCAGTTCCGGCAGGGAAGAGGGAGTCACCGAGAGAGTGCGCAGGCTCGCCTGAAACGTCGCCATCAAGAGCGCGGCAGGAATGCTCTTGCCCGCGACATCGGCCACTGCGATCAGGACGTGCTTGTCCTCGGGCGTTCGGCCCGGGACGTGTGAACACGTCATAGTAGTCGCCCGCGACGGTGTTGGCTGGACGCGTCTGGAACGCAATCTCGATTCCAGGAATCGCCGGCGGCTCATTGGGAAGGAGCCAGCCCTGAATCTCGCGCGCGATTTGCAGATCGCGTTTCATCACTACCCGGTCAGCCACCTCAAGAATCAGCAGCAGAAACAGCAACAAACCACCGAGCAAACGGAAATCGATGCTGACCACATGCAGATTTCCCTGGCTGTGCCAGCTCACTTCAGGATTGAAGATCAGTAGAACCAACGCAACCAGGAGGAGCAAGCGCCGCGCCGGGGTGAGCTTCTCCAGCACCGCCCAAAAGAATTTCTGGGCGACGTGAACGAACTTGCGCCCCGGTCGCTCCACCTCGTCCTGCTTCGCCTCGAGATCGCGGGCGTATAGGCGGTAACTGGCGCGGGCATCTTTTTCGAATTGCGACCAGAGTTGGTTGAGTTCCAGCCCTTCGGTCACGCGCAACCAGAAGCGATTGACCTTCTGACCAAACGTAAGAGGAGGAACTGCCGGCGATACAGCTGGAGATGGAGGCCAGTTCGACATAACACTCAAGACTAATTATAGAGGCTGGCGAAGAACAGGTTCTTCAACAAAGTCACAACATGCACCCGAGTGCAGAGAGCCTGGCAAGGTTGCAAACCTGAAACCTGAGACCTCGCAACCTGAAACCGTGCCTTCATCCTGCGCAGAGGATCACGAGCGTCATATCATCATGCTGCTTGGCCCCGGCGACGAAGGCATCGGCGGCCGCCAGAATTCTCTGCAGAATGTCTTTCGCGGGAAGCCCATCACAACGCTTGACAGTCTCCACAATATTGTCCTCGCCCCATTCCTCATCGGCGTTGTTCATCGCTTCACTGATTCCGTCGGTGTAGGCCACTAGAATGTCGCCCTGCGCTAGAGTCACAGAGCCCTGCTCAAACGCATAACTTTCCAGGAGTCCCACCACTGTTCCGCCGACCTCAAGGCGGCTTACTATCCACTGCCCGCTCGCACAGTGAAACAACATGGGCGGGTTGTGTCCCGCATTGACATAGTCGAACTTGCGCGTGGCGGAATTGTATTGGCCGTAGAAAAATGTTGCGTAACGGTTGGAAGACGACGCCTCATACACCAACCGGTTCACATTCGCGACTGCAGTTGCCAGGTTCTCGGGCGCACGCGTGGCCTCTCCGCGCAGCGACGCCTGCAGGCTAGCCATCATCAGCGCCGCGGCGATGCCCTTGCCCGAGACGTCTCCGATGGCGACACCCAAATGTCCTTGCGGGAGAGCCAGAAAGTCATAGTAGTCGCCACCCACCCCCAGTGCCGGACGGCAGTGGCCCGCGTAGTCGAGTCCGGCGATTACTGGCAGCTTCTGCGGGAAGAGGCGCTCCTGTACTTCGCGCGCAATCTCCACTTCGCGATTCAGGCGCTCTCGTTGGGCCACCTCGTTCGCAATCTCGCGCATGAGGTTCGCGTTCTCAAGCGCGAGCCCAGTCTGCGCCGCCACCGACTTCAACAAGCGAACGTCGGAGCCGGTATAAGGCTCCTCCGATTTCTTCGGTCCAAGCGAGATGAAGCCGAGCAACTTGTCGCGAACCGCAAGAGGAAGCAGCAGCTCAGAGTGGAGCGCCGCCAGCTTCCCTCGCTCTTCATCGTTGATATCTTCTTCGCGATAGAGCCAGGAATCGCGATCGTTCAGGAAGACGCGTGCCGGTTCCTTCTGCTGCTGCAAGACTTTGGTGGTGCCGTCATTGCGGGAGAACGAAACGTGGGAGACATCGGAGTACCCCATGGCGAACGCCGGACGATACAACTCGCCGCCACCCAGCAGCACAGCAACCTGAGGCACGTGCAGGGTCTCGGAGATGCGCGCGGCCACTGTTTCCAGCAGCGACGTCGGTTCCACCATGGCGCGCACCTGTTCACTTAATTCCGCCAGCACATGCTCCGCGTTATAAGCTTCGCGGAAAAAACGACGGTCAACCCAGGTGCGCAACCAGTCGCCCAGCCCACGGATGCTGAAAACCGCCGCCAGTCCGACAGCGATCACGGCGATTTTCTCAGGACGATTGCGGCTGGAGTCAGTCACCGTCATGACCGCCGCTGTAGCCACCGCCGTAACCGCAAGGATTCGCAGCAGGCGAATGCCATTCCGAGCGAAGGCATACTGCAGGCCTTGCCGCAATGCTACTCCAACGCCCATAGCTTTCTGCACGACGATCACGTAGGCCAAAGTTAGCGGAAAGATAATGAATGGGATGAGCGCAGACACGATCACCCACTGCGGCACCAGATCGGGCAGGGCTTTGCCGCTCATGCTGCCCACAATGCGTCCGTAGATAGTGAGCAACAGAGCCGGACTGAAGGCCAGTGTGGCGCCCCAGTAGAGAAGACGGAGCCGGCGTTTGCCGTCGGGCGACGTGCTGACTCCGTGCTTGATTCCCATGGCCGCAAAGAAGCTGCCGATCAGCAGATACACGATTACATCCGCAACGCGATCCAAAGGCCGGAAGAGTTGATCGAGCGGCGCGACAACCGTGTAGCTGTCCAACTCGGCGACGCGAACGATCACGTTCTCAACCGCGATGATCGCGAACGGAATCGCCAGCGCCCATTGCAGAATCTTCCATGTCCGATCGAATCGACTTCCCGGTGGAAAGGCTTCGGGAAAGTAACGGCCGAACAGGAACAGGGCGATCGGGAAAGCCATATCGAGAACTACGTGGAAGAGCATGGCGGCCTCGCGCCAGCCCGGACCCCATCCCGGAATCACGTAGATCTCAAAGATGTGGGGAAGAGACATCATCACGGCCAGCAGCAGCCATGCCATCGGGTCGCGAGGCCGCTGGAACACCACCCAAAAACCGAGTAGCAGGCATAATGCAGGAAGCAAGAAATGCAACGTGAGATCGCCCATCAAGTCCCAGAACTTTAGCTTGGCGTCTGTGACTGGAACTGGGACCGTTCGCTGGCCTGCGCCGGGGTCAGGCGATTGCACTGTCAGCACCATTGGCGAACCCGGTCTGGCGCGTGCTCGTGCATCTCCCAGCACGGATGTTCCGGTGTACCGAACGCCGTTGACCGCTAGCACATGATCACCACTATGGATTCCCGCGCGGTGCGCGTCGGGAGACGCGAAGGCGATCCGATTGGTCGCGCTCTCCGTGATGAAGAATGGGACATCCACCCTCTCGCCGCGCAGGATGTCCCCGGTGTAGCGAACTTCGTATGCCATGGTGAGCGCAAACAGAAGCGCGAGCAAGGCGTAGCGAACGATGGGACGTTTGCTGGGCACAGTGAAGGACCTGGGATAGCGCCGGGAGTTCCCCCGGTGAACGCCCTGATTTTACATGCTGTGATTGGGCAGTTCAGGCGGAACGCTGGAAGAGGCTTAGCTGTTCGTCATCATCGGAAGAGTCGACCGGATGGGCCCTTCGGGCGTAGCGATCGTATTCATTGCGGATGCCATGCTTGGCCCGCAAGCGGACCATAAGTTGCGAGAGGCGTTTGCCGTACGCCGGAGGAAGAAAGGCGCGCTGTTCGTAACGCTCACGATAGCTCGCGACCAGCTGCGGAAATTCCTTCTCAAGGAAGGGAAGAAACACGGACGCCGAACAGGGCTTCAGGAAGAGCGGATTGGCGAAGATGGCCTTGGCGCCGGCGTTCGCCGCCGCTTGTACCAGGGCCTCCAGATCGGCGGGAGCGTCGGTGATGCCCGGCAATACCGGAGCGCAGATCACGCCCGCGTCCACACCTGCCAGGTTCAGTTGGCGCACCGCTTCCAGACGAAGATCGGGACGGGGAGCGCGCGGCTCAAGAATACGGGCGAGCTCGGTATTCACAGTCGTAATCGTGACGTTCACAAACAAACGGTTGTGCAGGCCGATCTTGCGCAGCAGAGCGGCATCGCGGACAACGAGATTGGACTTTGTGACGATGCCCAGTTCAAGCCCGCGATGGTGCGCAAATTCTTCGAGGATGGTGCGGGTAAGTTCGTAGCGGCGCTCGGCGGGCTGATAAGGATCGGTGGCCGTCCCGATGGCGATCTCCTCGCCCTTCTTTACCTTCTTCAACTCCTGGCGTAGCAGATCGGCGGCGTGCTGCTTGACGAAGATCTTGCGCTCGAAGTCCAGGTCGGTCATCTCCATGAACTCGTGGGTGTAGCGGGCGTAGCAATATTTGCAAGCGAATTCGCAGCCGCGATAGGGATTGATGGTCCAGGTAAAAGGAAGATTGCGATTGCTCACCACTCGGTTCAGCAGGGACCGGGTCGGCAGAGTGAAATACTCGATATTGTGTCCCTCGCGGATGGATTCACCCTCCGCAGCGAGGCGGGCGATGCCGATGAGCTTGGGCTTCTCAGATTCGGGGAGGAGGGGCAGCGTGGACATATTCGCCTTTTGTTCGCCATAATAACGGGGTCTGGTACGGGAGTCAAGCGCCGAGGGGGTTAGGAGATAGCGGTCGCGAAAGTTGCACCCCCCGCCCGTGCGGACTTCGAAAATGTCACAGTGGAAACACATAGCGTGTTCCTAACGCTTCTTAGGGGCTGAGGGGGAGGACGGTAGATTCTCACTTTCGGCCAAGCGCCTAATGGCGAGTCGAATGATGTGGATCATACCGAGCCCGAGTTTTTCCTGCAGGCGGTCAATGAGATAAAGGTCGGTGTCCGTGAAACGCACGGTTGTGGACTTGAGTTTCTCGTTCTTCATGAGTCTTAAATTTTTCCACGGGGACAATTGTCCTGTCGTTGCCCAAAGGCAATGAGACAGCGAAAAGACAGCTAAGCGATATCTGAACGGTATCGCTTCGCGAAGAATTTCCGTGAGCATTGGATCGCAATCTGGGAATTGGTGTACAAAAGTACCTGATATCCGAAGCATGCCTCCCCCATTGCTGCAGCCTGCACAGAAGACGCAGGGGCGGTTTAGTTTCGATTTTTCAAGACCTCCCCTGCCTTCCCCTTCCAAAAGAAAATGGCTCGCTTGAGTCATTCTCACGTAGTATTAAAACGATTAAACATGAACAACTTCGCTTGTAAGCAACGTACCGAGAATCATCAGTGCCATGCTTGCAGATAGATTCGCAAAGCTGACGTAGATCCGGGCTTCGCAGAGATTAAAAGGAGACTACGTGCCTGGCCGTTCGATCCGGGTTCTCGTGGCGGAGGATTACCCGCTCTTCCGGCGTTTCCTCGCTTCGACGATGCAAAACAGACCGGAATTGCAAATCATCTGTGAAGTGGAGGACGGTCCGGAAGCAGTTCAGAAGGCGGGGGCGCTCCAACCAGAAGTCGTTTTGCTGGACATTGGACTTCCCAGGCTGAACGGAATCGAAGCCGCGAGACAAATCCGGAACCTTTCTCCGAAATCCAAAATCCTGTTCGTGAGTCAAGAATCATCTCCTGATATTGTTCGAGCAGCTCTCGAAACTGGGGCAAAGGGCTACGTCCTCAAGGCTGATGCTGGACGTGAACTAATCCCGGCTCTCGACGCCGTGCTTCAAGGCCAGACCTATGTGAGTAAGAGTCTCTCGGGACATGGTTTGACGAGCGTCCCAGATAGATCAGCCATCCAGCTAGTTGAAATGCGCTATGGTTTGGAAACTCGCCGACAGCTAGGATTACAGAGCACCCGCCACCACGAAGTTGGATTCTATTCCGACGATCGATCTCTATTAGATGGCTACACTCGCTTTGTTGGAGGAGTTCTCAAGAACGGGAATGCAGCGATTGTGGTAGCGACGGAGCTGCATCGGGAAAAACTTCTTGCCAGATTGCAGGCGTATGGCTTGGATATGAGTGCCGCGATTGAGCAGGGCCGATATATAGCGTTGGACAACGAGGAGACGGTTGCTGCATTCATGGTCAGCGATCTGCCTGATCCGGTCCAATTCTCCAAAGTCACAGATGATCTGATTGCGAGAGCGGCAAAGAGCGTGGAAGGAGAGCACGCTCGCGTTGCGGCTTGTGGAGAGTGTGCTCCTCTACTTTGGGAGCGCGGCAACACAGAGGGAGCAGTCCGGCTGGAACGGTTGTGGGACGAGATAGCCAGATCATACGGAGTGCAAGTTTTCTGTGGATATCCGCTGGGTAGTTTTCAGGGTGGAACCGAGAGCTATACATTCGAGATAATCTGCGCGGAACATTCCCGCGCTCTTTCGTGGTGACGGGACTTTTTCTTTCGCGAGAGGTCACGTTACACCATCGGTGGGGGACCACAGCACGCCGTGAACGAGCAGATATCCTCCACATTCAAGTGCAATTACCTTTGCAAACGAGCGGCTTTCCAGCGTTTACGCGCTCTTGGTTTGTAGGCGCGTAAGTCCTTCCACCAAGGCGTGCAACTCATTCTTCGGAACCACGAACTCAGCAAAGCCGCAATCCAAACAAGCCAGAACCTTTGGAAACACCCAGACGGTAGGCTTATCCAGACCTTCACGGCCCGGGAAATGTATGCTCATCTCCGTATTAAATGTACGTTGGTGGTCTGAAGAACATTGCTTACAGGCCATGATTTCCTCAAAATGAGCTTGTGGCTAGTCCCGCCAAACGGGGGACATGTATGTTGTTTCTTTTTCTTCGTGCTAATAACAATCTTGCTGGGACTTGCTCTGCGTCTGGTGTTCTCGGGACCCAATCGCACCGATGACGAGTATTCGTATCGCAAAATGATCAGCGCTGTCCGCGCCAACCTTCGGTATTGGAGGGTTCGTCGACATCAGATTGGAGAAATGTGAGGGCACTACAGAGCAGCAAACATATCCTAAACCAGCCTCTAAGAAAAGAGTTTTCCTGACGCTGCTGGTTTCCAACAAGGGTACCTCGAAGCGCGGGCGTGTTCATAATGCATTGATCAGCCCTGGCACCCGGCGCTACGGTTTGCGCAATCACGAAGCACAGTTGTGACCGAACGCAACCATTCCTCGCCAGCCGCAACGCTTTCAGTGTCGGACGGCACAAACACATCTACGAGACCCAAAAAATCACGACTAAGCGCGATCTTCATGCGTCCCGCTGGGTGCGCTCCTCAGAAATATGGCTAACGAACAGGTGCTTCTTCAGCACCGGAAAAAATTCGGCTACCCCCCTGTCCCTGCGAGCCACGGATAGCCGGTCATTCCGGAGCAACCCGCGACGCTCTGAGGTTCTCCGTGCGGCGGCCCGTCCATCTTTAAGCTTTGATGAGGGTGGCACGGTGCTTATACACTGCAGGCCGAAGGAGCAAGGCCATGCACTGTTCACAATTGAGCGTTGGAAGAGATCGATTGGACCGTCGGGCCTTTTGCAAAGCTGCCGGTGTTGCCACCGCAGTCGGCGTGGTGGAAGCAAGCGTAGGAAGCGTGTTGGCCCACGCAGACCTCACCAAGGAGCAGCGTGACAAGATGACACCGGACGAAATCATCCACCAGATGAAAGCTGACTATTGCCAACATTCGGGAAAAGAGTACTGTGCTTCGGGAGCTTGAATCCACGGGCAGCATAAAGATTGCAGGCGCGATGTATAACCTCGAAACAGGCGCTGTTGAGTTCCTCGCGTAGCGGCCTGATTTCGTCAACCCTGCTTCCGGACAGAATTCGGGGCATTCATCCATGCCGGTCCAATATTCACACTTCTTTAACAATCGGGTAGTAGGATACGCACATCACATCGTGGAGAACACTATGAAGAGCATATTACTTCTTCCAATGGTAGCGCTTCTGATTTGTACTGCTGGTGTCTCATCCGCCCAGAACACAGACTTTCAAACGGGCAAGATCGTTTCGGTGGAAACAATCGATTCTAGTGCTCATTCAGGTGGAACGGATGCCCCAACCGCTGCTAACCGACAGAAACACAACTTGAGTATCGAACTTGGTGGAACTATTTACCTCTGCAGAGTCGAATCGAGCAAGGATGACCACCTCGGCTGGGCACAGGGCAAGGAAGTTCAGGTCAGGGTTAAGGGCAAGACAATGGATGTGCAGCGTGATGGTAAAGTTGTCAAGCTCAGCATCCTGAGTAAGAAGACATCAGGTTAATCAATGTGGGCATCCTCTTCGTTAGCCATCGTTGTTTACGGCCAGCAACGAAACTATCCGCATTGCAGTTGATTCCCGCCATGCAGCCTGTGCAGCTGCAAAAATCGCACGGGAGCCAGGCTGATTTGGTTCCCCAAATGTGCGAAAACGGTTTAGGGGGCCTGACAGTTCCCATTGCGTTCGGAAGTTCTGAATAGCTAACTGCTGAAATCTCCGTAGCCGCTATCGCCCGATTTCAACAGTCACCGAGAGATCGGCCCCGTTCGGCCAAGCTCAACGTGAGACCGTTGATGTTCCGTCACGCACTTGCGTGGAATCGAAGAGATCCACACGACGCTGAAAGATGCGCAGCAAGATCAGCACCGCCAACGTCATCACCAGGTTGAAGATCAGTTGCGCCCATGCCACGGCCGTGCCGGGTTCGCCCGCGAAGTCCACCACCTTTGCCGCGAACCATCCAAGAAACGGCAGGAACAGCACGACTCCGAACGTGTTGAAGCAGAGGTTGGCCAGTGCTACCTGCCGCGCCGTCTTCTGCATCTTGATGCTGGCCACCAGCGCGGTAGCTGTTGTCCCGATGTTCGCACCGATCACGATAGGAATCGCCGCCGTTGCCGGCAGAATTGACTGCTGCACGAGAAGGATGCAAAGTCCGGTCGTGATACTACTCGACTGAACGATCGCAGTAACAACCGCCCCTGCCAGCACGCCAATCATTGGTGTACTCGATCGACTCAGTACCTCCGCGAATAGCGGATTTTGAGCCAGAGGCTTCAGCGTGAAGCTCACTAAATCAAGACTGAAAAAGATGAACCCGAAATAGAAGGCAGCTTTGCCCAGCACCTTGAACCGCGTCGGAATTGCGCTCAGCGCAGTGCCTAGAACAATGAAGAACGGTCCGATCCCGGTCAACTTCAGCGAAACCAGCCATGCCGTGGAAGTCGTTCCAATGTTTGCTCCCAGCAGGACGCCCAGGCTGGAGCGGAGCGTCATCGTGCCGGCATCCACCAGCGCCACAGTCAGTGAGGTAACGGCACTGCTGGATTGAATGATCGCGGTCGCAACAGCACCCAGCGCCACCGCCCGCCAGCGACTTTCGGTGAGGCTGCCTAGCCCTTTCCGGAGCGTCTCACCGCCAACCGCTTGGAGCTCGCGACTGAACGCCTCTAGGCCGTACAGGAACAATACGATCGCGGAAATGGCAGCGAATAGAATCCTGAGGCTCGACATCCGTCAACCTTGAGGGACACTTCTCCTGCAGCAGTTTCATTCCCGTTGGCGGCCCAGTCGACTGTCAAGTGCAACAGTCCAGTCGGATTCTTGCGCCGCTCCCCTTTGCGCCTGTTGCAAAATCGCAATTGCGCTCATTGAGGCTTCCGACTCGCGCACGAGCAATTTTTGCAAAACGACTCGCTCTGAGTATCAACGCGGCATCTGCGCGCCGTGTGTTCGCGGTTTTGGTATTACCTTTCGGAAAAAATTCCCTGCTTGGGCGACGTGGAATGCGCGACTGGAGTGGCCACTTCACGCTCGGCGGCAGCGCCGTACTAAACGGCCGATCGCAACATCTTTGTTCTCCCTGATCGGCTATCGCCTTAATTGTTAGATCGAATGGGTGTTTTTTCTTTCAGTCTCCGATACGACGCATCCCTGTTAGTTCTGCCAGTTTCTTATGTGGGACGAATTCGAGAAAGTCGTTTCTGAGCAGACCCGCGGGTCGAGCTGTTCGGCGCTGCACTACAGGAACGAACTGCTGCGAAATCAGGAATTAGCCGCAAGGGGTTCGACCACATTGGCTTAAGAAGAGAGCAATGACCCGCTTTCAGAATTAGCCAATTCGTCACATTGCAATACTAATCAGCCGCGCGCAACTTCACCAGGGAAAGATGCGATCAAAACAGCTCAGAACGATAGCGCTACGGCTTGTGTGTGCCATGGGAGTGCTTTCATCATTTCTCGCCACCGGACAGAATGCGGCGAAGATGAAAATGACGACGGACATTCCACCGCAAATCACGACGCTTTTCACTACTGGGCCACGGGCGTGACGCCCGCGATGTTTGCCAAGATGGTCGGCAAAGGCTCGCAATACGCCGCCGCATTTGAGGACAGTTCACACCACGGGCTTGACGGCAGCAAGACTTACGAGGTGCATCTGCCGCCCAACATCCCCGCGAAGGACAACTGGTCTTTCACCCTCTATCACAACCAGACTCGCTCGTGTCTGCAGACCGATCAGCGCTTCCCGAGCGCCAATAGTTTCGACAAGGGCCTCGTCACCAACCCGGACGGTTCGACCGATGTCTGGTTCGGTCCGAAGCTGCCACTGGGAGCACCCGACGCAAACTGGGCACAGACCATCCCCGGCAAAGGCTGGAACATGCTCTTCCGCCTTTACGGCCCGCTCGATCCGTGGTTCGACAAGACCTGGCATGGGGTGAAGTTGAGTTTGTGCAGTGACTACGTGCAGGAAACGACTAAGAAAGGCCGGTCGCGGACAATTTTCGGCGCCACACTCATGACCGGTTTCTGATAGCGGCGGTCGAACATGAAAGAGGAGATAGCGAATGAAGTCGCACAAGGTTCTTTCTAGCCTGCCGGCGTTTTTACTCCTACTGTTCGTCGCAGTGCCGCTCGTGGCACAGGATACTGGCGAGCCCGACAAGGCTTCCTTGGAGAAGGCCTATCCATCGAAGCGGCCGTATTCGCCGTACGCGGATCGCCACTTCCCGGATCGTGTGTACTGGGGCGATACCCATCTGCATACGTCATTTTCTATGGATGCTGGCGCTTTCGGTTGCCGTCTGGGTCCCAGGGATGCTTACCGTTTTGCGAAAGGTCAGGAAATCACTGCTTCCAGTGGTCAGCCAGTTCGGCTCGCACGTCCACTGGACTTTTTGGTGGTCGCCGATCATTCGGACGGCTTCGGTTTCTTCCCGCTGATCCTCAGCGGCGACCCCAAAATTATGGCGGATCCGCAGGGTCAGCGCTGGAACGAGATGATTAAGAACGGACAGGGAGCCGCAGCCGCCATTGACATAATCACTTCATTCGGAAAAGGAGCTATCTCCAAGGCCATTTTCCCAGTTCCAGGCACGACTGCATTCCAGGGCGCGTGGGAAGAAGTCATCAAGGCAGCTGAGGACGCTAATAACCCCGGACGCTTTACCGCCTTCATCGGCTTCGAGTGGACTTCCAACACCGGCGGGAACAACCTGCACCGCAACATCATCTTTCGCGACAATGCGAGCAAAGCCAGCCTGGTTGAGCCCTACACCACGCAGAAGCCTCTGGGTAGCGACAATCCGCGGGACCTGTGGAAGTGGATGAGCGGTTACGAAGAGAAAACTGGCGGCCATGTTCTGGCCATCGCGCATAACGGCAATCTCAGCAATGGCCGCATGTTTCCCCTCATCGAATCGTTCTCGGGAAAACCGATCGACCGCGAGTACGCCGAGACTCGGGCGCTCCGAGAGCGGCTCTACGAGGTCACACAAATCAAGGGTGACGGAGAAACACACCCCTTCCTGTCCCCTAACGACGAGTTCGCGAATTTCGAGCGCTGGGACAAGGGAAACCTCGACCTCACTGAGCTCAAGAAACCGGAGATGATGGAGTTTGAGTACGCTCGCTCGGCTTTGAGGAATGGCCTCAAGCTGGAGCAGGAACTGGGCGTCAACCCCTACAAGTTCGGCATGGTCGGTTCCACCGATGCGCACACCGGTCTCGCTGCCATCGATGAAGACAACTTCTGGGGCAAGACTTCCAGTTCGGAGCCCAGCGCGGAACGTGCCACGCATCCGTTCATCAAGACATCCAACGCCACCATTATGGGATGGGAGCAGACCGCGTCCGGCTACGCCGGGGTTTGGGCCACCGATAACACGCGTGAGGCGCTGTTCGATGCCATGCAGCGCAAAGAAGTCTATGCCACCACCGGCCCACGCATGATTGTGCGTTTCTTCGGCGGCTGGGACTTCGCAGCCAACGATGCCAACACCCGCAATCCCGCCGTCGTTGGCTATGGCAAAGGTGTACCCATGGGCGGCGATCTGACTCAGGCACCGACAGGCAAGACGCCCACCTTTTTGGTCGCGGCGTTGAAAGACCCAATCGGTGCGAATCTCGATCGCATTCAAATCATCAAGGGTTGGCTAGACGCGGGCGGCCAGACCCACGAAAAGATTTATGACGTCGTCTGGTCCGGCGACCGCAAACGCGACGCTAAAGGCAAGCTTCCTCCGGTGGGTGACACCGTGGATGTCCCCAACGCAACCTACACCAACACTATCGGCGCGACCGAACTGATCAAAGTTTGGATAGACCCCGAGTTCGATCGCTCGCAACGCGCTTTCTACTATGTGCGCGTTCTCGAAATTCCAACTCCACGCTGGACGGCATACGATGCCAAGTATTTCGGCATCAAGATGCCTCCTGAAGTTCCAATGAAACTTCAGGAGCGCGCCTATACGTCTCCCATCTGGTATACCCCTGAGAAGTAAGCGATGAAAATCTTCATAGGAAGACTCATTCGGGAGCCGCTGTTCCATTTCCTCTTGCTCGGGGCGTCTATCTTTTTCCTGGCGGGCCGGGTGCGCAATGCCAGCATCGGTGCCGGGGAAAAGATCGTTGTGACTCAGAGCGAGATGGAGAGCATGGTCGTGGGCTTCAGTCGCACGTGGATGCGTCCTCCCACTCAAGGAGAAATGCAAGGCCTTGTCGACGACTACGTGCGCGAAGAGGTGCTATACCGCGAGGCGAGAGCTATGGGCCTCGATCAGGACGACGTTATTGTCCGACGACGGATGCGACAGAAATTCGAATTCCTGGCCGAAGATCTCGCGACGGACCGCAGCCCGACCGATCAGGAACTCGAGGCCTACCTCCAACAGCATTTGGATAGGTTCCGCGAAGAACCCAGCTTCAGCTTCGAACATATCTTTCTAAGCCGAGAAAAGCATGGAGCGTCCACAGAGGCCGAAGTCAAGGCGCTCCTGGCGGAGTTGGGCGGCAAGAATAAGGACACTATCGACATCGAGAAGCGCGGGTGACACCTTCTTATTACCTTCGCGGTTCGAGAAGACCTCAGCGGCCGAGACCGCTCGATTGTTTGGCGAGAACTTCGCTACGCAGTTGGCCACGATCGAGCCGGGGGAATGGGCTGGTCCCATCGAGTCCAGCTACGGGCTCCATCTGGTCCGTGTCGATGCACGCGTCCCAGGAGTCGCGCCGCCACTCGCAAATGTGCGCGACTCGGTTCTCCGAGACTTTCTCGACGACCGCCGCAAACAGGAACTGGACGCTCAGTATTCCAAGTTGCGCGCTCGATATACCGTGGTGGTCGAGCCCCCCGAAGTGCCAAAGGTTGCGGAGGCACGTTGATGGGGCGATGTTGCAGCTTCGCGGTTTGTTCTTCCTGTTAGCAGCGGCTCAAATCCTCTGCGCCCACGAGGTTCGCCCCGGGTATCTCGAAATGCGTCAGACAGACGCCAGCACCTACGCAGTGCTGTGGAAGGTCCCAGCGGTGGGCGATATGCGCCTGAGCATCCACCCCCGTTTCCCGGAGAACTGCAAAACGGTAGCCGATGTCACGAGGTACCGTGCATCCGATTCCTACGCAGAGCGCTTGCTTCTTAGGTGCCCGGGCGGATTGATCGACCGGACAATCGCAATCGATGGACTCGCCGCAACAATGACAGACGTTTTGGTACGTATCGAGCGAACGGATGGTTCGACCCAAATCGCGCGTCTTACGCAGTCGAAGCCGAAACTGGTCGTCGAAGCATCTCCCGGCAAGTTGCAGGTCGCACGCGTGTATACCGTTCTGGGGGTGGAGCACATTTTGACCGGAGTCGACCATTTGTTGTTCGTGCTCGCTCTCATTCTCATCACGAAAGGCGGCTGGAAACTAGCGAAGACCGTTACAGCATTCACTGTCTCTCACAGCGTCACGCTGACGGCGGCAACGCTCGGCTTTGTGCATGTCTGGCAAAAGCCTGTCGAGGCGATCATTGCGCTGAGTATTGTGTTCGTTGCCGCAGAGATCTTGCATGGACGACAAGGACGATTGGGAATAACCGCCCGCGCCCCGTGGATCGTGGCGCTAACCTTCGGCCTTCTACACGGTCTGGGTTTTGCGGGCGGTCTTAGCGACGCCGGCCTTCCTCAGGCCCACATTCCACTCGCACTTCTCTTTTTTAGCCTGGGTGTGGAAGCCGGGCACTTTCTCTTTATCGGTGCTGTGCTGACTGTAATTTTTCTCCTGGTGCAGCACCCGAAGGTCATCACGCCCCGGTGGGCGCAAAGTGTTCCTCCATATGCGATCGGCGCCGTAGCGTCGTATTGGTTCATAGCTCGGATCATCGCATTTTGGTAGTAGAAGACCGAATTCGCTTTGGGTAATCTCCGCGATTTCCTCGGTAACAGTAATTGCGCGCCAGAATCGAATCTAACCCCAGGAACCAGCCGACTCTAGCGAACAGAGATTTGAAAGAGCTAAGGGAGTGTCAGACATGATACGGACGATTCTGTTCCTCGTGATTCTTCATTCTTGTGCATTTTCGCTTGCTCAGGAGCCGCAGGCCAGTGTACCGATTGCGGCTCAAACTCAGCCAGCTAGGAAGCCGGACAACACTACTCCCTCTGCCCCTGAAGGCTGGCACTTCGCCTTGTCGCCCTACTTGTGGCTCTCGGGGATCCACGGAACCGTTGGTGTTGGGGGCCGCGATGCGAGTGTGCATGCTGGGTTCGGAGACATTATTTCCAATCTTAATCTCGGGCTGATGGCAGCCTCAGAGCTTCGGCACAAAAGACTCTTGCTGCTGACCGACCTGATGTGGATCAAGCTTTCGGAAGACAAAGGCCTTCCTGAAAATCAGGTGGGGGAGATCACCGCAAAATCTAGAGTGCAGAACTTCATGCTTGGGCCTGAGGTTGGGTACCGATTTATCGAACAGCCGCGCCTCAACGTCGATGCCTTCACGGGATTTCGCTATTGGCACCTGGGATCGAGTCTTGAGTTTGAGCCGAACCCGTTGGGCCAGAAATTTTCCGTGACTCAGAATTGGGTGGACCCGTTGCTTGGAGCACGGCTTCAGACGCCGTTAAGTCCCAAGCTTCGTTTTACATTATTTGGCGACGTGGGAGGATTCGGCGCCGGCTCGCAGCTGGAGTGGCAGGTCGCGGGCATGTTGGGCTATCAGCTTAACAAGAGGTTTACGCTCCAGGCGGGCTATCGCTATTTGGATGTGAACTACCGAAGCGGCGGATTCAAGTATGACGTTGCTATGAGCGGATTGTTGCTCGGGACAACGATCCACTTTAAGTGAGCAAACAACCAGGGATTTGGCAATTGCCCAAACGCAGAAACGTATCTCTTGACTTTCAGTGATTGCTGCGTGGGTACTGGTGAAGCCTCTTCACCCAGCATTCATTTACACATGACGATCGGTTCGCATAGTTTTAGCGAAAAATCCCCTCACTAACGATGTCGGCGGTGTCAAGCAATCTTCGAGCACACTACAGCGCGCACTCGGAGGAGAGCGCCATTTCACTCTAGTTGAGATTTGCCAGGCCAACCTTGGGCTCGCTTCTAATCATTGGGGCTAAGAAGCTTGAACTCAAGATCTGGGCTGAGAACGTTGATGTACGGGCACAATCGGCTCTCGATTGTTCTCTGAATCAACAATCGCGAACTAGAACGCCGAGTACCGGATGGAGGTTTACCCCGAAGTTGGTTCCCTGATTTGTTTCGCTACGTCAAACTATAACAATCCCAGATGGTCGGGATACTTGGCCTGCAGAGAGCTCACCAGGAGTTCAAACTCGGGAAGCCCGCGTAGACTCTCGAGACAAGGGTCTTTCAGGAAAAAAGGCCAGCACGCGAATCCAGTGCTGACACTTCGCTCCAGCCACTCAAAGGCAGTTTCACGTCGCCCGGTCAGGGCGAGAATGCAAGCGATCTGATAATAGGTATGGTGCGCGTGCCCAAATGATTTTGGACTCGCACAAGCCTTGGTCATGCAGTCGAGTGCCTGTTCGGCTCTCCCCGTCAATGCGTAAAAGACGCCCTGCAAGCTGATGATGAGCGGTTCCTCGGGCAAAAGTTGCAGCGCTTCATCCAGCAGAGTCCTTCGCCTCTTTCCAATCCCCTGTCATCATGGCTGGCTGCGGAGCAAAATAGATTGCGTACTTGTTGCTTGGGCTTTCCGCTCGCCATGCTTGAATCTCTTCGCGCGCCAGTTCGTATTCCCGATTCCAGATATAGACCTGGACGATGCTGGGACTCACCGCCTTTCTGGGATGGAAAGGCCGTCCTCTTTCGTACATTTCGCGAGCGTGATCGAGCAGTCCGATATGCGCCAGGATGGTGCCGAGACGGTTGTAGGCATGGGGCAGATTGTTCTGCAGGGTGAGGGCGCGCTTGAGTTCGGCAATCGCTTCCAGATGCTGAAAGTTTTTCGACGGTCCCCACAGCAGAAAAGCCCGGGCGACGTGTCCTTCGGGAAGATCCGGATCTATTTCAAGCGCGCGCCGGCAGTGAAATTCAGCCTTTTCCAGCCACACGCTGGCCGGGTCAAATTCGAAATGGCGAGTCGTGCACGCAAACGAAAGGGTAGCGTGGCCGAGGGCGAAAGCAGGATCTCGAGTCACAGCGTTCGTCAGGTGGTGGGCTGCTTTCTCCATCATGACGCGATCGCCGGAGGCGCTAAGCCGGTAGCCCCGCATGAATTCCGCATAAGCCAACGGATCCCTGCTGTATCGTGGCCGTTGCTGGACCGTCGCTGAACCCAGCGGCCGATTCAATGCGCCCGCGATCTGCTTGGCGATCTCGCTCTCGAGATCGGACAGGCGATTCACGTCGAGATCGCATTTCCTTGCGAAGCAAGCGCTCTGCAAATGTGCGTCAAACATCTCCAGCGAGAGACGCCATTGCCCTTTTGACATCTGAATGGCGCCATGAACCACAAAACGGATACCCAGTCGTGAAGCGATGTCCGAAGCGGTTGCTTCAAGAGGCAGGTTCAGCACCGCCGAAGTCGGCAGCACGTCCACGCCCTGCAGATTTCCAAGGCGCGAAACCAGTGCATCTGCAAACCCCAGGCACAGCCCATGGTCGTCCGTGGCCTTCCCCAGAAGTAACAGTGGCAGCACGGCCAGGGACGAGCGCTCGCCCCACTCAGCTCGCGATTCTCCTGTCTGACGGCGCGCGCAGAATCTTGTCCGAGATCAGAGCGCGGGTATTGAGCGTCGATCACTCGTACCGGACCGATGAATCGATAGCCTTTCCCAACCACCGTTTCGAGAAAGCGCGGTTTGAGCGGAATCGTCGCCCAGAGCGGTCCGAATTTTTCGCACAATGTTGTTGACGTTCCTGTCGGTGTCGATAAACAGATCCGAGCGCCAGAGTTTCTTGACGATGTCTTCGCGTGACACCATCTGCTCTCGCCGCCCGACCAGGAAAATCAGCAACTCCATGGGCTTCTTCTCGAGCTTCACCCGTCGCCCAAAGCGGCGAAGTTCGTAGCGCCCGAGGTCGAGTTCGACTTCGTCGAATAGCTCGTTTTGAACCTGCGCATGAAACCTTCTCGTCTGGCATTATCCGCTAAGATTCAGCAATTTGCGACGATATACGAAAGATATACAAAGTTTATCTCCGCTTCATTGGAATGCCCTCCTTCGGCCAAGCGATGATGTTCTCGCGGATCAAGATCACAACAATGGAGGCAGAATTCATGAAACGAAACTTGTACCTTGCGCTCGCGATGGTTGGATTGATGTGCTGCGCGGGCCAATTCCTTACACATTGCCGCGCAGGCCGCTTCTCACGAAAAACACGCATTCACCCCGGACACCATTCCGTGGGGTCCGGCGCCGCCATTCCTAGCGCCCGGGCGCACAATTCGCCGTGCTCGAAGGCGATCCGAGTGCCTCCAGCGGTGACTACACCGTGCGTCTGAAGATGCCCGACGGATACCGGATCGCACCGCACTTGGCATCCCCTGCGGGAAAACGTCACCGTCATCTCCGGAACCTTCAAAGTTGGAATGGGAGATGTCTTCAATAAGAACAAGATGGCCGCCTTCACCGCCGGCAGTTTTGCCTTTCTCGATCCTGACATGCACCACTACGCGATGGCCTGCGGCGAGGTCGTGGTGCAGGTCCACGGAAGTTCGCCCTTGCAGTTCAACTACGTCAATCCCGAAGACGACCCGAGCAGGGACAAATAGATCCTCGCCAAGGCCCGGTAGGGGAGAAGTAAGCACCAGACAGCTCCTGAAGCGTGGCATGCACTTCAGGCGTGACCTCAAGAATACCGGGCAGAAGGAAGAGGAAGACGTCATCCCAAACGCCTTCAGGATTGTGGCTGGTTGAAAACGGAAGTAGAGACCTCTTGAAGTAGAGACCTCTTAAGGAGTAAGAGGATGAAAATATTATTGACGCTTGGCATGCTGGTGACCTTTTTCTACGCTGGTGTAGCCAATGCTGCTCCTGTTTACCGGGGCCGATTCTCCTTGCCGTACGAAGTGCGCTGGGGCCAGGCAGTCGTTCCGGCAGGCGAGTATCTGGTCAGATTTGTGGATGTCCAAGCGCGCGTGTTCGTGGTGATCCAGGACGCGAAAAGCGGCAAGGACGTCGCTTACCTGTCGCCTGTCACCAGCAACGAAGCCCGGGGTACGAGTGCGCTGTTTATCAGCGATGAGGGTGAGCGAGTCGTTCAATCAATGCAGGTGGCCGAGTTAGGTAAGGTCTTCATTTATAAGCCTGCGCGGTTGCGTGGAACTGAGGATGTTCGGGAAGCGCACAAAGTGCAAACCCTGTCGATAATGGAGGCGAAGAAATAAAGCAGCGTCTCGTAGTTCGTCCGGTTGGGGGTCTTTCTCGCCGCAGGGCTCATTTTGACCCCCAGTCGTTCACCAAACTCAAACGGACGTTCCGTCAGAGGAGAGGCGCGCCGCGAGTTACTCGCAATACGCCCGAATGGAATTTTGATCCGAGGCTTTTTGCAAAGCCAGCGGATGTGAAGATCCAAGATTCGAAGCCCTGAGCTTGGATTATTGACGCCCTCCGACTACACTCGTTGACTTCTGACCATGATTGTCGTTCGTTTGCCCAGGTGTTTGTTGTCACTCAGATCTCCGAACTAAGCGCTGGGCGAGTACAGCCCACGAAATACCGTAGCTTGGCAGCGACGCCTGCTCGTCACCGGCGCGAGGGCTTATCGTCTGCACCTTCCGGAAACCGGCCCGCTGCCAATCAATGCGCTCGGCGACAAATGCGAAGAGCCGCGTGTCTGGTGACAAGGCGTGCACGAGGGCGATCGGGTCCTTGACTTTGGGACCAAGGTGTTCGAGGACATCCCGTGGCGGCACTTCGGTGCCCTTGAAATCCAGCTCTTCGAGCACTGGCGTTTCGCCAAGCCGATGCGAGCGAATGTGCACGACCCGCAACAGAGCCACGCCCTGTGGAAGCGCGAGGGCGAGAACGTCTCCAGCCGCGAGACCCGAGATGGTACGTTTCGGCGGGCGCAGGCGTCTCCGAGGCGGTTGAGGACCGGTCAGCTGTGCACGGGCTTTCTCGAGCACCGCGCGGCGCTTTGAAAGCAGTTTCGGATTTTCGCGCTCCCACACATCGAGATCGGCACCGCCGTCGAGTACGGCCAGAGCCCGATCGCGGATGTCAGGGTCGAGTCGACCGAGCTTTGACTGCGTGACAGCAAAGGCGAGCACCGCGATGCCTTCGGATTCCTCGAGATACGCTCGAAACTTTTCAAGAATCACACGCGTCGCGGCACCATCCTCGATACCGTCTTCCAGGAGTTCCCGATAGTGATCGCGTATGTCGCAGGCCAAGTCATCCGAGAAGATGTCGGTTCCCCACACTCCCACGGTTTGCTCCCTTCGGCTTGGATTGTAACGGCACAAGCCTCAGCGGCAACCGGCAGTTGATCGCGACGACAAAAACCGCGCGGGGCGCACCCGTTTTGGAATCGTCTCAAGTGGCGGTATCCCGTTCATCAAGATCGCCGACCATGTCGACGTAAATTTTCACCTCAAGGAGAAGCAAGTCAGCCGCCTCCGCGGCACTTAACCAATAGCCCCAATAAATCCCCCCAACGACACCTCGTTGCGGTTACGCCCCCATCTGTTGGGCAAGATCGACGATGCTTACAGAAACAACATCAAAATCCTCCGGTTTCGCTTTGTCCGGCACGGCGAGGTCGCTGCCGCCGAATTCGTTCGGACGGTAGATGAAACCTGTACGCAGACCATAACTGCGGGCCGCCTGTAAGTCACCGAAATGGGCCGCGCACATCATGACTTCCTCTGGCTTCAGGTCGAGATAAGACGCTGCCGACATGTACATCTCGCGATCGGGCTTGTAGTGCCGAACGATGTCTGAGCCCAGGATCACATCCCATGGCAAGCCAGCGAACTTAGCCAAGCTGGTCATGAGCGCAACATTGCCGTTCGACATCGGCGAGATGATGTATTTCTTCTTTAGTCGGGTCAGCCCCTCAACCGAATCAGACCAAGGCTTCAGCCGTCGCCAGACATGCACCCATTGGACTTTGTCCTCTTCGCTCAGACCCTGGATTTTGTACTGCTTGAGCAAGTCCTCGAGGATCATGCGATGCAAGTCGTCCAGATTCGTCCAAGGAATCTCGCTCCTGCGCACTTTGTCCATGGCTGGCTTGTATCCGAGGCGCCAGCGATCCGTGAATTCCACCCAATTAATGTTCAAACCCTTTGCCTTGCCCCAGGTATCGGCCTCGGCAATCACGGAACTGCGCCAGTCCACAACGGTGCCGAATATATCGAAGACACAAGCCTTCACATTCGCCAATTCGGGTTTTACTGTCTGAGGTCCTCTCATGGTCTTCTCCGCTTGTACAGCGCATTTCACTCATTCACCTGATTTTCGGCGGACAAAAGGCGCGAGCTTTTGCAAACGCCTGTTTGTGTCAATTGCACTGAGACGGCCAGCCAACTTTGGCGGATTAACGTGAAACGAAAATTATTTCGGCGCTTGTCTACGCCGCTAACACGTTTGCGTTTGCCGAACTCTTTGGCCGAAGGCGTCTGCGATATGCCCTATGCAGAAACCTATGCCCAGCTAGAATATCCCCGTCGAAAGCCGTGTGTGCCCGCGACTTCACGCGAAACGGGACCCCGCTCTCCGAAGGACGCCGCTGGGGCTGGGCCGCGGTCTCTCCAGCCATCCCAGCAATCGCGGAGTCATCCATCTGGATGAGGACAGCGGCCCATGCTTTGCATTATTGTGTTCGTGCAATTCGTTTTGACTAGCCCTCCCCTCCCCAAACCCCGGGATACGTATTGGCCAAAGTAAAATCCAACTTTGATTGGCAGTGGGTCGCTGCGCTTGTTTTGGTTTCCGTCTCACTTCTGGGAATGGCCTACTTCATCTTCGCCCGCCCCTGATGGTCGTGAGCACCGCTCTTGCTCTGGCGAGATGTTCACCCGATCCCCTGAATCGAATTCCAACGCTGGAGAAGTCTCGCGCTTGACGCTCCCTTTACCTCTGCTCGGATGCCGCTCGTACTAACCGCCAACGATCGATTACTCCCGCACATGCGATGCAGCGATGGTAGTGAAGGCTGAGAGGACATTTCGATTGCTTATGATGGTTTATTCTAGATTCACGAATCGCCGCTGTGGCGTTACAAACCCAGGGGAGTGAGGAAATCATGCGCGCCGCTGTGACAGCCTGGTACCGAGTTACCCTATCCAACAGCGATGTGGTGGCCCGAAGGCACATGGAATTGCAGAAGGGCTTCGAAACCTTATTCCTGGCCAACCAGTGGCCGACGCAAGCCGCTATGTTTGCCAATGTTGACAGCCTTGCGCATCACTTCTATTTCTCTCCCGGAGCGGTCGAGATTGCCGGTGACTTGATCGCCCGCTATTCGGGAGCGGAATGCACGAAACCCGAAGTGTCGGATCTGGTGCTGCTGGTCGGCAACCCGGGATGCAGAGAGGCGATTTTCCCCGTGGACAGCGAGGCTCAGGCCAATGGCGAGAGCGCGTAAATCGGACCTTGGGGAAGAGCATTTACGACGCGTGCGAAGGATTTGCTTGGCGATGCCGGAGTGCAGCGAGAAACTGTCGCATGGCGAGCCGACATTTTTTGTGCGCAAGAAAGTCTTCGCGATGTTTGCCAACAATCACCACGACGACGGGCATGTCGCGGTCTGGATTCCGGCGGCTCCTGGTGTACAGGGCGCGCTAATCAAGGCCGCGCCTGAGACGTTTTTCCGGCCGCCGTATGTCGGGGTGCGAGGATGGGTGGGGATTGAACTGGAAGCTATCAGCGACGAGGAACTGGCACCCTATATTCGCGAGGCGTGGCAGATGCTTGCGCCCAAACGTCTAAAGGCTACTCGGGATGCGAAGGTAGTACGAAACTAAGACGTTTTCTACGTGGACGGAAGAATAGTCTCGTTTCCCTTACAGGCAGTGTTCGTGGACTGGCGCGGGGGAGGGCCGTGAAGCAATTACCACCAGGCCGCTGTATCGGGCTTGCTCAACAGGGTATTCAATTCCTCTTTGATCTCAAGCAGGCGCTGGGCACGTCCTTGAGCAGCAGACTGGTCGATCTGGGTATGTTTCTTTTTCTCGAAGAAGCTGGCGTTCAGGCTGCGCAAATCAGTGATTTCGCGACGAAGATTGGCAAGGCGTTCTGGAGTGAGAGTCATCCCCTTCAGCATAACCCGGATTCGCGAAAGCAGCGCACGTTTATTTGACGCGGAAACCAGCTACTGACGCTGCTTGCCGGCATCCTGGCAGGCGAGGCAGTAACGCGTCCAGGGAAACGCCACCAGACGTTTGGTGCCGATTTCTTCGCCGCAAGTCATACATTCTCCGAAGGTGCCGCCAGCGATGCGCGCCAAGGCGGCATCCATCGCCATCAACATTTCCTGGACCTGCGTGCTCTGTCGAGAGGATTCTGGATCGAGTGAGGCAATCGAGCCAGCGGGATTGCCTTGATCGGGATCGTTCAGCACTTGGCCCGCACCGGCTTCATCGGGCGAGTGTACGAGCTTGCGGCTTAACTCAAATCGGCGCGCGAGCAGGAGCTTCTTGAACTGCGCGGCTACTTTTTCGGTCATGTGGGTTCGAATGTCTGGCCTCCTTAAGAGCCTGCCGCATCCAGGATCACCCTAGCAAGTGAGAGCAATCAATGGAAGTCGGCGCGCCCCTTACTGACCGGTTTTGCTGGCTGGCCTGTCGAACAGCTTGGGATCGACTTGTGGGTTCACATGAATTTCCGTAAACGTGACGGTGCTCGTCTCCTTGCCGTCTTGTCTACTCACCTGCTTGGCGGGAAGCGTCAAGCCATCGAAGCTCTTCCAGTCTGAGAAGTCATTCTCGCTCTGGAAGGGACCGGAACGGCCCATGGCGGTGAATCGCTCGCGCAGAACACGTCCGGTTTTTGGATCGATGTACCAGCGTGTAGGTGTGCCATCGGCGCTGATATCAACAATCTTCGTTTCCACGTCGCCAATCTTTTCTGAACCATTGGCGGTGAAGGTGAATTTGGGGTCGTCAGCGTGTTGCGCGATGAAAGTAATGTCGCGCTTGATCTGATCGAGACTTTCTTTCTTTTGCGAAGCTGGAATATCGCGGACTTGTCCCTGCGCTGCCATGAAGGCGGACGTCGACGTGAAGACTACGTTCATCGGACCCATCGGAGATTCCATGGCTACGTGCATGCGGTCAGGGAAAACAACGGTGACTTCGACCGGAGGAGAGGCTTCCTCCGCTGATGACTGCTCGATCTTAGCGCGGATGGCACGCACGGTTTTCAATTTCGCGGCACCGCCCAGGGAGTCAGCAACTTTCGCCGCGAGCGCCTTGCCCTCCGGGTTCGAGGCCGCGGGCGCGCTGGGGGCGGAAGGCGAGGCTTCTGCGTTGCTCGCACCCGGTGGCGGCGGGATGTTGATGTCGAGGTTTGTGACTGGACCTAGCGCCGATAGGGGCTTGTCGAAGTCCTTCGCATTTCCAACGACCAGCACGGCCAACTGGTCCTTGTGCAGATATTTTCCGGCTACGCGGTTGACGTCTTCCTTGGTGGCCTTCTCGATGCCGGCGCGGTATTTTTCGAGAAAGTCGAGCGGGTAGCCGTAGAACTCGTACGCCATGCGCTCGTGCAGGACTTTGTCGGGCGTGTCGAAATTGAAAATGAAGGAGTTCAGGATGGCGTCCTTCGCGCGCTTGATTTCGTCGTCGGTGATGGGATTTTTCTGCACGTTATCGACATCCTCGTACAGCGCCTGGATCGCCTCGGCGGTGCGTTCACTCTTGGTTCCCATCACGAAACGGGCCACGCCGGGATGATCAAAGGCTGTTCCGATACCGCCCCCCACCGAGTAGGCGAGCCCGCGCTTGGTGCGAATGTCCTGGACCAGGCGCGAGGAGAACCCGCCGCCCAAGACTTCGTTGAATACTTCAATGGCGAAGTAATCGGGATTGCTGCGCTCCGTGCCGAGGGCAACCATGCGAATGTTGGATTGATTCACATCATCCTTCGTGACGAGGTAGTAACCGGGCTTCGCGGGCTGGAACTGGATGTCTTCTCTCTGGGGAGCCGGGCCTTTGGGCCAGGAGGCGAAGGCGGCCTTCAGCTTGGCTTCCATGGCGGTCGAATCGAAGTCGCCACTTACACCGACGATCATGTTGTTGGGGTGGACGTATGTCTTGTGCCAGTTCAGCAAGTCGTCGCGCTTGACGGCCTCGACACTGGCGTATTCCGGTTGGCGCGCATACGGATTATTGGCGCCATACGCGAGCTTCAAGCTTTCGCGTCCAGCGATACCCGCCGGATTGTCATTGCGGCGGGCGATCGATCTCTTCCAGGGCTTTCTGCGCCAGGTCGAGTTTGTCGTCGCGGAACTCGGGATTCTGGAGCAAGTCGACGACGAGTTTGAAGACGTCGTCGAAGTCGGCTTTCAGGCATGTCCAGCCCAGCGTGGTGGAATCACGCGTGCCGTCGGTTTCAACTTTGGCTGCGCGTGCCTCCAGGAAATCGTCCATCTGATCGCCGGTTTGCGATTTGGTGCCGCCCGTGCGCCAGACTTCGCCGTAAAGATCGACCAGGCCGACTTTGCTCGCCGGTTCGCTGCGCGAGCCGCCGCGGATGCGGATGGAGCCGTCGATCAACGGAAGTTCGTGATCTTCCTGCAGAAAGATCACCATGCCGTTGGGCAAGTTCGACGCGCTTCGGTTCGGCGGGATGGAATGCGAGGCAGGGAAGGGATCGAGATCTTCTGTCCAGTCGGTGGCTTGCGCGTTCGCCGAGGTGAGTTTGCCGAAGCGTCGCAATCAACAGCAGACAGAAAGCGAGGACTCCGCGGTGGTTGCGAATTGCGTTCAGGATGCAGGTTTTCATTGCGCACCTCCTTGCGCGGAGGCGGCAGGGCTTGACGGTCTCGATAATGCCCACGGTGCGATTGCTCTCCACGAAAGTCTTGTTGGCGCACGCGGCGGATGTCCGCCTTGGTTACTTTGTCGATTCGGTCGACGTTGCGGAAGAGCTCGCGCCAGTCGCCGAAGCGTGACTGGAAGATCGCGAGTTGCTGCGCGAGCCCTGGTTGTCGCCCAATCCGCGAATCAGGTTGGCCTTGGCGCGGGTCTTGATCATCTTCAGTTCGTCGTCGGTGATGTCTTCTTTTTTCACGCGCTCGATCTCGGCGTGGATGGCGTCGCCCAGTTCCTGCGGCGTGTGGCCGGGGACCGGTACGGCGTAAAACGAGAACAGATGGGGATACTTGCTGCCGGGGAGGCCGGAGAATCCGGCGGCGAAGGCGGAGATTTTCTTGTCGCGCACCAGCGCGCGGTAGAGGCGTGAAGTGCGGCCGTTCGACATCAAGTCGGCGATCGCGTCGTAGACAGCGTCGTCGGGGTCATGGTAAGTCCGGACGATGGTAGCCCTCGATGTAGAACGGCTGGGCGGACTGGCGCAGGATCACGCGGCGCTCGGCGTTTTGCGGCGGCTCGACGCGTTGTGCGCTCGTCGGGCGTCGGCTTCGTGGGCAGGCGGCCGAAATACTTCTCGATCAGCGGAATGGTCTCGGAGGCCTTCACATCGCCAACGACCGCGATGACCATGTTCGAAGGGATGTAGTACTGATCGAAAAAATTGCTGCGCATCGGTCGCGGAAAAGGAGTTGAGGTCTGACATCCAGCCGACCGTCGGGCGGTGGTACGGATGGGCCTGGAACGACGCGGTGATGAACTGCTCGATCAGCCGGCCGATGGGCTGCTGTCCGTCCGCATGCGGCGCTCTTCCTGCACAACATCGCGCTCCTTGTAGAACTCGCGCATCACCGGATGAAGAAAACGCTCCGACTCCAGGTAGGCCCAGAGCTCGAGACGATTGGAAGGGAACGAGTAGTAATAGTTGGTCTCGTCGTCGCTGGTGTTGGCGTTCATGCCTTCGCCGCCTTCGCGCTCCACGATCTCGCCGAATTCGTTGGGCTTGACGTACTTGTCGGCTTCGGCGATCGGCGTCCTTCCAGGCCTTCTCGAGCTCTTTCAGCTTGTTGCTCGTCGCGGCCGACGGCTCTTGTCGCGCTCAGCGATGTAGGCGGCGTAAGCCGTCTCGACTTTGGCGAGAGCGGCTTTTCTCGGCGGGATAGTCCTTGGTGCCGATCTTGTCCGTGCCCTTGAAGGCCATGTGCTCGAACATGTGGGCGAGTCCGGTTTTGCCCATGGGGTCTTGCACTGAGCCGGCATCGACGTGCGTGAAGAACGAAAACACCGGAGCTTCGGGGCGTTCCAGACGATTACCGTCAGGCCGTTGGGAAGCTTCTTGACGGTGGTGCGCTTTTCAAAAGAAGCGACATCCTGGGCGGAGGCGGCGATCGTGAGTAGAAAAAAGAGGGCGGACAGGCGAACTGCCGGGTGCTTCATCGGACCTCCACTACGTGTGAGCATGGCATGAGAGACGGTATCCCTGGATTGGACGCGCCAGAAACCGGGAAGAAATCGAGAGTACGTGGCGGGGAGGGGGAGTGTCAAACGGGTTGGCTTGTGATCGTTGGCGGAGCTGTGGGCGAGAACACATTGACGGGTGACCTCAAGTAGCTTCGGAGCTAGCCGTTGTCAGTGCGGTGTCTATGCACGGCAGAGGAAATCATGGCGGTGAGGATGCAAGCCTGGGGGAAGCTGATCTTGCTGGTCCTGGTTGCGTTCTTTCCAGTCGTGGCCTTTTCGTCAGCCGGGACTCCGCAACAGGCGTTGGTGGAGATGGCATTGGCGTCCAAGCCCGCGACGGTTGAGAAGCACTTACCGGAATCCCTTCGCCAAGCCCTGCAAGAGCTCGGCCCAGAAGATCGTGCTGTGGCAGAGCAGAAACTGTTGTTTGGACATTCGCTCTGCGATCAGGGCGCGGATCTGGTTGTGCCGGATGATAGACAGTCGCTACTGGTTATGCAGAGCAAGGAATCCAATCAGACCGCGGAAATTCGCGTGAAACACGAAATCATCAGTGGCGGCGAAGCCATGCTGGAGTTGGGGGTGGATCGCTCGGAGAGTTCCGCGCAGAGCGTGTTCGTCTGGATGCGGATGGAGGACGATGAGTGGCGAGTTACGGGCGTTGATGTACCAAATTTCTCTCAACGGATCTCTCTGGACGATCCGGAGTTGTAGAGCGCTTCCGAAATGTGCAGCGTAAGGACAGTGAGAGCCGAATCACCAGCACGTTGTATTCCGTGTTCTATGCGGTCCGTCAATTCGCCTTCACATATCCAGACGTTGGTTTTCCAGCCGACCTGAGTGTTCTTGCTCCGGCAGGCGAGGACGAAGAAGCAAGTGCAGAGCACGCCGGACTGTTGCAGCCGAAAATGGCAGCGAATGAGTTTTCGAGTGAGGGCTATAAGTTCCGCTATGAGTTCACTAGGGAAGGTCCGGACGGGAGCTTCACGATTGTGGCCCGGCCAATAGAAAGCTCCAGCGCGCGGGCCAGCAGTTTTTTTCTGGACGCGACTGGCTCAATCCACGTCACCGATGAAAACCGCGATGCAACCCCGGACGATCCCCTTCAGTAAGTCGACGATTCTTCCTCGGCGGCACTCGACTACCCCTCCCACACCCACTTCCCGCCCACCATCGTCCGCTCGACCGGCGATGTTGACGAGTTGGGATGGCTCAGTCTTGAAGGGATCACGGCCGAGCACGACCAGGTCGGCTAACTTGCCGGGCTCGATCGAACCCTTCAGGTTCTCTTCGTACGACGCGTAGGCGCCATGCATTGTGCCGACACGGATGGCTTCTTCCAACGTGATCTTCTGCTTCGCTCCCCACAGCGTGCCTTTCGAGTCGGTGCGCGTGACTTCCGACTGCAGCGCCATCATCGGTTCAAATGGCCCGGGAGGATAATCAGAAGCCTGCGTGGGACGGATACCCGCATCGATAAAACTCCGCAAGGCGAACATGTGGTCGAGACGCTCGGCACCGTATTCCTTCATCTTTTCGCCGTGATAATAGACGTAGGTGGAAAACGGCGTTGGGATCGCGCCCAGAGCCTTGATCCGCTGCACTAGCGAGTCGTTCACCACGGTACAGTGCTCGAGCCGGAAGCGCGGATCGCGGCGCGGCATTTCTTTCTGCAGGCGCTCGTAAACGCGCAGGGTCGTGTCGATGCCCACGTCACCGTTCGCGTGGGTTCCAATCTGCCATCCAGCGTCGTGGGCTTTTCGCGAGCGCTCGTAGAGTTCGTCCTCGGTCGACACCAGAATGCCGAAATCGTTGGGGCGTCCGATGTAGGGCTGGGAGAGTCGCGCGGTCCGTTCAGAAATGGATCCGTCGCAGATCATCTTCATGAAGCCGACCCGCACCCAGTCGTCGCCCAGACCCGTTCGAATGCCGGCATCGAGCATGTGCTGGAGATGCACGAAGAAGATCGAACAGTACACGCGCACGGATAGATCGCCCGATTCGCGGGCGTCCTGGTAGGCACGAAGATCGTCCGGCGAGCCCAGTGCGTCGGTCACTGAAGTGATGCCGGTGCGCGACATCATTTTTGAAATCAGCTTGACGCCTTCGCGGTGGTCGTCGCGGGTGAAATTGGTCGGAATGAGTTGCTGGAAGGCCTGCTTGGCATTTTCCCGCACATGGCCGGTCAGATGGCCGGTGGCAGGATCCCGATCGTACTTGCCGCCTGGGAGGATCGGGGGTCTTGTCGTCGACCTTGGTCAGCTTCAACGCAAGCGAATTCACCCAGGCGGTGTGACCGCCACGATGTTCCACGAAGACGGGATGGTCGGGAAGTGCTTCGTCCAGATCTTTGAGAGTGAGTGGACGGCCGTCGGAAGTCTTCGTATCGTCGTACTTGAACCCGAGCACCCACTGTCCCGGCGGAATCTTCGCCGCCTGTTTGCGTAATGCGGCCAGAATCTCGGCAATCGAGCGCAGATCGCAATCCACCATGCGCAGATGGTCGAGGCCGGCTTCAGCGGGATGGGAGTGCGCGTCGATGAAGCCAGGAAGAACGGTATTGCCGCCGAGATCGACTTTTTTCGCACTCCCGGCAGCGAGCGCGAGCACTTCGTCGTTGGTGCCGATTGCAGAAAATCGCCCGTTCGAGATCGCAATCGCCTGGGCGCGGGGCTGGCGCGGGTTCACCGTCCACACGTTGGCATTGTGCAGAATAAGGTCGGGTTCGCTGCGCTCGATCGGGAACAGCGCCAGGGCGCCGAGGCCGGCGATAAACTCACGGCGGGAAGTGGGCATGAAATTGGTCTCCGTTGGCGAGCCTGGAGGCATCGTATGGATGCACGCCCGGAAGGCCGCGGAGCGCCACTATACTACGAGCGATCCGAGACCCGACCGGACGGTGTGAAGGAGAGGAACGTGAGCAACTCGCCTGTCGTCGAAGTGGAAGGCAAACGACTGAAGCCTGTCGAACCTGGACAAGGTGCTGTACCCGGCCACGGGATTCACCAAGGGCCAGGTGATCGACTACTACGCGCGCATTGCGCCGGCGCTGCTGCCGCATCTCGCGGGACGGCCGGTCACCATGAAGCGCTATCCCGACGGAGTCGATGGCGAGTACTTTTACGAGAAGAATGCTCCCAAGCATCGGCCGGACTGGGTGAAGACCGCGCCCGTCTGGAGCCGGCACAACCGGCGGCACATTAACTACATGCTGGTCGACGATCTGCCGACTCTGATCTGGTTGGCGAATCTGGCATCGCTCGAAATTCATCCGTCGCTGGCGCTGGCGAGCCGACATCGACTGTCCCACCATGATGGTTTTCGATCTCGATCCCGGGCCGCCGGCGAATATCGTGCAATGCGCACAGGTGGGGCTCTGGCTGCGCGAAATCTTCGAACACTGGGGATTGGAGAGTTTTCCAAAGACCTCAGGATCCAAGGGACTGCAGATTTACGTGCCTCTGAATACGCCAACCAGTTACGAGGTGACGAAGCCGTTCGCGCACGCGTTGGCGCGACTGCTGGAGCATGAGCATCCCGATCTGGTCGTCTCGGATATGAAGAAGGAGTTGCGCAAGGGAAAGGTGTTTGTCGACTGGAGCCAGAACGATGAGCACAAGACCACCAGTCGTCGGTGTATTCGCTGCGCGCGCGCGAGCATCCGACGGTCTCGACGCCGGTGACGTGGGAGGAAGTCGAGCAGGCTCTGAAGAAGAAAGACGCGAGTCTGCCTGGTATTTGAGGCGTCACAGGTTTTGCAGCGTGTCGAAAAAATGGGTGACCTGCACGCTCCGGTGCTGAAACTCAAACAGAAGTTGCCGGAGCTGCGCGGAGTGGCGGCGGCCGCCGGCGCGGAGCCGACAACGGTAGATCTGGCGGCGCAGGCGGAGGAGGAATCACGTCCAGCCAAAAGACTGACAGAAGCAACGAAGAGTGCGGCAAGACTGCGAAGAAGACTACAACCGCTGCGGTGCGCAAGAAGGCTCCGGCGAAGAAGAAGCAGCGGGCGGTATAATCCGCGAACACTATGGCGCAACTGTTCGCAGGCACTTCGGGATGGGCCTATCCAAGCTGGAAACCCGATTTCTATCCGCAGAAGCTCGCGCAGAAGAAATTCCTGAACTTCTACGCCACCCAGCTGAATGCGGTCGAAGTGAACTTCACCTTCCGGCAACTGGTGAAAGAGTCAACGTTGCAGAACTGGCTGGCAGAGACGCCAGCGGAATTCCGCTTCACCGTCAAGGCGCATCAGGTCATCACGCACATCAAGCGGTTGAAAGGCACTGAAGACTTCCTTCCGCGTTTTCTGGGCACGATCGAACCGCTGGCCAGTGCAGGCAAACTGGCTCCAGTCCTGTTTCAACTGCCGCCAAACCTAAAAGCCGACCAGCAACTGCTGGCTGAGTTTCTGAAAGCGCTGCCACGCCGGTTGCAGGCCGCATTCGAATTTCGCAATACGTCGTGGTTCACAGAGGAGACGTATGCGTCCCTCAAGGAGCACAATGCGGCGTTGTGCGTTGCCGAGACCGAGGAGATGACGACGCCGGACGTCGCAACTGCCGACTTTGTGTACTACCGGTTCCGCAAGCCGAACTACACGCCCGACGAGCGCAAGTCGATGGTGGAACGAATCCAGCAGCACCTGACCGACGGGCCGCGACGTGTTTGCCTACTTCAAACACGAAGAAACTCCCGAAGGAGCGATATACGCCCGCGAACTGCTGGACAGCTTTCGGAAGTAGAGTGTGGTGTCCGCGGCACGATTGACGCAGTCACCCATTCTCCGCTACTTGGCTCAGTGTCTGATAACGCGCAATACTAAGTATGTCAAGATTGAAGTCTGCCCTCCACGAAATTGCATGAAACGTCTCCCTCAGTCCATGTCTTCGGAAGCCAATGCTCGTGTCATGTCTGGCTTCCTCGATTACCTCAAGGTCGAGAAGGGACTAGCTCCTCTGACCATCGCGGCGTACACAACCGACATCGGCCAGTTCGCGGACTTTCTGGGACCGAGCAAGCGTCTTCTCACAACAGCCCAGCGCAACGACGTCCGAGACTTCATCCAGCAACTGTTTTCGAATTCCGTGGATGGCCGTTCCGTAGGACGGAAGCTTTCCGCATTGCGCCATCTCTACCGGCATCTTGCTGATCGATAAGAAGATCGACCACGACCCCACGCTCAACATCGACTCTCCCAAACAATGGAAAGTGTTGCCGAAGGCACTGGCGCGCGACGAAATCGAGAAGACCTTGACTGGCGACGCGCACCAGTTTCGGACTCGAAACTCGCGCATTGCGATCGCTGCGCGCGACCGTGCGATGCTGGAGGTTTTCTACGCAGGTGCCCTGCGAGTTTCGGAAATCATCAACGCAAAGCTGGAAGACTTGAAGCTCGAAACGGGATACATGCTGGTGCGCGGCAAGGGAGACAAGGAACGGATCGTGCCGCTCGGGAAGTCGGCGCAGGATGCGCTGACCGCAATATTTGGGCTTAGCTCGAATTACATTGGCGGCAGGGAAGAGTTCGCCATTTCTTTTCCTGGCGCGAGGTGCGCACAAGCTTACCCGTCAGCGCGTCTGGCAAATGGTGAAAGCTGCGTCCCTGCCTTCGGGGCGTTCGGCATCGCCGCACATGCTGCGCCACTCCTGCGCCAGTCACATGGTCGAAAACGGCGCCGACCTGCGCACCGTGCAGACCATCCTCGGGCACGCGGACATTTCGACCACGCAGGTGTATACGCACCTGGCGCTGGATCGGCTGAAGACGGTGTATCAAAAGCATCATCCGCGCGCGAAGGCGAGGGGCTAGGAATTCGATGTGCAATTGCCGTTTGCATTTCTCGTGAATTCGGATTCTTAACATCATGAAGAACGGGAACCACAAACGCAGCACGATCGAGAAGGCCGTCGACCAGTTTCTCCGCGTGCTGCGCGAGCGCAATGCCTCTGCGCATACCATTAAGGCGTACGCTGGCGACCTCGAAAGCTTCTCTGGCTACATGGGATCGCGCGACTGGAAAGCAATCGATCACGTGGCGATCCGCGGATTCTTGTCGCATCTCTACGAAAAAGGGCTGAGCAAGGCGTCGGTTGCTCGGTCTCTGGCGGCGGTGCGTTCCCTTTACCGATGGCTGGCGCAGGAAGGGGTGGTGGAGCAGAATCCTGCAAAGCTCGTCTCCACGCCAAAACTCCCCAAGAAACTGCCCCGCGTGCCCACCATCGAAGAGATGAACACCGTTCTCGACGGCCAGATGCCCGAGGTCGCGGCGTTCCCGGAGCGCGATCGGTTGCTGCTCGAATTGCTCTACGGATGTGGTATCCGCAACTCGGAATTGATCAGCATCAATCTCGACGACATTCGGGTCAGCGCCGAAGCGATCCTGATTCGTGGCAAGGGGAAGAAAGAGCGGTACGTGCCATTCGGTGATTCAGTCGCTGCGGCGTTAGCAGCGTATTTACCAGCGCGCCTGAAACTCCTGGCGGATTCGCGCAAAACCAGTCCGGGCCTGCTGCTCAACCAGCGGGGAGGAAGATTAACCGTGCGCAGCGTCGGACGGATCGTTAAGAAAATCGCCGTCGCCAAGGGACTCTCGCCCGATGTGCATCCTCACACGCTGCGGCACGCCTTTGGCACACACATGCTGGAAGAAGGCGCCGACCTTCGGGCGATCCAGGAGATGCTTGGTCACGAGCGCCTCTCCACTACACAACGCTACACGCAACTCTCTATGAAGCACGTGCTGGCAGTGTACGACCAGACGCATCCGCGGGCGAAGTAAGCACCTTGGTGCAATCCTTCGTATCTCTGTTGTTGTCGCTTGTGCTGCGGGTCCCAGGGCGGATTGCTCACGCTAAATAAATCAATCCGCAGCTTTTGCCAGAGATGCATCGTCCGAGCGTTCACCCCGTAACTCGTCCCACATCGCCACCACTCGTTGTTTCACGTTGTCGGTCATACGCGAGTAGGTTTCTTCCGAGGCCTCCGACTCCGGCGGCGGGTACATGGGATCTCCAATCGTCATCTTCAGAGGCGCGAACTTCTGGAATCTCTTCCCCCGCGGCCACGCATCGTGGAAGCCCTCAATCGCGATCGGCACGATCGGCACCTGCAAATGGATGGAGAGAATTGCCGCGCCTTTCTTGAAAATGCGCGGAGTGCCGTCAATGCTGCGTTCGCCCTCGGGGTAGAGAATCAAACTCCGCCCGTTCCGCAATCCGAAAGCCCCGGCGCGCATGGCGGGCACCAGGTTAGCGTCCGGATCGACCACCACCACGCGCAGCGCGCGGGCCAGCCAACGCATGATTCCGCTGCCGAAAATCTCGCTGGTCCCGACGGCAAACAGATTGACGAACACATTCCACGGCACAACCGCTGCCAGCGCCAGAGGATCAAGATAGCTCTGGTGATTCGACGACAAAATGTAAGTGCCTTCCCGCGGGATCTTGTCGAGCCCCTTAATCTGTAGCTGAAAACGATCGCGAGCGATGAGCTGTGCGAGCCGCGATACGAAATACCAGAATGTCTCGGCTATGGGATGAGGCTTCGCCAGTTCGAGCACTTCGGGATCAGTAGGATCCTCGTGTAACACCGCCTTCCATCCAGCAAAGTGTGCGCGCGGGGAAACACTCTTTCCGCTGGCCGCGCTTTCCAGCACCACAGCTTACAAGGTCGCGAACCGTGTAAACCTCCGCCAGTTGGCTTTCCTCGACGTCTCCGCCCAATTCCTCCTCAAGCGCGACCAGCAGTTCCACCCGCTGCATGGAATCCAGTCCCAGATCGAGTTCCAGATTGTCGGTCGGCCGCAGGGATTCCGGAGCATTGCGCGCATGCTCGCGAATGATCTTGAGTCCGCGCTGCACATCAGGTTGCTCGAGCCACGCCGTATCTTCCGCGGTGAGTGGTTTTTGCGCGGGGATGTCTCCTTCTCTCGCGGCGCCGCCGTGCCCCTGGTTTGCGCGCACCCGCTTCTCAATCTCGAAACGCTTCAGCTTGCGCGTGGTGGTGCGAGGCAGATCGTCCTGCCAGATCTCGTAAGCAGCGATGCGCTTGGTCGAGGCTATCTGCTGCGAAAGGCTCTCGATATCGAAGCGGATGACCTCCTTGGCATTGACGATCTTTCGTTCCTTCAGCACATCGAAATTCGGCACGACCACCGCGTACAGACGCTCGGAACTGGGATCGCCCGGCTTGGCCTCCATTCCCATCACGCAAATTTCCTTGATAAACGGCGACTTCAGGTAGTGCGCCTCAATCTCTTCCGGATAAACATTCTTTCCGTTGGCGAGAACGATCACTTCCTTGCGCCGGCCGGTGATGAACAGGTTGCCGTGCGAATCGAAGTATCCGAGGTCGCCGGTGTAGAGCCAGCCGTCTTTCAGCACTGCCGCGGTTGCATCCGGACGATTCCAATAGCCCTTCATCACGATCGGTCCGCGGATCACGATTTCCCCGACTGGTGGACCACCTTCTTCCTGCGGTTGCGGATCGACGATCTTCGCTTCCACTCGTGGGCAATGGCGGACCGACTGATCCGATCACCACGTTGCCAGGCGGATTGACGAAGGCGCCGCCGGTGGTTTCGGTCAGCCCGTAGGCCTTGCAGCACGTCAATGCCAAAAGCCTAAAAGTCGCGCGCGATCTGCGGATCAAAGCGCGAACCGCCGGTGACCAGATAACGCATGTGCTTGCCGAAGGTCTCGTGAATCTTGCCAAAGAATAGCGTGCCGGCGTTGATGCCCAATTTGCGCAGAAACGAGTTCAGGCGCATCAGGCTGCGCAGCACCGACTCGGCGATCCTGCCACGCTTGCTGACTTCCTTGAAAATGCGCTCGTGAATCAGGTAGAAAAACTGCGGCACGACAGCAGAACGCGGTGATCTTTCGTTCCTGCAGCGCGCGCAGCAGTTCGGTAGTGTTGAGCGTCTCGAGGTACACCACGCGTGCACCCTTCACCAGCGGCAGCAGCAGATTCGCCATCTGCGCCAGCACGTGGAACAGGGGCAGGATGCCCAGGAGCGCATCGTCTGGCCCAATGTCGAGCAGACAAAAACCGCATTGACTTCGCCCAGAAGGTTGGCGTGGGTGAGCATGACGCCCTTGGGATCGGCGGTCGTACCCGAGGTGTAAAGCAGCGCGGCCACATTCTCCGCAGGCGCGTCGACGGCGTGAAATTCGCCCGGCCCAGCGGCGAAAATGCTGTCGAGATCACCGATCCAGACGCGGCTGGCTGTCATCGGTTCTTCAAGTTTGCCGGATCGGTCAGAACGAGGTCCACCTGGAGTCCGGAGACCGCCTGCTGCGCAATCGCCAGATGCTTGGCGTCGCAGAAGAGCAGCGAAGCGCCGCTGTCCTTCAGCAGCTTTGCTACCTGATCGGCGTGAAAGGCCGTATCGAGCGGGACGGCCGTGTAGCCCGAGCGCAATCGTTCCCAGATAAGCCGCCACCCAGCGCGGATGATTGTCGGCCAAAATTGCCACCCGCGCGCCGGCTCCCAGCTTCTGTCTCGGCAGCCATCGTCCGACGGATTCCGCCATCCTCCGGAGTTCGGCATAGGTGTAGCTTTCGACCTGATCGTGACGCTGAATTTCCAGGGCAACGTTCTGGGGCCAGCGCTGCTGCGCACTGCGACAAAGCGGTCGTAAAAAGTGGGCATGAGGGGCGCGGGAAAATATACCTGAATGAGCGTCTACAACCCAAAGGCCGACCAGCTCTCTAGGGATGTCTTCCAGTGACGCATTGCCACCGTTGTCGACCTGTGCTGCGACTGGCCCTCAGCTTCGGCATCTAATATGCTAGGCTTAATTTACCACTTATACTGTGGGATACGTGTCCTCTGAAGGAATTGCCAGCTTTGATTAACACCTTAGTAGCCAAGGTCTTCGGGACCAAGAACGAGCGCGAAATCAAGCGCCTGATGCCGCGAGTCGAGGCCATCAACGCGCTCGAACCGGCGATGCAGAAGCTGTCGGACGACGCAACTGCGCGCCAAGACCGACGAATTCCGCGCGCGCATCCAGGAGCGCCTCGCCACTATCGCCGATGAGCCTGAAGCCGATCCCGACCGCCGGCAAGCAGATCGAAACCGAGCGCAACGCGGTCGCTGAAAGAAGTCCTCGACGAAATCCTGGTCGAAGCCTTCGCCGTCGTCCGCGAAGCCGGCCGCCGCGTCCTCAACATGCGCCACTTCGATGTGCAGCTGATCGGCGGCATGGTGCTGCACCAGGGCAAGATCGCCGAAATGAAGACCGGCGAAGGCAAAACGCTGGTCGCGACTCTCCCGGTCTATCTCAATGCGCTCAGCGGACGCGGCGTCCACGTCGTCACCGTCAACGACTACCTGGCCAAGCGCGACTCGGAGTGGATGGGCAAGCTCTATCAGCTTCCTCGGCCTGACCGTCGGTGTAATCGTGCACGACCTCGACGACGAGGAGCGCCGCGAAGCCTACGCCGCCGACGTCACCTACGGCACCAACAACGAATTCGGCTTCGACTACCTGCGCGACAACATGAAGTTCGACCTGAAGGATTGCGTGCAGCGCGGGCACAACTTCGCCATCGTCGACGAAGTCGATTCCATCCTGATCGACGAAGCCCGTACCCCGCTGATCATTTCGCGGCGCCAGCGAAGAATCCACCGACAAGTACGACACGCGTCAACCGCATCATCCCGAAGCTCGAAAAGGGCGAGGAGATCGACAGTCCCGCCGGGCGAGCCGAAGATTTACACCGGCGACTTCGTGGTCGATGAAAAGCACCGCAACATCACCGTCACCGACGAAGGCTGGGAAAAAGTCGAGAAGCTGCTCGGCATCGGCAACATCGCCGATCCGGAGAACTGGGACCTGAAGCATCACGTCGAAACCGCCGTCAAGGCGCACGCGCTCTATCGGCGCGATGTTGAATACGTGGTGCAAGACGATCGCGCGAGAGAAGTCATCATCGTCGACGAATTCACCGGACGCATGATGCCGGGCCGCCGCTGGTCCGACGGCCTGCACCAGGCGGTCGAAGCCAAAGAAGGCGTCAAGATCGAGCGCGAGAACCAGACGCTGGCCACCATCACCTTCCAGAATTATTTCCGCATGTACAAGAAGCTGGCCGGCATGACCGGTACGGCGGAAACGGAAGCGCCGGAGTTCGACAAGATCTACAAGCTCGAAGTGGTCGTGATTCCCACCAACAAGACATTGCTGCGCATCGAAAATCCCGACGTCGTCTACCGCACCGAGAAAGAAAAATACTTCGCGGCGGCCGATGAGATTCAGAAGCTGCACGAGAGCGGCCAGCCGGTGCTGGTCGGCACGACTTCGATCGAAAAATCCGAGCGGCTCTCCGAGCTGCTGAAGAAGAAAGGCATCAAGCACGTCGTGCTGAACGCCAAGTACCACGAGCGCGAAGCGGAAATCGTCGCCCAGGCCGGACGCAAAGGCATGGTCACCATCGCCACCAACATGGCCGGCCGCGGTACCGACATTCTGCTCGGCGGCAACCCCGAATTCATGGCCAAGCAGGAGTGCGTGAAGAAGGGAATCGCCCAGCCTCTGCGCGCCGCGCAAGGCAAAATCGAAGCCGGCGTCGACGATGCCAACACGCACGGTCTGGTACTACGCCGGCAACGAGTACGTCGTCCCCACCGATCAGTGGAACGAGATTTTCAGCCGCTACAAGACGCAAACCGACGCGGAGCACGACGAAGTCGTCGCCGCCGGCGGCCTGCACATCTTCGGCACCGAGCGCCACGAAGCGCGCCGCATCGACAATCAGCTTGCGTGGACGCGCCGGCCGCCAGGGCGATCCCGGATCGTCGCGCTTCTATCTCTCGCTCGAAGACGACCTGATGCGCATCTTCGCCAAGGAGTGGGTCTCGAACCTGCTGCAGCGGCTGGGCATGGAAGAAGGCGTGCCCATCGAGTCGCGGCTGATCACGCGCCGCATTGAAGCCGCGCAGAAAGCCGTCGAAGGCCAGAACTTCGAAGCCCGCAAACACCTGCTCGAATACGACGACGTCATGAACAAGCAGCGCGAGGCCGTCTATGGCCTGCGCCGCCAGCTTGCTCGAAGGGCTCGATCAGAAAGATCTGATTCTCGAAGACTACGTCTCGGGCATCCTCGGCGACCTGATCGAGCAGTTCTGCTCCGGTCAAAGCCCATGCCGACGATTGGGACCTCAAAGGCCTGAAAGACGCGCATCTTCACCCGCTTCGGCGTGGACATCTTCGCCGAAGGCATCAAGCCGGAAACGCTGAACCGCCAGGAACTGGGCGATGCGATCTTCGACAAGCTGAAAGAACGCTACGACGCCAAAGAAAAACTGATCGGCCCCGATGCCATGCGCTACCACGAGCGCATGATCATGCTGAGCGTGATCGACTCGCAGTGGAAAGACCACCTGCTCAACATGGACCACCTGAAGGAGGGCATCGGCCTGCGCGGCTACGGGCAGCACGATCCGCTGGTCGAGTACAAGCGCGAATCCTTCGACATGTTCGAAGACATGATGCAGCGCTTCCAGGAAGAGACGGTCCGCTATCTCTACCTGATGCAGGTCCTGGAGCGCCCTGCCGATCCGCATGGGCGGCGCCGCGGCGGTGCTGGGCCGGAGTCTGCAGGGTCCAGACGCTAGGCGTCCCGGTCGCTGCACACCGGAGGCAAGGCGGCAACGGACGCCCGCCGCGGCAGGTCGCGACCTCAGTCGACGAACTCGAAGAGGCTTTCCAGCGCAAGAAACGCCGCGAACTCGAGCAGGCCCGCATGGCCGGCGGCGGCGAACAGAAGACCGTCCAGCAAGTCGTACGCGGCGGAGAAAAAGTCGGCCGCAACGATCCCTGTCCCTGCGGTTCGGGCAAGAAATACAAGAAGTGCCACGGCGCATAGTCGTGGAGCGACGGGAGTCCCCCCGTCGGTGCTGTGCTTCGACACGCGAAGGACCGGTGATCAGGCCGATAAATTTTTTTGCGCACTTCGCGTTTTTCGCGCATTTCTTCGCGAACTAAATGCTTCTTGCGCGAAGCATGTCACGACACGCGGGTGCGCCTTCGCCGGATTGCCCGAAACGTCATCTCGGTTGCCCGACTGCGCGTACGCCGCTTCCACGCGAAGAACAGTCCTGCGTACGTGTCGGTGAGGTAGTGTTCCGGAAGAATCCCTAAGGTCTTAGCGGTGCGATCGATCCATCGCGGCGAACCTTCGATCTCTCCAAAATTCCCGATCGGCGTCTCATCCACTACGACATGGCCGTGCCCATCGCTCCACTCCGCTCGAAATTTCTCGTACCGAAAGGTTGGCTGGAAATCCAAGCGCGCGCAGGATCGCATCCATCTTCTTGCCAGTCGGCGACCTTGGTTTCCGTCTCGACCCGCGTCTTGTGGCGTCCCACTGTCGCCCTTGGCCTTGTGGGTGAGCACCCACTCGTCGCCATACTTCCGCAACCGCAAGAGTTCCCCGCGATTGCGAAGGGGTTGTCCCGGCAAATCGTAGAGTGTGTTCATCTCATGGGTGCGTCGCGTGACCAGCCGAAACCCCGCCGCCCGCAATCGTCGTGCCAGGGCACGAATAGTTCTCGATGCGAAACTTGATCTCGATTTCCTGATGGGAAGCCACACAGAAAGTATAAGGGAGCACTAAGGGCTGTGGCCGAAGAACGACGACTTAAGACTAACGACGACGACGATTGACAACTACCCAAACGTCGGCAACTTCACCAGATCCTCGCGTGGCACTGACTCGAGCGGTTGTCCGGCCTTACGCCAGGCCGCAAGTCCGCCCACGATGACGAACGCGTTGAATCCTTTTTCCCGCAGCATGTGCGCCACCCGGGCGCTTGTGCCTTCGCGCACTCAAGTGCAGTACAGATAGACGTCCCGATCTCTTGGGAAGTTTCTTGAGTTCTTCCTCGAGGTTGTTGGGCTCGATGCGAATGGAGCCCTTGATGCGAGCCGTATCGGCGTCGTAATACCCATGGCTGCGAACGTCGACGACGAGAATCCTGTCTGCTTCCTCCGATGCCAGCTTGTCAATCAATTCCTGAACCTGCACTCGCGGCACCACACGATAGACCCGGTTTTTGCGAAGCAACCATATGCGGTAGATCAGCGTAAACAACGGCGCCTGCCAGCAGCACCTCCTCGATACGCGTGGCCTGCCGTCTGAAACCCGCTGCTGATCGCCTTGAAAAAGTCGCGTCCCAGAAAACCGAGTGTGAAGTATGCGAACACATAAAGCACAGTGCCCATGAAGTCAAAGCGCAGGAACTGTCCGAAGGGCATCTTCATGCTGCCAGCGAGCGGTGGGCCCATGGTGTTCACGCCAGGAATGAACTTGGCGATCACCAGGGTCGTCTTGCCGCGTTTGTAGAACGATTCCGCCGAACGCAGAATGCAGGTCTCCGGATTGGCCGACACCTTGCACAGGAATCCCAACAGAGCCCATCCCGAATAACGGCCGGCAAGAAAGAGCGAGTGTGTCGCCCAAAACCATAGCCGTGATGGCCAGAGGCAATAGAATTGGAGCGCTGAGCACATGACCTGCGACTGCCGCACCCGCAGCGACCAAGGCGAGTGCCGCCGGAACCGGCAAGCCCGATCGCCTCAGCGAACACGATCGCCGCCACGATGCTGTACCCATGGCGCGAAATAAGTGAAATCAGATCCGTCATACAGCGCAAATCAGACTAACGGGCTTTGCAGATCTGCGTCCACCGGCGCTGAGAATGAAAAAACTGCGAATCGATCCCATTTCCAGCCCATCCAACACAAAATACATATTCCACATTCTCCGAGGGTGTTCTATGTCACTCCTGGAGCAAACCACCACCCGCCGTTACATCAATCTTCCCACTCGCACGTCTCCCCTGCCGTTCAGTGATGGCGTTCTCGTAGGGAATACGCTGTATCTCGCCGGACGGATTGGCATTGATCCGGTCACCGGACAGGCGCCTCAGCCGACGTTGACGCCGAAATTCAAGTTGCTTCTCGATGGCGTACAGGCAGTTCTGGCCGAGGCCGGCATGAAAATGGACGACCTGGTGTCGGTGCAGATCTTCTCGCCCGATCTATCGCTATGGGATCGCTTCAATTCTGCCTATGTGAAGCGTTTTTCGCAAGGGTTGCCGGCGCGAGCGTTCATCGGTTCGGGACCGCTTGCTGCTGGGGGGACGATTCGAAATGGTGGGGATTGCGGTGAAAGACTAGTCGTCAGTCATCGCAGTCTCATGGGTCGTCAGGAAAAGCTCCGCGAGCTCCACCTCTGAGCGATCCGATCCGAGAGTCGTTACGCTGAGGGCTGGAGCTGAAGACTGACGACTTATGACTGTCTCGCCACCACAAACTCCGGCGCCCACAACAGCGCTCGCTTAATCTCGCTGTCGGGAAAGGTACAGATGGCCTTGCGCGCAGCCTCCGCGTACTGCGCCGCGCGCGCCGTGGCAGCCTCCAGCGATCCGTATCGGTTCAGAATGGCAAGAATATCCCCGTGCGTGACTCCGTTGAAGGCGCGGTCGCGCAGCACGGTCGCAATTTGCTCGCGTTCTTCGGGAGTGCAGCGTTCAAGCGCGTGAATGACCGCCATCGTAACCTTGCCCTCGCGCAGATCGCTGGCCACCGGCTTGCCCAGAACGTTTTCCGAGGCGGTGAGATCGAGCACGTCATCCACGATCTGGAACGCCATCCCGAGATTGCGACCGTAAGAACCGGCCGCGTCTTCCTGCTCTGCGGTTGCGCCCCCCAAGAATTGCGCCCAGCCGCATGCGAAACCGAAAACAGGCAGGCCGTCTTCCGGAAGATCAGATCGAAATGCTCGTCCAGAGAAATCAGCTTGCCGAGTTTCTCCATCTGCAGGAGTTCGCCCTCGACCATCTGCTGGGTGAGTTCGATCAGCGTGTCGAGCACGCGGAAGTTGCGTTCCTGCACCGCGATCTTGAACGACTGCATGTACAGCCAGTCGCCCGCGAGCACGCACTGCGAATTTCCCCAGCGGGTATTGGCTGCCGGACGCCCGCGTCGAGTCTGAGCCTCGTCAATAATGTCGTCGTGTACCAGCGTGGCCGTGTGAATGATCTCGACCACCGCACCCAGCCGTACTGCTCCAAGTCCCTGGTAGTTGAAGAGCTTCGCCGCCAGCAGCAAAAGCGCGGGCCGGATCCGTTTCCCCCGCCCTCGCGCAGGTACTCCCCGATCTCGGTGATGGCCGAGACGTCCGAGACGGTATCCCGCCCGAACTCTGCCTCAATCGCCAGCAGATCGTCGTGCAGGAGTTCGAAGATCTCTTTCCCGTTAATGGCGGTTGGTGTGCTCAATTCGTCTCTAAACCTTTTTCACCACGGAGTCACAGAGAAAACCCATTTGGCGCAACCTGCCTCTGGCAACGCTCATGGCTGCTTCGCACCCACCGCGACACCAGATCTAAAAGTCTTTCTTCGTGTCTCTGTGCCTCTGTGGTGAATTCACCCTTTAATTGCTTCGATAATTCACAAACTGCACATCAATTCCGAAATCGCGTGCCTTTACCAGGGCGATGACTTCCTGCAAGGTATCGCGATCTTTGCTGCTTACCCGCACCAGGTCTCCCTGGATCGACGCCTGCGCTTTCTTCTTCGAATCCTTGATCAGCTTCACGATGTCCCGGGCCTTCTCAATCGCAATTCCTTGCTGCATCGTGATCTTCTGCTTGGCGGTGCCGCCTGCGGCCGGCTCAATCGCGGCATAAGTGAGCCCCTTCAGGGAGACCCCGCGCTTGACCAGTTTCTGCTGCAGAATGTCGTTCACCGCCTTCAGTTTGTACTCATCCGCGGAATGCAACACGATCGCGTCCTTGCCTTCCATGGCAATCGACGACTTCGAGTCCTTCAGATCGAAGCGGGTCGTGACTTCCTTCATGGCCTGCTGGATGGCGTTGGAAACCTCCTGCAGATCGATCTTGCTCACGATGTCGAAAGTATTCTCCGGCATATCTTTCGGCCTACCTGATCAGATTCCAGCAATCCCACAAAGGTCGCAGGTACCAAGCTAAACGGTCGTGCGCTTTTCGTGAAGCGAAAAGAAGCGGTAGAAGTTCTGGGTGGTCCGGCTCCCGATTTCTTCAGTAGAGAGGCCGCGTAATTCGCCCAGTTGCCTGGCGACTTCCTTCACGAACGACGGCTCGTTACGCTTCCCACGATAAGGCACAGGGGCCAGGAATGGCGAATCGGTTTCGATCAGCATCCGGTCGAGCGGCACTTCGAGCGCGGCATCACGAATCTGCTGAGCTTTCGGAAAGGTGACATTCCCCGCGAACGAGACCATAAACCCCATGTCGAGCGCCCGCTTGGCTTGCGCAGTATTGCCCGTGAAGCAATGCAGGATTCCACCGAATCCGCTCGAGGCCCACTGCTCTTGTAGGAGACGCAGGCAATCGTCCCAGGCGTCCTCGCTATTGTCCGAGGGCCGGCAATGGATGACGATGGGCAACTTCGCCGCTCGAGCTTGCTCCATCTGCCGAATGAATACCCGCTGCTGCACGTCGCGCGGAGAATGATCGTAGAAGTAGTCCAGACCGATTTCGCCCCAGGCTATGACCTTCGGTTGTTTTGCCAACTCGGCCATCCGGTCGAAGGCCGCTGTATCAGCCAGCTTCGCCTCATGCGGATGAATGCCGATGGTGGCGTACATAAACTCATACTTCTCCGCGAGCAGAATCCCGCAATCGAAATTCACGGGCCCGTCGCCATTCCCGATCGCGACAATGGTTTCGACCCCACTCTCTCGAGCGCGAGCAATCACCGCCTCACGGTCGGAGTCGTAGCGGTGTCCTTCAAGATGAGCGTGGGAATCGATGAACATTAGCTGATGGCTGTTAGCTGATGGCGAAACGCGTCGTCCGTTTTCGATCCTCGGCGATACTCATGCTCCTGTCAGTCATCCCGAGCGTAGTCGAGGGACCTTGGTGTTGCCCCTGACGAGCAGAAACAGTTCGCGCAGCCCTATTTCAATCTTGCCCCCACTGGCACATCTTCCAAAAACCCTGCCAGCACCGGCTGTCCGCCTTCGAGTGATGCGGCCACGATCATGCCATTCGACTCCAAACCGCGTAGCTTGCGCGGCGCCAGATTCGCAACGATCACCACTTTGCGTCCCACCAGCGTCTCGGGCGCATAAGCCTCAGCGATTCCCGCCACAATTTGCCGCACTTCGCTGCCGATGTCGACCTCGAGTCGTAGCAACTTATCAGCGTTCTTCACCTTCTCCGCGACCTTGACCAAACCCACGCGCAATTCGACTTTCGAGAAGTCCTCAATGCCAATCTTGCCGTCAGATGCTACCGCGGGGGCTTTCGCTGTGACCGGCGCAGCAGCCGTCTCCGGCTTGGACTCTGCCACTGCCAGCGCAGCCGACCGTCCTTGCTCTTCCATCTTCTGCATCCTTTCCACCGCGCTCTTGTCGGCGCGCGGAAATACCGGTTGAATTTCGCCCAGCTTCGTTCCCAAGCGAAGTTGTCCCCACTTCAGCGACGTCAGATCGAACTCGCGGATATCGCTGAGCCCCAGCTGCATCCAGATACGCGCCGTGGAATCGGGAATCACCGGATGCGCTAGTGCCGTCACAATGCGCAGTGCCTCCGCCGATGTGTAGAGCACGGTCGCCAGACGCGCCCGGCTGTTCTCGTCCTGTTTCTCCCCCAATGCCCACGGTTCGTTCTCGACGATGTACTTGTCGACCGCGCCCACCAGCCCCCAGGCTATCTCCAATGCCTTCGAAAACTGGAACTGATCGGACAGCGCGTTGTAGTCGGAAATAACGTCGGCGGCGATCTCGGCGATCGCATCGTCGGACGCTTCGCGCGCAGCGGCGTGCGACGGATACGGCACCTCGCCCTTGAAATAACGCGTGATCATGGTCAGGGTGCGGCTGGCGAGATTGCCGAGTCCATTCGCCAGGTCAGAGTTGTAGCGCTGCACCAGCGCGTCAAACGAAAACGATCCGTCGGAACCGAACACTACCTCGCGCAGCAGAAAGTAGCGCAGCGCATCCGCCCCGAGTACATCGAGAATCGTCTCGGAACGCACGATGTTCCCGCGCGACTTTGACATCTTGTTCTCTTCGAACAGCAACCAACCGTGCGCCATGATGCCTTTCGGCAAGGGCAGAGCCGCCGCCATCAGGAAAGCCGGCCAATAGACGCAGTGAAAGCGCACAATTTCCTTGCCAATCATCTGTACGTCAGCCGGCCAGTAGCGCTCATATTTGCTCGTGTCCGCGGATCCGTAGCCCAGCGCCGTGATGTAGTTCGCCAGCGCATCCAGCCACACGTAGATCACGTGCTTGGGATCGTCCGGCACCGGAATGCCCCAGGAAAACGTGCTCCGACTAATGGACAGGTCTTTCAACCCACCGCGCACGAACGAAATGACTTCATTTCGCCGGGTCTCGGGACGAATCCAGTCAGGATTGTCCGTGTAGAGCTTCAGCAGTTTGTCCGCGAAGGCCGAGAGCTTGAAGAAATAATTCTCTTCCTGCACCGTCTCGGTGATGCGTCCGCACTCCGGGCAGGGCGCGCCCGGGGGAACATCGACGTACATTTCGTCCGAAACGCAATACTGCCCGGTGTAACTTCCTTTGTAGATGTGGCCGTTGTCGCGCAGCGTACGGAACAGCGCCTGCACGCTCTTTTTGTGACGATCCTCGGTGGTGCGAATGAAGTCGTCGTTCGTGAGGCCCATCCGCTTCCACAAAGCGCGGAATTCCCCGGAAACTTCGTCGGCAAACTGTTGCGGCGTCTTGCCCGCGGCCTGCGCCGCCCGCTCGATCTTTTGCCCGTGCTCGTCAGTGCCCGTGAGGAAGTAGGTATCGTCGCCCAGCATGCGGTGCCGGCGCGCGATGGTGTCACAGGCGATCGTCGTGTAGGTGTGCCCGATGTGGGGGCGCGCATTCACGTAGTAAATCGGGGTCGTAATGTAGAACTTCTTGCTCATGAGATTCTGCAAACCCAACGGACAGGAAGTAACACAAAGAATAACAGGTGTTTTTCCTTAGTGTCCCTTCGTGTCCTTGGCGGTTAATGCCCTTGCCGGGAGATCCCCACTGGCAGCTAGTCCTCGCCGCGGCGCAAGAATTGACGTGTCGCCTCTTGCATCACAACCTTCAAAGGCAAGTGCTTTTCTGATGCGATACGCCTGCAATCCTCATATTCGGGCGCGTAGTTGGTGACAGTCCCATTCATGCTGGCGATCTTCATGCGCACGTCGCCCCACTGCGTCGCCACCGTTTCCCAGCGGCGTGCCAGCGTCTGTCGCTGTTCGTCACGTCGGCGGATGCCAAGGGTTGTCGTCTCAGTAAAAATGAGTTGCGTCAGCTTGTCGGCATCCTCGGGCTTACACAGAACAGTCAGCAGCGTCCCGGGACGGTTCTTCTTCATCTGCACCGGCAGCGCAAAGGCATCCAGCGCCCCTTCTTCCAGCAAACGATCCAACACGTATCCAAAAACCTGCGGATTGAGATCGTCGAGGTTCGCCTCGAGCACTGAGATTGTTTCCGGGGAAGGCTTCGCCCCTAGCGCCGATGTGTCTTCTCCAATTGTGAGCCGCACGACATTGGGGTGTCCCGGGAAGTCGTGCGTTCCGGCGCCATACCCACTCCTCTCGATCTTCATCTCCGGAAACGCCCCGTACCGGTCAGACAGAATTCTGCACAATGGCTGCGCCGGTGGGAGTAAGCAACTCCGACTGGATCCCGGACGAGTACACCGGTGCTCCGTCCAGTAGCTCTACCGTGGCCGGCGCAGGAACAGGGAACACTCCGTGAGCGCATTTGACCATTCCGCCACCAACATTCAGCGGCGAGCAGACGAATTCATCGACGCCAAGCGCCTCCGCTCCAACCGCCGCGCCGACGATATCGACCATGGCATCGACCGCGCCGACCTCGTGGAAGTGCACCGACTCGATGTCAGAATTGTGAATCTTGGCCTCGGCCTTCGCCCAAAGCCTCAAAGATCGCAATTGCCGTTTTCTTCGCGCCCTCGCTGATGGCGGCTTTGCGAATGATCTCCCGAATCTCGTTGAGTCCGCGCCCATGCGAATGTTCATGCGGATGAGAATGTTCGTCCGAGTGTGGCGCGGACACTCCTGTCCGCGAAGAAGGCTGGGAATGTGAATGTGGATGTGCGTGAGCTTCCCCATGGGAGTGCATATGTGAATCGCTCGTGCTCGTGAGAGTGCTCATGTTCTTTCTCGCTGGCGGCCTGAGATGCTCTCTCGCGGCACGATCCTTCTCGCCATGCACAAGAACATCCACCTTAGTCGCCGTAATTCCGCTACGGTTAACGCGCGAAATCTCCAGCCGGGCCCCGATGTCCAGCGCCGTGACAGTCTGCTCCAGCAGGGTCGCAGACACTCCCGCGTCCACCAGCGCCCCCAAAAACATGTCGCCGCTCATGCCGGAAAAACACTCGAGGTAAGCAATCTTCATGGGATAGTCGTCAGTCTTCAGTCGCGAGTCTTCAGGCAACATTCACACAGGCAATCGACAAGGGAAGAGAGAATCTCCGGTCCACTGGAGTTTTTCCTCACGACTGACGACTTGCGACTGATGACTGACACCAATCATAACGCACGTCCAACTCGACGGGCTCCCGCCATTTGTTACAATCACTATTTTCTTCAACAAGTTAGAGGGACTCCTTGTATCGCATTCTCGAACGTCGTCTGACTCAACAGGTGCGCGATTTTCTGCGCCGCACCTACGATCTCGATCTGCCCAAAATCGTCGTCGAACAACCTCCTAAAGTCGAATTGGGCGAGTATGCCATGCCACTGGCCTTTGAGCTGGCCAAGAACCTGCGTAAGGCTCCGCGCAAAATTGCCGAGGAGATTGTTAATGGCGTTGGCCCAATCGCGGGCTTTGAGAAACTGGAGGTTGCAGGCGCCGGATACATCAATGCACGGGTGCAGCGCGGAGCAGTGGCCGCTGCTCTCGCCGCTGACCAGAAGCCGCAGCCCGACGTGCAGTCCGGTAAAGTGTTGGTTGAGCATTCCAGCATTAACCCAAACAAAGCCGCCCATATCGGGCATTTGCGAAACGCCATCCTGGGCGACACGTTCGTGCGCCTGCTGCGCTTCGCCGGCCGCGAAGTCGATATCCAGAACTACATCGACAACACCGGCGTGCAGGTCGCAGATGTGGTCGTGGGCTTTTTGTATATCGAGAAGAAATCCCGTGCTGAAATCGAGCGCTTGGCAGCGCAGCCGCGCTTCGACTTCTACTGCTGGGATCTCTATGCGCGTGCTTCGCAATGGTATGCACAGGACAAGCAGAATCTGCAGACGCGGCTGAAAACTCTGCATGAAATCGAATCGGGCGGGAACGACACAACAGCAATTGCGGACCTGATCTCGGTAGCCGTGTTGCGCAGGCATCTCGAGACCATGGACCGGCTCGACATCGAGTACGACTTTTTGCCCCGCGAAAGCGAAATCCTGCACCTGCATTTCTGGGATGCAGCCTTCACCAAGCTGAAAGAGGGAGGAGTGCTGTTCTTCGAGAACGAAGGCAAGAACAAGGGTTGCTGGGTGATGCGGCGGGCGGGGACAGGCAAAGGGAAATCAGCCACAGATGAGACCAACGGCACAGAGAACGTGGACGAGGTCGAAAGCAGAACTGAAGACGACGTCGCGGAGGAAGACCAGAAAGTTATCGTGCGCTCGAATGGCACCGTAGGTTACGTGGGCAAAGACATCGCCTACCACATGTGGAAGTTCGGTTTGCTGGGGCGCGACTTCGGCTACCGCAAGTTCTATCTCTATCCCAACCAGCATCAGTGCTGGATCTCCGCGACCGAAGGCGACAGAGAGCATCCCCATTTCGGCGACGTGGCAGAAATCTACAATGTGATCGACGCGCGCCAGTCAGAAGCGCAGAACACCGTGATCGAAGCGCTTCGCGTCCTGGGACACAACGAGCAAGCCGACCACTACACCCACTTTTCCTACGAAATGGTTGCGCTAACCCCGCGCTGTGCTGCCGAACTTGGCTACGAACTGTCGGAAGAAGACAAAGCGAAGTCCTATATCGAGGTTTCGGGCCGCAAAGGTTTCGGCGTAAAGGCCGATGATCTGATCGATCGACTCATCGTGTCGGCCAAGAGCGAAGTTGATTCACGGCACCCACAACTCACCGACGACGAACGAGCGCGCAATTGCCACCCAGATCGCCATCGGCGCGCTGCGCTACTTCATGTTGAAGTACACCAAGCCCTCCGTAATTGCATTCGATTTCAAAGATGCGCTCAGTTTTGAAGGCGAGACCGGACCTTACGCGCAATACGCCGTCGTACGCGCGACCAACATCTTCCGCAAGGGCGGATTTGATCCCGATGCGTTTGGCAAAGATCCCCAGAGCCACCCGTCGAGTGAAGAGTTCGGCAAGCACTTGTCAGGAGAATCGGGAAACGAAATCTGGGAACTGTGGCTGGCGGCGGCCAAGACTGCGTACGTTGTGGATCAGTGTATTGCGACGACCGAACCGGCGTATCTGGCAAAGCACGCCTTCCAACTGGCCCAGTTGTTTAACACCTTCTACCACCGGCATCCCATCCTGAACGAAGCGGATGAAGGACGAAAGCGCTTTTTGCTGATGACCGCTGCGGTTGTTCGCCGGGAACTGATTCGTACGCTGAACGTACTCGGGATCACGGTGCCACCGGTGATGTGAGGGAGGATGTCGCTTAAGGATGGCTCTGGGCTCTAGGCTTTTGGCTGTTGCCAAGGGGTAAGGATCTTGTGCTGGCTGGACGTTGTCCTTGAGTCAGAGGGCATACCTTTGATTCCGAACCGAGGATCCAAAGCCCAAGGCCCAGAACCGAGAGCGCGATCCACCGGCAACCCGACCCCTGCCAACCGCATCGAAGATTGTAGGAAGTCAGGGAATACTATGAGGAAGTTCTGGGGCGCCGTCACTGTCACTCTGTTGCTGTCAGCGATTGCGTTGGCGGCGCCAAAGTCCAGCACGGGCTCGCAATCGAATCAGCCTTTTCCCGGAACGCTGCGCAATGCGCGCTATGTCTATGTCGCGGCTTACGACGGGGACGAGTTCAACATCCACCTGTTGCCTGAGGATCGCGACGCCATCGTGGCCGTGCAGGATGCCATCCGCAAGTGGGGCAAGTTGACGCTGGTGTACCGGCCGGACGAAGCCGATATCGTGTTGCTGGTCGAGAGTCGCCCCTCGGAAGACATCCTGGCTGTCTACGACGCGCGCCAGCTTCCGAGCGGGACGTATTTATGGCGAGCGATGGGCCGCGATGGATTGCAGGCTCGCGAAACGCCGCTGTTCACGCAGTTCGAAAAGGGTTTTGAAAGCGTGCAAACCAAGATGGAGAAGTCAGGTCGTAACTAGATATTCATAGCACCAAGTTGTTGTAAGCGAACCACGGACGCGCATTTCCGAAAGGATCGAACCTGATCTTTGGGGGTGCCTGATCCGTGGTTTTCGCATGTTAAATGCAATTTGCAAGTTGGTGTCGCGGGCAAGAGTATGGCCTAAGTCTGCGATCTGCCATTACCTCTGTAACGTTCCCCTGCCGATTGGCGTGGCTCGCCTGTTGTCTGTTCTTCACAATTGACCTGATCGATTCCGGCTAGCGGGAAAAACTCATGAGAAGAAGCCTTGTGTTCGTCACCATACTGGTGTGCACGCTGGTGAGTTCCATGTGGGCACAGCAACCGAGAACCTTCGACTGGGTGCGCGCCAGCGACGAAATCGTGCAACTTGATCCGGCGGACTACCACACCGGGCGCGTCTACCGGCCAGGGCCGGACGGCGGGAACATGCACGTCATCATCCAGGCCAAGAGGCCGGTGACCTTGGCGATGACCGGGGCTGCCGAATGGAACGCTGCCCAAGGGCATCCGGAGACCTGGAGCAATCTTGAATACCGCTGCTGGCGCGAGCACGTGACCAGCACAACCTACGAATGCCATCTGCCGCCGAACCGGCCCATGGTGCTGCTCATTCACGACGAACGCACGCCGGACCGTGCCATTCTTCAGGGAATTGGCGTGATCCTCGGGAAGAATGGCGCACGAGCGTTCGTTTCTCCCAACGACGTCGATATCACCTATCACAGCTGGTCATGCGTCGCGAACTGCGTGCAGCCGGAGTTTCAGTGGGTGAGGCTGGTCAAAGAGAAGTACGAACTTACGAACGTTCCGAAGCTGTACAGCATCCTGACACCCGAGCAAGACGGCCAGAAGTTGTGGATGAAGATCAAGGCACCCGTGCCTATGACGCTGGGCGTGATGCCGACCACACTGGCCGACCAGGTGTATGACCGGCCGGAGCAACTGAGTTCCGCCCTGGCGCAGACTTCCTGCAAGCAGCGCGGAGTGCAGACCATGGAGTTCGACTGCCTCTTCAACGTGGCCGACGGATCGCAGTCGCTGCTGATCATTCCCAACGGCAAGCCGCACAAGAAAGTCGAGATCGATGTGCAGACTTACAAATGCGTTGCGAACTGCGAGTTGCTTGGGACCGGCGTCGCCCAACCTTGAGGTGGCGGCTCATAAAGTAACGAGCTCATAACTCTGTCATCCCGAGCGAGGACGCTCGTTCACACAGTGAACGAGCCCCGCAGTCGAGGGACCTTGTGTTTCATACCACTCTGCGGCCAGATCTTTCCAGCCGGGATTCATTCTTGCAATAAGCCAGAGTTTCTTGTCGCGGCGCCAGTTCTTCAGTTGCTTTTCGCGTGCAATTGCGTCGTGAACGCTATCAAAACTCTCCCAATAGACGAGTCGCACTGCGCTGTAGTCATCGGTGAACCCTTCGAATGCGTGGGTTTTGTGCTGCCAGACACGTTTGTGCAGGTTGTTGGTCATCCCGATGTAGAGAGCTCGGCGGGATGCGCTTTGTACGATGTAGACGTAATAGCGATGCTCAGGAGGCATTGGCCTGCCTTCGAAAACGCAAGGTCCCTCGACTTCGCTCGGGATGACAGAGCGTAGCTGTAACGTGGTGGGGCAGACAGTGACCACTGTCGCGTTTCAGGTTGTTAGTCGCGATTTAGATCGCAGTACACGATTACCCGCCAAAATCCTTCACAAACTCCACCAAACTCCTCACCGCAATCCCTGACGGCCCCTTCGCGATCCAGGGCTTCGCTTCTTCCGTCCAGGCCGTACCGGCGATATCGAGATGCAGCCACGGAGTGTCTTCTGCGAATTCTTTCAGAAACATCGCTGCCGTGATCGCGCCGCCCCAGCGGCCGCCCGAATTCACGATGTCCGCGATTCCCGAGCGAATCACTTCTTTGTATTCTTCGTCGAGCGGCATGCGCCAGAATTTTTCTCCGGCCTTGTCTTCGGCTTTGCTGAAGCGTTCGTACATCTGATCATCGTTGGCGAAGATGCCGGCATTCACGTAGCCGAGTGCGACAACCACCGCGCCCGTGAGCGTAGCCGCGTCGACCAGGTGCGTGCAGCCGAGTTGGCGCGCATAGAAGAGGCCGTCGGCCAACACCAGGCGGCCTTCGGCGTCGGTGTTGATAATCTCGATGGATTTTCCTGACATGGCGATCTGTACGTCGCCGGGCTTCTGTGCTTTGCCAGAGGGCATGTTCTCCGTCGCGCACACGATTGCCGTGACTTTTACTTTCGGTTTTAGCAGCGCGATGGCGCGCATCGCTCCCAGCATGGCAGCGCCACCGGCCATGTCGTATTTCATCTTCTCCATGCCGTCGGCGGGCTTGATCGAAATGCCGCCCGTGTCGAACGTAATGCCCTTGCCGACCAGTCCCAGCAGGGGTTTCTCCGGCGCCCCGGCCGGTTCGTAACGCAGAACGATTAGCGCAGGCGGTTCGTCGGAACCCTGGGCCACACTCCAGAACGCTCCCATCTTGAGTTCCTTGATCTTGTCAGCGCCGTACACTTCGCACTTCAGGCCAACTTCGTGCGCCATCTTCTTCGCCTGCTCGGCAAGAATCGTCGGCGTCATTCGGTTGCTTGGTTCATTAACCAGTTGGCGGGTAAAGTTCTGCGACTCGCCGATCACCCGGGCTGCGTCCACGGCTTGTTGCAGCCTGCTCTGATCGCCGGTGGCGACAACCGTCAATTCGTCAATTTTCTGGTCCTTGCGATCGCTCTTATAGGTGTCGGGATCGAAGTTGCCGACGAAAGCGCCTTCCACTACAGCTTTCACGGATTCCTCGGCCGTGCTGCTCTGCGGAGCGACGAAGGCGAAGCTGCGCAGGCCGCGGGACTTGAGCGTACGCACTGCGGCGCCAGCGAGGCGGCGCAGATCGAATACAGAGAATGTTTTTGCTTTGCCACCACCCAGCAAGAGCAGACGTTTTGCTTTCAGGCCGGCGGGATGGTGCACCAGCGTGCCTTCGAAATTTTTGCCGGTGACTTCGCCGCTGCTTACGACTTCAGCGGCGGCGGACTTCACAGCGGCATCGGTCGTTTCGATGGAGACTTCAGGCTTGTCTTTGGCGGATCGGTCGAGTGCGACTACCACCAGGCATTCGGCTTCTACTTGGGCGGGCGTGCTGAGAGTCAGATTGGTTTTCATGGTGTCGGTTTCCAGTATCGTCGGCGGACGGGGAAATGCGCAAGGCGGCGACCGCTTATGGTGACTCGTGCAAGAAGAGCTCTAAACTGCAAAGATCGCTAAGGGGCGCGAAGGACGCAGATAGTAAAGCGGGTTCGTCCGCCTGCGCTGGTGTTCGACGTCGGTAACGCAACATCGATGGCATGTATGGCACGACCATCTGCGTAACTGTTAGGCAGTGACCGCTTGATGCTTCCGACTGCGATTTTCCCGCATGCAAACCTTTTACATACTACAGACGTGGGGATGACAACTCCCTTGGTCTCTGCCGCTACTCTCGCTTCAACCATTGAACATACCCGTAGCCCCGGGGCTTCGATTGAGGTGAAGGAGAAACGCGGTGACCAGAGTCAGGATGCTTGTGTCATTCGGGACCATTGTGATGTGCATGGCACAGGCGATGTGGGGCCAGCAGAAAGGCTATAAGCAGACCAACCTGGTGGCGGATCAGGCCGGAGTGGGAAACCACATGGACGCGCAACTATCCAATCCGTGGGGAATTGCGTTTCTTCCCGGCGCCCCGTTCTGGATTGCCAACAACAACGGCGGTACTGCGACAACCTACGATGCGCAAGGCGTGAAGCAGACCACGGTGGTCGGAATTCCGGTCGCTGCCAGCAATCCTTGCAGCCCCGGATGTCCGACGGGGATTGTCGCTAACAGCTCCAGCGATTTCGGCGGAGCGACATTCATCTTCGACACCGAGGACGGCATTCTTGCCAAGTGGAATGGAACGGGCAATGCCACGATGGCCGTGGACAACTCGGCGGCGGGCGCCGTTTACAAGGGACTGGCGCTGCTCAACGACACGGCAGGGAACTTCCTTCTGGCGGCGAATTTTCACAGCGGCGCGATTGAGGTCTACGACCACAACTTTCGCGCCGGCGACGTTGAGCGGAGGCACATTTACCGATCCCGCCCTGCCCGCGGGTTATGCGCCGCACGGAGTGCACGTGATCAGCAACGTGGTGTTCGTAACCTACGCGCAGCAGGACGCCGCCAAGCACGATCCGGTTCTGGGCGCAGGACTAGGCCTCGTTGATCTGTTTCAACCCGACGGCTCGTTCCTGCGGCGCGGCATGACAGCCGGCACGCTAAACGCGCCATGGGCGGTGGTATTAACACCTGCGAATTTTGGGGACTTCTCGGACGATGTTCTGGTGGGGAATTTCGGCGATGGCACCATCAGCGCGTTCGACAGGAGTGGCACCTTTCTTAATCAGCTGACCGACAGCAACGGCACCGTGATCGCCAATGCTGGATTGTGGGAATTGGTGTTTGGCGTGACCGGCACGGGCGATCCGAACACGTTGTATCTGACCGCGGGCGGAAGCACGCAAACGCATGGGCTGTTTGCGACCCTCGTGCCCAGCCCGGCAGCTGGAACTGACTTCTCTCTCGGATTGTCGGCGCCATCGGCAACCGTGGCGCGGGGTGGTTCGACCTCGCTGATGATCGATGCCAGCGGTTCGGGCGGATTTAACAGCACAATCAATTTGTCATGCTCTGGCCAGCCCACGGGTGTGACGTGCGCGTTTGCGCCCGCTTCGATTTCGCCGGGCGCCTCGAGTTCGCTCACGATTGCAGTAGGTTCGACTTACGTGCCTCCCATGGGATACATGGCGTGGGCGCCATTGACAGGATTTGGTTTGCTCGGCCTGGTGTTTGGGATTCGTCGCAAACATCAGGGCGGCATAACGCAGCGGACTGGGATATGGGCACTGGGACCCGCTGCGCTGCTGCTCGTGTGGCTGCTGCTGTGGGGCATTGGATGCAGCAGCTACTCGAGCAGCCATACGAGTTCACCGGGTGTGCAGACCATGATGGTGGTCGGCACTTCGGGAGGCATTTCTCACTCCACGCCGGTGAGCTTGACGATTCAGTAGCAAGGTTCAGTAGTCGATTGTTCTTGGGTCGCTGTCCACTCTCTCCAAACAGGGCACGGGACTTGTTCCCGGGCCCTCTTTTTATGTTGGAGAAGTGAAATGAACAGGCGCCGGATGACCGGTCCGATGCTTCGGCAAAATCTGCGGACTACGCCCGCTTGCGTCCTCGCGCGACGGCTTCGCGGGCTTCCTTGTCGGCGGTGCGGCGACGTTCGGTCTCGCGCTTGTCCCAGAGTTGTTTGCCCTTGGCAAGCGCGAGTTCTACTTTCACCCTCCCGTTCTTGAAGTACATGCGGGTGGGGATTAGGGTCAAGCCTTTCTGCTGTGTCTTACCTACCAGTTTGCGCAGTTCTTCCTTGTGGACCAGCAGCTTGCGGGTACGCAGTGGGGCGTGGTTGAAGATGTTGCCATGCTCATAGGGGCCGATGTGGGCATTCAGCAGCCAGAGTTCGCCATCTTTAACGAGGCCGTAGGAGTCCTTAAGGTTTGCGCGCCCGGCACGGATCGACTTCACCTCAGTGCCGGTAAGAACGACGCCAGTTTCAAATTTTTCCAGCAAGAAGTAGTTATGCGAAGCGATCCTATTGACGGAGGCATCCCGCTGGCCCGAGGCGGTAGGGTCACGGCGGGGATTTTTCTCCGCGTTGGGCTTGGTCGGGTGCGTGGATTGGCGAGCCATTGCTAGGAAAACGTTAGCACAGAGCGGGCTCTGGGCTTTGGGGTCTAGGCTCTGGGAATCGGCCTTTTGGGTTGAGCGCGGGCTCTTGATGGGCCTGTCAGTACCCGGGGTTAATAGCATAGGCGGCCCTCGAAGGATTGGTTCCCAAAGCCCAGCGCCGAGAGCCCAGAGGCCCAATAGGGCGCGGGTTTTGGCGTTTCCGAGCCACCAGTTCTTGGCTCTCGCGCAAGCCTATTTTTGACCCTTTTGGGGCTAAGACTAAAGAGTGTAACTGCCAGTCTGACAGGCACTTCGGAAGTGATGAAGGGCGATGCTATAATCACGCTGTTTTTGTGTCTTTTTGCGGATTCGGGCGAAGCGCTCCCCCCAGGGGCCATTGGCAACTTCCGATCCGGAATGCATACGAGGGCTCACTGAATGAGACGTTTGTTCCGCCCGGCGGCCTTGCTGCTCGTCGTCCTGGCTATCACCCTTCCCGCCATAGCCGACAAGGCACATTCATTATGGAACCGGGGGAAGGATGCTGAAGCCCGCCAGGACTACGAGCAAGCCTACGACTACTACCAGGAGGCTTTCAGCCTGAAGCCGAAGGACTTGCGCTATCGTGCGGCCTACGAACGCATCAAGTTTCTGGCTGCAGCGTCGCACGTGCACCGTGGCCAGATCATGCGGGACAGCGGAAAACTGGACGAGGCACTCATTGAGTTCCAGAAGGCTGCCCTGATCGATCCTTCCAGTTTCATTGCCCAGCAGGAAGTGCGGCGAACGCAAGACATGATCAATAAAGCCGCCAATCCGCCGACGGCGTTCGCTCCGCCGCCGGACAGCTTGCGCAAGAAGCTGGCGGAGGCCCAGGGGCCGGTGGAACTGGCGACCATCTCGAATGTGCCCATCACTCTGAAACTCACCGAAGATACCAAGGTCATTTACGAAACCGTTGGCAAGTTGGCGGGGATCAACGTCCTGTTTGATCCGGATTACACTTCGCGGAAGATCCGCATCGAGTTGAACGGGGTGACCCTGGAAGATGCCCTGGGGATTATTGCGCTGGAATCGAAGACTTTCTGGCGTCCGGTAACGGCGAACACGATCTTTATCGCCACCGACAATCCGGCGAAACGCAAGGAACTCGATCAAAGCGTTATCAAGACCTTTTATCTTTCCAATCTCTCGCAGGCGACTGAGTTGCAGGACGTAGTAAACGCCATGCGGACGCTGCTGGAAGTGAGCCGCATTCAACAATTGCAGTCGCAGAACGCGGTAATCGTACGCGGCACACCGGACCAGATCGCGCTGGCGCAGAAGTTAGTGGACGACCTCGACAAGGCGAAGCCGGAAGTAATCGTGGATGTGGTGGTCATGCAGGTGAGCAAGGACCGGACGCGTACTCTGGGGATCAATCCGCCCACCAGCACCAGTATTTCGCTCAACAACAACATCAACAGCACCACTACGACCGCGACCGGACCGGCCGGTGGGACCGGTACTGTGACCCAGTCGAGCGGGAACGGCGGCATCAACCTGAACCGCATTGGAAATCTGAACGCGACCGACTTCACTATTACGATTCCAGGCGTCACCGCATCCGCCGTCATGGGTGCGAGCGACACGAAAATTCTTCAGAATCCACAGATCCGGGCGCTTGACGGACAGAAAGCCACGTTGAAAATCGGCGACCGCGTGCCCGTGGCCACCGGTTCGTTTCAGCCGGGCATCGGCGGAGTCGGCATCAACCCGCTGGTCAATACACAGTTTCAATACCTCGACGTCGGCGTGAATATCGATATCACACCACGGGTGCATGCCGGACGCGAAGTGACGTTGAAAATCAGTCTGGATATTTCTTCGGTTACAGGACAGTCCAATATTGGCGGTATCTCCCAGCCGATCATTGGGCAACGCAAGGTAGAGCACGAAATCCGTCTGAAAGAAGGCGAAGTCAATTTGCTGGGCGGAATGCTGGAAAACAACGAGACCAAGTCGTGGAGTGGTTATCCGGGTTTTTCGAATGTTCCGATCCTGAAGTACTTTTTTGGATCGGAGACGAAGGACCACCGCGAAAATGAACTTGTGTTTGCGTTGATCCCGCATGTGGTTCGCGGGCCCGATGTAACCGAAGTAAACCAAAGAATGCTGGACGTAGGAACGGCAAACGCGCTGGAACTCCGCCGGGTGAGTCGGCCACAGGAACCGCCGCCAGCCCCGGCAGCGGTACCGCCGTCGCCAACTGCCCAAGCGAACCCGCCGCGGCCTGCGCCGGTTTCACCCGCGGCGTCCCCGTCTGCGACCGGAGCAAGTTTCCTGTTTGATCCGGGATCGATTACGCAGCCTAAGGGTGCGACGTTCACGGTCAACATCCTGATATCCGGAGCCCAGAACGTGTACTCCGTACCATTGCAGTTGAACTACGATCCGTCGAAGCTTCAACTGGTGAATGTTTCCAACGGCGGGTTCCTGTCGCAAGACGGGCAGGCGGTCGCGCTGGTGCATCGCGAGGATGAAACCAGCGGCACGTTGCAGATCACAGCGACACGCCCACCGAACTCGGGCGGCGTTTCCGGTCAGGGATCGGTGGTGACGCTGACATTTGTGGCCAAGACCGGCGGGCAGTCTCCGCTGACTATCACTCGCGGCGGTGCGCGGGATCCGGCCATGCAGGCCATAACCGTGAACGGTGCGCAGGCCGTAGTCAATATTCAATAGGGCGTACGAAGGAGAAGCTTGCAGTGAGCAGTGTAGGTACACAGGCGGCTGCCCGGGTTTTTACCGAAAATTCCGTCAGGAAGATTCGCGGTTTTACGTTGATTGAGTTGATCGTGGCGACCGCGATTCTGGTGATCCTGACGACCATGGCGCTGCCCTTGGCGCGAGTGAGCATCAAGCGGGAGAAAGAGCGCGAACTGCGCTACGACCTGTGGCAGATGCGCGACGCAATTGACCGCTATAAAGACGCCGCTGATCGTGCCGCCTTCCAAATCAAGCTGGGCAGCGAAGGTTATCCGCCGGATCTGGATACGCTAGTACAGGGAGTGGATTCGAACGGTAAGAAACTCAGATTTCTGCGCAAGGTTCCGGTCGATCCCATGACCGGCAAGGCCGACTGGGGCATGCGCTCGGTACAGGATGATCCGACATCGACTTCCTGGAATGGGGACAACGTGTTCGATGTCTACAGCCAGTCGGAGAGCACGGCGCTGGACGGCACAAAATATAAGGATTGGTAATATTGGTAATGGGACGATTCCGCAAAACTGGCTCGTGCCGTGGCTTCACGTTGATCGAGATGATGATCGTGGTGTGCCTGATCATCATCCTGGTCTCGATCGCGGTGCCAGTTTACAACCGCTCGATCCTGCACGCCAAAGAGGCGACTCTACGGCAGGATTTGTTCACTCTGCGCAGCGTGATTTCGCAATATACGCTCGACAAGCAGAAGGCACCGCAGACGCTCGAGGATCTGATTCCGGCCGGCTACATCAAGGTCATTCCTAAGGATCCGTTCACCAACGAACCGAACTGGACTACCGATCAGGAAGATTCCATCATGGCGGTGGACCAGCAGGAGCCCGGAATCGTGGACGTGCATAGCTCGTCGAACCTAACAGCGTCGGACGGGACAGCGTATTCATCGTGGTAGAGCAGTCGTCCGTCGTCGGCCTTCAGTCGTCATCTATCACTACGAAGCCATAGGGTTACCGCACACATTCCGCACCGCAGTCGAGGAAGTAGCCTTTTTGAAGAACATCGCTTTCCTGTTGAAGGATCTGTTCGTTCAATCACTACGCTGGGGGAGTCGCATCGATACAAGGCCGTCGAAGGCGCAGGTATTACCGACTGGCCCAGCTTCATTTGGACAAGCGACCTTGAGCAGATTGACTTCGATGCGCGCTGGCCAGACAAAGATCCTGGTGCATTCCTTGTCTTCTCCGCCGTCATGCATTCAGAAGATGTGACTACGCCTCTGCTCATTCTTCACTGCGACGCCGACGAGCGTGTCCCTGTTTATCAGGGCCGAGAGTTATTTGAGGTGCTGGCTGCGCGTGGCAAGGTGGTCCGCATGGTGATGTATCCTGGATCGCCACACTTTCCTAAAGTGTGGGAACAGCGGCAGGACCTATTTTCGTGAAATTGCCGCGTGGCTGGCGCGCGGCATAACCCATGATTGACAGGATGTTAGCGAGTCCGTCCCTGCCCTTGAAATTGTCCGCCATGGTTGACTCTCGCATCTTCGGCTAACCAGAGCTGTGGACGAGTACCACTCGATGGGTGTTCATCGGGACTGATGTCGGTGCAGTAATCCTCTCCAGCGTTGATTGTGGATTGTCCCAGCCCCGGGCTTGTCTTTTCTTCAGGGCCTGGGCTGACTTCGGACAGCGATCAGCGATACCTGCTCCAGGTCGGGGTAATGGTCCTCTTTGTCGGGCTTGCGCTCCGCGGGCGCGATTTGCTGGATGGTTGTTCGGGCCGGCGCCAGAGGGCCAAAATACTGGGCATACACTTCGTCAAACGTCTGAAGATCCGATAAGTCGTCCAGGTAGACGTTTGTCGCCACAACCTGGTCGAACTTCATCTCAGCTTCCTCGAGGTTGTCGAGGAGATTGCGCATGGTCTGACGGAGTTGATGTTGCGTGCTAGACGCGTAGACCCCGCCATGCGGCCCCGGAATGAAGCCGCTCTTGGCGGAGCAATACAGAGTGTCGCCGGCAAAAACACAAGGACTGGCCGTGGGGCTGGGCGGCATGTTCTTGGGACGCACTGCTTTTCGCTGTTGGAGATCACGAACGGCTACAGCCGTGTACTCGATGTGAGCGCCACCCGGGAGACTCGACACCTCGATTGTTGCCCGGGCTGGGGTGTTGCCAAACTCAAATCGACGAGCGTAGCGCTCGTTCATGACACGCATCGGGATTTCGGCGGTCAGGTAAGGATTCACAAAAACTATGTTGCTGAGTTCGAGGCCGGCTGCCTTCACCACTGCTTGTACCCGATCGAGCGCCAGATCGACTTGTGCTGCGGGATCATCTGGAATGTTGCCAGTGACGGGATCACTGCCGGACATGCTGGATATGAAAAGACGGTCGTGCGTGAGGACGCCGGGAGAGGCCGACTCCCCCGCACTGTAGTTTGGCGGGTAAACAGCGCGCCGGTCGGCCAGGCTGCGCACTGCGACAGCATTAATTTGAATGCGCGGCTCCGGAATTCGCGCAACACCCAGCACCGCACGAGCTGGCAGAGTCTTGCCAAAGTACTCGCCGAATACTCGATTCATTTCTCCATACTTGCTGATGTCCTCAAGATAAACCTGGGTGTAGACCACATGCTCTATAGTCAAGCCCGCCGCCGCGACCACCGATTTAACGTTGTCGAGCGCCTGCTGGCACTGTTCTGGGAAGGTCGTGGGCAAGCTGCCGTCGGGGCGCCGAGGGCCCTGCCCTGAGATGTAGACGTAGTCTCCTGCATCGACACCGGGCGAGTAGAAATGGTTCACGCTTGCATGGGTCTGCGTGGGAACGACGGCTCGAACCTGCGCTTGCGCTCCGACCGCAGACCAAACGAGGAATCCGATCACGACGAATCGCATACGAACGTTGCCCTTAACTCTTCCTAAGATCAATTGGTTCCCATCGACCCCTGGTTATGCTGCAGATTTTCTCTTCTGGGCAGTTCCGAGAATAGAGCGCAATCTTTGTCCAACAATGATTTCCTCTCCCGGTTTTATGGTCATGGAAACCAACTCAATGTGGTCGGGTTCCTTGCGTTCTTTTCGATTCGGGTTGCCCTCGCGAACGGCCTTCACCAGACTTGGATTGTCTGCTCCGAGAACTTCAATAACCGGATCGCTGGCGCGGAGTTCTCGTACACAATCGGACGTGCTGAAACCCCAGGTCTGCTGGTCCCAGTAGACTCTGAGCGTCGGATAGCGGTTGCCATCTTCGGGAACAAAGGTGTCGGTCGTGACGCCGGGCACCGTCTCTACGAGTTTCCGGATGCGATCCACTCGGCCGTTCCATTCGGCATACAACTTCTTCGAATCCAGCTTCAGCCAGGTCTCAAGCGCGGTCAGGCACCCGATGACTTCTTCTTTTCCGACCTTCATCGGACGGCATACGGCGCCCTCCCTGGGACTGCAATTGAGGAGGGCGGCCTCGACCAGATCTCGTCGGCCCAGAAGCAAGCCGCTGCACTGGGGTCCGCACAGTCCCTTTCCACCCGAAAACGCGTAGAGGTCAATGCCCATCTTGGCGTAGAGCTTCGCATTGTCGGCAGGGGGGATGCCAGCGGCATCGTCGAGCAAAAGCGGGATTTTGCGGTCCTTGGCGATCGCCAATTCTCGTTGCAGTTTTTCACCGAGATTGGTGGTGTAGATCATGGCCGTGTTTTCGTTGATGGCGTTCGTGAGTTCTTCCGGAGAGTACGCCAGCACCAACTTGGCCCCGGTCAAGCGGATCGCACTATCAAACGCGCTTCGGCCCCCTGCCATGATCACTTCATGCTTCAGGCCGGTGGTGTCGGGCAGTTGCCAGATGTATTTGTCGTCGGTACCAGCCATGCATCCGGCGGTTGCGGCGGCCATCGCACCCGCTGCGCCGGAAGTAATGATGCCCGACTCCGCGCCGGTCAGCTCCGACAAGCGCCGACCGACGGCGCGTTGCAGGTCCAACATGTTGACGAAATGCTGGGCCGCTTCCGCCTGCGCTTGACGAACCTCAGGAAATTCGAGGGATCCGCTCAGATAGGTCCAGGTGCCACGGCAGTTGATAACAGTCTTCACCCCGAGGCGAGAGTACACATTCTGATGTGGATTCTTACCGATGGCCGTGGCCGCTTGCGCGTAGAGGTCGCGTGCGGCGATTTGGCCCAGCAGCGGGGCAGCCGCCATCAGCTTCATGAATGATCGCCGGCTGGAATTCTGGATGTGCATTTCAACACCTCCTCAATCGCGTGTGTTAGCCAGACCTATTGTGACACCTCAACGCAAATCGCTAGTGACATGAGAACCTGGCTAGACAGGTAAAACATCTAATCCGCGTTTGCTGGCAACGGAATCCGTGATCGCACGGCCAGAATGTAGGCCTTTGCTCCCGGCTTGTTCTGGTTGTAGAACCCTACCGTACAGTTGGGGCGGAAGTAATAGGCATCCCCCGCCTTGGCTGGATAGCGGCCTTCGACTCCGTCCATTCCACTCCCAGCCACCATTTCACCCTGTCCCTCAAGAACGAGATAGATTTCTTCCGCGGTTTCGTGATGATGCGGGAAGTTCGTGCCCCCAGGTGCAAAGTTCATCCAGAAGAAACTGGTCACCACATACGCCTGATCGATGGCGTCTCGATTTCCAGTGCGCGGGCCGACCAAAAGCTTGTACAGAACCGATGTAGGATGGCCGTCGACGTTCTCCTCTTTGACGTCATCCAGATTGACGATCTTGGGAGGCAGCGATGGCGCAATGATCGAAGTCGTTGCTGGGATTTTGAATCCCATCACCAGGACTCGCAAGGCCATGCTCCGAACTGTTCGCAATCGAATGCTTCACGCCCGGAGGCAGGTAAGTGAAATCATTCGCCCGCATCGCATTCGTCTCGTCCCCATAGTGCAGAACGCCTTTTCCCGCCAGAACGAAATAAATCTCTTCTTCGCGATCGTAGTGCACGGTCTGACAATTTCCGTGGGCATCGAGCGTAACTTCCGCAAACCGGGTCACACTTCGCAGGAGTCGATTTTCCGAATCGCCCTCGCCGAAGATCGGCTTGTAGTGACAAGCTCGCGGATGCCAAGTCACCGCTCGCATCGCTCAGATTCGGAAGGTAGCGGTGCAGCCACGTGGCATCGACTTTCCGGTCTTGAGCCAGGAGATCAGACGCGATGAGCAGTGATAACAACAGAATCTTCAAACTCAGTCCTCGTGAAGAGCGCGTTCATGGCCCTGCCGTTGGCAAAGCTGGTATACCACGGAAAATGTTTGACACCAATCAAAAGCTTTCGTTTGATTGAGTTTTGTTTCGTTTTCACCATTCGACAGCTTGGCAACAGTTTGAAGATTTCTGCGTGCGTGCTACCCTCGACCCGCCGTTTTCAGGAAAGGCGCAACCCATGGCACAGCAGTTACTACTCGGCAGATCTGATGTGTCGCCTGGCGCTGGCTTTTCTTCTTGGCTCGCTTGAGACAAGCCGAGTGCAAGCTCAGGCGAAGGATCAACCAAACCCACCGGCGAGTCCAGAATGCCGCGTTGCAGCGATGGATTATAAGGGTTGGCACGCACAACAACTTGCCAATCGATGGGTGCAGCTCATCGTGGTGCCGCAGAATGGCGGTCGACTCATGCAAGTGACCTTCGCTGGGCATCCCTACCTGTTCGTTAACCCGAAGTTCGCGGGCAAATACCTGCCGCCGACCTCGGGTCAGTGGTTCAACTACGGCGGCGACAAAATCTGGCTCTTGCCCGAGGGCAACAACGACGAGCAGCATTGGGCGGGAGGCTCGGACGTGCTCGACGACGGTCCATTTTCCTTTCGAAAGCTTTCGGAAGGGCGCGCAGTGCGAGATCGAGCTTACGGGTCCAGCCGATCCCCAAACTGGGGTTCAGTTTGTGCGCACCATTCGCCTCGATGCCGACTCCCCGCGCATCCGGTTCCACGTTTCCATGAAGAACGTAACCGGGCATACCATCGAATGGTCGATGCAGTCGGTCTCGCAATACGATACCGCTGACTCAGGGCGCTTCCTCGCGCCTGCAATCGCGATTTCTGGACTTTCACCCCCGCCAACCGATCCAGCAGTTATCTCAACCGGTATCACGTTCGCTTCGGACCTGCCGAAAATCCCGCTGCCTCGGTGAGGGACGATGGCCTCTTCACCTTGCACTATGTGCATATGGCTGCTGAATTGTGGCTGGACTCGACCGAGGGTTGGCTGGCGGTTGTCGATGGCAGCAGCCGATACGCCATGGTCGAGCGCTTTCAATACGAAGAAGGCAAGCCCTATCCGGGCAAGGCGTCCGTTATTTTTTGGACGAACGGGCCCGAACTGAAGGTGAATAGCGACGGAGAGGCCGCCCTGAGTGGCGGAGAAGAGGGAACGCCGCCTTACTACCTCGAGGCCGAGATCAATTCTCCACTCTGTCGCCTGAGTCCCGGTGAGACATGTGACTCTGGAGACAGAATGGTTCCCCACTCGGGCCGGGAGCGAATTTCACGACGTTACGGACGCGGGCATCGTCCTACGCCCGCTTCGCGCAACTCGTCTGGAGAATGGCAAAATCAGACTCTCCGGTTCCTTTGGAGTGTTCTTCGCTGGACGACTGGTAGCGCAGTTTTACAACGAGCATGGTGCAAGCCTGGGAACGACGCCTCGTAGCTGACGTGAATCCAACGGAACCGGTCTCGCTCGAAACGGAAATCGTGCCCACGGAAAACCTGCGCGCGTCTCCCTTCATCTGGAAGATGGCGAGCGGAGTAGACCGAGGTTCGCTGCAGGAAGTTCCAGTCGGCACACGCGGAGAAATCGCTGAAATGAAATCAGGCAGCAGAGCACTTCCCTGATCTTGCTAGCTGGCGCCTGCGTTCTTTCCGGATTGCCCACTGCCGCGCCGACAGGGGCAGTCTCCTGTTACCGCCGTCCCCAAGGTGAGTGCGGAAGACCTGCTCGCGCAGCCGGTCGGTGCCAACTGGACTTCCTACAACGGCGACTACACCGGGCGCCGCTACAGCAGTCTGCATGAAATCAATACTGACGAATGTCGCGCAGCCTGCGTGCGGCGTGGGTTTTTCATCCCGGCAACTCCCAGATGCTGGAAGCGACTCCTGTGGTCGTCCGGGGCATCATGTACGTCACCTCCGCCAACGATGCCTTCGCGCTGGATGCGCGAACGGGACGAGTCTTGTGGCATTACCAGCGGCCCGTCAGCTCAGGGTTGCTCGATGATGCCGCCGTTCACAAAACCGTGGCGTTGCGGTGTGGCAGAACTTTGTCTACATGGAAACCGATGATGCTCACCTGCTTTGCCTCGACGCTCGCTCGGGAGGCTTGCTGTGGGACGTCGAGTACGCCGACAAGGCCAAGCACTACGGCGCAACCAGCGCTCCGCTGGTGGTGAAAGGTGCAAGTGATCGTCGGCACGTCCGGCGGCGATTCCGGGGTCCGCGGATTCCTGGCCGCCTACGATGCGGTGACCGGGAAACTGAAGTGGCGTCTCTGGACCATTCCCGGACCGGGAGAGTTCGGCTCCTCCAGTTGGCCCGGCGATTCCTACCTGCATGGTGGCGGCACCACCTGGATGCCCGGCACCTACGATCCCGAACTCGACACTCTCTATTGGACCACCAGCAACGCAGCGCCCGATTTTGTGGGAGATTCGCGCCCCGGCGACGACCTGTATACAGCTTGCGTTCTGGCGCATCGACCCCAACACCGGAAAATTGAAATGGTATTTCCAGTTCACTCCACACGACCTCTATGACTACGACGCCAATCAAACTCCCGTGCTGGTGGATATCAAAGAGAACGGCGTAACCCGTCGCTTGTTGGTGCAGGCCAATCGCAACGGCTTTCTCTATGTTCTCGACCGGACCAATGGCAAGTTCCTGAAGGCTACACCCTTCGTGCGAAAGGCTGAACTGGGCCAAGGACGTGGACGCATCGGGCCGCCCCATACTCTCGGGACGAATACCAACCAAGCAAGGTACGTACATCTGCCCGGGCATCAACGGAGCGACGAATTGGTTTTCACCTTCTTACAATCCCGACACCGGTCTCTTCTACGTCATGGCGCTGGAGAGCTGCAATCTCTTCTTCGCGAACCCGAAGCCGTTCGCGCCGGGCGAGACTTACTACAACACAGGCACGAAGCTTCCTCCCGATGAACAGGCGCAGAAGATCCTGCTGGCATATCTCCGTGCCGGATGGAAGGATCGTTTGGCGCTATCCCCAGGTCGGACGCGGCGATTCCTGGGGTGGTACGTTAACCACCGCCGGTGGACTAGTGTTCTTTGGGGACGATGCCGGATCGCTGGAAGCGGTTGAGGCAGCGACAGGCCGTGCTCTCTGGCACTTCAATACCGGCCAAACGATGCATGCTTCCCCGATGAGCTACATGCAGTCGATGGAGTCCAGTACGTGGCGATCTCCGCGGGCAGTAACGTTTTCAGCTTCTCGCTGCCTCATTGAGGAACTGGTTTCGGCAGAAGGTGCAACAACTTCGCCGGTCCTCCCAGGAAGCCCGGCCGTTGGCGAGTTATTTTTTTTTATTTTTTATTGCTTTTTGTTGTTTTCGCTTGACTCCTACGGATGATCGAAGGTAAAAGAACGCCCATCTTCTCTTCTGTTCAACTCAAAAGTCTCTCTTCGTTCATTGCAGTGGGTAAAGGCCCGAATCACTGACATTCGGGGCAAGACAGCGGCTTTTCTTTAATTTGGATACGTACTGGAGGATCCAATGGAAGATCGCTATCGCCACGCAGCGTTAACTCTTTTGCTGGTTTTGGTAACGCTAATTGTCCCGACCGTTCTGCGCGCCGACGTAACCGGATCGATTCTGGGCGTGGTTCACGATCGTTCCCAGGCGGTGGTGACCGGCGCTCGCATCATGGCTACGAATACGCAAACAAATTTCAGTCAGGTCACTGTTTCGGCAACGGATGGCTCCTACCGAATCCTTGCCCTGCCCGCCGGGACCTACACGCTTACCGTCACGTCTACGGGATTCAGCACCTACACTACGACCGAGATCGTGGTGAAAGTGAACGACCAGTTGCACTTCGATATCACCCTTCAGGTCGGCAGCGTTAAGCAGGAGGTGAGCGTCGCCGCCGACGCCGTCCAGGTGGAAACTGAAAGTACGCAGCTGGGCGACGTGATCGAATCGAAGAAGATGCTGTCGCTCCCGCTGAATGGCCGCAGCTATATCGACCTTCTCGGACTGCAGGCAGGAGTTGTTCCAGTCACGTCCGGTTCCATGCAGCAGGACCGGCCTGTGTCGGGCATCTTGGCATGCGGGAAATCTTTCAGTCAATGGCCAGCGCGAGACCTCGAACGCCTTTCTGGTAAATGGTGGAGACGTCAGCGAAGGACGCAATCTCGGCGCCGGCTTGATCCCCAATATCGAATCCATTGAAGAGTTTCGGCTCATTACCAACAGCTTTGACGCCGAGTACGGAAAATTCAGCGGCTCGGTCATGAACGCCATCACCAAGTCCGGAACCAATAGGATTCACGGGACGGTGTTTGAGTTTTTGCGGAACGACAAACTTGACGCCCGCAATTACTTCGATCCCAACAAGGCGGAACTGCGGCGAAACCAGTTCGGCTACGCGGTGGGGGGGCCGCTGTGGAAGAACAAGATTTTCTGGTTCACCGACTATCAAGGAACGCGTCAGGTGGTCGGGGCGAGCACCGGGCTCGTGCAGGTGCCTAGCGAGGATCAGCGAAACGGCATCTTCGGAACGGATGCGTTTGTGGATTCTGGAACAGGCGAACCGATGACGGTGAAGGGAGCTTTCTGGGCGCAGACTCTGTCCCAGCGGCTGAACGGCCAACCGGTGAGTGATGGCGAGCCTTACGGAGCTATCCTATCCGGCGGCACGATACAGCCTTGTACGAGCACGGCCCAATGCGTGTTTCCGGGCGGAGTGATCCCAGCGGCGGCATATGTTGCTCCCGGCTGTCAATATACTGCCTTACATTCCCACGCCGAACATTGACCGCCGATTACCTTCGCCGACGCCAGCCAAAAGGACAGGGTTCGGGACGACAAGATCGGTCAGCGCGTCGACTTCATCAATCAGAAGACCGGCAACTGGTCGTTTTATTACCACTACGACGACTCGACCGTGAACAGTGCGCTCAATACGACCGTGTCGGCGAGCGTGCCGGGCTTTTCCAGCGTCACGCCGTCGCGCGCTCAGCAGTTCGTGCTGAGCAACACCAAGACGTTGGGTCCAACCGCCGTGAACCAGTTCGCGTGCGAGTTTCTTTCGCGCGTCCACTGTGACCAACAAGCCGACGAGCAGCTTCGCGAAACTTTCCGATCTTGGTTTTGTAACCGGAGTTGGGACATTAGGCATCAATCCGTCCGGTCCTGCCGGATTCCCGGAGACGGTGCCGCCGATCTACTTCAACAACTTCTCCATCGGCGTTCCCACGCTGACCACGTTTCAGCCCAACAACACTTGGCACTTTTCCGACGGCTTTTCCAAGACGTCTGAGGTCGCACACGCTCAAGTTCGGCGGCGAGTTCCGCTACCTGCAAGTCAACGAACGCAACACCTGCGCTCCCAATGGAGATTTCACATTCGATGGAAGCGAGACGGGCATCGGATTTCGCCGACTTCCTGATCGGTGCTCCGGTCGGCTTTAACCAGTGCAGCCAGCAGTTCCTGGATTCACGCACCCGCTATGGCGGCGCCTACATTCAAGACACCTACAAGGTGAAGCCGAACGTCACCTTGAATCTCGGCTTGCGCTGGGAAGTGAGCATGCCCTGGTATGACACGCAGGGCAAGATCGAAACCATCGTGCCCGGCCTGCAATCGACCCAATTCCCTACTGCTCCGCTGGGTTGGGTGGTTCCGGGAGATCCGGGAATTCCCAGCACGCTCGCTCCGACGCGATACAACAACTTCGCTCCGCGCGTCGGCATTGCCTATTCGCCCGGTTTTAGCGATGGGGTGGCCGGCAAGATCTTCGGCGGTCCCGGCAAGACCAGCATCCGCGCGGCCTTCGGTATCTACTACACATCGATCGAAGACCTGAACCTGTTCTACGAGGTTGGCGACGCGCCCTTCGGTCTGTATTGGGCATCGCCGAACCCGACCATGTTTGACGAGCCGTATCTGACCCGCGCTAACGGAGTCTCGCAGACGCAGCGCTTTCCGTTTACGTTCCCGATTCCCGGCAGCCCGGCGAACCAGACGCTCGACTACTCGATCTATCTGCCCATTTCGTACTCGCCGGGCTACGACATTCACAATCGACTTCCGTACGCCGAACACTACGATCTCTCCATTCAGCGCGAGTTGTCGAGATCAACAGTGTTGACCCTGGCCTACGTTGGCACCCAAGGTCACCGATTGATCTCCCAGTACGACGCCAATCCCGGCAATCGCGGCTCTTTGCCTTCAGCTCATCCAGGAGGGCGCTACACCGACCTGCGGCCGAAATGGGGAGAACGACACCTATACACGGCCGGGTGGCGCGCAGGTCATCGGGACGCGCGACTAAGCTTGGACCGCAACTTCAGCCAAAACAATAGCTTCACGGTCAATATCGCCAATTCCAACTACAACTCAGGTCAGATTACGCTGGAACGTAAGGCCAGCGACTTGACCTTCCTGGCGGCCTACACCTACTCCAAGGCGATCGACAATTCCTCAGGCTTCGGCCAATGGGTGAATTTTTCCAATCCCCGCTTGAGTCGCTCGCTTTCGGCGTTCGACGTCACCCACAATTTCGTGTTCAGCTACGTCTGGGCAATTCCCTTCGATCGTGCTTTTGGGAGCTTGCCGAAGCGCCTGACGCAAGGCTGGAATTTCAACGGGATTGTTCACTTCGTAGGAGGTCTGCCTGTCGCGTTGAGCCAAGGCGGCGACTATTCCCTGACGGGAAGCCCCAATACCGATCTGCCGGATGTCGTGGGCAAGGTTGTGATTCAAGATCCCCGCAAACCGGGACCCAATGGTTCAAACACGTTCTTCCTGCCGGATGCATTCGCCACTCCAGCGCTCGGAAGCTTCGGCAACTCCAGCCGCCAGTTCTTCCATGGACCGGGACTCAACAACTTCGATGTGGGGTTGGAAAAAAGGACTGCCATTACTGAATCCATCGGCTTCCAAATTCGAATGGAATTCTTCAACCTTTTCAATCACGCCCAGTTCAAGAATCCGGACGGCGATTTCCACTTCAACGATACATTCGGAAGGGTGTCCTCCGCACGCGCGCCGCGCATCGGACAGCTCAGCGCGAAGTTCTACTGGTAGAACGTGCCTGGCGTCAGGCAGGACAGCCGCTATAGCTGTCCTGCCTGGGCGACCCCGGTAAAGTGAGCGATTCCGCACTTCGCTCGGATTTGTGGGCCGAACTGATGATTCTGCTACGCTAGTGCGAATGATGTTGCTTCTGATTCTGACCGTCCTGCTCTCAGCTTCATCGAACGCCCAGACTGCCGAAAGTAAACGCCAACAGGCGGTCGAACTTTCTCGCAAGGGAGCGTGGGACCGCGCCATCGCGAGTTATCACGAGGCTCTGGATCTCGAACCGAACGACCCAGTCACTCACTACAACCTGGCCCTTGCACTCAAGAGCAAGGGCGACTCGAACCAGGCGGTCGAAGAGTTCGAGGCGGCCCTCCGGCTCAAACCGAACTGGGCCGAGGCGCACTACGGACTGGGAGCAACCTGGTACGATCTGCAAGATCAGCCTGCCGCGCTGCAGGAGCTGCGTTCTGCCATTGACCTAGATCCGGCGAATGCCGGTGCGCATCGCTTCCTGGCGCGCGTTTACGTACAGCAAAACAATCCTTCGGCGTGCTGAGCGCGAGTTGCGGCGGGCCCTCGCGTTGAAGCCCTCAGCCGAGATGCATTTCGAATTGGGATTGGTCGAAGGGCAGCTCGGCAATCTGGCTGGTGCCGCCATCGAATTTCGCCGCGCCATTCAGCTGAATCCCCGCTCGGCGCCGGCACACTTGTTGCTGGGCGTGACGCTGCGTCGGCAGGGTGATCACACCGGCGCGCTCGCCCAGTTCCGCAAGGCGGTCGAAATTAATCCCAAAGATCCGGAAGCACAAACCGATCTTGGCATGGAACTCAAAGCTGGAGGGGACACCGGCTGGCGCGATCGTAGCGTTTCGGCGAGCCATTGAGCTGAAGCCCGACCTCGAAAAAGCCCACTACAACTTGGGTATCGCCTTGCGTGCCCAGGGCGACACCGGCGCTGCAAAGAAGGAACTGGAAGAGCTGCGAGGGCTGCACGAGTTCCGTGCGCACCTTGCGCAAGCGAAATCTCTTATCCTCCAGGGGGTGGATGCGCTGAAGCAGCAGAAACTCGACGACGCTCTCGAGCTTTTTCAGAAGGCCATCGAGCAAAGTCCCGACCTGCCGACTGGCCACTACTACCTGGGCGTTACTTGGGACCGCAAAGAAGACGCGGCACGCGCTCTGGCAGCTTATGAGAAAGCGCTCGAGCTAAAGCCGGACTATGCGCAGGCCCACTCGAGTCTCGGGCTCCTCTATTGGCGCCAGAACGATGGTGAGCGCGCGCTCGAGGAGTTCCGACGCGCGGTAATGTCCGATCCTGATCTAGCCGGAGGCGCATTACAACCTCGGCCTCGCTCTAGCTCAATCGACGCGTCCTAGCGAAGCCGCTCGCGAGTTGAATGAAGCCATCAGCCTCGATCCCAACTACACTGACGCCCGCATTCAGTTGGGGCTGGTACTTAGCCAGGACAACGACGTGACTGGCGCCGCCAATGTCTTCCGGGAACTGGTGCGCCGTGAGCCGAACTTCGCGGAAGCGCATAACAATCTGGGGTTGGTGCTGTTGCAGGCGGGCGACGTCGCGGGGGCGCGGGCAGAGTTTATTGAGGCCGTTCGTCTCAAGCCCCGCTATGCGGAGGCGCACTTTAATCTTGCCTTGGCTCTTCATCAAGGAGGAGAGGAAGAAGGGTCTCGCGCAGAGTTCGAGAAAGCGTACGAGATTGCTCCCGAGTTGAGAAATACGCCCCATCCCTAAACATTTCCAAGCGTGTCCACAATGGAACCCGGATCGTCGCCAGACATCGGAATTCACTCTCGGCGGGGAAGTTGGATAGGGCCAAAAATGCCTGTACCGATTCCATTGCGACCTTTATTTTACGAAAACATTTTTGTACCGTGATGCGTCAATGACCGTTGCAAACCTCGTATCCCAGAGTCCCGGCCATTCTTTGTAAATAGAATTCGCGTGAGGCCTGACATGAATCGTACGGCTTCAAGCTCAACGAAAACGGTTCTTCCGTCTTGCAAGCCGCAGAGCTCTCGCTCTTTCGCGTTCTGGAGGAAGCTGTTAGGATAATTGTGCACGGTTGCTTGACGTTATTCGTTGTGCCCAATGCGATTGCCCCTCGACTGGTGAACTCCGCGTCTGTGAAATTTGTTGGCGGTTCCGCCAGAAGAGCTCTTTTGGGCACACGGAGGCAACAGGTGCAGGACAAATCGCACAACACCGCATAAACACTGGCGATTGCGCATCTCGTTGACTTGGCGAGTGGGGACGTAGTTCAGTTGGTTAGAACGCTGCCCTGTCACGGCAGAGGCCGCGGGTTCGAGTCCCGTCGTCCCCGCCATTCCTTTCAGGCACTTGCAACCCTAACACCCAGCAAATCAGGGGATGTTAGGGGACAATAAGCGCCGGACGAGAATGTTCCCATCCGAAAACGCTCACCAACATCATTCATTGGGTCAGGTTTGTCTTCCGGCAAAATACCCGTCGGCAAGATGGCGTCGACCAATTTGTCCAGCGCCAATCGCTTGGTCTTCGACGTCGGCTGCAAGTATTTGTTCGTGACATGAAGGTTGTGCCGCAAGTAGTCGCGGATCGTGAGTTGATGTTCGCCCATCTCCGCCAGCATGGTTCCAACCGAGTGCCGAAATGTGTGCCAGCCCATACGAATTGGCCGAAGACTTATTGGGCCTGTTGACGGGTGAGAACCCTCTCTTAGCTGCCGACGCGACTTTGGAACGTTTCGAGCGCTGCCAATCTGACGAAAACATTAGCCACAATACGGTCGCATCGGGGAGCATGAAACGGGAATGCGTCCGCCGCCGATATTCTGGCGTTTTGGTAAAGTTCTTTTCGGAGCATCCCATGAGCTCTGTATAGCCGAATCTTGACGTTGTCTTCCGTAAGCGACAGGGACTCGGCAGTCTCTGCAGTCGTCATCTCCTCCACATCGCGCATCATCACGACCGCCCTGTATTGCTCAGGCAGGGTCTCGATCGCTTGTTCGAGGATCTTACTCATCTCGACCGAGGCCGTTTCAGATTCGGGGTTTAACTTCAGTGGGGCTACCCCGACCTCGTTTTGCATGTTCTCATTCATGTCATCCCAATCCTCGAAGCGTTTTGCCTTGTGTGCTCGAGCCAACGCCTCATGAACCGCGATGCGGGTGAGCCAGGTCGAGAACTTCGCGCGCCCTGCGAACTGACCGAGGTGCTGGAACGCCCTTACATAAGCGTCTTGCATCACATCCTCGGCCTCGCCATCATTCTTCAGTATCGCGTGCGCTACGCGGTACAATCGAGTGTTGTAACGCCGCACCACCACCTCGTACAGTGCCGTGTCTCCTGCCAGAACTCGCTCAACAATTTCCTCATCCGTTAGGGCTGCAGTCCCTGCGAGGGTCAGGACTTCATCCGCCATACATTCTTCCTTGTCTTCGAAGTCATCCTAAATCATAGAGTCGCGAGGCCAAGAACGGTTACGGAGAATCTGGAACCGGCTTGGTCGTAACCAAAGATGCTTTCGGTGACTCCCTCGTTTCAGGAAAATAGGAGAGGTCGCCACCTTTCTGGCCGGCCTCGACAGGTTCTTCGACCTTCTTACCAAGTGGACGATGTACCTCAATCCCCTGGCTTTACGTGTTGTGCGGTTGCACCCGAAACTTTTATGCGAGCCGTAGGGGTGATTGAAATGATTGTGGGAATTGCCATTCTGACACGCTGGACGCGGCTCGGGGCATATGTCGCGGCCGCTTGGTTGGTGTGCATCGCACTAAACCTGCTCGCGATGGGTGCCCTCTTCGACGTTGTAGTTCGCGATCTCCTCATCGCCGTGGCGGCGTTCTCCCTGGCTCGACTCACGGAGCTCCGGGCAGGCTCGGCTTACTCCTTCACGCACAGGCAAGAACTGGCGCCGCCAACCGCCGCATGATGATGTTTGCGCGGTTTGGACGTAACGTCACGTTCCTCAGAGTATTAAGATGTCGTCGGGGCGGCAACTGGCCCCGCCCGATTGAGCAAGAAAGCGAAGAAGAGAAAATGCAGTCCACCAAAGTCACGATTTACGAGAAGCCGACCTGAAGCAAGTGCCGCGAGGTCAAGAGGATCTTGACTGCGAAGGGTGTGGATTACCAGGCCATCAACTACCTGGAGGAGCCTCTCTCCGTCGGCGCGCTCAAGCAATTGCTTCGCAGCGCTGGGTTGAGACCACAAGACGCTTTGAGAACGAACGAGGAGGCTTACCGACAACATGTAGCTGGACGAGACTTGAGCGACGATCAACTTGTCCGGGTCATGGCCGACCATCCTGAACTGATACAGAGACCGATCGTAACCAGCGGCGACAAAGCTGTGCTGGCGCGGCCTGTGGAACGACTCGCGAAGCTCGGCATCGAACACGACTCCGAACGCTGATCTGGGGCGCGATACGGGTGCGCGCAGAGGCTCTCTCTGGTGATAGGTAGAATCTTCTCTGACCTACCCTACTCATAGAACTTGTTGCAACCTGCGTGGGAGACAATTCTTTTACAATCCTTCACCTTCCCGCTTGTAACCAGCCTCTCGCCCAACGCTCATTGCCTCAGTAGAGGAAATCACTATGAACCGGGTTCGTGCTGTCCTGTTGACCACATTCACTGTGGCTGGGGTCCTTGCCGGTCTTCTGCTGCAACATTCGATGAGTGTCTCCGCTTCCGATTACCACAATCGCGATCGCGCCGTCGATTTTCATGCACTCGGCATAATTGACCGCGGCCGCAACACATTTCGTTATGACACTTTCGGCGATCAGGATTTCTGGGGCGGTACGCTTCAAATCCACAAAGGGATCGAGGGGCAAAAGTTGGGAGGAGTGGGGCCTGGCGTGGATCCTGGAACTGCGCTCGCCGTTGGGCTCAAGGTGGATGAGGATGCATTGCCAGAGTCCCTCATCCGCGCTCTGAAGGCAGGAAATGTCAATCTTAAGGATCCGGCGGTAACCGTCGCATTACTGAAGCTGAACGCAGTCGTGGGCCTTACCGGATTCTTCGACCACTCCGGCAACCTGAAATCCGTGGGCATCCAGTGTGCCATCTGCCATTCCACCGTCGACAATTCCTTGGCTACAGGAATTGGTCGTCGTTTGGATGGCTGGGCGAACCGCGATCTGGATGTAGGCGCAATCGTCAACCTTTCGCCTGACCTGAGCAGCATAGCCAAGTTGCTGAATGTAGATGAAGCCACGGTCCGCACTGTGCTCAATAGCTGGGGGGAGGGAAAATTTGATGCCGAACTCTTCATGGATGGAAAGGCATTCAACGGCAACAAATCCGCCGCGACGTTAATTCCTCCTGCGTTTGGCCTGGCAGGAGTCAATCTGCATACCTGGACAGGGTGGGGTTCAGTGACCCACTGGAATGCTTTTGTCGCGAATCTCGAGATGCACGGCAAAGGAACTTTTTTTGACCCGCGATTGGCTGACGGCACCCGCTTCCCGATTGCTGCGCAAAATGGTTTTGACAATGTCCGCAGCAATGTCGACTTAATCACGCCCAAACTTGCCGACCTGCATTTCTACCAACTGGCGCTGGATGCCCCAGCCCCTCCTCCGAACAGTTATGACCACTCCGCGGCACGCCGTGGAAAGACAGTCTTCAATGGCCGTGCCCAGTGTTCCACCTGTCACGTTCCACCCCTGTTCACCGAACCTGGCTGGAATATGCACACTGCCGGCGAGATTGGTGCGGACGATTTTCAGGCTTCCCGCGCCCCGGATGATCGTTATCGCACGACTCCGCTGAAAGGGTTATGGACTCATACGAAAGGTGGCTTCTACCACGACGGACGTTTCGCGAGCTTGATGGACGTCGTCAACCATTACGACAGCTTCAAATCGTTACATTTGACGGATCAGGAAAAGAGGGATTTGGTCGAGTACCTGAAATCGTTGTAATGTTCGAACGGCCTGGCATCTAAGCAGGTAGGAGTGGCGGGTCTGGATAGTTGGTAGCGATGTGGATTTGCACCCGAGAAATTTTCTCCATGATTCAGACCCGTCTTTGGTCGTTGCGCGAAAGCAATGAGTGCACGTCCTGGGATTAGAGTTCTGCATCCCTTGGCCGGTGAAACGGCTAGCTCATCTCCTTCACCGTGATTTCATACTTGAAGTTGTCCGGATCGAATGGATCCACTCGTCCCTCTCCGGTTTCCGCCTGTGGATACATGAAATACACCAGCGGCTGCTTGGCGGAACCTGGCAGTGCTACGTCATGAGCGTAGTTATATGCCATCCAATTCATTTCCCATGACCCGAACAAGCGCTTGCGCGCCTTCGACACCATCTCGTCGCTCAGCGGACGATTCCCAGGTGGCTCTTCCAGAACTACCTTGCGTACGTCTGCCGGATCCACCGGAGCCCAACCGTGTTCGCGAAGATATACCTCGACGCGGCAGTGCTGGCCCTTGGTGGCCTTGTCCGTGTTCACTCCAAGGCTTTTGTAGCCCAAATCAGACTTGGCAATCCGCAAACCATAAATATGCCGCGCGGGCAAACCCACCGAGCGTGCCATGCCAACGTAAAGAGCATTCAGGTCCGCACATTTGCCGCCCATGTCGCCTGTCTCCAACATCGCGCGAATGTCGCCGCGTCCACAGCCCCGCACCTTCGGATCGCGGAAGGTGTTGTCCACCACCCACTCGTAAATAGCCCGGGCCTTCGCCGTGTCGCTGGTCGCACCGGCGGTCGCCTTGAGCGCGGTCTCTTTCACAATGCCGTCCGTAGGCACAAATCGGCTGGGCTGAAGAAAGTAGTCAAGCTCGGCTTTAGAAACGTGCGGCGCCCTCGCGGGCGCGGAAAGGTCGACAGCATAGTTCTTCAATGAAACATGGCTGGTCAGCGTCAGCACGGGCTTCGCGTTAGCAGGGTAAGTCGCCGACACGAGGCCAAGTGCGCTCGGCTTGTCCTTTGTCAAGTGAGCCGTTCCGCCATCCGCAATGAATTTGTTTGAAAGCGTCCTCTGATAGGGCGTATCACGAATCAGCGCCGTCGGCAGCCAGATATGAGTTACTCCACTCGGCTTCAGTACCTCTACCCTCGCCGTGACCTCGAAGGTCCGCCACCCGCCGCCCGTCTCTGGCGAGTCGGCGAAAACCGGCATTGATTTTGTGAGTGCCAAGCCAGCGCAGACTGCGCCGCTCGATTGCAGAAAATTACGTCGATTCATAAAGCTCCCCCTCTAAAAAGGAAAGTTGTCGCTACTAAACTGATTCTGGTTGGGAACCGCCGCCGGAGGTTTAGGAGACGGATTCAGGTGAAGCCGGGCATGGATGCAGTCCCGTGGCGGAGAGAATACACCCGCACTCATCCTCCCTACAAGTCGAAGTCTGTACTTGCAAGTTTATGGAACGAGGTTACGAAAACTAACGAGTCGGTTGTAGAGGCTTGGTTACGCGGCAGGATTTGCACCTGCGTGGACATGCGCCCAAGACATGTGGGGTGACCGCTACCCTACACCTGGATCTGGTGGCTCGGCACGGAATTGAACCGTATCCCCTGGCTTTTAGGCCGTTGGTCGGGACTTCGCGTTGAGGCGTAAAAAAATCCCTCTCCCCCGGACGTCGGGGAGAGGGTCGTTGCAATCGGAACGTGTCTTAGTCGTCCGTGTCAGCGGTGGTGGGTGCAGGGTTGTTGAAGTCGCTCGCGGGGCGAACCGTGCTCTCGCCGGGATATGGCCGCTTAAACCCGGTGGTTAAGTACCAGTTCAGATGGTTGACGGTGTCCGGATCTTCGGCGTCGGGCTTGGTCAGTTTGCCGGCGAAGATCTGCGCCTTCTTCTCGAGCCAAGCTTTCCTCAGGGCCTTGACCGCAGGGCTGTCCGTTGTGGGCGCTGCGCTCGCGGTAACGCCCTCGTCCAGCGGGACCTGGTTTGGCACGTGCCTCCACGGCCTGAAGTTTTCCGCACGTGGCGTGCCCTTCACAAACGCTGTCCTCATTGGTGACGCGACGAGGTCGAACTGATTCATGGGCGGCAGACCGAGGATTTGCTCGATAGTCCGCGTCATGTTGACCTGAGTGTAGTAGGTGTGGTCGGTGGATCCGTTCTGCACGGCGTACGGGCTGACGATATAGCCCGGGCTGCGATGACCGTCAACGTGATCGACGCCGTTCTGCGCGTCATCTTCCTCCAGGAAGATTGCCGACGAAGACCACACGCTGCTGTGGCTGACGTAGTCGATCATGCGTCCAATGGCCAGGTCGTTATCGGCCTGTTGAGCCTCCGGGGTCGGCGGGCCGCCCGTGTGGTCGTCCGTTATCCACAGGATGCTCAACGCGGGCACCGTACCGGCTGCGAGGTCTCTCTTGAAGTCCTGCACCCACAGATCGACGCGGAACTGGTCGGGGATGCCCATATCGAACTGCGGGAAGTTCTTGATGAGGTGATTGGACACGGCCGGGACAGAGGACTCTGCGTGGGTCGTGTTCTGATAGTACAGCGTCTTCTCAAGCCCAGCCTCGAATTTCTTGGCGTCGGCATAGAAGTCGCTCCAGCTCGGCTCGCTGGTCGCTCCGTTCGGCTGTTGGAACGACTGGTTCTCGACGTATTCGCCGTAGATCTTCACCGACAGACCGGCGTCCGCCGCTTCCGAGAACAGGAAGCCCTTTTTCTGATAGGCGAGGGCATCGCCGGCGTTCCCGCCTGGATAGCTCCGGTTCCAGTCGGGCGACTGGATATCGTCAGCGTAGGGCGCCATGCCCTCGGCGATCCACTGGTGACCGTCAGCCGACTGGCGGCTGGGGTCGTAGAAATTGTCGAGGAGAGGGAATCGCCTCACCAGCTTGTGAGCGTTCGGTGTGATCTTGCCGCCGAATACCGCCAACGAGGGGTCGCCATTGCCGCTGGAGACGTCGCCCAAGACCTGATCGTAGGTGCGGTTTTCACGGATGATCAGGAACACGTGCTTGATCAGCGAGGGATCGCCGATCTTGGCCGGGATTGCGACCGGCTTCGCATGCGGGGAGCCACCGGCGGCAGACTTGATATTTTGCACCAGATCCCAGTGGTTGTTCGCGAAAACCTGCCTGGTCATCGCCTCCAAGGTCCCACGATCCGGCACGGGGACGATGCTGACAGTGCCATTGTCTTGGTGAGTGTTGTAGTCGGTGACGCCGTAATCAGTCTCGAACGAATAACGCGTGCCGATGCCCTTGTCATTGGCAACGAGGAGCGTGTTATTGGCCTCGTCCAGCACGACCGAGCTCGGCGCATAAGCTACCGGGATCATGCCCAGGACGGGATGCCTGTCGTCATCTTTGAGGTCGACCACCGCGATCGCGTTGGCATTGTAAAGCGCGACGTAGGCAACACCCTTCTTGCCATCGACGGCGATCGAGTTCGGTGCGGCGCCATAGGCCGGCCGATGGTCGCCGGGCACTCGGATCGGCAGCCCAAGGTCGATCGTCCGTTCCACCTCGTTGGTGGCCGTGTCGATAACCGAGATGGTGTCGCTATAGGTATTAGCGACCAATAGGTGCCGTCCGTAGAACGCCATCCCGGTCGGGTGCAGACCGGTCGAGATGGTTCCGGTGACCTTCATGGAGGAGAGATCAACCACAGAAACGGTACCGGTGATGGCGGCGCCAACTACTGGGTCGGCGACGATTTCGGTGCCGGCGGAGTAGATCTGGAAGTCGGCCTCGGTGGCGGGCCGGCCACCTTCGTTGCTGACGTAGGCGGTCGTGCCGTTGCTGCCGATCACGATGCTGTGCGGCGCATTGCCGACGCGGATCTGTTCGGCCTGCTTCGGCGGCTTCGTGGTCAGGTCGATCCTGGTGAGTGTATTGTTCTGGTTCAGCAGTGCGTAAGCGCTGTTGCCATCCTTCGAGAACGCGACACCGCCGGGATAAGAAGTGCTCGGAGTATAGAACGTGGCGCAGGGTCTGGCGTACGGGCCTACAGGGCTGTTCGGAAAACAGTTGATGAAGGAGCTGTCCGGCGGCACGCTGACCTGCGCCTCGTCTCCCAGCAAGCCCTGGTCACTGACGTTGGCCAAGGCGACGTTGCTGCTGTCCTGGCTGAACAACAGGTGCCTGCCGTCCGCCGAATAGGCTATGCCGCTATAGCTGCCGCTCGAATCGTGTCCGAGCGGGATGTAGTCCTGCAGGACAGCGCCGGTGTTGGTGTCGAACACTTCGACGGCCTCCCCTGCGCCCAACGTGAGGACGGCGGCGGTGTGAGTGTTGAGATTGGGGTTCAGCGCGATGGCCTTCGCACGGACCCGGATGCCGAGGTCTACCTGGATGCCGGCTGGGTTGATGACCTGGCCATTGCCGACGACCCACGAGCCGTTCGGCTGCGGGCCGGTGACGTAGGTCGGGTACGGCACGGACTGTGCAGCGGCAATCGCCGGAAAGCTCAGCCCTGCTGCCAACAGGCTGGCAAGCGGACTCAGACGCTTGTTCCGAGATTTTTTTCGAGAATTGCTCTTAATTCTGCGAGCCATTTACCGTTCTCCTCATTGAAATTTTTATTACTCAACCCGGGGTTGGCCCTGCGAAGGGCGGGGGCGGAACTATTACCGCCGATGATAGTCGCCGACATTACCAACAATTTGTGACGGCCACGTGAATTTCGGGTGAAATTGGTGTTACATGGGCCGGAGTTTTCCTCGTACTGCGATACACGCAACTTCACGTAGTAGAGGTGTGTTTCGTGACGTCGTCGTATCTTTCTTGAGAGGTGGGCTGCATCAACGGATCACGATTGGGCGATACCTATATCGCGTTCCGATTCATCCGCGATGAGCGCACACAGGGGCCCCAGCCAAGGTTCATAGAGTCGCCAGCGCGCGACGGAGGTGCGATAGATCGGCTGCCGGGTCTGCCATTTGCTCGGGGTCTTCACTGCCCGCGGATTCGATTCTGGACGGAGACACGCATCGTCCCACGGCAGCCCACAGGCCTCGATGATCCGCCGGATCACTGGTTCGGGCGCGCCAGTCAGTTCCTCGTAGTCGACCTCGATGAAGCGATCCGCAGGCAGCACTCTCTTCCAATGGTCAGTGAGCCTCTGATAATTGTGGAAATATGTGACCAGATCTTCACCACCGGTCGGAAATGCGAAGCCCGGATGGAAATGCGTTTGATGAATCGATAGCGCCGTGTCGACTGCAGCGCGTCGGCAGTGAATGATGATCGCGCGCGGAAACGCCACGTGAATCAGCCCGGTCCAGAGAAAATTGAACGGCATTTTGTCCGTCACTCGCCCCGCCTTCGGCGCGATCGCACGCAGCACATCGAGATAATCTGCGGCGGCCTCCTCGATGAATAACTTCTCGTTCCCGGGTGGGCCGGAGCGGTGCCACTCCGCCCCGCGCTCGTTCCAGAAATTCAGTTCGCCGCCGGCCCCGACCTCTGGATGCATGGAGACGATCTGCTCGACGAGAGTTGTGCCTGACCGCGGCATGCCGACGATCAGCACCGGCATAGCATCGCTGCTGCCCAATCCGCGCGCCGACGCGATCCATTCGGGCGTGCAGCGTGCAATCAGACGATCGATCTCGACGGAGAACGCGGCCGCGTCGAACGGCGCAGAGTTCCGGCGCACGGCGTCTGCGGCGTCGAAATGTTGCATGGCCAAGGCGTAGTCGCCAAGATCATCCGCCGCCTTGCCAATCGCAAGATGAAGCCGGTGGAGTTGCGCCGTTTCCAACCCCGGAGTGGCCAGGGCGTCTTGCATCCGTTGCAGCAGACCATCGCCATCGATCGTAACGCGGCGACAGCGAACCAGATCGTAGTAGCTTCCCGCCAGCAGCGGAGCGATCGCGATCGCGCGTTGGAAGCATTCTCGAGCCTCGTCAAAACGGCCAAGCTCAGTGAGCAGATTGCCCAGCAGATCATGCGCCATGGCGTTCTTCGGGTCGTGTGCCAGCGTCTTCCGCAAGACCAGTTCGGCTTCCTGATTGCGATCCTCGATCAGCAGCGCACGCGCCTTGCCAAGACGGCCGAAGCTGGTCTTACCTCCAGTTGCCACCGCGCGACGGAAACAGCCGATCGCCTCCTCGCGATGGCCAAGTGTGTAGACCAGGGCGCCAGCGCGGAACCACGCCTCGGTCAGGGATGGCAGCAGCTCAGTGGCACGGTCGTACGCAACAATCGCCCCGCCGATGTCGCCCATCTTCTCCAAAGCGATTCCCAGGCGGAAATAGGCATCGGAATAGCGCGGATTGCTGGCGACAGCCCGCTGCAATGCCGAGATGGCATCCGGTACCTGGCCGACCTCGAGACAGGCGAGGCCTAGATCATGCTGGATGTTGGCATTGGATGGCTGCAGCAGCGCCGCTTCGCGCAACGGCGCGATCGCATCGCCGGGTCGCCCCTCCCTCAGAAACTTCGTAGCCAACTCGAGCAAAGGCGCCACCTGCTGCGATGCGGTTGGGTTTGGAGACTGGGACATGGCGCGAACCTAGCATGGAAGCTGATAGCGTGGCCATCGGAATCGCCGGCGCGACGTCCTTCATTGACTGAAGAAGCGTTAGCGCGTGAGACACCCGGCTCAGGGCACGAGTCGTTCGGTAAGGGAGTGGACCAAGGCCAGCGAGGGCCCAAGCTCGCGGCTTACCCGAAGAGGGCAAGGAATGCCATAGCGCCAGCCACTCGGACTCGCGGCAGCAGAAGATTCCTTCCACGCCAAGAGACGCTCGACTGGTGACCGACCCGACGGCACTTACCAGCCCCCTCGGCAGTTCGGGCGTAGCCTGACAGGGAAAGTGCCGTGCGAGCTTGATCAAAGCTGCCGCGAGGTCCAGCGGCTCATCGCGGCTGGACACCACACCATCCTGTTCGACAACTTGCTCTTATGGTTTATGGCATTGTTACTTCCAGTTAACTCACTGAAGCAAGCAGAATCAACAGAGATGTCACGCCGGCGTCTCCTAACAATGGCTGTGTCTCCGCTGGAGCCACCCTGCTCTCCCATCGGCCGTCATTTGTGAATCAAGATGGTGTCGCGTCAGATGCCCCTATCAGATTGGTACCCGTTCGATGGTGCACCCGGCGCCCAGGGCAACTCGATTTTGTGATTACCGTTCGTGCCAACGCACGTCTAAGCTGGTCAGCATGGGCAAACAAGGCTCTGGGCCTTAAAGACTGCGGTGCCGGAATCACGGTTGGCATTTGTGGAGGCAGGCTTTGTTTCGAAATCTCGTGCTCGGTGCTCTTGCCCTTCTCTTTCAGTCTGCGGCGCATGCGCAGATGCCATCGGCGCTCTCCGTTCCCGCAGACTCCCCGCGCTGGGATCTGGAAGGACAAGCCAAGGTGGCTGAATATCAAGGCCGCAAGTGTCTCTTGCTCGATGGTGGAGCGGCGACTTTGAAAGACTTTGAAATGCGCGACGGCGTCATCGATGTGGATGTCGCAACCCCCGCAAGCCGCGGGTTTTTCGGCATTCAGTTTCGGATCGCCAGTGACGGCGCGAACGCCGAATGGGTTTATCTCCGCCAGCACAAGTCCGGGCTTCCCGACGCCATGCAGTACACGCCGGTTCTCAACACCGGCCTCAACTGGCAAATCTATAACGGGCCGGGTTTCACCGGCGCGGTCGATATCCCGAAAGACGTCTGGTTCCACCTGCGTCTGGAAGTGGTGGGGGCGCAGGCAAAGTTGTATGTCAAGGACATGGATAAGCCCGCGCTCGTGATGAACGATCTGAAAAGCGGCATTCAGAAAGGCCAGGTGGCCCTGGCTGTCCTGACAGGCGCAACCTATTTCTCGAATTTCGAAATACGAACAACGCCCGATGCGCCTTGGGAGCGACACCTGCCGCCGATGCCACCGGGCACTCTGACCAAGTGGAGCCTGTCGCCTTCGTACGATGCGCTCGAACGTAATCTGGAGCGTCCGCTCCCACCCTCTGAGAGCGACGCCATACATTGGCAGGATGTAGAAGCGGAGCCTCCCGGCTTCGTGGTCATCTATCGTTATCGCGAAGCCCCGCATCCGAGGGTCTCGTTTGCGAACGACTTTTCGAAGCGTCTGGAACCCCAGCCAGGAATGAAGGTCGTGTATGCGCGGACCACTATCGATTCCGACCGCGACCAGGTGAAAAAGCTCTACATCGGCTATAGCGACGACGTCAGTGTGTTTCTGAATGGCAAGATTCTCTTCCGTGGCCGAAGCGCCCAGAATTTCCGCGACCCCGGGTTCCTTGGCATCGTCAATCCGGAAAACGACGCCGTCTATCTTCCATTGAAGAAGGGCAGCAATGAACTGATGCTGGCGGTCAGCGAACTCGGTGGCGGATGGGGATTCATTTGCCGCTTGGCGGGCCCGGAAAACTGATATTAAACTGATATTAAGCAGGCATCCGTCGAGAGCGGGATGGCCTGAGATCTGCTGCACTATTGCAATCGCACCTCTGACTCCCAAGTCCGCCGCCGGCCTGTTCTCCGCGAACTGGATCTGCACTCTCATACGTTCCCTTTTCGATCGTGTTAGTAACGCCATCCTCACCCTTTGGTTGCATCAAGCGGTCCAGTTCCTGGAAGAGGAGCACGGGAGTGATCGGCTTCGAGAGATAACCAGCGAAGCCGCTTTCCAGAATGCGCTCCTTGTCTCCCTGCATGGCATAAGCGGTAACGGCTAGCACCGGCAACATGGCTAAAGCGGGATTCTCCCGAACCCTCCGCACGGTGGCATATCCATCCAGGACCGGCATTCCCAGGTCGAGCAACAAGATTCCCGGCTTCGATTGGTCGAGCAAGCGGAGAGCTTCCTCTCCGTTGCAGGCCTCAACCACCGTGTGGCCTCGCGCTTCGAGGAGTTCCCGCAACAATTCGCGGTTAACGCCGTTATCTTCGGCAATGAGAACTGTTGTCATTCTGTCTTCGTAATTAGTCTATGGTGTACCTAGGTGTGCTTGCTGCCTTCGCTCGTTTCCCTTGGATCACACGGTTGATTTCTGAGATTAGTTGTTGCTGCCATGGGCCGCCTTTCGGAAAGAACGCCTGCGTTTTCTCTCCTCAGGATGGCAATTTCCCGCTCGCTTAGGGTCTTGGCGGTCATTACGAAGATGGGTAATTCGCTCAATGTGGGCTGTTGGCGAATGTGACCGATAACCTGGAAGCCATCCATGCCTGGCATCAGCAAATCGAGCAGCACGGCGTTGACGATCTTCGAGGAGAGCACTTCGAGAGCCCGGGCGCCGCTCTGGACGCTTGGGGTCTCGTATCCGGCAGAGCCGAGCGTGTCTTCGAGTAATTCCAATGTCCGGGGATCGTCGTCCACCAGCAAGACCACGGAGTCATCCTCGGCCTGGGGTGGGAGATGTTTGTGCATGGCTGCCAGCAATTCCGATTTGCCTATCGGTTTAATCAGATAATCGGTTGCCCCTAAAGCAAAACCCACGTTCCTCTGATCGACGATCGAGAGAATGATGACTGGCATAGTGGCGGTATCTGCTTGTTTGCGCAGCGCGACTAGGGAGTCGAAACCATCTCCCTTTTCCATCAGCACGTCGAGTGTTACCGCGTCGGGCCGAAGTTGCTTGATCTTCTCCATGGCCTCTGCTCCCGATTGGGCCATTGCAATCCTGTACTCCGAACTCAGATAACTGGCCAGCAGTTCTCGAGCGGAGAACTCATCGTCCACAATCAACACGAGTGGTTTGCTGTTTCCTCCTTCGAACACGCTGTTCACAGACGACAACAGTTTGACTGGAGCTGCGATATCTGGGGCCTTCGATCCGGGGCGCAATGTAAAAGTAAAGCGACTGCCCTCGCCGAGCGCACTCTCAAGGGAGATGGTTCCACCTTGTCGTTCCTACCAGGCGCTTCGTGATGGCAAGCCCCAACCCCGTGCCTTCGTGGGTCGCTTTCGCGCCCGCTTCCAGTTGTCGGAATTCTTCAAACACGGCGGCATGATCTTCCGGGCGAATGCCGACGCCCGAATCCTTGACGGATATGCTCACCATATTTGCTCAATCTCGATCAGCCCGCCCTTTTCGGTGAACTTCACCGCGTTGCTGAGCAGGTTGTAGAGAATCTGTTTGAAGCGTACTCGATCGGCGAAAATTGACAGGTCTTCCGCCACCGACCGCTCTACCTCGATGTTCTTGCTCATGGCAAGCGGGCGAATCATCGATAGAACTTCCGGTAGCGCCTCGTCCACGCGAAAGTCCTCACAGTGGAGTTCGAGTTGGCCGGCTTCGATCTTCGACAAGTCAAGAATGTCACTCGGGGAACAGCTACAGGCTGGCGATGCCGCAGGCCGACGGCACCTAATCCCGCGACTACAGTGTCGGAATCAATCTTCATTTGTTGCAGCGGCCTGGACACGGGCCGTCGATTCCTTTTGCGCTATGATGCAGTGCACTCTCTTGGCAGGGCACATCTGTAAGCGGCACCAACCAGTCTCCATCAGGATCAAGCCAATGAAACCGCTGCGAAGTCAGGAATGGTTCGGACGCGAAGGCCGTGACGGCTTTCTGTACCGGAGTTGGATCAAGAACCAGGGATGGCCACGGGACCTGTTTGACGGCCGCCCCGTGATCGGCATTTGCAACACATGGTCGGAACTGACTCCATGCAACGCTCACTTTCGCGAGATTGCCGAATATGTGAAGACGGGGTGTTTGGGAGGCGGGCGGCTTTCCCCTGGAGTTTCCGGTCATGTCTCTGGGCGAAACTATGTTGCGTCCGACCGCCATGTTCTTCCGCAATCTGGCCAGCATGGATGTGGAAGAGTCCATTCGCGGCAATCCGATCGACGGTGTGGTCCTGCTCATGGGGTGCGACAAGACGACGCCCTCTCTCCTGATGGGCGCTGCCTCCTGCGATCTGCCCACCATCGGGTTGTCCGGCGGCCCCATGCTCTCCGGCAAGTTCCAGGGACATGATCTGGGCTCGGGAACAAGTCTCTGGCAAATGACAGATCAGGTCCGCACCGGCGACCATGAAAGTCGAAGACTATCTCGAAGCCGAGAGCTGCATGCATCGCTCCAAGGGGCATTGCATGACGATGGGCACGGCTTCCACGATGGCCAATATGGTCGAAGCACTCGGCATGAGCCTGCCGGGAAATGCGGCCATCCCCGCCGTCGACGCTCGCCGCAATACTCTTGCACAGCTGACGGGACGACGCATCGTGCAAATGGTCCGCGAGGATCTACGCATCTCGCAAATCCTGACGCGGGCTGCTTTCGAGAACGCGATTCGCGCCAATGCTGCGATCGGCGGATCCACCAATGCGGTGATTCATCTGATCGCCATTGCAGGGCGCATCGGCGTGCCGCTCTGCCTCGATGATTTTGACCGTCTGGGTCATGGCTTGCCGTGCCTGGTGAATCTGCAGCCTTCCGGTCAGTACCTGATGGAGGACTTCTTCTATGCGGGCGGACTGCCGGCGGTCCTTCGGGAACTCGGCGAAAATGGTGCGCTCCAGCGAGAAGCTCTCACCGTCAACGGGAAATCGATTTGGGAAAACGTCACTGACGCGCCGTGCTGGAACCGCGATGTGATTCACGGCTTCGCCAGCCCGTTCAAGGAAAATGCTGGGATCACCGTTCTCAGAGGGAATCTCGCACCGAACGGAGCGGTGATTAAGGTTTCCGCGGCCAGCCCTCAGCTGTTGCAGCATCGCGGGCGAGCGGTTGTTTTCGAAAATATCGAAGAATGTCACGCTCGGACCAACGACGACAGTCTCGATATCGACGAAACCTGCGTCATGGTTCTGAAAAACTGCGGACCGCGCGGCTATCCGGGAATGGCCGAAGTCGGCAACATGCAGCTGCCCGCGAAATTGCTGCGCAAGGGCGTCACCGACATGGTACGCATTTCCGATGCGCGCATGAGCGGCACGGCGTACGGCACCGTCATTTTGCACGTGTCGCCCGAAGCTGCAGCGGGCGGCCCGCTGGCGCTGGTGCAAGCCGGGTGACATGGTGACGCTCGACGTCCATAAACGCCTGCTTCAACTGGAGGTGGACGAGAGCACGCTCACTGCTCGCCGAGCAAAATGGACGCCTCCTCCACTGCCGGAGCGAGGATGGGAACGGCTTTACGCCGAGCATGTGCAGCAGGCCGATCAGGGAGCCGACCTGGATTTCCTGGTGGGCGGCAGCGGGGCTCGTGTCGCCCGCGACTCGCACTGAAGAGGGCGCGGCTATTTCGACGCTTGTTTTCCGGCGGGTGAAATCAGGCTCGTAGACTCGCGCAGCACCAAGTGGGTCTTAAGAATATATTCACTGCCATTGGGTAGCGGAGCTTCGCGGGCGATCTCCTCTTTGAGTGCATCGAACGCCAGAAGCGCCAGTTCTCGTTGCGACATCTGGACCGTGGTAAGCGGCGGAATCACGAACTGGGCCAGGCGGATGTCATCGAAGCCCACCACCGAAAGGTCGCGAGGGATTGCAATTCCGGCTTCATGACTTTTTCGCATTACGCCGATGGCCGTCATATCGTTGGAACAAAGGACGGCAGTTGGCTGGACCGGTCGCTCGAGCAAACTCGCAAAGGCCGCCATGCCGCCTTCCATCGTGTGATCGCCTTCCACAATCAACTGCGGGTCGGATTCCAGGCCGATCTCCTGCATGGAACGGAGGAAAGCTTGTTTGCGCGCTAGCGCCGACTTCAAGCGTAGGGGACCGGTGATGAAGCCGATCCGGCTGTGGCGCAGCGCCGCCAAGTGCTGTACGGCCTGGCGAACGCCGTGAAGATAGTCGATCCGAATGTTGCTCACTCTGGAGCGTGGCGGTCCGACGTCAACAAAAACAAGCGGCACCTTTCGTAACTTCAGATCCTCGAGCAGCACTTCTTCCATACCGAACGTCATGATGGCCACACCCTCAACCCGGCGCTCGATCATGCGTCGAACGGACGTTTCCATCAGCTTCGGATCATTGCCCGTGGAAGCGAGCAGAATTTCGTAGCCATGCTGGACCGCGATGCTCTCAAAGACGTGAATAATTTCCGGGAAAAAAGGATTCGTAATTTCGGAAATCACGAGTCCAAACATGCGGCTACGCCCCGAAACCAGCGCACGCGCCTGGGTGTTGGGGTAGTAGCCCATCTCCTCGACCACGCTCCAGACCCGCTTCGCAAGTTGAGGATTGACACTGGGTACCCGGTTGATGGCGCGGGAGACGGTCGCCGTAGAGACCTTGGCGCGCTTCGCGATTTCGCGGATATCCATGCTATGTTCCCACCGTCTACCGACATAACCCTGCATCTTAGCATGGCAAACGTTTCCTGACCGAGAACGAGGTGGCTGACTGCGATTGTAGGGGAGCCTGCGAGTTCGTCGATCGCTGCTGGCAAGAATTGACAACCGAAATCACGTTCCTCTAGCTTGTCTCTGGTTGCGGTAAACGATTGCTCGTCCACCTGCCATTCGCCACTCTGGGCGGCGAATCCAGGGACTGGTCAGATTAGAACGGAGGTTTGCCATGGCGGTCGTGGCGGGCGTGGATTTCGGGACTCTGAGCGTGCGCGTTTCGATCGTCGACAGCGATCGCGGCTTGTTGTCGTCTGCGGTGGCCGAGTATCCCCTGCATCGCAAGCGGGAGGATCCCGAATACGCCACTCAGTCGCATGAAGATCACATGCGGGCCCTGGCCGCTGCCACCCGGGAAGCCGTAAAACAGGCCGGCATTTCCGGCAGATCAAGTGGCCTCGATTGCGCTCGACACGACTGGATCCTCGGTAATCCCCGTCGACCGGGACATGCAGCCGCTCGGCGAATACTACCTATGGTGCGACCACCGTGCGAAAGGGCGAGGCCGCAGAGATCACCGAGGCGGCCCACCGCGAAAACCTCGAAGCCATCAAGTGGTGCGGCGGCGTCTACTCATCGGAGTGGGGTTTTTCCAAGTTGCTGCACTGGCTCCGGCACAATCCGACGAAACGCCCGAGCTTCGCTTCTGCTTTTGAACACTGCGACATGGTGGCTGCCACCCTGTGCAGCATCACTGACCCGGGAAAGGTGAAACGCAGCATTTGTGCCATGGGTCACAAATGGCTGTGGAATGCTAGTCTCGGCGGCCTGCCCCCGGAATCATTTCTGACGAAGGTCGATCCCCTGTTAGCCGGCGTGCGCGCGAAACTTGAAGGAGAATACGCCACTTCCGATCAGATCGCAGGTACGCTTTCGCCGGACTGGGCAGACAAGCTCGGTCTGCGAGCGGGCATCCCGATCCCGGTGGGCGCCTTTGACGCCCATTGGGACGCAATCGGAGCCGGCTGCCGCACAGACGACATGGTCAATGTGATCGGGACTTCGACTTGCATTATCGGTATTACGCCATCGGTGAATCTGGTTCCGGGGTTTGCGGCGTCGTGCAGGGTAGTGTCCACCCTCATCGCACCGGCATCGAGGCGGGTCTATCGGCAGTCGGGGATATCTTCAATGCCATTGCTACCAGGGCTGGTACCGATGTAAAGACGCTCAGCGCGGGATTGGAGAATTACCGTGCGGGTCAAACCGGGCTCCTACGACTGACCTGGGACAACGGGGACCGCACCGTGCTGGTCAATCCGAATCTGCGCGGTGTGACGCTCGGTTGGAACCTCCAGAACACGGCGCAGGACGAACTATTTGCCGCAATTGAGGGGACGGCCTTCCACACTCGCGTGATTCTGGACCGCATGTCAGAGCACGGTGTACACATCAAGCGAGTCATCAATGCCGGGGGCATTCCACAGAAGAATGACGTGCTCAATCGAGTGTATGCCAGCGTCCTCGGCTGCCCTGTGCTGGTTCCGAGCAAGAGTGTCGTGAGCCTGGGTTCTGCCATCTTCGCTTTTCTCGCTGCGGGGACGTTCCGTACGATTGAAGAGGCGCAAGACAGGATTTGTCCGCCGAACAAGGTCTATGAACCGGACGCGGCTGCACAACGCACTTATGCTGACCTGTATCCACTTTATAAGAAACTCTACTTTGAATTCGGCGACGCCGGGAAAAGTGGACTGGCAGAGGTCCTGCCTACCTTAATTCGAGTGGCCGAAACCGTTCAGCATGATATGGCCTACGCGAAGGCCTGAAGACCGTTCAAGTCATGTTTCGGCTTACCATGAGATGCGTACCAGGGACAGCCCCTGCCGGGGCAAACTAAATTCCAGATGCACGGATCCCTGATCGATAGTGCTCCACTTTGGCGAATTCAAAAAGCTGTAACTGCCCGGCTGCTTCGAGTTGTGCCTGTTGCTCCGATGACGGTGCCTGGGGAGATCCCATTTCTTTCCACGCTGTGAAGGCATTGCTGTGATTAGCATCGACGCGATAGTGCTCGATCAAGCATCTGCCCGACTTCGACGGCAAACCGCCGACTGACAACTCGAGCGGTGCTGGACTTCCAGGAACGTCATCATCGTGGTAGTTCCACACCAGGATTTCTACTTCATGGTCTTTACGCGCAGCAATCGCGTTGACGTCGGGTTGTCCCCGGACACCAGTCTTTACAATCTCGTTGCTTGGCAGACCTCCCGAACTCGTCGACCGCAAGCCGTTCGTTCCCCAATAAACCAAACATTCGGAAGGCGTTCAGCACAGGTTTGTCGACACCATTGGTTGCTAAGGAGCGGAACCCTTCGAAGTAAGGTTGATTCTCGAATTCGAACGCCCATGTGACGGCGCCCATAAAATTGACGCCCTCACGATGGATGAGCGCCAGCAGGTTGTTCAAGACCTCGGCCGTGTATACCGCATACAAGGGCCCGTTGCGATAGGAATTCTGCGGATTGGTCTTTGCCGAGCAGGCAGCGCAACCTTCCGGATCGGACTCTCCCAGGATGATCGGTGTCTGACGCCACTCGGGAAACGAGGCAACGATCCCGAACCCTTGCTCGATGGCAGCCAACTGGTGCGTAATTCCCATCTGCACGTGATCGCCCTGCCATTTGGGCGATCCTTTGGGATGGAAGCTGATGAAGTCGAGGGGCGCCCCGGTCTTGCCGGTAGCAAAGTTTTTTCCATGTGCGCAGTGGTCGAGAAATGCCCGTAAGAACGCAATTGCTTTGGCCGAGGCAGGCCCGGTACTGTCCGGCCCTCCCACGCGCGTTCCGGGCAATGCGTGCAGAATGGCCTCGACCGAAACGTCATAGAGCTTGAAATACTCTTCGGGTGAACCTTTCCAGTAGTCGATGTCCGGCTCATTCCAGATTTCCCACAGCCAGGTTTTCGTCTCCTTTTCGCCGTAGCGTTCGCGCAAGGTGCTGGACAAAGTGGAAGACTACCTCGGACCACTTCTTGTAGTCGGTGGGCGGATAGGCCCAGCCGGTATAAATCGAGCCCTGCGGAAAGTTGTGCCGATAGGGTTCCGGATGCGTAGAAAGCGCCTGCGGCATGAACCCGACTTCGACCAGAGGTTTGATTCCGGTATCGCGAAACGCATCAAAAATGCGATCGAGGATCGTCCAGTTGTAGACGGGGTGTCCCGCCGCATCCTCGGTATAGACGTTGGTCGATCCCCACTTTAGCGAACTCGAACCGTCACCTGTCGTAAAGAGATTATGGGTTCGTACATAGACCGGCACCGGGCTGAGCGTGGCGAGTTCCCCAAGCAATTTCACTCCATTGGGAGCGTAGGTATAGTTCGGTTCGTCGTAGCCGAAGAAGTTCCAGACCGGAGGCAGAGGTCCTTCAGCGCGATCGGCGTGCACATCGATCCGGACTCTGTCAGAGGATATTTGTGCTCCCGACTCGGAAAGCAGCGCGAGTGAGGCGACCAGAAACACGGCGAAAGGAGATACCTTCACAGGTTACACCCCATGAAAATCAACGATCGTAAGAACGAAACCGCGTTCGATAGAGCAGAAAAAGTCTAGTGTTTACAACTAACTCACCAGCGTTGATGGACCAACGGCCTTATCTTGTCATCGTAGATTCGCTGGATTTCACTCATGGCCGCAGGCGTGAGCGGCGGCAAGTCGGAAGCGCGGCAATTGTCAGCCACTTGGTCGGGCCGCTTCCCGCCGGGAATCGCGCAACTGACCGCATCGAACATGAGGATCCAGCGCAGCGCAAACTGGCTCATGGAGACGCCCGCGCGGCAGGATCTGCCGGATCTGCTCCACCGCTTCCAGGCCGACGTTGTAGTCCACTCCGGAAAAAGTTTCGCCTACGTCAAAGGATTCGCCATGACGATTGAAATTGCGGTGATCATCGGGAGCGAAGGTGGACTTGGCATCCAGTTTGCCGGTCAGCATACCGCTGGCGAGCGGTACACGGGCGAGGATTCCCACCTGTTTCTGCTTGGCCCGCGGGAAGAATACTTCGGCGGGGCGCTGCCGGAAGCAGTTGAAGATGATTTGCACTGTTTGAACATTGGGAAACTCGATCGCCTTGAGCGCTTCTTCCACTTTCTCGACACTGACCCCGTAGTATCGGATTTTGCCTGCCTTGACCATGATCGTCGAGTATCGCGAAGACTTCAGGACCTTCGTAAAGTGCGGTGGGTGGACAATGAAGCTGAAGAAGGTCGAGAGTGTCGGTAGCAAGATTGCGCAGGCTGTCTTCGACCCATGCCGTCAGGTTCTCGCGGCTATAACCCGCAACCGTCTGGCGGGGCAAGCGCCGGCCGGCTTTGGTCGCGACGATAATATCCTGCTTCCGGCTCTTCTTTAGCTGTGCGATAAGACGTTCACTCCGGCCATTCCCGTAGACATCAGCGGTATCGAGGAAATTGACTCCCGAGTCGACCGCTTTGTGCAAGGCGGCCAGCGCGTCTTCGTCGGAGACTTTCCCCCATGCGCCGCCGATTGCCCAAGCGCCAAAGCTGATGTCCGCAACCTTCCAACCGGTACGGCCGAGTGGGCGATAGTTCATAGTGGAGTGTTTCCTTGCAAAGCGATCTTGGTTACGGGCCCACGCTTGGAGGGCCAGCCAAGAGAGTATAAACAGTGCACCCGATTGTGCCGTGGGAATTGTGACGCGAAGGTTGTCAAGGCCCTTTCCACGGCGCTGTAGAATCAAATCGCAACCCGAAGCGGCAGCGGACGTACGAGAGTCTCCCGGAATGCGGGGTGATTAATGAAAGGTAAGGTCGTACTGGTAACCGGGGCCGACGGCGGCCTCGGCGTCCACGTAACGCAAGCGTTTCTCGACACGGCCGCAACCGTGATCGGCAGTTCCCGAAAAATACAGCAATCTGATTTCAACCATCCTAACTTCGTCGCTATCCCGGCCGAGATTTCAACGCGCGAAGGCGCCAAGGTCCTGGTGGACCAGGTTGTGGCGCGCTTCGGAAAGCTGGATATTCTGGTTCACACCGTAGGAGGCTTTCGCGGGCGGGCAATCGATTGTGGAGACCGATGACGTGACTTTCCAGCGCATGCTCGACCTGAATCTGAACAGCGTGTTCCACATTCTTCGGGCCGCCGTCCCTGCTTTAAGGCAGACAGGGAATGGCCGCGTCATTGCGATTGGAAGCCGGGCGGCGGTGGACCCTGGGCCCAGCGTGGGTGCCTATAGCGCGTCCAAGGCCGCCATGGTTTCGCTGATTCGGACCGCTGCCCTGGAAAACAAAGACGCGGGCCTGACCGCCAACGTGATTCTGCCGGGTACTATGGACACCCCAGCGAACCGCCAAGCGATGCCAGGCGCAGATTTTGCGAAGTGGGTTCGCCCAGCGACGGTTGCAAGCCTGATTGTCTGGCTGGCTAGAGATGCAGGCAGAGATGTCAACGGCGCGGTGATTCCGGTTTACGGTAGCGAGGTTTGAGTTCTCGTCAATGGGAAGCGGATGTTGGGACGGTCAGAAATTTGTCCCGGTTCTTGGACGGGCCTTTTGCACAGGAACAGTCGTTGAGCTTGTCGTATTGCCATCTCCGAGGGTGGCAACTAACCGCGGCTGTGGTGGTCGCACGGGGCGACGTGCTTGCACCTCTTCCACCAATGCACGCAGCACTTCTGCAACGCTCCATGCTTGCGCAATGCATCCGGCAGGTCGGTGCGGAGGGTCGCCGTCGAAGATCTCCGAGATGTGGCCAAGACCAGCGTCTGCAAGATGATTCCTCAGCGGAGCCAGCCACTCATCTGCCTGGTGGCGCGACTTATCACTGCCTCCTTTGATCTTCATGTAGGCCGTAAGGAACGGTCCCATGAGCCACGGCCAAACGGTCCCCTGGTGATACGCGCTATCTCGCTCGACGGGGCCACCCATATATCGACCCCGGTACTGTGGATCGGTTGGCGACAGGCTGCGAAGCCCATAAGGCGTCAGCAAATGTTCCTGGACCTTTTCTGTAACGGCACGGGCGCGCTCCGCGGAAAGCATGGAGTACGGCAAGCTCACGGCAAGAATTTGATTGGGGCGGATAGCTGGGTCGTGAGGTGGGTCGTTCACTACATCAAATAGGCAACCGGTATCGTCGTTCCAGAAGAGGCGATTGAAACTCCAGCTGACTACTGCCGCCATCGTGCGATAGCGTTTCTCACCGCCTACGTCCTCAAAGGTGCGAGCTAGCTCTTCCATGATGCAAAGGGCGTTGTACCAGAGCGCCTGAATCTCTACTGCCTTGCCTCGTCGCGGGGTGACGATCCAGTCACCGCACTTTGGCATCCATCCATGTGAGTTGCACGCCAGCCTCACCGGATGTCAGCAGGCCGCTGGGATCTACCTTGATACCGAAGCGCGTACCGCGAACGTGCCAGGAAATAATGTTCGCAAACCCGTTGTACAGTTCGTTGCGGACAAACTCTATGTCTCCAGTGTTCGCAAGGTAGCCACGTGCTGCTTCGAAAAACCACAACGTCGCATCGATGGTGTTGTACTCGGGAGCCTCGCCGGCATCCGGAAAGCGGTTCGGCAACATCCCTTGGTTCACATGTTGGGCGAAGGTGCGCAGAATGCTGCGAGCGACTGGGTGCTTTCCGGTCGTCAACGTGAGGCCTGGCAAGGCGATCATGGTGTCGCGTCCCCAGTCGCCGAACCAGTGGTACCCGGCAATCACTGTCTTCTGATCTCCACGCGAGACGATGTATTGGTCTGCGGCACTGATCAACTCCTGCACGAAGCCGTCTTTTACAGGAGAGGCGGCGACTAATTCGCGGCGGCGTGCGGTCTCCGCTTGTCGATAGTCGTCCACCCGGGAAACGTCGCGAGGTTGCGTGGATGCGATAACCGAAGCCGGCTTGCCGGCCTGCAGGTCGAAACGTAGAACAAGAGGGTTGAAGAGATCTTCATAAAAGTCCAGGCCTCGCCCACGTTCCCTGTCATATTCAAAACGACGGTACCACTCACCAGCCTTGCCAAGTTCGACCGCGTTGTGGGCCAAGTGTAGTGAAGGGAAGCCTTGGTATGGATGAAGTGTTGCCAGGCCTGTGCGCTCGTCGACTGCTGGGTTGATGGCTGAGTTTTCGTGAGTGGTGCTGTGGTAGTCGCGGAAAGCGATCAAAGGCCGAATCTCAAGCCTGAGATTCTTCGGCAATTCCCGTTTATTGTTTGTTTTCAGTTCGTAGTGGACGACCGTGCTGTTCTCACCCTGAATCATGAAAACAGTCTTCTCGATCGCAATTCCTTCGATCTCGTAGGTGAAAACCGGAAATGGATCGAGACGAAAGTTCTTGAGATATCGATAACCCTGTGGATGAACGACTCCGGGGTATCGATTTGCGGACAAATCAAAGCGTTCGCGGTCGACTAACAGCGTTTCTTCGAGTTTGGACAGCAGGACCATTCGTCCGACAGGCGGTTTGGTAGCGGCTACCAGCAGCGCCGTGATATCGGCGAGTATTGAGGCCGACGATGGTCGAGGACGCAAAGCCGCCTAGCCCATTGGTCTCGAGGAACTCACGATGCAAGGCGGCGTCCAGATTGCCGCAAGTTCCCTCGTCAAACTGGATCATCATTTATTGCTCGTCGGTCCTAATTGGCACCATGGCCGCTGGGAACCTGCTTCCGGAATTCAGTCTGCCGCTGCTCTTGACCTCGGGGAATCGATCTTATTGTTCGCGGGATTCGCCGCTCTGTTGGATTAACTTGGTGACCACACCTGTCCAGCCGGTCTGATGGTTGGCGCCTAGTCCTGTTCCGGAGTCCCCGTGGAAGTACTCGTGAAACAGCACCAGATCTCGCCAGTGCGGGTCGGTCTGAAACTTCTCGAGATCCCCAAACACAGGGCGGCGGCCGTTCTCATCCTGCAAGAAAATGCTAGTCAAGCGGCGAGACAATTCTCCCGCCACTTCCCATAACGTCATCATTTCTCCCGAACCCGTGGGACACTCAACCTTGAAGTCGTTTCCGAGATAGTGGTGAAACTTCTGGAGCGACTCCACCAACAGATAGTTCACCGGAAACCAGATGGGGCCGCGCCAGTTTGAATTGCCACCGAATAATCCGGTGCACGATTCCCCGGGCTGGTAGTCCACGCGATGCTCCATCCCGTCAACATCGAGCTTATAAGGATTATCCCCGTGGAACTGCGATAAAGCGCGAATTCCAAAAGGCGAGAGAAACTCCCGCTCATCCAGCATGTACTTGAGAATGCAACGGAGTTGCTCCCGGCCGGCAATCGACAACAGTCTTCGATCGCCGGTGCCTTCAGTTTTCATGCATGCCAGATTCTTCGTGAGATCAGGCCGATTCTCAACGAACCATTCCAGACGCCGCTTGAAGTCAGGCAGCCGATCCAGTACATCAGGCTCCAGGGTTTCGACCGCGAACAGCGGAATCAATCCGACCATGGAGCGAATCTTCATGGGAAACTGGTCCCCGTCCGGCAGCTTCAGCACGTCGTAGAAGAAACCGTCTTCTTCATTCCACAAGCCCATGCTTTCGTGGCCACGATGGCTCATGGCATTCGCGATGTAGATAAAGTGTTCCCAGAACTTGCTGGCGACATCTTCATAACAAGGTTCTTCCGTTGCCAGTTCCAGCGCGATCGCCAACAGATTCAGCGTGTACATTGCCATCCAGCTGGTTCCGTCGGATTGCTCGATATAGCCGCCTGTAGGTAATGGAGCGCTGCGGTCAAATACGCCGATGTTGTCCAGGCCGAGAAAGCCGCCCTGGAAAATGTTCATACCCTCCGCGTCCTTGCGGTTCACCCACCAGGTGAAGTTCAACATCAGCTTGTGGAATACGCGCTGCAGAAAGGCGCGATCACCCTTCCCGTTTCTCTTCTTATCGATCTTGTAGACCCGCCAGGCTGCCCATGCGTGGACCGGAGGATTCACATCGCCGAAGGCCCACTCATACGCGGGAATTTGCCCGTTGGGATGCATGTACCACTCGCGCAACATCAATGTGAGCTGGTCTTTTGCGAAGTCAGAGTCCACCAGCGCAAGCGGAATGCAGTGGAATGCGAGATCCCACGCTGCGTACCACGGGTATTCCCATTTGTCGGGCATCGAGATCACATCTGCGTTGTAGAGGTGGGTCCACTCGCGGTTGCGTCCTCGGCGACGTTCGGCGGGCGGCGCAGGATGGCCGGGATCGCCGTGCAACCAGTCCCTAACTACATAGTGGTAGAACTGCTTGGACCAGAGCATCCCCGCAAAACCCTGACGCATGACGTTCTGCGCATCCGCCGAAAGATCCTGCGGAATGACGGTTGCGTAATATTCGTCGGCTTCAAGCCGACGCAAGGCAAACGTCGTGTCAAAGCCGGCAAATGCATTTTGGCCGTTGAAATCGGAATTGGCCAGCCTTAAGCGGACAACTGCGGTTTCGCCCGAGCCAATTGTCAGTTGGTAGTGCGCAGCTGCTTTCGTGCCGGCGTTTGCAGGATTCACGGCCTCTGTTGCGCCGTGCACGATGTAGTCGTTGATGCCGTCCTTGACGTAAGGAGTGTAGCTCTCTACGCCGAACAGGCGCCGGGTATTGGTCTCGTTCTCAGTAAACAGCAGCTCCGGAGATCCTTCGCAATGCAGCCACCGATTGCCGGGCTGATCGTGATTTAACTCGATGACAGGGTTCGGGGCGGGTTTCGATTCGTGCAATTCGGGACGCCGCCCGCGCCCTCCCCATCTCCAGCTATTGCGGAACCATACTGTCGGCAGAACGCGAAGATGCGCGCTCTCCGGGCCACGGTTCGTGACCGCGATCTTGATCAGGATGTCTTCCGTGTCAGCCTTCGCGTACTCCACCAATACGTCGAAGTAGCGGTCTTCCTGAAAAACGCCGGTATCGAGCAGTTCGTACTCCGGTTCGCTTTTGCTCCGCCGAAGATTTTCCTCCAGTAGCTCGGCGTAGGGGAATTCAGCTTGCGGGTACTTGTAGAGAAACTTCATGTAGGAATGCGTGGGCGTCGAATCAAGGTAAAAGTAGTACTCCTTTACGTCCTCACCGTGGTTGCCCTCGTTTCCCGTCAGCCCAAAAATGCGTTCTTTCAGGAAGGGATCGCGTTCATTCCAGAGCGCCAGGGCGAAACACATCATCTGGCGGCGATCGCAAATGCCAGCCAGCCCGTCTTCGTTCCAGCGATAGGCGCGTGATCGAGCCTGATCGTGCGAGAAATACTCCCAGGCATTCCCATACGGACTGTAGTCCTCGCGGACTGTACCCCAGGCGCGTTCACTGAGGTAAGGTCCCCATCGCTTCCAATGCTTGCTCCGGGCTCCGGATTCTGATAGTCGGATTTCTTCTCGCGTCATACGAACTCTTCGCTTTCCTCTCCGATCATCCATAGTAAATTGACCAACTCCCGCCGGTCTCCTGGTTCCCTAGTCAGAAGGCCTAAAACTGAATGTCTAATCCGTGACAGCTTCGGCCGTCGGCTAAGTTTACGTTCCGAGAGACCCTAGAGGTGAGGCAGGTTTTTCCGGGCACATACGCCTCATGTTGGAGTAAGAAAACTCTCGCAGTCGTGTGTTGCAATGGTATCTTTTCCATCGTCATGTGGTCACGGGCAGGCCTTCACTCCCACTTCGTGGGAAGTTCATGCTGAGGAGTTCGCCGCTGCGCAAGAAGCAAACGACGGAGATCAAACACGCTCCGGCCGCGCGCACTTCGCCCGCGTCGGGCAGGGACATGTACGTGAGCTATTGCGCCGCCTGTCACGGCAAGGACGGCAAGGGCAATGGTCCTGCGACACCCGCGCTGAAGGTGGCGCCCGCGGACTTGACCGTGCTTGCCAGGAAAAATGACGGAAAATATCCTGTCATGAAAGTATCGAGCGTCCTTACTGGGCAGGCTGAGCTTGCAGCGCACGGCAACAAGGAAATGCCAGTGTGGGGACGGATCTTCTGGCGGATGAGCGGCGGGCATGAAGCAGAGGTTCAGCAGCGCATAACAAACATCAACAGGTATATAGAATCAATACAGGAGAAGTGACGCCCAAGCCTTTTGGCAGTTTTAGGCGGAAGTCGGTGCCAATAAATTCAGCCCGTTATCCTCCCACAATTCGGTAACCACGCAACGCTTGCCGGCAAAGGATGTCTGACGGAAGCCGAGAAAGGCGAAAACTCCCGTCTGCCGCCGCCGATTTCTTGCTGATGAACTAGCGATCCCATGCCTGTCTCCTCGCGTACTCAAATTGGCATCGTCGGAGCCGGACCGGCCGGTCTGGTTCTGTCGCACCTCTTGTACTTGCAGGGGATCGAATCCTTTGTGATCGAGAATCGCAGCCGTCAGTACGTCGAGGAACGCGTGCGTGCGGGGGTGTTGGAGCAGGGAACTGTCGACTTGCTCGCCGAGATGGGTGTGGGCGCGCGTATGAAACACGAAGGTCTGGTCCATTACGGGATTGAATTGCGTTTTAACGGAAAGGGGCATCGCATCGATTTTCAGGAACTCACGGGCGGGCAAGGGAATCACGATCTATTCGCAACATGAGGTCGTAAAGGACCTGACCAATGCGCGCCTTGCCTCCGGTGGTCCGATCCTGTTCGAGGTTGAGGATGTCAGCGTGCACGATCTCACCAGCCGCACGCCGAAAATTCGATATCGCAAAGAGGGGCAAGACTACGAGTTGACGTGCGATTTCATCGCCGGGTGTGATGGATTTCACGGCACATGTCGCCCCAGTATTCCGGGGGGCGAGCTTAACACTTATGAGCGCGTATACCCGTTTGGATGGTTGGGGATCCTGGCAGAGGCGCCGCCTTCTTCTGATGAGTTGATTTACACCTACCATGATCGCGGCTTCGCATTGCTCAGCATGCGAAGCAAGCAAATCAGCCGCCTTTATGTGCAATGTGAACCTGATGAAGATATTTCCCTGTGGTCCGATGAAAAAATCTGGGGGGAACTGGAAACTCGGCTCGCCTGCAATGGCTGGAAACTTACGAAGGGGCCCATTCTGCAAAAGGGTGTGACCGGCATGCGCAGTTTTGTGGTCGAGCCTATGCGCTATGGCCGATTATTCCTCGCGGGCGACTCCGCCCATATCGTTCCACCGACCGGCGCCAAGGGACTCAATTTGGCAGTCGCGGACGTGCGTGTCCTTGCCCGCGCTCTTAAAGACTTCTATACCACCGGCCGGTTTGACCGGTTGGATGAGTATTCCGAAGTCTGCCTGCGCCGCGTCTGGAAGGTGCAGCGCTTTTCCTGGTGGATGACCTCGATGCTTCATCGCTTCCCCGGTGAGAATCCGTTCGACCATCACCGCCAGCTAGCGGAGCTGGACTACGTGACAAGCTCACGGGCGGCATCCCAGTCGCTGGCGGAGAATTACGTGGGCCTGCCGATGGACTGGTGAGGCTTTCGAAGTAAATGACGTTCGAGTCAGCGACGATCCCTTTGTTCTCGTTCCAGAATCATCCTGTCAAACGCAGCCGGTAAGCTCTCGCAACGCGAATATGGTCCGGGCTTGTAGGCGCGCGAACTGATTCCGGCCTGCGACAGCTCGGAAATCCGCCAGTCCTCACGGTTCGTCATGTCCCAGAACTCGACCGCGTCCGATCCCACAAAGTCACTCTTCGCCATCTCTTCAGGCTGGAAGTGCCATTCGCATATGACATCCGTACGATCGACGGCCCGCGGCCATAGTGTGTGCGTCATCACGTAGTCGGGGTGCAGGCTCAGGAACAGGTTGGGGAATACCGCGTAGTAGTAAACCTTCTTTAGGTCCGCATCGGTCAATCCGGGCAGGTAGTCGCGCCGGCGTTTGCCGTCAACGCTCATCGTCTCCGCGCCACCTTGAAACTCCATCGAACCACCGATATAGGACTGATGGGGCGAATCGTTGTCACCCGAGAGATAGTTGGTGATCGCGCTGAGTGCCGGATGCAAGACGGGACAATGCAGACACTCGTTATAGTTCAGCACGATCAGCTTCCAGTTCGCTTTGACGGTGTATTCCTTGCGCTGGTAGCGGCGCAGGTCACCCATTCTCCAGTTGGCGAACTTCTGCGGTAGGTCTGCTAACTGCGTTGCCAGCGGGGACGGTTGGGCACTCAGACTTATGAAGATGTTTCCGTCCCATATATCGGCATGTACAGGGTTCAAGCCAAAATCTTCCCGACAAAAACCTTCGTGCATGTGAGGGGCGCCAATGAGGCGACCGTTCAAGCCGTAAGTCCAGCCGTGGTAGCCGCACTGGATACGCCTGGCGAACTGGCCCTCACTCTGCGCACAGATCCGCGTACCACGATGGCGGCAAACATTGAAAAAGGCTCGCACGGAACCATCGTCGTCGCGTGTCAGGATGATGCTTTCACCGGCTATTTCGCGCAGGAAGTAGTCGCCAGCGTTTTTGATCTGATCTGCGCGTCCCGCGCAAATCCATGTCTGGCAGAAAAAGCGTTCGACCTCATCCTTGAAGAGACCAGAATCGGTGTAGTACCTCGCGGGCAGCGTCGTCGTGACCTGTTCTGCTAGTGGGTTCATGGCTTGTCCCGGCAAGATTTTACGCGATTCCTCAATTTCCGAGCCCGTTCACGCTACCTCGTATTACCGTGATCGAGGCCTTCGGCAGGGTGAACGTGGTCTGCGAGCTTGCAGTGATCGTTGTTCCAATTGCGGGCCCATCCGGGTCGGCGTGGCTGCTCAGCCCCTCACTCTTCCACACGTATTGCTCACTGCCGAAAGTCACCATCCGCACCGGGCCGGAAAAGCCCGTACGTTTGCCGGCGAGATTATTGAATGAAACCCGCACGGAATGAGAGTCCGACTCGTCCCGATTCACTAGCAACAGAGACCAGTTCCCATCGGGGCGACGAAGGGCATAGGACGTCACCAGGGCATTTCCCTCGTTGTCCTTCAAATCCACTGAAGATGGGAACATCCGGTGGATCCCTGAGCGATGCTGCGCCCACTCGTTGTTGATCAGCTGAGCGGCAAAGTAGAGAGACGTGTAGCCAATAATGTTGTAGTCAGCGTCGGTCACGAAGTTCGACCAACTCGCCCACCCGAGACAGCTGTCCTGCACCGTCTGCGGTTGAATCGGGGAGTGATAGAAAGCCGCGCCGCCTCCCTCGAAAAAAGACCCGACATTGTCCGCGAGCCAGACCGCTGCAAAGATCGTGCTCATCGGTCCCGTAAGTCCGGCCGCGAGGTGATTTTCCGTGACCATCAGCGGAACATCTTTCGGGATGCCGTCGTCTCGCCACACCTGCAGAATGTGTTTCATCAACTGGGGTTCCGTGTACAACGACTTCCAGGTGATGGTGCAGGGCTCGAAGGGGTAGTGTTCGAACGACACAAACGCCAAATCGGCGAGGTGGCCGTGCGACTTCAGGTAACTGACGAAGCGTCCCATCCACGACGTGCGTCCCTGCGCATTGGGCCATACTCGAATGTCTTCGTTCACACCTTCGAAGATCGGTCCCCCGAACTTCAATTTCGGGTCGATCTTATGAAGAGCATTCGCCCATTGAATGTAAAGAGCGCCATAATCTTCGGGCATGGCGTGCTTGCCGTCCGGCTCCTCGCCCATTTCGACGTAGGAGACCGGGTAGCCTCGCTTTTCAATGTATGCGATCTGGGCAGCCGAATCCTCGGGCGTGCCGTACAGCATGGTCACCGGAATCATTGCGGGGAGATTGTTCGTGAGTCCACTGGTAAAGAATAGATCGAAGCCGCTGTGCTGGTAGGCTCCCGTGGCGTTCACGTCCGCTGCGGAATGCCAGGGATCGATTGATGAGGAAGTGTACGTCGGCTGCGTCGCGGAAGTGGCGTCCTGCGTTGCCTCCGTGAATGTTCCATTCGCATCCACGGTGCCCGCCTGAATCTCCTGAATCGCGTAGCCTACGCAGTTGCGGACATCCTCTGACCCGTGCATATCGCAGGTGTTCGAGGATTCGGTCATCAACACGCGTAAGAACTGCGTGGAAATAGGGGCCTCCGACAGTGTGATCGTGACCTTGCCACCCTGTGCGCCTTTCGCCGAACCGGACGGGAACATCTTCCATTCACCCTCCGGCCCGCGATCGAAGTCGAGGGCATCCTTGCCCACCCAGTACTCAACCTGGTAAGTCGCAGCGTAAGGGTTCGCCCAGGCAATGTGTATAGCGTTCACCGATTTCGGCGAGCGCAGGTCAACGACTACCCACTGCGGATGAAGCGAGTCACTCTCCCCAGTGAATTTGCTGCTCAGGTACGGATTGCTCTTCCAGTAGGTAAGATTGGGGCCCTGCAGAGGACGATCGCCGCTGGTTGAAAAACCACGATGCGGTAGAGCGTACGCCAGGATGTAGCGCACGGGCTCCTTGAGTTCGCTGCTTCCCGTAAAGTACCCGCTCTTGTGGACCGGATCGCTCCAGCTTCCGTTCTCCGTCCAGTGCCAGGCCGCCATGCGAAGTTCGGTGTTGTTGCGATACGTGATCGGTCCCCAGCCCGCTGAAAGCGACTCTTGGACGATATGCGGAGAGTAGACCTTGTCGATGCCCGTCCGCGACAGGACGTCGATCGAACTGCCGAGTGCGCGATCCGGGTCGAACGAGTTCAGTACGTGAGCCGGGTTTGTATCCACCCGCACGAGTCCAGTCGATGAGGCTTTGCTCGCAGGTCCTGCTTGGGCCGTAGCGGATGGCGCGTAGAGGAATGCTAACTGAACGCAAACGAGAAAAGACGTGGACTTCAGAGCGACAAATCTCAGGTTCAATTTGGAGGCCATATGTTGGAATAAAACGATTTAATAGTAATCTATTGGTATCCGCTCAGACTAGCGGTACACTGCTGCCGCATTCCCTTCGTCAACTTCGTGCCATTTTTCAAGTCGGAGCCTGAAGCATGTTCCGTCGTCTTCTTTTCGCGCTCTTTTTGTTTGTCCTTGTCGTCCCCGCGTTTTGTGATGAGGGAGGTCCACCCACATTGGCGGTGGGTGCGGCCGCTCCAGATTTTTGTCTGCCGGGGATTGACGGCCAAAGTCACTGCCTGAAGGACTACGCCGCGAGCAAAATCCTCGTGCTGGCCTTCACCTGCAATCACTGTCCGACAGCGCAACTCTACGAGGGCCGAATCAAACAGCTTGCGGAGGATTACCGTGACCGTGGTGTGACCTTGGTCGCGATCGAGCCCAACAATCCTGCCGCAGTTCGTCTGGATGAGATGGGCTACACGGATGTTGGCGACTCCTTCGAGGAGATGAAGGTCCGTGCCGCCTACCGTCAGTTCAACTTCCCCTATCTTTACGATGGAGAAACGCAGAAGGTCGCCCGGGCTTATGGTCCGACGGCGACGCCGCATCTCTTTATTCTCGATGCAGAACGAAAGCTTCGCTATGAGGGCCGCGTTGACAACAATCCGCGCGAGCCATTAGTCACAGTGCGCGATGCGCGCAACGCGCTCGATGCGCTTCTTGCCGGGAAGGCAGTGCCGGCTGCCAAGACTCCCTCAGTCGGTTGTTCGACGAAATGGATCTATAAAGAAGAGGGAAGCAAGGAGGAACTGGCCGAGATCGAAGCGCGCCCTGTCAGCGTCAAACCGGCTAGTGCCGAGGATCTCAAGGTTCTCCGCAAGAATTCCACGGGAAAACTTGTACTGGTCAACTTCTGGGCGACCTGGTGTGGCCCCTGTTTCAAAGAGTTGCCGGAACTCGAGACCATGTACCGGATGTACGGCCACCGCGCCTTCGACCTGGTGACCGTGAGTATCAATTATCCTGATGAACAACCGGGCGTTCTGGCGGCACTTCAGAAGCAGCACGCAACCAGCAAGAATCTACTGCTAGGCTCGACGGATATCTATCCGTTGATGGCCGCGTTTGATTCAGAATGGAATGCAGCCGTCCCCTACAGCATGTTGATTCGGCCTGATGGAACAGTTGCCTATAAGATCCAGGGGTCGATCAAGCCGCTCGAGCTCCGTCGGCTGATCATCGCGAACCTCCCGGATGACGACTATATCGGACACCAGGCTTACTGGCGTATCGTTCCGGAGAATCAAGACATCGGGGTAATGCCCTGATTACAGCATTTTTGTCCCACCGGAGTAGGATGCGAAAGAGCTTGCGGGGCAGGTTGGCTGAACCGAACTTCAACTCATGCACATGAAAGAGCTGCGAGTCATTCCAACGCGGGCGGAGTCCAATCCGTTCTTCACCCGACGGGAAATATTTAAAAAAAGTTTCGGGGCGCTGGCCGCTGTGCTTGCGGGCGCACAGTTTGCCGAGGCCCATCCGATTCACAAACACTTGTCGCATCCTGAGCTCCTCCTCGATGCAGCCGAGAAAGTTGCCGGTGACTGGTCGCCGGCGGTCCTCACCGTTGACCAGAATGAAACGCTCATTATTCTGTCCGCACGCATTCTTCCCGGTTCAACCGAAACCCAAGTGAATCGCCTGATCGACCTCCTTCTCACGGTGGAGACAGCGGAAAACCGGCAAAATTTCGTAGCGGCGATCGCGGCCATCGATGCCGAGTCGCAGAAGCGTTTCAACCGCCCTTTCAAGTCTGCTGACACGATGCACCAGGATGAACTTCTGAACATCTGCTCGACGTCAAAATCGGCGAAGGTCGTGAGCGATCGCGATTCTTCAACCGATGCCGATGAAAGAGCACCAATTCCGGGCGCGACTCTCCGTGATCACTTCGACAATTTGAAGGGTTGGATCGTGGGAGCTTACTACTCTTCGGAACCCGGCATGCGGGAGTTGGGGTGGACCGAGGAGAACTATTTTGATGCTCCCCCGGAGTGCACGCACCCGGAAGGGCATCGCTAAAGATGAACGTAATCTACTCTCTTATCATGTGTGACCGGTGGCTAAGTGAGCGATATTAAGGGTCAATCGTTCGACGTGTTGGTAGTTGGCTCAGGAGCCTCCGGTGGTTGGGCCTGCAAGCGGCTGGCCGAGGCAGGACTGAAAGTCGCCTTGCTTGAAGCGGGACGTCCGCAATCCTCCAGCAACTTCACCGAGCACAAACCGCCATTTGAATTGAAGTACCACAACCTCGCACCGGAAATCGTTCGCAAGACCCGCCCCATCCAGTCCGAATTCGACATTTGCACCGAGTACAACTACGAATGGTTCTGCAACGATCTCGAAGAGCCCTACACAACTCCCGCCGACAAGCCTTTTCATTGGCTAGGGCGTCTTCGCATGACGGGCGGGCGCACCAATGTGTGGGGACGAGTGTCGTTGCGATTCAGTGACTTCGACCTGAAGGCTGCCAGTCACGACGGCCACGGAGAAAATTGGCCGCTTAGTTACAAAGACCTCGAACCTTACTACGACCTGGTTGAGGAATATGTCGGCATCTGTGGACAGGCCGAAGGCCTTGCCGAATTGCCGGATGGGAAATTCCAGCCGCCCATGCCTCTTACCTGCCAGGAGGTCTTGCTTCGCAATCGGGCAAAGGAAAAGCTGGGATGGACAGTCACGCCCACCCGTTCGGCCAATCTCACTCATCCTCTGAAAGGTCGATCCGCGTGCCACTACTGCGGTCCCTGCGAGCGTGGTTGCCAGTCGCGTTCCTACTTCAACTCGGCGTTTACCACGGTGGCCGATGCCGTGAAGTCGGGGAACTGCACCCTCATATCGAATGCTATGGTCCACCAAGTCTTGATGGACACGGGCAGTAATCGAGCGCGGGGAGTGTCCTATGTCGATCGCAACACGCGGGAAACTCGCGAAGTCTTTGGTCGAGTCGTGATCCTGTGCGCTCAGGCACAAGAATCGGTTCGCATTCTTCTGAACTCCGCCACCACCAACATCCTGCAGGGCTTGGCGAACTCCAGCGGCGTGTTGGGACATTATCTGACCGCGCACACCCGGAGCGGCGGCGGCAGCGGGGATCTCCCGGCCTTTGGTGCGCAACCGACCATGGGAGGTCCGCGGCGCCCGGTCGGGTTTCTACGTGCCGCGATTCCGTAACCCCCTGAAAGGACCTCGCTCCAAGAATTTCTTGCGCGGATACGGATTTGAGGGCGACACCGACTTGAAGTTCAATTTTGCCGCGCCCGGCTATGGAGAAGCATTCAAGAAGGCATTGCGAGAGCCGCAGGTGGGGGTGAACGTTCTAGGCTTCGGCGAGGTTCTGCCGCGCTGGGACAACTATGTGGAAATCGACAAGGACGTGATCGATCACTTTGGAATTCCGGTGCTCAAGATTCACATGTCCAATGCCGCGAACGAAGAGGCGATGATCAAGGACATGGGTGAAAGTGCTGGGCAGTTGCTGGAGGCTGCTGGCGCCAAAAATATTCGCACATTCGCAAATCCATCGGCGCCCCGCTGGGCAGTTCACGAAGCCGGAATTGCACGTATGGGCGAGGACCCTAAAAAGTCAGTCCTGAATCAATTTCAACAGACCCACGACGTCAAGAACCTGTTTGTGATGGATGCCGCTGGCTTCACTTCCAACCCCTGCCAGAATCCGACGCTGACCATCATGGCGCTGTGCGTGCGCTCCTGCGATCATCTGATGGAAACGATGAAACGCGGTGATATCTGATGTGCCTAAGGAGAGAGCTATAAGGTGGGTGGTTAAGGAGGTGCGGTCGACTTGGCGTCGGCTGGGTAGGAGTAGTCTGACTCGGAATGCCGGGAAAAATTCCTGCAAGAGAGAATGACCCAGCTGACCTAGCTGCCTAGGCCCACTGCCGGCGCCCAGGAGACGATTTCTTCTTGAAGGCCTGGTATCCACGCGCGGTAAGGCGAATCACGCCGCGAACTTCCTCCTCCACATAGCCCTCGTTCCTCAGTTCGGCGACTGTCTGCCGCGCCACCGAGGAGGCCACTGTGGGCTGGGGTAAGTGTACGAATTGGCCAGGATCTTCCTCGTAGTACTCCGCCAACCTAACGAGGATGTCACTACAAAGCGCGTTTTCGAGCATTGAGCACTGCGTCATATGGGGCATGCTAAGGGGCAGGGGGACGATGGAGGAATGGCCCTTCCGGGGAGGGTCGGTGGTTACTTAGGTTCATGTCCCCGTAAGGCTACGCTTCCCAAGCGTTCACCCGGCCCGTTCATAAAGGCTTGCCCTAAACGGGTTAGGTGCTTCGGCACAGACTCTGATGGCATTGCATTGCTCACCATTCCTGCCTCGGTCAGCTCTTCAAATGCCGGTAGAGTGTTGACGTGAAGGATATACTTCGTGCGCTGAACTGGGCCACTCGACCATTTCGGGGACTAGGTTAATGGGGGCCAGGCGAACACGAGAGGATACGAACTATGAACTCGAAGGGCAAACTGGCGATTGGAGTGTTGACTGCTGTTGCGATGTTTCTTTTGACATTCGTGCTTCCGAGAGGAGGACCGCTGCAGGATGCGGCATTGGCACAATTTCCATTGACAGTCGGGGTGTGGGCGATCTTCGTCCTGCTGTTTGTAAAGTTGAAATGACAAAAAATTCTCTCGCCGGAGCGTGGACTTCTTTGAGAATACGGTAGTGACCTTAGAAGAACATCGGGGAGCTCAAGGAGCGTATGTGACCTTAGGTTGTATTGTAGTTCTCATCTCGTCGAATTATCGGGAGATTGTCTGCACTCAGATCGCTTAGGTTTGTTAGAATCTCCGGCGAGGGGGATTTACATGGCTAACTTAGAGAAGGCTGTGGTTGCTTTGGTGGCGGAACAGAGAAGTCTGCAGAGTAAGTTGAGTCGGGTAGAGGCGGCGATCTCGGCGCTTCGGCAAGTTGGTCACAACGGGCGCGGCGGTGCAGTTCGGCCGAAGCGCGTATTGTCCGTCGCAGCACGCAGACGCATCGCAGCTGCTCAGCGGGCGCGTTGGGCCAAGTACAAAGCGCAGAAGAAGGCTGCTTAGTTCGCACTGTTTGTCCTTGTCGTAGACTTAAATTCAGAAACCGCCAGTCCCAAGTTCTCTTCAGGGTAGAGGACTCTAGGACTGGCGGTTTCGTCTTGAGATTGAAGGGAGAATTCTCAATCGCGCGTGCAGTGGTCTTCTTAGTCGTATATATAGGACAATCCCGACTCTATGCTGCGCTACCACCTCTCTGTAATTTTCATATTCGCAGCCTGCTTCGCTAACGCCCAGCCGGCCCAAGTCGTGCGTCGAGACTTCTTCGTTTCCCAAGCAAATGGGATTCGGATATTTGTCCGTCAAGTCGCGGCCAAGCATGGTCCGCGGAGCGCACCTGCCGTTCTACTGATCCATGGCGCCCGGGTCCCTGGAATCGCGTCGTTTGATCTGCAGGTGCCCGGAGGATCCTTGGCCGCAGATCTCGCCACTCGCGGCCTAGCCGTCTATGTGATGGATGTGCGTGGATACGGTGCGTCAACACACCCCAAAGAGATGGAGGAGCCCGCGGCGGGTCGATCGGCACTGGTGCGATCTAACGAAGCCGCACGGGACATCGGGGCCGCGGTGGATTGGATTCGTGCGCGCCGCCAAGTTCAGACTGTGGCGCTGTTTGGCTGGGCTACGGGAGGACAGTGGGCGGGATACTATGCGAGTTTGTTTCCCGACAAGGTCAGGGCTTTGATCATGCTCAACAGTTTGTACGGCGGAAGTTCGGTGCATCCGTTGATGGGTCATGGATCCGATATGGAAGATCGAGATCATCCTGGACATTTCAATTCGTCGGCTTGCGGATCCTACCGGCTAAATGAGGAGAAGTCGCTGTTCGGCGTCTGGGACCGGAGTATTCCCATTGAGAACAAGAATGAGTGGCGAGACCCGGAGGTCGCTCGGGCTTACTCTGCCGCGGCTTTGGCCAGTGATCCGACCAGTTCCACGCGCAAGCCAAATAGCTTTCGCTCGCCCTGTGGGGCGTTAGAGGACAGCTTCTATCTTGCGACCGGTCGCCAGCTTTGGGATGCCTCCATGATTACCGCGCCCACGCTGGTATTGGCGTCCGAGTTGGATTTCTGGTCGCGCCCGCAAGATCGCGAGTTGCTACAGGAACACTTAGTTCACGCTGCGCATGTGAAGGTCGTTGTTCTGAGAGGGGCGACGCACTTCGTCCACTTGGACCGGCCGGAGCATGGGCGGGAGATCATGATGGAAGAGATCCTGAATTTTGTGAGAGGGACCGGCCATTGATCGTTGTGTTGATGGGAGTCACAGGATCCGGGAAGACCACCGTCGGAGAGTTGCTGGCCGCACCGATGGGCTGGGAATTCGTGGATGCGGACCAATTCCATCCCGCTGCGAATGTTCAGAAGATGGCCCAAGGGATCGCGCTGACCGACGCCGATCGGGAGCCTTGGCTGTCGGCTCTGCGGGATGCCATCCTGCGGTGGCGAGCCGGTGGAAAGAACGTGGTGCTTGCCTGCTCGGCGCTGAAGCGATCGTACCGCGAGAAGCTTGGCATTGGCGGGGAAGTGCGGCTGGTCTTCTTGAGGGGAACCTACGAGCTCATTGCGTCCAGGCTAAGAGATCGTCATGGCCACTTTGCGACCGAAACGATCCTGGCGGATCAGTTTGCGAAACTGGAAGAACCGCAGGACGCGATTGTAGTGAACATTCAACCGTCCCCCCGCGAGATAGTCGCGGAAATTAAGAACCGGTTGGGACTAGCGCAGGTCCCCCGTCCGTGGTGAGCAAAACGCGATTTTTCTACCCATCAGATCAGAGCCTGATATAAATCCCAAGTCATCCCTACATAGGAGCCGTCAGATCGGAGACCCTCGGGTGCAGGACCCTTTCAATACAACAACAGCGGTACCCGATCGGCCGCCAAACGTCTTTCACCTCGACCTCGAATCCGCCGTCGTGTCCAAGCTCACCTGGCGGTTGGTCCCGTTTCTCTTTCTCCTCTACATCGTCGCCTATCTCGACCGTATTAACGTGGGCTTCGCCGCGTTGCAGATGCAGCAGGATCTCCACTTCAACGACGCAATTTACGGCGCAGGCGCCGGAATGTTCTTCTGGGGATACCTCACCCTGCAGGTTCCCAGCAATCTGATGTTACAGCGCGTGGGGGCGAAACGCTGGATTGCCATACTGATGATGGCTTGGGGAGCGGTTTCGTCGGCGATGATTTTTGTAAGTACACCCAGAAGCTTCTATATTTTGCGATTCTTGCTCGGCGCAGCGGAAGCAGGTTTTTTCCCCGGAGTAATTCTCTATCTGAAGACGTGGTTCCCGGCGTCGGCGCGGGCGCGGACCGTGGCGCGCTTTATGACGGCCGGCCCGTTATCAGGAGTAGTAGGCAGTCCAGTGTCGGGACTCCTGCTAAATCTGCATCATCGCTTGGGTCTGGCGGGGTGGCAGTGGCTCTTTCTGCTAGAGGGGTTACCTGCGATCCTGCTGGGAGGAGTAGTGCTGGTCTACCTCACGAATCGTCCCGAGGACGCAGATTGGCTGTCGGAGGAACAGCGTCGCTGGCTGTTCGACACACTTCGGCAAGAAGAGCATGTTGCTGTGGCGGCCCGTGGATCCGACGTTCGGTCGGCCTTGCTCAGCCTGCGCACTTGGATGCTGGTGGTCTTGTATTTCGGCCTGACCATGGCCTCGTATGGGATCAGCATGTTCTTGCCGAAGCTTATTCATAGTGTGTCCGGAGCCAGCAATACTTTGATCGGTCTGTTGTCCGCGATCCCGTACGTGGCGGCCGCCGTGGCCATGGTACTTGTCGGCTTGCACTCGGATCGCACTGGCGAACGGCGGTGGCATGCTGCCGTGCCAGCCTTTGCAGGCGCCTTGGCCCTGGGTGTGGCTGCTTATTCCAACTCAGTGACACCTTTAATTGCCGGGATCAGCGTGGCGCTGCTGGGTGTGTTTTCCATCATGGGACCGTTCTGGGCGATGCCAACCAGCTTTTTGAGCGGAACGGCCGCAGCCGTGGGCATCGCCCTAATCAATTCCATCGGGAACCTGGGCGGGTACTTCGGCCCTCGCATTATCGGGCAGGTACGGAATGCGACCGGGCAGTACCGAGGAGGATTGCTCGTCGTAGGGACTGCGATGGCGATCAGCGGCGTGATGGCGATGTTGATGAAGTACGAGCATAGGAAGTGATAACAACCTGAGTCCGCTAGGTTTACCAAACTGGGATGAGGGGTAGAGACGCGGTTCCTCTTCGTCCTTTCGGGGTTATTGTTTACAATAGATCTTTTTGGCCTCCTTTTGGGAGGCCTCCTGTGAGAGGCCCGCACGTCGGGATTTATACCTACTTGGATCAACTGAGGCACAAATTCGGCCCACCCACCTCATCCCGTGCAGTCTACTGGCGGGTTGAGGGCAGTTTGCTCGACCTGACGACTGTTCAGCCGGTGGCCTTCTTCACTTGGAATGCGCAAACCTTCATCGCCCGCATGGTGCGGCGCGGTCTCGTGTTTTTGATGGCGGCTTTGCGCCCCTTCTTGTATGCAGCCAACCGCGTCTTTGCCACTAGAGTGGTGCACAGTGTATTGCGTGGTGTAAGTCGCGATCGTTTGGATCTGCTCGGCGACGAGTACTTCCAATACAAGCTCAAGCCCTTCTTGAAACCGGATGGGGTCACGCACCTTAAGCGGCTGCAGACCTCCGGCGCCGAGATCGTTTTGGTCAGCCAGGGGCTGGATCACGTGATGGCCCCTCTGGCGCGCTATCTGGGCGTAAAGTGGGTGATCGCCAACCGCCTGGAGTTCCGCGATGGCGTGGCCACGGGCAGGTTGATTGCCCCGGTCATCCGGCCGCGTGGCCTGTTCGCCCGCGTCACAGGCGCAGGTCCGGACGGGCAGCGGGCCGCGCAGCGACTGGTGCGGGAACTGGACTTGCCGGGTGTCGAGGCGCTCGAGTCGGGAATATTTCCGGTCGATAGGCAAGCGCACGCCGTGAATCGTCCAGTCGTGTATTTCGACAATCACCGTCAGACACGGCAGCTCTCCGTGCGAACCACCCTGGCAGGGAAGCATGTGATGTTGATAGGCGTCACCGGGTTTATCGGCAAGGTATGGCTGGTGAACACGTTGATGGATCTGCCGGAGGTTGCGCGTATTTATCTTCTGATCCGGCAGCAGAAATCGAATCCCGCGGCCAAGCGCTTTGAGAGAATGGTGGAAGAGTCGCCCGTCTTTGATCCTCTCTTTGCAAGGTACGGCTCCGGGCTGTCGCGATATCTGCTCGACAAAGTCGAAGTAGTTGAGGGCGATGTCACCGCAGATAGATTAGGCCTGGTCCCGGAGACAGCCAGTCGTCTGCGGCGCGATCTGGACATCATTATTAACAGCTCTGGTCTGACGGATTTCAATCCCGACCTGCGCGATGCCTTGGCCACCAACGTCGATGCGGCGGTCAATGTCCTCGAGTTTGTGCGCTCCTCTGACCATTGTGGTTTGCTGCACCTCTCAACCTGCTACGTCGCTGGAGCACGCGATGGACGGGTCAGCGAGAAGATACGTCCCAACTACACGCCTGCTGGTGTCCCCGGTTTCGATGCTGAGCGCGAGTGGAAATCACTTCATGAGTTTGTCGCACGCACGAAAGCCAACGCGGAAAGCCCGGAAGTTACCGCAGAACTGCAGCGGCAGGCGCTCGACAAGGAGCATGCCGCGAAAAATCTTCAGGGTGCGGCTTTAGAAAATCAGATCCGCAAGAATCGCATTCGCTGGTTGCGCGACGCCCTCACAGAAGCCGGCGCAAAGCGCGCTCTAGAACTGGGCTGGCCGAATACCTACACGCTGACCAAGAGCCTGGCGGAGTCGCTCATCAGCAAGCGTGGGGCGGGATTGCCCGTCGCGATCGTGCGCCCCGCCATCGTCGAGACTTCAGTTCAGAAGCCGTTCACTGGATGGAATGAAGGAATCAATACCTCAGCTTCGTTGTCCTATCTGTTAGGGACGAATTTCCGGCAACTACCATCCAATGAGAGAAAACGGTTGGATATCATTCCCGTGGATTCAGTTTGCAAGGGGATGACGCTCATTGCCGCAGCCGTGATCGAACGGCGAAACGACGCCGTGTATCAACTGGCGACTTCTGTGACGAATCCGTGCGATATGGGCCGTTCGATCGAATTGACATCTCTCGCGCATCGCAAGCATTATCGCGCGCAGGAAGGGCTGGAATCGTGGCTCCGGTTGCGTATGGACGCGATCCCGGTTTCAAAAACGCGCTACAACCGGATGTCTGCGCCGGCGCAGAAAGCGATCGTAAAATCGATCCAGCGGATCATGGCTCCGCTGCCTTTAAAGAAAACCCCACTCGCTCGCACGGAACGCAATCTCGAGAAAGTGGAGAAGCTGGTAGGTTTGTTTGAACCATTCATCCTGCACAACGAGCATGATTTTGTGGCAGATAACGTGGAGAAGCTGTCGTATGCGCTGCCGGCGGAGGAGCGCGAAACCTTTGGCTACGACACCCGATCGCTCGATTGGTGGACGTACTGGATTGACGTTCACATCCCAGCCCTCCGCCGCTGGACCTATCCGCTGATTGAGGGCCGTCCACTCGAAGTTCGGCCGCCTCGGACCCTCCACGTGACCGAGGAGCCGGCCAGTGACGTGGCCGTCAAGACGGGGACCAACGGAGTCACGTGGCGATATTCTTAACCGGTTCGACGGGGTACATTGGCGCGCACGTAGCGGCCAACCTTCTGGATGCATACGGTTCCGCATTGAACGTGCTGGTCCGCGCGAAGAGTCCCGAAGAAGCGGCCGTGCGGCTGTGGAATGGGCTGCAACTCCACATGGATTTCCCGCGCTTCTACGAGCATCTGCAGACCCGGATTCGCATCTTCCGCGGAGATATCACCCAGCCCCAGTTTGGCTTGAACCGCGACGATTACGACCGACTCATTCACACGACGGACTCCGTAGTGCATTGCGCGGCTTCCCTGAATCGGAAGTCCGAAAAGAGCTGTTTGAACGTCAACTTGCGCGGAACCCTCGAGGTCGTGCAGCTGGCGCGACGGTCGCACTATTACCACGGCCTGCGGCGCTTCAGCAACGTGAGCACAGTCGCAGTTGCGGGAAAGCGTAACAACGAAGTTGTGACCGAAGACGGGTCCATTGAATGGGATCGCTCGGATTATGACCCGTATGCGCGCACCAAGAAATTTTGTGAGCACATGGTGTGCGAACTGTTGTCGGATGTGCCGACCACGATGTTCCGGCCCAGCATCGTCCTGGGAGACAGTCGATACGCCGATACTACCCAGTTCGACATGGTTCGAGCATTCGTATTTCTGGCGAGCTTGAAAGCATTGCCGTTTCGCCCCGGTGACAAGATCGATATCGTGAATGTGGATTTTGTGGCGGATGCCATTGCAACTTTGCATCAGAAGGCCGAACCGCAGTACGACACCTACCACCTTTCCTCGGGAACCAGCTCGCAGACGTTCCGCGAAGTCACTCGCGCATTAGCTGCGGCGCAGCAGCAACGCGCGCCTATCTTCCTGCCTTTCTTGGAAAAGCCCTTTGCAGCTACCGTGAACACGATCGCTAATCGAAAGGGATCAATGGCTTACGGGGCATCGCTCATGAAAGTGTTTATGCCCTATCTGGTGTGGAACACGGTGTTCGATAACACCCGCGTGACGACGGAATTAGGCAAGGCTCCGGTGCCGTTTTCGCAGTACAGCTATTCGCTCCTGAAATTCAGTCGTGACAATAACTTCACGTATCACTTTAAGCCTTGGCCCACTAGCAGCGCGGCGGGAGGGTCGGCCGCATGATGGATTTCGTCCTGGAGGCATGGGTCAGCAGCATCATCGAGTCGAAGCGCATCGGCTGGATGATGGGTGGGGGCAAGGCATGGCAGCCCGGCGAGCGGCTCAAGCTACTATTCGCTGGTTACAACGGCACGCGCAACATGGGCTCGGATGTGCGCGTAGAAGAGATGCTGCGCCAGGTTCAGCACATCCTGGGAGCCGAGCGCGTCGATTGCAGTGTGATGACGCAGAGCTTTGAGCGATCGCACGGCTACTTCCAGGGAACAAAGCAAGTGCTGCTACCGCAGATTTTTCCTCCCTTTCTGGCCGATGAGGTGCCAAAACACCATGGTGTGGTTGCTTGCGAAGGGTCCATGTTCAAGAGCAAGTTCGCCAACGCATTGACCACAATGATGATTGGCTCGCTCGGCATCGCAGCGGCGCAGAACAAACTCTCAGTGGGCTACGGCGCCGAGGCCGGGCACATGGATTCTTTGATTGCCAGAATGTGCGGCCGCTTTTGTAAGGATTCGCTGATCATCACGCGCAATGAAGAGTCGCGCACCATCTTGCGCGAGTTGGGTGTGCCTACGGAACTGGGTACCGATACCGCCTGGACCTTCGAACCCTTGCCTGCAGACTATGGCCAAGCTGTTCTTCGCAAGGTCGGATGGGATGGGAACGCGCGTGTTTTGGTAGTGTGTCCGATTAACCCCTTCGAGTGGCCGGTGAAAGCATCGGTCGGCAAGCTGGTCGCGCGCAATCTCACCGGAGCCTACAAGGACAGCCATTACCGTTCCGTGTACTTTCACAACTCCGGTGCCGGAGGCAGACCGGGCTTACGAACAGTACTTAAGCGCCATCGCCAATGCGGTTGATGCTTTTCGCAAGAAACGAAACGTGTTCGTTATTCTGGTCGCCACCGAGCGGCTGGATGCGCGTCCTGCTCGAAAGATTGCGGAAAAGTTGGGCGGCGTCCCCGTACTCAGCTCTGACGATTACGACATGTATCAGGTAGTGAGCATACTGCGAGCCTGTCACATGATGGCGTCGTCGCGCTATCACGGGATTGTGACGTCCATGCCGGGACTGGTACCGTCGGCGGGAATCACCATGGATGAACGAATCCGAAATCTCATGCGGGAGCGCGGGCATCAGGATTTGCTGATGAATGTGGACGACGTCGACCTGGAGCCGCGCTTGTTGGGTGCCCTGGACAAGTTGTACAGCGAAGGCGAATCCATTGCAGCAGGCATTGCAAAGATTGTGGTGAGGAATCTGAAGCTGATGGCGCGGATGGGAGTTCACTTCGAAGAAGAAGTGCAACGTCGCTATCCGGAGTTTCCAACACGTACCGGAGAGTGGAGTTGGGAAGATTATCTGCCGCCAATGAGCAAGAATTTGCACCAGCTGATCGAACGGTACGAAGCACCAGCGGATGTAGCCGTGGCAGCTAACTAAGCCGTACCGATCTGGCTGTTTCTGAATGAGCTTTCTCAACGACATTTTCGCGAGCCTCGGTCGCAGCGGGGAGACGCCCGTGCTGCAGGAAATGCACGACGGGAGAATCAACGGGATTACCGGACGGGAGTTGCTGGAACAGGTTGCACGGGCCCGCTCGTTTCTCGCGGCCCGCGGTTTGAAGAAGGGCGATCGCTGCGCCCTTTACGCAGTAAATGGTATTCGCTGGGTGGCGATGGATCTTGCCGCCATGGCCGAGGGCCTCATTGTCGTACCGCTGTATGCGCGGCAAGCTCCGGCGGAACTGGTCGCGATGATGAAGGATTGCTCTCCGGCGATCATTTGTTGCGGAGATTCAGCACTACGCGACGGGATCACGCAACAGTGGCCGGCAGCTCCACCACAGGCTCTCTTCGACCACATTTTCACCGCTGCGCCAGGCGCAACTGCGCAACCGGCGCTATCAGACGCGGATCCAGTGACCATCATTTACACCTCGGGCACGTCCGGCGAGGCCAAGGGCGTGGTGCTGAACGCGGGCAACATCGCACACATGCTCGCGTGCATCGATGGGCGACTTGACCTGCTCATGGAAGGGAAGAAGCAGCAGGACCAGGTTTTTCATTACCTGCCGTTCGTCTTTGCCGGATCGTGGATGCTGCTGATGACTTCTCTGTTGCGGGGAAGCCGCGTCACCTTGAACACGGATCTCTCTAAGCTTGCACAGGATATGCGCACTGCGGCCCCGGATTATTTTCTCAATGTGCCCGCTTTGCTGGAACGTATGCGGCGGGCCGTGGATGAGCAACTTTGGAAGGCGGGCGGTTTTGTGCAGGGTATCTATAGCCGCGCCAAGGGAGCGTGGACCCGGAAACATGAAGGCAGTCCCAGAGTTCTCGACGCGGTCTGGCTTTCCTTGGCGAACTCCGCCATCGTTCCCACTATCCGCAAAAAGATGATTGGGCGAAACCTGCGAGCATTGATCTGCGGTTCGGCGCCCCTGAGCCTGGAGACCCAGCTATTCTTCATGATGCTCGGGATTCCTGTCTTGCAGAGTTACGGTCTCACAGAAACAACGGCTATTTGTACGCTGGACGATCCACATCATTACGAAGCTGGACGGGTGGGCCCCGCGATCGCAGGAATCGAGATGAAGCTGGGCGACAACGACGAAATCGTCGTACGCGGTCCGAACATTTTCCCCGGGTACTGGAATCGTCCGGAAGAAACCGGCAAGGCTCTACGAGACGGCTGGTTTCATACCGGCGATCAGGGCGAAGTCGACGCCACAGGAAACTGGCGGATCGTGGGTCGCATCAAGAATCTGATCATTCTCGGTTCAGGTCATAACGTCGCTCCCGAACCGATTGAGGAAAAGGTGCTGGAAAACTTGCCGGCGGCCTCACAAGTGGTTCTCGTGGGAAACGGCAAAGGGTATCTTTCGGCGATCATAACTGGCAACGTCACGTCAGAGCAGGCACAGGCGGCGGTAGATGCAGTCAATCCGCAGCTTCCGCACTACAAACAAATCCGGACCTTTCATGTGCGGAGTGAACCGTTCACAATCGAGAATGGCTTGCTCACCGCGAACGGGAAGCTTCGTCGAGATCTCATTGCGCAGACACTGCGCGCAGAGATCGAGGATATGTATCGGGTGAAGGTGGCGGTTTAGAATCAGTCGTCAGTCGTTGGTCTGTCGGCCCTACTTCCTCTCGTTGTGCAGAAGGCTGCTGTGGACGCCGCGAGAGGCCGGTCTTGAAGGACCAGGAACGTGAAAGATTTTCAGGGACGAGCGATGTCGTGGGTGTTGAACGAGGGCGTCATTGAGTTGGCGCTTCATCGTTCGCCCTGCAATGAGATCGGCCTGCTCGCCCTTGAGGAACTGGAAAAGTTTTCTGGTGCCCTCGACGGACTGGCCCGTGATGCCCACGCCCTGATCGTGCATAGCACTTTGCAGGCTGGCTTCTGCGCGGGTGCGGACCTGCGGGAATTGTACTTTCGATCGCAGGAGATGGAAAAGGCACGAGCCGTCGAAGGCGTACGCGATTTTCTGGAGCGCATCCATCGTGTGTTGAATAATATCGATGCTGCCCCTCTGACTACCATCGCGGCGGTTCACGGCGTCACCTTCGGCGGCGGATTTGAGTTGGCGCTGGTTTGCGACTTGATCATTGCTGACAAGATGGCGCGCTTTTGTTTTCCCGAATTGCGGCTGGGACTCATTCCGGGTTTTGGTGGGATTCCGCGCCTGAAACGTGATCTCGGAAATGGTGTGGTCCGTGACCTTCTGCTCACCGGACGCAGCTTCAATGCAACCAAGGCGCAGGCTGTGGGCTTGGTCAGCCAGGTGGTGGCGGAGGGAGAAGCGCTAAGGGTAGCCCGGGCGACGGCGGCGCAGTTGCGCAAGTTCGACCGGCGCACGGCGATCGCGGCCAAGAAGTTCATCAAGCCCATTCCGTATCATGAGTTGAAACAGGAAATCGATCTATTCTGTCAGTTGTTCGCGGAGCCGGCGGTGGAAATAGGTTTGCGTAAGTTTGTGGAGAGCACCGACGCGCAGCCCTATTTGCCGTGAGTCAGAGAGGGCTGACTTGTCATCGAAGAGCAAAGATATGCCTACGCAAGAGCAAACGTTGGAAGAAATTCTGAATCTCGCGGCCAAGCACTTCAAAGTTGGTCGCGAAAAACTTACGCCTGACGACGATTTCTTCAAAACGCTCGGTATCGACAGCCTGCAGGCGCTCGACCTTCTGACGCGCCTGGAAAACCATTTTCACGTGGAGCTGCCTGATTACGAACTGCAGGGAGTGTCAGACTTCCGCACGCTGGCCGGGCGCATTCAGGCACGATTGTGAAAATGCCGACAGGACCAACCACCAGGGCTCGGAACTACGCCGCAATGCAGACAGGGGAAGTCTCTTCGAGCGAGCGGCAATCGTTCTCCGTGGGTAACAGGTTGGTTAACAGCGTCCTTTTCTATGGTTCCGTCTCTCCGTGGTGAAATAGTTCTTCATGCTCGATCTGCGCCAATATCCGTCTTTAGGGGCTGCCCTGCGCGATGCGCTGGATCACTGGCCCAACGAGACCTGCCTGATTGAAGCAGACCGCGACCGCGAAAAAACCCGCCTGACCTATTCCGACTTCAAAGAGTTAGCGCGTCCCCTTACACGCGCCTTGCAGGATGCGGATTACCGCGAAGGTGATCGGGGCGCCATCATCATGACCAACCAGTCAAAATGGCTGGTTTCCGCGTATGCGATCTTCTTTTGTGGCGGCGTACTGGTTCCTCTGGACTACAAACTGACGGCGGAAGAGCATCTGCAACTGCTGGCCCACTCCAGGGCCAAGTTCCTGATTGTCGAGTATTACCTGTGGCGCGCCATCATGCAGTCTCCTGAGTTCAAGAATCATGGCGTGAAGACCGTGCTGGTGACCGAGGCCCCCCTGCGGGCGGACCTGGGCGGCGCGTACCGCTGGGAGGATTTTCACCGCAAAGGCGATCCGATCTTTATTGACCGCCAGCGCGACGATGTTGCCTGCATTGTGTATTCCTCAGGCACTGGGGGCCGTCCCAAAGGATGCGTGCTTACGCACGAAAACTATCTCGAGCAATGTACTTCACTCACTGCCTGGTATCCCTTCTGGCCGGGCGTGCGTTACCTCAGCATCCTGCCGACCAACCACGCCATTGATTTCATGGTGGGATTTATCGGCCCGTTTGTATGCGGCGCTTGCGTGGTGCATCTGCGGACGCTGCGTCCTGAGTATGTGCGTGATGCCTTCATCCGGTATCGAATTACTTACATGAGCCTCGTGCCCATGGTCTTGAAGAATCTGGAGAAGGGACTGCGGGCGAAGTTCGACGAGTTGCCGCGCGCACAGCGTTTTGTTCTGGACCGGATGATCGCCCTGAACAAGTTGCTCACCCGTGGGCGCTCGAACATCAAGCTCAGCCGGCTTCTGCTCGGGCAGGTCCACAAAGCTTTCGGTGGACAGTTGCTGGCTTTTTTCACCGGGGGAGCATTCATGGAACCCTCGACGCTGCAATTCTTCTACGATCTCGGAATTCCCGTGGCCAATGGGTACGGGCTTACCGAGGCGGGAACGGCGCTGACGCTGAACGACTTCAAACCTTTTCGGGCGGATACCGTGGGCCGCCCTCTCCCCGGAGTGCAATTGCGTGTGCTAAGCCCGGATTCCGAAGGCATCGGGGAGGTTGCGGTGCACAGTAACACTGTCATGTCGCATTACCTCGATGACCCGGAGTTGACCGCTGAAACCATTGTCGATGGGTGGCTGCTCACCGGGGATCTTGGGCGGTTTGACTACACCGGACATCTGCAGCTTTTTGGGCGCAAGAAGAACATGATCGTCACTGAGGGTGGAAAGAATATCTATCCCGAGGATATTGAGACGGTCTTTGAAGGCCTGCCGGTGAAAGAGTACTGCGTGTTTGCGGCAAACTTCGTATGGCCGGCGCGGCAGCTCGGAAATGAGATGCTGTTTCTGGTGCTGCGTCTGGAGCCAGACCAGCAAGGCGACGCTGCGCTGCTTGAGGACGTCAGCACACGCAACCGGCGACTGGCCGACTTCAAGCGCATCACGGGCTGTTTGCTTTGGCACAAGGATTTTCCTCGAACTGCTTCTTTGAAGATCAAGCGCACGGTCCTTGCCGAAGAGATCGGCAAAACTGCGGATCGTGCGGCCATCCTCCAACTGTGAACGAAACCTACCTGGCCGTGGTGAATCCAGCAGCCGGAGGTGGGCGCTGCCGCAAGCTGGTCGGCCCTGCCCTGGAACGTCTGCGCGCAAGTGGACTGAAACTCGAAATAGTCGAGACGTCGAAGCCGGGCGAGGCCACACAGCTCGCGCGTGAGCACTATGCTCGGGGCTACCGGCGCTTTCTGGCTGTCGGTGGCGACGGCACCTCGTACGAAATAGTGAATGGGCTTTTCCCCGAAGCCGAGCACGGCGAGGCTCCGTTGCTAGGATTCTTGCCACTGGGAACCGGTAATTCGTTCCTGCGTGACTTTACGGACCGTGGCGTGGAAGGCGCCATGGAGGCACTGCTCGCGCACCGCACTCGCGCCTGTGACGTCCTGCGCATGGCTCATAAAGATGGAGTCATCCACTACATCAACTTGCTGAGTGTGGGTTTTGCTGCGGATGTCAATGCGACGCGTTGCCGAAGTTTTGCGGGATGGGGCGAGCCTGGGTACTTTCTTTCGATTTTCCTGCGCCTGGCACAGCTCCGGAGGCGGCCCTTTCCGTTACGAGTGGACGACACACGCGAGCTTGACCGTCGTCGATGCCTGTTTCTAACCTTCAACAACAGCAAGTTCACGGGCGGCACGATGATGATCGCCCCCGACGCGCAGGTGGACGACGGACTGATCGAGTATGTGCGCTGGGGCCCGATCGGCCGCCTTGGCCTGATCCGCAATCTCTCCACCCTGTACGACGGCACACATGTAAATCATCCACTGGCGGAACGGCAGGCGGCGCGGCAGATCGAGTTTGATTTGGACGGTCCCATCGACGTGATGGTCGATGGGGAGGCTCTAACTTTGCACCTCCGGAAGCTAGACGTACTGCCTTCGGCACTGCGCGTCGTGGTATAAAAACCTTCATGTCCCAACAGCGCAGAGAACGGAAGGTCGCGGAAGAAGAAGAGCCTCAAAAGGATCCAGGGTTTCGACGCAAGGTGATCATCGGGGCCGTGATCGTGCTGGTGTTGGGCGGCGCCTACTATGTGGCGTATCGCCAGCACATGCACAAGTATGACGCGTTCGCGCGCTGCCTGACCCAAAAGGGTGTCAAGATGTATGGGGCGTGGTGGTGCCCGCACTGCTCGGAGCAGAAGGAATTATTTGCCGATTCCTTCAAGTATGCGCCCTACATCGAATGCGGCGTGCCTGGGACAACGGCGAAGTTGAGCGAAGCCTGCGCGGATGCGTCGATCAAGCATTTTCCCACATGGCAATTTCCGCCCGTGGGCGAACGGGTGGAGGGTGTCATTCCCCTTCAGGATTTGAGTTTTCGGACGGGATGTCCGCTTCAATGAGTCTGGCGGCTCGGCGCCTCTATCTGGTGATCGCGATTCTGGCGGTCGTGGGGGTCGCGCTATCTTCGGTGTCGCTGGATCTTCACTACCGTAAGTCGAAAACGTCCTTCTGCGATTTCGGAGAGTCATTCAACTGCGACCTTGTGAATCGGAGTGAGTACTCGACGGTTGCAGGAGTCCCAGTGGCCCTCATCGGCGTTCTGGGCTACCTGGCCCTTCTGGCATTCGCGACCTTTTATCGTGACAAAGCGGAAACTCCAGGGATCCTGCTCGTAGGTTCGTCGGGTGGTCTGGGATTTGCACTCTATCTGACGTACGTGGAGAAATACATTCTCTTTGCGTGGTGCATTCTGTGTCTCAGTTCTTTGGCAGTGATCTTTGTGATCACACTGTTGTCGGTTCTGTTATTTGTGAAGTCCCTACGGCGTGTTCAGTCCTAAGCCCGAAAAAGCAGTCAGCCGCAGGCTTTTCGACTGCACCAATTACGTCCGTCTTGAGTCGTTGTCGCGTTCGCGCTGTTACTCACCATGGAAGAGACTGTCTCCCGAACAGAATTCTTGACTAACCTCGGTTCAGAGGGAGCCGTCTCGCCGGTCGGCACGCTACGACTGCACGAATTTTCCAGCCGCATCTTTCACAATAAGCGCATGCTGCGGGTCTGGGTGCCGCCCGGATACGACCTGCCGGAAAACTCCGGAAGGCGATATCCCGTCTTCTACCTGAACGATGGGCAGAATCTCTTCGAGAGCGCGACCTCATTTACAGGCGTGGAGTGGGAAGTCGACGAGACTGCGTCCCGCATGATTGCACTAGGTGTGATCCCGCCCATGATCTTTGTGGGAATCGACAATTCAGGTAACGAACGTCTCAAGGAATACATCCCGTATCGTTCGCTGAGTCCCTTGGTCTTGCGGCCGCTGGGCACGAAGTATCCGGACTTTCTGCTGAAGGAAGTGATGCCCTTTGTCGGCCAGCGCTACCGAGTTGCCAAGGGCCCTGAGAATACCGCTTTAGGAGGATCGTCGCTGGGGGGATTGATATCTCTGTATGTAACGATCGCAGGTGTCGGCGTATTTGGCCGACTGTTGGTGGAGAGTCCGTCCCTGTGGGTAGCGAACCAGCAAATCCTGCGGGATGCCCGCAAATTTCGAAATTGGCCGGAAAAGGTCGCGCTCGGAGTGGGTACACGCGAGGCAGGTCGTGAGGACAAAGATTCCGAGACCCTAGAAAATGTACGGGAACTGGAACGGATCTTGCGGCGCGCAGGATTGGATCAGCAACGCCTGGTGGTGGAAGTAGCCGAAGGTGCGACCCACAGCGAAGGTGCATGGGCAGCCCGCTTTCCCAGAGCACTAGCTTTTCTGTTCGGGAAACCCGCCTAAATAGTGGCCGACCTCGACACGAGCGACGCCTCGGGCAGTGGATGTTGTACGACCCAAAGCAACGCAGCCATCGCCGGGACGGAGAGCTGTAGATGAGTCCACTGTGTCACGGGAGCGGTCAAGGGTAGAGCATAGCAAAGGTAGAGCAGGATCCCTACGATGGGCGCCTGCCATTGTTCGCGATGAGCACGGGCCCAGTCCGCCAGCAGTAGAAAAGCAGGCGCGAGAATCACCAGGTCGTAGACCGTGAGATGAGGCGACACCAGAACAGTGGCCAGTAGCAACACGGAGTAGCGCAGGCTAGGCGGTGCCGGTGATTTCCAGCAACGCACGGTAAGTCCCAGCACGATCATCGCGGTAGTGACATAGAATGCGAAGGCGACCGCGGGCCATGGAATGAGCATCGCCCAGAATGCGCGCAAGGAATGGATGTGGTAAGGACGAGGTTCTAGCAAAGGGTAAATGCTGCCAACATGCCAGAGATGGTAGGCATAGTCCATCATGGTCGCGCTGCCGTAGTAAAGGTGTCCCACTAGCAGCTGCGCGATCGCCGTTGCGATCATCCCCACTATGACTCTCCACTGGCGTGTCAACAGAAAGACCACAGCCGCTGCCAGGGCGAGCTGTGGTTTAAAGATCAGGCAGCCCAAGGCCAGTCCCGCCAAGAAAGATTTTTGCGAGCGCAGCGCAAGGTAAGCCAGGGTGAAACAAACCAGTGCGAGCGCTGAGTTTTGTCCCCACACGATGAGATGGACGAAGGCTGGACAGCCGACCGCGAGAATCAGTGTTGTTCCGCGTAGCGACTGCAGCGTCGGACAAGTCTTCCAGATGGCATAGCAGCAGAGTAGATAGAGCGCTGTGCTTAACGCCAGCCAGAACCTCAGGGCCCAAGCGTATGGCAAGATCGCAAACGGGGCGAACAACAGCGAGACTTGAGGCCCGTATAGCGGGACGTACACCAAGTGTCCAGCGTCGGGCACTCGCTGCAACGCCAGAGCGGATTCTGCCTCCATGTTGTAAAGATCGGCGCCGTTGTGTTCGAGGGCCAGCAATCCCAAGGTGTAATAGTGCAGGAAATCGGTACCCTTCAGAAGTCCGTTACGGTCGCGGAGGCCCGGAGTCGCAAATATCCAGGCGTAGGCTGACCATAGCACGACTCCGACCAGCAAACCGTGAGCTCGGAGGCGGCGGGGTGTAAGCCACGTCCGCAGTTGTGGGGTTGGGTTGTGCATGGGCAGGGAAAGAGATTCTACCCGCAAAACTCATAATTGGGGACGGGGCTGGATCCTTTAGAGGAGGTTCGATGTTGGTGCCTTCACAGCAGCAGAGGGCCTGGACTTGGTATCGTGCTGGAGCTGCTCGTGGACCGGCCGAGGTCGGTTCGGGGCTACCAGAGTGGCTTACCGTCGTTGTCGCGGAACAGGAACTCGTCGTGGCCGCGCTTAATCTTGCGGGCAAAAATCGTGTCGACCCCTGCGAACTTCACTTTGACACCAGTAACTTCGAGGACATCCCCCTTCTGAAACACTAGCTCGTATTGCGTGACGAACTTCGTCAGTGCGAGATGAACTTCAATGACTGTCCCCTCCGATTGCTTCAGCATGAGGTGGGAACCCATTCCGCGGCTAACTGGACACTGGCGATCCTTGACCTCTTCCACTGTGCCTTTGAAGGTAGCCTCGGTCGTCTTGTCGTATTTGGGGACCGGCTCATCCGCCGGTTTCTGCCAGGCAAAAGCCGACAAAGTGCACAACAACACCGCCAACACGACAAGCAATACCCGCCAGGTTTTCATGTTCGTTCTCCTTCCCCACAGGTCCGGAACGTTGGGCCTGGCTCTTCCGGTATTATGGCGCGGTTTTGCATAGGCTCATGTGATAGGAGTCACAAGCAGATGTGACCGACACGCCGGGGACTAGCGCATCCCCCTCATCTTGCGCGGGATAGTCACCGGCATGTGGTGATCCGAGACTCAGACGGTAAGAAGAAATCGCTACGGCTGGACTCAAGCGGTTTGCGTCGATAACTCTTCTGCTTTCCGAATTTCCATGTGTGTGATCAGAGTGTCTCGAAACGTGTAGACATGCTGCACCATCTGGTCGGAGAGCAGTTTGCCGCTGTTGTCATGGACGACCTGGTGTACATCCACTCGGATGCGGCCATCCTCTTCCGTTTTGAAATTCACTGGCTGCACTTTGGAATGAACCAAGGCAAATTGTCGTGTCCAGTAATCTCGAACGGCGGCCCGGCCATGCTCGCGGCCGCCCTCCATGCCGTTTGGCCAATCGACGTCGGGATCCAGTTGGCTGAGTACGGCCTCGATCTCTCGCCGGTTGAACGCTGCGTACAGCTTCAGCAGAAGCTCTGTTTCCGCGGACATGTACCGACCCCTCGCCCTACTTCATCGCCGGCTCGTTGTCTTTGACGAGTTTATCGAGGATACCGTTGGCAACTTCGATCAGTTCGGGGTCGACCTTGCGGTTGGTGGCAATGGCGTCGGCCAGCGGTACGCTGACAATCTTATTGCCGCGCAGGGCTGCCATGTGCCCCCAATCGCCGCGGTGCACCATGTCGATGGCGCCAAGACCATACCGTGTGGCTAATACGCGATCGAACGAACTGGGCGAGCCTCCGCGTTGAATGTGGCCCAGTACTACTGAGCGCGTTTCGAACCCGGTGCGCTTCTCGATCTCTCGGGCCAGGATATTGCCGATGCCGCCCAGGCGCAGATGGCCGAATTCGTCTTTGCCGATGTCCTGCACGATGGGCGCGCCTTCGTGCATCTGGATGTCGCCCGCAAACTTCGCTCCCTCCGCGGCAACCACAATGCTGAAATAACGGCCGCGCGCGTGTCGCTGCCTGATGAGTTCTGCCACTTTGTCGATGTCGAACGGCACTTCGGGAATCAGGATGACGTCTGCGCCACCCGCTACGCCGCTATACACGGCGATCCAGCCCGAGTCGCGTCCCATGACCTCGACCACGATTACGCGGTTGTGCGCCTCGGCGGTAGTGTGCACGCGGTCAATAGCGCTGGTGGCTACGTTGACCGCTGTGTCGAAACCAAAGGTGAAGTCGGTGCCGGCGAGATCGTTGTCGATCGTCTTAGGAACTCCAATGACTTTCACACCGTTCTGGAACAGCTTTTGGGCAACAGAAAGGGTGTCGTCGCCACCGATGGCGATGAGGGCTTCGCAGCCGTGCTTCGCGAGAATTTCCGTGCAGCGCTGCAGGCCATCCGCCCGCTTGGCCGGATTGGTGCGCGATGTGCGCAAGATGGTGCCGCCGCGCGGCAAGATCCCGCCGACCGATTCGAGGTCGAGCGGCATGACTTTGTCTTCCAGTACGCCGCGCCAACCTTCCAGAAAGCCGACGAACTCGTCCTGGTAGTGAAAGGTACCTTTGCGCACCACGCCTCGAATGACCGCATTCAATCCGGGACAATCGCCGCCGCCGGTTAACATCCCGATCTTCATCGCATGCTCCTTCAAGTGGTTGTCAAATCTACCGCTCGGTCCGTTTTCGGTGTGCGGATCCGCCCATTTTCCAGAGTGGACTCTGGGAAGAACAGCCACAACCTGAAACTTTGGTCGGAACCATCAAGATTACCATTTAATTGCTGAGCCAGTCTTGCGCGGAGAAAATCGTTATTCTTTAATCTCTGCCAACTTTTCCCGGATCGGAGCCTACCGGACGTCCGGTCACCACCAACGGTGCTGCGGATTACCGACGAGGGCGGGCGCGTCCAGTTAGATGCGGAGCAAAGGCTCTCGATGCTAGTCGCTGGTTGCGAATCCCTGTGCTCCGGGAGGCAACATGCCATCATCACTGAACCCCTGTCGAGAGACGCAGGCGTACACCGAAGCTATTTTGATCTCGATCTGGAACAAGCCTTAGGTTGCGGATTGGAGGCCCGCCATCTGATCTCATCTGGACTATCCCTCCGGGAGTTGCCGCACGACATCAGTAGGTGAACATCCGAAATCTTGCCGGGGCCGCGAAAGCACCTGGGAGTGGAATTGCATCCTCGGCTCAGATTCGCCACAATACTGCAACCTAAGCCGGTCGCATGCCGGCTCTACTCTCAATTTCCGGGGTCCGATTCTGATGTCCAAACCCGTAGGCGCAGTGGTCTGGGTGGCAGTGGCCACAGTTGGTGCTCTTTCGGTGGCTACTATTGCGGTTCGCCGAGGGGAACAGTTGAGTGCGATGTGGTTGGTGGTGGCAGCAGTATGCTCCTACGCCCTGGGCTATCGTTTTTACAGCAAGTTCATCGCAGCCAAGGTGCTGGCTTTGGATTCTCTGCGCGCCACTCCAGCCGAGCGTCTGGAAAACGGCCGAGACTTTGTGCGTACCAATAAGTGGGTGGTATTCGGACATCATTTTGCCGCGATCGCGGGGCCCGGCCCGTTGGTTGGGCCGGTGCTGGCGGCACAGTTTGGATATCTTCCCGGAACTCTGTGGATCCTGATGGGCGCCGTATTCGGCGGCTGCGTACAGGATTTCGTGATCCTCTTGTTCTCGGTCCGGCGCGATGGCAAATCCCTCACTGAGATGGCTAAGGACGAAATCGGGCGCGTGGGCGGATTCGTGGCCTACGTGGCTGTCATCAGCATCATCGTCATATTGCTGGGCGTCTGCGCCCTGATCGTCGTGAATGCTCTGAAGGCAAGTCCCTGGGGCACATTCACGATTGCCATGACAATTCCCATCGCCCTCCTCATGGGGGTGTACCTCCGACGTTTGCGCCCAGGTAAAGTGCTGGAGAGTTCAATCCTTGGTTTCGCACTCGTGCTGCTCGCAATCTGGGGAGGACAGTGGGTTTCGCAGAATCCGACGATCGCCGACTACTTCACCCTCACGGCACCCACGCTGGCTATCTTGATCATCCTTTATGGATTCGCAGCGTCGGCCTTGCCCGTTTGGCTGCTGCTCGCTCCGCGCGACTACCTCAGCACTTTTGTGAAGTTGGGCACGATTGCGATGCTTGCCCTGGGGATCGTCGCGCTCCGTCCCACCCTGCACATGCCCGCACTCACTCGATTCATCGACGGCACCGGTCCTGTGTTCGCTGGGAATGTGTTTCCGTTTGCGTTTATCACGATTGCCTGCGGCGCCATCAGCGGCTTTCATTCCTTGATCTCGAGTGGGACCACGCCCAAGCTGATATCGCGCGAGACAGAAACTCGCATGGTTGGCTACGGGGCCATGCTTGCCGAATCGATGGTGGCGATCATGGCGACCATCGCCGCCTGCGTCCTGCAGCCAGGGACCTACTTTGCGATCAACAGTCCTGCCGGGATCGTGGGTCAAGCTCCGGAAGCGGCCGCGGGCGTAATCTCGGGCTGGGGATTTGCCGTGACTCCAATGGAGATGCATGCCTTGGCGCAAGCCGTAGGCGAGCAGACCCTGTTCAATCGCACCGGTGGTGCGCCCGCATTCGCCGTCGGCATGGCGCATATCTTCTCGCACACCATAGGCGGACAGGCGCTGATGGCCATCTGGTATCACTTCGCCATCATGTTTGAAGCGTTGTTTATCCTGACCGTGCTCGATGCCGGCACGCGCGTAGGCCGGTTCATGTTGCAGGATGCCCTCGGGCACGTTTGGAAGCCTCTGGGCCGCACAAGTTGGTATCCAAGCATCCTGTCCACGAGCGCGCTGATTGTGCTCGCATGGGGCTACTTTCTGTGGCAGGGAGTAAAGGATCCGCTAGGAGGGATCAATTCTCTGTGGCCCTTGTTCGGAATCGCGAATCAATCGTTGGCCATCGTGGCGCTGTGCGTAGCCACGAGCATCATCGTTAAGATGGGACGCGCCCGCTATGCGGCAGTAACACTCGCACCCCTGACCTGGCTGGCGGCCGTCACTTTCACGGCGTCGTACCACAAGGTGTTTGATCCCAACCCGCGCGTCGGTTTTCTCGCGCACGCACAGCAACTGGCGGCGGGGCCCAATGCGCCCGCTACGGCGCGATTGATCTTCAACGACCGGCTCGATGCGGTGGTGACGGGAATCCTGATCGTGCTGGTCGGAGTGATCGTGCTGGAATCGGCACTCGGTTGGGCGAGAGTTCTGACTGGACGCGCCGAGGCCCGCGTCCGCGAGGCGCCGTTTGTGGCGACCCGATTCGCAGTCGAGGAGCAGGGATGACGAAGTTTCCCAGGCTTCCCAAAGGAGTCTGGCGCGTGGTCGAAATCATCCGCGCGACCTTGGGCGAGATCTTCGAGGAGTCGGCCTACGCCCGCTTTCTCCAGCGACACGGGCTTAAATCGTCCCGCGACGCCTACGCTCTGTTCCTTCGGGAGAGCGAGGCGAGTCGAGGACGACGGGTCCGCTGTTGCTAGGTCAAACGCATCTCAGTCTGCGCGATGGCCGGTGCAAGAGTACGAACCTGCGCGAGAATAGTCGGTAATGGCTCAGGACGAGTAAACTGAGCGAGCATGCGGGTTCTTGGCATCGACTGCGGCACCGAATACACCGGCTACGGCATCGTGGAATTGGCGCCTGCCGGAAAATTGACTTGCCTGACCAGCGGCGCGATTAAACTTTCTCCGCGCGAGCCCTTGCCCTTGCGTTTGAATCGGATCTACGAGCGGCTGACTGATTTGATTCATCAGCATCAGCCCGAACAGGTCGCCATCGAGGATGTCTTCTACGCGGTAAATGTGAAGTCGGCGCTTGAAGCTTGGCCAGGTACGCGGGGTCGCGATGCTGGCCGCGGCTGCAGCGGGACTGCAGGTTGCGGAATATGCGCCTCTTTCCATCAAGTCTTCCGTCGTGGGATACGGCAGGGCCGAAAAGCACCAGGTGCAGCAAATGGTTACCCGATTGTTGGAACTGCAGCAACCTCCGGAGCCGATGGACGCCTCCGATGCCCTCGCGATTGCCATTTGTCATTTACATACGGCGGCGACACTGCAGCGTCAGAGTGCACTAGGCTGATCTACAACGGCAGAGTCACCTTTTGCGATTGATTGCCTCCCCGTTTTTCGACTGCAGGCCTTAAAATCGTCTCAAGTTTCCTATGATCCTTTCCCGGTCTGTTTGGTCATCCTTACCTCGGGCTCTTGTGCTTCTGTTGTCAGGGCTTTTTTGTTTGACCTGGCTCGCATCTGCACAAACCTCAAGCCCAACCGTCGCCACCGTCAGCTTCTCGCTCGATTTTCCCCAATCCATCCCCGATCACTATGCAGTTACGGTTTCTTCCGATGGACACGCCACCTACGATTCGACCGGCAAACTAACAATGGACTCCGATCCGGGAGATCCGTTCCATCTCGATTTCACAATTTCCCCGGGAACGCGCGAACGAATCTTCAACCTCGCTGGGAAGGCAAAGTATTTCGAAGGTAAGGTGGACTCCGGGAAGCGCAATATTGCCTCCACCGGAGACAAAACCCTAACCTACAAAGATGGAGCGCGCAGCACAAAGGCCGCCTACAATTATTCTCCAATTCCGGCCGTGCAGGAACTCACCACACTGTTCCAGAACCTTTCCACCACTCTCGAGTTCGGCCGCCGGCTCGACTACTACTACCGCTACCAGAAGCTGGCCCTTGAGGAAGAACTCAAGCGCATGGAACAGATGGTGAAAGACAAGAACCTCGAAGAGGTGCAGGCGGTCGCGCCAATCCTGCAGCGGATTATGGCGGACCAGTCGGTAATCAACGTGACCCGGGCACGCGCGCAACGGTTGCTGAACGGCAGTGGTGTGGCTGCCAGCCGGTAAGACCCCGGCACCGGGAAACACTGCGAAAATGACGGCTTACAGGCCGCAGAGCCGGTAGTCTGGTCCGCAAGGGGTTTATAATCATAGGCTTATTTGGCTTGGGCGGACCTAACACAGGTAGTCGAGTTGGTAGGTAAGCGCACGGAACCCAGGTTTTTTTGGCCGGCGGGGCGGTGCCTGCTGTCGTCCGGAAGTTACTGACAGCCTGACAACTCCGTGCTCCGAACCGTGATCTAATGGAGTGAGCAACAGAGAGTCGTTGGGGGACACTATGTCGAAGCGAAGCTTGGGCACGTCGATCGCTCTCGTCCTGATCCTGACGTTCGCATTGGCCGCGCTGCCGGCTTTCGCCGACTCGCAGGTACGCATCGTCCGGCTCAGTAGCGTAGAAGGTACTGTCAAGGTCGACCGCAACACCGGACAGGGTTACGAAAACGCCTTCCTCAATATGCCGATGGTCGAGGGCATGAAGCTGGCGACCAAAGACGATGGCCGAGCAGAAATCGAGTTTGAAGACGGTAGTACCTTGCGCATCACGCCGAAGAGCAGCTTGGAATTCACAGCGCTCGCATTGCGCGACTCCGGGGGCCGCGTTTCCACTCTGACCCTCCGCACCGGACAAGCCTACGTCAACTATCTTGCCAAGCAGAAGGACGATCAGTTCACGCTTGGCCTTCAGCAGCGAGACCATACCTCTTACCCGTCCCGCGCATTTCCGCCTGGATGTTGATCCGTCCGATGCGGTCGTTGCTGTGTTCAAAGGTGACCTGCAGGTGCAGAGTCCATCCGGCACCGTCGACATATCGAAGAACAACTCGGCAACCTTCGACCTTCTTGCGGGTGACAAATACACAGTTGCGAAGAACATCGATGAAGATCGGTTCGATGCCTGGGATAAGCAGCAAACGAAATATCAGCAGGAGTACGCAAGCAAGGGCTCGAGCAACAACTATCCGTATAGCTACGGCGTCAGTGACCTGAACTATTACGGAAGCTACACGACCATTCCGGGTTACGGCATGATGTGGCAACCCTACTTCACCGGTGTAGGCTGGAGCCCGTTCGCTGACGGCGCCTGGATGTTCTATCCCGGCTTCGGCTACACATGGGTCTCGGCTTATCCGTGGGGCTGGATGCCGTATCGCTATGGCAGTTGGGCAATGGTTCCGGGATATGGCTGGATGTGGGCCCCCGGTGGATTTGGCGGCGGCTGGTATACGGTGCCCCAATTGACGAATCCACCAAACCGTTTCCCAGCACCACGGCCTCCGCTGCAGGGGAGCGCTACCGTTGTGGTGGGACACCCGGTCGTGACAGCTGGTGGGCCTCCGCGGCGTGTGCTGGTGCAGAACGGCTCGGCAGGATTGGGCATTCCACGGGGCACAGTGAGCAATCTGGGCAAGGTGTCGCACGAAGTGCAGCGCAGTGGATTTGCCACAGTGCGCACTGCGCCTCCCTCGCGCAGCATGGGCTCACCGAACTACGGGGCAACCAGCTCAGGTGGAAGTCATGTGAGCACTGGCGGTAACACTGCCGGCAGTCATGTGAGCAGTGGAAGCAGCGGCGGCGGACACGTGAGCAGCGGCGGCGGTGCTCGGATGGGCGGATCTTCGAGCGGCGGACATTCCGCGCCACCCAGCCGGCCACGGTAGATTCGAGCAAGCAGATGTGAAAGAGGGCGACCTTTCGGGTCGCCCTTCTTCTTGCGCGAGTGTTTCCTTTGTGTCCCGTTCCCTTCGTGTCCTTCGTGGTTATCCGTTTACGGCCTGACACTAATCGTTACTTCGACACCGCCACCCCCGCATACCCGACCACCAACTTGCGATCCCCAGAGATGTCCCCAGAGGTCGCGTACCGGATGAGCTCGGCACGCGTGGCGCCCAGCCGTTTGGCGGCGGTGAGCATGGCGACCGTGGGTCCGAACCCGCACATGCTGATGTCTTCGGTCGTCACCACGTCGTAGAGTCCCCGCGGATTCAGCGCAAGAATCTGATCGATTGCCTTGTGGTCCTTGACGCGCGTGACCTGGTCGGACTCATAGTGATTCATGTCGCTCGAGGCCACGATCAGCACGCGATCCTTCTGTGCCGCCACAACTTCCCCGATGGCTGTTCCCAAACCTTCGAGCGATTCGAACTCCCTAGTACCAATTGCAATCGGAACGAAGTGGAATTGCGAGCGTTTCGTCTGCAGGAAGGGCAACTGGACTTCGATGGCGTGCTCGGCACGATGTGCATCCGAATCGTCGGTCAAGAGCGGAAACTCAGCGCGCAAGGCGGCTGCGAGTTCGCTATCGATGGCGACGGTGCCGAGAGGAGTTTCCCAAGCGCCCTCAGTCATGATCGATAGCGGCGGCCCGAAGCCGGTATGGTTTGGGCAGAGCAGGAGACAGCGTGCGGGCACCTCGAGCCTCGCGTAGACCGCCCCGGCCACATGTCCGGAATACATGTAACCCGCATGCGGAACCACGCACCCGATGGCGTCTAACGGTTCGGCTGTGGGACTGAGGAAGGAGCGGATATCCGCAGCGAGAGTGCTTGCATTGCGGGGATAGAACTGTCCGGCAACAGCCGGATGACGAACGGTGGTCGTGCCCATGAGGGACCTCCTCTCGGAAGCAGGGCTACTTGCCTGGTTGGGACAGGTTACCGTTGCTTGAGGCCAGTGCCCGGAAGATGGCGGCCTTTTTCTCGAGGGGCAGGGCCTCGGCGCGAACCGCAGGTTTTACTCCAGCTTCCTGCAGGGCCGCGCGCAGGGACTTTTCACCGTACTGCAATTTCAGATTGTTCCACAACGTCTTGCGTTTCTGACCAAAAGAAAGCTTAAGGAACTTGACGAATTCCTCTTCCGGGACGCCGAGGCTATCAAGCCTGGGCGACATCGTGAGCCGCACCACCGAGGAATGCACTCTGGGTGGAGGCGAAAATGCGCCCGGCGGAAGCGTGAAGAGCTTCTCGACTTTCGCATAAAGCTGTGCCGTAGCGGACAAAAGTCCGTAGTCGCGGCTGCCCGGCGCGGCTGACAATCGGTCAGCAACTTCCTTCTGCACCATGATAACGAGAGTGTCGAACGACTGGCGGAAAGAGAACAGATGCAGCAGGATGTCGGAGGTGATGTAGTACGGAAGATTGCCCACCACGCGCACCGGTTCTGGAGTCTGAATCAGGCCGGGCCGCGACGCACCGGGTTTGGGTCCGAACAAAGTGCCGAAGTCGATTGCGAGTACATCGCCTTCGATGATCTCAACATTCGGATAGAGGGCAAACTTCATCCGCAACTGCGCCGCGAGCACACGATCCAGTTCGATGGCAATCAGTCGTCGCGTGCGTTTGGCCAGCAGGGAAGTGAGTACACCCCGGCCGGGGCCGATCTCGAGTACGGTACTCTGCGAAGTGTCGGACAGCGCGTCGACGATGCGCCGGGCAGCCGAATCGTCCACCAGAAAGTGCTGTCCCAGCTTCGGCTTTCGAACTCGTTCTGCGCGCTGTGATACGACCTTTGGCACGTTGACCCTCTTTCAGGGGCCCAGATAGACTGACAGAGCTTAACCGCGTTCCAGGTGCAGGCAGCTTTCACTGCGGCCTTATTCATCATATCCTGCGCCGGGCTTCCGCGGCTTGTACGGGAGGTTCGTCCTCATGCACATCGCCTTCGCGGCTTCTGAAGGTGTTCCTTTTTCAAAGACTGGTGGATTGGCCGATGTGGTGGGCGCTTTGCCGCGCGCTCTGGCGGCCCAGGGCCACCAGATTAGCGTGTATCTCCCACGTTATCGGCAAACCAAGCTTACCGACCCGCAAATCGTGGTGCGAAGTATCACCGTCCCCTATGACGACGAATATCGTTTTTGCAGTGTCGTGGCTGGGGGCGGCAACGGCGGGATTCGCTACTACTTCGTGGAGTATCCCCCCTACTTCGATCGCGAGGCGCTCTACGGAACTCCGGTCGGCGACTATCCCGACAACGCAGAGCGTTTTGCTATGTTCTCCCGCGCGGTGATTGAAGCCTCGAAGATCCTGGGAGTGCCGCAGGTGTTTCATTGTCACGACTGGCAGTCAGCGCTGGTGCCGGTAATGCTGCGCACGCTCTACGCCGAAGATCCCGCCTTTCGCGACGTGGGAACCGTCTTCACGATTCATAATATGGGCTACCAGGGCCTATTCCCGGCGGAGATCCTGCCTCTGCTGATGCTGCCTTGGGACCTGTTCACGATCTCCAAGATGGAGTTCTTCGGTCAGGTCAACTTCCTGAAAGGTGCGCTGGTTTTCTCCGATTACGTGAGCACCGTCAGCAAGAAGTACAGCCAGGAAATCCAGACGACGGAATACGGCTTTGGTCTCGAGGGCGTGTTGCGCAACCGCGCCGCCACCGTTACCGGCATTTTGAACGGCGTTGATTACGACGAATGGAGTCCGGAATCGGACAAGTTCATCAAGGCAAAATACTCGCCCGCAGATCTCACCAGTAAAGCCAACGACAAGCAGGACCTGCTCGCAACCTTTGGGATCAAAAGCACAAACGCCAACCTGCCGGTGATCGGGATCGTCTCACGCTTCGCCGCGCAGAAAGGCTTCGATCTAATCTCGCAAATCATGGACCGGTTGGCGCGCGAGGACATGATTCTGGTGGTTCTGGGTACGGGCGACAAAGAGTACGAAGAAATGTTCCTGCGCCTGCAGAAGCAGTTCCCCCAGAAGATCGCCGTGAAGGTGGCATACGACAACGCTATCGCGCACAAGATCGAAGCGGGCGCCGACATGTTTCTGATGCCGTCCCGCTACGAGCCCTGCGGTCTGAACCAGATCTACAGTCTGAAATACGGCACGGTGCCGATCGTGCGCGCCACCGGGGGACTCGACGATACCATCGAACCCTGGGACGCGCGAACGGGCAAGGGAACGGGCTTCAAGTTTTCCGAGTACAACGGAGAATCATTGCTGCTGACCGTCCGGGCCGCCTTACAGGCATTCCGCGACGAAGCCTCGTGGCAGGTCCTGATGCGCAACGGAATGAGCCGGGATTTCTCCTGGGGCGCGTCCGCGAAAGAATACGTAAAAGTCTACGAGCGGACACGACAAGCGAGGGCAACCATCGGGGCTTAATATACGTCCTGCGGCGGTCTCTTGTGGACCGTCCTCCACCGCGACCCGACTAGTAGCGCCGGCATCCTGCCGGCTGTCCGGTGGGCGTCCCGCCCACCGTTCGGACAATCTTAAACATTGGTAAAATCCGGAGAGAGCGCCGGCTGCGGTGTGCTTCGCATGGACCTCCCTTCCTCCTGGACGAAGACGATCTTTCACGTCGACATGGATGCGTTCTTCGTGTCGGTAGAGGAGTTATTTGATCCCGGCCTCAAAGGCAAAGCTGTGGTGGTCGGCGGCCAAAAAAATGAACGTGGCGTCGTATCCGCGGCCTCGTACGAAGCGCGGAAATTCGGTGTCCATTCGGCAATGCCTTTGCGCACTGCGGCAAAGCTTTGTCCCCAGGCGATTTTCGTAAACGGCCACCCCGAGCGGTACCGGCAGTGTTCGGCGCAAGTTTATGAGGTGTTAAGCACATTCTCGCCGCTAGTGGAGATGGCTTCGATCGACGAAGCCTATCTCGATATGACGGGTACAGATCGCCTGCATGGTCCGCCCCTGCGTGCTGCTCACTCCCTGCACAAGAAAATGAAGGCGCAGACGCAACTGAATTGCTCCATCGGCATTGGAGCCTCGCGCCTGATCGCGAAAGTTTCTTCCGCAAAGGCGAAGCCGAATGGGGTCCTGTGGGTAATCCCCGGGCAGGAAGCGAAATTTCTCGCGCCGCTGGATGTGCGCGACATCCCAGGCGTGGGTAAAGTGATGGAGCAGAACCTGCACGCCATGGGTATTCAGCAGGTCGGGGATCTGACGCGTCTCGAGGATGAAGTGTTGGAAGAGCGGTTCGGTAAGTGGGGGCTGGCCCTTGCCGGAAAGTCTCGCGGAGAAGATGCGGGCGGATGGTTCGATACCGAGGTCGGCGAGCACACCGATCCAAAATCCATCAGTCACGAGCACACATTTAACGAAGACACTGGCAAGCAGGAGCAGCTCGAGTCCACCTTGATGCGGCTTACCGAAATGGTGGCGCGGCGCTTGCGAGAGCACGGCCTGCATGCCCGCACGGTTCAGTTGAAATTGCGTTACAAGGACTTCACTACCATCACGCGTGCCCACTCGTTGATGGTGCCGACACAGCTCGACACGGAACTCTTCGAGCAGGTGCGCATTCTTTTTCGCAAGAACTGGAAGAAAGACGCTGCGGTGAGGTTGTTGGGCGTGCACGCCTCGTCGTTTGAGCAGCCCGCTGGACAGATCGACCTGCTCGAGGACAACCGGCAACAGCGCTGGAAGCAAGCTCTGGCCGCCGCCGACCGCGTGCGAGACAAATTCGGAGAATCAAGCGTTGGATTGGCCGCCGGCATAAAAGCTGGCTTCCGGGAGAAAACCCACGAGAATCCCGTCGGTATGCCGGGCAAGGGTCCAAAAAAGACCGCGAGTGAATGAGTTATTCTCGAGTTACCTAAGGTTGAATGCCTCGCCATCAACGTAGTTCCGAATCCGCTTGTTCCGTCTACAATGCAGTCTGTGTGAGGGAGTCTTTGACCCAGCCCGTGACCAATTCGCGCCTAGAGTTCCCGAAAAACTTCCTTTGGGGAGTTTCTACCGCTTCCTACCAGGTAGAAGGCTGCAATAAAAACAGCCAGTGGGCCGACTGGGAACGACAGGGCCGAATCAAGTCCGGCGACCGTAGTGGCGCCGCCTGCGATTGGTGGGCGAACGCGGAGCGAGACTTCGACTTGGCCCGCGACCTTGGGATCAATGCCTTGCGCCTGTCCGTGGAATGGAGCCGCATCGAGCCGGAAGAGGGCCGATGGGACCCTGTGGCCCTGGAGCGCTACCGCCAGTTGCTGATCGCACTGGCGCAGCGGGGCATTCGACCGATCATCTGCCTTCATCATTTCACCAATCCCCGCTGGTTCGAGGAAAAGGGCGCATTTCTGCGCCCCGACGCCCCCGCCCTCTTCGACAGATTTACGCGCCATGTAGTTGAGGCATTAATGGAGTTGTGTGACTGCTGGGTCACTTTTAACGAGCCCAATGTGTACGCGGCCTCGGGATACGTGCTGGGGGAATTCCCACCGGGCAAAACCGGCCAGATCAGCACTGCGATTCGCGTCACCAGCGTTCTTGCCCAGTGCCACCTTCGGGCCTATCGAGCCATTCATGAGCTGCAGCCCGACGCGCAAGTGGGTTGGGCACAGCATTACGTCGTTTTTCATCCGGTGGCTACGATGCTCGACCGCTGGGTGGCCCACCTCCTCAACGAAACGTTTAACGAAACATTTCTCCGTTTGGTCGAGGACGGGCACCTTCAGTTCCCGCTGAGTCTGCTCGACGGCAATGCCGGTGAGGTGAAGGGTGCCTGTGACTTCGTCGGCCTGAATGTCTATAACCGCCTGCACGTTGCCTTTGATCTGCGCAACGTTGCCCATCTTTTTGGACGAATCTTCGTCCCTGAGAACGTGCCGCAGGGAGATCCCGGCGTCGAGCGCCCTTATGGCGAAGCCTATCCGAAAGCCGTGCGCGTTGCCGTGGAGCGCGTGCTGCCCCTGCGGAAGCCGATCTACATCCTGGAGAACGGAGTTCCTGACGCGCAGGATCGCATTCGGCCGTGGTTGATCGTGAACGTGGTCAAAGAACTGCACAGCCTGATCCGCGAAGGCCACGACATCCGCGGCTACTTCCACTGGACCCTGACCGATAACTTCGAATGGACCGAGGGGTGGAATCTGCGTTTTGGTCTGGTGAAGTTGGATCCGGAAACGCAGGACAGAACGATTCGCGAGAGCGGGCACCTCTATGCGGAAATCGCTCGTAGCAACGGACTATCGCCAGACCTTGCCGGGACGTACGGATCGGACCTGCCTCCCGCGCTCGTAACTCAAAGCTCGTAGCTTCGTCTAGGTCGAACCCGCCCAGGCGGCCCCTCTCCCGATAGTTTGCGAATCGGTGAAGGCGGGAGATACCGGTACCGAATACGGTACATGCCGTTCCAGCACGTCATGGAGAATCGACGGAATTTCGAACAGCGCCCGGTTCGAATAGGCGCGAGCGTTGGAGCGCAGTTCGGCGAACGTCTCCGGCTGCAGTAGCTGCTCAACTCCCTGTGCGATTTCACCAAAACTGCGCAGCACGATGCCTAGGCGCTTCTCGGCGACCCACTCGGTGTTGTAACGCTCTTGCGGCATGGTTCGCTGGTTGCGCTCCACAATCACCGGCAAATGGAATTGGAGCGCTTCGCTGATGCTCCCGGGCCCGGGCTTCCCGATGAAGAAATCAGCCACCGACATGTAGTTCGCAACGTTGGACGTGAAACCCTCGACCAACATCGGTGCCTGGGTCTGCATGGCATGCAGGCCGGTGCGCAATTTTTCATTGTGTCCGCAGATCATGATCAGCTGAACCCGTTGCAGACCTGCATTCAGGCGTTTCGCGATCTCCAGCATAACCGGTGCGCCGTGCCCGCCAAACATCACGATGCCGGTCGGCAGTTCGGGATCGAGCCCCAGCCGCTTCCGTTCCGCAACCACATCAACTGAAGGTTTCTCGTAGAACTTTGACTTCAGGATCATGCCCGAGGTCCTAAACACCCGATGCCGCGCATGTCCCGTAGACAGCGCCTGCTGCTCGGCGCGTTCCGTCCCGCAAATCAAAAATTCGGACTCCGGCTCAATCCAGAAATGCGGCGGACAATCCGCCAGGTCAGTGAGCAGCGTCGCAAATGCGGTCTGCGGTGTGGCTTGGCAGATACTTTCAGCCAGGGCGCGATTAAATAGCGGAATTACCGAGAGCACCAGATCGGTTGGGTTCTCCCGCCAATATTTTTCGAGTACCGAGACCACACGCCCGTGGTACAGACGTACCAGTCCGCGCAACAAGACCAAAAGCTGCGGCGTCGGCCGAGTCCAGCCCTTGCGCAGGATGAGGTTGTAGCCTTCCTGAATGCGGATCCCGGTAGCGCGCCGGATGACGTCGATCGAATCGAGTTGCTCCTGCAGATTGAGCAGCCGCACATTCCATGTCTGCGGCTGCGTTTCCAGAGAACTCCTCAGCGCTTCGGCGGCATTGCGATGCCCTCCGCCCGCGTCGAAGAAGACGATGGTCAACTTGCGCATGAGCAACCTCCCGGCAGGCATTGAAACGGGTAGTTCTGCACTCTTTAGTGTGCAACCGAATTCTTACGGGAAGATCAATATTGTGTGAATTCTTGTATAAATAGCGGCAGGTACCGAGGTAATTATTTCGTAACCTTCCGTTCATTTATCCGACCCTGGAACACCCCTTCATGTTGACCTGTTGCCCGCGCCCGCACTAACATTCCCGGTCACTCCGAGGAGTTCTCTGCATGCGCAAGTGCTTCGTCTGCCTCGTCCTGCTGGTTTCCACTGCTTTTTCCCAGAACAATCCACCGCTCCTGCTGAGGAAGCCCGCCGTCAGCAAGACGCAAATCGTCTTCAACTATGGCGGCAACCTGTGGATCGTCGACCGCGACGGGGGCGATGCCCGGCGTCTGACCTCTGGCCTCGGCACCGAGACTACCCCTGCCTTCTCTCCGGATGGAAACTGGGTGGCGTTCACCGGAGAGTACGACGGGAACCCGGATGTTTTTGTTGTGCCAGCGGCTGGAGGCGTTCCTAAGCGCCTCACTTATCATCCGGGAGAGGACGAGGTCGCGGGCTGGACGGCCGATGGTAAGAACGTTCTGTTCCTATCTGCGCGATCGAGTTCTTACCACTTCCATGGCAAGCTGTTTTCCATTGCAGTCGACGGCAGCTTTCCCAGTGAATATCCGCTGCCCGTCGTCGCCGAAGCCGCGCTTTCGCCCGACGGCACCCATGCAGCCTATGTTCCGCACGGACAGTGGCAGCCCGCATGGAAGCGTTATCGGGGCGGCCAAACCACACCCATCTGGATCGCCGACCTCAAGGACTCCCACATCGAGAAGGTTCCCCGCGAGAACTCTAACGACTTCAATCCCATGTGGGTGGGTGACACGGTTTATTTCCTCTCCGACCGCGACGGTGCCGTCAGCCTGTTCGCCTATGACACGAAGTCCAAGCAGGTGACTGAAGCCATCAAGAACGATGGCCTGGATTTCAAATCGGCGTCGGCCGGACCGGACGCGATCGTCATCGAGCAGTTCGGCGCTTTGAAGCTTTACGATCTGGCCAGTCACCAGACCAAGACTGTGAACGTGCGCGTCGAAGGCGACTTCCCGCAGGTGCGCCCGCATTTCGTGAAGGTCGAACCCAAGCGCATTCGCAGCTTCGGCATTTCGCCGACCGGTGCTCGCGCTGTGATGGAAGCCTTGGGCGAGATCTTCACTGTGCCTTCCGACAAGGGTGATATCCGTAACCTGACGCGCACGCCCGCGGTGGCGGAGCGCGATCCCTCCTGGTCCCCCGACGGCAAGTCAGTCGCGTATTTCTCCGACGCCTCGGGTGAGTACAGCCTCGAAATCCGCGCCCAGAACGGCCAGGGCGAGATCAAGAAGGTCAACCTGGGAACTCCGCCTTCATTCTTCTACACTCCTGAGTGGTCGCCCGACAGCAAGAAGATTGCCTACAGCGATAAGCGGGTGAACCTTTGGTACATCGACCTGGAGAAGGGAACTCCTGTGAGGGTCGATAGCGACTACTACGAGGGCCCCAGCTTCAACCACAGTTGGTCGCCCGACGGTAAATGGATCGTCTACACCAAGCAACTTCCCAGCCATTTCCACGCGGTCTTTGTTTACTCGGTGGAGCAGGGCAAAGCGTTCCAGGTCACCGATGGCATGAGCGACGCGCTTTATCCCTGCTTCGACAAGAACGGCAAGTATCTGTATTTCGCCGCCAGCACCGATCTGGGCCCCGCTGCCGTGGGCTTCGACATGTCCAGCAACAATCGCCGCATCACCCGGAGCATTTACGTGGTGGTTCTGGCGAAAGACCAGGCCTCGCCGCTGGCTCCAGAGAGCGATGAAGAGAAAGGCAAGGACGAGAAGAAAGACGACAAGGACAAAGGGAAAGACTCCTCCAAGGACGCGAAAGATAAAAGCAAAGACGCCAAGGACAAAGACAAATCCACCGAGGCCGACAAGGACAAAGACAAGAAAGAAGAGCCGGTCGTCGTAAAGATCGATTTCGACGGTATCTCGCAGCGCATCCTGGCTCTACCGATTCCCGCCAGGAACTATTTGAACCTGGCTGCCGGTAAGTCGGGGATTCTGTTCATCGCCGAAGGACCGATGGTGATCACGGAGGATGATCAGGAGAATTTGAGGGGGACGATTTACAAGTGGGAACTCGAAAAACGTAAGGTGGATAAGTTCCTCGACGAAGTGAATGACTACGCGGTCTCGTTCAATGGCGAGAAGATTCTGTATCGCAAAGGCGAACAGTGGTTGATGGCAGGCACGGGCGAGCCTCCTAGCGGCAGTGGTCCTCCGAAGCCCGGCGAGGGCCCGCTCAAACTGGATGCGATGGAGGTCTACGTCGAGCCGCGCGCCATGTGGAAGCAGATCTACAAAGAAACCTGGCGCATCGAGCGCGATTTCTTCTACGACCCGCACTATCACGGCCTCGACCTGAACAAAGTGTCGAAGAAATACGAACCTTATCTCGACGGTATCGCTTCCCGTAACGAGCTCACTTATCTGTTCCAGGAAGCGCTGGGTGAGATGACAGTCGGTCACATGTTCGTCGGCGGAGGAGAAAATCCCGAGCCGAAGAAAATAAAAGGCGGCTTGCTGGGCGCCGACTACGCGCAAGAAAACGGTCGCTACAAGATCACCAAGGTGTACGACGGGGAAAACTGGAACCCGGGGCTGCAGGCACCTCTAACGCAGCCCGGCGTCAATGTGAAAGCTGGCGACTACATCCTCGCGGTGAATGGCCGCGAGTTGCACGCCTCCGATAACATCTACAGCTTTTTCGAAGAGACCGCCGGCAAACAGGTGCTGCTCAAGGTCGGTTCCAGCCCCGATGGCAAAGGCTCTCGGGAAGTCACCGTCGTCCCGGTGGACGACGAGGGAAATCTACGCCGCTTCAACTGGATTGAAAGCAACCGCCGCAAAGTCGATGAGATGACCGGTGGCCGCGTGGGCTATGTCTACGTGCCGAATACCGCAGGCGCGGGATACAGCAGCTTCAATCGCTACTACTTCGCACAGGTGGGGAAAGAGGCCGTCATCATCGACGAGCGCTTCAACGAAGGCGGGCAGCTCGCCGACTGGATCGTCGATTTCCTGAACCGCCCCGTGCGCAGCAAGGTCGCGACCCGCGAGGGCGCCGACTGGACCAGCCCTTCGATGTCAATCTACGGCCCCAAGGTGATGATCATCAACGAAGAAGCAGGTTCCGGCGGAGACGCTCTGCCTTGGTATTTCCGCAAGGCAGGCATCGGACCGCTGGTAGGAAAGAACACCTGGGGTGGCTTGATCGGCATCGGCGGCTATCCCGAACTGCTCGACGGCGGCTATGTCACGGCTCCGCGCTGGGCGCTCTATGGTCTGAACGGAGACTGGGAAGTCGAGAACCACGGCATCGCCCCTGACTACGACGTGGACTACGATCCCGCCGCCGTGCGCCAAGGCCACGATCCGCAACTGGAGAAGGCCGTCGAGGTCGTGCTGCAATTACTGAAAGATCACCCAACGCCGCAATACAAGCGGCCGGCGTATCCGAACTACCACAAGAGTGACGGCTTGGGAGCACAGTAGAATCTTTCTGCAAAAGACCTGGTTCTGCAGTTCATAACAGAGCCAGTGGCCCCCAGCTATCAGCCACCAGCCACCAGCAAAACAAAGGCCGGGACTTCCGGAATTGCTTCCGGTCCCGGCCCTTGCTTCCTTCAACCTCGAACGAGTGAACTAGTTAGCGGACTTCGTGTTTGCCGGCAGTCGTAGGCGCACTGGCTGCGCTGTTGGCTGCGTTGCCGCTGGTGTTGGTGCTATCCGTGCTCCCCGTGCGCATAAGCCGCGGGAAGAACGGAGTCACCTCAAACGGCATCTTGTCGCGTGCCGACGTGATCGCCACCGGCTGCGACTTGATCAGTTCGACTTTGTCATCCCAGGGATTCAGCTTCACGCGTCCTCCGAGCGGCAGGGCCGCAATCTGGTCGAGCTTGTTCCAGTCGATCTGCGGGGCCGAGGTCATCAGCGCGGTCATGCGAGTCACCGTGCCAGCCTCTCCCATGTTGTTTCCCAGGTGAGCGGTCAGTAGCGCGTTCAGTGCAGCGGCGCGCGTGTTGAGCGCTTTCAGGAACAGGCCTGCGCCGTCCAGTTTCTGCGCGTACGGCGAGTTCTTCAGCAGGTCGATCGCTTTCTTGTCGGCCGCCGTTTCCTCTTCCGGAATGTGCTTGAAGCCCAGGTTCTGGTAAGTGGCTTCATCAGAGAACAGCATGCGGTCGTTGAAGGCATACTTGCTGCCCAGGTTGTGGCCGAGCACGATGTGCGCCAGTTCATGCGAAAGCGCCATCGCCAGGCTGGACTCGTCCGGCAGGACGTCGACCAACCCGCGGCTGATCACGATGGTGTTGCCCACGCTGAAAGTTTCGAGCGGCGAGGTCAACAGCACGCGCGTCCGAACCGGGCGGGGCAGATCGATGTTGTTGGTGACTTCGATGTTGTTGACAACCGTCTGCAGAATCTTGTCCAGTTCGCCCTCTGGAGCCAGCAAGCCGGCGCGTTGCAGACGCTCGACCACGTTGTCTTCCGCCTGCTGCTGCCATTCCCGCTCGGCCGCTAGTGGCGAAGCGTCCTGCGCGGTCGGACTGTTGTCCTGCACGCTGTCGACGCGAATGTTGGTGAGTTCGTCGGACTGGCCATCTTTCTTCAGGTCATAACCCCAGATGCGGGTCTGCGCCTTGAAGGCCATCTGATTCTTTGCGCCAGCGCTGAAGTCGCCTTCTTCGCTGTAGATGAAAGCCGGAACCCAGTAGCCCGGAATCAGGTTCAGGCGCCAGCTGTCCATGTGGAAGAAGAACGAGTTGCGCGGCCGTGGCGCGTACGTGCCGTTGAGCCGCACGATGTTGTAGTCCTGATCCTCGACCCAGACGCGGCCCAGGAAGCGGCCGTTGCCCGTGCCCTTCTTCGGCGTGACGTCGAACACCAGGCAGCGCACGTCGCCCAGAAATTCGCGGCGCACGTAGCGGAAGTCATAGTGCTGGCGATCAAAGTCGTTGCGGTCGGCGAAGATCATCCACGAAAAACCGAGTGGCTGGTACTGCACCTTGAACAGCTTGCTGAAGCCGCCCAGCAGGTGCTTCTCCATGCTCTGGTCGTCCTTGATGTAGTCCTTGCGGTCGATGGTCGTGCTCAGGTCCATGCGGCCCAGGAAATACCGGTCGTTCTGGGGCACCGGACCGAGCGCCGGATCGAGCGTCAGGTTCTGCAGATAGGTCTCCACCACGGGGTTACGAGACTGCAGCATCTTGACCAGACCCTTTTCGCGCAGCACGAAGCGATCGACCACCTGATCCATGGTGGTGGGCTGCGGTCCCGCCTGCGGCGGTTCGGGCTGCTGGTTTGCCTTAGGTTGCGCCTGCTCCGGCGATCGGCGCCGGGCTGGACGTTTGGACCGAGGCCGGCTGCGACGTCGGCTGGGTATCGGCCGCATTCTGCGCTACCGCACTCAGCGAAAGCAGCAGGGTAGCAGTGACCATCCAATTCAAGGTGCGCATAACTCGTATCTCCATGTTCCTTCAAAAGCCAAGTGTTGCTTCAGTACGCCAACTGGAAAACCACGTGTACGACCGCGGTGGAATCCACCGCCTGACCATTGCGTTGTGCCGGCTTGAAGCGCATCCGGTTCGCGGCAGCGATGGCGGCTTCATCCAGCCCATGACCGAGCCCGCGGACCACGCGATTCACGTGCAACTGTCCACTGGCTCCAAAACTCACTTCCAGCAAAACTTCTCCCTCCAGCCGAAGCTGGCGGGCTTCCTCGGTATAAGTCGGATTGGGCTTGAAGAGGATCTCCACCGGGCTGGTCGGAGAGCCCGAATCGGCTAAGCTGTGGCTTCGGGCCGCCGTGCGAAACTTCCTGCTGACCGAACGCACCAGTTGCTACCGCATTGCCACGGCCGTTGCTGCGGCCGTCGCCATTGCCGCCGATCGCGACTCCGTTGCCAAATCCCGCGCTGGCAACCGTTCCTCTCATGCCTTTTGAGCCACCTGTGCCGTTTCCGTAACCCGGTCCCTGGGGCAGTTCGAACGATCCGATGTTGGCGGCCACCAGGTGTGCCCCTGGCTTGCCTTCACCCTTAAGTCCGTTGGGATCTCCAAACCCTCCGGTCTGTACCTTCTGGGCCGGCACGTTGAGGGTCGGCGTCGCCGAACTTCCGGTAGAAAAATCTCCGGTATGAATCAGTTGCGGACGCGCCCCTCCGGGAATCTGCTTGATTTCCGGCGCTTGAAAATTGTTTAACGCCACTTTCGGAGCCTCTGGCTCAGGCTCAGGCGCCCGCATGGCGCGAATCTCGCGTGGCACAACCAGATGCGGCGCGACGATTGGAGCCGGCGGCAGCAACTTGGCGCGCACTGCCGGCGTCTTCGGCCGGGGCAACGGCTTCGGCTGACGCAGCGGAATCAACTCAGTGAGGTGATAGTTCTGCTTCAACTGCAGTTTTTCCGGAAAGAGCAACCCGATGTTCACCAGCAGCAGGATGAACATCAGTTCGATCCCATAGCTGGTGGCCAATGTCTGCCAACTGATCCGGCGATCCGGTAGAAGCCCGAACTGTGGTCCGCTGTAAGGCGTAGCCATTCAAACTCTCCAAATGGGGAACCCGGGCCGGGGAGAGTGCACGGGTTGGAAGCCTTACGGTACGAGAGATCGGACGAGGGGTAAACGTGTCCGTTGCTGGTGTACCTTGGTAACCACTTCGTACCCGAAGTGAAAGCGCTGGCCCAAAACGGGCGCGGGGCTTGTGTTTCACGGACTTACGCGGAACGTCGCCAGCGAAAATAGTAGAAAACCGGGATGCCTGCCAGTATCACCAGAGAACCCACGGCTGAGTTCCGCAAGATTGTCGGTGAAAGTGTAGTAAAGCAGGACGGTCGAAGCCACAACAAACAAGACGGGCACTACGGGATATCCCCATACGCGGTAAGGACGATTCGCGTTCGGCTCGCGCTGCCGGAAGACGAACACAGTGCTGCCGGTGATCATGTAAAACAGCCACTCGGCGAAGATGGCGAGCGAAAAAAGTTGACGAAAGTTTCCGCCCAGCAACAGCAGCGCAACCGCGAGCGACAACTGCAACAGGATGGCGCGCGCAGGTGTCAGGAAGCGTGGGTGAACTTCCGCGATCGAAGGGAAGAAGTACCCGTCGCGCGCGGCGGCGAATGGCACACGCGCGCCACTCATGGTCGTGCCGTTGAGCGTGACCAGCATCGATAGCGCCATGCCCGCCGATACGATGCTCGCTCCCAGCGCCCCGGCGACCAGCGCCACCGCATCGGACGCGGGACGCGGAGAGATGGCGATGGTCGCGGCTGGCAGTACGTATTGCACGCCTGCATTGACCAGCACATACAAAGCGCCCACGATCGCTACCCCCGCAATCAGCGCGATCGGAATGTTGCGCTCTGGATGGTGGATTTCTCCCGCAACCTGGTTGAGATCGTTCCATCCATCGTAGGCCCAGAGCGCCGCCACCAGCGCCGCCATGAATCCGACGATTCCGCCTTTTGCGCCTGTGAAGGTAGTAGCGAAGTTGTTCCAGCCCGCGCCGCTGCGATACCCGAAACATACGACGACAATGCCCACGATGATCGCGACTTTCAGCAGCGTGAAGATCAGCTGGAACTCTCCGGCTTTCTTCACGCCGATGTAGTTCAGGAACGAGATGGCAACCGCGGCGGCGATAGCGGCGAGTTGTCCGTAGGTGATCTGTTAGCGGCTTCAGCACAAGAGGCTGGGAGAAAAACGAAAACAACGAAAACGTGCCCAGGATGCGCACAAAGCCCGAGGTGACCGTTGCGATCGACGCTGGCTTCGAAATGAGAAGCGTGGTCCACGCATAGAGAAAACCGCCGAGTGGGCCGTAAGCGTCGCGAACGTAGATGTATTCGCCCCCGGCCTGCGGTTTCATTGCGCCCAGCTCGGCGTAGGTGAGGGCGCCGAAGAATGAAAGCAGGCCACCCACGAACCAGGCGAGATACACGAGTTTGGCGGATCCGACCGCCTGCATCATCTCCGAGGGGACCAGGAAAATGCCGCTGCCGATGATCGTCCCCACGACGATGGCGGTTGCATGGCTAACGCCCAGGTCGCGCGCGAGCTGAGGGGGAGCCTTCGTTGTAGGCGAGGCAGACATCGAGAAGATGGAGTATACGGGAAAACTTTGAAAGCCTTTAACCGCAGAGACGAAGTTCGCAGCGCAGAGCAGTTAACCGCCAAGCTCCGCCAAGTTTCCGCGAAGTTCGCAAAGCATTCTTCGCGTCCTTCGCGGGGCCCCTTGCGTTCTTGGGAGTTAAGAGCTTTTTCTGCGTTCCCTAGTGGTTAGAACCCTGTGAGTCGCAAGCGCCGCTCTTCTGGCTCAGAGACAATTGTTAGCTTGTGGATAATCAAACCTGCCAGGAAGCCTTCAGGCGCGTCACAATCGTCCGGACGACCTTTAAACCTCGACCCGGCCGCCGAAGTGCGCGCCATGGTCCTGCAAACGCAATTAATCGGGCATTCCATGCGACGTCCGTACCCTTGCTTGCGTCCTCCGACGATACCTCCAAACGGCTTTTCAATAACTTAGCTAATAGTGAATCAAAATGGGAATCTCTGGGGGCCTCTTCAGGACCTTACATCTCAGGAGTTCGACTCTCCCGACAGCAGACTGCTCGCGTATCCGACTCCCGAACGTCACCGCTGTGCCAATCGCCACATACCAGGTCCATGGCACGTGAGTTCCGAGCCAGAGATAAAGTTCCGTGCAGAATCCGAAGAGCATGCCGATCATCGCGCCTGTCTGGTTGGCACGTTTGGTGAGGACGCCCAGCAGGAAGACGCCCAGCAGTGCGCCGTAAGCCACCGAGGCAATCGCCAGTCCGACTTCGACGACGCGGGCGACTTTGTGCAGCGACAGAACCGCCAGCCCGAACAGAACGAGCGCCCACAAGAAAGTTGACGACGCGGGACAGTCGAATCTGTGTGCGGTCGTCCGTTTGGGGATGGCGGCGCAGGTAGAAGTCCATCATCGAGCTGGACGACAACGAGTTCAGCGCGGCGCTCAGATTCGACATGGCTGCCGCCAGGATCGCCGCCACCAGCAATCCGGAGATGCCATGCGGCATCCGGCTGACGATGAACTTGGGGTAGATGTAGTCGGCCTTCCCGAACGTGGTCGACGGCAGCTGATAGTAAGCCCAGAGCATGACGCCCACGATCAGAAACAACGCAAACTGGAAAAAGACGGCAATCCCGCTCGCGAGCAAGGCCGTGACCGATTGGCTTTGGCTGCGCGCGGCCAGAAGTCTTTGCACGATGAGTTGATCGGTGCCGTGGCTGGCGGTGTTGAAGAAGGCGCCGCCGATCAGGCCCGCCCAGAACGTGTAGGGCTTCCAGAAGTCGGGCGCGAAGTCGAAGACTTGGAGTTTCCCGGCGCTCGCCGCCAGGTCGTGAATGGCAGGCCAGCCGCCGGGGACGAGATGCAGGATCGTGAACACACCCACCAGCGTGCCGCCGACGTAAATCGCGGTCTGGACGACGTCGGTCCAGATCACCGCGGCCAATCCGCCCTCGAAGGTGTAAATCAGCGTGAGCGCGGTGATGACGGCAATCGAGGCGATCTCGCCGGTACCGAGGGCGATGGTCACCACGATGGAAACCGCATAGACACGCACGCCTTCGGCGGCGGCGCGTGTGAGCAGGAAGAGGGAGGCCGTCAGCGTGCGCAGGCCTTTTCCGAAGCGGCGTTCGATTAGTTCGTACGCCGTGAACAGGTCTCCGCGAAAGTAGTGGGGAAGCAGGACGAAGCTGATGATGATGCGGCCGACCACGTATCCCATAATCACTTGCAGAAAGTTGAGATTCGAGTCGTAGGCGAGGCCGGGGATGCTGATGATGGTCAGCGTGCTGGTTTCGGCGGCGACGATGGAGAGCGCAATCGCCCACCAAGGGATGCTGCGATCGGCCAGAAAGTAATCGCGCAGCGTGCGCTGGCGCTTGCGGAAGCGCAGGCCGAAGAGCGTGATGCCGGCGAGGTAGAGCGCGATGATGGCGAGATCGAGATGGTTGAGTCCCATGCGGCAACTACGAATAGGAGCAAACTAAGTGATGTTTAATTGCGTAAGAGAGTCGCGCCTCGATTGTACCGGCAAGAATACGAGCTCGACTGCATTGTCGTATCGCCAGCATCGACGAGCCACATCCTGATCGAGAAAGTATGGCGTCCGCCCGGATCTATCACGTACCACTGGTCCGCGAATTCATCGCAGCATGGCCTCGCGAGTGGTATTCTTCGATCGCAGCCGGCTAACTGAGACGGCCTCCAGCTTGCAATCGAGGCCGACTCTCATGACGGCAATGCGGCTGCAGAATCGCGCTACTAAAAACCATTCCAACAACCCTACATAGACCCCGGTTCTGCGCACACCTAGAGACGTGGTGATGACCGCACCCTCAGGAGCGCTCCCCTGTGTTAGAACTAGCGCGTGGCGATCTATCTGGGCATTGACGGCGGGGCAACGAAGACAACCTGCGCGGTGGGCGATAGCAAGTCCGTGCTGGGCACGGCGACGGCGGGTGGGAGCAACGTCATCCGGCTGGGCGAGGCGCGGGCGAGGGAAGGACTGCACGCGGCTGTGCGTCAGGCGTGTGCGGTCGCCGGTGTTGCCCCGGCGCAGGTTGAGTGCGTTTGCGTGGGCGCTTCCGGAGCGGGGCGGACGGAAGTTTCCGATGTGGTTGCTCGCATGATGACGGAGCTGTGTCCCTTGCCGCGTGCAAGTGGTTGGCGACATTGTGATCGCGCTGCAGGCGGCCTTCGGGAGCGGGCCGGGAGTTGTTACCTGCGCCGGCACGGGTTCGTTTGCCTACGGACGCGGTGTGAGTGGCCAGACTTCGAGAGCCGGCGGATGGGGCTTTGCCGTTTCCGATGAGGGTTCGGGCCAGTGGATCGGCAGGACCGCCGTCGGGCGCGGTGTTGCGCGCGCAGGAAAATGGCGAGCGGCCGGCATTGCTCGCGGCCATCGAAAAGGCCTGGCAAGCGACTTCTCTCAACGACCTGGTGCGCATGGCCAATGCATCGCCTCCTCCCGATTTCTCCGCACTGTTTCCAGTGGTGCTCTCGGTCGGCGAATTCCGGTGACGTCGTTGCACGAGCGGTGCTCACTCGGGCCGGGACGGAGCTCGCGGAGCTGACGAAAAATGTCATTCGACGCCTGTTTTCAGGGACGGGGAACGTCCCAGTGGCCATGGTGGGGGGAGTCTTTCGTCAGTCGGCTCTGGTGCGGCAGGTTTTCTACAATAGTCTGGCTGCCGAGTTTCCGAATGCTGCGGTGAATCCGACGGTCGTTGAGCCGGTATTGGGTGCGCTCGATCTGGCGCGGAAGGCGGCTGGATCGTAGCGCCGGCATCTTGCCGGCTGTCTTGAGGGCATCCTGCCCTCAAAGTGTGGGCGGGACGCCCACACGACAGCCGCCGGGACGGCGGCGCTACATTGCGCCTCATGACATCTGATACGAATGCCGGTGCGAGAATGGCTCCTGAGAGTCGGGAGCCTGAGCAGCCGTCCGGTCGCGCGAGCGACACGAATCGCGGCGATCATCCGTTCCGACTGAGCCTGATGGTTCTTCCGACACAGGTACTTCCTCCCTCCAAAATCTGAATATAGTGACTGCGGCCTCTACGCTTACCGAAGATATCGCGTTGAGTCTGCTGAAGCGTCCCGACCTGCCGGCGGAAACACTTGAGCAGCTGGGAAAGAACGGCGAGGTGTTGAAATTTCGCAAAGTGAAGCGTGGCGCTGGTGGAACATCCCAAGACGCCGCGTCACATTTCGCTGCCTCTGGTCCGGCAGTTGTATACGTTTGAGGTGATGCAGGTTGCGCTCACGCCGATGGTTCCGGCGGATCTCAAGTTGGCGGCGGACGAAGTCCTCTGCAATCGCCTGGAGACCATTTCCCCGGGTGAGAAGTTGACCTTGGCGCACCGGGCTTCGGGCCGCGTGGCGGGAGAGTTGCTGCGGGACGGGGAAGCGCGCGTGGTGCACGCCGCTCTCGAAAATCCGCAGGCTCACGGAAGCATTGGTGGTGCGGGCATTGACGCGTCCGGGTGCGCCAGCAGGCTCTGGTAGAAGACCGCATGTCACCATGCGCAGTGGTCTTTGCGACGCGAGGTGCGTGTGGCGTTGCTGCGGAATGAGAAAACGCCGATGGCCCGCGCCATCGAATTTGCGCGGACGATGCCGTCGGCGCAAGTGCGGGAGATTTTGCAGAATTCACGACTGCCGGGAAACGTTAAAGCGTATTTGTTGGCGGATCTGGAGAAGCGGATTTCCGGAAGTGGCGTGCGCTCGTGAAGGGCATTAAGGTCGCGCAATGAACGCCAAGAGACAAATCTTCCGCACTTGGTGTCTAATAAGCCAGCATCGAGATGTCTCCATTCAACTGGAACGAGGATTCTATGAGATGTCACCCCTCGGTCTTCTTTCTGCTCGTTCTGTCCACCAGTTTTGTGTTCGCACGGCAACAGGCGGCGACGACAATCCTGAGCTTGTTCTCGGTATTGAGGCTTACAAGGGAGCGAAGTACTCGGAAGCGACGCAGCATTTCGAAAGGGCGGTCGCCAGCGAGCCTACGAACGTCAAGGCTCACTTGTATCTTGCAAACTCGTATGCTGAACAATTCATCCCGGGTAGTGGTGATCCCAACAATATGCAGCTCGGAAATGTCGCGGTCGAGCAGTACAAGAAAGTGCTGGAACTCGATTCGGCAAATCTGGAAGCTGTGAAAGGCCTCGCGCAGTTGTACTTCAATATGAAGGAACTCGAGCAGGCAACGGAGGTCAACCGCCGGGCCATTGAGATCGATCCCAAAGATCCGGAACCTTACTACTTCATCGCGGTGATCGACTGGACGCGAACGTACCAGCCGCGCATGAAGCAGCGCGCGAAGCTAAAACTCAGGACGGAACAGCCTATGATTTTTGCGCAGGAGTGCTGGACAGTGCGGCAGGCCAATTGGGAACGCGTCGTAGAAGGTTTCGATATGCTCAGGAAGGCGATCGAACTTCGGCCTCACTACGACGATGCCATGGCTTATATGAACCTGATGTATCGGGAGCGCGCGGACATTGACTGCGGCGACCCGAAGGCGCGCGCCTACGATCTGACGATGGCGGACAAGTGGGTGGACATGACATTGGCTATCAAGAAACAGAAGGCGGAGAAAGCCGAGTTGGAAGAGAAAAAGAAATTGCAGTCGGACCGACAGGACGAAAGTGCCGTTGAGCTAACTACGGCGCCCAATCCGCAATGAAGATGTTGGTCTCGTGGGGAACTTTGCCGTTGCGGCCTGAGACCCACACCAACTTCTGTCCATCTGGACTGAACATGGGGAAGCCGTCGAAGCCATCGGTGTAGGTGATGCGCTCGAGATTTTTTCCGTTCAGATCGATGGCGTAGAGTTCAAAGTTTCCCATCCCACCGGTAGAACCAACGTTCGACGAGAAGATGATGTGCTTGCCATCGGGATAGAACGATGGCGCGAAACTGGCGGCGCCGAGGTCGGTGAGTTGGCGCTTGTCGCTGCCGTCGGCTTTCATCAGCCAGATTTCCAGATAGGTTGGGCGGATGAGCGCTTGCTTCAGCAGGTCCTTGTAGTCGCTGATTTCCTGGTCAGTCTTGGGATGGTGGGCGCGGTAGACAATCAGTTTTCCGTCGGGAGAGAAGAAAGGACCGCCGTCGTAGCCGAGTTCGCGGGTGAGTTGCTTCACGTTCGTGCCGTCGGCATTCATGGTGTAGATGTCGAGATCGCCGTTGCGGACCGACGTGAAGACGATCTTCTTGCCGTCGTTGGAGATGGTGGCCTCGGCATCGTAGCCGGGAGTGGTCGTGAGTTGCTTCAGGTCAGAGCCGTCGGGCTTCGCGGTGAAGATGTCGTAACTGGGATAAATCGCCCAGACGTAGCCCTTGGAAAAATCAGGCTTCGGTGGACAGTCGGCGCCGCCCAGCTGCGTGGAGGAATACAGAATTTTCTTGCCGTCGGGATAGAAGTACGAACAGGTGGTGCGGCCCTTGCCAGTCGAAATCATATGCTGGTCGGAGCCGTCGATGTTCATGACGAAGATGTGATCGCACTTCACGGGCTCGCGGGTGGATTGGAAGATGAGCTTCTTGCCATCAGCGGAAAAGTAGGCTTCGGCATTCTGGCCTCCGAAGGTGAGTTGGCGGATGTTGCGGAGGTGCTTCTCTTGCGGGGAGGAGTCGGGGGTTTGAGCGTTGAGCATTCCGCAGGAGTAGGCGAGCGCGCATAGAAAGACAAATTTGCGAATCATAAGAAATTGTTTTTCGAAGAAGGTCGATGATACGGGTCCGCGGTGAAAAATATCAACGAGTGTTTTCGCTGATCGCGGCAAACGCGGGGTCCCTCGACTCGTTTGGCTGGCGCCTCACTTCGCTCGGGATGACAGACTTAGGAGGTGAGTGGCAATTCCAGCAGACATTAGGTTGACGACGGCTGATGACCAACGACTAACGACTGATCTTCACTCTCCCATCACTTTTACGATTAGGCGCTTGTCGCGCCGGCCGTCGAACTCGGCGTAGAAGATGCGCTGCCAGGTGCCGAAATCCAGCTTGCCGGCGGTGATCGGGACGATCACCTCGTGGTGAATCAGCAACGCTTTCAGGTGGGAGTCGCCGTTGTCTTCGCCGGTGTTGTGGTGTTTGTAGTCCTCGCGGAAAGGCGCAAGCCCTTCGAGCCACTGATCGATATCTTCAATCAATCCGGTCTCATTATCGTTTACATAAACTCCGGCAGTAATGTGCATCGCTGAAACCAGCACCATGCCTTCCTTCACGCCGCTGTTTTTGACGATGTCCTCCACCTGCGGCGTGATGTGCACGTAGGCGCGATGGGTGCGGGTGTGGAATTTCAAGTACTCGGTATGAACCTTCATGGATCGTCCTCGGCGGAAATAGGATGAAAGCGGTTCCAGTTTCGCAGATAATGCCGTAGAAATCAGCCAAGGAGGCTTGTGGACAATACGCAGAACGATCTGCAGGCGCTGCGGGAAATCGTGCGCGATCTGGCTGCAAGAATGGAGCGTCTGGAACGTCGCCTGGAGACTGGCGCGACGCTCGTAAAGCCTGAGGCTGTTGTTGAGGCTGTCAAAGTCACACCACCGCCAGCACCTCCCGTTACGACGCCGGTGGCGGCGAAGTTTCTGGCCCCTGACATCCCCGCGAGACCCGGCCTTACGACGCCGGAAGCGCATGAGAGCGATCTGGAGTCCCGCATCGGTTCGCATTGGCTGAACCGGATCGGGATTGCCGCGGTCCTGATCGGGGTTTCGTATTTTTTGAAATTCGCGTTCGATAACAATTGGATTGGTCCAGCGGGGCGTGTGAGCATCGGTCTGCTCTCCGGGATTGGTGTCGTCGTGTGGAGCGAACGTTTCCGTTCGCATGGTTACAAAGTCTTTTCCTATTCGCTGAAGGCAGTGGGGATTGGCGTGTTGTACCTCTCGTTGTGGGCCGCGTTCCACGTGTACGCGCTGATTCCGAGTGGAGTGGCGTTCGTGGCCATGCTGGCCGTTACGGCCGCGACGGCGGCCATGGCGATTGCTCAGGACGCGGAGATTCTGGCAGCGTTCGCCCTCTCGGGCGGCTTCACGACTCCGTTGCTGCTTTCGACTGGACAGAATCACGAACTGCAACTTTTCTCCTACCTGGCTCTGCTGAATGCGGCGGCGGTTGTCATGGCTGCGCTCAAGCCGTGGCGGCGCCTGCTGGTGCTGAGCTACGCCAGCACATTACTGCTTTACATCGGGTGGTACTCGGAGTTTTACAGTCGCAGCCAGATTCGCTGGACGCTGGCATTTGCGACACTGTTCTTCGCGATCTTCGCGATTGCGCCGCTGGTGGCGCGGCGTCCGGAGAATGAGGTCGCACCTTTCTCTGCCGTCCCGCTGTTCCTGGCATTCGTGAATGCAGGCGTCTATTTCCTGCAGGTCTATGCGATGTACGAGGAGATCGACAAGCACGCCATGGCTTGGTTTGCCCTGGTGCTGGCGGCGGTCTACATCTTCCTCAGCCGACAGGCTGGCGATCGGTTTCCTGATGCCGAGAACGCGCAGAAACTGCATTTTCTTCATCTCGCGCTCGCCATCGGCTTCATCACAATCGCGATCCCGATTCGTCTCGATGGCCACTGGATCACCATTGGCTGGTTCGTCGAGGCGGGTGTGTTGCTGTGGCTCGGCGATCGAATCCGGTCCAGTTTTCTCAGCGGATTCGCAGTCGGAGCTCTGGCCCTGGGGGTTCTGCGGCTTTTGTCAAAGATTGACGATTTCAACGTGACCACGCTGCTCTTCAATGCTCGCATGGGGACCTTCGTAGTTGCGATTGCAGTATTGGCTGCCACAGCGTGGTATGGAATGAAACGTGGCGATGAGGTTGGTCGCCAAGGCGCGGCCGTTGCAGTGGTTGTTCTGAACGCCCTTGCGTTGGTCGCGCTTAGCCGCGAGGTCGCCGATTACTATGCTCGCGAAATGGCGCTGGCAGCCCCTGCAGGCCGCCCGTACGATCTACCGAATCTGGCAAACAGCCGCAACGTTCAGATCGTGGAGAGTTTCACCTACTCGGCGCTCTGGATGGCTTACGGAGCCATGCTGATGATTGTGGGCTTCTGGCGACGGTCGGCATTCGTGCGCTGGCAGGCCTTGGTTCTGATTGCGGTGACTACGGTCAAAGTGTTCGTCTTCGACTTCTCGCAACTGGATCGCGGGTACCGTATCGTCAGCTTCATCGTGCTAGGCGCGCTTTTGCTGGCGATTTCGTTTGTCTACCAGCGCGACTGGTTACAGCTTTCCGGCCAACGCAAGAAGTCTGTAGGGTCGGCGTAGACATGAAGATTCTGTTTGCTGGGGTTTGGTGCGTGCTGGCTTTGGTCGCAGGGAGCGATCCTGAGGCCAGTGTCTCTTACTTTTCGTATGTGCGTGACGTTGTCATCAGCGCTCCTGACAAGCAGAACTATGTGGTGGTCGACCAGTACGTGTGGAGGGAAGCACGTGAGGACCTGGGCGACCTCCGACTCTATGACGGAACCAGCCAAGTTCCGTATGAGCTTAAAACTGAGCAGGCGGGCACCTCCAGCCACGAGGCGGAGGCGAAGATCCTCAACCTGGTTCGCCGGGGAGATCACACCGAGTTCGATCTCGACCTATCCCCGGTCGAGGAGTACAACCGCATCCGCCTGACTCTCGACCGCAAGGACTTCCTGGTGACCGCAACCGTCGAAGGACGGGATGCGTTGGCTGGAGGCGCACTTGCTTCGTGGCCGAATCCTTCGACACTTTTTGATTTCTCGCGTGAGAAGCTGGGTGCGAATTCCACCATCAGCTTGCCTACGTGGAGTTTTCGCTACGTCCATGTGCGCCTGTCGCCGGGCATCCTGCCGACCGAGGTGAAGAAGGCCGAGGTCACGGAATTACAGGAGAAGAAAGCTCAGTGGACAGACGCGGGCGCGTGCCGGGCTGGCGAGCAGCAGAAGCGCAGCAGCGTCCTTACCTGCGAAGTGTCGGTTCACATGCCTATCGACCGCATCCGCTTCGACGTTGGCGTCGGACAAATCAACTTTCGCCGAAGCGTGAGCGTGGCCAACGAAAAAGGCGCGCAGGTCGGAGCCGGCAACATAAGTCGTATCCAAATGAAGCGTGGCGGCGCGACGGTGGACTACGAGGATCTGGATATCCGGATCTTCGGCGAGCACTCAAGTCTCACGATCAGCGTGGACAATGGCGACGATCCGCCACTGAGATTTGACGCAGTCCGCCCGCAATCCCTGGAACGGCGGCTCTACTTCGAGCCGCAAGGCCGGGGCAACCTCAGGTTGTACTATGGCGACCCCAAGCTCCCTGCGCCGGTGTATGACTATGCCAAGTTCTTTCGGGAAGACGCTGGAGCGTTGCGTGCGCAATTGGGCGGGGAACTGCGGAATGCTGTGGTTACTGGACGCCCGGACGATCGGCCGTGGTCGGAGCGGCACAAAGGCGTGCTGTGGGTGGCCATGCTGTTGGTGGTGGGGGTGTTGACGCTGCTGGCGGTTCAAGGTTTGCGGTCGGGCGGTGGAGTGTCTTCCTAGCCGTGAACTATGGGAGGGGCTAGACCGTAGCGCCGCGTCCCGGCGGGCGTCTCGCCCACGGTGACGAGGGTGAGACGCCCTCACGACAGCCGGCAAGATGCCGGTCCTACGGTGGAATTAGGCGCTCGCAGACTGTTTCTCCAGGAATTCTTTTCTGCGCAGTTGAGCCACTACCAGGCGCACTTCTTCGAACGTGATGTCCGCCGAAATGGCCTCTTTCAGCGGCTTCAGCCACTGCGTTCCGAGACGAGCGCAAGCTGCCTCAATCTGAGTTCGCTTCGCCACATCTACCCAATCGTCCTCAAATTCCAAGTCTCCGCTCTCCACCAGGTTCGCGACCGTGCCTACGACGGTGCTTAACTGCCGTTCGCGCAACTTGGCGATCTCGGCGAAAGTCTTTCCCTGGGCGAGCAGGAGCAAGGTTTCTTCCGCAGGAGTCGACTTTCTGCCTGAGGGTTCAACGGCACGTGCGCCCTGATCAAAATCCGCGAGTGCTTCCAGAATCTGCTCGCCATAGGACTCGACCTTACGCTCACCGAACCCGGTCACGGCTCGCAATTCAAACAGAGACTTCGGACGTATGCGGCAGAGCTCTTCCAGCGAGCTGTCATGCATGACGATGTACGCGGGCACACCCTGCCGTTTCGCAGTGGCTCGCCGCCACTCTCGCAGATACTCGCGCAAGGGTTCATCGATGGAAGTTTCGACGGAAATTTTCGCCGGCAGGGCGACCGCACGGGTCGAGACTACGGGCAGACGAATGCGTCCCCTGCGAGGCGCAGACGGTACGGGCATTGCCAGCCATTCCGGATTTGCAACACACACATCACAGGCGTTGCACGTTGTCCAGTTCGGCGTTTCTCCGAAGTGCAGACAGATCTGACGATGGCGACAGGTATTCGACTCGGCAAAGTCGCGAATGTGGTGATAGCGTTGCCACGCCCGGTCTTTCTCAGCGGGATCGGTAACCTGTTCGATGAAGTGCGCGAGCAAGCCAGCATCGCGCTTCTGCCAGAGCAGGAGGCAATCGGCAGGCTGGCCATCGCGCCCGGCCCGGCCCGCTTCCTGGTAGTACTGCTCGATCGACTTGGGCAGAGATAGATGAATCACGGCGCGCACCGTGGCTTTATTGATGCCCAGTCCGAAGGCGATGGTACCTACCAGCACGCGCACCTCGTCGGACATCCAGCGTTCCTGATTCCGTCGACGTTCGTCGGACTCCATCTTGCCGTGATACGCCACTGCGGGTATACCCTGGTCTTGCAGAGAGTCGACAGTCTGCTCCACGCGGTTGATGGTGGGTGCGTACACGATGAGGTTGCCTTCGCGGTAGTGCTTCAGAGCCCGGACCAGCAGTTGCGGTTGCGAATAGCCGTCGCATTCCTTTACTACGTAACGGAGGTTTGGGCGGTGAAAGCTGGCAATGTATTTGTGCGGATCGCGCAACTGCAGTTGATGCAGGATGTCATGTCGCACTCGCCGTGTTGCGCTGGCCGTGAACGCCGCAATCGGCCGGTCTGGGAAAGACGTACGCAAGCGGCTGAGTTGCCGATACTCTGGACGAAACTCGTGTCCCCACTCGGAAATGCAGTGTGCTTCGTCGATTGCGAAAAATGCCACAGGCACCTGCTTCAACCAGCCGATCGTGTCTTCCCGCGCCAGACGCTCGGGCGACAAGTACAGCAACCGATACTCTCCCGCGCGCGCCTTGTGCATTACCTGGGACTGCTCGTGGCTCGGCATCATGCTGTTGAGCACTGCGGCGGGAATTCCCATTTGCGCCAGACTGGCGGCCTGGTCCTGCATCAGCGCGATGAGCGGGGAGACGACGACGGCGGTTTTCCCAAGCACTAGGGCCGGTAATTGATAGCACAGCGACTTGCCTCCGCCGGTTGGCATCACCACGCATGTGTCATGCCCACCGAGAAGGCTGCCCACAATGCGCTCCTGCAAAGGGCGAAAGGAGTTGTAACCCCAATAGCGATTCAGGACTGGGAGCAGATCCACCGGAGAGGTCACGCTACGAGTATAGCGACAGGGAAATCCACAGGGGCTGTGATGGCTGAACGCTTACGCCGTTCAGAGGTTTCGTGATGGGAGGATGTCTCGAGGAAGATGAATGCAGATGCTGAGACAGTCGTATCAGGCCTGAAGGTTTCTCTGTGCCTCTGTGTCTCTGTGGTGAACGCTCAGCGCATCGACTCTTCTACTTCCGAGATCCAGTCCGGACGCTTGAGCACCTCGCGGGGCTTGGGACCATCCGCAGCGCCCACGATGCCGTCGCGCTCCATCAGGTCGATCAGGTGGGCGGCGCGCCCATAGCCGATGCGCAAGCGACGTTGCAAAAGGGAAGTCGACGCCTTGCCGAATTCCAGCACCAGCCGAACTGCGTCGTTGAAGAGCGGATCGTTTTCGGCTTCGTCTTCGCCGACCTCGGCTCCCGGTTCGCCGGGTTCGCGTTCTTCGCGCGGCGCCTGCAGGAACTCTTCGACATACTCTGCCTGACCCTGGGCGCGCCAGAATTCGACCACAGCAGCAATCTCTTTTTCGGTCACAAAGGGCGCATGCAAGCGGTTCACTCGCGCTGAACCGGCAGGCAAGTAAAGCATGTCGCCGCGCCCCAGCAAGGCTTCGGCACCGTTGGAGTCGAGAATAGTACGCGAATCGACCTTGGTGGCGACTCGGAACGACATGCGTGCCGGGAAGTTCGCCTTGATCAGTCCGGTGATGACGTCGACTGATGGCCGCTGGGTAGCCAGCACCAGGTGAATTCCCACTGCGCGGGCCATCTGCGCGAGGCGTGTAATCGACTCTTCGACGTTGTGGGAATCGAGCATCATCAGATCCGCCAACTCATCGATGATGATGACAATGTATGGAATGGGACGTTCGTCGGAGTCTTCGCCAAACAGGCTGGGGGTGCCGTCATCCTCGAAGAGACGATTGTACTGATCGATGTTACGGACGCCTTTTTCCGCAAGCAGCTTCAGGCGGCGCTCCATTTCGCGAACCGCGTTGCGCAAGGCGTTCGCCGCCAGTTTCGGCTCCGTGATGATCTGGCGTGAGCAGGTGCGGGATGCCTTCGTAGTTTCCAAGCTCCAATCGCTTCGGATCGACCAGAATTAGCCGCACCTGGTCAGGCGTAGCCTTGTACAAGATCGACATGATGAAGGCATTGATAGCCACGCTCTTGCCGGTACCGGTGGATCCGGCGATGAGCAGGTGAGGCATTGCGGCGAGATCGGCAACCGCTATGCGACCATTGATGTCCTTGCCTACACTCAGCGTGAGCTTGGACTTCGATCCCACGAACTCTTGCGCTTCGATGTTTTCACGCAGCCAGATGATTTCACGGTCGCGATTCGGGACCTGGATGCCCACGGTCGACTTGCCAGCCATGCGCTCGACCAGAATGCTTTCAGCCTTTAGTGCCAGGCACAGGTCCTCGGTGAGGTTCGTGATGCGACTGTACTTGATGCCTGCTTCCGGTTTGAACTCGAAGGTCGTGACAACGGGCCCGGGGTTAATTTGCGTGACTTGGCCGTGCACGTCAAATTCAGCGTATTTCTGTGTAAGCACTTGCGCAAGCAGCTTGAGTTCTTCCGGGTCGACGGACGTCTGACCATCGGCGCGATGCAGAAGTGCGCTGGGCGGCAGTTTGTAGGTGCCGGCGATACGCGGCATCGTAGTCTTGGCCTTCGTTCCGCTGTCGGCGCGCTCGGTCACCTCGGGAACGAGGACTCCCGACTGGGCCGGAGGCGCTGGGAGGGACGCAGGCGGAGCTTTGGGCGCAACGCTCGGCTCGGGCTCGGGCGTCATCATGCGGTCGATTCCCGTCCTCGGCGTCGTGGCGACGGCATCATGGCGGTTGTCCGCCCAGCGTCCTGGTCGTTGCTCAGGCTCCACCACTGTGATCAAGCGGCCCGGCACAAGCTGGGTGTTGACCACGGGCTTTGCGGATCGTCGTTTTTCGAGTTCTCTCTGCAATTTCTGCTTGGCTCGCTCTTCGCGCCAATCGCGCCAGCGGTCGCGCAGCGCCAGAAGGAAGGCAAAGCGCGTGGGCAACCAAACCTGAAGACTGGAGAACGAAAATGCCGTGGAGAGATATAGCGCGACTGCCAGCACGGTAGCGCAGACAATGTAAGCCCCGGCCAAGTTCAGGTAGTGGACCAGCACGTCGCCGACGATTCTTCCCAGCAAACCTTCGATCGGAATGACTCGCATCCAGTGCAGGTGACCTGGTAGCAAGGCTAGAAACGCGGGCACGAAGACGATCAGCCACAATCCGCCCAGGCTCTTGGCAACGGGCGATTGCACCTTGCGGGATCGGAACCACCGTGTCCCCACCACTGCCGGAAACACGGGGAGAAGGAATGCGCCAATCCCAAGCCCTTGCAGGCACAAGTCGGAAACAACGGCGCCCACTATACCGATCCAGTTGCGCGCACCGCGCGCGGTGGTCAGGACCGAAGCGCTATTGAAGGACGGGTCGAGCGGGGAATAGGAAGCCAGCGCGAGGAAAAGGAGGAGCGCGGAGACAAACAGCAGGAAACCGATCAGCTCATTGAGCCGACGGTTGCCGGTCGGATTGAAAACCCGGGAAAGAACTTTCATCAGGGCGTATTCTGCACCGCTGGCCGCGGTGGAAGACAATACGGCCAACAGTGTCCGAAGCGCGCCAGAGCCCTACGATTATGCCAAGAACCAGGGCAGCCGACAATGATGGATCGGCCGCAGGCCCGTGTCGAATTAGCTTCTGGGGCGAAAGGTAGGCAAAGCGCAGGATGCGGATGAGGTTGCAGTAGAAAGGGTTGGGTCACAGTAGAAGTTCTTTGCCAACCTATCCGGCGAGCCTGGACGCGAAGGCCAGGACGGCGATTCCTACCACAATGCGATAGATGGCGAAGGGCGCAAATCCCCGTCTCCGCACCCAGGCCATGAACCAGGCGACGCTGCCGTAGGCCACAACAAACGAGACCACGAATCCGATAGCCAGAATCAGCCACTGCTCCAAGGTGATCTGCGAGACGCCGATTGGATTTTCACCCTTTCCGCGCAGCGACTTCAGCAGCGTGTAACCGGTAGCGACGATCATCGTGGGCATTGACAAGAAGAATGAGAATTCCAGGGCGGACGCACGTGACATCCCAGCCAGTTGCCCACCCGCGATGGTAGCCATCGAACGCGACGTCCCCGGAAAGACCGCCGACAGGATCTGGCAGGCGCCGATCCAGATCGCCTGGCCAAGGCTCATATCCTCCATCTTCCAGGTGCGGATCGTGTTGCCGGGCGCGCCGGGCCCGGCCTTTTCCCACGTAGCCTTCATGGCGTCGATTGCCCACATCACAATGCCGCCAATCAGCAGAGAAGCGCCCATCACATAGAGACTCTCCAGGTTCTTCCCAATCAGTTTGGTCATGAGATACGAGGGAATGGCTGTCACGACGAAAGCAATGGTCGTGAGACCGAGCGGGTTGGTCAGCACCGTGCGGTCGCCGCGCTCCCCAGCCGGAAATGTGGAGAGAAACTTGGCGATGCGATCACGAAAATAGACGGGCAGGCAAAGAATCGCGCCCAGTTGGATGACGATAGAGTACATCTTCCAATAACCATCGGAGAGAGAGACGTGCAGAAGGCTTTCGGCGATGCGCAGGTGAGCCGTCGAACTGACGGGTAGAAACTCCGTTAAGCCTTCGACGATGCCCAGCAGCAGAGACAACAGATATGCGTTCAAGCGTCCTCCGGGGAAGCACCAGTATCCCAGAGTTTCGTTGCGGGCAGATTACGAAGTGGGTACATAGCAGTCAGGAGTTGTGAGCCACGAACCGCGAGCGAAAACCTGAGAACTGAGAACTGAGAACTGAGAACTGAGAACTGAGAACTGAGAACTGAGAACTGTTCTCCTCACTCCACCGCATTCCCGAAGGTTGTGACATTCTGCTGCACCAGGAACATCAATCCCTGGGCACGCGTCGCCCAGTCGGATTGGGAGTACTGCTGCACAACCTTTTGCGCGAGGGCGAGGGCCTTGGCGCGTGATTCTTCTGACTTCTTCTTCTGTTCTTCGGTTTTGTAGATGTCGATCAGAGCGGCCCGGCGGTACGCGGCCAGATAAAGCGCCTGCGGCGCGGCCGGCGATTGGGCCCGCTCATTGGCGTACTTCTCGTACAGGTCCGCTTCCTTTTCGGGACACTTCGACGAGCCTTGCCATTCGCCGCACAACTTGTTCTCGATCAGGTGGAAGGCGGCCAAGTCAGCCCACTTGGTGCCGGGATACTTCTTTGTCACTTGGCGCATCCACTCTTCGTCCATGCCTTCACGCAGCATGGGGTCTCGTTCGCGGGCCGAGGGGCGGGACATGACGTCGGCGCGCTCCAGTTGCCATCGGATATCGGCGGCGCGATACAGGGCCTCTGCGGCTATCGGGGAGGCGGGGAAGAAGTCGTACACGCGATAGTAAAGGCGCAACGCATCCTGATCGGCACCTCGACGGCCGTGCCTCCGGCTGGCTTCGTCTTCAGAATCCGCGCCTTCACCAAACAGAATCTTGTCGCCGTCCGGATTGGTAGTGCGAACCAGGCCCTTGTCGAGAATCCAGCCCGTAAGCGTCTTTTCTGGACCGAGCAGTGCTTCGACGTGCACCCAATCGCGTGTGCTCTCCAGGATGACGAGTTCCCTGCCTCTCTCGATCTCGGCGAGTTTCGCGGAACTGGTATCAGGCGAAAGATAAATGTTTGCGACTCGGACCAGCGCGCCACGTTCTGCCGCGAATGCGATGTTGTCAAGGAGTGAGAAAGTGCTGAGGAAGAGAAGGAAAAATACTGTAGTGCTGAAAATCCGCGTACTCGCGGAAACCGGCATGGATGGACCTCAAAGATCAAAGTGGGAGCGGAAATTGGATTTTACACCGGCGCATGTGGCGCGGGCACTCCTGCCCGCGGGAAGGGTGTTACTGCTGCCGCAACGATCGCAGCATCGCCGGCTCAATATTCCCGCCACTGATGACCGCCACATGGATCGTAGCCCGAGGCAGTTGGTCCGCATGAAACAGAAATCCCGCTACGGATACTGCGCCACTTGGCTCGGCTACGGTCTTGGGATTGGCCGCCAACCTTCGCATGGCTTCGCGGATTTCACTCTCCGAGACAGTCACGATATCGTCGACGTACTTTCGCATGTGCTCAAAGTTGATGGCGCCGATACTTTGAGTGCGCAAACCGTCGGCGATAGTCTGGGTCACCTGCTCGGCCGGGAAGTCTACAAGTTTTGCGGACCGAAAGCTGGCCTGCGCATCGGCCGCTAGTTCGGGTTCGACGCCGATCACTTTGACGGAAGGCTTGCTGAGCTTGATGGCTGTGGCAATGCCGCTGATCATTCCGCCACCGCCCACCGGCACGAGGACGGCTTCGACATCGGGAAGAGCGTCCAAAATCTCTAGGCCCATCGTGCCCTGGCCTGCGATGATCTGCTCGTCGTTGTAAGGCGGGACGATCGCGTACCCATGTTTCGCCGCCAGTTCTTCAGCTTTGAGTTGGCGCTCCAAACTGCCTGGACCAACCTTGACAATTTCGGCTCCCAAGGACGCGGTTGCTTCGAGCTTGATCGCGGGGGCATTGCCCGGCATGACGATGACAGCCTTCGTCTTCAGTGCCCGCGCGGCGTAAGCCACTCCCTGTGCATGGTTGCCACTGGAGTATGCGATCACACCGCGTCGACGCTCCTCTTCCGACAAAGAGGCAATCTTGTTATAAGCCCCACGAAGCTTAAACGCGCCGATGGGTTGAAGGTTTTCGAGCTTCAGAAACAGGCGACGCTTGTCGCCGTCCGTTGCATTACCGAGGTGCACTTCCAGAAGCGGTGTCCGGACCGTGACGTCGCGCAAGCGAGTTTGCGCCCGGAGGATGTCGTCGAGAGTTACGATCGGATGCTCCTATGGGCTAGATTTCCAAGATTACCGGCATAATCAGCGGGCGCTTCTGGGTTTGTTTCGATATGTAACGCTTCAGGTCCGCCCGGATCTTCTCCTTGATGACGCCGTAGTCCGCCTTTTCTTCATCGCTGGAAACATCGAGCGTCTGCATAACGATCTGCTTGGCGCCATCCATCAGTCCATCCTCGCCAGTGTTGAAGCCGCGAGTCACGATCTCCGGTGCAGTTTCGACTTCGCCAGTCAGTTTGTTGATCGCGATGATGGGTAATACGATCCCATCTTCGCTGATGTGCCGCCGGTCCTTGATGATCAGATCTTCCACCACGTCGGTGCGTGAACCAGAGTCGATGCAAACGCGACCGACGCTCACCCGTCCAACCTTGCGAGCGCCCAGTTCGTCGAACTCCAGAACGTCGCCGCTTTCAATCAGGATGACTTTCCCCACCGAGCCGTGCATGGCGCCCGCCATTTCGGCATGCAGCTTCAATTGCCTGTATTCGCCGTGTACAGGGATAAAGTACCGCGGCTTCACCAGGTTGATGATGAGCTTGAGTTCCTCCTGGCTGGCATGCCCGCTGACGTGGATGGGCGGCGATGACCCATCTTCGTATATGACGTGCGCTTCGCGCCGGAACAGATGATCGATCATCCGGTAGATTGCTTTTTCGTTGCCCGGAATGATGCGCGACGACAGCACCACCGTGTCGCCCTTCTCGATCTTGGCGTGCTTGTGATTGTCGACGGCGGCCCGTGACAACGCCGACATCGGCTCGCCCTGCGTACCACTGATCAGCACGCACACTTTCTGCGGCGCGAAATTCTTCATTTCGCCGGGATGAATCAGCAATCCCTCGGGAATTTCGACGTAGCCCAGGTCTTCGGCGATCTCCGCCGAGCTGTTCATCGACCGGCCGATGAATGCGATCTTGCGCCCGTGTTCGTGGGCCAGTTCCACTGCAAGCTTGATTCGGTGAATGGACGACGAGAAACAGGAGATGAACAAACGGCGTTCGGTCCGCGCAAACACTTCGTCGAACTTGCGCCGGACTGCGCGCTCGCTGGGGGTGTAGCCCTTGCGCTCAACGTTGGTGGAATCCTGCAGCAGAGCGAGCACGCCTTCCTTGCCGTATTCGGCGAATCCGTGCAGGTCGAACAGCTTGTTGTCCGTGGGTGTGGGATCGACTTTGAAATCGCCGGTATGGATTACCACGCCCAGCGGTGTGTGCACCGCGAGCGCCACACAATCCACCAGGCTATGCGTGACCTGGATGGGATGAATCGTAAAGGCGCCGATTTTGAAGCGCTCCCCGGCGCGGATCTCGCGCAGGTCGGCATTTTCCAGCAGACCATGTTCGTCGAGTTTGTCCTCGACGTAAGCCAACGTAAACTCCGTACCCCACACCGGAACGTTCAGCTCAGAGAGAATCCAAGGCAAGGCTCCGATGTGGTCTTCGTGGCCATGCGTGAGCACGATCGCGCGCACTCTCTGCCGGTTCTCGATCAGGTAGGAAATATCGGGGACAACGATGTCGACGCCGAGGAGCTCCGCTTCAGGGAACATCAGGCCCGCATCGATGACGATGATGTCATCGCCCCAGCGCACGGCCATGCAGTTCATGCCGAACTCGCCCAGTCCGCCGAGGGGTACCAGTTGCAATTTTCCGGATGGCATTGGAAGTACTGATGCTAGCACACGCCAGCAATGTGGCCGAGTTATGCTTGAAGCGGCGTCATGTGAAAAGGGGCCGGCTATTCTGTTCTTGGCGCGACAGACACGGTGCGATAACGTGAATGTTTACAGTTTTCGTGCCCGAGATTCGCGCATCCGCATCGAACACGTAATGAATCAAGAGCACCCCAAATCCTGGCTTCGCCATCGAGTCGAGACGGCTCTGGTACGCGGGCTGACCCGCGCCTATGAGACCGTTAAAGTCGATCCCGCCAAATTTCTTCTGCAGTTGCGCGCCGCCTACGATTTGCCCATCACCAGTTTTCACGGTGTATACCGGGTTGAGTTGGGATATCTGGATGAGGTGGCAGCTTCGGTGATCCGCAGCAGCATGAAACTGGCTGCTGCCGAGGGGGCTGGTTTGGGCTTGGGAGGGATCATCACGATCGTCCCGGACCTCGGGATTCTTTCCGCGATCACCATGCGGACTATCCAGAAACTGAGCCTGATTTATGGATTCGAGTTCAATACCGACGACGAAATGGCAGAACTGTGGATCGCTGCAGCCAGCGCGGCGGGCGTCGACATCAGTCGGGAACTGCTGGAGAAAGAAGTGATCAATCGCTTCGTTCCCCGTGTTATTCAGCGTATCGCGGCGCAGGCCAGCGGGGAAGTCGTGGAAAAGTGGGCCGGGCGTCTCATTCCCTTCGCGAGTTCGCTGATTGGCGCTGGACTAAATTATTACTTCGTGCGCGCCTGGGGAGCCCGGGCCTCAGCACATTTCCGCAACAAGCATCTCGTGGTGCGCAGCCGCATCGCCGCCGAGGATGGATTTTCCGTAGCCGATACGACGCCTCAGATATCCTCGTAGATCGACTAGAGGGGACCTCCCCAAAGTCGTGGAGGGCATCCACCGCGGTGAGCTGCCTCCGAATCTTGCGAAAAGCATTATGTTGATATTTCATTGCGCCGCTATTCTTTTCGACCTCGACGGGGTGCTCCTCGATTCCACCCGTGTCGTCGCCCAGCAGTACACGATCTGGGCGCTTGAACAGGGTCTTGATCCAGAAACGGTAATGAAGGCCGCCCACGGGGTTCGGACGGTAGAAGTGATCCGCAGGGTTGCACCGCACCTGGATGCCGAAGCAGAGACACGAAAGATCGAACTGCGAGAGGCGGATGCCAGCGGGATCGTAGCCATGTCCGGTGCGGTTGAACTCCTGAACTCGATTCCGAAAGGACGATGGTGTGTCGTTACGTCCGGCACTCGGTTTCTTGCCACTACGCGGATGCGTAAGTTTGGCGTCCCCGTTCCCGACGTTTTGGTGACCGCCGATGACGTGACGCGTGGAAAGCCGGATCCCGAACCGTATCGCAAGGGCGCCGAACTCTTGAGAGTGACTCCGGCAGAATGTGTAGTCATTGAGGATGCTCCGGCGGGCATCCGCTCCGCTCACGGTGCCGGAATGAGGGTGATCTCGCTGCCAAGCACCTATCCGGTGGACGAACTTAAAGAAGCCGACGCGATTGTCACCGGATTGCCGATGATCAAGGTGAGCTTGGATGGTGCGGGAAGCAAAGGTCCGCTAGTGGTGTCGCTAACGTGAGGCAACCCCCGCGACGTGGCAGGAAGGATATGGCACATCGCAACACTGTCATCCTGAACGGAGCGAGACGTCCGACGGACGCAGGCCAAGGACCCATTGGCGCCATGAACGTCAGCGCAGCCACTCTTCGAGCTCAATCCCACGATCGGTTTTCTCATCGCGGTACTTCACAATCACCGGCGTGTAGAGTGACAGGTTCCAATCCGCAGCGGGACCTTTCTTCACCGCGCGCGATCCCGGAACGACCACGGCATTCTCGGGCACTTCCAGCGACTTCTCGCTGGTAGCCCGGTACACCTCCCCGCGCACCAGGTCATAGAGCGGCGTGGATCGCGTGAGCATGGTTCCGGCTCCCAGCACAGCGCGTGTCCGTACCAACGTGCCCTCGTACACTCCGCAGTTTCCGCCCACCAGCACGTCATCTTCAATGATCACAGGGGCCGCGTTTACGGGCTCGAGCACTCCGCCGATCTGGGCAGCCGCACTCAAATGCACTCGTTTGCCGATCTGGGCGCACGATCCTACCAGCGCGTGCGAGTCCACCATCGTGCCTTCGTCAACGTAAGCCCCAACATTGATGAACATGGGTGGCATACAAATGACGGAGGGCGCAACGTATGAACCCATGCGCACCGAAGATCCTCCCGGCACCACTCGCACGCGATCGGTTACGGAGAATTTGCGGGCAGGGAAGGTGTCCTTGTCGACGAACGAGAGCGCGGCATCGCCCATCTCCGTCAACTCGCCGATGCGGAATCCCAGCAGGATCCCTTGCTTCACCCACGCGTTCACGACCCAGCGCTCGCCGTGCTTTTCGGCAGCGCGAACCTTGCCTTGCGTGAGCGCATCGCGAAATTCCAGAAAGATCTGGCGCGCCTCGGGCTTTTGTTCCACCTCGCCCATGGAGGCAAGGCGTTCAATGGCAGTTTTCAGGGATTGCATTTTTCGGAAGTATAAAGGAAGTTTGGGCCTTGGGAGACCTAACTGGCCGACCTTGCAAACGTCGTGGCGCAAGGTCGAAGCGACAGTCGAAAATCGAGAATCCTCAAATGCACTTGCACTCGCTACGGATTAAGACACCCGGCATCTCATGCGCCACTTGGCGGGCTTCGGCAAGTGTTGTGTACGGACCGTGCCAGCGGGCGTGATTGGCATCGTGTCCGGCGGGGCGTCCTTTGCCGTGATTGCACTGGCCGCAACTGGAGCGATGGAGGACGATCTTGTGGGGACCGGCCAGCCAATTTTCGTAGACAAAGAATTCTGCTGCATCGGGCACAGGCGCAGCAGGCCTGGTGATGAGGCCCACTTCGGTTGCAGCCTTCTGGAGTCGCGACCGCGTGTCCCGCCGCATGGGCAGCAGAGGCAAGCGATAGACTTCTTCAATTTTCCCCATCATCGCCAGCACAGCTTTCACCGGCAGCGGATTCGACTCGATGAAATTCGCCTGCATCAGGGGCAGATATTTTCGATGGAGACTGCGCGCCGTGTTCCAGTCGTTGTTCAAAGCGGCGCGTGTCATCTCCGACATTTCTCGCGGAATCTCGTTCGAGGCCACGGAGATGATTCCCACCCCGCCTAGCGCGATGATCGGCAGCGTGAGGGCATCGTCTCCGGAAAAAACCAGAAAGCGTTCCGGCACCGCGTTGCAGACCTCGGCGATCTGCGTCATGTTGCCGCTGGCTTCTTTCACGCCGAGAATGTTCGGCACTTCCGCCAGTCGGCCCAGAGTGGCCGGCTCGATGTTCGCTCCGGTGCGGCCCGGAACGTTGTAGAGGATCAGAGGCTTGTCGACCGCTTCCGCGATCGATTTGAAGTGCCGGTACTGGCCTTCCTGCGTTGGCTTGTTGTAGTACGGCGACGCGGTGAGGATGGCATTGACGCCAGGCCGCGACGCGACTTCCTTCGCCTTCTCAACCGCGTCGTGGGTGGAGTTCGATGTTGCGCCTGCGACGATGGGGACACGTCCGGCAGCCACCTCAATCGTGACGTCGATCACCTGCAGCCACTCGTCGTGCGAGAGCGTCGGAGTTTCCCCGGTAGTTCCACAGGGGATCAGAAAATCGATGCCCGACTCCACTTGCCAGGCAACCAGATTGCGAAGGGCAGTTTCGTCGAGGGAACCGTCCTGCTGAAACGGCGTGACCAGCGCGGTACCACATCCACGCACTTGCATACTATTAAGATAACGCTAACGAGCGTTCACTGGGAAACTGGAAACTATCGCCTCACGAGATGCCTGAGACATGCCCAGCAGTTGCCTGCGAACTGCCTGACAGTTTCGCGGTCGGCGAACTACAACTCGCGCCAAACATCCTTGAACTCAAAGAAGCCCTTTTTTGTAGCCAGCCACTCTGCGCCCAGCACAGCGCCTTCCGCGAACCCGCGCCGTGACTTTGCGTCATGGCAGAGGTAGATGCGGTCGTTCGCAGAGTCGAAGACGACTTCGTGCATTCCGACTACATCGCCCTCTCGGAATGACGTAATCTCAAGTTCCGCCTGAGATTTTTCTTTGATGATGTTCTGCATTACCAGTGCTGTCCCCGACGGTGCATCCTTCTTATGCTGATGATGCCGCTCGAAGATCTGGCCATGGTACCCGTGCTGGTGCGCCTCGGCTGAGGCCCGCACGGCTTCGAGGAACAGGTTGACGCCAATGGAGAAGTTGGCGCCGCATAGAAATCCAGTTCCCGCCTCCTCAACGCGGTGTCGCACGGCCGCCATGTCGTCATGCCAGCCCGTTGTTCCTACCACCATTTGCTTGCGCTCGCGCAGGCAAGCTGCGATGTTGGCAGGGGCCGAGGCCGGGGTGGTGAAATCGATCACCATGTCCACTTCGCGCAAGCACTCGGCGGTTAAAGCGCACGAGTCCTTGTTTTCACGTCCCCCGAATACGCGAACATGATGGCGGCGCGCGCGAGCGACTTCCTCTACCATCGATCCTGTTTTCCCGCGGCCAAGGATCAGAAGATTCATATAAGCTACTCGTCGGGCGATGTCTTTCTTCAGCCCGCAACGGCATCAACCACCAAGGACACGAAGGCACACTAAGGAAAACTCAAAAAGGGATCTCCTTTGTGCTCCTTCGTGTCCTTTGTGATTCCTCGCCTTTTGATGGAATAATTAATATGTATTCTCCCACCCAGGTAACCCAACTGAAGGCTCTTTAAGCAAACACCTCAGGATCCAGTTCCGAAAAGAACGACGAATGCAGCCGACGGACCACCCCTGGCACATCGTCCTCTTCGATTACAAACGTCAGATTAATTTCCGAAGCTCCCTGTGAGATCATACGAATTTTCAGGTCAGAAAGCTCGCCAAACACCCGGGCCGCGATGCCCGGCGTCTCCCGCAGATTTTCTCCCACCAGGCAGACAATCGCTTTACGCCCTTCGTACTTCACGTCCGCAAGTTTGGCAAGGTCAGCCGCCAGCGCCGGGATGGCCTCGTTCGAATCGACCGTAAGAGAGACACTGACCTCAGAAGTGGACACCACATCGACCGGAACTTTATGTCGATCAAAGGCCTCGAAGATGGCCTTGAGAAACCCGTGCGCCAGCAACATGCGCGGCGCGGCTACATTCACGATCGTGATGCGTTTCTTGGCTGCAATGGCTTTGAAAATATTCTTGGAGTGCTGCGCGCGTGCCGTAATCTTCGTTCCCTCGCAGGAAGGGTTCCGCGAGTTCAGCACGAAGACCGGAATATTCTTTTGAATCGCGGGCAGCACAGTGGCCGGGTGCAACACTTTCGCTCCGAAATACGCCAACTCTGCCGCTTCGTCGAAGCTGATGACACGGATGCGATGGGCATCGGGACAAAGATGGGGATCGGTGGTGAGCATGCCGTCTACATCTGTCCAGATTTCGATAGCCTCGGCATTCAGCCCCGCGCCCACGATGGCTGCGGAAAAATCGGATCCACCGCGGCCAATCGTGGTTGTGACTCCGTTGCGCGTCGATCCGATGAACCCCCCCATAACCGGGACGCGCCCGCTGTCCAGCAAGGGCTTCACTTTCAGCGTTAGCTGCTCATTGGTCTCGGCAATGATGGGAACTGCACGGGTATGGGTCGCGTCGGTTACGAGGCAATCGCGTGAATCGACCAGTGTTGCGTCCATGCCCCGCGCAGAGAACGCTTCGGTCACGATCCTGCTGGAGAGCAATTCGCCGTAGGCGGCAACGTGATCGGTGGTGCGCGGCGTGAGTTCGCCGACGGCGGCAATTCCGCGTAGCAGTTCGTCGAGCGCGTCAAACTCCGCCTCAAGACTGCTGTGAAACTGAGTAAACACGCCGGTGCCGAGGAGTTCGCCCGCAGTGTTGTAATGCCGCTCGCGCAGACCACGGGATAGCCCGAGAGCCGTCTCACGATCGCCGGTTCCGGCCGCCTGCGCCATTTTCAGCAGGGTGTCGGTAACCTTTGCCATGGCACTGACCACCACCACAGGCTTGCGAGTGACACGTTCCTTCACGATGGACGCCGTGCGGTCGATGGCCTTGGCGTCCTCGACGGAGGTGCCGCCGAACTTCATCACGATCATTGCAAGGAGTCCTGCTCAGAAAAGTAGCGTCGCCGTCCCGCCGGCAGCCGCGGGGTCAACCTGCCTGCGCAAGGGTTGCAACAACCACGTCGGCGCTCGTACCCGTCCGCGCACCTCAACCCAGGTAGCCCTGCGCTTTCAGCAACTCCGCGTTCAAAATCGCGGCACCCGCCGCGCCGCGGATCGTGTTATGAGAAAGCACCGTAAACTTCCAGTCCAGCACCTTGCAGGGCCGCAGTCGACCCACGCTGGTGGTCATGCCCGCGCCGCGCTCGGCATCGAAGCGTGGTTGTGGACGGTCGGTCGCTTCCAAGTAGAGGACCGGCTGCTCAGGCGCGCTCGGCAGCCGCAGCTTCTGCGGCTCCGCGGTGTACGAGTTCCACGCCGAGATGATTTCCTCAGGTTTGGCTTTACTTTTCAATCGTCACCGAAACCGATTCGGTGTGGCCATCTTCCACCGCCACCCGATTGCATTGCGCGCTCATGGCGAATGTGCCGGGCACAATTTTCGTGCCGTTCAGTTTGCCCAATAGTTTTTGCGTCTCCTCCTCCATCTTCTCTTCTTCTTTGGCGATGTAGGGAATCACGTTACCAAGGATGTCGAGTGACGCCACTCCGGGATAGCCTGCCCCGCTGACCGCCTGCATCGTGACGGCCATCACCGTTTCCAGTCCAAAACGTTGGTCCAATGGAGCGAGCGCCAAGACGAGGCCGATGGCGGAGCAGTTCGGGTTGGTGACGACAAATCCACCCGACTTGCGCCGCCACGTCTGGCATTCGATGAGTTTGACGTGGCCGGCGTTGACTTCCGGGATAACAAGCGGCACGTCGGTTGCCATGCGCAGAGCGCTGGAATTGGACACAACGGCGCAGCCAGCCTCAGCGAAACGAGGTTCAAGATCGGCGGCGATGCTGGCATCGAGGGCGGCGAAAATAACTTTGGGAGCGCCGTCGGGTCCGGCGGGCGAGACGGTCATTTTGGCGACGCGGTCGGGAATCGATGTTTTCAGCCGCCACCGGGCCGCGTCACCGTAGGCGCGGCCTTCCGAGCGGTCCGAGGCGGCCAGCCAGGCCACCTCGAACCACGGATGGTGCTCGAGCATTTGCACAAAGCGCTGCCCGACGATTCCGGTGGCGCCCAGGATTCCGACAGGGATTTTGGTCTGCATGATGTTGCTGGAATTTTACAACACCGCTGATCAAGACCCCGCGAGGCCGGACAGGAACCGTGGCGCACCTTGGTCACACTGACATCGATCTTAGTGTTTCGGAAGTAAGGAGACTCGACCATGCCCGAACTTCGCCAGAACTTCTTCACCAAGGAATGGGTCGTTATCGCCACCGAACGTGCCAAGCGCCCCGAACAGCTGATCGTGCATCGGGAGCCACGGACGCAGGTATCGCATTCCCCGAACTGTCCCTTCTGTCCGGGCAACGAGAGACCAGACGCCACCCGAAGTGCTGCGCCTGCCCAACAGCGACGGTACCTGGAGGGTGCGCGTCATCCCCAACAAGTTTGCCGCACTTGCGCGCGAAGTTCCGCCCGCCCGCACCATTCACCGCTCTCGTCGCACGATCCAGGGCTTCGGCGTGCATGACGTCATCGTCGAGACGCCCGACCATTCCCAGTCCATGGCGCTCCTGTCCGACAACCACGTGGCCGACGTGTTACGCATTTACAAGACTCGCTACGACGAGTTGAGTCTCGATCCCCGGATCGCACATATCACGATCTTCAAGAATCACGGCGTCGATGCTGGCACGAGCCTGGAGCATCCTCATTCCCAGTTGATCGCCGCTCCGGTGATTTCCTACCAGGTGCGCCAGCGCTTCTCAGAAGCGCTTCGCCACCACGACGATTTCGGCGTCTGCATGTTCTGCCAGATGATTGAAGAGGAACTGGAGTTGAACGAGCGCATCGTGCTGGTGACAGAGCACTTTGTCGCGATGCAGCCCTTTGCCTCACCGACGCCGTTCTGTACGCATATTTATCCGCGGCGTCACATGGCCAGCTTCGGCGACATCAGCGGCAAGGAAACTCATCGATCTCGGTCGCGTCCTGCGAACAATTCTGGCCAAGCTCTATTACGGGCTGGAGGACCCCGACTTCAACCTGACCGTGCGTACTGCGCCGCCGAGTGCGTGGGCGTGAAGTATTTCCATTGGTACTTGAGCGTTATTCCACGACTGACGCGCGTTGCCGGTTTCGAACTAGGTTCCGGCATGTTCATCAACACCGTGCTGCCGGAAGCCGCGGCTCAGTTCCTGTGCAATGTGAAAGTAGTATACGCAGGCTGGGGCCGGTAACGGCCGAGCCCAGCAGGCAGTGGTCCAGTGCAGGAGCCCAGGCCTAGACTGGAGTAAGCCCCAAGCCGAGTCCGCTATCGACTATCTCTTGGGCTGGATCTCGCTCCCGAATACGTATTCATTCAGGGGTCCGAAGCGCCGCTTCTCGACGTAGATTCTTCCGCGGCGCCAGACAATCCGCAAGCTCGCCATGACCGGAATCGAGAGGTAGACGCCGAGCACGCCCGCAATCTCTCCACCCGCCATCACACCAAAAATTGCGGCCAGCGGATGCAACTCCATGCTAGAGCCCATCACGCGCGGGGAGATCACGTAATCCTGAATCAATCGCCACACTGCAAGAAAGATCAACAAGATCAACCAATGTTGAAAATTCATCAGCACAGCTACGCTCAATATCAGAAACGCAGCGACCAGCGGCCCCACCACGGGAATGAACTCCATGACGCCACCAGCCGTCCCCAGCGCGAGGGGATAGGGCGCACCGATGGCCCCCAGAAACGCAACATAGACCACCAGTGAAAAGGCCGCCAACGTCAACTGTGCCCGAATGAAATGGGCCAGCATCTGGTTCAAGTCGGTAATCACGGCTTGCAGGAATTCCTTCTGCGGTCGAGATTGCACCAGCGATAGCGCAACATCGCTGAAACTCCGGCCGTCTTTCAAAAAGAAGATCGCCAGCAGCGGCACCAGCAGGATGATCCAGGCTTCTCTGGCCACACCGGCTGCCCGCAACCCAAAGCGTTCGGCGTATTGATTGATGTCGTCCTTATGCGCGGCGAGAAATGCTCTTAACTTGTCTTGCGTGGCACGATCCCAGCCGTGCTCTTTGCCGATATCGTGTGCGATGTCCCCAGAACTCACCTTGCTCAACAAGTCAGGCAGGGATTGTCCCAACCTCCCCGCATCGCGTCCTACGCGCGGTCCCGACAAAGAAGAAGAACAGCCCCAGCCCGGCAATCAACAGAATGTAAATCACGGCAATGGCGCGTCCGCGGCCATGCAGCCACTTCTCCAGGCGCGATACTGCGGGGTCCATCAAATAAGCAAAGAAAATTGCGAACAAAAAGGAGAACAGCGTGGTCCGCGCGACATAAAGAAACCCGAAACCCAACGCAAACAACAGGGCTGTGAAGATGACGCGCGAGGTGCGTGTGTCGATCAGAGCCATGGGCATGGTAGTAACCGGATTGCGGGCCAGGGCGGGCGTCTTTTGTAGACGGCGGGTGCGACTCCTGCCTGCTAAGAGAACTATCGGCCCTCGGTCACCACTTCTTCAGTCTCTTAGCACTTCCGTATTGTCACTGGCGATCACAATCCGTTGCAGCTTGAACTGGTCATCCAGCCACATCGTCCAATCCCCGCCCTCACTTCGCAGGACAAACTTGTTCAGATCGTGATCAGATCCACGGATGGCGACTTTATCACGGCCGGCAAACTCCAGGCTCAGGGGTTGCGAAGAACGCTGGTGTGGATTCATCGTTCCAAACTGGGTCTTCTGACTCGGGCACTGCAAGGCACCTTTGTCATGCTTGCAGGCCGTGGCCAGGTATCGCCAGACCAGAACCTCCCGGTGGATAAAGAAATAGTCGTCGATGATGCTGGTGGAAGCAGGCAACAGAAACGGCTGTTCCTCCGGTTTTTCGTCCGGCTTGCGAGTACTGCGCTCCATGAGAAAGTCGTTGCTGGGCGTGACCGTGGCTTGCGCCTTACCGGGACTTAGTTCTTTCCATTCATACTTGCGGATCTCGCCAGTCGGAGTGAGCTGCAATTCGGAAGACTGAACGGATTTGTCCGCGCCCTTCCTCGGTTTTGAACTGCGAGGTGGCTGTGCTTCCGGTGGCGTTCTGCTGGATCGAGAAAGTCTCGGTGGCGATTCTGTGTCCGTTGAGAAAGACGCCGAACGAGCCGGAATCCACCATCTGGGCGGCGTTGTCCTTGTTTTTTTCCTTATCGACCGCTGCGGCGAGTGTTGGCAACAGCACCATGCCCGCGATCCCTATTCGAATCGTCACTGCAAACTTCACGTCACATCTCCTTAGCTGGGGCTCTCCAGTCCCAGGTTGCTGACGATCTCGCTAACGATGTGTTCGATGTCCCGCCCGCCGGTCTCTATCCGCAGTCGGGCTTGCAGGTACTTGGGTCGGCGCGTCTCGTACAGCTGACGAAATGCGCTTTCTTCGCGGCGTAAGGGGCGCACCAGTGAATCGGCCCCGCAGCGGCGCCACAATTCATCTGGAGGCGCGTCGAGGTACACGGTCGGCGCTGCCGCAGCTTCTAGCAGGGAAGCATTGTTGGCCTCCGCGAATGCTCCGCCGCCCAGTGCCAGAACCATAGGAGGTCCAACTTCCGTTTCCGCTAGCAGTTCGCGAAGGGCAGCGTGCTCAGCTCGCCGGAATCCAGTCTCGCCGGATTCGCGAAAAATGTCTTCTACGGTTCGGCCTTCGCGCGCCTGCACCCGGTCGTCGAGATCCTGGAACCGCCAGCCCAATCGGCGGCCTAACGCACGACCTACGCTGGTCTTTCCGGCGCCCATGAAGCCCACCAGAATGACAGCGCGCACCGGCGCGTCACGCCTGGCCGCGGGCGCCTCACCTCCCGGCGCGACTCTGGCGTGCCCTTCATGCTGGTTGATCGCGGGCTGCAAAATTGCGCGCTTTGGCCCGATTTTCTAGCGTTTCTTGAGGTGGATTTTACCACTGAAGGTTCGCAGCCATACCGAGGAAGCAGCCTTGTTGATGGTACCTGCGAAGGAACTCCCCTGCTTCACCAGGAACGAGGTGTGCGATCTTGGGCTGCAGGGGAACGTCGTCCTGGACCTGGCCGCGCACCGACTGTGCTTTCACATCGACCGAGGCATCTTGTGGGATGGTGGCGTCGATGTTCCCGGAGTGGCTGTTGAATCGGTATTCACCGGCGTAGCCAAAATCACCGTCATACACGATCCTTCCACTGGTTGAGCTCACGCGCACCAGGGGGCCAGTGACGGACTTCAAGGTGACGTCTCCGCTCACCGAGTCGATTTCCACGTGCCCGTCGTGGATGTCGGTCAATGTCACCGCACCGTTCATTGTCTTCACGTGCACGTGGCTGTTGGATATCTCGCGGATTTCTATCGAAGCGTTGGCACCTTCCGCTTCCACGTCGCCATGCAGTTTCTCAGCGCGCAACGGACCGGTCATCGATTCCAGAGTCACGCTGGCATCGGCCGGGACAGTAACCTCGTAATCCACCCGCGAATTCTCCGCGGTGGCGCCCGGCAACAGGTGCGACTGGACATCGACCCGATTGCCGCTCTGGCTCTGATCTACTTCGACTTTGTCGCTGTACGTGGTTGCGCTAACGACGACGAAATTTCCGGTGGACGGTTTGATCGAGACGGGACCGTATTGGTTGATGATCGAGACCGTCGACTTGACGCCGACATTGAAGCGATATTCCTTCTTGGTCTCAGCCACGGCCCACGTGGTAACGGTGACCACTAGCACCACAGCGAGCTTCACGGCCCGGCGTCGACGATCCATAAACCCTTCTCCCGCCCCTGGGTATGCCCGGCGACCCGTGCCGCCGACTCAGTGCTAGACATTATGGCAGAGAACGATCCAAAGCCATCTCGTAAATCATGGATTTTTGTCCGTAGGCGTCCATGAGCGACTGCTGGGCTTCTTCGTCGTTCGGATCTGCGTTGACAGAATCCTGCGCGTCCCGGATGTAGGCATTCACGTCTTTGAGGTTGCTCTCATAAGCAGCGCGCATCATGGGAGAACGAGACGCCACTTCCTGCAAGAGTTGGTCGTCATTCTGGTCGCCCGTAGAGACGAGGACCGGAGGTGGAACAGAGTCTTTCGCCAACGTCTCGGTCTTCGAGGGCTGGTGCAAGAAGAAAGCCACGCCTACCAGTAGGGCCGCCGCCGCAGGGACCAGCCACGCCGCCATACCCCAGCGCCGAGTTAAGGAAGGAAGAAGAAAGTGGCGATGGCTGGGTTGGGGCTGACGAATCAGCCCCTCCTTGCGAAGCGCAATCTCGATCGAATTCCACACCCGCGGGCTCGGTTCGTGTGAAGCCTGCAACATCCGGGCTTCTCCAACAATCGTCTGAAGACTCGTTGCCAATCCCGAGCAAATGGCGCAACCCTTCAGATGAGCCTGTAATTCTGGACTGCCGCCTTCTTCGAAAAGGTCGGGTAACTGATACTGAAACTCTGCACAGGTCATACAACTCTCCCCCGAGAAACTGCTCCCAGTTCTATACCGCTTGCGCTCAGGTCCTCACGGCTATCCGGCCTTTTCGGCTCTGCTCGTCTTGAGGAAGTCGCGCAACTTCATCCGCGCCTTGTGCAACTGCGACTTGCTGTTTCCAATCGAACAACCCACCATGGTGGCGATCTCATTGTGCTCGTATCCTTCCACATCGTGCAGCACAAAGATCGTCCGGTAGCCCGGCGGCAACCGGTCTACCGCATTCTGCAACCGCAAACGGTCGACTGAACCGGACAGAACCGGATCGTCGGCTCCAAAATCCTTCTTGGGCGTCTCGTCATCGCCCTCAGTGGTTTCCTCGAGGGAGACCACCGGCAAGCCTTTCTTCCGCAGGTGCATCAGCACTACGTTGACTGCCATACGGTGCAGCCAGGTCGAGAAAGCGGACTCGCCCCGGAAAGTTCCGATCTTCCGGAACAACTGCAGAAACGCTTCCTGCGTAAGATCTTCGGCCTCGGCCGTGTTCGCGGTCATACGCAGGCAGAGCGAATACACACGTCGCTTGTGCAGGTTATACAGAAACTCAAACGCTTCCGCATCCCCCTGCTTGGCCTTATCTATCGCCTGCGCTTCCGAAAGCCGATCGCCCTGTTGCTCTTTTCGGTCGGTCAAGTCGCCTTTTCCGGCCGCATGTTGTCAGATGCGGCTAAATATCTTTACGTTGTATTGCTTGCGGGTCATTTTGGGACGACCACCCGCCCCCCGCTGCATCCAGAATATCAAAACCCGTTGGGCTGGTTTGACTTGGCCCGCAAGCAATCCGATGTGACCATCGTCACCTTAAACCCGGCAGTCCAGAAAGCAACTCGCGGACTCGATCTTAGGTGTTAGGTCTGAGGCAAAAGGGGTTTTCAAGACCCCAAGACCTAAGACCCAAGACCCGAAGCTCTGGAATCTACGCCCCAGTCTTGGTCGTAATTGTCTCGAGCCCGTGGCCGTGGGGACCGGTTTCCCGTAGACGCAACAGAATCGCAAACGTCAAGCCCACGAACCCAAGCACCGAGAAAATCCACATCCCCAACGCGTATCCGGAGGGATTGCTGAGTCCAGCCCCCGAATAGTCATTTGCCTTCCCAATCAGCAGATTCATGATGAAAAAACCGATCTGCTGGATAAGGGTCATCAGAGCGTACGCCGTTCCAAGTCTCGACTCCTCCACGATGTAGGCTACCGACGGCCACATCACGGCAGGCACCAACGAGAAAGCAATCCCCATCATGGCCATCGTAACCAGCAGCACCAGGGGCAGGGTCACCTGTTCCAGTACGAGATGACTGTTGCTGATCCAAGGAAACAAGAAAGTGACGTACCGTGAAGCCGGTAGGTATGCCATCATCAGATAAACCGGCATCAACAAAACGGAACCCACCATCATAAAGAAAGCTCGTTTGCCGACTTTATCGACCAGCAATCCAAACAAGGGTGTCGCGATCATCGCCGATAGCGGAAGCAGGCTGTTCAAGACGCCCGCCCTTTGTAATCCGAGCATCCGCACAGTCTCGGAGGCCGTCACCCCACCTTGATACGCCAGTATCTTGTTCGTGAAGAAGTCGATCGCAAATGTTCGGAAGGGAAAGATCGCAGAATAGAAAGGTGAAGCAGAGCCCGACAACGTACCAGTACGACGGGTTGAACTTGAGAATTCCTTTGAATTCCAGCTTGTCGATTGATCCAGCTTTTCCGAGTTGGTACCGGCCTTCTGCTCGGTTTTCCAGGTACCAGTACGCGATCGAACAAATCATGCTGAGAACACCCGCGGCTACCGCAATCAAAAGTGGTCCTTGCCAACTAGGCTGCCCCGAAGGGCCCTGCGGATAGAAAACAGATTTCGCCCAAGTGGGCGAATTGTCGGCTGCTACCGACGCCAGTCGCGCAATGGTCAGATTTACGCCAAAGGCAAAACTCAGTTCCTTCCCCCGGAACCATTTTGCCAGCGCGGTTGTCACCGCCACGATCAGCGACTCGGCCCCCAGCCCCAATACAGTCCGGCCCGCTACCATCGTCGCAAAGTTTCCCCGAGCTGCGGTTAACAGCGCTCCAAGAAAGCAAAGCACCGAGAAGATGAAAATGGATTTTTTCGTCCCGATCCGGTCGATGATGATGCCACCGATCAAGAGCGTGAGGACCGCCGCCACGCTGTACGCCGCGTTCAACCAACCGAAGAGAGTTCCCGAATAGCCCAAGTGCTCAATGAAGATCCGTTCCAGGGGATTGATGCTGTCGTAAATGTAATAGTCGCCGCCCATCGCGATGCTGATCAAGATCAGCACAATCCACCGATACAGGCGGGAAGGTTCCGGACGCACGGCTTCTGTCATGAAGGCTCTTTCGGACACGTCGATTTGGCCTTGAGCTTTCGGAAGCAGAGAAGATAGCAGATTGCAGCCAGAATCGTGACAGAAGACGTTTGGAGAGGTCCCCGAATTGTTCCAAGAAGGGAACTGGAATTGCCGCGAACACAAAGGCCCAGCACTCACGCCGGGCCCTCGAGTTTCAGTAGCGGATTCTCAGCTAACTATTTCTTTTTGAACTCCTCGTTCTTCTGAGCGACGCGCTCCACGTCCGCGTTGGTATAAGTGCGAGCAGCCTTCCGGGAGCCCCTTGCCGCCGCAGCCGCCTCTGCCGCATTGCCCGCCTGTTCGCGCCCGGCATAGTATGTCCAACTCTGGTGCGCTTCCTCGCCGTGGTGCTCCATGTGCTCGGGGCCGCCGTGCATGCCCATCGGCTCCGCACGTGGCACCCGGACCGCCGGCGATACTAGCGGACTTCCGCCGCCCGAATACCACACCACTTGGGTATGCACTGCATCCGGATTCCCATCCACTATTGACAGAGTTGAGTTGCGTGCTCCGGCGTGCAGGCCGCCCGTCGCGTTGCTAGCTCCTACCGGCGAGGACGAGACCGTTTCGAAACCCACGTTAGGAGTGGAGATCAGCGGAATATAGGGTCCGCAATTATTGGAGCAATAGCCGGGAACTCGAACGCCGGCCTGACCCAATGCCAAAGCCGAGAAGAGAACTACCACGAGCCCTGCGGTGAGTGTGCGCATACCTACCTCCGGGAGGACAATCCCTGCATCCCCTAGAAGCAGGTGTCGTGCCAGTGCTACCGATGTGAAGGAATCAGCCGCGATCTACGGTCTTTGCCAGGTTTTGTGGGGGAAATCCGTTGCAGACACTTCAGGCAATGCGCAAGAAGCTGCGCACAAACTGCAGAAAACTAACGATTTGACCTTGGGGAAATCGGATTAACAACACTCAAACGTGGCTAGCTAACTCCCGACGTACCGCGCGTACAGGCTGCGCGCAATTGCGGTGTCGGTGGTCCCTTTGATGATGGCCCGACCGTCGGGGAACAACGTCATTTCGTACGGTTCGTGCCAGAACTTCAATACGAAGTCGTTGTGCCGCACGGTTCCGTGCGGTTTCAGCCGATCATTCATCTCCGCGAAGTCCACCGGCCGGTGCCGCTCGTGAATCTGCACGGAATTACGCCCGCATAGTGTGATGTGTGGTCGTCCCTTTCCTTCCAGGTGGACGAAGTCTCGTTCGCCGCACACCCTGCACCCGGAACGGAGCTTGGCCGCAGCGATCTCGGCGCGCTCATTCGACCAAACATCGAACGAAAGGAGTGTGCTCCGCAGCTTGTCCACGGCGCCCACGAGAAATTTCAGCGCCTCGCTCGCGCTGATGGAGGCGACCAGGTTGACCGCCGAATTTAAAATGCCGGCCGTCTCGCAGGTTTCAAATGCCCCCTGCGGCGACTCCGGAAACACGCACGCCAGGCAGGCGGTTCGCCCGGGTAAGACGTTCAGGGTGACACCGTAGCTGCCGACAGCCGCTGCGTAGATCCAGGGGATATTCTTGCTGACCGCGTAGTCGTTCAGCAGATAGCGGGTTTCGAAGTTGTCGGTCCCGTCGAGGACCAACTCCGCACCTTCAAGTAGCACTTCAACATTATCCGGAGTCAGGTCCGCCGCCTCGGGTTCGACCACGATCTCCGAGTTGAATGCCGCGATCCGTCGAGCTGCTGCGATGGCCTTCGGTAGTGACTCCTTCGCATCGGTTTCATCGAACAGAGTCTGACGCTGCAGATTGCTGGGCTCGACATAGTCGCGGTCGATGATGCGAAGCGTTCCTATGCCGGATCGCGCTAACAACGAAGCCGTTGCTGACCCGGTGGCCCCACAGCCGACAATCGCTACGCGGGCTGCCGCCAGCCGACGTTGGCCTTGCGCGCCAACGCCGTGAAAGAGAATTTGACGGGAATAGCGTTCGGAGTGTTCCAAAGACGTTATCAATCCTCAGCCGTGAAACCATTATTATAAGTCGCAGAGTTCGGGAGCGGGCCAGAGGCGGCGCGCCGCGTTCCGAGCAACAAAGCATTTCGCCCGTTCATCGAAGCAGTAAGCCATCCCAGAACCGGGTCGAGGACTATTTTTTGCGAGCACGGGCATCGTGGTGCACAATCCCGGTCGTGTGGCTGCTGCCCTGGCTGGCCTCGGCTCAGCAAACACCTTCCCCCACCCCATCCCCAACCGCTCCTCAACAGACTGCACCGTCCACGACGCCTCTTGGTCCCGCCTCGATCTATCTCGGCCACACGGTACGTGAGATCCGCTTCACCGGCATCGCCGAGCGAGAGAACGAACATCTGCGACAACTGCTGCCCCAGAAAGTTGGGGAACCGCTCGATCGCGATCGCGTCCATGACAGTGTGAACGTTTTGTTCAACACTGGCCTTTTTGCCGACATCAAGGTGGAGGCTGAAAAGGCGGATGACGGACAAGTGATTCTGACATTCTCTCTGGTGAGCAACTATTTCATCGGATCGATCTCCGTGGAAGGGGAACCAGGCCGCCCTAGCGCGAACCAGATCATCAGTGCCACCAAATTTCAACTCGGTGAAGTGTACAGTCCAGAAAAGCTGGAACGGGCGCGCAAGAACATTCTGCAACTCATGTCCGACAATGGATACTACCGCGCCTCGCTTACCTTTGAAGAGCACCCTCATCCCGAGACCAATCAGATGGACGTGATTTTCCGCCTCACGCCCGGTCCTCCCGCGCAGATTGGTAACGTTAATATTACGGGAGATTCGGGATATTCCAAGGGACAGATCCAGGATATCGCCAAGATGCATCCCGGCGATCGCGTCACCGCCGACCGAATCACCAGCGCCCTGCAGAGAATTCGTAAGAAATACCTCAAACAAAAGCGCCTGCTTGCTCAGGTCTCGGTTGCTTCTCGAATCTATGTTCCCGCAAGCAACAGGGTGGATTACAGCTTCCTGATCGATCCGGGCCCGTCGGTGGACATCGCCGTCGAAGGCTTCAAGATTCGCCAATCAGTTCTGCGAAAGAAAGTCCCCGTCTACGAGGAAAATGCTCTCGACGATGACTTACTGAACGAAGGACGGCGTAATCTGCTCGACTATTTGCAGACCCGGGGCTATTTCGACGCCACGGTGGGCGTGAAAAAGCAATCCGACACCGTGAAGAATGAATTGCGCGCCGTCTACGTCATCGACGCAGGCCTGCGCCATAAACTGGTCAAGATCACCATCGCCGGCAATAAGTACTTCGATCAGGAGGCCCTGCGCTCCCGCATGCAGGTGCAGCCTGTCGCTCGCCTACTTACGCATGGCCGGTTCAGCAGTGCGTTGCTGGCCAGCGACATCAATGGCCTGGAGGAACTCTACCGCGCCAATGGATTCCGCCAGGTCCAGATCAAAAGTAAGGTCCTGGACAATTACGGCGGAAAGGAAAAGCAACTCGCGATCGAGTTGGAGGTGGTGGAGGGACCGCAGACTCTGGTGGGGACTTTCAGCCTTCGCGGGAATAACAAAGTCTCAACCGACGAACTGCAATCCCTCACCGAGGTCGGCTCCGGCCAACCCTATTCCGACTACAACCTGGTCGACGCGCGCGACAAAATCCTCAACCATTACTTTAACAACGGATTCCCCAACGCCAGTCTCGAAGTATCAACCCAGCCGGTAGCCGGTGTTGCGGACCGCATCGACGTAACTTTCACGATCCAGGAAGGCGAGCAGTTTTTTGTGGATCAGGTACTGGTCTCGGGCCTGATCCATACCCGACCGTCGGTTGTGCAGCGGAAGTTGAAAGTCACCCCGGGTTCGTCCCTGAGCCAGGAGAACATGCTCGGCACCCAGACGTCCCTGTACGACCTTGGCATCTTTAATCAAGTCGACACCGCGGTTCAGAATCCTACCGGCGAAGATCCGTCCAAGAACGTCCTCGTGGACGTCCGGGAAGCCAAGCGTTACACCTTCAACTACGGTCTTGGGCTAGAAGTGCAAACCGGTCAGCCGAGCACCAGCGCCGACGTTCCCCAGGGCAAAACTGGAATCAGCCCACGGGTTTCGTTCGAGGTGACCCGCTTGAACTTTCGTGGCCTGAATCACACTATTACCTTCAAAGGCCATTTGGGCCGTCTGCAGCAGCGCGCCCTGATCAGCTACAACGCCCCGGGCTGGCTGGATAACGACAAGCTGACTTTGTCGTTCACCGGTTTCTACGACAACACTCTCGATATCACCACCTTCACTTCGAAGCGTCTGGAGGGATCCGCCCAACTTCACCAATGCGTCGGCACCCCGGAGCAGTGCTCCGGTTCCAGCCGTCCGCCCAGTGAGGTGGTGTACAGCTTCACCTACCGCCGGGTGCAAGCCAGCAACCTGGTGATCAGTGCGAATCTGGTTCCGGTTCTTTCGCAGCCCACGCGCGTGGGCATCCCTGGCTTCACATACATTCGGGATCGCCGTGACAGCCCCCTGGAGTCCACCAAGGGCACCTACACCACCGTCGACGCCGGGGTGGCCGCGAGTTACTTTGGATCCGAGGCCGATTTCAGCCGTATCTTGGTGCAAAACTCCACATATTACCTCTTCGGGAAACATCGTCCCCCGTCCAAGAGGTTCGTTTTGGCTCGCTCAACGCGGGTTGGTCTGCAAAGCCCCTTCGGAAAAACCGAAATTCTGGAGCCTGCCGAACTGCTGACCGCGCCCAGCACTGTCAACCTGATCCCTCTGCCCGAACGTTTTCTATCAGGTGGAGGCAACTCTCATCGCGGGTTCGGGTTGAATCAGGCAGGGCCGCGTGATCTGAGAACCGGCTTCCCGGTGGGAGGGAGCGCCTTGTTTCTGAATCAGCTCGAGCTCCGGCTCCCGCCGGCTGATCTTACCTTTCGTGGGAAGCAACGTCAGCTTCGCCTTCTTCCACGACATGGGCAACGTGTTCGCTAAGGCATCCGACATGGCTGACAACCTGCTCCGCTGGCGTCAGAAGAATTCGGACCTGTGCCTACACGAAAGCACCTACACGCAATGTGACTTCAACTACATCTCGCATGCGGTGGGCGTGGGGGTGCATTACAAGACACCCATCGGTCCGGTCCGGCTTGATTTCGGATACAATCTGAATCCGCCAGCATTTCCCAGTTTCCAGACCGTTACCAACAGCGTAAACGATCAGTCGACCTCGACTCAGTTCGTTCCGCAGCGGGCTAGTCATTTCAATTTCTTCTTCAGTATTGGGCAGGCATTTTGATGCGAAAGTTCCCCCGTTTCGTAGCGTTGCTCCTTCTGGCGGGAAACGCGTCTTGTCTGTTCGCTGCTGATGTAATCGACCGCATCGTTGCCACCGTGAACGGCCACGTAATCCTGCAGAGCGACTGGGACGATGCTGTTCGCTTCGAGGCTCTGGCAGACGGTCGTCCGCTCGGTCAAATCACCGACCAGGATCGCAGCCGCGCCCTTGACCGCCTCATCGATCAGGAGTTGCTGCGCGAGCAGACCCAGGGCGTCGAGTCGCCCCAACCGCCGCCGGAAGAGGTTCAACAGCGCGTTCGGGAAATCCAAAGCCAGTATGGCGGCCCTACTGCCAACGGGTGGCAGGCAGTGCTCGCCCGATATGGCTTCGACGAAAAACGGCTAGAAACGCGCGTAGCCCACGACATCTCAGTCCTTCGTCAGGTGGAAGCTCGACTCCGTCCATCCGTCCAGATCGACCCCACTAGCATCGAGTCGTACTACCGCGACAAACTCCTGCCCCAGTTGCGTCATGCAGGCGGACAGGATGTACCCCTGGCGCAAGTCGCCGCCAAAATCCGCGAAATTCTCACCCAGGAAAAGGTCAATCAGCTGTTCTCCACTTGGCTACAGAGTCTGCGCGCTGGCAGCAAGATCCGTACTGCAACTGCATCCGGTCCTCCCCTGGTGCCCGGAGGCCAAGGGCAGTGACCGAGGCCCCTCCCAGGCCCGCACGTCGCAAGTGGTGGAAATATTTCCTGCTTCTCTTTCTTCTGCTGGTTGTGGCCTTGGGCGGTGCAGCCTGGTACATGACTACAGACTCTTTTCAGGCCTACGTGCGTGGCCGCGTGGTCAGCGCGATCGAAAATGCTACCGGTGGCCGCGTCGAAATGGGCACATACCACACCATTCCATTTCGTCTACAAGCCGAGATTCGTGATCTCACTGTCCACGGCTTGGAGGCCCCGGGCGAAGTTCCGCTGGCGCACGTGGATCGGGTTGTCGCCCGTATCAAAGTCATTTCGCTGCTCGAGACCAGCTTTGGTTTTAAGTTCATTGCACTCGACCATCCGGTGGTGCACCTCATTGTGTATCCCGATGGCAGCACGAATCAGCCTGCGCCGAAAGTTAAGCGGACATCCAGCCAGACTCCGGTCGAACAGCTCTTCTCGCTATCCATCAATCGCCTGGTGGTGCGCCGCGGCGAGTTGCTCTGGAACGATCAGCGCATTCCCGTTCGACATCAACGTCTCGGATCTCTCCGCCCAGATGGTCTATTCCTTCCTGCGCGGCCGCTATGAGAGCAATCTGCTGCTCGGCAAAGTGGATACGAAATTTCAGGACTTCCGCCTCTTCTCCTGGACTGCGGCGGTTCACTTCAGCCTCGGCAAGAACGACGTGGAAGTGACGTCGTTGCTCTGGAACTCCGGCCACTCGCACGTGGAGGCGAACGGCCGGCTTGCAAATTTTCGTCAGCCAAGAGTCGATGCGAACTACACCGGGACCATCGATCTTCTGGAAGGTGCTGCCATCCTTCGGCAACCGGAAGTGAGAGCGGGAACACTCGAGCTTAGCGGCAAGGGAACATGGTCTGCGGAGAACTTCTCTTCTGATGGGAAAACGACCCTTAAAGGTCTGGACTGGCATGACGATCAACTCACGCTGCGCGATGCCAATCTCTCCTCCGACTTCTCCTTGAATGACCGGCAGATCAAATTGACGAAGACGCAGGGTCGCCTTTTGGGAGGGACCTTTACAGCTGATGCCGAGATCATCAACTGGCTCGCCCCGCAGCAGACCTACCGTAATGAGAGAGACAAATCGAAGAAGGTCGAGGAGCAGAAGGGCATCCTACGCGTGCGTCTGAAAGACGTTTCTGCAGGAGCCGTCGCCGCAGCCATCAGCACTCGTCAATACCGGCTCGATCGCCTGAACCTTGCGGGCACAACCGACGGAACGATCGAGACTCGCTGGACCGGCTCGGCGCGCCGTGCAGAGACCGACTTCGCGCTCAAACTCGTTCCACCCGCAAATCCCCAGGCGCGTCAGCTTCCTCTCACTGCGACCGCACGCGGCACCTATCGTGCGTCCTCTGACGAACTGGAACTCGCCCAGTTCGATGCCGCTACCCGTTCCAGTCAAATCCACGCCAGCGGCAAACTCGCCAACTCTTCCTCGCTGCAACTTTCCGCGGGGACCACTGATTTGGCCGAACTGCAGCCGCTCATCGTCGCCCTGCACGGACCCAATCGTCTGCCCGTTGATGGTTCATGGCAACGCCCGCTTCACGGGGACGGCCAGCGGCAAGTTCTCCGCGGCAACTCTCTCGGGTCATGTGCAGGTTCAAGACTTCGAATCGCTGATCCCGGCCACGGATCGTGTCCCCGAGCAGCGAGTTCACTGGGACTCACTTGCGGCCGACATACAAGTCTCGCCCCGCAATGCCGCCATCCGGCATGCCACGGCCCTTCATGGCAGTACCACAGCGCATTTCGACCTAAGCGCCAGCCTGTCGAAGGGGGAGTTTAATTCCACTGACACGTTCACTGCCAATCTCAACCTGCAGAATGCTGACATTGCAGAGCTGCAAGCTCTCGCTGGATACGACTATCCGGTCAGCGGGCGTATGAACCTCGACGATGCAAGCAGGGGGCACGCGCGAAAATCCCCACGCTGAAGGCCACGTGCAACTCATCAACGCGATCGCCTACGGCGAACTTCTACAGCAGTTTGATTCGGATCTGCGTTGGTTTAACGGGGAAGCATCCCTCAATAACATTCAGCTCAGCTATCGCGACGCAAAGGCCACCGGCGGAGCCGCCTACAACCCCAGCACCCGCACCTATCACTTCAATCTTACCGGCACAAACTTTGACCTGACTCACATTCCCAAACTGCAGAGCACACGAGTGTCCGTCGAAGGCCATGCTGATTTCAGCGCGCAGGGTTCGGGCACTCCGGACAAGCCGTCTGTCAATGCGAGGATCTTCGTGCGGGATTTGACCCTCGACCGCGAACGGGCCGGGAACCTATTGGTCGATGCCGTCACCGAAGGCGACGGCCTCCGTCTCACCGCCCATTCCGAGTTCGAGCATGCGAAATTCGATCTCGAGGGCACCGTTCGTCCGCGGGACGATTACCCTGCCGACCTGACCTTGCGCTTTGAGCACCTTGACATGGATGCCCTCATTCGCGAGTACCTGAATGGTCGCGTTATCGGTCACTCCGGTATCAGTGGGCAACTGCAATTGCATGGTTCGCTTCGCAAGCCACGCGAGATGAATGTGGTCGCCAACCTCGATGATGTCGACCTCAACATCGACGAGTTGAAACTAAGAAATCAGGGTCCAGTACGGATCACGCTGGCTCAGCAGGTAGTTCGTCTGGAGCAACTGCATATTCTTGGCGAGAACACAGACTTCTCCGCACACGGCACCGCGTCTCTCCTGGGCAATCGTGATCTCGACCTCGCCGCCGAAGGCCATCTGAACCTGCAACTCATTCAGACCCTGAACTCCGGTTTTACGTCCTCCGGCATGGTCGACATTGCCATGACGGTGACTGGGCCGGTGGGTGATCCCCTGCTGCAGGGGCGAGTAAACGTCAGCCATGGGTCGATCGCATATCTGGATCTCCCCAGCGGCTTGAGCGATATGAACGGCTCCCTGGCGTTCAACAAGAACCGTCTGCAGATCGAAAATCTCACTGCGCACAGCGGCGGCGGGACCCTCACCCTTACCGGCGAAGCCACCACGTATGCCGGCCAGATCAACTTCGATTTTCGCGCGCAGGCTCAAGATGTGCGCCTACGGTACCCGGCCGGCGTCAGTTCTACAGCCAACGCCGATCTCCGCTTCTTTGGCACACGCGAAAGCTCGACTCTCAGCGGCGATGTCATGATCACGAAGCTGGCGATCACCCCGGCTTCGACTTTGCGGCTTATGCGTCCAGCGGACGGCAATCGGTAGTCGTGCCGCCGGCGACGTCTCCGCTGTACCGCATCAAGCTTGACGTACACGTCGTCACCGCGCCCGACCTGCAGATGCAGACGGCCATCGCCCGCCTCTCCGGCGACGCGGACCTGCGCCTGCGCGGCACCGCCGCCAAAGCCCGCGGTCCTGGGACGTGTCGAAGTCCTCGAAGGCGAGATCAATTTCAACGGCGCAAAATATCGTCTGGAACGTGGCGAAGTCATGTTCCAGAGTCCGGTGAGCATTCAGCCGGTTCTGGATTTGCAGGCGACCACCAGAGTTCGCGACTATGACATCACGGTAAGCGTCAACGGCCAGACGGACAAGCCGTTGAGCGTGAAGTACCGTTCTGATCCACCGTTGCCCGAGGCCGACATTGTCGCACTGCTGGCGGTAGGCCAGACTCGCGAGCAATCTGCTCAGCTCGCCCAGTCGGGAAATTCCGCATTCAGCGAAACGGCTTCGAACCTGATTCTGAGCGAGGCCCTCAACGCTACCGTGAGCAACCGGGTGCAGAGACTCTTTCGGCGTGAGCAAGATCAAGATCGATCCGCAGGGATTGAGCACCGAGACCAACCCCACTCGTGGTCCTCAGGTAACGATCGAGCAACAGATCTCAAACAACTTCACCCTGACCTACAGCCAGAACGTCTCGCAAGCCTCGCAACAGATTATTCAGGGCGAGTACTACATTCGGCGCAATGTTTCCGTCGTCGGGACCCGCGACCAGAACGGTGTAGTGAGCTTCGATGTAAAGATCCGTCAGCGCAAAAAATAGCGGTCCCCGCTTGCCGAGTCCGTCGACCCCGACCAACCTTCTCATCCTGAGCGAAGGCGGAGCGCAAGCGACGCCGCAGTCGAAGGCGCCCGTGCAGCCTGCGAAGTCACACGGCTGCCAGTTTTCGCCGCCCCCACACGCATGCGGCTGGTGTTTCCTAATATGCGTAGTTTTCACGCCCGTCCCTGCATCTAACGCATGAAACATCAGCACAAGGAGGAAGCAGTTGTGCGCACGAAATACCTATTTGTAGCTCTGATTCTTTCCGCTTGCGCCTGTCTCGCGTCCGCGCAGGTCCCCAAAGGCAACGCATTCTTCGGATACTCCTACGCCAGCGCTGATCTCAACAACAACGATCGTAGCAACCTGAACGGATGGGAAGCATCTCTGGAAGGGAAGTTCTTACCCTTTATCGGAATCGTCGCAGACTTCAGCGGCCACTACGGAACCAACGATTTTCCCAGCAGCACGACCATCTTCAACGTCGATGGCCGTGAATACAACTTCCTGTTTGGCCCGCGCGTATCGGCCTCGGTCGGCAAGATCCGCCCCTTTGCTCACGTGCTGTTTGGTGCTGGCCACGTGACCGCGAGTGGTCAAGGCTATTCGGCTTCAGACACCGCTTTCAGCACCGCCCTGGGAGGAGGACTGGATTACCATCTTTTCCCCGCTCTCGCGTGGCGCTTCCAGGGGGACTACCTGCAGACACGTTTCTTTGGCAACACACAAAATAATGCCCGCTTCTCCACCGGCATCGTCCTGAATTTCTAGCCGTCGACGAAGGAGGCAATCCAAGGATTTCGCATCTGGCAGGACCAGCAGCCGATCTGCCGAGGGTCGGCTGCTTTTGTTGTCGGCTTGCAGGAGTACTCCCGATCGTCAACTTGGTCATCGCGACAGCCCTTCTACTGCTGGCTCTTCCTACACTGGATCTTCTTCGCGCCCTTCGCGCCGCCTTAGCGATCTTTGCGGTCAAAAGCTTTTCTCTCCCGCGCGAGACGAGGCCATCCTGTGATTTCAGCCCTTGCTGAATGTAAGATGACGGCCATAAAGCCCGAACCTTGAAACCTCCCCCCACTCCCGCCGACGCAGTCCGCCGTGAGCAAATGGTCCAATCCAACTCCGCGGCGCGGAATTCGTGACGAGCGTGTCCTGGCCGCGATGGCCCGTGTCCCGCGCCACGAATTTGTGGCCGAGCCTTATCGCCAGCAGGCCTACGACGACAATCCACTTCCCATCGGCCAATCCCAGACCATTTCGCAACCCTACATCGTTGCGCTCATGTTGGAACTTCTGGCACCCACGAAAGACAAAGCAATCCTCGAAATCGGCACCGGCTCCGGATACCAAACCGCACTGCTCGCGGAGTTGAGCCAACATGTCGTATTCCATCGAACGTCATACTGAACTCGCAGTCCGAGCGGGAGATATTCTGCGCGGCCTGGGATACACCAACTTCACCATCGAAGTCGGAGACGGAAGCGCTGGTCTGCCCGGACCGAGCGCCCTACGACGGCATCGTCGTCTCAGCGGCCGCACCTCAATTCCCGCAGGCCCTCTTCAGTCAATTACGCGAAGGCGGACGGTTCGTCGTCCCAGTCGGTCCTGCCGAGGCACAGGTCATCCAACTCATCACCAAGGAGCAGGGAAGGCCTGTAATCGCGCACCAGGTCGCCTGCCGCTTCGTCCCGCTAATCGGCAAAGAAGGTTATTCACCGGCATGACCTGATTGAGGGCTCGAGCGAGGCCGTTGCCTCCCGGCGGTCAGGTTCTGCCGCGGAACTGAATGATTCTCCGGCGATCGCGCTTTGATGGTCGTCCTGCCGGTAACTGCTCGAACTGGTGAAGCGCTTTGCGCTCAGCAGACACTTTTGCGCGTAACTCTCGGCTTGCCTCCGTCTCACGGTAGAGTGTTTGTGCAACCGCGGCCGGTCCACGCACTTCGCTGACGAGCAGCACTTCGACCTGGAAGTCGCCTCCATCGTTGGTGATTCGCAACATGTCTCCCATCCGCACCGCGCGCGCCGCTTTCGCGGGCTGATCGTTCGACTTGAATCCGGCCTAGCCCACAGGCCCGCGCGGCCAACGCGCGCGACTTAAAGAATCTGGCGGCCCAAAGCCACTTGTCTATGCGCACCGAGGTCATAGCCCATTTTCCTACAGGGCGTCGGGTTGCGGCGTGTGGAGTGCTGAGCCAACGTTGGACCCCACCCACCATCCGCTAGAATAACCACGTGCCCCTTCTCCAAAACCTCCGCACCACCCTGGAGATGATTAAGTGGGAGCACTCCATCTTTGCGCTGCCGTTCGCGCTGTGCGGCGCGATGCTGGCCGCCGGCGGCAGTCCTACCGCTCACCAACTCGTCTGGATCGTAGTCGCCATGGTCTCGGCGCGCTCCGCCGCCATGGCGTTCAACCGCGTCGCCGACGCTACCATCGACGCAGCGCAATCCGCGTACCCGTACCCGGGCGCTGCCGGCCGGTGCGCTTACGCCGGCATTCGTCACGACATTCGTGGTGGTCGCCTGTGCGATCTTCATCCTGGCCGCTGCGCAGCTGAATCGCCTGACACTTGATTCTTTCGCCGGTCGCATTGGCCGTAATTCTGCTCTACTCCTACACCAAGCGCTTTACCCGCTGGTCCCATCTCGTGCTGGGATTTGCGCTGGGAATTGCGCCTGCCGCCGCCTGGATCGCTGTCCGCGGCTCGCTCGATCCGCGCATCCTGCTGTTAACCGGGGCGGTCACATTCTGGGTCGGCGGCTTCGACGTCCTCTACGCCTGTCAGGATTACGACTTCGACCGCGAAGCGGACCTGCATTCCGCTCCCACGCTTTGTTGGAATCCGCGGTGCCTTAATGATCGCGCGCATGTTTCACGTCATCATGCTGGTCCTGCTGATCGCATTGGTAGTCAGCTTTGGCTTGGGAAAGTTGGCGATCGCAGGCGTTGATTGCCGTGGCGCTTCTGCTGCCCTACGAACACTCGCTGGTCTCGCCCAACGACCTATCCAAGCTCAATGCCGCGTTCTTCACGATGAACGGAGTGATCTCGGTTGTTTTCTTCGTATTCGTCGCGGCGGATTTGTTGCTGCAACGACGGTGAAGAGTGGCTCCGGGCCGCAGGCTCTCGGCTTTCGGCTTTGAATTTTCGTCTTACCCAAAGCCCAAAACCTGACACCCCGGGGTTCCCTGCGATATCATCAACTTGCATGCCCGTGCATCCATTTCAGACCGACGACGCGCGCTTGCACCCTATCCAGGACAAGGTGCTAGCCCGTGAGCGGCTCACTTCCGAAGATGCCCTCACGCTCTACCGCACCGGAGACATTCTGGCCGTCGGCTGGCTGGCGAATTCGTGCGCGAGCGCATGCACGGCGACCGCACCTACTTCAACGTCAACCGCCACATCAATCCGACGAACGTATGCGTGGCCGCCTGCCGTCTCTGTGCCTTTGGCCGCAAGAAGGACACGCCCGGCGCCTACACCATGGCGCTCGAAGAAGCCTTCGAAACCGCAGCCTCCGGATACACCGAAGCCGTCACCGAGTTTCACATCGTCGGCGGCCTGCATCCCGACCTGCCGTTTCAATATTTTCTTGATCTGATTTCTCGGGTCTCAAGCAGCGCTTTCCGCAGGTTCATCTCAAAGCCTTCACCATGGTCGAGGTCGCGTACCTGGCGAAGCGCGCCAAGCTCTCGATCCGCGAGACGCTGGAGCAGCTGAAAGCCGCCGGCGTCGATTCGCTTCCCGGCGGCGGCGCAGAAATTTTTGCCGACCGCGTGCGCCACATCATCTGCGATCACAAGATTGACGGCAGACCAGTGGCTCGACACCGCGCGCATGGCCCACCAGATTGGCCTCAAGTCCAACGCCACCATGCTGTACGGCCACGTCGAGAACGACGAAGACCGTGTGGACCACCTGCTGAAGCTGCGCGCGCTGCAGGACGAAACCCACGGCTTTCAGACGTTCATTCCCCTAGCGTTTCATCCCGACAACACGCCGCTCCAGCATCTGCCGAAAACCACCGGCATGCTCGACATCAAGCAGATCGCCGTCGGCCGCCTGGTGCTCGACAACTTCCCGCACATCAAGTCCTACTGGCAGATGATGACCGCGAAGATCGCGCAGATTTCGCTTGCGCTTCGGCGCCGACGACATCGACGGCACCGTGATCGAAGAAAAGATTTATCACGACGCCGGCGCGACCACGCCGCAAGGCATGCGCCGGCAGGAACTCATCCGCCTGATTCACGAAGCCGGCCGCGAACCCATCGAGCGCGACACGCTCTATCGGCCGCGTCACCCGCACCGAGACATCGGTCACGGTCGCGGTCTAGAGTCAGGAGATCCAAATGGACACTCTCGCGATAATAGCGTTGATCGCGCTGGTCGTCTTTGGAGTGATGGCTCTGCGCTTGAAAAGCGATCCGATGGAGAACGAGACGATCCGGAAGTCCCTTGCGGACTGTCAAAGGCCCAACGAGTGCTGGATCCCCTCGATGCCGTCGCAAGACGCCACGTCTGCCTCCAAGCAATAGAGTTTCAGAGCTCTCGAAAAGAGTGGCTCTCCCGAGAGCCTGCGACCTAGGACCTAACACCTAAGGCCCAAGACCTGCATTTCAAGTACATCCGTCACACCCCTTTAGCCCATCGTAAAGTAAATTTTCGCAAAACTCGTATTGCACCAAACCCGGTGGGTGTAGAATCCGACTTGTAAGGGTACTGATAGCTTCACCGGATCTGCTCCCGGTCTCCGAGGCTCTCATGAACGTTCATATCGGATACAAAGTCCGCAAAACACCTGACATCGAAAAAGAGATACACCAGCAGGTGGAAAAACTGCGGAAACGTCTGCAGGCCTTTCGCCCCGAATTGGTTCATCTTAAGGGACTCATCGAGGAGAATTCGCCCCGCGAGGGTGTGATCGTCTCCCTCAACCTCCGCTTGCCTTCCGGGCAGATGGCTGCCCAGAAAAAGGCGTCGGCACCGTCCGCGGCTGTAAAAGCGGCTTTCGACGACCTGCTTCAGCAGATCATCCGGCACAAGGATCTTTTGCGCTCCTCTCACAAGTGGCCGCGCTGGCGGCGGGGAAAAGAAACGCGCCCCGAACGGCAAGTACCGTTCGAGCAAACCCTCGCCTCGGTGCAGGCGCCGATGGTTTCTACCGACGATATCCGCACTTATGTCAACGTGAACCTGGCACGTCTGGAACGCTTCGTTGAACGCGAACTTTATTTCCGCGAAACTTCCGAGCAAATTGAAGGCGATTCGATCTCCAAGGAAGAGGTGATTGACGAAGCCATCGTCCGTGCTCTCGGCGACGGTGCTGATAAGCCCGAGCGTCTGGCCCTCGAGCCTTGGTTATACCGATTGGCCATGCGCGCGATGGACGAAATGGGCCTTCCCGATCACGACGGCAACGGCAACGTGCATCTGGAAGATTCCGCCCGTAAACGCAACGTGAAGGCCAGCGACGAAGCCGAACTCCAGTTCCACCAGCCGGACGAGGCCATCCTCGGCGAAAGCGTTGTCGCCGACCGCCGGGTGTCGACCCCGGAGCAGATCGCCTCTTCTGACGAAATGCTGCGCCTGGTGGAAGCCGCCCTGCGCGGCACCGATCGCTCCGCCCGCGAAGCATTCATTCTGTATGCCGTAGAAGGCTTCACCCATGACGAAATCGCCGCCATCACCGATCGCAAACCCGACGAGGTGCGTGCCTCCGTGTCGCAGGCCAGCGAGCACCTTCGCAAATCCCCGCTGTTCGCCGCTCCGTCCAAGCAATCCTTGGTAGCGCGGTCGAGTACCGCGTAATTCACTTCTCAAGTATGTAGGAGAAATCGTGATGATTACCCGCGAGGACATCCGAGAGCTAGCCGCATTCCAATCCAACGGAGACGGTTGTGCCCTGAGTTTTTACTTCCAGCCTCATACTCCGCAGAACCGATCGCACAAAGAAGACACCATTCTCGCCAAGGACCTGGTCCGCCAGGCGCTCCGTGAGGCCGAGAAGCATGGCAAGAACGGGTGTGCGCGCGAAGATCTTGACCGCATCCTCGAAATTGCCGGCAACCTGCGGGGGAATCAGGCCCGCGCCAAGGCGGTGTTTGCCTCGAGTTCCAAGAAAATCTGGCGGGAGTTCGATCTTCCGCCGCAACTGCCCGGCACGCAGTTGTTTGTGAACCGGCGCTTCCACCTGAAGCCCCTTGCCGCGTTGCTGGGCGCGCAGCCCAAGGTGTGCGTAGCCCTCGTTGATCGGCAGCGCGGGCGTTTCTTCGACCTGCGTCTCGACGAATTGAAAGAACGCGGCGCCCTGTTCCATAACCTGCCGCGCGGACGCAGCGAAGGCTATGCGGGATACGACGCCGGTCACGCGCAGAGGCGCGTCGCCAACGAAGCCAAGCTGCACTTCAAACAGGTTTCCGACCGGCTGAAGGATGAACTCGAGCGTGGACTCTGGGAAAAGCTGGTGATCGGTTGTCAGGACACGAACTGGTCGGAGTTTGAGGCGCACCTGCATCCCTACGTCAAACAGCGCCTGATCGGCCATTTTCCCGCGGACATCGCCTCTCTGACGATGGAGCAGATTCGTGAACAGGCCACGCATGCACTGCGCCACGCGCAGGAGCAACGCCGCGACACGCTGGTGCGCGAAACGCTCAGCATGGCGAAGGGAAACAGCCGCGGCGTCACTGGCTTGCGCCGGGTCTTGCGCTCCATGGAACTGGGAGAAGTGCAGGCCCTTTTGCTGGCGGAGAACTACACGGCGCATGCGGTCGAGTGCAACAGCTGTGGTCATATCGATTCGCATATGGTGCCCTATTGCGTGATTTGCGGAAAAGCCACCCGTGATTTGGAAGACGTGTGCGATGCCATGATTCCGATGGCAATCCGGCGTGATATCGAACTGTTCTACGTGAAGAACGAGCCCGAGTTCGACAAGGTCGGCAACATTGCGGCGCTGTTGCGTTTCCGCGCGGACAAGAGCGGCGAGCACGTGGCCGTAGCGTCGTAATCCTTCAGTGCAAGCAGAGACAGAGACACGTCGTCTCTGCCCTTCTAACACTGCGTGACGGTGCAAACCGCCGCAGCCTGAACCGCTAATTCCGGATTAGACGCCGAACTGCGTCATGGTATAGCCGTCCGCTGCCCAGGCGTGTGCCATTCTGTAGTTCCAGTTGATACGTTCCACTCAACCAAGGACGAGCCCCGATCACGCGGGAGATATTCACGATCCTGCAGCGATGGACGCGCAGGAATTTTTCGGGATTGAGCCTCTTGTCGAGGTTGGTGAGCGTCTCCGTCAGAACATGTTGCTTGGGACCACAGTGGAGGACAACATAGTTGTTGGCCGACTCGATCCAGTCGATTGTATCTACCGGCACGAACTCCAAACGATCGCCCTCCCGCACGACCAGCCGTTCTGGCCACCTGTGATGCTTTGTCTCCAGGAGGCTCTGGAGTTGCTGCACCAGAACAGCCTGCCGATTTCCAGAAATGCGCTGCCGGGCCCGCACGATGGCAGCCCGCAGCCGGTCGTCATCGAATGGCTTCAGGATGTAGTCCACGGCGTTCAACTCGAACGCTGCGACAGCATATTCGTCATAGGCAGTAATGAGCACAACGGCAGGCATGCGCTGCGGGCCAACCATGCGCACGACATCCAGCCCAGTGCAGTCCGGCATTTGCACATCCAGCAGGACAAGGTCCGGATCCTTTGCGAGAATCGTCTCGGTCGCGTGCGAGCCAGAGCCGCACTCCCCGACGATCTCGACCCCTTCGACAGCCGAGAGTCCGCTCCGAATCCCTTGGCGTATCAAAGGTTCGTCGTCAACAATTAACAATCGCAGGCTGCTCACGTGGAACGCTCTCTTCTGGTGCATCCCCTAGGCGGAAGGGAATTTCGATACGGACTTCGGTTCCACCCCCGCTGGTCTTCCGGATGGCGAACTCGTGTTCTTCAGGATACATTTTGCACAAGCGCTCTCGGGTTGAACTGAGTCCCAAGCCAACGTGGTGTTCGTCCGCACTATGATCGGGCCAGCCCACGCCGTTGTCAGCGACGGTCACCACCAAGCGTTCCCCCTCCTTTGCTGTTTGCAGCGCAATTCGACCCGCTTGCGATACGCCTCGAAGACCGTGGATGACCGCGTTTTCCACCAGGGGTTGGAGCAGGAAGCTGGGCATTAAGGCATCGCCGGTGTCGGGTGCCACTTCGGATAAAATCGTCAACCGATCTCCGAATCGCATCTTTTCTACCGCCAGATAATCCTGAGTCAACGCGATTTCGTCCTGCACTGCGCATTCGCAACGCTTCCAGTTCAGCCTGCCGAAGACTCGTTTCCAGTTGCGCCTTCTCCAGCGCCAGCCGAGTCGCTTGGCGCGATCGCTGTTGGAAGGTTCGTACTGCGTAGTAGCTGCCCAAGGCTGACCAGAAAACGAATTCCTCAAAGCCGAACTCTCCCATGGGCAATGGTCAAAGTGCAGTGGCAAGAGCTCTTGGCTGGCCGAAAGCGAAGTCGAGGCCAAAGTGCAAGAGGTTCAGGAGTTCCAGTGCAAGGCAGGACAGGATCACGCTGCCGAGCACCAGGCAGCCCAGGTTGCGCTTCCATGAATCCCGCGTGAGCGGAAACCGATCCCCAATCCGGCAGAGAGCTGGAGTGAGCAAAGCCCACGGATAGAAGCATGACAGCCAATCCAGAAAGTCCCGCCACCCCTTTCCCGGAAATCCCAACCGGCTAAACTCCACGTAGTGACGGGCGTAACTGAATATGCCAAGCGCGGTCCAAAGAAGCCACACCCCTACCGTGAAGTACCCATTCTTACGCGTTTGCGTTAGAGAATCACCTTCTGTCATGTGTGTCTCGGAACGACCCCGTCGAGATTTAGCAATTCTGCCTCCACGAACCGTGCAGCGCAACTAACAATGGGCCAACACGTTGTTTTACTGGGCGAACGCCCTAGCAGAGAGCTTCTACATCGCAAATCGTCCGGGATTGAAATCGACCCTGATCCCCTCGAAAGATAGCACCCGATGATTTCCCCAGATGAATTCGATCATCCGCCAAAGCAATCCGTCACTTCGCCCATTCTCGATTGTCGAGCAAGCCACGTCGCAGCAGACTCAGCTCATGGCTACCGCGAATCCCACCGATCGCTTCGTGACGCTGAAACTACCCAACAGCTTGCTCTGTGTACTCGCGATCTGCGCTATGTACCTTGGGGCTTTTGGAGCCGAACGAGGCAAAAACCAAACGCCCCACACGCAACATTTGTACTGCAGCGTCGGATACGAGAGTCAAGAATGCCAACAACACCTTGCCAGGCTGAAGGGTGTGCTGATCCACTATCCCACCGGCCGGCTGGGGGATTGGACTTGGATCATCGTGACTTCCGGGGAGTGGGGGACATGGTTGGGCAGGCTTGAGATTGATCGCCGCAGTGTTGCCTTCAGCAACATGGAGCAGCGCACGACCGTCTTGGAGGAAGCCCTCTTTCTACCGCGGGGGACACTCACCGATAAGCTAGCCCACGATCTGCAGGTTCGCCCCGACCAGCTCGTTCCTATGGCCGTAGGCCACGAACTCGGCCACGTCCTTTGTCGCAACGCGAGTGAGGAGGTCGCGAACCGGGTTGCAGAACAGCTGCAAAATGGCAAGAATCCGGAATGCAATGGAAACGGAAGATCCCTAACTCGGATGGAGGAACTGATCTACGAAAAATCGCGGGCCCTCGAGCGGCTTCCCCGGCGCTGATCGCCGCGCGATGGGTACGCAGTCACTGGCCCTACCGAACCACGCCCTCGACCGGGGAACTCGCCGTGGCGTACAGCTTCTTCGGCATGCGCCCAGCCAAGTAAGCCTGGCGCCCTGCGAGCACCGCGTGCTTCATCGCTTCCGCCATCAAGACGGGTTCCTGCGCGCCGGCGATCCCTGTATTCATGAGCACAGCATCGGCTCCCAGTTCCATCGCGATCGCCGCATCCGATGCCGTACCCACGCCCGCGTCAACGATCAGCGGCACGCTCGTGATCAGCTCGCGCAGAATTCGGATATTCGCTTGATTCTGAATCCCCAGCCCGCTCCCGATGGGAGCCCCCAGCGGCATGATGGCCGCCGCGCCCGCATCCAGCAGACGTTTGGCAAAGACGATATCGTCGGATGTGTACGGCAACACCGTGAAGCCCTCCTTCACGAGCGTTTCCGTGGCTTCCAGCGTCGCCTGGACGTCCGGATAAAGCGTAGCCTGATCGCCGATCACTTCAAGCTTCACCCAATCCGAAATGCCGACTTCACGCGCCAGCCGCGCGGCACGAATCGCTTCGTCCGCCGTGTAGCAGCCCGCGGTATTAGGCAACAGGAAATATTTCTTCGGATCGATGTAGTCGAGCAAGGACTCCTTGCTGCGGTCAAGATTCACGCGCCGAACCGCGACCGTAACCATGTCCGCACCGCTGGCTTCAAGGGCGCGTGCAGTTTCCTGAAACGACTTGTACTTTCCCGTGCCCACAATCAGGCGCGAGCGCAAGGGACGACCGGCAATGATCAATGAATCCGACATAGTTTGATTGTAATGAAACGCGGCGCTGTCGGCACGGAAACGATCACCCTGAGATTGGACCCGCCACCGGCGCCGGTTCGGCGTGCGCGTACATGTTCTCGATCCGTTCCCGGTAGCGCTCCTCGATCGCGCGCCGGCGAATTTTCATCGTGTGCGTCAGCGTGCCGTCAGCCGCGGAGAATTCATCCGCGACCAGCAGAACCTTTTTCAGCTTCTCGAAACGAGCCAGGTTCTGGTTCAGATCCTCGACGATGCCCTCGTACAGCGCCTGCACCTTTGGGTTTCCTACCAGTTCGCTGCGCGTGGAGAATTTCACCTGGTTATTGCGCGCCCAGTCTTCCAGCAACGCGAAATATGGGGAAATCAGCACCGCCGGAAATCTCCGCTTGTCCCCCAGCACGATAGCTTCTGCAACGAGTGCATTGTGTTTCAGAGAATTCTCAATCGGCTGGGGCGCAATGAACTTGCCCCCGGAGGTCTTGATCAAGTCTTTCTTGCGATCGGTGACGGAAAGAAACCCATCGCCGTCAAGATTGCCGATGTCGCCCGTCTTGAACCAGCCGTCGACGAAAGCATTGGCCGTCTCGTCCGGCCGTTTCCAGTAGCCCTTGAAAACCGAGGGGCCGCGCACCAGAATCTCGCCGTCGTCGGCGATTTTCACTTCGACGTTGCCCAGCGGCTTTCCGACCGTTCCAAGCTTGTGATTGCCGGGCGTATTGACCGCGATCACCGGCGACGTCTCGGTCAGGCCGTATCCTTCATGAATGCGGATTCCCACCAGCGCAAACCACTCCGCCAGCTCGCGACCCAGCGGAGCGCCTCCGGAGATGAACACCTGCACCCGTCCACCCATCCCCTCGCGAACCTTGGTGTAAACCAGCCGGTTTGCCAGTTTCCAACTCCGCGAGGTCGGAGTAATGCCAACCAGCACCTGCGCTTCATGCTCCCGGCCAACGGTAAGCGCCCACCGGAAGATCAGGTTCTTGGCAAAGTCCTTGGCCTTTAACTCCGCCTGCGCATGAATCTTCTCGTACACGCGCGGAACTGCGACGAACACCGTGGGCCGCATCTCCAGCAACGTTGCCGGCAGCCGATCAAGAAACGGGCAGTACGCCAGCGTGACTCCGTGAAACATCAGCGCGAAGTCCACATGCCGCGCCGTCACGTGCGACAGGGGCAGAAACGATACGCTGAGCTGTTCTCCCCCCAAGTCAAAGCCTTTAAGAGAAAACTCGATATTCGAGGCAAGATTACGGTGTGTCAGCATCACCCCTTTGGACACGCCGGTGGTCCCGGAAGTATAGATGATGGTGGCGAGATCATCGCCCACGATGCCGCCCGCGCACCTGTCAAGTTCTGGGTCGCGTGCTGTCGGGCCCTCACGCATCAGCCGTTCCATGTGAAACGCATGGGCCGTCTCGACCGGATCCATCACCACAATCCTTTCCACGGTGCGTCTGGCTGAGAACTGCCTGCACCTTGCGCAGTTGCTGTTCCGAAGACACAAAGACCACGCGGACACCCGCATCCTGCAGGATAAAAGAGCACTGTTCAGCGGTGAGGGTCGAATAGATCGGAACGGACACCAGGCCGAGCAACTGGCAGGCAAAGTCGGCAATCGTCCATTCCGGCCGGTTCTCGCTCAGGATCGCAACGCGGTCACCTTTAGCAAGGCCCCATTCGGCGAGTGTGCGAGCCACTCCTGCCACATTGCGGTACAGTTCCTGCGAGGAGACCGGCAGCCATTGAAGGACCGGGCGATGCATCATCACGCGCTCGTGGTTACGCTCCACGATCGCGTAGAAGATGTCATTGAGGGTTGTGAGGCTCATCCCCGGGATTGGTCTCCGAAGGCAAGACGTGTTGCGCCTGCTGTGAGTCGGTGGACGAGAGAGCGCAAAAATGCAGTACAGGAAAGAAGTCGCGATTCGCAGCAGTGGGCTGCGGGAGATACCGAATGTCAATGAAACGCAGCGCATGGTCGAATAAATCGACGTGTTGCTAGAAATGTAACGGCTCCCGAAGGGTTTAGGCAATGGCAAACTTTTGGCAGCTCCGGGTTGCGATTCGAGCCTCATGATAGTAGCCTCGGATACCAGCCTCGGAGGCCGAAATGACAAAATCTCTGGGAATGAAAGTAGTGGGGAGCCTGTTGTGCGGTGCGCTATTGTCGATGCCCTTAGCAGCTCCCGCTGCAAGGGCAAGCAGCCGGACAGGAGTCGTTAAAACTGCATGTCGGTGATCCGGCGCCCGACTTCAAACTGCAATATTTCACGGCAACGATCTCAAAGAAGTCCATCTCAGCGACTATCGCGGCAAGAAGAACGTTGTACTGGCGTTCTACATCTTCGCCTTCACCGGTGGTTGAACCGAGCAAATGAAAAACTTCCAGCAGAACCTCCACAAGCTGGAAGCAACCGACACCCAGGTCCTGGGTGTGAGCATGGACAGTCCCTTCGCCAACAAAGCGTTCGCCGATCAAATTGGTGTGACATTCCCCCTCCTGAGCGACTGGGGCGGGGAAGTGACGCATGATTACGGTCTCTACGTAGACAAATACAAAGCCGCGCGCCGCGTAAATTTCCTAATCGGAAAAGACGGAAAGATTCTCGAAGAGCAAATCGACAAAGAAGCGATCGATCCAACCAAGATCGTAAGTGCGTGCGAGCGCCACAAACTGAAAAACTGAGATCGAAGCAGGAACAACCGCTGCTCAAGTGCCTGCCGGTGAGCACCGTCGTTTGACGCGACTGATAGCGGTTGCTATGATCACTACGCGGGGTGGAGCAGTCTGGTAGCTCGTTGGGCTCATAACCCAAAGGTCGGTGGTTCAAATCCACCCCCCGCAACCAACGGGATTGCTGACCAAAACGGTCGTAATCCCCTCAATCTTTTGTGGGTTAGAGCAGAGCATTTTCACGAACTCCTCTCCTAGTTCACCAACTAGATTGCCCTTCATCCCCGGTTTTGAGCACAGTTGAGCACAATTCACCGAAATAAGTTTCTTCCAGCTTCTTCATTGACTCGACTTCGGAATCGGGTTGCAAGTGAACGTAAACGTCACTCGTGATCCCGATCCCGCTGTGCCCAAGAAAGCTCTGCGTCTGCTTCAGGTCGCCCGTGACTTCCTGCATCTGCGATCCGGCGGAATGCCGGAACAGATGGAAGCCGTAAGACCGGGCCACGTTGCGCTCGATTCCAGCCTTGTCCATCGCCGGTATCGCCAAATCC
>CAWJDR010000004.1:0-282977 GCA_963841655.1 uncultured Acidobacteriota bacterium | reverse complement strand
AAAACAAATCTTCGGCCTCCAGCTCAGCAAGCGGAAGCGCAACCCTGCAGATTTCAGCGTCGATCAGGTCGCGGCAGCAGCGCGGGGATACTCGGGCTCCGAGATCGAGTCAGTCGTACAAACGGCGTTGTACGCTGCCTACTCGCAGAAGCAGCAACTCGCCACCCAGCACTTGCTGGAAGCCATCAAATCCACGGTGCCTCTTTCTACAACGCGAGCGGAAGAGATCGAAGTCCTGCGCGTGTGGGCGCGCCAGCGCGCCGTGCCCGCATCCTCTGGAAACGCGAAGGGCGAAGGCGCGTAGCCGTTCGGCCGCAGGGGAAGAGCTTCAACACACCGGTTACCCGGGGAAGAATACGGTCTTGGCCGGAAGGATGAGACCTTCAAACTACGATAGAGCCTTTTCGCGAGCACTCCGACATGTTGGTCTATCTCAAGGTTGATCCGAGTCTCGATTCCTTACGCTCCGATTCACGATTTACCGATCTTGTCCGGCTGGTCGGCATTCCCAACTAGTGGATCGTGCGAGCGACCACTATTTCGCCAGAACGTGTCTTCCCGGACCGACGGCTCCAGGTTGGAGGTGATTGCTCGCAGATAGTTTTTCTCGCGTATGCTCGTCTCGTTTGCGGCCTGCGAATCCCCAACTCTCAACTCCCATTGACTCCCACCCCCACCCGCGCTAGGCTAATCTCAATGGTAGTTGCTTGCACTCCAGGAGCGAGCATTCCGGCTGGTTCCATCTCCACGCGGCACAATTTTTTTGCTCCACAGCGGAAAGCGCACCGGCGTGTCCGTTTCTCGGATAAGTGCAGTTGTGTCTATCGCTTGCCTTCGTTAAGCAAGCTCAGGTAGTCGCCGGCTTTGGTCCGGCGGGATGGGTACAGCGTGCCTGTCCTCGAATTGGGGCCCCTCAGGAGGAAAGCACCAGCTTCGGAATGAAGAAGAGTATTGCTGTCGGATCCAACATTGAGACCCTGTTCGGCACGCGCGATGAAAATCTGCACGTACTGGAAGACGGCCTGAACATCACCATTGACCTGCGCTCCAACGGCCTTGAGGTCGAGGGCGCGCCCCGCGACGTGGCGCGCGCTGAGCAAGTTTTCGCCGACTACGACCACCTGCAACGCTCCGGATTCACGTTTAACAACGGTGACCTGAACAGTATGCTGCGCGTCTTGACCGCTGACCCCAAAGTCACGCTGCGCGGGCTCGCCGAGGCCGGCAAGCAGCGTTCCTTTGGACGCCGCACCGTTCAGCCCAAGAGCGTCAACCAGCGCCGCTATCTCGAAGCCATCGAGAAACACGACATGGTCTTCGGGATCGGCCCGGCCGGTACCGGCAAGACCTACTTGGCCGTCGCCATGGCGATCTCAGCGCTGCTGGCGAAGCGCGTGAACCGCATCATCCTGGCGCGTCCCGCGGTCGAGGCGGGTGAGCGTCTCGGCTTCTTGCCGGGAACCTTGCAGGACAAGATCGATCCCTACCTGCGTCCGCTCTACGACGCGCTCTATGACATGCTCGATCCCGAAAAGGTCGATCGTTATCTGGAAAAGAATGTCATCGAGATCGCGCCCATCGCCTTCATGCGCGGGCGTACGCTGAACGATTCGTTCGTCATCATGGATGAGGCGCAGAACACCACGTCTGAGCAGATGAAGATGTTCGTCACCCGCCTGGGATTCAACTCCAAGGCGGTCATCACCGGCGACATCACGCAGATCGACCTGCCCAATGCTCGCCGCAGTGGACTGGTTGAGGCGGTCGACATTCTCAAGCCGGTGGAAGGGCTCGCCTTCGTGTATTTCGACGAGTCCGACGTGGTGCGCCATCATCTGGTGCAGCGCATCATTCGCGCCTACGACGATCACAAGACTCGCGTCGCCGAACAGCAGATGTTGTTGTCGCTCGAGGCTAAGGCAGCCGAAGGACGGAGCCTGGAAGCAAAATCTGCCGAGGCGAAGTCTGGGTTGAATACGATTGCTGAGGGTGTGGTCGTGGATGGGGCCAACGCTGCTCCGTCTCAGGAGAGAATCGTGCTCCCGCTCCCGGGAAGCCGCGGTAACGAATAAAATCGGCGGACCGTGCCGGAGGGCGTGAACCATGCCCTCCTGTTCTATTTTGGGGCGTTCTGGCCGCACAGTGGCGAAACAACAGTCCCGTTACGACGAATGATCATCCTGCACAAAAACGTGGCGGGAGCCAGTGAGGGATCCCTTAATACCTTCACCACGAAAGCCAAGCGGGCCGCGGGCCTGCGGGGTTCGGTCAGCGTGCTTATTACCAACAGTCGCGAACTGCGCCTGCTCAACCGACAGTTTCGCGGCAAGGACAAACCGACTGACGTGCTATCGTTTCCCTCAGAAGTCGTGGGGGCGCATCGTTTTATCGGCGACGTCGCCATCTCGGTTGAGATTGCCGCGCAGAATGCCAAGCGGCTGGGGCATTCGACTGCCGACGAGGTGAAGATTCTGATCCTGCACGGTTTGCTCCACCTGGCAGGCTATGACCACGAAATCGATCAGGGCGAGATGGCGCGAACCGAAGAGCGTTTGCGTAATAGCCTCGGGTTGCCCGTGGGCCTGATCGCGCGAACCGCTGCCAGGGAAAAGCACTCGAAACGCAGATCCAGCGGAAGAAAGCCGCGGACTTTGCGCAAGACGGTCGCCGTTGGGCGGGGTCGCTCTCGGCTCGCAGCGAGGCGTTCCCGATGAATTACGTCCTCGGATACTCCGCGGTCGCCATTGCCTTGGTGCTGCTGGTCGGAGTCCTCACCCTGGTTTCCTACGTCGACCGGCTCTACGCCGAAATCGGCAAGTTTCTCTCTCGCGAGTTTCAGGACAATATCGATTCTTTCGAACAGAAGGTCGAGCCCAAGCTGCGTGTCGGCCGCCCGCGGGCCTCGCTTTCCATGGCCATCCTGGTACAACTGACCACGGCCGCCATCGCGCTGCTGATCGGCTTCACCGTGTTCACCGACCAGACGTGGACTCTGCAGCAAATTCTTCAGGCCGCTCTCAGCCTGATTCTGATCATCATCGTCTTCAATCGCTTCCTGCCCTTTGTGTTCTTTTCTCGTACCAAGGGAGAGTGGTTGGCGCGCTGGGCTCCGTTGCTACGCCTGATGATTTACATCGTGTTGCCCATCACGCTGGTTCTTGGATTCCTGCAGTCGGTTACCTCTCTTACCCGGCAACAGTCCGAAGAGCAGCCCGAAAGTCCTGCCGAGGCCGTGGATGCGCTTATCGAGGCCGGGCAGGAAGAAGGGATCATTCAGGAAAGCGACCGCGATCTGATCCAATCGGTGGTCGAGTTCAGCGGAAAGACAGTGCGCGAAGCCATGAAGCCGCGACCGGAAATCGTGGCCGTGCCCATCAATACCACCGTTGAGCAATTCATCGAATTGTTGCGCTCCAAACCGTTTTCTCGTGTCCCTGTCTTTCGCGACTCGATCCATAACATCGTGGGCTTCGTGTATGCCCAGGATGTGCTCCAGGTCCCTGACACCGAGGCTAAAACTCGGACGGTCGAGTCCATCATGCGCAAAGACGTTTACTTCGTACCCGAGATCAAACTCGGCAGCGACTTGCTGCGTGAAATGCGTAAGAACAACATACGCATGGCGATCGTGGTCGACGAGTACGGAGGCGTCGCGGGCCTGGTGACCATCGAGGATCTGGTGGAGGAAATCGTCGGCGAAATTCGTGACGAGCACGAAAAATCCCAGGTCGTGAAGGAAAGCGACCACTCCTACATTGTTCCCGGCAATATGGACGTGGATCATCTGGACGAACTCTTTGGCATGCGTCCCGAAGGCAAAGAGGCCGCCACGGTGGCGGGGCTAGTCAGCGAACTGGCTGGGCGTATTCCGCAGAAGGGGGAAGTCATCGAGGAAGACGGCTTGCGCTTTGAGGTGCTGGAATCCACCGATCGCCGGGTCGAGCGAGTGCGCATCGCCACCGTCCAGCCTCGACAGATGAAACTGATATAGTGTTGCCTTCCGTACAGTCCAGTGTTCCAGGACCACAATCGATGGGATTCTTGAAGCTGGCTCGACTCACCTCCTGCCAACTCGTGATGTTTGTCTTGCTGATCTCCAGTTCGGTTTCCGCCCAAAGCAACGTTTACGACGGTGGGTGGTGGCAAATGCGAACCGCTCCCGAACAGGAAGGTTTTATCTTCGGCTTCGGGGATTGCTACGCGGATCCGGCTGGCCAGAAGATCCGCATCTTACTGGATGACGGGGAGATCCGCATCGCAATGGGCACCTACTACCAGGGACACGAGAGGCTCCGCACGCGACCGGTCGCGCAGGTGCTCAAGGACATTTGGTCCGGCCATGTTTCTGTTCCCGAAGCAAAACACGCCGCCGCGGGGCAAGGTTGGCGGGAACGGCACGGCTACTTCGACGGGTTGTGGTGGAAAGGCTCTAGCCCCACAGAACAGCTGGGCTTTGTTGAGGGTTACATCGCTTGCCACAATACTGAGCACCGCAAGGTCCAACCGCTGCGCCTTCCAGCGGCAAGTTATGTTCAGTCCATCAATGCGTGGTACGCGATCCCTGGGGACGAGTCGGTGGCTGCGCAACGGCGCGCAGAAAAAGTCGGCGATGTTCTGCTTCGATTCACGCGAACGGGTTCGCCCTCCAGATAATCCTACATGGCCTTTCATTCCGGCTTCGTGTGCATCCTCGGCCGACCCAATGCGGGTAAGTCCACGCTATTGAACGCGTTGGTCGGTGAGAAGCTGGCCATCATCAGCCCAAAACCACAGACCACAAGAAATCGAATTCAGGGAATCATTCACCTGCCTAAGAAGGGCAAGCGTTCGGGGGCGCAAATCGTTCTGATTGACACACCCGGAGTCCACAAACCGGACAGCTCGTTGGGTCGCAAGATGATGGTGGAGGTGCGGGAGGCGCTGGAAGGCTGCGATCTCATCCTGCTCATTGTCGATGTGACTCGCCGTTTTAGCCCGGCCGATGAATTTGTGCTGCACATGGCCAAGCAGGTAGGGACCCCTGTCTATCTTCTGATTAACAAGATCGATCTGTTGAAGGAAAAGGGAAAGCTGCTGCCGATTATCGAGGAATATCGCAAGCTGCAGGACTTCAAGGAAGTAATTCCACTCTCTGCCCTGAAGCGCGACGGTCTCGACTTACTGCTGAATCAGGTAGTTGCGGCCTTGCCGGCAGGGCCCCGCTATTTCCCCGAAGACCAGATTACTGATCAACCTGCGCGCTTTATGGCCGCCGAGATTGTGCGCGAACAAGTGTTGCTCGCGACCAAGGAGGAAGTTCCGTATGCGACCACGGTTATGGTCGAGCAATTCGAGGAAGGAGCGAGGCTAACTCGCATCGCCGCCGTGATTTACTGTGAACGCGAGAGTCAGAAGGCGATCCTGGTCGGCAAGGGCGGACAAATGCTGAAGAAGATCGGAACCGGCGCTCGCTTGCAGATCGAGCGCATGTTAGGCACGAAGGTATTTCTGGAACTTTTCGTGAAAGTGCAGTCCGGCTGGCGCGACTCGCGGTCCTTTGTCGACGACTTGGACTGGCGGCGACAACTAGAGAGCTTAGCCGGGCTACCCACCGGCGGGAGCCGGCGCAGAAGTTAGTGCAATCAAAGCATTGTGGTGTTGCCCCTCTGTCGGTAGAATCGCCAACAACGGGGTTGCATCTAAGTCAAGCTAGGAAATCGCTATGGGCGCCGAAACTCCGAATGGTTGCTTCGATCCCGACAAGCTGGTCTTGAAGTTGAAGGTCACGTTGTCGGCGGACAGGAATGCCGTCGATCCTGTGGTACAGGGGATCATGGACGTGGTTCGCAACATGCAATGTGCGGGCGGCAAAGAAGATGCAATCGAACTGGCGCTTACTGAGGCGCTGGCCAACGCGGTGGTCCATGGAGCCAAGGGCGATCCCCAAAAGCTGGTAGAGTGCGATGTGGCCTGCGACGAATCGCGCGGCATGCTGATTGTGGTTCGCGACCCGGGCCCGGGCTTCGATCCCGCTGCCATCCCCTGTCCGGTGGTGGGAGAAAACATTTATTCCAACCACGGGCGCGGCATCTTCCTCATCAATCAACTGATGGACGAAGTGCAGTTCAAGAACAATGGCAAAGAGATCCACATGCTCAAGCGCGTGAAGGAAGTTTGAGCAGAAGAAAACCCTTCCTGATCGTTCTCTTCAAAGCAAATCTCTGATTGTTTCGCAGCAAGTGCGGATGTTTTGTAGTCTCAGACGGCCTCGTACCACGCCCTTCGCTATCACTACAAGCTAAGTTATTGAAAGTACGTTGCCACCGTTTGCGAGGGCGGAATGCTGATTGGACTGTCTCGTAGAGTGCCCGTCATTCGCGTTTGCGGGCGATCAGGACGCACTTTGGGAGTGGGGTGGAGGTTTAGGTCGTCCCCAATTTCCCGAGCTTCCTGGAGGCTCCAGGCGTGATTGATATCCATGAGCTAATATGCTGCGCAGGTTTACCCGGCAGTTACTTCCCCGACGGGCGGGGACGCCCGTCGCTCCAACTTGCACTACACATCGTCGCTCAATGCTCGCGCGTCTCATCACACTAATCCTTAGCGGCAATGCCCAAGGCTTTCATTTTGCGATAGAGGTGGCTGCGTTCCAATCCAAGCGTTTCGGCGGTACGGCTGACGTTGCCGTGGCTTTCGTCGAGCTTTTTCAGAATGTAGTCGCGTCTCATAGGCGTCGCGCGCCTGGTGCAGAGTGGAGAATTCCGTGCCCGCCGCGCGCCGGGTGCCATCGCGGTAGACCAGCGGAGGCAAATGTTTGCGTTCGAATTTCGTGGTGGTCGGGTTCATGATCACGATGCGTTCAATCACGTTGCGCAATTCGCGCACGTTGCCCGGCCAGGAGTAGCGGGTGAGCGTTTGGATCGCGTCATCGGTGATTTCGCGCGAGCGGCGCCCATAAGCAGCCGCAAATTCTTTCAGGAAATAGCGCGCCAGCAAGGGGATATCTTCCTTTCGTTCACGTAACGGAGGCACAAAGAACGGGATCACATTGAGGCGATAGAAAAGATCCTCGCGAAAATTGCCTTTCGAGATTTCTTCTTCCAGGTCTTTGTTGGTGGAAGCGATCACGCGCACGTCGACTGTAATTGCGTCGGCGCCCCCAACCGGCGTGAAGCGCTGTTCATCGAGCGTTCGCAATACTTTGGACTGCGTCTTCAGGCTCATGTCGCCGACTTCGTCGAGAAAAAGCGTTCCCCCGTTGGCCTTCTGAAATTTGCCTTCCTTATCGGAACTGGCTCCCGAGAAAGAGCCCTGGCGGTGGCCAAAGAGTTCGCTTTCTATCAGATCCTCGGGGATGGCGGCGCAATTCACTTCGACGAACATTTCTTCTTTGCGGAGGCTTTGCGCATGAATGGCGTGCGCGACCAGTTCCTTGCCCGTGCCGGACTCGCCATAGATCAGCACCCGGCCGTTGGTGGGCGCCATGATGGAGATCTGCTGGCGCAGCGCTTTCATGGGGATACTGTCGCCGGCGATGACGTTCTTTGACTGCAACTGCTTCTTCAAGTCGCGATTTTCGCTGCGCAACTTCTTGGCATCGATGGCGTGCTTGATCAGACTGAGCGTGCGATCGATGGAAAGCGGTTTTTCGAGGAAGTCGTAGGCGCCCAACTTGGTGGCGCGCACGGCGGTTTCGATGGTGCCGTGGCCGGAGATCATGATGACTTCGGGCGGGTTATCGAGAGCGCGGATCTTCTGCAGAGTATCGAGTCCGTCGATGCCGGGTAGCCACACGTCGAGCAGGACTACGTCGAAGGCTTGTTTTTCGAGCAGATCGAGGCAAGCTTCGCCGCTCTCGGCTTCGCCGGTTTTGAAGCCGTCATCTTCCAGCACGCCGCGCAGGGAGTCGCGGATGCCGGATTCGTCGTCCACGATGAGAATGTTATGCATGCTGGGCAGCGGGTGCGGCGGCAGATTCGGGAGCGAGCGGGAGTTCCACGATAAAGCGGGTGCCAACTGGCTGATTTTCTTCCACTCGGATGGAGCCCTGATGGTCTTCAACGATGCGGCTCACGATCGCCAGGCCCAGACCTGTGCCGCGCTTCTTGGTGGAGAAATAGGGCAGAAAGAGTTTTTCCTTCAACTCCTGCGTAACACCGTGACCCGTGTCGGAAACGGTAATCTCCACGGCATCGCGACTGGTGACGAGACTGGTGGTCACGCGGACTTCACGCACCAAGGCGCCTTGCATAGCCTCAGCGGCATTGTCCACCAGGTTCGCTAAGGCGCGCTTAATGGCATTCGCGTCAGCCATCACCTTGGGCAAGTCGGGTGCGAGACTCTTGTGCAGGCTGATGCCGTCCAGGCGGCCGTCGAACATACTGAGGGCGCCCTCGACGATGGCATTGATGTTGGCCGCATGAGGTTGCGATGCGGGGAAGCGGGCGAGGGTAGAGAACTCGTCCACCAGCGTGCGCACGGTGTCGACCGAAGACGCGATGGTCTCGGCACAATGCCGGATCACTTCCAGGGAAGCGGCATCGGGGCGAGTTCCACGTTCGAGATGGCGGCGGATGCGCTCGGCGGAGAGGGCGATGGGGGTCAGCGGATTCTTGATTTCGTGAGCCACGCGGCGCGCGACTTCGCGCCAGGCTGCCTGCTTCTGAGCTTTCAGCAAGTCGGAGAGATCTTCGAAGATGAGCACATATCCCAGTCGAGCGCCGTCATGCTGCAACGTGGCTACAGTGAGGGCAGCATTCAGCTGGGTGCGCGGTAAAGAGATCTCCATCTGACTGGTGGTGATGCCCATGCGATCGGCACGGCGCAAAAGCGCGCCGAGATCTTCGACTACGTCGGGCGGGAACACCGCGTCCAATTGGCGATCAATCATTCCAAAATCTTCTCTTTCGACGCGGCCGGCCGGGTTGAACATGCGCAGCAGAGCCTGATTCACGTGGGTGATGCGGCTGTGCGCGTCGAGCGACAAAACACCGGTCGGGATACTTTCGAGAATGGTTTCGATGTGGCGGCGGCGCTGTTCAAGAGTGGTGTTCGCGATGCTGAGTTCATGGCTGGAGGCGTCGATCTGGTGGCGGCTGGTTTCCAGCTCCTCGGCCATCTGGTTGAACGAGCGGACCAGATCGCCGATTTCGTCGGCGGCATGGACTTCCACACGGTAATCGAGACGTCCGCGTGAGATTTCCTGGGTGGCTTCCGCCAGGGCCGCGACGGGTCGGGTCACCAATTTGGAAAGAAACAGCGCCAGCCACGTAGTGGAGAACAACACCAGTACCGTGAGCAACAGGAGCAGGCTCATGTAAGTGCGGCGCACTAGCCTGCGTTGGCGATAGAGTTCGAAATAGCGTTTCTGACTGGCTTCGAGTTGTTTAACTTCAGCCGAGAACTTCGCGGGCAGCGGCATGGCCACCAGGATGAGGCCATCATCTCCGACCCCCGACGTTCCGAGAATGTATTCCGTCTTCTCCCAAGCAAACGGCAGGGGAGCGGGGCCGGATAGTTGTTCGAGGGCGGCCTTGGAGCGGAGCGTCGTCCAGGGGGCGGGCGCGCGAAAACTGGCTGCCTCGCTGCCGTTCAACAGGGCGATGGCAAATCCACCTTGGAGGGTGTGCTCGTGACGGCGTAACTCGGTTTCCAACGACGCGAAACTGTGCAGCGCGAACGCGCGTTGCGCATCCGGCGAATTCGCGATCGAAACCGCTTCCGCGATGGCGTTCTGCTGAGCGTAGGTGGCCAGCAACGACGCCATGACCTGGGTATCTTCGCGCACTTCTTCTACGGGACGCGAGAACCAGCGGTCGATGGTGCGGTTCATCAGGCCATAGGCGAACCAGAACATCACGATGACCGGGAGAAACGACAGCAGTAATCCGGTGACGACCAGCCGCGTGCGGAACTTCGAGCCCAGCACGCCCAGGCGGCGTTCGGCGAACAACTTGAGAAGATTGCGCGCCAGGACGAACGTGAGCGCCACAAACAAAAGAAAAATGAGCGCCGACAGAGAGGCGAAGAAGAGGAGTTGCAGATTGTTGTCGGGGTTCAGGAACGCGGGTTGATCGAAGGACGATTGGGAAAGCAGGATCCCAAACAATAGGGCGATGCCGACCGCGAGAGGAATGATGACCCTTTTGCGGTTGCGGTCGGGGGTTTGAGTGGGATTGGGCACTACTCTCCGTGCCGCGCGGTGCTGAAAGACGCGTCAATTTTAGCGCGGTCTGCAGGCTCATTATAGCCGCAGGGAGCGGGTTCCCAGGCGGGGTTCAGCGGTCAGGTAGCGGAGAAGCAACGGTAGAAACCACAAGGTTCCTCCATTTCGCTGCGCTCCGGTCGGAAGGACAGGTCTTGGGGGGAAGCTTGGGAGATAGGTGTTTGGCAACCGACGTCGTGGCGAGGGATGAATGAAATCGCGATATCTCGCGAACTGACAAAGAGCGTTTGCGTTCTTGCCGAGGGCTGCGAGCCCAGCCACATTGCAACCCCGCTGCTCTATAGGTTCTCTTGGATGAAGCGGGGACTGAGGTGAACGTCGAGTTGTACCAGCGGTGAATCACCGACCGCCTTGAAGCTGTGGATCTCGCCGGCCTTGATGACAAAGATGTCTCCAGCGCTGCCTTCGAAGGTCTTGCCGCTTACTGTCCACACTCCCCGGCCTTCGCGGATGAACTGGATCTCGTCATAAGGATGCCGGTGCGGACCCGGACCCGAACCGGGCTTCCCATGGAATAGGAACACGGAAACGCTGGTGTTGCCCTGCTCAGCTCCGACAAACTCATGCGAACTACCAACAAAAGGTAGTTTCTCTTGGCGCACGTGATGCATCTTTCGTTGCCCTCCTGCAGAATTTGATGACTGTGGCCATGGTTTAGCTCCGCGAATACCAATGGGTGTAACGGCGATGCTTCGCCAAACGATCACCGACGGGGGCGCCGGCCACGATTACGTCAGGCCAGAGTAGGACATTTAGTGATGTGGGGATACTTCAGCAGTTAGCCTACGGAGCCGGGGACAAGCGGTCCAGCCAAAACTGTTTCTCTTTCTCGAATGCTTTTCTGTCTTGATTTGTGATCCGCCGAACCTTGCCTACGCCCGCCTCAACCGCAACCATTTTTCGCAGCGTCCCTGCAGCCGAGGTTAGATAGAGGGCTTGATCGTTCGTCACCTCATTCACCACAAAAACAACGACGTCATTCGTGTTTGCCGTCGAGACGTCAAACCCCTGCACTACCTGCCCGGTCCGCACCACGCGCTGCATGACGGGACACTCTTTCTCCGCAGACATGCCCAGCAGGGTGGAGAGATGGGGCGGCAACTTTGCATGCGTGCCTTCTCGAAGGGTTCTGTCCACCGCTTGAACCAACCTCTTTTGAGCATGCGAACCAGACGAAGGCCGCGCGTCCCCGACCAACACAAAGATGACGACCGGCAAAATGAAAACCGCAACCACCGCGACTTGGCGCCAACGATTTCTAGTGCATTTCGACACCCACCCCCCAATCCAATCGATCCGAAGTCTCTGCGGCACACTTCTCTCCAGAACACTGTCAATAAGTGTATGGCGATGTTACGCCAATCATGCTTCTTCATGTTCGCTACGGATAGGATTCGTTCGAGTGCAATGAAACCTCAACAGGATTGTTCAATACAAAGCGTGAACGGTTTGTTTGCCAAAATCCGGCTTAATGAGCGAAATCGAGATTTTACGCCAACAAGGCTTTGTCTAGCATGACACTAGGGCGATAACAGACAGTCCTTGGCATCACCGGAATTTTCGAGATGGTATTGCGGAATTAAAACCGACTTGCCTCTCGGAAAATATTCGATGATCTGCTGCACCTCACCGGAGTGAACTGTGAGACGCACGGGTTTGCTCACGTCGCCCCAATAGATTGACATTCCCAAAACCTGCTGACCCTCACGGAGGCCAGCCTCGAACGCTGCACTGTTGGGCCTCAGATTGGCGACGGTCTTCTTCGACAGCAGGGTCTCGCGGTCAAACCCGAGATCGAACGTCGGAACTTCATCGACGGATCGGCGTACACATCGTCCGAACGGAAAATCGGGAACTGGGACTGTTCCGCCGCTGTTAACCAAATCTCTTAGGTGATGCCGCTCCTGACGATCTAAATATCTGTCAGCCGCCAACAGAATGCGGACCGTCGTTAACGGACGTGTAGGTTCTCTGGCGGCGTCGTCCTTCAATTTATGCATGAAATCGTCGAGCGACTTTTTATTTCTAGTATGCTTGCGAATCTGCACATCGAGCCACAACGCGATGGCAGCCCCGCGAATGTAGGCCAATTCATCAATGGAATTGTCATGCTGATAGCGAACGACGATCTCATCATTTGAGAGGCTCTTCTCCGGAGACAGCTCATAATCGGCAAGTTTCCGGTTTACCCTGTCAAGATATTCAGCGAGAGAGAGCGATCTGGCCCGAAGGAGCAGCAGGTCAGAATAATAAACAGTAAAACCTTCCGTGAACCAATGAACACCTTCGCTGGGCTCGGGAATTGGGCCCATTTTGTAGGGATTCCACGCATGAAATGACTCATGGGCTAGCAGATTCTGAATGCCATAAGAAAAAGTAGATTGCGGCGAAAGGTAAAGCCAAAATGCATTCGTGAAAGCACTTCCATTGGAACCTCCGCTGTCTCCCTCAAAGGCTTTCAACGTAATAAGGTAGTAAGGAAAATCCTCGTCGTGCCAGAATTTGCGCTCAGCCCAAATGATCTTTTGGATTTTGTCCAACGCTTCCTCGTCGCTGAAGGGCCACTGTCCTCGAATGGCTAGGACCAGCTGCTGGCCCGCAGCACCGACAGAATGATGAATACGAAAATCGCCTCCCACGAACAAGGCATTCATCACCTTTTGCCATGGCCCCGCGAATGCTTGGCAGTGCGCATCCGTTCCAAAGCTTGTGGCAAGTTTCCAATTGATGGGAAAATTTCGCCAATCAAAAAAGACTGTAACGATATCGCTTGGGCCGAATTTCGGACGCACCAATGCGTTTTGAGTATTGAACTCGAAAAATTCTCGCTCCAAAACAGGGCGGAACTGCTTAGGGTATTCCAACGGACCGCTCCAGTCCCTCAACAAATCGTAAGAAACAGTCACATAGGAACCCGTTGGAAAGCGCAAAGTCTTGAGATTCGATTGGGGTGTTCCGAGTAAAACTGTGTCTGCCGACAGTGCTTTGAGATTCCTAATGCCGGTTTCAAGGTGAGATTGCCCTGCCCAATCGGACGGCAGCTCCAACTCCGCAGTTCCGTTCCTCGGGTCAACAAAATCCAACCGAATGTGAATTCCCAGGCTGCCACCGTTCAGAGTCGGTTCGAAGGTGTATTTGAGAACCGGACTTCTCGAAGGACGTAGGAAGTCGCATTGGGCTGCGGAGTTTAACTGGAAGACCATCGTGAATACGACGGGCAAGAGTAGCCTTCGCCGCCGGATCGCATCTCGTTCCGTCATCTGTACCGACCGCAATGTTAACTGATGTAATCAAGCGTTTTCACTCATTGACTGCAAGGGACGCTCTTGTCGGATAGATTAGGTTTCATGCTACATCTTGCTGCGTGTTGCTCTTGTGCGTTGAAAGTGGTGTCTTCAATGGGAGAGTCGCGTAAACTTTCGTACCGGAACCGTTGGATTCGATAACCAAATCGCCGCGAAAATGGCGCACGCGCTCGCGCATTCCTCTGATTCCCACTCCCGTGCCTTGGGACTGAATCTCAGCTAGTCGTTCCGGGGACATTCCCTTTCCTTGGTCTTCAACCTCTACGTGGACACTGTTTTCTTCGCGCTCAATTCGAATCAGCGCGGTCTTGCTTCCCGAGTGACGATGAATGTTTGTCAAGCATTCCTGCACAAGCCGGAATATGAGGAGTTCCATTTCGGACGGAAGTCTTCCGAAGTTATCGGGAACCTTCAGGTCAATCGCTAAACTGCTGCGCTCCGCAAGACCTTGCACGTACCAACTCAGTGCTGACGAAATGCCGGTTTCATCCAGCATCGGTGGATGCAGAAGATAGGAGGTCGTACGTATTTCTTGGGACAAATGCTGGACCAACTCTTCGGCGTCCTGGACGTCTTTGGCAAGTTGAGCAGGATTTTTCTTTGCGTCTTCGCTGATTCGCGCAAGCTGCATGCCGAGCGCGGCCAATGTTTGTCCCGCGCTATCGTGCAGTTCCCGTGCTATGTGCCGCCGCTCGTCATCCTGAGACTCCAAGAGCCGCCCCGAAAGGTCACGCAGGTCCGAGTTTCTTCTCTCAAGTTCCTGAGTACGGAACTGCACTTGGGTGTCGAGTGCATCCGCCAATGTTCGATAACGTTCTTCGCTCTCGCGCAACTCTCGCTCAATTCGTTTACGTTGGGTGATGTCCCGAGCAATTTTCGACGCTCCGACAATCTTTCCGCTGGCGTCCCGGACAGGCGAAATTGTGAGCGAAATATCGAGCGGTGTCTTGTCCTTACGCACACGAACGGTGTCGAAGTGTTCGATTCGTTCGCCCTTGCTTGATTCGTTCGATGATGACCGTTTCTTCGTCCCTGCGATTGACCGGGATGATCAACGAAATATGCTGGCCTACCGCTTCGCTGGCGGTGTAGCCAAACAACCGCTCCGCACCTGCGTTCCAACTGGTTATGACGCCGTCCAGCGTTTTGCTGACGATGGCATCGTCCGATGAGTCCACGATTGCGGCGAGCAAGCCAATAGCTTTATCCGCCTTGAGGCGTAGGGCTGGCAACTCATCCAAGAGCGACTGGCTGATGCTGTCCCTAGCCTCCGGGTCATTGAGGATGCAATCCGCCAGTGCTTCATGTGTCGCCAGTAGTTTGTTGATGTCATCTTCAAAGGCGATCTCAGGATGGGTTTCAGTCCAATAGTGCGCTGCCCTGACAAACGCCAAGAACAACAGCAAGTATTGAAGGCGAGCCGGACCAAGTAGCCGCGCCAGTGCGTCAAGACACAACAAATAGTCAGAAGTCTTCAAGAACACATGACGCTGCCAACACAAAGATGGCATCTTCCATCTGCGTGTCGGCCATCGGCATTTCAACAATGGGTGCGGGGCAGGCTGCGCACAGTGATAGACGAGACTGAAGTTCTTGTCCGCGTGGAAAAGGTCGTCGAAGGAGCTTAACAACGTCTGCAACACTTTGAGTACGCACAGTCGGATCGCCAGCGGGACGGCCAAGTCCCACCAAGAAACCAACATGACGAGCAATGCAGTAGCGGACTGCGCAAAAGCGCGACAGGTGGACGAAAAGACGCTCCTTAAAAACGGAGGGTAGAGGATTGTCGAGGTAGGCAGCTTGTGCGAATCCCCACAGTTTCTCAGTGATCTCGGGAGTCTCAGGTGCGAGGCGGAAGAAATTGGGAAGAACCCCGAATCGCTCCTCTACTCGCTTCTCCAGTTCCGACATGGCACCGTCCCGGCCCGATTATATGCCCATTTTGGCCGAATGCTCTGGGCCCAGCGACTGCGTCAATTCTCATCGTAGCTGTTGCAAACAGGCCATTTCAGTGCGCCGTGAAAGGCACTGGACCACAGCGGGGGGGATAAACCCGCCCGGGAACTGGATCGCTCCACCCGGTAGCAATCGGAGCGGCGGTGGAGGCAACAAAGCCGCCGGAGCCTCCGGTGTAGAGGGTCGCATAAGGCGACTTGGCGAGTCTGCAGGTTGTAACGCGAGTGAACGCTGAGCAGGCCTCGAAACTGTTAATGCAGGAGCCGACCCAACTGTAATGTGGGGAAGGCCGACGACGATGGAGCAGTAATGAGCGAATCAGTTCCATCGGACCTGCCGGGGTAGTGGCGACGGCATGCAGACATAGTGGATCAGGCGCAACACGGGAAGCCCCAACGGTGATCGCAAGTTGGGATCAACCGGCAACTCGCGAGAGCCAGGCTGGGCCGCATGGGGTGACGGAGAGGCCCGCAGTACTTTTGAAACCGGGTAATGCCGGTGGAGGGAAGGGGCCTCGGTTGAAAGGAAACGCAAGAAGCGACGAAGACTGAGGGATTGACGATGAGTCTAGCAACCCCCGCAAGTGTTCAGAAGTTGCAGACGGCGTTGCACGCGAAAGCGAAGGAATCGCCCAGCTTTCGTTTCTACGCTCTGTATGACAGGGTGTACCGGAAGGACGTGCTGGCCTTCGCCTATGAATGCTGCCGAGCCAACGGTGGAGCAGCAGGAGTAGTTGCGTCCGACTTGACGTTGATGGTTTCTGCTTCCGCTTCGTTATAGAACAGGAGGGCCGCCGGATCGGCCGCCCTGGCCCAGCGGAATACTTGTTCGATGTAGGCCGTCGAGTTCGCTGCCGGTCCGATCCCGGGTTGGTTGTACCAGATCGAAGGGCGTAGATGCCCGCGCTCGTCGAAGGCCTCGTTGAGGACATCCCAGGCGAATACCTTCCCGCGATAGTGCGATACGACCCGTGTGATGTGTTCCTTTAAAAGGGTAGAAAGTTGTTGAGGCGTGAAGGGCTGGCTGGGCAGCCACGGTGGATTCGACCGTCCCCATGCCAGCGTGTGGCCGCGGACTTTCATCCCGTGCACTCGTGCGAAGCCGACCACCTCGTCCGCCTTGGTGAAGTCGAAGGTCTTCTGATCAGGACGCAGCGCTGCCCATTTCATGTCGTTCTCCGCCTCCAACATGTTGAATTCGCGGGCGAGGGTGGAGCATAGGGAACTTCGGAAAATTGATCGGGCCTTACGGCGGCACCGACCAGGATGCCGGCGCGGTCGGCTTGCTGGCGCAGGGTTTGGGGGAAGGCGGCGGCCGCGGTGATGAGCAGTAGGAGTAGAGGCTTCATGAGTGGCAACTAATCGGTGGCACTCATCAGCGTGGCCGCAGTGGGAGTTTTCGCAAAAGGGCAATGGTCACAGGCAGGTGTGATGTGGGGAATGTGGGCGTGTGTATCTGGATCCGCGGTCCAAAAATTCGAAGACGGCGTGGCGTTTCCCCGTCCGCAGGGTCCTTCGACTGTGTTCGGCTGGCGCCCCACTTCGCTCGGGATGACAAGAGATCACAGGAGTGAGAGATCGACTCCAAGACTCGGTTTCAGGGCGGTGTTTACGGGGTGCACCCTTGTACGAAAGTGCATGTCCGTCAGAGACGCTTCTTCTTTGAAATCGCTCATTTAGGCTCAGAATATGCGGTTTTCGCGCAATCGGGTTCTGTGGTCAGAAGTTCCCGGCGAAGGTCAGGTACCAAAGTTACTGGTGCGGTAATCCATCTGCGTTGACAATTTATGTCATCGCGGAATGTGCTGCGGTCTCCCCCTGAAAACAAGCGATTTCGCGCACACAACCTGTGGTTCAACGCTACTTGTCTGTCGATCGATAGGAGATCGAAGGTATGTCACAACGGCTGGGCGATCTTCTCGTAAAAGAGAAGGTCATCACCCAGGAGCAGTTGGTACAAGCGACGAAGGTCCAGAAGGAGACCAACTGCCGGCTTGGCTCGGCCCTGGTCAAGCTGGGCTTTTTGACGGATGAGGATGTCACCAACTTCCTCTCTCGGCAGTATGGTGTGCCTGCGATTAATCTCTCCTATTTCGAAATCGACCCGGCCGTCGTCAAGCTGATTCCGTTTGAAACCGCCAAGCGTTACCAGATTCTGCCGCTGAGCCGGGTGGGCGCGTCGCTGACCATCGCCATGGTCGATCCGACCAACGTCTTCGCGATGGACGATATCAAGTTCATGACCGGCTTCAACATCGAGCCGGTGGTCGCGTCGGAAAGTTCCATCGGCGAAGGCATTGAGAAAGCCTACGGCACGACCAAGGAAGAAGATCTCGAACAGGTCATGCAGTCGATGAATGACCTGGGCGATGCCGACGTCGAACTGCAAGCGGAAGAGCAGGAGGCGGACCTCAACGAGCTGGAGAAAGCAGCCGATGAGGCGCCTATCGTCAAGCTGGTCAACATGGTACTCACCGATGCGGTCAAACGCGGGGCCAGCGACATTCACATGGAACCCTACGAAAAGGAGTTCCGGGTTCGCTTCCGAATTGACGGCATTCTGCAGAGCATCATGACTCCGCCGCTGAAACTCAAGGATGCCATCACGTCGCGCTTGAAGATCATGGCCAAGCTGGATATCAGCGAGAAGCGCCTGCCGCAGGACGGCCGCATCATGCTGAAGATGGCGGTGGGCGGCAAGAAGAAGCAACTCGATTTCCGCGTCAGCACGCTGCCTACGCTGTGGGGCGAAAAGATCGTGATGCGGTTGCTGGACAAGGAGAACCTCCGCCTTGACATGACCAAGCTCGGATTTGAGCCGGAATCGCTGGTCAAGTTCGAGAAGGCGATTCTGAAGCCATACGGGATGGTGCTGGTCACCGGGCCCACGGGTTCCGGCAAAACGAACACGCTGTATTCCTCCATCGCGCGCTTGAACCAGCCGGACACCAACATCATGACAGCGGAGGATCCAGTCGAGTTCCAATTGGGCGGAGTGAACCAGGTACAGATGAAGGAGCAGATCGGTCTGAACTTTGCGGCCGCGCTGCGCGCCTTTCTGCGGCAGGACCCGAACATTATCCTGGTGGGCGAAATCCGCGACTTTGAAACGGCGGAGATCGCGATTAAGGCGGCCCTCACGGGACACCTTGTGCTTTCCACGCTGCACACCAACGGCGCGCCCGAGACGATTACCCGTTTGATGAACATGGGCATCGAGCCGTTCCTGGTGGCGACCTCTGTGCACCTGATTTGCGCACAGCGATTGGTGCGACGCATTTGCAAGGACTGCACGGAAGTAATCGACGTTCCGCATCAGACGCTGCTCGAGGAAGGCTACACACCCGAAGAGGCAAAAACGGTCAAGATTCAAAAGGGCAAGGGTTGCGGAGTTTGCAATAACACCGGATACAAGGGCCGTACCGGCCTGTACGAAGTGATGGAAGTCGATGACGAGATCAGGGAACTGGTGCTAGTCGGCGCATCGGCAGTGGAATTGAAGAAGAAGGCGATTGAGCGCGGAATGATCACTCTGCGCCGCAGCGGGCTGATCAAGGTCAGTCTTGGAATGACGACTCTGGAAGAAGTGGCCCGCGAAACGATTCACTGAGGATTTGTCTAGGGGAGAGGGAACGCTATGGCGCTTTCGTTAAGCGATTTGCTCAAAAGGATGTTGGAGATGGGAGGCAGCGACCTCCACATCACCACCAACTCACCGCCACAGGTGCGCGTCCACGGACACCTGGTGCCGCTTGATCTGCCGCAGCTGACGCCGGCCGAGACCAAGCAACTCGCCTACAGCGTGATGACGGATTCGCAGAAGCACCGTTTCGAAGAAAATCTTGAGCTGGACTTCTCGTTCGGGTTGAAGGGCCTCGCGCGCTTCCGCGCCAACCTCTTCAACCAGCGAGGCGCGACCGGAGCGGTGTTCCGCGTCATTCCTTTCGAGATCAAGTCGTTCAACCAGCTGGGACTGCCGGCCGTGGTGAGCAAGTTGTGCGACAAGCCGCGCGGGCTGGTGCTGGTGACAGGGCCAACCGGGTCGGGCAAGTCGACTACGCTCGCGGCCATGATCGACAAAATCAATACCGAGCGGCACGATCACATCCTCACCATCGAGGACCCAATCGAATTCGTGCACATGAACAAGAACTGCTTGGTCAACCAGCGAGAGTTGCACGCCGATACGAAGAGTTTCACGGATGCTTTGCGAGCCGCGCTTCGCGAAGACCCGGACGTGGTGCTGATCGGCGAAATGCGCGACCTGGAGACGATTGAGTCGGCTCTGCGTATCGCCGAAACCGGCCACTTGACGTTTGGGACGCTGCATACCAACTCGGCGTCTTCGACCATCAACCGAATCATCGACGTGTTTCCGGCGCACCAGCAGCCGCAAATCCGCGCACAGCTGTCGCTGGTGCTGGAAGGCATCGTGTGCCAAAGCTTGCTTCCGAAGGCGGACGGCAAGGGGCGTGCGATGTGTATGGAGGTCATGGTTCCGAATGCTGCAATCCGCAACCTGATCCGCGAAGACAAGATTCACCAGATTTACTCGGCCATGCAGTCCGGACAGGAAAAGTTCGGCATGCAGACCTTCAACCAGTCGCTAGCGACGGCTTACTTCCAGAAGCAGATCACGATGGAAATCGCACTGCTGCGGTCGAGCAACCAGGACGAGTTGCAGGAAATGATCAACCGGGGCGCGGGTCTGATGAAGGGTACGACGACCACACCGGGGATGGCGAAGGCAGCGGCGCCGCACAAGCGGTAATCGTTCCGCCGGTCAAAGAGTTTGGGCGCGTAACGCACAGAGAAACTTGAAGGGTCCGGGGCGCCGCAAGGAGTCCTGGAAAGAAGCAGGGAACTGAGGAGAGGGTCACCATGCCAGTTTTTACATTTTCAGGCAAGAGCGCATCCGGCGAGAAGGTCTCAGGAGAGCGGGCTGCTGCCAACAAAGACGTTCTGATGCAGCAACTGCGGCGGGAGCGGATCACGCCGGGATCGGTGCGGGAGAAGGGGAAGGAATTTTCCATGCCGACCTTCGGGTCGAGCAAAGTCAAGACCAAGGACATCGCCATCTTTTTCCGGCAGTTCTCGGTCATGATCGACGCCGGCCTGCCGCTGGTTCAGTGTCTGGAGATTCTCGCGGCGAACCAGGAGAATCAAACGTTCCAGAAGACACTCACGGGGGTACGGACCACGGTGGAAGGGGGCGCCACGCTGGCCAATGCCATGCGGCAGTACCCGGCCGTGTTCGACGACCTCACCACCAACATGATCGAGGCGGGCGAAACGGGCGGCATTCTGGACCTGATTCTGCAGCGTCTTGCCATCTACGTGGAGAAGGCGGTCCGATTGCGTTCGGCCGTGAAGTCGGCTTTGATCTACCCCGTGGCAGTCGTTGGTATCGCGGTCATCATCGTCGCGGCGCTGCTGAAATGGGTGGTTCCGATTTTCGCCAACCTGTTTTTGGGCCTCGGTGTGACGCTACCTCTGCCCACGCGCATAACGATGGGCTTAAGCTCGTTTGTGGGCCATTTCTGGTGGTTCTTCATCGGCGGCGGTGTGGCGGCGGTGTTTGGCCTGCGACAGATCCGTAAGCATCCCCGAGGGCTGTATTACACGGACAAGCTGATGCTGAAAACTCCGGTGATTGGAATGCTGCTGCGCAAGATTGCGGTGGCCCGTTTCACGCGGACGCTGGGCACGTTAATCACGTCGGGCGTGCCGATTTTGGAAGGCTTGGCCATCACGGCGCGTACTTCCGGCAACGCGGTGCTGCAAGAGGCGTTGTTGAAGGTGCGGAAGGCCATCGAGGAGGGCCGCACTATCGTCGATCCACTCAAAGAAAGCGGCGTTTTTCCGAACATGGTCACACAGATGATCGGCGTGGGCGAAGCGACCGGCGCTATGGACAACATGCTCCAGAAGATCGCGGACTTCTATGAAGACGAAGTCGATTCGGCAACCCGCGACCTGATGGCCATGCTTGAACCAGCCATCATCGGCTTTCTGGGCCTGGCGGTGGGCGGCATCGTAATTTCGCTGTACATGCCGTTGTTCTCGATGATCTCCAAACTGGCCGGGTAATCGCACACAAGTCCGGGTCGCCTGAGGCTTCGATGCTTCGGGCGCTCCGGTCGAAAAAGGTCTTGGGTCTTAGGTTTTGGGACTTTGGTGAAGGTTATGGGCTTTCTCGATTGAATTCTGAGCCCCTGGCACCTAGGACCTAACATCTAAGACCGAACTCCTGAACACGACACACTGTTCGCAAACCAGAGTTAGAGAGCATGCAATCAACGTTCGATGAGCGGAACTGGCTGGCGTGGCTGGTCAAGATCCGTATCCTGATTCTCACATTCCTTCTGGGAATCGAGCTAACGGTGGCGCGGCTGACAGAGACCGCCTTGCCTCTGCGCGCTTTTGTCAGCACCATGCTGCTGTGGTATGCGATGTCCCTGTTCTATGTCCTCCTGCTGTCTTTCTGGGACGAGCAACGTGTACAAGCACTGCTGCAAGTGCTGACCGACCTTGCGCTCGTAACCTTGGTGGTGCATTTCACCGGTGCGTGGGATAGTTCGTTCAATTTCCTTTATCCGTTGGTCATCATTGTTGCGTGCATTCTGCTGCCCAGGTGGTGGGCCTACCTCACGGCAGCAGTGGCTTTCATCTTGTATGGCGGCCTGCTGGAGCTGAACTACTACAGCGTGGTGCGTTCGTTTGCGATCACGCATCCGGAACTGCGGGCCCTGCAGGCGATCATATTTATCAATCTGTTTGCCTTTCTGGCAGTGGCTTACTTGGCGGGGCTTCTCGCGGCCAAGCTGCGCCAGGTGGATGTTCAGCTCAAAGATACGAGCGGTGCTCTGCAGAGTCTGCAGGCCCTGCACGAAAACATCATCCAGTCGATCAGCGGTGGGCTGATTACGACCAGCCTGGATGGCAGGGTGACGCTGATGAACCGAGCTGCCCGCAAGCTGCTCGAGTGTGGCGATGAACTCATCGGAAGATCGGTGAACGACCTATTTCTCGATCCCCTGCCCAGCGTTGGTTCGTTACGAGCGCACGGGGAAGCGCGTTTTCAACCGCCCAACGGTTTCCGAAAAACTTTTCGCGTGATTGTTTCTTCGCTCACGGTGCCGGGTCGAGAGGAAGAGGGACTGGTTTACACCTTTGACGATCTGACCGAGATACGCCGACTGGAGCGGGAAGTGCGTATGCAGGACCGGCTGGCCGCAGTGGGGCGACTGGCCGCCGCCATCGCGCACGAGATCCGCAATCCGCTTACATCCATCGCGGGGTCGGTGAGCATGCTGTCGACCGCCAGCGAGATGACAGAGGAACAGCGGCAGCTTCTGCAGATCGTGATCCGCGAGTCGGAACGGCTGAACAACATCATCACCGATTTTCTGGCCTACTCCCGCGGCAAGCAGTATCGCTTTGAGAAGACCGACTTGATGCCTTTACTGGAAGACACGCTGACGCTGCTGAATCATCGTCTGGTGGCGGAGAACACTGGCATTCGCATTGAACGCAATTTCAAAGTCGAGCAGGCATTGGTGCTGGCTGATGGTGACAGAATCAAGCAGGTTTTCTGGAATTTCTGCCAAAACGCAGTGCGCGCCATGCAGGAGGGAGGCGTACTGACGGTTACTGTGGAGCCCTCCGGGGATGACTGGCAAATTAACTTTGCTGACACGGGTCACGGTATGAGCCCGCAGCAGACCGAAAAGATTTTCGAACCATTCCAGTCAGGATTCGATGGGGGAACCGGGCTAGGACTGGCGATCGTGTATCAAATTGCGCAGGCGCATGAGGGCAAGGTGTGGGCGCGTTCGCGGTTGGGTGAGGGCACAACCTTTGTACTTCGATTACGGCGTCTGAATTTCGGAGCCCATCGGCCGTCCGCTTCCGACTCAGGCAAGGCGCTGCCGGCAAGCAAGGAACAAGCGGAGGCGCAAGGCGTGGCGGCGGGAGGAAGGGCGCATGGCTAACATTCTGGTTTGTGACGACGAGCGCTCCATCTGTGAAATGCTCGATATCGCCTTGCGGCGCGATGGTCACAAGATCGAGACCGTCAACTCCGGCGAGGCGGCCAAACGGAAGATCGATGGCGCGCTTTACGATCTCATCATCACCGATATCAAGATGCCCACGATCGATGGCATCGAAGTGCTGCGCCACGCCCACACGACATCACCGGATTCCGCCGTTATCCTCATTACCGCGGTGGACGACTACGAAGCGGCGGTCGAGGCCGTGAAAGCCGGTGGCGCCTCGGATTACATCCGTAAGGGGCCCGGCCTGGTGAACGAGATCAAGCTGGCCATCAATCGCTCGCTCGAGAAGGTGTCGTTGAGCAAGCAGAACTTTGCGTTACGCCGCGATGCGGCCGCCCGTAACTCGCTGGATAACATCATCGGCGTGAGTCCCGCAATGGAAAAGCTGAAGGGGACCATTCGTACCGTGGCATCCACCGGCAGCACCATCCTGGTGTATGGAGAGAGCGGTACCGGGAAAGAGCTGGTTGCGCGAGCCGTGCACGTGTGTTCCCCGCGCGTTGCCGAGTCTTTTGTTTCGGTAAACTGTGGCGCTTTTCCTGAGACGCTGCTGGAAAGCGAGCTGTTCGGCTACGTGAAGGGCGCATTTACCGGTGCGAACCAGAACAAGCGCGGGCTGTTCGAGGTGGCCGACGGCGGCACGATTTTCCTGGACGAAATCGCCGAGATGACTTTGGCGATGCAAGTGAAACTGTTGCGTGTGCTGCAGGAACGCACGGTGCGGCCGGTGGGCGGCACCACGGAAATTCCGATCGACGTACGCGTAATCGCCGCGACCAATCGCGATCTCGACAAACTGGTCGCGGAGAATACCTTCCGCGAGGATCTCTACTACCGTTTGAGCGTGATCCCCATTCGGGTGCCCGCATTACGCGAACGGCGGGAAGACATTCCATTGCTGGTCAATCACTTTCTGAAGAAGTACGGGCCTGCCGCGGGGAAGAGCATTGTGCGGGTCGATCCGCATTCGCTGGCGAGTCTGTGCGAATACGAATGGCCCGGCAACGTGCGCCAGCTCGAAAACACGGTGGAACGCGCGGTTGCACTCGAGGGCAGCGACCAATTGCATGTTGAGTTGCCTGCCGAGCGGCCCAAAGCGAAGGCTGCTGCTGCTGCCGCAGGAGTTCCGGGAGTTCCGGAAGTTTCCTCCGGTTCCATTCTGCCGGATGGTCTCGACATGGAAAAATATGTGGCCCAGATCGAGCGGTCCCTGTTGTTAGCGGCGCTGAATCAGTCCCATGGCGTGCAGACCAAGGCTTCCGATGTATTGGGGATTTCGTATCGGTCGTTTCGGCATTTGATGAAGAAGTACGAGTTGTAGAGAACAGTTGTCAGGTATCAGGTGTTAGGTCTTAGGAATACGGAGCGGTTGGACAGAGTTGAATCTCATCGGCGGAAGCCGTCACCTATTTTCCCGCGACGATAGTGCGACCGGAAGCCAGCGCTGTTTAAAGCAAAAGTGACTCAGGACTCCTGTTAGGAGGGTGAGGTGCAGCATTTTCTTCCCACGGAACTCCCGGTGGGCTTAACATCTCAGACCCAACTAGACCCGCGACCTAAGACCCAAGACGTGCCACCTACCACTAGCTGCCGCTCTTTTTCAGCTGGTGTTTCCATCCCAAAATTCGTGCCTTGTTACCTTCTGCTTCGGCCTCGGGGATCATGCCTTTCATTTGATACAGCACCGACAGGCTGGTATGCGCCAAAACATCGTCAGGGTCGAGTTCTGCGATGCGGTTGGCGACGGTGATGGCTTCGTCGAGGCGGTTCAGATCCTGCAGGGCACGTGCCAAACCGTGCATAGCTTCGGTGAAGGTAGGATCCACTGCCAGCGATTTCTGATACTGCTCGACAGCCTGCTCGTGATGACCTTCGGCAACCAGGTCGAGTGCCGCATAGTAGTGCTCCTCGGCGGCGGCTCGCGTCTTATCGTCGGACATGAACGCTGAAATCTCTCTCGGGCTCTCGGCTTTGGGTCTTGGTTCTGGCTCGTTTAGGCCGTGCCTTCAGGCGTACTGTAGCTGCCCTCGCTGCAACCTTTTAGCTGGCTAACCGAGTTGTGGAAGCAAGGTAGAAACTCGATTCTAGCACGCGTTTTCGACTGCTCTGAGCGGATGTGGACGCTATACTACGCGCAGGATCATGCACTACATTCTTCGTTTTCTCTGGAACGCCACCAAGGGGCACCGGCTCACACCTTGGCGCAGCCCTTATTTGCTCTGGCGCATTGAGACTTACACCGGTGTCAAGATGACCCAGATTGGCTTCCTGGAATTCTGGGAGTTCAGTTGGCGCGAGCGCAGGAGCCTCTGGCGGTTCTTGAAGTGGACGGGCGAGATGGAGCGCTACGCGCATCCGAAGCCGAAGGCAGGATAGGACAATTTCGATTGCCAATTGACAGGTGCAACCACGCGACTCAGCGCAGCTTGCAGAATTGGCACTCGCCGACGGCAATCGTCAGTTCTGTTACTGGCCGTTTCCGGCAGCCGCGGCCTCACCCAGCATGATGTTTACATCGCTGCCCTTACTGACGCCGATAATCTGGGCCGCGGCTCCGCGGTTGGCGGCGATCTCGAGATAGCCCATGCTTCCCAGGATGCCAAACACTTCACCGGGAGCGCCCAGCGCGTAGGCATCCTTGATCTGGGTGATTTCGCGTTTGCCAATCACGATCTTGAATCCGGAGGCGTCTTCGGTGAAGAGCATCGGTGCGTCCTGCGGCGTGATGTTAGTGATGAGGTTGCCGAAACGGTCGACTTTCAGAACCACACCGCGCAGCGTTGATTCATTGACCGGTTTTGGCTTGGGAGCCGAGAAGCGCACGAAATCGCTGACTTCTTCGCCGAACTTCACGGGGTCAACGCCCTTGGCCAAGTAGGCTGCGACCGGGGAAAAGACGTCACGCGCATGAAACGTGTTGCTGACCGGCTGCAGGAAATAATGTTCGCCGGTAACGTGACGCGCACTCAGGCGCTCTTCCCGCTGATAGATCAACGAGAGGACGCCGTTGTCTGGGGCTACGAAATGATGGCGTTCGCTGGTCACAATCAAGGGCCGGCGCGCCGTGCCGACGCCTGGGTCCACAATGACCATGTGCACCGTTCCGGAAGGGAAGTATGAGTACGCTTGGGAAATTGTCAGGGCACCGTCGAGCACGTCGAACGCTTGCACGGAGTGGCAGATGTCGATGATTTGGGCGTCCGGCTCAATCGCCAGAATGACGCCCTTCATAGTGCCGACAAAGTGATCGTTCAGTCCGAAGTCGGTGGTCAGGGTGATAATCGGGGTTCGAGCCACGAAATGCCTCATTTCCGGAACACACCTCATCCCGGGCAAAAATTCATTTGCCGCAAAAGACGAAAGTAACCTTTGGTGCGAGAGGGGTCAAGGCACGGAGGTAACGGTGGAATCGAGGCGCAAGTTGGGATGTACGTAGATGACGTGCTCCAGTTTCAGTGCCCCGGTGCCACCTTACAGACTACCGTCAATCTTTCTCTTGGCCTTCATCGGCTGGTGGTCCAAGCATGGAACCAGGATGGCGGAGTCTGCAAAAAGGAGGTACACGTTAACAGCAATTGATAGCCGTGCACGGTCTCCGGTTCGATGGTCGGAGACGCCTGTCATCGACCGACCGGACAAAGCGATCGGGCAGGCGATTGACGAGTCTGTCCATTCCATTCCCGAGCGCACTTGCTATTCGTAGTGCAAAGCCTCCACCGGATCCATGCGTGCCGCTTTTAGCGCGGGGAAGAATCCGGAGATGATCCCGACCATCGACAGAATTATGAATGAAATCGCCATGACCGAGGTCGAGGCGTGCAGGAAGATGTCGCCTTCGTGGTTGCTGGTTTTATAGAGGTCGCCGTAAAGCGGCATGGGCGGAATGATCCAAGTGAGCAAGACGGCGACTGCCATACCGATGATGCCGCCCACGAAGGTGAGCACCAGCGCTTCCAGCAGGAACTGAATCAGAATGTGTCGCGGCCTTGCGCCCAGTGCCTTGCGCAGGCCGATCTCCCGGGTGCGCTCGGTTACCGATACCAGCATGATGTTCATCACGCCCACTCCGCCCACAGCCAGCGTGACCGCGCCGATCAGGCCCAGCACTGCCTGCAAGCCGATGGAGAAGGCGCTGATCATCGCTTCGCTTTCGATCGTGTCCCAGACAGGGGTAGCCTTGTCGTCCTTGGGATCGAAGTGATGACGTCGGGCGATTACCTCGCGAACTGCAGCCACAGCTTTCCGGTTTAGTTCGGGCGCCTGTGGCTGAATGATGATCATGTCCGGATCGCGCTCCTGCTTCAGTTCGCGATACACCTGGAAGGGAATGAAACCCTGCTCGTTGTCGGGCCCCTGGTACATCGAGTCTTGAATCTTGTTGCGCAGGACGCCGATGACGTCGAAGGTCTGGCCGCCAATGGTCAGGCTTTGGCCGACGGCGGGCGCCCCTTGAAATGCTTTCTTGGCGGCGTTGTATCCCAGGATCAGTACGCGCCGGTGGTCGACGAAGTCCCCCTCGTTGAAGTAGCGTCCGTCTTCGACATCGAGCTTGCGCATCTGGCCGTAGGGCAGTTCCACGCCCCGGGTCTGGATCGAGACTACCCGTGTGCCGAGCTTGTAGGCGAAGTTGCTGCAGGATTCCGCGCTCACCGCTCGGAGCAGCGGTACTTCGTCGCGCACCGCCTCAACGTCTTCGTACTCGTAGTTTACTTTCTTGCCGGCGCGTTGGCCGCCTGCCTGCATGCTGGTCTGGCCCGGCCAGAGCACGATGACGCCGTTACCCATGTTCATGAAGGCGTGCAGCACGCTTCCACCCAGTCCCTGCCCGTAGGCTAGCAGGATGACTACGGACGCCAGTCCCCACACGATGCCGAGCATGGTCAGCACCGAGCGCAGACGGTTCCGCATCAGGGCCTGCCAGCCTTGCGAGATGAGCTCCTTTAGGAACATGTTGTAACCCCTGGTTCGAGAATTAGCCTTAGTCGACCCGAACGTCGCCCGAGCCAGTGTGCACACTGATTTCGGGGCCGCCGCCGTTCACCTTTCCGCGAATGGACTTGCGCTCTTCTTGGACTCGTCCCTGGATGGTGGTGGTTACCGGGTGGGCAACTTCAACGCTTCCGGAACTGGTGGAGATATCCACATCAAAGGCTGCCTGCTCGGGGACGCGCAGTTGGGCATTGCCAGATCCGGTCTTCACGGACCAGCTGCTGGCCGGCTTCCCGTCAACGGTTACGTCACCGCTGCCAGCGCTGACGCGCAAGCCGCCATCGACGCCACGAACGTCGATGTTGCCCGAGCCGGTCTCGACGCTCACGTCACCCTTGCTGTTCTCCTCGATGCGAATGTCGCCGCTGCCGGCTCGCGCTTCAATCGGCCCCGCGGCACCCCGGGCTTCAACGTTGCCAGAACCAGTGTGAACGCGTAGGTCGCCCGCCAGGTCGCGCAGGCGCACATCGCCCGAGCCGGTTTCAATCTCCACACCTGCCTGCATGCCTTCGATGGTCTGATCGCCCGAACCCGACTTGGTGTGGACTCTGGTGTCGGACGGTGCTGTGATCTCGTAATCGATGGCGATGTCGCGCACGTTCACATAGTCAATCCGCACATGATTGCCGGTCTGCGCGATGGGGGGATTTTGTTCGATGCCCTGTATCTCAGCCTTCTTGCCGCCATTGAACCAGCGATCGCCCACGTGAATCTTGCCGACAATGGCGATGCTGCCCGCCGGCCCGCTGCGCACGACAACGTCGCCAGAGCGAGTGAATACCTCGAGGTCAGCCCCACTGCTCACGGTCAGGGTCTTTTCGAAACGTCCCTGCTCGGATGCCACTGCCAGGGTCGTTCCCACCAACACACACAGAATCACAGCTACGGACTTAGCCAATCCTTTACGCATGTGCATTCTCCTTGCAAAGTTATTCATAGCGCAACGAATCCACTGGAGTCATATCGGCCGCACGTTGTGCGGGGTACATGCCGGCCGTAAATGTAATGAGCGAAAGGGTGATTACCGAAACCACAATCGAAACCGGAGAAATAATCGGATGAGGGACGAAGTCGGGCAAGGGAAGATTCGACAACGCAAGGCACGCGCCCATCCCGAAGGTCAGCCCGAGGACGCCACTCACCGCTGTCAGCATTACTGATTCGGCGAAGAACTGCCGCAGAATGTCGGCGCGCGTTGCACCGATCGCTTTGCGTACACCGATCTCCCGGGTGCGCTCGGTTACCGAAACCAGCATGATATTCATGACGCCGATGCCGCCGAGCCCAAGCGTCACGATAGCGACGCAGCCGAAAAAGATGGTGACCACGTCAAAGATGTTCGCGACCATCTTTGCGCCATCCATGGTATCCCAGATGAAGAGGGCGTCCTTGTCTTTGGCGTCGAAGTGGTGGACCCGGCCGAGTACCCGGCGGACCTGCATGACAGCGTCCTCGTGGGTCTCCGCGTCGGCAACTTCGAAGACGATGTTGTCGAGGTGGCCCTTTACGATGCCTCTCTTGATGGGAGGAGGGAAGTCGCGCGCGACCGATGAATATGGGGCGAAGAGATAGTCGTTATCGGGGCCGTCGTAGTTGGAGTTCTGCTTCTTCTCGGCCAGCACGCCGATCACCGTGTAGGGCACGCTCTTGATCAGAAGCGTAGCCCCTACCGCCGGCTGGCCGGGAAAAAGTTGCCGCCTCGCGGCAAAGCCGAGAATGACGACTCGGTTCGAATCACGTTCATCGTCTTCGGTGATGAGGCGTCCTTCGTCAATCAGTAGCGAACGAAAATTCTGGTACGAGGGCCAGATGCCTACCACGCCCCGGCTGGCCGAATTGAACTGGCTGACTTCGGGAATCGAGCGGCGCATTTCCGGGCTGACATTCTTCACAAGGTAGCACTCGTTGCGGATCAGGCGGGCGTCATCGATGGTGAGCGTGATTTCGCGACCGGCGGCCAAGCCTCCCACCTGAGAACTTGTTCTCCCTGCCCAGACGATGACCAAGTCCTTGCCCAGAGTCTGCATGCGCCGTTTCTGATCGGCGCTGAAGCCGCGTCCCAGTCCCACCAGCAGAATCACCGACGAGATTCCCCAAACGATGCCGAACATGGTGAGGAATATCCGCATCTTGTGCGCCCGGAAGGTCGCGATCGTTTGGCGGAGGATTTCGAACAGACTCATAGTCGCCCCAAGGGCCATTGGCCGACAGGCTAACTGTTTCCATCACTTAGACGGGCGCCCGACGGCTTAGTTATATCGTCAAGGGACTATACGAACGGGGACGGGAAAATGTTCATTCGACGGGTGTTCGGGTTCCGAAATGGGAGGGCGGCGGCATTCCTGGAGCAGGCGGCGCGAAAAAGAGCGTCCTCGACGCACGCCACGCACAGGAGTGTGCGCAGCACATAACTACTCCCCGGAGTAGTCGGCGGCCTTCCCAATAGCGTGAGTTAACGAGTCTGCCAATTCGGTCGGAATCGAGAGCACGATTTCGTTGGAATCGGGCGTCGTGGGCAGGTTGACGACAAGGTAGAAGCGCCCGGCGCCTCCCTGCTGGATTTTCAGTTCCAGTTTGCCGGTGGGGCTGGGCAGGGGGAAAGCCCGTTCATAACGTACATCATGAGTTTCAGCCATCGTTTGAACTAGAGATGAGTTTCTCGGGCAAGAAGTCGCAAGTCTTTGACCATCATACGCATAGCTACACAATACTATGTAGTTTTATTTACACATTAGAGTGTGTGATATATTGTGGAGAGAAGATTCATGCCTACAAATCTTGCGATTGACGACAGCCTTCTTGAGGAGGCTCAAGAACTCGGACACCACCGAACCAAGAAGGAGACGGTGAATGCTGCCCTTGATGAATACATCAGGCGACGGAAGCAGCAGGAGCTACTGTCCCTCTTTGGGAAGATCGAGTATCGCGACGGCTACGATTACAAGCGTGAACGCAAGTCGAAACGCATGTGAACATTCTTGTCGACACCTCGATCTGGTCTCTGGCCGCTGCGCAGGAAGGCCCAGGACCTGAGCGCACCTGAGAAGCACCTCGTCGTGGAGCTCGCCGAGCTAATCAAGGAAGGCCGCACTCGCATCCTGGGGGTTGTTCGCCAGGAACTCTTGTCGGGCATCAAGTTCCAGGATCAGTTCGAGCGCCTTCGGAAGATATTGCGATCATTTCCTGACGAAGCTCTCGAAACTTCAGACTACGAGGCAGCCGCTAAGGCGAGCAATGAGATCCGGTCCAAAGGGATAGCCGTTTCCGTGGTTGATGCCCTGATTTGTGCTGTCAGCTCCCATCGCGGTTGGACCATTTTCACGAGTGATCCGGACTTCAAAAACTACTCGAACGTTCTCGACATTAAGCTACATACCCCGCGCCATTGACTGTAGTTGAATCGCAACGAAAGCGGCGGCAATAAAGGCACGGACCAAAATCCGTGCCTTCCAACTGAATGCTCGTGCTGAGCCTTTCAACTGACCCTACTGCAACACTACTTGCTCGCCTTCCTTCAACCCGCTCAGCAGTTCTGTCTTGGCGCCGTTTGAGATGCCGATCTTCACGGCTACCTTGCGCTTGCCTTCCTTGCCCTTTTCGTCCGGGATCTCGACTGACGCCTTCTTGTCCTTGTCGTAGAGGATCGAGCCTTCCGGAATCTGCAGCACGTTCTTGTGCTCTTCCAGGATGATCTCGGCGTTGGCGGTCATGGCTGCTTTCAGTTCGCCGCCGGGGTTGTTGATGGACACGCGTACCTCGAAGGTCGTGACGTTATCCTTCTCCACGCCCATCGGCGAGATCTTGGTGACCTTGCCGTTGAAGGTCTTGTCCTTGAACGACTCGACCTTGATGCGCGCGGGCTGGGCCATGTAGACCTTGCCGATATCGCTCTCGTCGACCTTGCCCTTTACGTAGACCTCGCTGGTGTCGCCTTCGGTCATGATGAGCGTGGCCGATGAACCCAACACCAGGATCGAGCTGACGGCATCGCCCACTTCTACGTCGCGCGACAGGATGATTCCGTCGATAGGCGACGTGACCGTGGTGTAGCTGAGTTGCTCTTCGAGTTGCATCAGGTTGGCACGGTCGCGGGCGACTTGCGCCGTGGCCTGGCCGATCTTGGCCTTCAGAACCTGCAACTGCGCCTTCGCGACGTTCTGCTTGTTCAGCGCCATCTCGTAATTCTTCTGGGCATCGTCGAGCGCAGAGGCCGAGACGACTCCTTCCTTCGCCATCCCCTGTGCGCGATCGTAGGCACGCTTCAGCATAGGGACGTCGGGACCTTCGGCATCCACCTTGGCGCGTTCGTAGTCGGCTTGGCTGCCGCGCGCGCTGGCCTCGGAGGCTTCCAGCTGGGCCTTGGCTTGCTCCACCTGGGCGGCAATCTCTTCCTTGTCGAGTTCTGCGAGCAGCTGACCCTTCTTCACCCGGTCGCCGGCATCGACGTACAGCTTCTTGACGATGCCGCTGGCCTTCGACTTGATCTCCACCTTGGTGATGGGCTCGACCTTGCCGGTGGCGACGACGCTCTTGGCGAGATCGCCCTTTTCGACCTTAGCCAGCTTGGTGGGATCGATCTTGGTGCCGCCCGCGGGTCGCAGCGATAACCGCTCCCGCCAGCGCCAGGACGCCGAACACACCCACGCAGATGTAAATAATCCGTCTACGCCGCTTCTTCTTGTTATTGCCATTCCCGTTTCCGTTCACAAGTGCCTCCTGCTAGCTAAGAAAGGTGGATCCAGGTTGTGCCTTCATTGGAATCTTACGAAGTCGTGGTAAGTTTTGTTCCCGTTTCGCGACGTGTTTGAGAAATTTGTAGCCAACGATTCCCTGATTGGGTCAACAAAAACAGGGTCAATCAGTTAGACACCGCAGCCAAAGAAAAGAAAGCAAGGTAGTTGCGGCTGAATCGGGCGGACGGAGGGTTAAACCCTGCGCTCGTACGGATGTTGCTGGAAAGGATGCAACTCGCCGCCCGTCTTGTCTCTGCTTCATGCCCTTTGGAATGTTAGAATTAACCTTCCATGATGGCATTTGTGCTGCTCCGGGTGTTTTTGATTCTGCTCCTGGTTGCGGCCAACGCGTTCTTCGCCGCCGCCGAATTCGCCCTGGTGAGCGTCCGCGATACCCGCATCCAGCAGCTCATCGAGGCGCGGCGCATTGGTGCGCGCACCGTGCAACGTCTGCACCAGAATTTGGACGAGGTTGTTAACGGCGTCCAGCTGGGCATTACGTTGACGAGTTTGACGCTCGGCTGGGTCGGCGAGCCCACGCTGGCCCACATCCTCGAGCCAATTCTCGGCCGTGTCCCGCACGCACCCATCTACACCCACACCATCGCCATCGTGCTCACCTTCACGATCATTACCTACCTGCACGTCATCCTTGGAGAGTTGGTTCCCAAGACTCTTGCCTTGCAGCAGGCCGAGCGCGTGGCCCTGGCAGTGGCTGCGCCCATGGACGTCTTCCTGACGGTCATGAAGCCTTTCCTGTACGTGATGCGCAAGTCGGGAGGTTTTGTTCTGAGTATCTTTGGGTCGCGCAGCATGCGCCGCGGCGGGGCCGATTCATTCGCCCGACGAACTCAAACTGATCGTCACTGCCAGCCGCCAAGTCGGGCAAATCCCGGAATTTCAGGAATCGATGATTCACAACGCGCTGGAATTGGACAGCATTGCCGTGCGGCAGGTCATGGTCCCTCGGCCTGACATCTTTTCTCTTCCGGCCGACCTGACTCTGGAAGATGCGCTCGCTCGCGTGGTTGAAGAACAGCACTCCCGGATCCCCGTGTATGACCCGCAACGCGGTCGCGAACACATCATTGGTGTGCTCTATGCTAAAGACCTGATGCGCTGGATGCGTCTGCGGTTCACGCTGAGTCCGAACCAGGCCATCACCACGCGCATCGCCAAGATGCAGATCAGCCAGATCATGCGCAACGTTCTGGTCGTGCCTGAAACCAAGCCGCTGACGGACTTGCTGGTTGAATTCAAGGAGCGCAAGCGTCATCTGGCGGTGGTAGTCGATGAGTTCGGTTCTACCGCCGGTGTGATTACGGTGGAGGATGTGCTGGAACAGTTAGTCGGCGAAATCGAAGACGAGTTCGACATCCAGCCTGCGCCTCAGCCTACCTTGGACGAAGATACTTCGCTGACGCTCGATGGATCGGTCAATATTCGCGACCTTGAGTCGCAATATCAACTCCTCCTTCCGCAAGATGCCGGCTTCGAGACTCTCGCCGGATTTGTGCTGGCACGCCTGCAGAAAATTCCCACCGTAGGCGACTCCTTCGAGTTTGAAGGCCGCCGCTACAGCGTGGAAGAGATGGAAGCGCACCGTATCGCCAAGGTGAAGATCGAAATGCTGGAACCGGCTGCGATGGAACAAGCGGGGGATTGAGGAGTCGTTGGAAACGGAAATCCTGCCTAAACGACGCTGAGGGTTAGTTCGAACAGGAAGAAACGATAGAGCCAAACGATGTGAAAGAAGGACCAGGCGACGGTTAGAGCAACCACCCCACAATACCACCGGCTTGCGACATACGACTCGCGCAACATCGCGAACAGATAGGCCGCAAAACAAATTTGCAGTGCGCTTGATGTGACTCCGTCATTCGTTACATACGCAGCCGAGACGTTCAGCGCGTTCGACGATCGAATGAGCAATACCGAAACCAGCGGAAGAATCACCCCAAGCAGAATCAGGTTGAACGCCCAAAAATGTGTGGCCACTACCACATGTTCTACGAAGTACTTTCTCTTCTTAAAAAACAATCCATAGAACAGGAGCGCAAAAATCGGGATGAGCAGGAAGATTAGTGTCTTGGAAAGAACGCTGGTTCGTTCGTTGTATTTCTTCTCGAGTGTTTCGTAGCTGATCTGCTCCTCTTGTAATTTGTGATGAACCTGTCGGCTTGCATAGGTGGGATAGTAATCGTTCATGTGTAGCTGGGTAGCAAGCGGGGTAGTGAATGTAGTGGCGGTAAAAAGCGTGAGCGAGAAGTAGTACAGGACGTTCAGGAATATGAATAGTTGCAGGGGTTTCATATACCGAACTCTGCGTCCCTGAAAATATTCACTGCTCAAATAGCCGGGCCTGCTAGTGACAAGCCACACGCTTCGCAGAACTCTAGACTCCAGGAGCGTGAGCGCAGCTACAGCCTCCTTGAGGAAGTGACGCAGCGAATAATCCTCATCCCCCACTTCCTTTTCGCCGCAATGACTGCAGAACTGTCCGAGCGTTTTCGTGCCACACGAAGGGCACGCAAACACGGGCGGTGCGGTGAGTTGGTCGTCTGCCATGGAACGGGGTGAGCCCTGTCGACCTCGGAGTTGTATCGCCTGGTCTCGAGTGGCCTAGTGACTATAGTCCATGAGCTACCATTTCGGAGAAACGATCGTGGAAGTTGCGCCGAAAGAGGCTCACGAAAGCGTCGCCTCCAATCGAGGGATGACCATCTCTAAGGGCAAATGCTAATCTAACCGGCAACCGCGCACCAATAATGACTGCTTTCGTCAGGCGGACTATGAAACCATCCGGAGTTGCTTTCGCGCTGACGGTACTTACACTGTTCGCTGCCACCCTTTTGTTTGGCCAGAGTCCCTCGCCCCCGATCACTCCGAGCGTACCTGCGCAGCCTGCCTCTGTCCACGCTCCGCCCAGTCCGCCGCAACCGAACGCGAAGGTCACGGCTTATGCTCTTCCGCCCGACCTTTACCAGAAGGCCCACCATCGGAATCGCATTCATTTCCGGCTGGCATTGATTGGGGCAGTTTATGGAGTTCTGGTTTTGTGGCTCATCCTGCGCTGGAAACTCGCGCCAAAATATCGAGACTGGAGCGAGCGTTTCTCCTCGAGACTCTTTCTGCAGAGCGCCCTCTTCTCTCCTTTGTTGCTCGTGACGATCGCGATTCTGACTTTGCCCGTGGGTCTCTACGGCGAATGGGTCGAGAAGCAATACGGAATCTCGGTGCAGGGATGGGGCTCGTGGACCTGGGATTGGGTTAAGGCGGAACTGATTTCGTTTGTGATTGCGACCATCCTGATCTGGCTGCTTTACGTGGTTATTCGTCGAAGTACGCGCCGCTGGTGGTTCTATTTCTGGCTAATCTCGTTGCCGATCGCAGTCTTTCTCGTTTTTCTGCAACCACTGCTTATCGATCCCCTGTTTTATCAAGTTCGAACCTTTGCAGCAGAAGAACCCCGCGCTCGTCGCGAGTCTTGAGCAAATGGTGCAGAGAGCGGGGCAAAACATTCCCCCGGAACGAATGTTCTGGATGGGAGCCGGTGAAAAGACCACGGCGCTCAACGCTTATGTGACGGGCATTGGCGCCTCCAAGCGCATCGTCGTCTGGGACACAACCATCGCGAAGATGAACAATCAGCAGATCGTGTTCGTTGCCGGGCATGAGATGGGGCACTACGTCCTCAAGCACATACCGAAGGGCCTGGCTTTCCTGTCGGTCCTTCTGCTGATCACTTTTTATCTTGGATATCGTTGCGTCGGATGGTTGCTGGCACGCTGGGGCGGGGCGTGGGAGATTCGCGGACTGGATGATTGGGCGTCCCTGCCGGTGCTCTTGCTCTTGTTGTCGGTGTTTTCATTTGCGATCAATCCGGTAGGGTCGGTTTTCAGCCGGTACTTAGAGCACCAGGCCGACCAGTACGGACTGGAGGTGACCCACGGGCTCACGCCAGATTCTGGGCAAATTGCGGCGCAGGCGTTCCAGGTATTGGGGGAAGTGGGTCTGTCGGATCCCGATCCGAGTCCCGTGAATGTGTTCTTCTACTATGATCATCCTCCGATCTCCGACCGGGTCCAGTTTTGCTTGACATACGATCCCTGGGCCAGCGGGGGACAAGGTGAATTCGTCAAATGAACGTCGAATAGCAATTCCAAAGTCAACTCGAATCAAACATAGATATCCAACTTCGCCTTAATCGAAGAGCCGTCGTTTCCAGGGCAAGTGCTAATCTAACTAACAACCAACCACTGGCCACTGGCCACTGACAAACTGGCCACTGACAAACTGGCCACTGACAAACTGGCCACTGACAACTGGTGCTTCGCTACCTGACCCATCGCGTCCTATACACCCTGCCCGTGATCTGGCTCGTCGTCTCGCTGGTCTTTCTCCTGATTCATCTCGTGCCGGGTGATCCCGTTGCGCAAATGCTGGGAGAAGGCGCTCCGGCAGCGGACCTCGCGGCCACCCGCCACGCATACGGACTCGACCTTCCCCTGTGGCAGCAGTACGTCAACTACTGGAAGGGCGTGGCACGCGGCGATCTGGGCGCTTCGCTACGCTATAACCAGAGCGTCAGCAAGTTGCTCGGCCAATGCTATCCTTACACGCTGCAATTGACGCTGGCAGCGCTGGCCGTAGCTATTTTGCTTTCGATTCCGGCCGGAGTTCACTCCGCTCGCCACCGCAATCACTGGGACGATCGCGCGATCAGCGTGGTGAGCTTATTTGGTCTCTCGTTCCCAAACTTCGCGCTTGGGCCGATTCTGATTCTGTTGTTCTCGATCAAGGCAGGGTGGTTGCCGGTTTCTGGTTCCGGCACATTTGCGAACCAGGTGCTGCCAGCTACTACGATGGGCAGTGCCCTGGCCGCCATTCTTACACGCATGGTGCGCACGTCAATGCTCGAGGAACTCAGCCAGGACTACGTCCGCACGGCCAGAGCGAAGGGGCTTACGGAAAATATCGTCGTCTACCGTCACGCGCTCCGCAACGCCATGATCCCGGTAATCACCGTGCTAGGCCTGCAATTCGGGGCATTGCTCGCGGGCGCGATTGTGACCGAGACGATTTTTTCCTGGCCGGGCGTAGGCCGACTCACCATACAGGCCATTTCGAATCGCGACTACTACCTGGTGCAGGGCTGCATCCTGGCAATTGGGTTGACGTATGTGGCCGTAAATTTTCTGACGGACTTGCTCTACTCAGCAGTGAATCCGAGGATACGGCAATGAAAAAACTCTTGACCGCAAAGATCGCAAAGAACCGCCGTGAAGTTTGCAAAGTCAAGTCGAATTTCTTGGGCGCCCATCGCAGACGTTCTTTGCGATTGTTCCGGTTAAAGGCTTCTTAACGATGTCGACCTCCACCATCTCGCTCCCCCGCATCGCCCGCCATAATCCGCTGGCTGCAACGGGTGTGCTGCTTGTAGTCGTCTTCGTTCTGTGCGCGATATTTGCGCCGTTGCTCGCGCCGCGCGACCCTGCCCAGATTAATCTCCCTGCGCGCCTTGATCCGCCGAGCTTTTCCCGCTGGTGCGGTACCGATGAGCTTGGGCGCGATATCTGCTCGCGCCTAATCTACGGTGCCCGCATCTCGATGCTGGTTGGCAGTTCGGTGGTTGGGCTCAGTCTGGGCATCGGCCTGATCGTTGGGTCGATCGCCGGTTATTACGGCGGAGGCATCGACCGTTTCGTCAACGTTGTCCTGATGAACGCCTTCCTGTCGTTCCCCGGAATCCTGCTCGCTATTGCCTTCGTCGCCTTCCGCGGCCCCGGTATCCTTAACCTGGTCTTGGCCCTCTCACTCGGGGGCTGGGTCGGTTATGCCCGGCTGGTGCGCGCCCAGGTGCTGGCTACCCGGGAAAGAGAATTCGTTGAGGCTGCCCGCGCCCTGGGCGCCAGTGACCTGCGAGTGATCGTTCGCCACATTCTGCCCAACATTATTCAGCCCGTCATTGTGCAAGCCGCGATCGGCATGGCTGGTGCGATCCTCGCCGAAGCCACCATGAGCTTTCTCGGTCTCGGGGTTCCACCTCCGACCGCGAGTTGGGGCGCCATGCTCAATGATGCCCGTGCCCACCTATTCGACGCGCCCCACCTCGTCTTATTTCCTGCGCTTGCCGTGATGCTCGCGGTGCTGTCGTTCAACTTCATCGGAGATGCGCTGCGGGATCTGCTGGACCCGAGGTCCCGGATCGAAGCCGGGCTCTAGGGGTCTTTCGCCAGACCTGTGGCGCCATCGATCTTTCTTTGCGTCGCAAATCCGCGAAGGACGTCTAACCTTCCGGGGGGCGAAAAATGATCGCACGCATCTGGCGCGGCACCGTCCGCGAAGCCGATAAAGACACCTACTATGAATATCTAAGGAAAACCGGGTTGAAGGAGTATGCCGAAACGCCCGGCAACCGCGGCGTCCAGACGTTGCGCCGGGTCGCGAATGGCCAGTGCGAGTTCCTGCTGCTCACTCTGTGGGATTCCTGGGACGCGATCAAAGCCTTCGCCGGTCCGGATTACGAGAAAGCTGTTTACTATCCCGAAGACGAACAGTATTTGCTTGATCGCGGACCTCAAGTTCTACACTACCAAGTTTTGTCGGAACCAAAGCCGTAGCGGCTGCCCGCGAGTCGCTTCTTCGTTGTGTCTGTATCAGGCTTACGGCGTCGTCACGATCGGGAGTTCGATAAAACTGGCTTCCCCCGCGGCGTGGTAGACGCGCTGGGTAGCTTTCCGGTAATCGTCTGGCTTGGCCCAGAAAATGTTCGGAACGAACGTCTGGGGATTGCGGTCGTACAGCGGAAACCAGCTCGACTGCACTTGCACCATGATGCGGTGCCCCGGCAGAAAAACATGGTCTGCCGTGGGTAAGGCAAAGCGGTAGGGCAATGGCTTATTGGCCTCGATGGGCTTGGGCGCTTCGAAGCTTTCGCGATATCGCCCCCGAAAGATGTCCGCTGACACCATCAATTGATATCCGCCCATGCCCGGACTATTCGCTACCTCGTCGGAATACAGGTCGATCAGCTTCACCACCCAATCCGAATCCGTGCCGGTGGTGGAGGCCACCAGATTCACCATGGGTTGTCCGCTGACTTTTACCGGATGGGACAGCGTATCGGAGACGAACGCCAACACGTCTGGTCGCCCCGAAGCCTCGCGTTGGTCCGACACTAGCCAGTACTTCCACGTCGTCCCGTCGCCGCCGTTCAAGTGAACGGGCCGCGGAACAAACGGTACTGGTTTTGCCGGATCGGAAACGTACTCGTCGTATGCCACATCACCGGACTTGGGCGCCTCAAAGCCCAATTTCAGTCCATCCTTCAGGTAAAGGGGCGTCGGCCGTATCGTGCATCCGCTTGGACAGCCTGCGGGCCATGCGGGAAGACGCAGCCAGCGATTGGTCCCAGTTTCAAACGCAGACACTGGTGCGATCTCCGACTTGGACCCTCCATCCTTGAGATATTGGGCAAGGAACGGACGTAAGATCTCTTGCCGAAAATAGAGTGCTGTGTCGGTGTTGAACTTCAATGCGCCCAGAGAACTGCCATTTCCGATCTCCTGGCCGTGATGCCACGGTCCCAGCACCAGAAACACCTTGTCGTCATTCGTATCTTTCGGCTTGATTGCTTTGTAGACAGCGATGGCTCCATAAATGTCTTCCTGATCCCACAAGCTGTCGACCAGCATTACGGGAACCTGAAGCGGTTCGGCGGCGAGGATGTGGTCCATCGCCTGGTTGCGCCAGTACTCGTCGTAGCTGGGATGTTCCAAAATCTTTTTCCAGAACCCGATTTGATCCATGCCGTGGCGACGTCCGAGTTCGCCCGCAGACCCAGCCTCGAGGAACATGTCATAGTCGTCGTAGTGACCGGACCACCAGTGCACGGTGGAGCCCCGGGTCGCCTCCTGATCGTGGATGTATGGCAAACCCTGCTGCCGGAAGGCGCCGTTGTGGAACCAGTCATCTCCCATCCATCCGTCTACCATCGGATTCATCGGGACCGCAACTTTGAGCGCCGGATGCGGGTGCACGAGGGCCATCAGCGGCAGAAAGCCGTCGTAAGAGATCCCCAAAATTCCCACCTTGCCGTTCGTCTCCGGCACATTCTTCACCAGCCAGTCGATGGTGTCGTAGGTGTCGGTGGAATGATCGACGGGCGTCGGATTCAAAGGCCCGTGCAGCGGGCGCGTCATTACGTAGTCGCCCTCTGAGCCAAACTTGCCGCGTACGTCCTGCACTACGCGAATGTAGCCGTCCCCGACGATTACATCCGTGGCATTGTCATACCCCTGCAGGATCGGGCCGAGGTGGGGACTATCGGCGTGGCCTGTGAGCCCGTCGGCATTGTAGGGTGTGCGCGTCAGCAGGATGGGTGCTCCCTTGGCGCCCTTCGGAACAAGGATCACCGTGTGCAACTTCACGCCATCGCGCATCGGGATCATCACTTCGCGTCTCGCGTAGTCAAAGCTATCGGTTAGAGGCGTGAACTGTGCAGGAGTCTCGCTGGGGAAATCGGGATACTTGGGCGCTGGGGAACTCTGTGCGGCCGCGTCACTCCACGAAGCGACCAAAAGTACCGCAACTAGGGCAAGAGAAAAACCAAAGCGTTGCTCATTAGGCATGGCCGGGGATTATAAATGCCGCCGTCAGAACCAACATCGTCTCCGTGCAGCCCCAAGGAGCAAGTTCATTCCAAATTAGCGCTGTGAGTTCGGCGGGGTCGGGACTGCATGCTTGAGCTCGCTAGAGACGCTTCAGCTGGGTTTGCCCCGAAACTTCGCCTGTAACATATTGAAAACGAGAGCGATCTGTCGCTTGACAAAACATTACAAATTGCAATATAAACATAGCGATTTGAGATATGACCCTTGGCGAAAAAATCCGCTACCTGCGCGAGGTAGAAGGCTCCCTGCGGGAGTTGGGACGACCCATGACGCAGCAGGAAATTGTGCAGGCGGTCAAGAACGAACTGGGGAAGAGCATCAGCCAGTCGTACTTGTCGCAGATTGAGCGCGGTTCGCGGCGTCACATGACGCAGTCGTCGCGTACGTTGTTGGCGCGTTTTTTCAAAGTACATCCGGGCTTCCTGGTGGACGACCCCGAGGGCTACCACACCGAACTGGTGTCGGACCTGCGCACCACGGAAGGGAAGCTTGATGTCTGGCTGCTGCAGGGCTCGGAGCGATTTGCAAGCGATCACGAAGTGAGTGACGTGATGATCAAAGTCGCGCGTCACCACGATACGCGCAGTTGCTTTCTGCTGCTGGGCGCGATTCTCGACACGCCGGGACTGGCTGAGCGGTTGCTCGATGCGCTCGATCCTGACGCGTTGCGCCGGAATCATCGCAGCCGTCGAGCCGCCGAGGGGAGGAGAACCCAATGACCTGGGCAGATTTCTATCTGATCTGTTTTGTCGTGGGCTTTGCCTTCAGCCTGATCTCGTTTCTGGGCGGAGGCACGCGGCACTTTCACCTCCCGCACCTGCCGCATGGAATCGGTCATGTGCCGGTCCCTGGTCATGTTGGTCAGATGGTGGGCGGACATGTCGGCGGTGTTGGGGTGGGTCATGCGCCTGTGGTACATGCGCCCGTGCCGAATGGAGGAACGGTGCAGGGCACACCCGCCCCGTCGATCTCGCCGTTCAACTTCGTCACGCTGACGGCATTTCTGGCCTGGTTCGGGGGCACCGGCTATTTGTTGACGCGTTACTCGCGCGTCTGGTTCGTGGTAGGCCTCGGCATCGCGTTGGTCAGCGGACTGGTGGGCGCGGGGATCATATTTCTCTTCCTGAGCAAAGTGTTGACCTCGGAGGAGGAAAACATGGATCCAGCGGATTATCGGATGGTTGGCGTGCTCGGCCGAACTTCGCTTCCGATTCGGGAGGGTGGCACGGGAGAAATCATCTACTCGCAAGCGGGCACGCGCAGAACCTGCGGTGCCCGCAGCGAGGAGGGTGGGGCCATTGCAAAGGGAGTGGAAGTGGTCGTGACCCGGTACGAGAGAGGGATCGCGTACGTGCGTTTGTGGACAGAAATATCCGGGGAAGAATCGAGCAGCGGGTAACCCCACAATATTTTGAAGGGGCGCAGTTTCAGTTGCGCAGTCCAGGAACCACCGATGAGAGGGGCTTTAGCCCCAAGGCAATTCGTCATGAACCGTAAACTTTTCACGATTTTGACCGCGACGATGTGGATGGCCCTTCCCCTGACCGCGCTGCGTTACTGGCTGGCATGGGACAAGCTCCCGCCCCGCATGGCCACGCACTTCGCTGCGAATGGCCAGCCCAACGGCTGGATGGGTCGTGAAGTCTCACTTTACTTCGCCATGGGCGTGACCGCGTTCGTGCTTGTGGCCTTTAGCGCAATCGGCTATGCCATACAGAAACAGAAGAGCTTGAATGCGTCCTCTGCTGGGTTACTGGGATTCTTTTATCTGATGCTGGGTTTTCTTTACTACGCGAACAACAGCGTCGTCGCGCACAACTTGACTGGCCGTGCCGTGGAGACCAGCCCGGTACTGATCGGTGTCCCCGTTGCCGTTCTGCTTCTCACGCTGATCTATCTGAGCACCCAGCGCGGCGCTGCTTTTCCGAGAGACCACGTGTTCGCCGAAGAGGTACACGGATCGCGCGTGTGGTCGCTGGTCTTCGCGACGTTTACGGTGCTGGAGTTCGCCATTTTTGCTGCCATCCCGTCGATAGGCCTTCGTCTCGGAATGTTCCTGATGTGTCTTCTGTTCCTGTTGATCGCCGCACACGCCTGGACCGGCTTTCAGTATCGCTTTACGCCCTCGGGAGTCGAGATCCGCACACTGGGATTTTGTCTGCGATCGATTCCGCAAGGGGATATTCGCGACTATCGGATTGAGAACTGGGGCCCATGGCGCGGCTATGGAATCCGTGGCATCGGCAACACCCGCGCTTACGTGTGGGGCAACAAGGTCGTTCACATTAGCACATTAAATGGAGAGGTCTTTCTTGGGCATAACGATCCAGCGCGCATCATGCACGACCTGGATCAGATGAAGCAGTTCACGCATTCATAACGGTCTTACAGTTCGGTTCGAATTGTGAGAGGAGGCGATATGTCGTTCGGGATACTCGACTGAAATCTGGGTCGTCGTTGGCTTGGGTGTTCTGGTGCTCATGCTGTTGATGAGCACATTGGCGCGGCTCTACCGCAAGGCTGGTCCGCACGAAGCGTTGATCGTCTACGGTTTTGGCGGCACACGCGTCGTGAAGGGACACGGAGCCGTCGTATGGCCGATGGTGCAAGTCTGCCGCGAGCTTTCGCTGGAACTGATGTCCTTCGACGTGGCTCCGCAACAGGATCTCTACACCAAGCAAGGTGTAGCGGTGACCGTCGAGGCCGTGGCGCAGATCAAGGTCAAATCCGACGTGGAGTCGATCCTGACTGCGTCCGAGCAGTTCCTGACCAAGACTGATCAGGAGCGCGAAGGCCTGATCCGCCTGGTGATGGAAGGCCACCTGCGCGGCATCATCGGGCAGCTCACGGTGGAAGAGATCGTGAAGCAGCCCGAGATGGTGGGCGAGCGTATGCGCGCCACCTGCGCCGATGACATGAGCAAGATGGGGCTGGAAGTGATTTCCTTCACCATCAAGGAAGTGCGCGACAAGAACGAGTACATCACCAACATGGGCAAGCCTGACGTGGCGCGAATCAAGCGCGACGCCGATGTGGCTACGGTGGAAGCGGAGCGCGACACTGCCATCAAGCGAGCAGCCGCGACTCGCGAAGCTGCGGTTGCGAAGGCACAAGCGGACCAGGAACGAGTGCTGGCCGAAACCCTATCGCAAGCCAAGCAGGCCGAGGCCGCAGCGCGATCTGGAGGTGAAGAAAGCGCAATACCTCGAGGTCACCAAGAAGCAGCAAGCGCAGGCCGACAAGGCCTACGACATCCAGGCCAACGTCATGCAGCAGCAGGTGATCGCAGAAAGCGTGCGCGTGCAGCAGGTGGAGAAGGAAGGCCAGGTCAAGGTGCAGGAAGCCGAGATCAATCGCCGCGAGAAAGAGCTCATCGCGACGGTGCTGAAGCAGGCCGAGATCGAGCGTCAGCGCATCGAAACGCTGGCCATGGCCGAGAAACAGCGCCTGATGGTCGAGGCCGAAGGACATGCTTCATCCATTCGGCAGCAGGGCGAGGCCGAAGCCGAGATCATCTTCAAGAAAGGCGAGGCGGAAGCCAAGGCCATGAACGTGAAGGCCGAGGCCTTCCAGGAGTACAACCAGGCTGCGGTCATCGACAAACTGCTGACCGGCTTACCGGAAGTGGTGAAGGCGCTGGCCAGTCCGCTGGCGAACGTAGACAAGATCACCATCGTCTCGACCGGCAACGGCGAGGCCGCGGGGTTGAACAAGATCACGGGTGACCTGACCAAGATGGCGGCGCAGGTTCCGGCTTTGTTCGAGACGCTGACCGGCATGAACGTCGGCGACATGTTGGGGAAAGTCCGGCAGATCGGGGACAAAGCTTCAAAGCCGGGTAATGGTGAGAAGAAGTAGGCGCATGACGGTGTGACGCGGACACTCCTGCCCGCGTCCGCCGTCGAGCGAAGCTCGACTGAGGTGCGAAGGCAGGATGCCCTCGCGACAGCCGGCGGGACGCCGGCGCTACCCAGCGACGCTTGGTGAAGTTTGAAGGAAAGGAGTTGTAGTCATGGTTCGACAATCCAATTTCGCAACTGGCATCGCGTTAGGAGTCGGAATCGGCGCTGCTCTGGGTGTTGCCCTGCACAACCTGCCCATGGGCGTGGCCTTGGGAGCAGTGCTGGGCGTGACCCTTGGCCTGGTGTTGCAGCGCAGACGAAACGGGGCACCGCAGTGCGGACCGACGAACAACTCATCCGGCGAGGGTGGCGAAAGCTCGCCCTCGACCCGGCGTTAGCCGATCGGTACAACGGGAAAGGAATTGCGTATGGCAACAGCGAGCAAATCCAAGCCCCTGGGCCTCAGCATCGTGATCGGGATCGCAATCGGTACACTGGCCGCGATTCTCTCCAGTCACTTCGCTGTCTGGCTCATTGCCGGAATCTTCGTAGGTATCGCAGCCGGCGCGTCGGTGGGACGCAAGCGATGTCCCGACTGCGAAGCGAGAGAGTCGGGCGCTACGACCTATGAGCTTCGAGCCCAGAGCCAACACCTGATACCTAAGACTTAACACCTGTTTAAAGGAGTCCCTTATGGCACTACTCGAGCGAGTTTCCACTCTAGTCCGGGCGAACCTCAACGATCTGATCGACAAGGCGGAAGACCCGGAAAAAATGATCAAGCAAGTTATCCTCGACATGCAGAACCAGCTTCTGCAGGTCAAAACGCAGGTGGCGATCGCCATCGCCGATCAGCACCTGCTGGAAAAGAAGCAGAAAGAAAATGAGGACAAAGTGGCGGAATGGATGCGCAAGGCCGAACTGGCGGTCGACAAGAAAGAAGACGACCTGGCGCGCGCCTCGCTGCAACGCGTGGAAAGCTATCGCGAGCTGAGCGAAAGCTTCACGCAGCAGGTAGTCGATCAGAAAGCGCAGGTCGAGAACCTGAAGACTGCGCTGCGCCAGCTCGATCAGAAGCTGACCGAAGCGAAGGCCAAAGCCGATCTGCTGATCGCGCGCCAGCATCGCGCCCGCGCCGTCGGCAAAGCCAGCGACGCCAAACTGAACATCGGCGACGGCTCAAAAGCCGCCGCGTTCGACCGCATGAAGCATAAGGTCGCGCGCACGGAAGCCGTCAGTCAGGCAAAAGCCGAGTTGGCCGTCGACGACGTCGAAGACCGGCTGGCCGCGCTTGAAAAGGAAGACCGCATCGAGCAGTTGCTGAGCGAGTTGAAGACCAAGCGAGGCGCGTAAGAAAAACGCCACCGCAAGTTACAATCAAACCTGAGGAAGCGCATGCGCAAAGTCTTCCACTTCGATTCCCCCGCCGAACCCTACGTGGCTGACGCGGCCGTGCTGTGCTGTTTTGACCACCGCATCAGCACGGTGGTGCGGAAGTTTCTGCGTAAGCAGGGCATTGAGCGGCCAGACATGATCATCGTTGCCGGAGGCGCCAAAACTCTCGCCTCACCGCGCAATGACTTTGAGCAGGACTTCATTCTTGAACAAGTCCGCATGTCGGTGCGACTGCACCAGACCAAACGCGTGCTGGTGATGAGCCACTCCGATTGCGCGACGTACGGTGGCCTGGCTCAATTCAAGGGCGACCGAAAGGCTGAAGCAGAGCACCATCGCGCCGAGCTACAGCGCGCTGCCGTGCTGTTGACCGACAATTTTTCCGACCTCTCGGTGGAACCGTATTTCGTCAAGTTTGACGGGGTGTGGGAGCTTCTGCCGAGCGTGCGCCTCCGGAAAGAGCTGACGGTGATGGGCGAGGCCGCCGGCTAGGTGTTCACTAGCTCCGATGACTCCTAGGTTCAACCACGCCACCTCGCCCGCGAATGAAAGCGAGGCGGCGTGAGTAGGACCAGAGCTTAAAGCAACATCTCAGTCATCATCCTCCACCGGTTGGAGGGCATTTGTCAGAACGTAGTTGGCGACCGCCGTCCCCGTCGCCTCCCCGTCTTCGCATGCAGTACGGAAATGGATGCCGGCGAAGACGCGGGCGTTTGTGACCTCCTGCAACGCCTCCGAGAAGCTGTTAAAGGAACGTTCGACACCGGGAGTGAGCTCGGACTGCACAGTGAACGACGTTCTGTTCCCAAAGAAGTGAGCGAGCACCCGGGTTGCCGACGAACTTACGGTCGAGTGGCCCGAGGGATACTCCGGATGCGCGGGCGTAGCAAACAAGGGTTCAAAGTTAGGATCGGGCGAGGTCGCCGCATTCCCATCTGAGTCGGCCAATGCAATTGCGGTTATGGGTCGCCAGAACACGTAATAGTACTTTGCCTCCCAGCAAGCGATGGCCGCATCGGCCATCGCGATGTTGAGTACGGCGAGGATTCGTGCATTCTGCAGCAGCGTTTTGTGGCGCTGCTTGCTTAAAGAGACTGCGACTGAGTCCCAGAAGTAGGTTCCCGTGCTCGAATTCCAGAAGAGGGCGTAGGAAGTCTGGTCGGCTGTACGCAGCGAACTATTGAGGCTCCCCATGGATTTCGTTTCATTGAAAACTTCCGCGTACCGTGCACTGTTCAGCGCCGGCGGACCACCAGGCCGGAACTGAGAAGGAGCCAGGATTGCCCAAGGCGTCATATAGGCAAATTGGGGCCCCGCTCCGGGCGCCAAGGCGGGCGGTGTGGGGCGCCATTCTCCGATGTCGGTCCCACCGACAAACGGTGGCGGTGGGGGAGCGAAGCCATCGGTGCTTCGCCATGCCCAGATCGCGTCGGCGACCGTCTGCCCCCATTGAATTCCGCGCATCACGGACCAGGCTCGTTCCCGGCCACCCCCCTTCAGAATTGCCATGAGTGAGGCCGCGAGTTGCGCATCGAAGGTCTGGGTTGGATAAAGGTTGACCAGGGACACGTAAGCAGCCTGCACCGCGGCTGCGCGACGCGAAGCTCCGCGTGGCGCGGCGGGTTTCACGTGAATGGGAGTGTAGCGTGGGTTGATGCCATTGACCGCGTCAAACACGGACGCCTGCACAATGGCGGCATTGCGACTCATCACGATGGGTGAGGTTTTCGCTACAAGCGCGGCTTGCAACATGTACTGGTTCCAATCGGTAACTTCGTCAGCCCGAGCGGTGATCACGAAAGTGCTTGCCATGATGACCGCAAGGCTAGTCAGCAACGCACAGGGTCTGTGGTGCATTGGCTTACTCCCTTCGGTTGTGACAAGTGCCCCAGTTTCGATGGACGAGTGGCCCTAGAGAATTTGCCCAGGTTCGAGCGGAACGCTTTAGTGGGGAAAGAGGATCGACGTGCTTCGTGAAGCTAAGAACTAGTTGGAGGTATGCTCCTCCGTGCCCGGTCAGCTGTCAAGGTAAAACGGATGGGCCCGCCAGACCAATCTCTTTGGCCTGTGCGACTCATCAGCTACTACTTTCACATTATTGACCCTTCACCCCTTACTTCCTAATAATCGCCGCACTTCGTTTGGGGTCAAATCCGTCATTCCTGAAACATTCCAGCACTCGTCGCTCCCGACGAGCAACGGAGTCGAGGGGAAGCTATGTCTCTTGGCCGACACTGGTTCTGTGTCCTGTTGGTGGTGCTCGCCGGTCTCAGCAGTTTCGCTCAGCAAATCACCGGAAACATCCGCGGAGTCGTCACCGATCCCACCGGCGCCATCGTGCGCGATGCGACGGTTACGGCCCGGCAGAACGAAACGGGCCTCGTTCGTTCCGCAACGACCGACCGCGCCGGGGCCTATGTCCTGCTGGAGTTGCCTGTGGGCCATTATCAGGTCGAAGTGCAGGCCAAAGATTTTCAGAAATACGTGCAACAGGGGATTTCCCTGAACGTCAATGAGATGGCCACCATTGATGTGAAACTGGCAATTGGCGCTGGAAGCGAGCAGATCTTCGTGCAGGCCGACGCACAGTTGATTCAGGGAACAGTGACCAGCCTGGGCAAGGCCGTGTCGCAACGCGAAGTTCTCGACCTTCCGCTCGACGGACGCAACTTCACTCAGCTCGGGGTGTTGCAGCCCGGTGTCGTGCCGCTCACGCCCGGATTGCAGGAAGCAGGCGGTTCCTTGCGCGAAGGCCAGGCTTACGCGGTCAACGGGCAGCGTCCCGAGTCGAATAACTTTCTGATCGATGGCGCTAATAATTTCAATGGCGTGGATGGCGGCTTCGTGCTGAAGCCACCGGTCGATGCAATTACCGAATTCCGAATTCTTACGCACAACGCTCAAGCCGAGTTTGGAAGCAGTCTTGGCTCGACGACCAACATCGTTACCCGTTCGGGATCAAATTCCATCCATGGTGCGCTGTGGGAGTTTCTGCGCAACGACGCGTTTGATGCCACCAACCACTTCGCGAAAACCACCGAGCCATTGAAGCAGAATCAATTCGGCGCCACCGTTGGCGGGCCGATCCGCCGCGACAAGACATTCTTTTTCGGATTTTACGAGGGCTTCCGTAACCGCCAGGGCGAAACCATCCCCAGCACGGTGCCGTCCCTCTTGCAGCGGCAGGGAAATTTTGCTGAGATGTGCTTGAACGGTTTTGATTCGACTGGGCCGGACTCGGGACTATGCAGAGATAGACAACCACCGCATAATCCGGGCGACCCGATTGATCCGAACGACCCGACGAGTCAACCCATCCATCAACTTTTCAACATTTTCTTTAACCAGCCCGTTCCCTTCAACAATCTGCTGAACCAGATGCCCGAGCTCAACCCTCAGGCCGTAAAACTGTTGAGCCTGTTTCCCGAACCTAACGTCGGGACCAACATCTTCAACTCAACTGAAACTCTGCGGGAGAATAGCAACCAGTTCGGCGTCAGGCTGGACCACTATCTGTCGCCACACGATACTTTGAACTTCCGCTATCTCTTCAGCGATGGCGATCGGTTTGATCCGCTCTCGACGTCAGGGGCGAGCGTGCCCGGCTTCCCGGTAGGCGAGAATCATCGCGCGCAGAACTTCGTCGTGCAGGAGACACACACTTTCACGCCTGCGACGGTTGGCGTGTTTCGATTCTCATATCTGAGAAACAAGTTCCTCTTTGATGAGCATCTGAATCACACCTCGCCGCTTAGTTTGGGATTTGGCTACGAGCCCAGCCTGCCCGCTGCGGAAGGACCACCGTTTATTCAGGTAAACGGCTACACCACGGTCGGGGATCCGATCACTGGGCCGCGCAACAGCTATGAGAATGCATTTGACTACTCCGGCTCGATCAGTTGGGTGCGGGGACAGCATGAAATCAAGTTCGGCGGTGGATATCAGCATCTTCAGGTGAATGTGCTGCAGGGTATCGCCACCAATGGTTTCTTCGTTTTCGCTCCTTTTCCGGTCACCGACTCGTTCGCGAGCTTCCTGTTTGGGCAACCGGTGTTCTTCCTGCAAGGCCGCGGCGACTTCTCGCGCGGGATTCGCGGCAACGCGCTGAATGGCTACCTGCAGGACACCTATAAGGTCTCGAAGCGGCTTACGTTGAATCTCGGACTGCGCTACGACCTGCCATTTCCCTACACCGAAATCAAGAACCGGCAGACGCTGTTTATTCCGGGGCGCCAATCAACGGTCATGCCAAGCGCTCCTCCCGGACTGCTCTATCCCGGTGACAAGGGTGTGCCCGCAGGCCTGATTCCCACTTTCAAGAAAGCCTTCGCACCGCGTGTCGGCCTCGCTTGGGATCCGACGGGCAACGCGAAGTGGCTGGTTACGTCGGCATACGGAATCTTCTACGAGCCGTACTACACCGGCCAAGGTGGACCGTTGCAATCACCGATCAGTGCGCCTCCTTACCTGCAGACTGCACAGATCAGCTTGCCGCCGGATTTCAGTGATCCGTTCCTGGGCAATCCACCCGCACCGGGGACATTCGCCACGCCTCTGACGAACTTGACCCTCGATGCGAAACTACCCCTGCCTTATACGCAAGATTGGGACCTGAATATCCAGCGAGCGTTTGGCTCCGATTTGCTGCTTGAAGTCGGGTACGTGGGCACGAAGGGCACAAAGCTGCCACGCTTTATCGAGGGAAATCCGGCATTGAATTATGTGCCCGGTGTTGACAGCTCCGGGCGACCCATCTCTACATCGGGCAACGCGGATCAGCGGCGACTCTATTCCGGCTGCACGCTGAACGATCCTCCCAGCAGTTGCATCTATTCCTCCACGGGACTGATCTCCGGCATCGCCGCCTCTTCGTACAACGCCCTGGAAGCGAGCCTGAAAAAGCGATTCAGCCACGGGATTTCGTTCCTCGCGTCCTACACTTATTCCAAGGCGATCGATGACGTGTCGTCGTTCAACATGACCGGTTCGGCGGCGAGGCCTGTCGCTGGTGAGAACGATCTTGCCCAGAATCCGGCCGATTTAGCGGCGGAACGCGGGCAGTCGCTGTTCGACGCGCGCCATCGCTTCGTGCTGAGCTACCAATGGAGCCTGCCCCTCTGGAGACAGCCGCACGGCTGGTATCAGCAGATCCTTGGCAATTGGCAGGTAAACGGAATCGCGACGCTGATGAGCGGCACGCCTTTCACGGTCTTCGATTCAAACGATGCTTCGCTGCAAGGCGGCGCGCCAGAGATCACTGGATTCTCAGCCAATCGACCGAACCTGGTCGCCGGGCAGAATCCCAACTCCGGGCCGCGCACGACGAGCGCATGGCTGAACGCGAATGCATTTGCGCGTGTCGTGCAGGATCCCAATTCACCCGTACTGCAATTTGGCAGCGCAGGCCGCAATATCGGGGAAGGACCGGGATATGCGAATTGGGATTTCTCGGCGTTCAAGAACATTCGAGTGACGGAGTCGAAAGAATTCCAGTTCCGCGCGGAGTTCTTCAATATTCTGAATCACACGAATTTCCGGCTGCCCGACAGTGACATCAGTTCGCCGACGTTCAACCAGATTCTGGCGGCACGTTCACCACGGCTGATTCAGTTGGCGTTAAAATTCCTGTACTAGTGCGGAAAGAAGGTCTAGGCCGAACGTGAATGTAAATCGCAGACTTCTCCTACGACGCTTGCTCATCGGAGTGTTGGTGCTGGCCGTGCTTTGGGTCGCGTGTACAGTAGCGATCTATCGCGTGATGCTGCGGCCACCAGAGAAATTTGCCAGCGTGATGGCGAAAATCCCGGGCCCGGTGGCGTTTCTCCTGTTCCCGTTCGAAACACTCTGGACCCGTGCGCGGGCGGGCAAACTTCAGATCGGTGACCCAGCCCCGGGTTTCGCACTCATGAAGCTCGACCATAGCGAGCGAATCCAGCTCGCCACCTTTACTGAGCAGCGGCAGCCCGTAGTGCTGGTTTTCGGCAGCTACACTTGACCGCCTTTCCGGCGGGAGGTTCCTGCCCTCAACAAGCTGTACCAGCAATATCGAAATCAGGTCGCATTCTTTGCCGTCTACATCGTGGAAGCGCATCCCACCGACGTCTGGCAGATGCAGAGCAACGTCAAGGACAAAGTCCTTTTTGCCAGCCCTAAAAATGAAGAGGAGCGTGCGTTCGTAGCTGGGGCGTGTGTCCGCAAGCTGGGCATCGAATTCCCCGCTGTGCTCGATGAATTCAACAATGCAACCGAGCAGGCTTACACGGGATGGCCAGATCGTCTTTACCTGATTGATGCGCAGGGCCGCGTAGCTTACAAGAGCAAGCCCGGTCCTTTTGGATTTAAGCCTGATGAGCTGAAGGCGGCTCTGGAACGTATAGTGCCGGCGCAGCGAGCGGCTGCGGCTCGTTGATCTTCAAGTAGCGCCGCCGTCCTGGCGGCTGTCCAGCAGGCGTCTCGCTCGCTGCCGAGTGTTGGCAGGATGCCCTCACGACTGCCGGCGCTACATTTACATCAACCCTACCTTGCGCAGCAGGTCCTGGAAACGAGGCTCTTGTTGCAGCACATCAAAATCCGGTTCCGCTTTGAGAGTCGCCATCGAGGAGCAGCGGTGCTCGATAGCAATCCTCGAGCAGGACTGAGGGCTTCCTCTTTATCGCCGATCTGCGCGTAGCAGCGCGCAGCCTCCACCCAGGCTCCGCCCTTCTTGAATGTCTCTCCGCTTTCGCGCAGAAGGGGTTGAAAGCCGGTGGTCCTGAAGGTGCGCTCGATGCTTTGGCTTTCTCTGGAGTAAACCGCCTGGCGTAGAGCGACCGCCTCCTTGAACATGCTTTTGTGGCGCAGCGAGCCTTCCAGCCAGAACAGCGCCACGCCAAAGCTCGGGTCCATTTGCAGGGTCTTGCGGGCCTGGACGATCGCTTCATCGTAGCGGCGGGCCCAATAGAACGAGCGCGCCAGGTTGGCGTTGATGATCAGAGAGAAAGGATCAAGCTCACGCGCGCGCTCGTGCTCATCGATAGCCTCGTCGTGCCGCCCCCGCAGTGACAGGTAGCCGCCATACCAGTTCCGGCCCAGTGCAGTCGTTGGGATTCAGTTCGAGGGCGCGCTGGAACTCTTTCTCCGCATTCGTCCAGTCCCAGTCGTACCAGGTGTAGGCGGTGGCCAAGCGCGTAGTGCGCACTCGCCAGACTTGTCGTCGAGCTCCAGGGCCTTGTCGGCGGCCGCCTTGCCGCGGTTAAGAGCCTCCCGTGGCTGGGATCGCACCATAAGTACCGGCGACCAGGTAGGAATCGGCGAGCCCGGAATAGGCCGGCGCAAAGTTCGGGTCGCTCTCGATCGCCTGGCGGAAATGATCGATCGACTGCTGCCATCCCTGGCTGGTGTACTGGTAGAAGAAATAACGGCCCTTGAGGTAGAAACCATAAGCCTGCGGGTTGACGGCGCGCGCCTGATCCAGTGGCCGCACCAGGATGTTGACTCGCGGGCGATGTCGGTCGCTACCTCGCTTTGCAGGTCCAGGATCTCGCTCACGTCTCGCTCGTAGGCCTCGGCCCACAGATGCATGTCGGTGGAAACCTGGATCAGCTGGGCCGTGATCCGCGACGCGGTTTCCGGAGCGCGTGACGGTGCCTTCCACGACCGCGTCGACGTTCAGTTCCCGGCCAATCTCCGCGATGCTCTTCTTGGTTCCCTTGTAGCGCATGATCGAAGTGCGCGACGTGACGCGGACGCTGCTCATCTTGGCCAGATCGGTAATCAGTGCGTCGGTCATGCCGTCGGCGAAGTACTCCTGCTCGGGATCGCGAGAGAGATTTTCGAGGGGGATTACGGCAAGCGAAGCGATTTGGGGCGGGGCAGGGAACAGGCGTCTTGTGATCCACGTGCGTGCACCCCCAATGTTCGCGGCGGCCACGAAGGCCAAGACATGCCGCACGTGCCACTCCGCTAAGCAGCCAGCCATCGACGGAGATTCCCGCGCCGAGCGTGGCGCTCGTGGCAGGGTGCAACAGCTTCCTTCCTCATCACCGTGGATCACAGGTGCAACGAAGCGATAGCCTTTGCGGGGCAACGTCTCAATGAAGTGAGGCTGTTCGGCTGAATCTCCCAGGACCTCGCGCAGGTGATTGATGGCTTTGTTGAGGCCGCGATCGAAGTCGACAAAAGTGCGCGTCGGCCACAACCGGTTTACCAGCTCTTCGCGGGTTACCAGTTCGCCGGGATGTTCCAACAGCGCCAGTAGGAGTTGGAGCGGCTGTTCGCGTAGCGGAGTTCTAGCTCCCGTTATGGGTCAGTTCGCCAGTACGGGAATCGAGTGTAAAGACTCAAAACGGTAGACACGCGGGCTAGGGACAGGGTTTCCCATGGCATTCATCCTGGCAGGGGTGATCGAGGAGTTTACCACTTCGGCCTCATCGCGCTGAATCTACCCGCGTTTTGCTCTTCCGGACTTTGTTCATACTTTTCCACAATCGGTTCATCCGCAACGTCGCGGCTGGCTCCTGAAGATAGTGCGCTGCCGGTCGAGAGACGTTTCTTACTCCAACAAAACACAAGGGAATCAACATTCCACCTGCAGGGAACACGCGGGGCATTGACCGCAGACTGCCGCTTCGCGGAAGAGTTGCCCTCCAACAAGGAGAAATATGGGGACCAATTGCAGATCCGCTTTCTTCCACTCGCTGACCTGGGAATTTTGGCCATGTCGTGTTCGCTCTGCGCCTGGAGCGTCTTCTCGCGAGGGATGGACAAGGGCGATGACGAGAGACAAAAGGGAGAAGACACTCTACGTCTGGGCGGGCGACCAGGCGCGCGTCGCCCCGGATTTTCTTGCGGTCATTGATTTTGATGAGGAGTCTCGGACTATGGAAAGAGTCATTCGAACTGTTCCGATTCCGTCTCCAGGTAACGTCGGCAACGAGTCACATCATTGCCATCTGTCGGCCGACAAGAACATCCTCGCCTGCGGAGGGCTGCTCAGCCTGCTGAGTGGGCAGAACAGTATTTTCTTCTTCGATGTGTCCGACGCGCGCCACCCGAAGTTTCTATTCTCCGCCAACGCGGCGCAATCCAGCATTACCGACGACTTTCTGCCCCTGGATGGCGGCGGCTTTCTGGTCACCCAGATGGGATCGGCCACGGGAGGAGCGCCCGGCCGTGTGGCTGAGTTTGACTCCGTCTCGACTGGTCGAGGAGTGGCCCACCAGTCCTCCGCAGGACGGCTTCAACCCACACGGGATCTCCGCGCGCCCGGACCTGAACCTGATGGTGACGTCGGACTTCATCCTGCCGGCGAGCACGTTGAATGTCTATCCCGGGCGATCCGGTACTGCGCGGTTCGATTCGCGTGTGGGATTTGGAAAACAGGACGATCCTACGCACCATCCCGATCCCGAGTGCGGTGGGCACCATGGATGTGAAGCTGATTCCACATGATCCGCAAGGCCGGGCGTTTACGGCGGGCATGTTTGATGGCTTGGTCTATCTGGTAGACACAGCGGCCGGAACCGCGCAGGTCGTCTTCGACTGCGAAAACATTGTTCCCCACATTGAAGTCCCGGTTCGTGGAGGCATGATTCAGCTTCTCGCCATCAACCAAAAGGGGGACCGGCTCATTCTTCGGATCGTTCCAGGCGGGACAGGTCGGCATGCTGGATGTCAGCGACCCCGAAGCTCCCGGTCCAAGCGGGCATTGTCAACCTGGGAGTGAACGCGGGCCCGCACGTCATTGCACTGACGGACGACGACAAGCGGTTAGTTGTTGCCGATTACTTCCTGAACGAAGACAACTTCGGCAAGATCCACTTCGAAGGAGACCACCACATCCACGTGATCAAGGTGTTCAAAGATCACCTGCGCTTGGATTCGCACTTTGACGTAGATTTCAACACGGCATTTTCAACAGGACCGGCGCGTCCTCACGGCATTGCCATGAAGTAGACGATTCCTGGTTTTGGGGTGGGGACGATGTTAGCCGGTATTCGAGCTTTTCTGGTAGGGACGCTTGTGACTGTGTTCGGGCTCTCTGGGTTAGGGACTGCCCAAGTAACGGTCGTGAAAACGGCGCGGAAGTACGCGAAGAGAAAGTGAGTCTTCTGTTCAGCGCTGCCTGTCATGTAGTGGCTGAGGAGTTCCACCTCACCAATGCTTCCGACGGGCTTTTTCCCATTACCCTCGTGCTGGGCGATCCGAACGAACGAGTGATCGGAGACGAACTCCATCAGGTCTACTTCATTTATATGAATCGCTGGGATGAGGTCCAGTTCGCTACTTCGGCCAGTGGCGGCAGCACATTGTCGCGGGAATGTAAGACGAAGATTTCGCGCGAACGAGCCGATTCGATGTCGGTGAAGAGTTGCAGGAACTCAACGCGGTCGCAAAGCATTCCGTTGATGAGGAGGAGAGTCGCCGGGCGTCGCAAGATGCGCTCGCGAAGCATGCCGGAAGGGGACGCCGGCGCTACTAATTGATTGCATGAAACTGAAACCGCTAGGATTCCTGATCGGAATCACGTGCGAAGGGCAATTCCTCGGTTGTCTCCTCGCCCCAGTCGAGCGAGAGCGTTCGGGTCGTCGTTTCGATCTGGCCGAGTTCGGGAATTTCTTCGGTGATAGCGGCACCCAATTCGGGAAACTTGCGCGCCGTGACCATCACGCGACTCTCTATCGATCCCGCAGCTTTGTTGTAGGCTTCAACGGCGCGGTCGAGACCCCGGCGAAGATTGTCCATGTGGACCGACATACTACGCAGGCGGTCGTGCAGCTCTTTGCCGAGTGCGCTGATTTGCTGCGCGTTGCGCGCGAGCTTCTCCTGGTTCCATCCGTAGGCGACGGCCTTCAACAACGCAATCAATGTAGTGGGGGAAGCAGGAATGACGCGCTGCCCGACACCTTGCTCGATCAGGCTGGGGTCCTGCTCGAGAGCCGCGCTAAAGAACGTTTCGCCGGGCAGGAACATCACTACAAATTCCGGATTGGGGTCGAACTGTTCCCAGTAACCTTTCGAGGCCAAGGCCCGCATGTGATCGCGGACCTGGCGCGCATGATCGGTGAGCTTGGCACGGCGAACTTCGTCGTCGGTGGCTTCGATGGCTTCGAGATACGACTGCAGCGGAGTCTTCGCGTCTACGACTACATTCTTACCGCCGGGCAACTTCACAACCAGATCGGGGCGCAGGCGTCCATCGCTCGTGCTGACGGTGACTTGTTCGTCGAAGTCGCAAAATGCGGTCATGCCCGCGATCTCGACGACACGCTTCAATTGAATTTCTCCCCAGCGTCCACGGACTGAAGGAGTGCGCAACGCTTTGACGAGATTACCGGTCTCAGCTTGCAGTGCTTTTTGCGTGCCGATCAGAGACTGCACCTGCTCGGTCAGGGTGCCGTAAGCCTGGCTGCGTTCCTTCTCCATCTGCTGAATCTGGCTGTCCACCTTGTTGAGCGAGTCTTTGATGGGTGCGACCAGCGTTTCCACAGCTTTCTGGCGAGCCTCGAGGTCGCCTTTGGCTTCGCTCTGAAACTTCTCCAAGCTCGCCTTGGCGAGCTGCAGAAAGGACTGGTTGTTGCTCTTGAGTGCGTCGGAAGCGAGGGCTTGAAAAGCCTCGCGTAACTCATCGGTGGCGCGGTTGATCAGGTCAAGTTTTTCGGCAGCAGATTGGCGTTCGTGCAGAAGGGTGGACTCAATGGAGGCGGCCTGTTCCCGCAACCTGGAATTGGCCTCCTGCAACCGGGAGAATTCGTTGCGTGCGGCCAGTAAATCCTTCTCAATCAATGCCAAACGGGCCTCTGCAGCGGCAGAGCGTAGGCGCAGTGCCAGGTACACAAGGGCGCTGCCCACGAGTGCGCCGAAAATCAACGCAATCCACAGTCCTATGGCCATTGGTAATTAGTCTGACTGGATTCTAGAGGCTAAAGTGGCTGTGTAGCAAAGGATTTGCGTCCGAATCACGAACCTCCCAGGGTTCTGCCGTGTAGGCACTCGGATGCTCAGGGCCGTCATCATTTCCGCAGCGCTGGTTCTGGGAACCGGCGCGCCGGTGAAGCAAGCGAAGGTGAAACCGGCGGCTGCCAAAAGTGCCGATCGCGCTGTCGCCTCGGTGAACACGCCCTCCCTAAGTTTTGACCCAGATGCCGAGCAACAACTCCTGGAAATGGCGAATCACGCACGCGCGGAAGTGGGCGCGCCTCCCCTGCGCTTGGATGAAGGCCTGACCTTGGCGGCTCGCGCTCATGCGGACGTCATGGCGCAGCAGCAAGAGCTCTCCCACCAATTTGACGGGGAACCGTCCTTGCCAAATCGACTGGCCGCAGCTAGTCCGCTGCATCTCGATCACGCCGGGGAGAACGTGGCGCTTGACCTCAGCGCCGCTGGCGCCCACGAACATCTAATGCGTTCTCCACCGCATCGTGAGAACCTGTTGGATCCCAGCTACAACGTGGCTGGTTTTGGCGTGATACGGAGCGGGGATCGTCTGTACGTAGTGCAGGACTTCGGCCACGACCTGCCGGCCTACTCCACAGATCAGACCGAGGACGCGATTGTGGGCACCGTCAGCCGCATGCGACGGGCAGCCCACCTGCCGGGGCTGGCGCGAAGATCCGATGCGGGATTGCGCGCGGCGGTCTGCTCTATGGCACAGGAGGACCGCCTCGGCACCATGCATGAATTGGCGCAACGTTATAGCGTCATCAGCTACACCAACCTGCATCCGGAAATTCTGCCGGCAGGGGCAAACCGCCTGATCGGGGACCACCGTATTAGCAACGTAGCGGTCGGAGTTTGCTTTGCACGCACAGGCACCTATCCCAGCGGGGTATATTGGGTCGGCCTTGCCTTTTATTGAGACATCCCAAAGCGCAGATTTCGTAACCGGAGATCTAAGACGCTTTTTGCCGGTTTTGGTCCCTACGCCGTGTCCGTTGGGCGGGCCTGACCGCGAAACAGGGTGTTTACCCATACGGTCCTTCCGTGTAGTCTTCGTTTTCGCTAACGTTCGATCTTCGGTTTAAGATTACGACCTATGGCCAAGAAAACTGGAATGAGCGATTCGTCCCTCTGGATCTTCGCGATCATCTTGCTGGCACTGGCTGCCTGGATGTATTTCCGGTAGTCGCTCGGAGATCAGTGCCTCCCGCCAGGCTAACGCTTCTGGCTCGAGTTTAAGCGGAGACAAGCGGAGACAAGAGGATTCGTTTACGTTCAATTCTCTGCAGCTGCCGAGATGCAGAGCCAACTATCAGACTAGTAGCGCGGAACCATATGCGCGTCAGGTCTGTACTGCTTTTCTCGCCCCGAAACCCGTTCGGGACGTGCCTTTCCGCCCACATTGTGGGGTCGGACAGCTCAACGACCAGATGATGCGCGCGCAGTTCTGGAATCGCATTCACAATGACCACAGTACGAACAACTGGCATCTCAACTTGGCGCCTTCGGTAAAACGTGCGCGCCGGATGCAGATTCCATTCGGTTTTTGGTTCTTCGGGACTGACGCCAGCAGGGCCGTCGAATTCGCGCGCGCACTGTTTTTGACCACCTTCACCCTTCCCACCAATGGCAAGGAATTCACGGCGCCCGTGGAACTAAGTATTTCGGGTTCTGGAATCCTCGATAATGGCGAAGTGTTTGGCTTCGGTGGAGGCGAAAAATCACCTTTGACTACGCCGATGGTTTCTATCTTCCCGAGAACTTCGTTCCCGCGCCTGAGCCTGGGACGATTGTGCTGATGGGGTCTGGACTGATCGGTGTTGTGGCATTAGCGCCGCGGTTTCTCCTGAGAGAGCTCGATCCGACCCAAAGAACAGAGGTTGCTCCCGTCGACAACTCCGGGCATGGATCCACAGGGGGAGAAAGCGGTCTCGCTAAACTGCATACCGTCGGAACTACCACAACCCTGCAGCCTCGGGTCGTTCAGCACGCGCTTGGCCTCGGCTGCGTACTCTGAATCGGGATAGGGGTTGACGAGTGTCTGAAGCCTCATGCGGGCTATGTCGAGGCGGTGGTGCTCGGCTGCAGATCGGCCACGAGCAAAGAGCACCTGGTCCGGTCGAGCAGCGCTGAAGGTGGCATTCGGATCCCTCATACAGGCAGTGAAAGCGAACGCGCACAAAACTGCGGGGAGCAGAAGCCACCACAGGCGCATTTTCCACCTCCTGGTGGTCGGGGTCTCGAAGGGCCCACAACTGGCGACCAGTTTAACGCAATTCGCCGTACCTGCTTCGTGCCCATCGTCTATGCTACCCTCCAGGCAAGCCCTCCCGCCACCTCGCAGCTGAGATGGAAGCCGCGTCGCATATTCGCATTGGCACTGCCGGATGGTCCTACAAGGACTGGGAGGGAGTTTTCTATCCACCGGAGGTTCAACGGCGCAAGCTGCATCCGCTCGAATACCTGGCGCATTTCTTCGACGTGGTCGAGATCAACACCTCGTTCTACGGGCACATCAAGCCCGAGTTAGCCAAGCTTTGGATTCGCAAGGTGGCGCCTGTGAATCCCAACTTTGTATTTACCGCGAAGCTGCACCGGTCGTTTACACACTCACCATTGGCTGTGACGGAGCCGACCTCGGCCGCATCCATCAGGCCTAATGATGAGGATGAGGCCAAAGCTCGCGAAGGATTGGACGCGCTCGCCTCAGAAGGCAAGCTGGGTGCACTGCTGATCCAGTTCCCGGTCTCTTTCAAGAACACCAGCCTGAATCGCGAATACCTGGAAAAGCTGTTGCGGCAATTCATCGAATATCCACGTGTGGTCGAAGTGCGGCATGACAGCTGGGACAATCCGGAGACGCTGGCCACCCTGGCGCGGGGTGATGTCGCCTTCTGCAATATCGATCAGCCGCGGCTCGGCAAGTCTCTTGAGCCCACCGAATACGTTACGTCAAAACTGGGTTATGTGCGCCTGCACGGGCGCAATTACAAAGACTGGTTCAACAGCGACGACCGCAACGACCGCTACAACTATCTTTACAGCGAGATGGAACTCGAGAATTGGAAAGATAAGATCGAGACTGTGGCCGGGAAGGCGGAGACAACTTACGTCATCACCAACAACCACTACCAGGGCCGGGCCGGTGTGAATGCTCTGGAGCTGAAGTCCATGCTGAGTGGCAAACGCGTGAAGGCACCGCCGGAATTGTTGGATACCTATCCCGAACTGAGGAAGTTCGCGGATCCGGATCATCAGGCGGGGGACCCAAATTTGTCGCTGCTGGCTTAAGGGCGTTTTCATCACAGAGGCACGGAGACACGGAGGGATTTGGTAATTGAGTAATTTTGTGATTGGGTAATTTGAGAAACCAGGCTGGTGCCCCAGGTTCGCCTCCGTCCTTTGGACGCGAACCACCGGAAAGTTATTCTTTGTCGAATGAGTTCAGCAATTTCTCGAAGTCAGGTTGGCTGGCGGCGATGGTTTTCGCCGGACCGGTAAACTTGAGGAACACGTTGCCGCCGGGGCCCTCGACAATCGCGCCCAACAGGCGATAGTTGCTCTGTACTGATTTCGATGCTGCCATCGGCCCACCCATTCCGGTGTAGTCACCCGAGACATCAATGGTTGTGACCGCCATTCCGTGGATCGTTCGCTTGGCAATTTTCGCGTCAGCGGGCTTGCCATCGGCACCGACAACCTGTCCCTTCCAGCGTTCGAGATTCGCCTCCACACTGCCGCCCTGCCCGGAGCCGAAGAAGTAAACGACGCACTCGGCATTGCCAGTGTCTCCGGCGGTCGACGCAACGGAGTAAGTTGCGGCACGCATCGGCCGCGGGCCCTCCGTCTTCCAGCCAGCAGGCGGCGTCCATTTGAGGCCCGCAACGGACTGGGCGAGCAGCGATACGGCGAGAAAGAGCACGACGGATAGAAATCGCGTGGGATGAGTATAGTTGAGGTTTTGAGAACAGCTTCTCATGGGTTTACTAAGCCAGCGTTTCAACTACCCAATTACTTAATTACCAAATTCCTTCTCCGTGTCTCTGTGCCTCTGTGGTGAGAAGGTTCTACTTGGCTGCCACTTCCACCTTGGCCGCGTAGTGCGACTCCACATAGTCATTCAGGATGGTGAGGAACTCGGCGACGATCTTGTCGCCCTTCAGCGTGGTGAAGAGGCGGCCGTCGACGTAGACGGGGGCCTTCGGTTCTTCGAAAGTGCCGGGCAGTGAGATGCCCAGGCTGGCGTGCTTGGATTCGCCGGGGCCGTTGACGACGCAGCCCATCACGGCGACCTTCATTTCTTCGACGCCCGTGTAGCGATCCTTCCAGACCGGCATCTGTTCGCGCAAATAGGTTTGTATTTGCTCCGCCATCTCTTGAAAGAAAGTGCTCGTTGTGCGGCCGCAGCCAGGGCAAGCAGTGACCTGCGGGGTAAAGCTGCGGATGCCGAGCGATTGCAGGATCTGCTGGCCGACGCGGACTTCTTCCGTACGGTCTCCGCCCGGCGCAGGGGTGAGCGAGACTCGAATCGTGTCGCCGATGCCTTCCTGCAAGACAACGCCGAGTGCGGCAGCCGAAGCAACGATCCCTTTGGCGCCCATGCCTGCTTCAGTGAGTCCCAGATGAAGTGGATAGTTGCAGCGGGCGGCTAGTTCACGATAGACGTCGATCAGATCTTGCACGCCACTGACTTTTGCACTCAGGATGATCTGATCAGGTCGTAGCCCGTATTTCTCGGCAAGTGCGGCGGAATTCAGCGCGCTTACCACCATCGCTTCCATGGTGACTTCGCGGGCGTCTTTGGGCTCGGGAAGCAGGGAATTCTCGTCCATCATCTTGGTCAGCAGAGCGCTGTCGAGCGATCCCCAGTTGACCCCGATGCGGACGGGCTTCTGATTCTTGACCGCCACTTCGATCATGGTGCGGAAGTTGTCGTCGTTCTTGCGGCCAACGCTGACATTGCCCGGATTGATGCGGTACTTCGCCAGGGCGCGCGCGCACTCGGGATATTTGGTCAGCAGCAGGTGTCCGTTGTAGTGGAAGTCGCCGATGATGGGGACGCGGATGCCTTGCTTATCGAGTTCGTCCACGATTGGTGCGACGGCTGCGGCAGCTTCCTCGTTGTTGACAGTAACGCGGACCAGTTCCGACCCGGCGCGGGCGAGGGCGGCGACTTGCTTGACGGTCGAGGGGATGTCGGCGGTGTCGGTATTGGTCATGGATTGCACCACGACCGGTGCATCGCTACCCACCCGCACGCCGCCAATGGACGCGGTCACCGTCTTTCTACGCTGAATGTAAGCCATGGGAAGTACTAGTTTAACACGTGGAATCGCGAGCAAGCCGGCGGGTGGGAGCCGCGAATGCCTTGCCAAGCCGCTGAATTCTTGGGGATAACCACAAAGGACACGAAGTATCACGAAGGAAGTCGAAATCCTTCGTGAGACCTTCGTGCCCTTTGTGGTTTAAGCCTTTAGCTTCCTCAACTGCCCAGCGGCAAGCGCTTCACAATGTCGTTGTAGATCACGGTCACCGCGAACAGCACCAGGAAGACGAACGCTGCCTGGTAGATACGTTCTTTGATCTGCAGGCTGATATCGCGACGCATCAGGCTTTCAATCAATAGCAGCATGATGACGCCGCCATCGAGAATCGGAATCGGCAGCAGGTTGAAGATGCCGAGGTTCAGGCTGATCCCGGCCGTGAGCCCGAGCAGAGGAGTCCAACCCTTTTCGGTGACGGCATGACCGATGGCGCTGCCGATGCCGATGGGCCCTTCCACCTGGCGCATGGAAACCTTGCGCTGCACCATCTTCTGGATCAGTTCGAGCAGGACCAGCGAGTAACGCTTGTTATCTTCAAGCGAGCGCTGAAAGGCTGGGACCAAAGAAAGCGTGCCGATCTTCATTTTGGGCGTGCTCTCGAACCCCACTCGATAGCGTTTCTCTTTCCCTTCAGCGTCGGCCAGTACAGGCTGCAAATGGAAGTTTAGTTTCTGATCCGCCCCGCACCACATCGACAGTAACCACGCGATCTTTGGTTTGCTGAAGCATGTCGATCAGGGCTTCGATGACAGGGACGGGTCTGCCGTCAATGGCAACAATCTCGTCGCCCTCCTTGATGCCGGCTTTCGCAGCAGGCATGCCAGATTCCACGTCGGCGACCATAATCGATTGAGCAGGACTCCAGCCGGCAGAGCCGACTTCGGAGGTCGAGACCGGCTTGGGCGTGATGCTCGTTTGTAGAACCTTGCCGTTGCGATCGACGGTGAGCGGCAGCGGCTCGTTAGGGCTCAGCATGACCTTGAGCCCGATGCCTTCCCAGGTTGGGTTCTGGATGCCATCGATGCGCAGGATACGGTCCCCGGGCTGCAGGCCCGCTTGCGCCGCTGGCGAGTCGGGCTTTACGTACGCGATCACGCCCGGCTGATCGATGAAAGCTGGATACTCGTAGTGCACCATGTAAACGATCGTCAACAGTCCGACCGCCAGCACGACGTTCATGAACGGGCCGGCGATGGCAATCACGAAGCGCTGCCAGCGGGGATGGTTCAGGAATTCGCCCGGATCGTCCGTGCGCTCGTCCATGGGATTCTCGCCCGACATCTTGACGTAGCCCCCCAGGGGAATGGCGCTGATACGGTAGTCGGTCTCCCCCTTGCGGTAGCCGAACAGACGCTTGCCGAAGCCAATCGAGAAGACTTCCACCCGGACCTTGAAATACTTAGCGGCGGCGTAGTGACCCCACTCGTGGACCAGGATCATGACACCCAGGACAATCGCCATCGTGACTGCAGTTAACAAGAAGTGCGCCATAAACTTTCGATTACTCCCCCGGACAGGATATAGAGGCCGTGCGCGGCATGGGGGAAGTACCGCGATTCAACTTTTCTACGCGCTCTCGGGCAGCGCGGCGAGCTTCCAGGTCCGTAGCAAGCACCTGTTGAATAGATTCCATTTTCCCAGTTTTCGTTGTAGAAAGCACGTCCTCAATGACCCGGGGGATCTCATCGAAGGAAATCGTGCCATCCAGGAACGCTGCCACCGCCACTTCGTCGGCAGCATTGAGGGCGACTGGCATGGCGCCACCAGCCTCGGCGGCCTCATAGGCCAGCCCCAGACACCTGAATTTCCTCATATCCGGGGGCGCGAAGTCTAGCTGACGTAAGTCCATGACCGGGAAGCGCAGCTCCGACGGAATTCGTTCCGGGTACGTGAGCGCGTACAGGATGGGGAGGCGCATGTCTGTCACCGAAAACTGAGCAAGTATGCTGCCATCGACGAATTCGACCATGGAGTGGATCGTAGACTGCGGGTGGACAATGACTTCCACCTGACTCGGGGGCAGGCCAAAGAGGCGGCAGGCCTCAATGACCTCGAACCCTTTATTCATCAAAGTTGCGGAGTCGATGGTGATTCTTTTTCCCATCTTCCAGGTGGGATGGTTCAACGCCTGTTCTACCGTAATGGACCCAAATTCAGACTTTGGAGTCTTGAGAAACGGCCCACCCGAGGCGGTGAGCCAGATGCGTTGGACTTCCTCCGCGCGGCCGCCGCGCATGCACTGGTGGACGGCGTTATGTTCGCTGTCGATGGGAAGCAGGGCCTTGCCCTGCTTGCGGGCCTCAGCGGTGATTAGCTCGCCGGCCGCCACCAGGCATTCTTTGTTGGCCAAACCCAGAATCTTCCCAGCCTTTACCGCTTCGTACGTAGCTTCAAGGCCTGCCACGCCTACGATCGCGCTGACCACAAAATCTACATCCGGGTGAGTGGAAACGCGCACCGTGCCAGCGGCACCGTGGACGACTTCGGTCTCCGCGAATCCTTGGCCCTTGAGTTTCGCACGCAGCGCGTCGGCGTCGGCCTCCGACGCCATGGAGATAACGCGGGGCTTCCAGCGAACGGCCTGTTCAAAAGCGGCTTCGAAATTCGAACCAGCGGCGAGCGCAATGATCTGAAAACGGTCGGGATAGGATTCGACCACGTTGAGAGTGCTGCGGCCGATGGAGCCGGTCGAACCCAGAATGGCGATACGTCGCATGCGGAATCTTTATCTTACGCGGTGGCAATGCGAGAGCGCTAGCTGCCCAATGGTGCCATTCGCCATACCTTTCGTTTCACGATGAATTTCCACAAGAACTGAAGATAACTGCAAATGTTGAATTGTCTCTGTGTCGCTATACCTCTGAGGGAAGTGCGTCTTGCTTTCACTACTGCATCACCCGCCAGGCCGCATAAAACCACAGAACTGGCGCGGCGAAGAGCAGAGCGTCGATACGATCCAACATGCCTCCGTGCCCGGGGAGAATGGTGCCGGAATCTTTGACCCCTGCGCCGCGTTTGATCAGTGATTCCACCAGATCGCCCAATTGGGCAGCTACGTTCAGGACGGCTGTGAGGATTAGCACCGGGAGCAGTGCAGGTCTGCTCCAGCGAGAAGATTCCGTCGCGGCGCTGGATCAGTCCCCATTGCAGGAGCGTCGTGCACAGCGGAGTTGCATAGTAAAAGAGCGCCGATCCCACGCCGAGGCTCGCGACCATCGAGGCGACTGCGCCTTCCCACGTCTTTTTTGGGCTGATACGCGGGGCCATCAAGTGGCGCCCGATCGAGCGTCCGACGAAATAGGCAAGAATATCTCCCGCCCATACCAAAAACAGCAGATACAGAATCAGGAACGCACCCGCCCATTGCTGTCGTAACTGCACAAGCATGGCTAGCGGAAGTGCAATGTAGACAAAAGCGAAAGCAGAGGCAGCCGCCGCAGGATACGCTGTGCTGAGATCCTCTCTTCGCATGGCGATTGTCAGGAATACGAAGGCCGCGATCGTTGCAGCGAAGGCGGTAGTAATCCCAAAGATCTCAGTCGATAACAGTGGTTTCTCCTGCCCGGCGTTCATCATCAACAGCAGAAAAAAAAGCAGAAGGAACGCATATGTCGGTCTGCGCAACGGCCGCACGCCGTACGATTCCGTGAGCTCCAGAAATTCCTGAACAGTGAGGAGAGCTATCGCCGCCGTGACCAGTGTTATCCAGGAGATGGGCGCTCGCAGCACCAGGACCAGGACAAGAGGGATCAAGACCACCGCAGTCGCAATGCGTTTGATCAAGGGAGGTTTGCCCCGGGGCGGCGTTTTCTGAGCATCATTTCACCGCAGAGACACTGAGCCACAGAGAAAAACAAGCCGATTCCTGCTTCGCAGTGCTCAAGGTTGGAGGTCAAGACAGATTTTCTCCGTGCCGCTGTGTTTCTGTGGTGAATGGGCTTTTCGCAGAAGGCTAGCCTCGCGTTGCTTTTACGGCGTGATGATGGGAATGATCCTCGTTCAGGCCACCGTAGCGGCGTTCCCGCTTCTGATATTCGGCGATGCCCTCGAGCAGATGCAGCCCGCGGAAATCCGGCCACAGGGTCGGTGTCACGTAGATCTCGGCGTAAGCCAACTGCCACAAGAGAAAATTGCTCAACCGCATCTCGCCGCTGGTGCGCACGACCAGATCGGGATCGGGCAGGTGCTTGGTGTAGAGATGGCGCCCGATGGTTTCTTCGTCCACCTGGAGATGATCGAGTCCCCCATTGCGCGCTGCGGCCTCAGCCAGTGATCGGAAGGCATCGACAATCTCGCTGCGCGCGCTGTAGTTGAGCGCGAGGGTTAGGACCATGCCCGTATTCTTAGCCGTATCCTGGCGGGCGGCCTCCATGCGCTCCTTGCACCGAATCGGGGAGTTCTTGCTGGCGGCCGATGTACTCGAGGCGAATGTTGTTCTCATTCAACGTGGGGACTTCCAGCTTCAGATAGCGGCTTAACAGTCGCATCAGGAAGTCGACTTCGCTCTTGGGGCGCTTCTTCCAGTTTTCTTCCGAAAATGCGTACAGAGTGAGTGCGGGAATGTGAATACGCGCGGCCGTCTCGACCGTGGAACGCACCGCGGCGACTCCCGCGCGATGTCCGGCGATGCGCGGCATATGACGGCGACGCGCCCAGCGTCCGTTGCCGTCCATGATGATGGCGATGTGTTTTGGGAGCCGCCCCGGATCAAGCCGTTGGTAAAGTTCTGCTTCCTTGCGATCCAGCCCGGCGGGAATCGTAGCCTGCAACGCTATCCCCTTCTGATTCAAGACGCTAACATACGGTCGGAGAGTTGGCAATGACGTGGACCGACGTCGAAAAGCTTTTCACCACGGAGTCACAGAGGCACAGAGAAAATCGTTTCCTTCTCATTGCGACGAGAGTCATTTCGGCCGAGAGTCAAGCGATGCGAAAAGAGTTCATTTTCTTTATTGGGTCTTATCTGTGCCTCGGTGACTCCGCGGTGAAAAGGTTTTTCGACACTTGCAATCGTTGTCAAGCTCAGTCCACAATGAGCCGCTCCCGCCTTCACCCGTGTCTCAGACCTCCGACAACGCGAAGTGGACGCCAGGATTCTCTCGCATTCTGGTTCTTCTGGGACTCTCCATCTTCATCAACTACATCGACCGCAGCAACCTCTCCATCGCCGCGCCACTGATCAAAGACGAACTTGGCATCTCGGCGTCGCAGCTGGGAATTTTGCTCTCGGCATTCTTCTACACCTATTCCTGCTGTCAGCTCCTATCCGGTTGGCTGGTCGATCACTTCGACGTGAAGTGGGTATTCGCCGCTGGATTCTTTCTGTGGTCAAGCGCGACCGCGGTCACCGGCATCGTGAGTTCACTGGCCCTGCTGTTGGCTGTACGCGTGATTCTCGGGATTGGTGAGTCCGTTGCCTTTCCTTCTTACTCGAAGATTATGGCCCTGCATTGCCCGGAGGGACGCCGGGGTGTAGCGAATTCGATCATCGCCACCGGCATGGCGCTGGGTCCAAGCTTCGGATTTCTTCTGGGAGGCGAAGTGGTCGGTCACTACGGCTGGCGACCCTTCTTTACCGGCCTGGGACTCGGCTGCCTTCTATGGCTTGTCCCGTGGGTGTGGTGGATGCCTGCCAGCAAGACAGTACCTGCGGCGACACGGACAAAAGGGGCAAGCACATGGGAGATCCTGCAGCAGCGCTCAGCCTGGGGAACCTGCTTTTGCCTCTTTGGTGTGAACTACTATCACTATTTCGCTGTGACCTGGTTGCCCTTCTACCTGGTGCGCGAGCGCCACTATTCGATAGCACAGATGGGGAAAATCGGATGTGGAGTCTTTCTGTTGACTGCGATTTCTGCCAGCCTTTGCGGGTGGTTGGCCGATCGCTGGGTCCGGGCAGGGGGTACTCCCACGTTCGTGCGCAAGACGTTCGTAGTTTGCGGCGTAACCGGCGTCGGAATCTTCTTGCTTGCGAGCGTGTTAGTCCCGGGCAATCTCTCACTGGTTTTCTTGATGTTGGCCGGACTTTCGTTCGGGGTAAACACTTCGAATTTTTGGGTTATCACACAGCGCCTCGCAGGCCCGGAGGCATCCGGGCGCTGGACTGGCATACAGAATTTCTTTGGCAATCTCGCCGGAGTGGTCGGACCCACCCTCACTGGTCTCCTGCTGGACCGAACTGGCCACTTTCTTTTGCCGATCTTGATCGTTTCGATATTTCTGTGGGTGAGCGCGCTATCCTGGATTTTTGTCGTGGGACCGATCGAGCCGGTCCAGTGGAGAGAACCCAATGTCTCACTCGATCCTGAGACGTCTACAACTCCCGCATGAACGTCGAGGCACGCAGACGCGAAGCTGCAGCGCCCGCTCTACACGATTAGTTTGCCGGCTTCGCCTCTTCCGGGATAATCCCCAAATCCAGTTTTTGTGTTCCGCGAATCACCGTTAGCTCCACTTTCAGTCCCGTGCGCACATCACTCAGCACGCGATGCAAGTCATCCACTCCAGCCACCGGTTGACCCTCCAGAGCGACAATTACATCTCCCTCACGCAAGCCCGTTATATTCGCCGGGCTATTTGGTTCCGTGGAGAGAACGACCACGCCAGTCTCTTTGGGAAGATCGTAGTAACGCACCAGCCGACGATGAATGGGCACCGTCTGTGCCGAGACGCCAATGTAGCTGCGCCGAATTCGTCCATCGCGCAACAAGCGGCCGGCTACGAACTTTGCGGTATTGATCCCAATGGCAAAGCACAGACCTTGAGCCGGCAGGATCGTTGCTGTGTTTACGCCCACCACTCGTCCATCGGACGCGACTAACGGTCCGCCAGAGTTGCCGGGATTCAAAGACGCGTCCGTTTGAATGACGTCCTCGATCAGGCGGCCAGAGTACGAACGCAGCGAACGTCCAAGAGCGCTGACTACACCGGCGGTGACCGTCGACTGGAATCCATACGGGTTGCCGATCGCGATCACCAGTTGACCAACACGCAAGGCCTGAGAATCACCCAATCGGGCTGCTACGAGACTCGTCCCGTCGATCTGAATTACGGCAAGGTCCGTGGCCGGATCATCGCCCACGGTTCGCGCCGGAAGGTGTCGCCCATCTGCGACCGTGACCTCGATCCGGCTTGCGTCGTGTACGACATGGCTGTTCGTGAGAATTAGCCCGTCCGGCGTGAAGATAAATCCCGACCCGCCTCCACGACGGTCTTGCGGCTCGGCGCGACGCCGTAACGGAACCGATTGATGTACCTCGATATTCACAACCGATGGGCTGACTTGCTCCACCGCGCCTGTAACTGCTCGCGAATACGCGTCTAGCAAGGCGGAGTCGTCACGCACCGAGGGGGCGCCCGACGTTGCCGGCGATTCTGACGAATCGGCCAGCGAAGACAGAAAATCCATACTGCTTTCCACGTTCATGCCGTTATTGATGAGTAAACCCCGTTTGCGGATTCAGGGCGCTTGGAGTATGGTTTCCAACTCTTCTGGTCCCAAGGTGCATCGGATACTCGGATATTCTCGTGAAACGGATTGAACCACTGTGATCTGTGCCGTTTCCGAGATGAACGATACAAAGACTTATGCGACGGAAGGGACGAAGCGCCGCTTGCCTGATGTTGCTGTCGATGGCGAGTTCGTGTCTCTTTGCGCAGAGCCGTCCTAGTGCGCAAAGCGCCAGCCGCAAAACCAGCTCTGTTCCTGCTAAACCTCCCGCCGCGAAGTTGCTGGATTCCAATCAGGGCTTAGCGATTCTGGGTGCGGCCCTGGAGACGAAACATCCGGGACGGCCGGGCGCTGACTGTTCGCACCTGGTGCACACGATCTACGAAAAAGCTGGATTCCCCTACACGTATGTCCCTTCGTCGGACTTGTACGTGGGCACCGACGAGTTTCGCAGAGTGGCGCAGCCACAAGCGGGCGACCTGGTGGTATGGCTCGGACACGCGGGTATTGTCGTTAGTCCATCCCAACACACCTTCTACAGCGCGCTACGCTCAGGGCTCGGAGTGCAGCCCTATGACTCCGCTTATTGGAAGCGCCGTGGGCGTCCTCATTTTTTGCGATACGTGCGAGAAACTGCGCCGCCTCTTCTCACCGCGTCCAATCGTGGCCCGAGTCTCAAGCCGGCAGGCCTGCGAAGCGGAGACTCACGCGAGCCGATTCTTGCCACGGCGGCAGCCGGTACCCCGGAAGACTCCGAAGAGAATGACTGGGATGCTTCTCCCGATGCGCCGCCTGCCACTATGCCGAGCATTCCCAGCGTCGTGAACGTCCAGTCTGTCCGCCCGAAACCCGAGCAGGTGCGTACGGCACTCCTGCAGGAATTTCAGGATGCTGGTGAGGCGCTCGTGGAACGGGACGTTCTGAAGCTGTACCCCTCGCTCGTTGCCTTCGACCATTTCGAAGTGAAAAAGATCCAGTTGAAGGGTGACCATGGCTGGGCGGAGATCCAGATCAGCGAGCCCTCGCTGATCAGCAACTCCGTTGGTCACGCCAAAAAATATCCCAAGGTTCAGCGCTGGAATCTCCATCGCCAGGGTGCCGATGTTTGGGAACTGACGCTGCCGACGGATGCGATTTATGTCCCGCGGGACGTGGCCGTGCACCTGATGGCTCACCAACTAGCCGCGCTGACAGATGCAGATGCTTCAACCAGCAACAGCGATGATAAAGCGCGTCTGGCGCGATGGCTCGATGTGTTGTTGGCGGAGTCGCCTGCTCGATAACGCGGCTCGCATTTCCTCTCCATCCCTCCTCAAAAAGACCATCGGCAGGCCGTTGTGTCTTGAGGCCGAATTCGATCGTTGTGGAAAGCTTCCTGAGGCACTAGAATTCGTCGCCCGCTAGTCAGGCTACGATTCTGTTCCGTATTGAGGAGGCACCATGAAACCAAGAACAATTGTAATGACGCTCGTAACATGTCTCATCGGCCTGACATTGTGTTTTGCCGACAATGCCAACATGGGGAGCTGGAAGCTCAACGAAGGCAAGTCGAAATTAAGTCCCGGGATGCCGAAGAACACTATGGTGGTCTATGAGGCCGCTGGCGACAGTGTAAAGGTGACAGTGGACGGCGTCGACCCACAGGGTGCGCCCACTCACAACGAGTGGACGGGTAAGTTCGACGGCAAGGACTATCCCCTTACCGGCGACCCGAGCGCCGATGCCCGATCTTACAAGGAGATCAACGACCATACCCTTCAGTTGACCAACAAGAAGGGAGGCAAGGTTACCCTGTCTGGTCGAATCGCAGTCTCTGCGGACGGCAAGAGCCGCACGGTCACCGTTAGCGGAACAGACCCAGCCGGCAAGAAGATCAAAAGCACAACCGTTTACGACAAGCAGTAACTGGAAGCCCGCAGGAACACGGCCAGAGCCCTTCCGCCCGGGGTGGAAGGGTTTCGTGACCAAGGCAGCAAAGGAACTTTCCTGCCCAAGGGACTTTCAGCTCACTGCCCATTCATTATGCAAAGAAAAAAGGCCGGAGTCCGAAGACCGCGGCCTATGAGTTGGCTGGTTGCCCGGATTAAACTTGTAGCATCACTCCTAAGACGATCTTCTGGGCCGAAGGGTTAGATCACGCACCTGCGCCACGATGCTCTGCATCTGCATTCCGCTGAGCTGCGCCACGAAAGGCAGAATCTCTGCGATAAACTGATCCTGGGCGAGGTCGCGGATCTCTTCCTGGCGGTTGCGTTCGCCGCCGGAAAGCAAATCGGGCACAGTGACTTCCAGCGCTCGCGCCAGCCGTTCCAGCGACGATAGCGTGGGAGTAGCTTTTTCGTTTTCGATCTTGGACACGTAAGTCCGCGGCACTGACATGCGGGTAGCGAGTTGGCGCTGGCTCAACCCATTGCGCAAGCGCAGCGAGCGGATCGACGACGCCAGGTTTAGATGTCCGCGCCCGTTTCCGTGCGACGGAGCGATTTGCGGCAGAGGCTCGGCGACCATAACTTCCGGCTCTTCTTCGTCGAGCGAAGCATGGCAGCGGCGGCACAGGTCATTAGTTGTACGGAATTGAACTAGCAGGCAATGATCACAACGAACGACTTCCCTTGAATCGACCGGGGCAAGAGTCGTGGCCATCTAGGTTTTGGGAGGTGCCAGAGCGGGGGCACTCCAAAGAGCCCGTGGTCAGGCTCCTGTCTGAGGGGTAATCTGAGGGAGGACGCCTGTGGATGTCAAGGAATTTCTGGTGTGAAAACAGCAATGCGTTGCATGAAACTCGGAGATATCGGGCGAAAACCAGGAGAAAACAGGTAAGAAATCATGAATGATCGCGCGGCGGCATGGTGTTTACTAACTGAGTTCACTCAGTCAGAAAGTTTGCTGAAACACGCACTGGCTGTGGAGGCGTGTATGCGCGCTTACGCGCGAAAGCTTTCAGGCGATGAGGATCTCTGGGGAATTGTGGGATTGCTGCACGACTTCGACTACGACCGCTACCCGAGGATTGAGGATCATCCTTACAAAGGGAACGAAATTCTCAAGGAGCGCGGATATTCGGATGAGATCCGTCGTGCCATCATGTCGCACGCGGAGTACAGCGGCGTCAGTCGGGATTCAGCCATGGAGAAGGCGCTGTTTGCTTGTGATGAAGTCGCTGGATTCATCACAGCCTGCGCTCTGGTGAAGCCGGGCAGGTCGCTGGCCGAGGTGGAAGCGCCTTCGGTGAAAAAGAAGTTGAAAGACAAGGCGTTCGCGCGGAGCGTCAATCGGTCAGATATTGTGAATGGGGCAGCGGATCTGGGAGTGGACTTGGAGCAGCACATCGCGTTCTGCATTGAGGCGATGAAGGGCATCGCGGGCGAGTTGGGGTTGGATGGGAGAGCGGCCAAGACGGCATAAAAGGCATTTTCACCAACAACAGGCCCAGAGAATCCTATAATCCGTAATGTGAAAGAACGCCGCGAATGAGACATTTATGCGAATTGTTCGTGTCGTATTGAGCACTTGCCTGTTCTTGACCGTTGTCGCCAACGCGCTGGCCCAGTCGACCGATCCCTGTAACGACGATGACTTACGGCGTGCCTGGGAGAGTGATCCCATATACAGCGAGGCAATGGAAGTAGCTCGCACATTGGAGCGTCGCGGCTTCGCGGTGGAGTGTGTGCGCAGTTCAAAGCAAGCAGCATTTTTCGAAGGCGAGAAGGGTGCCGCCTGGTACAGGACCAAGCCAGGCGTCTTCGAAGTTTTGTTCTTGCCGGTGTCGCAGAATTTCGAGGGCTTGCAAATCGTGGCCGAATCGAAACCGGGTGACCGCCACACCTACGTTTTTCGGGGAGCGCCTCACATTTCAACCACGATGGATAGTGCCAAGCCCATGGTCTTTATCAAGCACAAAAATCTGTTGTTTGAAGTGTGGGGAAATGAGGAACTCGCAAAGCAACTCACACATGCTTTGGAAAGACAATAACCCATTTTGCGTACTTTGATGGCAAAGTGATTTGGTTTCCTAGCGCAGCGCCTCAGCGATCTTCCCGCTGGCGATGACTTCCGCAATCCGCGCGAAGTCCTGGTACATCACCCGATCTTTCTCGACCGGCGGCGACACAGCCCGGATCGTGGCGTGCGCCTGCTGCAGCCGTTTCGACGTTTTCAAAGGGGCGAGCAGATCGAGCGCTTGCGCCGCGGCCATGGCTTCAATGGAAATTGCGTTACGCGTGTTCTCTATGATTTTCTTGAGCTTGATCGCCGCAGTCATTCCCATCGACACATAATCTTCCTTATTCCCCGACGTGGTGATCGAATCAACCGACGCCGGGTGTGCCAGGACCTTGTTCTCGCTGACCAGCGCCGCCGCCGTCACCTGCGGCATCATGAAGCCGGAATTCAATCCGGCACCCGGCGCGAGGAACGGCGGCAGTCCTTCGCTTAACGCCGGATTCACCAGCCGCTCGAGGCGTCGCTCGCTGATCCCAGCCAGTGCACTCAGCGCGATCCCAAGAAAGTCCAGGGCGAAAGCAATTGGCTCGCCGTGGAAGTTACCGCCCGATATCACGTCGGCATCGCCGTTTTGCGCTTTGGGATCGCGGAAGACGAGCGGGTTATCAACCGCTGCAGTTGATTTCTATCTCGAAGACTGTGCGGCAGTGTGCCAACGTATCGCGCACGGCGCCGTGTACCTGCGGGATGCAGCGCAACGAGTAGGCGTCCTGTACACGACCGCAGTCGCGATGCGATTCTCGAATCGCGCTGCCTTCGAGCAGTTTTCGCAGATTGGCGGCGGTCTTGATCTGTCCCGCATGCGGACGCGCGCGATGAATGCGCTCATCGAAGGCCGCATCCGTTCCCTTCAGAGCGTCGCACGCCATCGCCCCAATAACGTCCGCAGAGTCGACCAGTATTTCCCCAGCCAGCAGCGAAAGCGTGCCCACCGCCAGCATGGCTTGCGTGCCATTGATCAGCGACACGGCTTCCTTCGCTTCGAGGACGATGGGCTTGGTGCCGGCCGCCTTGAGCGCCTCGGCGCCGCGCATGCGGCCGCCCTTGCCGTCGTGGCACTCGCCTTCGCCAATCAGGAGGAGCGCGAGGTGAGCGAGGGGGGCCAGATCGCCCGAGGCCCCCACGCTGCCTTGAGAAGGCACCCAGGGCGTCACGCCCCGAGTGAGCAACTCGCAGATCGTATCGATGACCACGCCCCGCACGCCGGAGTATCCCTTGGAGAGCGAATTGGCGCGCAACAGCATCATGGCGCGCGTCTCGGCAATCGAAAGTGGCTCACCCACGCCCACGGCGTGTGAGCGCACCAGGTTCACTTGCAGTTCGCGGATCTGATCGCCGACGATGCGTACATCGCTCAATTTGCCAACGCCGGTCGTGATCGCGTAAGAAACCTGATTGTTGGCGACAAGCGTGTCCACGACGTCGCGGGCGGCGTTAACACGCTCGCGCGCATCGGGCGCAAGCAATACCGGTCGGCGTTCAACGGCGACCTCGCGCACGGCCTCCGGCGTCAGATCGTTTCCGTTGATGTGGAGGGCGTTCAAGAGTGTTGGCTTTCGGCTCTTGGCTTTGTGCTCTGGGTTTTGCTCATGCCTGTTTAGCGGCCGCTTCGCGGAACGCCTTCATATATTTTTCCGGTAGCACAGTCTTTCGCATCTGCGCGTCGGCCACGATATGCGTGGTCTCACCTTCCGCCAGCACGGTCCCGTCCTCGACGCGAACCAGTTCGTATCCGAAGTGAATCACCGACTCGCGAATGTTCTTGAGCCACGTGCGCACCACAATCTCGTCATCGTAGCGCGCCGGAACCTTGTAGCGGCAGCGCGCATCGACCACCGCAATGAAGCAGTTGTCGTGCTGCTCCATGTCCTCTGTAGGAAAAGCCGAGTTGCCGCAGTAATTCGACTCGTCCGACTTCGAACCAGATGAAGTGATTGGCGTGATAAACCACACCCATCTGATCGGTCTCAGCATAGCGCACGCGCACGCGGCTTTCGTTGACGATGGCATGGTGGATTCGAGGAAATGTTGGACGTGGCCTGGCTCTCGCTCATCCCTGGGGACCCCACTTGGGCTTGCGCTTCTCGAGAAACGACGTGACCCCTTCGCGGAAGTCCGCGGTCTCGCGGATGGCGGCATTCTCGCGCACCGCCGCGTTGATCTGGCCGTCAAGCTCTGCCCGCCCTGCCTCGCTGAGCAACCGCTTGGTGTAACGCAACGAAGCGGGACTGTTTTCCATCAACTGCGCAGCTAATTCGCGCGCCCTCGACATCAGATTCTCCGGCGGAACAATCTCAGTAACCAGTCCGATGCGCTGGGCTTCGCTGGCATCAAACAACCGTCCTGTCAGAAGCAGATCGCGGGCAATTTTTTCTCCCACCTGTCGCAATCAGAAATGTGGACACGATCGCAGGCACGAAGCCGATGCGGACCTCCGTATATCCGAACTTGGCGTCGGGTACCGCAAGCGTGAAGTCGCACAGTGTAGCCAATCCCGTGCCTCCCGCGATGGCTGCGCCGTTCACCGCGGCAATCGTTGGCTTCGGAAATTCATAGAGCGTACGGAACAAGCGAGCCATAGTCTGCGTGTCTTTGAGGCTCTGCTCCGGTGAGCGCCCGATCAGGCTCCTGAGATTCTCCAGATCCATACCCGAGCAGAAGGCTTTACCCGCGCCGGTAAGCAGGAGCACCAAGGCTGAGGAACTCGCGACCTCGTCAAATGCCGCCAGCAACTCTTCAATCAACTCGTAGCTGATGGCATTGCGTTTGTCGGGCCGGTTCAACGTGATGACCGCCAACGCATCCTCGTAAGCGAGTTGGATTGTCGTATACGACATTGCCTGCGCAAACTGTCTTGAGTTTCTGCAGATCTCTTTAAAACTTGTCATCCTGAGCGCAGCGAAGGACCTGCTTTTCGCTCGGCGCTCTTGTCCAGCTTTACGGTGATGACGTTCTTTCCATCAAACCACTTCTCACTCTGGTCTTCCCAAGTGGGATTCGCAGAACGAACCAGCGCAACCTTCCTCTCGCGCAACCAGCTCTTGCGGTATTTTTCTCGCGCGATCGCGTTGCCGATGTACTTGAATTCTTCGAAGTAAACAAGTCGATGCACTCGGTACTTGCTGGTAAATCCGGGAGTGGCGTCGTTCTTGTGTTCCCAGACCCGCCGCCAGATATCGTTGGTGACGCCAATGTAGAGAACCCTCGATTTACTCGCCATGATGTAAACGTAGTAGCGCCGCATGGGAAAACAGGTCCTTCGCTGCGCTCAGAATGACAATTCATAGGGGCAATATGCAGCAGCAATGATCACAGGTCGTAGTTCAAGCTGACGCTTTTTTGGAGGAAAGCACTTTAGGTCCCTTTCTGCCATGAACCAAGATACTGCTCGATAAGAGCACGCGATCCATCCCTTCAGTCCGCAGCCGACGAAGCACTATACTTCGCCGCCAGTCCAGCCGTCGCCTTCAACAGCGAATCCAATGAGCGCGTGATCGGCGGCGGAATCGCGCGCTCTGCAAGTGCCTCGAGCACCTTCTCCGTCGGGATATTCCCCACGAGCGCATCCTGCGCAAACGGGCAACCACCCAGCCCACCGATCGCGGAATCGAAGCGTCGACAACCTGCGTCGTATGCGGCGAGCACTTTCTCTACCGCATGTTCAGGGCGGCTGTGCAAATGCACCCCGATCTCGAGATAGCCGAACTTCGCCAGCACAGCGCCTACGACATCGCGAATGTGTTCCGGCGTTGCCATTCCCACCGTGTCGGCGAGCGAAATGGTGCGGATGCTCTCGGACTCGAGCAAGCCAACCGCTTCGACCAGTTCATCAATATTCCACAAGTCGCCATACGGATTTCCAAAAGCCATTGAGATGTAGACGATCGTGTCGAGTCCAGCATCACCTGCTTTCTTGCCAATCTTTTCCAGTTCCTCAATCGCCTCTTCGAGGGTCTGCCGCTGGTTGTTCTTCAAGAATGTCGGCGAAATCGAGTACGGGAACCCAAGAGTGCGGACCGCCTCGCTCTTGATAGCGCGCTCCGCTCCTTGTTCGTTCACCACAATTCCGATGATCTCAACATCGTCCGGTGGATCCAGTTCTTCGAGCACCTCTTCCGAATCCGCCATCTGGGGAACGGCTTTCGGCGACACAAACGAGACGGCATCGATGTGCTTGAACCCGACACTGATCAATGCTTTCAGGTAGTCCGTTTTGATGTAAGCAGGGATATGGCCTTGCAGGCCTTGCCAGGCATCGCGGGGACATTCGACTAGCTTGATGGTATTGTTCGCCACGGTTTCCATTCAGCACGGAGGCACGGAGTCACGGAGAAAATCAAATTACCTTTCTCACAATGCCGCCCCTCACAAGCGTGGCAACGTGAAAGTTTAGAAGTAGTCCAACCCGTTTATTTGCAATCTTCATGTAACTCAGCAGTTGCGCCTCGTGAACCGGCAAAATATGTTCGACACATTTGAATTCCAGGATGATCAGATCATTCGCGACCAGGTCAATGCGATAACCGCAATCCAGATTGACGCCTTTGTAGACTACGGGAAGGGGTACCTGTCGTCGAAACGGAATACTACGAAGGTTCAGTTCGTGGCATACACATTCTTCATACGGCGATTCCAGAAGGCCGGGACCGAGGGCGCGGTGAACTTCGATGGCGGCACCAATGATTTGCTCCGTGCGGTCTTCATGAAGAAGTTTACTCCGTGTCTCCGTGTCTCCGTGGTGAATCATGTCTGCAACACCCCCACCTTGAACTCCGGCACATCGGGATTCAGCGCCGCCGCTTCCAGCGCCTGGACGATCGCCTCGCGGGTCTCGACCGGATCGATAATCTTGTCGATCCACAAACGCGCCGCGCCATAGCGCGGGTCGGTCTGTTCGTCATAGGTTCGCTTCACTGACTCGTAGAGTTCTTTCTTCTCCTCCTCGCTAAGTTTTTTTCCACTGCGTTCCAGTTGCTTGATCTTGATTTCCACCAACGTGCCCGCGGCCGAATCACCGCTCATCACGGCGTATCGCGCCGTCGGCCACGCGAACACGAAACGTGGATCGTACGCTTTGCCGCACATGGCATAGTGCCCCGCTCCGAACGAACCGCCCACAATCACCACGATTTTTGGAACCACCGAGTTCGAGACTGCGTTCACCATCTTCGCTCCTGCTTTGATGATGCCGCTCCACTCCGCGTCGCGTCCCACCATGAAGCCGTTCACGTCGTGGAAAAAGACCAGGGGGATCAGGTTCTGGTTGCAGTCCATGATGAAGCGTGCGGCTTTTTCGGCGGACTCGGTGTAGATCACGCCGCCAAACTCCAGTCGCTTGTGTCCTTCATGGTCTACCTGCTGCGCGTGCAGTTTCTGGTTGGCGACAATTCCCACGGCGAATCCGCCAATGCGTGCATAGCCGCAAATCAGGGTTTTGCCGTACTCGGGTTTGTACTCGTCGAAACGTCCCACATCGACAACGCGGGCCAGCACTTCCTTCATGTCGTACGGGCGCGCAGGCGATGAATCGTAGATGCCGTAAATCTCTTCCGTCGCCAGCGCTGGCTCCTGGGGTTGTTTGCGATCCCAAGGGGACTGGCGCCGGTACCCCCACTTTTCAACAATCGCACGAATGCGCGCAATGCAAGCTTCATCGTTGGGCTCGCGGTAGTCGACGGTCCCGCTGATCGCCGCGTGCATCTCGGCGCCGCCGAGTTCCTCCGCAGAATATTTCTGTCCAATCGCGGCTTGCACCAATGCGGGCCCGGCGAGGAACAGACCGCTGCCATCGGTCATTAGAACGTGATCGCACATCACTGGCAGATATCCGCCACCCGCCACGCACATGCCCATAATTGCGGCAATCTGCGGAATTCCTTGCGCCGACATCACAGCGTTGTTCCGAAATACACGGCCAAAGTCGTCGGTGTCAGGGAATACGTCTTCTTGCAGCGGCAGGAAAACCCCCGCCGAGTCGACCAGGTAGACCGTCGGCACGCGATTCTCGATGGCAATATTCTGCGCGCGGATCACCTTCTTCGAAGTCATGGGGAAGAATGCGCCCGCCTTCACCGTGGCGTCGTTCGCAATAATCATCACCAGGCGCGTATGAATGCGGGCCAGGCCCGTGATCACGCCCGCGCACGGAGCGCCGCCCCACTCCTCATACATGCCGTGCGCCGCGTAGACGCCCAGTTCGAAGAACGATTTCGGGTCGGCCAGCAAGCTGACACGCTCGCGAGCCGTCAAACGTTTCTTGGCATGCTGGCTCTCGATGGCCTTGGCGCCTCCGCCCTCGCCGATTTTTTCTTCTTCATTGCGGACCTGCGAGACCAGGTCGGCCATAAAGCGCATGTTGGCTTCAAAGCGTGCCGAGGTCGGATCCACCTTGGAGGGCAACAGGCTGGACGAGGCGGTGGACTGCGAGACTTCGTTACGGTCGGCCATGGGTCGGGGTCTCGAAACAGACTACGGTATATCAGCGGCGCGGAAGGGCGCAAACCGGGAGTCGGGCTCTGGGCTATAGGCTTTCGGCTCTGGGGCCGGCCGGAGCAGGCTCTTTCTGCAGGTGCGGTATGCTGCTCCAAGGTGGCCTTGTCTTCACCATATTTTTCGTTGGAAAGGGCAGATGGCGTCACCCTGCTTCGTCTCCAATCGGGGGATGGGACGAATCGTCTGACTCGCGCCTGTGTGGGGGTGTTGACTGATGCGGTCTGCGATCTTGCCGGCGCGGCGGCGCCTTTAGTCATTACTGGAAATTCGAAGTTCTTTTCCGCTGGGGCAGACTTGGCGGAGATTGCGCCTCTCACCGGTCCGCAGGCATACGCATTCTCGAAGATCGGACAGAGCCTGATGAATGCAATCGAGCGTTTCCCTGCGCCGGTGTTTGCCGCTGTGAATGGATACTGCATGGGTGGAGGGCTCGATCTGGCACTGGCATGTCACCGTCGGATTGCATCGCCCCATGCAATCTTCGGACATCGTGGAGCATCCCTTGGGCTCATGACTGGCTGGGGCGGAACGCAGCGCTTGCCACGCCTGGTCGGAAAGGGAAAGGCTCTTGAACTGTTGATAGCCGCGGAGAAGATCCACGCAGATCACGCGCTACGCTTAGGACTGGTAGACGCGATTGCCGATGACCCGGTGACGGAAGCAGTCCTCAGAATTCAAGAATTCACGAAGGACGCATCAGAGCCAGCGCTAATGCCTCTCAGTGCCCGGAGCCCAGAGCCGTCTATCTCCTCTCCAGCCACCGTTCCAACCGACAGCCATCTTCTTCCAGCAGAAACGTTCCCACGCCGAAGCATTCCCCGACGATGCGATGCGACTCAGGATCGCGGGCCGCGCGTGTGATCCACTGCTGTCCCACCTGGTACTGGGCAGCGGTCAGCCACTTCTGCGGCAACACTTCGACGAGTCCGGCATGCAGGTAGAAGACGAAGAGAGCGAAGGCGGGATCGTCATTCGACATGGCCTTGTAGCTGGTAGGAACGATCAACTCTTCGACCATTGCGAATTCGGGCGGCACTTCGATCTTGTGCGTACCCGGCCCAAGGTCGAGCGGTATCTCGAAGTCGGCCAGCGGTTCGGTGTGCGAGCTAAATCCGATCGGGAGATTGCTTGAACCACCCTGCAATTTCGGCCATCTCGAAGGCTTTGAGCGTATCGGGATCGAAGCATGCGAAGCGGATGCTCCGCCCCTCCGGGCACCAGATGCCCAGATAGTTTGGCGGTGCGAAGAATGGCCGGCAATAGGTGTTCAGCGCCAAGCGCGGTTTATCGGGCTCCTGCTCGAGCCCGAGCGTCACGAGATATCCGAGAGGGCCTTCTTCACCGTGATGGCTCCAGTCAAAACGCTGTCGCGCGACCGAAGTGATCGCCGGAAATGTCTGCCAATACCAGGGCGCGGGCCCAATCGTATGCGCAAGAACCTCGCGGAGCCGGGCTATCGAAACTTCAGCCATGGGGAAGAAATCTGGAAAGCTCCAAAAGAATAGTACCAACCGAGAACCGGACTAAGAGAGGAGTCTGAAAGCTGACTGCTGATCAGCCTAAAGCCTGAGCTGAGATCAAACACCTGAGACCTAAGACCTAAGACCTGTTTTTCTCACCCGCTGGTACGCCCCGCGGCTTCACATGCTCGCGAATGAATTTCACGATATCGTCCATGGCCGTGCCGGGTTGAAAGATCGCGGCGACGCCAGCCTTCTTGAGGCCTTCGACATCCTGATCCGGAATGATCCCGCCAACGAGTAGCAGAACGTCGTCCATTTTGTTCTGCTTGAGCAAGTCGGTCACCCGCGGGACGATCGCGTTGTGCGCCCCGGAAAGGATCGAGAGGCCGATGACGTCCACGTCTTCCTGCAGCGCGGCGCTGACCACCATCTCGGGAGTTTGGCGCAGTCCGGTGTAGATGACTTCCATCCCAGCATCGCGCAATGCGCGGGCGATGACCTTCGCGCCGCGATCATGGCCGTCGAGTCCGGGCTTCGCGACCAGGACGCGGATCTTGTGCTCGGTTGACCACCATGGCAATTTAAACACAGTGGACCCAACGGCGCACGGTGGAACTGCCAAATGCCCATTTCCGAATTGCCAATTTGATACTGCCGGATGTGCCGCATCAATCGGCAATCGAAAATTGGCAATTGAAAATGGCTACAGGGTCTTGATGTCCAGACTGCGCCACAGATACCAGCACGCGATCGAACGATAGGGCGCCCACGCTTTCGCGATCTTCTCCATGTCTTTCGGCTTGGGGAGCTTGCGCTTGCGGTAGTGCTTCTTGATGGCGACCTGTACGCCATAATCGCCCGTGGGCAGCACGTCAGGACGCCTCAAGGTGAACATCAGGAACATGTGCGCGGTCCACACGCCCACGCCCTTCACCTGCGTGAGGTGCTCGATGACTTCCTCGTCGGGCAACTCGCCCAGTCGCTCAAACTCCAGCAAGCCGGCTTTCGTTTTCTCGGCCAAGTCGCGCAGATAAGCTGTTTTCTGTTTCGAGAGTCCGACGGCACGCATCTCCGCGTCGCTCAATTTCAGGATGCCTTCCGGGGTTACCGGATCCCCGGTCTTCTCGGTGAAGCGCTTGAAGATGGTGACGGCGGCGTTGCCATTCAGTTGCTGGTACAGGATCGCCTCCGCCAGGCTGTGGAAGGTGGGTTCGCCGAACTCCATGCGAAACGATCCCACCCGCTGAATGATTGCTCTCAGCACCGGATCGCATTTCTTCAGATGGTTGATTGCCTTGCGCATGACCTATTGATGTACCACAAAAGTATACCGAAAGGCGAATAAAACACGAAACAGTTGGAAATGTCAGTGTCTGGTCGCACAGAGTGCCCCGGCGTCGTTCGTCGTGCTCCCGGAGCCATTCCGCCACTCGCCGGTAGTGCACCGTCATTCGCCGAAAAGCTGAGGCGTGGTCAATGCCCTGGCGTCTACTCTCCGACCTGTAGCCAGTCAGTGACTGGTAAACGGAACGAGAGGAGTTGCAACATGGCAAGCAGCAATCATTATCCGTTCTGGACGCATGACACCGTAGCAGCGGCGGTTCTGGCAGGAGTGGGCACCGCGAGTTTCCAGAGTAAACTGGACGCTTGGGCGTCGAAGCTCAATGTTCCTGCCGTAACGGCGCTGGTGCATGGCTGGCCCATGCTGCTGATTCTTGCAGGCCTGATTCTGTTGTTGATTCATCCGGTGGCGGAGTCGTCGATCGCAAAACGCGACCGGGAGTCCACGGAGATCTCCCATGAAACCCAGTCACAGGCGTAGCGGCGGAGCGATGATCGCCGGGCTGATCATCATCGCCGTCGGCGCCGTCCTCCTGTTGAACCAACTCGGGCTCTTTCCTCACGGTATTGTCGTGCACTTCTGGCCGGTAGTGCTGATCGTCGTCGGCCTGATCAAAATTTTCAACGGCAAGGAGCGGGGCGATTGGTTGGCGTCTGGATGCCTGATCGTGGGCGGCATCCTGCTGCAAACCAACAGCCTGGGCATCACCCACATTACGTTGAGTCAGGCGTGGCCGCTGTTCATCATCGTGGTGGGGCTGATGGTGATCGCGCATTCGCTCTCGGGGAAGCCGTGCGGAGGACCCGTTTCCACGACCGACGGCGATCTCGACTCGTTCTACATATTCGGTGGCGGCGAACGCAACGTCAACGCGAAAGATTTCCGCAGCGCGCGCTTGTTCGCAGTATTCGGCGGCTACGAAGTGGATCTCTCGCGGGCAGAGATGGCGGGCAACGAGGCCTATGTCGAGGCGAACGCAGTCTTTGGTGGTGGCGAGATCCGGGTGCCCTTGAACTGGAAGGTCGTCCTGCAGGGCATGGGCGTCTTCGGCGGCTACAACGACAAGACGCAGCATGTACAAACCGACGCGTCGGTTCCTTCCAAGACTCTCTATGTCCGCGGCGTCGCTGTGTTCGGCGGAATCGAAGTCAAGAACTGACGCACTATGCATCCCATCCTTGGGCATCTGCGGCAGCTCAGTCTTTACCTGCTGGCCTGGTTTCCTCTGGCCGCGATTCTTTTCTACATCTTGAAGTCGGGCGGCGGGCTGAGTTGGTTGCAGTCGTTCGCCATGGTCCCGACACTTTGCCTGGTATATGCCTTCATGTGTCTGTCGGCGTGGTATTCCTGCCGGGGCACTCCGCTGGCAAGTTCGACCTTCTATCGCTTGGCGCTGACACACCTGAGCGGCGCGCTGGTCATCAGCGGAATCTGGGTGGCGCTCGCCAAAGGCTGGGCCACCGCACTCGCGAACATAGATGCGTTTCGCGGACTCGATCAGAAATTTGTGCCGGACTATCCGCTGCTCTTTGCGTGCGGCGTGATGATTTACCTGCTCGCTGTGGCACTGCACTACGTCCTGCTGTCAGTAGAATTTTCGCGCGAAATGGAAAAGCGTGAGATCCAGGCGCGAGTTCTTGCGCGCGACTCGGAATTGAAAGCGCTGAAGGCGCAGGTGAATCCGCATTTTTTGTTCAACAGCTTGAATTCCATCAGCGCGCTGACCAGCATCGATGCCGGGCGCGCGCGAGAGATGTGCATCCTGTTGGCCGACTTTCTGCGCAAGACGTTGGGGCTGGGAGAGAAGACCGTCATTCCGTTGCGCGAAGAACTTGAACTGGTGCGCTCGTTTCTGTCGGTTGAGAAAGTACGTTTCGGAGTGCGCCTCACCGTGGAAGAGTCGATCGCGCCAGGAGCGCTCGAATGCTCGGTACCTCCACTGCTGCTGCAACCGCTGGTGGAAAACGCGGTGGCCCATGGGATCTCGAACCTGACAGAAGGTGGATGGATCCGTGTGGGCGTGAGCTGTGACGGGAACAAGAAAGCAGGCGGCAGCGATTTGCAGACCGACGATTTGCGGATCGAGGTGGAGAACAACTTCGATCCCGAGATGCCGCGCCGTCGCGGACACGGCGTCGGCCTGGCGAATGTGCGGCAACGCCTGGCCACACGATACGGAGATCGGGCGCGGTTTGAGGTCCGTGCGGAAGGTGACCGGTTTCGGGTCTCGATCGTTCTTCCGGCCGAGAGAGCGGAGACGGTGGCATGAACGAAGCCTCGCGAAAACTGACGGCTGTCATCGTGGACGACGAAGAACTGGCACGGGCCGTGATCCGCGAGATGCTGCGCGCGCATCCTGAAATCGAAGTGCTGGGCGAATGTGCCAACGGTTTCGAAGCGGTGAAGATGGTCTCGGAGCGTAAGCCCGATCTGCTCTTTCTCGACATCCAGATGCCTAAAGCTCGATGGGTTCGAGGTGCTCGAGTTGATTGGCTCGGATATCGCCGTGATATTTGTGACCGCTTACGATCAACATGCGTTGCGCGCCTTTGAAGTGCATGCGGTCGACTACCTGCTGAAACCAGTGGCGGCGGATCGCTTTGAAGCTGCGCTCGATCGTGCGCAGGCAGCGGCGTGGGTGCTCCGGTCTCACCACCGGTCGCGGAACTGGCGGCGGCAGCTCGCGAACCGGGACACTATGCGGAGCGCATCGTGGTGAAGGATGGGACGCGGGTGCACATCATTCCAGTTGCGAAGCTTGACTATGTCGAAGCAGAGGATGACTACGTGGCGCTGGCGTCGCAAGGGAAGAAGCATTTGAAGCAGCAGACGATTTCGAGCGTCGAGGCAATGCTTGACCCGAAGACCTTCCTGCGCATTCATCGCTCTTGCATTGTGAATTTGGAACGCGTGGCGAAGGTCGAGCCCTATGGAAAAGATAGTCACGTCGCCATCCTGAGCGATGGCGTGCGCTTACCGGTCAGCCGCGCGGGATACGCGCGCTTGCGGACGATACTCGATGGGCAAACGTCTTAGTGTTCCACGTGGAACAGGTCTGTGGAAATCACCGTGGATGACGGGAATATTTTTCGAAGCGTTCCGATTTGGGAGTGAAAGCTTCTAAACGCAAAGGACGCTAAGGGAGCGCGAAGAACGCGAAGAAAATCGGGCACCTCTCTGGATGGATAGCGCTCAGGATAGTAGGCGTTGAGTCTGTTCAATGAGGGTGGCTGTGCCTTGATACGGGTCGCCGGGGCTGTCCCATTCCATCGAACAATAGCCTTTGTAGTTGTGCCGCTTTAGGTAGCCGAATGTGCGCGGCAGGTCAACTTGCACGAGTTTGCCCGCTTGGGTCGTCTCTTGATTCTTCACATGGCAGATGCAGTACGCGTGAGCGAACATTGCGTCGATGCCGCTGTAGGCGTGGTCTTCGGTCGATGAGGCCAGTGTATTGGCAAAGTCGGGTAGCGCGTGGAGCCATGGACTATTCGCCTTCTCAATCACCTTCACAATGAAAAACGGGTCTTCACTCACAGGATTGTCGTTTTCTAGACTTACCACCACGTTTTTCGCAGCCGCATGTTCCGCTACCCGGAGCAGGCTGTCGGCTGCGCGGCTTAGGTCGGGCGAACTGTCTTTCGCGGATGGCATATTGGTGCGAATGCTGGCGGCGCCGAGAGCTACGGCATTATCGATCCACTGCTTGCTGAAGGTTACGGCTCGCGCGCGTTCCGTGGCATCGGCGGCATAGGGACTATTCTCCCCATCCACGGCAATGTTGATGATCTGAGCGCCTGCCTTTTCAACGGTAGCGCGAAATTGCTCCAGATACTTCGCGTCGCTTGAAGGGAAGTGTCCCGTCCACGGCTCGATCTTATTGATGCCGAATTTTTCCTTCACGTGTGCGGCGAAGTCTTTGAGATCCATTCGTGAAGTCGGGCCCGGTTTGGCGTCGCCGCCAGTGATGAAGTCACGGAAGGGATACGACGCGATGGCGATTCGATCGCGGGGCGCGGAAGGAAACGTCAGGTTCGGGCTTAACGCACCGTAGGCTGGGCGCGGACAGAGCCAGGCGGTTGCGGTTGCAGTGGCAGCGTGCCAAAGAAAGCGTCTTCGTGTAGGGCGAGACAACGCAAGGGAGTTTAGCAGAGGCTGACTCCCGCGGCTTTCACAAAGGCGTCTTCGCGGGAGGCAGGTCAAATCCGATCTTTCGCCCCGTGGCGGGTTCAGGGGCCATCAGTTCTTTGATCGCTTCGATGAGGTCCTGGATGGAGGCATCGTGGGTATCGAGACGCTGTTCCAGTTCCTCGATTTTGGTGGCGAGTTCGCGGTTGTTCGCCAGCATCTCGCGCAGGCGCACGAAGGCTCTGACCACGAAAACGCTCATTTCGACGGCCCGTTCCGAGTTGAGCACCGTTGCTGCCATGATCGCGCCATGCTCGGTGAAGGCATAAGGCGGATAGCGCCTGCCGCCACGCCCTGGGTTTGAGGTCGCAAATTGCGACCTCAAAGCGTCGTGCTCCGTGGGGGTGAGCTGGAACATGAAATCGGCCGGGAAGCGCTCCTCGTTGCGCTTCACCTGCTCGTTCAGACGCTTTACAGAGACGCCATAGAGTTCGGCTAAGTCGGTATCGAGGATGACTTTGTGATCGCGGAGAACGAGGATGCGGGATTCAACGGGGATGGCGAGGGCCGACTGGGGTTTGGGCATCATTCTGGAATTTTACCCGCCGGCTCGGGAATTGAGGTCGCAAATTGCGACCTCAAACTACAGTGCACGAGTCTCTTACATTATTCTCAAAACCCAGATAACCACCAAGGACACGAAGGTGCACGAAGGAAAGTCAAAATCCCTTGCACAACGTGCATCGTCGCGGTCGTGTTCTTAACGTGCGTACACCGTGCAGGACGGCGCTTACGATGCCTCTGATCTCACCTTGATTGAGAATCCGGACTGGGGGAGCGCGCCAGTTCCCATGCCTTGGCATATTTCCATGAAACGTAGACGGCATGGTTAAGGTGCAACAAGAGGCCTTCCCGTCCGTCAAGAAATCCGAGGCGCAAGATGTAGTTGTAAAAGAACGTCGCGAGCGGGCGCAGAACAATGTTCGCAATGCTGAAGGTGCGGTGTCCCTTCGCGAAGGCCACTTGCGATCCCAGGGAAGAATAGCGATTCATGTGCCCGAGGTAGTAGGTCAGCGTGGGATAGGTGTAGTGCACCAGCGCGTTCTTGAACTGTGCGGTACGGGGGGCGACTCCACTTGTCAGATCGACTCGGTCGTGCGGGTCGTGGCCGGCAACCACTCCCATGCCGCGGCGGAAGAGGCGCAACTTAGGGTCGGGATAGAAGCCGCCGTAGCGAATCCAGCGCCCCAGGAACAGGTTCTTGCGCGGCAGCCGGTAGCCGTTGAGCGCGTTCGGGTCTGCGAGCACGGCGCGGATTTCGTCGGCCAGGCCGGGGCTGACTTCTTCATCGGCGTCAAGCAGGAGTACCCAGTCCTTGGTGCAGAGATCGATTGCATACTGCTTCTGCGCAACATATCCGCGCCAGGGCTCTTCAACAATCCTGGCCCCATACTCACGAGCGATTTCGCGGGTGCGGTCTTTCGAGCCGGAGTCCACGAGGATGACCTCATCGGCCCAGCGAATGCTGGCGAGGGTGCGAGCGATATTTGCTTCCTCATCCATCGCGACGATGGCGACTGAGAGTGTCATGAAGTGGGGTTATGACGCCTGTTTTGGAGTGAAGTTGGGAAGGGTATTGTCTCACGGGAACCGGGCTGACGCCCGACTCGACGGGCGAGGACGCCCGTCACTCCATCGACAAGCCTGCTAGATGCCACCACCGTCAGAGTAGGTGTCCCATTCCTCATCGATGGTCAGGTTGGGTTCCGGAGTGAGCCGTGCGGCGGTGTGTTCCTGGAGTTGTTCTCGGATCTGGTGGACCTCCGCGGCGAGGCGGATGAAGACGTCGGACATGGGGTCGCTGATTTCCTTGGGATCGGTGATAACCACCCGCTTGCCGTTCCGCAAGACGATGTGGCCGGGCACTCCCACGATGGTGGAGTTGTCGGGGATGGTGCGCAATACGACCGAGCCCGCACCCACGCGACAGTTGTTGCCCACCGTAATGTTGCCGAGTATTTTGGCGCCGGAACCGATGATGACCTCGTTGCCGATCGTGGGATGGCGTTTGCCTTTTTCCTTTCCCGTGCCGCCGAGGGTGACACCCTGATACATGGTGACGTCGTCGCCTACGATGCTGGTCTCGCCGATTACGACGCCCATGCCATGGTCAATGAAAAGGCGTTGACCGATCTGGGCACCGGGATGAATCTCAATCGCAGTGAGCAGGCGCGCCCACTGCGAGAACCAGCGTGCCAGAAGTCGAAAGTTGTGGGTCCAGAGCCAGTGGTTGATGCGGTGGAACCAGAGCGCGTGTAGGCCTGGATAGCAGAGCAGGACCTCGAGATACGAGCGCGCGGCCGGGTCACGCTCGAAGATGAAGTCGATGTCGCGGTGGACGGATTGGAAAAAGGAAATCATCGGGAACTTCTCATCGCGCGAACTTTCCTGGCCCTTCGACGTCAGGTTTCGGACTTTGCCTTCAGAGCGCTTAACCGCAAAGTTCGCGAAGGAAAAGCGTGAAGGACGCGAAGAAAGCCTCCAACTTTTCGTGCGACGCTGTTATACCGGCACTGCGGCGGTAGTCATCTCCATCGCTTCTTTTCGCAGGTGGTCGAACAGGATGCTGCTGAAATAGCGTTCGCCAAAGTCGGGGAGGACGACTACGATCAGTTTCCCGGCATTCTCGGCGCGCTTCCCAACTTCAATCGCGGCAACGGCGGCCGCGCCGGAAGAAATCCCGACCAAGAGGCCTTCTTCCACGGCCAGGCGGCGCGCCATGACGATGGCATCTTCACTGCCTACCTGTATCACTTCTGAAATGTAGTCCGTGCGCAGAATCTCAGGAATGAAGCCAGCGCCGATACCTTGAATTTTGTGCGGATTGGGTGAGCCTCCGGAGAGCACCGCACTCTCTTTGGGCTCGACGGCGATGGCTTTGAAACTCGCCTTCTTCGGGCGGATGTAGTCGGTCACACCCGTGATCGTGCCGCCAGTGCCCACGCCGGAGATGAGGATGTCGACATCGCCGTCGGTGTCGTTCCATATCTCAGGGCCGGTTGTCTCGAAATGAATCTTGGGGTTCGCGGGATTGGCGAACTGCTGCAGCATGTAACCGTTGGGGGTTTGCGCGAGGATCTCGTCGGCTTTTGCCATGGCGGCCTTCATCCCTTTGGGACCAGGCGTCAGGACGATTTCAGCGCCAAACGCGCGCAACAGGACACGGCGTTCCAGGCTCATGGTATCGGGCATGGTGAGGATGAGCCGGTAGCCTTTGACAGCCGCGACGAAGGCCAGGCCAATTCCAGTGTTGCCGCTGGTGGGCTCGATCAAAACGGTCTTGCCGGGATGGATCTTGCCGGCGCGCTCGGCGTCTTCAATCATGCTGACTCCGATGCGATCCTTCACGCTGGCGCACGGGTTGAAGCCTTCGAGCTTGGCGGCGATCTTCGCCTGGCATCCGGCAGTGACCTTGTTGAGGTAAACGAGAGGAGTTCGGCCAATCAGCTCAGTGATGTCGTGCGCGATTTTCATGACGACCATCCTTAGTCAGGAATAACGGGCCAATAAAGTCTTCTAGGATACTGGAAATGAAAAGAAAAAGCCCCGAGACCGCTGGTCAAGCGGCTCGGGGCACTCTAGAAACAGTCGAGTTTCACCTCAAATTTCACTTGGGTTGATCCGGGGGCTGGGCTGAAGCCGGCGGCGCTGTCTGCGGAGCGTTTCCCTGGTCCATGGTGCTCGGCGTCACATACGGGACGTTCGGTATTTTCGAAACTACACCGGACTGGGCGTCTGCCAGATCGATGCCGTTGTGCTCCAGCAGCAAGCCAGTGGCGCGGTCGAGTTCCACTCGAGACTTTTCGTAGGTGGCACGCGCCGCGACCAGATTGGATCGGGCCTGCGTCAAGGCGCTGGACTGCTGCAGGACCAGCGTTGTGGTGGAAGCGCCCAGTGCGTATTTCTTCTGCTCCGCATCAAGAGACTGCTGCGCCAGGTCAACCGCTGCCTGGGCTGCGATTACACTCGCCTGGTTCTGTTGCAAAGCAAACTGTGCGTTACGGACTTCGATGCGGATTTCGTTCTCCACCTGTTGCAGTCGCAGCTGTGCCTGGCGATATTCCAGCTGCGAACGAATCTGATTTGCCTGTGCCGTACGGTTGCGCAGTGGAATGTTGATGGAGATACCGGCGCCCTTGTCAGGGTGGCTGGAATCAAAAAGCTGACCCAGCGTGCCGCCGATGCTGACCGGGGGAAAGGTATTGCCCGGATCCGTACACAGCCCCGGGATGGACCGTGGGTCACCGCACACGTTCGCCGGATTCTGTGAACCACCGAGGCCCTGGCCCCCGTAGTACGCAAACAAGTCAACACTGGGTAGCAGGGCATTCTTGACGGCCTTCATGCTCACGGCCCGGTTGGTGAGGTCGAGTCGGGATTCGGCCAGTTCCGGACGATGTGTCAGCGCGTCATTGATGAGGTCCTGGCTCGGCACCACAGCCTCCTCGTTGGTAATCCGCATGGTGTCGGTAGGAATTACCTCGGCCTCAATAAGCGCGGGATCGACCAGCGTCCGGCTAAGCGCGTTTTTCACCAGCAGTTGGTTCAATTCAAGTTGGGTCTTCGCGACAATGAGCGACTGCTGGTTAGTGGCCACCTGACTTTGAGCGCGAACGATTTCGATGGGCGCCAGGGTGCCGATCTCGACCTGCTTCTTGTTATCGGAGAGGGTCTTCTCTGCGAGGGCGAGCGCGTCCTGTTGCACCTTCACATTCTCGTAGGCATTCACGAGGTCCCAGTACATGTTCTGAATCTGGTCGACCGTGGTCGTGATCTGCAGGCGGAAAGCCACGTCGGAAATTTGCCGGTTGTTCTTTGCGATGACGATAAAGCGCTTATTGGCGTTAAAGCCAAACCCTTGCAGAAGGTGCTGCGTCAACTGAAACCGGAAGTTTGAATTCAGTTGCGGGCTCACGGTGGGGACCGGGTTGGCCTGCCCGAATCTGGTGTTATCGAACACCACTGACATTTGCGTGCCTGTGGTAAAGGCCTGTTGGTAGGCCCAATTCACGGTAGTGGTGGTTTGAAAGCCTCCCGAGAAGAAACTGGTCGAAGGCTGGTCGTTGCGGTCCAGTTGCAGCGTGCCCGTCACAATTGGATCGTAGGAAGCGATGGGGGAACCAATTCCGAGCGTCGAACTGACGATGCCCAGCGTGCCGGAGGCGGCGCCGCCGAGGCCGCCCTGGGTTCCGCCCGCGCCGCCCGATGTCGTCGTGGCTGCGCCGAATCCGCCGACCCCGCCGCCCGGAGTCCCCAAGACCACGCCAGTGTTGACACCCAGAAGAGTGCCACCCGCCTTCGTGCGCAGGACGTCGGTATCGGCGATCTGGAGGTTGTAGCGCGAAATCGCGATATCGAGATTGTTCTCGAGCGCGAGCGCGATGGCGTCGTTCATCGAGAGCATGAGCTTGCCGTTTTGCAGCAACTGGTCCAGGCGCGGCGTGTTGGTCAAGCTTGGCGGAGTGACGGTCCTGCCGGCGTAGGGTGCGATCGGATTTGGGAAGTGGGATCGTCCCTTGGAATACTCGCCCACCCGGAACGGCTGGGGCTGTGCGTACTGGCTTGCTGGCCGAAGGCGCCTGCGGCACCGATGACGATTGGGAATCCTGGGCCGACAGCCCCGGCGACCAATATCGTGACCATGGCCAGCGCGGCCGAGAAATCTGGAAGGAGAGTTCAGACAAGGCAATGACATTCGCGTTCTCCGTGAATTAAGGCCTGTTTCCAAACTGCAGAAAAAGACGGCAAAAGTTCCTGGGGTCCTGACTGCAAAGGTCCGCAGAAGTTGATACGCAATGCACGCGGGGAAGGTTCCTTCCTCCCGCGGCAGAAAGGACATTAGTTTGCTAAGAGGTCCCTCAGTATAGCCGACCGTCCGCACGGTTTCCAGTGACGCTCGACCGCAAAACGGGTAAAACTTTGTAAACGCGAGATTAGATGACGCGATTTCCACCGAGGACTCGGAACAAAAGTGAGGCGCAATCTCAGATTGACGCTGGCCTACGATGGCACGGACTTCGCCGGCTGGCAGGTGCAACCGGACGCGGCAACGATCCAGGGCACACTGGCCTCGGCTGTTGGACGATTAACCGGCGAAAATGTCCTGCCGCAGGGGTCGGGACGAACCGATGCCGGCGTGCATGCACTGGCCCAGGTGGCTTCGTTTGCGACAGAATCCCCGATCCCAGCGGAAAATCTTCTCAAAGCTCTGAACGACATTCTGCCGGCGGCGATTCGGGTGCTCGAGGTGAGCGAGGTCCCAGCCGAGTTTCATGCGCGACGATCGGCGCGGGCCAAGACTTATCGTTACCGGATCTTTCGGGAGCCGGTCTGCTCGCCGTTCCTGGCGCGGTACGTGTGGCATTTTCCTTATCCTCTGGATGAAGCGGGCATGGCGCGCGCGGCTGGGGAGGTGATCGGAGAGCACGACTTCACTTCGTTCGCGGCAGTCGATCCCGAACGGGAGGATCCAAACCCCTCTAACCACCAAGGACACCCTTCGGCATCGCTCAGGGCAAGCTCCGAGACACGAAGGGAAACCCAAACTCTTGCTTCGAACGTTCGAAGGATTTTTTCTTCTTCGTGGGAGCGGCAGGGCAACGAGTTTATTTACACGGTGCGCGGGAGTGGATTTCTCCACCACATGGTGCGCAACCTCGTAGGAACGTTCATCCTGGTGGGCAAAGGCACGCTGAAGGTCGAAGACATCGCGCCGCATTCTGGAGGCCCGCAATCGTACGGCGGCGGGGGCGACAGCGCCAGCCAGTGGACTGTTTCTGGTCAGCGTGGAGTACTGATGGAGTTGCTGGCAGAGCTTTGTAGCGCATGAGTATGGACCCGCGTAAACTTCTTCTGGATCCATGGCGACCGATCTTCACATTGCGACCCGCAAAGTGATCTCCACCAATCCCGCTACCGGGAGAAGTCCTGCGGGAATTGGACTGTGCGACCGACACCGAGGTGCAAATAGCCGTTGGGCGGGCACGAACGGCGCAACCGGCTTGGGCTGCCCTTGGCGTGCGGAAACGCGTGGCGATACTGCGCGAGTTCCAGCGGGTGCTGCAGGAAAAGAAGTCCGAGGCCGCCCGGCTGATCACGCGGGAAGCGGGCAAACCCTACGCGGAGTCGCTCCTGATGGAGGTGCTGGTTGTTCTGGACGCTGCCCGCTTCTTGATCGAAAACGCCGCCCGTTTCCTGCGCGATGAACCGGTGCCGCATGGCAGCGTTGCGATGAAGGCCAAGACTGGCCGGCTTCTGCGAGAGCCGCATGGCGTGATCGGCATTGTGTCGCCCTGGAATTATCCGTTTTCGATTCCTGCGGTCGAGGCGCTCGCAGCTCTGGTCACGGGAAACGCCGTGGTGCTGAAGCCATCGGAATTTACGTCGCTGGTGGCGAGAGGGCTGGGGGCGTTCTTGCATACGGCGGGAGTTCCAGAGGCGGTCTTTCAGGTGGTGGTGGGAGACGGAGCCACGGGCGCGGCGCTTCTCAATTCAGAGATCGACAAACTGGTATTCACGGGCAGTGTGGCGACAGGGCAAACGGATTGCGCAGGCGGCGGCCACGCGCTTGTTGCCGGTTGTGCTCGAGTTGGGTGGAAAGGATCCGATGCTCGTGCTGGATGATGCCGACCTGGACGTGGCCTCAAGCGCGGCCGTTTGGGGAGCTTTCGCCAATGCCGGTCAGACGTGCCTTTCGGTGGAGCGGTGCTACGTGCACCGCTCGCTGTATGCGAAATTTCTCGAGTCCTGCGTCGAGAAGACGCGCAGGTTGCGCGTGGGCGATGGCACTGGATCCGCAAACTGAAATCGGGCCAATGATCCACGAACGCCAGTTGAGGATCGTCGAGGCGCAGGTGGAAGAGGCCAAGCTGGAGGGTGCGCGTGTGCTTGCGGGCGGAACTCGTTTGCCGGAGTTGGGAAGGAACTTTTACGCACCGACTGTCTTGGCGGACGTGACGCAGGAAATGCGGATCATGCAGGAGGAGACCTTCGGACCGGTGCTTCCGGTTGCGCCGTTCGATACGGACGAACAAGCGATCCGCCTCGCCAATGACTCTGTGTTTGGTTTGTCAGCCAGCGTCTGGACTCGCGACCCACGAACGTGGTGAAGCGATGGCCCGGCGGATCGTGGCGGGAACGGTGATGGTGAACGACACGATCTCGTGCTTCGGCATCAGCGAGGCGCCGCACGGAGGTGTGAAGGCCAGCGGTATCGGCCGGGCGCACGGGCGGCTTGGGACTGGAGGAAATGGTGCGCGTGAAATATCTCGATGTCGACCGCCTGCCCGGAATGAAGAAAGTCTGGTGGTACGGGTACGGAGAGGCTTTTGCCCGACAGATGGAGGGATTCGTAGATCTGCAATTTGCGCGGAGCTTGGGTGCGCGGGTGCGTGGGGCACTGCGCTCGGCAGGAGTGATTGCGCGGCGGAAGTTGTAGCGGGCTTGTCTTTCAGATGGCGAGGGCAGGATGCCCTCGCGACAGCCGGCGGGACGCCGGCGCTACTGGTCGGGTTCAAGTAAAATGCGGGTATTGCAGCCGACTCCTGCGGTTTGCGCCGCGTGAACGAGGTGCTTTCTTTGGCTACCGGTGAAACGACAGTTCCACACACTCTTCCGCAGCTTCCCAACCACAAAGTCAAAGTCAAGAAGCTGGGACAACGCGCCTGCAACGAGAAAAACGAGAAGGGGAAGTTCTGCGGCGGTCATTTGAAGCGATGGTTTTACATGACCGACGCCACCGAGCAGGAGTGTGGCTGCATCGCAAAGGCTTGGGGCCCGGATGTGGAAGTGTACCGGTGTGAGCATTGCAAGACGCTCTACCTGCCCAATACACAAGAGGCCCGCGGGATCAACGTTGCTGGGGAGGGGCAGCTCTCGGTGTTCGGGCTGACCATTCCGGCTAAGGAAGAGAAGTAAGTTTTATTGCGCCGTATGCACAGGTTTCAGGTAGTGGAAGAATTTTACTGGGCTTGGGGTGACTTCAGGGTATGGGGTCCTTCGACTGCGTTCGGCTTTTGGCCGACGTCGCTCAAGACGACAGCGCGTTTCGGGACACTGAACGATTCGAGTAACTCCGCTAACACTTTCGCGATTGTGAATACCTCCGAACTTATCTACGACTGGAATACGATTCATCCGAAATCGCTGCGTCCGGCCGGGCACGTGTTGCTGAACGACGAGACTCTGCGCGACGGGCTGCAATCGCCATCCGTGCGCGATCCTTCGATCCACGACAAAATCGAGATTCTGCACCTCATGGAGGCCCTGGGGATTAACTCCCTCGATCTCGGCCTGCCAGGGGCGGGGCCGCGTGCAGTGGAACATGTGACGGCGCTAGCGCGCGAGATCGTGGATCACCGGATGAAGATCCGGGCGAATTGTGCGGCGCGCACGCATGAGAATGACATCCGTCCGATTGCGGAAATCGTGCAGAAGACCGGCCTGCGTATCGAGGCGGCGACGTTCATTGGGTCGAGCCCCATTCGCCGATACACCGAGGGTTGGACGGAAGATTTCCTGCTGCAGACGACCGAGAAAGCTGTGAAGTACGCTGTGTCACTTGGTCTGGACTCGATGTATGTCACCGAGGACACCACGCGCTGCGATCCGGAGATGGTGAAGAAGCTCTACTCGACCGCGATCCGTCATGGAGCGCGCGCGATTGTGATTTGCGACACGGCGGGACACGCCACTCCGATGGGCACCTTTGCGCTGGTGCGTTTCGTCATCGATGAGGTCGTAAAGCCTTCGGGCGAAAAGATTCGCGTGGACTGGCATGGTCACTGCGACCGCGGCCTGGGCACGGCCAACGCCATGGCGGCGCTGGTGGCTGGCGCGGAGTGCGTGCATGCTTCCGCTCTGGGCGTTGGCGAACGCGTGGGAAATACGCAGATGGACCAGATGCTAGTGAACCTGAAACTGATGGGCGTTGCGCCCTGGGCAGAGCAGGATCTTACGCGCCTCAAGGACTACTGCCTGGCCGTTTCTCGGGCTACCGGCATTCCGATCCCGGCAAATTATCCGGTAGTCGGAGAAGACGCCTTTCGTACGGCCACCGGAGTTCACGCGGCGGCTGTTATCAAGGCCTACAAAAAGAACGATGTTGAACTCGCCAATGCGGTGTACTCCGGCGTGCCTTCCCATGTGTTCGGACTGGAACAGATCATTGATGTGGGACCAATGAGCGGGAAGTCCAATGTCCATTTCTGGCTGGAGCGGCACGGAATCGCCGCCACCGATGATGTCGTCGACCGGGTCTTCGCGCGCGCGAAGTCTTCGGACCATACGTTGACGGACGCGGAGATCCTTGAGTGTGTGCACATGGCAGAAACGTAACGCGCAGTTGCCCTGCAGCGAAATCCAGAAAGAGAGCGTAACGGTCACCACCTCCGGTAATCGCGGTACCCTCCAAAAGCAACCCAGCCTGTCCATTGGCCGTTGTAAGATGACCGAACGATCCCGATGCCTTTCGGTTCCCGCAGTGATGTGTCGGATGTGTTTCCTACGGTCCAGGAGGAAGTGTCACGGCTTGCGGCTGCGCCCGAAGTTCGATCTGCCTTCAACTGGTTCCGGTCGCAGGAGCCTCAACTGGCGCACTGGCAACTGGAGATGGCACGCATCGCGGCGCCTCCGTTTGGGGAAACTGCGCGCGGAGCGTGGCTGGCGGAGCGATTCCGCGAACTTGGACTGGACGACGTTCGCATTGACGACGTGGGGAATGTATTCGGGATCCACCCTGGATTCGGCCGCCGCTACATAGCGCTGAGTGCGCACATCGATACAGTTTTTCCAGCCGGAACACCGTTGAACGTCCGCCAGCAGGGAAGTCGCTTGTACGGGCCGGGTGTCTCCGATAACGGAGCCGGCGTGACAGCGATGCTAGGCATCGTGGCCTTGTTGCGTTCGGTGCGGGTGCGGCATGCGTTGCCGTTCTTGTTCATTGGAAACGTTGGAGAAGAAGGCGAAGGCGACTTGCGAGGCATGCGGCATATTTTCGCGACGCCTCGCTGGAAAGATTCGATTGCTTACAGTCTGATTCTGGACGGTGCTGGCTCGGACACGATTGTGGCCGAGGCGCTGGGCAGCCGCCGCTTTGAAATTATCGTGCGCGGGCCTGGTGGACATTCCTGGAGTGATTTTGGAACGCCCAATCCGATCGTGGTCCTGGCGCGGGCGATCCAGAATTTCTGCCAAACTCCTGTCTCCACTTCGCCCAAGAGCACATTCAACATCGGAGTGATCCGCGGGGGAACTTCGGTGAACTCCATTCCTGAGTCGGCCAGCATGCGCGTGGACCTGCGCTCGACTTCGAGTACCGAGCTCGAACGTCTGGAGCAGTCCCTGCGCGTGTGCCTGGACCAGGCTGTTGAAGCCGAGCAGCGTGCCTCCGAGGGACGGGGTTCCATGCAACGGAAAACGCACTCTGTTACCTGCGAGGTGGTTGTTATCGGAGATCGCCCGGCTGGTGAGTTGGAGCAGAGCGCGCGCATCCTGCAAGTCGTGCGCGCCGTCGATGCGCAGCTGGGAAACGTTGCCCAGGTGCAGCGCGCTTCCACCGATGCCAACATTCCATTGTCGATGGGACGGGAGGCGGTCGCCATCGGCGGCGGCGGTTCGGGCGGCGGCGCACATACGCTGCAGGAGTGGTTTGATTGCAGCGGCCGAGAACTTGGACTGAAGAGGATTTTGCTCACAATGCTCACCCTGGCTGGAGTTGGCGAATGAACGTACGATCGGCTTTCGCTTTGTTGGGCGCAGTTTCCGTGCATGTATGCGCAAGAGCAACCCGCCAAGCCGAAGGCGGATGTCATCCTCGTGCACGGTAATGTGTACACCGGCGTCGCGATGACGTCGGGTTCAGTGCGATCCGGCGCGCGGAAGCGATCGCCGTCCGCGGGGACCGAATCGAGGCAGTGGGCGAGAACGCCGACATCCTGAAGCTCAAGGGTCCGGAGACCCAGGTCATCGATGTGGGCGGAAAGTTTGTGATGCCCGGGTTCAACGATGCTCATGCTCACCTGGCGGCGGGGGGCGCGGAGCGGCTCAACGTCAACCTGACAGGCGTGAAGTCCCTGGAGGAATTTCGCGCGCGGATTCGAGCCAAGGTGGAGACCGCTAAACCCGGCGACTGGATTTTGGGCGGCGGCTGGGACGAGAACTTGTGGCCCGTGAAGGTCCTGCCGACACGTTGGGATGTGGATGAAGTATCCGCTGGGCATCCGGTGTTCCTGGAGCGTGTGGATGGCCACATCGCGGTGGCGAATACCCAGGCTCTGAAGTTGGCCAGCATCACCATCGCGAGTCGCGATCCCCGAGGGGGAAAGATCGATCGCGATTCCAACAGTCAGCCGAATGGAATCCTGCGCGAGAGGGCGCGCGAAGCGGTCACGAACGTGATTCCACCGCCTACCCACGACCGGCGCCGCGAGGCGATGGAGGCTGCGCTGGCGGAAGCGGCGCAATGGGGTGTGACGTCGGTCCAGGACAATTCTGGCTGGGAAGATTTCCAGGTGCTTGAGGAACTTGAGAAGTCCGGCAAAGCTCACCGCCCGCGTGACCGAGTGGTTACCGTTCAATGACTCTGTGGAGCAACTTGACGTCAAACGTAAGCAGCATCCGCAGTCCGACAAGATGCTGCACACCGGCATGCTCAAGGGCTTCATGGATGGATCGCTTGGATCGCATACGGCGGCGATGATCGAGCCCTATGCCGATGATTCCAGCAATTCCGGATTGCCGCAGTACGAACCAGCGAAACTGAACGAGATGGCAAAGGAGCGAGTGCTGGCCGGCTATCAACTCGGCTTCCACGCGATTGGGGACAAGGGCGTGCAGATGGCACTGGATGCGTTCGCCGAGGCCTACCAAGGCTGCTAAGGATAAGAAAGTTAAGGCAGCGAATGGCGGAGACGACTATCGCCCGCGCATCGAACACGCGCAGGTGACCACTCCGCTGCAAATCGTCAAGTTTCGGGACCTGAAAGTCGTTGCTTCGATGCAGCCGAGTCACTTGCTTACCGATATGAAGTGGGCGGAAGCGCGACTAGGAGCAAAACGCGCCGAACATTCCTACGCTTGGGCGGAGTTCCTGAAGCGCGGTGTCACGCTGGCGTTCGGAACCGATTTCCCGGTGGAATCCATCTCGCCGTTTCGCGGCCTCTACGCAGCTACCACGCGCAAGAGCGAATCTGGGAAGGAGGAATACTACCCAGACCAGAAGATCACCATGGACCAGGCCATTGCCGCCTACACCACCGGTTCGGCTTTCGCGGAGTTTGCCGAGAAGGAGAAAGGTTTGATCGTCCCTGGCATGCTCGCGGATTTCGTGGTGCTGGATCGCGATGTCACGGCGGTTGTTCCACAGAAGGTGCTTGAGACCAAGGTCCTCCGCACGGTGGTCGGCGGGAAGACGGTGTACGAGGCGAAGTAGCACTGCCGCCCGCAACCCATCATTCGTTTACATGGCATAAACATTTGAAACGGGATCAAACGATTCCGGGCTTAAAAGCGTCTAAGTTAAGAGCTATTTGGCACTTGAGGGTAATGCCGGTCCCTCCTGCCGGACAGGTATAATGAAAAATTACGAGTTTCGTGGAGGAAGTGACGATATGGAACCGCGCGAAAGCGCTTTTTGGGTGAGCCTCAAGGCCAATCGCTGGCTCTACACTCTGAGCATTCTGGCCACTCTGACGGTCGGCATTCTGATTGGTTCGGTCGTTTCCTACGGAGTGAAGGGCAAGGAAGGGCAGAAGACGGTCGATGCGACTCCGTTGACCGTGCCCGCGCCGCAGCAGTTATCCAACGCTTTTTCCCAGATCGCCAAGCAACTGGAACCGGCCGTGGTCAACATCAATACCGAGTCGACGATAAAGAATCCGCACAAGCGAGGGCGTGTGCGACCGGGGCCGGGCGATGATGATGGGGATGGCGGTGGCGGCGGAGGAGGCGGCAGCCCGTTCGACGATTTCTTCGATCGCTTCTTTGGGGGGCCGGGTGGCCAAGGCGGTCCCGGTGGGGGCGATATCAAGGAGCGCTCGCTGGGATCGGGCGTGATCGTCGATTCCAAGGGCTTCATCGTGACCAACCGGCACGTGATCGAGAAGGCGGACCGCATTCGTGTGCGGTTGCAGGACGATCCGCCCGGCGTGCAGCACGACGCCAAGGTGATCGGTTCCGATCAGGAAACCGACCTGGCGGTCATCAAGATTGAAGTGGACCACGGCCTTCCAACCGCGAAAATCGGAAACTCGGACAGCCTGCAAGTCGGCGACTGGGTTCTCGCCATCGGCAGTCCCTTCGGACTGCAAGCTACGGTGACGGCCGGTATCGTCTCTGCCAAGGGGCGCAACATCGTACCCAACCGGCAGTTCCAGTCGTTCGTGCAGACTGATGCCGCGATTAACCCCGGGAATTCCGGTGGACCGCTGGTCAACATGGCCAGCGAGGTGGTGGGGATCAATACCGCCATCCTGACTGAGACCAATGCGTACGCGGGCGTGGGTTTTGCTATGCCTTCGAACACGTTGGTCAACGTCTACAACCAGCTCATCGGGACGGAGCACCGCGTGACCCGAGGCTCGATCGGCGTGGAGTTCGCGGCGCAGCCCGTTCCGGCGATCGCGCGCGTGTATGGTGTGCAGTCGGGCGTAACCATTTCCAACGTCGTTGCGGGGAGTCCTGCGGATTCTGCCGGCCTGAAGGTGGGCGACACCATTACCTCGGTCGACGGAAAAGAGGTCAAGAACGGCGACGAACTGGTGGCCGACATCGCAGCCGGCAAGCCCGGCAGCAAGGCCAAAATCGGCTTCGTGCGCAACGGCAAGAAGGAAGAAGCGACCGTCACCATCGCCGATCGCTCCAAGCTCTTTGCAGCGCGCCTGGGCGAAGATCAGCAAGGCAACGAGGAGCAGCAGCCCAAGGAGAGCAAACTCGGGCTGACGGTGCGGCCGCTTACGCCGGATCTCGCTGATCGGCTCGATGTCCCGCGGGCAAAGGCGTGATCGTGCAGGATGTACGTGGCGGTTCGTTTGCCGACGACATCGGCTTGAACCGCGGCGACGTGATCCTGGAGATCAACAAGCAGCCCGTGAATACGGCCGGATGACTTTACTCGCATCGAAGGTACGTTGAAGAGCGGGCAGGACGTCGTGTTCCTGGTACGTCCGAGAGGTGCTGGCCGTCAGGACGGTACCATCTTCATCGCCGGTACACTTCCGTAACTGAGCCACTGACCCGACGGTCACTGGCACTGGACCCCGATTCAGGGGATCATTTCCAGTGCCAGGGCCGTTGGGCGTATTATTTTGCAGCCATCGGCCTTCGTAGTCCTTACATTCGGATGGCGGCTGGGCGGACCTTCGAGGAAAGCGACCGACTTTAACGTGAAACTGTGTGGGACGAGCATACGGGGATTGGTGCTGCCGCACTGATGGTGTGCACGCTGGCTTTCGCCCAGACCAGTCCCGCAACATCGGCGAAAGCCACGTCGACTAGCAAAGAAACCGTCTCGACAAAGCCGCGAACGGCTTCAAGCAAACGGACGTCGCACAAGGGAAAGAAGTCACGGAAGAGCTGGCGCAGCGGCCAGCAGAAGGTCGACCCGGCCCGGGCGCGGGAGATCCAGGAAGCGCTGATTCGTCAGCACTACCTGAATGGAGACGCTACCGGCAAGTGGGACGTGACTACCGAAGACGCCATGCGCCGCTTCCAGGCCGACAACGGCTGGCAGAATAAGACGGTGCCGGACTCACGCGCGCTGATCAAATTGGGGCTTGGACCGAATCACGATCACCTGTTGAATCCTGAGAGCGCGATGACGAGTGCGCCGGCTGCTCCTGCCACGAGTGCAACTCCTTCACACTCGCCCACACCGACTGTCGATCCCGGGGGATCCAAGACTCAGCCACAGCCCTGAGAGCGGCGTTTCCTAGCGGGCAAGAATCACACATTCCTCCCGCCTTTGCTTCGCTCAGCCGTCGGAATGACAAGGTTTGAGGGTACTGGTACCCGTAAGAATTCTGCCGAACCCCTGCTGACTACCCTTTCAAAGCGGGTTTCGGCGAGTAGGGTAAGGGCAATCCGGCGAGAATGGCGCGGGGATTTTCCTCGACCAGCATGTTCGCAATCTCCATTCCACAGATCTCGGCAGCTGCATCGCGAGCAGTCGAAAGGATCGGAGTACGATGCTTTGCGTCGTGAGCGTCCGAGGCGATGGCATGCACGGCCTCGTGCTCCAATAACCAAGTGGCGACGCGCGCCACTCCTTGTCCCCAGAAACCGGTCAGAGCGTTGCCGGTAATTTGTACGGCGCAGCCATAGTCCACCCACTCGATCACTCGCTGCGGAGTCTGCCGGAGAATCGCATTGCGTTCGGGATGCGTGATGACGGCCGTCACTCCTAGATCACCCTAACTTTAGAAAGCAGTCGACAATCTGCGCGGGAATGCTGAAATCGCTGAGTTCGACCAGCAGGTATCGCGACCCGGCAATCGTGTAGCGCTCCGGGTTGGCGAGCACGCTCTGCAGGTTGTCGTAAGAGAGGTGGAAGTCACAACCCAGGCTGAGTTGCGGAGCGTCGCCCACCAGTTGTTGCAAGCGGCCAAGGCAATCGGTCAGGTACTGGTAGTCAAAGGGGTAGCGATCATTCGAATGCGGCGTGGCGACCATGTGGGTGATGCCATCGGCCGCCGCCATCCGGCACATTTCGACCGCAATATCCCAGGATTTGGGGCCGTCGTCTACTTCGGGAAGGATGTGGCTATGGATGTCGATCACGCCGGGGATTCCGAATGGGTCTGAATCTGATTTAAACAGATTCACGGGGAAAGACCAAGCGCCACGGCCATTTTGGAACTTGCTCCAACAAAAGGAACTGCGGCAACATCTGCCGCTCGTGGGTGACTCATGTCACTGCATGTTTTCGCCGGATATGGGATGAAAGACTAGCGAAAACCGCGAGGTGGGTCATGAACGACAGCATCTTCTTCGCAACCTTCGATCCCCTGTACATCAACGCTCCCGATGCTTGCAGCCTTTGCATCGCCCAACCCCCGGCATTCAATTACGAATATTGCGTTGAGCAGACTGACGGCAAGCGCCACTACATCAAGGGTTTTTGCTGTACCGCATGTGCGTCTGGTCTGCTTAAGAAACTGGCAGGTAGAGAGGCGGAAGAGTGGGCTCAGGAGGAAGCCGACTTGCAGGCAGATGATATGGATGTAACCGAACTTCAGAAGCGGAGGCTAGCCACTTTTGGCGAAGTATTGAGACGCTAGCCTCAGCACTCTACATGCGACCGCGGTTGGATTAGCGAGACTACAACTTCGGCTGCTCAGCGACAAAAACGCTGGATTCTTGGAGGAGGCGGGCCGGGGGTTTCGGAAAATTCTCCGTCCCAGCCAGTGCACCCGTGCGCCGTCACCGCGCGCGTCACGGAATCCTCCAGCTTGCGCGCCTTGCCTTTAGCCTGGTCGATCTGGTCCCTTGAAAGAAGCCCATCGAGTTCTCCCAGATCGTTTTGCGCGGGGCTGTAGCCAGCATCCAACGCGATCAGGAACCACACGTAGGCTTCAAATCGATCGCGTTCGATTCCATAGCCCTCTTTGAGGGCGCGTGCGTAACGGTATTGCGCCTGGGGCAAGCCCTGTTGCGCCGCGACATGAAACCAATGCGGAGCTTTCTTGTAATCGCGTTCGAGCATCACTCCACCTAGCAGGTAGGCGGCAAAAGGATTGCCTAGCTTTGCCGACGGTGCAAGCCACTTCTGCGCTGCAGAATAGTCTCGTGACAGGCCCGAACCCAGGAAATAAAGGCGTCCCAACAACCATTGGGCGAGAGGATCTCCCTGTTCCGCGGCTTTTCGATACCAGTCAGCCGCCTGATTCGGATCACCGGCTACGATCTGACCGGTGTCGTAGAAATATCCCAACGCAACCTGGGCTGGACCGTAGTCTTTCTGCGCAGAGCGGCGGAAATACTCGATGCCGGCGAGGTAGTCCCGAGTTGCCGCCGAGCCGGAAATGGCATTCATGCCCGCGTCAAAGAGCTGTTCCGGAGTTCCGTTCAAGGGAGGTCCCTGGGCAAAGGAGGCTGCCAGAGAGGCCACGAAAAATACAATGCATAAGAGAAACGAGCGCATAGATTTCCTCACGATGATTACGAGCCTTCAGGCGATAAATGTCCAGTTACGTTAGGGAATTTTACTTGTAGCGCTTCTTCATGAAGTCCGCAATCGCGGCGTAGGCAGTTGTCAACGTCGGCTCGTCCGGAAGAAACACGATGCGGAAATGCTTTGTTCCTGCCTTCTGCCCGAAGCCGGAACCATGCACCACCAGCACATGTTTTTGCACAAGCAGTTCCTTCACAAACACATCATCGTTCTCGGAGATGTCCAGGCGCGGGTAGGCGTAAAACGCGCCACGCGGAGAAACGCAGCTGACTCGGGGCGTTGCCTCGCACCACTTTACCGTGAGATCGCGACGCGAGCGCAATTTGCTCGTGACCTCGGTGAGATGGTCCTGCGGCCCTTCGAGCGCAGCCTTGATCGCGTACTGTTCAGGGTGATTCGCGCATAAGCGGGATCGAAGCAGCCGATGGATTCCTTCGATGTAGGGCTTGACCGCGGCAGCATCGCCACTAACGATTCCCCAGCCGATACGCCATCCCGGTGCCAGGTAATTCTTGGAAAGGCCGCCGAAAGTGACCACCGGGACATCGGGCGCAACGGCGGCCATCGAGATGTGCTGGTCGTCGTCGAGGATAAGCTTGTCGTAAATCTCGTCGGCGAAGATGACCAGATTGTTCCGGCGTGCGAGTTCCGCGATAGCCTCCAGCATGCGCCGCGAGCACACCGCTCCCGTTGGGTTGTTGGGATTGATAAGGACAATTCCACGCGCGCGGGGGCCGATCTTTTTGTGGACGTCGATCAGGTCGGGCTGCCAGCCATCGTCTTCGTTCAGCGCGTAGGTGTTGAGTTCGATTCCCAGCTTGGCCAACACCGCGGAGTAAAGGGGATAGTCGGGACTCGGAGTCAGCAGGTTGTCCCCCGGATTCAACAGCGCGCTTAGGCAGATGTCCACCGTCTCGCTAACACCGGAGGTCACGAACACGTCCTGCACGCTCGTGATGCCCTTGCGCTCGGCCTCGCCACGGATCGCATCCAGAGCCTCTTTGATTCCTGGGGACGCCGCGTAGCCGTTCTTGCCGTCCTTCATGGCCTTGTAGACCGCCTCGATCAGGTGCGCTGGCGTCTGGAAATCGAAGTTGATGGGGTCGCCAATATTGAGAGGCAGGATCTTGTGCCCCTTCCTGGCGACTTCGTCGGCCACGCACGCCAGATCACGAATGGCATAGCGGACGTTCACCAGACGTTGCGCAGAGGGTACCTCGCGGATATTGGTGACAGGCATTCGATCTTCCGGCCTCCGCCGGGGATTAGTTTTGTGAGTTCCAAGAAACCTAAAGGTAAAAGCTTAACCGCAAAGGTCGCTAAGAACTGCCACAAAGCTCGCCAAGAAAAACGCGGTAGTTCTCTTTCGCGTCTTTGGCGGGTCTTCGTCGCGAAGTTAAGTGCTTTTCCTAAGGTCTCAGTCGACAGAGCTCAGCGAAGTTATCCAAAAAGTTCTGCTGACGACGAGCGACTAACTCAGTCCACTCGGTCAATCTGCGCCTTTTGCAGCTTGTCGGAGTAATCGACGTACACGGATTTCCACTCGGTGTAGAAGTCGATGGCGCCTATCCCACCTTCACGATGCCCGTTGCCCGTAGCCTTCACGCCGCCAAAGGGAAGGTGGACTTCGGCTCCGATCGTGGGCGCGTTGATGTAAGTGATCCCGGCGTACAGGTCGCGCATGGCCATGAACGCCTTATTTACGTCTTTCGTGTAAAGCGCTGAGGACAGGCCGTACTCGATGTTGTTAGCAATGTCGATGGCGTCCTCCAGGTCGTCGCAGGCGATAATCGAAACCACCGGACCAAAAATCTCTTCCTGAGCGATGCGCATCTTCGGATCGACGTCGATGAACACGGTGGGCTCCATGAAGAAGCCGTACTGGTATTCACCCTTATCCAGGCGGTTGCCACCGCACACCAGCTTCGCGCCTTCATCCTTGCCGATGTCGACGTAGCTCAGGTCAGTCTTGAGTTGCGCTTCGTTGACCGCTGGCCCCATGTCCACTGCTTCGTCCAGGCCGTTTCCGACCTTCAGGGCCTTGGCTCGGGAAACGTAGCGATCCACGAATTCGCGATAGACACCCTTCTGCACGATGATGCGGCTGGTAGCAGTGCAGCGCTGACCAGTCGTCCCAAAGGCGCCCCACAGTCCGCCTTCGATGGCGAGATCGAGATTAGCGTCGTCGAGGACGATCATCGGATTCTTGCCGCCGAGTTCCAGCGAGCAGTGCTTGAAGCTCTTGGCGGCGGTCACGCCGACAGTGCGGCCGACGGCGGTTGACCCCGTCAACGACACGGCTCGGACGTCGGGGTGTTCGGTGATTGGTCCCCCAACACTCGAGCCGAATCCGGTGACGATATTGATCACGCCCTTAGGAATACCCGCGTCGTCCAGCGTGCGAACCAGGTTGAAGGTAGAGAGTGGCGTGTCTTGGGCGGGCTTGATCACGCAGGTGTTGCCACAGACGAGCGCGGGCAGCAGCTTCCAGGACGGAATGGCCATGGGAAAATTCCACGGAGTGATCATTCCGCAAACGCCGAGCGGGTGGCGCACGGCCATGGCGAACTTGTTGGGCAGCTCGGAGGGCGTGGTCGGACCGAACAGACGGCGGCCTTCCCCGGCCATGTAGTAGGCGGTGTCGATGGCTTCCTGGGTATCGCCACGCGTCTCTTTTATGACCTTGCCCATTTCGCGGGTCATGTCGCGCGAATACTCTTCTTTGCGCTCGGCCAGCATTTCCGCGGCACGAAAGACTAGTTCAGCCCGCCGCGGCGCAGGCACCAGACGCCATTTCGTAAATGCTCGCTTGGCCGCACCGACAGCGGCGTCCACGTCATCCTTCCCGGACTTCTGAAAGATGCCCACCACCTCGCGGGTATCGGCGGGGTTCCGGTTTTCGAAGGATTCTCCGGTCGAGGATTCAACCCATTCGCCGTCGATGAAGTTCTTATAAACTTTGGTGGGAGCGCTGCTTCCTACGATGGCCGGCCCGGGCACGGTCTCGGTTGCCATAATTCCTCCTGATCATGAAGCCAATCAATTCATGCTACAGCCCGGATACAGAGCTGGGCAAGTGAACGAGCCGCCGCGGCGGACGGTTGAGCAACCATGCGGTCATTCGCAAGCGAACGACCGCGCGCTATGCTGGAGCTGCTATGAACGTGATGATTTGTCTGCTTCGTGGCGTCAACCTCGCGGGCCATAAGAAGGTTCCGATGGAGGTTCTGCGCAACCTGTGTACTGCCCTTAAGCATTGTGACGTGCAAACCTACGTGCAAAGCGGGAATGTCGTTTTTCGAACCAGAGAACAGGACGCGCTGGTCGTGGCAAAAAAGCTTGAGAAAGCCATTGAAAAGCAATTCGGATTTCGATCCGACGTGTTCGTACGCACGCCGTCCGAGTTGAAGGATGTGATTGCCAGGAACCCGTTCGCAAAACGGAGTGGGATCGAGCCCGGCAAGCTTCTTGTCACCTTTCTGCCGCAGAGCCTGCCCCGGAGATTCGAGAAGCAATTCTTCGGATCAAGCCCGACCCCGAGGAAGTGCACCTGAGCGGCCGTGAACTGTACGTCTACTATCCCGACGGCATGGGACGGTCAAGGCTCTCAGGGGTGATCGACAAGGCGTTGCAGAAGATCGGCACCGGCAAGAAACTGGAATACAGTTACGAAGCTGCTTGAGATGGCAGAAAAACTCGAAGAGGACAAAAAGTAGTTGTGCCCATCCAGGATGCTGCGGCGTCGTGAGAGCTGAGACCGAAACCAGACACCCGCTCCTCCGTCTAAGCTGTTTCCCCAACCCCATCGGGACATGTTCCACTGGACCGGAACCCAACTTGTAACCCCGTTCCACCCCATGTAGCCTTGTGATAGTGTTGAAAATACCCCATATTCTCTGAGGTTTGGCTGGGTTTCGTGGCCTCCGTGTCTTCAAAACGTAAGCCGGGCGTCTACATCGCGTGGAAGACAGTCACTTACCGCAGCGTATTGCTGATCCTGCTGGTGGTAGCGGTCGTTTTTGGGGTGGCGATGCACTTTGCCTTTCCACAGTTCACGGATTCGACCGTGAAAGCTGCCGGCGGGCTGGCAACGAACCTTCTGGAGAGGGTCGCAGGCATAACACCCGCGATTGTGCAGTCGGGTACCGGTACTGAAAAGCAGGCGCGATTTACGGCTCTGGACGGAACGGTCAAGATCAAGAAATCCAGCAGTAACACCTGGGTCACTGCCGATTACAACATTCCGCTCGAAAAGGGCGATGTGATCCAGACGGGCTCCGAGGGCATGGCCAAGGTGGTCTTTAACGACGGAACCAACTACACGGTGAAGCAGGACTCGCTGATTGTCATTGAGGAGAACTCCGCCAACGACCAGCAACAGACGAACGTCGCCGTGGCGGTGAGCACGGGGACCGTCGACCTGTCGACGGCTACCTATACTCAAGGATCGAAGTCGCGGGTAATTGTCGCAGGGGCCACGGCGTCACTAGCTCCTGAAAGTGCGGCCATGGTGCGAAACGATCCCAAGAGCGACGAGCACGAGATCCTGGTCAAGAAGGGCAGTGGCGAGGTGGTTCGCAACGGTCAGACCGTGCGTCTGTCGGACTGGGAAAGAGCAACTTTCAAGGCGCAGTCGGAGCGGATGGCCAAGGTTAAGGAGATCGGACCGCCGACTCCAATTTCCCCGGGAAACATGATTCCCATCTTCACCGTCGGAGCGGCCAGAACCAAGGATGTGCAATTCACTTGGTCGCCGATGACGAACGCGGTGGGCTACCGTCTGCGCATTTCGCGAAATCCGTATTTCTCCTCGACCATTGTCGACAAGGCGGTTACGACGGCGGATGTCACGGTCACCGGGCTGGGATTGGGAGCTTACTACTGGATGGTCCAGTCGCTGGACGCCAATGGGAAAGAATCGGTGGAAAGCGAGAAGAACCGCTTCACGATTATTACCAAGGGCAAGGATGCGGTTGCCATCGATCTGGAAATCGATCCGTTGATCCAGCATGGGCACGTGATTGAAGTGACCGGCAAGACCGAAACGGGAGCACGGGTGATGGTGAATGGCCGGGAAGTGCCGATTGTGACCACGGATGGCAGTTTTCACTACTTCACCCCACCCCTGCCGACCGGCGAGAGCATGATCACCGTCACAGCGCAGAATGCGCAGGGCGGTGTAAATACAAAGCAGCAAAAGGTCGTGATTCAGTAGCGGCAGAGAAGGGATTCCCGGAGTGCCTTTCCGGGAGGTCAAGAACTTTCGTTCCGGCGGTAACCGGGGATATCTCATAGAATCAGTGAGGGCCCCCACCTCCGCCGGACCAAAACAAACCCGGGTTCGAACGGACAGGACGGCAGTCCAGACGAGCGAGAGAGAAGTCAAGTATGTCATCCAACGGATTCCACTCCACTTCAGGGCGGTTTCATAATCTTCGGTCGCTGTTCAGCATCTTCTCCAGCGATCTGGCTATCGATCTGGGCACAGCCAACACGCTCGTCTATGCCCGCGGCAAAGGTATCGTCGTAAACGAGCCGTCCATCGTGGCGATCAACAAGAACACGGCGGAAGTCGAGGCGGTCGGCAAGGAAGCGAAAGAGATGCTGGGCCGCACGCCGGGAAACATTGTGGCGATCAAGCCCATGAAGGACGGCGTCATTGCCGACTTCAAGGTCACCGAGAAGATGTTGAACTACTTCATTCAGAAAGCGCACAACCGCAAGATGCTGGTGCACCCGCGCATCGTGATCGGTGTGCCGTCGGAAATTACGCAGGTGGAAAAACGCGCGGTGATGGACTCGGCCTATCGCGCCAAAGCCAGTGAAGTGCACCTGGTCGAGCAGGCCATGGTGGCCGCGATCGGTGCAGGCCTGCCGATTACCGAACCCAGCGGCAACATGGTCGTCGACATCGGTGGCGGCACTACTGATATCGCGGTCATTTCTTTGAGCGGCATTGTGTATTCGCGTTCCGTGCGGATGGCTGGCAATCAGATGGATGAAGCCATCATGAATTATCTGAAGCGGAAATATAACCTGCTGATCGGTGAGCGCACCGCCGAGCAAATCAAGATTGAGATTGGCTCTGCATATCCTCTCGACAAGCCGCTCACCATGGAAATCAAGGGTCGCAACCTGATCGAGGGCGTGCCCAAGACCATTACTGTCGACGACAGCGAAATCCGCGAAGCTCTGAGTGAATGTGTTTCGACCATCATGAATGCGATCCGAGTGGCGCTCGAACGCACGCCGCCGGAGCTTTCGGCGGATATCAGTGACCGCGGTATCGTGCTTACCGGCGGAGGAGCGTTGCTGAAGAACCTCGACAAGCGTATTCGCGAAGAAACCGGGTTGCCGGTTTCGATTGCTGACGATCCGCTGTGCAGCGTTGTGCTGGGCACGGGTAAGATGCTGAGCGATTTCAAGCTGCTCCGAAAGATTTCGATCGAATAGCAGTTTCGAGTTTCGGGTTTCAAGTTTCTGGTGTGCCTTTCCCGCTCGCCTGCAGGGCAGTTTTGGATGAATGGCGCGGCTAGGCCCGGGAAACTCGAAACGTGAAACTAGAAACTTGAAACTGGTGTCATGGAATCCGTCCTCGGCCGCTATAAAAATCTGATTGTGCTGGTGGCAGTCCTCTTCGCCCAGGTGCTTGGACTTGCCGTCCAGGTAAAACGCACGACCGACACCGAGTCATCCCGCCTGATTCGCGTCTGGGCAGTGAGCGCAATAACTCCCTTCGAAAAAGTGCTCGTCTGGGTGCAGACTGGCACCGGGAACCTCTGGCACAACTACTTTTATCTGCGCGGTGTCCGGGCCGAAAACCGCGAACTCAAACAACAGCTGGAGCAACTGCGCCTGGAGCACGTTCGTCTGAACGAGGATGCTGCGCAAGCCCGCCGACTTCAGGTGTTGTTGGGATTCAAAGAGCAGTTCATCTCGGAAACTGTTCCCGCACAGGTCATCGGGTCGGGCGGTAGCGAGCAGTCCCGGATTGTGTACATCGACAAAGGAGAACACAGCGGAGTCAAGCCGGACATGGCCGTGATTACCGGGACCGGTGTCGTCGGAAAGGTTTTGAAAGTCTTTCGCTCAACCTCCCAAGTATTGCTGATCGATGACCAGAGCAGCGGGGTGGGGGGAATCCTGGAGAAATCGCGGTTGCAGGGCATTGTGCGCGGGACTCCCGCCGGCGAAGTGGTGCTGGAGAAGATCATGAATGACGAGGCTGTCCAGGCGGGCGACATCGTGCGCACCAGTGGGGGCGATCGGATCTTCCCTAAGGGGCTGCCCGTTGGAGTGGTAACGCGGGTTTCCAATGGGACCGGTTCCGACTTGTTTCTGAATATTCGGGTGAGACCGGCGGCAAATCTCGCCAAGCTCGAAGAAGTTCTGGTGGTTACGAAGGTTGAGGAAAGGGAACCGACGTCCGCGGAAGCAGGCCCGGTGCGCGCCGCCGACATTCTCTCCCAGCGTCTGCCTTCCGTTCCCGAGAAGGCCGCGGTTGACCCCCCGCCTTCTACCAATGACGGAACGAAAGCCACCCAGGCCACCCCTGCGCCGAAAACCCCTGACAAGAATTCCGTGCCGGGTGTCCCACAGCCGAATGCACTGAAGACCGGGGAGGGTGCTGGGGCTCCGGTTGTCCGGACTCAGGCCGGTGCGCCGCGCAAACCAGGTCTGGTTGGTGATTCAACTGCGGCAACCGAGCCTCCACCGGTCGCGCTGAAGACTGCCAATGAGCACAAGCCAGCGCCTGCGCCCACCAAAGTCGCAGAGCAGACTTCGGCCGCGCCCAAAGCCGAAGCCGGCATCCCCTCCGGCCGATCCCAAGCCACAGAACGGACCACAATAACGTGCCGATTACCTACACATCTGGCGAGCAAGTCGAAGTTTACCGGTTCAGTGTGCCGTTCACCGTGCTGGTACCGGTAACAGCGCTGTTTCTTCAGGCATGGTTACCGCGGCAATTTCCGTTCTTCGCCATATTCGACCTGCCTCTGCTGGTGACGATCTTTTTCGCAATTGCGCGGAGGAACCCGGTCTCGGGACTTTTGACCGGTGCGGCCATTGGGCTATTTCAGGACGCTTTGACCGGCCTGCAGATTGGGATCTATGGCATCGCCAAGACGGTGGTCGGATATGGCGCGTCCTCGCTGGGCGTGAAATTAGATGTCGAAAATGCTGGTGCCCGGTTACTTGTGACCTTGGTGTTCTACGTAGTGCATCAGATTGTCTACTTCGTAGTGGCGCGTGGCATGGTGGCGCTGAGCGTGCAGTGGAGCTGGCCGCATGAGTTAGGAGCGGCCTTGGCGAATGCAGTAGTCGGCGTGTTCATATTCCTCGCGTTGGACCGGTTCAAGCAAAGAACGTAATGGCTGATGGTCGTTGGCTGATAGCTGTTGGCAACTTCTTTCGAACGGCGAGACAATAAGTTGGAAGTGCGGTTTTGTTTGGAGAAATCGAGGAACCGCAAGGTTGGCTACATACGCAAGCGAAACAGCGTTAACAGCTAACGACGAATAGCTAAGGCCTGCCTTTCTATGTTTGGTCGCGACGAAAAAGTATCGGCGATACGCCTGACGGCGGTGCAGTACATCATCCTCATCATCTTCATGATTCTTGCCTACGGGTTATGGCGTCTCCAGGTGATGCAAAGCGATGTGTACGCCCAACTGGCCGAGAAGAATCGGATTCGCAACGTGCCCATCCTCGCTCCGCGTGGCAAGATTCTGGACCGGGAAGGACGCACGATCGTAGACAACTACCCATCGTTTTCGGCACTTTTGCTGCGCGATTCCACGCGCGATCTGAATGCAGACGCCGACGTGATTGCGAAAGGCCTGCACCTCGATCCAAAAGAAGTGCACGAGCGGATTCGCAAGTTCATGTCCATGCCGCAGTACCAGCCCATTTTTCTGAAAGACGACATCACGCCTGATGAGTTGGCCTTCATCGAGGCGCACAAGAACGAGTTACCGGAACTTGACACGATCATGGCGCACCGCCGCCTGTATCCGCGCAACGGGTTCATGGCGCACCTGATCGGCTACGTGGGCGAAGTCACCGAAGACATGCTCAACCAGCCCCAGTTTGAGCTCTACAACTCGGGCGATGTCGTGGGCGTCTCTGGGGTGGAGAAGCAGTACAACCAGATTCTGATGGGCAAGAACGGATCGCGGCGCGCTCTGGTGAATAGTCGCGGAAGGGAAGTGGGACGCCTCGACGAAACGGCCGCAATTCCCGGCACACCAATCAAGCTCACAGTCGATGTCGACCTGCAGATCGCTGCCGAACAAGCGTTGGGCGACCGGAATGGCGCGATCGTCGCAATGGATCCGCGCAGTGGCGAGATCCTCGCCATGGTGAGCCGTCCGGCATTCAATCCCAACGACTTCTCTGTACGCATTTCACGGACAGAGTGGAACAAGTTGGTCAATGACGATGACCATCCGTTGCTGAATAAGGCGATCCAGGCTCAGCTCGCACCGGGCTCGACCTTCAAGATCATCATGGCTACCGCCGGAATGCAGGAAGGCATCGCCGAAGACATGCATGTGAACTGCGGCGGTGGCGCAACATTCTACGGGCGCTACTTCAAGTGCTGGGTAGTTGCAGAACATCGCGTTCACGGGCCCACCGATATCAGCAAGGCCATCTATCAGTCTTGTGATGTGTTCTTCTACACTCTGGCGGAAAAGCTTGGAATTGATCGCATCGCTAAATACGCGACCGCTTTCGGATTGGGGCAAAAGACTGGGGTCGACCTGCCCCAGGAAGTCACGGGCGTGATGCCGTCGGAAGAATGGAAGATCCGCAACTTCAAACAAAAATGGTATGCGGGTGAAACCATCTCCGTTGGAATTGGTCAGGGAGCGGTAGCGGTGACCCCCATTCAGATGGCTCGCGCGATTGGTGCGATTGCCAGCGGTGGAGTATTGGTGCGCCCCCACGTTGTGAATCCAACTGAGTTCCCTCCCAATGTGATTCCAGCGAGCAACGTCCCGGACCAGACGCACATTCCACTGGACCCCAACAACTGGCAGGTGATTACAGACGCGATGGCCGGAGTGGTCAATCCGGGCGGAACAGCGCCCAGCGCCCACTTGCAGGGAATTGATTTCGCCGGCAAGACAGGCAGCGCACAGACCATCAGCAATGCTTTAAAAGCGAGGCTAGGCGCGGCTGGGAAGAACTTCAAGGACAATGGCTGGTTCGTGGGCGTGGAGCCCAGACGCAATCCAGACATTGTGGTATGTGCGCTGCTTGAGGAAGGCGAGCACGGGTACTTGGCCGCCCGCACGGTCGCGCAGGTCATCAAGGCCTATGTCGAAAAACAACGCCGGCAGCCAACCAAGATCGCTGGCAAGACGGGCAACGCGGAAATCAGCGCCGTCTGGGACGAACCGACCGCCGACGGCCATCACGATCTCGGAGCCGGCCACTTCTCAGTGGAGACTTCAAAGCAGAAAGTGCCGGCGGCAGCAGCTGCGCCAGGAATGAACTGAGAGCTGAAATCCGATGTCAAGATATGTCTCATATCGCGATTTTGATTGGTTGTTGCTGACGTTCGTCCTGCTGCTTTGTGGGTTGGGCGTGATGGAGATTCAAAGCGCCACCGCGCACACCAAGTTTGCCGGCGCCCATATCAAGCAGCTCTACTGGATCGGTGGCGGGGTCGCCGGCATGTTCCTTTTCAGCCTGCTGAACTATCAGGCCCTGCTCGACAAGATTCATTGGATGTACATCGGCGCCATTGGTTCCCTGATGGCCGTGATGGTATTTGGCCAGAAGTATCTGGGAGCGCGCCGCTGGATCAAAATGCCCGGTGGTCAGCACTTCCAGCCTTCTGAATGGGTGAAGCTGATCCTGATCCTGGCCGTGGCCAAGTACTTCGCCGACATGCACCAGAGGGAGCTAACGTGGACCGACTTCATCAAGGCGGGTGCGATCGTCGGCGTGCCCATGCTGATGGTTCTGGCCCAGCCGGACTTGGGCACGGCGCTGACCTACATGCCGATTGCGATTATGGGACTTTTCCTAGGCGGTTTGCGTGCCAAGCAGGCCTTAATCGTCGTGCTGCTGGCAGGGCTCATGATGCCCCTAGCCTGGCATAAACTGAAGCCCTACCAGAAGGATCGCCTGGTGAGCTTCATCGAGCCTGAGGCGGACAAGCAGGGCTCGGGGTACCAGGTCATCCAATCGCTGATTGCTGTGGGGTCGGGGGGATTGTGGGGAGGAACCGGCACCCAGACTCATCTTTCCTATCTGCCCGTGCCCCAAACCGACTTTATTTTCGCGGCTTTTGCCGAAGAACATGGATTCGTAGGAGCCCTGGGGGTGCTCCTGTTATACTTCATTGTGCTGATGCGGTTGACCCAGAACGCTCAAACGGCGCCCGACCGCGCCGGAACGTTCGTGGTGATGGGTGTGGTGGCTGTGCTTAGCTTCCATATTCTGGTCAACGTTGGCATGGTGGTCGGCTTTATGCCGGTCACCGGAATACCCTTGCCTTTGATGAGTTATGGCGGGTCTTCTGTCCTGTTTATGTTCTTGGCGCTGGGCTTGGTGATGAACGTCCGTATGCGCCGCTTCGTGAACTGAAACAGGACGACGACCGGCAAGGCAGCTTCACCGCGCTGGCCAAAGCGGCAAAACAAGATTACGATCGCCCTCGCGTAAAGAGGGCACACACCGGCCAGAAAGAGAGTTAGAGGCCGGGCAGGATTACGGCAAGCGCTGCTGGGCGGGAAACGGCCCCCTCCCCACTGAGGAGAGAGCGGTCACAACCCCGGCGAGAACGCAGATTGCGATAAGTGCAAAAGATTCCCAAGCTTCCGCAAAGGATTCGCTTCTGGGGCATTCCCCAGGAGGCAGGCCCACTAGTCAGTGGACCGGTACCCATCGCGACGCTCGATCCTCCCCTGCTCTCCCTGTCTTTCTTCCGGTGACCTGCCGGCCCTGAAATGGCCCGCACAACCCGGAGTATGAATGACAAAAGAATTGTTTGTAACCTCGACCCCTCACGAAACCAAAGTGGGTCTGGTCGAGGATGACCAGCTCGCCGAAATCTACCTCGAACGCGAAAACGAATACACCCTGGCGGGATCCATTTACAAAGGACGTGTAACGCGAGTGCTTCCCGGCATGCAGTCGGCTTTCGTCGACATCGGCCTGGAACGCGACGCGTTCCTTTATGTTTCCGATTTCATGGAACTCGAAGAGCACGACGAAGACCTCACCGAGGTCGTGCCGACGAATCGGCCTCCCGTGCAGGAGAGCCGTCCGCCGCAGCCGCGTGCGGAGATGGCGCCTGCCCAGCCCGCTGAAGGTGCGTCGTACGTAATCGAATCAGAGCCATTTACGGAAGAAACGACAGAAGACGCATCGGCAGCGCCAACTTCTGCTGAACCCGGCAACAGCGATAGCCAGCCTCGGGATCGGGGAGGCGATCGTGGAAGTTGGCGTGGACGACGACGCCGTCGTGGGCGTCGCGGTGAACGGGATGACCATTACGAACGAAATGATCGCAATGAGCGAGCGCCAGCTGAACAACGCTTTGCCCGTTCTGCTGCTGCCGACGCATCCAGTGCTCCTTCGGCGCCAACCCGTTCGCGCACCCCTGACTATGGGCCGCCGCCTGGATATCAGCCCATCATTCTGCCAGGGGAATCGATCTCAAAGTACCAACGATTGGCGCAGCAGCCCTCGGCGTCGGCGACGAATGCCTTGGGGGTGCCCGCATCCCCGGTTCACCCCGCACCGGTCGTGAACGGTTTTCCGGAAGATGAACCCCTCTTCGCCACCGGGCTGACCGAGCCTTTGCACGAACAGCACGGCGACTTCGATCACCATGAGGAAGCAACTCACCAGGAATGGGAGCGCGAGCACGCTCTTCAAGACCGGATGAACTTGAGGGCCACATTCACTGAGCGAGAAGATGGCGACGAGTCGGTTGCAGAGGAGACTGACCCGACCTCCCGTGAACCCGAGGCTCGATCGATTGTCGACGCTTCCGCCACGTCGGAGGTCAGCGCCCCCAGCGATCCGCCTACAACGTACGGAAGCTCCGCAAGCGCCGTTCAAGAAGAGGAAATCATTGAGGAAGAAGAAGCTGATCTCACATCGTACGTCGAGGATCTCGAAGAAGACGCCACTTTCGAGGAGTTAGAAGAAGAGACGAGTGCCGCAGAAGACTATCATTCGCCGCGTACGCTCGAGATCGCCGCCACGGGCGAGCCCCCGGCGTACACCGCTGTGGAAGAGTCGGAGCATATCGCCACCACTGGTGAAGAAGCGCCCGCAGCCGCGCCAGTTGAAGCGTTTACTGGCGAAAGCGAGACGGAAGAAGAAGCGGAAGAAGATGGCGAGGAAGCTGAAATTGAAGACGCGCAGGCGGAAGCCGAAGCTCTTCTTGAAGCAGAGGCCCGCGGCAACGGTACCGTGGATGCCCGAGTGGAAGTTCGCGCACCCGCTGGTACCGCGGGATACACCCAGCGCGCGCGCCGTCCTGAATTCGATCGCCGTCGCGGACGCCGCGGTGGACGCCGGTTTCGTTCCGGTGGTGGCTCACCGCGTCGTGAAAACTCTCCGGTTCCGCAGATCAGCGATCTGCTGAAGGAAGGACAGGAAGTTCTGATCCAGATCGCCAAGGAGCCCATCGGCAAGAAGGGCGCCCGCATCACCAGTCATATCGCGTTACCGGGACGTTTTTTGGTCTACATGCCTACGGTCAACCACACCGGCGTATCTCGAAAGATATCGTCTGATGAGGAACGGCAGCGCCTGAAGCGCATCATAATCAGCGAACGCGAGAACGGACAGGGTGGATTTATCGTACGCACGGCCGCCGCAGGAGCGTCCGAGGACGAACTGCGCGCGGATATTCGCTTCCTGAAAGGCCTTTGGCAGGAAATCAAGACCCGTGCAGAAGACTCCAAAGCCCCTGCGCTCATCTACCATGATCTGAATGTCGTCGAGCGCGTGCTTCGCGACCAGGTCACATCGGATTTTTCCGCGATCTGGGTCGACACGGAACAGGAATACGAGCGCATCTTGCGCTTTGCCAACCGCTTCCAGCCCGCGCTGGTTCGGCGCGTGAAGCTCTATACCAAGGAAACGCCGCTATTCGAACAGTTCGGTCTGAAAGAGGAAATCGACAAGGCGCTCAAGTCAAAAGTCTGGCTGAAAAGTGGCGGCTACATCGTCATCAATCAGACTGAAGCGCTGGTCGCGATCGACATCAATACTGGCAAATACGTCGGCAAGACGGCCCGGCTGGAAGACACCATCGTCAAGACCAACGTGGATGCGATCAAGGAGATCGTCCGCCAGATTCGTTTGCGCGATCTGGGCGGCATTATCGTGATCGACTTCATCGACATGGACGAGCGCCGCAACCGCCAGAAAGTCATGCAAGCATTGGAGGAAGAGCTGCGCAACGATCGCGCGCCATCGAAAGTCCTGCAGTTTAACGATTTCGGACTGGTTGCAATCACGCGCAAGCGGGTCAAGCAATCGCTGGAGCGCACCATCGGCTCGCCTTGTCCGTACTGCGAAGCTACGGGCTTTGTGAAGTCGGTGACGACCGTGTGCAACGAGATTTACGTCGAAATGCGGAAGATGGCCAAGCACCTCGACCGGCAGGACGTGATGCTGCGCGTGAATCCGGAAGTCGCCAAGGCCTTGAAGAACCAAAATGGCCGCTGGCTGAATGAAATGGAAGAACTGACCAAGCGCACCATCATCGTGAAGTCTGATCCCGCGCTGCACGAGGAACAGTTCGACATCAACTAGTTTTCCAGAAAGTGGAGCGACGGGCGTCCTCGCCCGTCAAGCCGGGCGAAAGCCCGGTTTTTTGCTTTGCAAGAAGTTCCAAAGAACTAGGCGACTGCCAGCGTCTTCACGACAAATTCGGCCCTATCGCGAAGCTTCTGCATCGAGGCTCGTACGGCGTCGGCGTGTATGTCCCCGGCATTCTGGGCGCGGGTCACGACCTTTTCCCCAGCGTCATGCACCGATCGTGCGACCTCCAACAGCACCATTAGCGCGTCGGCACGCAGTTTCCACAGGGACGTGGCTGGTTGGCATCGTTTCAGTTCTTCCACTTCCGTCTGCATGCGTGCGATGACGGCAACGCTCCGCAGCAAAGCTTGCCCGACTTCGGCGCGCAGGCTCTTTTCTTCCAAGTAATCGGCACAATAGGCCTCTACCTCGGCCGGCGTCAGGTTCAGATTAAAGAACCGCATCGGCACAACCTGGCGGAACTTTGGATCCGCCACCCGCACGAAGATCCGGATCGATTCCTCGACTCGGCGTAGTTTGGCTTCCTCCAACGAAAGCTGTTGCGCCGTAACGGGAACGGCCAGGTATCTGGGCGGCGTCGCCGGTTTTGATCCTGTGCGTGCAGGTTTCGCTGCGGCGGCGGCTCCGCCTGCGGTTCTTGCAACAGCGGCGGGAGGACCAGCACGACGAATTCGGGGTCGCTTATCGATCTCCTTCTTGAGCTTCGATACGCGGCGAAACTTATCTAACGCGTCCACATAATCGATCTTCAGCAACTCTCGTTCTTCCAGCGCCTGAACATGTTCCACCGTGACGTCCACGCCGTCGACATTGCTCAAAATGCTGCCGCCCAGATCTTCCACGGCGCGTGCAAAATTCTTGATTTCAGAGATGGCTGCATGGAAGAGCTCATCGAATCGTCCGCCCATCACGACATTGTAGGGAGCGATCGTGGCCAACACACCGGGATGAGAAAAGGAGCGCCCAAATGATTTCTTCAACTCCCGCACTCGCGAAAGGATTCCCGAATCAATCAACGCATTGAAGTTCGGGAATCCCAGAATCTGCTCGCGCAACGGTTCGAACTCTCGAAGCAACTGAACGTGCTCTTCGGGGAGAAGGGGAGTGTCGGAGTCGGCAAGAATTTCGATCAATGCGATCTCAAAGGGCGAAAGGGGCAACGCTCCATCGAGTCCATAGCCACTGCGCTCCCACTGACCAGGAACACGCGGATGGCGGTACAGAAAAGTCACGACCAAGTCGGTCTTGTCGCGATCGGTATCCGTGAAGTCGCGCTTGCGCGTGTAATAGCGCATCAGCGCCTCGGCGATCTCGGGGTCGGTATCGGGGGTCAGAGACTGTCGAACCATCGAAGGCGTTATTGCCATGTCGAGCAGTTGCAGCCAGCGGTGCATTTTGCCGAGGATTTCGCGGAGGTCGGAGTTGGCCTGATGAATGGCCTCGTTCTCCAGTCCAGGATGTACCGGGAGCTCGCCCTGTAGGTAGTCGCGCAGCAGCTTCTGGTAGAAGCCGCTCACGTTCGCCAGGATGGACAACTCCCACTTCGGGTCTTCGACCAAGGGCGTACTCCTCACAGACACCGACCTGAGCTCACAACTATCGGTAATGAAAGGGTAACCGAGGTCTATGAAAACGAAACCTTACTTCAGTGCACGCACTTTCACGTTGAGAACTCTTTGCTTTCCAGCCAGATGCCGCGCCTCGATTCGCGTAGGACCATTACCTCAACGGAACGAGGGCCGAAGGTAGTCCCCAAAATCTGTCTAGCATGTAAGTTGTTGATTATAGGACGCTTGGATGCGGCTATCCGCTCGAGGTACTTCGCTAATCAAACACGACCGTCTTCTTGCCGTATAGCAGGACGCGATTGTCGATGTGCCAGCGCACGCCTCGCGAGAGTACGACCTTTTCCAGGTCGCGCCCCTTCTGGATCAGATCTTCTACAGAGTCGCGGTGAGAGATTCGTACCACGTCTTGCTCGATGATCGGGCCATCGTCGAGTACTTCGGTAACGTAGTGACTGGTTGCGCCGATGAGTTTCACCCCGCGCTGGAAGGCTTGGTGATACGGCTTCGCGCCCACGAACGCCGGCAGGAAGGAATGGTGGATGTTGATGATGCGATGCGGAAAGGTCGCGACGAACTCGTTCGACAGCACTTGCATATAGCGCGCCAGGACCGTGAAGTCGACATTGTGCTCGCGGATGAGTGCGATCTGCTTTTGCTCCGCCTCGCGTTTGTTCTCTTTGGAGACGGGAACGATGAAGAATGGAATTTGATAGAAATTCGCGATCGGCTGATTGTCGGCATGGTTCGAAATGATCAGGGGGATATCGCAGTTCAGTTCCCCGACTTTGTGGCGATACAGCAAATCGACCAGGCAATGGTCGTACTTCGAAACCAGGATCGCCATCTTCTTGCGCTCACCCGGTTGCGCCAGACGCCAATCCATGTCGAACTTCCGCGCAATCGGACTGAACTGCTGGGCGACCTGCGAGAGTGGGATGTCGAAGTCGGCAGGGTCAAACTCCACGCGCATCAGAAACCAGGCAGACTCTGCGTCGGTGTGTTCGTCGGTGTGCAGGATGTTGCCGCCGTGTTTGTAGATGAAGTCCGAGACCGTCGCTACCAGTCCCTTGCGGTCGGGACAACTGATCAAGAGCACCGCGCTGGTCTTCATAGACATTGAATTCCTGACAGGCTCGCGAGGCGGCAGCAGGCCACTTCCTAATTCAGCGGCCTATCGATTCTTCAGATCTTTCAGTATCTCGCGTGCAGCGTTCGCTCCCGAGCCACCCGTCAAGCCTGCGCCGGGATGAGTTCCACTTCCGCACAGATAGAGGTGCTGAAGCGGTGTGCGATACCGCGCCCAGTCTAGCAGTGGTCGCATGGTGAAGAACTGGTCGAGCGCCAATTCGCCGTGAAAGATCTGACCTGCGGTGAGGCCGTACATGTCCTCCAGATCCTTGGGGGTGATGACCTGCCGGGAGAGCACCAGGTCCGGCAAGTTGGACGCATACTGCGCCAACGTTTTCACTACCGTATCACCCAGCGCACCGCGCTGAGTTTCCCAGTCGCCCTTGAGTTTATAGGGTGCGTACTGCATATAGATGGACATCACGTGCTGGCCGCTGGGGGCGAGCGTCGGATCAGTGAGGGACGGGATCGTCACTTCCAGATATGGCTGCTTCGAAAAATCTCCGTATTTTGATTCATCGAACGCCCGTTCCAGATAGTCAATGCCGTGGCTAATCTGAATTCGACCGGAGAGCGCAGCGCCCTTGCCATTTGGAAGGGCAGTGAAGTTCGGGAGTGCTCTTAAGGCCAGATTGACCTTCGCTACTGTTCCCATCATGCGGTAATGCTGCAGTTTCTGTGCGAAGTCAGGTGATAGATGGGTCGGGTCAACCAATTTGAGTAGCGTACGCTTGGGGTCGGCATTGGAGATGATGGCCTTCGCGGGAATCTCTTCGCCGGATTTCAACACAACCGCGGTGGCGACCCCGTCTTTCACCTGAATCTCAGCAATTTCCGCATTGGTGCGGATTTCGGCTCCGGCTGCTTTTGCCGCTGCAGCCATCGCTTGCGTGACAGAGCCAATGCCTCCAGCAGCGAAGTGAGCTGAACCCGCGGGATGTGAATCTCCCGCTCCCCGTAGCAGCAGCACGAGGGCGCTGCCCGCGGACCATGGTCCGAAGAAAGTTCCGAATACTCCCCGCGCAGCAATGGTCCCGCGCAGCAGGTCGGTCTCGAAATATTCAGCGACCAGGTCGGCGACGGCCATTGGTCCCCAACGAAGAAGGCGATACAGATCTTTCTTCCCGAGCTTGCGAAGGGCGCGTCCGGTCTGCAACATGCCCCACAAGTCCGTCTTGCTCGGATCGTCGATGTTTGGTGGGGTGAGCCTCAGTGCGTCGCCGATCACGCTGCCCATCTTGCGGATGGATTCCTGCAATTCCGGATACTTGGCAGCGTCCTTCTCGGAAAATTTGGCGATCTCTTGTGCAGATTTCTTGGGGTCGTTGTAGAGGCAGAGCGCGCGGCCATCGGGGGTAAGCGAAACGACGCCCACCTCCGGCGTGACCAGCTTCAGGCCATGCTTCTCGAGTTGCATGTCGCGCAGGATGTCGGGACGAATCGGTCCCGTGGTATGCGCGAGGGTGGAGCACTTGAAACCAGGATGAAACTCTTCTGTAATGGCTGCTCCGCCGACTTGCGCGCGGCGCTCAAGCACAAGCGGCTTGAATCCAGCCTTGGCCAGGTAGAAAGCAGTGACCAAGCCGTTGTGACCGCCACCGATGATGACGACGTCGCGTTTCTCGGCCATGGTCTAGGCAGCCCCCTTGATGTCTTTGAGAATCTCGAGCGCGGAGAGGCGGCCGGGAGCGCCCATGATGCCACCGCCCGGATGTGTAGCCGATCCGCACATATAGAGATTCTTGATGGGCGTGCGGAACTGCGCCCATCCTGCGACCGGTCGCAGGAAGAAGAGTTGCTCCAGTGAAAGCTCGCCCTGAAAGATGTTGCCTTCGGTCAGCCCGAACTCGCGTTCCAGATCGAGAGGCGTAACCACCTGCCGGTGCAGAATGATGTCGCGGATGTTTGGCGCGTATTCAGCGATTGTGTCGATCACCGTGTCGCCGAAATGATCGCGCTCGGTATCCCAGTTCAAACCGGGCGCAAGTTTGTAGGGTGCGTATTGCACAAAGCAGGACATCACATGCTTGCCGGGAGGTGCTACCGAGGGATCTGTCAGCGACGGTATGACCATGTCCATATAAGGACGCCGGGAGAAGTGGCCATACTTCGCATCGTCGTAGGCGCGCTCCATGTACTCTACGCTGGGCGAAATCGACATTGCCCCGCGCAGATGCGCTCCTTCGCCTGGCATGCACTTGAAATTCGGCAGTCCATCGAGAGCGAGGTTCACTTTCCCGGAGGAGCCGCGGTACTTATACCGCCGCACTTCGTCGAGGAAATCGTCGGCGATATTTCCTTTGTCAATAAAGTCTATAAAAGTGTGCTTGGGGTCGACGCTGGAAGACACGATGTCAGCGTAGATCTCGTCGCCACTGCCGAGAACTACTCCTTTCGCTTTTCCGTTCTTGACCAGAATCTTCGCGGTGGGGGCTTGTGTGCGAATCTCTACGCCAGCTTCGCGGGCGGCGTCGGCAATCGCATTCGAGATAGCGCCGGTACCACCGCGGGCAAATCCCCAGGCCCGGAAGGCTCCGTCGATTTCGCCCATGTAGTGATGTAGGAGGACGTAGGCGGTCCCAGGGGAGCGCACTCCCAGAAATGTTCCGATGATCCCGGAGGCGGACATGGTGGCCTTGAGCACGTCGGTTTCGAACCACTGATCAAGGAAGTCGATCGCGCTCATGGTCATCAACTGCACCTGGTTGTATTTGTCCCCGCTAGGAAGGTCCTGGAAGCGGCGGCCGATGAAGAGCAACTTCATCAGTTCCTTTGGATTGAGGGTGGCTGGATCAGGTGGCACCATGCCGAGAATCGGCTTCACAAAGCGACACATGGCCTGCATGGCCTTGCCGAATTCGTCGTAGGCCTCGGCATCGAGCTTGGAGTGTCGCGCAATCTCGCGATGGGTCTTGCCGTGGTCGTTGACGCGCCAGAGATAATCGCCGCTCGGCATGGGTGTGAATGTCCCATCGAGTGGCAGGATTTCCAGACCGTGACGAGGCAGATCAAGATCGCGGATGATCTCCGGCCGTAATAGGGACACCACGTAGGAGCAAACCGAGAATTTGAAGCCGGGGAATACTTCTTCGGTGACGGCTGCGCCCCCGAGCACGTGGCGGCGCTCCAGCACGAGAACCTTTTTTCCAGCTTTCGCCAGGTAGGCGGCGTTGACAAGGCCATTGTGGCCTCCGCCGATCACGATGACATCGTATGCTTTAGCCATTTGGACCCTAGCCTTTAGCTTCCAAGCGTGCTGAGATGAGAGGTTAGCGACGAAGACATGACTGCGCGCGGGCGCTGATCAGAGTCCGCTGGGAAGGACGGTCCACTTACGGATAACACTCCATGGAGATGTCATGGTTGAATCACGAAATCAAGCGACCTGCCATTCTACTGGTAACTTGTCTTCTTGTCTCTAGACTTGCAAGAGCGCCGTGACTACGAGTCAACAGGGTTTTAAGATTGCTGGGCGAGCGGGCGGATGAATATAATCCAGCGTCGGACCTAGCGAACACTTTGGATCTTTCCTTGCGTCAGCACTAACCACCAAGGACACGAAGGCTCACCAAAGAACACGATCGAGGATCATCTTGCCCATCGGAACTGCATTTCACGAACGAACATTTCCTCTCTGTCACAGCCTGAACTATCGCGAATGGTCGGGGTATTACACCGTCAGTGTCTACGAAGTCCATCACGAGCATGAGTACAACGCCATTCGCAACGCTTGTGCGGCCATCGACATCTCCCCACTTTACAAGTATCTGATCACCGGCAGGGATGCGACGAAGCTCGTCAACCGTGTAATCACGCGCGACATCAACAAGGTCTCCGTGGGTCAGGTGATCTATTGCTGCTGGTGCGATGAAGACGGCAAGGTGATCGATGACGGCACCATCTCGCGACTGGAAGAGAATGTCTATCGGTGGACAGCCGCCGATCCAAGCTTGCGCTGGTTTCGGCAGAACGGTTTGAACATGGATGTCCAAATTGAGGACATTTCAGAGCAGGTGGCCGCCCTTGCGCTACAGGGACCGACCTCGGGCAAGCTGCTGAAGACCGTTACCGATGCGGACATCGCGAATCTTAAGTATTTCCGCGTGACTCACGGCCGGATCAACGGCGTGAAGGTAGACATCTCGCGCACCGGCTATACGGGAGACCTGGGCTACGAAATCTGGGCTCCTTGGCAAGACGCCGTGAAAGTATGGGATGCACTGATGGAGAAGGGCAAGCAATTCGATATACATGCGGCTGGGATGCTGGCGCTCGATGTCGCCCGCGTGGAAGCAGGGCTTTTGCTCATTGAAGTCGATTACACCAGCTCCAAGAAAGCGCTGATTCCGGCGCAGAAGTTTTCCCCATACGAACTGGGCTTCGGAAAGATGGTGCACCTCGATAAGGAAAACTTTATCGGAAAGCGGGCTTTGCAAAACGACCAAAGAAATGGTGTGTCACGCCAGTTGGTTGGACTGGAAGTGGACTGGGTGGAGGTGGAAGAGCAGCACGACAAGTTTGGCTTGACTCCGGCAGCTCCCACTCAGGCTTCGCGAGTTCCCGTGCCCATCTATGTGGGCGACAAGCAGATGGGAAAAGCAACGACAACCACGTTCTCGCCGCTCCTCAAGAAGTTGATCGCCCTGGCGAGTGTGGAGACCGCGCATTCCAAGCCCGGAACAAAACTACAGATGGAATTGACGATCGAGGCTCGGCGATTGAAGACGACGGCGACCGTAGTAAAGTTGCCCTTCTTCAGCCCACCGCGCAAGACCGCCGTTCCCGTGTAACACAGCGCGCCAAAAATGAAACAAGATGGATTCGGAACAATGAATTCTCCGTGCCCTTTTCGTCCGCAAAAAACCGGGGCACACGGTTCGTGTGCCCCTCCCCCAGAGCGCTTCGGGTGTTGCCCCTTATTGCTCCACCCTTAGCGTAAAGACGCGACCAAAATCACGTCGTGCGGACTGAAGTCCATCGCGACCTCAGACTCGGCGGCGGTCTTCGACAACTGGCGACCCCGATTGCTGCCCTCTGTCCAAATCTGTGACAGAAAGTAGCGCGTCCCGTAGCAGCGGAACACCAGCTTGGTGCGCGCAGACGGTGCGCCCGATTGCGCGTAGTTCGCATTTACCATCTTGACGGCCTTGTTGTGGTTCCCGCGAATCAAGAGCGTGCCGCCGATGCCGACGCTCGAGAACATGTACGTGCCCGCCGGCATGGTGGCATTGTTGACGACGAAGTTGAACGGAATGTCGGCTTGGACCTTGGTGGTCTGCGCGAATGCCGATCCGGCGGCCAACACCAGGCTCAGCACGCTGACGATAGTAAGAACTTGCTTTTTCACAATCCCTCCTCGTAGCGAGAACGGCGGAAGCTGAGCGGGATCGGCCAACTACGGGACCCCAATGCTTCATGTCTTTTTGTTCTGCCCGTCCCCACACCCTGCGACGGTGTTGATCACCGAAGTCGCCTTAGGTAAAGCACGCCGCATGCCAAGCGCGATCCGCCGTGGAGCGATCGTCGCGTCATGTGCAAGTTGTTGATTTACTGAAGTATTGGTTTCGGCAGGACATTTCGAGGTCGAGTTTGCAACGTACGAGCCCTGGTTTTCACTAACCCATAGGTTAACGGCATTCGCCGTTCGGTTAAGGTTAGGCCCATGTCTCTACAAAAACGCGCGTGCATCAGTAACGCAAGTGTGCTAAAGGATCGAGATACAGGTTGCGTTATGACTTCCTCCACCAACGGCCATCCCAAACTCGTAGGCATCTCCGGCCCGTTGAAGGACCGCAGTGTTTCGGTTGCCCGTGATGTCTCAATTGGGCGTGAGCCGACGAATCATCTTTGGATTACGGATCCGGCATTGTCCCGGCAACATTGCGCGATTCGTCGTGTCGATGGGCAGGTCACAATTTGTGATCTCGGCAGCCGCAACGGAACGCTCGTAAATGGAAAGAGAATTAACGAGCAGGAACTGCGTCATCGCGACCAGGTGGCGATCGGTGATTCGGTACTGGTGTTTCTGATGGAAGGGGAAATCACACAGTCCCAAGGCAGCAAAGTTGAATTGACGGAGACTGCGGAGTTTTCAATCACGCCAACATTGCTCCATGCCGAAGATGCGATTTACTTGCAGCCGGATCGAATTTCGGCGGAACTGCCGGAAACCGATCGAGTGGCTCGGGACCTGAATACGCTGCTTAAGATTGCAAACGGGATTGGGTCCATTCGAGATCGAGAGGCACTTACCTGGCAATTGCTCGGCATGGTCTTCGACGTAGTACCTGCGGAGCGTGGTGCGATTTTGTATTTCAGCGACGGCCCAGAAAACCTTGAGTCGGCGATTGCCTGGGATCGGGTGGAAGGTCCCGGAAGCCCGGTGCGCGTCAGTCGCAGCGTCGTCCAGAGTGTGTTGCGCGAGCGCGCTGGGTTGCTGGTTCGAGATGTGGACATGGATGACTGTTTTTCCAAGGCTCCAACTCTGAAGAGCCTACAGATCCGCTCGCTGGTGTGTGTGCCTTTGACGGCAGCCGACAAGGTGATCGGAGTCATCTATCTGGACAGCCGAAAGACGAACCAGCAATTCGATCAGAACCATTTGCAGGTTATGACCGGAGTCGCCAATCTCACCAGCCTTGCACTGGAAAACATCCGCCATTGGGACGAACTGCGTGAAGAAAACCGGAGCCTTCGTGCCGAGATTGATTTGGAGCACGGCATGGTGGGCTCGAGTCCCCGCATCCGCGAGATTTTAGACGTCATTCAGCGGGTTGCGCCGACGACGTCGACAGTTCTGATCCAGGGTGAGAGTGGTACAGGGAAGGAGTTGGTGGCGCGCGCAATTCATTCCAACAGCCCGCGTGCGGAGCGTCCATTCGTTGCCATTAATTGTGCTGCATTGACCGAGTCGTTATTGGAGAGTGAGTTGTTCGGTCACGAAAAGGGAGCTTTTACTGGAGCCCTCATGCAAAAGAAGGGGAAAATTGAGGTTGCCGACGGCGGAACACTGTTTCTGGACGAAATCAGCGAATTGGCACTCGGGCTACAGGCTAAGCTGCTGCGGGTTTTACAGGAACGTGAGTTTGAGCGGGTAGGAGGGACACGTTCGATCAAGGCCGATGTCCGGGTATTAGCAGCTACCAACAGAACCTTGCCCGAATGCGTGCAAGGGGGTAGTTTTCGTGGCGATCTCTTCTATCGGCTGAACGTGGTAACCATCACGACGCCGCCCTTGCGCGATCGTCGCGAGGACATTGCGGCGCTGGCGGAGAGTTTTGTAGGGAAGGCCAGCAAGAAGTGCAACGTGCGCAAGAAACGGCTTTCGCAGGCAGCACAATCCGTGCTGATGCAGTATGACTGGCCCGGCAATGTGCGCGAGTTGGAGAACGCAATCGAGCGCGCTGTGGTTCTGGGCGCGGCGGAGGAAATCCTGCCCGAGGATTTACCGGATGCGTTGCTCGAGACCTCTTCCTCAACGTCCAATCTGGAAGCGAAATACCTAGGAGCAGTTAAAGAGAACAAGAAGCAACTGGTGCTGCAGGCGTTGGAGCAAGCCAACGGGTACTATGTCGACGCCGCGAAAATCCTGGGATTGCATCCAAATTCCTTGCTGCGGTTGGTTCGAAACCTTGGACTAAAGTCGATTGTCAAACAGGGCAACATGCCGCCTGCCACGAATTGACGGTTTGATCGTACTTCTTACCGAAAGCCCTTCCTGCGGTCCGCTAAGCTTTGACGAATTCTTGGGCCGTAGAAGATTGCCACGCCGATAAGGACGAGCAATCCCGACAAGCCCACGATTTTGATCACCGCAAGCAGTTTGTTGGGTTCGTCGGGCTGGGGAAGCACGGAAATCCCAATCGTTAAAGTCGTGGTGACCAAGCCAATGACCGCAACCAACCTGGCTACTGGCTTCCCTAAGGGTACTCGGATCACGTCGGGTCCAGCGGGCTCGGACTGCAACTTGTACATCGCAGCGAACAAATACAAGTAGGGAATGAAATAGGTGATGACGCCCATACTCACCAGCACGTCATAGGCACCCTTGACGCTGGTACCTGCCTGGCCCAGGAAGATGAACACGATTCCAAAGACGAACTGCGTGAGTAGTCCGACCCAAGGCGTCTTCCACCGGGGATGCAGTGCGCCGAACACCGGCGGTAGAAAGCGGTCGATGCCCGCAACAAAAGGCAAACGAGCCACAGCAGCAAGGTAAGCGCCGGCGGCGCCTACATTGCTCAGGGCAATCAGAAATGCTGTAAACGGGATGAGCCTCTCAAGTCCCACCTTGTGAGCGGTACTTGTAATTGCCTGCATCAATCCCTGAAGGTTGCCCACTTCCGAGGCTGGCAACGCAACCAGCACGCCGACGGTGCCCAGAATGTAACAAAGTGTAACCGTGACTCCGGCGAGAAAAAGCGCCCAGGGGATGGCGCGCCGCGCGTTCTTGATTTCATCTCCCATCAGCGAAGCGGTCTCAGAGCCTGCGAATGCGTAGATCAGGACCGACCAGAAAATCATGTCGTTGAGATGGGTGCGCGGGGTCATCGAGTGCACTGTGAATGAGGTGGCAGATCCAAAGCGATGCCATGCGACCGCGCCCATGGTTAGGATGATGACCACCGGGATCCACATAGCCAGGGCACCGAGATTGTGGAGCCATGTGCCAACGTCCAGGCCCCAGATGTTCAGAAGAGTTGCGACCGTGAGTGCGAGGACCGAAAAGACGATGTAGAACGTAGTGTTGCTGGACAGATGCGACCAGGAATTCGGACGAATGTAGAGCGCATTACTGGCGGCGAAATAGAGCACGGCGGGAAAGTACGGAAGGTTGCAGGTCCAGTAAGTCCACGCCGTGATGAAACCCGCAAAGTCACCAAATGCCCGCTTGCTCCATACGTAGATGCCGCCCTCGTTGGGGTAGCGCGACGAGAGTTCGAGAACGGAAAGCGCCAGCGGCGTGTAGAACGCCAGCCAGGCGCCGATCCAGATCACGATCGAGCTCGGCCCGGCGGCGGCAGCCGTGGCGATCCAACGCAGGCTGATTCCGGTGACGACGTAGAACAGGATCAGATCGCGAAACCCCATCGCCTTCTTCGGACGATGGGGATCTTCGGCCTCGGCGATGGAAACGCCGGGCCCAAGCAGACTGTGGCTCTCAGGTGGTTCGCCCGGTTTGGCGGGATCGACCAAAATGTGTGTCCGGAAGTCAGCCTTCGCCGGAACGTAGCAGAGGCTGAGAACAGATAACATCCTGGTAACCTCAAGGGCAAGACGAAAACTTGGAGGTGGTCGTGGCAGCCAACTTAGGAACGGTGAGGCAAGGGTAATGGGTCGGACGCCGAGGGCGCAGCCTCCTGCACCTGCAGGATCTTACGCACTAGCGTTTCGGTCGAGAAGGGTTTGTTCAGGAGAATGGCATCCGTGCCAATCCCGGCATTCTCAAGAGCGGCCGCCTCCGTGTAGCCCGACATGAAGATAACCGCAAAGCTGTTGCGCTTGCGGCGAAGCTTCTCGACCATTTCAGGTCCGCCCATGCGCGGCATCACGATGTCGGTGACCACAACGTCAATGTTGCCCGGGTGCCGATCCGCGACTACGAGTGCTTCCAGCCCGCTTCCCGCTTGCAGAATGTGATAGCCCGAACGCTCGAGCGCCTTGGCTGCGAGGGCTCGCAGAGGAGCCTCATCCTCCACCAGAAGAATCGTGCCGTGACCTCGAGCGATCTCGCCAGTTTGTTCGGGTTGAGGCGTCGAAACTGGTTGCTCCACCGCGGGAAGATAAACTTTGAACGTAGTGCCCACGCCCACCTCGCTGTAAACCGAGAGGTGTCCCTTACTTTGTTTCACAATCCCGTAAACAGTAGCGAGACCGAGTCCCGTACCTTTTCCCGCTTCCTTCGTCGTGAAGAATGGTTCGAAGATGTGAGCCAGTGTTTCGCTGTTCATGCCGCAGCCGGTGTCGGTGACAGCCAGCAGCACGTAGGACCCGGGAACGACTTCACTATGCAGAGCGGCGTATTCTTCGTCCAAAGTGCATGGCTGTGTTTCGACGATCAACTTGCCGCGTCCGGGCATAGCATCGCGCGCATTCACGGCGAGATTCATGATCACCTGCTCGACTTGCCCCGGGTTAGCCTTTACACGGCCGATCTGGTCCGACAGGCTCGTCAAGAGTTCAACGTTCTCTCCCAAAAGCAAACGAAGCATCTTGAGCATGCCGCGCACAGAGTGATTGAGATCCAGAACCTGCGGTTCGACGACTTGCTTGCGGCTGAATGCGAGCAACTGGCTAGTCAGTCCGCTGGCGCGTTCAGCGGCACGTTTGATCTCTTCGATCTGGTGGCGACTCTCTGCAGGAGCGGACTCAAGAAGTAGGTCGCTGTATCCCTTGATGATCATCACCAGGTTGTTGAAGTCGTGCGCGACGCCACCGGCGAGCCGGCCAACGGCCTCCAGTCGCGCGGAACGCAGCATTCCGTCTCGGGAGAGAAGAAGGCTTTTCCGCATCTGCTCGAAAGCGCGCGTGAGTTCGGCAACCTCGTCGCGCCCGTTCACTTCAATGTTGAACTCGAAATCGCCCTTTTCCATCTGACGGCTCGCGTGGACCAGGTCCTCTAAAGGACGAGTGATTTGTCGAGACAGGAAGAAGCCCATCACGGCGCCCGTGAGCACAGCGATTGCTCCCAGCATCACCAGCATCTGGTTCAGGGAGCCTAAGAAGCTGGTGGCCTGATCGTACGATTTCAAGGAGTACAGACGGATCGGGTGATCGCCTGGCAAATCGATAAAACTGCCGAGATAGCGTTCGCCGCTGATGTCCAGTTCCTGGTTCAGGTGTCCGAGGCTGGCTGATTTTGCGAGCCAGTTCTGGAAATCTGGCCAGAGCGAGGGGTTGAGCGAACTTGTCAACACCGTTCCATCACGTTCAAAGACCAGAGCACCATCCCTGAGGGATTCTGAGCCGGCCATGGATTGAGGTGGTCACCTCTTCACCCAAGGCGAGTCGGCCAAGGAATCTCCGCTCCGCGCCCGCTCCGGCAGTAATTGGCGAAAAATGCAGGGAGTAGAGATGGCCATCCACCAGCCACCAATCGTGTTTGCCGTGCGATCCGGACAACAACGACCGTCCGCTGGCGGTTGGGACAGCCTCTGACTTGGAGTGGACCGCCAGCAACTCACCGCTAGCGCTTTCCAGAAGCAATAGATCCGCGCCGCTGGTACGGAGAATCGATTCCGAACCGTCCTGAATGGTCGGTATATCGCCGGTTGACATCAGCGCTTTCAGACTGGGTAAGTTCGCGATGAGGGCCACGCTTTGTTCAGCCTGTTGTCGGCGGGCGTCTTCGACCTTGCTATATACCGTCAGTTCCGTGTGCAGGTTGGTGGCGAGATCCTCCAGTACGTGGGACCGCATGCGCACCTGGATAAGTGCCAGAACCGCTCCAGTCAGCAGGAACACCACTGCCAACAACGAGAGCAGCAGCCTCGTTCGAAGATGGCGGATGGATCGGGTAAACATCGGGCTTGAATTAAGCTTAACGGTCACTGAGTGCGGAGGCTAGGCACTCAGGTAACATTCCCAACACACACGGGTAACGTCGACCTCCACCTCGTGAGGTCCGCGGCTACGTCCCGCTGCTTGTTTGATTTTCAGTGAATCGGCGGTTAGAGCTGCGATGGACTCCACACCATGGATTCTCTGGCGAGGTCGTAGTCCCACCGTTGTGCGCCGCTCGTGAAGACCATGGACCGGAAGCCAATGGGCTGTGCCCCGCTGCGCACTGACGCTGAGTTGACGAAGGTGTAGATGTCGCGTCGCGCGGCTCCCTGCCATTCGATGTGCAAAACATCGCGTTGATCGCCGTCCAGTTGGACTCGTGCATCAATACCGGCTTGCCGTAGCTGGTGTTCGATGCTGGTGGCGAAGGCGGAGCGTGCTTCCATGGTAGATTTCGCTAACGGCGCCCTGGTGGCCTGCGAATGCGCCAGGGACGGTTGTACGAGCGAAGTCAACGCTAAGAACATGGCCAGAGCCAAGTATCGGCTTGCCGCGGTTCGGAGATTCGATTGGATGGTTTTCATAGCGATATGAACCAAGGCCAGAAGAATATCCCGAGCCCTCAAAGGGCTCTAGATCACCGTAGTAACGTGGTCCGTATGTAAAAGCAAGCTGTTCAAGGCTGGACAGTTGCAAACACCGTACTCTGAACGCCATAACGTGTCAATGTAGTGAGATCAAGCGGGTAACGGTTTACAATCCCGCACGTCCAACCCACCGCGGTCCGTTCAGACCCTGAAATTCGACGACATCCTAAATGCGCTTTGCCGAACTAACCACCCTGGAAGTTCGTAATCATTTACGTATCCCAAAGGAGCAACCTATGCGCCTTTTGCAGGTTCTGGCAGTTACCTTGCTGTCTACAGTTTTTCTCTATGGCCAACCCTCTCCTACAGCTCCCGAGAAGCCGACCGAGTTGCCGAAACTCGAGCCGTTTGACGTCAAGATCGCCGATCCGGAGATAAAGCCCTGCGACGACTTCTACAAATACGCGTGTGGTAAGTGGCTGAAGAACAATCCCGTTCCCGCGGATCAGGCAGCTTGGGGACCGGGGGGCCCGCTCCAGCTCTGGAATGAGACCGTTTTACTCCAAACGCTGGAAAAGACCTCCGCCAATGATCCGAGCCGGACGCCAAACGAGCAGAAAATCGGCGACTACTACTACTCGTGCATGGACACCAAAACGGTCGAGGCACACACCCAGGAATGGTTGAAGCCTGAGTTGGACCGCATCGCGCAACTGAAAAACAAAAAAGACATCGCGCAGGTGCTGGCGCATCTCCACCAGACGATTCCGGGGGCGAACCTGCAAGGGGATGACGAGACCAACGCAGCTTTGCTGGGTTTCAATGGGCAGACCGACTACGATGACGCTTCCCTTAATGTGGCGCAGATCGACCAGGGCGGCATGGGGTTGCCAGGGCGCAGCTACTATCTGGATGACGACGACAAGTCGAAAGAAATCCGCAAGAAATATGTCCAGCATATCCACAACATACTTGTGCTCGCCGGAGAAAAGCCGGAGCAGGCGGATGCGGACGCTGCTACGGTTCTTGCGATCGAGACGGAACTCGCAAAGAGCGCGATGGATCCGATCAAGCGGCGGGATCCCAAGAACGTCAATAACAAGATGTCGCTGGAACAGGTCAAAGCCCTAACGCCTTCTTTTGACTGGCAGACCTACTTGACGCTGGTGAAGGCGCCGGCGACTCCGCATTACATCGTGACTTCTCCAGAGTTTTTCAAGAACCTCGAGAGCATGCTGCAGAAGCATCCGGTCGACCATTGGAAAGCATATCTGCGCTGGCAAATGCTGCATGGAAATGCCATCACCCTCAACGAAGCCTTCGTGAACGAGAATTTCGACTTCAACGCGCGGACCCTGGTGGGTGCGAAGCAGATTCAGCCGCGTTGGCGGCGTTGTGTGCGCAATACTGATGGCAATCTGGGGGAAGCGCTTGGGCAGGTTTATGTAGCACATGCCTTCCCACCCGAAAGCAAGCAGCGCGTCCTGAAGCTGGTGGAGGACGTCGAGGCGGCGATGGACAAAGATATCCAGGCGCTGGACTGGATGACTCCCGAGACCAAGAAGCAGGCCCAGGAAAAATTGCACGCCACCTTGAACAAGATCGGCTATCCCGACAAATGGAAGGATTACTCCAGCGTACAGATCGGACGGGAAAACTATCTGACGAATCGGCAGCATACTGCGGCTTATGAGTTTCAACGCTCGGTAGCGAAGATTGGCACTCCAGTGGACCGCAACGAGTGGACCATGACGCCGCCCACCATCAATGCTTACGAAGATCCGCCGACCAACACCATCAACTTTCCGGCCGGTATTCTGCATGCGCCGTATTTCGATCCGAGCAAGGATGATCCTGTGAATTACGGGGCCATCGGAGCCATCATCGGGCACGAAACCATCCACGGCTTCGACGATCAAGGGCGGAAGTTCGATGCGAAGGGTAACCTGCGCGATTGGTGGACCGCGGCGGATGCCAAGGAATATGAAGCGCGCGGAAAATGTATTTCCGATCAGTACACCCAGGAGGTCCCGGAAGCGGGGGTCAAGCAAAATGGCCTGATGACGCTAGGAGAAGATACCGCCGATAACGGCGGGACCCATATCGCCTTCATGGCGCTGCAAGAGGCCTTGGCTCGCGATGGCAAGGAGTTGGACGCAAAGGATAGCGACGGGATCACGGCCCGCCAACGATTTTTTCTGGCCTACGCCTACAGTTGGTGTTCAGAGTACCGTCCGGAGCTTTTGCGACTGGTGGTGCTGACGGACCCGCATTCCTATCCGCGGTATCGGGTCAATAACACGCTCTCGAACATGCCGGAGTTCTGGCAGGCTTACGGGTGCCAGAAAGGGCAGAAGATGGTGCACGACAACGCTTGCAGGGTTTGGTAAACGAAGGTGGCCCTTTGGGCCAAGAGCAGAACTTGAAAAGTAAAACGGGGCCAAAGCGGCCCCGTTTATTTCAGGCTCGGACGCAGATCTCGTTGCGCCTAGCGCCGATTCATGAAACCTCAATACACCTTCATCGACGAAACCCGGTCGTTCCAGCTATGCCCCGGTGCGACTTGGTAGCTTTGCAGGTTATTCACGTCGTTTCGCAAACGCAGGTTATGACCGCCGAAGTTCGAGTCTTGATATAACGTCACCTCGGTGCGACCAAAGATGCGGATCGATGAGATGCGGTCTCCGAATCCAGGCGGAACGTTGTCTACGCGTTCCCCTTTATCCACACAGAATCGTTCGCCTTGGAAGTTGGTTTCCTTGTAGAAGCAGGCCCCGCCGCGGCGATCCCGGTCGCGATCCTGATCCCGGTCGCGATCCTGATCCCGGTCGCGATCTCGATCCCAGTCGCGATCTCGATCCCAGTCATGGTCATGGTCACGGTCTCGGTCGTGATCCCAACCCCAACCCCCGCCTCCCCCCACGGCGATGGAAGAGATTCTGTCGTTCCAGCTATGGCCGGGGCTGACTTGATAGCTCTGCAGATTAGCGACATCATCGCGCAGGCGCAAGCTGGGTCCACCGAAGTTCCTGTCCTGATAGACGGTAACTTCGCTACGCCCAAACATGCGGACTGAGGAAATCCGGTCACTGAAGCCTTCCGGGACCTGCGCTGCCCGTTGTCCTGCATCGACGCAGAAGCTTTCGCCCCGGAAGTCGGCATCCTTAAAGAAGCATGCACCACTCCGACGATCGTGATTACCGTAATCGCGATCCTGAGCATTCACGCGTCCCGACCAGGTAAGAGCGACGGCGATTAAGACCAACCAGGACGACTGCTTGAGAACTTTCATGAAGCCCCTCCCGGAGGACAGAATACACCCGAAGCTGAGCCGCATCGCGGTGGGTTCAATGTGGAAAGTACAATGGAAGTCACTCCACCAACGTAATCTTGTACTTCAGCGCTGTTCTCACTTCACGAACGTCAGCCCATGCGGCACGGCGTGCGAGAAGACATACGCGTAAAGCATGACGATGATCCCGACAATCGCTCCAAGCGCGACGGAGTGCCAGACAACGAAACGAAAGATCGTGCCCTCGTTGCCGACCTGCTCGGTGGCTGCGGTTGCGATTGTGATGGATTGGGCATCCACCATCTTGCCCATGACGCCCCCAGCGCTGTTGGCAGCACACATCAGAACCGGATCGATACCCAGTTGCTGGGACGTGATCCGTTGCAGGCTTCCAAACAATGCATTGGAAGATGTGTCGCTTCCAGTGAGGGCCACACCCAGCCAGCCGAGGAAAGTGCCGAAGAAAGGGTAGGCCCAGCCAGTACGAGTGAAGGCGAGGCCCAACACTGCATCCAAACCGGAATAGCGGGTCACGTAACCTAGTCCCAGCATGAAAGAGATCGCGATGACCGCCAACCGCATGCGCACCAGCGTATGCCAGAAAATTTTCAGTAGGTGAACGGGACTCAAGCCGAGCAGAAGACCGGAGAGAATAGCGGCCAGGAAACATCCTGTTCCGGTTGCGGACAGCCAGTTGAAGTCGTAGCGGGCGGCTTCTGGAGTCGGCTTTACCACCACCGGCGCCGCGCGATATACCGCGTTATGCAAGTAAGGGACATCCCAGCCCGGTGGGCCGGGGCGGGCCTTTCCATCTGGCAGCACCACCTTGAAAGCGGGAGTGGTTGCCTGGTTCAAAGCTAACTTGACCTTCGGAAGGCCCCACAGAAGGACAATTAGTGACAGGATCGCAAACGGCATCCACGCTTTCAGCACCTGGCCGATCGAGTAAGCGCGGATCTTGCTGAGACCGTCGAACTCACTGGGAGCCCATTCTCCACCAAATTGATCGGTAACCTGTGCGGTCGGCGGTGGCAGGGGCGCTTCCTTCTGATCGTAATCGAAGCGCCAGATTTTCTGGGGCTTCCAAAGATGAAGGAAGGCCACGGTCGCAACAATCGACACCACGCCGCCCATGATGTCGACCAGGTTGCTGTCCATATAATTCGACCAGAAGAACTGGGTAAGGCCGAACGACAGGCCAACGACCAGAATGGCAGGCAAGACCTCAAACGTCTCGCGCCAGCCGACCATGGTTCGCACCAGCCAAAACGGCACAATAATCGCGGTAAATGGGAGGATGCGGCCGATCATCGCGTTCAAGTCGGATTCGGGCAATCCGCAGACGGCCGCCAGCGTGTGCACCGGAGTACCGATTGCTCCCCAGGCCACGGGGGCGGTGTTGGCAATTAGATTCAACGCAGCGGCGTGGAAGGGCCGGAAGCCAAGCCCGATCATAAAAGCTCCGGCAATCGCGACGGGGGCTCCGAATCCGGCGGCGCCCTCGATGAAAGCGCCGAAACAAAAAGCGACCAGCAACACCTGGAGCCGCCGGTCCGGCGTGATTCCGGCGATTGACTCTTTCATGATTTCGAACTGGCCTGTTTCGACCGAGATATCGTACAGATACACCGCTGCCAGCACGATCCAGGCGATCTTCAGCAATCCGAACGCTACGCCGTAACCGAAACTCATGGCCGCCAAGGTCAGCGGCATTTTGAAAAACAGGACGGCGACGCCCATCGCAGTCAGCGCGCCGGCAATCGCGCACAAGTGAGGCTTTACCTTCAGGCCCGCAAGCAGCCCGAACAGGACAAGAATGGGCAATGCAGCGACTAGCGTCGAAAACCACCAGTGACCGAAAGGATCGTAGATCTGAGACCACTGCATGACGCTCACCCTCACCACGCAAGGGATCTTTGCTGACGCCTTGATCCCAAGGGGAAGCAATGCAAGAGACCGCTAAACCACGTCACAACCGAGCCTGCGCCCACAATCCCGCAGTATTTCGGATTCCCATGCTGGACGTTGTTGATTCCTCGGATGGGGAGAGTTTGTGGGAATTCGTCCGGTCAAGTGCAGAAAAACTGCAGCCGAGTGTTTGTACGCGGGAACCGGGTCGCGGAATGCGACGTTGCCCAGATACTGCAGCGCATCAGAAAGCGCGTAGTAGCCGGGATCCCCCGACTGCCACATGCGGTCACGCTCGGCAAATTTTTCGGGTGCGAATGTGGCGAGGCCAAGCAGATAGTCGGAACCATATTCAATCATATCGATACCCAGATCGTTCCCCGTATAGATGTGGAAATCCGGGCGCTGCTTGTTGCGCAGAGTCAGACGTTCAAGCTCAACTAACCGATCGAGGGATGAATGTTTCATCCCCGTGATTTCGGGAATGTCCATCAGTCGCCGAAAAGTCTCTTCATCGAAGATCTCGCCATTCGCAGCGAACATGGGTCCAAGTTCAAACGCCAGTACCTGTGGATATCCCTGGCACACGCCCTGGTATGTGACGGCTTTATGTTTCGCGGTCTGACCATGTAGGCGAGCAGTCTGAAAGATGATGGGGATGCCACCGAAGCTCACAATGCAATCGATCTGCCTTCGGTAAAGTTGAACGACGTCGCCAGTCTGATTTTCGATATAAGCTCCGGCCACGAAGGGTACATTCGCTCCCAGCGCGTCCCGAGTCCAGTGCAAGACGTCTCTTTTCTCGGTGTCCGTGAGGTAGTTCACGTAACCGGTGTCCATATTGACTGCGTTCATCAAACCTACACGTTGCGTGGCTTTGAGATGTTGCTGGAAGGCGTCGACGGCGATTTGTCCGTCCCGGGTGTAGGGCAGCAGGGCCGCGGCGATACCCTGTACTTTGCGGCCCGGCTTTCTCCGTTCGATCAGTTCTTCGATTCGCATCCGTAAGGCTCCGAATGCACTGGAATCAACGTTTCTTTGCAGCCTTGAGCTGTTCAGCCAGGCTGGAATTCTTGTAGTACTCATCCAGCGGGTAGCAGCCGGAAGGCAATCCGTTGCGCGGAGCTGTTGTGCAGTCGCTGAAGGTCCGGCATATACGCTTGCGCTGGATGTTGTGGCCGTGGCAAGCATCCCAGAGCAATTCCGGATAGGTCAATACCATTCTCCCGATACCGACAATGTCGACCCATCCTTGCTGCACGGCGGCCTGTGCCACATTGGGCAAAAACTCCTGCAGGTAGCTGTAGGCAGATCCCACAATGAGCAAGTTGGGGAATCGCTGTTTCAGCTGTCGCGTAGCCTCCATCTGACGTGCCACTCCCAGCAGCGGATCTTCCGGAGGTTGGTAACCATCCGACGGCGGATAGGACGCGGGCCGCTGAATGTGGGGATTGTAGTAGGGACTTCCCGCCGTGAGGTTTACGAGCCGAATACCAAGTTCCTCGAGTAATGACAAAAGGCCAACTGCTTCGGTCAAATCTGGCTCAGTGGGACTTTGTGAATTCACACCGAATCCCCAGCGATAGGGAAGCAGGCCTTCGATCTTCTCGGGGATTCCTCGGCCAGATTTTCCGTTGGTCGATCCGCCCTGATCGGGACGATACGGGATCGTATCAAATGCCGAAAGCCGAACACCAATCTGCAGCCGGGGCACGGTAGAACGGATTCGCTTCACCACCTCGCTCAAGAATCGAGTCCGATTCTCCAAACTGCCCCCGAAACGTCCTTCCCGCGTATGTGCGCTAAGAAACTCGTGAGCGAGATAGCCGTGGCAGTGTTTGATATCCACGAAGTCGAAGCCCAGATTCCACGCAGTTTCAGCCGCGACGTGGAAATCTTGAATAATGTCCTCAATTTCATGGTCGGTTAGCAAGGGATGGTTCGGGGGCAGATTCAGCCGGCGGTCCAAAATTGGGTGGTGATATACGATTCGAGGTTCACTGCGGTTATAGGCGTTGGGACGGCAGAATCGTCCGGAGTGCGTCAACTGCAACCCAATCAGCAAGCCCTGCTCGGAACCGGTCGTCTGGCGATGTTCCTCGATCAGCGCTGCTCGCAGTTGCGCCAGGCCCTTCTCAGTACGTGCAGCCATTACCAGTTGATTCGGATTGGCGCGTCCTTCGTGCGAGACTGCGACCGCTTCTCCACCCCAAATCAGCTTCGCGCCGCTTCGGCCAAAATGCTTCCAGCGCCGAAGGGTCTTCTCTGACGGTTGACCGTCGAGCGATCCGTCCCAGCCCTCCATCGGTTGTACGGCGATTCGATTTCCGATCTTGAATTCGCCATTTACGAGAGGCTGCAGCAGCGGCGATTCAGATCCTGAAATGACCTCAGGAGCACACGGGATCTGCAAAGCGAGAGACTGGAGATATTCCTGGAAGCGGGCTACGTCTTTTACGCTGCCTAAGCGCGGAAATGGGCTCGCGCTCATGCTGGCGCTCGCCGCGACGGCAGCGCCAACACTGCGACGGCACCCAACAAGGCCATTCCTACCAGGGCCGCACAACTGGTGGAGTAGCTTCCGCTGGTGTCACGCAGGTGTCCAATCCACCACGGTGACAAAGCTTCCGCTACACCGCCCGCTGCAAGGAGAACTCCCATCAGTCTGCCCAGCACCTGAACACCGAAGATCTCTGCTGTCATCAAGGGGATGATCATGTAGTCGCCGCCTAGTCCAATACCGAACAAGACGGCGAATACATAGAGGTTGAATTCGGTTTGGCTGAAGAACAACACGGGAATCGCAATCGCAATGAGAAGGTAAATCACCAGCATCACATACTTTTTGGAAAAGCGGTCGGCTAACCATCCCATCAGCAGGCGTCCAACGATGCTGAACGCCAGTACCAACGAGAGCACACGTGTAGCCTCCGTCTGCGAATAGTGGCGATCCAGGCTCAGAAAGAGCTTCAAATTGTACTGAGTTCCGGCGACCGCACCGATGGAAGCCATACTGCCTAGGATAAGCAAATAAAAGGGAAGACTTCGGAATGCACTGTTTGCCGGCGGGGAAGTCTCGATGGTGTTGCGTGTCGACGGAGACGTCTGCTTCAGGGCAAACGCGGGTGGAAGGGCGATTAGAACAATTAAGACTCCCAGAATGCGCAGCGCTGTTTGCCAGCCAAAGTGTTGCACCAAGGCGTGCGAAATCCACGGCGCCAGCGCTCCCCCCACTCCAATGCCCAAGTAAGCGAATCCCATTGCCTTTCCGCGGGACTTATCGAACCAGCGCGTCAAGAGTACTTGGATTGGCAGTGGCCCCCCGAAGACGTAGCCGAGAGCGTTGAACAGATAGAAGAAATAAAACATCCCGAGCGTCGAGATGCCGCCCAGTCCAATGAGCGCCACACCCGCCAGCAGAATTCCGACTATCATGATGCGGCGTGGTCCAAAGCGGTCAACCATCCATCCGGCTATTAAACCGAAGAGTGGCCCGACCACCAGTTTGCTCACTGCATTCCCGGAGGTGACCTGGGCGCGGGTCCACCCGAACTGCTGCACCATGAAATCGTAGTAAAAGGGAAGTCCCCACAGCGCAATCCCCACTGTACAAAACAGGACCGCGAAACCGGTGCCTGCGACTTGGATTTGATCACGTCGACGGGGAGCAGGTTGAGTAGCGTGTGTGGCGGGCCTCTCCTCGGTTCTGGAGGACTGGGAATCCTTCGTCACTTGCTGGAGTTGATCCAATCAGTTCTCGGGTGTCAGGAATCGGCGCTCAATGGTTCGCCGGGATCAGCTTCTTGTTCTTGCGTTTCTGTCCGAAGCGCATTCGATGGTGGGACTCGATTGCATGGGGTGAGGCAGCCAGAAGACACAGAACATAGAACCAGGCAGCATTCGCGGGAATCTGCAACGTGATCGACACGCCGCCCACCCTCTCCGTTACGGAACGCAGTCGTTCTCTCGCATGCGAGATCTGCTTTTGGAATTGCGCGATAAGTACGATCACATCGGGCCGGGCAAAAGAACACCGAGGTCGTCCATGGCGATGTGCCTTGATCCCGGGGACAGCCAAGTACTCCGGACAGAGACGGTTCTCTCGCGGCCTGTTTTACATTTTGGGTCATTTTAGCACTGGTCATCGTGGAATTGAGCTAATTTCCAACGGTCGATTCCTGCCGTGGGGAACACCTGCACCCGAGGTTCCCCTTCGCCCCTCGAACGAAGGGTCTCCGCTATACTAACGGTACCGCCTTGATGCTCACCCTGCTGCTCGAAGCGGTCTTCCCCGCGCCCGAGACAGGAATCAGATCAGTCGATCGCGATCGGCCGAGCGTAATTGGGCAACAACTTCTGCGAGGTCCTCCGGATGAATTGGTCGGAACAGGTGGTCCTGGTCACGGGCGGAACGGGTTCGTTCGGCAAGAAATTTGTGGAGATCATGCTGCGCGAGTATGGCCCTAAGAAGGTGGTGATCTTCAGCCGGGACGAATTGAAGCAGCACGATATGCGCGCCTCAGGCCTCGATCATTCCAGCCTGCGGTATTTCATCGGTGACGTGCGGGATTCGGGACGCCTCGAGCGGGCCCTCCATGGAGTAACCGTAGTAGTGCACGCCGCTGCCTTGAAGCAAGTGCCTGCCTGTGAGTACAACCCTTTTGAGGCGATCCAAACCAACATCATGGGCGGCCGCAACGTCATTGATGCAGCGATTAATCAGGGCGCCCACCGCATTCTTGCGCTGAGCACAGATAAGGCCGTTAATCCGGTGAACTTGTACGGCGCGACCAAGCTCTGTGCCGAGAAGATGTTTGTCCAGGCCAATGCCTACGCCGGAGTGAAGGACACGCGCTTCAGCTGTGCGCGCTACGGCAACGTGGTAGGCAGCCGCGCCAGTGTGATTCCAGTGTTTCTCGAACAGCGCAAGCGCGGAAAAATCACGATTACTGACCCGCGTATGACCCGCTTCTGGATCACGCTTGATCAGGGTGTACGCTTCGTGATCCGCTGCCTGGAGGAGATGCATGGCGGAGAAATTTTTGTCCCGAAGATCCCGAGTATGAAGATGATCGACCTCGCTGAATGCATTGCGCCCGGCTGCACCATCGAGACCATCGGCATACGACCTGGAGAGAAGCTTCACGAAGCACTTGTATCCGAGGACGAAGCCCGCAATGCCGTGGAGGTCGAGGGCATGTACGTGGTCCAACCCTCACATCCCTGGTGGAAGAGCCAGAATTGGATGAATGGACGCGCCCTGCCAGACGGCTTTCGCTACGCGAGCGACACCAATTCCATTTGGCTTACGCACGAGCAACTGCAGGCGTTGATCGCTTCGAGCGAACCCGACAGCTCCCCCGTTCCGGCATAACTGACGAGTTTTATGCACGCGACCTCCTCAACCCTGCAAGTACTCGCAGTCGAGAGGGGAAGTCCCGTTCGACAGACGATGCTGCCATACGGGCGGCAGACAATTGATGAAGAGGATATTCAGGCTTTTGTGGATGTTCTGCGTTCGGAGTGGTTAACCACCGGTCCGAAGGTTGAGGAGTTCGAAGTGGCGTTTGCGGCAAGGGTCCGCGCGAAATATGCGGTTGCGTTCAGTTCGGGCACCGCTGCGTTGCACGGCGCCGCCTTCAGCGCCGGGCTGAAGGCCGGAGATGAAGCCATTACAACACCGATGACATTTGCGGCGACCGCGAATTGCTTGAATAATTGAGAATTTCCTTACAGGCTATTTGCTGGGGTGTTACACGAAATACGCGATGCAATCGAGAACGTGGCCGCTGTTAACCTGATGTAGGTTTCTGGTGGAACGGTAAGCGGCTCAGGTTTTTGCCGTTTCCCTGTCTTGGACTCGGCCAAAGCGGAACGGCGTCAGGCGGAGTCACGCTTCCGTTCTCCCGGATGCCATCGCCCGCGACGGATGTGTTCTTGCTGCGCGCATTTTTTACAGCTTCATCCGTGCCTTTCTGCAGCCTTTGATGGATCGTTAAGACCGTACATTCTTCCTATCATCAGATCGTTTTCAAAGGAAAGGCTGCGCCTGGAACGCGCTGGCGCACCTTGAAACTCGGTTTTCTGGAGGAACATCTGATGAGATCCAAATTACTCACACTGACTATTGCAGTTCCAATGCTCCTGCTCGGGATCGGTTGCAGCAGCAATCAGCGACAGACGTCTTACAAAGACTCGGTCAAGACAGCCCTCGAACAGGCTGACCTGAAAGATGTAAACGTAGACGAGGACAAAGATCGAAATACCATTACGCTGGGTGGCACTCTTCACTCCGACGATGCCAGGCAAAAGGCCACCGAAGTCGCGAAGGCCAATGCCGGCGAACGCATCGTGGTGAACCAGGTGACGGTAGAACCCGTCGGGCAAGAGTCGCAGGCTAAGAATATCGCATCGAATCTGGACGACGGCATTGAAAACAACTACAAAGCGGCGTTGGTTTCGAAAGGCCTCGATAAACAGCATATTCGCTTTGACGCGAAGAACGGCGTGATCACGCTGAAAGGCAGTGTGAAGACTCCCACACAGCGCAAGGAAGCCGAGCAAATTGCGCAAACGGTGCCCAACGTGCAGCAAGTGGTCAATGAAATTGACGTGAAGCGATAGGCTTGGGGCGGGGGAGTCGATTCCTTCGCCCGTTTTCAGTTGGCCATCCAGAACTCATCCAGGGGCGGGGTGAGTTCTGGGAGGGGAATCCGCTCTTGCAGCGCTTCAGTGAAAAGGAAGTTCTGGTAGCGCTACCGGGAATCGAACCCGGGTTTGAAGATTGAGAATCTTCCGTCCTAACCCCTAGACGATAGCGCCGCCCGGCGAGGGTAAATTATAGCAAGCCGCGACCGGCGGCGTCGCTTTGAAGCACCTGCTCCAGGCTCACGCACAGCGCCCCAGTTGCTCTACTTCGGGCTCTCCAGTCGGTAGCCGATTCCACGTAGCGTCTTCAAGTATCGCGGATGACGAGGGTCACTTTCGATTTTTTCGCGCAGCCTTCTTACATAAACGTCTACAGACCGAGGGGTAACGAAGGCCGTTTCCTTCCAGACCGCGTCGAGCAACTGATCTCGGGTAAATACCCGTCCGCGATGCGCTGCTAAATATTCCAGTAGCCGAAACTCACGTACGGTAGTGAGCACCGTGCGCCCCTCGATTCGTACGGTCATCGAGGATCCGTCGATCTCCAGATCGCCGACCCTCAGAGTCTCGGGAGGTGGGGTTTCGCGCGTGGTGCGCAATACGGTTCGTACTCGCGCGACCAACTCCCGCGGGCTAAAGGGTTTCGTGATGTAGTCGTCTCCGCCGAGCTCCAGTCCTTTGACGCGGTCCGACTCATCGCCCTTCGCCGTTAGAAATATGACTGGTGTTTTGGCGAGAATTTGCGTTTGGCGAATCTGGCGGCACAAATCGAAGCCGTCCGTCCCCGGTAGCATGACGTCCAATAAAAAGAGCGAAGGCATTTCCCGAAGAGCTTGGCCAAGGACCGATGATCCACTGGTGAAGGCCTGCACGTCATATCCCGCGGCCTGCAAGTTATGGCCGATCAAACGTGCGATATCTGGATCGTCTTCCACCACATAGATGCGATGCCGGGTCGCACCCGGTCGCCCCGGCAAGTCGGAAACGTCGATCGATGAATGCATCACGTGAAAGCCGCGCCGTTTGTGCCGCTCGATACACGAGGGGTTCAGCTCAGCGCGGTGCTGTGCCCTGATCGAACTCTAAATGTGAAATGTTTCGAGATTGTTTCCTGTTTGTGAACGAATGATGAATTTCAGGCGACAGGCTCAAGCATGCCAACACGCAACTGGACGTCTTCTCGTCGAAGACGAAGCGAGCATGCGGAAATCAGCGAGGTCGCCGCTATTGCGCCGCGGTTCTTTTGGGCAGGTGTCGCAGCGTATGACCTTCAATCAGGCTGTAGAGTTCCTCGGCCAGGTTCTTCGTGTGGTCTCCGCAGCGCTCCAAGGCCTGAGCCATCAGAAGAACGTCGAAGCTCAGCGAATCCTTTTCGCGGGCATTATCGAGGTGCCGCTGAAACAACGCGTGACAGATGCGGTCCAGTTCAGCGTCGGTGCGTAGGACCTTGCGCGCATTCTCGACATCGAGGGAAACAAATCCGCGATGGATGTCTTCTAACATGTCTCGAATAATGGCCGACATCTGAACCAGGTGGCGCACGTCGCTTCCCGGAAGATGGCCACTGTGGGCCTGTACACGCTGCGCGACCCCCATAATCAGATCTCCGATGCGCTCCAGGTCGGTAATGGACTTCAGGCAGGCCAACAATTGGCGAGCTGTTCTCTCGTTGACGCGCGTGATTGCCCCGGGGAGTTGTTCATCGATCTGACGCTCGATCTGGTCCAGTTCCTTCTCGCAGTCGCGAATAGCGAGAAAGGCCATGCGGGAGGAGTTGGTTAGCAGGTCCTGGATATTGAAGGCCGCGTCACGCGCGATCAGACATGCCCGGAGCGCCATCCGCATCAACTCCCCTTGAGTAGTGTCGAATTTTTGTCTGCCAGGTCCCTTAGGGGTCTTCGCGACGGGTCTTGGCTGCGGCGTGGTGGCGGGCTCGACTTCGGCTTCTTTAGCACGGGAGATTTTTCGCGGCATAGGTTACGGGCGCCAGCGCGACGCAAGAAGCTAATCTCCTATTGTAACTACTGTGTGTGAATAAACGGTTAAAGCGGGTGACACGACACTACTCACATTCACTGACGGGTGGGTAGGGTTGCAGCCGACTCCCTCGGGGCTGCTGACACTCCTCGATCTGAAGCCTTGTATAATTCCGTCGAATTTTTTCTCCAGGACTCGGGGAATGCATCCATTTTCATGGTTGAAAGGTGTCGAAATGAAGGAAACTCCGCAGCAATACACCAAGCGGATTCTGGGCTATGTCGATGGAAAAGATCCGCTCAGGATCCAGAAGAACACTGCGAAGAGGCTGCAGAAGCTGATCAAACCACTGAGCAAGAAGCAGATGAAGCGTAGACCGGCGCCGGATAGGTGGTCCATCGCAGAAATCCTTGCCCATTTAGTAGACGCCGAGGTTGTGGGAAGCTGGCGAATGCGATTAATCATGGGCAGCGATGGCGTCGCCATCACGGCCTATGATCAGGATGTCTGGGCTACGACTTTCGACTATGGGAACACAGACCCTAAAGATTCCCTAAGAGTGTTCCGGACACTGCGTGAGAACAATCTGACCCTGCTGAAGTCGGTTCCCAAGAAACTGTGGGAAAACCACGGCCTGCATTCGGAGCGCGGCAAGGAAACCATCGCCCACATGGTACGCATGTTTGCAGGGCACGACCTGAATCATTTGGAGCAAGTAGAGAAACTCGCGAAGAACCGCAAGTAGTTTGGTTAGCAGGAAAGTGTGCGTTGGATGCAGTACCACGCCTACTGTGCCGCAGTAGCCTGCTGAAATCTTAGCTTCCACTGTTCTCCCAGCTTCACCCACACGGAACTGATGTGCTGGTAGCGCGGAATGTCTTCATCATATTTCGCCATTCGAATGATGACGTCGTAGGTCACCACCGCGGCACCTTCGTTCAACTGCACCACCTGGATACCATAGGGCCGGTATTCCACAAGTTCTGTCGCACGCAGGTCTTCCAGAATTTCATTCCTATCGTGAATTTTGGCATCGGTTCCAACAGCCACAAAGTCGTCGGTAAGCGTGTGCTTGTAGAAATCGATGTCGTGTTTCTTTTGCGCGTCTGGAATCGCCCTCTCGTACGAAATCAATTGTTCCTCAAGCGGAGTCAAAGGTTTAGTCTCAACCGAAGGCGAGGCCGCAGCGGCTGGACGAATCTCACGTAGCCACACAAAAGTAACGCACGCCAAAACGACAAGGCTGCCAATAGCAACGCTGAAGCGGTTCATGGGTCCTCCCGGCAGGTCACACAGACTATCACGCCCCGCGTGTCCTGTTATTCTCGAATCGTAATCTATTGAAGGAGTACTCCGATCCTTGCCGCCCATTTTGAACGCCCAAGGCCTCGCCAAGGCGTACGGTGCCAGCCCGCTTTTTGAGAACGTCTCCTTCACGGTCTCGGAGGGTGACCATGTCGGCCTGATCGGGCCGAATGGTTCCGGCAAGACCACCCTTCTAGGAATCCTGGCTGGCCGGATTGATCCCGACGGGGGCGACGTAGCCACCCGCAAACGTTCCCGCCTCAGTTACGTGGCGCAAGAGTCGCAGTTCCCCGCAGGACGCAGTGTGCGCGGCGTAACGGAAGATGCGATGGAACAGGCAGCGGTCCGTGAATCTGACCGCGCGAATTTGCTGGCGGAAACGCTGGGCAGGGCGGGCCTCATTGATCTCGAAGCGGAAGCCGCGTCGCTCTCGGGAGGCTGGCGCAAGCGGTTGGCGATTGTCGAGGCTCTGGTCCAGGCTCCCGATGTGCTTTTGCTCGACGAGCCTACCAACCACCTCGATCTCTTCGGAATTGAGTGGCTCGAAACGGAATTGGAAAGTGGCGCTTTTGCCTGTGTGGTCGTAAGCCACGACCGCTACTTTCTCGAAAACGTCACAACGAAAATGTCCGAACTGAGCCGCGTCTATCCCGACGGCATCCTGCACGTCGCCGGCAATTACAGTGAGTTTCTCGTCAAGAAAGAAGAATTTCTGCACGCGCAGGCCAAACGTCAGGAAGCTCTCGAGAATCGCGTCCACATCGAAATTGAATGGCTTCGGCGCGGACCCAAGGCTCGCACCACGAAGTCGAAAGCGCGTATCGACAAAGCTCGCGAACTGATGGACGAGTTAAGTGGGCTGAATACCCGTACTCGCACCAGCACCGCGAAGATCGACTTTTCGGCAACCGAGCGCCGGACAAAGAGGCTGCTCGAACTGCGCGACGTCAGTTACTCCATCGCTGGGCGCAAGCTCTTCGGCAATCTGGATTTCATCGTTACTGCAGGCATGCGTGTAGGCCTAGTGGGTCCGAATGGGAGTGGCAAGACCACGCTTCTGCGCCTGCTGCGTGGCGAATTCAATCCCGACAGTGGAGAAATCCGCCGGGCCGATGCGTTGCGGGTCGTGTACTTCGATCAAAACCGTCCTCTCGACCTCGCTGTCACTCTTCGCCGTGCCTTGGCTCCTGACAGTGATTCGGTTGTTTATCAGGATCGGGTGGTCCATGTGGCGTCCTGGGCGGCGCGATTCCTGTTCACTGGAGAACAGCTGAACCAACCGGTGGGACGTCTGTCTGGCGGCGAGAGGGCGCGTGTGCTCATCGCCCAGTTGATGCTCCAGCCCGCCGACGTTCTATTGCTGGACGAACCCACCAATGACCTGGACATTCCCACGCTGGAAATTCTGGAAGAGAGTTTGCTCGAATTCTGCGGAGCCCTGGTACTGGTTACTCATGACCGCTTCCTGCTCGACCGGGTGTCAAGTATCGTCCTCGGGCTGGATGGAGGCGGAAGCGCTGAGCGGTTCGCGGACTACGCGCAATGGGAAGTATGGCAAACCGAACGCCTGCAGGTGAGCAAGTCGGGTGCTGTGAAACCTCGGGAACAAACCCAAGAGACTGCTGCCGCCCCACATCAGCCAAGGAAGAAGCTCTCGTATCTCGAAGCCCGCGAATACGCCACCATCGAACAACGCATTGCGGAAGCAGAGCTGGCGCTGAAGGCGAAGGAGGCCGCCCTGGAAGATCCCGCCATCGTGAGTGATGCTCCCCGCTTGGTGGCGGCGCACGCTGAAATGGACGAAGCGCAGAAAATTCTCGACGCACTGTATATGCGTTGGTCAGAACTCGAAGAAAAGCAGGCCTGACACAAACTATCGAGCCGCCTTTTGCGAGTCCGCTCTCGAGAGCCCCTGTCGGCAAAGCGAGGGGCGGATACAAACAAACTCAAGCGGCCCGGTGGTCGTTGGTTGTGGACGCACCGGGAGCGTCCGGTGCGACCCCCGCTGGTTCACTCAGCGGCACAAACGTCAGACAATAGCCTCGCCGGAAACAGTGGGAGCAGCGGACGGGCTGCAATAAGAAAAGTGGAAGGAAATATGTCTCCCACACACCGCGTTTGCGGGAGCGCGCTCCCTGGTGGCTGCCGCAGTCCTGGCATGTAAAGTTCATGACACTAGCCTAGCCAAACCAGCGCAATTCGGCGACTCGGAGTTTGCTGTACGGAGGTGTTGGGAGAATCTGGTGGACCTGGTCGGGTTCGAACCGACGACCTCTTCCATGCCATGGAAGCGCGCTCCCAACTGCGCCACAGGCCCACTTCACGACGGAAAGACCCGCGTCAAGGGATGGTTGAACTTCTTCATTGTCCCCTAGCTCAGGTCGATAGTCAAACCACATGATGCTCCCCCACTTTGAGAAATATGTCGAAAATTAGTATTCTGAATCGGAAGCGCCCAGTCCACCCAATGAACTTAAACTTGACCCTAACTTCGGTTGCCTTCTTTTCTCTCGTTTGTTCCGCATGGTCACTCCAGATCCAGGTTGTTCCACCTCCGGTGCCTTACGCATCCGTCAGCGAACTAAATGGCATCATCGGCCAGCTGGAACAAACGTCGGAAGCGACGCAGGCCGACCTGTCCAAGCTGCGTATCGAGAAGTGGAAGACGGACTCAGGGACCAAGAAACAGACCCTCGGCAATGTGGATTCCATCAAGAGGAATCTTCAGGGGGCACTGCCGGAGATCGTCACGCAATTGCGCAACTCGCCTGAGGATCTGACCGCGAGTTTCAAGATCTATCGCAATCTGGATGCGCTCTATGACGTGCTGGGGAACGTGACCGAATCGGCAGGGGCATTCGGATCGAAGGATGAGTTTCAATCCTTATCGAATGACCTGAGCGCACTGGAGAGAAGCCGACATTCGTTTGCGCAGCGGATGGAGAGCCTCACTACCTCGAAGGAGGCTGAACTGAACCAGCTCCGCACCCAGGTGAAGACCCTGCAGGCCGCGGCCCCGCCGCCTCCCCCGAAGAAGATCGTTGTTGACGACAACGAACCGAAGAAGCCGGCACCCAAGAAGAAGACGATACCCAGACCCCCGGCGAAGCAGTCCGACACTCCCGCTCAGCCTGCGCCACCGTCAGGGCAACCGAAGTAACCCGGCTCTCTTTGAGGGCCGGAGCTAGCCGCCGAGAGCGCGAATATCCCGGTCTAGTCCGCTATCTATTGAAAACAAGCCTTTTAATTACGGAACTCCTAACAGTCGCTGCGGGGTCTATGTAGTAGGTGCCGACTCCGCGTTCGAACTGGGACCAATGGTCGTGCCGCAGCTGAATTTTCGGTCGGTTCGCGGCGCTAAAAATCTATAATACGAGGTGCGCCGTGAGAGTCATGGCGGGAGTAGCCACCTTGGGTGATTTAGCAAGCGCGATCGGAGCCCGCGAGCAGGAAGCGGCTATCGTCGCAGAATTGAAGGCCGGGTCCGAGGAAGCCTATGCCTGGCTGATCGGCGAGTTCCACCAGCCAATCTACGGGCTGGTGTATCGCATCCTCACCGATCCGGCGGACGCGGCTGATACCACTCAGGAGGTTTTCCTGAAAGTGTTTCGCGGGATGAAGCACTTCCATGGAGAGTCGAGCCTCAAGACGTGGATATACAGGATCGCGGTGCACGAAGCGTCGAATCGCAGGCGCTGGTGGTTTCGGCATAAGGCGCAAGAAACCTCAATCGAGCCTCTGGACAATGGCGCCCAGGATAGTGGGCTTGCAGCACGCGACGGCCTGGTTGACGGGCGGGAGTCCCCGTTCGATAGTGCGGCTCACGAAGAAGTTCGAGTTCGGGTCGAACAGGAGTTGAGAAAAGTTCCGGAGCCTTATCGGAGTACTTTGATCCTGCGTGATCTGGAAGAAATGTCGTACGAGGAGATTGCCGAAGTGATGAACGTGTCGCTAGGGACCGTGAAGTCGCGCTTGACGCGTGGTCGCGAAGCCCTCAAGCGACGTCTCACGGGATATATCCGGGAAGTTGGTTCGGAGTTGGGATTGCAATGCCCGCAAGAACCGGCTGGAAGTGCACAATGCCGCGTGGTTGCTGGGGGGGAGGAAGTTGGGGTGACGTCATGAAGTGCGCCGAGGCCAAGTCGATGTTCTCGCCGTACCTTGACGGAGCTGTTACCGGAACCCAGATGCGTTCCTTGGGCCTGCATCTGGACCATTGTTCGGATTGCCACCGGGAGTATGCGCTGCTCCGTCAGACCCAAGAACTGCTGGTCAGTGTGGGACGCCGCAAGGCGCCCGCGGATCTGGCATTGAGGCTGCGGCTCGCGATCTCGCGGGAAGCCGCCGAGGTCAAGCGTCCAGCCTTCCAAGGACTGCTGGTTCGCCTGGACAATGCGTTGCGTGCCTTCATGGTCCCAGCCACTGCCGGGCTCGTTGTGGCCGTGGTCGTCTTTGGATTCGTGATCGGGCTCACCATGCCTGAACTACAGGCTCGCAATACGAACGACGTGCCTCTGATGCTATACACCGGACCGGAACTGCAAGAGTCTTCTTTTGCGACGACTTTGAGCTCGGTGAATGAAGACTCACTTGTGATCGAGGCTTACGTTGACGCGAACGGACGCGTGCAGGACTATCGCATCATCTCCGACCCGGACAACTCGCAGAATTTGCTCCCCGAAGTGAAGAGAATGCTGATTTTCACGACGTTCCGTCCGGCGATGTCGATGGGTCGTCCAACGTCTGGGCACGCTGTGCTCTCGTTCTCGAAGATCAGCGTACGAGGGTGAGACAGCTCATGCCTTGGGTGTTAAGTCCCAGGTGTCGAGCGAATTTGATCTTACAGGTTCTTGGAAAGGGCTAAGACCCCAAGACCTAAGGCCTTAAGACTTGACGCCTGACACCTGCCTTCCAATTGACCCCCCGCGCGGAAGCTCTTAAACTAGCGTGGTATCTCCCACAGCTTACCGCCCCGCTGGAGGTTTTTCCTGGGTTGCTGTTTACGACGTTCGGCTCTGGCTGCGCTCTGTGCGCTGCTAGTACAGGTGTGTCTGGCCCAAAATCCGCCCAAAGTGACCTTGGATACCAGCGAAACGTTGTTCACTATTCTGGCTTCTATCAATGCCTGCGGATATGACCAGGAACTGAATGCCTCTGATCCTCTGCGCCGCGAAATCCGCGGTGAGGTCGCTAATGCTGCCCGCAATTCCGATCAGGCGCTCGAAGCTTCGAACCTCATGTGCCAGTACTACCACGAGCATGTACGGCAGGATTCGGCCCGCGATCTCTCGCAATATGTTTCACTCAGTTTGTACCTGGGAGATCCCCCCAATTTCGTCCCCAAAGTGGCCGAGGGCGACCTGCCGCCGGATGCCATGGGCGTTGTACAGTTTGCGAAACTCGCGACGAATTTTTATGACAAGGCAGGACTGCACGCCGTCTGGCAGAAGCACCATGACGCCTACACCCGGTTGCTCGATCGCTATCACGAACCCGTTTCGAAGATGCTTTTCGACACCGAAATCTATTTGAAACTCCCGTCCGCAGGGTATCTCGGCAGGTCTTTCGCCGTGTACCTCGAGCCCATGGGAGCGCCCGGGCAGGTGAACGCGCGCAACTACGGAGCCGACTACTACGTGGTGATCGCCCCGACGGAATCAAGCCTCAAGATGGAACAGATCCGCCACACCTATCTGCACTACCTTCTGGATCCCCTGTCGTTGAAGTATCCAAGTGCGATGAAACGTATCGAGCCGCTGCTCGGTTCAATCCAGTCGGCGCCAATTGACGAGCCCTTTAAAAACGATGTCTCCCTGCTGGTTACCGAATGCCTGGTGCGGGCGGTCGAGATCCGGACCCAAGGGAGCAGCAAGACTCCGGAAGCAGTGCGCCTGGATGCCGTCGACAAGTCCATGCAACAGGGCTACATTTTGACCCGCTACTTTTACGATTCGCTGATCGCATTCGAGAAGGATCCTGCGGGAATCCGTAACGCTTATTCCGGCTTGCTGGACGGCATTGACGTGCGGAGGGAATTCAAGCGCGCCTCTGATATACGGTTCGTGAGCGAAGCATCGCCGGAACTGCTGCACCTTTCACGGCCTAACGATCAGCGTCTTTTGCAAACAGCTGAGAAGCGCCTCGCCGCTGGGGATCTGAAGACGGCGCAGGAATTGGCGCAACAGGCCATGGACGAAGGCCGCGAAGACAAGGGGCGAGCGCTGTTCGTCATGGCGCAAGTGGCGACGGCAAACAAAGATATGGCGGGAGCCACCGGGTATTTCGAGCGCGCGATTCAGGTAGCGCAAGAACCCAAGGTGCTGGCTTGGTCCCATATTTTTCTGGGCAGGATTTACGATCTGCAGGAACAGCGCGAAACTGCCGTGGATCACTATCATGCGGCGCTGAATGCCGGCAGCTCGCTGCCGGAAGTCAAAGCGGCCGCAGAACGTGGTCTGCAAAAGCCCTATGAACCGTCGGGGGTCCCGCAGCAGCCCAACTAAAGACCGTAAGAAACTCGATTCTCGCACTGTGAGAATCGCAACCCAAGGAGAGAGCATGAAGCGAGTAGCGATGATCGGCGTGGTGATAATCCTGGCGATCTGCAGTTACGCGCAAGCTACGAAGCCCCAGAGCCCGCCACCCGCCCAGTCCGGTACCGCCGCGCCGGCACCCCTGGTCAAGCGCCCGCCGCAGGCAAAGACGCAGGCCGAGTTCGATGCCTACAAGGCTGCGGTAGCTCTGCCCGATCCGGCCGCTGCCGAGAAGGCTGCGGATGATTTCGCGACCAAGTTCCCTGATAGCGAACTGCGGATCATGCTCTTTAAGGCCGCTATGCGTAACTATCAAAAAACCGGGACATCGGACAAGATCGTGGAAATGGGCCGCAAAGGTCTCGCCCTGGATGGAGACGATCCCGAACTTCTAGTGACCGTGGCCAGCGAATTGGCTGAGAAGACCCGCGACACCGATCTCGACAAAGATCAGCGCCTCGAGGAGGCCATGAAGATGGCGCAGAAGGCTATCGAGACAGTGGACACCGATGTTCCGATTCCTCCGAATACTCCTCAGGAGCAGATCGACGCCTACAAGGGACAACTGCGATCGTTCGCTTATTCGATCATCGGCACTCTTGAGTTCAAGAAAGACAACTTCGTGGGGGCCGAAACCGACCTGCGCAAATCGATCGATGCGTTTTCGGCGCAACCCGATCCGGTTGTGGTTCTGCGGCTTGCTATTTCCCTGGATCGTCAGGGGAAGTATCCAGATGCTCTTAAGGAGGCCAATCGCGCAGTCGAGTTGACGCAAGATGGTACGGGCGCCGGCAAACTGGCGCGCCAGGAGCGCGACCGGCTCACACAATTGGTCCCGGGAGCAGGCAAGTCCCCTGATCAGCCGAAGAACTGACAGGTAGTTCGCGAAACGGCTCTCGCCTCGCGCTTTGCGGGCTCGGTGAAATGCTGTCTTTCGCTCTATCGGCCGGGGGATTGGCGCCAGCCACAAGTTGCATGAAGGCAAGAGAAATCGCGGCGCTGGAAGCACTGTTGGGATACCACTTCCAGCAACCGGAACTCATCGCCCAGGCTCTCACGCACAGCTCCCAGGCGCGCGAGCAGGAGGCCATGCAAGTTCCGAACACCGGCTTGAAGTCCGGGGATAACGAACAGCTCGAATTCCTGGGCGACACGGTGCTGGCACTGGTCACCAGCGAGGAGCTATTTCGTCGCTTCCCGCATTTCCGCGAAGGAGAACTCTCCAAGCTGCGAGCTCACCTGGTAAGTGAACGCCACTTAATTCAGGTGGCGCAGGCCTTGGAACTCGGCCATTATCTCCGCCTGGGGCGAGGCGAGGAAAAGAGTGGAGGACGAGGCAAAACCGCCCTGCTGGTGGACGCATTGGAAGCAGTGCTGGCGGCCTTGTACCTGGATGGCGGCCTTGAGACCGCTCGGCGGTTCATCCTGCAAGCGGTCGTGATCCCGGAACTGGAGCGAATGAATCCCGGGAGCACGGGCGTTCCAGTGATGGATTTCAAGTCAGCGCTGCAGGAATCCCTACAAGCCATTGGCCGCCCGCAAGCATCCTATGTGCTAGTGAAAGAGGTAGGGCCCGAGCACAGCAAGACTTTTACAGTCGAGGCGAGGCTGCATTCAGCCGGCGGTCACGGGAAAGTGGAATTCACCGGCCGGGCGGAAGGTTCGACTAAGAAGAAGGCTGAACAGGATGCGGCTCGTCAGGTCCTTGAATATCTTGCTACGCCGGCGCCGCAGCGGAAAACAAAATCGCCGACAAGTCTGTCCCGACGGAACGACCGTCCCCATGACGACATCCACGAAATCGGCCAAGGACCCCACGGACTGGTTGACTTCCCTGCAATCTCTGCTGGCTACTGTAGTGATAGCGGTGTTCGTCATCACCTATGTCGTGCAGGCGTTTCAAATCCCCTCTGAATCGATGGAAAACACTCTTCTGATCGGTGACTACCTGCTGGTCGACAAGCTTTGTTATGGTGGGGGTGGCGTCGGGGACCCGATCATTCCGTACCGGCAAATCCACCGTGGTGACATCATTGTGTTCCACTATCCGGTGAACCCCGCGCAGCATTTCGTAAAGCGCGTGGTGGGAGTTCCAGGTGATCGGATTCACCTGATCAAGAAGCGGGTTTTCATCAACGGCGTGCCTTTGAAAGAACCCTACGTGCGCTTTTACAAATCGGAAGCTAACCCTTTTCGAGATGACTTCCCGCGTTTGGATGTTCTTGATCCCGGCATCAATGCAGAGTGGTGGGTCCAGATGCCGAAGTTGGTGGAAGATGGTCAGTTGATTGTGCCGCAGGGTTACTACTTCGCCATGGGGGATAACCGGGATGATAGTTCCGACAGTCGTTATTGGGGCTTCGTGCCGCGCGAGAACATCATAGGCCGGCCCCTGCTGATTTACTGGTCGATCCGCAGTCCCGACAATGACTTGCAGGGTTCGCCGTCGTTCGGTGATAGACTTTATCACTTCGCTTACGCGGTGACCCATTTCTTCCAGATTACCCGCTGGGACCGTACGTTTCGGCTTGTCAGCTAACGAACTTCAACGTCAGCAACCAGGAACCAACGCAATTGGCTAAGAAAGAAAATACTCCGGAAGAGAAGCAGCGCGAGACCACGGTCGAGTTCCTGGCCTCGCTGGCAGCGGTGCTCGTCACCGGCCTTTTCATCATCACATTTATTTTGCAGGCATTTGAGATTCCCTCCAGTTCAATGGAGGACACACTGCTGATCGGTGATCACGTGTTCGTGAACCGCGAGCAGTTTGCCCCTAAGACGAAATGGGTAGGGCCGCTCCTGCCCTACCGCGAGATCAAGCGTGGGGACATCGTTGTGTTTCTCTCGCCCGCAGAGCCGGGACTCTACGTGGTCAAGAGAATCATGGGGATTCCCGGCGACCGTATCCACTTGCGCGATGGCGGGCTGTATCGGAACGGGGAAAAGTTGGTCGAACCGTACGTGCAACACAAAGGACCGGTGTTCTACGATCCATACCGGGACAATTTCCCGGCCGTGCCGCCTTCAGAAGCCTACAACGTCAGCCCCGACTGGCAGTTGCTGATGCGCTCGCACGTTGAGGGGGATGACATCGTGATTCCCAAAGACAGCTACTTCGGAATGGGCGACAACCGGGACGTGAGCCTGGACAGCCGCTACTGGGGATTCATTCCGAAAGAAAACGTGATTGGCCGCCCCATGTTTGTGTACTGGTCATTTAACACGCCGCCGGACCAATACCGGCACACGGACGTCAGCGAACGCATCGGGTTTCTCGTGCACGTTGTGATTCATTTCTTTGATGAAACTCGTTGGCGACGCACTTTGCAGGTAGTTCGGTGAATGTCTTTCGCTCCAGACGCGGGTTAGCCGTGGCGGGTCTTGCCATCCTGCTCGGGTTGTTTCTTGTACGGCCTGGGGCGACTCGACTCAAAGTGCGTATCGCTAATTCCGTCGGATTGGCGTTGCAGCGTGAAGTGGAAATTGATCGCGTACGGTTGCGCCTGCTTCCTCAGCCTGGTTTCGAATTGGAGAATTTTGTTGTTCATGATGATCCGGCGTTTAGCGCCGAACCCGTGCTGCGCGCCCAGGAAGTGTCTGCATTTCTCCGGTTAAGTTCTTTACTCCGCGGGCGTCTGGAGATTTCGCGTCTGAGTCTGACCGAACCTAGCTTGAACCTCACCCGCAACGACAATGGCCGCTGGAATATCGAGCACCTTCTGGAGCGCACCGCGCAGGTGGCTGTGGCGCCTACCGGCAAGGGCCGTTCGGAATCACGCCCGGCATTTCCCTATATTGAAGCCCAACGTGGACGCATCAACTTCAAGGTAGGGGCGGAAAAGAAACCGTTCGCATTGACCGATGCCAACTATGCGATCTGGCAGGATTCCGAGAACGCGTGGGGCATGCGCCTGCGGGCTCAGCCTTTGCGCACCGATCTCAATCTGACAGATATGGGCGAGGTCAGAGTGAGTGGTACTTGGTTGCGCGCCGCGACTCTGCGCGAAACTCCTGTCCAGTTCAATCTGCAGTGGAATGAAGCGCAACTGGGCCAGCTGACCAAACTGCTTTCCGGTGAGGACCGCGGCTGGCGGGGGACCGCGAGCGTCTCTGCCGACCTTACCGGAACGCCTGCCGACCTGCTTGTGAGCAGCGACGGTTCACTTGTGGACTTTCGCCGCTATGACATCGTTGAGGCGCAGGCCCTGAAGCTGCTAGCTCATTGTGACGCACACTACAGCACGGTTGATCATGGGTTTCACGCAGTTAGCTGTGATGCTCCGAGCGGCGATGGCCTCGTCACTCTGCGCGGTGAAGTCCTGAGATGGCGCGGGCCTCGGAGCTATGACTTGACTATCGCAGCCGAAAAAATTCCGGTGCAGTCGGTGCTGTCGCTAGTCCGCCGCGCGAAAAAGAATCTTCCCGATGATCTGCGTGCCTCCGGGAAGTTGGATGCTCACTTCCATTTGCATTCCGGCGAGGCTGGCCCGGTACTGTTTGACGGCGGTGGAGAGACGACCGGATTCCGCCTGGTATCGGCGGCAATAAAATCAGAATTGGTTCTGGATACGGTTCCATTTTTGCTGCGCACGCACGTTCCGGAAAGGATTGGAAGACGAAGCCTCGGTCAGCAGCCGTCTGCATCGCCGAAGGAGCCGGACGATCTGCACTTAGTTTTCGGGCCAATTCCTCTCAAGCTCGGTCGCCCGACTCCGGTGACCGCTACGGCCTGGATCACACGCGCCGGGTACAACATCTCAGTGGAAGGCGATGCCGAGATGCCGAAGTTGCTGGACGTTGCCCGGATCATTGGTGTGCCCGCCATTCGGCCCGCCTTTACTGGATCAGCAAAGGTGAATTTGCAGGTCGCAGGGAACTGGTCCGGGTTTGTCACTCCGATTGCGACGGGAACCGCACAACTCCACTCGGTACGTGCGGAGGTCCGTGGGCTGAACGCACCGCTTGAAATCGCAACGGCAACAGTGAATCTTGGATCTGAGCAAGCGAGCGTCCAAGGAATTTCGGCCTCCGTTGCAGGTACACAATGGACGGGGACTCTCTCGTTTCCGCGAATGTGCAACTTGATCCAGGCTTGTCCGATTCGATTTGATCTGCATGCAGAAGAGATCGTTGCGGAAAAACTCGGTGAGTTGTTCAGCTCCAGCCCCCCCGAACGACCTTGGTATCGATTCTTGTCAACGACGCCGCAGGGCAAGCCCTTTTTGCTCAGGGCTAACGCTTCCGGGAAACTTGCTGCGAACCGTCTCGTAGTTCGCAACCTGGTGGGCACACGGTTCACTGCTCACGTGGAACTCGAGGACGGTAAGCTGCGGCTGTCGGACGTACGTGGCGAGGTGATGGGTGGAAAACACCGTGGGGATTGGTCGGCCTCATTTACGGCGAAACCCGTCACCTACTCCGGTAGTGGAGCTTTTGAGAACGTTTCGATGGGCCAAGTCGCGAACGCTATGCACGATGACTGGATTCACGGCACGGCCAACGGCAAGTACACGATCGAAATGGCAGGGTACTCTTCTGCGGAACTTGCCGCTTCTGCGCACGGTATTTTGCAGTTCAACCTCCGAGATGGGGCTCTTCCCCATATTGCACTGGCCGGTTCACCGTTGCGCGTGCGGCGATTTACCGGATCCTTGGACTTTCGTGGTCCTCAAATTGAGATGCGGGAAGGTACTTTGGATTCACCGAACGCAAGCTTTGCCGTCAGCGGTTCTGCCTCTCTGAACAAGAAACTTGATTTCAAACTTGTACAGGAGGGCGCCCCGACTTTTAACGTTACCGGCACTCTTTTCGATCCACAGGTCACGTCCGCGAGTCGTGCGGAAACTCGTGCTGCTTTGAAGCCCTGAAATCTCACCGAAACTATTTCCCTCCGCGAACGGCAAGTTCGTTGCGTCCTGGCATCGTTCGTTTCTGTCATAATCAGGCGCTGAGGTCATGAAGCCGTCCTACATACTTGTGCGCAGCAAACTGGACCGGTGGGGTCTGTGGCCCACGTCTCGGGTAGCGTGGGGCGCATGGTACGCATTGGGAATGGCCTTGTTCTTGCTCCTGCTACAAAAGCTGGTGGTTATTTCCAAGTTCTCCGCGGGAACCAGTTTGGGATGGTGGGTCGGCTTTCTCAGTTCCATCGCCATTGTTCTGTTTACGGTCTTGGCGTTTCGCTGGCTCAAAGTGAAACTGCTCTGGCGTTTACGGAATCGGCTCATTGTCACCTACGTTTTCATTGGCGTGGTGCCTACCCTGCTGCTGGTCGCGATGGTGTTCGCCACGCTGTATCTGTTCGCGGGACAGTTCGCGAATTTCATCGTGACCTCAGAGATCCACCTGCACCTGCACAGCGTGGAGGCGGTGAATTCCGCCATGGCGCAGGATCTGGCCGCACAACTGCAGCGTGGCCAAACGCCGGTCGTGGAGCTACTCGACAACCTGCGCAAGAGCGAAGTGATCTGGAAGCATCGCGAGGTATGCGCCTGGCAGGGAAGTCGTCCACTGCCTATTTGTGGCGATGGGAAGGGCGGCACTCCCTTTGCTTTCCCTGGATTTGTTCGCGGTCGGTTCAGCGAGATCGTGCGCGATCACGATGGTCTCTACTTGCGAACCGCCACCGTGTTGCCGGTGCACTCTGAGAAACTCACGGTTGTGTCGAGCGAAGCACTCGATCAAGACTTGTTGCAGGAAATTGCTGCTAATCTTGGCGAAATCACGCTCTATACGATTGGTCTCGAAATGCCCGAGTCCTCCAACAGCAGTGCCGCTGGGAAGTCTGGCGACGCGCCAATGTCCTCAAGCCCGGGCACATCTCCTCTGCCAGGATCAGAAAAGCACGATCGACGGGGAAGTGCATGCGATCGTCAACGCAGGAGCATTGCCTGCTGCGGCTAGCATGTTCGATCACCAGATAACCTTCGGCACGCCCTTACCGGTCGTCAACTGGAAGACGGGTGACCACGAAGAGCGGGCTCCGCTGGTGCGAGTACAAACCCGCCCGTCGGTACTGTACAGCCGCTTGTTCGCTGCTTTGGGAGATTTCGCCAAGGGGGTTGAGTTCATCCTGCTGGGTATTGCAGTCGTTTTGGCTATCATTGAATTGCTCGCCCTGGTGATTGGCACCAGTCTGACCCGATCCATCACCGGTTCGGTGGCCCAGCTTTACAAGGCTACCCAGCATGTCGATCGCGGCGATTTCAGCCATCGAATCCCGGTCAGATCTCGCGATCAGCTCGCTGACCTCGCAAACTCCTTCAACAAGATGACTACTTCCATTGAACGCCTGGTTCTGGAGCAGAAGGAGAAGCAGCGGCTCGAAAACGAACTGGTGATTGCGCAGGAAGTGCAGGCTCAGCTCTTCCCGCGCGAGATTTCACAACTGGAGTCGCTCGAAGTGCACGGGTATTGCCGTCCGGCACGCACCGTAAGCGGCGATTATTACGATTTCCTTGTGATCAATGCTGACAAAATGGTTCTCGCGGCCGGCGACGTCAGTGGGAAAGGCATTTCGGCTGCGCTCTTGATGGCCACCATTCACTCGGCGGTGCGCGCCTACAGCATGGAAGGCATTCCAATTCTGCGCGAACCAATCGCAGTCGGAGCCGTTGCGGGTTCGGGAATGTTACTGGCCTCAAGATTGCAGGGACTGGAAGTTTCCCCGGCAGCACTTTTGGCCCTCTTGAACCACCAACTTTATGCGAGTACGCCACAGGAGAAGTACGCGACGCTGTTTCTGGGGCTTTATGACGCTGTGTCGCGCAGAATTACCTACAGCAATGGGGGCCACCTGCCTCCCGTCATCATGAGTCAGGACGGTTCGATCCGCCGTCTCGATCAAGGTGGCATGGTGGTGGGGCTCTTCGACAATCTCTCGTTCGACGAGGCTTCGGTCCAACTCGAACCCGGCGACATCTTTCTCGCCTACAGTGACGGCGTTACTGAGCCCGAAAATGATTTCGGCGAATTCGGGGAAGCGAGACTCATCGACTTGGTCCGCGAAAATCGTGACCTCCCGTTGTTGGAAATCACCGAGCGCGTGACCGCTGCGGTCGACGACTGGATCGGCGATCAGGAACAGCCGGACGACATCACGCTGGTCCTTGCGCGGACGCGCTAAGGTGTATTCCGTGCGAAAGGAGAAAGACTTGGGGGAGGACGGCTTCGAACCGCCATCTCCGGGATGGACTCCCGGCGCATTACCGAGCCTATGCTACCCCCGCATTTCGTGACCAGCAACGCCCCAGGCGAGAAATCCAAGCTGTGGAGCGCACCCAGAAGAACGTCACCCTAATTGATCCCGTCCTGCAGTGTCAATAGCCGAGAGTACCTGGCCTCACTTCAGACTTCATTGTTTGCATAACGTTACAGAAAATGTGCTTCAGTGTGAGAGGCCTCACGCGAAGATGTGACTCGAATCACGGCCCAGTCTGTTAGGGAATCGTCTAATGACCTATGGCTGGCCTCTGCCTGCCCAGGGTTCCCAAGGCCCTTTCGAGGTAAGGAAATCATGGCAGAAAATCATGATCTGTTGAGGTGCCCGTTGTGTCATGGGCATGGAGAACTTCTTCGCTCCGAAGTCGTCGAGCAACATGTCAACGGAGAGTTGAAGCTCAGGATTGACGCCTACTTGGCAGAGATCATCCGGCCGGAATTGCCCAGTGAACTGGCCACCATCCCCCCTTCGGGTTCGCGTGATTTTCAAAAAGATGTCCACAGCTGGAATCCGCAGCTGCCGATGTGGCGCCGGAGCCCGAAGGAATGAACTCAAGTTTTGCAGTAATGCTTCAGCCCGGCGGAACTGATCCCCGAGCCTTTTTACCGTTCCAAGGTGTAGAGTTTCTGACCGAAGCCCTAATGGAGACGTATTGAGGAGGATACTTTTATGAGCGCAGGTACGCTGACACCGTCCGAAACCAGAGTTTCGGGCGATTACATTGAACAAGTACTTACCCAGGTGAAGGCTAAGAATCCCGCCGAGCCTGAATTCCACCAGGCAGTGCAGGAAGTTTTCGACTCACTGCGACTGGTGCTGCAGCGACATCCCGAATATCGCGACGCCCGGATTCTCGAGCGCATCGTCGAACCAGAGCGCGTCATCATGTTCCGGGTGCCGTGGTTTGATGATCAGGGGAAAATCCAGGTCAATCGCGGATTTCGCATCGAGATGAATAGCGCCATCGGCCCGTACAAAGGCGGCCTGCGCTTCCACCCGTCGGTGACGCTGGGCATCCTGAAATTCCTGGCATTCGAACAGGTCTTCAAGAATTCTCTGACCACGCTGCCCATGGGCGGCGGCAAGGGCGGTTCGGATTTCGATCCCAAGGGCAAGAGCGACAACGAAGTCATGCGCTTCTGCCAGAGCTTCATGACCGAACTGTATCGCCACATCGGCCCCGACACCGACGTGCCTGCTGGCGACATTGGCGTAGGCGGACGCGAAATCGGCTTCCTGTTCGGCCAATACAAGCGGCTCGCCAACGAATTCACCGGCGTGCTGACCGGCAAAGGCCTGGGCTGGGGCGGTTCGCTGATTCGTCCCGAAGCCACCGGCTACGGATGCGTCTACTTCGCCGCGGAAATGCTGAAGACACGCAAAGACTCGCTGGAAGGCAAGCTCTGCCTGGTTTCGGGTAGCGGCAACGTTTCGCAATACACGGTGGAGAAGCTGCTGGACCTGGGCGCGAAGCCGATCACGCTGTCCGACTCGAACGGCGTGATTTGCGATCCCGACGGCATCGACCGCGAGAAGCTGGCCTACGTCATGGATCTCAAGAACAATCGTCGTGGGCGCATCCGCGACTACGCCGACAAGTTCAAGAAGGCCCTCTTTATGCCGGCGGACATCAAGTCGGACCACAACCCGCTCTGGAACATCAAGGCCGATTGCGCCTTCCCGAGCGCCACGCAGAACGAAATCAACGCCAAGGACGCGGCTAATCTCATCAAGAATGGTGTGAAGGTCGTCGCCGAAGGCGCCAACATGCCAAGCACGCTCGAAGCGACCAAGCTGTTCCTGGAAGCCAAGATCCTCTACGGACCAGCGAAGGCAGCGAACGCCGGCGGTGTTGCCACCTCGGGTCTTGAAATGGCGCAGAACAGCGCGCGCCTGAGTTGGACTCGCGAAGAAGTCGACGATCGGCTGCACAAGATCATGATCGCGATCCACCAGAACTGCTACGAGACGGCCGAGAAGTACGGCACGCCCGGCAATCTCGTGAACGGCGCGAACATCGGCGGCTTCCTGAAGGTCGCCAATGCCATGCTCGATCAGGGATTGGTCTAGGTCCCAGTCGGGAAGATTTATTGCAGGCGGGGTGGACGAATTCCTCCCCGCCTGTTTTTATATGGTGACAACGGTCCGCTGGATGCGCCCATGACCCTGAAATACATCCCCGACGTAGCCATGGACGCGCAGAGGCTCTTCGAAGGCTTCGAGAACCTGATGCCCTTCCGGGTGCGCGACATCCTGCTCGTCTCCAGCCTCTACGACTCGTTCATTCTGCGCGAGGACGGCCGACTGAACGAACTTCTGATCGGTGAATCGCTCGAACTCAACCTTCAGCAGATCCCGGGGATCACGCAAGTATCGACCGGCGTGGAAGCCCTGGCCATCGCGCGCTCCAGTCCCCGCTTCAACCTGATCGTCACGAATCTCGAAGTTGGCGATATGGACGCGGCCCGTCTGGCCCGCGAGGTCAAGAAGGCCGGACTCGACATTCCGGTGGTCGTGCTCGCCTACGACTATCGCGAGCTCAAGAATTTCGTCGCACGCAATCCAGCGACGCGATATCGAGCGGGTGTTCCTGTGGCAGGGCAACGTTCGCATGCTCATCGCCATCGTCAAGTACATCGAAGACAAGCGCAACGCGCAGCACGACACGGCGGCAATCGGCGTGCCTGTCATCCTGGTGGTCGAGGACAACATCCGCTACTACTCGTCCTTCCTGCCCGTGATTTATACCGAACTGATCACGCAATCGCGGCGGGTGATCCGCGAAGGGATCAACGTCGCCCACAAGCTGCTGCGCATGCGGGCGCGCCCGAAAATCCTGCTTGCTTCGAACTACGAGCACGCAGCCGAACTCGTGGCGAAGTATCAGCCGTTCTTGTTGGGCGTGGTCTCCGACGTAGAGTTTCCGCGCGACGGCGAACTTAGCGCGGAGGCTGGTTTCGAGTTGGCGAACCTGATTCGCGAGGCGGTTCCCGACGTACCCATCGTCCTGCAATCAAGTCGCACGCAGTTCCGGGAGCGCGCTCACGCGGAAGGGCTGTCCTTCTTGCGCAAGCGCTCGCCCACGCTATTGGGTGACTTGCGCCGCTTGCTCACTGAGCAGTTCGGCTTTGGGGATTTCGTATTTCGTTTGCCCGATCTGAGCGAAGTGGGACGCGCCACCGATCTCAGTTCGCTCGAGACCATGCTGCAGGAAGTCCCGCCGAGAGCATCGTCTACCACGCCCAGAGCAACCACTTCTCGCACTGGCTGATGGCGCGAACCGAATTCGTCCTGGCCCAGAAACTTCGTCCCCGCAAGGTGTCCGATTTCGATGGCGCCGAGCACCTGCGCCGCGACCTGATCGCGTCCATCGCCGACTATCGGAGCGAACAAAGCGAAGTGTTGATAGGAGACTTCAGCGCTGCGGCTCTCGCTTCCACCGACGCTTTTTTCCTGCGCATTGGGAACGGATCTCTGGGAGGTAAAGCGCGCGGCTTGGCCTTCATGCGCCATCTACTGAATAAACACCGCGTCCAACAACTGTTCTCCGGAGTCCGTGTGACAGTTCCACCCGCGGTGGTGCTGGCCACCGACGTTTTCGACCGCTTCATGAACGAGAACAACCTGGCGGATTTTGCGCTGCAATGTTCCGACGACCGCGAAATTGAAGAGCGCTTTCTGGAGGCGTCGCTTCCATCTTCGGTACGCGACAACCTGCTGGAATTTCTTTCTGAAGTCCGCTATCCGCTGGCCGTGCGTTCCTCCAGCCTGCTGGAAGATTCGCAATACCAGCCTTTCACCGGCGTCTACGAAACGTTCATGCTGGCCAACCACGATGCCGACCTGTCGGTGCGGCTTGCGCAGCTCATGGAAGCGATCAAGCGCGTCTACGCATCCACCTTCAGCCAGCACGCGAAGGCCTACGTGCGCGCGACGCCGTATCGGCTGGAAGAAGAAAAGATGGCGGTCATTCTCCAGCAGGTGGTGGGCACGGCCCACCACCAGCGTTTCTATCCTGACTTCTCCGGAGTGGTGCGCTCTTACAATTTCTATCCGGTACCTCCCATGAACTCGGCGACGGCATCGCCGCAGTCGTGCTCGGGCCTGGGCCGCGCAGTCGTCGACGGCGGCAAGTGTCTGTCGTTCTGCCCGCGCTATCCGCGGCACCTCGTGCAGTTCTCATCGGTCGAGGACATTCTCGCCAATTCGCAGTCCGACTTTCTCGCGCTCGATCTGAACCACGTACAACGCAGCGAAGAAGACCTGGTTGCCGCGCTGCGCGAAGTTCGCTTTGGTCTGGATGCCGCGGAGGCCGACGGAACCCTGCACTCGGTCGGATCTACCTACTCCGCCGACAATCACGCTGTCTACGATGGCCTCAGTCGTTCCGGAGTCCGGGTCGTGAGCTTCGCTCCCGTGCTCAAACACGACGTGTTTCCGCTCGCGCCGCTGCTCGACCAGCTCACCGACATCGGCGAAGACGCCTTTGGTCGCCCCGTCGAAATCGAATTCGCAGTCCGCTTGTCGAGCCGTCCGGACGAGAATGCCGACTTTGGATTTCTGCAGATCCGTCCGCTCGTGCTTTCGCGAGAAGGCGAAGAACTTCGGATGGAGGAGGTGGATCCTTCTACCCTGATCTGTCAGAGCTCCAAGGTGCTGGGGAACGGTCGCATCGCGGACCTGCGTGACATCGTGGTCGTCGACTTCCACCGCTTCGAGCGCGCACGCAGCCCGGAAGTTGCCAAGGCGTGGCGCACTTCAACGCAAAGCTCAATGAGCAAGGCCGCCCCTACCTGTTGATCGGAGTAGGCCGGTGGGGATCGACCGAACCCTGGCTTGGGATTCCCGTGGAATGGGACGAAATTTCCGGGGCGCGTGTCATCGTGGAAGCCGGTTTCCGCGATCTGCGCGTGACGCCATCCCAAGGTACCCACTTCTTCCAGAATCTCACTGCATTCCAGGTCGGCTATTTCACGGTCAATCCGGATGCGGGTGAGGGCTTCGTCGATTGGGAGTGGCTGGCCGCAATTCCTGCGGTGGAGGAGGACGGATGCGTCCGACACCTGAGTTTTGATGCGCCGATTACGGTGGTAATGAACGGCAAAACCAGCCAAGGCTTAATCTTCAAACCGCAAACGCCCTTCCCCACCTAGGCCCAGACGCGCTCGCCTGGTCAGGCAATGTCGGCTCCCGTAACAGTTTCCGATCAAAAACTGCCACGCTGGACACGAAATCTGTCCGCCGCGTTACTGCCCGTGATCTTCCTCGCCCTTGCGCGTGACCCCGGTCACAGCCCGTTGGCCATGCTTTCGCCACAATCAATGAGTACCTACGGGGTCCTGTGTTCAAGATCGTTCACGCGGAATTCATTGCACCAGGCATCAAACGATTCGTCATCGAAGCTCCCCGCATCGCCCGTAAACAGCAGCCGGGACAATTCGTCATTCTGCGGCTCTACGAGCACGGCGAGCGCATTCCTCTTACCATCGAACGCTCCGATCCGGAGCGCGGCACAATCAATCTGGTCGTGCAGTCGGCCGGCAAAACTACTTACCTGCTGAATCTGCTGGAAACCGGGCGACAGCATCCTCGACGTGGTTGGCCCGCTCGGCAAGCCCTCCGAAATCGAGAAACTTCGGCACGGTCGTAGTCATCGGCGGTGGAGTCGGTACGGCGATGGCCTATCCGACGGCGGCGGCGCTCAAGAGAGCCGGCAACCGGGTGATCTCCATCGTCGGTGCACGCAACAAAGAACTGGTCATCCTCGAGCGCGAGATGGGCGAGGTCAGCGACATGCTCATGATCACCACCGACGACGGGAGCTACGCCGACAAGGGTTTCGTCACCGACAAGCTTCGCCAGTTGATCGAGAACGGTACGCACATCGACCTAGTGCTGGCCGTCGGACCCATCCCGATGATGAAAGCGGTTGCCGACGTAACACGGACTGCGAATATCCGAACCATCGTGAGCTTGAACCCGATCATGATTGACGGTACCGGAATGTGCGGCGGCTGCCGCGTGCTCATCGATGGCAAAAGCGAATTCGCCTGCGTCGACGGCCCTGAGTTTGAAGCGCATCGCGTGAACTTCGAAGTGCTGGTCCAGCGCAATGCCATGTACCGCGAAGCGGAGCGAAGATCGCTGGAGGAATTCCAGCAGGAGCCGAACCGGCAACTCGGGCGATTCGCGAGGAGCATGAGCAACTCTGCGCCCACGGGAGGAGTCAAGCGATGACGCCTCCTGTCAAGACGCCCTCGTTGAATCCGCTGCCGCTGAAAGAACGCATGAAGGTTCCGCGACAGCACATGCCGGAGCAACTTCCGCGACTGCGCGCGACGAACTTCACGGAAGTCAACCTCGGCTACTCGACCGAACTCGCCCGTCAGGAAGCCATGCGTTGCCTGGAATGTGCCAAGCCGGCTTGCACGACAGATGTCCGGTGGGCGTGAAGGTTCGCGAATTTGTGCAGTTGATTGTCGCGGGTGATTTTCTCGCGGCGGCTGCCAAGATCCGCGAAGACAACGTGCTACCCGCCGTCACTGGCCGGGTCTGCCCGCAGGAGGACCACTGCGAAGGCGGTTGCTCTGATGGGCAAGAAGGTTCAGTCGCTGGGCATCGGCTATCTCGAGCGCTTCGTCGCCGACTACGAGCAGCAACATCTGGATTTCAACAACATTCCGAAAGCGCCGTCGACCGGCAAGAAAGTCGCCATCGTCGGCAGCGGCCCCTCGGGCCTTACGGCCGCGGGCGACCTCGTGCAGAAAGGCCATAACGTCCACGTCTTCGAAGCCCTGCACGAAGTCGGTGGTGTGCTGGTCTACGGCATCCCCGAGTTCCGACTGCCCAAGCAGATCATCCGCGAGCAGGTCGACTACATGCGCGCCATGGGCGTCGAGTTCGAAACCGATGTGGTGGTCGGCCGCACCGTCACCATCGACGAACTGATCGAGGACGAAGGCTATGACGCAGTCTTCATCGGCACCGGGCAGGGCTGCCGCAGTTCATGGGCATCCCGGGAGAACACCTGAACGGCGTCTACTCGGCGAATGAGTTCCTCACCCGGATCAACCTGATGCATGCCTACGAATTTCCACGCTACGATGAGCCGATGCTGGATCTTCTCGGTAAGAACGTAGCTGTCATTGGCGGAGGCAACACGGCCCTCGACGCCATTCGCTCGGCCTTGCGGTCTGGGGGCAGGCAAGGCTTACGTACTGTATCGCCGCAGCGAGACGGAGATGCCGGCTCGTGCCGAAGAGGTGAAACACGCCCGGCAGGAAGGCATCGACTTCCAGGTGCTCACAGCTCCGGTCGAATTCCTGTCCGACGGCAAGGGTTGGTTGACTGCCGCCCGCTGCGTGCGCATGGAACTGGGGGAACCCGACGCATCAGGACGCAGGCGTCCCGTGCCTATCGCGGGCTCGGAGTTCGATCTGCCGCTTTCGGTGGCTGTGATTGCGATCGGCACCAGCGCAAACCCCATCGTGCAGAGCACCACGCCGGGACTGCAAACGAACAAGCGCGGATACATCGACGCCGATCAAACTACCCAGCGGACATCACGCAAGGGCGTGTTCGCCGGCGGCGACATCGTGACCGGCAGCGCGACGGTAATTCTGGCCATGGGCGCCGGCCGTCGCGCCGCGAAATCGATCCATGATTACCTAACGACTGGTTCTTGGTGAGGCAGTGCCGGGCTAGGAAAGGGAATTGAAGACCATGACGAGGTGCTTTTATGAGTGAAAAAGTAAGTTTCTCTGTGTTTGATCCTATGCGTTTCGATGCCCCTTCGCACTGCAACGTCTGCACCTCGTACCCACCTGTCTTCCACTACGAATACAGCGTCGATGAGGGTGCTAGGCTCTCACCCAAAAGGGGTTTCTGCTGTAGTTCCTGTGCTGTCCGGTTGCTCGACAAGTTGCAGCGTGTCGAATCGCGGATATGGGCGGAGGAAGAAGCGTCCCTGAAAGCAGACGATGTGGAAGTGGCAGATCTCGAAGAGCGGCGGCTCGCAACTTTCGGGGCAGCCCGCCGGAGTTGACTGGCGTTCCAAACGAAGCAGTTTCGGGCGTGCACTGGTGGAACGTTCCTGGCTGGATTCGTCGTTCTCGAACCATCAGCCAGTCCGGGCGGATGCGCCATAACCGTGGCCATCCGCCTTCTCTGACGACATAGCAAGGCAGATAGCGTCCAGGCTGCCCGCCCTTTCCCGTCAGGAGCTAAACTCTGTCCTTTGCTTGTTCTGGGATCCTGACTCAACATGGCCTGCAGCCGGATCACAGATGGTGATAGGTGGTGCACAGTTAGCGGGCACTTCATTTGCGCGGGATAAGCTGCGCTTTCGCCGTCACCTGCTGCCCCTGCTCCATACCTCCTAAAATTACAAGACTATTTCGCGTGACCAACAGTCCGCGATGGTCCATCGTCGGGGTGGCAGACTTTTCGGTCACGGTCTCCCATTTGCCACTCCGTGCGTCGAAGGCGAATGTGACCGGAGAAGGTTCCGAGGGCCTGCCATCGTAGCCAATTCCGTTGTAGTTGTAGGGGTTGTCGGTCCCGCCGGAAAAATAGATCCGGTGATCTTTTTCGGAGGTGCCTGCTGCGATGCGATAGCGCGCCGTCCCAGGATGAGCCGGCAACTTGCTCCATTGGATCTTCGTAATGTCCTTGTGATCGATCTTGCCCATCCAGCACTCGTCCGAGACGACGTAGGGTGGGGCGCCTGACAGATTCTTGTGCGCTCCATCGATGTAAACAATAGTGTCGTCGACTACTCCGCCCGCGTGTCCGAACACCGGGGTGCCGGGAACCGGGGTGGCCTGCTCCCATTTGTCTTTCTCAATGTCATAGACCTGTACGTTGGCCACAGCGTCTTTGTTCGACCAGCCACTCACGACGTACAAATAACGATCGCGGAAAACTCCCAGTACTGAATCATCGATCGGGATCGGCAGGTCGGCGCCGCGATACCAGCGATGAGCCTCTGGCTCGTATACCGACACATCGCGGACGGTGATTTCACCTTCCTGATGATCGAGGACGTACCCGCCCAGCAGGAATATCTGTTCACGCGCCCCAATAGCTGAGGCACCAATGCGTCCCGCGGGTCCGGGTACCGGGCGGAGTTCGCTCCACTTATCGCTCCCGGGGTCGAGCATGTAAGCCGTATTTGTAATTGCATCCCAGGTCTTTTTCGCACCAATCCCCATGAATGTGAACAAGACCTCGTGTTTGCCGATCTTCAAGCTTGCCACCGCGTTGTTGGAAACAGGCGTGGGAAGCGGCGGAATCTGAGCGTTGGCAGGGGCAACGATATGCACCAGCCAAAGGACCGGGGAAATCCAAAGGATCTTCTTCATCATGTGTATGACAAACGGGGAAGCTTACACCCGCGGACGGTACTTCGGAAAGGGGAGAGCTGGCTAGAACCAGGTACGGCTGCGATAAGCCCGATACTCATCGCCAAACTTTGCTTCGAGTACCCGGGCTTCCTTGCGGGCGCGCACGGTCTGCATGGCGACCACAAACACCACCAGTAGCCATATTCCAGGTTTTTGCAGCATCAGGCATAGGCCGATAATGGCAATTGTCCCGAACACATAAATGGGATTGCGGATTTTTGAGTACAAACCATGAGTGACGAGCTTGCGTGCCTGCGCCGTCACAGAAAACGAACGGCCCAGCTGAAAACGGGCGATGAACACCAGAAGCAAGGCGGCCGCCAGCAGAACCGACCCAACGACCCGCTGTGCATTCCACGGCGCGGGCCACACTACATCGAAAGTGATCAGAAGGACAAAAGCGATACCCTGAATAATCCCGAACAGATAGAAATTCACGTCGTCCATGACGGATTACTCCACCAGCCCTTCTCGCACGCCGTGAATGAAGTCGGTATAGGCGGGAACATGGCCGGCTTGGCGCATGTCCGCCGCGATCTGGCCGCGATGATAGGCAGAGTGCATAAACACATGAGTCAGAATGTCGCGCACCAGGCTGGTCCATGATTCTCCTTTGCTGTTCTTATAGCCGATGGAATTCTCGAGGCCGGCGGCGGGGTCAGCAAGATAGTGCCGCCATTCTGCTGCGAGTGCGCGTACTTGTTCGTCACAGCGATCGATCGAGAGTTCGGGCCAAACTGGAAGAGGAGGCTCGCGCCGTAAAAGGCGTGCTAGCCAAACCTGCTCGGCCCCGATGATGTGCGCCATGAACTTCAGAGAACGTGCGGGCGGAGTCCCAACGTTTCGAAAAGATCCAATCATCTCAAGGTTCGCCCATTCATCGTATCTGACCAGTTGCTGATAGTGCTGAAAGAGGTCCATCAGTTGTCTCCACAAGTCTTTGCTTGCGTTCCGTTCATTTGGACGCCACCCCTGGCCCAATCTGTATTCCACAACCTATGCTAGCCTGACTAACGGATGAAGAGGATCGGTACCCTCGTGTTTTGGATGCTGGCTAGCGGCTCCGCGATGGTGGCCCAGGCGCCATCCCGCAGAGTCACGCCACCCGACGTGTTTCTCGTCACCATCGACACGCTCCGCGCCGACCACGTCCACTGCTACGGCTACGACAAGGTAGCTACTCCCGCGATCGATGGGCTCGCGAAGGATGGTATTCGCTTTTCCGCATGCCTTCACGCCTAGTCCCATCACGAACACTTCACACACCACCATCCTCACCGGTTTGCTTCCCAGCACGCATGGCGTGACTGATTTCGCAATCCCGCTGGCCGCAACGCATACCACCTGGGCGGAATTGCTATCGGCGCAGGGGTATCACACAGCGGCGTTCATCGGTGCAGTGATCCTCGACAGCAAGTCGCTCGCTCCCGGCCTGGATCGCGGTTTCGATTTCTACGACAACTTCCCGGAACATTCAAAGATCAAAGCGCGCTGGGGACGGGTCGAGCGCCGCGGAATCGATGTTGTGCAGCATGCCGAGGCCTGGCTGACGGCTCATCCACGCGGCCCGCGTTTTGTCTGGGTCCATCTCTACGATCCCCATGATCCCTACGAGCCCCCTCCGCCTTACTCCATAACTTACAAGGATCGTCTCTACGACGGGGAAATCGCGTACGCCGATTCGGCACTGGGGAACTTCGTTGCCTATTTGAAGGCCCACAACTGGTACCAGAATGCTCTCATCGTTGTCGTGGGAGATCATGGCGAAGGGCTGGGCGAACATAACGAAGAAACGCACGGGATCTTTCTCTACGATGCCACCACGCATGTGCCGCTGCTGTTCAAACTCCCGGGCCGCCCTACGGGGCGAGTGATCGATGCCCAGGTGCGCACGACCGACATCCTTCCCACGGTCCTCGATGTCGTGGGAACGTTGGAAAAGCCCCAGTTCGATGGCGAGTCTCTGAAAACCTTCTTCGACGGAGAAGCAGCCGACCGCACGGCTGTCGGAGAGACGGATTATCCCGTACGCTTCGGATGGGCTCCGCTTCGCTCGGTAAGAACGGCGGCGTTCAAATTCATCGAGGCCCCGCGCCCGGAATTGTACGACCTCCACGCCGATCCAGGAGAGTTGCGCAACACCTTTGCCGAACAGAATGCTGATGTCCAGAGGTCTCGTGCTTTACTTGCGGACTTGCTAGCGAAGCTGTCGCCAGTGGCACCCGGCAAAGCGGAGTCAAGTTCAACTGCGCAGTCACACCCCTCCCTACTGCCTGATCCGAAGGACAAGATTGAGGAACAGAACTTGCTGCATCGTGCGATGATCGCAGCCGAAGACGACCAACCCGCTGAAGCTCGCAAGGCGTTGGAAAGAGTTCTCGAGATGAACCCAAAGTCGCCGGTCGCTCTTCGGCAACTCGGAGAGATTGAATTGCAGGCTGGAGACTACTCTCACGCCGCTGGCCATCTGAAACGTGCGCTCCAAGTGCGCCCCGACGATGCGACCGTTGCCTACAACCTCGGCCAGGCGCTCACCAAAGACCGGTGACCTTGCGGGAGCTCGCGATGCCTTGGAAACGAGCCTGAAGATGATTCCCGGTCAAATCCCTCCTCGCATCCTGCTCGGCAACGTGTACCTTGGAGATGAAAGACCTGAACGCCGCCGAGGATCAGTTTGAAGCTGCTTTGCTCTCAGAGCCAAACAACACCGAGGCCAAGGCAGGACTTGCCAAAGTGAAGCGCAAAGAAATAGACATCGCAAACCCCTCCGTGTCCGGCTTTATCGTAGAGTCGCTCGTGAGCGTGTGGCAGAAATCGGCAAGTGCTCCCGGTGCCATTTATAATCATCGATTCGGCCCATGGCCAAACTCCCGACAAGAGAAGACAACCTTTGCTCGACTTTTTAGGCGACCTGAAACGCAGTCACATGTGTGGCGCCTTGCGCGCCTCCGATGCCGGCAAAAAAGCGGTTCTGATGGGATGGGTCAACCGTCGTCGCGACCTCGGTACGCTCATCTTCGTGGACATACGCGATCGCTCTGGCATTACGCAGGTGGTGTTCAGTGAAGAGGTGAACGCCGCCATCCATGCCAAGGCCGAGTTGCTGCGCAACGAGTTTGTCATTGCGGTAACCGGCACCGTCAAATTGCGCGATGCTGACACAATCAACAAGAACATCCCGACTGGCGAAGTGGAACTGGTCGTCGATGAGCTGCGCATTCTGAACGATGCCAAGCACCCTCCCTTCCTGCCCAGCGATACTTCGCTGGCGAACGAGGAGATGCGCCTTAAGTATCGATACATCGACCTGCGCCGCGATGCTATGCAGTTCAATATTGAACTGCGTCACAAGGTGGCGCTGGCCATTCGTGACAACCTGGCTTCCCAGGGTTTCTTCGAAATTGAAACGCCTTTTATGACCCGTTCGACGCCCGAGGGCGCGCGCGACTACCTGGTGCCGAGCCGGGTGCAGCCGGGCTCCTTTTACGCACTTCCGCAGTCACCACAATTGTTCAAGCAGATTCTGATGATCTCGGGCTTTGACAAGTATTTCCAGATCGTGCGCTGCTTCCGTGACGAGGACCTGCGCGCCGACCGCCAGCCGGAATTCACGCAGGTCGATCTCGAGATGTCGTACCCGCAGCCGGAACGGGTGTGGGAAGTAGTGGAAGGTTTCCTCACCGCTGCGTTTAAAGCCGCGGGACATGCAATCAAGACGCCCTTTCCGCGTATGGACTATGACGGAGCCATCCGCCAATTCGGGGTCGACAAGCCCGACCTGCGCCTGCCCGCGTTTACCGAAGTACGCGACTGCTTCACAGCCCAGGATCTCGAAACTCTCGCAGTGCATCCGGAGTTGCCGTTGGTCGCGATCCGGACCCCAAAGGTGGGCGAGCTCTCGCGTAAAGAGCGCGACGACATCAAGCCACTGTTCAATTCCAAGGGAGGAGCCAAGCTGTTCGAGGATTTCAAACGGCTGGAGAAAAACTTCCCCGACGCAACGAGAAAGATTCTGGAGAAGACCGGTGCTGCTGCAGACGATCTGGTTGTGCTCGTGAGCGGATCAACGCAGTCCGGTGGCCAAGATCATCCCGCGAGCAAGAGGAAGGTCACGCCGCAGGAACTGGCAATCTACGCTTCGGCAGGACTGTTGCGGGTTGCGCTCGGCCAAAAATATGCCGCCAAGCATGGTCTGTTTCAGCGTGGAGATTTTCGTTTCCTCTGGGTGACGAACTTCCCCATGTTTGAGTATGACGAGCAAGAGAAGCGCTGGATGGCCGCGCACCATCCGTTTACGTCACCTCACGAGGAAGACATGGATAAGCTGGAGAGTGATCCAGCGATGGTACGGGCCCTTGCCTACGACGTCGTGCTCAATGGTACGGAACTGGGATCGGGATCGATTCGTATTCACCGCCAGGATATTCAGCGAAAGATTTTTCACGCGCTCGGTATGACCGAGGAAGAGGCCAAGTCGCGCTTTGGATTTTTTCTGGAGGCTCTGGAGTACGGCACCCCGCCACATGGCGGCATTGCACTCGGACTCGATCGCATTGTGATGATCCTTGCTGGCGCAGACAGTTTGCGCGAGGTGATCCCGTTCCCCAAAACAGCTGCCGCCAAGGATCTGATGGTGGATGCACCGACCCCGGTGACCGATCTCCAACTCCGCGATCTGGGGATCCAGGTGAAAAAGAAGTAGCTGGATTTCACTGGCTTAACCTGTGAGGCGATCCTGCGAGATCGGGTTCATCTGCCACACGTCGATGGAGCCTAGCGCGTCTGGATCCGACACTTCAATCAGTAACGGAGATTGTGGGGCTGTGTATACCCGGGCAGTGATCACGACCGTGTGATTGGCGAAGACTTCCAGGCTAGACCCGTCGAGTAGAACTCGCAGCGAGATCGGATCGCCTGTCTGGAACTCCGCGATTGTCGAGTTCACGCGCAGTTTCGCCTTTGGGCGAGTGCGCTCGTAGGCGACCTCCGCAAAAGCTTCCCCTTTTTCTGACCGAAGTCGCAGAAGAAAATCACGCTCGGCCGCAAGGTCGACCTTAACCTCTGCGGCGAGGTCACGAATTCGAATGGCAGCCAGGGACTTCGCTTTTTCCGCACGATCGGGGTGATCCACCCGCATATGATCGCGTCGCAAGCGCTCTACTTCCCCGGCGACCCTCATTTCCAGACCTCCGACCGACCCTATCGAGAGGGAGCGCGGTAGCGACATCAATCCTGCCCACCCCGCCTTACGATACTGGGTTTCCGGCCGAGTTTCCGGGATCCATCCCCAGAGGATGCGATTGCCATTTGCATCGAGCATGGCCTTTGCGGCGTAGTAAGCGCCGAAGTCGACCACCCCTTCGTTTTCGGCACTGAATCGCCGATCGCGATAATGGCCTGTCTTCCAAAGCACCTTGCCCATGGTGGCGTAAAGAAGCACGTGATGGTCGCCGAGCGGGAAGAAATCTGGACATTCCCACATCTCGCCATTGTCCACAGGGTTTCTTGTCGGGTGTCCAGTTCCTTGGCCTTCGATCAACGGGTGCAGGTAAGTCCAGTTCCGCAGGTCCGAGGACTGGTAGAGGAGTACTGCGCCGCCTTTACCCTTGATGCCAGATCCAAGTGCAAGCAGCCAGTCTCTCCCTTCACGCCATACGCAGGGATCGCGGAATCCTGTGATTGCAATGTCTGGCGGTCGAGAGATGATCGCCTTCGGCAATTTCTGCCAGCTGCGCAGATCGGGATCTTTTGACGTCGCCAGGCACTGCACTTCCCGCCATTTGTGATGACCGTCATCTAGCGTGATTTCGGAGGGCGAAGTTGGAGGCAGGACACCGGTATAGATGACGGTAGGTGTTTCGCCGTCGAGGATCGCGCTGCCGCTGAACACACCGTCGCGATCGTAGCCGTCAGGCGTCGGCGCTAATGCAACGGGTTCGTGTCTCCAGTGAATCATGTCGGGGCTGCTGGCATGGGCCCAGTGCATCGAACCCCAGAACGCACCATTGGGGTTGTACTGGTAGAACATGTGATAGCGGCCCCGATAAAAGATGGGGCCATTCGGATCGTTCATCCAGTTGGCCGCAGGCAAGAGGTGATATTGAGGCCGCAGCGGATCGGCCGCTAGCCGAGCCTGCAAAGGGTTTCTGAAGTCAAAAGCGGGGAATCCAGGCTTGAGAGCGGCGGCCCCGACTAGGGTGCTGGCTTGCGCAAGGAATCGACGACGTGAGGTTCGACTCATGGCTGAACTCGTTGGACTAGCTTATCCGACCTTGGCAGGTCTTCCCATCCGTGATTGCCGATCAAGACAAGTGGCGGGCACTAGCCATCGCCGCCCTCATCTGCGAAACTGACGACTGACTAGTCGCCCGTGCTTCATGGGGAAAATCCACGTCCTTTCCGAGGCTGTTGCCAACAAAATCGCTGCCGGCGAGGTAGTGGAACGCCCTGCGTCGGTCGTTAAGGAATTGCTTGAGAATTCTCTCGATGCCGGTTCCACGCGCATCAGGCTTCACGTCGAAGCAGGCGGGAAGAAGCTTATCCAAATCACTGACAACGGTTGCGGCATGGTGCGCGATGACGCCATGCTGGCTTTCGAGCGTCATGCGACCTCGAAGTTGAAGAATGCAGAGGATCTGCTGAGTGTGTCGACGTTGGGTTTTCGGGGAGAGGCTTTGCCGTCGATCGCCTCGGTTTCACGGCTGCACCTGGAGACTCGCGCAGCTGAGGAACCATCGGGAACCGTAGTGGAGATCAATGGTGGCAAGATCTTCAAGATCGAGGAGGCCGGATTGCCGGTTGGAACCTCGATCGCCATTCGCGATCTCTTCTTCAACACCCCGGCCCGGAAGAAATTTCTGAAGGCCGAGACCACTGAGCTCTCGCATATCGCTTCACTGGTCACGCACTACGCGCTGGCACATCCCGACAAGCACTTCGAACTGCACTCGGCCACCAACGCCATGCTGGTAGCCCCTCCGGTCGCAGGTTACGGGGAACGGGTCTATCAGGTTTTCGGGAAGGACGTGCTCGATCAGCTTCTTCCCATCGCTGCCGTGCAGCCGCTTGCGCGCATCGGCTTGCCGCAGCCCCCACCCTGGCGACGCGACGATGAGGAGGAGCCGAAAGATCCTGGAGAAGTGCGCATTCACGGCTTCGTTTCGAAGCCTGAGATTCAGAAGCTTAACCGCAACTCGATTTACATCTTTGTTAACGGGCGCCTCATTCGGGACCGTCTGGTGCAGCATGCCATCACCGAGGCGTATCGCAATATTCTGCCGCCGACGGTGTTTCCCGTCGTGCTGCTTTTTCTGGAGATGCCCACCGCCGAAGTCGACGTCAACGTTCACCCCTCGAAGACAGAAGTGCGCTTCAGGCAGCAGAGCATCCTGCACGACTTTGTGCGTGACTCCGTGCGCGCAGTCCTGATGAAGGCTCGTCCCGTGCCACAGTTCGTGTCGGAGATCTATGCGCATCCCAGTGCGAGTCCGTCTTTAACGCCAGGGGCGCACGAGAGTGGTCTCGCAGCAGCTGCATGGCAATCCCTTTATCAACCCGCCGAGTCCGGGGGATTTGCTCTGCAAGCGCCCGTTGTGCCGCCGGTCAATGAACGATTTCAATTCCAGGGTGGTATCGCCGTGGAAGCCAACGCGGCGGTGTCACTCGCGCGCGCGACAGAAGTCGTCCCCGACGACGGCTGCGCTCCGGCTTTTGCCGAAGAGCCAGAAGCGCCAAGTCAGTTGGCGCCCTCGCTGGCATCGCTGAAGCCGCTGGGACAGATTCGTGATTCGTTTATCCTGGCCGTTAATTCCGAAGGTTTGTGGATTATCGATCAGCATGTGGCGCACGAGCGAGTGCTATTCGAGCGCGTCCTGAAGCAGCGCGCGGCGAGAGGCGTGGAAAGCCAGCGCCTTCTGATGCCTCTGATCCTGGAACTTACTCCCGCGCAGCAAGCAGTCTTCGCAGAAATTTCCGACGAACTGGCTAGGAATGGCTTCGAGGCCGAGCCCTTCGGTACACGCAGCGTAGCCGTGAAAGTTGCTCCGGCCGGGGTCGACGGTGCACAGGTCGAGCATATGTTGCACGAATTACTTGAGCAGTTGTCGCATGAGGACCAAAAACTAAATCTGGAGGCGATCCGCACCCGTATCGCCGCCTCCATCGCGTGCCACGCCGCGATCAAGGTCAACATGCCGCTGGAGCAGAACAAGATGGAGTGGCTCCTGTCTGAGCTGGCCAAGACAGAATGCCCAATGTCTTGCCCCCACGGCAGGCCGGTCGTTCTACGGTATTCGCTGAAGGACATACAGAAGGCGTTCAAAAGAATCTAGGCGCAGTCGCCAGTCGTCAGGGAAAACGGAAGAAGCGGCCTACTAGCCCCGCTTATCCCCTGCCATTCTGCTGGGACCTTGGACCTGAGACCTAATACCTGACACCTGACGCCTAGAAACTGACATCAGACACCGAGACCTGCTCTCGCTCCTGTGTTCTAATCAACCAATGACCGATTCCGAACTGCAGCAGGCTCGCGCACAAAAGTGGCACCTGGACGGGCATGCCGTGCGCACCCTCGACGACGCTCGCGAGTTCATGGAGTCGGTGGGCTTCTGCCTGCTATATCCGGTCCGACCCGCTGTGCTGGTTCCCACGTTTGTTGGAGCCTGGGTTGGAGCCGACGATCGACTGCCTACCTGGCAGCATGCTTTCGCCGATCCGCGCGCCCAGGACGCGCAGGAGCTCATGGTGCGTCTGTTGCGTGAGCACGCCGCTTTTGAAGCCAGCCTGTTCGCCGAGAACAACGCTTTCCTGGTTGCGGCTTCTGTCTTCCCCTATTTCTACGCACTGGTGGGAGAGCGCAATCCCAAGCACGCTCCCAAAGCAGGCCCTCGATCCGAGTACTCGCAGCTGGCATGTGATGCCTACGAAGTGATCCGCCGCGAGGGTCCCATCTCGAAACAGAAGCTGGGAGAGACACTGGGAGGAAGCCTCTCCGGTGCTGCGCTCGACCGCGGTCTCTCGGAACTGTGGTCGAGGTTGCGCATTACGCGCGTCGACTACAAGGCCAGCGAAGGCGCATTCTGGGACGTGCTCCATCGCTGGGCGCCCGATGCAGTGCGCGAGGGCATCAGCTACTCAGTGGGCGAAGCCCTGACTGCGCTGCTTTCGAAATACCTGGATTGTGTGGTGGCCGCGGATCAACAGGAGGTGGAAGCATTCTTCGGCAATCTCGTCTCGCGCTCGCGCGTGCAGGAAGCACTGAAGGCCTTACTGGCTGCTCGTGAGTTGAGTTTTGTCCACACCGGAGCGACGGTCCCTGATTCAGGTGGCGCCTCCACGTTCGATAACCGGCGAAAGGCTCCCCGCGCAGTCAGCCCGTTCGGGCTGGCATGCCCCGTCGATCGTGACAGGCTAAACGAAGACCGGGGTGTCCGAACCCGCCACAAGCGGCTCCTGTTTTCCTGTTAAAAGCTTCAGGGCCTTGGTGACATCAAATTTCCAGCGCGTGAGGCGTCTGATACCCTGTATCGCCATGCATTTTCCGCCTCTCAATCCATGGACCCTAAGCCCGATCACAAACTAATCATTGCCATCGACGGCCCCGCCGGTGCGGGCAAGAGCACCATCGCCTCTCGCCTGGCTCGCAAACTCGGCTACGTCAATCTCGAAAGCGGCGCCATGTATCGTGCCCTTGCTCTGAAAGCGATCGAATGGGACATCTCATTCGATGACGAACCTGCTCTGCGCAAGCTTGCCGAAGGCGCCCATATCACTCTCGAGCCGACGATTGGCGGCAATCGCGTATTGCTGGACGGCAAGGATGTCTCCATTCGCATTCGCGACCGTGATGTGACGGAAGCAGCTTCCCGTGTCTCGGTGCACCCTGCGGTGCGGGAGTGGATGGTCGCCCGCCAGCAGGATATGGGGAAAGGTGGCGGTGTGGTGATGGAGGGCAGAGACATCGGTACTCAGGTCTTTCCAAACGCCGATCTGAAGATTTTTCTGGACGCCGATCCGATCGTGCGCGAGCAGCGACGTCTTGATCAGAACAAGATCAAGGGACCATCCGCGCAGTCCATCGCGGAGGAATTGCGCGAGCGTGACCTGCGCGATCGCACCCGCGCCGCATCTCCGCTGGTAGCGGCTCCTGACGCGGTAATCATCGACTCGACGAGTCTAGCGGAAGATGAGGTCCTGCATCAGATTGAGAAATTGGTAGCAGAAAAGTTGACAGAGAAGTGAGCAGGGGAGGGAAGAGCAGAAGCTGATTCCGTCAGTCGAAGTTGGTTCCGTTTTTCTTGTCGAATTTTCCGAGTGTCCTTCGCGGCCTTTTGCCGCTTAGACCCTCTTGGGGTCCTAAGCCTCGCGTCGCACGCACCCTGTCAGCAATCGAGGGCTAGTTCTCGTCCGGCTCCGGAGGTGCCCCCGGTCCTGAAACCTTAGGTGGCTTGGGCGGCTTCGGAGGCACGGCCATCTCTGGCCCTGCGATCGATCCTTTCCGAATTGCAATCGTCCCGTGCTCGCTATTCAGCACCAGGCGGATGGCGCCGTTGCCGACAGTGCCGGTTGCGGTGCCTTGTTCGTCGCCGTTATTCGGCTTCAGTTCCGGGAAGTCAGACTGCACTTCTCCCCCGCGACTCCGGGCATCCAGCTTGAATCCGACCTTTTCTGGCACGCCGATCGTGATGTCTCCGTGGCGGTTGTCAACCTGCACGTTCCCAGGCGACTTAAGTTGCATTTCCACCGCACCGTTCTCGTCCTGCACCCTTACGTCTCCCGACACGCCCTCGAGCGTGACGTCCTTGGAGCGAGTTGTCAGGCGCAGTGGGCCGCTCAATCCAGTGGCGCGCAAATCTCCCGAGTCCAGGTCAAGGTCGCCCTCGAGTTTGCCGAATTCCATGTCGGTGCGCGACGAATTGAACTTTACCGATTTCCCGATCTTCGAGAGTTTCACGCTCTCCATGAACTCGCCGCTCAGGCGCGCGGCGCCTTTCACATCCGTCAGCGTGACATCGTTGGAGCGCCCCGAAATCGATACGTCGCCGGAAATCTGCGACGCTCTTACCGAACTGCGATCCATGTTTAACGTCACGTCGCCATTGACGTCATCGACATTCACTTCGCCGCGCTGGTTGGAAATCTCAAGGGTGCCGTCGCGGCCCATGACGTTCACGTCGCCCCGTTGCGAGGCGATCGTAAGCGGAGCCTTGCGGGGAATCGAAACATTCAGGTCGGCAGTGACTCCATGGTCACCTGCACCACGCGTGTTGGCATTGATGATGACCTGGTTACCGCTTACCGAGATCTGTGGTTTGGTCTGCTCATTCCACTTGTTCGCGTCTTCCTGGTTCTCGGAGCGAATTTTTTTGTCGTAACTCACGCGGATCTGCTCGTCATTCGATACGTTGACATTTACCGCGCCCCGCTCATTCACGATTTTTACGCTCCCGCCTGCGGGCAATGCCTGCGTGAGAGAGGGCTGATCGTCGAAGTTAAATGTCTTTCCGAAGAACGGGATGTCGTTGTCTCCAATGTCAACGTGCTCACCCAGTTCGTCCCAGTTCACACGCGACACCTGGCTTGCGGTCAGCCCGGCCACGATCAGGAAGATCAACAGGAATACCCCGCCCGCGCCGATTCCCGGAGCCGCCACTCCTTCCTGCTTGGCCCGGTTATGTTCCACCAGCTTCAGGACGCCCCACAGGATCAGTAATAACGGCCAGTAATGTGCGAACCAGATGCCGAGCCGTCCCCAGGAGATCAGGTGCAAATTCCCCAGCAGGAAGATCACGCCGACCATGATCAAGATGAACGGCCCCGTCATCGAGCGGCGGCGTCGCGGAGGAGCAACCACCGGGCCGGACGAAGGGCTAGACATGGTTCACCTCGCTGGGCGGCACTTCCGATGGTTGCTGCGGTTCCTGAGCGGAAACCGAGGCCGGCAGGTGCGACTAGGCGGCAGCACGGGCGGCCCGCCCAAGTGGCCCGCGTCCGACGCATTACTTTGCAGCAGTTTGACTGCGCCAATCACCAGCAGGATCAACGGCCAGGTCCGCTCAAATCCCGGGCCATTCAAGTTATCCATCAGGAAAAGCACACCCACAGTCACCAGCATTGCGGGCCACATGATGCTGCGCATGCGGCAGCGATCGCAGTTGCAGACTGCGTCCGACGCTCCCAACAGACCCCACCGGCGCACAAACAACCACCCTCCAAACACGATGAGAATCACTGGCCAGAAGCGGTCAATGCCGAACTCGAACAGTCCAACTGTGTGCAGCAGGAAGATCAGTCCGAGTCCGATCAACACGACCGCGCCCGTAGGAACACTGTTGCGATAACGAGTCTCGTCTACCGCGGGAATCGCGGTTCCGAAAGGCGCCGTGGCGTCCACCACTGCGCCAACGGGACGAACGGTCGGCCCAAACATTCGCTCAAACCCAAACGGATCCGGGACCGGTTGTCCCATCTCAAGCGCATGCGCGGTCTTGTACGCGTCAAATACGAGGTAAAAGAAATACGCAAAGAATACCGGAACCATGATTGGGCCAAAGCGCGCCGCCATCCAGATCATGCATACAAAGGCCATGACATGGATGAAGCCCTTCATGAACTGTCCGTTGTACATGGCGCCGACCCCGGGAATGAAGCCCAGCACTGCAGCCAAACCTGGGCTGGGTAGACGTTCCGTCTTGTACGTTGCCGAGGCTACCGACAACGGGCGCGCCGGGCGGCGGGGTTGGGGGAAGGGCACTGCCCACGCGCTCGGCGAGACAATGCTCACAGAATATTGTGCCGCGAACGTCGCGGACACAAGTAGCGCACAGCGGCTTCCCGCAAGTGCGGCAGTAGGCCACTGCCGCAACAGAGTTGTGCGTGGCGCAGTTCATACGAACCTCCTGATCGTGGTCACCGACACGGCAGGTGGATCCTCCGGGGCCGAAGCCAGCACGGGCTGATTTTCGTCGCGGCTATAATTTCTCTCCTGTCTGGGCTCGGGTTGTCCACTGGTGTTGTCTTTGCGGGTCTTGTCCCGCTCTGTTTTTGGTCCCGGTTCTGCGGGTGTAGTAGCGCGTCTTGAACTCCTGCACCCTCGACTCGATTTCGTACACGAGCCGGATGTTCTCGTAGTACTTCACCACCCGGGCCGACGTGGTGTAGTACGTCCTCCGCAATCCATTCCGGCTGAGGTCCGCCTGTTTCAGATCGGTCGGCTTCACCCCCGCCACGCTCAACGCGACAGACAGGGAGAAAAACGCCATCCCGAACGACATGGCAAACCGCGGTTGCCGCACTGTACTCCAAACCGGCGTCAGGAGGGAATCCGCCCATTCGCGGATACGCTCGCCCAGCGACGGCTGGTGGGTTGCGGCCACTGGCGATCTGCAGGCGATAACTCTGAATCCCGCTCGTCGCTGCCAGAATGTCATTGACCAGGTTGGCTGGAGCCTCCACCTCCGTGAGTGACTTCAGCCAATGCTGCCCCGCCTCCACCTCGGCGAACATCGGTCCGCACTTGGCGCAGACGCGGGCATGGGCCCGAAAGCGCTCCTGTTTCGCGCCGGTCAACAAACCGTCGAGCGCGTCAAACAGCAGAGCTTCGAACTCGTTGCACTGCATACCGTTATTGGTTTCACCTGGCATCACATCACCTGTTTGTAAATACGTTGAAGGAGGCGTGCAAGTTCCGCCCGCCCCCGGTTTATTCTGGACTTCACAGTTCCTTCCGGAACCTTAAGAACAGCAGCGATGTCCCGTAATCCATATCCTGTAAGTCCCTTAGAATCACTGCTTCCCGCAATTCCGGGGACAGTTTCTGCAGAGCCTGGTGGACTGCTTCCCTGGCTTCCCGGCTCTGTACCCGGGCGTCTGGAGGGGCACGCTTGGTCCTCGATACGGTCGCTGAGGGGCATGGCGTCCTCATGTTCGGAGGGTGCCGCGTCGATCGAGTCTGTGACCCGATCCTGTTTGGTTTTGCGGAAATGATCGACCAGCAGGTTGCGAGTCATGGTCGTGAGCCAGGTCATGAAGGCGCCGCGCTCCACGTCATAGGAGTTCAGCGTGCGATACATTTTGATGAAAACTTCCTGGGTCAGATCTTGTGCGTCGTCAGACGTGCCCGCAAAGCGATAGCAGATGTTGAAAACGCGCCGATGGTAGCGCTGGACGATTTCTTCCCATGCGACCGCGTCCCCCGCGACACAGCGGCGGACGAGACCGTTGACGATTTGCGCGTCTTCCAACCGGTACTCCCGGGAACTCCTGGTTTTTCAGCCGGAGACGGCGGTGCGAGACCCGGCACACCCCTGGCATAACATCACACGACCAATACGTGGATGGGAGACCAAAAGTTCGTATGGCGCCTCCAAGTCATTATGAGGCAGGGAATTGTAGCAGGAGAGAGAATTGCGCCTAGGCGCGAACGAAACTGTACCGATTCGGAGCGGCACTGGGGTGACAAACCCACTTAGCTGATGCTTGGCTTGTCCTCCTGAGGGCAGAACGCTCTTCCTTGTCTGCGAAGTGGCGTGCTACCAGGATTTAGTGAGTCTGAACCTGCTGGCTGAGGCCTTTTCGCTCCAGAGGCCTCCAGGCCATGTCGCCACGCAGATACTGCCACAGCCCTTGCAGTCGCCAGATCATGTGCAATTGTCGGTACGGGAAGTGTTCTAGAAAACAATAACTCACGAGCCGCGCCACATCCTTCCAGTCGTTGTAGCGTTTGTACGTCAATTCCTCTTGCAGGACGGAGCCAATCGAGATCACGGTCGCGAAGGCATACCCGAAAATCAGGAACTGCATAAAAAATTCGCGGCTCAGCACGCCAAGCCACGCCGCCAGTGCAATCGTCACGATGCCGAGCAATTCGATCAGAGGCGCCACCAGTTCGAACAGCCATAAATAAGGCAGCGCCAGCGATCCCACACGTCCGTAACGCGGCCGAAAAAGCATATCCGTATTCGGCCACAGCACATCCAGCAATCCCTTTTGCCAGCGTGCCCTCTGCCGGCCCAGTGATCGCAGGTCTGAGGGTACCTCCGTCCAACACACCGGATCGGCAACGAACTGGATTTGGTAATCCTCTCCTTTCTCGCGTAAGTGGCGATGCAGCCGCGCCACCAGGTCGAAATCTTCGCCAATGGCTTGCGACCGATAGCCGCCAACCGCCCGTACCGCATCCGTTCTGAAGAGTCCGAAAGCCCCGGACACAATCATCAGCATATTGGCGCTGGCCCACGCTTCTCTGCCAATAAGGAAAGCACGCAGGTACTCGACGACCTGGATAACTTCGATGCTCTTCAGAGGTAGGCGGACGCGCCGTACACGGCCGCCTTCAATCTCACACCCGTTCAAAACTCGGACAATGCCCCCCACACCCACCACGCGCTTCGGGTCTGCCAGCACAGGTACCATGATGCGCAGCAGTGCATCGCGTTCGAGCACCGAGTCCGCATCGACGACACACACGTATGGCGAGGTTGCGGCATTCAAGCCTGCGTTTACTGCGTCTGCCTTGCTTCTGCCTGATTCCTTATCCACCACCAGCAGGCGCGAATCCATATCGCTTCGGTAAAGTCCCCGCACCGCGGCACTGACCGCTTCCGGGACGTACACGGCCCTCACCGGTCGCAGCAGAAACTCACGTTGCATTTCTGCGAGTGTTCCGTCTACTGAGCCGTCGTTTACCGCGATAACTTCAAGTTCTGGATAGTCCAGATCCAGCAGGTTCTTCAAGGCGACGGTAATGGATTTCTCTTCGTTGTGCGCGGGTACCAGGAGTGTGATCGGAGGCGCCAGGGGGGATCCCGTGATCCAGCTAAGCTTGATACTCTCCAGCCGCCGCTGGTGGGCAGCGCTCATCTTCAGTGCCAGGATGAGCATCGACAGATAGGTCAGATTGCAGACCACATAGTAGTAGAAAAGTACGTGATTCGTGATATCGAGGAACCGGGTCATGACCGGGACGCCGCGTGGGCGGAAGCCATTTCTTGAGGAACCGGATGCGTGGAAGATAGCGTCCCGCTACGAAGCACCTTGAGTAGAAATTCACCTTGGTCAGATCGCCGAAGTGCCAGGAGTTCCGCCTCAAGCTTTTCCTGGAGCCCCGCATTATCCAGCGCTGCTACATAGGCATGCATCCCGTACCGGTCCGCAGTCGCGACAACCTCTTCGAAGATCGGGACCATCTCCGCCTTGAGATCCACCAGGGCTTCTGCGGCTCGTAAACGCACCAACCGGTTCGAGTCCGTCAGTCCGACCAAAAGCGGGGGTATCGCATCGTGGTGGCCTAGCCTGCCAAGGCTTACGACAGCACGCAGCCGCACGAACCACATTTCGTCCCGAGCCAACTCGCTCAGAACATCGATGGCGAGAGCCGGTTCGGCGTGCGATAGCGCTCGCGCGGCGGCGGCTCGCAGTTCGGGCAGGTCATCGTCCACGAACTGCAGCATGTCAGTGCCTAGGGATGGTGTGGCAACCTCGCCGAGTACTCGTCCAAGAACTTCGCGGACCGCTCCTTCCGCATTGCGCAGATGAGGCAACAGTACTCTTGGACGCTCACTACAACACTGGATCAACGCGCTTTGCAATGGAAGCGCGGGCACCGTGAGCCCTGCTTCTTCCACCCAACGCAGGATCTCTTCCGCTGCTCCCGAACAGGCCGTCCGCCCCAATCCGCGGAGTGCCGCCAGTTGGGTTTCCAGATTACGGTCCCGCAGCCCTTCTCCCAGAGCCGGAATGCCTTCGGGGGCTCGCGTCCGGCCGAGCGCTACAAGTGCCCGGTGTCTTCGCCAGCCTCTGTGCTGCCTTGCATCAAAGATCCGTTTTTCGATCAGCCCGCTTTGACGCAAGAATTTTAAGAGACGCGCCGATTCTTCCGGCCCTGCTACTTCCAAGGCGTCCAGCGCCATTGTCTCTACGATCCGTCGATCGGACGATTTCGTGCGCCACGTTGCATAGGCGATCTGTCCCGAGATCAGGGCGTCCCACCGCTGCCGCAGTTCGAAGACCCGCGCATCTCGCTTCGCAAAATAGCGCCGGCGATACGTTCGCCGAAGCAGGATGAAGCCTAGCAGCAGTACGTCTGCGGCGATTGCAGCAATGATCGCCTTCAGTACGAACGCTGCTGGGCCAATCCTCCGAAATGTTTCAAAAGCGGATCCCATAGGTAAATCCGAAACTCGTCTGTGTCCGGTCCTGCGTGCGCTTCTGATATGCCCCGTAGCCCATCCAATCCTGGTGTGCGGTCAGTTGATAGCGCAAACCGCCCCCATACGTCTGGGCGGAAAAACTTCCGATCTGATCGATCTGCGCAAAACTCTCTGTCCCCTGCGCAAAAAAGATATTTCCCCCAAGCTGGTGCTCGTCGCGGCCAGAGATCGGGAATCCAAGCCGTGTCATCCCTGCGGGACGCCATTCCGCACCCGTCCCGGGAAATGCGCTCCGCGCGCCGCTCAAGTTAAGGGACCAGGTCCAGTCCCGCGGTAAGTAGCAGATTGTGGTTTCGCTGATCGTCAGAATTCGCGCCGTCGTATACCAGTACCAGTGTTGCCCGTAGACGATTTCGAATCCGCGCAGCCAACCGCTTGTTCCCACTCTCCATCCGTGGTCGTAATCGAAGAACGCTTCGCTTTTTGGAATGACACCGTGGTCGTCGCCCTTCGCGCCACCCACCGTGAGCGCCCCCCACTTCGGCAACTTTCCCGTCAAGCTCATGAGGACCTTTCCAGCATCCGTGCCTGCGCGCTGGTAGAAACTGCCCGCCATGCTTGTCTGCCAATGCGACGTCCATTGCGAGGTCAGGCTGACTCCTTCGTAATGGTTCGCACTGGCGAAATTAAAGAGATCGTTGTCCACCCCCATGCGTAATTGATGCTTCGGCTGACCCCGCAATGAAAGCAGGCCAGCGTGTGCCTCCGCACTCGCAGGATCGAGGATCAGAGCCTTTTGAAACTCCAGCTTGGCTTCCGTCGGGTGATTAGCTGCCCGCAACGCGCGCGCGTGGGCTGCGCGTAGATCGCCTCGCTTGGGATCGAGTTCCACGGCGCGGTCTAATGCCCGAAGTGCATCCTCCGTCCGCCCTTCGCGTGAGTACACGCTAGCCAAGCCTGCCCAGTTGTCCGGATCTTGGGAGTCGGTAGCGAGAAGCTCGCTGTATTCCCCTTCGGCTTCCGGGAGTGATCCGGACCAGGCCAGGATGCGGGCGTGCCATGTCCGCAATTCAATATCCTGCGGCGCACGAGCTAGCTCGTGGTCGACAATTTGCATCGCAGCCGCCCAATCCCGCGCCTCGGTGCGTTGTTGGACTTCTTCTTTCCAGCGGGATACAAATTCCTGTCCGCACGCGAAAGAAGTGAATATCCAGACGCCGACTAATAGCCTGAAAATCATAAGCACCCGCGGTCACAGTCCTTGTTCACACTGGAATTTCTTCACAATGGGCTGTTCGCACACTCTGGCGCTTCAATCAGGGTGCAACTGGCGTACCACTCCCCTAGCACCCATTCGTCTTCCGCTGGTGTACGTTAAGTGCAGTTAAATGTGAATGATGCCATTCCCGGCAAGATCATGCGGGGCGGTTTTTGAAGGCGCCCGTCTGGTTTCTGGACGCCTGTATCAACTCCATACATCACGGGGTGGGATTTGTCTTCAGGCTGCCCTCGGGGAAAGGTTGCTGGCTGTGATTTCTTCGAAACGGTGTGGCCAATCTGTGTCGCCTAGATCGGGGAAAAACGAACCTTCACGAAGCCTTGGCGAGCAAAGGTGGACACACAAAGCTGCTTTAGACCACGACTGCTTCCCGATATTCCCCAAACACGGTACGCATCGCATCGGAGATCTCTCCCACAGTTGCATGAGCCTCGACAGCGGCCAGAATCCGCGGCATTAGGTTTGCCCCTGAGCGCGCCGCATCCTCCACGCCGACAACGGCAGCTTTCCATGCTTCTGCATCGCGCCTTACGCGAAGAGCGCGCAGGCGTTCCACTTGTTTCGTCTCCAGCGCTTCGTCGATGCGTTGGATTGGAATCGCTTTTTCGTCCTCCTGCGCGAACCGGTTAACTCCGACCACCACGGCTTCTCCATGATCCACCGCGCGCTGGTATTCGTACGCGGCGTTCTGGATTTCCAGCTGCACGTATCCGCGCTCGATCGCCCTCAGCATTCCACCCATCACTTCGATCTTGCCCAAATACTCTGCTGCCCGTTTTTCAATCTCGTTGGTCAGGCTCTCGACATAGTAGGATCCGGCCAGGGGATCGATGGTTTGCGCAGCCCCTGATTCGTATCCGATGATCTGCTGGGTCCGGAGCGCGATCCGCGCGGACTGCTCTGTGGGCAGCGCCAACGCCTCATCGAACGAGTTGGTGTGCAGCGATTGCGTCCCTCCCAGCACAGCTGCCATCGCCTGGATGGCCGTGCGCACGATGTTGTTCTCGGGCTGTTGCGCGGTGAGCGTGGATCCTGCGGTTTGTGTGTGGAATCGCAGCATCCACGATTTGGGATTCCTTGCGTGGAAGTGTTCGCACATAATACGCGCCCACATGCGCCGCGCCGCGCGAAATTTGGCTACTTCCTCCAGGAAATTGCTGTGCGCATTGAAGAAGAACGAGATCCGCGGGGCGAACTTGTCGACGTCCAGTCCCGCATGGATTGCAGCCTGAACGTAAGCCATGCCGTTGCCCAGTGTGAAGGCCACTTCCTGCACGGCGGTGGATCCCGCCTCGCGCATGTGATAGCCCGAGATCGATATCGTGTTCCAGTCAGGCACATTTTCGTTAGTCCAGGCGAACAGATCGGTAATGATGCGCATGGCCTGCTGCGGTGGGTAAATGTAGGTGCCCCGTGCGATGTATTCCTTCAGTACGTCGTTTTGCACGGTACCGGAAAGTTTGCGGATATCCGCACCCTGCCGTTTGGCCACCGCCACATACAGCGCCAGGAGGATGGACGCGGTTGCATTGATGGTCATCGAAGTCGAGATCTTTGTGAGATCGATGCCGTCAAACAGGCGCTGCATGTCCTCGATGGAGTCGATGGCGACACCCACCTTGCCCACTTCCCCCGTGGCCAGGGGATTGTCAGAGTCGAGGCCAATTTGGGTGGGAAGATCAAACGCCACCGACAGCCCGGTGGTCCCGTTGGCGAGCAGGTACTTGTAGCGTTTGTTGGACTCGTCGGCATCGCCCATACCCGCGTATTGCCGCATGGTCCACAAGCGCCCGCGGTACATGGTGGCCTGCACTCCGCGGGTGAAGGGATATTCCCCGGGATATCCGACTTCCCGTTCCTGGTCCCAGTTCTTAAGGTCCGCTGACGTGTATAACGAGCGCACAGGAATGTGCGAAGAAGTTTCGGGATCGGAAGCATCTGCGGCGGACTTGGAGGGTACGGCGGATTTGAGTCTTTCCGTCATAAACGGCTCTCAACCACAAAGGACACGGCGTTTATTTCCCTCGCGTGGTTAGTTCTGCCGTTTCCGGCGCACACGCCAGAACGAACTCACTCCAAAATAAGCGAAGGTCAAGCAAAAACACAGCGCAACTGCCAACCGCCCGGGCCCGGCTTTGCCGGCCTGGTACTTTACATACTCACGGCTCAAAGCGACCCCGCCGATTCCGGCCAGGGCCAGGAAAACAAAGCCTGTAACTTCCAACCAAAGCTGGTGCAAAACCCGTCCAAAGGAACGGGCGGTCGTCTGTCCGGCGTGCATCAGAGCGCGCATCGTTCGGCTGCGCCCAGCTTGCTGGTTCGCGACCCGAGCAACAATCCACAGCTTGCGTGCTAAAGAGATCCCGGTCACCGGTCGATTTTATCAATGTTCGGCGTTACAATACCCGAAGACGCGGGTACTTACATCACAGGGGTCTGTGACGCGTCAACGGAAGGGGGTTCCGTGGACCAGCAACTCAAGCAGCTGATGAAGGAACTAGGCGAGGCGATCAACGAATCCCTGGCCGACTCCGATTCGATTGCCGAGGTGGTGGCGCGGATAAAAGAGGGCGGCTACGACATTTTCCTGGTGCTGGAGGCGACCATCGGCGTCAGCAAACAGGGCGAGAAAGCGAGCGATAAGACCTCCCTTGTGACTACGCTGACTAGCAATCCCACGTTCAAGGTAAACGATCAGGATCTCAAGTTTCTCAAGTCTCTGCGCATCAAGATCGATGAGGACGTGGCCTAGCGGCTGCTCCTCGAATTCTGCTCGTAAACGACGTTTTCGTACCCGTTCCACTCGTCTTAAATAGCCCTTAGTTGTCGCGTGCCGCAAGGCTCCGTGTCGTGCCTTCGACTCGCCCGTACAAACCTGCCGAATGTTTTGCGGACTTTGTCTCAGGGCGCACGACCTAGATCCGGCGCAACCGTTTGTCCCTGTGCTACCATCTACCGTTTCGCAGTGATCACAAATGGCTGGCTCCGGATTGCGGTAGCTGGCGATGATCAACCGGGCCCGTCAACACACGAACCGGAACGTCTGATGAAAGACACGCTGGGAGTGCTGCTCGCTGGAGGCGCCGGTGAACGCCTCTATCCTTTGACTCGCGACCGGGCCAAACCCGCCGTGACCTTCGGTGGCCAGTACCGCATCATCGACATAACGCTCTCCAACTGCGTCAATTCTGATCTGCGCCGCGTCTACATTCTCACCCAGTACAAGGCTCTCTCCTTGAACCGGCACATCCGCGAAGGCTGGAATATCGTTGCCCGGGAAATGGGGGAGTTCGTCGAAATTCTTCCACCCATGAAGCGGGTCAGCGAAAACTGGTACATGGGCACGGCCGACGCGGTTTACCAGAATATTTATTCCATCGGCTCCGAGCAGCCCAAGCACGTGCTGATTCTCTCCGGCGACCACATCTACAAGATGGATTACGGAAAGATGCTGGAGCAGCACATGCACTCGGCGGCCGACGTCACGCTGGCCACCATCCAGATCGAACCAGATGAGGTGTACCGCTTCGGTGTGGTCGACATCGATCACGACCACCGCGTAAACGGATTCCTGGAGAAGCCCAAGCAGACCGATCTTCGGTCGCCTTGGAATCCTGTGAAAGTTTCGGCATCGATGGGCATTTATCTGTTCAATACCGACGTGCTCATCCCGGTTTTGCTCAAAGACGCAGAAGACGCCCAGTCGAGCCATGATTTCGGCAAGGACATTCTGCCCCGCATGGTGGACGACTATCGTGTCTACGCCTACGACTTCGTCGATGAGAACAAGAAGGAAGCCTTGTACTGGCGGGATGTCGGCACCCTCGAGGCGTATTACGAAGCCAACATGGACATCGTGTCGGTGTCGCCGGTGTTCAATTTGTACGATGAGGATTGGCCGATCCGCACGCATCAGAGGCAGTATCCCCCGGCCAAGTTCGTGTTTGCGGAACCGGGCCGCACTGGGACAGCTCTGGACTCCATTGTGTCAGCCGGGTGCATCGTGTCGGGCGGGGCCGTCAAGAATTGCGTGCTATCGCCGGATGTGCGGGTGAACTCTTACAGCGAAGTGGATGACAGCATTTTGTTTTCGCATGTGAACGTCGGCCGGCGCTGCCGGATTCAACGCGCAATCATCGACCGCGACGTGCATATTCCCGAGGGCACGACCATTGGCTATGACGCCGAGGCTGACCGGCAACGCTATTTCGTCACGGAAGGCGGCATCACGGTAGTCACGCGGGATTACTCCCTCTTTGAGAACCCCGTGCCGGTGGACTACTTCACTACGGAGTAGCTTGTGGTTGTTTGCGGTTAGCCGATAGCTCCCGTCTCAAGCTGCCACGGCCAGCTCCTTCGCTATATCGGCCACCTGTTCATAGGAGCGCAGACGGTCAGCGTGGTCGTAGGTGTCGGTCACAACGATCACTTCGTCGGCGAAGGTTTCAGCAACGAGCTTTTCCAAACCAGCTTTGACCGTCGCCTTCGATCCCACGATGGCCGCGCTGAGCTTGCTCTCTACAGCAGTCCGCTCAAAAACTTCCCACAGCGGCTCCATTGAGTCGACCGGCGGCAGCAGTTCTACTGGTTGATTGCGGATCAAGCGCAGGAAACGCTGCTGGGGAGTAGTAAACAGCCTGCGGGCTTCTTTATCGGTCTCGGCAGCGATCACCTGGACGGCTACGATCATGTAGGGTTTGCGCAATCCGTCGCTCGGGCGGAAAGATTGGCGATAGAGCCGCGCCGCTGCGTACAAATATTCGGGAGCGAAGTGGGCGGCAAAGGCGAAAGGCAACCCCAACGTTGCCGCTAGTTGTGCGCTGAAGCCGCTCGATCCCAGTAGAGTGATCGGGACGTTGCTGCCCTGTCCGGGAATGGCTTTGACCGCTTGTCTTGGCTTTTCGGGACCGAGATAGGTTCTTAGTTCTTCCAGAAGTTCGGGGAAGTCGTCGCCGGTCTGATGTAGGTCCCTCCGCAACGCACGCATGGTGTGAAAGTCGCCCCCAGGAGCGCGTCCCAACCCCAGATCAATTCGTCCGGGAAAGAGCGCCGCGAGCGTGCCGAACTGCTCGGCTACCACCAGGGGAGCATGGTTCGGCAGCATGACGCCACCGCTGCCTACTCGGATTGTTTTGGTGGCTCCTGCCACGTGTGCAATCAGAACTGGCGTTGCCGAACATGCCAAGCCCTCTATTGAGTGATGTTCAGCTAGCCAGAACCGCGTGTAGCCCAGGCGCTCCACGTGTTGTGCCAAGTCCACGGATCGCGCGATAGCGCTGCCGGCGGATTCGCCAGTGTGCATCCCAACCAAGTCCAGAACGGAAACCGGCAGTCCATTAGTCATATCGTATTAGATAACGCAGGCTGGGTGGACGATGCTAAGTTGACCGTCGGCCGCTCGCTAAAATCGGAACTGTCTGCACCCTGGTTGATCAAAGCTGATCCGTAGTCGGGGAAAGCGATTCGCGACTGTCGGAATTCCACAGCAGCAGTGTTCCCGTTAAAACGAGAAGCAGTGGGGGGCAGAGCGTTTGCAAGAAACGCTCGAGCATTTGCCCAGGATTTAAGGATGCCGCCAGCATGACGGAGGATAAGACCCCGAGACCCGGGTCCGGAGTGCTACCCAGAAGCTGGTGCCAGCGCATCAGAACCCCATCCAGATCTCCACACAACAGAACGAGGCCGGGAGCGACCAGGAACGATCCGGCGATGGACTTGAGGGTTTGGGCGGCGGTGCGTTGCGATGTCATATCCCACTCCGGCGGCCGGGTGTTTCCGGCTCTACTGATATGTCGAATGAGGGGGCGGGAGAACGACAGGAATACCAACTTTTTCAAGAAAAAATGCAGGAAGGAGAACGGTCGGCGTATACGGATCAATTCGCTGGGTAGGCCCAGAAATCGACTATCGCAGTACCGCGATGTTTTGGCCGACGGCTATCCCCTCGGCAGCCAGCATGATGCGAACTGCCATCCGCTCGGCTTTGTAGTGATGAGATCGGTGCAGCCAGTACGCGGCCCCTACGCCCATTCCGAAGCCAATTGCCGACGCAGCAGCCTGGCCGCCCGCACCGTAGGTCACAAAGGGACGCGCCAGTGGGTTGGCTTCACGCATGCCCCGGTTCAGGCCGCGCTGGGTGGTAATTGCGTCGCCTGTGAGTTCGGCAGCGAAGATCGAGAAATTAATCTTGTTTTCCAGCGTCCAGAATTTGCGGGCGCTGGGCGCATCCGGCACAGCGTTCGGGACGACTTCAATGGCATTCGCAACCGGCACCAAGTTTTCTGCTAGAGGGACCGGAGTCGCAACTGGCGTGGCGTTCGCAGTTGTCGGCTGGGCGTTGGTCGCTATCAGGACATCTTGAGCGTTTGCCGCACCCACCAGGACTAGGACTGCCAGAATAGCGATTCTCATAATCCCCTTCTATGCCCAAAGACTGCGCAACTCGGAGCACTGGGGGATGGCGCTCACAGCATCGATCGAAAAATTAAATTCTGAGAACAGCCTAACCAAGTCGGACGCAAGAGTACATGCCCCAAACGTAACTCGGCGCTGGCCTTTGGTAACCACGGAGTGGTGACGGGTGCCGCTAGGGACGATCCGGTGCGGCGCGCTTTTGGGTTGTACCGACTGCAGAACTGGGCAGCCAGTGGGGCACACTCCTGAAACGGCGCTCGCCACGGCACCGAAACGAAGAGAAATGCTGCGTGCGCAAAGCATGAATGGACTAGGAATTTTCCCTGGAATGCAGACAAACCCAAAACATTAGGCGCACCTATTGAGTTTTTCAACAGAGTTTGGTCAACCGTCACGCACAACCGCTCCCTGGTTGGGTAACTCTTACATTGTTAAGCGGCGCGCGCTAACGCAGAAACCCAAGTAAAGAGAACATTTCCGCCGATGGTCCTCGGTTTGCTGGCTAGGTGAGGCTCCCTTTTTATCTGTGAATCAGCTTGTTTTGGCTCTTGGGAAACGTCTGCAGAAGAGAGGCACTGCGTCGCCAATGGATTCACGCATCCGATTGACAAAGCGGTCCCGTCCGCAATTGTTCTGGTTCGCTGCGGCCCTCCTCATATGCTGCGCGCTCAACGTGTCCTGCGTGACGGCGAAAATGAACTCCACTTCCGGCGGAACCCCCACCGGCGGCGGAAATGCCCCCACTGGCAGCCTCACCGTGGCGCCGATGAGCATGAATTTCGGCAGCGTGACTGTCGGAAGCAGCAAGAATCAGACCGGCAGCCTGGCTGCGGCCTCGGCGGGCGTCACGGTTTCGACTGCAAGCTGGAACGGAAACGGATTCTCCGTGAGCGGCATTTCCTTCCCAGTGACCATCGCGGCCGGGCAAAGCGTGCCCTTTACCGTTACCTTTGCTCCACAAGTGACGGGAGCCTCCAGTGGCACGATCGCCTTCGTCAGTGACGCGACGACCTCGGCCGGTAGCGTGTCGCTATCGGGGACGGGCCAACAGACAAGCCAACACAGTGTCACGTTGAACTGGAATCCAAGTCCCTCGTCCCCACAGGGATACTACGTCTATCGCGGCGCTACGTCAGGCGGGCCATACACGCGGTTATCTCCTTTGGAGTCCGGGCTATCGTACGTGGACACGGCAGTGACCTCGGGCCAGACCTACTATTACGCTGTGACTGCGGTAGGGGCGGGGAATCTGGAGAGCGCCTATTCTAACGAGGCGTCGGCGGTCATTCCTTAGCTGTTCTGACAGCACCGTGGCCCGCGCTTCCTGTCTTGCTATCTTCCAGCTGGCAACTCTGTACGGCCTGGCTCCCTACCTAACTCTGTTCAGCACCTCGAACCCCTGTTCAGAATGTCGAGCCGACCGTATCGAGATTCATTTCGCGAGATGGTAAAAAAGGAGGTGCAACTCGACTTGGAGCCCATCTCTAAGCGTATTCGCCCTTCGCGTTACTTGTGAGAAGAAGGCACAGAGCACACTGGATGGCAAACAAGAGGCATCCCTGCCGTAGGTCCCGCGTCGCGGGTGTGGCTAAGTTCATTACTCTGCTGGCTTCCATGAACGGTAGCCTGCTGCTCGGGCAGGCCAACAGTGGGTCCGCACTCCACCTGGAGACGGGCGAGCAAATCTTCAAGTCCGCGTGCGTCGCATGCCATGGTCCCGACAGCAAGGGAACGCCGAAGTCCATCAGCGGTTTCGAGCCACCGCGGACCTTCCCCGACTTCACCGAGTGCGATCAGACTACTCCGGAAGACAATACGGCGTGGAAAGCGATCATCACTCACGGCGGCCCGACCCGCGGGTTTTCTCAGATCATGCCATCGTTCGGACGGGCATTGACCTCGGAACAGATCGACCAGGTGATCGAATATCTGCGCGGCTTCTGTCGCGATCCCAAATGGCCGCGGGGTGAACTGAATCTGCCCCGAGCCTTGGTGACCGAGAAGGCATATCCCGAGGATGAAGTTGTGATTTCAACGGGACTCAATGCGCAGGGCGCTCCGGGCCTTACGAGCCACATCATTCATGAGCAGCGCTTCGGCATCAGAAATCAAATCGAGGTCGATGTTCCGGTCACATTTGCCGATCAGAATCACACCTGGTATGGCGGCGTTGGGGATACGACCCTCGGCCTGAAGCGGGTGATGTTTTCCAGTTTGCCAGCGGGGTCAATTTTGAGCCTGCAGGGCAGCGTGATCTTGCCGACCGGTAGCCGGACAAGGGGGTTCGGATCCGGTACGACGACATTTGAAACCTTCGCAGCCTTCGACAAAGTCTTCCGTACGAAAACATTTGTGCAAACCCAACTGGGCGCAGATCTGCCCCGTCATACGGATATCGCGCCCGCAATCCATATTCTTCAACACCGCGCTTGGCCAGAGTTTCGCCGCCGACCACGGCTTAGGCCGCTTGTGGTCACCCATGGTGGAGTTTCTGGCGGACCGTGACCTGGAAGATAACGCCAAGACCAATTGGGATGTACTTCCGCAAATGCAAGTGACGATCAGCAAGAGACAGCACGTGCGTCTCGACTTCGGCGTGCGTGTGCCGGTCAACAACACTCTGGACGTCCAGTGCAACTCATGTTCTACGTGCTCTGGGACTGGCAAGACGGAAAGCTGAACGAAGGCTGGTAATGCGAAGATCGAACGCACATCTGACGGTCGCGCTCGCGCTGCTTCTGGCACTCGGTCGTGCCGATGCTGAGGGCCACCGGCCATAAACAACTTGAGCCTGCATTCCACACCTCGGACCGTTGCCTGGCCTGCCACAACGGACTGAAGACTCCGGCGGGCGACGATGTTTCGATAGGTTTCGCGTGGCGCGCGAGCATCATGGCAAATTCCGCGCGTGATCCGTATTGGCAGGCCAGCGTTCGACGCGAAGATATCGATCATCCCGAAGCACGCTCGGAGATCGAAGATGGTTGTGCGGATTGTCACATGCCGATTGCGCGCTACCAAGCGAAGCTGCAAGGACGACCCGGTGAAGTATTCGCGCACCTTCCCTTTGGCCGCGATCCTAAGAAAAGTGCGCCAGCCGAAGACGGAGTCTCGTGTTCGGTCTGCCACCAGATCGGAAAAGAGAAACTGGGCACACGGGAAAGCTTCAACGGCGGTTTTGTGATTGATCCACCACGTCAGAAGGGCGATCACTCGGAATATGGGCCATTCGCAATTCAAGACGGTCAGGCGCACATCATGCAAACATCGACTGGAGGATTCCGCCCGGTCGAGGCCACGCAGCATATTCGTGATTCGGCCCTGTGTGCGACCTGCCACACGCTTTACACCAAGTCCCTCAGTTCAGACGGAAAGCAAATTGGAACATTTCCGGAGCAGATGCCTTACCAGGAATGGCTGCATAGCGACTTACCCGGGCAGGTCGACCTGCCAGGGTTGTCACATGCCGGAAGTGCAGGGGGACGCCCCGATCACCGCAGTTCTGGGCGTTCTTCGCCAAGGCGTGCGGCAGCACAGCTTCGTAGGCGCCAACTTTTTCATGTTACGAATGCTGAACTCCCATCGAGAGGATCTCAGCGTCGCTGCGATGCCTCTGGAATTGACCGCTGGGGCAGAGAAGACGGCAGAGTTCCTGCAATCCCAGGCTGCCCGCGTCACGATCCGGGATGTTGAGGTTCGCTCGACGCAGCTTACGGTGGATGTGTTAGTTGAAAACCTGACCGGCCACAAGCTTCCCACCGCGTTTCCTTCACGCCGCGCCTGGTTGCACGTGGTAGTGCGAGACGCCAACGGCAGAGCCGTGTTTGAATCCGGAGCCTTGAATCCCGATGGTTCCATCCGCGGCAATGACAACGATACCGACCCATTGCGCTTCGAACCTCATTACCGGGAAATCAAGAGTGCCGATGAAGTTCAAATCTATGAACCAATTCTTCGCGATCAGGCTGGCCATGTCACTACCGGACTCGCTGCGGCAGTGGGATATTTGAAGGACAACCGGCTGCTGCCCTCCGGTTTCCAGAAACAGACGGCAGATAAGGACATCGCCGTCGTTGGGGACGCTGCCGACGATCCCGACTTCACTGCTGCAGGAGACTCCGTGCGATATTCCGTTCAACTTGGAGATGCGCCCGGGCCGTTTCACGTGGACGCCGAGTTGTGGTACCAGCCCATCGGTTTTCGTTGGGCACACAATCTGGCCCCGTACCAGGCTGAGGAGACACAGCGCTTCGTCAGTTACTACCAGTCTATGTCCGCGAACACCGCTCTTGTTTTGGCTCGATCGTCGGCCGGGACACACTAGGTCAGAACCCCCCGCTTTCGTTGACGGTGGCCTGCTAGAACCTACCCGAGACCTTTTGGTTCAACCCGCCCTAATCAGTTTTCCATTTTGGTCGATGAGACGGTATAGCGGCTGCTGGACTCGTCCGGCAGCAGCAATGAAGGTGAGGAAGTGAATATCATGTCGGACCTCTGGAAATCGATTAATCCTCCTGCCCCGCCGAACGTTCCGGCGCCGGTCCCCGCGAGCGTGCCGAGCCCGGGCAGTGGAGTCGTGACCGAGCACGCCACCGTTGGGCGCTCAGTCGTCATTAAGGGAGAAGTTAGCGGGAACGAGGCGCTGTTTATCGATGGCAGTGTCGAGGGTTCGATCCGTTTCCCCAAGCACCGGGTGACGGTGGGCCGTGGCAGCAAAGTGACCGCTGACATTCATGCCCAGGACGTGGTTGTGATGGGCTCGATGAAAGGCAATATCCATTGCAGTGATCTGCTGGATATCCGTTCCGAGAGCTGGATCCAGGGCGAGATCGTCACCAAGCGCATCCGCATCGACGACGGAGCAGTGCTGAAGGGCAGCGTAGAGATCCAGCCGTCGCCAAAGGTGCGCCCGCCGAACCGCCACTAGCCAAGGCGGCTGCCGCAGCAACTGAATCGGCTAAGCCGGCGGCAGTGCAGCCAGTGGTCCCTCCGTCGGCTCCGGCAGGACCGGAGTCTGTAAAGCGCGCTCCCGGCAGCAGTGTGTTATTTAAGCCGGTGTAGTTTCAGGAGGTTCGAACCGCGAACTCCAAGCACCATCGAGTTCCGTCTTGTACGGTGCGAAGTTTGGGGACGTTGTAAAACCTTCCCTAAGTGACCTTACGAGGGCTGGTTGCTCGTAACCTACAGGTACGACAGCCACCAGTCCCTTCTGCGCTGCTTCAACTCAGCGAACCAGCGGCACGGGACGTATAGCAGCGTCACCGCAATCATCCACATCAAATACACAAATGGCAGGTTGTATCCGTAACCGTCCGGTGTCTCCCCAAAAAATGCGCCGTGGAAAAGCCATCCGACCGATTCGTGGTGCAGCACACCCACAATTACCGCGAGCGAGTGAATCAGGTAGATATGCAGAACGTAGAAGAACATGGGCACGCGGCCGAATGTGAGCAACGCTCGCAGCCCCCACGGAACGTACGCCTTGTCGAGCCACGCCAGCAGCAGAAACGATGGTCCCAGCGTCATCAGCAGAAACTGAAGAGAGGTGGGGTACTTCTCCACATCGAAAAACAGAATAATAGTTTTTTCGAGTGTGGGCTGAATCTGAAAATCTCCCTGCGACACGCCGCCCTGACCAGCGGGCGGGTTGCCGTAAATGTTGCTCACACGCAGCAGCATGAACGCCGCGATTAGCACCAGACCCAGGATCGTTAGCAATCTCCTCCGCCTCTCTCTCTCCAGCAAGTAGAGCTGGCCGAAAACATAGCCCGCAGCCATTACTCCCATCAAGGGGATCAGAGGAAACAGAACGAACTCGCGTATTTGAAAAGGGAGCAGAACGCCGCCGCGGGCGTGCAGGAGACTCCACAACCAGGCGAGGGAGCCGAATTGCCTCGGACGCAATGGGTCGAGCAGATTGTGTGTGACGATCATGCCGATCGAAAGTACACCGATCCAGCGCATGGGCAGGCGCACAACTGCGGCCAGGATCACCATGCATGCACCCAGTGCCCAGATCACTCCGAAGAATCCGAACGGGATTTGAAATGTCCAGCCCGTTCCTACCACCGTGAACTCCAGCGCGATCAGCCAGAGGCCGCGCGTCCAGAGAAAGCGACTGAGTTCCGCCGGCGTGTGACGACGGCCGTAGAGGAACGCACCGGTACCGGCGAGAAAGAAAAACATGGGCGCACAGAAGTGGGTGATCCAACGGGTGAAGAACAGAGCGGCGTAGGTCTGCGAGAGCGTCTCGGGCTCGAAGCGGAGATTGGTGAAGTAGTCGCGCGTGTGATCCAACGCCATGACGACCATGATGAGACCGCGAAAAATGTCGAGCGAGACGATGCGGGCGGACGCCGTTGCGGGAACAGTCGGGTTTTGTATGGCGGAGGCGGTTGAGGAGAAGGTCGTAGACATGGGCGTTCCTTCACGAAGGCGGTGTACATCCTATCGCAGTCTGACGGCGGTTGCGAAAGAAGGTTAGCTCGGGAAGAGAGGCTGACAATTTGTGAGCCCCGGTTTCGCGGAGGAACTGCAGATGAGGAAAACGCGTGCTAGTTCGAAATCTTGTAGTCGCAGGCTTCGCGGCAGTTTTCGCAGTAGTACAGACCGTCCTCCCAGAGCCGTACATCCAGTTGGCCCTGGCAGAAGCAGCAGTACTTCTCACAGTCACAACGCTCTTCGATCTGTTCGCACTGACTGCAGCGGGCCTTAGCCTTGGTTGCCATAGGCAGACTCTAGCGCCGAAGCGGTAACATTGGAAACGTGCCGTTGGTAACCTGGGGTTGGCGGCGACAGAAAGCCTTCACCACACCCAACCTGTCATCCCGAGCGAAGTCGAGAGCCTGCGCTGAGTGAAGCCGAAGGGGACCTTGCGTTCCCATGCGATGCCCCGACAGATGCCCCGATACCCCGCACTCCCGTTCGCAGTTCGCATGCTCCTTCTGCACCCTAGCGGTATCCTGTTCGGTCGTAGCGGTTAAATTTGCTTCCGCTGTTTCCTGTTTTCTGTACGGGATGTACGTCCCATCCCCGACTGTCGTTAAGAGCCCTTCCGCGGTTTGACCGTCGGAAAAAGCGCGTGATAGGGTAATCAGTTCCACGACTTTGCAGCCCAGCCACTGCTCACCGGATCGAGGGAATTTGCTTGCCCGCAGTTGAGGCGTCCACGCCGACCATCCGCAAGACCGCGCTGAATGCCGTCCATCGCCAGATGGGCGCGAAGATGGTCGAATTCAATGGATGGGACATGCCGGTTGAGTATCCCTGCGCCGGCGGGATCATGGCGGAGCACAACGGCGTGCGCACCAGCGTGGGCGATCTTCGACGTCAGCCACATGGGAGACATCCGGCTCGCCGGAGCGGACGCCCTGGCAGCGGTACAACATATTTCGATGAACGATGCCGCGCGGCTGTCGGTCGGGCAGGCCCAATATTCGGCGTTGCTGTATCCGCAAGGAACCTTCGTCGACGATGTGATCGTTCATCGGTTGGCCGAGGACGAGTATCTACTCGTCATCAACGCCGGCACTCGCGAGAAGGACTTCAACTGGGTACGGGAGAACACACGCGGGTTCAAATGCCGAGTTGAGCATCTGTCGGACGAGTTCACGCAGATTGCGATCCAAGGGCCGCGGGCAGTCGAATTGTTGCAGAAGTTGACCGATGCGGACCTGTCTGCGGTGAAGTTTTACTGGGTGACACGCGGGACGGTGTGCGGGTTGAAGAACATTCTGATCGCGCGCACAGGCTACACCGGCGAGGACGGATTTGAGATTTACATTCCAGCGGACGAATCTACCAGCGTCCGGGTGTGGAACGAGATTCTTGAGGCAGGCAAGGAATTTGGTGCAGTTCCGTGCGGTCTGGGTGCGCGCAACACGCTGCGACTCGAAGCGAAAGCTCCCGCTCTATGGACACGAAATTTCGGACACGATTAACGTGTGGGAAGCCGGGCTCGATCGCTTCTGCAAGATGGAGAAGGCGGAGTTTGTCGGCCGGGCGGCACTCGAGAAAGCCAAGGCCGAGCCGGTCTCAGGCGGACTTTGGTTGGACTGGAAATGGTAGAGCGGGGAATTGCCCGCGACGGTTACAAGGTTCTCGATGATGCGGGTGCGGAGATTGGCTACGTCACCAGTGGATCTCCGGCGCCATTTCTCAAGAAAAATATTGCGCTCGCTTACGTGCCGCCGAAGTTCGCGGCAGTGGGCAGTTCGGTGAAGGTCGAGATTCGGACACAGAGCGTGAAGGCGCAAGTCGTGCCAACGCCGTTTTATAAGCGCCCGAAGAAGAAGTGACGGTGTTTGCTCGAAGCTCAAGGCTCGCAGCCACGAGCCACGAGCCAGTAGCTAACAGCCAAAAGCCAGGAGCCAAAAGCTAACCATGCCTTATCCAACCGATCTCAAATACACCAAAGAACACGAGTGGATCAAAGTCGATGGGTCCAACGCCACGATCGGTATCACTCACTATGCGCAGGAGTCCCTGGGCGACATCGTCTTCGTGGAACTTCCGAAGCCTGGTTCAGAGATCACAGCGGGCAAGACCTTTGGCACGGTAGAGTCAGTGAAGGCGGTCTCAGATCTGTATGCGCCTGCCAGCGCGAACCGTCACGGAGGTGAATGGTGAACTGGCGACCGCTCCGGAGAAGATCAACAAGGACGCCAACAATACCTGGATGATTAAGGTCACGCTCAAAAATCCAGCCGAACTGAATGGCCTGCTTTCGGCCACCGATTACGAAAAGTTCGTTAGCGAAGAAAGTGGGCACTAAGAATTGCCGATTTCCAATTGCCAATTTCCAAGTAACAGCCTCGGCTTGGCGGATCGCTCGCCATTCGGTAATGGGAAATTGACAATGCGCAACCCAACATCGTCCTCAATCGTTCTGACTTCCAGTCACATCTATATAAGTTCTTATGCGTTATTTACCGAAATCCCCGGCAGACCGTGAAGCGATCCTGAAGTCGATTGGTGCGCGTTCCATTGATGATCTCTTCGCCCCAATCCCGGCGGAATACCGCCTCAATCGCGACCTTAACATTCCGCGCCAGATGGCCGAGTCGGAAATCGTCGACTGGTTCAGGCTACGCTCCAAGGAAAACGGCCTCGAGTACACCAGCTTTCTGGGTGCCGGGGCTTACATGCACTACCGGCCTGTGATCATCGATTCACTGATCTCGCGGGGCGAATTCCTCACGGCCTACACGCCCTATCAAGCAGAAATCTCTCAGGGAACTCTGCAAGCCATTTTTGAGTTCCAGACCATGATCTGTGAGCTGACCGGCATGGAAGTGGCGAACGCCTCCATGTACGACGGTTCCACGGCAGCGGCTGAGGCCGCGATGATGGCCGTGCGCGTAACTGGACGCAGTTCCGTGGTCATCGCGAAGAGTCTGCACCCTGAGTATCGGGAAGTGCTGGCTACGTATGCCTATCATCAGGGCATGCCATTGGCGACGGTGGGCTTCGCGGAAACCGGCCGGCTGAACTTGAAAGAACTCGAACAAGCGATCACGCCCGACACGGCTTGCGTGCTCATTCAGTCGCCGAACTTCTTCGGAACGATTGAAGACGTCGCGGCCATCGCGGAACTCGCCCACAAGAATGGCGCGCTCCTGGTAGTTTCGATCGCGGAAGCGGTGTCGCTAGGAATTGTCGAGCCGCCGCGCGATGCGGACATCGTCGCGATGGAAGCGCAGTCGTTCGGCGTGCCCGTGGGATTCGGCGGACCCTACTGCGGGGTAATCGCCACGCGCGAGAAGTTTGTGCGGCAAATGCCCGGGCGGCTCGCAGGCCAGACTACCGATCGCAACGGTAAACGTGGTTTTGTGCTGACGCTCGCCACCCGCGAACAACACATCCGGCGCGAGAAGGCCACGTCCAACATCTGCACCAACCAGGCGCTGGTAGCATTGATGGTCAACATCTTCATGACCGTTTACGGCAAGGTCGGACTGAAGGAACTGGCCAAACAGAACCTGGCGAAGACTGCCTATGCCGCCGACCAATTTGGCAAACACGCGCGCGTCTTGTTTGCGGGTGCGCCCCGCTTTAACGAATTCGTGGTGCAGACGAGCGAAGATCCTTACGTGATCAACAGCCGGTTGCTGGGACACAAACTGGTCGGCGGCCTGCCGCTCCGGAAGTTCTATCCCGAACTGGGTAACGCCGCGCTGTGGTGCTGTACTGAGATGACGATGCGCACGGCCATCGATACTGCCGTCGGCATGTTGGCTGAAAGCGAAGCTGAGGAGCCTAGCGGGGACCATGCAGTGGAAGAGGTGGCACGATGAAGCGCATGACCCGCAAAGCCACCCGCCACGTCAATCAAAACGAGGGCCTCATCTTCGAGAAGTCATCTCCCGGCAAGGCTGCCTGGAAACTGCCACCACTCGATGTGCCGGAGGTCAACACCGCAAAACTGCTCGGAGCCGCGGAACGCAAGGACCTTGGCCAGATGCCCGAGGTGAGTGAAATCGAAATCATCCGCCACTTCACGCGGCTCTCCACCTGGAACTATGCGATCGACCTGGGCATGTATCCCCTGGGCTCGTGCACGATGAAGTACAACCCGCGCGTAAATGAAGTGGTGGCACGCTTGGAAGGATTGGCCAATGGTCATCCTTACCAGCCGGAAAAGATTTCCCAGGGCGCGCTGCGCATCATCAAGACGCTCAGTGACTGCCTGCTCGAAATTACCGGCATGGATGCGATTACTTTGCAGCCCGCCGCCGGAGCACACGGGGAACTCACAGGCTCTGCTGATGGTGCGTGCCTACCATCACGCGAAAGGAAATCCGCGCAAGAAAGTTTTGATCCCCGACTCAGCGCACGGCACGAATCCCGCCACCGCGGCGATGGTCGGCTATTCGGTCGAAAATCTGAAGTCGAATGCTCGCGGCATGGTCGAGGTTGCGGCGCTCGAAGCGCAAATGAACGACGACGTCGCCGCCCTCATGCTGACGAATCCCAACACGCTCGGCGTCTTCGAGCAGGAGATCCACAAGATCGCCCAGATCATGCACGCCAAGGGCGGCTTGCTTTACATGGACGGCGCGAACATGAACGCCCTGGTGGGCAAGGTCCGGCCCGGCGATTTCGGCGTCGACGTCATGCACCTGAACCTGCACAAAACCTTCTCGACGCCGCACGGAGGCGGTGGGCCGGGATCAGGCCCGGTCGCGGTGAAGCAACCGCTGGAGCCGTTTCTGCCGAAGCCGGTGGTCATCAGCAAGTCAGATGGCACGCTCGGCTTCGAGTACGAGCGCCCGCAGTCAGTGGGACGCGTGCGGTCGTTCTACGGCAACTTTGGAATGTTTGTGCGCGCACTGGCCTACATTCTCGCCAACGGTCCCGATGGTCTGCGCCAGACCACCGAAGATGCCGTCCTCAACGCGAACTACATCCGCAAAGGGCTGGAAGGCGTTTACGACTTGCCGTATGCGACTCCCAGCATGCATGAAGTCGTCTTCAGCGACAAACTCCAAGCCAAGAAGGGCGTGAGGACGATGGACATCGCCAAGCGCCTGATCGATTACGGTTTTCATCCTTACACGACGGCCTTCCCGCTCATCGTGCCCGGTGCTCTGATGATCGAGCCCACCGAGAGCGAAGGCAAGGAAGAGATGGACCTGTTCATCGAGGCAATGAAGTCGATCGCCGAAGAAGTGGAAGAAGATCCTCAGGCCGTGTTGGACGCCCCCCACACCACTCGCGTGTCACGGCTCGATGAAACTGCGGCCGCCCGCAAGCCGGTGTTGCGGTGGAAGCCATCCGGGGCGTGAACCTCCCGGACTCAGGGCGAACATAGAGCCCTATGACGCCGAGGCACCCAAGCGTGCACTTGACCGCCAAAGACTAATGACCACAGAGAACAAAAGAACCGACAGGAACTGCGCCCAGAATTAGCCAGCTCTGACCCGGTGATCCTTCGTGTCCTCTGTGGTTAAAAGTCTTTCTTCCTTATTTCTTCTCGGAAATCTCAATCGTTGCCCGAGTGTTTTCCCAATCCATGTACATGTGGCAGCCATCGCCCATCTCGTGGAAGGAGATCGTAAAGTTCTCGACCGGACCGGGAGTCTTCGAGACGCTCATGTCGAACCGCCCCAGTTCGTCGGCCTCATACTTGTAAGGGATCCCCCACTCCGCGTTTTTCTTGTTAACGATCAGTTGCCACTTGTCCTGGTTGGGGACGGTGAAGATCGTGTAGCTGCCGCCCGGGATGTCTTTCCCGCCGATGCTCAGTCCGGCGTCGGTCACAAACGTGGTTGCCTCGTTGGCGCCAGTGCGCCAAACCTGCCCATAAGGAACCAACCCGCCGAAAATCTGACGGCCCTTTGCCCGAGGACTGGAATAGTCGACCTTAATACTCTTCCCATCAGCGAACTTGCATTGCGCGCTGGCGGCTGGGCTGGGACGCTGCTTCTTCTCTTGCGCAGTTGCGAATACGACGACCACGAGGATTGTCAACAGCAGGAAGGCACTATGTTTTCGCATGAGGTCTCCTTGGATTTGGCGCTTGGCACTCAGCCGTTGGACGGTTGAGATCAAATTGAGTGATCGGGAATTGTGCACACAGTTGACTGGCTGATTGCCAAATGCTGACGGCTGTTTTTGCTCGCCAATTATCCCCTACCACCCGCCCACGTTACAATCGAGCCATGCCGGTATTCGATGAGAAGCAGGAAGAACTCGAGCACTACGAGACCATGATGGGCGTCCCGCGGGGACGGCTGGCGGTCACGATGGACCTTGTGACTGACGCGATGTCGCTGGTCGGCCAACACGGCGTTTACTGCCAGAGCCAGCGCTGGCCGGGCAAGCCGGTGATGGATATTCAGCTCATAATGAAGAGTCTGGCCGACGCAAAGGAATTGATCCAGAGCGTAATGGAGGAGTTGAAGCGGAAAAACTAGACACAGAACGCACAGACCTACCATCACTGTTGCCGCAAAACCACCGAACAGGTCGCGATTTCCTTTGTGGCCTTAGTGCAATACTTCGTGCCTTGGTGGTTAGTTCGGAAGCGCAATTGTACTGAGCGGCTACGGCCTCACTGTCACCATCACCACTCCATGCGACGCCACCGGCGCCGAAAACTTCCCCGTAAACCTTCCCAGATCCTTCTTCTGCCACAGATCCCGAACCGCTGCGCTCAAATGATCCGGATACCCGATATCTTCCCAGGCCACGGCAACGTTCTGTTCCGACGCGCTGCGGTTGAACAAAATCACCGCCCGGTCTCCCGTCCTTGAGTTGCTTCGCCCACACTTCGAGATCGCCGTCTTTATGAACACGCCGGCCCTCGCGGCCCAGTGTGTCCTGGTTCACAGCGATGACTTCTTTATTGGTGAGAATCTGCTGAATCTCGGGCTTCATATCGCGCAAATCGTTGCCGGCGATGAGTGGGGCGGCCAGGATCGCCCACAGGCTGAAGTGCGAGCGATATTCAGTTTCGGTCATGCCGCCATTGCCGACTTCGAGCATGTCGGGATCGTTCCAGTGTCCGGGCCCAGCGAACGAATAGAGGCCAACCTGCAGATCGACAATGTCGGCCACACCCAGTTCGCAGCAACTCCCGTCGGGCCACTTCTTCTTGCTTTGCCACTTGTCAGAAATGTCGCCGGTGGTGCGCCATAGATTTCCACCCACCTCCGCGCCCCACAACCAAGGGAGATGCGAGCCCCATTCGCAAATGCTCAGCACGATCGGTCGCCCGGCGGCGTCGAGCGCCTTGCGAATGTTGGCGTAAGAGGCTTTTGCATCCTGCGTGGTGGTATGGCACCAGTCGTATTTCAAGTAGTCCACGCCCCACGCGGCATACTTGAGCGCATCCTGGTACTCGTGCCCAGCCCGCCGGGTCGTCCCGCGCAGGTCTTCGAGCCAGCGTCAGAGTAAATTCCAAATTTCAAGCCGAGCGAATGGACATAGTCCGCCAGCGGCTTGATGCCGCTCGGAAACCGCTTCGCGTCAGGAACAATGTTGCCCTCTTTGTCGCGCTCAACCTGCCAGCAGTCGTCAATGACGACGTACTGGTAGCCGGCGTCCTTCATGCCCGACTTCACCATGGCGTCGGCCATCCCGCGAATCATTTCGTCGCTCACGTTGCAGCCGAACTTGTTCCAACTGTTCCAGCCCATGGGCGGTGTCAGCGCGAGATTGGCGGAAGGCGCGGGCTGGTCTTGCGCGAACGCAACCGAAGCGAAAATCAGGAGAAGACTGGAAAGCAATGTAATCGTTTTCATGGCGCTGACAGTTTTACCAGAGGCAGGACGCTTCGAAAAGAGTTTCTTACTCGTAGCGGGACAGTTACAAGAGAGAAAGGTGGAGACACAGACAGAAGCTCCGCTGTTGAAGACTTCCTCCGTGTCTCCGTGACTCCGTGGTGAGATTGCCCTATGCCAGCGTGTACTTTCCCACCTCAATAACCCGCTGCGCGATCTGCTGCCGCAATTCGATAGTGTTGAACGGTTCGTACTTCGCGAGGCGGCGCAGAATCGCCAGTTGCGTACGCAGCATGTCGCCTTCGGCCACGGCGGCGATCACCTTCTTCGCCGCCGCTTCGATCTTCTCCATGGCCTGCGTCAGGTAGACGCGAGTCATAGCCAGCGCCAACGTCGCACCTTTCTCTCCCTTGCTCTCGACCAGCTTTCTGCGCGCGCAGCACGGCAGACTCCATCGCGTAGGTCTCGATCGTCATGTCGGCGATCGCTCCCATGACTTCCTGCTGGTCCTGAATCGCCTGCATGTATTTCTGCGTGGCTGATCCCGCCGCGAAGAGCCCCAGCTTCTTGGCCTGCGCGACCAGTTTGCGTTCTTCCGGCAATGCGCCTTCCACGTCGTCGCCCATGCTTGGTCCGGAGAGCACTTCGTCCATCAGCTTCTTGATGGCCGGCATCAGCGGCAACTGTCCCGACATCGCGCGCTTCAGCAGGAAACCGGTGATGATCAGCCGGTTGATTTCGTTGGTGCCTTCGAAGATGCGGTTGATGCGCGCATCGCGATAGGCGCGTTCGGCCGGATACTCTTCGACGAAGCCGTAGCCGGCGTAGATCTGCATGGTCTCGTCGACGACGTAATCGATCATCTCCGAGCCCCACACCTTGATGATCGAGCACTCGACGGCATATTCCTCGATCGCCTTGCGCGTCTCCTTCATCGCGTCCGTGCCCGACTTGTCGACTTCGTTCAGCGCGGCGTCCATCATGCCGACCGTGCGATAGACCAGCGATTCGCCGACGTAGATGAGGGTGGCCATGTTGGCAAGCTTCTCGCGCACCAGGCCGAAGTCGGCGATGACCTTGCTGAAGGCCTTGCGCTGCTTGGCGTAACCGATGGCGTTCTCGATCGAGACGCGGGCCCCGCCCACGCACATCGCTCCCAGTTTGAATCGGCCGATGTTCAGAATGTTGAAGGCGATCACGTGCCCTTTGCCGATTTCGCCCAGCAAATTCTCGACCGGCACTTTGCAATCGTTGAGAATGATGGGACAGGTGGACGAGCCGCGAATGCCCATCTTGTGTTCTTCGGCGCCGACCGAAAAGCCGGGATAGTTGCGCTCGACCAGAAACGCCGAAAACTTTTCGCCATCGACTTTCGCGAACACCGTGAACAGGTCGGCGAAGCCGGCGTTGGTGATCCACATCTTTTCGCCGTTCAGGATGTAGTGTTTGCCGTCTTTCGAAAGCACCGCGCGGGCGCGGCAGTTCATCGCGTCGGAGCCCGATGTCGATTCAGACAGCGCGTAAGCGCCGACGATCTCGCCGGCTGCAAGCTTCGGCAAATATTTCTTCTTCTGCTCTTCGGTGCCGAAGTAGACGATCGGCAGCGTGCCGATGCCGCTGTGTCCGCCCCAGGTGGTAGCGAAGCCTGCGTACTTGGCAATGTGGTCGGCGATCACGGCGGCGGTGACCTTATCCATTTCCAGGCCGCCGTAGGCTTCGGGGATCTCAGCCCCGCTGAGTCCCAGGTCGCCGGCCTTCTTCAGCAGGTCGCGGGTCACCTGGAATTCCTTGTGCTCGATCTTCTCGACGTTGGGCAGAATCTCGTTGACCGCGAATTCTTCCGTGGTCTGGCCGATGAGCTGGTGCTGTTCGTTGAAATCTTCCGGAGTGAAGACTTCCGAAGGCTGCCGCTCTTCGAGCAGAAAGCTGCCGCCGGAGATTTTGTTCTTGGGAATTGCAGTTGTCGCCATGGAAACCCCTTTAAACCACTAAGGACACGAAGAGACACGAAGGAAAATACACAGATCGAAGCCTTCGTGTGACTTCGTGTCCTTTGTGGTCGATGCCTTTTATTTCCACCCAGTGCCGTTCACAAACCGCCGGATGCCATCCTTCAAGTGCGCAACATTGAAGTTTATAAGCAGTCCCAGGGATTTACCACTCAGCTTAAGGTACGAAAGAATCTGGGCCTGATGTACCGGAGCGATGGCCTCGACGGACTTCAGTTCAACGACTACCAGATCCTCGACCAGCAGGTCCATGCGGTAGCCGAGGTCAAGTCTCACGCCGTGATACAACACGGGAAGTCCAACCTGGGCCGAAGACCGAATGCCGGCGTCACTCAGTTCGTACTGAAGACATGCGGCATAAGCGCTTTCAAGAAGTCCAGCTCCGAGCTCGAGTGGACCTTCATGGCGGCAGTTACTGATCGACGTGGCTTACCTGCTGCGCGGTCAGCCGATGACATGGGAACAGTGGCCATGCTGCGATTGTGATGGCCGAAGTGACGAAGTGTCCAAGCTCACTCATCACAATGGCAACGATTTTCCTTCGTGTACCTTAGTGTCCTTTGTGGTTAATGCTCTTGGCGTTAATTCAAATTTTCGAAAATCCCCGCCGCCCCCATCCCGCCGCCGACGCACATGGTCACCATGCCGTAGCGTGCTTTCCGCCGCTTGAGTTCTCGAATAATCGATGCCGTGAGCTTCGCCCCCGTGCATCCCAGCGGATGTCCCAGAGCGATCGCGCCGCCGTTGGGATTCACTTTCTCCGGATCCAGCCCAGCTTCCTGGATGACCGCCAGCGACTGCGCCGCGAAGGCCTCGTTCAGTTCGATCACGTCGATGTCCGAGAGCTTCAACCCGGCCAGCTTCAAGGCCTTCGGAATCGCGAACACCGGCCCCAATCCCATCTCTTCCGGTTTGTAGCCGGCGGTCGCAAACGAAACATAGCGCACCAGCGGCGTGATCCCGAGAGCCTTCGCGCGCTCGGCAGACATGACCACCGCCGCCGCCGCGCCATCCGACATCTGCGACGAGTTGCCCGCCGTGACAATGCCCTTCACATGAAAAGCTGCCTTCAGACCCAGCAGTGCCTCGAGCGAAGTGTCGGCGCGCGGTCCCTCGTCCACCTTAAAGACGATGTCCTGCGGGGCGACGGCGTCCCCGCCCGTCCCCTGCCCATGGCCATTTGCCCCGTCGTGAAACTCACGGGCACCGGCACAGTCTCGTCGGCGAACTTGCCGGCCTGAATCGCAGCCAGCGCCTTCTGATGACTGCGCAAAGAAAATTGATCGCTCGCCTCGCGCGTGATGCCAAAGCGATGCCCGACGCGCTCGGCCGTCAGTCCCATCGAGAGATAGGCGTCCGGATAGTGATCCACCAGCCACGGGTTGGGCGAAATTTTGTTGCCGCCCATCGGGATCATCGACATCGACTCTGTCCCGCCCGCGACGATGACCTCGGCCCCGCCCGCCATAATGCGCTCGGCCGCCATGGCAATCGATTGCAGTCCCGAAGAGCAAAATCGGTTGATGGTGAGCGCCGACACTTCGACCGGCAGTCCCGCGCGCAGCGAAGCAATGCGCGCGACGTTCATCCCCTGCTCACCCTCAGGCATGGCGCAGCCCAGGATGACGTCTTCAATTTCTTTGGGATCAACTTGCGGAACACGCTCCAGCGCACCTTTGATTGCGACCGCGGCCAGTTCATCGGGACGAGTAGCCCGCAGCGTGCCCTTGAAAGCGCGGCCTACAGGAGTGCGAACAGCGGATACGATGACGACTTCTCTCATGGCAATTCTCGATTCTCGAAACACTTCTTGTGTCTTGGCTCTCAATCCAGTCAATGAGGCCTTTGTTAGCAGTTGCCTTTCAGTCTCTGCTCTATCTAACGAGCAGCGAAAAAATACTACCCCTTCGCCCAGTCCTGCCAGTTCAACCCCTTCACCGCGCGAACTCAGAGACGTTGGCAGTTACATGGCACTTTCGCCCGTCTAGGAAGTTAGCCCTTGTCTTCTAACTCCCTATCCTTCAATCACTTCCCGCTTCGGGAATGTTCCACGTGGAACACTTCATCAATTCCTCAGCGTCTTGCCCGTCTTCAGCGTGAACTGAATCCGCTCCTGCGTCTTCTTCTCGCCGCAGAGCGATTTGAAGCCTTCGCGTTCGAGATCGAGGATGTATTGCTCGCTCACCGGCGTGCCCGGCGTGACGTTGCCGCCGCACAGGACCTCGGCGACCTTGTTGCCAATCTTCACTTCGTGATCGCTGATGTAGTCGCCCTGCCGCATCAGGTACACGCCCATCTTCAGCGTGGCCAGAATGTTCTCGCCGGGGGCGGGAAGATCATTACGCATCACGGGAGGTTCGTATCCGCCGCGCACCAGCTCAAGAGCTCGTGTCTTGGCGTCGGTGAGCACGCGGTCGCGATTCATGGTGATGCCGTCGGCGTCTGTCAGAAACCCGAGTGCCCGCGCCTCGTGCGCCGAAGTCGCGACCTTCGCCATGGCGATGGTCTCGAACGCTTTCTTCATGGCTTCCATCAGTTCGACCGACTCGCCCCGGCCATCCGGACGGATGGACGATGCGCTATCGATCGCGCGCAGCAGCATCTCTTTGCATCCGCCGCCGCCGGGCAACAGTCCGACACCAACTTCCACCAGTCCGGTGTAGAGTTCGGCGTGCGGCTGACGCGCTGGAGCGTGCAGCGACATTTCTGTTCCGCCGCCGAGTGTCAGGCCGAAGGGCGCGACCACTACCGGTTTCGGCGAGAACTTCACGGCCTGGGTCATGCCCTGGAACTGCCGGATGACCAGGTCGACGTCGTCCCACTCCTGTTCCTGCACCGCCATGAGCAGCAGCATGAGGTTGGCGCCGACGGAAAAATTCTGCGCGTCGTTGGTGACCACGAACGCGTCGAAGTTTTCTCCGGGGCCGCCGGGTTTCAGAGTCTGCGTCACCAGCGAAATGATGTCGGTGCCGAGCGTGTTCATCTTGGAGTGGAACTCGATGCAGCCCACGCCGTCGCCGATATCGACCAGCGATGCTCCCGAATTCTTCTTCACCACGCCGTTCGATTTCTTCGCGACCGTCGACCGACCACACGCCCTCGGGAACTGTCACCGGTTGCCAGTTGCCAGTCGGCCAGATCGAAGTACTTTCGGCCCGACGAGGACTTGGGATCGTCCGTGTACCAGGTCTTCTGACCCGAGGCCAGCAGTTTTTCGACGTTGGCTCGCGACCGGCTTGCCTTCTTTCTTCATGCGCGCAACCGTGGCTTCCACGCCTGCGGCATCCCACAATTCAAACGGACCCATCTCCCAGTTGAAGCCCAGCTTCATGGCGCGATCGATTTCGACTACGGTGTCGGAGATTTCGGGAATACGGTTGGCGGAATAGGTCCAGAGATCGGAAAGAGCCGCCCAGAGAAACGCTCCGGCCTTGTCGCCTTTCTGGGGGCCGCTGCCTTCGAGGCCCAGCAACATTCGCACGCGCGCGCCGGTGTCTTCGACGTTCTTCGCCATATCGAAGCGCGGGAAACTTTGGTTTGTGGCGGGGATGGTATTCGAGCGTCTTCCAGTCGAGTGCCAGTCGTTCTTCCTTGCCGTCGGCACCCTTGTGCTTCTTGTAGAAGCCGCCCTTGGTTTTGTCGCCCAGCCATTTGCGCTCGAGCATCTTGCTGTAGAACTCGGGGATACGAAGTTCGCTGCGCTCGTCGTGGACATTCGCGGTCATGTTGCCGACTACGTGGCTGAGAATGTCGAGGCCGACCAGGTCGATGGTGCGGAAGGTCGCCGACTTGGGCCAGCCGACGGGGGCGCCGGTCAGTGCGTCCACGTCCTCGATGGTGAGATCCATCTCCTGCATGAGGCGCATGACGTTCAGCACGGAGAACGTTCCGATGCGATTGCCGATGAAGTTGGGCGTGTCCTTCGCGAACACGACGCCCTTGCCCAGGCGCACGTCGCAGAAGTGCGCGACCGTGTCGATCAGGGTGCGGTCGCTATCGGGCGTGGGAATCAGTTCCAGCAGGCGCATGTAGCGCGGAGGATTGAAAAAGTGCGTACCAAACCACGAGCGGCGGAAGTCTTCCGGAAAGCCTTCAGCGATCTTGCCTACGGGCAAGCCGCTGGTATTGGTGGTGATGATCGTGCCCGGCTTGCGGACGGCGTCGACTTTTTGCAGAAGCGCCCGCTTCAGGTCGAGGTTCTCGACTACGGCTTCGATGATCCAGTCGACTTCGGTGAGTTTCTTAAGGTCGTCTTCGAAGTTGCCGATCGTAACCAGCCTTGCGAGGGACGGTTCGAAGAAGGCTGCGGGCTTCGATTTTCTCGCTGCTTCCAGTCCGGCGGCGGCGATCTTATTGCGCGCGGGTCCGTCGGCATCGGGCGGGACGATATCGAGCAGATAGGCAGGAACCCCGGCGTTGGCGAAGTGAGCAGCGATGCGGGCGCCCATCGTTCCGGCGCCCAGGACGGCGACTTTATGGATATGTTTCATAGGAGGAAGACTCCGGGACGACGAGGCGGCCGACCTCGTCTCCGAGGTAAAAAAATCAATAAACTACAAAGAGCATGTAGGAGCACGAAGGGGATCATTCTAAAGGATTCGGGGATTGTGCGACTGTGATAAGGACTGCGAATCGTTCAAGGCAAACGGTCGATCGCCCAGTCGTCCTTTCCTGCATGAACAACTACGAGAGCTGAAGAACGCGGATTCCCCTGCCGGTTGGCAGGGTTATGGAACAACGTCACCGGAAATTTGTAGCGGCCCGGAGCCAGCCGTCTGCCGCGCTCAATCTCGAAGCTTTGTGGCCGGCTGCTGGCGGAGGAGAAGAAATCGGATAAAGCATCTTCGCTGGTCTTCTGTTTGAGGCGGTTGGTGAGCATCAGGATGCCGGTTTCCTGATCGCTGGTCTGCCAGGCATGTAGAAAATGGTTGGCGGCGGAAAGAGCGAGGATGTAATCCGTGTCCACACTTGCAGCGGGGACTCTGCGCCTCGCGGCGAGCGGAGCGGATAACAATGCAAGCAGGCAGAGGTTGATTGAAAACGTACGGATGAATCGCAATGCCCTGTCGGTCCTCCCGAGAAAAGTGTGGCGCGGGCACTCCTGCCCGCGTGAACGCGGGGGCCGTTGCCAACTCGCAATCTTTCCACCCTGCGTTTTGGCAGTCCCTACCTCTGAAATAGCACACTCGCAGAAAGAACTGGAATGGCAAGGAGGATTCGGCGGGAAGGATGGTCCCCAAAAACACGACGGGCGCGTACCGAATTAGATGTGGGGTGAGGATGGCATCGGTACGCGCCCTATTAAGTTGAATTCATGCTAGAACCGGGCCCATGAAATGTCAAGCAAAAACGTTTTAGTAGAGGGTCAGGCGATCATCTTCGCAATCACAAATGCGGCTCCCGCCGCAAGTCCACCGATCACCATTGTCTGTGACGCGCCCCGGAGGCGGCCAGTGCCGGTAAAGATCGCTTTCAAATATCCAAAGACACCGAGCGCGAGCAACGTCACGGCCGCAGACCACAACAGGCCGTGCCATGCGTTCGAAAGCAGGATGTACGGCGACAGCGGAATGAATCCACCGGCGACATAGGACAAAGCAATGGTCGATGCGCTGGTCACCGCGCGCCTGGGATCGGGCGCTTCCAATCCCAATTCGAAGCGCATCATAAAGTCCACCCACTCTTTGGGGCGCTTGCTGAGGGCATCAACCACCGGCGAGGCTTCCTGCGGGGTCAGTCCGTATTCCTCGAAGAGTTCCTGCACTTCGGCTTTTTCAGCTTCGGGAATTTCGACAATCTCGCGCTCCTCGCGCGACTTTTCCTGGTGGTAGTGCTCCGCGTCGCCGCGGGCGGCGAGATATCCGCCCAACCCCATGGCGATCGAGCCGGCTGCGATCTCAGCCAAGCCGCCGACCACGATCAGGTGCGTCGAACTCACGGCACCCGATAAGCCGGCCGCGAGCGCGAACGGCACGGTCAGTCCATCGGCCATTCCAATGACTACATCGCGCACAAAAAGGCCCGCCGTGAAGTGCGACTCTACGTGCGGCGTGAGGGGCATCTGGGTGTCAGACCTCCGGATGAGATTTGAGATATTCCTGGGCCTTGCGCACGACCTGGCGCTCCCCACCGTAAGCAAGCTTCGCGGTGGCTTCTTCCAGGGGAAGCCAGAGTGCGCGGCGCACTTCAACGCGCATTGCAGGAGAGATTTCGTCGATACGGCCGGATTGGTAGCGCAAGAGGTAGAAACTCACAATCTTGAAGACCCGCTCCTTGTCGCCCCAGGACCGGACGTAGACGTACTTGATATCGGCGAGCTTGCCGATCGGACTGGCGGTTACCCCGGTTTCTTCCTGGACCTCGCGGAGGGCGGCGGCTTCCGGCTTCTCGCCGGGGTCGACCAAGCCCTTGGGAAGGGCAAGGATGGTCTTGCGGGGCAGCCGTCTGCGGCCGGTGGGGGAGGGGCTGGTGGGGGTTTCAGAGCCCTCTTTTTCAGGCTCGATGGCGGCGATCCACCAACTGCCGGAGAGGCGCCGAATGACCACGCCGCCCGCTGAGAATTCGCGCACCATGCGCACACAAGTTAACAGGAATAAAGCAGTTCGTCACGGTGGGAGGGGTGGCGATAGGAGTTAGTCAGGCGTCGGGCTATCGCCCAACGCCGACGGGCGAGGACGCCCGTCGCTCCACTGCCAAGCGGAGGTAACGTCCTAGTAGGTAATTTGGGTAACCTAAAGATAGCACCGGAGTGGTCTGTACCATTCGGGGTACAAATGGCATCTTACTAAGCAGTGAGGAAGTGGTTTTTTCCGGGCGACCCGGATGTGGGGATCCTGTGAAGTCGTTTAAAGGGATTATTCGGTCCGTCCAAGCTTTTGGGCGAGAGTTGTCGCGACGGTCGGTGCCTTCTGAATCTGCGCTGGGCACGCCGGGAATTGGAATCGCGTTGGGCGGAGGGTTCGCCCGCGGGATCGCTCACATTGGTGTTCTAAAGGTTCTGGAAGAAGAAAAGATTCCAATCAATTTTGTAGCTGGCACGAGCGTAGGCGCACTGATCGGGGCAGCCTATTGCAGTGGACTTTCCACCGCCGAACTCGAAGAGGTTGCCTTCCGCGTTCGCTTCAAGACGTTTGCGCGCTGGACGCTCTCGCGCCATGGCTTCGCCACCAACCAGCGCATGATCGGCTTTCTAAACAGCATTTTGAAGGTGAAATCGTTCGAGGAACTCCGCCTTCCTCTTGCAGTCGCTGCCACCGACCTGAGTACGGGCGAAGGCGTGGTGTTTCACTCCGGACCACTGGTGGAGCCGGTGCGCGCCAGTTGCGCGTATCCCGGCATGTTTTTGCCGGTGAACATTCGTGGGCGCTGGCTGGTCGATGGAATGTTGGCCCACGCCGTTCCGACCAGGCCGCTGGTCGAGATGGGTGCGAGCCGGGTTGTGGCTGTTCATCTGAAGGGCCGGTGGACCAATGGCTCTGCGCCACGACATCTCTTCGATGTGATCGGGCAGTGCTTTGCGATTGCACAGGACATGTGCTCGAGTCATTGGAAGGAAGCCGCCGATCTGATCATTGAACCGGACGTGCACGGCTTCGAGTACGACGCGTTCGTGCATACCGCAGCCTTGATCAAGGCTGGGGAAGTGGCTACGCGGGAAGCGGTGCCCGCGATCAAGAAATGGCTGGAGATGCCGCAGGCGGTGAGTGGGGCGAAGGCGGTGCGGTCGCTGGTGCAGGCGGCGACCATGCCGGCGGACTGAGGAACCCAGTCGGTCGTCGGTCCTCAGCACACAACTGCCGACCTTCTAAAGATTCTGCTTTGTCCCGCGACCTATCCGGCTGCGAATTGGTTATGAGTGCGAACTCTGATTTCGACAGTTAAGGTATCCGAGTTATCTACGGCGTCACTGCAGGATGGCTTCGGTTGGAAACCCTAATCGACTCTCTTCGCAAATCGTAAATTTCGCATGCGGTCGGCGTTCAGAACAAAACCGGAGATGCGCTGGCTCGAATCGCGTGTAAAGCGTACTGTGCCAATCTTCCCAAAAAACACATCACGGACAGTTGGATCGAGAGTTTCGGGCTTGTGCTTCAGCCGCGTGAGACCTAGCTTTCCCTGTTGAACAATGATGCGGTAAACAGGGTCAATTTCTTTGCTGACGTAGTCTCCCACATATTCAACCACCTCTGTACCGCTCGGAGTGAACGGTGCCACAGATTCGAAAATATAAGGTTTTCCGCCTCTAAAGCTTTGTTCCAGATGGGCAGGCACTTCCGAGGTGCTCGACACAAACCGAATCTCTTCATTGTCGCCCCACGGAACGTCGGCGATGTGAAAGCGCTTCTTCCCGAGAGGCTTCAGTACCAAAATCTCTTCGTCACCAGAGTTGGCATGTAGCTTGCCGTCCTTCATGGAGATCTTCATAAATTCATCATCTTCCCGATCCCAATAGGTGCCCGTGAGCTGGGCAGCCTCACCTGCGGTGAGTGTCGTTTCGACGGAGTTTGGTGGGGCTTTCGAGCGGTCTGGTTCCGAAACTTTGAGATCTTTCGCCAGAATGATGTCAGCGACCTGACGGACCAGGGTGGTGGGGGTCGCGTCTGACGAGTTGCAAAGCACCGCGATGGAAAAGTGCTGCTGGGGAAATCGCGCCATGTCGGAGCGATACCCAGCATCGCCACCAGCGTGCTCCACGGTTGGCAAGCCCTTGTACTTGTCCACCGTCAGCCCGAAAGCATAATCAAGCTGCTCACCGCTATTGAGTTTGCCGCGCTCGAGCATCTGCTCGAGGAAAGCCGGTCCGCCAACACGCGGGCGATAAAAATTTTCGTCCCACAGTTGGAGGTCCTCCACGGTGCTGTGCAGGCTGGTGGCACCGACGGTGTCAAAGTTGGTGAGGCTCAGACGGAAGGGTTTGTCCTTGCCTTCTCTCTCGTAACCCAGCGCGTTGTGCTTTACGATTTCCCCGTGATCGTCCCGGAAATGCGTGTGAGTCATACCCAGCGGTTCGAAGATATTCTCAGTTGAAAACTCTCGCAACGACAGGCCGCTAACACGTTTAACGATCAAACCCAGCAGCGTGTAACCCGTGTTGCTGTAGACGTGTTTGTCTCCGGGCTTGAAGTTCAGTTCCTTCTGCCGCGTCATAACGGACATGACGTCGTCATCGGTAATCAGGTCGAGCGAATAACGCCAGCCCGCCAGATCGAGAAGATCCCACTGATCGCGTAGACCACTGGTGTGGTAGACCAGGTGCCGGATGGTAATGCGTTCACCAAAGTCTGGCAGCTCCGGTAGATATTTGTGTACATCATCGTTCAAAGAGAGTTTTCCCTGCTGGGCAAGCAGCACGATCGAGGCAGCGGTGAACTGTTTCGACATCGATGCCACGTGGAAAACTGTCGATGGCGTGATTGGTATGTCGTTCTCCAGGTCCGCCATGCCGTAACCGTGTTTGTAGATGATTTGCCCGTCCTTATAGACGCCCAGCGCGCAGCCGGGCGAGTCACTCTTGTCCCATTTTTCGAAGAGCTTGTCCACTTGAGCGGCGACACTCGGGGATGGTGATTGTGGTTGCGCCTGGGCAGCACATCGACCACAGATGATAAGCAGAAAAGGCACCGCGATAACGAAGCGCTTCATGGCAATTCTGTCACCAACCTGGCCGTCAGATATGACTGGACACCCACGGCTTCAGTTTTGAGGAGAAGTTTCGGATGCTTGGACGATCACCGAGCAGATTCGTAATCGACGAGTTGCTCTCCAGTTCGCTCGTCGCTCGAGAATAATTCGAGCGATTGGCAGTCAGTCCACTCGCAGAAGCCCAGGGAGCGCTGGACGATTCCCAACGGATCGGTCTGTTACCGACGTGGGTGAAACATCCCATAACGCTCATTGACGCGGTTGTGTTCACGCCCTTTAGACGACTACGCGGTCTCCTGAATCCGCTGCCACGCGTTCTCCACGTGTCGTGCTTGCGTGTTCGTTTGTCCCACCGACATTCGGAGCGTGAAGCGACCGTCGAGCTTGGTGTGGGTCAGGTAGAGATCGCCAGAGCGATTCAGGCGGTCGAGCAGTGCCTGGTTGGCGGCGTCGCCGGCTTTAAGTCGAAAGCAGACCAGGTTCAGCGGCACGGGGGCGGCAAGTTCGAAGCGGTCGTCTTGCCGCACACGTTCGGCGAACCGCTGAGCGAGCGCTACGTGCTGGCGCACGTGATGCTGCAATCCCTCCACGCCGTAGTGGCGGATTACGAACCACAGCTTCAACGCACGGAAGCGGCGGCCCAGCGGAATGTGCCAGTCGCGGTAGTCGATCACTGCGCCGGATTCGGTAGCCTGATTGCGTAGATATTCCGGCAGGACGCTCAGCGTCTGGATGAGTGCTTTGCGGTCGGCGACGTAGAAGACATCGCAGTCGAAGTTTGTGAACATCCATTTGTGGGGGTTGAAGCAGTAGCTGTCGGCGAACTCGACGCCCTGGTGGATGTGGCGGAACTCGGGGCAAAGCGCGGCGGTGCCTGACATGGCAGCGTCCACGTGCAGCCAGATGCCGTGCTCGCGGCAGACGCGGGCGATCTCGGGGACGGGATCGATGGCATTCGAGGAAGTGGTGCCCACCGTCGCGCAGACGAAGCACGGGACGCGGCCCGCAGCCTTGTCCTGAGCGATCTGACGCGCCAGTTCGTCGGGACGCATCGCGAAGCTTTCGTCGACGGCAATAGCGCGCAGGTTCTCGGCGCCCAGGCCGGCGATTTTGGCGGCTTTCTCGACGGAGGAATGGGTCTGCGTGGAGCAGTAGGCCACGAGCTTGCCGTCGCAGCCTCTCGCGTTGCTCGAGTATTGAGTGGCGCGCTCGCGCCCGGCGAGCAAGGCGCAGAGAGAGGCGCTGGAGGCTGTGTCTTGAATCACGCCGCCGCCGGTGCTGGTGGAGAGAAATTTCTCTGGCAGGCCCAGCATCGGGACCATCCAGTCGAGCACATGGGTTTCCAACTCAGTGCAAGCGGGACTTGTTGCCCAGAGCATGCCTTGCACGCCCAGGCCGGAAGAGAGCAGGTCACCCAGGATCGCGGGCCCAGATGCGTTACAGGGAAAGTAAGCGAAAAAGTTTGGGGACTGCCAGTGGGTAATGCCGGGCAGGATGAGTTTCTCGATGTCTCCCAGTATCGTGTCGAAGGCCTCGCCTTTCGCTGGGAGCAGTCGGTGGCAGGGATGCACGGATCTGTCCTGGTTTGACGCTGGGAGAGTACAGGGAAAGATTCGATTTTAGAGTAGTAGTCGGCGATCCAGTCGACCACGGCGTGGCCGTGGCGGCGAAAATCGTCGGGAGACATGTGGAAGGATTTGTCGTCGGTCAACGATGTTCCCTCAGCTTCCTTTTAGGGAGAGCCGCCCATAGTACATCCGCGTGCGGTATTCCATACTGACTCGTCCGCCGACCTGGTGAGTATCGAAGATACGGCGCAGTTCCGCCAGCATGGGCGCGTAGTTCGGATTTCCTTCGAGCGGCGCGTAGGAGGACGAGAGCAGACGACCTTCGAGTTCCGCATAATCAAAATTCTGCTGCAGGTCGAAGATGCGCTGTTCAAATGGAGAAGGCGCAAAAAAGGAACCAATATTGTCGGTGGTGTTTTCGTGGCGCACCTGCTGGTAGTCGGTGCCGTATGTCATGAGTAGTTGCTCGTAGGCGCGCAGAAAGGGCGTCGTGTCCGTGCTGCGCTCGTTCCAGATCAACACCGCCCATCCAGCCGGCTTCAGGATACGGGCAAACTCGCGGCGCGCTCGGGCAGATCGAACCAGTGCGCTGCTTGCGCAGCGGTGGCGAAGTCGACGCTTTCATCCGGCAGCGTGGATGCTTCGGCCGTGCCGGCGATGCTCGTGAAGTTCGGGTAGGCCGCCAGCAATCGTTCGGCGGCCTCGCGCATTTCGCGGTTGGGCTCCACGCCGATGACCTTGTTTCCGTGATCGAGCAGCATGCGGGAAAAGATGCCGGTACCGCAGGCGATGTCGGCCACGACCGACCCTGGGGTGAGTTGGCACTCGTGCTTCATCACTTCGAGTACCTGCGCGGGATAGCCGGGGCGATAGCGGATGTAGTTCTCGACGCGGGAGGAGAAGCGCAGGGTGGAGTCCGTCTGAGTCATACTTCGTCCAGTTTATCCGATGAAAATCGGGAGTGTTGCCGGGTTGTTGTGGGGCGGCTTGCTAAGATAGTTGCGTACCATGCGCCTGGTAATCAAAGTCGGAACCAGCCTGATTGCGCCCGGAGGGCGGATCGATACGGTGCGCATGCGCGCGCTGGTCGATCAACTGGACTTGTCGCGGCACGAGTATCTGATTGTGAGTTCGGGGGCGATTGCGTCCGGGCATGTCGAACCTTGCTTTGGAGGACCGGCCCTCGAGCGTTCCGCGCATGCAGGCATGCGCGGCGGTCGGCCAGAGCTTGCTGATGCATACCTACGAGCAGCTCTTCTTCGGGAAGAAGGTGGTCGCACAGCTGCTTTTGTCGAGTGATGACTTCACCTCGCCGCTGCGCTACAAGAATCTGCAGAACGCTCTGCATGAATTGCTGGAGCTGGGCGTGGTTCCCATCGTGAATGAGAATGACAGTGTTTCGGTGCGTGAACTGGTTGGCGCATTCGGCGATAACGACGAACTCAGCGCGTTGCTCGCTACGGCCGTTAAGGCTGACTGGTTGCTGCTGCTGACCGACGTGGATGGTTTTTACGTTCCGAATGGTCGCAAGGCGCCCAAGTTGCTGCGCATCGTGCGCAAGCTGACGCCGGCGATGGAAGATCTCTGCAACGGCAAGGGCAAGTTGGGGACGGGGGGGATGCGGTCGAAGCTGCGAGCGGCTAAGGCGGCCAGCGAAGCGGGCGTTCACGTGGCGATCGTAAACGGACGGCATCCGGACGCGATTGAGGGCGCGCTGCAGCGTAAGATTGGAACTTATTTTCCGCCCAAGCGGGTGGGGCGCTGAGATGGCAACCGCTCTTAATTCGGGACTCTCAACCCGCGATCGACTGGAACGGGCCCGCGCCGCCGCGCCGCGCGTTGCGGAGCTGAGCACTGTCCAGAAGAACGCCCTGTTGTTCGCCATGGCGGACGCGATTGAAGCTCACACCGAAGATATCCTGACCGCCAACGAAAAAGACCTGGAGTCGAGCGGGCTGGAGGGCGCCATGCGCGATCGCCTCTTGCTGACCGGAGATCGCATCGTTGCCATGGCCGCGGGAGTCGCGCGACGTGGCGGCATTACCCGACCCAGTGAACGAGACACTGGCCGAGTGGCAGCATTCGAACGGCATGCGCATCCGGAAGGTGCGTGTTCCGCTGGGCGTGGTTGGCATCATTTATGAGTCGCGGCCCAATGTTACGGTCGACACGGTTTCTCTCGCGCTGAAAACGGGAAACGCGATCGTGCTTCGTGGAGGGAAGGAAGCTGCCCACAGCAATCGGGTGCTGGCGGAGATTCTGGCAACTACGCCAGGAGTGCCGGAGGGCGCGATTCAACTACTCGACTCCACTACCCGCGATTCTGTGCAGGAACTCATTCAGGCGCGCGGAATGGTGGATGTGATCATCCCACGCGGAGGTGCCGGGCTGATCACCTACGTGGTCGAGAATTCGCTGGTTCCGGTGATCGAAACCGGGGCAGGGAATTGTCATATCTTTGTCGATGAATCGGCTGACTTCGATATGGCCGACAACATTGTGATCAACGCAAAGACGCAGAGGCCGTCGGTATGCAATGCGGCCGAGAAGTTGCTGGTGCACGAGCGAATTGCGGCGCGATACATTCCGCGGATCGTGAAGAAGCTGGCCGAGCATGGCGTGGAACTGCGCGGCGACGATGCGACCCGGAGGCTCTCGCAGGGGAGACGAAGTCGCGGCGGCCTCGGAGGCGGACTGGGGCGAGGAGTATCTGCGGCTCTGCATGGCAATCCGCGTGGTTTCGGGCGTCGAAGAGGCGATTTGGCTCATCAATCGGTACTCCACCAAGCATTCGGATGCCATCGTGACGGAAAATGAGGCGAACGCCCGGCACTTTCTGCAGGCAGTCGACTCGGCGGCGGTGTACTGGAATGCGTCGACGCGGTTCACTGACGGCGCTGAGTTCGGGTTCGGAGCTGAGATGGGGATCAGCACGCAGAAATTGCATTGCCGCGGGCCGTTTGCGTTGGCGGAGTTGACTTCGTCGAAATACGAGATCGTGGGGAACGGGCAGGTACGGCCTTAGATTGAGCGCGGTGTGCGCTCGCCCGTCATTCAGGAGCTGCCACTTCAGGGCACGCGTACAATCCAACTTCGTCTGCAGAGAGAGTGCTTGTGCGAGGAGTTTCAGCTCAACATCCGGCAATCGTACCGGCGGTGGGAGATGTCGCGCCCGATTTCGATCTTCCTGCGCTCGTGGGTGGGGTAAAGAAACGCTTTCATCTCAGGGAGCAGCTGGCTCAGAACAACATCGTGCTAGCGTTTTATCCGCTGAACTGGGAGTCGGTGAGCGCCCGGCAGTTGGTGGAGTATCAGGCGGAACGAGAAGAATTCCGACGGCGACACGTCGAGATTGCTACGATTGGCGTCGACTCGATCATGAATACCACCGTCTGGGAACGCGAGATCGGTCCGCTTGAATATGCGTTGTGCAGCGACTTCTGGCCGCACGGAGAAGTGAGTCGCGTGTACGGCGTATTTCACGAACAGGGCCCGCATGCGGGAACCAGTCGGCGTGCCATTTTTGTCGTGGAGCACAGCGGGCGGATCGTTTTCAGCAAATTGTATGACTGGCGGGAATTGCCTCCGATTGCGGAAACGCTCGAGGCGCTGCGGGGATTGTGAGTTCAACCCTGCCCGGCTGTTTCCTCGTACCGGTCTTTGTTGGTTCTATCGACGAAAGACGATGCGCTCCGCTGCAACGGGCGAGGATGTCCATCGCGCCAGATCGAATCCCAGGAGCCTCATGAAAAGCTTGCCCGGTAATGTTCTGGCTTGTGCTCTCCTTCTTTTTGGTTTCAACAGCTACGAGTACGAATCCATCCCAGCCGACCACGCCAGACGGCAGCAAAGCGGAGACGACAGTATCTTTGGCTTCCGCGACAGCGCGGCGCAACTCGCCGTCGAGTCCCGCTTCTGGCTGTGCCCGACACCAAGCGCGCTGAAGAACATATGCGCACTCTGACAGTGGCTCCGCATATTGCGGGTTCCGCCGAGGATAAAGCCACTGCGGACTACGTCGCGCAAAAATTTCGCGAAGCTGGTTTGGACACTGAGATCGTCGAGTATCGCGTGTGGTTCAACTATCCGCTGGAGATCAGTGTGGATGTTACCGCCCCCGCCGGTGTGAAGATGCATGGTCCGAGCCGTGAGCACGTAGAAGGCGATCCCTTCCAGGATGATCCGCGGGTCGTTACTCCGTTCAACGGCATGTCGCCGTCCGGAGATGTAGAGGCCGAAGTGGTGTACGCGAACTACGGCTCGCCCGAGGACTTTCGCAAACTCGAACAGATGAAAGTGGACGTAAGCGGGAAGATTGTCCTGGTACGCTACGGCCAGAATTTTCGCGGGGTTAAAGCCTTCGTCGCGCAGGAGCACGGCGCTGCAGGCGTGATCATTTACTCAGATCCGGCAGACGATGGCTGGAAGCGAGGAGATAAGTATCCGCAAGGTCCGTGGCGTCCGGATACTGGGGTTCAGCGGGGATCAGTCGGGTACATGTTTCAGTTCTCCGGAGATCCGACTACGCCAGGCCTGGCGGCAGTTGCCGATCTTGCCGACACAAAGCGCACGCCGCCGGAACAATCCGCGCAACTGCCAAAGATTCCTTCGACTCCGCTTTCCTACGCGGATACTTGGCCCATACTTGAGCACCTTGGTGGTCCGGAATCTCCGCGCGAGTGGCAGGGAGCCCTGCCCTTCACCTATCACGTAGGCCCGGGCCCCGTGAAAGTGAAGATGCACCTCAAACAGGATTATCCAGTACCGCACCATCTGGGATGTAATCGGGCGAGTGCGTGGGAGTGAGACTCCCGGATGAGTGGGTGGTTGCTGGAAACCATCGCGATGCCTGGGTGTACGGAGCCGTCGATCCCAGCAGTGGGACGACGGCCATGCTGGAAGCTGTGCACGGCATCGGCGAGTTAGTGAAATCGGGATGGAGGCCCAGGCGCACTCTGGTATTCGGGAGTTGGGACGGAGAAGAAGAAGGGCTGATCGGGTCGACGGAGTGGGGCGAGCAGAATGCCGAAGCCCTCGCACGCGCGGTCGCGTATTTCAACATAGATGTTGCCGTCTCCGGGTCAAAGTTCGGGGCATCGTCGGTGCCCAGCCTGAAGCAGTTTCTTCGGGATGTGACGAAGTCCGTCCCCAGTCCGCAAGGGGGCACGGTATACGAGGTGTGGCGTAAGTCGGGCCAGTCAGGTGAACCGGTGAGTCCGCAAGAAACGGCAAGCAGCACGTTTCGTCCGCCGGTTGTGCAGGGACGGGGGGATGCTGCGGTCGGGGAACTGGGCAGCGGATCTGACTATACGGTGTTTCTCCAACACTTGGGGGTTCCGTCCGCCGATGTCGGTTCCACCGGAGCGTACGGCGTCTACCATTCTGCGTTCGACAATTTCAATTGGTTCAAGAAATTCGGCGATCCGAACTTTGTCTACGAACAACAGATGGCGCGCGTCTTCGGCCTGGAAGCGCTGCGTATGGCTGATGTCGACGTCTTGCCTTACGACTACGAAGAGTACGGCAAGGAAATCGGCGCGTACATCAGTAACGCCAAAAAGAAGGCGGAAGGGAAGTTCCCCGGTCGCGTTCCGGATTTCACTTCTGCCGCGGAGGCGGCCAAGCACTTTCAGGAAGCTGGTGGCAGAATTCTAGGTAAGCAGCGAAACCCAGCTTCGGCGGATCTGTCCAGGCTGAATCGCCTGCTTCGTGAAGCAGAGGGCGCCTTGCTTATTGCGCAGGGTTTGCCCAACCGCCCTTGGTATCGCCATGCCATCTATGCCCCAGGGCAATATACCGGCTATGCCGCCGTAGTAATTCCAGGGGTCAATGAGGCAATCGATGCCGGAGACGTGGATCGTGTCCGTGAACAAATTGCTGTCCTCGCCGCGGCACTACAACGGGCGACCAAGGTGCTGGACAGTTACCGCTAACGATATTGCAACTGTTTGCACACTGCGAAAGGTCGTGCCACGAGCGATTGCCTTGGGGTAAACTGGCTACGCCGTAGGTTGGGGCAACTCCGCTGTGGGGTGTCCGCAAGACTGTCGTTCGCACTTTCCTTTCTTTTCGTTGTTCGCTCCGTCATATTGAGGACTCGATGCCGCTGGCCCGGATTATCACCGACTCTGTTGACGAATCGCTGGAACTCACCATGCAGTTGCGGTCGCGTGGATTCCAGGTAGAAACCGTCGCTCCGGGAGATGTTCCGGACACGCCAGCGGACCTGGAAGTTCGGCTCGAAGAATGCAACTCGGAAGAGGTTCTGACGCATACAGCGCAGGTATCAGAAGCGGATGATCTTTGGGTCTTCGTTGCTCCCGGCGCCTTGGACGATAGAGCGCGCCCGATTCGGACAATTCCCCTGGTCGCCGCCGTGAACCGAGTCGCTCCCGAGGCCAAGCCGTCTCAGTCCAAGTCAAAAGTTGCTCCCGCCGTTGGTCCGTTCGCGGTTCCGGAAGACGATCCGATACTTCTGGAGCTGCTTGAAATCAAAATGCGTGCTAACACAGCCGTGGAGGACGTTCGCCCCGCGAATGGAAATGGCGTAAAGCGGCGCCCGGGTTACACCGGCTGCGGCTCTGGCTGCAGTGGCCGTGCCCGCGCCAACGGCTGTTCCGAAAGACCGATCGCCCCAGCGGACCCTGGAGCTTCCGCCGCAAAGCACTGAGGTTTTCCAGTTCCCAGCCACAGCAGAATCGCAAGTGCGTTTACGGTCCTTGGGCGGCGTCGCATCGATGATATCCGTAAGATCCCATGAGCCAGCCCCGATCTCTGCCGCAGACCTGAAATTTTGGAGGATCGCGAGTGTCACCGCGGCGCTGGCGATTGCAGCCCTGCTGCTCGGAGTCAACCTGAGCGGCGCACCCGAGCCGGGAAGGAACGGGTCCCAAGCCGCATCGACGCTTACACAAGCGTTCTCGCAACCACATCGCAAGAATCCGGCGATTCCAGCTACAAAGGAAGCACCGGCATCTGCAAAGCCGCCGGCTGGCAAGACGAATCGGCCGAGCGTGTCAGGCCCACCGATCAAGTTGGCGACCAAGACCATGCGATTACACAAGGCCGGGAGAAGACGACTGGCCAGACCTTCCGCCGACGATGTCATCGCCACCGACACCGTGATCTATTTCGACCACAAGGGGCGTCCTTCGGTCCAGAAACCGCCAACCTACAAACGCCCTGCTGATTTAAACTGATCCACTCAAATCACTCCGGCTTGCTGCTCAAAGCGCGGTCAATCGAGAACCCGCCGCTACCTCGGACCATCAGAACGACGGCAACCACAATTGCCAGCAGGTGATATTCGAAGCCTTCGCCCTTCTGCTGCCCGCTCCAGTTCATAAAAAAACCAAACTGGCCGTGGACCATCAAGATGGCGACCAGCATGTTGACCGTGATGCCGAAGGCGGCTACCCGTCCGAGAAGGCCGAGAATCAGCCCAATGCCGCCCAGAAATTCGGCACAGATGGCCAAAAACGCGAATGGTGCGGGTATGTGGAGCATGCCGGTGAAGAAACCCATAGTGCCGGAGAAGCCGTAGCCTCCAAACCAGCCCAGGGCCTTTTGCGCCCCGTGCGCGAAGAAAATCACGCCCGAGAAACAGACGGAGCAGGGTGAGAGTCCAGTCATCAGAGGTTGCTAACAGTTTTCGAAACATGGACGGTTTCCTTTCTTTTCCTGAACGTTGTGGTGTCAGGCCCACCATCTTTTTGTTTTGCCAAGGATCTAGCTCAAGCCTGCACGGACCCGCTGCAGTAAAGCGATCAGGGTGCGGACTTCCGAAGCACTTAGCGATGCCATGGCTTGCTGGCCGGAATCAACGGCGGGCTTGTCCAGATCGGCGAGCACGCGCAAGCCCGCTTCGGTGATCCAACACAAGAACCTGACGCCGGTCTTCGGGGCAACGTTTCCGCCGCACCAAATGTTTGGCCTCCAGTTTGTCGAGCAGGCGCGTGATGCCGGGCGTCCTCTGGATCATGCGGTCGGCAATCTCGAGGGTGGGCGTGCCTTCCTGGCCGGCGCCTCGCAGAATTCTCAGTACGTTGTACTGCTGGAGTGATATGCCATAAGGTTCCACCAACTCGGCGAAACGCCGCTGCAGGAGGTCAGTGGTACGAGACAGGGCCAGCAGCGCTTCCTGGGCGGGCGAGGCAAACGGCTTGTTCTGGCGGATCTCTTCGCGCAGGCTCAACAACTTTTTGACCATCTAAGATTTCCTTGCAGTGCAATAGATGACTAGTCAAGTAATCTGGTTGCAAATCTTAAAGCGATCCGGACGGGGAAGACCGGGCTCGAGAAGTCTGCGACCGGAGTAGGCGGTTGACCGTGCCGGGCGGGCTCCGTATGATGACCGGACCCGCTAACCGGTCTGGAGTCGCTATAGAGATTCACAGGGACTACCTGGCATGAACCCGCCCCACGCCGTTGAAAATCTGCTACGCACGTTGCCGGCGGCGGCGACCGCTACGTTCCTGGCTCTGTTTCCCATCGTGAATCCCTTTGGCGGTATTCCGTTGTTCTTCTCGTTGACGTCAGGGTTCACGCCGTTAGAACGCAATCGGACAGCGTTGCGGACCGCGTTTTACGTATTTGCGATCCTGGTGACGTTCATGTTCTTCGGCCGCTTTGTCTTGAATTTCTTTGGAATTTCACTGCCCGTGTTGAAGATCGCCGGAGGTCTGATTGTGGCGAATACTGCGTGGGGAATGGTGACTGGGGGCCATCGCTTGACCGCTGCCGAGAGTGACGAGGCGACCACCAAGGAGGACATTTCACTCACTCCAATGGCGATGCCGATGCTGTCGGGGCCAGGATCGATCGGAGTGGTGATGGGATTGGCAGCGCACGTGGACAGCCCGACCGCATATGTCGGGCATGGTGATCGGCATCGTTGGACTGGCGATTTCGGTTTATCTGTTCCTGCGCTTGGGCGGTCCGCTAGTCGCGCAGCTAGGGCCGAGCGCCGTGGGAGCGATCAGCCGCATTTTCGGATTTCTGATTCTCGCGATCGCGGTGCAGTTGATTTGGGATGGAGTGGCGGAGTTCAGTGATCTAGAAAATGAGGCGCTTCGCGCCCGACGGGCGGGACGACCCGTCGCTCCACAAGCGCGTCGTCCGCTTCCACTGACGCTACTTCAGCGTGACCAGCTTCTCCACCAACTCCGAGTAGTCTTTCTTCTCCAGGCCGTGGACCTGCTTGTTGTACTCATCCACCTTCGAGGAATAGTTCATCGAGCAGAACTTGGGGCCGCACATCGAGCAGAAGGCCGCTTCTTTGTAATAGTCGTCGGGCAGAGTTTCGTCGTGCATGGAGCGGGCAGTTTCGGGGTCGAGCGAGAGCGCGAACTGCTTTTCCCAGTCGAACTTGTAGCGGGCGTAGCTGAGCGCGTCATCGCGGTCGCGGGCGCCAGGACGGTGGCGCGCCACGTCGGCAGCGTGGGCGGCGATCTTGTAGGCGATGATGCCGTCTTTCACGTCTTTGTCGTTGGGCAGGCCGAGGTGCTCTTTGGGAGTGACGTAGCAGAGCATGGCGGCGCCGTGCCAGCCGATCATCGCAGCGCCGATCGCCGAGGTGATGTGGTCGTAGCCAGGAGCGATGTCGGTCACGAGCGGGCCTAGCGTATAAAACGGCGCTTCGTAGCAGAGTTCCTTTTCCTTGTCGACCTGCTCCTTGATTTTGTCGAGCGGCACGTGGCCCGGGCCTTCGATCATGACCTGGACGTCGTGCTTCCAGGCGATCTTGGTGAGTTCGCCCAGCGTCTTCAGTTCGGCGAACTGGGCTTCGTCGCTGGCGTCGGCGATGCAGCCGGGGCGAAGGCCGTCGCCCAGCGAGAAGCTAACGTCATACTTCTTGAAGATCTTGCAGATGTCGTCGAAGCATTCGTAGAGAAAATTCTGCTTGTGGTGGTAGGCCATCCACTGGGCCAGGATCGCGCCGCCGCGGCTCACGATGCCGGTGATGCGCTTCGAGACCAGGGGCAGGTACTGGATCAGAACGCCGGCGTGGATCGTCATGTAGTCCACGCCCTGCGCAGCCTGCTCTTCGATGACCTCGAGCATCACGTTGGCGTTCAGGTCTTCCACCCGCTTCACGCGCGAGATGGCCTCGTAGATCGGAACTGTGCCGATTGGCACCGGGCGAGTGGCGCAGGATGGCTTCGCGAATCTCATGGATATCGCCGCCAGTAGAAAGATCCATCACCGTGTCGGCGCCGTAGTGGACCGAGGTGTGCAGCTTCTTGAGTTCCTCGTCGATGTTCGACGTGACTGCCGAGTTCCCGATGTTGGAGTTGATCTTGCACAGCGAGGCCACGCCGATGCACATCGGCTCCAGTTCAGGGTGGTTGATGTTGGCCGGGATGATCATGCGGCCGCGGGCAACTTCGTCGCGCACCAGTTCGGGCGTGAGCTTCTCCCGGTGGGCGACGTAGGCCATCTCTTCGGTGATGACGCCCTGGCGGGCGTAGTGCATCTGGGAGAAATTGCCGTCCCGGTTCGCCGCTTTGCGACGGGTCAGCCATTCGGCGCGCGGCTTGGGAACTGCGCCGTTGCTGCCGTTGGAGCCACTTGCAGGAGTGCCATTCGTCGGGGTCATGGACTGCTGAACCTCACTCGGTTTTCATTTTCCCGATTATACGCTGCAGTGGCTGGGGTGGCGGCGCTCGGCCAATTTGCTCTGCGCAGGGGAAGGCCTGACCGCGGAGTTCGCAGAGAACCGCGCAAGAGGGTGTGGAGAAAACTGCGAGCGTGGAGGAAGTTGGCGGCTTTGTTCACGTTCTCCCGACTTGTCCGTCCAACCATGCTGGCCCTAGAATCCTGTGTCTACTCCTTCGAGGACAATCATGCGCATACTCAAAGAGCTGTTGATTTTCATCCTGCTCTCCGTCGGCTTGGTATTTGGCCAGGCTGCCTCAGTTACTCAGAAAACCGCGCCCGGTTTCAGCGTCGACGCAATCGATAAGACAGTCGATCCGTGCGTGGACTTCTATCAGTACGCTTGCGGCAACTGGATGAAGAACACGGAGATTCCCGCGGATCAGAGTGCATGGGTGAGTTTCACCGAACTCTATGAGCGCAATCTGGTTACCCTGCGCGGAATTCTGGAAAAGGCTTCGGCGGACAGTCCGGGACGCGGTGCGATCGAGCAGAAGATCGGCGACTACTACAGCTCCTGCATGGACGAGAAGACCGCAGACGCGAAGGGTTTGGATCCGCTTAAGGCGGAGCTCGAGCGCATCGCTGCCGCCAAGGACAAGGGCGCGTTGATCGATAGCGTCGCGCGGACGCCACATGATCGGCGGAAATCCCGCTGTTCAGTTTCTATTCGTCATCCGATCTGCACAACGCCGATCAAGTGATTGCCTACATCGATCAGGGTGGTCTGACGCTGCCCGACCGCGACTACTACATCAAGGACGATCCCAAACAGGTCGAGATGCGCAAGCACCTGGTGGAGTACGTCACACAGATGTTGACGTTGACGGGACAATCCGCGGAGAAGGCCGGCGAGTCGGCGCAGACCGTGCTGCGCATTGAGACTGCCCTCGCCAAGGCCGAGATGGACCGCACACAGCGCCGCGATCCGAAGAACCGCGATCACAAGATGACGCGCGACGCGGCGGTTTCGCTTGCTCCGAATTTCTATCTGACTCGCTACTTCTCGGCGATGGGTGCACCCACGTTCTCCGACCTCAACGTCACCAATCCGGACTTCTTCAAGCAGGTGAACGGAGTGCTCGAGAGCGAATCGCTGGACGCGCTCAAGACCTACGTCAGCTGGCATTTGCTCGACTCGGCTGCGCCCTGGCTCTCGAAGCCGTTCGTTGACGCCAACTTCAAGATGCAGCAGGCATCTGACTGGGCAATCCGAAATCCAGGCCCGCTGGAAGCGTTGCGTGGATGCAACCGACGGCGCTTTAGGCGAAGCGCTCGGCCAGAAGTACGTCGAGGAGACCTTTGGCGCAGATGGCAAGCAGCGCATGTTGAAGATGGTGGACGCGCTGGAGATCTCGCTCGATCAGGACATCCACGACTCTGCCCTGGATGACCGACGACACCAAGAAACAGGCCAAGGTGAAGCTGGAGGCCATCCGCAACAAGATCGGCTATCCCGATGTGTGGCGCGACTACAGCTCGCTGAAAGTCGTGCGCGGCGATCTGATGGGCAATTTTCTGCGCGCCAACGAATTCGAGTCCAAGCGGCAGATTGCCAAGATCGGCAAGCCGCTCGACCGCAAGGAATGGGGCATGACACCGCCGACCGTGAACGCGTACTACAGCGGGTCGCACAACGAAATCGTGTTTCCCGCGGGAATCCTGCAGCCGCCTTTCTTCGACAAGAAGATGGACGACGCCGTGAATTTCGGCGGGATCGGAGTGGTAATCGGGCACGAACTCACCCACGGCTTCGACGATCAGGGACGCAAGTTCGATCCGCAAGGCAATCTGCGTGACTGGTGGAAGCCGGAAGATGGTAAGGAATTCGAGAAGCGCGCCGGCTGTATTGCCAACGAGTATGGGAACTTCGTTGCGGTCGATGATCTGAAGCTGAACGGCAAGCTAACGCTCGGGCGAGAACACCGCCGACAACGGAGGTGCGCGCATCGCTTACATGGCTCTGCAAAGTTTGCTCGCGCAGGACAAGAGCGGGAAAGCTAGCGAGAAGATCGACGGCTACACACCGGAGCAGCGCTTCTTCCTGGGCTTCGGCCGAGTGTGGTGCGAGAAGCGGCGGCCGGAGTTCTCCCGCATGCTGGTGAGCGTCGATCCGCATTCCCCGGGCAAATATCGCATCAACGGAGTGGTGCAGAACATGCCGGAGTTCCAGAAGGCATTCGGCTGCAAGGCAGGGCAGCCGATGGTGGCAGAGAACGCTTGCCGGGTCTGGTAGCAGTGGGCGGGAGAGACGCCCGCACGACAGCCGGCAAGACGCCGGCACTAACAAGAACTATTTGGCGGTCTGGAGTTCTTTGAAACCCTTGCGGCGTTGCTCGCTGTAGCGGTGCAGAGCGTCGGTGATGATGGGAAAGGCTTCGGCGGTGGGACGGATTTCATCGACCTTCACGGCTTTGCCTTCCAGTTGTTTGTAGTCCTGAAAGAACCGGCGCAGCATGAGCAGGCGGTGCGCGGGCATTTCATTGGCCTCGTGGTAACTATTGAACTCGGGATCCTCCGTCGCCACTGCAATAATCTTGTGGTCCTGCTTGCCGGCATCGATCATGGTCATCAACCCGATGGCTCGGGCATGAATAATGGTGAGCGGAACCACGGCCTCCTGGCATAGCACCAGGACGTCGAGCGGATCGTCATCTTCAGCCAGCGTCTGCGGAATGAACCCGTAATTCGCCGGATAATAAACCGCAGAATAGAGCACGCGGTCGAGTTTGATCAGGCCGCTGGTCTTGTCGAGTTCGTACTTCACGCTGGAACCGAAGGGAATTTCGATAACCGTGCTGAACTCACTGGGGAGTTTGTCGCCAGGAGTCACGTCGTGCCAAGGATGGATCATATGAGTGCGCCGTCTCGCTAAGAAATCGGAGAATCTGGGCATTTTAGCAAGCTGGACGATCGCGCATGGGCGCACTGTCGGTCTTAGTCCTTACAATGCAATCACTTGAGGAGAAAAAGATCCGCTCATGTCATCCGTTTGCATCTTGACCGGGGCACTCGAGACAGGTAAAGTCGGGATATCAGTTTGGGGTAAAGCCTATGTCCAGCGAGACCAGCAAGTATCTGAAGTTCGGCGGAGCGACCGTCATCATATTGATGATGCTGGGGTATCTCGCTTACACCGGGGTGCAGGAGAGTAAGAGCTACTACGTCACGATTAAGGAGCTGCGCGGACTGGGCGATAGTGCATACACCAAGCGCCTTCGGGTCGCGGGCAACGTGCAGCCGGGATCGATCAAGCGGAATGGCACGCACGTGGAATTCATCCTGGTCGAGCAGGAGTTGAGTTTGCCGGTGAGCTACGCTGGAACCGAACCTCCGCCTGACACGTTCAAGGACAACTCGCAAGCGCTTGCCGAAGGCAGCTTCGGAAAAGACGGCGTGTTCCACGCCAAAGGGCTGCAGGCGAAATGTGCTTCCAAGTACGCGCCCGCCAAGCCGGGTGACCCTGCGAGCGGCGCTCCCAACGCGGACCCCCCCAAGAACATGACCGAGCGGGACGGCTCATCCAAAGTTGGCGTGACCCTTTAACTCGCGGGCGGCTTCTCTGACGAAACCAATTCGATTGTGAACGACCCCAACGCGGCGCGCCCACAAGCCGATCCCATCATTTCTGTCACAAATCTGATCAAGCAGTTTGGACGCTTCGCTGCCCTGCGAGGGGTCAGCGCATCATTTGACGCTGGCCGCCTCTATGCAATTCTTGGTGACAATGGCGCCGGAAAGACAACCCTGCTGCGCATTCTCGCAGGACTTGTGCGTCCGACGCGGGGTGTGATATCGATGCTCGGAAAGAGCGATCCGCGCGAGGCTTGCCGGGAATTCGGGTACATGGCGCATCCCTCGCTCCTCTATGACGAAATGAGCGGCTTGGAAAATCTGCGCTACTTTGCGCGTCTGTACGGGATTCAGGACGATGCCCGCTGCGTGGAAAGCATCTCGGCGGTAGGACTCGATCCAGAGCTGCAACGCCCAGTGGGGCAGTATTCCCAGGGGATGCGGCAGAGAATGTCGCTGGCAAGGGCACTCCTGCACGATCCCAAAATTCTGTTGTTGGACGAACCCTTTTCCAACGTGGACATCCGCTCCGCACGTGAGATGGTGAAACTGCTGGCTCATATGCGTGATCAGGGCAAGACGGTATTTGTGGTGACGCACCAGGCCTCCTTGCTCGACGGTGCCGCCAACGAGTTCGTGTGGATGCAAGCCGGTGAGATCATCAATCGCACGCCAGACCGGAAATTCATGGAGACCGCATGAGCGCGCCCACCGGCATTACGCTGGCTACGCTCACGAAGGACATCCGCCTGGAGTGGCGCTCCAAGGACGCCATCAACTCGATGTTGTTCTTCGCGTTGCTGGTGGTGGTGGTGTTCAGCTTCTCGTTTGATCCCAACGCAGAGGAATCGCGCCTGATTGCCGGAGGCTTGGTGTGGGTCGCGTTTCTGTTCGCGGCGGTGGTGGCGCTCAACCAGACCTGGGCTCGCGAACTCCGAAACCAAGTGCTGGATGCTTATCGTGTTTCCCCTGCTCCGGCGAACGCGCTGTTCCTAGCGAAGGCAGTGGGGAACTTTGTTTTTGTGGTGGTTCTGGAAGCCCTGATGACGCCGCTTTTCATCATGTTCTACAAACTGCGGGCACTCGGGCCCGCCTGGCAGTTGTTACCGGTGGCCATCCTGGGTACGTGGGCGATCGTGGTGAACGGGACCTTTTTTGCGGCTATGTCCCTGCGTACCCGCAGCCGCGAAATCATGCTGCCCCTCCTACTGTTCCCCATCACGATTCCCGCGTTACTATCCATGGTGGAAGCCACGACCTCCATCCTGGTGGGCGATCCATCCATGTCGGCGAAGTTCTGGATAGTATTGCTTGCCACCTATGATGTGGTGTTTACTACTGGCTGTCTGGCTTTGTTCGAAACGGTGCTGCACGCGGAATGAAAAAAGCCTTTCCCATCCTCGGATTGCTGACGGCTGTGCTGTTGAGCTATGCCCTCTATGAGGCGCTGGTGGTTGCACCCCGCGAGCAGACTATGGGGGACGTCCAGCGGATCTTCTATTACCACGTTCCTTCGGCCTGGACGGCCTTTCTCCTGTTTTTCATCAACTTCGTTGCCTCGGTGCAATACCTGGTACGTAGGACTCCGCAAGCCGACAAGATTGCGAACTGGGTTGTGATCGCCATTGGAGTGCTGACTTGCATCGGCGGCTATGTGATTAAGCCGCTTCCTCAAGGTATGTACCCATCCTCAGTAGCCACCACCGGGTTGGCCGTGGTCGGAATCTACTTCCTGATCCGTAAGTATTTTTCCGATCAGGAAACGGACATCCTTGCGCTGACAACCGCAGAAGTAGGCGTGGTTTTCTGCACCGTGGTTCTGGTCACCGGACCGCTGTGGGCGCGACCGGTGTGGGGGATCTGGTGGACATGGGACGTGCGACTGACTTCCACCCTTGTGCTTTGGCTGATTTATGTCAGCTACTTGGTGCTCCGGCGATTCTCCACGAGCGGGCAAACGCCGGTGCTGGCAGCGGCGCTCGCCGTCTTTGGAGCGTTGGATGTTCCTTTGGTCTACTTTTCGATCTGGTTCTTTCGAACCCAACATCCGCAACCGGTGATCGGCGGCGGTGGTTCGATTGATCCGCGCATGTTACACGTGTTGTTGATCAACTGGCTCGCGTTTTTATGCTTTGCGTTTCTGGTGTGCTGGTCGCGGTATCGCCTGGAACGCTTGCAGCGCGACGTCGAAGAGACCTTGGCCCTTGAGGCCCTATTGGAACCGAGGAGCAACGTAAGATGAACTTTCTTTATGCAGCTTACGCGGCGACTTGGGCGATCCACATCGCCTATCTCATCACGCTGGTTCGACGCTATTCCCGCCTGAAACAGGAAGTCGACGAGTTCAACAAGAAGACGAGCTGAACCAGAAGAAGAGCTACCCGTCGCTCCACCGCTCCTAGCTACCAGTCCTCCATTGTTGTTGTAGGGCCGTGGCAAACTCTGAGCCGGAACTCGCCCGCAAAAACTCATATTCCTCGATTGCGGCTGCGACCCCGATGCGAGCTGACGGCAGCGGCGGTTCCACCCGGATGACGCGCGCGGTAAAACGGACGCGCACCGCGTCGGTCAGGGTGACATGCGGCGGGAAGGTCAGCGTTACTTCAATGCGCGACCCGTGTGCGACCGAGCGGTCGAGATAAAAGAACACGCCGCGGGCGCTGACGTTCTGGGTTTCGGTGTGAAACTCATCGGCGCGGTTGCCCGTCAAGTGGATAGCTGCCGGCAAGCGCATATCGAAACGTCTCATGGCGCGTCGGTCGGAGGAGTCTTGCAGCATCTTGAATTTTTCTCCCCAGGAAGCGTCGGGAGCGCAACAAGAATTCCGTTTGCACGACAGCCCAGACTGGGAATCCCGTGGCGCGAGGCTTCCAGAAGGCAAGATTTGATTTGTCTGACGAGGAGAGATTACTTACTTATCAGCAGTTTGCAAAGAACGAAAGCTGATTGGGCATTCACTCGGTAAACGGTCATGCCACATTTGGGCCGGTGCCCACTCTTAGGGAACGCCCGGCATGGCCCCGCAGCCTCGTTTTTTCGAGAGAGCCCTAACCGCGAAGATCGCAAGGTGCGCAAGGTCGCAGAGGAATCACCCACGTTTTTGCCTTCCCCTGGTTTGGCGACAACTTTGCGTCGTTCTCAGTTAGGTTTTTGACTTGGACCTTGCGCTCGCAGGTTCACTTTTGTGATGCCGTCGGCATCTCGGCTTGCCCCTTTTTGCATCTCACGAGGCTTGAGCGGGCAGCGGAGCGCGCGTTCGCTTGACACTGCTATCCGCCAGATGTTTAAGTAGTTACTTATTTTTTCACACGGATCTGAAGACACAGTATGCCTGCCGCTTCGTTACCGGAGCCGCCTGGCTTTGGGTGTGCCGTCTTCATTCCTCTCCACCTGATTTGAATATTTCGGAGGAACTCGTGAGATTGAAGCGCCGTGGGTTGGGTACCAGTCTGTTGTGGAGTCGCATTCTGCCGGCAGGGCTGTTGCTGGCGACCGCCGCGCTGGCGATCCTTGGACTTGGTTCTAACGTACGGCTGACCGGTGCGAATCCGGTGGTCCAGTCTTCTGTTGTTTTTGGCCGGGATTTCAACCTGGCACCGGAGCATCCGGCGCTCACGGCTTATGACCACCTGCCCCTAATGTTTGAACCGAACCTGGGTCAAACCGATGCGCGGGTGAAGTTCACGGCCCGGGGCAACGGATACAGCCTGTTTCTCACGGACGGGGAGGCAGTTCTTTCGTTGGGTAATGCCAGGGCGAACAAGGAGTCCACCGACAGATCGGCTTCTGTAATCCGGATGGCGTTGGCAGGGGCGCGAACCAGTCCGCCGCTGCGGGGTAGCGAGCCCCTTCCGGGCAAGAGTAACTACCTCATTGGAAATGACCCGGCAAAGTGGCATCGTGCTGTGCCGCAGTTTGCGCGCGTTCGGTACGGGCAAGTGTACCCGGGAGTCGATCTCGTCTATTACGGCAAACAGGGACAACTGGAATACGACTTCGAGGTCTCACCAGGAGCTGACCCGAAAAATATCCGCCTGAACTTCAAGGGAAGCAGGAATGTGAAGTTGGAATCGGGCGACCTCGTGCTCGAGACCGCCGACGGCAGCGTTCGATTGCAGGCACCTCGTGTGTATCAGGGCGTAGGTGCGACGCAGAGGAGTATCGACGGGCGATTCTTGCTGCTAGCATCGAACACCGTTGGATTCGAGATTGGGGACTATGACCGGAGCCAGACGCTGGTCATCGATCCGGTACTGAGTTATTCCACGTACCTTGGGGGCTCAGGTTCGGAGCTTTTCCCGACCATCGCGGTGGACTCAGGCTTCAATATTTACGTGGCTGGCTCGACGTCTTCCACGAATTTCCCGGTTGCCGGTACTGCTCCGTATCAGAGCGCACTCAAGACGGGCGCCACTGCCAACGTGTTCGTCTCCAAGTTTGATCCAACCGGAGCGACCCTGCTCTTCTCGACTTATTTGGGTGGAACCGGGACCGACTCGAGTGCGGGAATCGCGGTGGACGCGGCCGGAAACTCATACGTGGCTGGAACCACGACCTCCGGGGATTTCCCGACGTCCACGACCGCCTTTCAAACAACTCCGCTGGGACCAGGTACCCATGCATTCGTCAGTGAATTGGATGCGACTGGCGCAACCCTCAAGTACTCCACCTACCTCTCCGGCAGTACTACGGTCGCGGGAACTCCGAACGATACTGCGAAGGGAATGACGCTGGACAACAAGGGATTCGTCTACGTCATCGGGATTACAAACTCAACCAATTTCCCGACCGCGCCCAGCGCAGGGACGTTTCAATCGACGCTGCAGGGAGCCAGTGCATTCTTTGTCAGCAAAGTGGATCCGAGCACGTCCGGCACCAACAGCTTGCCGTTCTCTACCTATTTCGGCGGTGGGATTCCGAGCACCGGGTCGGTGGCCGGGGGCGGAATTGCCGTGGATAACAATGCCAGCGGCTCGGACATTTACATCACTGGCGGCACTAACTTCGCATTCACCGGTACCAACACCACCACGGACTTTCCGATCAAGAACGCCTATCAGGCTTGCCTGAACAGCCTCGCGTCTGTGACGACCTGCCCCGCTCCGAGCGGGACCCCGGCGATGGACGCTTTCATCGCCAAGCTGAATCCGGGCACCACCACCGGCCCGCAGTTGCTGTACTCCACCTATGTGGGCGGCACCGGCGATGATATCGGTAATGGGATCGCGTTGGATGCTTCGGGCAATGCGTACATTACCGGGTCGACCTCATCATCGGACTTTCCAAAAGCGACGATTGCACAGTTTCAGACGACTTTTGGTGGAGGTGCACACGACGCGTTTGTGGCCAAAATCAATAATCCGATTACTGGAACGGGAACCACGAGCTACGAATGTTCAGTTGACTTACGGGACCTACCTGGGCGGCAGCGGGGATGACGTTGGAACTGCAATTGTCGTGGACGGCATCCAGGGCGCAAGAATTATCGGCACCACGACTTCAGCGAATCTGCCAGTCCTACATGCGATCCAAGGCACCATCGGTGGTGGGATGGACGCATTTGTCGCTCGCCTGGATACGGTGTCGGGCGGGTCAACGGGTACCAATCAGTTTCTGACATTCCTCGGTGGCTCGGCCGATGACGTGGGCACTGGCATCGCAATTGACAGCAGCACGAACACCTTCGTCGCCGGCGAGACGTCATCGGGAAATTTCCCTCCCGGCCAGACCGCTGCATTCCAGCCCAGTCTCGCGGGCGCACCGGATGCCTTCGTGGCAAGGCTCGGGCCGACTTTGAATTTGAACCTCACGGTGGCTACTCCGGCATCCACCTCAGTCAACGCCGGCAACCAGGTCAGCTTCGTGTATACGATCACGAACAACGGCGACACGACCGCCAATGTGGCATTTCAGGACAACCTCGGCAGCGGCAGCGGAACGGCGCCAGCCACCTTTGTCTCCGCGACTGCGTCGGGCGGCAGTTGTCCGACGACGCCCACCAACAACACGGTTCTTTGCAATATTGGAATTCTCAATGGCGGTGCCACCGCAACCGTGACCGTGAACCTTACCCCGACCGGATCGGGAACTCTGGGCAATAGCGGGACAGTATTCGTCGGTGGGCAGTTCTCCAAGAGCGCGACTGCAACCCCGGTGACAGTGAACACCTTCAAAGTGGCTGGAACTCCGCCCAGCGTGACAGTGGTCGCCGGTCAACCTGCGTCTTATCAAATCGCACTCACGCCTCAGCAAACCTACTCCGCGAGCATCTCACTCACCTGCTCGGCGGGACTGCCGGGGGGAAACCCTGCTTCTACCTGTTCATTTTCGACGACGCCGGTTACGCTGCAGGGCACGAGTCCGTCGCAAGTCACTTTGACGATCAGCACTTCGCCCAGGACCACAACCACGGTTGAGTTGTTGCCGAGAGGCGGACCATTCTATGCAGCCTGGCTGCCGATTACTGGCCTGGCGTTTCTCGGACTGGGAGTCCGCGGTCGTGTGAAGCGCAAAGGTAGTTTGTTGGGCGGGTTCTTGCTGCTGGCTCTGATGACACTGGTTGCTCTGCAACCAGCCTGCGGCGGCCACAGTTCCACCACAACAACCACCGGTACTCCTGCGGGAACCTACACCGTGACGGTTTCCGCCACGTCGGGGACTTTCTCCCAAACCACGCCCATCACGCTCGTCGTGCAATAAGAGCCACCTGATTTCATTTGCGGCCACAAGCCGAACCACCCGGTTCGGCTTGTGTGTCGACCGATCTCGGACTTGTTCCGCCTCGGACTTGTTTGCCTCGGAATAGACGAATGATCTCCCCTGCACATACGGCGAGGCGGGGCAGGTTGCGGGTTTTCGAGTGCCTAGGTTAGTATGAAAGCTCGCTCGCACGCAGATTTCCTGCTGATGGCCTGGCGAACTGGCCGGTCAACCGCACACAGAAATTCGACGACTTCCGCGAGTAATCCTAGCCATCCCGAAAAGGGCGCGTAGCTCAATTGGCAGAGCAACTGACTCTTAATCTCATCCGCTCGCTGCGCACCTAAGCGCATCGAGACGCACCATCTCGTAAACACAAAGGCTTAGCTGGCGAGCTCGGTGCAGCAAGATGCAGCGAAACGCAGGAAATCCCAAAACGAACTGACACCAGAACTGACACCCGACCGGTCAATGCATTATGAAAAAGCGGCCCGCTTGAGAAGGTCGAAGCTGGATGTGGGTCCGCCTCCGCTGAGCTACGGCGGCTAGGAGAGTAACTGCAGTGGTGTGTGCGGCGGGAAAGAGGGCAAGAGGCTATAGGCAAATCGGCTGGTGAATGGGACTTTACCTTGTGGGGAAAGACAAAGCCCGAAACGAACAGCCCGAGAAGCGGTTCTACTGGTAGACCAAGCGATGGTGCAGGGGAAGACGCGTGTCATCGATCTTGACTTGCGAGCCTACTTTGACAGTGTGCGGCAGGACCTGCTGCTCCAGAAGGTAGCTCGACGGGTGAACGATGCAGATGTCATGAGGCTTCTCAAGCTGATCCTGAAGTCCACGGGGAAGAAAGGAGTTCCACAAGGCGGCGTGATTTCACCAGTGCTCAGTAATGTCTATCTCAGTGAGGTGGACAAGATGCTGGAAAAGGCGATTGAAGCGACGCGGCGTGGACAGTACACGCAGATGCAATATGCCCGTTTTGCTGATGATCTCGTGATACTGATCAGCTCCCATCCGCGGCAGGACTGGGTAGTAAAAGCGGTGGACAGGCGACTGCGGGAGGAATTAGCCAAACTCAAAGTAGAAATCAACGAAGAAAAGACCCGGATGGTCAATCTAACGAAGGGAAGAAGTTTCGATAGGAAAGCTGACATCAAAGATCGTGATCTGAACTGGGTGGTCGGCTTGTCGGCAGCCGTCGTGATCGTCAAAATGTTGGTAGTCTCTACAAGAGCCGCATACTTCGTGATCGGGAAAGGAACGCCATAGCCGCTGGCTTCGGCAATGCGGTCGGGGAGTAGGGAGGTGTCTTAGGGCCATTTCCAGCCCGTGGTTGCATTTTAGCGGCGGAAGTGGACCCATACTGTGTTTTAAGATTAACTGTCGATCCTAGGCTGGTTTCCGCCTAATTGCAGGGCATTCTATAGTACGAGTGTAGCAATTACCTTACCAAACGAACGCGGGCCGAAAGGTTAGGCATTCGCCTAAATCTTCTTCTGCCTCCTGTTGATCACTTACAACCTCGAGTAAGCCTTCAATGAACGTCTAAGTCGAAGGACAGTAGCATAGCCTATGTCGGAGGGGGCAAACATACGTCTCGCGTGCGCGTGTCTCGTGCGCGCGTCCCTACCTTCCTGCCCAATCGCATTTTGTCCAGATGAGGCAGGAGTGGTCGCACGTTCACCGTGCGTCTGCGACTACACGTTTCGCTGTTCGCAATTTTGCAAACACCTGGGTTGGAGCGACTTGCCCTTCGACCCAAACGTTCATCGACGCAACGGCTTTAGCCTGTGTCGCTGTATTTGGATTGGCGAAGTCAAACCATGTTCCTTTCGTGCCGCCCTTTGACCAGGACGATACTCGCCAGTAACTCACCCCCTGGTCGAGTCGGAGGGTCAATACTTCGCCCGTCGAGAAGCTGAGTTCTAGAACCCTCGAATGCTGCAGCTTGTCGGAGTTGCTGATTGTCACCTTTCCAAATGATTGAAGCGCTAGCTCGGCAACCGCGTCTCGCGTCTGCGACGTCGGCCAATCCGCGAACACCTTTCCACCGAGCCACCTCTGACCATCCTGGCGTACCGCGGTGGTGTTAATGGAAATGTCTGGAATTCCAAACCGTTCTGGACTTGTGACCTGCTTCAGACCAGCGACGAGGCTCTGCAACAATGCAACGGACACCGGTGTGAACAAATATCGGTCGCTGTAGGTGAGGGACTTCACCTTCGCGCCGGAATTTGCTAGCACCTTGTTAGATGCGGGATGGATCTGTGCCACAAACTTCCAAAATCTAAGACCGAAGCTCTTTATGTCGCCGTCGAGCTGGTGCTGTATCGAGATATCCGCATCTCCACCGACGACGGCAGCCGGTCGCAGCGAAGACGGGCTGCACGCCTCATTCATCTTCGTTGCGGTTGAATTCCCAATGACAAGCGGTGCTGGAGACGTCCCCCACCCTTCAGTCGCCTTCGTTATAGCCCCATCTGAGCAAGCCCAAGCGACACACCCGTTTGCACGTCCTACCTCAGCGACCGTAATCGCTCCGTTTCTCAGCGGCACGCTTGCGATCACATGGATCGAAGCACCCGGATGATCGGCGATAGCGGCAAGCGAGTAGCGGTCGTATTCAGAAAGCTTGCTTAGCGAGTCCTTTGTGATTGCAACAGAGACAGGACGCGACAGTGAGAGCAATTTGTATACAAGCTTTCGGATACCGGATGCTGCGAAATCCGCTCCTGTGCCATCTACAAATAAGCGCGTGGCGCTCGCATCTGCTCCGCCACTCTCACGCAGAACAGCATCGAGGAGCGTTGCGGTCTCGACCCGTGACGATGTTCCGAAGAAACAGAGTTCGTCTGGGAGCCTGAGCATTTTAAGCCATGTGAAATTAAGGAACTTTAGCGCAGCGTGCCGATCAAGCTTGCTTGCCTCGAACCGCTGATCAAAATCTAAAATGCAATTCGGGCAACTTTCGTCGCATTGCTTTGGACAGTCGAGGATTCCTGCAGCCTTCTGAAAGAGTTGGCTGACGAGATTTTCCGAGCCTGAGGCGTATCCCGCAGCGTACCGATCGAAGATGAAAATGGACTGGCAGCGCGTCCCTTCATGATTGCGGACTTCTCGAGCGTCGCAGCCGAGCTCGGCAGATTGCACCCCAAGCAGTTCTGCTAATGCATCGCGCAATGCAACGGCGAGTGTAAGGGCCGTCGAGTGATCATTGAGTGACTGTTGATTAATATCTCGCAGCTGTAGCTCGAGCATGTCAGTGCGCGATTCGTGGCCGAGAGCTACTCGGGTTATAGCCCATCGATTGGAACTACCGGCGCAAAGTCTATCCGCTTTCGTCGCCCGCAGCTTGTAATGCCCTTGGGCACGTGTGAAGACTTCCGGTAATTCCCCGTCTCGCGTCTGGGGCTCGGCAGGTGAGACAAATTGCGTAGTCCGCGCCATTCACACCTCGCGAGTGGTGATACACCCGACCTTCCGAGGTAGTGCGGAATCGGCCAAGATTGGGATTTGGCAGTGGTGACCACGCTCCCCTTGCGTTGACCCACGGGCGCTCAATGGGCACGTAAGTTGGTCGTGAAACGTTATTGTGTGGATCCGCATAGAAGTCCACCGAGAAACCTGCCGGCTCGAGAAATTTCTCGCAATCCGACAAATCTGAACCGCAAGCACCACAATTCCTTGGAAGCACGACCGATGTGCCACTATTGCCGCACTTACTGCACCTCCATGCAAACCTGATTGCTTGCGTTTCGCGTGCATCGGATTCCGTCGCTGGGATATGCCAGTTCAAAGTGATTCCGGCAGAGCGGTATACGAGGCCATCAAGGACGATTTCCGCACCTGGTGCATACTCGCGGAGTGCGGTCACCACATCGCGGCTCGCCAACTCTCGTCGGAAATAGCGGTTGTTTTCTCCCTTTCCATTCAGTTGTGAGGTGGGGAGGTTTCGCATTCCGCTGATGCTCAGATTGTCGAATGAGACGACGTTCGAAGGAAATCCATACGCGGGCAAGAATCCGTCCGTCGCAAGTTCACGTAAGAGGTATTCATTTGAAAGACGATGTTTCTGAAATGCAATCGCCTTGGACGCAGGATCCGACGTTTCTCTACCATTCGTCCCCTCCTGTTCGAGTAACGCGTTCCATTCTTTAAGCCATGTTTCAGCAACGCGTTCGATCTCCGATCCACATCGCATGAGAAGCCGTGCGGATGACTCTCCCTCAAACACTGTATGCCGAACGAGTTGCTTAAGGCCTTGGTCAAAGTCTGGATCTGAACCTTCGATGTAAGCCTGACACCATGTCACGAGTTTTTCGGCAGGTGTATTGGATTGAACATCGACAAAGAACCAACCGGAGGTCAGCTTGTGGAGGTCTTGCCGTTGCTCCGCAAGGATTGTTCTCAAGAAACGCGAAAGGACGACGGAATTGACATGGCGCTGGACTATGACTGCACTATTCAAGGACACAATAGGGGCAGGCAAAACTGTGTCGAACGCCCATCGTGTGTTTAGGAAGACATTTTGATCGTGTGGGTTCGCCTTACAGAGCGTCAGCGCCGTCGACCGTGTCTCTTGCCTTCTTCCCGCTCTGCCAGCTCTCTGCAAGTAGTTGGTTGGATGGGGAGGCACGTTGTTCATCGCTACTTGCTGGACTCCACCGATGTCTATGCCCATCTCCATTGTGGTGGAACAAGAGAGAATATTGATCCTGCCCTCTTTGAACCTCTTTTCGTATTCTTGGAGTTTGGATGATGACTGCTGAGCCGAATGTTCAGCGGCGGTGAAATACATAGCAAATTCAATTACACGGTCGTTAAAAGTCGACCACAGACCTTCCTCACGCAATTTACGAATTGCGAGCTGCTGGTCGAGCCATGCTCTCCCTCGGCGTACGGGAACCTCTCCATCTGCACCGCCTCCGAACGGTGCGTCGTAGACGGGGATTTCGACCCGATCACACGTGCGAACGCCAGCGAAGATTTTTCGCGGGATGTACGGACTTATCCCGCCTACTGTCGTATCGAGAAGTCGGCGTGTGAAGGGACAAATCCACGCCTCTTGCATGGGGCGAAAAGCTAACTCTTCTAGAGGCAGAACATAGCCGTTGGCGGTCTGCTTAACGATTTGTTCTCAGATCAGAGTGGACGGCCTACGGTGCAGTGCGTCTCTGGAGAAATTGCCTTGGCTTCCAACTCGGTGATCGCCTTCTCGACTCGTGCAAAGTTGTCTGGAATTTCTTGACGTTTGCCGCCATACTCTCCCGCCGAAAAATCCCGCTTCGCGCTCCCTCCCGCCGCCTTGATGCTGATCGAGTGCATTTGCAACGTTCGCCAATCCTCGTTGAGCAGCATGTAGGATCTCTGCGGCAAATCAAGGAACCGCGCAGCCAGCATCGTTTCCAGTAAGTGCCGAACATCTACGAGTGCAACCGCACCTTTGCAGGTTGGTGGCATCTGGAGTTGTCTGGTGGACTGCTTCAACACAGTGCCATTGCCGCGCACAGCAATGACCCGTCCCTCAATTCTGTACAACACTTCGACGGAACTGAGTGCCGCATCGTTGCTCAGGACCTGTCGCAGATCGAGGGTACGCTCAAGCGGGGAAGTGCTGGCTACCTGCACCGCCACTACAACCGCAAGGATGGCTGAGAGATGCATGCGTTCGATTTTAGCCGACCCTGCAACCTATTTGGGGTTTGCGGGGGATAACTGATGTCATAACGACGTCGGCCTCACAACGGACCGAGTAGACTTTTCGGTGTCCAACCAAAAGGCTCGGGACGAAGGAGGCCGAGATGAAAATTGTAGGCTGCGATCTACATGCACGGCAACAAAGCATAGCCATGGTGGATACCGAAACCGGTGAGCTTACCGAGAAGCGAGTCATGCACGAGGGAAATGCGGTACGAGATTTTTACGCCTCGCTGGAAGGTCCAGTGGTGGTCGGTATCGAAGCCACCGGCGCAATGCAGTGGTTCTTGGAGCTGCTGGAAGAGTTAGGCATCGAGTGCCGGGTGGGGCATCCGGCCAAGATCCGACTATGGGTCGAAGCGACGCTGCATGCCGTGATCAAGGACCCAGAACTAAAACGCTTCTATCGGCGCAAGCTCATCCAGAAAGGAATGGGCAAGGCCAGGGTTGCGGCAGCACGCAAGCTGGGCATTCGTTTGTGGATCATGCTGCGCGATGAGATTGATTACGAAGAGTTCTGCCGGCGTGGAAAGTTGCGGCAGAAGGGGAAAGCCCATGCGGGGATGCCCGATTTCAACAGTGGTCCTGCGCAAGCAGTGACCGGGTCAACTGAATAGGCTACCCGCCTCCCCACAGGAAGGGGGTTTGCATAACTTTCGACATCGCGCTGAAGGCTGAGGCTGGTTTCAGCCATAAACACCCCTTTTGTGGCCAGAGGTTTTCCTACCGGGAAGATTTTGCCGGGATGGTAGCAGCCAATTGCACGATGCGCCTCTGCCAGAGACTCATTCAGCGCCAGCGCCCTGTTCACCGCTTCCTTCGCTTTGGGCAGCGCTTCTTTTGGAGGCATGGAAGTATCTGAAAAGGCTATGTAGGCCGTGGCTAGCCCGGTATATGCGATGGACGCTAAGCATCGGGCCAAACAAGTCTTTGGCGGTGTTGTGGTCATGGTCGGCTGCGCGTTTGCATCGCCACTTCTTCTGACGTTGGGATCGGGCCACGTTGACAGCCTTTGGAAACTTGACGACATGAGGTTATATGTTGTGCGGATTGGGGCGCTCAGCTTGTTCACTTCGCTTTCCGCCTACCTCATTTGTACGGGATTGCGAATGGTCAAAGTGAGCCGTCTGCTCGGTCTTGGATTGAAATAAGTGCGGTTCCGCACATAACGTTCTTGCCCCCAAAGGGGTACACTTGAGATGTCTCCTCTAGCATCTTTCCGCCGTGCCCTTCGGGCGTCGGTTCCCTGCAAAATCAGACAGCGTTTGCGCTGGCAAAGGAGCCCCTATGGCGAAAGATCGTAGTGTCTCTACCAAAGCAATTCCGCCGCCAGCACGAAAAGACGGCGATGGGAAGGAAATAGGAAACCTCATTCTGTTGGCTCTTCCCCGAAAGGAATGCACGCAAATTTTCCCCTCACTCGAATTTGTCCGCTTGAACCTTCATCATGTGATGCACGAAGCAGGTGAAGTTATCAAGTCCGCCTATTTCCTGAACAACGGGATGGGTTCCGTGCTCACAGTTCTGCCGGATGGAAAAAGTGTTGAGGTTGGGTTAATCGGAAAAGAGGGCTTCGTCGGTCTGCCTGTGGTCTTCGGATTCAAAACCAGCCCCCTTCGGGTGGTGGTTCAAGCCGACGCAACGGCTTACCGGGTGGATGTGCCGACTCTGCGGAAAATCTTGCCTGAATGTCCGCAACTGGAACAACACCTTCAGCGTTTTGCGATGGTCTTAGCCATGCAGTCAACCCAACTTGCTGCTTGCAACCGCTTGCATGATGTTGAGGAGAGACTAGCGAGATGGCTGATCATGAGCCAAGACCGGATTGGTGGCGACACATTGCCCTTGACCCAAGAGTTTTTAGGTCAAATGCTTGGCACTCGCAGATCGAGTGTCAGTGTTGCAGCCAGCGTTTTGCAGAAGGCAGGAATGATTACGTACACAAGAGGAAACGTGACCATCCTAGATAAACCGAAGCTTACGGAAGCCGCTTGCGACTGCTACGAGATCCTTCAACGGCAGAAGACAAACTGGCAGGCGGAAACCAGTTGACAGCAGACAATCTTCCTCAATCCGTTTAGTTCGGGAACGGTCTACTATTTGATGCTGCCGGTGTTTGCCATCATGCCGCTTCTGGTGCGATAGAAAGTACTGAGGCTTAGATGACTCTAAGCGACTTCAAACGATAGTTGTATCGTGGGCAGCGACCCAACAGGATCGCGAGGATTCTGAATAGAGCGTGGGCTGCTGTAGGCTCGTCGGGTGTCGCGCCCAACTTCCTCGCGACATTGGAAGTGACCGGACGAAAGTCAGGGCGGACGATCTCGCTGCCAGTCGTCGTGACCATCCTCGATGGACAGAGGTACTTGGTATCCATGCTCGGAAACGACGCGCAATGGGTGCAAAACGTCCGTGCAGCGGCTGGAAAGAGCAGTTCTTCGAAGCGGCGACCGCGAAGAGGTTCAACTCGAAGAAGTCCCCGCCGACCAGCGTGCGCCCATCTTGAAAGCTTACCTACAGCGAGCAACTGGAGCGCGACCGCACGTGCCCGTCAATAAAGATGCGGCTCTTGCTGAATTCCAGAAGGTCGCAGCGGAATTTCCGGTCTTCCGCATCACTTCCACCAAGACGATGTGATCCAGCACGGCGACTGATCCGCTTTTCTGCTGCGCCACTGGGAATCCCGCAGTCTCGGCATTCGTACAATCCCGTTTGACCGTTGCAGTGCTTATGTTGGATATTGAGACGGAATGGACGTTGAACGGATTATTGACGACATCGAGCAGCTACAGGAAATGTTCGAAGCGCCGGACATTAGACCACTCAGCGCAAGCGACATCTCTGCTGCGAATCGAAGGCACGACGAGACGTTAGCCCACAGCCCGTGGTTCAAGCTCTGGCAGCGATATGGCGTCTGTTGCCGAACCGAGTCGCCAGTTCTGAGGCTAGGGGAATTAGAGAGCTAGCAGCCCTCCCAATTTGAGGGCGCAACGCAGCCCCTCACGCTCAATTTGTCTGAGTTTCTTGAAAGCAGTTTGCATCTCTGGGAACCTTGGCTAGCCTCTCTTGACACATGGGGAATGTGATGAAGCTCGTCGCGCTTTTGTATTTTCTTCTCGCGAATATCTGTTCCTTGTTCGCCGAAATGAAACCCCCAGTGCTCATTCCGGGGCTAGGTCAGCATCATCACACCATTTCCACCAAGAACGCTGAGGCGCAGCGCTTCTTCGATCAAGGGCTAACGCTCGTATTCGCGTTCAACCACGAGGAAGCCGCTCGCGCGTTCCGGCGAGCATCAGAGCTAGACCCACAGTCGGCGATGGCTTCTTGGGGCATCGCGTTAGCGCTAGGACCGTGCATCAATCTGGATGTCGATCCTCCTCACGAGCAGGCTGCTTATGACGCCGTGCAGAGGGCATTATCGCTCGCATCGGGTGCTACGAAAAGGGAGCGCGACTACATTCAGGCTCTAGCTAAACGCTACTCGTCTGATCCGAAGGTCGATTTGAGGAAGCTCGACGCGGAATACGCCGTCGCGATGCGAGAACTATCCAAGCGTTACCCGGACGATCTCGATGCAGCTACGCTTTACGCAGAGAGCCTGATGGACTTACACCCGTGGAAGCTCTGGAGTCTCGATGGTCGTCCCACCGAAGGTACTGAGGAAATTGTTGCGGTGCTTGAGTCAGTGTTGCGGCGTGAACCCAACCATATTGGTGCGAATCACTACTACGTCCATGCCACGGAAGCGTCCCCGCACCCGGAGTGGGCGCTTGCGAGTGCGCAACGTTTGGAAACCCTCGCACCCGCTGCTGGTCATCTGGTACACATGCCCGCTCATACGAATATGCGCGTGGGGGATTACGCCGCCGCAGCCCACAGCAACGCAGTGGCAGCCGATACCGACCGAGTATATCTCCACGATAGCGGCACAACAGGCAGCATGTACGACATGATGTACTACTGCCACAACCTTCACTTCCTCGCAGCCAGCTACAGTATGGAAGGAAATTTTGAGCACGCGAAGCAGGCTGCGGATGAGTTGGCGGCACATGTCTCTCCAATGCTTCACGGCATGCCTGTCGCTGAGGTCTACGCGCCTACGCCAATTTTCGTGCTCGTTCGGTTCCATCATTGGGATGAAGTGCTGAAATTGCCTGCGCCACCCCCAAGCCTTGCCATGACTACCGCGTTCTGGCATTTCGCTCGCGGAGCCGCGCTTGCCGCAAAGGGTCAGATCGACAGGGCTGAAGCCGAGCGAAGACTTCTTGGAACCGCGCAGAAGGAAACAACTGCCGATCTGGAGTTCAGCTTCTACTCAAACAAAGCCATAACCTTTCTAGACCTCGCGGCAGCGATTTTGGATGCTCGAATTGCAAATGCAAAGGGTGACCATGAGCAGGCAATCAAGAATTGGAAAAGGGCGGTGGAAATCGAGGACCGACTCTATTACGGGGAGCCACCCGAATGGTTTTATCCTGTCCGCGAGTCGCTCGGCGGTACATTGCTAACAAACGGCGAAGCGAATCAAGCGGAAGCCGTGTTTCGAGCCGACCTCGAACAGTACCCTCGAAACCCTCGGTCGCTGTTTGGGCTTTTGAAAGCTTTGGAGGCGCAGAATAAGACTGCCAATGTGGAAGACGTTCGAAGAGAATTCGAGGCGGCTTGGAAAAACGCGGACGTGCAGCTTGGAGTCGAAGACCTGTAATCTGGGGCTAAAGTATCCAGTCTACTTCTGCGTGTGCTCTGGGCGGGTTCAGCCAAATGATTAAGTCGATTTCGACATCCGGCTGACTCGGCTTAGCATCGAACATACACCTGTGTGTTCCCGGCGAACAGAAGGAGGATTTCAATGACTCGACCCAAAACAAAAATACTTGTGGATGGCGGCGACCCGCAGGAGACCCGACAGGTTAAGGAACTGCTGGGATTTGTCGATGGACAGACCACCAACCCTTCGTTGATTGCCAAGAACCCTCACATCAAAGAGCTAATCGCGTCAGGTCACAAACTCTCCAACCGGGAGGAAATGGATGAATACAAGAAAATCGTTCAAACAATCTCCCCATTGGTCGGCGATGCTGGGGTGTCTATCGAAGTTTTCTCGGATGAGAAGACGACGGCGCAAGAGATGCTCAGCCAAGGGCAGGAAATGTTTTCGTGGATTCCCAATGCGTACATCAAATATCCATGCACGGCTGAGGGGCTTCGAGCGGCACAGATGTCGGTGAAGCAGGGCATGAGGGTCAACATTACCCTCTGCTTTTCACAGCAACAAGCAGCCGCAGTATACGCAGCAACGAAAGGCACAAAGGAGCCAGCCTACGTCTCGCCTTTCGTCGGGCGCTTGGATGACATCGGTCAGAACGGAATGGATGTCGTGAAGAACATTAAGCGGATGTTCTCGAAGGGTGATGGTCACGTTCTTGTCTTAGCTGCCAGCATCCGCAGTCTAGAGCACCTGCTGTACTGCTTCGTGCTCGAAACGGAGCTTGCAACCGTGCCCGCGAAAATCTTGGAACAGTGGGCGAGCAAGAATTTCCCAATGCCCGACAACCAGTTTCAATACAAGGCTCCCGGTAAACCGATTCCTTACGAGGAGCTTGACTTGGAGCAATGGTGGGAAACGTTTGATATTCAACACGAGCTTACGCGCAAAGGCATCGAGAAATTCGCTGCTGACTATCGAGCCACGCTTTCGCGACCTGCATGATTAAGATTGAGCATTGAGGAGATCAAAATGGACAGCACAATTTCGACCAAAGACCTGAAGTCGAAACTCGACAAGAAGCAAGGAATCACGGTAGTCGAGACCCTCGCGCCTGAACGCTACCGAGAAGCCCATCTCCCCGGAGCCTTGAACATCCCGCCTGAACAGATCAAGGAACTCGCTCCGCAGTTGTTGCCCAACAAGGACGCTGAGATCGTCACCTACTGCGCGAACACGCATTGACACGCCAGCGAATACGCTGCCCGTGAATTGGCGGCGATGGGCTACACGAACGTGGCGCATTATCCAGAAGGCAAGCAGGGGTGGATGGAGGCTGGGCTTCCAGTGGAGAAGGCTGCTTAAGAAATCACTGCAACCGCGAACTCTGAAGGTTAACAGTCCAGATCAACTCGAATACTGAGGAGTTGCGTCCCGAAGAGACGCACCGCTCGCGAATTCCCGGCGCTGCTTGGCGATTGACTCGCCAGCCAGCGTTGACGCTCACGGGGGTCATCGTCGGGGAGCAGATTTGCAGTGCCCGTGTGCCAGCGATACCTTAGCCCCTCGCGCAGTTTCAGTCGTACACGCGGGTCACGTTCAATGTTGCGGACGTATCCCGCCTTCATGCCATGCTCTGCCACTAGCCAGAACTGGTTTCCGATACGTCCATCGCCCACTGGCGTGCGCCGTGGCTTTCCCGTCTTCCGTCCTTTCGTTTCGAGCAACGCATATCCGGGCAGAGGCAACCCCACCGCAAGCGCGAACTTGATCGGCGGGTTCAGCACGTATTTCTGAAGCGTGTGAACGATTCGATGTTTCACTTCGTGCGTCTCCCGGGCGCGATAATCACGACTGTGCGTACCAATCGGAATGCGGCGACCATCGGCTGCAAGAGAGGCACTGCGTCTTACTCCACTGGTGGAGACAGGCTGGGCAGACGCCTCCCGTGTCGAACGTGTTCCACTCATAGCCGCAGGCACAAAACCATCGGTCTTCCTTGCGTGGCGACCAGCCGCAGAGCGGACAACGGATACGCGAGCCAGAGGAGTCCTGATTCTTTTCTTCCTCAAGTTCTCGATCCAACATGACAGATTTCGATGTGTCGGTCACAACTGAAGCTCTTCTCACATGGTTGATCCACGTACTACTTGTCGCTGCCTAATCAGGAGCACAGCTACCCATGCACCGAAAACTACATCAGATGCCAAGCAAAAACCGGGCCACCATTGCGGAACACCGGGGTTGTCGATGAAGAAGTGACGGACGAAGTCAAAGACGCCGTGACCAATAAGAGCAGCGACCACTAGCCAATAGTTCCCCTTGAAGCCGAGAACGGCAAACAACACGAAAACGCCTGCAACGATGCTTTCGATGATTAGCGTGCGCGTAGAAGCTCCCATCACAGCGAACAAGGCATCGTCATAGCTTCGGAAATGGTTCTTCACATTAGACACCAACCACGGGATGGTTGACGAAACCAGGCCATAGCACTCATGACCGGGAGGCTCGGCAGGGTGTTTTGAGTGTAATCGGGATGTTTCAACAGTAGCCGCTCGAAGACACTACTTGAGAATTTCGCGGATGATGGCAGCGATCTGTTCTCGTCGCCATGTTCCCTCGAGACCCTCAGCTAATTCTGGGTGCTGCTGAGCCTTGGTGAGTTTCATCAGTAGCGCGACCGCTTGACTTGTTGTGCCGTTGATTCGAGAGTCGCAACTCCAGCCAGTCCACAATTTCAGTTGGACCACCAAGAGTCTCGGCATCGTTGACGGGTAGCTCAGTTTCAAAGACTTCCTCGAAGACCATAACTATCTCGACAGCATCGAGGCTATCCATCGACTTGCGAGTCACACGTCTTCTCCTCGCCGACCTTCCGGCCTTGGTCCCTAAACGCAAGCGTGATTTTAGCTCATGGTTGGCGTTTATACTCATTGGCCCGGCCCTGCCGCCACCTACGTCCCATGCCAATCGTGACCGCAGTGGCGGCACTGCCTTGCGGTAGGAGTCCGCGCTAGTTTTTTCGCATCTCGGGCAGTAATTGAAGATTACCTTGTCTGCGGAATCTCGAAGGATTCGTGCCGCTGTCGTCATTTGAAACTGCTCATAGCCGTTCTTGGCGAGGATCAACACCTGCGGTTCGTCGGAAAGCATTCGAGAATGAATTTTGTGTTCCTGCGCTTCACGCTGTGCTGCCACGTCACTGCGCCCCCTTGTGGCCTTCATCGTAAGAAACAAATGACGCCACGCTTTCCGTTCCACATCGGTCATTAGGTCGCCGCAGAAGCCAACGACGTAGCAGCCACTTCGGGAGTCAGTTCCATCCGGTTTTTACCGAGCAAATGATAACTGACGTAAACAGGCGATAGCGCAAGCGTGCGCTTTTTCTTCGCCTTTTTGGGCCTTAATGAGTGAAATCGGGATATTACGCCAACTGTCTCAGCTTTCGGACTCAAGCTTGCCAATTTCCGCCTTCCGTTCCGCGATTCTTACCCGAATGTCGGCAACGTATTTATCAACGAGTTCGGTAGACCCGCGCACTGCACGCGCGTTTGAACCATCGCGCAGGAGGTTGAGTCTTTCTCAGTCGGCTGCCAGTGGTTTGCTGCCAAGTTCGCCGCAAAATACGCGACGTACTGCCCCGTACCTGAGGCGAATCGGGCCTTTATTGCGTTCGGCGGCTGGTGATGACGGCACTTATGACGTGTCCGGTTAGAAATGTCCTGATCATCGGTACAGCACTTGCCCTTGATTTTGTCTTGGCTTTTGTACCCTGGAACACAGAAGGCGGTCTACCGCCGTGCAAGAATGGTGAAATTGATTTTCCACAACGTGCGAACGCGCGGGCTAACTGAGTGACAGTCCCCTGAATAGAAGTAAGAACCCCATTGCCACCTCGAAAATGAAGATTGGTATAAAACACGCTGGGGACAGCATTTCTGAGAGGCCGGGGAAAACAATAAACGCAAAGTTACACGTCGCGACCACCACGGATGCGAAAACACCCCACCCAGCTAACGCCCGGGGGATGTAGTTTGACTTGAACCATAGGTAACCGAAGGTCGCCGATCCGATGCCAAGAAACAGGAAACTCACATCGAACGCAGCGCCTTGACCGCCAATTGCAAGCCTCGCTAGCGCCTGCAGCCGGTCGGTCTCAATGACCTGCAGGTAACGGGCCCCGCTCAAAAGCCTCAGCGCACTAAAGCTATCGAGTGTCATCACCGTATGAATCGAGGTTTCCATTAATCTCCAGAACACTGCGACCAAAGCGAGATTCCTGTTTACAGTTTTCAAAATGACATATAGAGCGGTAATGAGCGCGACGTCGCTCATGACGACAAGGAGGTCAAAGGCGATGCCGAGACGAAAAAGGCGTTCGTGCGCAACGATGTTATGCGCAGTTGCCGCTGCATTGTCATAGTCGATGATGTGTGATCGGATATAGAACTCCGAAAACATCGCCGTCGCCATCGAAAAGAGGTAGGTAAATCCGACCACTCTCGCAGCGTTTTTCAACGAGCGTTCAGGAGCCGTCGTGGTCATTCCAGGTGTTCTTCCATGATCTCGATGCCGGACTTCTACCCATTTGTGTGACCTACAGCATTAGAACAGAACAGCCCAGCTCGTCCAAGCATAGTTGTAGTAATCAGATGTCTGAGTAACTTTGTCAACCATTTTTCGACTAGCTCCCTTTTCAGGCTCACTTAGAATCCACAATAAATTTCACAGGCTCGTTGCTGCGGCTGCCGGGACAGGAATCAAGAGCGAGGCATGCTTGGCTAGGGTCGCCAGATATCTGTTCTCGTCGTACGCCGCACCGTCTTGCCAGCAGCGAAACACGATGCGAATCCATTTGAAAGCCAAGGCTCGCACCGCGGCATGGTGATCCTTACCACGCTGGCGCTGTTGCTGGTAATAGGCACGCGCCCAAACCGACTGCGCAATCGAGTGTCCCGCCCATTCGTGAAAACTTTGCCGCAGAAACTTGGGACACGCCCAGCGAAAATGTACCCATTTCTTTTTCCCACTCCGCTCCGTCACCGGGGCAATGCCGCTGTACTTCTGCACCTCTTCCGCACTGGCATAACGATCGCGTTGTGAGCCCAGTGCCGCCAACAACCGTGGGGCCAGAGCCGCTCCGGCTCCCGGCAAAGATTGGAAAATGAAAAAATCGGGATGGGCTTCCGCCGCCTCCGTAATCTTGCCGTCCACCGCCGCGATGCCCTCCAGCAGGGTGCGCAGCACTCGTGCGATCACTTGTACCACCATCCGTTTGGCCTCGATCACGGCTCGATCCCGAATCGCGGACATGGCCTGACCGATCCCCTGCAGTCGCCACTCCGTGAGCTCTGGATGCCGACCCCGATGCTGGCGGAAGAACTTCCTCACTTCTGCCGGCGCAGCGGCTTGTAACTCCTCCAGCGATGGCCAGCGCTCTAAAAACTCACACGCCAACTTCGTATCCAGCTTGGCAAACCATTCCAGCATCTGCGGAAAGTACACCTTCAGGTATCCGGTCAGGCGATTCAGCTGCGCCGTCTTTTCCTCCACCAGCTTGCGCCGCTCCTCCACCAGGTTCTGTACTCGCCGCGTGGCTTCGTTATCCGGCGTCAAACGGCGAAGTTTGTCCCGGTGCTGCAGCAGCAGATCCAGCAGCAGATCTGCATCGCGTGGATCATCCTTGGCTCCCGACGGATACAGCGCTTCCCGCATGCTCGAGGACATCGTCGACGGCACCGGATACAGATGCAGGCACTCATACTTACCCAGCATGTAGACCAGCGCGCCCTTCACCTGCTCCACCGAAACCGCGATCGGACCGTGCCCGAAGCGTTGACACAGTTGACTGACCCAGGCCTCCACCACTTCGGGCTTGTGCTCCAGTTCTCCGGTTTCCCGCTTCGCCGAATTGGCTGGCTGCAAGCACCACACGTGCTTCTGATCGGCCCAGTCGATGCCTACGAACGCCACAAACTCCGGCTCCCCGACTTTTTCCCTGGCTGCCATAGTTCTTTCCTCCTTGCCTTTCACATCTTGCAGAGGCTGGCTTTGCTTCGGCGAAACCCTTATAGTGAGCCCTCTTTGCTGCCTTGTTCCAGACTTCATCTGAGCATTCGTTTGGGAAGCAAAGCACGTCCAGCGGTTCGAGATTCTGATTTAAAACATCGCGTGTTTGGCCATTAAACTCGTAACCGCAGGACGCCTCTGACGGCTCCCATTGTAGGAAGCCTGCAGAAAACTTCATCCGCAACCATTCGCACAGGATGTGCAGCGTTGTCGCTGCAGAAGTGGAGGCGAAATCCAACGCTGCCTGGTTTCTGTATTGCTGATGCAGGGGAAGGGCTCCACCTTCCCCTGCACCCCATCCCCGACAACGCAGATTTGCACAGACCCGACGAGACCGCACTGCTGTGCAAATCCCATCTCGTAATCTCTTCGGGCTAAGGAACTATAAGGCCTTAGCGCTCAAATTTCGATTTCTTTCGATTCACTTCACATCTGAAGCGTTTGAAACTGATCGGAAGATGAGTGAAATCGGGATGTTTCAACAGTTAACGATTGACGCGCTAAGATTCCAGAGTGGAAAAGGACGAAGTGGCTTTCATCGCGGGTCCGAGAAGCCAAGGGGTCGAGGCCGTCGTTGAATCCCTCAATCTCGAGGGCATCCCGGGACGCGTAGTGGCGATCGTCGATGTCGAGCCGAACCGAAGGCCAGAATGGGCCTGTACACCGGGAATCGAGGTCTACGTCGTTGTTCCAAATGATCGACTCAAGCAAGCGCGCCAAGTAGCTCGCTGCGTAAGCCGCGTGTACCTGAATTGCGAGGCTGTTCTGTTAGCAAGGGTGCGCTGCTGTCAAAAGTGCGGAACTCCGCACGAAGTGGAACCCGGCTGCGTTGGTGATGCTCAACACGAAGGTCAATAAGTGAAATCGGGATGTTACGCCAACAACGATACTTTGCTCAGACTCGGCATGGAGAAAGAAAAATGCGGAGTCCCATCTGACTCCGCACCTGGTCTATTATGGTGTGCGCTAAGGCGCGACTACGCTGCTGCTGCTGCCACATTGCGCAGTGATCTGAAGCCGGTACGAACCTCTTCTGAAAAGAGCCGCGGCTGTTCCCAGGCTGCAAAGTGCCCGCCTTTTTCCAGCTTGTTGTAATGGATCAGTTTGGAATACGCCCGCTCTGCCCAGTTCCGCGGAGCTTGGTAGACCTCTTCAGGGAAAACGCTAACGGCGGCCGGAACGGAGATGATTGAAGTCGGTGAAGAAGGCGCCCTTGTATTCCCGATAGAGACGAGCGCAGGACACGCCCGTGTTCGCCAACCAGGAAAGGGTGATGTTGTCGAGGATGTCGTCCCGCGTGAGATCGCCGTAGGGCTCCCCATCGACAAAAAGTTTCGCGATGTGCCCGTAGCTGGCTACGTCGTGATCGATCATCCAGGCGGCAAGGGCGACGGGTGAATCCGCCAACCCGTACAGGGTTTGCGGGTGTGCGGCCATCATAATTTGCGTAGGGACGTGCTGGTAAAGGAACGCCATCTGGTCGTATGCCCGCTGCTCCTCAGCCGAGAGACCCGCCGGCGGCGGCCCACAGGACTGAAGCGCCTTGGCAACGTCAGAGGGCGCCATACAGGGGAAGTTCACATGGATGCCCATCAACTCCGGAGGTGCCTCTTGAGCCATCGCGTTCGTGACGAACGCACCCCAATCACCGCCTTGCGCCGCGAATCGGCGGTAACCGAGGCGCTTCATCAACTCCACCCCAGGGGCTTCGATTAAGCGCAACCGATCAGCTTCTTGCCGCCTGCCGAGATTGTGATACAGTGCGCTCCTCACCGAAGGGCAGCGGTTACCAACATGCCTCGCGACTTCGCCGAAGTCCAGCGTGAGCTAGAGAAAATCATCTCCGTTCTCGGACGGACGAAAGAGATTGATCGAATCCCCCGCCAAATGCTTCTCTCGGAACTGCGACTCCTGCTAGAAGAGTTGGAGCGCTTGAATAGGGAACGCTAGCGTAGAGATTTGCTGCCCCCTGTTGCCAGTTGTCAGGAAAAGGAGAGAGGGCCGCAAAGCCTTAACGGCCCCAAATGAAGTGTTGAAAGTAATTGACTGAAGAGTACGCCCAGCGCTCCGACCGGGTCTGCTCACAATTGCTCACGTGTGCGTTCGAGGAAAATTAGCGCATTCGTGCTGGTCGAAGGCTTCCTGAACTTTCTTGGGAGGCTTTCCCGAAACTGTTTCACCGGGATTGGGGAAAATCCAAACGCATGTGCTACATCCCCAAGCTGCGAAGGTGAAATTTTCAAGCCAGATTAGTTCTCTAGCCATTTTGCCCCACCTTAGATGCTGAGATGTGCAATTGCCGAGATGTGCAATATTGCACAGATTCGGTTTGGATTCAAACATAACCTTAGGACTCCCTATCCCGTGGAGGCCCGCTATGGCCACTGATTCCGAAAAGAAAGATTGGCAGTCCATTGCTGAAGAGGCAAGCAAAGAGAAGAATCCGGCGAAGCTTATGGCTCTCGTCAGGCAGCTTTGCTCGGCGCTTGATAACAGCAAGAAAGCACCGGCGCCCTTGACCGGCCAGACCAACCCCGCCTCTTAGACTTGGCCACCACGCGCTTTCCGGGGGTGCTATTGGTGATGTTCACCAACTTCGAGAGCGCTCAACTCAGACGGGAAGCCTTTATCTGCTGGCTTTAGCGCGATTGTGTAGAAAGATGAATCAATTGCAGCGCTGGTCAGCAGCATTCAAGCTTTGCGTGAGACTGCGCTTGCAAGTCTCTCCGTAACACGTTCAGACCAACAAGCGCATCGCTGATCGCTTGTCTTTCCTCGGGTGTACCCGCGTGATCCAGACTGCAAATCATGAAGTCGGGGAGGAATACTAAAGTCGCTGAAATGGTGTCGTGTTTCAGAACGGAGTCGTGCTTTTTATTCGTCTAGGGGAGTGTGGACTGTCGGTTCTGCCGTTGCGAATGAGTGCACAACCCAAAATGTGGAGCCTCGGCGTTGGAGCCGTTTTGCTTGAGATTTACCACGCAGGTACATGTGTGCAATTGTGCACGACCTATATTGACCAGCCAAAGCAGATTCTCGAGCCATATGATTTATTTTTTTCTAGACAGAGGACGGTACTCCCAGGTGGATTGATCGTGCCAAGGAGACAGATGGCGAAACGAACTCTCGGCTTCAGTTCCACAGTTTTTCACAAAAAATTCCGTGACGGAATGAGTGTGCGGAACTACCGAGACAACGAGATCATTTTTTCGCAAGGGGACAATGCCGATGCTGTGTTCTACATCCAGAGCGGCACGGTGAAGCTCACGATGGCCGCCACCCGACGCAAGAAAGCGATAATCGCCGTCCTCGTGCGGGGTAGCTTTTTTGGGGAAGGCTGTCTAGGAGGGCAATCTCTGCGGATGTACACGGCGAGATCAATCGGGCAGTCCATTATCACTCGCCTGCGGAAGGAAAGCACGCTAAAGGTGCTCAAGCGAGACCCGCCGTTTGCAGCGTTGCTTAATGCATATCTGCTTTCCCGAGTTATTCGAGTCGAGGAAGACCTAGCAGATCAATTCTTCAATTTCAGCGAAAAGCGACTGGCACGGGTTCTGTTGTTGTTTGGGCAAATAACTAAGGAATCAAAGCCGGAGAACCCCCTGAAGGTGAGCCAAGCAACCCTCGCGGAGATGGTTGGTACCACCCGCGAAAGGGTGAGTAAATTTATGAATGCGTTCAAGAAGAAGGGCCTCGTCTACTACAACGGCGGCTTGCAAATAAATAGCGCACTCATCACCGCCTTTCTGCACAATCGGCCCATGTCCGTTGTCAAGAGGACATAGGCCGTCCACCTGGGGGGAACTGGGCCTAGATGATCACCTTTTGTACATGGAGGTTTGTGTGACAAGAGAACTCAGCCCGAAGCAGGTGCTCGCTGTTCGCTGTCCGACTTGTGGAGCCGCTTCGGGAGAGAAGTGTGAAGTGTGACGAAGGACGGTCCCGAGTGCTCGGCGCCCGTGGATCTTCCGCCCCAAACCGGATCACTCTTCGGCTAACCGCCCCGTAACTTGCACCGCGAACGTGGGGCCGCACTTCGAAGGCGGCGGTCACAGTTCAACCGTTGAATACCCTCGCGTCCCCGGCAAATGAGTGCATGGTGATTTATCACCAACCACAGCGGTGATACGATCTTTGCCCATGAGCGCCAACTGTGATGGAGTTAAGGGGTTCGCCTAACACTGTTTAAGAAGGAGTTTTGGTGGAACCGTTTCGGGTTCATGTCGCAGATGAAGTGCTCGACAATTTGCAGGCGCGGCTACGCCATACTAGATGGCCAGATCAAGTGCCCGGCATAGGTTGGAAACAGGGCACCGAGCTGGACTGGTTGCAGCACCTCATATCCTACTGGACCCATGATTTCGACTGGCGCGCCTGGGAGCAGAGGCTTAACACTCTCGATCACTTCAAATGGGAGGGCATTCACTTCGTGTACAAGCGAGCGGCATCGGACCGGTGCGTGCCGCTTATCCTTACGCACGGCTGGCCCAGCAGTTTCCTCGATTACATAGACATGCTGCCCATGCTGAAGGATTTCGACGTAGTCGTACCCTCCATGCCTGGCTATGGATTTTCGGCGCGCCCAGCCCAGGTCGGTATCAACTACCGATACGTTTCGGAGCGCTGGCATCGGCTCATGTCCGAGCTTGGATATTCCCGCTATGGTGCGGGTGGTTATGACTTTGGGGCCGGAGTCACGACGATCCTTGGGCTAGACCATCCCGAATCGGTGGTCGGGATTCATCTCACCACGCTGGAGTCTGACCTTACACCCGTGGTGGATGACTTGGAGTTGTCCAATATCGAGCGGTTATACCTTGCTGTGAACCGAAACTGGGACGTTACGGAGCGAGGCTACAGCGCAATACAGTCGACCAAGCCACAAACCATCGGCTACGGACTCAACGACTCTCCTGTGGGGCTGGCCGCATATGTTGGCGAGAAATGGCGCTCGTGGAGCGATGTCACGCCGCCCGATGACTTCCTCTGCGCCACACTTACTCTGTACTGGGTCACGCAAACCATCACATCGTCGATGCGTGACTATTGGGACAATCGCTGGTACCCGATAGATCGAGCCTACGTCGGAACGCCCACGGCATTCGGTGTCTTCGCGCACCAAACCGTTCCCGAGGGTGAGCCACCTCGCTCGTATCTAGAGCGGGTCTACAACATCCAGCGATGGACAGTTTTTCCGCGTGGCGGGCACTTCGCACCGGCTGAGGAGCCCGCGGCTGTAGCGGGGGACTTGGCCGCTTTCTTCCGCGACCTAAGCTGAGGCTCACGCTGACGATGAGCCCGCGGTTGTTCACAGCCTCTAACTGTTGTGATCAGGCGTGGTTGTTGAAAAACTCCCGAGTGCAAATAATTAGCGCATAAGGCCGAGCAAGAGTTCAAAATCGCGCAGCTATCGACTAGGGTGTGCTCGGACAAACTGCGCTCCGAGTGCAAAATTTCTTCCCGAAAAAATCATTCGGGCTCCAGGTGGGTCGTTGATGTTTGCCACGATTGGTCCATCCAACGGGGAAGCGCGTGCAAAATATTGAGATCCAAGTAAGTCTTGTTCCTCGCCGGTCACGGCCAAAAACACTACACTCCGGCGGGGTGGCGTCGGAAGTGCGGCAAGAGACAGCAATGGCTTTGATCTGGTCGTCGAGCCCAATTATCGGGTTGTGTACGGAGATCACAGCTGAAAGTCGCTCCGCTCGAATGAGCCCCATAACCCTTGACAAGAAGCACACAGGAAAGCCCAGTGCGGGAAATCTGCACGCTGGGTTTGATGAGGCGGGGACTGGAAACCGGCTTACGATTCGGCTAGTGAGGCACTCCCAGAGGAAACGGGGAGCAACAGATAGGCCCGAGTCTACGGAGCGCGGCGCCAGTCCTCGACCCTACTGAAAGGAAACGCAAGAAGCGACGAAGACGGAGGGATTGACGTTGAGTCTATCAACCCCAGAAAGGGTTCAGAAGTTGCAGAGGGCGTTGCACGACAAAGCGAAGGAAGCGCGCAACTTTCAGTCCGGCGGGTGTACATACCGAAGCCAGACGGGAAACAGCGTCCGTTAGGAGTACCCGCTATCCGAGACCGGGCAGCGCAAATGGCGGCAGTTCTGGTGCTCGAACCCATATTCGAAGCGGACCTGCAGCCGGAACAGTACGCCTATCGGAAAGACCGCGGCGCACTGGACTGACGATCCTCAGTGAAGCAGGATGGGATATGAGCAAGTGGAAGACGGAACACCATTTTGTTTCCTGGCTGCGTTCAGGGGATGGACTTGATGGTAGAGGTATTTTTCGCGGGTGGTCATCGGGGTGTCGGGCACGGTTTTTAGGATTTGAGCCGAAGCTCCACGACTACCGTGGCGTCAGGCGGACCCGAGTAGTATCCGGGAGTTGTTCGGATGATCCGAAACCCAAATTTCTTGTTTAGCCCGATGATGGCTGCATTCCCCCTCCGATTATTTGTAACGATGCGACGGAACCCATGGCGCTTTGCATACGCGATCTGCCAAGATTTCAGGAGCTGGCCGAGACCAGTTTCTTGAAACTTCGGCAGAATGCCGGTTGTTGTGATGTAGAGGGAGCCTTTCATCGGCGGATTCAGATGGTCCTTCCGGATGTCTTCTTGAAAATCCACGTTTGGATGAAATGCACAGCAACCCACCCTTTTCCCATCGATGATCATCCACCAGGATTCATCGTTCTTCCACTGTTTGGTTGTGAAGAGATCAGCTTTCGGGAAGACCCGGCGATCAAAAGCCTTCAGCCTACGGATGTCGCCGGGGATCACCGCCTTCTTGAATTTCGTTTTCATGCAGGCGCTCGCACCGATTCTAGCCCTAGTCGTTCGTACAGAGGTCGCGTTCGCCTTCGAGGAATTGGTCGAGATCCGCTGGCGTTGCTTCCGTCAAACCATGCCTTTGCGTCCCTCGCCCGCCGTCTTTGTTCTGAATTTGGAACAAAGCGACGGGAGACGTCAAAGCGAAGGATTTGAGGGAGCGGGAGGTTTAGCGCGGATGGGGTATAGAATCCTGTGCTTATGGAAATCCCATGGCAAGGCCTTCAAGGGTACTCTGGTGCCACGGCAGTTGGCGCTCTGGTGTTCGTAGACCTTGCGCTTGTGGCGAACGCCTTTGCTGATAACCTCTTTCCTGCTATCAACGTTTACTCCCAAACGCCGACTTGGGCGATCGTTGTGGCGATCCCAGCGGTCTCTCTCGCATATCTTCTAGGCGTCTTGAGCATAGGAGCCTCCGAGCTCATGCTGGTCTGGGTTCGCTTGCTAGACGCGAAGGCGTTGGTGGAAGACACTATTTCAGTGGCTGGGAGAGGAGAGTACGCCGCCGCGCGGTTCCAGCAGATTCGGCAAGAGGCCGAGCTCTTGGCAGGTGGCACGATCGCATTTGCCCTGCTCGCTCTGGGAGCCGCGCTTTCTGCGTGGAGAATTGAAGGGTGGCGGAGGTTCCTGACAGCGGTCGCGATCATGGCCGTTTTGCTTGCGGGTGGGAGCATGCTTCTTTGCTTGTACCGGTACAGAATGGCACACCGTCAGGCCGCAGCGACCAAGTGTTAGATCCTGAGTTGGAAGATGTCCCCGGTACCACCTGCTTGCAGCAGTGGAGTGAAGGACGTCAAAGGCGATCCTTCTCGGCTGTTCTTCTCATATAGGTGCCGAGGGCGGTGCGCAGAGTCGGAGATGGTGCGACCGGCATGATCCTCCGGCCCGTCACCAGCGAACATCCTTTCCTTATTCCGGGCTCACCGGAAAAAATATGTCTTAGCAGGGTGTAGAACGAGTTGGCCGCCACTGGGGAGACGAGACGGCTCTTTACCAATCCGGAGGACGGCTTCGTTTTGTAACGGAAGAGCTGTCGGAGCGTTTCTTCGGCGGTGCCATCGCACACTGCTCCATTGGAAAGCCAGAGGCACAACGAGTCGTGGCCCAAAATCGGATAAGTCTCCTCATCCCGCGTCCGATCCGCCTTGATCCAGTCGGGTTTGTAGTGCTGCGCGCCATCGATCTCAACAAAAATAAGCCGCTTTCCCAGAATCAGGAAATCGACTCTCCGACGCCCGACCATTGGCTGGAATTGATAGTGAATCTAAAACTTTTCCAGGACCTTTCCAAATTGCAATTCGGCACGGTTCTGGGACCGAATACTTTCTTTTTGATATCTGAGGAGTTGCGTAAGAGACGTCGCCATTCTTTCAGTTAACACCGTTCATGTGTTCGCGACTAGGTAAAACATTTTCGACGGTGGATTTGAGATAGTGGGGCGGGCATAGATTTCAGATCGAGTAGTTGAAATGGGCGCTCTCGCCGTAGTCGTAGAGCGAAATCGAATTTCCTCGGACCTTGCCGTTATAATGCGACGACGTTCCATAGTCATACCCACTGAACTTCTCTTCCGTTATCTTGAGACTTATGTGGCAGCTTTCTCCGTAGTGATAGAGAGAATATTTAGAAGTAGCACCACTCCCTGAAATGTGGCAGCTGTTCTCGTGGTCATAGGCATTGACCCGCGCTCGACCAATGGTGCCGCTAATGGAGATATGCTTTGAACGGGAATAATCGTACACAGACGACGATCTCTTTCCCGAAATCAGGCGACCTGCGATGTATGCGACGGCGGCGCGGACGTGGTGTTTCATATGATCGCGGTGCGCACTCCAATACGGGAAGCCTTACGCTGCCCAGTTCCGGAGTGCGTCTAAAAGCGTTATAAGATCATCCTGATGTTCGATGGGTCTGGTTCCGGCTCGGATTTCTTCTGCGGCCATGAGATATTGTCCCTTGTTGCCTTGGGTCAGTCCCACGTAGTCCGGCTTTTAGGGGAGGGCTGTGATGGCGGCCTCGCTACCCAAGGCCAAATTTAGGCGAACCAACGATTCCCTTCAACACCCGGCAGAGCAGCCTCATTTCGAGGAAAGAGCAGTCTCACCCAGTACTTCCTTCTTTGGGCGCCTCTTTCTGGATGTTGACGCTTCCCTTGAAGTACGCGCCTTCATCAATGGAGATGCGCTGGGTCGCGATGTCGCCCATGACAACGGCCGACTGCTTTAGGTCGACCCGGTCGCTCGCTTGAATATTGCCTTCCAGCTTACCCTGCACGACCACGGCGCAGGCATTGACGTTGGCTTTAACGCGCCCGTTCGGCCCGATGGTCAGACGGTTTCCTTTCGGGTCGATGGTGCCTTCCACCTGGCCATCTATATAAAGGTCTTCGCTGCACGAGAGTTCCCCTTTGATCACAACCGACTTGCCGATGAGAGTCATTTCCCCGCGAGCAGTATCCGGCGCTTTGGGCGTTTCCATGAGCGCGACCTCCTGAGAAAATTGGAACCGCAAAAGCGGTGACCGCATCAAGGGCGTTAGGTTTCATAAGTCCACTCCCCGGACCGGAGACGCGCTCAACCCCTCCCCATTCTGCGTCGCGCTGGGACGTCCGCCGGGCCTCGGCGCTATCTAAGTAGCAGCTCTGCTGGGCATGCCGAGCGTGTGCCGAAACGATGGTATAGGGCACACCCAGAAAACGCCTGGCAACGATTCCCGTCACCTCGAGGCTATTGAAGTGTTGCTGCTTTACCTTCCCTAGAATCCGCTTCAAGGCGTTCTGGATCTTCTCCGCTCCAGGAGCACCAAAGAACATCGCCTTTTCTTCTGCCGCCATGAAGAAGAAGTTCCATCCCGAGGCACGGATCTTACGATCAAGGGCGAAGCCATCTAGCACCTTAACCAGGCTCCAGTTCCCCGAATAGGGCTCGCTCTCGAGGCCAAGGAGTTGCGTCATCAGCGGCGACTCCTCGATCAGAATGGCACCGACTTGAACGGCTGGTGGCATAAATCCTCCAGAGAAGCCTGGCTGGCGGTCAAGCTCGGGTAAGCGCAGCAGCGCCCGATTCAAACCGCACGACGTCTGGTAGTTTATTGCTCGAGGCTGCGTTGGCAGTCGATGCAATATTGTGTCCACGGCACGGCTTCCAGGCGCTTTGAATTGATTTCACTGCCGCACCCGAGACACTCTCCAAATGTGCCTTCACGGATCCGGTCGAGTGCCTGTCGGATGCTCAGAAGGATCTGGCGCTCCTCAGCGCTCTCGTGAAGCGAGAGCTCTTTCTCGTAGGAACTCGATGCCCTGTCTTCCAATTCCGCCTGCACCCCCTCGGTGAGCCGTCGTTCCTCTGTGGAAGTGTGAAGTCTTCGCTGTGTTTCCCGATACCACTGCTCCAGTCTGCTTCGGAAGTACGCGATCCGCTCGTGATTCATATCGGTGCTCATGCTGTCAGGTCTGGCCGCCTGGGACATTGTCGGAAAAGCCGCGCGCCAGGGCGCCTTTTTGATGATGCGTTCGCAGAATGAAAGAGGTGAGCCGGGTGGCTCACCTGTAGTATCGCGCTAAGCCGATGCTAAGCGGCTTTGCTGGCAGCGATTCTGTGCGTGGTTGAGTAATCGACATTGAAGGTCCGAATCACGGGTTCTGCGTCGAGGAGAGACCGTACCATCTCGTGGATGGCAGGGTACTGCTCCCGATGGTACCGCTCGGCATCTTCTTTGGTATTCCAGAAGCTGAGCGCGAGGACACGATTCGGTTCTGTATCCGATAGCAGAACGGTCTCATCCACAAATCCTGCCTGTTTCTTCAAAATCGGCAGCACTTTGTCGTTGAGGGTGTTCGAGAGCTCTTTTGCTTTTCCCGATTGGGTGGTTACTTCAACAGTTCGCGTAAACATGGAAGCACTCCTTTTGCGCTTGTCTTGGCAGGCGACGGTCGAAGCTGACCGGCGGCGGTTGCGACTTGGGTGGAGTCGGTCTTGTGACCAACTGCTTGACCACCATTGATTCGGGCCTAGACCGTCGGAGACGGTCGCAAAGTGGGGTGAATTTCAACTGCCCGAATTTTCTCGTGGGTCAGGGCCGCTGCTGGGGCGCTTTGGAAGAGAGGTGCGACGGAGTTTTGGCGTGGCCAATGAGACAGCTAAAGGCTAGGCCCGGAGGGGATCGGTGTCAAGGACTGCTTTTGGAGCAGTGCTGCGGCTTTCCTGGGCGCTTTTCTACTTCCGCTCCATTACGCGGTCTCTTCTGATGAGATAGGGTGTAGAAAGCCGATACGCGCTGCTCCACTTCTTCACTGCCGCAGCGCGGGCAAACCACATCGCTTTCTTCGTATTCGGCGGGAGTCAGAGTTTGTGAGAATAGTTGTTTGCAGGCGTGGCAAAAGTATTCGTAGCGAGGCATGGTGCCTCCGTTTGATCTTTGCTGTTCCAGAAGCTCAATGCCAAAATGCGATTGGGTTCAGCATCCGATACCAAAAGGGTCTCATCCACGAACCCGGTCTGTTTTTTCAGAATCGGCAGCACTTTTTCATTGATAGCGAGCGACCGCGTCGACCTAAAGCAGTCGGCCGTCGTCACGGGCGACATTGCGACCCAGCGCATCTCCATTGCTGAAGGTGCGTACTTCAAAGGAACAGTCAACATACAGAAAGAGGCGCCCAAAGAAGGAAGTACTGGGTGCGACGGCTCTCTCTTCTAAATGAGGCTGCTCTGCTGGGTGTTGAAGGAAAACGCGCGCGAACCGCGCCTTAACAGGTTACGAGCAACAGCACGACCGCCTCAACGCGACTGAGAGCAACGTGGTGGGCACGGTGGACGTCGGAGCGGACCCGGGTTCGCTGCCGCCGAGGGTAAGGGCACCGCGCGTTCGTGAATCTCGAAAACGAGAATGTGTTGGGTCCTTTCGATTCGCAGAATCTGAAGTTACTCAACAAGTGGCCCCCCGACCCCTGCAAGCCCCGGACTGGCGATGGCTATGGATCGCACAAGTACAGACGCCTGTTCATCGGCTGCCGCAGCCAGCTGGTGGCTATGGTTAATGCGGATACGAGGTGATTCAGACGCTACCGATCGGCGGGCATCGTGAACTCCTAAAGGACGACTTCATCGATCGAGGCTGACGTTCATCTCGTACCGAGTCAAGACACGCGTAGACTCTTGACCGAGGCGCGAGCGGTTCCGCCACTGATGTCAGGAGTAATGATCAACTCAAGTACAGTGATGTCCGAGAGTTCAACCTCATATGCTTGGAGCTCCCGGACCGTTTGAGGTGGGCTAAAATTCCACTGCTGACGGACAATTTCTCGGAACGAGCGGCCGCCGTCCGAAGACGCTCGCAAGACGAACTCTTGCGTGCGCGTTGTTTCGTGTTCCTCAAAAACAAGTGCTATGCGTCTCAGCCTTTGCGGCTGATCGAAGACCAGCCGAATCGTTTGAGTTCCCGGAATAGCCGCACGCCAGCCCCGGGTTTCTCCCGAGACCAACGCAGACTCTACCGTGAAATTCTCCTCTTCCGACGTGACCTCGACCACGGCTGCTCGCTCCAGGTCTAGCCAGCCTTCGCCGTGAGGCCGAGCCGTCTCCGGAGTTAGAGGGATAAACTGCTTACGCATATGGTCCTGGTCTTTACTACTTCGGTACCGAGTCTGGTCATCAACGATGGGGGACCGACTAGGATTCCTGAGTCGGGCGTCTAAGGCTCGATTCTCTTACTGCCCTTAGTGTCTCATGCTGTTGAGCACTCTTTCCGCCACAGGCGCGCTTCGCCAATAGTTGACACTATTGCCCGGTTCCTAGTACATGTCTCCCATCCCGCCATGGCCGCCGGAAGGAGAGCCCTTCTTCTCTTCCGGGATGTCTGCGACAAGGGCCTCGGTGGTCAGCATCAACGCCGCAATCGAGCCGGCATTGGTCAATGCGGTCCGCACAACCTTGGTGGGATCGAGCACGCCGGCCTTGACCAGGTCTTCGTACTCGCCGGTCAGCGCGTTGTAGCCGAAGTTGTTGTCCTTCGAATCCTTGACCTTGCCTAGGACAATGGCTCCTTCTTCGCCGGCGTTCTCGGCGATCAGGCGTAGCGGCTCTTGCAGGGCGCGCTTCACGATGTTGACGCCGATCTGCTCATCCCCCTCGACCTTCAGCTTGTCGAGGGCGGGGATGCAGCGGACCAGAGCCACGCCGCCGCCGGGGACGATGCCTTCTTCCACGGCCGCACGGGTCGCGTGCATGGCGTCTTCGACACGAGCCTTCTTCTCTTTCATTTCGGTTTCGGTCGCCGCGCCCACCTTGATCACAGCTACGCCACCGACCAGTTTCGCCAACCGCTCCTCCAGTTTCTCGCGGTCGTAGTCACTGGTGGTTTTCTCAATCTGGCCGCGAATCTCCTTCACGCGACCTTCGACGTCGGCGTGCTTGCCTTTACCTTCGATGATGGTGGTATTGTCTTTGTCGATCGTGATCTTCTTTGCCTGGCCGAGATCCTCCATCTTCACGTTCTCAAGCTTGATGCCGAGATCTTCAGTGACTGCCTTCCCGCCTGTGAGCGTTGCGATGTCCTGCAACATGGCCTTGCGGCGATCGCCGAATCCCGGCGCTTTTACAGCAGCAACCTGCAGCGTGCCACGCAACTTGTTGACCACAAGGGTCGCCAGGGCTTCGCCCTCGACGTCCTCTGCGATGATGAGCAGTGGTTTGCCACTCTTGGAGATCTGCTCAAGCAGAGGAAGGATGTCCTTCATGGAGCTGATCTTCTTTTCGTTGATGAGGATATAGGCGTTCTCGAAGGCGACTTCCATGCGTTCGGGATCCGTAACAAAGTACGGCGAGAGATAGCCGCGGTCGAACTGCATTCCTTCGACCACTTCGAGTTGCGTCTCGAGTGTCTTGGACTCTTCCACTGTAATGACGCCGTCCTTGCCGACCTTCTTCATTGCATCCGCGATGATGTGGCCGATAGTCTCGTCATTGTTGGCGGAGATGCTGCCGACCTGGGCGATCATGTCACCGGTGACGGGCTTGGACAGTTTATCGAGCTCACCCTTGGCGCGCTCGCCGGTCTTGGAATCGATGTTGCCGCAAACCAACGTTCACAGCCTTCTCGATGCCGCGCTTCATCGCCATCGGATTAGCGCCGGCAGCGACGGTCTTGACGCCTTCACGATAGATGGCCTGGGCGAGAACGGTGGCGGTGGTGGTGCCATCGCCGGCGACGTCGCTGGTCTTGGAGGCGACCTCACGCACCATCTGTGCGCCCAGGTTCTCGAGGCTATCCTGCAGTTCGATCTCCTTCGCAACGGTGACGCCGTCCTTGGTGATCGTCGGAGAACCGAATTTCTTTTCGATGACGACATTGCGACCCTTGGGTCCTAGAGTCACCTTCACCGCGTCCGCCAGAAGATTTACGCCGCGGAGGATCGCCTGCCGCGACTCCTCGCCATGCACAATTTGCTTTGCCATAATTTTGTTCTCCTAAGTCTGTTAAAGTCTTGAATTCGTATGCTCTTCTGGCGTGTTACTCCAATCCCGCGGGCCGGATTCCGCGCCGTGACTCGCCCAGCCCCTTCGCGTCCAAGAAAGGAACGCTCAGGATGACAAACTATCTCTTAGCTCCTACCGTCTCTTTCTTGGCCGCCTCTTTCTTGGTCGTGCCGGTCACAACGCCCAGGACTTCCTCCTCTTTCATGATGAGGAAGTCTTCTCCGTCAATCTTGATCTCGGTGCCGGAGTACTTGCCGAAGAGAATGCTGTCGCCTTCTTTCAGTGCGAGCGGGAATAGTTTGCCTTCGTCATTGGTCTTGCCCTTGCCGACCGAGATGACTTCGCCCTCCTGTGGTTTATCTTTGGCAGAATCAGGGATGATGAGGCCGCCTCGAGTGGTGCCAACTTCTTCTACTCGCCGCACCAGAATGCGGTCGTGCAGTGGGGTAAACTTCGTAGCCATACTTGCAGACTCCTTTCATTCGTATTCAGTTACAAGAACGCGAGAGGCATGGAAGCGGACAAGGGGAGCTTCTGAGCTCCCTAAGGGACACTCGCACGCCCTTTCGCGGGTGGCCGTTCCTCGATCGAAATGGCGCGCCGGTACTAATTCTGGCCATAAACTCTCGGTGTCGTCCGCCTTCAGCAATCATGCGATAAGAGGCCGCAACTCGATTCATCGGATCGCTGCCCAGAGTGTCTCAAGTCCTTGTGTCTCCGCCTAGTTGTAGCCGTCTCTCAATCAGCCTCGGAAAAATCCTACCGAGGAATGGTGTGACGTTCGGGCGGGATCGCACCAGCTTCAAATGGCGTCAGCTGGGAGCGATCGCAATGACTGTGGCCTTCAAGACATGCCGTGTAGTTGCGCGTGTGTTCGGCGATAGCCAATGCGCCCGCTTCCAATCCAGTCAATTTGGAGTTGTCGCAGGTTTCGCGACCGTCCCTACAATCCGAGAAGTTACGCTGGCGCTCTGCCCCAACCAACGCAGTAGCTTCCGGTCCGGTAAGTTTCGAATGATCACAGGATTCCAAGCCGCTCCTACAATCCGAAACGGTGCGTACATGATCCGTGACGGCCACTTCGGCCAACTCCGATTGGGTCAACTTGGAGCGATCGCAGGCCTCCCAACCGTTCTTGCACGCCAGTAGGTTCTGTTTGTTATCGGTGGATTGCGCAAATACGAGCGCATGCCACGAGCCCAGGCAGGCTACTAAAGCCCAAAGCAATCTTCGGTTATTGACTTTCATTCGTCTCCGCCTTTCGAGGACGATGGCGGGCTACGCCGTGTTGAAACCTTGTTCTCACAACTATCCTTCCAGGCATCTAGAAAAAACTGATCAACATTGATCAGGTTGGGTTCCGCCACGCGGCCGGTTGGCAAGCTGTAAACTGACAGAAGTCAAGCAGCTCCGAAAAGAATATCCAATTTCGGACCCACGTTGAAATGGATGGCAACGACGTTGACGAAGTCGAGGTCGTTTAGATTGGCTGCCCCTTCTCTAGCCCGTCCATTTCGGCATCGAGTGTCTCGCTCCCGATGGTAACGGACCGTTCGATCCCGTTGGCCTTGATATATTGGCCGTTCTTCGACCAACGGAGCTTGTCTCCGGGGAACTCATTTACAAGACCATTGCGGTTTGGCCTAATCTCCAGTTTGTCCGGGCTGCCGTACTCCCTCGCCAACGCAAGCACGTAGCTGTTGTAGGTGTTTCCCTGTGTGCGACTGTCCGTGGATACGTAAATCTGGGCTACCTTCTGATCCAACATCGTCATGTTTACGTACTCCCCGGTATCCAAAACATCAGTGCAAGTTTCGATCCGATTGATGCCATCGGAGCCGCACAAGCCGGGTTTCGAAGAAAGCGACGGTAGTTTCCAGGAAAGAAACCTTCGTTCGGCTTCCTTGATTTCATCGCCGATCCGAATCCCGCGAAACTCGAAGGGAGCGGGTTGCAAAACTGCTACCGGGAACGCGGGCGCTTTACGGCCCGACACCAGACCAGAGACATCTGACACAGCAGGAAGCTGCGCGAAGACAAACAGCGATACAACGATAGTCAAGAAGCACATTACAGACTTCATAATTCTCCATCAGGCCCAGCGCCACCCAAAACCGACGCTTTTGGGAGACCTCGTTCGAACAATGGGAGCAGCACAGGCACACTTCACCAGGGTATGCAAAAACGAGAAGGCTTCCTTGCCTCGCTGATCTGCTATCACGCTCGACTTGTTAAGGTGAAGAATGTGTCAGCCGACGTCAGCGAACGACAAGCGCTTTCGAGCCTAATACGTTTCTCTAGGTCACGCGACCCGATCATGAAGTATGATCCGCTCTCAACACTCATGTCGCCAGTCGACGTCGGTGCCAACCTCGCGGGCTCAGAGCACTGCCGCGATGTCCCGCTCTTTCCCATCCTCAGTGGTTGGGAGCGGGCGGAAAACCGTCTTAAACGTCTGCTTAGTTGTGTAGGAATGTCTAAACTATTGGAATGGTTTCTACTGTTCTTAGCCACGACAGCCTCCAGTCACGCAGAAGACCGTCGGCTCGCTGAAGATGGCGGAGAAGTGCGTATGTAAGTAGTATACGCCTATTACGTGCGATGCGAG
>CAWJDR010000003.1:0-258766 GCA_963841655.1 uncultured Acidobacteriota bacterium | reverse complement strand
CTTTCTGACGTTCGGCCTGAAGCTGGTTCTTCAACTCCTGCACGTTGTTGTCGGTGTTGTCCTGCAAGGCTGGGTGCGGTGGTTGGCCATGCGCGCTGGCCTGTTGCGCAGGCGTCTTCTTGCCGGACGAACTGAAGAGCGCCGCCACAATCACGAGCAAGGCCGCACCCAGATAAACGAAGATCTTGAGGTTCTTCTGCAAGACGCCTTTTGGTAGCTCCAGGTTGCGGCGCAACGTTGGCTCGGCCTGCGGCTTCTGTGTGGGGTGTAAAGACGTTCTCGGTCATGACGGTGATCCCTTGCGCGTGAATTCCATGCGCTTCTTGCCCAGTTCCACGTACCCGGAGTCCATGACCTTCGGGATGATGTAGGTCCCATCGCGAAGGTCGTAGTTGATCAGGTTGGGCTTGCCGTCCTTCATCTCGTACACGCTGAACTTCTCCGGCGCATTCGTCTTGATGTAGGTGAACTTGTCGTCGTGATAGATCGACTGAATGTCGAACGGCGCTTCATTGGCATGGAAGGCATAGTCGAACTTGAGGGGCGACGGATAGGCGCTCTTGTATTCGTCCACGGCCTGCGTGACATGCGCCTGCACAGCGGCGAGCTGCTGCCTCGACTGCTCGAGTTGCGCGGCAGGAACAAACTGCGCAGGGCCGGTGGAGGCAACGAGGGCAGAATGATCGGCGGGCTGGACCAGCACCTTCAAATCGGGCGTGGCCGAAGTGTCCGAAACATCCTGCAGCGTGAAGCTGTAGATGTTGCCCTTGTCGGTGATCAGATTGAGATTGGAGCTGATGCCGGCCTTCGCCGGATGCACGAAGCAGAAGTTGCCCACCACATCGACGACCCAGAACTCCTTGTCGCCTGTGGCGGCCTCCATGATCTTTTCCGTCGTCGGCACTTCGATCAGCGTCGTGTACTTCACCTTGGCGCGGATCGGCACGATGTCCTGCGAGTGATACTGGACCGTGCGCGCCGAGTCTTGGGCGACAGCAGCCGATGGAACGAGAACAATCAAAGCGCAATTGACGACGAAGTTCAGATGCGCATAGAGCTCTCCTTCGCGGTTGGTGTTGAAGTTGATACGGCCAGCGTGCGAGGCCGGAAGGGATAATCCTCGGCGAGTCGGCGAAGACCTTCGGCAATACCGAAGCGCTCGAAGTATTCGCGCTTGGTGAGGTTGTCGCGGGCGTTGTTGGTCGCCATCCAGTGCGAGACCGAATCGACGTTCAACTGCACTTTCTTCGAGCTCTGCGCCTTGCGAATCAGCATCTGGCCCGGCGGAACAAGGCCGGCGATCAGTTCCAGTTCCGTGTCGTTCAGATGAAACGCTTCGCGGTAAAGGTCGCGATCCATCTCCGGGTTGGCGAGGAAGATCTTTGTCGGGCAGCTCTCGGCCACGATCTGCAGCATCCCCGATTCCTCAAGTTCCTTGATGGATTGCGTCGCCAGGATCATCGCGGCATTGTGCTTGCGCCAGGTCTTCTGCGCCTGGACGACGTAGTTGCGGATCGTCTCGTTCTTGATGAAGAGCCACGCCTCGTCGAGCAGGAAGATCTTGAAGGTGCCGAGCTTCTTGCGGGATCGGTGATCTCATTGATGCCCGGTGCAGAACGTAAAACAGCAGCGGTTCCAGGACCTCCGGCGCATCGCCCCAGCCGTGGAAATTGAAGGTCTGAAAGCGGCTGAACGAAAGCGTGTCCTCGGCGTTGTCGAAGAGAAAGCCGTACTGTCCATCGCGGGTCCAGCGGTGCAGCCGTTCTTTCAGCTCGCCGATGATGTTGCCGAAGTTCGAGATCGTGCGCTGTTCGGCTCCAGAACGTAAACGCGCTCGATCGCGTCCCAGAGCTTGCGTTCCTCCTTGAAGTCGAGCCGGTAACGCTGCTCGTTGCCCTCAATCAGCACGCGGAAGAAGCTGAAGAGAAACTGCAGGTTCTCTTTGGTCTGAGGCAGCGAGAACGGATTGATCGTGAAGTCGCGCGATTCCTGGCCGACGTTCAGATAGTGCCCTCGAAGATCGTCGTAAGCGACTGGAAGCTGCCGCCGATATCGAAGATGAAAGTCAGCGGCTTGTACTTCTGCGCGTTCTGCAGCAGAAAATTGCAAAGATAGGACTTGCCACTGCCGGTCATCCCGAGAATCAGCGTGTGGGCAACGTCGCCGTTGTGCAGGTTGAGGAAGTAGGGCGTGCTGTTGTCGGTCTCGAGCACCGCCAGGTACTCCGTGCCGAGATGCGCGTTCGTCTTCTCGCCGGGAAGGATCGTGAACAGAAAAGAGAGATCGGCGTAATTCGTGTTCAGCAGATACAGCTTGGCGGAGATTCAGCGCATAGTTGCCGGGCACCGTGGCGAAGTAGGCGTTCAGCTGGTTGTAGGTTTCGGCAAACAGATTGCCGTCCGCGTTGGTGAAGACGCCAGTAAACTCGGCCACGAGCTGATCGAGTTCCGTTCGTGACCGGCCATACAGCACAATCGTCAGCGAGAAATCGCCAAGCGATTGACCGTCACCCAGGGCGCGCAGGCAATCGCCAAGATTCTCAATGTCGGCCTGCTTGGACTCGTCCACCAGCACATCGCGTGGGTTCGTCTTCGTGGTGTCGTTGCCCATCTGCGAGACGAAGCCGGTCTTCGACATATTGAAGTGGCGGCGGCGCTTGTTCACTTCCTTGCGGGCCTTGTCCGCCGGGAGCGGCGTCCACTCCGTGACGACGTAGAAGTTGGCCGGAATCTTCAGCAGCGCGTCGAGCACCAGGGGCCGCGTCTCGGTGATGGCCTCTTTCATCGTCAGCACGCGGACGATGTGATCGCCGACCCGCAGATGATCGCGTTCGGCTTCGATGTCGGAGTTGACGACCTGATAGTCGAGAAACTGCGTGGACTGCGGCCTGCCGGCAACACGCCAGTCGTCATAATTCAGCAAGCGGCGGAAGAACGTGAATTGCCCCTGCTGATTCAAGATCTCGATTTGCATGAAATCCGCGAGCTGCCGAGCGAATGCCTGCACGTGCTGGTCGAGCCGTTGAAGATCGCGCTCGATATGCGTCCGCAACAACGTCTTCATGCTGTCGTTGGTGAACTGCGATTTGAGTTCGGCAATCGCGCCCTCTGGATCGCGTAACAGGCGAGCTAGCGCCGTGCCGACGCCGGTCTTCGACCGGGCGCCTTCGAGCAGAATGCAGTAGAAGATTTCAATCTGATAGAGATGGTCGCGCTTCGCTTCAAAGAACTTCCGTCGCTGGTCGATAGCCGCTTCGACAATGGGGTCATCATATGTTGCGAACGGTATGTCGGGGCGGTTCGATTTGAAGAGGTATTGGTAAACATGGAAGCCTGGGCCAAAGGCTTTCAGCGCCGCCTCCAACCGCTTCACCGCATACTCCTGCTCCGAGCGGTCGAGACTTTCGTAGTCCACGCCGGGAACGCTGAGAACCATGCCTAGATCGCCGCTCTTGGTCAGGAAGGCCGTCTCGTTCCAGAAGCCATAGAGGTTGATGTGGTCGTTGAGAGCCGCACTCTCTTTCCACGGCTTGATGACCTTGTCGAGACGCAGCATCACACTACCTCCACGCGGGGAACTTGCTGCTTGGCGGCGTCGTAGCGCAGCTTGTAGCGTTCGGACTTTGCGAGGATGCGGAGGAACGCCGGATCGCTGTTCGTTACCCAATGGCCGAAGGCAAAACCGCCAATGAAGACGGCGATACCGGCGAGGATGGAATTGAAGAGATTGAAGGCGCCGACCGCGCCGACGCAGACGAAGTAGAAGAGCGTCCGCTCGACGCCCAAATAGGTGAGGGGCTTGTGCAGGCTCTTGAAGACTCGATTTGTGCGATGCTTCTGCTGTGCTTTGTCTGGCATAAGCTCCTCGTCTCAAGCGCGGGTTGAAGGTGGCTGGGAAGGGCGCTATACGCCCCAGAGCCAACTCAGGACATTCACTGCGAGAACGGCAATGCCCGTTCCGGCGGCAACGCCGGCGAGCGCCTTTTTTGCGCCGGGTTCGCCGTGCGCGAAGCCGTAGCCGCCGATCACGATTGCGACCAGACTTGCAACCTTCGCGATCGTTCCGGTGAAAAGGCTTTGGATAGCGTTAAAGCCGGTGTCGAACGGTGAACCCTGTGCCAGCGCGGCCATGGGCATGACAAACAAGTAGGGTGAGAAGAGCGGCGGTTGTAAGCGCCGATTTCGACCGTCGAAGCGGCTTGATTGGGTGACCGAAACGGAATCTTACTAAACGTGACATATGCACCTCCGCAGCGCCTTAATGCGGCTGCCTTTCGCGCAAAACTAACCTCACCCAATCAACAAGTCCAACGGCATTGCTGCGATCAGTTGTGTTGGAGAAGAACGTCTACGAAGATTAGAGCGACTCTATGGAAGGAGTTGTTGTCGAGGTGCGCGTGAGAGCACCTTGTAAACGATTCGCAATTAAGGACAACGGCATTTGAGATCGCTCTGCACGTGGTTTTGACGGTCACAAGGCAAAGCTTCACAGCTTTTTTTCCCTGAGAACAATACGGGTGGTGACACGTGTGTGCTCGACTGCAACAAGTCGAATGGCACAAGACGTCGCATCCGTGTTTATCACCGGCCGCGGTCGAAATTGCAGAATGTGCTGTCCGCTCATTGAGCGGTCGATACGAGAGGTTCGGACTTTGTCGTATCTGCTGTATCCGCCGATGCTGGAAGAGACCGGACTTTCGTCGGCCATCCGGTGGCATTTAGAAGGATTCTCGAAGCGGAGCGCTATTCAAACAACATACGAAACGCCGAATGATGCCGGGCGCTTGCCTCAGGACGTGGAGCTCGCGCTGTTTCGCGTATTCCAGGAAAGCTTGACGAACATTCATCGCCACTCGGCAAGTAAAACGGCCCATGTTCGGCTTGTAGTCGAACGTCACAAAGTGCTTATTGAGATCAAAGACGTGGGCCAAGGAATATCGTCGCACCTGTTGGAATTGAATTCCGACTCGCTCGCTACCTTGGGAGTCGGCATCCGTGGGATGCGTGAACGCGTTCGACAGCTCGGCGGACAACTAGAAATAATCTCAAGCCCCGAAGGAACGACTGTCAGAGCTACCATACCGCTCGCAGACGGTAAGCGGCTGTAGAAGGTTGGGCCTGGTTCGGTCATGGAAGGAGGGAGAATTCCAAATGTCGGTGACGATTCTCATTGTTGACGATCATGAGGTCGTGCGGGAAGGGGTTCGCACGATTATTAACAGGGCAAGACCTCAGTGGGAAATTTGCGGTGAAGCTGCTAACGGTCAAGAGGCAATCGATACGGCCGTGCTGTTGAGACCCGATATCATTCTGCTCGATATAACCATGCCCGTCTTGAGCGGACTTGATGCCGCCACTCGAATTTCTGGACTTGGGCTAACAAGTCAAATCCTGATCTTTACCATGCACGAATCGGGAGAGCTGGCCCACGATGCGCGCCGGGTTGGGGCTAGAGGGTATGTGACGAAATCAGACGCAGCCCGACATCTGGTTCGCGCCATCGAAACGCTACTCTCCGGCGGCACGTTCTTCGGTGGTCCCGAGAGACACGAGTCGGGTGAAAAAGACCCCGGGTCGGGAATCCTGTTTCGACTCGCTCTGAGCTTCGCTTGAAGATCTGCAATAATTTTCGTTATGTGCGGACGCTATCGTCTATCGCGGAGGAAACAGGTTGTTGAAGAGTATTTCGACACCGCCCCGGTGGAACATGACTGGAATCCCCGATACAACATCGCCCCTACCCAGAATGTCCCTATCATCCGCCAAAATCCGAAGGAACCTGTCCGGGAAATGTCGTTTGTTCGCTGGGGACTCATTCCATCGTGGGCTAAAGACTCGTCTGTTGCGGCAAAGATGATCAATGCAAGATCCGAAACTGCGAGCATGAAGCCTGCGTTCCGGGATGCACTGAAATGTCGCAGGTGCCTGATTCCCGCGGACGCGTTCTACGAGTGGAAGAGGATCGGGAAATCGAAGCAGCCATACTGTTTCGAAGTCAACGAAGGCGAGTTGTTCGCTTTCGCAGGAATTTGGGATCGCTGGAAGAACGCCAGTGGCAACGCAGTGGAAACCTGCTCGATTCTGACCACGACGCCAAACGCCGTGACCGCTGTTGTCCACGACCGTATGCCAGTCATCCTTGATCCCGATTCGTACGATCTGTGGCTCGATCCGGGGATGAAGGATGTGGGTTCAGTTTCCGAACTGTTGAAGCCCTGCAATGCCAAGATCATGCGTTCTTATCCCGTGAGCACTCGCGTCAACCAGGTGATTAACGACGATGCAGAATGTTCCGCACAGGTGGAACTCGTCCAGACTCAGAATCCGCTGCTCTTCTAGACTTGGATGTTCGTCGAATTCATCCTGCGAGTCGCCGTTCATCATCAAGCGTGTGGTGATTGCAGCGCTGTTTTAAGCTCGTCTTAACTTGCTTGCTGAGCAACACCCAACTGTCCGGGATTGCCCTGCGACATTGCTCCACGACACGCTGGAATATGTCCAAAATATCCGTTCCCTCGAATACTGCGCTTGCACTTTGGGCAAGGTCTAACCACGAGCGCCTGTTTCTGCGAGGCCGCCACTGGGCAGGTTCGCTGCGTCGTCACTGTTTCGAGACCATACTCATCAATGAGCCACTTCGCGACGGCTGGGTCCATAAGGCCGAAATTTAATTCCGAGCTGTGCTGAAGACAGAATGCCTCGAATGCTCGGTCGGTCACCGAAGTATCCATTACCTTGAGCTCCCCATCGGCGACCCATTTCCCCACTTCGACAGTAGTGACACCCAAGAGTTTCGCAACTCGTCCCCACGAGTACCCTTCGTTCTTGTTACACACGGCCGCATCGGTTTCTGCTTCCATCCCCGGTAGCGCCATGGTTCCATGTCTGCGACAGAATTCAGCCAGGGAGATTGCCGAGACCCGCGGATCGCGGACTCTTAGAAGACCAGTACCAATCAAACGCTGCAGCCGACGATGGCTTACGTGCAAAGTTTGCTGGATTCTTCGCAATGACCAGCCGTCCGTAACTCTCGCGCTTATGGCCCGGCCTTTAAGCCGGAATCGAACTGATTGTTCTGAGCGTTTGAGCTTTTCGGCGATCGCTTTGACCGGCTCATAACCGGCGCGCGCAAATAGTTCTTGTTCCTCTTCCCTTGTCCAAGGTCGTCGATCTCCCTTTCGTTTGTCTGCCTGCTCTTTGTCCAGCCAACCTTGACTTCGGGCGAATCTCGACACCACGTAGCCCGCGAGTCCCGGATAAAGCGCCCTTACGGTCTTGATTGCTTCGGTCTTTTTCCGGCCTCCGCTTCGATAGCCCTCGCGAAGAATCTCAATCGCAGAGTCGCTCCAATCGACCGCTGTCGCACTCTTGCCGCGCTCCTTCTCGCGCAGGTGTCGCATTCGGTGCCAGACCTGGGCAGGCACTAGCTCCGGGGTGAGCTGCCGTACCCTTTTGACGGCCTCCTGAGTACCTCTCGGACCATATTTCATCCCGACGACCAGGATCTGGTCTATCTCGTGGAACCAACGGAAGGATTGGCTTTGCTTCTTTCTGTCGGGATTGATTCCATCTTCCATAGGCAAATCGATCGCTGCATCCGGCTTCTGCTCCTGAGAATCACAGTTGCCCCATACCTATAAAAGGAACCAAAACAGTACCGAACCTATCGAAAATATTTTCGCTACTTTCTGCTCTCGTTCGGGTTGGTCTTGACATCCCTTTCTGTCGGATGGCACGCTTGCGTTAGCCCTCTGGCCGGGTACCACGCAATAGCTGATGTGAGGCACTTGGTATGCCAGCCCCCGAACCCGGTCCCGAGTGGGTCCTTTCAGGCGTCAACCCTCGTTCAGACTCGGCCACCGAAAGCGAACTCTTGAAAGCCGCTAGATCAGCGTGGCCGAAGGCATTGGCTCACGTCCGACAAGTTCAATCACAAAATCCATTCGATGACGACGGAATCTTGGTAGCTGAAGTGTGGGAGAACGTTCTGCAATCTGTTTCCAAGACGCTCGATCGGATGAATGGAAGGCGGGGTGAGATTGGGGATCTGGAGGCTTATCTTCTCGGAAGCTTTTACCATCGGCTTAGACCGTGCTCTCAAGAAGGAACAACGCCGCGAGGAAACGATCCGTCTTGTGTCTTCCGTCGCAGGAGTTGGAGGTTCTTGGTACGGCGAGTCAGCGCGGAGCAGCACGACATTGAAGGCACGCTTCATGCTCAGGAGATTCTTGATCGAATGGACGAGTGGAGCCGCAAAGTCTGGGTTGCGCGCGAGTACGGCTATACCTGGAAGCACATTGGCCGCGTTCTGGGAATTCCTGGCGATAGCGTCATGCTTCGCTTCCGACGCCGCATGAAAATTCTACGAGCACGTTTGTCTGGAGGTAGATGAAATGCCAATGTGTCGTGGGCTCTCCTTCAGTTACACTTGGGCTGTTTTTCAGATTGAACTGTTAGCGAGTGGACTCTCTCTGAGCAGCGAAAGCCAATCCAACGCGGCGGACAAGCGCTTGCTTGATATTCTCCGGCAAGGCCTAGCGACGGAGTTCCCTAATCCCGAGAGGATCGGCTGTCCGGGGAACTGCTCTACTCAAGGGCATAGCACAAGGAAAGGTATCCCTCACCGAAGCAGAGCCTTGGCTTGACCACCTCGGCTCATGCAGTCCGTGCTTCCAAGAATTCAAGGAGTTTCGCAGGCAATCGGCGATCCAGCGCCGACGTGTGCTGACTTGGGTGGCCACTGCTGCTGTTCTGCTCTTCGCGGTGGGGGGATGGTTGTGGGTGCGAGCCCGACACTCGGTGCAAACGACTGAGACCGCAGTCTTGGATCTTCGTGAGCGGTCGGTGGCCCGCGGGCAGAGCCCATCTGACACGGGTCAGGCACCTCTGGAGATTCCTCGAACGGCCAAGCACCTGGTTCTTGATCTTCCGATTGGGAGCAAAGAAGGACCCTACGATGTCGGGCTGCTCACTGAACACCGGCGATCAGCTTTTGCGCGCGACGGGGATGGCGCAGCTGCATGATCACATTAACCGATCTGCGGGTCGATGTTGACCTCAGCGAGCGTTCGGTCCGGGGACATATTCTCTTGGGGTTCGACAGCCTAATCTTGAGTGGACCCGATATCCCATCCGGGTGTTTTGATCTATTGATCCCTATACACTGGCGATTACCAGACTCCAGCACCCTCGTGCTCCTGATCTTCTAGGGCGGCCTTCTCGGCGCGATCCAGTTTCAGTATCGAAGCGACCCGAATTTCCCAGACGCGCTGCCCTGTGTCCGTCTTCTTGCTCTCGTACTCCCGGCTGCGCAGTTCGCCTTCCACCTGGATATGTGCCGATCATCATGACGGCACCTCCAGTTGCTGTTTAGCCCAAATCGCTTTGTCCGTCAAAAGAGTCCTTCTACTCCTCGTAGGTGCAAATCACTACTAACCGTAGAACGGACTGTCTCTTCTCTCAACATCAACAGTTCTGCCTTAGACCCCGATCGGCGGAACACGAAAAGCGGATGGAGAACGACTAAACGGTTCCACCCACAATGATCGCAGCAGAAGATGCACGAAAACGTCGGATTCCAATTCATGCTTGGTTCCCTCTCTCTTCCCTGCTACCGGAATGCTCACGGGATAAAGAACTTAGGCAACAGACTCAGACGCACTCGGCAAGAACGACATTGATGATCGTTTGCTCTCGTTTGACGCAATTCGGAATCCGGTCTAAACCCTCTTTACCGAGCAGCCAGGCTAGTCTTCCAGCCGCCTGCAGGATTTCTCTCTTGGAGTTCACATATGTCCAGCCAGACTTCCATCGCACGAGACGTCGATATTGGGACGAACGGCCTTTGCGCCGAGGCACCGTTTGAACCCGATCCAAAATCTACTGCTCCACCGAACGCCAAACCGGTGTATGAAGCGACTCGCAGACCACTGGTAACTGCCAACGGAACAAGAGCGTTCGCTATGGTGGCTCACCAGTCGAGACAGCCAGCGAAAATGGCGATCGGCAGGATGTTGACCACGAAGGAAGCCGCCGCACTTCTAGGTCGCCCGCACTCCACCCTTGAGCGCTGGCGCTGTGAAGGCAGAGGGCCAGATTACGTGAAGGAGGAAGGGGGAGTGCGGTACCATGAGGACCATCTGCGGGAATACATCCGTAGAAACACGCGGACATCTTCCGTGCGAGCGCTCGTGGAGATAAAGCGTGAATCTCTTTAAAAGACCTGGTCACCCTTATTGGTGGTATGACTTCACGGTCCGTGGAGAACGTTTTCGCGGATCGACGAAAGAAACGCGTAAAACCGCTGCCTTTGGGAAGGCAGCAACGCTTTTGGCAGCAATCGCTGAAGGCAAATCGCAAACTAATAAGAAAGCACCGTTGCTTTCAGCATTTGTGGTGCGATTCATGTCTTATGTTGACAATGCAAAGTTGGCGGACGAAATCGAAGAGCTATCTTCGGAACGGATGGCGTCTCCTTGAACAGACGAGCATTGTCGAGTATGAGGCTGGATCACATTACCGCTGAAGACGTCGATGCACTGCCGTTACCGGGCGGACCCTATAACGTGAACTGCGCCCTGAAGACACTGCGCCGGATGCTTCACAAGGCAGAAGAATGGGGACTGGTTGCCAAGGTTCCCAAACTGAAGCTGAGCAAGGAACTCGGCCGGACTCTTAGGCTGGACCAACAGGCGGAGCGCAAACTCTTGGCTGCTGCCGACGGCCTGCTGGAAAGAGGCATATGGACACGCAAAATGCATAGCACTTTCCAGGACATTGTCGTTCTCGTGCGGGACACGGGGATGCGCAACAAGAAAGAGCTTTTCCGCGCGCGCATAGAGGACATCGATTGGAACAATCGTGTGTTCTTCATACCCGACAGCAAGACTGACAATGGCAGAAGGTTCGTGCCACTCAGTGATCGCGCTCTGGAACTGTTGAAGGCTCGCTGCGGGGACCGCCGCGAGGGGTGGATCTTCACCGCCTTCTCTGCTTCGGGGCATTTGACAACCGTGGACAGGAAATTCCGTCAGGCTCGAAGCGAGGCCGGGCTTCCGGAAAAACTAGTCCTGTATTGCGGGCGTCACGATTACGGAACCAGGGTTTTGCAGGGCACCGGCAATCTTGCCGTTGTCATGCGCGCCATGGGGCACGGCAGTCCACGACGGCAATGAAGTATCAACATCCCGAACTAGAGCAGGTACGGCGCGTCCTGAACGGGACCAATAGCCATCTCGATGCGGGAGACGCATCGAATGGCACATTTTACGGCACAGTAACTAAACAGTAAACTCGGCAAGTGATTGATTTAAATGGTGGGCAGTGCAGGACTCGAACCTGCGACCTCCTGCTTGTAAGGCAGGCGCTCTAACCAACTGAGCTAACCGCCCACGTTGCAACAGATTCAATAATAAAGCCTTGCCGCTATGAATGTCACCCTTCAGGGTGTCGCCGGTGCCCCAAACGGTGCCTTGAGTGGGGTCCAGGCTAGTTTCAGTTCATTGTCGACGCCGGTGCTTGAGGCTGCTCGAACACGGCTTTCTCCAACGTCCGTGCAGTCTCTCGTTGTGCGTCTTTCATCAGGTGCGTGTACGTGTCCAGCGTAATCCTCGAGCTGCTGTGTCCGAGCCATTCTTGCGTAGCCTTCACATCGCCGCCCGTATGTTTGTACGCAACGCTGCCATTGGTGTTCCGAAGCAGGTGCATTCCGTACGTGCTTTTGGTCCATCTGCACGCCCAGCTTGCCAAGCGCTCCAGGCAGCGCCTCGCGCAGTTGATCAGGGTTGAACGGGTGCCCAGTGCTGGATGCAAACACGTAGTCTGCTTGCGTTGTGTACGCGCTTATCGCCCTGTGATTGAGCAGAGCGCGATAGAGCTTCTCCACCATTGGGCGCGACCGTCTGCTGACAGTTTTGGGCGTGGTTTCCTTGCCGCGATAGATCGCAAGACGAACGTGGATCTCGCGCTCAGCAAAGTCGACGTCAGCCCACTTCAGACCTAGTGCCTCGCCGGTTCTGATCCCGGTCATCGCCAGCGTCATGAAGAACGCTTTGTAGTGGATGGGGACTAGACCGAACAATGCGTTCAGCTGCGTCTCGGTCAAGATTGGCTTCTCCGTCTTCTCCCACTTCGGAGCTGTTCCCCTTTTTACAGGATTGCTGGAAATCAGCTCCAAGTCCCCTGGACAATCTGCGTGCTCTCTTTCCAGGTGTCCCGAGTGTATTGCGCCCATTCCTTCTCAGCGTAGCTGTTGAACGTGCGCTCGATAGGTTTGGCGTCCGCGCCTACATCTGGTCGCAGCATCTTTGATAGTTCTGACTGCGCTTCGACGTAATCACCTTTGACGATCTTACTGTGTCGTTTGTTTTCGCCGGTCAGTGTGTCCAGGCTGGTCCACCTGATCAAATACTTCGGGCCCTTTTCGCGTTCGACGATTGATCCTTCTTCACGTCGTTTCATGCAGTATGGGTTCCTCAAGGCTCAGCTAGTAGGGGAGGATGGTTGCGGATTTGCTCAACGAATACGTGCTCGACGTGTTCGTCACGGCGACTGAGAAAGGCGCGACGGCCTGACTGTCTGGTCGTTCAGGTCCTGGTCTCGGCTCCGACCCTGCTCTGCTCTCGACAGCTCACCCGGCGCAACGCTAACTAATCTGGTTCGTCTCGATGCCCCTTCGTGTCTCGATGATCCGTTCGAATCGTGGGACAATTCGCATGTCAGTGAGCTCTGACCCACGCGCGGCGACACCAACCTATGTTGTTGCGCTTCCCCAGGAGGGCAACGTGAGAGACATCAATAAAGTACTGAGGGAGAAACAGGACGCTCTTGAGCAGGTGCGCCGAGAGCTCCAGGCGCTGCGCTCGGTGACTCCCTTGCTAGATGATATAGGAAGAAGCATGGACATTCCCGTGCCGCGAGTTGCTCACCAGGAGGTAAGGACTCTGAGCGCCCCCCAACAAGAAGAAGCGGTTGGTACAGCAGCTCCGCTATTTGCTGGCGAGACGGACGTTCTCGCGGAAATCCGCGCTCGGCTAGTCGAGGCCGCGGAAAACGATCGCCAACTGGGGAGATCCAACAAGATCTCGCGCGCACTGAGGCATATCGCAGCACCATTGCTGGGTGCCAGTCTGAGGTAGCGTCTTCTTGCGCTGACTGCGAATGTTTCGGGAGACCCGTCAAGCTTTGCAAACTCGCCCACACTCTTAATTACCACGCGACACATTGACTCACCGATGTCTACGCCGCCCCAACCACATTCCGAGACCAACTCCGGCTAGGAGAACTCCTGCCAGTTTTCTTCGATCGGTAATCGGAATAAAACGGGTCTGCTGGCTGCTCACTTCTATCACTCCTACCGGCACAGCTCGGACGCCCCCTCCGCCTCCACCGCCTTCACCGCGGGCCTTGCTATCGCCTACACCTCCGGTGCCCGCGCCCGCACCGTATCCATACATTATCTTTGCAACTGGAATGATTGTCTTTTCGTGCGCCGAAATTGGTTCGCCGTAGATGGCCTTCACGCTTGCTTGGCCCAGAACACTTTCCTTTAGGGATTGCAAAAGAGCCAGACTGCCCATAGGGGAACTCCTCGAAGGAAAACATTATCCCACTTGGAGCGCGGCGTTTCTCGCTTATCTGTGGGAATCGGAGTCTAGACCTTGGAGTCCATCTCCAAAAGGATGCTCAAATGCGATGGCCACTGCGAAATCTCCGGTTGCTTTCGGTTGCACTCGAAGAACCTTGCCGCGAACGCTGGATTGCATGCCGGTGTCGGGGTGGGAAGCAACGCCAAACGCCACCTCTACGGTGGAACCCTCGGGAATCAGAAACGCACTGGAAAGCAACACACCCCCAAGACTGATGTTCTCCGAACGTGTGTGCAATTCCTTGTCGGCAACCTTGAGCGAGACAGGCAGATGCAGAGGGTAGCGAATGTCGAGTCGTTCTGGCCGCTGGGGAGAATCCATTGAGGACAAGGGCGCTCGGAAAGAGTACGCCGAAGCCCCTGCCGCAGACAGGTAACGGTGGTGCATGGAGCACTGAGCAAAAGGCCCATGTTGGGACAGGGTTACGGCAACCCACAGGCGGCCCGACGCGCACGTTATTGACTGCACGGGTGTGCTCCGCCGGGCGAGCTCCTTCTTCCCTAAGTCTGCTTGATGGAAATCCTAAGTCGTTCCGCTGTAGGATTGGAGCCGCTGCTCCTCTATGGCCCGCAAGCACAAATCATCGTCTACATCGCAACCAGCGCCGACGGTTTGATTGCCCGGCCCGACGGTCCGTCGACTGGCTCGAGCGTCCGCGTCCGAAGGGCAATGGTGAGGAAACGGAAAACATATGGACTGTGGAGACCACAGTTCGGGAGACACGGCGCATCGCGTTGGAGACACTCTCGTGTGATGACGATATTGCGTCAATGACCTTCGCGGGCTACGAACTTTAGTGCGACATAGCCGAGGACACTCTCGCGAAACTGAAAGCGATCGAGGACCCGATTGACCGGCTTACGGTGCTTAAGGAAATGAGACGCCTGCTGAGCGAGTCTGACCGCGTCCTCGGCTGAGTCACCTCCCACAATGAACCGGCTCGATTGAAAAGGTCTCGACGGCTCTCCCAGTGGCCTTCGGAGGAGTCGCTGTGAAAATACAAGTCAGAACGCTCGGCTCTTGGCCTGCAGCAAAGCGAGCTGTGCCCTCACCACAAACCACCGGTCAAGCCCTCTTTCGCTTCGGGTTCGCTCGGTGCTCAGGCGATGCAGGCTTAACATGCTGAGCCTGATGGAACGAGAGACAGGACGGACAGAAGGTAGATCGGCACGATGCACACTGCTCGACATGGCCGAAGCAAAGCGACGTACCGCAGTCGTAGCATAGTGTTTTTGCTGGACGACCGCAGGCCGTGCCCAGAACATCCTGCAGACCCCGTACCTCGACCACTCCACAAAAGAAATAGCTCATGGCATTTCTACCGTTAGGCGCACTTTCGAGCAGCTGGGATGACGAACTCGCCCTCGATCTCGCCTTCTGCGTTGAGTCTCATGCCGATGCCACAGCCGCACAGCAGGCACTGCCAGGATCGGTACCAAAATTCGTGTAGACGCTGTCACCGAAGGAAACCACGTCCTTCAATCCAAAGTTATGGTTCCGGCAGCGCTAGGCTACACAAGGTGTAGCGCTCAATGCGAACATCTGGATCGACGGATAAATTCCACCGCGCGAGCAGCCAATCTGGAATGTAGCATCGGTTCTTGCTACGTTCGCACCATAGCCGCAATTCCTTTGACTTGGCACAGGTTCGCGAATCCAGTCCGAGTTTTCGGACTTGTTCTTCGAAGGCGGTCGCTAAGGCTGGCTGGTGACCCATAGATTCCTCCGTGGTGTCGGTTCGCCGCTCTCCAGTGATTGAGAGCCTTTCAGATTCGCCGATGATACGCCTGCTGGCTTGTGGTCACAATCGCTCTCAGAAGGGGGTGGTCTTACAGTTTTAAACGCTAGGATCAGGCTTCCCGTACAGAGACTTTAAGTAATCTTCCCGGCGACAATGGTTGATAGCAGTGCGGGCATTCTTTGTGCAGTCGTAAAACAACCCCTTCAATCTGTTCGCGACTTGCCGTGCCGACTAGATGGCTGCCTGAATCAATGGTCTTCCCGCATGATGGACACTCAAACGAGTAGCTAAACCAAATCACGCCGGTTCCCTCTGCCCAGAAACTGGACGGATTATAACCGCCACTCAGAGTCTGGAGCCGAAGGGAGAATCAATTCCTCGAGTCTGCTGCGGGTGCGCCAGAGGCGTCGACGTTCGACTGCGCAGTTCGACTCGACTAGGCATGCCGTTCATCCAATTGACGTGCCCCGCATCTCGGATGCCAGCGCTCAAGCCTACTAAAGGCAAACCGCGCTCCACGACGATAGACGTGGCCCCACCATTGCCAAGGTTCGCCGGCGACGTTTTCGTCGAAGAAGACTTTCGCGCTGGCGTTAAGGGTTCGCCACCATGACGATCAGGGTTACTTTGATACACCGAGGCCGCACTTTTTAACTGAGGACAGCAAATCCCGCGACGCAGCTTAACGGCTACGGCGATTTGAGTGCGGCCCCAGAGTGGTGTGCCACGAGTTTGACGAGTGTTAGCAAGAAATTCTGCCGGGCGCATTCGCATCTGCACGAGGACAGTTGTCGATCCTTGGCCTATTTTGTGGTTCTGAAATCTTTGCGGAGAAGCCCTCTCCCTCCTGACCATTGGGGAAGCGGGGGACGTTAATGAGGTGGCGGGAGATTCATCTCCAGCTTCATGCCTGCCTCCGACCAGCCGAATCGTTCGATGCTCGTTTTCGCCAAAACCCACGGCGATCCCACTCGACTGTTCCGTAAGCAAGCTTGCGGAAGCAGGCGAGTACATCGCTCTCAATAGACGCGCCTCCATTGCGCAGAAACTTTTCGCCGAACTGATTGCGAATGCCAACGACGGCATATCCGCCTGTTCCAGCCGCTTCGATGTCGATTCTTCGAGTTGCTGAAACATCCATTTGGCCACGTCTTCTGCAGATATCGACATCTCTTCTCGAGTCTCCCTCTTTTCTGAACTGACGACGAAGGGCCTGCGACTCAAACTGCAACCGCAGTCTCGGACCGTCGCACTCACATACCCTAAGTGGTTGCGTGGCGCTCTCGGAATGGCACCTGCGTGCCGGTGTAGCAATGCTCCGCGCACCGAAATGAAGTGGCGATGGCGTATGCTGTTGAGGGTATTGGTGATCCGTCCCCAGCCCGCTTCGTTAACAAGCAAGCCGCTTACAATGTTCTTACGTCGCAGTGTGCACCTTGCAGTGCAGGGCCGACGTGCAGTGAGTAATTTCTGTCGTCATCGGAGTGGAATTTCTAACCGGCAAGCTGTCTAAAAATTGGAACGTTTCGCCTCGACCTCAGTTCGCAAATGGATTCGACCCGCAAGATCCACAGTGCGAGCCTCTTTGGATGACAGGCGGTCCCGAAACTACAGGATTGTCTGTATTGATTTGGCCTTGGAGCAGACATAACCTCCTGCCAGTTTTCTCCTGACGGAAGTCCAGTGTCGCTCCGCGCTGATGAGGGTTCTCTCCAATGCGGTTCATGCGAGTCGGCGCGGAGCCTTCGAATTTCTGCACGATCTGCAATACATAGAGTTCTGTATTGTAGGGAATCCCACCCTACAGTAGTGTCCTACGGGATTTGATCCCGCGCGCCGAAACCAGAACCGTAAACAGAGCCTTTTGATGCCGGTGTTGAGGCGTCGAATCATAGGGCACGACCACTCCGCTCGCCAACCATCGTTACTGACGGCTCAGAATACGAGGCCACGCCTGTGATTAGCGTTTTGCTTGCAGATGACGTCGAAGTAATCAGACGACAACTCCGCATTCTTCTTGGCACACAACGTGACGTGAACGTCGTCGGCGAAGCGTCTAACGCGTTTGAAGCGATCAGAAAAGCGGAACGGTATCAGCCGGACATCGTTCTGCTGGATATAAGCATGCCTGAGTTGAATGGTCTGCAAGCGATTCCGCTGATAAAGAAAGCGGCCCCGAGTGCAGAAATTCTGATCTTGACCCAGTACGACAATCTGTTTTTCGTGCGCGAGGCATTCATCGCAGGAGCAGGAGGGTTCCTGACCAAAGGTGACGTTCCGGCAGAGCTAGTGATTGCCGTAAGAGAGGTATTTGCAAAAAGGAGCTTTGTGAGCAAAAGTATTGCCTCTCCTGCTGTTACCCCCCAAGGAGACCAAGCAGCAGGCTGAGACGTCCACCCGCAGCTCCTTTGCGTTCACTGTTGCCCCGAATAACTGTCGGCATTCACGCTATGGTCGCTTGCGCTTGCGTCATCACCTTGCCCTCTACGCGAAGACTCAACAAGCCTGCGAAGCGAACTCGGCAGCTGTCCGGACTGTGCAGCAGCACGCATGAGCGTTCGCGGAACTGGCGTCGAGTTTACATTTGCAACGGCTGCTTGGGCTGCAGAGCCAGCGACGGCTGGGCTAACGACTCTGCTTAGTATCCCCCGTATGACTTCAGTGACAGCAAGATCGACCGGGACATGCTGATAGCTCCCGATATCCTGATCGATGACTTCAGCTTTGAGCCCGACGTCCGGCTGCGACCTGTTATCGATTTCTTGTGGCAGGCAGCGGGTTGGCCGATTCGCCGAACTACGGCCCGGACGGAAGGTGGAGAAGGGGGAGGGGTTAGTAGGGGTGTCCCTCAGCCCAGAGCGCTGCGTGCTATTTTCTAAGTTTGCTCGTCGGACCAGCTCGTTCGCCTCGCGCATCCTCTCGTAGGTCGATAGGCACACCTTCTCGTGGGCTCGGGTCGTTCTCGTCCGAGTCGTCAGGCCGGCCCAAGCCGACTGTTCAACCCCGCGCAGAATCATTGAAATGTCTATTTGAGAGGCGGCGGGTCGGGCTATCTTTTCGACCGCACTCCCGCCCAGGAATTCCATTCGCGTTTTCGGTGCCGAACTAGTGCCTTCGCTGGACTAAACGTGAGTATTTCTGGGTAATCGTCCGAGACGGTGCGGGAGTTAAGTCCAAGAAAAGACGAAGGAAGGCAACATGGGCAAAATCGTTGCTATGCAGGCGCTCTAACCAACTGAGCTAACCGCCCCTTGCACCTTTCGCTGTGAGCCAGAGTGTTGGGTTGCTCGACGATGAGGGGCATCTCTGCGAAACGCGCTAATAGCGAATATACGCGACAGCCGAAACAAGGGTCAAACTTCATCGCGGTTTGAGGTCAAACCCATGGAATTATTCTCTTCCGAAAACATTGGCAGCCCTTCGTAGTTTCGCGTTCTCTTCCGAGCCCCTGCTAGACTCTTCGCGTGCGCCGCCTCATCATCAATGCTGACGATTTTGGACTTACACATGGCGTCAATCGCGCCATCATCGAGGCGCACGAGCATGGAGTTGTCACCTCCTCAACGCTCATGGCTAATGGGTTTGCTTTTGATGAAGCGGTGGAATTTGCGAAGTCCAGTGACCGCTGGAGCGTCGGATGTCATGTTGTGCTGGTGGACGGAGAACCACTGACCGATCCCGGGCGTCTTTCGAGCCTGATTGCCGCGCGCAATCCACAACGCTTTCGGGACGGTCTTGCGGGCCTCGTGGTGCGGGCTTTCTCCGGACAGCTCGATCCGGACCAGATCGAAGCCGAGGCCACAGCACAGATTCGTAAACTGCAATCACACGGCATCAGTGTCTCGCACATCGACACGCACAAGCACACGCACACGTTCCCGGTTGTACTCAAGGGCGTGCTACGGGCGGCGCGAACATGCGGTATAACCGCGATTCGAAATCCATTCGAGGTAATCGCGGCCGATTTCCCTCGCCTCCAAAAAGGACTGTGGAAACGTTATGCCCAGGTCAAGACGTTGCGCGGTCTGGCGGGGCATTTTCGGAAGGCGGTGGCCAAGGCCGGCTTGCGCACTCCCGACGGAACTCTGGGAATCGTGGCGACCGGTCACCTCAATGCCCAGCTATTTCAGGGCGTGGCGGAGAACATGCCAGAGGGCACCTGGGAATTCGTTTGTCATCCAGGGTATGTGGACGACGATCTTCGTTCCACACCCACACGCCTGCGGGAGTCGCGCCAGCAGGAGTTAGCCATATTAACTTCGGCCCAGACGCGCGAGACCCTCTCCAATCGGGGAGTCGAGTTAATCTCCTATCGCGAGCTCTGAGCTGTGTCCAAATTTCGGACTTACCGGGACCTTCCTGGGTACCAATGGGTAACTTCCGTAACCGCCAACGACCCACGGTCGCGATATCATGGGCCTAGAGAGGAATTTCTCTTCTATCTATTATCTATTATGAGCCAGGGCCGACCCGATCCCCGAGTTCTCGCTGACCTTTCCGTACGCGTCTGGGGCATGGCTTCCAATGGGCGGACGTTTTCCCAGCATGTTCGCGCGCGCAACATCAGCAGCTCAGGGGCACTACTGGTAGGACTGGAGAATGAACCGAAGGTGGGTGACGTCATCGGCCTGCAGTACGATGAGCGAAAAACTCGTTGCAAAGTGATCTGGGTTATGGACAGCGGACCTCTACAGAAGATTCAGGCCGGGGTCCAGATCGTTACTGGCCAGGATTGCCCGTGGAAGAATGAGTTGTCACCTGACCAGTTAGCTGCCCCCATCGAACCAAACAACCGCCGGCGCTTTGCGCGTCACCGCGTCGACTTCCCACTCGAGATACGCGATGAACGGGTTCAAATTCCCATGCGCGTCAATGCTACCGATGTCAGCGGCAACGGGTGCTATGTCGAATCGATTCTTCCGCTGGCGGTTGGCACTATGCTGCGCGTCGAGTTCTGGATCGACTCCGAAAAGATTACAACCTCTGCGGTCGTTCGCACCAGTGATCCCGGAGTTGGAAACGGTGTCGAGTTCATCGGCCTGCCGCCGGAGACGAAGCAGCGAATGCAGGCTCACTTCGACAAGATCGATCCGTTGATGGTCAACACCTTCGAACGAAAAGCCTCCGAGTAGTTAAGAGCCCTGCACTGACATAACCCCATCTCAAAGTGAACGTGTGGGAAGCAGAGTAAAATCTGAATCGCGAGCGCCCTACGGCCATCGAATCGACAGGTCTTTGGAGAAGGCGGCATGAAGATTGGGATCACCTGCTATCCCACTTACGGTGGCAGCGGGGTAGTAGCCACTGAACTGGGTCTGGAGTTGGCGCAGCGCGGGCACGACGTTCACTTTATTTCGTACGCGCAGCCGATTCGGCTAACCGAACCCCAGCCGCATATCCATTACCATGAGGTCGAAGTCTCCCGTTACCCACTCTTCGACTATCCACCGTACGATCTCGCTCTGGCTACGCGTATGGCCGAGGTGGCCGAACTTTACGAACTCGATCTTCTGCACGTGCACTATGCCATCCCGCACTCGGTCAGCGCGCTGCTCGCGCGGCAGATGCTGGCCGCTGGCCCGTCCCATCGCAAGCTTCCCTTCGTCACCACCCTGCACGGCACTGACATCACACTGGTCGGACTCGACCGCTCGTATCTGCCCATCACCCGTTATTCGATCGAGGAAAGTGACGGGGTGACCTCGATCTCGCAATACTTGCGTGAGAAAACGCTCAAGGAATTCGACATTAAGAATCACATCGAAGTCGTTTACAACTTCGTAAATTGTGATGTTTATATTCGCGATGAAGAAGCGGTAAGACGGCGCGAGGAATACGCTTCGGCGGATGAACGAATACTCGTGCATCTTTCCAACTTCCGTCCGGTGAAACGCATCACCGACGTGGTCGAGATTTTTGACAGGGTCCGCAGGAAGGTTCCCTCCAAGCTCCTGCTGATCGGCGATGGGCCCGATCGATCCAAGGCCGAGTGGCTGGCCGTGCAAAAAGGTATTCACGATCACGTGATCTTCCTTGGCAAGCAGGACCGAGTGCAGGAAAAACTCGCGATTTCCGACGTGATGCTGTTACCGAGCGAACTGGAATCCTTCGGTCTGGCCGCACTCGAAGCGATGGCGTGCAAGGTAGTCCCGATTGCCACGCGGGTAGGTGGTATTCCGGAGGTCATCGACCATGGGGAAAGCGGCTATCTCGCCGACGTTGGGGACGTCGACACGATGGCGCAATACGCCATCGACTTGCTCAGCGATGAAAAGCGGCTGAAGCAGATGGGGCAACAGGCGCGCGCGATGGCACAGTCCCGCTTCTGCGCTAGCAAGATCATTCCTCAGTATGAGGAATTTTACCGGCGGGTACTGGAACACTCTTCGTAAGCGCAGCTGGAACACCGTCGCCTTCCTGGAGCACGGGTAACCGTAGGCGAACCAGAGTGCCCTTCCCGTCACGGCTGTCGATCGTCATCTTGGCAGTGTCGCCATACAGCACCTTCAGCCGTTCGGCAACATTCGCCATTCCGATCCCCGTGCCGCCGAGTCCGTTCGGCTTTTCCAGCAACTGCGCGGCGCCCATGCCAACGCCATCGTCTTCCACTTCAACAACCAGGTCTTTACTACTCAAACGGCTGCGGAGGTAGATACTTCCGCCCTCCACTTTAGAGGAGAGCCCGTGCTTGATTGAGTTCTCGACCAGCGGCTGAAGCAACATCGAAGGGACCATTACCTCCAGCGACTTGGGCTCGAGTTCTTTCACGACCTGAAGTTTATCTCGGCCGAAACGCACCACTTCGATATCGAGATAGTTGTCGATGAACTCGACTTCATCTCGCAGGGGGACGAACGATTCGGAGCTATTCAGCAACCGTCGAAAGATAGTTGCCAGCTTGATGATGAGTTCGCGCGCAGTATCCGGATCAAAGCGTACCAGAGACGAAACTGAGTTCAGCGTGTTGAAGAGGAAGTGCGGGTTGATCTGGTTCTGCAGCGCTTCCATGCGAGCCTGCAACAGCAAGCGCTCTTGTTCTTCGAGCTTGATTTGAATGCGCACGCCGCCGAAGATTTTCAACTCCGTCCCGATCACCATGATCGAAGTGGCATAGATCGCCGCCTCCACCCATCGATTTGGACTCTCCATGGTGAAGGTTGTCCATGGGAAATAGTGCGCCAGTTCGCCATGCATAAAGCGCAGCGCAACGATGGTGACGAAGAACATGATTTGCCAGTCGAACAAACGGGGCTTGGGGAGATTCCGGCGAATCCAGCGATAGATACTGAGATCGATAAACGGGGAGAAGGACCAGATTTCTTCCTTGTCGGGCGAAAGGCTGCGCAGCTGCCCGGCGATGAAGCCACACAGGACGTTGAAAGGGAGGGTCGCCCATTCGCCGTGGAGAAGAGCGGGAAACGCGATCAGGGCGCCACCCAGTACACCGGTCAATCGACCGCCGATCACGCCCAGCAGGAGTGTCGTCTCAAAGGATAGATCACCCGCTGAAAAACTCTTCTGTATGAGACGAATCCACACGCCCAAGGCGATGGGGATTCCGAACCAAAGGACCAGGTAGATTTTTTGCGCGGTGGTGCGCTCTTCGCGGAAGAGCAGTTTCTTGAACTCAAGCGACCGAACCAACGCGCTCGACACAGCCGCCGCCACACCCAATTTGAGCAGCAGGTTAACGAGTATGAGGCGTTGCTCCATCGAGATCTCTCAGGGCAATGTAGCACGAAGATGGGCTCGAACTCGGAAGGCAGCTACGCGGCAGGAATGTCTTGCCGACATACCGAGGGCTAGGCCTGCAATCGCGCAGCGACCTTCTCTAGAGCATCTTCCACCATCTTTGTCCGAGGAGCGCCGCCCTGCGCCATGTCCCTACTCCCGCCACCCCGCCCGCCAAGCTCAGCCAAGGATTCCTTGAGCAGTGCTCCCATATCGAACGGCATTCCCTTGGATTGCGCGAAGACTAACGATGCTTGCTCGGAAGTTGCCGCTAACAGTGCTACCACATTGACCTCAAGGCGAGTGAGTTTCTGGGCCAGGAGCCGGATGAAAGTCAGGTCTCGATCGGAAAAAATCCGCACAATGAACTTGCGCCCATTGCAGCGGAACCGCATCCGCCAGCAGCCGAGCCGCTTGCAACTCGGCGAGCTCTTCCAAAAGATGCTCGCCTGACTTGCGCACAGCCCGCAGTTCCTCGAGCGATTTCCGCACTTGTTGTGGAAGATCCCAGATGTGACTAGAAAAGAGGCCGGCGGCTTCCGTGAGAGTCGTGTAGTCGCGTCGTGCGGTGGCCACGGCGCGTTGGCCGCAGACAAATTCCACGCGCCAGCCTTGCCGAACCCTTTCCGTCTTGCGCAGTAGAATGCAGCCGATCTGCCCCGTACCTCCAACATGCGTCCCGCCGCACGCAGAAAGATCGAAGTCGTGGATGTCGATCAGGCGCAGCTCATCTTTGTCCGCTCGCGGCGGTTTGCGCAGACCCAGGTTCTGCGCCTCCTCCTGGGTAACGAACTTGATTTCCACCGGGCGGTTCTCCTGCACGACCTGGTTCGCGAGCAATTCGGCTCGCTCCACCTGCTCCGCGCTGAGAGCGGGGGTATCCAGGTCAATCGAGCAGTAGTCGTCTCCCATATGAAAGGAAACGGTTGGCATATCGAACAGTCGGACGAACGCCGCCGAAAGCACATGCTGTCCGGAGTGCTGTTGCATGTGGTCACGTCGGCGTGCCGGGTCGATCAGGCCGCGAACGCGGGTTCCGCGCTCGGGCGGTTTGTCAGCTTCGAGGTAGTGGACGACCCGTCCATCTTCCGCTTCAACGACTTCGGCAACGCGCAGTTTGGCAGAATCCGACGAGATCCAGCCGGTGTCATGCACTTGCCCACCGCTGGTGGGATAAAACGCCGTGCGATCGAGGAACACTCCATGACGGTGGTTGATTTCCGTGGCCGGCACAACTTCTGTGATTTCGCCATCGAACTCGTACAGAAAAGGATCGCGATAATACAACCGCTCAGTCATACCCTGACCTACACTATTTTCGATTAAAGCAGAAATCGCAATGATGGTTGAAGGCCGAGACCGACGACTGAAGACTGGTCCTGGTCCTAGTACGGTCCGATGATCCCGGCGATCTGCCGCGAGGTCGGTAACTTCTCACGCGAGTGCTGCCGGGAATCCTCCATTGTGTCCAGATACTTCAGCCCCGTGCCCGTATTAAAGAGGACTACTGTGTCTTCGCCATCGAAGAATCCATTCTCGCGCAATTTGCGATACGCCGCTAAAGCTGCCGCTCCTTCAGGCGCCGCGAAGATACCTTCGACGCGAGCCCAGTGGTGCACGGCATCTAAGATTTCTTCGTCAGTAACCGCCACGGCCGCACCGCCGCTCTGCCGCAAAATGTCCAGGATAAGGTAGTCCCCATAAGCCTTGGGAACTCGGAGACCGGCAGCCTTGGTGGCCGCGTTTGGCCACATCTCGGCCGCTGTCTTGCCCTCATCCCATGCTTTAACAATCGGAGCGCAACCCGCTGACTGCACAGTTATCATCTGTGGGCGCTCCGTACCGATCCAGCCCAGTTGCTCCATCTCGTCGAACGCCTTCCACATGCCGATCATCCCGACGCCCCCGCCCGTTGGATAGATGATGCCCTGTGGCATACGCCAACCGAGTTGTTCGGCTACTTCATAGCCCATGGTCTTCTTGCCTTCCACCCGAAACGGTTCCTTGAGAGTGGAGACGTCGAACCAACCCTCGATCTGCTTGCGCTCACCGACCATGCGGGCGCAGTCGCTGATGAGACCATCGACCAGTGTGACGTGCGCACCGTAGTATTCGGATTCGATGCGGTTTGCCATGGGGACGTCTTTGGGCATGAAGATGTGCGCTTCGATGCCGGCGGCTGCAGCGTAGGCCGCCAACGCACCGGCCGCGTTTCCCGCCGAAGGAATGGCCAGCTTCTTCAGACCGTAATACTTGGCCATAGTGACAGCGGCGGAGAGCCCGCGAGCTTTGAAGGAACCGGTCGGGTTTAAACCTTCATCCTTTATGTAAACGTTTGGATGCTCACGGCTAGGCAACATGGGAGTAAAGCCTTCGCCCAGGGAGACCGGTTCGGCCTCAGGCATTACGTCCGCATAACGCCACATCGTGCATGCCCGACCTGTCAGCTGCGCCGGGGAGAACGTACCTTTGATGGCCTTTAGATCATATCGGGCATAAAGCACTCCGCCATCTTTCGGACACACTGTCTGGGGAGTATCCGCACTTAGCTTCTGTCCGCACCTGGTGCATTCAAGATGGGTGATACGAGGCATGGAGGTTGAAAGTCTAACATCCGCCGCTCGGTGTCAGGCGATGCTCAGGCGAGCCAGGAGGCCAGACGCTTTCCGGAACCACGGGCGCTCGCGGCGACGCAGGTATCCGGGCATGGTGGGTTTCTTGGCAAGAATTTTCTTGGCCCACTCGCGCGCCTCTTCCTTCCGCCCCTGGGCTGCAAGAAAGCTTGCGTAGTTGTAGTAGGTCTCGGAGAGCGTGGAAATGATCGTCACCTGCTGGAATAGTTTGTCGGCTTTCTCCGGCTGCGCCGTGTTCGCGTAGGCGTGGGCCAGCAGTCCCCGCGCGCGATGGAAGTCGTATCCGGGATCCTGCTGAACCACCCGCTCCAGATCCGGGAGAGCCGCGGCAAAATCTGCCAACTGAACCTCGCACACCCCTCGACGATAGAAAGGGTCGGGTGAATCGGTGCGCGACGAGATAGCCTTGTCGTAGCACGCACGGGCCTTGGCAAAATTCCCGTCCTCCATGTAGAGGTCTGCCAGTTCTTCATAATTTCCGGCTGAAGGGTTATCAAGAACGGCTGCTTCCAATTCTCGGATGCGTCGCCGCCGTGGAAGCACTTTGAACGATTGGCGCAACAGTCCGAGATCCGGCAGAGCCTCAACTAACAGATAAATTGTTGCCCCCAACGGTCCGAGGAACAGAATGATGTAGATCCAGTACGTATCCGGCCGGCGTCGGATGAAATGGATGATCGCGAGCGCGACCACCAGGAAGCTCCACGGATTCAGAAATGCACTGAAAATACCCATGCGCGTCCGCAATATAGCACGCGATATAGCGGTGGAACCGCTGTTTCCCAATGGTAAAATCTACTGTGGTCACCCCTTCCATCCGCCTGCTAGCACTCGATATCGACGGCACCCTTCTTAATCCTCAGTTTCAGATTTCTGACGCCGATATGACCGCGCTGCGCCGCGCCCGTGAGTCCGGCATTGAAGTAGCCTTGGTCACGGGACGGCGTCACGACTTTGCCTTGCCCATCGCCCAGCAACTGGGATTCGATCTCTGGCTGATCAGCTCCAACGGAGCGATCACCCGGTCATTGCAAGGAGAGACTTTCTATCGGGACTTGCTGCCTTCCCAGGTCTGCCGGGAGTTGTGCCAAGCCATGCTGGAGTTTCGCGGCAACACGGTCCTGACCTTTGATAAACGCGGCAAGGGCGCCATCGTGCTCGAACACCTGAACGACCTGGAAAATAGCATCCGGCGCTGGCTGGAAAAGAATCTGGAATTCATCGACTTTGTCATCCCGGTGCAAGACGCTCTGATCACCGACCCAGTCCAGGCTATGTTTTGTGGCCCAATTCCCCGGATGCAGGACGCGCTGGCGGCCCTCCAGTCATGCCGTTTGGCCGATGAAATCACGGTTCTGCGTACGGAATACCCCGCCCGCGACCTCTCCATTGTGGACGTCCTGAATAAGGACTGTTCCAAGGGCCATGCGCTCCAACGCTGGGCCAAGCACAGGGGTATCCTTCGGGAACAGGTCATGGCCATCGGAGACAATTACAACGACATAGAAATGCTTGCGTTTGCCGGATACCCGGTTATCATGGGAAATGCGTCCGAGGACCTGCGGGGTCGGGGCTGGAAGGTAACTTTGCCCAATGACCAGAACGGCGTCGCCGCCGCCCTGGAACCTGTACTAAGCGGGTCTGCCGTACGGACTTAGGCATTCTTCATGCAATTGCTTCTGCGTCGTCTCCCCCAAGTGTCTGCTGTGAGCTGGCTGTTCTGCGGTTGATCATTGATGAGTGCGAAAGCCAAACTCGGCCTCCTTTTACTTCTATGCGGAATTGCGGCTGCGGCCTCGGCTTCCGAGGTAGCAGTCCTGCGCAACGGGTTCACGATCCGCCACGAGCGGAGGGTGTTGATTGGGGCGAACACTCGCCTGTACCCCAGTGCGTCCGACGAGAGCAGCTATATGGACATTCCCACAGCCGAGATTGAACGGATCGAGCCGGATTTGACGCCTGTCTCCGAGCCAGTCGAGACTACGCAGACCCCGGTTGCTCCTGCGGCGCAGGCCACAAAGCTAGCCCCGGCGCCCAAGGTGGACGTTCATCAGGCCGTAGCCGAAGCCAGCGATCGCTATCGGCTGGATCCCGATCTGTTGGACAGTGTCATCCGCGCGGAGAGTGGATTTAACCCGCACGCGGTGTCCCCCAAAGGCGCACAGGGCTTGATGCAGTTGATGCCGGGCACGGCCTCCAAGCTCGGGGTTCCCAATGCCTTCGATCCCGAAGCCAATGTGGACGGCGGCACCCGCTATCTGCGCGAACTCCTCGAACGCTATAACTTTGATCTGATTAAGGCGCTGGCTGCCTACAACGCAGGGCCTCATCGAGTCGAACAATATGGAGGAGTGCCCCCCTACCGCGAGACGCGGCACTACGTAGCCAGTATTGTCCGCGACTTCAACCGCAAGAAGTTGGCCCAACAGAAAGCCGAGAACGCTGCCAAGCTCGCCCAGAAAAAGCCCGCGACGAAGACGGCGGCGACTGCAAAACGCACCGCACAAGCAACCGGAAACTAGCTACCTTCAGTCTTCAGTTGTCCGTCTTCAGTCGTTAGCTAAGGACTCATTCCTCGACTCTAATTGCTCCTGGTTACGTCGAATCGTTAGTCCTTGCTCTCCAGTCCCCATCAACGACGTCCTCTCCCCGGGGCTGTGGACTGAAGGCTGACCACCGATCGCTGCCAGCTGATTCCTGACGACTGAAGACTGACGACCGACGACTTGCGTTGACCCCTGCCCCTGAGTCGTTTACCTTGTGTTGTGCTCTGCAATCGCCAGCCATAGAAATCACCCTCGGGGCCTCTCTCTTTCATGGATAAAAAGCGCGCTCTTCTTACTGGAATCGCGTTCATCGTGTTGGTGTCCCTGGTTTACATGCAATTCCGTACGTGGGGGAATTTCGACTGGGACCTGTTCCTGAGACAGACGCATAACGTCAGCAAGTACCACATCCTTCACGGCATTGCGCTGATCTACATTGCTTACGTGCTGCGCGCGCTGCGCTGGAAAATCTTCTTGCAGCCTGTGCGTCCAGATGCGTCGGCGGTACAACTGGTGGCGCCCACCATAATCGGATTTACGGGGCTGGCCCTGCTGGGCCGCCCGGGAGAGCTGATCCGCCCCTATCTCATCGCAAAACGATACAATTTGTCGTTCTCGTCGCAACTCGCCGTATGGGCGGTGGAGCGTATTTTCGACATCGGCGGTTTTACGGTCTTGTTGGTTCTGGCCGCCTTCTTTGCCACGGCCCCAAAACGCCTGGCGTATTACGGAGGGTTTCAGAAGGTTGGCCTCATCTTCATGGCACTGGTGGTTCTGCTCACCCTGGGTGCGATCGCCGTTCATCGCAGTGGCGAAGCCTTGGCCGGCTGGGTCGAGAAACGTTTTGCGCACGTGGCCGCCAACCTCGGGCATCGCATCGCCCTTCGCATCCGCGAATTCCGTAGTGGTCTGAACACAATTCACAACAAGAAGTCCCTCCTGCTTCTTATTGGCGTTTCGGTTTTGATGTGGGCCATCATCGCCGTCGCCTACAAGGAGGTCACACATGCCTATAGCGCCGAAAAACTTGAAATCCCACAGACCCAGGTGCTTCTTCTGATGGGCTCCAGCATGGTGGGCTCGCTGATCCAGTTGCCGGGAGTTGGTGGGGGATCGCAATTGGCCACCATTGCGGCTCTCGAGCACATTTTTGGGGTTCCCCACGAATTGGCAGCGAGCTGCGGCATCATGCTGTGGCTCGTCACTTTTGTCGCGGTAATCCCGCTTGGCCTGCTTCTGGCCCATCGTGAACGGCTTTCGTTACGAAAACTCTCCGCCGAGAGTCATCAGGCCGAAGAGGCCACCTCTACATCCGATAGTTCTGCAGCCTAGATTCGCGAAAACCCTGATTACCGGCTGGTTTCCGGCCAGTCCTCTCCTCTGCGCCGCCTGTTACAATGCGAAGTTACCGAGCCACAAGTACTTAACCCCGGTCGATAAGCGCCATGAAGTGTCCTTTTTGCGGCCATCTGGAAGATAAAGTCGTCGACTCGCGCGAAAGCAAAGAGGCCGAGTCGATTCGCCGCCGTCGCGAGTGCCTGAAATGCGGCAAGCGTTTCACCACCTATGAACGCATCGACGAAATTCCCTACATGGTGGTCAAGAAGGATGGCCGCCGCGAGAAATTCGATCGCCAGAAGGTGTTGAACGGCCTGCTGCGCGCTTGCGAGAAACGGCCAGTACCGATTAGCAAACTGGAGCAGATCGTGAACGAAGCAGAGGGCTTCGTCATCGAGTCTCCGGAACGAGAGCGAAAGACCAGCGAAGTCGGTGAACTGATCATGAGCCGTCTGCGCCGCTATGACAAAGTTGCCTACGTACGCTTTGCCTCGGTGTACCTCGATTTCAAGGACGTGCAAGAGTTCATGTCGGAACTGAAAGATCTGGTGAAGACCAAAGACGTTCAAGAGGTTCGCGTCAAACCAGTTACCAAGAGTTGACCTAGGATTCCGCAATCATTCAGCCGGATCACGGAATGGAATTTATGGCTCATCGCATTACCCTCATCCCCGGTGACGGCATCGGCCCCGAAGTGACCGGAGCGACCGTTCGCATTCTCGAAGCCACCGGCGTGAAGTTCGAATGGGAGAGCTTTCAGGCTGGGGCCGAGGCGTTTGCAAAATACAAGGAATACATTCCAAAGGAGCTGAACGACTCCATCGAACGCACACGTGTTGGGCTGAAAGGCCCGGTCACCACCCCCATCGGCGGAGGCTTTTCCAGCATTAACGTGGAACTGCGCAAGCGTTTTGAATTGTTCGCCAACTTCCGGCCGGTTCGAAATCTGCCCCATATCCCGACCCGTTATCCCGACATTGATCTGATCGTCGTGCGCGAGAATACGGAAGGTCTTTACTCGGGCATCGAGCACGAAGTGGTCCCCGGCGTAGTGGAGAGCCTGAAGATCATCACCGAAAAGGCCTCTACACGCATTTCGCGCTTCGCCTTCGAATATGCCCGCAAGAACAGCCGCAAGAAAGTCCACTGCATTCACAAGGCGAACATCATGAAGATGTCCGACGGGCTCTTTCTGCGCTGCTCCCGCAACGTGTCCAAGGAGTACCCGGAAATCACCTACGGTGAGCACATTGTGGATAACACGTGTATGCAGTTGGTGATGAATCCGTACCAATACGACATGCTGCTGCTCGAAAATCTTTACGGCGACATTGTTTCCGATTTGTGCGCTGGGCTGGTGGGCGGGCTAGGCCTGGTTCCGGGCGCAAATTTCGGGCATGAGTGCGCGATCTTCGAGGCCGTACACGGATCCGCGCCCGACATTGCCGGGAAGAACATTGCCAATCCGACGGCGGTGGTGCGCTCCGCCTTACTCATGCTCCGTCACATCGGTGAACCCGAAGCGGCTCTGAAGATTCGCAACGCTCTGGAGAAGGTTTACCGCACACGAGATAAGTTAACCCGAGACGTGGGCGGGAAGGCAGGTACGTCAGAATTTGCAGACGCGGTGATCGAAGAGATGGAGCAGGCTAGCGCGGAACAAACCGCTCCCGAGGCATCGCGCGCACACTAACCTTGGGAATCGCCAGTGTCCGGAAACGACAGAACCAAGCCCGTCACCATTGTCATCGCAGACGATCATGCGATAGTGCGCGATGGCCTCCGACGTCTCTTGGAAGCGGCGGGGTTGAAGGTGCTAGCCGAGGCCTCGGACGGCATAGAAGCTACCTCACAAGTACGCAAACTTTCCCCCGATATTCTTCTGCTTGACTTGTCCATGCCCGAACACCCGGGCTTGGAAACGCTGACCCAACTGCATGCAGATGGCGAAAATATCTCCACACGCATCATCGTGCTGACTGCGGACGCGAAACCGGAACAGATCACAGCTGCTCTCAATTTAGGTGCGCGTGGCCTGGTGATGAAAGCTTCTGCGACCCAGGTGCTTCTGACAGCGATTCGAACCGTCATTGCCGGTGGCTACTGGGTTGGACTGGAGCAAGTGCCCAACTTGGATCGTTACTTGAAGTCGGAGATGTCAAAGCAGCAGCCGAGTACTAAGACATTCGGCCTCACTCGTCGCGAATTACAAATCGTATCCGCGGTAGTGTCGGGAAGAACGAATAAAGAGACTGCGAACCGACTCGGCATCAGCGAAGACACGGTGAAGCATCATCTGAGCAACATCTTCGACAAGACCGGAGTCTCGACTCGGCTGGAACTCGCGATGTTCGCGGTGAAGCACAATTTGCCACTAGAGGATATGGACTGATCGAGTCACATTTGGTCGTCGTGCGACGGACGCAGTTGCGCTTTGAATCTTTGAGTTCCGACGTTGACGCGCTGCGCTCAAACGAGTTAACATCCGGTCGCCTTCTGGGGACACTGTGGGGATGTCACGAACTGAGAGGTGTTTAGGGATAGTCCTGTTCCAGCTCGGCGGACCCGACACGCTGGATGCCATTCAACCTTTTCTTTTCAACCTTTTCTGCGATCCCGATATTATCGACTTCCCTTTTGCCCGCATTGGACGTAGGCCTCTGGCCAGACTGATCGCCACTACTCGCGCCAAGAAAGTTCAGCATCACTACTCCGTAATCGGTGGCGGCTCGCCCATCCGGAAATTCACAGAGACCCAGGCAAGAGCGCTCGAGTCCCGGCTCGAGTCCCTCGGCACTCCTGCCCGATGTTTCGTGGCCATGCGCTACTGGCACCCGTTCATCACGGAAGCGATCGAAGAAGTGAGAGCGGCAAACTGCGACGAGATCGTCCTTCTGCCCCTTTACCCGCATTACTCCAGCACGACCACGGGCAGCAGCCTGAACGAGTGGAATCGCCATTTCTGTGACGATATTCCCGTGCGTCGAGTAGGAAGCTTTTATCGTGATGAACTTTACCTGGCTTCACTGGTGGAGAAGATCGACACGGCCCTGGCACGATTCCCAACTCCCAGGCGCCCGGAGATCGTTTTCAGCGCGCACAGCCTGCCACAGTCCATCATCGACAAGGGCGATCCCTACCAGCGGCAGATCGAGGAAACCGTGCGCTTGCTGATGCACCAGGGACGCTGGCCGAACTCGCACCGGCTCTGCTATCAGAGCAAGGTCGGCGCCAGCAGGTGGCTGCAGCCCTCCCTTCATCGAACGCTGCGTGATCTGGCCGCAGAAAAGGTCCGCGACGTCTGTGTGGTCCCGGTCTCCTTCGTATCGGACCACGTGGAAACGCTCGGCGAGATCGACCACGAAGCTCGCGACGAAGCCGCTCATCTCGGCATCCGCCAGTTTGAGATGACCGAAGGTCTGAATGATTCACCGAAATTCATCAACGCCCTCGCACAGTTGGTTTTGCGCGCGGTGGACGAACCCGTTGACCTGGTCATATCAAATCAGGAGAGCGGAGTAGCGGCGCCGCTCATGGCTGCCGATTAGGCCAACGTTAGAAACTGGACAGGAGGAACTCATGGCGGGTCCGGAGACCGATCCGGTCAAACAGAATCCGGAGGCGACCAAGGCGGCAACCAGCGCGCCGGCGACCAAGTACGTCGGCACGCCCGCGGTTGGAACGTCGAAAGCGGCCGCTGCCGGTGGGATTGCCGCGGTCGGACCTGAGAATTCCGCCGTCGATGTGCGCCGACGGCGCCTGGCCTGGATCGGCATTGGCGCCTTTCTGGGAGCGTGGTTCCTCGCTTTCTTTCGTTTCTTTCTGCCGCGCACCCTGTTCGAGCCGCGCACGTCGTTCAAGATCGGCTACCCTTCCGAGTACGCGTTGGGTGTCGACACCAAGTGGCAGCAGAAGTACCGCATCTGGGTCGATCGCACTCCCGACCGATTGTTCGTGATCTACGCGCGCTGTACACATCTCGGGCTGCACTCCTGACTGGAAGCCCAGCGAAAACAAGTTTAAGTGTCCCTGCCACGGAAGTGGTTATGACAGCGAAGGCATCAACTTCGAAGGGCCCGCGCCCAGGCCCATGGATCGCGCCCATGTTGAGTTCGCTCCCGACGGCCAGATCCTGGTCGATGTCGCCAAGCTCTACCAGTGGCCGAAGGGACAACCCAGCCAGTTCAACGATGGCGACGGAGCCACCGGGGCGTGGTTACGAGCCTAGAGTAGTAGCGCCGGTGTCCCGCCGGCAGTCGCGAGGGCATCTTCCCTCGCCCGGGAAACAGCAGGTTGCAGGAAGTACGAGGATCGAATGCCTGAAGATAAACAAAACGGAAAAAACGGCGGTCGCGTCGGCTTAGTTGATCGGGTCAAAGACGACGTCCAGTCCCTGAAGACGGACATCCCGGCGAAGGTCAAAGAGCAGGTCGAGGGCCTGAAGGATCCCACCAAGACTCAGGTCTACACCTCGATCTTCCGGCACAAGCACGACGACACGCCACGCAACCGCGCGTTGGGTGTGCTCTCGAACGTCTTCCTCCACCTGCACCCCGCGAAGATCAATCGGGACGCCGTCCGCTACAGTTACACCTGGGGCATGGGTGGCATCACCTTCTACCTCTTTATTGTGCTCACCTTCACGGGCGTGCTGTTGATGTTCTACTACCACCCGTCGAAGGTGCAGGCTTTTCGCGACGTCCTCTACCTCGAGCACGACGTCCCTTTCGGCAAGCTGTTGCGCAACATGCATCGATGGGCCGCTCACCTGATGGTGATCGGCGTGTGGCTGCATATGTTCCGCGTATTCCTCACGGGCTCGTACAAGAAGCCACGTGAGTTCAACTGGAATATCGGAGTGTTGCTGCTGGTGTTCACGCTTCTGCTCTCCTTCACGGGCTATCTGCTCCCCGACGATCAGCTGGGATTTTGGGCCGTGACGGTAGGCACGAACATGGCGCGCGCCACGCCGCTGCTAGGACACGAAGGTCCCTTCGGCTCCCAGCTAGGCATGACACCTTATAACGACGTACGCTTCGGCTTGCTGGGCGGATCGATTGTCGACGCGAACGCGCTGCTGCGCTCCTACATCTGGCATTGCATCGGCATCCCGATCGTCGCCTCGATACTGATGATTGTGCACTTCTGGCGCGTGCGAAAAGACGGCGGCATCTCTGGTCCAGCTCCAGTCATCCTGGAAGCCGAGGCCGACAAACCGCGAAGAGGACCGACCGCTGCCGGCGGATAGTTTGTAGCGCCGGCGTCTCGCCGGCTGTCAGAGAGGGCATATCGCCCTCTCCCAGGATCAACACGAGGAGCAAGCATGGACTGGCGTCAGCTTTGGGAAATCATCTCAGCCCCGGACAACGTCCCGATCGTCGGCCTGATCCCTCTCCTGGGCTTCTACATCTATCTGGCCTGGAAGCAGGCCCATGCCAACGATCAACTCATCGTCCAGCTCGAAGGCGACGCCGCGCTCGCGAAGACGCATCATCGCAAAACCTGGCCGTTCAAAGCTGGCTGGCAAAAAGAAGTCCACGTGTGGCCGTTCCTGCTGCGCATCGAGTTCCTCGCCGCCATCATCGTCACGATCATTCTGATGGTCTGGTCGATCACGCTGAACGCTCCACTGGAAGAACCCGCAAATCCCAACTTGACCATGAATCCGGCCAAGGCGCCCTGGTACTTCCTCGGCCTGCAGGAGATGCTGGTCTACTTCGATCCGTGGATCGCCGGCGTGGTGATGCCCACTCTGATCATCGTCGGCCTGATGGTCATTCCTTATATAGATACGAATCCGATGGGCAGCGGCTATTACACCTGGAAGCAGCGCCGTTTCGCGATCTCCACATTTCTGTTTGGCTTCATCGTTCTGTGGGTGGCGATGATCATCATCGGCACCTTCATACGAGGCCCTGGCTGGCAGTGGTTCTGGCCAGGGCAAACATGGGATCACAACCGTCTCATTTATGAAGTAAACCGTGACTTGCCCGACCTCTTTGGAATCACTTCGAACTTGGGTAAAGGAATCTTCGGCGCCATCGTAGTGGGCGGATATTTCGCGGTTGGAGGCTTCCTGGTCTACTCGTTCTTCCGGCAGCGCATGCCGAAAGACTATCAGCGCATGAGCCTGCTGCAGTTCTCCATCATGCAGGTCTTCCTGCTGATCATGGTGGCTCTGCCGCTAAAGATGATGCTGCGCCTGCTGTGGCACATCAAGTACGTATGGATTACGCCCTGGTTCAATGTTTAGTCGTCAGCTCAGGTCGTCAGTCGTCAGCGAAAGACGACCTGTCGCGAGACGACCGAACGACTGGCTGATGCGAGGCTGAAGACTTGCGACTAGCGACTGACGACTAACTCCGGAGGAAGCGGTGCCCGACAAACCAGTCCCCGAGAACGACCCGATCGTTAACAAGTCGTACGCGTGGCACTACATGATCGCCACCGTCATCCTGATGGCGACCTTGCTCTGGGCGCTATGGGACGAAGCCTTTGGCATGCGGCCGTGGAAGGCTTATCAGCACGAGTGGAAACAGCGCTACACGGGATTTTTGAACACGGCGCGCTCGAAGTCTGCCGCCTCGCAAAAGGAAGTCGAGGATAGTTCCGACTATCAGAAACTGAAACAGACTCTGGATCAAGCCAGCCAGCAAGCCTCCCCGCGGGCGAAGGAACTGCAGAAACAGATTGGTGATCTCAGCGCGAAGATTCTCGCCGTACAGAACGTCTTCACCGATCGTCGCGCCTACGTGAACGCGCTCACCTACCAGATTGAAACCAGCACAAGCCAGTCTTCGAAGCAGAGCATCCAGAAAGATCTCGACAAGTACAAAGCAGAGCTCGCGACCGTCGAGTATCCCGACGGCAGCAAACAGAAATACAACTTCACGCAACTCGAAGAAACCTACAACGACCTCAAGGACCAACGCGGCAAGCTGAATGCCGAACTCGGGGACACTCTTAAGCCCGTAACCGCAGCCAAAGCGGCCATGGATGAGTATGTCGCAGATCACATGGTCGACCTCACTCCGACGCAGATTGCCGGCCTTGAGAGGAAGGTTACGGAACTCGATCCCGCGATCGTGCAAATCAACGTGGCTGAGGCCAACATCGTTGACCGCTGCGAGTCGTGCCACATCGGCATTCGCGAACCATTGAAGCTGACGGCTGCATCGTTAAGCCCCAAGGGAGCGAAGCAGCCCGACGACTATGCGAAGGCCTTCGTCAGCCATCCCTCCAAGGAACTACTGCAGGTTCACGATCCCGACAAATTTGGCTGCTCTCCCTGCCACCAGGGCAACGGACGTGCGACTACCAGCATTGAGAAAGCGCACGGCAACTACGAGCACTGGCTGTGGCCGCTGTATACCAAGCAAAACGTTGAGGCAGGCTGCCAGACTTGTCACGCTGCCGACATGATGCTGATTTCCGGCGAGGTGGGCTGGACCATCAGCCACGGTAAAGACCTCTTCCGTCAGCGCGGTTGTATGGGCTGTCATCGCTATGAGGGCTACGACAAGGAACCTGAAGAACTGCAGTCGCTCAACCAGCAGCTCAAGCAACTGGAGCAGGAAAAGCGCGACAATACCAAGCAATCAGCCTATCTCCAGAAGCAGGCCGATTCGGCCGAGACCAACGAAGAAGCGAATCGCCTGAATGACCAGGCGGTGGGCCTCCGGGTCGCCAACAGCAAGATCGACGGCCGCCTGCAACAGATCGACTTTCGCTCGCATAGCCTGATGCAGGACGTGAAAAAAGTCGGACCGAACCTGAAGGATGCCCGCCTCAAGCTGAATAAAAACTGGATTCCGGTCTGGCTCAAGAAGCCCAGCGACTTCCGCCCCACCACCAAGATGCCGAACTTCCGTCTGAGCTGACGAACAGATCAGAGCGATCTCGGCGTACTTGTGGCAATCGGGCTTTACCGATGCCCTGCCTCATCAGAAGCCCGGCAATGCCGATCACGGCAAAGAGCTATTCGAAACCCGCGGCTGTCTCGCTTGCCACTCCATTGGCGAAGGTGATGATCTCCAGGGTGGAACGTTCTCGGCGAATCTTACGCGCGTCGGAGAGAAGGCGAACTACGATTATCTCGTTCGCTGGATTCACAACGCTCGCGAGCGCACGCGTCCTTATTGTCCCTATGAGAAGAAAGACATCGGACCCGAGGACTACGCAAAGAAAGGCTTGCCCTACGTCTTCGACCTGAAGCACAGCAAGTGCCCGAATGACGGCCACGAACTGCAAGTACAGAACATGACGGTGATGCCGAGCCTTCGCCTGAGCGTCGAGGACGCGCAGGACATCGCCACCTACCTGCTCACACAGAAAAAGCAAGAGCCCTCAGCCTACGCCGACGCGTCTTTCATGGACGATCCTAAGCTGAAGGACGAAGGCAAGAAGTGGATACGGCACTACGGCTGCGCCGGCTGCCACGAAATCTCGGGCATGGAAGACGAGGGCCGCATCGGCACCGAGCTCACTTACGAAGGCAGCAAGCCGATCGAGCGCCTCGACTTCGCTCTGTACACCGACGCTGCCGAGCGTGGTGGCAAGGAGCCGATCACCAATCCTGAAGACCTCGCGCGCCTGCCCGAGGGCCCGGCAAAAGACCCGTGGTACGACCATAAGGGCTTCTTCGAGCACAAACTTGCCGAGCCTGAAGTCTACGACAAGGGCATGGTCAAGTCGGAGACCGAAGCGCTTCGCATGCCCAATCTCCATCTCAGCAAAGATCAGGTGCAGGCGATTACCACGTTCCTCCTCGGTAGCCAGGAAACCGGCTTGCCCGCCAACTATCTGTACAAGCCCGAGGATTCGCGCCGCGACATCCAGGAAGGTTGGTGGATCGTCACGAAATACAACTGCGTCGGGTGCCACCAGTTCTTCCCCGGCCAGGATTCTTCGCTCATGAAGATGAAGAAATATCAGGATCCGGACTGGAAAGAGCAGCTGCCTCCCAAGCTTTACACCGAAGGCGCGCGCGTCAATCCGGAATGGTTGCGCAACTTCCTGACGAATCCCGCGCTAAGCGAGGCCGACACCAACCGGAATGGCGTACGCTCGTACCTCAAGGTCCGCATGCCGACGTTCTCGTTCTCCAACGACGAACTGCGCAAGCTGGTGCGCTTCTTCCAAGCGCTCTCCCAGCAACCCATGCCGTACATTCCCGAGCAGGTGCCCACGCTCTCCGCGAAGGAAACCGAGATGGCGCGCAGCCTGTTCTCGAGCACAGCGGCGCCTTGCCTGAAGTGCCACGCGACCGGCGACGCACAGCATGACGCGCACGCCACCGCGCCCAACTTCCTGCTGGCGAAAGATCGTCTAAAGCCTGACTGGGTGGAGCGCTGGATCACCGATCCGCAGGCCATCAGTCCCGGCACATCGATGCCGTCGGGCTTGTTCAATCGCGTGAACGATCATTGGGTCTTCGCCGGCCCGACGCCGCCTTCTTTCAAAGGCTACGATCAGGACCACACCAAGCTGCTGGTCGACTACATCTTCCAGCTCACGCCGGAAGAGCAACGACGCGTTGCCTCATCGATGGGCCGCTCGACTGCCAGCAACCCGACTACGAAAAAACCTGTAGCTGGAATCCAACAGCCAATTCGCAGGACCGCCACCTTATCCGGAGGTTCGCGATAAAATAGTGAGTTTGCGTAGTGACACCAAACCCCCACGAAAGGTGCACATCCTCATGACGAAGACGTCGTTAGCCATGCTAAGCGTGCTCGCCCTCATGGCCCTGATCCTTCTCGCCGCCTGTAACAAGAAAGAAACCAGCGAGTCCCAGCCTGCGGGTGGTGAGACGGCCGCCCCCGCGCCCGCAGCCACACCCATTGATCAAGCTACGGTTGGATCGGTCAGCGGTGCCGTGAAATTCGACGGAACTGCTCCCAAGGCACAAAAGATCGACATGTCTCAGGACCCTGCCTGCAAAGGCGCCAACGAAGCGGAAACCGTTGTCGTCGACAAAGGCAGCCTCGCGAATGTTTTCGTGTACGTGAAAGATGGCCTCGGAAGCCGTACCTTCGACGTGCCCAAGGACCCTGTCGTCCTCGACCAGAGCGGCTGCCGCTACCATCCTCACGTTCTCGGCGTGATGGCGGGCCAGACCGTGCAGATCAAAAACGACGACCCCACCACGCACAACATCCACCCCACTCCGAAAGACAACCGCGAGTGGAACGAATCGCAACCTCCGCAAGCTGCTCCCATCGAGAAGACCTTCGCCCGCGAAGAAGTCATGCTGCCGGTGAAGTGCAACCAGCATCCCTGGATGAAAATGTACGTCAACGTCGTGAAGAGTCCCTTCTACGCGGTCACCGGACCGGATGGAAAGTATGAGATCAAAGGTCTCCCGCCCGGTGACTACACGATCGCCTTCGTGCATGAAAAACTCGGCGAACAGGACCAGAAAGTGACTGTGGGTCCGAAGGAGAGTAAGACTGTTGACCAGAGCTTCAAAGCCGCCATGTAATAACGGCGTCTGCTAGAATGCTGCGTCCTGAGGGTAGGCCGCTCCCGCCGTGCGGCCTACTCCCAGGAATGTGAAACGTGGGAAGAACTTCTCCGAAATGACCCGCGGTTCACGGGACCAAGGAGCACGCTCTGAAGGCCATTGCCACACCGTACAATCGCAGACTCCACGCTTTCGCCGTCTTCACGGCCTGCGTGACCCTTCTGCTTATCGTTGCGGGTGCGCTGGTTACCAGCAATGACGCCGGACTGTCCGTTCCAGATTGGCCCACCACCTTCGGTTCCTTTTACAAGATGCCGCACATGGTCGGCGGCGTGAAATTCGAGCATGGCCATCGTATGGTGGCCGAATTCGTCGGCTTGCTCACGATCGTTCTGGCAATCTGGACCTGGCGCGCCGAACGACGCCGGTGGCTGCGCATTTTGAGTGTGGCAGCGCTCGGCACGGTCATTGTGCAAGGGCATTCTCGGCGGTCTAACAGTTCTCTTCTTGCTCCCGCCCGCCATTTCGAGCGCCCACGCTGCAGTCGCGCAGACTTTCTTCTGCATCGCGGTATGCATCGCCATGTTCACCGGCCAGAAGTGGGTAGAAGAACCGCCACAGGTCGAGTTCGACACGCGGCGGCCAACATCTGTTTACTTTGACCTTGCTTTCCATCTTCGTCCTGTACGTACAGTTGATCCTGGGTGCGATGTTCCGGCACAAAGGCATGAGTTGGTGGCCGCACGTCGTGCATGCCGGAGTCGTAGCCGTCGTGCTTACGTGGACCGCGATTCGCGCTCTCTCGGTGCTACTCGAAGATCGAGGCTGTCCGCAGATCCGCAATGATAATGCTGTCGCTCCTGATCACGCAGCTGTGTCTCGGCTTCACTGCCTTCCTCACGCGAGTTGCGTGGGGCAAAGGACTCTTTGCAGCCCGAGTTTCCCGATGGTGATTTCCACGGTGGCCCACGTGGCCGTCGGAGCTTTACTGCTCGCCACTACTGTCGTCTTAGCGATTCAAGTCTGGCGACATGTGCCCGTCGCTTTTGAAGAACGCGTCCCCGGGACAGAACGGACCCCCCAAGCCGCATGAGCATCGCATCCCAACCTCTGGCCTTCCCGCGCAGCAGCTTTGCAACCGTGCTGCGTGACTACGCCGAACTCACCAAGTTGCGTGTCACGACGCTGGTCGTCATGACCGCCTGGTGCGGCTACTATTTCGGATCCCTGAAGTCAGGCGTCTCTTCCCTGTCGTGGAATTTGATCCACGCGCTCGTCGGAATCGGATTGGTCTCCGGCGGGACTGCGGCACTGAATGAAGTCATTGAACACGACATCGACGGCCACATGCGCCGCACCGCGCAGCGCCCGCTGCCCGCTGGACGGATGTCTTTGTGGCACGCCGCTCTTGTGGGGCTGATGATGACCGTCGGTGGCGCGCTGTATCTCGGCCTGGCGCTGAATCCGTTGACCGGCTGGCTCTCTCTCCTTACCGCGCTCGTCTACCTTGCTGCGTACACACCGCTCAAGAAGGTTCATCCCATCTGCACCTTCGTAGGCGCCTTCCCCGGCGCAATGCCCGGTGTGCTGGGCTGGACTGCAGCTCGCGGTCAGTTGGAGTGGGGTGCGCTGGTGATGTTTGCGATCGTTTTCTTCTGGCAGTTTCCGCATTTCTTCTCGATCGCATGGCTCTACCGCGAAGACTATGAAGCCGGCCAGATCCGCATGCTGCCGGTAGTTGAGCCCACAGGCCGCTCGACCGCCCTGCGCATTATCCTTTACTCTGCTTGCCCTCATTCCTGTAAGCCTCGCCCCGACCTTTCTGGGGATGGCCGGCCGGATTTATCTTGTGGGAGCGCTGGCTCTGGGGATTGCACTGCTATACGTCGGCACACGCTTGGCCACGCTGCGGATGCCAATCAACGCCGCCCATTCCAAATTGCGAGCGCGCCAGTTACTGCAGGCCACCGTCCTCTATCTCCCGCTCTTGTTCATTCTGATGATGATGAACCGGGTCTCGTCGTAGAATAAGCTGTGTCTTCCAAACTACCCGCCTACGAGGAAGTTGGCCCCGAAGCGGAAACGCTCGCCCTATCCGGTCATTTCGGTTCAGAACATCGTCCACCGCTACGACGGCCGTACGGCGCTGGACGACGTCTCGTTTGATGTTCGCCCGGCGGAACTCTTCGGCCTGCTAGGCCCCAACGGTAGCGGCAAGACCACGCTTTTCCGGATTCTCTCCACTCTGATGGTTCCCAGCGCCGGACGAGCCCTGATTGCGAACTGTGATCCCGCGAAAGATCCAGCCGCAGTGCGCCGACAGATCGGTGTAGTTTTTCAGGCGCAGAGCGTCGATGAAAAATTAACCGCCTACGAGAACCTCTGGCACCAGGGCCATCTCTACGGATTGCGTGGCTCGAGTTTGAAGACGCGTATCGCGGAAATTCTGCGATCGCGTTGGCCTGGCCGATCGGGCCAAGGAACTGGTGGAGACCTTCTCCGGCGGCATGGCTCGGCGCGTAGAACTGGCCAAGGGCCTGCTGCATCATCCATCAGTTCTGCTGCTCGACGAACCCACGACCGGCCTCGATCCCGGGCGCCCGGCGCGACCTGTGGCAATACCTGCAGATTTTGCGCGATCAGGAACGCGTCTCCGTGATCGTCACAACCCACCTGATGGAAGAAGCCGAACGCTGCGATCGCCTGGCGATTCTGAACGAAGGCAAACTGGTCGCCATGGGGACGCCCGCGGAACTCAAGCGCGAGATTGGCTGCGACGTCATTGTGCTTGAGGTGACCGGCAACCCGGAGTCACTGGCCGAACACGTCAGCGCCCGCTTCAGCGTGCAAGCGACCGTTATGGCGGGTCAGGTGCGCATCGAACTGGAGAACGGCCATCGCTTTATCGCGGAAGTCGTGGAAGCGTTCCCCGGAGAAATTCAGGCAGTGACTGTCAGTAAGCCAACGATTGAAGATGTCTTCATCCATCGCACCGGACATCGCTTCTGGAGCGAAACGAGCGAAGAGCCGAAAGAGTAAGTGTGTTGTGTAGCGGCATCAGTTGAAGCCTTGAATTCCGCGCCTCGAGGCGCGCAGGCGGAGGAAGCTGTTTGACGTCGTCTGGACGCAGTCGAATACGCAACCCAGAAGGAGGTAGCGTGCAACCCATGATGCTCCTTTTTTCCGTCGTGCTCGGTCATTCTCCCGTTGCTCGGAATCGTCTGGACGATTCTCAACGGCACGATCACCACGGTCGACGGCCTGTTCATGAGCCTGATCCTGCTCACGCTGTCGGGATTATTTTTCCTGAACGCTTTTCTGGAATGCCGCGATTGCGGCTACATCAAAATTGGCGCCAAGACCAAAGACGTCCCGAAGAAGACGAGCTAACCAACGTGGCTACCCAAACGACCGCTCTACCGATCGCACCCACCTCCGCCGGCATCGTCTTGCCCGCCTTCACCCTATGGTGGCGGGAACTGGTACGCTTTCTATCGCCAGCGCAGCCGCGTGGTCGGCGTGATCGCGTCCCCGCTGGTTTTCTGGCTGGTGATCGGCTCTGGCTTCGGAACCTCGTTTCGCTCCGGCAACGCTCCCGGCCAACAGCACTATCTCGACTATTTCTATCCGGGCGCGCTGATCATGATCGTGCTCTTCACCAGCATCTTCACCATGATGTCGGTGATTGAAGACCGTAAGGAAGGCTTCCTGCTCTCGGTGCTGGTAGCGCCAGTCCCACGCTCGGCCATCGTGCTCGGCAAAGTTCTCGGAGGCACAACTCTGGCCGCCGCCCAAGGACTGATCTTCCTGGTCTTCGCACCGCTGGTCGGCATTCACTTCGGATTCGTGATGTTCTTTTGGTCGTGCTGACCATTCTTCTGGTTTCCTTCGCCCTGACCGGACTCGGCTTCGCCATCGCATGGCCCATGGACTCAACCTCGGCCTTCCACGCCATCATCAATCTTTTCCTGATTCCGCTCTGGTTGCTTTCAGGATCGCTTGTTCCCATTGGAGGGAGCATCCTGGTGGGTCCGCTGGCTGGTCCGGATCAACCCGCTAACCTACGGAGTCGAGGCGTTGCGCAGCTTGCTCTATCCGGAGATGCACGCACAATTCTCGTTTTCGGAGTCGCTGGCCACGCTGGTCCTGTTCTCGCTCTTCATGTTCGGTCTGGCCTTCGTGGTGGCCAATCGCAGAACGACGAAGCCCGTAGCGTGAACGGGTAGCGCCGGCGTCCCGCCGGCTGTCATGTGGGCGTCCCGCCACATCCGAGGGCAGGATGCCCTCGAGACAGCCGCCAATGATGGCGGCGCTACCGTGAAGCGAAACCCGAAGCGGGACCGGTGCCACAGCTTTTCAAATTCCACAATTACTGAATTACACAATTCAATTCCCTCATGCCCGTCCCCGAACAATACGCCATCTTCCCCGTCATCAACGCCACGCTGAACGGGGCCAGCACCATCCTGCTGCTCACCGGACGCTGGCTGATCAGCCGCCGCCGTATCGCGCAACACCGTCTGGTCATGCTCACGGCATTCGTGACTTCCACGCTGTTTCTGATGTCCTATCTCTACTATCACTTTCACGTCGGCAGCGTGCGCTTCCAGGGCACCGGCTGGACGCGTCCCGTCTATTTCACAATCCTGATTTCGCACGTTCTACTCGCGATCGCAATCGTCCCGCTGGTGATTGTCACCCTGGCACGCGCTTTACGTGAGCGTTTCGACAAGCACCGCGCCATCGCCCGCTGGACGTTCCCGCTCTGGCTCTACGTTTCCGTGACCGGCGTCCTCGTCTACTTCATGCTGTACAAGTGGTTCGCGTAAGACCTCTTGATTCTGGCGCTCCTCCGTGTCTCGTGTGACTCCGTGGTCAAAATTTAGTTTCGACTATGGCAATCGTAAAACTCAAAATCGACGTCTCCGGTACGGTGGGCAGCGAAGCCTGGACCAACCTCAAGCAATTCGACCAGATCCTGACCGCCGACTTCGGGCCGAAATATGGCTCGAGCGGTGCATGCACGCATCCTCCGACCGCACCTCACGGCAAAGGCGAATGGATCGGCGCGGAAATCCGTTTGCAGACACCTCTGCTCGCCCAATACGCCGTTTCCCACTACCTGGAGCAGGATCGCGTTCTCGACGCCGATGTGGTCGAGTAGTGTATATTTCCAGCTTTGTGTCAGCGAATCCCATACCCACGAGCGAAGTCATAGAAGAGCCATCTAAGCCCCGCCCCGGCATGTCCACTCGCAACCGCCTCCTTTTTTTCGTCACCGGATGGCTGCTCGTGCTCATGCCTTTCCTGTTCTGGTGGAACACCTGGTTTGGCCGGCACCTTTCCGATAAGCAGGTCACCGAATACCTGCAGGACAATCAGCATCCCCGCCATATCCAGCATGCGCTGATTCAGATGGGCGAACGTATGTCACATCACGATACAACCGTGACGCGCTGGTATCCGGAACTGGTGCGGCTGGCAGCTCATTCTGTGGAAGAAGTCCGCAACACCGACGCATGGGTGCTCGGCCAGGACACATCGGGCCAGGGGTTCCATGAAGCCCTTGTGAAGATGCTCGCCGACCCTTCGCCAGTCGTGCGCGGCAACGCGGCCCTCTCGCTGGTGCGTTTTGGCGATGCGAACGGACGCCCGCAGATCGTGGCCTTGCTGCAGTCGGTGAAGATCGCGGCCCCCAGCGCAGGCCGGATCGTCGATGCGGACAAGCCCGGCACCGCGATTCATCAGGGTGGATTAATTGCGAAGCTGCAAAGCGATCAGCAGACCGTGGAAGTGCGCTCGCCCATCTCGGGTCGCATTCGAAATCTCTTTATGCAGACCGGGCAGACCGTTTCAGTGGGCACGGAAATCGCCAGCGTCGATCCCGCCACCGACCAGGTCTGGGAAGCCCTGCGCGCCCTCTATCTCATCGGCCAACTCGATGACCTGCCCGCGATCACACCCTACGAACGCGATCTCGCCGAAGTCCCCGATCACATCCGCCAGCAAGCCGTACTCACAGAGAAGGCAATTCGCGACCGAGCCAACGCGGCAAGCAAGTAGTTACCCCCGCTCAAAATCCGAAGACTGACTTCCCTGTCATTGGAAAACGGCCGCAACTTCCCCTGTCATGCTGAGTGGAAGCGCGGCGCACGCCGCGCCGGAGTCGAAGCACCCCATGTTCCCTGGGAATACCACGGACCACAGTAAAATTTTGGCTGGTACGATTGACGATGAGCAAGCGTTGTAACGGAACAAATATCGTAGAGCCCAAGGTGTCCCCGTCAGGCTCGGGGTCCTTCGACTCCGTTCGGCTAGCGCCTCACTCCGCTCAGGATGACAGTGTGCGGGAGAGATGCAAAAACAAAACGCGCGCCGAAGCGCGCGCAGAGCCAACAGCTGGCAGTCATGAGCTAATAGCTAAATCGCCATCGGCCCCACTTCTTTCTCCACTTCAGCCGTATCCACCATCACGATCGCGTCCCACGGGCATCCATCCAGGAAGCACCCATCCGGCCCCTTGCTCAGGCACTTCTTGCAGCCGATACACAGAATCGGATCGATCTGAATCCGCCCAAACGGCGGATGATCCTCATCCGGCACCCAGAACATGCAGTCCGCCACCGGACAATACTCCACGCAGGCCGGCGAGCCTGCACAACCCGTGCAGCATTCCGTAATCACGGCCAGTTCTTTGGGTTTCTTCTTGCGCGGCGTGGTCAGGCCCGTGGACTTGGGTTCAAACTTGAGTTCGTCCGGAACCATCCCGGCGGCTTTGTTTACAGTGGTTTCAGGTGCCATGGCTGAGATGGATTATACCGTGAAAGTCACGTCAGGACCGGCTCGTTTGGAGCCTTGAATCCGGGCAATTTGTCACAGGTCAGCTGTCCACATACCACAATTTCCACCTGCCCATTTCTGCTATAGTGACCCTCCGAAGGAGCCCGCACTCATGGCCAAGAGCGTTAACAAAGTCATTCTGATCGGCAATCTCGGAAAAGATCCCGAAGTAAAGTACACGCCGCAAGGCACCGCGGTCGCAAAGATCACGCTGGCCACCAACGAGTCCTACAAGGATAAGGCCGGGCAATGGCAGGAGCGCACCGAGTGGCACAACGTGGTTCTCTGGACACGCATGGCCGAGATTGCCGGCGAGTACCTGAAGAAGGGTTCTAAAGTTTACATCGAAGGTCGCCTGCAAACTCGCTCCTGGGACGACAAGCAGACCAACCAGAAGAAATACATGACGGAAGTTGTCGCCGGCACGATGGTCCTGCTTGGAGGCCGCGGTGAAGGCGGCAGTGGTGGCGGCGGCGGACCGCGTGACTCAGCCAATCACTTCGATCAGAGTGCACCCGAGGCAGAACACGCACCGGCGGGTTCGCCGATTACAGACGAAGACATCCCGTTCTAAAGTTGAGTGTGGGGCAGGCAGTCTTGTCCGCCAAAGGTGGCTCTCGCAACACCGCTGAGTGAGTTCCACCCATTCTCGCGCAACGGAGTGTGCGCGCCACATCCGTGTATATTCTCCAAACGAGGAAGGTTGAGCATGTCCGATCTCGCCAGCAAGACCTGCGTTCCCTGCCGTGGCGGACATCCGCCCCTCCAAGGGGATGAACTCCACAATTTCAGCCACCAGCTTCCCAACTGGAAAGTCATCGACGAGCACCACATCACACGCACCTTCACCTTCTCTGATTTCCGAACGGCTCTGGACTTCGTGAACCGTGTCGGAGAATTGGCGGAAGTGCAAGGCCATCATCCCGACATCCTGCTGACGTGGGGCAAAGCCGAGATCACGCTATGGACACACAAAGTGAACGGCCTGACTGAGAGCGACTTCATCATGGCCGCAAAAATTGACCAACTGCAGTAGTGTGGCGCGCACACTTCTGTGCGCGGAGTTTTGCCAACGAACGGCTAAATAACCGAGGCAGGGCCTCTGGCCCGGTGGCAGTGCGATCGCTCAGTCTGCTGCGACCCGTTCCTCTACTACCGGCGTCCTCCACACCTTCATCACCCATGCCCACAAGCCCGCCGGAACCAACATCGCCAGGCCCGCCGCGGAGACAAGCGTTCGGGCCGAGATCCCCAGATCCAGGAACGCACCACATGCATAAGCCCCGATCGCAATGGTCAACATGCATAAGCCCAGGTCCGCCGAGAATACTCGCCCGCGAAACCGGTCATCAGTATTCAGTTGCAACAAAGTCGTCGAGAACACCCAAACCGTCGCGCCTCCCAGGTGCGCGAACGCTGCCCAGAAACAGGCGGACCACACGTTCCCCGCGCTGCCGATGAAGACGTACCCCATAGCCACGACAAGATATCCATAGAAAATACCCAGACGCAGCCGACGCTCGCTCCGTCCCGCCCACGGCGCACTGATCAACGGCCCGATCAGGGCACCTAGGCCGCGCCCGCCGAGCAACAAGCTCATCCCCAACATGGCTCCCCGTTGCGGATCGAGCCCATGCCAGTGCACCGGGAAATACTTCTGTCCCATGACTGTAAACAGCACCCAACTCGGCCCGATCACGAGGTTCCCGGCTTTGGCAAACACCGTCGGCAGTAAACTGCGATGGCTGCGAACATACTGCACTCCCTCGAGCACCGGAGAGTAGTTAACCAAATCCCGCACCCGCAGTTGTCCACGGCCTTCTGCGTGAGGTTCAGCAAAGTGCATCCGGGCAATTAAGAATCCCGACGCCACAAACGACAGCGCATTCAACACGAATACCGCGTCTCGTCCGAGGAACGCGGCCACCACTCCACCCAAAGTCGCGCCCAGCACCAGGTTCATCGACCAGGTTGCGGAAGAAAGAGTGTTCGCAATAATGACGTCGTCGCGCCGCGTGATATTTGGAATCACCGAACTGCGCGCCGGCTCGAAGAACGCCGCCATGATCGTCTCGAGCAGAAGCAGCGGATAGACTAGCCACACTGTGCCGCGCGAGCGCACCAGCAGCATGGAGAGCACGATGACCGCTCGCACCAGGTCGGCCGCAATCATCACGTGCTTGCGCCGGATGCGGTCATTGACCACTCCGGCGGTCGGCCCCACAAACGTCTGCGGCAACACTTGCAGCACCAGCGCCAATGCAACCGAACTCGCATGTCCGGTTAGTTGCAGCAGAAGGCTGTAGATGGCCAGCGTGTAAAACCAGTCGCCAATCTCGCTGACAATCTGAGCCAGCCACAAGCGGCGAAAGTTGCAGTTCTCGCGCAGTAACCGCACGTAAGACGCAAACGAGATCGAACTGACTTCGTGCTCCGGCTCTGGTTCCATGGGGGAAGCCAGCCCTTAAAGGGGCGGTCATCCAAGATAACCGATGAACTCAAAGAACGGGTGCGTGGGAAATACCCTATCGATGCGCAAGATTTTTCACATTGCGGCCGGTTGCCGCTTTTCGTCAGTCCGCCCCCGGAGCGTGGAACTGGCTCTGATTAAAGTACTTGAACCACCTGCTCGATGCAGTCGCTGGGCGCGTGCCTCAGGGGTTTCGGCACCAGGCTTGCACTATTCACGGGCGGAGGGAACGCAGCGAATGTCCTCACGGGCCTCAAAGACTCTTATGCTGTTGCTTTCGCTGGCATCTTTGACATTTGCATTCATCGAACGGCATTCCTCGAACGCGCCGCTGTCCCTGTTGCTTTTCGGGATGGGCATGATCTGCCTGGCGAGCTTCAGCCGCCGGCACATCATGGATCAAAGCTAGTTTTCCTTACTCCGTAACCCTCGTTCCAAACTCATGGGCCTGGGAGCAAGTCTCCCGGGCTCTTTTTTGTTACCAAGATTTGCGTAACATCTGCATTGACTTTCACATTGCGCCGGGGCACATCCTGTGCGAATCGGCCCTACCGAAACAGTCCAAGTAATGAAAAACACATAGAGATCGAGCAAACTCAAGAAATTTCGTCGCAACGGAGGCCCGATTGCATCGAAGGTTGAGATTGACGAAAGGATGGGTTTTTTCCCCCATGCGCCCCCTAAGCTACCGAATCTACCTTACTTTGCTCACCGCACTAGTATTCGCCCTGTGCGCGCCTTTTGCGGCCGCCGACTCCATGTCCATTGCCTTGAACTCGAATAACCTGGGAATCTCTGGCTCGGTGGGTACGGTCATGCTAGCCGACACCGGCTCAGGATCTGTGCAGGTCACAATCGTGATGAATCCGGGCTACACCATTAAGGTGCAGGGCGGAAATGTGGGGTTCAACACCACCGCCAACTTGGATTCCGGCAGCTTCGGATCGATCACCATCAGCGCGGGTGGCAATACTTTCACAGGCCTGACCTTCAACAACCTCAAGACCACTCAGAACGTCAGCCAATTCGGATCGTTTGCGTTCGACCTGTCGAACTTCAAGGGCGGGCCCAAGGGAACGACGAGCGCCGACCAACTGAGCTTCGTGATTTCCGGAGTGAGTGTCAGTCAATTCAGCAATTTCGTGATTCACTTCTGTAACGGTTCGGGAACAAACTGTGCGCCGGAAACCGGATTTGCCTCGAGCACTCCTGCGACGCCTGTGCCGGAACCAGGCTCTCTCAGTCTGCTCGGGACCGCATTGGTCGGTTTAGCCGGAATCGCACGTCGGCGTTTATTCAGCTAGTCCCAATCAGATTGCCGGCACTTATGCCGCACAACGCAGTCGGACACCCCGGATAACTCCGGGGTTTTCTCTTTTCGGGCGCAAGAAACCTGACGTCGTTGACTCGCGGAATCCGCTCGTCCTAAGATGCGGCACCGTCTTTCCTGGAGACCCGTGATGAACTTCGCACCGCGGACCCTTGCGGCTCTTATCCTTCTCGCATTAACGAGCTTCGGTCAAACCGACGAGGTTGTTCCCAACGAGAACCTGGTGGCCGAGGGAGTGCCGAGAATTTCCGCTTCCTTCGCGGAAACCATCGACCGTTACGGCAACTACCGCGAGGCGGACCTCACCAGTTGGCATCCCACGCGGCGCGAAATGCTGATCACGACTCGTTTCGCGGACGTCACCCAGATTCACCAGGTGAAAATGCCGGGTGGGGCGCGTTTCCAGCTGACTTTCTATCCTGACCCGGTGAGCAGCGCACAGTACGAACCGACGCAGGGAAACTACTTCGTCTTCGGCAAAGACGTGGGCGGAGGCGAGTTTTACCAACTCTATCGCTATGACGTTGACTCTGGCGACATCACCCTGCTCACCGATGGCAAGTCGCGCAATACGGGCGCGGTATGGTTCGCCGGTGGAGGGAAGTTGGCCTACGGCTCGACCAGGCGCACAGGCAGGGACGTCGATCTGTACGCAATGAATCCGGCCGACCCCAAGTCCGATCACCTCATCGCTAAGCTCGACGGTGGCGGATGGGAGGCGCTTGCCTGGTCACCCGATGGCCGCAAAATACTTGTGAATGAGGAGATTTCCGCCAGCGAAAGTTACCTGTGGGTGGTCGACTCCGACACGGGCGACAAGGTTCTGCTCACGCCCAAGGGCGGAGGCGAGAAAATTTCGTATTCGCGTGGACGCTTCAGCAAAGACGGGAAAGGCATTTACACGACTACCGACAAGGGTTCCGAGTTTCACCGGCTGGCCTACATCGATCTCGGTAGCAAAGAGCACACCTACCTCACCAGCGCGATTCCCTGGGATGTCGACGAGTTCGATCTTTCTGACGATGGGCGCAAGATTGCCTTTGTTAGCAACGAAGACGGCTTCGGTGTGCTCCACATCTACGACATCGCGAAAAAGGCGGAGCGCCCGGTCTCAAACTTGCCGAAGGGAGTTGTGGATGGCGTGCGCTGGAGGCGTGACAGCCAGGAATTGGCATTCAATCTGGATTCCGCGAGTTCGCCTTCCGACGTGTATTCGCTCGACACCACTACGAACAAGCTGGAACGCTGGACCTTCAGTGAAACCGGCGGCCTGAACACGACTACTTTTGCCGCGCCTGAACTGATTCACTGGAAGAGTTGGGACGATCGCGCGATCAGCGGCTTTCTCTATCGCCCTCCCGACAAGTTCACGGGGCCGCGGCCGGTGATGATCGTGATCCATGGCGGTCCGGAGGGCCAGTTCCGACCCGATTTCCGCGGTACCAGCAACTACTACCTGAACGAACTGGGCATCGCGCTGATCTTCCCCAACGTGCGCGGTTCGACCGGCTACGGCAAGAAATTTCTTGCACTCGATAACGGTGTGCTGCGGGAAGGTTCGTATAAAGACGTCAATTCCCTATTCGACTGGATTGCACAGCAACCTGGCCTCGATGCCAAGCGCGTACTGATCACAGGAGGCAGCTACGGCGGTTTCATGACGCTGGCCATTGCCACCAGCTACAACGACCGCATCTGCTGCTCGGTGGATGTCGTCGGCCCTTCGAACCTGGTGACTTTCCTGGAGCACACTTCAGGGTATCGCCAGGACCTGCGCCGGGTGGAATATGGCGACGAACGTGATCCGAAAACGCGGGCCTATCTCGAAAGCATCGCTCCCGCCAACAAAGCGCAGAACATCACCAAGCCTTTGTTCGTGATTGCCGGCAAGAATGATCCGCGCGTCCCCGCCAGCGAAAGCCAGCAGATGGTGGCCGTCGTCCGCAAAAACAACACGCCGGTATGGTATCTGGAGGGAAAGAACGAAGGCCACGGTTTCCGCAAGAAGAAGAACCGGGACTTCCAGTTCTATGCGACCGTGATGTTTGTGAAGGAATACTTGTTGAAGTAGCTGTCAGCTGTCAGTCTTCCGCTGTCAGTCTTCCGCTGTCAGTCTTCAGCTGTCAGTCCTCGATCCTCAGGTCTGCTTAGCGCCGACCACGGCTCGACTCGCAATTTCCTGATGGCTGATAGCTGAGAGCTGACAGCTTCTCTATAATCACCCCCATGCTCGACGAACTGACATTCCGTGACCATGCCGACCACGCGTTTGCCGCGCTGAAAAAGAGTCTCTTTGCAGCGGAGGATTCTGCCGATATCGAGGTCGAAGACCACGCGGGTGCTCTGAACGTTGCCTTCGAGGACGGAACCCGGTTCGTCGTGTCTCCCAATGCGCCGGTGCGGCAGATCTGGATTTCTGCATTGACCACCAGTTTCAAGCTGGATTGGTCGGAGGAAGAACGCGACTTCATCTTGGCGAAGACGGGCGAAAAGCTTAAGCCTCTAATGGCTCGACTCATCAATCAGCAACTCGGCGAGGAAGCAGTGGAGTTGGAATAGATTCTGAAAAGCCTTGAACCGTGAAGATCGCACAGACAGCGCGAAGGGCCAAAGAAAAACGGGAAATTTTGCGGCGTCTTAGTCTTTTATCTTTGCGAGCTTTGCGAAATCTTCGCGAACCTTTGCCGTTAAGAATTTTTCGTCTCTCCGCGGCATGACCTTGCTCAGATCCCCGAATTGATCCCAAACGGGCAGATTAGCTTCAGGATAAAGAAAACGCCACAGAAAGCCCTCAGGCGAACAGATTGTCCTCGGACGACCTTTGGGTCGACTCGTGACGCGAAATGCTCCCTGAACGTTTCCATGCGCTAAGAATGGGCATCCTGCGCGACACCGTGACCACCTTTTTCCGACTTCAAAATGTCCTCTCACGTACTTTCAATAACTTAGCTAATAGTGAACCATAATGCTTCGTTCGGGCAGATCTCCAGGAGACGGAGAGCTGTGGAGAATAGTTGAAACGCATTATCAAGCCCCTGGTTCGGAACGTCGCGCTAAATTCCAGAGCGGCTACAACGATTCAGCGGTCTGGATTCCGGGATCGATTTTCTGGCGGAGGTGGGCTGCGATCTGTTTGCCGTGGAAGCGACCGTTTTCAATGAAGATCTCGCTGGTACGCGAACCGGCTACGATCACTCCGGCGACGTAGATTCCAGGCACGTTGCTCTCTAACGTCTCCGGATCGCAGAAAGGTCGATTTTGCAGGTCGGATAGCTCCAGCCCCAGGCTGCGCAGGAAATCATAGTCCGGATGGTAGCCGATCATGGCAAACACGAAATCATTCTCGATGCGGACGGGCCCCTTGGGAGTATGCAACACTGCGAAACCATCACCGATCTCCTGCACGGAACTGCGAAAGAACGCGCTGATCTCGTTGTTCTTGATACGGTTTTCCAGGTCCGGACGCACCCAGTACTTCACGCCCGGGGAGATCTTGTCATCTCGGTGCACGAGTGTGACGCGCGCGCCGTGGCGCCAGAGCTCGAGCGCAGTCTCAGCCGCCGAGTTTTTTCCGCCCACTACCAGTACGTCACTGTCGTAGTACGGGTAAGGTTCCTTGTAGTAGTGAAAGACTTTGGGCAAATCTTCGCCGGGAACGTTGAGCCGATTGGCGAGATCGTAATAACCGGTCGAGACAATGACTTTCTTCGCGCGATAGTCGTGGATCTTTCCCGAGCGGTCCGTGGCGGTGATGCGGAAATCTCCGTCCTGGCCGGTGACCGTCTTTACCCACTGGTACTGGTGGATATGCAATTCATAGTGGTCGGTGACGCGGCGGTAGTACTCAAGCGCATCCTGCCGCGTAGGCTTTTGCGTAGCACATGCGAAGGGGATGTCGCCAATTTCGAGCAGCTCCGGCGTGGTGAAAAAGACCATGTGGGTCGGATAGTTGAAGATCGAGTTGACCAGACACCCCTTGTCGAGGACTCTGACCTTCAAGCCGATCTTCTGCGCTTCGATGGCGCAGGCCAGGCCGGTCGGACCCGCGCCGATGACCAAAACGTCCGTCCAGCTCTCAGGACGGGATTGCGCCTGTTTTCGAGGTAGAGTTTCGAGGATGTATTCGGTAGTAGCCAAGGGTCAGAACCCAGTTACCAGTTGTCAGTTACCAGTTGTCAGTTCTCAGTTGACGGTTCTCAGTTCTCGGACCGCGGGTGGATGGCACGATCCTGACGACGGACGACTTGCGACTGAGGACTGATTTCGCCTCAACTTGCACTTGAACGATCGATTCTAGCATGCAGCACGGAGTCGTTTTTCTACACGTCACAGGCGCTGGTGCGTGGGCGCACAATGGGCCCGGTCGACCGCGTTATACTCTCCAGTTGCTTTCATCCTTTGGATCGAGCAGGAATTTCTATGGCAGCCCCGGGAGAACAGCCGAAACGCACGCGTGTGGAATCCGACAGCATGGGACAGATCGAGGTCCCGGCTCACGTGTACTGGGGAGCGCAGACGCAGCGCTCGCTACTGCACTTCAACATTGGACGCGACACCATGCCGCCGGAGCTGCTCCGGGCCTTCGGCATTCTGAAGAAGGCCTGCGCGCTGGTGAACCAGGATCTCGGCAAACTTCCCGCCGACAAGACCAAGCTGATCGTGCAAGCTGCCGATGAAGTGATTTCCGGCAAGCTCAACGATCAATTCCCCTTGCGCATCTGGCAGACGGGTAGCGGCACACAGACCAACATGAACGTGAACGAGGTCATCTCGAACCGTGCGATCGAGATGGCGGGCGGCGTGCTGGGCTCGAAGAAGCCGATTCATCCCAACGACGATGTAAACATGTCGCAGTCGTCGAACGATACTTTCCCTGCAGCCATGCATATTGCGGCGGCGGAGCGGGTGAAAAACGCGCTCATTCCGGCGATCCGCACTGTGCACGATGCGATCGCGGCCAAGGCCAAAGAGTTCAGCGACATTGTGAAGATCGGGCGCACCCATCTGCAGGACGCCGTGCCGCTCACAGTCGGTCAGGAGTTCAGCGGCTGGGCCAGCTTGCTGGAGCGAGACATCAAGCGGCTGGAGCAAGTGCTGGATGGTCTGTACGACCTCGCGATTGGCGGGACAGCGGTGGGCACGGGATTGAACGCGCATCCGGAATTCGCGGAACGTGCGGCGAAGAAAATTGCTGAACTCAGTGGACTTCCCTTCCGCTCGCATCCCAACAAGTTCGCAGCGTTATCGGCGCATGACGAAATCGTTTTTGCGCAAGGAGCGCTAGAAACGCTGGCGGCGTCACTGATGAAGATTTCCAACGACATTCGCTGGCTGGCTTCCGGGCCGCGGTCCGGGCTGGGAGAACTCGTGATCCCGGAGAACGAGCCGGGATCTTCGATCATGCCGGGCAAAGTGAACCCGACGCAGTGCGAAGCGATGACGATGGTCTGCGTGCAGGTGCATGGGGCTACTGCCGCGGTGGGGTTTGCCGGTTCGCAAGGCAACTTTGAGCTCAACGTCTACAAGCCGGTGCTCATTTACAACTTCCTGCATTCGGTGACCTTGATTTCCGACGCGTGCCATGGATATGTCGAGTACATGATCAAAGGCATTGAGGTGGATCGGGAGAAGGTGAACAGCCACGTTAACAACTCCCTGATGCTCGTGACGGCTCTGGCGCCGAAAGTGGGATACGACAAGGCAGCCAAGATCGCACACACGGCGCATGTGGAGCACACCAGTCTGCGCGAGGCGGCCCTGAAGTTGGGGTATCTCACCGGGGAAGAGTTTGATCAGCTGGTGCGGCCGGAGAGGATGACGAGGCCCTAGTCTTCGGCTCTGGCGCTGAAACACAGCTGCGTGCCCCTCTCGCTGTCAAATAAAGGGCTAAACGGTGGATATACTTTTAAAGGGCTAAACGGTGGATATACTTTGTAGATACATAGGTGTATACTGAGTATCTACGAGTTGACTCTGGAGGACGTATGCCGCCATCCCAGGTCGTCAAATGGGGGAACAGTTTAGCTGTTCGAATTCCGAAGAAGGTAGCCGAGGGCGCACACCTGCAAGAGGGCGACCCCATCGTGATCGAGGTCTCGAACGGACATATCGAATTGCGCCCCGCGGAAATAATTCCAACCTTGGAAGAGTTGGTTGCACAAATCACACCGGAGAACCGTCATGGGGAAATTTCGATTGGACGCGAACGAGGACGGGAGAAAGGTGAGTGGTAGCCGCCTACGTTCCCGATGCCGGAGAGGTCGTGTGGCTGGATTTTGATCCGCAGGCAGGGCGAGAGCAGGGTAAGCGACGGCCCGCATTGGTATTGACCGATCAAGCCTACAACCGCGCTAGTGGCTTGGTGGTTGTCTGCCCACTCACCAGCAAGCGCAAGCCCTATCCCTTCTCCTTGCCAATCGACATCGATGGAGTGGAAGGAGCCGTCCTTGTGGATCATCTCAAGAGCATGGACTGGCAAGCACGCAAGGCGTCTTTCCATTCGAAAGCAAGTCCCACGCTCGTCGGTAAGGTTCGTGCCTATATCGGAGTATTACTTAGGATCCGCTAGTCTGGTGTTTAGAAACTTCAGTGAGTATCGACAATGATCGAAAACTAAGCGGCCCAAACCTCAAGGCTAGGGCCGAACTCTAAGTCGCTTTAAAAACACTCGGCTGATGTCGAACGCGTTTTCAAGGTCCTGTCGACTACCAGATCAAAGGTATTCGAGGAGGCCCCCGGAAATCGAAATCTAGTACGCCCAGCGCAGCAGGGTCGCTCCCACGGTGAACCCCGCCCCCACTGAAGCCAGCAGCACCAGACTTCCCTTCTTCAGTTTGCCTTCCTGGAGGGCGGTTTCCATGGCGAGGGGGATCGTCCCGGCAGTGGTGTTGCCGTAGCGGTCGATGTTGACGATGATGCTGTCCGGACGCAGGCCTAAGCGATCGGCGGTGGCCATGATGATGCGGCGATTGGCCTGGTGTGGGATGAAAGCGTCGATGTCGCTGCCTTTCAGTCCGTTTCGTCCCAGTAGTTTTTCGCAGAGTTCGGTCTGCTTGCGCACGGCGAATTTGAAAACGGCCTGGCCGTCCTGATGGACGTAGTGCATCTTCTTGTCGACCGTTTCGCGCGTAGAGGGGTGAAGGCTTCCGCCGCCGGGCATGTACAGAGAGCAAGCACCGGAGCCGTCGATTTCGTGGAGATAGTCGATCAGTCCAACCGAGTCATCGTCGGCGGGCTCGAGGATCACGGCACCGGCACCGTCGCCAAAGATCACGCAGGTGGCGCGATCGGTGTAGTCGATGATCGACGACATCACGTCCGAGCCGATGACCATGACTTTCTTATGCATACCGGTCGAAACGTATTGCGCTCCCGTCTGCAGAGCGAAGAGAAAAGCGGAACAGGCGGCAGAGAGATCGAATCCCCAGGCACCTTTGGCACCTAGTTTGTGTTGCACCAGGCAGGCGGTCGAGGGGAAGAGCATGTCGGGGGTGACTGTGGCCACCAGAATCGCTTCGATATCCGTCGGCAGGAGACCGCGCTGGGCGAGGGCGTTCTTCGCCGCTTCCGTGGCCAAGTCGCTGGTGGCTACGCCTTTATCGACCAGGTGACGCTCACGAATGCCGGTGCGCTCCAAAATCCAGTCGTTCGATGTCTCGACCATCTTTTCCAAGTCGGCGTTGCTCAGAATGCGGGGCGGGACGTAGGTGCCGAGGGCGCTGATCTTCACGCGCGCAGGTTTACTCACTCTTGATTTCTCCGGGAAGCGAATAAGAACCGTTTATTGTGCCACGGCGCTCGGTAATGTCCAACTCCGCGCTTCGCGCGGAACGCGGGCAGGAGTGCCCACGCCACACGCGGTTACTGACGGACATGTACCGTCACGGCAAGGATGCCCTTCTCACAGTGGCCGGATAGCTCGTCGCAAAAGTTGTACGGGACAGCAAAAGCCGCGCCAGATACCGGGTTTCGCGTGAACTGTGGAGACCTGTCACTGATTCCCAAAGTTGGACTAGCCTGCTGCAAGTGCAACAGCTCTGAACTCGGGGTCGCTGGGAAGGGGAATCAGAGATGCTGAGGTTGGAACGAATTCCGTCCAGTCGAATTGTCTCCGCCTTCGTGCTCACGCTGGGACTGGCGCTGCTTTCGGGCTGCGTCGCCATGGGCGGGGGCTCAGGAAATCAGTCTCCTTCCTCGTCAGTCATGGTCACGCCAGCGACCGCTAATGTACGCGCGGGCGATACCCAGCAGTTCAGCGCCAGCATCAAGAATGTCATGGACCAGTCCGTGACATGGTCCGTGAATGGAACGCGCCGGTGGGGACGCGACCGTGGGCAAGATCAGTGCCACGGGCGTGTACACCGCGCCCGCAGCCCTCCCCAATCCTGCTTCGGTCAGCATTGAAGCCACCTCTGTTTCCGACAAAACTCTCTCCGGCAAGAGCATGATTTCGCTGGAGAATCCGGTACCGACCGTGACGGCCGTTTCCCCCGCGTCCGTTGCGGTCGGTAATTTTTCGATCACTGTGACCGGGACCAAGTTCGTAAACGGGGCGAAGGTGATGTTCGGGGGACAGGCGCTGACCACAAAGTTCGTGTCGGCGACGCAACTTACAGCAACGGGTACGACGACTGCTTCGCAGAAGGGTATGTCGCTTCAGGTGACGGTATCGAATCCGGATCCAGGAGCGATGACGTCCGCGGCTTTGATGGTGAAGGTGGGCGCTCAAGTTACGGTAACGATCACGCCGGCACGGGTCGACCTTCGTCCGGGGCAGACCACGCAGTTCAAGGCGACGGTGACGGGAACCACCAACACGGCGGTAAAGTGGGAGGTTAATGGCGCAGTGGGAGGCGGCGGCGTTACCGGCACGATTTCGACGACCGGCCTGTACACGGCTCCGAGCGTGTTGCCGGCAGCGGGCTACACACTGGTAACCATCAATGCTCCAACAGCGGAAGGGGGCTCCTACAATCCACCTGCTTACGTGCAACTGCTGACGAACCTGCCCGTTTTAGCCGCGGTCCTCCCCACCCCGATTCCAGTTGGAAATTTTACTATTTCCGTCAGTGGCAGCAATTTCCTGAATGGGGCACAGGTCGTGTTCAATGGGACGCTGCTGACTACGACCTTCATTTCCGCGACCAGTCTGAGCGCGACCGGAACATCATCGGCCGCCGGAACTGCGATTCTGCAGGTAATCAATCCAGGCGCGGGGTCGCCCACTTCGAATGCTCTCCAGGTGCAGGTGGGCGCTTCGAGCAACGGCGTTACGGCCAGTGCGGCGGCTCGACTGCTCGAACAATCCACGTTTGGTCCGACACCGGCGCTGATTTCCCACGTGCAACAGGTGGGTCTGCAGGCCTTCCTGACGGAGCAGTTCAATGCGACGGCTTCGACCTATCCGACACCAACCGCGAATGATGACATCAGCCTGGTCAAGAAGCGCTTCTTCACGAACGCACTGACGGGAACGGACCAATTGCGGCAACGCACAGCGTGGGCGCTTGCCCAGATGTTGGTCGTGTCAAACCAAAAGATCGGGGACCCCACAGCCTTCACCGAGTGGATGAAGATGTTGCAGAAGGATGCGTTTGGAAACTTCTCTACTCTGCTGACCGATGTGACACTGAGTCCGACCATGGGCCGGTACCTGGACATGGTGAATAACGACAAGCCCGATCCGAACTCGGGGTCGGAGCCCAATGAGAACTATGCCCGCGAAATTCTGCAGTTGTTCTCGATCGGACTGGCGCAGTTGAATGCCGATGGAACTCCGCAATTAGATGGCACCGGGATTCCAGTCCCCACCTATACGCAGGACACAATCATCGGGTTCGCTCACGTATTCACGGGGTGGACCTATCCCACGAAAGCAGGGGCGACGGCCCGCTTCGGCAATCCTGAGTATTACGTCGGGCCGATGATCCCATTCGACAGCCACCACGACACGGGCACCAAGCTGTTGCTCAATGGTGCGACCTTGGGCTCAGGTGGAACGGCGCAGGCAGATCTGACGGCGGCGCTCCAGAATATTTTCCTGCATCCCAACGTCGGGCCGTTCGTTTCGAAACAACTTATCCAACATCTGGTCACGAGCAATCCGAGCCCTGACTACGTTACGCGAATTACGGGCGTATTCAACGACAACGGCAGCGGTGTTCGTGGCGACCTGAAGGCAGTCGTCAATGCGATCCTGATGGATCCGGAAGCACGGCGCGGAGATGACGTCGCGCAAGTGCAGTCCAGCGACGGCAAGCTGAAGGAACCGGTGCTGTTCATGACGAACCTGCTGCGGGCGATGAATGCAACGTCCGACGGCGCGAATCTGGACAGCTACTCGTCCGACATGAAGGAAGAGCCGTTCGAGTCGCCCACGGTGTTCAATTTCTATCCACCGGACAACGGGATTCCCGGAACGACTCTGCTTGGGCCGGAATTCAGAATCTTCAACAGCACGACGGCCATCTCACGTGTCAACTTCGTGAATGACCTGGTGTATGGGAGCATCAGCAACACGACGACTACGAATATCTCCGCGTACTTAGGGCTGGCGCCGAATCCGGGGGCGCTGGTCGACTCACTGGCCAACGTGATGCTGCACGGACAGATTTCCGACAGCGCGCGCAACACGATCGTCACCACCATAACGGGCATTACTGATAACACGCGGCGTACCAAGTCCGCGATTTACCTGATTGGCAGTTCGTCGCAGTTCCAGGTCCAGCACTGAGGGGAAGACATGGCGAAATGGAATCGCAGAGAATTTCTACGCACCACGTGCTGTTCGGCCGCGGCGGGATTTGCCGCAGCCAGCTTCAGCCGCTTCGGCATGGTCAATGCCCTGGCGCAAAGTGCGACGGACTACAAGGCGTTGGTGTGCGTCTTCCTGTTCGGGGGAAACGACAGCAACAACATGGTGATCCCCTTCGATACCACAGGGTATGGGGCCTACAAGACGGCGCGCGGTGGGTTGGCGCTAGCGCAGGCATCGCTCTTGCCAATCACTCCGACGACCTTGGGACAACCGTTCGCGTTACATCCCAAATTCACCGGGATGCAGAGCTTGTTTAACCAGAAGCAAATGGCCGTGGTCGCCAATGTGGGAACGTTGATTCAGCCCACAACCCGCGCCCAATTCCGGGGCCGCGGGGCGCAGGTTCCTATCAACCTGTTCTCGCACTCGGACCAGGAAGCGCAGATGCAGACGGCGATTCTGAACAAGGTCGCAGAAACGGGCTGGGCAGGCCGAACGGCGGACAAAATTCAGCAAACCTTCGGCGGCAACTTCCCGATCATCATATCGCTGGCGGGCACGAACATCTTCTGCGAAGGAATCGCGGCGCAGTCGATTCAGTCCAACGGGAATCCGACTCGGTTGTTGAATGGATTCGGTGGCGGTTCGGCAGAGTCGACTGCCCGGTTGAGCGCGCTCCAGAGCCTGTTGACGTTTGATACCGGGCTGTCCCTGGTGCAGGCAGCAAGCACCACGACCGGGAATGCGATCCAGAACGGGCAGGCCTTGGCAACAGCGCTGGCCTCCGGCACACCACTGGCCACCGTATTCCCCAACACGGGCCTTTCCAACCAACTCCAACAGGTAGCCAAGATCATTCAGGTGCGAGCGGCCTTGGGGCTCCAGCGGCAAATCTTCTTTGTGTCGGTGGGTGGATACGATACCCATAGCGACCAACTCGCTGCGCACAACAACCTTTTCAACGATCTTAACCAATCGCTGAGCGCTTTCTACCAGGCGACGGTGGAGATGGGGGTAGCGTCGAATGTGACGACTTTCACACTGTCCGATTTCGGGCGCACCTGGCTTCCGAACAGCAATGGCACCGATCACGCCTGGGGCAGCCACCTGATGGTGATGGGCGGTGCTGTGAAGGGCGGCGACTTCTATGGGACCTTCCCCACCTTAGTGGCAGGCGGACCGGATGATGCGACCAGCGAAGGTCGCTGGATTCCGACGACCTCGCTCGATCAGTACGCGGCCACGCTGGCCAACTGGTTCGGAGTGGCGGTCGCGGATTTGCCCTCCGTGTTCCCGAATCTGGGGAATTTTGCGAGTCCGACGGTTGGGTTCATGGGATAGGGCGGAAGCGATCGAAACCGCCATCTGCTACCGGAGACGAACCTCAGCGGCTAAGCCGCCTCAAATCGTGATAGGCGACGGCCCGGCTAAAGCCGGGCGCCTTCAAAAAACGCACGGGACGAAAAACCCACGAGGCTAAGCTCTCTCAGCGAGCAGTTATACGGCGAGGCGATCCTCAGGCACTGTTTCCACGGCATTCTTTGTGGGAGGCAGGAATTGCAAGTGCTCGGCGAGGGCCGTGAGATGGGCGAGCCAGGCCTGTGCCTCGGCGTCACCCTGGGCCGCCTTGGAGCGGAAGTCGGCATAGACTCGCCCCATCCATTCGTGGCACAAGTTCTGTACCCACCAGAGATTCACCGGGAAAGGTAAGGTGCGCGACAGCGCGACCGCCTTGTGAAGGTGTTCGATGGAACGCAGGTCGCCGCCTTTGGCCGCCTCCGCCATCCGTTCCATCTTCTTCCGCAAGACGAACTCGAGAGTTGCAGAGTCCAGGTGGACATCCACCGCTTTGGTTTCCTGTAACAGATCCTGAATGCGATTGGCGTCCAGTTCTTCGCTGGCAAGAGCGTCGCGGAGAAGGCTGTTCAAGGCCGACTTGGCGGATGCGCGGAAACTTTCGGGCAGCGGCATACCGGAACTGATCAGGAAGCGCATCAACCCGCCGTGGCGCTCGTAGGTCTTGCGATGAGCAGCCTCGACCTCGGCCAAAACGGAGTTCGACAGGACGGCGAGAATCTTGCGCTGCTGATCTTTGAAGAGGGCGTTCAAGGAATGGACATCGCCGAAGATCTGCGCGAGCAGGGTGCGACGATCGGAATCGCTGGCATTTGGGAATGAATCGACTAGCCGCTGCCAGGCCGCGCGATCTTCGTCTGTCTTCGCGAGTGGGGCGAACTCCGGCTGCTACGTTGTGTTCGCCGAAATGGACGACTCCGAAATCCAACTGTGCGGACTCCCGCGTGATCGTGGAGGTGAATACAGCATTTCCCCAGGACCAACTTGGCGCTGCCCGCCTGATAGACAGCGTGTTCCTTTCGATCGACCGTGTAGCAGTAGACCTGGGCATGGTCATCGTAGGGCTCAAACATGGAACTGATCGCGTAATGACTTCCCAGGCGTGGCAAGTCCACCCGGGAGGGCGTCACGAAATTTTGATAGATGCGGGCTCCATCCCCTTGCTCCGGCAGGTTGCTCTTGGCTTTCGCGACTCGTTGCAGAAAGCCCTCTTCCAAATGGTCTCCGAACAGCTGTTGACCGAGTTCAATCGCGCGTCCGGCGTATTGCATGACTTGAACCGTCTCAATGCCCGAAATCTCGTCGAAGAACCAGCCGCAACTGGTGTACATGAGCATCGTGTGGCGCTGCAGTTCCAGCATCTTGAGAACTGAAACTCTCTCGTCGCCGTTCAACTCCCGCAACGCATGGGTAGCCAGAAAGCGCTCGACATTTTCCTCGGAGCGGTTGAGGACGACGTTGATATATTCGTTCCGGGCAGTCCAGGGATTTTTCAGGAGTTCCCCGGCGGCATGTTCGTATTTCTGAGCAAGGGTGTCACGCAGCCAATCCAGCGGCCTCACGCAGAGGCTTCCGCCATTGCTGGTTCCAGCCGGGGTGACCTCCGGAATTGCAGCCACAGTCGCTGCGCCACCGCTCAATGCCATGCACACAACTCCAGGAACTGCCTTCGAAAATCTCCACGCGATGAATGGGAGGATGCTGTTCGAGATATTCGCCAAAGTTCGTGAGTTGAGCGAACTCGTTCGATTCGATGTAATCGAGTGCGGAGGCTAAAGCCATCTCGCCAAAGCGATGATGATGGCCGTAAGTCTCGCCATCGGTGGCGATGTGCACCAGTTCGGGCCAGGGCCGGACGTCCTCCGCAAAGCCGGCCATGATGCGCTTGGCAAAACCTTCTCCATTGCCTAACAGATCTTCGAAAGCCACCGCGCGCGAAATTGGGCCATCGTAAAAGAACAGGTTGATCTTGCGGCCTGAAGGCAGCGTGACCTGATAGGGCATGGAGGGATCAATGCGCTCGCCGCTGACGTCTTTCCAGGAGCGGCCACCGATCTTGCTTTCCCGGCTGGCTTGCCGGGGGGCGAGGATCGTGAACTTGATGCCAGCCTCGGCGAGGACCTCCAGGGTTTCGAGATCCGCAGCCGTTTCCGGAAGCCACATGCCTTCAGGAAACCGGCCAAAGCGAAATTCGAAGTCACGGATACCCCACGCCACTTGCGTCTCTTTGTCACGGCGATTGGCCAGGGGCATGATGATGTGGTGAAACGCCTGAGCGAGGGCCGACCCATGACCGGAGAAGCGCTGCTGGCTGGCACGGTCGGCCTCGAGAATAGCTGCGTACACACTCGGTGACGTGCGTCTCCATCCAGGAAAGCAGCGTGGGACCGAAGTTAAAACTGATCTTCTCGTAGTTGTTCAGGATGCGAACAATCCGGCTCTCGTTATTCAGGATGCGGGCAGCGGAGTTGGGCGCATAACATTCCGCCGTAATGCGCTCGTTCCAGTCATGATAGGGGTAGGCGGAGTCTTGCAGTTCGACCGCTTCCAGCCAGGGATTTTCCCGGGGCGGCTGGTAAAAGTGGCCATGAATACACACATATCCCATACACTTCTCTCATCGGCCGGGGAATTCTTCACGTTACTACAAAAGTCGGTGGAAAAAGAAATTGCGGACGAGGCAGACGGGGCCTACCCGCCGACGAAAAGCGCTTAACCGCCAGAAGATCGCAAAGGGTCGCAGAGAACGCAGAAAAACCGCATCTCACAGGTTGTAACCGCGTGTTAATCAGCCCAGATTCGGGCCAACATGAACAAAAAGCCAGGCACCGGGAACCCACTGCACACGTAAGAGCCCGTTACCGTTGCTTCCTTCCGGACCTGGCGGGGTTGGCGGGAAGACGTCGCGTGGGACCGATACCTGACCCTGAGTAGTTTACCATCCGAGATTGGACACCAACGTACCCTTCCCTTCTTCGCGAGCGATGGCGAAGAATAAGGACTTTTCCATGTCTCCCGACGGTCCAGCTACGCGCGGCACCATCACGCTGCCTGAGGCGATCGAGCGTTATTTTCAGGTGTCGCTCTTTCTGCTGGTGCTGACCGGCTTCGGGACGCTTGGCCGGCACTGGGACCCTGGACGCGCCTACCGTTTTGCTCGTGGGGATGGCTCTGCTGGTGCGTGGATACCTCCTGAGTCGACGTGTCGACGCGACCATTTCTACCCGTTGGACTAACTACCTCACGTTGGACTACGTCGCGTTTTATCTTGTGGATTACACCCTCCTCTCCGGCAGCTTCCTTTCGGCAACTGTCCACCTCGTGCTTTTCGGCATGGTGGTTCGGTTGTTTTCTGCGCAGAAGGATCGCGATCATTACATGCTGGCAATCCTCTCCTTCCTGATGGTGCTGGCGGCGGCAGTGCTTACGGTCGACAGCGTTTTCCTGATGGCCTTTGCAGGATTCATGTTGATGGCGGTGGCGACCTTTGTGCTGATGGAGATGCGACGTTCTTCGCACACCGCCACGATTCCGGCGCGCGAACCGGCCGATCCGACCACTTACCGGAGAATGGCATTTTTTCTCGGGGGAGCTACCCCGGTGCTCGTTACGCTCATTCTTATCGGTGCGTTCGCGATCTTTTTCGTCCTGCCGCGCATGTCGGTGGGGTATCTGAGTTCCTACGCAGCGGGCAACGACATGGCCACAGGATTCAGCGACCAGGTGCAACTGGGGCGCATCGGCCAGATCCAGCAATCGAATGCGGTGGTGATGCACGTTCAGATCGATGGCGACGAGCACGGTGCGTACGACTTGAAGTGGCGCGGAGTTTCCCTCTATCTCTTCGATGGAAAAACCTGGTCGAATCCGACAGAACAATCGCCGCTCTATCGTCAGGCTGACGGGCGTTACACGCTAGGCCAGAAATGGGAAGGAACACGATACCTGGCACCCCAGACGATCCACTACCGCGTGCTGATGGAGCCGATCGGCACGAACATCTTCTTCCTCGCAGCGCGGGCACGATCTCTGAGCGGCCTCTATCGAATGGTCTCGAAAGACAGCGCAGGAGCTGTCTACGATCTTGACTCCGCACATCCCATTAGCCTGTACGAAGCTGACTCCGATCTGGCAATGCCCAAGGTCGACAGCCTGCGCGCGGCGACTGCCTCGTATCCCCCAGAGATCGAGTCGAAGTACCTGCAGCTTCCGCCCAGGCTCGATATACGAATTCCGGAGATGGCCCGCCAGATCACGGGGTCTGCCCACAACAACTACGATCGGGCAGCGCTGCTGGAACGCTACTTGATGACGAGTTTTGTTTACACGTCTGCAACTTCCGCGGACGCCGCCGCAAGACCCGCTGGCCGATTTTCTGTTCGTCCGGAAGCAGGGACATTGCGAATATTTCGCCTCCTCGATGGCGATCATGCTGCGTACGCTGGGTATTCCGTCGCGGGTGGTGAACGGATTTCGGACCACCGAATTCAATGATGTGACCTCGAACTATGTGATCCGCGCCAGCAGCGCGCATTCCTGGGTGGAGGCGTACTTTCCCGAGTATGGCTGGATCAGCTTTGATCCAACCCCGGGGGTGCCGCGGACGGGGGTTACCGGTTGGAGCCGCATGCTGCTCTACGTGGACGCAATGGCTTCTTTCTGGCGCGAATGGGTGGTTAATTACGACGTGAATCACCAACGGGCGCTGGGAGAAGATGCCATGCAGGGGAGTCGAGCGCTGGTCGAGCACGCGAGGGCCTGGGTGCAACGTCACTATGCTGCATTGCTCGACAGGGCGCGGCAAACCCAGCAGAAGGTTGTCGAGTCTCCCAAAGGCTGGACTGCAGTGGGACTGGTGCTCGGTCTGCTTCTGGTGCTTGCCGCGAATGCCCGCGCGCTGCTGCGCTGGACTCGAGAACGACGGCTGCGACGGCATCCCGAAGATGCTCCGAGCCTGGCGGCTGCCGTGTGGTACCAGAAGGCAACTCGGTGGCTGGCCCGGCAGGGATGGAAGAAAGACACCCGTGCAGACCCCGCGGGAATTCTTAACGCGGATTGAAGATCCTGAAATGCGAGCGCGTGTGGAGAAGTTTACGCGTGCCTATGAAGCGGCCCGCTTCGGAGAATCCCCCGAAGACGCGGGGCGACTGCCGGAACTGTACGAGGCAATAACCACCGCGGGACGGCGATGAAGGCCTAACTCTTTCCGAACCGCCAGATCACGCCACCACCGACAAAGAAGTTATGCTGGCGGCTCTTGTCAGTGTCGAGGTTGAGGTCGGGCCTTCCCGACCAGAAATCTCGCACTTGGCCGCGCACGCTGAGCGTATGGGTAACCCTTACGTCCAAGCCAAACCCATTTGAAAGATTCCGGTATTCGAGCCTTTCCCGGGGTTGGAGCCTCCGAATTCCAAGTGGTCGGCCACTCCAAAATGTCCAAAACCGCCTCCGATGCTGATCCAGGGCGGAAACCGCAGTTCCGGCAAAGGCGTTGGCGCGCAATGACGGAGTTACGAAGTAGGTGCTGTAGCTCGCGGGTTCCACACGGACGCGAAGTGTACTTTCTGTTTGGGGTCGAACACGGCGGGCACCTCGAAAGTAAGTCGAGCAAACCCGTTGCCCATGAGGTGTCGGCCATAGTTGACTTCGAAGGTCAGGCCTTCGCCGAAGTGCAGGTTATTGTCGAAGAGGTTCGAGTTCAGAACTCCCTGATCGCTGACGAAGGTGCGTCCGATGATGCCCGTGAGTTCATTCTTCTGAGCGAGAGCACTTGCCGTCAGCGCGAGTACTGCCACCAAGGCCATCATCAAAAGCCGTTTCGCGGACATCTTCCCTCCAGGACAATCTCTTTGGTGTGGGACTGAGTCCGAATAGGGTAGCACGTCGCTTACCGTTTCTCGACGAAAGTCTGCTGCCTTCTTGGATGCCAGGTTTCCAGCCCTTACGTGAGGGGAGGCCATCGGCTTTGAGGTGCTAAAATAAGAGGATTGCATGCCCGATCGTGACACACCTGTAGCGCTTCTGGACCCCGAAAATACTGGTTCAGCCCCTCGTCAAAGGACAGTTGGCTTCGTCAGCCTCGGATGCCCCAAGAACCTCGTCGATAGCGAGGTCATGATGGGCATGTTGGCCCAGGCCGGGGCGCAGTTGACGGCCCGCGCCGAAGACGCGGACGTCATCGTCGTGAATACCTGTTCATTCATCGAGAGCGCCCAGCAGGAATCGGTGAACACGATCCTCGAGATGGCCCGACATAAGTCTGGCTGGCAAGAGGCTGGTCGTGGCGGGCTGCCTGGTGGAGCGGTTCCGGCAGGAGATCCAAAAGAACATTCCGGAAGTCGACGCTGTCGTGGGAACGGGAGAATTGGAGAAAATCCTGTCGGCTGCCGGAGTTACCCCAGCGCGAGAGCAAAACTCCCCGTTCAAGATCCTGACATCTCGGGCGGAGGGCGATGCCCGCGAGGCGCAAGGACGGTTTTCGCGCGAAGGATGGGATGGCGCCATCGCCGATCTGCCCAACTATCTGTACGACGAAACGACGCCGCGCGTTCTGGCGACGCCCCGGCACACGGCGTACATCAAGATCGCCGAGGGCTGCGATCACCCGTGCAGCTTCTGCATCATTCCGCAGTTGCGGGGAAAGTTTCGCTCTCGCCGCTTTGAATCAGTAGTAGCCGAGGCTGAACGATTGGCTCGCACGGGCGTTCGCGAGATCACGCTGATCGGGCAGGATACGACCTGCTACGGTGAAGACTTCGACTTGAAAGACGGGCTGGCGCTGCTGCTGGAAAAGCTGGCCCACATCGAGGAACTTCGCTGGGTCCGCTTCTTGTACGCCTATCCCAACAAGATCACTGGACGATTGCTCGAGGCGATCGCTGCCCACGAAAAGATCTGTTCCTACGTGGATGTGCCCCTGCAGCACTCTTCCCCAACGGTGTTAAAGCGCATGAAGCGGGGCGGCGGCGGGGATGTGTTTCTGCGCACCCTCGAGAAGATTCGGCGCACGATTCCCGATGTGACGCTTCGAACTTCGTTCATCGTGGGTTTCCCCGGGGAAACAGAAAAGGAATTCGAGGAGTTGTGCGATTTTGTGCGCGCGGCGCAGTTCGACTGGATGGGAGCCTTCGGCTATTCCGATCAGGATGGAGCTGGTGCCTACTCGCTCGACAAAAAGGTACCGGCCCGCGAAATTGAGCGCCGACGGAAGCGTTTGATGCAGATCCAGCGCCAGATCAGCAAGAAACGCAAGAAGGCGCTGGTGGGCACGGGAATTTGACCTTGTGCTGGAGGGCACATCGGAAGAGACCGACCTCCTGCTGGAAGGGCGCACGGCGATGCACGCTCCGGAAATCGACGGCAAGGTATTCGTGAATGAGTTCCCTGAAGGCGAAAATCCGCAGCCGGGTCAGTTCTACCGGTGCGAGATCGTCGAAGCGCACGATTACGACCTGGTCGCGCGGATTCTGTGAAGTCAGATAGTCTTGAGCGTGTAGTTCGTCTACAACGGTATGGCCAAGCCAAAGGTCAAGTTGCGTTGTCCGATCTGTAAGAATCCCGTGATTAGTTCTGACTCGGAATTCCCTTTCTGTAGCGAGCGCTGCCGCACCATCGATCTCGGAAAGTGGGCCAGCGGGCAGTACGTGATTTCGTCTCCCCTGCGCGACACAGACGACGACTTCGAGCAGCGGAAGGATTCGGACGATTCCGATGACGAGTGAAATCAGTGCGGTCGGAGGTGCATCCGGAGGCCGCACCGGATCGCCCGCCTACCCGCTCCTTCGTGGGCAACTGCTGGTAGCCACGTTCCTGGGCGTAGGACGGATGAAACCAGGTCCCGGGACATGGGGTTCGTTGGCGACGGTAGTGATCTGGGCTGTGTTGTCACGATTTCTGCCTGGAGCGTGGGTCGTCCCTGGCAATATCGCCCTGGCGGCGCTTGCCATCGGCGTGGGAATTCCTGCCGCGACTCTGGCTGCGCGTGGCTCCGGACTGAAAGATCCGCAGTTCGTAGTGATCGACGAAACGGCAGGGCAGTTAATTACGCTGATTGGGGCTCCGCTGGCTTGGAAATCTTTTTTGGCGGGCTTTATACTTTTTCGTGTCTTCGATATCGTGAAGCCACCGCCGGTCCGGCAATTGGAAAAGCTGCCAGAAGGTACTGGGATCGTGGTCGACGATGTTGCGGCCGGGCTCTACGGCCTGATTGTCATGCAGCTTCTTCTGCATTTCGGCCTGCTCGGCCATTAACTGGGGTTGCAAGGAAGCTGGAGTCTCATGGGGATTTCGAACCGACTGCTGGGCAAGAAGAACGTAAATGGCAAGCCGCACATCGAGAGTGTGTCACCCGCGGCGGCCTTGCCTGGCGGCGAAATTCGGATCAATGGCAGCAGCCTGCGTCCTGCGGAGCTAAAACGTCCACGAGTGCAATTCGGAGAGATGGAAGGAGCGATCGTCATCAGCTCCGACGACTTTCTGGTCGCGCGCGTGCCCGACGGCGCCACCTCCGGTCCAGTCGTAGTTGCTACCAACAGTCACGTCAGCAACTCGCAACTGGTGAAAGTCGCGGTGCCGATCGCAGACAACCTTCATCCCGTGACCAATCCCGCCATCGATAGCGAAGGCAATATCTACGTGACGTTTTCGGGATCACGCGGACAGCAGGTTCCGGTGTCGCTGTTCAAGATCGACACAAATTACTCGGTGAAGCCGTTCCTCAGCGACATGATGAATGCCACTTCGATCGCCATCGATCGGGAGGGGCAACTCTACGTCTCTTCCCGGCATGATGGGACGGTGTATCGTGTCGCGCAGAACGGGACGATGTCGTCGTACGCAGAAGGGATGGGAGTCGCGACCGGCATCGCGTTTGACCGGGAAGAGAATCTCTATGTGGGAGACCGCAGCGGGACGATCTTCAAGATCGCGCGCGACCGCCAGATCTTCGTGTATGCCACCCTGGAGCCGAGCGTGTCGGCGTATCACCTGGCTTTCAGTCCGCAGGGAGATCTGTTCGTGACCGGGCCGACCACCTCGAGTTTCGATGCGGTGTACCGCATTGATGCGCACGGGACGGTGACGAATTTCTACCGTGGCCTGGGTCGCCCGCAGGGTTTGGCCTTCGATGTGGAAGGCAATCTTTACGTGGCGGCTTCTCTGGGCGGCAAGCGCGGCATCGTGAAACTCACTCCCGATGCGAAAGCGTCCCTGGAAGTTGCGGGACACAATCTGGTGGGTCTGGCATTTGCCCCCGGACGTTCCGCGGTCCTGGCGACGACGGGTGCGGTGCATCACCTGTCGTGGAATATTCAGGGCCTCCCCTTGCTTCCCGAGTGATTGAGCACTCCCAGTTTCGGTCTCCTCGATGCCGATCATTTAGACTCTAGCCGTGAATGCAGAGATCATCGCCATTGGCTCGGAGCTGCTGACTCCGTTCCGACAGGACACGAACTCCCTTTACCTGACCGAAAGGTTGAATCAGTTGGGCGTGGAGGTAGTCGTCAAGACCATCGTCGGCGACAGCCGCGAACGCCTGGTTTCGGTTGCGCAACATGCGCTCTTTCGATCGGACATTGTGATCTTCATGGGCGGTCTTGGCCCCACCGAAGACGACCTGACACGCGAAGCTGTGGCGGAGGCGTTAGGAGTCGAACTGCATCGTGATCCGGAGATTCTCACAAAGCTGGAGCAGCGCTTTTTATCACGCGGCTACAAGTTCACGCCCAACAACCACAAGCAAGCCGACGTCATTGCAGGCGCGATCGTGCTTCCCAATGCCAACGGCACGGCGTCTGGGCAATGGATCAGCGGGAAGTACGACGGCCGGGAGCGGCTGATCATTTTGCTCCCGGGACCGCCTTTCGAGCTGAAGGCGTTATTTGACGAGCAGTGCTTCGAGCGCTTGCGCGAAAAGCTGCCAGCCGCGTACATCGCAACGCGTGTTCTAAAGGTTGCGATGATGGGAGAGTCGCTGGTGGACTCGCGGGTAGCGCCGATTTACACACGCTACAAAGATGTGCAGACGACCATCCTGGCGGGAGCCGGTGAAATCCAATTCAATCTTTTCTCACGCGCGGACTCCCTCGAAACCGCCCAGGCACGTGTGGACGAAGTTGCCGATGCTATCGAGGATGAACTCGAGGACGCGGTTTACTCAAGCAAGGGCGAATCGCTGGAACAGATCGTCGGATACTACTTGCAAATGCGGGGCGCCACTTTGGCGGCAGCCGAATCCTGCACGGGTGGCCTACTGGCGGAGCGGATCACTTCCATCAGCGGCAGTTCGCGCTATTTCGTCGGCGGCGCGGTCGTCTACTCTAACGAACTAAAAACCGAATTCGCCGACGTACCTGCTCAGAAGATTGCAAAATATGGAGCCGTGAGCCGGGAGGTTGCGGCTGCGATGGCAGAGGGGATACGAAGGCGATGCAAGGCAACTTTGGGAGTCGGCATCACCGGGGTGGCCGGACCGACCGGCGGAACCGCGGAGAAACCGGTGGGACTCGTGTACGTGGGACTCGCAAGCGAGACCGGCACTGAGGTCGTGCGAGCGCAAGTTCCCCGGAGACCGCAAACGGGTTCGCTGGTTCGCCTCACAGCAGGCATTGGATATGGTGAGAAGAAAGCTGATGTGAAACAGTCGTCGGTCGTCTGCTCATCGGCCGACATTGCGGGTATTCTGGCTATGTTTGCAGTTACACGCTCGTCAGGACGTTTGGCTTAGAACGGCTGTGAGAATCTTCATTGCTCTCGACATTGACGACGGGATCCGACAGCGGATTCAGACTTTCACGGAAGGCGTTCGCGGATTCGCTCCGGACGCGGGGTGGGTTCGGACGGAATCGTTGCATGTGACTTTGAAGTTCATTGGCGAGAAGCCGCCGGAGACGGTTGACGAGATCAAGAAGGCACTGGGCAGGGTGCAGTCGAGCCGGTTTGAGATCGTCTTTCGAGGCTACGGATTCTTCCCCTCCCCCAAGGCACCGCGGGTGTTCTGGGTCGGAATCCAAGCGGGTTCGCAACTGGCAGAATTGGCGGCAATGATCGACACGCACCGCACATGCGCTCGGAATCCCCAGAGAAGATCATGCATACAGCCCACATTTGACGCTGGCGCGCCGCCGCGGGGGTTCGGGCTCACCACGCTGGCGCAAAGGGGACGTGCCCAATTCAGGCTTCCAGCGCCTGCAGGAGAAACTGGGGGCCCTTCCGACACCTGAGTTTGGTACCATGACGGCCCGCGAGTTCTTTCTTTACGAAAGCCAACTCGCGCGGAATGGGGCGCGCTACACCAAGCTCGAGCGCTTTGTTCTGCGCGAGAGCGCTCCGGCGACTGGCGACGGTCGGCAAACAGCGTGACTCTTTATCTCCTCACCGCCGGTCTGAGCTATCTTTCGGGGTCGATTCCGTTCGGCTACTTGCTGGTGCGCATCTTCCGTGGAGAAGATATCCGAAAGACCGGCAGCGGAAACATCGGGGCTACCAATGTCTCTCGCAAATCGCCGGTGCTGGGAATTCTCACGCTGCTACTCGATGCTTTGAAGGGTTTCGTGCCTGTGATGCTGACGCTATGGTGGGCACACCATGGTGTGCACGGTACGTCAATTCTGGCGGCCAATCACGAACAAGTGGAAGCGGCTCGAACCCTTGCTCGTCCCTTCATCCAGCACACTTACCTTCTGGCATCGATTGCCGCTTTCTTTGCGATTGTGGGACACGTCTTTCCGGTGTGGTTGCATTTTCGCGGTGGCAAAGGGGTAGCTACAGGACTCGGCTCGTGGGTTGGCATCGCCCCACGCGGCGTGCTCGTGATGGTTGTCGTCTTCGTTCTGATGGTCCTCGTGTTCCGCTACATTTCGCTGAGTTCGATCACGGCAGCCGCGATCTTTCCCCTGGCAGCGCGAATCCTGCATGACTATCACGACACACCTTCCGTGCTATGGCTGATGGCAGCCTCGTCGCTGCTGATCATCACTAAGCATCATGCCAATATCCAGCGACTCTTCCTGGGTACGGAAGCGCAGTTTGGTACCGGACCCAAATGAGCGAAATCGCCATCATTGGCGCGGGCGCGTGGGGAACCGCTTTGTCGATCGTCGCCGGACGCAACGGTGCGCATCGCGTCCGCCTGTGGGCACACGAAAAGGAAGTTCGTGAATCCGTAAATGCCCGTCAGGTCAATGAACTGTTCTTGCCGGACCAGCCGATTCCCGAAACCGTTTCTGCGACGAATGACCTTGGAGATGCGTTGCACGATGCGGAAATCGTCGTCAGTGTTATGCCCTCGCATCATTGTCGACGCCTGTTTGAAAGCATGCGGCCCTGGCTACGGCCCGAGATGCTCTTCGTCAGCGCCACCAAGGGGCTGGAAGATGGATCCCATCTCCGGATGACGGAAGTCATATCGCAGGTGCTCGGCGCCGACGAATCTTTTCGTCCGCGGCTGGGTGCGATGAGCGGACCTTCGTTCGCCAAAGAAGTCGCAAGGGGCGATCCCACGGCGATCACCATCGCTTCGTCGGATGGGGCCCTGGCACAGACAGTTCAACAGGCACTCAGCGATCCGCGGTTTCGGCTCTATACGAATAAAGACGTGACCGGGGTGGAGCTGGGTGGCTCCCTGAAGAATGTGATCGCCATCGCGGCGGGCGTGTGCGACGGACTGGGGCTAGGCCATAACTCAGTCGCGGCACTCATCACGCGCGGACTTGCCGAGATGACACGCCTGGTGGTGGCGTGTGGTGGACAGCGCGAGACCATGGCCGGACTTGCAGGTCTGGGCGACCTGGTTCTTACCTGCACTGGAGGACTATCGCGCAATCGAAGCGTAGGCGTCGAACTGGGACACGGGCGGCCGCTGGCGGAAATCATTGCCGGCATGCACGGTATGGTGGCCGAAGGAGTGCTCACCACCAACGCTGCGATTGGACTGGCTCGTGCCTATAGGGTCGAAATGCCGATCACGGAAAAGATGCATGCCGTCCTGCAGGATGGCAAATCGTCCCGGGAAGCTATTCATGAATTGATGACCCGGACCGTGAAGAGTGAGACCTGGTTGTGAAGTCCACAACTCACGACGCTACCCTCTGGAACCTGCCCAGTTCTGTTTCCTGTTCGGTGAGGTCTTCACACTGGGCGTCGATCTCCTTGTACTCGACGCTATGCGTCAAATAGAAACTCTCGTAGGCCTCTTTCGAGACCCAGAAATCGAGGGTAAGGTAGCGGCCCGGATCCCTCAAGTCGTGGTTTAACTCTGTGGCGATAAACCCTTCCCCTCGCATAAAGAACTTGGCCCACACCCCGTGGGGTCCGTAAGCGGCTTCAAATTGGCGTTCGGCGCCCCGCTTGGGACGAAACTGCCATGCGACCAGGTAGCCCCAACTATCTGTCTGATTGCCCGTCATTTACCCTCCTCGACCTGCTTCTTCCTGCCAACTTCATCCAAAAACCGTGTTTGAATTTCATACTTTGGTAACAGGTCTAGACCCTCGGATTGGCTGGGCGCCACCGAATCCAAAGTAAAATTTCGAGGGAAGCTTTTACTCTGCACTGCTTTTTGGGCAGTGCCACGGGCCTCTTTGTCACCAAAACTGCCGATACCCGCGCGCATTCCGATCCTGTACGTCATCCTGGGCGTACTGGTCGCGATCAGTGTTGTCCCCATGTATTTCTACTCGGCGAAGGTGGAATCGATCAACCGGGACCGCCTGATAACCAACGAGATGCTGCTGCAGAATACGGTCACGCGTTCACTGGCCGATGACCTCTCGCAGCATGAAGCTTCTCTCCGCATGATGCTGGTCAACCTGTCGGCGGCGATCGAGATCTCCAGTGCGGGGGATATCGAAGGCGATGGGGTCGAGACTAAGGAATTGCGCGCCTTGCTGGAAAATTTCGTCTCCTCCTCCGATGACATTGCGTACGCAACCCTTCTGAACACGCAGGCCAAGGGTATTTCTGCGGGTCGCATCGCGCCTGACGCGTTTTTGCGCCGTGAACTGGAGCGCGGGTTTGCGGCCGCCCGTGAGGGACGTGCCTATAACGGGCAGGCCCTGGTGGTAGGCAGTGGCAAATCGGAGCGGACGGTCGTTCTGGTGAGCAGCCCAGTGATGGACAGGGGCCACAATTTCATGGGAATGATTGGGGCCGAAGTCGATCTGCAATTTCTGATTCGCCGCCTGCAGGAAGTCAGTCGCTCGGGACTTACGCCCTACGTCGTGGATGCGCAAGGCCGACTGGTCGCCGCTTGCCGGAGCGACTATGCCACCGGACAGGACATGAAGAACCTGGAAATCGTCCGCAACTTTGTGGACGATGGCAGCAAGGCACAGCTAGCGGCCACCAAAGAATTCATCATGCAAGATGGGAAAGAGCGGGTCGAGATGCTGGGCACCTACAGCCCAGTCACGGCCTTGGACTGGGCGGTCGTGGTGCAGAAACCACGTTTGGAAGCGTATCGGGGCGTGTTTGAAATGCAGCACACCGCGCGCCTGCTAGCGCTGCTCGCGGTGCTGGCCAGCATGATGGTCAGTATCTATGCGGCCCGGCGTATCACGAATCCGCTAGAGATCTTGACCGAGTCCAGCCGGGCGATCGCACGCGGAGATTTCTCCAAGCGTGTGGAGTTGAAGAGCCGCACTGAGATTGGAGAACTGGCCGACACGTTCAACGCGATGTCGGAAGAGCTCCAGCAGTTCGTGGAAGACTTGAAGCGCGCCGCCGAAGAGAATCGTGCATTGTTTATCGGATCTATCCAGATGCTGGCAGGCGCGGTCGACGAAAAGGATCCGTATACGCGCGGTCACTCCGACCGCGTCACACGCTACTCCATGCAAGTCGCGCAGGAAATGCAGCTGGATGATGAATTTCTGGAGATCCTGCGCATTTCAGCGCAGTTGCATGACGTGGGCAAGATCGGCATCGAGGATCACATCCTGAAGAAACCGGGAGCGCTCACGCCGGAAGAATTCGAAATCATGAAGACCCACACCACCAAGGGTGCCAACATTTTGCGCCCGGTGAAGCAACTGAAGGAAATGCTGCCCGGCATTGAACTCCATCACGAGGCTCTGGATGGTCGCGGTTATCCCTATGGACTGCAGGGCGACCAGATCCCGTTGCTGGCCCGGGTCATCGCCGTCGCTGACACTTTTGACGCATTGACCACCAACCGCCCGTATCAGCGGGCTTACGAGCCCAAGGAAGCTTTGCGCATCATCCACAACCTTGCGGGCAAGCGTCTGGATCCGCAGGCCGTAGCGGCACTGACCGCAGTTTACGACCGCGGAGAAATCCGGGTGCGCCGCTTGGTGAGAACGCACCCTCCTGAGCCAACCACAACAGCCGCATCTCCTGAGGTGTCAACAGTCACAAGTCCCGCAACACCTCAAGCGGCGGCGGCAGCGGCGGCGGCCGCCGTCGGACCTGCTCCCTCAGATCCAGTGGTGGAAACGACGCGCTTTTAGTCGGAAGTGCGCATTTCCAGATTGACGGTTGGCCTGCAGATTTCTCCGCAACAGCCGACCTTTATCCTGCGCCCTCAAACGTCGTGCTTCCTTGGCCGCTATAATTGAGGGTTCGCCCCAGGAAAGATGCGGCCTCATGATTCAGACTCTTTTTGGCAGCCTCGAAGAGGAGCAAAAGAAACCCAGTTTTCTCGATCGCATGAAGGAGGCGGTCTCGCGTACCCGCGAGAACCTGGCTGAGCGCATCGAAGAGGCGGTGTCGTTCAGCAAGGAGATCGACCGTAATACGCTGGACGATCTCGAGGCTACGCTGATTGGAGCCGATCTTGGAGTCGCAACGACGCAGGAAGTCCTGGCTAAACTTCGCGAGAAGGCCGACCGCAAGCAGATCAAGGATGTCGCTGAGTTAAAGCGACTGCTGAAGGAGGAACTGCTTGCCATCCTGACCGCAACCAACTCGCAGCCGCCTCAACGGGTGGATGGGACGCCCGAGGTCATCCTGGTGGTGGGCGTGAACGGAACAGGCAAGACCACCACCATCGGGAAGCTCTCGCAAGTATTCCGTTCGCAGGGCAAGAACGTCCTGCTGTGCGCCGCCGATACATTCCGAGCGGCCGCCATTGAGCAACTGGAGGTCTGGGGACAACGCACGGGCACGGAAGTGATCAAGACCAAAGCTGGTGGCGATCCTGCTGCAGTATTGTTCGATGCGCTGCAAGCCGCGACCGCCCGTAAGACCGACTATGTCGTCGTCGACACCGCTGGTCGCTTGCACACGAAAAGTAACCTGATGTCGGAACTCGATAAGATGCGCCGCACCGCACAGCGCATCATTCCGGGCGCACCGCACGAGACCTTGCTCGTCATGGACGCCACGACCGGCCAGAATGGCTTACAGCAGGCACGGCTCTTTACAGAGGCCGCAGGGGTAACCGGAATTGTGCTGACCAAACTCGATGGCACCGCGAAAGGTGGAGTCGTCGTGGCTATTTCGCGGGAGTTGGGTGTGCCGGTCCGCTACGTTGGGGTTGGGGAAAAGGCAGGAGATCTACTGCCCTTCGATCCGACAGAGTTTGTCGATTCTCTGTTCTCCTGAAGACGGCTTTACCACCGAGCGCGGAATTGCGGAGAAATCATGGCCAGGAATCCGGATCGAAAATCCTTGCTGCGAATCTTGCTGAATCGGCTGCGTCGCCTCTGGAGGCCTGAACCCGGTCTTCCCCGGCGACCCGTATGCGTATCGTGTGGCTCCGGTGCGACGCGGGCCCAAAGGGCGCAGTGGCGCTGCTGCCGTAGCTGAACCGGAAGAAGAGACGGGCAGCTTCTTCTCCAGCCAGCGATAAGGAATCTTTCCTGGGGCCTGCTGCCGCTTTGACGCAACGCTCTGCTCAACAAAATGTCCGATCATCATACCGACGAGAAATTCCTCCGTCAGGCGCTGGAGCTGGCGCGCCGCGGCATTGGCCTAACTGCCCCCAATCCCAACGTGGGCGCCGTGATCGTGAACAATCGCGGTGAAGTGGTGGGTACGGGCACACACACCTACGAGGGCGTGAAGCATGCCGAAGTGCTGGCGTTGGAACATGCGGGGGACAAAGCTCGCGGGTCGACCCTCTACATCAATCTTGAGCCGTGCTCGCATCAGGGACGCACCGGCCCGTGCGCGGATGCGTTAATCGCGGCCGGCATTCGCAGGGTAGTGGGTGGGATTTTGGACCCAAACCCGCTGGTCAGCGGCCGGGGATTTGCGCGCTTGCGCGAAGCCGGGGTTGCGGTCGCGTCCGGGTTTCTCACCGACGAATGCCAACGCGTCAACGAAGCCTTCGCGAACTACATCCGCCGTCATACGCCTCTTGTGACCTTGAAGACGGCAATGACCCTGGACGGCAAGATTGCCCCGCCCCCAGGCGAGTCGGAGAATCCGACCGCACTCGGTTCCGGTTCCGTCAGTGGTGGCTGGATCACGAGCGAAGTGGCCCGCGCGCACGTACAGGAATTGCGCCACCAGAACGATGCCATCCTGGTAGGAGTCGGCACCATCATTGCCGACGATCCTCTCCTCACTGATCGCAGCGGCTCTCCACGGCGCCGGTCGTTGTTGCGCGTTATCGTCGACTCCCGGTTGCGACTGCCCTTGGAATCACGCAGTTGTGAGTACCGCCCACGATGACGTGCTGGTCGTTTGTTCGTTTGCAGAGGAAAAGCGGAAGCAGATTCTGCGCGAGCGCGGAATTCGCGTGGAGCAACTGCCAGCGGCGACCGCGGATGGTCGGCCGAATATGGAGAGCATCGTCCGTCTTCTCGGAGAACTGGAAATCACCAGCGTGCTGATCGAGGGCGGGGCGATGATCAACTGGGCCGCACTGCACACCGGCATCGTCGACAAGGTGTTCCTGTACTACGCGCCCAAGATCCTGGCGGGAACAGGTTCGGTGCCATTCGCGACCGCGTCCGGTTTCCCACGGATGAATGATGCGGCCCACGTAAAGTCCATTCGCCTACACCGCTTCGGGGAGGATTTCGCGGTTGAGGGCTATGTGCGCGATCCGTACCGCGACTGACGTCCGTCACTGCACGGCTTGCCGTCTGTGCTTATGATTAGCATTCGATCGGGAGGTTCGCATGTTTACCGGCATTGTTGAAGAAGTGGGCAAGGTTACGGCGATCAAGCAAGAGCGCGGAACACGCCGCCTCACCGTGGCAGCGACTAACCTTGTCAAGAGAACTCAAGAAAGGCGACTCGATTGCAGTTAGCGGAGTCTGCTTGACCGCAATGGACATCACCCCGGGGTCCGTCAACTTCGATTTGGCCGACGAGACCTGGAAGCGAACGTCGTTCTCGCGCATGCACGAGGGCGCCCTCGTCAATCTTGAGCTGCCAATGCGCGCGGATGGACGATTTGGAGGACACATCGTGCAAGGTCACGTCGACGGCACGGGAGAATTCGTCGCACTTGATCGCATCCCCGGGGCGGACGACTACTATCTGCGTATTCGCATTCCCGAGGACCTGGTACGTTATGTCATTTTCAAGGGCTCGCTCTGCATTGAAGGCATCAGCCTTACGGTCGCGCAGGTCGAGGGGATCGAGGTTTCGGTGGCGATCATTCCTCACACCTGGGAAATGACCAATCTCCGATCCCTGAAAGTCGGCGATCCAGTCAATCTCGAAGCCGACATGATCGCAAAGTATGTTGAGAAAATGATGAAAGGCGAATCCGCCAATAGCCCTCTTACCCTCGAAAGGCTCGTCCAGCAAGGATTCTAGATTTCGTCAAAAATCCCGCGCGACTAAGTTCCCGGGAAGAAAACCTATTGCGCTCCCCTTCTGGCTCGCGATTGCAGCGTTCTCGGGACGCGAGCACCCAGACGGAGGCGCGGTTTTTGGCGTCCGTCAGTTGTTGCGGTCTGCATCAGTGGAGCAAGAGCCTTCATGCGCGAGAGCGCATCTTTGTTTCCGTTCGCAGCCGCGACGCTGTACCACATGTAAGCCGTCGCATAGTCAAGAGGTACACCCTTCCCCTGTTCGTAGAAATAAGCAAGGTCGGCTTGCGCTCCGGCATATCCCTGCATGGCGCCGCGACGTGCCCAGTAGACCGCCTTCTGGTAGTCGATGGGTACGCCTACTCCGCCGTAATAAAGAACCGCAAGGTTGTTCTGCGCCTCGGGAATGCCCTGCTCGGCGGCAGCGAGAAACCAGCGTGCTGCTTCCTGATTGTCGCGAGGTATACCTCGTCCCGTGAAGTACATGCTGGCCAGGTTCGCTTGCCCGATCTTATTACCATGTTCAGCGGAGACCCGAAACCAACGCAGGGCTTCGCGGGCGTTCTTGTGAACTCCTCGTCCGTGACGGTACAAGTACGCCAGATTATTCGCGGCAATTGCGTGTCCTTGTTCAGCGGCGGCACGGTAATATCGAAATGCCTCCCTCTCGTTCTTCCGGACTCCCACTCCGTGCTGATACAGATATCCCAGTACGAATTGCGCTTCGGCGAAATTCTGCGCCGCGGCGGCGGCGTACCACTTCTCAGCCTGTACGAAGATCCTGCGGAATGCTTTGACCCGGCCAAGTAGCGATCGCCTAGTGCAGTCTGGGCCTTTGCGTCTCCCGCCTCCGCCTTCTGTCTCAGAGTGGCAAGTTCGCCCGGAGCGCCACTTCTTAACAGCTGTTGTGTGTCAGGAATATTTTGGAATTCTTGCGCGTCAACCGGCGAAACATAGAACGAAGCCACAATGAACATCGTAATAAGAGAACAAGCTTGCAATCGCATGGCACTCCCTCGCATGGAAATCGGAAACTCAGTTTCGTTTGTGTACATCCCCACTTGCTGTGGAGGACTTTCGAGCAAGGGGACTAAGAACGCAATGCAACGGTCTACATCTGCCGAACACGCGTACCTCACGCGGCAATTTGCTGAAGAGACTGCCTTTGTCGCCGAGGTAGTCGAGATAATCAGAACGGATTGGCGCCGGAACACTAACGCTGGTGAGTGGAATTCGTCCAAGTAGTCAAGGCCCCTATGCCGCAAGTCGCTCTTCCTTCCTCGGTTCGCTTCGCAGACTTCGAAGTCGACTTTCGCGCGGGAGAGCTCCGCAAGCGCGGACGAAGGATCAGGCTTCAGGAGCAACCCTTTCGCGTCTTGACTATGCTGGTGGAGCGATCGGGCGAAGTGGTTTCCCGGGAGGAACTACGGCAGAAACTGTGGCCTGCAGACACGTTTGTCGATTTTGACCACGGCTTGAACAGCGCTGTGGCCAGGTTGCGCGAAAAGTTGAACGATTCCGCAGAAGCTCCTCGTTATGTTGAGACGGTTCCGAAGCGCGGCTACCGCTTCATTGGACCGGTAGAGGAAGCCGATTCGTCGGTTCTGGACACTCTCACTCCCGTGCCTACTCCGAAAATTCAACCGGGCGTCTTGTCACGAGTCGGGATTCGGAGTTGGACTGCGGTGGTTGTTGCCCTTGTGGCCCTGCTTCTTTTTGCTGGCTGGAAACTCTGGCAACTCACCCGCGGGCATAGTGACCGTCCGCTCGAGATCATTCCGATGGCCGTGCTGCCCGGATACGAGGTCGAGCCTGCATTTTCGCGAGATGGCAACCAAGTGGCATTCCGCGAAATCAACGGGCATAGAAATTCAGGAATCTTTGCCGCCCTGGTGGGCGGAGACAGTTCGCTCCGGCTGACGAACAGTCCCGCCGATTGCTGTGCCACTTGGTCGCCCGACAGCCGGCAGGTGGCTTTCGTTCGTCGCAATGATTCGAAAGACGACATCTATGTTGTGCCAGCGCTTGGGGGGATAGAGCGCAAGGTGTATTCGAGCCCGCGAGACCTAAACCCTCATTTGACGTGGTCTCCAGATGGAAGAGTGCTGGCATTCCCGGAAAATGATGGTACCGATACACATTCGTGGATCACTCTGCTTTCGCTGTCGGATTCCAGCACCCGGAGGTTGACGATGCCGCCTGGCGAGGATCGCGATGACAGCCCCGCCTTCTCGCCCGATGGCTCTCAGGTGGCTTTCGATCGTGAGAGCATTGCCGGGGTAGCCAACAACCTGTACGTGGTGTCCGCGAAGGGCGGCGAGCCCAGGCGGTTGACTTTCGATAACCGCCCGATCTTTGGCCTCACTTGGGACGCTGACGGTTGCGAAGTCATCTACTCATCTATCCGCGAAGGCCCGACCAAGCTATGGCGGGTATCTACTTCGGGCGGGGTCCCGCGAGCTGTGGCTGGCGTCGGACTCATGGCTTACTCTCCCTCGGTGCCGCCGAAGGGTAACGAACTGGCCTACCGACAGGCGATTGGGAAAGACAACATCTGGAGAATCACGCTGAAGGACTCGAAACACCTGTCGGGGCCGCCTAACATCGCCATCGCGGCCAAGGGTCGCAAACTACGGCCAAACTTTCTCGCCGGACGGCAAACGCATTGCCTTTGAATCCGACCGGCTGGGCGCCATGGAGATTTGGGCCTGTAACAACGACGGGCGAAATTGCACTCAGCTGACTTCCCTTCACGGCACGGCGGGAAACGCCCACTGGTCGCCTGACGGGCGGCACATCGCATTTGAATTTCATCCGAGCGAACGGGCTGAGGTCTACCTGCTCGACGTGGAAACGCATGTGTCGACGGCTTGTCTCAACCATTCCCGGGTGCGGACAATCTCGCGCCCAGTTGGTCGCGCGACGGCCGATGGCTATATTTCTCGCTCGCGGCGTGGAACGGGTCCGTTTCAGATATGGAAGATTTCTCCCACGCGCGGTCGGTCCGATTCAAGTCACGAAGGCAGGAGGAATTGCCGCCGCTGAATCGAGACGACGGACGGTTTCTCTACTATTCCAAGTATGAAGCGAATGGGGTCTGGAGGATGCCGTCTGGCGTGGCGGCCCCGAAGTGCGGGTTCTGGATCAACCGGCGGGCACAGAATGGTTCAATTGGGGGCTTGCGGCCAAGGGCATCTATTTTCTGAACACCGCAACGACGCCTCGCACTACCGTCGAGTTCTTTGAGTTTGCAACCCACAAGATCACTGCGATCACGAGTTTTGATAAGCCATGGGGCTGGGGATTCGCCGTGTCTCCCGACGGCAGTTCCCTTCTTTACGTGCAGAGTGAATTCGAGGAATCGAACATCATGGTGGTGAAAAACTTCCGCTGACCTGGTAGCGAGTTACACCTCAATCTTCAACTCATCCAGTTCCAGGAACTCCTGCACGATGGGCTCCTGCGACTTCTCCATTTCCGGATAGGTTCCGAAAAAGATCGCCTTGGCTTCGTGCAGAAATACGACGCGATCGGCGAGTTTTTTCGCCAGTCGCATGTCGTGCGTGACCACGACGCTGGTCAGGTGCAGTTGGATCTTAAGCCGCTTGATGAGGTCGCCGAGCAATTGCGCCATGAGCGGATCGACCATGGTCGTGGGCTCGTCGTAGAGCACACACTCCGGTTGCGCCGCCAGAGCGCGCGCGATTGCCACCGAACGCTTCATTCCGGTGGAGAGATCGGAGGGCAGCAGGTCGCGCATGTGTCCGACGCCTACCATTTGCAGAAGCCCATCGATGATCTGGTAAATCTGGTCTTCCGTCAGGTCCCGGCGTTCGCGCAACGGAAAGGCGATATTCTCTCCCACTGTGAGCGAGTCAAACAAGCGCGCCGTTTTGAAACACCATGGTGACTTTCTTGCGGATCGCCTCCATCTGCATTTCGTCGTAGTCGGTCACATCTTCGTGCGCGACAATGACTCGGCCCGAATCGGGCTTCAGGAATCCCATGATGTGATGCAACGAAACGGACTTGCCGACGCCGCTGCGGCCCAGGATGCACACGGTCTCGCCCGCTCGCACGTCGAAGCTGACGTTGTCCAGTACGCGTTTGTCACCGAACGATTTGCTGACGTGCTTGAATTCGATGTAGGGCGTGGATTGGAGATCGTTGGGCATTGGAGAAGTTCTCAGGGTCTCAGTCTCAGGTGTTTCCGCTAACAGAACCTCACACCTTGTAAGCCTCGGTCAAGTCGTCCGGCGTATTTAGATTGCGAAACATTTCTGGCGAGAAGCCCGCCCTCGTCAATTCCATCTCTTCGACCACGCGAACGTCCACCTTGGCAAAAAGCGGGTCAATCTTGTTGGCGGATTGATGCAACGCGGTCTCGGCTACATCTGCAAACGGCTTGCGGTAGACCGCGCACAGCGGCTGCCAACCCCCTCCAGCGCGTGGCACGGTGGCCATGGCATTACTGGCTTGTGCCTGAGTCAGCAAATACTGCACGAAACTAACTTCGACGAATGGCAGGTCCACCGCCAGTAGAAAGTTCAAGATCCGTATTCGAAACCCGCAGGGCGGCGTGGATTCCGCCCAGGGGACCGTGGTTCGGAAACGCGTCCTCCACCACCTGTGCGAAACGCGCGAACTTCTGCCGCGGACCTACGATCCACGTTTCAGAGGAAGCATGAGCTGCAAGCTTCAGGGCCCGCGCGAGTAATGTGGAACCGCCAAATTCGACGAAGGCTTTGTCGGCATTCATGCGGGTACTCTTTCCACCCGCCAGCACGAAAGCACTCACCCCGTCCATTTCGCGATCATACACAAATGGCTTGGGCGGAAAAACATCCACAGGCCAAGTGATAGCAAAGCTTGGCGATGCGCGGTCGCCGTAAGGCAGTCCTGCACGAAAGTAACCTATCCAAGGCGTGGTAACCGTTAGATCATGAACGGTGTCGGGGAGTTACTCCGGAAGTCACTATGCCTCAGAAACTCATGGACGTTCTCAGGCTCGGGCGCTGTTCGCACGAGTTCTCCTGGCCCCGGCGAGCAGCCGACGGTCACTATTACCAGGTTTGCTTGTTGTGCGCCGTGGAATACAAGTACGACTGGACGACCATGCGTCGCACCGAGCGCGTGGCCCTTACGGTTACCGAGCCGGGTACCCGGAGGAAGCCGAGGGAAAAGAAACCCACTTGGGTCCCGCGAGCGCGCAGACTGAAGCTGAATCTTCCCCTGCGTTACCGGGTCAAGAATCTGAGCACATGGTCGGAGGGCACGATCGAGAACATCAGCCAATCCGGTGTGCTTTTCCAGGGAGCGTCGCCCCTTCCGGTGAACGCGCTGGTGGAGATGGTGTTCGAGATGCCCGAAGAGATTTCCGGGCAGAAGAATAGCAACGTGCTGTGCCAGGGCCGGGTTATCCGCTCGAAAGAAGCTCGAGCTACGGAAGAAGATGCCGGGCTGGCTGCCTCGATTCTGGACTACAAGTTCCTGCACAAAAGTTGAGTTTCTTGCGCGTGACAGGGCCTCGTACGTCGCCACGGGAAATTCCGTTCCTGAGGCCTGCGGACCATCCTCAGCCGGGTCCTCACTTTTGGCTGGAGAAGACAACCTTCCTGCATCTAAACTAGTATCATCCGAACAACGACAATTTTCAGGAGTAATCCTATGAAGGCGAGAACATCGCTCTATCTCTCCGTCATCCTGCTCATCACAATCGATGAGTGCGACTGTGGCCTGCACGAAAGCGCCCGACGATACTCAAATCAAAAGCCAGTTGCAGGACAAGCTCAACACCGACTCCGGCTTGCAGGGCAAACAGTTGAGCGCGCAATCTCAAAACGGCACCGTCACGCTTTCGGGCATGGTCGACAATGATGCGCAGCGGGATGCGGCGGCGCGCTATGCGTCGGAAATCCCGGGAGTAAAGCAGGTTGTCAATAACCTGCAGATTGGATCCGCGCCGGCGTCCCGTAGCGGAGCAACAGGCACCGGCCCCGGTGGAGACATCGAAACCTGTGCCCGTGACACGAAGATCGACGTCGCGGAGACAGAGTGAGATGAGGGACTCGGGTTCACCAGCACCCGCTCCGGCACCTGCCAGAACGGATATGGCGATGACTCACCAGGACGCGGCCCCTGCTCCTCCGCCAGCGCCAGCCCCTCCACCACCGCCGCAGAAAGTCACGATCCCAGCAGGAACGACGCTGGCGGTTCGACTGGTCGACACCATTGATACGGAGCGAAACCAGGCCGGCGAGACCTTCAAGGCCACGTCTGAATTCGCCCTTGTCGGTCGAAGGGCGACATCGCCATTCCGGCAGGGTATGACGTCGAAGGTCACATCGTCGATGTCAAAAGTGCAGGTAAGTTTGCCGGTAAATCGCTGCTGGTGATGCAACTGGATCGAATCTCGGTAGGCGGCAAGTCCTACACGATCCAGACCGACGAATACAAGCGGGAAGGCAGCTCTCGCGGAAAAAACACCGCCGAGAAAGTGGGCGCCGGCGCCGCGATTGGAGCGATCATCGGCGGAATAGCCGGCGGCGGCAAGGGCGCCGGCATCGGTGCTGCAGCTGGCGGCGGACTGGGTGGAGGCGTACAGGCGGCCACGAAGGGCCAGCAGATCAAGCTGCCTTCGGAAACCGTGTTGAACTTCACCCTGCAGAGTCCGCTGACCGTGATTCCGGCACAAGGGCCTGATTCACACCGCCATCGAATGGACACGCCCAGCGACAATCCCCAGTAGATTCCGGCTGCAGGCGGACAAAATGGGCACGGAATTCCCGTGCCCCTTTTTTGTTCGGACAAGTTGCTCCACCCCGCTAACTGTGTTCCCATGGCGTGTTTGCAATGCCTCCGATCACTGCCATCCTGCACACCTGCAACGATGGGCTCCGCCTGGGACGAGCCCTTGAGACGCTACACCCCTGCGATGAAATTCTGATTCTGGATCACGGGTCGAGCGACCACACCCTCCGTGTCGCCCGCGAATATGCCGCAAGGGTCCACGTCCTGGGTCCGGATCAATCGTCCCAGAATGCAATCCTCACGGCGCGCCATCCTGGCTTCTGGTTATGCTTCCTTCGGAGTCGATCAGTGAGGGGCTGGAAGCGGCTCTTTTCGAATGGAAACTCCGCAGCGAAAACGATGTGGCGTCCATCCCGGCATTTTCGGTGACTCTGCGAGAAGAGACGAGCGACGGGTTGGAGAGGCACGCATCCCGTCACGCGGCTGATTCCCAGAAACTGGGACGCAGTGGGACGACAACCTGCCGCGTTACGATGTTCGCAGCCTGCTGCTGCAAGGAGACCTGCTGCGCTTCCGTCAGCCCTGAGCCGTCCCGCGGTTATTGGTCACATGCGATTGTGACCAGACTCACAGTAGGCCGTGGCGTTCCCTCCTACACTTGTCTGTTGGTTGCAGTTCGCTTTTGTGTACGCAGTTCCAGGAGGAAATCAATGTTCGCACGCAAGCTTTACTGGGTGGCTGCCGCCTTTGTGGTCGTTGCCGTTTTCGCCGTGGCACAACAGGCGCAGCAACCAGCTGAGAAATCCGAAAAAGTGATCAAGCACGTACCGGTCAAGGCGACCAACGCCGCTTCTGGCCAGGAGATGTTCAACAATTACTGCGCAGTCTGTCACGGCACCGACGCAAAAGGAAATGGCCCCGCCGCGTCCGCCCTAAAAGCAACGCCCACCGACCTGACCGTGCTCGCGCAGAAAGCGGGGGGAAAGTATCCTGCCCTGCACGTGACCAGCGTCATCCGTGGCGAGGCCGAACTACCTGCGCATGGGAACAAGGAAATGCCAGTTTGGGGTCCACTGTTCTTCCGGCTGTCTCAGGGTCACGAGAGTGAGGTACAGCAGCGCATTGCGAACCTCAATCAGTACATCGAGTCCATGCAGAAGAAATAAGCACGAGCTGAAAACTTCGTAGTCACCAACGGGCGGGTGCGTACCATAAACTGCGCACTCGCCGTTTGTTGAACGCCTCATTGATGGGCTTAGACTCGTTGCGGGTCACTGCCCAGCCTGATACATTGAAGCCTGACAACAAACAGCCTTTCTCGAAGATCCAGGCATCCAAGTATTTAATCCTCCTTCTGTATCGGAACGCAGAGAATTCCTTTCATGGGTCACGAGAGGGAAAACACACCCGCATTGGCTCGCGCCAGCCGCCTTTCGTGGCCGCTGCGCTACGGCGGAGCTCTGCTCGCAGTAGTCGCGGGAGCGGGCTTTTGGAAGCTGTCCTCCCTGATCCATCGCGACCCATTTCGCGGTCTTCATCCTGGGAGTCGTCTTCACGGCTCGCTTTCTCGGTTTTGGTCCTGCCGTATTCGGGACTGCGTTGTCGGTCGTGGTTATCGACTATCTGGCATTTGAGCCGCGCCTTTCGCTCGCCATGGCTGGCTCCGACGTAGCCAGGCTCCTGATCTTTGTTGTGATTTCACTGCTCGCAGCCAGTCTTGCACGTCAGCGTTCTCGAGCCGAAGTGTTGGCGGACCAAACTCTGGAGGAAATGGCGGCCATTGTCGAATCATCGGACGATGCCATCTACAGTGCGACCCGAGAAGGCGTGATCACCAGTTGGAACCACGGCGCTGAAGAGCTCTACGGGTATCGGGCTGAAGAGATACTGGGCCAATCGGTTCTCGTGACAGTGCCGTCTGAACGAGCCCACGAGACGCGTTCAAACCTCGCGAAACTAGAGCGCGGAATCAGCGTGGAAAGTTATCAGACCGAAAGACGTCGTAAGGATGGATCGCTCGTTAGTGTGCTCTTATCGATCTCCCCGTTGCGCAACCGGAAGGGCGCGGTGGTGGGAGCCTCGGCCATCGTACGGGACATCACGAAGCAACTGCGCGCAGAAGAAGCCTTGCGTCGCAGCGAAAAGCTCGCCACCGCGGGCCGACTGACAGCGGCCATCGCCCACGAAATCAATAATCCGCTGGAGGCGGTCACCAATCTTCTGTATCTCGCCCGGCTTGACCCGACCCGTGCCGACCAGCATTTGGAAATGGCCGAGCGCGAGGTGTTGCGGATTGCAGACATTGCTCAGCAAGCTCTGGGATTCGTGCGCGATGTTTCGGATGCGAAGCCGCTGAACATTTCCTCGACCCTGGATGAAGTGCTGCAGCTCTATGCCCTCAAGATCACGACCAAGAAGATCGCGACCAGGAAGGAGTTCGATGAGCAATGCGAAATCCGGGGCTTCGCCGGCGAGTTGCGCCAGCTGTTTTCCAACCTCATCGTGAACGCCGTCGACGCCATGCCAATCGGTGGATGTCTGCGTTTGCGGGTATGCCGTGCCCGGGAGCGGTCGGGAAATCAACGAGCGGGAGTGCGCGTGATCTTCGCGGACAATGGCACCGGAATTTCGGAGGCTGACCGTGCTCGCATCTTCGAGCCGTTTTTCACCACCAAGAAAGACTCGGGTACTGGGCTTGGCCTGTGGCTCTCGCAAGGTATCGTCCACAAGCACAGTGGCCAGATCACCGTACGCAGTTGTACGAGGCCAGGGCGTAGCGGTACCATTTTTTCGGTGTTCCTTCCTCAAACCATCGCGATGCCATCCTGACTACTGGAGTCCCTCGCAACGGAGGAGCAGCCCCGAGCCCGTGCCCCCGGACCTCGCTAAGTCTTTCAATTGTCGATAGTTGCACAAAGCTTTGTCCGGAAGGACAGTGACTTCAGTACCGAGGGCCCGGCCGACCTACCACCGTATAATTGGTGCGCAGCCATACACATCGAGCTCGTTCAGTAGACAAAGGGAGCAGTGGATCTTTTTGGGACATCCGCGAGTGTGGTCCTTGGGCTAATCTTTGGCAGCTTCCTGAATGTGTGTATCTATCGCTGGCCCAGAGACTTGTCAGTGTTCCAGCCGCGCCGCTCGGCCTGCCCGAATTGCCACCAGCAGATCGCGGCCTATGACAACATTCCGGTATTGAGCTGGTTATTCCTGCGCGGACGATGCCGACACTGCCATGCTAGGATTTCGCCCCGGTATCTCGTGGTCGAGGTGCTGACTGGCCTTCTTTTTCTGGCTTGCTACGAGCGTTTTGGACTGACTCTCTCGACGCTGAAGTATTGCAGCCTGGCTTTCCTGTTACTGGGGCTGATCTTCACAGATGCGGAAACCAAGTTGTTGCCCGATAAGTTGACGCTTTCGGGCATTGTGCTTGGCATTGGCTTTAGCTTCTTTGTCCCGGTGAACGATCTTGCCTCGCAGTTTCTTCCGGGTGTTGTTTCCCTACCCTTGAGTTCGGATATTTCAGCGCGACTGCTCTCGTTCTGCGATTCGCTAGTGGGAGCCATCGTTGGCGCATCGTTCATTTACGGCGCGGGCGCGATTTATCTGCGCGCTCGCGGGATCGAAGGGATGGGCTTCGGCGACGTCAAACTGATGGCCATGATCGGAGCCTTCCTGGGCGTGAAGCTCACCGTATTTACCATCTTCACGGCGTCGATCGCCGGGTCGGTTTTTGGAGTGAGCACAATCCTGATGGTCTGGGTCAAGCGCACCCGGCGCTTTACCCGGAGGCAACATGCCACTTTGCAGCAGGCGCGGCGGCGCGCCTGGCAGTCGGCTCAAACGGTGTACCGGCACTATGAGATGCCCTTCGGCGTCTTTCTGGGCACCATGGCCATGGTCGCATTCTTCTTTGGCAACCAGTTCCTCGCCTGGTACTGGAGACTGCTGTGAAATTGCTGACCAACCCGATGCTGCTCAAGATCGTGCTGGTGCTCTTCGCCTCGGGCGTGGCCTTCATCATGGCGGTGCAACTAATGCGCCGCATTCGCCAGAGTCTTGCTGAAGATTTTTCTCTTCCGGAAACGACGGGGGCGCTGGACCAGCTCCCACTGCAGACTTATCACGCCGTCATTCAACAGCTCAAACAGCAGAAACATGAACTAGTAGCTCTGCAACAGGCAGAGCATCGACGCGCCCAGACTTCGGAAAGCATCAGCGCCTCGGTGCTTTCGAACCTGTCGAGCGGAGTTCTGTTTTTTGGCTCAAATGGATTGGTCCGGCAGGCGAATCATTCCGCCAAGAAGATTCTCGGTATCGCCTCTCCAAGCGGGATGGATGCGGAAGCCATCTTTCGAGGAGCGTCGGCTGGCAGTTCCCCGGACGCAGACTCACAGGCAGTGGCAGCGGGCGTGAGGGAGGCCTTAGCCCAGGGAAAACCACTCAGCAAAATGGAAACAGAATATTTGACCCCAGCGGGCGAGCGTCGCGTGATTGAGGTGGTTGCCTCGCGAATTCCGGCTGCAGATGGATCGGCTCTCGGCGTGGCTTGTCTGATCAACGATCAAACCGCGATCGCGGAGATCCGACGGCAGATCGAACTGCGCGGCGAGATATCAGCGGAGATGGCACTCGCTTTGCGTAATTCCCTGATCACAATTTCCGGTTATGCGCAGCAACTGGCGAAGAATGGCGATCCAGACCTCGCGAAACAACTGGCGGAAGATATTGCCACCGAAGCCCGGCATCTCGATCGCACGATTGGCGGATTCCTCGTGAACAAGAATGTGAAAACCGCCGCAGCAGGCTAGTAAGAATCACGGAGGCAGGCGCTCTTACGCCAGCCACCGCACAGGATGGTAAAGATGAAACGCATTGTATTGCTCTCGATGATGGTCGTATTCCTGGGATCATTGGCCCTGACTATGGCTAGCGCTCAAGACTCAGGGTTGGGAGACTACGCGCGACAGGTGCGCAAGCAGAAGGACCACCAGTCGCCCGCCACAAAGAAGTTCGACAACGACAACATCCCCATGACCGACAAACTCTCGGTTGTCGGACAGGAACCAACAGCCGATCCGAATGCCACTGCTGGGGCCATCAATGATGCGAGCGCATCTTCGAATGCGGGGACCGGCACCGCCACCCCCGCGGATCAAGGGATGGCGAATCCGGCGAAAACCGCCGCTGAAGATGAAGCAGCCAAGAAGAAACAACTATACGGAGACTGGAAGAAGAAGATTCAGGGTCAGCAGGGACAGGTTGATCTGCTCGCGCGTGAGTTGGACCTCCTAAACCGTGAGTATCGCCTTCGAGCCGCCTCGTTCTATGCGGATGCCGGGAATCGTTTGCGCAACTCCGGCTCGTGGGACAAGCAGGACACGGAATTTAAGGACCAGATCGCGGCCAAACAAAAGCAACTCGATGACGCGAAGAAACAGCTGGACGAACTGCAGGAGCAGGCACGAAAGGCTGGCGTGCCCGCCTCGATGCGCGAGTAACATCTTGATTTTTGGTTATTCCCAGGCTTCCCGGTTTATGACCGGGAAGCTTTCTCATTTAAGCGGCTTACATACGTGACTTTGCTCCGTCGTCTGAATTTAGTTGTCTCGGGGCGTTTCTTTCACAGGCTCTAGTTAATCGTTTGAATAGATTTTTTCGATTGGACTTTTAGCGGTCCTTGACGCACAGTAGTGCCATCCACCTTGCGATGTAGCATTGGGGATCGTGTGAACTCTGTATCAGGGTTTTGCCCTCCGTTCCGTCGACCTTCCTGACCTCGTCGTCTCACCGACAACCCGCGCGACGCTGCGAGTTTTGGCTCGCTGTCTCGGCTCACGACTATTGAGGAGGTTAGGTATGCGATTCACAATCGGTTCTTCGGTTCCCAAAATGCTTTTCGCTGCCCTGACGGCGCTTACTCTGTCCGCCGTTCCGGCGGCAGCTCAGGATGCTACGGGCAAGTTCACGCTGGCCAAAGAAGTCCGTTGGGGATCTGCAGTGCTCCCAGCGGGCGAATACACATACTCACTGGAACACCAGACTGGACAGGTATTGTTCGTGCGCAACACGAACGGCCGAGCAAATGCGATCGTGCTGATCAAGTCGGCGTCGCTGGCTAACGACCGTGAGCATGATCGACTCGTACTGCAACGTCGCGGCGACGATTGGTTTGTAAGCTCCATGGTCATCACCAACCTGGGGCAAGTACTTTCCTTCGGCGCTCCCAGCACGCACACCGAGCCGACAAACAAAGTCGCTGCTCTCTCAACTCCTTAGTCTCGTAACTCGAGTGGGGAGTGGCCGCACCTGGCCGCTCCCCAGTCGTCAAAGGATTCGCGAGAAGAAAACTCGCTGGGAGGGATTTCATGCTGAAGAACGAGAAGTTCACTTCACGGAGAGCGGGGGTTGTGACTCTTCGAACCGTCGCCGACAAGGTTGGGCTGGCACCGTGTTCGGTCTCGGCAGTATTGAATAATTCAGCTGCTGCGCTGGCCATTCCGCAGCGAACCAAGAACCGAATCCTGAGCGCCGCACGGCAACTCAATTACCGCCCAAATTTTTCTGCCCGTTCCCTGCGAACGAAACGTACCTACACGGTGGCGATGATCGCATCCGATTTCGGCAATCCGCAAGTAGGCAGGATTGTTGCTGGGGTAGAACTATTCCTGCGCGAGAAAGGCTACAGCCTGCTCATTGCCTCCTGTGACAATACGCCCGAGTGGTTTGAAAATCATTCCGCCCAGTTGTTGCAGCGAGGGGTCGAAGGCATTATTACCATCGATACCACGCCGCTGCGATCGATTGGATTGCCGGTGGTCTTCGTTGATCTGCCGAACTCGAGCCTGCCGGAACCCATCACCACTCTCAAGCGCCAGCGATTGGCGGCAATGGGAGAGGCGGCCGCGAATTCCATCGTTGCCCATATCGAGGAAAAGAGTGGTTCCGTGACTCGCATAGCGCTCGCTCCCGAACCCCTGGTGGGATTTCTGCCCCCGGAGACAGTGGTCACTGTGCACAAGCTCGATGTGCCGGTGGAGCACTTCGCGGACTAGAGGCCTGTGGTTTGCCACAGGCCTGTTCAACGGACTCAATTGGCTTGCGAGCCACGCCGGATCTCTTCGCCCAACACAATCGCCTCGGCGATTTCCTTCAGAGACCGGCGTTTCTGGCGGCTCTGACGCTGTAAGGCCAGGTACGCCTGCTCTTCATTCATGCCGAGATCTCGCTGCAGAATACCCTTCGCGCGTTCCACCAGTTTGCGTGTTTCAAGTTGCCTGGAGCAGCTGAGAATTTTCACCTTCGAGTCGTGCCATCTCGATTTCGGCACCCACCAAGAATCCGATGGTGGCGATCAACCGGATCTGGCGGCGCGTGTAGGTGTGCGGGTCGCGATGCTGCAGATTGATCACGCCCACAACTCTCCCGCGCGACAGAATCGGAACTGAAAGAAATGCCTCGTAGCTGTCTTCCGGCAGTTCGTTAAAGACCTTGAAGCGGACATCCTGTGAAGCGTTATGCGAAATCGCTACTGGTTCGCGGCGCTCCGCCACCCATCCGGTAATGCCTTGTCCGACGCGCAATTTCAGGCGATCGATAACCTCCTCATGAGGATTCTTCGATGCCCGCAATACCAGTTCGTCATCCTCGCGAACGTAAACAAAGCAGGAGTCACACTTCACGACCGCGGAAGCAAACTCGACAATTTGATCGAGATCCTGATGGAGGGAATCAGCAGCAGCCATGCGGCTGCTGATGTCATGCAGAAAATCAATATCGACATCGTTATGAAGGGAATTGGCGCTCATGATTTAAGGTAGCGACCCCAACGTATGGTGTCAAATTGCACTTTTGAATGTGAACAATCACAACAATGCAGAGAGAAATTGAATCGTCCACGGTTTATGTTGATGGAATGATATGACTCCGGAGTTCACGGCTGACCTGAAAGGCTCTGCAAAGGGCGCCGTCACGACGCAAGGAGCGAGAAACACTAGGCGGTGAATTTGGCGCGCAAAGCGCGCATTTGCTTTATGTGGTGCTGCCCATGCACCCAGTGAAACTTTCTCCACTCCCTCCCCTGCAAGGGTCCAAGAATGGGATGGTCGAGTAATCGGATGCGCTTACCATACTTCTCCTCGGCTCGCGCGATGACACCATCCATCACGCCAATTTTCTCCACGACCTCAGCCAGAACTTGCTCCGGTGGCAAACCTCGCGGAGTTGTATTCTTGGGAGCAGTCCGCCCCTCAGGCAGATGGCCGATACCAACGACGACGAAGGTCCGCAAACGATCGTTCCAGGTGGGAACCCGGGCCAGAGGCTTGCCAGCCTCCAGACAGCGCTCAAATCCTTTGATCGTTCCCGTATAGGTCAGGTACAGGTGCTCCAAGATTTCGGCAGTACACCACTTCCCTTCGGGGTGCTGTCGGAGCAGGTCTGCGCTTATTCCTTCCGTGACCGAGACGATGGCATTCTGGAGTCGCTGCAGGTAGAAATCCATTTCCGCCACTTTCCCTTCGTTTAGAATGAGCGCAGCAATCGAGCCATAAAAAACTTACTACAGGACGGTAGCTATGCAGAAGCTGCTTGTGGTGATGTTTGCCCTTGCACTGATGACCGCGTGCTCGTCGACGTCCACCAAGCCGGAAGAAACCAAGCCGCAGCCCAAGCCGCCAGAAGCCCTGACGGCTCGCAGCGCCTTCCAGAAACTCTACATCTCCGCGCGCAATTGGGCCCAGGACGTTCGCCCGTACCGGCTTGAATCAGCAACCAATAGCGATTCCAATGGCCGTGACGGGAAGTCCGCCATCTGGCGCGCCGGATTTGCTTCTGCGGTGCAGCGTGGCACCAAGCCTTACACGTGGTCCGGTTCGGAGGGCTCGGAGCGGGGTGTGAATCCCGGCATCGAAGACAGCTACAATCCGAACAATGCTTCCACCCAGGCTTTCGACATTGCCTTTCTGAAGGTCGACTCTGACAAAGCTTTCGACGTTGCGCAACAACACGGCGGCACCAAGATACTTGAAAAATCTTCCGACACACCGGTGATCTACATCCTCGAGTGGAATCGGGTCGAAAACGTGCTGCTTTGGCATGTTATCTATGGGAGCCGTGAGGCACCGAAGCTGAAAGTAGCAGTGAACGCGAGCACAGGCGAATTCCTGCGGGTGGAAAAGTCTTAGTCGATTCGGTGAGAAATTAGGCCGCGACGTTATTGTTGAGGATGATCCTCGCCAGGCGCGGCTCTTTCGGGCGAGGACTGAGGCTTGATGCGCTCCAGCGCCTGGTGCGCCTCCGCGGCAAACGGGCCCTGGGGCAGAATTTTAAGGTAGGCCTCGTAGGCCTTGCGAGCCTCTCCGGGGTCTCCGAGCTTTTCCTGGCAGACACCCAACCGGAAGGTAGCAACCGCATCGTTATATTTGTAGTAGAGCGCCTCGCGGTATCGGTCGAGCGCTGCGCGATAGTTCTTGCGCTTGAAATAGAAGTCGCCCACCTCGACATCTTTCTCTGCCTTGTGAGGATTCCAGGGCTTGAATTCCTGAACGCCGCCGATTTCATCGCCTTCGTAAAGGCCAGCCGCATCCTCAGCTTCGTGCAAGGCGGTAGAACTGTCCGGATGAGTCTTGGCGTCGTCCGCAGGCGCACTCAAGTCTACCGGTGCGTCTTTGCTAGAACTGCCACCTGTCTGAGGTTGCGCGCCGTCCTTCGGTTGTGCTGAGGGGGGTTGGTCAGAACGCGGCGGGGCTTGATTGGGGGGCGGTACCCTTGACGGCTTGGTGCTTTGCTGTCCAACCGCAGCCAGCGCGAAGCTCAAAACAAACAGGAAAACGAAAACAGAAGCAATTCGAATCATCCAGCCATATTTTAACGCGGAATAGGAGACATCGCGCAGTCAAACTCTGTGGAATCATGGAAGACGCCCGACTTGGCTAACCCTTGGGCTCGAATAGGATCGCTCTGACCCTCGTGCCGATCGATTTGGCAACATCCGTTTCCAGCACCAGTGGGTCGGTGCCGGAAACATCGAAGTCGTCTCCCCACACCCGTACCTGGTCGCTCACCCGCACGAGCTCTGCCGACACACGCGCGTGCTGGCTGTCGCCACGAAGACTTCCCTGCATGAGGTAGTCCGCATGGAGCTCGCGTCCGAGTTCTGCCACCGTTTTTGAGGTATGACGGTACGGCTGCACAGCCGTGCGCGCAGCCACAGCCAGACGGGCAGGATCCATTCGCCCGAATTGCGTAATCAATTCCTGTGAGACACCATCGCTCAAGTGTGCCAGTCCGGAGTCGTTACTCCAATTTTCGAAAGGCAGGACAGCAAGTACGAGCGGTCTTATAGCCTGAGTCTGCGCAGCCCGGGAGCGATGTGTTAATTGGAAAGCTATAAGAATCGCCACGGCTACCGCAATCAATGCTTTTGCAGTGAGCCCCCACGTCGCGGACGGGTCCTGTCGGGGCGCCAGCACGACGCTCGTAGGATCGTCTTTCCTGATCGAATCTCCTGGTGGGTGGACATCGCCGATAAACCGATATCCTCGCCGCGAAATGGTCTGGATGTATCGAGGCGCCGTAGCATCATCGCCGAGCGCACAACGAATTTTCTTCACTGCGGTGTTGAGGGCATGGTCGAATTCAACGAACGTATCTTCGGGCCACACCTCCCGGCGTAGCTCTTCCCTTTTGACCACTCGACCGGAACGAGCCAACAAAACACTCAAAACATGAAAGGGCTGCCCCTGCAAGTGAATCTTTATGCCGTTCTTGCGTAGTTCTTCCGCGTCGAGATCCGCTTCGAAGACTCCGAAACGCCAGATGCCAGTAGGTAAGCGGAAATCGATCATCGGAATCGCCGGTTAGGAAATTGACGTTCAGCAGTCGAATTGGTTGGATTGATTTTTCTCGGGTCGGCCACAATTCCTGATAACCGTCATTCCCGCGGCTATTTCGCGAGTGATCCGCAGGGCAGAACAAGTTCAGAAACCGGCCACCTGTCCTTTTCGTAGCAGCGTCGTCTGTTACGGCCGAGGAGTGGGCGGCAATGCAACGAATCACAGCTCTGCATATCTTGTCCACCATGTTGTTGTGGTGTGCGGCGGGAATATCACAATCGACCGAATCTGCGGCGAAGACTCTGCCCATCGATCTCTACAGAAATTATCTAATCGTGGTTCGGGGCTCGATTGGCCCATTGCAGAATCGCCACTTCATCCTCGACACAGGCGCTTACCCTACTGTCATATCGCCGCAAATCGCAAAGAAGCTCCACTTGTCCGGGCACAAAGAGCAGGTGCGCGTGCTGGGCCGTAACATGGACAGCGATGTGGTATATGTCCCGCTCCTGCAACTCGGACCGCTCCAGAGCAAGAATCTTAGAGTCGTTGTGAAAGACTTGGGCGTCTTTGACCGCCACCTGGGTTTGGAGGTCGATGCCATGGTCGGGTTGGATGTGCTTCGGCAAAGCAATTTTCGCATCGATTATCGGGAGAGGAAGCTGATTTTCGGGCCGACCGGCTCCCTTCCCTTTGCCACACCGATACGTTGGGATGCAAACGATGCAAACAAGGCCTGCATTGACGTGGAGGTGAACGGAGAGGCCAGGTCTCTGCTTCTCGACAGCGGAGCTGCCGATATCACTCTCTTCCAGCGGAAGTTTGCCGAGTTGGCGCGGGAACCAGGTCAGGGTTGGGCTTCAGCCAACCTGGGAGGTGTCTTCCATCTTCGCCAAATCCGCTTGCGCAACCTGGGTGCTGCCGGGTCCAAGTTGGGAGCGCGCGAAGTGTTTCTCTCTGATACTGACAACATGTCGCCATTCGCTTTTGAAGGGCTCCTCGCAATCGGTGCCGAGCGTTTTCGACAGGTAGAATTCGACTTCCAGCATCAGACGTTCAGTTGGGAACCGGTCAAGTGGAGAGCACCGGACTTGTCGGTAGCGCAAGCTGCCCTCACGCAGCCCAATCTGTCGGAACTCGCTTCCCAGAGGATATGAAATCGAAAACGTCCAACGAGTGTGGGAACGGCTCCCCAAGTGACGGTTCTTCACATTGCGATTCAGTAGGCAACTTCTCCCGGCAAGAACCATAGCGTAGATCTGTTCCTCCGCAATGCCCCTCGCGAAATTTGATCGGGTGTCTTCTCATCGCCCGCGCCGCAGGTTTCACTGTTGCTCCGTTTTGGGCTGGTTCCTCGGTGCGGATCTCTTCAGCGGTTGTGAAGTGTGGTGTTTTTGCGCTGCTTCAATCGTGACCATCTTTCTCTACACCGCGGTATGCAAAAAAAGCAGGCCACTCATGGGGGCGAGTGGCCTGTGTTGGCGAAGTCCTCCGGGGAGGAGGGAAAACTCGTTTTACATGCTCGGCGGCGTCGTGCTGGCCGTCGGGCTCTGTGCAGGAGCGGGCGTCGCGTTGTCACCGGTGGTGTTGGTCATCAAGCGAACATCCACACGACGATTCTTCGCGCGGCCGTCGGAAGTCTTGTTCGACTCCACCGGCTTATCCTTGCCCAGTCCGATCAGATAAATCTTGTGCGCCGGAATGTTGTGCTGTGATGCCAGGTACTGGATCACAGAGTTCGCGCGGCGCTGGCTGAGGTCGTAGTTGTAGTCGGCGGGACCAACCGAATCCGTGGCCCCTTCGACCGTCAGAATATAGCCCTTGGTGTTCGGGACATCGGTGGCCAGCTGGTCAAGCGCTTCCTTGGCCTGCTTGGTCAGATTGTCCCGATTGAAACCGAAATGAACTGAGGTCTCGGCCACGGGGCGATAGTTGTCGAGGTTTACGACCGTGTTGGTCAGGACGTCTACGCGCTTGGTAGCTGCGTTCGCCATCGTCTGCGCCTGGTCAGCGGTCTGACCGGCTGCGAGCGCCTTTTGATCTACTTCTGTCGCCTTGGCTTGAACCGCCTGGATCCCAGCCTGGGCACGGGCGTCGACATCCTTGATGTCCTTGGTGTTCTTGGCGGTCAGGTCGTCCAGCTCATTGGTCTTGTTGATGAGCGGCGTCGTTTCCTGCCGGACATAGTTCTTGCTGGCGCATCCCACAGAAGCGGCCATGCTGGCCGCTAAGAGAATTGTTAACGAAGTGCGTGTCATATCGTGGAGGGCTCCTTCCTCTCTATTGCTGCTCTATAGATGCGAATCTTTAAGTCCTGGGGGCCATGAACTTCCGCATCACGTCCAGCACTAATGCACGGGTTATGCCAAGTCAGTACACCTGGGCGGCAGACTGCAACCCATTGTACAGCAATGGCTTGCGGGATTCTGCAAATAGTTGCGATTGGTGAATGTCAGGCAAAGGAAACACTGGGAATAGAAATTTTATACGGTAACCCGAGGCTGACACCGTCCGCAAAGTCAAGCGGCCAGACGAATTCGGGCTTCGCAGTCATCCCTTAAAATAGAGTCAAGCGGAATGGATCTCCTCCAGAAAATCCGAACTCTCCCCACTGAACCCGGCGTTTACCTGTACAAGAACGCCGCTGGGGAGATCATTTACGTCGGCAAGGCCAAGAGCCTGCGCAGCCGGGTCGCCTCGTATTTTCACGAGGGACGCTGGCAGGACGCTAAGACGGGCACGCTGGTGCGGGAAGCCGTTGACGTCGAGTACATCGTTGTCGCCAACAATAAAGAGGCGCTGGCGCTTGAAAACAACCTCATCAAACAGAAGAAGCCGCGCTTCAACATTCTGCTGCGTGACGATAAGACTTATCCCTACGTGAAGCTGACCCTGGGCGAGCGTTACCCTCGCGTGTACGTGACCCGGCGGCTCCGCAAAGACGGCAGTGCTTACTACGGGCCGTACTTCCCCGCCAACCTTGCATATCGGATCGTTGACCTGATTCACCGTCACTTTCTGATTCCGTCCTGCAAAGTCGATTTGACTCGTTTCCATCCGCGGCCGTGCTTGCAGTACTACATTCGTCGCTGCCTCGGACCCTGCGTGGAAGGCCTCACCACGCCGGAAACGTACCAGGAAGGGGTGCGCGACGTGAAGCTGTTCCTCGAGGGCCGTCAGACGGATCTGGTTCGGTCTTTGCGGCAGCGCATGGAAGAAGCCGCCACCGAAGAGGAATACGAGCGGGCCGCCAAATATCGCGACCTGATTTCGACGGTCGAACAGTTACAGGAAAAGCAACGCATGGCAGCCGTGGAGGGAGACGACGCAGACGTCTTTGGCTATCACTACGAAAACGGCATGCTGGCAGTGAACTTGTTTCATATGCGCGCGGGACGAGTCCTCGATCGCAGAGAATTTTTCTGGGAAGAGTTGCCGCACTTCGAAACCGCCGCCGAGACCGGAATAGAGCAAACAGGCAGGGGATCCGTGGTCACCGCAGACCACGTGGGGGGGCCAGCCCCGGCCGTCCGCTGGAGCGAAGCTCCGTGACGAACTTCTCGGCGCGCGATGAACCCGACACCTTTCGGCCAGCTGAGTTCTTTTCCGCCTTCTTAAGTCAGCTCTACCTGGGCCAACCTTACGTCCCTCGAAATGTGTACATACCCACGGACTTCGAAGATCGTGACATGCTAGAGGAACTCCTCTCCGAACAATTGGCCAACACAGGCGCACGGGCAACACGAGTTCACATCGAAGTCCCTTCACGAGGGGAAAAGCGCTCGCTTATCGATCTGGCCGGAAATAATGCCAAGCAATCCTACGATCAGCGCTTCCGCGTAATGAAGCCGAACACGCGCGCTATCCAGGAAGCGCTGCAAGACGCGCTCACCCTGGCCGACCGCCCGGAGCGTATCGAGTGCTTCGACATCTCTCATATTCAGGGTGCGGAAACGGTAGCGTCGATGGTGGTTTGGGAAGACGGGCGGATGAAGAAATCTGATTACCGTAAGTTCATCATCAAGACAGTGGCGGGAGTCGACGATTTTGCGTCCATGCGAGAAGTGGTGACGCGACGTTACAAGCGATTGCAGGAAGAGAAGAAGAAGATGCCTAGCCTGATTCTGATCGACGGCGGGCTCGGACAATTGCACGCTGCAGCGCAAGCGTTGGAGTCGCTGGAGATCATTAATCAACCTCTCGCCTCAATCGCCAAGCGGGAAGAGATCATCTACGTTTATGGACAGGAGGATGAACCGGTTGCGCTAGATCACCATTCGCCGGTGCTACACCTGGTGCAGCTAATTCGCGACGAAGCCCACCGGTTTGCTGTGACTTTCCATCGCAAGCGCCGCCAGATGCGGGATCGCTCCACCGAACTGCTGGAAATCCCCGGTGTAGGCGCCAGCACCACTCGGCGACTGCTGGAACACTTTGGGAGCGTGCAAGCCGTGAAACAGGCGGACGCGGCAGCCTTGTCGGCGGTGGTCACCCGCAACCAGGCAGACGCGATTCTTATGCACTTTCGGAAGTGAAGTTGCGCTCTGGGCTCTGGTCTTTGGGCTCTGGGCCACTGGCTACTAGCGACCTAACCCTCGCTCCATCTCCCATTACTTCTTGCCGGGCTCCGGACTGTCATTCCCCATATCGAGCACGACTTTCCAGCTGCCATCTTTCTGTTTCTTCCAGATGCTAGTGTATTTCCCGTGTCCGACGGTGGCCTTCCCATCTTTGTCTTTGGACCTGAACTCGAAAGTCCCGTAGGTGTAGCCTAGATCGCCCGACGCAGAGATATCCGCGTAGACCGGCGTCCACGTGAGTTGGTTGTCTTTGCTGTCCAGAAAACCCATCGTCTTAGCGATGTTCTCTTTGCCCCGGATAGCGGCTGCACCGTTGGGAAGTTCGACCGCGTCGTCGGCGTAGTACGACATATATCCTTGCGAACCCCGCGCAAGTGCCGCCTTCATGAATTCGGCTTCCAGCGTCCGCAGAGTTTCGGCCGTCGCCGCCGTTGGATCTGCCGCTGACGAGTGCGAACCAGACACAGCGGCCAAAGTCATGGCCACGAGTACAGCAATCCACCAAACTTTCATATGGCCTCCCGAGCAAACAGGCGAGATTCTAAAGCATCCTGTTGAATGAGCGCGGGCATTTCGCGTTGAGGCCTCCTGCTACACTACCTGTCATCAAAAACACGCATCAACTCCACTTTCGCGCTAACCACAACTCAGCAGGAGAGACGCATGAGTGCTGACGAACTCAACGAACTGCAGGAACATGCCGAACACGCGAAACACGATCCCACGCTAGCGCCGGTCTCGCTGACCATGGCAGTTCTCGCCGTGCTGGTGGCGGTTGTGTCGCTGATGGGGCACCGGGCCCACACGGAAGAAGTCGTCCTGCAGGCGAAAGCGTCCGACCGGTGGGCGTTCTTCCAGGCGAAGAATATTCGAGGACATGAGGACAAGCTCTTTGCCAGCCTGACCGCGATTGTCACCAGCAACCAGGCTGAGGCCTTGGCAAAGGTACGGGAAGAATATCTGCAAGAGTCTGAACGCTACAAAGAAGATCAGAAAGAGATCGAGAGCGAGGCGCGCAAACTGGAACAAGAAGTTGGGATCGAGCGAAAGCGTGCCGATCGTTACGACCTGGGCGAGGTCTTCCTGGAGATCGGACTGGTCGTGACCTCCATCACCCTGCTTTCGCGTCGGAGGATGTTCTGGTATCTGGGTCTAGTGATGGGTGTGCTGGGCGTCGTGGTGGCTGCAATAGGCGCGCTAGTGAAATAGCGGACTGGGGGAATTGCTGGCCAACGCGCTCACACTCTGGACGATGGAACCGCTCACTGCGTTTGGTCTGGTTGCAGTCTGTGCGATGCTTTTTACCTATGCGCTGGAAAAGCGCAGCCCATGGTTCGTACTCGCTTTTGCGGCTTCGTGCTTGATGGGTTCCGTATACGGGTTTCTGCAAGGGGCTTGGCCATTCGGAGTTGTTGAGGCTATCTGGGCAGGCGTCGCCGCACGTCGGTGGTGGTTGGTTCGCTATGCCAAGGGTGCGAAGATCGAACCCCAAAAGACATGCCTGTAACGTGGGCCCGATCCACTTCTACGGTTCTCTGACCCACAATGCGCTGCAAACGGTATTGCCGGACTACTCCTAACCTTCAATGCCGCCCTTCGTCGAATGAATAGCATGTCGCTCGCCTGGCGTTCGTCGATGTTTCTGTTTGTCTCAATCTTCAGCAGTGTCCTTGCATTTGCCAACAATGCGGCGCCCCAACCGAAACTGTCCGATTCTGAAATCGCGGGCATCGATCGACTGTTTGCACGCTGGAACAGGACGAATTCACCTGGTTTTACTGTGATCATTGAGCGGATAACAGGGATGTCGCTCAACGATTTCGCCCAGAAGAGCATATTCGAGCCTTTGGGCATGAAGAACACGTTTTTTGAAAGCAACTACGCTGCTATTTTGCCTGGCCGGGTGGAAAGCTACAGACCCAAAGCAGACGGAACGTATGAACGGATTTTGAAGCATTTCAATCTCTACGGCGATGGCGGCGTGATTACCAACATTGAGGATCTGGCGCGGTGGGATGAGGTCTTTTATAAAGACCAGATCGGGGGCAAGGAATTTCGCGACCTCTTGCTCACGCAGGGTCGCCTCAATTCCGGCGAAATCCTACGCTACGCGTTTGGGCTTGAGATTTACGAATACAAGGGTCACAAATTGATCGAACACGGTGGGGGCATGTTGGGTTTTACAGTGGACATGGCGCGCTTCCCAAAGGATCACCTTACCGTGATTGCATTGGCGAATACCCCGGAACGCTGGTCCACGTCCATGGCTCTTGGGGTCGCAGACTTACTCTTGCGACCCCCGCACCACCGCAACATGGGCCTCCCCCATCAGGGGGAATCAGCCTCTCTGCAGAAAAGTTAAGGAGACTTGACGGGAGCTATTGGGACTACCGATCCAATCATTTTCGAAGAGTAACGCTGCGTGGACGGGATCTTTTCCTGGATGCAGGAGAAGGCAATGGATCGCGGTTAATAGCGCTGAGCTCAACTTCGTTTGCACTCGAAGATGATCCCTCCGTTCGCGTGGTCTTCACCCTCGAAGGCCAAGCCCAGCGCATGTCGGTCGGCATGCCGGGCACCTATACCGGCTTCGTCGGCGACGCCTACGATCCATCGGTTCCTACGTCCCTCGATCAGTTGCGACAATACTCCGGTGATTACTACAGCGAGGAATTGTCGACTCTATACCGGTTCCGTATCGTGAACGAGCAGCTAACCTTGCAGATTAACGACAATGCCCCCATGCTGTTATTCCCGAATCCGAAAGCCCCAATCTTGTGGAACTCCAAGAACATGCTTTGGACTGGATTTGGTGAAATCATCTTTCACCGAGACGCACTTGGCCGATTGAAAGGTCTTACGATTGGGGATGAACGGGTAAGCGCAGTTCTCTTCACCAAGCTGCCTTCGTCGGAGTCCCCCATCAACTAGGTCCCCCGATGTTCGAGCTGCCGTCAGCGCTGCCTGCCCAGGCAGGTCCCACGGATGACGCTTCCTGATTTGCCCCAGGGCACGTTCTACAACACACCCTCCCCCGTTCCCCATCACCCCCAAAAGTGACTCTCATCACAGCCGAGGATAGCTAGGAAAGGCCACACTTAAGGACGTAAGGCGGGAATTCGCTGAGTTCTGTTATAGCGTTTTTCCGCAGCGGGTGGACTGGTGGTTAGTTTCGCAACAAGCCGAATCGGCGGCCCGAACAACCACTGCTCCTGTTATGGGTTTTATAACTTTAGGAGAGAAAGCAATCATGAAAACGACCAAGCTGGTCATGCTGGTAATGACGATCGCGGTGGCCCTGTTCATCTTGATCCCTAACCTGTCCTGGGCCGAGGATGGAGCAAGTGTTTACAAGGCAAAGTGCGCTGCCTGCCACGGCGCCGATGGAGCCGGAAAGCCGGCGGCCAAGATTCCCAGCCTGACCGGGGACGATGCGAAGAAACTGTCGGAAACCGATCTTTCGAAGGCTGTCACCGAGAAACCGAAGCATGCCGGAATCGCCAAGAGTCTGACCCCGGACCAGGTGAAGATGATCGTTTCCTACATCCGCGACCTGCAGAAGAAATAAGACCGGCTGTTCCCTTTTGCGCACCAGCCTGGCCGTGCTACGCCTCCGGTGGGGTTGGAGAAAGCTTGAGGGGGTGCCTCTTGAGAGCGACGTACGCCACTCTGCGGACCGAAAGTGACAAGGTAGGCCCGTTCGCAGTCAAGCAGGCTCTTCGCTTTTGCTTCGCGCTCAACACAGGAGCAGCCACCCCGGGTCCTGGTGTCGGTTTTCCGGGATCCGGGTCAGTTTTCAGTCAATGGCTTTTTGAGGCCGGCGCCGAGAGTTTCTTCTCCGATCGTAGGCACATTTCTACCTCTCATCTTTCCGGGGCGGAGACGCTATGCGCGCGCGGGCCGGAGAGAGTCCCGTGAGCAAAGCTCTGTTGTACGACGCAACGGTCTGCATTGGATGTAAACAGTGCGAGGCTGCCTGCGCCACCCAGAACAAACTTCCCTACGACGACGCGGTTGGTGCAGAACAAACCCAGTCGGAACATAAGTTCACCGTTGTCCTGACGAAGGGCGAGAAGTTCATGCGGCGCTTGTGCATGAATTGTGCTGATCCAGCATGCGCCTCGGTATGCCCGGTCGGGGCGCTCCGCAAGACGGCCGAGGGGCCGGTTATTTACGAAGAGAGCCGGTGTATGGGCTGTCGCTATTGCATGGTGGCCTGTCCCTTCAGTGTGCCGAAGTATGAATGGAGCAAGCTGCTGCCACGCGTGCAGAAATGCACCATGTGTGCGGACCGGGTGAAAGCCGGCAAGCCGACCTCCTGTGCAGAGATCTGCCCGACGGGTGCAACCAAGTTCGGCGAGCGCGATGAACTGATCGCCGAGGCACAACAGCGAATCCGCGACAACCCGGGACAATACGTCAATCACATCTACGGTATCAACGAAGTGGGTGGAACATCAGTCCTGCTGCTTTCGAGCGTGCCTTTTGAAGAGTTCGGATATCGCACCGACCTTACCCGCGATCCGCTGCCTATCTACACCTATCGCGTTCTCTCGCGCATTCCAGACTTTGTTCCCTTGGGCGGAATGATGCTCGGTGGGATCTGGTGGATCACGCATCGCCGCGAGGAAGTCGCTGCCGCTGAAGGTGAGCAGAATCCAACCACGGAAGAGCGGAAGAAATGAAAATCAAACTCACATTCTGGAAGGTCGTATTTCTAGCCTTAATGGCCGTGGGCTTTTACAGCACAGTGGTGCGTTTTACGCAAGGACTGGGGCGGTCCACCAATCTGAACGATCAGTTCCCGTGGGGCATATGGATCGGATTCGACGTGCTGTGCGGCGTGATGCTGGCGGCGGGAGGATTCACTCTGACCGCCGCCGTACACATTTTCAACATCAAGCGGTTGCGCCCCATTGTAAGACCAACCATCCTGACCGCTTTCCTGGGATATGTGCTCGTATGCATTGCGCTCATGTACGACCTGGGACGCCCCTATCGAATCTGGCACCCACTGATCATGCGGAACCCACACTCGGTGATGTTCGAAGTGGCGTATTGCGTGATGCTGTACACGACCGTTTTGTCGCTCGAGTTTTCGCCCATTGTGCTGGAACGGTTTAATCTGCAGAAACCCCTCAAGATCGTGCGCGCCGCATTGATCCCTCTAGTGATACTGGGCGTGATCCTGTCAACGCTGCACCAATCCTCTCTGGGCACCGTGTACCTCATCATGCCGGAAAAGCTCCACCCTTTCTGGTACAGCCCCTTACTGCCTTTGTTCTTCTTTATCTCGGCGATCGCAGTAGGACTGGCCATGACGATTTTCGAGTCCTCGATGAGCGCCAAGCACTTTGGACGGCAACTGGAGTTACCCATCCTTCAGGAACTAGGCAGAGTGCTGGTCGTTGTACTCAGCGTCTATGGGATTTTGCGCCTCGAGGATTTGTTGCACCGGGGTGTGCTGAAACTCACGCTGCAACCCGGATACGAGATGTACCTGTTCTGGCTGGAGATTTTTCTAAGCGTGATTGCGCCTCTATTGCTGCTGTCGCAGAAGAGAGTCCGGACGACTGCCTCGGGACTCTATCTGGCGGCCGTGCTGGTTGTACTGGGATTCATCACGAACCGGCTGAACGTGAGTATCACCGGTCAGGAATCTGCGGCGGGGATACACTACATCCCAAAGTGGACCGAGATAGCCATTACGGGCGCGATCATTGCCGCAGGCTTCGCGCTATTCGGCATGGCAACAAAATACTTACCGATCTTTCCGGCGGAGGAGCACCCAGTGGCCGATGCGGAGGCCATCGGCGTGACTCCGGTGTTGGGCCATGCCGGAGATTGAGCCAACCCGAAGACAGTGGCAGCGATTCACGCGCAGTCTTAGCGCAAAACTGATCAGCCTGCTGTTGATCGTCATGGTCGTCACGTTCGCTCTGCTGGGATATCTCAACATCCGCCTGCACCGCCAGCATCTGGAGACTGCCACTCTTACCAGCGCGGAGCGAGTCAGCGACGTCATCAAGCGCAGCACCACTTATTACATGCTGCGCAATGATCGCGAGGGCTTATATCACGCCATGGCCACGATGGCGGATGAGCCGGGCATGGTGCGCGTGCGGATCTTCGATCAGGAAGGTCGGATAAGCTACTCCTCCGATCCTTCGGAAGTCAGCCATATCGTCGACAAAGGCGCCGAGGCCTGTTACGGGTGTCACGCTCAGTCGCAGCCACTGGCGCGGCTCAACCGTCCTGACCGGTTTCGCATTTATCACGACGGCCAGAAACAGAGAGTGCTGGCCATTATTACGCCGATTGAGAACCAGCCTTCCTGCTCCAACGCGGATTGTCATGCCCATCCTGCGAGCCAGCAGATTCTGGGCGTGCTGGATACGAATCTCTCCCTCGTCAAAACGGACGCACAATTGGCACAGAGTAGCCGGCGAATGCTGGCCTACACCTTCGTCGCGCTGCTGGCGATCTCATTGCTCAGCTGGATCTTCGTGTGGCGACTAGTCGGACAGCCCCTCAAGCACCTACGAAATGGAACGAAAGAACTGGCGGATGGAAATCTCGGTTACCAATTGGAAGTACGTTCGGCGGACGAGGCCGGCGAGTTAGCGGCGTCATTTAACCGCATGAGTCTGGAATTATGCGCCGCCAATGAAGAGATCGTTGCCTGGGCGAAGACGCTGGAAGACCGGGTGGTCCAAAAGACGCGCGAATTGAAGACTGCACATGATCACGTTCTGCACGTCGAGAAGATGGCGACTATTGGAAAGATGGCAGCCGTGGTTGCCCATGAGATCAATAACCCCCTTTCCGGAATTTTGACGTACGCAAAGCTCCTTCGGAAATGGGTTGAGCGCGGCGACGTGGCAACCAGCAAAAAGGTAGAAGCGGAACAGAGCCTCGACCTGATCGCTTCGGAAAGTCGCCGCTGCGGGGACCTCGTCAAGAATCTGCTTACCTTTTCACGAAATGCACCCATGAACGTTCAGACCACGGACCTGAATGCCGTGGTGGATCACTCTCTGCGCCTGGTAATCCATCAACTGGAGATGCGTGGAGTTGAGGTGCATCTGGACCTTTCAGAGGAACTGCCCAGGGTGCAGTGTGATCCCGCGCAGATTGAGCAAGTCCTACTGGCGGTGGTGATGAATGCCAATGACGCCATGCCGCACGGCGGGAACCTGTGGCTCAGCACTCGTCTTTGCAAGGCCACGGAGGTGGCAATTCAAGTCCGAGATGATGGCGCCGGAATCCCCGCCGATGTGATTCCCCATCTTTTTGAGCCGTTCATGACCACCAAGGAGAACGGCAAGAGTGTGGGACTGGGACTCGCTGTGAGCCACAACATCGTGGAAGGGCACGGCGGACGCATCGACGTCCAGTCCGAACTCGGAAAAGGCACGACATTTACGGTGACGCTTCCCATGGAAGCGGATGGCGCTTTGGTTCCCGGCTCGACGCGGGAAACCGGGACGCTGAAATCGAGGTGATTGAATTGAACACACGGAGCAAGCTGCTAATCGTGGACGACGAACTGAGCGTCCGAGACTCACTGGGCAAATGGTTTCATGAGGAAGGCTATGACGTCGGCACGGCGGAAAACGCCAACGATGCGCTAACGCGACTCGCGGAAAACCGTTGGGATGCTGCGCTGGTCGACATCAAGATGCAGGGCACGGACGGTATCGAACTCCAGCGGCGGATGCATGAGATCGATGCAGAGCTGATTGTCATCATGATGACAGGCTATGCGTCGGTTGAAACGGCGGTAACGGCTCTGAAGAATGGCGCCTACGACTACGTTACCAAACCGCTCGATCCGGATGAGATCGCGCACCTGGTGAAGAAGGCTTTGGCCCACAGAAAGACTGAAGAGGAGAACGTTCGTCTGCGTGAGACAGTAGCGGAAGTTGCGAGACCGGAAGACATCGTGGGCCAAAGTGCGGCCATGAACAAGGTATTTGATGCGATCGAGACGGTGGGACCGACCGATGCTACCGTTCTCATTACCGGAGAAAGCGGCACCGGCAAGGAACTAGTTGCACGGGCGGTCCATCATGCGAGCCCCCGAAAGTTTCATCCGTTGGTGGTAATTCACTGCGGCGCATTGACGGAAACTTTGCTGGAAAGCGAGTTGTTCGGTCACGAAAAAGGAGCCTTCACCGGCGCCCAATACCGCAAGAAAGGGAAGTTCGAGATCGCCGAGGGAGGAACGGTCTTCCTGGATGAGATCGGCGATATCAGCCTGAAGACTCAGACGGACCTTCTCCGCGTGCTGCAGGAACGTGAGATCGTTCGGGTGGGTGGTAACCAACCAATTAAGGTCGACTTCCGCTGTGTGGCCGCCACGAACAGGGACCTCGAGAAGACCATCGAGGAGGGTCGCTTTCGGCCCGATCTCTTTTACCGGCTGAATGTGTTCCGGATCGAACTGCCGGCACTTCGCGAGCGCAGAGACGATATTCCGCTGCTGGTAAATCATTTCGTCAGCAAGTTTTCGTTGCAGATGAACAAGAAAATTACTCGTGTTGCTCCTACAGCGATGAACCTCTTGCAACAACAGCCTTGGGTCGGCAACGTACGCGAACTCGAAAATGCGGTCGAGCGGGCGATGGTGGTGGCGCAGGAGCCAGAGATTCGGGAAACCGACTTTGTATTTAAGGCTAACGCCCTCCCCAACGGCGCGCCGAAGAGCCTGGACGAGATCGAGAAGTCTTATATTCTGCGGACCCTCGAAACTACCAACTGGAATCAGACACGAGCTGCGGAAATCCTGGGCATCGACCGTGTGACTCTGCACCACAAACTGAAGAGATACGGCTGGAGCAAGCCAGCCGTTGAAACCCGATGAAGTTGCTGCACTTGCTCCCGATCGGAAACCTCGACGGCGGGCTGCTGATGGAACTGGCGCCGGCCTTGGCCGAGATTTTTCACATCCCGTGTGAGCTAGTGCGCAGACCACTAAATCCCGAGTTTGCATACCACCGCGAGCGGGAACAGTACCACTCGTCGGAGATTCTTCAGGCAATGCAAAAACATGTAAGCATCGACTCCTGGCGGGTTCTGGGGGTCAGCGACGTAGACCTCTACATCCCGATTTTGACCTTCGTTTTCGGCGAAGCGCAAATCGGCGGCCCTTGCGGACTGGTCTCAGCGTACCGCCTGCGACAGGAATGCTATGGATTGCCCAGTGATCGGGAAGTCCTGCGACAACGGCTGTTGAAAGAAGCCGTTCATGAGATTGGACACACGCTTGATCTGACCCACTGCGACGACTACCAATGTGCCATGGCCCCCTCCCACGCGGTGGAATGGATTGACTTGAAGGAAAGCACCCTTTGCGGTGCTTGTCGAGCGCAGGTGTTTGTTCCCTAGGGGACATCGCACGCGTCAGGCGTCGCAGGGCCCCTGCTCGTCCGCTTGATCCGTGGCCCTTTTTGAAACTCTTCAACCTGAAATTGGCGAATTTTCGGCATGCCTGATGACGGCTCGTCGTCTTAACGATGAGCGTACGATACGGCGCCTATCTCCGGGTATTCATTAAAAGAAGCAGCTGAGTGCTGCATCAGAAATTCGGAAGTCCGCGTGCATATGTGTTGTCTTTCGGAGCTAGGAGACCAGTTTCTTTTCTAGCCTTCCAGTGAGGACGACAGGAATGCTGTACAAGTGCGCGAACGAGGCTTGTTCCACCCACTTCCGGCGACTGCGCGAGGGAAAGCTGTTCCAGGTCGAAACCGAATACTCTGCGGGCAACGGCCCAGCGGCGGAACCGCTGCGCAAGAGTCGAAGTAGTCGCCGCGTCGAGCACTACTGGCTGTGCGACGCATGTTCCCCTTTTGTCACGCTGCCATTCGACCAACAGCGCGGCGTGATCACGGTGCCTCTGCCAGGCGGAGCCGGCCAGAAAATAGTCAAAGTGATCCCGATCGAAGAAGCGCCGAAACTGAATGCGTCCATGGACAGGTCCTTCCTGCAAAGCGTGCGCGAGGTGAAGAAATGAAGGTCCAGAAGCCGATATTCTGCTCGATTTGTGGCGATCCCCGGAGAGAGAACGACGGATGGTTTTTGCTAACTGAGAACCGCTGGACTGATCGATTGAAAGTTCTGGGCTGGAGCGATCGCTTGGTGTCGCAGGCAGGAGTTTATCCTGCTTGCGGCGCCGCCCACGTCCAGCAACTGGTGGTGCATTGGATGGCGATGGGAAGCCTGTCGCATCCATTCGCTCGCGTGCGGCCCGGATGCAGCGGCAATCCCCGCAAACTGCTACCGGAGACGTCACCAGAGGCTCAGGAACCCGATACCCGGGGCGTCAAGGTCGTGGGAGAGCTCGCCGTGCACCGGGAGAGCCTGTCCCGCATATTGATTGAAAATCCCGAATCGCTAGCCAGCATACCGGGAGCCCTGATAGGTGCAATCCCCCGCAGTCGGGATCGAACTCTTGCTGAGGAAGGTGATGAGCTAGAAAAGATGTACGAATTAAGGGAAGTCTAGCTGTCCAACTATCCCACGTCCCTTCCCCCCACCCTACGGGGAGCCGCGCTCCCCAGCTATCTATCCTGAGAACCAAGTCTTCGAGTAACCGGTGCAATCCCGCCGGCGATCACGGCCTAATCGGTTAACGTGCGCCGACTAGTTCGAAAAGAAGGCAGCGTTCTTTTCCACGAACGGCTTCAGTTCCTCCAGGAGTTCATCGACTGGGTGTATCGAGTCCGAGGTGCACGCCGGGACGCAGGCCCCGCAGTCGATGCAGCCGTTCGGGTCCACGTAGAGTTGGGTCGCTGCCTCGAAGGCAGCCTCGTCCTTCTTGGGATGGATGCAGTCAGTAGGGCACGCATCGACGCAGAGAAGATCTTTGATACAGGAATCGGTAATTACATAGGCCATGACAAGTCCCTTCGTGTATAGGGCTGATGAAGTTTCGATACACAACAGCGTATACAGAGACGGTCGGGATTCACCGTGATGGCAGCACAGTGAGCCAGGGGACGAGGGTCACATGAACCTGTGATTGGCGTCACGGCGGGTCCCGCAGCCGGAAGGTAGAAAGGGAGGCAACAGAGACGCATATACTGACCCCAGAAATTGCCCGGCCCCCCTCCAAGACCCCATAAAGCCGCTACCTCAGCGGCGGGCCGGGCAGGTTTCTCGGGGGGTTGTTTTCCCCTCTTTCCCTCAGCGCGACCCTACTTCACTCCTACTTTCCCCTGCCAAGCGTCACGCACCGAGACCTTTCCACCGAGCAGCGCGTGTGTCACGTCTGACACACCGTGCCTCCAAGACACTATTCTCCTGTTCCATTCGTTCATTAAGTCCCTTGTTTTCATTCGCATGACGGACGGTCATCGTACTGCCATATGAGTCAGCGTAGGTCGAAGCTGACGAGGTGGCCAATATGAACGGAGCGAACGGAAATCGGAGAGATAACACGGGGCCAAATCACCTGATTCTTGCGCTAATCGTTGCCTTGGCAACCACGGCCTACGCTCAGAACACCGACGCGGCGGTCACACGCGCGAAGCGGCAGATCATCGTCAGCGTTCCAGACCGAAAGCTTGCGATCCTGGAAAACGGAGTTGCTCTTCGCACATTTGTGGTCGCGGTTGGAGCGGCAGTTAGCCCAAGCCCGACCGGCGAGTTTGAAATCGTCAATCGACTCAGTGATCCCACCTACTACCACGCTGGGGTGGTCATGCCTGCCGGTCCCGGCAATCCTCTCGGGCCGCGGTGGGTGGGGCTCAGCAAACCAGGCTATGGCATCCACGGAACGAACGCTCCTGGATCCATCGGAAAGGCGGCGTCACATGGGTGCATTCGTCTGCAGCAACCGCGACATCGTGCAGCTATTCGCGATGGTGAGTGTCGGCGATACGGTCGAAATCCGCGGGGAACGCGATGAGCAAACCGCTCAACTCTTCGGTGGCGAGGTCAGTACGCCGGTAGCGGTGGCGCGCGCTCAGACCGCCGCCACGGTTGGGGCCGGACAGTAGTTCGAGATTCACCGGAATCCATAGGAGGCAGGTCATGCAACTGGCAATCACAGCAATCGCAATTGTCGCAGGGATGGTCTTCTCATTGGCCATCGCACTTCTGGTGGAAGAGTTCATTTTCGGGGAAGTGTTCCGCCTGTTCTTTGCGCGGCAGGCGGTACGGGTAAAGGCAGAGCAGAAGCGCTGACCGCAGAAGGAGACCACCATGTTGTTCCTGAAGTACTTGCTGATGACGGGGGGCGTCGGGATGATCCTGATCGCTCTGGGGATTCTGGCGTACGACCTAACGATGGAGCTGCAGTACCGCCGAGCCATGGCAGGAGGCGTGGCTCCTCTGCCCGCAATCCCAAAGCTGCGCTGGCGGACGACAATGGCGCTGGCGATGCTGGCGTGGGCTCCGATCCTGATCGCCCTGAGTATCGTCGTAATCCCCAGCGGAACAGCGGGGGTTCGCGTCAGCCAGACGCAAGGAACGCTGGCTGGAACGCTCTATCCAGGAGTGCACTTTGTCACTCCATTGCTCGAGAAAGTGGAATTGTTCGACACGCGGGATCAACTATTCACGACTGGATCAATCGAGGACGGGAAGATGGCGGCTGGGACCGCCAAAGCGCAACCCCTCAACGTGCAAGCCAAGGAGGGCCTCACTTTGGGCCTGGCCATCACGGTGCGATATCGGGTGGACTCCAAACGCCTGGATTACGTGGAGGCGAACCTGCCCCAACCGGTTGAGAAAGAGATTGTCCCGCCCGTTGTGGCAAGTGTATGGCGGGAACTGGTGCCCAACTACACGGTGCGCGACGTGTTTGCGGCCAAGCGTGAGGAGGTGAGGATGAGAGCGGCGAACCTCATTACACAAAAGCTGGCGGTTGACGGAATCGTTGTGAAGGAAGTCATGCTGCGCGATATCCAGTTGCCCCCGGAATACGCCAAGGGCCTGGAAACATTGCTCCTCAAGGAACAGGAAAACGATCGCATGGGGGTTGATACCGAGATCCAGCAAAAACAAGTGAAGATCGCCGAATTGCAGGCTGAGGCAACCAAGGTGCAGCAGGTGAAACAGGCCGAAGGAGAAGCACAAGTGCACGTATTGCAAGCCAAGGGCGAGGCCGACGCGATGCAGTACACACTGCCCTTAAAGGAAAAACAGATTCAGCAATCGAAGCTGGAGGCCGAAGCTCGTAAGGAATCGACCATTAAGAATGCGGAAGCGGCGGCCGAGGCAAAGGTAATCGATAGCAAGGCAGAAATGGAGCGCAGGAAGTTGCTGGCAGACGCGGAGGCAGACCGGATTCGCGTCACTGCCGCCGCGGACGCTGAGCGGATGAAGGGCGAGGCGGCCGTACTGAAACAAAATCCGCTGCTGATCAACAAGATTGTGGCCGAGCGACTGTCCGACAAGTTGCAGATCATGATGGTTCCAGCAGACGGCAAGTTTTTCTTCGCCAATGACGTACTTCGCAGCATGAATATGGCAAACCGCACCAGCCAGGCAGAAGCGCCCGACGACCCGCAGGATAAGTAGCTTGAAAGCGGCCGCATATGGAGGCCGCCGTTCGCGAAGGGCGTGGCGGCCTCCAGAGTTTCGGGACTCGATGATGACTCCGATGAGTACAGACAGCCATGACCTGCGCTCGACACAACGCGGTTTATAATTCGCCCATCCTCGAGATGCTTATTCGCTCGCCACGTTTTTCCCGCCTCACTAGTTCTCTCTTGCTCACGATTTGCTTTGTGGCGACCTCCGTCAGCTATGCCAACGAATGGGCTGCGCCGGAACAGGAACTGGCCCGGAAAATAGCAGCGGTGACCGGCCCGGGAGCCATTGCAATCGAGGTCACGAATCGCTCATCCCTGCCCAAGAAAGATGTCGACCAGATCAGCCAGGGTCTGCGGGTGCAACTGGAAGCGCTGGGAACTCGTGCGGTGAAGCCGGAACAGGCGGCCGCAACGGTGCAGGTATCACTGTCGGAAAATTTGCAGAGCTATGTCTGGGTAGCCGAGATTCATCAAGGAGCGGAAGACTTTTCGGTGCAAATGGTCTCCACTCCACGCCAGGATTCTGCGATGTTCGTGCGAGAGGCGTCGCCTCTTACCATTCGTAAGGTTCCTCTTTGGTCGCAGGAAGAACGGATCCTCGACGTCGCTGTTCTCGAGGAAGGGGCAAACCCGTCTCACCTGGCTGTGTTGGATCCCGACAAGGTTGCGCTGTACAGGTTTGCGGACGGCCGCTGGCAGAAGGAACAGGTCATCGAAGTTACGCATGCACGACCCTGGCCGCGGGACATGCGCGGACGACTTGTGTTGCGTCAGGATCATCTACTCGACGCATATTTGCCTGGAGTTTTCTGCCAGAGTTCGAACAGCGTGCCCCTGACTCTGGCCTGTCGCGCGAGCGACGATCCGTGGCCGTTGTCGAGCCAGTTCCCGCTCGGGGGATTCTTTGCGCCGACCCGCAACTACTTTACAGGAGTACTGTCACCAGGGATCGGCAAGCAGACGTCAACCATGAAGTTCTATTCTGCAGCGCCGCTTCCACGACCGAGTTACACGTTGTGGATGTTTGCAACGGTTGATGGACAGATCCACCTTTTGGACGGAATCACCGATCAGGTTTCGCGATTGAACTGGGGAAGCGATATTGCCAGTGTGAAGTCCTCCTGTGGCTCCGGATGGCAAGTTCTAGTTGCGCGGCCGGGCGATAACGCAGTGGATTCTCTGCGAGCCTACGAATTACCAGACCGCGATCCAGTTGCAGTCAGTCCGGCCTTGGATTTCACGGGCGGCATTACAGCACTGTGGAGCGAAGCGAAAGGGACGAGTGCCGTCGCGGTGTCGCGGAACGCAGAAACGGGGAACTATGAAGCTTTTCGGCTGGCAGTGGCTTGCGGTCAGTAGTCTCTTGCTCGGAATGTCGGCCATGGCGGAGACGAGGCCGCAGTACGGTGGGACCCTGCGAACGACGACCCGGATCGCGCTAGCCTCTCTCGACCCAGCCGATCGTGTTCAGACCGACTCGCTCGCCCGCCGCAACCTGGACGGGCTCATGTTTGACACGCTCGTCGTGATGGACAATCGTGGACGCCTGCAGCCCGCCTTGGCTACCTCCTGGAAAGCCGAACCGGGCAACCAACGTTGGCAGTTCTGGCTGAGACGCGGTGTCAAATTTCATGACGGCTCACCACTCACGCCGGAGGCCGTTGCCGCGTCGCTTCGGGTGGCCAATCCGGGCTGGAGCATACTGGCTGCGGTCGATTCGGTGATCATCGAACGGGATGCGCCCACGCCCGACTTAGGAGCCGAGGTGGCGCGCGCACGCAATGGAATCGCCAAACGCGGCCCGGGTGGGGCGGTCACCGGCACCGGCCCGTTTCGTGTTACGGAATGGCAGCCAGGAAAAAAGCTGATGCTCGCAGCAGAAGAAGGATACTGGGCGGGGCGGCCGTTCATGGATGCAATCGAAATCGAGATGGGCAAGAACCCCCGGGATCAACTGATTGCGCTCGAACTCGGCAAGGCGGATGTCACGGAGGTTGCGCCGGAGCAGGGGCATCGCGCAGCGACGGAGGGTCGTCGTGTTCTGACGTCCTCACCAATGGAATTAATGGCCTTGGCCTTTGCACGGGATCGCCAATCCCCGGAAGATGGCAAACTCCGCGATGCCCTGGCGCTGAGCATTGACCGCGCGTCGATCGGAAGCGTTGTGCTGCAAGGCGCTGGAGAACCCTCGGGTGCGATCCTTCCCAGTTGGGTCAGCGGCTACGCGTTCGTGTTTCCGACAGAACAGAATCTCGCGCGCGCTCGGCAAGAGCGGAGTGAAATTCGGCAACTTCCTTCCTGGACCCTCGGGTACGATGCCGGAGATGTGCTCGCTCGCGTGATCTCGGAGCGCATCGCGCTCAACGCGCGAGATGCCGGACTCATCCTTCAACCCACTACGTCGAGCAATGCGGATGTTCGCCTGCTTCGGATTGCGCTGGAATCGTTCAATCCGCGGGTCGCGCTGGCAACAGTCGCAGCAACCACGGGTATGCCCGCCCCGAAAGCAAGTGGCGCATCGGTTGGGGAACTGTATCAGGCTGAGAGTGCCATGCTGCAAACACAGCGGTTGATCCCGCTCTTTCACTTGCCAGCGAGTTATGCGCTCAACTCTTCCGTGCAGGATTGGGACCAAGATCGTGACGGCAGCTGGCACCTGGAAGACGTGTGGCTGGGGAGTAGTCGCCCGTGAGCTTTCGCCGCAAGCTGCTGTTGGTATTCGCACTGACAGTTTTTCTGTCGGTCGCAGCAGTCGCGTGGCTGGTCTCGCTTGTCACGCGACGCGCATTTGAGCGATCAAATGAAGAGCGAACAGCTGCGTTAGTCGCACAATTCCAGCGGGAATTCCGGCGGGGCTCCGATGACGTGGTTCAACGAGTGGAAGCAATCGCCGCAAGTGAGGCGACAACTCGAATGGCGTTGGCGTTGACTCGTTCGCCGTCCCAGCAGGGCGGATATCTTAACGAAGCGGGTCCGGTTGCCGAAAGTCATCAGCTCGACTTTCTCGAGTTCGTTGACGCTCGGGGCATTATTGTGTCTTCGGCGCAATCACCCGCAAAGTTCGGATACCCTGAGACCTCGCTTGTGAATTTGCAGCAACTGGTTAGCAAGCCTGCTTTTCTAAAGCAGGAGGATCTGACCGAAGGTGCAACGCTTGGCTTGTTCGCAGTACGACCTGCAACGGTAGGGGACAAGGCTCTCTACGTTGTCGGCGGGAGGCGGCTGGACAAAAATGCTCTCGCAGCGTTGGAACTGCCGGCCGGAATGAGGGTCATGCTGTACCGGGTCTCGGGCACCGGATTCACACCGCAGATGCTGATCGATGCGTCGGGCGACGCGAAACATCCCGAGGCGCTCGCATCGTTGATTGAAGCAGTTCAGAAGCAGGGACGCGAGATGACCCAACTCATGCACTGGTCGTCCGATCCGGCGGAAGACGAAACCATCCACGCGATTCCTCTGAGCGGACCCGACGACAAGACGCTGGGCATTCTGTTAATCGGCAGTTCCCGCCGACCTTACGTGGAGGTGAAGCGGCACATCCAGTCTGCCGCCATGCTGGTAGGCGGTGCCGGGATTCTGCTGGCGATACTGCTCAGCAGTTGGGCGGCGGCACGCGTCACACGCCCCGTGGAAAGGCTAGCAACGGCAGTCCGCGAGGTCGCTGCGGGAAATTTGAATACGGAGGTTGAGGTCAGCTCGCACGACGAAGTGGGAGACCTGGCTGAAGCATTTAACCGCATGACGCGGGAATTGCTGGAGCAAAAGGAACAACTGGTCCAGACCGAGCGAGTGGCGGCCTGGCGCGAACTCGCGCGACGCCTGGCGCACGAGTTGAAGAACCCATTGTTCCCGCTGCAATTAACAGTGGAGAATCTGATTCGGGCACGCGACCAAAGTCCGCAGATGTTTGAGGAAATCTTCCGCGAAAGTTCGGCGACCTTGCTGGCGGAAATCAGCAACTTGAAGCAGATCATTGCGCGCTTCAGCGAGTTCTCCAAGATGCCGCAGCCACAATTTCAGCGCGTGCAGATAAATGATTTGGTGCGGGGTGTGGCGCGTCTATTTCAGGCGCAACTGGAGTCGCGTAATGGTGCGGCCATAGAATGCCGACTGGAGTTGACGGAGGATCTGGATCCGATCGCCGCCGATCCGGAGTTGCTGCATCGTGCGATCTCCAATCTCGTACTGAACGCGATGGACGCCATGCCGCAGGGAGGAACTTTGAGTCTCAGTACGCGGCGCGATCTTGATCGCGTGCACATCCGTGTGGGTGACACCGGAGGCGGACTCACGGGTGAAGAGTGCCAACGACTGTTCACCCCCTACTACACCAACAAGCAGCATGGAACGGGACTTGGGTTGGCCATCGTGCAGTCGGTGGTCAGCGACCATGGAGGCAGGATCAGTGTGCAGAGCCAGCCGGGTCGAGGCACCACATTTCTGATCGAGCTACCGATGAATCTGGATAAACTGCACGCGCCGGTGCAACGCAATTCCGCGGCCGTGACTCGAAGTCAGTAAAGGAGACTGGATTGCCGCAGAGAGCACACCTTCTGATCGTGGATGACGAAGCCAACACACTGGCTTCTCTGTCGCGAGCGTTTCGTCTCGCAGGCCACGAAGCAGTCGTGTGCGACAACGCGGCCAAGGCGCTTGATCTCGCGAAAGCACAGACTTTCGATCTGATCCTCTCCGACGTGGTCATGCCGGGCAAGGATGGGCTCTCGCTCCTGGAGGATCTTAAGGCGCAGGGTGTCACCTCGCCCGTGGTGATGATGTCGGGCCAGGCGCACATCGAGATGGCCGTGCGCGCAACCCGATTGGGAGCGCTGGATTTCCTTGAGAAACCGATCTCGACCGAGAAACTGCTTCTCACGGTCGACAACGCCTTAAGGTTGCAGCGTCTGGAAAGCGAAAACCGGCAACTTCGCCAACGGTTGGGAAAGCACGAGATTGTCTGGCAGGGCGAGGCGATGCGCCGGGTTATGGCACAGGTGGAGCGGGTGGCAGCCAGCGAAACACGTGTGTGCATTTTGGGCGAAACCGGAACTGGTAAGGAATTGGTGGCACGAACGCTGCACGAGCGTAGCCCGAGAGCTACGGGTCCGTTTATCACTCTGAATTGTGCCGCGGTGCCCGCTGAACTAATCGAGTCAGAACTGTTCGGCCATGAGAAGGGCTCGTTCACGGGCGCGGCGGGGCGACATGTGGGCAAGTTCGAGCAGGCCGAACATGGCACCATCTTTCTTGACGAGATCGGCGATATGCCGCTGCATATGCAAGCCAAGCTCTTGCGCGTCCTGGAGGAGAATGAAGTCGAGCGCATCGGCGGAGAAAAGCCCATACGGGTAGACGTGCGAGTGCTAGTCGCAACTCATCGTGATCTCGATGCCCAGGTGAAGGAACATAAGTTTCGGCAGGATCTCTTTCACAGAATTTACGTATTCCCACTTGCTCTTCCTCCGCTGCGCGAACGGAAGGAAGATATCCCAGCACTGGTCGAGCACTTTGCTGCGCAGGTGACGGCTCAGAATGGATGGAAGCCGATTCCCTTCAGCGCGGAAGCGATCGAGGCGCTGCAGGCGCATTCGTGGCCAGGAAATGTTCGCGAATTGCGGAACATGGTGGAACGCCTAATGCTTCTGGCTCCCGACGGCGAAGTTGATTTCGCGACCGTTCGCACTGCAATGCCGCAATCAGGCACTGGGTCAGCGGCGGGGATTCCAAGTGCTGGCTCATTGGCCGAGCGCGTCCAGACATTCGAACGTGAGGTCATTCTAGCCGAACTGAAACGCAGCCAGTACAACGTTACAAGCGCCGCCAGGGCGTTGCATCTGGAGCGCAGCCATCTGTATAAGAAAGCCGAGCAGTTGGGGATCGATCTTCGCAGCGTCCGCAAAGAACAGGATCCCTCGCACAGCTGATCTTCCGAATCCGTGACAATTTAGTTCGCAGGAGGAAGGTTGCTTCGAATAGCGCTTTTGCTTAGCTTCGTGCTCTGTCGAGTCGCGACAGCATTCGCCGTCGAACCCCCGTCTCCGCCTACTTACGGAGTTCGCATGGAACGAGTGTGGATTCCGATGAAAGACGGCGTGCGACTAGCTGCGACGCTCTATATGCCCGACGGCGCGAAGCCAGGGGAGAAATTCCCTGCGGTGCTCGATTACCTGCCCTACCGGAAAGACGACAGCACCGCAGCGGGCGACTATCCGAAGAACGCTTATTTTGCTCGAAGAGGCTATGTGGGCGCGCGCGTCGATATCCGGGGATTCGGCGCCAGCGAGGGGAGACCGACTGATCGCGAGTATTCGGAGCAGGAGCAGATTGACGGCGAACAAGTGATTCACTGGCTCGCGACGCAACCCTGGTCAAATGGAAGAGTCGGGATGTACGGCATTTCGTGGGGTGGGTTCAACGCTTTGCAGATGGCGATGCGGAATCCGCCGGAGTTAAAGGCAATTATTGCGACGGATGCCACCGAGGAACTATTCCACGACGATATCCACTACATCGATGGCATGATGCACGTCGATGAATTTGAGTTGAACATGGATATGGCACCGGGAATGACGGGCGCGCCCGATTACACGCTGGATGAGAGCGTTCTCGGTCCGCGCTTCGACGCGGCACCTTGGTCCCTTCTGTATTTCAAGCATCAGCGGGATGGAACCTTCTGGCGAAGTCCCGTTCGGCCGCTGAGTGAGATCAAGGTTCCATGCTTCCTGATTGGCGGTTTAGTAGATGGCTACCGCGACAGTATTCCGCGTATGCTCGAGCAAGTGAAAGCACCGATCCGGGCGCTGATCGGGCCGTGGAACCATTCGAATCCCAATGACGCTGACTTTGGACCGCGTATCGAGTGGCGCGAGGACGCCGTACGCTGGTGGGACTATTGGCTCAAGGGCCGTGACACGGGCGTGCTGCAGGATCCCAAGCTCGTCATATTTATGCGCCACTGGTTCCCTCCTGATCCGAACCTGGAAACCGTTCCGGGAGAGTGGCGGGCGGAGAACACCTGGCCACCACGGGACGCGAAGAGCTCGACTCTCTATCTGCAGAGCAATCACACGCTCGCAAGTGCGGTCTCTCGACCGGACACTCACAGTCTGAAATACATACCGTCGATCGGTGTGGAAGCGGGCTTCTGGTGGGGCGAATTGCTTGTCCGATCAGCGTCCGGTGGACGCGTTTAGCCTGGTCTATGATTCTGAGCCGTTGCCGGAAGAGTTGGCGCTTATGGGACGACCGCACGCATTGCTAAGAGGCTCCGCGGATGCGCCTCTTGCCAACTGGTTCGCGCGTCTCTCGGATGTTGCTCCCGATGGAACGGTCACCCAGATCACCGGCGCCGGAAAGAGCGGCGCACAGCGCGATTCGATGAGCGATCCGAAACCGCTTGAGCCCGGCAAGGTTTATGACCTCGATGTGGAAATGCATTTGACCACCTGGGTTTTTCCAAAGGGACACCGAATCCGACTGTCGGTCTCAAATGCGTTGTGGCCCATGGTTCTCTCAACTCCCTACAACATGACCACTGCGCTTGAACTCGGAGGCGCTGGAGGTTCACGGGTAACCCTGCCGGTTGTGCCGGTCAAGGGCGCCGCCGCAAGCATTTCCCCACCGCAACCAGCCGAGGAGCGCACAGATTTGAAGTCTCTCGGATTTCCCTGGCCCGGGGAGTGGCTGGTGACCCGCGATGAAGGACACCAGAAGACGACCGTGCTCTGGAAAGGCAAGATGGGCGGCGAATATCCCTGGGGCAAAGAAACCGACCTGGAGAAACTCACCTACGAGATCGAGGATGCTCATCCCGATGTGAATGTGATTCACGGCGAAGCCGAAACGACACTCGAACTCAAGGATCGCGTGCTGGTATGGAGCGGACACCTGTCGTTTACCAGCGATGCGAAGAACTACTTCTACAAGTACACCCGCGAACTGCGGAAAGACGGGAGTCTGATCAAGACCAAGACTTGGGAGGAGATGATTCCCAGGGACTTGCAGTAGCCATACCTACGCGCCGAGAGCCTCGAGGCGTGCGCCATCCTGTATACTCAGCGGCAAACAGCGCTATTTTGTTGCGCATGCGTCCGATTTTGGCCGCCTGTAAACGGCCCCGTCTTTCATGACGAAATCGACTTGCTCCAGTACGCTCACATCTCGTAGCGGATCACCCGAAACTGCGATGAGATCCGCGTACTTGCCCGGCTTGATTGACCCAACTTCTTTGGAATGCCCAAGGAGATCGGCGGCGTTCGTCGTCGCTGCCTGGATGGCTTGCATCGGGCGTCATGCCATACTTCACCATGAAAGCAAACTGCTTGGCGCTGGTGCCGTACGGGCACACGCCTGCGTCCGTTCCAAAAGCCATCTTGACACCAGCTTTCACAGCCTTGCGAAAGTTTTCCCGCTGCAATTGTCCAAGTTCGGCGTCATGCTCCAGAAAGTCTTTGGGTGTAGTTCCCTTCTTCCCGCCCTCCTGGATGCACTCTTCGTCGTAGATGTCCATGTCAAAGTAAGTTCCATGCTTGATCGCCAACGCGATGCCTTCATCGTCGACGATTTCCGCATGCTCGATCGAAGCAGCGCCTGCGAGAATCGCGTTTTTGATTCCCTGCGCGGCGTGCGCGTGCACCGCCACCCTCAACCCGAAGTGGCTGGCTTCATCGACCGCGGCGTTGAGTTCTTCAGGCGTGAATTCCAGCGAATTGGGATTGCTGCCGTGTGTTAGGACAGCCCCGGTAGAAAGGACTTTGATGAGGTCCACGCCATCGTGGGCAAGTTGGCGGATACGCTGGCGGACCTCCCAGGGACTGTTCGCTTCGCCGTAGTGAAGATCCCAGGGCAACTGAATGTCGGGAGCCTGACCGGTCATGGCGCCGGCACCGCCTGTGATCGTGATGTAGGCGCCCGCCACGTACATGCGCGGGCCGGGCACGTATCCGCGTGCGATTGCGTCACGCAAAGCCACATCATTCAGAGCGCGATAGGTGCCGACATCCCGCACGGTCGTAAATCCGGACTCGAGCATTTTCTTCGCGTTCGTTACCGATTCGAGCACGATTTGGGACGCTGTCTTTTTGAGAACGTTGAAAGGTTCGCCGTCGTTGTGGCCGTCTGCGACGTGGGTGTGGCAATCGATGAGGCCTGGCAAAACCGTCATTTGCGTGAGATCGATGACTGTCGCTTCATTCGGAATCGACAGGCCTTTGCCGACTGCTTCGATCTTGTTCTCACGAATCAGAATGATCTGGTCGTTGAGGACCGTGCCCGCATCCGGGTCCACCAGTCTTCCCGCCTTGATTGCTGTAACTTGGGCGGAGGCCGCATCCACGCAGCACAGACAGAAGAGTACGACCAAGAGATTCGCTTTCACTGGGCTCCCCCTGTACATGAAGAAGGAGGGCAAATGCCCTCCTGAAGAGTTGCGTTTCTTGCACTTGGCCTGGTGTTAGTCTGCGGCGATTGCCTGACTGATGCCGCTCTTTAAGTCGGCCGCCAACAAACGATGGAACAATTGCTCACCCGCCTCGCGGCGAACCGAGAGACGCCCGGCGCCGTATGCACGCGACTTCAGTCCTCGCTGCACATCCTCACAGATTCCCAAATCCTCGTCCTGCACGCGGTCCCCAACGGCAATACTCTGCGTGTTGTACTCCCGGCGCGACTCGCTCACGTCGCTGAAGTAAAAGTCAAAGATGACTCGGCAACGGTCGACGTCCAGCGGGAGCACGAGGTTCGTGTCCATGTAGCCTTCATAGCAATTGATCATGAAGTTCGGGTATTGCCAGAAATACCACGCGCGATCGCCCTTACGGGTCGCGCCCGTGGCGGCATCCTCGTCAGAAATCACCATTGGGCTCGATTGCAGGCAATAGCGGTCTTCGTTTTCGATCGTGTATTGCTTGTAGTCAAGAACGCTGCTGAGGGCCTTGTGCAGGTGCGGGACGTGGTAGCCGCCGTCGAGATAGTTATCTATGAAAACCTTCCAGTTGCAGGCGATGTCGTAAATCTTGCGATCGAAGAAGTGGAGTTTGCCGAGTCCGAGAGGTTCGCAGCGCTTCACCAAGCCGCCTAGAAAGTCGGTTAGCGGTTCGGCCTGTGGGTCGAGATTCACGAAGACAAACGCTTCCCAGGTTTCCGCCTTCACGGGAACTAATCCGTTATCATGGCGGTCAAAATTCCTGACTCCATCGAACTCGGGCATTCCTTTGAGCGCGCCGTCGAGGCCGTAGTTCCACCCGTGATAGGGGCAATGGAGAATTGACGCGATGCCGCATGGCTCTGTAACCACTTTCGCTGCATGGTGACGGCAAACGTTGTAAAAAGCGCGGAGTTGCCCGTCCGTTCCTCTCACGGCAACGATCGGCTCGCCTGCGAGGGAGGCGGTGATGAACTGGCCCGGTTGTTGCACCTGGTCGGCGCGACCAATCACTTGCCAGGTCTTGCTGAAGACGGTAAAAGCTTCCAATTCCGCGATACGCGGGTCAACGTACCATGGCGCGGGAATGGTCGAGGCTTCGGAGAGGGGTACCTTATCATTGTAGCTTGTAAGAATCTCTTCGACCGAGACCCGCCTGATCATTCGTTTGTCCTCTGAACAGTGGCCATGGTCATGTCAGACCCGATGGCGCGTTGCAAGATGTCGAGAAATTGATTGATGCGAGCTTCCTTACGCTCACCAATTTCTCCCTGACGACGGAACAGGCCAGGATCGAGTTCCTCGGTGAGCAACGCATCCTGAAAGCGCTCCATCATCCAATCGAGGATCGACACGATCATCTCCAAGTCGAGGTCTTTGCGCAATTCGCCACGCTGGATACCGAACCGAACAAAAGCAACTGTGCCATACGGATCTTCCGTCATCAGGAAGCGATTGATTTCCCGCTTCAAGGTAAGGTCAGTTCCATAGTTTCCAAGAAGCGACACTCGGTAGGGGATCCAGTCCTCATGCAGCATGTGCTCCGTCCGCACGAGCCAATAGCGGAGGACCTCGAAAAAACCTCCTGCCTGAATGTCGGCAGGAGCATCGAGGTATGCGGGAAATGCCCTTACTGCCTTTTTGTACACCTCAAAGAAGAGACCATCCTTACTGCCGAAATGTTGGAATACGGAGCCCTTGGCGATGCCCAGTTGCGCTGCGATGTCGCCGACCCGGGCGGCATGGTAGCCCTGTTCTGCGAAGTGCCGCATGGCGGCATCGATAATTCGAGTCCGCTTGGCCTCGGATCGGGGTCGGGGAGGAACCTGAGTGCGATAACGGGGAGGACTGGCCAGACTAGAAGCGATGCCGCTCATAATATTGACCTCAAGTCAGGAAACGATACAGAAAAATAGTTCGGATTTCAATTCCATTCTTTCAGTGGCGTGCGGTAATGTATTGAACCCAATATCTATGATGTTTTGACCATAAGTCATCGCCCTCGGTCATGCTAAGTAGAAAGTACGACGCAATCGTAGTGGGAGGCGGACACAATGGGCTCACGGCCGCGGCGTATCTAGCGCGCGGGGGACTGAGCACACTGGTGCTCGAACGCCGAGACATCGTAGGCGGGTGTTGCGTGACCGAAGAAATTGCTCCGGGATGTCGCGCGTCCACAACGTCCTACATTGCCAGCATGCTTCGTCCTGAAGTAATCAGTGATCTGAATCTGGCCGAGCACGGGCTACGCATGGTGCCGTGCGACCCGGCAATCCAGGTAGCATTTCCGGACGGTCGAGTAGTTCCCTGGTGGGCCGATCGGGATCGTGCGGTCGCGGAATTTCGCAAGCACTCTCCCAAAGACGCGGACACCTTCGTACGAATAGATGACCAACTCAAAAAACTGGCGCGTTATCTGCAGCCGTTTTTTCTGGAGCCTCCTCCCGAAGTGGACGCCAGGAGCATGGCGGGGTGGAGTGATCTGTTTCGGGTAGGCAAGAGGTTCCGAAATATTTCCAGCAATGAAATTGCTCAGCTGGTGTCGTTCCTGACGGGTAGCCTGGGCGAGTTTTTGGATCGGAATTACGAGTCCGAGACCATCAAGACGATGTTCCTCGCCAACAATGTTTACGGCAAGCACGGTGGGCCGTATCAGCCGGGCACCGCGATTGGACTGCTGTTCCATTTGCTGAGCGGCGGGGACCATGAACTGCAGGGCTTCTACGGACACGTGATGGGCGGGATGGGAGCAATCACGCAAGCACTCGCAGCCGCCGGGCAGAAGCTTGGAGTAGAGATTCGGACTTCGGCTTCTGTGGCTCAGATCCGCACAAAAAGCGGACGAGCGCTCGGAGTTGTATTGGAAGACGGCACCGAAATTCGTGGGCGGATCGTTCTCTCCAATGCCGACCCGAAGCGAACTTTCCTGAAGATGGTTCCGGAAAGCGAGTTGCCTTCGGAGTTTGTGCATGCCGTGCGTGGAATCAAAATGGCGGGTCCATGCGCCAAGGTCAACCTGGCGCTCTCAGAAGAACCACGGTTCACCGGAACTCCCCCGAGCCACACGGCGATGGAGCGAACGTTCTATACGTTGGTGCCTTCGCTCGAATTTGCCGAGCGCTGCTATGACATTTCCAAGTTTGGGGAGATTCCTGAGGAGCTCTGGGTCGATTGCGTAATTGCGTCGAATGCCGATGCTTCCCTGGCCCCTGCGGGCACCCACATCATGACCTGCTTTGTGCAATACGTTCCCTACCATCTGCGCAAGGGGACGTGGGATGAAAACCGGAAAATCTTGGGAGATCGCGTTATTCGCAAGATTGGCGAGTATGCCTCCAACGTTCCCGGATCCATCATCGCCCGCCAAGTGCTGACACCTTTGGATCTGGAGCGGACCTACGGCCTCACAGAGGGAAATATTTTTCACGGCGATTTGACGCTGGAGCAGTTGTTCTTCATGCGGCCAGTAGCGGGCTGGTCGCAGTATCGCACTCCGATCGATGGACTCTACCTGTGCGGAGCGGGCGCGCATCCCGGCGGCGGAGTGACCGGGGCTCCCGGGCACAATGCCGCGCAGCAAGCTCTGCGCGACTGGAAGAAAGGCCGCTTCAAGGAAAGCGCAGCGTGACCACAAACGGGACCAGAACCGCCGATATCGTGATCATTGGCGCAGGAGTGATGGGTGCGTCCATCGCATTCCATTTATCTCAGCGCAAGGCGGGACGGATTCTGGTCGTTGATAAAGACCATGTCGGCCGCGGCGGAAGTGGACGGTCATCCGCTCTCATTCGCATGCACTACAGTTTTCCGGCTGAGGTCCAGCTCGCGCTGGTGAGCCTGAGGATGTTCGAGCACTGGGGAGAACTGCTTGGGGAAGCAACGCTTTTCCGGAAAACCGGATTCGTCCGCATCGTGCACCCGAATGAGATGGAACGGCTCAAGCTCAATGTGGACATGCAGCGGAAGCTGGGCGTTAACGTTAGTCTGATCTCCGGGCAGGATCTCCAGAAGCTTGAACCGGACTGGATCGTAGATGAGGTGGAACTCGCGGCCTACGAACCGGACTCGGGTTTTGGAGACGGAGCAGCGGTTGCAAACGATTTTCTGGCCAGAGCTCGGGATCAAGGTGCGTGCTATTTCCCGCGAACACAAACAACCGCCATTCGAGGGGTGGGTGGCCGCGTTCGCGGTGTCGCTACGGATCAAGGACCTATCGATGCCCCGACAGTAATCGCTGCCACAGGACCCTGGACCCGCCCGCTGTTCCAGAAGGTTGGATACGACCTACCGATCGAAACCGAGTTTCACCAGGTTGCCATTCTCAAGAATTCGCCTGATATGAAGGGCGGTGGTTGCGCGTGTATCGATTCAGGTACGCAAACCTATTTCCGCCCTGATGGGCAGGACAAATTCCTCGTCGGCGACTTCTATGGTAAGCGGCCGGTTGATCCGGACAATTTTTCGCAACGCGCTTCGGACGAGTCTCTCGAAGAAGTGCTTGAGCGTGCCTGCCGACGCATACCCAAGCTCGAAAAGGCCGAAGTGATGCATGGAGTTACCGGTGTGTACGACATGACCCCTGACTCCCGACCGCTGCTGGGGGAGATTCCCGGAATTGCTGGACTATACGTGTGTGCGGGTTTTTCTGGCATGGGTTTCAAGATCTCGCCGGCGATTGGGCTGGCGATGTCCGAATTGATTCTGGATGGAGTTGCTAAGACCGTGGACATCAATGCATTTCGTCCACAGCGATTCGCCGAAGGGAAACCGATCAAAGCGGAGTATGAGTATGTCGACGACTAGTAAGGAGCAAGCATGAAAAAGAAAGGCATTCTCGATCGGCTCAAAGAAGGACCGGTGCTGGGCGATGGCGGCTACCTGTTGGAACTGGAGAAGCGTGGGTGGGTGCGTCCCGGCCCGTTTACGCCCGAGGTGGCAATCGTCTATCCCGAGGCTCTTCGCGAATTGCACGTTGAGTTTCGAGAAGCTGGCGCCGAAGTCCTGCAGGCGCTGACCTTCTATGCCAGCAGGGATAAATTAGCCACCGTCGGACTCGAAGATCGAGTGGAGGACATCAATCGCTCCGCAGTGCGCATCGCCAAGGAGGTGGCGGGCAATGACTGTCTGGTCGCGGGCAATCTGAGCCTTACCTGGATGTACGAACCTAACAGTCCTTCCGCGGCCGATCGCGTGCGCCAGACATTCGACGAGCAACTGCGAGTGCAGGTTGAGGAAGGCGTCGACTTCATCGTGGGAGAGACTTTTTCCTGGTTGGGGGAAGCCTTGCTCGCCGTCGAACGAGCGCGGAAAACTAGTCTGCCAGTCATGGTCACGATTTGTTTCGAAAATAAAGACGCCACCATGGAAGGCACGAACGCTGCCGACACAGCTAAAGCCTTGTTCGATGCGGGTGCTGACATTGTCGGCATGAATTGTCTTCGTCCACCGCAACACATGCTGGGACCGATGGAAGAAATGCGCAAGGCGGTATCTGGGTATCTGGCGTGTCAGCCGGTCGGTTATCGGACTCCCAAAGAAAAGCCCGACTTTACGAGCCTGCCGGAGTTTCCTTATGCATTAGACCCGCTCCAGCTTACGCGCAAGGAAATGGGAGACTACGCCGTGCAGGCGCGTGAGATCGGGATCAACTACATTGGTTCGTGTTGTGGATCCGTCGCATCACACGTGCGCGAGATGGCGAAGGCACTCGGCAAATTGCCGCCTGATAACCGCATATGGAAGACGGACGGTGCCAAGCCCATGTCGGCTTTCGAATACTACGACCACGACAAAGAAACCATGCGGAAGTAGGCACGGCTACTGGAGGCGGCGCGTAGGCCCGTTTCTCTCGCAAACGGGCCTACATTATTTGTGCAGATGTTCGTCTAGTCCACCCGACCGATAGACTTCTTAGGCGGCGGCTCCCGGCTCTTCCGCGATCACCAATGGCACGTTTACGAGGTGCTCGCTCAAAAACCACACCTGCAACTCATTGGTGCGCAGCACGTCGCTGACGACCAGATCGTTGGTGCCATCATCTCCAATGGTCGATGCGCGGCTTGCCAGCTTTCGAACGTGCCGAATGATCACCTGGTGCGCGTCCAGCAGACGCGAAATCTGCACCGGAGCTTCTTCCCTGCCGCGCGGCGGACGCTCGATCTGCGTGGTTTCCGCTATGTCGTGAGCCATCGCCAGGCTGATGCCACCCAGAAGCTGGATCCGCTCGGCGATGCTGTCCACCAGTTCATTCTGTTCCTCGTAGTGCTTGTCATAAAGGAGATGGAGTTGATAGAAGGTGGGGCCAGCGACCTGCCAATGAGACTTCTTGTACAGATCGCGAAGCGTAATCGTATCGGCTAGCAGCTGGTTGAGCTGCTCGGTCATTTCCAGCCGTACTGGTTCTTCCAGTTCCAGAGGTAAGAGAGCCGAGACCGTGCCATAGGCTTGGAGTTCGCGTGCTCTCTGGTGTAGTCGGGGTTGTGCACTCACTCGGTGATTTGCAGACGCTGCTTCTTTTTTTGCCATTGTTGTTTCCTCACCATGGAATCGGGATAGGTTGCAGTCAGAATCAGGAAATTGTGTCCGGACTTAAGGATTACCAATGGGGTCGAAAGGTTGGATGATCGGAAACGAAGTTTGGATTCGTCTCACTTGTACGGCCTCGTTGACGAGTGAACGGGGCTTGGCCACGCGCACGGGACCCGAATGGGAGCTTTCAGGTCAAACCCCAGGTCCAAGCAGGCTATACAGGAGCACGAGAAGCACAAAGGTGGAGATGCCCACGTATCGCCAGTCTCGCTCCATGGCGAATGCAAAGGCAGCAAAAGCTACGCGCGCGACCGGAGTTGCAATCAAGAACAACAAGCCCAACTGGATAATTCCGCGACCGCGCAGGGCAAATGCGGCGCGCGCAATACCCATCCAATGCCGCAGGTCGGTTGCTTCCCCAACGAACACCTGGTAGCTCGCGCGGGCAAGTCCATGGCGGACTAAGAACACCACGCCCCCAGCAAGCACGACGGCTGCAGACAGAGTCACACCGGCACGCAACAGGTTCGCGATGATAACTTCGACTTTCTGATCCGTCCAGTCAGCTTTGCGCAACATGATTAGAATTTTCCGCTGAACGCACCATAGATCATTTCGACGCCAAGCGCGGCGATTACCACAGCGAACACCAGCCGCAATTGCTGTGTCTTCGTCCGCGCCAGGACTCGGGCGCCCACCAGCGAGCCGGCCAGAACACCGAGCATCACGGGCATCGACAGTCCGGGATCAATGTAGCCTCGGCTGAGATACACTCCTGCGCTCGCCGCGGCAGTCACTCCAATCATGAAGTTGCTGGTCGTGGTCGAAACCTTGAAAGGAACCCCCATCGCCTGGTCCATGGCCAGAACTTTGACAGCCCCTGAACCGATCCCCAATAGGCCCGAGAGAGTCCCGGCCCCGAACATCAAGCTGAAACCAAGCGGCACGCGGTGGACATAGTATTGCCTGGGGCCGCTCAAGGAAGGGTAGGTGCCGTTCATCCCGAGACGAGTAGCTAACGGGTCAGGAAAATCGTCACCCGGAGACTCAGCTGGGGTCCGGCTGGAAAGATAGCCGGAATAGAGCAGCACTAGACCGAACACAACACCAATCGCGGTAGTCGAGACACTTGCGGCCAGGAAGGCCCCGAAAAGTGCGCCTAGTGTCGTGGCGATTTCCAAAAACATTCCGATGCGGATGTTGGAAAATCCATCCTTCAAGTAGGCGGCGGCGGCTCCGGAGGAAGTTGCGATGACCGATACGAGCGAAGCTCCCACCGCGTACCGGATGTCGACCTTAAATAGCAAGGTGAGTAGGGGCACGAGCACAACTCCGCCGCCAAGGCCAGTTAGCGCCCCCAGAAATCCGGCAAGGAAAGACCCGAGCCCCACCAGCATGGTGAACTCCAGAATGTTCATTCCGCCTCCAGCATCAGTGTGCCATAGGCGATGCGGGCTGGTCTCTTTTGGGGCGGCACTCGAACTTAACTGTTTAGGTGAGCAACGCGGGAAGGCGTCAGACGGGGGACACGTCGATTGAAAAACACAAATAACAAAAACACCAATGATGACTTGCGGAAGTCGCCTTCGTGCGACTGTTCACACCGGTCTCCTAACCTTGAGATCCGCCATCACCCAACTGAACAAGGGGGGAGGGCATGACCGGCGGATCGGGCAAGTGCAGGCCGCACTCGGTTTTCTGAGACCCCGCCCAGCGTCCCGCGCGAGCATCTTCGCCGGGGCGAATCGCACGCGTGCAATGTGTGCAGCCTATACTGGGGTAGTCAGAATCATGCAGGGGGTTGTAGGGCACATCGTGCGAATGGACGTAATTCCACACCTGCTCACTGCTCCAGTCGACGATGGGATTGATCTTCACCAATTGGAATTTTTCGTCCCACTCCACCTTGCGTGCCTTAGCTCGAGCCGAAGTCTGGGCGCGCCGGATGGCTGTGATCCAGGCGCGCAGGCCAGACAATTTTTCAGCCAAGGGCGCCACTTTGCGCAACCCGCAGCACTGATCCGGATTGGAGCGCCACAGTGCCGGCCCATAGATTTCCGCCTGATCTTCCGGGGTCAGGGAGCGCAGTCTTTCAATCTTGAGACCATAGCGTCGTTCGGTTCTTTCAATGAGTTCGTACGTTTCCGGGAAGAGGAAGTCTGTATCGATTGTGAAGACGCGAAGCTTGGGATTGACCCGTGTCGCGATATCAATCAGAACCATACCTTCTACGCCAAAGCCCGATGCCATCTCGACACCATTGCCGAAGGTCTTGAAAGACCATTGCAACAACTCCTGGACACTCCAACTCTCGGCTAGCGCCTGCGTTCTTTCCACGATCTCGTTCACACTTGGCTCCTAGTCACCTACAAACACCTGGTTATTGGTGAAGCTGTCGGACACTGTTGGCAGCACATTGACGGCGGCTTCCACCTGGAATTGAACGGCATCCGGCATATTGAGAGCATCGCCCACCAGCAGCAGCGTTGGCGCCGGCAATAGAGGTGCGCTGGCCAGCTGCTTGATGGTGCTGCGATGCACCTGTTCCGCATGCGAACTAGCGCGCGACACGATCGCGCAGGCCGTCTCACCCTTGAGTCCTGCGGCAATCAGCTGTTCGCTGATGTGTTGATAGTCCGACCCAGGCATGTAGATGGCAAGAGTTGCTCCCGACGCGACGTATGCTGTCCAGTCGACTGCCCGCGCAGGCTTGGCATGATGACCGGTAAGGAAAAGAACAGCTGACGCAGAGTCACGGTGGGTCAACGAAACACGTGCGGCCGCTGCTGATGCCAACGCCGAAGTCACGCCCGGAACGATTTCGAAATCGATGTTCGCCTTACGGAGCGCTTCCATCTCCTCGCCTGCACGCCCAAAGATCAGAGGATCGCCTGCTTTCAAGCGGACCACTTTGAGCCCAAACGATGCGAATGTAACGAGGAGAGCATTGATTTCTTCCTGCTGAATGTTTTTTCGTCCGCAGCGCTTGCCAACGTTGCGAACCTCGGTGGTTTTTGGGATCGATGCAAGAATCTCTGGGCTGATCAGATCGTCATGCAGCACAACATCAGCCGATTGCAGAAGCCGGACGGCCTTGACCGTAAGCAAGTCGGGATCGCCGGGACCAGCGCCAACCAAAAAGACTTTACCGTTCATGGGTGACCTCGCCGCGAGCGTGTTCGTTCAACTCGCGAGCGGCCTGGCGAGCATCGAACGACTGCCGGCTAGCCGCTGTGTGCAGCAGTGAACGCCGAGATTCTGGATCGATCGGGCTGGCAAACAAGTCTTTCCGGGTCTTCCCGAGTTCGTCTAGCCAGCCCGCATAGACAGGCGCCAACTGTGCTTCGAACTCGCGACGCAACCGTTGTGCAAGAGCTGGACTCTGTCCGGCAGTCGAGATGGCAACCTGCAGATCACCACGCCGAACAACCGAGGGATAGTAAAAATCGCACCGCTCAGGATCGTCCACGATATTGCAAAGGATCTGGCGGCTCCGTGCTTCACGGTAGACTGCATCATTAACTTCGATGGAGGAAGTCGCGCCCACGACCAAAAAGATCGAGTTCAGATCGTCAGCTTGGAAAGTGCGGGCTTCCCAATCCAACAAGCCAGCAAGCGCCCACGCGGTCACAGTCGGCGTAGCCCATGGCGCAATGACCCGAACCTTGGCACGGGCCACCAGCAGACTGCGAATCTTGGATTCGCCGATCTTGCCCGCTCCCACCACCAGGCAATGCCGATCTTCGAGTTTCAAGAACATTGGAAATAGACTCATAGCCGTGACCTATCCCTCCACTCCGTGCGGAACTCGTCCGGGGGAGGCATCGCGCGCAACCGCTGCCACCAGTTCACCGGCCAGAAATTCCCGCAGTTCGATGTCGTTGTGCCGCGCGAAGAACTGTCGCAGGTTTTCGTTGGGATATCGATCGTCAAGATAGCGCCTCAGCAGGCGCTCGATCGCATCCGGAACCTCGGTTGCGAGGCATCGATAGCCAACCGGACGGGCGATAGACTGGTGCAAGCCTACTGCTCCCCCCACGCAAAAGTAGTAAGCATCCTCCATCCGATCGCCGACCTTGATTTTCTTGCCCTCGATCCCCAAATCGGCGATCCAATGCTGACCGCAGCTGTTCGGGCAACCGGTGACGTGCAGTTTCAGGTGCTGCTCAAAGCCGGGCAATCTCTCTTCCAGTTCCTCCACGAGCCAGCGCGAGAAGCTCTTGGTTTCAGTGATCGCAAGTTTGCAGAACTCTGAGCCACTGCAGGCGACAGCACCGCGCCAAAAGGCTGAGCCGTTCACCCGCAGGCCGACTGCGTCCAGTTCTCTCACTAGCGGGTCCACATTTTGTCGCGGCACGTTGACGATCAGGAGGTTCTGCATGTTCGTGGTGCGCAAGTGCCCGTCGGCAAACCGGTCGGCTAGATCGGCTGCGGTCCGCATCTGGTCGGCCGTGATTCGCCCGCGCAACACGGCTGCCCCCACAAAGAAATATCCTGGCTGTTTCTGAGCGTGAATTCCGACGTGATCGCGATACAGGTCATTGGGAACGTGCTCGTCAGCCGCCGGATCGAGCTCAAATCCGATGCGGCGCTCGAGCTCCGTTTGGAATGTTTCGGACGTCCAACCGTGCTTCAGGAAGAGGAATTTCAGGCGAGCCCGCTCGCGGTTTTCACGAAGTACGTCACTGTCACGGAATATCTCGGCAATCCCCTTCAGAACAGGAATAACCTGTTCCTGTTTGACGAACGCGTTGAGTCGCGCGGCAAGATGGGGATCGGTCGAGAGGCCGCCAGCAACACGAAGAGAGAACCCGACTTCCTGCTCACCGCGTGTGCGCCGCGTTACAGCGGTCAGGCCCACGTCATTGATTTCGGGGTAGGCGCACCAGGACCGGCATCCCGTGATGCAGATCTTGAATTTTCGGGGGAGGTTGTAGAACTCGGCGTTACCGACAAAGAATTGATTGGCTTCGAGGGCAAGCGCAGACGCATCGAAGATTTCGTCGGCGTCCACTCCCGCTAATGGGCATCCAGTAATGTTGCGGGTATCGTCGCCGCAGGAGCCCTTGGTAGTGAGTCCAGCCCGCCAGAGAGCATCGAGAACTTCGGGGAGGGCTTCGATGGTCACCCAGTGAAGCTGGACATTCTGTCGCACGGTAAGATCGGCCGCGCCACGAGCGTAACGAGCCGTAACGTCGGCAATCGTGCGGAGCTGGTGCGCTTCAAGCAAACCATTCGGAATCCGGATTCGCACCATGAAGTAAGGCAGAGCCTTGCCTTCCCCGCCCTTACCACCAATGACGCCGGCACCGTCCCCCTGGGTATAGACGCCCCACCAGCGGAAGTACGTTCCGATCCATTCGGGCGGAATCGAGCTAAACCCCTCGCGCCCGAACCGGCGAATCTCGTCGAGCCCCTCCCACGGGTTCTTCTCCCGCTTGAGTCGCTCGACCCGTTGTGCCTTCGTCTCTTTGGCTGGAATTGTCATAAAAACAAAAAGCCCACCGCCAGATATGTCTCTGGCGGTGGGCTATAATTGCTGATTCTTAAGGACTTATTAGGTCAGCAGCCTCCCTGCGCCAGAACACGCACGCGTACAACAACAAGTACAACAACACGCGATGCAGATCTGGCAGCAAGCCAACATGATCTGCAGATACTAGAGACTTGTGGAAATCCTGTCAACATCGTTCTGCCTGGCCCGGCATTCAAAATTCAGATGGCTGGAATCGAAATATTGGAGGTTGCGCTCCACTTTCAATGTTTGACTCGGCCAAGCGCTTCTACTAATCTCCCTCTTGCCGATGTTGTCTCATCGCCATCACCGCCATCATCATCACGCGCATAGCGCGTCGGCGGGGGTGCATTCCTGAGATAGACCAGCACTCATCGAGATTCAGCCCGCTGACGCTAACAAGGTCAGCGGGCTTTTTACTTTTCGGAAACAGGAGGCACGGGTGCATATGGAAATTGACTTCGAGAAGATGCAGGGCTTGGTACCGGCCATTGTGCAAGACGCTGCCTCTGCCGAAATCCTGATGCTCGGCTTCATGAATGAGGAAGCCTTTCAGCACACGCTGAGTTCGGGATATGTCACCTTCTTCAGCAGGACTCGCAACCAGCTCTGGACCAAGGGGGAAAGCTCGGGCAACCGGTTGAGGGTCATTTCGGTAAGCACGGACTGCGATCGTGATTCGTTTCTCGTGCGAGTGCAAGTAGAGGGAGCAGGGGTGGTCTGCCACTTGGGAACCCGCTCGTGCTTCACCGAAGAGATTCCGCTCTCCTCTGCAGCATCGTCGGCAAGTACGCAGGAGGTCCAACGATGAAACTACGCATCGGGATCCCCAAAGGCAGCTTACAGGAAGCGACGCTTCAGCTTTTTGCACGGGCGGGTCTCGAAGTTTATACGAGCGCACGATCCTACTTCGCAGAGACGGCCGATCCCGAAATCGAGTGCATGCTGATCCGTGCCCAGGAAATGGCTCGCTACGTCGAGCATGGCGCGCTGGACGCCGGTCTCACCGGCCTGGACTGGGTGGTTGAGAGCGGCCTGGACGTCGTCGCCGTCGCCGACTTGATTTATGCGAAGCGCAGTCGTGGAAAAGTGAGATGGGTTCTGGCTGCACCAGAGGATTCTCCGTTCCGCCGCGCCGAAGATCTTTCCGGACGGATCATCGCCACCGAACTTGTGAACGTCACGCGCAACTACTTTCGTGGCAAAAGTATTGATGTGCAAGTGGAGTTTTCCTGGGGCGCCACCGAAGTGAAGCCGCCGATGTTGGCCGACGCGATCGTCGAGGTGACGGAGACTGGCAGTTCTCTGAAGGCGAATCGGCTACGAATATTGGAAACGGTGCTCGAATCAAACACACAGCTAATTGCAAACAAGTCGGCGTGGGCCGACCGCAGAGAAACGACGCAAGATCGAGAATCTGGCGCTAATGCTGCGTGGCGCGATGGAAGCCCAGGATCGGGTGGGGCTGATGTTGAATGTCCGCAAGGAGAACCTTGACGGCGTACTCGCCGTTTTGCCTGCTCTGAAGAAGCCGACAATATCGACCTTGAGCGACGGCGAGTGGGTTGCGGTCAATACGGTGATCGAAGAGTCGGAGGCGTGGCAGGTGATTCCCCGGCTGAAGGCCGCTCAAGCCCAAGGGATCGTCGAATATCCGCTGAATAAGGTGGTGATGTAATGCGGATCCTCACTGCCGCGGATGCGTCGAAGCGCGTCGATCAATTGTCGAAGCGTGGCGCCCAGTCCGGTGCGTTGGAGTCGCAGGTGCGGAAGATTGTGGAACACGTACGCCGCAATGGTGACAGTGCTCTCCGCCAATACGCGGCGAAGTGGGATGGGCTCGCCGGCCGTGAATTGAAAGTCCCGACAGCCGAACTAGAAGCAGCATGGGCGATCGCCACCCCGCGACTCCGCGCATCCCTCCGGCAGGCATCGGCGAACATTCGCCGCTTCTGCAAATGGCAGCGGCCGCGAGAGTGGCGTCGCCAGTTGGGCGGTATTTCGCTCGGGCAGGTCGTGAGGCCTTTGCAATCCGTGGGCTGTTATGTGCCTGGAGGCCGCCATCCCCTAGTCTCCTCGCTTCTGATGACTGTGATTCCTGCCCAGGTGGCAGGCGTCCGTGAAATTCGTGTTGTCTCGCCTAACCCTTCTCCCGAACTCATGGCGGCAGCGCACATGCTCGGTGTTCGCGAACTCTATCGGGTAGGAGGAGCACACGCGATCGCAGCTCTGGCCTACGGCACCGGGAGTATTCCTCGAGTCGACAAAATTGTCGGCCCCGGGAACCAGTACGTCACAATTGCGAAGAAGCTGATTTCGTTTGATTGTTCCATCGATTTCCTCGCCGGACCAACGGAAACCGTTGTTCTCAGCCATCGAGGGCGCCCCGACTTTATTGCAGCCGACTTGGTTGCGCAGGGCGAGCACGATCCAGATGCTCTGCCGATCTTCATCACAACTTCAAAACAATTGGCAAATAAGACTGCTATCGCAGTGAAGAAACTCACGGATCGCAACGAGGTTGCAAATCAGGCGATGACCCGAAATGGTTGCATTCTGCTGGCGAGTTCTCCTGCCGAAGCCATCGAGTGGGCGAACCGGATTGCGCCGGAACACCTCACGGTAGACCCGTTCGACCTTACTTCCATTCAGAATGCGGGCTCGATTTTTGTGGGCGAATTCTCCGCTCAAGCTGCCGGCGACTACGCCTCCGGCCCGAATCACGTTTTGCCGACTGCGGGCGTTGCGCGATTTCGTGGTGGGCTTTCGGTGTTGGACTTCGTAAAGATCATCACGGTGCAGGAACTTTCCGAGCGAGGACTCAAAAGAATCGGAAGAACGGTAACCCATCTCGCCGAGACAGAAGGGCTACACGCACATTCAGAATCCATTCGTGTGAGATATCCGGATGCTTAGCCCACGCGAGGCCGTGCGCAACCTGCCCACCTACCACCCACCACTCGGAGGCCGCACCGGGCTGCGCCTCGACTTCAACGAAAATACGGTGGGCTGCTCTCCTCGGGTTCTGGAGCGCTTGCGAAGTATCGGTTTCGAAGAACTGGCACGTTATCCGGAACGCGAACCGGTCGAGGCTGTCGTAGCAGGACACCTGGGAACAAGCCCCGACGAACTGCTGCTGACCAACGGGGTCGACGAGGCGATCCACCTGTTGTCTGAAACGTACCTGGAACCTGGAGATGAAGCCCTGCTCGTTGTGCCGACCTTCGCGATGTATGAGATCTTCGCCGCAGCGACTGCAGCGCGCATTACCAAGATCCCAGCGGGAAGTGACTTCTCGTTTCCGACGGCCGACGTCTTACGCAGGGTGACTCCGGCCACTCGTCTGATCGCGATTGCGAATCCTAACAATCCCACGGGATCTGCGGCACCCATTGATGACCTTTTGCGGATCGCCGATGCTGCCCCGGATGCGGCGCTGCTCGTTGATGAGGCGTACTTCGAATTTCACGGGGAGACTCTCCTGGGAAGATGGAGAGAGCAGCCAAACGTTTTTGTGGCGCGCACTTTTTCCAAAGCCTATGGTCTCGCCGGCCTACGCGCAGGCCTCCTGATGGGTGACGCACAGCAGATGAGCGCCGTCCGTCGTGTCGCCTCCCCTTACAACGTCAATTCGATTGCGTTAGCTTGCTTGCCGGAGGCATTGGCGGACGCAGAGTACATGCGTGACTACGTCGCTCAAACCTGCGAAGGGAGAGAGCTCTTGCAGCGCGAGCTGAAATCTCTGAGGCATTCCCTTCTGGCCGAGTCGGGCAAATTTTGTTCTGCTGCGCTTGGGTTCCCTCAATTCTGCTTTCATCGGCCGCATGCGCGAACGCGGGATACTGGTCCGTGACCGCTCTCGTGATCCCAACTGCGAAGGCTGTGTTCGTATCACGCTGGGCTCGGCTGAGCAGACGGACCGTCTGCTGTCGGCACTGCGAGAAACGCTGCAGGAAATCGGCGCGCTACGTGAACAGGTGCAGGGATGAGGAAGGCACGCATTCATCGGCCCACCAAGGAGACCGATATCCGGCGGTCCTGAACATCGACGGTCATGGACAGTACAAGATCTCGACTGGAATCAATTTCTTCGACCACATGCTCGAACTGTTTGCTCATCACGGAGGATTCGATCTGGACCTCAAGGCTCGTGGTGACCTTGAAGTCGACCAACACCACACCGTCGAAGATGTGGGCATCGTGCTTGGTCAGGCGTTTGACAAAGCGTTGGGTAACAAGAAGGGAATCCTGCGCGCCGGTTATTTCTCTGATGCCCATGGATGAAACCTTGGGTCTTGCCGCCGTGGACTTCTGCGGCAGGACTTCAATCGTGGTGGATACCAAGGTGCGCGTAAGACTGGTCGGGGATCTGCAGGCAGAACTCGTCCACGACTTCTTTGAAGGATTCGCGCGCGGCGCGCGAGCTAACGTGCATACGCGAGTCTTGTACGGCCGCTCCAATCATCACAAGATCGAATCGCTCTTCAAGGCCTTTGCGCGCGCCGTGCGAGCGGCCTGCTGGCGCGATCGCCGTATGGCTCGCTTTATCCCTAGCACGAAGGGGGTCCTGTGACGATCGCGATCGTGGACTACGGGGCGGGGAATCTGACTTCCGTGAAGAAGGCATTGGATTGGCTCGGCCAGGATTCCATCGTCACCGCTGACGCTGGAGAGGTGGCACGAGCTGAGAAGGTGATTGTGCCAGGGGTCGGTCACTTCGCTGCCACGAGAAGCTCTGACCACAATGGACTGAAGGACGCAATCGAGACGGCGATCAGTCGGGAAATACCATTTCTAGGGATCTGCCTTGGCATGCAATGGATGTTTGCTTCCAGCACCGAAGCGCCCGACGTCGCAGGCTTGGGCGTTTTTCCTGGTGAGTGCGTCCACTTCCCTGCGGACGTAAAATCGCCGCACGTGGGCTGGAATCAGCTTCAGCTTGCGGGCAAATCCCGACTGCTGCGCGACCTTCCCAGCGAAACCTTCGTTTACTTTACGCATTCTTATCGCGTTCCTCCTGTCCAGGAAACAGTGGCGACCTGCGAGTACGGTGGGAGTGTTTTCGGCCGTCGTTGAGCGCGATCGTCTTTTCGGAGTCCAGTTCCATCCGGAAAAATCCGGTCCGATCGGCATGAAACTACTCCGGAACTTCTGCGAGCTGAAATGCTGACGAAACGGATCATCGCTTGCCTGGACGTGGACGGCGGTCGTGTCGTGAAGGGTGTGCAGTTCCTGAACCTGCGAGATGCCGGGGATCCAGCAGAACTTGCATTTGCCCACAGCAAGGCCGGAGCAGATGAGATCGTGCTACTGGACATTTCGGCCACCGCTGAAAAGCGGAAGACTCTGCTCGACACGGTGCGGCGAACAGCGCGAGAGCTATTCATCCCGTTCACTGTGGGCGGTGGTGTGCGCACATTGGACGATGCCTCGGCGGTGTTCGATGCCGGCGCCGACAAGGTAAGCATCAATTCCGCGGCCTTGTCGGACCCCGGCGTGATCACCTGCATTGCCGAGCGATTCGGTTCGCAAGCAGTGATTGTGGCCATCGACGCGAAGCAGAGCAACGGCGGGTCCTATGAAGCGTTCGCTCGAGGCGGCAGAACGCCCACCGGACGAGATGCCGTTGCCTGGGCGCGCGAGGCAGAGTCCAGAGGCGCGGGCGAGATTCTTCTTACTTCCATGGACCGTGACGGCACGGGCAAGGGTTTCGACTGCGAGCTCACATGCGCGATCTCCGATGTCGTTCGGATCCCGGTGATCGCATCGGGCGGAGCGGGATCGGCAAGACACTTTGTCGAGGTCTTTCAGGAAGGGCACGCCGACGCCGCTCTAGCAGCCTCAATCCTGCACTATGGCGTGACCGAACTCGCCAAACTCAAGCAAGAACTTGCGGCGGCGGGTATTCCGGTGAGGTGGCCATGCTGATCCCCTCGATCGACCTCATGGGCGGAAAGATCGTCCAACTGGTGCAAGGTGAGAAGAAGGCGCTGGAGTTCGACGATTTCGAAGAATGGATCCTCCGTTTTTCCAAGTATCCCCTGGTGCAACTGATTGACCTCGATGCGGCCATCGGAAGCGGTGACAACCGTGCGCTGCTACGGCAATTCACTAGCCGCCTTCCCTGCCAGGTGGGCGGCGGAATTCGAACGATCGAGAGCGCGCAGGAAATTCTGCGGATGGGAGCCCGGCGGATCATTCTGGGATCAATATTGGTTCGAAACGATAGGCTCGACGTAGACGCCGCTCAGCAGTTCGCGGGAGAATTCGGTGCCGACCGTCTGACATTTGCGGTCGACTCGAAGAACGGCCTGGTCGCGATCAAGGGATGGCGCACCATGACTACGATCACTCCCGCCGCGATGGTGCAGGCACTGGAACAGTACTGCAGCGCCTTCCTTTATACCCACATTGATACAGAAGGCCTTCTGAAAGGAATTCCACTGGATGTCGTAAGAGACCTTGCGAGGAATCACCTCGCGACAGCTAATCGTCGCCGGAGGCATTGCCAGCCAGGAAGAAGTGGACCAACTGCATGAACTCCGACGTGGATGCAGTGGTAGGAATGGCGATTTATTCGGGTCGCATGAAGCTGAACGCGAGTCCGGCCTGAGTTGCGCGACTCGCAGTGCTAATTGCGCGGACGGTACCTGGCCATGGCCAAGTCGACGATCTCCCCAATCAACTGCGTATAAGAGCGGCCCGAGGCCTTTGCCGCCATCACAAATTCCTGCTTGCTCGACAGCCACGGGTTCGGATTCGCCTCAATCACGTAGACATCGCCCTTTGGGGGATAGACGCATATCGATGCGGCCGTAGTCGCGTAATTTCACTGCACGGTGAGCCGCAAGCGCGGTGTCTGTCAGGCGCGTGACCGTCTCCTCGTCGAGATCTTCAGCCATCGGCCGACTTGGTCAGCTTGTAGGCATCGGCATCCTTCTCAAACTTCACGTCGTAACTGGCGATCTTGGGTGTGCCCTTGGGGAGCTTCGAGAAATCGAGTTCCACGAGAGGCAGGGCTTGGGCAGACTCATAGTTGCCAAGAATGGCCGCGTAGATCTCCCTTCCTTCGATGTATTCCTCGATAATTGCCGGTGAATCGAATTCGTTCTGAATGTCCTGCACACGCTCCATCAGTTCCTTGACGCTGGTCACGACCGCATCCGCGTTGATTCCAATGGAGCCATCTTCCGACAATGGTTTGACGATCAAAGGAAAGGCGATGTCATGCGCGTGCTCGATGCTGCCGCGGTAGGAAGTTGCAAAGTAAGGCGTGCGGATGCCGTGAAAAGCGAACATCTTTTTTGCGATGGCCTTGTCCTGGGCAAGAAAACTCGCATGCGGTCCAGCACCGGTGTAGGGCTTGCCCAGAAGGTCGAGATAAGCCGCGACGTGCATTTCCTTCGTGTCGTCGCCGGCAAAGGATTCGGTGAGATTGAAAATGAGATCCGCTTCGCACTTGGCCAGCGAGGACAGACACTGCGGAGTGCCATCCAGTACTTGATAGGACGGCTCATGGCCAAGTTTTTCGAGAGCTTCGAAAATCTCTTCGCGGTCTTCCTTCTCGCGCTTGGCTTTCTTTCGTGATTTTTTCTTACGCGCGGGGGGCTTCGGCTCGGGCGGCGGCTCAGGAGCCGCACCCTCTTCCTCCCACACGTCATAAAGAACAGCAATTTTCATTGCAGAATTGACCCTGCGATTGGATGTGTAACTTTCATCATATCGCTTTCTAACGAGCCACTACGGCTGCACAAATTTTCCGCGAGTCATGTAATTGGTCGCCAGAGTCGTTGCGTAGACGGTGAGTTCCGCCAGATGCTCCGCCTCCCTTCTCGTGTCCGCGCGCAGACCAAGCTCGCCGATCCGCTTCTCGATCACTTCAATCAGCTTCTTGATGAGCGGACGCTGAACTCCGGTCCAGTACGCAACTTTGTCGACCAATGCCTTGCGATGCTCGTGCAGAAATTCCTGAGCTGGCCGGACAGTCTTCTTCCGCCTTTTCGATACATTGAAAATATCTAACAGATCGGTGTCCAGCGCCAAGTCCACAACTGGGATCTCTTCGGCGATCGACTGGTGATAGAACTCCGCCACCGTCGATTCCATCTCGTCGACCGTAACATCGGGATAGCCGCGGCGGCGCACAGGATCGGCATTGACCCAGTTCACGCGCAATGCGATCCATGTAGCGGAGTTTCGCCATCGCGCCCCAGCCCTGGTAGCGCTTGCGCCATCCAGAGCGCGGAGTGAGCCACACCGCAAAGGTTTCCGCGAAATCCTCGTCCGGATGTTTCTGCGCGTACCAGCCCGCCAGATGACGCACATAATTTCTTGAGAATGGAACCGGCCGGTAGTTGTCGAGATAACGCCGACGAAAAGGACCGAAGAGCGTTTTCCATTCGGGCGTTCGATGAAGCTTGTACGCGTAGTTGAACGCGTGCCCGGCTTCGTGGCGCAAGTACATCATGATCTCGCGCTTGTCCTCGAGATCGTTCATTTCTTTTTCAAGGGAGGCGAGATCAGGATTCGCCAGGTAAAACGGGATTCCGATGATGGGCTCTCCCGACGGACATCCCCACTCGTCGGTGAGATAGCAAGCCGGCCGAAACTTGCTGAGACCCTTGCGGCCCAATTCCTCGTACAACTGATGAACGAAGCGCTCGACCGGAGAACCTTCCAATTTGAGTCCGAGATCACGAATGGACTTGCCAAGAATCTCCTGCAAGTTCGCGCGAGATTGTTCGATGGTCTGCATGGGATTCGACAGAAAAAGACTTCTTGCTGTAATGCACTCTGCGGTCAGAGCAGCGGCCCACAGGAACCACAGTATAAGAGGAGACCGAACAATGCCGCTGTATCACGGTGGATCAAGCACTAGTCGGGCCGCCCTTCGAGACCAGCAGCGACTCGCTACGAACCAATTCAACCGGCTCTTTATCAATGAGATAGATGAAGGGCTTGATCTTTGGGAAGAGCGTAGATCGATCTGGCCGCTGGGCGGAGCCTTCCCGACGAAGCACCTCTGCCGCGCCTCAGAACTGTTGGGACACAATGAAGTCGACATGGCATGACTTCGGGACACACTGTTGACACGAAATTAACGCGACCTGCAACTTTTCAAGCGGAACTCCTGCGGTACACTAGACAACTTTGACAACCACTCAGGAGGATTCTGCTATGTCCGAAGCCACGCTCAGTGGCGCCGAATTCAAGAAACAGTTGCGCGAAGGCAAGCCAAAGATGGGCTTGTTCCTGAACGCGCACAGCCCGACGGTTGCCGAGCAACTGGCGCACAGCGGCTACGACTGGTTGCTGGTCGACACCCAGCATGGGCCGATGGGCTACGAGAAGCTCTCAGCCATGCTCACAGCAATTGCCAACGGCGGAGCCAAGTCCATGGTGCGCGTGGGCGGCTACGATGATCGCCCGGGCATTCAGCAGGCGCTGGATCTTGGTGCAGACGGAGTTCTAGTTCCTTACATCAATACTGCCGAAGAAGCGCGCCAGGCGGTGAGTTGCACGAAGTATCCTCGCACCGGAACCCGCTCGGTATATTTTCCGCAGCGCAGCATGAACAAGGCCGGCTTGCTCGGATACGCCGGAAACTACAACAATAACGGCATCGTGGCCCTTCAGGTAGAAACGGCATCCTGCATCGACAACATGGCTGAGATCGCGGCCGTCCCAGGCGTGGATATTCTGTTCCTGGGTCAGAACGATCTGTGCATGTCGATGGGGCTGTATGAGAAGTACGAGTTTCCGCACATGTACACGTCTCCGGAACTGGGAGCGGCCACCCAGAAACTGATCGAGAACGCCCGTAAGAACAATGTCATCCTGGGACTCTTTCTCTTCGGTACGGCGCGTGTGGGTGAATTTCTGGAGAAAGGCTTCACGTTCATCAGTATTGGTAACGACTTGCACCACGTGTTGACGCAAGCTGGTGCGTACGTGAAAGACATGGAAGGAATCGCCAAGGAGAAGGGCAAGGACTGGACTCGCCGACCAACGGCGCTTCTCTAGAAGCGCCCGTTTCGACACACGCTGGCGCTCCGCTGAACCGGAGCGCCTTTGCTTTTGTATGTGACGCGTGGCCTGTGCTGTCTATTTCACAAACGTTTCTGCGTTCTGCAACACCTGCTGGGGCGTCGCGCCGCTCTCGCGAAGCCGTCGAATGCTGGCGTCATCGTGCCGCTTCGCCATGCGCTGTCCACTTTCATCGCGCACGAGATCGCAGTGGTAGTAGGCGGGAACAGGAAACCCAAGAGCTCGAAATATTAGTATTTGTCGCGCCGTGGATTTGAGCAGATCAGATCCCCGAACCACTTCCGTGATCCTCATCTGAGCATCATCAACGACGACCGCCAGCTGATATGCAGGGACGTCATCTCGCCGCCATACGACGAAGTCTCCAAAATCCCTTCCTGCGATGAATCTCTGAGATCCCAAGTGGACGTCGTCGAAGGTAATTGTCTCTTCATCGGGAACTCGAAATCGCCAGTTCACGCCTGCTGGAGTATCAAAGTGTTTTGCATCGGTACGCGCCCGGCACCTTCCCGGATAGATAGGCTCATCGTCGACGTCATTCGGAGCAATGGCCGCGAGCGCCAAATCCTTCCGCGAGCAACTGCACGGATAAATCCAGCCTTCATCCCGAAGTTTCCGCCATGCCTGGAGATATTGCGATCGACGTTCGCTCTGCGAGTATGGCGCATACGGCCCACCACGATCCGGGCCCTCGGTCCACTCGATACCCAGCCAATGCAAATCTTCAAACATGGCATCGACGAATTCAGTCGCGGCACCGCTGAGGATCAAGATCTTCATTTCGCAGAATGAGGGTTCCTGCATGGTCTCGAGCACGTTGCGCAGCGATCCAGAATGTACGGGCATGTCCAACGTGCAGCAGACCCGTGGGCGATGGAGCTAAACGACCGCGATAGTGGCCTTCATGAGGGCTTTTCACAATGACACTCTAAGATTGAATGATTCACTCGGAAGGTGAGGCACCCGGCGGCCGTTGCCACGCGAATCGTCAGCGCACTCTTTTCATCAAAATCCCCTTCCCAGCGAGCCACAACAACGGTTGCCAAGCAGTTACCCAGAACGTTGACCGCCGTTCTTCCCATGTCCATGAGTTGATCAATTCCCAGAAGGATGAACACGGGCTCGACTGGCAAGCCAAAAGACCCCACCGTTCCCAGAAGGATCACGATTGCGGCGCGCGACACACCCGCTACTCCTTTGCTGGTCAGCATCAGAGTAAGCATCATGAGCAGTTGCTGTCCCACGCTGAGATGGATCCCGGCCGCCTGCGCAACGAAAATTGAAGCGAGGGACAGGTACAGCGTGCTGCCGTCGAGGTTAAAGCTATAGCCCGTCGGCATGACGAAAGCCACGATCTCGCGGGGTACACCGATCCCCTCGATGGCCTCCATCGCTCTCGGTAGAGCGGCTTCAGAGCTCGCCGTTCCAAACGCAATGGAAACAGGCTCCGCGACAGCCGCGATAAATTTCTTCAAGGGCACACGGACCAGCAGGGCAACTGGCAACAGTACTCCGAAGATAAATACAAGCAGCGCGACGTAGAGAGTAACTAGCAACCTCGCGAGGTTAAGCAGGATTCCCATTCCTGTGCTGCCTACCGTATACGCGATGGCGGCGCCCACACCGAACGGGGCGAAGTACATGACGAGGTTGGTGAACTTGAACATCGTCTCGGCAAGGCTCTCTGTGAAATGCAGCATCGGCTCCCGGCGATCCTTGCGAACCATGGCCAGCGCAATTCCAAACAAGATGCTGAACACGACGACCTGCAGAACCTGCCCTTCCGCGACGGATTTGGCAAAGTTTTCTGGAAAAATGTGCAGGATCGTGTCGATCGCGCTCAACCTCTGAGGCTGCAGTGATTCCCCGATCGCGGGAGGCATCTTGGCGCCTACGCCGGCGTGGCTGATGTTGATGGCAAGTAAACCAATTACCAGTGCTAGCGTCGTCACCAGTTCAAAGTAAACGATGGCCTTGATGCCCATGCGCCCGACCTTTCGCAAGTCGGAATGAGCGGCGATCCCGCTGACCAATGTTGCGAAGATGAGGGGAGCAATGATGGTCTTGATCAGTCGCAGAAAAATCATGCTGATCACACGAAGATTGACCGCAACCGGCGGCCAGTCGTGACCTAACGCGGCGCCCGTCAACATCGCGACCAGAATCCATGTAGTTAGAGATCGCCGGAAAACACCGTACAGGGCAAACAGCAAAATCGCGATCCAGCGGGCGACCATCAGGAGGGTGGCTGGTAGCGGCGCTCCATAGTGGCTCAGGACGCTAAGTACAGCGCTCAGCGTCAACGCTCCGACAGTGAACCACAGCAGGCGTGATTTCATAGCAATCAGACGGAGGATTACTTAAACCGGGCGATTCTAAAGGTTCGAGGTCTACATCACGAACAAAAAGTGTGTCGACGCGGCATGAGCGGTTGCACCGATTCCAGTGCAACAAATTCGGACGGAAACTGCGCGCCGGGGACCGTCAAAATGAGCTAAAATGCCAATCGCTATTTCAGGATGGTAATCGAGGGGTGCCCGAACTCTCCGCTGACCCGATGGTCGCGGGCCGATCTCCCCAGCCTCACTTTCCGAAACGACACAGAGCCGCGGCAAGGCACGTCAACACGACAGGAGGAACTCTATGGCAACGGCCACAATCCAGCTCGAAGATAAAGTAACGGACTTTATTTCCAAACCTCGCAAGATGCTCATCAACGGGAAATGGGTCGAATCCGCTTCAGGAAAGACTTTCCCGACCTACAACCCGGCCACCGGCGAAGTGCTGGCTCGCGTCGCGGAAGGCGACCGCGAGGACATCGATCGTGCGGTCAAGGCCGCCCGGACTGCCTTTGAAGTCGGCCCGTGGTCAAGACTGACGGCTTCCGAGCGTGGGCGCCTCATCTGGAAACTTGCTGACTTGATCGAGCAGCATCTGGAAGAATTTGCCGAACTCGAGACGCTTGACAACGGAAAGCCTCTCAAGGTCGCACGCGCAGCAGATGTCCCACTCGCCGTCGACATGTTCCGGTACATGGCGGGCTGGTCAACGAAGATCGAGGGGAACACGATCCCCATCTCGGTCCCGTACACGCCCGGCGCGAAATATCTCGCGTACACGTTGCGCGAACCAGTCGGCGTGGTCGGACAAATTATCCCCTGGAATTTCCCCTTGCTGATGGCGGCATGGAAACTCGGACCAGCTTTAGCGACTGGGTGCACGGTCGTCCTCAAGCCAGCGGAGCAAACGCCGCTGTCCTGCTTGCTTCTCGGTGAGTTGATTCAAGAAGCAGGAATTCCGGACGGTGTCGTGAACATAGTACCGGGATATGGGGAAACGGCAGGGGCCGCGCTGGCTGCGCATCCCGACGTGGACAAAGTCGCCTTCACGGGTTCCACAGAAGTCGGCAAGCTGATTCTGCAAGCCGCTGCGGGCAATCTGAAAAAAGTCTCCTTGGAACTGGGTGGCAAGTCGCCGAATGTGGTCTTCGGGGACGTCGATCTGGACAAGGCCATCGCAGGCTCAGCCAGTGCAATCTTCTTCAATCATGGACAGTGCTGCTGCGCTGGTTCGAGACTTTATGTCGAGAAGGAAATTTTCGACAAGGTGGTGGAAGGAGTCTCCGCGAAGGCCGAGAAGATCCGCGTGGGCTCGGGTCTCGAGTCCTCGACCGACATGGGGCCCTTGGTCTCGCAGGAACAGCTGACTCGTGTCTGCAATTACCTTGAATCAGGATTCTCCGAGGGCGCGAAGGCCGTAGTGGGCGGCAGTCGGCAGGGTGACAAAGGATACTTTGTCAAACCGACTGTGCTGGTAAACACCAATGAAAAAATGAAGGTCGTGCAAGAAGAGATCTTCGGGCCCGTGGTGACTGCGATCCCGTTCAAAGACCCGTCAGATCTGGTTGCACAAGCCAATGATACGGTCTACGGACTGGCCGCCGGCATCTGGACGCGGGATATTCAGAAGGCGCATCGTCTGGCCTCGCAGCTGCGCGCCGGGACAGTGTGGATCAATTGCTACAACATCTTCGACGCTGCCCTTCCCTTTGGTGGTTACAAGCAGTCAGGCTGGGGACGCGAGATGGGTCACGACGCCCTGGAGATGTACACCGAAGTCAAAGCGGTGTGCGCGGCACTTTGATCAACGCATCAATAGAACAAGCAGGGGGGCGAAAGCTCCCCTTTTCTTTTGTAGCCGCCCGACCTGCAGGAATCAGATCACGTCTATGTTCGAGCGTCGTGACGAGCTCGCTGAATATCCTTAACTTCGCCCATGGCGATGATTACTCCCTGCGCGGGCACGAGGGCATTGTCGGGTGGGTTGATTACCAGGTCGGAAACGTTGCTAGGTCCAGGTTTCTTCATTCCCAATATGAGCAGGTTGTACTGCCCTTTTAGATTCAGGTCATGCAGGGCCATGCCAGCCCACTTGGAAGTAGCGTCTACTTCGATCTCCTCGACACGCAACGTCCCGCCCTGTTCTTTCAGCATCTGGTCTAAAAAGCGAACCACGTGTGGCCGGATGATCTCACTGGCGAGGCGCAACCCGCCAATCTGGCTGGGCGACACCGTGGAATTTGCACCCGCACGCATCATGCGGTCAGCGAACTTCTTGTCCGCCGATCGCGACCACGATACGCATTTTTGGAAAACGTTGGCGCACGATCACAGTGATCACCAGATTGTCCTTGTCGTTTGGAAGGGCAGCAATTAACCCCCGGGCCCGGTCCAAGCCAGCTTTTTCAAGGACGTCTTCTTCGGTCGCATCACCGATGACATACAGAACATTCAACTTCTCAGAGTGCAGATCGCGCGATTTCTTGAGGCTGTCCTCTGAGAGGTCGACAACCACATAGGGTGTCTCGGTCTTCTGGAGTTCGGCTACGGCGTACCTGCCTGTATCACCCAGTCCGCAAACAATGAAATGATCCGTCAGTTCGTTGATGTGTCTTTGCATTCTGCGCCTCCAGAGAGGATTCGTGACCTCCACCTCGACGAGGAAGGCGGCCACAACCGAAAACACGTAGACCGTCACTGCGACTCCGAACAGCACGATCCCGATATTGAAAATGCGCAAGGCGGGATTGTGGCTGGTGTCCACGATTTCGCCGTATCCGACTCCCGCCAGTGTGATCACCGCCATATACAACGCCTGCAGAAACGTAACGGAGTCACCGCCAAGCACGCGATACCCCGTCATGCTGACGGCAATCAAGATCACCAGCAGGACTAACGCGAACAGCAGTCGTTTTCGCAGGGCCATGGTCTCACCGTCGCCATTCGTCGATCAGGTTGGCGACCAGTCCGCTCCACCCGGTTTGATGACTCGCACCCAGGCCCATTCCGCTGTCGCCGTGGTAGTACTCATTGAATAGCAGGCAATCGCGCCAGTGGGGGTCATTCTGAAATTTCGCGTATCGTCCAAAGCAGGGTCGCCGTCCGGTGGCATCACGCTTGAAGATCCCGATCATTCGGTTGGCGGCTTCTTCAGCCATGGTGCTGGGTGTGATCGGGTGATCGTTGCTTCCCCGAGCACGCACTGCCGATGACGAACCGAGCGCATGGTCAAAACGCAGAAGAGAATGAATAAGAAGGTAAGACGTTGGAAACCAGATAGGGCCTCGCCAGTTGGAGTTCCCTCCTTTCAGCTTCACTTCCGCTTCGCCCGGTTCATACCCGAGTGAGCGGTCGCCAAACGTGAACGGATGTTGTCCGTGATATTTCGAGAGGCTTCGAATCCCGTGGGCTGACAGGAATTCATCGGGGTCCCAGATGCGTTCCAGAAGTCGCTTGAACTGGTTCGGATCCGCAATGGAGAGGACATAGCGCTTCTTACCGGTGCCAATCGTGTAACAAGCATCGCCCACCAGATCGGGCCGGTTCTTGATGAACCATTCGACGTCGCGGAGAAAATTGGGATGCGACTGAAGTTCTTCCTCCTCCAGCACCTCTATGGCGTATAGAGGAATCAGTCCTACCAGCGAGCGCAAGCGAAACTTGTGAAACTCACCGTTGGGGTAGCGCAGGACGTCGTAGAAAAACCCGTCGGTTTCGTCCCACAATTGATAGTTGCGGCCACCCATTTTCTTCATGGCCGCGCCGATGTAGATGAAGTGCTCGAAAAACTTGGTGGCCACACCCTCATACACAGGATTCTGCTTGGCCAACTCGAGTGCAATACGCATCAGGTACAAGCAGAAGAATCCCATCCACCCGGTTGCGTCGGATTGTTCAAGAATCGCGCCATTGGGAAACTTTTCTCCACGATCCACGACTGCAATGTTGTCCAGACCAAGAAAGCCGCCCTCGAACACGTTGTTTCCCTGGCTATCGACACGATTGACCCACCAGGCGAAGTTCATCAGGAGCTTATGCAGGCATTTCTCCAGGAAGGAGACGTCGCCATTCCCGGTGCGTTGCTTCTCTAGTTGGTAAACGCGCCAACACGCCCACGCATGAACTGGCGGATTCATGTCGGAGAATTCCCACTCATATGCGGGGATCTGGCCGTTGGGATGCTGGAACTGCTCGAACAAGAGTATCCAAAGATTTTCTTTGGCAAATTCAGGATCGACCAGTGCCAGCGTGATGCACTGGAACGCCAAGTCCCAGGCTGCAAACCACGGAAACTCCCACTTATCCGGCATCGACATCACCCGCATGGAATTCAGGTGACGCCAGTGAACATTGCGCATGCGCTTGCGCGATTCCGGCGGCGGCAGCTTAGGGTTGTCTCCTTCGAGCCACAGATTCACATCCCACAGGTAAATCTGCTTGCTCCAGAGCATTCCCGAGAGAGCCTGGCGCTGGATGGTCTTCTCATCCGGCGTTGCGCTGGCGGGTTGCACGGCCGCATAGAATTCGTCGGCTTCGATCTTTCTCTGCGTGACGATTCGGTCGACTTCGGCTAGCGGAGCCCTGAGTTTGTCCGGAGTCAGGCGAAGGCGGAGAACCACTGACTCGCCCGCTGGTACTTGGTAGCTGTAGCGGGCACATGCTTTCGTGCCAGTCTTGGCCGGGTTCGTGCAGTGTTCTCCGTGCACAATGCGGCGATGAAAAGCATCCTTTACGAAAGATTTGCAGTTGGAAGCACATCCATAAAGGCGCACTGCATTGCTCTCATTATCGGTGAATAAGGCGTCACCGTCCGCAGGAGCGTACAGATACCGCGGTCCAAGTGCATATGGAAACTGAAGGTTGCGGAGGCGCGTCACATGGAAATCGTCGGCAACGAGAGTCAGGCCATTTTCCATGGATGGCGCGAGTCGTATCTGCGGCTCACTGCCTCGCGGCTCCGACCACGACCAGGTATTTCGAAACCACAGGTGCGGAAGCAGATCCAGATGAGCCGGTTCCGGACCGCGGTTGATTGCCTCGATCCGAATACAAATGTCTTCAGGACCGGCCTTCGCATACTCGACGAAAATATCGAAATACCGGTCATCATCAAATACGCCCGTGTCCAGGAGTTCGTATTCAGGCTCCCCCACCTGCCCCCAACGGCGCCGATTTTCCTCCAATAGTTGCTCATACGGAAATTCTCGCTGCGGGTACTTATAGAGCATCTTCTGGTAACTGTGGGTGGGAGTGTTGTCGAGATAGAACCAGTATTCTTTGGCGTCTTCTCCGTGGTTGCCTTCATTCCCTGAAAGTCCAAACATGCGTTCTTTCAGGATGGGATCCTTGCCGTTCCAGAAAGCCAGGGCAAACACCAGCAGTTGATAGCGGTCGCAAATGCCAGCAATTCCGTCCTCGCCCCAGCGGTATGCCTTGCTGCGCGCCATATCGTGGGTCAGGAATTCCCACGCGCAACCGTCTGGACTGTAGTCCTCGCGCACGCTCCCCCAGGAGCGCTCGCTGACGTAAGGCCCCCATTTCCGCCAGGGCGCGACACGACGCCCGTGTATGGTTCGCGCAGACGCTCGTGTTCCTTACTAAGAGGCGGAGCGGAGGATGCACTCGTGCTCACTGGCTCGCCTTCTCCCGGCCGACGCGTGACAAAACAGAGCTCACCTTCTGCATCTGTGCGGCGAAACGGGGAGCGTTGTACGCGGAAGGGTTGTCCAGTTGCTGGAAGAGCCCGTTAATCGATTCCCGAATTTCAGATTCGTTCTCTGCCTTCGCATTTTGCTTGTAGGCCACGAAGAGGGAGTCCAGAGACATTGCAGCTTGCTCGGCAGCGCGTTGTCCCTGCCCCGAAATAGATTCGCCATCCTGCACAATAGCCCGCATTAAGCCAAGTGTGAATGACTGGTCATAGGTCTTCGCACTGAGTTGCCGCGAAATCTGGCCGGCGAATCCTGCCCCTCGGGTCGCAGTAGCGGCAATATCCTGCGGGTTCGCGTTCGGCTGGCCGAGCAGGCTGGCAAGCTTCACCATGTCGGCGTCCAACTGGATCGCCACATCAGCATTTATCTTTCTGCACCAGATGACGAAATACCACATAGCGGGACCCATTCCAAGCAGGCACGCCGGGCTTGCGTCCCGAGTAGCCGAGTTCTTGTCGCCAGCTATCTTCCGGCTTCGTCAGACTGTGATGGCAGGCAAAACAATCGAGTTCGCCGTATTCCGGCCACGTCGAACTGCTGGCCCGCCGCGCTAAACGCTCCAACCCCTTCTGCAGTTGCACCGCCTCGCCGATTCCCCACTCCTGCACCCCGCGCCAGGCGTCATCTGGAGGTTGCTTCCAATGACGAGGCATCACCGCACTGAAGAGATTGAGTTCGAAGGTCAGGTCGGGGTGTCCGGCGGCAATCATTTGGTGATCGACAAACTTTTCCGCCGTACCTAGATGGCAACTCAAGCAGCGCTCGCTGCGCTTGATCAGGTCGCGGGTATCGTACATTCCCAGCTGAACAGACTTCTCGTGCGGCCAATCACGGGTTGTGTGCGGACCGAGCCATCCTGAGGCGGGCCCGTGGCAGCTCTCACAACTCACGCCGTCAATCAGTTCGAACGATTCGGCGCGTTGCTCGGCGGGGACCGATAGTGCGTGGCAGGCAAGACATTTCTGCGCTTGATCAGGCCGGCCGATGTTGAGAATCTTGCCGATCCGTATGGAGACCGGATTGGAGAGCACCTGGTAGGCACGCGCATGCTTATCTTGCCCGGCCCAGATGCTGTATTCGTTCTGCGCAACGCGCGTGATCTGCTTGGGCTGGATGCTCCCGTGACAACTGCTACTGGCGCATCCGCCCGGACCGTTGTACTTGCCCGCCGAACTGTTTTGGGCAGCGACCACCGTCGCAAAAGCGAGGCACACCACTACTTGCCACGCCGGGTTCGGTGTCTTGCCCATGGCTCTTGGTGATGAAAGAATTCCGCGCGTGATCGTTGCGGATTGGCCTTGCTTATACTCATTCTGGAGGGCGGAATCAATTGACAGTTTGGTACGGGGCAAGCACGTCAGTACAGGTCCGATCGTCAGTGCGCGTGTCCCAAGATCGGTATTCCCCTGAGCAAACAGGGGACGGTAAGATTCCCTCAAATCTCCAATACGACTCATCCGAACCTAAGGGGACTCTAGCGCCTTGTTTGACCAACTCAGGGCGATCCAGCAGCAGTTTGGTTATTTGCCGGCCGAACAGTTGCAGCAGCTCGCTGCGCAAATCAACGTTCCCGTCAGTCAGATCCACACGGTAGCCAGCTTCTATCCGCATTTTCACTTAACGCCACCTCCCGCGGCTGAAGTGAAGGTCTGTGCGGACATGAGCTGTCACCTGCGCGGTGGTCCCGAACTCAAAGCAGAGCTCAAGCAGGCTTTCCGGGGAGAGGGCTCCGAAGACGCGTCGATCCGAGACGTCTCCTGCCTCGGTCGCTGCGATCAGGCGCCCGCGCTTTCTGTGAACGACCGCATCTTCTGCAATTTGGATAGGTCCAATGCGATCAGACTGGTTCGTGATGCTCTCTCTCGTCGCCCACTCCCTCTGGCGCCGCTGGACAACCCGCAGGCGCGGGTCAGTTCGGATCCCTACAACGGATCGTCGAACTACTCTGTCGTCCGCCGGTTCGTGGAAACGCGGGATTGGAGCGGGATCATCGCGACTCTCAAGGCAAGCGGTTTGCGAGGTATGGGAGGCGCCGGGTTTCCGACCGGCAACAAGTGGGAAATCGTCCGCAACGCGCCGGGTAAGGCGAAGTACATCGTCTGCAATGCAGACGAGAGTGAACCGGGCACCATCAAGGATCGCTTCATCATGGAGACAGTCCCTCACCTGGTGATCGAGGGCATGATCACTGCTGGGCTCGTCACCGGAGCGCAGCAAGGAATTCTATATATCCGACACGAGTACGAAGAACCCAAGAAGGTTTTGCAGAAGGAAATCGAGCATTGCTACGAGTCGGGACTGCTTGGCAAACGCATCCTCGGGAGTGACTTGTCGTTTGATCTAGAGATCTTCGTCAGCCCGGGAGGTTACATTTGCGGCGAAGAGAGTGCGCTGCTGGAAGCAATTGAAGGCAAGCGAGCCGAACCCCGCAACAAGCCTCCGTTCCCGGGCACGAATGGCCTATGGAATCAGCCGACCGCAATCAATAACGTCGAAACATTCACGTTTGCCACAGCGATCCTCGCGCGAGGTGCCGACTGGTTCAAGGCGCAAGGCAAAAACGGCTCAGTTGGCATGAAGTTCGTGGGGGTCAGTGGGGATGTGAACTCGCCTGGCGTCTTCGAAGTCCCCATGGGAACCAAGTACTCCGAACTCATCTACGAGCTTGCCGGTGGGGTTTTGGACAATCGAAGGCTTCTGGCTTATGCACCCTCTGGCCCCTCGTCCGGATATCTCCCTGCTTCGATGGCGGATCTTGCGCTCGACTGGAATGCTGTAGCCGCCGCCGGTTCCATGGTGGGCTCGGGCGCGATCGTGGTTGTTGCCGAAGGCCGGTGCATGCTCGACATGGCGCTCAACGCTGTGCGCTTCTACCGGAACGAATCTTGCGGGAAATGTGTCCCCTGTCGCATGGGTTCGCAAAAAATGGTCGAAATGTTGACGGGATGGACGGAAGGTCGATCTTCGCAAACCGATCGTCAGCTTCTCGACGAGCTTTCCTCGGCTATGAAGTTAACTTCCATTTGCGGGCTCGGACAAGTGGTTCCAGTGCCGATTGCTTCCGTGCTAAAGCACTTCCCCGACGTCGTAGAGGAACATCTATCTCGTCACCACTGCTCGGCGGGAGTCTGCTTCTCCAATAGAGGGACGGCATGAGTTCCGCACCGCCGCCCACGGTCCAATTGACCATCGATGAAACACCCGTGTCGGTTCCTGCCGGCACGACGATTTTCGATGCTGCTCGCACCCATGGCATCGCGATCCCTACGCTTTGCCACCAGCAGAATGAAAACCCGGTGGGCGTCTGCCGCGTTTGTGTCGTCGATGTCGGCCAGCGCGTGTATGCAGCGTCGTGTATTCGGCAAGTGGAACCAGGCATGACCGTGAAGACCTCGACCGAACAGGTCCAGGCAGCGCGCCACACGCTGATCGAACTGTTGATGTCCGATCACCCTGCCCCGTGCGCGCGTCAACAGCATTCCGGAGACTGCGAACTGGAACGCCTGGCAACTGCCGCCCGCATTGATCAGCCACGCTTCCCGCGCCGCATGACCCCACGCGGAAAAGACGATTCTTCGGCTGTCATCGCGGTCGACCACGAATCCTGCATTCTGTGCGATCGCTGTATCCGGGGCTGTGATGACATTCGGAACAACTGGGTGTTGGCACGCCGCGGCAAGGGATACCAGGCGGGTGTGGCCTTCGACACAAATCTGCCCATGGGAGAGTCGTCCTGCGTCTCCTGCGGTGAGTGTATGGTTTCCTGTCCGACGGGAGCTCTGACGAACAAGCGCGTAGTGGGGACAGAATTGGGAATCGGAGATGTTCTCGATCCCTCTGAATTATTGCACCTGCCTATCTTCCAGAACGTTTCCGGCACATTTCTGGAACTGAATCAAAAAGCAGTGGTGAAACGGCACTACCGTGCGGGCGAGATGATTTGCCGTGAGGGCGAGTTTGGTTCGACTGCGTTTTACATCCTCGAGGGAAAAGCAGAGGTCTTTCTCTCCAGCCCGATGGCGCACGTCAGAACTGAGGGCAGCAGCAAAGGCTTTTTCAAGAGGCTGAAAAGCATCCTCAGCCCGCGAGAGCGGCACCAGCGCCATGAGGAAGGCGATCGGCCGTTCATTCCAATCGACGCGACGGTCGACTTGCCCTATGACAATCCGATCGCTGAACTGGGGCCGGGCGAGTTGTTCGGCGAAATGACCTGCATGAGCTACTACCCGCGCTCCGCGACGGTGCGCGCACGGACCGATTGCGTGATGCTTGAAATGCTCCGCAACGTCCTCGATATCCTTCAGCGCAACAAAACCTTCCGCGCCCAACTGGAGCGTAACTACCGCACACGCGCTCTCGACTCGCATCTGCGCAGCGTGCCCATCTTCTCCTCTCTCACGAAGGACTTCATTGATCACCTCCGTGACCGGGTGGAGTTGCTGCGCTTCAACCCCGGCCAGGTGATTTGTCGCCAAGGAGAGGCGGCCGACAGCTTCTACCTGGTGCGGATTGGCTTCGTGAAGGTGTCCGAGGAGCGTCCTGGCGGCGAACTTGTCCTGGCTTATCTCGCGCGGGGCGGCTACTTCGGAGAGATTGCCCTCCTCAGTGGCAGCCCGCGCACCGCAACTTGTACGGCTCTCGATCACGTCGAGGCTGTCCGCATTTCCCGCGAAGACTTCGGACTCATGCTGGAGCGCTTTCCGGATATTCGTAGTCGTTTGGAAGCCATCGCCCGGGAGCGTTTGGAAGAGAACCGGCGTCGCGTAACTCAGGTGCAAAACCTGCCGGTCGACCAGTTTCTAGCGAACGGCCTGATGGAGGCGCAAAGCCTGCTGGTCCTCGATCTGGAACGGTGTACCCGTTGTGATCAGTGTGTTCGAGCCTGTGCCGACGCGCATGATGGTGTCAGCCGACTGGTGCGCGAGGGACTTCGCTTCGACAAATACCTGGTAGCCACCTCCTGCCGGCAGTGTCGCGATCCGCTGTGCATGGTTGGATGTCCGGTCGGTTCTATCCGCCGCCGGAATTCCCTCGAAGTCATCATCGAGGACTGGTGTATCGGCTGCGGCCTGTGCGCCAACAACTGTCCTTACGGCAATATTAACCTGCACCCGTTTCCTGTCGAACTAGACGATCCAGCCCATCCGGGCCGGAAAGTAGCCAGCGTGCGCGTCAAAGCTACCTCTTGTGATTTGTGTCATGACCATGCCGAGCCCAGCTGCGTCTATGCCTGTCCACATGATGCCGCGCATCGAGTGAATCCGCCCGAATTTTTCGCCGGACTACTCAAGCAGTCCGGCCCACTCGAGGGATAGATCCATTGCTGATCGATCACACCCATCGCAAATGGTTTGTCGGGACCGCGGTTGGGCTGGCGATTGCGACGGCAGCCTATGTCCCTTATACCTTCCAGTCCCCACAGGGTGCACGCGGAGGTAGCGCGCTCGGGCTTGTCTACGGCAGCGTCGGCTTCGCATTCATGCTCTTCGCCGGCCTGCTGGGTCTTCGCAAGAAATTTCCTGTCTGGCGTGTGGGGCGCGCACAGACGTGGATGCGCGCCCACCTCTGGCTCGGATTGGTGAGCTTTCCCCTGATCCTGTTGCATGGCGGATTTCACTTTGGTGGCTCACTGACTCGAGTCCTGATGTGGCTGTTCATCTTTGTATTTTTCAGCGGACTCCTTGGCGCCGCCCTGCAGCATTTCATGCCGCGATTGCAAACCGCCCAGCTTCCGATGGAGACAATCTACGAGCAGATCGATCGGGTGCGGAGCCAACTGGCGGAAGAAGCCTCACGACTGGTGGAAGAATCCTGCGCGGCGCTGGAAGGAGAAGTTTCGGGTGCGAGTGCTCAACAGCGAGCCATGGCTGCATCCGCAGGAGCAAATTGGGACGTAACGGTTGCCTCCGGCCTTCAGGCGGACGAGCAAGCGAGTAGCGAGTTGCGGCGATTCCTGCTGGTCGAAGTTCAACCCTACCTTGGTAAGACAGGCCCAAGCAGAGCGAGGCTGGGCAATCCTTCCTTGGCGCGGGCGATGTTCCGGCAATTGCGGGTTCTGTTCCCACCAGCATTGCATGCCAGTATCGACGATCTGGAAAACATCTGTGACGAAAAACGCCAACTGGACAAACAGAATCGCCTTCACAAATTGCTACACGGCTGGCTGCTGGTACACATTCCCCTGTCTTACGCCGTGCTAGTCCTGGGCGTGTGGCATGCAGTGGTGGCCCTGAGGTTCTGAGACAAAGCGATGCTGCGAAGGACGCGCACTACCAAAAAGCTCGCTCGACGCATTGACCTGCAGTACTTCGCGCGTCCGCACCCATTTCGCCGCTGGCGTTTCTGGTTGTCGTTGACAGTCCCCGTTCTTGCCCTCGGGTGGCTGCTAACCCAACAAGTCCAAGGAGGTCAGAAGGCATACTCAAGCGGCCCCCTCGCCCAAGCTCACGCTGTCTTTACGCAGCAGTGCGGCCTCTGCCATCTGACTCGGACCGGAACGTTCTTCAAGGAAGTAAGCGACGAGGCGTGTCTCACCTGTCACGACGGCCCGGTACACCGTGCCAATCAGCGTTTCACGCCTCATTGCTCCTCCTGCCACACGGAGCATCGAGGTGACGTGCGCTTGTCGGCGGCTAGCGTGGCTAGTTGTACGCAATGCCATTCGCATCTGCAGACTCGGGATGGACAACCGCATTTTGCGTCTGCAATCTCCAGCTTCGACCGCAGTCATCCGGAATTCTCGGCGCTGATTGGAGGCACAGATCGACCACGGCAAGATCCGGCTGAACCACTACCTGCACCTGCAACCGAACCTCATCGGTCCTGACCATACGCGGGTGCAGTTGTCTTGCGACGATTGCCATCGGTCAGAGGACTCCGGCACCTGGCCATATGCGGCCACGGTTCGTACGGACCCGCTCACGCAGAGTAGTGAGCGGGACAACAAAGTGCAGGTCGGGGCGTACATGGTCCCCATTCGCTTCACAAGCCACTGTGCAGCGTGCCATTTGCTGCAATTCGACAGGCATTTCGGCAGCGAGCAGGTGCCACATGATAAGCCCCAAGTGGTCCACCTGTTTTTGAAGAAGCGATTTGAGGAATATCTAGCGGCTCATCCGGCGGTGATTCATGAGGCAGAACCGCCTAACCGGCAATTACCTGAGGACGCACGCGCCCCGCGCGTCGCCCGGAACGCCACAGAGTGGGTGCAGTTTCGCACCGAGGATGCGGAATGGTTGCTATGGACCAAGACCTGCCGGCAGTGCCACGTTCTCGATTCCGTCGCTGGGACTCTTCCGGAGGTCGCACCGGCGAACATCGCGCCCCGGTGGCTACGACATGCCGAATTTGATCATCGCGCCCATCGCATGATGTCCTGTACCGCCTGCCACGTTCGCACCATGGAAAGCCACGATACATCCGACATTCTGCTGCCTGGGATCGAGACCTGCCGCCAGTGCCATCGGGAAGCCAGTTCATCAAGAGAAGTTGCCGAAGGCCGGTGCTTCGAGTGCCACCAATATCATGATTGGAGCCAGGCGAAGCGGACGAAAGGGCACTTCAGTATTCCTGAACTTCGCGGCATAGCGCACCTTGGCCCACAGTGACGCCGGCCCCCCTGCTCAGTGAGAATTCGCAGAGGTCGGCTTAGCATCAGCAACTGGCGCATTCGGCGGATCGTCAGTCACCGTATACAACTCACTATCCCGAAGGAACATGCGTTCCATTTCCTGCCGATTGAACGGACGAGCTCCACGGCGCCCGAAAACCGCTAGCTGATTCCCGCTTTCGTCCACGGCGCGATCCCGATCGATGCCCTTCGAAACTGCAAGGGCAGGGCCGCGCGTGCGGTAGCTGGCAATCAACTTCGGAGTTGGCCTGGGACTAAAACCACTAAAGGCCGGGTTGTCGACGGGCGAGAACAATTGCACAACCCGCAGACCATGCTTTCCATCTGCGACATAAGCGAAGAGGCTCGAACTGACCATGCCCAGCTTGACATCATAGGCGTCGTTCACCTGGCCATCCGCATTGAACACCTGGTCAAGCTTGGGATTCTCCGGCCGCTCTACATCGACGATCGCCACGCCATCCTTCCCGGCCGCGACATATGCGTACGTACGCGCAACATAAATGTTGCGAGCGTCGTCCACAGGCACAGTTGCACCGGATACAACTCGTGGTTGGTCCAGACGAGTTACATCGAGAACCTTCAGGCCTTCGCGATCTACCACGAACGCATACCGAAACTGCACCGCGATCCCGCGCGGAGCATTCAGTACTGGATTTCCGATTTCGGACGTGATTTTGGGCTGGAGCGGGTTTTCGAGGTCAACAACCACCAGACCGACATCGCACAGCACATACGCGTACGTGCCTGCGATCGTGATCCGGCGTGCTCCGTTTAACTTCCCCTCAGGGTTGAACGCCAACGCCCGCTTTAGAAAATTGTTCGCAGGATTCCCGTCAAGGAGAGTGCCCACTCCGGGACTCTTGCTCTTCAGATTAGGATCTCCGACGATCACGAGACCTTCGTACTTGTCAGCAACGTAAAGAAAACCGTACATCAGATGGACGGCTTGCTCTTCGTTCTCCTTGCGATGGGTCCGCAATGGGTCGACCCCTAGAGTCGTTGGTGTTGCTACGGCGGTCGCGTACTTGGTGGGAAGGTAGAAGCGCTGGCCGAGCCGTGAGACGGGGGCGGTCACCAGGCGTTCCGAAATATCTTTGTTGTCGATGTTGGCGATATCGAAGATGCGCAATCCTCCTGTTCCAGTAGCTGCGTACAGATACTCGCCGCGCGCCTGGAGATCGAGGACTTCAGCACCGGAATGACCGTACGCCTGTTTCAATTCGCGACGGCGTTCAACGTGGGCCTTAAAGTCTTCTGGAAAGGCGATCTTCTGGAAGTCGCTGCCGAACACGACCGGCGGTTCGTCGTGTTCGGTAACAGCTACCGCCTCAAACCCGCTTTTACCGTCCGCGACAAACACGTAACGCCCCATGAAGTTCATGAAGTTGGTACCCTGCAACAGCAACTGCGCCATCCACGCATTGTTATCGTTCGCGCGTGACACGTGGCAATCCGTGCATCCTTTGGTTTCCTTGGCACGCACGGTGTGCGGCACAAACGTCGAGAACGCCTGCCCGCTGAAGCCTTCCGCCGAGATCGTCTGTTGCTGATAGTAGAGCCAATCGCGATCATTGTTCTGCGAACTGACGAGTACGGCACAAGCCGATCGCACAGGCGCCACTCGATGTCCAGTCACGGTTCCATCGATGCCGAGAGTGTAGATATCGTCCCGAAGGATCTGGAAATTGTAGGAAGTCCAATTGCGCGTCGTCGTGCCCTCGTTGTGCAGCATCGGCGTACGCTGGTTGGCAGTCATCGAAAGATGGCATCCGTAACAGGTAGGGGCCCACGACGAGTGGCAGGCGTAGCAGGTCATTCGGCTGTTTTGGTGCGCCAATCTGGATTCATCGACTGCCGCGCCCCACGTTTGACCGTCTTGCTGAACTGTCTTCGCCAGTCGTGACTTTTCACTGTAGTGCTCGTTACCCGGAGTGATCGTGTCCAGCACTTGCACGACTTCCCACTTCTTGTCCTTGTCGAGCATCGATCGCTGATACAAACGACCTTCGCTCCAATAGAAACGGCGTTCTCTCCACGGGGTACGAAGTGCGGCCAGTTTCGTGCCACCTGTAGGGGCCGCTGGACCCGAGGTACTCAGCGTGGCTCGTTGCTCGATCGTGCCGTGACAATCGACGCAATCGATCTCAATCGCATTGCGAGTCTCTCCGTACAGTTTCCCATTGCCATGATTGTCCTGCTCGAAATGGCAATCGATGCAGTGCATGCCCTTTTCGAGGTGAATGTCCTTGAGGTGGACTGCCCTGCCGAATTTCTCAGGATCCTCATGGGATACAGGCCGATCTTGGGCGTCCAGCAGCGTGCCTTTGCGATCGTGTTTAAAAACTGCGCGGAAGATCCAGCCATGGCTGTGAAAATCGGCAAACTGGGTATCGTTGAGTTGCCGGTTAAACTCGGGCGTGCCCGTCGTTTCAAGAAACTTAACGTCGGACCACAAGCCACGAATGGCAGAGCGCTCCGGATTGCGGGCCTGCACTTGACTCTGTTCAGCGCTGGTCGCCCGACGCTGCTGAGGTGGCCACATGTGCTGGCCATCCATTTCGTTATCCCACCAGGTGTACCCGAAATAAGTAGCCACCATGTTGGTGCCCGGGTGGATGTGGCAGACAATGCATTGACTCGATGGAATCGAGCGCGTGAACTCGTGGCGAATCGGATGCCCGGATTGGTCACGAGGAATGGTTGGATCCTCGGATGCACTTTGCCCGCGGTTGCCGTTCATCGCAGAGGTGCCGGAATGCTCCGCGGACCGGTCATTTGCATATATAACGTGACAGGCACTACAGCCGCTCGCACGATAGTCGCCGGCCTGATCGTTCGTGCCTGGAAACGACAAGAGCGGATCGAGAAGGCGAGTCTTCTGCAGGCCGAGAAAAACAGGATCGGTGCGCAACTCGGTTCCGAATCCCCGTTCGCTCAGCTTGATCTCGGGCTTGCCGGGGTCTTCTTCTGGATCGGGATTGCCTATCTCGGAACGCTTTCGACCTCCACGTTCGAAAACTCGCAGCACATTTCCAGGTTGCGAAATTTCCCACCGCTGCAAAGGCTCAAGCTGCGGCAGAACGCCTTTCTTTTCGATCTCCTCTCCAGTCGGAGTTGGAAATGTCATAAGCTGCTGCGGCACGCCATCAGGACCATAGCTTTCACCGAAATGCGGATCCTTCAAGGGGAATGCACCATTGTTGTACAGGGCGGCGCCCCAGAGCATGGCACCGTGCGTCATCATGCTGGTTTGAACTTTTCTAACCTCGGCAATGTGACACCCTGAAGCTCCGCAGGTCCTTTCTGCCACTCGAAGATCGCCTGGATTCACAAAACGAACATAGTTCCAGTCCTCACGCAACCAGCCGGTAGAGACACGCACTGGATTCGCTGATTCGTCCGAACGCAAAATGCTCGCCTCGGGGTGAGCTCGCTTTTTTGCTTGCAGGTATTCCGGGGACTTCGGACTGCCGGTCCCCCGAATTTCGCTGTTGCCGCCGTGACAATCGGTGCAGCCAAGTCGCACGGTTCCGGTCGTGTGCATCGTTGGACTGTCAGTAGCGGTATGACAGGTTAGGCATCCGCCTGACTTTTCATCGGTATCGGCTTGCGACTGCAAGAGAAGTGCATTCGGCTCGGCTGCGTCAGATTGCGCGCGCAGATATGTCGGCGAGGCCACGATCGCCGTCAACAGGACCAAAGCTATCCTTGCGTGTGCAATCTTCATGCCAAGGGTCGAACTGTCGTCTAGAACTGAAATCGAATGTTGCCGAACAACGAAAACAGAGTCTGGCCACTGTAAATCTGCTTGAGTCCCTGGCCGGGCACCAAAGCGGAAGCTCCTCCGCGAATCACAATGTTTTCACTCAGCGGAGGCCGGTACTCGGCACCAGCTCCGAAATCTGTGCCGATGCCGTGGTCAATTGGCCGCTGAAACAGCAGCAACTCCAGCGGCTCCGTACGGTCAAATCGCAGATAGTTCGTGTTGACGAATGTGCGCAGTTTGGGAGTGAGATTGAAGTCCGCGCCGATGTTAAACAGCATGAGACCAGGATTTACAAAATTGGCTTGGCCTTCCTCTTTATTCGCCCGCAGACTCGGCAAAAGACTCGCCGGACTGACCAGCGCAATACCAGTTCCGGTGAGCCGCAATCCCTCGCTGTTCCAGAAACTGAAAGCACTTCCTGCAAAATGTGTATCGTCTACGATGGAGTCGAATCCGTGCGCTGTGCCGTCGGTTCGGGATGTTCCTGAACGGTTGCTCGAGTCTCCCGACGAGTAGAAGACTGACGCTCGATAGCGCGCCCAGTCCTTATCGACAGAAAGCTCAAGCGCAGCCATGCGGGCGTTGATGTCGACACGCCGGCCCGCAATCGCGTTGAAGTCATCATGTCCCAATGCTTGATAGAAGGCGTGACTCACATTAAGACGTCCAATGTGGCCGTTGCTCGCCCACCCGAGGTAGTAGGCCTCAATGTTGTGAGTTTTGATTGTGCTGTTGACTACGCCTCCAATCGGCGCCGGGCGCACAAGAAACCCATTGTCGTCGAAGTGAACACCACCGTGATCGCGGTTGTGGTGGAAACTGAACTCCGTGGTGTACCCCTTGGCCAGAAAGTCCTGCACATAAACGTTGGCCACATAGACTTGCTGTCCACGATTTTGAAACGTGTTCAATCCGCTGTTTGTGTTCTTCTCCAGGAAGTAGAACCAAGCCAGGTTGTACGCGAAACGGTTAGAGCCTAAATTCCCGAAAACCCGCACTCCGGGTTGCTCTTCCGAGAAGAGGAACCCGCGGAAATCGCTGGTGAACTGCTGAATTCCAGCCCGAATCGAGACGAAATCGTAGTTGGGACTAAGATCGTGGAGCTTCGCCTCGACGAACGCTTCCTGCACGCCTGCGTGCGTATCGAATCGCTCTGTGCCCTTGCGCGGATCGATGTTCACGATGCCGCGCTCGCGAGCCTGCAGAAAATTCAGGTTCACCTCGGGCGTGAAGCGGAATCGTATATCTGCTGGGCGGAAGGCGGTATCGCCGCGAAACAGATCAAACGAAAAACGCAAGTCTTCCGCCGCCAGCGCTTGCTCTCCCCGACCAAAGAATGCGCTACTGCCGGGATTGGCCGAGTCAAGGCCACTGGGTAGCGGCAAGCGGCGGGCACCAAAATGAGTTTCGCTTCTGCCTGTGAAATTAAAGAACCAGCGCTGTCCGAAGACGGGATAGTCTCCTTTGAGCTTGTTCCGGTTGAACGGGTCGTACCAGTGCCCTTTTACATAGGGAGCATCGGGTTGAGTCTCGTAACGCTTCCATTCCGGTATCGCGATTTCCCAGCGATCAAAAGCAGATGCAAAGGTATCCGACGCGGCAGGAACGGCTTCGTTCGCAGCCTCGGCCGCGATGGTGCCGGTGACAGGGTTACGTATACCGGGATACGGGGAAGTCGAAACGATTGGCTGGGGAAGGGTTCGCGGCGACCCAGGAACGCCCGAGAGACTTTCGCTCTCGGGAGAGCTGTTGGTCAATGATTGCAGGTCGATCTCCAGCACGATCAGGCCCGCTCTTTCGACCTTTAGGTCCTTCATAACGCGAGACTCGAAGCCCTCGTGTGCAAGTTGAAGTTCGTATTCCCCAAGGCGGATGTCTCGCAAGCGGAAGATTCCTTCAGCATTGGTGACGGCGGTGTAGGTTTGCAATTTGCCGCGAAGTTCTATCGCCACAGCCGGCACGGCCCGTCCCCACTGATCACGAACCTTGCCCTGGAGCGCGGCTGTGCTTATGGCACTTCGTTCGGGAATCCGGCGTTCAGGTGAACCTTGGGTACTCACCGGCGCCTGCGCAGATACTGCCGACGCGAATAGGCACAGGGATGCGGGCAACCATTGCACCCAGCCCGGAATTCGCGCGAGACGCCATCGGGACACACCCCGGCTAATCCGCACCCGTGAACCTCATCCGTTTTCAGAGATGTTCCTCTAGGTACCACAGCGACACACGGGGCGCAAGATAACTGCAGCTTGGGACTTCGGTTCGTTACCGGTACCCACAAATGAAACAAAGCACCGATGAGCGCTTGGTAAACTTTTCGGAACTCCTCAAGGAAAGTGACTCATGGCTCAAACTGCCGCTGCTAACGGGGACGGTGAACGGATCGGCCGTCCAGGAGATCCCTGCGTTATGGTGATCTTTGGTGCTTCCGGGGATCTGACCCGACGGAAATTGATTCCTGCGCTCTACAACCTGGGAAAACACCATCTACTATCCCGTGAGTTTGCTGTCGTAGGGGTGGCACACGACGCAATGACGACTGAGGAGTTCCGAGTCAAGCTCAAACAGGACCTGCAGCAGTTTGCGGATGTCGAACTGGACGCCGATCTACAGGAGTGGTTCGAACGCCGCATGTACTACCTGACCGGTGAGTTCGGGGATCAACGCACCTTCTTGCAATTAAAGGATCTGCTCCAGAAACTGGACGACGCTCACGCTACGCACGGCAACTATTTCTACTATCTTGCGATCGCACCTGATTTCTTTGGCCCGGTCGTGGAACAACTGCACGCCGTTGGCCTGATGACGGAGGAGAACCATCACTGGCGGCGTGTGATAGTCGAAAAGCCTTTCGGCCGTGACCTCGAGTCGGCGCGCGCTCTGAATAAACAACTGCTCAAGGTCGTCGATGAGCAGCAGATCTATCGGATTGATCACTACCTGGGCAAAGAGACGGTGCAGAACATCATGGCCTTCCGCTTTGCCAATGGGATCTTCGAACCGATCTGGAATCGTCGCTACATCGACCACATCCAGATCTCAGTAGCGGAAACGGTCGGCGTCGAGCAGCGTGGCGGATACTACGACCATGCCGGAGCGCTCCGCGACATGGTCCCGAATCACATCATGCAATTGATCAGCCTCACCGCCATGGAGCCACCCATATCGTTTCAGGCGGACGCGGTTCGTGACGAGCAGGCGAAGATCCTGCACGCGATCCAGCCCCTGACTTCGGAAGAAGTCCTGAGCCGTACCGTGCGTGGGCAATATGGCGAAGGAGAATTCCTCGGGCAGCACGTCCCAGCCTACCGGTCCGAGCCAGGCGTGCCTCCCGACTCGCGCACCGAAACCTATGTCGCTATGAAGTTGCAGATCGACAATTGGCGCTGGGCTGGAGTTCCCTTCTATCTCCGCACTGGCAAGCGCTTCCCGGCACGCAACACCCACATTGTTATTCAGTTCCGGCAGGCACCGTTTGTTCTTTTCCGCGACACCAGCGTCGAGAATCTGATGCCAAACCAACTGGTGCTCCATATCCAACCAGAAGAGGGCATTTCTTTGCGTTTCGCGGCGAAGACTCCGGGGCCGGTGATGCGGCTGGGAACGGTCGACATGGATTTTGAATACGCAGACTACTTCGGCAAAGCAGCCCAGCACGGGTACGAACGACTCCTGCACGACTGCATGGTGGGTGACGCTACCTTGTTTCAGCGCGCCGATATGGTCGAGGCAGGGTGGAGCATCGTTAGCCCCATGCTGGATATCTGGAAGGCTCTGCCCCCACGCAGCTTTCCGAACTATGCCGCTGGCACATGGGGTCCCAAGGAAGCCGACGCATTGTTGGAACACGACGGCCGCCACTGGAGAAATTTCGAGAAGTAAATCGGGGCTACTTGGTCTTCATCACGTAGACGCCGTCCCAATCGGGGTCGGGCGCTTTTTCCATGAAATCCAGAGCTCGCTGCAGAAAAATCTGGGTCGGTCCGTCGTCGGGGTACGAGGTCAGGAGAACTCCAAATTTACCTGCTGCCTCCTGCCACCGCTGACTGCGGTATGCGCTCATTGCGTCGTTGAAACCTTGCAGCAGTGGTTCATATTTTGAGCTGGTCTTCCACAGGGCCCAGTACTTCGTAGATTCCCACCGGCTGCAGCTTTCCCTTTACGCGGATGTTATCGAGATCGCGGCAAACGAAATGGTCGGCGACCTGCCGATACGTGGCCTCGCTGATGATGATTCTGGTGCGGTATTGCTTGGTCATGCCTTCCAGTCGCGAGGCGAGGTTCACGTTGTCGCCCATGACGGTCCAAGCCAGCCGCTTCGACGATCCCATGTTGCCCACATTCACAGGACCCGTGTTCAACCCGATCCCGATGGAAATGCGTTTTCGCCCTTCTGCCTCCCATTTGGCATTCAAAATATCGAGGCAGCGAACCATTTCCAGCGCACATGCGCAAGCGCGCAGCGCGTGATCGTCTTGCGGATAAGGCGATCCCCAAAATGCCATGATGGCGTCGCCGATGTATTTGTCGAGCGTGCCAAGGTTTCGGAAAAGCGCGTCCGTCATCTCACCCAGGTATTCGTTCAGCAGGTGCACGAGTTCATCGGCGGTCAGGCCTTCGGACAAGGTCGTGAAATCACGGATATCACTGAACATAACGGTCAGATCTTTCGTCTCACCACCTGGCCGGATGTATTTCTGCGGATCTTTCTCAATCAGTGCGATGACGCCGGGCGACAAGTATTGTGAGAACGTCTTTCGGATCTTCCGTTTTTCGCGTTCTTCGAAAATCATGCGGAAGCTGGTAATCGTCGCGTAGTTCGCCACCAGCGTACCCGCCGGAATCGTGAAACTGAGCCAACTCCCCCACTGCGCAAAGCTGAAGTATACGAACCACCCGAACCCGCCTAGCAAGAGCACTACCGACAGAGTCGAATAAAGCGGCCGGACCCGGCCGAACCACCAAGCCAGACCAATTCCAAATAAGAGGATGAACCCGATATCCGTCATCTCTTCACGGGCTCCACGGGTCAAGAAGCCTCGTCCCTTTTCTCCGCTGTGAAGCAAGTTGTCGAGGATGTTGGCGTGTACCTCGACGCCCATGTAGGCTTCGCGACCCTGGAAGGGCGTGTTGCGCAGATCTCCGATCGCCTTCGCAGTGGCCCCCACCAGGACGATCTTGTCCTTAAACGTCTCCGGTGGAACGGAGCCGCGCATGACGTCCCACATCGAGTAATGCGAATAAGTCTCGTAAGGACCGACGTAGTTGATGATGGCGGTGCCATCTCTGGAAGCATGGAGCTCATGTCCTCCGAACTGAACTCGCTCGAGCCCGTCTTCCGAGATGTACGCCGCAATTTGCTGATCGGGAATCTGTTCGTACTCGCGCAGGATTTGCAGTGCCAGCGAAGGGAAAAAATCCTGGTCCCGGTAGCGCATGATCAGCAACGCGTGCCGCAGGGTCCCGTCCGCATCGGGATTGATGTCGATGAACCCGTATGATGCGGCCGCCTCGGCAAGTTTAGTGATGTTGGCTTCCGCTCCGGCAGCCACCGTACCGCCGTTGTCGATCCAGGCCTTCCCTAGGTCGAAGTCGCGACCGTCTTTGGATTTGACCTTGAGTACCTGCGGAAAGGCCTTGGCCCACACGATATTGAAATATTCTTCTTCCAGCTTTGGATCCGCGCCTTTGGCGCGCTCCGCATCGAGAAACAGATGACCGAGCACCACGTTCCCCGATTCCTTCAATGTGTGGGCCAGCAAGGCATCCTGATCACTCGCCGCCTGAAGCTGCCGAATTGTCATGCGTAACAGCGGGAGACGCTGACGCACCCAATTCTGCTTGCAACTTCTGTAGGGCTTGGCTGCGGAGTTGCTCTCGGGAGTTGGGAAGGTTGCATCGAAGGCAACGACTCGCGCTCCGCCTGCACTCAGTCGTTGCACGAGCGTTGCGTAGGTGCTGCGAGGGAGTGGGAACGATCCAATCTTCTGGAGTGTCCTCTCGTCAATACCGACGATCACGATCCGGTCATCATGCGGCCCGTTGGCCGCGCAGTCCGAATCGCATGTCGAGCAAGCGTTGCTCGACGTTCTGGAGAAAAAGGAAACCGGCGCGCCGGCTTCCACCAATGCCCGCAAATGCAAACAGCAGAAGACCCGCCGCGGTCACCATGATGGCAAGAGCAATATCGACCTGGCGGCTTGATAGGCGGCTCAGCCGCTGCGACCACCGCTGGGTATGTTGAGTCATGACGGCAGAGAGTGCATCAGGCAGACCGAACGCTCCACGCTGCGGTGGAAGTGCTGAAGAATCTCCGGCCCGCATATTTAGCCGCATTTCCCGGTCTGCGGATTGATCTGGCAGGTTGGCCGCGCTGCAGGCGCGCCACCATGCTGATTCAGCTGCGTAATGCCGACGGCCCATCCTGTCGCGGCGACTCCAATCCCAAGAATCAGGTTGCGCACCAGGTGCGGATGGAGAGCTGGTGGCGGACCATCCGGCACTTCGGTATCGATCATGCTCGATTTCAGGACGTCAGAGGGCGTCGCATCCGATTGGAAACCCGCCGGCGGAATCTCGGTGCTGATAATCACCATTTGACCTGCGCTGACGGCAATCGAATTGTCCGCATTGTTTTGCCCGGAGTTCCGAACGATCTTGGCATTGCCCGCCGGCGTGACCATGACCTGACCGGTGTAGCAGATCACGGTAGTTCTATTGGGTTCGTAGCCCACGTAGAAATCAGTGCCCACAACGCCAATCACGGCGTTAGGCGTCTTCATTTCGAACTTGCCATTGGGCTGCGTAATCTTCACTACCTTGCTGCGAACCTTCCCGAAATTCATCTCCAGAGATGTTTGCTGGGAAGTGGCATCGTGTTGGACGACCTTCAGTTCACTATTGGACCCGAGACTCAGAATCGATCCGTCCGCGAGTCCTGCTCTCAGTCGGCCCGACTTCTCCGTCTTCAACAAGTCGTTCCATTGCAGATCATCCTTCACCTTGGTCGGCCTGGCATTGCGCGTGGCTGCCGGGATAAGCGCATTGATCTGACCGGCATAGTCACCTGCCGCCGGTTCACATAGTGCCGGCAACGGTGACAGGAGTATGCATAGGACGCCCGCAATCAGCCGATTGAATGAATTCAAGTGAGTTCTCCCGTGTTTCCAAGACAAAGTCGAGGGACTGTAGCGAATTCTGCCAGACCGACGGGGAATGTCAACGTTACCAAGCCTCGGGAGTGACCTCTGTGGTTACACGGACGACGTAGCACTATCGTTCCTGCATGAGGACCGTATTACATTTCTCAGTGCGGTAGATTGCTGTTTCACCGTTTCAGCACACAACTCTCGACCGCCAGATGAATCGCCCTTACAACAGACAGTACATGCTCACGGCCAGTACAGCGCTACTCCTCGGGCTGGGGAGCTTCATGTCCTGTACGGGTGACCATGCCTCAGTCACACCGCCTTCCCCTTCCTCAGGGGCACCGCTCAGTGTCGCTGACGTACAAATTGTGGTTCAGAACGCTGTGCAATCTGTGGATGTGCCCGTTGTCGTGGCCGTATCGGATCGAATAGGAAACATCCTCGCCGTGTTCCGAACTCCCGGAGCACCGACGACGTCCATCGGCAACTTCAGTGTCTCTGTCGACAGTAACGAACTTGCTGCCGCCCTTGCGCGAACGGCCGCTCTGTTTAGCAACGACCAGGCTCCTCTTTCCAGCCGGACGGTGCGTTTTATCAGTGGCATTCACTTTCCCCCGGGAGTGTCCCTGGCACCCAACGCCGACTTATATGGCATTGAAAACACCAATCGGGGCTGTGCCCTCAATGCGAGCTTCAACCCAGGGAAAGCAGTCAATCCGTCGCGATCCATCGATGGACTAAGTCTGGGACCGGGAATCATCACTGGGAAAATAGACGAAACGGATAGCGATCCATTCGCAGTGAATCCAGGAGGCGTCCCGCTCTTCAAGGATGGTCACGCGGTCGGTGGGATCGGCGTGGTGAGCACCTCACCCGAGGTCGCTGAGTTTGCTGCTTTCTCGGGCGCATCTGCCTCAGGGTTTCTGCCTACGACTGCGCAACTGCCGCCACCCGGCGTCGTCATCATTGGTGGAATTGCCCTACCGTTCGTGAACCAAACGACGGTGCCCTCCGGAGTTGGAACCGGGCAGCTTCACGGGGAGTTTTCTGATCGGACCTGTTGCAGGCAGTCTGCCTCCCGAAGGTGACTTGGTCGGACCATTAGTCGGAACTGGCGGCCTCACCCAATCTGACGTTTCGGCAATTATCGATCAAGCCGTTGCAACGGCACAGACTACTCGTGCCGTGATTCGCCTACCTTCAGGGTCGCGCACCCGCATGACGATCGCGGTGGCCGACTTGGATGGCACAATTCTTGGTCTGCATCGGATGCCCGACGCAACCGTGTTCAGCATTGATGTCGCGGTCGCGAAAGCCAGGAATGTGATCTATTTTAGCGGTCCGTCAGGCTCTGGCGACTTGCCAGGCATGCCCAGCAGCACTGCGATTACGAATCGCACGATCGGCTTCGCCGCGCAACCGTTGTTTCCTCCGGGCATCGATAGCTCAGGCTCGGGCCCGTTCTTTGCCCTGTTTATTTCGGACCTGGCAAATCCCTGCACGCAAGGATCGCAACCGGCCAACGCTAACCAGAATGGCATCGTGTTTTTCCCAGGTAGCTTGCCCCTCTACAAGAATGGCGTTCTGGTGGGAGGATTGGGGGTGAGCGGTGACGGCGTCGATCAGGATGATTACGTCACAAACGCAGGCGCCCTGAACTTTCAAGCACCGACAGCAATCCGCGCCGACCAAGTTGTCATCCAAAGCGTGCGGCTGCCGTATTTGAAGTTTCCGCGCAATCCAACCGAGTAAGCACAAGTCTGTTCCAATAAATCCTCCGATCAATTTGTTGCAGATCCGGCCGACCCAAGCGAACAGGCATTTGCTCTTGCCGGTTTTCGCGTTCGCATGCTGTACTACTAGGTTACGAGTCCGTCCTACCAAGGGTCCCCATGAGTCTTATTGTCATGAAGTTCGGAGGCACTTCTGTCGGCAGTGCCGAACGGATCCGCCAAGCGGCCACCATCGCACAGCAGCACGCGCAGCGCGGCGATGACGTTGTTGTCGTCGTCTCCGCGCTTTCGAAAGTGACCGACCTTATCCTGAGCGTGCTTAACTCTGCCCGGCTTGGCAAAGGGAAGGAAATGGAGGAGGGCCTGCAACAGCTGCGAAGTCGACATGAGCAGGTTCTTTCGGAATTGTGTCACGGGGAAAATCAGAAATCCGTCTCCGCAGAAGTCGAGACGACGTTGCAAAGACTCGAGGAATTTTGTTCCGCGCTGTTGTTGCTGGGCTCCGCAACTCCCCAGGTAATGGACATGGTGCTGCCGCTGGGCGAACAGATGTCGGCGCACCTTTTCGTTGCCTGTCTAACTGAGTTAGGCGCTAAGGGCGCGTTCGTGGACTCAGCCCGCGTTGTAGCCACAGACGATAAATTTGGCGATGCGACTCCCGACATGGAAGCTACTCGTCGTCAGTGCCGTGACGTTATCCATCCGCTCCTTCAACAGGGTCAGATTCCAGTGGTCATGGGCTACAGTGGCGCAACCCAGACCGGCCAGGTCTCGACTCTCGGCCGCGGGGGCTCCGATTATTCCGGAACGATTGTAGGCGCGGCCATGGATGCAAATGAAGTCTGGATCTGGACGGACGTCGATGGCGTCCTGACTGCGGATCCCCGCGTCTGTCCCGACGCAGTTACGCTTCCAGAAATCACTTTCGCCGAAGCGATCGAATTGTCGTACTACGGCGCCAAGGTCATTCACCGAAAGGCCATCTGGCCGGCGATGGAGCGTGGAATTCCTGTCTGGATCAAGAATTCGTTCAAGCCGGAGGTTCCCGGTACCCGGATCGTGCAATCCCTGCCTCCCAGCAATCGCCCTGTGAAAGCCGTGACTGCCGTGACGCAGGCTGCACTCATCACTTTGACGACACGGCGCGACGTGTATTTTGCCGAGATTTTCGGACGCTTGTTTCTTCGCCTTGGTCACGAGCGCGTCGATGTCTTGTTCTCAACACAATCCTCTTCCGAAGATTCGTTGGGTCTGGTATTGCGCGAACCCGATGCCGATCGAGTCGTACATGCGATTCAACGTCTGTTTCGAACGGAACTGAAGCACGAAGTCCTAAATCCCATCACCGTTCACCGGGACATCGCCGTGATCGCCGTGCTCGGTTCCGACATGAAAGGCACCTGCGGCATTCTAGGCAGATTGTTTTCCGTGGTGGCCCGCAACAACGTGAGCGTGATTGCCGTTGCCCAGGGGGCGAGCGAATTGAATATTTGCTTCGCGGTGACCGCCTCGCGGGTGGACGACGTAGTGCGCGCCGTTCACCAGGAATTCCTGAGTCCGGGATCTGCAAACTGATCGATTCTTCAGCCGATTATGAAAAGAGTACGGGTTGGCATCGTGGGCTTTGGAACGGTTGGCCGTGCAACGGCCGACATCGTCTCCAAACACGCCGGTCTGATCGAACAACGCAGTGGCATCCGGTTGGATGTAACCGCGGTCTGTCGCCGCTCGGGTATTCAGCCCAAGGACACTCCGAAAGGCGCATCGGCGGTTTCCGATTGGAAGCAACTGCTTCAGGACCCCAACGTCGACGTAGTCGTCGAAACCATGGGCGGCACCGGCGAGTCCCTCCAATTGCTGCGCGCCGCACTGACTCAGGGCAAGCCGGTTGTGACCGCCAACAAGAATCTGCTCGCTGAGCACGGCGACGAACTCTTCGCACTGGCCGCCACGCACAATCTGCCCATCGGCTTTGAAGCCAGCGTTGCCGGCGGCATTCCGATTCTCCGTGTGATTCACGAATCCACCGCCGGCGATCGCTTGCGCTCAGTGCACGGCATACTCAACGGGACTGCGAACTACATCCTGACCGAGATGGAGGGACGCGGCATCGAGTTCGATGAGGCGCTCCAGGAGGCACAGCATGCGGGCTTCGCCGAGGCAGACCCATCTTTTGATATTGATGGTCAGGACGCTCGCGACAAGCTTTGCATTCTGGCCCGCATGGCGTTTGAAGGACGCCTGAGTGTTTCTCGCATTCCGACTTACGGCATCCGGCACGTGCGTGCCATCGACATTCACTCGGCGAATCGCCTCGACAGTACGATCCGCCTGGTCGGGTCAGCGGAGCACACGGAAAACGGATTGGAAGTCTCGGTCCGGCCCTGGCTGGTAAGTCGTCGCTCGATGCTAGCCAAAGTCGAAGGGGTCAACAACGCAGTGTTTCTGGTGGGTGACAAGATCGGGACCCAGATGTTCTACGGACGCGGAGCAGGCGGTGACGCGACAGGGTCGGCCGTGGTCTCGGACCTGATCGAAATCTCCCGCGATCTCGCTGCTGGACAACTAAACGCCAAGAACATCTCCGGCTTCTTGAACTCACGGGAACTCGAACTTTGCACCAATCCTCGCCCGGTCGCCTGGTACCTGCGCCTTACCGTGAAAGATCAACGCGGCATCGTTGCCCGCGTGGCCGAGGTCATCGCGCAACATGCGATCAATATCGACTCTCTCGAGCAAGAGCCACACCTGCCCAAGGATCGTGTCTCGTTCGTAATCACCGTCGAGCCAGTCTCCGAGCCCGTCATTCGGCGGGCGATCGAGACCATTAACTCCTTTGACTTCATGGTGGAACCGGTCCTCTTGTTGCGCATTGAAGACTGACCAACCAGCCTTCCAGAACCAGAGTGTTACCAGATTATCCTTGACTCGGCCGAGCGGAACGATTACAAAATGTGCAATAGATCTGGCGAAAATGCTTACCTTTACCGCCAACTCGAAGCGACTTAGACAGGACCAGCGGTTCCCCGCTATTGTTTTCAGCGTAGTCGTACGAGTATCGGTAGGAATCCACTGCAGCGGATGATGTGACGCTCAGCCAAGCTTCTGAACGGGCCATCATCCAAGATAGATGATGGCCCGTTCGCGTTTCGGACGAGCTTCGTATCCCGCCTAAGCTACAAAGCCTTGCGAAGAGTGGCGAAGCCAGAAGGAAGAGGACGTGACAGCAATGACCAAGACCGGTGCGGAAATCCTTTGGGAATGTTTGGAGCGCGAGAACGTAACTCACGCGTTTGGATATCCGGGCGGAGCGATTCTTCCCGCCTATGACGCGTTGAAGCACAGCAAGGTTCATCACGTACTCGTCCGTCACGAGCAAGGTGCAACGCATATGGCGGATGGGTACGCACGCGCAAGCGGTGACGTAGGCGTCGCAATAGCCACCTCCGGTCCCGGGGCTACCAACATGGTCACCGGCATTGCCACCGCGATGCTGGATTCCTCTCCAATCGTATGCATCACTGGGCAGGTCGGCAGCAAGTTGATCGGCTCTGATGCATTTCAGGAGACCGACATCACCGGAGTCACGCTGCCCATCACAAAGCACAACTACCTGGTCACGCATGCCAGCGAGTTGGCTCGCACCATGAGAGAAGCATTCTACGTAGCGCGTTCCGGTCGTCCCGGGCCCGTACTGGTCGATATCACCAAAGACGCGCAACAGAGTTCTTGTGAATTTGATTGGGAAGCGGCGCGGCCGCAGTTGCCCGGTTACCGCCCCGATCTTTCTCCAGACGCGAAGGAATATGAGCAGGCGCTTGAGCTGATCAAGAATGCTAAACGGCCCGTGATTCTGGCGGGCCACGGGATCATCATTTCCGGCGCAATGAAAGAGGTTCGCGACTTCGCGGAGCGCACCGGTATTCCAGTCGCGCTCACCCTCCTCGGGCTCGGCGCCTTCCCTGCCTCCCATCCCATGAACCTCGGCATGATGGGCATGCACGGCGAAGCCTGGGTCAACCACACCATTCAGGAGGCTGACCTGCTGCTCGCATTCGGTATGCGCTTCGACGACCGGGTCACGGGCAATCTCAAGACCTACGCGCCCAATGCGAAAAAGATCCACGTAGAAATCGATCTTGCGGAAATCAACAAGAACGTAAAAGTTGATGTTGCCCTGGTCGGGGACCTGCGCGAGGTTCTTCACGAACTATTGCCCCACGTTGGCTCGGTCGACCGCAGCGATTGGCTGGACTACATTGACCGACTGAAAGGTGACGCCGCCGTTCGCGACATTCAGAATCTCCCGGACAACGGTCATCTCTACGCAGCTCACGTGATCAACGACTTGTGGCGGGAAACGCGGGACGCTGATTCGATCGTAGTGACTGACGTCGGGCAGCACCAGATGTGGGAGGCACAATACTACAAGCACGAGCGTCCGCGTTCCCTCATCACTTCCGGTGGGCTGGGCACGATGGGATTTGCCCTTCCTGCAGCGATCGGTGTCAAGGTTGCCCGTCCGCAATCGGAAGTCTGGGTAGTCGTGGGAGACGGCGGGTTCCAGATGACGATGGCGGAGCTGGCCACCGTCGTTCAGGAGAACTTGAAAGTAAACATCGCCATCATTAACAACGGTTATCTGGGGATGGTGCGCCAGTGGCAGGAATTCTTCTATGAGCGCAACTACCAGGCAACGCCCCTACTGAATCCGAATTTTGTGAAACTCGCCGAAGCCTACGGCATCCGGAGTATGGCGGTTTCGCGACGGTCCGAAGTCGTCCCGGCTGTCCAGGCAGCCCGCAGGCATGACGGCCCCGTGTTGATCGATTTTAAAGTCGAGCAGGAAGATACCGTGTATCCCATGGTCGCCGCGGGCGCTTCTTTGCACGATATGATTCGACGTCCCAGTCCAATTGTGGAGACGGCCACCGACGAATGAACTCTCACATGATGAACACTTTTGTGGTGTACGTGGAGAATAAGCCGGGTGTCCTCACCCGCGTGGCTTCCCTGTTCCGCCGACGTGCCTTTAACATCGACTCGTTGACCGTGGGACGAACCGAGAAGCCCGAGGTCTCACGCATGACCATCACGGTCGACGCTGACCATGACCAGGCGCGCCGCATCGAGGCCAACCTCTACAAACTCGTCAACGTCTTGCTGGTCGAAAATATTACCAATCAGCCTGCGATCGTCCGCGATCTGGCTATGATCAAGGTAGCTGCAACTCATGAGGCGCGTTCTCATGTGCTCGAGTTGGCCAGCGTGTTTCGCGCCCGCGTGGTCGATGTGGCTCCCGAATCGTTGACGATCGAAATCACTGGCGCCGAAGACAAGATCGACGGCTTGCTGGAAGTGCTTCGTCCTTATGGAGTCCTGGAGATGGTGCGCACAGGGATCGTGGCTATGCGTCGAGGGAGCAAGTCCACACCGGTTGCCGCAGCCGTAAGCAGTTTGGCGCAGGTGGCGGCCGATGATGACGTGTCGTACTCGGTATGAGGGCATACCAGCGTCGCGGGACTTTGCCGGGCATCTTGGCTTCTACGTCAGCAGTTATTCGTAGCGGAGTGCCTGCACCGGGTCCAACCGGGCGGCGCGGGCAGCAGGATAGAGGCCGGAAACAAGGCTGACAATCACTGCGAAAGCGATGGCGCTTCCGACCAACCACCACGGCACAAACCAGATCTGTTCAGGCGCGAGATCCTGACGCTTTAGGTAAATATTCGTCCCAATATTGATCAATCGGCCGATCGTCCATCCCAAAGCGACGCCCAGTGCCCCACCCAGTGCTCCCATCACACCAGCCTCGGCGAAGAAAAGCTTCTTCACATCGACATCGGAAGCGCCAATGGCCTTCATGATGCCGATCTCCCGACGCCGTTCCAGAATCGCCATCACCAACGTATTCACGATACCGATCGAAGCCACGGCCAATGCGAGGCTTCCGAAGATCCCCAGAAAGAGATCCAGCACAGCAAAGAACCGTCGCAAGCTGCGCGTAGCGTCCAGCATGGAGAACGTGTTGAAGCCCATTTTCTTGATGGCGTCTTCGACCGCCTGAATCTTACCGGGATCCTTCACGCGAACGCTTACAGTCGAGTACGTCGGCACCTTACTTGACGCCTGGGTGGTATCACGAAGTGCATTGGGCTGAACCACGTGCAGGCTCTCGACAAGTTTCAGGGGGAGCAACACACGAGCCCGTACTGGACCGCGCATGCTGTCGGGATCCAGGTCTGTAACGCCAACGATCTTGAGCTTGAGCTCCCGCGAAGCAATTGAATACGTCGTCGCGTCCGGAAGGCGGTCGCTTTCAGGCACAAGTCTCGCCTTTGGAGCCGACTCCGTAGTACCTGAAGGCGTCCGCTCCGCGTAGCGCATGGTCATTTCTTTGCCGAGAAGCGGCTTGGCTAACTCCGCCACCGGCACATCGTCGGATCCCGGCTTCGCCGTTTTCCCTAGCAATTCAGCTGCGAAACTCTTTTGCAGGATTGCCTCGGCGGAAGATTCCGAGGAAAAGAACTTGCCCTGCATACCCTCGAACGCATCATTGGTTCGATACGATTCTGGTACACCGGCTACCATTGTCAGGTGAGGTTTGGTCTCATAGGTAAAGGACGTGATGAAACGTAAGTCTGGATAGGCTTCTGTGACGTTGGAAAGCTTTTCGATCTTTTGCCGCGAGGGTTCATCGAGCGCCGGGCTTTCGGCAGGCGCGGGTCCGCCCTGATCTTCGTCTCGATTGAAGTTGCGGAGGTCCCGGCGTGAAGTGACAACCACCGTATCGAACAGGCCCGACCGAACCAACCGCCGCGTCGCCAGTTGCTGCAGACCGATCCCCAGGGACAGCATCGCGACTAGCGACGCCACGCCGACAGAAATGCCGATCGTGGTCAGCGAGTTCCGCAGAATCGATTCCCGCAGGTTCCGCACGGCGAGTTCGGCCAGGTCATAAGCCTTCACGCGCATCACCTCCCCGCGCCGCTGTGGCAGCGAGGCCGCTGCCGTTGGCCTGATCGTCCACCACCTTGCCGTCAGCAAGAAAGATCAACCGCTGCACGTACTGCTCAGCCAGCGCACGCTCGTGCGTCACCATCACGACCGTCATACGTAGCGCCTGATTGCATTCCCGTATCAGGTTCATGATTTCCGTCCCTGTCCGGCTGTCGAGATTCCCCGTAGGCTCATCCGCCAGCAGCAGTTTCGGCTGATTGATCAAGGCCCGTGCAAGTGCAGTTCGTTGTTGCTCTCCGCCCGATAGTTCGCTCGGCCGGTGGTGGAGTCGGCGGCTGAGCCCAACGCGTTCCAAAGCTTCGCGTGCGAGAGAATCCCGCCGACTGCGCTCGACCTCGGCAAAGCGCAACGGGAGTTCTACATTCTCAATGACGGTCATGCTCGGAATCAGATTGAAAGATTGAAATACCATTCCCACGGTATGCAGCCGGTGTTTTGCTAGATCCTCGCGCGACAACTCTGCGAGATTTCTGCGGTCCACGACAACGGTTCCTGCTGTTGGCCGGTCGAGCCCCGCAATCAGATTCAGGAGTGACGACTTGCCAGAACCCGACGTCCCCAGCAGCGCGACGAACTCTCCCGACGGCACCTGGATCGAAATGCCATCCACCGCCCGAATCAGGCTTTCGCCCATTGGGTAATGCCGGCAGACATTCTCGGTGTGAATCGAAGTGGTTGCTTGCAGATCGGGAGAGACGTTCATGCTGCCTTAGCGGACCTCGCCGCGAATGACACGCAGGGCGTCAGGATCGGCTGCCTCTTTCGCGCCAGGCAGTCCATTGCCATTCTCCACCGCCAAGGAATCACCTTCGCCTGGGGCCAGGAAAAGGTTGCTCTCCACCCCTAGTTGCTTGGTGTAGAGATCGTAATATCGGCCTTGCACCTCGTAGAGTTGCTCGTGGGTACCGCGTTCAACGATCCGGCCCTGCTCCATCACCAGAATTTGATCGGCCCGCCGGATGGTAGACAGGCGGTGTGCAATCACAAAAGTAGTACGTCCCTGCATCAGGTAGGAAAGTCCATGCTGAATCATTTGTTCCGATTCCGAGTCGAGGCTGGAAGTCGCCTCGTCCAGAATCAGAATGCGCGGTTCCGCGAGGATCGCGCGTGCGATCGAGATGCGCTGGCGTTGGCCGCCAGAAAGCTTGACCCCCCGCTCTCCGACGATCGTGTCGTATTTGTCCGGGAAACTCTCCGCGAACTCGTCCACGCGCGCGATGCGGCAGGCACGCATAATCTCTTCCTCGCTAGCATCGGGTCGCGAGAACGCTACATTTTCTCGAATCGTCCCATCAAAGAGAAAAGATTCCTGCAGGACTACCCCCAGCCGGGTGCGATACGAATCCAACCGCACGGTGCTGAGATCAACGTCATCGACAAGAATCTGTCCTTGCGTCGGGACGTGAAATGCCGTGATCAATCCGATGGTCGTTGACTTGCCTGATCCGGACGAACCGACGAACGCCGTGACTGTCCCCGGCTCGGCTACGAACGAAACGTCGTGCAGCACTTCGCGGGTACCGTCGTAGCCGAAGCTGACGTGATCGAACATCACTTGGCCCACGATGTCTTGCAAGACTACCGTCCTCAGGGGATCCTGATCCTCTGGCCGCTCGCGAAGAATCTCCTGCGTCCGTTCCAGTCCCGCCAGCGCCTCTGTGATCTGGGTTCCGATTGCCACTATCTGAATGATGGGCGCGACCAGAAAGCCGAGAAACAACGTGTAGGTAAAGAACCCGCCTATCGTGAGAGTACCCGCCAGGATCTGGTGCGCCCCCACATACATGATCACCGTTCCCACGACTCCCATCAGCAGGCTGGCGGAGAGGCTCATGATTGAGGTAGCCGTGAGCGTCCGCATCACGTTGTCGAGCAATCGCCGCACGCCGCCCGCAAAAACTGCCTCTTCCCTTTCCTCGGCATGGTAGCCCTTGATGACGCGCACACCGCCCAACGACTCAGCCAGCCGCCCGGTCACCTCCGCATTGATCTTTCCGCGTTCGCGGAAAATAGGGCGAATCGTCCCAAAAGCCTTATTCAGGGCCAGTGCGAAACACAGCAGGAATGTAAAGGCGAGAGCCGTCATCAACGCGCTAATGCGGAAGAGTACAACCAGCGCTATGCAAGAAGTGAGCAATCCGCCAGCCAGTTCCACCAACCCGGTTCCAAGCAGATTTCGCACCCCCTCGACGTCGGTCATGATGCGTGACACCAGCGTGCCCGTCTTGTTGGAGTCGTAGAAGGAAACCGGAAGCCGCGAAATATGCGTCTGCACTTTCTGGCGCAGCTCTGCAATCAACCGTTGGGCGGCCTTTGAAAGTAGCTGAGTGAGCGAGAACGATGTGATCCCCTGAATGAGGGTCGCCACCAAAACGGTCAGAACCAGCGGCCGCAACAACTGAACGTGATGCTTGGTAATGACGCCGTCAATCAGAAACTTGGTCGAATAAGGTAGCACCAGTCCAGCCACGCGGTTGATGACCATGAGCACAAAGCCCACAGCCAACAACCCCCGACGGGGCCGCATCAAGTCCCAGACGGCCGGTGCCACCGCCCGCAGTCGCTGAGCATTCAGCGGGGGCTTTCCGGGCGGCTTTTGAGGAGAATTCACCGTTTGGTTAGACATCCCTTGCTCTGCAATCGCTTCATTTTATGTGAGCTGCGAGCCAAGGAGCAGATCTCTAAAACCTACCGACTACGCAGTTACAGGGCATGTCCCGCGGAAAAGCCAGACGCCCACGCCCATTGAAAATTGAATCCGCCAAGGTGACCGGTGACGTCTACCACTTCGCCGATGAAGAATAAACCGGACACCCTGCGACTCTCCATCGTTTTGGCCGACAGCTCATCCGTATCGACGCCGCCAGCTGTGACTTCGGCTTTTTCGTATCCTTCGGTGCCGCCGGGCGTGATCTGCCAATGATGGATTTGGTTCTCCAGTTCAGCAAGCGAATGATTCGTCCAACTTTGTGGTGCGTGCCCCTGCAGCCAACGATCCGCCAGCCGATCAGCCAGTACGTCACGAAATGAGGCCCTCGCGGCAGAAAGGTCCCGTCGCGCGGATGACGTTCGCAACGGAGCAGTCACATCGTGTGCCGGCGCAAGGTCAATCGTGATTGGCTTGGGCTGCTGCCAATAGGACGAAATTTGCAGAATCGCCGGACCACTGAGACCGCGATGTGTGATGAGCATCTTGTCCTGAAATCTCTGAGAATCGCAGGAAGCAATCACCGCCGCGGAAATTCCGGCCAAATCGCAGTATTGCTGGCGATCCTCCGAGTCGAACGTGAGAGGCACTAAAGCGGGACGGCAGTCCCTGATCTTGACTCCAAACTGCCGTGCTAAATCGTAACCGAATGACGTCGCCCCAATCTTGGGAATGGAGAGGCCGCCAGTCGCGACCACTAGGCAGGGCGCATGAAAGTCGCCCTCCGAGGTCTCGACCACGAAGCCATCGGACTTTCGCACCGCGCGGATCGCGATGTTCACGAGAATTTGAACGCCAGCCAGCCGGCACTCCTCTTCTAGTATCCGAACAATCTCGCGTGACGATCCATCGCAGAACAGCTGCCCCTTGGCCTTCTCGTGGTAACGAATCTGATGCTTTTCGACCAGAGCAATGAAGTCTGTGGGCGTGTACCGTGCAAGGGCAGACTTACAGAAATGTGGATTCGCTGACAGGAAGTTCTCCGGCTGGCAATAAAGATTTGTAAAATTGCAGCGTCCACCTCCCGAAATCAGAATCTTCTTGCCAATCCGAGCCGCGCGTTCCAGAACAACAATGCGTCGTCCCCGCTTCCCTGCCTCGATGGCACACATCAGGCCGGCAGCTCCGCCCCCCAAAACAATCGCATTGAAGTCTTTCGCCATGATTAGGTTGCAGCCACATGATCGCGCATCCGTCGGGAATGCTAAAGGCTAACCGAATGCCCACACGTTGTCGCCTGGACCCCAAAAGGGGCCGCTGACCAAAGAGCTCTGGCTCCCACGCAGGATTCGGGTGACGGCGGCTTGTGTAATCTTACGCACCACCCGATCGCGAAAGTGGCGGAATTGGCAGACGCACCAGACTTAGGATCGTGCTCCCTACCATTGCACCGGGTAGCACTGAGTGGCAAGCGATTGGAAAATTGTAGTTGCCAGCTTGCTCGATGCATGGCCGCTACCGCCCCATCTAAACCGGTAGTCGCTACACTATCCGCTACACTCCTCCAGCTAGGACTTCCCCAAGAATTTTCGGGCCCTAGAAGTATTAACATCAGCCAGGGGGTAGGGGTGTTTTCTCAGATGGGACCTGTAGCTCCCATCACAGTGCGGAATTTGGATTTTCGTTTCCACCCCAAAACCCCTTTTCCTACGCAAAGCGATGAAGGTCCGAGAAATAGCACAGGCTATGCAAGTCTCCCAGCCCTATGCCGCACTCATCCGCTCGGGCCGACGCCGTCCGCATCCGAGGCATTGGGAAGCGCTGGCAAACCTGGCCGGAGTCTCGGCAGTCGGTAATGACTGAGATGGCAATGTTATGGAATAACAGAGTGATCGGATTGTCCTGCAATCTAAAACGCAAACCTCAAGGCCAACTGCCCCACGCGAGCATTTACCGCCGTGCTACTGATAACGCCGAACGTGGGCGATGTGAAGTTTGTATCAGGGTTCGCAAACTGGGTATGGTTCAGTGCATTGTAGAACTCGACCCGAAATTGGAGACTGCTCTTCTCCACGGGCCACCGAAGGACCAACGTCTTTGAGAACGCGAGATCCAGATTCGCTTGCCCGGGACCATCTACCATTCCGGTCGCGCTGTTCCCAAACGACGTTCCGATGCCATCCGCCCCGACAATTGGCGGACTCGTAAAACAGGAGGCATTGAAATAGCCGCTCAGTTTCGATTTTACTGGCCCGCCCTTAACAAGTTGGCTTTTTGAGCAGGTCCCACTCAGTTGCGCTCTGTCAGTGCTTATTCCGAAAACGTTGTCGGCATTGGTAGCCGAGATGGTCAGAGCACTGCCAGATTGAATGGTAACTACCGCAGCAAAATCCCACCCACCCAGAACTGCACGCTGCAACCCGGCAGACGGATTGGGGAGATTCCATGTCCCACTAAACACGAATCGATGAGTACGGTCGAAACTGGCCCGCCCCCAACGCTGTCTGGGAGAGTTTTGGTCTCCCAGCGTTAGCGCATTACCAGAGGATGTTGAGTTGATGTCGGATCCATCCGTGTCCAAGGTCTTGGAGAACGTATAGGAAGCTAGAAATTGAACGCCGTGGCGTAACCCCTTCGTCATGCTTGCCTCAAGCCCGTTGTACCAGGAGCTGCCCTCGGATTCCATCTCCACAAGAGAGTCCGGAGGTATCCCGAGAATGGGGACTCGCAAGGGAATATTTGCGACGGAGTTTGTGGTTACTCCCCTGATTGGACTGTTCGCGGATGCGCTGAGTGCCTGATTAAGAGAGCGTTGCCGGACCAGGTGTGTACCGTGAGTGCCCACGTATCCAACTTCCAACAGCCAACCCTCGTGTGGCTCAACCTGAACGTTCAACGAATACTGCTGAATCACGGCGGGACGAAACCCGGGCGCGACGGAGTAAACGGTCGTCGTGGTACTTGGGAGAGTATGCGGGAAACAAAGGAAATGACTCCGGCGTAGGGAACGGCTGCGGGAATGGCGCTTGAAATGTCGCATTTGCGTTCGTCTCTCCAGCATTTAAGCGAAACACTGAGAACGGAGCGCCTAAGATATTTTGATAAAACGCTTGGCCGGTGGGTCGGGAATAATATGTCCCGTACCCCCCTCTCAATACCAATCGAGTTGTGCCGGGGAAGATCTGCCACGCGAATCCGACTCGCGGCGCGATCGTGTTTTGTCCCTCGCCGTAGTTCCCGAAGCTATTATTCGCACGCAAAACACCCGGGGGAAGTACACCCTGGAAAGTTGGAAGCCACAAGATAGCCTGCCACGCTCCCGCTTGGCGCAGGGGTGGGTTCAGCTTTGCCGATGTCGAAGCTTGCGTTTCTGCCCAGACGGTCCCCAAATTGGCCGAGACGCTCGTAACGCAAGCCAATATTTAATGTAAGTGACCTGCGTATTCTATAGTCATCCTGCGCGAACGCTGTACCCTCCCACACCCTGAATTCCCGATTGGTCAGGCCGAAGTCATCAAACGAGGCAAACACATTACTGAATCCGCTGCCGTTGTCCTCTGCGCTGAGGCCAAGTAGAAAATCGGGCCAGCTCAGAAACTGCAGAAATGATCCAAGTCCCACAAGATTGACGTTGTCCTGCAACCTAGTGAGAGATCCTCCCAATCGCATCGTGTGGGCGCTACGGACAAAGCTGAGATTATCCCCAAAGACAAAGCTATTTTGGGCAATCGTTCGTGGAAACCCGGATGCGATACTGACGGAGCCGATAATTTTCAAGCTAGGTAGCTCGTTATTCTGGCTCATCTCTCCTTCGGCAACTCCAACGTCCGACCAACGGAACGGAGTCGTGGCGTCTGTGGTGGTCCTCGAGCGGACATATCCAATCCGTGCTTCGTTGAGCCATGCGTTACGGAAAGTGTAAGTATGAGCTAAAGAAAAGACTCTGAATCCAGAATCACTAGGACTCGGAAAACCAGGGATATTACCTGCTGGATTGAGGCCATTTCCGGGAAACGTGACGGTCTCGTCATCATTTGCCAGGAAGAAGCGGACTGCGATTTTGCTGTTCGGTCGATTCAGGTAGTCAATATTGGTTGAAAACTGGTTTTCATTAAAATGGCAAGGATCGGTGAGGACTGAGAAGCCCTGCTGCGCAGGTGGTTTCGTCGGGTTCACAGTTTGTGGAGTGGGGATCAGGAAAGTTCCGTCAGGAAGCTTGAAATTCAGTAGGGTCAGAGCCACGGGATTAATGTTGGAGCCGTCGGGTTTGATCGCGGTGCCTCCCTGCGCCCCCGTCATGCCTCCAAAGATTTTTCCGAGTTCACCGGGCGTGCGGTCATTCGTGAGCGGCGGCTCGCTAAAGCTGGCAGTGCAAGCAGTCCGCGACTGACCAGCAGCAATGCCATTAACTTGGTACGTTCCCTGATACGAACCAAAGAAAAGGAGTTTGTCCTTTTTGATGGGCCCACCCAACGCGAAACCAAACTGGTTCTGCTTGAGGACGGGGCGTGTCTGACCTGTTTGGTTCAAAAAGAAATCGTTCGCGTTAAGCACCTCGTTGCGAAGGAACTCGAAAACCGTCCCGTGTAAAGCATTGCTGCCGGTTTTTGTAATCACGCTGATGTTTGCACCACCATAGCGCCCATAGCCTGCATCGTAGAGTCCTGTCTGGACTTTGAACTCCTGTATGCTATCGGGGTTCGGAATCGGAATGCCGCCACTCCCTGCAGCACTGCCCTGCACATCGCTCACGCTTATTCCGTCGACTTGGAAGTTGTTGTCATAAGAACGCGCTCCGTGCACGTAAATCCCATCGTTTGATTTGGCAATCTGCGAGAGCCCGGTTCCACCGAGTCCAAGCTCTCCTGCGTTGTACACTCCGGTCGAGACTCCCGGAGAGAGGCTTGCAATTTGGGCAAAATTCCTCGTGACCAGGGGCAAGCCGCTGACTGCCGTTTCATTGACTACCTTACCCAGAGCGGAACTGTCGGTCTGGACTGTTGCTGCCTCTGCATAAACCTTGATGCTGCTGAAAACGGTTGCCAGCCGGAGATGCAGTTCGAGGTGTATCACTTCGGTCACGCTGACATCTATCGTTGTACTGGCGATGAGGGTGTCAGAGCCTGTGTTGCTGGCTTGTAGCTCATACCTGCCGGGGGGTAGCAGTAAAAAATGGAACCTACCATCTTTGTCAGAAGTTGCAGATTGAATCGCGCCGGTGGCCTGTTTAACGAGTCGGACAACGACCCCCGCTATGACGCCTCCGGTTGGGTCGAGCGCCACTCCGGTCAGTGCGCCGGTCGAAGCTGTCTGGCTTCGTACACGGCTGGAAAAAACCAGAGCAATAGTCACAATTACCAGGAGGGCCGACCTGCGGCAGCGTGGTCGGTGGTGGTACTCATGTATGGTCTTGCCCACAAATGACCTTCGCAGCATGGGCTGTTTGCGACCCACGGATGTCCCATGTACACGACTAGGTAAGCTTCCTCAGTTGGTACCGAGAGCGCCAACTGCGCAGCGACCGGATACAAGGTCCCATCCCTCCGTGGCGATCCGGTATTGTGCCGTCTGGAGTAGACCAGGTCATTCTTATATCACTGGCGCCTGAAGTCATTACCAAATGTTGACTCTACATTTATATAGGGAGGAACTGGCAGTTTTGCCAGTAACCGGACACCAGCACTCTAGCACTATTGGTAGATATCCCCATTCCGAAACTTTGTTGGATCGAGGTGGGGGGCTTTTGAGTGTCTGCCATAGGGGTTACATGATTGTGGTACAGTTCTTCCGAATAGGACGCTGAGGCCCTAAGCCACGAGGCCGAGAAGTGCGTAGACGAGCGGCACGGCTGATCTGCGTTGTAGTTGCAGTTGTGGCAGCCTCTCTGCTGCCGCAGGCGAGTTCCGCAAGACCTGCAAGAGAAGTCCGGCGCGTCCTCCTTATCAATGTTTTCGACCCTCTTTCGTCACCCGGCGTCTCTGCCTTGGATCACGAGATAGTTGCTAGTCTGGAGAGTTCGCCTTACCAGATTGAGCTTTATAGTGAGGATCTGGAGATGACCCTGTTTCCGGATGAGGCTCACCAGCACCAGTTTCGTGAGTGGTACACCCGCAAGTACCACGATCGCAAGCCCGATGTAATCGTTGCTGTGGGACTCGAAGCCCTCAAATTTATGGCTCAATCGCACAAGGTGTCGTTCCCGGACACACCCATAGTCTTCTGTGGGAGTACGGAGGAGATGCTGGGCCAACTGAAGCTCGACTCTGACTTCACCGGCTTGTGGGAGGTGGCGCAGCCCGAGAGAACCCTGATCGCTGCATTGCATCTTCGACCCGGCACCAAGCATGTAGTTGTGGTAGGTGGCGTGGGACCATATGACCGGTATTTGCAGGCCATCGCCAGGAAGAGTTTTCGCAAGTATGAGTCGCGCTTCGACTTCTTATATCTCACGGACCTTGACATGCCCACGCTGCTTGAGCGGCTGAAGCACCTGCCGGACGATACGATCGTCTACCACACGTCCTTGATGGAGGATGCGTCGGGAGGACGCTTCATTGATGCGACTCAGTCAGTTCCACTGATTGCCAGCGCTTCCACGGCGCCAGTCTTTGTCGTGGACGACGTGGACCTCGGCAGAGGTACAGTTGGCGGTGACTTGTTGAGCTTTACCTCCGATGGAAGGGTTGTCGGCGAGATGGCAATGAGGGTTCTCAACGGTGAGAAGCCGCAGGACATCCCTATCGCTAAGAGCGCCGACGTCTACATGTTCGATTGGCGTGCCCTGAAGCGCTGGGGGCTCAAGGAGAGCGACCTTCCCCCAGGCAGCATCATCCTCAACCGCCAGCCAACGATCTGGGAGTCTTACAGGACATACATCATTGGCGGCATTTCTCTCCTGCTGGCCGAGGCTCTGCTAATTTTCGGGCTGGTATGGCAGAGGGCAAGGGCAAAACGTGCAGAAACCCAACTGCGCGAGAGCGAGAAGCGCTTCCGTCTAGTGGCAAATACCGCACCTGTAATGATCTGGACGGACGGAACGGACCGAAAGTGCAGCTACGTCAACAAAACCTGGCTAGACTTCACAGGCCGCCCACTTGAGGCGGAACTTGGCGATGGTTGGACGGAAGGAATTCATCCGGACGATTCGAACCGCTGTCTGCAAACCTACACCGAAGCATTCGACCGAAGAGAGTCGTTTGAACTGCAGTACCGGCTGCGGCGAAAAGATGGAGAGTATCGCTGGGTTCTCGACGATGGTGTACCAAGATTCAACCCGGATGGTACTTTCGCTGGCTACATCGGCTCTTGCATAGACATCACGGAACGGAAGCAGGCAGAGGAGAGTCTCGCCACCATTGGGCGCAGGTTGATTGAGGCGCATGAAGCGGAGCGCACCTGGATTGGCAGAGAGCTTCACGACGACATCAATCAGCGCCTCGCGTTGTTATCGATCGACCTAGAGCGATGGAGTCATGATGCTTCGACCAATGAAGTCACTGAGCTAGTTCGCCATACCCGGGCGCGTATCTCAGAAATTGCCCAGGATGTGCAGGGACTATCCCACCGCTTACATTCTTCGAAACTCGATTACCTTGGCCTGGCCACCGCGGCTAAGAGCTTCTGCAGAGAGCTCTCCGAAAAAACTAAGATTGAGATTGTGTTCAGAGATGCAGGTATACCACACACCCTCTCGAAGGAAGTCTCGCTGTGTTTGTTCCGAGTTTTACAAGAGGGGCTGCAGAACGCCGTGAAGCACAGCGGCGTTCGGAGCTTTACGGTGGATCTCCAGGGCACGGAAGAATCGATCGAACTCACAGTGGCAGACACTGGAAATGGCTTTGAAGAACAAGAGGCTTTCACTCGCCACGGTCTGGGCTTGATCAGCATGCGCGAAAGGTTGCAATTGGTGAACGGCGAGCTTTCAGTGAAATCGCAACCTGGAGCTGGCACTACGATCCGCGCTCGCGTTCCGTTGAAAACTGACGTATATCGCGCAAGGGCTGGATGAGGCCCTGCATGAATTTATCCGTGCGCTTGCGCAACGACCTGAATTGCGGAATGTGGGATTCTGAATACAACCAGCAACTAGCGTCGCAGACTCGGGTTGACGTTGTAAGAGGGGGGACTCCTTGGAAACATCATCAATCCGGGTTCTCGTGGTCGAGGATTCGGAAGAATTTCGCAAATTTATTTGTTCAGCGCTTGGGGAAAGACCGGAATTGCAGATTGTCGGCGAGGACGCTGACGGACTACAAGCGCTTGAGAGAGCGGACGAATTGCAACCGGACTTGATTTTGCTCGACATCGGGCTTCCATCGCTAAACGGAATTGAAGTCGCTCGACAAATCCGCAAGCTCTCACCCAAATCCAAAATACTATTTGTAAGCCAAGAATCTTCTGCCGATGTGGTGCGGGAAGCCCTTGGTACCGGCGCACATGGCTACGTCGTCAAGATTGACGCGGGAAGTGAACTGCTGATTGGGGTGAGCGCCGTTCTTCGAGGCGACCAGTTTGTCAGCAGAAGGTTTGCTGGTCATGATTTCGTTGGAGCTTCGGATGCGGTAGCTTCCTTAGAGTTCCGAACGCAGAGTGCTTTTGAACCACTTCAGCTGAATATGAAAATAGCCCGTCGCCACGAGGTGAGGTTCTATCCCGACGACGCAAGTCTGCTAGTTGATGTCACGCAGTTCATCGGGACTGCTCTCAAGGCCGGACATGGGGCTATCGTTGTTGCGACCGAGTCACACCGGGACTGCCTTCTTACGAGATTGGAGGCACATGGCGTGGATATTGCTGCCGCTATTGAACAGGGGAGATACATCTCGTTAGAGGCTGCTGACGCGCTCCCGACATTCATGCTCCGTGACGTGCCTGATCCGGTTCGATTTTTGAGAGTGTTAGGTAACCTCATTTCGACGGCCGCCAAGGCTGTTAATGGGAAACAGGCACGCGTTTCGATTTTCGGGGAAATGTGCCATCTCCTGTGGGCACAAGGTAACGCGGAGGCAGCGATTCAGGTCGAAAAGCTTGGCAACCACCTAGCTAAGACATACGACGTGGATATTCTGTGCGGGTATTCTCTAGGTAGCGTTCAGGGCGGGATGGAAAGCCCTATCTACGAGAAAATCTGTGCAGAGCACTCAGCCGTTTATTCCCGGTAAAATGCTTATCGAACGGTAGCTGTGAAGCCGCTGCCTTAAAACGTTGCCCACGCACCCCAGCCAGCCCATCTTCGCCCCGGCCCGGGTGCAGCCCAGCCCCCACCCCAAATCTGTTAACCAATCAGTAATGAGGGCAGTTTCAAATCGCTCTACATCCTATCCCCCTATTCGATTAACGGCTGGATCGTGGACCACTATGTTCGGCCAACAAAAAGCGACTTTGTGTTGCCTGGTCTTCATAACTTCGACGTGTACCCTGTCGATGTAGCACTCTCGAAGCACAACCGACAGCCGTAGAGCTCCTGCGGGAAGAGAGACCCTGGGGGAATCGTGGTCTGGCCCACAGCCCGCACCTAGGAATGCTTCGCAATCGCCAGTCCCGGTCCTGATTACAACAGTTCCGGTTTAAACCTTTCGGTGAGATTGATCCTCTTTGGCGGCGCGAAGGAATAGTCGTTTGCCTGACCGCAGAAGGACTTTCCCGCGGTGTTTGCGAATCGCACCGGTTTTGTGCCATTCGCTAATTAGACGACTCGCTGTGTAGAGATTGATATTCGCTGCTTCCGCCAACTCTTCGTTGGTCACATCGAGTTCAATGCCTCCCGAGACTTTTCGACCGACACTGGGTGCGTATCCCAAAAGTACATGGGCAAGCCGCTCACGCGCAGTTTGAGAAGTTAAGGCAGCGTGAGTGCCAACATACCAAGAGAGATAGTCCATAGTGGTTAGGTAGGCATTCATCATGAGTCGAGGGAACCGCCGCGCCAGGTCGCGAATGGTTGGGCCATCCCAAACGAGCACAGTGCTGTCCCGCACTGCTTCCGTGCTGACCAAATAGGTAGACGGGGGAAGGGCCAGCGCAGCTGCACCAAGAATATGGCCCGGAGTAATCCATAACAGAATGAGCTTTTTCCCATCCACGCCGTCATAGAAATAACGTGCTCGGCCCTTCCACAACAACAACAGTCGGTCGGCAGGTTCGCCTTGGTACGTGATTACGGATTTGGCGGAAAACCGGCGGAGTCTCGCCGCCGTTAGAATCAAATCGATTTCCTGCTGCTCCAAGCCCCGCAGCAGTTCGTTGTCAGGGGAAATATCGACAGCGCGGAGCCCCAAAGCAGTCATATTCTCTGTGACCCGATGTGTCCGATAGCTAAATTGACCGTGTTCTACGATTACTATTTAAGTGCTGGTTTTCCCGAGTGGAATACTGTCAAAAAGCACAGTCGCAGAAAGCAGACGGGGTGAACAACACGTACTGACAATCCGCTCGAACCGTCGGCGACACCTACCATTCGCACTCCCGGCCATTTTTATGGTCTCGTGTTTGCTCAGGAGCAAGGTATTCAATTGGAATCTCTGTTAGCCTCGGCTCGATTTCGTACGACCTGACAACACAAAAGCGGCGCACGATTCTCCTGTCGCTTTATAGATCAAGGGAAAAATGACTATTGTGCGAGACTCGGCACGTCGAGCTAGAGATCCTGAACTTCAAAAAGCGATAGAGACACAAAACAGGCTACATGACGCATTGAAATTGCTCTTCGAACTTCTCGAAAAATACTCTCCAGTTTGGTATGAAAAACACTACCACGATCAAGCCGAATCCGCGCTAAACCTGCCATTAGCGAAGCGCAAGTTGAAAGTCCAATAGCTTGAGGCAGTCAGAGCATTGGAGGCGAAGGCGAGCCCTTTCGGGATCATTGTTGATAAATCGCCATTACACTCATTGACCTTTCGCGGCGGAGCTTGCCCCCAAGAACTAGAATGTCATCGGAGTCCGTATGCGTCCCGAACTACCTGAGCTTTCGGAATATCAGCTAGATTGCCTTCAAAGGTTCGTTCGGTTTGAGTTGCCGATCGAGACGTTGGGTAAGGTTCTAGCGCCACTAGTCACCTTCACATTGGACGGTCCTGCCACCCATCAAACAGTGGAGTACTCTGCTTGCATTCCGAAGAATCCTGTCAAGGTGACACGCGCAGACATCGATTTCGCCATCAAAAAGGCGAGAACTGGCAAAGTTACTCAGCGCCAGTTGCAGCAGTGGGCAAGCATGCTACTCCTTAACGACGCTTTCGATTGGTCTGGAGAAGATGAGGATGCCATTGCGGACATGCTAGCTGATCTCGCGTCATGAACTACCGTGTTCGATGACTGATGAAACATCGCCATTACGCTCAAAACCCCTTCCTCGGGGGCCCGGCCGAGGGTCAAATGAGTGTAATGGCCTGATTGCGACAGTTAATTCCGGCTGCCATCCTCCGTGTGTGATGAAAAAAAGCCACCCCGGCATCGGGCGGCTTTCCCGTCGGAAACGATGAGAACAGCTTTTCAGTGATCTTGCCGCTCGGCTCAATCACCGATCGTCATCATCGTCATGATTGTGAGCCGGCCGCAGAAAGTGGCTAAAGGCCATGTCCGCGATGCGCGTCCCGTGCCTCCGCGCTACTACGTCCGCAGTGCGGAAGTGAATTCCTTGGTAGATCCGGACATTGACAACATCGTCAGCCATATCCGAAAAACGTTGATATGTTTTCGTCTGATTGACGAAGGCGCTAAACACTGAGAAAGTCATTTTGTTGCCGAAGAAGCGCTCAAGCGTGCGGGTCATGGCGCCGGTAAGATTGTTTGCGCCCGACGGGTACTCAGGATAGGGCGGCGTATTTGTGGGGATCTGCGGCAGCCACGTCGCGTCGCCGGCCGTCCGCGGGTTGCCGTCATCATTCCCATTCTGAATGGCGGTGATGGGCCGCCAGAAGTGGTAGAACCTCTTCCCGTCCCATGCGGTGATCAACGCGTCTGCTGTCGCCAAGTTGGCCAAGGCGAAGAGCCGGGCGCTATCGCCAATGTTGTTGATATTCGTGTCCGCGATGCCCCGCAGGGTTCGTTCCCACAGAGCGAGAAAATTGTCGGAATAGAAAAGGGCAAGGTCGGTCTGCGCCGGCGTGCGGGCGGTGGAGTTTATGCTTCCAAGGGCCTTGACCTCGTTATAGTCGCGGACGTATCTGCCGCTGCTCACCGACGGCGGAGGAGGCATCCGAAACCGTGTGGGGTCTTTCAGAGTGAAGGGAGTGACGGTGCCCAACCACGGCGACGCCATCGGCGCGAAGGCCGGTGGCGTGGGACGCCATTCGCCGATTCCGGTGCCACCTGTGAAGACCTCCGGGTTTGCAGGGAAGCTCCCGTCACCGGCGCGCAGATTGAGGATGTTTGCGGCGGCTTGCTGGCCTACAGTCAGGCCCGCGTCCCCCTGCAACCCGAGAGCGTTCAGGTAGTTGTCGAGAAGGGTGTCTAGAGTTGCCGACTGACTCGGGAACCTGGCAACGAGGACGTCGTGCGCAGCCCTGGCGGCAGCCGCGACCGGCGACCCAGAGGCGTTTGATATCGGAGAGCCATATGGCTCGAATCGTCCCTGAAATGCCTGGATAGCGTCGTGCATCGCCACGTGGACCATGGCCATGTCGAGTATTGCGGTTGGACCGGGACGCACAGGAATTGCTGTTTGCGACGCGATCGCGTTCCAATCGGAGACGACGTCGGCGCAGGCCAGTCCTGCCCAGCTCAGACACACGCACACGATCAAGGTTGTAAGTCGAAGTCGTTTTGTCGTTGTTAGCCGTTTCATTGTCGAGCCCTCCTGATCTGTAAACTGGTTGAGTCCTCACGCGTGACACGACGTCATTCCCCACCATCAAAACTCGGGAGTGCATAACCACTTCAGTTAAGTTCTAATGGGATCGGAACCGGAGCCGGTTCAGTCGACGGCATTTCTTACAGGGCTTACTGCATTCGGCTGATTGGGAACACCATACGCTTCGCTTCACCCAAGTCAAGGCAAAATCTGACAGTCGAGCCGCCTAAACTGCCCAGCCGGCTTACGGTTTCCGCCTTTCACGCTAAATGGAGCTGGTAACTGGTGAAAAATCCCTTTCCACTCACTTGACAGGGGTTAGGCTACTCACTATAAGCAATTCTCCTCCGTTCATGGACGAACTGAGAGTTCAAATGCACCGCCGCCTTTCACGCCGAGAGTTCTTGATCGCCGCGGGCACAGCAGCTGCAGTCTCCGCATCCCGGGACGCCCTTGCGAAGCCCCGTGCCGGCGTGATTCTGCCCGGCGTTTTGTCAGATGCCGCAGACAAGGTGGCTCACCGCATTGTCGATATGCACGTTCACTTTGACGAAAAGAATTCCAATTTCGTTGGCGATCTTGTGAAAGTGTGCGAGCGGCTGAATATGACAGCTTGTGTGCTCACTCCATATCCCAGTCGCAAGCTGATCGCCGATGCGGCGAAGCAGCATCCGACGCGAATAGTCCCCTTCGGCTTTGTGGATCTGGACGCGCCCGACGTCGTACAGCAAGTTGAGGAACTCCACACGCTGAACTACCGTGGTCTTGGCGAACTCGAGTTCGTGAAGAAACCTTATACCGATCCCGCCTACATGCCTGTTTACGAATTAGCGAATCGGTATGGATGGGTCGTCTTGTTCCACACTGGGATCGTTTTGCGAAAGAAGTTCGATGAACCGGAGGACGTAGCATCTCACCGCATGCGGGCTTTCTACCTTGAGGAGATTGCGCGGCGGTTCCCGAAAATCACAGTGGTCGGCGCCCACTGCGGCAATCCAGAATATCAGTGGGCAGCGGAGGTCGCACGCTGGAACCCCAACGTGTTCTTCGACCTCAGTGGCTCGACCCTGACGAAGATGCATGCTCGCCTCAGCGAATTTCGCAATATCTTTTGGTGGTCCGGTACCGAGGAAGGAACAAGATCGCCAGAAAACGATCCCAGCGCCTTCGTAAAGTTGGTGTTTGGCTCAGACACCAGCCTCGACGGGATCGAGAAGGTATTAGTTCAGTATCGAGCACTGTTCGAAGCATGTGACATTCCCTCGCGCACCCAGAGCCTCATTCTGGGTGGAACGCTCGCCAAAATCTTGAGCCTGCCCGAGTGATTTCGCCCGACGTGTCTTCTAGCCAGGAGGCGGAGGCGTTCTATCGAGAGCCTGAAAGAACGAAGGGCACGAGTGTAAGGACCCTGGGATATTCACACTATCGATACTGCCGCCGCTCTCGTAACCAACGCGCCACGGCGGGCGGCCCTCGCTTGCTTGTCGTTCTCAGCCAATGAAACAGAGACCGAACTCGGCAGTTACTCCCGAATTGCCCGTTATCCAGGAGTCTCTGCGATCGATTCGCACAAGCCGACCAAGACGGGGCAATATCTGCAACGCGCTCTGACCAGTCTCAGCATAGGCGACTACACGTCCCCATGCACTCCAAGTGGGCGACTCGACGGCATGCAGTCGCGGCAGCGCTAGCCCCGCGATTCAAGGGCTCGAATATAACGACTGATCTGATGCAGGTGAGAAAGGTCGTGACCGGCCAGCAGTTGTAGCATCGCGTCCAAGGACTCCGCGCCACGCTCATTGTGCTGCCCGCTGCGTTGCAAGTCCTCTGGTGACATTCGTCTCCACACAGACAAATTGAGTACGCGCAGCGTCCGAAATATTTCAACAAGTTCGGACGGCTCGCGTTCATTGTGGCGCAGGGAGGCTACCCAAGCATCCTGCCTGATAGCCCAGAATAGCCGGCTCGTCCTCGCAAAGGATCAACCTGAGGCGATATCCATAAACCCATTCGCTATCGGTGAGATGGCCGATGATTTCGTTCGGAGTCCATTTCCCTTGAATTGCTCGCCCGCGCAGGACTTCCGCCGGATGTCTGGCCACAATATCGGCCAGGGTGGATGCCGTCTGCCCTAACACCTCGATCGGATCCCGGCCAGCCAACAGGTTGAACAGCTTTTCGCGGTAGGTCCATGGGGCCGACACCTCTAGTCCCGGTTGCGCCGGCGTCATAATCAACTCCTTCCTCTTAATCGGTGTGTTCACCGCAAAGTGGACAGAGACTCGTAATCTCATCACAGCGAAGCGGACGAATCGTCATTTTCCATCGTGACCATTTTCAGCAGTGCCGTTTTCTGTGAGCTTAAAGCCCTCATCTTTCCAACCCTCGATGCCTCCGATCATTTTCTTAACCCGGCGACCAAGTTTCGCAAGATTGAGAGCCGCCCGGTCGGCCCCGTTACAATGTGAGCCATTGCAATACACAACGAAGAGCGTGTCTTCGGAATAAGAAGCGAGATTCCGCTCGGTAATACGACCATGCGGGAGATTCACCGCGCCCGTAATATGTCCAGCGGCATACGACTGCGGGCCGCGAACGTCCAGCAAAACAAAATCCGCTTTCTCACCCTCCATCGCTTCGTGCACGTCCCAGCAGTCGGTCTCCAATGACAGGAGTCGTGAGAAGTGTGCAACGGCATCGGCGGGAGATGCGGGGGCGAAACTAGAGACGTTGGAAACTTCCTTTTGAAGTGCGGGCATAAAATGAGACCCTCCTGGCATTAATGTGTCAGTACTCGGCGGAACGAACAAGCGGCAGTACTGACAATATACGTTAAAATCGTGCCATGACTGCAGCAGGGCAAACCGCACGTACAAGGGCATCGCAAGTCAAATTGTTCCACCGAGACGTGGCAGTTCTCGCTTATGCCGGTACGGCAACGTTCGAGCTAGGAATTGTGGTCGAGCTATTCGGGTTACCGCGACCGGAGTTTTCCGAATGGTATCGATTCAAGGTATGCGCCCTGGAGACAGGCCCGCTCGCCACAACCGGCGGTTTGACGATTACATGCCGTCATGGAATCGATGCACTCTCGCGCGCTGGGACGATTGTGATTCCGGGCTGGCGAACAGAAGAACAACCGCCAGAGCGACTTTTGCGAATCTTGCGGAGGGCGCATGGGCGAGGCGCAAGGTTGGTTTCGATCTGCTCTGGGGCGTTCGTGCTTGCCGCAACCGGGCTTTTGGACGGACGGCGTGCGACGACGCATTGGCGCTACGCGGCGCAACTGGCACAGATGTATCCCCGCATTAAGGTAGAGCCTGACGTGCTGTACGTGGACGAAGGCGACCTGCTCACCTCGGCGGGAAGCGCTGCTGGCATCGACCTATGCCTGCACATCGTACGCAAGGACTTCGGCGAAAGCGTGGCGAGCCAGGTTGCACGTCGGCTGGTTGTGTACCCGCACCGTGATGGTGGCCAGGCGCAGTTTGTCGACCGGGCTGTACCCAAAGAAGATCGCCCATGGTTGGCCAAACTGCTTGAATGGACCCAGAATCATCTTGGTGAAAAACTCTCGGTGAAACGCCTCGCGAAGCAGGCGGGGATGAGCAAGAGAACCTTGTCGCGTCGATTCGCGGAGGAAGTTGCAACTTCGCCCATCGAATGGCTCATCGGGTTGCGGCTCGCTCGTGCAAAACAGATGTTGGAGAAAACCGCTCGGAGCGTCGACGAGATAGCGTATGACACAGGCTTCGGTTCGGCGCCGACCCTACGGCACCATTTCCGGTGCCGTCTTAACACGAGCCCGGTTGCCTATCGCTCGCATTTTCGGTGAAATACCTGCGGCAAAGGAGCTAGGTCTAATCTTTGTGCCTGCGGGACAGTCCCAGCGTGCCAAGGGACCGGTTGATTTACGGGCCACTCGGAAGTTAAGTGAGAAGAACCCTGTAAGCGACAAGTCGGCTTCTGGCAAATCAGGAACGATAAACGCGCCTATCGCGATCAACTCCCGAATCGTCGGCCAACTTACCGTACAGGACTACGGAAGAGTTGCCCGTCACTCAGAAACGATCGTCAAGCACAATCAAGTCACAGCGCGTGGAACCTCCCATCGCTCCATGATTTCGCCCAATGGTACGATATTCGGCCTGTTCCAGGGCTTCGGATGTTGGAATTGGAGATGATGAGCTGATTTGTGGTACGAGGTAGATTCCGTTCGCAAGGAGGTTGTCATCCATTGGACCCAGATCTACGACCCCCTCGGGCGTTGGTGGCTCTCCACGCTGGTCGCGGCCTTGCCCATCGTCGTCCTTTTCGGCCTGTTGGCTGGTCTGAGAGTGAAGCCGCACTGGTGCGCGATCGCTGGTGCATCAACCGCCGTAGCTGTGGCGATCTTCTTCTTCAAAATGCCTGCCGCATTGGCGGCCATCAGTTTTGGATACGGTGTTGCGTTTGGGGTATTGAAAATAGCCTGGATCGTTTTGGCTGCGGTATACCTCTACGACATTTCCGTCGAGACTGGGCAATTCGAAGTCATGAAAGAGTCGATCGCCGGAATCACTCCCGACCGCCGGTTGCAGGTCTTGCTGGTTGCATTTTGTTTTGGTGCATTCATTGAGGGAGCCGCGGGCTTCGGCGCGCCGGTTGCAATCGCGAGCGCTTTCATGATCGGGCTCGGATTCAGGCCCTTCCATGCCGCTGCGTTGAATCTGATCGCGAACACCGCTCCGGTGGCCTGGGGGGCCATCGGTACACCAGTGCACACGCTGGCTGCGGTAACTGCTCTGCCTGAGTCCGACCTCAACGCCATGATTGGCCGCATTCTGCCTTTCACGGCCATCATTGTGCCCTTTTGGTTGGTGAGAACCATGGTTGGCTGGAGGGAGACCTTCGAAGTATTCCCCGCTATCCTGGTTGTCGGCACGTCATTCGCCCTTACACAGTTCTTCTGGTCGAATTACGTGGACAGCAACCTGGTTGACATTATGGGAGGTGTGGTGTCGATTATCGCCGTACTGGTTTTCCTGCGATTCTGGAAGCCAAAGAAGATATGGCGCTTCGATTATGACGAGACGGCGGCCGCGCTACCTCTACCAGTGGCAGAGATCACCGACCAGGTTGGCGGCGAATGGGGGCCCGGGAAGTTCGATGGTTTCGTCAGAATGCACACCTACACCGCTCGACAGATCCTAAAAGCCTGGATGCCTTTCGCAGTCCTGTCACTGTTTGTGCTCCTCTGGGGCTTGCCTCGGGTAAAACTGGCGATGAACCAAGCCACCACGCCGGCTTTTCAGATCCTCCTTTCGGATGGTAAAGTCCGTCCCGGTCCGCCGGGATGGGATGTGCCTTATTTGCACAATGCCATTTCTCGCGCCGTTCCGATCGTCGCGAAGCCAACTCCCGAGGCTGCTCGATTCGATTTCAACTGGCTCTCAGCCACAGGAACCGGCTGTTTCTTTGCTGCAATCGTCTCTGGGCTACTCCTCGGCCTAAGTCCACCGCAATTGATGAGGATCTTTTGGAAAACGCTTGTGCGAATGCGTCTGGCGATGATTGCGATCTCTTTTATGCTGGGGCTGGGCTACGTGACACGCTACTCGGGTCTGGACGCAGTGTTGGGGTTGGCATTCACGCGCACGGGATGGCTGTATCCGTTCTTCGGCACGTTCCTTGGTTGGCTGGGGGTAGCGCTTACCGGCAGCGACACTTCCGCTAACGCGCTCTTTGGCAGTCTGCAGAGAATTACTTCTCAACAACTCGGCATTGACCCGATTCTGATGTGCGCGGCCAACAGCGCCGGAGGGGTGATGGGGAAGATGGTTGACGCGCAGTCCATAACGATTGCCACGGCTGCCACCGAGCAGGTGGGCAATGAAGGAATCATTTTCCGATTTGTGGCGTGGCATTCGGTGGCGCTTTGTGCCATCGTCGGAGTAATCGTACTGCTTTATGCCTATGTTTTCCGATCCGCGGTGCCGCATGGGATGTTGTTCGTGAAATAAGAGCAGTCCCGTCTTCAGCGATTCCAGCGGATGTTGTCCTGTCCAACATTTGGCCGGGTCGTTTCCCAGTCATCGGAAACCCTTACCTAATCTGGTTACGTCTGAGTTGCTCGTCATCCGGGAGCAATACAAGAGCCTCTAACAAAACTCCGGCGCGGTGCGCTTACCGGGCGAGTGCCCTGCTACCTCGTCGGCACGACGCGACAGATTTTCTCGACCTGGTGGCACACCGTCCGAACGTCGCGAGCCGAGACGTCGGGGATAGGTAAACTCTCGCGACATACTACGAGTAATCCTCGCCTCTTTTTTGGAGCGCTTCTCCGATCATCAACGGCAATTCCTGCTCCATGCCAGTTCGATAATCGAAGTCGCGCGTGCAGGCCACGTTCAGTGATTCGCTAGCGTAAACTAGTCCACGGTTAGGAACGCACAGCGAAGCCGAAAAGGATAACTCTTGGGAGTGTGGGGAACCGGCCTCTTCTCAGACGACGTGGCGTGCGATATACGTGATCAGTATCGTCAGTTCCTGGAAGATGGTGCCGAGGATGGCGCCGCGACGCGGCTGACTCTCGAAAAGTTCGAGCCGTATTTGGAGGAGTCCGATAGCATCGCGCTGATCGCCTTCGCTGTCACGCAGTCGAAGCTTGGTCGACTGGAACCTGACGTTCGCGATCGCGCGCTCGCCATCATCGACGCCGGCGCCGACCTGGCGGTGTGGGAACGAGAGAATCCGAAGCTGCTGCCGAAGCGCCGCGCGGTGCTCGAGAAAGCTCGCGCGCAGCTGACCGGTCCGCAGCCGGCCCGGAGACGCCTGCGTCCGCCGAAGCGAGCGCTCTCCGGCCTCGCCGCTGGAGACGTTCTCGCCCTCGCGCTTCCACGGCGCGTGGCGCTGTTGCGCGTGGTGCGCGTGCACGTGCATCGCCTTGGCGAAACGCCGGTGCTCGAGGAGCTGGACTTCGATGGCAGCGAGGTGCCCACGCGCGACGCGCTCGAGCGCCTCGGTCCCCGGGTAAAGGATCCGATCACCTTCATGCACCCCTTGTCATCCGATACGCGCCTCACCGCATTCGTCAACCAGCGTATCGACTGGCAGCATGCTGGTTTCCAGAAGGTACAGACGATTGGGGGTCGCCCCGGCGACGAGCAGGCGGCGCTGCCAAGCACCGGCATCTCGTGGGCCGAGCTCGCCGAACGCTACCGTCGTCGAGCGACGCAGTAAGCCAGCAATTGCAGAACAGCTTCCTCGAGGCGTTTATCTTGTTCGCCAGCCTTGCCTTGCCCTCAAAACGCCTCCGTCAGAAGTTGTTCGATGGTTCGAAACGCTTTTGGGGATTCTGCGCGAGGAACTCCTCGGAGATCCTGATCTGAATCGAGGTTGGCTCGTACAGCGCAAACGGTAACTCCTGATTAAAGCGGTTGTGGTCTTCTGATAGGCCGATTCCTGGATGGTCGGCAACCCGGAGTGCGCCGGGATAAACCGGCATGTTGTAGGGGATGAAAGAGCCCTACAGGAAAGGAGAACAGCGAATCCATCCTGGCCTCGAGTCTTGCAGGCGGCATCGCGAGGTGTCGCTTGAAGCGTAGACAGAGGTATCGGTGGGCCGGGCTATTGAGCTTCGAAAAGCCGATGGATCAGGATGCCGACTCCATTCCGAGAGGAGGAAGGCAACACGACAACCACGTTAATCGCGAGTGGATTGTTCGGTCCTGCGTAGTCTAAGAACCCGCGCACGCTGAGAAACAACATGCACGAGAACCGGGAGATCTCCTGCACGTCTTGGTCGACAGATCAAGACCGGTCCGCGAAGGCCATAAACCGAACGGCGGACATGAACGTTCAGGAGAAGTCGGACTGTGCCGTAGTACCTGTGAACCAGCCGAACAAAGAAGGGCAACCTTCGGCGGAGGCTGGGGAGGGAAGGGCGCAGACCAAGGAGAACATCGTTCAATCACACATGCGCCCGACACAGAGCGGGAAACGCATGTCCCAGGGATTGGACGGTGTGCGGCAAGCAGCAAGAGAAAGGAAGCAGGAACGGTTCACCGCTTTGCTCCACCATCTGAGCGTCGGACTGCTCCGGGACAGCTTTTACGCACTTGAAGCGACAGGCTTCGCCGGGAGTAGATGGCGTGACGTGGCAGGAGTATGAAACCGGACTGGAGGATCGACTTGTCGATCTGCACAGCCGGGTGCACCGTGGAGCGTATCGGGCACAACCCTCGCGAAGAGTCTACATACCGAAGGCTGACGGGCGGCAACGTCCGTTGGGCATCGCGGCACTGGAGGACAAAATCGTTCAACAGGCCGTGGTGACGATCCTCAATCAGATTTACGAGGTCGACTTCAAAGGCTTTTCGTATGGGTTCCGGCCCGGTCGCAGCCCGCATCAAGCGCTGGACGCGCTGACTGTGGGCATCCAACGGAAGCGAGTGAACTGGGTGCTCGATGCGGACATTCGTGGCTTCTTCGACAACATGAGTCACGAATGGACGATGAAGTTCGTCGAGCATCGCGTGGCCGATCGCCGGATGCTTCGCCTGATCCAGAAATGGTTGAAGGCGGGAGTATCGGAAGATGGTCAGTGGTCGGAGACGAAGGTAGGTACGCCGCAGGGAGCAGTGGTTTCACCGCTGCTCGCCAACGTGTACCTGCATTACGTCTTCGATCTGTGGGTCGAAGCCTGGCGCAAGAAAGTGGCGAAGGGCGATGTGATTGTCGTCCGCTACGCCGATGATCTTGTGGTGGGCTTTCAACACCGGGCGGACGCCGAGCGGTTCCTGCGGGAGTTTCGGGAGCGGCTGGCGAAGTTCGGTTTGGAATTACATGCGGACAAGACACGACTGATCGAGTTCGGGCGGTTCGCCGCTCGAAACCGAAAGCAGCGTGGCGAGGGAAAACCGGAGACCTTTACGTTTCTGGGTTTCACCCACTTCTGTGGGCAGCGCATCAGCGACGGAGCTTTCATCGTCTGGCGGATTACGGCGAAGAAGCGGATGGTCGCGAAGCTCAAAGCCATCAAGGCTGAGCTTCAACGCCGGAAGCATCATCGTACGACCGAGGTCGGTGCATGGCTTCGGAAGGTTGTGCTGGGTTACTACCAATACCATGCTGTTCCGGGTAACTCGACTCAGTTGCGCATCTTCTGGCGTCGCGTTTGCTGGCTGTGGCGGAGTGTTTTAGTCCGTCGCAGTCAACGCGCACAGGTGCGATGGGATCGTCTCTACCCACTCTTGAACCGGTGGATTCCACAACCCCGCGTTCTGCATCCTTATCCTGATGCACGCTTCGCCGCCACTCATCCACGGTAAGAGCCGTATGCGTAAACGCGCTCGTACGGATCTGTGCGGGGGGCGATCAGCGATGGTCGTCCCTACCGCGACAGAGGTTACTCCTGGTTTCTCGAATTGCGCGTCATTTTCCTTTGCATTCCACCTCGCCTTCCAGGTAGAAGACACAGCTTCCTTCCAGTTCAGTACGATCACCGGCGAGCCGGCAAATCATCTCACCGCCGCGCCGGGATGCTTGGAAGGCCCGGAATTCGCTTCTGCCTAGCCGCTTAGCCCAATATGGCGCGAGCATGCAGTGCGCGGCACCGGTCACGGGGTCTTCCGGAATGCCCTTAGCTGGAGCAAAGTAGCGGCTGACGAAGTCGTATGTGCCGTCGCCGGCTGCGGTCACGATAACTCCAGGTCTACCCATGCGAGCAATGGCGTGCATCTCGGGAACAAGTTTTCGCACGACCTGCTCATTCTCCAGAACTGCCATGTAGTTAAACGAGTTGCCCCAAACCTCCAGAGGAACGGCACCAAGAGCTTCGGCCAAACCGCTGGGGGCGGTGATCTCCTGGGACGGGCGCGTAGGGAGGTCCATAACGTAACGCGCACACGAACGACTCACGGTCAGTGGTCCACTTGCCGAATGGAAAACGACTCGGTCGCGTCCAACCTCCAACCGCTCCATGACCACCGCAGCGCTGGCTAGGGTTGCGTGGCCGCATAGGGGTACCTCGATTCGCGGCGTAAACCAGCGAAGGCGGTAGTCGCGGCCCTCAGCCACGAGAAAAGCAGTCTCAGAGAGGTTGTTTTCGGCAGCAATAGCCAGCATCGTCGCGTCCGAAGGAAAACGGCTCATCGGCATCACCGCTGCGGGATTTCCCGTAAAACGGCGGCTTGTGAATGCGTCAATTTGGTAAATCGGCGTCCGCATGAATCATCGATAGTACAAGAACGTTCGACGTCGAGAAGAGGCGCTCTTTCGTGTGAAGCACCTTGCGGTTTGTCGGCAACCCTTCCTAATCCGATATGCTGAGGATTGCTCGTCATCCAGAAGCAATCCGCTTCCTGAACGAGACGATTGGTAACCTGCGCAGTTAGTCGGGTGCAGTATCGCTTCCGGCGCCGACCGGGGCACCGACGTGTCTTAGTTGCTGTGCAGAGCGTCGAGTCGCGTTGTGGCGGAGGGACGTGGAATCCGGGCTCTCGCCAACATGCTAATGAGCTGGCGCTGTCGCCTGGCTGGGTCTTTTGTGCTTAGCGTGCGCGGCCTTGGGTTGTGTTCACGAAAACGATCAAGCAACTCCTTCTCTGCCGATTTCGAGACGGCCAACATCGCATCTAGTGTGACCACGAGGCGATGCACGATATTGCTAAAAGCAACCGCGTTGCGGCCAGTCATATCCGCTACCACAAGATCAGCGCTGAGCAGTCTGTTGATGATCTGTAGTGAGATGATTCCGGGCTCAGAGATCTTGTCAGCGCGAATGACTTCATAGTCCATCGGCTCTAAAGCCCTCGAGAAAACGTGCTTCAGAGCCAGGTCCGAATGCTTTCTCTCCGGACTCCCCGGCTCGCCGATCGGACAGACCAGAAAGCAAACCTTCTTGGCAATTTTCGTATCGGCCTTCATCTGGGATCGGCTCCGCATCTACCTTATTGCACTTAAGTTTGATGCGCTACCTAAGAAAACCCGAGCGAACACCAGCGCGTCACGGCGCTCATCGCGCGAGATGCCTCTGCCATTGTCATCGATACGCCTTTCGAGAGACTTAGCAAACGCATGTTCTTCGTCAGGGTTTTGGACGCTCACCACGAACTTGCACGCTTATGCTGGGCTCTTAGCGATACGACTCATGCACAGAAGGAGGTCTGCACATTTCGCTATCAAAACGTTAAACGGAGCACGTACGCATACTTGGCCGGTGCCTGCGCGGGCAGTTGCACGTGCAATCCATCGGGACGCTGCTGGAATTTTGGTTTTGCATCGCTGCCCAACAGTGACACGCTTTGTACGGATTGGCTTCCCACTGTCGCTGCGAGCGAGCGAATCACCGCCTCTCCGTTCGCCGGCCACGCGAGTCCGATCACATAGAGCGCGTCGGCCTTTGGTGGTGAAGCGAAAATCCTCAGGCGTGTAGTGAGCGGTATCCGTGTCGTGAAACGAACCAGCCGCCACCTTTGTCGGTCCCTCGCCATAGGTCCTCCAGGGGCGAGTGCCGTAGATGGCGTCTCCGTTGACATTCAACCAGGAACCCACTTCAAGCAGTACCTGTTGTACCTCCTCAGGTATCGTCCCGTCAGAGCGCGGGCCGATGTTCAGCAACAGGTTTCCGTTCTTGCTGACGATATCAATGAGTTGGTGAACGACGAATTCGGGCGACTTGAAGGTGTCGTCCTTGATGTAGCCCCAAGACTTGTTGCTCACCGACGTATCGGTCTGCCAATAGAGCGGCGCGAATGTCACCGAGTTGGCCACGCTCCACATCAAGCACCGCCGCGTGCTCCTGCATAGCGTAGTCCTTGTAGTTGATGACTCCGACGTGATCACCATACTTCAGGGAGCGGTTGTAATAGAACGCTGCAAAGCGCGGTAAGATTCGGCCGGATCGATGCCTGGCCGATCCACCAGTCGAAGTACACGATATCGGGATGATATTTCTCGACGAGTTCGGCGCCCCGAGCAAGCCAGTCGTCGGCCCACGCCGACGAAACATAGGTGAAATCATTGCCGACGGGAGTTCCCCAGTTGATAGACGCCCGACTTGTGCCGGACCATAGAAGGCGGCGTATTGCGGGTCGTTCACGTCCGATGGGATCTTGCGGCCCACGCCCATGAAGAAATCGTGTTCCACACGATGCGACGACACGCCAAAGTGCAGTCCCTCGGCTCGCACTGCCTTGGCTAGATCACCAATCACATCGCGATGCGGTCCCATCTTCGCCGCCGTCCAGTCGCTCAATCCGCTGTCGTACATGGCAAAACCATCGTGATGTTCTGCGACCGGCACGACGTACTTTGCGCCCGCTTTTTTGAACAGCTCGGCCCATGCAGAAGGATCGAAGTGCTCGGCCTTGAACATGGGGATGAAATCTTTGTAGCCGAACTTGTCCTGCGGTCCGTACGTAGCGATGTGGTGCTTGTACGCATCGAATCCCGGCTCATACATATTTCGCGGATACCATTCGTTGCTAAAAGCCGGAACCGAATAGGCTCCCCAATGAATGAAAATGCCGAACTTCGCGTCCTGGTACCACTCAGGAGCTTCATATTTCTGCAGTGACTCCCAGTCGGGCCGGAACGGGCCTTGGTAATCGATGGCATCAACTTCCTTCAGGAGAGCTGCTCGCTCGCGCGTCGTACTTGCTGCTGGCCTTCTGCCAGATCTGATCAATCTTTGCCGGCTCCTCCGAAGCGGTGGGGGCCGTGGGGCTTTGAGCGTACATGACGGAGAACGCGGAAAAAACCAACACGATACCGCCGAACCAACGAATCAATAACGATGAGAACAATTGATGCAACCTCATGATCTCCTCCCGGTCAATCTAGGCTTGTTGCCCTCTACACCGAACTGCAATGAAGTGCCTTGCCGGATTCGCCAAAGCGCCCGCGGTTCCAGAACTCCTAACCATGCAGTTCTCTGCATTGCTTACTCCGGCAGCGTCTTGGTTCCTTTCACTTGAAACGTTCCCGAGACCGACGGTGCTTCGGTATTCGGCTGACCACCCCCGACCGAAACGGAGTATTTACCTTCCGCAATGATCGGCTCGCCCGCTTCGGTGACCATGCTCAAGTCGCGATCTTTCAACTCGAATTGCACTTGTCTGCGACTCGCCTGGCTTCAGATGAACGCGCTTGAACCCACGCAGCGCACGCAATGGCGCACCTGCGACGTGCGGGAAATGCGAGATAGAGCTGCGCGACCTCATCTCCTTCTCGTTTGCCGGTGTTGGTAACCGTCACTTCCGCGGTGAGAGGATCACCCGCCTTGATTGCGCTCTTCGGTAGTGTCAAGCCGCTGTAGGAGAACGTCGTGTAGCTCAGGCCATATCCGAACGGATAAAGCGGCTTGCCTTCGAAATAGCGATAAGTGCGTCCTTTCATTGCGTAGTCTTCGAACGGCGGCAACTGTTCGACGCCGGTGTAGAACGTGACTGGAAGGCGTCCGGCTGGATTGTTCTTGCCGGAAAGAGTCTCCGCGATGGCCGCGCCGCCTTCCTCGCCCGCGTACCAGGACTCGAGAATCGCATTGGCGTGTTCCCTGGCCCAGTTCACGGCGAGCGCGCTGCCGTTGGCGAGCACCAGAACGACAGGCTTTCCAGTCGCGGTCACCGCTTCGAGCAGATCCTCTTCGGGTTTCGGCAGATCGATACTGGTGCGGTCGCCACCCTTGAACCCTTCCTCGCTGACCGGCATTTCTTCGCCTTCGAGTTCGCTGGTGATTCCCAACACTGCTATGACAACGTCCGCGTCTTTTGCCGCTGCAATCGCTTCAGGGCTGGGCTTGGGATCGTACTTCGACCAGATCAGCTGCGCTCGTATCGGACCCGCGTTCGGGTTTCGAGTATTCCACCTTGAGCGAGACCTTCTTCCCCTGCTCGAGATGAACGTGCCCGACTTTTGCCTCGCCGACATCGTCGGCCCGCCCCACCCCTGAGCGACGGGTTTATCATTCACCGAGACTTTCGCGAACCCCGCCTGAAAGCGCACGCCAATGCTGTAGTCCCCTGTCTCGGTGGGCGTAAGAAAGCCATTCCACTCAACCCGCATCGGATACTTGCCCGTGGCCTCTTGCGGGAATGTCTTCCGCCTTCAAATCAACGGTGGTTACGTCGACGGGTGGCGAGAATGGTCGGCTTTCCGCCGAATATCTCCCCAGTGGCAAACTCCAGCTTGAGGCCCGGCTGCCCGTCGCTTGTAGTGAACGCCGACGCTGGAACTGCGTCGCCATCGTTGCGCAGGAATTGCGTTCCCGGGACAAAGTTGATCTGCGCTTCAGGAAATTCTGCCTTGAGTCCTTCCAGCACGGAAACCGTGTGCGTCGGAACTCCGTTGTAGTTTCCAAGCAGATATTTGGTCTGATCTGCGAGCGGCCCGATCAACGCGATTTTGAGAGGTCCCGGCTTCAGAGGAAGCGTGCCGTCGTTCTTGAGCAGCACCATCGATTCATTGGCGAGCGCACGGGCCAGCGCGCGATGCTCAGGGCTATCGAGTTCTTTTTCGTCAATCTTCGAGTAGGGGACCATCTCCGGCGGATCGAACATGCCCAGCTTCATTCGCGCCGTGAACAGACGAATCAGCGCGGTGTCAATCTCGCTTTCTTTCAAGAATCCCTGCTTGTATGCGTCGAGGTAGGGCTTGTAGTCGTGATCGTCCTTCACCTTTGCGAAGTCAACGCACTCGTTGTCCATGCCGCGTTGCACGGCCAGCGCGGAAGCTTCCGGCTGGGTCTTGGTGAAGTGATGATCCCGGAAAATGTTGATGACTGCGTCGCAATCCGAAACCACATAGCCCTGAAAGCCCCACTTGCCGCGCAGCTGATCCTGCAGCAGAAACTCGTTTACGCAGGCCGGCTGCCCGTTGATGCTGTTATAGGCGCACATCACCGAACCGGCCTTCCCCTCCGTCACCGTCGCGCGGAACGCCGGCAGGTAGGTATCCAGTTCGTCGTGCTTGCTGACTTTCACGTCGGCCGTGTGGCGCGTCGACTCGGGGCCGCTGTGTACGGCGTAGTGCTTGGGAGTCGAAATGACCCGATAGTATTTTGGATCGTCGCCCTGCATGCCGGTGACAAAAGCAACGCCCATGCGCGCCGTCAGAAATGGATCTTCGCCGTAGGTTTCCTGACCGCGCCCCCAACGAGGATCGCGAAAGATATTGATGTTCGGCGCCCAGAAGTCCAGCCCTTCAAAGATGTCGCTATGCCCATCGCGCATGCCTCGAACATAGACTGGCACGCCCTTCAGTGCCGATCACGATCGCCATGCGGTGGATCGCATCGGTGTCAAACGTTGCGGCCAGGCCGACCGGCTCAGGAAACTCGGTGGTCCCGTTCCGGGCCACGCCATGCAGCGACTCGCTCCACCAGTCGTAGTCCGGCACATTCAAACGCGGCATCGCGCGCGACTGGTTGACGAGTTGCGTGACCTTTTCTTCGACGGTCATGCGGTGAACCAGGTCCGCGGCCCGCTGCTGTGGCGACAAGCTCTGGTTCAAATATGCAGGTTGCGCGGTGTTTTGCGCGAACAAGCCGCTGACGGCTAGCAAATGCAACTATCGAAATCAAAACTCGCGAGTGGGTGCCTTCATTCTTCTCCAATAATGGGCCCAAAATTAGTAGGGGAAGTTCGCTCCATCAAGAATTTCTCTTATGAATCTCGTGGTACACGGAATACCGCTCTGCACAATGCTCGACTAAAGGCACAAACACACCGCTTGATTCTGTGAACGCGCGCGGAACGCAAGCTTTCCGCTCGCCGGTTCGAGCCAGCTCGCCGGGTCGTCGAGCTTACCCTTGAACTGCAGGGTGGGCAAGGGTTCCTGCTTCTCTTCCGAAGCGAAGTGACGGTATTTTGGGGCGCAACTCACACTCTGCTCTCGGAGAAGTGGTCACGGACAAAGACTCTCAGATCATAAGGCTCATTACTCCAGGTGAGTTTCCAGAATTTCCGTGTAGTTTCTGGATCTCACTCATGAATGGCTACGGCGGCAACAGCGTCCTCCTCCTGCCGAACGGCGTTACCTTCTACATCTTCAGCGATGGCTATGAATTTCCATGGGCCCAACCGCTTTCTCTCGCCGGGGATGCTTGCCCGAATGTGCAATTGAGTCTTGAAAGACGTTTCTCGCGAGCTGGGGCAAATCTCCGATGTCAAGTCACGAATCTCGCGGCTCTCGGGTGACGGCGCGAGATCATAAAACCGCGTTGTAATCAGACCCGGCCTTCGAGTACGGGACGAATCGCGGGGTACAACGCGCGAAATGTGCGATAACTCTGCCGTAAAATGCTGGCCGAATGCTCCTCAGGACGGATGCGGCTCTTGACGCGAACGACTGCTTTGCACGCTTCATCCACGGTTGACCACACGCGAGCGCCGACACCGGCTAACACCGCGGCGCCGTAGGCAGCCCCCTCTTCCGCCTCGACCAATTCGACTTCGTGGTCGTAAACGTCGGCCTGAATCTGGGACCAGAGCCGCGAGCGAGCGCCACCACCCCCGAGTCGGATGCGTTCGATCGGAACCTTCATTTCTTCGAAGATGGTGAAGCTGTCTTTCAAACTGAAGGCCACGCCTTCCTGAATGGCGCGAAGGACGTGAGCGCGAGTGTGTGCGGCGGTGAGGCCTAACAACGCGCCACGAGCATCGGGGTCGCAGTGTGGTGTGCGTTCGCCCATCAAGTAGGGCAGCCAATAGAGGCCGCCGGCGCCGGGCGGCGCGGTGCCGGCTTCGTCGCTAAGCGTCACATAGCGATTCTCGTCCTTCAGACTAGTGAAGTTGTCCGCGAACCAGCGCAAGGAAAGCCCCGCGGCCTGCGTTACTCCCATGACGTGCCACCGGTTGGGAACAGCGTGGCAAAAAGTATGAATCCTACCGCGTGGGTCGAGGGCGGGGCGGTCCGTGGCGGCGAAAACGACCCCGGATGTACCGATTGTCGCGCTGACGGCGCCGGGTTCAACGATGCCCATACCGACTGCTCCTGCAGCCTGGTCGCCTGCACCAGCAACGACGGGAATTCCAGCGGTCAGTCCGAGATATTCAGCCGCGCGAGCAGAAACTCGTCCGCAGATGTCAGGAGACTCGCATAGCGCCGGAAGTATCTCGCTCTCAATATTTGTAAGGCGCGCGACTTCCGACGACCATCGGCGGTTGGCTACATCGAGAAGAAGCGTGCCCGAAGCATCCGCCATATCGATGGCATGTTCGCCGGTCAGGCGGAAGCGAACATAGTCCTTGGGCAGCAACAAATACCGCAGGCGCTGCCAGTTTTGCGGCTCATTCTCGCGCACCCAAAGGAGTTTGGTCAGAGTGAAGTTGGTGAGCGGAGGATTGCACGTCAACTCGATCAGACGTTCAAGGCCAATCTGGTCCTCCAGTTCGCGTGCCTGCTTTTGTGTGCGCTGATCGCACCAAATGACGGCAGGCCGGATCACTGCGTGGGCGGCATCAAGCAGCACTGCGCCGTGCATCTGACCGGAGAAGCCGATGCAGCCAATGTCTTGTTTCCGAATGCCGGACTGGCGCAGAACTGCGCGTACTGCGATACCGCCTGCGCGCCACCAATCTTCCGGATCCTGCTCTGCCCATCCGAGCTGTGGAATAGTAAAGGGTGCGTGTTCCGCGGAGGCGGACGCCAGCACCCTGCCCGATGCATCGATGATCAGGGCGCGCGTGCCAGTCGTTCCAACGTCAATGCCCAGAAGCTGAATAGGCTTATCCGATACTCGAACTACCCGATCCGCTCGCTTAGATCCGATGCAGCCGGATATCGATGGTGTGATCGACTGTCCAAAGGTTCGACAGACTGTCGCGCCAGAAAGAAGTCCAGGTTGCCGCGCATCACCAGATGCGGCGCTAAAGTGACGGAAGACGAGGGAGACCGGCCTTCCGCCAAGAACTCGTGCAGTACCCGGAATGCCATCCGTCCTTGTGTGCGTGGGCGTTGGTAAATAGTAGCGGCCACTGCGTTCGACCGGATCTGGTCCACGAGTTCGGGAAATAAGTCCGTTGTGATGATCGTGAGCTCTTCTAGCATCCCGGTGTCGCGGGCAGCTTGGATGACCGGCATGGATGCTTCCGTGGTGATGTAAATTCCGCGGAGATCGGAATGGCGCTTGAACAGCCGCCGCGATTTTTCATAGGCTTCCGACTCGATGTCGTGGTCTTCCAGGACCTTCAGGAGGGCAATTTGGGGGTGAAGAGACCGCAACGTATCTTCGAATGCAGCCCGCTTTTGGAAGTGTTCGGTAATCGCCAGATCACTCAGAGTAACTGCGACCTTTCCTGCACCTCTCAAAAATCTGCCCATGAGGTCGGCGGCCAGTGAACCACTCGCGAGCGCGTCGATGGCTACGACACATAGGCGGCTAGTATTGGGGGCATCGGTAGCTACACAAATGACCGGAACGCGAAGCCGAGAAGCGCGTCGAATCCAAGGGTGCCACCTGCTGGGTCGGCTGGGAAATACGATGATCCCATCGAGCGTGGTATCTAGGGCCGCCTCAAAAGCTTCCTCGTCCCCCTCATCGAGTTGAGGATAAGTACGGAAATCAATATCTACGCTGTCCATTAAGGACGATTCGGCCTCTTCAGCGATCCCCGCGCGAACCTCGTCCCAGAATGAAGTTGTACCTTTCAGAGTGATTACAGAGACGCGAACATTCCTCTTCGCTGAAAGTAACCGGCCGGCAAGGTTTGGTCGGTAGCCCATCCGCTTAGCCATTTCGAGGACGCTTGCTTTAGTTTCCGAATTCACACCTTCATGGTCGTGCAGAGCACGGTGGACAGTGCCCGTGGAGACGCCGAGCGCGGTAGCAATGTCCAGGAGTGTGACGCGACTAATCATCGGATATTAAGGCACGCGTAGCTAACCATCTGAGTTGTCCCTGTGATCAGCACAGCCACCTTGGGGATTTACGGAGAGTCCTCCGCGACTCGTTTGGAAAACGTCTAAATCCGGGTGAAGCCAGATTGTAAACATTTCCGTAAAGTCCCACAACGACACGATTACTAGCGGAATTGAAAAGACTTTCACGACGATCAGATGAGATCTCTCCACCGTCAACAAGCCTGACCGGGTTGGTCGTGCCAATGAATATCCCAGTTCAGATAACGGGAGGTTGCCTCGTGCACGGCCGGAGCAACCGTGGATAGACTTGCCGCGACGTGGTGCTCGAATCCGTTCTCGCAGATGTAGTGGAGTAGTCTCTGCATCTTTGGAATCTCCACGACTCCGGCGCCGCCAAACGTCTGCAAAGCATCCTCCGTAAATCTCCCTTCTCCCACGTAACCGCGCATGCGACCCGCGGTGTCATCTGTGGAGAAACGAGCGAAGGTCATCTTGTCGGGCTTGATGAGTCCTGTACAAGTGCCGAACGTGTTTTCCTTCCCCAGCGTGCCTGCAATGATTTCTTGAAAATCCATCTTTACGGAGCGAAAGAAGTGCTTGGGGAGGTTCGAGCAATGGAAGCACACGGCTTTGTCGGGATTCGAGCCATAGTTATTGTTCCAATCAAGCAGCGCGGAGGGGGTACCGGACGCGAGATTGAGAGCATGCATAGCTAGCACACCGCAAACGTCCACCTCGCAAGCGCTCGCCAAGAGAGAATCGCTCATCATGCTCATCACCGTGCACGGCACGACCCCGAGATTCTCCTCCATTGACGTCCAGCACTGTACGGCGCTGATGGCGATTTCAGAAGCGGCCATCCACTGGTCAACGACAGTGCCCAACTTCGCCATCTTGAGCAGTGCAGCCTCTGGAACCCCGCGGGTGTCGACATATTGCTTGATCGATGCCAACTTCGCTTGAGCGTCGTCGTCACTGTCTTTCATTCGCGCGATCCGTCCCAGCACCTCGGAAAGATCGAGCGTCTCTACAGAGATACCAAAGGCCTCCAGAATCTTCTCGCTGTAGCGAACGGTGTTAAACGCCGCGGGACGAGCGCCAATCGCGCCGACACGCAAATTGCGAAGCCCATTCACAATGCGACAGACCGCGGCGAACCATTGCAGATCCTGTGCGAACTCTTGCGACTCAGGATGTTCGGTGTGGAGCGTGGTGATCGAGTACGGGATACCATACTGCCGGAGGTTGTTACAGACCGACATCTTCCCGCAGAAACTGTCGCGCCGGTGGCTGATCACCATTCGCTTCGGATCATCGGGCGTGGCTTGAATCAATACCGGCACCCGAAGATCGGCTTGACGAAGAACGTCGGCCACAGCACGCTCCTCGCCGAAATTTGGCAGGGTCACAATTACTCCGTCGATCCGGTCGCGATTTCTCTTAAACAATTCGGCGCAGCGGCGCGATTCCTCGCGAGTTTCAACGGCCCCGTATTTGCTTTCCTCGGGTGAGAGCGTAACCACCTCTATACCTGCTGCGCCCAGCACACGTAGCATTTCTTCACGACCGCTCCTCGCCAGGTGATCGGGGAAGAATCCACGATTGCCGACGATCAAGCCCATGGTCATTGTCTTGTTCGTGCTTTTCATCGTTCTTGCTTTTCCATCTCAGACTTTTCAGAAACCGCGTTTTTTCAAGAGTGTTGCCGTTTTGAGGCTTATAACGGATGCAGTAAGTGAGGCCGAGCATTAACAACAATGCTCCCACTAGACGTTCGCATGCAACTGGAAGAGCACGACGTCACGCTGCACCGGCGGCTGTGCCGACTGGTTAACTTCGACCGCCAGAACGAGAGCACCGTTGATAGCGGGCAATACTCCAACAAAGAACTGACCGTGGCAACAAGGACTCTAGAGAAAAACATTGCGACGGAACATTTCTCCGGCCATGGGGGTCTCCGGATCGGGACCCGTTATTTTGCTTCCCCAATAGCTGGGGGCGCGGCTGCCATTTTGCGCACCAGATCCTCCTGTGATCGCTGTTGCATTTGACGAACCTTGGCAAATTCTTTTTGCGATTCGGCGCGCTTGCCCATTGCCTGGTAGACGCGGCCCAGGCGATAGTGCACGTCGGGCTCGGTCGGATCGACTTCCGCAGCCCTGCGCAAAGCGCCAAGGGCATCTTCGTAGTGCTTCTGTTCAGCGAAAATCGCTCCCATATCCAGATAGGCGATGCGAATGTCGCTCTTGAGATCCACCGCTTTCTTCAGCAAGCCTAGTGCGGTATCAAAATCCTTACGCGTCATCGCGATGTCGCCCAGATAGGCAAGTGCTAGTGCGTGCTTTGGATCAATCGCTAACTCGCCTTGAAATGCGCGCTCGGCTTCCTCGTATCGGTGCTGCTTCCAATAGAGGTAACCAAGGCCGAAATGCGCATTCGATTCTTGCGGAGCGACCTTAACAGCAGTTTCAAACTCGGCGATTGCTTCGGGGGTTCTGCTCAACCCATCGAGTGCCTCACCCATGAGCATATGTGTCGCCGCCGCGTTGGGGTCTCGTTGCGCAATTCGGTGAAATTCCTCGAGCGCGCAGGCATATTCTTTCGCCCACAGGCAGCTCTGCGCGAGCGTATATTGCAGTTCGCTATTGTTCGGTTGGGACTGCTCCACCAGCTTGAGATTCTTCCCGGCTTCGGAAAACTTTCCCGCGCCGTAATAGCTCATCCCGAGGAGAGTACGCGCCTGTAAGTTCGCAGGGTCGCTTGTAAGAGCGCGCTGAAACGGCGGAATAGCAGCATCAAAGTGTCCTTGCTTGAACTCGGCGAGCCCGAGGTTCAGTTGGAGGCCGGGTAACCTCGGGTTCAGGGCAGATGCACTTCGATAGGCGGCTGCAGCCTGGTCATACTTTTGCTGTTTCGATCGAACAAACCCGAGACTCGCGAGAGCAACGGCATCCTTAGGGTCGAGCTTCAGAACGGCCTGCCAAGCTTCTGCGGCCTCCGCCAGCTTACCCTGCCGTTCCAGTTCCGTGGCGCGCACGGCCTGGGACTGTTGCCCGCTCGCCGGGCCCGACCAAATCAGAAGCAGCGAGATGAGCAGGCGGGGCAGCATGACCGTTCTCTTGATACGACGCATTTCGGACTTTGCGTTGTATCGGAAAGAGTTGGTGGTTCGCCTAAAGACCCGCCACATACGACCCCGCTCGTATGTAGACGGCGAGCGGGGCCTTCGTAAGGAAACTGCCTTCGGCGTGGCATCCTGGAAACCCAACAAATAATGGTTAGTAGATAACCTTCAACCCGAGCTGGAATACGCGCGGATCAAAGGCGCTCGTGGCTTTTCCGAAATCGCCCGAGCCTTGGCTGGAATTAACGCCCTGGCCCTGACCGGGTCCTCCCTGACCGGAGCCTCCGAGCTGGGTGTGGTTCCAGGTGTTGAAGCTCTCAGCTCGAAACTCAATTCGGCTGCCGCGAGACTCACTCAGTATGAACTGTTTGAACAGCGACAGGTTCCAGTTGTGGCGTCCGGGCGCGCGCACAGCACCATACTTGAGATCGCCCCACGTTCCGGGCGCAGGTGCCGCGAAAGCTGTGGGATCGAACCACTGAACGTTGCCCGCCGCATCGATATTTCGCGTTTTGGGATAGGAGATTTGACCCACAAGGTCCGGGCGGTTTGAGGTGTCACCGGCAAAGATGCTGGAGACGTTTCGGCCGCTTACGTTGATGTTGAGTGGTGCCCCGGATTGTGCCGACACGATACCCGACAACTGCCAACCGCCCAACCCCGTCTTCAACAGACGATTGGAGCTGCTTCGCAGCAGCGGGAGGTCGTACACGAAGTTGACGAAAAAGATGTGGGTGCGGTCGAAGAGAGACGGACCGACGTCGTATTTCCAGCCCACGTAAGGGTTGGAGATGTTGTTGAGATCGAAGCCGTTCCCACCGTTCCCAGTCGCCGGATCGATGGCACGCGACAAAGTGTACGCGCCCTGAACATACAGGTCGTGTCTGACGTGACCGTGCACTTCGGTTTGCAAAGAGTTGTAGTGCCCGTTCTGGCCTGTAAAGGCCAGCTTGAGGGATTGGTAACCCAGAAAAGGAACGAGGCTGTTGAATGTGGGCTGAGTTCCCGTGCACAGAGTACTGTCCTGGAGACAAGCCAGTTGGCTCTGAGGCGGAAGATTCGTCTCGGACCAGTAGCTCTGGTATCGAGTCTGATTACCGACATACGAGGCAGAGAACACGGCATCCTTACCCAAGGCCTGCTGGACACCAACACTGTACTGATAGCTGGTTGGAACTTTGTAATGCCGGTTCAGACCCGTGATCGATGCCGTGACGATCGGGACCGTGATCTGTCCGCCGCCCACTTGGTTATGAGGATCGGCGAGAAATACTCCCGTGCCGCCCGTATTCAGGTTATAGCCGAACGGCGAGTTGGTCGCGGCGTTGTACATGTCGTTGCCCTGAATGCGCTCGTACATGGTGCCGAAACCACCGCGGATGACGGTGCTGCCGTGGCCCGTAACGTCGTAGGCAAAGCCGATACGCGGCCCGAAAGAGTTCCAGGTATCGTTTACCAAGCCTTTGGGCACGCCATTCTTTCCGGCAAAGCCGATACCGTTGAGGTAGAACTGATAGTTCGCCAGCTCTGTGACCGGACTGGTGCCCAATCCAGGGCTGTTGGGAGCAATCTGGCTATCGTTTGTGCCGGGGACGAAGATAGGAAGCTTGCCGGGGTCGTAAAGATCGGGATAGAAGTTCGCCATGTTCTTGTTGGCTTCATACGTGTGCGGAATTCCATCCCAGCGCAGACCCAGATTCAGAGTCAGACGGTGAGTAGCGCGCCAGTTGTCCTGAATGTAAGCAGCCGGTGAAATAGCATTCCAGTGGCCCTCACCCTTGAATCCCGATTCCTGATAGTTGTTCGAAAGCCCGAGCAGGAAGTCGGCGAAATCCAGGCCGCAAGCGGTAGCCTTCGAAACGGCAGTACAACCCGCCGGCTTGGTAAAGGAGCCGTCAAATCCGAATTGCCCCTGGGTATTGGCAAAATAGTCCTGCACCTTTTTGTAGATGGCGAAGCTTCCGCCAAACTTGAATTGGTGCGCGCCCTTTGTCCAGGACACGTCATCGCGGATCTGGTAGTCATCCGCCGTGTTGTTCCAAGGCAGCCAGTTCACGTTGTAGATGGTTCCTGTGCTCCCACCCAACTGAATGGTCGGGATCCGGTTGTCCACGTTTTCGCCCGAAAAGATGCGATTGAAAGTGAAATCTCCCGGAGCCTTAAACACGCCGGCCGGCAAAATGTGAATGCGGTTCCCGTTGTAGCTGAAAGCCACCTCGTTCAGCAAAGTCGGGCTAATGGTGTGAGTTGCATGGATCGTGTAGCTGTACGACGGGTTGCCGAAGGTATTGAATACGGTCGGCACGTTGTCGTTGCTCCACTGCGTGGTTCCGTAAGTCTGACTCGCTTGGTCCGCAATAAAGTGCCCGAAGACAGAAAACTTCTCGCTAAACTGATGATCCATGCGGACGAGCTCTTCTTTGCCCGTGGTTGGCGAGTTGTTGCCGCCTTGGAATGTCCATCCACTGGTTGGTGCGGGGAAGATTCCCGCCGTCAACAGGGATCTCGCATTCGCATCGATGGCGCAATCTGGGATGGTGTTGTTGGGGAACGGCGATCCAGGCGTAAGCGTACCGGGTGCACAATTCGCCCCAAATCCTGGAACGTTCGGGACAACCACTTGAAGTGCGCTGCCGTCCGCAATCGTAGCCGGCAGCACGGATCCCGTATCTGCACCGTTGGCGTCGGGATATATGCTGGCCAATGGCACGGTCGGGCTGAGGTTGCCCCCACTGATATAGCGGCGCCATTCCATGTTGTAGAAGAAGAATGTCTTCGGATTGCCGGTCTTGGGGTGGAAACTCACCGGGCCGCCAACATTGAAGCCAAAATCATGAAAGCGCAATTCCGTCGGCCTCGCCGGAGCGCGGTTGAAGTAGTTGCGGGCATCGAGTGCATCGTTGCGCCCGAAGTACCAGGCTCCAGCGTGTAACTGCTTGGTTCCCGACTTAATTACCAGGCTGATGGTGCCTGCCGACGACAAGCCATATTCGGCGCTGTAGTTCGAAGTCAAAGTACGAAACTCGGCGATGGCATCCATCGAGGGCAGCACGTCGGCACCGCCGCCACCCCCACGGTCCGCGGCCTCGCCACCGTCGACTAGCCAGAGATTGTGACTGACGCGCTGCCCGTTAAAGCTCACGTTGAAGTCGCCGCCGGCAGAAGTCGGCACCTGAAAATCCGACTGTATGCTGGACGCGCCCGGCACGAGCGACTCAAGAGCGAATATGCTGCGGCCGTTCGTCGCGAGTTGTGTGATTTGCTGGCCCGTGATGACGCCGCTAACCTCGCCGGAATCGGTCTGGACTGCGATGGTGTTCGCCTCTACTGTGACAGTCTCCTGCGCGCTGCCCAGGGCGAGGGTGAAGTCCACGCGGGCGCGATCACCAACTCGCAAGATGAGGTCCTTGCGCTCGCCAATTTTGAAACCAGACGCTTCGACGCGCACGATGTACTGGCCAATGTGTAAATCGGGAGCCACGTACTGTCCGTCGCTGCTCGTTTTTATGCTGCGAACGATGCCGGTGTCGATGTTGGTAATCTTTACAGGCGCATCGGCAACCGCAGCGCCAGAGGGGTCGGTGACAGTGCCGACGATGGTTGCTTCTTGCGCGTATGCCCCTGGCACCAGTGCACATCCCAAGAAAAACAGGACTCCGACAATAAGCAATTTGCCCCATTGCAGCTCAGTTCCCGACTTGCACGTGCACGCTCGTGAACTCATAGCCATCCTCCAGAAGCGCTCCCACATCGGTTTTCGTAAACGTTTACGAAATACGAATCTAGTATCCGCATGGTTTTCGTAAACGTTTACGAAATGCGAGTACGAGCCTTGTATCCCTACGCGCAGCGGTTGTCAAGAAAAAACCTTATTCTAAAACGACCAGAAGCATTCCAGGAGTGGACGGCTGAGACCGCAGTATGGGAGAGCGGATAAATCGTTCATGCAGCATGGAAATGCGAACATTTCCTACAAGATTCAGATTTTAAAACTGATGCAAGTATGCATCTTCGCAAACGGCAACTCGAAAAGAAACTGACATGGCATTTGGTGTTGGCCAATTGGTATTGGCTTTAATTTCGTTTCCTTCGTAATAAACGGCTCAGCCATTGTCCCGAAACAGCTAGGCGCTATCGAAGTGGATCCGGAATGTTTTCGCCAGCACAGACTGCGATCCAGCCAGCCCATGCCCAAGTGTCGTTCGGCAAACAGGCCCTCGTAATGCTCTAAGTAAGTCTCAATCTACTTCTCACAAAACACGATTCCATGTGGAATCTGGCGCGCAATTCGAAGCCGGCAATCGCTGGAACCTTGACCCGATCTTTTTCACTGTGTTACAAGCAACCGTCCAATGCAATTTTAGATTTACGAATTGATCTTCGTCGCAGCTGGATGGTGAATGTCCAACTTGTGAGCGAAATACTGCACTACTTCGTAGTACTTAAGGAGGAGGGTGATGAACTGGCTAAGTCGGACATTGTGTGTCGCAATATGTTTACTTCCGTCCTGTATCGCGGCACAGCCTTCGCAGTCCGCATACGTCCCCCTCTATCTCGACCCGACCCTTCCTGTGAGTGCGCGAGTTGACGACTTGCTCGCAAGAATGACGCTGGAAGAAAAAACATCGCAACTCGTGAATCAATCACGGGGGATACCTCGTCTAGGAATTCCGGAATATGACTGGTGGAGCGAGGCGCTGCATGGAGTAGCCCGCGCCGGCACCGCGACGGTCTTTCCGGAACCTGTGGGGTTGGCCGCTACTTTCGATGCACCCCTCATCCATAACATGGCCGTGGCAATTGGCACGGAAGCACGTGCGAAACATGAGCAAGCGGTACGTTCCGGACACCGCGACATCATGGAAGGACTTGATTTCTGGTCGCCGAACGTCAATATCTTCCGTGATCCACGCTGGGGAAGGGGCCAAGAGACTTACGGCGAAGATCCATTTCTGACCGGCCGGATGGGAATTGCCTTTGTAACTGGATTGCAGGGTGACGATCCCAGATACTACCGCGTAATCTCAACTCCGAAACACTTCGCCGTACACAGCGGGCCAGAACCAGCACGTCACTCGATGGACGTAAGAGTATCCAAGCATGATATAGAGGACACCTATCTGCCCGCATTCCGCGCAACGGTGATTGAGGGCGCTGCGGGGTCGGTCATGTGCGCCTACAACCGAGTAAACGGCGAACCAGCCTGTGCGAATACATTTCTACTTGAAGACACGTTGCGTGGAGCCTGGAATTTTACCGGCTATGTCGTCTCAGATTGCGATGCGATCAGTGACATTTTCAAAGGGCATGGCTTCACTAAGAGCGCTGCTGAAGCGGCTGCAGTGTCGTTAAAGAAGGGAACGGATAACGAATGCGCCGATTTCTTCACTAAGGCAACCACTAACTCGGACTATGTGAAGTACATGGACGCCGTGCAGCAAGGCCTTCTATCTGAGAGGGATATTGACACCGCGCTGAGACGTTTGCTCGTAGCACGCTTCCGACTGGGCGTATTTGATCCCCCTGCCATGGTGCCGTACTCACATATTCCGGAATCGGAAATTGACAGTCCTTCTCATCGCGATTTAGCGCTGACGGCCGCCCGTGAATCCATGGTTCTGCTGAAGAACGATGGTGTGTTGCCACTGAACCCGCACGTGACAAGGATCGCAGTGGTGGGTCCGCTTGCCGATTCGCTTCGGGTCCTCGAGGGCAATTACAACGGCACCCCTTCACGCTCGGTGTCCGCGCTCGACGGCATCCGCAAGCAATTCGCGAGCGCGCAGGTCACCTTTGTTCCCGGTACAAACCTGCTGCGCCCCGAAACCGTGGTTCCTGCTTCCTTGCTGACGACTAGCAGCGGCAAACCAGGACTGATTGGCGAGTATTTCGCGGGAAACGGGTTTTCCGGAACCCCGCAGACAACTCGGCTTGACGCCGTGGTCGATCTTGACCTTAGTGACTCGGGACGTTCGGCGTTAACACCTCCTGCCGGACTTTCCGACTTTTCGGTACGCTGGACGGGCTTTCTGAAACCCACAGAATCGGGCACTTATCGCATTGGCCTGATTGGCGCCATGCACCGCCTCTGGGTCGATAACAAGCTAGTCGTCGACGATTTTGAGTTACACGACATCGAGCCCACAACCAAAACGGTGCGTCTGGAGAAAGGGCACCGATATTCCTTGAAGATTGAATATGGGGCAGGAGGACCTGGCACAAAACTCGTCTGGTACAGGGTCCTCGAGGATGCGACGCGCGAAGCCGTCGCCTCGGCGAAACAAGCCGATGTGATCGTTGCCGTAGTTGGAATCACTTCCCAACTCGAAGGCGAAGAAATGAAAGTCGAGCTTCCCGGCTTTAAGGGGGGCGACCGCACCAGCCTTGACCTGCCGTCCGAGGAGGAGACGCTGCTTGAGGGCTTGGGCGCAACCGGAAAACCGTTGGTGGTCGTGCTGATGAACGGCAGCGCACTCTCTATCAATTGGGCGGCTAAGCATGCCAATGCGATCGTGGAAGCATGGTACTCGGGAGAAGAAGGTGGAACAGCCATCGCCCAGACCTTGGCCGGCGAAAACAATCCCGCTGGTCGTCTGCCAGTAACTTTCTATAAAGGTGTTGATCAACTTCCGCCCTTCGAAGACTACTCCATGAAGAATCGCACTTACCGTTACTTTGAAGGAGAGCCGCTCTATCCTTTCGGGTTTGGACTGAGTTATTCGAAGTTCGCCTACAGCAATTTGAAACTTTCAGCTTCCGAGCTCGATGCCGGCAATATGCTGGGCGTTGAAGTGGATGTGGCAAACACCGACTCTCGCGACGGCGATGAGGTCGTCGAGCTTTACCTGAACTTCCCCAAGACGGCGGGAGCGCCCTTGCGCGCCCTTCGAGCCTTCTCCCGCGTTCACCTTTCTGCCGGGGTGAAGCAGCATGTCACTTTCTCGTTACAACCGCGCGATTTGAGCTACGTCAACGAAGGGGGAGACAGGATTGTTGGTAGCGGCGAATATCAGATTAGTGTCGGTGGTGCGCAACCCGGAAATGCTCAAGGACTTAGTGCAGCTCTAACGATTCGCGGGGTTCATAAACTCCCAGAGTAACAGCTTGCCTGCGGCCGGGGCGTTAGGTGGCGTTCTGCTCGCGCCTCGCCCCGGTTGCGATTGCGAGAATAATTCGGGGCTGCGACAATGGCCACAAGATGAGGCGATCGGGCAGATTAAAAACACTAGCGCTTTTGTTACTAGCCTGGATGTTTGTAATCTCGACGCCACTTCCTTCCCAGAACCAGACCTCAGTCATAAGAACGGCTGCCGCGAGTCCCATTCAGTTTTTATACCAGCCAATTGATTTTCAACTCGACAGCTCTGAAACTGCGCAGCGCTATGCCCCGGAGACCATGGCGGGTGGCGTGGCCCTCTTCGATTACAACAATGATGGCAAGCTCGACATCTTCTTCACGAACGGAGCCGACATCCGAACGCTGCACAAGACGTCCCCTAAGTTTTTCAACCGTCTTTTTCAAAATGACGGGAACGGTCATTTCACCGACGTTACAACCAAGGCCGGTCTTGCAGGTAGCGGCTACGACAATGGCGTTGCAATCGGCGACTACGACAACGACGGGTATGAAGACATCTTTGTAGGCGGGGTGCATCATAACACGCTGTATCACAACAATGGTGATGGCACATTTACCAACGTCACAAGTAGGGCTGGCTTGGATCATGCCGACCTCCAGTACGGTCCGCTCTGGTCGGTGGGTGGTGTTTGGGTGGATCTGAACAATGACGGATTGCTAGACCTGGTAGTGGTCAACTACCTGAGCTGGGATCTGGAGCACGATCCCGATTGCGAAGTGGGTGGCCATCGCGACTATTGCCATCCTAAAATGTACAAACCAACTCCCAATCAAATTTTTCTAAACAACGGCAATGACACATTCCGCGACGTTTCGACCGAGTCAGGAATTCGCGCACATCCCGGCAAGGGGATGGGTGGCGTCGCCGCCGACTTCGATCTTAAAGGACGCATGGATCTTTTCATCACGAATGACAAGATGTTTAACTTCTTTTTTCACAACAAAGGTGGACTTAAGATCGAAGAGGTCGGTTTCGATCGCGGTGTCGCCCTGCGGGAAGACGGAGTCTTCATTTCGGGGATGGGAGTGGATGCGCGCGATCTCGACAACGACGGCTATCCCGACATTTGCCTGGTTGCGCTCGACAATGAAACTTTCCCGGTTTATCGCAACAACCGCGAGGGTGGATTCGAAGATGTCACCGTCGCCAGCGGAATGGCCGCGGCCAGCCAACCCATGGCGGGATACTCTCTAAATATTGCGGACTTTGATAACGACGGTTGGAAGGATATTTTCGTAAGTCGTGGGCACGTGCAGTCACCGCTGGCCGCACCAGGCGTGCAAGTGGACCAGCCCAACACTGTGTTCCACAATCGCGGAGGCATGAAGTTTGCACCCTTGACCGCTGAAGCGGGTTTCACTTCCTTCCCGCCCGCCCGTCACCGCGGCTCAGCTGTCGGCGACCTGAACGGTGACGGTCGTCTCGACTTGGTCGTGACCGCAATCAACGCGCCCGCGGAAATCTGGATCAACACAAGCCCCCCTCACAACCACTGGATCGAATTTAGGCTCGAGGGCAGGCAGAGTAACCGCGACGGGATCGGAGCCCGCATCAAGGTGGTCACGAAGAATAGTGCGCAATACAATTACAAGTCGAGCGCTGGGGGCTACGCATCGTCGAGTGCCGGCCCAATCCATTTCGGATTAGGACCGAACCTCATGGCAGATCTGGTAGAGATTCGCTGGCCTTCTGGTGTTGTGCAAACACTACGCGACGTTAACGCCGATCGCGTCATCGACGTCAAGGAACCTCCACAGCATTGAAAGAGCAAACCTGGGATGGAACTCGTGTGCATACGGACCATTGTCATCGAGGCAACTAGGCTCAGGTTGGCGCGTACGACAGAATATTGGCGACGCTTGACTTCTGGTAGCTAGCTGAGTGCAAGAATACAAACCTGTCGCTCTCAACCGCTTTACCCTTCAAATTTGCTTCGAGAGGCTTTCGTGAAAGCTGCAAACAGGTGCTGAGCGGTCCACTCAGCAGCGCTCGGGCCGCTGGGCGCTTTTAGTACTGGGGTCTACTTCGATTCCTTAATGATCGCGTCCGCAGCGTTGCCGGCCACGACCCAGCTTGCCGACCCGGCCACGACGGCTTCATCCTCAAACCACAGGAATCCGAAGTCGTCGATGCACTCCGGAAAATCCGGCTTGATGATGATGTATCCCGGAATCACGGCACCCGGGATGTAAGCATTGTCGGCGCGATTGTTGCTGTACGTCATCGTCTTCGAGACCGTACCGACTCCAGCTACATACGAAGTGCTGGATACCGGGTGCGTGCCGAGAATGTAGTTGACGGCGCGAAGTGTGTATTCGGGGCTCACGAGATCCGGAAACGCCTTGTGCAGGAAATACATTCGGATGGCCATGTCCACCACGGCGCCCGATCCGCCCCAGGTGCCGAGGCTCGGGGGCACGCCGAACGGGGTGGCGTCCAACCGCTTGTCCAAACCCGCCATGTATGTCTTCACCGCTTCGCGCATTTGATCTTTCGCGCTCGCGTCCAGATAAGGCAATGCCCGGACTGCTGTCCAACCATGAAGGTCCATCTGCTGCGGGGTGATCATCTGAGGGAACAATTCCTTCAGACGGGACTTGTATGGCTCGGCACCATTCGTGGCGATGGTCAATTCCAGAGCCGCAGCCCAGTCCAGTCCGACGCCAAATCCGCCACGGCCGGAGCCGGCCGGCGGAGCTGTTTGTGCGCTAGTGGTGCCAGAGCTTGTCGGAGCGCCCGAGCTGCCCGCTGGGTTACGACCGCCTTGAGCGCCAGAGACCACACCCTGAGACGCAGCCAGCACACCACCTCCGGGCGCACCTGCTGGAGCCTCTCCGCCTAAGCCGCCGCCGGCCGGATACTGCGTTGGGTGAGCCTTCGTCGTCCTTCCATGCTTTGATCGCGGTCTCGAGGCAGTCTTTCGCTAATGCGTCGTCCCAGCCTTTCAGCGTATCCGCCGCTGCAGCCAGCGCCGCAATGGCATTCCACTGGAAATACGGGTTGTTCGTAGTGAAGATCCAGCGATCGTCCGGCTTGCCGGAGTAGTCGCCCTTCGCTTCGTTCGGGCCGAGCTTCGGGTCGTAAATGCGGCCGTCAGTTTTCGACGCTCCGTCGCCCACCTGTGTGTACTGGCGCAGATCTGGCTCGTGAGTGCCGCGGATGGCGTGGCCGATGTTGTGAAACTGCGCCAGGATGAGCAGTGCGCCGTGCTTGACTTGCTGCACCGTATCCGGCACGCCATCGGGACGGTGCATCTCAACCTCACGGGCGGCTTCATCCACCGTAAGCTCGTCGTACGTGAGATTGAATTCGCGATACGCCAGAGCGAGGCTCTGAATCACGCTCAGCTGCGCAGGCTCCTCGAGGTCGAAGTCGCCGGCATCGTACCAGCCGCCCACGTTCATCCCAGGGATGTGATCGCCGCCTTTGTACTTCCCGTCCGTTGCTGTGACCTGGTTCCAGCCGTCGAATTGCTCCCCAACTACGGGCGCCATACGGCCATCATCCAGGTGCGAAGCGCCATGCCACACGCGGTAGCCTTCGCGAACGGAAACGTGATCCATCTGCTCCGCAAGGTGATGGTCCAGGCTGTCCTGCCAGATGTTAGCGTAAGCGTCCTTTGAGATGGGGAAGGGCGCCGTACGCTGGTCTCCATACTCGACAACATAGAGGCCGGGGTCCTTCACCGGGGTGAAGTCGAATTTCGAGTAGACGTAGCGCAGCCAGGGTGTTGAAGGCGTGATCGGGCCCTCGAACACCTGCTTGTAAGATCCGTCTTCCATCAGGCGCAGCACTCTGGCCGTCTTCGGGGCGTTGTACTTCGGGTCGAGTTCGAGCACCGCCACCTTTGAGAAGCCCGGCGCATAACCGACCTGGCTGTGCGCGATCATCGGCGGCCGCGTCCAGTTCGGAATCACGTCCGGCCTGATGTGCCAGACGATGGCGCCGGTGGTCTTGCCCGAAGGGATCAGCGAACGCAACACGAACCAGCCGTTCTGCGCGCGGTCGCGTCCATCGAACAGCATGAGGTTGGCCGTATCCGATACTACATTCACCCGGGCCAGCGCGTCGTCGACCCCCAGGGTGATGCTCTTGCCCTCGGCGAACGGCAGCGGCTGAGTGTATCCCTTGGCCTTATCCCAGTCCTCCAGGTAGTACGCCTTTTTCGGTTCATCAGGCAGGGGCAAAACCTTCGTCATCGGATCGTTAGGCGTACGCGGGAAGATGCCGGCTTTGGTTCCGTCCACCAGGTAAGCCTTGCCCATGTAGATCGAGGGCAGGAACTCCAGGTTGAAGCCCGCCCGCCCCGCCAGTTTCTGCGGTAGCGGCTTGTCGAGATTGATGCTGACCTCCACGCCGCCTGGCTCCGCTGCCACTTCCAGTGTGTAACTGAAGTCGAACGTCGGGAAAGCGAGGTCGGCGGTGAGCCGGCTGTTCGCCTTGTCGGCATGGCGACCTTTGAGGGTTGCCACCAGGTCCCACTGCTCCGGCGTTGGCATCAGGCGCACGTCGCCGTTGGTGGCGATGCGCTGGCCGTGGAGAATCATCTCCATGGCCGTGTTCTTTTGGTCCACAAAAACGGGATGGTACGTGCTGTCGTAGAGAAAAACGCTGAAACCTTGAGTATCGAGGTAATTCTTGTCGGTCACCTTCATGGCAAAATCGGCGCCGGACAGGCCTGGGGCCGAGATCAGGACCAAGAGGAGACAAACTCTGATTCGCGTGAACATAGATTGGGATTGATACTGCTCCTTTGCCCCAACATGATATGACATGCACACCGTCTGCACAGCTTTCCTTTGTGCGAATCTCTTCTTGAAAATCCGTTTCAGCAGAAAGCCGTCGCACTCGTGCAGAACCCTGAAAAGCGACAAGGTTGACTGACCCGATTCGGTTCGGAAGAGAGCCTCGCCGGATTCGACCGACGCCGCCACAACCTGCCGAGAAGCAGACTGCGTACGACTGCGGGAATCTCGATTTCTCCGTGCAACGCGAATCGCGCGAAGCGGAACCCAAGTCCAGGCAGGCCCTGCAAATCCGCTAGCCGAGTGGCCGCTCTCAGGCCGCAAGATAGAACCGTTCTCATTGCATTGCGTTTCGGTCCACGCTAACATGCCGCCGTGTTGCCATACCTGCTCGCTCTCGTCTCGTGTCCTAGGATGTCTGGATTTTCTCTGATTACGCGTTTGACGGTCGGCTTCCTTCTCTTTGGTTCCATTCCTGCCACGGCCCAATGGAAAGATCTCGACCCGGTCACCGATGTGCAACGTGAGCCCGACGGGGTCCGCTTCGTGGTTAAGTCGGGAGTAATGAAGTTGCAGGTTTGTTCGGATTCGATCATCCGGGTTCTGTACACCGCCAGCCAGTCGTTTCCGAACGCGCCAGACTATGTGGTTATCAAGAAGAATTGGCCCGCCACTCAGTGGTCGATGAAAGCCGGGGAAGATTCAGTTGTTGTTTCCACAAGTCGGTTGCGAGTGACCGTTACCCGTAAAGATGGGAACATTCGTTTCAACGACGCCGAGGAAAAGAAGCTCTTCGAAGACTATGGCCGCAGCCTCACGCCGGTCATCGTGAACGGAGAGCACACTCACCACTCCGAGATGTTCTCTAATCTTTGGGGATCATACGAAGCGTTCTACGGTCTCGGCCAGCACCAGGGCGGGGTGTGGAACTACAGGGGCGAAGCAGTCGACATCTCCCAGGACAATACCAACATCAGCATCCCTTTTTTCTTGTCGAGCAACGGGTACGCCATCTTCTGGAACAATACCTCTCGCAGCCGCTTTAACAACCGATTCCTAAGCGCGCTGTACGTCAGCTCCGAGGTTGCCGACGTCATCGACTACTACTTCATCTACGGACCAGAGTTCGACCAGCTCGTTGGCGCGTACCGGGAACTCACCGGTGCTCCTCCCCTCTTCGGCAAGTGGGCCTATGGGTTCTGGCAATGCAAAAACCGTTACAAGAGCCAGAATGAGTTGCTCGCTGTGGCCCACAAATATCGCGACCTGCATATCCCGGTCGACAACATCGTGCAGGACTGGTTCTGGTGGTACACGATGGGAGAACCGGTTTTCGACAAAGCGCGCTATCCCGATCCCAAGGGCATGGTGGATGATCTGCACTCCAACAACTTCCACTTGATGATTTCATTCTGGCCCTATTTTCGTCCCGGGACCAAAACCTACGACGACATGGAGAAGCAAGGATTCTTTATCGCGAAAACGAAGGTGGGCGGTTTCCATCCAGCAGGCCAGGCCCTCTACGACGCTTTCAACCCGGCAGCGCGAAAGTATTACTGGAACCTGATGGACAAGGCTCTCTTCAAGATCGGAGTGGATGCCTGGTGGCTTGACACTACAGAGCCGGAAACCGAAGGGCAGGAAACCACGATTCTCGCGACGCAATAAAACCGCGCTCGGCAATGGCGCCCGGTTCGCAAACATGTTTCCGCTCATGACCACTTCGGCCGTGTACCAGGGTCAACGAGAGGCCAGCCACGACAAGCGCGTTTTCATCCTCAGTCGCTCGGCCTTTGCGGGCGCGCAGCGAAATGCCACGGCAGTCTGGTCGGGCGACGTGAACTCCGATTGGGTATTCCTGAAAAAGCAGATCCCGGCCGGGCTGAATTATTCGCTTTCAGGCTTACCCTACTGGACTACGGACATCGGCGGATTCGTCTCCGGCAACCCAGACGATCCAGCCTATCGCGAACTGTTCATTCGTTGGTTTCAGTTCGGCACGTTCAATCCAATCCTCCGAGTTCACGGGACTCGTAGCACCGATCAGAACGAACTGTGGTCCTATGGTCCCGATGCTCAAAAGATATTGGTCACCTTTGATCGGCTGCGCTATCGCCTGCTGCCCTACATTTATTCCCTCGCGTGGAAGACCACCAGCGAGGGCTACACGCCGATGCGCGCCCTCGTGATGGATTTTCGCACCGACGCGCGGGCAGCAAACATTGGCGATCAGTTCATGTTCGGGCCCGCCATCCTGGTAAGCCCCGTAACTGATCCAGCGACACAATCTCGGCGGCTTTATCTTCCGCAGTCCAAGTGGTTCGATTTCTGGATGGGCACAGTCACCGAGGGAGCGCGTAGCGTCGATGCCCCGGCTCCATTGGATCGTATTCCGCTATTCATCCGAGCGGGCTCGATCATGCCCATGGGGCCCGAGCAAGAATGGAGCACAGAGAAACCTCCAGATCCGATTGAACTGCGCATTTATCGGGGTGCAAACGGAGATTTCACGCTCTATGAAGACGAGAACGACAACTACAACTATGAAAATGGAGTCTATGCGACGATTCCGTTTCACTGGGACGACGCCGGGCAAACCTTGACGATCGGCGACCGTAAAGGTCATTTTCCTGGGATGCTACAGGACCGAAGTTTTCGCGTCGTGTTTGTCCGCGAGAACCACGGGGTTGGCGTCGACGCAACCGACGAACCCGACAAGGTCGTGCGGTATTTGGGAAAAGAGATCACGGTCAAGCCGTGAGCATAAGCGCAAAACTGAAGAGTGACGGCCAAGTTGCTAAACCGCTCAGCCAGGATGGGTGGCACGAAATCCGGTGAACTCGAGTCAGCTCAGAAGCATCTGGAAACCGCTTATAGGTGGGCGCCTTCCAATGCCGACCTAAACTTCCTGCTTGGATATCTGCACTTCAAACAAAAAGATTATGCCCAAGCCGGCATCTACCTCGGCACGGCCGCCCTCCTCAGCCCGCACTCTGCACAAACGCTGACTCTGCTCGGCAGAACGAACCTCCTACGCGAGAACTACGCTGCGGCCACTTGCAGCCATGATCGGAAGCTGTGCCGTAGTGAATGCGTTCCGTGCGTCGCCGACTCGTGTGGAGCGTTGGCATGGCCCCCTAAGCATTGTCTCTACCAACACCATGCCAGTTGCCGCTTCTTCTTTTGAGTTGCCGACGCCATCTGGTGCTAACTGCCAAAGACGTTCTTGTTCAGGTACTCATTGCGAAACTTGCCCTGGGGGTCGTACTTCCTGCAGAGCTCAATAAAGTCAGGCATCTTCTCGTAAGTACTTTTTAGCTCCGCCGGAGACGTGGTAAAAAGCTTTCCCCAGTGCGGCCGCGCATGAAACGGCGCTAATTCTTTCTCAATCACGGGCAACAACTTGCTCACTGCAGGCCAGTCCTGCTTCCAGGTGAAGTGAATCGTAACGCAAGGTTGTTCATAGCAGGGACTCAGCCAGAGTTCGTCGGCGGCGATTGCCCGGATCTCGGTGATCATCAGGTGTGGAGTCACTTGATCGCGCAATCGCTCCACCGCCAGAATCGCTTCGACCGCATTCTGTCGCGGAACGAAGTATTCTGACTGTAGTTCTTTGCCGGCGCTTGGCGTAAAACCCATGCGAAAGTGCGGCAGTCGTTCGTACCAAGGACCGGGCACGCCCATCTGCTCGGTGCAGTTTTCCGCCGACAGTTCTGCGATTGGGTGGAGATTGCGGGTTGCCAGCTTGGCTCCGAAAAATTCTGGTGTAGCGTGAAACGTCTGTCCTTCTTCGAGGCGGCTCTTGATCCAAACTTCGCTGATGCGCCGCTTTTGCCAGTCGGTAAACAAGCTCACGCTATACGCGCTGGATTCGATTGCATCAAAATGATCCTTCAACTGGCTGAGTGGCATGTTCTCGTAAACATACTGCCGCATCAGGTACTTGGGTTGAATGTCAAGCGTGACCTTTGTGATCACACCCAACGCGCCCAACCCCACTACCGCCGCACGAAGCGCACCGCCGTCGCGTTCGCGCGTTAGATTCACTACGTCGCCGGACGCAATCACCAGTTCCAGCCCAGACACCGCCGTGGCCAGATTCCCATTCTTCTCACCAGAACCATGCGTTGCGGTGCTGCACGCACCCGCTACAGAAATATGCGGCAATGATGCCAAGTTCTGTAGCGCAAACCCCTTGCTGTCAAGATACGGACACAACTGGCCGTACGTTATACCTCCACTCACCGTCACGGTATGCTTCGCCGGGTCGATTGCGATCACCTCGTTCATCGGCTTCAACGACAGGAAGCTGTCCTTACTGTCGGCAATGTTGTTGAAGCAATGACGCGTACCCAGCACCTTCAGCCTGTTTTCTTTCCTGACATAGTCCCGCACTTGTTCGAGCGACGTGGCGGCGTACAAGCGGTCAGTACTGTACTCGAGATTCCCCGCCCAGTTTTTGAGCCTTTCTCCTCCCGCCCACACCAACAGGCGCGATACGGCCGGGATCGCTATGGCAGCAGCGAAGAGCTTGATAAAGGCTCTTTTATTCATAGGTAAAATCCACGGGCTTCATCTCAAGCAATCCCCAGCTTCTTCTGCATCTGTTCGAGAGAAACGCCCTTGGTTTCAGGATAAACAAATAAGACCACGAAAAACTGAAGTGCCATCATGACCGAGAAAAAAACAAATGGGTATCCGCCGGACGAGGCTGCCAACAGCGGAAAGATTCCGGAAATGAGCGCATTCATGAACCAGTGAGAAAAGCTGCCCAAACTTTGACCTTTCGCCCGGACGCGATTGGGGAAAACCTCGCTGATGAAAACCCAGATGACCGAGATCTGCGGGTACGTCGCCGGAAAACTCCACGGATGGACGAAAGCCGACCACGCGATCCAAAATCGACTCTGGGCGGAGACAAGAATCTCTCCTGAGTTCCCCACCAGCCAAGAATATCTTGCTACCGGCCCGAACCGTCCGTTCTTCGGCTACCATCGGGTGTTTGCGTGGAATGCATTCGTTTTGCGGGCGCTGGAAATCGTGGGCTTGCGTACACCTGAAATGGATCCCGATCACTTGACGTGAGATGTGAATAGAACGTTCAAGCTGCTGAAACGAAATCGGTTCTCGTCACAAGGACGTTCACTCTGGTGATTTCGATAGCCACGGAGCCACGGATGTGTTCGGAGAGGGAAATCTGGGTCCAATACCAGTTCCGAGAGTTCTTTATCACGCCACAGGTGGCTGCCATGGCCGTTGAATGTGAATCAGTTACTGTTAGCGCGGACCTTGACAGGGAAGAGGTGGCTGCCCAATTTTACTCAGGAGCGCCGATCAAATCGCTGGATCATCCCACTTCAAGATTTCCAAGGCTCCTCGGGAACGGAATTGTCCGGAGAAGGGAGGCAGCCGAATTTTCCTTATAGCAAGGCCGTTCTGCGCTCCATCTGCGCTCCGTTTGATTGCTTAACGGTGATTTTGGTGGCCTTTAATGTCATCCGCTGACCTGCAAGTTATTGGATTTACGTTTGTGTGCCGATTCGACTCGCACACGCTTCCGCCAGTTTGTTTTCAGGGAGATGCGAATCCATTGAAGGCTGTCGCAAAGTGAGAAGTGCCCTCGGAGAAGGGGCTGACGTGATAAAAACGTGATAACTTCGTCGCGGTAAAACCCGCCACAGCGTCATGTTTTGTCGCTGCGTCTTGTCAGGGAGTGCTGTGGGGATTTTTCACCAAATTGAAGGGTAGTCTCCGAGTAACAGGCTACACGGAAGCTATTCAGAAGTCCTCGGTGAGCGAGCGATTCAGGGGCGTGGTCCTGCCTCCGGAAAGAACGGGAAGAGCCTGCGAATCTCTTCCTCACTTGGCTGGTGTCCGTATTCTGTGATCTCAAATGCCTCGGCGTGCTGAATGCGAGACGCGTGCGCACCGTAATACTTCTCCAACACCTCTCGCCATTCCGGACGCACTTTTCTCTCTGCGATGGGCTGTGCCGCCAGCCACTTCTTTCGCTCTTCAGGGTCCTTGGGTACCTGTTCCAGCTGTCCCGCAGTCCATGGCAGCCATTCGTAGAACTGTGACACGTGCGCGTCCAGCATATTGATCTTCTTGTCAAACACATCGTCAATTGACACCACAATGTCTGCACGAAAGGCCTGCGGGCGCGTGAACCGGTCGCTGTAGTAAAGGAACACTGGATTTCGCGGGAGCGCTGGTGTATCCGGTACAAGACTGGGCACAATCACCATATAGGACGCATCCTGCACCAACACTCCGGTGTACCGATGATCCGGGTGATAGTCATTGGGTCTGGGTGCGATTACGACGTCCGCCTTCCACTGGCGAATCTCGCGGATGACCTGTTCGCGTACCTCTAGGGTAGGCAAGAGCTTGCCGTCGTGGTTATCAAGCACCTCGTACTCGATGCCGATGCGCCGCCCTGCTTCCTGAGCCTCGGCACGTCGGCGCTTGGCGAGCTCCTGACCATGCTGGGACTGATGCCCGGCGTCGCCGTTGGTGAGCGACACGAACTTCACCTTGTTGCCCCGCGAAGCATACTTAGCAGCCAGGCCCCCAGCGCCGAGGTCGCAGTCATCAGGGTGAGCACCAAAGGCGATCACGCGGACGGTCTGATTTTGCGTTTGTGGCGGCGAGGCAGGGAAGGAAAGTGCAATCAAAACAAAGGTGAGCGACACCACACAAAGCCAAGAGTTCGTGGACAGCCATTGCTTGAGTGACTTGCTCATTCGGCTTACCTCGAGCCGAATCATATAACGAGCTGACCTAAGAAAATTGGCTTGCTCAACGATCACTGCTCAACCTTGGCTCGCAAGGTAGGCACAGTCAGACAAGCGCTATTGTCGGTCCTGTGCCGTGGAAGTCTCCAGAGAGAACATGTCACGAACCCGTTCCGCTCTGGTGATTGCCGAAGTTGGACTCTCGCTAGTTCTGCTGGTAGGAGCCGGGCTGCTGGTCAAGAGTTTCGAACGACTCATGGATGTTTGATGCCGGCTTCGACCCGGATCATCTCTTAACCTTCAACCTTGCTCTTCCGTCCTCTACCAATTCTGTTCGTCAGCTCGCGTTTTACCAACAAGTCGTGCAAAGGCTACCTGCCAGCTCGCCGCGCTTCGAAGGTCGATCCCATGGTCGCATTGCGATACGAGTAGACGAAAACTCTTCGACGACAATGCCCTCAGTGGGCTTGCATCAACATTCGGATTGCCTAATGAACTCGCGTACCGCTCTCAAGTTCATCGCGATCGCCGCATTGGGCTTTTGAGGCACTAGAGTCGATGCATCAAATAGTGACAATTGTTGACAAGATGCAACATGTGTTGTAGCATCTCGCCCCGTCCGGATCACGTCGCTTTTAAAGATGCCGAACCACAACGCCGACAACTACGACTCCGGGTATGCACCCAGCAGTACTCCACTTGAGGAACGCTTCCGCTCGGCCGAAGTCCGACTGAATCACAGTCGCAAGAAGTTGATCCGCGCCATTCTCGAGAATCCCGACGACACTTTTTTTCTTTCATCCCGCGAACTCGCGAAACGTTACAGTGTGGACGCGGCCACCATCGTGCGCACGATTCAAGCGTTGGGGTACGAAAAGTACGCGGACTTCGCTGCCGATCTGCGGTCCCACTTCATCACCCGCATCACTCCTTATACGGTTCTCAAAGCCGCTTCCCGAGAAAAACGAAGTCTCGCCAATCGAATCCAGCACAGCGTCGAGATGGACGTGCGCAATTTGCACGATCTGCATTCCAGCCTCGATACGGAGAAGATTATTGCCGTTGCGCGACGCATCAACCGCGCACGCCGCATCCTGGTGGTGGGCATTGATCTGGCGGCGACGCTTAGCTGGCAGCTTGCATACGGCTTGACGGCTCTGGGCTTGGCGGCTGAAGCCCCGGTGGGCAGCGCAGGAAATGTACAGCGGCGGGTTCGCACCCTCACCCGGCAGGACATGTTGATTGCCATCAGCTTCGGACGCTGCCTACGCGAGACGGTGGAAGCTGCGCGGAGAGCCAAAATGCAGGGAGTGCCCACATTGGGCATCACCGATGGCGCTCAGACGCCGGTTGCGAAAGCCTGCGACGTGTCCTGTTTTGCTTCGATTGCAAGTCCTTCTTTCGGGGGGTCGTACGCAGCGCCGGTGTCTTTAGTGGGCGCAATTATGGTTGCTTGCGCGCACACGCAGACAGCGCGCTCGCTGGAGATCCTGAAGCAAAGTGAGCAAGAAGATCGAAATGGGCGTCGCTGGTACAGCGCAATCGGACAATCGGATGTTTCCGAGTGACCAAGCCTCTGGCACGCGTTGCCCACGAAGGCTCGGTATCGAGTTGAAATTTAGTGATCGTGAGGAGGGGGCATGAATCAATCATCGGTGGTATCTCTGAGAGGGACTCTTTTTCGCCCCCTTTTCCTTGCGGTGATTCTCGCTCTACTGTTGAGCATCAGCCAGGCACAGACCGCTGGCACCGGAGCGATCTCCGGAACGATTACCGATCCGAGTGGTGCGGTGGTCGCGAATGCCACGATCAAGGCGATTGACCACACAACCGGCGAGACCCGGACGACGGCATCATCGTCAGTAGGCGCCTTCCAGGTATCACTGCTGAGACCGAGCACTTATCGCGTGGAAGTGAGCAAGGGCGGTTTCAAGCTGTGGGTGACTGACGGTGTGCCCGTGCAGATTACCGAAACCGTCACGCTCGGAGTACGCCTCGAATTGGGTGCTCCGCTTGAGACCGTGGAAGTGAGCGCGGCTTCACAACTATTGACGACACAGGACAGCACCCTGGGTAACGTCGTGAACGAAAGAGCCGTTAATTCTCTGCCGCTAGTGACGCGCAACTATCAACAAATTCTTGGACTGTCGCCGGGAGTTGCTGCCGAGGTATTTAATGCGGGCGAGATTGGCAGAGGCGGCGTGGACTCTTCCCTGGTCACCGGCGGTGGTGTTGCCAGCGACAACAACTTTCAAATGAATGGGGTGGAGATCAACGACCTGCAAGGAAGCGGACACTTCAGTGGGGGAGTGGCGACTCCCAATCCGGACAGCATCCAAGAGTTCAAGGTGCAAACCAGCCAATATGATGCTTCCTTCGGTCGCAATGCCGGGGCAAACGTCAATGTCCTCACCAAGTCGGGCTCAAACCGATGGCATGGAAGCGCGTGGGAGTACTTTCGCAATGAAGCTCTGAATGCGAACGACTATTTCCGCAAGCAGACCAATGAACCGCGAGCGATTCTCCGTCAGAACCAGTTCGGATTCGCTCTCGGCGGACCAGTCGTCGCGAACAAGCTGTTGTTCTTCACGTCGTATCAGGGCACCCGCCAACAGAATGGGCTAGACGAGAATTGTTCCACCAGCGACATCCTGCCGGTGTTGACGGACGATCGTTCTCCTGGCGCCCTGGCGGCCGCCGTTGGACCCACCACAGCTTTTGGCGGCGTTGATGTGCTCGGCCGCCCAGTGGATGCAACCAATATCAGTCCCCAGGCTGTGGCCTTGTTCAGCCTCAAATTGCCCAACGGGAACTTTCTCATTCCGAATCCTCAGCAAATCATTACCGACCCCGCTACAGGCTTGCCGGAGGGATTTTCTACGTTCAGTTCTCCCTGCCGCTATTACGAGGACCAGTTTGTAACCAATCTTGATTTTCTGCACACAGCCAAGAGCACACTCCAGGGCCGTTTCTTCTTCTCCAACAGTGAGGCGAATTTCACGCTTCCGTCAGCCCGAGTGGCTGGTTCCGGAAGTCTCCCCGGTTCTCCTTCCAGGAACCCGCAGAACTTCCGCAACTTCTCTCTGACGCACACGTACTTGTTCAACGGCAACTTGGTCAACCAAGCGGAAATTGGCTTCCATCGGACCTTAGCAGGGACCGATCAAAAGTTTCCGCTCAGTTATTCCGGCATCGGCAGCAACGTTCCTTCGTTTGACGATGCACGGCCGGTGATCATTGTGGCAGGTGGGCTCAGCGTTGGCGGCGATGGCCAGACCGTGGTCTTAGCCCAGAACACCTATGTGTTTCAGGACACGGTGTCCTGGATTCATGGCCGACACTCTTTTCGTTTTGGCGGCGGCATTTCGCGCGCGCAGGACAACATGTCGAAGTTCCTGTTCGCCGGCTACTCGATTTTCATTAACTATCCCGGTCTCATGCTGGGACAAGCGCCCTTCAACCCATTTGTCACTCAAGACCTTGCCGGTATCACGCAGCGCAATTGGCGGGTCTGGGATGGAAATCTCTATGCCCAGGACGATATCAAGGTCACGAGCAGATTGACGCTCAATCTCGGCTTCCGCTACGAACGGCTCGGGGACTTCGGAGAGATCAATGGGCGCAATGCCAGCATGGATCCCGCTTTGATTGATCGAAATCCTCCAGACGCCGGCACCTTGGCAGGGGTCGTGGTCTCGGACAATTTCCCCGGCACTCCCCCGACCGGAGTCACTAAGAGTGGAAACAATCTTGGGATTAAAGGCGTGGGGCAGAACACGATGAATCCGAGGGTCGGCTTCGCCTGGGCGCTTGCCGGGGACGAGCCGCCTGGTGCTGCGCGGCGGTTATGGCGTATACCACCAGCGCGCTACTGGCCAGCCTTACCTCCAGCAGATTTCCAATCAGCCGTTCGGACTGATTCGACTCGTGCAGCCGGCAGTCAACGGTAGTTTTGCGAATCCGCTGCCGCCCGACCCTGGTCCCTTCCCCCAGTTCTTTCCTTACAGCCCGACAAGCGAACTCCTCTCGCCCCAGATAATTGACCCCAAGGTGCGACCTCCCGTGTTTCAACGCTACAGCCTGAACCTGCAATCGCAGCTGGCCCACGATTTGGTGCTGGAAGTCGGCTACGCCGGTATGCGCGGGACACATTTGCTGACGTGGCACACGATCAACCAGGCCGATCTCGCGACGCCAGATCATCCCATTCGAGGCGAGACCACGACCACACTTACAAATCTCCAGCTACGAGTTCCCTATCAGGGATTCTCCGCCGGGAGCATGTTCGACGTTCAGTCCAACGGGATTGCCTGGTATAACGCCCTGCAAGCGAGCTTGAACAAGCGGTTCAGCCACGGATTGCAGTTTCTTGCCTCCTATACATTCTCGCGCGACCTGGCCAACGTTTTTCAAAGCACGACTGGGCCGAATGGCGGTCAGGTGTACGGAAACAACAACGACCCGCGGTCTAACTACGGACCGGACGCATTCGTTCGTCCGCACCGCTTCGTATTCAGCGGTGTGTATGATTTGCCCGGACCTAAGAATCTCCATTCGCTGGCCGGACACATTTTGGGCAACTGGAAACTTGCAGGAGTCCTTACCGCCCAGTCGGGCCATTTGCTCCCCGTACTCACTAGCACAGGTACGAACGCCTTTGGCATCCCGACGGATTTTGCTCAGCTCATTCCCGGCTGCAAGTTATCCACCGGCGGATCAGTCCAGAGTCGGCTCAATAACTGGATTAACCAAGACTGCGTCGACCCAGCAGGCCCGGCCTACATTGGCGACCCGGATCCCCCCGGCACGTGCGCGGATCCCAATCCGCAAGGGGTTTGTGCACGGACTTTCGGAAACAGCCGGATGGGAATTCTTCGCGGCCCCGGTCAGTTCAACACTGATCTTTCGATCGCGAAGTTGTTTCGCTTAACCGAACGGGCAAACCTGGAATTCAGAACAGAATTCTTCAACGCCTTTAATAACGCCGTCTTTGCAGACCCGGATAACACGACTACGGACACCGGCATTTTTGGCCACATCACCAGCACGGCCTCCAACCCACGCGTGATGCAGTTTGCGCTCAAGTTGAGCTTCTGATTGTGGAGAAACAAAAAGCGAGAAGCAATTGCCCATTGGGATTCAATCGCGACCGGGAGGAAAGAATGTTCACTAGAGAACGCGCCGGACGGAGTACAGCACCTTTGCTTGTCGTCCGAAGTTTGACTTTACTTCTAATCGCGGTTGCGCTCACTGTCAGCGGCTCCGCTCAGAAGCCGCAAACCCCGACAAAACCTACTCCTGAGGTTCCGGCATCTGCACCGAGCTTCACTCCCGCCTCCACTCACGATCTCACGCTCGATGACCTCGGCGCCTTTCTCGACGGACTTGTTCCGGCGTACCTGCAAAAGCAGGACATCGCCGGCGCAACGATCTCAGTGGTCAAGGATGGCAAAGTCCTGTTCGCGAAAGGCTACGGCTTTGCCGACGTCGGAAAGCGGAAGCCGGTCTCTCCCTCAGACACCTTGTTTCGTCCGGGCTCCATCTCGAAGCTGTTCACCTGGACCTCCCTCATGCAACTGGTCGAGCAAGGGAAACTTGATCTGGACCGGGACGTCAATGACTATCTCGATTTCAAAATCCCGCCGGCCTTCGGCAAGCCAATCACGCTTCGCAACATCATGACGCACACACCGGGCTTTGAAGAAACGGCCAAAGATCTGTTCGTGCCGACCGCCGCGCAGATGCGTCCTTTGGACGCGTATATCAAGGCGCACACCCCGACTCGCATTTACGCGCCGGGAACCATTCCTGCGTACTCGAATTACGCCACCGCTCTGGCTGGCTACATCGTGCAGCGCGTGTCGGGTAAGCCCTTCGAGCAATATGTCGCCGACAACATCCTCAACCCGCTCGGTATGCGCCATACGACGTTCGTTCAGCCCCTCCCCCCTGATTTGTTGCCGCTGATGTCGAATGGTTACGTCCAGGCATCGCAACCTGCAAAATCGTTCGAGTTTGTGCAGGCATTTCCCGCTGGAAGCGTTTCGACGAGTGCTGTCGACATGTGCAATTTTATGGTGGCTCATTTGCAGGACGGCCAATTCGGCAACGTACGCATCCTGAAGCCAGAAACCGCCAAGCTGATGCACGCACGCCAATGGGGATTCGATCCGCGGCTTGATGCGATGGCGTTGGGATTTTATGAGGAATCGAAAAACGGCCACCGAATCATCGGCCATGGCGGCGACACCGTTTACTTCCACAGCTACTTGCACTTGATTTTGGACCAGAACGTCGGGTTCTTCATTTCTGTGAACAGCGGCGGGAAAGGCGAAGGAAGTGTGGACATCTTTGAGAAGTTCCTGGACCGCTACTACCCTTTCACGCCTCCGCCAGCGGAAAAGGTCGCCAGCGCGAAGGAAGATGCCCACCGCGTGGCGGGTTTCTACATCGCAAGTCGCCGATTCGAGACGTCCTTCCTGAAGCTGCTTAACCTCGTAGGCCAATATAAGGTCTCGGCGAATTCCGATGACACCATCACAGTAGAACTGCTGAAGGACCCCAATGGTGAGCCGAAAAAGTATGAAGAAATCGCGCCTCTGCTATACCGCGAGGTGCATGGACAGCTCCACGCCGCATTCAAGCCGGATGCAAACGGGAAGCTGGCGATGTCGATTGACTGGCCCTTCTTCATCTTCCAGCGCCCGAGTTGGAGCGACGGCAAGTATTTCAACCTGTTCATCATTATCCCTAGCATCGCGGTAATGCTTTTGACCTTGCTGCTGTGGCCCGTGGCCGCGATTATCAGAAAACACTACGCACACCCCCTTCAGCTAACGCCGGAACAAAAGCGTATGCGCCTCTGGGTGCGGCTCATTTGCCTGCTTGATCTTCTGACTCTGGGCGGATGGGGCGCGCTAGCCACGGCCATTGACGACCCCGGCTCATTCAACGACAACCTCGACAAATGGATTGTGCTGCTCATGATCCTTGGGGTGATCGGAGCATTCGCAACCATCATCGCTCTGCTCAATGCCGCGCGCAGTTGGGCAAATAAACAGAGTTGGATCTGGACAAGAATCCACGACGTTGCCATTGCCTTAGCTTGCCTGGGTGTCACCTGGTTCAGCTGGCACTGGAACCTGCTTAACTTCAACCTGAGATTCTGAGGGGAACGAACCTCGTGCATATTGATGCCATTTCGGTCCGTGAGATCAGGCTGCGTCTGAAAGCACCGTTTGAGACCAGTTTCGGGATCCTCCAAAAACGGCGCATCCTTCTGGTGGAAGTGAAATCAGACGGCGCAACCGGCTGGGGAGAGGTCACCGCGGTCGAGGGGCCGTTTTACAACTCAGAGACTACGGATACCGCATGGATCATCCTGCGCGATTTCATCATTCCTTTGGTGCTGGGGAAAGAAGTGACCTCGGCCACGGAAATTCCAACTCTGGTTGCCCCAGTGCGAGGGCACGAGATGGCGAAGGCTGCGGTCGAGAATGCAATCTGGGACCTGGAGGCCCAGCAAAAGAAGCTTCCGCTGGCGGTTGTTTTGGGGGGCCGTATGGAAGAGATTGCCTGCGGAGTCTCCATTGGCATCAACCGGACCGTCGATGCGCTTGTGCGCTCTGTTGAAGCGGAACTTGCGGCTGGGTACCAACGCATCAAGATCAAAATCAAACCCGGCAATGACCAGAAGCCGGTGCGAACTCTCCGGCAACACTTTCCTAACATCAGGCTCATGGTGGATGCCAACTCGGCGTACGGTTTGAGGGACATTGCCCACCTGCGGGAGTTTGATGAATACGATCTGATGATGATCGAGCAACCGCTCGCTTGGGACGACTTTTACCAGCACGCCCACCTCCAGGCCAAATTGCAGACTCCAATTTGCCTCGACGAATCCATCCACAATTTGGGTCACACCGAAGCGGCAATCGCCATGAAGTCATGTCGCATTCTCAATATCAAACTGGGGAGGGTGGGCGGCCATACCGAAGCGCGACGGATTGAGGAATTCTGCCGGCAGAACCAGATTCCGGTATGGTGCGGTGGAATGCTGGAAAGCGGCATTGGACGCGCACACAACATCGCAATGTCCGCTCTGCCAGGATTTATCCTGCCGGGCGACGTGTCCGCCAGCCAGCGCTACTGGGATGAAGACATCATCGAACCCGAGGTGGAAGTTACACAGCAGGGCACAATCCAAGTTCCCACCTCGCCGGGACTTGGATACCAGGTGGCGCGAAAACGCGTTGATTCGTTGACCGAACGACAGGAAACGTTCACAGCGAATCCCACCGTGAGCGTAATGTGACCCTGCTTCCGAATTCAAGGATTCAACGAGGACCGCAAGCGTGAATCGCAAACATGCAGTGAGCATCGTCATTCTAGTCATTATTGCCTCATTTGCCGTCTTCCCGATCGTGACCGCGAAGACCCAAGCTCAACCGGCCCAGAACTCCTCCACCTTCGATGTGATTATCCGCAATGGCCACATCCTCGATGGAAGCGGCAATCCCTGGTACGCAGCCGACATCGGCATCCGGGGCGACCGCATTGCGGCAATTGGCAAGCTTGATGGCGCAAATGCCACCAAGGTGATTGATGCTACCAACCGCATCGTCTCGCCCGGCTTTATCGACATGCTAGGTCAATCCGAATATCCCCTGCTCATTGACAACCGCTCGATCAGCAAACTGGCCCAAGGCATTACCAGCGAGATCACCGGCGAGGGCGCTTCTATTGCGCCACACAACGAGAAGACGTTAACACCGCTGAAGCCTTTCCTCGATCACTACAAGCTCACGGTGGATTGGACAACGCTGGACGAGTACTTTAAGCGCCTCGAAAAGCAAGGTACACCGATCAACATCGGCACGTACGTCGGCGCAGCACAGGTTCGTGAGGCGGTGATCGGCGATGATGATCGCGCGCCAACAGCTGCTGAGCTCGAGCAGATGAAGCAGCTAGTCGAGCAGGCGATGAAAGAGGGAGCCTTTGGCATTTCAACTGCCCTGATCTATCCACCGGGACACTACGCGAAAACCGAGGAATTGATCGAACTGGCCAAGGTAGCAGCCCGCTACGGGGGTATTTACGGCACGCACATGCGAAGCGAAGGTGCTTCTGAGATGGAAGCGATTGACGAGGCCATTCGCATCGGTCGCGAGGCGGGAATCCCGGTCGAGATCTTTCATATGAAGGTAAGCGGAAAACCGCGCTGGGGATCCATGACCAAAGTTGTCGAGAAGATTGAGGCGGCACGCAACAGCGGCCTCGACATTCGCGCCAACCAGTATCCGTATGTTGCAGGCGGAACTGCGCTGGCGTCCGCGCTGCCACCCTGGGTTGCCGACGGAGGGACCGAAAAGTTCCTCGCCCGCCTTCGCGATCCCAAGATCCGAGAGCGCATTAAGGGTGAGATGGCAGCCGACCACCCTGACTGGGAGAATCTTTACTTTGACTGCGGCGGCGGATCTGGAGTCATGATTGCTGGAGTGAACAATCCCGATCTGAAGAAATACAACGGCAAAATGGTCTCTGAGATGGCATCTGCTGAACACAAGCCGGAACTCGATGCCCTGTTTGATTTCATTCTTGCCGACAAGGCGCAGACCGGCGCGCTCTACTTCATGGCGAGTGAGCAAGATCTGGTATATGGCCTGAAACAACGTTGGACCTCGATTGGCCTGGATGCCAGTGAAACCGCCCTCGATGGTCCTTTATATGAGCCCTACGACCATCCGAGAGCGTTCGGTTCTATGGCACGCTTCCTGGGAAGCTACGTGAGAGATCAGAAGCTGACGCCCATGGAAGAAGCCATTCGAAAGATCACGTCCATGCCGGCGCAACGTGAACACTTGGTGGACCGGGGCCTCATCAAGAACGGGTTCTATGCTGACATCACTGTCTTCGACTCCGCCACTATCATTGACGAAGCGACTTATCAAGATCCGAACAAGTTGGCCAAGGGTGTGGACTACGTCCTGGTGAATGGGCAAATCGAATTCGACCATGGAGTACTAACCGGAGCCAAAGCAGGACGTGCGCTCCGCGGCCAAGGTTGGGTGGGACATTGAATGCGCTCAAGTCAGACACCGAATGTTTGGATGAGAACGTGGAAGGTCTTTCTCAATGTTTTCTTGTGCTATTTCTTTTAGCGTGGATTTCTCAAATGCCCACTGCGCGTAGGATCCACACTCCAGCCCTCCAAGGGCTTCCTGCAATCTCCCAACGGGCCTCCAGTATGCTCTTGGCGCGCACAATCAAAGGGAGCACCCGGCGTGGACGAACTGGAAAAGCTGAGGAAAATCACTGCCGAACAGCCCGGGAATATCCCAGAGCGTTCTTTACAAAATCGTGGGGGGCAGTACCGCTAAAAGCCATTGTGGTAGGAGGCGGAGACAAAATTATGATTTCGCTGCGGCAATTTTGAGAATCCAAGGCGAAAACCAAGCCGAAATTTGGCCGCGAAGACAGTCCTGAAATGGATCTTGGGTCCGCGATCGGACACGAAGCGAGTAGCACCCAGTCTCGTGGCGGATGCCACAAACGCGAAGCCCAACTGTCGACCAAAACAGGAGCTTGTCGGGATAATGTGCCTCCGCGACATCCTAGTTTGATGGCTGCTTGGGGGTTTTGTCGTTGGGTTGGTGGCCCAACGAAACGCCTGTTGCGTGCTGATCACAAAGCCTGACCTTCGGACTGAGAGTTCTGCGAGTGCCAGATTCGGATATGAGTTTTGCAGATCCTCAGCCCTTGTGTCGACTGATCGATCCCGTGTTGGCGCTTGGAGTGAGTGGAACCTAACCACTCTACAGTGCGAATACACTAGTCTAAATACGCATCGAATTGCGCTCAAAAGGATGTTTGATATGCTTTCGCGACTAGGTATGTGGCAAGTGCACTGAACTGCAAGTGTAAAGAGGTGCATCGCTATGTGCTTCGGGCGCCGCAAAAGCTCGTGATGGATCGTCATCTGACCATTGCCGTAAACCTAGGATGATACCGACCTGAACTGGAGAAAAGGACTGTAGTGTCGCACGAGAAGAAGCACGCTCGAACGCTGGGCATCTATCAACCGATTTGCCGGCGTGACTTCCTGAATTCAACTCTGCTAGCTGCCGGTGGTGTCTTGCTTGGCCCGCTCACCCCACAGCAACTGCTGGCCGCTGACTCCGATGACTGGACGGGTTACGGCGGCATTGGGGATTACGCCAATTCGAACGGGAACACTCTCGAAGTGATGAACGCGGGCCACCAGATTCGCGATGGCATCTTTGAATCACTTCCGTCGGACACGATAGACACAGGTGAGGTGTTTGACTGCGTTGTGGTGGGCGGAGGCGTATCCGGCCTTTCCGCGGCTGTGTTTTTCCAAACGTATGCCGGGCCAAAGCTCTACCTGCCTGGTTCTCGACAATCATCCTGTGTTCGGGGGAGAGGCGAAACGAAATGAATTTCTGGTCGATGGGCAGCGCATCGTGGGCCCGCAGGGCGCGGATCATTTCCAGGTGCCCTTGCCGCACAGCTTCATGGCGAGGTTTTTCGAGCTGATCGGCCTGAATTGGCGTGAGTTCGAATATCAGAAGTGGAATAGCTCTTCTCCGGAAATTCCTTTGGGGAATAGTTTTGAAGATGCAAGGGAACCCATCGGGTTTTACTTTGGAGCGAAGTTTGGGCATCAGCCGGGCATGTGGCTGATTGATCCATGGAAGAAAAAGCTGCAAGGCGCGCCCATTCCAGAAAAGATGCGCTCTGAACTTCTCAAGTACAACGAGCAACAAACGTCGGGATTACCCTTTGCATATCCCGGCGATGAGAAATCGCGGCAGTTGGATAGCGTTACGATGGAACGCTATTTGATGAACACCTACGGTCTGAGCCGCGAAACCATTCAAACATTTATGGCCGAGGAGGGCGGCGGGTTCGGAGCGGGACCGGACGTGGTCTCCGCGTACTGCATCTATGCCTTTGATGTAGATCGCTCGATGGATGAACCTGCGCTCTCGTTTTCGGGCGGAAACGATGGAATTGCGCGGCATATGGTGAAGAGACTCATCCCGGATTCGATTCCTGGTCCCAACTCGCTCGAGGCCGTCTGCCGTAACAACATTAACTTTCAAGCGCTAGATCGCCCCGGTCAGGCAACTCGAATTCGACTGGCGAGCACGGCGGTATGGGTGCAGCATGAAGGCAAGCCGTCCACCTCGAATTTCGTTACTGTCACGTACACGCGCGGCGGCAAGCTGTACCGTATCAAAGCGCGATCGGTTGTCATGGCGGGAGGCTGTTGGACAACGAAGCGCGTGATTCGCGACCTGCCTGACACCCATCGCAAAGCTTACGATCAGTTCTATCGCTCACCATGCATGATGGCGAACGTAGCTCTGCGCAACTGGCGCTTTCTGTACAAATTGGGTATCTCGGGCTGCCAGTGGTTTGAAGGATTGGGGAGCTTTACGGCGGTTCGAAAGGTTCCGACATTTTCGACCGACACAAAGACAATCGGTCCGGACTCTCCCGTCGTGCTCACGCTTAAAGTCCTTTTCCCGCGCTACGGTTTGCCGCTCCAGCATCAGGGGGATTGGGGACGCCGTCAGCTGCTGACTACTCCGTTTCGCGATTACGAGCGACAGATCCGCACACAATTGAGCGAGATGTTCTCGGCATACGGGTTCGATGCAGCTCGCGATATTGCCGGCATTGTTCTGAACCGCTGGGGACATGCATATGTGAGCCCGCAGCCCGGATTCTTCTTCGGCAGCAACGGAAAGCCTCCAGCACGGGCTATTTTGCGGTCCGCACCCTTTGGACGAATCGCGTTTGCGAATACAGACCTATCCGGCACGCCAGATCATCGTACAGCGATCGGAGAGGCGCATCGCGCTGTTAGCCAGCTGGTCGATCAGGTGCTGGTGCAGTAGGTCGCAGATTAACGGGTTTTTCACGCGCAAAAAAGGGGCCAATCGGCATTGAGCGCCGGTGCCCGCTCTACGGCTGCGTGGAGTCCCGTTTTCTTGAGGACGGTTAAAACCCATTCGAGCGCGTAATAGGGACGAAGGCAAGATCGACCGCCCGCTATCGTCAGCAGCTTTGGTCCTTCTGTCAGTTGCACAACCCGATTAACAGGAGTTTCTTTTCCGCCTCTTTTTCATCGGTGCTTTTCGGACGGTCTTCGCCGGAATCGCAATCGGAAGAATCTTTATCCTTGCAAGGACCGAGCTCGCGGATAATCAGCGCAATCACTATCAGGGCGCCGCCTGCGCACACAGCCTTCGTCACGAAATATGCAATCTTGCGTTTCATTTGATCGCAATCCTGTTTTGCCAGCTGAGCCGGAACTTCCGCCAGTGAAACAGGCGTTTCTCACGACAGCTTGTCCACGCCTTCCAATGTGAACTGCTTGGTTGCTCGGCCATCCGATTTTCATTGACCTGATATTGCGGTGGAATGACGTCGAGCTTGAAACACAATGAGTTTTCGTATGGCGGTTGGACTAGCTAGGCTGGTCAAGTCCGACCCGGTGGATGAGATCGATAAAACGTGGTTCTGTGCGAATCGGATCAAAGAATGGAAACACCTTCAGGACTTGCAATATGTTGGATTGTTCTTTGTAGCCCTGCTCAAGCCAGACAAATGTCTGGTCGTATTCACCCAGTCCAAGGTAGGCGAATACAAATGCAGCCGCGGGAACGTATTCGGTCTGTCTACGTCGATTCAATTCTCCCAGCAGCCGAAGTGCGTCCGCGCGTCGGCCAGCCTGGGCGCTAGCGTTCACAAGAAGGCCAATCACTGCTGGGCTATTGTTGGAAACCGAGACGCCTTTTTTCAACACTGGGATCGCGTCTTGCGGATGATGGTTCGCAATGAGCGCAAACCCCAGGATCCAGAGAGCGTAGGCGTCATCTGGTTTGACTGCAAGCGCGCTATGCAACTCTTGTATCGCTTGGTCGTAACGGCCGGCATAAAACAGATCCCAGGCCAGCTCGGCGCCAGAAATAGCAAGCGGATCAAGTTCTCGGGCGCGGCGCCTCATGGTCAAGGCTTCCTCGTTACGCCCCTGACAATCCAGCCACCAAGCGAGTCCCGAATACCCGCCCGCGTCGTTTGGCCTCAGATCGAGTGCGCGATGGTATTCACTTTTGGCTTCTGCCCAGTGCCACTGGTGTTCCGCGATGGACGCCATCAGCACGTGAGCCTCCGCTGATTCTGGGTCAAGCTCCAGCGCCTTGCGCGCTGCTAGTTCCGCTCTGGGACGCTTGTTCTGCGACTCCGCCCATAAAAACGGTGGTCAGGCTCAAATAGGCGGTTGCCAGGCCCAAGTAACTGGGGGCGTATGTCGGGTCTTTCCTGGTCGCCTCATTGAAATACGCAATGCTCTCCTCGATATTGGATTTGTTATTGCGCTTGGCCAGAGCGAACTTGCCTTTCAGATAGTTTTCATACACTTCCGGCGAAACGGAACAATGGAGGTCGTTGGCGGTCGTCGCAGGCAACAGGTCCGAAAATCAAGAATGTGCTTGAAACCCGCATAAACACAGGATATTATCGCGATGTCTAGTTTTCACCACGACTTGCGGGAAATCGCGAAAATCGAATCCCACTCTCTCCGCCATAACCCGTTGAAAAAGCGCCTTACAAACATCGGAACTTGGAGGTTAGGCAGGTTCCGAGTCGCGCAAAGCCGTAAGGAGGAATACACCCACGCGTATTGCCTTCAAACACAGTTCACTTAGCCCCAGCGCGGTTGTTCATCCAGGCTGATACCCAGTGCGGTTTTCGCTACCACTTCATGCGTGAGGAAGGAATTAGCCGGGTGGATCCGGCCAAGACGCGCATCGCGGACTAGCTGCTCGTAGCCCGAAGATCGGAAAATCCCGAAGCCCCCCATCACATCCAATCCAACATCCACCACGCGCCAGGAGCCCTCCACCGCATGGTATTTGGCCGCGAAGATTTTCGCAGGGCCACTGGGCGCCGTGATCGACGCCATTCGACCAATCCTGCGCGATCGTTTCGAGATGAGGTCCAATGGATTCAAGTTCGATGACCATTTCCGCGATGGCGTGCTGGGCCTCGGGGTGATGAGCCATCGAGCGGGAGAGCGCCAGCGAACCTTTGTTTTTCACAGCGGCGATACATTGGTCCAATGCGCGCCTGGCTAATCCGTAGTAAATATTCCCGAAGCCCATCAGAGCCCAGGCAAACACTGCGAGTACGAAGGAGTCCATTCCGGCGGCGCCTGCGGGGACGACGCGCGCAATGTAACGGTCGGGAACAAACAGGTTCTCCAGCACCGTATCGTCGCTACGAGTTGCTCGCATACCCAACACGTCCCACGTTTTCCTGATTGTGTATCCCGACGTATCGCGTGGCACGAATGCGTGAACGATTTTCGGTTGGCTGGGATCGCTAAGATCCATCCCATGCACGCCAAACCGGGTCCAGACCGGAGTCAGACTGCCAAAGTGCTTGTGTCCTGTGAACCGGTAGCCGCCGTCGACACGTTCCGCTTTTGTGGTCGAGAGAAGAACCGGCACATCGTTGCCACTCTCCGCGTGTCCGGCTGCGAAGATCTCACCAGCGGCGGCCTCGCGCAAGATCCATTCCAGTGAAGTATCGCCGCGCCGCCATAGGTCGGCTGCAACACCCAGCCAATAAAGATGCATGTTTACTGCAAGAGCAGTTGCGGGTGCATAGTAAGCTAACCGGCGTTGCTCACGGCACACCTCGGCAAGCGTCAGGCCGGCGCCGCCGAACTCCGGAGGTACTGGCAATAGCAGATAGCCCGCGGCCCGAGATCCTCGAAGTCCTCTTGGAAGAAGCCGTTCTCCTGGTCATAAGAAGCGGCCCGCGATGCAAAACGCGCAAGCATTGCGTCGTTAAGCACAGTCTTCACCTGCGAGGAAGCACTTCCGTTTTTCCCGATAGGCGCGTCGCGGTCCGCGCTTGCGTGCACGTTGGAATCAATTGCATTGGTAGATGGGTTCATATGCTTTTCCTGCCACGGCCAAATTTTCCGACATTCTACATCTACAGATCTTTCACTTCGGTTCTGCGATTAATATGGCCATGCCCGGCCATCCTCAGACTCCTCGGCAAGAGAACGGAGATTCGTTGGTGTAAGCGTGACGGCACGGCTGACTATTCGAAAGCCGCCACGCTTGCTCGATCCTCACCCCTGTCGAATTAAGGGCGTGCTTCGTAGACGATGTTGAATGGCGTCTCGGTCGCGCGCCGGAAGCGGCTGAACCCGGCCGAGGTCACCACTTCCCGAATGCGCGCCTCGCCGGCTTGCGCACCCAGGCAGAGTCCCACTTCCTGCGATCGCGAGCACGGCGTGCACAACAGCGTCGAGAACGAGTAGTAAACCCGGCCGACGGGATTCAGATTGTCCTTCAACTGATCGTTGGCGAACGGCTCAACGATCATCCACGTGCCGTCCTTATGCCAGGGACTGGCGGACGTGGGCCGCAGCGCCGATCGGATCGCCCATGTCGTGCAGGCAGTCGAAGACCGCGACGAAGTCATAGTCCCTGCCAGGGAACTCTTTTGCCTTCGCCACTTCGAAGGTGACGCGGTCGGCGACGCCTTCGCGTTTGGCCGATCTCGCGTGCCCCTTCGATCGATTTGTGCGTGGTAATCGAATCCGATAGAATCGGGAGTTGGGGAATGCCTTTGCCATCAATATGGTGGAAGCGCCTTTTCCGCAACCGACGTCGGCCACGCGTGCGCCCGCCTCCAGTTTCTGCTTTACATCCTGCCAGAGACGGGAATCCACGTGTTCACCAGATTCGCGGCGTAGCCGGGGCGAAAGAACTTCTCGCAGCCGTGAAACACGCCGTCAACATGTTCGTGCCAGCCCATGCCGGCTCCGGTGCGGAAGGCATCCGCGATTCGCGGAACGGCAGCGAGCGAGCCCAACGCCAGTTCGAATGCCCCAGGCAGATAGGCCGGGCTGTCTTCGTTGCCAGCGCGAAGGCCTGTTCCTCGCTCAGGCTGAATTTGTTTGTCTTGTCGTCGTAGGTGACGTATCCGCCCGCCGCCTGCGAAGCGAGCCACTCCCGTAGATAGCGTTCGTCCGTCTGCGTCCTGGCGGCAAGTTCTGCGGAAGTCATTGCGCCAGTGGCCAGTGCCTTGTACAGTCCCAATTTCTCGCCGATGACGACCATGCCGGTGTGAACTGCGGCCCCGAGATCGCTTACGAATTGCCCGATAAAAGCATTGAGTTTGTCGATATCGATGATAGGAACATGCGTTGCGCTCACTGTTTGTGTCTCCTTTTCTGAAATGTCGTGTTCCTCTCTTGCTGCCAATCGCGGCTGATCCGGCCCATCATGTAAACCGGAAGACTGGTATGCCGCTGCGTCGACTAATTGTTTGGCCGGCGAAGGACTGACACGAGACATCGGGATGCCAGTTCACGAACGCACCGTTGGGATTGTCCTTCCACGCCCAGACATGCAGTGTGTAGAACGCCGTTAAGCCGAAGCGATTGGGAGCGTCGAACAAGTGAAACAGCTGTCCCATGAGCTGCGGCGGATCGCCCGGATGCTTCTTGTCCCATCCCTCCGCGAGAATCAGATAGTCAGCGCCGGTCAGTCGCAGGCGCCCGTCGGATGTGGGCTCGTAGATCACAATCTGAGGTCGCGTGAGCTTCACTTCGCCCTTGTTGACCAGGTCCATGTTGACGTAGTGGAGTCCCATTGCGCCCGAACTGTCTCCGCTCACGCAGCCGAATAAAAGCTGATAGCCGTCCGCTTGAGCCACCTCCACGTTCTGAAAGCGCTCGGTCGCGTCTCGGACGGTTTTGATCAGGGCACCAGCCTTCTTCTTCTGTTCTGGCGTCTGTACGTGCGAGTGCCCTTCTTGCGCGACAGCGCCCAGAAAACAAGAACTCACAAAAGCAAAAGCAACGATGAAGCGCCAGAACGACGATACGGATGGTTTGGTTTTCAGGTTCGTAGCGGGAATCTGCACTATGCTCATTGAACTATCTCCTTATTTTGAATTGGTGTTCGATTTGTGAGTCAGCGGCGACTGGTTGTGGTTCCGCTAATGGTTCGGGCTTGGGTAATTCCTTCTGCGTGTCCGTAGGGGAATTGGTACCCACTCGAAGAACGTTCACTCGAGATCTGGATCAGAACGTGCCGTCCGCCCACGGTAGCGAATTTGAGTGTTGACTTTTCAGGGGTGCCCTTCTCCTGGATCGGAGCAGAGGCCATGGTGAACAGACTGCGACCGCCTGCATCGCGCACCTGAACTACCCAGTCCCCAGCACGCACGAATTCGTAGTGACCCGCCGGGAACGATATCGTTCCGACGGTGAATTCAAAGGGAAATGTTGGCGGCCATCCTTCGTTCGGCATGAGCCGGGCATACGAACAACAGAACGGCAAGTGAGAGTGCGGTCAAGATGCTTGCGCTGCGATTCATAAGTTTCTCCAAGAATGTTGCGATTTCGCGGTCTGGGCTCTTCTCCCACTGCTGCTATTGCTAACGGCTCTCGGCAACCATTTTTGCTAAAATCCGCTCTATGTAGCGGCATCCTTGGGCTGCGGACCGCGTGCCAAGGTGGTGGGCCTCGTCT
>CAWJDR010000002.1:30000-223789 GCA_963841655.1 uncultured Acidobacteriota bacterium | reverse complement strand
TAACATGTTTCCCCCAGCGCCCCCGTGGCCTCCAGTGTTCGGACGCGTTTCAGAAACTGGGCTGAGGGAAAGGTGTGCTCCTATTTCGAAGTACTTCCCGGAGTCGCTCTCAGATGCAGGCCATTGGGGTGCGCCATCAAAATTGGGATCGCCAGTTTTGGCGAATTTGGACCAATAGCCGCGCAGCAGTTCTCCGAGATGTTTGTCTTTCTAATGAGCTTCGGACCTGGTTCAGCCTGCCAATGATTCCATAACAATGTCGGCTCCCAGGCCCGACTAGAGTTGGTACGTATCCTCGGTGCCTTCCAATGACGCTTGGATTTCGGCAACTGTGAAGGTGAGCCCTAGTTGTCAGGAGGTCTCAAGTGACGGTGTGCCTGTCCTTCGGGACAAGTCGTCACCAGGATTCACCATAACGCGCGAAGTAGGGTTGTGATCAATCGGCTCTCGACCGCACCAACCTGCCGTGATAAAAACGTGATAGATCCATGGCCCAAACGGATCAGAACGAAGCGAAACGCATCAGAACCCCTTGCGTGGAAAGCAGGCAAAGAATCGAGTAGAGTAGAGAATTTTCAGATCCGATCAGAGTCCACCTGGTGATCTTCAAAACCGAGTGTCAGGGATCCGGTGCACGGGGCGCCGAATCCCTTTAGTGAATACGCGGCCAACCCGATTGAAAGGGGCTCCGCTGCTCGGCTACTTGTATTCTTGATGTTTTTGGTTGTAGGAGTTAGCCTCCTTGGAGTCGTCGCGCCTCCCAATCCCCAAGGGCTGTCGACCTTTGTTGCAATGCTTGTATTGGCGGTTCTTTGGGCAGCTTTATCTGGCCTCCCGTCTGGTTGTCGGCTAGAAATCAATTCTACGGCAGCAAGTCAAACGATGCGACCACGCCAGCATGATCTGACGGCCAGAGTCCACTGGGCGTGAGATCACGCAAAGAGTTTCCGGTAAGAGCGATGGTCCGAGCTTCAACCCCGCTTCCTCGCGCGAGGATGAGGTCGATTCTCTGGTTCGCCAAAGAACTCGGCGTGGATGGGTCCTCCCCGTGCAGTGGCCAGGTAAGGCCGGGATCGCTGGGGTGAATTCTGCTCCAGATATCCAGGAAGCCCGCGTTTACCAGAATGTGGTAGCCAGGACTCTGCGCTGGGTCTGGATTGTTGGCGTCTGAGTTAAGATCTCCGACCAAGATCACCGGCAAGTCCGATGTACCTGGTCCATTTACCAGTTCGATTGCCTGTGCTGCCTGCAAATCCAGGTTGAAGGTTTCCAGATGTGTGGTCAGGACACGGTAGGACTTGCCACGCAATTTCGTGTCTACCGCAATCCAGCCGCGGGGGAACGGGATCGATTGCCCCGTCGGCGTTGGGAACACGAGCATGGCCGTGAAGTGCTGTTGTTGAACTGCCTCCAGCTTGAACTCAGAAACTGGAAGATCGGTGCGCGCGAGCATAACGTCAAAATCTGTGACCCGAACGTCGAATAGATTAAACGACTGATCAAATGCCGGTGCTTCAACATCCGCATTCATCTGAATCGCGACCGGTTTGTAATGAAGTCCGTGCTGCGCGAGGCTCGCGATTAGTGACGTCAACCCATCCGCCACCACAGTAGTGGCCGGCCCGCCAAACGGCCCGGTGCGCACCGTGGTCACTTCCTGAAGGCCAACGAGATAAGGCCGCGTAGCTTGTATCTCGCGAGCAATACCGCCTGCACGCTCAGGGATGTTGCTGGCTTGAATCTCTTGGTAAGTTGCTGTCACACTCAACACGAGATCGAGTGGGGTTTTGGCACTGACCACGAAACCAAAGTCGGAACCAGTATCCATGTTTATCGTCATGACCACAGGGCCCCGATCCCGATTTTGGGCGTTCGCGGTCGTTGCGCCAATGCCCCAAAAAACGACAGTCACCAACACAATCGTTAATCGCTTCAACATAAAGTCTCTCCCTCCAAAGTCGTTGCTCTGTTACATATTCGGGACAGTGTTGGCCTACGAGGGATTCACATAGACATTGTCGAAATAAGCATCGATGGACGTGAATGGCCGAGGCGTGGTCGTACAGTGTGGGACGACCCGTGCGAGGTCGATGGTTTTCATCGGCCCAAGGAATGGCTGGGAAGTATCCGGTACAGTGTATGGCGAGGAAACTAAAGGCCCATTGTTCAGCTGAAAAACAAATCGATGGTTTGGTTGATCCCACTTGATGTGAAACCGGTTGCTAGTGCCCGGCTGTATAAAGCCGAGTCTTTGGAAACCGAGTGTAGTCCTACCACCACAGAAGTCATCGTCGCACCGCTCGTAAAAGCCCAATACTTCGATTGCAGGTCCAGTATCAGTCGCGTTTCGATTTGCGCCAATCACGGTTTCGACATCACCAAGTTGGCTGGTTGGCAAGCTCTCAGTGTTGAAGAAGCGTCCCCGGAACTCTGCGCCCGTTACGATTTGTCCAGAGGGGTTACTGCCGCAACCAACTGCTACAGCTTTATTGACAACTACGTCAAACGATACCTCGGTAATGGCACCGGGCGCAGGAAATGCGACACCGAAACCACCCCCACCCGAACCATTATCATCAGTGGTGGCTGAATAAGCGATTTGGGAAAGATGTAGCCGGCGACTCCGATCCTCCCCGGTCAGTTCGCGCACCACCTCGCGTAGGTCTGGATCATAAAATTGGAGTCCGCCCCATTTCGAAGGGTCGATGTGCTTTGAGTTGAAATTGTCGTAGAGCGCCAGCTGTGCGCTGGCAGCCGTGGATACGGCAATCGCCAGGAGCAAGAACAACAAATCTCGAGGTGCCCATCCAGTACTTGAGAACATAACCCGCCTCTAGGACCACGCGTGTGGTCAACTCGCCGTCGTTGGTTGAAACCCCAAACCGCGGCCTCACTCAGCAGGGAGGGGCCAGCCCTCACAGCAAAGCGGCTGTTCATCTGATCTACCCTCCTGAAGCTTTGCCCGCAAGCGACGAAGTGCGACAGGAGCTAAGTGTCGTGATTTGTCGCTTGAGGGCAGAAACGACGTATGGAGAGACCATGAGTTCCAATCGCTTCAGGAAAAGACATCCACGAGCCTCGGCAGGCGGTCGGAAGTGCAGGGACGGGTTCGTATGTTCCGAACTGCTGCACCCAAGTCCGCAAGCTAGGCAGGGTTGAACGTCAGAATGTGAAATGCCGTCGCAGCGGGCGAAGGGAGCGCTTGGTTCTTGATCAACCTGCCACCTCCACTTTGGCACGACTCGTGCTTCTCCCCTTTATAAGCCTGGAACCGTACAGCTGAAGGCTCTTGAACAGCAGCAGTTTCGCAAAAGCACGCGGAAGTAGCCGCCAAGATTCATGGTGGCACTGCCAGATTTGTGGGCAGGCCAGAAAGACAGCCAAGATGAAAACAACGGACCAAAAGACAGGTGCAAAGCACGAGACAATGCCCAACGCGAAATCTTATACAGAGTCAGACACGACGTGTTTCGACTCCTGGAAGGCCATAGCCGACCACCTCAATCGAAATGTGCGCACGGTCCAACGATGGGAGCAAACTGAGGGCATGCCCGTTCATCGGCAAATCCACCGCAAAGGAGGATCGGTTTATGCATACCAACAGGAAATAGATGCATGGCAAAGAAGCAGGAGCTGTCTGCCGCGGCTGAGCGGTCAGAATCAACTGTCGGCTCTTTCGCGACTGGCGATCGATTCGATGGCCCAGCCAGAGCGATCCCTGCTTCGCAAACTGCTACTGGCATTGCTGGACCAATTAACGGCACAAATAGCCCGCTCGCACGAGGGTACAGTCGTTGACGATACTTTAGAGGGACACGCGGCGCTGGCGACGCCTCAGGTGGTCCAGATACGGTGGGATGAGGAATCGATCCTGAAGCCTTAAGGACAGAACACGGATTGTTTGACTTGCTAGTGTGGTCGATCTAACATCTGCCCGGATTGTCGGGCTATGCTTCAGCAGCGGGCAGGACGTTCAGCCGCTACCAACTCCGGGAGTTGGTGGCTGTCAGCGGAATGGGTGTGGTCTACCGCGCTTGGGACCCCACACTCGAGTGCGTCGTCGCGATCAAGCTGGTTAGCGAAGAGACGATTCCAGACGAGTCGGCGCGCAGTCAACTCTATACGGAAGCCCGAATTGCGTCCTCTCTGAACCACCCCAATATATGCAGGATTAAAGATGTAGTGGAGGAAGCGAACCAAGCGGGTATTGTCATGGAGTTCGTTGAGGGCCAGGTTCTCACGAGTGTCATTCCCGCCAATGTCGGACTTCCTTTCGACCTGGTGGTCGCATATGGCATCGAGATCGCCGATGCTGTTTCTCATGCGCACGAACATGACGTGATCCATCGCGATCTCAAGAGCGGCAATGTGATGGTCACGCAGGACGGTCACATAAAGCTGCTGGATTTTGGCCTTTCGAAAATTCAACGCCGCGTTGAGGTTCCCAGTTCCCTCGAAACCCCGGAGATGAAACAGAGTTCGGATGCAATTGCAGGGACGCCGCCCTACTGGGCTCCGGAAGTGCTGAAACACTGCCCGAGTGATACCCGTAGCGACATCTGGAGCCTCGGTGTATTGCTGTACGAAATGGCCAGCGGACAAATGCCATTCAAAGGGGCCACCATTATTGAGTTGGGGTCTGCGATTCTGCATGAGGCTCCCTTGCCTCTACCCGAACACGTATCGGAGCCGCTCGCGAAAATCATCAACCGCTGCTTGCGCAAACAGATAGGCCAGCGGTACCAGCATGTTAACGAAATACGGGCCGCGCTTGAGGCAATCGAACCTCGCGAGCGATAACCATCTTCAACGACGGCAAAGCTTTATGAGCGCCCAGCCGCTCGCGATACGCTCTGTTGCCGTGTTGCCACTGGAAAATCTTTTGGGCACTCCCGACCAAGAATATTTTGCAGACGGCCTGACCGAATCATTGATAACGGCACTCGCGAAAATCGGGTGGGTTGCGCGTCATCTCACGCACGTCGATTATGCAGTACAAGCATGTCCAAAAGACGCTTCCTCAGATTGCCCGCGAATTGGGGGTAGACGCCATCGTGGAAGGCTCGGTTCGTCGTGATGGCGACCGCGTGCGTATCACTGCGGAGTTAATCGAGGCTCGAACCGATCAACATCTTTGGACAGAAAGCTACGATCGGGACCTCCGCGACATCCTGAGCTTGCAGTCACAAGTAGCCGCTGCAATCGCAGGTGAGATACGGGCCAAGCTACATCCTTCCAGTGAATCGTTATCCGTTGAACCGCGTTCCCAGTCGAGCAACTCTGTGCTGGACCCTTCACTCTCGGAGACGGTAGATGCGACCAACGGCAGGACCAAGCCGTCTACTTCGGTAAATCCCAGGGCGTACGATCTCTACTTGAAGGGTCGATATTTCTGGAACAACCAGGTGACTGGGGAGGATTTCCGGAAAGCCGTCGAGTACTACCAGACAGGCAATTGAGATTGATCCACAGTCCGCGCTGACCTATGCCGGCTTGGCTCATTGCCTCGTTTTGATGGGTACAGGGGAACATGGCCTCAGGGCACCCTCCGAAATCATGCCAAAGGCGAAGGAGGCCGCTCTCACAGCCTTGAGTATTGATGACACCATCGCGGAAGCGCACCTGTCGTTGGCGATGGTGAAGTTCCGTTTTGATTGGGACTGGGAAGGCGCAGAAAAGGAGTTCAAGCGAGCGATCGAACTCAACCACGGTTATTCGGCTGCACACTTCTCGTATTCGGTCTACCTCCTGGTCCTGGCGCGTTTCGACGAAGCTCTCGTGGAAGCGAAGATCGCGCGGCAACTTAGCCCATACTCGCCCGTTATGCACTTTAGTCTGGGATTGCTCCTTTATGCCTCATGTCAGCATGAGGAAGCGATCGAGCAGCTACGTGACACCGTGGCCATGGATCCCAATTTTCCGCTCTCACACGTTGTCCTCGGGCTAACGTTTGGGCGGAAAGGCAGATTCGACGAAGCAATCGGCGAATTCAAGCAAGCCCTGACGATTGCGGGCGCAAGACCTCTCTGGTCAGGTTTCCTGGGACAAATGTACGCGTCAGCTGGGAAAACTGAAGACGCCGTCGAGATTTTGCACGAGTTGCGTGCCACATCCAGACACGCACTTCGTGCCACCCGTCGCTTTTGCCATCGTGTACGCTGGCTTGGGTAAGAATGACGATGCCTTTCATTGGCTCGAACTGGCTGCTGACGAGCGCGACGGTCTATTAATCTACCTGAAGGTCGGGTCCGCCTTCGACAACTTGCGCTCGGATGTGCGCTTCTCGGAGATCCTGACCCGAGTGGGCTTACAGGGCGATTCGGGGCTCGATGTCCCACACCCTCTGCCCAATGCCAAGGTCCCTGAAACTGACCCCGAACCTATCCTTGCGCCAGAACCACGACCGGGCCCTCCTCCGCACCGCGATCGTTCCCGCTACTGGCAAAGCTGCTTTTTGGGGCTCGCCATAGCTGTCGCTGGTGTACATCGGGATCAAGGTTATCCCTACGATTGGTTTGGCCGCCACGGCTAGACAACTTGGCCATCGAGCAGCCCAAGACCCTCGGCAACGACCCTGACGCGCGTCGCCTCAGCCGAGATTGTGACTGAAGAGATCTTTACCCGATTGAGCGAACTTCATCCGCGAAGGCTGGGAGTGGTCGAAGCTGACAACAGCAGACTCCGAACTCAGCTATGAGCAAGTCTGTGCAAGCGTCGTAAGCCAACGTACGTTCTAGCGGGTGCGGTCCGCCGTGACGGCAGATCAAATAGCAATCACAGATCAACTTGTGTTGTGCAAGACCAACAAGCATCGCAGGAGATCGGCATGATGCAGATCCCAACGGTGGCGGATTAGGCATCGATCCTGTGGACGACATCGTGCGGAAGGTCTTGGCTGCACTCCCTAAGGATGTACAGCCCGAACATCACGTCAACCCCACCGCGTACGAAGCTTACTAACGGGGCGCTTTCAGTGGAATCTGCGCACTACACACAGCCTCACGGAGGCCATTTCTTATTTTCAAACAGCAATAGAACACGACGCGAGTTACGCGCCCTCCTACGCCGGCTTGGCGGACTGCTACGCGCTCTTGGCGACACCGCCCTATACGCTCTGCTGCCTAGCGAGGCCTTCCCGAAGGCGAAGCTCAACGCCCGCAAGGCACTTGAATTGGATCACGACCTGGCAGAGGCTCATGTGTCCCTGGCATATTCTGCGCTCGTGTACGACTGGAACTACGCAGAAGCCGAAAAAGAATTCAGGAAGGCCATCGAACTACGGCCACGTTACGCCACCGCGCATCAGTATTACGCCTACTATCTGACTGCCATGGGGGACTTAAACCAGGCAATTGCCGAGCGGAAGATTGCCGTTTCAATCGAGCCCAAGTCGCCGCTGCTCAACACCGCGCTCGCAGAGGCCTACTATCAGGCGAGACAGCTTCAACGACAGTATCGGGCCAAGCCAAAAGGCACTCTCCTTTGACCCGAACTACGCCGTTGCAGTAATCAACTTGGGTCGTGCCTACGAGCAACGGGGAATGTACCCACAGGCACTGCATGCCTACCAGTCGATTCTGGCATTCGCACCGCACGACCCGGTTCTTCTCGCGCTCGCTTGGACACCTCTATGCTGTCTCTGGCCAGCAGGCGGCAGCGCGTAAAATCATTTCGCAGTTGCAACAAATGACGCAAAGACAAATACGTCCCGAGTCTCTATGTTGCACTGGTCTATATGGGTCTTGGTGACAAGGATCAGGCCTTTTATTGGCTCGACAAAGCCTACGAAGAACGTTGCGAATACTTGGTCTATCTGCCCACTGAACCCGTCGCAGATCCACTCCGGAGCGACCCCAGGTTCCCCGCGTTGCTTCAACGCCTAGGCTTGAAGAAATGAGAACGCACAACGGGAGAGCTTCCTTATGAGCGAAGGTCCTCCCGACACGGAAAACGTACTCTACGGTATCGCCCGCAATCTGCTCCAGGAGCACGACTACGGCGAGTTGATCACGAACATTCTCGACATGACGATACAGGCTCTGGGTGCGGACCGCGGCTGTGTTGTGGCTCGTGAAAAAGGCGAATTTCACGCTACTGCGGCCCGCAACTTTCGCAACGAGACGCTGGCGGAGCGGGAGATGGAGATCAGCACTACCATCGCCGGCATGGCGGTCGAGGAAGGGCGGGTGCTCCTGGTTCACGACGCGCGAGTATCGGCAGTTCTTCGGGACAAGAAAAGCGTACGTAGACTTCAGTTGCGTTCCGTTCTCTGTGCGCCGCTGATCGTCAGCAATGAGGCCTTCGCCGTCATCTACCTCGAGAACCGGGAACTTTCCAACCACTTCAATGAACGACACGAGCAGTTGTTGTCGGAGATATGTGCTTTGGCCGCACCCCGACTGCACACCGCGGTCACCGTCGAGAGTGCGTGCAGGAAAGCTCGCGATCTGGAACTCGCCCTAGGCGACAGTGACGGCATCATTACAGCCGACCTAGGGATGTCGATCGTTCTCGAAACGCTTGCGAAAATTGCTCCCACGGAGTTGACCGTACTGATCCAGGGTGAGACCGGGACGGGCAAGGAACTCATTGCTCGCGCTATTTATCGTCGCAGTTCCCGGGCCGGTGGTCCCTTCGTTGTTTTGAACTGCGCGGCGATTCCCGCGACGCTGATTGAGTCCGAGTTATTCGGATGCGTTCGCGGAGCCTACAACGGCGCTGATCGCGATCGCGTAGGGCTGATCGGCTCTGCAAATCGCGGCACCTTGTTTCTCGACGAAATCGGGGAAATGCCGTTCGATCTCCAGTCTCGGTTGTTGCGCGTCCTGCAATCAGGAGACTTCAACAGAATCGGGTCTGCCCGCTCCGAACAAGTCGACGTTCGCGTCATCGCTGCCACTAACCGTGATCTCGAGAGTGAGATTGCACAGCGACATTTCCGGGAAGACTTGTATTTTCGTTTGTCCACGGTCACCCTGAAAGTCCCACCGCTGCGTGAGCGTAAGGCCGACGTGGTGATGCTGGCGAATCATTTTCTGCGGACCTATGCAGCCAAGCGCGCCCTTCCGGCACCTCGTCTCAGTGGTGAATGCACTCACTTGCTGTCGGCATATCACTTCCCCGGAAACGTTAGGGAACTGGAGGGAGAAATGGCTCGTCTGGTAGCGATGTGCTCACCAGGAGACGAGATTCCTGCAAGCGCCCTTAACGAACGCATTGCACGACGCAAGTCAGCTTCTCCGAAAGAGACCGAGATCGAGCCAATGTCTCTGGCAGAGATGGAAAAAAAACTCATTTTGGCTGTCCTTCGGTACACCTCCAACAACCGTACGCACGCAGCAGAGATTCTCGGAATTAGTCGCGAAGGACTTCGCACAAAAATGCAGAAGCTTGGACTGTCGACTTCCGTTGATCAGTAGCCTTTAACTCTCTCCACGAAGTTTTTGCCTCCTGCTTAGTTGGTCGGAAATTTCATCCACTCATCTTTGGTACAGAGCGTGCCTATGTCATAGGGAGTTTGGGCCAAAGGTCGCTCATTCGGATCAAGGAATGAACAACTTAGCTGTAAGGCTCACAGCGAGTTCGTCAGAAATGTGGGCGGCGTTGAAAGGTTTCTGGGCGGTTGGAATCGCGACCCGAAGAGAATTGGCCTGGTTTTCCGAACTCGGGGAGGGAACATGCGTGGATTGACACATATCGCGGCTTGCGTGGCGACGTCGATCACGGTCGCCGAGCTCCTTGGCTACTTGCTGCACCGCCTGATGCATAGCGGATGGATCCCCTGGCTTAGCGCGAGCCATATGAAACATCACCTCGTTCTCTACGGCCCCCTACAAAAACAGCGTCCAAGCGAGCAGTATCTGGATGCAACCACCGGCGAAGTCGCCATCGGGAATATCGGCCTGGAATGGATTGTGCCGAGCGGCGTGATTCTAGCCATTGCGGTAGTCGCTCTCCGCTTGCTGAGAGTCTCTTTCACCGATCAGATTCTCTCCATCGCGACGATATTGGTGTGGAGCTTCCTGATGTTCAGTTATCTGCATGACCGCATGCATATCAATGGATTCTGGATGGCAAGCGCTCCCCTCCTCAGCCGTTGGTTTCTAAAGGCGCGGCGATTGCACGATATCCACCATCACGTCTTGAACAACGACGGATTGATGGACAAGAACTTCGGGATCGGGTTCTTCGTCTTCGATCGGTTGTTCGGAACTCTGGCATACGAGACGTCTCCGTTCAACCACTGGGGCTATGCGGCGGCGCAAGAGAGATTTCGAAATCTCTATGACAACAAGGCCGCCAGTGTCCGGTAGCACCATCACCGCGGCCCTACAACAAGGCGTGATCTCGCCAGTCCCAACTCAGACCGGCACACGTTCGGAACGAAAAAGGAGTCTTAGCTCATGGGGAGGAGATTATGACCACATTGTTTGCATCGAAAGCTCGTAGAGTCTGGCAGGTACGCACGACCCAGAGAGTAGTGTGGGTCGCCGCCCTGCTGGGATTGACCGCGACTTGGGTTATGGCCGATACCACCGTCGTGAATTGCGACCAGGGCCAGTCGATCAATCGAACGCTTGCCAAAATGAACAAGGCTGAACCAACAACTGTGCTGGTAAAAGGAACCTGCACCGAATTCGTCCGGGTAGATGGCTTCCAGGGACTAACCTTGAAAGGACTGCCGGGCGCCACTCTACAACAACCCAGCAAGGATCCAAGCAACGGTCTCGCCATCCACGTTTTGTTGATCGAGGCCTCCCGAAGCGTCACCATCGACGGATTCGCGATTCACTCCGGGCCATCAGCTTTGGGGGACATCGGGATTGGACGGAACAGTATCGATGTCCAACTCCGAAACTTGACCATCGATGGGCCCAGCGCGTTTGGAATCTTTGTCTTCGAGAGCAGCCAGGCGTCGCTCGCGCGAGTGACCGCCCGCGACCCTGGCTATGCGACAGTTGGGGTCGTCGATATTTCCGACGTACACATCGAGAGTTGTCTGTTTGAGAACTCTACAGGGGCTCTTTGGCATGCGGGTCTTGCAGTCATCTCGGGGCACGTTACCATGCAAACCACCACCATTCGCAACATGCAAGTCGGCATCGACATTAGTAGGAGCGGGAGTGTCGATATACAGAGTTTCAACTCCTACTACCCAATCACAACACCCACTGACGTGGTCATCGAGAATCCCACTGGGACCAACTTCTACGGCGTTTCAGTTGGGAGTGGTTCTCTACTCAACTTGGGCGACACCAAGCTCCGCATCACCAATCCCGGCCAGTCGTGGGGCGGGAACACAGCAGGCGTACTCGTTTCTGACGGCGGTACTCTGAACGCTGGTGCCAACCTTACTGTCTCCGCCAGCCAGGGCCACGGCGTCTTCGTGAGCAATAGCTCCCACGCAAGCATCGCCGGCTCAAGCATTACGGGGAGTGCCCATGGAGGCTTGCTCGCTCTCAACATGTCCACAATCGCGGTAGGGACGGGGACGAATCCTTTGACCGAAATCACCGGCAACGGCATGGACCTGGTCTGCGATTCCAGATCGCTGATCACCGGGGGCGCGAACATCCTCGGTGCCGCCACCGTGCAGTGCGCCAACCTGTTGACAGGTGATACTGATCCGATTCCCTAAAACCAAACGCACTCTGCATTGTGGACAAGCGGTGGCGGGTTGCCGGGGGAGGCCCGGCAACCCTGGGAGGACAGTTCCACCGCGGGCTGAAGTGGTGACGCCTGTAGTAAAACTGTAGTAGTTCCATGGTCAGAACGGGGCAAAGTCGATCATTACGGGTCAAAACCCGCTCCTGGTAAGCGATTGAAGAATCAAGTAGAGTAGAGAATTTTCATAACCGATCAGAACCATCCTGGGTACTCATAATCCCTTGGTCCGGGGGTTCGAATCCCTGCGGGCCCACCAAAGCTTCCCGCTTTGTTTTGAATGAGCTGCTGTGTTTGTCGCAGTCTGAGATCCCCTCGCGAGTGGTCCACTGTAGTAAAAACTGTAGTAGGCGAAGCGGAAAAAAAGTCGATCAAAACGGGCTGAGAGAAGGAGAATAGAACCCGAAACCCGGTCATCGTGATTCGATGGAATATCAATCCGCGTTTGAATCCGTCGTACTACGCTGAATGTATTTCTCTCGCATCTGTTCAAGCTTGCGGATTGCGTCACGCCGATACTCGTCGATTGCCTTTGAATATCTCTGCAAAATGCCGGGACTCGCATGCCCAATCATTTGAGCGACAAAGAGGTCAGGGACTCCTGCCGCGCTGAGGCGGCTTGCGTACGAGTGACGCAAGTTGTAGAGCCAGAAATATTCAATTCCCGCATCCTTGAGCGCTCTTGCCCAAGTCTTGCGAATGTCTTTGCAGGTTGGCTTGGATTCCGGAAATTAGGGAAGGCAAATGGAGAGTCGACCCCCAATAACTTTCGCCAACGCAACAGTTCGGCCTTGCATCTAGCTGAAAGCGGAATGTTCCGAATCCCGGCCCGCGTTTTTGATTCCCGTACCCTGAATAACGTTGTTCGTGAAGTCAATAGCGTCCCACCGCAATGAAAGTGCTTCCTTATGAGAGCGCATGCCGGTCTCGAGAATGAGGACGATCAACACACGTAAATAAGGCACCGCGGCCGCAAGGACCTTTTCTTCTTCTTCAAAAGTAACGATGTGCGGAAGCCGGGGAGCCTGTTGCTTCAAAAACTCAAACTCCACGGATGAATTGCGAGGGATCAATTGCCTGCGTTTAGCGAGACGCATCATCCGCCGAAGGACTCGCAGATCATGGTTGAACGGTTTTCATTGAAGGTGTGGCTGGCACCGTGACCTATGACGTGGTCAGCGAAATGTCCACCTTCACGCCCTCGGCGAGCCTGGCGGCGGATACTGGGTTCACCTTCACGGTGACCACAGGGGCCAAAGACATGGGCGAAGTGCCCATAGCTGCGCCCTTTCATCTGACTTTTACAACGGGTCCGTGCCAGACAGGTGGAGTACCGCCGGTGCCGCTTTGTCCCCTCATGGGAGATTTCTCGGTCTTGGCTGGATCCACCGTCACCAACACCGGTTCTACCGTAGTCTCCGGAGAAGTGGGAGTCAGTCCGGGCACGGCCGTAACTGGATTCCCGCCGGGACTGGCGGGCGGGGCGATCCATAGTGCGGACGGCGCCGCGGCTCAGGCCCAAATCGCCTTGACTGCTGGTTATATTGATGCTGCCGGACGAGCCGGCGGCACTGCGGTGGCGGGAGATTTAGTCGGGCAGACCCTCACCGCTGGCGTCTATACATCGACGTCCTCGCTGGCGATTTCCGGTGACGTCACTCTCGATGCCCAGGGCAATCCGGATGCCGTGTTCATTTTCCAGATCTCGTCTACGCTCACGACGGGAAGTGGCAGCCATGTGGTCCTAGCCAACGGTGCCAAGGCCTGCAACGTTTTCTGGCAGGTTGGCAGCTCAGCCACTCTGGGAACGAACTCTGTATTCAAGGGAAACATCCTGGCGCTGACCTCAATCACAATAACCACCGGCGTGAATCTGGAAGGCAGGGTGCTGGCGCGGAATGGCGCGGTCACGTTGGACACCGATGTCATCACTGGCTGTACCTGTCCGTGAGTCGTTGGCAAACACAAAGTGCAAATGGGCCGGTGCGTCGATTGCATCGGTCCCAGTTTTTTCTGACAGGAAGCAAGAAGAACTGGCTCCGCGAAACCGACGGGCTCGGTGCTTTTCCGATGTCTTGATCAGTTTTCCGCCGCCATTGCGGCAGCTTTACGGCGCTCGTAGAGCGCTCTCCCCAACCGTTGACCTGACTCTCGGTCTGGTCGGCGGTGCCGCCTTCCTAGCCACAGAGGAGCATGCCCCGATTAGCATGGTGGGGTTGCACGAACGGCTACCAGGCCAAACTACCCTTTGATGTAGGGTTCCGGCTCTGGCGAGAGGCTACCCGAGATGGTAGGGGGAAGGTTTCGGGTGTGCATAGTCTCTCGCCTCTTTTACTTCGCACTCGGCTCCGCCCGATAGAAAGGATCTCGCAAGCAGTCCCCGAATCGTGGTACGCGTGGGCACCGGTGTGCTATTCCGGTAATGACGCAGTGTCACTATTTTGGTACCACGCTGGCGGTCTTGCGGGAAAAACTTTCGAGGACGCCCTGTCCTTGAGAGAGGGAGTCTTCGAACCGCCAGCCCTCTTCCAAACCGGATCTGAGCAATACTGCAACATCTGGCAAATGTTTTGCGCGGCAGGGGATCTCCTCGATACTGAAATCCCATCTAGGTCGGGAGGTTTGCGGCGAGGCTGTGGACGGGCGTCAAGCGGTGCAGATGGTTAAAGATCTCAAGCCTCAGATTGTGATCCTGGAAAGTGCCATGCCGATGTTGAATGGACTGGAGATTCCCAGCGAACCCGTCAATCGCGTTTTGGGGCAAACCCGGACGGCGGTGCTGGAGAAAAAAGGAAGCTGCTACCGTTTGGCTCATGGCGGCTAGCGACGTCAAAAACGAGAGGAACTCGCGGCTAGGGCGACGACTCTATTCCGCCATGCGCGCCGCCTGAAGCCACGGGAAACGGATGGGCGGCGGCTAAGTAAGCAGTTACTCAGCGTATTTCGTCGGGACCTCAAGGAAGTGCAGACAGTCAAGCGGTTGCACCTTACCCTGTTAGTGTAGAGTCACAATCGCAGGATGAAGCTCCCACAACGTCGCTACAGGCCCACGATCGTGCTCAAAATCTTCGAAAGCCATCCCCAGGACATCCACGCGCAACGCCTGCGGAAGCTCCCCTCCATGCTGCGAGTCGAGAACAAATCCATGCTGCTTTAGTTGCCCTTGCAGATTTTGCCGAGCAGCACAATATTCGCTATCCACCGGCGTTTCCACGATCATCCGCGAAGCACTCTTGTCCGCAGTGTGTGAAATCTCCATAGAAACGTCACAGTCAAGTGCGTTCACACTCGCGTTCTGCAAATATGCGTTCGCAATATGAAAAACCTCCTGCTCGCGCCCAGTGCGTGGCGCGTCGGGAGGTATAACCGAATCTTGTGACCAAGTAAGAATGATCTCAACCGAGACTTCTTGTGCAACGATGTTCGGAATCGGGACATGCTTAGCTAGATGCCGATAATCAGCGATGTCCGGCTCAGTGGGCAAACATTTGCAGAGGTCTTTGGGCGTCGGCTGCAAAAAACCAAAATCTTGCCCGCTGCAATTCACGATAGGCAAAGCTAGCAGTATTGTGAACGAGGTCAAATAAATCTGTCCAAGCCTCTTAAATTGGGGGCTCATCGATGACCTCAGATGCTACTGCCGCCCGCTAGGGCTGTCTCACTCAATATTAGTCATTGACTCAATTGATTTCGCAATGAAACAGGCCCACCTTCGGCCTCTTCTGGTCAATAACCTGTTTCACAATCCGTGCAGCGGCTTGGCGGACATCCTCGTGCTTGGCCTATCGCCGAAGTTGAGCCCCTTTCTCCACTAGGTGACGGGAGGTTTTGATGATGACAGCAATCCGAAAATAGACATGGTCAATTTTGCACAGTGAATTCGGATGCTTAAGCGTAACGTCGCGATGCGCCGCTTTAACCAGGGCTCGCTCGCAATCAGTTTGGGAAAGTTATCTCCCAGAAGCGATCTCGTCGAACGGCACATCCGATGGAATGTTGTTGTGAGACATTAAGTCCCGCATGCGCTTTTCCATGCTTTCCATTTCATTCCGGTTGTTGGTGCGACGATAATCGAGCCAGCGCGAGTAGTAGCTGTCGAACCGTTGCTGGTCCTCGGACGATAAGGCGCGCCACTGCCCGTAGCCGCGACTGTCCTGGCGTCGCGCATCGTCGCGATCATCTTGTCGGCGGTTGTCGTCGGCGTCCTGCGCCAGGACTGGTACGATAAGCGCTATCAGAACGGCGCAAATTCTTAGAATTCTTGCCTTAGATGCTTGAGCGCCAAACCGCTTCTGCAGGAAAGAGCGCATGTTGGCCAAAATAACGCCTGGATCCGAGGAGGTCTGTCCAAAAAAGTTCACATCGCGTAGGTGTGAAGCTTTCTGGCCCGCTGGAATATGGGTTGTTCGAGCGCGGCAAGTGATCAGGATAAGGCACTTACACTGACTAAGACTGCTCTTCTACGTGTCAATTATGAGGTCAGTAGTCTAAAACTCTTTGCTCATCTAGCTTTTCCGCACTCTCCGACACTGGAAAACACTCCGAAACAGCCTAGTTTTCATGGCCGCATGGATGGCAGGTTCTCACTGGTCCTATGTGCTGATACAACGGGGCAATGCCGAATGTCCGAAAAACCGACCACGTCGCCAGGCATTGTTTCCGAATTGCCGACAAGGACTAAGCCGCTGGTGCGGCGGACGCTACGCGTGGGGTGAACCCAAAGAGTAGTCGGTAGCTGACGTAGTGTGGGTCACAGAGAAAGGAGACTCCTGTGACCCGTTTACGCAAGATGATGCTGGAAGAACTCCAGCGCCGCAACTACTCTGCAGATCACCACTCGTAAGTATCTGCGGGTCGGTGAGCGACTTCGCCAAGCATTTCGGCAAGTCTCCCGACAAGCTCGGCCCGAACGAACTGCGTACCTATCAAGCCTATCTACTGCGGGAGCGCAAGCTAACGCCCGGCACAGTCGTGAACCGTGTAGCGGCGCTGCGGTTCTTCTTCGTCAAGACACTTAAGCGACATCAGTTCCGCGAGTTCTTGCCCTATCCCAAGGATGCGGCGACGGCTGCCGATAGTGCTGAGCCGAGAGGAAGTCTCGCGTCTGATCAACGCCGCCGGAAATCTGTTTCGACGGACGCTGCTGATGACGCTCTACGGCACCGGCATGCGACGCGCCGAACTCGCGCGTCTCAAGGTCGAGCGACATCGATAGCCAACGGATGATCATCCGTGTGGTAGCGGGCAAAGGTGGCAAGGATCGTGATCTGCCCCTAAGTCCGGCTCTACTGGAGACGCTGCGAGAGTACTGGCGATGGCGGAAGCCGAAGTTCTACCTGTTTCCCACACGCACTCTCGCGCCAGACGCTCGAACAACCGATCTCGGACAAGACCGTCTGGATCGCATGTAGCGAAGCGGCGCGCCGGGCCGGCATCCGCAAACGTGTTACCCCGCACACCTTGCGCCACAGTTGGGCGACCCATTTGTTGGAAGCGGGCACCGACCTGCGCACCATCCAGGTCCTGCTCGGACACGGTGATCTGGAGACCACCGCCCAGTATCTGCATCTGTCGCAACGGCACCTGCAGACGGTCGTCAATCCGCTGGACGGCCTTTCTCTGTCCAGCACGAGAACGTCAGCCGCCGCTTTAGACGAAAAAAACAAGAATGACTCGGCCCACCCTCGAGGTGGCCGACATTCTTCGCGCGCAGGGCGATCGCTTCCTGGATCGGTATCGATCGAGCTTCGGCTATCAACAGCTCAAAGCCTTTCGAGCCATTCAGCGCTGCCGCACCGCCGCCCTCGGCGGCCATCGCGATGCTTGTCTGCGTTGCGGCTATGCAGGCCATCTCCTACAACTCGTGTCGAAATCGCCACTGCCCCAAGTGTCAGGCGCAGGCGCGCCAGCGCTGGCTGGCGGCACGGGAACGCGAACTCCTCGACACCAACTATTTCCACGTCGTCTTCACCGTGCCTCACGAACTCAATGTCTGGCCTTGGAAAACCCGCGTCTGTTCTACGATCTGTTGTTCACGGCCAGCGCGCAAACCCTGCTGGAAATCGCATCCGATCCGAAGCACCTCGGAGCTGAGATCGGTGTCATCGGCATCCTGCACACCTGGGGACAGAACCTGCTCCTGAACCCTCACTCATGATGCCTGGCATTATCATCTCCTTCTTTTTCAGCAAATAGGGTAGGTTGGTTTTCCGAACTACCCCCTTGCAGAACCAGCTTGCCTGTGCGCAGGAGTCTTTCGATGACACTTCGAACTGGCTCATCGTTCAAATCTGTACGACGAATCCTCCAAGGTGCGCGAGCAGTAACCTGTTCACGCTTCAACAGGCCTGCTTCCACTAACCGTTCGATGGTGCGATGACTCACTCCACATATCCGAGCAGCTTCGTTCAGACTTACGGTTTCCGGATCGGGTAGCGCGTGCTTTTGCCCGGCAATCGAGTAGTTGCGCCGGGCGGTCGCCACACGGGTTTGATTCCAGCGCTTGTTTTTGCCTGTCGAATATCCGAGCCGGTTCAACACTGAGGCTATCTGATCATCGCCGTGGCGCACGGCCATCCGGCGAATGATCTCCAGCGCCTCCATCGGCGTCGCGGTTTCAGTCGCCGAACGCGGTCGCTCCATCGTGAGCTGTGTATGCGTACCGCCCTTCCAATGAATCGTGAACTGCAGAGCCTTTTTCTCCAGATCTGTGCGTACGATGATCTCCTCCACGACGGTGCGGAAGATCATCTTCTTGAGTGCTGGAGGGCACTGATCGTTTTGCCAGATCTCAGCGAAGTTCTCGCCCATCGCCAAAATTTGCGCTTCTTCCTCAGCGGTCAACGAATAGCGCTTTCCGTTAAGACTGGCCAGTCGCTGTTTGGTCTTTGCTATCTCTTCCAGCTTTTCGTTCCAGCGACGCTCCAACTCGCCGGCCGCTAGACGATTCCTGGCGTCAACAGCATCGTATTGCTCAAAAGCCTTTCTGGCTTCGTATTCCAGTTGTTCGAGCTTGCTGCTCAAAGCGATGCGCTGTGCCGCATCTCCGGCGCTTAATTCCTCAAGTGCGCGCAGGCTAGCTTCCACCCCCAGCGGGGAAATCACCTTGAGCAGTTCCTGACCCAACCGACGATCCACCGAGGCACCACCAAAGCCCAGGCAGTACTGCCCACCGTCGTCGTAATCTCCCTTGCAGAGATAACGTGCGTGGGTGCCTCGCCCGCCCCAGTAACGTACGTGCAGCTTGCGACCACAGTGGCCGCAACGGAGCAGTCCTACCAGCAGACCTTGTCCGGCACGAATCGCCGCCATGGATTCGTCCCCCTGCCAGTTTACGGAATTACGCCGCGTCATTCGTTGATTCTCTTCATAGGTCGCCCAGTCAATATATCCCTCGTGATGATTGGGAATGAAGACTCGGCATTCTTCCGCTCGACGCGTGGCGCTCTGACGTTTCTGCAACCTGCCGTCCACCAGCAGCGTCGTTGACCGGACGGCGGCCCCACACATAGGCGCCCGCATAGAATGGGTTGATCAAAATATCGCGCACCAGGCTCTGGGTGGGAACCTTCCAAATCAGCTCTGTCCCACGGATCGGATTCGCGGGTAGTTCGATGTCGTGATCCCGAAACCACTGGAAGGTTTGACGTATGCTCCACCGTTCTCGAAACTTCATAAACACGAGTCGAATGGCTTCGCCAATCCGCTGATCGGGATGCAAGACAACCTTACCCGTGAGATCCCGAGCGTAGCCGACCGGCAGCCGCTTGAACAACTCGCCGCGGCGCGCTTTCGATTCCTGCCCGGCCTGCATTCGTTGCCGAAGCACTTTCAGTTCGACGACGCTGAGTGTCCCTTTGATTCCCAGCACCAGTTGGTCATCCAGATAATTCAGATCGTAGATCTGTTGTTCGTCGGCGATCAGCGTTCCAAAGATCTGGCACACCTCCAACAACCGACACCAGTCCTTGTCCGTGCGGGACAAGCGCGAGACCTCCCGGCTGCCCACGATTCCAACCTCCCCCAGAGCTACCAAGCTGAGGACGCGCTCGAATCCTTCCCGACGGTCCGCCGCCATGCCCGCACTGGAACCGAGATCACTGTCGATGATCTCCACATACCTCCAACCCAAGTTTCGTATCCGATCGGCTACCTCATACTGAAGGCGCTGACTCTCCAGGTTGTAGCGCACCTGTTTCTCGCTCGATTGCCGCAAGTAAACGATCGCCTTGCGCGCCAGATGCTCCGGCTTGATCTTGGGACTGTAAAGAAGCTCTGTCATCAACCCTTTCTCCTTTCGCTTGAAAGACCGCCACCAGAATGCGAGCCATCAGATCGACCAGATCGGCGCGCACTGTCGCATCCACGGGCACGATTCCGCTTTCTTCCCGAATCATCAGGCCCGATAGTTCCAGTTGCTCCACGATGACCTCCCTTGCATTCGTCAACAGCAGTTGGCAGAAGGTTATCGTGGCCGCGATCTTCACCGGCATCGTAGAGAAAGCAACGAGGCGAGAGAAAGAAGAGCTTCCTTGCTGAGATGAATCTGTTCGCTGATCACTATCGCTGGTGGCTTCTGGCGACAGCATCCATACAGGAATCTTCAGCCGCTTGCCGGTCTGGTCAATGACTGAGACCGCACCATCTCCCCGCTTCGGCCTGCGAACGATCTGAAGGGTAGAACCACAGAGTGGGTGAAAACGGATAGAAGACCTGGACGTGCGTGGTTTCTGCACTCAGGGTATTGTGGGCGTGGGTGTCTTGCATCCCCACATCCACTGTGTCGTTCCCGCGGGTGGGCTCTCGCCGGATCATCGTCGCTGGGTCCGCCCGCGTTATCCTTTCTTCTTACCCGTCAAAGTCCTGAGTCGTATCTTTCGCGGCAAGTTCCTCGCCGGCCTGAAACGCCTCCACCGCCAGCAAGAAACTACCGTGTGCAGGCCCGGCTGCCGCTCTCGCCGACTCACAGCAGTTCGCACAACTCATGCGCCGCCTCCACCGCCACGACTGGGTGGTCTATGCCAAGCCTGCTTTCGGCGGTCCCCTCCAGGTGTTGCGCTATCTCGGTCGCTACACCCATCGCGTAGCCATTTCCAATCATCGCTTGTTGGCCTTCCAACAGAACGCGTGACTTTCCGCTGGAAGGATTACGCCCGCGGTGGCAAGCAAGGTGAGATGACGCTAGGCGGCCACCGAGTTCTTGCGCCGTTTCTTTCTGCACGTGCTACCCAAAGGCTTCGTCCGCATCCGTCACTTCGGCTTTCTCGCCAATCGCTTTCGGGCTTCCCATCTGGCGTTGGGCCGACAACTGCTAGGCTCCGGCCACTTGATGCTGGAACAAGTTCACCCTCAGCAAGCCCAGTCCGAGAGTCCTTCTCTCTGGCACTGCCCGCGCTGCGGCGCAAGCATGATCGTGATTCAGAGATTTACCGCTGCAGAATTAACAGCATGCATGTACTTCGATTCTTCCTGACCCATCGCTCGATTGCAGAGCTTGGCTGTGCCAGAGCACACCGATGCACTCGTGTGTCCAGCCCACGCCAACCGCCTCTTACACGACCTTCCCCTGACACCTTTTCATGTCCCGACACCACCACACACGCTCTCAACCTCATTCTCCCGAGCCCGCCCATAGACCTGTTACACTCCAAACGGCCGTTCAAATCCCATAGTTCACCGCGTCCGCCGCAAACACCAGCGGCTTCCTCCTAGTCTCCTTATCGAAAACACCTCGGATCGAGATTCTGCTTCACCCCAAAACTGTGCCCGAGGCGTTTCCGATCAAGGCTAGCGACAAACCGGGAGTTGGTCTTTCTAGCCAGATCTGCTCGGTAGGCCCATCCCATAGTCGGCCTATTCTTCACGAGACCACCGCTCCCATAGAATGGTAGGTGTATGCGTGCCCGGCTCGTTATTCTCGCATCCGTTTGTATTGTGTTGCTGGTGGTCGTGGTCTGGCACGTGCGATCCAGAAGAACCCCCAGCCAACCGGCAGGTTCTCAAACTTCCGCGAACACATCGCCCGCCGGAGCCTCCTCTTCCTCCACCCCTGAGTCCTCTCCGACGGCTGTGTATGCGCACAACTTGATGCTGCGAAAAGGGCCGGATTTTCGCATCTACGTCCGCTGGCTCCGTGGAAATATGGTTCGCACTCGCCCCGATACGAATCCAAGCTTCGACGACCCGGAGTCGTTTCTTCTGGAAATCAAAAGCGGGGTGATTCGGGCCAACATCGGAGATATCGGTAATTTTCTCAATACGGCAGACGTAAGAGGGCTCGCCGCTTAAAGACATTAAGCTTCTTGCCGAAGACGACCACATCAAGCTGCAGGGAACTTTACACAAGCTCATTTCCATGCCAGTCGAATTACTTGGCAATGTCGCCGCAACCCATGACAATCGAATTCAAGTACACGTCACAAAACTGTCAGTTCTTAAGATTCCGCTAAAAGGACTTCTGGGTGGATTGCACATTACTGTCTCCGATCTCTTTCATCCCAACGGTATGTCGGGCATTGAAGTTTCCGGCAATGACATTTTCTTCGACACGCTCAAACTGCTTCCGCCGCCGCATATCCACGGACAATTGACGAACGTGCGCGTCGTCACTCCCGATATCGAAGAAGTTTACGGAAATGCCGAAGGGGCTGTGACCCGCGTCGAACAATGGAGAAACTTCCTGCGGCTAAACGACGGCACAATCGACTTCGGAAAACTCACCATGCATCACGTGGATCTCACTATGGTGGATCTCTCGAATGACGCGTGGTTTGATCTAGATCTCAACAACTATCAAAACCAGTTGGTCAACGGCTACACCCGCATGACTCCGGAAGCTGGCCTGCAAATCTTCATGCCCGATCTGGATAACCTTCCGAAAAACAACGGAGGCCAGAACATTAGCATGGAGTGGCTAAAGCACCGCAATCTTCCTCCCCCGCCAGACATCACTTCCAGGTAGCTCTAGTGGTTTACCTGCACCATTCGCTTTGGAAAAGCAACGGGACAGTGGTGACAACGTTCCACTGAGGAAGCTGCGGGTTTCTCTACAGCGGTATCGTTCCTTTTTTGACAGACTGCTGAAACTGTAAGTACGAAGACGCTTTTGAAAGCGTACAAAACTGAACAGCTCTGGAAACGGTTAACCGGTACTGTGTCTTAGTCTGGGAGCCCTCCCCCCGTTCGCGGTCATGGGTTAGTGTCGGAAACGCCGACGTTCGACCCTGACGGTCGGGTTAGTATGCTGTACCCCCAGATGCCCCGGCCTTTCAGGCTGGACTCACAAGGGTTCAGCCTTTTTTCGTACCCGATGTCAGGAAAACGCGACTCCGCACGCGATTCTGACAGCGCCAAGCAGACTCCGCTGGTGATCCCAGATTTTCCATGCGGTCTCCGGTGATCTCCGCCTCTTAGAGGCGAGCCACCTTCTGGCGCGACTTCAAGAGTGTTCAAGTTTGACCAGTCATGCCATTGTGGCAGGTCGTACCATTCCGACGTGTAAGGCAAGACTGAATTCTTGGAGGCCAATGATGAATCTCAAAATCGTGACGGGAGTTATTGCATTGTTCATGTTTGCGGGAGCGGTCGGACTGGCTACGGCAGAGGACACAACAAAGGCCACCCACAAGAAAACACGTACTCTCACGGGCTGTCTTCAGAAAGGCGACGATGCCAATGAGTACAGTTTTACCGCGAAAGACGGCAGTACCTGGGAGATCACAAGCGACAGCGTCAAACTCGACGAACATGTTGGGCATACGGTCGAGATTGTTGGTGTTGTGTCAAATGCCACAACTCACGGGATGAAGGAAGACACGAAGGAGGAGATGAAAGAGCACGGCATGGACAAGAACTCCACCGAGCACGGTCACATGACGGTGACGGATTTAACCATGGTCAGTGGCTCCTGCCAGAAGTAACACAGTCCACTCGGAGGCATCAGCGTCCGGGGATGTTATCAGCAGCATTTGGGACTACGCGCACCATCATTCCGCAAAAGGGATGAGCCTCACGCTCGCCTGGGGTGCCGAGTGGCCGAAGGCTCACGACATGGGCGATCTTGCACAGTATTGCCGCAGCAACTGAGCGAATCTATCAGTAGCTTCAAGAGTACTGTGTTCCCGCCAAACAGACGGCTTACCCTTGATGGGTAGCCCAATATACAGGGTGTGTTCGCGTGAGGTTGCCGATCATATTTAATCAGCCAGAATCCGCAATCCGCCCCCTCCGGATGAAAGGCGGTTTGTCAGGGGAATCTCCAGCATCGACCTGTGTGTTTCGTAGAGCTGGTCAGAATTGGTCGTGTTGCAAATCCGTTTCGTGGAGTTCTCGCGGCGTGTCACTCCAAGTGGCCATCGTGGTAGCTCCCAAAAAGAGCCATTCGGTGTTTGGTGGGATGGGGCTTTTCCAACACTTAAAAAGTGCCGCTTTTCCACGTCGCTGCCTCTCATCGCATGCTCCGGGAGCGTCAAGCAAATTTCGAACCTAAATTAATCCCGACGCTCCGAAGCGCGTGCCATTTCGCTCTGGGTGCGAAGGCCTCGGCGGCTCGCTCGCAATCAGTTTAGGAAAAGCTACCTCCCAGAAGCGATCTCGTCGAACGGCACATCCGATGGAATGTTGTTGTGAGACATTAAGTCCCGCATGCGCTTCTCCATGCTTTCCATTTCATTCCGGTTGTTGGTGCGACGATATCCCTGCCAGCGCGAGTAGTAGCTGTCGAACCGTTGCTGGTCCTCGGACGATAAGCGACCGCGACTCTGCCGGTAGTGGTCGCCATACCCCCGGCCATTGTTCGACGCGATCTGATCGAACGGTACGTTCGATGGAATGTTGTTGCGAGACATCACGTCCCGCATGCGATTTTCCATGCTCTCGACTTCATTCCGGTTGTTGGTGCGACGATAGTCGAGCCAGCGCGAGTAGTAACTGTCGAACCGTTGCTGGTCCTCGGACGATAAGCGAGCTTGCTGCTGGCCGTGCCCATAGCCTCGATTATCCTGGCGGTGCGCATCGTCGCGATCGCCTTGCCGGCGATTGTCATCAGCGTCCTGCGCCAAGACGGGTACAGTAAGCGCTATCAGCGCCATCAGAACAGTGCAAATTCCCAGAATTCTTTTCATGTAGCCTCCTACAGAAGGTGTAGATGCAGTGAGCTTCAAACCACTCAGAAAGCCTTCCAAACGAAGGGTCCCAGCAGAGCGAACAGCAATATACCGCCAACGCCACAGACCCAAAAGAGAAAGTTGGCGGTCAAGTTCGGAGAGTTGATTTCCTTTTTGTCCATCGCCGCAGCTTCAAATAGAGCGCAGGACAACAATAATCAGCAGAACTACGACAACTGTTCCCACTAAACCGTAACCTAACATGGTGACTCCTAATCCTCAGTTTGTATCCAATCAACTATTGCGAAGATCGTGAGTTATTGCTGCTCCGTTTTGCTCATCCGTCGGCCCTAACCATCCAGTTGACCAGGATTCCGGTACCTGGGCGCCAATGTGCAAATTTGACCAGATTTGCCGACTTCGTGCCGGGTATGATTTCCACTCCCTGAAACCTTCTTGAGAAATGGGGGTGTCCCATGCCTACTAGCCACGGAGAAAATTGGGATAAGACCGTTTCGCTAGAATTAGCCATTCAGAAAATGCCGAAATGGACTGCGGCGGCAGGACAGCCAGCCGCTCCGTATGAAGGTACATTCGTCGCAGAAGCGCAGGTACATCACTTCCCCTATCGCATCCTGGTCGTGGATGACGAACCGTCCATACGCGAAGTCGTAAGGGCAGTTTTGGAAAGCCAGGGTTATGAGGTTTTCACGGCAGCGGACGGGCTGGAAGGTCATCCACTATGAATGGTCACGGAACTGGCGTTTGGGGTTTGGCGAGGTTTTGACGACACGTCGATCTCCTCGTTAAGTAACAAAGATAAAGAATGGATTCTGCCGAATTTATGAGGAATTTCTGTCTCTCGTCACTATGCGCAAATTTCCAGATCCCTCCGCTTTGAGATCAACCGCAAGGCGAGTCCATTAACCTTTGGGTTTGTGAACGTGGAGCTAAGACTTCCGCTTAACCTCTTCCGACGGACTGTCGTGCCGACGAATTGTTCCCCTAATCAATAAGTTGCAAGCTGCAACGCGCGAATAGTGAATTCGACCTAAACGTGGCACGCTGCGTGCAATTACCCCTGCGATAGAAGTCAAATCTAACGGTTGTGGGTGGAGAAGGAAACGCACAGAGTGTGAGATTGGGATGCGCGACCTCCATCATTCCCGACCCGGGGAGAATTTATGAAACGGCAAGCGGTCAGTCTAGTCAGCCTGTTGAGTCTGCTCCTGGTAACAGGGTCGGCAATCGCACAGACCAGCAATTTGCGCGCGAATGTTCCTTTTAACTTCACGGCGGGGGAAAAGACACTTTCAGCCGGAGCCTACACCATTGGAGCCATCAGCGGTGCTCCCCAAATACTGCTCCTGCAGGCACAAGATGGCGCCACACGCATGATGGTAGCTAGCAATGCCGCGGAAAACCATAAGCCTGCGAATAAGACCAAGTTGGTTTTCAATCGGTATCGCGATCAGTATTTCCTGGCGGAGATCTGGGAAGAGGGCGCAGCTCGTGGACGACAACTCCAGAAATCGAATCGGGAGAAGGAGTTAGCAAAAGAGCTGGCTTCCGATCTCACGGGTCAGCAGGTCGAGGTTGTGGCTAGTTTGTACTAGTTATGGTCAAGAGACTCTGAAAAGGGGGCACAGAACCACGTGCCCTTTCTCCCTTACAACTTGTGTGTCGATATTCGGACTGCTTGTGTATGAGGAACCTGAGACAGGAGACTCAACCCAATCTTCATTTGCTGCAGATTGTAACGACTTCGGTCCGTGCCGCACTATCCGTCAGCATCAAGCTGGTCCTCAGAGATCGTTCACTTGGCGCTGAGCACGCCGAATGTCCTTATGCAGTTCCCCGACTACCCAGACAGTCGTTGAATCGAATCCACAGGAAAGGGATTCTACGACTCCCAGGGTATTGTTACCGAGGGCTCCAATCGTTCCGCCAACATGTGTACCGTGGCCATTGTCATCCAGGGGGTCGCAAGACCCCGCGACGGCATTAAAACCGCGGGAGCCTGCTGCGCAGGTGACGGTACCCCCGCCAGTTGTCACTGTGAAACTTTGTGCAGCTGTCCAAACACTTGCCCCCAGATCTGGATGCTTATAGTCAATGCCGGAATCAATAGTCGCGACAAAAACATTGCGGCTTCCGGTTGAAAGGTTCCAGGCCGCAACCGCTCCAACATCGGCTCCCGCAGTACCGCCGTTTTGACCCGTGTTGTTCAGATTCCACATCTGCGCGAACAGAGGATCATTGGGTGTCGTGGTTGCGTGGACGACATAGTCTGGTTCTGCATACAGGACCTCAGGTCGCTGACGATAGAGCCTGAGCGCGTCGTAAACGAGCAAAGAGGGCGGGAGGCTTACAAGTTCAAGGGCGACGTGCGCCGCTGCGCGCGCAGAATTACCGATACCCGGCCTGAATTTCACCAGAATTCTGTCAGGTGCGTACTTTCCGCCTGGAGCTATGCTCGGTCCGCTGCCGGCGTAGAGGAGTGTTAGCCCAAGGAAGGAAACAAAAAATACGAGGCAGAGGAACGCTGAGGGACGAAGCGGACGAATCGGCATATCCAATAATGGGCCCAGAGTGGCAGCCAGGCACCGAGAGTATGCAGGTAAATGGTTGCCGAATCAAGTTAAAGGAGTTAAGCTGTTCCAAAATAGACGATTAATAGAACCAACCTTAAGGATCGGCGTCGGGGGAGTTCAGTAGAGAATTGTGCTGAACAAGCCTTTCCGCAGGGGTCGAGCGCGCGCCTCGCCACAGCCAACATCCTGAACTTCTCTTATCCGACGTCCAGTTGATGGAAAGATACACTTCAATCGCAAACTCAGGTATTGGGGCAGCGATCTTTGAACACCATCGTCATCACCACGCCCTCAGTCTCATCGAACAGTTTGACCGAACAGCTTGACTTAACCAGTGTCCTAAACTAGACTTTCTGCCCCACGGGCCAAGCACCTACCTACTTTTGCCGAAAAGGGAGGAACGATGGCCAGCAAAAAAGTCAACCTGAAACCAATAGGCCAGGCAATCGAAAAGGCGCAGGCAGAACTGAAAGCACTGGCTAAACATGCGCCGCGCGAGAAAAGCCTCGAACTCAAAACCAAGGTTGAGGCTCTCGCTATCGTACATCTGCAAATCAAAGTCCTTTGCGAAAACTATAAAATAAATCCTCCGTATGGTCGTTGTAGTGTCTCGCCGAAAGGTTACAAACCACCAACATACGGAATAAGTATTGAGGACGATTCCTAAGTTGATCTCGTCTCGACGATGCGACATTCGTACGTTCAGGTGATTTGTGAGGCCGAAAACTCCACTCTATCGGCGATGCCAACACTTGGTCGCCTATTGGGATGCGAGGAATCTGGTTTTGGAACGGTATGCCCCTCCGCACATTCGGGTTACTGCCGCTCCTATCACGCTCGGCATTCTTGATGTATTCACGCGCTGGCGTCCAGCCGAATTTCTCTTTCGCTGCATGCCGCAATACACCAGGTCCTCTCTGCAGGAAGCGCTCACTTTGTTAGTTGACAACGGCCTTATGGAGCGACGGAACCAGTCCACTCCTATCCGTAGGCGAGCGATGCAGAACTGGGAGGCATGGAACCCTGCCGCGGGCTTCTTTCACTTTTCCACCAAGGATGCCCTATTCGAAACCGACCCGAAGATTACTATTCGTAATTTGCAACGGCGCGCCAAGACCAACCCTCCTCCTCCCCCCGTCAAGCGTTACCCGCGCGCCCGCAAGTTTCCTCTTCCTCCGCCGTCCACCGAAGGTGACTTTCCTCAAGTCCTTCTGGCTCGCCGCACTTGGCGGAACTTCTCTCCATCACCTGTAACCATATCGGACGTGAGCACATTGCTTGGGTTGACCTGGGGGGTCCAACGCTGGCTTGAGTCCCCGGGCATCGGCCGCCATGCGCTCAAGACATCCCCTTCAGGCGGAGCGCTTCACCCCATTGAGGCTTATGTGCTGGCGAGACGCATTTCGGGTCTGGATCGCGGCCTTTATCATTATTCTCCCGACACTCATCGATTAGAGCTTCTCCGCAAAGGTGCTACCTCTTCTCAAATCGAGGAATACCTTGGAGCCCAATGGTGGTTTCGTTCGGCACCTGTACTGGTGCTCATGACGGCAATGTTTTCCCGTACCCAATGGAAGTATCAATGTCCCCGTGCCTACCGCGTTGTACTCGCTGAAGCTGGACATTTTTGTCAAACGTTTTGCCTGGTCGCGACTTGGTTAAACTTGGCGCCGTTTTGCACACTAGCACTCGCCGATACGCGCATCGAGAACGCCTTACGCATCGACGGCATCGCGGAATCCGTTGTATATGCTGCTGGAGTCGGTGTCCGACCTTCAAACCAGGAATGGGATCCCTTCCCTTCCGTTCCCTGAATGTTATGCCTGGAGATTCATCCGTCGCATCAGTTCGTGAAACTGCGGATTGGCATGGAGTCGGTCAAACGCGGGGTGCACTCTCAGATTGACCAGGTGGCCGTCACGTTCCTCGTAAGACTTTTGCAACCATTGGAGGGTTGTTACTTGGTCGTCCATTCCGGCGTACGCAATAGCGAAGTAGTACGCGGGCACGTGTTTGCTCTTGGACTGTCTTTCCAGATCTTCGACGCTCGCGAGTGCCTGTGCTGAGTCGCCGGATCGGCCATAAGCATACGACAATAATGACTTCCCGGAGGGACCAGTCCTAGCTGCTTCAATCACCTTATGAAACTCAGCCACCGCTTCCTTCGTTCGCGATTCTTCCACGTACGCTTGTCCCAGGTATTCGTGCGCCACAAGGAACTCCGGGTGCAGGTCCAAAGTACTTTGTGCCTGCTGGATCGCTGATTCATAGTCCCGAGCCAGGTAAAAGCACCATGCAACGTTTGCATTGATGATGGGAGACAGGGGGTCCTGGCTTTTAGCTAGCTTGATTTCGAGGAGGGATTCCTTGCGGCGCCCCATTGACGCTAGGTAGAGAGCGTTGAACTGTCGGGCGATGGCATACCCTGGCGCCAACTGAAGCGCGCGCTGATAAAGCTTCTCGGCGCGTGCCCAGTCCCACTCAAAACTCCATGTGATCCAAGCCAGGGACGTGTAAGCTTCCGCCAGCGTGCTGTCCAACTTTATTGCTTTCAAAGCCGCTTCTTTCGCCTTGGGTATTACCTCCGCAATAGGCCGCACATCGTAAAGCCCTAAGAGCCCATATCCATCGGCAAGCCCCGCATACGCCAAGCCGTAGTTTGGGTCAAGCTCCACTGCTTTTTCAAACTCCACGACCGCCTTCTGCAGGGACTCGGGCGTCCTCTCGGCCAAGTAAAACTGTCCTCTCAGATAGGTGTCATAAACTTCAGGGGTGACCCTCTGTGCCTTCGCTAGTACTACCTGTTCCTGCGGCGTCAACGTGATCTTGATTTCGCGGACCACAGCTTGCGCAACCTCACTCTGCAACGACATCACATCGCTTACGGCACCCTCATAGCGGTTTCCCCAGACGCTTCGGTCGGTCCGCGCATCGACCAGTTCTACTGTGATTCGCACGTCATTACCGACGCGCAGAACCGACCCCTCGAGCACCGCGTCTACCTTCAATTCTTGCGCAATCTGCGGAACCGTTTTTGTCGTTCCTGTGTATTGCATGACCGACGTTCGGGAGATCACGCGCAACGCACCCACCTTCGACATTTCGTTGATCAAGGCATCCGTCATGCCTTGCGCGAAATAGTTCTGTTCAGCATTTCCGGAAACATTCTCCAAGGGCAGCACGGCCAGCGACCGGATGGAAGCAGGCCGCAATTCCTCAAAGAGCTGTTTCCACCATCCGAATTTTCTTCCTAGCAGAACAGTTAACAGGCTCGCAGCGCTCACCACAAGGAGCCTTCGTCGCGAATGCCGAACTAGATTCAGGGTCCGCGCCCATGTTGTACTTCCTCCAAGCTGCAGCCGCTGAAGATCGGAAGCCAACTCTTGTCCAGACGCGTAACGCTTCTTCGGATCCTTTTCCAGACATTTCGAAATGATTCGTTTCAACTCGCTTGACAATGTCGATGGCGGCCGTGGCGAGCTGTTGAGTATGGTCTCGATCAGCCGGGCGGGTTGAGTTTCCGCAAACGGTCGCTGCCCCGCGGCCATCTCGTACAGAACTACTCCAGCGGCCCAAGTGTCACAGCGCGTGTCGGTGGGATACCCCTGGAGGTACTCTGGTGCCATGTAGGGTAGGGTTCCCGAGAACTCTCGCAGTTCTGAAAGGCTCTCCGTTAGGGCGGTCGTCGATACCTTGAACAATCGCGCGAGACCGAAATCAAGCAACTTCACTTCGCCCTTGGGCGTCACCATGATGTTACCTGGCTTCAGATCGCGATGGACAATCCCCTGTTCGTGGGCAGCCTGAAGGCTCTGTGCTATCTGTATGCCGAGCGCGACAACTTCTTCTTCCGGCAGGGGGCCATCTGTGATTTTCTCAGCAAGACTGACCCCAGGGACGTACTCCGTCACTAGAAAATCTGTGCCGTCCGCGCTGTCGAAGTCGTAGACATGCGCGATATTGGAATGCGAGAATTTCGAAAAAGTGAGAGCTTCTTTGCGGAAACGCTTGCGGGCGGCCTCATCAATGAGCGAACCTGGTTTTAATATTTTTAGCGCGACGTCGCGGTCCAGGCGTTGGTCGTGTGCGCGGTAGACCACGCCCATGCCGCCGGATCCAATTTTCTCGAGCACACAATAATGCGAGAGCTTCTGCCCAACCAGGTCCGACATCTGGGCGACTCCGACTCCTTTTGCACAAGATGGTAGGCGGGTGACAGTGGCAAGTCAACGCAATGGAGCACGACACGGTACAAGGCGCTGCTACGCAGTCTTCGTTGGGGGTCAGCCGAGCACTGAACTAGCAGCGGAAACACTTTCCCGCGCCTCGCGGTCCAAAATGTCGGCGCTCAATGGGGGATCCAACTACCCGACAGGGGGTGAAGCGGCTGTAGTAAAGCTGTAGTAGTTCCATGCTCAGAACCGAGCAAATACAGTCACAACCGATCAAGACACGCGCCTTGTAAGCCGTTGAAGAGTCAGGTAGAGTAGAAAATTTTCATAACCGATCAGAACCGTCCCGTGTACTCATAATCCCTTGGTCCGGGGTTCGAATCCCTGCGGGCCCACCAAGCTTCTCAGCGACTTACTGCACTTTTCTGGGCCCCGTCGGGGGCCGAAGTTCAGCGAAAGGGGCGGAACGGGGCCTGACGCTGTTTTCGGCCCGTGCCCGCTCCAGAGCTTCGAGGGCGGCCCGGTTGTCGGCGCTGCTGACGATGGCGTAGCGGCGGAACATCGACGCCGTCTTCCAGCCACCCGTGGACATGATGACCGACTCCGGCACGCCCGCCGCGCGCAGCGCCTTGGCCGCTGAGCGGAGCAGGTCGTGCACCAACAAGCCCGGCACCCGATCGTCGCGATGCGAATGGTCAGATGGCTCTCTTTACGCCAGACACTCACTTTGCTGTGTACATGAACGTCAAGGACCTGAAGTCTTCTCAGGAACGGAACTCGCGAGAGGCGCTCGCTCCAGTATTCGCGGATTTGAGCAAGTATGCTGCCACAATGCACTTCGTCCGGCAGAGTACTATCCTAAGCCTAACCGCTGACCGAGGCACGGGAGAGGCCTACTGCCTGGCGCATCACCTTAGTGTCGACCGTGAAAAGCGACGGCTGATGATCGCAGCGCTACGCTACTACGCCACGTTCGTAAAGATCGACGGCTCGTGGCTCTTTGCGGAGCGCCTGCTCTACGTCGGCTGGCTGGGGAGCACCCACAGCTATGACAGAGAGTAACCAGGTGCCTTCACAGACCGCCTCTGGGGCGTCGCACGCTCCTGCCGTGGGACAGCAACGTGTTGTGATCGTGGGTGCGACTGGAATGGTCGGCGGGTATGCCCTTCGCTATGCACTCGATCACCCCGCCGTCGGAACTGTGACTGCTGTCGGGCGCAAAAGGCTGGGCATCTCGCATCCCAAGCTGCAAGAGATTCTGCACCAAGATTTCGCCGACAGCTCCGCACTCGCGGGGGCGCTGTCGGGTCAGGACGCAGCGATCTTTTGCCTGGGCACATATACCGGGGCGGTGTCGGACGCGGAACTCCGGAAGACCACCGTGGACTTTACGATCGAGTTCGCGCGAGTTCTCCGCCTCAGCAGCCCCGACGCGGCATTCTCATTCTTAAGCGGGGGTGGCGCCGACCCGACCGGACGAAGTCGCATTCCCTACGCGCGATACAAGGGTGAGGCCGAAAAGGCACTACTCGCGGCCGGATTCCCGCGCGTTTACGTTTTCCGGCCCGCGTATATCTACCCTGTGCAGCCGCGAAAGGAACCGAACTTCAGTTACCGGCTGTTACGCGCGGTCTATCCCGCGTTTCGACTGCTGTTTCCGAACCAGGTAATTCGGGCTGACGAGTTGGCCTGGGCAATGGTGGATGTTGTGCTTCGACAAACGCAGGAGCGCCAAGGCTTGGTTTTCGAAAACCGAGATATCCGAGCCATGGTCGAGTCGCTTCATCCCCCTGCGGGGCGATCCAGGGGGTGAGAATCGATCTCAAAAACTTCTGGATAACGGTGCTTTAAGGAAGATTGTCGAAAAAGAGATAGACCGAAGCAATGCGACCGTTCCGGGCGACGATAAAATCGGTTCCCGCGTAAGCTGGTGGCTTGCCGGGAGTGCCAGATACACATCGAACCCGTCCGGCATCACCTAATTCCTCGGGAGGGAAGAGCGCTGATATTCGAAATCTGGATGTGTTGCTTTTATCACACCAGCGATACGATCAATCTCCTCTCGGCCACGAAATATACCGCCTTTGGGGTCATAGAATACTGCATCTTCATGAAAGATCTCGTCGATTGCAGCGCGACGACGCACGGGGTCATTTTCGCCAAACACGTCGCGCAGATTACGAAGCAGCAAGGTCGATATGCTGTTGGACATCGTGTTCTCCGTTTCAGATCGTAGCCCGCGAGCCACCCGACCTTCGCTGATTTTATGACTTTTGTGGTCGCCACATTAGCGTTCTTTAACCTTACAGGTTTTGCGGATTCTGGCTATCCGGTGCTCCAAATTAGGTGCTTGCAATGCACGAGGCTGGGCGGATTACGGGCAAGCCTTCCGTAATCCGATTATGGAACGGTTGCCGACAATCTGCTCGGGAACCCGTGAGCTAAGGGAGATGAGACCTAGTCACCATGTGGCGATGCGCAGCCTCGCCGAGCGGGCAAACTTACTCGCGATGTCCTCCGGCTTTTGGAAACGGGAACTCCTCGGTGCCAAACCTTCCATGCAGATAGTGGCGCGAGTACGTACTGCCCAAGCGTCTCTAGTGACCGTTATTCGTTGTAAGAGATCATCGTTTGGAGCCGCCGCTGCGACGTGGAAACTCTCTTTGCTGCGCTGGCACACATTTGTTGTAAGCTTTCACCCGAGATTCTAATGGTTAAGGTCCGCCTTCTACTGCTTCCTCTCTTTCTTTTGGGATTGACTTCTGCAGCAACGGCCCAGTTCGCTCATACGGACCATAAACAAATCGTCGATAACGCGGGGAAACCGCTCCTCACTCGCGCAACAAATCTGGGCAATTGGCTGGTGCCGGAAGGTTACATGTGGCTGTTCGAAGGTGGTCCACAGTCTGCGACTGAGATCCGAGGGCTAGTGCTGGAGTTGCTGGGACCGGAAAGATCAGAGGCATTCTGGCGGAAGTACCGAGAGGAGTACATTTCGCATGAGGACATCGCCCTGCTGCACCGGGCTGGATTCAATGCGATTCGGGTGCCCTTGCATTACAGTTTGTTTGAGAGCGATGACGCGGATGGTTTCGAGTTGCTGGACCGTTTGGTCGACTGGAGCCGGGCCGAACATATTTACGTGATTCTTGATCTGCACGCCGCGCCCGGTGGGCAGACGGGCGCGAACATTGATGACAGCGCTGGCTATCCCTGGCTTTACAACAGTCCACAAGAGCAAGAACACGTGATCGCTGTCTGGCGCCGCCTAGCAGCCCATTATCGCGATGAACCGACCGTGCTCGGCTATGACCTCCTTAATGAGCCAATCCCGAATTTTCCCAAGCTGGCACCTTTGAATAGCCTCCTTGAACCGCTGTACAAGAAGTTGGCGGGCGAGATACGAAAGGTTGATGCTCACCACATTTTGTTTCTGGGCGGTGCGCAGTGGGACAGCAACTTTTCCGTCTTCGGCAAACCCTTTGACGCGAATGTCGCCTACACCTTCCACAAGTACTGGACGGCTCCCGATGAAAGCGTTATACGTCAATACATCGATTTTCGGGAACAGTATGACGTGCCTATATGGATGGGTGAATCCGGGGAGAACACCGATGACTGGATCTCCCAATTTGTGAAGACCTTGGAAAACAGTAAGATCGGCTGGGCTTTCTGGCCTTATAAGAAGATGGGGAAATCGTCGGCGGTCGTCAGCATTGTCCCGCCGGCTGACTGGGCAAAGATCGTCGAGTTTGCCAAGCTTCCTCGCGGCACAGCGCACGTGGAAGAGCGCCTTAAGGCCCGGCCGGAGCAGGACACAATCAATCGTGCCTTCGACGAGATGCTAGGCAACATCCGCCTCGAAAAATGCCGTGTAAATGCGGGATACTTGAAAGCACTCGGGATGAAGTCTGACGCGGCACCCCACTGAACCTCCGGTACCATACTCCTTTCGCCTGTGATTGAGCTATCCATGGCAACGGACGCATTTTCGGTAGGGATCGGGGGTCGCGATAACGGAGAAAAAAGTAAAGACGGCGATGAATCGCCGTCTTTGCTTTATGCGAAAACTGCCAGGCCTAGAAGCTCAACCGCAGCATGAGTTGCATGTTACGACCGCTAGTCGTAACCGAACTGATGGCGTTCGAGCTGGCATAAGGTGTGCCTTCGCCGGCCGAGCTGCCCAAGTTGCGGCCTCCCGGAATGCCCAGACTCTTGTGGTTAAACACATTGGATGCATCGGCGCGGAACTCAATCTTGACTCCCTCCCAAGGCAATCCGAACGATTTTTCAGCGGACATGTTAAAGACGTTCATTCCCGGACCGTAGATGCTGTTTCTCCTCACGTTGCCCCACGTGCCATCAGCCGGCTTTGAAAATGCTGCCGGATTGAACCATCCGTTGATGCCCTTGTTCGGAAGGTACAGGCTAACGCCGGGGACGCGATTTGGAAACTGCGTTCCGGCCAGCGACCAGTTGGCTTGGTCGCCATAGACGCTGAACGGCTGTCCAGTCTGAAGAACCACTGTGCCGGAGATTTGCCAGCCACCCACGACCTCATCCAGCGCGGTATTACTACTGTTCAGGAACTGTTTCCCTTTGCCGAACGGCAGCTGATACACCGCATAACCCTTGAAGGCATGTCGAACATCGAAGTTCGAGTTGCTGTAGTTCGCCGAGGGATCAGAGGCATTCTGATAATCCTGCTGTCCCGCACGGCTTCCCCAGCCGGAAGAATCAAGGTCGTCAAGGAAGTGCGCCCACGTGTAGTTAAAGCTCATGCTCAGGCCGTTGGTCATGCGTTTCGTGATGGAGGCCTGGAGAGAGTTGTAGTTGGAGACTGCGTTCATGGTACCAGCATTCCCGCCCCCATTGATGCTCTGATAAACCGGATACGGGCGGAATTGAGAGTCTGACTGGAGCCCATTTCGACTGGGGAACCTGGTTGAGGTCCGCGGGGAAGGCAAGGTTGAAACCATGACTCCCCACATACGCAAGTTGAGCCACCATGTTGTTCGTCAAAGAACGTTCAACCCCGAAGTTCCACTGGTAAATCTTCGGAACCTTGGCGTGGTAGAGCTGATAGTCGACACCCCCGCCGTTGAATCGCGTTGGATCCTGGGAGCCCACCGTGTACGGTAGTGGCGAGCCGGAACTCTGCGGCGGCCCGTTGTAGAACGAACTAGCCAGGATGGCGTCACCGTTCCCGCCCAGAATGACGGCCGGATAAACGCCGTTGGTAGGATCAGAGTAATCGCCGGAGGCACCAAGCGAATTGCCCATTCCATGGCCGTAGGTGTCCAGGCTCCAGTTATAGGCATAAAGACCGAAGCCACCCCGGACTGTCGTATTCGGCCGCATAGCCCAGGAAAACCCCACCCGCGGCAAGAAGGTTTTATAAACGTTCGCCTCCAGCGCGGTCCGACCGTTCGCGTGTGTGCTGGCAAACCACGATGCACCCAGCGCGTTGGCGGGCGTAGCGCCGGGGTTCGGAACCGTGGGGTCGAAGGACGTTATGTTGCCGTGAATTTCATTCCAGCCATGGTTGATCTGCCAGCGCAGGCCAAGGTTTAGGGTCAGGTTTGGACGGATCTTGAGATCGTCCTGAACGAACATCTGCGGACTCTTGAGGCGTGCTCCGTACTCAGGACTCTCGTTCGCCTGCCACCTGTTGACGTACCCCAGCAGGAAATCAGCGTACTCGAAGCCAGTTCCCGGAACCGTGCAAGCCGCACCGTTCGCACTTGCGCCGCAAACAGCAGGATCCGTTGTCCACTGCTTGGTGTATTGCCCCGAATACTGCATATTGCCCGCGGTCTTGTTTCCCCAGGCGGTGGAGTTATCCCGATACACTAACAGCTCTCCGCCGAAATGAAGGATGTGTTTGCCGCGAATGATGGTCACGACATCAGAGTAGTCGAACACGTGTTCTTTGTAGACCGAATTGCTGCCCGGCGTAAGCCATGAATAAGGGAACGTGCCAGTGGTCTCAAACCCTGGAAAATCATCGACCTTATTAAACTGCCAACCCAGTTGAGCCGCCAAGCCTTTGTCTAGCGAGCTGTCCGTGAAGTAGTTCATCTGGTTGGTGTAGCCGATTCTGAACTCGTTCACAGTATTGGAACTGATGTTCCACACATCGGTGATCTGCGCGTTATTGTTGTCCACGTAGCCGTTCTGGCAACCGACGGGGCAGTTCGTAATGCTGCTAAGGCCCGGATAAGTGAAATCGGCCTGGGTATCCGACATCAAGATGCGGTGTTTCGAAGTAGCATCCCAGTCCAGGCGCCCGAAATACCGCTTCGCTGGATAGGAAACCCCCTGGTTGTAATACCAGTTGTTGTGCGGCTCCCCTTCGCCTCCGATGAATTGCCCGCCAGGAACCTGAGTCAGGAAGGAAGGATGGCTGGCCGTGGTCGGGAAGAAGTTTTGTTGAAAAGCACTCGCGACGCTGTCGATGAGTGCCGCCGGAATTTTGTTACCGTTTCCATATTCGGTCGCGAAACTCTGCCGTACCGGATAGGGGTTGCCTAGCAGCGTCGTGAGCGATGGTCTGCGTGGTTGGATCGAAGAGGGTGTTGATGCCAGTGAAGTCACCGGTAATATTGGCGTCTGTCGGCAGCGCTGTTGTAGCCGTGGCTGTTGCCATGGTTCACAATCTGGTCGTAGTTGAAGTAGAAGAACATCTTGTTCTTCACAATCGGCCCGCCGATTGCACCACCGAAATTGTTGTAGCGTAGAAACGGAATCGCCCCTGTACTGAAGTAGGGATGGGCGGTCAGCATGTCGTTCTGAATGAAATCGTAAGCGGTTCCATGAAACCTGTTCGTCCCGCTCTTAGTGACCTGATTGAAGATGATTCCGCCAATCCCGTACTGGGCGGAGAAGGAAGAGGTGCTGACTTGCACCTCGCTTATATTCTCGAAGGTTCCCGGATTCGAATTCTGGCTATGCGAAAGCGTCGTCGACGCTCCGTCAGCAATCATGTTGCTGTATGGCAGGTTGCCATTGACCGCCGCCACCTGCCCAGGGTTGGAGGTCCCCTGAGAACACTGGCCGTTGTTCAGGTCGGCACAGCCGGCGGCTCCCGGCAGCAGGATGGTGAAGTTCTGCCAGTCTTGGGTTACTTGCGGCAGCGCGACCATGGATTTCGAGGTGAACGTCGTGCTCTGTTCGCTGGTTTCTGTCTGAAGCAAGGGCACGTCGGCCTCAACTGTCACCGTCTCCACGGAAGAACCGACAGTTAACTCGCCATTCACGGTGGTGAACCCAATCTGCAATGTGATGGGACCGCGCACCAACTTCTGGAAACCCTCTTTGGTGAACTCAACCGTATAGTTACCAGTCACGATGGAATCACTGTCGTAAATGCCTGACTGGTTCGTGACAAAGACCTTCCTCACACCGGTATCAACGTTGGTGACGCTTACGGTGACTCCCGGAACAAGCGCCCCCGAGGGGTCGGTTACGGTTCCACGGATATCCCCGGCGTTCGTGCTTTGGGCGAAAGAGGCAATACTCGAGAAAACCAGAAGTGGCAGAATCCAAAACGCCATTCTTTTCATTTGCAATCTCCCGATCTTAGGCTTTGTGCTCGCGTGAAGCGCAAAGGGGTCCTCTGAAAGCTTTGGCTTGCAAGTCGCCGCACGTAACAAGAAGGTCAGACTCAAGGAAACAGGGACAGGCTGGTTGGGCGTTCCCCGAGAAAGACATCCCCGCCCCCATCTTCAAAATCTGCGATGGTAGTACAAAACTATTAGGCACCCGTTGTCAAGCAAAAATCGCCTACAAAAGCGTTTTAGGAACCTCTGCGGACGACGTTGCGCCACCCGACTGCCGATGCGCAAAAAAGGTCCGCAGGCATGTCCTGAAAAATCAAGACAAGGTGTTATGCTGCATTGGCGTCGACAGCCCGAATCCTCGGTGCTCGCATCCCCATGAAGGGACAGGCTTACCTGAGACCAACTAGCTTACGGTCCTTGTCGGAGTACTTAAGGCTTTCTCCGGCTACCGTTTCGATCGTAATTAATGATTCGCCTGCGGCGAAGGCGATACCGGAACGCACGAAGAGTCGGATTCTGAGGGCGGCGCAAAAACTGGATTATCGCGCTAACTTTTTTGCGCGCTCGCTAAGCTTGAAGCGGGGCTACACGATAGGAATTCTACTTCCCGAATTAAGCGAGGGCTATGCATCTGCCATTCTGAGCGGGATCGAGGATGAGTTGTTGAAGCGTGGCTACTTCTACTTTGTCGCCAGCCACCGTGGCCGATCCGCATTGATTGAAAAGTATCCACGAATGCTCATCGACCGGGCGGTCGAAGGCATCATCCTCGTGAATACACTCCTGAAGCATCCGCTTTCCGTGCCCTCGGTCTCGATTTCGGGACACCGCAAGGTTAAGGGGGTAGTCAATGTGGGCGTGGACAATGCGAAGGGGGCGTTTCTCGCGATGGAGCACATTGTCAAACTCGGCCACACAGAGATCGCATTCTTTAAGGGCCACCCAGGGAGCGCTGACACTGAATATCGATGGCAAGGAGTGCGCCACGCCGCATCGCAGTTGGGAATCCGAATTCGGCCGCAATTAACATTGCAGTTGCAGCATGGAGCAACTCATCCCGGCCCCTCGCTTCCGGAAGAAGGATACGAAAATGCGCAGAAATTACTTGCCACGGGCAGGCAATTCTCCGCGCTGGTTGCGTTTAACGATATTTCGGCTATCGGGGCCATGCGAGCCTTCCGCGATGCCGGATTACGCGTGCCCCAAGACATTTCCGTTGTCGGGTTCGACGACATTCACGGCGCAGCTTATCTGAGCCCTCGTCTTACTACGGTTCGGCAACCCTTGAACCAGATGGGAGAAATTGCTGCCGAGCAGCTTCTGACCAGAATCATGAATGGAACCAAGTCTGGAGCTCAGCAAGTTTCGGTGGAGCCAGAGCTAGTGGTTCGAGAATCCACTTGTGAATGCTCCTTGAATGGAACTGGCAAGATTGCCCACGGAATCCAGCGCCATGGGTCTTGAGCGACCGGATAGCCGCATTCTGGTGCTCAGATTGTCATCTCTATTGCTGGCCTGCACTGCAGCGTTTCTGCTTTCCCAATCCTCTTCGCCGGCCGCTCCCACCCATCAGCCACGAACGAGTTTCCAAACGGCTACCCCTTCGTCAAGCATCCGATTCGAGAACACCATCGAACGTTCCAAGGTTAAGTTCGCTTTGAAGAACAGTATCAGTCCGAAACGATACACGTTCGAGACTATGGCCGGCGGTGTCGCGCTCTTCGATTACAACAATGACGGATTGCTCGATATTTTCTTCACCAATGGAGCAGCGATCCCATCGCTAGAGAAGAGCGATCACAGCTATTGGAACCGCCTGTTCCGCAACAACGGCGACGGGACCTTCACCGACGTGACGGAAAAAGCCGGGTTGCAGGGCATTGGATACTCCATGGGAGTTGCGGCCGGCGATTACGACAACGATGGATTCGTCGATCTGTACGTAACCGGCCTCAACCGCAACCAACTGTTCCACAACAACGGAGATGGCACCTTCACTGACGTCACCGCTAAGGCAGGCGTTACCGGAGTAATTCCGAAACTGGGGAAAGCATGGTCGGTGGCAGCAGGATGGTTCGATTTCAACAACGACGGACTGCTCGATCTATTCGTGGTGAACTACCTGAATTACAACATCAGCAACGCTACACCCTGCATTCAGCAAGGACATCCGGCGTATTGCTCCCCCGTCGATTTTCTGGGAACACCGAACATCCTCTATCGCAACAATGGCAACGGAACGTTCACCGACGTATCCGAGCAGTCGCACATTTCCCCATATATCGGCAAAGGCATGGGACTCGCTTTCGCCGACTACGACAACGATGGATTCACGGATATCTTCGTTTCCAACGATACCTTCGAAAATTATCTTTTTCACAACAAGGGAAATGGGACATTCGCGGAGGTCGCCTTACAGGCAGGCGTGGCCTACAACGCATTCGGCAACGCGATCGCGGGCATGGGTGCGGATTTTCGCGACATCGACAACGACGGCAGGCCCGATATTTTCGAAACAGCCATGTTCGGAGAAGGCTTTCCACTCTACAAGAATTTGGGAAACGGTCAATTTCAGGATGTCGCCGCCATGACCGGTCTCGCGTCCTCGACCAGTCGGCTGACCGCGTGGGGAGTCGGCGTGTTCGACTTTGATAATGACGGGAACAAAGACCTGTTCACCGCCAATTCCGACATCCTCGACAATTCCTTGGAGTTGGCGCACCGGCCATTTCCGCTCGCCGATCGGGTGTTCCGGAACCGTGGCAATCTGAGCTTTGAGGATGTGAGCTCGAAAGCCGGACCGTCGTTTCAGGTTCCTGCTCCGCATCGCGGAGCTGCCTTTGGCGATTTAAACAACGACGGAAAGATCGATGCCGTTGTAATTGTGCTGAACGGCTCACCCGAAATATGGATGAACCATTCCAACGATCACAACCACTGGATCATCCTTAGTCTGGTCGGTGTCAAATCCAATCGTGACGGTTTGGGAACGAAGGTCAAGATCACGACCAATCTAGGCTCGCAGTACAACGAGGCAACAACTGCCGTCAGCTATAACTCTTCCAGCGATAAACGCGTGCACTTTGGCTTGGGCTCGGCCGTCGGTCGTAGACAGCATTGAACTGGTTTGGCCGAGCGGCACCAGGCAGGTTGTGAAGAACGTCAAAGCCGATCAGGTCCTCACCGTGACCGAGAGCTCGCGCTGATGCGGTTCAGTTGCTGCGCGAGCATGGATGCCAACCGCTTCGCCAGATCCGATTGTCCATTGCGCATCAGGAGTTCCAGCAAGGCCTTGCATGATTTCAGGATCTGTTCCTTGCATAGGCGGCCATGGCTTCGGCATTCAGATTCGCCTCGTCCACTTTGCCCAGGCGGAAGTAAGAGTCGCAGAGCATGTAAAGCAATTCCGGGGTGATGGTTCTTGATTTCGCCAAGCAGTTCTGCTGCTTCGGCCAGCGCTCTTGATGATAGCGGACCTCGCCCAGCTCGGCGATTGCCGTCTGATAATTCGGATCATTGGCGAGCTCCGCCTGAAATTCTTTTTCCGCGCGGTTCAGGTCGCCCACTTTCAGCGCCAGAATTCCCTCATTCGTATGCGCTCCTCGGACCGTCGGCTGGATTTTCAATGCATGATGGAGATTGCGCAGCCCATCGTCTGTTTTTCCCAAATGGAGTTCGATTTTTCCGATAAACACATAAGCGTCCGCCAAGGTAGCAGGAGTTCCCTTGAAGTGCTCCTGGTACAACTGGGTAGCCTCGTCCTCCCGATTCGCCGCCAGGAGTCGCTCCACCTGCGTCTTGATGGCACTTTCGCGCTGTTCGCTTTCCAAAGTTCGAGCGAATGTCACTTGTTGCATCATTAGTTGGTGCAGTGCTGCTTCGTGCTGCGCGTCCACCGTCCTGTCGAGTCCTGCAAAAGCGCGAGAGAGATAAAAGTGCGCCTGCAATCGCGCGGGATCGAGCTGCAAGACCGCTTCCAGTCGGTCTATAGCGGCTTGATAATTCTTGAGCTCCACTTCGCACTGCCCGAGTCCCAATAAGTCTTCCACGTCCCCTGGCTTCAGGGTCTGCAGTTGTTCATACGCAGCTTTCGCTTCCAGCCAGCGTGCGAGTTTCACGTCAACTGTGGCGAGTAATTGAAGGGCTTCGATGTCGTTGGGCCGCGCTTGCGCCGCGCGTTGCGCGTACCTCTCGGCACCAGGAAGATCCATTAACTTGAAGTCCGTGACCGCAATATCGAAATCAATGTGCGGCAGTGTCGAATCGATTTGCCGAGCCTTGAGCAACGACCGCAGTCCGCTTTGACAATCTCCGGTTTCACACAGCAATTCTCCATATTTTTGCAGCACGGAGGGATTGTCAGGCTCGGCTTTCAAGCTCTTCCGGAGTGCTAGCACGGCGAGCTTATCCTGGCCGTTTAAGTGATACGCCTGAGCCAGGTAATACTGGGCGTCGCCATCCTCCGGAAGGATCTTTGTGCAGTGCTGTAGGCGCTTGATGGCTTCCTCTTGATCGCCTGTCGCGAGTTTGTGGATGCCCGACTTCAAGAGCAGATCGGGATCATTTGGGGCGAACTTCAAAGCTTCTTCATAGCTGGCCGCAGCTTCCGAACTTTGCCCCGATTCTTCCAGCAACATTCCCTTCAGCTTCAGTGCCGGCGCAAATCTGGGCTGTTGCTCAAGCAACTGCAGCGTGAGCTTCATGGCGCCTTGCCTGTCTCCCCGTTGCACGAGCCTGAGAGCCTGATGCAGTTGTCGAGTCAGAACAGGGTCCGAGGAAGGACTGGGGCTCTGCGCCATGACTGCTACGGAAAGCAACACTGCCAGCCCAGCTAGCAGAAGAATCGGGGCTTGGCGGAGGAATTCCTTCATCCTGGTGCTAATCACGCTGCCATCCGGGGCACACTTCGACAAACGTTGATTGCTCGCCCCGCTAAACATTCTTAGTCGAGAGTTTAGGGAAACGGAGCTCGATGCTCCGGCCCTTTGACAAGAACGACTCCCTCTCCTTCGCGGACAATATAAAATCTGTCGGCAGGCAAATTCGTCAGCGTTTCCTTTTTTCCGTTGGGCCAGAGGACCTCAGCTCGGTCGATTCGGTTGTGGCTGCCAAGGCCGAAGTGTATGCGCAGGTCATGCTGCGACAAGTAGCTTCCCCCACTCAGCACTTCTCCCATTTGGACCAGATCTCCCGCCGTCGCTGACACGCGCGCATTTAGCGCCAGAGCATTGCTCTTCACACCTTCAAGTTGGAAGCTGATCCAGTGGTTCTGTGGACCGCCTTCTGGCCGCAACACCATCGGCTCTCCTACAAGGTTTTCAACAACTGCTTCGATTCTCCCATCATTAAATAGGTCTCCAATGGCGAGACCCCGGCTCACCTGTAAACCTTGCACCGCTGATCCGACCTGATTGCTCACGTTTCTGAAAGTTCCATCCCGCTGGTTTAGAAACAAGAGTTTCGGCTGAAGATACCGTGTCGACTGATTCGCACGATCGACCTGGGGATAAACGTGTCCATTGACGAGAAAGAAATCCTGCCAGCCACTATTGGAAAAATCGACGAAAACATCGCCCCAGCCGACGAATCCCTGCGTTCCTCGTGCGATGCCGGAAGCAATCGAGTCGTCAGAAAAATTCATTCCCCCCAAGTTGTGATAAAGGGCCGCATACTCGATGTCAAAGTGTGAGATTAGCACTGACATGAGCCCATTGTGCGCATAATCCCCCAGCGCGACGCCCATGTTAGCCTGCTCAACCCCGTCCTCATTTGCGGCCACACCGGCGGTAAGGGCAACGTCCTCGAATCTTCCCTTCCCATCGCCCTGGTAGAGGTAGTTGGCTTGCCCATCGTTGGTTACAAAAAGATCCAGCTTCCCGTCACTGTTAAAGTCGGACCATAGCGCAGTTAAGCCGTAGCGATGTTCAGGATCATCCACGCCTGCCTTCTTTGAGACATCGCTGAACGTGCCATCGCCGTTGTTGTGATAAAGCTTGTCGGGCGATCCCTTCAACCCACGAGGCCCACACTGCACGTCGATCCCAAGATACTTGCAGGACTTGCCCGAGCCAAATACCGGCAAATCATCGAAGTGAATATCGACATAGTGGGAGACGAAAAGGTCCGCCCAACCATCGCCGTCGTAATCTCCAAACGCGGCTCCCGTTGCCCATCCGCTGTCGCTACCCAGCCCGGAGGCCTTTGTGACATCCTTGAAAGTACCGTCTCCATTGTTGCGATAGAGCACCACTCCGCTTAAACAGGTCACGAGCAGATCCGGCCAGCCGTCATTGTCGTAGTCCCCTACGGCCGCACCCATGGCCCAGCAAGGAGATCCGACTCCCGTTTTGTCGGTTACGTCCGTAAAAGTTCCGTCGTGGTTGTTATGGTAAAGGGCGCTGCGCGCCTTCACACCGTGTTCCGTCATGGTTACGGTCTGTGCGTTGGTGAAATAAATGTCCGGCCAACCATCACGGTCGTAGTCGATAAGGGCGACTCCCCCGCTCATAGACTCAACGATGAACTTTGCCTCGGGACTGGACAGATGTTCGAAATGAATGCCGGTCGAAGATGTGATGTCGACCAACTTGGGGTAGTTCGGGAGAGCGCCGCCGATTCCTTTTCTCTCTGCATCGGCCTTTTCACGTTCCTTGGGCGGTAGCGGTGTGGGTGTTCCCATCTGCGCCACCGATATTCCCGCCAGGCAGAGCAGCAGGAACGCGGCGCATGAGAACGGAAATACAGCCCGTCTACGCATGAGACTCGGCTTGGCTCTGTGATTCAATATTACTTCTGGTCGTCTGTATCCGCACCGATCTCGTCTGGTTGTACCTGCAGGTCCTTGTAAACAGCACGAACCTTCTCTTTCAAGTCCTTATATTTCTTGTACAGTTCGATTTCCTTCTTGGAGTCCTCTGTGCGCCCGATCTTTCTGTAAAGTGTACCGAGTCGGTAGTGTGCAGTCGCGTTCGTTGGATCCAATCGCACCGCGTACTCCAGCAAAGGCAGCGCTTCATCGGTCTGATTCATCTCAGTCAAAATCTTCGCTAGCCCGAGCTTTGCATCCGCGTCGCCTGGCTGGAGAGCGACGGCCTTCTTGTATTCCTCCAGAGCCTGCTGGGAGGCTCCCTTTTGCGCGTCGATGTCAGCGAGCCGCAAGATCGACTTTGCGTCCAGCGGATTTTCCGCTATCGCAGCACGATACTCCTTTTCGGCGTCTTTCTTGACGGTTTCGTCTTGCGAAGAATGTAACAACTCTGCCAGCTCAAAGTGGATGCCAGGCAAATGCGGATCGATCGCTATCGCCTTACGGAACTCCGCAGCCGCCCCATTGCTGTTGCCCTGGCGGAATTCCTCGTGAGCCATCACCTGATGCATCTGTGCGGAATCCGGCGCAGCCAGTGATAACGCAAGCATCGACTCACCGGCTAGATCAGAGTACGTGCGATAGGCGGCATAGAGGACCTCCGGATCGTCCGGTGCAGCCTTGCGCAATTGCCCCAAGATTCGACTGGCCTGTTCCAGATCGCCGCTTTGCGTATAGAGAGTGACGAGTTCCAAACCGATCTGTACCTTGAATTTTGGATCATCGATAGCTGGGAACGCAGACTCCAGGTCCTGCCGGCCGCGAACAACGTCCAGCGTATGGATCTCGCCCAATCCCAGCAATCCCTGAATTTTGCCCAGCCCTGGCTGGCGCTCAACTGCCGCACGAAGATGAGGAATCGCGTCGGCAACTTTTCCCTGGAAGTAAAGCAAGACTCCCAGGTTTCCTTGCGTCTCGGAATTTGAAGGATCAATGGCAATAGCTGCCTGCAACTCGGGAACAGCAAGGTCGGGACGTTTTTCGTCCAGAAACCCACGCGCCTTCCGGATGTGCTCTGCCAGGGTACTTTGCGGGTTTGCTCCGGATTGGGAAAGACAGACCGCGGCCGAGAAGAGGCAGACCAAGACCGCGAAAAACCTGCAGAATTCGTTCATCTGGTTCTGATTATATGGCCACGCGACCACTTCCTTACTTTGTCAGAACGCTAACGAACTAGTGTGAATTTTCCCTTCAAGCGGATGTTGTCGGAGGATGTGCGTTGCAGAACGATGAAAGAGTTTGGATCGGTGGGACGCTTGTCAGAAATCGCTAACCAGACGACACAAACTCCAACCAATAGTTCCACAAAGCCGTTTGTTATTCGAGATCCTGTGCACGGGTACCCGCGCACGCGGGCGCGGTGCAAAAGAGGTTTAACGGGGGCCGTTGCGGGGTACGCTTGCGTATGCCTCCGGAGATTTCGGTACGTTTGTCGGGCTAACTCCTTGCAGACAGTAAGCGCTTCAGGGAGAACGGCGGGCGGCTCGCTCATAATCCCTTGGTCCGGGGTTTTGAATCCCTGCGGGCCCACCAAACCTTCCATAACCGGACGCTTACAGCAAAAGCAAAAACCTTGTATAACCACGGCGGACCTTGGAAAGAAAAAGGGCCGCCATCCTCAGAGGACAGCGGCCTGTTTCCAACAATGAATCTCTGGCCCCGACTCGTGCGGGGGTAACTGCTAGAAGGTGAATTTGGCTACCAACGCGATGCTGCGCGCGTTGCTGGCAAATACTCCCTTTGGATTATTGAAGATCGGATTCCCAGGAGTCAGATAGTTCAAGTAGCTCGAACTGTTGGGCCCCGTAAGGAACGACGTAACGTCATTCACCCCCAGCCCCTGACCAGGATTGCTGCCGGGAATATACTGCGGGTGATTGAGCAGATTGGCGAATTGCGCACCGAAACGGAATCGGAATCGCTCCGTGATACCGATGTCCTTGTAGGTGCCGAGTGAAAAATCGTTGGTTGGCGCGGTCGCCAGCGTGTTGCGTCCGACCGTGGCGAGCGCACCCGGCCCAGCAACGATGTATCGAGCATTGGGGTTCTCCGCCGCATACCCGACAGTATGCGCACCCAGGCAAGCACTGTCGTCGGATGCGCACGAATTGGTGGTGAGCAACGGTATCACTCCGCTACCCGTACCCCGCGCACCAGCAGGATTGAGGATAACCCGATCCCCGGCGGAATCTCCGTTCAGGTTGGAATCGGTGGCCGACTGAATGGTCGCCCACTGCGGCGACTCGTAGGTGTAGATCGGACTGAAACTCCAGTTGCCCACAATGTTTTTCATTAGCCAGTTGCCGTTCTTGAAGAAAGGCAGGTCATATACCGCCGCCAGTGTGAAGCGGTGGGTCCGGGATAGCGGCGAGACGGACCTCTCTGCATCCCAATTCTGGAAGTCTTGTGGACGACGAGGAGTGAGGCTGGTGCTAAAGAAATCCGCGGTACTGTTGTCGATGGTGCGGCTGTAAGTGTACGACGCCTGGAACATCAGGCCGTTGCGCAAACGCCGTGTGAGTTGCGTCTGCAAGCCATGATAGATGGAGTAGCCGTTTGGCGAATCCGTCACAATGTTGGAACCGAAGCCGGCAGCCGCGAACTCCGGAAGAAACGACCCCGGAGCCTTCAGGTCAGCCAGCGTTGTTGTCATAGCGTCCACTTCAGCTTGTGAAGGCTGTTGCAGAAACGTCGGCAAAAAAGCTTGCGGAGTGACCAGCGATCTACGATTGATTCTGTTTTGAACGTCCAAATGGATGCCACGCGTTCCCACATACCGAATTTCGGCCACGAAATCCTTGCCGAACGAATGCTGAACGCCCAGGTTCCAGTTGATCGAATAGGGCCACCTGACGTCAGGTGGGATCCAGTTCGAGGTGTTCGCGCGAGCGGTTGCCTCGTCTAGCACCTGAATGCCCGAACCGCCCCCGGGTAACCCGCCGCTAGCCAAGAAGCCAGGTGTTTGGGTACCCAGGTTGACGTCATTGGTGGCGCCGATCTGTGGAGGCACCGCGAGGATGCCAATGTTGTCATAAAGGACGTCGTAGGCCATGCCGAAGCCCGCGCGAATCGACGTGTTGCCGCTGCTTCCGGGTGAGTAGGCGATACCAATGCGAGGAGCCCAGTTGTTTTTCGGAGCCCGCGGCTTATCGAACAACAGGCGCTGGTTTACGCTACCCGGTACGAGAATGCTCGGCGTATTGGATATGGCATTCAGGGACTGTTGCGACTCGCTTGAGGAAATCGTGGTGTATTCGTAACGAACTCCCAAGTCTAACGCCAGATTCGACTTTATCTTCCAGTTATCGTTCACATACCAGTAGACTGCCTTCTGGTTGCCGTAGTACGTCACGGAACCCTGGCTGCGCTCTCCAAAGAAATCAGGTGAGACGTCTTCCAGGAAGAGGCGCGTGGAATTGTACTGATAATCGCCGCGTTGCCGCTGGGTAAAGCTTTGGGGCGAAATGTACCAGCGGTACTCTCCCCCGAACTTGAAAGTGTGACTGCCCTTGGTCCAGCTGACGTTATCCACGAACTGGTAAAGGTTCTGAATCGTGAACTGGGGAGCCTGCGAATCCGGACCCAGCTGAACGCCAGCGCCCAGGTCATTCAGCACGATGTTGGGAAAAGCATCCAATCCGGGGAACTGAAAGTTCCCGTCGGGCGTGTTGTTGAAGTAGCGGTTGAAGCCGACGCGGAATTCGTTGAGCACCGACGGGCTGAAGGTATGGTATTCACCCAGCGTAAAGAGATGCCAACGGTAGGGCTGAACCGTGTAGAACGCCGACAAATTCGCACTCTGGTCGACCTTGTCCAGCTTGTTGTATACGTAACGTCCGCGGAGTTGATCGCTCGAAGAGATATTGAAGTCCACGCTTTGGACAAAGTTTTCGAAGTTCTGCCACGCTGGCGCCGAAATCGAAACTGCGCCAATCGGAACCGTTCCTGCCGCGCAGCTGCCACTGGCTGGAGCCCCTGTATAAGCCAGACAGTCACTCCCGGCTGCGGCGACCGGCACATATTGCTTGAATACTCCAAAGTTATTGGAACTGAGGTTTGGGTCGGTCTCGATCGCCGCCAATCCATCCGCCGTAGGCGCCAAAACCTGACCGCCTGCGGTTGCGGTAAGCGAGATTGCCTGGCGCTCGAAGTTGGTGAAGAAAAACAATTTATTCTTGATAATCGGCCCGCCAAAAGTGCCGCCGTAGCGGTTGCTATCAAAACGCGGGTTGGAGGTGAAACCTTGCAGCACAAATGAGTTGTCCAACGCGTTTAGATTGCGGTTCCTGAAATATTCATACAGCGACCCGTGGAAGCTGTTGGTCCCACTTTTGATCGTGGTATTGAACTGACCTCCCGAGGAGTGGCCAAACTCAGTATTGAACTGATTGGAGAGTAGGGTGAAGTTTTCCACCGCGTCGTTGGGAACACTAATCAGATTGCCAGTAACGGACTTGTTATTATTGTCAACACCTTCAACCGTGAAATTGTTGTTGTACGGTCGCTGTCCACCCACCGACGGTCCAACACCAATACCCATTCCACTCGCCTGAGCGACTCCTGGACTCAATAAAGACAGGTTCAAAACACCGGCGCCGATCCCTCCGGCAGAGGTAATTCCTAAGTCTTGGGAGTAACGATCGCTATAAGTGGTTTGTAGTTGTGCAGAGGTTGTGTCAATGACCGCAGCCACGCCGGAGACTTCGACGGTTTCGGTGGTCGCACCCGGAGTCAACGTGACATTCAAAGTTCCGGTCTGGTTAAGCACCACGTCTACTTGCTGAACAGCCGTTTTAAAACCACGGCTCTTCACCGCGATCTGGTAAGTGCCGACGGGCAGGTTTTCGAAACGATACGCGCCGGTAGCGCCTGTGGTCGTCGTGGAGACTGCGCCGGTGTCGATCTTGGTTGCTTCGACACTCGCGCTAGCGACTACGGCTGAAGAGGAATCAAGAACTGTGCCTACGAGATTGCCACTAATAGCTTGGCCGCAGGCCCCGCCGGTAGTCATCGCGATAAAACCCAGACAAAACAAACCGAAGGCGATCGCCCTCATAACAAATATGCGTGCATTCATATACTTCACTCCTCTGAACTAAACCACGGCAAGCCGACAACAACGGAACCTCGCCGTAGCGCTGTTATGACAGCCTGTCATTGTGTGTCAGATGTAGGTGCCAACCTGAGAGCTACCTCCAATTGGGTGCAACTAACATTCCAAAACACGAACTCCACACAGAGTTCGTGTTCGCTTCGAGTTGCGAAACAAACACTAAAATGTAGTTATTGAAAACTGGACACAATCGCTCTCTTCGCTATGAGTTCTCAGATGTTTGAGAGCAAGAGATTACCTAATGTTCTGAGGTGTTATGTGTAGATCTACTTACCACAAAGGTAGGCTCAACAAAGACGATGTATCGCTGTGATGTATATTGTTATTCCCGCAATCAACGCTGAAATCGTAAGAGAATCACACGTTTTTTTCATCGGCTATCAGGGTTTGAAGCAGGCTATCAAGAGCCGCACACCTACCCGGTTGGGTTGCTGCGACAACATTCAGTTGACGGGTCTGGCGCAGACTCCTTGCGGGCCCACCAAGTCAAACCAGAAAAGGCGACGGCTCGCCGAATATCAACAGGTGGTGTTGGGGCTGCCCATTCTCCGCGGTATTGTCGGACTTATCTTGCCTTCGATCGAGCGGGAAGAGTCGTCTTAACGGACGCCTTCAAATGGGCGTTGCCGGGCCGCATCGTCGGCTTCGAGACCGGTGCACGTAGTCGCACTGACGGCGCCGCTGTGGCCAGGGCAGGGTCTTGCTCCGAGAGTGCCAGAAGTTGCTTCATGATGGCGGCCTTTTCCCACTTTTCCGCTCGCTTGGGTTTGCGCGCACGAAGTTTCAGTGCGAGGGCGAGCGCCCCGATCGCAAGCCCGGCTAATGCAATCACAGTCCGGATGGATGAGATGTCAATCATGTGCCCGTCATCCTTGGTAAGAGGAATCGAATCAGCGTGGCCAGATAGGTATTTTGCTCTGCCAGACGCCCTCGCAGACAGGTTACCGAGGTCGCTGGCCTCAATCCGCACGGGTACAACGCAGATGTGCTTCCGTGACGTTACTGAGTTCGGCCGATGCCTCGAGGTGGATTCGCCGACCCGACGGCGTCTCTGCGAGTATTCTTGCTCGACGCAAACCCGGGCAATCGTCCTTCACAATGCCGGCAATACCCGACGCTAGCGAGTCGGATCATAGATAAGTTCGAGCGTCACGCCGCCGTAAGGTTCGGTGTCCAGATAAACCGCGCGGCCCTTGCCTTTCGGCGTGTTCCAGGCGGCCAGCTGTGAGGGTGGAGCGCCGCGCGCAAGCATGAGCCGGATGGCTTCCTCCATGTCGGTAACATTCACGCCCAGGTGATGGAAGCCCTCCCCGTGCATCTTCCCGTATTCCACATACACGTCCGGACCGGTAATCTGTTGGACCCATTCAAAAGGCGCGTCGCCCGTGCGATCCCATCCAAGCCACATCTCGTAGGTTCCGGGCTGTCCGCGATAGACCCGGTCGAGGCTGACGTTGTGGTCGATCCTTGAAAAGGGTTGGAATCCGAGGCTGACGTAGTAGTTGTCGACTTTATGCACGTCGTTTACGACCCAGGCGAAATGGGTGATCTTGCCTAGGGGATACTGGTTTACGGTTCCGGTGGTCGGGGCGCGGGGAGGTGGCTGTCCGGGTCATCGATCAGGCCTAGCGTGTGCCCGCCGCCTTGAGCAGCCGTGTCGAAGTAAACAAACCGGCCCGGCCGTCGTGTCCCATGCCAGCTATCTTGGGCGATCACGCCCACACCCTTCGCGGAGAAGTACTTGATCTGATCGTCAAATTCCTGCGGCGACCGCACTGCATAACTGAGAACGCGAATTCCATCACGGTGTTCCTGCAGACCGTCGCGCCAGAACCTCCCGCCTTGCTATCGGTTGAATCCATCGGATCTCCAGTTCACCGACCTTAGCAGTAACCTGCTTCGCCGTGGCTGGGTCAGGCTGGCCGCGATAGGTCAGATTCGGGAAACTTCACAACGCCGTCGCGATGTATGTCATGAATTCCCAGGCGCTGCCAGTAATCGACGACGCGATCGAGGTCGGCAACTACCCAGGTGACCTGCGCGACATGATGGTAGATGGCAGGATCAAGGGCCGGTGCCGCAGCGCTCGGCATGAACGAGGCAAGTGATCCCAAAACCTCCAATTGGCGGCCCGGCCGTTGCGATCTTTGCAGTAAACATGCCGGCACCCAGCAGGACCATCCCTGCCCAAGCCAATCTGTTCCAATGAGTCTTCACGCTGCCTCCCAATCGACGAGGCCGCATTATAAGCCTCGAATCAGAGTCTGCCTCCGGCGCCAATTTTTCCCTTGACCAGAGAATGCCATGTAGCTCAATATGACGTTATACGACATGTCGTAGGAGGACATATGGAGTCCTTGCCTGTCACCGAGCCCGTCCTGCTCATCCTGCTGAGCCTGGCCGATCAGCCTCGCCACGGCTACGCGATCCTGCAGGACGTGCAGGAAATGAGCGAGGGCCGGGTGACGCTGAGCACCGGTACGCTGTACGGTGCGCTGCGTCGACTGCTCGACGATGGCTGGATCGAGCGCTTCGACCAAGAGGACAATTCTCGCGGTCGGCAAGCATACCGCCTCACGCCCGGAGGGCGTCGCAACCTACAGCAGGAAGTCAGCCGATTGAAACAACTCACGCGGGTGGCCAGCCTGCGCGTGGCGCGGAAGGAGACCTAGTCCATGTTCTCCCTCTACCGCTCACTCCTGTATCTGTATCCTCCCGCCCACCGCTACGAGTACGGCGAGGAAATGATGACTGTATTTCGGGAAATTCAGAGCGAGACCGCAAAGCAAGGTACGTTGGCACGAGGCTTGTTTTGGGTTCGGGAAGTACAAGGTTTGCTGACTGGTGCTGTGCGGGAGCATCTCCGCACCATCATAGGTTCGCGCTATCCGTCGCCGATTTTCTCGAGGAGGCTTTCCATGCGTTCCGAATTTCGTTTCCCAAAGGCTACTGTGACACTGATGACGATCATTCTGGCAGCCGTTGTGATGGCGATCGAGAAGGCAACAGCCATCCAAAATTCGGTTCCCCCTTCCAGCCCACACGTTGGTCCAATCCAACCGGCGCATTTCACATTTTTGCCGACGTTGCTTTTGATTCTGTCGTTCGGTTGCATATCGGGTCTTCTGGGATGGGCCATTTTGTTCGCTCTGCACCGTTCGGGAGCGCAGCGATTGGCGGATTTTGATCCGTCCCGTGAGCCCGTCCGGTGATGGTCTGCAGGCCTTAAACTGCGATCGCGGGCTGCCCTTGTCGGTCCGGCTGGTTGCCGGAAGGTGGTGAAAGTTGCGGCGGCTCCTTGCCATGCGGTAGACATTACGAAGAAGCTGCTTGTTTTGTGAGGCTTGAGCCGCCCGCGATTAACCACTGGCGTCGTCGGTTTTTCCGATCTAAACTATCTTTGCTCGCATCCAAGATGTGAACAGGCTCTATCCGCCCGAGGCGGAGGGGCACTGGAGGACATCGTGAGTCTCACGTCGATTGGCGAACCTCGCCAGAAAATTACAGTCGCTTCCCTTCGCGAAAAAAAGCTCCATCATCAGCCCATCACATGTCTGACGGCCTACGACTACGCCAGCGCGCGCCTGGTCGACGAAGCCGGCATCGACATGGTGCTGGTCGGCGATTCACTGGCCATGACGATGCTGGGCTACGAAAACACGCTTTCGGTCACGATCGACGAAATGCTGCACCACGCGCGCGCGGTTCGGCGCGCCGTGAAACACGCGCTGCTCGTGGTCGACATGCCTTACGGGTCCTATCACGTCAGTGCCGACGAGGCCGTCCGTAACGCCGCCCGTTACGTTAAGGAAGCAGGCGCGGAGGCTGTGAAAATCGAGGGCGGCGAGAAGCGGGCCGATCTCATTCGGCACATCATTGATGCGGAAATTCCGGTGGCGGGACATATCGGTCTTACTCCGCAATCCGTCAACGTTATGGGTGGATATAAGGTGCAAGGCAAGGACTTGACCGCGATCGAGCACTTGATGCGCGACGCAGTGGCGCTCGATCGCGCCGGCGTGGCCTGCATTTATCTGGAGGGCATTCCACGCGAAGTGGCGGCGATGATTACTGCCGAGGTGGAGACGCCCACCATCGGCATTGGCGCCGGCCCAGAGTGCGATGGCCAGGTGCTGGTCTTCCACGACATCCTGAACCTGACCTTCCAACAACCCGCGAAATTTGTGCGTCGCTACGCGGACGCGGCGGCGTTGATCACGCAGGCTGTCCAGTCATTCCGGGCCGACGTCTTGTCTGGCCAGTATCCGTCAGACGCAGAGTCCTACCACTTGCCGAAAGAGACCCAGGCCGCGCTGGAGACGGTGCTGGATCGCAAGCGCTCAATGCGGCGGTGAGAACCGCAGGAGTCGGCCTCTCGACAACCACCTTGATGCAAATCTGCAACACGATTGATCAGGCGCGCGACGCCTGCCGGGAAGCTCGGCGAGCAGGTGCGCGCATCGGACTCGTCCCGACCATGGGCGCGCTGCACGACGGCCATCTCTCCCTGGTGCGAGCGGCCAAAGCGCAATGCAACTATGTCGTGGTCTCGATCTTCGTGAACCCTCTCCAATTCGGTCCCAGCGAAGACTTCAGCAAATATCCGCGAACCTTCGAGCGCGATCGCGACCTTCTCGAACGCCAAGGCGTCGACCTGATCTTCGCTCCTTCCGTTGACGAAATGTATCCGAAGGACGCAATCACCTACGTGAACGTGGAAACGTTGAGCGAGCGCCTGGACGGAAAATCACGGCCCGGGCATTTCCGTGGAGTCACGACGGTGGTCGCGAAAGCTGTTTCACATCATTGAGCCTGATGCGGCCTTCTTCGGTCAGAAGGACGCTGCGCAGGTGGCGATCATCCGGCGCATGGTGCGCGACCTGAACATGCCGGTGGAAATCCTCGCCTGCCCCATCGTGCGGGAACCCGACGGTCTGGCGATGAGCTCACGCAACGCCTATCTCGATGCTGACCAACGCCAGCAGGCACTGGTGTTGCACCGGATCGCTGGCGCAAGTGCAGAAGCACTTCGATCAGGGCGAACGTTGCACGGTGCGCCTCATCGAAGCCGGTCAAGCAAGTCTTGCAACAAGAAGCTGCGGTCCGGCTGGACTATCTCGAGATTGTGAATCCCGACACTCTGGAAGTCGTGGAGAGCGTCGCACAGTGTGCGCTCGTCGCCGTGGCTGCGTACGTTGGCACCACCCGTCTCATCGACAATGTGGTGTTGCAGCCGCACTAGTCCATGACGCTGCAATTCAGGAAACGGGCTCTTGTCGATCGAACCAGCGGAACTCCTGCTTTCCATCCTCACTCACTACCCGCGCGCAGTCACTCGTCCCGACACATACCGGTTTCCCGCCAGCAGGAAGCGCAGCGGCAAGTCTGCCGCCTTTGTGATTCCGATCCGCGGAGTCTTTTGGATCTCGCCTGTCGAAATGCCGTCCTCCGCGATCCACAGATCCGATCGTGCCGAAGTAAGGTCCTTCCCGTTGTCGCGGTCGCAGGTAATACCGAGCGCTTCCGCTAATCGTCCGGGGCCGCTGGTCAGCTTGCGCAAGTCCTTTGCTTCCTCGAGCGACAACTCTCGCGCCCGCGCCATGTCTTCGATGCCGGCCAGCGGTTCCAGTGCCCGAAACAGCACTCCGCCTGCCTCTCCATCCGGCAAACACGAGACGTTGAAGCAATAGTGATTTCCGTAGATGAAGTAAACATACGAGAAGTCCCAGGAGGTCCCCACAGGACGGCATTCCGAGCCGTACGTCCGCGAAAGAATGGGCTGCTGGATCGTCCTGGCCGAGATAGGCTTCGACCTCGACGATACGGCCCATGAGCAGCTTTCGCCGGTTGCGTCGTACCAGCACCTTTCCCAGCAAGTCAAACGAAACCAGCCGCGGATCGCGGTCGTAGAAGCTCCTGGGCAGTGGCGGCAGCTTGTGCCGAGGCGTTGCGCTCGCTGGGTTGGCATTCATCATGACTTTTCACCGGAGGCGACCTTCACCCACAACCATTCTGTCGATTGACGATCGTTTCGTCGAGTCCGTGAACGAGAGAGTTCGCCGCACGAGTCTATCAGTCGCACGATACTTTCCACTTTGCAGGCTGCGTCCGATCTGTAAAATAGAACGCACAAACACCCTGTTAGTTTCCATTTTCGGATCCACTCAAGGAGAAGGCATGCTCGGGAGAATCCTGAAGATCGCCCTGCCGTGTTCGCGCTCACGCTGGCCAGTCTCGCCCAAACCATCCCTGCGGGTACGCCTATCACAGTCCGCGTCGGGCAGGAAATCAGTTCCGGAACCGCGAAAGTGGGTGACCGCTTCGACGCGACTCTGGCACGCAACCTTGTGGTCGGTGGCAAGACCTGGCCAAGGCCGGTTCGCCCGCTCGTGGCAAAGTCACGGCCGCCAAGTCCAGTGGACGGTTGCATGCTCCCGGCCAGCTTTCGATTCGTCTGACCTCCGTACAAGTAGGAGGCAAGACGGTTCCGCTTTCCACCGGAAGCTACCACATCGAAGGCAAGAGCCACACCAAGAGCAACGCCACGAAGATTGGCGGTGGCGCGGCGCTGGGCGCATTGATCGGCGGAATCGCGGGCGGCGGAAAGGGTGCTGCCATCGGAGCCGGGGCGGGCGGAGCGGCGGGAACCGGAGTTGCTGCGGCAACCGGAAAGGAAGAGGCAGTGATCCCCGCCGAAAAAACGCTCACTTTCACGACGAAGACGGCAGCGACGGTGAAGTAATCCCTCACAAAGAGAAGGGCACGAGGTTACTCGTGCCACCCAGTCGTGGAAATGCAGTCGGTGCTTTACCGCCTGAGGTTCGCGGTTGCTGCCTTTCTCCGTTCCTACGTTCGTCCGGACGTTCTCAGGCCGCCTGCTTCAGGTACTCCAGCACTTCCTCCGCATGTCCCTCCGGCTTCACTTTATGAAACACCTGTTTTATCTTCCCGTCGGGCCCGATGATGAACGTGGTCCGTACCACGCCCATAACCTTCTTCCCATACATGTTCTTTTCCTGAATCACGCCGAAAGCGTTGCAAAGCTTCTTGTCGGCATCGGCCAGGAGCGTGAAGGGCAGATGAAATTTCTCCTGAAATTTTTTCTGCGCCTTGGGCGTGTCGGGCGAAGCCCCGAGCACCACGATGCCCGCCTTCTGGAGCTTCCGGTCGGCGTCCCGAAATGAGCAGGCTTCCTTGGTGCAGCCGGGAGTATCGGCGCGCGGGTAGAAATACAGCACCACGGTTTTCCCCTTGAAATCCTTCAAGGAAACCTCTTTTCCGTTCTCATCCTCTAAAGTGATGTCGGGGGCTTTATCATTGACATCGAGCATGGCTTCGTCTCCCATCCGCCCTTCGTTATACCGCAGTGCCTGCTTGGCCGTCATCTGCGGGTTGCTGGCCGTAATCCTTGCGCAGATGGCGCCCGCACAACTCGCTCGGAAGGGCAAAGAGAAAAGCCCGCGGGCGCTCGGTTTGTTGGAACTCGCGCCCGACGGCAAGGCCCGACTCATCCCCATCGCCATTATGGTCGACGGCAAGTTCTATGACGCGAGCGCCTACAAGGCCTCGCCTGTTCCCCTGGCGCTCTGGAGCGGGACTGTATACGAGGCGGACAGCAATGGAGTCTCGCAAGGCCTATTCACTGTCGGCGGGGCAGTCCGGGCAGGGACAAGCTGGTTCGGCGATGGCAAATGGCAGCCCGCGGGTTCAGCCCCTGCCAAGCGCCGAGACACCGACACCAAGCCAGTTCTGGATCAGGATGAGGGCCCGCCGAAGTTGCGCAGACCCGACGCTGCAAAATCCGATCCGCCAGGGGCGACGCCACCGGCAACCGCCCGCTCGCCATCCGACCCACCCGAAACCAAGGCTCCGGCTCCTTCGGATTCAAGTTCAGCGCCGCCCGCGCCCAGCGCAAAGCCCGACGCTCCCGAGGACGCTCCCAGCGCAAGCTCGCCCACTGCCAACGACACCGATCCCAACCGCCCTGTCCTGCATCGCGGCAAGACGGAAACGCTGGGTTCGACGCCGGCGGCAAAGGCGGCCTCCAAGAGTGCGGCGACAACGCCTGTCGCGAAGGCGGACAGGAAAGCCTCCGACGATAAAGCCCCTGACAAAAAAGCCACTCAGTTGATACCCGCGATCTCGGACGCGGGCGGCCCCGATCCTCGTCCTTACGCATACGACATTAAGCCGGACGAGGATCAGAAGTTCCGCAAGAAGATGCTTGCACTGGCCGCCGAAGCGGTGCAGGCCCGCGCCAAACAATTTGTGCCCGAGCCGATCCCTCCCAGGCCCGCCGTGCACACCTCGACTTCGACCCGCAAGGCGGCGAAGGGTCCAGAGCCCAAATTCGATGACATTCAGTTCCGCGCCTTCGACCTCTGGAACACCAACGAGCCGGTTTTCGTGCTGGGCGCGAAAGCTCAAATGCCGAAGGGCGTCACGAAGACTACCGAGGCAGACAGCGACCTTACCTACTTCGTCACTCTGGTGGCGAAAGCGGACATCTATGGTGATCTACGCAAGCTGAAGACCAATGTCACTGACGATCATCACCTCGATGAGACCCCGCGTCTGGAGTTGATCGATGCCGTCGACGCCGACGGCGATGGCCGTGGCGAGTTCCTCTTTCGCGAAGTCTCCAACACGGGCAGCGTCTGGGCCGTCTATCGCGCCGGGGCCGACCAACTGATCCCGCTCTTTCAAGGCACTCCATCAGGCCAGTAGAGCCCGTATTTACGGCTATCCTACGCCTGTCATCCTGAGCGAAATGGGGTGCAAGCCGAACGCAGTCGAAGGACCCGTGGCACCAGAGACACTACGAAACGGTCGGCCCCTTAAGCACAGTTCTCGACCTCCTGCTATGAAAGCACACCGACCTTGCTCTATCCAATCTGTCCTTCACGGTCTACAATCCCTCCGACTTACGGAGGTCTGACAAATTGACGCGCACCCTCGAGATTCTTCTAGGCACGCTCGCCCTGGGCGTCTTAGCGTTCGCGCAAGACGACGACTTCAGCAAGGTCCAGATCAAGGTGACCAAGGTTGCCGGCAGTGTTTACATGCTGGAAGGCTCAGGCGGGAATATCGGCGCATCGGTGGGCGATGATGGCATCGTAATCGTCGATGACCAGTATGCTCCCCTGGCCGACAAGATCCAGGCCGCGTTGAAGGGGGTCACCGACAAGCCGATTCGTTTCATCATCAACACCCACTATCACGGCGACCACACCGGCGGAAACGCAATCTTCCAGAAACAAGCGCCCGTGATCGCCCACGACAACGTCCGCAAGCGTTTGGAACAGGGCGGCTCTGCGGGCAATCTCGGATCGATTAGTCGCGAAATCAAGCCGCAACCCAAGGAAGCCCTGCCGATTCTCACCTTCGATCACGATATGACCGTGCACCTCAACGGCGAGGACATCCGAGCCCTGCATTTTCCTAGCGGTCACACCGACGGCGACAGCATCATCTTCTTTCCCAAGTCGAACGTGGTGCACATGGGCGACGACTTTGTGCGCTACGGCTTTCCGTTTATCGATCTGAGCTTCGGGCGGAAGCGTGGAAGGCATGATTGCCGCCATGGAAGAAGTTATCCCGAAACTGCCGGCGGATGTGAAGGTCATCCCCGGTCACGGCGCGATCTCAAACCTCGACGACGTGCGCGACTACCTGAAGATGCTGAAAGAGACGCGCGCTGCCGTCGAAAAGGGCGTCACGGCTGGGAAGACGCTCGATCAGTTGAAGCAGGAAAAAGTGTTGGAGGCCTGGAAAAAGTGGTCGGGCGATTTTATTAATTCCGACGCATTCGTGGAGACTCTGTACAACGACCTGGCCGGCAAGAAAGACGGCAAGTTCATCAAACACAACTGAAAGGCACTAGCACAGACGAAGAACCGCTACTTGCTAAGCACGACCTCGCCGTTTTCGACTTTAATCCCGCTCACCGACTCCGGCAGCTTCAGCCGATCGCGCTGTTCCAGGAGCCGCTTCTGTAACTGGTCGTTGACCAGCGAAACAGGAATTTCGAGATCGCCGACCTTGATCTTGGTTGGCTCCAGGGTCGCGTAGCCATCCTTGGAACTGAGATGCCCTTCGAGCGTAACCCATACATCTTTTCCTGCGACGCGCGTCAGGAACTGTCCTTTGGCAACGTCGCCTTCGAAATTGACGCGATAGTCTTTGATGTCGGGTTCGCCCGCTCCCAGATCAGCTGTTAAGTCTCGTCCATTACCGGGTGCAGCCATTGGTCTAGACGATGGACTAGCGGGAGCCCCCGATAAAGCGCCTGCAGCTTGAGCGATGGCGGCGTTGACCTCCTGCGCGTTCAATCGTACTTCTGTGTTTTGTCCAGGGGATTTTGGCTGCTCCAGTTGTTCGATCTTTTTCTGATAAGACTGCGCGCTCGCGGCGATCGCTGCGGGCGGCAGCGGTGGCGCCACGGGCTGTGGTTTGCGGAGTACAAGAACCAAGGCCGCAACCGACGCCGTGAGAGTGGCAATGCTGATGACGCGATCCAGCTTGATCTTCATGGATGAATTCCCCGGGTCTCCTCGAAACACTGCGAAGAACCATGGTATCGGGTCGAGAGGTCTCGTTTGAGATGACTGAAGGTGTTGTCCGGCGGCTTGGGACGCCATTGCAAGGCTAGCTGCTTGTGTTATCAGAATCTAAAAGAGGAAGCGCTTGAACTGCGCTGGCCGCGACATATTCAGATTCATTTCATGTAATCGGGCTGCTCACACGTTTCTGACGCCATCGCGATGCGAATAATGCAGCAGCCACTCCCAACGTGACGTGAACGAGAATCGAAGCAATCCAGGTAAAGGGGTTGCCCTTCAACGCGCCTTTTACAACAGGAAGGCCGAGCGTTAGGGCCCACGGCACAAGACCTACAATCGCCGTGGGAGCGGGATAGTCTTTACTGAAAAGGCCGACGAGAAAGCCGATGATGAGCGCGATGGCGGGATTGAAAATGAAGCGAACCATCAGTGACAACTGCGCCTCGCTCCTGGAGTCTGACAATTTGTAAAGAGCGTAACCACTAACGGCGGTTAGGATGTAACTGAGCGCCACGGCCATCCGTACAACCCAGCACGCGTCGCAGCATGACTTCCCTCCGGGCACTCGCGATCCACCACCCGACAGATGGTAAGGCCGACTACCCCTCGAGCTTCTTGGTCAGTAACTCGTTCACGACTTGTGGGTTCGCTTGCCCCTTGGAAGCCTTCATTACCTGCCCGACAAAAAATCCGATCATCGTCTTCTTGCCCGCTCGATATTGTTCGACTTGCTTGGGATTAGCGGCCATGATCTCGTCGATGATCTTCTCGAGCGCTGACGTGTCGCTGGACTGCACCGGCCGTCCTTCTTCGTCATACACAGTGGGGAAATCTTTGCCTCGCTCGAAACTCAGGTCGTAGAGGTCTTTGAGCATCTTGCCAGAGATCATCCCCGACTCCACCAGATCGGCCGACATCGCCACACCCTGCATCGAGATTGGCGATCGCCCGATTTCAAGATTCTTGGCCTTCAAGCGTCCCATTAACTCGGCTTGCACCAGGTTGGCCACGCGCTTGGGATTCTTCGCCGCTTTGGCGGCGGCCTCGAACTGGTCGGCCAACTCCTTGCTGTAGGTCAGCACGCCGGCGTCGTATTCGGTGATGCCGTAGTCCTTCACCATGCGCGCGCGGCGCGCCTCGGGCAATTCCGGCAGTTGGCTGATAATCGCAGCCTTCCACTTCTCGTCCACCACGAGCGGGAGAAGATCAGGCTCCGGAAAATAGCGATAGTCGTGCGCCTGCTCCTTCGAGCGCATGCCGTAGGTCCTGCCCTCGTTTGCGTTGTAAAGGCGCGTCTCCTGCGTGATCTTCGCACCCGACTCGATCACATCAATCTGCCGGTCGATCTCGTACTCCAGCGCCTCGCGAATGAAACGGAAGGAATTGACGTTCTTGATCTCAGTTTTGGTGCCAAGTTCTTTTTGTCCACGCGGACGCACGCTGATATTGGCGTCGCAGCGCAGGGAGCCTTCTTCCATGTTGCAGTCGCTTACTCCGGTGTACAGGATGATCTCTTTGAGAAGAGTCAGGTATTGGTAGGCCTCTTCGGGCGACGCGATATCGGGCTCGCTGACGATCTCAATGAGAGGCACGCCGGTTCGGTTCAAATCGATGGCGGTCTTGTCCTCGGTGTCCGAAAATCCTTCGTGCAGGCTCTTGCCCGCATCTTCTTCCAGGTGAACACGTGTGATTCCGATTTTTTTCTTTCCGGCCGCGGCATTAATTTCAATGAAGCCGTGCTCAGCCAGAGGTTTGTCATACTGCGAAATCTGGTAACCCTTGGGCAGATCCGGATAGAAGTAATTCTTGCGCGCGAAAATCGAGGTCTCGTTAACCCGGCAGTTCAATGCGGCTGCCGCCAGAACGGCAAACTCCACCGCCTTGCGATTCAATACCGGCAGGGACCCGGGCATCCCCAGGCAGACTGGACACACGTTGGTGTTGGGTGGAGTTCCAAAGCGCGTCGAACACGAGCAGAAAATCTTCGTGGCGGTCAGCAGTTGAACGTGAACTTCGAGGCCGATTACCGGCTCATACTTGGCGCGAGCCGCCACATCGGAGTCGGGCGTAGTCACCATATCCAGCGATTATAGCCGGGGTGCATGAAACTTCGGCTCGGAGGGCGGAAACCGAACCGAACACTACTTCTCGAACGGAATCTCGAAATACAACAGATCACTCCCCTTACCATCGCGCAGTCCTGTCAGGTAAAAACGCGCTCCCGCCAACGGCGAAGAAATTCCGCTCACGTCAAAAAACAAGAAGCCGGACTGCGTCGAATGCGGTTCCACCGCCTTGGCCGTGAACTGAGCAGCATCGATCTCGTCGAGCGCCTTCTTGCCAACCGCGCCTTTCACCTTGGTTCGTGGAAACGGAAGAGGATAGGGACTGCGCCCGGCCGAGATATGCGACAACCGCCGATAAAGATCATCATTGGAGGCGGACGTCAGTTTTTCCCGTCGGGACGTGATTAACTGAGCCTGCATCCCGGCCAGAGAGATGGGCTGGTCGCCGTCGTTAGTTACCACCAGAAAGATCGGGAGAAGTCCTTCCTCGTTCCACTTGACAGAGAAAATCTGCGCTTTTTCCGCACTGTCGTAGGGGTCAACACCTACGGTAACCGATTCGTTGGAATGTTCGTCGTGCGCCGGATAGGTACGTGCCGGCTTGGCCACTGGCTTCACGAACTCTTTGGCCGCCAGGGCGAGCACACAGAAGAATAGAATCAGCGCGGGAACGAGGAGCGCAGACCGACCCCGCCACGTTCCGCCGCGCTCACATTTCCGCATGGGTTGATTATAGCGTTGCCGGCGAGACCAAGCGCTTGTCCAGAACTGTGCTCCCGCCAGTTAGAATGGCGTCAATTCATGTATCTGCTCTACAGCGCGTTACTGGCGGCGGCTTTGCTGCTAAGCCTGCCCTACTGGATTCTCCAGATGCTGCGCCACGGGAAGTATCGCCACGGTCTTATGCAGCGGCTGGGCCAAGTGCCGTCCAGGCTCGCGGAGCATTCCCAGCAGCCGACAATCTGGTTCCACGCTGTCTCAGTGGGCGAAGTCCTGGCCGTCAGCGGTCTGGTCGACCAGATGCGCCTCCGTTGGCCCAACTTCCGCATCGTGGTTTCCACCACCACCGATACTGGACAAAGGCTGGCTGCGCAGCCGTTTCGGCGACGAGAACGTCTTCTACTTTCCAATCGACCTGGGTTTTGCCATCCAACCATACCTGGAGGCTCTCCGCCCGAAACTCGTCGTCATTGCGGAGACCGAATTCTGGCCGAATTTTCTGCGCCTGACGAAGCGCAGCGGGGCGCGCATCGCGGTAGTAAATGCACGTATTTCCGATCGCTCCTGGCCCGGTTACAAACGTTTACGCTGGTGGCTGCCCCACGTGATCGCGAACGTCGATTTGTTTCTTGCCCAGACGCACGAAGACCAGAAGCGGCTGATTGAAATTGGCGCGGTTGCCGAGCGCGTGCAGGTTTCCGGCAACCTGAAGTTCGACATTGAGCCTCCCTCCCCGCCTGATGTTGTCGCCAGTCTGCGCAACAATTTCCAGCAATCGAGCGCCGGTCCCATCCTGGTCTGCGGCAGCACGGTGGACGAAGAAGAGGAGCGCATGCTCGTCCAGGCCTTTCAAAACATCCAGGCCAGCCATCCCCACGCGGTGATGATTCTCGCACCTCGCCATCCCGAGCGTTTTCCGGTCGTCGCCTCTCTGCTCGAGAGCCTGGGCATCCGTTTTTGGAGGCGCTCGCTTTGGAACGGCGAGCCCATTGCTGGTGGCGTCATTCTCCTCGACACCATCGGCGAGCTCGCCGCCATTTATGGCCTGGCGGACGTCGCGTTCGTCGGCGGCAGCCTGGTCCCAAAAGGTGGGCACAACATCATCGAGCCCGCGCGTCACGGTGTTGCCATCGTAGTGGGGAACCACACAGAAAACTTTCGCGACATCATCTGGCTGTTCCAGACCCACAATGCCGTACGAATCGTTGGCCCCGCCGAACTGCCGCTGGTCTTGATGGAACTGATTTCCAACGAGGGCGAGCGCAGAGCGATGGGCCAGCGTGCCGCCGAGACTCTGCGGGAACAGGCTGGAGCGACGGTGAGAACCTTTGCCGCTCTGGAAGTCTTGCTGCCGCCCGCACGCGAGCAAGCCGTCGCGAGTGTTGCACCATCGTGAACCCCATCTCCGCAATCTATGGAGCCGTAGTCGGTGCGCGCAACCTCCTCTACGACCGTGGAGTTCTGCCCACGCGCTCGCTCCGCGGCCCGGTTGTCAGTATCGGCAACCTCTCCGTGGGAGGCTCCGGCAAGACTCCGTTTGTGATCCTTCTGGGCGAGTTGCTGAAAGCGCGTGGGGTAAAGTTCGACGTCCTGTCGCGTGGTTACGGCCGCAAGACGCGCGGGGTCCTCCGGGTCGATCCGGGTGGATCTTCCAAGGAGTTTGGCGACGAGCCCTTGCTGATTGCCCGTCGACTTGAAGTCCCCGTAGCGCTCGGAGAGGATCGTTACGCGGCTGGCATATTCGCCGAGGCGGAATTCGGACCACAACTCCACTTGCTCGATGATGGCTTCCAGCATCGTGCACTAGCCCGCAACTTTGACATCGTGCTCGTCACTGCCGACGACGCTCGCGAGCAGTTGCTGCCGGTTGGCCGACTGCGAGAACCGCTCACGTCTCTGCACCGAGCAGACGCCGTTGTTCTCACCAGCGGAGCCGAACCGGCGAGTTTCCCGCTCGAGGGCAAGATTGTGTGGCGCGTTCGACGCGGAATCATTCCTGCCAATGCTCCATCCCATCCCGTCGCCTTCTGTGGAATCGCTCGTCCGCAGAACTTCATGCTGCAACTGCGCAAGGCCGGAATCGAACCCGCGGCCGAAGCGGTCTATCGCGATCACCACGCCTATACGGAAGTCGACATCCGTGAGTTGCTGGCCCTAAAGGCGAAGAGCGAAGCCGATGGCTTCGTGACCACAGAGAAGGACGCCATCAACCTGGGAGCCTATTATTCTGCACTTCATCCGCTGGCTGTGGTGCCGGTCAAAATGGAGTTGCTCGATGCAGCTAACGCCGTGGATACCATCCTGCGGATCGTCGCCGAGCGGCAGAACCGGACATGAGAGAATCTTGCTGGCCCTGACCAGACTGGCATGACGAAGCACCCCAAAGAAACCGATCGCCTGAAAAAGATCGTCGAGGCGTTCCCCAAGACCACGGTCACGGTGCTCGGCGACCTGGTCGCGGACGAATTCGTCTACGGCGAAATCTCGCGGGTGTCGCGCGAAGCGCCGGTGCTCATCCTGAAACATCGCGAGCGGACGCTCGTCCCGGGCGGCGGTGCCAATGCCGTGTGCAACCTCGCCGACCTCGATGTCAACGTCCTGCCGGTAGGCGTGATCGGTGACGATGAACCCGGGCGCTTGTTGATCAAGGCATTCCGTCACAAACACATTCCAGTCAGCGGTGTGCTGAAGGACAAAGGTCATACCACCGTGACCAAGACCCGCATTCTGGCCGGCATGACGCACTCGGCGCGCCAGCAGGTGGTACGCGTCGATCGCGAACCGGAAAACCCGCCCAATTCCCATCTCACGCGTGAATTGGTGCTGGCCGCGCGGGAATACGCACGCGCATCGGACGCCTTGCTGGTTTCCGACTACGGCTACGGATCCGCGACACCTGCGATCCTGAATGCTATCCGCGCCAAGGGTCGCCTGAGCGGAATGCCGGTGACGCTCGATTCGCGCTTCCGCATGCTCGAATACTCGGGTGTTACCGCGGCCACGCCGAATGAACCCGAAGTCGAAGAATGCTTGCGCGTGCAGATCGGACAGGAGTGGTCCAAAGTAGTCGCTGCCGGCGAGCAACTGATGTCGCGCATGAAGCTGCAATCGCTCGTGATCACCCGTGGTCGTGATGGCATGGTAGCCTTCGCCGATCGGCACAAACCGATCGATATTCCGATCTTCGGCTCCGATGAAGTGGCGGACGTAACCGGCGCGGGCGATACTGTGATCGCCACCTTCACCGCAGCGCTAGCGGCCGGGGCGAACACCGAGGAGGCGGCCCAGTTGGCAAACTACGCCGGCGGCATCGTGGTGATGAAGCGCGGTACTGCAACGGTGACGCGGCAGGAACTGCTGCATGCGGTGGAAAACATGCCGCCCGCCACAAGATCTCATTGAACGCATCGGCAAAATCCAAGATTCTCGATCGCGCCGCACTGCGCCAGCGGGTGGACGAATGGCGCCATGCCGGAGAGCGCGTCACCCTGGCCAACGGTTGCTTTGACCTGTTGCACGTCGGCCACGTGCGCTACCTGCATGCCGCGAAGGAACTGGGCGGCCGCCTGGTGGTGGCAATCAACTCTGACGATTCCGTTCGCTCGCTGAAGGGTGAAGGCCGCCCCTTAATGCCTGCCGAAGAACGCGCCGAGATTCTTGCCGCGCTTGCGGACGTCGACGCCGTCGTCATCTTTCCCGAGCGGGACGTGCGCGCGCTCATTCGGGAGATCCGTCCCGACGTACAAGCCAAGGGGACTGACTACACCGCCGAAAATGTCCCCGAAGCGGACGTGGTTCGGGAACATGGCGGGCGAGTGGCGATTGTCGGCGATCCCAAGGATCACTCCGCCAGCGAAATCATCAATCGGCTCGCGCCACGGAAAGGGTGAGCGGTGACCGACTCGATCTCGCCACCCAGCGCGGATTTCCAGCGCATCCTGATCGTGCGGCTCAGTTCGATGGGCGATGTGGTCCACACGCTGCCGGCCGCTGTCATGCTGCGCGAAGCGTTTCCTCATGCGACCATCGGGTGGCTGATCGAAGAACGGTGGGCCGAGTTGCTGTGCACTTTGCCCACTCCACGTTCCGGCGCGCGTTCGGCGCAGAGGCCGCTGATGGACATTGTTCATACCGTCAACCTGAAGCGCTGGCGGGCCTCGCTTCTTTCAACGCAAACGTGGGAGCGAATCGCCGCCGGCGTCAGCGATCTTCGTGCAGTTCGCTACCAGGTCGCGATCGACCTGCAGGGTGCGGTGCGCTCCAGCATCCTGGCTCGTTGGTCGGGGGCCCCGGTCATTTACGGAGCGGCCCATCCTCGCGAGAACATTGCGTCCGTCTGGTACACGCGCAAAGTGATCACCGAACGTGAGCACGTAGTCGAGCAATATGGAGAGTTGGCTCAAGCCCTGATCGGGCACCGTTCGCCGATTCCCGAGTTCGGTTTTCCCGTGCGATCCGGTAGCGGAAGAGACAGTAAAAAAGCGCCTGTCGGAACAAGGCATGGGCGAGTTTGTGATTCTTAACCCGGGTGCAGGCTGGGGCGCCAAACAGTGGCCAGCGGAGCGCTACGGAGGAGTTGCCAAAGCACTTGCGCGATCTGGCCTGAGGTCGATCATCAACTTCGGGCCAGGTGAGGAAGTGTTGGCGCAGACGGCGAAAGACGCCAGCGATGGCGCCGCTGCAGCCATGTCTTTTTCTATCAGCGAACTGGTCGCCCTGACCCGCCGTGCGCGGCTGTTCATAGGCGGAGACACGGGACCGCTGCACCTGGCCGCGGCACTGCATATTCCGGTGGTCGCGGTCTTCGGACCGACTGATCCCGCGCGCAACGGCCCGTTTGGAACACGGAGCGTTGTGCTGCGCAATCCGAACAGTCCTAGTACGCTGACTCATCGCTCGCAACCGGACCGAGCGATGCTTGAAATTACAGTCGATCAGGTTGTCGCATCCGCGTGCAAGTTGCTGGAGAACACCCGTGGATAAGTGGTCCGCCATCGCACGCCGCATCCGCGTTCCGATGGGCTTCGTCCTGGCGATGTTTTATGTGTGGATGGCGCGGCCGACTTGGGCGTCGATCGCAATTGGAACTCTAACCGCGGTTCCCGGAATTTTGTTGCGCGCGCTGGCTTCAGGGCACGTCAAGAAGAACGAGGAACTGACGACCTCAGGCCCCTACGCCTACACGCGCAATCCGCTCTATCTGGGTTCGCTGATCATGGCAATCGGCTTCGCGGTGGCGGCTCGCAGTCGGTGGGTTCTGCTCGTGATGGTGCTGATGTTCTTTGTAATCTATTTGCCGGTGATCCGTGCCGAAGAGGTCTTTTTACGGCAGAAGTTTTCTGCCTTCGAAGAGTACGCCCGACAGGTGCCTCGACTTCTGCCCCGTCTCACACCCTATGCTCCGGAAGCAACCGTCTTTTCTCGCCAACTCTACTGGCAGCACCGCGAGTACAACGCGGTGTTGGGAGCGGCGGCCGTCATAGCAATTTTGGCTGTGAAGTTGCTCTGCAGTCGACACTAAAGTGCTTCCGACTAGCGCCGCACCTTGCCGGTTCTCTTGGGACGCGTCCTGCCCTCGCGATCCCTATTTCTGGGCCACCAGTCCCTTAGCCCGGCTTAACTCCGGACGATCGGAGCTCGACCCCGCACAAACCTTCACCAGTTCCGCGTAATACTGCGAGGCCTTCTCCTGCTTGCCCCCCATCTCCGCCGCCTGCGCCGCGCCGTACAGTCCGTTGAAGCGGTTCGGATTGAACTTGAGGTCTGTCTCGTATTCCGCCAGCGCCTGCTCGGGGCGCTTGGCCATCATCAGAATGTCGGCGACCATCTCGCGCGCGGGAACTCCCTGAGGCTCTTCTCCCAGAGAATCCTCTTTGTCTGCCATCGGACGCAGGACAGCCAGGGCATCATCGTATTTTCTCTCCGCCACGCTCAGCCAGGCGAGAGCCTGCTTGTGGTCCTGCTCCACGCCCTCGGCCCAGTCTTTCTTCTTGTCGGCTAAGAGTTTCGTGTGCAGCGCATCGATATGCTCCGCATTCTTTCTTACCTCAGCGGCATTGCTGAGATGCGCCGCTCCGATCGCACGGGCCCAGTAGATCACCGACTCTTCCGCGGCGTCGGCGCCCTCCACCGGAGTTAGCGAGGCCGCGTCCTGCCAGTGCCGCATCTCCAGTGGGTAAAGCGCTGAAAAATGCACAAGAGCCGCGATCCGCGGATCGAACCCCATGCCATACATGTCGTGAACTATGCTTGGCATCGTCTTTACTTCTTCAATCAGGGCCCTCGCGTCAGCGTCGCGTCCACTCTGCAGGTAGGCGTAGAAAAGGAAGTCCATGGCGTGGAATTGATGCCCCTCGCCCCCCATGTGCATGGCTGCGGTCTTGCGCGTGGCCGCGATCGAAGCGAGGTTCGAACTAATATCGTCTGGCCACAACCCTACCCGGGCAAAGATGTGCGAGGGCATGTGCAGTGCATGCGGGGCCATGGGTGCGATTTGCGCGTAGCGCCGGGCCGCCGGAAGTCCCAATTGCGCTAGTTGCGGTTTGTCGTAAGCATGAATCAGGTAATGGGCCACTCCCGGATGGTCTGGTTCGATGGCAAACAGGTTCTCCAAAACCGCTGCGGCCTTTTTGTTATCCGGGAAATTTGGATCCTTCTCGTCGGAGGACGCAAGCAGCGAAAGCGCATAGAACGCTGCTGCCTCATGATCGTCGGGGTTGCGTTGGAAGACTTTCTCCATGGCGTTGGAGTAAGCCGTGGCCCGTCGATCGTGGCTGCCTTTTCCGCCGTAGAATGCCTTCATCGCCTCGATGTAATCACGCTCGCGGGCCGTACCTGCATGCAGCGACCGCGCCTTCTTGATCTCCGCACGGCCCTTCTTAGTGGTGGCGGCATCGGGGCGGTTCCACAACTGATGCCACTGGCTCATGGCCAGTCCCCACTGGGCCATGGCGCACTTCGGATCGTCCTTGGCGATCTGCTCGAACTCTTTCTCTGCTTCCTCGTACCAGAACGAGTGCAAGAGCGCGACGCCGCGCTCGAATGGCTTTTGCACCGAGGCTGCGACAGGAGACGGGAAAGTGCACCGTCCCCAGTTGCTGCTCGGTCAGTTCTTCGTGATGATGGCCTTCATCATCGGCACACAGAGGGAGGGCGAATGTAAGCAGGACTGCAAGAGTGAAAAGGCACGTTTTCATGGGATCCCCGCGTAAATGGGAGTCTAGCCCGACAAGTGTGCCGGGTCAATTTCGGTAGAGCAGCAGACCGATCGCGATCTATTAGAATGACAAGGCCTCACGCTCCAGCCATGTTCAAGAAAATTCTCATCGCCAATCGAGGAGAAATCGCGGTTCGCGTAATCCGCGCCTGCCGCGAACTCGGAATTCCATCGGTGGCGGTGTATTCCGATGTCGACCGAGCCTCCTTACACGTGCGTAAGGCCGACGAGGCTTATCACATCGGTCCGCCCGCCGCAGCCGAATCGTACCTGAACATCGACAAGGTTCTCGATGCCGCGCGCCGGAGCGGCGCCGATGCCATTCATCCCGGTTACGGTTTCCTGTCAGAAAACGCGCGCTTCGCTCACGCTTGCGCGGCCGCGGGCATCAAGTTCATCGGCCCGACGTCGGCTTCTATGGAGATGATGGGCTCCAAAACCCGCGCGCGTCAGCACATGGAAAATGCCAACATTCCCTTTGTGCCTGGCACATCGCGTGGACTTGAATCGCCTGAAGAAGCCGCGAGTGTCGCCGAGAGAATCGGTTATCCCGTGATGCTAAAAGCCGCTGCTGGTGGAGGCGGAAAAGGCATGCGCCTCGTCCATACCCCGGACCAGCTGGCTTCTGACTTGGAAAGCGCACAAAGCGAAGCGCAGCGAGCCTTCGGAGACAACGAGGTCTATATCGAAAAGGCGATCATCAATCCGCGCCACATCGAAATGCAGGTTCTGGCCGACGAGCACGGGAACACTGTATATCTGGGCGAGCGCGAGTGTTCCATCCAACGTCGCCACCAAAAAGTCCTGGAAGAGTCTCCTTCGCCGATCGTCGATCCCGACATGCGCCGGCGCATGGGAGAGGTCGCCGTCCGGGTCGCCCAAGCGGCCGGTTATACCAATGCCGGGACCATCGAGTTCCTGGTTGACCAGCACAAGAATTTCTACTTCCTCGAAATGAACACGCGGCTGCAGGTAGAGCATCCCGTCACGGAACTGACGACCGGCCTCGACCTAGTACACCTGCAGATTCGCATCGCGGCCGGAGAAAGATTGCCGTTCGCGCAAGACGATATCCACCTCCGCGGCCATGCCATCGAGTGCCGCATCTACGCCGAAGATCCCGACAACAATTTCTTCCCCAGTCCCGGGAAGATCACGCTTCTCCTGGCGCCCTCCGGCCCAGGTATTCGCCGAGACAGCGGCATGTACGAAGGCTGGACCGTTCCGATCGAATATGACCCTCTGCTGGCCAAGTTAATTGGGTACGGCAGCGATCGGGCGCAAGCCACGTCGCGGCTGGTCCGCGCCCTGAACGAATACTTTGTGGGCGGGATCAAGACGAACATATCGCTCTTTCGCCGCATCTTGAGGGATGAAGAGTTTCGCGAGGGACGGCTAGACACGGGCTATCTCGATCGCCTGCTAGCGCGCCCGGCCGCCGATCAGCAAAGGGCCGCTCAAACTGTCGACGTAGCCGCCATCGCCGCAGGACTCTTTGCCGTGCTCGATCCGGTGGCGCAAACTAACGGACGAGTCGCGACCGAAGCCATTACGAATTCAAATTGGAAAAAGACAGCAAGAGCAGAATCCTTGCGCGACTGAAAGCAAACCGAGGAACAAAATATCCAAAGCCAAGGGATGACCCTAAAGACTAACGACTGAAGACCGACGACCAACCCATGACTTACGACGTCGCCATCGAAGGCAAAAACTACCGCCTCGAACTAAACCAGTCCGAGGATCGCTGGACGTGTCGGCTAGACGGGCGCGCGATCGAAATCGACGCCGTACTGCCACGCCGCGATGTGCTGTCCGTCATCATCGACGGCAAAGCCTACGAGATTAAACGCGAGCGCACCGCGACCGACATGCACCTTTGGGTTGGAAGCGTTCGATACGCGGCCGAGGTACGGGATCCGCGATCCTTGCGCAGCCGCGTCCGCGCCGACGCTGGAAAGGGTCCAAGAAAACTGATTGCGCCGATGCCGGGTAAAGTCGTGCGTGTGCTCGTAAAGGAAAATGCCGAGGTGGATGCCGGCCAGGGCCTGCTGGTGGTGGAAGCAATGAAAATGCAGAACGAGATCAAGTCACCGAAAAAAGGTGTGTTGCGCAAAATGGTCGCAACGGAAGGTGCGAGTGTGAGCGCCGGAGATGTGTTGGCCGTGGTTGAATAACCGACCCCTTACTTCGCCGCCCCTACATTCTTGAGAATATCGTCCGCGTAGTAGTTCTGCACTTTGGCTGAGTCGCGCAACACTTCGTAGTAGGCAGCCTTCAGCAGTTGCTCCCGCCGATCCATGAGTTGGGATCGGATCGCCTGCTTCACTCGCGGATCGCCGAATTCCCGCTGTCCGGCCGGCTCCTTCGAAAGCAGCTTCACGATCCGAAAAGCCGCGGGACGTTTGCTCGCGGGGTCCACAACCGTGATGATCGTGCTGTACTGCCCCGGTTTCAGCTTCAACACAGTTTCGCGCGTTACCGGATCGGTTCGCTGCAGCGACGACTCCGGGCTGAAGCCCAAGTCGCCGCCGTTGCCGGCGGTCTCCGTGTCCTCTGAGTAGTTCATTGCCAGCGTGGCAAAGTCGTCCCCGCTGTCCAGGCGGTTGGAGAGCATCTGAATCTTCTTCAAAGCCTCAGCAGCATTTTGCGCCTTGTCGTTTTTCAGGTTGTGGACTTGCGGGTTGGGTTGCGCGGTCACGAAGATCTGCGCCAGGTGGTACTGCGCTTCGATGAGGTTGAACTCTCCCTTGTGCGCGTTGTAATAGTCGTTCACATCCTGGTCGGTCACGGTGATTTTGGACGTGACTTCTTTGTTCATCACCTTCTCGACTGTCAGCGAACGCCGTAAGTCGCGTTTGAAGTCGTCCGCAGTGATTCTCTTTTCCTTCAGCTTCTGCTCGAACTGGTCTTGCGTGTAGGGCGACTTGATCTCGTTCAATTTGCGGTCGACTTCGTCGTCGGTAGCTAGCAGGCCGAGCTTCTCGGCGCGGCGCATCAGGATTTCGTCGTCGATCAACTGGCGCAGGATGCTCAAACGCAGGCTGGTGGCTTGTTCTCCCACGGGCTGCTGGTCGGTGCCAGCCGTCTGGTTCTGGTAGTACTTCTCGACGTCCGCTCGAAAAATTTTCTTCCCGTCGACCGTGGCCACCACGTCTGCGCCGCCCTGTTTCGACGGGCAAGCGGTCAGAAAGAACAGCGTGCACGTCGCGATCAGTGCCGACGTATACATCGAATTGAGTTTCAAACGAACATCCCCCTCAATCGTCGCTCGGTGAAAAGCTCGAGTCTCATTTGGCTGGTGAAGTTGCTCCCGCAGGAGGCGGCGAGGATTCCGCATGGGCAGGAGGTTGCACCCCGGCTTGCGTCAGAGCGCGATCTAGCGCTGCGCGCAGTTCGTTGACGGGAAGCGCACCGTCCACCTCTTCTCCGTTGATGAACAGAGTCGGGGTCGCAGTGACGCCGATGGAATCGCCCTCGCGCAGCGACGCTTTTACTGGCTCCTCATTCTGCGCCTTAATGCACGCATGCAGCTTGACCACATCAACATTGTGTTGTTGCCCCGCGAGCAGAGTCGCCCGATCGACCGCGTCGAACTGTGCGTCTGATCCCTTGGCGGCGTTCACAACGTGTTGGTTGGCATGCAGGTAATCGGCCAAATCCCAATAGGCATCGTTGCTCTGCTCAGCCAGGCAATTGGCATCCACGGCGGCGTGCGTGGCCCAGGGATGAATTTCAGCCAGCGGATAGTCCTTGTAGATGATCAGCACGCGGTCACCGTACTCCTTCAGGATTCCGGGAAACAACGTTGAATGCATGCGCGAGCAGAACGGACACTGAAAGTCATCGTAGTTCACGACGACTACTTTGGCGTCTTTGCTGCCCCGTGCCGGCCGTCCCTTGAGGTCGACCTTCTTCATGAGCTCGGCGTTCGGGTCCTTGGTGAGATCGAGCTTGGTCAGCCGGATCAGCGTCTTCCCGTCCTTGGACAAAAGGAAGTCGTACTCATCCTTCCGTGTTCCCTTGACGAAGGAGAGCTTGACCGCGTCATAATTCGGGAATTCGCTCGGTTTCAGGGGGCCGATGGCCACCTGGACTTCGGGTGGCAGGTGGTAATACGAGCGCACCTGGCGCTCGATCGCTTTGGCCGTCTCCGAGGGAGTCGACTGTGCGGAACAACCCAGGCAAATAAGCAGGAGAACGAGAAATGACCGATGGAGCAGCGTCACTAAGAACCGCCTTAACATTAGGGCTAACGTGAGATTATCTCACACGCGGTTTGACCCCGTCGGAGGCCGGGTGGTGGTTTCACCGCGAATTCAGCCTGTGCGGAGCAGGTCGTTGACAGGCAAGAGAGCGTTCATCGAACCTGAGCGGAAGCCCTCCAAATCGAGGGTAACGAACTTGAATCCGAGCTCCTTAAACAGGCGCGTGAACTCCGCTGCCATAGCCGGATCGAGTGCTCGGCCAAGTTCTTCCTTTGCTACTTCAATCCGTACCGTGTCTCCGTGGTGTCGCACACGGAATTGACGAAAACCCAACGCTCGTACGGCGTCCTCGCCCCGTTCAACGACCGATAGCACTTCGCGGGTTACTGGACGGCCATACTCAATACGAGAGGACAAACAAGCTGAAGCCGGCTTGTCCCAGACACGCAAGCCCGCTGCCTCAGCAAGTTGCCGGATCTCCTGCTTACCCAAGCCTGCGTCGAGCAAGGGGGTCGCAACCCGATGCTGCCGCGCCGCCTGCTGTCCGGGCCGAAAATCTCCCTGATCATCGAGGTTTACACCGTATGCGATCGACGCGAAGCCGTTTTTCTCGCGATATGCTTCCATGACTGTGAACAGTTCATCCTTGCAATGGAAGCAGCGCAGGGCGTCATTGCGGATGTACTCCGGCCGATCAACTTCTTCAGTCGCGATGATTTCCAGAGGGATGCGCTGTTCCTTGGCAAACGAAATGGCGTCGTCGAGCTGGGTGCGAGCAATGCTGGGAGAATCGGCAATCACGGCGAGCATGTTCTCCCCCAGCGTCTGATGCGCCATCCACGCAAGGTACGCCGAATCAACGCCGCCCGAATAAGCCACCAGCGTGCGCCCGAGCCCCTGCAGGCTTTTCGTCAGAGCAGTCCGCTTGTCCTCGAGTTGGGAAGAAAGCTGCACTCGCACATCCTAATACGTCAGGACCCGCAGAAGAAGTAGCCCGGGCCTCGCCGTAGCATAGCCCCCGAGAATCGGGCCTTAGTACAACCGTTCCTGCTTCCGTAAATTCCCGAACGACCCCACATTCGCCAAGTTGAAACTGAACCGAAACTGGTTTTCATTCCGCACCGACCCAAGAGCAAAGCGCCGATACTCAAGGGTCACGCCGCAGCAATCCCATGCGTAACTAGTCTGCGCGGTGGCATATTGCAGAAACCCAAGGTTGGCGTCAAAGCCGAAAGCAGTCGCCCCGCTGAATCCTCGTTTATTCGGATGCCCGTAGCCCAGCAGCACGCGAAACTGGTTGAAATCCTGCTGCATGGTGTTGGAAGCCACAATTCCGGGAAGGGCCTGCGCGAAGGCGTCGCCACCACCGAGGGTGAACTCTCCGATGTGGTAGTTGATTAGGGCGGTGCTTGCGTTTATGCGGTGCTCCTTGAAGTCGTAATCGATGTCCCATTCGGCGTCGGTGCGTGCACTTGTGAATACCCGCAAGCGCGAGATCAACGGTGAGAGATGCCTCGGCTCGGTGAGAAAAGCGATCCCGGAAAAATCCGCCGTGGTAGTGAGCACATTACGACGTCCGTTCACCAGCGCTCCTCCGAAGTCGGGATCGAGAAAATATTTCTGCGCGATCTCCCACCTCATCACCTCGCGGGTTTGTGGTCCGGTGTGGCAGTCCGTCCGCTCAGGGACATAGGTGCGTTCCCAAGGGAGCACCTGCTCACCCGGAGCACCGATCCTCAGGGAAGACATACCCTCATTTTCGCAATCTTCCGGCTTCTCCGAAGTTCGCTTGGCGTACAGACGATGGATAATGCCGTACTCCACCTCGTTGGTGTTGCTGAGAATGTCACGCGCGTCAAAGCGCAAAATGCTGGCGAAGTTGTTTACCCCGGTGACGTAGCGATAAGTCGCGTGCGGCTCAATCACGTGCTTCCACTTGCGTCCAGCAATTTCCCGTTGAAACACACGCTCAAGGGACGGAGGCAGCATTTCGACCGATCCCTGGAGCGCCTTGCGATTGACGGGGTCGCTGGTGGCGAGTCCGACCGTGGCCCCTGGCAGAAGCTGTTGTGTGTAAATCGTGTCACGAACCGACAATTCGGGCCGGAATGACCAGCCATGTGACACAAGCGGAAGGGAGATCGCCGGATTCAAGTCAAACCGTCCTACCAGGTCGGCGGTACGAAAGCCGGGCTCGCTCCGGGAAAGTCCCTCCCCCGCCGCATTGAGCGACCAGTAAAGGGGTGTGTGCGGTAGCCTGCGGTCCACGCTCGACACTTCAAAGCTGGGCGCATGGAGGATCGTGATGACATCCCCGTTCTGCGAACTCTCAAAGTTCTGGTAGCGCTCCACCAGAGCGTTGTAAGAAAAGCCGCGCGTTGTGTTTGACAGGAACGCTTGGGATTTTACTTCCGAGTTCACGGCCTGGGTGAAGGTCTCACTAAACGCGAGACGGAATACGAACGAACTCAAGTAGTCGATGTTGGCCACCGAGCGAAAATTGTGCAGGAATCTCCCCTCTCCGCTGAGATGAACATCCTCGCCGCCCTGGCTCTTGCGATCGGTCACTCCGAAGTAATTGAAATCTACATACGAGCTATCGGAGGGCCGCGCACGAAATTCCCCGCGTTCCGCCCATCCGCGTTGCGAGTAATACTCAGTTCCGACGGTGGCATCCATGCTGCGGTTGATAGCCCAGTACATGGATTCGCCGAGAATGGTGCCTTTCGTCGACGAGCGTCCGAAGCTGGGAATTAAGAATCCTGACTTGCGCGCAATGCGCTGAGCCGGAAATGTCGCATAGGGAAAATAAAAGACGGGGACCCCGCGAATCCGGAAACTGCTGCGGTAGACCTGCGCGTTGCCTCCCACATCGACCACGACCTGATGGGCGTTGAACGTCCACTTGGGATGGGGAAGTTCACAGGTCGTCACCGACCCATCGACCACCATAAAGTGATCGGGCCCCACTTTCTCCACGATCTTGCCGGCAAAAGCGAACGGGTTCGAGGAAGTCAGCACCGCACGGCCGTTTTTCGTCTGCACCCCAATCGTGCCGATTGCGTCGAAGAATTTTCCGCTTTCGGTGCGTAGGTTGTAATTCCCATGGCTGGCCTCGATGTGCTCGTCGGTCGGCCCCCCATCCAGAACCACGTGCCCCTCCCCGGTTGCCTCGCCCGTATTGTCATCATAGGTAATCTCGTCGGCGTACAGAGTGTACGAACCGTAGCGGATTGCCACATGCCCGCGCAATTTGTAAATGGAGCCGTCCTTCTCCTGCGTGATGGCCTCAATCCGGACTTCCTCACCGGGAATTGCTGTCGGAGCACCCGTCGCAGAAGATCCTTGACTGGTCGCATTCTCCTGATTCGGTGACGCAAGCAACTGGCTGGTAACTAAGCGGGGAGAGAGAAGGAGATGACAAACGAAGGCCGCCGTGATAAGGAATCGTGTGCGGGAGATCATCGGAAACGCACGGAGACCCCATTGGTTGCTCACAATTGCGGGGACACCGTGACCTTAGCACGGCGCTGGCCCGTGAGGCAAAGCGCTGATCTCAGATCAATTCCGGTTGTGGTTCCGCATTGGGCGCCTCGCTCTGGCTCCTGGCGTTTCGCAAGATTCATCGATGACTTGTCCGCTCTGTGGCGACGTCTGCGGTTGTGTGCCGGACGCTCGCCCGCTCGCTATTTCCGGGTCCCACGCTCGTGTCGAACGCATCGAGGACGTCACTGAGCGTCGTGACGAATTCCCCCATCGGATAAAGCGCCGGCGAGACGATCCGTTTGCGGCAAGTTGGGATAGCGTGCGGAATCTACGCGACCGCAGTTTGTTGTGGATAGAGAAGGTGAACGGATGAGCAAGTTGGACCGGGTTGTGGAATCCGGTTTCGACGACAGTATCCGATCGGATGCCACGAGCGTCTTGGCTCGGAAGGCTGAAGCTTTATCGCTCGGAGTCGGCAAGGAGTTCCAGCTTGATCCTCTCGTCGACTCGAGCGACTGGCGCGAGGAAGTATCAGCGCGCCTGAATAGCTATCGTGCTCGGAGACGTCCGCGAGCTCCGAGATACCCGTCCCTTCGCCTCAAGTTCGACACGCCCGAAGACACTTGGGCGCCCTCCACGCGCGCCAGCGAGGCCCCCGCGCTCGCCGCCCAACAGTCCGTTGTCGAGGACGCTGCTCCGACGATCGCCGCGCCAGATCTCCTGCCCCAACCCACTACGGCACCCGAGCCTTTACGCCAGCGGGTCATGCCGGCGCCGGTTAAGGAATCTTCCGCCAAAATTATCGAATTCCCCAAGTGGACCTATACACCACCGGTCCGACACAGCGACCTTGCGGAATCTGTAATCGACCGTCCACGGATTCTGGAAGCTCCCGAGATCGTGCCACCACCCCCGGCGTTGGGCGGTATTACCATCGAAGAAGAACAAGTTCAGGAACCGGAGCGCCGTCCAGGCATCGACATGCCGTTGCAGTCAGCCCCTCTCGAACGCCGGCTTCTTGCGGTCATGATTGATGCGCTGATCGTCCTGCTGGCTGGCGGAATGTTCGCAGCCGTCTACTACCACGTTGCAGGCGCCCAGCCCACCATTTCGCAGACCCTGGGACTCACGGGGGGCATGTTGACTTTGTTCTGGATGATCTACCAATACCTCCTCGTCGTTTATTCGGGGACAACTCCCGGCCTGCGTGCGATGAAATTGCAGCTGCAGCGCTTCGACGGCAGGGCCACCACTCGAAGTTTGCGCCGCTTGCGTGTCCTGGGCAGCGGGTTGTCGGCCATCTCCCTTGGCATGGGCTATGCCTGGCAGTTTCTCGATGAGGACAGATTGTGCTGGCACGAGCGCGTAACGAAAACCTACCTGGCTCCTGAAAAACAAGAATAGTCCCCCAAAGAGATGGCCCTAATCAGAACCTGGCGCCACGCCGGTGTCAGGTGGCTGTGCTATCGTTGAACCTTCTTCTCGGTCCTATTTTTTGCATGTCCACCCCTTTAGGAAACTCCCCGCGACCTGCCGTAAAGGTCTTTGTCGCTACCACGGTGATGCTGACCTTCATTTCCTTCTGGCGGGCGGCGGCGATCGTGCTCTCCGACCTGGCCTCATCCGCTTATTACGCGGGTGGTGACGCAGAGAAGGTCATCGGCAAGAGCGCCCCTTGGTTCATCCTCGCTGTCATGCTGTTCAGCTATTGTGTGCGCGCTCTGTACATCGAATCCAGCAGTATGTTCGTGCGCGGGGGTGTGTACCGGGTCGTGAAAGAGGCCATGGGGAGCAAACTGGCCAAGTTCTCCGTCTCTGCCCTGCTCTTCGACTACGTCTTGACTGGCCCGATCAGCGCAGTTTCCGCCGGCCAATATCTGGCTGGGTTCGTTCAGGAAATTGGAGTCTACCTGCACCACCCGCTCACGCTTAACGAGAACCACTTCGCCGCGGTCTTTGCCGTGTTCGTAGTGGGCTATTTCTGGTGGAAGAACATTCAGGGAATCCACGAGTCCAGCGAAAAAGCTCTGCAGATCATGATCGTGACGACGGTGATGGTTGTCATACTGATCATCTGGTGCTCCATCACGGTCTTCAAGATCGGAATCCAATGGCCTCCGAATCCGCTGCACCCAGGGGTGGTGCCGTTGACCAAGGAGTCCTTGGGATGGCTCCACGGCAGTTGGTTCAGCCATCTGACCTGGGTCATTGTGTTCGTCGGATTCGGGCACTCCGTACTCGCCATGAGCGGCGAAGAGACTCTCGCCCAGGTGAACCGCGAGATCGAGCATCCCAAACTCAAGAACCTTGAGAGGACGGGGCTGGTGATTTTCGTCTACAGCCTTCTCTTCACGTCCATGGTCTCGTTCTTCGCAGTCATGATTATTCCGGATGGCGTGCGTCCGAATTTCTTTGCCAACCTCATCGGCGGCATTGCGATGTATCTGGTCGGTCCCCTGCTTCTAAAGTTGCTCTTCCACGCATTTGTGGTCCTGGTGGGTGTGCTGATCCTGGCGGGTGCGCAGAACACATCGATCGTCGGCGCAAACGGCGTGCTCAACCGGGTCGCGGAAGATGGCGTCCTGACCGACTGGTTTCTAAAACCGCAGCACAAGTATGGAACCAGCTATCGCATCATCAACCTGATCGTTGGTATGCAACTACTGACCATCGTCCTGAGCGGTGGCAATGTGTACAGCCTGGCGGCGCTCTACGCCTTCGGTGTGATCTGGAGCTTCACCATGAAGTCGCTGGCGGTTCTGGTGCTGCGTTTCACCGAACCGGGCCCCAGGGAATGGAAGGTGCCTGGAAACCTGCACATTGGCAAAACGGAAATTCCCGTTGGTCTGGCGGCGATTTTCGTGGTTCTGTTCACCACGGCGATCGTCAATTTGCTCACCAAGTCCGAGGCGACCATCGCCGGGGTGATCTTCAGTGCCGTATTCTTTTGCATTTTTACCGTTTCGGAACGGCACGTAGCGAAAGAGCGCCACGGCAAGCCGGAACAGCTGGACCAGTTCCGTGTCTACGGCAAGCAGGAACTCGGCAGCGGAGCGATGGGGGTCCGACCGGGCAACATCCTGGTGGCCGTTCGTGATCCGAGGAACCTGCACTACTTGCGCAGGGTCCTGGCAAACACCGACACCAACAAGCAGGATGTGGTGGTGATGAGTGCCCGCCTTTACCACCGCGAGCACACCTTCGGCAGCAGCAATCTAGTCGATGCCAGCCAGATCTTTGATCATTATGAGCAGGAGCTTTTTACCGCCGTGGTCGCGGTAGCGGAAAAAGAAGGCAAGCCGGTGTCACTTCTGGTGGTGCCCGGAACCGATGTCTTTGAGGCGATATTGGTTACGGCGCAGCGACTCGATTCCAGCCGCATTATTTGCGGCCGCTCCAACAAGTTGACCGCGGACCAACAGGCCAAGCTGGGCGGGGACGCCTGGGAACGTCTTCCCGAGCCGCGCCCCCGTTTGACGCTGGCCATTTATGACCCGGAGGGATCCCTCCACGAGTACCTGCTCGGCCCGCACACGCCCCGCCTGCGACCCCAGGACATCGCATTGATGCACCAGGTTTGGCTCGATGTCACCAAGGACCCCAGGTTTGCCGGTGCCCACCACTACCACATCGTGGCGCTGGCCCTGCAGGAACTTCAGCGCGAGTTGCGGGGTAGCAGAAAGGAAGAATTGCTCAGCCAATTGGAGAAAGAGATACGAGGCGCCGACGATACGTCACCTCCTAAACCACCTAACTGACGAGGCGGTGGCGCGCAAGGAAAAGCGGGGCTCATGAGCCCCGCTGCATAGCAAGCCTTCCGCTGCGATTTCCCGCCGCCTTAACTGGCGTGGTGAAGATCTCTGCTGCACTGCATGCCCGCACAGCACTTCTGGGCTTTTTCCCCGTCTTTGCCGGAGCAGCATTTCATTTCCTTTCCTTCGCAACACTTGCCTTTGGCACTGCGGTCGGCCATGTTGTCGTTCTTCATGCAGGATTTCCCGTCTTTTTCCTTGCAGCAGGAATCCTTGCCGGAACAACACTCCGCGTTGTCCTTGGCAGCACCCTTGTGCCGCATGCAGGACTTTCCGTCCTTGTTCTCCGCTGAGGACATCTTCTCGCAGCAAGCACACCCGGACTTCGCCTCGGTGGCCGCACTCTGACTGGTAGTTGCGGATTGCGCCCATGACATCATCGTCAGAGCCAGAAGGAATGCCATCACTTTGTATTTCATTGTTTTTGTCTCCATTAGAAATTTTGATCGATCGTCACGGTTCGGTCTCGCCACAACTCAACGAGTCCACTCATTCGCCAGGAGGATTCCAGGAAGGGATCAAATGCGAAGAACCGTACTCAAAGCGGAGGAAAGTCGAAACTTGGCGTGGCAGTCGCCGGGTGAGCGGAACGAGGCCGCCTGAGTCTCTAGATCCGTGGCGGGGGCAAACATTCGCATCGGATTCCGCTGCTTCCCGAGACCAGACGGCACTTCCGCCGACTGGGACGAACCCGGCCGCAGGCAGCAAGAATGCTGGTTGCCGCAAGGCATGTTCGCAGGCAGAGGCGGCGTTACAAAATGATGGTTGCCCTGAAGCACGGAGCGGCGGGCGTCCGCATTCGGCGACGGCTCGAGAGTGACGTGTGCAGCTGCGATTCCATTCACGCGGCTGCGATGAGCATGATCTCCCCTGTGAACGCCTGGGGAAAGCACGTCTCCTGCCCGCAAAGCCCTCTCACAGTGCGTGCCCAGCGTGGATCCGCCGTCGGCCCAGGCCGCCGAAGCGAACACCATCAGCCAGCTTGCCAGTGAAAGCCTCAACAACGAGACTATGGAACTTCGCATCCTGTGAGCCAGCTTGGCAGGGATCAACCACGAGGTCAGTGATGACGGTCACATGGGGCTACGCCCTTTGCTATCGGTGGAGAACCGCATCCAGGGCCTTGCGCAGGTCGGAATAGTGGAACGGGTATCCGCTGGCAATCAGTTTCGCCGGCTCGACGCGCTGACTGGCAAGCAGGACTTCCTCCCCCATCTGACCGAACGCTAGTTTCACGACAAACTCGGGCACGGGAAAGACCGCCGGCCGCGAGAGTGCGGCTGCCAACGTTTTCGTGAACTCTGCATTGGGGACTGGCTGGGGCGCCACCAGATTCACCGGTCCCTGCAGCAGGTCACTTTTCAGAATATGGTGAATCGCACCCACCAGATCCTGCACGTGGATCCAACTCATCCACTGACGGCCAGATCCGATGCGGCCACCTACACCCACGCGGAATGCCGGCAACATCTTCTGCAGCGCACCGCCGGTCGGACTCAGTACGACGCCGATTCGTATCTGAACCGTTCGGATTCCGGCATCCGCAGCTGGCTGACTCGCGGCTTCCCATTCCCGACAGACCTCAGCCAGAAATCCAGCGCCCGAATTGCTATTTTCCCGGAGGACTTCGTCCGCGCGATCTCCGTAGTACCCGATGGCCGAAGCGGTGATAAGCATTCGCGGCCTCTGTTTGGTTTTGGCCAGCGATCCGGCCAAATTGCGCGTGCCAAGGATGCGGCTCTCGCGAATCTTGGTCTTCTTGCGTTCGTCCAGCGGCCAACAACGCTTTCGCCAGCCAGGTGAATGACCGAGTCGAACCCCGAAATCAATTCCGGCCCCAGAGGCTGCGCCGGGTCCCATCGAACTTGATCTGCTCCCGACGTTGGCCCGCGCACCAGTCGCACCACCTGGAACCCCGCTAGTTTGCAAGGAAGGCAATAACGCCGCGCCGATCAGACCGGACGCGCCCGAAACTAAAATGCGAGAAGATGCAAAGCCCGGCATGTCGCCCTAACTGTAGCAGACGTAGCGAAGAGTCCATCCAGTCTCCCGGCACGGCTTCCTGCGAACCCCGAACAGAGTGCCGATCTGCATCGCGCCGACACGTTAGTCTGGCCACGATATAATCAGGTCAAGAAACTCGAGCCACTGGGATCATGCTTCTGTAACCACCTACCCCACGGTTTCCCACAGGCTATAATCCGGCATGGCGACCCTGCGCGAACAGATCGCAACCAACGTCCTTTCGGTCACGAAGTTCCGCGACCTGATTAAGGGGATGCAGGCGAATCGCCCTACCGACGATCTGGAAATCATCAAGAAAGCCTACGACTATTCCCTGAAGGTGCACTCCGGCCAAAGTCGTGCCTCCGGTGAACCCTACCTCGTCCATCCTCTCGAAGTTGCACTCGTGCTCACCGAAATGAAGATGGACCCGGTCGCGGTTGCCGCCGGTCTCCTCCACGATTCGGTTGAAGACACCTCCGTCACGATTGTCGACATTCGCAAGGAATTCGGAGAACAGGTCGCCCACATCGTCGAAGGCGTTACCAAGATCAGCAAAATCGACTTCGCTACCCGGGAAGAGCAGCAAGCGGAGAACCTCCGCAAAATGATGCTCGCGATGGTTGACGACATCCGGGTCATCCTTATCAAGCTGGCTGATCGTCTGCACAACATGCGCACCCTGGAGCACCTCGAGCCTGAGCGCCAGCAGAAGATCGCGAAAGAAACGCTCGAGATCTACGCCCCCATCGCGCACCGCCTCGGCATGGGCAAAATTCGCGGTGAGTTGGAAGACCTCGGGTTCCGCTACATCGATCCCATTGCCTACGACCAGGTGAAGGAGGCGGTCGAGTCTCACCGCAAAGTTGGTGAGGCATTCCTCGTGCGCGTGGAAGGAGTGGTGCGCGACAAACTCAAAGAAGCCGGCATCACTGCCAAAGTGGAGAGCCGCACCAAACGCTACTACAGCATCCACAAGAAGCTGGTGCGGCAGGGCATCAACGTGAACCAGGTGTACGACCTCTACGCCATGCGCGTGATCACCCGCTCGGTGCAGGATTGTTACGCCGTGCTGGGCATCATCCATAACGTCTGGCGCCCCGTGCCAGGTCGCATTAAAGATTTCATTGCGATGCCCAGGCCGAACTTCTACCAATCGCTGCATACCTCGGTGATCACGGAAGACGGCACTCCTTTCGAAGTGCAAATCCGCACCGAGGAGATGCACAAGATGGCGGAAGATGGCATCGCCGCGCACTGGAAATACAAAGACGGTGCTGTCTCCGCGCAAGACGAGCAACGTCTGGCCTGGTTGCGCCAGGTTGTCGAGTGGCAGCGCGACGTCTCCGACCCCAACGAATTCCTTTCGACCCTTAAAGTCGACCTCTACCCGGAAGAGGTCTACACCTTTACGCCGAAGGGCAAGGTCGTGGTTCTGCCCCGCGACTCCACTCCCATAGATTTTGCTTATTCCGTGCACACGGAAGTCGGCCACAGCTGTGTCGGAGCCAAGGTCAACGGCCGTATGGTTCCCCTGCGCCACAAACTCCACAGCGGCGACATCGTTGAGATCCTGACCCAGCCCGGCCATAAGCCGAGCCGCGACTGGCTGGCGATCGTAAAGTCGTCGCGTTCACGCAACAAAATCAAACACTGGCTCAATATCCATCAGAGAGAACGGGCCATCGAGATTGGGCGCAAGCTGATCGAAAAGGAAGCGCGCAAATATCGCATTGCCCTGAAAGAACTGAAAGACGAAGAACTGCAGAGAATCGCCTCCGACTACGGACTGGGCCGTCCCGACGATCTGATGGCCGGCATCGGCTACGGAAAATTTTCAGCCCGGCAAGTGTTAGGCAAGCTCGCTCCCGCCGGAAGCGAACCAATTGCCGACAGCGAAGACGCGAAAGATAAGCCCTCGACCATTGGAAGTGTAGTCCGGCGCGTTTTCGGCGGCGAAAACAACAATGCGTTGATCGTAAAAGGTTCCGGCGACCTGCTCGTCTACCGTGCCCGATGTTGCAACCCCATTCGTGGCGAGTCGATCGTGGGATACGTAACGCGAGGCAAGGGTGTGGCAGTTCACGCCATCAGTTGTCCCAACGTAGTGAACCTGATGTACGAGCCCGAGCGGCGCATCGACGTGGCCTGGGCTCGTGATGAATCGTCGCCCAGCGCTTATCCCGTCAAACTTACGGTCTTTTGTGATGACCGATACGGCATGCTGAAGCTGATCACGGGCGTGATTGGCGACGCGAAGTCCAACATTCGCAACATCGAAGCACGTACCGCCAACAGCCAGGCGGTAGTCGACATCGTTCTCGACATCACCGACCTGAAGCATCTGGAGACGATCGTCACGGGACTGCGCAAGATTCCAGGTGTGCGGGACGTGCAGAGGCTGCAGAAGATTTGAAAATTCGGTTCTCAGTTCATAGTTCTCAGTTTCAAAGTTCTCGGTTCTCAGTTAACGTCGCCCGGCTCCACCTTTCTGAGCCACGGTCCTCATCGCTTACGACAGAATCCACATCTCTAACCCCAGTGTGGTAAAAAGTTAGGTCCCCACTGGGAACTGAGAACTGGGGTAATTCATGCGCGACGTGATCACCACCAAAGACGGCCCAGCCGCCATCGGCCCATATTCGCAAGCCATTAAAGCCAACGGCTTTGTTTTCGTATCGGGCCAGATTGCGCTCGACCCGGTCACCAATACCCTGGTCACGGGAGATGTGGCATTTCAGACGGACCGTGTGCTGAAGAACCTCTCGGGAATTCTGCGAGCGGCGGGCACGGGTCTGGAGAAAGTGGTCCGGGCCACGGTATTTCTAAAAAACATGGGGGACTTTGCGGCCATGAATGAAGTCTACGGTAAGTACTTCCACACTGCGCCCCCAGCTCGCTCGACGGTGGAAGTCGCCCGTCTGCCCAAAGATGTGCTGGTAGAAATCGATCTGATCGCGCTGGCGTGAGGCAGCGGGGACATCGTTGAGGTTACTTTGTGTCCCTTCGTGGTTCAAGAATTTCTGTGGTTTAAGAATTCTGTTTTGAGGAGCCGATTTCATGAAGACGCTAACCATCGTATTCGTCCTGCTAGCCCTAGGAGCCGCTTTCGCTTTTGCCCAAACCAAGGCCGCCCCAGCCACAGGTGGTCCCACAAAGGTGACTGGAGAGGGAACGAAAACCCCCACCGGCCTGCAATACTGGGACATCAAGGTCGGAACTGGTCCGGAAGCGCAGAAGGGACAAAGAGTGAAAGTCCACTACACCGGCTGGCTTACCAGCGGCAAGAAGTTCGACAGCTCAATCGGGGGGAAGCCTTTCGATTTACGCCTGGGCGCTGGCGACGTCATCAAGGGCTGGGACGAAGGAATCGCTGGCATGAAAGTCGGCGGCAAGCGTCAGCTGCGCATTCCCCCAAATTTGGCCTATGGCGCGCAGGGCTACCCCGGCGCCATCCCACCGAACGCCACACTGATCTTCGATGTGGAGCTGGTCGGTATTCAGTGAAGTGAGATCGCCACGAGACAGAGGCGGCTGGTGAAGTCATTGAAATCCCTAGCGAGCCTCTGTGTTCTAGCTGATTAGGTGGATTGCTAGGCCTTGACGACTTTGCCGCTGCGCAGGCAGGACGTGCAGACACGCATCCGCTTGGTGGTCGCGCCCACTTTGGCGTGAACGGGTCGGAGGTTGACATTCCAGCGTCGCCTGCTCACGTTGTGGGCGTGGCTGATGGTATTCCCGGTGATCGGCTTTTTGCCGCAGATCTCACAAACTTGTGCCATCGAACTGCTCTCCAGATTCGCTCAGAACTTTATGTGCAAACACTAGATTGTACAGGATTTGGCTTCAATCGACAAATGTTCAGCGAGTGCTCTCTTCGTTCCCACTCATGACCGCCTTCTCTGCGCACAGCCGTAAGCCGATGAAATATGCTTCCTGGGAGGTGAAAACGTCACCCGACACCTGCCCGTTCTCCACAAATAACCATGCGATACTGAATTCATGCAGTCCCCGCTCAAGGCTCCCTCGGCCAGCACTGATCCTAAGTCTGTCAAAGTGAATCTAACCACTGGGACTGGAATGGAAATCGAGTGGCGAGACGGCCATCTCTCGATTTATACCTTCCCCTTTCTGCGGGATGCCTGCCCGTGTGCCATGTGCAACGAAGAGCGCGAGAAGACCGGACGCCGCCACGGAGAACCAGCAAAACCACCGGCCGGCGCCCTACCCATGTTCAAGGCAGCCGCGAAGCCGCTCTCGGCGGAAGGCGTAGGGAAATATGCGATCAAGTTCAACTGGAACGACAGCCACGATCTGGGAATCTACTCGTGGGCGTTCTTGCGTGAAGTGTGCCCCTGCGCGGAGTGCAACGCGGCGCGGAAGGTCGGCTGATCGTCGCAACATCGATTTCGATTTTCAATGGCCAATGGTCAACTTGCCATTTGAGGACGACTGACCAGAGACTCCACAAAGTTTTTTGAATTGGCATTTGGCAATCGGCAATCGAAAATTGAACTGAGGCATCGTTGTCCTTTCTAAACCAACTCAACCCCCAGCAGCGCGAAGCGGTCGAAACCACCGAGGGGCCCGTTCTCATTCTCGCTGGTGCGGGCAGTGGCAAGACGCGTGTGATCACTTACCGCATCGCCTACCTCATTGAGCACCTGGGGGTGATGCCGGAGTCGATCCTCGCGGTCACTTTCACGAACAAGGCGGCGGCCGAGATGGTCGAGCGCGTCGAACGGATTGTCGGCGGCCTGTCGGTCGCCAAGCCCGTCATCTCGACGTTCCATTCCTTCTGCGTACGCGTACTGCGCCGCGATATTGAAGCCCTGCGCATTCCCTCGACCGTGCCCGGACAGCCGCCCATTGGCCACACCAAGAACTTCGTGATCTACGACGAGGCCGACCAGCAGAGCATCGTGAAGTCCGTGATGAAGCGCATGGGTATCGACGACAAGGAACTCACTCCGCGCATCGCCCTGGGCCGAATTTCCTGGGCCAAGAACCACATGCTGGATCCGCAGGAAATCTACCTGCAATCGGCCGATCCCAAGACCGAGAAGATCGCTCACATCTTCGAGGAGTATCGAAAAGAGCTCCGCAAAGCCAACGCTCTCGACTTCGATGACCTGCTGCTCGAAGCCCTGCGCCTGCTGAAGTCAGTTGCAGCGGTGCGCGAATATTACAACCGCAAGTTCCAATACATCCTGGTCGATGAATATCAGGACACGAATCGCCCACAGTACGAACTCATGCGCCTGCTGGCAGGTACGCGCCACAACCTCTGCGCCGTAGGCGACGAGGATCAGTCCATCTATTCGTGGCGCGGCGCCGATATTCGCAACATTCTCGAATTCGAGAAAGACTTTCCGGAAGCCAAGATCATCCGGCTGGAAGAAAATTACCGCTCGACCCAGAACATTCTGCAGGCAGCCTCCGCCGTGGTTGCGAACAACATCAAACGCAAAGGCAAGAACCTGTGGACGTCACGCCAGGGCGGGACCAAGATCGGCTACTACGAAGCTCCCGACGGCGAGAACGAGGCCTTATTCGTGGCCGATCGCATTGCCCGTTACCTTCGCGAAGCCGTCGAGCACGGCCAGACTCCGCGCGCTGCGGTGCTCTATCGCACCAACTCGCAGTCGCGCCTGTTTGAAGAAGCCATGCGCCGCTACCAGCTGAAATATCACGTGGTAGGCGGCTTCTCGTTCTACGAGCGCGCCGAGATCAAGGACATGATCTCGTATCTGAAAGTCATTCTGAACCCCGACGACTCCGTGTCCCTGCTGCGCGTGATCAACACGCCCGGCGCGTGGCATCGGCAAGACGACCATCGACGATTATCGAGCGACTTGGCGCTCGAAACAGGCTTGTCGCTCTGGGGAGCCGTGGGTGAAGCCATCGAGCGACAGCTACTTGCCAGCACGAGCGCTGCAGGCGCTGCAAGGATTTCCGCGAACTGATCGAAGACGCCCAAGCCATGCTGGCCGGAACCTACGTCGAACGCCTGCAAGCGACCAGTGCCGACTCGGCCACACTAGAGCAGGGCTCCGAGCCGGAGGGAACGCCACAACCCACGTGGGGACGGCCGCCCTCGGCCGTCCAGCGGGGCAAAGCCCCGCAGCCCCCGGCGATCGAATTCGCGGAAGACGACACGACCGAATTCGATCCGCTGGCCTTCGACTTCGGAGACGACGCACTGGACTTGTCTGCTTCCGCGGATGCAATCTGCCGAGCCGCCCGCAAACGAGCCCAATCCTCCCTTCCGCACGCCGGGCGAGCCCGCCTTCACCGCCGAACTCCTGAAGTTCCTGATCGACCGCACCGGCTACATCAAGCAACTCGAAGCCGAAGACACCCCTGAGGCCTACTCCCGCATCGAAAACCTGCGCGAACTGGTGAATGCCGCCCTCGACTCCAAAGATCGCGGCGAAACGTCTGGAGCAATTTCTCGACCACGCTGCCCTGGTGAGCGACGCCGACGGCTACGACGAATCCGCCCGCATCACCCTGATGACTCTGCATGCCGCGAAGGGTCTGGAGTTCCCGCTGGTGTTCCTCTGCGGTCTGGAAGAAGGTCTGTTCCCGCACTCGCGCACGCTGCTCGAAATGGACGACATCGAGGAAGAACGCCGCCTCTGCTACGTCGGCATGACCCGTGCCATGGACACGCTGATCCTAAGCCGGGCCGTCTACCGCCGCCGCTACGGGACCGATCTGCCTGAAGCCAGCGTGCCCTCGCGTTTCCTGGAAGAAGTTCCGGCGGAATTGCTCGAAGAACTCGGCGAGTCGCCGGAGGCGAGTTACGACCGGAGCGTATGCCGGCAGCTCGCGGACAAGAGTGTCCGCGCCACATCGAGGCGACGACGGCCACACCTCCACGCACTATTCCTACGAAGACGAAGACCAGAGCGCCAGCTGGCAGCGCGAGCGCGCCGAACGAGCCAAGCCCACCTACTCGGGAAAGAGCTACAACTCCATCGACAACATCGCGGAGTTCTTTGCCTCGCGCGGCAAGAAATTCACCCTGCCGAAAACTCCTCTCGAAGAGCCCAAGGGCAAGAAGGGATTCCGCCCGGGCCAGAAAGTCCGCCATCCCAAATACGGCGAGGGCACCGTCTACCAGCGAGAAGGAGATGGGGAAGACGCCAAGATTACGGTACAATTCCCACGGTTCGGGCTGAAGAAGCTGGTGGAGAAGTATGCCCAGCTGGAAAAAGCCTGACGTCACCGGCTTCTTCGTAATCAAAGAAGAAGTTTCCGAGCGGATACCCGTCCGCTCAGGAATCGACAAATCAAACAAATAGAAGAGAGAAAACTGGATTCATGGCCAATACATCGACACTGAGCAAAGAAGAACGCAAGAAAGCCAAGCGCGCAGCCCGCAAAAAGCGGAGTACCGACCAAGCCACTCGCGAAGCGGGATTACCCACGCGGCTCGAAGAAGAGCAAAGTGAAAAAGCTGGCGCGCGGTCAGTCGAAGCGCGGATAAGAACTTGATCTACAGGGCGGGTCCACGGGACCCGCCCTTGTTGTATCAGCAGTCCGATGCGCTTTCTAACGGCCAGCCGCAGGCTGGTAAAACCTCAACCGGGAGCAACTCTTCTGGCGACCACTCAACTTTTTGCCACCAAGTCCATTGACAAGCTGATTTCCGACTCGGAAGAGGCGGACCGACGATTAACCAAGACTCTGGGTCCGCTTTCCCTCACTGCCCTCGGCATCGGTGCCGTGATTGGCTCCGGCATCTTCACCGTGGTCGGCACCGCCATCGCCGGACAAAAGTTCGACACCTCTTCCATCCTGAACGCGCCGCTGCTCGACTACCTCATCAAGCACACGGCCTCCCTCGGACGTCCCGGAGCCGGTCCGGCCCTGGCGCTCTCCCTGATGCTGGTGGCGATCGTGTGTGCCTTCACAGCGCTTGTGTTATGCCGAACTGGCCTCGATGATTCCCATCGCCGGCAGCGCCTACACCTACACCTACGCGACCATGGGCGAGTTGATCGCCTGGATCATCGGCTGGGACCTGATCCTCGAATACGCCGTCAGCAACATGGCAGTGAGCGTCGGCTTCTCCGCCCACCTGGTCGACATGTTCGACTGGTTCGGCTGGCATCCCGCGCTGCGCTGGATTTCGCCCGCGTACCTGCCCTCTGGACTGTCGGATCTCAAGGGAAACGTGCTGTACGCGCCCGGGCCTCCACTTCGGCTTCAACTTCCCGGCGTTCCTGGTTGTCATGATCCTGACCGTGATCCTGGTGCGCGGCATTCGCGAATCCGCCGAAGCCAACAACACCATGGTGATCCTGAAGATCGCCGCCATCTTCGCCTTCATCATCGCGGGCGCGCATTACGTGCATCCCGAGAACTGGCATCCGTTTGCCCCCAACGGCTTTTCGGGAATCCTGACCGGCGGCTCGATTATTTTCTTCACCTACATCGGATTTGATTCGGTCTCCACTGCGGCCGAGGAAGCCAAGAACCCGCAGCGCGACTTGCCCATCGGCATCATTGCGACGCTGGTGATCTGCACGGTGCTTTACATCGGAGTGGCCGTCACGCTCACCGGACTGGTGCCGTGGCAGTCGATGCTCGACGACGCCGCGCCGGTCGTGAACAGTTTGAAGAAGCTGACGCTGTCCACCGGTTCGCACAGCCTGCACTGGGTGCGGCTGGGCGTGTTGTTCGGCGCGATGATGGGCATGATCTCGTCGCTGCTGGTCTTCCAGTTGGGTCAAGCGCGCGTCTGGTTCGCGATGTCGCGCGACGGCCTGATGCCCAAGCTGTTCGGCCGAGTGCATCCCCGCTTCCGTACGCCCGCCACCGCAACCTGGATCGCCGGCTTCGTAGTCGGTCTTCCCGCTGGCATCCTCGACATCGGTACCCTCGCCGACCTTTCCAACATCGGCACACTCTTCGCATTCGTGCTGGTATCGATCGGCGTGATCATCCTGCGCTTCCGCGATCCCGGTCGTCATCGCGGATTCCGCGCTCCCGGCGGTCTGGCCGCGCCGGTGCTCAGTGTGTTCTTCTGCATACTCCTGATGTCGGGACTGCCCATCCTGACCTGGCTGCGCTTCTTCGGATGGCTGATCATCGGCCTGACCATCTACTGGCTCTACAGCCGCCACCACAGCGAGTTCGCCGGACGGGAAGTGCTAGGCGCTCGGCACAATCGTGGTGCCCGCATAAGACTCTGGCGGGCACTGTGCCTCTGCAAGAATTCGTGCGCAATCCCGCATTCTGAAATCTACAATCACAATCTACGTCATGGGCCTGTTCGCCAACCCGCAGCCCAGCGCCTTTCTCGCCTCTCTTCCCAAGGCCGAACTCCACCTCCATCTCGAAGGTGCGATCGACCCGGCAACCCTGCTAGAGATTGCAGCATCAGTCACGGATTGAAGACGGCGACGCTGGCCGACGTCGAGAAACTCTACCAATATTCCGACTTTACCGGCTTCCTCATGGCCTTCAAGGCCATCACCGAGCACCTGCAAGACGCCCGCCGACTACGAACTCATCACCTATCGCCTGATGGAGCGGCTGAAGGCCGAAAACATCCTGCACGCCGAGGTCTATGTCTCGGTCGGGCGTCTGTCTGTACCGCAAGCAGGACTTCGCCGCCATCTTCGAGGGCCTGGAGCGTGGCCGGGCGCGAGGCGAGCGCGATTTCGGCGTCTCGTTGCTCTGGATCTTCGATGCCGTCCGCCAATTCGGCGCTGCGGAAGCGCAACGTGTGGCAGAACTCACCGTTCAATACCAGGAAAGAAACGTTGTAGGCTTCGGCATTGGCGGCGACGAACGCCAGGCCGCGCCCGAGCTTGTTCCGCGAGTGTCTACGCCTACTGCGCCGAGCATGGTCTTCGCCTGACCGCGCACGCCGGTGAGACCGCCGGTCCCGAATCAATCTGGGGCGCCCTGAATCTGCGGGCCGAACGCATTGGTCACGGCCTGACCGCGCAGCAGGATCCCGACCTGATCGAGGAACTGTCGCGAACGGCAGATCCCGGTGGAAATCTGCGTGACCAGCAACCTCAAGACGGGCGTATGCGGCGCGCTCGCCGACCATCCCGTGAGAAACTACTTTGATGAAGGCGTAATGATTACCCTGAACAGTGATGACCCGGCGATGTTTGCGACCTCTCTCTCGCGCGAGTACCAGCTGGTGCAAGACCAGTTTGGATTCACGGACGAGCATCTCCGGGAACTGGCCCGCAATTCCTTTGAGGCGGCGTTTCTTCCCGTGGAAAAGAAGCTGGAGTTCCTGAATCTGTTCGATGCAGCCGCCGCGGCGAGCACATAGTATTTGAGACAGCGCCGAAGCTAGCCTGAAGCCTAGAGACTGAAAACTGATGACATGCCCAGCCACAGCACATCGGAATCGTAGCCTGCAGCGCCGAAGGCGCCGCACTCTGCTATCGCACCATCTGCCTGGAGGGTACGCAGCTTCTAGGCCGCCACAATCATCCCGCCGGTGTCGATGCACACGAACCCGTTGGCTGAGTACATGAAGTTCGTCGATGCCAATGACTGGGCGGGCGTCGCCGAACTGATGATGGATTCCGCCGAAAGGCTGGCTCGCGCCGGAGCCGACTTCCTGATCTGCCCCGACAACACCATTCATCAGGCCTTCGATCTGGTCGAGCACCGCTCGCCGCGCCCCTGGCTGCACATCGCGCGCGAGGTCGCTTGCGAAGCGAAGCGCAATCACTTCAAGCGGCTCGCCGTTCTGGGCACGCGCTCTCTCATGGAAGGTCCGGTCTACCCGAAGCAATTGCAGGCAGCAGGAATCGAACATCGCGTCCCCAATCCCGCGCAGCGCGAGAAGATCAACCAGATCATCTTCGACGAACTGGTCAACGCGCAGTTCCTGCCCGAGTCGCAAGCCTATTTCACCGAGGTAATTCGCAGTCTCAAGAACGAAGGGTGCGACGCGGTGGTTCTTGGGCTGCACGGAAATCCCCTTGATCGTGACCGTCGATTCGTCGCCGCTCCCCACCCTGGACTCCACCCGACTGCTGGCACGAGCGGCCTCTGCGAAAGGCTGTAAACGGTTAGGGGCGGCTCCGCTCTCCGGCGTCTCGAGCAATCTCGCTTCCGGATGTCGCCTGGCACGTGGCGTCTGGCCCTCGCTGTACAATGCCGCTTGCTGAGCTCAGAGACAGGAGCGATCTAGCGAGTCGACGTGCAAGCTCATCGATTGAAGTTCTCCCGTCTCCCGGGCTCGTTCGCCATCTGCCAGCTTCCTGCCAATGCCGATGTCCCTGCCTGGGCGCTGCAAGGCGCGTTCTTCTCGGTGACTCGCACCGCCGACGAACTCTCCGTGGTTTGTCTCGCAAGAAATGAGTTCCAGCCGACGTCCGTCACGAAGGCGCCTGGGCGTGCTTGAAATTGGAGGGTCCCTTCCCGTTCTCCCAGACGGGCATCCTCACTTCGTTCGTGCAGCCTCTCTCCGACCGTGCCATTCCCATCTTCGCCGTGTCGACATTCGACACCGATTACGTCCTCGTGAAAGAAGCGTGGATCGACAAGGCCATCGAGATCCTGAAAGAGGCCGGGCACGAAATGACTTGAATTCGTCTCATCGGCTGACGGTGGAGAGCCCACGCGAAGCTGCCATGGACCTCATCAGTTCGCAGTTCGCCCTAAGATTTCCTCCAAACGCTGTTTCCGGAAGTCTTGGCGAGCTCAACGTATGGTCTAATACTCAGAAGCACCATGCCATCCAGCCTTACATCGTTGAAGCGCCGCCTGAAGGCCGTGCACCGGAACCTTCGCGGCGCGCGCATGATCGTAAATGCATTTGCCTCCACCGATCATCCGCTGCTCGCGCACATCATTCCCATTCGCCGCTGCAATCTGGCCTGCGAGTATTGCAACGAGTACGACGACTTTTCCAAGCCAGTCCCCACCGAGGTCATGTTTCGCCGAATCGACAAGCTGGCCGAACTCGGCACCTCGGTGATCACCATCAGCGGCGGCGAACCGCTGCTGCATCCCGAACTGGACGACGTGATTCGCCGCATCCGCAAGAACGGCATGATCGCCGGCCTGATCACCAACGGCTACCTGCTGGTCGCGGAGCGCATCCAGCGGCTGAACGAAGCCGGCCTGGAGTGGCTGCAGATCTCGATCGACAACGTCACGCCCGACGACGTTTCGAAAAAGAGCCTGAAAGTTCTCGACAAGAAGCTCGAACTGCTCGCCGAACACGCCGACTTCTCACGTGAACATCAACTCCGTGGTGGGAGGCGGAGTCAAGAATCCGCAAGATGCCCTGACGATCGGCCGGCGCGCCATGGAACTCGGCTTCAGCTCGACCATCGGAATCATTCACGATGGCAACGGCCAACTCGAGCCCCTGAACCGACGAAGAGCGAGCCGTCTATCACGAGATGAAGTCCATGGAGAAGCGCAGCTTCACCCGCGTGAACGCGTTTCAGGACAACATCGCGCAGGGACGTCCGAACCAGTGGCGGTGCCGCGCTGGCGCGCGTTATCTCTACATCTGTGAAGATGGCCTGGTTCACTACTGCTCGCAGCAGCGTGGCTACCCGGCACGTCCCGCTGGAGAAGTACACGCTGGCCGACATTCGCCGCGAGTTTCTCACCGAGAAATCCTGCGCCCCGCATTGCACGGTTTCGTGCGTGCACCAGGTCTCGATCTTCGATTCCTGGCGTGCTCCCAGCAACAGGCGCCCTACAGCCGCGAGCGGCGCCGCCGACCTCGTTCAAATCGAGTAGTGGGAGATCAGCTTCAGCGACCAGCCCCTACTTCTTCGGCTGCGCCGTGGGCGGCAGCAATCCATTCAATCGCAAGTACGTGGCCGCCGCCGCGTAGTGGTCGGCCCAATCATTGGTGAGAGCAATAAGCGCCCACGCGCGCGGTACCTCGCGGCCTCCGTACGCCTGAATCGTGTCTCCGAGCTTGGAGTCGTCGATCTTCGCCATGCTGCTCGTACAGAAATCGAACGAAGCCTTGAGCGCGGCCACCAGCGCTTCTTTATCCGTCTCTTTGGGTTGGTCGCCCTTGGGTTGCGCGATTCCGCTCGCCTTGGCGCACAGATAATAATTCGATTCGATCATGTGTGCGACCAGATGTCCGAATGTCATCTGCGGATCGGTGGGCTTAAACGAAAACTTGTCGGCGGGCATCGTTTCCACAGCCCCTTGCAGGTTTCTTGCCTGCCGGGGAAGAATTTCCTTGATCACGGTCGTGACCGGATCTTTTTTCTGCGCCAAGCCAGTCGCGGCGAGAGCGCAGAAAACCAGCACGAACACAAAGTAGCGTTTCATGAAGGCGCCTCCAAAGAATGCCAGCAGAAGGATAAACCCGTCGAGGGATGGTGTGCCACCGAGTCCCGTGCGCGAAAATTTCAGACCGAGATTTCCGGCGTCGCCTCCAGAAGGCTCTTCGTGTACGGATGCTGTGGCCGAAGTCGTGATCTCGCTCGGTCGATCCCGTCTCCACAATTCTGCCGCGATGCATCACCGCGATGCGGGTAGTCAGGTAGCGCACGACGGGCATCGAGTGCGAGATAAACAGGTAAGTCAGTCCGAAATCCCGCTGCAGCTGTGCCAGCAGGTTGACGACCTGCGCGCCCACGCTGACGTCGAGTGCCGAAACGGGCTCGTCGGCCACGATAAACCTGGGCCGCAGCGCCAGGCCCGAGCAATTCCGATTCGCTGCCGCTGTCCGCCACTGAATTCGTGAGGAAAGCGTCGTGCGGCCGATTCATCCATGCCCACGGCGCGCAGCAATTCAGCCACCCGCGTGCGGCGAGCGTTGCCCGGCTCATGGGTTCATGGATCACCAGCGGCTCGGCAATAATGTCCTCCACGCGCAGGCGAGGATCGAGCGATCCAAACGGATCCTGAAAGATGACCTGCATGTCGCGCCGAATCTCGCGCAGTTCGCCCGTCGAAGCCGCCCGCAGATCGCGTCCGTCAAACTGGATGCTCCCCGAATCGGGCTCGATCAGCCGAAGCACGAGCCTTCCGAGCGTGCTCTTGCCCGACCCGGATTCGCCCACCAGGCCGAGCGTCTCGCCCGCCACGATATCGAGTGAGACGTCATCGACCGCCCGCACCTCGCCCTTGGCGCCGCCCCCAAAGATGGATTCCCCCAGCGGATAGGTCTTGGTCAGATTGCGGACTTCGAGCAGGGCCACCGAGCGATAGTAGCAGTTCCGTGCACGCTTCGACGCTCATGGAATGCACAAAATGTGTAGGGGCAGACGCCCTCGTCTGCCGGTAGTGGAGCGAAGCTCCACACCTACGACGCAATCATCGGAACCGCCAGCAGCGCAGCCACGAGTCCCGCCACTCTCCACCGGGTGAACTGTTCTCTAAGAAAAATCCGAGCCAGCAGCACGGTGAATACCGGATAAAGCGAACTGACCATGACGGCCGTGTCGAGCCGTCCCTTTTGGCTCGCCTGAATAAAGAAGGCGCTGCCCGAAACATCCAGCAGTCCGGCCAGAATCCCCCAGCGAATCCCGGTTGCGTCCATGGGTCGAAATTGTCGAGTGAGCAGCACGATGGCGCCAGTTGCCCCCAGCGACATCGCGCGCGAGATCGCGGCAATCCACAACACCGAACCGTCGCCCGCCTGCCGGATGCAGAGAAAATATCCGGCAAATCCGATCCCGGCCAGCGCCGCCAGGCCAATTCCCTGCGGTCGTCCAGCCGGGCCCTCCGAGCGCGAGATCAGCCAGATTCCAATCCCGGCGAGTGCAAATCCCGCAATGCGAACCGGTCCGGGCATCCCTTCCAAAAACGCATCGACAACAGTTGGGATGGCCGCCCCCAGCACTGCGCCGACCGGCGCCGTCAATCCCATGTTTCCCGCGGACAGCGCCCGATAAAACACCGCTAGCGCTGTTCCTCCCAGAAATCCCGCCGCCATCGCCCAACCGACGCTGTTGTTCCCTGGAAATGACGAATGAAAAAGCAAGGCGAGCAGCAGCATTAAGGACGTAGCACTCAAGTGGGTAATGGTTGTCAGCAAAATTGCGTTGGCCCGCCGGGAAGCGTATCCGCCCAAGAAATCGCTCATCCCCCACGCGAGCGTCGCGGTCAGGCTGAACGTCAAGGGAGCGAGTTGCGTGTTCGCGAGCATAGTGCACCAACAGTGCGATGGAGCGACATCCTCGCGCGGTCGACTGCGAAAGATCCTGTTTCCAGACAGAGGAAGTCCAACGACTGTAGCATGGGAAGTATTTCCCTGTTGCGCTCCGAGCCCCTCTTGCGGCACAACTAGACTCTGTATGTCTGATCTTGTCTGCGTGGAAGTTTGTGTGGACTCAGTTGCGTCGGCGATCGCCGCCGAGCAGGGCGGTGCCCATCGACTCGAATTGTGCAGCAATCTCGCAGAAGGGGGAGTCACTCCTAGCGCTGGCCTGATCGCCATGGTGCGTAAGCGAGTTGCCATCGAGTTGCGGGTCTTGATTCGTCCCCGTGCCGGAGACTTCTGTTACTCCCACGACGAGTTCGATGTCATGAGCCGTGACGTCCTGCTCGCCCAGCAACTTGGCGCTAACGGAGTTGCACTCGGCATCCTCGACTCCGACGGCCGCGTCGACACCAGTCGGACACGCGAATTGGTGAAACTGGCCGAGCCGCTTCAAGTCACCTTCCATCGCGCCCTCGACATGGCCCGCGACCTGAACGAAGCCCTGGAGGCTGTGCTCGAAACCGGTTGTGACCGGATCCTCACCTCCGGTGCAGCGCAAACCGCCGAGCGCGGAATCGACACGATTGCCCGCCTGGTGAAGTCCGCCGCGAATCGTATTCAGATCGTCGCTGCCGGCGGCATCCGTGAACATAACGTGCGCAAGATCGTCGAGAAAACCGGAGTCTGCGAAATCCATGCGGCCTTGCAGAGTCCAATCCCCAGCCCCATGAGCTTCCGCAATGAGAACACCACGATGAGTACCGTCCAGGGCAGCGAATACCAACGTTTTGTTGTGCTTGCGGAGACGGTGGCTAAGCTTATTGAGGCTGCGGGCCAAGGGACTCGTGTTACCAGTCGGTAGTCGGGTCCGGGCCTTCGGGCGTGTTAAAATTTGCCCAAGGCATTTCCTTACGCGAGACCCAGGTTTGATCGACCTTGCACCTTCGATTTTGTCGGCGGACTTCGCCCATCTGGCAGATCAGGTCCGCAGTGCCACCGAGGGTGGCGGCACGGTGGTCCATGTCGATATCATGGACGGCCATTTCGTCCCCAACCTGACCATTGGACCACCGGTTGTGAAGTCCCTGCGCAAAGTCACCGACCTGCCGCTCGACTGCCACCTGATGATCGAGAATCCCGACGAGTTCATCCCCATCTTCATCGAGGCAGGCGCAGACTGGGTTTCCGTTCATCAGGAGGCTTGCCGGCACCTCGATCGCACCCTGCACCTGATCCGCGGCCATGGTGCCCTGGCCGGCGTAGTAATCAATCCCGCAACTCCGGTCGGACGCGTTGTCCGAGGTGCTCGATATCGTGGACTATGTGCTAGTCATGTCGGTGAACCCCGGTTTCGGCGCGCAGGAATTCCTGCCAAATTCGCTCCACAAAATCCGTAAGTTGAGCGAAATCCGTGCCCAGCGTGGTCTGCGTTACCGGATCGAAGTCGATGGCGGGATTGCCCTCGACACCGTGGCTGAGGTGGTCCGGGCCGGAGCAGAAATTCTGGTCGCAGGCAACGCGGTGTTCGGCAATGGTGATCCAAAGACTAACGCCCAGCGGCTGCTGAAGGCCGCGACCGAGGCGACGCTACAAAAAGTTTGATAGGTGTTTGCGAAGGGGCAGGCGTCCTCGTCTGTCAGATTCTTCCCCGAGGTTCTTATGCATCGTCGTACTCCGGTCATGATCCTGTTGAGCGCGCTGCTGGTTTTGTTGTGCCGCGTGCACCAACAAGAAGGTCAACAACCCGCTGGCCAACGTCGGTTCCAAGCAGCCCGACAAGGTCCTGTTCGACCGCGCCATGGACGCCATGAAGCACAACCGCTTCGACGTGGCCCGCATGACCCTGCAGACTCTCATCAACACTTATCCCGATTCCGAGTTCATCGCTCGCGCCAAGCTGGCGGTGGGCGACTCCTGGTACGCCGAAGGTGGCTCTGCGGCGCTGGCTCAGGCCGAGATCGAGTACAAAGACTTCGAGACTTTCTTCCCTAACATGCCTGAGGCCGCCGAGGCCCAGCTCAAGATCTCCAACATCCACTATCAGCAGATGGAGAAGCCCGACCGTGATTACACCCACGCCATGCGTGCGGAAGAGGAATATCGCAGCCTGATCCTCCAGTATCCCGATTCGAAGCTCGTTCCAGAGGCCAAGCAGCGTCTGCTCGAAGTGCAGGAAGTCCTGGGAGCCAGGGAGTACAGCATCGGCCGCTTCTATTTCTTGCGCCAGTCGTATCCCGCGGCTATCGCGCGCCTGAACTCGCTCGTGGAGCGCTACCCCCTGTATAGCGGAGTAGACGAAGCACTCTTCCTGCTCGGGCAGGCTTATGAAGGCGAAATTGCTGTGGTGCGGTCCAAACCCGCCAACGAAGTTGCCAAAACGCGCATGATTGAGGAATTCACGAAGAAAGCCTCAGACGCATATTCGAAAATCATCTCGCGCTATCCCATGATGAATCGCGTGGAAGACGCGAAGCGACGCCTGGCAGCGTTACATCGACCGATTCCGACGCCCACACCTGCAGCCATTGCACAGAATAAGGCGGAGGAAGACAGCCGTCGCACAACCGGCATGGTAAGTCACGTCCTGGGTGGGTTCAGCAAGCACCCCGATGTGGCGCAAGCGACTAAGGTGGGTGAGCCGACGTTGGTCGAGCCGCGCGGGATGAGCGCGACGGACGTAGTGAAGGCGGCTTCGATGGCCGCCATGGGTTCATCGGGACCCGGAAACAACAGCGTGACCGTCGAAATACCGAAAAACGGCGACGCTCCACCTCCTGCGAACCAACCGGCGCCGCGTTCCGACGCAGTCACGCCCGATCCCTCGGGCGCCCCGCCTACTACTCCGGATCCGAATGAGCTAAAGCCCAACGTAGCTCCTGACTCCAACGAACTAAAGCCCAACACAGCGCCCGACGCGAACGAACTGAAAGTTGAACCCACCACCGACGGTGGACAAGCTTTGCCGCCGCCCGCCCAGGTAAACGAAATCGACAAGTCCACGCCGGCTTCGAGCGACACGAGCAGTTCCAGTTCGTCCGCAGCCAACTCGGCCTCAGGATCATCCAGCAAACCCAAGAAGAAAAAAGGCTTACACAAGATCGTCCCCTTCTGAGAAGTCATCGTACGCGGGTTGCAAGTGGAACGCCAGCGTCCAGACCGGTCCCGCTCAATGTACAAGGGACAGTTCGCGGAATTCGTGTATCGTGAACTTCCCCAGCAGTGTCATCCTCAGCGGAGTGAGGCAACAGCCGAACGCAGTCGAAGGGCCCGGGGGCGCAGAGGCCACTACGAAAAGCATCCGTCTTTTGACCACGACAGATTGACAGGAAAACCGTCGGAGTAGAAACGACAAAGAAAGCCCTGGATTTCCAGGGCAGCTAGACCAAATTACGCGAGTCCCTACGAGGGGCGGCGCGAATCCTCAGGCGCCCAGCTTGCTCCGAATCGCCGACGCAATCCTCGATCGCCAACGCCGTCATCTTCTCTTCCGACTCCGCCTCCACCATCACCCGCGCGAGCGCCTCGGTGCCGGAATACCGCACCACTACTCGCCCATTTCCATCCAATTCCTGCTCTGCCTCCGCAATCGCCTGATGAATTTCGGGCACCTGTTGGAAGGGAACCTTCTCACGCACCCGCACATTCTGAATGGTCTGCGGAAACACCTTCAAATCGGCAACCAGCTCTGCCAGGCTGCGACTCGTCCGGGCCATGATTTCCATCACCCGCAACGCCGTCAGCAACCCATCGCCCGTCGTCGCTTCTCCATCGCGAAACAGGATGTGTCCCGACTGTTCTCCACCCAGAGCGGCCCCTGTCTTTAACATTTCCTCGAGCACATACTTGTCGCCCACGTTCGCACGCAACAGTCGAATGCCGGAACCTTTGAGCGCTAACCTCCAGCCCCATGTTCGACATGGTGGTAGCCACAATCGTGTCTCCCGGCAGAGCACCGCGCGACCGCATTTCGCGCCCCGCCATGAGCAGAATCGCGTCTCCGTTCACGACCCTTCCGGCCGCATCGCTAAATAAGGCCCGGTCGGCGTCGCCGTCGAACGTCACTCCCAGGTCGAATTCGCCTTTGCGCTCCGCGATCAGGTGTGGCCACCGTGGTAGGGTGCAACGCCCCGCAATTCTCGTTGATGTTTTTTCCGTCCGGCGCGCAATGGATGAAAGTCGCCTGCACGCCAACGGAGAGGAACAGTCCCGGAGCCTCCGCGGTGGCCGCGCCATTGGCGCAATCGACCAGCACGCGCAGCTTGCTGAGATCCGCCCGCACCTCCTTCGCCAGCCAACGGATGTAAGCTTCCCGCAACCCGCCATCTCCCGGCAAACTGGCCGACGGCATGATCTTAGGCTCTGCCGTCGGCTGTGGATTTTGCAGGAGCGCGAAGATCTCCTGCTCGATCGCCAGTTCACGCGCGTCCGGCAACTTATAGCCGTCGCCTGAGAACACCTTGATGCCGTTGTCGGTCCACGGATTGTGCGATGCGGAAATCACCACCCCTGCGGCCAATCCGCGCGATCGCGCGAGGTAAGCCACACCCGGCGTCGTGATGACGCCGGCGGTCTCCACGCCCACGCCCAACGATGCCAGGCCCAGGGTTACCCGATCGGCGATCCATCCGCTCGATTCGCGTGTGTCCTGTCCAATCACCACCCGTGCCTGCGGGTTCACTCGTAAAAGATCATGACCCAGCGCGCGTCCGATCGCGAAAGTACTCTCCACTGTAAGCGGAAATTCCCCAGCGACCCCTCGAATTCCGTCGGTCCCAAACAATTGCCTTGTGGGTTGATTCATTCGGATGGTTTTGTTCCCTGAGGTTCTGCCGTCGTTTTCTCCATCAGCACAGTCACCCGGATCGGAGAAGGGTGGACGATCTGCACCAGTGGGTCCGCCACAAACGCATTCACCACAAATGTGTTGCGGTTCATGGTGCCCGAGGCGTCCACCGGATCGGTCGTGGCGGCTTCAATGTTCTGCACCCGCTGTTTTGGTCCGCTGATCGCAATTGTGTGTGGCTCCGCCACTACTTTAGCGATGCGGTATCCCGTTACGAACGTTCCAATCACACGAGGCCGAACCTCGACCTGCCGGGTCAGTCCGATGTCAAATGTTAGACGCAACTGGCTGGGAACAATCTGCACCACCTCCAGATCGCGGGGCTGCCGAACTTGTTGCGCAGTCAGGTCAAAAGTCCGCTCTCCCGGCTTTACACCCGCCAGGTCGACTTCCACATGCACTTCCTGCGGGCGCAGATCGTGGATCAGTCGTTCCGGCCCGCGCACCCGCACCTGTGACTCTGGAACATCCAGGGAACTGATCTCCAGATTGCTCGGGATATTGTGGAACTCGATCGGCACCGTGATGCCCACGGCCGCTACCGGATCCTGTGAGATGGCCCAGAATAGTCCGATCGCCAGCCCGACCGACACCAACTTGTAGCCAAAGTGCGCAAACACGTATTCGCGTAGGAAATCCATGGCTACCGGTCTGCTCCCGGCGTATAGCTCTGGTCTGGGTTGCGATAGCTGGGTGAGCGTTCCAGATCGGCCGCCTCCTCGGTGGCCGTCACAATCGGTGTGGGCAAGGTGCGTGGGGGGCACATATCGCCGCAACAGTGTGCTCAGGCGCTCCCGCAGTTGTTCGACCGAAAGATCACGTTCAATTTTTCCGGCCACCGCCATGCTGATGGTTCCGCTTTCCTCCGATACGATGACCGCAATTGCATCGGTCTCCTCTGTAATTCCGATTCCTGCCCGATGCCGCGTCCCCATCTGCGTCGATAGCACCGGATTCATCGAGAGCGGAAGAAAACAGGCCGCTGCTGCAATGCGGTCCTTCTGGACGATCACAGCGCCATCATGCAGAGGCGCGCTCGGCCGGAACACCGTCGCCAGCAAATCGTACGACAGCCGCGCATCCAGTGGGACTCCACTTTCGATGTATGTCCGTAGACCCGATTTCCCGCTCAATCACGATCAATGCGCCCGTCTGATTCTGTGAGAACAGGTTCGCCGCCAGCACGATATCGTCGTATGCATCCGATTCCGAACTCACCCGGCTGAACGTAAGTCGGCTTCCCAGGTTCGCCAACGTATGCCGGATTTCCGCTTGAAACACCACGATGAGTGCGAACACGACGTAAGGAAGCAGTGTGCTAAGCAGCCAGTTCAGCGTCGTCAATTCGCCCACGCGCGCAATGTAGAACCCCAGCGCTACCGCTGCCACGCCCACCAGCATGGGTGCCGCGCGTGTCCCTCGTACCAGCATCAAAAACTGGTAGATCACAATCGCGACCAGCAAAATATCGATGACATTAGTCATCGTAAGATGCGGCCACGATGCGAGATAGCGCGTCACGAAATCCCCTTTTTGACTCAGCTGACGAACTGAGCGCAGCTTGAATTTTCATTGTAATCCAGCAGGCAGATCCCCCTATTCGCCGGATTTTTTCTTTACTGTGGCAATGATCTTGCCCTGTGCCAGCCGCGCGGAAATGTCATCCCCTTCGTTTACCTGTGTGACATCCTTGACCAGTTTTCCCGAGGCATCAAACACCAGTGCGTATCCCCGGTCCAGGATCGCCACGGGCGAAAGAGCTTCCATCTGGCTGGTCAGGCGCTCGAGTCGCGCCCGCTTCTGCTGCAACAGGCTGCGTCCTGCCGCCGCCATCGAGGCCATCTTGGCGTTCAAGTCCTTCCGAATACCCGAGAGGACCATCCGCAGATCGTAATGGCGCACCGCCGCGGCAAGATGATCGAACCGCCGGCGATGGGTTTCGAGCAGCCCGCGCTGTCCGTGCGTCAGCCGGTAGGTCAGGTCATCCACTTTCTGCTGTCGGCGCCGGATCAAGTCCATCATCCTGCCGAATGCCCCGTGCCGCGACAGTTCCGTTAACTGCTGACGTCCGATCAAAAGCCGGTAACGCAACGCCTTTTCCAGTCTCCCGTCCAGACGTTCGACCTGCTCCTCAACCTCCTGCAGCGACCGGATCACCATTTCCGCTGCCGCCGATGGTGTGGGTGCCCGCAGGTCGGCAACAAAATCCACGATGGTGAAATCCGTCTCGTGCCCCACGGCCGAAATCACAGGCAAGGTCGAATCCGACACCGCCCGCGCCAATCCTTCATCGTTAAATGCCGCAAGGTCCTCCGCCGACCCTCCTCCGCGCGCGACGATAATCACATCCACGTTCCGTGCCCGGTTGAAATAGCGCACGCCCGACCCGACCTCGCCAGCTGCCGCTTCTCCTTGCACCTGCGCCGGGAAAATCAAAACGCTCACGGTGTGGTGCCGTCGCCGCAAGATGTTCAGAATGTCGCGCAGGGCGGCCGCCTGGGGCGACGTCACGATCCCGATCCGTCGTGGCAGTGCTGGAATCGGCTTCTTTCGAGCCGCGTCAAAAAGCCCCTCTGCCTCCAGTTTCGCCTTCAATTGCTCGAAGGCTACCTGCAGCGCCCCGGCTCCTTTGGGCTCCACATAATCAGCAATGACCTGCAGTTGCCCGCGATCCTCATAAATCGTGACGCGCCCCCGCACCACGACTTGCATCCCGTCCGCCGGCCGAAAGCGCAACAGTCGCGCAGACGATCGGAACACCACCACACTGATCTGCGCCCCTTGATCTTTCAGCGTGAAGTAGACATGTCCTGAATTTTGCGCCCGAAAATTCGAGATCTCGCCTTCGACCCAAGCATCGGAATACTCCCGCTCAATGTGCGTGCGAACCGACGCCACCAGGTCACGTACCGTCCACACTCGCCGCTGCGGAGGTCGAAAGCTGAATCCAAGCTGGTCGGTCGCGCCCATGGCAGGCAGTGTATCGCAGCCCTACCGTCGAAACCGTCCCACCAGGTACAGCACCAGCGACAGCAGCACGCTCAGCAGGATGGACGTCGCTAGCGGAAAGTAAAAGGTAGTGTTCTTGCCTCGATAAATAATGTCGCCGGGCAAACGCCCGAGGGGAAGGTGAATCTTACCCGCCAGGATCAGCACCACTCCCAGCGCCACGATGCCAGCCCCCAGCCACAACAACACTTTGCCGAGTTCAGTCACCAGTCAAGTCTAAATCAGGTGGAGAACGCGGGTGCGCTCTCCACCATCTCCGGGCCGTCTCAAAAGCGACAGACCCTTTGTATTGCAAAGTACTTGACGGGTGTCATGCCGCCGTCTACCCTATTCCGATGCTGGATCCTCAGCCCCATCGCGTACGGCGTCCGCATAGTCGTTCTCGTCCCCTGCCCCTGCGAGCCCTGGACGATCTGCGCTATATCCGCGAGACCATGGAACGTTCGGCCGCTTTCACTGCCTCTCCCGGATGGGGCCAACTCCTGATGGGCGTGACCGCCCTGGCAGCGGCCGCGATCGCCTCTCGGCAATCCACTCCAACCCGCTGGCTATCGGTCTGGCTGATCGAAGCCGTAGTCGCTGTAGGCTATTGCGCTCCCGGCCACACAACTGAAGGCGCACCGCACCGGACTCGCGCTCACCAGCGGCCCCAGTCGCAAGTTCGCCCTGGGGTTTCTGCCGTCGATCGCCGCTGCCGTCCTGTTAACCGTCGCCCTGGTCCGCGCACACGAGTTTTCGCTCTTACCAGGAGTTTGGCTGCTGCTCTATGGAGCCGCCATTGTCAGTGCTGCCACGTTCTCCATTCCAGTCCTACGAGGCATGGGTCTCGGATTTCTGTTAGCAGGAGCCCTGGCGCTGTATCACCCCTCCTGGGGCAATCTCCTGATGGCCGTGGCCTTTGGGGGACTGCACATCGTATTCGGCGCCTGGATCGGAGTGAAGCATGGCGGCTAGACTAAAACTTCGACCGCGCTCTTCGAAGCTCGTCGCCGAACCGCGCACCAGTGCGCATCACGCCGACGAACTCCCCGACCTTGACCGCCTGATTCACGAACGCATCCGACTCGGCATCGTCAGCGCTCTGGCCATCAACGACTCGTTGAGCTTCAACGACCTCCGCCGACTGCTCAAGACCACCGACGGCAATCTCAGCGTCCACGCCCGCAAACTGGAAGAAGCGGGCTACGTTGCCTGTCACAAGTTCTTCGAAGGGCGCATCCCCCGTTCCGAATACCGGCTCACGTCCACCGGCCGCCGCGCCCTCGAGCAATACATCAAGCAGATGGAAGATCTAATCCGTCGAACGAGAAGGGAATAGAACATCCAATTTTTTGGCTGTCCAGTCTTTGCAACACAAAGTACATTGCAGTGGGAAGTAGCCCGTGTGGCATCCCGAGCTTTACAGCAACATGAATTTCCCCGCCCCCGCGTCTCCTGTCTCTCTTACTTGCATTTCGAATTGAAGTGACCGCGCGAGGAGGAGGTCCCACTAGGTCTTGCAGTAGCTGCTTTGGGTGCCCCTTGTATGGATCGAGGAGGAAATAAAGCTCATCTCTTTTCTTCGATGCGATCTTCGGTCTGGGTTCCCAGTCTGGAGCCCCCGCGAGCATGAATACGCTCTGCTTCCGAAAGCTCCCGGCTTGCGCTTGTCTGTTTACCTAACTGCGTATAAGCCTCAGCCATGAATTGGTGCGGATCGGTCGCATCTGGGCGCAGCATGGCTGCTTTTTGCAGATAGGGCAGAGCATCGGCCGGTTTCTCATGTTTGACAAATATCCGGCCCAGCATCAGATTGGCGGGAAAGTTCTCCGGATCCCGACGCAGTGCGTTCTGAAACTCCGATAGAGCTTGATCACTACGAGACGTTCGTTCGTATACCAACGCCAAATAGAAGTGCATCATGGAGGAGCTGTCCATCTGCGAAACGGCCGCTTCGAACTGAGGTGCAGCTTCGTTCCACCGCCCGGTTTTCACAAGGGCACAGCCTAATTCGTAGCGCGCGAGAGAGTTGTCAGGTGTCATTTCGACCACATGTTGCAGGGGCGCAATTGCCTTCTGATATTCCTTCAAAGAGACGTAGGCTCGGCCCAGCTGCAAATAGGCCACCACCGCATGAGGTTCCTGCTGCAGCACTTCTTCGAGTATGGGCACCGCCTCCCGATATCTTTCGTTTTCGTTGTGAACCATCGCTTCATAGAGCAGATTGGCGGTGGCAATCTTCTGCTTGGGATCAACTCCGATGTCATCGCCGGAGTGGACGGGAGCCGCCGAATCCGATCCCACATAGCCCAACGCGTGCAGGGTCTCGGCCTGTGCGGCCGTCAACTGAGTTTTTTCCGTGTTCTCTCCGACAGTCTTACGACGAAACTCCGCCATCTGCGCGGCCGCAGTATCCGCGACTGCTTTGGAGTCGGAAGCCATGTTATGTACTGCGGCGGGGTCAGTGGTCTGGTTGTATAGTTCCCGTTCCGGGGCGTCGACATATAAGTAGTTCCCGGCTCGCCAGGCTTTTAGCGTACTCCAGCCGAAGGAAAGGTGACCATATCCACTTTCCGAATAAATGGCGCGTTCCGAAGGCAAATCCCCTTGTCCATCTGAAGGCAACATCTGGTCTCGCTTCATAAAACGTAAGAGCGATTGGCCCTGCATGGCATCCGGAACTGGGAGTTGTAAAGCCCCGAGATGGACGGTGCGACGTCAACCAATCCGACCCTTGTCTCCACTCTCGTCCCGACGAGTTGGCGAGGAAGCTTGAACAATAGCGGGATGTGGATCGTCTCGTCGTACAGAAAAATGCCGTGATGCTTTTCGCCGTGTTCTCCGAAGGCCTCGCCATGATCTGCCATTACGGCAATCAGGGAAGCGTCGAAGAGCCCTCGTCTCCGTAGATCAGTGATCAGCTTTCCGACGACGGAGTCGGTGTAAGCAATTTCCCCATCGTATGGCTCCGTCTGATACCGCGTTCGATAGGGCTCCGGAGGAGCGTAGGGATCATGAGGATCGTAAAGATGAATCCAAAGGAAGAAAGGCCCACCTTGGTTCTTGCTCAGCCAAGCGAGGGCGCGACTCATCACCTCTTCCCCGCGGCGCTCCAGGCTATGGTAGTTGTCCTCCCCTGAGCGTCGTCGATGGAATCCAGCGTCGTAAATATCAAAACCCCGGTTAAATCCGGGAGCCAATTTCGTCGGGTCGAGGACCAGCGCGCCCACAAAGGCCGCGGTCTTGTAACCCTTTCTGTGCAGGATCTCGGGAAGAAATGGAAGCCTTTTGCCTAACGGGTCGCCCATATAGTTCACGTGACTGAACTGCGGGTAGGTCCCTGTAAGGATCGCGGCGTGAGAAGGCGTAGTCAGCGGAACCTGGGCATACGCGCGAGAAAAGACGGTAGCTTGACGCGCCAGGCCATCCAAATTGGGCGTAAGTCCGCGCTCTGATCCCAGGAATCCCATGCGGTCGGCTCGGGTCGTATCGAGCGTGATCAGAATTACATTGGGATGAGACGGGGCGTTTGACTTCGATGATGCGCGACCCGTGGTTTGCGCCCAGCAAGACAAAGACACAATCCAAGGCAACGCTTTTCTCGCAAAACCCATAGATGAAGGCCAGTTTACATCTGGGAACGAGGGTGGATTACGGTTTTTTGAGCTTGACTCTCGTTTCGCTTCTGGCATATTCTTCGCGCAATTTCGGGCATGTAACCGGTTTCCTGGCAACAAAGAACGGGGCGCCACAGCGCAGACAGGGATTTTCCATGAAAACTAAGCCTTTCGTCATTGCCCTTAGCATTGTCTTGGGCGTGGTGTGCCTCCACACGTCTTTACTCGCGCAATCCACCTTTGGAACCATTCTGGGCACCGTGACCGACGCTTCGGATGCTGTCATGCCGAATATCGTCGTGAAGGTTACGAACCAGGGCGAAGGCATTACGCGAGAAGTGCGCACTGACGCCCAAGGAACCTACCGAGCCGAGAACCTGAAGGACGGGCTTTACACCGTTAAGGTGCAGGCGGAGGGATTTCGCGAGGTGACCGTACAAGACATCCGCTTGACGGCGCGCCAAATGGTGCGCAGCGACCTGAAGCTGGTGGTCGGGTCCACCACGGAGAAAGTTGAAGTGGTCGCGAATGCTGAACTCATCAGCACCGAGAACCAGACGATTTCCACCAGCGTGACCAGCACCGAGGTATTGAACTTGCCGGCCAACTACCGCGGAGACGGCAGCACCAGCCCTTATGGCTTATTGGCTTATCTCCCGGGCGTTACGGGCGACAAAGTTGGCAACATCTCCGTTCAGGGTTCCGGCATCAATCAAGTCGAATATTCGCTGGATGGAATTAGCACAACCGATATCCGCTCCTCCGGCCCGCAAAGAGAAATGTTCCCCTCGGCGGAGAGCATTGCAGAAATGAAGGTGCAGGGATCGGGCAGCGGCGCAGAATACGGCAACCCGGCCGACATTACGACCACCAGCAAGTCGGGCACAAATGTGTTTCACGGATCCGCATTTGAGTATTTGCAGAACGCGGCCCTGGACGCTAAGCAATTTTCCATCTTCACGGTGGGTAAGGCTGCCAAAAGCGCCAACACATTTGGAGGTTCCATCGGCGGACCCCTTTTTGGGAAGCGCACCTTCTTCTTTGGCGATTACGAAGGCATGCGGTACCGGACTTCAACGCTCCGCACAGGGACGGTACCCACCCAGGCCATGCGGAATGGAGATTTCTCGGCTTTCTCGGTTCAACTGCACGATCTGGACGGAACGCCCTTTCCGGGCAACATTATTCCTACGGATCGGTTTGATTCGAGAGTGCCCCTGATTCTCCAGTATTATCCGCTGCCAAATCAGGGGGGCGTGGACAATTCTGCGATCCCACAACTGGGCAGAAAACACTCCCAACCCCATCCTTTCCGATCAGTTCGATATTCGCATCGACCACACCATCAACAGCAAGCAGAATGTTTTCGGCCGCTGGACGTACAAGAATGGCAGACTCGTCAACCCTTCTGCCCTGATCCTTCCTGCGGAAACAGATTTCGAACATGACAATCAGATCGTGCTCGCGCACAACTATGTCATCACACCGAACCTGATCAATGAGCTGCGCGGAGGAATCAGCCGCAGGCAGAACGGCGGGAACTTTCCGATCGATGGACCGGCATTCATGCAGCAAATGGGGCTGAATCCCAACCAACTGGGACCTTTCCCGCCCGGCGGTTTCCCCGACTTTGTCTTCGAACCCAGAAGCAACCTTGACAGCGATTGTTCATACCCGGCCGAATCCAGAGCGATCCCAAAACATCCAGATCAATGAGAACCTCACCTGGACCAAGGGAAAGCACACGATGAAGTTTGGCTTCGATCTCCGCAGGCTCCACCTGATCACTGCCTGGTACTCCGGATCGTCGGCGGCCGACGACTACGGAGACTTTTTCTTCAATGGCCAGTACACAGGTGAATCGCAGGATAAAGCGAGCGGTTTTGCCGACTTCCTGCTGGGAGTTCCCTACTACACCTACGTCACCCACACTCCACCGAGGAACATCGATGGCACCACCACTCACTATTACGCGTACGCGGCGGACACATTCAGAGCCACTCAAAAACTGACGTTGGACTGCTGGCTTAAGGATTACGAGGATACCGCCTCTATACGATCCCATTAACCTCACCAACTTCGATCCCAGCGTTCCGGGCACGGGACGGTGATCTTTTCCTCCGACCCCAGGTCCCTGGCGGCAACGCAGCCTCTGTGGGCGCAGGCCGTCAATGCCTGCGACTCACCCAATCAAATTCCTGGCTATGCCGGGCCCGACCCGAGTTTTCCCTGCACTCCCTTCCTGACCTCGAAGCAGGCGGGGTGGCCGAAACAATTGCGCAACGTGTACACGCACTTTTCTCCTCGCCTCGGTTTTGCCTATCGGCCCTTTGCGGACAATAAGACGGTGATTCGCGGCGGCATCGGCATCTACGAGGTTACGACCTTGGGCGCCGTATTTATCTCCGTGGCTGGTATCCACGACGGCTTCCAGGGAAATTTCTCGAATGCTGGGGTCGGAGACCCAGGCTTCTTCCGGTTCCCCGACGTGCTGAATAACGCCACCAACGCCGGCGTTGGTTCGCAATCATTTCTTCACTGCGAATCAGCGGGACAAAAAGGACCCGTACAGCATCCAGTGGAACCTGTCGGTCGAACGAGAGCTTTTCAGAAACACCGCGCTGCGTGTCTCGTACATTGCCAACCGCGCGAATCAGCTCACCTGGAGCCCGAATCTTAATCAGCCGCTTCCCATCGACCTGACTGACGACTCCAATCCCAACCGACACCATTTCCACTCTGGAATAAGGTCAGGATCCGTGCCGGCGGCGCCATCAGCACCTATGAATCGATGCAGACCGAACTGATCCACAAGTATTCCCACGGGCTCACCCTCCAATCGACCTGGACCTGGGCGAAGAACCTGACGGACGTCGAATCGTGGCCTCGCTCCAGCTTTTCCGGGGAAATTACGGGCGACAAAATGAACCAATATCAACTTGCACGGGGACTACGGCAACATCGGTGGCACCCGCAAACACCGCTGGATCACGACCATGGTGGACGAGCTTCCCGATCGGCAAGGGGCGCCGCTTCCTCGGCAACGCCAACGGAGTGCTGAACGGGATCGTCGGCGGCTGGCGGCTGAGCACTATTCTTCTGGTTCAATCTGGCCCCTACGACACTCCCTTCCTTCAATTTGATTCCATCCGGGAACGCCAATTTTGGTTTTAACCGGCCTGACCTTGCGGGCAATCCCAACAACATTCAACCACACTCGCGAGCAGTGGTGGAATCCGAACGTATTCGCCTGTCCCGGCCGCGCCGCGGGACAGGACCTGTGACACACACTCAATTGCTCATCTCTCGACCGACGGCAATACGTCGATCTGGCCGCTTTGGCAACGCCGGCGTGGGATCGCTGGTTGGCCCCGGAACCGTTCAACCTCTCCCTGGGGCTCGCCAAGGACTTCCAGCTCACAGAGAGGTTCAGGTTGAAGTTCGAAACGCAGCTTTACCAATCTCCCCAACCACCCCAACTTCGATGATCCGCGCAACAATCTGAGTGAGTGTTCGGGGACACCTTGCAGGCACCTTCGGACAGGTTCAAGCAAGCTCGCACCGGTGACGCCGGCGGAAACCGCGTCGGACAGTTTGCGTCTGCGGTTGGAGTTCTGATCGCGCGGGAGGTGGAAGCAACCTCCCGTAGAGACGAAACCTCAAGCAGTTTCACGAGCTAGCAGGAAGTTCAGTTCTGCCCCTGTGCGGCGCGACAAGCTTGACTTGTCGGCGGCTCTGCGTTGATACCTCTTTACCGTTCTCGGCGTATTGGATGATCGCTCGCAGCACAAAATCGCCAGTGGTTTGGGGGAATTTGAAGGTGCTGTAAGACGTTTCCTGACCGAGTGGTGCAATTCTGAACTTGGTTGTTTGTGTCGCTAATCGCTCGCCTCGCGGATTTTCAAGAGCCAAAGTAAGCGTGCCCTCGACCTCCCGGTCTTCGTCGTTTACCAGCATGACAGGCAGCGACCGCTCGCTCCCCGATTCGACCGTCGGCTGCCAGAAGCTGAGATTCACTCCCACCGGCGCGAATGCATTGCTCATGTAGTCTTTGAATTCCGGGTGCAGTTCCAAATTCTTCACGTCGCGGAAATGGTCAGACGTGTAACCCGCGGGATCACTGCTGGTGAGATAAACGAAATGGAGCACGCCTGCGTATTGCCGATAGGCGCGCCAGTACTCCGTGATGCCGCCCAGCAGGTAAGCGTTCAGCGCGAGCCTTTGTTGGGCAGTCGCGTTCTCGCCGAGCAGGGTGGGGTAGAGCTTCTTGGTCAGTTCCGTAGGTGATGCCGTCGCGGTTCAGCCAAAGCCATCCGTACTCGTTCAGGATAAGCGCGTGTCCACTCGGCGCGCCCGGCGACATTCCGCCGGGACTCTCCAGCGTCGTCATGCTGAATGGCGTGCCGCCGTCCGCCATGCCCTGAAACTCGTAGGGATGATCTTCCACCGGATCGTCCGGGCCTTGGGGCGCGTTGTAGCTGTTCTCCCACGGACGATTCGACAGGTCGAGTCCGCGCACCGCAGGGATGATCTTCTCGCCGAACGCTCGGTCCCAAGTCTCGTTGTTTGCGTCCCAGATGGCTACGCTCGGATGGTTCCAGTTGTCCCGCATCCATTCCGTGTACTCCCGGATCATCTGATCGCTATCGAAGTGCACCTGGTTCTCCGGGCCGTGCCAGGCGTTGCCGGTCCACACGAAGTATTCGTTCTGGATCAGCAAGCCCGCTTCGTCGGCGATGTCGAGCCATCGGTCGGGTACCGGACCGATGCAGAAGCGGAAACTGTTCCAGTGCATTTCATGCGGGATTTCAACGAGCAACTTCCGCACCCAGGCTTCGTCCCAGGGCAGAGTGCCGGACAGCGGGTCTTCGAAGAAGCGGTGGAGCGTGATGTTCGAACCGCGCATGAAGTAAACCCGACCGTTCAGGTAGGCTCGTCTGGTCGCCGTATCGAAGCGAAATTCCCGCATGCCGAAGCGCGTCGTGGCTGTGTCACCGCCCGTGCTCGTCTCCAGCACATAAAGATTCGGTGACTCGGGCGTCCATAAACGTGCTCCCGGCAGAGCGACCGTCTGCGAGTATCACTTTTGTTTCACCCGCGGCGAGAGTTACATGTTCCGGACGGGCGACGGCCGACGTCGTCATCGGATTTCCACGGGTGGACTCGCTGGGTAAGGTCGAACGAGACTGGGTCCTTGCCAAAATTGCGCAGAGCCGTCTGCACCACGATCGAACTATCCGCGATCTTTGGAGCCACCTGGATATTTTCGATAACGGGATTCCCGCTCAGAGCAAGGGAAACACTGTCGTAAATACCCGGCGTCCAGCGAATTTTCTCGAAGTCAGTACCGGCGGAAACCGTGGCGCGGTAGCACCCCCGGATGGGCGCCGACCCGCACGATCAGTTCGTTCCTGCCCTGGCGGATGGTCTGGCTCACGTCAAAGATGGCGGCCGTGAAGCAGGGCAGGTGCTCACCGACCTTTATGCCATTCAGCCAAACCGCCGCGCCGAACTGCGCCTTGTTGATGCGGAGAATGGCCACGCTCCGCGATGCGGGTACATCAAACGTCCGGTGGTACCAAAACCAATTGCGATCCTGGTGAGAGACGCCGGCGTTAAAAACGATAGCGCTCTTAGGTTGCTTCCCGGCGCGGACGCGATTCTGAATCAGCATCCGGCTATCGAACTCGTCCACGTGCGGGAAGGCTGGTTGTGCGGAGTGCGCGAGGCCCGGAACTGGAACCTTGTGTTTCCAGGCAGCAGGAATCGTCTCCGGCTCTTTCGAATCCTCAATATCCCAGGTGCCATCGAGAGAGATCGTTGTTCGCTCGGCTGCCCGCAGGGTCAGAGGCAGAGCAGTGGCGGCAGCCACAGTGGCAAGGATGCATTTAAGCCAGAAACCGGAGTTCATGATCTGCTTACTTCGTCTTTGAGGGCATCCGATAGTGAGGACCGCGAAACCACAGATCGATAGGTTTCTGCACTCCGTTTGCCGAGAAGGGCATTTGAATTTTCCGACCTTCCCCGGCAGACGCGTAGCCCGCGTATAAGGCCTTCATCACGACGAGCCCGTCTTCTCCTGTGGCCTGGGGCTCCTCTTTACCGCGCACGCAGCGTGCGAAGTGCGCCATCTCCTGAGGGAAGCCGTAGTTCCACAACTCCTCGAAAACCGGATAACTCCATCCTTTTGTGCTCGGCGCCTTCTCCACCGCGTAGCCGTAACCATTCTCGCTATACGTGGGAAGGGCATTGCCCATGTGAAGATTGGCGTAGGTCACGCCCTCTGAGCCGTACACTTCGATCCGGTCGTCCATTCCGCCACGTCGCCCCCAACTGTCCTCCACAATCCCCACGGCTCCACCTTCGAATTCCAGGATGCAGTAAGCCTCGTCGTCTCCGCGCGTCTTGTCCGCGTGAACGTACGTGCCCATCTGGCAGTACACCGACTGGATTGCGGGACGTCCCAGGAACCAGTAGCAGAACGCAATTCCGTGGCAGCCCAAATCCATCAGAGCGCCGCCGCCGCAGCGATCGACATCCCAGAACCATGGGCTATGTGGTCCAAAATGTTTTTCACTCTGCTTGACCAGATGGATTTTCCCGAACGCGCCATCGTCGGCCATTTCCTTGGCCTTTAGATATTTGGGAGTGAAGAAAAGCTCCTCCGCGTAAAGAAGCAGCACACCCGCCTGGCGGGTGACGTGAATCATCTGCTCGCCTTCTTCGACCGTCATGGCGAGTGGTTTTTCACACACCACGTGCTTGCCCGCCTGGGCGCAGTCGGCAGTCATCTGCGCATGCAGCGCGTTGGGCGCGGCGATGGTGATCAGTTCGATGTCGCGCTCCTTGAGCATCTCCCGATAGTCGGTAAACACTCGCGGAATTCCATACCTTTTGGCCAGCGCCGCCGCATTTCCCGGAGTGGGTGAGGCAACCGCTACGACCTCCGCCCCCTCCGACGCAATCTTGAAGGAAGCAGCATGGATGTCGGCTTCGAACTGCGAGCCAATGATTCCGACTTTCACTTTTTCGTTAGTCGACATGAGTGCGTGTTCTCGTTCTTGGCTTCCTTTGTGTACCTTAGTGTCCTTCGTGGTTGATCGGTCTTCTCGCTGGCTGGTCCAACAGCCTGCAGGCTAGCAGGACCCGGCTATCGGCCTTGACCGTTGGAAGCTGCCAGGCCACGCGCAGAAGCGTGAATGTATGCGGCATTGCATCCACAGCAGCCGCCCAAGAAACTGAATGCCCTCCGACTTCGCTCGCGCAGCAAAGTGTTCGAACGAGCTTCGTGGAAGCTGGATGGCCTCCATTTCGTCCGGGAATTGCGGCAGTTTTGTGAAGCAGGGAGTTGCGTCCGTGGTCCGGAACGCCGCAGGCTGCGCGGCAATTGGAACGCTGACCGCCTTACGCATCTCCCGAGTGATCGCCAAGATGCGATCGGGTTCCTGCTCACAATTGACTCCCACGGCGGCAGCGCCCGCATCCACCATGGCTCGCGCGCAGTCAGCCGGAGAGTGCCCGTCGGAACACTCGCTTAGCTTCGGGACGGAAAGTCATCGTGGCCACAATCGGCAAGCCGCTTGCCCGAGCGCACTCGATCGCAATCAGCATCTCTTCCAGATGAAAGAACGTTTCCAGAATAAGGAAATCCACTCCGGCGTCCGCGAGCAGGCGAATCTGTTCCGTGATCAGGTCGCGCACGTGGCCCGCTGCGGAACGACCTTCCCGTTCAAAAAGTTGCGTTCGCGACACCGAGCCTGCAACCAGGGCACTGTCACCCGCGACCTCGCGAGCAATGCGCACGGCGGCCGCATTGATGGCCTCGGTTTGCTCTCCGAATCCGGCTCGATTCAATTTCTCCCGCGTTCCGAAGAACGTGAGCGCCTGCAACACCTGCGAACCGGCGTTGAGAAACTCGCGGTGCAACTCGCGCAAGGCATCCGGATGCTCGACGGCCACTTCGGGTGTGAATTGTCCGCTGCCTTTGCCCGTCCCGACCTTTTCGCGTCCCGAGCCGCTGTCCACCCAACCGCGGCGCTCCAGTTCGATGAGGTATCCCCCATCCCCCAACACAATGCCCTGCTTTGCGATTCGTTCCAGTATGTTTTCAGTTTGTCTCATAAGCGTAGATTTGCCTTGCTGCGCTGCTGTTGTGCGAAAACGATGGCCGCGGCTCCCACCAGGCCGGCATCCGTCCCCAACTTCGCGGAGACGATCGGCAACCCGCGGCTGTCATCGGCGAAGATGTGTTCGCGGCAGCTTCGTTGGAATGCGTCCCAGTACAAGCCGCCCGCCATACCCAACCCGCCGCCCGACGACCACCATTTCAGGGTCGAGCACATTCACCAGGAATGCCACGCTGACTCCTAACGCCTCACCCGCCGAAGTCAATATGTCTGTGGCGGCCTTGTCCCCGTTTGACGCGGCGCGGAAGACCTCCTCGCAGCTTTCCGCAGACTCCCTGTTCTGTTCTTTCGGGGCTTGTGCGAAACGCTTTGCGATGGCAGGGCCTGAGGCGAACTCTTCCAACACCGGACGCAGCTTCGCCCCACAGTGCGTGCACACCGTGCTCAGCGGACTGCTCGACAGCGTGATTGCGTTGCCCTTGGCGCCCTTGAATCGGACGGCCGTCCTGCACCAGGCAAGAACTGATCCCGGTGCCAACCGTGACGTATGCAAACAGGCGATGCCCTCGGCCTGCGCCGAACATGGCCTCAGCCACAGCTGCGGCACGAACGTCCGATTCGACTTGCGCAGGCGCGATTTCGGACAACCTCGCCTGAACCGGCACATCGCGCCAATGAATCGTGCAACTGCTGGTCACATTGCCCGTCGCAATCCACCAACTCGGCAACGCCGGCTCCGATGCCGGCCACCTCAATTCCTTCCATCCGCGCCCAGTCGTACAGTTGCCTGGCAAGATCCAGCGTGTCCTTCAGAACGGCCTCGCCACCGCGTGTCGGGCTTCGTGGGAAGAATCGTCCGCTGAAGAATTTCACCCGATGGCCACAACACCACCCCCGCCGCGATCTTCGTGCCGCCGATATCCAAGCCGATGGCGCCGAGTTGTTGTTTACTGTTCATCTGCCGGCCGCGTGTGATCGTGAAGATGATGACGGTCCTGCCGCTCCTGCCAGTCGAAGATCGAGAGGTTGAAAGCGTGATTGCACGCTGGTCACTCGCTTCTCCTTCGCAGCCCGGCTGCTGGCTTCGATGACTTCCAGCAAGTGAAGGTCCTGCTCGAGGCTGTGCAGCGGCTGGCGTTCTTCTCGCAGTGCATTCACCATCTCGGCCAGGCCATCGGCCCACAGCCACGTCGGATCGAGCGGCTCAAACTCTTCCCAGCATCCCGCGCTGTTTCGCCATATCTCGAAGCCGCGCGGGTCCCAATCATCCCCAAGCAGGTTTGCAGTTCCTTCCGTGCCATAAAACTCGAGCGCCGGACGCCGGTAGCGCTGAATGCAGTGACTGGAAACCAGCGATGACAACGCACCATCCTGATGCCTTAAGAGAATGTGTGAAACGTCTGCGCCCGCGGTTCCCACGGTCTCACCAGCAATCTCCCTTTCAGCCACTGCGAGCGTTTCGGCGGCCTGGACCTCAACCACCGGCCCGAGAACTGCGGTCAGGCTCTTGAGGTTGTAAATTCCAACTTCCGCCAGTGGTCCAACGCTTCCATCGTGATACCACCGCGACCAGGTGGAACCTGCGTTGCCGTACAGGGCCGCGAGCAGAATGCACTTTGCCGATTGCGCCCTCTTGCAATCCGCCCCCAAAGCGCCCGGAAACGTCGGCGCAAGCTGCACGAAAGGTGCGCACATCAAATGCAGACCGCGCTCCTGAGCAAGCTCGACAAGTTGCTGGGCCTCGCAGCGCGTTGCCGCCGCGGGCTTCTCCACCACGACGTGCTTTCCATGCTCCAGCGCCATTCGCACCAGCGTCGCATGGCTTGCCGGAGAAGTGATGACGAGCACGACATCCACGTCCGACTGCAATACCTCGGCTGGGTCCGCCACCAGCGCGATGCCCGGACGACGAGTTTGAAGCTCCTTCCACGTTTCCTTGCGTCGGGCGCACACCGGCCCCATCCGGGCCAGACCGCGTGGAAGCAAGCGATCCAGGACCTGAAAATAGGCCCAGATCACATTGCCGGCACCGATGATTCCAACCGTTACGGGACGCAATGGGGTTGCTCCTCCGGCGCTGCGACCGCCGCCGCAGGCTCATAGGACAACATCGCGCCTCCAGCCACCGCCAGCGCGATTCCGATCCATTGCAGCGCCGCCGGCCGTTCTTTGAGGAATGCTGTAGCCAGGACTACGGTACATAGCGGATACAAGGCCGTAAGTGGAATGGCAACACTCGCCTTCGCCCCTTTCTCGAGGCACGCAAACACCGCCCAGTTTCCGAGTCCATTGACCGCTCCGGCAACCAACCCTACGAGGATGATTCGCACACTGAGCCCTGCCAGGGTGGTTCCACTCCACAAGACCGGAAGCAAAACAACGAAACCCGCCGTGACCCAGATCACCATGGAGCGAGCTGAAACCCGGTTCGTTCCCAGCTTCATGAACAAACCGTTGACGCCCCACAGCACAATGGCGATGCCGGCGTATGCCATCCAGTGCATGACGAATTCCTCAAATCGAAAGAATCACGATGGACGCCAGCGCGAGAATCATGCCGCCCATCTGCACCTTGTTCAGCCGCTCCCGCAACACCACGAAGGCCAGCACAATCGTGAGCACAGGAAACAGCCCCGTCACCGGAGTGACAACCGAAGCATTCTGCTCTCGCAAAGCGGCGTAGTATCCGAGAGTGCCCAATCCGGTCGCAACGCCGCAGAGGAGACCGTAGGTAATACCGGCCCGGTCGCGATCCAGCTTCCCTCGCATCTGCAACAGCATTCCAATCGCAACCGGCAGCATGCCCAGGGTGAACAGGATCTGCATCTGCATCGGACTGGCTGCTTCCGATCCGACTTTGGACAAAAAGCCCCACAGGCCCCACCAGAAAATGCACAGAAGCGCGTACCAAAGCCAGACCGGAAAGGGTCTGCGGTCAGTCTGCATTGGGAGACGCCTCGGCTTTCTTGCCTAACAGGCCGTGCTCATCTTCGACGACGTAAGAGCAAATCCGAAACGAGTCGCAGTCCACTCCGGACAACCTCGACAAGCGTTCGCCGCAAGCTGAACTGGCAGCACATCAATCACGAACTGCCAGTGCACGGGCGAAGTTGGCAACTGGCACACCAGATCCCCAGCATCGCGCGGAAGGTTCTCACCGATGACCATCACTGATGCGCCCAATTCCCTCAGATCGTGGGCTACGGACAAATCCTGATCGCGCATCCGTGTTTGATCGATCCAGAGGCAAAAGCGCATCCCGTCCCTGACGATTTCCTGCGGACCGTGGCGAAAGCTGCTGGTGCTCATGGCAGTAGCGGGCATTTTTACGCCTTCTTCCCACAACAAGCGCGCCTCATGGCAAGTTCCTAGACTGCCGCCGCGTGCCAGGAAATAGTACGGCGCTCCCGCCGCAAGCCAACCGGATTCCTCCAACTGCTCTCGCCAGCTATCGAGACGTTTTCCAGCACTCGCCAATCGCGTCAAGCAAAGACTGTCGCAACAGATGCGAAGCCGCACGTAGCTGAGCTCGCCAGTGCGCTTGCAGCTATCAGAAGCGTGGAATACGCATTTACCGAAATTCCATGGTCGAGTTTGGTTGGGACCACGACGGCCACAGCTGATTCCCGTCCGAGAGGACTGTCCGCGCAATTGGTGATGCCGATGACGCGGGCGCCGCTGGCCTCTGCCTTGGCGAGCAACTGAACGATCTCAATGCTCCGGCCGGTTCGGGAGATCGCGACGATGACGGCGCCGCGCGGAATGGCCGTGCCGTGCAACAGTTCGCCGGCCTCTTGCATGTACACCGGGCGCGCAGCCAGATCAAACAGAGCGCCTGCGCTAAGCGCAGCATTCCAGCTGGCTCCGATGCCGGTCATGAAGACGTGGCGAGCCGACCGGATCACGTCAGCGGCCTGCTCCAGAGTGTCCTGGCCCGCCCCTGTAAGATATTCGATCGCCCGCTGCATTTCGGCGGGCTGCCGAAGGATGTCTTGCAGGAAGCGGGTGGATGCGGTCATGCTGGTCCTTCTTCGGTCATACCGGATCCACGCCGCCACGCGAGGCTCGGCGAATCGAACATCGTAGAGCGGCTGCCGGGAGGGACGGGTAAGAAACGAGTCACGAACATCGCCAGAAAGTGTATATGAAACCGGTTCCAGAAAGCCGGTTTAAAGTATCCGAGGGGGTTAGCCTTGTCAAGCCGCGTGGCCTTTCCCTCGAGGTCGTGATAGGTTTTCCCATTCAAGCGCGCTGCATGCCGTGGCATGGGTACCTTAATTAAGGCCTATACCGCGACTCCCCGGCACGAGGACCACAATATGGCACACACCATGCGTGAAGTTGCCCGGCGAGCGGGCGTATCGCTCGCGACGGTTTCGCGCGTGTTGAACAACACGCAATATATATCCGAGGAAACCCGCCAGCGCGTGCTTGATGCCGTTCGTGAATTCAATTACTTCAAGAATGTCCATGCCAGGCGTCTGGCGACCGGGCTCAGTGACTTGTTTGGACTGGTCATTTCCGAAATCGCCAATCCCTTCTTTCCCGAGATCATCCGTGGCTATCAGGCTATGGCGTGGAATCGCGGATTTGACGTGCTGATTTGCAACACCGAGTATGACCGTGAACGGACCAAAGCCGTCATGCGCAAGCTGCGGGAGAGTGACGTTCGCGGCGTCGCTATTGTCACCTCTTCGGTGGATCGGAGCATGGCTTCCGAACTAACCGACGCTGGAATTCCTCTGGTTCTGTGCAACGAGGAGCCAGCCGGCAAGCTGGTAGGAAACATTCGCATTGAGTACGAACACGGTATCAACAAGGCGATTGAACATGTCGTCGAACTCGGACATCGCCGCACCGCCGTTATTGCCGGCCCGGCCGACAACCGCACCGCGGTGACGATCAAGAAGGCCCTTGTGTCCGGGCTCACGGCTCGAGGCTTGAAGCCGGTTTGCGTTTTGGAAAGCAACTATCGGGTCGATGCCGGCGCATCTGCCGTACGAGAAGTCTTGTCGCGTCCTGAAATCCCGACCGTTGTGTTCTGCGGAAACGATCTGATTGCCATGGGAGCGATGAGCGCGCTGGAAGAGTCCGGAGTACGAGTACCGGAAGATGTCTCGGTCATCGGGATCGACGATATTTTCTTTGCCTTCCTGGCGCGCCCGCCTCTCACCACCATCAGTGTTCCTCGGGAACAACTCGGCGTCAAGCCTTTGAAGCGCTCGATCGAATGCTGAAGCTCAAGCGCCATAAAGGCTCGAACTACATGTTGGAAACAGATCTGGTCGTGCGCAAGTCTACCGCGCCGGTGCGGCGGCTGAGCCTGAAAATCAACTCCTAGTTGTAAACCTATTATGCTTTCCGTGACTCCTCTCTTTCTTGCTGTGCTTTTCTTGCTGCACAGTGTGCTGGCTCAAGAACCGGCCGCTCAGGATCATGCTAGAGTCGGGCTTTCACTCGCCAGAGAAGGCAAGCTTGCCTGAGGCAGAGCAAGAACTACGGGCGGCTGTGCGCCTCGCGCCCGTCGTGGCGCCATACCGCGCCCAGTTAGGATCCATACTCGGGCTGCAAGGAAAGTGGAAAGAGGCGTTGGAGAGTTTTCAGAAAGCAGTAGACCTTGATGCGAACGATCTCAATTTTCGACGTGAGACCGCGGCCGTGCAGTGGCAACTTGGCCTGATGGCTCCTGCGGAAAAGAACCTTCAGTTCGTGCTGACAAAACATCCCGGCGATTCTGGAGCGATTCTGCTTTTGGGTCTGGTGAAGGAAAAGACTGGTGACTACGCGAGCGCGGTAGAGTTACTCGACTCACAGTTTGAATTGGTCGCCTCGCAACCCGATCGCACAGTGGCGTTGTTTCATTCAATCGTCGAGAGCGGCCAGCATGACAAGATTCCGAAAATCGTAGAGGTGCTAAGGGCTCACGCGAGTGATAGCCAATGGGCGAATGCGATCGACCGGTGTATTCAAATCGCGGCCACGGCGGGAGATCCCGACACTGCGAAGGTGTTGTTTGCGCTGATTCCCGACAACGATCCCGGACGACCCAGGGCGGGAGTTCAACTTGCCAAAATCTTCTACAGCCGTGGCCAAGTGTCCCAGGCGAAGGAGCTCGTGCTGCACCTTGCTGAGCAAAGTGCCGCCAACGCCGACTTGCAGGCGCTCCTTGGAAATTGTTTCGAATCCGAGCATCAGCCCGCTCTTGCCTTGCAGGCCTACCAGCGCGCAATTGAGGCGAGCCCAACGCGGGTCGACTATTACCAGGACCCGATTTCGCTGTTGTTGGATCTAGGTAAAACGAGCGATGCACTTGCCCTGGTGAATCGTGCGCTCACGACTCGCGCCTGCTGATGCCAGACCGTGGTTGTGGAAGGGGAATGCGGAACTTCGCACCCATCGATACAAAGATGCAATCGCGAGTTACACACGCGCGGCTGAGTTGGACAGTTCCAGTGTCGATCCAGTCTTGGGCATCGCCGCCGTGCATTTCGTCGCAGGTCAGCGAGATGCCGCAATCGCAGAGTACAAAGCCGGTATCGTGCGATTTCCCAACGACGCACGTCTTTACGTTGCTTACGCGGAAATATTACTGGGTTCTCCCGATTCCCCGAAGCTTCAGAACGAAGCCGCAACTCTGTTAGAAAAGGCGGTGAAACTGGCTCCAGCAATCGGCGGAGACTCACTACCTGATGGGTCAATTGGCTCTGCGGCAAAGCCGTTTGAAGGATGCAGAAGCAGAATTGTTGCGATCGCTTCAATCCGATCCTGATCAGAGCAAGGCGCACTTCGCGTTGTCGACGGTCTACCGGAGGATGGGACGGACCGACGACGCGACCAAGCAATTCCTCATCTATCAAGATCTCAAGCAGGTGGAAGAACGAGGAACGACACAAGCGATGACGACGGAGCAAGCCGTGAACCGCGTTCGTACCTCGCCTAGCGGAAATTGCGGTCCCGCCCAGTCTTCCGCCTTTTGGTCGCGCCGCCGTTTCCTTCATGCGCTCTCCGCGGCTGGCATGGGTCAGTTCTTTCTTCCCAGGCTGACTTCGCAGCCGATGCGCGTCCGAATCCCATCTTCTCGGATGTCACCGACGACGCCGGTATCACGTGGCGGCACTTCAACGGATTTTCCCCCGATCGCTACTTGATCGAAACCATGGGCGGCGGAGTCGGGCTGTTTGATTTTGACGATGACGGCTGGCTGGACATTTTTCTGTTGAATGGTGGCGAGACGCCGCACGGCAAGAGCGAAAAGCCACTTCAAAACGCACTCTATCGCAACTTGGGCAATGGAAAGTTTGTGGACGTTGCCGCGTGAGGCAGGACTGAACCGGGTCAAGAACTATGGAATGGGTGTGGCGGTTGCGGATTTTGACAACGACGGCCACCAGGATATTTTCATTACCGGATATCCCAACTGCACGCTCTATCACAACAACGGCAACGGCACGTTCACGGATGTAACCGCAGATGCGGGCCTGCAGAACGCCGGAAGATGGGCCTCTGGCGCCGCCTGGTTTGACTACGATCGCGATGGATTTCTCGATCTCGTCGTCTGCAATTACGCCGAGTTTTCCTTCGAGGGTGTTGCCCCGAAGTGCGAGTACATGAACGTCCGCACCTACTGCGAGCAGCGTGCCTACAGAGGTATGCCTCTCACCCTCTACCACAACAATCGCAACGGCACCTTCACCGACGTCAGCCGATCGTCGGGACTGGATCGGTTTGTCGGCAGGGCGCTTGGCGTAGTCGCGATCGATATCGATGATGACGGGTGGACGGATCTCTTCGTGGCGCGCGACGCCTCACCCAATCTGCTGCTGCTCAACAAGCATGACGGGACTTTCGCCGACGCCGGCCTTGGATGCAGAGGTTGCGTTCGATAACAACGGCAACGCCAAGGCCGGAATGGGCGTGGACGCGGGCGATGTCAATGGCGACGGGCGTCCGGATTTTGTGGTAACGAATTTCAATTTCGAGTTTCATTCCCTGTTCCTCAATCGCAAGGGCTTTCCTTTCGAAGATTGGTCAAGAGCCTCACACCTGGCGGATATCACGCAAACCGACGTGGGCTGGGGCGCCCATTTTATCGATTTCGACAACGACGGCCTTCTGGACCTGATGATCGTAAACGGCCACGTCATTGAAGTGATCGAATCGTTGCAATCCCAAGTGAAATACAAGGAACAGCCGTTGCTCCTGCACAATCTGGGCAACGCCGTCTTCGAAAATGTGAGTGCCAAGGCGGGCCCGGCATTCTCACAGAACTATCTCGCGCGCGGGCTGGCGATCGGAGATTGGGACAACGACGGTGCCGCGGACGCAATCTTTACCTGCATCGGCGACCGGCCCGTGTTGCTGCGCAACAATGTCGGTCAGAAGAACTCCTGGATCGGATTGCGTCTGGTCGGCGTCAAGAGCAATCGTGATGCGATCGGAGCGAAATTGACGCTTCGGGTTGCGAATCGAAAACTGGTGCGCTGGGTGACCGGCGGTTCGAGCTACCTTTCTTCGCATGACAGCCGCGTGCTGTTTGGATTGGGGAATCTACCGGCAAGTCGTCGCGTGGACGTTGAGATTGTCTGGCCGAATGGAGGGACGCAAGTCGCAACCGGTTTGGAGATCAACCGCTATCACCGAATCGATGAGCGAGTCGCGAAATAGACCTGTCCTCACTTGAACTTGCTTTGACAAAGGCGTGACCGACACTTCCCTGAAAATAAACGTCCGATCCGGGATGATTTTGCAGGCCGATAAAGCCGGAGTCTGGCCGCGGCTCCGCGGTCCGGATCATGAGATCCGGCGGGCTTCGCAGGCACAGGCTGTCCCTCGGTAAAGTCCGTGACCTTTACACCGTTGAGATAAACGATGGTGCGCGGCCCATCGATCGTGATGTCCATCGTGTTCCATTCCCCGATTGGCTTGATCGGGCGTGCCAGTGCTTTGGTAAATGTGTAGAGCACGCCCGTGCACGAGTAGTCGTCGGGCCAGTCGCCAATTTCGACCTCGTAACCTCGGTTGATCGGCATCCACGGTTCGGTCGGCTTCTCCGGTATGCGAATGAACACGCCAGAGTCGGACTCCTTCGCCGTGAGCTTGAAGACCACCCGAATCGTGGCATGGGCAATTTTTTCGCGAGTGTACCAGAGCATGCCCATTCCGCCCTCGGTCTTCATCATGCCGTCTTTCACGACAAAGGAGCCCGGACCGACTTGCTGCCAGCCCGTCCAGATCCTTTCCGTTAAACAGAGCACGGCTCACTTGTTGAGCTGACAGCGAAGTGGTAACTACCAGAACGAACGAACAAGTCGCCCTTCTGTGAAGCGAAGACCTGCGGAGCCTATGAAGTAAGCGATTCATTGCGTTAGCTGAGTCGGAGAGCGACTCCATGATCTATCACGGGCAATAGAAAGCGTCAAACAGCCTCATTCGGGGAAGTGGAAAGAACGGCTCAGGTTTTAGTGCTTGACACTGGATTTCCGGCAGTGCTAAAAACGCGGCCTATGAAACCGCTATCAGAAAGCGGTTTCAGCATGTGAGGGGGTACGTGGGCGGGCAGGGAGTCGAACGCAGGGAAATCCTTCGCTACATCGGTATTGCTGCGGTGGCGGGAACCTTTCCCGGCTTCAGCCAATGGGTGTTCGCCTGCCCGCAAGACCACTCCCAGTCCTCGCCTGCCCACGTTAGTTCGGATTCGTACAAGCCTCTGTTCTTTTCTTCCCAACACTACCGGATGGTCGAAAGACTCGCCGACATGATCATCCCGGAAGATGACACGCCCGGAGCCAAACAAGCTGGAGTGGCTGAGTTCATTGACTTCATGGTGGCGAATCGAGTCCCGGTGAGTGGATCTCGCGATATTCGTTCCACCGATGACGCCATTGCAGCAGGGAATGAGTTGCAGAACAGATTCATGGCCGGGCTCGATTGGATGAACGCACGCAGCCACTCGGAGTTCGGTCACGAGTTCATGGACTGCACGTCGGAACAGCAGAACAGTCTGCTGGAAGAACTCGCCTACAAAGCGAAATTCAAACCCACGACGGAAAGCGGACGCGCCTTTTTCCAGATAATGCGGGAGTACACCGTAGTCGGTTACTACACGACGAAAATCGGATTGCAAAGCATCGGCTATCCCGGGCTTCGAGCTGTGTGGCCGAAGATGCCGGGTTGTTCCCATCCCGACGATCCGGAACATGCCAACCTTCGTGAACCAGTGAGTTCGGCCGTCTCGACTCAATCCAGCAAGAACTAGCGAGGACTTGCATTTGGCCGCCAAAGTTTACGACGCGATTGTGGTGGGAACCGGCGCGGGCGGCAGCACGGCCATGAAGATCCTTTGCGAAGCAGGTCTCCAGGTCTGCGCCATCAACTCGGGTCCGCGCATCGACCCGGACCAGGACTATCGCGGCCACCGGCAAGTTTACGACCTGAAGTATCGCGGCTACGGCGATCCTCTGCGCCTGAAAGGCAAGGCTCATCAGGAACCCTATTCGGTCGAAGAGTCCGAGTACAGCGAGGGCCGGGATCTGTTCGAACACGACGTTGCCTATTCGAACGCCCCGGGCACCGATTGGTACTGGAAGCGCTGCAAGGCCACCGGCGGCAAGGCGAATTTTTGGGGCCGCTCCTCGGCGCGCTTCGGTGACATCGATTTCAAAGCCGCTGATCTCGATGGCTTTGGCGAAAACTGGCCGGTCGACTACGCGGAGATTTCGCCGTGGTTTTCGAAGGCCGAGCGCTACATGGGAGTGGCCAGCACGATTCAGAATCGGCCGAGCAATCCCGACGGCGAGTATCTGCCGCAAATCCCATGGCGCTGTATTGACTACATCATCCAGAAGGGTGCCGAAAAAATCGGCGTACCCTACCTGCCCGACCGCTGCGCCCAACTGACGGTGGCACACAACGGTCATCCCGCCTGCCACTACTGTGGGAACTGCAGCCGTGGCTGCGATGTCGGATCTTTTTTCTCGCCCACCTGGTTTACGATTCCGGACGCCGAAGCGACCAAGAATCTGACGCTCCTCACCAACGCTCTGGTTCGTGGCGTCCTAGTCGACGAGAACGGAAATGCCAAAGGTGTCGCGTACGTCGACCGGGTTGCACGAAAAGAAGTTGAAGTGTACGCCAAGGTCGTCGTGCTGGCCGCATCGTGCGTGGAGACCGCGCACATCATGTTGAATTCGAAGTCGCGCCACTGGCCCACCGGCATCGCCAATTCCAGCGGACAGCTCGGGAAAAATCTATGCGAGCACCTGTATGGGAATCCGGGTTACGGCTACTTGCCGCGGCTTCTGGGCCAGCCCGCAACACCCGACAACATTGCTGATTCCACAGTGGCCTGGTCACCGCGATGGCAGAACTTGAAAAATCCGCGGGAAGAAAAGTTCATTCGCGGTTACTCCGTCTATATCGGCGGCGGTTGTGGAGAATTTCCGGGATACTACGGGCAGATCGAAGGCTTCGGCTCAAGCTTCAAGCGCGATATCAAACGCTACTACCCGACTTCGATTGGCGCCCTCATCCAGGCGCCGACTCTGCCCAGCCCGAATAACTACGTCGACATTGATCCCGAAAAGAAAGACATCTTTGGAATTCCTCAGCTGCGCTTTCATTTTCAGTGGGGCGAGAACGAACTCTTGATGTGGGAACACTCCAAGCAAGTGATGATCGATCTCTTCAAGGCCATGGGCGGCGAATTGTGGGGCGCCGACGACGAGCCGAACCGTCCGGGAACCAGCCTGCACGAGACCGGAGTCTGTCGCTTCGGAAATGACCCGAAGAAGTACGTGACCAACAAGTGGGCACAAACTCACGACGTTCCGAATCTCTACATTTGCGACGCAAGCATTTTTCCGAGCTGCACCGACAAAACCACGACCATGCCGATCGTCGCCTTCACCATGCGCAACTGTGATCACATGCTCGACAACTTCAAAAAGGGTGTTCATAAGCGCGCATAACGCGCGAACAAACGGCAAGTGGCGTGAAATTGAAGTGGGGCACTGACAGCAAACGAAATTCTGGAGTTACAGGAGTCACGCATGCGCGACATAGTGCGGAAAATTGTGGTTCGCGTTCTGGCGATCTCGATTTTGGCAAGTACGCCATGCCTGTTTTCGCAGAGCAACAACGCCTCGATCGACGGCGAGATTACAGACCCGAACGGAGCTGTGGTGCCAGGCGCGAACGTGGTCCTCACCTCCAAGGACACCAACCAGAAATCCAGCTTTGTATCAGACTCTAACGGTCTCTACTCGTTTCGCAACGTCGTACCGGGTACCTATCTGCTGAGCGTGACGGCACAAGGCTTCGGTGAGTACGTGCAGGACGGAATCCTTGTCCGCGTCGGTTACCCGATTCGGCAGAACATCCAACTGAAGCTTCAGGCCACGGTCCAAAGGGTTGAAGTCAGCGCTGATGCTTCCGCTCTGAACTACGAAAATGCCGAGATTCGTGGCAGCATCGACCCGCAAGTCATTCAACAAGTTCCTCTTCTCGTGGCTGGCTCGATGCGCTCGGCCGCAAGCTTTGCGTCACTCTTGCCAGGCGTCGTTCGCGGTTCAGGCGACGTCACCGGCGCGCACGTCAATGGCGGTCAGTCACAAACGGGGGTCGTCGTTCTCGACGGTATCAGTCTTTTCAACTCCTCTGGAATCCAGGGCCTGACCGGCGCTGTACTCGACTTTCCTCAATCCCCCGACCTCATCAGCGAATTCCAGGTGCTCACCTCAAACTATGACGCTCAGTACGGAAGCGCCGCCGGGGTGACTATCGAAAACGTGAGGTCAGGAACCAATAATTTTCATGGCACAGCCTACGAATTCAATCGCAACTCTTCCTTCAACGCGACTCGGTGGGGAGCCGACGCGCAAACCAAGGACATCGAAAACGATTTCGGAGGCAACATCGGCGGTCCGTTGAAACTGCCTTTTTGGAAGAACAGAAATCATCGCACCTTCTTTTTTGTGAACTTTGAGGCCTTTCGGATCCGTGGCGGCCTCAACCGGCAGACTCTGTCACTACCCTCCGTCGCGGAGCAGCAGGGCGATTTTCGTGACTGGGGTGCTAACATCTACGATCCTGCCACCACGCGTCCAAATCCAGCCTACAACCCGGGCCAGGACATTGGTCCAACCAATCTCCCTTTTCTGCGTGATCAGTTCATGGGTTGTGATGGGACGACTCCGAACGTAATCTGTGCCACCGATCCGCGATTGCAGAACTCGCTGGCGAAACAATGGTTCCAGTATCTTCCGCCGCTGACCAATTCAGCTCCTCTGAATAACTACCTGGCGCCTCCGACTCAGGACTTTCTAGGTACGGACGCGTATGCCATTGCCGAGAAGGTGGACGAATATATCGGCTCCAACGACCACATCTCGGAGATGTTTTATTACAAATACCTGCCGCAAACGACGTTCTCCACCCTTCCGGAAACAATTAGTAATACGTTCACGACGTATAAACGCACGTCGGTGTTGCGAGTGAACTGGGATCACACTTTCAGCCCGACCTTGCTGAACCACGTTGGATTTGGCTACCAAAACGACAAATACTATGGCGGCGGCATTGACGGCGCCTTTGCGGACAAACTGCCCCAGATTCCCGGCGTGCCAAGCCACGACTATCCCCCGCAAATCGAGTTCAGCACCAACGGCTTTGCGGGATTTGGTACTGGGTTGGGAGACCCGAATATTCAACCCTGGCTGGCGCCCGCCTACATCGTCACCGACACGCTATCGATGACAAGAGGAAAGCACACAATTTCCGTTGGCGGGGACATGCGCTTTTCGCAGAACTCGCCAACCTTTCTTTCGAATCAAGCGGGGCACTTTAAGTTCGCGTCCACGGAAACCGGTTTGTTGGGGCCCGACGAACCCACCGGCAGCCCGATCGCAAGTTTTCTGCTGGAGCAGGTGGACGCTGCGGATGCCACTTTCTATACGTCCACTGTGATCGACTCCCGCAGCAAAAGCTTCTCTTTGTTTGCCGCCGACACTTGGCGCGTAACCCCCAAATTGACGTTCACACCAGGAATACGTTGGGAGGTTGATCCTCCGGCGCTGGATGGAAACGATCGCTTCTCCTACTTTGATCCGACGCTTCCTAATCCCGGTGCAGGTGGCCTGCTGGGCGCGATTGCCTATGCGGGACATGGCGCTGGCAAATCGGGCAGGAGATTTCCGGAAAATACCTGGTATGGCGGATTCGCACCCCGCATCGGGCTAGCCTATGCTCTCAGTCAGAACACAGTGATCCGTTCGGGATACGGCCTCTTTTACGACAATGCCAACATGCCCGGTTACGACGGGGGAATTCAGCAGGAGGGCTACAACGCGTTTGCCGTGTTCGGCAGTTCCATGGGTGGCCTGCAGGCGGCGTTCAAATTGAGTGATGGCCTCCCCTCGAATCATCCGGTCCCACCGGATCTCGTCTCAACTTTCGACAACGGCGGAAATGCCCCAATCTATCGTCCGCGGAATGCCAATCGCCTTCCGTATGCGCAACAGTGGAATCTCACCGTAGAGCATCAATTCACCGGTAATAACTACCTGTCAGCCTCCTATGTCGGAACGAAAGGTACGCGACTTCTGTCGCAAATTGCGCCGATCAACACACTAGATCCCAAGTACCTGACAATGCAGGCACAGCTATTCGATGTCTTTCAACCAGGCCAGACCGAACTCGATGGAGTTCCGGCACCTTTTCCCGATTTCGCAACCGTCATGACAGGATGCTCACCGTCGGTGGCTCAGGCGTTGTTACCGTACCCGCAATACTGCAATGAGATCCGCGGACGAAATGAAAATCAGGGAAGCTCGATCTACCATTCGTTTCAGTTGAAAGCGGAGCATCGTTTTTCCAAGGGCCTGTGGGCCTTGCTGTCGTACACCAATTCGAAATTAATCACCAGTTCCGACGCTCTGGAAAATATCTACGGAGCCACCACCTTTTCACCCTTCGAGAGACAACGAAATCGATCACTCGCTGTCGAAGACGTTCCCCAAGCATTGAACATCGCATACAACTACGAACTTCCATTTGGCAGAGGAAGGCATTGGCTCAACCAGGGCAGCGTGCTGAACGCCCTCGTGGGCGGCTGGACTTTCAATGGAGTCTACCGCGTCCAATCCGGCATTCCGTTTTCCCTCATTTCTTCGAACTGCAACGTGCCTAGTCAGTTCAGCTCGACCTGCATTCCGGCACTGTTGCCGGGCGCGAATCCATTTGCGCAGTCCCTGGACCACATTGATGTAAACAAGCCACTCCTCAACAAGGATTCGTTTGAGCCCGCCGGTGGCTTTAACGGCTTCTACACGGGCAGTGGACCGCGCGTGCAGAACTTCCGCCAGCCTGGCTATAGCGATTTTGACATCGGTCTGGAAAAACTGGTCCACATCACCGAGCGTGTCACGTTCCAGCTGCGTGGCGATGCATTCAATATTTTTAACGCTCATCACTTCAATACGGTTGGAACCTCCCTGCAAGGTGGAGGGGTGGGCGGCGCGGCATTTGACTCTGATGTCGCCAGTCCAACTTTTGGAATGTGGAACCTTGCGGTAACGTCGCCCAGGAATATTCAGGTTTCCGGCCGAATTTCGTTCTAGCAGATTTAGCACCGAGGAATATTCGCTATTGCGCCTTGCCTTCGGAAAGCGCGCTGGCACTAGCGTTGCGGTTCGAATCCATCCATGTTCCGGCGTCATCCGCACCGAAGCGCTTCGCCGCGGCCTTGAGAATCTCCTCGTCCTTCACCTTAACCAGCGGCGTGTAGCGCGGATGACGCGACTCCTTGTAGGGATCATTCCGTGCGGCGTTGTAGCAACAGATCATCGACCAGCGTGGATGGTCAGACCGATTCTGGTCTGAGCGATGCAAGCAGGTTTGCGTGGAAAAACAGCCCGTCCCCCGGTTCCATTTCGACGTAAACCAGCTCCAGCTTCTTGAGAATTTCATCGACTCGCGACTTGTCTGCGCCCGCCTGTTCCCCCGACAGAAAATGTTCGATCCGCCCTAACTCGTGCGACCGCCGAATGACCTGCAGGCACCCGTTCTCGCGAGTGGCCGGGTCCACCGCGATGTACACGCTCGTCAGCAGCGGAAACAAGAGGCCGTTGTGATACCAGTATCCGTAATCCTGATGCCAGGTCCAGGCGCCGCCGACCTTTGCGTCTTTCATGATCATCTTCGAATGGTAGTGGTAGACCTCGCCTTCCAGGATCTTCTCTGCTGAGCCGACGATCGACTCACAACGGGCAATCATCCCGTAAATTGTGTCCGTCGGATGATTCCACAGGGAAAGCCGGACGGTACCGCCCTCACCGTCCGCACGCCCGAAGGAGTGCTCGTCTAAGACGCGATCCTCCCGCGCAGCCCGCGAGAGCGATCCGACCTCCTGCGAGTCCAGCATGCCCTTCACCAGAACATAACCGTCCTTGTGATAGTTGCTGACGTCAAGATCGTTGAGAGCTTTCGCCATGATGGCATCCTTCTTGCGCCCGACTGCAAGCCCCGTAGCGCATCGACTGATTTACTGCTGGCTTGCGTCCATCTAGATTCTACGACGCCTTAACTGGACTCGAAGCCAGTCTGCTCCCATCTGTCTCCTCCCAGAATCCTTCGATTTCTTCCAGAGACCTGCCCTTGGTTTCCGGAACGAAGAACCAGGTGAAGACGGCCTGCAGCAGTGATACTGCTGCGAGAATCCCAAACGTCACATCTTTTCCGATCCGATTAAAGGCATAGGGAAAAACCAAGACGACTACCGCGTTCGCAACCCATTGCGTCAGTACCGGTATCGTCATCGCCGTGCCACGAATACGGTTCGGGAAAATTTCGGCGACAAGAGTCCAGAACACGGGGCCAATGCAGGAACAGAAAAATATGATGTAGCCCAGAATCAGCAGCAAGACTAGCAGGCCTCGGAATTGACCCGTGATGACCACTGTCATGAGTGACAGCAGCGTTGCAGCCATTCCCAGCGAGCCGACGATGTAGAGCGGTCTCCGCCCATAACGATCGATAGTCCAAAAGGAGACGATTGTGAAGGCAAAATTCGTGAACCCGATCACAAACGTCGAGAACAGAGCCGTATCAATATTCCAGCCTGCTGAACGCAGGATGGATGGCGCATAGTCGATGATGGTGTTAATCCCGGAAAAGTGAACCAGAATCGCCAGGCAGAATCCCACCACCACAGCCCGCCGAATACCCGGTCGAAACAAATCGCTCCATGTCGTTCCTTTGGCACGAAAGCTGGCCTGGATCTCTCCCATTTCGAACTCCGCACTCTCTCGGCCCGCGATGCGCTCCAGAATGTTGAAAGCCTCTGCGTTGCGGCCCGCCTTAAAAAGAAAACGGGGAGTTTCCGGCGCACTGAGTAACAGGACGAGAAACACTACGGAGGGGATGACGCCAGTCAGGAACATGTATCGCCAATTGTCGGAACCAGCGTTGCGCAGCAGGTAGTTGATGCAGAATGAGACCAGGATGCCGGTCACGATCGACAGTTGGTAGAGTGTGCTAAGGCGCCCGCGTAGCTTTGCTGGCGATACCTCCGCGACATACATCGGAGACAGCAACGAAGCTGTGCCCACCGCCAACCCCCCTGCAAACCGTGCGATCACAAAGGCGGTGAACGTGGGCGCCAATCCCGTCGCCACTGATGTGGCCGCGAAAAGGACAGCAACCCATATCAGAATCTTGCGCCTTCCATAGACGTCGGACAAACGTCCAGCCAGCGCGGCTCCCACGGTAGCTCCGAAGAGCAGACAACTGAAAGCCCAGCCCAAGCTGATATCACTGAGGCCAAAGTGCTGAATCAGAAACGGTCCCGCGCCGGTGATGATGGCGATATCGAAACCGAACAGCAATCCGCCGAGCGCGGCTGTGGCGGCCAGGCGGATGACGTAGCGAAGATTTACCGGCGCATTCACGAAAGACTCACCTCGCCGGCCCTCGATCTTTGTTTGTAGCGCCGGCATCCTGCCGGCTGTCGCCAGGGCATCTCGCCCTCGCTGACGCGGCCAGCGGGAACACCACCGAACGATCGCGAGCTATTTCTTATCCGCAGCCTCAAGCTTGTGAAGCATCACGCCGATCTCCGGATTGGACATGAACTGCTTCCATACCAGCCCCGTCCGGTAATTCTCGATCATCACCGTGATCGGCGCCTGGTTCAGTCCCATGTAAATATTGGAAACCCAATTCTGGCCCGGATTGAACGCGTCGCGAGGTCCGTAAATATCCCACAACCGGTCTCCCAGGTCACGATAAAAATGGTGGAAGGCCGCCAGGGAAGCATCGGGCGTATAGGGAAACGACGCCAAGGCTCCTGTCAGCGTCAGCGTACCGTCATCGCTCCCGTTATCCGGGGCGTGCGGCAAGTAGCCCATCGGACCGTCACTCGCCGTCAGTCCCCACGCATTGGGTCCGTAACCTGCGAAGTGCTTTGGATTGGCAATGGAATATCCGAGATTGACCAGCGCGAGATTGCGGTTGTTATCGAAGTACGAAGATGTGTAACGATCGTGCAGTCGGTGCGGATCAAAACCCATATAGGAATAATGGGCGAAGAAAAGCGGCCCGCCGGTACCAACCCCTACGTCCAGCTTCGTGCCGAAGTAAGTATGCCCGTTTCCGTAGTGATCGCCATCGACAGCCGACGACCAGCCTCCACGGTACCGAATCGCAGTCTCTGATTGCCCAGCCCACCCCGAGTAGTAAAGATCAGCCGGCACACCATGGGTGGGCGAGGCGATCGCCAACAGGTACGTGATCATCACCTCATTGAATCCGATGAGCGGATGATGAATCTGCCAGGCCCACTGCGGCGACCAATGCCAGTAAAGGAAGTCGCTCTGCGGGGTCTCGCGGTACCAGTCCCACTCCACCGTTTCCCAAAGCTGGGTGATCCTGCGATACAGGGATTGTTCCTTTTCTGTCGTTCCATGGAAATACTGGCGTGCCGCAAGCAGGCCCTGCATCAGGAAAGATGTCTCGACCAGGTCTCCTCCGTTATCAAAGGTGCCGAACACCGGCATGGTCTTCCCTGTGTTGCCATCCATGTAATGCGACCACGCACCGTGATAGCGCTGCGCGCTTTCCAGAAAACTCACGATCTTGATAATGCGATCCACCCCTTCTTCACGAGTAATGAATTGTCGACTGGCGCCTGTCACGAGAGCCATAATCCCGAAGCCGCTCGCTCCCGTAGCAACCATCCGTTCATCGCCGGGGATATTTTCGCGGGTCATCCCGGAGTGCGGGTCTGCGCCTTCCCAGTAGTAACGGAAGCAGGCTTCCTGGAGCATCGTGAGAAGTTCGTCGTCACTGAGTTCGCGTGTCGAGGCACTCACTGGGTTCGACAATTGCGATTGCCGGTAGTGCCGGTCCATGGCGGCGACCTTGTACTGCGCAGTTACACCAGACTTCCCCAGGAAATCTGAAAACCGCTGCGTTCCGGGAATTTGAATCCCAATCGGCCGGAAGTCCTTGCCGTCGAGCGCTCGATAGATTACATAACGATCCAGCGCCGCATCGCGTACCGGATCCCAGCGAACGTCCACGTGCCGGTCATAGCCGGTGGCGGTCACCTTTTGGGGTGCTGGCAGAGAAGCACGTGTCGTGGCGTCGCTTTCCGCGTCATCGTCGAACCTGATTTCGTCAATGATGAGCGTGTGTGAGGCACCATCGGAACGCCGCTGCAGAAAGAGGACGTTTTGGACGAACGCGGGCCGGAATTCATAGATTGACCCGGTGTGAAATTCGGAAAGTGGAATACGCACCTGCACCCACTGTCCAGCCGGTAAGTTGCCAGCGAATTTTCCCAGCGGTAGAGGATCACTGAAACTCCCTGGAAATTCCGCAACCTGAAGGCCTTCTCGCGTGGTCGACAGCATGATGCCAGGCAAGTCTTCGGCGGCTATGGCCTCCGGGCTGTAGCACCACAAGTAAAGATTGCGCCCGGAAAATTCAGGGAACCGGTAGCGAAAGTTGACGACTCGTACTTCGGCCTCCCAGCCTCCTGGTGCCTGCGACCGCCAGCGAAGGCGAAGGGCGTTGGGTGCCGTAATAAATTTGTCGTTCTCGACGGGCAGCCTTCCATCTTTCTGTTCGATCGAACTGGGAGAAGACGCCTGAGCGTAACTGTAGAAGTAGTCGTTAGAGGTCAGACTATTGTCAAAGACGACGTGGCGGTAGTAGTCCGTGTCACCGCTAAATAAAAGTGCGGGGAAAAATAGAGCTGCCGCTATCGAAGACACCCATGAGAATTTCACTCGCTAGCCCTCGTCAAGTGCCGTGCCGAATTACTCTAACCAAATGTCGTGGATGTTCGCAAAGTGTGGAAAGTATGCCGAAGGAAAGGACGGGCTAGGGCTTCCGTCACGCGAAACGTGGGACATGCTGACGCCGGAGATGCTCCGCCATGCCAACAGTCGATTACGCTTGAACTCTATGCACAGTCCAACATGACAGCAAAGCTCGACGCAGGAGTGAGTTCCGCGGGACATCCCTACCTCGTCATCGAATACGTTGAAGGCCAGTTCGTTGACGCTTACTGTGACGAGCGCAAGTTGGACATGCGGGCGAGAATTCGTCTCTTTCTCGGTGTGCTCGGAGCCGTGGCGCATGCCCATGCGAACCTGATCGTTCACCGCGATATCAAACCCTCAAATGTGCTGGTCAGCAAAGATGGTGTTGTGAAATTGCTCGATTTCGGCATCGCCAAGCTTCTGGAGGGTGAGGGCCAGCAGGGTGCGGCAACTCTACTTACACGCGAAGCCGGATCGGCCTTCACGCCCCCAGTTCGCCGCTCCCGAACAACTCACCTGCGGCGCCGTCACAACAGCAACAGACGTATATGAACTTGCCGTTCTGCTGTACGTGTTGCTCGCGGGGCAGCATCCAGCGGGCGCGGGCGTACACTCTCTTGCCAACCTGGTGAAAGCGATTGTAGAGACTGAGCCGCCGCGCCCATCGAGCACGATTGCTTCGCATGTGGGCGACATCGCAGCGCGGAACCGGGGCACGACTCCAGACAAGCTACGACGTCAACTCCGTGGCGACCTCGACGCGATCGTGCTTAAGGGACTGCGGAAGCAACCTGCTGAACGCTACATTTCTGCCGACGCGTTCGCCGAGGACCTGCGGCGTTATCTTGCAAGTGAACCGGTCGTCGCGCAACCGGAGAGCACTTGGTACCGGACAAAGAAATTTCTCACCCGGCGTCGCTGGGCAGTCGCGTCCGTCGCCGCGGTCGTACTCGCGTTGGCGGCAGGCTTGAGCGCGGCATTGTGGCAGGCCCACATCGCACGGCGCCAAACCCAGGTCGCCACGGCCATGGAGAAGTTCCTAGAAGATATCTTCCGCGCCAACAGCTCTTACCAGGACGACCCGGCGAAGGCTCGGCAAACGACGGCGCGCGAATTGCTCGATATCGGCGCCCGCAAGATCGACGATGAGCTCGCTGGCGTGCCCGAGGCGAAGCTCAGCATCCTGAACACCCTCGGCAACATGTATTTCGATCTCGGCCTGAGCGACCAGACCGTAAGCCTGCAGCAGAAGCGTGTCGATCTCGCCCGGAAGTTGTACGGCAACAACTCGATGGAGCTGGCAGCCGCGCTTACCGACCTCGGGAGTGCGCTGCACGCATCCAGTTCAGTGAGTGAGCGCGAGAAGGTACTGCTCGAAGCCAAGCGCATCCTGGACCAACGTAGGGATTTCAGCTCACGGCAACGGGGATCTCTGTGCATTATCCTTGCGCAGCACTTTGAAAGTTCGGACCTGCAGCAGGCGCTGGATTATTCGCGGCAGGCAGTCGATGTCTATCGAAAGTACCACGATGAGCCCATGTTGCCCGAAGCTCTGTACGAGGAGGCCCTTATTCTCTCGATTCTGGCTCAGCCGCGTCAGGCCGAACCGCTGCTGGCGGAGGCGATTCGGGAGTCGGCCAGAATTGAAGGAGATCCGAACTCCAGCCTGGCCCGTTTTTATGCCTACCTGGGCCAAACGCAGCAGGACTTGGTGGAATTCGGGGCTGCAGAGGAGAGTCTCAGGCGCGCGCTCCTTGTGGCCCGCAAACTGAATGGCGACGATCACATCGACACCATGGAAACAGAATTACGATTGGGAATATTCCTGGGCGCAACGTCGCGAACGAGTGAGGGTTTGGAGCATATCGAGCGTGCCAGGCAGATATTGCTGAGCACTCGAAAAGCCGACGACCCGTTTTACGCGCCGCAAGTATTCCTCGAGTACGGTCGGGCACTAGCCAAATGCAGGCCGTTGGGAAGAAGGCATGGTGTATGTTTCCAAGGCCGTGGAAAACCGGCGCAAGAACCGGCCGGGCACCCGTTATCTCGCGCAAATGCTGCAAGTTCAGGCATCCCTCTCGATTGAGCTGGGACGTGATAAAGAGGGCCAGCGCTTGCTCGACGAGGCCGATGCCATTATGAAGAAAGCCAACTCTCCCACCTCCTACATGGCAGTGGATGAACGGGCGAGGCTGATGATTGCCACGGATCAGGCCAATGAGGCGGAAGCTGCTCTGAGCGTCTTTCATCCTGTGGCGCCCCCTGCGGGCGCGTTGGCGCTGGACAGCTTGAGGCTCGAGGTATTGAGGGCGGAGATCGCGTTAGCGCGTGGAGACGCTGAAACCGCGGGGACGCTGTCAGCACAGGCTATCCAGCAACTCTCAGCTAGCGCTGCGCGGGACTACCTGAAAGCGCTCGAAGCTCGGGCATCGCTGGTCCAAGGCCGTGCAGATTTGCTGCACCGGCGTCCGTCCGAGGCACTGCCTCTGCTTCAGCGAGCCGTAGAACTGCGGCAGAGCACCGTGGACCCGCTCAGTCCGGAATTGGCTCTGGCGCAAATAGGATTGGCGGAGTGCTATTTCGATCTGGGAGATCCGGAGAAGGCAACAGTGCTAATCTCTGCCGCCAAAAAGGTCATGGCTTCGCACCGCGAACTGAGCAATCAGTACCTCCGCCCATTGCAGGACCTTGAAAAACGGCTTCGCTAGGGCCCCTCGTAGATAGCGCGGGTGAGTTGCAAGGATCGACAATGGGCATATCGGTATGCACAAGCCCATTGGGAAAAGATCTACTCAGAGAAAGCCGCCGACGCAGTCAGTTGGTCTTGAAGTACGGGAGAGAATCGCCGCAACCTTAGGACCCTCGGATGCTCCTGACCGGCTCGGCAGCGCAATAGAAAATCCTCAGAAAACCTTCAACTCATTGACAGGACTGGGTCAACAAAATCTGCGATAGATAGCCCATGTCGTTGACTCATGAGGTCTGGAGAGCGTTTTTCCGGGGTGTTCTGCTCGTACTCGCCGCGAATTCCTTGCTGAATGGGCAAGCCCCACCTCCTGCCCCTGTAGCCAGAGTGGCAATGGCCTTGCAAACAAAACGACCTCCCCGTATCGATGGCACTCTTGACGATCCAATCTGGCGGCTTGCGCCGACGGTGGCCGATTTCCGCCAGAGAGAGCCGCTCGAGACCCTGCCTTCTACGGAGAAGACAGAGATACGCATTTTGTATGATTCGCGCCACGTATATTTCGGGATTCACTGCTATGACGACGAGCCGCAACGTATCGTTGCGACTCAGCTACGCCAAGACCTCTCGCAAGACCTTGACGACAATTTCGCCATCGTGATTGATCCCACTCTCAGCCATCGTAACGGTTACATATTCCAAGTCAACCCGCTCGGCACACAGCGCGATGGCGAAATCGTCGAAGAGCAGGCGCCTCCTCAAACCGATTCCATTGTCGATCCCAGTTGGGACGGACTCTGGATTTCGGCGGCCAGAATTACCAATGACGGTTGGACTGCCACCATACAGATTCCTTTCAGTACGTTGAACTTCCGCGGTGGCGCGGAAGTGACCTGGGGAGTGAATTTCCGGCGGTTCATTCGGCGGAAGAATGAAGAGGATGAATGGTCCGGCTATCGAAGGGTCTTTGGATTCTGGCGTGTCTCCCAGGCAGGCGTGCTGCGGGGATTAAAAGGAATCGAGAATCGACGCTTGCTGGTTGTGAAGCCGTACGGGTTGCTGGGCGGACGGAGTCCTTCGGGTCAGCCCTGGAGTGCCCTCCATACTGGCGGCGTCGATGTGAAATATGGGTTAGCTAGTAATCTCATTGCACTGGGCACAGTGAACACCGATTTCTCCGATGCCGACGTCGACCAGCAGCAGTTCAATCTCACGCCGAATCCAGTCCTGATCCCAGAAAAAAGGCGTTTCTTTCTGGAAGACTCCGACGTGTTCGACTTCTTGCTTTGGAACCAGGACCTCTTGTTTTTCACTCGGCAAATTGGCATTGACCCAGTCAGCGGTCAGGAAGTTCCGATCGACGCCGGCGGCAAGGTTGCCGGACACGTAGGTGGTCTCGACCTGGGGGTAATGGATGTTCGCACCCGGGCGGAAGGGCCCAACCCTTACGGAAATTACGCCATCGTGCGTCTAAAGCGGCCGTTGACGCCAGGATCCTACATCGGTTTCATGGCGACCGATAAAGAATCCGGGAGTCCACTCGATCCTTATAACCGCTCTGCCGGACTGGATGCCAAGTTCGTGCTCGTCGGCAATCTCAACTTGCGCGGATACTATGCCAAGTCCTGGAGCCCCGGTTTGGAGGGGGACAATGCTGCTTTAGGGGGACGGCTCACCTACGCGAACAACTGGTTCAATATTTACGCCGGGCACGGCATCACGGAGAAGAACTTCAATGCGGAGATGGGATTCGTTACGCGCACGGATGATCAGCCCACAATTTTCCAATTCAGTTTCACTCCTCGCCCGCATGTGCTGAATATTCGCGAACTCGACCTAGGTGGATTTGTCGGGCACGATCCGAATACCGCTGGCCAATTGATCTTTAAAGAACAGACGCTGAACATCCGGGTGTTGTTTAACAACAGCGCTGAAATCGATTCGGCTCCCGAAGACGTTATCTACCAATTCCTCGGTCAACCACTGCATTTGTACAAAGACATTTCTATTCCCGCAGGCGGCTACCGTTTTGACTCCCATCAAGTCGCCTACACTTCAGCGGGTAACAGTCGCATGACTTACACCGCTTCCTTTCAGTGGGGAAGCTACTACACGGGAACTCTGAAAACAGCCACTCTGACTACGGCTTACCGACCGAATCCGCACCTTTCCCTGGCACTCAACAACACCTTGAACGTTTTTCGGCTGCCCCAGGGAAATTTTAATATTGAACTCGCCGGACTGCAGGTCAGCTACGCCTTTACTCGCTTCGTCAATCTGACAACTTTCTTGCAGGCCGACACCGCACAAACTCAGGCCGCCAGCGCCAGTGCCCGGTTGCGCTATACATTCCGACCAGACAGCGACCTGTACGTGATCTACAACCTGGGCACGCGGTTTCAGAACCTGGTGGCAGGCAATCCCATGCCGATACGCGAGCAGAAGTTCGTGGTGAAGGTAACCTACTCCTGGTCAAAGTGACAAGGGATGGGGTTCCTGGGCGAATATAATGTTGCCGGGGAACCTGTGTGGGTGGCGATTTCAGAATCGGCGAGTGGCTGGTCAGTCCTGCCCTCAATCAGATTTCGCGAAACGGCAACAGCACTCGTGTCGAACCGAAGGCCATGCAAGTGTTGGTCTACCTTGGCGAGCATACCGGTGTGGTCCGCAAGGAAGAGTTGATCTCGGCAGTATGGCCGAACCTTTTCGTTTCCGACGATGTTTTGCCAGGCTGCATTTCCGCCCTGCGCAAGGCCTTCAACGACAATGCACGTCGCCCGCGGATCATTGAGACCATTCACAAAGGTGGCTACCGCTTGCTGCTGCCCATCGAACCCATCAACGGAAACGGCTCGGCGCGAGTGGGGCAGCAAGTGGTTCCGATTTCCTGGTGGCGACGGGCTTTCTCCCACCGTGCGGCGTTGGCCATCGGCGTTCTGACGGTGGTTGCGGTCCTGATCGCGGCCTTCACACGGGCGCCATCTCGTACCCGCTACGACTCTGCTGCCGTTTTGCCTTTTGTGAATGGCGCCGGCGATGCCGAAACGGAGTATCTCAGCGAGGGCATCGCAGAAGAGGTCGTCAACGATCTCTCGCAACTCAGCAATGTCAGGGTCATGGCATGGACAACCGTCGCCCGATACAGCCAGAGACAATTCGATGTCCGCACAGTCGGCCGCGATCTTGGGGTCAAAGCGGTTCTCACCGGACGCTTGATCCGACAGGGAAACCGTATTGTTTTAAACACAGAGTTGATTGACGTCCAAAGTGGCTCTCAACTCTGGGGCAAGCAGTACGAGCGGGTGGTCTCGGATATGCCCGCGCTGCGGGAGCAGCTTTCCGAAGATATCGCCGGCAATCTGCGAGTTCGACTGACCGGAGATGAGCAGCACAGAATCCAGCGGACTTACAATCCTTCGCCGGCCGCTTACGAGTTCTATCTGAAAGGCCGATTTTTCTGGAACCGGAGAACGAAGCAAGGGCTTCAGCAGGGCATTGATTATTTCGAGCAGGCGATTAGTGCCGATCCCGGCTATGCTCCTGCCTACGCCGGCCTGGCGGATTGTTACAACTTACTGGACGATTGGGGCGAGACCGCGCCCCGCGATTCTTTTCCGAAAGCCAAAGCGGCGGCCGAAAAGGCCATTGCACTTGACGATTCTCTCGCCGAGGCCCACGTTTCTCTTGCCATGGTTCGTTCCGCTTACGAATGGGATTGGTCGGGCGCTGAACAGGAATTCAGGCGCGCCCTCCAGCTGAATCCCAAGTATCCGACTGCGCACCAGTGGTACGGAATGTTTCTTGCAGGGCTGGGGCGTTTTTCTGAAGCGGAGGCCGAAGTCAACCGCGCGCAACAGCTAGACCCGCTTTCTCCTATCATCAATATGGCTGTCGCGGAAGTGTATGAGTGGGAGCGACTCCATGACAAAGCCATAGAACAGTACAAGAAAGTCATCGCGCTGGATCCTTCGTTCTTTGGCGCGCACGGTAACGTGGCGCAAATCTATGCGAGAAAGCGCATGGATGCCGAAGCTGTCAGCGAATTGCAGCAAAAGTGGGCGTTGTATGGGGATTCGAGCTTTGCTCAAGTACTTAAGCGAGTCTATGCAACTTCCGGATACCCAGCCATGATTCGTGAAGAGCTGAATCGTATGCTTCAGAACATTGCTAAAGGTCAGTATGCGGATCCAGTAGGAATTGCCGAGTGCTACGCCGAATTAGGGGACGCACCGCATGCTTTCCAATGGTTGCAAAAGGGCTATGAGGAACACTCCAGCAGTATGCAATTTCTCATGGTAACGCAGGGTTTCGATCCTATCCGGTCGAGCTCCCAATTCCAATACTGGCGCAACATTATCGGCCTGCCCGCATCCGTGAACTTCGAGTCGAATCGTTAGCTACCAGAGTTGACCCAATGGTCACCCAGCTCGCCCAGCCTTTGTTTTTGGACGATTCTGTCCGAGCGACGGGCAACCCTTCCATAATTCGGTAAGGGAAGGTTGGCCAGACCGTCTGGGAGTTATTGCCGATTTGCTGAAATCTAATCCGCTCCTGAACTGTGGCAAAGACCAAGAAATATTCAGACAGGTACCTTGCGCATTGTGCGGGGATTCCTGGAAGTGCGCTTACTGCGGCCGCTATCCAGCGTCTAACTATATTCATGTCAGCAAGACATTTCTGTGGAGAATGCGCCGTGAACAGACTGTTTTCGAATTCATTTACGTGCGTCCTCATTGGACTGTTGTCATTGCTGGCAACCGCGCAGAATCCCCGCGGCAAACAGTGGATCGGAACGTGGGCAACGGCTCCGCAGCCTCCGGAGCCCGGGCATGTCAAGACCTTCCGGAACCAAACTCTGCGCCTTATCGTGCACATCAGCTCTGGCGGGACAAGAGTACGGATTAAGATCTCGAACACCTTTGGTGATCATCCATTGGTGATCGGCAGCGCACACATTGCCCGTCGAACGGACGTGGCGGACATCGATCCGAATTCCGACCGAACCCTGACGTTCGAAGGGAAGTCGTCCACGAGAGTTGCAGCAAGATCGATGGTTGTGAGCGATCCGGTCGCGTTGGAGGCACCGGCTCTGTCGGATCTGGCGGTCAGTCTGTTCCTACCCGAGAGCACCGAGGTGAAAACGCTGCACGTTCTGGCCTTGCAGACGAGCTACGTTTCCCAGACCGGGGACGCTACGGCGAACGCGAAGTTTTCGGTGGCAGAGAAAATCCATACGTGGCCGTTCCTAACTGGGGTGGACGTGGAGGCCTCCGCGCGCGGCGCAGCCATCGTTGCATTTGGCTCCTCGCTCACGGATGGAGATGGAACTGAGTCCGACAGCAATGGACGTTGGCCTGACGTGCTGGCCCAGCAGTTGCAGAAAAGCTCCGGCGGGAAAGCGGAATTGGGCGTCCTGAATGAAGGCATCATCGGGAATCGGTTATTGAATGACAGCCCTATAGAAGCGGCCGGCGGTCGATTTGGGTCAGTTCTCGGACAAGCGGGCCTGACACGTTTCGACCGCGACGTACTCGCGCAATCAGGTGTTAAGTATGTGATCGTTGGCCTGGGAATTAATGACATCGCGATGCCCGGCTCGCTAACACCTGCCACGGAGGGCATTAAGGCCGAAAGTATTATCGCCGGCTATCGGCAGCTCATTTCATGGGCGCATCAAAAGGGAATTCGAATCATCGGCACGACGAACCCACCGTTCGAAAACTCGTTTTTGGATTTGGGGCCGCCGGGGCCTCCGATCACTTTCTACACTCCGGAGAAAGAAAGGATGCGACAGAAGGTCAACGCCTGGATTCTCAGCAGCGAAGAATTCGATGGCGTGGTGGATCTCGATGCGGTTGTACGCGATCCGAGTCACCCTACGCAACTGCTCCCGAATTACGACAGTGGAGACCATCTGCATCCCAACAATGCAGGCTGCCGCGCCGAGGGAGATGCGATTCCTCTCGCATTATTAACCTCGAAATGATAAGCGGCAAAACTCAGCGCCAGCCGAGGGGCTGAGGCGCGTGGCATTTTTATCCAATAGTTAAAGGGTTCCCACAGTGCTGACTCTCGGCACCCGAGCGGCAAAGCGGTGTGGTTCTAGCGGTTGGTGCGGTCGCCGATTAGGATAACGACAAGCATGGAGACTGCGGCCCGGTCTCAGCATAACGATTCGCTTACGGGCCTCATACGTTTTCTTACTCCGGTAGGCCTGTTGGCCGCCCGGGATATTTCTCAAGCCATGGGTAGTATAAGCTCCTGTAAGTTTTAGGCCCGACGCTTCCACCCGTCCTCCCACGGCTTCATAGTTCGCGACTCGAACCATTCTCATTGTTTTACTTAGGCAACAAGGCTCTCGCCTTCCAAATGCAGGGGGATATCGCATCCGCAGCAGCGCTTTCCGAGGCGGTTGGCGTACGCCGCTCCGCAAGAGGGGCAGTGATACACCGACGGGCCTTACTGGGCATGCGAATATGCTAGCGCTAAGTTTCGGGGATAGTTGAAGTGGTAGGCCCGAATGGACTCCAACCATCGCCCTCTTCCGTGTCAAGGTTGGCTTAAACCACACCTACAACAACTTTCACGTTCGTAGGGAAACTGCTAAGCCTTCTAAATACGGGTAAGGCGCGCCAATCACGGGCTGGAATCACGGGCTGGATAATAACTGATCCTAAACAGGGCAGTTCGGTCGAAGTTCGCCCCGCGGGATGGGACTGGCCCCCGGCATCCGCTGGTAAAATAGAAAACCATATGGGGACCTGCGGCTTTCCTGTGCGCCCACCGACGCGGGCCGCGGTTTGACAATGACCAAGTACCTCTTTGGCAGTTACCTCCTCGATGTGGACGAGCGAAGGCTGCTTCGTGATAACGAAGAAATTCGCCTGCGAGGCAAACTCTTCGACACTCTTCGCGTGCTGGTGGAGAATGCCGGCAAGCTCGTGCGCAAGGATGCTTTCATGGAGTCCGTATGGCCGGACTCCGTCGTCGAAGACAATAATCTGGATTATTGCATTTCGCAGCTGCGGAAACTGCTTTATCCGGCGAAGTACATCGAAACCGTGCCACGGCACGGCTATCGATTCGTTGCCGAGGTAACCCCGCCGAAGCCGCACGGCCGATTAATCCAGCTCGAACCAGCCGTACAATCGCACGATGCTCCGGATCAACAGATCGAATCTTTCACAACGAGCGATGGCGTTCGGATCGCTTACAGCATCGGAGGACAAGGGCCCGCACTAGTGCGGACGATCCATTGGCTCAATCACCTGGATTTCGAATGGAAGACCCCGCTGCGGCGGCAGTGGTTGTCGGAGGTCATGCGCCACAACACACTGGTACGGTATGACCAGCGCGGTAGCGGTCTCTCGGACTGGAACGTCACCGACTTTTCATTCGAGCGGACGGTCAAGGACTTTGAAGAACTGGTGGATGTGGCCGGCCTTGAGAAATTTTCCATCCTCGGCGGTTGCCAGGGCGCTGCGGTGGGAATCGCCTACGCTGTGCGCCATCCAAAGCGGGTGACGAAGCTGATCATCAATGGCACATTTGCAAACGGCTGGCCGGCGCCAGGTCCCGGCGCGTACGAACACCTGCAAGCGATGCTGACTCTGATCCGTTCCGGCTGGGGACGCGACAATCCGGCTTTCCGGCAGTTGTGGACAACGCTGTTTCGGCCAGACGCGGATCCGGCGGAGGCATCATGGCTTAACGAGCTGCAGCGCATCTCTTCCTCCCCGGAAAACGCCGCGCGCATGATCGCGGAATTTCCCAATATCAGGATCCTCGATATGCTGCCGAAGATCAGCTGCCCCACTCTAGTGCTGCATTCGCGCGACGATGGTGCTGTTCCGGTGCAAGAAGGAAAGCTGATCGCGGCACGAATTCGCGGCGCGCGCTTTGTCGAATTGCCTAGCCGCAGCCATATGGTTGGTCCGGGAGATGCCGCGTGGAAACAGCTGGTCGAGGAGGTCTCCGCGTTCATGGGCTGGCAGGAGAAAGCCACGGCACGAATGGGGGGAATTTCAGCTTCGTAAGGATTGTCCTAAGTCGGAGAGAGAAGGGCGGTGCGAACCGCCCTTTCCATTTTGCAGACCTTAAGCTGCCGAACTGGGAACCCGCACGATCTCCTCGTCAGAGACGCGGTACGGAGCCAACGATGGGATCAGCTTCGGCACGCGCTTCTGATAATCCTGGTACTTCGATCCGTGAACGATGACCAGGTCGTGCTCTTCCCAACGGATCGCCGTCAGGATGTAGGCGGACGTAAGCACTGCAAACAGAAGGTGCGCGCCGGTCATCGTAGGAGTAGCCCAGAACGCGATCAACCAACCCACGTACAAGGGATGACGTACAAAGCGGTAGAACAACGGCGTCCGGAATTCGAGGTACGTGTATGGTTTGCCCGCAAGATACAACGCCACCTGACGAAGGCCGAACAGGTCAAAGTGGTTGATCAAGAGTGTAGCAACGAACACCAGAGCGAAACCGAAGCCGAACACCGCGTTGATGGCATTCCGCACCCCGGGATTGGTGACATTCCAAACGACACCACCGATAGGCTGCCAGAAGGTGAATAACGCTATCAGCAATAGGCTGGAACACAGCACGTAGGTGCTGCGTTCGGCAGCCGCCGGAATGAATCGAGTCAGCACCTCTTTGATTGCAGGCCGCGCCATGACACTATGCTGCACCGCGAACACCAGCAGTAGCAGGGCATCGATGACTAGAGCCGGCAAGAACGACATGCGGGCTGCGGAGTCCATGGACGTCGGGACGTACAAATTGCCGATGAACCCGATGGCATACACGAACGTCAGAAAGAACGCCACGTAACTGACCAGCCCGTACATAAATACCGCTAAACGCTTTGCCATACCAACCATCCTTTTTGGACCCGGCCTTTTGCCAGGTGCCCCATGAGATGGTGCAAAGTTAGCGGCGCACCGGTGCGAATGTCCTTTGGCGGTCCTGAAATCTCACTGAGAAGATTCTGAGAAACTGCGTCGCGGGTAAAATCCGGTGGAATGAAGAATAAGTGAAATGGTACGCAGGCTGCAGCCCAAGATCCGCTGCGTAAAGAGGGGGGTACGACACAAATAACGACACAAATCGGAATGAGCGGGAAACGGCACCTTTGGAACTGCCAGAAAACAATGGTAGGCCCGAATGGACTCGAACCATCGACCTCTTCCGTGTCAAGGTTCAGCTTATCCAATACCTCCAATCACTTCCACGTTCGCGATGATACTGCTAAGCCCCTCTAAATACGCGTAACGCGAACCGGATCCCTCATCGCAAAAGGCAGGTCTGAGGAGCTTTGACTCGGTTAGGCCAAGTCGGCTCCTTAATCTACGACCTCCTCAAATCTCGACTCCCCGACAACGTGGCGGAGAAAAAGCGAAACACCTAGATTGCTATTTGGTCGACGAGACCTAGTTGCTTCACGGAGTGCAAAGGGAGGCGGCATTTTTCGAATCGATTTGTAGGAAGTTATCTTGTGGGTCAAAACCGGAAGCACAGAGCGTGCCGCAAACCACCATAAACACCGGCCTGGCCGACTCGCCGGGATCAGCAATTGCCTTCTTCCCCGTTCGATACCTGACATTCCTCGGTCATGGACCTTCGATACGTGCCCGCGAGGTCGTCTCCACCTAGCATTAGAGGACGAAATACGGCCAAAAGGCTTGGGGCGACTGATGAGACGATATCTGAAACTGACACTTGCAATCACATTACTCACAATACTCACAATTTTCGGAACTTTGATGGGATGGGCGCAGATCCCTGCGGGCACCTCAGTGCAGGTGCGCATCACAGAAAAGCTGAGCAGTGAGACCGCGACTGTCGGTCAACAATTTCATGGAGTGTTGGCAGGACCAATCACGGCGAACGGCCAAACGGTGTTCCCCAAGGGCGCCGCGGTCACGGGTGAGGTGGTCAACATCGAGCGGTCCGGACGGTTGAGCACGCCTGGCGAACTGCATCTCACGCTGAAGTCCATCCGCAGCGGGGGGCGCACTTACCCGGTTTCCGTGCAAACCCTGATAGTTAAAGGCAATTCGCACACGAAATCGAATGTCACCAAGATCGGCGGAGGAGCAGGCCTAGGAGCACTCATCGGCGCGGTTGCAGGAGGCGGCAAAGGTGCTGCGATTGGCGCGGGTGTCGGTGCGGCAGCTGGGACGGGAGTCGCTGCGGGCACAGGCAAACAGCCAGCCGAGGTCCAGTCGGAAACCGTGCTGGCCTGGACTTCCAACGCTCCAATCATGACAGCGCCACAGCCAGTTCGATCGGGAACGGATCGCTATTCTGACGACGATCGTCGTGGCCGTGGGCACTACGATCGGGACGACGATGACCGCGATCAGTCTCGGCGCCACGATCGCGATGACGACCAGGGCGAAGATTATGATGGCCGCGGGCCGAGTGGCTTCTCGGATTCTGAACGTCATATCATCGGGAGTTGTCTTGTAGATGACCGCGCAGGCCTGCCTCCGGGGCTGGCGAAAAAAGACCGTCTCCCTCCCGGGTTGGAAAGACAGCTGCAGCGTAATGGCACACTGCCTCCCGGCTTGCAGAAGCCTACAACAACTTTCACGTTCGCAGGGAAACTGCTAAACCCCTCTAAATACGCGTAAGGCGCGCCCATCACGGGCTGGATAATAGCTGATCCGTCACACGGCAGCTCATTCCATGTTCGCGCCGCGGGACGGGACTGGCCCCGGTATCCGCTGGTAGAATAGGAAACCATGTGGGGACGTCCGGCTTTCCTGTATACCTACCGATGCCGGTCGCCGATTGACAATGGCCAAGTACCTCTTTGGCAATTATCTCCTCGATGTGGATGAGCGAAGACTGCTTCGTGACAACGAGGAAATCCGCCTGCGGGGCAAACTTTTCGACACTCTTCGCGTACTGGTGGAGAATGCCGGAAAGCTCGTGCGCAAAGACGCGTTCATGGAGTCGGTATGGCCGGACTCCGTCGTAGAAGACAACAATCTCGACTATTGCATTTCGCAGCTACGGAAACTACTTCATCCGGTGAAGTACATCGAAACCGTGCCACGGCATGGCTATCGATTCCTTGCGCCAGTTGAAAACATCATACGTTCCGCGGCCTCACAAGCTGTGGCAGCAGGAGGCCAGTCCATCACTCCACTGCCCCGCCAGGACATAAGGTTTTCGGTTACGGAAGATGGCGTGCGCCTTGCCTGGGCGAGCATTGGAGACGGACCGCCTTTGGTGAAGGCCTCGAACTGGCTCACACATCTGGATTTCGAGTGGGGAAGCCCTATCTGGCAGCACTGGTGGACAGAACTCAGCAAACGCCATCGACTGATTCGGTACGACGAGCGTGGTAACGGGATGTCGCAGCGCGATGTTCCTGACGTCAGTTTTGACACCTGGGTCCGCGATCTGGAAACGGTGGTGGACGCGGCGGGACTCGATCGCTTTTCTCTGCTCGGAATTTCGAGAGGCGGCGCCATCGCGATCGCTTACGCGGTGAAGCATCCCGAACGGGTGAGCAAACTGGTGCTCTATGGCGCATTTCCCATGGGACTTTACCACTACGGCAGCCCGGAAGAACTCGAGGCAAGCGCTCTAACCAGACTGAGCTACGGGCCTACATGAGGATGGCTTCGGTTTCAATTTTACCGGGCGCCGGGTGATTAGGGCAATGTTTGGATCGTGGCTCTTGGGAAAGTGGGTCGATCCAACCGAGCAGCCCTGTTTGACCGCAAGATCAGGAGTGCGTGGCATGGGAACGGAATCGTAAACTACCGCTGTTCGAGAATCTCTTGCCATCTTGAATCCACATTGTTGATGACAAGATCAAATCCGGATAAGGGCGAGCGTGTTCGATATCGCCTGCGTATCTCAGCAAGAACTTCAAAGTGATCTAGGGGAGAGTGGATGGACGCCAACGAATTCCGCGATCTGGGGCATGAAGTGGTGAATCTGTTGTCCAACTACCTTGAACACATCGAGGCGAAGCGCGTATTTCCCGACGTCGAACCGCGGACGCTGCACGAACTCTTCTCCGAGTCTCTGCCCGAGAATCCGTCCCCTCCACGCGACGTCCTCGCCGAACTCGAACAAAAGCTGCTGCCCTACTGTACGCATGTGGGCCATCCCGGCTACATGGGTTTGATCACGCCATCTCCGAATCCCATCGGTGTGATTGCGGATTTTATCTGCTCCGCGCTCAACCAGAATGTGGGTGCTTACTCGATCGGGCCCTCGGCGGTGGCCCTAGAGCGGCGCGTAGTGCGCTGGCTCACCGATTTGTGCGGATACGATGCCAAGGCCGGCGGAAATCTCACCAGCGGCGGCATGATGGCCAACTTCATTGGGCTCAAGGTAGGCCGCGACGCTGTCACTCACGATCACGCGCAGCACGACGGCATCGGCGAGCGCTGGGCCGTGTACGCCTCCGAAGAGCGGCACGTCTCCGTCGACAAAGCGGTCGACTGCATCGGCTTGGGCCGAAACGCATTGCGTGCCTTGCCCACGGATTCCGATTTTCAGGTCCGCCTTGATGCCCTCGAGAACGCCATCGCGCAGGACAAGAGAGACGGCATTCGTCCCATGTGCATCGTGGGCGTGTTTGGGACCACGAACACGGGCGCAGTCGACAATATCCGCGAACTACGTCGTATTGCCGACCGTGAGCACATGTGGCTGCACGTAGACGCCGCATATGGTGGCGGTATGTTGCTGTCCCGTGAGTGGCCGATGCGCGATCGCGGTCTGGAACTGGCCGATTCCATCACCATCGATCCTCACAAGTGGTTCTATGCTCCCCTCGACGCCGGTGCCGTACTGGTCAAAGATGAGCGCCGACTCACCGCATCCTTTGGGATCAAGCCGTCGTATCTAACCGACGAACTCGACCAGGCCGACGAGCGCTACCAGTATTACGTCCACGGCTTCGAGCAGTCGCGCCGTTTCCGGAGCCTCAAAGTCTGGATGAGTTTCAAGCGCTACGGCACGCGCCAGATCGGCGAGTGGATCGACAACAACGTCCGCCAGGCAAATTATCTGCACGCGTTAGCGGAAAAACATCCTGACTTCGAGGGCGCGAGCCGCCCACCCATGTCGGCGATTTGCATTCGATTCACGGGCGCGTCCCTGAATGAAGCGGATTCCAAGAAACTGCACGCCGCGGTGGCGCAGCGCGTGGAACAGAGCGGCCGCTTCTGGATGTCAACCACGGAACTCAAGGGCAAGACCTGGTTTCGCATCAACCCTGTGAACTTTCGCACCCGCGAACAGCACATGCAGGAATTGTTTTCTCTGCTCGAGCAGGAGTGTCGGGAGTGGGCGCGCGAAAGCGGCACGCTCAGCCGCGCCAGTGACTAAAAGCAGATTGCGAAAATGCTAAGTTTCGAAGGAGCGACGGGCGTCCCCGCTCATCCCAGCCTGCGGAATCACGAGCTGATCACGGGCTGAGGAATTCTTAGTGTTCTCTCTACCTGTATGGAAACAATCATCGTCCAAGGGTTCTCGGATTCCCGGTTTCTACCGTGTCAAGGTAGCGCTCTGACCAACTGAGCTACGCGCCCACCGCGACTTTCGAGTTTTGCCATGGTGCCTGTGGGAGCAAGTCCCGTTCCTGCGTGCCGTGCGCCGACACTTTCAGCCCTAAACGCAGTGCTGGCATGACAAGGCTTCTCCCGCGCCGCCTCATGGGCTGCACCCGAGAATATGTACCCCGGGGCCCGCCAACTAAGAATGTGATCCGCATACGGCTAGAACCGACACCGCAGGGGTGGTGCTTCCAGCTAGAGCATTTCCTCTAGGAGGAATGTTCTTGTGTGGGGTCACAAATTGCACCCTGTACGAGGTTTCTCAGTGCGCAAAGCTCTTTTGACGCCTTACTTACCTTTGGCCCAGCACGTGCTCTCAAAGACGCGTGATGATCCGGGTCACGGCTTGGTGGCTAACGTTTGGAGCGTCGATCGCACTATTCTGCGGTGTTGGAGTCGCCCAGGAATCCAGGTCGGGAACGATGTCTCTCACGGCGATTGTCGACGCCGTGGAAAGAACGCGAGCTGCCAGTCGGCCCCAAGTTTCTTACCAGGTAATTCGCGAATATCGACTCCTAGGCTCAAGCAATTCGAGCGCTAATTCCGAAGTGGTTGCGGAAGTGGATTTCAGGCCGCCTGCCAGCAAGGCCTATAGAATCCGTAGGTGGACGGGCAGCAACCGGGGACCACAGGTCGTACGACGCGTTCTGGAACACGAAGTTGAGGCAGCGTCCAACAGCAGTCAAGCTCGAGCCGCTCTGAGCAGAGACAACTACGACTTCACAGACCTCGGCGAAACGATTTTAGAGGGCCGATCCTGTTATCTGCTGGGTCTTAAACCGCGGAGAAAAGAAACAGACCTTATTGCGGGACAAGTCTGGGTCGACAAGCATACGTTTGTCGCGCGTCAGGTTGAAGGAGAGGTTGCAAAGACTCCTTCTTGGTGGCTGAAGAAGATTCACGTCAAACTTACATTTGCCGAGGTTGATGGAACCTGGTTACAGACCGGCATGGAAGCGGTGGCAGACGTACGGATGATGGGTTCTCAGACGTTGAAATCACAAATCCTGGACTTCCGTGGCGCAGATGAAGTCGCGTCCACTGGTATCGAGGTCCGCTCGGAGAATCGCTAACTCTTCAGGGCGCTTCAATCGTCGTCCAACGACTCCGCATCAATGCCGATATTTTTTTCTCCCGCTGCTTTCTTCTCCCGGTACTTCTTTACCCAGGCGTCAAAGCTCTTTCCCGCAGCGGTATCTTTCCCTGTAAAGGCTAGCGCAGCGATTTCACTGTAAGCGATCCTGACCTTGTCGGGGCGGCCCTTGGGCATCATGCGAACCATGCACTCATTCAGAGTCGGTCCGTCATTCTTGCGATCGAAAATAAATCCCTCGATCCTCTCGCCGCTCTTGAGGGTGACCGTCAGATCTCCACGATAGTCAAAAGCTTTCTCGAAGGCCGTCCGAATTTCATCTTCGCTGGCCAACGACGGAACCCAGCCTTCGAGATTCTCGTGTACTGTGCCCGGAGCATTCTCAAGATCGTCAGGTTCGGGGTTTGAAAGGGGCTCGGGCATGGAAACTCAGTGCGTTCGACCGGACATTACGCGTCGGGTGCGGCGCCGATCTGCACGAGCGGCCCAGAACTCCGGCGCGGCGTCATCGGCGTATCGTCATCTACATCGGGGTCAGAATATTTGTCGAACAGTGTGGCTCGAACTGTGGCCGCGAAGCCCCGCAGCGATCCAAACGTGTCGTTCACCGCGCTCGCCTCGTATCCGCTGTGCACCATGCAGTTCGCGCACTTGGAATTGCCGCTCTCAGTGCCGTAATGTTCCCAATTCGTGTCGCTCAGCAGTTCTTGAAAGGTATCAGCGTAACCGTCCTGCAACAGGTAGCAGGGTTTTTGCCAGCCGAAAATGTTATAGGTCGGCATTCCCCAGGGAGTGCATTTGTATTCGCGTCGGCCCATCAGGTATTCAAGGAAGAGGGGGCTCATGTTGAAGCGCCACTTCGAACGGCGATTGCTCAGAATTTGCCGGAACAGGCGGCGCGTCTTCTTCTTGCTCAGGAAGTGTTCCTGATCGGGAGCTTTGTCGTAGGTGTAGCCAGGCGAGAGCATCATGCCTTCCACGCCCAGGTCCATCATCTCATCGAAAAACTCACGGACGCTTTTCGCATCGGCACCGTCGAAGAGTGTTGTATTGGTTGTAAGGCGGAAGCCGCGCTTCAAGGCTTCGCGAATCCCGTCCACCGCTTTGTCGTACGTTCCCTCGCGGCATACCGCAAAGTCGTGATGTTCCCGTTGTCCATCCATGTGGACGACGAAGGAGAAATATTTGCTGGGTTTGAATTGATCGATCTTCTCCTTGAGAAGGAGTCCATTGGTGCACAGGTAGACGTATTTCTTGCGTGCGACCAGTCCCTCGACAATTTCCGCGATCTGCGGATGCATCAGCGGTTCGCCACCGGGGATACTCACCAGCGGAGCACCGCACTCCTCTACCGCGGCGAAGCACTGTTCTGGCGTCAAGTCGGTTTTCAGGATGTGCGCGGGATACTGGATCTTCCCGCAGCCGGCGCAGGCCAGATTGCAGCGGAACAGCGGCTCAAGCATTAGCACGACCGGATACTGTTTCCGGCCCCTCAGCCTCTGTCCGATGACGTAGCTCGCCACCGTCCACATCTGTGACACTGGTACGCCCATGCGTTCGCGACTTCCTCCTGATACCGGCCCGGTCGAAGCCCGGATTGCAGACCCTTGCTTTAGATGACCCTCGGTGCCTTCATGATACTGAATAAACAGGCCCTCGGCCAGTTACTCCGAGACTAAGGGGCACAAGCCCAACAATCCTGTTCATGGTGCTATGTTTCTGCATCCTGCATCCAGAAGCCCTCATCCAAGGGGCAACCAAACGGAGACTGGCGACAGTCTTGCTTTCCGTTATGAACTGTATTTTACTGAAACAAATACACTTAACTTCGGACGGGTGAAAATGAGTCTTATTAAGTCGACCGCTCTTGCGGTTACGACAGCAGTTCTCCTGGTTTTGTCCGCCGCCGCGCAAACCTCCACCTGGAATATCGATCCAAATCACTCGAGTGCGCAGTTCACCGTTCGACATCTTGGTATCTCGAATGTGAGCGGAGCCTTCACCAAGGTAAGCGGGAATGTCACCCTCAACGATAAGGACATCACCCAATCGCAGGTAAACGCCATCATCGACGCGAGTTCGATCGATACGCGCCAGGCTGACCGGGACAAGGATCTGCGCAGTCCTAACTTCCTGGACGTCGAGAAGTATCCTACCCTCGAGTTCAAATCGAAACGCATTCTGAACAATGGAGGCAAGTTGCAGCTCGTGGGTGATCTCACCCTGCATGGGACGACTCGCGAGGTGACCCTGGATGTCGACGGGCCAACTCCGGAGCTAAGCGATCCTTGGGGAAACCTGCGGCGCGGCTTCTCCGCCACCACTACCATCAACCGCAAGGACTACGGTGTGGTGTGGAACAACACGCTGAAGACTGGAGAAGCTGTGGTTGGCGACAACGTGAAGATCCAGATCGACATCGAACTGATAAAGAAGAAGGCCTAGCCGACTTTCCCCGTCTAAGCGCGACGCCTCAGTCAAGAGAGCGGGGCGCCATGTTCTGCACTCCGAACCCTAGCCGTTTGGGTCGTATCGGACTAGGGCATCCTGCTTGGAACAAAATGCGCGTACGCCTGTCTGGTTGATGGCGCGCGGGACTCCGATGACGACGTATCCCTGCGAGGTGCAGTCTTCGAGATGAAACCCGTATCCGTGTCGCTCGCCGCTCGCGATATCACCAGGCAAACCGGCCGACTTTAAGTCTTCCAGCGAGCACCTATATCGAATGTCTGGGTGATTGTTAGAGTACGCAACCTCAGCGACATTAATCGTTCGAATCACTTGGACCGCCGACGCTTCATTGGCCGCAATCCGCGCTCGCAGAAGATTGGGAATCGCGATCGCCGCGATGATCAAGATAGGAACAAACGAAACGCCGATATAGCCGAAGACCAACCCCGTCAGGGCAACGCCGGATCCGGTAAGACGGCCGCCACTTTTGCGAATCTCCGACCGTGAAATGTGCCCCAGGATGATGGCGGCAATCGCGGCCGGGAAAATGAACGACAGCAGACCGCATATTAGACTGGCGATAGCCTTTCCACTGGTCTCAGGGGCTGTCGAGGAAGGAGTTCCCATCGTTCCGATAGCCGGTTGACTTGGCGCTACCGTCTGGCTCGTGAGTATTTGCCCGCAAGAAGTGCAAAACTGGCTTGCATCGACATTTGGTTTACCGCATTGGGGGCAGTACATTTAACGGCTCCATGCTGTAATACGCCCTTGTTATCAATCTCTACCGCGGCTTGGTAATCGCTCCTTCCGACGCCGAGTGTACCAAGGCAGCGTATTTGGCAAAAACCCCAGCCGCATACTTCGGCTTCAGGACCTTTCGCTCTGCCAGCCGGTGCTTCAGCGTGCCGTCGTTCAATTCCACTTCCAGCTTGCGCTGATTTACGTCGATGTGAACCGTGTCGCCTTCGTGCAGGGCGGCGATCGGTCCGCCGAGCGCGGCCTCGGGCGAGATGTGACCGATCATCAGTCCGCGGGTGGCGCCGCTGAACCGGCCGTCCGTGAGCAGGGCCACCGTTTCGCCCAGTCCCTCGCCCACGATGGCGGCCGTCACGCTCAACATCTCGCGCATGCCCGGACCGCCTTTTGGACCCTCGTTGCGAATGACGACCACGTCGCCCGCTTTGATCTGTTTGCTGGTCACAGCGGTCATGGCGTCTTCTTCCGACTCGAAAATACGCGCGGGCCCGCGATGCGTGAGCCGTTCGTGTCCGCTGATCTTCGCCACGCTGCCTTCCGGCGCAAGATTGCCATGCAGAATCACGAGTCCGCCGGTTTTCTTGATGGGATGGTCCAACGGTGCAATGACGGGCTGTCCGGGAGTCTCCACCGCAGCCTCGGCTTCTTCCGCGAAGGTTTTCCCGGTGACGGTCAGGGTGGAACCATTGGCGAATTTGCCATCCAGCAAACGCTTCGCAATCACGGGAATGCCGCCCGCCTTGTCGACGTCCGCCGCGACATACTTTCCCGCAGGCTTCAGGTTGGCCAGCAGCGGCGTGCGCTCACTGACTTTCTGGAAATCATCGATGGCCAGGGCAACGCCCATCTCGCGTGCAATCGCCAGCAGATGCAACACGGCATTCGTCGACCCGCCCGTACATGCCACGCCGGCGATGGCATTTTCAAAAGCAGCTCGGGTGAGAATGTCTTTGGGCAGGATCCCCTTCCTCAGGAGATTAAGCACAACTTCGCCGCAGCGATATGCGACTTCATCCTTGCGCGTATCCATGGCGGGCACACCGTTGAAACCCATCGGCGAAAGCCCAATCAACTCCATCACAGTCGACATCGTGTTGGCTGTGTACTGTCCGCCACACGCACCGGAGCTGGGACAGGCGACGTTTTCGAGTTCCAGCAGTTCGGCGTCTGTCATCTTGCCCGCTGCATTTGCGCCCACGGCCTCGAAAACGTCCTGGATGGTTACATCCTTGCCGCGATAGACGCCGGGTGCGATCGTTCCACCGTAGAGAATCATACCGGGCAGATTCATCCGCGCCAGAGCCATGGCGGCGGCCGGGATTGTCTTGTCACAGCCCACCACGCACACGACCGCGTCAAAGAGCTGCCCCCGGCACACTAGCTCGATCGAATCGGCAATGACCTCACGGCTCACCAGCGACGCCCGCATTCCTTCCGTGCCCATGGTCTCACCGTCGCTGATGGCGATGGTGTTGAACTCCATCGGCGTGCCGCCGGCCGCGCGGATGCCTTCTTTCACTTTGGCGGACAGGCGCCGCAGGTGAAAGTTGCACGGCATGGTCTCGATCCAGGTGTTGGCCACGCCGATCAGAGGCTTGCGCAGATCTTCGTCGGAAAATCCAATGGCCTTGAACATGGCCCGTGACGGAGCCCGATCCCGTCCGTCCGTGATACCGCGGCTGCGATGTTTGAGATCCATAGGTGTAGAAGATTACGACAATAGAAGGCAGAAGATGAAATCCCGGCTCACAGGAACTCGATTTACAAGAAAAAGAGGCGCCGTAACACAGCGCCTCAGTTCCGTTAATTCACTTTTGCCGCAAAGTAAGAACTTTCGGCGTTTGCCAGAATTTACGCGTTCACAACCTTGGGCTCAGGCTCCTGTTTCGCCTTCTTGGCGTCTTTCGGCAACCACGACATCATCCCGCGCAAGCGCGCGCCGACTTCTTCAATCGGGTGCTCTTTCTCTGCCTGGCGCAACGCCGCAAAATTCTTGCCGCCCTTCTTGTTCTCTTCGATCCACTCCCGGGCGAATGTTCCGTCCTGGATGCGGGCCAGAATCTCTTTCATCTTGGCTGCGCGTCTCATCGCCCACTACCTGGTTCCCGCGCGTCAGGTCACCGTACTCGGCAGTATTGGAGATCGAATAACGCATACGCGCCAGTCCGCCTTCGTAGATCAGGTCGACGATCAGCTTCATCTCATGCAGGCATTCGAAGTACGCGACCTCGGGCTGATATCCGGCCTCGACCAGCGTCTCGAACCCCTTCTTGATCAGCGACGTCAAGCCGCCGCACAGCACTGCCTGCTCGCCGAACAGGTCGCTCTCGGTTTCTTCCTTGAAGGTGGTCTGCAGCACACCCGCGCGCGCCGAACCGATGCCATACGCGTAGCACAGCGCATATTCATGCGCGTGGCCGGTGGCGTCTTGGTGAATCGCCAGCAGGGAAGGCACGCCGCGGCCTTCGGTGTAAATGCGCCGCACCAGGTGGCCCGGACTCTTGGGCGCGATCATCACCACGTCGACATCGTTTGGCGGCTGAATCGTTTTGAAATGAATGCTGAAGCCGTGCGAGACGCCCAACACCTTTCCGGGATGCAGATACGGCTTGATGGCCGACTCGTACAACTCACCCTGCGTCTCATCCGGCGTAAGAATCTGAATCCAGTCAGCGCGCTTGGCAGCCTCGTCGGGTGCAACCACCACCATGCCGTCAGCTTTCGCCTGTTGCGCGGAAGCGCGATCCGGATCGAGACCTACGATGACCTTGTATCCGCTGTCGCGCAGGTTCTGCGCCTGCGCATGTCCCTGGCTGCCGTAGCCGATGATCGCGATGGTCTTGCCCTTCAGGGCATTTGGGTTGGCGTCTTTCTCGTAAAAAACAGTAGCCACGGAAGCTCCTCTGGTGGTGTCAAGGGAAGAACGGTCAGCCCTTGTGAATTTTGTCCGATCAGGGTAACAGAAGGACGGAAATGCCGGAACTCAGTAAAACCGACCGGTCGGTCGGGTCAATTCCATGGTACGGATGGCCCTTCAGCGTGTCAAGGCGAACTCGTGGGGTTTTGAGTGTGAAAGTTTGATTTCGTCAATTGAACAATCTGTGATGGCGTGGCACACTCGCAACCGTGAAGCTTCTGTACATCGAACTCAAGAGCGGCCATTCCGACAACGGTACCCGCTTGGATTGGCTATGTAACATCATCAAAGACTGGCCAGACGCTTTACTTCAATGGCCGAGGACCGATGAAGCTAAAAGGCCAGCGGCGCGGGGAATCGGGCGGTAATTACGTCGATATGGAGACCGGGGAATCATTTTGGGTTTCCGGTGTAAAGAAGAACGGGAAAGACCGCCACTGGGCTGGATCGGGAAAAGTTCTAATTGAGGCCGCAGCAGTAGTCTGTAGTATCTGGAAACAATCAGGGCCAAAACCTTGGACGCATCGCATTGTGAGGTGACGAACTCCATCTGCCAGACTGACATCAAGAGACTCTCACGGCTGGCGAATGCATCCGGCAAAGGGTGGCGCGATGATCCGGAAGTCCCAAATCCTTACTCATTCATCCGCAATGTGACCTCCGAAGAACACCACGATTGATTGGCGAAATATCCCCATCTCTAACAATCACTCAGTGACCGTGTCCTGAGTGTCATGGCCAGGTTCTCTGACCGTCGCTAACGTAGACCCGCCATCGAACACCGTGTAGGATTCCGCTTGCCATGATGATCCACCGGCAATCAGCACTTCCCAGGAACCCTTGCATGCATCGGTTGTTCGCAGCCGGAGTCACCATTTGGATTGTGATTTTCGCTTCATCTCTGCCGCTCAGCAAATTCCAGACAAGGGCCTGGCGAGCAAGACTCAGGTCGTTTTACTTGGGACCGGAAATCCCTTCCCGGATCCGGACAGGTCAGGTCCCGCTACGGCAATCGTCGTCAATGGGAGCGCCTACCTCGTTGATTTTGGTGCGGGCGTCGTGCGGCGCGCCAAGGCTGCGATGTTTGACAAGGGAATCAGCGCACTGGAACCTACCAACCTCAAGATTGCGTTCGTAACCCACCTTCACTCCGATCACACCGTGGGATATCCCGATCTCATCTTTACACCTTGGGTTATGGGACGAAAATTTCCTCTTGAGGTCTACGGGCCAAAAGGCCTTAAAGCGATGACAGATCACATTCTGGCCGCGTGGCAAGCGGATATCGAGGAGCGTATCTCTACCGAAACGTGGCAAGCTCCGGATTATCGAGAAACCTACAAAGTTAACGTTCATGAGATCGGGCCAGGAGTGGTCTACAAGGACGCAAATGTTACGGTGACGGCGTTTCCGACGAAGCACACTTTTCCCGACACCTACGGCTATCGATTCGATACCGCCGACCGCAGCATCGTGATCTCAGGGGACACCAGCCCTACCCAAGCCACCATTGATGCATGCCATGGTTGCGATGTCCTGATCCATGAAGTGCAAACGCTGGAGTCGCTGGCCAAGCGGCGGGATTTCCAACCGTACGTGGCGAAGTATCACACCAATACGACGCAACTCGCGGAACTCGCCGGAAAGGCTAAACCTCGCTTACTGATCCTCTACCATGCCTCCATTGTTCTGCGCCCGGGGCTGCGTCCGCAAGCGTCATCTCCGGAACAGCTCTTAAAAGAGGTGCTCTCCGGGTACGCGGGAGAGGTGGTTGTCGGTCGAGATCTCGACGTTTACTAAGCGTTCAGCGTTTTGACCGACCGACCTCCTGATGCCCTCGAACTTGGCATCTTTCCGCGCGCCGTTTACCATGTCGAGCGATGACTCGCGAGGCTACACTCGACTCCCGTCAGGACATCCTGCGCACTGCCGCCCGTCTTTTTCAGCAGCGCGGCTACGATGCCACCTCCATGAATGACGTCGCGGCCGCCCTCAAACTCAGCAAAGGCGGCCTCTACCATCATTTTCAGAGTAAAGACGAGATGCTGTTTCACATCATGAACCACGCCCTCGACATCACCGACGAGCGCGTGGTGAAAGTGGTGCGCAGCATTCAGAGTCCGGAAGAGCGTTTACGTGCACTCATTCGTCTACACATCGAAGTCGTGCTGAGCGTGCGCGATCGCGAGGTCACGGTCATGCTGCACGAGAACCATCCGCTGCCTCCGTCGTTGCGCAAGCAGATCAACCTGCGAAAGAAAGACTACATCCACTTCGTGGAAGGCGTGATCGCCGACGCGCAAAAGCAGCGCGGATCGAAAGGCACGGTATCCGCTCGCGCCGCGGCCCTTGCCCTTGCTGGGGATGATCAACTGGATCTACCAGTGGTACAAGCCGGAAGGCCGCCTGCAGGCGCAGGACCTGATTCCGCAATACACTGAACTCCTGTTCATGGGTGCGTTTCAGTGAGTGCGTTTTTCGATCTGCCCACGATATCCGCCGAGCGCGCCCAGGCCGGTAAGCTCTATCAGGAATTCCTGCGCGTTCCGGCTCTCAGCGCCGGTGTCTACGTCCTTTCCGCAGGCGGCACCGATCCGCAAAAGCCCCACAAAGAAGACGAGGTGTATTACGTGGTCCGGGGACACGCGAAGATGCGCGTCGGATCCGAGGAAAAAGTCGTGAAGTCCGGCAGCGTGATCTTCGTCGCTGCCCAGATCGAACACCGCTTCTTCGACGTCAGCGAAGAACTCGAGGTCCTGGTCTTGTTCGCGCCGGCAGAGAGCTCGTAGCATCCCCGCCATGGCGTTCCTGATCACACCCATGCAGGCCGAAGACTGGCCCGCTGTCGAGGCCATCTACAAGGAAGGCATCGCGACCGGAAATGCGACCTTCGAAACCGAATCTCCCGGCTGGGAGAAATGGAACGCCAACCATCACCAGCATTCCCGGCTGGTCCTGCGAACCCACGACCCATCGTGGCCTGGGCCGCTCTAAGCCGCGTTTCGACACGCGACGTGTACGCAGGCGTGGCAGAAGTGTCGATCTACGTTGCCGCCTCCGCTCGGGGCAAGGGCTTCGGCAAAACACTTCTGCAAGAACTCATCGAGCAATCGGAGCGAAACGGAGTCTGGACACTGCAGGCCGGAATCTTTCCCGATAACGTGAGCAGCATCGCATTGCACAAGTCCTGCGGCTTTCGCGAAGTTGGTGTTCGCGAACGAATCGGCAGACTCGGCGGCCGTTGGAGAAATGTTTTTCTGCTGGAACGTCGCAGTGGAATTGCTGGAACGTGAGGTCTGAAGCGTCGGCAGGTCAGGCACTCCGGAGAGCGACTCCTCCGCCGAGAAGCCGCCATCAAAACACAGGGTCCCTCGACTGCCTTCGGCTGCGCCTCTCTCGGCGCCTCGGGATGACAGTACAAAGCAGTAAGATCGGTCAGGGCTGAGTGGCGGACGACGGAACTCGAAACCTGGCCATTCGAAGACCAGCCACTGTCCACTAGGCACTGACCGCTGCTTTCGAAGGAATCCAATAAATCTCTTCCCGCAAGAACTCCTTAGTAAACCCGATCCGCTTCAGGATACCTTTGCCGTGTTCGATCATCTCGGGATGTCCACACAAATATCCAACGCCATTTTGCGCGGTGATGCCCCACGTGTCGGCGTACTTGCGGATCAACTCATCCACCCGTCCGATCTCGCCGGTCCACTGGGTGTCTTCCCATGGGCGGCTCACCGTAGGCACGTATTTCAACCACGGCACTTCCCGAGCGTACTTCTGGAGTTCTTCGGAATATCCAAACTCCCACGACCGGCTGGCTCCGTTGAGCAGGAAAAGTTTGTGCTCCCCCTTGAACTTGCCTTCGTTCCAATCCTTGTACAGCGTGCGCACGAAGCTGACGTATGGCGCGACGCCGGTGACCGTGCAGACCAATAAGTGGTGCGTACGTCCGCTGACGGTGTCGAGGACGAAGCGCCCTTTCGACGACTTGCGCATCAATAGTTCATCGCCGGTATTCAGGCTGTAAATCTTGGGAGTAAGTTCGCCGTTGGGAACCAGCTCAAAGAAGAACTCGATCTCGTTTTCGTACGGGGAAGACACGATTGAATAGGGTCGTTCCGAGCGCTTCTCCTCGCCGTGCACGCCGAGAGTGGCGTATTGTCCGGGCGTAAATTTGAATTCCGCGCCCGGGTCGATGCGGATCATCCACAATTCAGGTGCCAGATCGATCCGCTTCGTGATCTTCGCCCGGTAGTGTTTGTCGTCTAGGGTGGTCATGGGGGATTTCCTTAAGTCTACAACGCTCGTAAGAGATGACATATATTACAGACCAGATGCAAGGGGTTCGCCAGCGGGTGCGAGCGTTTTCAGTATTTAGTTCATGTCTGGAGTACATCGACGTTGCCCACATGACACGTATCGCCGAAGCAGCGCTCAGGGACGGTTGTCTTCCGTGTCTTGGCCTTGCTCAACGGATACTTCAGTCTTAAGCGGTGGTACCGGCACCGGTTGGGCGCCCTTCAACTTCTCCAGATTCGCCAATGTGACCGTCCACGCCTTCTGGTTTTTCTTCGTATGGATGGGCGCATTCAAGTCCGAATAAAATTCAAGGATGTTCTTCTGCAGTTCCGGAGTCAGGTGCTCGAAATGCTTGTCGGCTAACTCAGCGAGCAGCTTCTCGTAAGCCTTGTCGGTCAGCGCGTATTCTCCCGCCTTGGTGTCTTGGCCGGTGTCGCAGTCCTTATTTGGCAGGCGCAGTTCTTCCACCTTGGTCTCGTGGAGTAGACCGCTGTAGTCCTGGATCGTAAGATCCACGCTCTTGATGTACATGTCTTCCGTTTGCGTGGTGGGGATCTTGAAGGCCAATGCCCGGAATGGCCCGACCTTCGGAACCAACCTCAAAAAGAACGCCAGGATCCGTGTAGCCTACTCCGGGCTTGCGGTACCCCTTGCCCCATTCCTTCTCATAGCTCTTGCGCGAAATGTAATACAGGAAGCGCTTCTTATGGAAATTGGGTGTGTCGTTCACGATTGCCTGTTTGCGGGCCAAAAGGGCCACCCGGGTCATCTCTGGAATCACCACGCTGATCGCTCGCCGGAATGTTCCAATGGCAAGATCCGTATCGCCGAAGACGTCGCCCAGCTGGAGTCCGTAGGTTCTCACAAAGGCCCGATCCAGCAATTCCTTTGAAACTTCGAACCCGATGAAGTCGTGGTAGCGGTCCGAGGTATACCGGTTCTTGGCAACCTGCACCATGTCGAATCCGAATTCGGTGCGGATATGCGCTTTGGGATCGTCGGCGTACGTAGCGCGTTCTCCAAATTTTCTTCGCAGCTTTGGAAATTCGATGACCACTACTCGATTAATCGTCGGGTGCCCGCTATTGTCAGCGGCGTAATGCGAGAGCGCACCTAGTGCAAATGCGTACTCATTCAGGTTCGAAGATTCGGCGATGAGGTTCACCACAAAATCGCCGCTGCGCACGTAATGCACCAGGTCGCTGAAGTGTTTGTTGCCGAATGGATAGTAGCCCATGTCCTGAAGAAGGGAGCCGCCGTACGCATAAGCATGCGCCTTACGAAGATCTTCCTCGGTCGCGGAGGGGAACTGTTTCTTCAGCAGGGGCTGGATCTGGTCCTGCCACAACAGATCAACGATTTCTTCGTGGGTTAGAACCGAATATGCCGGGCACACGCGTGCCGCGAAGAAAACAGCCAGGAGAAATAACCCGGTTCGCAACACGCCAATCAATCTGCTCGACTGCCCGATGAGTTTCGATTTCATCCGCCCCAATGCGGCGCCAAAACGCAGGCGCAGGTCGTTGAGATGCGATCAGGAGGGCCGCCGGCAGACTTTTTATTGCTCCAGCACAAGCACCACAAAGGTATCCGGTACGATCGCCGGGCGTGGATGGGGCTGGTCCGCGGTCGGAGCCGGCGGCTTTCCAAACTGCGCCGTCACTGTATAAACCTTGTGGGTCTTGGGATCGAGCGCCATGGTACGTGCTCCGCGCTGGGTCTTAACATTCTCCACCTCGCTGAATTTCTCGGAAGAGTCTTCATGAACCACCGTCAGGACCCCTTCTCCGCAGGAAGCAAAGGCAAGGGCTGTCTCATCGTCGAATGCGGTGGCGTCCACGCCTTCCCCGATCGGCAGTGTCGCGACAATCTTTCCAGTATCCGCGTCGACCACCGGCATAACCTTGTTGTCGCACCCTGCAAAGAGACGCCGGTTCTTGCGATCGATCGCGAGGCCGCTGGGTGACTCGCAACCCGTCAGCGGCCATCGTTCCTTGACCGCCAACTTGTTGGCGTCGAGAGCAAAAAGTTGATTCTTGTCTTCCAGGTTCACGAAGATTGTGCCTCGTTCGTCGCTAGCGGCAAATTCTGGCTTGCCCCCGAGCGCAATCGTTCCCACCACTTCGCCACTGGCAGCGTCCACAGCAGTAGAATCCTGGCTTCCCGCGTTGAACGTGAACACCCGCTTCGTAGCCGGATCGTAGAGGATGGCATCCGGACGATTCCCCACTTTGATCTTGTTCAGCGTCTTCAGAGTTTTGAGGTCGAAAATACTGATCGTATTCTCGCGCCCATTGCTAGTGAATCCTTTGCCGAATTCCGGAGCCAGTGCAATGCCATGCACCCCAGGCGTGTCTGCAATTTCACCCACGGGCTGGCCAGAGTCTGCGTCGATGACTACCACCTTTGTTCCGCGCGAGATGTACAACCTGCGCGAGTCAGCGTCAATCTTGAGGTAGTCCCATCCGCCCTCGCCCCCGAGCTTCCAGGTATGCGCGACGTGATAGCCGGGAGCGGCGCTAGCGCCCGCTGGCATCCCGACAGCAAGTGCAAGAACAATCCAAACTCCAACTCTGTGCCTCATGGCATACCCTCCAAGTTTCGCGAAAATAAGTCCGCCTCAGTCTAGACGGCTATTCTGAAAAGAGTCTGATTTTTCGCCCTAAAATGCCCACCCATTTCTGATGAGACGAAACGCAGCAATGCGCGTAACATAGATAATCGGATCATCTACTCAAACGCTTAACTAAGGATGCCGAAACGATATGGCAAATCAAGACTCTAATCCCCGAAAGTTTTTGTTGGCGTTCGGCATTGCTATTTCGTTTGCCCTGCTGCTGGCAGTGGCACAATCCGGCTCGTTTTCCAAGACATCTCCCAAACCGTGGATGAATACCAGCCTTTCCCCCGACGAGCGGGCAGCGCTGGTCGTGAAGGAGATGACGCTCGACGAAAAGATCTCGCTGCTGCACGGCACTGGAATGAGCGGGCTAGGTCCGGTGAGTCCGCTGGCTGTGCATTCCAACGGGGGCGCAGGTTACGTCGTAGGAATTCCGCGTCTCGGGATTCCGGCAATCCAGATGTCCGACGCCGCTTATGGCGTACGGATGAGCGGTGAGAACGGACGCTACTCCACCGCACTCCCCGCCTGCGTCGCTGGCGCGGCCAGTTGGGATCTGGAAGCTGCGCATGAGTACGGAGCGCTGATCGGCCGCGAGCTGCGCGCGCAGGGCTACAACATGTCGCTGGGGGGAGGCGTGAACATCACTCGCGAACCCCGCAACGGTCGCTTTTTCGAATACATGGGCGAAGACCCGATTCTGGCGGGCAAGATCGTAGCTCAGGTCATTAAGGGAACACAGGACCAGCACGTCATCGGCGACATCAAGCACTACGCCTTGAACGACCAGGAAAGCGGGCGTAACGCCGTCAATGTAAATATCGACAAGCGAGCGATGCGCGAGAGCGACCTCCTGGCCTTCGAGATTGGCGTACGCGAGTCCGACGCGGCGGCCGTAATGTGTTCTTACAACCGTGTAAACGGCGACTACGCTTGCGAGAATCACTATCTCCTGACCGATGTTCTCAAGAAAGATTGGAACTTCAAGGGGTTCGTCTTGTCGGATTGGGGAGGCACTCACAGCGCCGCGAAAGCCTCAGCCGCAGGTCTTGATCACGAGGAGCCGGCGGAAATCTTCTATGGCGCAGAATTCAAGAAGGCCGTCGAAGCCGGCAAGATTCCGAAGTCCGAGCTCGACGACCACGTGCGTCGCATCCTCCGCTCCATGTTTGCCACAGGGGTTGTCGACGATCCCCCGGAAAAGAGCGTGGTTGACGTGGTAGGTGGATTTGAGATCGCGCAGAAGATCGCGGAGCAAAGCATCGTGCTGCTGAAGAACGAGCAGAAACAATTGCCGCTCGATGCCTCGAAACTGCACCGCATCGCAGTAATCGGCGCACACTCCGACGTAGGAATGATCTCCGGCGGTGGCTCCGCGCAGGTCGATCCGCCGGGAGGAAACGCGATTCTGCCGCCGGGCAAGGGCCGCACCCATTGGCAAGACCACATCTGGTTTCCTACGTCGCCGTTGAAGGCCATCAAAGCCAAAGCACCCGGTGTAAACGTCCAGTACGATCCGGGCACCGACCCATCCTCTGCAGCGGATGCCGCCAAAGCCGCCGACGTCGCCATCGTCTTCGCCTATCAGTGGGAGAGCGAAGGCATGGATCTGGAGAGTCTTTCTCTTCCCGAGAACCAGGACGCCCTCATCGCAAAGGTGGCCGCCGCCAATCCTCACACCATCGTCGTACTGGAAACCGGAGGTCCGGTCACCATGCCCTGGGCCGACCAGGTTAGCGGCATACTCGAAGCCTGGTTCGCCGGCAGCCGTGGAGCCGAAGCGTTAGCCAATCTGATCTTCGGTGACGTAAACCCGAGTGCAAAGCTTCCCGTCACATTCCCCAAGAGTGACGCCGATCTGCCGCACCCAACGATTGTGAAACCGCCGGTGCACTCCACGACGAGGGACGGCGACAATGAAGCCTGGAAGCGAATCGCCGCAGGCTTACCCGCATTTCAAGTCACCTATGACGAGGGTGTGAAGGTCGGTTACAAGTGGTATGACGCAGAAAACAAGCCGGTCCTGTTCCCCTTCGGGTATGGCCTTTCCTACACCACCTACGAGTATTCCGGTCTTAAGGTGACGCCAAGCGACACCGTGCATGTGACCTTCACGGTGAAGAACACGGGCAGCCGCCCGGGAGCGGAGGTTGCGCAGGTCTATGCCGCTTTGCCAGCCAATGCCGGACGAACCACCCAAGCGCCTGGTAGGGTGGAGCAAGGTGCAGTTAAACGCGGGCGAAAGCAAAGAAGTGACGATCGAGGTAGATCGTCTTTATCTGTCCATCTTCAACGTCGAGAAAAACGGATGGGAACTGGTGCCCGGAGACTACATATTCCTGGCCGGCGGATCCTCGCAAAGTCTACCCCTGAAGGAAACGGCAAGCCTGAAATAACAACCGGAACACGTCATCTCGTTTGACTTAGAAATAAAAGGGGAGAGCCGAAGCTCTCCCCCGCCCTGAGGGAGGGACAGGCAAAAACCATTGGGTAATCGAGTAAAGGCAGACCCAAGACCTAACACCCACGACCTAAAACCTGCTTTCCTCACTCCGCCATCTTCGCCACGTGTACCGCGAAACCAGTCTTCGGCAATAACGACGTCAGCTCGAAAGCTTTGAAGCCGTCACCGCTCACCTCCGTGTGCCGGTAGACCCCGGGTTCGCTATCCACGGTTTCATGCCGTCCGTGCAGGGTTTCCAGGAAAGCCTGCGCCATCTTTTCGCTCACCTGTGCGCCCTTCGCACGCGTCACCACGGCTTCGGATGCGTACGACCGGACTAACTTCGGCCAGTATTTCTCGAGCAGACTTGTGCTGGCGAAAATATCGGCCCACACAATTTCACCATTCACCGCCACCACCACGCCTACCGCGTTCCGATCGCGCAATTGCTGAATGGTGCTTTGATACTCCTGCTCGATCGGCCGAGCCATGGAATCCACTCTAGTTTTCACTTCGTCGTTCTGCATCACTTTGGCGTAGGAAGTTGTGGACTCGACCTCGGCGGCGGCGGCCGGGGCGGGTGCAGCCGCCGGTCCGGGCGTTCGAAGTACCATTGCCATCCCCTCCTTGGCTTTGCCGACTTCCGCCCACACTTTCTGCTGATCCTTTTCAGACATGGCCCGTCCACGAACCGAGGGCGCCGCCATCGCTCCGTTGATCGACCCGAACTCGAATTTCTCGCTGTGGCCAACCCATCGTCCAGGTTCCACGCAGAACACGTCGAGGTCGATCGGGTCGCTGCCGACGGGAACGATCCGATCTTTGCCAATCACCCGGTCCTGCTTGCCTCCCGTCACGATCTCGCCCGCAAGCAATAACAGCGGACGCTTGGAATTGTTGATCAGCACAAGCTTGTTCACTTGCGCCCCACCCCGCACCGGATAGGTGGGGGTGAGGACGCCTCCTTGTGGAGGTCTCCGCCGGATCATACCCCGCACGATTCCGGACTCCGTTACCTCAACCTCGCCCGACCGGAGCCCTTCATCCAGAGTCAAAAAGCCGCCGGTATCGTGGGACGTGGAGGCGACCACCGGGAACACGGTCAGATTCCCATGCCGGATGGGGTCGAGCACCTTATAGTCCGCACTGGGCGCAACCTGGCCGGCTTCGGCGTCGTAGCGCGAAGCCAGCAGAAGTCCGCTCACGATCATCGCGACCATCGTGGCCAAAAACGCTGTGATCTTCATCGTTATCCTCCGGGAGTGAAGCGACACCCCGGCCTCCGAGCGCATCCTATTGTTCCGGGGTGCCCTTGGCTTCCCTGTCTGGTTCGAGGAACGGAAAATTCATTCTTCCTTGCATTGAAAAAAATGAGTAGCATCGCGGAAGACCGCAACTCCTGATGGATAGCGCCACGCAACCCGTCGCCGGCCTCTCGCCTGAGCTCCAGGCTCTGGCGAGCGAATTCCATGACAAGTGCGGCGCCAGGAAGTTCAGCCTCAGTTGCGACCAGTTGGCGAACATCCTCGCCGAAGTAGCGCAGAAGCATGCTGGCGCAGCCGGCCCGGCACAGCTCCGCGAGTTTTGTCTTTCCCTCAAGATCGAAGAGTTAGTCCTAGCGCGTGCTTGCGCTAACGGAAATGAATGTGCCTGGGAAACGTTTATGGCGCGCTATCGCGAACGACTCTACGAGATCGGTTTGCAGATCACGCGCGAAGAGTCCGCCGGCCGCGAACTCGCCGACTCTCTTTATGCCGATCTCTATGGAACGGTTGCGCGCGAAGGCCAGCGCATCTCAAAGCTCGCGTCCTACACCGGTCGCGGCTCCCTGGAAGGGTGGCTGCGCACCGTGATGGCCCAGGAGCACGTCAATCGCTACCGGCGCCAGAAGCGCACGGTGAGCCTTGACGAAGAGACCGATGGCGGGATGCAGTTTGCGACTCCCGATCCCAATCCCCAGCCCACAGTCGACGTGCGCCTGGAATCTGCCACCGACGAGGTGTTATCTGCCTTGCCCGCCGAGGAGCGCTTCATTCTTGCCGCCTATTATCTCGACGAGCGCACCCTGGCCGAGATTGCCCGTATGCTTTCCGTGCACGAATCGACCATCAGCCGAAAGCTCGACAAGCTGGCTAAGTCGTTGCGGAAGCAGATCCTGGCAGCACTAGGACGAAGGGGGATGAGCCGTCGCCAGGCCGAGGAAGCGCTCGAGGTGGATGTCCGCGATATGACCCTTAATATCCGTGACCGCCTGGCGCAAGATTCCGCGGAAAGCTCGTTCCCTAAGAAGAAGGTGGAAGCTTCCGCCAGTGACGGAAGTGGCTGAGATTCAAAGGGAATACTGTAAGGACGGTAGCGGCGCCGGTGGCACACTAAAGACGCCGCGCAAGCCGGCAGCAGAACAGGGAAAGGAAAGCTGGAGAGGAACAGAGCGGTAGTCAATGACTGACTTGCCCAATATCGTGCGCGAACGGCTGAAGGCGGCTCCGGCCGGGCTTCACCCCGATCCCAACCTGCTTAGCGCTTTCGCCGAGCAGGCGCTGTCCGATCGTGAGCGCGCCCAAGTGCTGGACCACCTCGCGCGTTGCGGCGAATGCCGCGACGTTGTTGCGCTGGCGACTCCGCCCACCCAGCCAGCAACAATCGTTACTGGTAGAGACACCGCCCGTGTCCCAAAAGCTCCCTGGTTAAGCTGGCCATCCCTCCGCTGGGGCGCACTCGCGGCGTGCGTCGTGATTGTCGGGACCGCTGTGCTGATGCAGCGCAACATGAAGATGGCGCCCATGTCGGCTTCCGCGCCGCAACAGGCAAAGCTCGAGGGAGACACGTTGCACGAGGTTACTCCCCTCAACGAAACAGTCGGCCCTGTCGACCAGAAAGAGGAACAGAAGAGCAATAAACTGTGGTTCGCGAAACGCTCCCCGACGCGTGATGACGTTGACGAATTAAAACAGGGTCTTGCGTCGCCGTCGACTCGTGCGAAATCCGCGAGGCTCCAAAGCGAGACCGGCAGTGCCCCGGACGCCGCGAAGAAACGGCTGGGATTCAGTTCCGGAGCTATTGCTGCGGCGAACCCTGTTCCTGCGCCGTCGGGTCAGGCGGGCGAACTGCGCAACCTTCCGGTGACAGGACGAAACGCGGCGGACCTGGTTGCTTCCTCTGCTCCGCCGGCGACCACCGAGACGGTAGAAGTGGAAGGAGCGGCGGGGATCGTTGCCAACGAGCCAGCTGCTCTTCAGAAGGACGAGGCTCTCGGAAAAGCGAAGACCCCTGCAACCACGCAATTCACCTACGCTGCAGCTCCTCCAGCAGCGGCGCCGAGCGAAAAGAGCGTTGCCAGTGCCGAGGCACGCAGCAATCTTCGCGCCGAGCTCTATCGCCAACACACCGACGTCGGTCGCTGGACCATCTCGTCGGATGGCCAACTCCAGCATTCAGTCGATTCAGGTAAGACCTGGCAACCGGTTACGGTCGCCGAGAAAGCCACGTTCCGTGCCCTATCCGCCAATGGTCCTGATCTCTGGGTCGGAGGCCCGGCCGGACTCCTCTATCACTCCACCGACGCGGGTGGACACTGGACCCAGGTAAAGCCTAGCGCCAACGGCGCGGCTCTGACCGCTGACATCGCAGCTCTCGAATTTACCGACCTACTGCACGGGAAGCTCACCACTGCGACTGGCGAAGTGTGGGTTACCTCTGACGCCGGGCAGACCTGGCGAAAGCAGCCCTGATCGTCTCTGTCGCACGCTCTCGCATTAACGAGCTATCTGAAGTGCTGATTTTTCTTGCTTGCTGCGCGACCGAATGAGACGATTCCGCGCAAAATGGAGGGGACTCATGTCCACCGTCGCCGCTTCGGGCCAGATTGTCATCCCTGGAAAAAATAAGACTCGTAACCTTACGGCCAAGCTGCTCGCCTCAGCCGCAATTTTGACCATAGCGGTCGGTTTCGTTATCAAGTACGTCTTCCGCTACTACCTGCACTACAACCAGGCAGCATTTACCGATCCCGCGTTGGGCGCGCCCAACTACTGGACCATGCGCGCCTGGCTCCTGATGCACATGACGGGTGGTCTAGTCGCTCTGCTCGCAGGCCCCTGGCAGTTCTGGACCGGCTTTCGAGCCCGCCATGCCCGGTTACACCGCTGGACAGGCCGCCTCTTTCTAGGCGGCGTAGCGGTCGGTTCGGTCGGTGCGTTTCGTATGGCGATTGACACTACCGGCGGATGGGCCTTCGGCTTCGCATTGCTCGCCTTGGCCTTCGCGTGGGCGACAACATCCGGCATGGCCTACTACGCCATCCTGCGAGGACGCGTCCAGATCCACAAAGAGTGGATGGTGCGCGCTTACGTTGTCACATTTGCTTTCGTGACTTTCCGCGTGTTGAACGACTACGGCTGGACTTCTCACCTTCAACCGGCTAACGACCGCGCGATCACAATCGGCTGGGCCTCATGGGTTCTTCCACTGCTTGTCGCCGAAGTCATCCTGCAACTTCGGCGTATGCGCTCACCGGTTACTTCCGGCTGACGGAGACCTCACTACCCGCCAGCAATCGCCCCCAGCACGATTAACGGCTCGGCCCCTCGCACGACCGCGTCCGGCAATGGAGTATCCGGCGAGTCGTGCGACAAATCCTGCTCGCACGCGAAGAATCGCAGGAATGGCCGGCGCTGTAGCGTGCCATGGTCCCGGATGGTTCCCCGCAGCATCGGATAACGAGACTCAAGCGCATCCAGCGCCGAACGAAGCGTGACGGGACCGTCGACCTCAAGCTCGACGTCCCCCGTCACGTGCGCCAGCGTTCTCAAATGAGGCGGAAGAACGACCCGAATCATGACAGTGTTTGCACCTCGACAGACAGTACAGCCGGCAGATCCCGGACAATCGGCGCCCAGCTGTCTCCCGCGTCGGGCGAAACATAGACCTGCCCGCCGGTGGTGCCGAAATAGATGCCACACTTGTCCAGCGAATCAACCGCCATCGCATCCCGCAAGACGTTCACGTAACAATTGCTTTGCGGCAAACCGGTCGTGAGTGCCTCCCATTCATTTCCACCACTCCGGCTGCGATAAACCCGCAACTTGCCGTCGTGCACAAAGTGTTCGCCATCGCTTTTGATCGGGACTACGTAGATGGTCTCCGGCTCATGCGCGTGTACATCAATCACAAAGCCGAAATCGGTAGGTAGATTCCCGCTGACCTCCCGCCACGAATCGCCCGCGTCGTCGCTGCGCATCACATCCCAGTGCTTCTGCATGAACAGTACCCCCGGACGCGATGGGTTCATCGCGATGTGGTGTACACAGTGCCCAATTTCAGCATTTGGATCGGGAATGTATTGCGACTTCAGGCCACGATTGATCGGCTTCCAGGTGTTGCCGCCATCGTCGGTGCGGAATGCGCCTGCAGCCGAGATCGCGATCCAGATTCGCTGCGGATTGCTGGGATCGAGAATGATGGTGTGCAGGCACATGCCCCCGGCGCCCGGCTGCCACTTCGGCCCAGTTCCGTGGCCCCTCAATCCCGAGAGTTCGTGCCAACTTACACCGCCGTCAGTTGAGCGAAAGATGGCTGCATCTTCCACTCCAGCATACACCGTGTTCGGTTCCTTCAGCGAAGGCTCGAGATGCCACACCCGCTTGAACTCCCAGGGATGCTGTGTTCCGTCGTACCACTGGTGCGTAGTCAGCGGCTTCCCGCTTTCAGAGGATATGTCGTAAACAAACTTGTTGCTTTCACCCTTGGGTTGCCCGTCCGGCGCCGTGGTCGCTTCGCCCGAAGGGGTTCCCGGCTGATGCCAGGTTTTGCCGCCATCATCAGACCGCTGGATGACTTGTCCGAACCACCCGCTGGTCTGCGACGCATACAACCGGTTGGGGTCCACTGCGGATCCCTTGAAATGGTAGATCTCCCATCCCGTGAAATGCGGCCCGCTGACATCCCACTTTTCGCGCTTGCCGTCTGACGTAAGAATGAATGCGCCTTTGCGTGTGCCCACCAGCACTCGTACCTTGCTCATGTCTTCCTCCCTCCTGAATTTCTTTTGTTTTTACCAGTTCGTTGGGCCCGAGGACGAACACTCCCGTCCTCAAATTTCGGGATGAGTGGAGTCGAATCGCGTTCCAGCCAGCGCCGCCGCGCTTCGGCGAGTACTTGGGGACGATTCTTCTCCATGTTTTCGATCAGGGCACAAGGAGCCCCCGTCTCTTCATGGCGCGCCCCCCAAATTAGCAACTCTAAAAGCACCGGCGCCAGATCGATGCCTTTTTCTGTCAGCCGGTAGTTCACCTTTCTGGCATCGGACGCGTCAACCTCTGCACTGAGAATCCCCGCAACATCCAGCCTCTTTAGACGGTCTGCCAGAATGTTCGTAGCGATCCCCTCGCCCGATTCCTGGAAATCCTTGAACGTCCGGAGTCCGCGAACCATCAGGTCGCGGATCACGAGCATCGACCACCGATCGCCGAACCTCTCCAGTGAAATGCTTACAGGGCAACCCGAGCGGCGGGTTGACTTAGGTTTCCCAGGCACAGAGGGAGACCTTATCAATGTCACTTGCAGAATGCAAGTGAGTATTGAAGTAGTTCAGAAGGCTTCCGGATTGGGGGCCGATGGCAGAGGCGCTGAATGGAATGATGGGCCGCGGCAGATACTTTGAGTAGCTCGATTGGGTGTAGAAATGCAATTTTCTGAAGACGTCTTCCATTGCTTCTGCAGCTAAGCATCTAGGTCCGGCGCGCCCGTCGACTCCCGCACAATCAATTCCGGCTCCACGACGATCTCCTCGGATCGAACTTCCGCGTTGCTGATCCGTTCCAGTAACGACAACGCCGCGGCTTCGCCCATGCGGCGCAGTGGCTGGCGCACCGTTGTCAACCGCGGATTCAAATACGCGGCGGTCTGCACATCATCGAAGCCAATGACGGAAATGTCCCGAGGCACGCGGTAGCCCGCATCGCAGAAAGCGCGGATCGCCCCAATTGCCGACATATCATTAAACGCCAATAGCGCGCTGAATCGCTGCCTAGTTTCAAGGAGTTTCCCGGCGTATACGATCCCTTCTTCTGGAGTCGAGGGCTCGGGCTGCTTCCCGCCGCCTTGAAGTTGCAATGTCAGTTCTGGTCGAACTTCGAGGCCCAGTTCCGAGGCTGCGTCGCACACTCCGGCCCAGCGCGAGTCGGTGTCGGCGCTGCCCGGGTGGCCCTTGAAGAACGCGATGCGCTTGTGTCCAAGGTGAGCCAAATGCTCCAGAGCCAGCCATCCGCCCCGGTGATTGTTCAGCGTGATAGCGGTCACGCCCTTGTGCCGTCCGTGCGGAGATACGGCAACCGTCGGCACGGCCAATCTGTGGTGCAGCGGAGTGTTCACCAGGATCAGTCCTTCGACCGCACGATCCATCAGCAGCCGGGGATACTCATCCATCAGATCCTGCCGCCCGCGATGGCTGACGACAAAATAAAAATAGCCTTCCTGCAGTAGCCGGTCTTCGACGCCGCTCAATACCAGAGCGGCATATCCTTCACTGATTTCCGGCACCACCACGCCGATCGTGAAAGTCCGCTTCTTGCTCAAGTGACGGGCATAGAAGTTCGGCCGGTAGTCGAACTTCTTCGCCGCCTTCAGAACCTTTTCCTGAGTTCTCTCCGGGATCGATTTAGCGGCAGGTGATTGGTTGATTACCAGCGAGACCGTGGCCGGCGAAAGATGCAGGTACTCCGCCAGAAACTTCAACGTCACGGTCGTTGGTTCGAGAGGACCGGAGCGGGGTTTCTTGGGTTTCGCGGGGCCAGCCATTTTAATGGGGAGCATAACACTATCCGTATTGACATCACTAGGACTTAGAGATTTTGGTCACAAGCGAATGTGTGATACGTCACAAACCGCGGATTTCGAAAGCAGTGCAATGGATTCGTCTGTAGTAAAGCGCTTTAGCGGAACAAATTTGCTTGACAACATTTCCCGTGCAGTGATACATCAAGTCCGCGATTTAGTAAAGCGATTTAGTAGAGCCTGAAGATGAGTGGTCGGACGGTTGGCCCTGCATGGGCAACATGAACATTACTCACAAAGCGACCCTACTTCTGTGTTTTTGCCTCGCCTCGCCGGCGTGCGGGGCTTCACCCCAACAGCCGCCCCCTCCCCCCACTGGCTGGACATTGACTTGGAGCGACGATTTCGCCGGTACGAACGGCGCCACACCCGACGCGAGCAAATGGGTTCTCGAAACTGGCGGCAACGGCTGGGGCAACAACGAACTCGAGTACTACACCAACCGTTCCCAGAATGCCTTCCAGAAAGATGGCAATCTCGTCATTACGGTACTTAAGGAAACATTCACGGGCTCCGACGGGGTTACTCGAGACTACACCTCGGCTCGGCTTAAGACTGCTGCTCACTTCACCCAGTCCTACGGGCGTTTCGAGGCGCGTCTCAAGGTCCCAAAAGGCCAGGGAATCTGGCCCGCGTTCTGGATGCTCGGTGACAACATCGATACCGTTGGCTGGCCGACCTGCGGCGAAATCGACATCATGGAGAACATCGGCTCCGAGCCCAACAAGGTGCATGGCAGCATGCACGGCCCGGGCTACTCCGGCGCAACACCGCTGACCGCAATCTATACCGCTGGCTCTCCATTCTCTGACGATTTCCACGTCTTCGCTGTCGAATGGGAGCCCACCACAGTCCGTTTCTACGTCGACGGCAACCTCTATCTCACCGAGACGCCCGCCAGTCTTCCCGCAGGCACGCGGTGGGTATTTGATCACCCGTTCTTCATCTTGTTGAACGTTGCTGTCGGCGGCAACTTTCCCGGCAACCCGGACGCTTCCAGCACGTATCCGCAAACCATGGCGGTCGACTATGTGCGTGTGTACGCCCGCAAGTGAGAGCTCAGCGGATGCCGCGCGTCGCGCTCGGTTCGTTTAGGCAGCAAGTTTGTGTCAGATAGGAAATTTGATGACTCGGGTCCAAATCTCAAGACCAGGCTTGTTTCGGAGAAGTTTCCTAAGCCAGAAGGTTGGCTGCTTCTCCATCTCCATTCAGCGAGCAAAGGAGCTTGTATGCATTCTCGATTGATCGCTCTCGGTATGGCGCTGTTTCTGCTGACCGGAGTCCTCGTCGCGCAATCTGACCGAGCCTCCATTACCGGCACAGTCCGAGATCCCAGTGGCGCCGTGGTCCCCGCGGTTCAGGTCACAGCTGTCAACGTTGGCACCAGCCTTCGCAACACCTCAACCACCAACGATCTCGGTCTCTACACCATCACCAACCTCCCCATCGGACAGTACACCCTGACCTTCAGCCGTGAGGGATTCCGCAAGTACGAGCAGAAGGGGATCGTTCTCAACGTGCGGCAGGTTGCGGAGATCAATGCAACTTTGCCCATCGGCGCGAACGCCGAGACCATCGAGGTGACAGCCAACGCCAGTGCGCTGCAGACGCAAACTGCCACGGTGAGCACCAACCTCACCAACGATGTCGTCAGCACTCTGCCGCTCAACGTATATGGCGGCAGGTCCCTGTCGACCTTCATGTTCGCCTATGTTCCCGGCGTCGAGGGCAGCGACTACGACTCCCATATCGCCGGCAGCTTGAGTAAGACCAAGGAAGTCATGATCGACGGCACTTCGGCCGTCTCGCAGATCGGCGGCTACATCAGTGAATCGAGCCCGCCGTTTGAAGCGGTGGAAGAGTTCCAGGTCTCTACCACCGGCATCCGCAGTGACGAAGGCCACAGCGGTGGAGGAGTCTTCCGCTACAACCTCAAGTCCGGAACCAATAGCTGGCACGGAAGCGGGTTCAGCTTCCTGCATAACGAGATCTTCGACGCCAATTCATGGCGCAACAACTACCACAAAGCGGTGGACGTGCCTGCGCAAACCGACCCCACCCGGGCCGCATTCCTCAGCAACCTCTATAGCCGTCCCGACGACCGTCTCTATGATTGGGGTGGTAGCTTCGGCGGACCGATTGTGAAGAACAAGCTCTTCTTCTACGCCTCGGCCGAGCGCTATACCTTCGAGAACAACAGCTTGGGAGCCATGAATCAGACGGTTCCGACGACTGCCTTCTTGAATGGCGATTTCAGCGCGTTGCTCGATACCAGTCAGCCTGCGCTCGGAACCGACGGCGCAGGCAATCCGGTTTACAAGGGAGCGATCATCGATCCCCAGACCGGCAACGTATTTCTCGGCAATATCATTCCTACCGACCGCTTCAGCACGGTCTCCCAGAAGATCGTCGACATCTACAAACAGTCCTATCAACCGCTGGCGCCCGGGCTGAACAACAACAACTCGATGCCCGCCAATACGTCGCCGCTTTACAAAATCGCGAGCTTCAGCGTGAAACTGGACTACGACCTCTCGAGTGCGCACCGCTTGAACGGGTCTTACCTCTGGTCCGCAATCCCGCGGGTACTGTCCGACCAGGGCGGTATCTGGGCACCGGGCTTGGCCGATGGTGGACCTCTCGCGAACGCCTATAACCACAGGACGACTGCCCCGTCGGTTAGGCTCAGCGAGTCATGGACCATCTCCAACAACCTGCTGAACGTCTTTAACGTTACCTTCAACCGCTTCCGAAACCCGAGCTCCGCCGTCTCGCAGAAGGGCAACTGGTCCTCCACGCTGGGACTCGGCGACTTTGGCGCCGGCAACTTTCCTATCGTCCGCTTCAATGGCATCAACAGTGACCAGGGCCGCAGTGCCGCTGACGGAACCTTCATCTCGGAAAGCCCGCTGGGCAGCCAATTCAATGACTTCTACGCGGGCAACACGGGCATCATCAGCGACAATGTCTCCTGGGTGAAAGGCCGCCACAACTGGAAATTCGGCGCAGAAATGCGCTTCATGCAGTTCAACAGTCATGGCGACTATGGTGTTCCTACCATTGCCTTCGATCCAGCCCAAACCGCCGGCACTTACGGCGGCAATGCCGGTTTCGGTTTTGCCAGCTTCCTGCTCGGCGAAGTGAATCAGGCTTCCATCAGCGAGCCCAACAACACCTATGGCCGTCGCAAGACGCTTTCCCTGTACGCCCAGGACGATATCAAGGTCACCAGCAAGCTGACCGTGAACCTCGACCTGCGCTGGGACTTCAACGGCCGTTATCACGAGAAGTATGGGCGCTGGTCGAACTTCAACACCACCCTGGCGAACCCGGCAACCGGTCTGCCCGGTGCACTCGAATTTGCGAAGAACGGCGGCGACTCCTTCGAGCGCCAGCAGAACTTCCACAACTTTGCACCGCACGTCGGCGCAGCGTATCAACTCACGCCGAAGACCGTCGTGCGCGGTTCCTATGGCATCCGCTACGTGCCTCTCAATCTGAATACGTGGGGAGGTATCCCGTACGGCTTCAATCCGGGATACGTGCTCAACAACCAGGTGCTGACACCCTTCAACTGGGACGGCGGCTACCAGGGCACAGCCGTCGATATCGGCAAGGACCCCAACTTCACCCGCTGGGGCATGGTGAGTATCGATCCTCGCTCGCTTGAACTCGGCAACATCCAGGAATGGACGGTTGGAGTTCAGCGCGAATTAACCAAGGACTTCCTGCTCAACGTGAACGTGATTCAGAATCACGGCTACCATCTACAGAGCGGCTACCTTGGCGCCAATCAGGCTCGCCTTTCCGACTACACCGCCGTGGTGCAATCTGGCCAGCAGTGGGCATGGATCACAAGACCCGGCTTCGCAGGCTTCGGATGGATGGCGGTCCAACCCTTCCCGACCGTCGCCTCCACTTGGGGTCCACTCTTTACCGTGGGCACCCCGCTCGGCAACTCCGACTACCAATCCCTGCAGATCGCGCTGACCAAGCGGGTCTCGCATGGGCTCTCCTTCCAGGGCAGCTACAACCTTTCGTCGTCTCATGGCGACACCGACACTGCCTTCGAAGAACTGTGGTGGGCTGGTCCGATTCAGGACATCTACAACCTGGAAAAGGAACGACACACCATCGCGTCCTTCGATCAAACGCACGTGGTCAAGGGCTACATCGTCTACGATCTACCCTTTGGCAAAGGGAGGTCCCTGCTGTCGGAAGCTGGCAATGCCCTCAACGCGCTGGTCGGAGGCTGGACCATCAACGGCGGCTTCCACTACAACAGTGGCCAGCCACTGCGCGTCACATCGACTAACTGGTATCCGGGCATGAACAACGTCTATCCCAACCTGGTTGCGGGTTGCGATCTTCACAGCGGCAGCTTCAACGGCCAGATTGGCAGCACGTACTTCAACCCGGCGTGCTTCGCCAATCCGACCAACGGCGAGTTCGGAAATTCCCCGACGTACCTTTCCAGCGTCCGCGGCTTTGGTTTAGCGACCGAGGACATCGGAATCAACAAATACTTCACCTTCGGCGACGGTCGCTTCAAACTGAACATTCGCTATGACATGTTCAATGCCTTCAATCGTCACAGCTTTGCAGGTCCCAGCACTGGCGTCGACTCGAACCTGGGGAAGATCCTCGACGGCGGCGGGTCGCCCGATCACCGGGTTGGCCAACTTGGCGCGCGGTTCACGTTCTAACGCTCGCTGGAACCATGACACTTGGTACACGGGTGCACTCCCTCCGGGATTGCACCCGGTTGTTTTCGTAATTCTCTTGAGTCTCGCGCGGGGGCCTGCTGTGATCCCGGTGTGTCCTGTGGTTCAATCGAGAGGTCACGAGGTCTCGTTTGAACATCAAGCGGATTGCATTGCCTCTGTTTCTTGTGCTGTTCTTCCCCGTATCCAACTCCGCCCAGCGCCCCCCGGAACCCCTACTTCCAAACTGGTGCGGAGCCTTACCGCGTCCCGAGTACAAGACGCTCCAACGGGTGGACGTTCACAGCGACTGGTTCGAGGTCTACCGCATCGAGCCGGGGGTGTATGCGATTTACGAACCGCACCAATTCGAGGAAGTCATCTCCTATCTCATCGTCGGGAAACGCCGCGCCTTGCTTTTCGACACAGGTCTGGGTGTCGCGAGTATCCGCGAAGTAGTTACACGTCTGACCAAGCTGCCGGTGACTGTGCTCAACTCTCACACGCACTTCGACCACACGGGCGGTAACGCAGAATTCCCTGACATCTGGAATGAAGACACGCCCTTTTCTCGTGCCAGCGCCCAGACTCACTCCACTATCTACTCAAGCGACGCGCTTGCTCCCGAACGCATCTGCGGAACTCTTCCTCCAGGCGTACGTTCCGGCGACTATATAAAACGTACTTGGCAGGTGACCCACTGGATTCACGATCGCGAAAAGATCGACCTAGGCGGTCGCCAGCTCGAAATCCTGTTCACTCCCGGCCACACGCCCGACTCGCTGGCGCTACTCGACCGCCAGCACGGACTGCTTTTCACCGGCGACACGTTCTATCCCGGCCCGATCTACCTTTTCACGCCCGAAACCGACTTTGGGGCCTACGGGCGCTCGGTGACGCGATTGGCCCAACTTGTCCCCCATTTGCGCCTTCTCCTACCCTCACACAACGTACCTGTTGCCGCCCCGCCTGTCCTCACCCGCCTCAACGAAGCGGTGAAAAAAGTTAAGTCCGGCGACGCCAAGTTTGAAGTAACCGACGGCCATCGCCAATACTTCCTGGAGGGTTTTTCTCTTTTGCTTTCAGAAAAATAAAGAGTGCAAAGCGCTGCCAGGCACGCGTTAGATTTTTGTTACTTTCGTTAGACGGCAGCAGGTTACTCATCAAAATCGTGAATTACGAAAGTGACATTTACACTCCAACACTCTCGACGTACGATGCACTCGTGGTTTGGCAGTTCTGGGGGAGGGCTGCCGAGGCGTCCTGGACTAAGTTCAGGACGCTTTTTGATTTCAGCTCGTAGCCTTCACCGCCGTTCCTGCTCGACGCGGCTGGATTCCTTCTCGCCCTCAGCCCTTGGAATGCAAGCGGTTTCTACGGAAAGGCCACCCCGAAAACGCCAAGCCCGACATAAGCCTCCGAGCCTGGAATCTGACCTGCGACCTGAGGCCTACTTGCACTTGCACCTTCCATCACTGTGCCGCATCTATATCGAGTGTTAGAATCAACTGCCCGCAAGATGGGCGGCACTCATTACCGGTGCCACGGCCGGCAAGTTTAGAAACCGGGGCCGGAACGAGGTATCTGGGAGGAACAATGGCAAGCAATGGAATTGTCGAAGTCACTGATGCAAACTTCGACGCTGATGTATTGAAATCCGATAAGCCCGTGTTGATCGATTTCTGGGCCACGTGGTGCGGCCCGTGCCGTGCCATCGCCCCGATCGTGGACGAGTTGGCCACCGAGTATCAGGGCAAGGTGAAGGTCGGCAAGATGGACGTCGACCGCAACTCAGCTACTCCGATGCGCTACGGCGTTCGTGGCATTCCCACTCTGCTCGTCTTCAAAGATGGCCAGGTGAAGGAACAGATCGTGGGCTACGTCCCCAAGGAACAAATCCAGAAGGCACTCGACAAGCACGTTGGCTAATCATCTTCGGTAGGACGTGCGAACGCCCAGCTCCGCGGCCGGGCGTTTTTCTTTCGGAACGAGTTTTTGAAGCTTGGAGTTCGCTGTTAGGTTGGATTCAATTCTTGGCCGTGTTCGCTTCATCCGTTCAATCTGTCATTCCTGAGAGAAGTGAGGCGACAACCGAACGCAGTCGAAGGACCCCGCTGGCCAGCGAACTGTTCAAGCCGCGGAGAAGTCTTCATGGAGAACTCCACACCTACGCGTTAAAGATGATTTGCAAGACAGACTTAAATGTTACCGACAGAAAGCACGAAGGTCTAAAGACCGGGGCTGAACCAAAGGCCGAGAGCCCAAAGCCTGCTTTCAATACTTCCTCAAAACTCCAATTACCTTGCCCTGCAACTCCACCGCCGAGGCCGGAACAACGATCGGCTGCATAGCCTCGTTCGAAGGCTGCAGCCGGATCCTTTCCCCCTCGCGATAAAGCCGCTTGAGCGTGGTCTCATCCCCGTTCACCAAGGCGACGACGAGTTCTCCGTTGCGTGCCACTTTCGTTTTCTCGACCAGAACGTAGTCCCCGTCCATGATGTGCTCGTCCTGCATCGATTCACCGCGTACCTCGAGCACAAACACTTCCTTCGAACGCACGAAGTCAGCCAGAGAAATCGTGTTGCCATCGCGCTGCTCGACCGCCTCAATCGGACGCCCTGCTGCAATCCGTCCCAACACTGGCAGCACCAGGCCCGTATTCACCGCCATCGATTGTTTAAGCTTGCCCTTGGGGGCGACCAGGTCGATCGAACGGCTGCGGTTGTAGTCGCGCGTTAACAATCCTTTCTTTTCGAGATTCGAGACGTGTTTGTGCACCGTCGCGAGCGAATTCAGCCCCAGCCCTTCGGCGATCTCTTCGAAGGACGGCGAGTATCCCTTCTCTGCCACGAATCGCGAAATGAAGTCGTACAACTCTCTCTGTCGACGCGTGATTGCCATAGGCGCATTGTGAGCGAATAAAAAGCGAATGTCAACAAAAAGGTGTGTAGCAGACACTGCCTTGTTGTGGACGCACACCCTTTGCGGCCAAAAACGTTTCGACTCGCTTCGCTAATACGCAACGACCGGAAGAGTTCGCCTACTCCGTCGTCACGGCTTTCAAATATCGGTAATAAAAATCAACGCCCTTGTAAAACGCCTCGGAGCCTATCCGCTCATCCTTACCGTGAGACCGGTGGTCTCCGCGCTCCTCCGAAGTTCCGCTGATCCCATACGTCGGGAATCCCGCTGCATTGGTGTACACGCCGTCAGATGCTCCGGTGGACATGGTTGGAATCACGGGCGTTCCGGGCCATATGTCCTTGACGACTTTCTCGAGAGGCTGGAACACGTCGGGACGCAACGGCGGCGGAGCATAGGACTGCCTCTGCGAACCGCGATCCGTCACTTCACCGATTGCACCCACATATTTCACATTGATCTTAGGATCGGCCAGAACCTCGATAAGTTTCTGCCGGATGTCCTCAGACGATTTCCCCGGCGCGATGCGACAGTTCACATTCGCGCGCGCCATCTGCGGCAAAGCGTTGTTGGCGTGCCCGGCATCGAGTCGCGTTGCTACGCAGGTAGTCCGCATTTTGGAGTGATCCATGGCGTCTTGCGAGAGGCGCTCGACTGCTGCGGGATCCGGCGGCGTCTTCAGAATCGCCTTCATATCCGCGGAGCGCTGCCCTTTCTCAACCTCGGCCATGCGCTCGTAGTAGGCGCGTGTGACGTTGTTCAATTCAACCGGAAACTCGTAATGTTCCAGCCGCACCAGACCGTTGGCAAGGTGGTAGATGGCGTTGTCCGGCACGGGCAGCGAGCTGTGTCCACCGGGATTGGTTACGCTCAACTGGTAGTCGGCATAAAGCTTCTCCGTTGCATCGACGGCCATCAAAACGGCCTTCCCGTGGTCGGTCAGAATTCCGCCGCCGTCGTGGTTCAGAACAAACTCCGCGTCGATCAGTTCGCGGTGATTCTTGATCAGCCAGTCCACTCCATTCGATTTCCCGCCCTCTTCGTCCGCCGTAAGGGCCAGGATGATGTCGCGGTCGGGCACGTACCCTTCCTTCTTCATTCGCAGCAGGGTTGTGACCATGATGGCGTCGCCGCTCTTCATGTCCTGCGTGCCGCGTCCGTAGAAGTAGCCATCCTTATCCACGAACTCGAAGGGATCGGTCGTCCAATCCTCGCGCCGTGCTTCGACCACATCCAGGTGTCCGATCAGCAACACGGGCTTGTGCTTGCCTGTGCCGCGGAGCCGGACCACCAAGTTCTTCTTGCGATCGTTGGGGCCGATGACCTGCAAATAACTCTCGGGAAATCCCGCGTCGCGAAAGCGCTTCGCCATGGCCTCGGACGCTGCAGTGACACTGCCCACCGAATCGGTGGTATTGATCTCGATCAATTGTTTGAAGATGTCGTGAGAAAGCTGCCGGGTCGCGTCATCAATCTGCGCCGACGTTGTCGAACTGAAGAGGAAAGCCAGAATGGGGACAAATAGCACGGCCTTGGGATAGTTCAACCGGGAGTCTCCTTGGGATACGTTCTACGGGCGTCGTACAAGCTATCAAAAGATGGTCACCCGGCAAAATGCCCTAGGCCTCGCTCACAAAACCCCCAGCAGTAATCCCTTGCGCCTGGTGGAGAGACGGGGATTGTCGCCCGTCGCGCACACAATCAACACTCGTCAGACGCATCACTCTTCGCCAAGTACTTCGTGAGCAACGTCTTCCTAACAAAATCTCGCGACACGACAAATTTCTTACAATTTTTTCTGTTTTCTCTCTTGCGCAAATTTTAAAGTCATGGCATCTTGAAACATCTTCACAAGAAAGGACGCCCATTGTTGCGGTTTAAGACACACATCGCGTTAACGCAATGCCGGCCGCTAGACGGCCTGGGTTGCATGTGGGCGTCACTTAGTAACGTCAGTTACTAACTACCTCCCACTGCAATCCAGGTAACACCAAAACCCCGCTGGGTGGCGCAGGCCGCGGTTCCTTCGACTATCAATCGACCGAGACCGCTGTCGACGATTCCCCCAGCTTAGCCTCACAGGGTCAGTGGTGAAGGCCACGGATACTTCTGGCAGAGGTGTCTCTCGGGACACCGGGGGTTCGACTCCCCAACGCCGTGTCCGCATGTTCCCTGACCAAGTTGTCCGCCCATATACGTTTCGTCAGGGGTGAAAAAGAAGAGCTACGTCGCACCAAACGATGACGCGCAGGGTGGCGACTCCTGCCGGGGTTCAGAAACTCGAGGGACGGGGGCGTAGCCCCGAAATACCAGATACCTCGAGATTTCTCCCGAGTCGACTCTCTTCTCGTAGGTTCCCCGGCGAGTCAACCAAACGCTGTTGCAAAACAATTCGGCCGGTGGTGAAGGCAAGGGTTACTTCGCCTCGAACGCGGGTGGTCGCAGGTTCGAATCCTGCCACGGGAATTGTGCCCGTGTAGCTCAGTGGATAGAGCACCTCATGTTCCTTTGTCGCCTGTTCCCCGGCTTTTTTGATAGGTGACGCGGGATTGATACCCGCGATTGTACGTATCCGATAAGGATTGCCTAGCAAGAAGAGAGAACTTATGACAGTAATCCGAATCCGATCAGGCACGCATCAAGGCAGCGAGTCACTCTGCCACTCCTGCTACTGGGCGCACATTCAAAGAGGTTTTGCGGAGAGTGAGGAAGTCGTGCTCTGCGCGTTCTTGACTCCGGCGCGTACGGTCCCGTTCAAAGTAAGTCAATGCACTGACTACAGCGATAAACGGGTCCCCAGCAAGCGGGACATGGAAGAGATCGCTTGGATTATTCGCACGAAGGACATCAACCGTCCAATGGGCTTTGCGTCTGACACGGAGCCCGACACGGTGACGGAGGGCGAACTTGAGATTGTCCCTTCGAAGTAATTACGATTCGCCGGTGGTGAAGACTACGGTTCCTTCGTAATCGGAAGGTCGTGGAGTTAAATCCCGCTATAGGTGTCGCGTGCGCGAAAGCGGTCGACGTCTTAGCGTGGCATCGTGTAGCTCAGCAGTAAGAGCATCCGACGTAACAACGTCGTTGCCTGCTTCTCCGGCGATTTGTCCTAAAAGTACGAGCCCGCGGTTCCGATTTACAAAAACACAAGCTAGCCGGCAGAAGCTAGCATTAAGGAGCTAAACGATGGCACGTCTGAATCTCTTCAATCTCGCGCGCGGCGTGCGCACGCACGAGGGCGCGCCTGCACGCAACATTTCTCCCGAACTGCAGCTGCGGCGTTCGGTGCTGGCCTGCCTGCTTTGGGAGAAGCAGTTTTACGAAGACGGTGTCGAGATCGCCGGCCGCATCGCTGAACTGGTGCCCAAGGTTGCGGTCGAGAGTGTCGCGGCTCTCGCTGTCGAGGCGCGCGAGCAGATGAAGCTGCGTCACGCGCCGCTGCTCCTGGTGCGCGAGATGGCGAAGCACAAGACACATCGTGCGCCTGGTGGCCGAGACGCTTGAGCGCGTCATCCAGCGTGCCGACGAACTCTGCGAGTTCGTGGCCATCTACTGGAAGGACGGGCGCGTGCCGCTGTCGGGCCAGGTGAAGAAGGGACTGGCCGCGGCCTTCCCGAAGTTCGACGAGTACCAGCTGGCGAAGTACGATCGCGGCGGACCCGTCAAGCTGCGCGACGTCCTGTTTCTCTCGCACGCCAAGCCGCGCGATGACAAGCAGGCCGCAGTGTGGAAGAAGCTGATCTGGGGACGTCTCGCTGTGCCCGACACCTGGGAGGTCGCACTCTCTTCGGCGGGTGCCACGGGCCGCGACAAGCGCGCCGCCTGGGAGCGTCTGCTCGCCGAGAACAAGCTGGGTGCGCTCGCGCTGCTTCGCAACCTCCGCAACCTGCGCGAGGCCGGAGTGGACGAGAAGCTCGTGCTCTCTTCGCTCGAAGGCATGAACACGCAGCGCGTGCTGCCGTTCCGCTTTCTCGCTGCTGCGCGCTACGCGCCGCAGTGGGAGCCGACGCTTGAGCAGGCCATGCTGAATTGCGTCGCCGGACAGACGGCGCAGGAGAACGCGAAGCTCCCGGGCAAGACCGCACTGCTCGTCGACATCTCGGGCTCGATGACGGCGCCCCTGTCACGCCGTTCCGAGATGCAGCGTACCGACGCGGCGTACGGTCTCGCGGTGTTGCTGCGCGAGATTGCCGAGAAGGTCGCTGTTTACTCCTTCTCGAACGCTCTGGTCGAGGTGCCAGCGCGTCGTAGCTTTGCCCTGCGCGACGCAATCGATCAGTCGCAGTCGCACGGCGCGACCTACCTGGGCAAGGCGGTCGAGGAGCTGAACGGCAGGGAGCGGTACGACCGCCTGATCGTGATCACCGACGAGCAGGCGCATGACTCCGTCCCCGGCCCGAAAGGGAAGGGCTACGTGATCAACGTGGCGAGCTACCAGAACGGCATCGGCTACGGCAAGTGGACGCACATCGACGGCTGGTCCGAGTCGGTCGTCGACTACATCCGCACGCTGGAGTCGACGGCGTGGGTCAACTGATGACGGGAGTGTTCGCAGTTGTGTGGGTGCGACACTCCTGTCCGCAACTTGTGGCGCTTAATCCGACTCTCGCTGCGCCCAGACGCCACTCTTATAACCTGCGATTCAGAGGCCAATTGAAGCGCAGGCGGAGGAGCCTGCTTCTAGCGGCGATTAGTAGAAGCCGCCTCAATCGAAATTGGAGCAAGAACCCATGTCCAAACCTGAATCCATCCCGCTTTATCGTGACGGACGTCACTATGACCTGTTGAATAACGACATCGTCGCTGACATTCCGTTCTACATGGAAGAAGCTGGGCGGGCCGGAGGCCCGGTTCTTGAACTGGCTTGCGGCACGGGCCGACTCACGATTCCGATCGCGCAGAGTGGCGTCGACATCGGGGGGCTCGACCAATGTCCGTCGATGCTCGCTCGTGCACACGCAAAAGCCAGTGCGGCGGGGATCGCCATTCCATTCGTTGAGAGTGACTGCCGCAACTTCTCGCTCGAGAGGAAATTCGCTCTCATCTTTATGGCGTTCAACTCCATGCAGCTTCTGCACGACTCCGGGTCACTCACCGCGCTGTTTAGCAATGTGAGGCGCCAACTCGCGCCGGGCGGCAGGTTCATCTTCGACGTGTTCAACCCACGGGTTGCGATCCTGGCTCGCGAGAGCACATGCCGAACGCGTGAGCGCGAGTACGAAGACCCGGACGGACAGGGCACGATCACGTTGGA
>CAWJDR010000002.1:0-25000 GCA_963841655.1 uncultured Acidobacteriota bacterium | reverse complement strand
GGAAAGTCTGACCGCGTGCCTATTGCATAATGAGCCGGCTAGTTATTCTTGTCAGCAAGGTTAAGCGTAAGCGAGCCGCAGCGAAAGCGAGTCCGAATAGGGCGAATCAGTTGGCAGGAATAGACGCGAAGCGGGATGATCTACCCTTGGCCAGGCTGAAGGTGGGGTACAACCCACTGGAGGGCCGAACGGGTGTTTGTTGAAAAAAGCTCCGATGAGCTGAGGGTAGGGGTGAAAGGCTAATCAAATTCCGTGATAGCTCGTTCTCTCCGAAATAGCTTTAGGGCTAGCCTCGTGTGATTTGTCGTGGTGGTAGAGAACTGAATGGACTATGGGGCTTTCCAGCTTACAGAATCCAATCAAACTTCGAATGCCATTGAACAACCAGCACGGGAGTCAGACGGCGGGGGCTAAGCTTCGTCGTCGAGAGGAAAACAGTCCAGATCGCCTGCTAAGGTCCCCAAATCCAAGCTAAGTGGGAAAGGAAGTCGGGACGCCCAGACAGCCAGGAGGTTGGCTTAGAAGCAGCCATCCTTTAAAGAAAGCGTAATAGCTCACTGGTCAAGCGGCCCGGTGCCGACAATATAACGGGGCTTAAGCTTGGTACCGAAGCAGCGAATGCATCACCGAAAGGTGGTGCGTGGTAGGAGAGCATTCCCAACAGTTTGAAGCCAGACCGAGAGGACTGGTCGACGGTTGAGAAGAGACCCTGCCGGCATAAGTAGCGACAACGGAGGTGAGAACCCTCCGCGCCGAAAGTCTAAGGTTTCCTGAGAAAGGTTAATCCGCTCAGGGTCAGCCGGTCCCTAAGGTGAGGCCGAAAGGCGTAACTGATGGACACCCGGTTAACATTCCGGAGCTCCCTTGTGTTCGTTATCACGATGGGGTGACGCAGAAAGATAGGCAGGCCGTCCTATGGCTATGACGGTTGATGCGTGTAAGGTGTCTCCGATAGGCAAATCCGTCGGGGAGTTATCACTGAGACGCAAAACAGTACCCCGTATGGGGGAAAGCTGCTGATTCTCCGCTGCCGAGAAAAACCTCTAAGGAGAACGTAAGGGAACCGTACCTCAAACCGACACAGGTAGACGAGGAGAATATCCAAAGGCGCTCGTGAGAACGCTTGTTAAGGAACTCGGCAAATTAGACTCGTAACTTCGGGAGAAGAGTCGCCTCACTAGGGTTCATAGCCCGAAGAGGCCGCAGAGAAATGCGCACTGCGACTGTTTAACAAAAACACAGGTCTCTGCAAAGTCGAAAACGACGTATAGGGGCTGACGCCTGCCCGGTGCTGGAAGGTTAAAGGGAGAGGTCAACCGCAAGGTGAAGCTTCGAACTGAAGCCCCAGTGAACGGCGGCCGTAACTATAACGGTCCTAAGGTAGCGAAATTCCTTGTCGGGTAAGTTCCGACCTGCACGAATGGCGTAACGAAAGTGCGACTGTCTTAATGAGCGACACGGCGAACTTGTAGTGCCGGTGAAGATGCCGGTTGCCCGCAACTAGACGGAAAGACCCCGTGCACCTTTACTACACCTTTACTATGAACTATGGCACTTGCTGCGCAGGATAGGTGGGAGGCTTTGATTCCAGGCTCTCGGGCTTGGAGGAGCCACCGGTGAGATACCACCCTGCGAGTTCTGTGGTTCTAACCTACCCCCGTGAACCGGGAGAGGAACATAGTAAGGCGGGTAGTTTGACTGGGGCGGTCGCCTCCTAAACGGTAACGGAGGCGCGCGAAGCTACGCTCAGGCTGTTTGGAAATCAGCCATCGAGTGCAAACAGCATAAGCGTGGTTAACTGCGAGACCTACAAGTCGAGCAGATACGAAAGTAGGCGTTAGTGATCCGGTGGTTCTGCATGGAAGGGCCATCGCTCAACGGATAAAAGGTACGCCGGGGATAACAGGCTGATCGGAGCCAAGAGTTCATATCGACGCTCCGGTTTGGCACCTCGATGTCGGCTCATCGCATCCTGGAGCTGTAGAAGGTTCCAAGGGTTAGGCTGTTCGCCTATTAAAGCGGTACGTGAGCTGGGTTCAGAACGTCGCGAGACAGTTCGGTCCCTATCTGTTGTGGGCGCAGGAGATTTGAGAGGACCTGTCCTTAGTACGAGAGGACCGGGATGGACGAACCTCTTGTGTTCCAGCTGTCGTGCCAACGGCATGGCTGGGTAGCGAAGTTCGGTTGTGATAACCGCTGAATGCATATAAGCGGGAAGCACTCCTCGAGATGAGATCTCCCAACCCGTAAGGGATAAGAAGGGCCCAGGAAGACTACCTGGTTGATAGGCTGGAAGTGGAAGCGCAGTGATGCGTGTAGCTTACCAGTACTAATCGCCCGTTCGGCTTGACCATAAAATTTACTCGGTGCAGTAACCAGTTGTCAGTTCTCAGTTGCCAGTTCGTAAGTTCGAACCTGGACTGGAATTAGCAATGTTGTTTGGAAGTCGTTAGAACCTGAATGACTGAGAAGCAAGACTGATAACTGGGCGCCGACGAAAAAGCCGATGTAGTGACTCAAAAAGTCACCCAATCTATTCAGTTGTGAGGCTTCGTCCTCACGGTCTTTGAAAAAGATCAGCTCTTAGCTTTTGGCACTGGCCCTTGCCCAAGTTGCAGCGGGTCAAGCTAGCAGCCACGAGCTAACAGCTACAAGCTTCGCGCCGAACGCGCGATCAAGTTGTCGGTGATTTTACCGCGGGGGTTCCACCCGTTCCCATCCCGAACACGGAAGTTAAGCCCCGCTGGGCCGATTGTACTGCACGCGAAAGTGTGTGGGAGAGTAGGTAGTTGCCGGCATAAATAAAGGCCACGTTCAGAAATGAGCGTGGCCTTTTCCTTTTAGCGGGAGGGCCATTTCTGATTGTGGGGCGGTGGACCTGCTGTGAAGGAATACGAAGTTGATGGTGAACGATTTTCGACATGGTCCGGGAGGCAAACAAGAAATGACCGCATCGATCTTGTCCGGACTAAGAGATCCCCACAAAGAATCGAATCCTTCGTTTTTGAACTCCAATCTAGATAGGCGCCTAAGCTGAGCCGGAAACGCGCAGCAAAGAGGAGCCACGATGGAGTCAGGCAGTACGATCCTCCAGTCGATCGGGAACACTTCGCTGGTGCAGCTTCACCATGTTGTTCCGGCAAACTGCGGGAAGATCTTCGCCAAACTAGAGTGGCAAAATCCCAGTGGAAGCATGAAGGACCGCATGGCTCTGGGAGTGATTTCCCGGGCGGAAGCCGACGGTCGCCTATCTCCGGGTGACACCGTTGTGGAGTACACCGGAGGAAGTACGGGAGCATCTCTCGCGTTGGTGTGCGCTGCCAAGGGATACCACACTCACGTCGTCAGTTCCAAGGCATTCAGTCAGGAAAAACTGGATCACATGGTTGCCTATGGAGCCCAACTGACACTTGTTCCCTATGACGAAAGCCACTTTACGAAACAGCTGTTCCTGGACATGATCGAAACTGCCCGGGTACTCAGTCAGAAGCCGAATACCTACTGGGTCGATCAACTGTCGAACACAGACACCATCCCCGGTTATTTTTCGCTGGGAGAGGAAATCTGGAGTCAGACCAATGGGGAGATCGATGCATTTGTCCAGTCGGTGGGCACCGGAGCATCATTGCGGGGCGTGGCCACCGTACTGAAGCGGCACAACCCGAAAATCAAAATCATTGCGGTCGAACCCGAGGAGTCTTCTGTGCTACTGGGTGGTAATGCTGGCGCGCATGACATCGAGGGAATCGGGGTTGGCTATCTGCCACCACTGTGGGAGCCAGGTCTTGTGGATGAAGTCTTATCCGTGAAGACGGCGGAAGCGAAAGAGATGGCGCGACAATTGGCGCGGAAGGACGGTATTTTTGCGGGAACCTCTTCCGGCGGAAATGTACACGCTGCAATTCGGGTCGCTGAGAAGCTAGGGTCTTCCGCGAAAGTGGTCACTTTGATGGTGGATTCAGGCTTGAAGTATTTGAGTACGGATTTGTATCGTAGTGTCTGAAATATTCTCCCGGAAAATCACACTTGTCGCACTAAACGCGACAAGAGTGCCGCTCCCGCGAAGCTGGGCTTACGTACCCACAGGGATACCCACCAGTCCAACAATCTTCGTAACTAGGTCTTCCCTTTCCGCCGTGGAACAATGTCGGTTGCTTTGGCAACCCTCGATTTGGAGAGTTCATGCGACTTCTCACTTATGTTTCATTGCTTTCCGTGCTGCTGATCTCAGCAGTCGCACAAAACGCGAGCGGGCAAAGGCCGCGTGTTTTCATTTCCGACAGCCAGTCGTGGCAGGTTTCCGGAAGCAGCGGTGGATCCAGTTCTGGATTCGGCGGGCACACCAGCGGCGGCGCCCGTCCGCAGACTGCGGAAATCATTAAGACTTTCGGCGAGCGTTGCCCGGAAGTTACGGTCAACAACAAGCAAGATCGGTCGGACTACGTGGTGCTTCTCGATCACGAGGGCGGCAAGGGACTCGCCCTGAAGGACAACAAGGTCGCGGTGTTCAACAGCGACGGGGACTCGATCGTCAGCCATTCCACCCGCTCATTGGGTAACGCCGTAAAGGATGCCTGCGAGGCGATCGCCAAGGATTGGCCAGGGCGCAGCAGCAGAGTCGCGTCGGCCCCGGCTCCTGCTCCTCAGGGCCCACAACTTACGAACGTGAGCGCGAAGTCGAGCGATTCGCCATATACGAGTCAGATTGCCGTTTCGTCGACGCCCGCGCAGGCGGACATCGAAATCGATGGCAGCTTTGTAGGCAACACTCCTTCAACGATCGACGTCACTCCTGGGGATCACGTAGTGGTTGTCAAGAAGTCGGGTTACAGGGATTGGCAGCGCAGGATGAAGGTTACAGGTGGAGCCATTAACATCGCGGCACAGCTGGAAAAGTAGAACTCAATGTCAGCTGGGGGGCTATCAACACATTGTTGGTAGCCTCTTGCTTTTTTTGGTGGCGAAAGCCCTCGGTGTCGGCGACAGCACCGCCATCGCACTGATTCGCAAGACGCAACCGAATAGAGGAAGGCCGGACGCCGCCCCAAGGTTTACCGTTTTGATTTCTGCCCAGCTTCTCTCAGAAGGACTCCTACCGCCCTTCTGCATCCCTCGCGGAGTTCCGCTGCACGGGCCGGAGGCACCACTTTCGAAATCAGCAACTCTACCGTCCCGTGGGCAAGCGCCCACAGAGCCAAGACCAATGATGCGTAGTCGCCCGCATCTCCTCCAAAGCGCTCCGCCAGCTGGTTCTGTACCCAAACAAATCCCGGACCGATTTCCGGGGATCTGGACACCGGCGGTCGCAGCATTTCGTGTTGCTGGGAGTAGTACAGTTGATATTCCCACGGGTTCTGCAGGGCAAAATCGATGTACAACTCGAGCGCTTCCTCCAAGGAGCGCGCCGCTTGGATTGCCTGCACCTGCTTTGTGCGTGCCCGTAACAGCAGAGCGCGAAGAATGTCTTCCCGATCCTTGAAACGGCGGTAGATGGCGGGTGTGTTCGTACGTGCCGCCCTGGCTAAAGCCCGCATGCTGAGGGTCTTGTCACCGCCTCCGCGCCAGAGCTTCTGGGCAGTATCCAATACACGTTTTTCAAGATCGGGATCGGCGTGTCTGGGCATTTCTAGCTCCCCGCCGGAGTTTCTGAAAGCGGTTTCATTTTTATGTTGACAGCGTAAACTTAACGCTGTATACATAATACCATTATTCGGCTCTTCTCGTAGTTTTTGTAAGAGACCCCGCAGGAAACCCAATCGAGGAGTTTCGCAGATGTACAGTTGGAGGGACGCTGACGATCGCGTTGCGATCGTTCAGATGAATGCCGAGCTGCGCCACGCCCAGCTCGATCTACTCAGTGCGCAGTGCGCCACCGACAGGCTACGCCTGCGCTTTTCAGTCGAAGATCTTGCGCAATACGGAGAACGCGACATCCTCCGCAAAGCCATTGGCACCGCTGTCGCACTCAGCGACTATTATCTTTCGATCCAGAACCAATTGCCAACCGGAACCCTGCCGCTCACCGAACGTCAGCTACGGAACGCGGTCAAGACAGTGTGCGATTATCTCTGGAAGGAGCGCCAAGCTTATTTTCAACGGAGTGTCGCACTGACGGTCCGCCAGAAGGCGGAACTTGAGCCTTTCTTCTCCAAAAGTATTCTCGACCGCGTACGAACGGTCGAACTCCACGGGAATCGAGTGTCTCCGCCTCCTTTTTACATGCAAGCGCAGGTGTTGGGCCTCGATAATCTTCCGCCGATTACTCATATGGCGTCAGTAACGTTTGTCGACGTGATCGTGTTCAACGACCTTATCATCGAACGCGCCCTGTTCCACGGTTTGGTGCATGCGGTGCAATTTCAAGTTCTCGGTCTGGAACAGTATGCGGATCTCTTCGTCAGAGGTTTTCTTCGAACTAACGCGCATTTTTCCGTTCCGCTGGAAAGCCATGCGTTCGCTCTGGAATCGAAGTTTGCACTGAATCCTGAGCAGCCGTTTTCGGTTGAGGAGCAAGTTCGCCTGTGGGTTCGAGAAGGCCGCTACTGATTCGCAGACCGCTCGGATCTGCGTCATTAGGGTAGTCGAGACAAGGTTTATGATAGCGATTTTTCAATGCGGCGAAAGGGCAACTCATTCCGGCCTGTATCGGGCCGTTCACGGCTGGCCTCACGCGGAAACTCACCCGGTGACGGTCATCTGCGGCGATCTTTTCCCGCGGTGCGTCCACTGTTTTGAAGAGGTGCGCTTTGAACTCGAAGTAGCTGCAGGTTATATCTGCGCACATCCGTACTTCAGAGAGCGTGGCTAGGCGAGGGAAGTGTGGTCGCAGTGCAGCTCGAGAAAGGGCATTCGCCCTTTGTGCTTGGGTGCTGTTCGGGTTGCGTTAGGGGGCTATCTACAGGAAGGTGATGGCCTTCGTTTTTGACGGCCGCAATCAATCGTGCGGGGCGCAGCGAATCCAGCACAGTTGCACCGAGGCAATCGAATGGGGCGCCCCGGTTCGCCCCAACTTGTCTGTGCCATCCCCCCGCATTGTGACAAAGTTTTTACAAGCGTGGCCATCCGCGATCATCTAATCCAAATATTCCGGGGGCGTTTCGATTTGAGGTCCTGCAGGGGCGTCAGATTGCTTCCGAATCGTGGCGACTTTGGTCGTACCGCTCCCACGATTCTGACCGGATAGAATGTCGAACACCTCCAGATCGACGCGATATTCGTCTCTGTCCCTGAAAGACGTCGTCTGTCTCTGCGCCGGACCTTGTGATGACGAGGCATGGGAGGAGTTCGTTTCCCGGGTCGGAAAGCCGATCAGCCTCACCATTATGCGCACGGCCTCGCTGTGGGGCGAGCCTTCTCGGTCCCTGGTGGAGGACCTGATCCAGGTAACCTACCTCAAACTCTGGGAAGGCGGCTGCCGCCTCCTGCGGGACTTTGCTATCCAGCATCCCGAAGCTATTTTGGGATATTTAAAGAAAACTGCCGCCAATGCCACTCACGACTATTTCAAGCATGGCCATAGTCAATCATCCGGCGGTGACCAACCCCATGTTTCCACGAGCGATGTCGACCCCGAGGCGGGAAAAGAGGTTCATGGGAGCCAGGAAAAAATCGCTTTCGGAGTCTTTTTGAATGAGATCGATGAACACCTGAAGCGTTGCTTGACCGGGCCCGACCAGGAGCGTGACCGCATGATTTTCTGGCTCTACTTCCGGCAAGGAATGAGCACCAAAGAAATTGCCTCCCTGCCGACCATCGGACTGGGTGCCAAGGGAGTTGGAAGCGTCATTGAACGGCTGAAGCATGGCATTCGGGAGCAGATCCTTGGGATCCGTTCGGATTCCGACGATGACGAGGGAGTAGAGCCAAAAGCAAATTCCCTCGGGAACTCGTATTGGTTATATGGGGAGTGTCCAGAATTTGGGACGTCCATTCGATAAACATATTGATAACGAAGAGCTTAACGCTCTCGTGCCCTCGTCTTCGGAGACGCGGGCAAGAGTTGCATGGGCTTTCTCCGGACGCCGTTCGCGAGGCCGAGCGTCACGTGGAGTCGTGCGCGGATTGCAGCAGGAAGGTGTCGAAATACCGGCAACTCGTGAACCGGTCTCTCGAATGTGGTGGTCTCGGAAGCCGCACCGCCGGGAGCTGACTGTCCCAAAGATGAAGATGTCGACTGGCATGAAGTGGCCGCCGGACTGTGGCCGGAGTTGAAGGCAACGCAGTTGATCATGCATGCCGCGCTCTGCGACCACTGCGGACCCCTGCTTCGCGCTGCTACGTCGGTGGACGACGACCCGACTCCTCAGGAAGAAAAACTGCTGGCGGAACTGAAGGCGCCGTCGCGGCCCGTGTCAAGGCCAAGCGACAACCGATTCCATCCGACCCTTTGCCTCCGACGTCTGGCGCCAGTTCTGCAGTGGAAGTGGTTGGTTCCAGCGGTGGCGCTGATGGTGATTGTCGGAGTGTTAGGCACGATACCGCCGTCATCACCGACGCCACTCTCCGGGCCGAAGTTTGCCGAATTCGCCGTCAATACTCACCGGCAGCACGCTCAGGGAAATCTTGCGCTCGACGTTCGCTCGGACTCGCAGCAGACACTCAATGAATGGTTTAAAGCGAAGTCACCAGTTTTCCCTGGCTTTGCCGGCGTCCCCTGCGGTTCCCGGCGAGGAACGGCCTTACCGTCTGGAGGGCGCGCGGCTGGTGCAAGTCGGCGGCAAGACCGCTGCCTACATCGCTTACCAGATGCAGACGGGCCCTGTGAGCCTGATGGTGACGCCCGATTCGGTGGCCGTCGCTTCCGGAGGAGTCGAAGTCGATTTCAAGAAGGTGAGTTTCCACTACGGCATGGTCGAGGGCTACAAGGTTGTTACCTGGTCGGTGCACGGGCTGACTTACGCTCTGGTTTCCCAGGAAGGAAATAGCACGCAGCGATCCTGCATGGTTTGCCATTCCGCGATGAGAGACCGCGATCTAAGTCACACGCCGACTCCTTTACGTGCTGCAGGCAAATCCTGTTGAGCCCGTCTGGCAATAACTACTTCCGCATAACGAACCTCAGTGCACTGATGTCGTCAGAGAGCACGCATTCCACGACGATCAGACGAACTCCTCGTTCCGCGCGATTCGTCAAGGAGCATCCTTCCACGTTACGAATAAATCTTCTTCCGCGAAAAGCAAATTCCCTCGAGATCTCGTGATGTCTAGTGAGGCCGATTACGCCTTGCAAGTAACTGTTCAGCAGAGACACTAACAACTCGTCATATGTAAGGCTGTTTTGCTTTGCAAGCGGTGACAAGAAGAGCCTTCGAGCTAGTTGTGTGTCTTAACAACCTCAACCGTTTGTAACCGTGAAATAACACAGAGAATTGGAGAACAAATAAATGAGCTACAATTTTAGTCAACAAGTCAAGAAGACTGCGCGAGTTCGGAGCCTGTTCGCGGCCGCTCTCGTGCTTGCATGTGCATTCGGCACGGTCACTCACGCGGCGGCGCAAGTCACGCCTCCAACCACTCCGGACACCATTGCAGTACCGGAGGGAAACTCTGCATACTTGGTCGGCCACGCCTTCGGTAGTCAGGGCTATACTTGCCTGCCCACGAGCACTGGTGGCACTGCCTGGAACCCCACCGCCCGTCCCGAAGCCACCCTCTTTACGGATCTCTTCGGGCAGCAATTCCAGATCATCACTCACTTCCAGAGCATCAATGAAAACCCCAAACCGGGCGTCACCGTCCCCCTCAGTGGGAACGCGACATGGCAGAGTTCCCTCGATAGCAGCAGGGTGTGGATGGTAAAGGTGAACGGAATCGACGCCGGCACCGACCCCGCGAGTTGCCCGAATACCGGCTCGATTCAATGCCTCTTGTTGCAGTCAGTCGGGAATGCAAAGGGGCCCACGGGCGGTAACCTCCTGGCCAAAACCACCTTCATCCAACGTTTGAATACCAGCGGGCGGAGCTGTTCCCACCACCGCCTGCACCGTGGGTCAGACTCAGCTCGTGCCCTACACGGCCGACTACTTCTTCTTCCGAGCGGACAAGCAATAGATTCGTTCTCCTTAACCGAGGAGGCGGATTGTGCACGCGGAGTTGCACCTAGATGCAACTCCGCGAGCACGCTTGATGGGTAGATGCTCGTGCAATCAGGCCGCTCGGGAATCGCCAGTCTCTCAATTTCGAAAGTTAAAATTGGCACTCCGTTCGCTATTTGTTCGCTTACAATGTGAGTCCTGCGTTAAGGTTTCGCGAGTTCCTGACCTTAATCTAGCGCTGTTAAGGATGTCCCTGGTGAGTTTCGCCCACAGGCTGAGGTGCGACCTGACAAATCGCGCCAAGCAATATGCAGAGAGCCGTTCGTTGCCGCATTGCCTAAGCTATGGCGACGGACCGGTTGTGTGCTTCGAGCCAGTCGACAATATCCAGCACGGCAACTTTCTGGGGGCCAGTTACCGGGCGATCGCGGGGAATCCGGAATGGCGGCGGCGACTGGGGAAGATTCACACGGGTGCTCGGCGGTTGCTGCCTCGGCGCGAGCAAGGACGTTGGCGGGAACTCGATTCCTGTGTGAGTTCTGACGCTCTTCTGATGAATGTCTTTTGTTACCCGAGGGTGTTGGCACGGGCGCAGGTGAGGTCGACACTTGGGCTGGAGGTGGATTCGGTTCCACAATTTGGAGTCCCGGCGCGTGTGCCGCTGGGGAACAATCGGGGCGATCGGACAGAAGTCGATATGCGACTGGGCAAGCTGCTGGTCGAGGCGAAGCTGACAGAACACGGTTTCCAATGTGCGAAGAAGGCGATGCTGGAACGATATCGGGACTTCTTCGAAGTGTTTGACGTAGAGGGGTTACCGCAAACAGAGCGCGGTTACGAGTCGTACCAGCTGATTCGGAATGTATTGGGGGCGTATGCGGCCGGGTGCTCATTTTGCGTCTTGCTGGATGCGAGACGGCCGGATTTATTGGATGCGGTATACGCAGTAGTGAAATGCATCAGGCCAGTTGAGCTGCGAACTTCGTGTGTGGTGCTGACCTGGCAGGAACTGGCGCGGGTCCTTCCTGGCAAACTGCAAGCGTTTCTAGGGGAGAAGTATGGGATTGAGTAGATCGGCGAGTCACGCACGGGTCATAAGTCGCTTAGTGGCGATAAGTCCCATACAAGGGCAGGACAATGGTTGGTTTTTCATTCCGGACAATCGAAATGTAGAAGTCGGTGCCGGTGTCGAACTCGAACTGAAATTCTCCGAATTGATTCGTGTTGGTCGCCTTGAGCTGCAAAGGACCCTGTTGCAGGTGAATGGGCAATCCCTGGACGGCCTCGGTGGCATGGCTGCGGTCCATGACTTGTCCGACCAACGAGACACGTTCGGCTTGGGGATCGAGGCGGAGGTCCACGTAAAGTTCATCAGTCTCGAACAGGAATTGCCGAGCGGAAACCGCGCCACGAACCGCAGCTTCCGAGGGTTGCAGGAGGGAATCGAAGACGAGCCGAACGCGTTGGTTTCCCAACGCAGCCAGGGCAGCAAATTGGGTTTTGGCTATTCGTACTATGTCGTCAGGTGGGCCGAGGCCCTTTTCTTCGTTCACCATGTGGAAGACGGTCCGCCAGAGCTCGACGGCCGCCACACACTTCTTACAGCCGCTTTCCAGGTGGGCTTGCATGGCCGCTCGCTCCTGCGGAGAGAGGAGTTCTCTGACGAAATCGGCCCACGCTGCATCGTGAAAGTGCTTCACGCTCGCCTCCGCTGAGGAAAGTCGGTTTACTTACAGGACCGGAATTGCCCACTGTATAACAAGGGCATCACGGGGCCGAGAAAATATAGGTGATTCAGGAATTCGGGTGTAATCCTTCGGATGCGCTTGTTTGCCTGAGCTTGCGAGTTGCCGCCGCTCAAGGCAGGCCTCTTTCTTCGAGTTCCTCCCGCAACCGCTTGATGCAACGGCCGCGAATGAAGCCGATCGATCCAGTGGCCAGACCGAGACTCTTGGCGACCTCATTGTACGGTCGAGGTGGATCTTCAAAAAACAGCTGGTGAATCATCTTGCGGCAACGGGGAGGAAGCGCGGTGACGGCATCGCGCAGCACCTGTTCGCGTTGGAGTTGGTGCAACAACGCCTCGGGCAATGCCGCGGAATCGGCTTGCTCGGGTCCTGCGTCCGAGAGGTCGCTACTCAACGTAAGGCTGTGTTTTTTTGTGCGCAGGCACTTGTGGTACGTGGTCTGCATAATCCATTTCGGAAGGGCGTCGGGCTCCCGAAGCTGGGGTAGGCTGGAAAGCAAATCGAGACAGACGGCCTGAAAGATGTCAGCTGCGTCCTCGCGGGGAAGGCCGAACTTAATGGGGATGGAGAAGATCAGGTTTTTGTATTTATCGATCAGGGCAGACCACGCGGCCTCGTTACCCTTGCAGCACTCTCGGACTAACCGCTCGTTCGTCGCTGAGATGTCATGGTCCGCTACTTTTGGCATCACTGGCCGACCCCGGTGCCTATAAAGCTTGCCGGGCAGAAGGTCGCTTCATGATGCCGCGAGGAGCGCGCATTTCGTGTTGCTTTGGAGCATGGGTGATTCTGCGGCACCGGTTGGGCTGATGGACTTCTTTCGCGACAGGTGTTTTCAGAAATGCCTCTATTTGCGTGGAAACCTGAATGGATAGAAAAAGGGCGATCACTTGATACGACAAGGGACGCGGGTAGCCATCCTACACTTCGCATAAGGAGAGGCGATGCGGTCCGATTGGTGTTCCGGCGTTGATTGTATCGTACCCGCACATAGTGGGACCCTTTTGTGGTAATCAAGACAGCTAACACAAAGGGGCTTATATGGGGCTACGTACTGACTTCTTGGAGTCCTAGAAGGGAGCACCGATCCGCGCGCAGACAGGAATGCTCGGCACATTTCCTGGTGGCTGTTTGAGAGGCGACCTGTCGTTATTTCGTAATTATCGGATTTTGACTTAGGGTGCGAACTGGCAGGCTGGACTACTTCGCGGGTTCATCGTATTTGTCAGCCGCAGCAATAAAATTCCGAATGTCCTGTTCGTTCTGACTACTCATTTTTGTGAACCGAACTCCCTGCCGCCCCTCCCGAACCCACGCGACCGACCCGAACGCGTCGATTAATGCGGAGGATCCGGGAAGGTGGAACCGAATGCGCAGAGAGTCACCCTGCTTCAGGTCCGCTGCCTCCACTTGGATGCCGCCCTGGCTCAGATTCCAGCTTCGGCCATAGCTGGTGCGGGAATCGCAAATACAAGTCACCTCCGTCTGGAAAGGAATGCGTGCGGAGCGGCGACGATTGTTGACCAGAGCTCCCCGCACCGTACGGAAGAGGGTTGTCAGCTTTTGGCGATCAACCGGCTTCAACAGAAAGAAAGTGGCCTCGATGGAAAAGGCTTGCTGCATGGTGTGGCGATCGTCGCGTCCGGTCACGATCACGATCGGTGTCGACTTGTTCCAGGAGGAATGGCGGACTTCGCGGGCGAGTTCGAGACCACTTACATGGGGCATCTCCAAGTCGAGAAAGATTCCATCGAACTTCCGTCGCCCCACGAGTTGGACTGCGGAATGTGAAAGGGATTATCAAATTTTGACAGATATTACGGAGTCGAAGCGCTCCGAGGAAGCGTTGCGGGTTGCGGAAGCGAAGTATCGCAGTATCTTTGAAAACTCTGTGGAAGGTATTTATCAGACTACGCCAGACGGTAGATATGTTTCAGCGAATCCGGCCCTCGCAAAGATGTTGGGATTCGAATCACCCGAGGAACTGATCGAGGTTCGCCGCGATATCCGCAATCAGGAGTACGTAGATCCTTCGCTGCACGCTCGGTTTGTGCAATCGATGGAAGAGCGGGGAATCGTGGAAGATTTTGAATATCAGGCCTATCGCAAGGACGGCAAGGTCATCTGGGTATCGGAGAATGCGCACGCCGTTAAGGATCCCGAGGGAAGGGTCCTCTACTTCCAGGGTACGGTCGAAGATATCACCCAGCACAGGCAACTCGAACACCAGGTTCGGCAAATGCAGAAGATGGAGGCCATCGGCCGGTTGGCTGGCGGAGTCGCGCACGACTTTAACAATATCCTCATGGCCATTAGCAGTTTTGCCGAGTTGCTCCATCGAAAACTGCCAGAACATGACAAGGGACACGAATATCTGGACGAGATTGTGAGGGCAACTGACCGCGGCTCGTCACTCACACAGGGGCTGCTGGCCTTCAGCCGCAAACAGGTGTTGTCGCTTCGGGTAATTGACCTGAATACTCTGATTACCGAGCAGATGGAGATGCTGAAGCGACTGATCAGCGAAGACATCGAGTTGAGATTCATCCTGGGTACAGACGTCGGCCGAGTGCGAGTTGATCCCAGTCAGATCGAACAAGTAGTGATGAACCTGGTTATCAACGCGCGGGACGCCATGCCGACCGGCGGAGAACTCGTGATCGAGACTGTGAACGTCGGCCCCAAGGAGTTCGAGGGGGACGCAAAAGGAGCGATGCCGTCAGGAGAATATGTTGCTCTGGTCGTCAGTGACAATGGCTGCGGCATGGATGCGGAGACGAAGTCCCTGATTTTTGAACCATTCTTCACGACCAAGGAGCAAGGCAAAGGCACCGGGCTTGGTCTGGCGACAGTATTCGGCATCGTCAAGCAAAGTTCAGGGCACATTCATGTAAAGAGCGAGGTGGGGAAGGGAACGTCATTCAAGATTTACCTGCCACGGGTGCAGGAAGAGATAATGCAAGCACGCAGTCATAGCCGAGAAGAGGCCATCCGTGGAAATGAGACGATTCTGCTGGTCGAGGATGAAGATGCAGTGCGTTCGTCCGCAGCGGAGTACCTCGCTGCCAGCGGCTATAGGATGCTGGTGGCTAGTCGAGGAAGTGAAGCGCTCGAATTAGCGGAACAACATAGTGCACCTATCCATCTGTTGGTCACAGATCTGATCATGCCCAAGATGAGTGGCAGGGAACTGGCGGAGAAGGTCGGCGCAATACACGCCGAAACGAAGCTGGTGTTCATGTCAGGCTATTCGAACAACCTGTTGGCAAGTCAGCAGAGTGTAGCGCCCGAGCACGTGTTCCTGCAGAAGCCATTTCGATTGACAGCCCTGGGCTGTTGTATACGGGAAAGTCTTGATGCAGAGAGGCAAGTAGGGTCTTAGGACTTAGTCTTAATTCTTGGTCGGTTACGCTTTATCGCTTGTTGCTTCCAGTGGAATTTGGATCTCCTTGCAGCCCTCTGGATCGGGTGCTTCCTTGCCGAAAATTTGACCGACCATTTACGACAGGCTTGGCATAAACCTCCCAATCCCCTCTACGAACAAACTCTAAGGATGACGCGGTGTCCCTTGTTGACTGAGAGCCACAGAGGCTTCGCACTGAGATCAAAAGACGAGCCAACAAAATGTTGGGACCCGAGGCGCGAACAGCGCATCAAAATAGGGTCATTATTCGGACTGGCTGACCCGATATTGCGCTTGAAGTTGTGCGCACTGCTACGTCTTGGAGGCGAATTGTGAACAAGAACGAAGTGTCTGCGAGTTTAGCCGAAAATCTTTCACTGGGTGGCGAACTTTCCGTCCATCGTCTCGGGTACGGAGCGATGCGGCTGACGGGATCCGGGATCTGGGGGCCGCCGAAAGATCGGAAGGGAGCGTTAGCAGTGCTGCGCCGTGCCTTGGAGCTGGGCGTCAATTTTATCGACACGGCGGACTCGTATGGTCCATTTGTGAATGAAGAGTTGATTGCGGAGGCGTTGTTCCCGGACGCCAAGGGAGTGGTGATTGCGACGAAGGGTGGCTGGAAACGGCCGGGACCAGACCAGTGGACGCACGACGCGACTCCGGCGCATCTTCGAGAGGCGGTGGAGGGCAGCCTGAAGCGGTTGCGCGTCGACAGTATTGATGTATATCAGTTGCATGTTCCGGATCCGCGTGTGCCTTTCGACGCATCGGTGGAAACGCTGGCTGAATTGCAGCGCACCGGCAAAATTCGACTGGTAGGACTCTCGAATGTCACTCGAGAACACATCGAGCGTGCGCGCAAGATTGTGCCGATCGTCTCGGTGCAGAATCGCTACAGCTTCGCCGATCGCGAGTGGGATTACGTGGTGGACTATTGCGAGCAGAATGGAATTGCATTCATTCCGTGGTTTCCTCTGGGAGCCGGGAAAGTGGCTGGCGGGATTCTTGATCGAATTTCCAAGGCGCTGCGCTCGACGCCAATGCAGGTTGCTTTGGCGTGGTTGCTTCAGCGGTCGCGCATCATATTGCCCATCCCGGGGACTTCTTCAGTGAAGCATCTCGAAGAAAATATTGAGGCGGCGGCCGTGCGGTTAACGCGCGAGCAGTTCGAAGAACTGGCTGGCGTGCCTGAGCTTGTTCCGACACGATGAGTTGGATACCTAGGAAAGCGGCGTCCCTACGGCACCTACCACAGCCAACGCCACGAGCTTCGTTGTTGCAGCGCTGCCCCCACTAAATGTGCGCACGAAAAATGTGCGCACGAACGTCGCCATGCCGCAGTCATCCTAGCCACTGTGGGTTCTGATAGGTTCCATCGAAATGGTGGCTGGTTTTGTAGAGTTCGTACTGGCCCGACTGCGCAGCTTGTACAGTTTTTGCCAACAAACCGGCAACCTGTGCTTTCGTCATCGGGCTGAAACCGCGGGCTACGTCGAGCGCCTGCTGCAAAATCTTGAGGGAATCGCAACCAGTGATGACTACGCTGGTAGGCAGATTCATGCAGTACTGCAGACACTCGACGGCTGTCACAGTTTTACTTTGCAGAATGTAGGGATCTCCCATCGGCTTCATGCCCAGAACCCCTATATTTTGCGCGAGAAGAACCGGGACTACTTTTGCTTCGAAACTGTTGAAGTGTGCGTCCATGACGTTCAGCGGCATTTGCACGGCGTCGAACGTGAACTTGTGCTTCGCGGCTGTGTCCAGCATTTTGATATGGACCTCGGGGCTCTTGTGTCCGGTAAATCCGATGTAACGGCATTTGCCCTCTTTCTGAGCCTGCAGCACCGCTTCAAGAGCACCGCCCGAAGCAAAGATTCGATCGGGATCATTGTCGCGAATCACTTCATGAAATTGCAGCAGGTCGACGTGGTCAGTCTGCAATCTTTGCAGGGACTGGTTGATCTGGTTGTTTGCCGTCGCCTTGTCCCGGCCGTCGATCTTTGTCATCAGGAACGCCTTCTGGCGATAGCCGTTGCGCAGCGCATTCCCCATGCGAACTTCGCTTTCGCCGCCGTTGTAATCCCAACAGTTGTCGAGAAAGTTGATGCCTTCATCCATCGCCTTACGCACAATGCGAATACCGTCCTCGGCAGAGAGACCAGTGTGCCCGAGGTGATATCCACCAAGTCCCACCACGGAGACCTTTTCCCCGGTTCGGCCCAGAGTGCGATAGGGAATTCCGTTCCTGGTTTCAGCGGCCCACGCGGGTTCGCCCACTTTCGCTGCCGCAATGGTGGCTGCGGCGACGCCAAGGAATCTTCGTCTGGTCGTCATGATATTCACCTCAGTCTGCAAGCTGGTTGGATTCTCAAAACACGAAATCTATTATGCAACTCTTCACACAGGAAGATTTATACGCTCCTGCTGGTCCGATCAGGAAGCGAGTAGTCTGGTTGTGTCCTGCTTCGGCGGATGGGGGCCGAAGCAGCCTGCTCCGTCAGTCGACCAGACATCTTCCGAGAACTCGGACAAGTTTTTGCGAAGGGTAGGACTGAAAAGCGTGGTCCCGGTACGATGGTCGTAGCAATAGCAACCGGATTTTGCTACTCCCTGCAGCTGATTTTCCCGACTGTAAGCTTCCTCTACCTAGTTATCGTTGTGCTTCAATCGCTCGTTGGCGATTTTTCCTAGTCACGGGTGGCAGAAGGGTCACACAGAGATTTATCGTGGACGCGATTACACCGTGGATCCGATTCCCAACGTGAAGCTGGAAATGGTGCTTGTCGACAATATAGTGGACACGGCTGTGCAAATAATCAGCCAAACAGCTCATACCGGCAAGATCGGCGCTGGTAAGATTTTTCTCGCGCGCATCGATGATGCGATCCGCATCCGCAACGATGACCGGGGTGAGAACGCGCTTGAATTGGAGGAGGACATCCGCTCACGAGTGGGCGGCCTTTTAAGTTTTAACCCTGCCGCACAAGGCGCTACAATCCTCAGCCAATGCCTAGCTCCGATCCAACCCGGCTAGATACGGCACAGCCGTACTCCGCTCGCGGTCGGTTGAAAGTGTTTCTCGGGTATGCCTCCGGCGTTGGCAAGTCTTTCCGCATGTTTGATGAAGCGCGCAGGCGCAAGGAGCGGGGGCAAGATGTAGTCGTCGGGGCACTCCAGCCTCAAGTCCCACCAGAAATCGAGGGAATTCTGAGTTCGCTCGAAATAGTCCCCACTCTCGACGTTCAGGGCGTGGCAGTAATAGATGTTCCGGCAATTCTGCGCCGTCGCCCCCAGATCTGCATCATTGACGGGCTGGCTTACGACTGCCCATGGGGCCGGAAAGAGCATCGCTGGCAGGATGTCGAGGAGTTACTGGCAAACGGAATCAACGTCGTGGCCTCCGTGAATCTACAGCACATCGACGACCAGCGTGAAGCAGTTGAAAAGCTGACCGGCAGACCGGTGCGTGAAATCGTTCCCCGAGAGTTTCTCAACACAGCGGATGAAATCGTGGTCGTCGATGCGCCCACCGAGGGAGCTCCGCCCGAGCTATCAGAACTCCGGGAAATGGCCCTGGTTCTCGCCGCCGATGTGATTGATGTGGGCCTGCAGCGCTATTTGCAGTCGCACGATATCGAGCCCACATCGCGTACCCACGAGCACTTCTTAGTCTGCCTGACGCCGCGCGCTAACGCGGAGCGCATGATCTCCAGCGCCCGGCAAAGCGCAGCGCGCTTTCATTGCGATGTGCTGGCGATTTACGTGAGACCTCCGAACTCTTCGCAGGCGGACAAGAAAGAGATGGAAGAAAAACTCGCGCTCGCACGCGCCGCTGGTATCCGAGTGGACCTGTTGGATGCCGATGATCCCCTCGAATCCATCGTGCAATATGCACGCACCCACGGCGTGACGCAGATCTTTGTCGGGCACAGCAAGAAGAACGATTGGAGAACGCGCTTGTGGGGAACGCCGGTGAGCCGGCTTATCCGGGCAGCCACCGGTATGGACGTTCGTGTCTTTCCACATTGAACGAAGGGCAAATTCCCATGACTCATCTGACCGCTGGAGCTCATCTCAAAATCTACCTCGGCTACGCTCCAGGTGTTGGAAAAACCTATCAAATGCTTGAGGATGCCCGTGAGTTGAACGCCCGTGGAGTGGATCTGCTGGTCGGGTGTGTGGAGGCGCACGGACGCAAGGACATTCGCGATCGTCTTGCCGGTCTAAAGGCCATTCCTCTGAAACAGGTGCGCCATCGAGGCGGCCCTGCAGAAGAGTTAGACGTCGATGAGGTCTTACGAAGGAGTCCGCAAGTTTGTGTGGTGGACGAACTGGCGCACTCCAACGCCCCTGGCTCGGCGCGGCAAAAGCGCTGGCAGGACGTCCAGGCGCTGCTGGAAGCTGGCAGCGAGGTTCTCACCACTATGAACGTGCAGGATCTGGCCAGCTTGAGCGACCAGATCTGGCAGCTAACTGGAGTCCGAGTCCGCGAGACCGTGCCCGATTGGTTTTTCCAGCAGGCAAACGAGGTTGTCCTTGCAGACGTCACCCCGAGGGCGCTGCTTCACCGCCTTGAACGCGGCGTAATTTTTCCAGACAAAGTGAAAGCCGAATCAGAGCGCTTCTTTCAGGAACCCGTTCTGGTTGCCTTGCGGGAACTGGCTATTCGTCAGGCAGCACAAGCTCTGGAAGGGAGACACGCGGGAAAAACGAGACCACCCGACGCACAATCCCCAAAAATCCTGGTCAACGTCACAGCTGACCCATCGACCGCCAGCCTGTTACGCCGCGCCCGCCGCGTGGCCGACCATCTGCATGCCGTTTGTATCGCGGTGTATGTCTATTCCAAAGAGGAATCGTCTGCTTTGCCGGCCGAGGATCGGCCAACCGTCGAACGCCACCTCCGGTTCGCCGAAAATTTACACATTCGCACAAAGATCATTCACGGCAAGAATCGTGCGCAAACTCTTGTGGACTATGCGCGCAAGAATGGTGCCACCCAACTATTCCTGAACCGCGCCGCAGGACCTCAACGACGCTGGTTCCCAGGCCTGGACTTCACGGATCAAGTCCTCCAGCAAGCCAGCGAGATGGAAGTGACGGTGGTTGCGGAACGCAGCCGCCATGGCCGACCGGCGGCTCCCTATCCGGAGGATGAGGCGGGCGCACTCATGCATGCCGGGTACGTCAGAATCTCACCTGACATGACTGTCGAAGAAGCCATAGGAGAGATCCGTCAACAGGCTGGCCTCGTCGAGATGATTTACTACGCGTACGTGCTCGACGATCTGGAACATCTGTTAGGGGTGATTTCCTTCCGCGAACTTCTCTCCGCTGAAAGATCACGGAAAGTTCGTGAGGTCATGCATACCGACTACGTTTCAGTATTGGAAGATACTGACCAGGAGGTCATCGCGCAATTGCTTGCGAAGCGTCGATTGCTGGCGGTACCAGTGCTGAATCAAGAAGGACACATGGTAGGTATTATCACCAGCTCTGATGTCGCTGGGATCGTGCAACAGGAGGCTGGCGAGGACATCGTGAAGATTGGCGGTATGGAGGCACTGGACGGCCCCTACCTGGAAGTGACGTTTGGACAGATGGTTCGCAAAAGAGCAGGATGGCTTGCCATTCTCTTTGTGGGCGAGATGTTAACGGCGACCGCCATGGGTTTCTTTTCCGCAGAAATCGAGCGTGCCGTTGTGCTTGCTCTGTTCATTCCGCTAATCATCAGTAGCGGTGGGAATTCGGGCTCGCAAGCGACCACCCTTGTCATCCGGGCGATGGCGTTGGGGGAAATTCGACTGCGCGACTGGTATCGCGTCATTCGACGAGAGCTGGCGGCTGGGGTTGCATTGGGAACCATCCTCGGGATCATTGGGATCTCGCGGATTTTCCTCTGGCATGCGTTGCGCGGGACATACGGACCGCACTACATGGTCGTGGCCCTCACTATCGGATGTAGCCTCGTCGGAGTAGTTCTTTTCGGTACCACCGCGGGATCGATGTTGCCGTTCATCCTTCGCCGCTGCGGGCTCGATCCCGCAAGCGCATCCGCTCCCTTCGTCGCGACCCTGGTTGATGTCACAGGCTTGATCATCTACTTCTCGGTTGCGAGCATCATTCTTCGAGGGATCTTGCTCTGAATAGCGTACCGAAGGGTTCACTCACCAAATGCTGGCCTATAAGTTTCAGCGACCTGGAGCAGTGAGAAGGGCACACCCGCGTCACAATCAATGGGCTTGGTTCCTTAAACAATTAAAAATAAGAATCGTTGTTGGCAGCCGGACCTGTAAGCCGAATTCTTCCGAACCGAAACCTACAACCCATTGTAAAAACATGATTTAGCTTCCAACCGGTTGTCTAACGGCGAAATAGCGTGACTCTGTAAAGTCTCGCAAGATCCCCCTACTCTCCCTGGAACCCTACGGGTAGCACACTAAATGGACACCAAGATCGGATGAAAGACCGAAGAGTTTGCCACTTCGCTGTCATACCAGTGCTCATCACCGCGGCGGAGTCCCGGACTCCACCTAGCATGCTGAGGTAGCTGCGACCTGTTTGCTGGTGCGCTCACAAGTCGCCAAGACCGTACCTTCGTATAATGCAACGCCATGCGCTGGTCTCCTGTCTCGGCTCTCGGTTGGCTCTTTGCTGGGAGCCGAGGAATTGCGGATCGCGCCTTGCCGAGATGGCTTTACCTACGCGCACTTGGCGCGATTTACTTTTCTGCATTTTTCTCGCTTGTCTTTCAAATCCGTGGGCTGATTGCTCCGGGCGGCATCTCTCCCGCTGGCGATTACCTGCAGGCGGTCAGACATACCCTGGGACTTTGGCGGGGATTGTGGTACGCGCCCACGCTCTTGTGGTGGTCGGGCGGATCCGTGATGTTGATGGCCCTGTGTTGGGTAGGGATGGTCGCTTCCATTCTGCTTTTGCTGAACGTTTGGCCCCGAGCGATGCTGGTGATCTGCTTTGTGTGCTTTCTTTCCTTTGTAAGTGCGGCGCAGGACTTTTCAGGATATCAATCGGACGGCATGCTATTGGAAGCGGGATTTCTTTCATTCTTTCTTGCGCCGCCGGGACTGCGCCCTGGCTTGGGGGTAAAGCATCCGACATCGCGGGCCAGTTTGTTCCTGCTGCAGTGGGAATGGTTTCGCATTTACTTTCAGTCGGGCGTAGTGAAACTGCTGAGCGGGGATCCCCAGTGGCGGAACTTCACCGCTATGGACGAGTATTACCAGAACGGCCCCTTGCCCACGTGGATTGGATGGTATGTGCAGCACCTGCCGCATTCGTTTCACGCGGCCACCGTCTACGCAACACTCGCGATGGAACTTGGGTTAGTGTGGATGCTGTTTTTTCCCCGCCGGTGGAGGATTGCATGCTTCTTTCTGGTCACTCCCTGGCAAATCGGGGTCATCCTGACTGCGAACTACACGTTCTTGAACTATCTTGTGCTTGCCATGGGCGTGCTGTTGCTGGATGACCAGTTCATCATGAACATTACGCCGAGGCGATGGTCGAACCGACTATGCAGAACGTTGGATTCACAGGAGACTAGAGAGCGAGAGCGAGACCTGGAATCCTTTGGAACTTCGGTGGGCTGGCGCCGCCCTATCGAGCTCGCTTTGAGCGCGCTCCTTCTGGGTGGAGTTGCATACGCGACCACGGCGCAACTGGCCTGGATGTTCATGAAAGTGCCGCTCCCGAGGGCTCCGGTGATCGCACTGGAGCCGTTTCGGATCGCGAACAGTTACGGGCTCTTCGCGGTGATGACACGTGGACGGTTTGAGATTGAATTCCAAGGGTCGAATGATGGACAGACTTGGGTTTCATATCCGTTTCGCTACAAGCCCCAGGAGTTGAATCGGCCACCTGGAATCTACGCACCCTATCAACCACGATTCGATTGGAATTTGTGGTTTGCTTCGCTCGGATCTTGGCGCGACTACCCGATCGTGCCTAACGCTGAAGTGAGGTTGCTTGCAAATGATAAGGACGTACTAGCACTTTTTGCCGGAAATCCTTTTGGGCAGGAACCGCCACAACAGATTCGTGTCTTGCTGTGGCAATACTGGTTCACGACGATGGCGGAGAAACGCTCAACTGGAGCGTGGTGGCGACGGCAGCTGGTGGGACGCTACGCTCCTACGCTAGAACGAACCTCGAACGGCGAGGTCAAAGTTGTGGAATGGCCGACAATCGAATCGGGGCGACAAATGAAGTGACTAGGTAGGGTAGCAATTGGGAGATGTGTTATTTGATAGTCGGGCATTTTATAGGTGGCAGAATGTCGCAGAGTTTTCAACTCTCCCATACAAATTTTCCTCAATCCATCGATTTACAAAGATCCAATCTACATGCCTGATGACAGGAAAGCTTGCGTGGTGGGCTCGGGGCCGAACGGGCTTGCGGCGGCAATAGTGCTGGCGCAGGCTGGGCTCAAGGTCGAGGTGTTTGAGGCGGAAGCCACGGCGGGTGGGGCGGTACGCACGATGGAGTTGACGCTTCCGAGCTTCCGGCACGATTTTGGATCAGCAGTATATCCGCTGGGCGCTGGGTCGCCTTTCTTTTCTTCCCTGTCTCTGCTGGATTATGGACTGGAATGGATCCATTCTTCGGCTCCCCTGGCACATCCGCTGGACGACGGGACGGCAGTCGTGCTGGAACGCGACCTCGATGATGCGGCTAAGTCGCTTGGGCCAGATGGCGGGGCCTGGCGGAATTTGTTGGAGCCGTTCGTCGAGCACTGGGGCGAATTCGCTTCGGAGGTGCTGCGCCCGATTCCGATGATTCCGCAGCACCCGCTCCTGATGGCGCGCTTCGGAATGACGGCATTTTTCTCCGCGAAGGCTATTGCCAGTCGATTTCGAAGTGAACGCACGCGGGCGCTGTTCTCAGGTCTGGCCGCACATTCATTTCTGGCTCTTGACGAGTCGCTAAGTGGTGCGTTTGGATTGTTAATGGCAATTGCCGCGCATGGACCTGGATGGCCGATTCCGCGAGGAGGGGCTCAGTCCATTACAGACGCTCTGTGTTCTTATCTTGCCACGTTCGGAGCCGCGGTTCGGACTTCATCCCGTGTGGACTCCCTCGCCGCACTGACGGATTACGAGTTGATCCTTTGTGACGTTACGCCGCGCCAGCTTCTCAAAGTCGCCGCGCAACGCCTCTCACAAAGATACGTTCGCAAGTTGGAGCGATTCCGCTACGGACCCGGTGTGTTCAAGGTGGACTATGCCTTGAGCGCGCCAATTCCATGGAGGGCTTCCGACTGCTTACGTGGTGCGACCGTGCACTTGGGCGGTAGCTTCGAAGAGGTTGCAGCATCGGAGAAGGCGGTACGAACTGGGCAGCATGCCGATCGTCCCTTCGTTCTCTTGGCTCAGCCGAGCCTTTTCGATAATTCGCGTGCTCCCGCTGGGAACCATACAGCATGGGCCTATTGCCATGTTCCGAATGGATCGCAGGTGGACATGCTGCAAAGGATCGAGAACCAGATTGTGCGCTTTGCTCCCGGATTTCAGGAAATCGTTCTGGCGCGACGTACTTTTTCTCCTGCAAACCTGGAAAGCATGGACGCGAACTTGGTGGGAGGCGACATCGGAGGCGGAGTTATGGATCTTCGCCAATTTGTGTTTCGCCCGACTCCGCAACACTACGCAACCTCGGCCAGGGATGTATACATCTGCTCGTCATCCACTCCGCCGGGCGGTGGCGTGCATGGAATGTGCGGATATCACGCTGCGCAGAAGGCGCTCAGTAGGGTCGTGTGGTAGACGAACCGCTCGCCGGACCATTTGGATGGA
>CAWJDR010000001.1:0-482875 GCA_963841655.1 uncultured Acidobacteriota bacterium | reverse complement strand
TGCTGCCCTGGCTCTTGGGACTGCCCACATCTGTGGCGCATCGATGATCTTGATTTATGCCCGAAGTACGAAGTCTGATAGCCGGTTGCGACGATCAATCAGGGTCCCCTCAACCAACTCTGATTTCAGGGCCTGCGGACCGAGCGTGCCAAAGCCACCTTCCCAATTCTGGGGGGTGTAGTCGCAAATAAGAACGGTCAGGTCGTCATCCTGTTTTCCCGACCATTGTCGAACTGAAGAAATAATAGAGTCCGCCGCCATCGCGGGGGATTGGTCTCGAGTCCTTGTCAGCAGATCGCACAGGGACTGGTGCCCGAAGAAATCTCCCGCAGCATTGGAAGCCTCCAAAATCCCATCTGTATACATCACCATTCGATCACCTGCTTTGAGCTTGTGGACGGCAGTCGAGTAGGACGCAAAAGCGAAGGCAGCAAGCATCAGTCCATTCTCTTCAATTTGAGTCACGCGTCCATTCCTTACGAGCAAGAGAGGCGGATGAGCCGCAGCGGAGTATCGCAGTTCTCCAGACTCTGAGTTCAGGTGGACATACGCTGCTGTAACGAATTGGTTCTGCGTGTTGCCCAATAGAGCCGAATTCATGCCGGAAGAACCGCGAGGGATCGCCAGCAACCGCCCGCTGCGAAGCTGCCGCGAGCTTCACCATCGATGCGATAAGGGCGGCGGGTACGCCATGCCCCGACACATCGGCGATTAGCAGTCCCACCTGGTGGTCATCCGCAATGATGTAGTCGTAAAGATCGCCTGCCACGGAACTCATGGGCACATATCGAGCGGCTACTCGGAAGTTCGTGGAAAAGGGGAATTCGCTTGGCAGAATGGATAACTGGATGCGACGGGCTACCTCCAGTTCGTTTTGGATCTCCTTTAATTGTTGATCCCGCCGTAAGGTACTACGCGCAGCAACAAAACCCAGAGTGCCAAGAAACGCCGCGAACCCGAAAGGTTCGAGTTGGGGCAGAGAAGTGGGAAAGAACGCCATCAAGTTTTGCCAAACCACGAAAGCAACGAAGATCAGCAAACCCCAGCGAATCACGGCGAAATCGGCGACCTCAGGATTCTTACTCTCGCCAGAACCGTTCGCCATGAAGCGAATGAGAAAAACGTCGACGCGCTGATTACCGCGAGGCTGTTCGTTCGATCATAGACGACGGAATCACCGAACAGGAAGGTGGCCGAGGCGAGGACGCAACCTAAACCAACCATGGCGTACCCAACTACCCGCTCAATTCGTCTTGGCAGACCGAGCGAGATGAAAAACAAAAATGCGGGAATAAGGATGATGTAGTTAGAACCTGCGCGTACTCGGGGGTAAAGGGCCGAGCTCGGCAGCGTCATTGCAAGCAGCGGTGACGAAATCCAGAGTCGCAGGCCATATAGCCCAGCAAACAAAGCGAAGAAGATAAGGAGGGAGTCGCGTTGGCGGCGCAGAACAGCAAAAGCAGCGGATACCATGCCGACAGCGGTAAAGGCCGCGCCCAAGAAAAGATTGGGAGCGTCTCGCCGGAATGCGCTCAAGACCTCCTCAGCACTCATTTCAGACCTTCCACCACTGGGTCAGAAAACTTTCCACGTCTGAAATCCGAAAGGTTGTTTCCATCAAGAATCGCAGCAACATAGCTTAACGACCGGAGAACTCGTGGCGTATGCTAGGCCAGATCGGCAAGTACGCCATTCCCATTGGAGTAGTCTCATGCGGATTTCCTGAATGCCTCCTGGGACGCTTGCGCCCCGATTGTGAGCACGACTCGCCCGTTGACCTTCCCAGTCTTGAGGCGCTGGAAAACGTCGTTGATCGATTCGAGAGGCTGTGTCTCGATGATTGCCTTCACCCTGCCTTCAGCGGCAAAGCTCAAAGCCTCTTCCAAATCGAGCCGCGTGCCCACAATCGAGCCCCGGATGGTGTACCCGTTCAACACCACATCGAAAATTGAGATCGGGAATTCTCCCGGAGGCAGACCGTTGAGCACACAGGTGCCGCCGCGCCGCAGCATGCCGATCGCCTGCTTGAAAGCTATCGTCGACACGGCCGTTACCAGAACTCCCTGCGCCCCGCCAATTTGTTTCTGAATCTCGGTGGGCGGATCTTGTGTCTTGGCATCGATTGCAATCTCGGCTCCGAGCCTTTGTGCCAATGCCGCCTTTTCCGGCCCCAAGTCCACTGCCGCCACATGCAGCCCCATTGCCTTGGCATACTGAATCGCAACATGGCCTAACCCGCCGCCCGCACCTGAGATCACCACCCACTCGCCCGGCCGCGTGTTGGTTTCTTTCAGCCCTTTGTAGGTCGTCACTCCAGCACAGAGAATCGGTGCCGCATCCACAAACGACAACTTCTGCGGGATTCGCCCCACGTAGTCGGCTTGTGCCAATGCATACTGGGCAAAGCTGCCATTCACCGAATAGCCGGAGTTTTTCTGTTCCAGACACAGGGTTTCCCAGCCTGAAAGGCAAAAGTCACAATGACCGCACGCGCTATGCAACCACGCAATACCGACCCGGTCGCCTTCCTTTAAATGTGTAACACCCGAACCGAGCGCGACAACGATACCGGCTCCCTCATGTCCGGGGGTGATGGGAAGATTGGGCTTCACCGGCCAATCACCGTCAGCCGCGTGCAGATCAGTGTGGCAGACCCCACTCGCCATGATTTCCACCAAGGCCTGCCCCGGCCCAGGCGTAGGCACCGGAAGCTCTCGCATCACGAGTGGCTCGCGGAATTTTTCAACGACTGCTGCGCTCATCATTTTCGGGATTGGCATACTACATCCTCCTTAGACCTATGATCAATTTCCTACCAATTGGCTATCGGCCATTGCTCTGTCCCGAGACCTGATGCGGCTCGAAGATCGTCAGATCCAACTCCGGCAGCATCGCACCATGCTCGAGATAATTCAGGTGCATGTCGAAACAACGGCGCAGATCATGGCCGATATGGCCCATCGGTGCGTTTTCCAAGTACCGGTGTAGAGCATCTCGATACGCGGGATGCGCGCAGTTTTCGATGATTCGCCGCGCCCGTGTCAGTGGAGCAAGACCGCGAAGATCGGCCAGGCCCTGCTCAGTGACGACCACCTGTACAGAATGTTCGCTGTGGTCGATGTGCGAGCACATCGGCACGATCGTCGAGATCCGGCCGCCTTTGGCGGTTGACGGGCACATGAATACGGAGAGGTAGGCGTTGCGCTCAAAGTCGCCGCTGCCGCCCAATCCGTTGACGATCTGGGTGCCCATGATGTGCGTCGAGTTCACGTGGCCGTACAGATCGACTTCAATCGCAGTGTTGGTGGCGATCACGCCGAGTTGCCTCGCTATTCCGGGGTTGTTGGAGATTTCCTGAGGCCGGAGCACAATCCGGTCAGCGAATTCGCCGAAGTTCTGGTACAGGAACTTCAGCTTCTGGTCGCTTAACGTTAGTGCCGTGGCGCTCGCCCCAAGCGATTTTCCGGAGGCAATCAAATCGAGCATTGCATCCTGCAACACCTCGGTGTAGACCTTGAAACGAGGAATCTCCTTGCACGAGGCAAGTCCGGACAGCACGGCATTACAGATATTGCCGACTCCGCTCTGAAGAGGGAGGAACTCGGCTGGAATTCGCCCGGAGCGTATTTCCTGCATGAAAAACCCGGCAACGTGTTCGGCGATTCGTCGGCTGGACTCATCCGGAGCGGCGAACGCCCGTCCACCGTCCGGCTCATTCGTATGGACGACGGCTATCACCTTGGACGGATCGACCGTGGCATAGTCGCGACCGAGCCGGTCAAGAGGGTCGTGAATTGGAGTGGGGGTGCGGCGCGGCGGTGTGGGCAATAGGAGGATGTCGGTTATCTCCCGCAATCGGGGCGAGTGGTAGGCGTTCAGCTCGATGATGACCTTGTCCGCGCACTGAAGGAAGGTCGGCGTATTGCCGATGCCGGTCGTCAGATACACCTTCCCGTCCGGCGTGATCTCTGTTGCCTCGATGATTGCGAAGTCGATCGGACCGAGGAAGCCTTCCATAACAACCTGTGCGACATGCGATAGGTGCATGTCGACGAACTCGATTTTTCCGGTATTGGCCAGTTGGCGCATGGGCGCCGAGGTCATGTAGGGAGCCCGCCAGCTTACTGCCTCGGCGGCGGCCAGTTCGTCGTCACAGGCGGCGCCAGTCGAAGCCCCGCTGAGGAGCTTCACCTGGAACGCCGCGCCTGCCTGATGCAATTCCCGAGCTCGTTTAGCGAGCGCCCGCGGCACCGCCTTGGGAGCACCCGCGGGGGTGAAGCCGCTTACGGCGACCATCGCTCCATTAGGGATCAGCACTGCCGCTTCGTCCGCGGTCAGACATGGATACGTCTTGTTTGTTGCCATCGTCTCAACGTCCTTCGAATTGCGGCGCACGCCGCTCAAAAAAAGCCCGGATACCCTCCTGATAATCGGCGCTGTCATAAATCCGGCGCCGTATTGCCTGAATCCGTTGGAACCCTTCAGGGTTTAACGGATGCGCTTCGCCGAGCACACGCAACTGCTCTTTCAATAGCGAGATCACCAGAGGTGAATTCCGGATCATGTACCGAGCCATTTCTGTGGTCGCCGACTCCAGGCGTTCAGCGGGGACCACCTGATTGATGAGTCCCACTCGCAGCGCGCGGTCAGCCGTCATCGGCTGGGCCGTAAACAGCATTTCCTTGATGACCGGTAAACTTACCGACTGCATGAAGCTCAATGTGCCCTCGATATCGTAGGGGACGCCCAGCTTTGCCGGCGTGATCGCGAAGGTGGTTCCTTCTGCGGCGATCACGATGTCGCAGCTCATAACCACCTCACAGGCCCCACCCCAGACACCGCCCTCGACCATCGCGATGATTGGCGTCGGAGATTCCTTAATCACGCGCACAACTCTTCGCAACGGATCGTCGTACGTCAATGGATCGCGGCCGTTGGTCGGCAATTCCCGGACATCGTGCCCGGCGGACCAGACCTTCGCCCCCTTGTATGCTCGCAATACAATCGCTCGCGCTCCTGCGTTTGTCAGATCTGAAAGCGCCAGGAGCAACTCTCCGATCAGCGCCGTGCCTAGAGCATTGTGCTTCGAAGGATTGTCCAGCGTAATGGTCCCAATGTTTCCGTCCAGTGATTTCTTAACTAAGGTCTTTTCTTCGATCCTCTCGTTTATTGGTTTTTCAACCTGTGCCATGGCGATCCTTTTGTGCTACTGATTCCAGTCCCGAATTAGGACTGCACCATCTGCTCCAGCGCGAACCGGCTGTGGATCACCAGGGTCGCGCCTTGTACCTGTAGCAACTGCTTTCTTTTGAAATCCGCAAACAAGCGCGCGACGGTTTCACGCGTGGTTCCGATAACCTCGGCGATCTCTTCTTGCGTCAGCGTCAGCTTGATCTGCGATGAACCGTTGTCCTGTGTGGTCTTGATGGACCATTGCAGCAAGAGTTTGGCAAACCTTTCCGAAGACGTCGCCAGTCCCAGCGTGCGGATCTCTTCATGGGCTGCGAAGTAGTTACGGCTCAGTTGCTGGGCGATGCGCAGCGCAACTTCCGGGAACTCCCTCATCATGAGTATTAACGGCTCGCGGGGAATAAAATTGGCCTGTCCCGGCTCCATCATTTCGGCGGTGACTTCATACGGCACGTTTGAAATCATGGCATTCAAGCCCAGAAGGTCACCCGCCTCGGCAATCTTGGTGATAATGGTTTTGCCCTCGCGCGACGAGGTCGAAAGCTTCGCTTTCCCCATGCAGAGCACAAACACTCCGCGTGGGTGTTGCCCTTCGAGGAACAGCATTGTTCCTTTGGAATACACCGCCGTCGATTTGATCTCATTAAGTCGCTGAGCAGCCGGCAGTGGCAGATTGCAGAAGGGGCGCGCCTTCTTCACGGGACACGACACGCAGTTATCGAGAATTCTCAGACCGTAGGGAGCTATCATCGACGTCCTCCTGAGAGGCAGCTCAGCGCATCGACCGGACAGCATGGCCTGAGAGACGGGATTTGGCGCTTCTCGTTGCCTGATTCGCCCATTCCCATTCAGCAAGCCAGTTCCTGCGGCATCTCCCTTCACATTGGAATTCCGCCATTCTTCCCCCGCACTGTGGACAGACTAAGTTAATGATCGACGAGATGATGCTCGTGTTCGATTCGCCCGGTAATGTGTCAATTGTTTTCATAATCGCTCTCCTATCCAGAGATCCGACAAATGCGCGAGGGGCAGACACGGGCCACAAACAACGGAAATGTGCCGCGCGGGTCTTCTACGCTCTCGGGCGCTCCGAACTGGTTGGCTGCGGAGTCCGTCTCGGCCAGAAAGTGCCTGCCGCCTCGCTGCAAGATGAAAGTGCACGCGCAATGCCAATGCCGACTTAATGAATGAAAGCCGTTAACGAAGCTTTTTCCTGATTGCGCTACCTGTCGAATGTCACAACTATTGCCCTGCGTTAGGCATGTATGCCCGGATGTGGTCGCGACTTGGGCGCAACCGGCGCGCTGAGCAGCGGAGTCAGAAACGAACGCCTTGCAAAGACATGAAACGCCAACTCGCTGCGACCCTACCTAGCGCGTCGACTATTGGCATGAAGATTGCATTCCAACACGGATGTTAAGGACAAGCTCCTGTCTTGGCGAACAGTTGGTTTCTGGCAATTGATGCGGAGCAAAAGAAGCAAACGGGAGGAGTGAATCATGCGGAGGCTAACAGTTGTAATCGCTCTGTGTCTGCTCGCAGTTCCGGCTCTTTGCCAGTCCACATCCAAATGGCAGATAGCCATGATAACTGAGGTCAAGCCGCGTCAGGGTGCAGGAGACGGTGCGTCCGATCCCGCCAGCTATGACGTTTTCGTCAAAGTGGGCGACACAATTTACGTGGTACTGTACACGCAACCGTTGGGCGAAATCCCCGCGAAGTACGAAACAGGGCGCGAACTGCTAGTGCTGGTCGGAAAGAACACAATTACTTACAACGACATGTTAGGCCGGTCGCTCCAGGTGCCCATAGAAAGCCAAAGACCCGTTACTGCACCTAAGCAGTCGAAATAGGTCGCTGCCTGCCTGGAGAGTCATGTTCGTAGAGTTTTTGCAGGAGCTACATGTCGACCGAGTGCTTCGAGTTTACTTGGAGGAAGAATGCATCGTTTGTTTGTTCTAAAGAACGACAAGAGCGGCTGCTTCGGCGGACGCGCACTTATCAGTCTCTGCGCATTACTGTTGTGCTCCAGCCTTGCCGCATTGGCCCAGAGTACCACTCCCACATTGAAGGCGAACCCACCATTCAGCATTCGCGCTACTCATCTTCTGGGTTTGCCAAACACAAAAAGCAATTGTAAAGGAACGCTGTCTACCCAAGACAATGTGTTGCGATTTCAGCAAAACGGCAAGCCCGTCGCACAGGTAGACATCGCTTCAGTGCGGGATGTATTTCTGGGCGAGGAAAGCATGCAGGTCGGCGGAGTGCCAATGAAGATAGGCAAGGCAGCCGCTCCGTTCGGAGGTGGCCGAGTGGTTAGTCTCTTTGCTCATAAGAAATACGACACGCTGACCTTGGAATACGTTGACAGTAATGGCGGACTCCATGGTGCGATTTTCCAATTGGAAAAAGGACAAGGTGAACTCATGAGGAATGAACTCGTGGCTCGGGGCGTATCTTCCAGCTCTGGCCAAGACCAGCTAACGAAGCAAAGCACATCGGAGGTCACGCATGAAGCCAAGTAAACCGAATTCATGGACCTTCTGTGTGGCGGTCAGCGTCACAATTGCAGTTGCATTGTCGGGTCTGCTAGCTGGCCAAACTGCAGCGGTGAAATCCTTTGGTGCAAGCGGTGGTTCTGGCACGCAATGGAGCGTGCAAGTGGAGCGGATTGATCCCGGGCAGCTGGACCTCGCGCATTCCTTTCAAGTCGCGATCTACGAGAACCTCTTGGAAGAGTTGAATAAGACGAAGCGGTTCAAGTACGTCCTCCGCGATGGCGACAGTAAGGTTAGCGAGATTCCGGACTTGCTGATCTTGAAAACAATGGTTGTGAAGTATACGGCTGGGAGCGAAACGCAGCGTGCGGTCACCACTGTGAGCGGCGCGACAAAGTTAACGGTGCGGAGTCAACTCGTTACACGCGAGGGCAGAATTGTGCTGGAGAGCACGGTGAACGGGGATGTCCGCTTCTTCGGGAGCAATCTGCGCGCAACCCACAATTTGGCCCGCAATATCGCCAAAATGATCAAGCAATCGGCATGGCTGGGATCCGATCAGCTGGCGCGAGACTGGCACCCATCCCCTGGTTGGTGATGGAAGCACAATGTGAAACGTGGAGAAGATTACGAACACGCTTGATCACCAATCAGCAGCGGGTCCATTACGATGTGCAGCTCGACACGAGGAGGACCGATGAAGTCTCGACAGATTCTTATTGCTATCGTGATTCTCGGCACGGTGGGGCACACTGCCGCAGCCCAGCCGAAGAAGAAGATCGAAGTAGATGCACCTCGGCCGGAGAGCATTCTGGCGAGTACAAGCATGCAATCCAATCCTGTCCTACCCGATTTGATTGCCCTCAAACCCGAATTGCCCTTGGGCCCACAAGACGTTCTCAAATCCTACGAAATTGCCATGAGCATGATGGCAGAGAGGACATCGGCCGATTTCTCTGTAATCGTGCAGGCCCAACGAACAAATCAAATTACCCGCGAACAGGCAGAATATCTTCTGCAGCAGAGATACCAAGTGGCGATGCTGCAGTTTCAGGTGCTAAGCGCGCTTCATGACGTCTTAAAACATGACATCGACGAAGCAAGCCAGCAATCGAAACGCTCTCTCAAGGCAGCAAGTTCAGACGAAGTTCTGGTAGTCCCGTTGCCGATCTCGCCCTCTGGATCCAGGTAGCTCGGAGCTAGGGCTACCGATCTGTCGCGGTGCGATCTGGCGTAAACCTCTGCCACTCAAAGCTGCAAAGATGAGTGGCCGCAACTGTGCGCGTAGAAAGGCAATCGCCTAGCTTGGCGGGTCAATCTATGCCGCTCCCCGGAACACGGGATGCTTCCGTAGCAAACACAAGTGCTCACAACCAAGAACATCAACTTGGCGAAAGCTGATTCTAGTGGCTTTTCCTCACGGTGCAGCGCGCTGCGAACTTTCTTTGCCTTCAGTGACGGGCCCGTGGCGCCGGGCGACATGGAAAGTCTTTGCCGCATCCCATCGCTGCCCACATCCGGGCAAGTGACCTCAAAGACAGGACGGTATCACAACTGCCGATGCGCAAGAACGCCTGACCCCCGTCCCGCACCCGCCGTATTGATTGATGCTGACCGATTGGAACCCAGCGTGCTTCCCATTGCGCAGGAGGACGATCCAGCATGCAACATCGAGAGACAACAATTGAGAGTGTTCAGGACGCCGATCTGGCGTCGGTTAAGCCTTCGCCTCCGCAGATGCTGGCTGTTCTGTCGCATTGCTTACCGTCTCTTTATCGATACGCATATAGACTCTTGGGAAACGAAGCTGATGCCGAGGATGCAGTGCAGGATGCACTGTTGGCGGCTTGCAAGCACCTGAACCAATTCAGAGGCGACGCGCAACTTTCCACTTGGCTAACCGCGATTGTTATCAATTGTGCAAGAATGCAATTGCGCAAGCGGTCACGTTATATCCATGTATCCCTGGATTCGCGAATCGGAGAAGAGCGGGAGTATCTGCTGTCCGACACTTTGGTCGATCACCGGCCCAATCCCGAGGATGAGTGCCACAAGGCTCGGGCGAATGCGCGCTTAATCGAAGTCAGCAGCAAGACTAGCGCCGATTTTGCGGAGAACGTTTCACCTGCGGTATGTGGATCATCTTTCAGTCTGTGAAACAGCTCGCGTTCTGGGAGTTCCCATCGGAACGGTGAAAGCGCAGACAGCCCGCGCGCGAGCGAAACTCCTGAAAGCGATGCGAGGACTGCTCCACCAGGCCCAACTGGACGAAAATCCTGCTCGCCAAGGCGTCCAGACCAGAAGAATCCAGCCGTGCCCGCAATCAAATCGGAAGCCGCGTCTTTGTATTCCCTCACACCGACGACTTCTGGCGGGACCATAACGCGCTGACACCACGAGGAAAGAAATTTGTCAGAGCGCCAAGCGAAGAGCAATACGGAACAGCAGCAGTATTCAAAAGCCTCTACGGCAACAAGTAGGATCTGCTGCAACCGAAAGCTGAGAGCTGACAGCTGACAACTAAATCGCCATCACTCCACTTCCTTCTCCACCTTGCCCGGATCGACCATTACGATCGCGTCCCGCGGAGCGAGAGCATAAACTCTAAACAATGTGACTGGTCACCGTTCCACCAAATCTCGGTAGGAGATCAGCTCTACCCCCTGCCGTGCCAGGATCTCCCGAGCTCTCGGCGAGGTCAATACATGCAATTCGACTTCCCGTGACTCTCGCAGTCGCGTCTTGGCCGATTGCAGATCAGAGTCGTTGTAGCCAGGATGGCAGACGAACTCCCATGTCCCCTCAGGAACACTGGTTGCGATCGTCGTGAACAACGTCTCGTTCAAAGTCCCGGTGACTTCAATTCCTAAGGTTCCATCGGGCGTGACAAAGCCTTCCCGCTGCACGGCCTTCTGGAATTTTCCCGCAAAGGTTCCCAATACTCTCATCTCCGCCCAGCGTGTCCAGAGATTCGGTCGCTTCAGAAGTTCACTCAATCGCAAAGGAAGGAGCGGGCCGAACGGATTCCGGACGGCTCGTACCCCGCACTCGGCAGCGGCCCGCAACAGAGGCCGCAACACCTTCGGGAAAATATGGGTGTGCTTGTGCGTGTCGAGGTGTGACACGCGCACTCCCGCGGCCTGCACTCTTAGGATTTGCGCCGTTGCCTCGGCGGCAATCTCAGTCGCGTCAATCTGCCCCGTCAACGCCCGAGCGGCGAATGTTTTCAAGTCGTCACGAAATCGCCCTGATTGCGTCAATGAAGGAACTTTTGCCGGCGGCAGAACCGGTTCGCCATCGATCAACACCACGTGGCAGCCAATACTCAGCTTCGGAAACTGCTTCGCGAGTTCCCTGACCTCACAAAATGCCGGGCCGTTGGCCATCAATGTGGCGGACGTGACGACTCCATCCCTGTGCGCCTTAACGATGGCCCGATTGACGCCCGATGTGAATCCGAAGTCGTCCGCATTAACCACGAGACGCCGCACTCAGCCAGTTTAGCAGCAGGGACTTCGTAATTGTTACGGTTTGGGCGGTTCGCAGCCCCTTATACAGCCGAACCCACCCAACAGTGAGGTGTCTGAGATTCATGTGGACTTCGATTGGAAATGCGTCCGGGCCGCGAAAGGCAGCCTGTTGCGAAACCAATCTCGGAGCACGGTGTTCTGGCCGACCTCATGAGGTCACCTTTGCCGAGAGCTGACCTCATCTGCCCACATACGGTCAGTGTCCTTACCGAGTGCCTGAGTTGGGGCACCGAAGATTTACACACTGGCGATTTTCATCCACTTAGAAGTGCTCACGTCCGGCATTCGAATTGCGATTCCGAGTATCGATCCGGAATTCGCTCGACGGCGTACGAGCATGAACATTGTGCTGGAAGGGACCTGATTTCGTGCTGAGCAACAACAGCGAAAGTATCGAGAAGTCGGGAATGAGGATCGTCGCCAACGAGAATGCCGCATTGGCATCCTTGTACGGTCGGATTGATATCGACTCCTCTCCGGCGGTACGCGGTAGGCTTCTCGCGCTAATCGAGAGCCCACATCCAAAAATAGTGAGCATTGATTTGTCGGGGGTCACCCATCTCGACAGTTCCGGCGTTGCCACGCTGATTGAAGCCCTAAAGATGGCGCGAAACCGTAAAACTGAGCTTAGGCTGCAGGGATTGAATGATCGCTTACATCGCCTGTTTGAGGCGACGGGCATTCTATCCCTCTTCGATGAGGGCAGTGAGAGATGAACCACCTCTGGTGCGAGGCGGCCTGATGGCCAAGTTTCTCGAAATTGCCGGGCAGAAAGACGCTCAGTCAACTCGACTATGTCGGTAGCCTGAACATTCAATTGTGGGCCACCCTGCGTGGGATGCGCGCGGCGTTGCCTCTGGTCGGAAATCGCCATCGATGGCATGCAGTCGTTCGCCAAATGCTCGAAATCGGAGTTGACGCTCTGCCCATGGTTGCGCTGTTGGCAATGTGCAGCGGATTCATCCTGGCGATGCAGGGAGCCTCAGAGTTGCGGCGGTTCGGAGCTTTGCACTTCGTCATCGATCTGGTCGCAGTCGGCTTCACACGAGAACTTGGTCCGCTACTGACTGCGATCGCTGTCAGCGGACGCTCGGGATCGGCCTTCGCAGCCGAGATCGGCACCATGAAGGTGACCGAAGAGATCGATGCCCTTAAGGTCATGGCATTTGAACCGGTGGAGTTCGTGCTGGCGCCCAAGTATTTGGCGGCGCTGGTGGCAGTTCCTTGTCTCAGTGTCGTCGCGAACGTCTTCGGCATCCTCGCCGGCGGGCTGTTCATGTTCTTCAGCACGCACCTTGGTCTGCTGCTCTATTTCCGGTACGTGCTGAACTCGATCGTATTGCGGGATGTGCTTGCCGGCCTGATCAAGGCTGTCGCGTTCGCGACCATTATTGCTCACGTGGGATGTCTCGAAGGACTTCGTGTGCGCGGCGGGCCCGAGGGTGTGGGTCGGTCGACGACTTCGGCGGTCGTGCGATCAACGTTCCTGGTCATCGTCGCCGATGCGATATTCACGGCCATCTTTTATTTCGTGGGAAAGACGTAAATGTCCATAATTTCCGTGCGCGACTTGGTAGTGGAATACGATAGCCGGCGTGTGCTTGATGGTTTGAACCTTGACATCGAGCCAGGCCAGATCACGGTTCTGCTGGGCGGCAGCGGTTCCGGAAAGAGCACATTGTTACGGCAAATTCTTGGTCTTGAGCATCCGAAATCGGGCAGCATCTCGATCAAAGGCACGGACATCACGCGCTGCTCACAGGCAGATTTAAACAGAGTCAGGCGCTCGCTTGGTGTGGCCTTTCAGAGCGCTGCTTTGTTCAATTCACTATCTCTGGAAGACAATGTCGCGCTCACTCTGCGGGAGCACACCGCACTCGCTCCTTCCGTCATTGACCTGATCGTTTGGTTGAAGTTAGCGGTGGTTGGGCTGGCGGATTTCGGCAAACTGCACCCGCAGGAGCTCTCAGGAGGCATGAAGAAGCGTGCGGCTGTTGCCCGGGCTCTCGCGTTGGATCCGGAAATCCTAGTGCTCGATGAGCCTTCGGCAGGGCTTGATCCTATCGTGGCGGCAGAACTGGACGAATTGATTCTGTTTCTCAAAGAGGCTTTCCAAATCACGGCGCTTGTGGTCACACATGAGTTGCCCAGCGCCTTCCGAATCGCGGACCGGATCGCGATGTTGTTCGATGGAAAGCTGCTCGCAGTCGGCACCAAAGACGAAATACGCGCAAACCAGCATCCACGCGTGAGGCAGTTCCTCAACCGTGTGCCGGCTAACCCGGTGCATACCCCGGCATTGGCGTCCTACCTGGAGCGGTATGTGCAAAGTCAGGAGGCAGAACCATGACCACCGAAGCAAAGGTCGGCGCCTTTGTCCTCGGCTGTTTCGCTGTACTCGCGTTCACTGTGATTTACCTATTGAACGCGCAGTCCAGTGGCGGCACAGTGCACTATCGCACTTATTTGCGATATGCCGGGGGCCTTGAGCCCGGAGCTTCCGTGCTTTATGGAGGCATGAACGTGGGCAAAGTCACAGCGGTGCGACCCTGGGCCACGGATCCAACCCGAATTGAAATTCTCCTGGAAGTCAAAAAGGGCACTCCACTGAATGAGAAATCAGTGGCCAAGTTGGGTTTCGTCAGCGTGATGAACAGCGCGGCGATGTCGATCACAACGGGCACGATTGATGCCAAGCGTCTTCCTCCAGACTCAACCGTGCCCTCGCAAGAAGCGGCCAGCCTGGATGAGATTGCCGGAAAACTGGCGACCGTTGCGGATAGCGCAAATACGCTGATCACGCAGGCACAGGGAGAACTCAACGACATTAGCGGAAACATGAACCATCTGCTTGCCAATCTGGACACGATGACCGGACCGCAAAACCAGAAAAAGGTGCAAGCCATTCTGGACAACATCAATCGATTGGTGGCCGACGAGCGCCCAAAAATTGAGCGCCTTACCGACCAATTGGCCAGAGTCGGCGAGCATGCCGATGACACCATTCAGAATGTGAATGGCACAGTGACCGTTCTCCGTGATCCCATGCGGAAAGACCTGGCCGAATTACAGACCACGCTGGAAGAGGCCAAAGGCCTGCTGCAGTCGCTGCAAATCGTGGTTCGAGGCAACGACTACAAGATCAACGACACGGTTGAGAATCTTCGCGAGGCGACCGACAACCTCAATCAGTTCACGAATTCATTGAAGCAGCGACCGTGGAGCTTGGTTCGCATCAAGCAACCCGCGGACCGCCAGGTTCCGAAATAGGCCAGGGGAGGAGAATCGACGTGAAGAAACTTCTAAACGCGCTCGTACTGATGCTGGCGATCGTAACCGCCCTGACCGGTTGTGGGGGGAAGCTAAGACATCCTGCGTACTACACCCTCAATTTGCCGGCTCCGCCGGATCCGCCCGCTGCGGAAAACGTCCGAACCTCTATCGCGGTGAGGGAATTCCAGTCGCCGGGATATTTGCGGCAAGGGCCGATCGTCTACCGAAGGACCCCGGAGGAAGTCGGGTTCTACGAATATCACCGCTGGGCGGCAGATCCGCGCACGCTTTTGACTAGCGCCGTCATCGATCATCTGCGCGCCAGCGGTCAGTACTCCATGGTCTCTACATATGACGGCCGTCCGAACAATGACTACGTTTTCAGCGGCAGGTTGGAAAAGCTGGAAGAGGTGGATTACCAGGCTGGGGTCAAGGTCGAGGTTGCAATCTCTGCGCAGATCACCCGAGTCGCGACCGGTGCAACGGTTTGGAGCAATGCCGTTTCCGAAGTTGGAACGGTGTCTCAACGGACTGTACCCGGCGTCGTCTCAGAGATGAATCGAACTGTGGACGTCGCTATCAACAATCTCCTTTCTACCGTTCCGGCACCGCTGGCGAGTGAGAGATAGGAATATCAAGAGGAATGAGATGGCCGAGTGTGAGATTTCTTGCGGAATGATCCAGGTGTCATTGCAGCTGGAAATCGATTGGCAGATCCTTGAAGGTGCAAAAATCGGGGGCAGCAACGCGGCGAGCGTTTCCAGCGTTCGAAAGCCACTATGCGTCGGGACTTTCCGAGGGCCGCACCTTGACCGATGTCGGCTAGCGTGATCGTCCAGCCAATAGACTGCATTCCGTACGAAGACCAGGTTGCTCGCATCTGTAAACCGAGAATTGCGGAGAGCTCACGTGCCATGACCATCACCGAAGATCGATATCGAATGCTGCTGGGTGCGTCCACTGCCCTAGCCGATCAGCCCACGGTAAAAGCCGTCCTGCAAAGCCTGCGAGGTGTTCTGTCGAGCACGTCCAGATTGCATGGGGCCGAACTCTACGTGTTGAGCGACGACGGCGAGAGCTTATCCACCTTCGAATTTGATCGAGACCAGACGCTCCCGCAATTAAACGCGGAGCCAAGTTGTTACGCATTGGTGCTGGTGGCGCAAGCGCTAGACGAACAGAAGCCGGTGTTTGTCCCGGACCTGTCGCTGACAATGTTGGAACACCCTGACATGGCTCCTTTTGCATCAGAGGTTGCCGGACGAAGCACCTATTTGTTCCCAGTATCGACCGCGCAAAAACGCTACGGAATTCTGTCGACGCCAAAGTTGCAGGGCCAGCAATTTGCCCCCGAAGACGTCGAGATGCTCAGTGCACTGGCTTCCCATGTTGCGGTCGCGCTCGAGTGCGCGCTTGGCGAGAGATCGGGCAGAGCAGTATCAACGTGAGCTCGCCAGCGAGCGCGACCGTCTTCGCCTGGTGCTCGAAATCAACAATCATGTGTCGAAGTTGGATATCGATGATGTCCTTCGCTCAGCCTCGACATCGATTCGTAGATATTTTGGGTGTGACTCCATTTCCGTCTGGGTGCTCAAAGAGGATAATCAGCCAGTTACAAAAAGTATTGCACGACTTTCCTGGTGAGAAAGGGACCGATGGCTGCGGTCGCCTCCGCTGAGGTGAGCGCCGCCGAATTGGATTTTGAGAAGCTGCGTCAGCGCAAGGCGGAAATCTGGTCGCTTGAGGACTTTGACAAACTGCCTGCTGCTCTTCGAGAACCCTTGAAGGTCGAATCGATAAAGTCCTTAGCTTTCGCTTGCCTGGCTACCGAAAATAAGCCCCTTGGGCATGCTGTCGATGGGCAGCCGAAAAGCCGATGCCTTCGGACAGGAGGATCTGCGATCTCCTATCGGAGATTGGAATCCAGATATCGCTCGCACTGGAGAATGCGTTGGCCTATGGGCGCCTGCACGCGTCAGCAGCGCGTCTGGAGGAAGAACGGCTCTACCTCGAATCGGAAATCGAATCTGAGTACAACTTCGAAGACATAGTCGGCAAGAGCACTGCGATCCGCAAGGTGCTGGACCAGGTCGCGATCGTGGCGCCAACCAGTTCCACGGTACTGCTACACGGTGAGACCGGTACCGGCAAGGAACTGGTTGCGCGGGCAATTCATAATCTCAGTCCGCGTCGGGAGCGCACATTTGTTCGTCTGAACTGTGCGGCGATTCCTTCGGGTTTGGTGGAAAGCGAACTCTTCGGCCACGAAAAGGGTGCTTTCACGGGCGCTCTCATGCAGAAGCGAGGCCGCTTTGAGCTGGCGGATCACGGCAGTCTTTTTCTTGACGAGATCGGCGACATCACCATGGAACTGCAGCCGAAACTCCTGCGTGCGCTGCAGGAACGGGAGTTCGAACGACTCGGAAGTACAAAGACCATCCAAGGTTGATGTTCGTTTGATTGCGGCCACCCATCGGGATTTGGAAGGCATGATCCGCAATAATCAGTTTCGCGAGGACCTGTTTTATAGGCTCAGAGTCTTTCCGATTGAAATTCCCCCGCTCCGCGAAAGGCGCGAAGACATTCAACTCCTGGTCCACTTTTTCGTGTCACGCCTCTCCCGACGTATGCAGAAGCGTATCCGGTCTGTGCCGAAACCCGCGATGGAAGCTTTGGTCAATGCCGACTGGCCGGGAAACATTCGCGAGCTCGAGAATTTCATTGAACGCTGCGTGATTCTCACGCAGGGAGACGAATTGAATGTGCCACGAGCAGAGCTGACGAGATCTGCCGGCCGCACTATTGTTTCGGCGGGCTCGACCTTTGAGCAAGCCGAGAGGCAGGCGATCCTCGATGCTTTGAAAAGCGCGTCCGGGAGAATAGCCGGCAATGGCGGAGCGGCAGAACGACTCGGGCTTAAGAGAACTACCCTGCAGAACAAGATGCGCAGGCTGAGTATCACTCGCGCTGATTACTCGGCCTGACAGCATGTGGTCGCGCGCCAGCATACGGACGACTTCACGGGCTCGTGTGAACGTCGAGGTTATCTACAATTAATTGCTTCGCAATAACTTAGGCCTAAGAGCCGCAGTTCGGTAATCGAGATGCCTCTTCCCCTGGTGGGCCCGCGCTAAGTGGTCCACAAAGGGGACTCGACAGATGAAGAAGTTGACCGAACTGGCAATCATTCTAATTTGTTTTTGCAATATCCTCCTGGGCTCAGGAAGTCAGAAATGAAGTGACAGTTCAAGGTTCCGGGTTCTTCCAAAAGCAGACCACTAACGGTGGGATTACCAATGAAGCAACCAACTCTGGCGGCGTGATGGTCGGATATCGATTCAATCTGAAGAGATGGCTCGCGGTCGAGGGCGACTATGACTATTTCAGGAATCATGAGACCTTCCCGTCGAGCAGCGGCACGACCTTCATACCGATGAACGTCCACGCCGCGACCGGTACCGCGATCGTGAAACTTCCTTCCTTCAAGGTGCCCGCCGTCAAGATAGTATCTCCATTTGTGCTCGCGGGAGGAGGAGCTATGTTCTTCGATCCGCGCGTGGGATCTGTAATGAGCGAGCAAACCCGGGGCGTACCTTCGTTTATGGCGGCGGCGTCGACGTGCCAATGTCAAAGACATTTTCTCCTGCGCGCACAGTACCGAGGCTTTATCTACAAGATGCCCGATTTCGAGATGAGCAACCTCAAAGTCGACAAATACACTCACTCCGCCGTGCCCTCCGCCGGCCTGGCATTTACCTTTTAAAACGTCTGGCTTTCTCACTCCTCCACTCGTCAAGGCGGCTTAAATCAGCCGCCTTTGATTCTTAGCCCGCCTAAGAGCGCCTGCCCTCATGCTGGCACTGCCCGTTATTAACGACGGCGTACGCCCGCAAAATCATTTAGTTTCAATAGGTTGCGCTCAGAGCTGCGTGGCAAAACAGCTGCAAGGATGACGGTGTAGCCACTGATCTGAGGCTGCTAACGAATGTAGAAGGTGCCCATGATGCTACGTGTACAAACGCAAGAATTGGAACGGTGCATTGATTTGCCGGCTCGAAGGCCGATTCACCGGCGGCGGGAGCTGAAGAAGTCCGCGCGCTCGTCACGCGCTGCGATAGCAAACTGGAATTGGTTGTCGATCTTACGGACCTGCTGTTTATCGACGCCATCGGGGAAGAGGTGCTTTTGTTTGTCAAAAGGCTCGGAGCTCAGTTCGTTGCCGAGACTTCGTATTCCCGGGACGTTTGCGAACGGCTTCAGCTACCGATTATCGGAAAGCATAAGTCGAACATGCAAGTGCCGGGGAATTCGAATGGAAACGGACATCGTCCTCGCCGATGAACCAGACTTAGAAAGCTATCGAGCAACCCTTTTGGGGTAATGCCGGCGAGATTGACGAGATTGAAATGACGGCGCTCGCGTGCGTTCTGTTTTCCTCCGATCCTCAGCCGTTTGCAGAGCTGTTCAATATGAAGCCTTAACCACGACGCCTTCTTGTCGGTTTCGACATTGGCTCCGATCTCTCTCCCATCCCCTCCCTCCGCAACAAAGCGTGACTTTCTAAAATCCGCTGCTCATCAGCGCATAGCTCGACTGCGAGCCTCAACTCATCTTCGGGTATCACTCGAAAGAGGATCTTCATCGTTCTCGGAGTGCCTAAACGCGAGCCACTGCGCCCGTGCCCGCATGAGGGCAGCGCCCATCGACCAGATATGGGCATTCTGCCGTCTCGTCGGCGGCTCGCACTTCGGATTCAAGAACTTGCAAGCAGTTCCAGGTTGGCATGGCACCTGCAACTTTGGTGGATACGAACGACAACACGATTCGTTCAACGTTCAAAGTGCCGTCAGGCCTCAGCCAAAGTTCCAGGTAGAAGAATGATGAAATCGAACCATCTCGCACTGCTTCTTTCAATTCTTGTCTTTGCGTCGCCGATTGGGTCGGTTGCTCAACGAGCCACGCAGGACGCCCCGCTTCTTACGCTTGATGACGCTGTCTCCATTGCACTGTCAAACAATCGGCTGGTGAAGAACTCAGCGCTGGAAGCACAAAAGTATGACTTCCAGGTGAGCACGATGCGCAGCAAGCGGCTGCCACATTTTCAATTTGCCGTCCTCGGCGGCGAACTGCTGCAGCCGTTTGACTTCACGTTCGCAAAGGGTGCCTTCGGGACGTACCCATCAACTGGGCCGATTCCGTCAACCAACGCCAAGGTTCACACGCCCGCAAGATTGACCGCCTTTATGAACGGCAGCATCGATCAGCCGCTCACTCAGCAGTACAAGATTGGATTGGGGATTCGCGCGACTGAACTTGGGCGGGAGATCGCGAAAGAAGATGTTCGCGCAGAGAAGCAGAAGATCGCGGCCGAAGTACGAAGTGCCTATTTCGAGCTTGTAGCAACGCAGGCTGCGGTGGATGCAGCACGGGAAGGAGTACGGACTCTGCAGGAGGCGCAGCGAGTTACGCTTCGTTACATCTCGGAGAAAACCGTGCTCAAGGGAGATGCGTTGGAGGTCGACGCGCGTCTGGCCAAGACGCAGTATGAGTTGTCGGTTGCAGAGAACGGACTTGCCACACAGCACGAACACTTGAATCAACTCTTGGCACGCGATCTTGAAACTCCCTTTCGGGTTGATTTTATTCCTGAGGAGGACACGACAACTCTGAGTCTGCAGGAGGCCCGCCAGCAGGCGTCGCAGAATCGGCCTGAGATCCGCCAGGCTCATCTCAAGGAAAAACAAGCCGAGTACGACCGCCGCATAGCGAAAGCCGAATACATACCGGATCTTGGTCTCGCGGTTAGTTACATGGGGGTTCAGAACGTGCAGGTCCTTCCGGCGAATGTGGGTGTTGCCGGATTTGCCTTGAGTTGGGAACCATTTGACTGGGGACGCCGCCGCAATCGAGTACGCGAGAAATCGAACACACTGGCGCAGGCGCGTAACGGTACCCAAGAGTCAGAATCGCAGATCGGGGTTGAAGTTGCTGCGAAGTACCGCAAGTGGAAAGAGTCTGCGTTATTGCTGAAGGCCACCCGCACCGGTCATGAGGCCGCCACCGAAGAATTCCGCGTCACCAGCAACCAATACAGAGAACAAGCAGCACTCGTAAAAGATCTCTTACAGGCTCAGGCTCGAAGTTCGGAAACCGCTTTTCAGTATCAGCAGGCGCTCTCTTCTTATTGGAGTTCCCTTGCAGAATTGCGCCGCGCGATGGGAGAGGAACAAAAGTGAGAACCACAATCGCAATCTGTTCATTGATGCTCGTCATGGTCGGCTGTGGCTCGAATAAGCCGATCAATCAACCCCCACAGGGAGTTCAGGCTCAAGCCATTGAGAAGCAAGCGGGCTTCAGCGCCGACGGCTTGCGTTTCTCGGCGGTAGTGATGGCCGATTCGGAGGTTCCGCTGGCCTTCAGAATTCCCGGATACGTCATTTCTCTCAAACAGGTGCGCGGCCAGGACAGCAGGATGCGCGACGTTGCGGAAGGGGATCGAGTCGGCCGGGGCGCCGTGCTTGTCCGCATCCGATCGTCTGAATACGAGGACAAGGTGCACCAGGCGTCCTCGCAGGCAGCAGCCGCGGATGCTGTTTTTCAGAAAGCCAGGCTCGACTTTGATCGCGCTACTCATTTGTATGATGCTCAGAGCCTAACGAAGCCCGACTTTGATTCCGCTCATGCCCAATACGATGCCAGCGAGGAGCAACTGAAGTCCGCGCGGGCGCTGACGAGCGAGGCGGAAATCGCACTACGCGACACCTCTCTGATTGCACCCTTCGACGGCGACATCGTGAAGAAAGCTGTAGAGCTCGGCGCGTTCGTCGGACCTGGCGTTCCCGCATTCGCGGTGGCCAAAACCGACACCGTAAAGATCGTGGTGGGAGTGCCCGATACGGTTGTCCGCTCCGTAAAAGTAGGCCAGCCCGTGGATGTTGCCATCGACGCGTTCCCTACACGCACGTTTCATGCGCGAATCAGCCGCATGTCATCCGCGGCAGACGCAATTACACGTAATTTCGAGGTCGAAGTCGCTATACCGAATCATGAACACTTGCTGAGGGTGGGGATGATCGGCTCCTTGCAATTCGCGAATGCCGACGGCGCAAGTCGAACGTCGGCGCTGCTGGTGCCACTTTCCGCAGTGGTGCAAGCGAAAGACGGGAAATACGGGGTGTTTGTAGTCTCAAACTCAAGTGCCGGAGAAGTCGCTCGCCTCCACAGCGTAGACATCGGCGCGGTCAATGGCAGTGAAATCACTGTAGTCAGCGGTCTCGAAACCGGAGAGCGCATCATCACCACCGGCGCCAATCTGCTTAAGGATGGCCAGCGGATAGAGGTCCTTCAATGAAAGCTGAGAACCCCAACAACAGTCGTAATGTTGCACAATTCTTTGTAAAGAACCGGCAGATTGCCTGGGTGGCATTGTTCGCAACTCTGGCTTGGGGCGTGTTCGGGTACATGAACATGCCCAAGCGCAAGGACCCTGACATCCCTGTGCGCATCGCACTGGCCATCACCCCTTGGCAAGGGATTTCTGCAGATAAGGTCGAGCAACTGGTCACGCGGAAGGTCGAGCAAGCCATCACTGGAAACAGCAAGGTGGACCGTGTGGAGTCCACCACCCAGGACAACATTTCGGTTGTGCAAGTCAGGCTCTTGGACAACATCAAGAACACGCAGCAGGAGTTTCAGGATATTGGACAACGCCTGAACCAGGTCACTGACCTTCCCGACGGTGCGGGACCTATCACCTGGATTAGCGATTTCGGAGACACGGCAGCGCTGATGCTGACCGTCGCCAGTCCGACCGTCCCGGACCTTGAAATCGGCTTGCGCGCCCGCGGTGTACGGGATGCGATTGAGAAAGTGCGCCAAGGGGTTACGAGTGGGCGTGTGACTGTTCTCTACTGTTACCCGGCATCCGTCTCACCCGCCGTCGTTGAACGTCCGTTTGTTCTCCTCTCTGCGCAGGCTCAGCGGGACGGATTCGCGCGTGATGTTCGTTCCGAGTCCGTCGGAAGCTGTTCCGGGATCGATTTTGCGACGGCGAAGTCGGATGACGAAATCCGCGCGTATGGAAAGCAGTTCATCGAGAAGAAGCTGCAGGAGTACGACTTTCATCCCGACGCGTGGGGTCCCATTATCATTCGCGATCCTCAATCCACGAAAGAGCGGATCGCAGAAGTAGCCAATAACCGCTATTCGTATCGGCAACTGGATGATTTTACCGACCTGGTCCAACGCACGCTGCAGCGTGTGCCCGAAGTAGCGAAAGTTCAGCGAGTGGGCGTCTTGCCCGAACAGATTTACCTGGAGTACTCGGATAGCCGGCTGGCCGCCCTCAAGTTGCAGCCGACAAAAATTAAGGACGTTCTGAACGCGAGGAATGTGACTGCTCCCGGCGGAATCGTCCAGACTCAATCGCGGAACATCCTGGTTGACGCAACTGCCGAGTTCAAAAGCACGAAGGACATTGGCAACGTGCTTCTGGCATCGTCGCCCACTGGAGCGCCGCTTTACTTGCGCGATCTTGTAGACATATCACGAGGCTATCAAACGCCCACCAGGTACTTTAACTACATGGTCTCTCGCGAGGCGGACGGAAATTGGCATCGCAACCGTGCCATTACCCTGGCCGTACAAATGCGATCGGGAGAGCAGATCTTCAAGTTCGGAGAAGCGGTAGATAAGGCGCTCGCCAACGTGCGCCCGCAACTGCCGGCGGACCTTATTGTGGCTCGCACGTCGGACCAGCCGAGGCAAGTGAAGGAGCTTGTCAGCCTGTTAATGGGTAGTCTCTACGAGGCCATCGTTCTCGTCGTCATCGTTGCCCTGATCGGATTCTGGGACTGGCGTGCTGCGATGCTGATGGCTGCCTCCATTCCCCTGAGCCTGGCAATGGCTTTCGGGATCGTTCATGTTCTTGGTATTGACATCCAACAGGTTTCTATCGCGACTTTGATCATCGCGCTAGGTCTCCTGGTGGATATGCCGGTTGTGGCAGGCGACGCGATCAAGCGCGAATTGGGCGCCGGTTCACCGCGCGAGCTCGCATCCTGGATTGGACCAACGAAACTGGCGAAAGCGATTGTATTTGCCACAATCACTAACATAGTCGCCTACCTTCCGTTCCTGATGCTGACCGGCGATACAGGCTTTTTCCTTTACAGCCTGCCCGTTGTAATGACTTGCACGCTGGTCGCGTCCGTCATTGTTTCATTCACCTTCATGCCGCTGATTGCGTACTACATGATCAAACCGCCCAAACGGCTTGAGGAGCCCATGTCCGAGCGAAGAAAGCACGGCTTTCCGGCGCTCTATTATCGGTTGGGGAATTTCTTACTCGAACATCGTTGGGGTACGTTCGCCGGCTCGCTCATCGTTCTCGTGATAGGCGGAGTGCTTTTCTCCATGCTCAAGCCGCAGTTCTTTCCCAAGGATCTCTCGTACCTGTCCTACGTGGATGTCTGGCTCCCGCCTGATGCCCCCTTGGGTGCGACGGACTCGGTCACACAACGAGCAGAAACCGTTATTCGGCAAGAGGCGGAACGATTTGGAAACGAACATCGTCACAAAGATATTCTAAAGTCGTTGACCACATTTGTCGGCGGCGGCGGCCCTAGATTCTGGTTCTCGGTAGATCCCGAGCGACAGCAGCTCAACTATGCACAGATCCTGGTCGAAGTTTCCGACAAACACTTCACCAATGAATTCGTTGGCCCACTGCAGACGGCGCTGAGCCGCGAAGTCGCGGGAGCGCGGGTCGATGTCCGGCAGCTCGAGACCGGCAAGCCGGTCGGCATTCCCGTCTCGGTTCGAATTTCAGGTCCCGAGATGGAAGTTCTGCACCGTCTCTCTGGCGAACTCCAGGCAATCTTTCGCGCCCAGCCAAATGCGACCCGGGTACGAGACGATTGGGGCGAACCTGCATTGAATGTCCGGTTGAAGGTTGATCCGGATCGCGCCAACCTTTCCGGCATCACGAACCTGGACATAGCCCTCTCCTCCGCCGCGGCGCAGAGTGGATTACCTGTGTCAACCTACAGGGAAGCTGACAAGCAAATCCCGATTGCCGTTCGTTTGCGGATGGAGGACCGGGCCGGACTATCTGATGTTCAAAACGCCTATGTCTACTCTTTATCCACTAATCAGCGCGTACCTCTGCGGCAGGTATCGAACGTTACAACCGAGATGGCAGTATCGAAAATCAAGCGTCGCAACCAATTCCGGACGGTTACGGTATCCACGTTCCCGATTCCCGGCATTTTGCCCTCTCAGGTCCTTACCCCGCTGCTGCCGAAAATCAAGGAGTTCCAGAAGAGCCTGCCTCCAGGCTATTTCCTCGAGATCGGAGGCGAGTACGACGAACAGCAGAAGGGTTTCAAGCAACTCGGTGCCGTCATGGCAATCTCCGTATTGCTGATCTATATTGCGCTGGTTCTGCAGTTCCGAAATGCCGTCAAGCCCTTTCTCGTGTTCGCTGCGATCCCCTTCGGAATGACAGGAGCCTTCGCCGGCCTGGTGATCATGGGTCAGCCTTTCGGATTCATGGGGTTTCTGGGAGTCGCAAGCCTGGTCGGCGTCATCGTCAGTCACGTCATCGTGCTCTTCGACTTCATCGAAGAGGCGCACGAGAGAGGGGAGCCTTTACGACAAGCTCTGCTCGATGCCGGCATCGTGCGACTGCGCCCCGTAATGATCACGGTCGGTGCGACTGTGCTTGGGCTCATACCCTTGGCCATTCATGGGGGTCCTCTCTGGGAACCTCTCTGCTACGCCCAGATCGGTGGTCTGACTATCGCGACATTTGTGACGCTGCTGCTTGTCCCGGTGATCTATTCCATCTTTGTGTTGGATCTGAAGCTGATTAAGTGGGAGTCTCATGAATCAGCCGATCTGACGCCAGAAGCTGAACAAGCGACCGCCGATCTTCAATACTCCCATTAGCCATGGAAGGAGCGATCTCGAACGATGACTCTGCTTCAACAGGCCGGTGCAGCCGTTCTTCTCCTGTCGGTTACACTATTTCTGCAGTGTGGCTGCGCCGCTGCTCTCATCCTTTGGATCAGAAGCATTCCAAGAGAGACTCGGGAAGTGCAGGTGTTTCACTGCGCCGCGCTCGTCATGCAAACCACGATAGCCGTCATCGTTCTGCACGGAGTCGTTATTCTGCTGTGGGCTAGTTGCTATCGCTGGCTTTGCCTCCCATCTTGGGAGTCAGCTTTCTATTTTTCGGCGAGCAGTTATGCGACGGTTGGATACGGGGATGTAATCCTTCCGTCGAAGTGGCGACTGCTGGGCCCGCTCGAAAGCATGGTGGGCATGCTGATGGCCGGAGTCTCCATTGGACTTCTGTTTGCGGCCGTCACTCATCTGGTCGACGGCGAGTCCCAATCTCGTCTACCACTTCGCTCCGAATCCGCGGCTGCGGATAACATCGGCTTACGAGCAAGGCGAAGCTGTTCTTTCGGTCGCTCGCGGTCGAAGATCATATCTTGAGGAGCAGCTAACCGTTAGTACGGGACTGTTAGCGTCGCAAGCCACTTCATATGTAGTTGCCAGATCCAGGTGGGAGATCACTCCGGCGCAGGCCGAGTGATGGAGGCCCATAATAATAAGGTCGGCTCCCAGCTTCTCAGCAGTCTCGAGGATCTTCTCACTGACCGGCTTTTCTGATTCGGATTCCACGTACAACTCAGGTCTTAGGTCGAGCGCAGTATTATCGGCGAGTTGTGACAAGCGCTCGAGGGTTCTCATGCGCGAATTCTCGTGCCAGTTCCTCGAATGGTCGTCAGTGTGTGACGGTATGGCCGGAACGATACTGAGAAAGGCGAGTTTGGCTCCGAACTGATTGGCAGCCGCGATGACTTGCGGCAAGCCGTGGAGAGACGCGGGCCCGAAGTCTGTCGCAAACAGGAATGTGGGGTGTGTGGACGAGGTGACAAACCAGGGCCGATCATGGGAGTACGGTCCAAAGGTCAAGACCGGACAATCTGCCTGACGGAAAATCTGTTCAGCAATGGAGCCGAAAAACAGCTTGGCGATGCCGTGTCGTCCATGTGTGCCAACAACCAAGAGATCCGTGTTCTCTTCTCGGATGATCGCGCGCAGTTGCGGCCAGAGTTCACCCTGCCGAACGATAAATTTGTGTTGAATGCCAGTAAGAGCTCCGGTCCGAAGCAGCGACGCCTCCAAGTCCGCGGCCTCGCGCAATACTGCCTCCTCACAGGCAGCGATCGCACCAGGACCTGCCATAGTTAGCCCCAGGGAGGACACCACGTGTGCCAGGCAGAACCTCGAGTCATAAAATCGAGCGAGTGCCAGAGAATGGCGAAGCGCCTTCTCAGAAGCCGCTGCGAAATCGGTTGCGATCAATATCGACCGTGGTTTCAGAGCCGCTGCGATGTGTGACATGGTGAATCAGACGCCGTTTTTTCGTCCTAAGGACCGTCGGATGAGGTGCGGATGACTTGATCCTTAACTGCTGGGGGAGAGATGGGATCAAGTGCAGCGCACCTCGCCTTCACCGACGGCTTTGCGTGCGCACATTAACTTGCTCCAGTTTGCATGCAATGTGCCAATCGGGACCGACGGTATGTCCCTGTAGCGACACTGCGTCTGCAATCCTTGTCCTTCGCGCCTGTGCCCAGATTGAGGCACTGCCCTAGGCAGGGCACGCCGAATCCAAGTTGGCTTCTGTGGAATAAGCGAAAGTAACGCCTTTAAGCGGACTTCCCGATTGGCAATGGAGCTGCTTGTTCCTCAATGTCCAGGTGCGTAAATAGACTGGAAATGGGGAGAGCGACGTGGGAGCCGGTAACTCAATTATTGAATGTGCGCTGATGGAAATCCAGCAGACGCACAAACCGAAGAAGGCAAGGAGATGGAGAAGGATCCTCAAGCAGGTGCGCAACGGCGATGCCGCGCCCAGACTACGGTCTTTCATTCAGTTCTCACTCCGACTTTTCGCAGCTCTGCTGGGCCTTGGTCTACTCGGCTACTTGGTATTTCGAACCGGACCCGAGGTCGTGTGGAAACAACTTCAGGGAGTCGGCTGGGGCCTTGCTCTGATCATCATTCTGGGAGGGTTCTCTCAGTTCATCAAGACTTGCGCCTGGAGGCAGGCGTTTACGTGCGATATCAGCGGACTTTCGTGGTCCCGTAGCTTCGTCGCGCAGTTGGTCTCGGACGGGTTCGGACAATTTGGTGTCGCTGGAAAGGTGGTTGGCGAGGGGGCGCGCATATCGCTGTTGGGTCGCCTAGTGCCCCTATCGAACGCATTATCGGCCGGAGCAATTGACGGAGCTCTGCATACCTTCACCGCCGTAGTGGTAACGGTCTTGGGCATCTCAGCCACTCTAATGCTTGCCCCGGTTTCTGTTAGCTGGCGAATGTATGCAGTTCTGCTAATGGCTGTGCTAGCTTCGGTGGTGATTTTAGCGGCTGTGGCAATTGCACGCCGCTGGCCCTTGATGGGGAACGCAATTCGAGCGATTGGGCGATTGCCGCGGCTGCAGAACTGGGTCAGCGGCAAACAGCCGATCGTTGACTCGGCCGAACACAATCTCCTCTATTTTCATCGTGAAGCGCCAGCCGCGTTCTGGGCAACATTGATATTCAATCTCTTGTGGCACATGCTGGCGGTCGTGGAGGTCTACGTCATCCTGCGGTTTATGGGAACAGGATTCACTCTAGGCGGCGCGTTCATCGTGGAAGGTTTGACAAAGGTAATCAACCTCGTGGGTGCGCTGAATCCGGGCAACTTCGGCACCTACGAAGGTGGGAGTATGCTCATCGCAAAGATGTTCGGTGTGGCGAGCACCACAGGATTGACACTGGCATTGTGCCGGCGTGCGCGCACCGTCTTCTGGGCGGGGGTTGGAGCCATGTGCCTGATCGTTATGAAGAAGGCCGATGCGCCGAGGACAATAGCGGCGAAGCTACATCCCGCAGTAGAGCCGTCCCACGGCGAATAGGGCTCCGCGAATACTCCAATGAACCGGAACAAACGATCTTCGATTCGATCCCGGTTCCGTGACCAGATGAGGTCCGCACGACCATGACCGGGCACGGTATGGCCATCCGGTACCAGAGTTTATTGCAGAACCACAACATACGACACGATTTGATTCGGAAAGAGTTCGGCAAGTAGCGTGCCTACATCATCGGGTGCACTGCTTCCTGTCCTTTCGAGGAGCCGTTCACAACAATGTCTCGAGCGCACTGCGCCGCTGCGCCCGCGAATGACACGAACAAGCGGCTTAGGAGCTTAGTCAATGATGAAGAATTGCGCATTACTCACAGTTACGTTCGCGATGCTTGCATTTTGCGCTCTCGGCCGTGCTCAAGATCAGGTGCCCACGATCGACTCCGCCATCGCAATCGTGAGGGCCAATATGAAGGCAGACAAGACTACCCTCATCACAACAGCAATGAATTTCGACGACAAAGAAGGCGCGGCATTCTGGCCGATCTATCGGCAATACGAGTACGAACGATCCCGGCTGGATGATCGTCGCGCTGCCGTCATAAAGCAGTACACCCAGAAGTACCCTGCGCTGACCGACGCCGAGGCCAAAGCGATGGCCGACCAGATGTTGGATTGCGAATCTCGTCTGGCTGAATTGAAGAAGAAGTATTACAAGAAGTTCAACAAGGTGCTTCCAGCCCTTACAGTGACGAAGTTCTTTCAGTTGGACCGTCGCATCGACTTGATGATCGATATGCAAGTCGAAGCCTCACTTCCTCCGCTCACGGCACACTACAACGTGGACGGAAGTAGCGTGGCAGAACCGCCGCAGCAATGAGGCACGTTGCTCTTCGACCACGATTCTCATCCAAGGAGCACTCGATGTTCAGCATCATGAAGCGTGCCATGATAGTCGGGGCAATCCTGATGTCGGCAGTCATGGCACCGGCGCAAACGCAGGTCCAAAGAGAAACGTTGTCGGTGCAAGGCTACCGAGGGCAGGCGACAATCATTCGAAACAACGGGCGTGCGTTCGTGGATGTGCAGGACCTGGCGCGAATCACAAAAGGCGCTCTCAGCTTTGAGGAGGGCCGAATCATTCTGACACTTGCTCCAAGCGACGCTTCGGAGCCGGCCCGCGACACCGCCACGAAGTCGGGATTCTCACCCGCGTTCACGAGGGCCGCGATAGAGGCGATGGCATCGATAAGAGAATGGGGTGGGACGCTGCAGGTGATCGTTCAAAATGGTTATCCCGTGGGGAAGGCCATGGCAGGAAACACGATTCGCGCGTACCAGGGTCGAGCTGCCGATTGCGTCGCATTAGCCTCGGCTGCTGCATCGACGGATGATGACCACAGCGGGCTCGATTTGCTGAGGAATGAGTTCAACAATCTACAGGCCTGGGCTGAGAGCTTTGTGAATGCTCGGAACGAAATGAGGGCGGTGAACTTGACTACCTCTGAACATCCATTGAAGGACGATGACGAAGCCCAGAAGATTATCCATTGCGGTCAATTCCTGGCGCAGATGTTCGCCGGCGGTACTTTCCAGGATGACGCGGCGTGTCACTAGTTTCTTAACACGTGAAAAACACACGTCCCCAATCCATTGCGGTCAGTAACTTCGTATCTGACGCAGTGTCCGTCTCAGCAGCGTCGCCGCAAAAACGTCGCAGCGTGGGCACACACAGAGGGGCTTCCATTGCCGCTGGGGGTTACCTGGATCGAGGAAGACCAGGCCTTCAATTTTGCGGTGTGTGCTGAACATGCCGAGAGTGTGAAACTGTTTCTCTATTCCCCTACCGATTTGGCAAAGCCAGTTTTGACATTTCAGTTCGATCCTATCCGCAATAAGTCAGGGCGAATCTGGCACTGCAGGATCCCGCTAGAACAAATGTGCGATGCCCGCTATTACGGTTACTCGGTTTCAGGGCAGGCCGTTGCCGGTCTCCGCGGCTTCGACCACGAAAAGGTTCTTCTCGATCCATATGCGAAACGAGTTTTCTTCCCGCCGGGGTTTGATCGCAAGCTCGCTATGAAGCCAGGCCCCAATGATGAAAAGGCGCCGCTTGGAGTATTACCTAGACAGCATTTTGCCTTCGATTGGGCTGGAGAGATTCCGCCCCGGCCTGAATCGGACGCGATCATCTACGAACTTCACGTCAAGGGGTTCACCCAGAATCCCAATTCCGGTGTGCATCCCTCGCGAGCCGGCACCTATGCCGGCTTGATCGAAAAGATCCCGTATCTGAAGGATCTTGGGATCACCGTCGTCGAACTGATGCCCATATTTCAGCGCGATCCTCACGAAGGTGACTATTGGGGATACATGCCTCTGAACTTCTTCGCACCTCATGCGCAGTATGCATCGGGTGTTGATGATGATGGGCAACATCTTGAGTTCAAGAATATGGTCAAGGCTTTGCACAAAGCCGGGATCTTCGTCGTGCTAGACGTTGTGTACAACCATACCTGTGAGGGAGATCACGTCGGCCCTATTTATAGCTTCAAGGGTTTCGACGCCACAGGCTATTACATGCAGTCCTCCGACCCGATCAGTCCATACGCCAATTACTCGGGAACCGGGAACACGTTGAATTTCAACCAGCCTCACGTGCGCAAAATGGTTATGGACAGCCTGCGCTATTGGAAGAACGAGATGCACATCGATGGTTTCCGATTCGATCTGGCATCGGTGTTTAGCCGCAATGCGGACGGATCACTGAATTGGGGAGATGCTCCGATATTCAGTGAAATTGCCGCAGATCCCGAGTTGGGCCGGTTGGCGTTGATCGCGGAGCCTTGGGACGTCGGCGGCTATCAGCTCGGACGTGGATTTCCGGGCACGACCTGGCTGCAATGGAACGCGCGTTATCGCGACGATGTCCGCCGTTTTGTGAGGGGCGACGCGGGGATGGTCCCGGACCTAATGCGTCGAATCTACGGCAGCGATGACTTGTTTCCGGACAGCCGGGAGCATGCCTATCATGCCTTCCAGACCGTCAACTATATCGATTGCCACGATGGCTTCACACTCTACGATCTCGTTTCCTATAATCACAAACACAACTGGAAGAATGGCCATGCCAATCAAGATGGCATGGACGCGAATTACAGTTGGAACTGCGGACACGAAGGAGACGAGAGCGCGCCTGCGGAGGTTCTGGCACTTCGCCGGAAACAGGCTAAAAACTTCTTCTGCCTCCTGCTGCTCTCGAACGGCATCCCGATGTTCCGCGCCGGTGACGAGTTCCTGAACACACAGTTCGGAAACAACAACCCGTATAACCAAGACAACGAAACCAGCTGGCTGGATTGGAGTCAGCTCCAGGCGAATCAGGACATATTCCGCTTCTTTAAAGGCATGATTGCGTTCCGGAAGTCTCATCCTTCTTTATGTCGCAGCAGGTTCTGGCGCGAGGACATTTCCTGGTACGGCGTTGGACCTATGGTCGATCTATCGCCAGATTCACGCAGCCTGGCTTTCTGTCTGCATGGCGCGTCCCAGGGCGATGACGATATCTACGTGATGATCAATGCTTATTGGCAACCACTGCAGTTCCAGATTCAGGAGGGTGCGCCGCAAGATTGGGTGAGAATCGTGGACACCGACCTGCCGAGTCCCGACGATTGCTCAGAGCACAGCTTGCCGCTGCAGCAGTTGATCTATCAAGTAGCTCCGCGATCCATTGTCATCCTAGTTCGTGCTAAGTAAGGATAAGGAGGCATACATGGCCAAGAAGCGTATAGGCATACTCACGGGAGGCGGCGACGTTCCCGGGCTGAACTCCGTCATCAAGTCGGTGGTCTACCGCGGCGCGGAAATCGGATGCGACGTCATCGGCATCCGCCGTGGCTGGGAAGGATTGACCCACGTCGATCTGCATGATCCGGCGAGCAAGACGACGGTACATCCTGCCTCTGAACCGCGACAACACGCGCACCATCGATCGAACGGGCGGAACATTCCTGCACAGCTCGCGCACCAATCCCGCCAAAATGAAAAAATTGCCTCCCGTTCTGGAGGGGCAGAAGTTCGAAGCCAAAGAATCGACCAAGAAGGCTGTCACCAGCATAGTCTACGATGTGACTCCGGCGGTGCTGAAGAACATCGAGACGCTGGGTCTCGACTACCTGATCGCCATTGGCGGCGACGACACCTTGAGCTATGCCGCGGAACTCGATCGCAAAGGCATGAAGGTGATCGCAGTGCCCAAGACAATGGACAACGATGTCCGCAATACAGAATACTGCATCGGGTTCTCGACGGCGATCACACGCGCTATGGACGCCATCGATCGCCAGCGCACCACCGTGGGCTCGCACGAGCGCATTGGTATCTTCCGCGTGTTTGGTCGCGATGCAGGCTACACCGCGCTGTACACCGCGTATGTGACCGCGATCCGCTGCTGCATTCCGGAGTACAAAGTCGATCTCAATCACCTGATCGACCTGCTCATCAATGACAAGCGCAACAACCTGAGCAACTACTCGCTGGTCATCCTATCCGAAGGCGCCGAGTGGCAAGGCTACACGGTAAAGGAATACGGCGAGCCTGATGCGTTCGGCCATCGCAAAAAGATGAGCGTCGCCGAAGATCTGAGTGATGAAATCAAGCGGACGACCGGCGAAGAGACTGTCGTCAGCGATCTCACTTACGACCTGCGCTCAGGCAGCCCGGACTTCGTCGATCGCATGGTGGCATTCACGTTTGCGGGTATGGCCATGGATGCGCTGGAAGAGGGCAAGTCCGGGCTGATGGCCGCGATCAACGAAGGCCGTTACGCGATGATGCCGATCCCCGATCCGAAACTGGGCCCGCGCAAGGTGGATATCGCGTCGATGTACAACACCGAGCGCTACCGGCCCAAGTACGATCACAAGCTCGGCCTGCCGATCTTCCTGACCCGGCCGTAGTCAGCGGTTCTGGCTAGCGAGACTCGACTCATGCGCGAAATCAGGAGGCCGGAAGGGAATCCCCTCGATTCTCGGAATCTGCTTTACCGCTGGGACGCTCGATCAAAAAGTGGCCACCGATCCGCTGTTGTGCTGGTTCGATCTGAATAAAGGCGTTCCGCTGAGAATTCGTTGGGAGAGCAGAATCACTGACAAGCAGACCCTTGAGAGTGCTACATTATGTCGCTAGGGAGCCGCTACTCTTCAACATTCCCCGCGTGTCGCTCGGCACTTCGCTGTGAAGTGGCGCGAGGTCCTAAATGAAAGCTGCGCTGGCCATCGTTACGATCAGCACGCTCAATTTTCTGTACGGGTGTCCTGCCGTAGCAGCTCAACCGCCCCTAACCAAAATGGCAATTGTGGAGGGCAAGAACACAAGCTTCGCGCACGTAGCGACGACGGTCGGCTTCGGCGGGGACCGCAAAGAGAGAGCTGACTCACCCGCTCCCCACTTTCAGAATATGCGTGATCAGGGCAGCCGCTGCTCGGGTGAGAGACCTCAAATTCACCCACCTCACCACCAACGATGGCCTGTCTCAAGGCTATGTTACTGCCATTTTGCAGGATCGCCGGGGCTTCATGTGGTTTGCCACCCGAGACGGCCTCAATCGCTATGACGGTAACACCTTCGTCGTGTACAAGAACAACCCCAACGACCCCGGAGCTTGAGCTCCAACTTTATTCAAGATCTGATGGAAGATGATCAAGGCTATCTGTGGATTGCCACCAACACTGGGGTGAACAGATTCGACCCTACAACCGAACGCTTTACCCGCTACCTTCATGATCCCAACAACCCTAATAGTATTGGCGGTGCTTACGTGACGAGCATCGCCCGAGACAATCGGGGCTATCTTTGGTTTGGCACCGAAGACAGCGGCCTCGACAAGTTTGATCCAGCGACGGAACCTTCACTCATTACCGCAATGACAGTGATGGCCAGTTTGTTGGGAGGATCACTCAGGTTATCGCGGATAGCCATGGGGAAATCTGGTTCGTTGGCGAGCGCGGCCTGTTCCATCTGAACCCACGACAGGACAGATTACTCGCCCTCCCGCAACCAGGAATGGCCTCAGCGCAGAGAATGTGTATGAAGACGAAGCCGGCAATTTGTGGATGCTAGCCAATTCCCCGATCGTCGGGCTCGTGAAATATGATCGACAGGCAGAGCGCGTCACGAAATACCCACTTGCTGCCCGTGCTGTCGGCGTCCTGGCATCGACGACGAACGGGGGCTCGGTTAATGGCACCCTTGTGGCTGACGGGCAGAATGGATTATGGGTGCCATCGAGCCTGGGTCTCTACTACTTTGACCGGCGCACAGAACGTTTCACGTACCGGTTTCAGCACGATGAGACCAACCCGGATAGCCTCGACAGTAACGCCATTATGTCGGTCTATCAGGATAGGGGTGGCGTGCTGTGGGTGGGAACTGAGAATGCGGGGCTCAATATTCTCAATTTCCGGCAAGAACAGTTCGGCTATTACGGGCATCGCCCCGGCGACCCCAATAGTCTCTCGCCCGGCAGGGTCAAGGCGATTTATCAGGAGCCGAATGGCGTTCTGTGGGTAGGCTTGTTCCCTCGCGCCCTGGACAGATTGGATCGAAAGACGGGCGAAATCACCCATTACCTTCCCAAGCCGGGCGACGAGAATACGCTCAGTGAAGGCACTAACGTTGATAGCATTTACAAAGATGCAGCGGGTTATCTCTGGGTCGGTGGCGGGGGCTGCGGTCTTGATCGGTTCGATGAACGCACCGGCCGTTTCAAGCATTACCGGCACAACCCTGATGATCCCAACAGCTTGATTTCTGATAACGTTTTCACGATCTATGGAGACCGAAACGGCCACATATGGGTGGGCCAGCAGTACGGTTTAAGCCGCTTCGATCCAGCGACGGACAGCTTTATCAACTACCGGCCTGTTCCCAATAATCCGGCCAGCTTGGCAAATTGGGTCTGGACCATTTATCAGGATCGTTCCGGCACGCTGTGGTTAGGGACGTTTGGCGGCGCGCTGATCCGTTTCGATGACAAGACGAAGACCTTTGTGACTTACACGCCCGACTCGCATGACCCTCACAGACTCAACGGCGGCGGCATCACCACCATCCACGAAGACCGGACTGGAACCCTGTGGGTGGGAGCGTTTGACGGACTGTACCGGTACAATCGGCAAAACGAAACCTTCACCCGCTACACGGAAAGCCAGGGCCTGCCGAGCAGCACGATTCGGTGCATTCTGGAAGATGGAGTTGGCAGGCTTTGGCTCAGCACTCAGAAGGGCATATCCCGGTTCGATCCTCAGAAGGAAACCTTTAGAAACTACGACGTGTCCGACGGCTTGCAGAGCAATGAGTTCAGTGACGGTTGTTATCAAGGCCCAGATGGGGAGATGTTCTTTGGCGGCAGCAATGGGTTCAACGCATTTTTCCCTGAAAATGTCCGCGACAATCCCTACGTGCCGCCGGTCGTGATCACTAGCTTCAAAATCTTCAACAAACCTGTGCCCATCGGCGCTAAGTCGGTACTCAAGAAAGCCATCCCGTACGTCGATTCCTTGACTCTCTCCTACCGGGACAATGTCTTCTCCTTTGAATTTGCAGCCTTGAGTTACGCAAATTCCCAGAAGAACCGTTATCGATATAAGCTCGAGAACTTCGAACCCGGCTGGAACGAGGTGGGCAGCAAGCAGCGCCTGGCTACTTACACCAATCTAGATCCCGGCAAATATGTTTTTCGCGTGCAGGGATCAAACAGCGATGGCGTATGGAATGAAGAAGGGGTGTCGCTGCCCATTCTCATCACGCCCCCCTGGTGGAGGACCAACTGGTTCCGCGCCCTCTGCGCGGCCGTGTTGTTGGCATTGCTGTGGGCGGCCTACCAGTTGCGTGTCCGGCAATTGCATCATCAGTTCGAGATGACGCTGGAGGCGCGCGTCGGTGAGCGAACGCGAATCGCTCGCGACCTGCATGACACGCTGCTGCAAAGCTTCCACGGTTTGCTGCTGCGGCTTCCAGACCGTTTCCCAATTGCTGCCAGAACGCCCGATGGAAGCGCAAGAGACACTGGACAGCACGATTGAGCAGGCTGCTGAGGCGATCACCGAGGGACGGGATGCGGTGCAGGGATTGCGCGTCTTCCACAGTCGAAGAGCAACGATCTCGCACTGGCCATCAGCACCTTGGGAGAGGAACTGGCCACTGACTCAAGCCAACCACCGCACCGGCATTTCGCGTGTAGCGTTGAGGGCGAGGCGACGAGATCTGCATCCGATTCTTCGTGATGAGATCTACAAAATTGCTGCTGAAGCGCTGCGGAACGCCTTTCGGCACGCTCAGGCACGGCAGGTCGAGGTTGAAATCCGCTATGACAGATGAACAATTCCGATTGCGTGTGCGGGACGACGGAAAAGGCATTGATGCAGCGATTCTATCGAGCCACGGCAGTCGAGGGACACTACGGCTTGCCCGGTATGCGGGAACGCGCCACAGTCATGGGAGGCAAGCTGGTGGTGTGGAGCGAAGTCGATGCAGGAACCGAAGTGGAACTGACGCGTTCCTGCCGCGCCGCCTATGCGACAGTCCGGCAGACGTTCCTGGTTTTCACGAAATTTGCCGGGAAAGAGAAGGCATGAAGGAGGACGCGGTCATGAATGCCGATATTGCTCGAATTCGAATTCTCGCGGTCGACGACCATCCAGTCGTGCGCCAAGGCATCGCCGGTCTGGTCGGCATTCAGGCCGACATGATTCTAGTTGGCGAGGCGTCCAACGGGCGCGACGCCATCCAGCAATTCCGGACGCACCGTCCCGACGTCACGCTGATGGACTTGCAGATGCCGGAGATGAACGGCATCGATGCGCTCATTGCGATTCGCAACGAATTTCCCGACGCAAAAGTGATTGTGCTGACGACCTACGCAGGCGACGTGCAAATTCTGCGTGCGCTTAAGGCCGGTGCTCAGGCCTACCTACTCAAGAATACGTTGCACAAGGAATTACTGGAGACGATCCGTGCCGTCCATGCTGGAAAGAAGACCCTTTCCCCAGAGGTCTCGTACCAAGTCGCCGAGCATGCGACGGACGACGCCCTGACGCCAGCAGAAATCCTCGTGCTTGCGACTGATCGCAGCGGGCAACGCTAACAAGCAAATTGCAGATCAGCTCTCAATCACAGAGGAAACCGTCAAGAGTCGGGTCAAGTGCATACTTTCAAAGTTGGGCGCCAATGATCGAACGCACGCCGCAACGATCGGCCTGAAGAGAGGAATCATCGAGCTGTAGTTTCCACCAGCCAGCCCCCTCGTCGAAGACCATGGCAGGACTCTAAAGAGTGACGATCCTAGCTCTTTTTGGGGTATCGGTTCGCCTTCACAACATCACAATATAGTAGTGTCCAGAAAGGTGCATTTTTGCGACGTCTATATTCCACATTCGCTGGCGGTTGGCCCGGAACGGGTTTGCTTCTCATACGCTTGGTTGTCGGCTCCGCACTGGTTGTGCGTGCGGGCTTGAGGCTGTGGAGCGATCTACCACCGATGAATGTGACAATTCCCGCCGTGCTCTTAATAGGAGCGGGAATACTGCTAATCGTAGGTTTATGGACTCCGATCGTGGGAACTTCCATAGCACTGATTGAAATCTGGAAGATGCTTACGCTACCCGGAGACAAATGGGTTTGGCTGCTGTTAGGAACTGCCGCTGCCGCTCTCGCAATGTTAGGACCCGGTTTATGGTCGGTCGATGCCCGACTTTTTGGATGGAAGCGCATCGAAGCTCCGCCCCGCAAAACGAGCTCACACTCTCGTTAAGACTCCCCATATAACACCAAATTTCTTGCCTCGAGAAGAGGGTGACATTCGTCCCCCAAGAGGCTGCGATTTGCCCCGATGTGGGGCTGCCTGCAAACGGAACTGGTTGCACAATGGCTACGTCATTACGACAACAGATGCAAAGGTCGGGAGGCGCTTATGTGGAAGATCACGACTCACAGTTTCACGCTCCAGGAAGTCCTGATCATGGCTGCAATGAATGTTGCACCCGCACTGATAGCGACCGACAAAGGCGAGCGAACGATCTGGCGCAGCCGCGCGCACCGAGATTCACTAGGATCCAGGAGATTGTCATGGCAAAAGTAATTGAGTTTTACGTACCGAAGAACTTTCGGAAACCGTTAAGGACGGTGGCTCAGCCGCAACTCGGAAAAATCATCGAGTTTGGCCCACAGACGAAGAGATCAGCTTAGCTGCTATCCAGCTTTTGCGGATTGAGAGGCAATATGACGACGTTCAGGTTCATTCCCACAGAAAACGGCTTTATGCGTCTGGAAGATTCCCAAAAACTGTTGCGAGCCATCTTTCCAAATTATCCCAGTCTGGAACCGTGCTATCCCGCGCCAGTCTGGAACCGATTGCCAGCGCAGAGCGGAGCAATAGCCATGTTTTACATCACTGCCGAAACTTGCCGTACGTTCACACTCGCCGAAGTTCTCATTACGGCGGCTATGAACGTGGACACCACTCGCCCAGTTCCGCAAAACATCGCAAGTGTAAAAGGTTACGGAGGAGACTATGGGGTGCGCGACTATGGATTTCACAGACCTCGGAGACCTGGCAGGAACAGGCTTTCCCAAGGTGAGCGAACTCGGAGACCAGCAGTTTATCTCGAACCAGAAATCAGCTCTGAGTACTGCTTCGAAGGCATTGTCGGCAAAAGCGCAGCCCTGCAGAAAGTCCTGGAACAAGTCGCGATCGTGGCACCCACCGACTCCACCGTCCTGCTTCACGGGGAGACGGGCACCGGCAAGGAACTGATTGCCCGCGCCATTCACAACCTCAGCGCCCGGCGTGAGCGCACTTTTGTGCGGATGAACTGCGCCGCCATTCCGTCGGGACTGCTGGAAAGCGAACTGTTCGGACACGAAAAGGGAGCCTTCACAGGAGCGCTGATGCAGAGAAAGGGTCGATTCGAGCTGGCGGACGGAGGCTCGCTGTTTCTGGATGAGATCGGCGACATCAGCCTGGAGCTGCAGCCGAAACTATTGCGTGCCATCCAGGAGCAGGAGTTCGAGCGCCTGGGAAGCTCCAAGACGATCCAGGTGAACGTGCGGCTGATTGCCGCCACCCATCGCGACCTCCGAGCCATGATTCGGGAGGAGAAGTTCCGCGAGGATCTTTTCTATCGATTCAACGTCTTCCCGATTGAGATCCCGCCGCTGCGCGAACGGCGCGAGGATATTCCACTGCTGGTGAACTACTTTGTGTCAAAGGTAGCGGGGCGGATGCGGAAACAGATCAAGTCCATCCCCAAACGCGCCATGGAGGTGCTGACGAACTGTCCGTGGAAGGGGAACATTCAGGGAATTGGCGAACTTTATCGAACGAGCTGTCATTCTCACACGTGGTGAGGAGTTAGAGGTGCCGGTGAACGAGCTTGCCACTTCATCCGAGACCATGGTTGCCGTTGGAACGTCCTCTACGTTTCGACAAGCTGAATCCTCTGTAATCATCGACGCTCTGAGAGCCGCATCGGGACGGATCGCAGGCAAGGGGGGAGCCGCCGAACGGCTGGGACTGAAGCGTACGACGCTGCAAAACAAGATTCGCCGCTTAGGCATTTCAAGGGCGAATCACGGCCAGTAGGTGCATTCCATGTTTCCGCTGTGCACTCCCCTCTCGAACGTAGCGGCCAAGAGCTTGGACACACCGGGTGCACTAGAAAAGGAAATCTCATAGATAGCTTGTTAGCCGCTCTCGATTTCCGCCCTGGAGGCGCTTAGGTGGATGAGATCATGCGCTGTTTGTAAGGCACTGTTGCGTTAGCTCAGGTTGTACGATTCCGTCCGTTGTAACTGCGGATGGGTTTGGTAGAGCCATCGGACTCTGAGAGGTGATCGCAGCTCCCACCCCTGAGAGATTAGAGAGGCTGATGAAATCAAGGAAAAAGAAAGCGCGGAGCGCGGAAGTGGCAAGCAGAAGTGTAGGGTTGATGAATTCACCGGAGGTCACATGTCTCAAATAATCCATTCTCGAGCTCAAGTCAGAGCAGATTCCCGCAGTGCTTCTGCAGCTCATATTGAACCTGCTAAGGGGAAGTTGGGTGTGATGATCCCCGGCATGGGCGCGGTCGCCACCACGTTTGTCGCCGGCGTCGAAGCCGTGCGCAAGGGCATGGCCAAGCCCATTGGCTCGCTGACGCAGATGGGCACGATCCGTCTCGGCAAGCGCACCGACGGTCGCTCGCCCAAGGTCAAGGAATTTATCCCCCTCGCCGGCCTCGACGATCTGGTCTTCACCGGCTGGGACATTTTCGAAGACAACATGTATGCCGCCGCCAGCAATGCCGGGGTGCTCGACCGCTATCTGCTCGAGCAAATCAAGCCTTTCCTCGAGCAGGTAACCCCACGTAAGGCCGTTTTTGATCGCAACTACGTCAAGAAAATCGATGGTCCCAACGTCAAGAAGGGCAAGAACAAGATGGAACTCGCCGAACAAGTACGCGAGGACATCCGCGAATTCCGGAAATCCTCAGGCGCCAGCCGCCTGGTCACCATCTGGTGTGGCTCGACCGAAACCTTCATTGAACCCTCCGCGGTCCACCAGACCGTGAAGTCGTTCGAGAAGGGACTCACGGAAAACGACGAGAACATCGCGCCCTCGATGATCTACGCATACGCTTCGCTGAGCGAGGGGGTGCCCTTTGCCAATGGTGCCCCGAATCTGACCGTCGACGTCCCTGTGATGCACGAACTCTCGCGCCGCCATGAGGCGCCAATCTGCGGCAAGGACTTCAAAACCGGCCAGACTCTGATGAAGACCATCCTGGCCCCCGGCTTCAAGGCTCGGCTGCTCGGAGTGAGCGGCTGGTACTCGACCAACATTCTCGGCAACCGCGATGGCGAAGTCCTCGACGATCCCGGCTCCTTCAAGACCAAGGAAGAATCGAAGCTAGGCGTACTCGACCACATTCTTCAGCCCGAACTCTATCCCGAGCTCTACAAGAACATCTTCCACAAGGTGCGCATCAACTACTACCCGCCCCGTGGCGACAACAAAGAAGGCTGGGACAACATCGACATCTTCGGATGGCTCGGCTATCCCATGCAGATCAAAGTCGACTTCCTCTGCCGCGACTCCATCCTCGCGGCGCCCATCGTCCTCGACCTGATCCTGTTCCTCGACCTGGCCCAGCGCACCTCAGAACTGAAGGGCATTGGTATCCAGGAGTGGCTGAGCTTTTACTTCAAGTCTCCGATGACAGCTCCCGGCCTCTATCCCGAGCACGATCTGTTCATTCAGCTCATGAAGCTGAAAAACACTCTGCGCCACCTGCGCGGCGAGGAACTGATTACGCATTTAGGGCTGGAGTATTACGACTAGAAGCGTTGCGAAAGCAAGCTTTGGCTCTTGTTTGAAAGGGCGGGTCTTCAGCCGCGCTGCCAATCCAATTTATGAGTGAAAAGGATCAAATCATTGAGAGTTGCAGCCTATAGTGAGCTGAACTCTAGCTTAGCTAGGCGTTGGGCTTCATTCCTCGGCGGATCCCGAGTGAGTAACCAGCAAGGACTAGCCGCTGGCGCGGCGGACGCTTCGCGTGTACAAGTCTCATACGCCGGTGGAGTCTTGAACGACTGACCGTGGCGCGTTACGATGATGTGAACGTGGATAGCGACGTCAGCAGTATATCGATGAGCATCAATAACGGGCTCCTCGCGCAACTCCTATCAATACAACAACTTCCAACCCAAAGTCGATTCAAATCCCATAGCCCCACGCTTACGCCGCAAACGCCAGCGGCTTCCTCCTAACCTCCTTTCCGGAGATGATTCTCGCCCTCCGAAATTCGCAATGGAGTGTCCAGTTCGCAGCACGAATGGGAGGGCCAGCGCGGTTCGCGCCCGCCCAAGTCCCGCTCGCGCCCGGATCACCGTCAGATCCTCCTGCGCTTTTGCGCTTTGGACGAAGACCTGACTTCAGTCCCCCGCTTGTGTCCAAAGGTGGGCACTGCTAGGCACTGCGTGACCCAATCAGGGCAACTGGACAGCACGCAAGCTGGTGAAGCAATCCAATGCGCGTTCCCCTGCGCCTCTACACCTTCGGTGGAGTTCGGTTAGAATTCTGAAGTGGCAAGGACTGCTCTGAACGGACACCGTGCAGCGCCGAAGCATCTCTGTCCTGATAACGATCCGCCGTGAATGCCTGATATGAGAAACGAAGTCGGTGCCCGCAGGAAAGTTCGATTTCACGGTTCCAGCACCCTATCGCTCAAAGATCCAGAGCCGCAAAGTAGCGCGAGGTCGTAAATGAAAGCTGCGCTGGCCATCGTTACGATCAGCACGCTCAATTTTCTGTACGGGTGTCCTGTCGTAGCAGCTGAACCTCCCCTGACCAAAATGGCAATTGCAGAGGGCAAGGACACACGCTTCGCTCATCTAGCGACGACGGTCGGCTTCGGCGGGGACCGCAAGGAGAGAGCTGAGTTACCGCGCTCGCCAGTTTCAGAATATACGTGATCAGAGCAGCCGCGCTCGGGTGAGAGACCTCAAATTCGCCCATCTCACCACCAACGATGGCTTATCTCAAAGCAACGTTAAAGCAATCCTGCAGGATCGCCGTGGCTTCATGTGGTTTGCCACCCAAGACGGTCTTGATCGCTACGACGGTAACGCCTTCGTCGTATACAAGCACAACCCCAACGATCCTGGCAGCCTGAGCGCCAACCTTGTTATGGATTTGATCGAGGACGATCAGGGCTATTTGTGGATTGCCACCTACACTGGCGGGGTGAACAAATTCGATCCCAGAACCGAACGCTTTACCCGCTATAGGCACGACCCCAGCAACCCCAACAGTATTGGCGCCGATTCCGTCAACAGTATCGCACGCGACAGTCGCGGCTATCTGTGGTTTGGCACCGAAGCAAGCGGTCTCGACAAGTTTGATCCAACCACCGGAAAATTTACTCATTATCTGAATGACAGCGAGGGCCTATTTGTTGGGAGGATCACTCACGTTATCGAGGATAGGCATCACGATATCTGGTTTGTTGGCGAGCGGGGGCTGTTTCGTCTAAACCCAAAGACAGGAGAGATGACTCGCCCTCCTGCAACCAGGAATGGCTTGGGCGCGGACTACGTGTATCAAGACGAGGTCGGCAATTTTTGGATACTGGCCTATTCCCCGATTGTCGGGCTCGTCAAATATGATCCCCACACAGGGAGACTGACGAAATACCCGGTTGCTGCCGGTGCTGTCGGCCTGGTTAGTAGCAAGCTTTTCGATGATCGAGGAAAAGGACTGTGGGTGCCATCGAGCGTAGGCCTCTATTACTTTGACCGGCGCACAGAACATCTAACGCGCCTCTTCCGGCACGATGAGAGCGACCCGGATAGCCTCAGCGATAACGGAGTTATCTCGGTTTATCAGGACAGGGGCGGTGTGTTGTGGGTGGGAACTGAGAAGGGAGGGGTTAATATTCTCAATTTCCAGCAAAAGCAGTTCGGCGGATATATGCATCGCCTCGGTGATCCGAACAGTCTCTCCCCTGGCCGGGTCACCGCAATTTACCCAGATTCAGAGGGTATTCTGTGGGTAGGCTTCTCCCCTCGCGCATTGGATAGATTGGACCGAAAGACGGGACAAGTCACCCATTATGTTCTCGGACTGGACGACAGGAACGCCATTGAGAAAGGTACTGACGTTAATAGCATTTATAAAGATGCGCGCGGTTATCTCTGGTTGGGTGGCTGGGGTGGCGGTGTTGACCGGTTCGATGAACGGACTGGGCAGTTCAAACATTACCGGCACAACCCTGATGATCCCAACAGCTTGCCAACTAATCACGTTCTCCGTATCTATGGAGATCGAAGTGGTCAGCTATGGGTGGGACATATTTACGGCGTCGCTCGTTTGGATCCGGTAACTGAGCAGTTCACTTACTATCGTCCCGATCCCAAAAATCCGACCATCTACGGGAATGCTGCATTGGCCTTCTATCAAGATCGTTCTGGCATGCTGTGGGTCGGGAGGGGAGAGGGCGTGCTAAGCCGCTTTGATGACAGGACGAAAACTTTTGCGAACTACACGCCCGATTCGCGTGACCCTCACGGACTCAATGGAGGCGACATCAGCGCCATTCACGAGGACCGCACTGGAACGTTGTGGCTGGGCGCCCTGGATGGACTATATCGATATAACCGTCAAAACGAAACTTTCACCCGCTACACGGAAAGTCAGGGCCTACCCAGCAGCGTTATTCAGGGCATTCTGGAAGATAAGCTCGGCAGGCTATGGCTCAGCACGAAGAACGGCATATCTCGCTTCGATCCCCAGACGGAAACGTTTAGAAATTACGACGTGTCCGACGGCTTGCAGGCTAATGAATTCAGTCAGGCTTGTTACGCACAAGGCCCGGATGGGGAGATGTTCTTTGGCGGCAGCAATGGGTTCAACGCGTTCTTCCCTGAAACGATCCGAGATAATCCGTATGTGCCGCCGGTAGTGATCACCAGCTTTAAATTCTTCAACAAACCTGTTCCTATCGGCGCCAACTCCGTACTTAAGAAATCCATCCCGTACGCCGATTCCTTGACTCTCTCCTACCGGGACAACGTCTTCTCCTTTGAATTTGCAGCGTTGAGTTATGCAAATTCACACAAAAACCGTTATCGATATAAGCTCGAGGGCTTTGAACCTGGCTGGAACGAGGTGGGCAGCAAGCAGCGCTTGGCCACCTACACTAATCTAGACCCGGGGAAATATGTTTTTCGCGTGCAGGGATCAAACAGCGATGGCGTATGGAATGAAGAAGGGGTATCGCTGCGCATTGTCATCACGCCTCCCTGGTGGAATACCAACTGGTTCCGCGCCCTCTGCGCGGCCGTTTTTCTGGGAATGCTGTGGGCGGCCTACCAGTTGCGCGTCCGGCAACTGACGCACCAGTTCAATCTGACCCTGGAGGCGCGCGTAGCCGAACGGACGCGCATTGCCCGCGACCTGCACGACACGCTGCTCCAGAGTTTTCAGGCGCTCTTGCCACGATTTCAGGCTGCTATTTACAAGCTGCCGGAGGCTGCGTTCGATGCCCGCAAGACACTGGAAGAAGCTGTCGATCAGGCGTCTGAAGCGATCACCGAGGGCAGGGATGCCGTGCAAGGGTTGCGCATGTCCACGGTCGAAAAGAACGACCTTGCGGTAGCCATTCGGACGGTTGGGGAAGAACTCGCTTCTGCTGAGACCCAGTCCACCCCCAAGTTTGAAGTGGTCGTGGAAGGGACATCCCGGAATTTGCATCCGATCCTGCGAGACGAAGTTTACCGGCTGGCGGCGGAGGCGCTGCGCAATGCCTTCCGGCATGCGGCAGCACAAAACCTAGAAGTTGAGATCCGCTACGACGAAAAGTATTTCCGGCTTCGCGTTCGGGACGATGGTAAAGGGATTGGTCCCGAGGTTCTTCGCGGAGACGGACGTGAGGGACACTACGGCTTGCGCGGAATGAAGGAACGAGCCAAGCTTGTGGGCGGCAAGCTAACGATCTGGAGTGAAGTGGATAGCGGTACGGAGATCGAGCTGACCATTCCAGCATCGAGAGCGTACGGGAAACCGACGCGGCGTTTCTGGTACTTTGGGAAGCGCTCTGCGACGGATACCGACGTGAAGGAAACGATCGAGCGTGAGTGATGAGTCAGCTCAAATTCGAATTCTGGCGGTTGACGACCACGCCCTCGTAAGGCAGGGCATAGCCGTACTCGTCGGCACCCAGCCGGATATGACTCTGGTCGCCGAAGCCTCCAACGGCCGCGAGGCGATCCAACAGTTTCGTACCCATCATCCAGACGTCACGCTGATGGACTTGCAAATGCCGGAGATGAACGGCTTCGATGCGATCGTAGCGATTCGGGGAGAATTTCCCGATGCGAAAATTGTCGTGCTGACGACCTACCAGGGCGACGTTCAGATTCTTCGCTCCCTCAAAGCAGGAGCACAAGGGTACCTGCTAAAAAATACATTTCACAAGGAACTGGTGGAAACGATCCGAGCGGTCCATGCCGGAAGAAAGGCCCTTTCTCCCGAAGCCTCGTACGAAATCGCCGAGCATGCGACGGATGACGCCCTGACCCCGGCAGAAATCAGCGTGCTGCGCTTGATCGCCGCTGGCAATGCCAACAAGCAAATCGCGGATCAGCTCAAGATCACCGAGGAAACCGTCAAGAGTCGAGTCAAGTCCATCCTTTCCAAGTTGGGCGCCAATGATCGAACGCACGCCGCCATGATCGGCATGAAGAGAGGAATCATCGAGCTGTAGCTTCCACCAGCCTCCTCGCAGGACTCATAGGACTCATAGCGAACCCCTAAAGAGTGATGATCGCAACTCTTTTTGGGGTTTCGCTCAGCCTTCCTAACGTCAGAATATGTGAGCTGCAGAAGGGTGTCCGTGCGACGGTTATATTCCACATTCGCCGGCGGTTGGCCTGGCATCGGTTTGCTTCTCATGCGCCTGATTGGCGGCTCGGCACTGGTGGTGCGCGCCAGCTCGACCCTGTGGAGCAATCCGCCGACACACACTACTATAACCTCTGCGCTTCTGGCGGGATCCGGGATCCTTCTTATTCCCGGCCTGTGGACGCCGATTGCGGGAACGCTAGTCGCTTTGATTGCGTTAGGGCAGGTTCTGACCCGAGCCGGTGACCTATGGGCCCTGCTTTTGCTGGCAACCATCGGTGGCGCTCTCGCAATGTTAGGACCCGGTTTATGGTCGGTCGATGCTCGCCTTTTTGGATGGAAGCGCATCGAAGCTCCGCCCCGCAAAACGAGCTCTCACTCTCGTTAAGACTCCCCATATAACACCAAATTTCTTGCCTCAGAAGAGGGCTGACATTCGCTCCCCAAGAGTCTGCGATTTGCCCCGATGTGGGGCTGTCCGCAAACGGAACTGGTTGACAATGGCTACGTCATTACGACAACAGGTGCAAAGGTCGGGAGGCGCTTATGTGGAAGATCACAACTCGCGGTTTCACGCTACAGGAAGTCCTAATCATGGCTGCAATGAATGTTGCACCCGCACTGATAGCGACCGACAAAGGCGAGCGAACGATCTGGCGCAGCCGCGCGCACCGAGATTCACTAGGATCCAGGAGATTGTCATGGCAAAAGTAATTGAGTTTTACATACCGAAGAACTTTCGGAAACCGTTCAGGAGGGTGGCTCAGCCGCAACTCGGAAAAATCATCGAGTTTTGCCCACAGACGAAGAGATCAGCTTAGCTGCTATCCACCTTTTGTGGATTGAGAGGAAATATGACATTCAAGTTCATTCCTACACAAACCGGCTATATGCGTCTGGAAGATTCCGGAAAACTGTTGCGAGCCATCTTCCCAAACTATCCCAGCCTGGAGCCGTGCCATTCCGCGCCACGTCTGGAACCGCAAAAGAGTTCGCAAAGCACTGCAAGTGTAAAAGGTTAGGAGGAGACTATGGGGTGCGCGACTATGGATTTCACAAACCTCGGAGACCTGGCAGCAAAGGGCCTTGTCAATGTGAGCGGGCTCGGAGACCAGCAGTTTCATGTCGAACCAGAAATCAGCCCTGAGTACTGCTTCGAAGGCATTGTCGGCAAAAGCGCAGCCCTGCAGAAAGTCCTGGAACAAGTCGCGATCGTTGCACCGACCGACTCCACCGTCCTGCTTCACGGGGAGACGGGCACCGGCAAGGAACTGATTGCCCGCGCCATTCACAACCTCAGTGCCCGGCGCGAGCGCACTTTTGTGCGGATGAACTGCGCCGCCATTCCCGTCGGGACTGCTGGAAAGCGAACTGTTCGGACACGAAAAGGGGGCCTTCACAGGAGCGCTAATGCAGAGAAAGGGCCGATTCGAGCTGGCGGACGGAGGCTCGCTGTTTCTGGATGAGATCGGCGACATCAGCCTGGAGCTGCAGCCGAAACTATTGCGTGCCATCCAGGAGCAGGAGTTCGAGCGGCTGGGAAGCTCCAAGACGATCCAGGTGAACGTGCGGCTGATTGCCGCCACCCACCGCGATCTCCGAGCCATGATTCGGGAGGAGAAGTTCCGCGAGGATCTGTTCTATCGATTCAACGTCTTCCCGATTGAGATCCCGCCGCTGCGCGAAAGGCGCGAGGATATTCCACTGCTGGTGAACTACTTTGTGTCAAAGGTAGCGGGGCGGATGCGGAGACAGATCAAGTCCATCCCCAAACGCGCCATGGAGATGCTGACGAACTGTCCGTGGAAGGGGAATATCAGGGAATTGGCGAACTTCATCGAACGAGCTGTCATCCTCACACGTGGTGAGGAGTTAGAGGTGCCGGTTAACGAGCTTGCCACCTCATCCGAGACCATGGTTGCCGTTGGAACGTCCTCTACGTTTCGACAAGCTGAATCTTCTGTAATCATCGACGCTTTGAGAGCCGCATCGGGACGGATCGCAGGCAAGGGGGGAGCCGCCGAACGTCTCGGATTGAAGCGTACGACGCTGCAAAACAAGATTCGCCGCTTGGGCATTTCGAAGGCGAATTACGGCCAGTAGGTGCATTCCATGTGTCCGCTGTGCACTCGCCTCTAGCAAGTAGCGGAAGCTGGGTTCCGAGGCTGGTTTCAGAGATGCCCTGAAGAGCAATAAACCAGTGGGGGTCAAGGCAATGACCGACAAGAAAGACAGAGAACGCGTGATCGCTGAAATCACACTTTCGCATCTGATACGACTGGGGAACGAGCAGGGCTGTCCTGTGAGCCGGCAGCAGGCTCTCGCATTTCTCAATCAGGAGGGGCGAGCGTTTGAGATGTGGAAGCACATGATGCAGGCGGCCGAGGAGTTCATCGCAGGCAGCTTGTTCCAGCATTCCATCAGCCCCGGAGGACACAACGGATTCGCGTCTCGGCCTGGGCCTGGGCGGTCGGTCAGCACCGCCGCGCGCTAGCGACATTCCGTGTTCACTCCGCCGCCCATAAGTCCAAGAAATGAGCAGGCAATGGAAACCGGCAACGACTCAGGTTGCTAGTGGCTCGCCAATTGGAAATTCCACAACAAGATTGTCTCAACGGTGCGGCTGATAGTCGCCCTTAGTGATCCCGAGCCGTCTCATCTTGTTCTGCAGGGTCGTACGCTTAAGACCCAGGCGTTCGGCCGCTCCGCCGTGACCCGAGATTTGCCCGCACGCCGCCTTCAATGCGTCACGGATGACCTTCCGCTCGGCTTCATGGAAGGTAGAGGCCGGGTCTCGAAACGTTGTGAGAATGAGAGACTTGAAGCTCAGCGATTGGTACTTCTAGTTCTTCACCCTGCGAGAGTATGACTTGCGCGCTCGATGAAGTTCGCCAATTCCCTGACGTTGCCCTTCCATGGAGAGTTCGTCAGGACCTCCATCGCCTGCCTGGGGATGGACTTGATGTTTTTCCGCATTCTCCTTGATAGCTTCGAAACGAAATAATTGACCAGCAGTGGAATATCCTCAGGCCGCTCCCGCAGTGGTGGGATCTCGATCGGGAAAACGCTGAGTCGATAAAAGAGATCTTCGCGAAAACTGCCCTGTCGAATCATCTCCGGAAGATCCCGATGGGACGCGGCGATCAGCCGCACGTTGACCTGGATCGTCTTCGAGTGCTCCCCAGCCTTTCGAATTCCCGTTCCTGCACAGCGCGCAGCAATTTTGGCTGCAATTCGAGATTGATGTCGCCGATCTCGTCCAGAAACAGCGAGCCTCTGTCGGCGAGCTCGAATCTGCCTTTCTTTTGCATGAGAGCGCCAGTAAAGGCCCCCTTTTCATGCCCGAATAGTTCGCTCTCCAGCAACCCGGAGGGAATGGCCGCGCAGTTTAGTCTCACAAACGTACGCTGGCGCCTGGAACTGAGATTGTGAATGGCCCGTGCAATTAGCTCCTTGCCGGTACCAGTTTCCCCGTGAAGCAAGACTGTTGAATCCGTGGGCGCAACGATGGTCACTTGCTCGAGTACTTTCTTGAAGGCCGAACTTCTGCCTACGATATCCTCGAAGTTGTATTCGGAGCTGATTTCCGATTCCAGATATACTCGTTGGTCTTCCAGATGATCTCGCGATGCGCTGAGCCGCCCGTAGGCCAGTGCATTGTCGATCGCCAGAGATATCTGACTGCTAACCTGAGAGAGCAAATCCAGATCTGCCTGGGTGAAGCTGTTCTCTTTCCGGCTCCCGAGCACCATGGCCCCGATCGGGCCACTTGCGCCAACCAGTGGCAGTGCCGTAACTGAGGCGATGGACTCCGCTCGGAGCATCTGCGCGATCACCGGTGGCATCTTGTCGGAAGGTGTCAGCACCCTCGGCTGGCGGGCTCGCAACCGCTCCAGGTCTTCCTGCGCGACGTGCACCGGGATATCGCTCATGAAGCCGCGGCTGGCAGGAAAATCCAGGACTACAACGTTCAAACGATCAGAACGGCCGTCGAATAGCATGAAGCTGGTGAAATCATTTGCGAAGTGCTTGCGGATTGATGCCGATGCGGCCCGGAAGAGATCGTTGATATCGAGAATCGTCACAACATGGTTGTTGATCTCTAATAGAAGGCTGAGACGATCGCGCTCGCGTGTCAAATCACGCTGATACGCTTCCACCGAACTTATGGCAAGGGCGTTCTCCAGGGCAACAGCAACATGTCCGGCAATAGAGCGCATGAGTTCGACATCAGCGGAACTGAATTCGAGTCTCTCTTTCCTGGCAAAAACCAGAGCCCCAAGTTTTGTTCGCGGGGTTGAAATCGGAAATATGTATGCGCTCTCCGCTTGATTAACTCGGGAAGCGAGTTCGGGATATACAGCGAGTTCCTGCTTTACGTCGGGAACGAAGACCGGGACCTGCTCTTTAAGCGCGCGTCCGAGCCCCGTGCCCGCGTATCTGATTTCTGTACCGACCTCGATAGCCGCATCGTCGTGACTGCGCTCGAAGGCACGCAGTGTCAGGCGTTGGCCCGAAGGATCAAACAAGAGCAGCGCGATGTGGTCGAATGAAACCACGTTGGACAACAAGGCAGCCAGGCTGTGGAGAACCGCATCCACCGTGGGCTGCGCTCCGACGGTGCCGGAAATCGTTAGGAGCGCGACGGTATCTTGTTAGGTCCCGATTGATGGCAACATCATCTCGGTCTGTCGTCAATGTTGCACTCATGCAATCGTTATGTTTGGTAGTTCTCTAACGGGGCCCTTGAATCTGGTCGCCAGTTTGCATAACCTCTCGGCTACCTCGGACGTATTCGCATAGCTGAAGTGTTCCTGCGCTTGTTCGAGAAGGACCGCATACAGCAATCGAGTGTCGTCGTCGTTGAGTTCGATAATCATGAGATCCTCGCTAAACTCGCTCAAGCCCAATCGTGCTTCCAGACCAAGAAGACCGAACGGGCACATCGAGTTCCGCCGTTGCCCGTGTTTCTACACAGCGTGCGAAAGCGTCGTGATTGTCCTCCACTGGCTTCACGTGGCGGTCGTGAAGCCATGTCATGGCGTGACAATTGGCGGCGAGCACTGCCGCGCGGGACACGTTCAGGCGTAAAGCGCAATCCTGAATCGACGATCGGATTGCAACTCTGAGTACCAGGACTGCCCGGCACAGCGGATCCAGTTCCGCTATGCAGTTTCTGGGTGTCGGCTCCAAGAATGAGGTCGAGACTAGCCGCGCGTTCTTCAGCATCGCCCTGCGCATAAGTGCTCGACATGTGGGCATCGTCGATCCTTGTACGTCGGCTTCACAGATGCGAATCGCCTCCGCTCCGGTGATATCGCGCTGGCAATGGTCGCAGCCTTGGCCCACTCGAGAAGCCAATCGCGGAAAGGACTGTTTCCTTGAAGCGTCATCTCACAAGCCTGGGCAACTGCCTGGTCCGCCGTTGCTTGGTCGCCAGTGATCAAGAACGCAAGCCTACCCAGAAGATTTCTTTGATCCTGGAAGCAGGCCACGATTTCGGCTGGCGATGCATGATTGCGGGCATCGACTGGCCGCTGTGCTCGAGTGAAACCAGGACATGATTCCTCCTCTTTCTGTGCCGCCCTCAAATGGCCTCAACCTGGATGGGAGTGCTTAATTGAGGACCTCTCCCCGCTTACTCCCATGCCGCCGTTGCGTCGCTCGGCTATCCTCTGCATAGGCGATAAACCCAGCCGTTCGCATACGGCAATTGCGTAGACACTGCTGGCGACAAACACTGCGCCGACACTACCCAACCAACTTCAGCAAACGCTCGCCGGACTGAATCGACATAGCTCACCTCGGTGAGGTCGACGATCAAACCCTTCGGCAGTACGTCCTTAGTGACTAGGCACCTGGCCTGCTCTGCCCAATCAGCGACGAGTCTGCCTTCCATCTTCAGGGTCGGACCACTCGCTAACCACTGGATTTCTGCACGAAACATTGGCTTGATCCTCGAAACGCTTTGTCCTGCTCTCCCTATCCCATTAGCAGCGCACGTTGTATGCCAATGCTGCTGCTGCTATCTGATTGATGTGAATTGCCTCGTTGTAGGATTGGTTCGTCCGAATTGCCGCAATGCGGTCATTGTCCGCATGCGGGCAGGTGAGGTCCGTTAACGGAGCCGAAGGAAAGAACAGGCAAAGTGAGTTGAGTTGAAGATGCGCTTCAGATGAGGAAGGTGGCGGGCACGGAGCCCGCCATCGGGTGGACTGGTCAGGTGGGGTCTAATGACGACCATCATGCCCTGTGAAGAGCATGTCAATTGCCAAGCGCAACCAACACTGCGTCGGGACTAGCGCTGTACGTCACGCTCTCTCAGGACATCTATGTCAAATTCACGAACAACTCCGAGTTCAACAAGATACGATGCCGATGACGGTTTCGACAAACTAATGAGCTCTAATCCGAAGGCAAAGGGCAACCACTCACGCAAATGCCGCAATTTGGACATCTGTCCAAATGTGGGCGGTCTCGTTCAGGTGATTTTGGTATGTGGAGGAGCCCGCTGAAACGGGCCTGTTAGCGCTGATGAATGCCCCACCTGTCTAGGAACGTCTTGACTTCGTTCAACAGATCGGTCTCAAGTGACTGGCTATTTGCCCGGTTCAAGAAAACGTAAATACTTACCCACACTGCCGAGCGATTGCCTAGAGCAGGTAAACAGCACAATCGAGTTTGAGTGAGAGTCGATATTGTACGTGAGGGAATTTCGGCTGAGGCTGAGCTCTCCAGGCATTAGGTCCGCGATCGCGAGCAATACCGACCTCACATGGCCGCAGGTAGGGCATGAGGGATCGACGTGGTTGAGATCGGACGTGTGAGAACCAATCAACTCCACTTCAAAGCCGACCAGACGGCGCTCGCCATGTGTCTGTTCAAATTGCGGCCAAAACTGCCAAAATACACCGTATTCGGTTACGAGAGATTGCACCCTTGAGTTCAACGCCGGTGTTGCCATTGTGCACCTGTCCACAAAACTGCAAATACCTTGCCACTCGTTTTCCAACCCGGAACGGCCGCTCCTTCACCAGGATTCGACAAAGGTCGCAGTTCGCTCAGGCCTTGGCGAGCTTCGGTGCAGGAGACATTCTGCAAGGCGGCGAATGTCGTCGTCGTGATCGTCGAGCGCCGCCTCCATTACTCGTCAGCCTCTGATATCTCTATCCAGCTGTGTACTTTCGTTTTGGATCTCAGCAGCAACTCTGAAGCCGGGAATTCACTTCGTAATTGTGGATTCGGTTTCTCCTCATGCTCATTCCCTCTGTATGTGTTCATGGCCTATCCATCTCACGCAATTCGAAACCTGGTCAATACAGGAGTGAGTGGCAGGCGGCGCTCAATCGACATGGTTTCCAGCGAATATGCAAATTTCGCGCCGCAGTCACAGCACACCCGGTAGGTCTCGCCTTGCAGCGTGAACACACGACTGAGGTGAACGTGGTGACACCCAAACAGGAAATCAAGGATAGCTAGGAGGATCGCCATAAAACTCTCCTTTGCGAGTTGGGCGTCTTCTTGATCGCGTGATTCCTTGCGAACGTCGAACAGCGCCTTTTCCGCCAGATGATCAAGGTCAACGAACAAGTCCGACTCCCTTAATACGGAACTGAATTCAACCCTGACACTGCAGGCCACCAACCATTTCAGGCCTGTCCCTAAGCCGTTGGTTCTTGGTGCAATCCGTGCATTCTGCCTGCCGACTGTCGTGACCGTTCGAGGGCACTGCCGCAATGTGGGCACCGATCTCCGGCCCGATGCTCGTCCATGCTCCTGCAATTCAGTGATTTGCCGCGCTATGCCTTTGGCGAGCTAAGTGCGATGACATGGCTGGCTGTACGAACTGTTATGCAAGCTGCTGCCGTGCTGAAGCACGACAGTAGACGAAGGAGTCGAGATGTACTCCACAAGATCTCTGAATGGCGTTCCTACAATCCAGCGAGACGGACGCAACGTCCTGGGCGTCTGGGATCAGAATTGGGAGTTTGCAAATGAAATCTGCGACTTGCTCAATTCCCTGGAAGACGATCCGCACATCTTTTTAACTGAGCACGACCGGAAATGGCTGAAGGCCATGGATCGCGCTTTCAGGAAGGTGCAGCATGCCTGATCTCAAGACTGCAGTGAGCGTTTCCATCGTCGTGCCGTTTCATAACGAAGAACCCAACGTCATCGAACTGTATGGCCGCCTGCAAGGCGTCATGGAGGAGCTTGGTCGCAGTTACCAGTTCGTCTTTGTCGATGATGGCAGCACAGACCTTACTTACAAGCTGCTGAAGGAAGTCGCTCTGATTGACCCGCACGTGACCGCTATCAAGCTGCGGCGGAATTTTGGGCAGACCGGAGCGCTGGCTGCTGGATTTGCGCACAGCACCGGTGAATATGTAATCGCCATGGATGGTGACCTTCAGCACGATCCCGCAGAGATTCCTGTGTTCCTGGAAAAGATCGACGAGGGCTATGACGTCGTGAGTGGGTGGCGCAGCCACCGCATCGACAATTTGTTGCTCCGAAAGATTCCTTCCCGCTGTGCCAATTGGCTGATGGCCAAGCTCAGCGGCGTCAACATTCACGACTTTGGGACCACGTTCAAGGCGTACCGGGGCGACCTGCTGCGACAATTGCCGCTCTATGGCGAAATGCACCGGTTCATTCCGGCAATAGCTTCCGCCTACGGAGCCTCGATCTGTGAAATACCCATTCAAAACAACCATCGGAAGCACGGCGAATCGCACTACAACATTTCTCGTACGTTCCGGGTATTTTTCGATCTCATGACGATCCGATTTCTCCTGCGTTACATGTCGCGCCCGCTCCATTTCTTTGGCCGGCTGGGCGCGATCAACATGGGTGTGGGATCGGCCATCGCACTCTGGCTGCTGATCTGGAAGGTCGTTACCGGAATCGATGTTCTGCAGCAACACGGGTTATTGCTGGTCTTTGCGGCCGTTCTGATCTTGGTGGGCCTCCAACTGATCGCGCTCGGACTTCTTGGTGAGTTGGACGTGTGGCAGTACTTCAATCGATCTGAGCGTAGGCCTTACGCTGTGTCGGAGGTGCTTGATCAGCACGCCAATCGGAAAGCTGTGATCCACATCGGAGGTGAATTCGTGAGCACACGACGAGGTGCGCGGAACACGAAAAGAGCGCGACTCAGCCGGGACCTCTGCTGGCCCGGTTTCTCGCGAGAGACTGGACTCGAGAGTCACTGCGCTTGCAATCGAACAGGCGTTAGCGGAACTGGGAATCCATGCCAGCCTGAGCGACATCGTTGCGAAAGCTCAATCCTCGAGAACGGAATCATCCAATCGCGTTCGCGCCGTAAGCGGGAGCATGCGTGCTGAGTGAGATTCCAGATCGTTGCGTTGGGCGTTACCGGGAAGTCGGCATCGTGCTCCTGCTGACGATCCTGGCATTCGCAGTTCGCCTCTACCGGGTCGACTTCAACAGTCTGTCCGAGGACGAGTCGGCGAAATGGGCGGCCGTTCAAGAGTATCGACACGGACACTTTGTCGGCGTCAATAGCGAGCACCCGATGTTGCCAAAGGTGCTTGCTTGGGCGAGCCTGACAACGGGGGAACGCTGGAGCCGAGTCGCCGCGGTGCATGGCTGGCCTTCGCTGAAACCCGAGGGCTGGCTTCGTATGCCCAACGTGCTGTTCGGTGCCGCCGCCGCCGCAGTCCTTTATCTTTTATGCCGCCGAATGATGGGTGTTGCCGGATCTTTTGCGGCGAGTTTCTTCTGGGCAGTTGCGCCACTGCCAGTCGCGTTAAATCGACTTACGAAGGAGGAAACGCCGCTCACCTTTTTCACCTTGCTGGCCTGTTACTTCTACTGTCGCGCCCAACAGGCAGATGCGGACCAGAGTGCGCGGCGATGGTACGACCTGAGCGCAATCGGCTTTGGTCTGGCTCTTGCCTCGCAGTACATTCTTCACCTTCTCGGCCTGAACGCACTTGCCTGGCTCATTGCCGGAAAGATGGGCCTCACTCGAGAGCCGTCACGATTCAGCTACAAACGATTTTTCCTCGTGCTCTTCGTTACCTTCATCCTGGTGAACCCGGTCATTCTCTCTCCGGGCAACTTCAACGCGATCCTGCATTGGCTTCATCATGATGGCGTGCGGCACAGTGGCTATGATTTCGACGGCACACTGTACATGAATTTTCCCGCGCGCCTGCTTGCCGGAGTTCCGTGGTTCTACTATGTCTGGCTGGTGCTGGTAAAGACACCGATTCCAATCCTGGTGGCCGTAATAGTTGGCGGCGCACTGCTCTTGCGAGATCGCCGGACACTCGCGTCGTGCTTTTTCCTATCGCTCGGAATGGTTCAGTTAGTCGGGCTGTCTGTGAGTGGAGCCAAGTGGATCCGATATTCACTTCCGATGCTCCCTTTTCTTTACCTGGCAGGCGGATATGCGGTGCAACAGACTTGGAAGGCCGCGAAAGGAAAAGTCTGGTCCCCGGCCCTCGTGGGACCTGCCGCCGTCATTTTGATTGGATGGCCGCTTGCTGAATTACAGGCTTGGGCACCCTACTATTCGTTCTACCTGAACTCAATTGGCGGAGAGACACAGAACATCACACGCTACTTTGCACCGGATGAGGTGTCCGAGTTTGACACGCGCGAGGTGGCGCAACAGGTGTGTCCGTTCGCCCCCGTCGCGACGACGGTAGCAACCGCAAGACCGATGAGCATGGCCTATTACCTCAAGACCTGCGGGCGCGCCGACCTTCAGATTGTGCCGCTATACGACACGCATTATGCGCCGCGGGACGGAGATCTGGTCGTGCTTGAGCCATCGCGCCGTTTTTTTGAGACGCAGCGATACTTCGATGCTTCTGAAAAGCTCTGGGATGTCTCACAGTGACATCCGTGTCGGACCGGTTTTCGCGAGCACGATCTATCTCTTCGACCCGTCCGTGCCGGAACCAAAAAATGGCAGGAAGATTTGACTCTAACTCAGTTGCGGGGCGCACCACCTCGGTTCGAGAACGATGCTCAAGAAACCGCATCGACAAACACGAGCAGGTTTGGATTCTCCAGATCTCACCAGGAGACTCACACAATGACTCCGCTTTACCACGCGAGGAAATCTGATGGGCGCTGGTTTGTACGCGCATTGATCCTGCTGCTTATCCGGCGTTCCGGCAGTTGCACAGCAGGCAAATGTGTCTGCACCTCTGACCGCTGACGAGGTGATGCAACGTGTCGTAGCAGATGAACGAAGTGCGTGCCAAGGCACTCGAAAGCTACTCCAGTGTCCGCAGCTATCACCTGGAGTGCCACTGTCTGTCACACAAGAAGGCAGATATGGTCGTTCGCACTGACTACCAGGCACCGAATAAGAAAGAGTTCACGATCGTGTCGGAGAGTGGCTCTGGCACGGTGCGGGACCGTGTGTTCAAGAAGCTCCTGGAGGCGGAACAAGAGTCGATGCGGGATGAGAATCAGCAGCGTTCCGCGATCACGCCCGAGAACTATACATTTCAACTCTCTGATTACGAGAAGACCGATACGGACGAATTCTACGTGCTCGATGCCCAGCCGCGAAGCAAGAACAAGTTTCTGTTTCGAGGCCAGCATTTGGGTGAATGCAAAAGACTTCGCGATAACTCGAGTCGAGGGCGAGCCGGCTGTCAACCCTTCCTGGTGGACCGTCAAAACTGACTTCAAACGCAGCTACCAGAAGATCGGTGACTTCTGGTTGCCGGAATCGAACGAGAGCGAAACCAAGGTTCGTGTCTTCGGCACGGCGGTTCTAAGCATTGAATATCGCGATTACCAGATCACGCAGGCTGGGGGCGCAACAGTAGCCTCGCCCCCTAGCGAAGCACTGGCAGCTACAGTAGCCGAAGAGTTTTAAAAAGAACATCGATGTGCGCTGCATTTGTGGCTCGGCGCTCCTTCTGATCACTCCGGCAGTCCCGCTCGCTTAAAGCACCCCGCCGGGCGTTCGTGCAATCTCACGTTCGTCAGCGCAGATGAGGTCCTTCAGCGATCCCGGGGAACAGAACCCGCAAAGAATGCGCCGACTATCCTCCATTTCTCTTTCCTGAACACAGTTGAGAGCACCGTAGTCAAAGCAGAATTGGCGCGCCGATTCGAGGGTGCGCGGGATCTGGTCCACAGCTGTCGACCTCTGACGTTCTCGACTTCCACAGCACACAACGAATTTGCGTATCAGTCTGTGCCCAAACCTGCATCTGCTGATGACCTTTTGAAGGCAGCTGCCCTCATGTGGGCACACGCAATGCGATTTCAATCGTCCATCTCCCTTCCCTACAAGGAGTTCCACTTGGCCCTCGAAATGCCTTTATCAAATGCGTATGGCAACCTGTGACCATCCTTCCGACTTAGTTCATCGCATCGCATACCCGTCTCTTGGGAGACCAGGGTTGCGAACTGATTCGCGGCTTCCAGCATTGCCAGCCGGAGGAGAAAAAACGGTCTTCTGCTTCTTCCAGCCTGCAAGGAGTAGAAGCTGGCGACATATTTCGCGAAAGTCTAATTGCATCGGGGAAGTCACGACCGCGAAATCCATGGGCGACAGTTGGAGCGCTGACCTTCCAGTTGCTCCTCCTGCTGGCGGTAGTTGTCATTCCGCTGTTTCACACGGATCCGCTGCCCAAGAGAGAAACGCTGACGATGTTATATCTGCAGCCGCCACCGGCCGCGGGTGGGAATCCCACGAAGCTTCAAGCGCCCAAGCCCGTGTCCACATACATCCCGACAAGCACTGGCATTACCGCGCCAGTGCATAAAACGCAAGAAGCGCCGCCACCGCCGGTCGGCACAACGGGCGGAGTGCTCGGGGGAGTTCCCGGTGGAGTGGTCGGCGGAGTTCCCGGCGGAGTGTTTAGCGAAATGCTGAATAGCGCGCCAAGCGTTCCAGTCCTTGCGAAATCGCCTGTGCCGACGCCGGTTAAGAGAATGCGTATCGCCTCCCGGGTAGCCGAGGCGAACCTGATCCACGACGTTGCGCCGCAGTATCCGCCGGAGGCTGGTCGGGCGCGGATTGAAGGCACAGTCGTGCTGATGGCCGTGATCGGCAAGGATGGCAGCGTGAAGGATGTGCGAGTCGAGAGCGGTTTACCAATACTCGCGCAAGCCGCTATCGATGCGGTGAAGCAATGGCGTTACAAGCCGTACATGATCGACGGAGAACCGGTTGAAGTTGACTCCCGGATCACAATTAACTTCACCCTTTCCGCGAGCTAGGAGTATCGACGATGCAGAACAAAACACATGTCTCGCCTAACCGGCCTTTGGCAACGCTCCTGAAACTAACACACATGTTGGTGCTGATCGTCCTGGGCGGGAGTGATCGTTGCAGTACCGGTGTCGGCCCAGTCTGCTGAAGCGGCAAATACAAAAACAGGAAGCATCCTGGGTACGGTGGTCGATACCAGTGACGACCCGATTCCCGGTGCCACCGTAGTCCTTCAAGGGCCGGCCGGCGATCGTCTCACAGCTGTAACAAAGGACGACGGAGCCTTTGCATTTCGACCAGGTCCCGGCCGGGAATCGCCTATCAGATCACCGTCACTGCTGAAGGATTTGCAGAGTGGAGTCTCGTCCGTTACAGTCGAACCCGGGCAAGACAAGACGCTACCCGAGGTCAAACTTCGCATTCTGGCTGTGCAGCGGGCAGTCACCGTGAGTTACTCCTCGAAGGAGGTTGCTGCCCAACAGCTCAAAGCTGAAGAACAGCAGCGCGTTTTCGGCTTTATACCCAATCTTTATGTGACCTACGAACCTCATCCCGAGCCTCTCACCACGGGGATGAAGTTCCACCTGGCATACAAAAGTCTCACCAATCCAGTTTTCTTCGCCCGCGCGGTTGCGTGGGCCGGTGTCCAGCAGGCCGCTGACACCCCGTGATTGGCCCCAAGGTGCAAAAGGATATGGCAAGCGGTTGGGCGGCTGGCTTCGCTGACGCCACTACCGAAGGCCTTATCGGCAACGCCATTCTGCCCTCACTCCTGCATCAGGACCCTCGCTATTTCTATCAAGGCAGCGGTACAAAGAAGTCCCGGGCGCTCCACGCCATCTTAGCTCCATTTATCTGTAAGGGAGACAACGGAAAAACGCAGCCGAATTACTCTAACGTGGGGCGGCAGTCTGATTTCCTCTTCTATTTCCCTCGCGTACTACCCAAGTTCGGACCGCAATGCTCAGCATGTATTCAAAAACTTTGGAATCGGAATGGGCCTGCATGTTGCTGGCGGTTTGGTGCAAGAGTTTATTTTGGACAAACTCACAAGCAGAGGTAAGCACTAGCGCTCGGAGCGGTTCCCGGGTTCCTTGAAGCCTTGGTGCTCGAAGCTTTCACGAAGTTAATCAATGTCGTTGGGGCTTGAATCCAGGAAACTTCGGGACCTATGAGGGCGAAAATATGATTCTCGCCGTCTAATGGGATTACAGGCGCTGCAGGATTGACCTTGGGACTGTGCCGACGAGCGCGGTCCCTCTTCTGGAAGACGATCCGGCTCCTAGGCTTACTAACGATATCGAGATCCACTCAGCAAGGACGATAATCCGACCTACATCCGCCCCGAAGACTGGCGCCGCACTTTCCTAGCGGGGGGAACTCGAGCACGCTGCTGCTCGAGGTTGATTAGCGGGCCGATCGGTTTTTCGACACTCATTCAACCCAATTGTTGTTGGTGTCCCAATTGGACCGCCGTACGCGGACCCTGCTGGCTTGTTCCGCCCATCGGCAGTAGGGATTGTTCATCTCTCTCGCTCTTAAATCTGCCCTGACCTTAGAAAGTGGATTCCGCCACACGACCTCGAAAGACATGCCCTGCGGACCAATCTCTTGTTCCTCGTCAACGATCATTGCCCAGCTCCTGGTTGATCCCTTCGGGATTGCTCGGCGCGGCCAAGGGCTTTCTGCGTGGCTTCTATTTCGTTCATGGCCGCCATGAGTAGGGTTTCTGCGAGAGAGAAGTGGTGAATCGTGTGTTGCGTGATCTTGAACATCATCGACATCATCCTGATACGCGCCCGAGGTAACGCAGTTTGTCTGCGGATCCGCTTTCCGTCCAGGTGCATGACGCTGTGATGCTGCGACTGAATTTGTGTCACGGCCGCTGCCCGGCAATGGTCAATGCCTCAATACGGGCAGCCTCCAGAAGAAAGGCTCGCGTATAGGTCATTGCTGAGAAGCGCCTTGCAACAACGCGGGTTTGGAAGCCAGAGTGCGATTGCTGTCATGGAGAGGCCTTCTAAGCGGCACTCTCACAGCTGTACGAAACCATAAGGCGAGCAAGTTTTATGCGTGGATTCTGGAAACTCCGAGCGTTGTGGATGGTCGTAGCGGGAACATGCCTCGTTCCCTCATGTTTTGGGCAGTCGTCTACGGCTAGCGAAGAGGCCAAGATCTGTCTTCGCTCTGTGACTGAGCCTGCGATCTGCGGTGAGTCCATGCCCGGGGAGGGCGTTAAAGCGGCTCTCCGCCTGGTCTGCCTTCGAGACACCTTGGGGATTAGGAACATGGCTGTTGAGAAGGCGATCATTATCGGCTTTGTCGGTGGGTTCGTCCGATCCGATGACATGAAACATCCCGAGGTGCAGTTCGCTGCCCACCTACGGGAAGCCTATCCGTCGGAAGTGCACGCAGAAGTGTTCGCAAACCACGATGGGAAGCACGCTCTGCGCCGAGTGCTGCAGTTATTGAATGAGGATGGAGATGGAGTGCTTACTTCTCGTGAAAAGGAAAGAGCAAGCATCATTATCTATGGCCACAGTTGGGGTGCATCGCAGGTAGTCAACTTGGCTCGTGACTTGGGCCGGCTGGGCATTCCAGTGTCCCTCACGATCCAGCTGGACAGTGTCCATAAACCAGGTCACGACGATGCGGTAATTCCACCGAACGTTCGGAATGCCGTCAACTTCTACCAGACAAGAGGTTTCATCCATGGTCGGTCGCGCATTCGCGCGTCTGATCCGAAACGCACAAACATCATCGGCAACTTTGAAATGGCATATGAGGATCGTCAAATCAATTGCGACAACTATCCCTGGATTGCGCGCCACCTGAACAAACCACATCATGAAATTGAAAATGATCCTCTGGTTTGGGAACAGATTGCATCGATGATCGACTCTGAGCTGTTCAAAGGCACCTCAATGTCGGCAGCATCCTTGCCTTCGACCCAGCTCGTCGTGAAACAGGACCAAAGATGAAGGCGACTTCTCCAGTGCGTGGTTCGATCATTGGCGAAGAAGCAGAAAGAAATCTCTGACGGCAACTCAGAAAGTACGAACGCACATGTGCTCTCCAACGCTAACCTGGCAAACAGCAGCGAGGACAACGTCACTTGTCCAAATTGCTTCCTCTGACATCTTCTCTCGCGAGAAGGACGAGACAGAGTTTCACCACCTACACAGGGCCTGGGTACTGGTCGCTGACAAAATAGGAAATCCACAACCGCGAATGCGTTGGCTGGTCGACTAATGAGCATGCCAATGCCGGATGTTCATGTGCAATCTCGTAGGCTTGCGCGTCAATCAGCTCCGTGCAGTTCTCGCGGCATCGGGGCTCTTCTGCCGGGACGGGTGCTCCTGATGATTGGCGGGCTTTGTTGCTGTGCTCTGAGCTTACTAGCGCAGACATCCGATTCCACAATGACAGATCAGCGTAATAACACGTGGACGGCCACAACCGACTCGAAGGGCAACAATCTAAACCCCACACGGATCATTGAAAGGCACAGCCAGACCGGCAATCGAACGCTTGACGAGCGATCGGTCCAGGTCCGCGGCTCCGGCGGACATTTTGAACCCTACCAGGACATCGAAAGGGAAACGCTGCAAGTCGACGCTACTACGATGCGAATCACAACCCGTACGTTCGCTCGAGATGTTAATGGGAGGAAAACGCTCGTACAGGTAACAGAAGAAGAAAAGCACACGCTGCCGGGTGGTGACTCGAATGCAATACGCATTACTTCCAATCCCGATGTCAATGGCAAGCTTCAGGCCGTTCAGCGTGACATTGTGGAGACGAAGAGGGCTAGTACTGATGTGGAGGAGACGAAGACGACGGTGATGCTCCCCAGCGTCAACGGCGGTTTAGCTCCAGCTTTCAAGACGCACGAACTCCGCAAGCGCTCCGCGAACAATACGATTGAATCTCAAAAAACAACACTACTTCCCGATGGTGCGGGAAACTGGCAAGTGAACGAAGTACGCCAGGTCACTACCAGGCAAGAAGCGACGAACCGCACCACCGAGGAGCGCGTTTCCCGGCTCGACTCCAAAAGCAAGCTAGGCGAGGTCTCTCACGTCGTGAGCCAGGAGTCCGAGAGCACTTCCGGAGAAAAACGCAACGTCGTGGAAACCTATTCCATCGATGTCCCGGGTACCACGCGGGATGGTAGCCAGCACCTGGTTGAACGCAAAACCAATACCGAGAGTTCGAGTTCCACTGGTGCGCGAACAACCGACCAACAGGTGGAACAGATCAATCCGGGCGAACCCGGCGCCGGTCTTCGCATCTCCGTATTGGTCGACGGCAGGATGGTTCCCGGATCTTCGGGGGAACAGTCCAGAGTAACCATTCGAGAGCGCGACTTGAATGGGAATGTTGGAATCGTCTCGGTTGATACGACGAAGTCGGATCGGATTCCCACCATTCGGATTCAGCAAACGCCCTCCGAGCAGCCGAAATAAATCAACACTCATGGATGGGTATCGCACAAGTGCAGCCAAGCGGCTAGGAAAAGCGTTGATTTGCTGCCCGAATTCGGTCAGTGCCCTTGGCATGTCACGCAAGGCCTGCCTTGGAGATTCCGATCTACTTGATCTCTAGTCGTTTTAACCCACTTCCGCGTGCTCACGTGTGGCAGCCGGATTGCGAATGCAAAGTGCAGATCTTCAAATTCGCTCCAGGGAGTTGGCCATGCTGGGAGAACTGACAAACATCCCGACTGACACACTCGTTGACATGCTCTACATAATCCTCGCCGGTGAAGTCGCCATCACTGCAAGTGATGCAGCGGAAATCGAACAAATTCAACGCGAGCTGCAACGTAGAGGTGGGGCACAAAGCTGGAGCGTTGGAACTGTCAACTGAGAGAAGCGAGCAGGTTTCTGCAATGAGCCTTCGGCCGTGCGAAGACTGGTATTTGCCGAAACCAACCACCGGAATGGCGGATGCTAGTGCCCAACGATGAAGTAAGGAATGTGAATATGACATTGCTGACAGAAACTGAAGAATTAGTCGGACCTCTGAGCGCTGAAGGGAAAGCAAGGTCAACCGTTGCGGGTGCGCCGCTTAGCCCAGATGAACTGAGCAGGGTCGATGCTTATTGGCGCGCGTGCAAATACCTGGCTTTGGGAATGATCTATCTTCAGGCAAATCCCCTGTTACGGGAACCCCTGAAACCAGAACATGTCAAGAATCGGTTGCTCGGCCATTGGGGGTCAAGCCCGGGCCTCGCCTTCATCTACACCCATCTGAGTCGCCTGATAAAGAGAGACGACCTCGACATGATCTTTCTCGCAGGCCCCGGTCACGGCGCTCCGGGAGTTTTAGGTCCTGTCTATCTGGAAGGCACTTACAGTGAAATCTACCCCGAAAAGAGTGAAGACGAAAAAGGTCTTCGCGAATTCTTCAAACAATTTTCGTTTCCCGGAGGGATTGGTAGCCACTGTACGCCAGAAACACCGGGATCGATTCATGAAGGCGGGGAGTTGGGATATGTCCTCTCGCACGCCTGCGGAGCCGCTTTCGACAACCCCGAGCTGATCGTGGCGGCAGTGGTGGGCGACGGCGAAGCCGAAACTGGACCGCTGGCGACCTCATGGCACATCAGCAAGTTTCTGAATCCAATTCGCGATGGGGCCGTTCTACCCATACTTCACCTGAACGGATACAAGATCAACAACCCGACCCTGCTGGCACGGATCACTCATGAAGAACTGGAAAGTCTCTTCCGTGGCTATGGCTGGAATCCGTACTTTGTTGAGGGATCCGAGCACGACAGCATGCATCAGGCGATGGCGGCCACACTTGAACGTTGTATTGCGGAGATCAAAGGCTACCAGCGAGAGTGTCGGAAAAGCGGAATTGCAACTCGGCCGCGCTGGCCCATGGTGGTATTGCGGTCGCCAAAGGGGTGGGGCGCCCCGTTGGAAGTGGACGGACATCGGCTTGAAGGATTCTGGCGTTCCCATCAGGTTCCGCTGGCCGATGTGAAGGGCAATCCGGAACATCTACGGATTCTCGAAACATGGCTGCGGTCGTTCAAGCCTGAAGAACTGTTCGACGAAAGCGGAAGGGTGCGACCGGAAATTGCCGAATTCGCGCCATCAGGCCGGCGCCGCATGAGCGCGAGTCCGCACGCGAATGCCGAGCTCAGAAAGACTCTTCGCCTGCCCGATTTTCGTGATTACGCCATCAAGATCGACCAGCCCGCAAACATCGAAGTCGAGAACGTGCCACCGCTGGGTCGTTTCCTGCGCGATGTCATGAAATGCAACATGAACAGCTTTCGCGTCTTCGCGCCTGACGAAAATACTTCCAATAAGCTGGATGCGATTTATCAAGTGTCGAAGAAATTCTGGATTGCTGAAAGTTTCCCCGAGGACCGTGACGGAACAGAACTGGCTTCAGACGGTCGCGTAGTCGAAATGCTCAGTGAGCACACCATGGAGGGCATGCTCGAGGGCTACTTGCTTACCGGTCGCAACGGCTTTCTCTCATCTTACGAGGCCTTCGTTCATGTTATTGACTCCATGTTCAATCAGCATGCCAAGTGGTTGTCCATCTGCAACCACTTATCTTGGCGCCGCAAGATCGCGTCACTGAATCTCCTCATTACGTCAACGGTCTGGCGTCAGGATCATAATGGCTTCACGCATCAGGATCCTGGGTTTCTGGATGTAGTACTCAACAAGAGTGCCGCGGTCACGCGCATCTATCTCCCACCGGATGCCAACTGTCTGCTCTCCGTAGCCGATCATTGCCTGCGATCCGAAAACTACGTCAACGTTATTGTCTCGGACAAACAGAAGCATCTGCAGTACTTAGACATCGAGGCCGCGATTACCCACTGCACAAAAGGCATTGGTATCTGGAATTGGGCCAGCAATGATGAAGGTCAGGAACCCGATGTTGTCTTTGCTGCAGCCGGCGACATCCCTACCCAGGAAGCTCTGGCTGCGAGCGCACTGCTCAGGGAGCGCTTCCCGGACCTCAGAATCAGATTCATCAATGTCGTTGACCTGTTCAAGTTGCAGCCAAGCACGGAACATCCGCATGGCTTAACGGATGCGGACTTCGATTCTCTCTTTACCGTCGACAAGCCGATCATCTTTAACTTCCACGGCTATCCGTGGTTGATTCATCGTCTCGCCTACCGCCGCACAAACCACCGGAACCTGCATGTGCGCGGTTACAAGGAGAAGGGCAACATCAACACGCCGATGGAGTTAGCAATCAACAACCAGACGGACCGGTTCAGCCTCGCGATCGACGCGATTGACCGTATCCCAAAACTGCAGCGGATCGGCGCGCACGCCAAAGAAGAATTCCGCGACAGCCAGATTGCATGCCGACGTCATGCTTACGAGCACGGAATCGACAGCCCTGAGATCAGCGGCTGGAAGTGGCCTTACGACAAGCGGTGACTGAGTGCCTACTATCGCTACCGCTCGACCGTGCGCGCGAGTTCGCGGCGTGGGCTCAGAGTAAAGACTGAAATGGGATATGGGGTAACTCGCCGATCCTTAGAAATCGCTAAAGGAGCTTGAACATGAGCACGAGTGCAACGGCCAAGCGGCCCGCGTTGCCAGAGGAAGCTAAACATCTTAGTAGCAAGTACGGATGTGGTCCAGTGCAGTTCGCCGGAACGGACGAAGCACTATATGAACGTCACCTGCTGTTCGACAACGGCGTCGATCTGGCGGAGGCGACGGCGCGCGACCGCTTCGAGGCCCTTGCCCGGTCAGTGCGCGACGTTCTCTCTCAGCGGTGGCTTTTAACCGAGAAGACCTACGAACAACGAAATCCTAAGCGGCTTTACTACCTCTCGATGGAGTTCCTCATCGGCCGCTCACTGGCAAATAATGTCACGAATCTTCTGCTCGCTCCACTCACAGACCAGTTCATCGAGGACAAGAAACTCAACCTGCTCGAGATCTTGGAGCAGGAGCCCGATGCTGGCCTGGGCAACGGCGGTCTTGGACGTTTGGCCGCATGCTTCATTGAATCCGCCGCGACGCTGCAGCTACCGGCCATGGGGTACGGACTGCGATATGAGTACGGCATCTTCAAACAGTCCATCCAGAACGGATGGCAGCAGGAAATGCCGGACAACTGGCTCCGTTCTCCCGACCCCTGGGAGATCGCCCGCCCGAACGAGAAGGTGGAAGTCAGCCTAGGCTTGCTCATTCGAACTCAGCGGCGGCAGCCTGCGCCCCGTGCCTGGCCGTCCATCGACTCTGATTGGTATCCCATTTGACCGCCCCGTAATCGGATATGGCGGTTCCACGATCAACACCCTCCGCCTCTGGGCCGCGGCTGCGCCCGACTACTTCAACTTTGAAGAGTTCTCGCACGGCGATTTCGTAGAAGCATTCACTCAGACCCTCTCGGCCGAAACGCTGACCCGCGTCCTTTATCCCGACGATTCCAGAGTGCATGGGACAGGCGCTGCGCCTGATGCAGGAGTACTTCCTTGTCGCCTGCTCACTGGCCGATGCGGTGCGCCGCTTTCAACGCTCCAACTCGGATTGGAGCCTGTTTGCCGACAAAGTGGCAATTCAGATGAACGACACGCACCCGGCTCTGTCCGTTCCAGAACTCATGCGAATTCTGGTGGACCAGGTGCAACTCGGGTGGGACGAGGCTTGGCGTATTACGCAGAACACGCTGGCGTACACCAATCACACGTTATTGCCCGAAGCCCTCGAAAAATGGCCCGTCAGCGTGGTTTGAGGAGATGTTGCCCAGGCACCTCGAGATCATCAACGAGATCAATCGCCGTTTTCTGGGCGATGTTCGCGGGCGGTTCCCAGGCGATACAAGATCGGATTCAGCGCGTGAGCCTTATCGAAGATGGCCCCGACAAGAAGGTTCGCATGGCCAATCTGGCGGTCGTAGGCTCCCACAGTACCAACGGAGTGGCAGAGATTCACTCGAAGCTGTTGCGCGAGACGACACTGAAAGACCTGGCAGAGATCTTTCCTGAGCGTTTCAACAACAAGACCAACGGAGTCACACCCCGGCGCTGGTTGCAATTATGCAATCCTGGGCTTTCTGGACTCATCACTGATGCCATTGGAGATGGCTGGATCAGTGATCTAGGCGAATTAAGCAAGCTCAGAGCATTCGCCGAGGACAATGGCTTCCGTGATGACTTCCGCAAAGCCAAGCGAAATGCCAAGCGACAATTCTGTGATTGGCTCCGCTGGTCGACAGGGCAGATCCTTGATCCAGAGTCGATTTTCGACTGCCAGGTCAAACGCATCCACGAGTACAAACGCCAATTCCTGAATGCACTGCGGATCGTTGTGCTCTACAACCGGCTGCGCCAAGACCCCGGGCTCGACATGCACCCACGGACGTTCCTTTTCGCCGGCAAGGCTGCGCCTGCATATTGGCTCGCCAAAGTGATTATCAAATTCATTAACAACCTGGCTGAAACCATCGACTGTGACCCCGCGGTACGTGGACGGCTGAAAGTGGTATTTCTGCCCGAGTACTGCGTTTCGCTTGCGGAACATTTGATCCCCGCCAGTGACGTTTCGAACCAGATCTCGACGGCAGGCTACGAAGCCAGCGGCACAAGCAACATGAAATTCATGATGAACGGCGCGTTGACAATCGGCACGCGCGACGGCGCGACGATTGAGATGGCCGCTGAGGCAGGCGAGGAGAACTTCTTCCTCTTCGGGCTGACGGCGGAACAGGTGATCGGCAGTCGCGGATGGTACAACCCGCAACTGGCACTACGAACACGACCCCGAGACCCATCAGGCGCTGGACCTGATCTTCTCCGATTATTTCAGCCGTTATGAGCCTGGCGTGTTCACCCCGTTGCGCGACATGTTGCTCACGCAAGGCGACCACTACATGCACTTGGCGGACCTGAAGTCGTACCTCGAGGCAGACGAGCGGCTGTGCGCGTTGTATGCCGATCCCGACGAGTGGGCGCGCAAAGCCATTTTGAATGTAGCGGCCTCGGGGAAGTTTTCGAGCGATCGCACGATTGCTGAATACGCGGAACGAAATCTGGAATGTAAAGCCGTGTCCAATACCAGAGAAAGCGTAAGAGTGGACGCGGGCACAAAGAACACAAAAATAAGGAGACTGCAGTGAAATTTACAAACGCAATTATGTTTCCGCGACGTGCAAAGTTTGGTCCTGCCTTGGTCCTGGCGCTCGTCGCGTGCTCCGTGACATACGCGCAGGACGTGAGAACCAACTACATGCCAGGAACTGATTTTTCAAAATACCATACCTATGCATGGGTCAACGGCGTACAAGGCATGCCTGCGGTAGGTGGCCATCCCGACCAGATCCTGGACGTCCAGGTCAAGGAGGCGATCGATTCACAAATGGTGGCCAAGGGCTTCACCAAGGTAGAGGACGGCAGTAAAGCCGATTTACTCCTTGGCTACCAGCTCGCGATCGATCAGGAGAAGCAGATAAACGGCTTCGGGGACAACTTGGGCGGCTGGGGTGGTGGCTGGGGCCCGTGGGGGGGTAGCTTTGGTACATTTTCGGCCAGTACTTCAAGCACTTACATCGGGACTTTCGTCGTTGGTATGTATGACCCTGCTGTAAAGAAGCTCGTTTGGATAGGTGCTGCCCAACATGCGATAGAACCCAGCAAAAAGCAGGAGAAAAACCAGCAAAGGCTCAATAAGGGAGCACAAAAACTGCTGAAGGACTTCCCTCCGGGACGCGGCAGATAGACACTCTGATATCCGCCTCAGGGCGGCGGCAAATAGGCAGCAACATGAATATGCAGGAGAACTCGTAATGGATGCTAAACAGATTTGCGGAGTGATTGTCGCTGTATGCGTGGCAGCGGTCGGCGCCCGGGCCGATTCTCTGGAATTGAAGAATGGAAGTTTGATCAACGGGAAATTCATGGGTGGAACCCAGACGAGCATCAGCTTTCAGGTAGGATTGTCGGTGCAAAGCTATGGTGTCGCCGATATCCGTTCGCTCCGATTCGATTCCGATGCGCAGGGTACCTCGCCCTCTGTTTCCTCGAAGCAGCCGAGTGCGCCTTCCGCGATAGGACAAGATGAAGTCGCGAAATCTGTGCCTTCGGTGAACATTCCTGCCGGTACCCGAATTTCGGTTCGCACCATCGATGCGATTGACTCCACGAAAAATCGAGTGGGATATCGCTTTCAGGCTTCGCTCGAAGAACCTCTGTGGGTAGACGGCAATATGGTGGTTCCGAAGGGCGCAGACGTTTATGGCCGGCTGGATGAGTCCAAAGAGACCGGTACTTTCGCTGGCAGGTCGCAACTCAAACTCCAGCTGACGGGAGTTGTCGTCAATGGCCAAACTCTGCCGTTAGTCACCGGAGAATACGAAGTCTCAGGCAAGTCCAAGGGGGAGAGTACCGCGAAAAGAACTGTTGGGGGAGCCGCCATTGGAAGCATCATTGGTGCACTTGCAGGTGGCGGGAAAGGGGCGGCCATCGGAGCAGGAACAGGTGCGGGCGTGGGAGCTGCCTCGGAAATTATCACCAAGGGTGACCAGGTGAAGATCCCGAGCGAGACCTTACTGGATTTCACCCTGCAACAGAGCGTGACGATTCCGAAACACGCAGCCTAATCACTCTGCTCAGACGGGGCAGGCCTATGAAATTGGATATCGAGTGCATGACATCCAGCGGGTTACTGAAATTCGGCCAGCGGTTCCTCAGTCTTTCTGATTCCTCGGCCTGATGCTCGACACCATTTGTGCCGGCCAGACAACAGGCCAAGGATCTGCCGCAGCAGCTTCAGCAGCTTAAAGCGGAATACATAAAGGCCGGTGGTGCGGCCACCGTCAATGCCCTCACTTTGCTGCTGGAGGACGTGGTCGGCAGTTGTCGGGGACCCGCGCTTCGAAAAGGCAGGTGCGCTACCCGTGCACGAACCGTGCGGTGGTGCCGTCCACATGACGCGGGCTGGCAGTGGCATAGGCCACCACGACCAGTGCTGTCGCACCGGCCAGCAGAACGATCGCGGCCGGCAGGAAGTTGTGAGTCCACTGCCAACCTGCTACTGTCCCTCACCATTAATCAAAGCGTACCTAGAATCGGCGTATTCACAAAGGTCACTGCTCACGGACGTGGCTGACTGTCATCTGCAAACGCTTAAGGTTGCGATTGCGTTTCAAGCATTGGCTGAATGAAACACACTCTTCCCTCAACCCGTCGATCCGCCCATTGTCGAAAAACCAAAGATTTTAGGCCGCTCGGTCGTAGCGATGGTGCAACCCACCCAAACGTCGCCGAGAAATCACCTGACCACTACCGACAGACCGGGCACGATTCCCCGGTGTTCCTATACCCAGCCCGAGGGGCGTGCGGTCGTCGTGGTAGTAAAAGAGGTAATTGGTGAGGGAGTCGTTTCAGGTGTCGCCCGTTCAGCGGAATGGCTTAGTCAAGCAGTTCGCGTCGGCAGCTTCCCAACCAGCGCTCTGCGACTCCGTTTTGCCAAGGATTTTGAACAGAGGTTTGTACGCAGGCGATCTTCATGGATCGAATTGCAGCCGGAACGTCCAGAGGCGTTGCGCTACAAGGGAGTGGAAGGCGAGCTGAAGCGTAAACAAGAGTATCGCCAACTGCTGCGCTTGACCCGCCAGATTCTCAACGATTCGCGCAGGGTCGTGCGCGAAGTCGAAGCTTTGCCCGCCCGCGCCGCAGCACGGTGCGTGGGCTGGGAGAGCAGCTGGACGCGATGACAGATCAAGTGCGCCGGGTGGTGCGACAGACCAAGGCGCGACTGTTCGCTGGCGTAACCCAGTTTCCCGGGAAACTGGTCAGCTTCAGGTGAGTCATGCCTTTCGCCAGCATTGCCCAGGCTAGGGCTTTGGTGTTTGGATCGCTAGAAGCGGTCGCCCTGACTAGCTCTTTTCCCGCTTCGTGCGCTCCGTAGTTGCTCCACATTACTCCGCAAAGGAATACATAATTACTGTCCATACTGCCCTCCCGCTGTAGTTCGCCGAACATTCTTATATGCCGCGACGGTGCGCTAAATAGTCTCGCCAAATTCTTGCAAGTTGAACCGACCTGTCCGCTCGCCCCTTGATTACCACCTCCGAGGTGCTGGCGCGCCCAACGCTGCAATTGCCATCAGCACGTTATTGCCGAACGGCATTTTCGGTCGTTTCCGGTTCAACTTTGAGCCCAATCATCGAAATCGTGTCCGTCCGCTCTTGCCCAGCGTCAACTCCACCCGACGGCTTATCGGACGGTTTAACCAGAGAGGGAATCCCTTTTCCGCCAGGAACCTGCGGGATTTGGTAATCCCTATAGCTAATGGTCAGGACTGCGGTGCCGAAGATGCGTACCTTGGTTACGCTCTCGTTTAATTCGGGCAGCCAGAAGTCGCCCACCTTCTCGTAGCTGCGTTTGAAGTCAGTTTTTACAGTCCACCACGAGGGGTTTACCGCCGGCTCACCTTCGACTCGAGTTATGGCAAAGTCTCTGGCATCCACCCAAATGCGGCCGCGGAAGAGAAACTTGTTTTTGTTCCGCGGCTGTGCGTCCAGAACATAGAATTCGCTCGTTTGGGTCTTCTGGTAATCCGTGACAGCAAATGTGTAGTTCTCCGATGTGATGGCAGAACGCTGCTGATTTTCTTGACGCGCGGATTCCTGTTCCGCCTCTAGAAGCTTCTTGAAAACCTTGTTTCGCACTGCTGCCGATCCGCTCTCCGATACGATTGTGAATTCTTTCTTGTTCGGCGCCTGATACTCCACGCGGACTAGCATTTCTGCCTCCTTATGGGAGAGGCAGTGGCATTCCAGGTGGTAGCTGCGAATGCTGGAATAGTTCTCCAGCGCCTGGGCACGCATTCCGTTCATCTGTACGACACGCGCGATGACCTCGTCAGCGCTCAGCGGCGTTGCGGGTGCGGTTTCCTGTGCGATTGATGGTAGCCAGGCAAGCAGGCATGCCAACGCACACAGAAGCCGGCCCATGCGGAAGATCAGTGGTTCGGAAAGATTAGTCATTGTTGGTGTGTCCGTATTTAGCAGTTCAATTCAGCTACATTTCGCAGCAAAACCAAAAGCATTTAGCTCGCCAAAACACGGGATGCACAAGTGGCCTGAATTGCACCGACATGCACGTCTGCCCACCTGAGATCCTGCCCACATTGCGGCAGTGCCCTCGAAAGGTCAGGACAGCATGCGCCCACAGGTTGAGAGTGCCATGGAAACCAAAAAGTGAAGCTGTCCGATTGGCAGGTAACCTGCATTCCTATTCAGTCGCTAGCCGCACAGGATACGGAGAGCGATTCGGTTCGAAATCGGTGACGTATTGCGCAGCACGGTCGAGGTGACCGAGATTCCGGACACCATCGGATACGGCGACAGCTTGTACTTGTTTCTGTGTCACATAGAGTGGCGCCGTTCACGAAAAACTGGCTGCCTACCAAGAGGTCCTCGCCGCGCTGGACGATACCGACTTCGACATTCGCATTGTGGCGGACGTCCTGCTGGACCAAGATTCACCACGCCTGAAGCAACGAGCACAAGTGCCGAAGCTTGATAAAGCTTTGGACTGACTCGCGGGCTAGAAGAGGATCGCAATGAGTATGCAGTTCCACACGAAAGGTTCCGTATGGCGCCTCCTGCATTAGACTCACGCGTCCAGTTCGTTGCCGCCGAATACGGGATCTTATGGCAGTCATGGCCACAGTTCATCGAATGGCAACCGATCTGCACTTGCGTTGTGCTTTGGAAGACGATGCTGTCGAATGCTCCAGTGGGGTAGATGTGAAGCGGCAGTTCGCAAAACACAGCGACCTAGCGTTTCGGAGGTGATCATGCGCAACGCGCAAATAGAGTTGATTCGGTTGGAAGTCAAATATTGCGAGAACTGCGGCAGCCTCTGGTGTCGCAGAACAGGCGACACGCGGATTTACTGCTGCAGCTGCCGTGTCCAGGCTCTGCCGGGCGATACTCGAAACCGTGAAAGGCTCCAGCAACTGACAATGCGAAAGTGACGTCCTAGCCAAACCCTCCAGTGAAGCAGCCGGCGCGCGGCTGCGAACTACTCAGCGCCGCTGGTCTGACCAGACCTCACAGGCAAGCATAATGCTCACGATGTCCCCAATTACCACGAAAAATGCGACGAAGATAAGCGCGCCCCAAATAGCTGTTCATCGCTGCTTTCCGCACGAAGGTAGAGTCCCAAGACACAGCCAATCGCAACGATATTGACCGCCATGAGTCTGGTCCAGAAACCTGCTCTTGAGCCAGTTGGTTTTCTTTTTCTCATTTCTTTTTAGAGCACCCACTTCGCGAAAATCGCGCCCCACCTCTGTACCTCTCTGTGCAACCGCCAGATCGAGAACCTTCAGTAAATGAAAGCCGCAACCCTGTCGGGATGCCCACGTCCGTGTTACGCAGTGCCCCTGGTTCAAAACAGTGCCCTCATACGGGCAGCCTTAACAGCCTGCGCAAATGAGCTGTTGTTGTAACACAAGCATTTGTGGCGTTTGCAGAGATGGGCACAAGCATGCAACTGCGCAGATCGGTTTATGAAGTTGCTTGGCGGGAACATCGATGCAAACAATCTGACATCGAGGGCGAACTGGAAATGGAAGCTACGGAAGTGCACAGCGCGAGATGAGGTTGCAATCATGAATATCGAAGTGAGACTTGGGCGAACGTTATGGTTAACAGGGGCGCTTTTGCAATTAGTCGCCATCTCCCTCATTTGCGCTCCTTTCATATGCGCACAGACAACCGCGACGGGTGGCCGGGTACAGGGGAGAGTGTTCGTAACCGATTCGCAAGGGCCCTCGTACGTACCCGGCGCAAAGGTGACACTCTCTGGAGCAGCATCGCTCCAGCAGGAGACGGATCCGCAAGGCCATTACACGTTCTCCGAAGTTCCCCCAGGGACGTACACGATAGCGGCTGAGTTTCCTGGTCTTGAGGTTACGCAAAGCATAACTGTTGAAGCTGGAAAGGCCGCCGAAGTTGCTCTAGAGCTGAAGCCCGTCGAAGTGAAGACTTCAGTTACGGTAACCGAAACCGAACCGGAAGTTAAGACAACAGCTCCCACACACACGATCTCGTCATCGACGGTCACAAATGCGCCTAATAAAGATGACAGGGCGGAAAGCGTTCTTCCCTTAGTTCCTGGTGTGGTCCGCGGACCCGATGGGCGTATCAACATGAAAGGCGCACGAGCCAGCCAGGGTGGCGCACTCGTGAACAGCGCCAACATCACCGATCCCGCGACAGGAAATGCTGCATTGGACCTCCCGGTCGACGTAGTTCAGTCGGTCCAAGTCATCTCGAACCCGTACAACCCGGAATACGGCAAGTTGACCGGCGCAGTTTCGACCATCGACACAAAGGTCAGCAACTACGAAAAATTTCATTTTTCCATTCAGAATGTCACGCCGCGCGTCCGCGTTCGCGACGGCTCGATCATGGGCGTGGGTGGCGCGACTCCACGAATGCTGATGACGGGGCCTCTCATCAAAGACCGCCTTGCATTTACGCAATCGGCCGAGTACCGGTTAGTTCGCACCCCAAGCAACAGTCTTCCGTCTTACCAGCGTGACACGACTCTGCAGGGCGTGAATTCTTACACCCAGTTCGACATGAACTTGACGCCGAAGCAGACAGCCACGGCTTCATTTGCGCTGTACCCGCAGAAGGTAAAGAACCTTGGTCTAAACACATTTCTCCCGCAGGCGTCCGCGCCTGACTACCATCAGCGTGGGCATCAGGCTTACTTCCAGCACCGTTATGCAACCAGCGCGCAGAGTCTGTTGACATCGCAGTTCAGTTACAAGGTCTTCGATGCCGACATAACGCCCCACGGAACCGATCCGTACCGCCTGGAGGTAGAAACCACAGAGGGGGCATTTTTCAACCTGCAAAATCGGCGCTCGTCCCGCTTCAATTGGGAAGAAACGTACCAATTCGCTCCCCGTCATTTTCTCGGAACACACGAGTGGAAAGCTGGGCTCAACTACGCGCACTCGCATTACGACGGCCGGCAAGCTTTTTATCCGGTTGAGATTGACAACGTGTCGGGAATGCCGATCGAAAGGATCTCATATACAAGTCCAACGTCGGCGAGCATCAGTCAGAACGAGACGGCAGCCTTTGTCAGCGATCATTGGGCCCCGCTGTCGAGGCTCAGCTTCGATGCGGGGGCACGGCTGGATCGGGACTCAATCACCGATTCAACACACATATCGCCGCGTGGCGGTCTGCAACTGCTCCTGACGGGCGATTCAAAAACCATATTGAAGGGCGGAGCCGGAGTCTTCTACGACCGCGTGCCCCTCCTGATGGCTTCATTTCCATATTTTCCAGATCGTACCGTTTCGTACCTCGATCCTTCTGGCGAGGTAACTTCCTCGACCTTCTATGTAAATCGGATCGCAGGCAAGATGCACAACCCGCGTAGCACTGCATGGAACGTAGCGCTGAGCCGGCAAATAACGCAAGCTTTGATCCTGCAGGTCGGCTACGAACAGCGTCACACCACTCGCGACTTCGTCGTTTCACCGGTAGCAAACGGCGATCTGGGCGTAGAGTATCTGGCCAATCGCGGGCGGCAATCCTATCGAGAACTTCAGATCACCGGACGATATCAGTTTCATCATCAAACGCTCAACGCTTCCTACGTGCGCTCCAGAGCTTATGGAGACCTGAACGACTTCTTCCAGTTCTTCGGAAATACACCCAAGCCAGTTATCCAGCCCGACGCTCAAGGGCGGCTTTCTTATGACGCCCCCAATCGCGTGGTGGCCTGGGGCGAATTTAAAGCTCCTTTGAAATTCACGCTTATGCCTGTCATGGACGTGCACACCGGGTTCCCGTATTCGGTTCAAAACTCCTACCGGGAGTATGTGGGACCACGTAACAGCGAACGTTATCCACGCTTCGCGTCGGTGGACCTGCAGGTTCTGCGGCCGGTAACAATTCCGTTTCACGGGCGGCACATCCATGCGCGCGCTGGTTTCAGCATTTTCAACCTGTTTAATCATTTCAATCCCCGCGACGTGCAGAACATCGCGGAAAGCCCTCGGTTCGGCCAGTTCTTTAACGATGCCTGGCGGGAATACCGAGGCAAATTCGTGTTCGAGTTCTGATTATGAACGCTCCGATGAAAAGCCAATGTGTGCTGCGGAATGGTTTGGAAGCGGGAGCGATGAGTCTGGAGATCATTCATGTCTACTAACGTTGCTTTGATTCTCGCAGCCGGGAATGGTTCCCGGCTAAGGAATGTGTCAGGTACTCTTCCCAAACCGCTGGTGCAAGTCAATGGCAGGCCGCTGCTGGAACACATACTGCTCGGAGCGCGAGACGCTGGTGTTGAGCGATTCGTCATTGTCGTGGGCTACCGTGGGGATGTCATACGGTCATGGGTCGCAGCCAGACATTTCCCCGGTATGCGAATCGACTTCGTCGAAAATGCTGAGTACAACAAAAGTAACGGAATCTCGGTTCTAAGAGGCGGAGAAGCGATCTACCAGAATTTCCTGTTACTTATGTCGGATCATATCTTCGAATCAGAGACAGCGGCGGCCCTCCTTCGGCAGCGGGTAGAAGAGGATGGGACCATTCTCGCCGTTGACCGAAAACTCGAGAGCATCTTCGACATGGATGACGCCACGAAAGTCCGCTGCATCGGGGATTACATCACCGACATCGGAAAGGAAATCGCTCGGTACGACGCAGTAGACACCGGAATGTTCTTGTGCACTCCTGCCATCTTTTCGGCACTGGAGCAGGCGACGGTGAAAGGAAATTGCTCGTTATCAGATGGCATGCGGGTGCTCGCAGCAAAACGCAAACTCCGTGCATTTGATATCGGGGATGCTTTGTGGCAGGACGTTGACACGCCAGAGGCGCTGGCCTTTGGGAGCAATACCTTCGGTGAAGCGAATGAGCCAAATCAGGTCTTAATAGAGGGTACCCGTGTCTAAACTCCGATTTCACCTTAAGGCCTCATTTCGCTTCTTTGCTGCTGTACTCGGCGTTGGCTTGCTGGCACACCTGATGCTTCGAACCGGTCCCCAGACGATCTGGCAGCAAGTGCACGCAGTTGGCTTGGGTGTCGCCCTCATTATTGTTCTGGGAGGCATCTCTCACGTCCTCAAGACCTGGGCCTGGCGGTTGACGTTCACGTGCGATATCGGTGCGCTGTCGTGGCCACGTAGTTTTGGTATGCGCCTGATCTCGGAAGCGATCGCGCAAATTGGAGTCGCTGGGAAGGTGCTCGGGGAAGGCGTTCGAGTGTCCCTGCTGGGTTCGGCCGTGCCGGTGGCAAATGGAATTTCGTCAGGCGCCCTTGATTCAGGGCTCCACATCCTGACCGGCGCAATGATTACAGTGTCGGGGATTATGACCGCTTTGCTACTTGCGCCCGCAACTGGCAAGTGGCGATTCTGGGCAGTTCTGTTCGCCGGCGTTCTTATGGCGTTTGTGGCATTCGTCGGCATTGCCATCGGAAAGGGATGGCGATTTGCGAGCAAGGCGGCGACGAGCGATTGGGCGGGTGCCCCGGTTTCAGAAGTGGATCAGCGAGAGAGAGGCAGTGATCGAGTCAGCAGAAGAATGTCTTCTTACTTTCCATCGCGAAGCACCTCGCGCATTTTGGGCAAGCCTCGCGCTCAATTTTGCAGTACACGCACTTGCGATCCTGGAAGTCTACATTGTTCTTAAATTCATGGGGGCGAGAGTCACCCTCATCGCGGCCCTTGCACTCGAAGGCCTGACCAAGCTCATTAATCTTGCCGGCTCGCTGAATCCCGGAAATATCGGGACCTACGAAGGCGGAAATATGCTGATTACGAAGCTTTTCGGCATAACCGCCACATCTGGTTTCACCTTAGCCTTATGCCGGCGTGCGCGTGCCATCTTCTGGGCAGCGATTGGAGTCGGTGTGCCTGATGCTGATGAAAAGGGCGCGGCAGCAAAACAAAACTAATCTGGAGTCGAACCCGCACGTGCAGGGCGGAAACGGGGACGAACCGAAGGAAGAACCCATGAATGCGGACCAACAGAAGCACTCTCAGACCGTAATTATCCTCGCCGACTGCGAGCAGAATCCTGCCCGATTTTCTCCATCGCTGGCTCGCGTCGGAACGCTTCCCATCCTCATGCGCGCCATCTTGAGCGTTCGCGGCACTCAGGCGGACCGCATCATCGTTGCTGGACATTCTGGGCAGGCACAACTCATAAGAGCCACATTGCGCCAGACCGGGCGTATGCCTGCTTCGGTTAAATTTCGAGAACTTGGGCAAGAGATGGACCTGTCTTCCCTGATTTGTTACGAAGCAGCTACGTCTGAGAGCGTGACAATCGTTTTAGGCGATAGAACGTATCAGCCGCAGCTCCTGCAGAGTGCGATCGAATGGAAGGGCACCGGCGCACTCGCCTTGGCGACGGATCGCGAGCTCGCCGGCATATACGTACTTCCCCAATCGGCGGCGCTCGACGTCTTTGGGGAGTGCGGGGTGCGCGCTCAAACCCTTGCTGAACTACATTCGTGTATGCAAGCTCGCGGCCTAGCCGTGATCAAGCAGGTTCCAGCCGAGATGTGGCATAACGTGGTCGTCCCCGAAGATCTGCCCGAAGCGGAGCGAAAGCTAAATACATGGCTCGTAAAGCCCACCGACGGCCTCTTCGCTTGCATGAATCGCAGGATCTCGATTCCGATCAGCCGTCAGCTCATCAAATTACCCCTCACCCCAAATATGGTCACGATGCTTGTGCTCGGGGTCAGTTTCAGCTCTGGTGCTTTCTTCGCCCGCGGTGGCTATTGGAGCACCCTCCTCGGAGCGTTCCTTTCGGTGGCCGCAAGCGTACTTGATGGATGTGATGGGGAAGTTGCCCGTCTGAAGCTGCAATCCACGCGCTTTGGTTGCTGGCTCGAGACTGTTTGCGACTATCTTTATTACCTGTTTGTGTTCGGAGGAATGACGATTGGACTCACGAGAAGCTCAGGGAACAGAATCTATCTTGCCTGGGGTGTTCTGCTGTGCTTCGGAGCCGTGATGAGCTTTCTTGCATGCAGCTATATCCGTCAGCGGTTTTCCCGATCACATCCGGAGAAATTTCTGGCCATATGGCAGAAGAAAGTTGAAAGTCAATCGTCAAATCCTTTGCTCTTTCTGGGACGTCACACCGAATTCATCATTCGCCGCTGCTTCTTCCCATATTCTCTACTGTTCTTCGCAATCGTAAATTTGACGAAGGTGGCGTTTGTAGCAACTGCCCTCGGCGCAAACCTGGTGTGGGTCATTGCTCTTTATTCATGTGTCGCGCTTTCTACAAGGAAACGTTCGCGGGTATCTGCTGAGACTGGTGCTGCGCTCAGCCAGCAGGCAACAACTAATTTGTGTTCGCCCAAGTTCGCTAGAGCAGCTATGTCGATGGATCACATTGAGACTGGCACATTCGCGAATGGGAACGTTATCTCCAACCCACCAGATGTCATCCACATTGTGAGTTGGAATATTGCTCGCGGGTCTCGATTAGATGACATTACGGAATTTCTTCTCAACACCAAGGCCGACCTAATCATCCTTCAGGAAATCGACCGGAACAGCCGCCGAACATCACGTCGAAATATTGCGAAAGAGATCTCGCAAAAATTGGGAATGAACTATGTTTTCGGAATCGAGTTTCACGAGTTGAGTCAGGGTTCGCATCAATCCCCTGCTTATCATGGCCAAGCCACTCTTTCTTCTTGGCCGATATCCAACCCTCGTATTCTCCGCTTCCAAAGACAGTCGAAATTTTGGCGCCCACATTGGTGGTTGCCGAACCTGCCGCCCCTCCAGCGCCGGCTAGGGGGGCGCATGGCACTGCTGACCCATATCAGCATCCGTAATACAACGCTGGCGGTCTACAACCTGCACCTGGAGAGTCGCAGTGATGACGGTCTGCGTTGCGGTCAACTGAATGAGTTGTTAGAAGATGCAAACCGCCACAGCCCGAATCTCCCCGTCATCGCGGCCGGTGATTTTAATTTTGACATCACGCAGCCTTATCCTGCGTCTGCGGTCGCAGACGCGTATTTTTATAATCCGTTTGCCGGCATCGGGATGCAAACAACGCGACCTCCACGATTCGGCCGGAGTAAGGCGGTGGACTGGATCTTGGTTAGAGGGACTGTCCGAGCTACTGCGTCGCAGATGCACAGTTCAGTCGACGCATCTGACCATTATCCACTTTCGCTTGAGGTGCACCTTTCACGATAGCCGCAGGTAAACCGCCGTCGCAGACCTGGCGCACCCTTCCTGGAGAACTATCTGCAACAGCTGGTGTCCATCGACTTCTTTACCGTGCCGACCCTTCGTTTTCCAGGTTCTCTATGTGTTTCTGGTTGTGGCCCATGACCGCCGGCGCATTATCCACTGCAACGTGACTGCCCACCCAAGCGCGGAGTGGACCGGACAGCGACTGCGAGAAGCGTTCCCCTTTGATTAGCTTCCTCGCTACCTGCTGCGCGACCGCGATGCTATCTTCAGCAAAACGCGCCAATGTAGGCGCGCCCCCAAAGGCTGCGCCGACAAAAGCCAATGCCTAACCCCGCTGGACGACGAGAGCATCATCCTGTCATACAGTTTCACACTTTTCTCCTCAGTTACATGTCATGAACGCCCGGCCTCAGAAGCAGCAGGTTGATTTCGTTGGAGGACGCGATCCGAACCCGCAGCATGTTGGTGCCCGCGCCCTGCGAGACAAAAACGGTCGCTTCGTCTTCGTGATTGCAATAGGTGCGTGGGACTAGGGCAAACTCCTCGTTCGCAGGTGCAGACTTCGACCTTTTGTTTTCTCTTGCACGAGCAAGCTGCCACGGCGCATCTGAATAGCATCAACTCCCTGGAAATCTTGCGGGACCTGAAACATGCAAATCAGATACTTTGATCTGGCTGTAGCTCGTGCCGGCAGCCACTTATAGGTAGACTCGCCGAATAAGAGTCCTTTTGTGACCGTCGCGCGTCGCGGAACAGGGAACGGAGTAGTGCTGAACTCAAAACCGCGGCAGAATTCCCGCCCTTTCCGGGGTGCATGAAGGTGATTGTAGGACTCCTCCCAATTGCCGACCCACGGAAAATCATTTCGGTTGAACAGATATAACACCAGCAGTCGCAGCCTCGGGTTGCAGACCGCGATGAATACAGTCTTAAGCCTCGGGTCCAGCAAATGCGCTGTGTAATGTCCGTATCGGCCCTTTTCACTGGTACGAAGGTTTAGGAATCCGCCACGTTTTTGGGGGGCGTTAGGCCAGCGAAATTCGGCGTCGGGCCGAAGCGACATCTTCGTGCTGAATGTAGCGGGGCAGACCTTGCTGCGAGTCGCAGGAATGTCAAAGAGAGTAATGTCCGGCTCCAAGAATGGCGGGCCAAACGTAATGTGGTGATTCCAGGAGATCGGCCGGTCAAAGGTGGCGAGGTTGATGGCAGTCTCTTCAACATAGATGATCGGTGCCTCGCGATCGAGAGCAATTGCGCGCTGCAAATGCATTTGCGCCTGCGGAAGATCAGCCGCGTAGACTAGGCTCGCGGGGGGCGATCCGCCCTGGTCCTCGCAAATTGCTTTCAGTCCCAGACCGCCAGCCGAGTTTTGCAAAGCCTCCAGGATGAGCAACACTTTTGAAATTACACCAACTGACACAGATGCCGACTCTTTGACCGCATGTGTCCGCGGTTCTTCCCTCGTTGCCTTCTTGACAGTTGGTAGTTGTCTCATAAAGACCTCTGTTCCGAAGCTTCATTGAAATGTCTTGGCGCAAAGTCTTTGAGATCGCGGCGGCAGGTTTGCCACCGGTGATCTGTCTCCGGCGATTCATAAAAACACCTGCTGAATGTTCGCCTCATAGAGAGTCATGCTGGAGTTCCTAACTGGGGTCTCACACCTCGCGGCGCGCAAGAAGCCGACATGGTTCGCCACGTTTTACCAGTTCATTTTCGGCGTACATCGCTGAGTCAGGGGTATCCAGGAATCAACGGCACTCGAAATTCTTCGCATCCTCCGTGTCGCTCTGTCCTTTGTAGTGGGCGTGCTTCGGATACGGGCACAGTGGTCGGCTGCGCCCCGGAAATGCCTTGCCAGTTGCAACTACCGAAGCCGGCTCAATTCCTTTCTCGACCCAGTTGACGATTGCACTCAAGAAATCGAATTGATCAAGCCCAGTACCGCCGCCGCAGTGCCCCATGCCGGGAACAAAGTAAAAATGGCTCCATTTCGAGACTGCGTCAAGCCCGCCATTGGCCGCGGCCATGTCCTTGTAATACCCGAATGTGTCGAGCGGCGAGAACCAGGGATCGCTGTCGCCGTGGTAGAAGATCAGTTTCCCACGGTGCGCTGAAAAAGTCGTCAGATTTGTAGACATCGAATCCGTAAGTGGCTGCATTGCCGCGAGCGCTTCCTTTTCGACATCGACTTCCATGGCTGTGGTCGCGGGTCCGAAAATCCCGGGCCCCGGAGAAAGAATGCCACGGATAGGACCGCTGGAGGTGATTCCCGTGTCGTAAAGAAAACCGGGATACACTTGAACTCCATCGGAAGTCCTTGGGCCTCCGATCGCTTTTTTGATCGCCACGACTTTCTCCGGAGCCAGACAGGATTCCTTCCTTCCCTCCTTGCACGACAACGCTGCAGGATCGAAATCACAGCCAAGCGGATCGGAAATCATGCCATCGGCCACTCCGTCTTTGGCGTCGCACTGCTTCAGAAGCGCATCCATGATCAGCTTGCGATCACTGTCCGTGATAGCTCGGGTGATGATCGGCTTTCCATCCGCATCCTTCGGTGCGATTTGGTTGAATGCGACCGGAATCCATTTGCCAATTGCCAGGTTCGAGAGGCCGGTGCGCATGGCAGGATCGCCGGAGATGATCCCGTCGAAGACAGTGGGATAACGCTGGGAGAGAATCATGCCTTCGCGCCCGCCTGTCGAACACCCGGAGAAATATGAGAAGGCTGCCGGTTTTTCGTAATACTGCGCGATGACCTGTTTGGCTAGCACGGCGACTTCGGCGTTGGCGAGATAGGCAAAATCCAGATACGCCTGCTGATCTCTCACAAAATCAAAATCAAAGCCGGGGAGATGGCTCTTGTGGCCGGTGTCGTTGCTGAGGACGGCGAATCCACGGATGAGAGCAGGCGTGTCTCCAGCGGCATTCAGTCCGAGCGGCGGCATGACGATGCCGTTGCTGCCTCCTCCGCCCTGCATAAAGAAGTCGCCATTCCAGTTATCGGGCATGGCAAGGTCGAAGGTGATGCCGAACTCTTCGCCGCCCAGGCCAGTTCGGCGATTCATCACTCCTTCAACCCGGCAGTAGGCGGGCAGCGGTGCGTGTGCGACCTTGGCCCCATGGTTTTTCTTCAGTGGTTCCGGCTGGAATGGCGGCGGCTTTCGTGATTTCGACGTTTGGGGCTTTGAATTCAATTAAGCTGCGCGCAGGACTTGCCGTGCTCTGCCCAAGCGCACAGAGTCAATGCAAACGAACAACAGACCACCGCCCGCAGAAATCGCGAATGCATCTTCCTGCCTCCTGTAACGGCTTTCGCGGCCCTCCCGATTCCCACCGTCAGCCGATGAGCGCCTTAAATTATTCCGGCAAAATGATCTGCCCGTTCACCTCGAAGCTGCCGCTGATTGACGGAACTCCCGTGTTAGGCTGGCCACCGCCAATCGAAAGTGTGTACTTCCCCTGCGCCACAATGATGTCACCGCCCTCGGTCACCATGCTTAGATCTCGCGGGTTCAGGTGAAAGTCGACTCTTTTTTGGTGCGCCTGGTTCTAAATGAATGCGTTGGAAACCGCGCAGCGCACGGATTGGCGCGCCCTGGACATCGGGAAACTTCAAGTAAAGCTGTACGACTTCGTCACCAGCAATTTTCCCGGCATTTGTCACAGTGACAGAACAGTCAAGCGAGTCTCCCGCATTGAGTGGTGCATTCGGCAGAGCGAGATCGCTATAGCTGAAGCTCGTATAGCTGAGGCCATATCCGAATGGCCACAGCGGCTCGCCTTCGAAGTAGCGGTAGGTGCGGCCTTTCATCGAGTAGTTCTCGAAATGGGGCAGCTGATGCACATCTTTATAGAATGTGACGGGAAGGCGCCCTGCAGGATTGTTCTTGCCGCTCAGGGTCTCAGCAATTGCGGCTCCGCCTTCCTCGCCCGAATACCAGGCTTCGAGAATGGCATTCGCGTGCGCCTTCTCCCAGTTCACGCCCAGCGCGCTACCGTTCATCAGCACGACGACGACAGGCTTGCCCGTCGCCGCGACCGCCTGCACCAGGTCTTCCTCTGGCTTGGGCAAATCGAGAGCTGGTGCGGTCTCCACCGGAGAATCCGGGCTGATCCACCGGCATCTCCTCGCCTTCAAGGCGGCTCGTGATGCCGACCACGGCGACGATCACGTCCGCATTCTTAGCGGCGGCCACGGCGGCGGGATCGGGCGCATTGTTTATCGGTGCCCAAATCAGCTGCGCCTCACGTTTGCCTTCAGCAAACCGGCTGTAACTTACATCGAGTTTGACTGGATGCCCTTTCTCCAGATGAATCTGACCGAGGTGGGTGTTGTTGCCCCATCCTGCCGTCACGAGCTTGTCGTCCGCCGAGACCCTTACGAAGCCATCGGCCTTAATGCCGAGCAGGTAGTCGCCAGTAGCAATGGGATTTAGGAAACCGATCCATTGCACGGACAGAGTCTTGATTGCTTTTGCTTCTTCGGGCAAGTCTCGCTCGCTCAAGTTCACGCTCGATTCAACCCGAGACGTGAGCGGTGTTGGTTTCGCATCGAATCCAGGGCGGGAGCTGTACTCCGCTTTGAGACCAGGCTTGCCATCAGGCGTGGTCAGAGCCGATGTGGGCACGGGACTCCCCTGATTCGAGAGAAACTGCGTCCCAGGAACGTAAGTGATCTTGGCATCCGGAAACTCGGCTTTCATTCCTTCGAGCACACTTACTGTGTGCGTCGGAGTGCCATTGTAGTTTCCAAGCAGAACGGCAGTTTGGTCGGCAAGCGGGCCGACGATGGCAATGCGCTTGACCGACGTGAGCGGCAAAACGCCGTCGTTCTTCAACAGGACCATGGATTCATTCGCCATGCGGCGTGCCAGAGCGCGGTGCTCGGCGCTATCGAGAAGCTTCTCATCAATCTTGCTGTATGGAACCACGTCCGGTGGATCGAACATGCCAAGGCGCATGCGCGCCGTGAACAGGCGAACGAGCGCGGTGTCAATCGCGCTCTCTGGTAGGTATCCCTGTTGCACCGCCTCGATGTAGGGCCGGTAATCGTGGTCGTCCGCCACCTTAACGAAGTCGATACATTCATTGTCCATGCCGCGCACGAGCGAAATGGCCGAGGCCTGCGGCTGAGTCGGGCGGTAATGGTGATCACGGAAAATGTTTCGAACCGCATCGCAGTCAGAGACTACATAGCCCTGGAAGTGCCACGCGCCACGAAGCGTTTGCTGCAGTAGAAACTCGCTGGCGCAGGCGGGTTCGCCGTTGATGGCGTTATAGGCGCACATGACGGACCCCGCGTGGCCCTCGACAACAGCCGCACGGAAGGCGGGCAAGTAAGTGTCTAACTCGTCGTGCTTGCTTACGTCCACGTCGGTGAAGTGGCGGGTGGGCTCAGGCCCGCTGTGCACCGCGAAATGCTTGGGCGTGGAGATGACCCGATAGTAGCGGGGATCATCGCCTTGCATGCCAGTGACAAATGCGACCGCCATGCGAGCGCTAAGGAACGGATCTTCCCCGTAGGTCTCCTGGCCACGTCCCCAACGCGGGTCGCGAAAGATGTTGACGTTGGGAGCCCAGAAGTCGAGACCATGAAAAATCGGGAAGGTTCCGTTGCGTACAGCCTGAGCGTGAACGATTCGCGCTTCAATGCCGATGGCGATGGCCATTTCGTGAATGCGCGGCGTATCGAAGGTCGCAGCTAGTCCGACAGGCTCGGGAAACTCGGTGGTACCGTCAACGGCGACGCCGTGCAGGGCCTCGCTCCACCAGTCATAAGCCGGCACACTTAAGCGAGGAATGGCCCGCGCCTGGTTCACGAGCTGCGAGGCTTTCTCCTGGAGCGTCATGCGGTGGACCAGATCAGCCGCGCGTTCTTCCGGCGAAAGCTTGACATTCATGTAAGGCAAGTCGGAGGTGTCTTGTGCAGAGGCGGTGAAACCTCAGAAGAGCAATGTAAGCAGTAAATACTGACAAAATGACTGTTCTGCACTGGTTCATTTCGCCTCTCCCACATTAAAGAGTCTGGGCGCGAAGTCTTTCAGATCGCGTCGCCACGTCTGCCACTCGTGGTCTGTTCCTGGTGATTCATAGAAGACGTGCTGAATATTTGCTTCCTGAAGCGAGGTATGGAGCCGTTGCAGGCCGGCACGCATTCTTTCCGGTTCCTTCGTCCCGACGCCCAGCCACAACAAATGCACCTTCTTCGCGAATGCGGCGGGATCAGCAAATACGCCGTTGTAATCCGTCTTGGGATCGAGTTTCCGGTCTCCGAGCACGAGCATCCCGCCAGCTCCACTGAATCCGCCGATGTAGGAGAAGAGATCAAGATGATTGAGCGTAATCTGGAACGTCTGCATTCCTCCCATCGAAAGCCCCGCCATCGCACGGTGATCGCGATCAGGAAGTGTTCTGAAAGTCGAATCAATATAGGGGATCAGAACTTGAGTCACATCGTCTTCGAATGCTGCTGCCATGTCCTGCATGGCTTTCAGCATTTCAGGAGAACCAAATGGTTTTCCGGTCAGATCGGGCGGAGCTTGGCCGGCGCGACGTGCGTATCCGTACGCCATGACGACGATCATGGGCTTGCAACGTCCGGAGCCGCGATCAGATTGTCGAGAATAAAGTTGGCATTTCCTTGGCGAATCCATCCGGTTTCGTCCTCGCCGGCGCCATGCTGGAGATACAGCACCGGAAAGCGCTCAGTGGTTTGCGTATCGTAATTCGGTGGCAGATAAACAAGTGCGTGCCGCCAAGTGCCGGTGACCTTCGAGTGATACCAGACTTCGCGGACCTGGCCGTGAGGCACATCTTGAATCGAATAATACGTAGAGCCCGGTTCCGGAACCTCGACCGCGCTCGCCTCCTTGGTCCCGCCGAAAAACGCATGAGTGTTGAGGTCGCTGACCTCGGCGCCGTCAATGATTAAGGTGTAATAGTGCAAGCCCGGAACAAGCGGAGGCGTTGTCACGGTCCAGAAACCGTCGGGCTGTTTTTCCATTTCGACTTTGGGCCCGCTCCAGAAGTTCAGCTTGACCTTCGTTGCGTCCGGAGCTTTTACGCGAACTTGCACTCTTCCGCTAGCGTCAACACGCGGATACTCTGCTCCCCAAACGTTCGTCGAGGAAGGCTGAAATTCTTCCGGTGCTTGCGCGCAGCAAAAGCTTGCAACCAACATGATTGCTATCCCAAGGTGTTTCATTTCAACTCTCCTTGATTGATGTTCTGTGCCCACGGCACGATCTGAGCGATGTTGCACGAATTTTGCGAAGACTGTGATCAAAGCACGAGATGGATCATCATGTTGTAAGCAAGCAGGCCATGCGGCTTCGAGGGAATTCAATCTGCAATGTTCCTTCTGAAGTCGCGATTGTGATTCCAAGATCAGTCGGGTACAGGAGTTTAGCGTCGCCGTACGTCCACGGTATTTTCGTAGTCGCGGGACCATCGATTCGCCAGACTGCCAGCAGGGTTTGTGTCGGAGAGCGCATTCCGAAAGCAACTGACGCTTTGGGATTGGTGACATCAGACATTCCGAGCGGATAAAAGGGAACTGCCTCAGGAATGTTTTTGCGAAGAACTTCCTTATAGATCCTGATGCCTTCGGCTACCTGTTTTCATGCTTCCGTCGAAAGCGAGTCCAGTCGCCCGCTTTGGTGAATGCGGCACAACATGGCCGTAACCATGTTGAAGCTGGCCTGATCGGCATCAGCATTCGCCAACGGATAAGACCAGATTGCCAGTTGCTCCGGCAAAACGGCTGCCGACGCGCCAACCAGGATTGCGGGTAGCTTTAGATAATCTTCCTGATCCGTCATGGACTGTATCTGCAGGCGACTGAGCATCGCGTAATCCATACGTCCGCCTCCGCTGCCGCAGTTTTCAATCACCAACTCGGGGTAGCGATTCAGAATGCTATCGAGCCATGCGAGGTGGGCGCGATTGTGCTCAAGCAAGCCCTGTCCGAAGCTGTCTGCGTTGAGCTCGGTTCCTTGCAGTGAATCGACGTTGTAGTCCATCTTGATATAGCCAACGCCGTACTCGTTCACAAGTCTCGCAATCACCTGATCGAGATAAGCACGCACCTCCGGATTTCGGAAATCGAGCAGAAATCGCGAATTCTTCAGCACTCTCTTGCCGTGACGCATGAAGAACCAGTTGTCTGGCTTCTGGGCGAGCAAGGACTTTGCTCCGGCAACCTCCGGCTCGAGCCACAATCCGGGAATCATTCCATTTTGTCTGATCTGATCGAGCACGAACTTGAGTCCATGCGGCCATCGGCTAGAAGACGGCTGCCATGAGCCAATCGTTTGACTCCAGTCTTCGTTGATATCTGCATACCATCCGGCATCGATTACGAAATATTCGCAGCCCGCCTTTGCGGCGGCAGCAATCAGAGGCAATTCTTTTTGCCTCGGTTGGATCGCCCCAGAGGCAATTCATGTAGTCATTGAAAATCACAGGACATCGCGAATTGCTCTTGCGCGATTTTTCGCAAGCGACGCGCCGGTAACGCGTCAATGCCTCTACTGCGTCATCGAACCCGCCGTGCACACATCCAACTGCGACAGGAACAGTCTCGTAGGTTTCCCCAGGCTTCAAAGCCTTCCATGCTGCGGAGTGCAGATCGTCGGGACCACCGAGGTACGCGTAGACGTCGTCGGCGTTGTTGTTGCGTGCCGAAACGTTGGAAATTTCCCAATACCAGGATCCATTGTGTTCAATCTGCCAGAACCAGGTCAGGCCCAGCTTTGTGTTTTCCGACCATTGCCATCGGCAAGTACCGCTCCGTCGACCAACTGCCAATGCTTCCTGCTCGTGCCTCCGACCAGCTGGTGCGTTCGTTTTCGACGAAGCCCATCTCGGAGGGCCGAAACGTTATGCCACTGTCCCTCCGCCATCCAGCTATTCAGGGCAACATGGATGCGGAGTTCACGGTCGTAGTCCTGGGGGGCTGCAAGTCCGTGGAGCATCGCCGAACTCAAGAACTCGATACCGACTGGCGAGCTCCCGAGGTTTGTAACTCGCGAATACCGCCGGACGACGGGAACGCCATCGAAGACCTCATAAACAGATTCCACACTCAGGTTCAAGGTTGGGTCTGTATGTTTGCAGACCAAACGCTTGCCTCCGCGGGTCGACTCCTCTTGCCTTCCGGCAAACAACAACCGGGCACCCGGTTGCCCCATGCCGGACTTCATGCCTTGATCGGGAGAATTTTCTCCGCTGCATTGCAGGGCGACTTCGACGCCCGACGAAACTGTCAGCTCCCATCGCTAGAGCACCGGTCGGGATAAGGCGTTTTTGACGTAGTTTTCCGTCCGCAACGTCGAACGAAAAAACTAAATCATTGGTTTTCCATTGAAACAGCTCCGGGGTCGCCGCAGCAGAAGCAAGCGCGGAAACCCGGGCACAAAAATACCGAATGCCGCAGCACCAGTGGACGTCAGGAATTTTCGTCGATCTATGGGCATAAGGGATGGTCGGCCTTATCAACCTGCAAGAACAGATACTTCAGCGTGGGGAGATTAACATATAAAATATCGCTAACTGTAGCGAGAATCCTATACGATCGTAGTTGCGGAGGTTTGCCAGCGCACCCGACTTCTTTCGTACAAGCCCCCGCCAGATCGCATGTTGTGAGAGCAATCACAGATGCCATGCAAATCATCTCAATCGCTCCTACGCAGGTGGCTGCGAGTCATCGCTGCAGAGGGTTTTGCGCGTTGCTGAAGAAGGGAAGCGTCCTGTTGAGCTCGATTTTACGCCGCCAGGCTACGCCCGTAACCGCGCTTTTGAAGACGTCTGTTTGCCTGCTCGACGCTGTGTCGACCCGCGCACGACCAATTCTGGTTGTAGCACCACGGTTTCAGGCTTGGGCGGCTCTTTCGAGTCCAGAATCCCGAGTGTAATCCGCGCAGCTTCCTCGCCAATTCGCCGGCTGTGTTGATCGATGCTGGAGAGTGGAACGCGTAGCGAATCGTCATAGTGAAGATTTCCGCAACCTATGACCGCAATGTCCTCCGGAATCCGTAATCCTTGGTTCAGCGCGTAGTTCATGGCGCCCATCGCCAGCGGATCATTGAAGCAGAACACTCCGTCAGGTCGGGGCTTAAGATTCAGCAGTTGGCGCATGGCTTCTCCGCCGCGCTGTCTTGTTTCCACGTCTCCCTTGGGTTCGGTGATGATGTAATCATCCATGAGTTTCAGATTCGCTTGCCCCAGGGCTCGCTTGTATCCCTCCACTCGGCGAATGGCGGGACTGGTTTCTGGCCCACGGATGTGTGCAATTCTCTTGCAGCCGATATCGATTAAGTGATTGGTGGCAAGGATTCCGACCGCTTCGTCATCCACTCCAACGAAATTCGCAGAAAGACCAGGCAGCCTGCGATCGATTAAGACATAAGGCGTTTTTTGCTTTTCAATTCGGAAGAAAAGGTCGACGGTAGAGCGACACGAAGCAATGATCAACGTATCCAGACGGCGCGCGAGCAGTTGATTGATCTCCTGCTCCTCCAGATCCGGATCTTCCTCAGAAGAAGAGACGATCAGATAGTAGCCGCGCTTCCTCAAGACATCGGAAAGAGACTTGGCGATTTCTGCGAAGAAGGGATGAAGTAAGTCCGGAACAACCAAACCAACTAGGTAGGTTCGTCCAGTGACCAAGCTGCGCGCCGCCAGGTTCGGTCGATAGTCAAGCTCCTTAACGCGCGCCAGAACTCGCTCCCGAGTTTCGTCTCCCACATCCGGATGATTGCGCAGGACCTTGGAAATAGTCATAACCGACACCCCAAGATCTCGGGCGATGTCCTTCATTCGTGTGCTCATAGACGTTCCTCAGTATATAGAACACGGCTGGAGACCACTTGCGTTTGCGATGACTGCAACGAGATGGGCACAAGATCCATCTCATTTTTCGAGTATTTCCTCGCGAGGTCAAGATTGACATCGGTAACTTTACCGATTATCGTGCTTCGGGTGCGGATTATTTTGTACCTTGGGAACTGCGTGACACACGTCAGGAGACTGAGATTCCGATCACCGGGTCATGAGGAGCTCAAGATGAAAGTTCAGAGCGCGTCGGGACCTTCGATTAACGGGCACCCTGATCCAGCCCTTGTGCCCCAGAGGATTCTGTACACCGGTGCCATAATGCCAGCGATCGGCTCGGGAACCTTCGGCTCCGACCATGTTTCGGCAAGTGAAGTTGCAGCCGCGGTAGAGGGGGCGGCGGCGGTTGGCTATCGGCACTTCGATTGTGCATCCGTCTACGGCAACGAACACGAGATTGGACACGCACTCCAGCAGATATTGCGGAGTCATCTTAAGCGCGAGCAACTGTGGATCACTTCTAAGTTGTGGAATGACAAGCATGGCGAAGATGACGTCATCGCTTCCTGTCGCAAGTCGCTCGCAGATCTGAGGCTTAATTACCTGGACCTCTACCTGGTCCACTGGCCCTTCCCAAACTTCCATCCACCGGGTTGCGATGTAACGTCTCGTAGCCGGGACGCGAAGCCTTACATCCATACCGAATTCATGAAGACTTGGCGAAAGATGGAGGAATTGGTCGACCTGGGACTGGTTCGACACATCGGAACCTCGAACATGACGATCCCCAAACTAAGCCTCCTGTTACGCGACGCCCGCATAAAACCTGCTGTGAATGAGATGGAACTACACCCTCATTTTCAACAGCCGGAACTATTCGATTTCGTCAGATCCAACGGCATGGTGCCGGTGGGATATTGCCCGATCGGATCGCCAGCACGACCCGAGCGAGATCGCACACCGGAGGACACTGTGCCAACTCAGGACCCGGTGATTGTAAGAATTGCCAATCGCCTTCGGGTGCATCCGGCTGTCGTTTGCGTCAAATGGGCGGTCCAGCGAGGCCAGGTACCGATTCCATTTTCAACGAATCGAAACCATTATCTGAGCAGTCTCGAAGGCGTCATCACCGAACCATTGACCCACGATGAAATGCATGAAATCAGCACAATTGATCGGAATTGCCGGCTGATCAAGGGTCAGGTGTTTCTTTGGAAAGAAGGGCAGTCTTGGCAGGACCTTTGGGACTTGAACGGGGAGATTACGCCGCCGTGAGCTCAGGTCGGTGAAAACATGGAACAGAACATGCGAGCCGCCTTGCTGCCCGGCAACAATAGCGTAGAACTCCGCACGTTGCCCATCCCGCATCCCGGTCACGGCGAAGTTCTGCTCAGGGTGAAGGCATCAACCATCTGCGGTTCCGACATTCGCTGCATCTACCACCAGCACTTGGGCAAAGGACCGGAGCGCTATCAAGGTGTTATTGCGGGCCACGAGCCTAGCGGTCAAATCGTTGAGGTTGGCCCGGGTTGTAGGCGCTTTGCTGTGGGCGACCGGGTGATCGTGTATCACATTTCCGGCTGCGGCGTTTGCAACGACTGTCGACGCGGATACATGATTTCCTGCACCAGCGAAAAATACCGGCGGGCGTACGGTTGGCAGCGCGACGGCGGAATGGCCGACTACATGCTTGCGGAAGAGAAAGACCTCATCGCGCTTCCCGACCGACCTCTCCTATGCAGACGGCGCGCAGGTGGCGTGTGGCTTTGGGACGGTCTACGAAGCAATTGAAAAGGTCGGAGTCAATGGCAACCATTCTGTCCTGATCACCGGATTGGGACCTGTGGGGCTCGCAGCTGCGGCACTGTGTCGGAAACTCGGCGCCCAAATGATCATTGGTATCGACATCGTCCCTGAGCGTCTGCAGTTGGCGGAGTCTCTCCAACTATGTGACTTCGTTCTACCAGCAGGCCCAGATAACGTGATTCAGGTGAAGGAACTTACACGGCGTGCCGGCGTGGAACGCGCGCTCGACTGCTCTGCCGATGCAACTGCGCGTGCTACCGCGATTCGAGCAACGCGAAAGTGGGGCAGAATTGCGTTCGTAGGGGAAGGAGGGACGGTCGAGTTCAGTCCCTCCCCCGACCTGATTCACGATCAGAAGACCATCTATGGATCCTGGGTGACATCCACCTGGCTGATGGAGGAACTGGTCGAGCGCCTCGTACGTTGGAATCTGCATCCGGCCGAGATTATTACTCACCGCTTTACTCTCGCGGACGCTGCCGACGCGTATGCCCTCATGGCTTCCGGGAAATGTGGCAAAGTTGCCGTCTGCTCGGATGAGGAACTGGTCCTCAAATGAAGCTAGTCTGGGAAGAGATTCTGAAGGATCGCCTGCAACTCTACGGTCATCGCAACTGGTTCGTCATCGCCGACTCGGCCTACCCGGCACAGTCCAGGCCAGCCATCGAAACGATTGTTGCTGACGAGGAACAAACCACGGTGTTGGAACGAGCATTGGCAATTCTCGATGGATGCCGTCACGTTAAGCCCCAGGTCTATACAGACGATGAATTGAAATTCGTTGGGGAGGAAGACGCACCGGGCATCTGTTCATACCGGAAAAAGATCGGCAGTCTTCTCCAGGCATATGAAGTACGCGTCCTCCCACACGAAGAAATCATCTCGAAGCTGGATCGTGCCGGCGAATTGTTTCGCGTGCTCGTAGTAAAAACCAACATGCGAATTCCATATACATCCCTGTTTTTCGAACTGGACTGCGGATATTGGGATGCTCAGGCCGAAAAACGGCTTCGCGCCGCAATGTCGTCCGGGGATCGGCACCGGAAGACTCCAGAAGGCTCCAAAGGTGCAATGCAGCAAAGCGTTGATCGTTGATCCCAGAGACCCGCGTTCAATATGAAGGCACTCGTACTTCAGAAGCCAGGTCAAGCATCCATCGAAATGGTTCCGGAACCAGTGGCATCGGATGGCGATGTATTGCTGAAGGTCCGAATGGTGGGAGTGTGTGGAAGCGATTTGAATTCCTTTCGTGGGTTGAATCCCCTGGTGTCCTTTCCGCGGATTCCGGGGCATGAAGTGTCGGCCACGATCGTGCCAGGCGAAAGCGGCGGTAGCGGACTCTCTGTCGGGATGGACGTGGCTATCTTTCCGTACACAAACTACGATGAATGCGCGTCGTGCCGGCGGGGACGTCCGAATGATTGCCAATTCAACCAAACTCTCGGAGTGCAAAGGGACGGTGCTCTCACCGAATTCATCGTGATGCCGCGGCACAAGTTGTATCCGGCAAGACTCACGCCGAAGGAATTGTGTCTGGTTGAACCGCTGACCGTGCGATTTCATGCCATAGCACGTGGACGGGTAACCGCCAAGGATACGGTCGCAATTGTGGGCTGCGGCGGAGTGGGCCTGGGTGCCATAGCTGCTTCAAGTTGTCGGGGTGCCCGCACCATCTGCATCGATGTGGACGATGACAAGCTCGAACTTGCACGTGCAGCGGGCGGTGCTCATACGATTAACAGCTCGCGGGAATCGTTGCACGCTCGTTTGCAAGAATTCACTGAGGGCCGTGGTCCGGACGTTGTGGTCGAAGCGGTTGGTACAGCGGCAACATTCCGAGTCGCAGTCGAAGAGGTTTCCTTTACCGGCAGGGTCGTATACATCGGCTATGCCAAGGAACCAGTGAGCTATGAGACCCAGCTGTTTGTGCAAAAGGAATTGGATGTCCTCGGATCGAGGAATGCGCTGCCGGAAGATTTCCACGCCGTGATCCGGCTTCTCCAGGCCCGAAAATTTCCTGTGGAGCTGGCCGTGAGCCTGGTTGTTTCTCTGGAAGAAGCGGCCACGCATTGCGTTCCTGGAGTGAGAATCCCTCTCGGTTCAAGAAGATTATGGTCTGCTTAGATTGAGGTTCGTGATTCAGTAAATTGGCACGCCTTAAGGACGATTCTCAGTGCAAATTACCAATGACAAGTCCTTAACGACTGAAGGCAAAATGAAGACCGCGCCCCTGTTCCCCTCGGGGCATCTGGTGCCTTTCATCTTGGTCACCGGCCTGTTCTTTCTCTGGGGGATTCCCAACAACCTCAACGATGTATTGATTCGGCAATTCATGAAGTCATTCGCGATCTCGCGGTTCCAGGCCGGACTGGTTCAGTCAGCTTTCTACATGGGCTATTTTCTGCTGGCCATGCCGGCTGCGATTCTCATGCGAAGGCTGGGATACAAGGCCGGATTTGTCATCGGCTTACTCCTGTTTGGCCTGGGCACTCTTTTATTCTGGCCGGCCGCGGTCGGTGGGCGGTACGGATTTTTCCTGTGCGCGTTATTCGTGATCGCGAGCGGGCTTTCGTTCCTCGAAACCGCGTCGAACCCGTTCATTGCCCAGCTGGGCGATCCAGTGAGTTCTGAACGACGGCTGAACTTCTCGCAAGCATTCAATCCGCTGGGCTCGATTACCGGAGTGCTGATGGGCACGGTGTTTATCTTTTCAGGAGTCGAGCCAGGTCCGCAGCAGATCGAGGATATGAAGGCGCGGCAACTGTACGATGCATACCTGCAATCCGAAACGATGCGTGTGGTGAAGCCTTACCTGGTGCTGAGCGCGATCGCGATCTTTTGGGCTGTGCTGATCTGGCGGACCAAGTTCCCCACGATAGAAAGCGAACATGAGGCCGGCGGCGACCACGGGCATTTTCGCGAACTGCTCGCGTACCCGCATTTCTGGTTGGCAGTAGTGGCGCAGTTCCTGTATGTCGGCGGGCAAGTGGGAACCTGGAGTTACTTCATTCAATATGTGCAAGAGTTTACTCACCAACCGGAAAAAGTAGCTGGGTATTTCCTCACGGGCGCGCTGGCGGCATTCGGCGTTGGACGGTTCAGCTCGGCGTGGCTCATGCGGTTTGTGGCGCCCAACGTACTCCTCGGCTACTACGCAATAATGAATGTTGTTCTCGTCTCCTTTGCAGTTCTCCGTCCGGGCTGGGCTGGGTTATGGGCGCTGTTCGCAACGAGTTTCTTCATGTCACTCATGTTCCCGACGATCTTTGCTCTTGGCCTGAAGGGATTGGGACCCAATACAAAAATAGGCGGATCTTTCCTTGTAATGGCCATCGTAGGCGGCGCCGTGCTGACGCCGGCCATGGGATTGATTGCCGAAGCCCGCCACAGCATTGCGCCGGCGCTGGTGGTCCCGTTGGCAGCCTATGTCTTTATTGCAGGATACGCATTCGCTGGTGCGAAGGTGCGTACCCCAAAAGCGCTGCAAATTCAATCTCAGGGTTAAGGAAGGAACATCATGCACGGGTATCGTCCTTTTTTATCCGCTCCTACGATCGGCGCTATTGTGTTGGCGTTGTCTGGGGTTCTCAATCTGCATGCCCAGAGTCCAACGGCTCCTACCGCTTCGGAGGAGCCGGCGAGCATCGATCAGGCCTGGCAGGAGGCGAGCAGGAAATACGACACTGAACGCGGCGCGCTCCTGAAACAGGTCGATGACGTGAATCGCCAAGGTCCGTTCCGGCCTGACTGGCAATCACTTCAGAAATATGAGGTGCCCGACTGGTATAAGGACGCGAAGTTCGGCATTTTTATTCATTGGGGCGCCTATTCGGTCCCTGCGTTTGGCAACGAATGGTATCCACGAAATATGTATCGGGAGGGATCTGAGGAATACAAGTACCACATCACCACCTACGGGCCACAGGACAAATTCGGCTATAAGGACTTCATACCCATGTTCAAGGCCGAACATTACGATCCTGCTGCCTGGGCCGCCTTGTTCAAAAAGGCTGGCGCGAAATACGTAGTGCCAGTGGCGGAGCATCACGATGGATTTGCCATGTACGACAGCGGGCTGAGCGACTGGACTGCGGCCAAGATGGGGCCGCATCGCGACACTACGGGAGAACTGGCCAAGGCCGTGCGCGCGGAAGGACTTCATTTCGGCGTGTCGTCTCACCGCGTGGAACACAATTTCTTTCTGGGCGTGGGCCGTACGATTCCGTCTGACATTAACGACCCGCAGTACGCAGCCTTCTATGGGCCAGCGCATACGTGGCTGAATAACAAGTCGGGGACTCCCCTGGACGGCGATTTCACGTACGCTTCGCCGGCATGGGCGGACGATTGGCTTGCGCGAGGAGCGGAACTCGTCGAGAAATATCACCCAGACATCGTGTACTTCGACTGGTGGATTGGGCAGGCGTCGATCCGCCCGAACCTCACACGTTTTGCCTCCTTCTACTACAACCGCTCTGAGAAGTATGGCGATCACGTGGGAGTGATCAACTATAAGGACTACGCCATGCAGGAGCACTCCGGGGTACTCGACTTGGAACGTGGCCAACTTGGCGACATTCGCCCCCTGTATTGGCAGACCGATACGTCGGTGAGCAATAAGTCGTGGGGCTACATCAAAGACGACACCTTCAAGTCGCCGGAATTTGTGGTTCATCAGTTGGTGGATATCGTCAGCAAGAACGGCAATTTGCTTCTGAACATTGGACCTCGGTCGGATGGCACCCTGCCGGAACCGGTGCAGCAGGTGCTGCTTGATGTCGGCGAATGGCTGAATATCAACGGCGAGGCCATCTACGGTACCCGCCCGTGGAGGACTTACGGCGAGGGCCCCACGAAAGTGGCGGCTGGGTCATTTCACGACACCGATACGGGAAACTACACCGCCGAAGATTTTCGTTTCACAACCAAGAGCGACATGCTTTATGCAATCGGCCTGGCTTGGCCGACCAACGGAGAAGCGGTGATTCACTCGCTCGCGCCCGTGCTGGGCAGTGAAGCAGTGCAAAGCGTGGCCTTGTTGGGCGGCAATGCAACACTGCGATTCGAGCAACGTGCCGACGGCCTGCACGTGCAACTGCCCGCCCAAGCTCCGGCCAAATATGCTTACGCGCTCCGCGTGAAGTTTGAGCGTGCCTTGCACTGAGCGCTGGATCTCAATTTGTGAGGTCCGAATCGGGGTCTGAGCGGTACACAAGTATGCCCGCTGCAGGTCGGTTACTGTATCGGTGACTTGCAGTGATTGGGAGGGCACGAATGACCGTGCAGGAAATCGCCAAACGTGCTGCCGTTTCCGTCGCGACCGTTTCGCGGACGATCAATCGTGTCTCAACCGTCGACCCGGTTCTCGCGAGGCGAGTTTGGAAGGTGATAGAGCAGGAAGGCTATTACCCGAATATCCATGCGCGGGCCCTGGTCTCCGGTCGTAGCCGTGTTTTCGGCCTGATGATCGCGGAAACGATCCGGCCTTTTTTCTCTGAGATCGTGCGGACCTTTGAGATCTTAGCCTTTGAGCACAATTACGAGATATTTCTGAGTTCCATCGTGCGCGACCCGCGCCGGCTCGAGGTCGCTGTGCGGCGCATGATCGAGCGGCGAGTCGAAGGGGTGGCAATCCTGAGCTTTGAGAACGAAGACTCGTTGATCGAGGTTTTCGCGCATCAAAACGTACCGGTTGTCGCGCTCGACATTGAGTCCGCGGAGCCGATGCACAAGGTCGTATGCATTAACTACGAGCACGGTATTCGCCAGGCGGTGCAACACCTGGCCGCCTTGGGGCACATCCGTATCGCTTTTGTGAGCGGCCCGGCTCTCTTGAAAACTGCAGTGATGCGGAAAATTGCCTTTCAAGAATGCATGAAGGAAATTGATCTGGCGGTACCAGCACAAATGCTGGTGGAGGGAGATCACACGTTGAGGGCCGGCATGAAGGCCCTGTCCATCCTCGCTGCTTTACCGGATTCGCCCATCCGCGGTGCTCTGTTCGAATGACATGACGGCAATTGGTGCTATGCGACGAGCATCGGAGCTCGCGCTCAACGTTCCGCGGGATTTGTCGGTAGTGGGATTTGATGACATTCACATGGCACAGTTCACGACGCCGCCCCTGACTACTGTTCAGATGTCGCATGTCGCAATCGCAAATACGGCATTCAGAGGGTTGCTCGATTCTTCAAACATTCCGTGCAAGGGATCGTCGCGCGCGGTAAGTGCCATCCAAACGAATCTGGTGCTTCGACACTCTACGGCAATAGCGCCCAGTCGGCTGAGAGAAGCTGCTGGTAAGCACGGGGATGAGCAGGCTACGCGAGGAAATCCAGGAGCGATCTGAGAGCCAGTCGTTACTTGCGTAAGGGACGGTTGCGATCCTTGTCCTATGCGGAGGGCGCCTCGCTCACAGGTCCGCCGGCTCCCCTTGCCGGCGAAGTTCCTGAAAAACGATTCGGGTAACCAGGGACTTTCTGGTGAATATTTTCGGGGCTGCGATATGCGCGGTCAGGTTATCGATGATTGTTACGCGCACTCTCTCCAAAATTAACTTGACACCCTATAGTGCTTCGATACTAGAATGCGCGATTGTCGTTACAGTTACCGCTAACCGAGATGTTGGCGGCCAAGGAGGGCCGTGTCGATGCCCAAATTTCTGAGTATTCCAGCATTTCTGTTCCTGGCCGTAGCTAGCCTCTCGATCAGAATTGCCGTACCCGTTGCGAACGCCCAGACGCTGGCATCTACGGCTTCGTTTTCGGGTTCGGTTTTGGACCCCTCCGGGGCGCGGGTCGCGAATGCCAACGTCACGCTAAGTAGTCCCGAGAAAGGAATCACGCGCGTCTTTAAGACGAATGAAGAAGGGAACTTCTCGTTCGCGCTGCTTCCGGCGGCGACCTATACCCTGACGGTACAGGCGACGGGTTTCAAGACCTTCAAGCAGGAAGGAATCACACTTGAAGTCGGGCAGTCCGCGACCCAGAGTGTCGCGTTGACCATAGGTTCGATCGAGCAAGTCGAAGTAACAGCGACGCCCCTCTGCTGCAGACGGAAAACGCCAACGTGGGAGCCGAAATCTCGACCAAGCAGGTGACGGAGTTGCCGCTCAATCTCCGCAACGTGTTCAACTTTGTGGAGTTGAATTCATCGGTGAACAACCTTTCGCAAAGGCAGACCATTTCGTCAGGCGGACAGCAAGGCTCCGCCGACCAGGACGTCTCGTTCTTTAACTTTGGCGGCGGTTACTTTGGAACGACCGCATTCCTCTTAGACGGCGCGTGGGATGCGAGCGAGGGCTGGGGTGGGGTCATTTATGTTCCATCTCCTGACAACGTGCAGGAGTTCAAAGTCCAACAGAATACGTTCAGCGCACAATACGGCTGGAGCACCGGAAATGTGATCAACGTTGTGACCAAGTCCGGAGGCAACCGTTTGCACGGAGTCGTATACGATTATTTGCGCAATGGCGCCCTCGACGCGAACAACTACTTCAATAATCTGGGCGGGCAGCCACGCCCGAATTCGCATCGCAATCAGTTTGGTGTTGCCGTCGGAGGCCCGGTGTACATTCCGGGCATCTACAAGCAGCGTAACAAGACATTCTTTTTCTTCAACTTCGAGGGCCATAGAGACCACAACGCCGGGCAGTATGCGGGTACCGTACCACTTGCGGCTTTCCGCAGCGGGGACTTCTCGGCGCTGTTGGGCCCGCAAGTTGGGACCGATGCTCTGGGCAGGCCGATTTTAAGCGGCCAGCTTTATGACCCGTACAGCACTCACTCCGTCGGCGGTGGCTTTATTCGCGACCCTATCCCGGGAAACAATCTGGCGACGTATATCTCCCCCTCTACGGGTGCGTCGCTCATCAACACTATTGGGCAGACGCTGGTCAACTTTTATCCGACTCCGCTCAACAATTCGTTGTCGAACAACTGGAGTGCGTCGGGCCTCCAGGCGGACTATTCGGACGAGTACAGCGGTCGCATTGATCACAACTTCAGCGACAAGACGCGCCTCTACGGACGGTACTCCTACAAAAAGGAATACAAAGACGAAGAGGCTGCGTTTTTCGGTGCCACCAATCCCGCCGGTCCGGGACAGCGAAACCCCAATAACCGCTGGAACATTGGCGTCGGCCTGAGCCAGGTCTTCACTCCCACCTTCACCATGAGCGTCAATCTGGGCGGGATGAAATGGGTTGAGGGCAACGACGTGCAAAGCCACGGTTTCAAGGCCTCATCCCTTGGGCTGCCGAGTTTCATCGACACATTCTCGCCGCAATTCCCTATTATCAGCGTAGCCAGCTATCTGCCGGAAGGGCCGGTGGCAGGGGCGGGGCAGGGTGCATTTCCTCGAGCCGCTGTCGAGCGGATCCGTCGATTTTGTGAAAGTGCGGGGAGCGCACCAACTGTCTTTCGGATACATGGCGGTCGCCACCGATGAAAACGGCGGCCGCTTCCATTTCACGCCATTTAACTTCAACAACCTGTTCACTGCCGGGCCGGATCCCACGAATCCGACTTCGGGAACTGGCGATTCGATCGCTTCGATGCTGATGGGGCTACCTGCCAGTGGGAACACCGGTATCGCAATTTCGACAGGTGATCGCGTACCTGGTTCCACGGAGTGTATTTGCAGGACGACTGGAAAGCGACGCGAAAACTCACTCTGAATCTTGGCATCCGCTGGGAAGTTCAGCGGCCGGTAACCGACCGCTACAACCGGCAGGCATGGTTTGACTACAATGCCGTCAATCCCATCAGCTCCGCGGTCGGTCAGAATTACACGGGCGAACTCCAATTCGCCCGCTCCGGCAATCGCGGGCTGTTCAACACAAACTACAAGAATTTTGCGCCCCGAATCGGATTCGCTTATCAACTAATGCCGAAGCTCGTGATGCGGGGTGGCTACGGTGTTTTCTATCCTCCCAGCTATCGCGGAACTCGGTCCAGCGCCTGGATTTAGCTCGGATACTCCTTACGTAGCTTCGAACGATGGCGGCCTGACGCCGGCAAATACCTTGAGCACCGCGTTTTCGAGCGGGCTCGTGCCGGTCAGTGGAAGCTCACTGGACGGCTTGACCAATGTGGGATTCGGCGTAACCGCTGTCTCACGCAACCGCAAGACCTATTCTACGATCAGCAGTGGATGTACGGATTCCAGTACGCGCCAACATCCAACGACGTCATTGATATCACCTACGTGGGCAATCACGGCGTCCACGTCAATGCGAGTGGACTCAATCTGAATCAGCTGGATCCCAAGTACTTCTCCATGGGTAACGCGTTAGCTGACCAAGGTTCCAAACCCGTTCTTCGGCCAAATTACTTCGAGCGGCTGCAGCCTTGATCAGCCCACGATTCAACAGGGGCAGTTACTCAGACCGTACCCGGAGTTCTGCGACATTAATGAAAACCAGGATCCTGCTGGCGGTTCGCACTACAACGCCCTGGACGTAAACTATACGCACCGGGTATCGCAGGGGCTCACGTTGTTGGCGTCCTACACGTTCTCGAAATTCATCGACAACGTGGGGGGACCCGAAAACTGGGCTTCCGCGTCGGCTAACTTCTCAGAAAATATTCGCAACGTCTACAACCTGGCTGCGGAGAAGTCGGTGGATGCAACCGACACTCCTCACAGCTTCGTTCTGAGCTATGTGTACGAGCTTCCGGTTGGCAGGAATAAGAAGTTCGGCTCGGGGATGAACGGAGTCCTGAACGCCGTAGTTGGCGGCTGGCAGACCTCCGGGACCCTAACCCTAAAAGAGGGCTTTCCTCTCACCATTACCAGACTAACGCGAACGATTTCGGTGTGGGCCAGCATGTGAATGTAGTAGGTGACTACCACATCGCGAATCCGAGCCGCACCGCATGGTTTAATACCTCGGCATTCGCGCTCGCCCCGCAATTTGATTTAGGGAATGCTCCGCGATACTTCTCCGATCTGCGTGCCCCCGGCTATCGAAATTGGGACATCAGTATTCAGAAGTATTTCCCGATGAGAGAAAGCGTGCGAGTCCAGTTCCGCCTCGACATGTTCAATGCTCTCAACCACACCAACTTCTACAGCCCGAACACATTCATGGGAGGTGGATTTGGAACGATTAACCAAGCATGGACGCCGAGACAGATGCAGGCAGCACTGAAGCTTTACTGGTGATGCGTGCATTCAATCAGGGTCACGGTTATTGTCGGCTGTTTGACGTGCTGTGTTTTGCCGGGTCTGGCGGTTTCGCAAGAGCCCGCGCAATTTGAGTCTCTTCTGGCCTCGGCGCAACAAGCCCAGGTCAGGGGAGATTTCGAAGCTGCCGCCAAGTTCTACCGGAAGGCCGTTGCCATTCATCCTGAAATCCCCGAACTCAAAGCCAATCTCGGCCTGATGTACTACCAGACCGGCAAAGATGAACAGGCCATCGAAGCTTTCCGTCAAGCAATTCAGCAGAAGCCGGACTTGTTCGTACCCAATCTTTTTCTTGGGCTTGAATACGTCAAGCTGAAGCGGTTCAAAGATGCCCTCCCCTACCTCAAGCGAGCCTCTGTTTCGAACCCCACCGACATGCAAGCGCAACTGGCCCTGGCGCAAGCGTACGCGGGGCTCGGAAAAACGCGCTTCGCCACCGCTTCATACGTGCGCGCCGTTCGGATCGATCCGAAGAATGCGGATAGTTGGTTCCACCTGGGCTTGACCTATCTCGAGCAGGTCGAAGCCGATGCTCGCATTCTCTTCGCGAAGCACAAGGACTCAGGATTTCTGGAAGCGCTGGTGGCAGATAACTTCGTCGAGCAGCGGGCGTTTATTCAAGCCGCTGAGGCCTATAAGAAAGCATTGGCTTTCCCGCCATTTCCTCGGGGCACACACGCCGGTTACGGCTTCGTCCTGTTCTACCAGCACGACCTTGCCGGTGCCGAGCGCGAATTGAACGCTGAACTCGCGTCGACTCCCGGTTCGCTGATGGCGAAATTAGGCCTGGCTCGATTGCGTGTTGAGCAAGGAGCGACTGCGGAGAGCGCGAAGGAACTCGGAGAAATCTGGAAAGCCGATGCCAACTTTCTTCGAGCCAACGCTCGGTTGTTCAATGCCGGCCTGCCGCACTCGAAGCGTGAAGAACTGCAGGCTGCGTTGGAAGAGCGCAAAGCCGCCGAGAACCTCCCTGAAGAAATCGGTACCCTCTTCCAACCCGGCGGCACTGGCGATAAGCCTGGAGATTTGTCGCAGGACGCGAATCTGTCCGCTGACACTTCTTCCCGGTCCGCCACAACTCCCGCACTCTCGGCCGCCGATCTGTACGCCAGCGGACGATACGGGGAATGTAGCGATCGACTCGCTTCCCACTCCAAAGCGCTTCAACCAGGGGATCTCAAGCTCCTGGCGTTCTGCGCGTACTCGAGCGCCGTCTACCAGGCTGCTGCTGATGCGGCGCAAAAGCTGGCGTTGAGTCCCACAACCGAAGCGGAGGGCTTGTACTGGGAAACGAGAGCGGCCCAGAAGCTTGCCAGCGGAGCCCTGACTCGGGCTAGCGCACTCGATTCTGACTCCCCCAAATTACACATCTTGCTCGGAGACCTTTATCGTCAGCGAAGGTTCTTCCCGGATGCGGAGCAAGAGTATCGCAAAGCTTTGGCTCTAAAGCCGGAGGATACGGGCGCGTTGTTCGGCTTATCGCTAACCCTGCTGGCCAATTCCGACATCGATGGGGCGCTTCGCTGGCGCAAGCAGCGCTGAACAAGGATCCTGATGATCCCGAGTTCAACGCCGTCATGGGAGAGATCCTTTCTGTTCGACACGACCTTGCCGCGGCAGAGCCATATCTGAAGAAGGGTCTAAAGACCAAGCCGGAACTGGTTCCTCATGTGCACGCATTGCTCGGCCGGGTGTATGCCGAGACCAACCGCACGCCACAGGCCATCGCAGAACTGAAACTGGGCCTCCCAGACGACAAGGATGGTCGTCTTCACTATCAGATTGCCCGCCTTTATCTGAAGATCGGGGACCGCGATTCAGCCAAGCAGGCCTTTGAAGTGTCGGCTCGCTTGCGGCGAGAAGGCCTGACCAGGGCGGCCGTTGCCATGCAGCAAGGGGAAAACGACCGCGAGCTCTCAATAGAAACATTGCCTACGCATTTCTGCGACACAGACAGCATTGCCAGAATCTCTACACAAGAGGCGAAAGAATGCCATTCGGACTAGTAAAAGCGACCTGGAAGTTGATCGTTCTGCTCGTCATCCTTGCCAGCACAGCATGGGCAGCGAGTGAGTCTCGCTTTGCCGTGAGCGAATCCCACAAGGACTCAAACGGGGTGACATTTCGAACCGCCACGGGAGCCATGCGCGTTGAATTCTGCGGCGACCGGGTCGTCCATGTTGTCGTGAGCCCCACATCGGAGATTCCGACCGCCATAGTTCCTGTCGCAACCCAGCCATGCAGCGCTTCGAATCTTCAGGTCGAGGTTGGGAAAAAAGGGACCAAGCTGTCTACCGCAGCAATCACCGTGAACGTCGATGCCGCGACCGGAGCGGTGAGGTTCGTCTCCAGCGACGGAAAGGTGGTGTTGGCCGAGCCCAAGGACGGCGGCAAAGCCTTTGATGTACCGTCTGTGGCCGAAGCGAACAACCTGGCAGGTGCAGCAGACTTTCCTGGCGCCCGCAGATGAAGCCTTGTACGGTCTGGGGCAGCATCAGGAAGGCATTTTCAATGTTCGCGGAGTTCCGATTCGCCTGCACCAGGCGAACACGAACATTTCAATTCCATTTCCTGCTGTCGAGCAAGGGATACGGCATTCTGTGGAACAATCCCTCCCTGACCGACTTCAATCCCGCCGACCAATCGATCGAGATCGATCCCGACTACGGGTAAGGGAAAGTTCACAGACCGGGGCGAAGGGGATATACGGATTCCTGCTGACCAGCGACAACAGAAATCAACTTGCTGTTGGATGTAAACGGAAAGCCGGTGATCGATTTGCAGAACATGTGGACTCCAACTTCGGCATCCGGCGCGGTGGATCTGGAAGCGAACAAAGAATACGAAGTCTCCGCGCGAGGCGGCCCGGCAGGAGTTCAATTATCCGTACGGCCTCCGCAGGACACGACCACCTTCCGCTCCAGAAGTGGGGCAGGCCATCGACTACTACTTCTTCTACGGTCCTGACTTGAACCGTGTCATCGCCGATTACCGCCAGCTCACCGGCGAAGCGCCGCTATTTCCGAAGTGGGCCTATGGGTACTGGCAGTGTCGAGAGCGATATCACAGCCAGCAGGAAATTCTCGATACCGCAGCCGAGTTCCGCAAGCGAAAGATTCCAGTCGACGCCTTGGTGCAGGACTGGCAGTACTGGGGCAAGTACGGCTGGAACGCAATGAAGTTCGACGAGGATCATTATCCCCAACCCAAGGAGATGATGGATCAACTGCATGCCAAAGACGTGCACATGCTGATCTCGATCTGGTCAAGGTTCGGCGAAGAGACAGACGTCTACAAGCGGATGAAGGCTCAGGTCTCTGCTGATTCCGGGAGAACCCTGGACGGACTTCTTCAATCCCGAAGCTCAAACTACGTTCTGGTCGGAACTCAACAACGGCATCTTCGAAGACGGCATGGATGGCTGGTGGATGGACGCGTCCGAGCCGGAGTTCGACGTGCTCAAGGGCAAGCAGACGTTTCCTGGGTAGCGGAGAGTCCGTCCGCAACGCATATCCGCTCTATGTCACGAAGGCCATCTACGAAGGTCAACGCGCAACCACGGACCGGAAGCGAGTCGTGATCCTGACGCGCTCGGCCTTTGCCGGACAGCAGAGAAATGCCGCCGCCTCCTGGTCAGGTGACATCAGCGCCAACTGGATTACACTCCAGCGCCAGATTCCCGCGGGCCTGAGCTTCAGCATGTCTGGGCTGCCGTATTGGACGACCGACATCGGTGGGTTCTTTCGGCCGGACGATCAATACACGTCAGAGGCGTACCACGAATTGCTGATCCGGTGGTTTCAGTACGGAGCGTTCTGCCCGATCTTTCGCGTTCACGGATACAAGTCAAATGCTGAGCTTTGGAATTACGGTCCGCAAGTTGAGCACATCCTTACGCAGTACGATGAGTTGCGATATCGTCTGCTGCCGTACATATATTCCGCCGCTTGGGGCGTTACCAAGAACGGGGAAACGCTCATGCGGGCGCTTCCGCTTGAGTTTTCCTTCGATCCGCAGCGCGCGAGAGGTGTCAGACCAGTTCATGTTCGGCGCCGCGTTGCTGATCAATCCTGTAACGACCGAGGGAGCTACGCAGCGGACGCTCTATCTCCCCGCCGGCAGCAATTGGGTAGACTTCTGGACGGGAAAGAGCCTGAATGGTGGCAAGAGCATCACCGCAGACGCTCCCCTGGACAGGATTCCCATCTATGCTAAGAGCGGTTCCATCGTCGCTTTTGGTCCGCCCGCTCAATCGGCTTCCGCCAAATCAGATCCGATTGATCTGCGCATCTATCCGGGAGCGGATGGGGATTTCACACTATATGAAGACGAAGGCGACAATTATGACTATGAACATGGAGCCTATTCCGTCATACCGATACACTGGGACGACAAAGCTGAAACACTAGCAATCGGAGATCGACGTGGTAGTTTCCCCGGAATGCTGGAGCACAGGACTTTTCGCATTTTGCGTGTCACCGATGCACATGGGGTCGGGATCTCATCTCCGGAGAAGTTCGATGCGACTGTCGAATTCGGTGGCAAAGTTATTTCGATCCACGTCCCACTTCAGTCCGGGCATGAGGGGAGGTAAGGAGAATAGCTATTGACAGCGACAAAAGTGAGCATTCAAAACTGGGGAACACACTAGTACTACTGTGTTATAAAAAGGGAGCTCCACAAAAAGGGCATCCCGAGAGTTGCCGGAGCAGCACCCGGGCGATGGTTTGCCGAAGGGTAGCGATGGACCAGGGGTTATGCCGCTCCACGCGCACCGGGCGAACCCCGAGGACGGAATTGAGTGGCATTTCGGGGACGGGTAAGTCCACTTGACCGGCGCGAGCGGACGGGGAAAAACGGCTCCGTTCGGCCACCAGGAACCCATAGGCCGCAATACAGAGGGTAGCGTGATGGTGAAAACCGCGCCAGCCTCGTCCTTCATAATGTCCCAGTCCGAGTTCTTGCTTCAGTTCCTGGTAGTCGCGCTCGATGATCCAGCGCTGCTTGGCTAAGCGCACCAGATCGGAAAGGTTCGTGGAGACGGGCAAGGTCGATAACCAGTACTTGGTCGGTTCGGCTTCCGCCTTCGGCCACTCGATCAGGAGCCACTCCTCCGAGCGAGGCTCGCTGCTCCAATAGTCGCGATGGGATATTTCACCGATTAACATGGCCGATGTCGGGAGCTGCGGCATGCCGATCAGCCTTAGCAAACCGCCTTCACTCTTCAGAACATAGGGCATCGAACGGTTCCCTGGCCCCCTGTACAATCCAGAGATTCTCGGTTTCTTTCTCACGTGCTCAAGCAGCAGTCATATTGTTGCGATCACACCCTGGCCGCGACCTTCGTCGTATCGCTCTTAAGGGGCAGGGAGGACAGTATGTCCTGCGAGTCGTGCCAATCACAGCACCAAGACACTTTGAACGGAGAAATCGGCATTCATTTCCCCGGACTCAAGGGTCTGGACAAGCCCATTGTGTGGGTGTTTCCAAAGCTTCTGGTCTGTTTGAATTGTGGCTTTACAGAATTTGCAATTCCCGAAACCGAGCTACGCGTACTAAGGGCTGGAACTGATCGGTCTGTGGCAGCGTCCTAGCTGCTGGCGGTCGAGGGTTTGGTCAATTGAAGGTCTGAATCGACAATCCAAAGCTGAGAAAATGTCTGCCATCATGAACCGCGTCCATCGCAGCTAGGAGGTCGATTGCGGCCTTTTCTTTCAGAACGTACCCCCAAGCCCCTAAGCTGAGTGCTTCTTCTACCACCTCCCAAGAAGACTCTTGGCTTAGGAAGATTATTTTGGATTCCGGGGCTTGTTTGCGAATCTGGCGAGCGGCTTCGATTCCGTTCAGCCCTGGCAGTCCGATGTCAAGCAGGACCAGATCCGGCTGAAGTAGTTCTGCATTCTGAACCGCTTCCAATCCGTCTGCCACTTCGCCGATGACCTGTACGTCCGGCCTCTTCGCTAGTGTCAAGCGGATAAACTGCGAAAAGGGCGCGAAATCCTCTACCACGAGAACGCGCACGGATGACATGTCAGGCCCCAAGCCTAGTGATTGAGACTGTGCTCTTTGTGGGGTCTTACTACTGGCAGTTGTGCCAGACGAAACCTAGATAAGCAGCTAGCCAACATTCAGGGGTTTTGAGCGTAATCGAGATGTTTCAACACCTATCTCGTTGGGACGCTGTTTCCCGGCAGCAATTGCACAAGGGAGGAGAACGGTTCCGGGACGAAAACGGTCAATGGCTGAGCGTCGGGATCTCGGAGAACAAATCCGGTAAGCATAGGGGATGTACCTGATGGCGAGGTTGGCGGCAGCGCAATAATCTTCATGAAGAAATCTGAAGAGGGGGACACATGAATAGAGCTTTGAAGGTGCTTCTTCGAACGGGCCTCAACATTTTGGAGCAATCGGATCGAGCTACCGAACCTGTACGCGAACACATTGCCGAAACGGCGGACCTACTGCAACGAAGAATTCGCCGCGAGGATCACACACTACGTTACGTCCTGACTTTTGCTGCCGGGGTCGGCGTCGGGGTTGGAGTTGGTATTCTTACGGCTCCAGGTAGCGGCGCACAGAGCCGCAATTCTATTTCTGAAAAGGTCCGAGAGGTCGGCAAGCGAATCAAGACTCAAACTGGCGTGGAGGGAAATTTTGTTACAGGGAGCAATGGCTAAAACGAGCAAATGACTCAAACACAGAACAAGGGTGGTTTTGCAGACCGCTTCCAAATGTTCGCCGCCACAGCATCCTATTGGATGGGTACAAAATGGTCATTCGTTGGGGCCGTGCTGGTCATCGTGGTCTGGGCAGCCGTAGGACCATATTTCCACTACTCCGACACATGGCAACTGGTGGTAAATACTGCCACGACCATTGTCACGTTTTTGATGGTTTTCCTGATTCAAAACACACAAAACCGTGATGCACGAGCCATTCACCTCAAACTTGACGAGGTAATCCGCGCAATGTACCAAGCGCGGAACGAAATGATAGATATTGAAAAGTTGTCTGACGAGGAGCTTGAGGGAATGTCTAAGACCTTTGAGGCAATCAGACATGAATGCGCAACCAGGAGGAAGGGAACTACTGAAACCACGCCACGCAGTTCTTGAATTCATACGCAACGATTCTGTCCTCCAATGACATAAGACGGAATAGCTCGGGCTTACTCTTCGGGCTTAGCTTGCACGCTAGGTTCCCCTTCCCACCCTGGATTTCGCAGGATTTAGCACTCTCTCGGATCGCTGCAATATTCTCCCGGCAGCTATATCTGGTGAGTAGTGCCCAAGGTGGAATCGTGGTTGACTCTTGTCAGCGCCGGTCAACCAGCAAGAGCCGCTTGCAAAATATCAAGCATTCAGAGACGGACCTCAGTTCGGAAATCACCGGCTCGGCTCGGGATGGTTCTCCAATTCCTTGAGGGGCCGCCATGGATCATATGCGGGCGGTGCGTGTTGCCATGGCTCCGGCACCCTGTTGCCGTTGGCGTCGAAGTAGATGCACCGAGCTTGCTGACGACAATATTCCTGCGGTGTTGTCATCGTAGATGTTCCTCTTGGCACTAGCGGGAAGGTTAAGACTACTCCGGACTCGCCTCTCTTCGGAACACAGCGGGCCTCGAGTGACTCGTGAACAGTTCGAAAAGCGATTCTCGGCATCTTTAATTGTGGGGCCAACTTTAATTATGGGGCCCACTTTCGCGGTCGATGCTTTGGATTCCGAAGCTACCTTATTTAGTTCTGTCACTGCCGCCTAATGCGGGTCGAAATCCGTGTCTACGTGTGCTGGGCCCCCAAGAATCCCCCAAACCAGGACTGGGCAAGGGAGTAAGGCATGTCTCGTCAACAACTTAGGAGAGCTTGTTTGCATCAGGACTGGGGACATCAGTCTTCCGGTTTCGGGCAAACGCCTCGGGTCTGAGCGCCGAGCGGCCCTGACTGATAGACCTCGGTTACAATTCCTGCCATGACCAATCTCACCTCGGTACTCAATCAACTGGAGCAGGAACGAACCCGTCTGGCGTCTCAACTTGAAAGTCTCAATAATGCAATCACAGCTCTGAACGGAACAAGCAACCAGCGAACTGGTAGAAGAATGTCCGCTGCGGGTCGGGCACGAATTGCCGCTGCTCAACGTGCAAGATGGGCAAAGGTTAAAGGACGGAAAGTCGTTTCAATCACCGCCCGCAAAAGGACAATGTCACCAGCCGCTCGTAGAAGGATTGTGGCTGCGCAAAAGGCACGCTGGGCGAAGTGGCGGAAGGCACAAAAGGGCTAGGCATCGGTCAAGATAATTTCGAGCCAGAGAATTCCGCTCAGGGGGATTTACCGGTATCACTGAGAGTTTTGTCCGCCGCAGCGCTCGGTTAAGCGGCTCTTCGGACACCATCCCACAATGCTCTCGGTTCCCAGCCCAGCAGGGATAGTACTTCGCTCATGCCCGCGATCTCAAGTTCCGATGCCGAACGAACTCGTTCCAGCCTTTGCCGCACAAAGGGAGGCGGATCAAAAACCTTGAATTGAATGCCATGGTCGCTGGCCCATCGTTGCAGAAATACGAGCATGCCCAAGCCACCGCTCTCCAAGGACGGAACGTCCGAGAGGTCGAGCAGAATAGCATGCGCGTCTTTTTGCTGGGTGACAGCATCGCGGAGCTTGAAAGCAGCCGGACTCTGAACCAGCCTGCCTTCGCAATGAATGACCGCCACGTTACCTATCTTCTCGATGTTTACCTTAAGCATGGCATCCTCCGACAACGTCTTGTAATGCCGAGAAGCACGGACCTTGCCAATCGGAGTGCTGTGCATTTTGTGCTGGATACGTCGCTCAGGAGAGACCAATGTGAGAGCTTTCGGGGAGGTGAAGGGAAAATGTGCGTACCGGAAATCCCGTAGTGAGGATTTCTCCCTAGCAATTGTTTGATTCCGTAGTAAAGCATGATCGGTATAGACGTTCTCACTGGTTTGCTAGAGTCTGCTAGTGTTCCACTACCTTCTGCAACTCGCTTCGTCTCAGAAAAGCAGGCTGTCATGAAAGACCATGATCCGAAACAGACCCGTAGCGAACTCATCCAACTCCTCAATAAGCAACTGGGTACCTTAGAAAAGGAGACTTTCGGTGGCCTGACAACAACCGAACGGGGGGAATATGAAGTAAGACGAGAGCGCATTCACCAGCTGTACGACGAGTTCGCTCGGCAGAGGGTTCTGGGCTACGAAGAGACGCCATCTTTGATAAAGGGGTTTTAGGGTGGAAGGAATTTCAAATTCTTCGCTGTCTGTCAGAGCTACGGGGCCCATCCGACGAAACAGGCCCACCCGCTGGTCGAAGTACGTTCGCTAAACGCTCAAATCTTACGGGAGTTCCTTATTATCTCACTCCTTCGGAGCAGCGAAGTTGACCCTATGGCTGCTCCTTTGTCTTTTCTCCCTTAAGCTGAATCACCGTTTGCACCGCGACTTCCTCGCCATTCAGTACAAATGGTTTGAATCGCCACTGCCGTACCGCTCCCTTCCCGTCCTTACTAACCGATGCTTCGCCGTTAACGCCCTCCACCTTTTCAACCTTCCCGTCCTTTCCAACGGCCAACCAGAGATCTACGGTCTGTGAACTCTTGATAAATACCGAAACGGGAACTTTGTGATCAAGGACCTTATCGAGATCCGCCTGCGTCATGACCGGAACCTTCTCACCTCCGATGTCGATGGTCTGCCCCTCGTCACCTTTATTCGGAATGGATGTAACGAGAGTCGTCGGAGTTTTCAGAGGAGCCACGTTCGGAAGCGGTACTTATTTTATGCGTGGCTTTGGGCTTTCGAGCGGCAGTCCTTGCGCAGATTCCTGATGGAATCAAAGCGCCCCAAGTACCTGGGAGCTACGACCTGATGGGAGACACCCCGACGATAGGCCCATTGTAGGAGGCGAAAACCCGGCCTGCGGGGACATTATATTTGCCACAATCTCAGCTTTCAATCCATCCTGATGGCCTCGATCGAGATGATCTTCGCCCAAGTCCAGGTTGATTCACCGGGGTTCACACCATCAGCCCGGTTGGGTCCGACCACCTCCGGTTCTCCGACTGCCTCTCGCAAAGCTGAATTCGCCTGTACTGCAAATGGAAGAGTCTGCCAGCCGTCCGTTGCTCGACGATTGGCAAGACTCTTCTTGTAAGGTTTGCGTACTACCGTGCGGCAGCCGCATCGCTCTCGGCTGCGTTTGTTCAGATCTGCCCACATACAACTTGTATGACTGGTGAACGGCGAATAGTACGAACATCAACGCTGCCACAGTCGCCGGTCTGGTTGCCGCACCGAAGGTGGAAGCGATCGCGGTCAGTCCTGCCCCGACTACATAGTTCGGGAACGACCACAAAAACACCTTATGCCAGAGGGCAAAGGGATTGCCGCCTTCAGTCAGCCCGATAATGCCTGCGACCGGCGCCGTATTTGCCAGGAAGTAAGCACCCGCAGCTAGCACGAGAGACAAAGTGTGCATGGCACTAAAGGTACCCGTCACCGGGCTATGGTAAGCGAAGTAAGCGACCCCAGATGCGTTCAGCAAGGTACAAGCGTTGAATACGAATTGGGTCGGTTTCGTTTTATTCCCGGCGGAGCTGTGGGACTGCACGATCGCCGCCGTTGCCGCCACCAGGAGGCTGGCGAACAATCCCAATTGGGTGACTGCTAAGAGAATGACCGGCAGATTCCCCGACATTGAGCTGGTTATCCCAGGTAGCTTCACCTTGAAACGCGAACTCAATGCGGCTGCCGCTAACAGGAGCACCAATTGTTGCCAGGCTTGCGTTTGCCATCTGACTGCGCCGATCGACAGAGCGCAGAGACTGGCTACGGCCACCATTCCGATCATGACTTTCGCTTTAACAGGTAGGGTATTTGTCATGGCTGTTCTCCGAATAATGGTTCAGTCGGTTGTCTAGTTTTCTCCGTCGTCGCCATCACTGAACGCAGCCATCGGGCTGACGATCGTTGAATTGGCGCCCCAGACAACGCTGAAGCCAGATACGGAGTTCGCACCCCAAACCACGCTGGTGCCGCCCCAAACCACTGAGTTAGCAAGCAATGCGTTGCCACCCCAAACTACGGAGTTGCCCCATATGACTGAATTTCCACCCCACACTACGCTGCTTCCGCCCCAAACTACGGAGTTTGTGTTGACGATGTAGACATTGCGGCTGACGCTGTCATATTTCGCTGTCGGCGAAAGCGCAACGCCAGTCGCCAGATTGGTGTCGTTGAGAGCGGCAAGTACGTCCAGATAGCCCGCTCCATAGGTGAAGATGTCATACTGATTCGAATACGTATTCCCGATATCGTCGATGGACGACGTGTATTGATTGAAACCTTTCCACGCCGTCTTCATCAAGCGCGCTTTCACCTGATCCGGAGTCAGCGCAGGGCTCTTCTGCAACATCAGTGCGACGGCACCGCTCACCAACGGTGTCGCCATACTCGTTCCGCTGAGGCGGAAGTACTCTCCGGTGCCTAAGCCCGGTTTGACCTGGAACTCCGGATACTTGGTGTCGAGCGTGCTGCCGGACGCACGTAAAGAGACCATGCGATTTCCAGGCGCGACCAAGTCGGGTTTCACCAAGTGATCGATTAGCGTCGGACCTTTGGAACTGTAGCTTGCGATCGCATCGTCGACCCGGGTATCAGTCCCCATCGTCCGGGTTGCTCCTACAGTGATAACGGCAGGATCATTGGCCGGAGCTCCGATCGTACCGAAACCGCGCGTGCCCATCGAGTTGTCGCGGCCATTATTTCCGGCAGCAACTACCACCACGATCCCGGCCTTCCAGGCGGATTCGACTGCCTGGCAAACCGGATCCAGAGTGTAACTTTCGAAAACGGGGCGCCCGAGGGACATATTGATGACGCGGATGTTGTAGGTGTTCTTGAGCGCGATTGCCTGCTGGATCGCGGCGATCACCTGGCTGTCGGTGCCCGAGCCATTCTGGTCAAGCGCGCGCAGGTTAATGATATTGACGTTGGGAGCCATGCCGGGATATTTCGCGAGATAGCCATTCGCGGGGCCAGATGCAGCACCCGTGCCGCCAATCAAGCCAGCTACGTGCGTTCCGTGCCCATACTTGTCGCTGGTTGTGCTGTCGCCGACAACAAAGCTTTGGCTGTAGACGACGCGGCTGGCACCAGCGGCGTTATGCAGGTCCGGATGGTCCGCGACTCCGCTATCGATGATCGCCACTCCGACACCCGTACCGTCCTGGGCAAACTGGGCGGCCGCCATATCTGCCTCCACGGCCTCGGTGTAATCTTCGTTCAAGGCGGTCAGCGTGACTTGGCGGTCCGGCGTGACGTATGCCACGTTCGGATTGCTCTCCAGTTCGGCCAACATGTTCGCAGGAATGCGCATCGTGACCGCGCGAATCGATTGCAGGCGGTTCCGCAGTACTGCACCGCGGCCGCGCATGCCGGAGAATTCCGCAGTTTGCGGCATCTGCCGGAACTGCACAATGACCGTGATCATGTTGTTGGCGTCGGTATGCTTGCGCAAATCGGACGCCATTTTGTGCGCCCGACCTCTCGCTCCGTCCGCGCTCGACAATTGTGGAGAGACGGCGCTGGCTGCCAACGCAGAAAACGCCATTAAGGCCAAGGCAAGAACTCTTCCCCAGGCGGCGCTAAAGCGTGTGAATTGGTTCGGACGATCCTCGCGGCCCATCGGGACCTGAGTTTTGAATTTGTTGATCATGGTTTCTTTTGTTCGCTGTCCTGTAGTAGGCAAGACATGCAACGAAACTCGTCAAGACCTCACCCACTCATTCGCAATCCGACCTCCAATGTCTGGACTGTAAACTACACATAATGAACCAGTTGCTATGCGTTCAAGAAGGTAACGGAGAGGACATCTTGGCGCAGGGTGGCCGCACGTTCGTGCCACAAGCTCAAGTAAACATATGAAACAAAGGGCTTTATGTCAGGTGCGCCAGGCCCGGACAAAATGTCCCTCGGAAAGGGCTGGCGAGGTGCTTGGTTAAAGAGCAGATATTTAAGGGTGCGACAGCGCAGAACTGTGGAAGCTAAGCCTTTATTTGCCCGCTGCCGCCACCGCGAAGCGAGGAGCCACAGGCAGAGCTGAAATCAGTTTCCGGGTGTAGGGGTGCGCGGGATCTGTGAAAAGACGAGCCGTGTCACGGCACTCGACAATCGCTCCCTGTTCCATGACTGCAACCCGCTGGCTGATCGTGGCCACCGACAGGAGGTCATGGGAGATGTACAGGATGGTCATGCCCAGCTTCCGGCTGAGGCTTGAAAACAGCTGCAGGATTTCCGACTGCGTAATGATATCCAGCGCGCTGGTCGGTTCATCCGCGATCAGCAACGGCGGCCGATGCAACACCGCCATCGCGATGAGCACTCGTTGCGCTTGGCCGACGCTGAGTTGCGAAGGAAACCGTCGAAGGAATTGGTCATCCGAAGGCAGGCTAACGTCTTCAAGAGTTGCATGGAGCGCCCGGGTGCATTCTTCGCGGGTGGATCGCCGATGAATGCTCCAGGCTTCTTCCAGCTGAGTGCCAATCCGCAGCGCGGGATTCAGCGAGGACATCGGGCTCTGCAGCACGAGTGCGATTTCGCTTGCCTCGCACAGAGCGCATTTCGCGTTCGGGTAATGACATCAGCTCGCGGCCATCGAAGAAGATCGACCCTTCCGCTTTCGCGTTCTTCAGGTGAAGCAACTTAAGAATCGCAAGTGCCAGCGTACTCTTGCCGCAACCGCTTTGCCCGACCAGTCCAACAACCTCTCCGTGGCTGATTTCGAGCGAAAGATCGCGGAGCACACCAGGTTTCCCTGGATAGTTGACGGAGAGCCGGAGCGACAGGAGAGGCGCGGTATCGTTCAACGGTTCCTCGCGACCTCGTTGCCGAGTGTGAGCTGGTCAATGTTCCAGTACACCTGCGGGCGGAGGACGACCGGATGTGCATTATGCAGGCCCGTCGAGACCGCCGACAGCGCGTTCTTGTTGACCAGGTAAATGAAAGGCTCCTGCTGCCAGACGATCTCCTGCACCCGATCGACGGCTTGTTTCCGCTTGTTGATGTCCAGTGTCGAGGCCTGCATGCGCATCAGTGTGTCAATCTCCGCTTCCCAGGCGGTGGCGGGAGTCTTCTGACTCGGATTCCACTGATGAGTTTCGGCCGAACTCAGCCAGACGTTCATCTGGGAGTTGGGATCGAGATCGTTGTTGACCAGCCCCAGCAGACAGGCTTCGTAGTCGAAGGTGCGAGTGATGCGCTCGATCAGCGACGGGAAATCGAGCGTGACCACGTTAAGCTTTATGCCGATACCGGCCAGATCCTGCTGGATCATGGCCGCCATGCGTTCGCGATTCTTGTTGCCGGCGTTGGTGATGATCGAGAACTCGACGAGGTGCCCGTCCCGATCGCGAAGACCGCCATTTTGCAAGTGGAATCCGTCCTTCGACAGTGCCTGCAGGGCCGCTTTCTGATCAAATGAATGCGGCTGCAGTGTGGAGTTGAACCAGAACTTGTTGGCGGGAGATACCCAGCTCACTCCTGGCCGAGCATGACCACGAAAGACCACGCGCGCCAGGTCGTCGCGATTAATTGACTCTGAGATGGCTTGCCGAAAATTTGTAGAAGTGAACCAGGCCTTCTTGTAAGCCGGCAGAGGGGATGTCGGAACCTGATTGAACCACATCTGCTCTGCGTCAAGAGAGACGCCTGCGTCGTACGCCATGCCCGGAGCCTGTGCCACAAGCTTGTCGTAATTGTCGGCATCCAACGAGTTGATGAAGTCGATCTCTCCCCGCAGCAGACGGAGCATTTCCATATCACTGTTCGACTGGATGTCGAGGCGGACGGAGTCGATGTAAGGTAGCTGACGGCCAGACGCGTCGTGCTTCCAGTAGTTCGGGTTGCGTTTCAGCAGCAGGTAGGAACCCGCCTTGTTGTCGGCCACGTAGTAGGGGCCGAGCACCGCCATTTCTTTCTGCGGCGACTTGGCGGACATGATGGCCACCTGGTCGAACAGTTTGTCCAGACCGACCACGGGGGCAGGAAACGTGATGGCAACCTGATCCTTATTCGTAACGCGCGTGATGACCTTGCCTTCAGCGGAGCGGAACGAGTCTCCCGTGGGCGAGTGCAACGCCGGGTCCATCAGCTTCTCTGCCGTGTAGGCAACGTCCTCGGCCGAAAAAGAGGTGCCATCCGAAAAGTGCACGCCCTGACGAACTTTGAATGTGATGGTCTTGCCTTTGTCGCTGACCTTCCACGACACTGCCAATTCCGGTTCCATCTGCTGCGTGAGACGGTTGAGGCGCATCAGAACTCCGCCCGTGAGATAGCGCACGGTCTCTGAAGCATCGTCGGCCACAAGCACGGGGTTCAATGTCTTCGGCTCCGACTTCAGCGAGAACCGCAACTGGCCTCCGGTTTGAGCACTTGCGACCGTCGCGGCGACAAGAAGGGACATCGAAAGAACGAAGCGGACCACCGGTCGTCTCATGACGAGAGCTCCTGTTTTTGCAAAGCAAGATGAAAGCAACTGACCGTCACCACGAGCAGCATGACGGGAATGAACTGCCACAGGTGCGCTGAGAAGGCCGAGAAACTCTCCAACTCGCGTAGCAGGGTGCCCCACGAGGGAAGCGGTTCTGCCACCCCGAGGCCCAGGATTCCGAGGTTCGCTTCGGTCAGGATGAAGACGGGAATCGATATCCAGAACTGCGCGCCCAGCACCGGTTTCAGGTTGGGGAGAAGGTGACGCCAAAACAGCCGAAACCCGCGGTTCCCGGAAGCGCGCGCCAACAGTACGAAATCAGAAGTGCACAGCGAACGGGCGTTCGCGCAGATGACGCGAGCGGCCGCCGCCCATCCCAGGCTTCCCAGCAAGGCAAACGTAATTGCCACCGAGGTGAGGGGCGAAACGTTCAAGGGCAGAAGCGCGCGCACAGTAATCAACAGGAACAGCCATGGGAGGGAAAGAAACAAGTCCGTCGCGGCCATTGCGCAGCGCTCGACCCAGCCGCCGGCAAACCCTGCGATGCCGCCAATGAGGGCAGCCAACAGGCTTGAAAGCAGAGCAGCGGCCGGCGCAAGTAAGAGCGACACGCGCGTGCCGTAGAGCAAGCGGGAAAGCCGGTCGCGTCCGAGGTCATCCGTGCCGAGCACATGCTGCCTTGAGGGTGCGGCATCAGGCAGGTCGCGGAACTGATGTGCATACGAGGCCGGAGCCACAAACTCCGATAGCAGACACGCCCCCAAGAGCAGTACCAGAAATCCAATTGCCGCCCTGCGAATCCACTTCATGCTTCTCTCCCCTGCAGGGGGTGGTGGAGTAGATCGGTGGCGGAGTTGGCGAGGAGCGTGACCATCGTGACCACCATGGTCAGATTGACCAGCAGTTCGAGATCGCGTCCCAACGCGGCTTTCCACGCGAGTTGCCCGATCCCGGGCAAATCGCACAGGGCTTCTACCGGGATGGCCGCCGCGAAAGCCATGCTCACCGATACACCGGCGAGAGCGAGCAATTGCGGACCAGCGACCGGCAGGATGTGCCACAGCAATACCCGAAAATTCCCAACCCCCTTTGCCCTGGCGGTGAGTACGTGCGGTAGCGATGCGCTATGTTCCAGGAGATTGTGGGCGAAGCGGAAAACCTTGGGGAACACGATTACACCCAGGACGAGCCGCCCCGGGGCATGCGCGATCACAAACAAGAGCGCCAGTACCGCGGCTGGCAGGCAGAGCAAAATTCCTGCCAGCAGATTCGTGAGCAGATCGATACCCCAGCTCCGCGACATGACAGCCGCGATCGCCAATGCCAAGCCGAGTGTCCAGCCCAGCGCCAATCCAAGTCCGACCGATTTCAGAGTTTCGGGAAACCGTTCTGCCAGAAGTTGCCGGACAGGTTGTTGCAGGGTCCGCGAGACTCCCAGGTCCCCGTGCAGGAGCCGCGTCAAATAGCGGAAATAGAATTCAGCGAGACCGCCGTCACGACCTTGAGACTGGCGAATCGCCTGAATACTCTCATGACTCAGACGGGTATCGAGTTCTTGCTCGTCTACCCCGAACCCGGGAGCAAAGCGCACGAGCGTCGCTCCGAGGAATCCGCTGAGCAGCAGGACTACCACCATTTTGGCTGCATGTCTGGTGAGTGTGCGCATGGATATGGGGTGGCCTCAACAGGCAACATCCCATTGCGACAGATATCAGCTAAGTGCTTCAATAACAAGCATCTAGTCGGTGCTGCTCCAAACTTTCGTAACTGTCGTCTGGGTGCCGGGCAAGAAACGGGCGTGGGCAAAAAAGTATTCAGTTCACCGAAAGCGGACGGGAATGAGGCTCGACGGATGGCGTTTCCAGTTCGAGGTGTTCGTGGTGAAGTTGTTTTTCCCCGTACATCTTCCGGTCAGCTTCGGCCAGAAGGTGCTCCGCGTCATCCCCATCCTGCGGGTAGAGGGCGGCCCCCACGCTCAGGGATAATAGATCCTTGCCGCACACTTGTCGGCCAGCCTGTCGCGCGAGCGCGTCCAGAAAGAAGGCCTTTTCGCGAACACTCGCATGCGTCATGTTGGGAGCGACCATCACGAACTCATCCCCACCCATCCGTGCCACATAGTCATACTGGCGGCACCCCTCCCGCATAAAGTTCGCAAAGAGCTTGAGCGTCTTGTCTCCTTCCAAATGTCCGTAGCGGTCGTTGATCTGTTTGAATCCGTTCATATCACACACAATGACGGCGACCGTCGAGCCCTCCCGTTTGCATCGCGCCAGCTCCTGATCTAGATGCATGAACAGTGCTCGCGCGTTCGGCAGCCCGGTAAGGTAATCGCTGGTGGCAGAATCTTCCGCCTGCCGATACTTCAGCGCATTCTCTATAGACAACGCAACCTTCGAGGTGATGACCTGTAGGATCCGCAGATGGTCGCTGGTGAAGGCATCCGCTTCGGCCTGGTACAGGGCCAATACTCCGACCAGACCGCCAATCCCCACGAGCGGCACGGCCAGTGCCGCGCGGAGTTCCGTGGTCTTTCTTAGGCCCGCCGAATATCCAGGCTCGACCGCCGGGTTTCCGTTGATGATCGGTTTCGCATTCTGCGCTACCCAACCGCAAAGTCCTTCCCCTACTGGGATTTTCAGCGATGACAGAAGGCGAAAATTCTCCCCACTGACAAATTCAGATTCCAGTAAGTCACCTTTCTGCACAAACACGACAATCGAATCGTACGGGATAAGCTTGCGGAGCCGGACCGACACCAGCGACAGTGTCTCGTCCAGCCGGAGCGAGGTTCCCAGGTCCTGGCTGAGTTCAAAAAGCGTGTGCGCTTCCTGTCGGGCTGAAGCAATGGACGATAGAAAATCGGTTTCGCTGCCGAGTTGAGGAGTGGAATTAATTTCGAATCCTGCAGCCGGCCTTTCGCCCCGTCCAATTTTGTATCGAACTGAGCCAACTGGGTTCTCGGCGGATAGCAGACTGCTGAGCGCGCGTTGTTCCAGTTCCACGTAGCGGCGCTCGAGAATCCCCACCACCTTCGGGTCGAACGAGGTGCCCGCCTCGTCCACGACTTGTTTCATGGCCTCGTCCAGTGGCAGTGCCTTACGATACTGGCGATCTGACGCCAGAGCATCCAGGCAATCGACCGCCGCCAGAATACGAGCGCCGATGGGGATTGCTTCCCCCTTCAACCCATCCGGGTAGCCTGTGCCGTTCCACTTTTCGTGATGAGCGCGAACAATGGGCGCGACCGGGTAAGGAAAAGCCACCTTCTCCAGGATTTCGCTGCCGACCACCGGATGAATCTTCATCTTCTCGAACTCTTCCGGAGTAAGTCGGCCGGGCTTGCTGATGATGTGATCCGGCACCGCGAGCTTCCCGATGTCGTGCAATAGAGCGGCCGCCCGAAGAGCATCCGATTCTTCCTCGCTTAGTCCGAGTTCCTTGGCAATCTCAAGCGCATAAGTGCGCACTCGATGGAGATGGGTGTGCGTAGTGTGATCTTTTGCATCGATTGCCAGAGCCAGGGCTTCAATCGTTCGCAGGTGAAGGGCAGAAACCTGTTCCACGTGTCGCTTCTCGGTTTCTACCTGCAGCTTTTCGATTTCGACACGCTTCTTCTCTTCTTCCAATCGGCCCAGGTACAGGCTATACGAGCGATAAATCCAATACATCACCGGCAGGATCAACAGTGAACTCTGCCAGCCGACGTGCTGGTTGGCGAAGTCGATCCCTCCCACCAAAGCTGCGCCGACCAGGTAGTAAGGAAACGACCAGAAATATGTGTCCTTCCAGATCTGGCGTAACGATCGCCCTTCCGCCAGAACGATGACGACGGAAACCGGGACGGTGTTGCTCAGAAAATACGCGCCGCCAGCCACTACCAGGAGCAGAGGGCGGCCACTTCTCAGAAACGGCGCTGCGTAGGTATAAGCAAGATACGTCAGCCAGACGGCGTTGGCGGTCATGCCGAATACGTTGAAGACCACCTTCACCAGTTCGTGTCGTCGCTTTAGTTTCCACAGGCTCTGTACCGCAGCTGCGGCGCAACCGATCACCAGCGTCTCCGGCAGCGAGAGCTCCATGATGCCGAGTAGGACGAACAGAAAGTGCACCGACATCGTGCCATCGACGCCCGGAAGGCGCACCTTCATGGTCGCCGCCAGAATGCCAATCAGCAGATAACAACTGAATTTCAGCGGATCATTGACATGCCAATGCAGCAGAGCCGTCAGCAACACCACCGCCCCAACTGCTGAGGTAACGCCAACGAATAGTTTGGCTCGTGTTGGCATTGAAGATGTTATTCTAAGTCGCTCGATATCTGCTCGTACCAATCGAAAAGTGTGCCGACGTTACCTTGGGTCTCTGCACCCCGACGACAACACCTCGATCGACCGGCGAACCTGTTCTAAGTTGCACGCAAGCTGCCGTGGGGCACCCACCCCTAAGCCGATGAAAAAGGAAGTGATCTCGCACGCCGATCTGCGATGGCATGGGACAGACTGTCCCGTCCAGTCCCAAAGTGAGGTCAACCGATGTGCACAGCTCGCGGTTACTCGGGTAACCGCAGTCATCGAACAAAGGGTGGTTATACGGGCCCGCGGTGTGACATGCTGGAGCATAATGCCTCTTCCGTTAGGGCGTTAAGAATCGGGCTTCAACTAGGAGTCCGCTACTCCTCCGCGTATCGGGGCCGAATGGGCACACTCGCTGTTTCCCAAAAACAGGGGCATGGAACTCAGTTCGTCGTGGCCAGCGAAGTCATGCGCAAGTTTCTGGGCATGGCGGAGCGCGTGGCGAAGCACGTCGGGACGGTACTCATTGTTGGCGAGACTGGGACCGGCAAGGAAAGAATCGCGCACGCCATCCACGAATACTCCCAGCGCAGCAACCAACCATTCGTGGATATCAACTGTGCTGCGTTACCCGAGAATCTGGTCGAGAGCGAACTGTTCGGCTACGAAAAAGGCGCCTTCAGCGGTGCCGACTCGGGAAAACCAGGACTCTTCGAGCTGGCCAACCTCGGCACCATTTTCCTCGATGAAATCGGTGAACTAGATCTCAAGGTCCAGGTCAAATTGCTTCGAGTGCTCGACCGGGCCCCGTACTATCGGCTGGGTGGCCATCGCAAGATCACCGCGGATGCGCGAGTCATCGCAGCCACGAACCGCGATTTAAAAGAGGAGGTTCGTGCCGGTCGATTCCGCAAAGACCTTTATCACCGCCTGAGTCAGTTTGAGCTCTGCGTGCCTCCGCTACGCAAGAGACCCGAAGACATCGTCGCCTTAGCCGAGTATTTCCTGACGCGGGAAGGGACCGGTCTCAAGTTCTCAAAGGACGCCTTGCGGGTTCTCGAATCGTACTCATGGCCCGGGAACGTTCGTGAATTGCAGAATGTCGTGAACAAAGTCGTTGTGTCAGCACAGGGCCCCGAGATCGAAGTTTCCGAAGTTCGCCAGGAACTCGCACGCACAGAGAGTGGCGACAGCGAGCAGCTAGATATCCCTCAGGCGGACATTTCACTGGACGGCATGGAAGCCCAGGCGATCGCAAAAGCACTGCAAAAAACCGGTGGTCACAGGGGCAGAGCCGCTATGCAACTGGGCATCTCGCGGCGGACTCTGAGCAGAAAACTGCGGCAGTATGGACTCTCCGCTGCGCGCCCCTCCACGCCTGGAGCGCTTGGGTCGATGAGTCTGACTGAGCAGCGAAATTTCCGCGCCACAACCAATACACCAGCGACGCTGGTCACAACCGGCGGTCAGGAGGTCGCCTGCACCGTCACCAACCTGAGCGCACGCGGCATGGGCGTGGAGGGGTTGACCGTGGCGTTGGGGTCCCAGTCAGAATTGCGGATTCGTTTTCACTTTTCCGATTCCAATACGACCGTCGAAGCCGTGGGCCGGCTCGCGTGGATGGGTTCGCCCGGTCGTGCTGGGATCACCTTTACGGATGTCGACCAGTCATCTCGACGCGAAATTACGCGTTGGCTGTACGAGAAGATGGCAGGGGAAGGCTGGGTGCTAGAGCCTGAAGCGCTCGAAAAGGACTTAGTCCAGCTGGGAGCTGCGCAGTAGGCGAATCTCGCCAGCTAAGAATGCGCAAAGGTTGACCGAACGCCTATCTGCTCGGTGCAGTGACTTTCGGCGTTGCTCTCCCTGTGCTCCGCAAGAAGTCCATACGCACATAACAAGGTGCAACTTTCGCGAGTGACGCTGACGTGAACTGTCACCTTCCAGCCGCAGCCTGAAAGATTCGTCGCCAACCGTTTATGTGCAGGACCGCACAGTTCCTCCGATCACTGCTTTCTATCCTTACTTATTACAGCCGGCGAAGGCATTCAGTTTCTGTGGCTGGCAGTCTCGTCACGAGCGGAAGTGAGTGCCGAGGTGCTGTTCCTGCGCAAACAGTTGGCGTTCTACCGGGAACATCAGGTTCGGCCACGCAAGCTCACCGGCGCAGGCCAGTACGCCCGCACCGTTCGCGGCGAAACCAAGATCCCGAACTTCACCGACAGTTCTGCTGCGATGCGCTCCTCGCCGCAGGTCGGGTTCTCCCGCACCATGCGCACAATCAGCTGGCGAAGAACTTCCGGAATCCGCGGTCTTCCCAACCGCGACTTCCACCGCCAAAACAGCTTGAACCCCTTGCGATGCCAGCCGATGAGAGCGCGCTTCTCCTTGGTGCTATGGTCTCAACTGTTCCAGGCAATCCGCGATGTCTCTGTTCAAATCCTTGAACGGAAAGATTGTTCTCCACTCTTTGGACTCGCTCCCACTCATGTGCCGCAGTAAACTGCTTTGCATCCGGATATCTCAATTTGAAGCGTGGGGCTAATCTGAAGACGGCCCCCGGGCCCGCGTTGTAGAGCACTCCCCCAGAACTTAGGACGCTCTAGCGCGGGTCTCTCACAAACATTGCCGGTCTTCGCCCCAGGAGGCGGCATGGCAGAAGTCAAAATCAAAGATGGGAAAGCCCACTGCCCAAAATGCGGCAAGGACGTTGCAGTGAGCGAGGGAAGGAGACCCGAACCGGGAAGAAAAGCCCCGTGTGCTTGTTTGCGAGAAAGACCACATCATCGGGGAACGCTACACCACAGCAGGAGCCTGGAACCGGGCTCCCTAAAAAACAGAAGCGCTTTCACGTGGCATAGGCCCGGCAGAGAAGTCTCATTTAGGAGGCGGCACGCACCACTTCCTTCTTGGGCGCCTCTCTCTGGATATTGACCCTTCCCTTGAAGTACGCGCCTTCATCAATGGAGATGCGCTGGGCTGCGATGTCGCCGGTGACAACGGCCGAGTGCTTTAGGTCGACCCGGTCGCTCGCTTGAACATTTCCGTCCAGCTTGCCCTGCACGACCACAGCGCTGGCAATGACATTGGCTTTAACGCGCCCGTGCGGCCCGATCGTCAGACGGTTTCCTTTCGGGTCGATGGTGCCTTCCACCTGGCCATCTATATAAAGGTCTTCCCCGCACGAGAGTTCCCCTTTGATCACCATCGACGGACCGATGAGGGTCGTCTCACCGCGGGGAGTCTCCGGCGCTTTGGGCGTTTCCATAAGCGTGACCTCCTGGAAGCAATTTTGGAAGAATTAAATTCTACTCCCGTCCTTTGAACGACCTTCGCAACCTCGTTTCTCAGGCTCAGCGCTCCAGGCTAAATCGTCGGAGGTCGCAATGGACGCGCAAATGACAACTCATGCCCATCCGGATCGGGCATATGGAAATATCGTTCGCCCCATGAAGCGTCCTGCGGACTCTCTGGATGAAAACCTTTTTCCTGCAGGTATCCCCAGATCGCATCCACGTCCGCCACGTAGAAGATCAGCCGCCCCCAGGCAGTCACCGAACGACCCAGTTCCAAATTGAAGATGGGCCCTTCTTCGTCTTTAGTGCGGAGTGACGAAAAACAATCATCTTCCCCGCCGTAGATGATCTCCATCCCGAGCACATCTCGGTAGAACCGCACGGAGTTTGTCATACTTGCCACCTTAAGGGTCACGGCAGAAATCCTTGCAATATTCACCCGCACCTCACCTCCTATTTTTGGCTGTCTCCATCTGGGCCCCAAACAAGAGGCCGTTTCAGTCAGTGTAGTTACTTTTGAACGGTTCCCGCGTTGACCTTCCGTGCCTTACCTGGGTACAAAGCTCAAGTTACGATCAGACTTCGCACCGAGGAGGTATCCGTGTATCGACGCTTGGCAATCATTGCTTCGTTTCTCGTCATCTTCTGGACGTTGGTCGCTTGCTCACACGCACCGTCAGGCGAAAACGCAGAGGCTTCGCCCGCCGCACCGTCAGCCGAAAATGCAGAGGCTTCGCCCGGACGGAGCGTTTTCGCCAGCAAACAAACCACACTGCCCGCCGGTACGGTCGTCACTATACGGCTAGGCCAGTCGGTGGGTTCAAAGATCAGCTCGAGCGGCGATCACTTCAGCGCGACCGTTGCAAAGCCCGTCCAAGTGGGCGGCAAGACGGTAGTGCCTGCCGGAGCCGAGGCCTCGGGCAGAATCGTTGAAGCTGTGCCGCAGGGCCGCTTCAAAGGCGCTTCCGTACTCCGCCTCGTCCTCGAGTCCGTAACGGTTAATGGCGAAGTTCGCGACGTAAAGACAAGTTCAGTCAGCCGCTCCCTGAAGGGCAAGGGCAAACGCACCGCCACCCTGATCGGGGGTGGAGCTGGAGCCGGTGCACTCATCGGGGGTCTCGCCGGCGGCGGCAAGGGAGCTCTCATAGGTGCAGCGGCGGGTGCGGGTGCCGGAACCGCGGGAGCGGCATACACCGGGAACAAAGAGATCGTCTTGCCCGCCGAATCAATCCTTAGTTTCACACTCACGGAACCGATCACCATAAAGATGTAGTTGATACGGTCCCCGCGTGTACATGAAACCATGTGAAGCCGCCTCTCACCGGCGGCTTCGCTTTGTCTGCACTTTGCTCCACAGCACCCAAACCACTCTCCTCATCCACGACCGCGATACGATCTCTTCGTCGGAGTTGGACGCGGAACTGAAGAGCACCTTCGGACTCAGAGTGTTGCGTACGCCGGTCCGGGCACCTCAGGCGCATGCCTACTGCGCCCTGGCAGGATCAATCCGGTTGTTCTCGCAACTCGTGTCGGAGGCCTTCATCATCGTTACCAACGCGCCGCATGAATCGGATGCCTGGCTTTGCCAGGTTGATCACTTCATCCTGTGCGCATACTCTGCTGATGGCTGCGTTGCAGATATGTCACTGTCTGACTACCTTTCTTCCGATTCCCTGTGGGCGCAAATCACCGGGTGAACTGAACTGTTATTGCGTGCAAAGGCCTGCACAGGGTTTTGGCGAACGACAGGACACTACGGGCTAATATAGAGCTGCTCTCGCACTACTTGGGGTTGAATCTTGACATGTCATCATTTACACTAGTCGTATACTAGTCGGTATACGGAGGATACGCAGTGGCCACGCAGCAGGGCAGCAACACTGTCGGCGCTTACGAGGCAAAAACGCATTTGTCCGAACTGCTAGAAAAGGTGGAGGCAGGCGAGGAGATCATTATTACCAAACATGGCGCACCTGTAGCCAAGCTCGTGCCCGTGAAAAAGGAAGCAAGCCCAAAGGAGCGCGTCGCCGCCATTGAGCGGATTCAGAAGCTCGCCACTGGTCTATCCCTAGGCAGCTTGAAGATCAAGGATCTCATTCGCGAGGGCCGCCGATGAGCGCGGCGTTTGTCGTTGATTGTTCAGTCTCCATGGCTTGGCTGTTCCACGACGAAGCGACACCGAAGACGGCGGCCTTGCTGAATCGACTGGCAACCGAGACGGCGCTTGTGCCTGCCTGGTGGTTCATCGAAATTACGAACGTCCTCGCGATGGCGGAGCGCAAGGGGCGTATCACCCCGACGCAGTCTGACACTTTCATTGCTGACTTGAGCAAGCTCGGAATCGAGCGAGACGACGAAGCTCCCGATCGCGCGTTTACGCACCTTCTTGCATTGTGCCGAACACATCGACTAACCAGCTACGACGCGATCTACCTCGATTTGGCCATTCGTCGAAGCTTGCCGTTGGCGACGCTTGACGACGACTTGCGAAAAACCGCAAAGAAATTGGGCGTCGGCCTCTTAGGTTAGAAGTTAGAAGGAGCTTTGCGCTTCCTGCTCTTTGGAAGGGATAGACTTGTCGCTCGCCAAAATGCGGTCCGACCGGCATTCAAGAAGACCAAAGTGACTGTGCTCCGCAAGAAGTCCATACGCACATAACAAGGTGCAACTTTCGCGAGTGACGCTGACGTAAACTGTCACCTTCCAGCCGCAACCTGAAAGATTCGTCGCCAACCGTTTATGCGCAGGACCGCACAGTTCCTCCGATCACTGCTTTCTATCCTTACTTATTACAGCCGGCGAAGGCATTCAGTTTCTGTGGCTGGCAGTCTCGTCACGAGCGGAAGTGAGTGCCGAGGTGCTGTTCCTGCGCAAACAGTTGGCGTTCTACCGGGAACACCAGGTTCGGCCACGCAAGCTCACCGACGCAGCGCGCTTCTCCTTGGTGGCTATGGTCTCAACTGTTCCACTGGGAAGCGGCATTGATGATTGTTAAGCCGGAGACCCTCATCGAGCTGGCATCGCAAGGGGTTCAAGCTGTTTTGGCGGTGGAAGTCGCGGCCGGGAAGACCGCGGATTCCGGAAGTTCTTCGCCAGCTGATTGTGCGCCTGGTGCGGGAGAACCCGACCTGGGGCGAGGAGCGCATCGCAGCAGAACTGTCGGTGAAGTTCGGGATCTTGCTTTCGCCACGAACGGTGCGGGCGTACTGGCCGCAAGATAGTGATCCGAGAGGCTGTAGGAGAACATCCTCGCAGCACTGGCGAACGTTTGTCCGCAATCACGCTAAGGTCATCGTGGCGAGTGATTTTTTGGTGGCAATCACGGCCGGCTTCCGAGTGCTGTACGTGTTCGTGGTGATGGAAGTGGGAAGTCGCCGCATTCTGCAATGCAATGTTACGGCCCATCCGACTGCCGTCTGGGCCTTGCAGCAGTTTCGAGAAGCCATCCCGAGCGATCACACCTACCGATTCCTGATTCATGATCGGGATTCGATCGGAGAAGGACTGCCTGTCACGCAGGAGACCGCGGGTTCGAGTCCCGTTGCTCCTGCCACTTTAATACTTCTGAATTCCTACTGCGTCGGCGCGAATACTCGGACTTCAGCAGCCTGTGCGCCCTGACGACGCACCGCCAAGAACAAGCGATCAAGTTCAGGAGAGAACAAGCCTGTCCGCGCTCCTTTAACAGTGGAAATCCTGGCGGACTCCTTGTAGTGATCCGAGTCCCGTTGTTCAAACACCGAAATAGCGCCCTCGCCGCCAATCGCATAAATCCGCTTGCGCATCTGATCGTAGAAGACGTCGTCGCAATCGCCGACTGCCGACAGTTGCTGGATGGTTTTGCCCGTATTCGTGTCGAATACGAGCAGTCGGGCCGGGAACCGAGTCATGACGAACAGCCTATGGTCTGCCTGGTCGAGCGCCATTGGATAGTTCGCCAGTGCCATTCCGAGCGGCCAGGTCGCCGTAATACTGCGCTTTTCCCGGTCGAGAACAGCGATCTTGCGCGATTTCGGTAGGTTCACATAAATCCGGGGACTATCTTTCTCAAGCTGAAATGATTCTGGATGGGCATCGAGCTTGATGTCGCCAGTTTTATTGCTTTCGTTATCGATTTCTCCCAAGGCACCGCTTCCGTAGCCGACATAGATTCGCTTGGCGGCGGAGTCGTAGCGAAGGTTGTCGGCGTCATCGCCGTAATCTAGGGTTTTGAGAGCAGCGTACGAACTTCCGTCAAACACCCGAACGCTTCCGTCCTTAGCGTTGGCCACGTACAGTCGATCGTTAGCAGGCACGTAAAGGACACCCTGAGGCTCGTGCAGGCCGCTGATCGTCTTTAGCCGCTTTGCCGCCTTGATGTCGATGACTTCTACTGTGTCGTTTCCGAGCGCGGAAATGAATAGTCGTTGCCCTTTCACGTCGACGGATAGATGGTCAATTCGGCCCTGTACCCCGGGCAATTCGACGGTCTTCTCCAGCCGGAGAGGCAGAGTTGCTTGGGCCCACGCGACGGCAGAGAACGCAAATAGGATCATCAATATTCGCATTCTGAATCTCCATTCAGTGCTGCTGAGCCGCTTCGATGGCTTGGTAAACGATCATTCGAGCTACCGGTCGGCCATTCTCTTGTTGTTCAGGGGCATACACCCGATGAGTCACCGTATCTACAGCAAGACTGTGGATCATCTTTTGGACCGGGAAATCCTCAAGCTTTCGATAGTGATCTGCGTCCTGAGCTTGAAAGACCGCGATGAAGCCACTGGAACAGGCGGCGTAGATTCGTCCCAAACCAGGATCGAATTTCACGACGTCGGCTCCCGCCGGCAACGGAAGATGCCCAAGCGCTTTGTGGGTGTCGAGAGCAAAGACCGTTAGGGTCTTAGTTCCGTTGCAAAGAAGAAACGCGCGATGGTGCTCGGAGTCAACAGCCATTCCATGGTTGTATCGACAGTCATCAACTGGATAGCTTCCCAGCACCGTATCGGTTGCCGGGTCGATCTCAGCAACTTCGTTGGAATTCCTCAGGTTCACGTACACCTTGTGGGCGAGCGAATCATACTGGGGCATACCGGTCTCGCTTTTGAACTCAAGGGTCTTTACGATTTCATCTTTGTTCACATCGACAATCGCTACCGCCTTCCCAAGCGTGTCTGAAACGTAGACCTTCTGAAACGCAGCAGCGTAGGTGCTGCCGTTCGGTTTGGCGTCCGTCGCAAGGCGTTTGATCACGCGCATGCTCCGCAGATCCACAACGCCAATCTTCTCCTCACCCCAATCGGAAGTGTAGACCTTGCGAACACCTGGCACGTACTCCAGTCCAGTAATCCCAGGTACGCCAGGAATCGCTTTCACCAGCGTGTTGGTTCGTACATCGATCACGTACAAAATGCCTGGACCCAGATGGGCGGACAGCAAATAGTGGTCTTCATCGTCCATGGTCAGGTAGTCGAAGCGCTCTCCCTTGGGCCCAGGAAGGTCGATCGTGCCAATCTGCTTCAATGTTTGGGCTTGGAGAGAACCCGCTAAGGTCAGAGTTGCCATGAGACCTCGCCAACATCGTTTGCTCAGCCGTTCCATTAAGACCCTCTCTAAGCCCTATATCAGAAGTTTGGCCATTAAATTTGCCCGAAGCTCGTCGGGGCCATCCTGGGCTGGAGATGAACGGCGACCAAGAGGCCTTTAGTTGGCATTTGCATCATGCTGTGTTATAGGGCACTCCGGTGATGCTATGGACGACTCTTCCGGCTCCGAGGTCGATGACTTCTTCAGTATTGTTGCCCAGAGCAGAAACAAAGAGCTGTCCTTTGGGGTCCCGCCCAAAATGATCGATGCGACCCGGCGCGCTTGGGAGCGGAGTGGCTCCGGTCAAAACGAGAGGCTGTGACCCTGGAGGTGTTGAACTACTCTGAGCGACCACCGGCGTTGTGGATTCCACGGCTAACACCAATGCGAGACTAATGAACCATTTCCTTCTCATGCGATTCTCCCTGAACAATCAGCCGCGAAGTCCACAAACACTACAAGCCCAAGTCGAATTTTCTCAGTCTTCGAGCGTCGGCAAGGTCGTCAGAACTTCACTGGCCCTGGGTCGACTGAGAACCGGATCGTCCTTGCGAATCTTTCCATCTCGGAAGACGAGCACCCGTTTTGCGAATTGCGCGATGTCATGCTCGTGAGTGACCAACACGATCGTTAGTCCCTTGTCGTTCAGGTTCTGGAAAATCTCCATGATCTCGACGGAAGTACGGCTGTCGAGATTGCCCGTGGGTTCGTCCGCCAGCAGGATGGAAGGACGATTCACCAGCGCTCGCGCAATCGCGACCCTCTGTTGTTGCCCTCCGGACATTTGCGACGGGAAATGCTGTGCCCGTTCGGCCAGACCAACCATTGTCAGGGCATCGGCGGCACGTTTTCGGCGCTCTGTCGTGATCGATCTTCGCGTACAGCGTCGGTAATTCCGTATTTTCAAGTGCCGTCGTCCGTGCCAAGAGATTGAACCCCTGGAAAACAAATCCGATCTTTTCGTTCCGAATCAACGCAAGAGCCTTCTTGTCGTGCTTTGAAACATCAATCCCTTCCAGCAAGTACCGTCCGGAGCTGAGGCGGTCCAGACAACCAAGGATGTTCATGAAAGTTGATTTGCCACTGCCGCTTGCCCCCATGATCGCCACGAATTCGCCTCGATGAATTTCGATGCTTACGCCGCGGAGCGCATGCACCCGTGTCTCGCCTAGTTCGTAGTACTTGTGCGCATCTTCCACGCGAATAACCGCGCTTGCCGCTGAGGCGGTCTGCGTAGCTCCGAGTTGGTTGACAGCAGGTATCGATCCCATGGGCTATTTCAGATTTGCTGATTCGCATTTAACGTCGCAGGGTACCTGGAGTCTGGGGCTTGGACGTCACTGATCGGATAATCAAGTCGTCGCCTTCCTTCAAGTCCCCTTTGAGAACTGCGCTGACTTCCGTGTAAGCATGATCCGTGATGCCAAGAGAAACCTTCACCGGCTCCATCGATTGATCGGCATGAAGCTTCCAAACCACCGCAGTCTCTGCTTTCGGTGCGCGAGGCAGATTTTGGGCACTCACGCCAGCTGCCTTCTCCTCCGCAGCAGCTTCGGCTGAGCGCTGCTCGTCGGTTCCTTCGATCCCATAACGCTTGTAAAGGTCCAGAACCTCGTCGGTTGTCATCGGGGGCTTGTAGCGCAGGGCGGTATTTGGCAGTTTCATTGCGTTCTGCACCGTGGCTACGGGAATGGTCACGTATGCCGTCATGCCCGGAAACAGCTTTAACTCGGGATTCGCGAATTCGATGATGGTGTCGTACGTGACCACGCTTTGCACCGTTGTCGGGTTCATCCGGACCTGGCTGACCACGCCCTGAAACGTTTGCTTGGGGAGGGCATCCACTTTAAAGGTGACTGCCTTGCCCACCTTAATGTTGTCCACGTCCGACTCGTCGGTCTTGGCATACACCCACATCTTCGTAAGATCCTGCGCGATCGTAAAAATGGTTGGCGCCTGCAGAGATGCTGCCACGGTTTGCCCGACATCGACATTTCGGGCCACCACGGTGCCGTCGATCGGAGACCGGATCACGGTGTAGTCGAGATTTGTCTGAGCTACCGCGACAGCAGCCTCTTTAAGGCTGATTTGCGCCTCGGCCTGCGTGATATTGGCTTCCGCGGCGTCCACCGATGCATTGGCCGCCTCATAGTTCGACTTGGCAAGGTCCAGTTGCTGCTGGCTCATGACGCCATCTTTGGTCAACCCGACGGCACGATCGTAATCGGCCTTGGTCTGCACCAAAGCGGCCTTCGCTTTTTCCAGGTTGGCGCGGGCAGCCACCAGGTTGGCCTGCGCGTTTTTCAAATCGGCGGTCGCTTGAAGCAGGCTCCCTTGAACAATGCAGGATCAATGAGGGCGACAACGTCGCCCTTGTGGACTCGGGAATTGAAATCGGCATTGAGTTTCGCGATTGTTCCCGGAAACTTGCGATCCCACCTGGACAGTGATCACCGAGTTGATCGTTCCGGTGGCTTCGACAACGTTGTCGATGGCACCTCGTTCCACCTTCGCGGTGAAGTGCTGCGCTTGAGTATCCCGGTTCAGGCCCAGAGACGACGAACAGTCCAGCGACGACCACAACACCCGCTAAGATGAGCCACTTGCGTTTTGTCATTTATGTCTGGTCCCGAGAATCAACAACCATGAAGTCTTTCACTCGTAGCGCAGCGCTTCGATTGGATCAAGTCGAGACGCCTTGCGCGCTGGGTAGTATCCGAAAAACACTCCGACAGCGATCGAGAACATGGCCGCCACGACGACCGCCTCAATAGACATCTCGATCGGCCAGCCCAGAGTCTGTCCAACCAAATAGGATCCAAAGACGCCAGCGAGCACACCCGCTGCGCCCCCAACGAGGCTGAGCATGATCGATTCTCCCAGGAACTGAAGCTGGATGGCCGCTTCGGTCGCTCCTACCGCCACTCGGACCCCGATCTCACGCGTGCGCTCGGTTACCGAAACCAGCATCACGTTCATGATTCCGATTCCTCCCACGATCAGGGAAACGGACGCGATCGCGATTAGCAGAATCGTCAGCGTCTTGCTGGCATCGAGCTGCGCCTGAATGATGTCCTCGGGATTCCGGATATTGAAGTCATCCTCTTGTTCGGGGCGCAGATGGTGCCGGTCTCGGAGTAAAGCGGTTGCTTCCTGTCCGGCTATCTTGACCCCGTCTTGTGAAACCGCCGAGCACAGGATGTCGTCCAGCCACGTAATGCCCTTGAGCTTCTTCTGAGCCGTCGTGTAAGGCAGGATGACCGTGTCGTCCTGGTCTTGCCCGGAAAGGGAGAGTCCTTTGGGATGAAGGGTAGCCACAACCTTGCACGGAAGGTTATTCACTCGCATCACTTTTCCAACTGGGACTTTCGACGCCGAACAGTTGTTCCCGAACCGTTCGCCCAATCACGCAGACGTCCGCTGATCGATCCACATCATCCTGTGAAAATATCGCGCCCTGATCCACGAACCATCGTTTGATGTCGAAGTATTCGGGCGAAACTCCGCGGTAGGACGTGTGCCAATTCTGATTGCCGTAGATGACCTGGACCGGATCATCCACATTCGGCGAAACGCTCTTGATGAGAGAAATCTGATTCTTGATGGCAACCGCGTCCGCCATCACTAACGTCTTCGTGTCATGCGTGCCTGTGCGAACGCCGTTGATCGCTCGTCCGCCAGCCTCAATCCAGACGAAGTTGTCACCAAGGTTGTTCAGGTGTTGCTGGACTCGCGCCTGTCCTGCTTTGCCGATCGCCACGACACAGATCACAGCCGCAATCCCGATGGTGATCCCAAGGACCGTCAGGATGCTTCGCATTTTGTTTCTGAGCAGCGCGACCAGTGCGGATCGAAAGAGAGCTCCGTAGTTCACGAACCGCGTCCCCCTCATGGCTGGATAGATTCGAAAACCAGAAAACTGACAGGAAAACGAAAGTCAGAATCGCTCCTGGCTTTGCTCTCTATGATACGCATCTCCAAGGTTAACCAAGATAGAGCCGTGAAATTAATGCAGCCTGAAAGCAAAATGAAATTCCGTTGAGAACGGACATACCCGAGATGAATATGCGTTATATTGCGAAGGAGACTATGCCCATTCCTTTGACTGAGGTGCGGCACCAGAGCATCTCCAGCAAGTGGCACTTTCGGAAATCGGGCGTTCAGGCTGCCTGAACAGGTTAGGATCGCTCGAATGAAACGGATCTGAAACCCACTGCACTATTCGTTATTGACCCTCGGGAGAAGTTTTTCTTAGCGCAATCAGTTTAGAGGAGGCACCATGAAACTCGCTCTGCCGACACCCGATACCGATTTCTCGCGAGATGTGCTGGGTCGATATCTCTGCAACACGTTTGACGAGGTTCTCGTCACAATCGATCCCAACGCACGCGCAGCGGCGAAGGTGCTGCACTGATGCCCTTTGCCACATTCCCGTTCCGGGGGCCGCAATCGACCTCTTGCATTGAAGGCTTTCGCGACCACAAGCATCGAGACAAGTTTGCGGCCCTACGACTCACCATTGGAAACGATGGCTGGGGGCGAACCAAGCATCCCTACCAGAATCTCAGGGAGATCACGGGCGGAGATCTCAAGGATCCCGCAGCCAGGCGCCTGTTCGGCGCCGAACTCCAGGCCCCAATTGCGAGAGACCATCACGCATCAGATGCGTATTGCCTACTCAGTGGAACAATTGCCCAGCCCCGACAATCGGGTACGCCCTTCCCCGACAGAACGAGATGATCTGGGCATTCCGAAGCCGCAGATCGAGTACAAGGTCGACGAATGTACGTTTGGTGGAGCTGCCTATGCCCAGCGCATCATCAAGCACATCTTTACGACTGTGGGCGCTGCAGAGGAAACATGGGACTTCAGCGATTTGAAGGCCCGTGTGTATTCCGGTTCTGGGCACGTCATGGGGACGCTGCGAATGGCGAACGATTCGAAGTCAGGCGTCGTCGATTCAAACTGGTGTTCGTTCGACCACAAGAACCTTTTCGTAGCGGGCTCCAGCGTCTTTGCGACCGGAGCGCCGGTCAATCCAACAGTTACTGTGGCCGCCCTCGCGCTGCGAACCGCGAAGGCGATTGAGCAGCAGCTTGCGGGCGTTAGATGAATTGGCGTTGAGAGATTTCCACCGACGGAGGAGGGACACACATGGGTCTTCTAATCATATCGGGTAGCTTGAGCGTCAAACAATTCTGGCCGGAAGGCCGCTCCGACGCTGATACAGTAACGGTCGATTTGGCCGCAAACCAGCCGTTTGTGTTCGTAAACAGTGCCGGTCACCGTGCTCCGACCCACGCCTTGGACAATGCGGAGTCGGTGGGTAAGTTCGGCCCCAAGCCGGTGATAAAGACACCTAAGAGTGGTGCGCGCAAAGTGACGATCCGTTTGCAAGGAATTGACGCGCCCGAATTGCACTTTCAGCCACAGGTCCCAGGATCGCGCGGCGTGAACCACCCGTTTCGACAATCGATGGGTGAAACATGCGCCAACGCCTTGCACGCAATTGTTTCCGCCTTTGGACAAGCGGTGATTCCGTGCGAGGTTCTCACCAACGTGAGTAAACCGAGCGACGTCTGCGATGTCTTCGGACGCGTGGTCGGTAACATCGTGCTGATCATGGGGGGCGCCAGAATCGACGTCAACCAGCGGTTGCTGCGTGAGGGGTGGGTGCTTCCGGGACTATATAACTCAATGACCAAGCAGGAAATCCAGGCGGTATTGGCCGACCATGATGCTGCAAAGACAAATCGACGTGGACTCTTTAGTAAGAAGATCGTTACCAGCAAGCTGGCCGCGTTCGATCCACAACGGAGAGAAAGAAAGGGGCCATCCTCCTTCAAGCCCTTCAGCGATACAGGTCCCGTCAACTTTCCGAAATTCTTTCGGCGGCAAGCGGAGCGCCACGTGCGCGGCGCAATCGGAGAGAACGTTCAGGCCAATCTCAAAGCCTTCATAGCAACGAAGGCCGACGATCTCGCGTTACGAAGGCAGGATTTTCTCAAGCTCACGGGGTCGACAACGGGCAACGCCGCCAAGGCCAAGTTCCACCAGTTAGCGACGCTTCTGGGGCAGAATAACTTTCCGATCGGGCCGGAGCTTGTATTTTTCGAGAATGACACCAAGCTCGTGAGAGCCGGTACGAATACGCCCATCACGACGTTTTGAGGAACCTTGAGGCCTCGTGATGTTCGAACATCACCGTTATCTTGACCGCTATCGCGCATTGCGCGCTGCTCAAGACGGTGCTGCCAAGGCTGGAATAGTCGTGGGAACACCGGGATTGCAGGACGTTAATCTTGGCTTCATCTTGGCCGCACCGCACTACGGATTACGCTACGGTTTTGCTTCGGAGATTTCCAATGACTTAGAGGTCGTCCGCCTCTTGTAAGTCCTTTAAAGTCGTGTATCGGCCGTTCTTTCACGGCGGTGACACGAGGTCGTGATTTCCAAGGAAGCAAACGTCGCGAGCGAGAACGAGCGTTCGCTACACTGCGCGGCTGCCGTAAGAGCAAGTTGCCCTGAGCACTCTCCGGCCGTGTCAAAACGGCAGGCGTTCTAACCAGCGGAGAACGAAAGTGACACCCTGGTGAGGGTTGCCATTCAAGGGTTTACAAACACCCCCGACTGGGGTGATCGGGCAGGAATGAGACGGTTGAAGCAACAAGGAGACGATCCATGGGCATTTTTCGGCAAGGAGGTTTTCGCCGGTTATCAAAAATCTCAAGATGCATGCCCTTACGGTTAAGCTCTTGATCCTTGGCAAGTTAAGAGGGATTTCGCAACGTCATGACGAGAATGTCCTGGTTCTCTGTATTCCCAATGGAGTGAATGGCTTGCGGCGTTTCGATTTTTCAGGTTGAGTATCCTAGCGAAGGGGCCCAGACGGACGGTCGAGGAAGGAAACGCCGGCACGCCTCTCCAGAAAGGAAACCTTGCTTGGATGAATTACCAACCCACCAGCCCGGCTAGCCCGATTGTCACATTAATTTCGACAAGTGAGCACAATTGCTCAGTTTCACAAAGGCACGTAGGCCATTGTGCTTTATCTCAATAGAGCAGTTCCCCGCCCGCTTTGATCGGCGGCTCCTACCCTCTTGAGTCTCCCACAGGTGCAAAGGTCCATGTTCCTCCGCCATGCGAGGACAACTCGACTTGCGGCCACCTACCTCCTTTTCACCGTCGCACTTGTGATGGTGCCGAAAGCAGATATTCCAGAAACATTGTTCGACGAAGCCAACACACCAACAAATGAGATGGTGGTTCAGAAGGATGCTTCTCCAGGGGAATATCGACAGTCGGGCACAGCGTTTGCGCCAAGAATATTTGCGCAGTCGCGGAGGATCAAAGTCCGCAGAATTTTGCCGGCTTACGCGGGTCAGATGACTGAATGTCGCACGCTTCGGGAACTCTTCTGTTCTCTCCTCTGCTAGTCCCACTCTCGCGACACTACTGCTTTGTGGTTTGAATTGCCTTGCGACCTAGACAGACCGATGGTCCGCAGTTGCAAGTAATGCTTTACAACACAATGCCAGGCGCGGGGCTTTGATCAAACAAAGCAAGCCCGACATGCAATGAAAGGAAGCACATGATGAAATGTAAATTAAGCACACAGATGATGATCACACTCTTCAATCAATCAATGGGGCGTCTCTGCCTGACGAGAACCAGAAACATGATCCACGCCTTGTTGCTCGTCGGAGTGCTAGTCACGCTGGTTTCGGCTCCTGTGCAGCGCGCTGAGGCTTCATCGAGACATTTAGGAGGGCGACCCGCTGATACCTTCTCCATCCTGCTGGAGGGCCCTTATAGGCCAGTGGTGCATGCCCCCAACCTTGGATTGTTCACGGTTGACCTCAGTGATGGTTCGTACAGCAAAACAAAAATCTTTCCCGTCAGCGGACTTCCAATAGAAGACGGTGGACATGGAAATGCCCCGGGCGACCGCGACCGGGACAAGAAGAAAGCGATCGGAACGTTTTACGTACAGTTCGCAGGCAGTTTGGTTGCCTACGACCTACCGGGGGGCTCGATATCGATGGTTTTCACCAGCATCGACCTTAAACCTGTGCCCGACGGGCAGGGTGGGACTTACCTTATAGGAACCGCCGACCTGGACATAACGGAGGCGACTGGGGTTTATGAGTCCTTTGTCGGTGGTCATAACAAGATGGTGGATATACTGCATCAACTAGCTGACGGCAGTTTCGTTGAACATTGCATCTGCATTATCAGCCGCCCGATTGTCTAAACAGAGCGCGAAGCCGGGTCATTAAGACCGCATCCGTATTGACTGGTAGCCGTCCCCTCGCGGAGGTGGCGGCTGCCCCTTCCCGCATTTGTGATTGAGGAAATAAAGACCCCGCTAGACGATTTCACTCATTTACACGAACTCTCCGATCCTAAGAGAGTCGCAATGGGGAGAATCTTCATCGAGGTACACGGCGTTTCTGAGATTGGGCTCCATCTGACAAAACTTGTGCAAATCGTCCTCGGAGGTCACGTCCAACCGACGTTTGCCCGGTATGCGATCAGAGAGCAGTCCCAATCCACCACTAAAACCCTTTTTAGCCTACCCTTTTCACCACCATTGCGCCTGTTTCGCTTCAAGGTCTGCTCCTGCGAGCAATTCTGTGCGCTTCCCAGCTGCGGCTATTCGTCTGTTTTTCCGACCCGTACGTTATCGAATGTCGTTTCCAAGTCAACGACCAGCATTTGTGTACCAACGCAGTTTGGCGTGAATGCCCTCACACCCAAGAGTTTGTCCGGAGCAGCAGCGGGTGCGCTGTCTGGCATCGAATAGGGCATGACGGCCTGGGTTGTGTTCCCAGTCGCAACGTCAGTCCACGAGGCAACAAACTGGTGGTTTCTGCGATCCCACCTCAGCTGAGCGTCTATCCTTTGGCCGACGTTTACGCTGCCGAGCCCTACACCGCCAAAGAACTGACCTTGCCAGTGCATGAATGCTTCTACGCTGCGTAACACCTTGAGGGTCTGACGAAAATCGGTCGAAAATCAGAAACGCTTGCACGTCGTCATCCGGGCTGCCGCTACCGCTATTAAAGAAGGTTCCTGATAGGAGACTATGAGCGTGGCCGCCCTCATCTGGGTTGGCATTAGCAGCACAACTTTGTGCGCTCGTTCGCCGAACCACCAACTGCGCAGCGATGGTCCTGATCGGCGTGGGATTGATGAAGTGCAACTCGGATTCTCCATATTGAGTACCCTGGTTCGAGTTGGTTGCTCCGTAACCTCGCACAGCCAAGCGCAGTCGTCCATTCTGAATTTCTCTAACGCATTCAAGCACGCTCCATGTAAAGCAGGGGCTGGAAGTCGCCCACTTATTTGGGTTGAGAAATTGTTGATTGAAGTTGTCATAGAGGCTGAGTTCTTGAGACGACTGAGCCTGTGCGCTAAAACAAACGCAAAATAGACATGCTGGGACGAGGAGAAACGATGCGATGGCACTTTTCATGGGCAGCTCCTTTTTTCGAGCGTTTAGATAGCTGCAAAATCAGGGCGACTTTGCAAGCGCGGGAGCCTATCACTTCCGGAACAGACGTACAACGTTCAAACGAACGGGGTTCCGGGTGAGGTATTCAGCCTTCTTCTGTCATAACCGCGTTCCCACCAAGTGTTTAAACCAAGGCGATTTCTACTCATTGACGTGTGCCTGGACATCCCATGCCGGTCGTATGGGGCTAGAAGAGACTGCCAGCTTCGATAAAGGGGTTTTCCAGGTGGAAGGAAAAATCCAAATTTCAAAACGTCTGTCGGAGCTATGGGTCCCATCTCAGAAGAAAGGGTACCCCCTTGGCTGAAGTTAAAACTTTTGCAAGTCTCGGTGAGACCAAGACAGGTTCGTTATTGTCCTACGCAATCAAAAAAGCAGTGCCAGTTCCACCCTAAAACCCCTTTTACATACTCTTCCAACATCGTAGTGGGTATGCGGGGCGAATCCGCCAGTGCTATCGCCCGCATCCGCGACACTGGCAGGTGCTGGCAAATCTGGTGGGTGTCACATTGGAAATGCACGAGACTGGCTAATTCTCTCCAGATTTTTTACCTGGGTCGGCGGCATTCCTCTCTAGAAATTGCGTCAGTGCACAGCTTCACGATCTGTTGAGCACGTTGCTTCGTGATTCCATAACGTTGCGCAATCTCTCGATACGTCTGTCCCTTCCTAACAAGTCGGATGATCTCTCGATTGCGATTAGATTGTGCACGCGATTTACGCTCTGATTTCCGCATCCAGGGACCAAATCCGATCTGGCGTGCGATGGTGCAAACTTTCGACTTCGCTACGTTGCAGTTCAGGGCGATGTCAGATTGGGTAAGCTGCGTTTCGAAAAGCAGACGTTCCATCCGAGTCCTGATTTCAGGTGCTAACTTGAAGTGGACTCGCAGGGGAATACGTTGACGTTTTATGGCCGTCACGCGAATTCGCTGTTGCTGTAGGGAGGTAGGTGCGAGATCCATTCCGTAGAATTTCATCAGCTTCCGTACGCTGCAACCGTAAGCCACGGATAGTGCATATACGCGAGTTGTTAGAGAAGGGATATTTCAACATCTGGCCCACCGAATTAATCATGTGGAGGCGGAAGCGTCAAAGGCTCAGCTAATGTGAAGCTCAGTGCAGATTCGGCCGGAAGTTCGATCTGCTTGTTTCCCGTCATCGCTCCACCAATAAAGCCCGCACCCGCGCCCACCAGCGCGCCAATGCCTGCACCCTTGCCTCCTCCCGCCAAACCTCCAATCAATGCGCCGCCGGCTGCGCCACCGCCAGTAGTAGCTGCTGTTCTTTTGCCCTTACCCTTTTGCGTGCTGCTAACTGGGGTGGTTTGGATCTCATACGTATGGTCTCCCAGCGAAATGTTCGCGAGCGTCAGGGATAGTTCGGCTTCACCTTTTATTTTGCCTTTCGACTTGGCAGACACAACCGTGCCCTTAATTGTTGCTCCCGTAGGCAGCGCTCTCCTTCCCCCGACGCTCACGGGTTGAGCCAGTGTGGCGAGGAACGTTTGACCCGCCTGGCTGGTCTTCGAACTTAGCGCCTGCTGTGTTCTGACGGTGAGAACAGTTCCAGCTGGTACCACAATCGGCTGAGGCTTGGGTTTCTTCGCGGGAGGAGGTGCGGAGGCCATGGCGGGCGCAACTTCCTGGGCGGGTGGCAGATCTGGCTCAATCGTACTCTGATCGTCAACGCTGGCGATGCCCGGCTCTTCGCGAGCGATCTGCTCCACCTTCTGTTGAGCCGCCGGACTTTTAACCTTGCCACTCACTGTGACCTTACCGTTCTTGGCCCTGACTTCGACCTGCGAGTCTTTTGTTTCTGGATCGGCGGCGACCTTCTCCTGAATGTCCTTAGCGATCGTGTCGTCTTCGGGACGACGCGAACACCCGATCGAAAGGGCTATCAGCACAGTCAAGAGAACAATTGAAGTAGCCGGATATTGCACCTTGCGCATACGCTCTCCTTGAGATGAATCGACTCGGTTTGCCTACTTGGGGCACGACAACGTCATCGCAATTGGTTGCTTGGCTCCCGCGACCTTGCCAGCCGGATACTCCTGATCGCATCTGCTACGGCCTTATTCATTGCTTCCACGAAGATCTCTCGACCCGGGCCAAAGGTCAGGGCGTGACCAACTTCGACGCTCTCAGGATCGGTGACGGTGTGCGAAATGGCATACCCCATCGCCTTTCCTTTTGCGTTATTGATCGGCAGAGAAAGCACGTGCACCGTCCAGCAGCCGTCGTGACGACTCGGGTAGAAGTCGAAATCTCCAGACATCATCACCGCTGCCTCCAGTGGATCTTTGGCGGACGCATTGGTTGACGAACTGGATTCTTGGGAAAAGGCAATGCAAAGGCTTTCCATCGGCGCGTTTTGTGCGTTCGGCCGCTACAGCCACTAACAAAACCAGAGGAAGCAGCCGTTTCATCACCCGTCTCCAGGAAGTTTCTGAGGCGCGGATGCAATGGTCTTGTGCGGACTCAACGACCGGTTTTTGCCAATGTTGGTAATCGAATGCCGTGATCGAAAAAATAATTCGTATGTCTTCAACCGATTCCAGGTGATCAAGACACTTTTGTGCCTGACTGCCTTGGTTGGCAACTGACAGAAATGACAGTTTCCGTTTGCGCCGCCTGTCCGCCTTTTTCGAGGCCGCGGCGAATGGCGTCGATTAGCGTTTGATTAGCACATCCGCGCGGCCCCAGAAAGCAGGTCCGTTTTCTACTCGTCCATATGAAAAGGATTCCCGCTTCACGGCTAGAAGAAAATGCCCAATCCAAAGATCGGCCCGTGCAAGGTAGGACTGATCGTGAGCGTCCTGCCGTCCACGGTGTCGGATTCGCTAAAATGCATGCCGCCGTATCCCATCGCAATCCCGAAATGACGAGCAAACTGCCACTCGGCGCGGGCCGTTGCGGTCACGTCCACGTCTGAACCTACGCCGAATCCCCCTCCATCGCCTTGGATTAGAATTCGCCACTTTCTGCCAAGCTGTCGACGGTAAGTGAGACCGACGAGAGGATCCCAAAAGCCTGGGGAACGGCTCGCACTCGATGTCTCGACGGTGGCATGAAGGTCCAGGGACAGCCGCCGGACTCCGCCCTCCACATAAAGGTTAGGCAGTACTTCGCGGCCTGCCTTCGCATTCCCGAAGACAAAATCGAGGTGAACCTCGGCAAATGGAGTTTTGCGTTGACCGGAGAGCGCCGCCCACATGAACAGACCGTCAACAGACCACTTACCCTTCTCAACACGTGCACCCCCAAAGAATGCGCCGTTAAAAGAACTCGATGTGCTCCCGGAGGGACCGGGAGTCTCTATCGGTTGGCTCGGAACGGGGGGAAGAGTAACGCTGGCACCGAAGATGGGGACCCAAGCGAGCGCGGGATAAATGGCGACATTCCAGCCATAAGGCTTTGGTGCGGCCTTGCCCGATGTTTGCGGAGGCGGAGAAGGTGCTTGGCCATTAGTCGCTAGCTGGAGTGGAGCAACGGTCTCCTGCTCCATAGTCCAGGAGAAGTTGGTAGAGCCATTATTCCCGTCACCGGCGACCGTGACGGCCTGCGGGAGCGCTGAGGGGCAAAAAATAAATAGAAGCAATAGAGACCAGCATTTTTCTTCAAGTTCCACAGGCACCTCATTAGAACCAATAGCAGCAATCCTTCCTGATTGGCAGCCATGCCGAGCCCCGTTGCTTAACCCTACCGTAGGAGGGTGGCAATTCAGAGTCGGCCTTCGGTGTTGCCCGGGAAACTGTCACAATTGACAGAAGGACAGAAAGGCTCGGCGTGGGTGCAAGACCCCGCCAGGACCAGAGTCAGATCCAGCGAAAAAGGTTCGTAACTGTTACAAACAGATGGGATGAGAAGGCCGGTCTCCGGACGGGATGCGGAGTAAGCTCTTAAGGTTATCGACGTGCTCGAACCACAGGTCGGGCACCAGAGAGCATGTGCCTGCTTGAGAGTAGGCTTCTCGATCTTCACGGCCGCTATGTTCTAAAACACCTGCTTCACAGCTCCGTTCGAGTAAGGATTTCAGCGGGAATAAACTGCTGAATGTTCCTTGCAGATTCCTTGGAAAATGTGGCTGTCCATCTCGCCCTGAACGGTACCCAGAGAATAGCCGCATAGAATATCCACATCGTGCGTCTTGACTATCCGATTCGTGAGCCTTTCGACCTGAATTGCCGCCTCTGCGTTACCTTGTGCCCACAGGAGTTGAACACCTTCTCCGAAAACTGCAACGCGGGCTTGCTCTCTCTTCGCAGCCGCTGCCACTGTCACGATGAGATCACCAAAAAACTTCAAAAATCGAGCTGGATCAGGCGTCCGATTGACCATGAATGCCGAGAGCGCGTCGGCAGCATCCACCGAGATGTATCTTCCCTGGTCAATAGCGGCGGCAATATCCACGCCATGTGCCTCCAATTTTCGAAGAAGGCTGTTTCGATGTGACTCGGTCGCTACAATGACAGCTCCATGTTCGGCCTTGAGAGCAGTCCCGATGAACTGTGTGAGATCAACAAGTAGAGTTGCATCGTCAGGATAAAACCCTACCTCGTGGCGACGGGGAATCTCCATGTTTTGCCGTTGTAGCTGTCCGGAAGCCTTCGTGTCCAGTGCACTGCCGGGCATCGGTGCACCCGGAGCCTCGCGCAGACCGAGACCGTCAAGTCTGCTTCCGACGAACCTCTCACCCCGAAGAACTGTTTCGACAGCGGTCGGTAGTTCGCTTCCTGCATCCATCTTAACGACGTAGCCCAATGCGCCCGTACAAAGGGCTTCCCGCACCACATCGGTAGAAAATTCTTGGCTTAGAAATAGTATTTTGGATTTGGGTGAGAGCTTGAGGACTTGTCGTGCGACTTCAATTCCGTTTAGCGATGGAAGCCCGATGTCGAGCAGAATCAAGTCCGGTTGCAATTCGTCCGCTCTCTGAAATGCTCGTAGCCCGTCACTTTCCTCGCCGACGATCTGCAATTCCGGTCTTTCCCCAAGCGCTGAACAAATAAATTTACGAAATTCCTCCGAATCCTCGACGACGAGAACCCGGACTGATGAGGTTTCCAAGGAGTCCCCTTTTACAATGTCAACCCGACTCCTAGACGTTAGTTGTGGGTTGTTTTCAGAATCGCATATTCCGCAATTCAGGTCGTTGCGCAAGCGCACGGATAAATTCATGGAGTGCCTATCCAGCCATTGCGCGATATTCGTTAGTTTTCAGCGGAACGCGAGCACGAATCGTAGTGCCAGCTCCAGGTTGCGATTTCACTGAAAGCTCGCCCTGCACCAATTGCAACCTTTCGCGCATGCTGATCAAGCCCAGACCGTGGCGAGTGAAAGCTTCTTGTTCTTCAAAGCCATTTCCAGTGTCTGCCACTGTGAGTTCGATCGACTCTTCTGTGCCCTGGAGATCCACCGTAAAGCTCCGAACACCGCTGTGCTTCACGGCGTTCTGCAGCCCCTCTTGCAAAACTCGGAACAAACACAGCGAGACTTCCTTCGAGAGAGTGTGTGGTATGCCTGCATGTTCGAACACAATCTCAACCTTAGTTTTTTCGGACAGCTCTCTGCAGAAGCTCTTAGCCGCGGTGGCCAGGCCAAGGTAATCGAGTTTCGAAGAATGTAAGCGGTGGGATAGTCCCTGCACATCCTGGGCAATTTCTGTGATACGCGCCCGGGTATGGCGAACTAGCTCAGTAACTTCATTGGTCGAAGCATCATGACTCCATCGATCTAATGAGATCGCTAATAACGCGAGGCGCTGATTGATGTCATCGTGAAGCTCTCTTCCAATCCAGGTGCGCTCCGCTTCATGTGCCTCAATCAACTTGCGCCCAATGGTGGCGAGACTCTCCTCGGCGAGCTTCCGTTCCGTAATATCTATGCAAGAACCGATGTAGCCAGCGAAAGCGCCATCCGGGTTAAATCTTGGTACACCATCGTCGAGAACCCAGCGATACTCTCCATCGTTTCGCCGCACCCGGTACTGCAGTTCAAACGACTCTCTTCGGTCGAATGCTTCGGTGTAAGTTTGCAGACAGCGGTTCGAATCGTCCGGGTGAACTCCTTCCACCCAACCGTCGCCAAGTTCCGCCTCAAGTGTGCGGCCTGTGAAGTCCAGCCACGTCTTGTTGACGTAGCTGCATTTGCGGTCCGTCCCGGCCGTCCAGATCATTACAGGTGCGGTATTTGCAACCAGACGGAAACGCCCCTCGCTCTCGCGCAGCTGGGTTTCTGCACGTTTTGCCCTTGCCCTCTGCCATGCCAGCCCGAAAATTAGTAGCGTTTCAGCCAAGATCAGAACAATGGCGCCGATCACGTACCACTTGTAGGATTCCCAGACGCTCGCCTCGTGGAACCGCACAACGGTTCCTGCTGGCAACCGCTTGTCGTCGAGCCCCCAGCGCTGCAGTTGCCGCCAGTCGACCATAGGAACGGTTGACGTGCTCTCATGGATGGGGAGATCTTGTAGACGATCTCCCCGCAAAAGGCGGAGGGTAATTTGGGCGGTCTCGAGGCCTAGAATTTCAGGATCGAAAACAACCCCACCAACAATTCCTAAACCAACGTTGGTGGCAGTCTGGTTGTAGACGGGAACGCGTGCCTCTTTTGCGATCCGAGTGAGTACCTCATGGCTAAGTAATTTGTTTCCCGACGAATCCTGGTACATGGTAAGAAACAAAATCACCGTTCCGTCGGGAACGTGGGCAACTGTTGTCAGGTAATCCTGCACGCTACCGGCTTCCATATAGGTCAACTTCACCCTTTTCTCAAGCCGGTCAAGCTGGCGTCGAACTCCGGACTGGCGCCATCGGTCGCTGTCGGAGGTCCCGGAAATAACGAGTATTTCTCGGGTCCCAGGTTGCAAGCGGAGTGCAAGTTCCACGGTTTCGCTTAGGTCGACCTTGGCGAGCGCGCCCGCAATGGGTCGCCCTGGTTCCCAATCGCGAAGGGAGTCCACATCTCCGTAGGCGACGATTGGAACACCCGGGAACAGGTCATCCCCATAAATGCGCATGAAATTGATGGCCGACCGGGCGACCGCAATGATCACGCTGAGTTTTTTTTTCGCATATCTACGGCGGAGAAAATCGTGAACTGCAATCTGGGTCTCACCTTCCGGCCATCTCGACGTATCAAGAAACTCTGCGTAGAAGTCCAGACGGGGGCCCAGTTCTCGCTCTAAAGTTGATCGTAGGATCTCATCTACTATCACATTGGTAGGTAAGTCCGGCCTGCTGCCATACAGAGCCAACACCGCCATTTGGGGTTCAGCGGCAGGCGCATCCGCCGCAAAACCAGAAACACACAAGACAATCACCAGGGGGACGAGCGCCCGAATGCAAAGCTTCCTTTGTTTTTGAGGAAGACCCATGCTAGAACTCCACACGTGAGGCAACTTGGAAAGCTCTAGGACCGCCGGTTCCGAATGCCTGTCCGGCACGTGCACTTGGCTGAGCGTAATTCGGTTGATTCAGCACACTGCTATAGCCGGTCAGATTTGCGACGTTAAAAAGATTGAAGACTTCGCCAATCAGGGATAAGGTCACCCTTTCCCTAATATTAAACCTCTTAGTCAAGCGGACGTCCTGCGAGATGAAGCTGTCGCCTGCCGAAATCTTTCCAGGCAGCACAATCGGACTAATGATCTGATTAAATGGCGTACGCGGCCTGATCACGCTTTGCGTGCCATCAGGATTAGTAATAATTCTCGTACGCGCTTCAACCGTAGCGTTGTATTGCGCCACCAGCGCTCGCAATCTGGATTGGCTGAGACCCTGTCCGAGCAGGTTGTGACCGTTGATTCCCGGTAGCAACGTCGTGCTGATGCCGTCACCGTCAAGGTCCAGTCCCGATAATGTGGTGTCGAGCGAAGGCCCACTGTCAGTCTCCGAAATAAACGCTACCGCCCACGCGTTCAACAAACCGCGCAGAATACGCGATCGACCATGCACGTCCGGGATTTCGTAGACGCCACTGACGATCAGCGTGTGCCGTGGCGTGCCGACATTTCCATAATCGAGTGCAGGATTGTTGTATTGCGTGACCGCAACGAAGCCAGTGTTCTTAGCTAACGCATAACTCGCAGTGAACTGCAGTCGTGAAGAGAATCGCTTGTCCAGTTTCACTTGGAATGCTTGATAACGGTAGTTCGCATCACCGCCATAGACAGTGATGGCCCCAGTAGAACATTGGTCTTGCGGGTTGAGTGTCGCAGCTTGCGCCGGTGTGCAAAGCGGGATTACGGGATCGCGGACAAAAGAGACAACACCAGTATTTGGATCCACTCCGGTGACACGAGGGCGATTGAACTGGTTTCGATCCACGGAAAACACGCCCTGGAAGCCCCCCATGTGCACGTAACGACGCATGACATAGTCCGCACTCAAAGTCAGGCTGGGCGTCAGTTCCTGTTGGATCCCCACATTTACGTGAATTGCGTAGGCCGTGGTGTGATCAGGGCCGAATAGCTGGTCAGCCTGTTTGATGACTTGGACCGTGCTCACCGTCGGGTCCGTTCCATCGCCCAGCTTGGACGCGAGAGTGGAACGGATGGTCGGAAGGATTGGAAGCAGATCTTGCCCGCGAAAAGTCGTGGGCGTGCTTAGAAAACTAAGTCCGACGACGGAACCGTCGATCGGAACCCGTTCGTTGCCGGACGGTCCGAGCGCGCCACGCTCGAGAAGGGGGACAAAAAAAGAGACTTTGTCGTGATAGATACCGCCGCCGCCACGTATTACTGTTTTGCCCTTGTTCAGCACATTCCAGGCTAGACCGGCCGAAGGATCGATCACACTGGCGCCGCGATGCGGTGGTCGCAAGTCACCACCAAATATGGGAGCGAGATAAGCAGGTCGTTTCAAATCCTGGTTATAGATGTTTGTCTGGTAGGAGTAGGCTGCTCCAAAAGTCAGAGTCAAGCCACGCCGCACGGACCACGAATCCTGCACATGAAGTCGCCACAAATTGCTGTGGGATCTGCTATCCGAGTGGTATGGTCCGGGGAAACTAACGTCTCCAATTCCCGTTATGAAGCTGCGTAATGGCAGTTGCAGAATGTCTTCCAGCGTGGGGGCAGGCGCTGTGGGATCTCTCAAGCTAGCAGGCAAAGCGTTGTAAAGAGATGGTGATTGCAGCAGGTTTGTCGGTCCCCACAAGGTGATTTGCGCTGGTTCATAGATTCCTCGGTACCCCTTCAGAGAAACATGTTCCCAGTCCCCGCCTAGGCGAAGAAGATGCCCATTATGTTGCCAGGTTAGTACATCGAGCAACTGGTTCGTAGTTGGGGATATGCCGATCGGAGAGCTTGGGCGGTTGCCAATATGAAACGCGGGATCGTCGAAGGGCACGATCTCTGGTCCTCCTACGCCAATGCAAACTACCGGATCCGCACAGTTGTGTGAGGTAACTGGATCAGAATGGCTGTGCAGATAGCTATAGGCATAGCGCAGATCATTTACGATCCGTGAGTTCAGGACTGACGTTTCCCCGCCTGCAATCTGAAGAGCGGAATTGTGACTTGACACCCAATTCGAAGGCATAAAAATGCCCACGGAAGCGGGGGCTACGTTGGTGTTGTTGTCTTGGCTGACGCGGACGAATACGCTGTTGGCGTTGTCGAGCTTGCCATCAACTCGTAGATTGAACTGATTGAACGTAAGCGGGCTGGGATAGACTGTGTCGAGCTTGGAAAAGATAGGGTGATTGTTCTGTACTGCAAGTGCGGCGGTTTGCCCGTCGTGCTCAAAGTTCGTGAACCAGAAGATTCGGTCTTTTCTTAAAGGGCCACCAAGTCTGAAACCCGACTGCTTCCGCGCAAAAAATGGGTCTGGATGCTTGAGGTCTCGACGAAGGCCAGGATAGGCGGCCATATTGTGATCGCGATAAAAGAAAAACGCCGCGCCGTGGAGATTATTCGTGCCATGGCGAGTAACGATGTTGATTCCGCCGGTGCCACTCATCGCTGATGCCGGATCGAAGCTAAATCGATCGACCTGAAACTCCTGCACGGTTTCTTGCGAGAAGTTCTGAGACGTTCCCCCATTCATGCGATCATTCACTGCCACCCCATCGACCGAAACCTGGGTCAGCAAGTATTGAGCTCCCGCTATGGAGACACGCGAATAGTTGTTGGCAAAAGCGCCTGGATTTGTTACCGACACGACGCTTACGCCGGGCTCGAGGCGCGCCAGTTCAAGAAAGTTGCGCCCATTCAGTGGCAGGTTCTGAATCTGAACCTGACTCACACTGCCTTTCACGCCGAATTCGCTGGTGTTAACGCCAGATGTTTGACCGCTCACTTGGACTCGTTCCTGGACCGATCCCGGATGCAGCTGAAAATTGACCGTCAACTGGTCCCCGACAAGCAGCCTGACATTCTGCACCGCCGTATCGAAGCCAGGAGCAAAAGCCTCAATCTCGTAATCGCCGGGCTCGAGATTGGTTATGTAGTACTGGCCGTCAACATTCGTCCCCACGACCCGCCCGCCCCCAAACTGCGGCTGGCTGACTCGGAGAGTCGTTTTCACGACAGCGCCGGTAATATCCCTGACTACTCCTCGGATGGTTCCCTCTGGAGCTTGAGCCAGGAGAGTGTTCTGGAGCAGAACGAATAATGCAAAAACAATGGGAAGCGCGGGAACGTGAAACGTTGAACGCGGGCAGCCGCATCGATCCTGGGAAAAAAATCGCGACTGAATCGAATTGGACATACGTGACAGTTAAGGGGACGCGCGCAGCGGTTCGCCCGTAGGGACTGTCAATTGGATCAAACTTTTTATTCTCTGGTAAAACAGCGATTCTAGACTACCTAGCAAGAGTAACAGCGGGACACTGTCAGAACTGCCAGTCTCGGCAACTTTCATTGACTTGCGGGAAGTGGGTGCGTTTTCCAGAATGCGTTGGTGGTGCCATCGGTTCTGCGAGACTCGGGCCGGAGAATAACTCCGGGAGAATAACTAAGGACGTCCGGCGGAGATTCAGTTCACTGTCGGTGACCGCAGCGCTGCCTTTGACCTGCAAAGTGCCCCTCAGCGGGCGCGGCTTGGGCTCATCAGCATGCGCGAAAGAATCCATTTGGTGAAAGAAGAGCTTTCTATAACATCGCGGCCCGCGGGCGGCACCACGGTTCCGGACCTAGCTTGGCTGGATAGCAATTCGCAGGGCCGGGGAAGACTCTCAGTCTTTTTCACCGGGAATGAACGGCGGTATGTGCTGCACAGATCTTGGCGAATATGTAGCTGCTGCTTTCGGCCTGAAAGTTACCCAGTGGGTACCCGCAGAAAACATCCACATTGTATGATTTGGCTATCTCGTTCCAGAGATGTTCCAGCCGAATCGCCGCCTCTGCCATACCTTGTTCCCACAAAAGGGGAGCACATTCTCCGCAAGCCGCAACGCGGCGGGGCTCACGTTTCGCCGCCTTAGCGGCGTTCAGAATCAGATCGCCAGTGATTTTCGAGAATCGAATTGGATCAGGCACGCCGTTGACCATATACGTCGCGAGCGTTTCGGCAGCATCTAACGAGATGTATCTGCCTTGCTCAATATCGTCGCCAACGTCCAAGCCATTGGCCTGCAATCTCAGAAGAAGGCTGTCTCGGTGTGACTCAGTCGCGACTACAATCACAGCATTCCCGGCCTTGAGAGCGGTCCCGATGAACTGAGTGAAACCATCCAGAAGACCGGCATCATCGGAATAGAAGCCCACCTGGTGGCGGTGAACGATCTCTATGTCTTGCGGTTGCAAAGACACGAAAGCATCTTTGTCCCGGGCGCTCGGGTTTCGCGCATCTGAAGCCGCAGTGACGCCATACCCTGCAAATCTGCTCCCCACAAACCGCTCACCTCGAAGAACGGACTTCAGAGCGGTTGTCACTTCGCTGCCCACATCCATTTTGGCGACGTAGCCCGATGCACCTGCGCTGAAAGCCGCTTGCACGACTTCGACGGACAGTTCTTGGCTGACAAATAGAATCTTGGTTTGCGGGACCAGTTTACGAATTCTCCGCGCGGCCTCGATTCCGTTAAGCTTCGGGAGTCCAATATCCAGCAGAATCAAGTCCGGGTGCAGGATCTTCGCCAGTTCGACCGCTTCCAGTCCATCCGATGCTTCGACGATGGTTGGTGATTCCAGGTTCTCCCGAAGTGTCGAGCAGAGGAACCGCCGAAAAGGTTCGAAATCGTCTACTACCAGTACGCGGATTGGGGGCGTAGCCAAGTGATCTCCTTCATCTTATCCAGTGGCGCCTCGAGCCTCGATAACACCGAAAAGTTGGTGGATGCAAAACACAAAAGTATCGCACACCCGGCGCGGCACAGTCGTTGCGCAAGAGCAACGTTCTGGCTGCCTTAGAAGAAAACTGAAAGACGCGGTCTTCCGAGCAAAGAGTACCAGGATCTCCACGGACGTGTTGACAGTACCGGCAGACAATCGCAATGTATTTCCAGATCTGAAGTGACCCTGGGCGACGTATCCAAATAATCTCGGCCACACGGACTTCCCGGATGTTTTCGCTGTCATGATGGTTCTCACACGACCGCCGATGGCAACACGATCACTCAAGCCTGCCCGGCATGCCACGAGAGGCTGGCTGTAGAAGAAGCCTCACCAGAAATCCTGAAAACGCTCAGCCTTGCGGGGCGGATGGCCAAAGTGCAGAAAAAAATCACGATGATGATCTGTTAATTGCGAAGTTCTGCATGATGAATTCCGATCAGCAAAATCAGTCTGTCAGTTTTGCCAGTGTGACTGGAAAGAGCCACTCCCTATCATGCCTTCACGAGATTGTTCCATTAAGAGCCGAAAGAGCCGTCTCTTAACATCTGACTGCCCGGCAAAGTCCAACGGCCCGCAGTGTGTGACCAATACCTAGGCTTTGCCTAAGCGACAAATGATCCTTGGCTTTACGTCACCCATGCTGCCGCGCTCATAAAGGCCGCCGAGGGAGGGATCGCAGAGATGAGTCTGTTGGCAAACTTCAAAATCCGCACAAAAGTCCTCATCGCTCTCTTGCCGCTTGCGATCATGGTCATCATCGCGGCGTTTTATTCTTCGGACCGCATGAGCGCCATCGACGCTCGTTACAGTGGCCTCCTCGACAAGGACGTCAAAGTTCTCCAAAACCTGACTCTCGCCCAGGCACACAACAACAAGTTCGGATTATTTCTTTATAAGGAAATCGCTGAACTCGATCCTGACAGGATGAGGGTGATCGACGGCGATATCGATCAAACGGTTACCGATTTCCACGCCACCATAGACGCAGCCAAGCGCGAGAATCCAGACCTGACCTCTGAGATCACTGCGGCCGCGGCACTCTTTGATCAGGAAGTCGCCGACTCCCGGGCAGTGCGCGCAGCCACTCAGGCGCAGCAGCGAGACAAGGCAATGAAGCTCATGCGCGAGGTCTATGACCCACAATGGTCAGCGACCCGCAGAGCGGTGATGGGGCTGGAGCAGGTTGTGCACAGCCGAGTTGATCAGCAATCCGTCGAATTGACGGCTAGCACGATGCGAACGATCAGAACCACGTGGGTAGTCATCACTCTAGGTCTGTTGATCTCCTTCGCGATCGCGCTGTCGATTGTGCAGGTGGAAGTCGTCAAAGTGATTTCAGCGTTCCGCCACCGCATCTTGGACGTCGCACAAGGCCGGCTGGACCAGCCAGTTGGCAACCTGAATCGTCCAAACGAGATCGGCGAGATGAGCCGCGCCTTGCAGGCCTTGCAGGTCGCGGCACGCGAACGCGAGACCCAGGCCTGGACTAAGGCCCAAGTGTCAGACATGACACATCGGTTGCAACTGGCAGAGGACTTTCCCGCGTTTGGCAATGCGCTACTGTCAGGCTTGTCGGAAAATTTCGACCTGCTTTTTGGCGCGCTCTATCTAGGAGACAAGGACCACACACGCTTTACACGGATTGGCGCATTTGCAACTGAAGTTGCGACAGAGCCCCGCGAGTATGCACTGGGTCAGGGGTTGGTTGGACAAGCCGCCGAGGAACGGCGAACCCTGAAGATCGTGGCCTCTGCTGACAAGCCATTGAAGATCGCCACTGGAGTGGGAACGGTGGAACCGGCATGCGTGTTCTTCTTGCCGGTCATTCAGCAGAACGTTGTCATCGCAGTTATTGAGCTGGCTACAGCAGTCCCTGTTTCGGAACGACAGCAGATGTTGCTCGATGCGCTTTTACCCACGGTGGCGCTCAACACCACAATTCTGACCGGCCAGCGCGAAACGCAAGAACTGCTGGAGCACACCCAGGCTCAGGCGGCAGAGTTGGCCGTTGCCAAGGATGCAGCCGAAACCGCCACCAAGGCTAAGTCGGATTTCCTGTCCAACATGAGCCACGAGATCCGCACGCCGATGAACGCCATCATCGGCATGTCGCACCTCGCCCTCAAGACAGAGCTGGACTCCCGGCAGAGAGGCTACGTTCGCAAGATTCAGCAGGCCGGCCAGCACCTGCTCGGCATCATCAACGACATCCTGGATTTCTCCAAGGTCGAGGCCGGCAAGCTCACCATCGAAACCATCGATTTCGATCTCGAGAAGGTTCTGGAAAACGTTAGCGATCTGATCACCGAGAAGGCGTCGGCCAAGGGGCTGGAGTTGATCTTCCAGATCGACTCGGCGGTCGATATGCATCCCAAAGGCGATCCGCTGCGACTGGGACAAATCCTGATCAACTTCTGCAACAACGCCGTGAAGTTTACCGAGCGCGGCGAGATAGCTATCACGGCGGGCGTGCAGGAGTCGGACGACAAAGGCCAATTGGTGCACTTCGCTGTCCGTGACACAGGCATCGGGTTGACGCAAGAGCAGATGGGGCGTCTGTTCCAGGCATTCGAGCAGGCAGATGCCTCAACCACGCGTCAGCACGGCGGCACGGGTTTGGGGCTGGCGATCTCCAAACGGTTGGCGCTGCTGATGGGTGGCAACGTGGGCGTTTCCAGCCAGGTGGGTCAAGGCAGTACGTTCTGGTTCACCGCTTATCTAGGCAAAGGCGAAGGTAAAGCGCAGCGCGTGGTTACGCCCGACCTGCGCGGCAGGCGACTGTTGGTGATTGACGACAACGCGCAGGCCCGCGAAGTGCTATCAAGCATGTTGAAGAGCATGACTTTCAAGGTGGATGAGGCGCCTTCCGGACAAGAGGGTATCGATCTCGTGCGACAGGCCGCCGAGCGAGGCGAGCCGTATGACGCAGTGTTCGTTGATTGGCAAATGCCGGGCATGGATGGCATCGAGGCTGGCCGCCGTATTCTCGCGCTGCCCAACCTGTCGCCGCCGCCGCACCTCGTCATGGTGACCGCCTATGGCCGAGAAGAAGTGATGAAACAGGCGGGGGAGACATCGTTCGAGAGCGTGCTCATCAAGCCGGTAACGCCGTCGATGCTGTTCGATTCTGTGGTGCAGGCATTGAGTAGTGGGGAACGTACAGATGCCGGAATTCATGGCAGTACGTCCGTGGGCTTCAATTTCGAAGGTATCCGCGGCGCACGTGTATTACTGGTGGAGGACAATGAACTCAACCGGGAAGTTGCTACTGGGTTGCTGGAAGACGCTCCCGTTACGGTAAGCGGAGCCGAGAATGGCGAAGTCGCCATCCGGATGCTCAACGAGAGCAAATACGACATGGTCTTGATGGACATGCAGATGCCGGTGATGGACGGCTTGGCAGCCACTCGTGCTATCCGGCAGAACTCACAGTTCAAGGATTTGCCGATCATCGCTATGACAGCCAATGCGATGGCCGGCGATCGCGAAAAGTGTCTAGAAGCAGGTATGAACGATCACTTGGCCAAGCCGATCGATCCTGACAAGCTATTTGACGCCCTGCTGCGCTGGATTCCCGCGCGCACTGCGGCGCCGAAGGTCGCGTCGGCGCCTGTGGTCACGGCGCAGAGACCACCTGCCGACTCAGCTCCGCTGGAGATTCCTGGGATCGACACACAAACGGCCCTAAGGCGAACCGGTGGCAACCGCCAGAGGTATGCGTCACTACTGCGGAGATTTGCGGACTCGCAAGTGGGCACGGTGGGAGAAATACGGGCAGCGTTGAAGGCACAGGACTCCGCCACTGCACAACGAATCGCGCACTCGCTGAAGGGAGCAGCAGGGAATCTGGGCGCGAACGGGTTAGCTTTTGCCGCCGGCAGCGCCGAAGTCGCAATCAAGACGCAGAGCGAGGTCGAGCCGGCGCTGGTTGAGATGGAGCGAACGCTCTTTGCCGCCGTGGCCGCAATCCAAAAGACACTTCCGTCAGCAGAAAAAGTCGAGTCGACGCTGAGCGGCAATGGCGATCCATCTATGGTCTTGCTGTCGTTGTCGCGGCTGAAAAAGCTTCTGGAAGCGGATGACAGTGAAGCTGCCGAATTCATCCTGGAGGCGCAAGGCAGCTTCTCCGGGGTATTGAGCCGGACGGAAATCGAAACTCTCACACGAATGGTCAGTGACTTCGATTACGAGAGTGCACTCCGCGCTGTATCCGGAATTGCTGATCGACGTTCCTTGAAACTGGGATAAAGGATTATGACACCCGAACAGAAGCTGATTCTCGTAGTGGATGATACACCGCTCAACATTAGCGTGATCACGGGCGCCTTGAAAGACACGTACCGGACAAAGGTCGCCACCAGCGGTGCAAAGGCCCTAGCCATCGCGGTGGCTGACGAGAAGCCCGACCTCATTCTGCTCGACGTGATGATGCCAGAGATGGATGGGTACGAAGTGTGCCGCCGCCTGAAGGCCAATCCGACGGCGCGCGAGATTCCCGTGATCTTTCTAACGGCCCAGACCGATGCAGAAGACGAAACCCGCGGGTTCCAAGTCGGTGCGGTTGATTACGTCCACAAGCCGTTCACTCCGGCAGTAATGAAAGCCCGGGTGCACACTCACCTTATGCTGCGCGAAACGCGCGAGAAGTTAGCGCAGCAGTTGTTGGCCATCCAAAAGGAGCTCGAAACCGCACGGCTGATCCAGCAGTCGATTCTGCCGCAGACGGTGCCACAAATCGATGGACTCGACATCGCGGCTCGTTACATCCCCATGACTTCGGTTGCGGGAGACTTTTACGACTTTATCGCGGTGGACAACAAGCATGTCGGCATTCTCGTAGCCGACGTTTCGGGACACGGCATGCCTGCAGCGCTGATTGCATCGATGCTGAAAATCGCATTGGCGGCCCAATCGGCCCACGTCGATGATCCGGCGCGGGTCCTGCATGGGCTGAATCATGCGCTATGCGGCAAGTTTCAGCACCACTACGTCACCGCAGCCTATGTGTTCGTAGATATGGAGAAGCGGGTGCTCTCGTATGCGGGTGCCGGACATCCACCGTTGCTGTTGTGGGGCGCAGCGTCGTCGGGCGTGCGAGACGTGACCGAAAACGGATTGTTTCTCGGCATGTTCGACTTTGCTACCTACTCGTCGGTGAAAGTCCCGTTAGAGCCGGGTGATCGGGGCTTGCTGTACACCGATGGAATCTCCGAAACCAATAATCCCGAAGGTGTGGAGTTTGGAAGCGAACGCTTCCGGCAGTTTCTTGAAGCTCAGAAGAACTGTTCGGCCAATCAGTTGGCCGATAGCCTGCTTGAGGAGCTTGCACGCTGGTCAGCGCGGAGCGAAGGTGAAGACCTGACCGACGACATCACCATGGTCACTATCCACTTGACGGATGTTCCATAACACATTTTCCGTGGCCCGGAGAATTTACCGAGCTCCACGGAAACGAGGTACCGAGTGCAAGTTGCTTACCGTCGGATGCGTTTTGCGTGGGGAACCGGCTTCCTTGTCCTGTCCCTAATATGTCTCAGCGCCGGGCAACAACCCGACATCAAGAATCTGATCGCGAGTGGGAATCTCAATGGCATGCGCTGGCCGAACTTCAGCGACTATCGCAACTGGCTTCAGAAGTTCTACGAGCCGACCGGATATGATCCAGCCTGGGTCCAGGGGTCGCAGCCGGTACCGCAGGCCACGGCATTGATCGAGATCTTCAAAGTCGCCAGCAAAAAGGGGCTCGATCCAGAGGACTACGATACCTCGCGGTGGGAGGAGAGAATCCGAGCGCTGCAAGACTCGTCGAATGGCCCAGCTGTGGCCCGTTTTGACGTGGCACTCACCGTCTGTACCATGCGTTATGTGTCCGGCTTGCGTATCGGACGGATTAATCCCCAACATTTCAAGTTCGGATTAAACGCGGAGCAGAAGAGATACGACCTGGCCCAGTTTGTACACGACCGAATCATGACCGCTGCGAGCCTTCAAGCAGTTTTGGACGAGCTGGAACCACCGTTTGCAGGCTATCGCAGGACCGAGCAGGCGCTCGCACGCTACATCGAACTGGCACGTACCGACGATGGGGAAAAGCTTCCTGCCGTTACGAAGCCCATCGATCCGGACCAGCCATATGCCGGCGCAACTCGCCTCACCCGTCTTTTGCGACTCGTGGGCGACCTCCCGGCAGATATCACTCTTCCAAGCGACACGCATACCTACGGCGGGCCGCTGGTGGACGCGGTCAAACATTTCCAGCGGCGCCATGGCTTGGATGCTGATGGCCGCCTCGGTGCCACCACTATCAAACAATTGAATGTTCCTCTGCAGGAGCGAGTCCTCCAACTCCAGCTCACGTTGGAACGTTGGCGCTGGTTGCCGGCCGAGTTTTCGGCACCTCCGATCATCGTGAATATCCCCGACTTCCGGCTTCGCGCCCTGGATGAAAACAATAACGTCGTAATGGATATGCGCGTGGTCGTCGGAAAAGCGATGCGCACGCAGACGCCCGTCTTCACCCGCGATATAACCTACGTAGTCCTGCGTCCGTACTGGAACGTTCCCCCCAGCATTCTGCGTAGCGAAATTGTTCCCGCGATCCAGCGCGATCGCAGCTACATTGCCCGCAAGAACTATGAGGTCACGACACAAGACGGTAAGGTAGTGACCTCAGGGGAAATTTCAGATGAAGTATTGACTCAACTGCAGGCGGGCAAGCTAGCCGTGCGGCAGAAGCCCGGTCCTTCCAACGCACTCGGCCTCATCAAGCTGATTTTCCCCAACGAGCACAATGTCTATCTTCACAGTACGCCCTCCCAAAGCCTGTTCTCGCGCTCCCGCCGTGATTTCAGCCATGGCTGCATTCGCGTCGAAAAGCCCGCGGAACTAGCCGCGTGGGCGCTCCGCAATAATCCCGATTGGACGCTTGAGCGAGTGCAGCAAGGAATGCAGAGCGGCATGGACGACGTCACCGTGAATCTCGTGAAGCGGGTTCCGGTATTCATTGTGTACGGGACAGCACTCGCCTACGAGAACGGCGAAGTTCATTTCAGCGATGACATTTACGGACACGATGCCAAACTGGCGGGGGCGCTTGCCAAGGGTTATCCCTATCCCTGATCCGCTTCCGACTACCAGCGCCGGACGCGTCCCACGTCGACGTGCACGAAGTTCGACACCGCGTAGTAGCCCACACCACCGCGACGTAGTGTCAGAGCTGCATCTCTCAGTTGTGCAGTGGGAATCCCGGGGACACGAATGTCAATGGCCATCGCCTGCATGTGGAGACTGTGACGGGCCACGCCGTGTCCATGAGTGCGAAGGAATTCGTTGCTCCAGGCCGTACGGTAACCGCAAATTACGTCAATCTCAAGATCGGGATTCCCAAGCGACGCGGTCAAATCATGCAGTAGATCAAATAGTCGTGGATCGTACTCGTGAATCTCGCCGGTCCGGTGGTCTCGCAGGTAGCGATTCAGTTGTAGCAAGGATTCCTGATCGTAGCCTTCGTCATTGCGGTAGACGATGTTCAAACGCTCTCCAGTATGTGTGTGAAAGAAATGCAGGCGGTAGGGACTGTCTGCAACACCCTGCACTTTTGGTTCGGCCGTGGTACGGCAGACCAGTCCGCAAGAGAAAATCACCGCCCAAAAAAGAAAATTGAGAAGACACCTCGGCGACCAGGGCAACACAATAGCCTCAATAAGTAGATTGGCCACCCGAAGGTGGCGCAGGTTCATTGTACCAACTCCGCTTTCACCCTTCGTTGACGAACCCAAAGGGTGGTCAAGCTGAGATCAGCGGCCAATAGCGGCAGCCACGCAAGAGAGATAACGAGCAGCCGGCGACTCAAGAGTTCTTAGCTATCTCAGGTCAGATGAGACCTTCGAAAAAGTGGAAGATCGGGCCCCCCAACACCTGGAAGAAATCGGACGGTTCTTGTGTGTAAGCTTCCCATGACGTTCTTTGCAAGCATTCACCCTTCTTGAAGAAGGAGTCAAGGTGACATCAGCGGCTGGTTGTCCGCAAAGCCAAAGTTGTGGCCTCCACTGCGACGGCGATAACGATCCCGGACAGTACTAGACCTAGGAAGGCAATCAAAATTGCGAGAATCTTCGATCGATGCTTGACGGGCCGAATATCGCCATACCCAACTGTCGTGGCGGTAATGAATGACCAATAGAGGCTGTCGAACCGTGTCCATCCCTCCTTCCTTCCCACAGCCTGTCCCAGCAGCGTTATTGCTACCGCAAGGCTCAGTAGGAGGGGAGACGTGAGCGAGAGACCAAGGAAGAATTGCTTAAAGAATGTAACCGTTAGGCCGGTCAAATAAAATGGCTCCTATTTGATGCCGTTTGGCTGTTAGCTACCGGTAATGTCCTTGTCACAGCCATCGACCAGGCTCTGATCGTAATGAGGATTCTTCAGCCACCATTCTTTGCGGCCTGGGTGGAAAAGAGATAAAGGAGACACCCAGGCCGCACGGAGCGGAAAGAACAAGACGAGACTCTTAGTCCTCTCTTGGTCTGTCCGAGAAGCTGCCCCTAAAGACTGTCCCTAGCTACCGGCGATGCCCTTGTTGACCAGAACTTTAACCTCAACCCGACGGTTCTCGGCCCGTCCGGCTTCAGTCTCATTCGGTGCTGCTGCCCCGTATTCGCCCATGGCGCCCGGCGCCACGATGTGCCGCACCGGCACCTCGCCTTTTTGCATGAGGTACGTGATGACGGCTTTGGCTCGGTCCTCGCTCAGTTTCGTGTTGATCGCAGGGTCGCCGGTCGAGTCCGCATACCCCGTCACCTCGATGATGTAGCCTTTAAGGCGAGTGGCGGTGTTCGCCAGTTCCCTCAGTTCTATCTGGTCTTTCGCCGCGATGTTGGTGCTACCCACTTCGAAGTTCACGGTTGCTTCGGCCTTCACGGCATATTCGCTCAATGCAGTAAACCGATTAGTATTCTCCTCGATGTCTTTTATATTCCGTTCAATCTGCTGCTTATTGCTGGCGATGTTCTGCTGGTTGGTTTCGATATTTTCCTTTTGAGCCGCAAGCTGTACTTTGTTCGCCGCGATATTCCCGCGGTTGGCTTCAATTGCCTGCACGTTGGCCGCGACCTGTTCTGCGGTGGGATGCAAGCCGGACTGGATCATTTCGGCCGTCTCCAGGTCGTCGCCATCGACGGTGATGGTCTTCGCTACAACCCGGCCTTGGTCGTCGGACATTCCGTCCACGTCCACCTTGAGTCCGGGTATCAGCACCACAGTGGACATCGGAAGCTTCTCCAGGCCAAAGAGCCCCTTATCATCCCTCGTTGTCGTATCATCGGTGAGCACCACGGTAGTGGTTCCCTGGCCGGACTTCACGATCAGTGTTTCTCCGGTCCTAGCAATGATCATTCCTTTGACTTCGGCTTTGTCGCCGCCGAAAGCGAACACCGACGCCAGAAAGAACAACGCCATCGGACTTACTACAATCGCCTTTCCGTGCATAGCTGCCTCCCTTTTCCTGAATTCAGGCGGCGCTGCCTGCCTGTTCAGTTCTCGTCTAGACATGTCCGTTTTGTTCAAACATGGCCTCTAGTCGGTTCAGCCCAAGAACGCGGTTCAAAGCCGGGCTTTCATCAGAAGCGATGCGAGTACAGAGAAAGAGATCAGCAACTAACCCTCGCACTGCTACGCAAGATAGTCGACCGAGGGGCCACGCAATGCCACTGTGAAAACTACCGGGTCTGGGCGCCTGCCAACGTAACAATGGATTCGCCAAAGTGTCGCCTGGTTAGGGGACAAAGGTGCAGAGAATCGCCACCACAGATCGGACGGGTGCATCCTTTCTTCGACGTCATGGGATCACTCTCATTTCCTGTGGCGCCCCTTCAGACTTTCGGTCAACGGCGCTGGGTGTTCAAGGCGCACCCAGTTCTTTGTCTTGTGGGAATACAAGCGTTCGCCTCTCGCACTGTAGGTCAGCGGGCGCCTCGTGTCATCTGGCAGAAAATGCAGGTGGAGTTGTTCCCAGAACGTGAACCGCATGATTCACCCTGTCGGGTCTGTCGTAGGACTGGGGGTGGGTACCTGCTAGTAGTTGACACAGTGGCGTCGTGCGATATCTAGGCCGACTATCTTGTCTAGCGATGCAAGTGTTTAGTTCTATGCGCTCGCACGATCACTCATGAAAGCCCGTCGAGCGAAGCGTCATTTTCTCGAAGACGAGGAAACCGGGCTGGGGTCATCATCTAACGATTGCGGTCTTCTTGGGTGCGACTCATTGAGCGGGCTCGAAAACCCGAATTCGGGGGTTATCCCGTGATGAACAAAAGCATTTGTCGGCTGGCCATGTTTGTTCTCGTGTTCGGTCCGCTGGTCGCCGCACAAAACCAAGATTCAGCACCCGCGAAGCAGGATACGAGCCCAGTCGGCAAAGGGGTCGACTACCTCCTCAATTACCTCAATATGGCCGGCACAATGAAGGCTCGCGACTTTCGTCCGTTGACGCAGCGGGAGCGAACCCAACTCTATTTGAAAACCATGGTGAACCCCTTGGGTTACATTAAAGCTGGATTCTCCGCAGGAATCGATCAATGGAAGGATAAGCCTCCGGAGTGGGAACAGGGAGCGTCCGGCTATGGCAAGCGATTTGCGAACATCGTAGGCCAGTATTCAATTCAGCGCACCGTAACATTCGGTCTGGCCAGCGCATTACACGAAGACAACCGATATTTCAATTCTGGCAAAAAAGGTCTCTGGCCTCGGGTTGGGTATGCGGTAGCGAGCGGTGTACTTGCACGTCATGACGATGGAAGCCGTTATGTGTCAATCTCCCAAGTGGGTGGAGTAGCCGCGGGTGCTTTCCTGTCCCGCGCTTGGCAGCCGACTAGTCAGCACTCCGCGGGAGATGGGGCTGTCAGCTTCGGTATCAGCATGGCAAGCAATATGGGATTCAGTGTGATAAAAGAATTTCTTCCTGACCTGGGGCGCGTGATCACCAAGAAAAGGAGTCACGACCGTACCGAACTCCAACGGGAGAGAAGTCGGACGGAGGGCGTGTCCGCTGGGTGGTAGGCAGTTTCCTCCTTCAACCATTGTCCAATTACCATAGCCTCTCACTTTATGCTACGGCGTGCGATCCTCCCAGTCGACCCACTCCACGGGATGAGCCGCGCGGTATGCGCTCACTGCTTCGCCGACCGTCGCGAAGAAGGTTTGTTCGCCGAAGCGGGTGAAGAGCCCGAAGCGCTTCAGCTTGTCCTTGACCGGGTCTTTCATTTCGGCGAAAAACAACTCGATGCCGGCAGCGTGCAGTGTGTCGTCAAGTTCACAAACAACGTCGGCAGCTGTGACGTCGACGCTCGTGACCGGCTCCGCTGCGACGACGAGCCAGCGGACGGGTGTCAATGCGTTCGCGACCGCCTCCATAACGCGGTCGTGGAACAGTTCGGCGTTTGCGAAGAAGAGGGGGGCATCCCAGCGGAACAGCACGAGGCCCGGGATCAAACGCGCTTCCGGATAGCGGGTAATGTCGTGATAGCCCTTAACGCGTTCGACGCGGCCGAGCACGGCCGAATGCGGGCGCCAGCCGTCCCAGAGGAACTCAATCACAGCAATCGCGATCGCAAGACCAATACCCGGAATGGCACCGAGCACGGCTACGCCCGCGAAGCACACCATCGAAAGCCAGAATTCCCAGCGTTGGATGCGATAGATTCGTCGCAAGTCGGACACTTCGATCAGGCCGATGGCTGCGGCGATAACGACCGCAGCTAGGGCGGTGTGCGGCAGGTATCGGAGCAGATTGGGTGCAAAGACCAATAGCAATGCGATCGCAAGAGCGCCCACGACTCCGGTCAACTGTGTCCTGGCACCCGCCGCTTCGGCGACTGGCGTGCGCGATGAACTGCTGCTGATGGGGAAGCCCTGAAAGAATGCCGCGGCGAGATTGGCAACGCCAAGTCCCACCATTTCCTGGTTCGGGTTGACCGGCGAACGCAAACGCGTAGCATAGGTTCGAGAAAGCACACTTGTGTCCGCGAACGAAACGAGGGCGACCGCGAGACCGCCCATGAGGATTGGTCCCAGGTCGTCGACGTGTACGAAAGGAAGGCGCGGCAAGGGCAATCCCTGAGGGAGAGAACCGAGCACGGACACTCCCCCGCGGGTCGCGAGACGGAATACGGCGACTAGAAGAGTGGCCGCTGAAACAGCTATCAGAATGCCCGGGACGCGCGGCCAGCGCTTCAACAACAGTATTAGCGCGAGCGTACCGGCGCCAATCGCGAGCGTCACGACGTTTGTACTCCCTGCGAGTACCTTACCGATGATTCCCCATACTTGGCGCAGCGGGCCGTTTGCCGTGACAGAGAAACCGAAGAGCTTCGGGACTTGGCTCAGCAGTACCGTCAGAGCGATTCCGTTCATGTAGCCATAGCGGATCGGCTTTGAGAGCAGCTCGGTGATGAAGCCCAGACGCGCCAAGCCCGCGGCAACGCATACGACGCCGGAGACAATAGCCATCATTCCGGCCAGGGCCACAGCACGTTGCGGGTCGCCGGCCGAAAGCGGCAGGACGACTGTGAGGATCACGGGGGCCAGCGCCGAGTCCGGGCCGAGCACCAGGATGCGGCTCGGACCGAATAGCGCGTACGCGAGCAGCGGCACGATGGTCGCATAGAGGCCGTTGATACCCGGTATGCCCGATGCCTCGGCGTATGCAATACCGACTGGCACGAGCATGGTCGTCATTACGAGGCCGGCCACAAGGTCTTGTCGCAGCCAGGATGACTCGTACTGACGAAGAGTGTTCAACCCGGGAAGCCAGCGTGTCCAGCCGGTTTGATTCGCCTGCACCGCATGACGGGCGGTGGCGCCAGTGTCGACGGGATGAGAGGAGAGCGACTTAGTCATGGCTCGTATACAACCCGGTTCACGGACTTTGGAGTGGGCGCTGGCCCCAAACCGGGACCGCCGCGTGCAAATCCTCTGGCCTAACGGCGGAGCTGGCCGGTCAGTTTGTCCGTCTCCCTGCACACCGCGCAACTGAAGGAGTGGCGACAACCCCGCGCTACCGGCGCCGGACGTGTCCCTCCTCGACGTGCACGAACGGTCAAGCACTGCATCGTAGCCGACACCACCTCGTACGTCGCTGTCAGAACTGCATTTCTCAGTTGTGCGGTGGGGAGTCCCAGGCACAAGAATGTCAATGGCGATCGCCTGCATGTGGAGACTCGCCGGTCCGATGCCGTCGATTGGTTCGAGGTCAATCTCTGCTCCGTCCGCCCTTCGTTGGCTCACGCCACGATTCGTGAATGAAACATGCAGACAGTGGAGATGGCTCGGTGAAGAGCGAAATTCCCAGGACGGGCGTCGATTTCAGGATAGCTAATTCCTTTAGCAGTTCATTCCATGCATTCGAGTTACGTTTGGTTGCAAAAGGCTTCTCGAGATCGGCGTAATAGGAGAGAAGGTCCCGACGTAGAGCCTCGGAGACAGGTTTGCCGCTCGTCTTGTCGAGCAACTTGGCATAAGTTTCGTCGGTGAGCCTATAAGCGGCTGCTCCGGTGACAGCTCCGGTATCAAGGTTGTCGTTAGGCAATTGGAGCCGGTCTTCCCGTTGCGCCAAGAGCAGCGCTCGATAGTGGTCCAAGGTTTTGTTGAAGCTGTTCATATACAACTGTTCAACGGCCGGTGTGGGCGGATGAAACGCGAGACCGCTGAACGGGCCAACTTTTGGCACCACGCGCAAAAAGAATGCCTTGAGGCGAGCGAAGAAGCCCGGCTTTTCATAGACGCGGCCCCACTCCTTGCGGTACCCCGAATTTGAGATGTTGTAGATGAATTCCTTCTTCGTCTCGCTGGGGTGGCTGTTCTGAATCTCATCTTTCTTGAGATGCCATGCCACTTTGGTCATGCGTGGAATCACCGTCGAAACAGCGTGGCGATAGCTGCCGATGGATAGATCCACGTGGAAAAAGACACTCGACATATCGAGCGAATAGGTTCTTGCGAACGCCCTTTCGAGAACCGGCTTTGAAACCTCAAAGCCAATAAAGTCATGATAGGCTTTGGGCGCGTAGCTCCCTTCTGCGACCTGGTCCACATCGAAACCGTATTCCACCTTCATGTGTGCGGACGGTTTTTCCTGATAAGTTACGATGGGACCATATTTCTTCGCCAGACCGGGATACACGATTGCAACCGCTCGGTTGGTGGCAAGTTCGTGCCCGGAGGTGTCGGCAGCGTAGTGCGACAGGGCACCCAGTGCGAATGCGTATTCATTTAGATCCCTTGATTCTGCGATCAACGCAAGTACAAAGTCACCGCTTCGAACATAATGTGTGAGGTCACTGAAGAAGTGACTGCCGAAGGGGTAGTAACCCAAATCCTGAATAATTGCACCACCGTAGGCATAAGCGTGGGCCTGCATTAGGTCCTGTGGAGACGAGTCAGGGAATCGGTTCAAGAGTAAAGGGGCTATGCCGTCCTTCCACGCAGCATCGATAATAGCTTCATGCGTAAGAACGGAATAACACGTGCCACAGGGTGCACAGAATATTGCCAATAGTAATCCAAGAATCAAGCGCCCTGACGGTGAGAACAAAGTAGGTAACCTCCGCCGGCATCGTATCCAATGCAACCCCTTTTGGGTTCCAATTGGTTTTGCGTCGGTGAATCCTATTTGATGCCGTTGACTGTTAGCTCCCGGTTAATGCCCTTGTTACAACCATCGCCCCGGCCCTGATTGTAAGGAGGATTCTTCAGCGACCATTCTTATTGTGCAAAGGCGGCATGGGTGGAGAAGAGATAAATGAGAACCCCGCGCGGCCTGGGTGTGTGCTGAGCAGGGATCAGGTACTAACCCTGTACATCGCTACGCAAAATAGTTGACCCAGACGCCACACAACGCCACTGTGAAAACTACCAGCCGTCGCCCGTAGCCCTCCTAGGAAGAGAGGGGCTTTCGGTGCACTCGGACTAGTCAAATTCCGCCGAGTGAGACGCGTGACAAATTCCCGTCGACGCAGCAGTAGAGTCTGTCGCAGACATGGAGCTAGTCCAGGGTACGCTGGCGGGTGGTCCTGTAGGAGTCTGGATCGAGCGGAAACGTTTTCAGGGGGCCGGATAATTTACAAATAATTGTTTCGGTTGGCGATCCTGACACTTTTGACAGTTGGCCGCAGTTCCAAGAGTGTTTACCGTTAGCCTACCTGCCTGTTCAAGGCGATTGTGAGTTTGTCCACCGTCTCGTTAATCAAGCCCAGAGAGGTGGTAACCATTTGTTATTGCACGTCTTCTCTTCAGTAGCTGACTGCTTCGCCGAAATTCTCTGGATTTGTTGGGGCTGATCCCGATGCTCAGATAGCCGACGATGCCGCTCATCGAATGAAGAAAAGTGGGGATGCATGTGCCGGCATGGCCTTGAGCAATAACCGCACTTCTGCAGCACAAGAAGCCCGCTCTTGACCGTAAACGCAGACAACGAATTGGAGGAGTCATGGAAGCAACACTCGCTGATGTGAATGCACGAAAGAGGGGCGGTGTCAGCCCCAGTACCACGCATCCCCTATCTACCGAGGAGCGGCGCAAAATCGACGCATACTGGCGTGCGTGCAATTACCTCGCTGTGGGCATGATCTATCTGCGGGAGAATCCTCTGCTTCGTGAACCCCTCAAGCCAGAACACATCAAGAATCGGCTACTGGGCCACTGGGGTTCCAGTACCGGCCTGAGCTTTACCTATGTTCATCTGAATCGCCTTATCAAGAAATACGATCTCAATGCAATCTTTCTCGCTGGTCCTGGCCACGGCGCGCCGGGGGTTCTAGGGCCGGTCTATCTGGAGGGTGCGTATTCCGAGATTTACCCAAGCAAGAGCGAAGACGCGGAGGGCATGCGCGTGTTCTTCAGGGATTTCTCCTTCCCAGGTGGTATCGGCAGCCATTGCACTCCTGAAACCCCCGGCTCGATCCATGAAGGGGGCGAGTTGGGTTACAGCATCTCGCACGCTTTCGGAGCAGCCTTTGATAATCCCGACCTGCTGGTGGCGGTCGTGGTGGGCGACGGTGAAGCAGAAACGGGGCCATTAGCCACCTCCTGGCATTCCGACAAGTTTCTGAATCCCATTCGCGACGGCGCCGTTCTGCCGATCCTCAATCTAAACGGCTACAAGATCAACAACCCGACCCTCCTGGCGCGCGTGTCCCGCGAGGAATTGGAGCACCTATTCAAGGGCTACGGTTGGGTCCCACATTTCGTGGAGGGCGACGATGTCGATTTGATGCACCAGGAAATGGCGGGCACGCTGGAAGACTGCGTGCTCGAGATTCGACGCATACAGGAAGAGGCTCGTGCGAGTGGCAAGGCCACCCGGGCGCATTGGCCGATGATCGTGCTCCGCACCCCGAAGGGGTGGACCGGCCCGAAAGAAGTGGACGGTCACAGAGTAGAGGGTTTCTGGCGTGCTCACCAGGTGCCGCTTGCGGGCGTACGCGAGAAGCCCGCCCATTTGAAACTGCTGGAAGACTGGATGCGCAGCTACCGACCGCAGGAGTTATTCGATGAAGAGGGGCGGCTGATCCCAGAGTTAAGAGCAATGGCCCCGACGGGTACGCGCCGAATGGGTGCCAATCCTCACGCCAATGGAGGTTTGCGGCGAAAGGCCCTGCGTCTGCCTGACTTCCGTGACTATGCCATCCAAGTGGAAAAGCCCGGGCAGGCTGCCGCTGAGAACACCCGACCCCTTGGCCGATTTCTGCGCGACATAATGCGCCAAAATCCGAGTAACTTTCGCGTTTTTGGACCGGACGAAAATAGCTCAAACAAATTGGATGCCATCTACGAGGTAAGCAAAAAACTCTGGTTGGCCGACTACCGGCCGGAGGATGCCGACGGAGGCGAATTATCCCCTGATGGCAGAGTGCTCGAAATGCTTTCCGAACACACTTTGGAAGGCTGGTTTGAAGGCTACCTTTTAACCGGCAGACACGGATTCTTTTCCACCTACGAAGCCTTTGTCCATGTCATCGACTCCATGTTCAACATGCATGCCAAGTGGCTCGCGAGTTCTGCGGATCTACCTTGGCGTGCACCCGTGTCTTCGCTCAACTTGCTGATTACCTCCACAGTCTGGCGACAGGATCACAACGGTTTTACCCACCAGGACCCGGGGTTCCTCGACCTAGTGGTCAACAAGAGCCCGGATGTTTGTCGGATCTACCTGCCGCCCGACGCAAACACCCTGCTGAGTGTCGCCAATCACTGCCTCAAGAGTACGGGCTACATCAACGTGATTGTGTCCGACAAGCAGAAGCACCTCCAATACATGACCATGGACGAGGCCATTACGCATTGCACCAAGGGCATCAGCATTTGGCAGAAGGTGAGCAACGACCAGGGCTCGGAGCCCGATGTAGTGATGGCCTGTGCGGGTGACATTCCAACCAAGGAGGCGCTGGCGGCGGTAGTGTTGCTTCGTGAGCACTTCCCTAATCTCAAGATCCGCTTCGTGAACGTAGTGGACCTCTACAGACTCGTCCCCTCGACAGAGCACCCCCACGGACTCTCGGACCGGGACTTCGACAGCTTGTTCACGAAAGATAAACCGATCATCTTCAACTTCCACGGCTATCCCTGGTTGATTCATCGCTTGACCTACCGACGTACCAACCACAAGAACCTGCACGTGCGTGGTTACAAGGAAAAAGGAAACATCAATACACCTCTCGATTTGGCCATCCAGAATCAGATCGATCGTTTTAGCCTGGCCATCGACGTCATTGACCGGGTGCCCACGCTGCAGGTGGCGGGCGCTCACGCCAAAGAAACACTTCGCAATATGCAGATCAAGAGCCAGAACTACGCTTACGAGCATGGCGTGGATATGCCCGAGCTCGATCAATGGACTTGGCCGGCGTGATTGCCGGTTGGCATGTGTCGGAGGGCAGCGAGCTTGGCTTGGAATACGCGACTGCGATAACTCATCGCGCTGGAGGAACCGAGGAATGAGCGAGAGTCTTCCGGCTGTCTATCTCGCTCGTCACGGTGAGACCGCATGGAGTCTGACCGGCCAGCACACCGGTCTTACTGATCTACCGCTCACCGAGCGCGGTCAGCGCACAGCCGGGCAGCTCGGTGAGCGTCTTAAGGGGTTGGTTTTCGAAAAGGTGTTCACAAGTCCTTTGCAGCGGGCGCGCCACACTTGCGAACTGGCGGGCTTCGCAGCGGTTGCTGAAGTTGATCCCGACTTGGTCGAATGGGATTACGGTGAATATGAGGGGCGCCGCACCAGTGACATCCGTGCGGAGTGTCCGAACTGGCAATTGTTCCGAGACGGTTGCCCGGGAGGTGAATCACCGCAACAGGTCGCAACTCGTGCTGATCGCGCTCTGAGTCGCGTGCGCTCAATCAACGCAGACGTCCTGCTGTTTTCCAGTGGACATTTCATTCGGGTATTGGCTAGCCGCTGGCTGGGTCTGGAATTGTCAGCCAACGCGAGGTATTTCATGCTGAGCACAGCAAGTCTGAGCGTCCTTGGCTACGAGCACGACCTTTCACAGCCAGTCATCCAGTTGTGGAACGACACACATCATGTGGCAGCGTAGGCCAGGAGCGCAGTTTAGAAAGCAAAGCTGATCGCACAGAAAAAGGATATTAACAATGAGCACAAAACCTGTCGCACCCCCGGAGAGTCTAACAGCTACAAAGTCCGCGGCCGTCGTACCAATCCCAACGGCGCCCCAACAGATTGCAAAGCTCATCCAGCAGTACGGCTGTGGCCCAGTTCAGTTCTCCGGTACGGACAATGCGCTTTATGAGCGCCATCTCGCTTTTGACAATGTCGTCGATCCCACTGCTTCGGATGCCCGGATGAGGTTCGAAGCCTTTGCCCACTCAGTCCGGGACATCCTTTCGCAACGTTGGGTACGTACTGAGAACACATACGAGCATGAGAATGCCAAGCGTGCGTACTATCTCTCGATGGAGTTCCTGATTGGCCGCTCGCTCAGCAACAACGTCATCAACCTTCTGCTTGATCCCGTTGCGAAAGATGCCGTCCGACAAAAAAATGTAGATTGGCTTCAACTGGTGGAGCAGGAGCCTGATGCCGGGCTAGGAAATGGGGGACTGGGGCGTTTGGCTGCGTGCTTTCTCGACTCCATGGCGACCCTGCAACTCCCGGCCATGGGCTACGGTTTGCGTTACGAGTACGGCATCTTCAAACAATCCATGCAAGACGGATGGCAGCTGGAGACACCGGACAATTGGCTTCGTCGCGCCGATCCGTGGGAAGTCGCCCGCCTGCAGGATACGGTGGAGATCAAACTGAACTGCTCGTTCGAGCTGCACGGCGGCAGCTTGCGTGCCCTGCCCGGCCGACCGTCAAGCTTGATCGGCGTTCCATTTGATCGGCCAGTCGTGGGCTACGGCGGAAAGACGATTAACACACTACGGCTCTGGGCCGCAGCCGCGCCTGATTATTTTGATTTTCAGGAATTCAGTAGCGGAGACTTCGTCGCAGCACTCGCTGAGAGTCTTGCCGCCGAGTCCATAACCAGAGTGCTTTATCCCGACGACTCTACCAGCATGGGGCAGGCACTCCGCTTCGTGCAGGAGTATTTCCTGGTCGCCGCTTCATTGGCCGATCTGGTGCGGCGCTTCCGGCGCAGCAATGATGATTGGGAGAGGCTTCCAGAAAAGGTAGCCATCCAGCTCAATGACACGCACCCGGCACTCGCAGTCCCCGAGTTGATGCGAATTCTGCTGGACGACGCCCACCTTGGATGGGAGTTGGCCTGGGACCTGACGCAAAAGACACTTGCATACACGAACCATACCTTGCTGCCCGAAGCTCTCGAGAAATGGCCACTCGTGTGGTTTGAGAACATGCTCCCGCGCCATCTGCAGATCATCTTTGAGATAAACAGCCGTCTGCTCGACGAGGTTCGGAGCCGCTTTCCTGGGGATGAAGGACGGACAGTGCGCTCGAGCTTGATAGAGGACGGTACTCAGCGCAAGGTTCGAATGGCAAACCTGGCCATCGTCGGGTCCCACAGCACCAACGGAGTCGCTGCGATTCACTCCGAGCTGCTACGAACGATAACGGTCAAAGACTTGGCGGAGATGTTCCCCGAGCGTTTCAACAATAAGACCAACGGAGTCACACCCAGGCGCTGGTTGCTGCTTTCCAACCCCGCACTCGCCCGCACACTAACTGACGCAATCGGAGACGCATGGATCAGCGATCTCAGCCAATTGAGCAAGCTCAAGCCTCTTGCCGAAGACAAGGGGTTCCGCGACACTTTCCGCAAGGCCAAACAGCAGGCCAAGTTGCAGTTTGTCGATTGGCTCAGATCTACAACGGGTTTCGTGGTTGATCCGAACACCATCGTGGATAGCCAGGTCAAGCGTATCCACGAGTACAAGCGGCAATTGCTCAATGCGTTGCGGATCGTGGTTTTGTATAACCGTCTGCGTGCAAACCCCGACATCGACATGACTCCCCGTACGTTCCTTTTCGCTGGCAAGGCGGCACCCGCTTACCGGCTAGCTAAGCTCATCATCAAGTTCATCAACAACCTTGCCCGCACGATTGATGGCGATCCTGCTGTGAGGGGCCGGCTAAAGGTTCTATTCCTGCCGGACTACAACGTTTCGCAGGCGGAGCGGCTCATCCCTGCGACGGATGTTTCGAACCAGATCTCCACGGCGGGATACGAAGCGAGTGGTACGAGCAATATGAAGTTCATGATGAACGGGGCTCTGACCATCGGCACTCGGGACGGCGCCACCATCGAGATGGCCGAGGAAGCAGGTGAGGAAAACTTTTTCCTATTCGGCCTCACGGCGGAGCAAGTGGTTCAAAGTCGTTCTTGGTACAGCCCACAGTGGCACTACGACAATGAGCCGGAGACGCGTGCCGCATTGGATCTGATCCGATCCGACCACTTCAGCCGCTATGAGCCGGGCGTTTTCTCGGAGCTTCACGACACGTTGTTGGCGCACGGCGACCACTACATGCACCTGGCCGATTTGAAACCCTATCTGGAGGCGGACAAGCGGCTGCTCGACTTATATAGCGACCAGGACGCTTGGGCGCGAAAGGCCATCTTAAATGTGGCGAGTTCAGGGAAGTTCTCCACCGACCGCACGATCACGGAGTATGCCGCCGAGATCTGGAACGTGAAACCATGTCCAGTGCCATAGAGGCCCGGCCTTGGGCAGGTGAACCGAGAAGCAAAGTGAAGATCTCTCCACTCGCAGGAAAGCCGGCGCCCCGGGAAATGCAAGTTGATTTGGCACGACTCGAACGTGACTACTTTTCACGTCGACCCGACCTCGATGACCGCAATCAATTGGTCAGCTTCGGGACCAGCGGGCACCGAGGCTCGTCCTTACATGGCACCTTCACCGAGGCCCACGTTCTGGCGATCACGCAGGCCATTTGCGATTACCGGCGCGACCAAGGCACCGACGGTCCTCTTTATATAGGCAAAGACACTCACGCGCTCTCCTCACCAGCTCAGCGCACGGCAATCGAGGTTTTAGCAGCCAACAACGTGCAAACCCTCATTCAGCAAGAGGACGGCGTGACTCCTACGCCCGTCATCTCGCGAGCCATCCTTGTCTACAACCATGGTCGCCGCAAGGATCACCTTGCGGACGGCGTCGTCATCACGCCGTCTCATAATCCTCCGGAGGACGGAGGGCTTAAGTACAACCCACCCAATGGTGGCCCCGCTGATACCGACGTTACTCGATGGGTAGAGGATCGTGCCAATGAACTGCTGCGCGCGGACAATGCCGACGTAAAGCGAGTTCCGTACAACAAAGCACTTCGCGCGGCGAGCACGCATCAGGAGGATTTTATTTCGCCCTATGTGCGCGATTTGCGGAACGTGGTTGACATGGATGCGATTCGCGACGCTGGTATCAAGTTGGGAGTGGATCCGCTGGGCGGAGCGTCTCTTCCTTATTGGGAGGTCATCAATTCCGTTTACGGACTGGACATCGAGGTCGTAAACCCGATTCTGGATCCTACCTTCTCATTCATGACACTCGACCACGACGGCAAGATCCGCATGGACTGTTCCAGCCCGTATGCGATGGCCCGCCTCGTCGGCCTGAAGAATGATTTTCGCGTCGCATTTGCCAACGACCCAGATTCGGACCGGCACGGTATCGTTACGCCCTCCGCCGGGCTCATGAACCCAAATCATCACCTCGCAGTAGCTGTCGGCTACTTGCTCACACACCGTCCGCAGTGGCCCGCTCACGCGGTGGTGGGCAAGACGTTAGTCAGCAGTTGCATGATCGATCGCGTGGCGCAGAAATTCGATCGCGCACTGTCAGAGGTCCCTGTGGGTTTTAAGTGGTTCGTGCAGGGCTTGTTCGACGGATCATGTTGTTTCGGCGGCGAGGAGAGTGCTGGTGCAAGTTTCCTCAGACGCGACGGAACAGCTTGGACGACGGACAAAGATGGGGTGATCATGGATCTATTGGCTGCAGAGATCACCGCCTGCACGGGTAAGGACCCCGGCGAACACTATCTCGAACTGACCAAAGAGTTCGGCACACCTTACTACACGCGCATCGACGCGGCGGCTACTCCCGAGCAGAAGGCAAGGCTTCTCAGATTGTCCCCCGAAAGTGTTCGGGAGGCGAGTCTAGCGGGAGAGCCCATTATTGCCAAGCTGACTCGTGCGCCCGGCAACGATGCCGCAATTGGTGGTCTCAAGGTAGTCGCTTCCAGCGGATGGTTTGCCGCCCGGCCTTCGGGTACGGAGAACGTCTACAAGATTTATGCGGAGAGCTTCAGGGACCAGTCCCACTTAGACGCACTTGTAAATGAGGCGCAGGAAATCGTGAACAACGCACTGCGGTGACGCTTGCTCTTGGCAGGAAAGGACAAGGTATGCCCGATCAAACACAGGCAATAAGATTTACGTCCTCCCTGCCGGACTTTGCAAGACCTGCTGAACCTGGGAACCGAGGGACGGATGAACTTGCCGGACCTAGTGATGCACACTGGCGTTGGCGCTGCACTGACGAGATGCTGCACAGCCCGACTTTCCAGCGACTTCGAGATGTGACGGCAACTTCAAATCGCTTGCATGCGCCCCAGCGCCAGCCAATCGCGAATCAGGTTGGCGCCGCAATGTGACCTTCGGCTCGAACAACTTCTTGGGGACCTTGATGGAGGTAACAAATGAAAGCAACGCAACTGCTCCACAACCTGGGACAGAGCATCTGGCTCGACAATATAACGCGCGACTTGCTCGACAGCGGCACGCTAAAGCGCTACATCGATGATCTATCGGTAACAGGGCTGACCTCGAACCCCACCATTTTTAATCAAGCCATTAAGAACAGCTCTGCTTACAGTGCTGCCATTCGCACGAAGTTCGCCCAGGATAAATCCGCTGAGGAAGTTTTTTTTGAACTAGCTCTGGAGGACCTTACGCGAGCTGCCGATCTGTTTCGCCCGATCTATGACCGTACAAACGGTGTGGACGGATGGGTTTCGCTCGAAGTCTCACCGCTGCTCGCGTATGACACCGCCAAAACCTTGGCCGCCGCCAAAGAACTGCATGCTCGTGCCGGGCGCCCGAACCTCCTTATCAAAATTCCGGGCACCAAGGAAGGGCTGCCCGCCATCGAGGAGGCGATCTTTGCTGGAATTCCTGTCAACGTCACTCTCCTATTCTCAAGCGACCACTATCTGGCAGCAGCCGAGGCGTTCCTTCGGGGAATCGAACGGCGCATCGAAGCTGGACTCAAACCAAATGTTGGCTCGGTAGCGTCGGTGTTTGTCAGTCGCTGGGATGCCACGGTCAAAGGGAAAGCTCCCCGCGAATTGAATCATAAGCTCGGGATTGCTATCGCCATGCGCACTTACAAGGCGGCCCGCGATTTGCTCAGTTCGCCTCGCTGGCACCGAGTCTACAACGCTGGCGCTTATCCGCAACGCCTCTTGTGGGCCAGCACCGGGACAAAGGACCCAACTGCATCCGATGTTTTATACGTCAAAGCCCTCGCGGCTCCGTTCACGGTGAACACGATGCCCGAAGCCACTTTGAATGCGCTCGCCAATCGCAAAGATCTCGGATCGATTCTGCCAGCCGGTGGAGGTGACAGCGAAGAAGTGCTATCGAGGTTCGCAGACGCTGGCATCAACATCGACTCCCTGGCTGCTCAGCTTCAGGACGAGGGTGCACAGTCGTTCGTGAAATCTTGGAATGAGCTGATGTCGGTCGTTGGTTCCACTGGCGTCCTGCTGGAAAAAGCTGCCGGCTGACCGAATAGACGGGTTCTTTCCGGCGTGGCGCGAGGGATGCGCATCGTCAGTACGCCACCCTGGCTTGGCGTGACCGACGATTTACGGGCAACATATTCGGACCATGCGATGTGGCAGATCCGCAATGCAGAACACGGCATTCTCGGTGATGATATGCTCAGAACCGTCCCGCAACGAGATGATCAACTCGGCTTAGTTCTCGCCGCAAGTGTAGGGCGAAGCGCACCTCTTGGCGCCACAGTCTCCTCCGACGGCGTCAATTTTAGTTTGTACTCTCGTGATGCTTCAGGTATCGAACTACTGTTCTTCGATCACAAGGATGACGGGCAACCCGCGCACGTGATCCGGTTGGATCCAACCACCAATCGCACCTATCACTATTGGCATGTCTTCATTCCGGGCTTGCGGGTGGGGCAGCTGTATGGGTATCGGGTTCACGGGCCATTCGATCCCGCGAAAGGCTTGCGTTTTGATCCGACAAAAGTCTTGCTCGACCCGTATGGTCGCGGAGTCGCTGTTCCTCGAAACTACTCCCGTGAAGCGGCGCGCCAAGAAGGTGACAATGCCGCCACAGCGATGAAAAGCGTAGTCGTCGATATAAGTCTGTACGACTGGGAAGGCGACACACCACTCAGACGGCCGTCTTCGCAGACGATCGTCTACGAGATGCATGTGAAGGGTTTTACGCAACATTCCACCTCCGGCGTCCCGGAAGCGACAAGCGGCACTTTCCGCGGTTTGATCGAGAAAATCCCGTATCTCCAGGACCTGGGCATCACGGCTGTCGAACTCCTCCCTGTGTTTCAGTTCGATCCGCAGGATTCCCTGGCAGGTCGCGTCAACTATTGGGGTTATGCGCCCGTCTCTTTTTTCGCGCCACACCATGCGTACAGTTCTCGGCAGGATCCCCTGGGCGCGGTGGACGAATTTCGCGATATGGTCAAGTCTTTGCACCGAGCCGGGATTGAAGTGATCTTGGATGTCGTCTTCAATCACACCACTGAAGGTGATCATGGTGGACCGACATTGAGTTTTCGTGGCCTGGACAACGGCGTCTACTACCTTTTGGAGCATGATCGCTCGCACTATGCCAACTACAGCGGAACAGGGAATACGCTTAACGCCAATCATCCGGTCGTGCGCCGCATGATCGTGGATTGTCTCCGCTATTGGGTCGAAGAAATGCACGTGGATGGCTTCCGTTTTGATCTCGCATCGATCCTTGCGCGCGATTCCACCGGTCAAGTGATGTCCGATCCTCCTGTGCTCTGGGATATTGAGTCTGATCCAACTCTCGCCGGGACAAAAATGATCGCTGAAGCTTGGGATGCTGCCGGACTTTACCAAGTCGGCAGCTTTGTCGGGGATAGCTGGAAGGAATGGAACGGACGTTTTCGCGATGACGTACGGAGTTTCATCCGCGGTGACGAAGGATCACTACGGGTCTTCGCAGACCGACTCCTCGGCAGCCATGAGATCTATCGGGATGAGGAGCGCGAAGCGGAGCAGAGCGTCAACTTCGTTGTCTGTCACGATGGATTTACGCTGAATGACCTGGTCTCATACAACGGTAAGCATAACGATGCCAATGGTGAGGAAAACCGTGACGGCAGCAATGACAATCGGAGCTGGAACTGTGGTGTCGAGGGCCCAACCACGGATGCTGAAATTGAGCGACTCCGAACCCGCCAAGTGAAAAATTTTATGACCGTCACCATGCTTTCTCTTGGCCTTCCTATGTTCTTGATGGGCGATGAAGTGCGCCGAACCCAGCACGGGAACAACAACGCTTACTGCCTGGACAACGAAGGGAATTGGTTTGATTGGTCTTTACTCGTGAAGCACTCGGATGTGCATCGTTTCGTGAAGTTGCTCATCGCCAGGCGAGCACAAAGAGATTCCGGCGCCGAGCGCGACCGAATGACGCTGATTCAATTAATCCGCACGGGAATCAAGGGTTGGCATGGAGTTAAACTCAACCAACCGGACTGGAGCGATCACTCGCACAGTGTCGCCCTCAGTGCCGCGTTACCAAAGGAAGCCCTGCTTGTTTATTTCATTTTCAACGCTTATTGGGAGAGTCTTGACTTCGAACTTCCCCGGTCGGGAACAGGTGAACGACTCTCCTGGAGGCGATGGATCGACACTTTTCAAGAAGCACCCGAGGACATAGTCGCGTGGCAAGAAGCACCCACTCTTCCTCCTGATTCCACATATCGAGCCGGCCCTCGGTCTGTGGTCGTTCTTTGGGCGAACCTTGGAGACGGAGCGCAGGACAGCTAACGAGAAGGATTGTATCGCCACCGTGACCTGTTTCGTCGAGCAGGAAATTCCGCCCTACGACAGCAGAAAAGGAGTCTTAACGTTGTCAACCGACACCGTCTGGAACACCGCCGAGGCGGACCACACCACAGGCCGAGTAGTGGCTGCACGTGCGTAGCAAAAGCACAAGCCCGCATCAGCGGTGAAGGCGACCGTGGCGAAGGTCGACTGGGACTTGAGCGGTGGCCTTTTCGGCCGGCTTTTCAAGGTCAAGCAACTCCTGCAGCAATCTCCTGATCTCGGCGCCTTCTTCATCGCCTGATCGTCGGAACGGTCGACTGCAACGCTGTCTTATCGCTGAAAACCAGCCTTCCAGTAGCATAGGAGAGTCTCCTTTTGGCGATTGTTTCAGGCCGGTTCCTAAAATGTGGTGTGGATCACAGTATTGAGTGTGTGATAGGGGTAGCGCGTCTGAACTGAGGTGGTGCTGAGCGTCAAAGTAAAGAAGACTTGGATCTGAAACAACTAGCAAAACTACGCGTAGTGGCCCAGGAACTTTGCTGCCACCGGCCTGCTCATTCCCTCTAGTTAGAAAAGATGGCTCTTTTTTGGGCTCGACCTGCACAAACACCCAGTTCTAGCCCCCCGCAGCAGCCCGCTAGTATGGTTGTTCGTCCGAAGGAGTCTATGACACCCAGGCACAAGGAAAACGAAGAGTTTGCTAAATGGGTACGAGATTGGATTGCAGTAATCGAGCAAAAACGTGACTCGGTTGAGGGCGAATTATCCGAGAAGACAGGCAGCGCAGACAAGCAAGAGCATTCTGACGGCGCACACTCGTCGGACCCGAAACTGGGCGCCGAATCCGGCAGGTTCGCCGCATGAGGAGTACCCAATTCGATGACCATTCCCGGTTCGAAGATGAGCACGAGGAGTACCGTGAGCCAAGCAAAACGGACACGCTCTGCGAAACGATAAAACGCCTGGGCTATGCTCAAAATAATCAGGTGAGGCTCTACGGAAAGGTATTTGACTTGGTGTCCGACCCAGTCAGCGTCGGTGAAAACTTGGTATTTATAGACGCCCTGGACCGGCAATCAGGTCAAGTCAGGCGCGTCCGTATTCCATCGACCATCGTACAGATGGCAAGAATAAAGCGTCGCGCGGCGTAAGCGAACCATTCACCCAGATTACCGTTGAACGCTTCCATCACACTCGTAGACAGCCATCAGACTTGAAACACATCACGATGGCGCATCCGAAGGCCTTCAGCCCGACTGCACTTCATTTCAATTGCTCTACGAATGGGCGTCTATGCGCTGTCAGCCTGTGCAGGCTCAGCCCAACATGGACCCCACGGGCAGGTTCGCAACGGGACAAAGCGCTTTTCGCAGCACGCGTTCGGACGTGGTCCCGCGCAGGCCGTCGAGAAATCCGTCAGGACCATCGGTCGTCATCACGATAAGATCTGCGCGAAGCTCCGTGGCGGTTTGCAGGATGGTGTCAGCCGGTTCGCCGCCCTTGGCCACGCTGTTCCAAATCCAGTCGGTGTCCGGGAGCTTCACCGATGGCGCTTCGGCAGCAGGTCCCACGTGAAGCAGTGTGACCTCGCCAGCAGGGAGTTGGAGGTTGCGGATCAGACGCGCGGCGGCTTCTATGCTCGGCTGCGGACGGGGCTTGCTGGTAACCGGGATGAGGATGTTCCGGAGTGAGATGGAGCCGTCTTGTCGCGAGACGAAGCCCTCCACTCCATAGGGTATGAAGAGCGTGATTTGCCCGGCCTCGCGCGCGATCGGCTTGCCTACAGACTTATCCATCCACAGCATGCGGTCTTCATGCTGATGCACTGCCAGCACGATCAGATCCCCAGGATGCTTCTCGAGAAAACCGAGACACATTTTGACCGGATCCTTGCCCGATGCGATAACTTTGTCGACACCGATACCGAGTTGCCCGACAGCGCTCTTGGGGCTTCCTTTCGGGATGAGCCCCCATCGCTCGAGTGTATCGCGGACGCCGGGGAAGTCCTGCCATTCGGTACCGGGAACCGCCTGGACATGAAGCACTGTTAGTTTGGCCTTGGCCACCGGAGCGATTTTCAGGGCGTGCGCGAAGGCAACTTCGCTCGCCTGGGAAAAATCCGACGGATGAAAAACGGACTCTACCTTGATTTCTTCAAGCAGGTTCGTGTGACTCATAATCTCAGATTAATGAGGGGATCCAATTACCTTTGCCTCATGCAACAGCTGCCATGGTGCCTCGCTGGCTACCAGGGTCTGCGTCCTTATGGTTCTGACTCAAGGTCTCCAATGGGTCCGCGCCCGTTCCATATTCGAAGGCGATATCGCCTGACTTAAAGATGACAAGGCGACAATTGCTTCGACAACAACCTCGCACACAGCTCTACTTCGTGGTGTCTGCAATTGGAATCAGAGCCGCTAACTGCAAATTGATCAGCAAGTCAATCCGATGGTCAATCTGATACCACTGCGCGCTCTTCTTGGGCGAAATAACCTTCTGGAATATCGACACGTACTTTGCCCGCAGGGATGTGAACTGCTGATCAACAGCCACGGCCCGCTTCACATAATCCTGCGCGTGTTGGTCGGTCAGGGAGTTGTAGTTTGCGGCATAATCCTTGATCAGCGCCCACCGGTCATCGTTGATCTTGATCGTTTCCTGAATGTATTGGTCATAGATCGGCCAGAATTTGGTTGCTTCATCAGGCGTGAGAGTCATGTTCGAGGCCGTGATCTGTTTCCGATGAGCGCGAATGTCCTCCCGTAGCAACTGGATGTCCTGTTCGCTCGCGACCTTGGGTGGTGTGCCTGCCCCCCCAGGGGTGCTCTGGGACGTCTGGGCAGATATCGAAATGCTGGACACCAACAATGCGCTGACTAGCACTATCCGCGTGAATAGACTGCTTTGCATGCTCTCTCTCCTTGTAATTTTGTGGAAGACCCGGGATTAAGCTTCGCTCGACATACCACTATGTTCCACTGACAGAAGTGCCAGTGCGCAGCTTAGGACTGAATGCTTTAGGCTTAATTCGATACGATCCCAGGCCGAAATAGGATGCGCCGTCGGAATCTTGAGGAAGATTGTCATGAAAACCTGGGCGACTGGCGTCGCGCCTCTCACGGTCTGGATGTTGATTCCATCGCTGTCGTTCGCGCAAAAACTGTCTGCCCTGGAAAATAGATGAATTCTGCCACGAATGCCGAGAGGCGGCCGTTTGCCGTTAAGAATGCCCTGCTGGTTGGCGCCGGCCCCGAGGTCCAGGCTGTTCTGTTGCGAGTTCTCGAGCCTGGCTCCTGGGCTGTTTTGAATGTGCCAGACAATTTATCGGCACTTGCGGCGGTTCGGGGACGAGCCTTTGACCTGATCGTGACCAGCGACAAGACGTCCGGCAGAGAAGACATCGAATTATTGCGCAAGATTCGGCGCGTGCGACCTCACACTCGACTGATTATCCTTGCTGGGGAAGGCACACCTTCGGACGTGATCACATCGATGCGCGAACGCGCCTTCAGTTATTTCTCGAAGCCATTTTCCTTGGACACGCTCGCCGAGATGATTCAATTGGCGACGGGTGGGCCTTGCTGGGACGATGGTATCGAGATTGTCTCAGGGACGCCGGAATTGATTCGGATCCTCGCCCGGTGCGATGTAAAAACGGCTGATCGGTTGGTGCACTTTCTCAACGAGATCGCCGAACTGCCTGACCCGGAACGGAATCAGGTAGCCACGGCTTTTCGCGAGATGCTCCTGAATGCCATCGAACATGGCGGACGGCTGGATCCGAATCAATACGTAGAGATCGAATACGTCCGTGCACGTCACATGGTGACGTGTCACATCACTGATCCCGGCCAAGGCTTTACCCTTGACGAAATCCCTCACGCGGCGATCGCCAACCCGACCGACGACCCGATCCGCCACATTGCACTACGCGAAGAACAAGGAATGCGGCCAGGCGGGTTCGGTGTTCTGTTGGCGCAGCAACTAGTAGACGAGCTCATCTACGGGCAGGATGGCAACGAGGTCCTGCTGGTTAAATATCTAGACTCTGCCCGGCCGAAGTCCGCCTGATTCAACTCCGCACCAAGCGGCGACCAACCTGTCAGTTCTGCCGGTGTCTGGATGCCAACCTGCCATCTACCATCTGGTATTCATGCACTGCAAGTTAATCGCCGTCATTCGTTGCTCTTTGCCTGTGCTGCTCGCATTTCCTGCTTCCTCCTTGCGTGCGCAGACGTCGTTGCCAGATCACCCACAACCCCAGCAGTCACTGCCGGATGCCCCCTCTGCAGTGCGTCGACCACCCGATCATTCGAAGCCCCAGGTTCCCACCGGCACGGTGCAAGCCGAGCCACGTGTTGACGACGCATGGCCCCGCAAGGCCACTCGCGCAGATGAAACGATTTCCATGTACCAACCACAAATGGAGGCTTGGAAGGACGACGAGTTGCATGCTTACGCAGCGCTTGCGTTGGAAAGCAAGGCCAAGAAGACAACGAAGTACGGAGTTGTGTGGTTCACAGCCCGAACGGAGGTAGACAAGGTCAACCGCCAGGTAACGTTAGACAACTTTCAGATCACCAAGGTCAAGTTTCCTACGATGGAAACCAAGGAAGCAGAATATCAGAGCTTTCTGCAAGCGAAGCTGCCCGGGAAGTCCAAGGTGATTGCTCTGGACCGCTTGGAAGCTGCGTTGGCGGCGAGTGATTCGGAGCAGGCCGGGCCCGAGACGTTTCAGGTGAACAACGATCCTCCAAAGGTGATCTTCACTACAAACCCTTCTCTACTTGTTCTGATCGATGGCCCAGCGCGATATAGGGATGTCGGTGGAACCGACTTGCAGTTAATGCTGAATACCCGAGCCACGATTCTGCTCGACACCAAAACAAGTGTGTACTACCTGAGTGTGATGGATGGCTGGCTGCAGGCACCCGATCTCGTGGCGGGCCCTTGGTCCTATGCTTCGAAAATTCCCGACGATATGAAGGAGATCACGAAGCGCATCCAGGAAAATCAAAAGTCAAAAGCGCCGGAGGGGACCAACCCGCCCTCATTGAAGGAGGCGAACAAAGCAGGGAAGATTCCGTCGATTCATCTTAGCCTGGGTCCTGCCGAGCTGCTGGTAACCGAAGGACCACCAAAGTTTGAGCTCATCCCAGGCACTGAACTGGAGTACGTCAAGAACACGACGGCCAACATTTTTCGGGATACCGGGAGTCTCGATTACTACATCCTTCTGGCGGGGCGTTGGTTCCGATCAAAATCCCTGGAAAGTGGCCCGTGGGCGTTTGTTGACGGGAAGAGTCTACCTGGGAAGTTCGCTGCCATTCCCGAAAGCAGTCCCAAAGCCGGCGTATTGGTGTCAGTCCCGGGGACCGGGCCGGCCAAGGAAGCGCTGATTGCGAACTCAATACCACAGACTGCCACGATAACTCGCAACGAGGCGCAGTTGAAGGTTGAATACGATGGAGACCCCCAGTTCAAGAACATCGAAGGCACCGACTTGCAGTACGGGGTAAATACCTCGACTCCGGTCATTCAGGTAGATGTCAAAACTTACTATGCTGTCGAGAATGCAGTCTGGTTTGTGGGAGCGACGCCAGGTGGGCCGTGGGCAGTGGCGACCTCGGTTCCAGAGGCGATCTACTCGATACCTCCGAGTTCCTCCCTGCACTATGTCACATATGTCAAGGTGTACCGCTCCACGCCAGAAGCAGTTTATGTAGGCTACACCCCCGGTTATTACGGCACGGTCGTGTCTTCCACAACCACTACGGTCGTGTACGGCACTGGTTGGTACTATCCGCCTTATGTCGGTCATTACTGGTATGGAGCGCCCTACACCTACGGAGTCGGCGTGGCCTCCACATGGAGTTCGGGGACTGGTTGGAGCATCACGATTGGTGTCGGCTACACCTACGGTTATCCCTACTATTACCCGTGGTGGGGGCCGTGGGGCTACTACGGAGCTTGCTGCTGGGGACCAGCCTGGGGATATGGCTACGGCGGCTACGCGAGCGCGAACGTATACGGTCGCTGGGGCAATACTGCGTACGCGAGTACCGGCGCTGCCTGGGCGAATCCCTACACAGGGAACTACGGTGGAGCAAGCCGCACCGCGTTCCAGAACACGCAACGCGGCACTGCAGGCGTCGCGGGCCGCGGCGCCAATGCCAACATCTACACCGGCAACGCCGTCGCAGGACGTGGGGCCGTTGGCTATAACCCGAATACAGGGATCGTAGCGGGTGGCGGTGCCGGTTACGCGGGCAATATGTACACCGGCCAGGGGGCGGCAGGCCGCGGTGGATTTGCCTACAACACAAACACTGGCGGCGGGGTTGCTGCGGGCTCTAACAATATTTATGCGGGAAAGGACGGTAACGTCTACCGCTACGACCGGCAGAATGGAAATTGGTCTCAGAACAGCGGTGACGGATGGAAGTCCACGTCCAAACCGCAGGCCAATTTGCAGCAGCAGCAGCAGGCACGCTCTTCCGGGCAACAGCGCAGTCAGAACTTCAGTCGTTCCATGAGTGGCGGAATGCGAGGCGGCGGTGGCCGAAGAAGGTAGCCATGCCCGCACTCGTGAGCTTGATCTCGCTTCCGAAGCGTGCCGCCTGGCACTGATTCCCCCGTATTTCCTGCAGAATTGGCGTAGATCAGCACTGGTAGTTCTTACAGTGGCATTGAGGTGGCGTCTCGATTGACTATTTCCCTTAGCAATGTGTGGGTGACAGGTTACGTTTCAGGGTTGTTGCATTCTTGCCCGGCAATATTTGGGTTTAGATGTGGATCAGAAATAGAGCGTTTTCAAGGGTGAGGTGTGTGTGCGTGGGACAAGTTACATTTTCATTCTTTGGCTTAGCCTGGCTGCACTGGGTGGGTTTGCAGACAACGTCATCATAGTCTCGGCTTTCGGCCAAGACCGAATTAGTGCGTCAGGTACTGTCTCCCCTTCATCCGAGGATCCCGACAAGGCTCTCTCGGAATTCAATCACCACGTTGCGGGATGGGCGCTGATTGGAATCGGAGTCCTCGTCCTGGCCTCCTTTCTTTCTCCGAATCTCCGGGGCCTGCGTTATCTCTGGCCGGCATTGTTTGTGTTTGCGGGATTATTTTTGGCCCTTTGGAGTGACGCTGAAATCTGGCCGCGCGGCAATCTGAGCTGGGCCTGGCTCCTGCACCACGACCAGGAAGCTGGACAGCACAAGATCTACGCCCTGGTCCTTATTGCAATGGGCTTCGTCGAATATTTTCGCTTGTGGGGCTTCCTTAATCGCTTCTGGGGTGCCTGGACTTTTTCCATCCTCGCCATCGTCGGTGCAACTTTTCTGCTCGTGCACGATCATACTGCCAGTTCGGGTGTGACTTCGCCGGAAGTTCGCGCTTACCTGGTCAATCCGACGCTCGATCCGGATGGTAACCCACCCGCTCACGACCTACTGAATCCCAAACCCGACATCCAGCACTCGATCACGGATTTGGATCATTCCAGCATGCCCATGGACCACTCCACCATGGATCACTCTTCAATGCCGATTGGTAACGATCCCGGTGTTGCCAATGCTCCTTTGCACGGCAATCACCACCACATGACGCTCTCAATGCTGATGGTCAAGCGCGAACACTTCTGGTTCATGATCGTCGGCCTGGGTGTGGCTCTGTTCAAACTCGTTTCCGATGGTGCATTTTGGCGCCGCCGCTTTATTCCCTATGTTTGGCCAAGTGCAATGGTGCTGCTGGGCATATTGTTAATCGCATATCGGGAATAACGCCGCACCGCACGCAAGATCTCTAGGCGTGGAGATCAGTGCGGGAAACGCTGGAGGGTCCAATCGATTCGTCTTGGCCCGCAGTATAGCGATCATTTTCGCCGACAGTAAATCCTGAATCGTTAACCCAGTTCGTGGTTTGATTGCAGCTTCCGAAACAATCCTCGGTTGGGCCATGCGCTTAGTAGCAGTTGCTGCCTACGGCCGCAACAATCAATATCGATTTGCAATCCCTTCCTCAACGGGCCGCTGTAACTTTTGACAGATCTGGCGCTGCAGCCGACGGACTAGGCTCGGACTCTGGACCGTTACCAAGCAAGTCAACTATTCGAAAGGCTTGCAATTCTTGCTAAAGGAAGGATTTGATGAGGAAACTCATACTTATGGCCCTTCTCACCGGGCTCCTGAGAGCGCCGGCATTTGCGCAACGAGTGGAGATTTTTGGTGGAGCGCAGTTCGAGCATCTTGAGTCCAGTTATAACGCCGCGGGGTGGAACGCCTCGGTGACTGGAAATTTTAAACACGTCCTGGGAATCACCGGTGACTTCAGCGGGGTTTACAATTCGCGCCGACTGAATTCATCGGTTTACACATATACCGTTGGTCCGGTACTGACCGCACGCCTGCCGGTCGTTCAGCCTTTTGTGCATGCCTTGTTCGGTGGTGCTACAGCTAACGGTTCAGGTGTGAACTCCAACGCATTTGCCATGCTTGTCGGAGGCGGTTTAGACATTGGATTTCGGAAGGGGATCGGATTTCGTCTAGTGCAGGCAGATTGGCTCATGACCAAGTTTGGTGATAATACTCAAGAGAATCAGGGCAGGGTTTCCGCTGGAATCGTTCTTAAGTTTTGAAGTTGAGCATCGCGAAGGCGAAGACTGGAACATCCCCTTTGGTTGTTCAAGCCCAACGCACATGTTGGGCCAACAACTCGCGGTGTGCGCGGCGCTCCTCAATCTTTAGAGATCATGAGGTTAGTTAGCGTACAGGGGTTCTGACAGGTCTCGATCTCGATCTGCTGCGTCTTCTCGTCTACCGTCAGTTTGCTCGCCGGCAGCACCGTACCAGAGCCCTTGCCGTCAGCTTGGAACGACAGAGTCAACATCGGGCTGAGCCGTCGCAATTGTCGGATTTGCGCGATAAGGTTCCTTGCCGCTGATCCCGCCAGTGATAAACCTCTGGCCTTGAAGAACGGCCGCCGCGGCGTTCAACAGTTGAGTTCCAGCGCTTAACTTGTGAACGTAACCACACGCTCCTGTGCCGAGAGCCGCCTGTACCGTTTCAGCATCGTTGTCCTGAGACAAGAAAAGAATTTTCGACCCGGGGGAAAGCTCAGAAATTCGCGGTGCGGCCTCGATTCCGCTGAGCTTCGGAAGTCCGACATCGAGGACAATCAGGTCTGGTTGCAGTTCTTGGGCTTTCTGGACAGCCTCTGCGCCATCCGAAGCTTCACCTACGACTAGCAATTCTTGGGATTGTTCAAGAATCGAACAGACCGTCAGTCGCCAATCCTTAAAGTCATCGACCACCATGATCCGGTTTGGGGTCATTGCATTCTCCTCGGGCAGAAAAAACTGCGGCTAAAGCTCGAGGGATTGTGCATTGACAAAAGGCGATCACGCAATACGGTGCGAACTGGAGTCGCCCCTGTCAAAATTGATAGTCGCACAAACCACAACGATATGTTTTGCGGATGGCTGCAAACGAGAACAACTGGGAGTGCGGTCGCGCATCCATTCCTTGCCACCACTGTCAGAATTGCCACTGCCAAAGTGCTCCTTTGCACGCTGAAATAAACGAGAAGCTGAGGAGCCAATGCGGGGGAGTGTCTATTTCATCGTAATTCTCTCCATCCTCTCACCGAGCATTTCTTGGGCGCAGGCATCTGCTGTAGTGAACCCAAAAGGTTCTGAGGTGGTGAGACCTGAACCGACGTCTTTAGTGATTCAGCAATCTCCTCCTGCAGCAAGCACGAAACATGAAGGGGAACAAGCTCGCCTCTTCTGGATTCTCCCGACTTTCAGCGTTGCGGACAGCAAGTCAGCTCGTCCGCTCAGCGCGGGTGGAAAATATCGACTGTTTGTGAAGGACAAAACCGATCCTTTCACGATTGGCTGGGTGGCTTTCGAGGCCGGTCTCGCGCAGGTGAACAATGATTTCCCCGAATATGGACAAGGTGCCGCGGGTTACGGCAAGCGGTTCGGCGCCGGTTTGGCCAATGAAACCGCGGGCGGGTTCTTTGGAACCTTTCTGTTTCCTTCTCTCCTGCATCAAGATCCACGCTACTATCGCCTGGGAAGCGGCCCATTCAAGACACGTCTGGGACACGCGCTCATCCGGCCCGTATTGACGCACAAAGATTCAGGTGGACGCGCCTTCAATTGGTCTGGGCTGCTGGGCAGCCTCGCCACAAGCAGCCTTTCAAATGCCTATTATCCTGAGGCTAATCGGGGCGTGGGTGCCACATTCTCTCGGGTTGCGATGTCCGTTCCGTTCCACATGATTGATGAACTCGTCAACGAGTTTGGACCGGATGTCGAGAAGAAGATATTTGGGAAGAGATGAGAATTCGAGGTTGACCGTTTCCATCAGTGCTCATTGACCCTGAGAGGGACGGTTGATCAGCTGCCAGCGTTCTTTCTGCACCTACTGTTGTACCAACCGACAATTGTGAGTCACGAATTCTCCTCGGTGGACCAGCTGCCGGAGAGCCCCTCTTCGGCGCCGCCAAGTGCCTCACTATTTTAATGTCCTGACTAGTTTTTCTGACAGTCGTGTGCGGAAGCGACGCATGTAATCTCATTTTGCGGCGACAGCGTGCGGCCTCACTCTTCTGGGAGAGTTCGTCATGAAAACACTGCCACTGGCCTTGATGTTTCTCGCGGCCTGGGTGATGATCCCATCGCTGGCATGCGCGCAAGAAGCGGATTCCAGAGAGTCTGTTCCCGATTATGACGTCTCGAAGGAAACCAGATTCAAGGGTGTCATCGACGAAGTGAGGGACCGCATCTGCCCCATACGCCACGGTATGGGTTCGCACCTCATGGTCAAGATTGATGAGAAGGTGTACGAGGTGCATGTCGCTCCCGTTAAGTTCGTGAAGATGTATGGAGCGGCTTTTCAGAGGGGCGAGGCGATCGAGATGGTCGCCGTAATTACAAGATTCCAAGGTGTGGATGTGATCTTGCCCCGCAGATTAGGCGTGGCAACCACGGTCTTGTGTTCCGCGATGAAAAAGGCAAGCCGATCTGGTGATGTCACAACGCTGCAAATCTGCGGCCAGAAAGCCTTTCTGCTCGAACTGGGAGATATGCGATAAGCTGGACACGCCCGTACGAAGTATTTTTCGAAATGTGTATAGCGGTGTGGCTATTTGACATCATCTCCAGAGCGTTAAGCGGGCACAGAATTCAGCATTGACGCAGTCTGCGGTTCATGAGCTCCTTTGATTCCCGCTCAGCTGTTGAGATTAGGCCGATGCACATACTTGTGATCGCGGGCATTCTCGCAGCTCTGTCCTGGATTTACCTATTGTTCGCCCGGGGAAGATTCTGGCAGGCGGCTAATCGTACTGTCGGCGTCGGCAATGGCAACTCGAGTTCTTCGCGCGTAGCCGTTGTAGTGCCTGCCAGGAACGAGGAGGAGGTCGTAGCGCGATGCGTCACCTCACTGCTCGAGCAAACGTGCAGCGAATCGATACACGTATTTCTGGTCGATGATTTCAGCTGCGATCGCACCGTACCGCTTGCGCGAGAGGCAGCACAAAAAGCCGGAAAATCTGCATTGTTGACGGTCGTTGAATGTCGCCCGCTGCCGCCTGGCTGGACAGGTAAACTCTGGGCCGTGCGGGCGGGTATCAAAGAAGCATCTCTGTTCAAGCCCCGATACTTGCTCTTGACCGATGCGGATGTCGTCCATGCCCCAGTGAGTGTTGCAAGCCTCATCGAACTCGCAGAGACCGGTGGCTACGATCTCGTATCGGTCACGGGGAGGCTGGGCTGTGAGACCCTGGCCGAGAAATTGCTTATTCCGGCATTCACGTTCTTCTTCCTCATGCTGTATCCTCCGGCCTGGATCGCGAACTCACGGTGCAGGACGGCGGGAGCCGACGGGAGTTGCATCCTGATCCGGCCTGAGGCACTCGCACGCGCCGGAGGCATCGAATCTATACGGCATCAGGTCATCGATGATTGCACGTTGGCGAGAATCGTGAAGGGCAGCGGTGGGAAGCTGTACTTGGGAGTGTCCAACCTGATGGCGAGCATTCGCCGGCACGAATCGTTCACCCACATCGGCCGGTTGATCTCGAGGACAGCGTTTAGCCAGTTGCACCATTCCGTTCTGTTGCTGCTCGGGACTTTGTGCGGCTTGACGATCGCTTATGTTCTTCCATTTGTGATGACGTTCTTTGCTCCCCCAGTTCCGATGGTGCTGGGAATGATTGCGTGGGCTGGGATGACCATATGCTACTTTCCTACGATCAGGTTCTATGACCTGAAGCCTCACTGGTCCCTGACGCTACCCCTGGTAGCGCTCTTCTACATGGGAGCTACCGTCTGGTCGGCGGTCGAATTTTGGTCGAACAAGGGCGGCAAATGGAAGGGACGGGTACAGGATCCGAACGTTCCGGCGACAGGGCCATCGCGGTAAAAGCGAGCAGCTGCAACGAACTCGCGCAGAACATTCAGCCGTCTACTCCCGATGAGTGGGATTTCGTCCAACGTTCTGATGGTGCGCTGGATTCTTCAGCAAAACCACTGCACCCTCCAAAGGAGCGCCCTGCACGAGAACGCGCAATTCTCGTTCGGGAACGATGAACTCCGTGGACCCACACCGCAAACAAACTGCAAGCTTTGGAAACACCCACACTATAGGTTTTTCCAGGCCTTTGAGCCCGGGGAAGTGGATGGCAATTTCGCTGTTGAACGAACTCTGATTGTCTGAGGTACACGCTTTGCAGCCCATTGTCGACTCGCGGGGTTAAATTCTGATTGACCTTTGGCACCGCAGACGCCCGCCGTTAGACAAAGAAGCTAGCGGCTAACGCAGCGAGTCCAAAGGGTGCAAACAGTTGCTTGACCTGCCGACACAACGTGCGACAAGGAGGTGGCGTGGAGTGTTTTGGAGAACGGCACAACCACGCCACGAATGAAGCAAAACGACAGCGCGCTGCCGGGAGTTTCGCCGTCCCAACCCAGCGGCGATCCTCCACCGCTGATTTGGTCGGTATGTCTGGGAGGAAACATACAACTGCTTCAACTCGCTGTCTGTTCAATTTTGGACAGAGTCTACAATGGTGGATTACAGGTGCATAGCTCGCTTCTCGGTGTTGTTCTGCACGATTAGTTTGGAGTCACTGGCCCACGCGTCACCCCGAAGGTACCACCCGCGCGTCTAGAAGCGCTGTCATTTCGAACTGAAGATGCGCTGCAAGCCATCGTTCTCACGGTCGTGAGAACTCCTGTCAGAAGGAGGAAGCCAGGCTGACTTAGTTCAGGAGACCCGAAAGCGGAGAAGGGCGTGACCGCCTCACGAATAGTATGACAGTGCGGTTGCCTGTCACTTTTGGCAGTCCCACTCCTTTTCCCGTATGGGCTACGATTGCAGGTCGTTGGAATTTACTCGAGCGTGCCCGCGTCATTTCAGACGAGACTCGAGGCACTATGCGCGAGTTCCTCTACAGACCTCGACAAGCAGTTAACCGCCATGAAACGAAACCACCTGATCGTACCGGCGTTTCTGGTGTTCACGCTCAGCGCGTTTGCTCAGGATGACACGCCGACATTCCGGGCAGAGGCGAAGAGCGCGCTCGTGTGGGACGAAAGCCTTCCGGAGACCGCAACCTCGTCCACTGTCCGGGACCCACTCACGGGGGGTGAGATACACAAACTCAGTTCCGCCGGAATAGAGGTGAGCTCGCGTATCGGATATGAGAGAGTCAGCTCCAGCGAAACAGGCAAACTTCTCCACTACACGACGACCATTGCAAACAACACGAACTCTGACGTTTCAGTAAAGTACGGCGGCGCCAGCGTTGATGGACACGTGGCTATGCCGCTTTGGGTTGCCCTCACCCACAAGGGCGTAAAAAAGCGCGACCGGAAAGACGTCTGGGAATTAAGCAAAATGCACTGCTTCAAGGCCGGGTTTGCTGCGCGCGATAACTTCTTCTCAGTGCACGATCCGTCAGGGACTTTTACGGTTCACGCGCAGACAGCTATGACGATCTCCTCAGTGGCCAAGGATCCGCGCAATTACTCCGTCCGGTGTTCTATGGATGGCTGTCTCGTTACCGGAATTCTGCGCTACTACATAACGGTTAACCGTAAAGATTACGTCTTTGTTTGGCCCGGTCACTCTGTAGTCTATTGCGGTGAGTAACCGCAAAAGCCAGTACTCCTGTCGAGACTCCTCCGCAATCACCGGTCAAACTAATAAGCTCAGCGATGGCGGCGTTTCACATTCAGCTGTGCCAGTGAACGGGCCAAGGATGCGTTCACGGAGGCAATCTCTTCAGAGGAAAGCTTTTCCTTCAGGCGAGCGGCGGCGCGTTGACGTGCTTCCTCAGCTGCAGCTTCGTCGATGCTCTCAACCGCAACCGCCATGTTGGTCACGATGGATACACGCTCGTTCGTTACTTCGACGAGACCTTCGCCAACGGCAAGAAAATCGTCGTGCCCATCTTTTCGGACAATCATTTCGCCCGGCACCATCTGGGTCATCAGGCGGATATGCTGCGGCAGAACGCCCATCTGGCCGTTCACGGCAGGCAGGGTGACCATCTCTACATCTTGGGAATAAACGATTGCTTCGGGGGTAACAATTTCCAGTCTTAGAGTGTTGGGCATGTCTGACTCGATACGCAAGACCCGGCTTTCGGCACGGGGTTCAATTCTGCTTAATCTCCTCGATCGCGCCTTTCATGTAAAAGTTTCCTTCCGGCACGTCGTCGTGTTTGCCGTCCAGGATTTCTTTGAATCCGCGGACCGTTTCGGCCACCGGCACCTGTTTGCCCTCGCGGCCGGTGAAGACCTGCGCCACACTGAACGGTTGACTCAGAAAACGCTGAATCTTGCGCGCACGGAAGACGGTCAACTTGTCTTGCGGCGAAAGCTCGTCCATTCCGAGAATCGCAATGATGTCCTGTAGATCCTTGTAGCGTTGCAGGACCTTCTGCACGCCGCGCGCGACATCGTAGTGCTCCTGGCCTACGACGTCGGGCGCGAGAGCGCGGGAAGTCGAGGCAAGAGGATCAACGGCGGGATAGATACCCAATTCCGCGATCGCGCGCTCTAGGACGATGGTGGCGTCCAGGTGCGCGAAGGTTGTTGCCGGCGCTGGATCGGTCAGGTCATCAGCCGGTACGTACACCGCCTGGAACGAAGTGATCGAGCCGTTCTTGGTGGAAGTGATGCGCTCCTGCAAGGCTCCCATTTCCGCGGCGAGGGTTGGCTGGTAACCCACTGCGCTCGCGGTGCGGCCCAACAGGGCGGACACCTCGGACCCTGCCTGCGAAAAGCGAAAAATGTTATCGATGAACAACAGCACATCCTGGTTCTTCTCATCGCGGAAGTACTCGGTAATGGCGAGACCCGCCAAGGCCACGCGCAGGCGGGCACCCGGCGGTTCATTCATCTGCCCGTACACCAGAGCGATCTTGGATTCGCTCAGGTTGTCCTGCTTTATGACTCCCGCCTCAGACATCTCGTGGTAGAGATCGTTGCCTTCGCGAGTGCGTTCGCCGACACCGGCGAACACGGAAACACCGCCGTGGAGCTTGGCGATATTGTTAATCAGTTCCATGATCACGACGGTCTTGCCGACGCCAGCGCCACCGAAAGCACCGATTTTTCCACCCTTCAAGAAAGGGCAGATGAGGTCGATTACTTTGATCCCTGTGGGGAGCAACTCCGGAGAGGTCGATTGGTCCACGAGCGGTGGTGCTGGCCGGTGGATGGGATAATATTTGTCCGCCTTGACAGGTCCGCGCTCATCGACTGGATTCCCAGCCACGTCGAATATCCGGCCCATCACTCCTGCTCCAACGGGCATGGAGATCGGGGCGCCGTTGTCGCTGACCTCGTAGCCGCGCTTCAGCCCTTCGGTACCCGACATTGAAATTGCCCGTACCCATTTGTCCCCAAGATGCTGCTGCACTTCGAGCGTTATTTTCGTGGGCACGCTCTGAATTGTGCATTCACAGGTGAGAGCGTTGTAGATTCCAGGGAGCGCTCCCGGAAATTCGACGTCCACGACCGGACCGAGGATCTTTACAATCTTGCCTGTATTCATATTTGTATCCAGTCACCGCGATCTAAAATCCACTTCATTCCGTCTTATTCGGCCTGCCCGCCAGCGATCTCTAGTAGTTCCTTCGTAATATTGCCTTGCCGCAGTTTGTTGTATTCGAGCCTCAAGTCCTTGACAAGGTTCTCGGCACTATCGGTAGCGTTCTTCATCGACACCATGCGCGCACTTTGTTCGCTGGCTTTGGCATTCAGCAACACTTGATAGATGTAAATATCGAGGTAGTGCGAAAGCAGGTAGCTCAGCACAAATTCTGGACTGGGCTCAAACAGGGACTCGGTGGTGTCGCTGGAGAGTTCCTCTTCAGATCTGACGCCCGGGACCTTGATCGCTTTGATTTCGCCCACGGGTAAAAATTCCAGACATACCGGCTGCTGGGTGAGTGTGTTTACGAAGCGCGTCGCAACCACCTGCACCTGGTCTACTTCCCGTTTCAAGAACAGGTCGCGGGCAAAAGCAGAAATCGCTCTTGCCTCGGAGATCCGGGGAGTGTCGGTATAAGGAAAATCGGCGACCAATTGCCGGCCGGTACGCGCGATGAATTGCGCAGCTTTACGCCCGGCTGTGATGTACAGCGTGGAGTGCGGATCGAATTCCGCAACCAGGCGGAATACGTTACTGTTGAGGGCGCCACATAGGCCCTTGTCCCCGGCAACCACAATAACGGCGCGTTTGTGGACTTCTCGTGATTCGAGTAAGGGATGGCTAAACTCTCCCATGCGAGTTGTCGCTTCGCGCTGAATACGGTAGAGCACTTGTACAAAGGGACGTCCGGCGAGGGCGGCTAGTTGGGCCTTGCGCATCTTAGAGGCCGCCACCATTTGCATCGCCTTGGTAATCTGCGCAGTACTGCTAATAGAGCGTATGCGCCGTCGCAAGTCGCGTGGGCTGTTCATAGATCAATCGTCTCAGGTCCCTGATGCCGCAAGTTCGAATCAGCATTGCCGGACTTTAACAAGACCTCATCTCCATGTTTCTTTGAACTGATCGATGGCTGCCTTCATTTCGGCAGTCAAGGTTGTGCTGAGAGCTTTTTCCTTTCCAATTCTGGCAAGCAGCTCTGGCTTTCGGGTAGTGAGGTATTCCGTCAATTTGAGTTGAAACTCCTTGACCCGTTCAACCGGCACGTCATCCACATACCCGTTCTGGACAGCCCAGATCACCGACACTTGCGTGTCGACTCCGATCGGGCTGTATTGAGGTTGTTTGAAGATTTCCATAATGCGCTTGCCCCGGTCGATCTGTGCCTGGGTCTTCGCATCCAGTTCGGAGCCGAATTGCGCAAAGGCAGCCAGTTCGCGGAATTGGGCGAGGTCGCCTTTAAGCTGGCCGGCTACCTGCTTCATGGCTTTGAGCTGCGCCGCAGAACCGACACGCGAAACGGACAATCCAACGGAAATGGCTGGGCGCACACCTTGATAGAACAAGTCTGTTTCCAGGTAGATCTGACCGTCGGTAATGGAAATTACATTCGTGGGAATGTAGGCGGAAACGTCACCGGCTTGGGTTTCAATGATGGGAAGAGCAGTGAGCGAGCCATTACCATACTTTTCTCCGACACGGGCGGCGCGTTCGAGCAATCGGCTGTGCAAGTAGAAGACATCGCCGGGATACGCTTCACGGCCGGATGGCCTCCTAAGAACGAGGGAGACTTGCCGATATGCGACTGCATGCTTGGAGAGATCGTCATAGATAATCAGTGCGTCCATGCCGTTATCCATAAACCACTCACCCATCGCAGCACCCGCGAACGGAGCTAGATACTGGTTGGTGGCCGAGTCCGACGCCGCCGAGGCGAGGATGATGGTGTAGGGCATCGCACCGGCTTCTTCGAGAACACTGATGATGCGGGCGATGTTGGATTGCTTCTGACCGATTGCGACGTATATGCAATAGAGCGGACGGTAATCCTTGTCGCCTGCAGCCTCAGCCGCTTTGTTGAGACATGCCTGGCTGATTATTGTGTCGATACAGATCGTCGTTTTACCCGTCGAGCGATCACCAATAATTAATTCGCGTTGGCCGCGGCCGATTGGAATCATTGCGTCAATTGCCATGATGCCGGTTTGCACCGGCTGTCGCACCGGACTGCGACGAATGATGCCGGGTGCAAGTTTCTCGACTGGGTAAAAGACGTTACTCTCGATCGGTCCCTTGCCGTCCAACGGTTCTCCAAGCGTGTTCACAACGCGCCCTAGGAGGTTCTTCCCAACCGGGACCTGCAGCAGTTTCCCGGTCGTGCGCACTTCGTCGCCCTCTTGAAGTTGGGTGTAGTCGCCCAGGATGACAACGCCGACTTCGGTCTCTTCGAGGTTCAAGGCCAACCCGGTGATGCCGTGGCCGAGGTCAAGCATCTCGTTGAGCATGGCGTCGGTAAGACCTTCCACCCTGGCCACTCCGTCGCCAACTTCGCGGATCACGCCTACGTTCTGTCGGGCGGTGGATGTCTTTAACCCTGTGATTTGGGCTTCGAGTTCTTTCAGTAGGTCAGCCATGTTCGCTTCACCATAAGTCGCTTAATTTCAAAAGTCTTAAATACCTGTCAAATTTCTGACTGCCCTCAGTTCGAGTTCGTGATACCAAAGCTTTTTGCCAATGTCGCCAAGACCGAACGCACGCTGTTGTCATAGACGTCGCTGCCGACCTTGATGCGCGTGCCCCCGATCAAAGCTGGGTTTTGGGTGAACAGCGCTGTGAGTCCTGGACCGTAGGTATTCTGCAGTCCCATTTGAATTCGTGCCTGCAAGTCAGTCGGCAACGGCACCGCGCTTTCAATCTTGGCGGCGTGCCGCTCGTATTCAAGCTTCAGTAACCTGAGGAAGTGTCGCAGCACCGTAAGGTATCCGCGGCGCTTCTGCTTCCAGCACTTTCTGAACTGCCAGGCGAACGCGGTCTTCATCGACTCGTCCATCAAGCAGGCAGAATCGGAAGAGTTGTTTGGCATCACGCACGGCTTGTTTGGTCGTTGTCATGAAGGCAATTTTTGGACTAAGCAGCTCGATTCAATTGCTTCACGGTTTCTTCGGCCATACGCATTTGATCTTCTGGCGTCAGGATCCTTCCCGTGACAGTCGCCGCGGTCTGTACAACTAACTGGCCCACTTCACGTTTAAGATCGAGAAGCATGCGCGCGTGCTCTTGCACCGCTGCCTCGCGCGACTTAATCAAGATCTGCTCGCCAGCAGCGATCGCTTTCTGGATTTCTTGCTGCTTCACCCGCGCTGCCGCGTCGTGAGCTTCTTCAACGAATTTGGTCGCCTGGGTATTGGCCTGCAGCAACACTCCTTGGCGTTGGGACTCTGTCTCGGCTAACTCAACTCGTATCTTTTCGGTGTCGGCAAGGCCTTGAGCGATCTGCCGCCGTCGCTCCTCCAGCATCTTGAGGATCGGCTTGTAGGCAAACCGAGAAAGAAGAAGGCAGACGATGGAGAAGCTAATGATCTGGGATATCAGATGAGGCCAGTCCACGCCAAAAGTATTCGCGAGCTGCTGGATCTGTCCTCCACTATCCGGTTGAACCAGAAAAGCCAGAGCATTCATAGTCGTCTCTCATTAATGCGGGCGCTGATCTTTTTTGGGATCTGCGCCGAAAATGCGCCCCTTACTTGACCAAGAACAGGGCGTAAAAAACGATCGCTTCCGCAAAAGCAATCGCCAAAATTGACTGGACCAGAATCTTCGTGGAGGCCACGGGATTCCGTCCAACTGCCTCCGAAGCGCTCATTCCGATCAGTCCCACGCCAATGGCAGCGCCTAGCGCCGCCAGACCAACATGCAGGCTACCGTTCATATGATTGTCCTTTCTCTTTCCCGCCGGCTCCCGCGATTGAACACGGTCAAGCCGGTGACTATTAATCCATCAACCGTGCGAAACCGCTGGTTGTGCTTCCTCGTGCTGGCACATCAGCATAGTGAAGACTGCAGTCAATAACATGAAGACGAGAGCCTGGACCAACCCCATAAGTAGTTCCAGGAAATAGAAGGGAACGGGGATCAGCCAACCAAAACCAGGAACCAGCTTGGTCATCGCCTCCAACAGGTTCTCTCCGGCAAAGATATTGCCGTAAAGACGGAAAGTAAGAGAGATCGGCCGGAATAAAATCGAGACAACCTCCAGACATCCAGCCGCGAAAAACACCACCACCATCAGGATCTTGAGCGGACCCTCAGTGTCGCCCTTAGGTGCGAACAACTCCTTGAAGAACCCACGGACGCCAACTTCGCGAAACGACCAGACGAGCCAACTAGCAAAAAAGACAAGGGCCATCGCCAATGTCATATTGACGTCAGCGTTGGCACCGCGGAATAAGGGCTGCTCGATCCTGAAGCCGTGTGCAGTCTGGTGGCCCCAACCGATCGAACCGACGCCGGGGATTAATCCAATCCAGTTGGCGGAGAGAATGAATATGAAGATAGTGGCAAAGTACCAGAAGGTACGCTCGGTCAAATGGGGCCCAATGACTCCGACTATAAACTTGTAGAGTCCCTCAATGAGCCATTCCAGAAAATTCTGTGTGCTTCCGGGAACTTGCTTCATCTCTCGCGTCGCGACTTGCGCAAACACAATGAGACCGAGCGCCACGACCCAGCTGACGACCATGGAATTGGTGATAGGGAAATTGAAGGGACGAGCGATCTCTACTGCCTTGGGTGACAGACCGTGTTCCTCAGCCTTGGGCGGCTCGTTCGCCAGGTTCGTTTGAGGTGCTGCAGCCGTGGTCACCGCTGAGGCGGACCGTGACGTCGAATCCATCGCCACACTCAAGGTAGCGCCTAGAGTCACAAGCATTACGGCGCGCCACAGCGTTCTCATACAGTCACCTCTGTGCCAGTCGGGCAGCTGATATTGGAAGATCGCCGCCGGCCACTTTCTCATAACCCAGCAGGGCAAAATACAACGCGCGGTCGAAAAACTGCGTTAGGGAGCTCAACAGATTTACACCACCCCAAAACTCAACCGGTTCGTCGAGGAGGCACTCCTGCTGTATGTAAGACCACAGGTACTCGTGTGCTATACAGATGGCCCAATACAGGTTGCTGAACGGAACACCTTGCTGGGCACGCCGCACTCCCAGGGATACGTAGCGTTCTTCAATCGTCGCGTCGGACTCGGTTCCCAGCCAGGCGGTAAGGTCTCGATAAACTGCCAGCGTGGATCGCTCTTGATCCTCGGCAGGCACCGCCAACAACAGCTGCTTGCACCTTTCGGAGTTTCTGATTTTCCGAAGCACTTCTTCAGACATCCGCTCAGCATTCCCTTTCATGTGCTGAATCAATTTAAGGGCACGCATCGTGTTCTCCGTATGGGGTGCGGATCCGGACCGAGGGCCCGCGCTGGATTGCGGTTCGAGATACTGGCCAGCTTCCAGCATTGCAATCCAGGCTGCGACTTTTAGAGCGTTCGCGCCTCTCGCACATCGCCAGCAAAGGCTAGCCACAGGGCTCGGGTCTGCATACTGGCAGAACCTACAGTGCATTTAGCCGATGACAGTTCACGTGGGTGGGTGGATTCTCAACAACGAGCCTGGGGCCACTCGCAGTAAAGGAACGATTGTGGGAGATGCGTCAGCAACTGGTAGAAGTGCAGTGGCCGACCTGCAAACGAGCTTTAGGTTTGAGACGGCCGTCGACGGCGATGCTTGTCGTCGCTTGAAGATACATAGCGGGGCTGGTATGCCAGGCCGATCATCCATGTCTCGGTTAATACCAATTGTTAGTTGGCTGCCGACGCGCTCCGTAGTCGGAGCTGCGGGCCTTGTAACAAATAATGGGAAACGCGGTTTCGCCGCTTATGGAGATTTGTTCCTGCGAGGAAATACCTACTGAATCGCTTCCTCTTATGTTCGTGGCAATCTCAACTACGATTGATATGGCTGATATGCCATGAAGGAAAAATCGGCGCAAGGACCTCTTCACAGTGGAGTTTGTGCACAGAGCCCAAATTGCCGCGGGACCGAAAGTGCGAACGGCTCGGGTGCGAGCTGTCCCGAACCGACGTTCGACGTGTTAAGAGTCCTGACAAACAGCGAATGCAAGACACTCGCGATCGCTGTCTGCGGAGGCTGTCATTTAGCCTGTCATTTAGCCTCTGGAGGATAGTTCTTCAACAATTTCTTTACGGCCTTTGCCAGGTTCTTTTGCTGTTTTTCGGGTTTGGCCTTCGGATCGAGTGTTTTACTGGCCACGCCGCGCCACGCGAGATCTTTGTTCGCGGAGTCGTACATGTCTAAAGCCAGCTGACCGATATAGATCGTCGAAGTCTGTCCTGTAGTCGTGCTCATTCCACCCGTGCCACCGTACCAGCCACCGCGGTTCCAGCCTCCTCCGTATCCCCAGTCCGAGTTATACGAAGTGAACTCTTTCTCTTGGTTGACACCAACTTGATATCCGATATAAAGGTTGGCGCTGTCTTCGGTGACTTTAGTTAATCCTTTGGTGACCAATTCTGCATCCACCGCATCCACGATTTGTTTGTTCACCAAGTCATTCACGGTTTGCGCGTCCTTAAGGGGCACCCACTTGTAAGTCTTGAACTTCGAGAAATCAGCGTTTTTGTCGAAGTTGTAGCGAACGTCCTGACTGAAAGCTGAAGTTGCTAGCAGAAGAAGACCGAACGTCGTTAAAAATCGAATCCTTTTCATCCTATCCTCCAATTTGTAGATCGGTTGTGAGATTCAAGAGCGGGTCTGCCTCGAGATTCAGCTGGGTGGCGGCAGGCAGACACGGGCCCGAATCCGCCTGAAGCACGAAACCGATGATAAGGTCGCGAGTCTGGCGCAGGAACTGTAACAACTGACAGACAGCATTCTCTTCGGAGACGTGTGCGCCTATGCGAAAACCGCCCCTTGGGATGACCTAGTGATGGACAGTCTCTTCAATGTGGATCCGGTCGGTGGAACGCCTTCCTCCTCGGTCATCGACCTTGAGCGATAGCCTGTCGGATGGATGCGTTGCGAGGTAAGTAGTTTGCGAGGGGAACGCAATCTCAGCTCCTGCCTGCTGGATGATCTCCATCACGCGCAACAGCAGGTCCTCCTGGATCTCCAAGAAGTGGTTCCAGTCAGTGGCGAACAGATAGGCGAAAATCTCAACGTCGAGCGAAGAAGCAGCCAGGCGGATAAATCGGACACGGACCGACCGGGAGTCAATTCTTGGGAGGGTGGTGAGGAGTTTGTGAACCTCGGCTGTAATGGAGCGCATCTGAATCGGCGTGGTTTCGTAGCGTAGCCCGACGATGGGATGAAACCAGAAGCGGTCTCGTGCCGAGAGAGCTTCGATGCTCATGTTTGCAATCTGTCCGTTAGGGACACAGACCACCGTTCTATCCATCGTGCGAATGCGGGTTGAGCGGAGGCCCACTTCCTCGACGGTTCCCACAGCGTCGCCCACTTTCAGGGTATCCCCTACATGCACGGCTTGATCGGCGATCAATGAAATGCCGGCAATGACGTTTTCCAGGGTTTTTTGCGCCGCAAGCGCGACCGCGATGCCCCCCACGCCGAGGCCAGTGAGTGCGGCAGCCGGGTTAATGCCGAAAAAATAGAGAGTGAAGAGCAAACCAGCGAAGAGGATCAGTCCGTCGATCACCCGACGAAAGAGACGCAAGACCGCGGCCGATCCGGTCATGCCTGGGCGGCGGCCAACAAGGTAACGCTCGCCCCAGGTGTTCATGAGAATGAGCAGCCACACGCAGGCAACGATCGCAATTATCAAGGCCACGGTGGACCAAAACTGCCGTGCCAAGAGAGGGAGGCCCACAGTTGACAAAAGCCAGCGGATGCAGAGCGCAAGAAGGAGCAGGCGAAGTGGTGGCGGCAGGACTCGAGGACTCAGAGCATTGACATTTCGCAGAAGCTGACGTCGGAAGGCCCTGACAACCAGGCCCATGAGTCGATCCAACACGCCGGTTAGCATGTAGAGAAATGGCATGCCGACAAAAAGCGCTAGATACTCAAAGAGAGGAATCTCCGCCAGTCGATTGTTCACCAGGAATGCCGGGAGAATTTTCTCTACGGTTGGCTTGCTTATTTCCGGAAAAACATCCGGAATTGTCTCGAGGGTTTTTCGAGAGAAGAGCCATGTCTTTCCCAACTTCCCGCGATCCACGCGTTCAACCTGAATATCGATATCACCCTTAGCCGTACTGATGGTACCGACCAGATCTTCATCGGGCTTGAGAGGGTCCAGCATGGAGCCCTCGGGACTGTCACTCAGCAAATTGAGGCGGGCGGGAAGGCGGCGGTCCAAGACGATGGCCAGTTGACGCGCCAACTCCTGGGCCCCCGCACCTCGCAGCGGAGTATTCAGGTACAGGACGGCTATTTCAGAGTTGCCTTTCCGGGCAGCATTAAGAAAACCCAGAACTGCGCCGCGAGGGGTAGTGCGACCGAGGGGGTCCTTCGGGGGGTCGGGCTTTGCTTCAGGGACAGGCGCTTTGGGGGGACTCAACCTGAGACCAGGCTGCTGGAGACAACAACAGCAACAGAAACACTGCGAAGACCCTAACGAAATGCGTGAAACTGTTCTCCGATGTACTCATAGAAACGACGCCCCACTTACCCAAGTCGGAAGGTCTGCGCATCTCCGCTGATGTCCGAAAAGTGCAATAAATCTTCCTTGGGGCTGCAACTTCGGAGAACTGATAGAACTGCCAGTTAACGTATCTTTGTGCTGCCCCGCAAACTACTCACCGACACCGTCGTGTGCGGTGCTCACAGGGAGGCAGCCAGTGGCGGAAAAGAAAGCGGAAAAGAAAGCGGAAAAGAAAGACGAGCAAAAGAGCCCAATTAAGAAAAAGAAGTACGAGCGTGAACTGCGCAAGCTGCAAACCAAGCTGGTTGAAATGCAGGAATGGGTGAAAACCAACGGCGCGAAGGTCGTAGTTGTGTTCGAGGGGCGAGATGCAGCGGGGAAGGGTGGAGTGATTCACCGCATCATGGAACGGGTTAGCCCCCGTGTGTTCCACCACGTAGCTCTGCCGGCCCCCACCGAGCGCGAGAAGTCACAGCTGTATGCCCAACGCTACATCAAGGAGATGCCGGCGGCCGGTGAATTAGTTCTTTTCGATCGCAGCTGGTATAACCGTGCCCTCGTCGAGCACGTGATGGGGTACTGCACCGATAAACAGTATGCCGACTTCCTCAGGATGATTCCCGGCTTCGAGTCTCTGCTAAAAAACAATGGCATCATCCTCGTTAAGTACTGGTTTGAGGTGAACGAGCAGGAGCAGCACAGGCGGTTTCTCAGGCGGATTGAGGACCCGATGCGCAGATGGAAACTGAGCCCCATGGACCTGGAATCGCACCGCCGCTGGTACGACTATTCGCGTGCACGTGATGCGATGTTTGCAGCCACCGACACTCAACAATCTCCCTGGCATTGCATTCAGACCGACGATAAAGAGCGTGCGCGATTGAATTGCATTGCGCATCTGCTTACCGTGGTGCCATGGAAGAAAGTCCCGATGGAGAAGGTGACACTCCCGAAGCGGCAGAAACCGAGAGGATACAAAGCTCCCGACTGGAACTACCGTTGGATCCCCCAGAAATATTGAGCTGACTGTTGTCCCTGAACGGGAACGACCTTGCGTGCTAGTTAACAAATTATGGAGAATGGATCCGGACGTTCCCGAAAAACGCCAGTGTGGCTTGGGGGCATGAACGCGCCAGCGTACCGATAGTCCAACACTTCCGTGCTATAGCGCTTTGCACTGTGTGCCAATATTCTTCGAGTACGAAGAAATCGGTGCCGCTTCTTGAGGTGCAGTGTTCATCACAGTTGTTAGAGCACGGGTACGGTGTATTGTCCCGACTTTTTTCCGCAGACGTGGCTGTCGTGATTCAACGTTCAAGAAATTGAGCTCCATGCAAAAGAACGGACACATTCGAATTCTGCTGGTCGATGACCATCAAGTGTTTCGTCGTTATGTGTCCTCCATGCTCAAGGAGCAAGCGAATGTGCAGATCATTGGGGAAGCGGAGGATGGGCTGCAAGCAGTCAAGCAAGCCAAGGCTCTACAACCCGATGTGATTCTACTCGACATCGGCCTGCCGGGAATCAATGGACTTGAAGCAGCCCGCCAGATCGGCGAAATTGCCAATAAAACACGCGTTATCTTCCTGACTCAGGAGTCCTCCCCCGAGGTGGTACACGAAGCATTTGAACTGGGTGCATGGGGTTACATCACCAAGGCAGAAGCTGGAGCAGAACTTCTGCCGGCGGTGGAAGCGGTTTCGCGGGGAGAGCGGTTCATGAACGAAAACAGTAATAATAATAAGGTTGATTAGCATTCCGACGTCCATTGCTGCCCTCCATGGAAGGCTGTCTCACCCTGAGGCATTTTCGATCCACAGCACAGTGGTCCAGTTGTGCACCGCTACGGTTGTGATAATAGTTCGCCCACCCAAAATGGGACGCTCGACAGCCGCTGTCAGTTTTGCCAGACCGTTTGCCTGCTGTTAGCTGTTAAAGGTCTATCGGGGCTTAGGACGGTTCGGGCTATGAAGGACGGAACGAATGGCTCGCTTTTTCCTCGTCTGCGGGAGCTGTGGTCTCCGATTCTGGCCCTCGCATTGCTCTCAATCCCGATCGTGGGAATGTGGGAACTGCTTCGGCCCGATCGCCCGGTTGCGATTCGTGTGAGTCGTCTGCTCGTCATATTCATTGCTCTATTCTTACTTGCGATCATTTCACTTGTAGCCAAGTACTTCACCACACGCACCTTGCTGGCCGAAGCCCACCTACGCAGCCAGCGTCTGCAAATGGTGATGGCATCGGGAAGGTTAGTGGGTTGGGAATGGGATGTCACGACTGGTCGGGACCACTGGTATGGCGACTTGCGTACCATGTTCGGAATTCCAAGCGACCAATGGTCCGGACAGGTTGACGAGTTCTTTCGCTATGTGCATCCCGACGATCGCGAGCGCGTCTCGCGGGCGGTGACGGATGCGCAGGTCAATCACAAACAGTACGAGGCGGAATTCCGGGTGCTTCGCCAAGATGGAGCGGTTCGCTGGGTATCCGCCACGGGATCGTTCTACTACTCGAAGACTGGCAAGCCCGAGCGCATGCTGGGCATGTCCGTGGACATTACCGAGCGGAAGCACGCGGAGCAGGCATTGCGCGAGAGCGAGGAGCGTTTCCGCCTGGTGACAAATACGGCGCCGGTGATGATCTGGTTGTCCGGCCCGGACAAGCTTTGCACCTATTTCAATCAGCAATGGCTGGAATTTACGGGACGGCCTCTGGAGGCGGAGCTTGGGAACGGATGGTCGGAGGGTGTTCACCCGGACGATTTGAAAGGATGTTTGGAGACCTATAAGCAAGCGTTCGACAAGCGAGAGCCCTTCGATATGCGGTACCGCCTGCGGCGCCATGACGGACAATATCGCGGGCTCCAGGACAAAGGAGTGCCAAGATTCGAACCTGACGGCTCGTTCGCCGGTTATATTGGCTCGTGTAACGACATTACTGATCATGAGCTTGCGACCGATCTGCTGGGCAGCTTGGGACGCAGATTAATCGAGGCCCACGAACAGGAACGTACCTGGATTGCGCGGGAACTCCACGACGACATCAATCAGCGCCTCGCTTTATTGGCAATCGAACTTGAAAAGTGGAAACAACAGGTCCCCGAATCAATCGATGTCCGTGCTCACATTGAGCACGCCCGAAAGCGTATTTTTGACGTATCCAAGGACGTCCAATCGCTGTCGCACCGTTTGCACTCGTCGAAACTCGAATATTTGGGGATTGCAACAGCGGCGAAGAGCTTCTGTCGAGAGTTATCGGATCAGCACAAAGTTCGGATCGAGTTCACCCATTCCGATGTACCCCACAACTTGCCGAGTGAGGTCTCGCTTGCCTTGTTCCGGGTCTTGCAAGAAGCCCTGCAGAATGGGGTGAAACACAGCCATGCGCAAGACTTCAAGGTCGAATTACGGGGTACGCCAGACGAGATCCATCTAACGGTTCGCGATCCGGGAGCGGGGTTTAACCAACGAGAGGCCCTGGGCAGTCGTGGCCTGGGACTGGTCAGTATGCGGGAGAGACTGCAGCTGGTAAACGGAACAATGGTCATCGAGTCGGAGCCTGGGCGCGGGACCACGATTCTGGCGCGCGTGCCGATCAAGACCGACGTTGATTCGACTGAGCCGAGACGGATGACTGGGTAGCAGCAACGACGCTCCGAAGCGAAACGATTTTAACCCGAAATAGCGCAGTGACCGGTTGGGGAATCGTGCATACGCTGAATGAAGTTCATGCATTTCTGTTCTTATTGACAGGTAACAAAGACGGAGCGTTTGGTAGCTTTGGATTTGCACGCCTCATCAAGCTCGCGGCTGAAGTGATTTCGGTTTCGTGAGCTCCTTCACCCGGCGGCCGTGGCCTCTTATTCCTTCCCGCAGGCCTCGGTCGCCGGCTCCTCTTTTTTCGTCAAGACTCGGTGAGGACATCGGACGCCGTGTGGCAACGAGCTATTGGTCGCGGGGATGGCCGTGCGACTGTGGGTCACCTGGTTTTACCTACCGAGGAGGAGATACATGAAACAGCGCAGAGAGCACGACGGCGGCGAGCAGAACCGCCCGGGTCAAGATAGAGTTGGAACTGAGCGACTCCCTCGACGAGTCCAGCATGACGAGTTCGCTGTCCGGTAGCGAGTGGGGAGGTTCCGGAAGATACTCGCGATAATCTGTCTTTGAATCCAGATAGTAGATTTCTGCCCAAACGTAACAATCACGAATGTGAACAGGCTCCCCGCCGATCTGCTTGTATTGATTGACCATAAGAGTAACCGACCTTACACAAGCTCCCTTGTACGGCCAATTGCGGAACCGCTCAACTAGCAGTCTTGACAGAGCGGAGTGTCGCAATCGCGGGCCTGTTGAGAGTCATCGCTCGTGTTGCAGCGAGCCGTCCGGCCTCGTTAATGCACTGTCACTACTGACAGTTACTGCCAGCGGTCTCGCTTGCCTACACTCCAAGGTACTGATGCTGTAGTGGCGCCATTGATCTCTTTAGATATCGGTGCGTCAATTTGATTTCACCGACGACCGACAGGACCATTTGAAAATGAGAGCCTTGGGCTGGATTCAACGCTTGCTACTCGTCGTCGGTTTGTTGTTGCTCGGCATTTATGTGGGCGCACACATCCATCGGACAATCATGTCAAGAATGGAAGTGAGACGCTTCGAGGACGTCAAAGCGAAACCAGATGCCGACAAAGCAGACATCGTTCTCTCGCTATCTGGGCTCAAGGTTAGTTTCGACCTTTGGTCGGAGAAGCGGATCGAAGCTTATGAACACAGCCTTATGGAGCACTTTGATCCGCCCTTGGCAATTCTGCACATCGCCAAGGTTAGCCTCGAGGCGCCGGTGCTCGAGGGAACCGATGATCTGACCCTTAACCGAGGAGTAGGTCACATTGCGGGCACCGGACGCCCCGGGCAGGAAGGCAATATCGGGATTGCGGGTCATCGTGATGGGTTCTTCCGAGCACTGAAGGATATCAGTCCAGGCGACACCATCGAACTCGTGACTGCAAGCCGAAAAGATGTCTATACAGTTGACCAGATCGTGCTCGTGAGTCCAAGCGACGTATCTGTCCTTGAGGCACGACCGGGCCGATCACTAACCCTAGTCACCTGCTATCCGTTCTATTTCATTGGCAGCGCGCCTCAACGATACATCGTTCAGGCATCCGTCAGGAACTCCGACGATAACGGAACGGGAAGCGGCAGAGGATCGAAGTTGCAGGCTCTGAGCAATTGAATTATCGGACCCGCGATTTCTGAAGTCTGAACAAGTTCTATGGGACTCAAATCGACAATATCAGGGACTACCAAGGAGAAAACACAATGAACTCAGCGACAGGATGGACACGAGTGTGGCTGACGCTTGCGGTGGGGGTGATGTGTTTTGCCTTTGCCATAAGCATGAGTGCACAGGTGAAAACAACAACCGAGACGACGAGCGGACAAGCCAGCCATGAAATGACGGTGGAGCGGGGCGAAGTTGTCTTTGTTCAGGGCAATGACCTGCTGGTGAAAATGGAGGATGGATCGATCCGCCATGTTGCCAACGTTCCCGAAAGTGCGAAGGTTACTGTTGATGGGCGGGAACTGGGGATCCACGATCTAAAGCCAGGAATGAAGCTGCAGCGCACGATCACGACGACAACAACTCCTCAAACCATCACCACGGTAAAGACCGTGACGGGGAAAGTGTGGCACATTACCCCGCCAAGTTCCGTGATTCTGGCTCTGGAAGATGGCACCAACCAGCAGTTCAAGATTCCGAAAGGGCAAAAGTTCACGGTCGATGGGCAGCAAGTCGATGCTTGGGGCTTGAAAAAGGGCATGGTGATTTCGGCCACCAAGATTGTGGAGGAACCTGTGACTGTGGTTGAGCATCAAAAACAGCTCACCGGCTCGATGCCGCCACCACCACCGCCCCCGCCGGCCGAAGCACCGATCTTGGTCGCGGTAGCGGAACCAACGCCAGCGCCGGCAGCGACTGCTCCGGAACTGCCGAAGACTGGAAGTGTATTACCGCTGATCGGATTGCTGGGCAGCCTCTCTTTCCTCAGCTCGCTCGGACTGGGAGTGATTCGCAAAGCCTTTTGATTCAGCATGGGTTCGGGAAGGCTAGCGTTGCACGTCAGCCGTCTCGAACCCTTCCTTCAGACTATTGCAGCGAGCTCCAAACAGATTTTTGGGACCATTCCGAATCCTCTCTCTGTCGGAACAGACAGCATACCAGCACCCGATTGCCACGTGGCGGGCGGTGATGGCTAGTAAAAATGCTAGGGGTGGAATGTAAAGAATGGTGATAGGCTAGGGCCGTTTTTTGGAGACGTTTCGCGGTGATTGGATCACAGACGGCTGGGGTAACAGGTAAGCCATAGGTTATTGCGCCAAGCGTTTACCACTGGAAGTTGGATCTTCTCTGCGGGCCGCGGAAGGCCATCTAGGGCCACGGTTAATACTCTGGTAGGAGTATCGGTTATGATCAGAAGAAATCTTCCACGAATCCTCATTGCGGACGACCACACCTTGGTTGCCGAGGCCTGCAAAAAACTTCTTGAGGCTGACTACGAGGTCGTTGGCACCGTGGGCGATGGTCGCGCCCTGGTGCGTGCTGCTGTTGAACTGAGACCTCACCTCATCATTGTTGACGTTTCCATGCCGCTCCTTAACGGCTTGGACGCGGGGCAACAAATCAAGGAGTTGCTGCCTGGAGTGAAGTTGATCTTTCTGACAATGAACCACGATGCCGATCTGGCAGCTGAAGCATTTCGCCGTGGGGCATCGGGGTATTTGCTGAAGACGTGTGCGGCCACCGAGCTGGCCATCGCAGTCCGAGAGGTTTTGCGGAATAAGTCCTACTTGTCACCTATGATTGCGAAGGACACGGTCGACTTTCTGTTGCGTCAGGACAAAAAACTGGTCGAAGAAGGGCAAAAACTCACGGAGAGGCAGCGTGAAGTGCTCCAACTCCTGGCCGAAGGGAAATGCATGAAGGAAGTCGCCGGTGTGTTGAACCTAACAACCCGCACCGTGGCTTTTCACAAATACCGCATCATGGAAGTACTTAATGCCAAGAGCAATGCCGAGTTGGTTCAGTATGCGATCCGACACCATTTGATTGCAATCTGACCGACTTGTCCATTCAAGATTTGCCTATCAAAATGTCACTCCGGAACACCCAGTCCCTCGTCCCGGGCAACGTCTAGCCGATTCTGAGAGTTCGAACAGGCGTGCTCTCCTCCCGTTTGTTTCCTCGTGCCGGGTCACTGCAGGTTCAGTCGATTTCTATAGGGACGTGCTCGAATCGATGCAGATTGGCTGGCTTCCATCGGAATTGCTACCGACTTCCAACACCTGGAACACCTGAGGTGCGGGAGGCTTTCACCGCATGTCTCACGGGTGCTTCACTCCGGTCGGCGACATCTGCGAGCCATTCACTTCCTGAACCTCAAACACGGGATTGCGGTAGTTGGCTGACAAATATGCATCTGGAATGGTGGTGCGGTTACCATCCCGCAGGGAAGTGTAGTGGGGAGAGTTGATCTCGACACCTGCCTCATTGAACTTGTCTTGGATATTCTGGTGGAGCTTGGAATAGATGTTCTGCATATTCTTAGGGTTGACCGTAGAAGCGTTCAGCTCATAGCCGACATAAAAATCGTTGAGCGCGGTTTGCACTACGAACGGCTCGGGATCGCGCAGCACATCTTCGGTTGCAAGAGCTGCAGAGATCAGTAGCTCGTGAACCTGTCGCCACGGGGCGTTGTAACCAATGGTCACCGTGGTATGGAAAATCACGCCCTTTTGTCGGGCCTCAGCGCTGTAGTTAACCACTACCCCACCCAAAACCGTGCTATTTGGAATCGTGACCACCTCCTTCTTTTGGGTGCAGATGCGGGTCACCAGGAGCGTTTTTTCGACTACCTCCCCCACATCGTTCCCAATACGGACGAAGTCTCCCACTTGAAATGCGCGCATATACGTGAGAATGGTGCCCGCGACGGCGTGAGCCACAGCCGAAGTGGAGCCAAGCGATAGCAGAACACCGAGGAATACGGAAATGCCTTTAAACGCAGTGCTTTCGGATCCAGGAAGATAAGGGAAAACCACAATCGCAGCTGCTGCCAGGATCAGAGTTCGTGTCAGCTTGGCTGTGGGCTCCGCCCAGTCGGGGTAAAAGCCGCGGATCGTCACCCTTTGGTTGCTGATTTCTTGGAAGATGTACTTGTTGACTTTGATGAGGTAGGAGGTGACGAGGCAAATGCACAGAATCAGCAACAGGTTCGGGATGTAACCGATGCAACTCTTACCGAATGCGGCGAACTCCGAAAACAGCAAGTTGGTGATGCGATACGAAGTGTATCGGGTGGTCGGAAAGAAGCGCAGCACGACCGCCATATAGCTCTGCAATAGCGCAAGGACGATGACCCAGAAAAGAGTACGAAAGATGGCGGTGAATGGTGGCCCCAGGTATCGCCTGAGTCGCAGAGATACTGGCACGGGCGCTCCCTCGGCTTCCCGGCGAGCCAGCCATACCTCTATTCTGGATTTCGCGCTTCGCCGAAAAAGGAAAAGGATAACCAGCAAGACCGCAAGACAGGCGCTGGCCAATGCCGCATAAAAAGTTCCCCGCCAATAACGGCGCCAAGTGTGATCCTCACGGTATTGTTTCACGACCAGGCGAAGGACTTCGGTGTACTCCTCAGCCAACTCTGCTCGCGGACGTGCGGCGGCCTTCGCATCACCCTCCGTGATGCCCATGATGCGATTGCTGCCGGCGAGTATCTCTGTCCACGTGCCACGGTCCTCGGCGTGAATGGCGTCGATCGCCATATTGGTGTTGCGGCTGAGGGCGATGATGCGCTGCTGAATGGCACTGGCTCGGTCGTTCGGAGTGAATCCTCCGATGGGCGCGTAGATCAGGAGAATCGGTTTGCCATCAATTTCTACTGGTGAGCCATAGTTCTCGATCAAGACAGAGTCCGGAACCGCAGATGAGTCGCGTCCGGTCTCGCTGATTATCCTTGCACTCGCAACCGTACAGATGAGACCGACGAAGGCACAGGTGATCAGAAAACGATGTGCCGGGGCTAGCCCCGACCGATTCGTCACACGTAAGGCATGTCGGACCAAGCTCTTACACGCGAGGCATAGGGCCAGCATGAGAGTCACCATAAAACATCAATGCCTGCAACAAAGCGTAGGCGGGTGTCTCTCAGGTGAGGCCTGTCAGTTGTACCAGTTGAGTGTTGCTGTTCTGGACTGGCCGCTCCGTTTGCCGAAGGCCGGGGCTGCGTGCCACAATTCCCCGCACCCTTCGTCGGGGAGGTTTTGCTGGGGCGAGATCGCACTGTCGAACACGGGATACAACTTCGCGTAGGAGATTCGAGGAGTCGTCACTCAGGTCTTAAAGAGCAATTGCTACCACGTCGAAAGGAAATACTATTCTGCTTCCGGAGAGAGACTCTTGCGCCGTTTTTCGTAGTCGTCAAAAAGCTGCCGGGCCAGGGCGACCACCTTCTGAGGATCCGTCTCTTGCTGGATTCGTTTGGTCCACTCTCGCCAGTCTATGTGAGTTGGGGCACGGTCGCCTGGCACAGCGGGCCATTCCTTCATCGAGCCCAAAGCGCCTCCCGCGCGGTCACCGGGACCCGGTCCTGAGTTGCTCAATATTTCGCACCTCGTTCTCATAAGTAGAACCAACTCACTTCTAAAAATCTGATTGCCTTAACTCGATCGTGTCCGTAAATGGCTACTGAAAATGCGGTCGAGAGAAGAGCCCCGGGGGAGGGCACGACATAAGCATATGGATGAAGGGAATATCTTGTCGTTGCGCCGGAGCACCCAACGGGAGAATATTTTCAGGGGTGGAGTGGAAACCTAACTCATTAGTCGACTAATCAATCATAAGAGCTTCGGGGGCGTGGAGAAGGATCCGGCCACGCCCCTTAGAAATAGTTCCGGTGCGTACCCAATTGCTCAGGGCGCGGCTGGCTGTAAACCGGCTGATATCGGCCAAGGCGCTGAGCTCATCATTTGTGGCACGGATTTCGACTCCGTCGGCATGAATCTTGCCTGACTGTTGACCGAGTTTGAGCAAGGTCATTGCCAGTCTCTCCACGGCAGTCCCTGTGACCAATGCCACATGGCGTTCGATGTAGTCTCGCAGATAGCTAAAGGCGATTCGCAAGCCATTTTCATTCAGCTGAGGATAGCGGGATAAGAAATGGAGGATACGGGCGCGATCCCAGACCAAGAGCTCACAGTCGGAGGCTGCTTCTGCGGTGGCTATATATGTGGACGGAGTCTTCAGCATTGTCATCAACCCGATGACATCTCCGGGTACCAACTGTGCCAGTAAGACCAGTTCGCCCTTCTTCGTCAAGTGGCAGTAGCGGGCCCGGCCGCTTTGAAGCAATAATAAATGTGTGGCGGGACTACCGCCGATAGTAATTGCCTGCGTGGCTGATACCCAGCGAAACTCGGCTGCGCCAAGAATGGCATCCATTGCCGACTGCTCGAGACCCGTCAAGAACTGACTGGACCCGGAAGAAGCAGACGCGGATCGAGAACTGATCATGCACTAAGTTCCAGGCTCACGGGGGAGCGCGATACCGCTAGCGGTCAAGCCCTCAGCTTCGTGAGACTTCAGTGTAGGTACGAGTCCATGTGCATCCAAACGAACCGACCTGTTGCCAGTCGTTAGGATCGCGAGATGTGTTCGGGTTGAGGTCATGCAACACCATCGTGCGACACTCGCACTCCGTGATGAGGCGTGTGTCTTATTGGGAAGTCAGCATCTATTTCCAGGCAGGCAAGGTACAGCTCCGTTCCCAATGCAACAACCGTTGTGATTGCTATCAGCAGCAAGGTCAATAGCATACCTCTCTCATCTCCTGCACAAAAGAGACTGTGATTCTCGTGCGGCGGTCTTTGGTTTGTGCTACCGGACTCAGTCTTCTAACTCCTTAGATAGCCCCACCACAGATAGCCCCACCACGCGTAGTGGCGCGACTGAGAGAATTGGCAGCACGACCACCGCAAACTTATGAGGTTGGAACTCATACCTCGAATTTCGGAAAATCTCAGAGCGGTAGTCAACCGGTAAGATGGTGTTTAATCGCGTACTGAATCAACTCGGCATTGGATTTTAGGCCCAGGGTCTCCATCATTTTGTACTTGTGAAAAGCGACTGTCCCCGGTTTCAAATTCAGGACATTGGCAATCTCCTTCATGGACATGCCTTCCGCAAGCAGTTGCAGAACCTCACTCTGCCGAGGAGTAATCCGCTTCTCTTCCGCGTACGAATCCGTGCTTCTCAGTAGAAAATCAACTGCGTCCTTGGTAATTACGGGAGACAAGTAGGATTGCGATTTAAGGGCCTGACGAATGGCCCCGACCAGTTCCTCAGCTCCGGAGCTCTTTACGACGTAGCCGGAGGCACCACGTCGGAATGCTTCAGCCGCGACCTCCGGCGACATGTTCATTGTCACGAAGACCAGCTTCGTTGCGGGCAAGACATGCTTAATCTGATCTCCCGCGTCGAGCCCATTCAGTTGCGGCATCGAAATATCGAGGACTACCACATCCGGCTTGAGTTCGGACGCCAGTTGGACCAAGGCCCGCCCGTTATCCGCAATGCCGACAACGTCGAATTCGGGCTCGAGAAAACTTTTGCAGGCTTCTGCCAGCAACGTGTGGTCATCGGCAATCAGCAGCCTGGCTCTGTGACGATGTTCCATTGCGCATTCCGGCTAAATTTTATAGAACACGTTGTCTTTCCGGTTGGCGGCGGATGTACAGGTGCCGCGCTATTTCCCGATCGATACTAGGCGGAAGGAAATGTCACTATAACTGGCAGTTCTCTCAGGGAGATTAAGGAAAAATTACGTCGGATACAAGTGGAGTGGCACAACCCTCATTCCGGGAGTGCGTTCCTGGTGACTGTCATCTTTGCCAGTAGGCGCGGTCTTGGCTTTTTAGCATTCTCTTGCTTTAGTCATGATGCGTCTCAACGGGCCGATCTTTCTCGAGAGGTGTGCTATGCATGGAAGTCGCCGATGGACGACAGCGGTTATAGTGCTCGTGGGTTGGCTGACATTAGCAACGCTACATGGTCTCGACAATAGTGAAAAGGTCAAAATCAACGGGTTGATCACTGGGCGGACTGGAGACACCCTGAAGGTAAAAACAAGCGATGGCAACATCACGGTTGTCCTTACCGACGATACAAAAGTCCGAAAGCCGAAAGGCCTGGGACTTCGCAAGACAGAGATGAGCTTCGTGGCCCTGATCCCGGGGCTCAAGATCTCGGTTGATGGATTCAGGGACGAGCAGAACCGGATGGTAGCAGACACTATCACGTTTTCCGGAGATGACCTCAAGACAGCCGAAAGCATCCAAGCGGGACTGAGTCCAACGCAAGAGGCGGTGGAAGCCAATCAGGGGAACATCGCGGCCAATAAAGTGGAGATTGCTGCAAATCGAGAAAAGATTTCCTCGAACGAACAAGAAATCGAAGATGTGTCCAAGCGCTTTTCCGATCTGACCGAGTTTGATACCAAGGGTGAAGCAACCGTTTTCTTCGCGAGCGGTAGCAAGAGCATCTCAGCTAAGGATCAGACCGCTCTCAAGGACCTGGCACACAATGCGGTCAACCTCACGGGCTATCTGATCGAGGTCAGGGGGTACGCAGACTCCTCGGGTAATGCCGCAATGAATCAAAAGCTGAGCATGGATCGGGCGCAAGAAATTGTTGCTTTCTTGATTCAGACCTGCGATGTGCCGGTGAGACGCATCGTCGCACCAGGGGCCATGGGCGAGGTTGCTCCTGTGGCTTCGAACGAGACAGCACAAGGACGCGCGAAGAATCGGCGCGTAGAGGTTAAGGTTCTGGTGAACCGAGGGCTAGCTGGCGGGAACTAAGCTGTGTATCACTGGAGACAGTAGTTAGGCTTCGTTCCGGCTGTGAGGCCGTGCGGCCTAGCACAAAGGTATGGACGGGGAAGTGAACCGCTTTCCCTGCAGAACCGCTCGAACAGCGGGAGCCAAGTCGCTGGCCATGGATTCCTTCCACACGTAGCCGAGCGCGCCTGCGGACCGTGCAGCTTCAACGAAATCTGGATCCGTGTGTACCGTCACAAAGATGATCCTTGTGGGAGAAGCGAGCCTCTTCAGATGCCAGGCAGCCTCTATCCCGTTCTCTATCGGCATGGAGATGTCGAGTACCACAATATCGGGTAACAACAGAGTCACAAGCTCAATCGCACGCTTACCGTCTCTAGCGGTGGCGATGATGTCACACTCATTCGCAAGCGTTATAGCGATGGTTCGTACCATCTCCTCCTGGTCATCCGCAATTAGGATTCGAGGCATAGGCATGGTAGTGCTCATCGCGTCCACGGCCGGCGATCGCTCTGAACTGATCTGACCGCAAACGTCGCTCTCGATAGTTCCTTGCATCAACCCGAGAATACAACGGGACAACGTCGATGTCTGCCAGCAACGTGCACAGTGCCCACCCTAATTACTTCGAGTCTGTACTTGTAAAAACATGTTAATGGACCAGCCGATCAGACGAATCAAGTTAGCCGGACCCACATTGCATTCTCCAGAGTGCGTCTGAGTAATCGGGCACATGCCTCAGAGCCGGCTTCGCCCCAGCACTCAGGCAATCGGAGGCGCCGAACACATCAGCCGGGGATGCACTCTGGCGAGAATGAACAGCGTCGGGTCGGCGTGATCCAGAAAAAGCGCGACGTCGGTCGAGCCGACTGTAACTTCTGCCAGTTTTCCCTCCACTACACCGCCACTACTCTCGGGTCGGATCACATTGAGTTTCTGACCCACGGACTGTTAGAACACGGACTGTTAGAACGAAGAAGAGCGTGACGGAGTCAAACGTCATTCAAACCAAATCTGTCGTCCCGCTAAACGTGGCTGACCATCCAAGCGAGACTCTCATGATTGTATTGGCCCGTCCTGAGGAGTTCTTCCATGCAAGTCGGACATGAGCTTTACAGCTTTGAACTTCCACCCGAGAGGGAGATGTTGTGTCAACGCCTGGACTCACGATTTTCGCACTTCCACAAACGTGTGTTCATCCTGATGGCTGTGCTCGTAGTTGTGACGGGATGTGGAGAGAAGCAGGTGGCTGCGCCAGGAGCACCGCCGGAAGTTGAAGTTACAGCTGTGGTACAGCAAGACGTTCCTCTTTACACGGAGTCTATCTCGACCCTTGATGGTTACGTCAATGCTCAGATCCAACCGCAGGTGACGGGCTACCTGACGAAGCAGAACTACCAGGAAGGTACCGTGGTTCAAAAGGGGGATGTGCTTTTCGAGATCGACCCCCGTCCGTTCGAAGCGGCGCTACAACAGATCAAGGGAGCAGCTAGCCCAAGCCGAAGCACAACTTGGCAAGACGACGCTTGACGTGTCACGAGATACCCCGCTGGCCAAAGAGAGCGCGATTCCGCAAGCTCAGCTCGACAACGATCTTCAGGCCAACCAGGCGGCTCAGGCCATGGTCGCCGCTGCGAAGGCACAGGTAGAACAAGCGCAGCTGAATCTTGAATTCACGAAGGTACGCTCGCTGGTCAATGGTGTCGCTGGACTGGCCAAGGGACAGATTGGCGACCTGGTCGGGCCTACGACGATTCTGACGACAGTGTCGCAGGTCCAGCCGATCAAGGCATATTTCGCCATCAGTGAACAAGAGTATCTGAAGTTCGCGGAAAGAATCAGCGCCGTGGCCGAAGGTAGAGCTCGAGCGGGCGAGCGAAAGGTTCTTGAACTTGTACTCTCGGATGGGACGGTTTATCCACATAAAGGGTGGGTCGTTCTAGCCGATCGGCAGGTTGATGTGAAGACGGGAACCATTCGCATAGCGGGGGCTTTCGATAATCCGGGGGGGGATTTTACGTCCCGGTATGTTCGGGAGGATTCGTGCTGTGACAGGAATAGCTAAGGCCGCATTGCTGGTCCCGCAACGTTCCGTAGTTGAGGCTCAAGGTAGCTACAGCGTCGTCGTGGTCGGTTCGAACAATCAAGCCAGTATCCGCCCAGTGAAGATCGGGGAACGCGTAGGCCAGATGTGGGTGATTACCGACGGATTAAAGTCGGGAGAGCAAGTAATTGCCGAAGGCATGCAGAAGGCCAGAGAAGGCTCGACGGTTCGCCCTAAGCAATTTAACTTCGCCGGACAAGGAGAATGAACCATGTCCAGCTTCTTCATCAGACGTCCCATCGTGGCCATGGTGATTTCCATTCTCATGGTACTCGTTGGCATCGCGGCAATGTTGGGGTTACCCACGGCCCAATTTCCGAATATCGCTCCCCCTGAAGTTCAGGTGAAAGCCACGTATCCTGGCGCGGATGCGGTAACCGTTGAGCAGTCCGTCGCTACGCCGATCGAACAACAAATGAGCGGCGTGGACAACATGAATTACATGTACTCCAACAATGCCAACACCGGCCAGATTACTCTGACCGTCAACTTCGACATCAAGACGGATCCCAATACCGATCAGATCCTGGCGCAGATGCGGACGAATCAGGCTAATTCACAGTTGCCTGCGGACGTGGTCAATTATGGGGTCACTGTTCAGAAGTCAACCACAGCCCCGTTGATGTTGGTTAACCTGTATTCGCCGAAAGGGACGTACGACAACATCTATCTCGCGAACTATTCCTATATCAACTTGAATGATCAGCTTACACGTGTGCCTGGCATCGCGAGTGTGAGCGTGTTCGGAGCCGGCCAGTACGCTATGCGCTGCTGGGTCAGGCCGGACAAACTGGCAAAGTTGGGGGTTACGGTTCCCGAAATTGTGAAAGCCATCCAGACTCAGAACACAGTGAATCCCGCCGGTCAGATTGGCGGTGAACCTGTCCCCACAGGTCAGGAATTTACCTATGCTGTGTTGGCGCAGGGTCGGCTCCCCTCGGCCGATGAATTTGGCCAGATTGTGATACGGGCCAACCCCGACGGGTCGATCCTTCGCCTGAAAGACGTAGCTCGGCTGGATCTTGGGTCGCAGGTCTACAACGTAATCGGGCGTTACAGCGGTAAACCGGCGGCAGTCGTAGCCGTGTACCAACTGCCCGGATCAAACGCGGTGAAGGCGGCGGCTGGAGTTCGCAAGTTGATGCTAGAGGCCAAGCAGCGTTTCCCGCAGGACCTGGAATACGACATCGCGCTGGACACAACCTTGGCCGTTACCGAAGGGCTGAACGAGATCAAGCACACGCTCTTTGAAGCCATCCTCCTCGTCATCCTCGTCGTTTACATTTTCTTACAGGGGTGGCGCGCCACCTTAATTCCGCTGTTGGCGGTACCGGTGTCACTGATCGGGACGTTTGTAGTCTTTCCACTTCTGGGCTTTTCCATTAATACGCTTTCCCTCTTCGGCCTAGTGCTGGCGATTGGACTTGTCGTGGACGACGCCATCGTCGTAGTCGAGGCGGTAGAGCACCACATCGAGCACGGCATGACTCCCAAGGATGCCGCTTTCAAGGCAATGGAAGAGGTCTCGGGCCCGGTCATAGCGATTGCTCTGATTCTCTCGGCGGTGTTTGTTCCCACGGCGTTTATTCCGGGCATTACGGGACGTCTATACCAGCAGTTCGCAATCACGATTGCGATTTCCGTAATCTTCTCTGCCTTCAATGCATTGTCACTAAGCCCGGCCCTTTCGGCCTTGTTGTTGCGCCCTCGCAAGGAAAGCCGTGGTCCGCTTGGGAGCATTCTTCCGTTGGTTCAACCGAGTGTTCGGCCGGGCCACCGACGGCTACGTCAGTCTCTGTGGAGGGTTGATTCGGAAGGCCGGCGTGAGCATGCTTCTGCTGCTCGGCATGGCCATACTGGCAGGATGGTTCGGGTCGCGCCTGCCGAGCAGCTTCCTGCCGGACGAGGACCAGGGATACGTCTTCGCCGGCCTGCAGTTGCCCAATGCAGCTTCACTCCAGCGCAATGATGAATCATCTCGCAAGATCGAAGAGATGATTCAGAAGACGCCTGGCGTTCACGCAGTGACGGCAGTGCTCGGTTACAGCATGTTGAGCGGAGCCCAGAATTCCTATAGCTCCTTTTACTGGATCACACTCAAAGAATGGGCAGAGCGCAAGGCTCCCGAGGAACAATACGAGGCCATCAAGAAGCACTTGAACCAGGAGCTTTCGAAGATCACTGAAGGTGTTGCTTTCTCCTTCCCGCCTCCAGCGATTCCTGGCGTGGGAGCGTCAGGAGGCTTTACTTTCATGCTCGAAGATCGTGCAGGCAAAGATCCTCAATTCCTTACTCAAAATCTGGACAAGTTTCTTGCTGCAGCACGCAAGCGGCCTGAACTGGGAGCGATCTACACGACTGCTTTGCCAACGGTACCCCAGGTATACGTTGACGTGGATCGTCCAAAGGTGATTGCACAAGGTGTCCAACTCTCCGACGTCTACAAGACGTTGCAGACTTTTATGGGCGGCCTCCTCGTGAACTACTTTAACCGGTTCGGCCGGCAATGGCAGGTCTACGTTCAAGCAGAGGGAGATTATCGGACTCGAGCGGAGAACTTAGGCCAATTTTACGTAACCAATGATACCGGCCAGCCGGTGCCGATGAGTGCGTTGACTACCATTAAACCCCGCTCCGGTCCAGAATTCACACTGCGCTACAACCTCTATCGGTGTGCGCAGATCAACGGCAGCCCCGCGCCCGGCTACAGCTCAAGCCAGGCAATGAAGGCACTCGAAGATACCTTCGCAGCAACCATGCCCGTGGAAATGGGATATGACTACATGGGCATGTCGTACCAGGAGAAGAAAGCAGCGGAAGGAGTACCACCTGCGGTGATCTTCGGCATGTCGCTGCTCTTCGTGTTCCTTATTTTGGCGGCGCAATACGAAAGTTGGTCCCTGCCCTTCAGCGTTCTATTGGGGACGCCTATTGCGGTATTCGGCGCGTTCTGGTTCTTGTGGATGCGGGGCTTGGACAACAACGTCTACGCGCAGATTGGATTGGTCATGCTCATTGGCTTGGCCGCCAAGAACGCCATTCTCATTGTCGAATTCGCGAAGATGGAATTCGATAAAGGCAAATCGGCTGAAGAAGCGGCGTTGATTGCGGCGAAGTTGCGCTTGCGACCGATCCTGATGACCGCATTCGCATTCATCCTGGGATGCGTGCCTCTCTGGACAGCATCTGGCGCCGGTGCCATTTCGCGGCAAGTGCTGGGAACAGCCGTCATTGGCGGTATGCTGGCCGCCTCTATCCTGGCCATCTTCCTGATTCCAGTGTGCTTCGACGTAGTCGAACGAATCGCCCATCGAAAAAAGAAGCATCTGCCGACAGCATCCACGCCGACCATCCTGCCGGCGGAAGGAGATTAATCATGCTCAGGCTGCGCTGGCTTACTGCAGTTGTGTTTTTGGCGCTGACGGGATGCATGGTAGGACCCAAATACAAACGTCCACCAGTTACCGTGCCTGACACTTTCCGGGGGATCGCTCCCGATGCAGGTCCCCAGACTGCGACATCAATCGGCGACGAGAAGTGGTGGGAGGTTTTCCAGGATCCACAACTGCAAGGACTGATCCGGGAGGCGCTTTCACAAAACTACGATGTCCGTATTGCTGCAACACGTGTGCTGCAGGCGCAAGCTGTGCTGGGCATTACGCGAGCTGACCAGTTCCCCACAATCAGTGGGGGCGTATCTTCCAGCAACGAACGTCTACCAGCAACGAGAATCACCCCAGCTTTCGAAACTAGCCCTTCCCAAGTTAACCTCTCGCTATTTTGGGAACTCGATTTCTGGGGCAAGTACCGGCGAGCTACGGAAGCGGCACGGGCAAACCTATTGGCGACGGAGTGGGGCCAGAAAGCAGTGATGTCCAGTCTAATCAGCAACCTGGCTTCGGCGTATTTCCAGTTACTCGAACTAGATTCGGAAATGGAGATCTCCCGCAACACGCTCGCCTCCCGCAAGGAGTCCTTACGTCTGGTCGAAGTCCGAGCGAAGGGCGGCGCGACCTCAATGCTCGACGTTCGCCAATCGGAGCAACTGGTTTACACGGCGGCGGGAACTATTCCTGACCTGGAGAGGCGCATCGAGCAGCAGGAGAATCTAATCAGCACCCTCCTGGGTAAGAATCCCGCACCCGTAACAACGGGCAAGCCGCTGGTGGAGAGTGTGATCCTGCCGACGGTGCCAGCCGGATTGCCCTCTGCCCTCTTGGGGAGACGTCCAGACATTCAGTCGTCAGAACAGCAGTTGGTGGCGGCCAACGCGCGGATCGGCGTTGCGAAAGCGGCGTATTTTCCCCAGATCACACTAACCGCGGTCGGCGGATACCAGAGTTCCGCCCTCACGAATTTATTCACCGGACCCGCTGGCTTGTGGAGTTTTGGCGGACAGTTGGTACAGCCCATTTTTACAGGCGGCAGAATCCGCTCCAATGTGAGACTGACGGAAGCCCAACAGCAGGAAGCCATCCTCGTTTATCAGCAGTCTATTCAGCAGGCTTTCCGGGAAGTTTCCGATTCCCTGGTGGCTTATCGCAAGAATCAGGAATTCCGGTCACAGCTGGAGTTGCTGACGAACTCGGCGCAAGATGCGACCAGGTTGTCAGATATGCGGTATCGGGGTGGGGTGACAAGTTACCTCGAGGTTCTTGATAGCGACACCCGCTATTTCGATGCCCAACTCAACTTGGCACAGGCGCGACTCAACGAACGCCTTGCCCTGGTGCAACTTTATAACGCGCTTGGGGGAGGATGGCAGCAGTAGGAGATGTTCTACAACCATGTGCGCAGACTCGGTGCATCCGTCCAAGCGTATTCTCGAGCCGATGGAGAGAATCACCGAGATCCTGTTCGCCTTGATCATGGTCCTCACGTTCACTTGCTCGTTCAGCGTTGCGGGTGCGGGCCGTGAGCAAGTGCATACCATGCTCATTGGCGCATTAGGATGCAACCTCGCCTGGGGGATCATCGATGCGGTTTTCTATTTAATGGGCAGCTTCAGTATGCAGGGCCAAGGTATCCTGAAGCTAAGAACCCTACGTGAAGCAACCAATCCTGCCGACGCACACCAGATCATCACCGATGCTTTACCGCCAGTGGTTGCATCCGTATTGTCTACGTCAGAACTCGAGAGCATGCGCCAGAAGTTGAGCAATCTAGCGGACCTGCCACCGGGTCCGCGACTACGAGTCACTGATTGGCTTGGTGCCGCGAGAGTGTTCCTGATCGTTGTCTCGGCGACACTGCCGGTAATAATTCCTTTTGCGGTGATCGAGGATGCGAAACGGGCATTACGAGTCTCGAACGGAATTGCTATTGGGATGCTGTTCCTGACGGGATACGCGTTCGGGCGTTTTTCGGGCCATCGTCCCCTTGGGATGGCCGCTGCAATGGTTATTCTTGGAGGGGCGATGGTTGGGATCACAATTTCCCTCGGAGGATAACAGCCACGCGATCTCTACGGACTGTCGCCATTGCCATTCTCCTGGTGGGATTTGCCGCCGCTCAATCGCCGAATGGCGAGATGGCGAACCATGCAGCGGACTCCTCCCCCGACGAGTGGTCTTTTTCCCTCAACGTCGCAGGCTACATCGTGCCTCACGACCGATCCTATGCTTCTCCCACATTCTCTGCCGATCGCGGCCATTTTCACTTCGGATCACGCTACAACTATGAGGATAAGGAAACTGGCTCTTTGTGGCTTGGCTACAACTTTCAGGTGGGTGAGAAACTGGTCTTCAGTGCCACTCCGATGGTAGGTGGCGTTTTTGGTAACACAACAGGCGTTGCTCCTGGGTACTTGGCGGGGATTACCTGGAAGCGACTGGACCTTTCCACGGAAGGCGAATTCGTATTCGATACGCGGAGCAGTTCGGGAAACTTTTTTTACAGCTGGACGGAGCTGAGCTACTCGCCGAGGGACTGGTGGAGGGCGGGTATTGTGGCACAGCGGACAAAGGCCTACCAGACCAGCCTCGACATTCAGCGCGGGATTCTGATCGGGCTCTCGCACAAGAAGGTGAGTTTCACAACCTACATATTCAACGCGGGGTGGACAGACCCAACTGTAGTTTTGTCGCTTGGGCTCACTTTCTAGTTGCTTTTGCGCGTTTAGCACGACGTTGCCCGTTCGGCTCGGCATGCCGTAGGCCACTGCTGCCTGGGGTTGTTGGCTCTGGCCAGCCGAATAGGTTCCCAGCATGTGACTACCACGTGCCTATACGCAGGACGATGCCAGTGCTGAGACGCAGGCCATGATCGAAGTTCCTGCCGTTCAGATCTCCGAGCCAGGAGCGTGTGTAGTCGAGATTGGCGACACGTAACGCGAGGGCGCGGTTGAGTGCGACGTCGAGTCCGCCTCCAAGTGCAATGGAAAACCCAGTCGTCTCCCAGCGTTTGGTGTAAAGGTCGTGATATTTGTGTTTGTCCGCACCCTGCGGCACCTTGGCGAGCACTACCTTTTCGAGTTCGGGATTGATGTGCTCTTCTGTGATTTTCTGTACGCCGACTCTGACGTGGGCATGCGGGCTCCAGCGTCCTGCAGTGTGGACGATCCATTGAGGGCCGACAGCGAAGGTCAGTGAATCGCCGCTCCAATTAGGAGGCAAGGAATTACCCAGTGTGCAGCCGCTCACTTCCACCGTCCACTGCCTGAGGTCCGTAGCTCGGAAAGCGCCAATCCCTCCACCTCCAAGGCAATTGAGCCCAGCAATCTGATATAAGCCGGGCAGCGACGCAGCCAGTTCGAACTTGGGCACGGCATTGAATCCGCCGGGGTTGCCTTCTGGGCTAACGGCAGCGGCGAGGGACTCGGAGGGACGCAGATAAATCTCACCGTCGTATTGAGTCGGGCTGGCGCGGTTTTCGCGACGCCAGGGAGAATGGAACATCATTAAGTTAGCGAAAGTTTGAGGCGGGTTAAGAGCCATGCGTGCCAGAATCCGGACATTTTTATTGTGTACACGATTCTCGAAAGGAACGGTAACGTACCGGTCGACGGCATCTCCGGCGAGCATCCAAGCCAAGCCGCCGTTAGGAGTTATCACATGGTCTACGAATCCGTACTGGCAGCAGTACCGCTGGATCTGCCCGATAGAGGCTTCGCTGATGGGGCCTATCTCAAATTGTTCGCTAAACGCCCACGCGAAGGCGTATGCGCGTAGGCGGCTCATCCAATAGTCTCGGTCGGTGCCGAACTGCACGGCACGATAGCGAGGATCGTGGTGGATCCAGATGTAGCCAGAAACGGCACCCTCGATGGGGTGGCCCAAGTAGTTCTCATAATAGCCATCGCCGTCCGACCAACCGTGCATCGCTCCCAGTGACTTGAAGTATCCCCCGACGACACTATTGTTTAAAGCTTCGCGTGTGCCTGCTTCCGTGCCCACCCTGAAGGAATGCATGACCCCAAGGTAAGACATCGAGCCCTTCAACAGGGACGTCCATTGAACGCTCGTGGTCGGAGAATCAGAAGACCGGACCACGGCCTTGGGAAGAGGGGAGATGGGGACTGGCAGCGCGTCCGGCTCCGCCGAGTTGGAGCTGGAACTGTCAGCAATACCCGATGGCGCGGAGGATGGCGTATTGGGCTCCCCCAGATTCGAGACGCCTTCTATCGGTTCGGATCGGGAAGTCGTCGCAACGCTCGCAGTTCCAGCATACGTGGTATTACCTCCGTCCTGGGCACGTACCGAGTAAAAGAGAGTAATTACAACTAGAGTGGTGAAGATGACAAACGAGTTCCTCATGAGCCTTTCGCCTGGTCTGCTTTGGCGGACTTTCGACCAGCGGGTCTTTCCACAAAAACCACACGGTTAGCACCCAAGCTCAGAGTTAACAGAGGCGAATAGTCGAAGGAAACTGTGAACAGTTACAGCCGACGGGCACATTTCCAGCAATGCCAGAGAAGATCAAAATCAAATGTTTGCTTGGTTTCAGCTGGAGTTTTTCTGCGAACTGTCACTTCTATCAGTGGCGCGGGAGTTTTGTTACTCCTACTCTTTGCTTGTTGTGCGTTATCGGCAGTCGTGTGACTCAGGCGAAAAGCCTACGAACGCCATGTGGATGTGTATGCCGCCTCGTGTCAGGAGTGAAGGAGTTACCGTCCAGCACATGCGAATGGTTGGTACTCGTGGAGTCGGCGGTCTTCTCCGAAAGCGCCGAGATCACAACGCTAACTGAGCCCAACGGCCGACCCTGCAAAGCGGGGTGGAGAAATGTTGCTAGATTCGCTAACCGTGAGAGTTCGGACCTCAGCGTAGATGATGTGAGTTTCGTGGCCGTTGTAGAAACAATCCAGACCATTCGTGTCAGAGAACAACGCGAGTCGAAGGAAAAGCGATATGGCAGCGCACGCACAACCATTCAGCCACCATCTGCAGGAGAAGCGTTCAGCGTGGCGGGCTTTGGCGGGCCACTACAGAAAGATTCGTGACACGCATCTCCGTAGATTCTTTGCCGATGACCCCTCGCGTGGTCAGCGAATGACCGCCGAAGGCGCGGGGATCTACCTGGACTACTCCAAGAATCGAGTAATGGACCAGACCATAAAACTGCTCATACAACTGGCAGCTGAATCCGGCTTGCAGGCGCGGATTGACGCAATGTTCCGGGGGGAGAAGATAAACATTACTGAAAACCGGGCGGCCCTGCATGTGGCGCTTCGCGCTCCAAGGGGTGCATCCGTCTTCGTTGACGGCGAGAATGTGGTGCCACGGGTCCATGCAGTACTCGACAAAATGACTCAGTTTTGCAACCGTGTCCGACGCGGTGATTGGAAAGGCCACACCGGCAAGCGCATTCGCAATATTGTCAATATTGGAATCGGTGGTTCAGCTTTGGGTCCCGTCATGGCGTACGAAGCGCTAAAGGCCTACAGCGATCGGACCATGAGGTTTCGCTTTATCACAAACATTGACGATAGTGATTTTGTGGAAGGTGTTCGAGATCTCGACCCCTCCGAGACGTTATTCATCGTCTGTTCCAAGAACTTCACGACCGTCGAAACGATGACGAATGCTTATTCGGCTCGTGCCTGGCTACTTTCCGGTCTTGGAGACGACAAGGGCTCTGTTGCTCGGCACTTTGTAGCTGTCTCGACGAATGCCGACGAAGTGGCGAAGTTTGGTATTGATACTGCGAACATGTTCGGCCTTTTGGACTGGGTCGGAGAACGCTTTTCAATCGACTCAGCTACTGGACTGTCTACGATGCTGGCCATTGGACCCGATCAGTTTCGTGCAATGCTAGATGGCTTTCATCAGATGGATATGCATTTCCTGGCGACTCCCTTCGAACGTAACATTCCCGTCCTGCTTGGGCTGCTAACTGTTTGGTATGTCAATTTCTTCGGAGTCCAGTCGATCGCGGTGTTGCCTTACGAGCAGTACCTCAGCCGGTTCCCCGCATATCTGCAGCAGTTGACGATGGAAAGTAATGGTAAACACGTAACCCTTATTGGGACAGAGGTTACTCAGTTTACCAGTCCGGTGTACTGGGGTGAACCGGGCACGAACGGGCAGTACTCGTTTTACCAGTTCATCCATCAGGGGACCGGTCTCGTACCGTGTGATTTTCTTGCATTCGGAAAGTCGGCCAATCCGATCGGACGTCACCACGACATGCTTCTGGCGAACGCATTTGCCCAGGCTGGGGTGTTGGCCTTTGGGAAATCGGATGAGGAGGTCAAGGCTGACGGCGCGCCCGATTGGCTCGTGCCGCATCGGGTATGCGACGGCAACCGGCCGTCGAACATGATCCTTGCAGACCAGCTCAGCCCGGCAACGCTGGGCAAACTTTTGGCCTTGTACGAACACTCGGTGTTCACCCAGGGTGTGATTTGGAACATCAACTCATTCGACCAGTGGGGCGTAGACCTCGGGGTGGATTTGGCGCAGCGAATCATTCCTGAACTCGAAGGTACAGAGGAACCCGTGTTGGAACACGACAGCTCGACCAACGCGCTGATCCGTCATTATCGAGGCTTCAAAAAGGATGGCACGAGAGCGGCAGATCAAGGCACTGCGATCGGAGGAGGGGCGCGAAAATTGGTATCGCCGTTGGATCCATAGGGCGTTGATTCCACTCTTGGCTCCTCGAGTTCGAAACAGCGATGGCCATTTCTGGATGTGCAAATTGCGAAAGCCGGAGCGATCTGCGGCGATGCCTATTGGTGATCTCAAACCCTTCGTTTGGATCTGTTTATGAACGAAGAACTTCAATCGACCGCTTTCAGCGCGGCTGAGTTGCGCAGTGAGCGCCTACGCATCTTCGGTGTTCTCGCCTTTGTTGCAATATTTGTCGGCGTAACGATCGTGCGAGTATTTGTTATCCGTACTGCGTCCAGTGCGAGCCCGTGGATTTGGGGTTTGCTGCTAGCTGCCGCCATTGCGGCCTACGAAGGTTGGACGTTACGCCGTGTAGATACTGCCCTGAAAACAAGCGCTACCCTCCCGACACGATTTTGGGTCCTCAGCACGATTGTGGAGACGTCGATTCCCGCATTTGCGCTTGCATTCTTGACCAGCTCACAAATCGAGCTTGCGTATCGCCCGCTGGCCAGTCCGCCGATACTGGTGTTCTTTATCTTTATTATATTGTCGACGCTCAGGCTGAGTCCCTGGATCAGTGGCCTCTCCGGGATTGTCGCCAGTGTCTCCTACCTGTGTGCCGCCTTGTACTTGGGCTGGCGGCCCCCGGTTCTCGGCGTCCCTGCCCATATCACCCAGTCCAGTGTGAGCCTGAATGCGATCACCCTCTGTGTGGGTGGAATCGTGTCCGGTGCCGTTGCTGGACAGATTCGTAAGCATGTTCAGGCGGCGCTTCGAGAAGCGGAAACCAAGAGCAAGTTGGAGGCGGTCCAACACGACCTTCAAGTAGCACAATCAATCCAGCAGTCGCTTCTTCCTCGGGATACGCCTCATCTTACTGGATTTGACATTGCTGGCTGGAATCGGCCGGCAGACGATACCGGGGGTGACTATTTCGACTGGAAGACCCTGCCCGACGGGAAGGTGGTAGTCAGTCTCGCCGATGTTACCGGTCACGGCATCGGACCGGCGTTGTTGGCCTCTGTGTGCCACGCTTATGCCCGATCCAACTTTGCCTCGGCCCGGGATCTCACGACGGCCCTTGAACGAATCAATGAAGAACTCGGAGCTGACCTTACCACTGGACGCTTCGTAACCTTCGCAGCTGCGGTCTGCTGTCCTGGGTGCCCCGACGTGGAGGTGCTCTCTGCGGGACATGGGCCTATCCTTATCTATAGCCGTCCAGAAGACCGGTTCACTGAGATGAATGCCCAAGGGCTTCCTTTCGGTATTCTGCCCTCCTTCCGCCCAGATCCCGCCGCACATCTACAGCTTCAATCGGGCGACCTGGTACTGCTGGTCACTGATGGCTTCTTCGAGTGGGAAAACGACCGGGGGGAGCAGTTTGGTGTTCAGCGAATGGAGAGTGTCATTCGAGCGTCGCGAGATGCGGCATCCGCTGAGATCATCTCCAGGCTCTACGAAAATGTTACAGCATTCTCAAATGGAACCAAGCAGCAAGATGACTTGACCGCCGTAATCATCAAGCGTTTGTGAACGAGGAAAACGTGTGACGCTGGAGTGCGCAGCACGATTCGGCGTCGTGAAGTTGCACCGAACCGGCCTCTCTATTGTCATTGTTTGTTTCGCATCCCTTCTAGGGAGCGCTCAAGACTTGGCACCGCGCGCATACCTCATCACTCCCAAACACTCGAATGCGGTTACGCTGAATTACGCATACTCCACTGGCGATCCTCTCCTCGATGGTTCGCTCCCACTCACGGGTGCCAAGGCAACGGTTAACATTTCGGTATTCAACTACACCCACTCCCTCAACCTGTTGGGGCGTTCCGCGAATTTCAGTGCGTCGCTGCCTTATGGTGTGGGCAACTTCCGGGGAACGGTAGTTGGTGCGGAAACGAACGCCTACCGTTCGGGTGCGCTGGATTGCTCCTATCGTTTGTCCGTCAACCTGAAGGGTGGGCCCGCAATGGATCTGAAAGAGTTTCGTGGATGGCAACAAAAGACACTCCTTGGCGTCAGCTTGAAGGTGGTGGCACCGACGGGACAGTACGCTCCCACAAAGCTGATCAATTACGGCGCAAACCGCTGGGCCTTTAAGCCCGAGCTTGGTCTGTCTCAACGCTGGGGACATTGGATACCCGACGCGTACGGAGCAGGCTGGTTCGTCACCATGAATCATGACTTCTTTTCGCGGAATCAGTTTTCTACCGGGACAAATACCCAAAAGCAAAGCCCGACCTTCGCGTTCGAGGGACACCTGAGCTACGACGTGAAACCTCGCTTTTGGGCCTCGCTCGACGGCAATTTTTGGGTTGGCGGCCGTAGCGCCTTGAATGGCGTTGAAACCCAAGCACACTGCAGCGAAACTCGCGCGTCGGAAGTACAGTCTCCTTGCCTGTGAGCAGGCATCAGTCTATTAAGTTCAGCTACAACCGCGGTGCTTACATCAGGTATGGAGGGAACTATCAGAATGTTTCGTTCGCGTGGCAGTACTCCCGGGTCGGGAGACCTGACTGATTCGCAGCCCTCGACATCGAGTACCCGCGTGCGGGCCTCATCCGCCTGGAGCCAGCTGAACCAGCTTCTTGTGGATCTCCGTAACAGATGAGATGAATTTGATAAATGGAGAACGACGGTTTCAGGTGGCGGAGAAGATCCGGTCCCGCCGTCCACGCATCGGGGTTAAAAAACACCGTCGCTCCGCATTTGCTTCACCACCAGTTTGACCAGGCGGTCGATCGCTTTTTTCACGTCGGTAGGGTTGAAGGTGTCGGTGATACCAGTCCAGACGAGCTCTCCTTCTCCTGACGAGACAACGTAGAGGTTTGTCTCGATGCGTACTTTCTTGTCCTCCTTCAAGTATCCAGGAGTGTAGACCACGGGATATACCGCGCTGTAGTAACCGTAGAAGGTGCCATAGTAGGGAAGAGGAGGAGCGTAAGCAGTTCCCGGAACGTAGGTGACGGTATTGTCTACTTTAATCAGCCGTGACACCACGACCGCATCGAGCTTATTCTCCCGGACCTGTGTCTTGAGGTAAGCCAGATCGAGATGGGTATCTTCTGGCCTGAGCAAAATCGTATTGCCGGGAATCGTTTCCAACCCAGTTTCTGCAAGCTGCGCCGCGAGTGCGTCTTCGAAGTCGGCACGGATCTTTGCTTTGTCACTCAACCCCAGGGCTAGCACCCGAGAAAAAGGTTTGCTACGCACGTAGGCGGGGTTCTTCCAGCTCACCACCAGCTTGCTGGACTTTCCCGCAGTTGGCATGACCACGAACATGAGGCTCACTCCAACCAGAATTCGTGCACACCAGAAGCGAACCATTTCATCTCCAATCGTTTCAGGATTTGTGACACGACACGATGGGACCTCTTCTGCGCAAAATCCGATTGCTTAGGGCCCGGGCTAGAACATAAGGCAACGTGATCAGCAACGGCCCAACCAGCAAGGCTGCGCCGGGACGAACCTCCGTGAAAGATGAGAACTTGCGAGATGACATCCAGGAGAATCGCGATAGCGACCAGATCCCGGATTGAAGCGAATGCACTTCGCAAGAGCTCCCGGCGGCGTTTTCCGTGAAAAGCGAGCGCCCATAGAAACGGGGCGGCCCCCTCCCGCGTATCTTTGATACCACTCCGTATACCCAGCACGATCGCCACCGTTGGTTGCACGATGAAGCGCAATCTTCCCGGCCCAGACAGACGGGCCAAGATATCCTGAAAAAAACGCTCGGTAAGCAGGTACGGATCGCCAGTTTGTATCAGTTTTCCGTATGGCGCCAGGCAAGGCAGCCAATAATATTGCGATCACCACCGCGTACAGTATCGAAGTACGGGAAATGGAAGACATTTGGCCCTCTTGCTCTTCCAGCAAAACTCAAATTCCACTTCCAGAGGAGACACTCTGCTCCGACATCACTTTTTGGTCTTGGGCGGTATCTTCCACCCAGGCAAGACACAACTTGTACCCGATGGACAAAATAATTGCGCCTAGAAAGAGACCGATGGCGCCCATTGCCACGAAACCACCAACCACACCCAGGAATACGACCACCATTGGAACGGCTACCCCACGCCCCAGCAGTAACGGCTTCAGCACATTGTCCATCGCTCCCACGATGAGACACCAGATCAGAAAGATCACAGCCTTGGTGGTGGTGGCAACTGCGAAACACGTAGATCAATGCAGGTAGCAGCACCACTACTCCAAGTTGGAGCACGGCGGCAATCAGGAATATCGCGCCCCACAATCCAGCACCCGGTAGCCCCACCACCAGAAATCCGAGGACCGCGAAAATTGACTGGATAAACGCAACGCCAATAATTCCGGTCGTGACGCTACGGATCGTAGCTCCGGCAAGTGCTACAAATTCCGGGCCCTTGTCGCCAAAAAAACGGCCCGCTAGTGAGTGCGCCACTTTCTCACCGCTCGTGGCGTTAGCGAGGAGGACTCCGGAAATGATAATAGAAAGAATGCATTGCAGCACTGCCACGCCGATTCCAGCAGAGGCTGAAAGGATCTGTGGAACTACCGCTCTGATCTGCGGCGCAAACTGTTGCAGTACGGCGGAAAGGTTCTTCGATGCCAGTTCCCAGACTTCATTTAAACGAGCACCTACGATAGGCCAAGTTGCAACACGGGGAGGTGGCGGCGGGATCGTCGGCATTCCATCCTTGAGGTGTCTTGCTAAACTCTGAAAGCCTTCCACCAATGATCCTGTCAGAAAGATAACCGGCAAAATCAGGAGTGCGAACAGAAGAATGGTGCAAACGACGGCGGCAAGTGTTTTGCGCCCACCCATGAGACTTTGTATTCTCCGGTAGCCTGGGTACACAGCGATCGCAATGATGATGCCCCATGCAACCAGAGGCAGGAATGGGCGTAAAACCAGGAAACACGCAGCGGCCAGCAAAATGAAGAGTCCAACGTTAACGGATACTTCAAGTGCACGACTTACATGATCATCACGGTGCATGGTGTCGGGCATCATCACAATACGACCTTGAGGACGCGCATGAGGAGCTCTTCAGGAGAGAAGATCGTGAGCAGGAGAGGCAAGAGGGGCGCCGCCGTGGCCGCAGCCAGACGGGAGATGTCCTCGAGCCCGAAGGGAACCGCACGCATGTCGCGGACCATGGCATAGCTATCGCCGAGGTCGGCGAGCGATTGGATATCGCCAGTTCCGAGCAGTTCCTCCGAACTGGCGGGTTGGCGGCGGACCCATTTCTGTTCGAAGCCTTCGACGTAGCGCTGAGCGAGTAGACCGTAGTCGGCCAATCCCTTTCTCTTTGCACGAGCCATCCGGGGAGTAAACATCAAGAGTGGGCCGAGAATGGCCAGGACGAAGAACACGACAAAGCCACCGATCTGTAGCTTGAAGGACACCAAGCTCTCCCCTCTGTACAGGACTCGCTCGGCAACCAGACCGGCGAGCATAACGCCCTGAGCAAAAAGAATTGGCCCGAAGGCGTAGGCGCTCTTGCCCAGGAAGGCAAGGCCTGCTGCGCGGTCAGGATGAGACGCAATGAGGTTGAGGTTGATTCTGGAGACCTGCCACAGAAGGCGAAACCAGATGAAGAGTCTCATGTACCAGCGCAGAAGGATGAATCGCAAAAGAGGAATGCTGACAAATACGTACCAGAACCCGGCCGAGGTCAGGTGCCAGTTTCCGCCCGGATTGGCATACCAGGTCGAGACGTCGAGCGCGATCCGACGATTCCAGAGCCAGCAGCTAAGAGGGTACACAAGGAATAGGAGTCCAATCTCGAGAGGGATGGAATTGCGCAGCCTGACGGCTGACTTGATCGCATCGTGAAACCGGGGCACGTCCTGGGGCAAAACAAGACTGCGATCGACGAAGTTGCGTACAACGACACGTAGCCGCGAATGGACAATGAGTTCGGCGACGATGAGAACTGGAAGCGCGATGAGGAACCGGATATGCACTTCAACGTCGTGAAGAAAGGAAAGCCGGCCTAGGTTTCCTCTGGATGGGCCGAGGAAGCCGAGAAGCAACAGCGGCAACCAGGCAATCAGCGTGATAGTGAGCAACCGACGATGTACGAGTTCTAAACCGTCACCGGCGAGATGCGACTTCCGAAAGAACTGGAATACTGGTCCACCCAATACCAAAGAGAAATCATTCGGTTCCTCGAGGAAACCGGGCTCCCCCACTGGGTATAAGCCCTTGCTCTGTCCGGGGGTGGTTTGTTGTATCGATGCCATTCGCCGAACCTCGGGGCGACGGACATAGGTCCGGGCGCCCATCAGTTTCTCTGACCGACCAACTGTCGGTTCTGTCGGTAGTCAAGCTGCATAGCGAGCAGAGTTTCTAACTGGCCTTCACCCCCGCAACCTGCTCACGGGTCATTCGAGAGACGAGGTCTTGCTTGCCAGTCTCGAGAACATCGGCCGGGTTCATACGTGCGAACATATCGAGTGACCGCGCGATGATACCGGTCCATCCCGTTTGGTGGCTGGCTCCAAGCCCTGCACCGTTGTCCCCATGGAAATATTCGTAGAAGAGGATGTAATCCTTCCAGTGCGGATCCTCCTGAAACTTCTTAGTTCCGCCATAGACGGGCCGCTTTCCGTCCGCATCGCGGAGGAAGATGCTCGACAACCTGCGACCCAGTTCCTTCGCTACCTCAAACAAGGTCATGTATTTCCCAGAGCCCGTGGGACATTCCACCTTGAAGTCATCGCCGTAGAACTGATAAAGATTAAGCAAGGCCCGAATCAATAGACCATTTACCGGCATCCAAACCGGACCGCGCCAGTTGGAATTGCCGCCGAACATCCCGTTGTTCGACTCCGCCGGCAAATATTGGACTTTGTACTCCTGTCCACTCAGATTGAATACGAACGGATGTTCCAAGTGGTAGCGGGAAACTGATCGTATCCCATAGGGACCGAAGAATTCGTTCTCATCGAGCATGTAAGCCAGGATCCGTTCGATTTTCTCCTTGTTGCAGACAGACAAAAGCCGACGGTCAGCGTACCCCTTGAATGTGTCATCCGCTGGCGCAATATGCTTCAGCAAATCGGGATGACGCTTCCTGAACAACTCGATCAATTCCATCATCCGGGGATGGCGTTGCATGATGCCAGTTGCTTCCAGCACCGTCGATGCGCATAGCGGTAGCAATCCCACCAGGGATCGGACTTTCAGGCGCATGGCGTCGCCATTCGGCAGGTGGAGCAAGTCGTAAAAGAACCCGTCCTGAGAGTCCCACATTTCGTCGTGGTGCTCCCCAATTCGATCCATGGCATACGTGATCCATACGAAATGTTCCAGAAACCGGAAGGCGATATCCTCATACATGGAGTCGTAATCCGTCAGAATGAGCGCGATCTCCAGCATGTTCTGGCAGTAGAATGCCATCCACGCAGTGCCGTCGGCTTGATCAAGATGACCGCCCGTTGGCAGCTGAGCACTGCGATCGAACACCCCAATATTGTCCAGGCCGAGAAAGCCACCCGCGAAGACATTCTTGCCCGACGGATCCTTCCGGTTGACCCACCAGTTGAAATTCTGCATCAGGCCCTGAAATGATCGCTCCAGGAAGCGCAGGTCGGATCGGCCTAGTTCCTTTTCAACGTTGAATAGAAACAATGTCGCCCAGGCGTGCACCGGAGGATTCACGTCACTGAAGTTCCACTCATAAGCCGGAATCTGTCCGTTGGGGTGGGCATACAGATTCCGCAGCATCAGCAGGAGCTGATCCTTGGCAAAATCGAAGTCCACCAGCGATAGGGCAATGGTGTGAAAAGCCAGGTCCCATGCCGCGTACCAGGGATACTCCCACTTGTCGGGCATCGAGATGATGTCGCTGTTCAGCATGTGGAACCACTCGGTATTCCGTGCATTGCCATGCGTACTGCCCGTCATGGGATGAGCCTTATGCTCCTCCAGCCACTTGTCCAGGTCGAAGTAGTAGTACTGCTTGCTCCACAACATCCCGGCCAGCGCCTGCCGGTGCACACGACGTTCATCCTCGCTCAGCGTAGACGGAGTGATTCGGTCGTAGAATTCATCGGCATCTGCGAGGCGAGAGGCAAAGATCTCGTCAAACGTTTCGAATGAATCCGCAGGCTGGTTGCGCATTCAGCCGCAGCCGCACGACTTTGCTACCCCCGGCGGGCACTTCGAGGCGGTAATACGCAGCTGTTTTCGTACCCGCTTTTGATGGATCCACAGCGTCCTGGTTGCCTGATATGACGTAGTTGTGAAATGCGTCTTTCACGTACTGCATCGCATTTGGCTGTCCCCACAGCCGGCTAGCATTCGTTTCATTTTCCGTGAACAGGAGCTGTGGGGCACCGTCGCAGTGAAGGGTTCGGTCGCCAAGCTGGGGGTGAGACGCCAATACCGTCCCATCCTTCACCTGACGCAGCGTAGGCCGAAGAACTCCTTGCTCCCACGACCAGGTGTTACGAAACCAGAGGGTCGGGAGCAGATGCAGCTCCGCCGGCTCGGGACCGCGGTTGTGAACTGTGATTCGAACCAGAATGTCTTCTGTATCAGCCTTGGCGTACTCGACGAATACATCGAAATAACGGTCGTCATCGAAAACGCCAGTGTCGAGGAGTTCGTACTCGAGTTCTTCTCGCGAGCGGCTGCGGTTTTTCTCCACCAGGTCACGATAGGGAAATTCCCGTTGGGGGTACTTGTACAGGTACTTCATGTAGGAATGCGTGGGTGTGCTATCGAGATAGAAGTAGTATTCCTTGACGTCCTCGCCGTGGTTGCCTTCGCTATTGGTCAGGCCGAAGAGCCGCTCCTTCAGGATTGGATCCCGCCCATTCCAAAGCGCGATGGCGAAGCAGAGCTGCTGTTTGTCATCGGAAATTCCGGCCAGACCATCTTCTCCCCAGCGGTAGGCACGAGAACGGGCCTGCTCGTGGCTGAAGTAGTCCCATGCATTTCCATCCTGGCTGTAGTCTTCGCGTACTGTGCCCCATTGCCGTTCGCTGAGGTAGGGTCCCCATTTCTTCCAAGGGGTTCCGTCCTCGCGGGCAGCATTCAATCTGTGTTGCTCGTTAGTTTCCACGTATGCAATCTGGGGCTTCAGATTTGACTTCGGTGGCGTCTTCATATCTCTTCGATCTTCTCCTGTGGCGCGTCTGATCTTCATGTCAGAAACAAGGTCTATCTCAACTGACGAACGGGGGCTGCCGCGGATGCACTGGTGACTACCCGCAAGCTCGTAGCCCCCTCACTCGCAGCTGGCTGGTCAATATCTCAAGAACAGTGCGAATCCAGTCTTGTTTGTGCGCAGGCACTGGAAGAAATGGTAATTCCTCTTGATCGAGACCTCTAAAAGCATCCACCGCACGTTAGTCAACCTCTGCCATGGCCGGTCCCCAACGGGAATGCCGTCGCGTCGAGATGGTTCTACTCTTAGAAGTGATGGATGAGGCAGTCTCCGTTTGCCAGCGGTCCCCCCCTAGAGTTTTCTCACCGGTGTCTTCCGTCGTGAACTGTCGGTTTTGCCAGTATCCGGTGCAGAGATGAGTGGCTAAACACAAGACAAGTATTTGGCCGCGAATGAGACCAATGGGAAGGCGAGAATCCAATGAGAAATGCTTCGATACTTCCAATCCTTCTGCTGCTAGTTGTGTCGGGAATGGCACAAAGTTCATCGCCTGGCCCAGCGGCATCGTCGCCGGCGAAGAGCATAGGGATGTTTGCGTACCCAAAGAACCAGCAGAATGCTGATCAACAACTCAAGGACGAGACGGAATGCTACAGCTCGGCGAAACAGCAGACGGGAGTGGATCCTACGGCTCCGCCACCCGCAGCGCCCAGTGCTGAAGAACAAAAAGCCGCCCAAGAGCAGGCTGCAAAGCAAGCCGCCGGGTCAACGCCCAAGGGCGGGGCCGTGAAGGGTTCGGCGAAGGGAGCGGCTGGAGGCGCTGCCATTGGCGCAATTGCCGGAGATGCGGGAACTGGTGCTGCGGTTGGTGCAACGGCGGGTGCTGTGCGCGGCCGACGCCAGCAGAAAAAGGCTCAGAAAGAGGCCGGACAACAAGCAGCTCAACAAACTGCGCAGGCGCAGCAACAATCGCAGGCACAAGCACAGGGCGAGCATCAGGGAGCATTAGATACGTTCAGGAGGGCATTCTCGGCATGCATGGATGCGCGCGGATATTCGGTTAAGTGAGTGGGGGAGTTATTAGTGGCACGACGGATCATCTTGGAAGCTGCTGCTGCCCAGCATCTTCGCAAGGAAACGTCCGCAATTTATGATCTTCTGAGATAGAGCTTCATCCCGCAACGCGCCAGGTGACAGAGCATATTTTGCGGTGTCCATGCTTCGTTTTGCCTCGACTAGTCTATTGCTCCATTCATTTACAGCCTCGAACTCATTGGTGAGCAACTGAAGGGCCTTTCGGTCGCCCTCCGAAGCAGCCGCTGCGGACGCCAGTCTGAGATTGTTCGCAGCTTGCTCCCGGTAGTTCGCTGCCCATTCATCAGTGATCTGGTAACCATTCTGAACCGCATTGGCCATTGTGCTTGCCCACTCCCTCATCGTCGCGAATTCCTCTATTCCTGCTCGCATAAAATCCCGCGACAGTGCAGAGTCGTCCGCCGGAGAATGTGCTGGATCCCCCGGAACTTCAGCTTCCCGCCTCCCCAGATCGGTTCCGGGGATGCTCAAGATAATCCGACTCTCCTTGAAGCTTAGAGATCCATTCGTGATCTCCGCGAGAGATTGCACGTCGACGTAGGCGCGTCCGTCTTTTTGGATCACGTTCGCATGTCCGGGGTGCCCGTCTACCACCAGAACGCGGAGCGTCTGGTCTCGTTGTGCCAAAGTGACGCTTGGGAGCAGCAGGAACGACAATATCGTCAGCAGAAAATCTTGGAAGTTGGGTCGCATGTTGCCCCCTTAATGCATCCTCAGTCAGGGCTATCCCATCCACAGTTCGTGGAAGAAGCAGCGTCAGTGTATGCAACATGCCAAAGGCGTTGAACTGGCAAGAGTGATAGGTGGCGGCAAGGCACGACGCATTCTTAATCGACCCGCATTTCACATCTAACCAGACGAACAACGTTTGTGGGGATAACAACTAGCACTTTTGCTAGTTCATGCAAGGCTGGGGAGTGTGGACCATGGTTCCGTAATATGGCTCTTGGGGTTGATCACGCCAAAACGCAGGAGCGGTGAGAAGAGGGCACGGCTATGGAACACCGAAAGTGGCTCCTCGCCTTGGTTGAAGTATGCTTGCTCTTTGGCCTGACGATGGTAGGGCAGGAGAATCAGACTGTTACCTCGCAACCTCACCAGATACACAAGTCGAAGCACAGTGCGATCAAAGACGATATACAAGCCATTGGTACCCGCAACATCGGCGGCAAGGGTATAAGCAATTGGTACTCGGTAGAACAGGAAATCGGCATCGGCGGCGAGTACTCGAAAGAGATCGAAGCCCGTGTCCGATTGCTGAAGGATCCTGTGGTCGCGGAATATGTGAACCGGATTGGGCAAAATCTGGTCCGCAACTCTGATGCCAAGGTGCCGTTTACGATCAAGGTCATCGATTCTGAAGAAATCAACGCATTCGCTCTTCCCGGTGGTTTTTTGTATGTAACCAGTGGCCTGATCTTGGCGGCACAGGAGGAGGCCGAGTTGGCTGGGGTGATGGCGCACGAAGTTGCCCATGTTGCTGCCCACCACGCTGCCCGGCAGATGACTCATTCCCAGATGTTCAACTTGGCCAGCATTCCATTGATTTTCGTGGGCGGCGGAATCGGTATCGCAGTAAGGGAGGTAGCGGGGCTTGCGGTGCCGCTTACCTTAACCAAGTTTTCACGCGGTTTCGAGGCGGAAGCGGATTACCTGGGGGTGGAGTACATGTATCAGGCCGGCTATGACCCTCAGGCATTCATCTCTTTCTTTGAGCGCATTCAAGTCCTGGAAAAGCAGAAACCCGGTGTTATGGCTAGAATGTTTGCCGATCATCCACAAACGGCGGACCGCTTGCGTAAGACACAATCGGAGATTGTCAAGATACTTCCTCCACGGGAAGCCTACGTGATCTCCACTTCAGATTTCGACGACACCAGATCTCGCCTGGCAACCATTGAGAATCAGCGTCAGGCGCGAGAGAAAGAACTAGATCGCCCCACCCTGCGGCATAGGTCTCCCAGCGATCAGGGTGAGTCCAAAAGCGATGACGAGCGCCCAACACTGAAACGGCCAACTGATTAGCGCAGATGCAGTACTCGGCCGCACGCTGCGAATTTCAGCCAGAAGAACTGTTAGAACTTACGGATCCCCCATCATCAAAATGCTCTTATGCTGACGTTGAGCATGCAAGGGCCATGCCCCTGGCTTTGGGCTGATTTTGCGTCTCTGTTGCAGCTCTGCCTTCTGACGGCTGGTTGCCAATGGGTTTCGTCGGCGTTCGTTTCTAATCCGGTGGGATGGGCTGGGTTCGCACGAGATTTGATATGTAAATGGATAGCGGTTGCCGCTGTTACATTCCTCAGCCACCATCAGTAGTTTTTGTAAAGATCAAAGCAGAAGTTTTCCCATAAAGCAGATTGTGCGCAGAGAATTCAGCCATGCCGGATTGTGTTCCGCTGCAACCGCCGTTCGTTGTCAATACCTGAGTAACTTGCTGGTGAAGAGAGAATGGAAGCGAAAGTTGGATTGGACCGCGAAGTGAAGCGAGGTGCAGAAGCGGACTCATGGTCACAAAGTGTGCAAATCCTTCCTGCAGTGCTGTGTTCCGGTATCTCCGAGGAGGGAGACTGTTCCTCTTTGAGTTGCCCCGAAGTTCGCCAACGTCAGTACCGTCTTCTCCAGAATCAGGATTTGGAAAGAGTGAGTTTCGCAGTGGCGAATACTTTTGGCTGTGCGAGGAATGCGCTAAGGGCATGACGATCACCTCGGATGAAAACGGGCACGCACTCGTAGCGGCGTACGAGGAAAGGTACTTGAAGGGGTCTTCCCGCTAGCCGGCGAGGCGTTAGGGCATTAAATCGGGCGGGTGAATCGGAAACGGGCGCACTACTCGAACTGTCAGTTCTGGCAGTCGTTGTTTGTGTGGATCTAAGCAATCATTCATGGGAATCCGGGCGCCACACTTGCATAGCTGTGGCCTGTACAAGATATCGGTGGGCAAAATTTGTGATGACTCGAGTACGGTCGCCGCTGATAGAAAGGGAACGACCATCATGAGAGGCACATTTCTCCGGCTAGAATTTCCTTTGCATATCATCCAAAAGTTCGTAGCCATCCTTTGTGCGATCGTGCTTGTGCCGGGCGATGTGAATTTACTGGCACAATCGTCTCCTGGCGGAAGTGCCCCCGCTAAAGAAGAAGTGACCCGTATTCCGCCTGAACAACTTGACTCTCTGGTTGCTCCGATCGCTCTTTATCCTGATCCACTTCTGACCCAGACCCTGGTGGCTTCTACCTATCCCCTCGAAATCATTCAGCTTCAGCAATGGCTGCAGAAGAACAAGAATCTGAAAGACAAGGCGTTAGCCGATGCTGTGAAAAAGCAAGATTGGGATCCGAGCATCCAGGCGATGGCAGCGTTGCCGGATGTGGTCAAACAAATGGCCGAAAACATCAAGTGGACGACGGATCTGGGCAACGCTTTTCTGGCGCAGCAGAGTGACGTCATGGACGCGGCGCAACGGATGCGCAAGAAGGCAAAGGACGCGGGGAACCTGAAATCAAGTGAACAGCAGAAAGTGGAAACCCAGGTCGTCGAGAGCAAGCAGGTCATCGTGATTCAGCAGTCCAGCCCGGAAGTCGTATATGTCCCCAGCTATAACCCAACCGTGGTGTACGGCGCGCCGGTTTATCCGTATCCACCCATCGCTTATCCGCCACCCGGCTACTATGCCGCCGGTATGGCGATTTCGTTTGGAATCGGGGTCGCGATGGGGGCGGCTTGGGGTGGCGGCTGGGGCTACCACGGCGGATGGGGCGGCAACAACGACATCACCATCAATAGAAACAACACCTTCGTCAACAACTCCAATCGGCAGAACGTTTCGAATCGGTCGGCAAGCGGTGGCAACAACTGGCAGCATAATCCGCAACACCGCGGAGGGGCTCCGTATTCAAACAAGGCGACCGCCAACAAATATGGCGGCACTAGTCGCGGAGACTCGATGTCCAATCGGCAGGCAAATGCCCGGCAGAACCAGGGCCAACGGGGAGGCAGGGAACAGGCCGGTGTTAGCGATCGGAGTTCTGATCGGAGCAGGCAGCAGGGTGGAAGTGATCGCAATGCAGGCGAGAGAGACTCCGGAGCGCGCAACAATGGAGGTGGAGTTAGCGACAAAAGCTCGAGCCGCGGTGGTGGCGGAGACCGCGTTGGGGATCGTAGCGTTTCCAGTGGTGGCGGCTCTCGCAACTCCAGCGCTCTTGGAGGTGGTTCGGGAGGTTTCAGTGGAAACAGCGCGCGAACCAGCAGTTCGCGTGGCTCATCCAGCATGGGGGCGTCCCGTGGCGGCGGTGGGCGCAGCGGGGGCGGCGGGCGGCGTAGATGAGTAAGCCATGAATCGGGAGGAATCCATGAGATCACAACAGCGTGGTGTATGCGCACATATCTCGTCATCTGTTTTTCTAGTGGCCGTAGGGTTGTGCACTCTCGGAAGTCCTGCTCAGGCGCTGCCAGCACCGAAGAACCCGCCCGAGACTCCGCAGGTGCAAAAGGCTTTTAACACCCCGCAAGAAGCAGCCGATTCGCTAATCCAAGCAGCGGAAACGTACGACGTATCCGTACTCCTGGAGATATTCGGGCCAGACGGCAAGGACTTCGTTTCGTCGGCGGATCCGATTCGCGACAAGAGCGTAGCCGCGAGCTTTGCGGCGAAGGCCCGAGAAAAGCATGTGGTGGCCGTAGATTCCCGGGATAAAACGCGTGCTGTTCTTTCGGTCGGCAAGGATGATTGGCCGCTTCCCGTCCCCATCGTGAAAAAAGCCGGAAAATGGTATTTCGATTCTAAACAAGGCCGCGATGAAATCCTCTATCGGCGTATTGGGGCCAATGAACTCGACGCTCTCCAGGTCTGTCGAGGTTTTGTAGAGGCGCAGCACGAGTACGCGTCGGACATTTACGACGGCTCTGGGATCAATCAGTACGCGCAAAAGATCATCAGCACGCCCGGAAAGCATGACGGTTTGTATTGGAAGGACGAGAATGGCACGCCGGGCGGTCCTATCAGCGAAGCAGTTGCTCGCGCCATCGAGGAAGGTTATTCGCCCGGCAACACCTCTGGCTACCACGGCTACTACTTCAAGGTACTCAAGGGGCAAGGTCCGGCAGCTCGCTTTGGGCAACTCGACTATGTGATTGATGGGGCTATGATCGGGGGCTTCGCATTGTTGGCTTTTCCTGCCGACTATCATGTCACAGGTGTGAAGAGCTTCCTGGTCGGCTATGACGGCGTTGTATATGAAAAGGATTTGGGGTCTGCAACCCTCGACGTCGCCCAGAATATAGATCGATACAATCCTGACAAGACTTGGCATATCACCGATGACCAGTGGCCCGCGGAAGCCTTGGTTGCCAACGAGTGAGCAAATGGTGATCGCTGCTCGTCAGATTATTGATAGCAGAAGGGGTGCTGGTGCCGGCCGAATCAGGGGATGCCAGGACCAATGTTGCGGTAGTCTTCCTTACCGCATGCTCTGATGTTGATACCTTTGACGCCGAAGGAAAGTGGATCCTTGGCAAACCTGCTGAGGCCTCGACTGTGCAGCGATCTCGTGCCGACGATCAACCTGGCCTTGAGTGGCACTCCCTTCGTTTCTCCCGGCGCGAGATAGCCACATTCTTCCCTAATTGGACGCCGATCCAAGAGACAGCAAGTGTGCAAGTGGATCTTATGCATCTACGCGCTGAAGCCCTGGAAAACCGGAGAAGCGTCCACAAAACTCCAAAGGCGCTTCAACGCAAGCGGGGCAGAATACGCCGTCCACTACTCGGACAGACTGAATCGAAATCAGCGCATTGCAGTGATTGCAATACCACAGCGTGGCGCACTGTTGGGGAAGAGTGGTGCAAGAGCCGGCAATGCCCAAATGCTCCATCGTGAACCTCCTTTTCCGGTTTACGCGAGGCTATCCGCCAAAGCACAAACCTGAAAACTGTCAATACTCACAGCGCGCAGGGAGCAACCAGACTTTGTTCGCCATACGTGATTCCGCCACGTTTCAAGGCAGGAGTAGCGCATGCTCGTAGGATCCTGTGAAAACTGTCAGTTTCTTCCCAGCCTGTCCTCCGTAACATGTCCCTTGGTACAAGCTTGGACTGCGTCGTGGAGAACGAACATGAAGCCAAATCTGAGAGCGATTTTGATTTACTCGTGGATCGTCGCATTTCCCGTACTCGGGTTCTCACAGAAAGTTCGTGTGGGATACGACAAGGCGACAGACTTCCTTAAATTTCGGTCCTACACATGGGCTGCGCCAACGATGCCAACGACCAGGCCGCTACTCTATGAAAGTATTGTGGGCTGGGTCGACAATGGACTGAAAGCAAAAGGACTGACGCGAACGGAAAAGGACGGCGATCTCGTCCTGATTCCCGCGGGAGGAGTTGAATTTGGGCTCAATATGGCAGTGGCCACACCCATCCTTCCTACTTATGATCCGACCACGTGGATTGGGTTCGCTGGACCGTCAAACCTGATGGCTCCCTATGTCCCGGAAGGAACATTGATGCTCACTCTTGTCGATCATGCCTCCAACAAAGTTGTATGGACCGGTACCGTAAGTGAAAAACTTGATATCGAAAATAAGATCAAGTCACTGGAGAGAGTCGACAAGGCCATTGCTAAGTTGCTGAAGCAATTCCCACCCAAGAAAAAATAAAACGAAATTCCTCGTTTTCGCTTCGTAGTGCGGTTGGCAACTGCCGGTTGCGCCTACTAGCCTGACACAAATGCGTTGACCTCCGAGCTGTCTAAAATCTTAACGAGGAAACTGCTAGAGATGACAGTCGCTGGTGCTGATCATTGGGTGTGGCCCAACATCATCAAGGTCACAGGCGGGACCGGCTGAGTCGACTGCTCAGCATGCGGGCTCTCATATCAGGTTTCGACTAAACGAACCCAGGCGCAACTTCTAGTACGTATAGAACAAATTCTGAACGTCCGCGGTTGGACGCGGTTTGAGCAGTGCCAGCATAAGTAGAATCCTGGACTTCTGAGGGTTGAGCTCGTCGGAGGCCACAAGATTCATTTCGTCATCGTTGACTTCCACGTTACGCCCAACGGTTCCGGTAGGCACTCGGCTGCTTCGAACGACTACAACACCTTTCTTCGCGGCCCTTGCTGCCGCTTCTAGCGAAGCCCGATTCATATTTCCGTTGCCGACCCCAGCAATGACAATGCCCTTGGCACCATTCGCCACTGCGGAGTCGATGAGATCGGGCGACATGTCAGCGCACGCAAACAGGATGTCGACCCGAGGTAGCTTCATAACATTGGCTATGTCAAACTCGCTAGTCGTCGTGTGTTTCCACCCCGGTACGCTATAGAAGTCATTCTTACCATAACTGGAAACGCCCACAAGTCCTCGCAGAGGTGACATGAAGGTCTGAATCGCGGTCGTACTGGTCTTAGTAAGGGAGTGTGCTCCATGGATCCAGTCGTTCATGACAACCAATACGCCGCGCCCTCTGGATTGCGGATCGACGGCAACACCCACAGCGTTGAACAGGTTCAACGGCCCGTCGGCGCTTATGGCAGTGGACGGCCGCATCGACCCCACCATGACGACGGGTTTGTCGCTCTTTACGACCAAGTTCAGAAAGAACGCAGTTTCCTCCATTGTGTCGGTGCCGTGAGTGACGACGATGCCGTCAACATCGTTCTGTGCCAGCAGGACATTGATTCGTTTAGCCAGCGTCAGCATGATGTCCACCGTCATGTCCTGAGACCCCACGTTGGAGATCTGTTCGCCTTTAACGTTGGCAAGATCTTTAATTCCAGGAACAGCGGCGAGCATCGCGTCAATGGTCACTGCGCCAGAAGTGTAGCCTGCTTGAGTTCCGCTAGCGGCCGCTCCAGCGATGGTGCCACCGGTTGCCAAAATTACGATATTCGGCAGTTGTTTGCCGGTGGCCACTGAGGTCAGGGCGGTGCTGTACACGAGCAGGACAAGCAAAAGACGGATTCTGTTCTTCGGTTTCATAAATAACTCTCCTATACGAAACTAACGAATCGTCACTTCTGGTTTCGGCGATGAGCCTTTGACAATTGGCGAAGCCGTGACGATTGGCACAAACGATACGGAATCACTTCGAATGCGCTGCCTCCCACGCCCGTACCCGCTGCCTGGCCGCGTCGAAGATGCGCTCGTAGTTTCCGGAGCGTACCTTCGCGCTGGCTTCTTTGTTTAACTGCTTCCAGAGCGGGTCATATTGGTAGTAGATCTTGAGGTACTTCTCCTGGGTTGCGGGGGCAACTTCATCGGTGCCAAACAGAAATCGATCCGGATAGCGATTGATGAGATCTGCTGAGATCCTGATCGACTCGGGAGTAGACGTCAGGTACTTAGCAACTTCATCCCAAGAAATGTCGAAATACACATGGCTAAACTGCGGATCTTTGAGAATCGCTTCGATCACAGCCGCATGACCCTGAACTGGTCGTACAATTCGACCCATTCCCGTATGAGCCCAGATGATCGTGGCTTTGGGATGGCGCGCGAGAACGGACCTCATTTGAGAGAGGTAAGCTGGTTCCGCGCCGGGCGTAGCGAATGGTACGTCCATGTCGTTGTGGATTAGAACGACGAGCCCGACCTCTGCTGCAAAGTCCAGCAGTTTGTCGAGGGCAGGATTTCGCAGAGATGCGGTCTCTCCTGCGACCTTCGCGGAGACAAATTCTTTATGAATTGTGAATTCCCCAATGCCCGAGAAGACGCCCGGAAAAGTCTGCAACACTCTGCGAATGTGATCGGCCGCATACATATCTGCCGGATTGAACCCGGTGATCATGGGGTCAAATCGTGCTTGCTGCTCTTTGGAAAGAGATCGATAAGCCATTGCGATGTACGCGTCCGTGAAGGAGTAGTAATACAGAGCAGCGTCAGTCTGCAAATAATAGGTTGGAGCCAAATCTCCGGAATTCTGGTACGACCACTCCTGCTGCAGCGGTATTCCGAATAGCGCGACGCGCCCGACTTTTGCACCCATGATGTTGAGAAAATCATGGATATCCGTGCCTACTTGAACGTAGTTGGTCAGGTGGAAATGCGAGTCGTTCAGTTCGGGTTGGTCGGCAGTGGAGGGGTACGATTGCGCCGTGGCCCATTGGCACGTCAGCAATAATACGAGCATGAACCATATGAAACCGCCCTTGCGTTGCCTTCTGGACCTGTCTCTGTGTTCCATTGGCGTACTCCTTAAAAGGCCAACTCAAGGTTCGTGTGAAACACTGGTCCAATGCCTCCAAGTGCGGCTTGCTGGCTGTTCGACGGTGGAATTATCTGCAGAAGCTCAGGTCTGGTAGTTCATCGCACCTGAGAGGCTGAGCATTGCTAGTAAGACCGGAAATCGTCCGCGTTCAACTCCGCCGCTCAGAACGGTCCTACTTCCTACTTCAAGCCAACCGAAGTGGGTGAATAGAGGTTGTAGTTTAGCTTCCGCGCCACGTATTCGATCACTTCTTGAGCCTTCACGCTGTTTCCAGCTTCATCAAGTGGGGGTGCAAACACGGCGATGGCGCCTTTGCCGGGAGCAATGGCTACGATGCCGCCGCCCACTCCGCTCTTGGCGGGTAGACCAACGTGCCACGCCCAACCACCGGAACCATCGTAGAGACCAGCCAGAGCCATGGTGCTAAGGATGTGAGGGATGTAGTCGCTGGTGATAACCTGCGCGTTGGTTGCGGGGTTGACACCGTTGTTCGCGAGCATGGCACCCATGCGGGCGAGCTGGATGGCGTTTACACCGACTGAACATTGCTTGGTGTAGATGTCCACCGATTCGAACGGATCTGCATAGATCCGGTCATATTTAGCAAGGAGCATGGAAAGCGCCTTGTTGCCGGTGTTGGTAGCTGCTTCTGATTTGTAAACTTCATCGATGAGGGTCAGTTGTTCCCCGGCAGCTTTGCTGTAAAAATCAAGAATTCTCTTCCATTTTTCTTGTGCATCTTTGCCGGAAATCAGACTGGTCGTTGCAATGGCTCCGGCATTAACGAACGGATTGCCAGTGTGGGTTGGCATGTCAACAACTGCCAAGGGTGAGTTGAAAGCGCGGCCCGTCGGTTCGGATCCAACTTTCTCGAAAACCTTGTCCGGTCCCAGTTCCTCCATCGCAAGCGCCAGTGTAAACACTTTCGAAATCGACTGGATGGAGAACGAGTAGTTAACATCTCCCAGGGTCAGAACTTGATTGTCTGTAGTGACGATAGCGATTCCGAACATCTTGGAATCCACTTTGGCGAGGTAGGGGATGTAGTCGGCATTCTTTCCGTTCGTATCTCCCTTGAATTTGTCATAGGCTTCGCGGACCACCGACTCTACCAGTTCGCGCCTGGGGGCCACCGGACTGCGAGCAGTCTGCGCTAACACCGCGATGGGAGCGAAAGTCGCGACTACAAGTGCCGCGATACACATCCTGTTGAACTGCAGTCGTTGCGTAAGCATTTAGTGTCTCCGATGACCGTCCTTTGCTCCCAACCTGTCGGAATCTGTGCTGCATCCCCTCATCCTGCGCTGTCTAAACAAGGAACCTCTCTAGGCGTCAGAATTCAAAGAGCTTCCTCCAGTCGTACTTAAACGAGAACTGAAGGCGATAATCGTTCACATTGAAGCCATCCTTGAAATTGACACGCCTGCCGAACTGGAACTCGCTTCCGATCGTGACACTCGGAACTGGGTGATACAGCAGGTTGGTGAGTGCATAGTGACCCTGATGAAAGTCCGATGCTTTCTCCGCGTCAGAATTCTCGATGTTTTCCATGGAGTAGCCGATCGAAGAGCTGAAACGCTCGTTCCAGTTGTGATCAAGGAACGACACTACGCCCAGTAGAGGCAGCGCGACGCCTTTGATTGGAGATGCGGGATTGCTGAAGTTGTTCTTAATACCAATGTCGATCGGTGCGTCGTTCATGTAGTTTTGGATTCCGGCGCCATAAACGACCATGAATCTGCCGATAGTGTCTTTTCCGAACTTGAGATTGGAACTGAAGTTCACGCCCCACCCAAAAGCGTCGCCGCTGAGGTCGACTGCATCGGTGGTGTTGGTGTCAACCCATGAGATCTTCCGGAATATGCCCCCGAACCTTGCGTAACCCCAGCGCCGAATCAGACGTGCTTCCCAGGAGAAGTCCGGCATGTCGAACTTTGGCTTGACCCCTTGCAGTTCGACACGATCCGCGTAGACACCCTGATCAGCACTGGCTCCGGGGCGTTCCACCGCGAAAGTGAGCCGCATATTGTCACTGCGGATCGGCATCCAGCGCACCTGTACATTGCGGAAGAACACCATGCCAGTGGGTCCCCAGTACTCGATCGAGTTCGGGAATACGTCGATATCCATGAACGGACTCCAGGTCTGTCCCGCTCCGAATTGCCCCAGTTCCCCATAGGCGTGCCGTAAACGGAAGGTCGTTTGTCCCGCATCAACTCCCGTCCCGAATAACTCGAATTCGAATTGCGTCTTCAGAGTGCCAAGTCCGGTTGAAGTCGAAGTCTTCACGCCGAAACGAGTCTGCCGCACGCCGAAGTAAGCCTTACCATCCGGCGCAAACTCACCGTTAAAAGAAGGCAATTTCGTCGGCCGAATGACGTCGAACCAGTCTGGATTATTCGTTTTGAAGTCATAACCCGAGTCGAGCATGATGAAACCGTAAAGGTCGATATTGCTCTTCGGTTCATCTTCCTTTTGCGGCTTGGTCGGACTCTCCGGCGCAGCTGCGCCGCTGGATGCAGCAGTGGGCATAGTCAGATTTGCGGACTGTGGGGGCTGCTCGATGGCGCTGATCTGCCCTTTTAGCGCTGTCATTTCCTGCTCCAACTGCAGGAGCTTGTCCCTCAGTTGTTGGATGTCTGACGCTTGGGGAGCCTGGGTCTGTGCTCTCGTCCAGATGGGCATAGCAATCAAAATCATTAAGGTTGTGCAGGAGAGTCGTGTCCAGTCACACAAGCGCGAAAGAGTCATAGTGTCTCCATCAATTATGAGCAAGATGCCAAATGGTAGCCCAGGGCAGAACTGTCAGTTTTGTCAGGAAGAGAACGTTCTCTGCTCCACTAGTATCCGGAAGTGACCCATCATGTGTGGCCGTGGCGAGTCGCGCTCGAGAAGGTGGAGCTCAGCTACCGGAATGCAAACTCAAATCCGCCGTAGTTACAGGGCCAATTAAGCCTCTGCCGGTAGGAGCTCAAGAGGGCCTTGAAGCGATGGAAAAGGTAAGGTGCGCAGGTTTTACCGTGCTCAAATACGCAGCGCCACTGGCATGGGTGGTGCTTTGAAACTGTTCCTCGTTCGGAAAACGAAAAGATGCTGTCGTTACATGAACAATGGTGACAAAGTTACTGGTGAGATTAAGGCGTTGCAGTATGTCAGCGGGAAGTTAGCTTCTGGAATCAGCTGACTAGTTCTATCAGTTATGGGGTTCGACTTCTCCAGTGGCAATACAGCTACGACCTCATCTCTGAGTCCTGATGTCCTGTATCGCACTGCCAGGACGTCAGTGCAGTTAGAGACCAGTTCGACAGGCGAATGCAAAGGACACCAATCGCTTCACAGTACACGACCTTCATCGTCATAGAGCACGGTGTTGGAAGTCGGACGATAGTGTCCGAGATCGTTGATTTGGAAGGATCAACAGAGAATACGCACGCCAGTCCAGCCAGAGCGTGGCTGGTCTGACTCGAAGAGCGCAAAGTCTTGCTTTTTCAACGTGGTGACAGGACGGTTCTTGGAGTCACTCACGGTCACTGGAACAAGTACCAGGTTCACGTCAATGTGCAAAGGTTTGCTGTCCGATGTTGGCGCAGGATGCCCAGCGCCAGCCGTCGAATCACTGTTCTTGCTATTTTGCGGGTAGATGTGTATGTCCGCGGCAGATTGTCCGTGCGCCATGAGAATCGACATGAGTGCCAATGCGCAGAGAGACAGAAAACGAACCGCGATGATTCGCCTTAGAGCCAGATTTGTGTTCATGGCATCCAGGAGGGAGGTCCCGACAACGAAGTGGCAGTAACTGAAATGAGTTAAAGATTATCGCAGAGGGTGCAGCCGTCGATGCTCAATTGCCTTCGGCGGCGCACCGTTCCATCAGGCGTATGGTTCGGGCCATGAGACACCATGTGCGCATTCACTTAGAAGACAATCCTTCCGATCAAATATGCGATGACTACTGACGATGTTGTGGCCACCATTCCCGGAAGCATGAAGCTGTGGTTCAACACGTACTTGCCGATGCGGGTGGTGCCCGTTTGATCAAACGAGATAGCAGCCAACAACGTGGCGTACGTGGGAAGAAAAAAATAACCGTTGACCGCCGGAAATACCGCGATCAAAACGGGCGCTCCCAAACCAAGAGCGATGCCCACAGGCATCAGAGTGACAACAGTCGCAGCCTGGCTGGCCAGCAAGATCGACAGAGCGAAGAGTCCCACTGCAAACACCCAGGGGTGCTGCTGAACCACCCCAGAAATGCTGTGGATGATGAACTGCCGGTTGCCTTCAAAGAATGATGAGCCGAGCCAGCCGAGGCCTGCGATTGATATGAGGGCCACGGTGCCGGCGTTCATGATGCTGCCTTTGACAGTTTTTATAGGAGAAGCCTGAAAGAGCAGCATGTTAATCCCTGCCGCCGCGAGCATGACGATCATAATCGCGGGAGCCATCTCCACTTGCTCGATGCTTTCCTGTCCTCCAGTAGGAAGCGCGTAGCTCGGTCGCAACGAGGGAAACAAACCGACAGCGACGACCAGTGCCGCTGCCAGCAAGAATACAATCACAGAGCCCTTGGCATGCACCAGGTCTGTGCCCTCCAACACTTTGCTTGATGCTGGCACCTCAATCAGGCCCTTAGCAAGGCGATCCTTATAGATAGGGTCGTCTTTGAGTTCTGGGCCCTTCCACATGACTGCAAGTGCACCGAACAAAGTGCCTAAGAATGTCGCAGGGATGGAAATCAACAGGATGCTTTGTAAGGTTATCCCAGCCGGGGTTACCAGCCCCAGCAAGGCCACAGTCGCAGCGGAAATGGGCGAAGCGGTGATGGCTTGCTGAGACGCAATGGTTGCGATGGACAGTGGTCGCTCGGGCCGCACGCCGGCTTTGCGTGATACTTCCGCGATGACCGGTAACAGTGCGTAGATGATATGACCTGTGCCCGCCGCCAAAGTGAAAACATACGCAATGATGGGAGCAATCAAAGTGATGCCGGCCGGCCAAATGCGCAGTGCCCGGTCGGCAATCACAATGAGGTAGTCCAGACCGCCTGCAGCCTGCATGGTAGCGGCCGCAGTAATGACCGCGAGAATCATCCCTAGAACGGTGCGCGGAGGCATCCCAGGCGGGAGACCAAAGATGAACACCAGAACGACCAGGCCGATCCCAGCGACCGTGCCGAGAGCAATTCCACCCAGACGAGCGCCAACAAAGATGCAAACGAGCACAACCAGGAGCTCGAGCCAGATCATAAGGAGCTTGTCCTTGCTATTGCCCGCCGGCCCCGGTCATCACCCTTGGATCAAGCACAGTGCTGATCTGTTCCTCTGACAGCAACTTTTTCTCGCGCACTAATTCGACGATACCCTTACCGGTCTTTAAGGCCTCGGCCGCGAGCTCAGTCGCGACGTCGTACCCCAGCAAAGGATTAAGCGCGGTAACCACCCCGATACTGTGCTCTACATATTGGCGACAAATACTCTGGTTCGCAGTAATGCCGTCCACGCAGTGCTGTCGTAGCGTGTCGGCTGCATTCATAAACATCGTCTGCGACTCAAGAATGCAATACGCGATGATGGGCTCCATGACGTTGAGTTGCAGTTGACCAGCCTCAGCAGCCAGAGTCACCGCCAGGTCGTTCGCGATAACCCTAAAGCAGACCTGATTCACAACTTCTGGAATCACTGGATTCACTTTGCCTGGCATGATGCTCGATCCGGGCTGCATGGCGGGCAAATTGATCTCGTTCAGCCCTGCGCGAGGCCCGGAAGAGAGCAGTCGCAAGTCGTTACAGATCTTCGATAGCTTGATTGCAAGGCTCTTCAAGACGGAAGAGAACAGAACGAAGGGTTGGGTATCCTGCGTAGCCTCAACTAGATTTACTGCTAGCGTGATTGGTTTACCCGTTATCTTTGCCAGGTGATCAACGCAACGCTCCGCGTACCCTTTGGGAGCGTTTAGCCCTGTTCCGATCGCCGTGCCACCCATATTGACTTCGTAGAGCATCGCTTCCACTCGCTCCAGCGCCTGAACCTCATTGTCGAGACTCTCGCCAAATGCCAGAAACTCCTGGCCGAGTGTCATGGGAACGGCATCCTGCAATTGCGTCCTACCCATCTTGATGACGTCGCGAAACTCATCGCCCTTACTGCGGAACGCCGCGACGAGTTTGCGCAGCTGTGCAATCACCTTGGTATTCAGCAGGAAGATCGAAACGTGCAATGCCGTCGGATACGCATCGTTCGTGGATTGCGAACAGTTAACGTGATTGTGGGGATCACATTGCTGGTATTGTCCCTTGCCAAAGCCCATGAACTCCAGTGCACGATTGGCGATCACCTCATTTGCCGCCATGTTCGTTGAAGTACCGGCCCCACCCTGGATCAGGTCGACTTGAAACTGTTCATGCAGCCGTCCATCGATAATCTCCTGGCAAGCGCCTTCAATGCCGTGAAGGATTGCTTCGCTGAACTGCTTACATTCATAGTTTGCACGCGCCGCCGCCAATTTCACCATGGCCAATGCCCGGATCAGATCTGGATACTGGGAGATCGGAACTCCAGAGATGTGAAAGTTTTCCAGAGCTCGCGCGGTTTGTACGCCGTAGTAAGCATCGTCGGGAATTGCTTTTTCCCCAAGTAGATCGTGCTCGATCCGCATATATACCTCCGCCCATTCGCCGTCACGCAAATCTCGCTTCCCTACCGTAGGGAAGGCGTCATCCTTGTCCAACTGTCAGAAATGGCAGTGGTCGGTTCGAAGCGCGACTCTCATCTTATTTATGTGAATTATGTGAAGGAACAAAGAGGGAGATACGCATGAATCAGGAGCGGAAGGGTACAACCATGCGATCTGTGTTGGTGATTGTCTGCACGGTTGTGCTTACAACCGGCGACACCTTGGCACTCGTATCTTCATCCTGGCAGGAATCCACTTCCGCACAGAGCCAGACTTCTAAGATCCCACCCGACCAGTTGGATTCTCTGGTCGCCCCGATTGCTCTCTATCCAGATCCCATGTTGGCTCAAGTTCTGGCGGCTTCTACATATCCTCTCGAAATTATCCAACTGCAGCAGTGGCTCGAGAAGAACAAGAACCTGAAGGACAAAGCTCTGGCCGACGCCGTGGCAAAACAATCGTGGGATGCCAGCGTCCAGGCGCTAGCTGCTCTGCCTGACGTGGTAAAGCGTCTGGCAGACGACATTCGGTGGACCAGCCGATTTGGGCAACGCGTTCCTGGCACAGCAAAGCGATGTTATGGATGCCGTACAGCGCATGCGCAAGAAGGCCCAGGATAAGGGCAATCTGAAATCCACCGAGCAGCAGAAAGTGGAAACCAAGGTCATCGAAAACAAGAGCGTCATCGTGGTCGAGCAAGCCAATCCGCAAGTCGTTTATGTGCCTTCGTACGATCCAGTCATCGTTTACGGTCCACCCATCTATCCTTATCCACCTATTTACTATCCCCCAGTTGGCTACTATGCAGCGGGTATGGCACTCTCCTTCGGCGTTGGTGTGATGATGGGAGCGTTCTGGAGTGGCGGTTGGGGCTGGGGCTGCGGCTGGGGCGGCAACAATGACATCACCATCAACAGAAACAACAATTTCAATCGCAACACCAACGTTGGTGGCGGGAATCGTAACAACATCAACGGTGGGAACCGCCCTTCGAATCAGCCCGCTCGCGGCGCCGGCAACCGGCCTTCGACTCAACCGGTGCGAGGTGGTGGCGGCAGTGATCGATGGCAACATAACCCGGAACATCGTGGCGGGGCCCCGTATAAAGACCGAGCGACCGCGGACAGGTTTGGGGGCACGACTCGCGGTGATTCCCTTGGCAACCGCCAGTCGAGTGCGCGGCAACAGCTTGGTCGACAGGGCGGCAATCTGTCCAGTAGTCGCGGCGGAGGAGCTCGGCTTCGGCAATCGCGGCGGCGGCGCAGGTGTTGGCAACAGGGCGAGCTGGAGGCGGAGCGGATCGCATAGGCAGCCGAGATCTCTCGCGCAGCGGGGGTGGAAACCGGGATGCCTTCGGAGGAGGTTCCCGCGGGTACAACGGATCCAGCGCTCGCGGCAGCAGCAGCCGCGGCGCCTCCAGCATGGGATCTCGAGGCGGAGGCTTCAGTCGCGGTGGTGGCGGCGGCGGTGGGCGGCGAAGGTAGAGGCCTGAATTGCGGAACGTCCAAGGAGCTTCGAATGAAATCAAGGTTTGGGAATGAAAATCACTACCGTCTTCTTTGGATCGTCTGCGCAGTGACGTCGGTGTGTCTGTGGGCGGCCCTTTCTTTGCCAGCGCAGCAGACCGCGGTCACGAAAGCTCCGGCTGCTATCCCTCCCGCATCGCCCACCAGAAGTTTTGACACACCGCAGCAGGCTGCCGATGTGCTGATTGATGCGGCCGACAAGTTCGATGTGGTTGCCCTCGGTCAGATTTTTGGTCCGGGTGGCGAGGACATCGTATTCAGCGGGGAATATCGCGCAAGACCGGCAGCACGCCGCCAATTTCGTTGCTGAGGCCCATGAGAAAAAAAGCGTTTCTGTGGATCCCAAAAGCAGCACTCGAGCATTCCTCCTCGTAGGAAACGAGGACTGGCCATTTCCCGTGCCGCTTGTGAAGAGAGCCGAGCAAATGGTCCTTTGATGCCAAGGCGGGTCGCCAGGAACTTCTCTATCGTCGTATCGGAGCCAATGAATTGGACGCCATCGCAATATGCCATGGCTACGTGGAAGCACAGCACGAATATGCCCTTCAGCCGCAAGAGGGCTACGACGTGAACCAGTACGCCCAGCGGATCATCAGCACGCCCGGCAAGCAGGATGGCTTGGCTTGGCAAAACGCCGATGGCACCTGGGGTGGGCCGATCGGCGAGAAGATTGCCCGCGCCATCGAACAGGGCTACACCAGCCGTTCCGAGCCGTACCACGGCTATTTCTTCAAGATTCTCAAGGGGCAAGGACCGGCTGCGCCTCTCGGCGAGATGGACTTTGTCGTGAAAGGTGTAATGATCGGTGGCTTCGCCCTGGTAGCAGCGCCTGCTGAATACGGTGTAACCGGCGTGAGGACATTCATTGTCAGCCACGACGGCGTTGTCTACGAAAAAGACCTCGGCCCGAAGGCTCTCGAAGAGTTCGAGAAAATGGAGAGTTTCAATCCGGACAAGTCGTGGACTCCGATTCTCGAGCAGGCTCAGTAGACCAGCTGACGACGGGCTCGTCCTATCGCACCGCTTGAATAGGAGTTTCCTACTTCCTTGCCGTCACGGTGATCTCTACGTGGCCTTGCCCCACCAGTTTAGCGACAACGACCGTTGTCCGGGTCGGTCGTGGGTCTTTGAAAAATGCCTTGTAGACGGCGTTCATTCTCTCGAAGGTCGCTGCATCGGTAAGATACACTTGCACGCTCACGACGTCCTCAGGCGACATTGCAGCTGTCTTCAGTACGGCGCCAATATTGTCCAGAGCCTGCTTTACTTCTTGTTCGAAGTCGCCGGGAATTTTACCCGCAGCGTCCTCGCCGCCCATACCCGATACGTAGAGTGTGTCGCCCACGATGATTCCATGGCTCCAAGAAGCACTGGGTTCGGCTCCCGGTGGTCGAACAACCTTCTTTTCCGAGCCGAGGGTCAGAGCGGAGCATAGTGACACGAACGCTACAGCAGCAATCACCTTCAACATTGGATCACCCTTGTTTCTGGCATTTTCTTCAGGAAATCGTAGTCTTGCGCGGAAGACGTATGCGACTGCCAAAAGCAACAGTCCACACTGTAATCGCGAATCTGCTGGTGTAGCCGAGAAGCTGGATGGCAAAAGTGTCTATCTAGCGCGGCCTGGTTGTGACATGGCGGTACTGCGAAGAACTGGGAGGCTGCCTGCTGGTAGTTTTTACAGTGGCGTCGTATCGCATCTGGGTCGACTATCTCGCGTAGTAGTGCGCAGTTGTTGTTTGATCCCCTTCTCGGTACCCGCACTGTTGCGAGTGAGAAATCCGGCCCGGAATCACATTCTTGATCTGAGCCGATCACAGGCAAGGTCGAACAAGACAGTTGAGTTGTTTTAGAAAAGAACCGAACAGACGGACATTTCCGCGTGAAATTCAAGAACCCAGAAAAGAGAGACGCAGCTATGCACCGAAAAACTATTGTAAGTCTGCTGGCATTGTTCTTCCTGGCATCCGTATCGGCTTTTGGCGGCGACAAAGCCGAAGTCAAAGGGATGATCACTGCCCGGACCGGAGAAACGTTGATAGTGCAGTCCGCAAACGGAAACGTTACCGTGGTCCTCACCGATGACACGACCACGAAAGATGACAAGGGACTCTTTGGCTTGGACAAGCAGCGTATGTCCAACGCAGTGCTAATCCCCGGACTCAAGGTGGACGTTGACGGAACGTCCGACGAGCAGGGCCGGGTTGTAGCAAAAACCATCACCGTCGATGGCGACGACTTGGAATCGGCCGAGATGATCCAGGCCGGTTTGCATCCCACTGCTGAGCAAGTCGCGGCCAACGTGCAGGCAATCGAGACCAACCGTGGAGATATCGCTGCGAACAAGGTGCAGCTTGCCGCTCACAAGGAAAATATCGAAACCAACCAAGAGAATATCGCGACGAATCGTCAGAACATTGAAAAGAACTTGAGCAATATTGAGGCGAACACTAAGCGCTTCACTGCATTGAGCGAATATGACGTGAAGGGCGAAACCACCGTGAAATTCAATGTCGGTAGCGCCAAGATTTCGGGGGCCGACGAGGAAGAACTCAAGAAGCTCGCGGAAACTGCCAAGGGCCTCGCTGGATATATCGTCGAAGTAACGGGCTATGCCGACTCGACCGGCAGCGCTGCGATCAATACGAAACTGAGTGAGGACCGCGCCAAGGCGGTGATCACTTGCCTGATGCAGCAGGGTAGCGTGCCGATTCGGCATATCGTGGCACCGGGCGCGATGGGCGAATACGGAGCAGCGGCACCAAACGAGACGAAAGCTGGCCGGGCGGAGAACCGTCGGGTTGAGGTGAAAGTTCTCGTCAACAAGGGAATCGCCGGCAACTAGGGTCACTCTTGGGGCTGTGAGATATTGCATGCTCACGCGCTACCTTCTCGCGAGGCAGCGCGTGGGGTGCAGGTTTTCGTCTTAGGCCGGTCCGTGAGCGTTGTCACCCATTCATGCCAGGCGGCCACGACACTGCTCACCGGAATGCGCTGTCCTGCTACCTCGTTCGCTTCCAATTGCTGACAGAATTGACAGTTTCCACCCGTGGACGTGTCTGCCACTCTCCAGAGGCCAAAGAGAAATCAAACTTCCTATTCCTCAAGCAATGAATGGCCGGTGGCATGTGAAGCAGTAAGTGCCTTCCGAATGGAGAAATATCAATGGACAAGTTACTCAAAGTGATCAACAGCCCAGCTAGCGGGTGTGGAAGCTGCCATACGACAGGCTGTGGGACGTGTACGACCGAAGCGCCCAAGAGCGAAGTTCGAACGACCTTCAGCCGCAGAGATTTAGGCCGGGGAATTCTAGCCGCATCTGTCAGCACACTGCTTGTTGGATGCTCAGACAAAGCATCCACTGAAAAAGCAGTCGAGACCGCTCCCGCTCTATCGCCGGATCTCGCCGTTGTCCAGCGGTCGAAGGGCCCGATCATGACAACGCTCGAAGAGTTCTACAAGATGGGTCCTGGCCCATCGAGTTCACACACGATGGGCCCGATGAGAATCACGTATGATTTTTTCCAGCGAATCTCCAAGCTTCCGGAGGATCAGCTCAAACGGGCCACTGGGCTCAAGGTCCATTTGTTTGGCAGTTTGAGCGCGACCGGCAAAGGTCACGGAACGGACAGAGCATCCCTCGCAGGCCTTCTGGGAAAAGCTCCAGCGACATGCCCTCCAGAGTTCCTCGATGGACTGGCCAACAATCCTGACGAAGTGCATAAGGTTACCATCGGTCCTACAACCCTCAACCTGACGTTGAAAGACGTCATCTTTGACGCCCCGAAGGGTGAGTTCCATCACCCAAACACGATGACGGCGAAGCTGCTCGCCGGTAACGAAACACTCTATGAATTGGAATATTACTCGGTGGGTGGCGGCTTTATCGAATGGAAGGGCTACAAACCGCCCGACAAAGGACAGCCCAAGTACGTCTTCGAGCATGCACGAGATCTGAAGAAGTATCTCATTGATGACAAGATTCCCCTGCCCAAGTTGCTACTGGCCAACGAAATGGCCATCTCCGGTAAGAGCGAGAAAGATATCTGGGAATTTATCGATCAGGTAACCGAGGTCATGGTGCGAGGCGTTGATACTGGATTGAGCGTGGAAAGTGTTCTCCCAGGCCCAATTAAGCTGCATAGCAAGGCTGCTGCGATGCAACGCAATCTTCTGAAGAACACCGCTAAGGGGGAGGCGGCAAGAGCGGTCACGCGGGTGGCGTCGTACGGCTTCGCGATGGGTGAGGAGAACGCGCGCGGCCATATCATCGTGACTGCCCCTACTGCCGGTTCGGCCGGAATCATCCCCGCGGTCGTGAAGTCCCTCCGCGACCTCAAGACACCTCAGGAAAAGATTCGGGAAGGGTTTCTGGCCGCAGCAGCGATCGGTTACCTATGCAAGCACAACGCAACTCTGTCCGGCGCTGAAGGTGGGTGCCAGGCCGAAGTCGGCGTTGGATCTTCGATGGGAGCCGCAATGATAGGGCAGGCATTGGGTGCCGGTCCAAAGGTAGTCTCCAATGCGGCCGAGTCAGCACTTGAACACCACCTCGGCATGACATGCGATCCGGTCGCCGGCTACGTCCAGGTTCCGTGCATTGAGCGTTGCGCATATGGCGCGGTCAAGGCTTGGACGGCATACTGCATCGCGAGCGAGGAGATCCCTGAGGAACGTCGCGTCGATCTCGACACAACTATTGACGCGATGAGCCTGACCGCAAAGGAAATGAATACTAAGTACAAGGAGACTTCTGAAGGCGGACTAGCTGTATCCGTTGTGCTTTGCTAAGGAGCCGCGCTCAGAATGCAGTAGAGGTATACGGGGACAGCGATACCGTGCAAACGGATACTCATTTGTAAGCGTACTCCGCATCCGATCAGGAGGGTTCATGTGTCGCGCCCTACGTGTATTTGCATACCTCGCTGCTGTAATTCTACCCGCATGCTCCGCTGTGGGGCAGAACCTGCCCACAGTGTCTGCCGATCAGATTTGGAGCGATCTGGCGGCCGGCAATCACCGGTTTGTCGTGGGTAAGACTGCGTCGCCGGACCTTATTGCTCAGCGACAAGCACTCACTAAGTCCCAACATCCTCGCGTCACGGTGTTGAGTTGCTCCGACAGTCGTGTACCGCCGGAGCTAGTCTTTGACGCAGGATTGGGCGATTTGTTCGTGGTGCGCTCCGCAGGTGAGGATGATGATTCTTTATCGATCGGCAGCATTGAGTATGCAGTCGAACACCTAGCTTCAAGCGTGATTGTGGTGATGGGTCATCAAAGCTGTGGTGCTGTGACGGCAGCCTGTGCCGGCGGCAAATCGGAGTCGGTGAATCTCGATGCCGTTGTAGCTCCGATCGTGCCTTCGTGTACCAAGATGGATCCGAAGAAGCCCGAAACTCTTGATCTAGCGGTTCGCGACCACATACACCGCGTTTCTGAAGAATTGCTTGCGAAGAGCGAACTGCTGAAAGAGGCTGTGGACAAGGGCAAGCTCACCATCATCGAGGCATATTACTCACTAGATACCGGTGAAGTGACGAAGCTTCATTGATTAAAAATGACCATGCACATTTCACTGGTCAACTGATCTCCCATTGTTGACCGGGTCGCAAACCAACCTGACCGGCCACCCGTACTCGTTAGGTCGGGTGATGTAAGTTCTGTCAGTTTGTACGGTGTAGTTTCTTCGCGTACGTTTCCAATGACGGTCAGTGATGTCCCTGGCATCGCCGACAATGTTGAGGTGCGCATGCGTGTCCGCTATGTCGGCAGCGTCTGTGTAGACGACAGTGGCGTCGCAGAAACGGAGCTGTTCCCATGAAGAAGACGTTTCAGATTTGCGGGGTTGTTTTCCTTTAGCCCGCCCTCCTCTGCCGTCGAGGCGGGGCTGCAACATCTTCCCCGTGAGGTAGAGGACCAACGCAATGATGCGTTCACAGACTGCATCGCTTCGCTCAGCTGCCGACAAGGGACTGAAGAAACTGACAGACGGCAACGAGAGGTTTAAGCGCGGTGAGGCTCGTTTTTCCACTGTGTGCAAGGAAACACTAGCTGACCTTGCCAAAGGCCAGCAGCCATTCGCGACGATCCTGGGCTGCAGTGACTCACGGGTTCCTCCCGAACTGATCTTCGACGCTAACTTTGGCGAGTTGTTCATCGTACGCGTCGCTGGGAACGTGATCTCGCCCGAGGTGATGGGTAGTCTCCAGTATGCGGGAGCACATCTGCGCACGCCCCTTTTCGTTGTTCTCGGTCATGAAGGATGCGGCGCGGTAAAGGCGGCGTTAGAACACAAGTTGTCTCGACGTGCCCATCTATCCCGCATTCAAAACCTGGTCGACTGCATCATGCCCGGACTCAAACGAGATAGACTCGCAAGTCTCTGAACAGCAACAACTGAGCACGGCCGTAGAAGCCAATGTCCGCTGGTCGATGCACCAGATTCTGGAGACCGCCGAAGGACAGAACGCGATCAAGGCTGGCGCCAGGCTGGTCGGAGCCATCTACGAAATCAGGTCGGGGCATGTGCGCATACTTAGTTGAGCCCCACCTTTCTTAAGTGGGATTGCTACCTTTTGGCTCATCCGGCGCTCCTCGCAAGTATGGAGGCGCCGCAGTAGGCACTGTAGATTGCTGTGTGGCGGGAAATTGAGGAGCGTGCAGCATATGAACCTGATGAACTTCCCACTTCTGGTGCTCGCCTTTACTTTTGTGCTGTTGTTTCTTGCCGCTTACGTGGGCGACTTTCTCCGTAACAAAGTGCTACCTTTGAGAGAAGACGGGCGAGAAGACTTCGGCGTTGTGTTGGGAGCGACGCTCACCTTGCTGGCACTCCTGATAGGCTTCAGTTTCTCGATGGCCGTCAGTCGCTACGATCAACGAAAGAACTACGAAGAGGCTGAGGCCAACGCGATTGGCACAGAGTACGTGCGCGCGGACCTCCTTCCTGCTGCGGACGCGGCGAGAGTGCACGACCTGCTGAAAAAGTATGTCGATGAGCGCGTCTTGTTCTACACGACACGCAGCCAGCAACGGCTTGCGAAGATCGACGCCGATACGGCTGAACTACAGAAGGAACTGTGGTCCGCAGTGCTGCCGGGAGCGGTGGCTCAGCCGACACCTCCACTTGCCCTCGTGGTTTCCGGCATGAATGATGTGTTGAATTCGCAGGGGTACACCCAGGCCGCGTGGTGGAACCGCATTCCAATTGCGGCGTGGGGGTTGATGGCGGCCATCGCCATCTGCTGCAATTTGCTGATTGGCTATGGTGCCCATCGGACCGATCGGCGCATATTTCTGATCGTACCGATTGCAGTGTCGATCGCATTCTTCCTGATTTCTGACATCGACAGCCCGCGTGGAGGTTCCATTCGGGTAGCTCCTCACAATCTGCTGAGCCTGTCGCAGTCCCTGCGTTCGCAATAGGTTGAGCGAAGAGCGAGGGCATCGCCGGTACTGTCCTCCAAAGGCTCACTGAGGCAGGGGCCTGTTTCCCACGGTCATAGCACAGCAAAGGAACCTGAGACTGGCAATGGGAGGATACCGCCATAGCACCGGTTGACGCCGACAGCGCCAGAGACGCCTGTTATCAACAGTTAGCTCTTTTTGGGGCCTCCTCTGCAAGAACTCCCAGTTCCGTCTCCCATACTGGCCCCCGTAGCATGAGTGTTCGCCTGAATGGAGGGATGCATATTGTGACTTCACCGTCGGCAACACAGTCGGATCCTTGGCCTTCAATGCAAAGCCAGATGCATACGCAAGGGGCAAAGACGACACCGAAACAGAGAAGTCCCGGCGGCACCACGACCAGTGGGTTCAGGACCGATGATCAATCACGCTTTTGTCTATCGAGGCTACGTCTGTACATCAGAGACTTGGCATGCATCACATGGCTGATCGGGGCTGGCGTCTCTGGATTCACAACGAGAGACGTATGGTTCTACCTTTCATCCTGGTGCTTCTTTTTTCGGTACTGCACCGGTGGCAATTCGACACTTCATAGAGGGCTGACCCGGAGAATCGATTTCCGGGTTGCGTAACTACCATCGCTACAGGAGTGAAAGATGAAATCCCGACTATTTGTTGTGGCCACATGCGTGCTTGCTGTCATGCCGTACGTCGCCGTTGCCCAAAAAGCCCGGGTAACCCGATCGAATGCAACAGCGGAGCCGCCCGTTTTGCCAGCGCACGCATTCGCCAAAACCAGCCAATCCGATCAGGTAATCGCAGGTCTGTTTACATTCCAGCCAGCCATCCCGTTGGGGCCAGTGGACGTGCTCAGGGAATACGAAGACGAAATGAGCTTGATTGCTCAGAGCCTATCCGGCGAACTGATTCGCATCGCACAAGCGTACCGAAGCAACCAGATTACGCGCGCCGAGGCTGAATATTTGATTCAACAGAGGTATCAGGTCGCGATGATGCAGCATGAGGTGCTCGCCGCCTTGCACGACGGTGTCCAACACGATCTCGACCAGGCAGCGAAACGGTTCGGCGGTAGTGCTAGCCACTCGGACACCGCAGTTGTTGTGCAGCCAGCGTTACCCGGGCAGATTCGTACTCAATGATGTAGCACTGCGGGCAAAAGGTTGAGACTGCAAGAAAAGCTAAGCCATAGTTGCGATTCACTCCAAACGATTCGCGCCCGGGGCTGGCCTGCGGTACTTTCTCTTTTCAAAACAGTTTTGCGACGATATCGACGAAGAGGATTTTGATTATCGTCATACCGGGAAAAATCATTGCATAGCCGAGATCGGGCCCATCCGTTGGTGCGATTCTGTTTGAGAACGCCAGAATGGCTGGATTGCCGCAACTGCCCGCCACAATGCCCGCAACCTCGTCGAACGGCATGTGGCAGACAAATAGGCCGAGTACTACGATTGGGAGAACGAGAGCAACCACCACAACGGTACCTAGTCCCAGCATTTGCAACCCGCCTTCCGAGACCGTGGTCGCAAACTTGGGTCCAGATGACATTCCAACTTGTGCGAGAAACAGGGTTAACCCAAAATTTCTAAGAACGAGGTTGGCGGACAGCGGGATCGTCCAGTTCATTACTCCCGTGCGGCGAAGGTTTCCAAGTATCAGTGCCACGATCAGGACGCCCGCCAAACCCACCATGAGTTTCCCGACAATCGGGAGCGGTATCTGCACAACACCGATAAGAAAGCCGAGTGCCATGCCGAGACCGATGGAAATATAGCTAAACTCGGCCGTGCCCTTGATCGAGTCGCCGAAGAACTTGCGCATCGCCGTGAAGCGTTCACGATTGGCCAACAAGCCGACACGGTCACCATACTCGAGAACCAGTTCCGGCTGTGCCATCAGATCGGCATCGCCTCGGCGAACGTGAAGGATGACCGAGCCATTGTCTCCCGGCAGGGTCAGGTCGCCCAAGGCTCTGCCTACGACGGCGGGTCGAGACGCAAATACACGCAGGTAGTCCAAATGCTCGCGATCCTTGATAATGTGCCCCGGGGCCTCCTCGCCCAGCCTCTTACCCGCTTGACTGAGCGCTTCTTTGCTGGCGCCGACGGCGAGCAAGACATCGTCCTCGGCGACCAACGCAGTTAGGGAAGCCGATTCGTTGTGTCCCGCCCTGCGCCTTGCCACAATCTGAATGCCTGTCGGCAATTTGGTCATGACTTCGGCGAGTGTCTTGCCGGTCAGCCCCGCGTTGCGTACCACAATTTCGAGCATTTCCAATCCGGTGCTCGGCGACCTCTCGATCTTCGGTTTCATGACCAAAAAGGCCACATAGAGGAAGAGAATGGGACCGGCTACGCCAATTGGATACGACACCGAGTAGCCTACCGCAGGATCGTTGTTGCGAAGGGCTTCGATCGCAGCTTGAAGCGCGGGCGTACTGGTTCCCGCTCCCGCAAACAATCCTAGAGCATTTCCCACGCTGACACCGATCGTTTTCATAAGCAGAAGGCTGACAGCACCCGCGAACAGAACACCGCTTAAGCCGATTAAGTTTGCGCGGCGCCCTGCACGGCTGGTCAAGCCGGTGAAGAACTGCTTGCCGTACTGGACGCCCACGGTATAAAGGAAGAGCGCTAGCCCCAACGTTCCAACCATTGCCGCCGGCACGGACTTTGGCGCGAACCAACCCATGGCGAGTGCAACGAAGAGAACTGCGCCCACTCCGAGAGAGAATCCCTTAATGTTAATTTCGCCCACGAGATAGCCGATCGCGATGGTGAGAAAAAGAGCCATCATCGGCTGCTGCTCGAGAAAGGCCTTGATAACTTCCACTCTAGTTCCTTTTCTTGCGAGTCAGTACACAGTCAATCCGCGGCTGCGAAACTGCCCGCGGACACGTTCTGTGAGTTCGACGCCCGGCGGGGCGACATTTGCCAGCGCGTACTCAAGACCGAGCTTTCGCCACTTGTCCTGGCCCATTTGATGGAATCGAAGAATCTCAACTCGTTCAACGGACTCAAGCCCAGCACAGAAGTCGGCTACCCTTTCGACGTTATCGTGGTCATCCGTGAAGCCCGGCACCAGGACAAAGCGTATCCACATGGGTCGCTTCAGAGTTGCCAGTCGCCGTGCAAAGTCGAGCGTGGGTTGTAGCGGTTGGTTCGTGACTTTCTTAAAAGTATCCGGATCGCCGGACTTGATGTCGAGAAGATGAAGATCAATGTCCATCAATTCCTGGTCGGTAAAACGATCGCCGAGGCGACCCGAGGTATCGAGGCATGTGTGGAGTCCCAACTGTTTACAGTGGCGAAAAATACGGGTCACAAATTCCCGCTGTAACTGAGGCTCGCCACCGGAGAGCGTAATGCCTCCGTTACTGATCTTGAGTACTTGCACGTAGTTGCCGATTTGCCGCATCGCGCGAGAAACCGACACGGGATGGCCATTGTATTTGTGCCAGGTATCCGGATTGTGGCAGTACAGGCAGCGTAGCGGACAGCCCGTCAGAAAACCCACAAAGCGTAATCCCGGCCCATCCACCGTGCTACCCACTTCCCAAGAATGCACGTATCCGGTTACATCGTCCTCCTCCGGTACCTCCTCGATGTCGCCCGGATGCACCGCGAAGTAATCGCACGCGGCCTTGCTCTCCGCTGCTCCCTTACGCGTGACGTGAAGATCGTAGCGGCTGCCGATGACTGGCTGGCTCATGCAATTTCTCCTACATCCTGCCGTGGAACGTGCGATTGATCACGTCAAGTTGTTGTTCTTTGGAGAGCTTGACGAAGTTGACCGCGTATCCCGATACCCGAACCGTGAGTTGGGGATACTTCTCAGGGTGCTTCATCGCATCCTGAAGCATCTCCCGGTTCAGCACGTTGATGTTGACGTGGAAGCCGCCGCTCGAAAAATATGCGTCGAGCATGCCGGTACCGCGGGCGATGCGATCAGCTTCGCTACCCAGTGCGCTGGGCACAACTGACAATGTGAGCGAGATACCGTCTTCCGCATCCTCATACGGAATCTTGGCAACCGACATCAGGGCAGCGAGCGCGCCATGCGTGTCCCGTCCGTTCGACGGATTGGCACCAGGTGCAAAGGCGGCCCCCTTCTTGCGACCATCAGGGGTATTCCCTGTTGCCTTGCCATAAACCACATTGGAAGTGATGGTGAGCACCGATTGTGTGTGGACGGCATTGCGGTAGCTCGGGTATTTGCGGACCTTCGTCATCATCATCGAGACGAGCATGCGAGCGATGTCGTCTACACGGTCATCATTGTTGCCAAAGCAGGGAAATTCCCCCTCAGTCTCAAAGTCAACCATAATTCCGCGGTCGTCGCGGACCGGCTTAACTTTCGCGTACTTGATCGCAGAAAGGCTGTCGGCTGCATGGGAGAGGCCAGCGATCCCACAAGCAAGCGTGCGCAGTACATCGCGGTCGTGCAGCGCCATCTCAATTGCTTCATAGCAATACTTGTCATGCATGTAGTGGATGATGTTAAGCGCATTAACATAGGTCTTGGCCAGCCAATCCATCGTCTTCTCGAGACGATCCATTACTTCGTCATAGCCCAATACGTCGGCCGTGATTGGCTGAAGCTTAGGTGCCACCTGCTTCCCGCTCACCTCGTCACGTCCGCCGTTCAGCGCGTATAAGAGCACCTTGGGTAAATTGACGCGAGCTCCGAAGAACTGCATCTGTTTGCCAACCCGCATCGCTGAAACGCAACATGCGATGGCACAGTCGTCACCCCACTTAGGCCGCATCAGGTCGTCGGATTCGTACTGGATAGAACTGGTGTCAATCGAGGTCTTCACGGCAAAGCGCTTAAAGCCATCGGGAAGGCGCGGAGACCAGAGCACTGTCAAATTGGGTTCGGGAGCGGGTCCGAGATTATACAGGGTGTGCAGCATACGGAACGAGGTCTTGGTGACCAGCGTCCGTCCGTCCTCGCCGATCCCACCCAAAGACTCCGTGACCCACACCGGGTCGCCAGAGAAGAGTTGGTTGTATTCGGGAGCGCGCAAAAAGCGGACAATGCGCCACTTGATCACCAGATCGTCGATGATCTCCTGGGCTTGGCTCTCAGTCAGGGTACCCTCGCGCAGGTCGCGCTCAACATAAATATCCCAAAAAGTGGAAAGCCGACCTGCCGACATGGCCGCACCGTTCTGTTGCTTGATTGCGGCGAGGTAGCCAAAGTAGGTCCACTGCACTGCCTCGCGCGCGTTGCTGGCAGGAGCTGCGATGTCATAGCCGTAGCGTGCTGCCATCTCTTTCAAGTCCTGGAGCGACCGGATCTGTTCCGCGAGTTCCTCGCGCAAGCGGATCACATCTTCTGTCGCGTGATAGTCGTCCAACTCACGCTTCTCGCGCTGCTTGTCGGCAAGGAGAAAATCCACTCCGTAAAGCGCGATTCGTCGATAGTCGCCGATAATGCGGCCGCGGCCGTAGGCATCCGGTAGTCCGGTGATCAAGTGAGCTGAGCGGGCTTTCCTGATGTCGTCCGTATAAGCATCGAATACCCCATCGTTATGCGTCTTGCGGTACTTGGTGAAGATCTCGCGGAGGCGAGCGTCCGGTTCGTAACCGTAGCCCTCCAGGCTCGTAGCAACCACTCGCCAGCCACCAAAGGGCATGATCGCGCGTTTGAGCGGCTCATCGGTCTGGAGGCCGACAATAATCTCGCGCTCCTTGTCGATGTACCCAGGTGCATGAGCCAGAATGCTGGAGGGAACTTGATCGACGCCCAGGATGCCCTTCTCACGTTCTTGCGCGAATAGTGGCTGTAGGGTCTTCCATATTTCGAGCGTTCGCGGGGTGGGACCCTGTAGAAAGGTTTGGTCCCCCTCATACGGAGTGTAGTTACGCTGGATGAACTCGCGGACACTGACGCACCTCTGCCACATGCCTGGGGTGAATCCGCGCCACGCAATCTCTGCTCGGTCTTCAACAAATACCGGACTGGCGGCCATACTCTCCTCCTTAGACTCTTTGAAAATTAAGCGGCTGCGACTGCAGATCCAATGACTCGCCGAGTGTGGCGCGCAATCATGAGTTCTTCGTTTGTCGGGATCGTCCATGCCGAAGCTGGGCTTGATTTGCTGCTGATGCGGGCACCGCCCGCGTTGTTTGCGGCAACGTCGAGTTCCACTCCAAGCCAGCTGGCGCCACGACAAACCCGTTCGCGAATCACGGCTGAGTTCTCGCCGATGCCCCCCGTAAACACAAGCGCGTCGAGGCCGCCGGTCGCGGCAGCCAGGGAGCCAATTTCCCGCCCGATTCGGTAGACGAAGAGATCGACTGCAAATTGGGCGCGGGGTTGAGGGCTCTCCAGCAGGGTGCGCATGTCGCTCGAAATTCCAGAAACACCGAGCAGTCCCGATTGCTGGTAAATGAGCTTCTCAATCGCGTGTGAATCCAACTTAAGCTCGTCCAAAAGGTAGAGAATCACTCCAGGGTCGATCGAGCCGCAACGCGTACCCATGGGTAGACCGTCCGCTGCCGTAAAGCCCATGGTGGTTGCTACACTCTTGCACGCCCGCAGTGCGCACATGCTGGCTCCGTTTCCCAGATGCGCAACGATGACCCGTCCTGCGGCCGCTCTTGGTTCAAAATTTGGCAGCACGCCGGCAATGTACTCGTAGGACAAGCCATGGAAGCCATAGCGGCGCACACCACGATCAGTGATCGAGGCTGGCAATGCGAATGCTTGCGCAACCTCTTCCTGGGAAGAATGGAAAGCAGTGTCGAAGCACGCGACCTGAGGCAATTCCGGCCTACGCTGACTTAGCAAGCGAATCGGGACTAGATTGTGCGGTTGGTGCAGCGGGGCGAGCGGTATGTATCTTTCGAGTTGGGTCAGTACCTGCTGGCTGACTAGCGTGGGGAAGGAAAATTCAAGGCCGCCGTGTACCACACGGTGCCCCACCGCGATCAGACGGTTGTCTTCGCGGTGGCCACTCAGAAATTCAGTCAGGTAGGCCACCGCGCCTTCATGACCAAGTCCCACGCCGTCACCCCACTTGTGCGCACCGATTTCCGTCCCCGCAGAGTCTTTGGCAACGAATCGAGGCGAAGAGTAGAGGCCCTCGACTTGCCCGCGGAACTTGAGTTCAAGGTGATCTGCACGTTCGACGAATACCGAAAACTTGATACTTGAAGAGCCGGAATTCAGAACTAGAACTACATCATCCATGGGTCACCTGTTTGTTGGGCAATTGGTGGCGTGTGCTTATGCTGCGTGGCCTATCGTTTGACTCGCGCTGTCCCGACGAGCGTTGGCGACGAGTGCTGCCACTGCACATGAGGCCAGTCGGGTCATGACCGAGTCGGCACGGCTCGTCAGGATGATCGGAACACGCGCACCGAGCACGATGCCTGCAGCGTCTGCGTCCGCAAGGAACGACAGGCTCTTGGCCAGCATGTTGCCGGCTTCTAGATCAGGGACTATAAGGATGTCGGCCCGGCCCGCCACCAGTGATTCGATTTTCTTGATCTTTGCCGCATTCAAGTTGATTGCGTTATCAAGGGCAAGGGGACCATCGAGGATGCCACCCGTGATCTGGCCCCGGTCTGCCATCTTGCAAAGAGCGGCGGCGTCGATGGTTGATGGCACCTTGGGATTCACCGTTTCCATCGCCGACAGGATCGCCACCTTAGGCTGCGAACTGCCCAAGGCCTGCGCCAGATCAATCGCGTTCTGGGTGATGTGGACCTTGTCCTCGAGTGTCGGAAAGATATTCACAGCTGCGTCGGTAATGATGATTGCCTGTTCGAGGGTGGGTACGTCCATGACAAAGCAATGGCTGATTCGGCGCGCGGTTCTGAGTCCGGTGTCGCGTGCGACCACCGCACCCATCAATTCATCGGTGTGGAGACTACCCTTCATCAGCATCTCAGCTTTGCCTTCACGGACAAGGCGGACGGCAGCATCCGCGGCGGCTTGGCTATGAGGCGAGTCGACAAGTTCGTAACGCGATATGTCTACGCCGAATTGCTTCGCGACCGCTTGGATTTTTGCGCGCGGTCCGACCAGGATCGGCGTGAGAAGGCCAAGATCGGCAGCCTCGATGGCGCCCCTGAGCGAGGTCTCGTCGCACGGATGTGCGACTGCGGTTGGTGTGGGCGCCAACCTCTTGCAGCGTTCGAGTAGGCGCTCGTATTTCGCGTGCTTCGTTTCCATGACCAACTCCCTGAGTTTGCACCTCAGCTACAAGGCCGCATTCGAATCGGCCGTGCGACCGCGACCTGACACACCAGCCCCGACAGGTCGTGAACGTTGAATCGTCTCTATCTTCAGCAGAATCGGTTTGGCTGTAAGCTGCTAAAACTAACAGGGCGCAGCTGCATGAGAATTCCTTACTCGGGCCTCGTGGACCGGATTCTGTGGCTCCGGGAAGGCCGCAACTGGAGTCTTTTTCGAGCGGCTCCCGCTAGCCCTGAAAAGGCTGCGTGCTGCTGGCAGGAGACAACAAGATTGTGTTTCACGCCAAACAATGCTGATAAGCGTTGTCTTTGATGGAAATTTTCGGTACAACTTCGGTACAGCTGAGCGAGAGAAAGAAGGGCTTTCGGGTTCCTAAGCGACACCAGATAAAGTACTTGGATTTTTTATTTTCATAGTTCGGTGGACCAGGGGGTCGGAGGTTCAAATCCTCTCTCCCCGACCAATTTCTTCCTCTTATTATTTACAAATATCGGACACCCGTTCCCGTAAGGCACGACTGCACTTATGAACTCCTCAAATCGGGCACCGCGAATTAGCATTTGTATTATTGGGTACGCGCCTGCCCCGGTTGGGAGTAATACCTGAGCTGATCGATCCGCAATCTTGAAAAGCTCGCAACCCACCCGCCGCAGGTTTTGGCGAGGTGGGTTTTCTGTTTGCACGACAGTTGGAGCCAAGCCGCGAAGGATGAGTCGAAGGCTTACTCACTATGAACGGAGACACATGTCCAAATCCGAAGTAACTCTAACAAGCGTGCGCGAAGCCTACAAACGAATTCACGGCTCCATCTATTTCTCGCCGTGCCCATTTTCCCCCAGCGTCTCCGAAACCAGCGGCCAGCCGGTGTATCTCAAGCTGGAGAATCTACAGCGGACAGGAGCATTCAAAGAACGGGGAGCGCTCAACAAGATTCTCACGCTGAGCGAGCATGAGAAGAAGCGTGGGGTCATCGCTGCGAGTGCCGGCAATCATGCTCAGGGCGTCGCTTTCCACGCCAAGAACAATGGCATCTCCGCGAAAATCGTCATGCCGGTCATGACTCCGCTGGTCAAGGTCAATGCCACCAAGGGCTACGGCGCCCATGTCGTACTGCACGGCGACGGCTATGACGAGGCCTGTGAGGAAGCGCTGCGTCTGGCCGAGAAGGAACAGCTAACGTTTATTCACCCGTTTGACGACCCAGCCGTGATTGCAGGGCAGGGCACAATCGGCCTTGAGTTGCTCGAGCAGTTGCCGGACCTCGAAGCAGTGGTTGTACCAATAGGCGGTGGCGGTCTAATCAGTGGCATCGCTTGCGCGGTGAAAGAGACAAAGCCCGCTGTCCGGGTAGTGGGAGTGCAAGCTTCACGGATGCCCTCCATGCTGGAAGCCCTCAAGCTCCACCACACGACCACCATCGATATCAATCCCACCATCGCCGACGGCATCGCGGTACGGCGAGCCGGAGAGCGGACGCTCCGGTTGATCGAAAAGTACGTTGATGAAGTGGTGGCTGTGGAGGAAGAGGAAATTGCCAGCGGGATTCTCACCCTCCTGGAACGAGAGAAAACACTAGCGGAAGGGGCAGGTGCGGCTGCAGTTGCGGCTCTTCTTCACCGCAAGACAAAACTGAAGAACAAGAAAACGGTGGCGCTGGTGTGTGGTGGAAATATCGACGTTACGTTACTATCCCGCATCATCGAGCGTGGTCTCGTAAAGGATGCCCGCCTGGTGCGGCTTCAAATCCACCTCTCCGATCGCCCAGGGTCGCTCCATCAGCTCACCAAGATAATTGCCGGGCATCATGCCAATATCGTCGAGTTGCAATTCGATCGCGCCTACTATGGCGTCAATCTGGGCGATACCCTGATCGACATTACACTCGAAACCCGCGGCAAGGATCAGATCGAGCGCATTCTGGAGGCGCTCGGAACTGCCGGGTATCGCCACGAGCGAATTCTCTGAGTTGGCTGCGAGGCCGGCGGATAGCCTGGGATCAGGCCGACTGCTTGTCGTGTTTGCGGAGGGCCGCGTAGGTAGCGTCTTCAATCCTGCCCAAGACGCTTTCACTGCGTGCTTGCGTCCGGCGTTCTTGCTTTTTCGGCTCTGGTTGGATATCGAGCGACTGATGAGCGTCTTTCTCGTGCGGATCTGGCATGGCCTCCCCGAGTAATCGGTAATCGCACAACAGACGACGCCATTATCGGTGCAACTCACTATTTCAGGAATTATCCGGTTTGGTTCGCGACATGAAGGGAAGCGTGCTCAAGGCGAAGGCTGGCGCTCTTTGAGGTAGCGCTGCGAAGCATCCTGCCAGGGCGGCACAACAATTCCATATTGCTGCAAACTGGCAGACGACAGAACGGAGTAGCTTGGCCGCTTGGCCGGTCGGATGAATTTGTCACTGGAAGTCGGTCGAACCAGTGTCTCCAGCCCTGCCTCGCGAACGACTTCCGACGCGAAATCGAACCACGTGCATTCGCCGCTGTTGGTAGCGTGCACGGTCCCGGTCGCTCCTTTGCGACAGAGCTGAATGATGACTCGGGCCAGGTCAACGGTGTAGGTCGGACATCCCCGCTGATCATCAACGACCTCCAGTTCCTTGCGAGACGCGGCCAGCTTCAGAATCGTATCCGGAAAACACTTGCCTCCCACTCCAAAAACCCACGAGGTGCGAAGGATGCAGCATGTGGGAAGCACCTGACGGATCTTTGCTTCAGCTTCGGCCTTCGATCGGCCGTAAACGCTCTGCGGCGCAATTGGGTCGTCGATCTCATAGGGACTTGTCTTGGCACCGTCAAATACATAGTCGGTGCTCAGGAACAAGAGCTTGCTGCCTTGTTCTGCACCGGCCTGAGCCACGTGAAGAGCGCCTTGGCTATTGACCTCGAATGCGAGGTCACGATTTGTTTCACAGCCGTCCACATCTGTGTACGCGGCCGCGAGGATAATCCAGTCCGGCTGATGTTTCGCAATTGCTTGCCGGACCTGCTCCTGGGAGCGAATATCAGCATCGCGGGAACCGAGTCCGGCAAGCTCATCGCCTCGCCACTCGCGCATGAGAGCGTTTCCCAGCAGACCGGTGGCACCGAAAATTGTGACGCGCATGAATTGAGTTCCTGGCCTAGTCGAACTTTTCAGCATCGTGGAAGGGGATGCCGCGCTGGTCTTTGGCCGACACCACAGGTTCGCCGTCGAGTTGCCAGTCGATCTTCAGAGTGGCGTCGTTCCAGGCAAGCGTACGCTCCGACTGGGGTGCGTAGAAATCCGTGGCTTTGTAGAGCACGTGCGCGCCCTCGGACACCACCCGAAACCCATGGGCGAAGCCGGGAGGAATCCAAAGCATCCGTTTGTTCTCCATGGACAAGGATACTGCCTCCCATTTTCCAAACGTGCGCGAGCTTCTACGCAAATCGACAACGATGTCCAGTATCTCTCCCACGATCGCCCGAATCAGCTTCCCCTGCGGTTGCTCGACCTGATAGTGCAGGCCCCGTACCACGTTGCGTGTCGAGTAAGAGTGATTGTCTTGCACAAAATTCGCGCGAATGCCGAGTTCGGCCATCACTCTCTGGTTGTAGCTTTCGAGAAAGAATCCGCGAGCATCTCCGAAAACCTTGGGCTCCAGGACAAACACATCCTCCAGCGACGTGGGAATCTTGTTCATTTCCTGATTGCCTTTAACAATGTTAGAAGACTTTCTCTCGCAGCAGTTGTAGCAGGTATTCGCCGTAACCGTTCTTCATCGAACGGCCGGTTGTTTCGAGTTGTTCGGCAGTGATATAACCCGAACGAAAAGCAATCTCTTCCGGACATGCCACCATGAGTCCCTGGCGCTTCTCAATGGCTTGGATATAGAGCGCCGCGTCCATGAGTGATTCATGCGTGCCGGTATCGAGCCAGGCCATTCCCCGGCCCATGACGAACGACTTCCAGTTGCCCGCGCTCCAGATACGCCTTGTTGACGTCAGTGATCTCAAGTTCGCCCCGAGCCGACGGTTTCAGGCTCTTCGCAATGCCAACTACCTGGCTATCATAAAAATAAAGTCCAGTCACTGCGTAGCGTGATTTAGGTTGTTTCGGCTTCTCCTCCAAGCTCAGCGCACGCCCTTTTTGATCGAATTCGACAACTCCGTAGCGCTCCGGATCGTGCACAGGGTATGCGAACACTATCGCTCCACTCGTCTTCTGCCCTGCGTCTCGCAAGTCTTTGGCAAGATCATGTCCGTAAAAGATGTTGTCCCCGAGGACCAGTGCGCAGGGGCTCTTACCAATAAAGTGCTCTCCCACCAGGAAGGCTTGCGCAATGCCTTCGGGCTTCGGCTGGACCGCATATTGGATCTTGATTCCGAACTGGTGGCCATCGCTAAGCAGATGACCGAACTTCGGAGTGTCCTCCGGCGTCGAGATAATCAGAATGTCTCGTATTCCCGCCAGCATCAACGTGCACAGCGGGTAATAGATCATCGGCTTGTTGTAGATGGGAATGAGACTCTTGCACGTCGCGTGTGTAACGGGATACAGCCGGGTCCCCGATCCCCCGGCCAGGATGATCCCCTTATACGGCGTACCGCTTGGAGTTCTGTCGGACATGTGCAGTTCAATCCCCCGAAGATGCGTACTCGTACCCTGCCCGTTCGACCGCTTAACTCGAGTACTGTTTCTCAATCCAGTGCCGGTAGGCACCACTCGTGACTTCCTTGGTCCAGTCGTCGTTTGCAAGATACCAATTGATCGTTTTGCGAATCCCGGTCTCAAAAGTTTCTGCCGGTCGCCACTGTAACTCGCGCTCAATCTTTCGTGCGTCGATTGCGTATCGTCGATCGTGTCCAGGGCGGTCCTTCACGAAAGTGACCAGCTGGCGATGGGGAACGACCGGATCCTTGGGGCTCAATTCGTCGAGCAACGCGCAAACCGTCTCGACGATCTCGAGATTCTTCTTTTCGTTCCATCCTCCGATGTTGTACGTCTCCCCCGGTTTTCCCCGAGCCAACACAGTGCGAATCGCATCACAATGATCTCCCACGTAGAGCCAGTCGCGCACGTTCAGTCCGTCCCCATAAACCGGCAAAGGCTTACCGTTGCGCGCGTTCAAGATCATCAGCGGAATTAGTTTCTCAGGAAACTGGTATGGCCCATAGTTGTTCGAACAGTTCGTTGTGAGCATGGGCATACCGTAGGTGTGATGGTAGGCCCGCACCAGGTGGTCCGAGGCAGCCTTAGAGGCCGAATACGGACTGTTCGGGGCATAGGGCGTGGTCTCGCTGAATGGCGCATCTGTCAGCTGCAGCGAACCGTACACTTCATCGGTTGAAACATGCAGAAAGCGGAACTGCTGGCGTTCCGCGTTATCCAACCCCGACCAGTACGCCCGTGAGGATTCCAACAAGCTGAACGTGCCGCCTACGTTGGTGCGGATGAAGTCGTCGGGTCCAAGGATGGAACGGTCTACGTGGCTCTCGGCGGCGAAATGCACAATTGCGCGGGGACGGAGATCCTGCAACAGTCGTCCCACAAGTTCCCGGTCACCGATGTCGCCGTGCACGAACTGGTAACGAGGATCGTTGGACACACGCTCCAGATTTCGTAGATTTCCCGCATAGGTCAACTTGTCGAGATTGACGATCGGACTTGCTGCGCTCTCCATCCACTGCAGGATGAAGTTGGACCCGATGAAACCTGCGCCGCCAGTAATCAGGATCGTGTTTTCCATGATGGTTGGAAATTCCCTCAGCAGCGCCACCAACCCACCGGAGCCATGGGATCCGCAGATCTTCGGGCCGATTCAATGAAATTCGATTGTAATGGAAAAGGCGGCGGCCTAGGCCACGCCTCCAAGTTTCTGCCGTGAAGGTACCAATCTGGGCTACACGAGCCGCAGGGGTCAGTGTCCTTTCCTAAGCCGCGCTTCCTCGGCCCGTGCCAATAGCTGAGTAATTCAGTCGAATCGGAGCGAGGTCCCTGTTTCCAACCCATCATCTCCAGATAAACTTGCTCAACCTGGCAAGCAATCTTTGGCCACAGATATCCTTCTTGCATGCGTTTTTTCGCATTGCGGCCCGCTGCTTTCCGAACTTCACTGTCAGAAATCAGCAAACGCAGCATCCGTTCCAGGTCTTGCACGTCACCGTTCTTAAACGTGAAGCCCACGCCATCGACTAACTCCCGGTTTTCCGGGATATCGCTGGTCAGGACGCAGAGTCCGGCTGCCATTGCTTCGAGCAAGGCGAGGGAAAGCCCCTCGATTTCCGACGGCAGCACGAACAGCAATCGCGTTCGTCAGAAGTTCTTCAAAAGCCTCGCCTGATGCGTAATTTACGAACCGGATGCGCTCACTGGCAGCTCAAACAAGCGTCTGGCAGAAGGGTCGGAAGCACTTGCGCCTCCCGCGAGCACCAGCTGCGTCGCGCTATCAACGAGTTCGAATGCTTCGATCAGGAGATGACAGTTCTTTTCGGGAGAGAACCGCCCAAAAAAAAGCACCTACTTTCCGGATTCGATTCGCCATTCGCGAATGCGTGAGGCTGGGCGGCGTTCGCGGAGAACAGCGCCATTGGGGACGTATATGGTCGCGAGACCGTACCGGTCGCGGTAGTAGGACTTCAGAGTACCTGACACAACGATCGTCTGGTTGGGGAAGTAGGCAGACGCCTTCTCCCCCAGTTGAAGCACGGCGGACGCTAGCCATCCCCACTTTTTGCGCTTCCACTCGAGCCCCTGTACAGATACCAGGGTTTTCTTTCCCGCGAGTCGTGGAATCCAACAAAAGAGCGCCGAGCCCAGTGTGTGGTCATGCACAAGGTCGCTCGGGCGAAACAGCACGTGCACCGAGCTCAGGAAAGTATGAAGGACGGTCTCAAAGTGTTTCGACCGTACGGTGGGCAATCGAAGCAACTGCATTCCATTGAAATTGCAGGCCACGGGCCCCCTGCGCTCTAAGTTCTGTGCGTGTTTCGCCCAGCATTGCGCTGTGGAAATCGTCACTGAAATGAGTGACCGTTGAACATGACGAGGTGGACCCGGTTACCTACAATCAAAGTCATCATGCAATTCGCGACGCCGGCCGCGCCATGACTGCCAAATCTACCCCTTCCAATCCCATTTCCGTGCTGTTAGCCGACTCGAGTCAATTGCGACTCCAGTTGCTGACGAGTGCTCTTCGACGCCGCCCTGAACTGGCGGTCGAATCATGTCCACTGGATGTGGACATCATTCTGAAAGCGCTGGAAACTCCTACCGACGTGTTGGTTCTCGCGCCGAATGCACAAAGCGGCAACTGGAAGGATATGGCGCTCCTTCGCCGTCTTCATGTGTCCTGCCCAGGGGTAGCGAAGGTCCTCTTGCTGGAATCGTTCGACCGTGAGGCTGTTATCAACGCTTTTCGTTCAGGTGCTCGAGGCCTTTTCTGTTTTACAGAATCGTCGTTTCGTTCCTTGTGCCGGTGCATCCAAGTCGTTCATCGCGGGGAAATTTGGGCCAACGCGGAGCAAATCGACTATCTGGTCGAACTCGTCAGCCAGGTGCCTTCGTTGCGCGTGGTCAATGCTCGCGGCACCAGTTTGCTGACCCCTAGGGAGGAGCAGGTGGTTGCGCTGGTCTCCGAAGGTCTGTCCAATCGCGAGGTGGCTCGGGAACTTGGCCTAAGTGAACACACCATCAAGAAATATCTTTTCCGGATTTTCGATAAGTTGGGCATCTCAACCCGAGTCGAACTCGTACTCTACGCGGTCGCCCATGGCAGCCAGCGCGTCGCCGAGTGGCTTCCGGCGGCGTCGGAGTGACGCTTCATCTCGGCTGATTATCGTAAACGACACTCGCAACTCGGTTCCAGTCTGTCTACAATGAAGGCGCGTTCCCTCAGGAGGGTGATTGCCTGAAGCCTCGTTCGCTCCGTCCCGTCGCTGGACGGTCATTGCCTCCGGCTTACTCATTCTTGCCATTGCGCTGGTTGTGCTCTACGCGAGTCGATCCGCATTTCACAGTCCACTCGCGGTCGTCGTTATGGCAGCCATCGGGTTCGCGGCCGTCCTCCTGCAACTCCGGTTGAGGCCGAACTCGGTGCGGGCTCCCCGCTGGCTCAATGTGGCAGGCATCGTATTTGCGGTCTGCGCCGTCTTTGCGGATCGTCTCCGTCTGAGCGCAAACCTCTCCCAGGTGACAGCCTTGGGCGCTGTCGGGTGTTTTGCTGTCAGCAGTTTCATCATGCTGGATGGGATGCGGAAGAGCCGGGTCGCACAAAAATAAGAGGGCTGCGCGACAAATTCCTGAAGGGTCTTGTGTGGGTGGTCGCGGTAACGGCGAATGCTTACCGGAACTGCACGGTCACAGTGGTCTCCACTTCAACCGGCTCGCCATTCAACTGGTAGGGGTCGTATTTCCACCACTGCACCGAGTCCATCGCCGCACGTACCAGGACATCAGGCCCGCTCACTGGATTCAGGCTGAGCACCGCGCCATCGCGCCCGATGACAGCATCCAGCACGACATCGCCGGTTATGCTCGTCCCTTGGGGAGAAATGGGATCGACTCGATGGGTGAGTAGACGCTGCATCACATCGGCGGGCACCTGCGCGCGCGGCTGAACGGCAATCACCCGGTGTCCAGGCAAGCGTCCTTCTAACTCCTGCCAGGCCTGCTGCCAACGCCACCAGCCCATGCCAGCCGCAACCATCACGGATGCAATCAGCAGCATGAGGATTTTGCGCCGCTGGTAGCGTGCGGCGCGAGCCTGTTGTTCTTTCGGAACCTGCCGGGCGAATGGGTTTTGCTCCGGCTGGACGAGTGTGCGCTCCGCGCGGCCTTGGACTGGGCGCACGGGTTCCTCAACCACGGTTCGTTCGGGCGCTTTTCTGGCATCGCGGGTCCAAAACTCGATCATGGCCCGCTGTTCGGAAGAAATCGCCAGAAACTGCAGCCCGTAGCGCAGCCGCGTGTGATAACAGACGCGTGCTTTGGCGAACACAGGTCCGACGTGAGGAAGCTGAAACTCCACACCGACGAGCTCACCTGGCAACAATTCCGCCGCCAGAATCGCTCCGAGTCCTCCTTCGCACAGGTCGACCGACCGACCTGGCACGTCGTCGGGAACGCCCGAGCGCAATACCGTCACGCTTAGAGGTACCGCGACACGGCGGCGCGCCGCCACTCGCGGCGGACGTGAGGGTTGCAGGTTTTGCAGAGCTCTAGTTGCCGCGGTGCTCATAGGGGGAGCCTCGTGCGAAGAAGGTAGACACCTCGCCCAACGTGTTCCAAGGCCAGAACGCGACGAATAATGGCGTTAACAGAGGGTTGGTGAAATGCAGTATATCACTCTGAGACGAAGAGAAATGAGCGGTTATTTATAGAAAAATTGCTAATTTGAGTACCAACGTAACCTGGCGCTTCTGAACCCAAAAATACGAAACGGCCCGGGTGAGTTTCCCAAGCCGTCAACGCTTCGTTCTTGGAAATTTGCCGTCAGCCTTATGGCCAGCGTTTGGCCGTGTCTTCCCATCCAGCTGCGCGTGCCGGTTGCGGATTTTGGTTGACTGCAGTTTGTGGAATTCGGATTGGTTGCTGCGTGGTCTGTGTTGCCAGCGTCGGCTTCGGAAGTTCGTTCCCCATCTCCTTGCCGTCTTCGGGGGAGAGCAACGGAGCCACCACCCGCAAGGCTTCGACTTCCTTTTCCAGCCGGGCCAGTTCAAGCTCTTTTTGTCTTAGTACTTCATACACATTCTTCATATCGTGGGCACCTGTGGGGGTTCGAGTGGAGCAATAATTCGAACTCTAGCAGGCTGCAATTGTTTGTCAAGCACCTAGAAGGTTCCACGGAAGAGGCGCGATGTGTAAAACTTTGCAACGTAAATCTGGGCAGAAACGGCACTTCCGGAGGCTAAGAAAGACTGCGCTCTAGCGCGCAAACAGGAGAGCGACAATGCCAGCAAGCGCGACCGCGATGGCTCCGATCATGTACTTGTGACTCGAGAGCCAGGATGCGTCAGACGCGTCTTCCCCTAGAAAAAGCGGGACCTCGGGCTCAACTGGAACATCGACTGAGGAGGGGCTTGTCCCCGTTTCGACACTGCTTGCATAGGGGGGTGTTTCCGTCCCGGCAGTTGCCTCCATGCCGCGAATTCCCTTCTTTTCGCAATCCAGGCAGAGTCGTCTTCCCTCCGACACGGGGAAGCCGCACCCTTCGCACTTCCGCAAGTTGACCACCGCACTGCGCGCGGGACGTGCAGCCTCATCGGGCTTCGCCTCAACCTCGGGATATTGCTTTTCGATCTCGACAGGAGTGGGGTCTCCCGGTAGTGCCTGGTTGGCCAGTTCGTGCGTATCCGCGAGCACCGGGTCCTCGAACGCGCTCTCTTCTGAACTTACAGCGGGGATCCTTATCGGTGCGATGTCGAGCACGTCCTCGGAATCCATGGCCTTTGGCAGGGGGCGGGTTTCCACGGAGGGCCGATAGGCGACGGGATTGGCGACCGGTGCGCGCATATGAAACGCGATCCCATTGTCCGCGGGCGACGTCGGGCGCAATTCTGCGCTTGATTCCAAATCGCCGGCTGCCTTCCCTGTGGGAGTAGCCGGGTGCTGTCCCCCTGGGTCAGAAGCGAACCCGGTCAACGCTTGCTCGAGGGCGGCAAAAACCATCGCGCCCATGCGTTCGAGCGCCGCAATGTCGCGAGCGTCGAAAACGTGAGCCTTGTCGGAGAAGAGTTCGAAAACACCGATTACCTCGTTACCCTGAACCAAGGGCATGACCACAACCGACGCAATTCCCAATGCCTCGCAGCTCTCGCGGTTTACCCGGGGATCGGTGGCGGCGTCGTCACAGCGTAGGGTCTGTTTGGTCCGCACACTCTCACCCGACAGCCCGGAGTTGACTTGCAGCTGTGCCCCTACTTCCGGGGCCGAAGCTCCCGCACTGGCGCGGCATACCATCTGCCCAGCATCCCGCAATGCGATCGCGGATCCCGTGGCTCCGGTTATGTATTGAGCTCTTTCCGCCAGCAGTTGCAGGGTAGCGACGAGGTCGCGCTGTGCCATCTCGGCCAAGGATCTGCCGCCATCCTCGCCCGGGAAGCGCATCTCCGCGCTCGACGGTTGCTCCGCGTCCGAACCGGTCCCCGGCCAGGCTGCCGGAGAAGAAGGGGACTGACCGTGTTCGCCGGAATTCAGATCCTGGCGAACCGTACTGTCGAAAATGGGGCGATGATCCATGAAGAACTCTTACTTTTGACTTGCCGCGACCCGGGACAACGAGGGAACCGATGATCTGCCCGTGAAACTTCGTTTGGGACCCACTGCAGTTGGCGACCCTATACAACCTTCCTGCGAGAAGATGTCCTAAGCTTCTCGCCCGCCCGTCCCAGTGTCAAGGGCACGTACTGGACCAAATGTATGATCCCCCACAATTCGAAGGGCGGTTGGGCCAACGGGAGCGCGTTCCTGCGCGCCTCTCTATTTCCTTCTTGACGGCAAATACTTCTTCTCAACCGACGCAACCACAACGTAGTTTGGATCTACCATCTCGGTCAGATGGATCCTGGCTACCTTGCCCAGCAGTTCGTAGGCGTCTAAATCCGAAAGCCCGTAGTCTTCGTGAATCCATGCCACCAGTTCGGTAAATGCGATACGTAGCGCATCGTCTACTGGCCGATAAGCTCCTACCGCCATGATCGCCTGTTCGTTTTCGAACCGCGGCCAGTTGATCTTCTTCCCCTTGATCAATTCGACCTGCACGCGCGCACGCAAGGGAACCTCGATCGCCGCGCCCGCCACTTCACCGTCTCCCATGGCCGCGTGCCCGTCGCCCAGGTACAGCAATCCACCCTTCACATTCACCGGGAAATACACCGTATTGCCGACGCTGGCTTCTGGCGCGTCCATGTTTCCGCCGAACTCCGCCGGCACAATCGAACTACGAGCCTCGCCACCCGCCGGGGCGACGCCAATGCAACCCAGGAACGGATGCAGGGGAATCTTCACCGAAAACTTCGAATCGAGTGCCTGAAACGTGGCCGTATTGGTCGCATGATCGATCGGGTAAAACCAGATCTTTTCCGGCAGAGCCGGGTTTAGCATGGGCGTGTAATTGGTCGCATTCAATGCGCCGAAGCCCGGTCCCAATGCGCCGACACCCTGATCGCCATTCACTTCAAGCTCGAGAATCTTTACAGCCAGCGTGTCCCCCGGCTCCGCCCCGTCGATGAAGAACGGACCGGTCAACGGATTGTCGCCGGGAGCCATGCTGAGCGTATCGCCCGGCTTCTTGATGGCGTCTCCGAAGCAATCAAGCGTGTTGGTGTCTAAGATGTCTCCCGGCTTGAGACGAGCCACGGGCGCGACCGTAGCGTAGACGTATTTCACGTTATTGAGGGTGCCCTGGTACTTGATGACGTTGGCTGCAGGTCCACTCTGCGCCGCCAAACCCGGGCTCCCGATCAGCAAGGCGACGACCAGCCCGATGAAAGGGCGTATGGTTTCAGGCCTCGAAGTGCTCATACGTGTCGCTCCTTCGTGCGTCCTTAGTGTTCTACGTGGTTAGACGGTAATCCCACCGATGTCGGACGGAATCAGCAAGTCGAAATTGCCAATCGAAAATGAAATCACCCTACCCACGCCAACCATCCCCACCCCAGCAGCAGCGTGATCATCGTAATCGGCACGCCCACCCGCAGATAGTCCCGGTATCCAATCTCCACCTCAGGCTTAGCACTTTCAACCACGATGATGTTGGCGACGCTCCCGGTGATCGTCAGATTCCCTGCCAGCGTCGACGCCATGGCCAGCACAAGCCAGGCCGCATGCGGATTCGCGAATCCCGGCACCAGAGACTTCACCAGCATGACCACCGGGACATTACTCACGATGTTCGAAAGCCCGGCGACCACCACCGTGAACACTCCGATCCGCTGTAGGTTCCAATGCCGCGCCACATCCAGGAGTCGTCCCGTGATTCCCGCATTCTCCGCGCCTCCAACGATCAGGAACAACCCCACAAAAAATACCAGCAGGCCCCAATCTACTTCTTCATAGAGCTTCTGCGGTTCTAGTGTTCGCGTAATCAACAGCACGGCTGCTCCCAGGGCGGCCATCAGCGCGGGATCAACGCCCGAAAAAAATCCCACCACGACGGCGGCCACCACAGCCACCGGTTTCGTCAGGCGCGAGAGATCCAGCGGCGGGAGTGGGATCGCTGCACTTCTCCTCGACAGCTCTTCCCGCCTTGCGCATATGAACCCAATGCAGCACACCCCAGTCCACAAACAGTCCGACCACCGCCACCGGCGCAAGATGTCCCAAGAAGTCCCGATATCGAATCCCCGAGAATGATCCGATCAGCATGTTCTGCGGATTCCCCGTAATCGTCGCCACGCTTCCAATATTCGACGCCGTGGCCACCGCCAGCAGATAGGGTAGCGGCTCCAGCCCCATACGCCGCGTGATATTTAAAACGAACGGCACCATCACCAGGCAAACAATGTCGTTGACGAAAAACGCAGAGAGAATTCCGCACGTGAAGATCACGGCTGGCAGCAGTTGATGAGGCTTCAGACGGCGTAGCACGGCCTCCGCGTTCCACTCGAAAAAGCCCACCAGGTGCAGGTTTCCCACGATCAGCATCATGGAGAACAGCAGCACGATGGTGGAGAAGTCGACGAAACGCAGCGCTTCCCGAGGGCCTACGATACGGAAGACCACCATCGCCACCGCGCCGATAATAGCTGCGCCCGTGCGGTCGATCTTCAGGCCAGGAAACTTGCCCAGCGCAAACACCAGATAGCTGGCCAGGAAGATGATGTACGCCGCCAGGATGCGGGCGTCCGACAGCGCGACGGGAGAGAGGACGTGCATTTTGTCCGCTCAGGATAGCAAGCCCCGCAAGGAGTCGCCCTGTCTCCCGAAAATATGCGATCGGACGAACCAGACGCTGCCGAATTTTCGAAGCTTCTTAATGTCATCCTGAGCGAAGTGAGGCGAACGCCGAACGCAGTCGAAGGAGCCCGCCACCGTCACGACAGCTACGGACCTCTCAAATGTTTTCAAGACGGGCTCTTAAGCTGCCGCAGCGAAGCGACAAGACTAAGTAGTCCGCGGAGCAAAGGTGGGAGCACTACACGACTCCCGAAGAAACGGTAAAAGTTTGCACTTGTCAGAAATTAACCGTGTATTTCCGCCCACCGTTTTGCGGTAAACTCCACACTGTAAGCGGAGTGATGCGCCGCTCGGCTAGCTGTTCAGCAGGAGGCCGCAGATGTCCATCGCAACTGTCACTGTCCGAGGCGCAATCGCTTTTGCCCTGTTCTGCTCCGCTGCCCTCTGCGGCCAAGAGAAGCCTGCCGGCGTTGCGGGCGCCCGCGAGTTCCCCGTGACCTTCCGACAAAACGTAATGGCCGGCAAGACCCTGGTTGGATCCAAGGTCGAGGCGAAGCTTGCGGTCGCCACCCTGGTTGATGGCGTAGTCATCCCGAGGGACGCCATTTTCTCCGGAGAGGTGGTCGAGTCGACGGCGAAGTCCGCAACCGACCCGTCGCGTCTCGCGGTTCGCATGGACTCTGTGCGATGGAAGAAGGGATCTGCGCCCATCAAGGTTTATCTGACGGGCTGGTATTACCCGATGCGGACCACACCTAGCCAGGACCTGATGTTCGGGCCGCCGGATGGTCCGATCAGCAAGACTTGGAACGGCGCGGGCACGTATCCCGATCCGGGTTCGCCGGCTTCGCACCCCTTTCCCGGTCGTACCCCTGCGAAGGCTCCTGACGTCACGCCCGATTGCACAGCGTCATGCATTTCCGACCACCGCACCTTGCTGAAGGATGTGGTGGCCACCAGCGACCGCGCAGGCGTACTTGCGATCACTTCTACTCGCTTCAACATCAAGCTGGACAAATTCACAACGTATGTTCTGGCATCCGGCGATCTGACAGGAGGCAAATAACCGCTATTCGCTCCACGAACTAAACAGATTGTTCAAACTCTCCGCCAGGGTAGGATGTGCAAAGATTCCGTCGCGTAGAGCTGTATACCGCAGTTTCCCCATCATGGCGACTTCGAAGACTGTCATAACCTCGCCGCCTTCGATTCCAAGCACGGTCGCCCCCAAAATCTCCTCCGTCTCTGCATCGACGATGGCCTTCATGAAGCCCCGGCTCTCATCCATTTCCAAGGCCCGGGCCACGTGGTTCATCGGCATCTTGGCAACACGAATCTTTCGGCCCGACTTGCGCGCGTCTTCTTCGCTCCAGCCAATATGTCCCAATTGAGGGTCCGTGAACACGACGTAGGGAACAGGCCGCCCATCGATGGTGATGTTCTTCTTTTCAATCACGTTCGAGCGAATGATGCGGAAGTCGTCGTAAGAGATATGCGTGAACGCCGGCCCGCCCTTGATGTCGCCGAGCGCATATACGCCAGGAACGTTGGTTTCCAGCCGATTGTTGGTCTTAATGAATCCCTTGGAGTCTGTCTCGATTCCGGCCGCAGCGAGATTTAGAGTGTCCGCGTTAGGTACCCTTCCAGTGGCAGCCAGAATGTGGGAGCCTTCTACCGTTTTCTTCTGTTTGCCGTCATTTATTTCCATTTGAATCCGGTCATTCACCAGCCGCACACGTTCCACATTGGAACTAAGCAGGATTTCAATCCCATCCTGCTGGAAAATTCTCGCCACCTCTTCCGCAACGTCTTTATCCTCCCGCGTCAGCAGCTGCGCTCTTGATTGCACAATGGTCACGCGGCTGCCAAACCGGCGGAACATCTGTCCGAACTCCACTCCGATGTACCCACCACCCAGCACCAGCAGATGCTCCGGCACCGACTCCAACTCCATGATCGAAATGTTGTCGAGGAAGGACACTTGATTGAGACCCTCAATGGAAGGCCGCGCAGCACGGGTCCCGGCGTTGATAAAAATCTTGTCAGCAGCCAGCGTGCGCTCATTCCCGTCTTTTCCGCGCATCCGCAAAGTCTTCGGCTCGCTGAAACTGGCAGTGCCGAAAATCAAATCCAGATTCGCCGTCTTCTCGATTCTCTTCTGGCTCCCACTCCGAAAGCTGTTAACGATGTCCCGCTTGCGCTGCCGTACGCGCTTCAAATCGATGCTGACTGGCCCAGTCTGCACTCCATAGTCCGCGCCCCGTCGCGCCAGGTAGGCAACCCGCGCACTAGCCACCATGGTTTTCGTGGGCGAACATCCTTCATTCACGCAGGTTCCGCCGACATGCTCTCGCTCCACCAACGCCGTGCGCATGCCCGCCTCTGCAAGCGCCCGGCATAATGGGGTTCCAGCTTGTCCCGAGCCCACCACAATGGCGTCATAGCGTTCTGTTGCGCTCACAAGATCCTCCTCTGGCAGTCGGTGTGATTCGACGAAGGTCAAGAGTTTTCAGAGTATGTCACAGGATAGCCGCTCGTCACGCCGCACACGCCAAATCAATCAGCGAATCAAATTCGTCCTCCGCCGAATCTGATGTTCATGACTGCCATGCGTATCGTCTCGGTGAATGTCGGCCGGCCCCGCCTGGTGATCTGGAAGGAAACTCAAGTCAGCACCGGCATCTTCAAGGATCCAGTCGAAGGCCCGGTCGATGTGAAGAGACTCAATCTGGTTGGTGATCGCCAAGCCGATCTTTCTGTTCACGGCGGACCCGACAAGGCAGTCTATGGATATCCCGCGGAGCACTATCCGTACTGGCGCGAGGAGTTGCCCCAGGCCGAACTCCCCTGGGGAGTGTTTGGTGAGAACCTCACCACGGAAGGTCTATCCGAGGACACGCTCCACATCGGAGATCGCCTCCGCGTTGGTTCCGCATTGCTGGTCGTTACCCAACCGCGCATCCCGTGCTATAAGCTCACCATCCGCTTCGATCGCGACGACATGATCAAGCGTTTCATCGCCAGCCGTTTCAGCGGCTACTATTTTGCGGTGGCCGAAGAAGGCCGGGTTGCCGCCGGCTCGCCCATCGAAGTTCTTGACCGCGATCCCAACTCCGTCACAGTCTCGGACATCAACCGTCTTTACTACAGTGGGACAGATGACCACGAACTGCTCGAACGCGTCCTGAATGTAGAAGCCTTGCCTGAAGGATGGCGCGAGCATCTGCGGCAAAAGGCACTTCGCTAGTGCGTCATCCGGAATGCCGATTATGAAAAGCGGCGCTGGGGCGCGGTTGACTCTCTCGAGGATGTCAGCAGCCTTTGGTTCAGCTTGCCCCCTCGCTTTTTTGGCGATCTCTTCTGATGCTCTCACGCGGTGCAGGCGGCGTACGATAACTCAACAAAACCATTCTTGTAAGCGACCACGTTCTTCAAATCCCACCTCTGCTCCGTCAGGAAATCACCGAATAACCGGAGTCCGTCACCCAATAAGACAGGGGCTAATAGTCAACCTGATTTCGTCCACTAGGCCGAGTTCGAGAAAACGCTGACATAACATGGCCCCACCCACCAGCCAGATGTTTCGAAATCGCGGCGCGAGTTTCACGTCAACGAGTGTTTCGAGATCACCCGAATAGAACTCGACGCTCTCCCTCGCCGGTGGCCATTCTCTGCCTGTCACCACCACCGTCGGAGTATCGCCATACGGCCAGCCCAATTCAAGTGCGTGTTCATACGTGCGAGAGCCGAGTACATAACAGTCTATGGCTTTGACGAAGGTCGCGGCTTCTTCCTCCGAAATGGAAACCCCGGCTTCGTAGACGCTTCCATTGACATCTAGCCAGGAGACATTGTTGTCCTTCCTCGCGATGAACCCATCAAGGCTTGAAACCACGTGCATGGTCACTCTTGATCCTGTTGTCCTTCCGCCGCTCGACATAGTTCCTCCTGGCCTTGGCCGGCATCGATCTGCACGTGAGGGCGACCGGAACGATGCCGTTTCGACCCAAGAAAGATCGTAAAACGCTTTCGCCGGCAGCGATTCTTCAAGCGACAGACGAAACCTGTTCCAGACGTTAGATTCTTCGCTTGAGTTGTTCGAGGAATGACGTACCTGTCGCTGCTAACTTCTTTTCCAACTTTTCGGTGCAGTCACAATCCCCACAGGCCCAAGGTTCGGACCCATTCTGATCGCGGCAGCGGCGACGGTCGTGGGCGTCCTGGATCTTCGTCAATTCGAAGTGCTCTTCCCAGTACGGACGTTCCTCCTGCAGGGGAGTCGGGCAATAGCAGACTTCGACCCAGCGGGCGGTCCCGTCGGAGCAAAGCCGCGCGTCTTTCATGTTGCGCAGGTATTCTCCTTCTGCAACCGAGCCTTGGCCGAGGGTTTCATTCTCGATGGCTTGCAGCAGTCTCTGTTCCCCACCTTGCTTCAACCTTGCGCGGACCAGATATCGCATTCACCTATTTTACGGAGCGCCAGGGCATTTGTGGAGAGACGGGGCGAGAGTTTGAGGCGGCGTTTCCTAGAAGCGCGTCACCAGCAGCCATCCCAATCCGATTGCCACGAGATCCTCCGGGATGGCGATGGCGAAGTCAGGAACATGCAGAGACTGGACCAATCCCACCCGCGCTTTGTATCCCGCAAATGTGCCGGCGACGGCGCCCACGGCACCCAGGACTGCGCCTAGCCACAGCGAATGGCCACCCGCGACAGCGATGCACGCGCCCGAAAGTCCGCCCATCACGATGCGCGCCACCAGCGGGCCGGGTTCGGTGCGTGGCGGTGTCTTGGGAAGTTGGTCGGTGACGAGTTCGGCGAGTGCAGCCAGCGTGAAGACCACAACCGTCCACTTGGAACCCATGAAGGCGAGCGCAGTGCCCGACAGGTTGAGTCTGCCCAGGAGCGCGGCCCAGGCGGTTACGGCGGGCGCGGTCATAGCGCGAAGGCCGGCAATTACGCCGATGCCGAAGGCGAGAAGGAGAGGGAAGAGTGAATTCATAGAGCCAAGCTCCCAGAATGGTTACAACGGATTTCTTATCCCACGCTTCATTTCCGCGCCGGCTGCCGACAAGTCTTTCGCGGGCGACCGGACTTTTAAGATGCCGTCGTGCTGAAAACGTCGCACGCATTCAACGCGATCGCCACCCGCACGGGGTCCTTCGACTCCGTTCGGCTCGTCTCACGGCGCTCAGGATGACAGGTTCGTGGTATCGCATTCGATAGAGTCTGGGTCACGGGTGATTGTCCACCGGCGGCGGCTCTGGTTCGGCTGAGCCGTCGGCGCGGGCATCGGAGGCGCCGTAGTTTACGTGCGTCTTGGAGTCGTGCAGGACGGCTTGGCCGCGCCCCATGCTGGTGGAATACTCACGGTCCACGCGAAAGACATGTCCCATGGACGTAAGCTTGTCACGGACTTCCGGCTTGACCCGCGATTCGATCACGATATTACATCCTCGTTTCGGGCTCACCGTGAAGCGGGCGTTTTCTAGCGCGGCCTGGATGTTCATGCCGTAGTCCACGATGTTCGAGACGAACTGGGCGTGCGCCAACGGCTGGTTCGCGCCGCCCATAATGCCGAACCCTATGTGCTGGTCGCCGTGTTCCATGAATGCGGGAATAATGGTGTGGAACGGCCGTTTGCGCGGTGCGAGAACGTTGGGAGACGCGGGGTCCAGCGAAAACAGCGCCCCACGATTCTGCAGCGCAAATCCCATGCCGCGCACCGTGATGCCGGATCCGAAGCTGTCGTAGTTGCTTTGAATCAAAGAGACGATGTTGCCTTCGCGATCCACCGCCGTCAGATAGGTGGTATCGCTCATGGGCGGCGCGCCGGCGGCCACCTCGCAGTTCGCTTTATCCGGATCGATCAGCTGCGCGCGCTCTTTCGCGTACTCCTTCGAGAGCAAACCCTTCACCGGAACTTTGGCAAATCGCGGGTCGGCATCGTAGCGGTGCAGATCGGCGTAGGCCAGCTTCATAGCCTCGATTTTCTTGTGGAGTTCGCTGACGCTAAGCGGGCCGTCGGGCGACGCGGGCGTCGTCTCCATTAGATTGAGCATTTCAAGCGCGGCCATGCCCTGCCCGTTGGGAGGCAACTCGTATACGGTCCAACCCCGGTAAGTGATTGAGATCGGGTCTACCCACTCGGGCGTGAACTCGGCCAGATCGGCCGCCGCCATCGTTCCGCCTTGTGCCTGCTCGGTGCTGAGAATGGCCCGCGCGATTTCGCCTTTGTAAAAGGCGGTGGCGCCCTGGTCTGGCAATCAGACCCAGCGCCTTGGCAAGATCGGGATTCTGGAAAATCTGACCCAATGCCGGCGGCTTTCCACCCGGCAGAAAGACGCGCCGGCTTTCCGGATCCGGCGAAATTGTCGGGACGGATTCCTCCCAGAAGCCTTGGATCAATTCCGGAACGGGATATCCCCGTTCGGCGTAGAAGATTGCGGGCTGGAAGATTTCTTTCCAAGCCAACTTACCAAACCGGCCGTGCAGAGCGTTCCATCCGGCAACAGCACCGGGCACGGTCACTGTATCGATCCCGGTTTCGGGCATCGTGGTTGCGCCCTTGGACTTCAAGTGTTCGACCGTGAGTCCTTGCGGGGCCCATCCGCTGGAGTTGATTCCGTAGAGCTTTCCGGTCTTAGCGTCCCAGTAGATGGCGAACAGGTCGCCGCCCATGCCGTTCATCATGGGCTCGGTGACGCCCAGAACCGCGTTGGCGGCGATGGCTGCGTCCACAGCAGAACCGCCCTTGGCCAGGATTTGCGCGCCCGCGGCGGAAGCCTGCACGTGGCTGGTAGCGACGATGCCGTAGCGCGTGATGACCATGGACCGGGCATGCGAACGGTCCCCGGCACGAACACTGGTGGCGAGCAACACGAGGACGACGGTTATCCGCAGAAAATTCAGCATCATTCACCTGAGAGGAAGATGGAACTGGCGCGCATTCTGCGGGGCGCCGTGCGGAATTGTCAAGCTGGGGTCAGAAATGCCAGAAGTGTCCGACGATCAGGACAATGAGTTCAGCCGCGAAGACAAAGATCAGAAAGCGCTCGCGGCGACGGGAGCGGCGCAGATCTTTTCTCAGATCTCCTTCCAGTTCGTTCACGTACGCGGCGGCAGCGGGGTCCAACTGGAGCGTGGGTTCCTGCACCAGGCCGGGCGAAGCAGCCGTGAGCACGGGCTTGGCCTGATCGGGAAGGAATACTTTCGGAGTACTGATCACGTTCGACCACGATGCCAACAGAAGCGCGTCGGAGGGAATGATCGCATTGGCCGGCTCGGAGGTCAGTTCGAGCGCCGGAAGCTTTTCGGGCGCAACAGAATCGGCCAGGTTGCGTAGCAGGGAATACCACCACATGTGGCTCATCTGGTCGCCGATGAGTTCGCCCACTTCGACCGGCCGGGACTCGAGTTCCAGCGGCGGCAGGATTTCCGGCGAGATCACGTCCCCCAGGTTGGTGAACACAGTTCGATACCAGGGCAAGTCCAGAAAATCTCCCAAAAGCATGCCCAGGTTGACCGGACGTGAGGTCAAATACAGCGGGGGCAGCCCGTCATCCAAAAACCGATCGCGAAAATGGCGAATCAAGGACTTCCAGAGGGGCCGGTTTAGCCCGTCGGGCGGGGACAGGTCGAGATCTTCAGAGGTGGCCATCGGCAAAATCGTCGAACGCGTCTAAGTTCTAAAACTTGGAACGTAAGGCCGACACTCCTTAAGAATACCATCGCGCGTAGCTGGATGCTCCCCCAAGTTACGTTCGGCTCTAATGGGCGTGGCTTATTCGTTTGAGAGGCAACAGAAATGCGGCGACTCCGTGGAAAACTTCTTGGTTCTGCCGAAGAGTTTTGCGTTACAATTCTCAACCAAGTTGGATGCGCTGCCTGTGCGTTGGCGCGAGGTGAGGGCTTCTGCGCATCGCCTTCTTTCCCCGGGAGGTAGTTTGATGTATCGACCCTACTCCAGCCCCATCGGGGGTTCCAGTTCCTCGATGGATGTAGAGTCCACCATTCGTGGTCTGAGTCAAGACTTCTGTATGAACTTCAACACTGGTAACTATGACCAGGTCGGGGCGCTGTTTGCCTCGGACGGGTCCTTGATGGCTCCGCATCACGACGCGGCCATTGGTCCGAAGGCCATTGAGCGCACGCTGCGCGAATTCGGCGAGTCGGGGTACCAGGATCTGCGCCTTGAAACCACCCGCGTGGATCACTCAGGCGACATGGCGATGGAAGTCGGGCGATATTCATTGTCCATCGTGCAGGAGAACGGCGCGACAATGACCGATCGCGGAAAATACTTGAAGGTTTGGCGCCGGCTTGGAGCGTGGCGGATCGCTGCCGACTGCTGGAGCAGCAACTTGCCTGCGACTGCGACCGAAGACAAATCGCCGATAGCTGGCAGGGTCACCCTGATCTCCGATGATGTTCCCAAGTCCGCCTAAAACGACAGAAGCTTCGGCCGCGAACAAACCCATTGAGACGCGGACGCTGCAGGACCCGTCGCGCTTTTGCCCCAACTGTTCCGCTCAATTGCAGGAACATCGTTGCAAGCTCACCTGCGATCGGTGCGGATTTTATTTGAGCTGCTCGGATTTTTACTGAGGTATCAGCTGGCCGCTGCTGGTTCGCTGGTAGCGAATCAATTTCGGTTCTTCTTCGCATTGTTCCTACACTAGTTGTCAACCGGTCTGGCAGGTGCGCGATAAGCACGCAGGTCCGTCTACAATGGCGGGGCGGCATCCAACTCACATTCATATTGAGGAAAGAACATGCAGAGAAAAGCAAGTGCGGTATGGAAGGGCGGCTTGAAGGACGGCAAGGGCAGCATTTCCGCCCCGGGTGGAGTACTGGCGAATACACCATATTCGTTCACTACACGTTTTGAAAACGCACCGGGCACCAACCCGGAAGAGCTCATCGCGGCGGCTCATGCTGCCTGTTTCTCCATGGCGCTTTCGGCACAACTGGGCGGGGCGAACCTGACGCCGGAAAGCATCAACACGAACGTCACGCTCTCTCTCGATAAGCTTGACTCGGGTTGGACGATTACAGCCAGTCATCTCGACGTCGTGGGACGCGTTCCGGGCGCGGATGCGGCTACTTTTCAGAAATATGCCGAAGCCGCGGAGAAAGGCTGTCCCGTGTCGAAGGTGTTGAATGCGAAGATTACGATGACGGCGAAGCTGGAAGGGTGAGAAGAGCTCTCCGTTCTCAGTTGACGGTTCTCGGTCGGTGAAGGCCCGGCTTTTGCCGGGCTTCTTTTTTCGAGCGGCTTGGAATGCGGAGTCGACGTTCGGTTTCACCTCGAGCGGGTGCTGAATGTGGAAGTCTTGCCCGAAGGATGGCGCGAGCATCTGCGGCAAAGGGCATCTCGCTAGAACAAGCAGTAATTTTGCGAAGTCTGATCGTAACTTCCGAGATGCCATCGTAATTCAACAAAGGTCATCCTGAGCGAAGAGAGGCGCCAGCCGAACGCGGTCGAAGGACCCCGCGGCTCCACAAACCGATCTAATTTCCAGCCCCTGTCGGTGAAGGCCGCACAAAAGTGTCGAGCTAATTTTGAGGAAGACTTCATGTCGCGGACCTCTGGGCAGTGGACCCGTTGCGGCTCGCCTTCCATGAATGTAAGATTTCCCCGCCTGGGGGCTCCCTATGAAACTTATCGCCGCCGCTCTTTTCTTGCTATGTGCCGCGTGTCCCGCCTTTTCAGCCAAGCAGTACTCCTACTTTCGCGTCGGCAATGCCAGCGACGTCGCCACTGTGACCACATCGGGGACGGTTCTGATGGGAGGTGGCACTGACGTAGATGCTGCATTCCAGTGGATGTGCCAGCGCAGCGGCAACGGCGACTTCCTGGTCATTCGGGCCACAGGAACGGATGCCTACAACCCATATATCCAACAGCTGTGCCCCGGCGAAAACTCCGTTGCCACGCTGATCATCCCGAACCGGACTGCGGCCAGCGATCCGTTTGTGATCTCCACAATTCAAAACGCGGAAGCACTGTGGATTGCTGGCGGGGATCAATCTAACTACATCAACTATTGGCAGGGAACTCCGGTTCAGCAAGCGCTGAACGATTTGATCGCTCGCGAGGTGCCAATCGGCGGCACAAGCGCCGGAATGAATGTTCTCGCGGAATTCATCTACTCGGCGCAGGCGAGCCAGGCCATTACATCGAGCCAAGCCCTGGCTGACCCATTCAGCAAGTACATTACGCTGGTTCGGGATTTCGCCAATATTTCCATTCTGACGGGCATCATCGACGACCCCCATTTTGTGACGCGAGACCGCATGGGCCGCGACCTCGCTTTTATGTGCCGCATATATACGAACGACTGGTCCCCAGCACCGCGTGACATTGCCATCGACGAGAAGACCGCTCTGTTGATCGACGGCAACGGCGATGGGACGGTAGTCGGTTCGAGCACGGTTTATTTCCTGCAAGCTCCCGGTGCACCGCAGACATGCGAGGCGGGAATACCCCTGACGTATCAGAACGTCGCCGTGTATCGCATCAACGCTGCCGGCTCGTTCGCCCTTTCCAGGTGGAAGGGAAGAGGTGGAGTTGCCTATACCGTTTCAGCCAATGCAGGCGTTCTGAGTTCGACGCAACCCAACGGTTCGATCTACTAGGGGGCTGCGGAAAAAGGGAGACTGATCGGTCAGGGCAGACGAAACCGTCTGCCCGTATTTTTTGTTCCGCAGCCATGCCACGGTCCGGTGATTGAGTGTCTCTCGCGCCGAGATCTCATGACATGACTTTCGAAGAGCCTTAGACTCGTGTGTATTGTCGAGTACCGATGCGATCGTTGCACTCTTTGCTACTCCTGCCACACGCCGCACTCGCAGTCGCGTGGACATGCTGTTTGATGAGCGCCCCCATGACTCAGAAGAGCTGCTAACGCGTTCGTTTTGCATTGAGGGGAACCTAAGGCCCGGCACCCCCAGACCTGACACCATAGTGCCAGGACGGATTCATTACGTCTGCGTGCGCAGTACTTCCCGGATTTCGCGATTCACGTGAGCCGCATCCTGCGCGGCATCTTCGATCATCGTGACCCATTTCGCGCCGGTCGAATCAAGCTTTAACTGGCTGAGGAGATAAGACGCCTGCATGATGGTTTCGATGGAGTTGCTGAGGTCATGAGCGAGGGATCGCAGACGGCTGATAACTTCAGGGGGCATTTTAGATGTATTCGGCATGACGCTTTCCGGCGGCTCGATTCGGCTTTCGTTTGAATGATAATTGTACGTGTTTGCGCCTTCCGCCGGGACCCGGTAAGGGAAAGCGCGACCCTATAGTCGAGCGCATACCATCATGACGGCTGGGGTTTCCCCCGTTTGACAGTCCGCAAAGCGCCTGTAAAATAGAGAGTTGTCCTTCCTGAGAGGCGACCCGTGAGGGTCGTCTTGCTTCGCAAGTCACTCGCCGAAGTGGCGGAATTGGCAGACGCGCATGGTTCAGGTCCATGTACCCGCAAGGGTGTGGGGGTTCGAGTCCCTTCTTCGGCACCACTACTTTTGTTATCTAGCGTTTAGCGGCGTTTGCTACCTACAGTGATACCACTCCTCACTGGAGGCTGCTGTGCCCAACCGCGAAGTCAATCTCACCAAACGAGTCTTAACCGCGAACGGCTGGCGCTATTGCGCTGTAGCGCTCGCTGCGAATGGCCGCGTCAAACCTGATGTTGTCCATATCAACAGCCACGAAGAACGGCACCCAGAGGCGCGTGTTACATCGAATGGCGCGAAGGCTCGAAACGGCGCCGGCAGTCGGTTGGGAAGAACGCTCGGGATGCATAAGCGCGAAGGTTACGCAAGGAAGCCGAGCTTAACGCCAAGATCCACGGCGTAACGGTCGCCCCTGAGAACGGTAACCACCGCATGACTCTGGGCGATGCCGTCGCCTCCTACCTGTCCGAAACAAAACTATCCAAACGACCCGCCACGCACGCGGCCTGCAGCCTGGCGCTGCGCAATTTCACAGACTCCTGCACGAAGAGCCATCTCGACCAGATCAACCGAGCCGACTTGCTGTACTTCCTGAAGTCCCTACGTGACGCGAAGCTCTCAGATCGAACCTGCCACAACCGCTTTGAGCATCTGCCTTCGTTTCTCAAGGCGAACGGCGTAGAGAAGCTGGCCAATAAACGTGACTGGCCCAAATACGTCCATCAGGAGCCTGAGAGCTGCACCCCCGAACAGCTTGAAGCGTTCTTCGCTGCCTGCGACGCAACCCAATACGCCTTTTTTCAGTTCTACCTGATGACCGGCTTCCGAAAAAAGGAAGTGGCTTATACGGCGTGGACTGACGTTGACTTGAAAAGCGGCGTTGTCCGCGTCAGAGCAAAGCCCGAATACGGCTTCCGGCCGAAGGACTGGGAGGAACGCGAGGTTCCTGTGCCCGACAAACTGGTAAAGATCCTCAAGGAGTGGTCAAAGAAAAGCCACGGGGAGTTCGTGTTCCCTACTCGAAACGGCACACCCCACGCATCGAACGCAGCTGCTGGAACTATGCAAGGCGGTTGCCGAGCGTGCCGAACTGAACCCTGATTTACCGCGTCAGTCCCCACGTCTGTTTACCACATCAGTAACTTTCCATGAGTGGTTTGATACACGGTAGTAACCAGCCAGCGTTACGTTCGTTGTCTACCCTCAGCCCGTTCCCATTGCTAGCCTTGGGAACCATGACGCTCGATGACGAAGCCCGCATGGCCGAATTGCTTAAATTAATTGCTCGTGAGCGTGATCCGCGAAGGGTAGTGCTCCTGGCGAAAGAGCTGGAGCGATTATTGGACTCAGAACCAGAACCGCCGGAGGAGCCGCGGGGCAGCTAGAAGGCGGAGCCCCGCATCTGGCGTTGGTGCGGGGCGTTAGGGGCTGGGTGAATTCGTTGAACGCTCGTCAGTCTTTATCCACGCGATCAACATACTTCGCCGGGAAGGCAGTCGAAAGCAAACCCCGCATCGGAACCAGCCGGTTGGGGTGCGGGGCTTGCCGTCTCGGGTCAACTGGGGATCGACCAGTGGGATCAACGCTAGTAAGAAAATCCCCAGAAGGCCATACCGCCGATACCGTACCTAGGCTCGGCCCGAAGTTGGGGGAGTCGGCCCGGAGCATACAGCGTGCACGGCCGTGCACGCCGCCCCCTCAACAGGCCGGCTTGCATCGGACCGAGCCGAGTAGAAGGCTAGGCTGCATGTGGCCAACGGTCGTTGCTCTAGAGCAATGAAGGACGGGGTCGTCCCCGATTCGTGCTATGCCGCAGCACTGCTGGGCTATTCCAGTGATGACGCGACCTCACTATTTTTGCTGAGCTGGCGGTCTTGCGGGAAACTTTTGAGGACTCCCAGTCCTTGGGAGAGGGAGCCTTCGAGCCGCCAGCACCAATTACTGGCTAGCCAGCGCGACCGCGCCTCCGGTGAAAACCCCATCTAAGATTTGATGACGAATTACAGCCTTCTCCGTACGCCAAGGATAGAGGCGCAGCCCTAACATGGGACTACACAAAATCTCGGAGGCCAACCATGTATCAGGAAACTTCCACATACGTTGCCACCGAATGGCAGCATATGTATTCCGCGACGCTATCAGAATCAGACCACGAAAGGCGCCAGCGGCTTATCAGACAAACGGAAAAAGCAATCAATGATCGGTACCGTAGCGCAGGCCGTGCGCTCGATGAGGACGAGCTTCGCGAAATGGCGGGAGCAGTTTGGAATCTATTGCAGCTACGCCGCGAAAACAATACAGTTCCGTGAGGTGCGGCGTGGCTTTTGGCCGTGAGCGATGAGCGGCAGGGTGCCGAGGTTCGCGCCTTGGCACCCGCCTAACAATCCGCTAGGGGACACGGTCCCCAACGAATGCTGCCGAAATCTAGCACTTGATGGCGCCACCTCTCCTTACGTTGGTTCACTCCCTTACAGGTTCGGGCTTCTCTTGATCTGTCACACGCTGGCGACAGGGGCAGCAAATTAGCGCACTAGCCGCGCCTGCGTCCGAATCATCGTTCCACTATCAGGTAAAACCTCTATTGCATAGCCAGCCGCCGGATGTACTAGCCGTCCGCTTGCTTTCTGACCGTCCGCGCACAACAAGGATGTCTGGTCATGAAACGCTTAGCCCTTCTGGTGGTTCTACTCTTCGCGGTACTGCCTTCGTTCGCGGATTCGATTACCTTTACGACCGTCGGATTTTCAGGAAACGGCTCACAACTTTTGGGACCAGGCTTAGACCCGTTTCTTCTCGGGTTCGACGCCGGTGGCGGCATATACGCCTTGAGTTTTGAGAGCTGGTCGGGGCCACTCGGAGCCGCCGTGCTTTTGTCCACGCTCACTCTCCCCGGTTTTGGATCCACGCGGGGGCCGTTTATGTTTCAGTGCGACGCGGCAGTGTGTGTTGTGATTTTCGGCTTTATAGTACCGAAAAGCGACACGGTGACTCCGGGCGTCTTGTCAGTGACGTTGAACGGAGTAACCGAAACCTACAATTTCCGCTATATGACCCCTCTATTCCCTGCCCCGGAGCCGACCACCCTAGTATTGCTCGGCACAGGCTTGGCCGCGATTGGGTGGCGTAAGTACGGGGGAAGGTCATCCGCTTAGGTTTCACACGTTCACTTTTTGCCCCTGCGTTTCGCGCTGATGGCGTTTGGCGCGCTGTAGGTAAACGCTGATACCACTGATACCGTTTTAGCCCAAATTGGAGTGCATTAGAGAAACAGGAGTACACACCGGCAACACCTACGAAATGCTTTGAAAGCCCCGAAAACATTGACTGGAATTCTGATCTGTAGGTATCAGCGTCACTTACGCGAAATGTGCTCGAAAGAGTCCCTTCTTCGGCACCAAGATTTTTCTGAGTGGCAGCCTTTTTTCAGTAAATCAACTTCAGCGAAAACTGAATCTGCCGCGACGATCCCGCCGTTTTGCTGATCACGCCAAATCCGCTTCCTCGCAGAATGTTGGAGGGCAATCCAAAGTTTACGATGTTGAAGACGTTAAAGAACTCTGCGCGGAATTCCAGAGTCGCCAGTTCGGCATTGCCGCGGCGGCCGAAAGGCGTGTCTTTGATGAGGGCGACGTCGAAATTGTGGAAACCCGGGCCACGAAATGTATTGCGTCCCAACGTGCCGAACCGTCCGTGATTGGGGCCAGAGCCACCGGGCACGTTGATGGGGACACTGAAGAACGAGGCATTGTCGGGGCCTCGTCCGAAATAGTCCGCGCGTACGGTGCGGTTGGTCGAGAAGTGTGGTTGCGCTACCAGATCGGGCCGGTCTGCTCCGCCGGAACCAGCGCCCGTCTGTTGTACTCCGGAATAGACTGAAAACGGCGGTCCGCTCATCACGGTGGTGATGTTAAGGAACTGCCAGCCTCGCGTCAGCGTGCGGCCTAGTGGCCGAAGGAAACTTACCCGGTCGAAAGGAAGCAATTGGATCACGCTGGCGGTGAATACGTGGGTCACATCGAACGTGGAGGGGCCCTTCTCAGCACCCGGGTTCCACGGATTCTGCGGCGAGGTTTGCAGAACCACGCCCGTAGCGCCCATGAGTCCGGTCAATACCGCGCTAGTGTCATCGAGCGATTTTGAATAGGTATAGCTGGCTTGCAGCCCCAAGCCTGCGCGGGGAGAGTTTTTGCTCACGCTGGTCTGCAAGGCGTGGTAGGTCGAGTGGGAACGGCTCGCGATGATGCTCTCCGGTCCCAGTCCGCCAATGGCACGTCCTGCGGAATCAAATTGCGTGAAGGGAGCAAAGGCCGGGTCCGCCCCGCCGTAACTATTCGGGGAGTAGATGCTGGTCAAATGGATTCCGGTGGTGGCCACGTAGGCGGCGCTGAACTTCACATCCCCGAAATCGTGATCGATACCCGCGGTGTAACTACCGATGTAGCCGTTGCGAAAATTCTTGGCAATGCCTGACAGCGAAAGCAACTGAACCTGATGGCCGGGTGTCAGCGCAGTCAAATCGTCCTGATAGCGTTGCAGGTCGATTTGCGAATTGGACGGCACGCCCACCGACTGTCCCGTGGGGAAGAGAAGATCTCCTGCAGTCGTGTAGGGGGCGGGGAGATTCACCGGAATCGGCGTGTTCTGAAAGGGAAGCGGCGCCCCCGGCAGAGCGCTGACGTAGAGCGTGGTGGCGAAGGGCAGGGACCCGGTCAGGAAATTGTCCTGCCACAAGATTGGGAAGGAGCGTTGCAATCGAACCGCCGGCGTGCAGCACGGTGTGGTTCGTTAATGCGTAGTCCAATGCGAGCCGAGGGCCCCAGCCGTTCCAGTCCTGGTCATAGGGAGGCTGGGGATCGTACAAAAAAATCTGGTGAGCGCTGTGATTCCAGTACGGTGTGTCATGGCCGGACGCGTCCAGGAACTTGGGGAGCGAGGTGCGCTTCTCGGCTTCGTGAATGCGGCTATTGATCTCGTACCGCAATCCGTAGTTGACGGTCAGGCGCGAGGTGGCTTTCCAGGCGTCTTGAAAATAGAAGTTGTAGGCTTCGCGGCGAACCGCGGCTTCATCGAACTTGTCGCCCGTGGGAGTGACGCTGGCCGCACCCATCACGCCGTACGCATAGGGAGTGGCGGTCAGCAGGCCGGTCAGCGAATCGGGCAGCGGATCTCCCGGGTGGATGTCATGCGTTCCGCTGGCCGAGGGAATCAGCACTGGAGAATATGCGGTCCCACCGCCAAAAGTGTAAAGGCCATTGGTATTCGTTCCGAAGATGGTCGCGTCGCGATTGAACCGGATCTCCACGCCCCACTTGAAAGCGTGCGATGCGTGTACGTAACTCATGTCGTGCCGGAACTGGTAGAGATTCCCGTACGATCCGAAGATTGAACCGGCCGGCTGAGTTGAAGCCCTGAAACAATCCATCGCCGAACGTAAGGCCCGGCTGGGTATGGTTGACGGCTGGGAAAAACGGCGTACTGCGGATGTATCCGAGCGAAGTCTCGGAGAGCAGGCGCGGTGAAATCGTGCGCGAGTACTTTACTCCTGCGTTGCGCTGGTGATCGAAAAACTGCACCGCAAAGCTGGGGTCGATGGCCGTCTGATCGGGATTGGTGAGCGGACCAGTGACCTGATTCAAGCTGAACCGCGTAAGCAAAGTTGCCTTATCGGAGATGCGATGGTCAACACGCGCCGAGAACTGATCGGTGCGAGTCGTTACCTTGGAGGAAACAGCATAGGTCCGGTCGCCGTAAGGACCGCTCGGATTGTTGGGCAACGGATAATGCGCCAACACCGGAGCAATCGCCGGGTTGACCGGAACGGTGAGCGTGTCGCCCGGGAAGGTCAGAGTATCGATTCCCTGGCGCTCGGCTTCAGTCGGTACCGGGAGAACTTGCGTGGTCCCGAGAACTTGGCGGAAGCCCTGATACTCGCCGAAATAAAACGTGCGATCGCGGCCGTTATAGATTTTCGGCAGCACCACGGGTCCACCGTTGGTGAAGCCGAATTCGTTGCGCACAAATGGCGGGATGCGGCGTTGGTCAGCTTCGCTCTTATGGTCGAAATAGTTGGCGGCATCGAAGGCGGCATTGCGCACGAACTCAAACACGCTGCCGTGTATCTGATTGCTGCCAGACTTGGTGACCACGTTGGTGTAGCTGGCGGCGCCGTGCCCGATTTCCGCGGGCATGACTCCGGAACTGGCCTGCACTTCCTGGATAGCGTCGATATTGAAGTTGGAGAACGTGGCGCCACCCATCTCGGGATCGGTGGTGTCGAATCCATCCATCGCGAAGACGGTCGCTGAGCCGCGCTGGCCATTGACCGCGAACTGCTGCGTGAAGTTAGCGGCACCGTTGGCGTCCGTCATGGTTCCGGCGGCCAGTAGCAGCAGCTTGCTGAAGTCGCGGGCATTCAAGGGCAGACTCGAGACTTTTCCGCTGGAAAGATCCTCGCCGCCAGTTGCCTGGGGGCTGGTCTCGACGGCTGCCGGCACGGTGTGCAGCTCTTCTTTCTGCCACGACAGTTGCAGGCTGGCGGTGAGTATTGTGCCGTCTTTAATCACGACCGGGTCGGCCAGCTTCCAGGTTCTTTCATGATTCTCGACGACGAGTTCATAGGTTCCGGCACCGATTTCCCGAAACACGAACTGCCCCCCCGCCGATGTTTGGGCTGTGTACTCGGATCCACCACTGGCAAGGTGTAGACGAACAGTAGCTTCGCGGATTGGGTTCCCGGACTCGTCGCGCAGGGATCCATTCCATGATCCTTTTGTGCCTGCTGCCACCAGCGATGTTGTCAGGATGGCGCAGAGAAACGCAGTCGAGACCCGGGAGCCGAAACCAATTCGCATGCAGCGGCATTATAGCCGGGCTCCTGCACAGCCTCGGGTGATGGTGATCACCTCTCAGGTCGGGCTTGGCAGTCAGCCCGGTCCACGCAGGTGTCCCGTATAATTGACGTCTTGCTATGCCCGCGAATCTGGATCAGATTATTGCGGCAACCCGCCAGCGCTTGTCGAAGAAGCGCCGGGCCGCGGACGTGCGCGCGTGGGAGCGGCAAGCGGTGGCGCACGTTCCACGCGGGTTCCGACGCAGGCTGGCTGCGGTGGCAGCCACCGGCGTTGCCGTGATCGCCGAGTTGAAGAAGGCCTCGCCGTCCAAGGGTCTGATTCGCGCAGATTTTCAGGCAGGTCACCTGGCGCACGAGTTGGAGGAGGGGGGTGCGGCCGCGCTCTCAGTTCTGACCGAGCCGGACTTTTTTCGCGGCTCGCTCGAAAACTTGCGGCTGGCGTCGGAAAACTCGAGTCTCCCGTGCCTGCGCAAAGACTTCATCGTGGAAGAAGCGCAGGTCGTGGAAGCGCGCGCAAACCAGGCAGACGCGGTATTGCTGATCGTGGCAGCCCTGGAACAGGCCGAGCTTGCGCGGTTAGCGGCCAAGGCTCGCGAGCAGGAGCTCGACGTCTTGTGTGAGGCACACGACGAAGAAGAGCTGCAGCGAGCAGTCGATGCCGGTTGCGATCTGATCGGAGTGAACTCCCGCGATCTGCGGACATTCCAGGTGGACCTGGATACCGTGTTCCGCCTGGCCAGCAAGATTCCGAGTGGAGTCTTGGCGGTGGCGGAGAGTGGAATCAAATCGGCAAGCGACCTGACGGACTTGCGCTCAGTCGGCTACCAGGCATTCCTGATTGGCGAGTCGTTGATGAAAGCCGCGTTTCCGGGAAGCGCACTCAAGCGACTGCTAGGTGCAACTTCGGTGCCGAGCACGTAGTACCGGGTTGCTAGTACCGAGCACCGAAAAAAACTCTCGAACCCTGAAACTTGAACTCGAGCCTCGAGCCTCTTATGACCTGGGTGAAGATCTGCGGAATTACGAACGTGGAAGACGCACTCGCAGCAGCGGATGCTGAAGCAGATGCGCTCGGGTTCGTGTTTTACGAGAAGAGTCCGCGGAAGGTAGATGTAGAGACTGTGCGCGCGATCGTCGAACGCCTGCCGCAGACTGTGGAGAAGGTGGGAGTTTTTGTAGGGAATTCTGATTGGTTGGGCATTCTCCACGAGGCCGGATTGACCGCAATGCAGCAGATTCTGACGGTGGAAGGAAGGGCCGAAGGATTGCAGCGTGCTGTTGGCTTCAGAGCACTTCCCCAGCCGCCTAGAGTGTATGCATCATTTCCTGTGGCGACGCTTCTCGAGGACGAGAATAAGGTGAGGGCTTTGGCGGCGGATTTCGCACATCTGCGCCAAAAGTCTGATGATCGTCCACCGATGCCCCGAGGGAATTTTCGACACTTTCTTTTTGGACTCAGGCAATGGACAGAGACCTGGCGGAACGGGTAAGCCTTTCGACTGGCGAAAAGCTGTGCCCATCGCCGAAGGGATGCGACAGGGCGGTCTCAAACTCGTCGTCGCCGGAGGGTTGAATCCTGACAACGTTGCAGAAGCGATTGAAATCCTCCAGCCATGGGGCGTGGATGTCTCGTCCGGAGTAGAGACGCGACCTGGGAAGAAGGATCCGGAGAAGGTCCGCGCGTTCGTCCGGGCAGTTCGCCGGACGGAGAAGGGTGCATAGCAGATGGCTACCGCAAAGGTTCAAACCGAAATACGCAAGAGCAAGTCGCGCGCTCCACTTCCGATGCCAAAACCAACGAATCAGGCAGGTCGGTTCGGTGTGTACGGCGGGCGCTATGTTCCCGAAACGCTTGATGGCGGCGCTTGATGAACTGGAGCGTGAGTACGCGAAGGCCAAACGGGATCCGAAATTTCAGAAGCGGCTTGACCTCTTGCTACGCACTTACGCGGGCCGTCCGACGCCGCTCTTCTTCGCGAAACGCCTTTCCGAGAAGCTGGGCGGTGCGAAGATTTATCTGAAACGCGAAGACCTGCTGCACACCGGCGCGCACAAAATCAACAACTGCATCGGTCAGGCGCTGCTGGTCGAACGCATGGGCAAGCATCGCGTGATCGCTGAAACCGGTGCAGGGCAGCACGGAGTGGCCACGGCGACGGTGTGCGCTCTGCTCGGATTTCGAGTGCGTGGTCTACATGGGCACGGAAGACATGCGCCGCCAGGAATTGAATGTCTTCCGCATGCGCCTGCTGGGCGCAGAGGTTCGCGGCGTTTCTTCTGGATCCCGCACCTTGAAAGACGCCATCAACGAAGCCATGCGCGATTGGGTGACCAACGTCCGCACGACGCATTACTTATTGGGAAGCGTGTTGGGTGCGCATCCCTATCCCACCATGGTGCGGGATTTTCATCGCGTCATCGGGCGCGAGGCGCGCGCGCAGATCCTGAAAGCGGAAGGGCAAACTCCCGACTGCGATCATCGCCTGCGTCGGCGGCGGATCGAACTCCATAGGTATCTTCTACGACTTCATCAAGGACAAGAAGGTTCGGCTGATTGGTGTAGAGGCGGGCGGTCGCGGCGAGCAATTGGGCGAGCATGCGGCGCGTTTCCGCGGTGGATCTCCGGGGGTGTTGCAGGGAACATACTCTTATGTGCTGCAGGATGCGGCTGGGCAGATCGCGACCACCCATTCGGTTTCCGCAGGACTGGACTATCCGTCGATCGGCCCGGAGCATGCATGGCTGAAAGACACGGCGCGGGCGGAATATGTACCCGCGTCCGATCAGGAAGCGCTCGAAGCCACCACGCTGCTGGCGCGGACCGAAGGGATCATCCCGGCCCTCGAATCGGCACACGCGGTAGCGGAAGTCATCAAGCGTGCGCCCCGAATGAAGAAGTCGGAAGTGGTGCTTGTGAATATCTCCGGGCGCGGCGACAAAGACGTTGGGATTTTGCGCGAGAACCTGAACATCGATTGACGCGGTGGTCGATGGCCCGTGGTTAGAGGCCAGTGGATTACTGCATGCTGAGTGCTGAGGCTCGAGTCAGCACTTGCAAAAACCAACCATGCCCTTTCATTTTGAAAAGAAGCCTTCGCTAGTGGCCTACGTAACGTGCGGCGATCCGGATCTCGCCACCACGCGCGAAATCGTGCTGTCCGCTATTCGCGAGGGGGCCGACGTAATCGAACTGGGTGTTCCGTTTAGCGATCCGCTGGCCGATGGGCCGGTCATCCAGCGAGCCAGTGAGCGCGCTTTGAAGCACAGTACCTCGCTTGATCAGATCCTGAAGCTGGCGGCGGAGATTCGCGAGCATTCGCAGTCCGTTGGACTCATCATTTTCACTTACCTGAATCCGATCCTGCGGATGGGATTGTCCAAGTTTTGCAAAATCGCGCGCCACGCCGGCCTCGACGGAATCCTGATCACTGACCTTCCGGTCGAAGAGGCGGCCGAGTACTTGCGCGCGGCGCGCGCCAATGACCTTGCCTGTATCTTTCTGGCTGCGCCCACCAGCACCGATCAGCGTCTGAAGCGAATTGCAGAAGTCTCCAGCGGATTCGTGTACGCTGTTTCACGCACGGGTGTGACCGGTGCCCGCAAGCAAGTGTCGGAAGATGCCCAGAGGCTGGTAAGACGGTTGCGCCGATTTACCAAACTTCCCATCGCGGTAGGATTTCGGAATTTCGACCCCAGACCAGTTCGCAGATGTTGGGAAGTATGCCGATGCGGCGGTGGTGGGAAGCGCGATTGTCGAGACCATCGAGCGGAATCCGGGAAAAGAAGCGGCCAGCGTGGGACAATTTGTAAAGCAGCTGATGGCGAATGGCCGTTAGCTGTTGGCAAACTCCAGAGTTGCGAGAGTCGTATATTCTGGCCTTGAGAAGGGAAAACTAACCGTCAACGACTATCAGCCATCGGCCAACCATGGACATCGCAGACTGGCGTAAGAAAATCGACGAGATTGATCAGAAACTGGTCGAAATGCTGAACGAGCGCGCCCAGGCTGCGCAGGAAATTGGACGGTTGAAGCGCCACTCCCAGTTGCCCATCTATGAACCGGATCGGGAGCGCCTCGTGCTGGAACACGTACAGGCAACGAATCAGGGACCTCTGGAGCACCGACACGTGATGCAAATCTATGAACGCATCATGGATGTCATGCGCAACATTCAGAAGCACGAGATGGTGGGCGACAGCGCCCCCGTCAGCGGTGATACTGAGCTCGAGGCGGATGTGAATGACTAGCCGTCAGCCGTCGCACGGCGCGCGTGAGCTCTCAGCTCTCAGCTGTCAGTTATCAAGGTTCGCCTACAGCGAGATTGGTGAATTGCAGGGTAGACCGAAGTGCGAGACTCAGAAATTCACAGCTGAAGGCTGAGAGCTGATAGCTGAAAGCCATTAGCCAATAGCTGCCTTTCTATGATCATTGCCATGCAAGAAATCGCGACCGAGGATCAGATCCAGGGAGTGATCGATCACCTGGTGACCCTTGGCTTCGAGGTACACCGCTCGACCGGCGCCCGGCAGACGGTGCTGGGAGCGGTGGGCGCCCGCGCGGACGTCGACGTCCGCAATTTTGAATTGCTTCCCGGTGTGCAGGAGGTACACCGGATCAGTTCGCCCTACAAGCTCGCCGGGCGATCGTTCCGTCCCGAGGGAACGATCGTTCGCTGCCGGAATGGGCTGGAGATTGGCGGCAAGGAAGTCATCGTCATGGCCGGGCCGTGCTCGGTCGAATCGCGCGAACAGATCTTCCAGGTGGCGCAGCAAGTCGCAGATGCCGGAGCGCGCGTTTTGCGCGGTGGAGCATTCAAGCCGCGGTCGTCGCCGTATTCGTTCCAGGGCATGGGCGAAGAAGGTCTCAAGCTGATGCGCGAGGCGGCCGACAAGGCCGGACTGCTCGTGATCAGCGAGGTCATGGAGATTTCCCAGATTCCCATGATGATTCCTTACGTCGACATTCTCCAGGTGGGCGCGCGCAACATGCAGAACTTCAACCTGCTCCGCGAGCTTGGGAAAGTGCGAAAAGCCGGTGCTGCTGAAACGCGGCATCGCCGCGACCATTGAGGAGTTGCTGCTCTCCGCCGAATACATCATGGCCGGCGGGAACTACGAGGTCATCCTGTGCGAGCGTGGCATCCGCACATTTGAGACCTACACCCGCAACACAATGGACATCTCGGCGATCCCGATCATCCACAAGCTGTCGCACCTGCCGATGACGGCTGATCCGTCGCACGGCACAGGACGCCGCGACAAAGTTGCCCCCATGGCGCGCGCCTCGCTGGCAGCCGGCACAGATGCCTTACTGATCGAGGTCCACAGCAATCCCGACAAGGCGCTTTCGGACGGCGCGCAGTCGCTGTTTCCCGAACAGTTCAGCACGCTGATGAAAGAGTTGCGGCTGATTGCACCCGCCGTGGGACGGACCATGCAGTAGGCATTTCCGATTGCCAATTTCCAATTGTCAATTTACTTCGCACCCTGTGTCGAAGTTTTCAATCGACAATTGGCAATCGAAAATCGACAATCCCACCCATGCCCATTCGACAAATCACCATCATCGGCAACGGCCTGATTGGCGGCTCGCTGGGGCTGGCGCTCAAGAAGCACAAGTTCCGGGGACGGATCGTGGGAAGCGATCGTGCGCCCGTGCTGGAGCGCGCACGGGAGAAGGGCGCGATCGACGAAGGGCATACGAATCCAGCCGATGCCGTGCACGGCAGCGACGTAGTCGTGCTCGCCACGCCCGTGGTGGCGGTGATCGATCTCATTGAGCGGCTCGGACCGGCGCTTCCTGCGAAAGACCCTGCTCACCGATGTTGGAAGCACAAAGGCCCAGGTCGTGGCACGTGCGGCCAAGACTCTAGGCAAAGCCGCCGGGCAACGGTTTCTCGCCGGACATCCCATGGCCGGCAAAGAGCAGGCGGGCGTGGAATTCGCGGACGCGGATTTGTTCCAGGGCGCAGCCTGGTTCTTTACTCCACTACCCGGACAGGATATCTATCGCGGCCTGTGCGGCGAGTTCCTGGACTGGGTGGAGAAGATCGGCGCGCGCATCGCCAGCCTGAATGCCGCCGAACACGATCAACTGTGTGCCTGGATCAGCCACCTGCCTCAGATGATCTCGACCGCACTGGCGGCCTCGCTGGTGGAGGAGTTCGGCGAAGATGCACCTCTGCTCGAGGCGGGCGGCCGCGCGCTACGCGAAATGACGCGGATCTCGTCGAGCCCGTATTCCATGTGGCGCGACGTCGCCATCACCAACAAGAAAAATCTGGCCGACGCCCTGCTGAAACTGGAACAACGTCTCGCACACATCCGAGAGAACCTGGATTCCCGTGAGTTGGCCGCGGAATTCGAGCGTGCGCATCATTTGAAGAAGAATCCACCACGGAGACACGGAGGCACGGAGAAAGGCAAATCGTGAGTGAGCATTTAGCAATTGGCATTTAGCGTCCAGCCCTTTCAACGTTGAGTCCCTTTTCTCGGTTCCCCGTTGAGGAATCGCATCCAAACGATATGCCTGCCAGAGGCCAGTAGCTAGTAGCTACAAGCTGCCAGTGGTGAGCTTTTCCATTACAATCGCACTGCTATGAACAAGGTCGTAACCAGCGCCGACGAGGCGATTCAGGACGTGTTCGACGGCGCCACCATCATGGTGGGCGGCTTCGGGCTGTGCGGGATGCCCGAAAACCTGATTCGCGCGCTCGCGCGCAAAGGCGTGAAGAATCTCACCACCATCAGCAACAACGCGGGCGTCGACGGCTTCGGCATGGGATTGCTGCTGGCGAACGGACAGATCCGGCGGCACATCGGGACCTACGTCGGCGAAAACAAATTGCTCGAACAGATGGTGCTGCAACGGTACCGTGCAGCTTGACCTGGTGCCGCAAGGAACGTTTTCAGAACGCATTCGCGCCGGTGGCGCTGGAATCCCAGCATTCTTCACGCCGACAGGCGTGGGCACTGTGGTTGCCGACGGGAAAGAGACCCGTGAGTTTGACGGGCGCCACTACGTAATGGAACATGCTCTCAAGGCCGACTTCGCCTTCGTGAAGGCCTGGAAGGGCGACCATTGGGGGAACCTCGTGTATCGAAAAACAGCGAGGAATTTCAATCCCATGATGGCCACAGCGGCGAATGTCACGATTGCCGAGGTGGAACATCTGGTCAATGTGGGCGAACTGGAACCCGATCTGGTGCACACCCCGAGCGTATTCGTGAAGCGGATTTTTCAGGGGGAAGTGTTCGAAAAAAGAATCGAAAAACGCACGGTGAAAAAGGCGAGCTAGCCTTCCGTCGACAGTCGTCAGCCACAAGTCGCAAGGCAAGAAGCGATGATTTCGAAACCCTCCCAATCGAGTTTTCTGCGAGCTTCGTGTGTAGCGGCGGTTGGGTTGGCTTTCTGCGTTTTCGGAGGTAATTTCGCGAGAGCACAAACGGCGGCTCCGTGCGCTGCGAATACGTCCCAAATCATGATCCTGGGCACGTACCACATGGACAATCCCGGACTGGATAGCTACAACCTGAAGGCCGACGATGTGCTGAGTGATCGCCGGCAGAAAGAAATCGATCAGCTTCTTGATAGGCTGGAACGTTTCAAGCCCACCAAAATTGCCGTTGAGGGTCAGTACAACCAGGATTACTGGACGAAGCGCTACCACGACTACCTCGCGGGCAGCTACAAACTGGGCAGGAATGAAGTTGAACAGATTGGCTTCAAGCTGGCAAAACGCCTGAACCATCCGGACATCTATCCGGTGGACTACCAGATGTGGATGGACGGTCGCGTGCCTGCGGAAATTGCGGATCCCGTGGTGAAGGCGAAGGCCTCGCAGAATTCAAACGACGCTCCCGAAGAGAAGCCTGACTGGATCAAACGGGAGGAAGGACTGTTCAAGAAGAGCACGGTTGTGGAGTATTTGCGGTACCTGAACTCCAACGAAGCTCGCCGGCCTGACCACGCTTCTTACTTCGACTTGCTGCTGCCCGATGACACAAATGCTCCTTACCGGCGCACCGACCTGGTGACGAACTGGTACAAACGGAACCTGCGCATCTTTACAAACATCAATCGCGTGGCGAAGTTTCCCGGTGACCGCATTCTTCTCGTGATCGGTTCCGGGCATGAGAGCATCCTGTCGGACTTCGCTCGGAGCTCGAACTATTTCTGCCTGGTCAGCGCGGAGGACTATTTGAAGTGACACCTATTTCCGTTCCAACCAAACCCGGTAAAGACATCGAAAAGCGCGACCGCATTGTTAAGCGCATCGCGCGCGAACTGCGTGACGGTTTTTACGTGAACCTCGGCATCGGCCTGCCTACTTTAGTGGCCAACTGTGTGCCCGAAGGAATGCACGTCATCCTGCAAAGCGAAAACGGAATGCTGGGGATCGGTCCGTATCCTGTCGCGGGCCAGGAGGATTGCGACCTGATCAACGCTGGCAAAGAGACGGTCAGCGAGGTTCCCGGCACAGCCTATTTTTCCAGCGCCGATTCTTTCGGAATGATCCGTGGCGGCCACATCGATCTGAGTGTTTTAGGTGCGATGGAAGTGGACGAAGAGGGCAACCTCGCCAACTGGATGATCCCCGGAAAAATGGTGAAGGGCATGGGCGGCGCCATGGACCTCGTAGCCGGGGCTCGCCGCGTGGTGGTCGCCATGGAACACACCACGCGAGACGGTCAGCCGAAGATTCTGAAGAAATGCACTCTGCCCCTCACGGGCGTGAAGGTAGTCCACACTATTGTGACCGAGATGGCCTACATCCAGGTGACGCCCACAGGCTTAGTGTTGGAAGAAATCGCGCCCGGCCTCACAGCAGACGACGTCCAGCGGGTGACAGAGCCAACCCTGATCCTTAGTCCGACACTGAAAGTGATGGAAGGTTAACGGGTCGTTGTCGGATAGTCGTTTGCCGTTGGGTCACTGCCCCTTTCGTTCGCCCCACCCTGCGTTTATGTCTGCCAACCTTGCAGGCGCTGATGCAACCCTGGGTCTACAACCGGAACGGTGCGCTCAGCAGGCGCGCCGGCAACATCACCACCGCCCATACGAGCGCGAGCGCTCCATGCACGGCAATTCCCAACAACCGGAAAGGCAGCAGGAGCAGCCAAACAAACGGATAAGCGATTAACGCCAGCAGCGCCACCGGCCAGCACACCACAAACAGAAGGCACCAGATTAGGAAAATGAACATGGCGAAACCTCCTGTACCTGTCTAGTTTAAGTTACGCAGGATCTAGCGAAAAAGTTCCGCCGTCACACTTGCGTGTTCGCGAGGTATTTCTGCAGAAACGCAAGTGTTCGGCGGCGGGCGTCTTGCCAGATGTCGCCCGTGAAGCCATGGCCGACGCCGGGATAAATCTGTAATTCGTAGGGAATATTTTTCTTTTCCAGAACGTCTTGCAGGTGGTGGGCCTCTTCGACCGGTACCGTGGGATCCGCGTCACCGTGCAGGATCAACACAGGGCAAAGCCGGCGCATGAAGAATTTCATTTCTTTGGGAAGCCCTCCAAAGAACTCGACTACCGCCTGGACACGCGCATCGACCGCCGCCACCGAGAGCGCGAGGTAGGCCCCCAGCGAAAATCCGAGCAGGCCAATGCGATTCCGATCGACGACTTCCTGGTTCTCGACGTGGCTGATGGCGTCCCAAAGCGTTTTCCCCCAGAGCGGGAAGTGCCGCATGGCGGTTTGTTTGTCGACCACTCCGGTGGTGCCGGTGCGATCGAAGTAGTGCAGGATGTAGACCGCGAAGCCTTGTGCGGCGAGCAGTTCGGCAGGGTCGGACATGGATGCGTAACCACCGCCGGAACCATGCAGTCCGATCACCGCGGGAAAGCGATGCCCGTTGCTGTTCGGGAGAAAACAGTCGAGCGCGATGGACTGGCCGCCGGAGACGAAAGTGGTTTGAGTTTGAGTGACGGGAAACATATGGGAGCATTCAGCACTCAGCCATTAGCACTCAGCCATTTCGTGCCCGAAATCTTGTTAGGCAGAATGCTGAGTGCAACTGCCTAGACCGTTAGCTTTACCTCGCTATTTGCTAATTTCCGCAACGACTCCTCATACGGTGCCTTCGCGACTCCCCGTTCTGTGATAATTGCCGCAACATACTTCGCGGGGGTTACGTCGAAGGCAGGATTCTCTACTTCCACGCCATCCGGAACCATCTGCTTCCCAGCGATGTGTGTGACTTCCTTGCGGTTGCGCTGCTCGATGGGAATGCCGCTGCCGTCCGCCGTTGCGAGGTCGACGGTCGAGATGGGAGCTGCCACGTAAAACGGAATGCCGTGTTCCTTCGCGAGCACTGCCACCGTGTAGGTGCCGATTTTGTTGGCCACATCGCCGTTGGCAGCGATGCGGTCGGCTCCGACCACGATCGCGCCAATTTTCCCTTGCTTCATCATCGCCCCCGCCATGTTGTCGGAAATCACGGTGGTGGGGATCCCGTCTTTCATCAACTCCCACGCCGTGAGTCGCGACCCTTGTAAGAACGGGCGGGTCTCGTCGGCGTAGACGTGAATCTTCTTCCCTTGTTCCACGGCCGCGCGAATCACGCCGAGCGCCGTGCCGTATCCAGCGGTAGCCAGCGCGCCGGCGTTGCAGTGCGTGAGAACGCCGCCGCTCGAGGGCATCAGGGTAGCGCCGTGGCGTCCCATGGCCTGGTTGGCGGCGATGTCTTCGGCGTGCATGCGCTGCGATTCTTCGATCAACTCCTGCCTGATCTGCGCGAGCGGGACGGATGCGAAGCTTCTCGAACTTGTCCTGCATACGGCGGATCGCCCAGAACAGATTGACGGCGGTAGGGCGCGTTTCGCCGATGACTTTGCAGACCTGGTCAAAATCCTTCTTGAGGTCGGCGACATTTTCGGCTTTCGAATTCTTCACTCCCAAGGCAATGCCCATGGCCGCGGATACGCCAATGGCAGGTGCGCCCCGCACGACCATGTTGCGGATGACGTCGGCCACCTGCTGGTAAGTAGTGCAGGTCACGTAGGTTTCTTCCGTGGGCAGCTTCGTCTGGTCGATGAAGCGTACGCCGGAGTCGGTCCATTCAAGAGTTTGAATCATAGGGTCAGGTGTCAGGTATCTAGCTCTCGGCTCCGACTATTTTGCCTAACGCAAGTTTCATGCGAACCGCTATATCCATGCGCTTGGTGAAAAGAAAATGGCATTCGACGCTTCAGCGGCCAAGTCCCAAGACTTGAGACCCAAGACCTGCCACCTAGTTCTTATGCATTTCACAGCGGCTGCGCGGGTTGTACGTCACTGCCGGCCTTCCGCAGAGTTCGCAGGTTGAACTCACTGCGGGCACTTCGGTGGTCTCGTCGGTTTGCAACACATGTTCTTCGCGCACATCGTTCGCTTTGAAAATCGAAACAAAAGGGGCTGGGGACGCAGCGTTTTCCACATTCGGCCGGCCTCCGGCTTCTTCGCGTTCCACCAGGCACATGGCGGCGACCACTTCGAAACCAAATTCGCGGGCGGCTTCGATGGCCTCGATAGTCGATGCGCCCGTGGTGCAAACGTCGTCTACGACCACGACTCGCGCACCCTTTTCCCTGTAGCCTTCAATGCGCTGGCGGGTCCCGTGTTGTTTGTCGCCCTTGCGAACCAAAAAGCCACTGAGTTCGCCGCTCACAACCGATACAGCCACCACGATCGGATCGGCGCCCATTGTAAGGCCGCCAATGGCTTGCGGCTTCCATCCTCGCGTGCGGATCTCCTCGAGAAAGACTTGCCCGGTAAGTTGCGAACCTCGGGCGTCGAGCGTAGTCGTGCGGCAGTCTACGTAGTAGTCGCTGGTGCCGCCCGAGGAAAGCTTAAACTCGCCCAGCTTGAACGACTTGTGCGCCAGCAGGCGCAGCAATTCCTGACGTGCGGTCGACATGAAGTTTCAAGATAACACAGGATGGAACAGCGATTTGTGCTAGGCATTCACGCAGTGGATATGGTGAGTTCTCGACCGATATTCTTGCGGTGCTTCGGCAGAGAATTGGAGATCGCCGCCCCAACCGGGATTCCGAAAAATCCCCCATATTGGAATAGCCACGAGATAACAAAACTCGTTAGGAGGCCCTACGGCGCATCGCGGTGTGCCGGACAGGAAAAAAACTACCACCGAGCCTTCAAAGTGCGCCTATAACGCTTCTGTGCGCAATTAACAGGCATTCTGGAGAGGCTTGATAGTGTGGTTTGGTCTCTTATAGGGGCATCAACGAGATTTCAACAACTTAGCTCATAGTAATGGAAATTGACCGGGTGCCCGAACACCACGTTCGGTCGCTCTACAAAAATAGCGGAGCTACTGGTTGAGTCTTTCCATGTGACGGAAGCCGCCGGTGCCGATGAAGGCGACGACGAAAATCGTGGCATTGTAAGCCATATGCATCAGCACGGTGCAGGCCACGGACTTCTTGACGGCGCGCACACTCGTAAGCGCGAGGCCGACCAAAAAGATCACCAGCACAGGCCCCCAGTTGTATCTCAACTGGGGAACGTGAATGAACGTGAAAGCGATGGCGGTCAACAACACCGAAGGAAGTAGCCCAAGTCTGCGCGCCAGCACAGGGTAGAGGAATCCACGGAACAGCAATTCTTCGAATAGGGGCGCAATCAGTATGCCGAAGGCCGACAGGATGTATGCGTCCCGTGCGGTCTTGAAGAACTCATCCATGGGTAAGTGCTTCGGCATGGGCAGAAGGAACTCGAACGGTGCGAGACACAGCTTCGAGAGCGATGCCAGCAAATATGTACGTTGTCCAATTCGGGGGCCAGTTCCAGCGTAGCGCTTGCAGAACGCGTCCGCGGGCGCGACTATCCACGATCATGTACATCAGCACGAAGATGAATAGGTATGCGAGAAGTTGACCGCCAACAATCACCTCGGGTGAACTGGCTGCGCGTATCCAGGGACGATCCGGCCAGATATAGGAATGCGCCACGAAGCCTGCGGCAAGCAAGCACACGAGAACGGTGACGAACGAAAGGGCGAAGAGCGCGAGTACGTCCCAACCGCTCCAAGGCGGATCCTCGACCGGCGCAACCGGGGTTATTCCCGGCAGACCATTCATTTGTGTTTCGGGAATGGGCGGGGCGACTTGTTCTGAGATCGGATTGGATGGAGAGGACAAAAAGAGATCCGTTCTTGCTAACCGAGGTTCAATTTACACTACAGCGCGGAACGCGCAGTCCTCTAGGCTTTACGTCGCGCGCCATTGCCGTTGAAGAAGTGCGTTAAGGCCTGTCCAGTGTAAGACTTCTTCACGCGTGCCACCTGTTCGGGCGTGCCTTGCGCGATCAGACGGCCGCCGTCTTCGCCGCCTTCGGGGCCCAGGTCAATCAGCCAATCGGCGTTGCGGATCACGTCCAGATTATGTTCGATGATGATGACGGTATTGCCAAGATCGGTCAGGCGGTGCAGGACTTCGAGCAACTTCTTGACGTCGTCGAAATGCAAGCCGGTCGTTGGTTCGTCCAGTAAATACAGAGTCTTACCGGTCTGGCGCTTGCTTAACTCGCGAGCCAGTTTGATGCGCTGCGCTTCGCCGCCGGAGAGCGTCACCGCCGACTGGCCCAAGTGCACGTAACCCAGGCCGACATCGACCAATGTCTGCAGCTTCTGCTTGACCTGCGGAATGTTTTCCAGGATCTGCAACGCATCGGAAACCGGCGTTTCCAGCAAGTCAGCGATCGAGTATCCCTTGTACTTCACCGATAATGTCTCGTGGTTGTAGCGGCGCCCTCCGCACACTTCGCACACCACGTAAACATCCGGCAGGAAGTTCATTTCGATGCGGCGCTGGCCTTCTCCCTGGCAGGCCTCGCAACGTCCGCCGGAGACGTTGAAGGAGAAGCGTCCTGGCTTGTAGCCGCGTTCGCGCGATTCGGGCAGCATGGCATAAAGATCGCGGATCTGCGCGAAAACTCCGGTGTAGGTGGCAGGATTCGAACGCGGGGTGCGGCCTATGGGCGACTGGTCGATGCGGATGACTTTGTCGACGGCCTCAGCGCCCGCGATGGATTTGTGCTGGCCCGGTTCCTCGCGAGAGCGGTAGAGCTGGCGAGCGAGAGCACGATACAGGATGTCATTGACGAGCGTGGACTTTCCGGAACCGGAGACGCCCGTCACCACCGTCATGACCCCCAGCGGAAAGGTTACGTCGAGGTTCTTGAGATTGTTTTCGCGTGCGCCCAGAATTGAGATTACATTTCCGTTGGTGTGCCGGCGCTCGGGGCGCATCTCGATCTGAACTTTGCCCGAAATATACGCGCCCGTGAGCGAGTCGGGCTCTTTCATGATGTCCGCCGGAGTGCCGTGGGCCACCAGATTGCCGCCGTGGCGTCCGGCTCCGGGGCCGAGGTCGATCACGTAGTCGGCGCGGCGGATGGTATCTTCGTCATGCTCGACGACCAGGACTGTGTTGCCAAGGTTGCGCAGGTTTTCGAGCGCTGAGAGCAGACGATCGTTGTCGCGGTGATGAAGTCCGATCGAAGGCTCATCCAGCACGTACAGCACGCCGCGTAACTTGGAGCCGATCTGCGTAGCCAGCCGGATGCGTTGGCCTTCGCCGCCGGAGAGCGTAGCGGCCGAGCGGCCCAGCGAGATGTATCCGAGACCGACTTCATTCAGGAACTGCAACCGTTCCACGATTTCATGCGACGATGCGCCCGGCGATGAGTTCTTCCCGGCCACCCAACTTGATCTTTCGCGCAGCTTCGAGAGAACGCGCGACCGACAGACCGGTGAAGTCTGCGATCGACATGCCATTGACCTTTACCGCCAGACTCTCCGGGCGAAGGCGCATTCCGTGGCAAGTCGGACACTCCGTTGCCGACATGAAATCGAGCAGCCAGTCGCGGTAAGTGTTGGAGGCGGAGTCTTCGAGGCTCTGCTTCAGGTAGCCGAGGATCCCTCGGAAACCAGTTTTTCCGCCCTTACCGGCTTCGCCATAGAGCAGCAGGTTCTGAATTTTCTCCGGAAATTTCTCAAATGGCGTACTGAGTTCAAAGCCATGCGCTGCGGCTGCGATCTGCAGCATGTGCTGCAAGTTTTGCGAGCCGGCACCGGGACCTAGTCCTCCGTCGAGCAGGGGCTTCGACCAGTCGACGATGATCTTGGCGGGATCGAAATCGTACTTGCTGCCCAGGCCATGACACTCGGGGCATGCGCCGTAAGCGCTATTGAAAGAGAACGAGCGCGGTTCGAGTTGCGGGACGTTAATGCCGCAATCGGGACATGCCAGGCGCGAGGAGTAGAGCGTCTCCTCGCCGCCGACGACTGCGACCTGCACCAGTCCACCGGCCAGTTTCATCGCCAGTCCAACCGACATTTCCAGTCGATGCTCGATGCCGGGCTTTACCAGCAGGCGGTCAATCACTACTTCGATGGTGTGGTTCTTGCGCTTGTCCAGATCGATCTCGTCCTGGAGGTTTACCAACTCGCCATCGATGCGGGCGCGGGTGAAGCCGTGCTGTACCAGCTTCTCCATTTCCTTCTTGAATTCGCCTTTGCGGCCGCGAACGATGGGCGCCATCACCATGACGCGGTCTTCCGGAGTCAGCGACATGACCCGCTGGACGATCTGCTCCGCGGATTGGCGTGTGATAGGGTGCCCGCACTTGGGGCAGTGCGGCACACCGATCGAAGCGTAGAGAAGGCGAAGATAATCGTAGATCTCGGTAATCGTGCCGACCGTCGAGCGCGGGCTGCGGCTGGTGGTTTTCTGCTCGATGGAAATCGACGGGCTCAGGCCGTCGATCGCGTCTACGTCAGGGCGCTCCATCTGATCGAGGAACTGGCGAGCGTAGGCGGACAGGGTTTCCACGTAGCGGCGCTGGCCCTCAGCGTAGATGGTGTCGAAAGCGAGGGACGACTTGCCGGAACCGCTCAGTCCGGTAATGACCGTCAGCGTGTTACGGGGGATTTCGACGTCGATGTTCTTGAGGTTATGCTGGCGCGCCCCGCGCACGGAAATCTTTGTAATGGCCATTGGAAGCCGGTTGTAATGTCCTTCGGTAATGTGGACGGGTCCCCAGAAATGTTGGAAAGTGGGAGTGCGCACTTCTACATAGGTATCTTATCGGTCAACAGCGACCAGCGTCAACGCGGGTAGAGTGGAAGAGGGCGGGACGCGGCGGCTGCGGTTGGTTACGCTAAGCCTTTGTAGATAGGCAACTTAATCGGGTAACGGGGACGGGCCGAACTTGAACGCATTGGTGGCAACAATCGTGCTTTTTTCCACAGTCCTGGCTTCACTGGGCTTGGGCGTGTGGGCGGCTAGCTGGGTCTGTAAATGGCATCCTGGATTCCTTTGGACGACGGTCGGAGCGTGAGGCTGCGCACGTCCTGGTGCCTAGCCAGACCCAAGCTGCCGGCGACTGATTTCGGCTGTTTGAATGAGGCCTTCCGGGCTTCCCGGGATGGCCTGAATACGCCGAGAACTTCCTTCCTGCTTTTCGCATCAATTCTTCGCTAGATACTTCCAGAAAAAACTACTTACGGGTGTTCTGCGACGGAAGCTAGTCCGGCTTTTGCGATTTGGGGCCTGCGTGGGGGGCTGATTTGGGATCAGTCCCGAAGGCGGCTGTCCCGGTTGGCTGGGGCTGCTGCTGTTGCTGTTGTAGTTGCTGCTGACGCTGCAACTCCTGCAGGAGCTGCTCCGGTGTCTTCGGAGTCTGCTGCTGCGCCGGATTCTGCTGATCCTGGTTTTGGGATTGCGCCTGATCTTCCGGCGGCATCGGCTGCGTCAGCCGCGTCCGCTGAGTCGTCCTCGGTATCCTCCATGTCCTGCCCGGCTGCAGCTTGCGCCGTGGAGCTCGGCTGTGCTCCGGCAGGCGTGTAAATGCCCGCGGCAAACCTCGCGGCGGGACGCCGGGACGGTTGGGTGCGGCAACCGAGGCTGTTTCAGAAGCGGACGACTTGGCGGTCAGCACGATACTTTGTACGGCGGTTGGGTCGGTTGTCGAACCGACCATCACATAGTTGAAGTGGGTGCCATTGAGCAATTCGGCGAGCACGTCGCGGGCGGGGCCGGGGCCGATATCGGCAACTACGCGCTCGGTGGCATTCGGAGGGATCTCCATGTCCGCACCCGTCAGTTTGCGCACCGCGCGCAGAACGTCTGCCAAGGTCGAATTGTGGGCCACGATGCCCAGTTCTCCGCCCTGGTAGGTCACCTGAGGCAGCTACGGTGGGCGTCTGATCGAGCGGAAGCGGTTCTAGAGGGCTAGGGGTGTAGGCAGGCAGCGCTGCTGCTGGCGGATCTTTTTTAACCTGCTTTTTGACAGGCTTGCGAACGCCTCCCTTCTGGGCATTGGCCGCCGGAACAAGCCCCGGGACGCAGACAAATGCCGCTAGAACGAGAGTGGCGAATTTCGAAAAGAAACCTGACATGTATCCCCGCGACTTAAGCTTGGAATTGGGCTCCAGCGAGTCGCAACCCAGACCCTTCAGTAGGCCAATTATAGCATCGGTACGCTCCGCGAGCCGCGAACGGATTCTTGACTGGCATGCCAATAGCGAATAAGTTGCCCGTAGCGGCGTCTGGTCAAAGACGGGCCGACGTTCGACAACCCATGTGTGCTCTTAAGATCGCTCCAATTTCTCTTTCTTGCGCCCAAAAATTGGGCCTTGCAGCAATCCTCCTCGTCGCGGTCACCAGTGTTCACGCCCAAACCTGCCTTTCTTCCGACGATATGGATGCTGCGACCCATACTGCGCTGCGAAACGGTGGCCCGACAGTACTTCGATCTGACTGCCAAGGGAGACGTTGCGACCCTCCGGCAGAATGCGATCCCGAGCGTGGCCTCGGATTTCGGCGGGATCGAGGCGGCCGTGAAGGATCATCAGGAGAATTTTGCCGGGGCTCAGGCGACGGTGCGGCCTCCGTTTTTGCTTAAGGCGGAGGGCAAAGAGCCGCTGGAGCGGGCTGAGTTCCTGTGCGGGGTGTTCGGCAAGACGGGACAGACGGCCAACAGCGCCGTGTTTGTGATTCCAAATCTGCCTCCGGGTGAGTATGCCGTCGTGATCCTGGACGTCACGGGGAAAGCGCCGTCGACGTTGTCGTTTGTCCTGCAGAAACTGGGGAACGAATGGAAGCTTGCCGGCTTCTACGCCCGGGTCGCACAAGTGGCTGGACATGATGGTCAATGGTTTCTGGCCCGCGCGCGGGAGTTCAAGACGAAGGGCCAGAATCGCAATGCCTGGCTGTACTACGTGCAAGCGCGGGAGTTGCTAGCGCCGGTGCCTTTCATGAGCACCCTGCTTACGGACCGGATCTACGACGAGTCGCAGTCCGTGCGACCGGGGGATTTGCCGGCGGGCGGGAACCTGGTCGATCTGGTTGCGGGCGGCAAGACTTATAAGCTCAACGCCGCCTTTGTGGTGGGAGTGGGGAACGACCTGGACCTGGTGGTGAAATACTCCGCGCCCGACATCTCTAATACCAACCAGACTTACCAGGAAAACGTGGCTCTAATCCATGCCCTGATAGCCAAGTATCCGGAACTGCGCGATGCCTTCACCGCGATCATTGCGCGTGCTGTGGAGCCCTCGGGCAGAGACTATGGGACGATGCTGGCGGCGAAGGATATCAAGTAACCAGTTGTCAGTTCTCAGAAAGAACTTTCACCACGGAGTCACAGAGACACGGAGAGAGTTTTGGGGCAAACCGTGGAGATTTGCCAGTTCTCAGTTTTTCATTCGCAGTCTTCAACTAGCGCTATCAGGTGATTGTAGAGATTGCCAAGGATTTCTTTCGGCTCCGTGCCTCAGATGAGAATCTGATTCTGCGAGAACTCGAGAACTGCTTTCGCGCTACTCTTCCAGCACACACTGTTTCGGCTCTTTATCTTCCCGCAGTCCCAGAAACACCGGCGCGCGCAACTTCGTGCCGCCTTCTTCGGTGGAGTGGGTCCATTCGCCGAATTCGATCTCGGCGACCAGTTCGGGCTTGACCCAGTGAACTTTCTTCAAGGCTTCCACTTTGCCATGGAATGGGTTGACATCGGTGGCCAGAGCTTTGAGCCGTTTCCAGAGGGCCGCCAGCATCTGGTGATCGAAGCCGCTGCCCGCCTGCCCCACGTGGATTAGATTGCGCTTCTTGTCATAAAGCCCGAGCACGACGGAACCGAAGTAGGGGCGGCTGCCCTCGGGTTCGGTGTATCCGCCAATCACGCACTCGATGCGATGCTTGATCTTCACCTTCAACCACTCGCGACTGCGGCGCGGTTCGTACAGGCTGTCGCGTCGCTTGGCAAGAATGCCTTCGAGTCCTTTGCTGCGCGCGACTTCGAACAGGCCTTTACCGTTGGCGAGAAAGTGATCGGAGAAGCGCACGGTATCGCTTGGAGTGATCAGCAATTCAGCGAGGGCGGCCTTGCGGTGCTCGAGCGGCACTCGGCGGAGATCGTAGCCGTCGAGATAGAGCAAGTCGAAGGCGTAGTAAAGAACCTGGACTTCGGGTTGGGCGGCTACGCGCCGGCCGCGTTCGCGGAATCCGGTGCGCTGCTGCATCAGGCTGAACGATGACCGGCCATGCTCGTCGAGGGCGACGATTTCGCCGTCCAGGATCGCAGTCTTGGCCTGAACGAATTTCGGCAGGTCATGCAGGTCGGAGTACTGCGCGGTCAGGTCGTTCTGGTTGCGCGAAACCAGGCGCACCTGGCCTTTTTCGATGAAGGCGACGGCGCGGTAACCGTCCCACTTGATCTCGAAGAGCCAGTCGGGATCATCGAAGGGTTGCTCGATGGAAGTGGCGAGCATGGTTTGAATCGACGTCGGCATCGGGACTCGGACGGCTCCGGGAAGACTCTTCGGAGAGGTTTCAACCAGAGAGGACACAGAGGTCACGGAAGGTTTTGGAACTCCGGCGTTTTTTGATTTCTTGATGACTTTGGAACCGGCTGGAGGGCCTAGGCGGACTTCAATCGCGGCTTCTTCGTTTTTTTTTCCTCGGTGGAACTCTGCGCACTCTGTGGTTGGGCTTTCTTCGCAGAGGTCTTCTTCACGGCTTTCTGCTGGTCGAGCTTGGCGACGGCATCGGCGAGCCACGCTGCTTTCAGCTTGCCGCGGCCGCCACTGGGACGGCTGCGCCATTCAGCAGAGGCCTCGTCACCGGCGATCTCGTCCATACTGCGCTTGGTCAAAACGGAACTGTCGTAATGGTCGATGTCGTAGTCTTCGACCTCGTGTTCATCGTGCTTTTTGATCATCAGCCACTCGTTGCCTTTACTCTCGGCGCGGCGTCCACGGATGCGGACCAGGGCGAAGTCTCCGTTGAGGCGCTTGCCCTTGAGGCGAAACTTCAAGTCGCCCTTGCCGAGCATGGCGTTGGCTTCGGCATCGGTGCCGGGCAAGTACTTGCCATCCACGGGCACCGGCGACAGAGGCTGCCATGTGCCCACGTCCCAGACCATGACGGAACCGGCGCCGTAATTGTCAGCCGGAATGTTGCCTTCGAAGTCGAAGTAGGAAACGGGATGATCCTCGACCTGCATGGCGAGACGCTTGTCGGCGGGATCGAGCGACGGACCTTTAGGGACGGCCCAGGACTTGAGGACGCCGTCGAGTTCCAGGCGGAAGTCGTAGTGCAGACGGGAGGCACGGTGCTTTTGCACGACGAAGCGATGCGCGGATTTTTTTTCGAGCTTGGGCGGTGGCTCGGGTGTGTTGTCGAAACGGCGCTTCCGTTTGTATTCGTCAAGAGACATGAGGGTATTCTAGCGAGTCGGCTGCTTAGTCGTCAGCCTACAGCCGGCCAGCAGAGTATAGTCCCCGGTTGTGGGATTCGTGCGGTCAAGCAAACGGTTGGTGCATGAAACGAGAATATCCCGAAACACCGCTAGTCGGGGTCGGCGCGATCATTATCGAGAACGATCGCGTCGTACTGGTGAAGCGCGGACACGCGCCGCTACTGGGGAAGTGGTCCATCCCAGGCGGTGTGTTGGAAATTGGAGAGACCCTGCGTGCTGCGGTGGTGCGCGAGGTGCGCGAAGAAACCGGGCTAACGATTGAGCCAGGAGAGCTGCTGGGAGTTTTCGAGCGCGTGATTCCTGACGAGCATGGGCGTTTGCGATATCACTACGTTTTGATTGATTTCTTGTGCCGCCGCATTGCAGGCGATCTTGCGGCGGCGGACGATGCGGAACAGGCGCGTTGGTTTTTGCGCGAAGAGTTGGGCGCTTTGGAGCTGGCGCTGGAGACCGAGGAGGTCATTCACAAGGGCTTCGAGAAAATCTTGGGCAGTCTGAAGATGTAAGGTTCGTGCACAACGAATTCGCCACTCCAACCTTATCGCATAAACCGAATGGCGGGTCTGCTAACCGTTTGGTTAGAAAAATAGCGGTGTTCTTTCCACCTGGCAAGTTCCAAACATCCTCTCTCCTGTGGAAACTGCTCCGACAATCAACGACTTGCCACCTGTTGGTTGCGAATGTTCCGGGCCAAGCCGAGTTGGCAGAGTGCGTGCAGTATGTCCCTGTGACGAAAGTTAGAAACGGTTATGGGGAGAGGAAGACGCACCAGCACATACTGTGATGGGCGAGCTCAATCCTTCTCGAACCGGAGGAGGATTTATGAAACGACAAGCCCTTAGTATCTTGAGCATGTTGGGCCTATTCCTGATGGGGTCGGCAGCTGCGCAAACGGTGCGCGTGCGCGCCATTGTTCCCTTCAATTTCACCGTCGGAAGCGAGGCGCTTCCCGCTGGCGAGTACGATATCACTAGCATCAGCGCCCATACGCCCGCACTCCTCGTCAAGGCACGGGAGGGGAATGCGAGTTCGATCGTGAACAGCGATTCTGCACAAAAAACCAACAGCGCGCAGAGAAGCAAACTGGTTTTCAATGTTTATGGTTCTCATTACTTCCTGGCGGAGATCTGGACGCAGGGTTCCGACCTCGGGCGTCATTTGGTCAAGAGCGGCCGGGAGAAAGAAGTAGCTAAGGAACTGGCCATGCAACGAGCCAAGCGAGTCGAAGTTGTGGCCAGCCTGTACTAGCCTCTTCCGGTTAGAGAATCATCCGACAAGAGCACACGGCGATGTGTGCTCTTGTCTTTTTTGCTTCATCGGACGCTTAGTGATCCGAGTTGCAGCTCGGGTTCCGCGGGCACGGCGAAGGTGCCATCCTGCATGACTGCAGGGCTTCGAAGCACGAATTTTGCGCCGCTTATTGCTTGGAGCCAACCTCGATCAGACGCTTGGTAATCAGGACCATCCCGAGAATCTGAGTCCACTCTGAGACAACATTGCCAACCACTTGTCCCCAACGGCCGTTGGGATCCATCGCGTTGAATGCTACGACCCAGGCGACTCCAGTAATCACCAGAAAAATTGTGAGCGAGTGCTCGCGGAAAAACTCCATCACTTTCGAAGGAAGAACACCCTTCGGTTGCTTGCTCTGGGATGAACCCTTTTCGTAGAGATGCTTCGTCATGAGCACAGTCACGACAACACCCATCCAATCGGCGATCGCGTTTCCAAAGAATGCGCCCACGTGGGTCGAGGGGTCGGAGAGTCGATAGAGAGTGATCCACAGAATGACGATGCCGGCGGCGGTCAGACTGAGGGAATGTCGATGGAGGAAGTTCTTTGAGTTGCGAGTACGGGCCATGGGATTACTGTACTCGGTCGTCTCGAAGCGGGGGCTGAGAAACTGGTTTGTTTGAGAGGCAGGGCTCCCGCGGTCCTTGGCAGAAAAGCTTCAGCCTGCCAGTGCTACATTCTGTTGCGGGGTCCTTCGACTACTCTCCACTCACTCCGCTCAGGATGACCAATGTGTGGAGTGGTGAAAGGGCCGAGATCCGGCCAAGAACGCAAAACGGCCCGCGCACTTGGAAGCGCGCGGGCCGCCGGTGGTACTGTTGGGATTGACCAAGAGGTGGTCACTCTACGTGGCCTCTTCGGCAACTCCGGGTCCCAGCACGACCTGCTGCTGGGCGGATCGCAACCCTAACTCACCGGTAGTGTGCGGGCTGTAGCCTCCGTTCGGACCTTGCGGCACGTCGGGAAGCCCCGCTTAGAGCGACCGCTCTAAGTCTCAGCCACCTCACCTGGTCTTTTGGTACTACTGCCATCTGAACTTGTCATCCGACCACCTCCTTTCCGGTGTAATCGCAGACTAGTACGACCACCCGGTCGACGTCAACCGGCACGAAAGTGTGTAGCCGCGAAAGGTACGGGGCCTGCCGAGTCTCCGCGCGGACAGGGGTTTGCATCTTACTGGGAATCCTTGAGGGACGACTAAGGTATTTTCGAGGCCACGATGGGGTAAGGATGTCCTCGTCGCTGCGCACGCTTATGAGAAAGTGGGACAAGGATCGGAGGACAAGTGGTGGGCGCTTCGCGCGACGACAACCTGATGGACGTTCTGACGCCCACGCAGTTTCGCGTCACCATCCTGGTGGGATCAGGGCTGAAGAATACTGATATCGCGCGCTTGATGAATACTACCGAAGGCGTAGTGAAGAATTTCATTCGCGATATTTTCGCGCGGGCCGGGATTTCCAACCGGGTTGAGTTGGCATTGCGCTACACCAGCGAACTGGAAGCTGGTGTGTACGATCCAGAACGTCTCGACGAGGAGATTGCGGAATTGGAAACGCGCGCCGAACGACTGCGAGAAGCGGGCTAGCTGGCGCCGACGCGTTCAAAACATTCCCGGCAACTACCTATTTTTCCTTTCATCTTTTTCCTTTCATCATTTTTCAGCGAGACGAGCCTAGGGTTCGTGGAATAAACAGTCGGAGAACTAGCGATTGGCTCGCTGTGCACATTGCGGCCGAATCCGCGTACGGTCTTCTTCCCTACATAAGTACAGGAATGCCTGTACTAATGAGACTGTCCCAACGGCACCGTACCTGTCAGATATGTGCTCATCCCACCGCGTCTGGTTAAATCCAGCTTACAGATCGCAATTCCTCGCAGAGTAACTGGGGCGTTGCCGGAAAGGAGGCTTTCTTGGGCGCAACCGGCGCGATCTATTCCACGAATAAGGGTGAACGTTTTTGCAAGTTATCGTGCTGTTGTTGCATACGCTATTACTTTTCCAAATCGGCCTGTCTCCGCGTACCAAACCGCAGCCGGAGTCGGGCCCGGAGAAAAGTCCTCACGGTGCATTGAAGGTCGCCTGCGAGAACTGCCATACCCCGCAGGGTTGGAAACCCCTTCGTAACGTTTTAGAGTTCGATCATCGGAAGACTGGCTTCGCGCTGCGCGGGATGCACAAGAGCGTTGGTTGCCAGGATTGCCACAGTGACCTGGTGTTCACGAAAGTCGGCAATCAATGTCAGGACTGCCACGCGGATATCCACCGCCGAAAGAACACCGCCCAGTGCGATCTCTGCCATCGCGACACCGGATGGCAGGTCTCGATCCACAACATCAATGAGCATCAGGACCGCTTCCCGCTGATCGGGGCGCATGCGGCGGTCGACTGTTACTCCTGTCACAAGGTAGGCACGGTCGGTCCCTTTAATCGCCAGGGTTTGTCGACCGAGTGCGTTAGTTGTCACCTGGACGACTTTCGAAAGACGAAATCTCCCAACCACCAGGCACAAGGGTTTTCCACGGACTGCCTAGAGTGCCACAGCATCATGGACAACTGGTTGACTGCAACCACTCGAGCGTTGCACGTGCGTAAGTAGTTCAAAGACGAAGATCGACATCGGCGGAACCACCGTCAGCAAAGGAAAAATCATGAAGGTTCTAGCACGGTTTTGCGTGCTAATGCTGATCGTGTCTCCAGGCTTGGCCAGGAACACGGAAACACCCACGGCGGCAATCCAGAACGTGAGGGTCCTCTCTGAGGGGGACAACCTCCGGGTTGAAGTGAAGCTCAGCGGGCCGGTGAGTCCCAAGGTCGTGGTTGCGACCAACCCAGACCGGCTGGTTCTAGAACTACCGAATACCATGACGGGGGGAGTGCGCCAGCGCATTCCCGTGAATCAGGACGGCGTCAAAGGCGTACGGATTGGTCAGGACAATTCGTTGACGCGGCTGGTGCTGGATCTAGACCATTGCCGGCCGTACGGGCTTGTGGCGGATGGCAATACGATCGCATTGACTGTGCTGCCGATGGCCCCGGGCGATGTGGTTGCGGGGACGCCGGCTTCGCCCTCGTCGTCCAGGGAATCCGACTCGTCCACACTGCTTGCGAGCGCGGCGGGAATGGATGGAAGCATGGGCCCAGGCGTTCCGGCGGCCCTTCGTGCCAGCACTAAGCGCACACGGATGGGTTTCAAGGTGAAGTATGTGGCCGAAGGCGTTGTCTACCTCGCGGGTGGTCGCAGCTTAGGGCTCGAGGAAGGGATGCGACTGTCGGTGCGCGAATCGAGGAAGGGAGCCACCCGCTTCATCGCGGCGGACGATGACAGCCCGGTGGTAGCTGAGCTGCAGGTAGTCTCGGTGGCGGATACGTCCGCCGTGACCGAAGTCCATGGAGCAAAGCGTGACATCAAGCCCGGAGATTGGGCGTACCTGTCAGCGGAACAGACCGACGCGCTGGCTGCGAAACGCGCTTTCCATCCGATTCTGCGGGAGCGTCCGCAGAAGGAGAGTTTCACGAAGGGATCAAGCAGCCAGGAGGAGCCCACGCAGGCGCGAACGCCTAGTATTCCCGAACCCGAAAGTCGGATTCGAGCACGGATCGGCTTTGACTACAGCGGCTTGAGCGCCAGCGGTTCCTCGATCGGCAGCAGTTCGACCGCTGGGCTTTGTCGCTCGCACCGATATGACGCGCATTGGAGGCACGCATTGGAACCTGGAGGGTTACTGGCGCGGGCGCATGACGCGACGATCACGCACCGGCGAAGACACGTTGCAGGACATGTTGAGCAAGACGTACACCATGCAACTCTCTTACGACAATCCGGACTCGAAATGGGTGGCCGGGTTTGGACGGCTGTATCTGCCGTGGGCTAGCAGTCTGGACACGATTGATGGTGGATACGTTGGCCGACGAGTCGCTTCCGGAGTCACTGTTGGCGCGTTTGCGGGTTCGACGCCCGATCCGACGTCATGGCATTACAACCCCGATCGCCGCATCGGCGGAACGTTCGTCAATTTCGAAGGCGGTAACGAAGACTTTCGCTACACCAGCACGACTGGGGTTGCGCTGAACACCATCAAGTGGCAACTCGACCGTCCGTTCTTGTTTCTGGAAAACGGCGTTTCTTTCAAGCGCTCGGTCTCGGTGTATCACGATCTCATTGTCGATGCGCCGCAGGGGCTGACCACAAATGGGATCAATCCTGGCGCTGGCATCAGTCGCAGCTACCTGACCGTGCATCTTCAGCCGCTATCGTCGCGTCTCGTTTGACATTTACCACAACTACTTCCGAGATGTGCCTACCGCTTCCACTGCGCTAGTCGGAACCGGGCTCGTGGACAAGTTGCTGTATCAAGGCGTCAGCTTTGGAGTGAGGGTTGAGCCGGTCCGGCATTTCTTCCTGTACACCACGCTTGGACAAAGCGATAAGACGGGCGACACCAGACGAACGTTGAACCAGATGTACGGGTTCACGTGGGACGAAATTGGGCGGACGGGGTTGCGAGCGGACTTCCGTTATTCGAAGTTCGCCAGTTCATTCGGTCAGGGAGATTACAAAGTGTTAACGCTCTCCCGCCATCTGGGCGACCGGATGATGTGGGATGCGCAGTTCGGGGCCCAGAATCTGGTTTCGTCGTTTACCGTGAACAACAGTTCAAAGTTTGTAGACACGTCGCTGGATATGAACCTGACCAACCACACGTTCTTTCAGAGCGGATACACCGTGGTTCGAGGCGCGCAGATGAACTACAACCAGTGGTATACAAGCCTTGGCTACAGGTTCGATTCAGAGCCCGTCGGAAAGTGAATCTGCCAAACGCTTTTGACCGCAAAGTACGCAAAGAAAAACTCGCGAAGGCCGCGAAAGAATCTCTTCGGAGCCTTCGCACACCTTTGCGGTCTTCGCGGTTAAAGGCTTTCTTTGCTGTGGTGGTAGTCAGAATCACCTGATCATTACGTTCAAATTGCTTAGGTTTGCACGCGTATAAGCCTGCAAAAATCGTAAGTAACCCTCTCAAAAGGGAAAGTTTGTATCTGTAGATGCGAAGCCTTCCCGAAAGTACATGTCCGAACGCTATCTAGAGATTGTCCTCTCGCGTTCCTACACTAGAAGTATCCCCACAGGGAAGTCTGTCCTCCCCAAGTTGCAGAGCTCTCAGGCTTTCCAGCGGTAGGCGCCGGCTTGCGGCAGGCCGAGATGGGCCAGCACGCGGCAGGCGAACTCACGCGCCATCACGTCGAGGCTATTGGGACGGTTGTAGAAGGTCGGAATCAGCGGGAAGACCGTCGCCCCCGCGTCAGCGGCGCGGTACATGTTGCGAATGTGGATCTTGTTGAGCGGCGTTTCCCGCACGCAAAGGATCAGGGGACGGCCTTCTTTGAGGGTGACGTCGGCGGCGCGCTCGATCAGGTGGGAAGCGATGCCATTGGCGATGCGAGCCAGCGTTCCAACACTGCAGGGCAGAACGATCATCCCATCGCTGGGATAGGAACCGCTGGCCACGTTGGCGCCGATGTCGGCGTTGGTTTGCGGCTGGATCTTACGGGAGGACTTGCCGAGCAACTGGGCGACCAGGTTATTGCGTCCTTTGATGGCGAGTTCCTCGGCCAGGACGCGCAGGCCGCTGTCGGAGGCGATGAAGTTCACGGTTTTGACGCGCGTGTCGCGCTCGACCGCGAGCAACAGATGTTTGAGGAAGAGGGAACCACTGGCCCCGGTCGTGGCAATGATGAGGTTTTGAGGCTCGCGGGGCAAAAAGGGCTCCTTGGCTGCGATCAGTCGTACGGATCACGAAGGTCGAGCATAGGGAGGCCGTGGTTGAGAGTCAAGGCGAGGGCGGGATGCCAGCCGCCGGTACGCCGGCTCTACAACGGGAATGATGGGAAACGCTGCTTACTTGCGATCGCGCCGTTCCGCTGCGCAGTTGCACGCGCTGGAGGGTGTAGAACGCGAGATTCGGGCCAACGATCCCAACGGGCGGCGAAAGTATCTCAAAGACTTCAGCGCGGCGTACCGTTCCTATCAGGCGGTTCTAGATTCCGCGCAGGTACACGAAGCCGTTCGCGGAGCCGATCTGGTTCTGATCGGTGATTACCACGCTCTTCCGTCCTGCCAGAGATTTACGGCATCGCTTCTGGAGCAGCGGGCGCTGGCGGGGGATCGACCTGTGGTACTGGGGCTGGAGACGATTTTCGCGCGCGACCAGCATATTCTGGACGAGTGGTGGCGGCGTGAGATCGACGAAAACGAATTGCGCCAGCGCATGCGCTTTCAACTCGACTGGGGCTACGACTGGGTTCCGTTCTACGAGGTGCTGGTGACCGCTCGAGAACATGGAGAAGCGATCTACGGGCTGGATTGCATGCCGCGCGAGGACTTGCGCAAGATCGGTGCCCGCGATCGCCACGCCGCGAACAAAATCGTCGAAGTCCGGCAAAAGCATCCCTGTGCCGTGATCCTGGTTTTGTTTGGCGAGTCGCACCTGGCCCCTGCGCACTTGCCGCGCGCGCTGCAGGAAGTACTGCCCGAGGAGAGGACACTGACGGTATTGCAGAACGTCGACGCACTCTACTGGCGGGCTGCGGGAGAGCAGCACGATCGGGTCGAAGCGGTGCGCGTGACCGATGACGTCATCTGCGTATTCAATGCAACTCCCCTTGAGAAATATGAGAATTACCGGCTGTGCCTGGACCGCTGGCGTCAGGAAGACTCAGACGCGCCCGACCTCGCGCCCACGGTCTACAATCTGATTGATGGGCTGGTTCGCTTTCTCAAGATTAACCGCTATTCCGAGCACAACACTACGCAGCCGAAATTCCTGGTCGATTTGTTGCCGGAGGTATATTTCCGGTCTTCGGACGCCTTACTGCACCGATTGCTTTCTCGAAAAGGAGTGAGCGAGGAAGAGCGGGCCGCCATGCTGCGGCGCGTGGAAGATCGGGGTTGCGCCTACCTGCCGCAGGTGAATGCCTTCTACATGCACGAACTGCAGATGATGTATGCAGCGGAAGAGGCCGCGCGGTTTCTGCATCATGCCTGCCGCGGGTTACCCGCGCGGGTGGCGGCGCGCGACGAGGCAGCGGACGAACCGTCGGACTTCTTCTACGGGCGCGTGCTTGAGAATGCCTTGGCGTACTTCGGATCGCGTGTGTTGTATCCCGCGCGCCCCGCCGTACGGGAAAGCGACGTGCGCGATCTCAGCGACCAGACGCGCGAGGATGTGGAACGGCAAACAGGTTTGCCGTTTGCCGAAGCGATCCGCACGCTGAATTTCCTATTGCTCCATCGATCACTGGAAGTGAACCCCCGTCAGTGCGAGGAAGTGCGCGGCTCCTTCGATGAGGGCATTCGCAGCAGCGGCCCGAAGTTCGAGTACCTGACCCAACAACTGGGCTACCTGCTCGGCTGCGACCTCTACGATACCTACCTGGAAGGCCGGGTCACTCCCGGATTTGTGCGGAGTCTGTTTCTGGCGCACGTCGAAGAGCCGTCCGCAGCCCGGAGTCTCTACTTCGACCTCGTGCACAAGCTGCGAGGCAATCGGCGGAAGGCGAAGTAGCAGGAATCAGCACGCAGCATTCAGGAGTCGCTCTTCGACCGGTTGTTCCTGGAACAGCGTGCGGAGTCAACCGCCGCTTTCAGCCGGTAATCGGTGGCAACGGATGGGGGATGCTAATCTAGACCCCTCTCGGCTGAATACTGAGTGCTGAGTGCCCCATTGAACTCTGCCTCCATCCGGAAACTATTCGACGAAGTTCGCCGTGGGACGCTTTCTCCGGACGATGCGGTCGCGCGTCTGCGGCACTTGCCTTTTGAGGACCTGGGATTCGCGAAAGTCGACCATCATCGCGCCTTGCGGGTCGGTATGCCCGAAGTCATTCTTGGGGAACGAAAGACACCCGCACAACTGGCTGCCATCTTTGCCAAGCTTGCCAAGCATGGTGGCAACATTCTGGCAACGCGGGCTGACGAAAAACAGTTTGCCGCGGTGAAGAAGAAGGTTCGCGGTGTGGAATATCGCGCAGTCGCCCGCGCCATTGTGCTGCAACGCGATCCCGAAAAATACGGGAAGGGAATCGTCACTGTGGTCTCCGCGGGAACCAGTGATATTCCAGTTGCCGAGGAGGCCGTGGTCACAGCGGAAGTGATGGGGAACGACGTCCAGCATCTGTACGACGTCGGGGTCGCGGGGATTCACCGGCTGCTGGCCAATCGCGAGGTGCTATCCAAGGCCCGAGTCGTCATTGTGTGTGCCGGCATGGAAGGTGCGTTGCCCAGCGTAGTCGGAGGTTTGGTGGGAGTGCCGGTTATCGCTGTCCCGACGAGCGTCGGTTACGGCGCGGCGTTCAAGGGAGTGACCGCGCTCCTGGGCATGATGAATTCGTGTGCGTCGAACGTGAGCGTCGTGAATATCGACAATGGGTTTGGCGCAGGATATGTGGCGTCGCTGATTAATCGGCTGTAGTGGTCAACTCCTCCTCTGCTCGCGAAGAAGATCAAAAGCTAGCCACCAAGGACGCCAAGGTTGCACGAAGCTCACGAAGGAAGGGCGCGGGCGATACTCTCTGAAAAAAAGAGGCACGGCTTGCGCCGTGCCTTGGAGAGAGGAGTGGATTACATCCCCTGTTTTGAACTGTTCACGACTTCCAGATTGTTCTCGACGCTGAAGGCGCCGAACAACTGGTTGGCTCGCATGCCCGCAATCGTCTTGTCCATCTGGCTGTCCACTGTGCCGTACAGGCTAACGTGGCCATTGTCCACGATGATGCGGATCGGTCGTGCCGGATCGATGGCATACTTTCCTAGCGCCGAGGAGCCGTAGATCGCTCGCAGGGCGCGCCGGCGCAGGCCGTCGTCGAAGTTCGACACGGGTGAAACCTTGACGTCGTTGACGACATCCTTCACGCCCGGCATCCGCTGCACGATCGACAACGCGGAATCCTTGCCTACGTCGTTGTAGGTCTGCCCGCCAAGAGTCACAACGCCATCCTTCACACCTAGCGTGAAATAGTTAAACGCGCTGTCGTACCAGCCCACGCGGTCATAGTAAAGTTTGCGCGAGAGCTGCTCGGTCAACTGCGCATCAGCCACGTTCGGTCCGGCGATCGCGATCAGGTTGCGGACGCCTTGCACGTTCTTCAGCTTGCGAGCTGTCTTGGCGGCGTCCAGCTTGTCCTGGTACAGGTCGACCGTGCCCGTCAGGGTCACGATGCCATCTTCAACACTGGTCTTTACTGCCTGAAACTTGCCTTTTTCGGCGAGCTTGTTGGTGACGCTCGTCTGAATGCTTGAGTCGAAGCGGGTGGCGCTTGCAGTCTGCGCTACAGCCCCGACGCTCAGTAATCCCGCCAGCAGAACAGAAGAAATAATGCTCGTAACTTTTTTCATTTCCCTTGTCTCCATCCTCTTGAGGTTTTCCAACCCCAATTAACTAACTGTTCAGTTAATTATTTGATGCCTGATGGGGAATCTGGGATGCTTCCGCCTGGCACAGGGTCCGGTTCTCTCTAACATATTCCGTGATAAGGGTTTCGATGGATCCTTGGATTGACGATTGCTGTTATGACGACTAAGTTTCTTACATGGGTAAGCTTTTGGTCCCACCCAAGCCGAGGGAACGTGCCGCCAGTCTGGAAGAGCGTGCTTACCTTGAGTTGCTGCTCACTGCCGACCGGCTGGCAGGCAAGATGGCGGAGTGGCTCAAGCCCCATGGGCTCTCCCCGACCCAATACAACGCGCTGCGCATCTTGCGTGGTGCTGGAGTTGGCGGCCTTCCGTGTACTGAGGTGGGTGCGCGCATGATCAGCCGGGATCCAGACATTACCCGGCTGCTGGACCGGTTGGAGAGGCGTGGCTTAGTCACGCGTAGTCGGGGCGCGAAGGATCGGCGGGTGGTGCGGGCCAGCATCACGCCGGCAGGTTTGGAACTTCTGAAGGGACTTGATCGGCCGGTGAGTGGGTTTGTACGAGGGATGATGGGACATTTGCGGACGGAGCAGTTGCAGTCGTTGATGCATTTGCTGGGAGAGGTGCAGCGGGAGTCGGAGTAGCTACTAAGCAGTGGTCGGTCCCTGTCTGCGCGGGGCTGGAGCGCGAGAAGGCCGACGTGAAAAATATCGTCGCGCTTGGTGTATCGCCGCCGAGCACTGGGTCCCTCGACTCTGTTCGGCCATGTCTCTCTGCGCTTGGGATGACAATTCTGTGGCGGGATGACAGTTCTGTGGGGAATGACAGGCCGTGTCTGTCGTGGACAGTAGCAGTGCGACCAAATGATGATCACGCAACCGGCGTGAATTGAGGCCGGAGTGTGACAGTCCTATCCGATGCGGCGCTTAGAAGAGGGGCGGCGAGATTCGCGGCGACTCGCCGCCCGCCCCAAGCCCTTCTCCTTTGCCACTAGGGATGGGTTCCGCTCGCGTTGAGAACTACCTTCCTTGAACACTCGAGCGAAAATCTTGTCAATGTTGCGAAGCTGTCGCTTCAAGTCGAAAGCATGTTCGATCTGTCGTACCGGAACCCTGCTGGTGATGCTCTCGTCGTTGAGCACAAGCTGATGAAAATCCAAATCCTCTTTCCAGGCCCGCATGGCGTGGCCCTGGACCGTACGGTAGGCGTCTTCGCGGGAGACGCCGTGCTCGACCAGGTCGAGTAAAAGCTGTCCGCTGAATACCAGGCCTTTTGTGCTTTCCAGGTTCGCCAGCATCCGCTTGGGATAGACGAACATGGTGTCGATCAGGTTGGTCGTCTTCTCCAGCAGGTAGTCCACCAGGGTCGTGGAATCGGGCAATATGACTCGTTCCACCGAGGAGTGCGAGATGTCGCGCTCGTGCCACAGGGGCACGTTCTCGAAAGCGGCCTGGGCATTCGAGCGGACCACGCGAGCCAGCCCGCTGATTTGCTCGCAGGTGACTGGGTTGCGTTTGTGCGGCATCGCCGAAGAGCCTTTTTGTTTCTCACTGAAGAACTCTTCTGCCTCGCGGACTTCGGTGCGTTGCAGGTGGCGAATCTCGGTCGCGATCTTGTCGAGAGTGGAGGCGATGACCGCCAGCGTCGCCAGATAGTGCGCGTGACGGTCGCGCTGGATGACTTGGGACGAGATGTCGGCGGCTTTCAATCCCAGCCGAGCGCAGATTTTCTCTTCGAGTTCCGGAGAAAGGTGCGCGAAAGTGCCCACGGCGCCTGAGAACTTGCCAACCCTCATTCCTTCCGCCGCTTCCTGAAACCGCGCAATATTGCGCTGCGTCTCCGAATACCAGTTCGCGAGTTTGAAGCCGAATGTGATGGGTTCTGCATGAACACCGTGAGTGCGGCCGATCTGCGGCGTGTCCTTGAACTCCCAAGCCCGCCGCTTGAGCACTTCCGCCAAGCGCTGCAGATCTTCAGCGATGATCGCCGATGCCTGGGTAATCAGCAGGGCCTGCGCTGTGTCTACGACGTCGTTGGAAGTCAGTCCATAGTGAAACCAGCGCGCGTGCGGACCCACGATCTCGGCGACGGCCGTGGTGAAGGCGATGACGTCGTGGCGGACCTCAGCCTCGATCTCCTGGATACGCTCGACCTTGAAGTCGGCTCGTTCCTGAATGGCCTTGGCGGCGTCCTTGGGAACCATTCCGGCCTGGGCGAGCGTCTGAGTGGCGGCGACTTCGACCGCCAGCCAAGTGCGGAAGCGGTTCTCTTCGCTCCAGATGCGTCCCATATCAGGGCGGGTATAGCGCGGAATCAAGGGCTTCTCCGTGAGGCCAAAGTGGGAACCGAGGATTGTAAATGAGGCAGGATGCGGCGGCCAAGGGCGGCTCCCAGACGAACCTGCTGAGCCTTCCATTAGTACACCGAAAGCATTCCCATCCTCGGTCACGCGGCGGAAAGAGGTGAATCAGTCTGAGTCCGCGTGCAGGCGCGGGCCCTTCGACTGCGTTCGACTGGAGTCTCCCTGGGCTCCGCATTGATTTCTCTCAACGGTCGATTTCTCTCAACGGTCGATGTCTCTCAACGCCGGCACGAAGACGTGAAGTTGGAAACTGTTCACTCGCAAGGTTAAGTATATCGTGATACGATACATACAGGATCTTTGTCTTGCTACGATATAATCCGCGGCATGGAAACACTCACCCTGTCGGACTATGTGTCTTTGGCGGAGCTGCGTTACCAGATACGCTGCTTCCTCTCCTTCAGCGAACAGGCGGCCCGTGCCGCGGGCCTGGAGCCAAGGCAACACCAGCTCATGCTCAGCCTCAAAGGCCTGCCGAACGACGCACGGCCCACCATCGGAGAAGTGGCCGAGCGCTTGCAGATCCAGCACCACAGCACGGTGGAACTTGTGAACCGGCTCTCCGCAGCCGGTTATGTGCGACGCAAGCGTGACGGCGAAGATCGTCGAGAGGTTTTGCTTGCCCTCACTCCTAAGGGCGAGAAGGTGTTGCAGGAACTGTCGTTGCACCACCGGGCGGAACTGCGCTCGGCTGGTCCAGCGCTAGTTGAGGCGCTCCGTCGGGCAATGCGAGGAACCGGAAACTCCAACGGCTCGCGCCGTAAGCCGGCCGTTCGGAAGAGGGGATGATTTAGCAAAGCATGTCCATTCCAAATCGCGGAGAGTCTGGTGGTAACGGCACTTCCACAAGCGCCGGAGACAACCGTTCGGGAACGGGTGCGGTTTACCGCTCGGGTGACCCTACAACTCAGGCACAGTTTCGGATCGTTCTGGTCTCATTCCTGTCCGCCGCAATCGGCCTTCTGGCTGGCGTTGTTGCCTTCTCGCTGTACAAACTGATCGGGTTATTCACCAATCTGTTCTTCTACCACCGCTGGGACACAGCCTTCACCAGCGCTCGCCTAAATCACCTGGGCCTGTGGGTCATCGTCACGCCTGTGATCGGCGGGATCATCGTCGGCTTCATGGCCAAGTACGGGACGTCGAAAATCAAGGGGCATGGTATCCCGGAGGCCATGGAGGCCGTGCTAGTGAACCGCAGCCGCATCCAGCCGCGAGTGGCGATCCTGAAACCGATCTCAGCTGCGATCGCCATTGGAACGGGCGGACCCTTCGGAGCCGAGGGACCAATCATTCAGACGGGCGGCGCGGTGGGATCGCTGGTGGGTCAGGTGTTTCACACGACTGCATCCGAACGGAAGGTGTTGCTAGCCTGCGGCGCGGCAGCAGGGATGTCGGCGACATTCAACACGCCGATCGCTGGTGTGATTCTGGCAATCGAACTCTTGCTGTTCGAGTTCAAATCGCGGTCGTTTATTCCCTTGGTAATTGCCAGCACGCTGGCGACCGCGGTGCATATGCAGTTGCTGGGCGCGGGACCGATGTTCACGGTTGCGACCATGGATTTCGGTATTCCCAGGGCTTTGCCGTTTTATCTCTTGCTCGGCGTCATCTGCGGGCTGGCGGCAGTGGGATTCAGCAAGCTGCTCTATTGGGTCGAGGACCAGTTCGAGAAGCTGCCCGTGGACGAGTTGTGGTGGCCAGCGATTGGCGCGCTAGGGCTGGGAATCATTGGCTACTTCGTTCCGCGGGTACTGGGTGTCGGCTACGACACGATCAGCGACATCCTGAATGGCCAGCTGGCATTGAAACTGTTGCTGATCGTGATGATCGCGAAGGCGGCGGCGCTGGTGATCTCTTTGGGATCTGGGACATCCGGAGGGTTGCTGGCGCCGATGTTCATGTCGAGTGCGGCGCTGGGGGGCGTGTTTGCCTTGGTTGTGAACCGGGTGTTTCCATCCGCGAACCTGGCCGCTGGCGCATTCGCCCTGGTCGCCATGGGAGCGGTGTTCGGTGCCGCTTCGCGGGCAACCTTTGCGTTCATCATCTTCGCCTTCGAAATCACTAGAGATTACAACGCAGTACTGCCCTTGATGCTGGTAAGTGTGATCGCCGACGCTTTGGCTATGCTGTTCATGCCGACCTCATCCATCATGACCGAGAAGCTGGCGCGGCGCGGGCTGCGCATTCACCAGGATTACGAGACTGATGTCCTGCAACAGGTGGCGGTCGCCGAGACGATGGATCGGGATGTCCCAACCATCGCGGCATCCTTGCGGCTTGGTGAGCTGGCGGAGAAGATCGCAGTGCACGACCCAGCTGTCAGCCATCATCAGGGACTCTTTATCGTGGACGATGAAGGCAAGCTCGCTGGGATCATTACACGAGGAGACGTTCTGCGCGCCTTGGACCAGCATCCGAGTGGAACGTTGACCGTTTTGGAAGCTGGCTCCCACGATCTGATCGTTACGTTTCCGGATGAGCTGATCTCGGAAGCTTCGAACAAAATGCTGCAGAACGATATCGGCAGATTGCCGGTGGTGGAGCGATCCGATCGTCGCAAACTGGTGGGGTACCTGGGGCGCCAGGGGGTAATGGCTGCGCGTTTGCGGCGTTTGCACGACGAGCATGTGCGTGAGCCGGGATGGATCGGGACTTTCGAGCGCTCGGGAAAGAGCCTTTAACCGCGAAGTTTCGCAACGGTTACGCGAAGAGTGTTGGGAACCACCAGGGAGGTCAATCGTGCAGGTCGCTCTTCGAGCTCATCGCTCGAAGCTTTAGGGTACGTTAGTTCCGAGGCTGTGACTCAATGACGTGCATGTTCGAGGCAGGAACTCTTTTCTGGGCAGCGTCAATCAGCGGACGCAGCGCGTCCACCGATATGCCCAGAGTCCCACCGGAGAACCCGTCAATAAAGGCGGAGTTGATGCCGATCACCTGGCCGGCGGAGTTGAAGACCGGTCCGCCACTGCCGCCGTGCGCGGTGGGCGCATCATAGATCAGTTTGTCGCCGACCACGTCGCCAAGATGCCCGACGGTGGCTGAAGGCCGAATCAAAGACAGAGCTGCCAGTTCGCTGGCGGCATTGATGTCATCATGACGATAAGCCAGCCGTTCATAGACCTCGGTCGGCGATTTCGCCACCATGCCCGCCACGCCCATGGGATATCCGATAACCGTTACCAGTTCCCCCGGGGGCGTAGCTGTCGTGGCCAAGGGCAGCGGCGCCAGTCCGCGGGTCAGGGCTGTGAATTCCAGATGCAGCACGGCCAGATCGCTGTGGGCAGAAACCACCGACGGGGTGATTTCGAAAGGTGTTGGGGATCCGGGAAAGAATGCGACCAACTTTTCAAGAGACGCCACGGCGCCGTGACGGATCAGCACATCGGCTTCCGGATCGCCATACCAGGGCTCGGCTACGTGCCGATTGGTGGCCAGCAGTCCGCTTGCCACCACAAAGCCGGTTCCCGAAACTCGGGCCCGTAGCCTGGGCGGTTGGTGCGGAAAGCCTACCTGGTACACACCGAAGACGTAGCAAATCGAGTTGCGATACCGATTCAGGACCATCACCGGCATGGCCTGTTCCCGCTTGAGGGTCTCGACCTGCTGGTGAAGTTGGCGAACCTGATCCTGCAGATCGTCCGTGGGCGGAGGCGCATAGTACTGCACCACTAATCCCGTACCAACCAGCAGCAGCAGACCTACGGCGGATTGGACCAGCCAGGCCCAACTTTCGGATGCCTGGTCGACTTCGGGCTTGCGTTCTTGCTCGGACATAGTGGCCTGGTTGACGCTTGCTTGGGGAGGGTGACAGGCGGTTCGTTGCTACCCGACTATCTTGCCGGAAAAGCAGTCTTTTCCCTAGGAACGGAAGGCGATGTACCAGACAAGGATTGACTTTTCAGAAACTTAGCCGGAAGCTGGGGCCGGGAACAGGGGGCCGATTACACCTTTTCCAGCTCGCGCAGGGTTCGTTCGTTCTGTACGTTGCCGGTGTTGAGCGTAGAGGCGGGCTCGAAGAGCACGATCCAAGCCTCTTCCTCTGCCACCGGCCGGTGTTCGACCCCGCGGGGGACAACCAGAAACTCGCCTTCCTCGACCCAGATGTGGCGGTCTCGCAGTTCCATGCGGAAACGGCCTTTCACCACCAGAAACAGCTCGTCTTCGTTCTCGTGGTGATGCCAGACGAATTCGCCTTTCAGTTTGTCGAGTTTGACCAGCTGGCCGTTGAGCTCACCGGCAATGTAGGGCTTCCAGTATTCCGAGATTTTGGCAAACTTGTCGGCGAGGTTGACCTTTTCCATGGGACTCCTTTTGACGATGTACGGTGAGAGGAACAATAATTAGGATTCCGTTTACAGGGCTGGGGTCGCAAACAAGTTCTGAATCCCACACGCTGACACTATGAAGTGTGTTGTTGTGTACCCTTTTTCGGGTCAATGAAAACGCTCCACATCGTCGATGGCGATTCGACTGGCGGGGGTCTGAAGCGAGCTTTGTCGGCTCGAGTGCACGATATTCTCAGTTGGCGGGACGCACTCTATTCCGGGCCGGTGCCCGGCGGGCTTACACTCCACCGCTTAAGCCAGGTGCGCTCAAAATTCTGGACAAACGGTAAGCGCACGAATGGATTCGACAAGCGGGACACCCAGCTTCGCCGCTATCGCGAATACGACGAGATCGTCCTGTGGTTCGGTTCGAATTGCACGCTTTGTCACCTCAGCCTCGCGCAGGTGCTTAGCTGGTTCGACGAACAAAAGGTTCGCCCGCGAGCGCTTTCATGGGTTTCCCGACATGGTGGTGTACTCAATCCGGAGCAGATGCAAAAAGCTTACGCCGGTCGCCGAAGTGTGGAGAGGTCTCAGCTTAAGCAGGCGTCGCAGCTGTGGCGAGCCTTTCGTTCCTCGTCGCCTACCGCCCTCGAGCGAGAGCTGCGATCCAGACAGCCGTCTCTTCCCGGCCGTTTGAAGGCTATCGAGCGAATGCTTCAGGAATATCCGGGAAGGCGAGGCGGCCTCTCGCGGCTTGAAGCCAGATTGTTGAATGTGATCAAGTCGACGCGTGAGATGCAGGCAGTCTGGGTAGTTACTACGGTTCTCCGAACAGAAACCGTGGCAGACTTGCTGTTGCTCGACGTGCTTCGAAACTTGCTGACAGCGCCTCATCCCCTGCTCAGCTATGCTGCCCCTTTCACCGGCAGCGTCAGGAGCTACAAGTTCAACGGCGCAAAGCTGACGTTGACCAACACTGGCCGGCGAGTTCTTGCAGGCAAAGATGATCATGTCGCGTTGAACGGTGTCGACCGCTGGATCGGTGGAGTCCACTTACAGGGGCACAAGATACCCTGGCGTTGGGATGAACAAATCCGAAAGATCATTTCAGAACGGTGATCGGCGCGCTAACTCTTCAAAGCTGACCATTCCGACACGTGACGTTGTACAATCGCGAGCCCTACAATTCCACTTCGATGACGAGAGGAGAAATAGCCCATGGATTCTCCCCGCTGGAGAAACTTTCGGAACACCTTACCAACCTCACTCTGCGTTCTGGTCCTGGTTGCGAGTGCGTTCGCTCAAGATCTTCCGACTGCGAAACCGGAAACGGTGGGACTCTCCAGCGAGCGGCTGCAACGAATTGGCACAGCGGTTCAGCACGACATTGACGACAAGCGCATCGCGGGCGCCGTCACCCTGGTAATGCGTCGCGGACATGTGGCCTGGTTCAAGGCGCAGGGGATGATGGACCGCGAAGCCGGCAAGCCGATGCGTCCGGACGCAATGTTTCGCATCTGCTCGATGACCAAACCGCTCACCAGCGTTGCTGTGATGATGCTATATGAAGAAGGGCACTTTCTACTCGGCGATCCGGTCTCGAAGTATCTGCCCGAATTCAAGAATATGAAGGTGCTGGTGAAACCGGCGTCCGGAGAGCCGTACACGATTCCGGCGACTAAAGAGATTACGATTCGCGACCTACTGCGGCATACCTCGGGACTCACCTACGATTCGAACCCAGATCTGGGGCACTTCTACCACGATGCGAAGGTGGGAACCGGACTGCTGCAATACGATGGCACGATTGAGGACAACGTGAAACGCCTGGCCGCGCAACCGCTACTCTTCAATCCTGGTGAGCGATGGGAATATAGCCTCGGAGTGGACGTGCTGGGACGATTGGTGGAAGTGATCTCCGGCAAGCCATTGGACGAATTCTTTCGCACGCGCATTTTTGAACCGCTCGAAATGAAGGACACGTATTTCTATCTGCCCGAAAGCAAAGTTGAGCGGCTGGCCACGGTCTACACCTACTATTCGGACAAAGGCCTCAATCGCTTCCCGGACAGTCCCATCACGGAAAGAACGTTCTCGTATTCAGCAGACTACCCGTATCGTGGTCCCAAGAAGCTTTTTGCGGGTGGTGCCGGGTTAGTCTCAACAGCGGCCGACTACGCGCGCTTCTGCCAGATGATGCTGGATGGCGGCAAATGGGGAAACACCCGGTTGATCAGTCGCAAGTCTGTAGAGCTCATGAGTCAGGATCAACTGGGAAAAATCGGGCCGGATCAGGGTTTTGGACTGGGCTTTGGCGTGGATGGCGTGAAAGCGCCCCTCGCCGAATTGGGCTCTCCGGGCCAGTACGCATGGGGAGGCTTCTTCTACACGGCATTCACGATCGATCCAAAGGAACAGATGATCGTGATCTTTATGGGGCAGCTACATCCGACGGGCGGGTTGACGCTGGACAATCAGGTGCGCGTGCTGGCGTATCAGGCCATTAATGACTAGGGAGACTATGATGCGTGGAAAAACAAAAGCCGCCAGCTTTCGCTGACGGCTGATGAGCTAAGAGCTGACAGCTAATTCTCGTACAGCAGCACTCCTTCGGTCTTCTCCGAATCCACCGGACGGTAGTACAGCTTCTCACCGTCGAGGAAGACTTCGATGAAGGCGGGCCGGGTGGTGATCGTGCCCTGGATGAGCGCTTCCGAGAGCGGGTCCTCAATGTACTTCTGCAACGCGCGCCGCAACGGACGGGCTCCGTAGCTGCGGTCGGTCAGCGTCTGGTTGAGAATCCACTTCTTGGCTTCGTCGGTTACGGTCACCGTGATCGAGCGCTGGGCCAGATTCTGGTTCAGTTGGCTGACCATCAGTTCGAGAATCTGGATCAGATCGTTCTCGCTCAACGCGTTGAACAGGATGATCTCGTCCAGTCGGTTCAGAAACTCGGGGTTGAAGGTCCGCTTGACTTCGTTCTTCACGAGATCTTCGACCTTCTCCGAAACCATGTCTTCCTTCGACGACTGGAAGCCAAGACCCTCGCGTCTCTGCAGGTGCCGAGCGCCAATATTCGACGTCATGATGATGATCGAGTTCTTGAAGTCCACCGTGTTGCCCAGACCGTCGGTGAGTTGGCCGTCTTCAAACACCTGCAACAGGATGTTGAACACGTCCGGGTGCGCTTTCTCGATTTCGTCCAGCAGGACGACGGAGTAGGGAGCGCGCTTCACGCGTTCGGTAAGCTGTCCGCCTTCTTCGTAGCCCACGTATCCCGGAGGCGAACCGATCAGCTTCGAGACCGAGTGTTTTTCCATAAACTCAGACATATCGAAGCGGACCAGCGACTTATCGCTGCCGAACATGAACTGGGCCAGAGTGCGGGCCACTTCTGTCTTGCCGACGCCCGTGGGGCCAAGGAACAGGAACGAGCCGATGGGCCGGTTGGGGCTCTTCAGGCCGGCGCGGCTGCGGCGGATGGCGCGGGCAAGCGCGGTAATCGACTTATCCTGCGAGATGATCCGCTTGTGCAGCTCTTCTTCGATGCGCAGCAGCTTCTGCGACTCTTCTTCCTTGATCGACATGACAGGCACGCCCGTCCAGCGCGAAACCACGTCTTCGATGTCCTCGCGGCCGACCACGCCGGTGGAAGATTCGTCGAGATGATATTTTTCGCGAAGAGCGCGCAGGTTCTCGCGCTCTTTGCGTTCCTCGTCCGAGTAGAAACGCGCCTTCTCGAACTCGTGGTTCGCGATGGCGTTCTCCATGCGGTGAACGATGAACTTGATGCGCTTCTGCACTTCGGTGATGTCCTCAGGGAGCGAGGTCTGGCGCAGCTTCACGCGCGCCCCGGCCTCGTCGATGAGGTCGATCGCCTTGTCAGGCAGGAAGCGGTCCGGGATGTAGCGGTTCGAATGCGAGACCGCGAAGTTGATGGCGTCGTCGGTGTAAGTGACGGCGTGGAACTTCTCATAACGGTCCTTGATCCCGAACAGAATCTTGGTGGCATTGACTTCGTCCGGTGGCGGCACTTTCACTGCCTGGAAGCGGCGCTCGAGCGACCGATCTTTTTCGATCGACTTGCGGTACTCGCCGGGGGTGGTGGCGCCAATGCACTGAATCTCGCCGCGGGAAAGTGCGGGCTTCAGGATGTTGGCGGCATCGAGCGAACCTTCGGCCGATCCAGCTCCGACCAGCGTGTGCAACTCGTCGATGAAGATGATGGCGTTCTGCGATTCCATCAGTTCCTTCATGATGGTCTTCAGGCGCTCTTCGAACTGACCGCGGTACTTGGTACCGGCGACGATCAGAGAGAGGTCCAGAGCGAGAATACGCTTGTCGGCCAGGAATGACGGAACCTCACCGTCCGCGATACGCTGGGCCAGACCCTCTACGATGGCGGTCTTGCCGACTCCCGGTTCACCGATCAGCACCGGGTTGTTCTTGGTGCGGCGGCAGAGAATCTGAATGACCCGGTCGACTTCGCCTTCGCGCCCAACCAGCGGATCGAGTTGGCTGTCCATCGCAGCCTGGGTCAGGTCGCGCGAGAACTCCGCCAGCAGGGAAGACTCACGCTGCCGTTGCGGTTGGGCCTTTTCCTGACTGGTGCGGGCTAGCTCCTCCCGAATCGTCGGGAGCCGTAGTCCGCGCTCGTGCAAAATTTCCGCAGCGAAACACTTTTCTTCCCGCAGCAGCCCCAAAAGAAGATGCTCGGTTCCGATGTGTTTGTGCGACAGGCGCTCTGCTTCCTCGGCGGCATAGGCCAACACACGCTTGCATTCATTGCTCAGGGGCAGGTCAACCGAGGTCGACACCTTCTCGCGGATCGTAGTATGTCCTTCAATCTGCTTGCGGATCGACTCAACCGAGGCATGAGAGCGTAGGAAACGATTGGTCAGGGCCTTATCTTCGCGCAACAGTCCGAGCAGCAGGTGCTCCGTTTCAATGTAGGGAGACCCGAACTGGCTGGCTTCATAGCGCGCAAAAAAGATAACGCGCCTTGCTTTCTCCGTATAGCGTTCGAACATATAGCCCCTTCCTGCTGAGTTCTTCGGGGAGTCGGGAACCAATGCCTACTCGCCCGAGAACTCTTGGCCCTAACGACATTATGCAATCAAAAGGCCACGAACCCAACCCCCTTGAAACGTTTTTCTAGGGGTGGAGTCACCCATAGCACTCCAGTGCTATGGACTTCAGTGTCATTTCTCAATCTCGCGCACCGTGGTGTCCTGACCTCCCGTCCTTCACAGCACTCGACTGCTCTCATACGGGCAGCGACTCCGGCACTACCTCTTCCATGTGTCCCTGATGCAACCGCAACACGCGGTGGCAGCGACGCGCAAACGCGAGGTTGTGAGTCGCAATGAGGGAGGTGAGCTGGTAGTCGCGATGTAACCTGGCAATCAATTCGAAAACCGACTCGGCCGTGCGCCCGTCGAGGTCTCCGGTAGGCTCATCTGCCAGCAACAACTTCGGTTGAGTGATCAGTGCTCGCGCTAACGCGACTCGCTGTTGCTCGCCGCCGGAAAGTTCTCCGGAGCGGTGATGCCCGCGCGGCTCGAGTCCTACCTCGCGCAGCCAGCGCTTGGCATCTTCCTCAACCGCCTGCCAGGACTGCCCGCGCAGCAGCAGCGGCATTGCCACATTCTCCAGGGCCGTGAATTCGGGGAGCAGGTAATGGAACTGCCACACAAAACCGATTTCACGATTTCGGAAATCCGCCGCGGCCTCGTCCGCCAGCGAATTCAACTGCAAGTTGGCGCAGTATACGTCACCATGAGAAGCACGTTCAAGCGCAGCCAGGATGTGCAACAAGGTGCTCTTGCCCGCGCCCGACTCGCCGACGATGGCGAGCATTTCTCCCTTCTGTACTGTGAAGGACAAGTTCTCAAAGAGCACCAGGTCCGACTCGCCTGAGCGAAAGACCTTTTTCAAACCCGCCACCCGCAACATCGGCTCCGTGGCAATTAGATGCAACTGACCTCTCCTTCGATACAGGAAGCAGTTGCAACCCGCTCTGCCAGCGGCCAAGATCGCCAGCGAAACTTAGATGCATCCGGGTTGCTTTGTGTCCATTAGATCACGAGGCGTGCCGGAATGCGGCGGACCGAAGTTCTAAAACTCGTATGGCGGAAACTTTATACCCGTTCTTGACCAATGCAATGTGACCTTGGTCACAGGGTACGGGTCCGTGCCACGGTAGCTCCGAAAAATAAGCACTGTATTTTCGCGGTGTCGGCAATCAAGTTGCGTTATTCGTAGCGCAGGGCTTCGGCGGGCAGGATCCGGGCCGCCGACCAGGACGGGTACATCGTGGCAATGAACGAAATACCAATGGCGACCAATGCCACCAGAACGCCGTCAATCAGGCGCGGCGCGAAGGGCACGTAGTCGATGGAATAAACCTCGGGCGCGAGCGAGATCAGATGGTAGTGGGCGCCGGCCCACGAAAGGGCATAACCCAGCACCAGCCCGATTGCCGTGCCGATGAGGCCGATCAGAACGCCCCTGCGCGATGAACAGGCGGCGAATTTGCGACTTGCGGGTTCCCATCGACATGAGCACGGCGATGTCCTTGGTCTTCTCCATCACCATCATGATGAGCGAAATCAGAATGTTGAGCGCGGCCACGAATACGATCAGGCCGATGGTGATAAACGTTACTACGCGTTCCAGGCGCAGCGCGCGGAATAAGGCCTTGTTTTGCTCCATCCAACTGGTGGCCATGAAACCCTTGCCGGCGGTCTGCTCCAGTTCCTTCGCGACTACGTCGGCCTGGTAGATGTCATCGACCTTGAACTGGATCACAGATATCAGGTCGCCCAGTCCGAAGAGTCGTTGCGCATCGGAAAGGCGGGTGAAGGCCCAGGAGGTGTCGTAGTCGTAGAAGCCCGAATTGAAGATTCCAACAACTCGGAAGCGGTTGTACTTGGGCACCATTCCGAACGGCGTCAGCTCCCCCTGAGGGCTGGTGACGAGCACGACCGAGCCGACGGTGGCGCCCAGCTCGTCGGCCATGTCCTTGCCGAGGATGATGGGTGCCATGGCGGCGACACGCTGACCGACCGCGGTGAGGGAATCTGGAGACTGGCCGGACTGCGTGTCCTGTGGGGCGCTGATATTCTTGCCCGCGTCGGCTGTGGAGTGCGCCTGTGATACACCGGAGGGGATGTCAGCTTGCGAATTCTCATTCAGTGCATCCGCGGAGCCGATCTTCACCGTGTTCAGCAGATCACTAACCCTGCGCTCGTAAGCGGGGATCATGCCTTTGAGCACTGCGCCGCGCGCGCGCGGACCGCGGGAGATCAGCACTTGTTCGTAGATCACGGGCGCGGCCGCCACCACGTGCGGTTCTTTGCTCAGACGCTCCAGCAGGGGCTTCCAGTCCTTGATGCCGTCGCTTTGCACGCGCAGCAAACTGACGTGCGAGGTCGAACCCAGGAGTCTCTGTTGCAAGTCCTGACGGAAGCCGTTGTTGATGGCCAAGGCCACAATGAGCGAGGCGACGCCGGCTGCAACCCCAAGCACGGAGATCGTCGTAATTACGCCGATGAAGGCCTGACGCCGTTTGGCGCGGAGATAGCGGGTTGCGACGAAAAGCTCGAAGCGCATGAAAGGCAGCAATTAGCAATTGGCCGTTGGCATTAGCCACTGCGGATTATAGACGGATGCTGACTTTCCCGTGGATCGCAGGGTCTGGGGTCCGACGGCGTCGAGCAGTTCGTCCCTCCCCATGCTGTTTTGTGGCAAAGTAGACGTAATGGGGGAAGCCCGCAGCTTCATCTTCCGCAGGATCAATTTCGCCTATCCTGACTTCACGCTTTACCAGACTGCCCGCTTCTTCATCGTGACCGCTGTGGAGATGCAGTCGGTGGCGGTGGGATGGCAGGTGTATGAGATCACGCACCGGCCCCTCGACCTTGGCCTCGTGGGGCTGGCGCAATTTCTGCCAGGGGTTCTGCTATTTCTGGTCGCGGGGCACACTGCCGATCGCCACGACCGGCGCCGGTTGCTTCTTGTCTGCTACTTCGGATTCATGCTGTGCTCGGGGCTGCTTCTCGTCCTCACGCTGCGTCACATCCTTTCTGTCCACCTGATCTACGCCGTGCTGCTCCTGCTGGGTGTAGTCCGCTGCTTCAACTGGCCTGCTAGCCGCGCGCTGCTGCCACAGTTGGTGCCGGTGGAATATTTTTCGAAAGCGGTTGCCTGGAATGCGAGCACGCTGCAAGCGGCCTTCATACTTGGGCCGTCAGTGGGTGGAGTCCTGTATGCGATTTTTCGCGGGCCGACTGTAGTGTACGGAGCGGCCGTCATCGCAAGCGTCGTTGCCTGGGCCGCCACCCTCCGCATTCATTCGAAAACGCAGGTGCGACCTGCAGAAGAAATGAGCGTGCACACTGTGATGGCCGGGTTTCGTTACGTCTGGCGCGAGAAAGTCGTGCTGGGGTCGATTTCGCTCGACATGTTTGCGGTACTTCTCGGAGGCGCGGTGGCATTGCTGCCGGTCTATGCGAGCGAAATTCTCAAGACTGGGCCTTGGGGACTTGGTATCTTGCGCAGCGCTCCGGGCGTGGGTGCGGCGACCATGGCGTTATTCCTCGCGCACCGGCCTATCCGGGGCAAAGCAGGAATGATCATGCTGTGGTGCGTGGCCGGGTTCGGTGTGTTCACGATACTGTTTGGAGTCTCGCGCAGCCTTGTGCTGTCGCTGATCGCCTTGCTCCTGGTGGGCGCGACGGACATGGTCAGCGTCATCATTCGCGCGACGCTGGTGCAGGTTGCCACGCCCGACGAGATGCGCGGGCGCGTGAACGCAGTCGATATGCTGTTCATCGGTGCATCGAACGAGTTGGGGGAATTCGAGTCTGGGCTGACGGCGCACTGGTTCGGGACTGTTCCTGCGGTTGTACTGGGCGGAGTTGGGACGCTGGTTGTGATTGCGCTGTGGGCTTGGTGGTTTCCGGAACTGAGGAATGCGGATCAACTACATCCCGCGACTTCGGTCACCGAGGCGTGAATCACCCCGACCACGGTTCGGACAAAGCTCTTAACCGCAAAGTGCTCGCGAAGTTCGCCAAGGGTTTCTTTGCGCCCTTCGGGAAACCTTGGCGGTCCTTAGCGGTTAAGAACTCTAGGAAGCTCAACACTCCCTTACCTGCCCCGGATCACCGTTTTCACAGAGCTCATATTGTCGTAGCGATCATAGACTCGCACCACCACGACGTGCTCCACCGGTCCGGAGACAGGGTCGTTCTTCTTTCCCTTAACGGCCGACGAGGCTGATCCAGTGACCGCATCATCCACTGGAATCGCGACCTTGAAGTCGTAATTTTCAGTCTTCGAGTCCGCCAACTGGCCAACCGGTTCGACGTACTGCCAATCTTCGGCGTCGATCGAATACTCGGCTCGCTTGATGATGGAGAACCCATCCACCGCGCGAAAGGTTACGTGGATCTTGTCGGCCTCAACCGCGGCGGCAATATTTTCGACACGTGGCGGCGTGGTATCAATCTCGACGCGGGGGCTCTCCTTTTCGGTCGTGAGTGCCTCCCCGGGTGTATGGGACGGAGCGTCGGAGGCGACCACTTTGAAGGTGTATCCGCCGTCGGGCAGCAGGCTGGCATCGAAAGAATAGAACTTGTCGGTCAGGCCATCTTTGAGAAGAAGCCAGCGGGTTTCACCGTCCCCGCGGTAGTAAAGAGAGTAGATGAGTTGATCGTCATTATCGTCGTGCGCTACCCATTTCACACCCAGCGAATCGCGATCGTGCGTAGAAGGCACCGGAGGTTCGAAGCGCGGCTGGACTGGTGTGACTCCGGAAGTGCCGCTGCCTAGATCCACGGGCGTTCCCATTGGCTTGGGAAGGGGCTGGTAGCGGACTGCCACCTGCACTCCGACATCGTCGATGTCGGGAGCCATGTTTTTCGACAGGTAGTTAAGTGTCACGCTGTCCAATCGCGGCGCTGGACTTCCTGTGTGCAGCACAGCTTTCCACTGTGCAAAGCGCGCCGCGGAAATCCCGGTAGCCCCAGTCTGGTTGTCGATCTTCTTCCAGGGGCTCCAGTTGCGGTCGGGATTGTCGACGTTGCCACTACGGGCGAACAATTCGATGTTGCCTGTTCCTCGGAAATCGGCACGTCCCCAGCGCGAGAAAATTTTCGCGTCGAAGACATCGCTTTCGTAGGTGCCTTCCATCTGAAGCGCTGGACCCAGCACGAAAATCTTGCCCAGGTTGCTTCCCGAGGCGTACAGACCACCGCCAGGAGCTTTGGCGAAGGCGGTCACCTGCGAAGTGCCTGCTTTCAGCAGGTCGGTGAAATCGTCTTCGCCCTTCATGGCGAAGATGTGTCCGCGGTTACCGGTACCCGCAAGCAAGCGTCCTTGGGGATCGAAGGCCAGGGCATACACGATATCTTCGCGCGACGTCCAGAGCCGCGTTGGTGAGCCATCGGGCGCGATTCGATAGATCTCAGAGCCACCGGAGGCACCCGCGCCGGGCGCGGGAAAGTTCATCATGCCTGTCATACTACCTTGGGTGGGCGTGAGGACAACTCCCGGCGGCAGAGTCGCGGCAGGCGAGGTGGAGGGCGTAGGTCCAGTAGGCTGCCCGAAGCCAGGCATCATTCCGGAGCTGGGACGTTTTTCGCCGACGCCTGCGGCGTAAATGTTTCCCGCGCCATCCAGCGCGAGGGCAGTGATTTCCTTCTTGGGTGCGCTGTATAGAACAAAAGCCTCTCCCGACGGCGAGATGCGATAAACCAGGCCACTGCCATCAGAACCGGCGATCAGGTTTCCCTTAGGATCGAGCGCCAACACCCGGATGTGAGCTTCGTCGCTTTTGAAGAACACCGAGTGCTCGCCCTTGGGCGTAACCCGATAAATCTCGCCCTTGTCGCCGGTGGCGACGAAGATGTCACCGGAGTTGTCGAGTGCGAGGTCCCAGATGTACTTCGTTCCCGGATCGAAATACACGGAAGACGTCCAGCTAGGGTCGACCTGCCCCTTGGATTTGTCCGGCGGATTCGATTTCGCGGTGGGATCAATCTTGGCGCCGGTCTTGTGCTCAATCTTGTAGACCTTGCCGTCGGGCGCCGTTCCAGCGTAGACGACGCCATTCTTGTCGACGACCAGTGCCTGCACCTGCAATTCGGTGGGTTCGAAGACAGTCGTGGCCTGCCCGTCGGGCGTGATGCGGTACACGCGGGCCGGAGAGCCGGCAGCGGCGTAGATATTGCCGGCGTCATCGGAGGTAATCGACCAAATGTAGGTCGACGGTGCCGTGTAGAGCGGCTTGAACGCAGGTGCGAGTTCGAGACCGCCCATGCTGCGGATGGCGATGCCCGTGGCGGTGCCTTTGGCAAGCTCTTCGAACTTCGATTGCTCCCAGGTGCGAGTGCCTTCGGCGAAGGCGGTGGTGGTCAGGGAAATACCAAGCAGGATGGCAAACATCCGCGGCTGAATGTGCAAGTTTGTACCTCGATATTCAGTATGTGGCGCGGGAAGGTTCAGGGTAACACGGGACCCAGAACAGCAAGACGGCTGATGCTACTTGATCGTAATCGTCAGTACCTGTGCGCCGGCAACGGCGAAGTCGAGTGGCGGGGTCGCAGCCTCGTTAACCTGCGATTCTCCCAACACAACCATCTCCTGCGTGCCCCGCATGTTTTCCATAATATTCATGACAGAGAGCGGCAGGGTCGGCATCACCTTATCGGCAACCATGGCCTCCGGATCGGCTTCGAGCAGCGACACGTAGACACGGTTATTGGAGTGCTCCTTGTTCAGCAGCGCGATGGTTGAAGCGAGATCGAGTTTACGAGCCATCATGGGCATTCCACGACGCATGCGGTCGAGTGTGTCGCCATCGCTTACGAGAATGCGCAGCGGGCCCTTCGAGGCAGAGGTGGGAATCTTGATGGCGATCTGGTGGACCACGCGATCGCCACGATACGGGGCGAGCACGGTCTCAACCGTAATTTCGTCGCCTGGACGCGCCTCCGTCAAGTCAGCGCGCGCGCTCTCCAATCGGGCCCAGCGACGTTGCTTCACCAGATCAAAGGCGAGATTCACAGCCTTGACCGCGGGCACATCGAACGGGTTGTCATAGATGCGGCCAAAGCGATCGCCCAGGGAGAGCGCTGCCAAAAACGCAGCTGGCTGCCCGGAATCGGTCGGGGCGAACATATTCTGCAGTTTCACGTCCGGATAGCCCTTGACGCTAATCACGCCCTTGAGTCGATAAGTAGTTTCCTCACCGTAATCGTTGATACCGTGCAGCGCATTGAACACGGTGGCCATCATGGCCACTGGACTCAGGCGCGCGTTGTTCAGCACTTCATAGTGAATTTCCTTGGTCGCATCACCGTTCTTGATCGTCAGGGTGACAGGAATCATGTCGGGCTGTTTGTCCAAAATGCCCATGATGCCGGTGTGGCGGTCCTGCACAAAGGCTCCGACCGGCTCGGTAGTATTGACGATCTTGAAGGCATTCAGCGGCGAGGGGAGCGTTGCCAGGACGTCGGCCTTGTTCATGGGCAGGTCGACACTTCCGAACTGTAGAAGGGGATGCCCGCACGCCAGCAGACGCTGGGGATCCAGATATGTGATCGTGCACGTTGCAGCGATATCCATGTCGCCGCGTACCAGGATCGCGCTGATGGCGGAACCGGGCTCGAGCGGCTCAGGCTGTTTCGCATCACTGACGGAACCTGCACCCATCACGGGGACGATGCCCGCGGAAGCAAACTGCGAAGCGAAAAGCTTCACCGTCTCTTCGCTAAACCCGTTGAACACAAGTGGAGCTTCGATCGGCCTCAGGTAATTGGCATAGTTCTGTACGGGCAGGCTGCCAGGCTCTCCAGGGCCGGAAGTTTTAGTAGCGGCCTTCGCCAACCCCACACTTGCGTCGGAGGGGGCTCCGCCCGGGCTCTTGTCAAAGGCATTGATCTCCAACATGTCAGCAATCGGGGTCACGCCCGCGATTGGCTCTTTTGAAAATTCGCCGATTCGGAACGCCAGTGCGCCCGCGAGCTTGCCGTCGAAGTAAACCGGGCTGCCGCTCATTCCCGCAACCACGCCGGTGTACTCGACTTTGGTGCCATGCAAGCGAATGAGAATGATGTCGCCCTTGGGCCCGTTCATGTTCTTCAGTACGCCAAGAACTTCGACGTCCATAGGCTCCGGCGTCCTGCCCTCAAAAACCGTATACGCAACGCCACGCATGCCCGTGTGAATCTGGCTGACTGGAATGGTCTCAGTCGTCTTCGGAGCTCGCGCGCCAGGCGTTTCAGCTGCGGTCGCAAGAAGGGTGAAGAAACAGGAAAGAACAACTAACGGAAGGACAACTCTTCTCATGAAATTACCTTGAAGGCCTGCCAACTCGGCTAAAGCCCAACTAGTTTAGACTCCGAACGATGGCAAGTCGTTGCCGGGAGGAGGAGCACGTTAGGGCACGCAAAACATCCCCATCGTGCAACTTTGCGTCTATAGTAACATTAAGAATATTGCGAGAGAATGTTTTACTTTCGTAACCCGTCTGGGGAACAGTAGTGGGCACCATGCAAAAACAAATCCTCCGTAAACTATTGCCAACACTAGTGTTTGCAGCCGTCGCGCTGCTCGCCGCGGGAGTCGTGGCGCAAGATCAATCGCAGCAACCGCCGCCCGCGAACACCCCGCAGAATCCCAACAAGCAGGAAGCCCCTCCGGAAGCCGGTGGGCCCGGCAACGACGTCGGTCCGTACGCGATTCCGCGGAAGAAAGACGAAGAGCCTCCTCCGCCCCCTCCGACCAAGCCCAAGAAGATCGAGGGAATGCCCGATTACTCCATCAAGGTCGACGTGCCGCTGGTCAACCTCGACGTGCTGGTCACGACCAAGGACGGGCAGTTCGTTCCGGGCCTGAAGAAAGAGAATTTCAAGATTTTCGAGGACGGAAATCCCCAGGCGATTTCCAATTTCAATCAGTCGGCCGCCCCGATCACGGCAGTCATGCTGATTGAGTACGCATCGACAAATCTGAACTATATGTATGAGGCGCTGAACGCGTCGTACAACTTCGCCGCAACGCTGAAGCCGGAGGATTGGATTGCGGTCGTTTCCTACGACATGAAGCCGGAGATCCTCACGGACTTTACCCAGGATAAACGCGCCGTGATGGGAGCGCTGAACATGCTGCGCATCCCGGGCTTCTCGGAGCGCAACCTGTTCGACGCGCTGTACGACACGATCGACCGAGTCGAAACCATTGAGGGACGCAAGTACATCATTCTGATCTCAACCGGCCGCGACACGTTCAGCAAGCTGAATCTCGACCAGATCATCAAGAAGCTGAAGAATACGCAAAACGTCACGATCTATGCCGTAAGCATCGGGCGTGCGTATCGCGAAAGAATCGACGCCATGATGGGCGGCGCCGGCGGCATCATGACCACCGACTGGTTGCAGGCCGATAATCAGTTGAATACGTTCGCTCACATCACGGGTGGCCGCGCCTACTTCCCGCGCTTTGAGGGCGAACTGCCCGAAATCTTCCACGATGTCGGCACTGACATTCGGAACCAGTACACGATCGCCTATCACCCCACGAACACCAAGCTGGACGGCAGCTACCGCAAGCTGAAGATCGAGCTAGTCGCTCCCGACGGTGGTCCACTGAAGGTCCGAGACCAGAAGGGCAAGGACGTGAAGGTGCAGATTTACGCGAGGGACGGGTACACGGCGAAGCACCAGGTGGAGTAACCAACACTAGTAAGTTTCAAGTACCTGTTACCGAGCCAATGGCGCTTGCGGCGCCCGCAGTGATCTCTGAACATCGGGGGCTCGGTATTTCTTCAGTGAAAGAAGTGATCCAGCAGAAACATACATCCCACTCCTAAGAAGACCACCAGCGCCATCCTGACACCGGGTTCCTTATTGACTTCCGGAATTAAGTCGGAAGCGGCTACATAGATCGTCACCCCGCCCGCCAGAGGAAGTCCTTCGTTTACCTGATGGCGGAAGAGTGCCATGGTGAGGACTCCGGCCAGCGTGGCAGCTCCCAGGAGCACGGATGCCCCCCAGGCGTACCCGCGACTGCGACCGCTGGCCAACATCACCGACGCACACGGTGAATCCCTCTGGAATTTTGTGAAGGAAGACGGCGAGGAAGATGATCCATCCCAGCCAGTTCGAAACCAGGAATCCGGAGGCGATGGCGATGCCGTCGAAGAAAGTGTGTATGACTAATCCCATCAGGACGGAAAATCCCTTATGGGGATGGACGAATTCGTCCTGGTGGGTTTCCTCGCCGAAGTGGAAGTGGGGCGTGACCGTGTGCTCGAAGAAATGAATGATCAGGTAGCCTAGCAGAACTAAGAAAGCCGCATACCTGCCGCCGATTTCAAGGCTGGTGGGCACGACCTCCACCAGGGCGGTGGCCAGCATAAATCCGGCGCCGAGTGCGACGAAATACTTGAGGTAACGGCGCTCCCAGTTCCTCTGAACGATGATGGCGCCGCCGAAGATGTTAGCGCCGGCGGCGGTCAGGCCGAGCAGAATGCTCGTGAGAATCGGGCTCATTTTGTTCGCAGATGATAGCAGAGGGAAGTGACTCATCCGCTGTGCCGGATATGCATCACATCACCATCCTGCACGATGTAGTCCTTGCCCTCCAGGCGAAGTGTACCCTTGGCGCGGGCGTTGGCTTCGGATCCGGCTTCGAGTAGTTGGTCCCAGCGAATGGTTTCGGCGCGAATGAAGTGCTTCTCGAGGTCGGAGTGGATCGCGCCGGCCGCTTCGACCGCGCGCGTGTGCACAGGGATTGTCCACGCGCGACATTCGTCTTCACCAATGGTCAGGAATGAGATCAGGCCCAGCAAGTGATAGGTGTTGCGAATGAGACGAGCCAGGCCGCTCTCGGTGAGGCCGTAACTGGAGAGGAATTCTGCGGCGTCGTCATCGCTCATTTCGGCGAGTTCGGCCTCCACCTTGCCGCAGATCGCGGTGGCGCCGGCATTGGGGCGGGAGGCCACTTCGGTAAGGTTGTATTTGGCCACGGCGCTTTCGAGTGCCTTCCCGAGTTCCTGCGTCTCGCTGACGTTCAGCACGTACAGCATGGGCTTCTCGCTCAGGAACATGAAACCGCGAATGCGCTTCTTGTCCTCGGGCGTCATTTCCATTTCGCGCAGCGGTTTCTCCGTTTCCAGATGAGCTTTGGCTTTGAGGAGCAAATCGTTTTCTTTCTCGAGTTCCGGGCGAGCGCATCTTCTTGAGGTCTTTCACCAGACGCTCGAGTCGCTTTTCGATCTGGCCGAGATCGCTGACCATCAGGTCGAATTCAACGTTCTTGATGTCGCGCAAAGGATCGATGGGGCCGACGTGAGGGATTGAGTCATCTTCGAATGCGCGCAGCACGTGCAGAAGGGCGTCGACCTGTCGCAAGTGGCCGATGTAGGCCGTTTCTTTCAATGCGTCCTGCCCAATGGCTCCAACATCGACGTACTCGATCGAAGCATGGGTCAGCTTCTTGGGCTTGTAGACGGCAGCCAAGCGGTCGAGGCGATCGTCGGGGACCTTGGCGACTCCGATGTGAGCCTCCCGTGGATTGGCCAGCGCGTGAGCGGAAAGAGTCGCCTTGGTGAGCATGCGAAAGAGAGATGTCTTGCCCACCTGGGGCAGGCCAATGATTCCGGATTTCATAAGAAGCAGCTTTCAGCCGTCAGCTCTCAGCACTCTGCGCATACAGTTGGGCTGGGCGGCGGGGATGAAACACTCCAGAATAAATGAATGGCGGGGCGAGACCAAACGCAGCGTAGAACCTTGCCTGCGAGGGTCAGGGAAGTGACCGTGCTGTGCAAAATACCGTGGCCACTCCCAAAGCCAGAACTGCGACCTCCAGTCGCACGGACCAGCGATGCAGGACGTCGAATCTGACACGTTCGGGATTATCCATTGGAACAGAATCGATGTCACCAAACGAGGCGCGCAGTGTGGCCATTTTCGGAGAGATTCCGAATTGTGAAACGACCGTCAGGAGAAGCATCGCAAGCACGAGCACATGCCGGACGGCGAAGGGCTGAGCGGAGTCGGTGGTGAGGCTGCTGAGCAGCATCGAGCTTCCGAGATAGACGACGCCAGAGAACAAGCCCATCCAGTGCAGAATGCTAAGGGAATGTCCCACCAGCGTGCCCGCCATATGCCGGGTCGGAGCGACTGAAAATGCGGTGGGTGCTTCTACAAACGAAAGAAAAATGATTCCGCCGATCCAGACGATCAGGGAAAGAAGCATGAGGAAACGAAGAATAGTCATGGAAGGCAGTTCTCAGTTGCCGGTTCTCAGTTTTTGATTGGAGACCTTCAAGAAACTAGCACAAAAGCGACAGATGCCGCTTGACTGATCGTGACTCGGAATCCTCGCCCTTCTGAGAACTGCCTTCCTACACCGGTACAGGCACGCTTTCCGCAATCTCGCGCATCACCTGCTCGGCCTGGTCGGATTTCCTAAGGGTCGAGGAGTAGGACCCGCTCACCACCACGCGGTGTGCGAAGACGGGTACGACCAGCGGCTTGAAGTCTTCCGGAGTGCAGAAATTGCGGCCCTCTAGGAAAGCCATGGCTTGCGCGGCTCGATAGAGCATCTGGGAACCGCGGGGAGAAACCCCCAGGGAAAGGAACTCCGTATCTCGTGTCTTGCGAATGATCGCGAGCGCATAGCTCACCAGAGCATCGTCCACTCGCACTTGCGAGACGAGCTTGCTGCATTTCGAGAACATCAGCGCCGGTCAGGACTGGACGCAGGCTGTCCAGTTGGACGGCCCCGGCCGTGGAGCGAAGGATTTCGCGCTCCGCGTCGCCGTCGGGATATCCCATGTGCACTCGCATCAGGAAGCGGTCGAGTTGCGACTCGGGCAGCGGGTAAGTTCCGTGATGTTCCACCGGATTCTGCGTGGCAATGACCAGGAACGGCTGAGGCAGCGGGTAAGATTGCACATCCACCGTGACCTGACCATCGTTCATGGCTTCGAGCAAGGCCGACTGCGTTTTAGGAGTAGTGCGATTGATCTCGTCGGCCAGCAGAATGTTGGTGAATACCGGGCCGCGCTTGAATTCGAATTGCTGCTCGATGGCGGAGTAGATCGAAATGCCCAGAACGTCCGAGGGCAGCATGTCACTGGTGAACTGTACGCGCTGGAAGCTGCAGTCCAGAGCACGAGCCAAGGCTTGTCCCAGAGTCGTCTTGCCTACTCCGGGTACGCCCTCGATAAGAAGATGGCCACGGGCGAAGACGGAAACCAGAGCCAGCCGGATGACGTCATCCTTGCCGCGGATGACTCTCCGGAGCGCGGTTTCCAGTTGACCTGCGCGATTGGCGGCGGCGGTAGCGGTCTCTGGGGACATGCAAAAGGCGATTCTACTATGGGGACCGACGCAGAAGCTGTTACCAACGTCACGGGGCAGTGTTCCCCCGTCAGAACTCAGCGTTAGCCTCGAGACTTCGTCCTCTGGTTCGAACGGTCGGGAACTGCGATCTTGCAGGCAGAGTGATCTTGTTTCTCAGCTTGCTCTCTGGAACTCCGCCGGACGTCCCGTCAAACGCTCGATTCGCTTGGCGATGGGAGGATGAGTAGAGAACAGGCTTCCAACGTTGACTCCCAGTAGCGGTTGAATGATGAACAGATGCGCTGTCGACGGGCTGGCAGCCATGGGCACGCGTTTCGAGTACGCGTCGAGCTTGGACAACGCACTTGCCAGGGCATAGGGATTTCCTGTCAACTGTGCTCCAGTTTCGTCGGCGTGATATTCCCGCGAGCGAGAAACGGCCAACTGAATCAGCATCGCCGCAATCGGCGCCAGGATCAGCATGAGCAGGGCACCCAGGCCGCCCCCGCGGCGGTCGTCGCGATCGCCCCCCATTCCACCAAAAATCATCGCGAAGCGTCCCATGTGACCGAGGTACGTGATCGCACCTGCAAGGGTCGCGGCGATTGAGCTGATCAGGATGTCGCGGTTATTCACGTGCCCCAACTCGTGCGCCAGCACGCCTTCCAGTTCCTCGTCGTTCAATAAATTCAGAATGCCTTGTGTCACAGCCACAGATGCGTGCTGGGGATTGCGTCCGGTCGCGAATGCGTTCGGAGACTCGGTGGGTATGACGTAGATCTTGGGCATCGGGAGCCCGGCCTTTTGGCTTAGGCGCTCTACCACCTGATAGACGCGCGGCAATTGTTCCCGCGTTACGGCTTGTGCGCGGTAGGTGGCCAGGGCGATCTTGTCCGAGAAAAAATAAGCGATGAAGTTCATCACTCCGGCGAATACCAGTGCGATGATCATGCCCTGCTCCCCAGCAAAGACGCGTCCGAACAGCATCAGCAACAGCGTCAGCGCCGTCAGCAGAAATGCGGTCTTGAATGTGTTTCCCATGGGGCACCTGTATTCCATTGGATGCTGGGTACCCCTGGTGGATGCTTCGGTAGACTTTGGCTGTCGGCTCCTGCGAGCCACGTAAGACGTAACGGGCGTCTTATCAGTGGGATGCTGTTTGGGAGGAAGTCCTTGAGGGATAGTGAACGGAGGGAAAGCTCACCGAAAAAAGTCTGACCCTCCTCCGTGATACAGGAGAAGGGCGCCTATGCGCTTAAGCTGTCCTGCCTAGGTTTGGGCCCCGCGCTTGATCGCGCGCTCCAGCGTGCCGTCCAATGCGGCTTTTGCCTTTTCATATTCCTGTTGGCTGATCTTGCCTTGCTTATGCTCGACTTCCAGCTGAAACAGCTCTTCCTTTAAGGCTTCTAACAGCATGGATGGACCAGGGACGGCGGATGAAGTCGCAGGTGCAGGTGCCGCCGGTCTAGCCACAGGAACTCTCGGAGCCGGAGCAGGCGCGGGTCTTGACACTCGTGGCGTGACCGGCTGAGGTGGCTCGGGGACATCGAAATCCACCCCGCCGCCATTGGCGGCATGACCAACCGTAGCCCGTTGCCGGCTAGCTACGTAGACAGCGCCCACCGCAAGAGCAGCGGCAAATCCGCCAATAATCCACCAGCGATACCTCTGCAGAGGGTCGGGCGCGTCGATGGGCGGCCCCAGGCCGCCACCCGGACGGGAGTCTGAGCCTTGTCCACCCATCGCGCCGCCTGCGGAACCGCCTTCGGCACCTCCGCCACCCTCATTCGATGCGAGTGTGCCGGTTCCTGACAGTTTGAAGCCCAAAGGCTGCCCGGGCTGGGTCAGCGTTGCCACTTGAACGGTCGCGTCAGTCTGCTGGGGATCGTTCATGGACTCGAAGTGCGCGCCTGAGCCCGGCTCGAATTGCATTGATTTTGGGAACATCACGACCAAATGCTGTGTCCCATAGATGGGCTTGGGATCGATCGTGGCCGTGCCCGAGTAGGGCAGTTGGTAGGCAACCTGGAACTGCGTTTCGCCTGGTCGCAACGGGAAGATGAACGCGTACCGGTTCTTCTCCGCCTGCGGCACGGGAGCGGAGTTCAGAGGGTTTCCGCCGGCCGTCTTGGCCATCGATTGCACAACCTTCGCACCCTCGGGCAGATAGAACTCGAAGTTGTGATCGTTCATCTGGGTCTTGGGTGGTTTGGAGGTATTGTTGACCGCGAACAGACGAACGACTTCGAGTTGGCCCTGCTCCACCTGGAAACGATTCACATCGGCCGTCACGGAGATGCCGTCGAGCTTCTTGCTTACGTCATTGACTTCGACCTCGACGGATGTGGTTCCGGGAGGCGCCATCTTGTGATAGGTCACGCCCTGATGAATGGCGCGGATCAGATGCGGACCCTGATCGTCGAGATTGAAGCTGAAGTTGCCCTTGGAGTCGGCCTTGGTGCGCGCCGCTTCTTCCATGCCATTGCCCAGCTTGATGAGGACGACATCGTCGCCCGCCGCGGGCTTACCTGTAGTTCCGTTCTTGACTGTGCCTGTTAGAGTCTCAGCAGCAGCGCCTGCACAGAGGGTCAGAATCAGAAGCACCGCAAACTTGGGGGAAAGTTTCAAACCCTGGCTCCTTTTCTTTCACGGGTTGAAGCAGCCATCGCTGCGGCCTGCTCGAGGCGGGCGATTTCCGCGAGGATGGCGGCAGCTTCATCCTCCAGCGAAGTTTTCATCTCCAGGAAGTCCGACTCGGGAAATTTCCCCGCCTTGTATTCAAAGTTGAGGTCCCGCAGGTTTTCGTAGACGGCTTCCTTGCGCTCGCGCAGGTAAGCGAGGCGGGTTTTCACCGGGCCGGTGTAGATCTCGCCCGGCATGTAGAAGATGTAGAAGAGCGCGCCCAGCGTAACCAGCGCACAAATGAGAATTGTCACAGGTCCGTCTCCTTGCTTGCCTGTTCACGGAATCGCTCGAGCTCCGCGCCCTGTGCAGGTCTTATGCCGTCGGCAAGTGCCGGAGTTGGCCGCATCTTCCAGGCGCGCACCACAAAAACCAGAGTTGCCATTCCGGCCAGGAGAGCGACGAAGGGCATCACCCAGGCTACTCGGCCAAAGCCCTTGGTGCTGGGAGCTGCCACCACGGTGGCCCCGTACTTCTGCACGAACGACTGCAGTGTCAGATCGTCGTTGTCGCCGCGATCAATCGCCGCGATCAATTCTCCACGCATGCGATCGGAATACTGGCAGCCGACGTGGTTGCACTCGAGCAAGACTTGGCTGCATCCGCAGACACACATCAGGTGATGGCCCAAGTCCTTAAAGCGGGCGTCTTCGTCGCCCACTCCCAGAAAGGTAAACAATGCGAAAACTACCAGCGTGAACTGAGCCACGCGTTTTGCCGCGCGCTTGATGGCATTCGACATTAGTCGCCGGCTCCCACCGGGGCGGGCTCAACCCGTGCGGTCGCAGGCACTCGAACCGGCACCGAGTTCGGGATCAAGGCCATGACCGTGCCGATGAGCATCGTCCATACACCCGCCCAAATCCACATCACGAGCGGATTCAAATGCACCTTGATGATCGGCTTACCGGTGTCCTGATTCAGACCCTCGTAAACCAGGTACAGGTCCTCTTTGAACGTGGAACGATTGGCCACCATCGTCGCCGTTTGCTGGCTGGCTTTGTAGAAGCGGCGCTCCGGGTAGAGTGTGTCGATCTTCTTGCCGCCCTGGAATACGTCGAGCACAGCCCACTCGCTACTGTAGTTGGGCTTGTCGTCTTGCGTGTACGACTGGCAGACCAGATTGTATGTGCCGATCTGGATCTGGTCGCCAAAGCCCATCTCTTTCTCTTTGTCCTGGTTAAAGGCCGCACCCACGAAGCCGATGATTACGACCGCAACGCCAAAGTGCACGACGTAGCCGCCATAACGGCGCGTGTTGCGGTGTCCCAGCTGTACGATTGAGGCAAACATGCCCTGGCCGGTGTGGCGGGAAATCACTTTGCCTCCACGATAGAACTCAGAGGCAACCGTGAGAGTCACGAGGACTGCCAGTGAGATCGCTACCAGGGAATAGAAGTAGCTGATGTCCTTCCAGGGGCGCATTCCGAAAGCGACGCATAGAACGGCCACGGTCAGTGCGCCTACGGCCGGCCACAGGAAGTTTCGCTTGAGGCTCTCCAGCGAGGTTCTGCCCCAGGCGAGCAACGGACCAATGGCCGTCAGGAGCAGAAGCATCAAGGCCACGGGAATGTTGACCCGATTAAAGAATGGAGGCCCTACGGTCACTTTTGTGCCCTGCACCCATTCCGAAAGCACCGGGAACAATGTTCCCCACAGCACCGTGAAGCACGCAACCACGAAAAGCAGATTGTTGAACAGGAAGCTCGACTCGCGCGAGATCATCGATTCCAGTTTGTGTTCGCTCTTCAGGTGCGAGCGGTTGGCTACGTAGAAGTACGCGCAAACCGCGAAAACCAGCGCCATGAAGGCAACAAACCATGTGCCAATCGAGGACTGAGCAAAGGCGTGTACGGAACTCACCACGCCGCTGCGGGTGAGGAAAGTTCCAAAAATCGAAAGCAAAAACGTGGAGAAAATCAGCCACACATTCCACGTCTTCAGCATGCCGCGCTTTTCCTGCATCATGACCGAGTGCAAGAATGCGGTACCGGTCAACCATGGCATCAGGGATGCATTTTCAACCGGGTCCCATCCCCAGTAGCCGCCCCATCCCAACACTGAGTAAGCCCAGTGCGCCCCCAGGAAGATGCCGCAAGTTAGAAATCCCCAGGCGACCATCGTCCACCGGCGGGTGATGTGGATCCACTTTTCACCGGGATAGCGCATGATTAGCGCCCCGAGCGCGAATGCGAACGGCACCGTCATGCCCACATAGCCCAGGTAGAGCATAGGGGGATGGATCACCATTTCTGGGTACTGCAGAAGCGGATTTAAGCCACTGCCGTCCTGTGGGACTTGTCCCTGCATAATCGCGAACGGATGAGCGGCGAAATTCAGCAGCAGGAGGAAGAAGACCTGCACGCCAGCGAGTACCGTCGAAGCATAAGCAAAAAGCCGTTGGTCGGTCTTGTAGCGGAGACGCAGTACTAGTCCGTAAATCGCCAGCAACAATGACCAGAACAGCAATGAGCCTTCCTGGCCAGACCACAGGACGGCAAACTTATAGGGCAATGGCAGGTCGCGATTGCTGTGGTGGAACAGGTAGGCGATGGAGAAATCGTCGTTGAAGGCGGCGGTCACAAGCACCACCGCTGCCAGAAACACGGCAGCAAAGGCGGCGACACCGGCTCGCCGGGATGTTTCGCCCAGGCGCTCCAAGCCCTTTCCGCCGGCCAGCGCAAACACGCCGGCGAAGAGGCAATAGGTGCTGAGGGCTAGCGCCAGTAACAGCGCGAAGCTGCCAATTTCAGGCAGCGCCAAGCTACTTATCTGCGTCATGTCAAGACCCTTGGATATCTTTGCAGAAACAGGCCGCCAGAGCAACCGGAAGCATGGGCCGAGCCCCTTTAATCAGCACCTTTGCGGGGTATCCGAGTACCCAAGCGATTCGACCCGAAGAATCGCAACCGTGTGCAAGTCCTTGCCAGATCCGGAGTGATTAGAGACTTTTTTCTCATGCCCAGTCCGCACGGGCAAGTACCACAAGTACAAGGGTGGGATTTGCACCTGAGGCTAAATATGACCCGTTGGGTCACGTAAGGTGGAATTTACAACGGTTTCCAGCTTGCGGGCCCCCTAGGCTTCGGGGCTCGATTGCTCGCTCGCATATGTGTAGTTGCGCCAGATTTTAGTCGATAAGCAGAACTTCAGGCACGAAACTACCTTGACGCGCAGAATTGCGCAGGTTCGCCGTATCAGGTCAGGCCGAGCCGACTGTTTACGCGGAATGCTGACGCTGGACGCTGTATCGGGCGGTGACTTCCTGCTCAGCAATCAGCCAGTGCTCGTTCTCGTGTCCAGGCTCGTGTCCGCGCTGTTCCCACAGTTCGTAGGCGCGACGGCGGATCTCCTCGTCCAAGTTGATGGGAACAACGTTTTGACGAACTTCCGACAGGGTCCGCTTGATCTCTTTCAGTTCCGGTTGCGCGGCCTGCATTTCGGCGGTGGTGGTTACGGTTTCAGGGGTTGAGCCATTGGTTTTGCTGCTGGTGTTCGTCCGAGGGGTCTTTGCTTTTGCCATGTTCGGGTACTCCTTGCAATCTCCTAAATGAAGAAGAGAGTCAAATTGATGGATAAGCCACATACGCACACTCTCGCTCAGGACTAAAAGGTCGAGCTGAAGGTTCGTTAGCGGATGATGTTTCTACTATAGCGCGTGTGCTTGAGGATTTGTCAGAGCGAAACTCAAAAAATGTTGCTAAGGGAGATCGAAAAAGTAACTTTTTTCTACGGTGATTGACTGTGAGTGGTGTGTAAACGATTTCAATGAAAATCATGTGAACTGGTGGCTGCCTGAGTCACAGAAAGTGGGAGCACACGCTCAGCTTTCACAGAAATCACGTTGTCCTGATTTTGCAGGATGCCCTCGACCATCAGAAAACGTTCTGCGACAAGAAGAATTCGGTTTTGCTCAAGCAGGTCGGGCGTGACAATGGCATTGGCGATTCCGGTTTCGTCTTCCAAGCTGAGAAATACGAAACCCTTGGCCGTACCGGGACGCTGGCGTGCGATAACACATCCTCCAATGCGAAGGCGTCGGCCGCTGGGGATCGATTTGAGTTCACAAGCTGGATGAATGCCCATTGCCTTCATTTCGGCACGACGGTAGGCCATGGGATGCGGTCCGACGGTGAGGCCTGTCCCGTGAAAATCGGCGACCAGGCGCTCTTCATGGGTCATAACTTGGAGAGGCGAGAGAGAATCAGGTTCCGAGAATTCTTCGAGCAGTGGTCCGGAGCGGCGGACGGCTTTCTCGACTTGCCAAAGGGCGTCGCGGCGGTGCAGTTTCGAGTTTCGAGCACGGAGTTTCGAGTTGGAGGATGTTTTTTCACCACAGAGACACCCTTCGACTTCGCTCAGGGCAGGCCCCGACACAGAGAGAACCATGCCTTCGTTTTCACAAATTTCAGAAGGAGCCTTTCCGATTTGTCCATGGTTTGTGTCTGAGTTTGTCTCTGTGTCTCTGTGCCTCTGTGGTGAACCAATAGAGTTCAATGCGCCGATCTCCGCGAGTGTGGTCAGTTCGTCCTTGCGGAGTTCCGGGACGCGTCGGGTTAAGTCGTGAATGGAAGTGAAGGGTGCGAGGCTACGTTCGCGAACCAGCGCTTGTGCAGCTGCTTCGCGCAGCCCGCGTACATAGCGGAGACCGAGGCGAAGGGCGAGTTCGGGAGCTGACTGTTTCTCACCACAGAGACGCAGATTCACAGAGGGGTCTTTGGATTCTAGTGGGCTCTTCCTCTCGGAGTCTGCCTTGAATGCATTTGATCTTAGAGAATCGCTGGAGCGCGAGTGGGTGTAAGAGCCGATTTCGTCCCAGGGAATTTGCATCCCCCTGTGGGCATTTGCCTTGAAGGAATTGTCAACCTCAGCGGCTAAAGCCGTACGAATGTCCCCAGCCTCACGGCGCGCCTGAAGGCGCGCCCCTTCAAAACAAGGCAAGCCCTCCTGGCTGATGGCTGATGACTGATGGCTGATAGCCGGCCTTTTGCCAACGACCGACGACCGATGACCGACGACCGATTCTTCGCTAACGACTGACGGCTGATGATTGACGACTGGTTCTAACGTGCACCGCCAGTCCGATTTCGTCACATCCACCGGAAGAACTTTCAGCCCGTGCCTCTGGGCGTCTTTCACGAGAGTGGCGGGATGGTAGAACCCCATGGGCTGGTTATTCAGCAGGGCAGCGGTGAAGGCGCCCAGGTAGTGACACTTCAGCCACGCGCTGGCATACGCGATCAACGCGAAGCTGGCGGCGTGCGATTCGGGAAATCCATAAAGTGCAAATGACGAGATGGACAGAATGATCTGTTCCTGGGCTTCCTGCGAAAGGCCGTTGCGCGTCATGCCACAGCGCAGTTTTGCTTCAATCTCTTTCATGCGCGCTTGCGAACGCTTGAATCCCATGGCGCGGCGTAGTTCTTCCGCTTCGCCTCCTGTGAAGTTGGCGCTGATCATGGCGATGCGCAGCAACTGTTCCTGAAACAGTGGAACGCCCAGTGTGCGCGCCAACACCGGTTCCAGCGAGGGATGCGGGTAGGTCACAACTTCACGTCCCTGGCGGCGCTGGAGAAAAGGATTCACCATCTGGCCCACGATCGGCCCGGGGCGAATAATCGCGACTTGCACCACGATGTCGTAAAAGCGCTCGGGACGGAGGCGTGGCAGGCAGGACATTTGCGCCCGGCTTTCGATCTGGAACATGCCCACCGTGTCGGCTTTCTGCAGGGTCGAATAGACTTTGGGGTCATCCGGCGGTAAGTGAGCAAGATCGACTTCCTGGTGATAGTCCTTTCGGATCAGGTCGATCGAATCTTCGAGCACGGCCATCATGCCGAGGCCGAGCAGATCTACCTTAATAATGCGCATGTCGGCGCAGTCTTCTTTATCCCACTGCACCACCACGCGGCCCGGCATGGAAGCCGGTTCGAGGGGAACAACGGAATCGAGTTGTCCCTGGCAGATGACCATGCCCCCGGAGTGCTGGCCGAGATGTCGTGGCAGATCCTGAACCGCAGTACACAGCTCGAAATATTTCCGCAGACGCGGATGATTCAGGTCGAGACCGGCATCGTGAAAGCGCCGGTCGAGCGCGTCATTGGCATCGCGATATTCCCAGGTCGCAACTGCGGCGGAGACTTTGTTTAAAGTTTCCAGATCGAAGCCCATGGCCTTGCCCATTTCGCGGGCAGCCATGCGGTTGCGATAGGTGATGACGTTGGCGGTCATGGCGGCCCCGCGTTCGCCGTAGAGTTGATAGATGTGCTGGATCACACGCTCGCGCTGGTCGCCGCTGGGCAGGTCGATGTCGATGTCGGGCCACTCGCCACGCTCTTCGGAGAGGAAGCGTTCGAACAGAAGTTCCATGCCGACGGGATCGACCGCGGTGATGCCCAACGAATAGCAGACCGCGCTGTTGGCGGCCGATCCGCGTCCCTGGGCGAGAATGTTTTGTTCGCGGCAAAAACGAACGATGTCCCAGACGATAAGAAAGTAGCCGGGTAGATCGAGTTTCTCGATCAGGTGGAGTTCACGCTCGATCTGTCGGCGGGCACGTTGTTGCAGGTCTTTATTATGGAAGCCATTGACCGGGACTGCTGATCCCGAAAGCGAGATGCCATAGCGCCAGCGAGCGCCTTCTTCGGTACGCTGGCGCAGGAACGACATCATGGTCTCGCCTTCCGGAACGGGATATTTGGGGAATTCGTATCCCAGATCGCTGAGCTTGAATTCAAGGCGAGCGGAAAGTTCGACGGTGTTGGTGATGGCCTCTGGCAGATCGGCGAAGAGTTGTGACATCTCTTCGGCAGATTTCAGGTGACGCTCGGAATTGCGCGCCAGCAGGCGTCCCGCCGTCAGTAAGGTCTGGTGGTGACGGATGGCAGTGAAGACGTCGCAAAGCTCGCGGTCTCGCGCCGTGGCGTAGCAGACTCCGTTGGTCGCTAAAAGAGGAAGCTGAAGAGAGCGGGCAATCTCAATCGCAACGCGATTGCGGACTTCTTCCTCGCGGTGCAAATGGCGCTGCAACTCGACATAGACGTTGTTGCGGCCGAAGATCCCGGTAAGCTGATCGACGCAACGATAAGCTTCTGCCGTTCCTCCTCGTTTTAAAGCCGCGGCCAGCGGACCTTCGTCGCCGCCAGTCAGGCAGATCAGACCGGCAGCATGATGCTGGAGTTCGTGCTCCAGCACGGTGCCTTCATCCTTCTTGGCGCGCAGCTTCATTCGCGTGATCAATTGGCAAAGATTCTGATAGCCCAGTTGGGAAACAACGAGCAGAGGAATGCGGAAAAAATCTTCAATTGCCGATTTTCGATCGCCGATTTTTAAAGCAGAGCGAGAAAGTTTTTCGGCCCGCAAATGGCAATTGGAAATCGGAAATGGTTCACAGGTTACTTCTGCTCCAATGTGTGCCTTCAGTCCCGCTTTTTGAGCGGCCAGGTAAAAACGCGGTGAACCGTAAACTCCGTCTCGATCGAGCAAAGCCATGGCAGGCATGTTCAAGCGATGACCGATAGAGATCAGATCCTCGGGTAGGGTCGATCCTTCCAGGAAACTGAAAGCGGAGCGGGAATGGAATTCGATGTACATTCGAAGCCGTGGCCAGTGATCAGTGACCAGAAAAAATCTTGAGATTTAATGTGGGCTTACTAACCAATGATGACCGCCTACTAGCCACGGCTTCAGTCATACATTCCCTCCATAAACCAATGTCCGCTGAGCAGGTCGTGAACAAGGCGGTAAAGGACTAAGGTGGATTTTATGGATGCCGGGTTGTTGACGACCGAGAACTGACGACTGGTGACTGACGACTGAATTGCAATATCCCATTCATCGCGTGCCCAGCCATCTTGTTCCCACCAGTCTCCTGAAGAGCGCCATGGCCCGGCGATCCATAGAATCTCTCCCTGCACTTCTTTTCTTTTTGGGCAGACGACATGGACAGGCTTGCCATCGCACAACGTAACCGTGGCGCGTAGCGGCGGACGGAACATGCGCAAGGCGGTAACGGGAGCCGGGGAAGAAGCTGTCTCCAATTTCTCTTTTTGTCCTTTGGGTGCTGCAGGAACAAAACGCTGCATGCGGAAGGCTTCTGGACGGTGGGAATCCAGCAATTGCAGAGAACCGACTTTGTCTTCTCCCACCATGCTTGCAATGCGCGCCACCGTAAGTTCGAGTTTTTCCGGTTCGGGTGTGGGCGGCAAAAACAGGCTGCCTTGCAGTGTGCGGGGCTGAGCAGGCTCAGCCGACAGGCGAACTTTCCGGATGGGTGCGCCCGGCGGATGCGCTTTGAGATCGAGTTGCAGCAGTTTGAGGAAGACTTTCGCGTCAAGCATGGGGACAGGCAAGCGGAGTGTCCGAGTAAATAATGATGTTCGCGGCGAGTCTTCGTTTATGACTGGCCGACTTGAAGTTCGCACGGAACGAACTGGAGGGGCTTTCTCTCCGTCCATAGAAATATTTTCCGTGAGTTCTTCCGCGAGTTGATATCCACTATCGAGTTCCAATTGCAGGCGCAATTCCTGCGCGGCCAACGCACGCGCCGACAGACGAGCGCAAATCTGATCGAGCATGCGTGCCAGCAGAAAGGCGAGCGGCTCCAGCAGCACCAGCGGATACTCCAGTTCCGTGGCTTCTTCGAAAATGAAGGGAGGCTCGATCGGAACCAGAGTTCGCGCAATTGCCCCCCGCGCTAGCTGCTGCAGATGAATCCCTTGCTGGCCCATGCGTTCGCTGAGAGCAACCTCCGGCAAAGCGCACAAGGCTCGCAAATTGCGTACTCCCCACAGGTCGAAGGTCGCTAAAAAGCTTGCCGTCTGCTCGGAAGGATTCGATATGAGTTCCGAAAACAAAACTTCCAGCGGCAGATTTTCCAGGCGCTCCGCTTCTTTGCCTTCGGGAACCACAGTCACACCGGAGAAACCGCGCGCCGCAAACCGGGCGGTATCTGGATTGAAAGCGGTTGCTACATTCGCTTCCAGGCCCAGATCGGATGTTCGCCGAGCGATGTCGCGCGCAATCTTGGGCAGCGAACCGAACAGAGATTCGAGTCCGGAGAGATCGAGAAGGACTGTATCGGGGGCAGTGTCTTCGACGCGCGGAGAAAACGATTGTGCGCAATCGAGCAGAGCCGAATGTGCTGCCGTTTCCTGCAGAGAAGAGCGAACTCGTAGTACAAGCTCCGTGCAGGCCTCAATTTGAATTTTGGTCATGCCGGGCTCGACGCCGGCGCGCCGCGCTTTTTCATTCACCCCGGCTACCTTCTGAAGCGGGGGTTTTCCTTCAAGAACAGCCACCGCTTGCGATCGCAGCTCAGGCTCCGCGCGCAGTACCGCTTCCACGGGAAAATCGGGGACGAAGATACAGGCGAAAGGCATGGTGGAAAACAGTTCTCAGTTCCCAGTTCTCGGTTCTCAGTAGGCGGTTCTCGCCACAAATGTGTCGCCCTTTCCCAACTGAGAACTGGGGACCGGGAACCTGAGAACAAACCGTTGTTGTTCATCACTCTCAATATTTGCTACTCACCTTCCACATTGCTTGAGTTGTAAAAACTGTTCTGACCGATTTCACCGGCTTACGCTCGGAGCGAGAGCGCAGCACTTCCGCATGAATTTCCATCTCACTTAAAAGTGCAGTGTGGGATGGCCGTTCTTGACTGAGAACTGAGAACTGGGATCTGAGAACTAATTGCATGGCCGCACACGATTGCGCGCAAGCTTGCTCGCCAATCACGAGCAATATCGTCGCGGTATTTTCTACGGCACGTTGAAAGCGAAACCACGTGGTGAGCGGGATACGGCGAGCCGTCTTCAGCGGCACGCCCGCAAGATCAATCATCACCAGCCCGAAACCACTGCTTTGCAAAAGCATGTCAGTGGCCCGCAGAGCTTGTTCGACAGGATCTTCCCTTCGCCGCCGTTCCCACTCTTCCCGGCTTTGCGTTTTCCGACGCTGCCGAAAGGAATAAGAAGACTGCGGATTCTCCCCGCAGCGGACCCAAAGAAGCCGTTCCAGGTTGACTCCGGCGGCTGTGGCGGAGTGCGGATCGAATGCGTCGCTGACGTCAATCAGGGTGCAAATTTCCTCGCGGCGTGTGGCCGCTCCCAGTGCAGACAGCAACAGACTGGTGCGTCCCGACGAATCTGGACCGCAGACTTCGGTGAGGCATCCTCGGGGAAAACCTCCAGTCAAGGCATCCACTTGAAGAACTCCGCTGGAAGCTGTCTCTGGGGCCGGCCGTATTTCCAGACGCGACGCTGGGATTACGCCCGCCAGTTTCGGCGATTCCGAAAGTCGCTTTGTGAGAGTCACAAACCCTTGTTCTGTTTCAAAAGGAAAAGATCGGTCTGTGATCTCAACGCGCGCTGGGGAAGACATAGAATCCTCGAGATATACAGGGAATGCCGGGAGGTATCCCTGTAATGCTAATCGTACTTTCGCTTTTTATTCGCCTAAAAATATTGCAACGAAGAGAGCGACTTGTCAAGGGGGACAAGAGCGTCCGATATCCGCTTACCATCTAGGAACAGGCAGATCACAAGCCACGGAATCCAGCTTAAACCCAAGAAAATTCAGTGTAAGATCGCTCTACTGGTTGAACTTCATGAAGCTTTCCGTCGTGATGCCCGTATACAACGAGCGAGCCACCTTGCGCTCCATGGTGAAAAACGTCCTGTCGCAATCGTTCCCGTTCGCGATCGAACTGGTGTGCATCGACGACGGCTCCACCGACAGTTCACGCGAGATTCTTATCGAATTGGAAAAAGAGCATCCCGCAATGCGGGTCCTTTTCCAGCCCTACAACATGGGGAAGGGAGCCGCCCTGCGGCGCGGAATTCAGGAGGCCACGGGGGAATTCGTAGTGATCCAGGACGCTGACCTCGAATACAATCCCGCCGAATACCCCATCCTTCTTGAGCCGCTCCTCGAAGGCAAGGCGGATGTAGTGTACGGTTCGCGTTTCATGGGAGGGCGGCCACATCGCGTTCTGTATTTCTGGCACTCCGTGGGGAACTGGCTGCTGACCTTGTTTTCCAACGCCCTCACCGATCTGAATCTCACTGACATGGAGACTTGCTACAAGGTTTTCCGGCGTGAGGTCATTCAGTCCATCCGCCTTGAGGAGAATCGTTTTGGGTTCGAACCCGAGGTCACGGTTAAAATTGCCAAGCGGCGCTTGCGAGTCTACGAAGTGGGAATCAGCTATTCGGGACGCACTTACGAAGAGGGCAAGAAGATCGGCTGGAAAGATGGCATTCGTGCGATTTGGTGCCTAATCAAGTTCTCGCTGAAGGAACCTCGGGAAAAGCACAGCTATATCCCCAACCAGGAATACAGCGCGGCTCCCATTGAGAAGCAGAGCCACAGCCTACCGCGTTAAGAACTCCCTGCCTGTTAGTTCCCCAATTACCAACGTTACCCAGAAGGATGTGCAGATCACTGAACTTTTCAAGTCTGCGAGGTGAGACTGTTTCCATGCATCAGATTTTTCTGGAAGTGGCGGGTTTGTTGGTGCCGCTGGGCCTGCTGGCAGCCAATTTCTGTTTTTGGGCGTGGATTTGGGACGCGGGCGCTGGCTCGGCTCCAGGAACTCATATTCCGCTGGGAAAATAACGACGCGAAAACCGCGAGCGTCAAACCTTGCTTACGCCGACATCTGGAAAGCTCTTTCGGGGCTCTCGACGTAGGCGGGCGTCACAGCTTCCTGCAGGCAGCAGGCTTCATCGGCCCCCGTTTGTCGAAGAACCTCTCTTATCCATTGCGACTGGGCTTCGTCACCGCAACACACAAAGATCATGATCCCATCATGAGTTAAGCGATCGGCATACCGGTCGGCCTCGTGGGGAGAAAACCCCAATCCCATGAGCCTCTCAGCCGAGGCGGAGCCAATCGTCGCGGGACAAGGTGCAAGTACTGCCCTCAGAAATACACGGGAACCTACGAAGAAGGCGACTCCGGGGATAATTACCGCGCCCAGCCGCGAAAGCCACTGCAGCAGTTCCGAAGCCGGCGCATCCGAGTTCAAGCTTACCGGGGAAAACTTCGCATCTCGCACAGCTTGCGCCACCGGATGTGACGGCGCCATCAGTATGCACACATCTTCTGCCGGGCAGCCCGCCTCATTGAGGTTGGCGACGACTTCCTGAATACGCGCTTCGGTTGAATAAATGCCGTACGCGGCGGTTGTACTGAGGATCATCGGCTTACGTCTCCTTCATGCGGCGGCGAAAATGTAGGCAAAACCACAACCGAGACTTTTTGGTTGAGCAGTGTAGAAAAGACCGGCGGTGCGCCCGTTACACGATGCCTGGTCGTTCTTAGTCCAGCACCGACAACCACGAGCGATGCTTAAATGCATTCTCGTCGTGGTGCATGGTGACGTCCATACAGTCCCTTCTGTATGAGAGTTCTTCCAGTTAGTTGCGTCAAAGTTCGTTGGGGTCGTCCCGAAGCTGCCGCCAGATGCAAACAGAAGAAGAGCTTGTTTCTTGGCAGTGGATTTGCAACTTGCACCTACGGGCTTCGGCTTGTGGCGAATCACCCCTAAGTGAAGGAGGTCCGAAAATGAAAAAACAAGCAATGTTGAAGCTTGGCGTGCTAACGCTTTCTGCCAGCCTGATACCCACAGGTTTGGCGCAGGGCGGCGGTCAAAATAAGCCGGAAAATCAGTTCCAATGGCGTGCAGAACTCCGGCAATGGAGCCAATCTCAGAAGCCAGATCCGGTGCCTTCACCCAAACCGGTTCCCTTGCCAGATCAGCAACCAGAGCAACCTCCTGCACCCCAGCAGCCGCCGTCTGGACCGCCCGACGACGTTCAGAAGGGAAACGCCACGCGAACGTTTGCCGGGACAATCCTGAAGTCGGGCAAAAAGTACGTGCTCAAGACCGAAGACAAGGCTCCGTATGATCTGGACGATCAGGACCGTGCTCAGAAATACGAGGGGAAGAGAGTCGAAGTCGTCGGCACCTTGGAGGAGGCGAGCCGGTTGATTCACGTGCAAGAGATGAAAGTTGCTGCATAGCGGGATGGAAGGCCGAAGGGGACGCCTCGGGGGAGGCGTCCTGCTTTTTCCTATTGTGTTGCGGCGTAGTAGCCGCTCTTTGCGTAGACTCGCAACCGCGGCAGCTTCTTATGTATTCGCATTTTCACCTTAATCTTGTGAAACTTGCCATCTTGTCGCTCCTGCGAAGGTCGATAACCGAGCAAATACTGATCGCGCAATTCGACCCCGATTTTCTTGGCAATGCCAGGAAGGTCGTTGGGATTATCTACCGCAATTGCGCGGCCTCCGGTCAATGTAGTGATCTGGCCCAATAAAGACGGGCCTAGAGCCTCTTCCATCGTATTGAAATAGTGATCGTAAATACCAATGGCGTAGATGATAACGTCGGCTTCGCGCACTAGAGATTTCAATTCGCCTTCCGTGTAACGACTGTGATTGTCTCCGCCGTCAGAGATGATCAGAAGGGCTCGTTTCTGGAATTTTGCTTGTCGCATCTTGGTTATGCCCAAGTAGACGGCATCCAGCAAAGCCGTCCGGCCTTTCGGAACGGTCATTACCAGGTGTGACTGCATATTCTCAATGGAGTCGCCAAAGCCTGCGATCTCCTCGGGCCGGTCGGCAAATGTAACAAGGAAGAATTCGTCTTCGGGATTGCCGGTTCGGAGAAATGCCGTCACCGCTTCGCGCGCGCGTTCGATCTTGGTCTTCATACTTCCACTGCTGTCGAGGATCACGCCCACCGAGATGGGAGCATCCTGTTTCGAGAAATGTTTGATTTCTTGCGAGGCCTTGCCGTCAATAATTTCGAAGTCCTCACGATCCAGACCGGTCACGGCCCGGTCCATCGGGTCCGTCACGGTAACAGGAACCAGCACGAGATTCACATTCACCTTGATGGGCTTGACCGATTCGTAATTCGGAAGCGTAAGAGCGGGTGCTGAGAACTTGCGAGACCTCAGCACGGGGCACGACATGTATCTCATCGAGAGAACTTTGTGCTCTCGAGAACGATACGCCGAAGCTAACGATCAGGAGAACAAGAATGACGCCGCAAGGGAGCGGGTTGCGTGAGGCTGGCGGTAGTTTGTGCTGCTGCAAGGGAGGCTCCTTCTCTGTGGCCGAACTTGCGGAGCTTGGATTGAAAAGACTGAAGTCGGGATGGTCGGGTCGTTGCCCTATGCAGGCAGGAGCATTCCTGTAAATAAAAGGTCAGGGTTACCAATACGTTCATGGAGGAGGTTCGTAACGTCGGATCCTTGCTGCCGATGAATTCATCCCAGGTGCTCTCGTCGGGATTCCTGCGCGCAAGAAGTTCCTGGTAGGAGATTCGCCACGTATTTGCAGATCGCAATCGCAAGATTGGCATGATCGCGACTACAACCACCTTCTTGGCCGATCGGGGAGGCATTTCTTTGGGACGCACCGCACCTCCCTAAGGGCTGCAACCGACTCGATCTCATTTGTTTGGATTCCAACCTACAAGAAACACCACATCTATACCGACAGGCTTCTTATCGCGGGATCTACAGAATCTACCCGAGCCACATCTGCAACAAGGAGACGTAGGTTGCAGGAGAACATTCTTGTGACATCGCCAAATGACTAAGGAGACGTCATGTCGACAATATTGATGGTGCTCTTGATTCTGTTGCTGATCGGCGCGCTACCGACCTGGCCGTACAGCCGGAGTTGGGGATACTACCCGAGCGGCGGGCTGGGATTGATCGTCGTCATTCTGCTGGTGCTTGCTGTGGCTGGGCGACTCTAGTTATCTGTGGCCGAGGTCACAGCAATACGCATACGGACTGTTTTAAGGAGGCAACACGCAATGAACTGGGACCAAATACAAGGACAGTGGAAACAACTTAAAGGATCGGCACGCAAACAGTGGGGCAAACTCACCGACGATGATCTCGATGTTGTCGCAGGCGAGCGTGAGCGGCTGGTTGGGGTGATACAGCAGCGTTATGGAATCACGAAAGAGGAGGCAGAGAAGCAGATTGCCTCATGGAATCCTTCCGTGCCCGAAACCGATCAGGAATATCGGCGCAAGGCGGGATAAAGAAGGTCTCAATTGGACCTGAAAATATGAAACCAATTAGCTGGAGGAACAGAGCATGAAAAAGTTGTGGATACTCGCAATTTCCGTTTTCCTGGCTTTGCCCGTGATTGCCCTCGCGCAGGATCCGGCACAGAGCAACGATACAATGAAGCAGGACCACGATACGATGAAACAAAGCCCCTCAGGCAAAACCAGCGTGAAGGGCACGCTCAGCGAAGATGGCAAGACGCTGGTCAGCGATTCGGATGGCAAGAGCTGGACGGTCGCGAATCCGGACGCAGTCAAGGGTCACGAAGGCCATCACGTCGAACTGAAGGGCAGCGCCGACGCCAGCACGGGCCAGATTCAAGTCACAGGCGTGAAGATGCTCAAGGGTGCGAAGACCGCGGCACCGAAGGACAGCACTCAACCGCCACAGTAAATCGTTACCCAGAAAGCGCGAAAGGGCCGGCTTGCTGCTGGCCCTTTTTTCTTTCTTGCTATGTCGGCTGCGATGGTATCCGCGTCCCCGTCGACGCTTGTTGAGTGGGCCTTTCCGCGTTACGCCGCCTCTCCCGAAGGGGACTCCGTTTTCGTGGTGTGCGGCTTGCCATGTGCAGGGCGGTGAATTTCCTGACCTAGGCTTGGCCTTTGGAACTTGGCTGGAAAGGGCGGCAGTTCGATCATCTTCCCAGCGCGAACCGACTCGTATGCCCCTATTACCACTCGTACATCAGCCAAGCCCTCGACCCCCGATGGTTCGGGATCTCGATTGCGAAGGATGCAATTGGAGAAATAAACCAACTCGGCCGCAAACTGATCCCGCTTGGCAAAAGTTCGCTTGATCTTTTTCCCCTCGATGGTCAGCTCCATCTTGATTGCTCCGGCGTACTCATAAGCTGGGTCTGCGGTCAAAATCCCTTTGGTTCCGACAAGGGTGTAACGGCCAATATCGACGGCGCCGAAACTGGCGGTGAACGTTGCAACACGCTCCTGTGGAAACCGAAGAACTACCGTGGTCATCTCTTCGGTTTTTTGGAAACGGGATTCGCCATTATTGGATACAGACGCGAAAACGTGAGTCGGTTCGTCCCTGAAAAGATAGCGTGCTGCGTTAATGCAGTACACGCCCATGTCATAGAGGGGCCCGCCACCATGCGCAATGTCCTCGCTTACCCGAACATTGTTTTCGACCACCTGTTGGGCAAATTCGGAGCTAAAGAAACGCGCGGCGCCTAATCGGCCCTCATGGACCCATTGAATTGCCTGAAGGTTCCCCTTCTCGAGATGGAGACGATAAGCCACCATCAGCTTGCGGTTATTTTTTTCAGCAGCGTCGAGTATGGCCTCGCAATCCTGTTCCGTCACCGCCAGTGGCTTTTCGCAGAGAACATGCACACCCGCATTAAGCGCGCGAATGGAGTAGTCTCGATGCAGGTGGTTCGGCAACGCAATATAAACGGCATCGACCCCCTGCGATAGGCATTCGTCGTATTGCTCATACGAGTAAACTTTTTCCACGTTGTATTGCTGGGCGAGCTTATTTTGCTTCTCCGGGTCTGCTGACACCAGTGCGGCCAGCTCCGAGTTTTTCGCGTTCTTGAACGCGGGCAATACCGCAACTTGTGCGATGTGCCCCAGTCCAACCACGGCATACCGTACGGCTTTGTCAGATTTCATCGGCCTTTCCTCCACGCAGGGAACTCTGAATTTTCCAGATTGCAACCGACACGCGCATCCACTCGGCGGTCGCCGCAATATGTTTCCATTCCGAGCTACCCCCGTTCAAGTCTGACGACCGACTCGGGTGTTTCCCTGAGACAAATACGGCATCGCGTTGCGTGCCGGGAAATCAGGTGATAGCTGTAGTCCGCGTAGGTACGGCGGCCACATGTCGCTCAAAAATAGAGACTAATACAGCAACCATCTTAATGGTCTTAGAACTTCGCGAGTGCGGAATTTCATCTCCAAAACTCTCTCCGCTCCAGATGCATCCTAACTATTTGTGAGGCGCGAAAGTCGTACCGCGCGCTAACCCCTCAAAAGGAGAATAGTGTATGCATCTCCGACGGAATGCTTTCTCGTTGCTGGTGGCGGTTCCTTTCTGGGCAACCGGGGCCTTGTGCCAAACCTCTCCCAACTCAGCCACTGAACCGCAACCACCCTCTGCATCCCAAACAGCGCAGAATACTGCACCTACACCGATTGGTGGTGGTGTTGTAATCCGGCCCAATTGTCGAAATCGGTCGATGCCAAGAAGGCCAAACCGGGCGACAAGGTTGAAGCGAAAACAACCATGGATTTGCTCTCGCACGGTCAAGTTGTGATTCCCAGAGACACGAAAGTGATCGGGCATGTGACGGAAGCGAAGCCGCACAGTAAGGAATCGCCAGAGTCCAGCGTGGGACTTTCGTTTGATCGCATTTCATTGAAGGACGGGCGCGAGCTTCCCATGCGCAGCTCTGTGCAAGCGATAGGGCGGTCGCTGAACAGCTTCGCGAGTCCTGGGGCGGATACTGCCGGTGCGGCGCCAAGTGGGATGCCCTCCGCGGGTGCACCGGACAGCCGCGGAGGTATGGGAGGATCGTCGGGGGGATCGTCTCGGCCAAGTGGATCGGGTGGCTCCTATCCATCCAGCACTCCACAGCAGATGCCCTCCGGTGGAAGCCCCGCCGCAGGCGAGTCGGCGGGCCCTGTTCTGGATGCTCACAGTCAGGGAGTGATTGGGATCAAGGGGTTGCAGTTGAACTCGTCGGGCCAAACTTCGGTGGTCAGTTCTGAGAACAACAATGTCCATCTCGACAGTGGAACGCAATTGGTCCTGCGAACGGAGTAGCGTGCGCAGTTCAGGGCACGAATAGGACGCTCGGTGAGTATTCGCGTCAGTGTGACCGTGCACTCAGCGCGGGCGCTGGCGGGTGTGCACCTCCGAGATGTCCGCCTCCGGAGCGTCTTCTACTCCGGCAATCGCGTCGGCCTCCATCGCCTGGCCTTCCTCGACCAGTTGCTCCACACTCTCGGAGTCAGCGTCTGCGATGTTCGACAGTCCCTGGAGGTCTCCGGACTGTCCAGCGGCTGACGGGCCCATTCCCTGCTGTTCCGTTAGTTCTTCGGACGATACCACGATCGGCTTTTTCTTCTTTTGTGCGCGGGCCATAGGTCTCCTCCAGAGGTTGGAGTCCCGATTGGAGTCGATCGGTTGTGAAAGACAACGAGATAAAACGCAGGAAATCGTGCGGCCGGGGAGCCTCCAGGCTCGCAGGGGTTGGTCAAAGATTCACTCGATCTCAACGAAGTCTTGGGCTACCGGAAAAGAAGGCCTTTGTTCAGGCATGGAATTCATGGATTCCTGGTTGACCAAACGGTTGGGTTGAAGCGCGGGCGTCTGCGTTTTCAGCATTCTCAGTGCAGCCTCGGTCTCGCGCCGCTTGTGCTTGGTGATGTTTTGTGTAGGACCGCTCGTGCAATATTGCAAGATGCTCGACCGCAAGTCTGGCGTCAGGTGGGCGAACCGGTTCTTTGCCAGCCTGCGAATCAGCATGCCATAAGCCTCATCGGCCAGGCGGTACTCCCCGGCACGCGCCAACTCCCCGGTATCGAGGTTACGATCGAGAAAAGACGGTCTGCCTGTTCCCGCCCCTTTCACTAGTTGACGGTACTGTTCGAGAACTTCATTCATGCTTTTGAAGTACAGATCTTCAGTCTGGGGCGTGGGATCCTTATATCCCAGTGTTTTGAGCGCTCCAAAATTAGGAATCAGCTTCAGCAAAAATGCAAGGAAGCGAGCGAATATACCGGGCCGCCGGTATCTGGACCCGAAATCTCTTTGATAGTCGGCCCGCGACAGGTGGTAAAGAAACTGTCTGCGCGCAGCGTTGTTGCGCTCGCGAACTTCTTCACTCTTGTGGCTGGTGACCGCGACCTGTGTCATCTCCGGTATTGCTCGGCTTACGGCGAAGCGAAAAGTTCCGATAGTCAGATCCTCCACGTGCAAAAGCTCGTCCATCGGTACACCGTAGGTTTCGAGAAATGCGTTCTCTAAAAGGCGTTGGGAAACTTCGAAGCCGATGAAATCGTGGTACTGCTTGGAGACGTAACGTTGCTTGGCGACTTGAACAACGTCAAAGCTGAATTCGGTCTTCAGATGGGCCTCGCGATTGTCCTCGTAGGTCACGGAGCTTCCGTAGCGCTGTCGAAGTTTTGGGTACTCGATCGCCACGCCTGCGTTCACGGCTGGATGTCCCCAGATGTCTGCCGCGTAGTGAGCCAGGGCCCCGAGAGCGAATGCGTACTCCTTTATGTCTTGCGCATCACGCACCAGGGTTGCCACAAAGTCGCCGGAACGGACGTAGTGCAACAAATCGGTGAACTCATGGTTGCCCAGTGGATAATACCCAAGGTCCTGGATAATTGACCCGCCGTAAGCATAGGCGTGTGCTTCCGCGATTTCTTGTGGTGTGGCCGATGGAAAGCGCTTCAGCAGTGCGGGGCGAATCTCGGAATCCCAGGAGATGTCGATGAGTTCCTCGTGCGACAGAACGGAATAAGCGGCCAGAGGCGACGTAACCGAAGCAGAAAAAAATAAAGCGCCGCACAGAAATGCGGACGCGAATTTTATATTACGAGCCAAGTTGAAGACTAATCCTGCCTGGTGTTTGGAAAGCTAGCGAACCCGGCACAACAGTTCTCCACACAACATTAGACTACCATCCAAGTGATTGAGGCTGAGGTTACGCGGCTCGCCGCGTACGGGCGGCTTTGCGTGCCGCTTGGCTGAGCGTCGCCTTGCCTTTTGTCCGAACAGCCTTCAGCGCCGCACGATGGCGTGCGGCGGGACCCCGCCGCCGGGCAGAGCTTTGCGCCTGTCTGGACAACGACGTGTGCGAAGCAGCGCTGTGTCCTTCTTTCTTCAATGCAGCCGAAATGGCTCGAGAGCGTCTCCGCGACGGCTTGCTCTTCGTGCGACTTTGTCCCTTCCGATAGTCGCGGCCGGCTTGTGCTTTGGTTTTCGCCGATACCTTCCCTTTGCCAGGTGCCCTCAGCTTGACGCCAGCACGGCGCGCCTTCGAGAGGCCGATTGCGATCGCCTGCTTGGTAGAACGCGCTCCATGTTTTCCTTCGCGAACGTGGTGCATCTCCTCGCGCACGAATTCGCCTGCCTGCGTGCTGGGCGATTTTCCCTCCCTCGCATCTTCTTGCGCCCGCTCGATGGTTTCTTTTTCAGGCATGTACCCTGACCTCCGAATTGAGTGTAAGAAGTGCTTGGGTATCGAGGAATCGACTGCATGCTGTAGCGGCGCAAGGCCTCCACTGTACGAAAAAGATCACTAATAATTTGCGCGACTTACGGTGCCAACCTTGATTGGATCCACGCGTCCCGAGCCGCACCATCAAGCTATTTCCCGCTCTGTCTACGGCTAACGGCTTAAGTCCGCTAGGACGACCAAAGCCATCACAGGGGAATGACAATCGCAGAGTCACCTTGTAGATACGCCAGAAACCATCGCGGGCCCGATGGGAGCCTGATTCGAAACTGGCTTCTCGATAGCGTTCCGGAGGAGGAATTTCAGCGCATCCTCCCCCATCTGGAATTAATGACCCTGAACCAGGGGACCACGGTCATGCGACAGGATGCGGAAGTCTCCTATGCAATTTTCCCCAACAGCGGCCTGATCTCGCTGGTGGTGATGATGAGCGAAGGGCGCAGTTCTGAGGCCAGCGTTGCAGGTTGTGAGGGGCTGGCGGGAGTCGGGCTTCTCGGGGGCCTGAATCGTAGTCTCCACAGCGCCGTGGTACAAGTCGCAGGCGAGGCAGTCCGCATTTCCGCAAACGATTTTCGAGATATTCTTCTGACTGCCCCGCGGTTCCGGGAGGCGCTTACAAGATTTTGCGCGATCCAACTGATGCTGATTTCACAGACGGCAGCCTGCAACCGTCTTCATCCCCTGGAGAAGAGGCTAGCCCGCTGGTTGCTGCTCTGCCAGGATCGTTTGTCATCGGCGACTATCAGCACCACCCATGATCTGATCGCAACCTTGCTCGGCACCGATCGCCCGAGTGTCACTCTCGCCGCGCAGAAGATGCAGAGTGAGGGGCTCATACGCACAACTCGGGGACACCTCACGGTGCTTGCCAGGGCGCAACTCGAACAGTTTTCGTGCGAATGCTACGCCGCAGGGGCTCAATTCAATGCTCAGTTGGGACTCTCCTCCCCCGACGAACCCTAGCACGGTGGCCGCTGCCGGATTTGTCATCGAGGGTGCGTCCAAGGTCTGGCGCCCTGCATTGGGCTTCTCGAAGTATCGACGTGCTTTAGTAGGCTAGCGAACCGACCCGGCGTCGACATTTGCGCTAATTCTCTTCTACATCCCACTGCCTTTCGGCAGTTTCCCGCAAAATGACTGTGTTCCGGACCCCCATGCAGGACACTAAGGAAGAGTGGAAGAGACTTTGTGAGCAAGCTGCCAATGAGCAGGACCCAGAGAAACTCATGATATTGACCCAAAGAATTATTGAACTTCTGGATCAACGAATCCGCGAGGCACGCGAGAGGGGCGAGCCACAGGACCCCGAGACATAATTCAGCACGCAAAGGCTAATGCGTCAGGAAGTGCTGAACGGAGCCTGCGTGCGAGATCGCCCGTAACTACGAGACCTCACCCTAAGGCTGCGGGACCATTTCCACGGGCTGGGACGCGGGGCCAATCGCTACTTGTATGATGTTGTTCCGTACCGCGTAAAGAACCAACTCACTCACCGAATGCAATTTGAGTTTGCGCATGATGTTACTGCGATGGGTTTCGGCAGTTTTCACGCTCAGGTCCAGGTGAGAAGCCACTTCTTTTGTGGACTTTCCTTCGGCCAATAGTTGCACGACCTGGCGCTCCCGAGGTGTCAGGGCCGGCAAGGTGGGTTGCCGCGAGGCACTATGCCCACGGTCAAGATAGCCAGACAAGACCATCTCGGCCACACGCGCAGTGAAGAAGGTCTTGTTGTTCTGGAGAGCCCCCACCGCGGCCACCAGTTCCCGCGCGGCGTCAGACTTCAGCAGAAACCCGCGAGCCCCGGCATCCAACACCGCTCGCACCGCCTGATCGGTGTCGTTAATCGTCAGGATCAGGACTCGAACTCGCGGGTTGTCGCGCAAAATCAAGCGGGTAGCTTCGAGCCCATTGAGTGTCGGCATGCCGATGTCGAGAATAGCGACGTCTGGTTTTAGCTCGCGGGCCTGCTCCACGGCTTGGCGTCCATTGTCCGCCTCTCCGCAAATTTCCCACCCTTGATGGGATTTGATCAGGGAAACCAATCCATGACGCACGATCTCGTGATCGTCAGCAACCAAGATGCGTAGTTTGTTCATATGGCAGATCTCGTTCCTCGGAACTTTTTTGTGAAGAATTCCCGCTCTTATGCAACGGAACAAGTCTGACCCCGGACCCGCCGTCGGGTATCAAGGCCAAAGACAAGCTACAGCGAGAGCACAACCACCAAAATGGCACCACCGGCGGCGATTTGCTTTTGGAAGGTCCAGATCTTCGGTCGTTCAGCGAATAATGGTACAGGCGACCTTCATGCAAGTACTTGAATTCTGCCCCACACGAGGGGTTTGCGCAGCGCGATACCATAATGAACCAATTCGTGGCAGAAAGAGCCCGTATTGCTCTTATCCGCCCCACCCCAGCATTGGGTCAATACAGATAACACTGTACAGTGCGCGCGCAAATGCTTCGGCTTCACCTCAACTGCGCGACGTTGGGCAATGCAAGACTTGCCAGCAACGCGAACCTCTCTCACCGCAAGCGTCCGAACCTTGTCCGCGTGAAAACCTTTTTGGGTCGCAAGCATCCAAGAGCCACTGCGAGGACAGCCCGCAATTTCCGGCCGTTACAGTGGGACGACAGGCCTTCGAGAGAGCCGAGGGCAACCAACGGCCGCGGGTACTGCATGTCACAAACTCAACGATCCCACACCGCTGTGCCGGTTCACTCTCCCAACTCCCGACAAGATATTGCGCCACGGGCATCTCCAGGTCGACCTCGTTTCAGAGCAAGTCTGGGATCTTTTCTCCGAAAACTCGGTCCAGGATTGATTACAGGGGCTTCCGATGATGATCCCAGCGGCATCGCCACCTACTCACAAGTGGGAGCGCAATTCGGCTATGGGATGCTTTGGACCATGCTTATTTCGTATCCCCTCATGGGGGCGATCCAGGAGATCAGCGCGCGTATCGGACGTGTGACCGGATGCGGGATTGCAGCCAATCTTCAGAAAGTACTATCCGCGCTGGCTACTCTATCCGGTGGTCGCTCTCATCGTGGTTTGCAATACTTTTAACCTTGGCGCCGACATTGGCGCGATGGGCGCCGCGGCACAAATGCTCCTGCCGGTTCACAGCGGAGGCTACATCCTCGCCTTTGGGCTTCTATCGCTCGTCCTGCAGCTGTTTGTGCCGTATTCAGCCTATGTGAACTACCTCAAGTGGCTCACGGTTTCACTTTTCGCCTATGTTGCTGCAGCCTTTTTCGCCCACGTGCCCTGGCGTACGGCGCTCGCGGAAGGTTTGTGGCCACACTTGCGCTTCAACAAGGAGTACTGGACTGGGCTCACAGCCGTTCTCGGTACGACCATCAGCCCGTATCTTTTCGTTTGGCAGGCCTCCCAGGAAGTCGAGGAAGTCAGGAACACGCATGGCGAGAAAGCTCTCAAGCGGGCGCCTCGCCAGGCCCCAGATCAACTTGAGCGGATACGCATCGATACCTACGCGGGAATGGCATTGTCCAACTTCGTGGCATTTTTCATTATTCTGACAGCCGGTGCCACGCTGCACACGCACGGAATCACAGAGGTCACGAGCGCGGCACAGGCCGCTCGGGCACTGGAGCCGTTCGCAGGGCGTTGGGCCGTGGCGCTCTTTGCTTGCGGTATCGTCGGAACTGGTCTGCTGGCGGTTCCGGTATTGGCCGGTTCGGCGGCGTACGCCATTGGAGAGGCGTGCAAGTGGCGAGTCAGTCTGGAGAGCACGCCGCCACATGCAGTTCGCTTCTATGCGACGATTACGGCCGCGACTCTTACCGGTCTATCGCTGAATTTTCTGCACATTGATCCCATGCGTGCCCTATTTTGGGCAGCCGTGCTCAATGGTCTTGCCGCAGCGCCGCTCATGGCCCTCATCGTCGCGATGGCCGGCCACTAGTAGAGTGATGGGGAGCTTGGTAATACCTAAACCCTTGCAGATTCTCGGCTGGGCAGCAACCCTGGTCATGTTCGCGGTCGGAGTTGGCGTGTTTACCACGTGGAAATAGATCTTGCGGAGACGCGATCAGGGGCCTGCAAGGCGCCCAAGCTGCTTTTCTGGGCGGCGGTCCCACTTATCCCCGATTGAGTGGAAAACTCACGCGCACAGTCGTGCCTCTGCCCTCTGAGTGAATGGCAAAATTCCCATCCAGTTCCCGGGTCCGTTCCCGCATGCCGCTGATACCGACGCCGGGACCGACACCGGAAGAAAGGGAAAGTTGCTTCTCGGAAGTAATCCCCGTGCCGCAGTCGGAAACTTCTGCAAAGACCTCGGTGGACGATCGACTGACACGAACGGTCGCCCTATCGCATCCAGAGTGACGGTGCACATTGGCCAGCGATTCCTGGACAATTCGAAAAATCGCGATCTCGATCTTACGCGGAAGACGCCCAAGATCTTTCTGAATGTCGAGCTGAACTTTAATGCGACATCGCTCGGCGAACTGTTCTACGTACCATTGCAGCGCTGAAGCGACACCCATCACCTCGAGGGTGGGGGGATGCAGCGTGTAAGAAAGTGCTCGCACCTCGGTCAGAAGCCGCTGGACCAGCGAACTGTTTTCGGAAATCAGATTCGAGTACTGCGAGGCAAAGGAATCCTTGTGACGCTCCAGGAGGCCCACATTGATGGCTAATGCTGCCAGCAGTTGGCCGGTACTATCGTGCAACTCGAAGGCGATGCGACGGCGTTCTTCATCCTGCATCTGGAGCAATCGCCGCGACAGTCCACGCAACTGATCCTGAGCCTGCTCGAGTTCGGTTGTGCGCTGCTTGACTCTGTCCGCCAAGTGCTGTTGAAGTCGCTTGTGATCCGCCACTTCTCTGTCGAGAGCCCGTGCCTTTTGTTGTAAGGCCGCGATAACTCTCACTCGCTCATCTTCGCTGCGTAGTCCGGTATAAGACTCATCCGGAATCAGGGTCGAGTGCGCCGCACAAACCTGAAGAAAAGGATCTGCATGTTCAGGCCGGTCAAAGAACCTGGCCGGATAGGCACAAGTGAGTGAGAAATCGTGCCGCTCGGCCAATTCGTTCCACAGTTGTTCCAGTCGAATGGCGGCGTCGATCTTTCCGTCAGCCCAAAGCAAAGCCACCATTTCGCCGAACACGGTGAGCCGCAGATCTCGTCGGCTGGCAGACTTGTTGACCCGCAGAAGGATTCGGTCCAGAACCTCTGTAAAGCGATGCTTGTCGGGCTGATTCCCCACCATGAACGTAGACAACGTCTCGGCGGCATCCAGGGGAATGTATCGGTCCTCCTCGACTGCTACATCCAGGTTCAGTCCCTGCTGTTTCAGGCAACTGTGCAGGTGTTCACGATGCTCCTTCGTGGCTATGACGATCGAGCTCTGCCCAGAGGCGAGAGAGTTGCCCACCAGTCGCACTAGCTCGTTAACCAGAAATTCGTCGCTGGAATAAAACTGAACCACGTGCTCACACGCAATGGACCCGTGTTCATGGGTTTCTGCTTTAGGTGTGGAGACGGGGGCAGACATCGCCTTTGAGTCCATCGCAGTTTCTAGTTTTTGAGTTGGTGCCGTCAATGGACGAACAAACTCCACACGAACAGGGTGCCGGCCCGACGAAACCCGGACACGCAAGCAGATTGCGCTCTCGAATCCTGTAAGGAAATACTATGATTCCTGTAGGCGAGACTCAGCCAAGTGCGGGCCGCTATTCCTCTCAGTAACCCAATTGCGCTCGAACCTCCCCAGTACCGACCGACCTGCCCGGAACTAGCCAATTCAGACACAAAATGGGGCGTCGTACAGTAAACGCTCGATGTTCCATCGTTCGCTTGGCCAGTACGTTCAGGCTGAACATCAAGAGACTTGTTCGGCGAAATACGGAGATCCATCATGGCCGCTAATCTCAAGTGCGTTTGCTCTGTTGTATCCGATAATGCTCTTGCTAGGTTGTTTCGGGGTCGCTTCTGGGCAAAACAGCCCGAATACCCGTCAAACTGCGCCTGACAACACACGGGTGAACGACCGTGATAAGAGCGGCACCGAAGCCACCGCCGACCAGCAAAAAGAAAACTCCTCGGATCGGGCGATCACTCAACAGATTCGAAAAGCCATCCTGCAGGATAAGTCTCTTTCGGTTTACGCTCACAATGTAAAGATTATTACGCAGGATGGAAACGTGATCCTGAAAGGGCCAGTGCGATCGATCGACGAAAAGAAAGCTATTGAGGCGAAGGCAATTGCAGTGGCAGGGGAAGACCGGGTCAGCAGCCAAATACAAGTTGTGTCAAGGTGAGGTTCGCCTTTGACCAACGATCTTGAAAGGGAAGAATCAGCTTGCCCAGGAGTTTCCTAGCCATTTTCAGAATCGCGTTCGTCGCATGCCTGACCGCCTCGACCGTCGCCATCGCGGTCGGTCAAATCGCTATCGATAGCTCCCCAGAGGTCGTTGCGCCGCCGATCGGCACCGGTCTAAAACTGGGGGCAACGAGCGGCGTTCTAGCTGGGCAGGACTCACCACCATTTCCGGCGGCTGCAGAGGAAGCGCGCCACGGCCTGATTACTCGCACTGTAAAGCGTGGCCTGCAAGACCAGAAACAGCTGTATCTAGCACCTTTTAAACGATCAAATCTTAAGTGGGACGCACTGTTCCTTTCTGGTACGGCCGCACTGCTAGCAACCGACAGGCAATTCAGCAGGGCGCTTCCCACCAGCCATCTGGATGCCTTTCGAAACCTCTCGAACGTATGTCTCGATTCCACCAGTGCCGCGCTGATCGGACTCTGGGCCTACGGGATTAAGACCAAGAACAGGCACGCGAAAGAGACCGGAGAACTGGAACTCGAAACCCTCGCGAACACTTTCCTCATTTACACCCCAATGCAATTCGCAGCCGGTCGCGAACGTCCGGAAGAAGGAACCGGCAACGGGCGCTTTTGGATCCATGGCGGCTTTAACACGTCCTTTCCCGCGGGACATCCCATGTTTACCTGGACGATGGCATCCGTCGTAGCTCATGAATATCCCCGCACGTGGGTGAAATTATTGGCCTATGGAGCCGCCGCCTCGGTTTCGGCAGGACGTTTTTTGGGACGGGAGCATTTCGCCTCCGATGTCTTCGTGGGAAGTATTTTGGGGTATTTGATTGGCGCGCATATCTTTCACACCCGTTGCGAGCCAGGGCTGAGCGAGGCCTGTCAGCGCTAGAGATGTCTGATGAGTACCCTGCAAGGATGCTTGGAACTTCATTAGTTTGTGTCTCTTGGGCGGAGCGCGTTCCCCAAGGACAATAGCCGCTTGAGGCAATAACCTACCTCCCCCTGCTTACGAACTCTCACTTAAGCCTTTTGGGAGACGAACATACGGGACTTTTGCGAAAAACCGTCCGCAGAACTACTTCATCTGACCTTCGTAGCTCGCAGTTAGAGGAAGGCGGACATGACAAAAACCGTCCTGGTAGTCGACGATTCAGTACCGGTCCGCCGGACGATCCGCAATTTGTTTAATGCGACGGACGGGTTTGAAGTGTGCGGAGAAGCCTCTGATGGCCGGGAAGGCATTGAAAAAGCCGAGGAACTTCACCCAGACCTCATCATTTTGGATTTGTCTATGCCCGTCATGAACGGCATCGATGCAGCCCGCATTTTGCACCGAATCTTGCCGTCGGTGCCGTTGATCCTGTTTAGTGGCCATAGCGCCGTATTTCGGGAAGAGGATGCAAAATCGGTGGGTATTTCCGCCCTGGTTTCCAAAGACGAGTCAATCGGCACCCTATTGGGAAGGGCTCGACATCTGGTTCATGCCGACTAGCCCTTCGCGAATCGTTCCGGCCGACCTAACCCAGGAGGGCGGCACTGCGCGGCTCTTTGTTGTTCATAGCAGTGGTCAACCATACCAGTACTATTCAACCCGCGCCTCTTCAATCACTTGCTTGGGTTCCGGCCATGGCAGTTGCTTAATCAGGTACAGCAAAGACTGTAGGGCTTACCTAGCGATTTCATGGTAGAGAAGCTAGAAGCGGCACTTTCTGAGGGGACCTCCATCTGGCTGGCTTTGCTAGGGCGGGCCGTGATGTAAAGAAAGGTTCGTCCGCGACTCCCCACCTTTACTCCTACGAGCGATGATCATGAAGAGAAGCACCCAGACCGCGACTGCCACTCCTGACCTCGGGCACACAGCAATCCCCAAAAGCAACGGACGTCGCGAAGCGTCCGAATCGCCGGATATGGCGGTGATCCTGGGGGCTCTGCAGACTATGCGCAATGGTGACTTTTCGGTGAGACTGCCCAGTGCGTGGGTCGGGATCTCCGGGAAGATCGCGGATACGTTCAATGAGATCGTGGCTGCGAATCAGCAAATGGCGCAGGAACTGAAGCGCGTGGGGAAAGCGGTCGGGAAGGAAGGCAAGACGCGCGAGCGAACGCGTTTTCACGAGTCTCGCGGAGCATGGGCCGAAATGGAAGTCTCGGTCAATACGCTGGTGGAGGATCTGCTTCGCCCAACCGCTGAGGTGACCCGAGCGATCGCGGCAGTGGCGCAGGGAAATCTGACACAGACCGTGCGACTGGACGTGGACGGGCGCCCGCTCGAAGGCGAATTCATGCGGTCGGCCAATATCGTCAACACCATGATTCAGCAGCTCGGCGTTTTCACCGCCGAGGTCACGCGCGTAGCGCGCGAAGTCGGAACGGACGGCAAGCTGGGAGGGCAGGCGCAGGTGCCTGGCGTCGCCGGTACCTGGAAAGATCTGACGGACTCCGTCAATTCGATGGCGAGCAATCTAACCGGACAGGTCCGTAACATCGCCGAAGTTGCGACCGCCGTAGCCAGCGGCGACCTCTCCCGCAAGATTACGGTCGACGTGCGTGGCGAAATTTTGCAGCTTAAAGAAGCCATCAACACGATGGTCGATCAATTACGGTCCTTCGCCTCCGAAGTGACGCGCGTGGCACGCGAAGTGGGGTCGGACGGAAAGCTTGGTGGCCAGGCTGTTGTGCCCGGTGTGGCTGGCACTTGGAAGGATCTGACCGACTCAGTCAACGCCATGGCCGGAAACCTGACGGCGCAAGTCCGCAATATTGCCGAGGTGACCACCGCCGTCGCTCGGGGTGACCTATCTCGCAAGATTACGGTCGACGTGAAGGGTGAAATTCTCGAGCTCAAAAACACCATCAACACGATGGTGGATCAGCTCAACGGATTCGCCGGTGAAGTTACCCGCGTGGCTCGCGAAGTGGGTACAGAAGGGAAGCTAGGCGGTCAGGCGCAGGTGCCGGGAGTGGCCGGTACTTGGAAGGACCTCACCGACAACGTCAACTTGATGGCCAGCAACCTTACTGGCCAGGTCCGCAACATCGCGGAGGTGGCGGCCGCGATTGCCAGTGGTGACCTTTCGCGCAAGATCACAGTCGATGTCCGCGGCGAAATCCTGCAGCTCAAAGAAACCTTAAACACGATGGTGGATCAACTCAACCGCTTCGCGGGCGAAGTGACGCGTGTGGCACGCGAGGTTGGTACCGAAGGCCGGTTAGGCGGACAAGCCAACGTGCCCGGCGTGGCCGGCACGTGGAAGGATCTTACGGACTCGGTCAACTCCATGGCCGGAAACCTGACGGGCCAGGTGCGCAACATTGCCGAAGTGACCACTGCTGTGGCGCGCGGCGATTTGTCTCGCAAGATCACGGTGGACGTCAAAGGTGAAATTCTCGAACTCAAGAACACCATCAACACGATGGTGGACCAACTCAATGCGTTTGCCGGCGAAGTAACGCGCGTGGCGCGTGAAGTCGGTACAGAAGGAAAGCTCGGCGGACAAGCACAGGTTCCCGGCGCCGGGACCTGGAAAGATTTGACGGATAACGTGAACCTGATGGCCAGCAATCTGACGGGTCAGGTGCGCAACATCGCGGAAGTGGCAACGGCCGTCGCCCGAGGTGACTTGTCGCGCAAGATCACAGTTGACGTGAAAGGAGAAATTCTCGAACTCAAAGACACCATCAACACCATGGTGGATCAGTTGCGCTCATTCGCATCGGAAGTTACCCGCGTGGCCCGCGAAGTGGGAACGGATGGCAGACTGGGCGGCCAGGCCCAAGTGCCCGGCGTTGCAGGAACGTGGAAGGACCTGACTGACTCGGTCAACTCGATGGCGAGCAACCTGACTGCCCAGGTGCGCAACATCGCCGAGGTGACCACGGCCGTAGCCCGCGGAGACTTGTCCCGCAAGATCACCGTCGACGTCAAGGGCGAGATTCTCGAGCTGAAGAACACCATCAACACGATGGTGGACCAACTGAACGCGTTTGCGGGCGAAGTGACGCGCGTGGCTCGCGAGGTTGGAACCGAAGGGAAGCTGGGCGGCCAAGCCCAAGTGCCAGACGTCGGTGGAACCTGGAAGGACTTGACCGACTCGGTGAACTCGATGGCTCGAAACCTGACGGGTCAGGTGCGAAACATTGCGGAAGTCACGACCGCCGTTGCCAGCGGCGATCTGTCGCGCAAAATCACGGTCGACGTGAAAGGAGAAATTCTCGAATTGAAGAACACCATCAACACGATGGTGGATCAGTTGAACGCGTTCGCCGGCGAAGTGACGCGCGTGGCGCGCGAAGTCGGCACGGAAGGCAAGCTGGGTGGGCAGGCTCAGGTTCCGGGAGTCGCCGGTACCTGGAAGGACCTCACCGACAACGTCAACTTCATGGCCAGCAACCTGACGGGTCAGGTGCGCAACATCGCTGAAGTTGCAACTGCTATCGCCAACGGCGACCTTTCCAAGAAGATCACGGTGGACGTCCGCGGTGAAATCCTGCAGCTTAAGGAAACCCTCAACACGATGGTTGAGCAGTTGCGCTCGTTCGCTGCCGAAGTGACCCGCGTTGCCAGAGAAGTCGGTAGCGAAGGACGCCTGGGTGGACAGGCCAACGTGCCGGGCGTTGCTGGTACATGGAAAGATCTCACGGACTCGGTGAACGCAATGGCCGGAAACCTCACGGCTCAGGTACGAAACATTGCCGAGGTGACCACGGCCGTGGCGCGCGGCGACTTGTCCCGCAAGGCCACCGTCGAAGTAAAGGGTGAAATTCTTGAACTGAAGAACACCATCAACACGATGGTGGACCAGTTGAATGCGTTCGCGGCCGAAGTGACCCGCGTGGCTCGCGAGGTCGGTACGGAAGGCAAGCTGGGTGGTCAGGCGCAGGTGCCGGGAGTCGCCGGCACGTGGAAGGACCTTACGGACAACGTGAACGTCATGGCCACGAACCTGACCGAGCAAGTGCGCGGCATCGTCAAGGTCGTGACGGCCGTCGCCAATGGCGAGCTCACGCAAAAACTGACAGTGAACGCCAAGGGCGAGGTGGCCGCATTGGCAGAAACCATCAACAACATGACCGACACGCTGGCAACCTTCGCAGACCAGGTAACCACGGTCGCTCGCGAGGTCGGCGTGGAAGGCCGCTTGGGTGGGCAGGCTAATGTGCCGGGCGCTGCGGGTACCTGGAAAGATCTCACCGGCAACGTCAATCTGCTGGCCGACAACCTGACCAACCAAGTGCGCGCGATCGCCCAGGTAGCGACGGCCGTCACCAAGGGCGACCTGACACGTTCCATTCAGGTCGAAGCCAGCGGCGAGGTCGCAGAACTGAAAGACAACATCAACACCATGATCGACAACCTGCGGCTCACGACCGATCGCAACACCGAGCAGGATTGGCTCAAGACGAACCTTGCCCGTTTTACGGGAATGTTGCAGGGGCAACGTGACCTGGCGACCGTCGGACGAATGCTGCTTTCGGAGTTGGCGCCGCTCGTCAATGCGCAGCAAGGCGTCATTTACCAGATGGAGTCCGAGGAGACCGCCGGCATGGTGTTACTCTCCGCCTTCGCGGGCGACGGGGAGGATGGCCACCTTCGACGGCTAAAGATCGGGGAGGGTCTGATTGGGCAGTGTGCCGCGGAAAAGAGAAAGATCTTCATCTCGGACCTGCCGTCGGATACCGTCTCGATTCGTTCCGGCTTATTCGAGGCTGTACCACGCAGCGTCATGGTATTGCCGGTCCTTTTTGAGGACCGCGTCAAAGCCGTGATCGAACTAGCTTCTTTAAGCACGTTCACGGCGTCTCACGTGGCCTTCCTGGAACAGCTCACCGCCAGCATCGGCATCGTGCTCAACAGTATTGAAGCTACGATGCAGACCGAAAGCCTGTTGAAGCAATCGCAACAGCTAGCCGCCGAACTGCAGACCCAGCAAAAAGAACTGCAGCAGACGAACGAGCAACTTGCGCTCAAGGCACAACAGTTGGCCGAGCAGAACGCCGAGGTGGAACGCAAGAACGAGGAAATCGAACAAGCCCGCAGAGCGCTCGAAGGTAAGGCCAAGGAGTTGGCGCTGACCTCGAAGTACAAGTCGGAATTCCTGGCCAACATGTCGCATGAGTTGCGTACACCTCTGAACAGCATCCTGGTGCTCGGACAGCAACTCACTGACAACCCCGACAAGAACCTGACGCCCAAGCAGGTGGAATTTGCACGCACCATTCACGGCGCGGGAACGGATTTGCTGAACCTCATCAGCGACATTCTCGATCTGTCAAAGATTGAGTCGGGCACCGTCTCGGTGCAGGCGGACGAAGTCTTGTTCGCAAACCTGCTCGACATGGTCGGGCGTCCTTTCCGGCACGAGGCCGAGAACAGGCGGCTCAACTTTGAGGTGCGCACCGACAATCGCCTCCCGCGCGGCCTGGTCACCGACTCCAAGCGGTTGCAGCAGGTGCTCAAGAATCTGCTCTCGAACGCATTCAAATTCACCGAGCACGGTGGCGTGCAGCTCTCAGTTTCGGTTGCAGAGAGTGGCTGGAGCGAAGATCACCCGGTGCTGGAGAGTGCCGCCTCGGTTGTGGCGTTTGAGGTTACGGATACCGGCATTGGAATTCCGCAGGAAAAACAGCGCATCATCTTTGAGGCGTTCCAACAGGCAGACGCAGGAACCAGCCGTAAGTACGGCGGAACCGGCCTGGGATTGGCAATTAGTCGTGAACTTGCCAGTCTCCTGGGAGGAGAAATCCAGCTGCGCAGTACCCCCGGAAAAGGCAGTACGTTCACGCTTTATCTGCCCCAAACCTATGTAGGTCCGTCTGCGGCGTCGATCACCAAGGATCGAAAGGCGTTCCCGACGGTCTCGCCATTGCAACTTTCGGTGGTGAATGTTGCCGAAGAAGGGGCTGAGCGATTGGTCGACGATCGCGAGAACCTGGGGCCAGACGACAGTGTCCTGCTGATTGTGGAGGACGATCCGCATTACGCGCGGGTGCTCTGTGATCTGTCTCACGACAATGGCTTCAAGGTTCTGGTGGCGCGGGGAGGCGTGGAAGCTCTTTCCCTCGCCCACGAGTATCATCCCGCTGCTATTTCTTTGGACGTCTTCCTTCCAGACATGTTGGGCTGGACGGTGCTCAATCATTTGAAACAGGAACCCAGCACGCGTCACATACCCGTTCAAATGCTGACGATGGATGAGGACCGCCAACATGGCCTGGCGCGCGGGGCTTTCTCCTTTGTCACAAAGCCGACCACTCCCGAGGGCCTGACGGCAGCGCTTTCCAAGATCAAGGCATACGCCAGCCCCAGACGGAAACGCCTGTTGGTGGTGGAAGACAATCCCTCGGAACAGACGACGATCCAGGCGCTCCTGGGGTCCGACGATATCGACATGGCGGTTGCCGCAACCGGTATGGAAGCCTTGGAAATGCTTGAAGGAGGCTCATTCGACTGCGTCGTACTGGACCTCCGGCTGCCGGATATGTCGGGCTTCGAAGTGCTCGAGCGGCTTAGAGACACTCCTTCCCTCTGCGATCTTCCAGTTGTAGTCTTTACCGGCAAGGAACTGTCTTCAGAGGAGGATGCGCGCTTGCATACGCTGGCGCGCAGCGTGGTGGTCAAGGGAGTGGAGTCGCCGGAGAGGCTGCTGGACGAGACTGCCTTGTTCCTGCATCGTGTGGTGGCTGACCTGCCTCCAGAGAAACAGAAGATGCTGGATCGACTGCATCACTCCGACGAAGCGATGACCGGCAAAAAGGTGCTGGTGGTGGATGACGATGTGCGCAACATCTTCGCGCTGAGCAGTGTGCTCGAACGTCGCGGCATGATTGTTCTCACGGCAGGAACCGGCCGAGAAGCAATCGCTACGCTCGAGTCAACGCCGGACGTAGCCATCGTCCTCATGGATATCATGATGCCCGAGATGGATGGCTACGAAACTATGCAGGTCATACGGCAGAAGCCAACGTTCGGCCGGCTTCCGATTATTGCATTGACGGCCAAAGCGATGAAGGGAGACCGAGAAAAATGCCTGGAAGCGGGAGCGTCGGAATATCTGGCAAAGCCGGTGAATACCGATCAACTGCTTTCGGCGCTGCGCATGTGGCTTCACCGTTAGTGGGTACTGGAATCGACTGCGCAAGAAAAGAAAAGGAAGAATGAGCCCAAAAGTTAATATTTTGATGGTCGATGATCAACCTTCCAAGTTGCTCAGTTATGAAGCTATCCTGGGTGAACTGGGAGAAAACCTGATCAAGGCCACGTCCGGAAAAGAGGCTCTGGAATGCCTCTTAAAGACCGATGTTGCCGTTGTGCTGATGGATGTCAGCATGCCGGAAATGAATGGCTTCGAATTGGCGGAGATGATCCGCGAACACCCACGCTTCCGACGGACCGCCATCATCTTTATTTCTGCTATCCATTTGACCGATCTGGACCGCCTCAAAGGATATGAGCGTGGCGCGGTCGACTACATTTCGGTGCCCGTAGTCCCGGAGTTGTTGCGGGCGAAGGTCAGCGTATTCGCGGAACTGCATCGGAAAGCGCACGAACTGGAGGCGCTGAATCGAGACCTTGAACAGCGCGTGGCGGACCGCACCCAGGAACTCGAGACCAAAGCAGAAGCGTTGGAGCATCTGAATCGCACGCTGACCCAAAAAAATCTGGAACTGGATGCCATCATGCGCGCCGCACCCGATGTCATCTTCAGCAGTCGAGCAGAAGGCTTTCGAGACTACCTCAGTGAACGGTTTTATGAGTATACGGGCGCCGAGGACGGAACCGCGAACGGCTTCGCATGGATGGAATATGTCCATCCCGAAGACCTAGTGCGCGTCCGGGGAGATTGGAAGGCGTCTGTACAGTCGGGCGCTGTTTACGAATCCGAGTATCGTTTGAAAGCGAAGAGCGGCCAATATCGATGGTTTCGTGCCCGCGCGGTTCCGGTCCACGATCACGACGGAAATCTTAGCCGGTGGTACGGAACCTGCGCCGATATTCACGACAGCAAGTTGTTGGAGCAGTCCATTCGGGAGAACACGGTGCAACTGGAGAAGGCTGTACAGGAACGGACCGAAGCTTTGCGACGTCTCTCGAGTCGGCTCATGACCATGCAAGACGAGGAGCGGCGTCGCATCGCGAGAGAATTGCACGACAGCGTTGGTCAGGAGTTAGCGGCTGCGAAAATGATCCTGGACAGCATCATGCTGAAGACACATTCACACCCCGATCAGGCGGTTGCTGAGGCGAGCAATGGCATCGATCGAGCGATCCAGGAAGTTCGTACCATGTCTCACCTGCTGCATCCGCCCTTACTCGATGAAGTAGGTCTGGTCTCAGCTCTCCATTGGTATTTAGACGGCCTAACCAAGCGCAGCGGAATCGAGACATCTTTGGAAGTCGATCCGTCCAATTTTTGCCGGCTCCCGCGCGATATGGAAACCGCCGTCTTCCGCATTATTCAGGAGGCACTGACAAATGTGTTCCGTCACTCGGAAGCCAGCCGGGCCTGGGTGACCCTGACCCAGGGCGAGAAACACGTGGTTGTCATTGTGCGTGACAATGGGAAGGGACTTCGCGAGGAGACTGTCAGATTGCGGCCCGGAAGTGTGGGCGTCGGGATTGGAGGTATGAGACAACGGGTAGAAGAGTTTGGCGGTGCTTTGCAACTGGCAAACGCAGATCCGGGTGCGATGGTTGAGGTACTGATTCCTCTGACAAGTCCCACTGCTGAGCCCGTGCGCGCTAGTGCCTGATTCCAGAGAATGGGCTTCGCGGGAGCCTTGTACTAACGTGTGAGTTCGCCCGCGCAGCCCGGTTGCCCGCATTCGCAAACCATCGATGAGCTTTTTTTGCGGACTCGCAGTACGGGCTGCAGTACTTGCTGTTGGGCGCAGTCGCACAGGTACAATTCGGATGAGCGCATTGGCTTTTCTCGTGGCCGTGCATAAAATTCTCCTTCTGCGGGTTGGTCTTACTGCCGATTCTGTCTGCGAATGTGTTCGTCGGTTTTTTCAGTCAAGGCAAGTGCTGCAGAGTACATACCGTCAATTCCGAAAGGCGACAGTGGAAGGTGACGTATGAGATCATCACCGACCGGCAGTCATTCCCCGGGATGGCTGTTGCACGACTACATGGAATATGGGATTGTGCCGGGGAACAGCCTGGTCCAACATGTCCAACAATTGTCGACTCTCCGTTCTGTTGTACTGATGTTCCCACTGAAAAAGGGGCCGCGATTTAGATGGCGTCGGTTTGCATAACCTAGGCGAAGACTGAAAATGGGAGTCCGCATACTCATCGTAGATGACCACGAGATCTTTCGGCGCGGACTTCGCTCCCTGCTCGAATCTCGTGGCGACTGGGAAGTGTGCGGAGAAGCAAGCGATGGCCAGGATGCGGTGGACAAAGCAAAGCAACTTCAGCCCGATGTGATTGTGCTCGATATCACCATGCCGCGCCTCAATGGCTTGGATGCCACGGCGCTGCTCCGCAAAGAAGTCCCCAGTGCCAAAGTCGTAATTCTCAGCCAGCATCAGCCGGCTCTCATGAAACAGGTGGCCCTCACTGCCGGAGCCGGCGCGTACGTCACGAAATCCGAGGTGTCCCGGGAATTGATGGCTGCAATCGATGGTCTTCTGTCTGCCGGCCCGACCCAGCCAGTTCAGGATATGGGCAACAGACGCTAGACGAAGCGCAGGGCCAGTCCTGGCCGAATTCCCGCTCCTTCAGACGACCGGGCTGCGGCCCTGGATAACGCGGATCAGGACCACGATGATCGCAAGCACCAAGAGCAGGTGAATGAATCCCCCCAGAGTGTAGGAACTGACCAGCCCGACCGCCCACAACAAAAGCAGAATGACAGCAATTGTCCAGAGCATTGAGAACTCCTTCGTCGCCTTCCGCGACATAATCGAATTGGCTGACCCGGGCGCGAGTCTAGGGCTTTACTGCTGCGGCACCAATCGGGGAAACGCCGTAGACGCACTCCCATGATCTCTTAGAACGGTGCTCGAGGCATTGCGGTGGCCTCTTAGTACCGAGCCAACCGGGCGTAAGAGGCGTCCCAACGGGCGTCGCAGGAATCGTCGTAAGCGAGTCCGGGCCTGGTGCAATTGAGACTTCGAGTTTCCAATCGAGCAGCCCAATTCTCGCGCGATCTCGCTATGTGCTTTGCCCTCGACGTCGTGGAGCAGAAAGATGGTTCGGTAGCCGGGAGGAAGTTCTCGCAGAGCGCGATTCAGCGTAATCCTATCAATCGCCCCGCTCAGCCGTATGTCGTCCACAGGACATGCATTGAGAATGGCGCTTTCGCCGAAGTCATCGCTGGTTCCGCTGGTATCGAGAGAAACCGGTTTTACATGATTGGCTCGCAGCCGCATCAATACTACGTTGACGGTCAAGCGATATAACCAGGTCGACAGAGCGGATTCGCCGCGAAAGGTCGACAGGCGTAAAAAGCATTGCAGGAATGCCTCTTGTGCGCAGTCTTCCGCTTCCGTTTTCTCCCGCGTGATGCGAAGACAGATCGCGTAAACTCGCTGTTTATGCATCTCGTACAGGCGAGCGAATGCGTCTTTGTCTCCGAGTTGTGCCCGTTGCACCAGTTGCTTTTCCGAGAGTCCATCCATGCGTTGCTTCATAGTCATGCGCCACTGTAAACAGCAGTCCCAATGGTTAACATCAGGTAGTGGCTGTAAAGCGGAGAGCGTAAATCCCTAAAATTCCTGAGGCCCGATTTCCGCGCGGCCATCCTGAAAGACCAGATCAAACACGCGCACCCTTGAGGACGGGTTCGAAGCCCAGCATTCGGAGTTGATCCCCTCGTTCGGGACAAGGCCCAGAGAGTGCAACCGGCAAAGAAATGCTGGACCGGCTCTTTATTAAAAGGCCACATTAAAAGGCCACGAGCAAGATTTACATCCTATGAGGACCCCTCAAACACCTTAGTTTCTTGAATTCATTGGTTTAGGAGTTTGGCACGGTTGATGCTGAGCCGAGGTTGGGTTAGAAAAGGAAAAAGTGTTTTCCAGTGCAGTCGGAAGTCGGCCCAGCGTCATCTTAGGCATTGCCGATGTCCGCGTTACTCAGCCGGCCGGAGAGTTCTGGAGGTGGGAAATGAGTGCATTGCGAATCCTGATTGCGGATGACCATGAAATCGTTCGTCACGGTATTCGGGCATTGCTCGACAACCACCCCGGCTGGGAGGTATGTGGGGAGGCCACAGACGGCCGCGCTGCGGTGGAGAAGGCGCGCGAGCTGCGGCCTGACATTGCTCTGCTGGATGTCGGCATGCCCAATTTAAATGGGTTGGATGCAGCCCGTCAGATCCTCAACGTTCTTCCAAGTACGCGTGTCCTGATTCTCACGGTTCACGAATCGGAACAGATTGTGCGGGAGGTGCTGGAAGTGGGAGCCCGCGGATTCGTTTTGAAATCAGATGCTGCACGGGATCTGGTCGCGGCAGTGGAAGCACTGCAGCGCAGGGGCACATTCTTCACGTCGAAAGTGGCGGAAACGGTGCTCCATGGATTCCTGAATCACCGGGTTACAGATGAGAAGCCATTCAAGGAACGCCTGACCGCCCGAGAACGGGAAGTGGTGCAGTTACTGGCGGAAGGTAAAACCAGCAAGGAGGTAGCAGTTGCGCTCAACTTGAGCGTGAAGACGGCGGAGACTCATCGCACCAACGTGATGCGTAAGCTCGACCTGCATTCTGTGGCCGACCTCGTGCGCTATGCCGTTCGCAACAACATCGTGCACGTGGCATAGCCCGAGCAGGCAGAAACTCGCTTTAAAAGGAAACCTTCACTCGATCTATACCCCTCTCACTAGGGAGCTTCCTGCAGATTCCTACATCGATCACCGGATGGGCTGAAGGCCGCTAAGCCTTTATCGTCTAAGGTACTTGATGTTCGTCTTCGGAGTTTGGAGCAGGCTCCAGGTCGCGAGGCACGTTCAAGGTGCAGTCGAGGGTTTCCACGTCAGACTCCCGCCTCGGCCTATTCGTCGCCTGTCTACCGAAGATGGGTTCCTGGAGGGGGGTGGGTATTACGGCAACATGGCGGGTCTTGATAGTCAGCGCGGAAATGAACCGTGAATTCGTGAGAAATGCCATGAGCCAATGGGCCATGGAAATGGTCTCTTGTTCCAGTTTGCAGGAGGCCCGGGGCATTCTGCCGGATTCGACTCTGTCACTAATATTCTGCGACGAGATGTTGCCAGATGGTACCTACCTCGACGTGTTGAACATTCAGGGGAAGGCGCCGAAGACCCGTGTGGTCGTGATCTCGGATAAGTCTCATCTCGAGGAGCAATACCAGCAAGCGATGGACGCGGGGGCGTTCGAGATAATCGCGAGCCCGTGCCGCCCTAGTGATGTGCAGTGGGTGGTGATTCGTGCAATTCAGGAAGAGTCGCGACACGTTGGGCGGAGGGCACGCTCCCTGTAGACTTTCCGCATATACGTATCTCCACTAGGTAGTACGACGCAAGACACGCCTTCAAGCTCTGAGGTTTTTCCACCCGATTCGTAAAACAAAAAGCGCGGTTACGTGGAGCCCCGTACCGCGCCTGCTAAATTCAAGTTGTTGTCCGCTGGAGACTAAGCAGCGGACTTGTTTTTGCGAGTACGAACCGGTTCTTTTCTTGTATCGCTCTCATCGGCCGAGCTGTCGCGGGCCTCCGTATTGATGTTTTCCGAAAGCTGAGTCAACTTCTCGTCCGCGTGCTTCTCCTCCTCGAGAATTTCTTTCAGAAGATCCAGATCTTCCGATCGGTTGAGCAGTTCGGCGAATGTGCAGACCGTGCCATAGGCGGCGATCTCATAATGCTCCACCCGTTGAGCGGCAGAAATGAGGCCTGCGTCCAGCACTTTCCCTTCGAATTCGTCTATCACTTCGGCGCCTTCCTTAATGAGACCTTCCATGCCGACACACTTTTTGCCTTTTGGAGACTCAGCGAGCTTTTCGAAGATCTCCTCAAGTCGCGTTACGTGGTTCCTGGTTTCTTCTAAATGATTGGCAATCGCGTCGCTGAGTTCCTGAGTCTCAGCGTTCTTAACCAGCTTGGGCAGAGCTTTGACGAGTTGTTGTTCTGCGCTGTACAAGTCGCGCAGCTCGTCGACATAGAGAGTTTGAAGCGTTTCGTTGGCCATGTTGCCTCCTGAGAATAAAGTCAAAAAATCACATCGTTCGGATTTGAACCGGGCACGTTCGCCGGTTTCACCCAACCTTCGAGCCGCCGCCCTGAAATGTGAATCCGGTCTTGTGGGTAGAGTGATCGCGGGATTGCCGTAAAGCGAAGTTTCGGTGGTGTGAACAACCAAACTATTGACGCACGACTACATCGACGAGACCACGTTTGTTCATGACTTCCACCCGCACGTCTTGGCCCTTACGTTCGAAGGCCAAGTCCACTGAGGCGTCTCGCAGTCGCAGGCCTTCAATGACGACCATGGGCACCGAATCTGGCAGTGATGGCCGATTAAGCGCGATGCAACGCTCATGAGCGTTCATCGAGAGTCCTACAGAGGCGGACAGAAGCATGAACGGGGCGGCGGCTGACCAGGCTTGGGGAGAACAAGCCACGGGATATAAAGTTGGCCCTTCACCAGCTCGTTTGTGTAGCCCGCACAACAATTCAGGGAGCCGGTTCAGTTCGAAGAACGTGCTCGCTTCAAAGATCGCAGCCAGCAAGAGCGCTGCTTCGCGAGTAAGTCCGTACCGACCAAGGCCGCTGGCAAGAAGCGCATTGTCATGCGGCCAAACCGATCCGTTGTGATAAGAGAGCGGATTATATCTTCGCTCACTTGAGCTAATTGTGCGGACGCCCCAGCCCGAAAAAAAATCAGCTCCTAACAGAATTTGTGCAGTCCGCTGGGCTTTGGATTGAGTGGCGATTCCGGTGTAGAGGCAATGGCCGGCATTGGATGCACGCACGCGGCACTGTCTTTTTCTGCTATCCAACGCCAACGCGTAGATGGACAAATCTTCACACCAGAACGCCTTCTCAAAAGCCGACTGCAATTGCTCGGCCTCGGCCTCCAGCGACGCGGCCATCTCGGGATTGCTCAAGGCCCTGGCGAGCACAGCCGCCTGCTTCTTGGCTGCATAGACATACCCTTGAACCTCACACAGCGCGATGGGGGGCTCTGCCAGGGAGCCATCGGCATGAAATACCGAATCGCTCGAATCTTTCCAGCCTTGCTGGATGAGTCCCTTCGCCGAGCGGCGCTGATACTCCACAAATCCGTCTCCATCGAGATCGCCATAGTTGTCAATCCATTCCAGGGCCTGCTGAACATGTGGCCAAAGCGTTCGCACAAAATCCAAGTCCGCTGTGCGCTGGTAATACGCACCAGCCAACATGACAAATAAAGGAGTCGAATCCACACTTCCGTAGTAACGGCTGAAAGGGACTTCTCCCAGCTTCGCCATTTCGCCTTCGCGCGTCTCGTGAACAATCTTGCCGGGATCCGCTTCGGCCTCCGGAATGTGTTCCTGAGCCTGAGTTTCCGCAAGATACTGAAGCACGCCCTTAGCAATGCGCGGATCCAGCCACAAGGTCTCCAACGCAGTGATGATTCCATCGCGTCCGAACACGGTGCTGAACCAGGGCACACCCGCATAAGGGTAGTCTGCCTCCGGGTTTCCGACCGTCATCATATTCAGGTCTGAAAGGGAACGATTCAGCCAGCTATTGAACTGGTCGTTCGAACTGTGGACGGCACAATTGCCATTCCGTATCTCGGCAGCATCTTGTACCGCCAGCGCCAGCGCGCCGTCGAACGTGTCGGGTGGATGATCAGACAAGTCGTCGCCACAAGTAATCGACAGTTGGAACTTGGCCGTCTCGCGGGGCTCAAGACTCGCATCAAACACGATGTGAGAGGCTGAAAGATCGGCAGGCACTGGAGAGCAATGCAGTTGTGTGCAGCGCATTACGTTATCCAAGCCCCGGTAGCGCAGAGTAACACTTTCTTCTTGAACAAGATCCGGAAGGCGTTCGCCGCGACGGGAGCGTTTTACTCCGCGCACTTCAAAAACATCGACAAAGTCAGCGGCGAAGTGAATCTGTATTGGTAGACGTACACTGCTTGGCGCGTAATTTGTAATGCGCAGCTGTTCGTAGCAGGTATTGCCCAAAAGCAATTTCGATCGGACCAGATGAATGGTTCCGCGCGCGAGTACCACGTTATCGCCATGCAAGAAGTCCACATTGGTGAGATCTGCGGTGAACAGGGAATTGTCTGCCCTGACGCCCGAACTCAGAAACAAGGGCGGCTTGGCGCCCAGGGACACCGCTAGACGGGAGAGAAAACGGGTGCCTCGATAGTAGATGCCATGCTCGCCGAGTCCCGAGGGCCGAACGTCCCCGTACGGGTCAAACACCGCAAACATTCGGCCATACTTCAAGACACGAGTGCGTTCCTCTGCGGGGGCCCATTCCGTCGCTACGTAGAACTCAGTTTTGATACTGACTTCAACCAATGGGAACTCCGCTCGGTGCGGAAACGATCTCATTTTTGTGACGCAGAATGGTTTCGTAAAGTTGCAGGTATTGCGAACTCATCAAACTCGCAGTAAATCTCTCTTCAAATCGTCGACGGCAGGTTGCCCGATCGATGGACGCGATCCTGGATACCGCGTCCACGGCTTCAGCTACATTGCGAACCAGGAAACCGGTCAAGCCGTCTTCCAACACCTCGGGAACCGAGCCTTGCGGATAGGCGATGACCGGAGTTCCGCACGCGAGGGCTTCAATCATCACGATGCCAAACGGTTCCGGCCACACGATTGGGAATAAGAGCGCAGCCGCCCCACCGAGAAACTCGTCCTTCTCTGGGAAACCGATCTCTCCCAGGAACTCGATGGAGGGGTCTTGCAGCAGTGGCTTGATGCAGGCGTCAAAGTATTCGCGATCTGCACGGTCGATCTTGGCGGCGATCTTGAGCGGCATTCCTGCACGCTGGGCGATGGCGATGGCCTGGTCCAGGCCCTTCTCGGGAGAGGTGCGGCCGAGAAAGGCGAGATACTGTCCCGGCTCTGGGTGGAAATCGTATTGGTTTAGCGGCAGGCCGTGATAAACGGTGCCCTGCCAGTTCAACCACGGCAGTGGCCGGCGCTGGACGTCCGAGATGGATGAAACCGGAATTTCTCGAAATTCCCGATAGAGAGGTGCAAGTTCGGGCAGGTCGAGGCGTCCGTGAAGGGTAGTCAACGTTGTCAGTTCCAGGTTCCGGCTTACCGGAAAATGCAAGTAGTCGATATGAAAGTGAATGATATCGAACTGGTGTCGTTGCGCGAGAACGGTTTCGAGCATCACAATCTGCGGAGCCAGTTGATCGACACAGTTTGCATCGAGCCGCAGGGCTTGCGGACATGCCGCGACCAGCTTCGCTTGCGTTAGGGAATCTCCGCTGGCGAACAACGTCAGCTCGTGACCTTGTTTTACCAGTTCCTCGGTGAGATAGGAAACAATGCGTTCGGTGCCGCCATACAACTTGGGTGGGACGCTTTCGTATAACGGCGCGACTTGCGCAATTCGCATAACAGACCAGGCCCCCAATCTGGTGGGGGCAAAGAAGGATGCGACAAACCTTCCTGGAACCCCTCCCTGCTGAAGAATAGGGATGGAGAGCGCATGCTCCCATCCAGTCCATGCTGTAATGAATAGGTCAGATGTCCGTAGCAACGCCACCAAGAGATATGGTCAAAGTCGAGCCAGGGAAATTTTGAGCGAATTTGAAGCGAGCCAGCTGGCACCACGCGATCACAGCCTCGCGTGATAGTTTGGACTCCTACTTTCGGGGAGTATTATTTTCTTGGTCTGCATCGTTCTTATGTCCAAAGTCGGTACCGAAATGAGGCTCTGACTTTGTGCCGGTAATCTTGACCGGAAGTTCGGTCCCGGCGCCATTCTTGCTGAAAAACGGGTCCACGGGTTTGAGTAGAATCGCCTTCCACCCTGTCACCAGGTGGGAGAGTTTAGCGTCCAGTCGGGCTTTGCCGTGAAAATCGAATTGGTTTCCGTCCAAACTATATTTGCCGGTAAGGCTCACCTCGGTGCCCGGAACCTGGAATCGCAATTGAGAGAAAGAAAGTACTCCATCCGCAAGGCGAAAGGTGCCTTTCAAGTCTGAATGGATGTTGTCCGGAATCTGATCCTGCGCCAGTTTGGGCTTGCCCTGACTCCTCATGCTGAGAGCGTCGATTTTTCCTTGAGTTTTGTCGTTGGAGAAGTGAACTTGCGACACTTCGAATTCGCCGGCCAGCTTGAGTCGATCCGACACGTCGGGATCGCCGGGGGGCAGGTCCAACTTCGTTTTCAGGTGCACCCGGCCTGTCATGACGGGAGGATCCGTCCGTACGGCCAGCTTTAATAGATCGTCAATTTTTCCTCTCTCGATTACGACGTCTAGTTCCACGTGGTGGCCCTTGGGGTTAGCGACCCGCACGACGGAACCTTTCGCCACCAGTGAGGTATCAAGAATCTTGCCGTTTACCGGCTCGAGGTAGGTGTCGCCACTGGTCCCGTCAACAATCGCATGAAAATCTGTGTGCAGCGGGACCGCCCGCCCGCTTATCGAGATGCGAAAGTCCGGAGTGTCCGTGCTCCCATCGACAACGATGTTGTCGAGAGTGCCTTCATACTTTCCGGTCGAGGACAGGATTCCGCCAATGCCTTTGATCGTGCTCAAGTCTGCGTCGCGGAAGGAATAGCTCCCGCTTACGGGTGTCGTGCGCGGATTGTCGGCTTGCCATGGGCCGAACGAACCGCTGGAGAGAATATTGCCCACCGGCTTGGGGTTGGTGAGATTTGCGTCAAAATGCATCGGCGCATTCGGGCCTATGCTGGTCATTTTCAAGCTCGCGATATCGAATTCCAGCGGCAATTTTCCCGGTTTCAACGTGTTGATGATGAGTTGGGCTCCGTCGCTCACGAACTTGTCCACGACGATCTTGATCTTTCTATTTTTCGGTCCAATGTTCTCCATCTGCCCCCGTTGTTCGCTGGGGGGCAGATTCAGTTGCAATCCTTTCAAGTAAACAGTGTCCACGTGGGTGGGCGAGCGAAAAAGATCTGAGATGCCCGTCCGAAAGCGAAATTCCGCGACGGCGATGAGCGGCTGAAACCCGGGTGCGTGATTGTTGGGATCTGCTGCGCCAAAGATTCTGAGCCCCTCTCCCGAAACTTGCAGGCCTTTGAACAGCGAGACATGGAACGCGTCTAGCTCGACTCTACTCTTGAACCTGGCAGACAAAGTTTCAATGACACGCGCTCGCAGGATCGGCTCAGCGCGGGAGATCATGATTGCGGCTGCGCTGGCAACGACGAGGAACAACAGCGCGATTCCGCCGATCCAATGCCAAGAGCCTAAACGCCACTTGGTGCCGGCCGGATTGTCCTCGTTGCGCGACATCGAGGCTTAGATGCGCAAAGTGCCGCCCACTGGAGGACTTCCTCGTCTTTTTCGATTAGTTTGTTGCGCGGCGGTGTTATGCGCTGTGGTGGGAAGGTACTGTTGTTAATCCTTAGGCGTGCGGCCTTGATCGTCAGCTAGCTCGTTGGGTCGGATCTTCCAGATTTGATAATCGTCGAAGATCCTGCAGCACCGCTTGTGCTTTCCGCAGGGCGATGCGTTCCTTGGCGTCCATGGTGGGGCTATGCCGTATCTGGCTCTCTCTTTCGAGAATCGCCAATTGCGCCTTCCATATGCGGGTCCACAGGCGCAACGCATTTCGCTCGAACAACGCGGCTTCGTACAACCGGGTCCAACTTTCCTGTTTCCAGGGCCGGACGTTGCGGACTCTCATAAGCAGATTCCTTTCCCTTACCGCTCGTCGAATCTGAGGTTGGCTGTGAGGAACTAGGTCGCTTCTGGATCTGGAGGAGCCGCAGCCTGCGAAGCGAATGGACCGAGGCAAACGGTCGTGGCTGCATAGTGGCACTCAACACGTAAGCAGACTGTTCTGGCAACTTTTCAACACGTAGGAGGGGCGGTAGGGGGAAGTGCTGGGACTCAGAGGAGCGCCCTTAGGTTGGATAAGCGCGAATCCTCAAAAGCCGCCCCTCCCGTGTTGGGCTGCTCTGCTAGCTGCCGTTTCAGTTCTTGCTTGCGCGGGATTCTGTTCTTTAACCGAATATCTTTCTATCAGGTAATCGCTGTATTTCGGGCACGCTTATCCCCCGAGCGTCCGCGGAGTCGTACTTCACGGCGCGTCTGTCTCTCAATACAGCTTGAAACTGACTTCCACACTAATTTGGACGGCAACTGGTTGCCCATCCTTGGTGGCGGGATTAAAGCGCCACTGTTGCACGGCTTCGATCGCCTTCTTGTCCAGGCCCATGCCAATTCCTCGCTGAACGCGGATATCGCGCGGCTTGCCATCGGGGCCAACGATCATCCCCAGCACGCAAGTTCCCTCATATTTCGCCCGTCGGCGCTTCGTCGGTGTACTCCGGGTCGGGCGTAGTGATGGGGCGGGGCGCCAACACGCCTCCACCCACACGAAATACTCCTCCTCCGATGCCTCCGCCGCGGCCTTCTCCAACGCCTGGACCGGTACCTTTGCCGACGCCCCCACCCGAGCCCGAGCCGATACCCCCTCCCGACCCTGTGCCGTTGGACGCCGGCGCCCGCGGCATCGCTGGAGCCGCGGGATCGCCGAGGTTGGGCATTCTCGAGGACGCAATCTCAACCTTTGGAGGAGCCACGACCGTGGGTTCAACCGGGAGTTTCGGATGCTCATTGCGGACGACCATAGCCGGCGGCGTTATTTGTTGCATGCTCGGCTTTGGCAGACGTCCTTTCGGAGCAATAAATTTGTCATGATCGCCGCCACCGCCGCCTCCGCCTGCTTCCTGCACTGCGGGCGGAAGCATGTACACGTCCTTCGAGGGCGCGATCAACATTACGTGCTCTGGGATTGGCAAGGGTGTCGGCTTAGGTTTCGAGGGCATCAATGAAATGCCGAGAACACTGCCGATAACGATGACGTGGATAACAAGACGGATGCGTAGGCGCTTCGTTTTCTCGATTGCGAATAGCCCCACGACCCTCCAGGAACATGCATGTCCACCCATGGCCGGGGCGAACGAACTTGAGACGGTCTCGGCGGAGTCTGGATGGTCCGGACCCGAATCGGTGCGGCGTACTCGTAGCGAACTTTTAATTCCTCCACAGAGATCCCTCGACAGAAGCGGTTACGAGCTTTCGAAATACCTTAGGAGTGTAAGGCGTGCCGAAGCGCGTGAGGATAGAGTCCACCCTGTAGATTGCCCCGTACAGCTATGTAAGTCGGTTGTAACCCGCATCATGCTGAAATCACACGTCAAAGAGCTGATAGGCGATACTCGGATTACGAGCTTGCAGAAGCGGAAGTGCAACATTGTGCACTGCGATTCCAGCCGTGCTCTTGCCCGTGGGCGAACCGTTATGAGCGTGGCCGTGGAGGACAAGATCTGCACCATGCCGATCGATCACCTCGATCAACCGCGAGGTCCCCAGGTAGCAAAAGATCTCAGGCCGCTCGCCGACCACGGTGTCCTGCACTGGTGCATAGTGCAACACGACCACGCGTTTCGGAGTGCGCAACTGGGCCATGGCCCGCTCTAATTTCACTCCTTCATCAATCGCGGCTTTCACAAAAGCTTTAACTTCCGGCTCTCCGAATGCGGTGAGCGCGGCACGGCCGAAGCCTCCCACGAATCCCTTGGTACCGGCAAAGCCGACCCCGTCACGTTCGAAACCAGTGCCATCCAGCACATGGATCCCGGCACCTCGCAACATCGCGATGAGTTCTTCTTGCTGTCCATTTTCATGGTCGTGGTTTCCCAGGACAGCAACGATTGGCAAACCCAGGCGCAGCAGGACATTGATCAGAGGCTCGATTTCCGAAGTCTTTCCGTAGTTGGTCAGATCCCCCGCGATTACCAGGACGTCGGCTTCGTCACGCACCTTTAGCATCTGAGGCTCGATCGCGGCGTAGCGCTCGGGCGTAAAGTGCAAGTCAGCTGTGGCTGCGATTCTCATATCGTGGTGAATGCTCGCTGGTTGTTGACGTTTACTTGGTTGCCTCCAGCCGTTGCATCCGGTATTCCGCAAGTTGATCCTTCATCCCCCACTCCTTTACGTCGATGGAAAACAGAAATTGGTCGATCAGGCTGCCGCGGAATGGCGCGTTTGAATTCGGAGTGGTTACAGTCCTTTCAAATCTCGCCATCAGGTCCTGCCAGACTGTCGCGGGTACCATGTTCACGTGTGCGGGATAAACATAGGTAAAGAACACGAGTGACCAGAGCAGAAGTTGCCAGTGATCTCCAACCACTTCCAGCAACCGTTCCCAGTCCAGGCTGGCGCTGGTCGCGTAAAGAATATGGGCAATATCCGCGCCGTCGAAGCGCTCGCGGCGAGCCACGAACAGCTTGGACGCCAGCAGTTCTTCTGGCGCCAACACTCGCGTAGGAACGCCGACAATGACGGCCGGATGAGCCCGCTCAATCCAGCGTTCATCCACCGAAATAACGCCGTTACTCATGCCAGTAATCAGGTCAACAAAGAAGTCAGCCCGAAACGCCTTGGCGAGCCAGACCGCATCCGTGACCTCGCAGCGGTAGCCGAGTCGCTGCAGACATTCCAGGGCGTTGGGCACAGATTGGGGAGGGAGCGCTATATCCAGGTCTTTCGTCGGATGCCAAATCCCAGTATGCCGTTGCAGGGCGAAAGCGCCGGTTGCCGCGTAACCGACGGCACACTCATTCAATGCGGTCAGTACCTCGCGAAAGAAGGCAGTCTGTTGCTCCGCCAAGAGCGGCGGATAGGACGAACTGGTGCGTGGAATTGTCTTAGGCTCTGGCACGCGGGGTTGGATGGTATCTTTTTGTCAGGTGGTTGTAACCCATTGATCCGAAAAAGATTCGTGCGTCGACCGTCTAAATGGACGTTCCCCGGCGGGGAGCCGCTGTGCATTAAGAACCGCTGTGGATTACAGCCTTTTCGGGATGGACCCTTGCTCGAGTCGAAACGTAGCCTCGTAGGGAGAAGAAGTAATTCGCATTAAGAACGCGCGGGACATCTCCCCCAGGAGCTGACCATGGCAGGGAAAAACATAGCGGTGTTCGGAATTTTTCCAAATTATTCGAGCGTAGAACTGGCCGTGGATGAGCTCAGAGATAGTGGCTTTCGCAATGTGGACATTTCGGTTCTCTTGCCCGAGAACATTGGCACCAAAGATTTCGCTCACGAAAAAGCAACCAAGGCGCCGGAGGGTGTGACCGCGGGGGCGAGCGCGGGAGCCGTTCTGGGTGGAACGCTGGGATGGCTGGTTGGAGTGGGAGCGCTGGCCATTCCGGGACTGGGTCCTTTCATTGCCGCGGGACCGATCTTAGCGACATTAGCTGGCGTCGGCGTGGGCGGAGCCGTGGGTGGTTTCGCGGGGGCGACTTGTCGGAATGGGCATTCCCGAGTACGAGGCGAAGCGATACGAGGGACGTATCAAAGACGGTGGCATCCTGCTGTCGGTTCACTGCGACAACTCTGAGTGGGCAATGTTGGCAAAGGATATCTTGAAACGAACGAGTGGACAGGACATTTCATCGACCAGCGAAGCTAGCGCCGACTTCATGAAGACGGAAAGGCCGATGCGGCGTGCTGGATAAAGCGTCGGCCTGAGTGGGATTGTGGCACACAAACTTGTGCCCCATGGTGTACGGTGCCTACCAGACACCCTTGTCGTCGCCCGTCAGCCGAAAGCTGACGAAGGCGGCCGTAGCCAGCAACGGCAACAGGCTTAGCCGCATCATGGCCTTGTAGTCATGCATTCTTCGATTTCCTGCCAATTGACGCAAGAAGAGCTTGGCCGCTTGGGGCATGATGGGCACGCGTAGAAATTTATGGCCAATGTAGGTTTGCCGGGCACCGAACTGTGCAGCATTCCGTACTTCTTCCGGTATCTCGACGGCTGGCCCGCCGAATCTGAGACCCTGTTGGCGCACGATGACGAGCAGGGTCGCTACGCCCGGCCAGATCGCTCCCACTTCTGCGACTGATCTCAGTTGGTCAAAGTTGACTCGGTTCTCCGCCAGCAGGTGAAAGACATTCACGATGTCGGTCAGGCGAATGTAGAAGTGCCGGTACATGCGCTGCAATGTGGCAATGACAATACGATCTTCGGGCATGGGGACTGGAAAAGAGTAGGCTCCGAAGTCTTCGTAGACTCGCCGCGACAATAGCCGATTTGCGAGATTTTTCTGTTCCCCTGTCTGACCCAGGCAGCCCACGTGGACTTCGACCAGTTCCGGAAGACCTGGAACTCGAAAATTAAACTTGCTGGCCAGCCGGTCGCCCCAACTTTGAGGTTGTCGCTGTGCGCCCAGGTCGCTTTCGAAAATTCCACAAACAGTTTGTTCGGGAGCGCTCACCAGGAGGTCAAGGTCGCTGCCGGTGTCAGGCCAGTGGTCGAGCGTTTTCATGACCATGATCGGATGCCGGCGGCGTTCGAACTTGTCCACGATCGCCTGCAGGAACGCAATCGCAGTCTTGGCCCGCTCTCGTTCCTGAATTAGCGCAAATTCCACTTTATCGACGATCGAATTGGACCTCGCTCGGGAGAGATTGTGCTCCAGAACCTCCAGAGTGCGGCGCAGAACGCGTTGGGTTTGCGCCTGTTCAAGAAAATCCGAGAGGGCTGATTCGTTCAGTCTGAACACGTAGTCCAGTTCCCGATCGAACCATTGCCGCGCAAGTGGATGGCGGCTGCGCGGATCCCGGTCCGCCAGCAGCAATGTCCCCATCGCATCGAAAGTCCGAGCTGTCGTGCGATCCGTTATGCGCATAAACATCCCTCCAGATTATGAATTCGGCGTCGAGCGATTGGAACAACGCGTCGGGCCATTCTCAATGTCCGTTCCTTCTTCGTAGTCATTCCAGGTGGCGATTAACAGGAATGGCATCGGGTGGGAGGGGTCGTCGTGTTCCGCAAAAACGTGCAGAGTGTCTTCCAAGGTCTTGCCACAGCGGCGGTCGATGTGCCGGTTTAAGCTCCACGACGCTTTGGTGTCATCGAAGCCCGGCCAAATTGTGCCCACTGCAATCTGATTGGGGTTCTTGGACTGCATCTTCTTGTAGAAGTTTTGCAGATAGTCCTTGCCCCACTCGCTGCCATCGGGTGCCCAGCCCTTGGAGCCCGGATGCACCCAGGCATATCGCCCATCAAACGCAGCCACGTACTGTGGCGGCGGATCGTCCTTGTACAGCAAGATCGGAGGTGTATCCCAGCGATTCACCTGCTGGCGAACCTGATTCCAGTCCGTGTTTCCGCGCTTCGGAAATACGAAGATCACCGGCCGTCCTTCGTAGAGCAGGTACGCATCCTGGCCGACCGCGCCCGGGCCGACGTATCGCTTGTAGGCGAGGTCCATCGCTTCAAGGGCATCTTCGGTGGCATGGCCGTCGTCCTCCTCGGTCTCGTCGTACATCAGCGCCACGTGGAAATGTTCCTCGCTCGCGATCTTCTGCATCAGTGCGTAACTGCGATCGAGAAAGGGATGCCGGAGCCCGTACCAATCGACCGCGAACGCGTAGATCCCCAGGGTTTTCGCTTGCTTGATCTGCCTGCGAATGACGGCCGGATCATTGCTGGTGTAGTCGATCTTGATATGGTTGGGGTCACCGAACCACGGCTGAAACCCTGCGACTACCTTGGGAGTGGACTCATGCAGTGGCAGGTTTCGCAGAACTGAATCGCGGCCGCTCGACCGATTGCATGCATTCGGAACCGAACTGGTAGCGATAACTACCCATAAAAGACAATGATGATAGGCTCTCATTCCCGTTTGTGACGAGCCTTCGATGTGGACACGTAGAAAGACGGTTGCTTGCATCGCCGTGGACGATTTTGCAAATCGACAAGGCTAGCCGGGACGGACGGCCTCAATCTTTAACTGCCTCGTCCGGAATACTTTCCAGCGATCGCACATACCACCGATCTGCGCCCGGGGTCATCAAAACCAGATATTTATGTGTCGAATTTGCCGTGAAAATCGGTTTTTGTCCGTCGAAAACGCTCACCTCGATCTGCGCCTGGTCCACCAGTTGCATCTCGCCCCCATCCGGTGAATAGAAAACAGCCTTCACCTGGTGGCCGTGATCCACGTATTGGGTTCGCAACCCGCTCTTCCGTTGGTCTGTAATCCGCTTTGTCAGGCGCTCTTTGGCGGTTCCGGTGAAGTAGTCATTCAGCAGATCGGTTCGATTGGCATCGAGACATTCCGCGAGATCCTGCCATGCATGGGCGTAGTCGCGGGTGACAGTCTCTCCTGTCCTTTGCTCGATCGGGCGAGGGGCGATCGATTCAGCGTTTAACGAGACTCTCGGAAGCGAGGCGGCACGAACAGAGCCATCAGAGTTCCAGATCAGGGTCGCCCAAACCAGCAATAATCCCGCTGCCACACGACCAAAATTGAGAGCGTGTTTCCTCATGGCCTACCGCCAACGGAGATTTCGTTTCCCAGGACAACGCCGCACGCCAGCGAAATGCGCGCCGGCCCGGAAACGGAGAATTGCGCAGTCGCGATGCCCTTCTTGATCGGAGTGTCGACGGTGCTTCTTCCCGACCGGTCGATCTTCGTGAAGGAAACAATCGTTCCATCGGGAAGAGGATTGCCACTGCAGTCGCGAATAGGATCGGTTTGCACCCTGACATTGCGGGCGCTCGAAGCTTCCGTCATCCGGAGGCCACAGGCCTCGGATGCAACCTGCTGGATTACGCGTGGTTCGGCAGTCTCGCCCACCGAAGCCACAACCTTCAACGGCCCCTGCTTGGCCGACGATCCCATCTGCAGCCATGCGATTCCACGATTCGTCGCTTGACTACGACGGTAGGAAGCGGCACCCGCGGGAGAGAAAAGAAACTCAACCGGTGTGGGGGCCAGCACCGTATCTTGAAACCGGTCAAATACCAGAGCGGTGGCGTTGATGGCATTGGCGGCGGAGACTGGAACGCGCGAAGGGTGTAGCAGAAAACTCAAGCGCAGCCGGGGTAGCTGGGCGAACGTAGAAGGCTGTGTTCGCGCAACCCCCCGAATCGCACGCAATCGCCTGGTACGAACCCGAGGCTGGAATGTCCGCACCTGAAATCTGCAACTCCTGCCCGAGCTGAAGTGCTTGCTTCAGGACGTGGTTCGGCCCCAGAAGATAAAATGTTCCGCCGCCGCTTCCTGTGGTCGTGATGGAAAACGAGCTGCCCGCAACAACGTTAGAAGGCGCTCGAACGCTGATTGATTGTCCCAGGGCTGGAACCGCCAAAAAAACCACCATGAGCCGGAGCTTGAGAATCATTGCAGACATAGCTCAGGCGCTCGGGGCAATGTAGTGGTTCACCACCACGTGGTAGCCTTGCACGCGGCTGGCAACGTCATCGGGGATATCCATTGCGAAGGGCACAGGCGCCTGGGGGAGCAACGCCTGATCGAGATAGCCATCGGCCACCCAGATCACTTTGCCGCTCGAATCGTAGAAGGCGGCCAGTACCTGAGCGATATTCGCAATCTGCCCACTCTGATTCACCAGGGCGCCCTTCAAGATCTTTCGTCCCAGCGCATCCTTATCGATGGCCTGATTCTCCACAGAGATAACGGGGTCAGCACTCGCCGGCACCAGCAGGGCGCGCACGTCCATCCGCACACTCTTCACCTGACTCAAGCGCAGTCCGGGGAAGTCGATGCGATAGGGAGACACTTGTTTGGGCAGCAACCGGTGCGAAATCGCGTCGAAGCTGCCTTGCTCCTCGAGCGAGGAACCGTCTGGTTTCAGCAGGGTGGCGTTCACATTCAAGTAGGCAGGGACAGTGTCTTCATTCTCAACCTCGCCCACAATGATCACGCGATCCGGACGTTCCACGGCGTTCATCGACGTAATGCGAACTTGGGGGGAATCCACGCTGCCGCGCCCCAATCGTCCGATCGGCGTCCGATGACGTCCCACCGAAGGTAGTTCACGGGCAAGACTTGCAACGGGACATTCGGAAAATTCGGCTTGGCCCAGACAACTCGCCATACGTTGCCATCTCGAACCACAGGCAGATCCCGCAGTTCGTCCAGAGATCCGACTGCGCTCGACCAGTTCATGCGGACTCGTTGGGTGGCATGGTCTGCATCGGCGTGCAAGGGCCACACATCATAACTTTGCAGTACGGAGTAGGTGCGCAGGCTCCCATCCGTACCGGCGATTTCTCGTACGAAATCAGATTGCTGCACACCATTCGCATGGTCCAGGCTGGCATAGGCCTTGTCCCAGTTGCGCGCTTGAATGTCGGCCATCAGCGCTCGGACGGCCTGTTCGGGAGTGCTTGCAGAGCGTTCTGCGCGGAGCTGGAAACCTCCTGCCTGCCACCACCCAGCCAGCAGCAGCAGAGCAGTCCCCAAAACGATGATGACCGGGAGTGTGCGCTTCATGGGTGCGCCTCGCCGGCATAAACGTGTTCACGGGAGGGAGACGGGATCGCCAACAACTCCGCACGTTTCGCGGTCCTATCCCGTAACAAAACTGCAAACAGGATGGCGAGAATACTGCTTCCGATGGGAAGAAGGCCCCACATCAGGCCTTCCCACGGAGCGGGCACTGAGTCGGAAACAATCTTGTGGGCCGGAGGTACATCATCCTTCGACCAGACGGTGATCGCTCCCGAATCGTAGGTTTCGATCTGCCGCCATCCCGCAAATACGAGCAGGGGATTGTAGTAAGGGTCGTGGACGAAGATGAATTTCAGGCCATATTGATTGGCGTGTTGCAGCATGGCCCGCAGCGAGTCCATGCCGGCCGAGCCGAAGAACTTTGCGCTGGTCAATTGCGCCGACCCGAAGCGCGTCATTTCGGGCAACAAACGCGCCGAATTGTATTCTCCATCGACGCTGTTTGCGTTGGCGTAAGTCCCGACCTTGGAAAGCGAGTTACCGAACCCTAGCGTTATGTAGCGGTACTGGTCATGTCCATCGCGATTGAGGAAGTTCACGACCGAATCAACCTTCAAACCACCGGTGGTGCGGAAGGGACTCCACGTAAGCCATCCGAGAGCGAGAGCTAGAGTCGCCACTGCTCCGGTGGCGATCACAAAAGCGCCGGGATAGCGAAAGCGATCGATCAATTCCGTTGCCACAAGACCGAGAATCGGAAGCGCCAACATCGTTGCCCAAAGCGTGAAGCGCTCAAAGGTAAGAATCTCGAACGCTCGCCCGAAGACCCATCGGGGCAGCGGAGTGGTGCCGCCGAGGGCGAGCAGGAACGCGATCCAGAAGGCGAGCAACAGAACCCGCAGGCGAGGTACCGCGGATCCTCGCAGGACAATGAATGGAAGCGCGAGGATCAGAGCACCATACGGAATCACAAAGTAATTCACCCCGTGAACCCAACTGAAGAGAAAGTTCAGCCGGCTGCCGTGCGGAATTGGCATCTGCTCAATCGGATGGCGAAGGATTGCGATCCAATAGGGCAGGAGCACGGCTCCAACCCCGATAACGGCCACCACAGCAAATACGAAAGCTCGTCCGAATACAGCCGATGTGCTGCGCCCTTCCTGACGGGCGTCAGAATACGCCAGCCACAGCACGGGAGCGGCAAACAGCACCGATCCAAAGATGAGGGTTACGTGGTGAGCCGACGCGGCCGCGAGCGTCAATACAAGGCCCTTCAACAAGGCCCGCCATGCTCCGGAACGCGACCATTCATAAAAGTAGGGAAGCGCCAGCAGATAGAGAGGCGCCGACATCATGGTCGGTAACTGGCCGGCCGAATACGTGAGAAATGCCACCGACCCGGCGAAGATCGACAGCAGTGCGGCCCAACTGGCGGCCCGATCATCCACCCATAGCCGCGCGAAGCGCCAGGTGCCCACCACCAGCAAGACGATGGCGGCTAACTGCACGAGCATAAAGGCTTCGGTGAGTCCCACGATGTGAGAAAGAAGCGCGATCCATTGGTGCGTGAGTGGCGGATAAGTCGTCTGTGAAAAACCCGCAAACCACTTCTCGTTCCAGGGATTGAACCAATGCTGGGCGTAGTGCGACGCGAAAAAGATATGCAGGTTGGCGTCATACGACGTCGTCGCGGGCAACTCCATCAGCAGCAACGGTCCGTGAATGGACAGAGCCAGCAGGACAATGATTGCGAGCGGTATTGGTCGCCGCAGGTAGCTCGTTTCTGAGACCAAAGCAGTAACCCTTTCAATATCCTGAGCGCCCCTTGGATTCACAAAGACAGTCGGGGGGTTGGCTCCCTATTATTTCTGAACGGAATGCATGCCAGGCAGTTGGGCCAACCGTAACTCCTTGTTTGCGCATCTGATGGCCGCTGAAGGTTGGACTCCTTTTGCCGGGACGATTAAGCGACAAGTGAGCAGCACTAGAACAAAACTCGCCGTTAAGGCGTGCCTCGTGGCCGTCGTTGCCATGGGAGTGTGTGGCCATGCTCCAGGGCAAACGTTCGAGATCGGTTCCCCCGATAAGAATGCGCCTGCCGCACCCGGCAAGAAACATTCCGGCACAAGGCGTCCCTCAAGATTCGGGAATGGGCTGGGGTTCGAGCATCGAAGTGGCTCGGGAAGCGCGAGCCGCTCAGGCTGCCTTGCAAAAGAACGATTACCGGTCCGCTGTCTTTCACGCGGACCACGCTGCCAAGGCGGCTCCTCAAAATCCCGACTTATGGTTCCTGCTCGCGTATGCGGCACGACTGGCAGGGCAAAATTCCGTGTCCGTGGATGCGTATCAACGAGGTCTGCAGGAACGCCCGTCATCGATCGAGGGTCTTTCCGGTCTCGCACAAACCTACGCCAGGATGGGTCGAAGTTCCGAGGCACAAGAGATTCTCCAGCGGGTCATTGCGGCCAATCCGAAAAGTGAAGCCGACTTGCGGCTCGCGGGGGAACTGATTCTTCCCTCGGATCCGAAACAGGCTCTGTCATACCTGGAGCGTGCGGACGCAATCCATGCTTCTGCCGGAACGAACTTCTGATGGCGCGTGCGTACGACCGGTTGGGCGACAAAGGGCGCGCTAAGGAACTGCTCGATCGCGCTCGGAGTACCGCGCCTCGTGATCCTGACGTAGTGCGTTCCGTCGCCTCGTATTATCGAGATACCGGCCAGTACGATCTCGCGAGTCTCCACTCTTAAGTCCATGTCTTCTGAGTCGCCCGGTTACTTGTCAGAGCTCGGATACTCCTACGAGCTCGCAGGCAAGCGATCAGAAGCTGCCGAGACATTTCTGCGCGCGGCCAACAAGGCCCCGGGACAAGTGGATCTGCAACTAAGCGCGGCGCAAGCCTTGGTCAACGCAAAACAATCCGGACGCGCAGAACCGTTGCTGAAGCGAGTTGAGGCCCAGGAGCCCAATCACTACCGATTGCACGCCGTGCGGGGTGAAATCGCGCGCTCTCAACGCCAAAGCCGGACAGCCATGCGGGAGTACGAACAGGCTCTCGCGGCTTTGCCGCCCTCGGTACCCGAAGGTGTGTTGTATCCGGTTGCACTGCGGCTGGATCTCGCGCAACTCTACCGCGATGCTGGCGAATCAGAAAAAGCCGACGCGGAAGCGAAAACAGCGCGGGCTGCTCTAGCGAACCTGGACATTGCGGGCCAGGGTCGTCCTGAATTTCTGCGTCTGAAAGCCGCTACCGCAGTCGCTTCGGGCGATTACAAAGAAGCGGAAAATGATCTTCAGGAAGCACTGAAGCTCCAGCCGAACAATGTCAACGCATTGCTCAACTACGCGAACCTGCAGTGGAAGACGAATCGAACCGACGAGGCCCTGAAGACATACCTGCACGCGCTCGCAGGCGGACCCAGGAAATTCTTCAGCTCTTGAGTCGCTGGGCTATCTCTCCCGGGAAATGGGCGACCTCAAAGGCGCACACGAATATTTCGAAAAGCTGGCGAGTCTGTCAGCCCGATGACTACGTGCCCTACCTGGCCATGGGTGACATGTACAGCCAGGCCCGTGATTTCCCGCAGGCACAGGCAAACTACGAAAAAGCTTACCGGCTCGGTCCGGACAATCCGTTGATCATCGCGGGGGCGATGAACGCCGCCCTGGAGTCCCATGAAACCGCGACCGCCAAACACTGGCTGGACCGCGCCAACAAAGCCCAGCTCTACGAACCCTGAAGTCATGCGCGAGCATGAACGTTACCTGACGATCACGGGAAACTACGAAGAGTCAGCGAAGCTCGGATATGCCGTGATTGAGCAGCTCCCGCACGACGCCGAAGCTCCTGTCTACCTGGCGTACGACTTGCTTTTCCTGAATCGCTATGACGATGCCATGGCGATCGTTCAGCGCTTTGAGCCAGGTCTGCCGAAAGATCACGATCTTCCTTTGATCGCGGGCTATGTCCATGCCCACAACCGCGACTACCGGGCCGCAGTGGACGCCTTCACGCGCGCCCTGGACCGCGACCCCAAGATGGCCACGGGCTACATGAACCGGGGATACGTTTGGAACGATTTGCGAATGGCAACGAATGCCGAGCAGGATTTTCGAAAGGCGCTTGCCCTCCGTCCAGACTACGGGGAAGCGCATCTTGGTCTTGCCTACTCGCTACTTCAGCTCCGGCGTGCGCAGGCTGCCCTCAAGGAAGCCACAATTGCAGAACGTACTCTGGCAGAGTCCGGAAGTCTGCATCTCGCCAAAGCCGAAGCCTATCGACAGAGGGCGATGTTAACGGAGGCAGAAAGTGAATATCAGCACGCCCTGAAGTTCCCGCCCGTTGATGAAAACACCTACCTTTCTCTTTCCGACACGCAATACCGTCTGCGGCAATATCAGGCTTCGGTCGACACCCTGCAACAGGCGCTCGGCCTCTTTCCCGATACCTCTCTGGCCAATGCCCAGCTGGCACGTTCGTACGCGAGGCTCGACCGCCACGAGTGACGCGATGAATGCAATTCAAAAGGCCGAAGCCAGTGGAGGCAGCGATTACAAAATCCTGCTCGCTACCGCCGACGCCCTGCTCATCATGGGGGATCGCGACCAGGCGATGGAACGTTACAGTCGTGCTCTGGACTTGTCGAATGCAGATCGCCTGCATGTGCGGTTGGCTCTCGCGCGATTGTTTGCGCAAAGTCGCAAGTCGGAGGACGCGCAGCAGCAGGTTGCCCTCGCCTTCGCCGAAGCCCGGGTAAACGACCCCGACGTCGTTACCGCAGACGATTACCTCAACGCGGCGGACATTCTGTTGTCGGTGAACCAATTCGCGCTTGCTCAGCGTCTGTTCACCCGGGCAGAAGGTTTGGGAGCAGACCCACTCACTGTGGCTACGGGCATGGCGAACGCATCGCTGGCCTTGGGCGATACGCGGGGAGCCGAGGCGCTTTTGACCAGCGCGCAAGTCGAAGATCCCGCTGAAAAGCAGCAGAACTATCCCTATCTGGTGGCCATGGGAAATGTCTACCGGCAGCGTGGAGACAACTACCACGCCCTATCGATGTTTGCGCGCGCGAAAGCGCTTGATCCAGAAGAGCCTGCCGCTCGGAATGCGGAGGCCGAACTGGCGGAAGAAGAAGGCCGCCAACTCACCGAAAACGTTGCTGTCGGATCGCGGTTCCAGCTCGCTCCCGTGTTTGAGGATGAAAACATCTACCAGTTGGACGCCCGGCTGAGAGGATTTCAAAACGGGGGTCTGTTGTTACCCACCCCACGTCACTCAGTGGAAACCTGGGCCGATGCCAACTATCAGCTGCGTCTGGGCTCCTTTCCACGCATCAATGGTTTTGTGGCTGAACGAAATGCGCGTGGAACCATCTCCATTCCCAGCCAACTTCTGATTCAGAAACGAAACACACTCGACACTATCTTCAATTTCAACGTTAGCCCGGTTGTTCGCCTCGGTAACATCCGCGTCAGTGTGACTCCCGGACTGCAGTTTACGCTGCGGCGCGACACGCTCGACCCCTTTGACATGAATCAAGACCTGTTTCGCCAGTTCTTGTATGTGGCCAGCAGTCCAATCGGAAACTGGCTCTCCTTTTCCGGAGATCTGATCCGGGAGGCGGGACCCTTTACCCAACAGAACTTGCATTCTCGCGACTTCTCCGGCGCTCTTGAGTTTCGCCTGGGCCGGCCTTGGGGCAAGACGGCGTTTCTCACCGGATACAGAGCACGGGATCTCCTGTTTGGGCCAGCGGTCCATGAGTACTACACCACGGGAACGTACGCTGGCCTGGAGCACCGGTTCGGTGAAAATCTGCACGTATCGGCCGTGGCTGAGCATCTCAGAGCATGGCGTGTCGAAGGGAATCAATTCGCCATTGCTCAAACGCTCCAACCCCGTTTTGGCATGGACCTCAAAGTATCGCCCCACTGGTCGGTGAGCGCCTCCGGCGCGTGGTCACAAGGAAAGGCCTTCCATTCCTATGACAACGTTACCGCCGGTGCTGTAGTTTCGTATGTGCGAGAAGTGCGAGCGGTACGAAGAGACGGTGTGGAGACTTCCTCGATTTCTTACCCGATGAGATTCTCGTTCGGCGTTGAGCAACAAACGTTTTATGGCTTCCCCGGAAACGGTCGAACCGCGATTGTGCCGGTTGTCAGGTTCAAATTGTTCTAGGTTGCATAACCATCGGGGCCCAGTGAGCTGTGGTGGCACGCCTCACGGCCGAGCGGTTCGACAAAACTTGGGTGGGGAGCGTGGTCGTGGACAAAGCAGTCAGCGCCGATGAGAGAGACCCAATCCTGAACCCCGTACCGTCGATTGCGGGGAACACCCCGCTGGGCGATGCAGTCAATGGTGCCGATGAACGCGGCCGGCGCGGGCTGCGCATGCTCATGTTGCGGGGCAGTATCCTTCTTCTGCTTAGCACCGGCCTGGTCAGCGCTACCAATCTCCTCTACAACCTCGCAATTGCCCGTGGTCTGGGAGCGGCCGGTTTTGGACACGCGACCGCCATCTACACGTTGCTCATGCTGTTGTCGGCGGTTACGCTGGCCTTTCAGCTGGTGTGCTCGAAGTTTGTGGCCAAGAACCCAGAGCTCCCCGCCAAGCACGCGATCTACAAGGACCTTTTAATTCGTTCGTGGCAGGTCGGCCTGGCATTGGGAGTGTTGCTGGTCCTGAGCAGTTCCGCGATTGCAAAATATCTTAACCTTCCCAGCTCGCGGGATATTGTCCTGCTCGGGGCGGGAACAGCGGTCTACATACCTTTGGGCGTTCGCCGGGGCATGTTGCAGGGCCTTTACGATTTCCGCCGCCTGGCCGTGAACTTTGTGCTGGAAGTGCTCGTGAAGTTCGGAGGAACCCTTCTACTGCTGTATTACGGATGGGGCGTCACCGGAGTGATCGCATCCGTAGTGGCCTCGATCGTCGTGGCGTACGCAGCAGCATCTCCCACCAAGAACGCTCGGGCTGATCTTCGCGGTGGTATCCCCGCCTCCTTCCGCGAAGGAATGCAGGCCATTGTTTTCTTTGTGGGCCAAGTCATTATCAGCAATCTCGATATTCTCCTGGTCAAGCACTACTTTCCCGCGGCCGTGGCGGGCCTCTATGCCGCCGTTGCCCTCGTGGGCCGGGTGGTATACATGTTTTCCTGGTCCGTGGTCAGCAGCATGTTCCCGGTATCGGCGGCCAGCGCACACCGGCAGGCCAGCCGTTCGGTGCTGAAGAGCGCGCTTGCGCTGGTTACGGGGATGACCACAGTCTTCACGCTCGCCGCCTGGCTCGCTCCCGCATCACTTTGGAAAGCGATCCTCGGTGCGCGCTTTCTCGCTAGCCTCCAAGCCCCGTTTTCCCCTTTGCTCGCGTCTTATAGTGCTATGACCAGCATCTATTCCATCGCAGTTGTGCTGTTGACGTACGAGATGTCACGGAGGATCGTCAATGCTACCTGGGTGCAACTTGGATTCAGCGCTTTGCTCCCACTGGGGATCTCGCTGTTCCACAACTCGCTGCAGCAAGTGATCATGGTTCAGTTGTTGCTGATGCTCGGTTTGTTATTGGCGGTCAGCCTGCCCTTTTGGCATGAAATCGCCTTCTCAACGGAAGACGAATACTTGCCATTGCTCTCCGGTGGCCTTACCAAGCTGCGGAAGGTCTCAGAACACGAAGTAATCGCAGAATTCCTTAGAGCCGAGTTCTTCCAGGCGGAGTTCGATCGTTACCGGGGGCAGGTGGCGGATATCGTCTTCGACGCCGACATCGGCAATCCCCACGAGAATGCTGTTCGAAAGGCGTTGTTGTTCCGGCGTCGGGGAAAGCTTTGGAGAGAACTACCGGAGAACACGCAGTGGTGGGAGATCGAGTTACGGCCTTGCGATCTGACGCGAATACGGGCCTTCCCAAGGAAACAGTGGAGAAAATTTGCCCACGGTGACTTTTACCTGGTGCGCATGATTGAGCGAATTCGGTCGCGGGTGGAATCGGAAGATCACAGCTGGTTCGCGGAAAAAATGCGCTCGGTAGCAGCCGATCTGCGCAGAAACGGGGTTCCAAATTCAGTGTTGTTGATCGGCGAGGACGAGCGCAGTCCACTGACCATCATCGAAGGAAACCATCGAATGGCAGCCGCCCTGTTGGTGTCTCCCACGGATGTCGCCCGGCAGTTTCGGTTTTATTGCGGGTTGTCGCCCGAGATGACCAATTGCTGCTGGTATCGCACAGATCTGAAGACTCTGTCCCGCTACGCCGCCAACATGGTCCGATATGTTTTTCACGATCGCGACTATCTCGTGCAACGAAGTCTGCGCGAGCGTGCGAATGGGCAGTTTGTTCAGTAAGGGGCCGGGCCGGGAGAAAACGAATGCGAACGTTTCTCTCAGTGTGAGGGACCCTGGGCGACCTCGATGGTTTGTGCCTGATATTTCTGCCCGTCGAATTTGGCGTGGACGACCACGTCGCTTCCTTCCTTCAATTGAGACTTGACGCCGGGAGTCAGGTGATCGACGGATACTTCGTACGTGTTGGCGCCACTTTGGTCAGCGATCGCCACGTAGCCGGCGCGAAGGTCTACGAAGGTCATCTTTCCCGCAAACGTGAACGTGCTGCCGGGCTGTGCAAGGATATCGATCTGTTGCGCCAAGCTCGTGCGGTCCGCCTTAGCGCGAAAAGTGACGTGAACGAGTGTGCCCACTACCAACTGTGAGGGTTCGACAGTTTTCTCCCCCTTACGAATAGTCGTATCAGGGTTGATCTGCACTTCCAGGGGTTCAGCCGCGAGGGCGTTGCGAATTCTCAATTTCCGTGCGTTTGAGTCGTAGGCCGTAACCTGCCCATTCGCTTCACCCGGCGCCGTTTTCGGGTCGATGCGGATTGTCTTTGCAAAGATACGGCCGTTCAAGAGAGTGGTGTCTGCATAGATTCTCGTACCGGGTCGAATCTCGCGGGTTGAAACGGCGCTCTCCTCGCGGAGGACCTTGGTGCGAACGTCAAAGCTGAGATTGACGTCTCGGCCACCAAATGCCCGCAGCACGATCCGATCTCGGATCGGATCCAGCTTCATGACGGTACCGCCGATAAGGCTGACTGTTCCTTTTGGCAGCGGAGGGAAGTCGGAATTTTCGTCGTCACTAACGCGCGGCGAATGTTCAGCCGGCGTGTTCTGGGCCGCCGGTTTGGACGATTGGGCCCACGAGCCTGACAGAGCCCAAACCACCGCCCACACCACCGCTATGACTTTGCGATTGCTACACATTGCTGCCCTTCGATGAGAAATCGGCCGTCAAAGGTTGGTCCGGGAAAATCTATGGAGAAACGTACAAACACCCGGTGACCAATCGCATCCAAGGCTCGGTCGAAGTTGGACCTGTATCTGCAACGAGATGGGAATAAAACGCAAGTTCTTTCCGCTGCTGCTGTTCGCGCTCCTGAGCGGAGCGCCGGCTTCCCTGTTTGCGGGCGATCTTCGCATCAGTTTGCCGAAGAGTGGCCGCCTGACTCCAATTCAATCTCTGAACCGGAATGGCGTCAAAGAACTCAAGCACGGTCACGTGGAAAAGGCGAAGCGGTTGTTTGTGCGCGCGTATCTGTTGGATCCGGATGATCCGTTCACACTGAACAATCTAGGCTACGTCTCCGAGTTAGAGGGCGACGCAGATCACGCATTGAAATACTACGACCAGGCTGCCCACACCAACACTGAGGCAGTGATTGACGAGGCCAGTAACCCCGGGCTCAAGGGGCAGCCCGTGAGCGAAGCCTTTCCGACCTCCCAGGCCTCCGCGTTCAAATCCAACCGCGCGAACGTACAGGCCATCGTACTACTTGAAAAGGGCCGAGTTTTCGAAGCGGAGTCGATTCTCAAATCCGCGCTGCAAGCGGACCCTAAAAACCCTTTCTTGCTGGTTAGCCTTGGATACGTCATGGAGTCGGAAGGCGATCTGCAATCGGCTCTGCGTTATTACTCGTCTGCGGCGAGCCTCCACTCCGAGGAGCGCGTTCTGCTGACCCCACGCGTTAAGTGGCGCGGGCGCGGCATTAGCGACGTGGCCGCACAGAGCGCCAAGGCGGTCAACGAAACGATGGCCAAAGGGGAGGACACAAACGCACAGGTCGCCCGCCTCAATTTGCGGGGTGTTTCGGCCCTGAACCACAACGACCCGCAGAGTGCGCAGAAATTCTTTAAAGACGCCTACAAGCTCGATCCGTCAAACGCTTTCACCCTGAACAACATTGGATATGTCGCCGAAATGAATGGGGACCGAGAGAGTGCCCAAATGTATTACGAAGCCGCTGCGAGTGCCGCGCAGGCGGGCGACCGTGTCACCTATGCGACCCGTCGCGAAGCTGAAGGCCGACGCGTAGGTGCTCTTGCGATGGGCAATCAAGAGGACGTAGACAGCGCGTTAAACGCCATTCGGGACGTGAAGCGCCGTACCCGAAAACCCATTGAATTAAAACGACGCGACGAAAGCAGCGTACCGGAGAATACACCGAACCAGCAGGCGCCGTTAAGCGTACAACCACCGCCGCTGCCTCCCCCGCAACTCCCCGATTCGACGCCAGCGCCCGAGCAGCGTACAACCTACGTCGCCCGATGTGCCGTCTTCTCCCCCGCAGGATCGTTCGCCTCAGTGAGGAGTCCTGCTTTGTCCTCAGTTCGCATGACCGATGATGCTGAGTATTTGTGTGTTGTGTGTGTCAAGGCTACCCCAGGGAGGAATCACGCATGAGTATTCACTATTCGATTGGACGCTACCTGTTTCTGGCTGTGAACGCGCTCTTGCTTGGCACGCTGCTGGGGTGCCAGGGCCTCACCAATCGTGCTCCATCCAGCCCTCCACCGACTGGGAATAGTCTGCAGACATCAGTGAATCACATCGTTGTGTTCATGCAGGAGAATCGGTCGTTGGACCATTATTTCGGAGCCATGCGCCAGTACTGGCAAGACTTCGGTTATTCGGATCAGGACTTCGACGGTCTGCCTCAGTTTCCTCTCAGTGCGCCGTCCGGAGCGGCGCCAACCAACCCCGGCTGCGACCCTGCCTTTCCGTTTCCCGGGAACGATTGCACAATGAACGCCAGCAGTCCTCCAGTCCAGTCCTATCACTTGATTACGCAATGCCTCGAGAACCCCAGCCCGTCGTGGAACGAGAGTCATGTGGACTTCAACCTCTCGGACCCCACGTCGAGCACCTTCACCCATGACGGCTTCGTATTCACCGCGGGCCACGATGCACGTACCATTCAGCCACCCTTCCATGACGTCAATGGCCAGAGGGCGATGGGGTACTACGACGCTAGCGACCTGAACTACTACTACTACATGGCATCTAACTTTGCGACTTCGGACCGTTGGTTTTCTCCGGCAATGACCCGTACACCCCCCAATCGGATGTACCTGCTCGCCGGCACGTCGCAGGGACATGCTTATGAACTCAAATCAGGCGGTTCACAACTGACGGCTCCACCAATTTTTCAAGTCCTTCAACAGGCTGGCATCACGTGGAAGATCTATATTCATCCCGGAGCAAACGGCTGCACCGATGCGAGCTGCCTGTATGCGATCAGCTACATTCAGAATTTCACCTACGGGCAAACAATCCTCAACCAGTTTCCTCAGAACCTTCTCCCGGATACGCAGTACCTCGAAGATGCAAAGAATGGCACGTTACCCCAGGTTGCTTTCATTGATCCCCCTTCGGAGGTTGGGCTGGATGAGCATCCCGCGGACTTCGACGCCGACCCTGCTTGCTGCAGCGTGCAGGCCGGAGCGAACTACGCATCCAGCTTGATCAGTGCCTTAATGAACGGACCGTCGTGGAAGGACTCCATCTTTATTCTCACTTTCGACGAGTTTGGCGGTTTCTACGACCATGTCTCCCCGCAACCCACAGTGAGTCCCGATGGCATTCCGCCTTCCGACCTGCTTCCCGGTGATGTCTGCACGGGGGTCACTGGTCCGACCTGCGATTTCACCTACACGGGGTACCGGGTGCCGCTGATTGTAATTTCACCGTTTGCGTTGAAACATTATGTGTCGCACACAACCGCAGACTACACCGCGATCCTGAAGCTGATTGAGACGCGCTTTGGCTCTGTCTCCACTCACGAATCGAGATGCTGCGCAGATGGATATGACGGAGTTCTTCGATTTCCAGAACCCACCTTGGGTGACCCCGCCCTCGCCTCCCGCACAGAACATGAGCGGTCCTTGCTATCTGGATCACCTGCCCTAAGAGGTGCCGAAAATTCGCGAGTCGAGCAGGGCTTCGGCGGAGCCCTACGTCGCGCCGAATGAGAAATCTGCAATGCTAGTGTCATAGTGTGCGTCAGAGGGGATCCTTGCAGTCAACAGCGGTGGGCGCAGCCGGCAAGTCTCTCGAGTGAGCAAGAAATGCTTGGAGATGGTTCTAGAGTTCCCGACTATCCAGGCCGGGCCTATACCAGGACTTGAGCTTTCTTTCCAGTCGCCGCGCCATCCAGCTTCGCGTCGGCATCCAGCGCGGGGAACTCCGTAACTGCGAGAAGGCCCTTAGCATCCTGAGGCGATGCTGGACGTCAAACGATCGGATATACTGCCGGATCACCTGGGGCATGCTCATCTGCAGGGCCGCCGAGAAGTTGTTCCGAGCCATCTGCGCGAGTCGTTCAGGGGACTTCAGAAGTTCGGCAAGGTGGCTGGCCAGGCTGTCCACATCATTTGGAACGAAGAAGTCCATCGATACGCGCTCATGCTCTGCCAATTCCCGGAAATCCTCGATATCTGAAACCAGAATCGGCAAGCCATACTGACATGCCAAGTGTGCCACACCGCTCGACCCTGCAGATGAGGTGTACGGCATGACCGCTAAGCTGGCTGTCTGAAACAGCTCGGGAATCGCCTCTTCCGGGACGTAGCCGACGAACCGGATTAGTCGATTATGTTTAACGCGTTCTGCCACCGACTGTACGTAACCCGGGGTCTTCGGATGATCGCCTCCGGCGATTACTAGCTCCACCAGCGGCAATTGCGGAACAACTCTCTCGAACGCCTCGATCAACACTTCCAGCCGCTTATACGTGCCCCACTTCCCGAACGCAAGAATGCGATGTATCGGATTTCCCCGTTTGGAAAGGTCAGGCTGCTCAGGGCAACTTGCAAAGATTCCATGGTGGCGCACTTTAACGGTTCCCCAGCCATACTTGTCGCGCAAGGTGCGGTGATATGCGGGGAGCAGGACCGACATCGAGTTCGCGCACAGCAACACATGAGTTGCCACGCGCCCTGCGGTGCGATACATCCAGGGGGACCGCACTCCCGCGTCAGCCAGATTCACGGTTTCGAAGAGTTGATGAAGAGTGATGTGCGTATAGTAGGAGCAAAAGCGCGTCAACGCCGGGGTAGTGAGTCCGAAAAAAGCCGGGAGCGGATTACCGCCAAAGCTGGCGAAGCCGATGTTGTACCAGACGACATCCGGCTTCAACTTACGGATGGCACGCAAGAGACAGACAGCGTTATCGAGACGATTGAATCCCCAGCAGCGTACGACCCTGAAGTCGGGCAACTCCGGCTCGGCATGGGGAAGGTGATCCCCGAGGATGGTAAGTTGCAACTCCGGGTGTCGTCGAAGTTCATCAGCGACGTGAAAGCCGTATTCATTGAGGCCTTGGCGGCTGGGCGGAAATGCAGTCACCAACGCAATCTTCATTGCGAACTCGGCCTGAGAATCAAGTCTCGGGAAAGTTTTCCCAACAACTGCAAATAATAAAAGGCAACCGCAGCCCCGGCCTTGCTCTTGCCGGCGTGCCGGACACCGAACTGAAAGGGAATTTCCCGCGCCGATCGAATTCGTCCACGCACCAGGATCTCCAGCAACAGCTTGAACCCCTTGGTCTCAAAGCAAAGGCCATCAATTGCTCTTCGACGAACGACAAAAAAGCCCGACATCGGATCTTTGATGCGTAGATCTCTTCGTTGCAGCGGCAGCGTAGCCCATGTGCTCACGCGAGAAATGGCTGCACGTATCGGATTCCAGTCGCGTACGCCATCTTTTGCCGCGTAGCGGCTGGCGATTGCGATGTCGCAACCTTCGGCGATGGCTGCGAGCAGATCGGGAAGCAGATCGCGGCGGATGCTGAAGGTCAGCGTCAATCACTCCCAGCAGACCAGCGTCTGAATGCTGCCAGCCATGAATCACAGCGCCGGCGAGTCCTCGCTGATTGTGCCGTGACACGAGCCGGACTCGACTGTCAGAGCGAGACCACGCCCTGACGATTTCAGGCGTTCCATCGCTGCTGCCGTCGTCCACGACGATGAGTTCGTAGTCGAGATCGAGCGGCTCCAACGCATCCTGCACTTGCCGCAGGAGGCTCTCAATGTTTCCCGCCTCGTTCAAGGTGGGCACAATCAAGGCCAACTTTTCCTTCGGAACATTCTGCATACTGGGCTCGTTCACGGTTCGCAAAGTAAGCTTGAGATGACGTTTATCAACGCTTCGGTTGTGTCTACCGAAAGACCTGTAGACGCTGAAACTCCCTTTGACTTCGAGAATGCCGTAATCGCGAAGTGGTCGCTGGGGATGAGTCAACGATTCACGACCACGCTCGATCCATGTGCAATTCGTTGCACAATCAGTTGCTGGACGTTGTCCACGGTCGACGGTTCGACAACCGTCAGATGAGGAATGAATGCGCGCAGACCGAGAAAGGCTTGGCGGTAGTCGCGCATGAAGTCCAGCGGGTATTCCGGCTTCCTCGCGAACGCTTCGTCAGGCGACGCGTCCAGGATGAAAGGGAACTCGGGCTCCGGCGCCACCTCAGAAGCAATCGAATGTAAGCGCGTGCCAGCCAGTGGCGAGGCTGGATTTGTACCAGTTCGTCGTACAGGTATCGATCGAAGATTATGAAGTCGTGATCGCGGCGACTCAGCTTCGACACAACCCGGCGCAGACTGAGTGCGTCCAGCAGATAAAAGCCCGCCCGCACCAGCATCAGGTACCAGGTTCGGACGTTCTTGTCATGGCGAAGGGAGACGGTGTTCGCTGCCGCTGGACGATTTCCGAAATACGGCCAGGCTTACACCCGCCCTCAACTTCGAAAGGACAGGCAACATCGTCCCAGAAGACAACGTGAGCGACACGAAATCCCCGCTGAGAAAGATACGCAGAGAGGCTATTGATCTGTGTGGTTTTTCCCGCGCCATCAATTCCCGAAAAGGTGACAATCTGTGGACGCGAGTGCCAAGCGCTCGACCTCTCGGAAGCGTGATCGTAGCGCAAAGCTGCAACTGCCGGGAGATCTCCCATGAATTACGGTGCTCCCGGAGGTCGCGACGGACTACCCTTCGACAATGCGACTGCGGTTCCCACAGCCACGCAAGCGCCGGCGACGAGTCCCACTTTGATCAACAGGGAGCGTCTCTCGCGCTGCTTTGCCGGTGCGATGGCAGAGCCTACCGGGCGTGATGCTGGAGCGCCCTTCGCAGGGGCTGCTTTCGCGCCAGCCGCTCCTGAGGGCACAGCGGAAGGATTTTGCGCTTGCCCCGCATCATCCTGCTGTTGTTGAACCCTGTTGTTGAACTGGCTGCGCAGGCGTTGGAGCATCCGGGAGTTCACCGCTCGCAGCATGCGCAGAATTCCCGCTGCTCGGACTTGTCGGTTGAGCCGACTGGGAATCATCGACCGGCCGCTGTGGCTCCGTCTGAACGGGTTCCTGCGGGTTTTGTGGCAATGGCTCCGCAGACAGAGAGACGGCCGTTGACAACAACGCTACGAGTAGCACATTGAAGAGCCGACCGATTCCTTTCATCATAGGATTCCGGTCCTCCTTCTTCTTTAGTGTTCGCACGAGGTGGTGTGTAGCAGGTCATTAGGCAGCCCGTGCCTGAGCACCATTCGCAGCCTCCAACACGGACGGAAAGATATTGAGAACGGACGCCGCCTGGGTCAGTTCCAGGATGACCTCGGTTTCCCGCGATGCCCCGGCGACCAAACCTCCCCGTCACTGCGCTCCGCTTGATCAACACATTCCAATAACAGATCAACGGACTCAGGCCCGATTTGACCAACCGTCGAGAGGTCGACAACCAGACGAGGCTGGCGGGAACTGTCCATGAATTGCTTTACCTCGCGTAAAAAAGATCTGTGGGCGCATGGGGTCGCTTAGGTCCGGCAATCGCATTACAGTGACAGGCGAGGGGGGCATGGGTATTTCTCCTGTTCGACTCTTTTGAAGATCTTATGCTGCACAAAAACTCACGACTTGCTGTCCGTCCGAACGGGACGGAGGCAACTCCTGACCGGGACCTAGGTGAACTGGGAGTCCCGGACTCGTTGCTTGCGAGTTGCCGATGCGCGCCAAGAGCCCCGCAGTCCCGAGGTCCAGTTCTACTCCCCGAGCGAGATTCTCGAGTCTGGTCCCGTCCACCACCGATTCACGGACATAGAGTCCGGGAGCAACATAGGTGTTTGGCAGGACGCTGGCGTGATCCAGCGTGGTACCGAGGTCGATTTCGCAATCCCGTTCGATCGACGAGCACCCGCGGATCCCAACACCAGCTCTGACCCTGGCTCTTGGACCGATGTAGCACGGAGCTTCGATCTGTACGGACGGATCCACAAAGGCAGTCTGGTCGATCCAGACATGCTCGCGAGTTTGAACTCCGGTCGGCCGGATTCCGCAACGTCCCTGCAGGGCGTCTTCGACCAGTCGCCGGTAGCTGACGGTGGACGAAAGACGGATCACGTATCCGAGAAAATCGTACCGAGACGGAGTCCGCAGGAGGCTCGTTCATCGCGCGCTCACGGTCGCCGAGCACACAACCACGGTCCAGGAGGCTGATTCCGAGAGGGCCCTCCTGGTCAAACACCCGCGTTACCCGATGCTGGCCCTCATAGTGAAAGCGCACCAAATCACAGAGGTCAATTTCTGCATAGGAGCCGAGAACAATCAGGAGGATTCGTTCCACTCCCTCTCGGGCCCACTCAATCATGGTATGAATCCGGTTTGTCTGCTGCTCGGTTCGATCCACAACCGAGACAAGGCCCACGCCCAAGCCTTGCACCATCTTGATCCATCTCTCGAGAACTGTCTCTCCGAGAACTGGCCATGCTGGGGCCCACAAACTCGATCCTGGAGCGGTGCTGGTTACGTCGCCGCCCGCCGTTACAACTAATGCTCCCATTTCCACGAGGTCTTCTCCCTAGTTACACGGCTGTCTCAGCAAGGCATTGGGTCGAAGACCCCAGTACCAGAAGCGATTCGGCCTCTTGTGGAACCGACTGCTCGACGACACGACTAATCCGCGAATCTGAAGTCGGACGGGGGATGGCATTGCTCGTGTTCGAAAAGGTCTTTCCCGTGATTGCGGTTTGCTCGGCTGCTGCATTCTGCAAGTGGAAGCGTGCGCTCGCGTCGGGGAACAAGAAATTCGCGAATTCGCTGTTTCGCTTTGTGCAATTGTGATTTCGAATTCCCGACCGAACAGCGGAGGAGTTTCGCGATTTCTCGATGTCCATAACCTTTGATCTCGTGCAACTCAAAAATAGTTCGGTAACCGACCGGAAGAGCTTCCAGTGCCCGTGTAAGCGCAATTCGGTCAAGAGAAGAACTGAGGCGATCATCGCGGCGGCCGTGTTCGCGTCGTGCCACGGGAGCGCTGTCGTGCTCGCCCGGTTTCGTCGAGCGACACCTGACGCGGTGCCTGCTTTCGGAAGTGCATGAGCGCAGTATTTACGGCGAGCCGATACAGCCAAGTGGACAAGGCCGATTCACCGCGAAATGTGGACAGCTTGCGGAAGACCTGAATAAAGACATCTTGAGTTAGATCGTCCGCTTCCGCCGTGTTCTTGGTCATGCGGAGGCAGACTGCATACACACGATGTTTGTGCAGATGAAAGAGTGAGGCGAAAGCATCTGCATCACCATCCAATGCTCGCCGTACCAAAGCCGCATCTGAATTGTCTTTTACGGGGCCAGCGTCTGTATTCACGTTGGTTCTCCTCGTGGCCTTTTGGCCATGCAGGATGGAGGGTATGACGCAGACCGCGGAGGGTGAATCCGGCTCAACTGGTATTCCGGTAGATGCTTTCCTGTAGTGCTAAACGCGTCATTTTTAACGAGCTATCGCAATTTCTGATTGGACAGATTCGAGATCCACTGCACGTTGCAGCGATGCGAATAACTTTTCACATGTAGATTTGTTGGCAGCAAAATCTACAGAATTCGCGGGATAGTCATTGCCATCCTCCGCCGCTAGCATTCGCACTGGTGAACCGCAAAAGACCAACCTAATCGGGCGGGCGCTGGCCGCGGATGCGCAGCTGGTTCCCGCCTCCTGCCTTATGTGCACACCAGTGCAGAAGAGCCGAAAGTTTTTGCGCTCGTGACCTACTCCAAGAGTCGAGCGTTAATCCACTTGCCGGGCGATCGCCAGCTTCCGCTAGTGACAAAAGGTGTAGATAGGGCCTAGAACCTTCGAGTAAATCCTTTCCTTTGATTGCTTGAGATCGAGCGATGGCGCGCCTAGAATCTCGGCAACTAAGCCTACAAGTTGCTTCGGCTCAATCTACCAGCAGGAGAGGTCTGTTCATGAAGAGGTTGGCGCTATTTGTCGCGCTGGCGACCGCCGCCCCGGCGTTCGCAGGAGTTTCAGTCAATGCCCCGGTCAACAACAGCAATGTGGCCACTACCGTCCAGTACGTCGCGAAGGCCACGACTACGTGCGCCAAGGGCGTGTCGGCCATGGGGATCTACACCGCGCCGAATGTACTCGCATATACCGTTAACGGGTCATCGCTGAACACGTTGTTGACGCTCAATCCGGGGACCTATAACACAGTCGTCCAGGCATGGGACAATTGTGGTGGCGTCGAAAAGATGCCGATCACCATTTTTGTTAAAGGCAACGCCAGCGAAGTTCAAGTCTCTGCACCCGCAAATAATGCAAAAGTTGCAACGCAAGTGCAATTTGTTGCGACCGCACATAGCAGTTGTCCTCAGGGAGTTTCGGCAATGGGAATTTACACCTCCCCGGGCGTGCTGGCTTATCAGGTTCGCGGCGCCAGTCTGAATACCGTTCTCACATTAAATCCAGGGAACTACAACACCGTGGTTCAGGAATGGGACAACTGTGGAGGGACAGCGAAAACTCCCGTGTCGATTGCCGTCGCTGGAGTCAAGTCCGGAGGTTCCGTGCAGGTGAGCGCACCGCTGAGCAATAGCACAGTCAGTCCGACCGTGCAGTTCGTTGCTTCCGCCACGACCAGTTGCTGCGGCCGGAGTGGCGGCCATGGGGATCTACACCGCTCCTGGAGTCCTCGCCTACAAGGTGAACGGCGCCAAGCTCAACACTCTCTTGACGCTGCAAAGTGGCATTTACCACACCGTCGTTCAGGAATGGGACCACTGTGGAGGTTCAGCGACTGCGCCAGTGGTTATCACGGTAGGAGGCGGCGCCAGTCAACCGGTCCGACCGGCACATCTGGGCAATTCGTGAATCTTCATCAGAAGGGCGGGTGGACAGGATACGCTCTGCTTCCGCCGGTATACGCCATCTGTCCGTGGTGCGTGTCAGGCGGGCCCGAGACGAAATGGGCGATGGCGAAAGGCGTAGCATCCCCCTCCCTGAGTGGGAATTCCGCTCGGATGGACATTGGTGGACAAACCCTCTATTCCGACGTGCTCTGGAACAATCACCTGATCGGTGATTTTTCGTCGCAGGGGCTTCCCGACACGAATCGTGCGATTATTCCCAACGTTCACAACTTTACCTACGACGTTTATTTCTACGCGACCGATATCAGTGCCTCCCAAGCGCTGGAGTTCGATATCAATCAATTCGTCAATGGGCAATCGTTCATCTGGGGACATGAATGCCGGATTGTCGGAGGACACGAATGGGACATCTGGGACAATCCAGGTCAGAAGTGGATCCCGACTGGAGTGGCCTGCAATCCCGTGAACAATGCCTGGAACCACCTCGTCATCCAGGTGCAGCGAACGTCGGACAACCATTTGTTGTTCCAGTCGATCACGTTAAACGGCAAGACGGCGACCCTGAACCACTATGAGAGTCCCACGCCGACGAACTGGTATGGCATCACGATCAACTACCAGCAAGACGGAAACTACAAGCAACAGCCGTATTCAATTTGGCTGGACAAGCTGACGTTTTCCTACTGGTAAGAGCTTCTTCGAACTGACGATGAATGCGGCCTGAACGGCGGCGATAGACCTAGCCGACCTGAGGGCCGCATCTTTTCCCTGCTCCAAGTCCCCTCGCTCTTGTCCTCTCCTCACGCTACCTCCATTTCTCCGTAGGCTCTCGTACTAAGGTTTAGGACTTAGGTTTTCGCAAAGTACTAAGTATTCTTTCCCATGTCCTTGCGTAATCTAGTGTATTGACAGCTCAACAAATTACGTTATAGGCGCGACCCCCAAAAACCTACCAAGGACCTCGTTTACATGAAGCGTTGTCTGGCTCTTCTTGCGCTACTCGTGTGCTTCGTTAGGATGCGGCGTGAACTCCAGTAATCCCGCCGCACCCTTATTGACGCCCATTGCCAACTCCAACTCACTACCTCCACTACACTACCTACGACATGCTGTCATGGATGACGATGCGCTCCGATCTTGGAATCGATCATCACATGGCAGGCACAGCGAATCCTCTCTTTACCAACGTCAAGTCAGATCGCTTTTTCTGGACAAAAACCGCGGGCGGCTATCCCTGGGACATTCAGCTCTACGACAAGAACTACATTTACCTGTGGGTCACGGAATTGGATTGGAAGAATCCACGCACATTCAAGGCCTTCAGGAGCACGCAAAACGGGCAAGTTCAATCTTCCTTTCGTGCCGCGCTATGCAAAGGGAGGATATCCCGGTTCAACCATCAAGATCAGTGACTCCCGCTACGAGATCCACTCGGACTGCAACCCTACGTCGCCAAGAGTCTGGGTCACGTGATCAACGAAGTCTGGGGACCCTACAAGGAAACGCTGGGAGGACACCTGCCAGCTAACCTCCAAACCCTCGTCGTCAGCTATCGCTACAGTTGCGACGCAAACTACGCCAACTGCCGTGATAAAGAAGAATTTCACCTTGCAAAGCCGTACGGACTGGTGAAATGGCAACATCAGGGGCTCGGATCGGACGGTACCTACAATCCTCCCGATAACGTAACGTACTTCAATCAGTTGGCTTCTGGACAAACAACACCCATCACAGCCTGCTTCTAAGGCGTGCTCACTGACTCTGATGCGACAGGTCCTCGGAAGGGGACCTGTTACTGTCGCGAGACTCAGAACCGCGAGTGATTTCTTCTGAAGACTGGATGGTCAAGCGGAATCACAATATCAGCGGTTTCCTCGGGATCGATCGACAGGTCCGGCTGTCGCTGGTTTGTTCTGAATCTGCAGGCCATCTTCAGTCGTCGTTCTCCGAACGCCGGAATCGACTGTTGCGGATCCTGTGTCACATCGAAAATGCCTTCAGGATGCATGGGTCATCTCTCCTGCAAAAGTTGACGAAGGCAATTCAGTGATAACACGTGCAGAAACACGGAGAGATCGGGTAATACAGGTAGATCTTGCCCTTAAGATATTGCAGAGATCTGGTCTGATCCTCTACCGGCAATCAGCCTTCCGCTTTCTTTTCAGTCACCTCGCTCCCTGGACAACCTCAAAGCAGGGCACCCTCATCCATGAGGCGGCAACTTTCACATGGAGTCCGGAATGAGAGGCATATCGCCGATGGATTACGCAGACTGGCAGGTCTGCGAGGCAGGTCCAACCGGGAAGGGATCCCTTTCTGCGCTCGGGACACGAACAGTCCTTTGGTTGGCATGCCTGGTGGCTGTAGGGCTGCCGACTGCACGGGTGCTGGCGCAGGCCGCTCCTCCATCTTCACCGGTGGGTGGCTCGGAAACGCCTCAGGAACCTCCACCACCGCGAGCGGTGGATAAAACCGACACTTCTCAAGATTCCTCCATCGAGCAAACTCAGCCCGAAGGCGGACAGTTTGTATTCAAAAAGAAAGTCGAAGAGGTGGTGCTGCGCGGCATCGTGGTCGACCAGGAGAATAACCTGATTTCGAATCTGAACCGCGATGAGTTCACTATCTTTGAGGACGGCAAGCTGCAGAAGATGACTTCATTCCACCAGGAAAATGCTCCGCTTGCTCTCGGCATTCTGATCGACAACTCCGGTTCAATGCTTCCTAAGCGGCCGAAAGTTAACGATGCCGCGCTCAATCTGATCAGGTCCAGCAACCCACAGGACGAGGTCTTCGTGGTTAATTTTGGAGAGGAATATTACCTCGATCAGGATTTTACCGGCGATGTGGTCAAGTTGAAGGCTGCCTTGAACCGAATCGAAACACGCGGAAGCACCGCACTCTATGATGCGATTGTGGCGTCCGCAAAACACATAAGACAGGATGCCAGAATTCAAAAGCGAGTCCTCCTGGTAGTGACGGATGGACGAGACAATGCGAGCGAAGAATCGCTCGAGGAAGCGGTAAGGGAATTGCAGCGCCGAGATGGGCCGGTAGTCTACGTGATCGGCTTCATTGACCAGACCAGGCAGGCCAACTCCACCATCCGCGCACTACAGACGATTGCCTCGAACACTGGCGGCGCCGCCTATTTTCCCAGAGAACTTGGCGAGGTGGATGCCATCACCAAGAGAATTGCGTACGACATACGGAATCAGTACGTGATTGGATACAAATCGTCCAATCCGTCAACTGGGCATGCATTTCACACCATCGAAGTTCAGGCTCGCGATTCCGGGCGGCGCGGACTCCGCGTGCGAACGAGGACGGGGTACTACAGCGAATCTCTTCCCGAATCACGTTAAAAGACATCTACGACGACTTGTTTTGTACGGTACCTAGCGAGGGAAACTACCAAAAAACTCGTATTGTTCGGATTCCCCTCGCTCTCTAACCTGCAGGGGTTGAATCAACAGGGATAAATTTGTCTACCGGCAGATTCGTAGCCGTCAAAGGAGACGCGATGAAATCGTCACGAACACTTTTGGTCGTCGTTGGCACGTCAGCGCTGCTTGTGGGGAGCGCAATATATTCCGCCGCATCGGCACGCGAAGACGCTGTGAAACGCCTGCAAGCCTCCGCCGAGGTACTCCAGCAGATTATGGACACTCCGGACAAGGGCATTCCGGAGGAGGTTCTGAATAGCGCCAAGTGCGTGGTCGTGGTTCCGCACCTGATGAAGGGTGGTTTTGTGGTAGGCGCCAAACATGGTCGAGGAGTAGCCTCCTGTCGTACGACCGACAAAGGTTGGAGTGCGCCGGCTTTCGTCTCAGTCGGAGGTGGAAGTTTCGGCTTTCAGATTGGCATCGAGGGTGTAGATCTCGTGATGCTCGTAATGAATGATCAGGGTCTGCAGCATTTGCTGTCGAGTAAGTTCCAGGTAAGCGGTGAAGGCTCAGCTGCGGCGGGTCCAGTAGGCCGGCATGCTTCCGCTGGCACCGACTGGAAAATGAATACCGAGTTGCTCACTTACTCCCGATCGAAGGGGGCATTTGCCGGTGCCACAATCGAGGGTGCTGTAATTGAGAAGGATGAGGATGCCACTAAGGCCGTTTATCGCACCGACGTCTCTTTCCAAAGCATTCTGAGCGGAAAGGTGCCTGCGCCACCGGAAACCGAAGCGTTTCGAGCTGCCCTGGTAAAGGCTACCCGGCAAGCCAAAGAAGCTGCCGAAATGAAAAAGCAGTAAGAGCTAGCCTTCTGCATCCATATCGAGCAACGGTGCACCGCTCACGGGGCGAACCAGCCCCCTGAGCGGGTGCTTTACTGTTGTGGGAAAATTCTACGGTAGGCGCGTTAGTCGTTTGTCCTCACAAACAACCCAACCGGAAACCTGCGAAGCGCGTCACTCAGTGCCACACTACTTGGTCCAGCGCTCATTGCAAGACTTTCATTGGTGAACACATTAACCAAACGCTTGGGGGCTCCTTTTGGAAGCACGACTTGGGTCTCATCCCAAACCTCTTCACCCACGGGCAGACGTTTTTCAGCGACCAGGCGGGTAGTGAAGCGGGGAACGATGACTATGCCCCACTCACCACGATAGCGGCGCGCAAATGCGAACACGGAGTCCTGTTTTGGTCCCTCCACAGTGAGAGGAAGGTAGTCCCCGCTCAGGACCAGGGACGAACGATCCCTGCGAAACTGCAGACCTTTTTGCGTGACGTACATCTTGATTCGACCATCCTGCCAAACATCCATTAGTTCGGGGAGGTACTCACTGGCTTCGGACAAGCTACTGAGCAGCGCGCTACGCTTGCCGAAATCGACACTGCGGCGGTTGTCTGGATCGACCAGTCGCAAGTCCCATAGCTCACTGCCCTGGTAAAAGTCCGCGACGCCCGGTGAAGCGATTTTGATGACGAGTTGGGAGAGACTATTGAGGGCGCCATGGTAGGCGATTTTCGAAGCACAGCGTTTGAAATCCGGCAGAAATTTGTTATCCGGTGAATCCGTCAGAATTGCTGCCACAAAATCGGTAAGCGCCTTTTCATGATCGATGTTGGGAACAGTCCAACGGGTATGGACCATTGCCTCTCGAACGGCCTTCACCATGAATTCCTGAATGCGGCGTGTGTAGCAGATGCAGTCCAGGTCCGGACCTGGCCAGGAGCCGATGAGAATTTGATAGAGCAGCGTCTCTTCGTTGCGCTCCGGTGTCCTGACGCCCTTAACAATCCTGCATTTCGAGTCATTCCAGCGACTCCAGTTTTCCAGGCATTGTTCCCACTCTTGAGGCAACTCGGACAGGACGTTGATGCGTGCCCGCACATCCTCTCCTCGTTTTGCGTCATGTGTCATGGTTGCGTTCAAGGTGAACGGCCATTTGCCTCGCCGCTGCCGAACAAACTCGTGGAACTTCTCGACCGGAGTGCCTCCTGACTCGGGGTTCCCTCCAACCTCATTCAAAGAAATCAGGCGGTTGTAAACATACAAACCGGAATCTTCCACACCTTTTGCGGTGATGGGGCCTGTGAACTGCTGCCAGGCCATCACGAAGGCCAATCGAGCTTCCCGCTGTTCGGGAAGCAGATGTGAACCCGGTTGCAGCAGCAAGACCTCCCGCAAAAAGCGGAAGTATTCGGCAGCTATCGAGGAATTTCGGCGCTGGGCTTCGCGCACAGCGCTTTCTATCGCGACCTTATCTTGATGCCTCAGTTCGAAGCCGCGGAGATAGGTCCTGTACGGATTCAGGCATGCGGTAGTCTCCACCAAAGCCCGCGTCAGTTCGTCTCGCGACAGTTCGCGGGCGTAACGGTCCTGCTCTGCGAGGACGCTCAGATAGCGGCCTAATGTCCGCATTTCTACCGATAGCAAGCTGTCCATCACCTGCTTCTTCTTGCGATAGGCGAGGTCGGAATACTGGATCCGTTCGTTGATGAATTGCGCGTATGCTTTCTCCAACGTCGGAAGATTCGAGCCATCCACGAAGAGACCGTTTAGCGCATTCATGAAGTCGTATCCGGTCGTGCCATGAACCGGCCATTCTGCGGGCAGGCTTTCTCCTTCGGAGAGTATTTTTTCAACCACTACATAGAAATCTTTGCTGCGGCCGTTGCTTTGAGCGGTATGAAGTCGCTCCTGCAATCGCCGCAGGTACCCCAATGGATCACGCAGGCCATCAATATGGTCGATGCGGAAACCCGTCACCATCCCTTTGCTTGCGAGGCGAAGAACTACGGAATGCTCAGCCTCGAAGGTGACTGGATCCTCGATGCGAACCCCGACGAGTTCACTGATCGTGAAGAAGCGCCGGTAGTTGATTTCCTCATTCGCCGTACGCCAAAACGCAAGTTCGTACGCTTGTTCTGACAAAAGCTGATCCATCAGCAAGAAAGTCGATGGAGCACCTCGTTTTCCATTAAACAGCCGAACATTTCCATCGACGAATCGCCGCACCTCCGGTGTGTTTGTGTAAAGTCGACAGAGACGTTCCTTGATCGCCTCCCGGTGCTGTCGGCTCTCTCCAGCACTTTCCAGTGGTGCGCTGGCCGCACTTGGGATTTGGGCAACGGCGGCCAGAATTCCCTGAAACTCTTGCAATTCCGGAGACTCCTCCCCCAACGTGCGTTGCAGGCGATCCAGACGATAGCCCAGAATCCGAGCATACGATCGCACGGCGACGGGGAGAGTGAAGTCGAAGTAGTTCAGGAAGAAGCCAGGTCTGCGCGTAGGTCAAGAGGATTTCACGTCCTTCCAGAACCTCCGCATAGGGTTTGCCCAGAATCGGGAGCAAGACCCGATTCTCCAGGGACCGGCTCGGCGGATGCCAATCAACATCGAAATGTGAGGCGAACGCCGAACGCGGGCCGTCTTCCAGCAAGTCCATCCACCAGGGGTTTTCCCCGCTGGCGGCCATATGATTCGGAACAATGTCGAGCAGCAATCCCATGTTGTGGGCATGCAACTCCGCCACCATGGCGTCGAATTCCTCGTCGGTGCCAAGCTCCGAATTCAGGTGGGACGGGTCTGTGACGTCATAGCCATGAGGGCTTCCCCGCTTCGCCTGCAATAGAGGCGAAGCGTAAATGTCAGTGATTCCCAGGCTGTGCAGGTAGGGTATGAGAGCTTTCGCGTCAGAAAAACGAAGTTGCGGATTGAACTGGAGGCGATAGGTCGAAACCGGGATTCGGGTTCCGGGCATCAGCTGACTCGGAGGCCGAGCGTGTCAGCCAGTGAATCCATGTGGCTCACCCATGCTTGCGCGTTTTGATCTCCTTGCGCCGCTTGAGCCCGCATGGCACTCAGCGTGCCATCCAGTCTCTGAGCAGCCAGGTTCTGGACTTTCCAGAGATTCACTTTGAACGGCATGGTCTGGGCACGATGAACCGCCATCTCCAATTGTTCCAGGCTGGGTAATTCCGTCGGATTCCGCCAGAAAGAGTAGGCTCGTTGTTCGGTCTGCTTGCGAACGATGAACTCGAGATTCGAGGTATCAATGGCAACCTGCATGGTCTCCGCTTCCTGCGCCAGGTTACGAACCCGATCTGTCATGGCTTCATCCTTTTGCAGAGCCTCGCGCAGTTCGCTGTTCAGCGCAAATTCAGCCAGGGTCTTGAACAGCTTCGGCTGTTCGACGTGCAAATCGGCGAGAAACCTCATCAGCGGAGCATGTTCCGAATATTGCTGGCGCAAACTACTTTCAGCCTGGGCAAGGGTAGAACTCAGGATGATGTCGATGATCTTTCTCTGATCATCGCGGAACAGAGACTTGAGGGAATATATGTTTTGATCGAAGTTGCGATCCAGCATATGGAGGACTTCGGGAGTATCAGCGCGAGAAAACGCCTCATGAAGTTCTTGCGAATTCCTCTGGTATTCTTCTTCGCCCTTGAACTCGCGAACGCCACCGGTGATGTTGTGATCTCCGAAGTGCAAAACCCCGAAAGACAGAAGAGATGAATCGTGGGTGATGCGCGAGGTGAATCGTGCCCGGCCAGTGACCAATCTCATCTTGCCGGTCTCGGCCCGGGCGTAGTCTTCCCGATCGACCACATAACTGTAGATATTTGCGTGATCTCCGTACTCTTCGAAGACGGAACGGATAGCATAATGCGCCGCCAGCTTGGGAAGGTCGACGATCGCCGGTCTCACGAACTTCTCGTAAATGCGGGCGCCGTCCTGATGCTCGGGAATATTGCTCTTCGCCTCGGCAAGCTTCGCGAGAAACGCCGGTTCCAGGCTCGGATCGCCAAAAACGTCCATGCCCAGTTGCAGGGCGCGCGCTGCGTACTGAATAACCTGAACGGTCTCAATCCCTGACAATTCGTCGAAGAACCAGCCACAACTTGTGTACATCAGCATGGCGTGCCGCTGTAGTTCGAGCAGCTTCCAAACAGTGATTTTGTCCGCATCCGAGAGGTCGTGCTGGGTGTGCTCCGCAAGGAATCGCTCCATGTTTGCGGGAGCTCGATCCAGGACCACTTGAACATATTCATCGCGCGCCGCCCACGGATCTTTCAGGAACGACCGGGCCCTTTCTTCATATCGGGAAGCCAGCGTGTCGCGTAACCAATCGAGCGCGCTGCGGAGCGGAGCCCGCCAGTTCTGGTTCCATTCCCCATGACCGCCGGAATTGCACCCACAGTTACTGCGCCAACGTTCGGTGCCATGGACGCAGCTCCACGAACTGTTTTCGAAGATTTCCACCTGATGCGTCGGCGGGTTCTGTTCGAGAAACTCCGCATAGTTCGTGATTTTGGCAAGCGCGTTGGACTCGATATGCTCAAGCGCATACGAAAGCGCCATTTCGCCGAAACGGTGGTGGTGTCCGTAGCTCTCCCCATCCGTCGCGATGTTCACGAGTTGCGGCCAATCGCGCTGGTCAGAAAAACCGCTCAGCAGGCGGCTGGGCGAACTGTTCACCGCTGTCGAGTAGTCCTTCGAAAGCGACCGCGCGGGAAATGGGACCGTCATAGAAAAAGAGTGCGATCTTGCGCCGGGAGGGCAGCCGAAGCAAGTAGGGGCGGGTTGGGTCAATGCGATCTCCGCTCACGTCTTTCCACGACCGCGATCCCAGTCTGCGAACACGGCTGGCCTGCCTTGGAGCGAGAATCGTGAAGGCTATTCCGAAGTCCGCGAGCAGATCGAGAGTTTCAAGATCCACCGCCGTCTCGGGAAGCCACATGCCCTCGGGTGCGCGGCCGAAGCGGTGTTGGAAGTCCCGCAAACCCCAAATGACCTGGGTTCTTTTGTCGCGGCTGTTCGCCAGCGGCATGATGAGGTGGTTGTAGGCCTGAGCCAGCGCACAGCCGTGGCCGGAAAACATCTTCATGCTATCCGCGTCCGCCTGGATTACAGAGGCGTAGACGTCCGGAGCGTTCTCCTGCAACCAGGAGAGAAGCGTAGGTCCGAAATTGAAGCTGATTTTGCTGTAGTTGTTGACGATCTTGGCGATGCGTCCTTCGCCGTCCATGATGCGCGAGGCTGCATTGGGGGCGTAACACTCCGCCGTGATGCGTTCATTCCAGTCGTGGTATGGATGAGCCGAATCCTGTACTTCAACGTACTCGAGAAAGGGATTCTCGCGCGGTGGCTGGTAAAAATGGCCGTGAATACAGATCGATCGCATAGTGGGATTAAACTTCTGCCGAACAGGCAGAAGCTTTTCGGCTGCAAAGTTAGATTGAAGTCTTTGCCGTCCGAAACCAGTCAGCGGAACGGTTGTTCCTGGGCCCGACCACTGCTGGTCAGCAGAATCGAACAATTTGCGCCATTCTCCCGACCGGAACCCGTCCGCGCAGATCGCCGAATGATTGCCAAAGTTGAACAACGCCAGAATCTCCTCCGCTTGCCACCACCGCCGCATGGACAAAACAGACTCGGCAGACTTAGAAATCCCTACTCTGCAAGCGTCTTTGTTCAGGTTTCGTAGCGGCCGCAATGTCTTGCGAAGACGAATGAGTTGCTGATAGAAGTCCCAAAGGACACGGTGAGGCTGCTGATCGCGAAGTTGGTGATCCAGCTTCGATTGCAAAAATGTCGATTCGTTCTGGGGGTCGGGCAAATCGCCCTTCCATGCGAAGGCCGCGAATTCTTTCTTTCGGCCCTTCCGCACCGCCTCGGCGAGGCCCGGATCGTTGTGGCTGGTGAAGTAAAGAAAAGGCGCAAGCTCTCCATACTCTTCGCCCATGAATAGCAGGGGCAAATATGGCGATAGCAAGACGATGCCAGCCGAAAGCTTTTGTGCTTCCAGAGTCAGAAGCGCACTCGATCGTTCGCCGAACGGGCGATTCCCGACCTGATCGTGGTTCTGCGAACAGACCACCAACTGAGAAGCACGAACGGTTGCCGGCGAACTTCCATGCCTGCGCTGACGATATTCAGAGTATTGCCCGGTGAGAACGAAACCATTCTGCAGGGCCTTGCCGAGGCAATCCAACCCTCCAAAATCTGCGTAATAACCGTCGCGTTCTCCAGTCTGCAGGCTGTGCAGGGCATGGTGGAAGTCATCGCTCCACTGGGCATGCATCCCGTCACCACCGGCGGCACGTGGCGATACCACGCGAAAGTCGTTGGCATCGGACTCAGCGATAAGGTGTACGTGCCGGCCTTTTTGTTGTGCGAAGTCATCGACCACGGCGCTCAACAACGCCAGAAACGGTTGGGCGTTGCGATCGACAATTCCATGGACGGCGTCCAGCCGGAGGGCATCGATATGAAATTCGTCGAGCCAGTAGATTGCGTTCTCGATGAAAAATCGAACGACATGATCGCTTTGTGGGCCGTCGAAATTGATCGCCTGGCCCCACGGTGTGTGATAGCGATCCGTAAAATAGGGGCCGAAATCGGCTAGGTAGTTTCCCTCGGGTCCCAAATGGTTGTAGACGACATCAAGAACCACGCCTAGTCCCTCGCCGTGGCACGCATTCACGAGACGCTTTAGTCCTTCCGGCCCCCCATAGCTATTTTGGACCGCGAAAGGGAAGACTCCGTCGTAGCCCCAATTTCGGCCACCAGGAAATTGCGAGACAGGCATCAATTCGATCGCAGTGATTCCCAGAGACTTGAGATCCGTCAACTGAGGAATGATGGCGTCGAATGTGCCCTCGCTGGTGTAGGCTCCGGTGTGTAGCTCGTAGAAGATGTAGTCCTCGAGCCGCAAGCCTCGCCAGGCCTGATCACTCCATTCGAACGCAGGTACCTCGCCAACTTGGGAAGGACCGTGAACTCCCTGCGGCTGGAATCGAGATGCAGGGTCGGGACGCTCTTTGTCACCGTTAAGGCGATAGGTGTACAGCGCGTTGGGCTCCACACCGTCAACCGCTCCCTGGTGGTAACCGTGAGCTTCCGGGATGAGCCTTACAATTCGTTCCACATCGCCAAGGATCCTCACCTCGACGCGCGAGGCCGCAGGAGCCCAGACCAGGAATTCACAATGTCCGTCCGCTGTTCGGCTTGCACCGAGCCGTGATTCCAGAAAAGTAAGATGACTTTCCGGATCCGTCATGGCTGAGTCTGCGAGCGCGCTGGCTGAATCCGGTTCGACCATAACACCTGTTGTTCCTTCGGTTGATTCGTTCCGTATTCAATCTAGAGTACAACTGAAGGTAGCTCGTCACACCAAAGTCGCGACTTTGACATCAAAACGGATTGTGGCTAAGTCTGGCATCCAGTATTCCCCTTAGAGAGAAATCTACATCCCTGTATCTCAAGCGGAAGTCTTGTGTTATGCATCACATGACTCCAAGACCAAGTTGTGGGGTGTGACGTTTCAGGAGGTGGAATGATTCCAACCACGAACGCGACAACCGACATAATGACGCGCCCGGCGAGTACCCCGTTTGAGTTTAAGTCGGCGGCCCACCTTCTCTTTATTGAACGAGAACGCGCCAGCAATCTCGCAGAGTTGCTGGACGCCCTGCGCTCCTGTCCGGATGGTTCCATTTTTCAACACACATTTCGCACGCTGGAAGAACATCACTTCATCAAAGAAGGTTTCTCGAACGATTTCGCGCACTGGGCATATTCCGAACTGGGCATGGTGGGACTCGGAGAGCGCCTGGCGAGCCTGGACGTTCGCGAGTTTACCTCCCTGTCGGCACTTCGATCACGGCTCATTCAGATGGTGGAGGACTACACCGCACAAAATCCCAACGCACGCGAGCATACCGCTGAAAGTCCTTTTTATTTCTGTTCATCCAACATTGTTATCTTGCCGGTGGAGTTGCAAGCTAACAATCTGGGCGAGTTTATTGAAGTCCTCAAGCAGGTCAGCGTTCACTCGATCCATTACCACTTCATCGAAGCTCGCTTGCGGCGCAAACTGGAGACCAACGATTTTTCCCTATGGCTGCAACGGGATTTAGGGTTGAGTCGCACTGCTGAGCGCTTGAACCGCATCGACATCTACACCTCTACCTTGGATGGAGTGAAGCGGAAGATCATCCAGGTCCTTCAGAACGCAACAGACTAACTTCACACGACAAGGGAAAAGACAATGGAAGAGACAGGTCACTCAGTCCCTACGCAACAGGAGAGTGCCAGTCAAACTGAGGTGCAGCCAGCGAAAACAAGGGACCGGCGGAGGCCGCGTATTTCCGATACTCCTCCGGCAGCTCCGCCGCCAGCCCGACTCGCCGACTATGAAGCAATTATCGGCAAGTCGCAACTCGACGAGCTCCGATTTCTGGCCGACGCCTTGCGCGGAAAAACCGTGAAAATGGTCAACTCCACCGCCCTCGGGGGTGGAGTGGCCGAGATGTTGAATCGCCTGGTGCCACTCCTCGGGGAATTGGAGGTAAAAACCGGGTGGGAGGTGATTACGGGCGGCAATGATTTTTTTGAGGTTACGAAGGGATTTCATAACGCACTTCATGGCGGTGAGTACACGCTGACGCAGCAGGCGCGCGATGTTTTCATGTTGCATACCGAGCAAAACCGCCAACGAATGAACTTTGGAGAAGACTTCGTCGTGATTCATGACCCGCAGCCGGCGGGCCTGATTGCCTCCCGAACCGATGGCGCCACGCGCTGGGTATGGCGATGTCACATCGATCTATCGAATCCCAACCCGGAAGTCTGGAAATTTCTCCAGCCCATGGTTGAGCGCTACGATGCCGCTGTCTTTTCGTCCCCGGCCTTCGCCCGACAACTGTCCATCCCACAAGCGCTGTTTTACCCATGCATCGACCCGCTTTCCGAAAAGAACAAGGAACTGGACGAGTCCTACATTCAGGAAGTCTGCGACAACTTCGGGGTGGACCGCTCGCGGCCGATCGTGACGCAGATCTCCCGGTTCGATCGTTTGAAGGATCCGCTCGGTGTCATCCACGCCTGCAAAATGGCAAAGAAATACGTCGACTTCCAGCTCGTTCTGGCGGGCGGCAGCGCAGCCGATGATCCCGAGGGAGCGGTAGTTCTGAAAGAGGTCATGGACGCGGCCGACGATGATCCCGACATCATTATTCTTGACCTACCACCGTGGTCCGCGCTCGAAATCAACGCGCTGCAGCGTGCCTCCACGATCATCATCCAGAAGTCTCTCAAGGAGGGCTTTGGGTTGACCGTAACGGAAGGATTGTGGAAAGGGAAACCCACGATTGCAAGCGCGGTGGGCGGCATTCCTACCCAGGTGATCGACAAACTCACGGGAGCGTTAGTGCATTCGGTGGAAGGCTGCGCTTACCAGATCCGGTACTTGCTGACACACCCAGAATTTGCCCTACAGTTGGGACGAAACGGCAGGGAACACGTTAAGGAGAACTTCCTGATGACTGCCAACGTGCGACGTTGGCTGCTTTTGTTTCGGATTTTGTCCGGCATCTAGCGGAACTGCTGTGAGACTTTAAGCCGTTGCTCTCCCAAAGGCCTAGCGCTGGCCGTGCCCGGGCGCACCGGTTTTCTCCTCCCGGGTATTGGCTGCTACATTGCTCGACGATGCTGCAGCCTGACGTGTTTCCGGTGCGGTGAGGAGTGAGCTAGCGATTCGTTGCTCGTCGAGGACAGCATTGTCCAGGAGAGCACCAACCGGTATTTCCTGGAAACGCAACAATTTCACGCTCGGAATCGCCTTGGGGGTTTGCATTCCAGAACGCCCCATCAAATCCGATTGTTTTGCAACGGGGACTTGCTCCGGTTGAGATTGCTCGGGAACAGGACTCTGAGCTAGGGTCACACCCGAGCAGAGCAGAAGAAGTAGGAAGGCCGCCGTCGCATTGCGCATAATAAAACCCTCAGACGTGGCGCGCCTGTGGTTCAGGCGAAAGCCCGAACAACTCATTACAATTACGCCCGTAGCGGCAGGCCGTCCATACGGTTTTTGGTGTAGCCTTTTTGTTAACAGCTAAACGAAAATGTGCAGCGTAAAGCGCATATTGTCGCAATTTCACTGCCAGCGATTACGAAACTCAGCCTGGCTTACGAGCGATCACCTGCAGGAGTAGTCGCGTCCAGCAAGCCCGATGGGTGTCCCGTTCGGGCGTAACGACCCAGATCTATGCGTATGACTTCCTCAGCCACCCAAGCGCTCGCCATCAACGGAGGTAGCCCTGTTCGCAAGACGCTGCTTCCATACGGGCGCCAATCGATTGACGAAGACGATATCCAGGCGGTCGTGGACGTGTTGCGGTCCCCCTGGCTCACTACCGGTCCGAAAGTCGATGAATTTGAGGAAGCCTTTGCAGCCCGCGTCGGAGCGAAACACGCAGTTTCATTCAGTTCTGGAACGGCAGCCCTGCACGGAGCCGCTTTCGCTGTTGGACTGGAGCCGGGAGACGAGGCCATCACGTCGCCGATGACATTCGCTGCGACGGCGAATTGCGTTCTGTACCAGGGCGCGCGACCAGTGTTCGCCGATGTCTGCTCTGACACGCTCAATCTCGATCCGGAGCAGGTTGCCGCGCGGATCACGCCAAAGACACGCGTGGTTCTACCAGTTGACTATGCGGGACACCCGGCCGATCTGGATCGCATCCTCGAACTGGCAGAGCGGCATGGACTCACGGTGGTCGAGGATGCCTGTCACGCTCTGGGCGCAGAGTACAAAGGCCGGCCTATCGGCAGCATCGCGCACATGTCGGTCTTCAGCTTCCATCCGGTCAAGCACCTCGCGACTGGGGAAGGCGGGATGGTGACGACGGACCGGCTCGACTTTGCTGAAACTTTGCGTCGGTTCCGTAATCACGGGATATCGAGCGACGCCCGACAGCGACAGATGTCGGGTCAGTGGCATTACGAGATGGTCGTCCTGGGCTTCAACTATCGTTTGACCGATGTCGCCTGCGCTCTCGGACTTTCCCAGCTGAAAAAGCTCGAGGCCAATCTCACCCGGAGGCGCGAAATTGCCGCACGCTACACCGCAGCCTTCCGAGACATCCCCGGTGTACTCGCCCCTAGCGTGCGCGCCGGCGTGAAACCGGCTTGGCATCTGTACCCGATTCGGCTGGATCTGTCGAAACTTAAGGTGGGCCGCGGCGAGATCTTCCGTGCGCTACGCGGCGAAAACATCGGCGTGAACGTGCACTATATCCCGGTCCATCTTCATTCTTATTATCGCGGTCAGTTCGGCTACAAAGGGAGCGAATACCCGGTTGCGGAAGAGGCATACGAGCAATTGATCAGCCTGCCCATGTTCCATGGGATGACGGATGCAGACGGGCAAGACGTAATCGACGCGGTGAGCAAGGTGACTACGGCATTTGGCGATAAAACCTGTAGCTGATGTTTCAGAGAATTGGTTTGAGACAAGGTGTCCGAGAGACGTGCGGCGGCCGTACCTGGAAACGTCCAACGTCGATGCTATGTCCTTGTTGAAGCGCAGATGAACATTGTTGCAATTGTCCAAGCCAGAATGGAAAGTTCGCGTCTGCCGAACAAGGTCCTCATGGACCTCGGTGGTGCGACTGTTCTGGATCGGGTGCTGAATCGGCTCCGGCGGTGCCACCTGATTGGGAACGTGGTCGTGGCCACGACTACTGAACCAACGGACAATGTGATCGTCGAACATTGCGAGTCCGGAGGCATTGGAGTGTTTCGCGGGTCTGAGCAGGATGTTCTGGATCGATACTATCAGGCCGCCACGCACGCGAGTGCCGACGTAATCGTGCGGATTACCTCTGACTGTCCTTTGATCGATCCCGAGGTTTCAGACGCGACGATTCAGGAGCTTCTGGATCAGCGCGCCGACTATGCCAGCAATGTTCTGGAGCGCACATATCCGCGCGGGCTGGATACAGAAGTAATGACGTGGAAAGCTCTCGAGCGAGCTTGGCGCGAGGCCCAGAAGCCATACCAGCGGGAGCATGTCACGCCCTACCTTTATGAAAATCCCCGCAAGTTTACGCTGCACGGAATCAAGAGTGATGTCGATTGCAGCCACCATCGCTGGACTCTGGATACGGCGGAAGACCTTCACCTGCTCCGAGCCATCTACGCCCGCTTTGGGGAGCGCGACGATTTCGATTGGCACGAAGTTTTGAGAATGGTCGAAGCGGACCCGTCGCTCGCTGAGATCAATCGATATATCAATCAGAAAGCAGTGCATGAAAGATGAGTGACCCTGGTGCCCTGCTGGTCCGTTGCGATGCTAGCGTGGCGATCGGAACCGGGCACGCGATGCGCTGCCTTGCACTGGCACAGGCGTGGCAGGATGTCGGTGGCCACGTCGTGTTTACCATGGTAGAGACGACATCTGCTGTTGAGGGGCGCCTGCAGCGCGAAGGGATCGGAGTGGCGCGAGTGTGTGCGGCGGTTGGTTCCGAAGAAGATGCCCAAGCGACCATTGCACTTGCACGAGCAAACCAAGCCTCCTGGATAGTCATGGATGGCTACTGCTTTGATGCGAGGTACCAGGCAGAACTGAAAGAAGCAGAATTGAAGGTCTTGCTCGTTGATGACAACGGACGCCAGGCCCACTACTCGGCAGACATCGTCCTCAATCAAAATGTCTATGCCCGGGAAGATCCGTATCAAAGTCGTGAGAGCTATACGAAACTGCTCCTGGGCCCGCGCTTTGCGATGCTACGTCGAGAGTTTGCCGCTTGGCGTGGATGGAAACGAGAGATCCCAATTGTGGCACGAAACGTCCTGGTGACGATGGGTGGCAGCGATCCGGATAACGTGAGCGCACGGGTTGTGCAGGCGATCCTTTCGGAGCACGATTTTGAGGTGACTGTGATCGTCGGTGGGAGTAATCCCCATCTGCCTAAACTTCGGGATTTGATCGCGGATCACAAGGCGACCGTCCGGCTGGTCGAAAACCCCGACAATATGCCGGAATTGATTGCACGAGCAGATATTGCGGTTGCCGCAGCGGGCACGACAAGCCTGGAGATGTGCTTCCTCGGACTGCCAATCTTGCTGGTTGCTCTTGCTGACAACCAGCGTCCGGTTGCGGAAGAGTTGAGTCGGCGCGGTGTGGCTGTTCACTTGGGAGACAGCCCAACGACCGAGGGGAGCGTGATTGCAAGGCGACTTATTGAATTAGCCACATCCGCGGTAACGAGAAGGTCAATGTCAGAACTGGGCCGTGAACTGGTTGACGGCTGCGGTGCTAAGCGAGTCCTCCGGGCCCTGCAGACGAGCGATATCAGGATGCGACGGGCGGAAAGCTCGGATTGCAGACCATTATGGAATCTCGTAAACGATCCTACGGTGCGAGCGTCGGCATTTTCCCCAGAGTCCATCCCGTGGGACGACCATGTTGCATGGTTCCGGAAGAAGATGGAAGCGACAACCTGCCAGTTTCTGATCGGCGAGACTGCAGGAACGATGGTGGGTCAGGTCCGCATTGATCAATGCTCGGAACTCGAAGGCGAGATCAGCCTCAGCGTCGTGAGCGGGTTTCGCGGAACCGGGGCGGGCCATCGGATGTTGGAATTGGCGGTTCGGCAAATATTTGCAACGACAGCCCTGTTGCGGATCCACGCCTACATCCAGCCCCAAAATCTTGTGTCCATACGGGCCTTCGAGAAGGCGGGATTCCAGAAAAGCGGCGAGGAGATGGTCAAAGGAAAGCGTGCAGCCCACTATATTCGGGAGAGGAACGGCTGACTACTGGTGAGTGGAAGTTGCCAACAGACGTTTGGAGAATTGTAGTTTGGCTGCCAGCGATAGAAGTGCTCGGCGGTCAATACGGCCGTTGGAGAATCACGGGTGATCAATTGGGTCGAAATTGGCGGACGTCGAATCGGGCCGGGCAATCTAACGTATTGCGTCGCCGAAGTGTCGGCTAATCACCATCAGAATTTTGACGAAGCAGTTCAAATTGTAAGGGCAGCCAAGGAGGCTGGGGCAGACGCGATCAAGTTGCAAACCTATACCGCCGACACGATCACCATCGCAAGTGACCGGGAATGCTTCCAGATCCGCGGCGGGACGTTGTGGGATGGGCGGAATCTGCACGATCTCTACGACCAAGCCTCTATGCCTTGGGACTGGCAACCCAAGCTCAAGCAAGTCGCTAACCACCTAGGCATGGATCTTTTCTCAAGCGCCTTTGACTCGACCGCGGTTGACTTTCTCGAACAGATGGGGGTTCCGGCGCACAAGCTTGCGTCCTTCGAACTGGTCGATATCCAGCTCATCCGGAAGATGGCCGAAACCGGCAAGCCCCTCATCATGTCGACTGGAATGGCTAGCCTTGAAGAAATCGAGGAAGCCGTTCAGGTGGCCCGCCAGGCCGGTGCCAGGGAGATCGTCTTGCTGAAATGCACGAGTGCATATCCAGCGCCGCCCGAAGAAATGAACCTCCGGACGATTCCGGAGTTAGCCCGGAGGTTCGATGTGCTCGTGGGCCTGTCAGACCACACTATGGGCATCGCGGTGCCGGTGGCGGCTGTGGCATTAGGGGCTTGCATCATCGAGAAGCATCTGACGCTGTCACGATCCACGCCTGGCCCAGACAGTGCCTTTTCCCTCGAGCCTCAAGAATTTAAGGCAATGGTGGATGCTGTTCGTGTAGCCGAAAGGGCGTTGGGAGAAATCTATTTCGGCTGCGGTGCCAAGGAGGAGGCAAACAGGTCTCTGCGAAGATCGCTGTTTGTGGTTCAGCCGATGCAACGAGGCGAGGCGTTCACGCCCGTGAATGTTCGCTCCATACGGCCCGGTAACGGGCTGCACACCCGACATCTGAACGAGGTTCTGGGCAAGCGTGCGGCGCGCGATATCGAACGGGGCACTCCTCTGAGCTGGGAGCTCGTTTCAATTCATGAGGTTGACTAGTCCCTTGCGCAAACACAGGGTCTACCCGTGCTCGCTACTTTCCTTCGGCAATCCCTATCCATCAATGTTCGATGGAAAACCGAAGAACTTGCTTTCCAAGGCGGTGCCATTTTTCGGACTGCCCCCTTTGCTCCGGGTGAGGGCGTGCGCCGGCGCCATCTCCCGGCTCTCCGATTGAACACAAAAAAGCAACAAACGGAGCGCTTTTCTGAAGCGACTGCTTTAGCAACCGTGTTAAAGTCTTCGCAAACTACTACTCACGAGTTGCAGAACAATTGTGCGCGCCGGAGGGGGGCGAGTGCGATCACCAGAATGTTCTTCGACAAGCAATGGCGTTGCATCCATTGATTCTCTTGCGATAGCGTCTTCCCCGCAACTTTACGTAAGGTCAAACGCTGTCGTTTCTCGTCTGGTTGCTGGAGAGACGTTGGTTCTGCCGCTGAGAGGCGACGTTGGTGATTTGGCAAGCTTGTACACGCTCAACTCGACGGCAAGCACAATTTGGGATGCCCTGGAGAAGCCCGCGACTCTCAGCGAAATTTCTGATGTGATCGGACGCAAGTACGAGATCAGCAAGGAAGAGGCGGAGCAGGATGTCGGGCTCTGCGTGCAGGAGATGTGTGCACTTGGTCTTGCAAAGATTGTTTCAGAGACGTGAAAGTCGAATGAGAGAGCACATAGTCGCAGCCGGAGCCTTTAAACCCGCGTGGGGAATGGTTTCATTGGTTGTCAAATCATCGCCGAACTGTGGGCAAAAGAGAGAGCCGTTATGGACCTAAAGACGTACGGCGAATTCAGCCAATCCATTCATGAGCGTTATTCTGGCCAACGCAGCCCCCTGAATGTGTCGATCGAAATAACCCGCCGCTGCCCTCTGGAGTGCCTGCACTGCTACAACAATCTGGCGATGGCTGACCAAGAAGCTCGTAGTCGGGAGCTTAGCAAAGAGGAACACTTCCGGCTTCTGGATGACCTGGCCGAGCTCGGTTGCTTCTGGCTCCTTTACACAGGAGGGGAAATCTTCGCCCGGAACGATTTCCTCGAAATCTATACCTATGCCAAGCAAAAAGGCTTCCTCATCACTCTTTTTACGAACGGAAATTTGGTCACGGAGAGAGTCGCCAACTACCTCCAGGAATGGCCTCCCTTTGCTATCGAAATCACGCTCTATGGCCGGACCAAGGAAACCTATGAAGCCTTGACAGGAATTCCCGGAAGCTACGAGCGCTGTCTGCGTGGAGTTGCGTTGCTGCGGGATCGTGGCCTGCCGTTGAAACTGAAGACCGTTCCGACCACCATAAACAAGCACGAAGTCGTGGCCATGAAAGACTTCGTGGAGCAGGAGCTGCATCTCGATTTCAAGTTTGACTCGCTCGTTAACCCGCGTATTGATTGCTCGCAGAGTCCTTTAGCGGTGCGGCTCTCACCCGAGGATGTGGTCGTCCTTGACCTACATTGGCCGAATATAGCTGCCGAGCACCGGCAAGCGGCGGAACGAGCGATGCGGCAATCCGCGTCCCCGGAAAAAAGTGAAACCGTGTATTCCTGTGGCGGAGGGGTGAATTCGTTTGCCATCGATCCCTACGGGCAAATGAGCATTTGCGTTCTTTCCCACCAGGATACCTATGACATCCGCTCGGGAAGTGTGAGGGAGGGCTGGGAGCAATTTCTCCTGAAAGTCCGCAACCGAGAGCGAAAGCGAATTTCCAAGTGCGTGGAGTGCCGAATTCGCTCGCTATGCAGCATGTGTCCCGCCAATGGCGAACTGGAGAACGGTGACCCCGAATCGCCGGTGGATTTTCTTTGTGAGGTCGCACACCTGCGTGCCATGGCCCTGGGTCTCGAAGTGCCAGCACACGGTGAATGCGACTTTTGTAAGGACGGAATCCGCTATCAATCCGTCAGAGATTCAGCGCGCAGAATCTCTGCCCATGAAATCGACGTCAACGAATGGGTGAGTCCGCAGGCTCTGCTTCCCATTCTGAACAACCAACCCGTAGCTTCCAGTGGAGGTTGTGACAGCTGTGGCAGATAGCTTCTCGGTGAGGGGGAAATCTTGGAGGAGAAAAACAAAGATTCGGAAAAACAAGCATACAAGCCGCCCCGAATTTCAGTGATCAGCTTGCGTCCTGAAGAAGCTGTGTTGGGAACTTGTAAGAACGCGTCGTCGGCCGGGCCGGGGAGCACGGCGTGCACCTTGGTTGGTCCGTGCATGGTCCCGGGATCCTAAGTTCGAAAACTGTTGGGCTTGGGGCTTGAATGTTCGCTGAAACCTTACAAAGTACCGCCAGCGTCCAACCTGGCGGGATGCGTCGTTGTTGTATCCGGATCGGAAAAGTGTCGATCGGTCTCAGCGCGAGCTCCGAGGACAACATCCAGCTCGATCCGGAACTAAACGCATTCCGTATTGATTCGCCACCCTGCGATATCGAGGTAAAAGTCGAGTGGGCAGATCTCTTGCCGAAACCGCGTGGGAAGAAGCTCTTTGATTCAGGTTCGATATGGACTCTCTATAAGGAAAATCGTGGTTTTGTCTTTGACTTCGCCACGCCGGTCTTGGGTTCCGAACCGTACAAGCGGCTCCTCGTTAACGAGGAATTCTCAGCCGCGCGGCTGTTCCTGAACCGGACGTGTTTGCCACAAGGTAAGCCCGTTTATCCGCTCGAGTATCCGCTGGACGAACTGCTGGTGACCAACTGGTTGGCGACTTCGGGTCGAAGAGGAGTTGAGGTTCACGGCTGTGGACTGGTAGATTCCGGAGGCGGCGCCTATCTCTTTCTCGGCCATTCGGGTGCGGGAAAGAGCACCACAACGCGGTTATGGAAGTCGCTGCGGCCGGTTCGTGTTCTCAGCGATGACCGAATCATCTTGCACGAGCAGGCGAATGAGATTCGGATGTACGGTACTCCCTGGCATGGAGAAGCGGGTTTCGCTTCTCCTGAATACGCCAAAATCGACCGAATTTTCGTGCTCGAACACGGAGATGAGAATGACATTCGGCCGCTGTCCCAGGCTCGGGCAGTAGCCGAACTGTTTGCGCGTTGCTTTCCGCCTTTTCACAGTCATTCTCCGCTCGACTCCACACTTTCCTTCCTACACCACATCACGGACTGCGTTCCCTGTTATCTCTATCGCTTCGTTCCCGACCGGAGCGCCGTGAAGGAGATCCTCGATTTCAATGCCTGAAGACAGGGCACATTCGAAGCTTTTTGGCGTCCTCATTCAGTCGTTGCTCGCTCGAGGACTCGGCTTTCGTTTCCGAGCGTGCGGCAGGAGCATGCGACCCACAATTCAGGACGGAGAAATCCTACATGTGAGGCCCGTCTCGGTCGAAACCCTAAGAAGGGGCGACATCGTGCTTTTCGCCGATGGCACGCATTTTCGGGCGCACCGGCTGGTGTCCGTAGACCGTCAGCGAAATGTTTTCCTCACGCGGGGGGATTCCGGAGAGCATATGGATGCGCCGCTAAGGGCGGAGCAAATATTAGGACGTGTCGTAGCAAAGGAAGAAATTCTGGATAGAAGGCCGCATGTTGTTCGGTTGTGTGGGAGGTGTGCAAGGGCAACGTTTCTTGCCGTGCAGTCGCGAAATTTGGTTTCTAAGATGGGACGTCATTCTTCATTTCTTATGGCCGCAAAAATGGTGATCCAGAAACGCATTTTCGGAGCGGCTGGGCTTTTTCTATTGTTGGGGATTTTGTTCAGCGGGCAAGCGGTTGGACAAATTGCGGCAGACACCGCAACCACAGGAATTATGACAGCCGTGGCTGCAACGACGAGTCTTACCTTCACTCATACGACGGGGGGAACGAACCGGCTGCTAGTGGTTGGCGTTTCTTTGAATGTCGTGCAGAACCCTACAACGATCGTCACTGGCGTGACTTATAACGGTGTGGCCTTGACCCAGGCGGTTGCCCACAATGATGCAGGGCCAACCCGTCGGGCCGAGATCTGGTATCTGGTGTCGCCTCCGGTTGGGACGAACCTTAATGTGGTTGTCACGGTGAGTGCCCCGACTGGCGGGAATCAAGTTGGCGTGGTTGCCGGAGCGATCGTATTCACCGGAACCGACCAAACCACCGCGCCGATACGGTCAGTTGCCTCGAACAATGGTGCAGCAGCAGCAGGGTCCACTTTGAACATAGCCAGTGCGACTGGCGACTTGGTGCTTGACACTCTGGCCATTCAAGGAAGTCGCACCGCAGCGGCTGGTGCCGGACAGACTGCCCAATGGGGCACATTGAACACTGCAAGATCATCAAACGACGCAAGTCCTGGCGTCCGGGGGTTTGGCTCGACCGAAGCCGGAGCGGCCTCGGTCACGATGACGGAGACGTTCAGCAATACCTCTAACTGGTCTCAGGTTGCCATTTCCATCAAGCCGTACACCGTGACCACGGCAGATAGCACTAGCAACGGCGGCGCAGATGTTACCGGTGCAACTCCGACCGTTGCTTTTACCCATACGACGGCGGGAACCAACCGGCTCCTGGTGGTCGGCGTTTCCATGAACATCACGGGCAACACCGGCGCCACCGTAACCGGTATCACTTACAACACCGTAGCCTTGACGCGGGCCGGGTTCCACAACAATGCAGGCAACACCCGCCGGGTCGAGATGTGGTATTTGGTCAATCCTCCTACGGGCACAAACCTTGCTGGTGTCGTCACCTTAAGTCTTCCCGGCGGAACGGGGACGGTGGGAGTGGTGGTGGGAGCAACCACGTTCACGGGAGTGGATCAAACCGTTCCAGTAAGGTCATTCGTCTCGGCCGATGGTGCCGCAACATCCACTTTCTCCCAGCTCGATGTGGCAAGCGGTCCGGGCGAGATGGTCATTGATACACTGGCCATTGCGGGCAATGTCACGCCCACGGTCACGGTCCCGCAGGTTCTGCAATGGGGGCGCACATCGGCGGCAGCCAATGCCAATCCCGATGTCTATGGGCTTGGTTCGACGCGCACAGGTGCAGCGAGCATCCCGCTTTCTGAAACTTTCTCCGCTGCCTCAGCCTGGTCGATGGGCGCTCTCTCAGTCCGGCCCTATCAGGCGGATTTGTCAGTGACGGTCGCCGGAACCTCGGCATACTTCAACGCACCTCTGACCTACACTATTACCGTCACGAACAGTGGGACATCTTCGGCCACTAGTGTCGTATTGACCGACACGCTGGCCGCTGGAGTTACGTTTGGTTCGGCCACGCCCAGCCAGGGCACGTGCAGCGGCACTGCTCCGATTTCCTGCGCCCTTGGAACACTGGCCTCCGGCGCAAGCGCTACGGTCACCGTGGTCGGCACCCCGACGGCGCGGGGAGGTTACCCGAACACCGCGGGCGTGACCTCCAGCGTGCCGGACTACAACCCGGGGAACAACTCGAACACTGGCTTGGCGTTCTCGCAGGTGAGTGTGTGTACCAGCATGCCAACCAGGCCAGCCGGTGGAACGCTGACGGGAGTCGTCAACACTTACTTTCCAGTCGCGACGAATTTGGCTCCCGGGGCAACGTCGATCACGCTCGGTGCGGCCTCAGCCGCGGGTGCGCAGACTGCAATTGCCGCGAATGATCTGCTACTCGTCATACAAATGCAGGACGCCGCGATCAGTTCGACGAACGACTCGACTTACGGTGATGGAGTCTCTGGCGCGGGCTCCACAAGCCTGAACAATGCCGGCGTCTATGAATACGTAACGACTACAAACGCGGTGGGCGTTGGCGGCGGCACTGTGAACATCTCCGGTGCTGGACCCGGCGGCGGTCTGATCTACAGCTACACGAATGCGGCGGCGACAGCCACGCAAGGGCAGCGCAGGTTCCAAGTGGTGCGAGTGCCGGCATACTCGACTGCCACACTGGGCGCGGCACTGACGGCAGCACCCTGGAACGGCACAACGGGAGGCATCCTCGCGCTTGATGTTAGCGGAACGCTCACCCTGAACAACGCTACGGTCAGTGTGGACGGGCTGGGCTTCCGCGGCGCAGCGGGCTTGCAACTGCAGGGCAACCCCGCGGCCACTAACGCTGATTACCTGTTTACCGCTCCCACCGCTTACGCGGGAGTTGCAGAACCTGGGGCCGATGGATCCAAAGGTGAGGGCATTGCAGGCACTCCGCGTTTTGTGGCCCTCACCGCCACGCCTTACTTCTTGAATACCGGAGTTGAAGGTTATCCCAACGGCAGCATGGCGAAGGGCGCGCCGGGGAACGCTGGAGGTGGCGGCACAGATGGGGATCCTCAGCTTGCATCTCCTGGTGGCAACGATCAAAACTCAGGAGGCGGCGGCGGCGGCAACGGCGGCTCGGGCGGCTCGGGCGGCGATGCCTGGAACTCCAATTCGAGCAATGGCGGCTTGGGCGGTGATGCATTCCCCGCCACCGTCGGTCGCGTCGCTCTGGGAGGCGGTGGTGGCGCCGGGACCCGCAACAACAGCGCCGACCCAGCCAGTGCCGGCGCGGCCGGGGGTGGGATCGTCATCATTCGCGTGGGCGCCATGAGTGGCACAGCCACAATCACCGCAAACGGATCGGCGGCTACGAATGTCACTGCAAACGACTCTGGTGGCGGCGGTGGCGCGGGTGGCAGCATCGTGTTTCTCTCGGCCACCGGCGGCGAGAGCGGCCTCACTTTATCGGCACATGGCGGGCACGGGCGGAAACGCATGGAGTAGTCAAGGATTCTCGCTCGCCAATCGCCACGGACCTGGCGGAGGGGGCGGCGGAGGTGTAGTGCTGCTCACCGGCGCTGCCGCTAGTGTTAACACAAGCGGCGGAGCGAACGGACTGACCTTGAACACTCCGGCAGTGCCGTACGGAGCGACCCCGGGGGCCACGGGCCTCACCCAGACCAACGCGTTGTTCAACCCGCAGCCGGGTTCACAGCCAGGAGCGCAATGCATTCCTGATCTGACCATCGGCAAGACCAATGCTCCTGGCAGTTTCGTCCGCGGCCAAACCGGAACGTACACCCTGACGGTCACCAACATCAGTACCGGTCCCGCGGCATCAACAGCCGGAACCGTGAGCGTTGTGGACACTCTACCCGCCGGACTCACGGCTACGGCGATCAGCGGGACGGGATGGGCTTGCGTTCTGGGGACGTTGACCTGCACCCGCGCGACCCCGTGCTCGCCCCGGGCGTCAGTTACCCGGTCATCAGCCTGAACGTTAACGTGCTGCAGACGGCGGCAAATCCGGTGACGAACACGGCGACGGTTTCCGGTGGAAGCGAGATTGTAACCACCAACGACACTGCTGCCGACGTCACGGCCGTTGTTTCCAGCGCCGATTTGGCGATCACCAAGACCGCATCGCCAACTCAGCCCAGGCAAGGAAACACGGATACTTACACTCTGACTGTCACAAATAACGGGCCATCGAATGCGACCAACGTGGTGGTCACGGATACCTTGCCCACCGCGTTCGTGTCCTATGTCTCCGCGACTCCGAACCAGGGATCGTGTTCCCAGGCAGGTGGCGTGGTGACCTGCAATCTGGGCGCGTTGAACAGCGGAGCTACAGCCACCATTGCGATCGTGGTCACGGCGGTGACCCGAACGGGTGCCTCGTCGGCCGTAAACACGGCTAGCGTGACCGCAACCGAACCCGATCCGAACTCCGCCAACAACACGGCTACCGCAACAATCACCATCATCTCGCCCACTCAAGTCAGCCTGGAGTCGTTTACTGCCACGCAGACGCAAGATGGAGTTCTTCTTTCCTGGAAGACTTCCGGTGAAACCAGGAACCTGGGATTTAATGTGTACGAGGAGAACGAAAACGGAGCACGCGTCCAGCTGAACCCTTCCCTTATTGCCGGGTCGGCGCTGCGGATTCGGGGTGGTCTGGAGCAGCACGCGGCCAAGACCTATGGTTGGATCGATCGTTCTGCCGGGGCCGGGGGGCACTTTTATTGGCTCGAAGATGTGGATTTGCAGGGGACGCGCACGCTCCATGGTCCGGTTTCTCCCGCCACTGATGTAGCGACACCGAGCCCGCAGCGCGCCCAGTTGAATACAGACCTGAATAGTTCGAACAGTCCGAGTCCGCAGCGCGCCCAGTTGATTACAGACCTGAATAGTTCAAACAGTCCGACAATCGAGCAGACGCCGGATTTCTCGTCGGGTCCCCCCCGGGCTGAGCGAGCACATTCGTCGAATGATGACCGGCGACGGCGGCGTGACATTCAATTCAAATTGGCCGCGCATCCTGCCGTCAAGATTCTGGTGCGGAGGGAAGGATGGTATCGAGTCACGCAGCCGGAGTTGTTAGCGGCTGGGTTGGACAACGCCGTGGATCCGCGATTCCTGCAGTTGTTCGCAGAAGGTCGCGAGCAGTCGATCCGCATCGCCGGGGCAACGGATGGGCCAGGAGGCTTTGCATCCGAAGGCTCGATCGAATTTTATGCGACCGGCATCGACACTCCGTACTCCGATACCCGGGTTTACTGGTTGGTCGTCGGGGACAAGCCAGGCAAACGGATCGCCCAAGAGCACGCCTCCGAGACCGAAGGCGATCCGCCGGCGAGCTACCCGTACGTCGTCGAACTAAGGCCACGTACAACTTATTTTGCTGCGCTTCTTAAACCGAACACGGATAACTTCTTTGGCGCCCTGGTTTCTTCCGCCCCGGTTGACGTGGTCCTCAACGCCCGCAACATCGCGGGCGCATCAACGAAAGACATCACCCTTGCAGTCGTTTTGCAGGGTGTTGTAGAGGGGGCTCCTCACGATGTGCGTGTCAGTTGGAATGGCACAACACTGGGTGACCTGAATTTCGTAGGGCAGGACGAGGGCAAGCTTTCTCTCGTCGTGCCTCGTGAGCTGATCCAGGAAGGCGCCAACACCGTTACCTTAACCGCGCAAGCGGGAGAAAATGACCTCAGCTTGGTGGACACCATAAGGTTGGAATATCCCCACACCTACACGGCTGAGTCTGACACCCTTGAGGTTCACTGCCGAGGCCGGAGAACACGTAACAGTCAACGGTTTTGCACACGCGCCTAAGCGCCTGGTCGATATAACCGACCCAGCAGATCCGATAGAACTCACGCCAGATGTCCATACGAAGGACGGCCAGTTCGAGCTCGAAGTAAGCGTGCCGTCGTCCGGATCCGGGGTGCACTCGCTTACTGGCCGTTGCGGAGGAACAGATCGCACATCCATTTGAACTGGTTGGCAACCACCCGTCGCGCTGGCACAGTGCGCGGGATGGGGACGAGGTCTTGATGATCTCATCCGAACAGTTTGCGAGCGAACTGGCACCGCTTCTCCGGCTTCGTCGGAGTCAGGGAAGATCCGCAGCGCTAGTCTTGATCGACGATTTGTATGACGAGTTCAACTTCGGGGAACGTAGTCCGGATGCCATTCGTGACGTGTTGAAGACTGCCACGGAGAGATGGCAACACAAGCCAAAGTACGTTCTCCTCGTGGGAGACGCTTCCGTTGATCCACGAAATTATCTTGGCTTCGGCTCCTTCGATTTCGTTCCCACAAAGATCATCGCGACTTCAGAGCTTAAGACCGCTTCGGACGACTGGTTCTCGGATTTCGAGAACTCTGGCCTTGGTCAGATCCCCACGGGCCGTCTGCCCGTGCGCACGGCAGAGGAAGCGAAGAACGTGGTGGGCAAGATTCTCGCCTATGAGCGAGGTGATGATCGAGGAGACAACGATCGACAGAGCAATGATCATGGAGACTGGATCAATGAGGCCTTGCTGGTTGCCGACCGCGACGATACCGTGAATTTCACGCGAGACACCAAATCTGTCGCGGCCCTGTTCCCCAAAGCGATGAAGGTGACCGCGGTCCTCGCGAGCACTCTCGATGCTAGCGCAGCCAGAAAAGAGGTAGTGGCTGGCATCAACAGTGGGAAGCTGCTTGTGAACTACATCGGACACGGATCAGTAGAAATATGGTCGGGCTGAAAACTTGCTGGACGATACGGCGGCCTCGACTTTGTCGAACGGTACGCGTCTTCCCGTGTTCCTCATCATGGACTGCCTGAACGGCTTCTTCCACGATGTGTACACCGAGAGTCTGGCAGAGTCGCTCCTGCTCTCAAAGAATGGAGGGGCGGTCGCGGTTTGGGCTTCGTCGGGATTGACCGAACCCGAGCCTCAAGCAGAGATGGATCAAAATCTCGTAAGGATACTCTTCGCGGGGCCTTCCGTAACGCTGGGAGACGCGATCAGGAACGCCAAGTCGAAGATCACCGATCCGGACGCGCGACGAACATACATTCTATTTGGTGATCCAATGTTGCGCTTACGCAGGCCGCACGGCGCAGCTCGCAGGTAACTGTGTTGCCTGCCCTCACACAGAACGGATGCAAGACTTTGACGAGACCCTTCGAAACCCCCGAACGCTAGCCCGCGCAACGATATGCTCGAGCACGTCCACGCCGTGCACAGCCGCGAAAATCACGTACGGCCTCTGGAGCGATATCACGGAGTCTCGATGCCGCCCTGCTCCTTACGCAAGTTTGCGTAGCTGAGTTCCGTCGCCATTCCGGCGCTGCTCGCTGCTGCTCCGCGACCCCAACCGGGATGCTGCCTTCAGAAGTTGTTGGGTGGCGATTTGCTCGGGCAATGCGCTTTCCATTAACCGCGACTTCGCTTGATCGGGTGTCAAAACTGCAAATCCTGGGGGGCTGTATTTCTTTTTCTGTCCTGTCGTGCTTTTCACTTCTGATGTCACGTTGTACCTCCTTGCCCTACCGTTCCAGAAACTACTTGTGTCTGATCTCAAATACCGCTTCGATGACAGTTTCAAACATCAAGATAGAATTAGTTCTGATTACGTAACAGCAATCCAACTTGGTTCAGGGCCAGGAAGAACAAAAAGACGGTGTTTATTCATAGTCTCATTTTACGGGGTTCACTCTCCGGATTGTTGTGCCTTGCGCAGAAAAATCGTTATCTGCTTGCCGAAATACGGGCAGCAAAGAAATAGGAGGAAACATCGAAGATAGATAAGCGTCTGTATAAAACTTAGAGCCTGTAACAAAACCCTGCCTGAGATTCGTATCGATCCCTTGTCTGTTTTGCTGTTTTGCCGGTTTACCAAGTGGGCTCCTGATTCGACCGGAATGAACCCCCTCAACTTCCCAGAAGCCGACCGACTTCTGGACAACTTCACGTCCCGCTGGCCGAAGACCACCGATTCGATCCAGTGTCCGCCTTCGCATAACTTCCGGATCGCTCGTCATCCAACCGCAATACCGATCAATATAGAACCTCCCGAGTGCTTGTCCACACTTCCAAATGTGAACTGCTCCCATGCTCGGACAATACGAGCTTAATTGCGGTGGAATGACGCCATGCACTAAACACAATTACGTCTCCCAGTGGCGCTCAGACTAGCTAGGCCGGTCAAGTCCGACGCGGTGGACGAGATCGATAAAACGTGGATCGGTGCGAATCGGATCAAAGAATGGAAACACCTTCAGCACTTGCAAAATGTTTGACTGTTCTTTGTAGGCCTGCTCAAGCCAGACAAATGTCTGGTCGTATTCACCCAGTCCAAGGTAGGCGAATACAAATGCAGCCGCGGGAACGTACTCGGTCTGTCTACGTCGTTTCAATTCGTCCAGCAGCCGAAGTGCGTCCGCGCGTCGGCCAGCCTGGGCGCTAGCGTTCACAAGAAGGCCAATAAGTGCTGGGCTATTGTTGGAAACCGAGACGCCTTTTTTCAGCACTGGGATCGCGTCTTGCGGATGATGGTTCGCAATGAGCGCAAACCCCAAGATCCAGAGAGCGTAGGCGTCATCTGGTTTAACTGCAAGCGCACTATGCAACTCTTGTATCGCTTGGTCGTAACGGCGCGGCATAAAACAGATCCCAGGCCAGCTCGGCGCCAGAAATAGCAAGCGGATCAAGTTCTCGGGCGCGCCGCCTCATTGTCAAGGCTTCCTCGTTACGTCCCTGACACTCCAGCCACCAAGCGAGTCCCGAATACGCCGCCCGCGTCGTTTGGCCTCAGATCGAGTGCGCGATGGTATTCACTTTTGGCTTCTGCCCAGTGCCACTGGTGTTCCGCGATCGACGCCATCAGCACGTGAGCCTCCGCTGATTCTGGATCGAGCTCCAGCGCCTTGCGCGCTGCTAGTTCCGCTCTGGGACGCTCTTGTTCTGCGACTCCGCCCATAAAAACGGTGGTCAGGCTCAAATAGGCGGTCGCCAGCCCCAAGTAACTGGGGGCGTATGTCGGGTCTTTCCTGGTCGCCTCATTGAAATACGCAATGCTCTCCTCGATATTGGATTTGTTATTGCGCTTGGCCAGAGCGAACTTGCCTTTCAGATAGTTTTCATACACTTCCGGCGAAATGGAACGCACAGCCGCAAGCCGCCGGTGTTCCTCCCCACTCATCGTGACTTGAACCTTGTTCGCAACGGCCTGCGCCACGTCGGCATCCATGGCAAGCACGTCGCGCAATTCGCGGTCATAGGACTCCGACCAGAAGTGCTCGTCACTTGCCGCGCGGATCAGCTGAGCGTGAACACGGATCCGGCTGCCCTCTCGCATTACCGAGCCCTCAACCACGGCATCAACCCCAAGTATTCTGGCGATCTCCGGTACCGAGAGCTGCGTATTCTTGAAGCTCATTACAGAGGTGCGGGAAATTACGCGCAGATCGCGAATGCCGGCGAGCCGTCCAATGAGTTCCTCAGTTATTCCGTCTGCCAGGTACTGCTGTGCCGGATCATCAGAAAGATTCTGCAGAGGGAGTACTGCCAGTGATCTGATGGCTGGCTGCTTTGCTCTCTTACTTTCGATCTGATAGGCCACAAAACGCGGCAGTCGATTAATGCCAGCATGACGATGGCCGCGAGCAGCACTCTCACGCGCTTGGGTGCTCGTGCTTCTTCTGCCCTCGGCAAAACCAGTTGCTGCGAAATCGAGGCACTCGGAGGCGCGGGTGCGACGTGACAGCCGGCGGAATCTCTGGCTCGACTACGGCGGTGGCGGGTTTGGCAGCCATAGTCACTCGCGTGGAATCCGTTTCGTGCCCATGATCCATGACCTTGTCAAGAGCAACCTTCTCGGAGGGACTTGTACCCGTTTCCGTTGCTCCCGTGATGGGAACGGTCGGGCTGGTCCCTACCTCCGCTTCCTGCTGGCCAGCCTCTTCGATACTTAGCTTCTCCACCGGCGCGATGAATCTGTACCCGCGACGGGGTAGCGTTTCTACGAATCTCGGGGTCTCGGCATCGTCGTTCAGAGCATCGCGTAAGCGGCGAACCGCCGCGTTCAGTCCGTGATCGAAATCAATGAATGTGTCCTGTGGCCAAAGTCTTGAGCGGATTTCTTCCCTGGTGACGAGTTCGCCGGGTCGCGCCAGCAGCATGGCTAGCACTTGAAATGGTTGCTCCTGAACCTTCAGCTTCAGCCCGTGTTTACGGAGCTCGCGTGTATGCAGGTCGGCCTCAAACGATCCGAAGCGGACAATGCGGGGATTCTGCGCTGTGTTCATCCTGTTGGGTGTAAGTCTACAAAAGCATTCCAACCGCGTCACCCGAAGACGTACATGCTTCTCAATCAACTACTTAGCCCGTGACCTTCATTCTAGGTGCGCGTGCTTCGCCGGGCATTGTACTTCGGAACAGTTGGCCCGAATTTGAACATGTAACCGCGACCTCGCACGGCCCCGAAGCATTGTCGCGAAGTGCTGCAAAAACGCAATCACAGGTGGGTGGTTGCATTTTTGTCGGCAGTTCGTCCCCGAAGTTCCGAGCGGCTGATCAATTCACTCAGAAGGAGTCCACGCATGACACGAAAACGAAAGCTAATAGTAGGTACGCTGATCGGTCTCATGACCGTCCTGGTCGGCAGCGCCTTTGCGCTGTCAAACATCGCGCTGCTCCTTGGAACGATTCCGGCGTATGACTTTGGTATTGCCGGCCCCGGCTATCCAGTCCCTGCCACGGTCCAAATCCATGCCTTTACCATGAAGCCCGGCGATGCCGTTCCGTGGCATTTCCACAAGGGATTGAGCTATGTCATTCTCGCGCACGGCAGGCTGACGGAGGAACACCTAGTCGGTCCGGACCAGTGTGTATCCGAGGAGTTCAAAGGGGTAGCGCTTTTGTCGAGTCGCCGGGGCAAGTACATAGCGTGAAGAACACAGGGAACAACGTTGCCGTTATTTGGTGGGCAACGGTGTTTCCGCAGAGCGATGGGGTCGTTGAATTCGCCCCCGGGTTCAAAGTTGGCGGAGTCTATCCGGTACCGCCACCGAACTGCAACTGATGGGTTTGGGTAGGCGGCCAGACGGCACCGTTCTAGCCAACGGCCGCCTCTTCAGCAAATCTCCAATTGGCAGAATTGCCGCTGCTCAGCAGGAAGTCGTACTGCGCCCTGAGGAGTGAGTTTCTTCGATGCAACAATGGAGGGTGTGCAATGTTACAGACAATCAAGCGCGCTTTTGCCTTTGTAATTTGCAGTTTTCTTAGCAACCCAGCTGCCAGCGGGCAAACCCTGCCCAATCTATTTCCTTTTCCCAACGGTTCCGGTCTACTCGAAACCTACAATGCGAAAGGGAAACCGATTGATCTGAGCGGGCCATTCTTTCAGTCCTTAGGTACGAATGGACGGAGTTGTGGCTCCTGCCACCGTCCGGCCCAGGGTTGGAGCGTTTCCGCAGAGGAACTGAAAATTCGGTTCGAATTGACTCAAGGCCTCGATCCCATCTTCCGGTCCAACGATGGTTCGAATTGCAGCAATAACATCGATACATCCACCGTCGACGGACGGCGCAAGGCCTATAGTCTGCTGATCAATAAAGGCTTGATCCGAATCGAGCTGCCCGTGCCTGATAATGCTGAGTTTTCTGTCGTGGGCGTCGTCAATCCTTACGGCTGCAATGACCCCGCCATGCTATCGATGTATCGCCGTCCTCTCCCGGCAACAAACCTTCGGTTCTTGAGTGCGGTCATGTGGGACGGTCGCGAGTCCTCCCCACAGACCGATACGCAAAAGATTACCTTCGCTACGAATCCGGCCGACCTGCTGGGCGATCTGAAGCACCAGGCTATGGACGCCGTTAGCGGTCATGCTCAGGGAGCGACGGCACTATCGCCGCAACAGCAGCAGGCCATAGTGGAATTCGAGATGGCGCTCTCGACGGCGCAAGCTATCGACTACCGCGCGGGTGCATTAGATGCGGGCAGGGCCGCAGGAGGGCCGGCTGATCTGGCCCGGAAGACAAAGCGCGCTTTCTTCATCGGCATCAACGATCCGCTTGGCGGAAATCCCCTGGGAACGCCATTTACACCTGCGATCTTCAATCTCTTCGATCCCTGGACAAACCAGCACGAATCCAGCACCAATTTCGGGGTACATGCAGGCAAACGGCGCGACAGCATTGCGCGGGGAGAGGCGCTGTTCAACTCGAAGCCGATCAACATTATCGGTGTCGCTGGGTTAAACGACGAATTGAATCTTGCTGTGATCCCAGGCACCTGCGGCACGTGTCACGATTCGCCGAACGTCGGGAATCATTCACTTGCCGTCGCCCTGAACATTGGTGTTGGCGACTTGGACAGCTCGCTGGACGTGAGTTATCTGCCAGTCTTCACATTGCAGAACAAAACAACGGGTGAAATCAAGACAACGACCGATCCGGGGCGTGCGCTCATCACCGGGTCGTGGAAAGACGTGGGCAAGGTCAAGGGTCCGATTCTGCGCGGGCTTGCCGCGCGCGCGCCTTATTTTCACAACGGTTCGGCGGACTCATTGCGCGACGTGCTCGATTTCTACGAGAACCGCTTCCATATCGGATTCACTGCTCAGGAAAGAGAAGATTTAATCGCTTTCCTGAATGCATTGTAGATCGATAACAGATGCAATCCCCTTTCTGGAGGTGAACTGTATTTGGGCAGCCGCCCGAACCCGACCTCCCGAAGAGCACGCCTAATCTGACTGTGCACGGGGTCACCATTCTCATCAGGAATATTCACGTGGTGGGGTTCGACAGCAACTGCGATTGATGGCACAAGATTTAGTTCCGGTTTTGTTTCAGTATTGTCGGCAAGGACTAAGCCGCTGGCGCGGCGGACGCTTCGCGTGTACAAGTCTCATACGCCGGTGGAGTCTTGAAGGACTAACCGTGACGCGTTACGATGATGTGAACATGGATAGCGACGCCAGCAGTACATCGATGAGCATCAATAACGGGCTCCTCACGCAACTCCTATCAATACAACAACTTCCAACCCAAAGTCGATTCAAATCCCATAGCGCACCGCGTCCGCCGCAAACGCCAACGGCTTCCTCCTAACCTCCTTATCGAAAACGCCTCGGATCGAAGATTCCCCTCCACGCAAAAGTCTGCCCCGAGGCGTTTCCGATCAAGGCTAGCGGCAATCCGGAAGTATTCCGGTCTTGTCCTCAGGACATTAGCACTGGTCGATTTCCTGGCAGTTGTGCGCCCAGTAGCGGGTGCATCTCTCTGCGCCGGGTTTCCGGGATTACTTTCGCTGGGTTGTGAACCCAACGATTCCGGGTCTCGGGAAAGCTCCCAAGGTGACTGCAATCGTCATGCGCAACACAGGGATATGAGTTTCGACTGATCGATCCCGTGTTGGCGTTTGGAGTGAGTGGAACCTAACCAGTTTGCAGTGCGAATACTCTAGTCTAGAATAGGCTTCGAATTGCTCTCACAAGGATTGTTTGATACTTTTCGCGACCAGTCCTCTGGCTGGAGCGCTGAACTCGAAGTAACAAGGTGCGTCGCCATGTGCTTCGAACGTCTCCAAAACCCCATGAATTTGGTTGTTCTCCGACCATTGCCTGAAATCTAGAAAAATAATGGCCAGAACTGGAGAAAAGGACTGTGTTTTCGGACGAGAAAAGACATGATCGAGCGCTGGGCATTCATCAACCAATTTGCCGGCGCGACTTCCTGAATTCAACTCTGCTGGCTGCTGGTGGTGTCTTGCTTGGCCCCTTCACCCCGCAGCAACTGCTGGCCACCGCCTCAGATGAGTGGACGGGTTACGGCGGCATTGGGGACTACGCCAAATCAAACGGAGACACGCTCGAAGTTATGAGCGAGGGGCACCAGATTCGCGATGGCGTCTTTGAATCACTCCCGTCGGACACGGTGGACACGGGCGAGGTATTTGATTGTGTTGTGGTAGGTGGAGGAGTCAGCGGCCTTTCCGCAGCGGTGTTCTTCCAAACGTACGGCAGTCCGAGGCTCACCTGTCTGGTTCTTGAGAATCATCCTATGTTCGGGGGCGAGGCCAAGCGAAATGAGTTCATGGTGGATGGCCAACGCATTATGGGCCCGCAGGGTGCAGATCATTTTCAGGTGCCCTTGCCGCACAGCTTCATGGCGAGATTTTTTGAGCTGATCGGTCTGGATTGGCGTGAGTTCCAGTATCAGAAGTGGAATAGCTCTGCTCCTGAAATTCCTGTGGGAAACAGTTTCGAAGATGCTAGGGGTCCGATCGGGTTTTTCTTTGGATCGAAGTTTGGGCATAAACCAGGCCTGTGGCTGATTGATCCATGGAAGAAAAAGCTGCAGGGCGCGCCAATTTCAGAGAAGATGCGCGCTGAACTGCTCAAGTACAACCAGCAACAAAGGTCGGGTTTACCCTTTGCGTATCCCGGGGATGAGAAATCGCGGCAGTTGGATAGCGTTACGATGGAACGTTATTTAATGGACACCTACGGCCTGAGCCGCGAAACCATTCAAACTTTCTTGGCCGAGGAAGGCGGTGGATTCGGAGCGGGACCGGACGTGGTGTCCGCGTACTGTATTTATGCCTTCGATGTGGATCGCTCCATGGATGAACCCTCGCTCTCGTTCCCGGGCGGAAATGATGGAATTGCCCGGCACATGGTGAAGAGAACCATCCCCGATTCGATTCCCGGTCCCAACTCGCTCGAGCCCGTCTGCCGAAACAACATCGACTTTCACGCGCTAGATCGCCCCGGTCAGCCGACCAGAATTCGACTGGGGAGCACGACTGTATGGGTGCAGCACGAAGGCGACCCATCCACCTCGAACTTCGTTACGGTCGCTTACATCCGCGGCGGCAAGCTCTACCGCATCAAAGCACGGTCCGTTGTCATGGCGGGAGGCTGCTGGACGACAAAGCGAGTGATTCGCGACCTGCCAGCCACGCATCGGCAGGCCTACGATCAGTTCCACCGGTCGCCGTGCATGATGGCGAATGTAGCTCTGCGCAACTGGCGATTTCTCTACAAATTAGGTATCTCGGGCTGTCAATGGTTTGAAGGATTGGGCAGCTTTACCGCGATTCGGAAGGTTCCGACATTTTCGACGGAGACGAAGACGATCGGTCCCGACTCTCCCGTCGTGCTCACGCTAAAAGTTCTTTTTCCTCGATACGGCCTGCCGCTCCAGCAACAGGGAGATTGGGGACGCGCTCAGCTCCTGGCTACCCCATTTCGCGAGTACGAGCGACAAATCCGCACTCAGCTGAGCGAGATGTTCTCGGCCTCCGGGTTTGATGCGGCTCGCGACATTGCTGGCATCGTCCTGAACCGCTGGGGACATGCGTACGTGAGTCCGCAGCCCGGATTCTTCTTCGGCAGCGACGAAAAGCCTCCTGCACGCGCCATTTTGCGCGCCGCCCCCTTTGGACGAATCGCGTTCGCGAATACGGACCTGTCCGGCACGCCAGACCATCGTACAGCCATCGGCGAGGCGCATCGCGCTGTCGGCCAACTGCTCGACCAGGTGCTGCTCCAATAGGTTACGGATTTAACGGTTTTCACTCGCAAAAGAAACGCCAATCGGGACATTGTTCCGGTAACCCAAAGACGAATGAATGTGTCAGCATGGGCAACGAGCGAAAAGGCCACGACGTCTTTGGGCGCGAAAAGGGTGCAGGTACACCGTAATCCGCAGGTTCGATCATCGAGAGAGGCTTGCAAGATGCGCCTCGCTCCCACAATTCACTGCTTCTGTGTCGCGGCGGGCAGATCGCCGCTGAACTCTCAAGATGGTGAGTGACACACGCCATCCGTTTCAGCCCGAGCGCCCTGATTTCAAAAATCTCCGACGTGCTTCACCTCTTCTATATGCACAGGTCGACCGCAGATGGAAATGGGAGAGCTGAGAGTTATCGCATCCGAGGCTCACGGCCTCACTTTTTGCGAAAAATGGAAGGGGGCCTCGGGAGCCGAACGGGAGCAGCGACTTGCTCCGCGTGGTATTTCGGGCTTAAGGAGACGAAGGCTCTGCAGACGGGCTACCCAAAGACCTGACGTGTGCATGTGCACCAGGGGCACTTGTTCACCGGTCGCAAAGGACGCGAAACCCTGAACACACAGACCTTCTCGGCTGGCTATTCCACTCTCCCGCGGAGCACGGTCATCGACGCCGCCGGTAGCGTGAAGTGATCTGTGCCAGTGGGCAGAATGGATTGTGCTGGTGGGCCATCGGGATCTGCGTAACCGTCCCGCATCGCGGAGTGCCATTGATACTGCTCTTTTCCGAATGTAATTCTCGCGACCGGACCAGCAAAAAACCGCTCTCTCTTGGCATTTTCATCGTGAAACGTAATGATCACCGTGTGCGGTTTGTCGTAGTCCTTGTTGATCAGCATAAGCGACCACTGCCCGTCAGGGCGGAGAACCGGGTAGACCGTGACCAGAGGATGTCCCTCAGCATCCTTAATATCGCTCGCTGCTTGAAAGAGGCGATGCTCAGCATCGACCGGTTGTGCCCATTCCTGCGTCAACATCTGTGCGGCGAAGAACTGAGAAGTGCGCTGCTTGATGAGCCAGTTATGGTCGGTGGTGAACATGTGGTAGGTTCCCCAGCTGTTCGCGCACGCGGGATGCGGAGTGGAGTATGGCATCCCATGATGATAGTAGGAGGCTTCGCCACCGGCCGTCAGAAACGCGGGAAAGGTTTCACCTAACCACAAAGCCCCGAAAACATCGACCGCGGCATCCCCGCCCGGGGCGTTGGTTTCCGTGTTGAACATCGGGACGCCATCCGGTAATCCGTCATGACGCCACACCTGCACAATGTGGGTTAGAACCCCCGGCTCTTTGAAGAGATTGCTCCATGGGCTCTCGCAAGTGCCGTCATAATATGGGTAGTGCTCGTACGACATGAATGACAGATCCGAGAGCCGGTCATGAGCCTTCAAATAGGCTAGAAAACGCTTGAACCATGAAATCTCACCTTCTGCATTTGGCCAGAACTTGATGTCTTCGCTCACGCCCTCAAAAACCGGTCCGCCGAGTTTGAGATTCGGGTCAACTTTATGCAGGGCGGTAGCCCACTGTAAGTACAAAGTGGCATAGTCCTCCGGCGCGAAGTATTGGCCATCCGGTTCCTCGCCCATTTCTATATATGAAATCGGGTACCCCTTCGTTTTCAAATATGCAATCTGCGCGGCGGCATCCTCCGGCGTGCCGTAAAGCATGGACACGGGAATCATGGCCGGCAAGCCGCGCGTGAGGCCGCTGGTGTAAAAAAGGTCGAGGCCGACTTGATCTCCGGCTTCCATACGATCCGGGATCACGTAGAGGTCGGAGGGCTGATGCCAGGGATCAATGGAGGAGCAATAGCTAAAAGTCTGTTCCTGCCCCGGAGAATGAAAGAGCAAGTCGTGGAATATGCCGTTCTGCAGCGTTCCCAAGTAGACTTCCTTGATCGCGTATCCGACGCAATTGCGGCGGTCGGATTTTCCATGAGTGTCACACGTGTTGGAAGACTCCGTCATTAGCACGCGCACATATTTGGCAGCGATCGGTGCAGAAGAAAGCTGGAGCGTTACCGTTCCTCCCTGTCCATCCGTAATGTTCCCTTCGGGAAAATCCTTCCAATGGCCATTCTCCGGCTCGTCCATAGCATCACCGACGCCCAGCCAGTACTGCACCTTGTAGCGACGTGCATATGGTTGGGCCCATGCGATGCGAAGAGCGGTAACGATTTGTCGCTCTGCCAACTTTATGGCGATCCACTGCGGGTGTGTACTATCCTCCTCGCCCGTAAACGCTTTTGTCAGGTAAGGATTACTTTTCCAGTAGGTGTTGAGGTCGCCATCGTCGAGCCGCGAGTACCCATCAAACTCCGTGCCGCTGTTTCGCGTAACTCCGCGATGAGGCAAGGAGTAACCATACGAATGGCGAATCATTTCCCGACCGGGATTGGCGTCGCCAACGAAATAGCCCTTTCCGGACGGATCGCTCCATCTTCCTTTGGGACTCCAATGCCAGGCCTGAACGAATAGTTCCGTATTCTGGCGATAGCGTAATTGGGCCCCAGCCCGCCTCAAGAATTTGTTTTACTTGGTCTGGCCGAAAAAAAATGTCAGTGGTGTTGCTGGGAATACGATCCAACGTTGTCCCCAGCGCCTTTAAGGGGCTGAATGTATTAGCGACGTGGCTCGGAGTTGCGTCCACATTTACGGTCTGTGCTCGCTCAGAAACGGCCAAAATCACGATCAGTACTACGCACTCGACAGGATGAATTCCCTTGCAATGAAAAAAACGCGGCTGCATTCATGGCTCCTCTGGAGTGAGCAACTCTTATGAGGATCGCGACCCCTAGCTTAGCTAGAAGATTGAACCGCCGCGATCCATCCTAGAAAGAAAGATTTTCAGCGCCACCTACCCAACTCCTGGAACAGCAGCTGAACTGATAACGCCAAATGAGTGTCCCTGAACGGGCACATGACCTTTCATTGCAATCACCGATTCTCAGGCGCCGCAGATTCTCATTTCACTTTTCGGTGAACTCGGATAACGTCACAACTTCAGCGTTAGGCACCGCTTGATAGAGGGCGTAATGATCGTCTTTTGTTTCCACGACAGCAATACGCGTCGTTCGGTCGCCCTGCTGTACTCCCACTTGTTTCCACGTTTTGGGAACAGAAGTTTTTAGTGTCAGCGGCAGCTCGTAACTCACATCGGTAAGATCGCTGCGCAATACGATGGAGATGGTATTGCCATCTTGGAAAGATGAAACCGTGGCGTGGTGACGCTCGCGAATGTACTTTCCCACATCCCGGAAGGTCGCAACCCATAAGGATCCAGTTTTCGAGTTGATATAACCAAAATAATCCTTCAGCTCCACAGCGGTTTTGGGCTCCCATCCGATTCCGTCTATACCATGGAAAACCAGCACCAGCCAGACGTTATCCTGTTCCGCGGTCTTGTCGACCCATGACTTCATCAATTGCATAGGCGTCTCCGTCAAAGCTCCGCGTTGCCAGCGGACATACTCTTTGTCGGAGGTCGCCGGATCCTTATCATTCCCCCGGTCGAGGTCCTCGACGTTACCGTCCGGCATGTGGTTGCGTGCGAGCTGATATCGCAGCAGAGCAGCACGCACCGAGCGTTCGTTCTCCGTACCATAGGGACACTCGACCGAGAAGGTATGCTTGAAACCGAGGTGGTTGAGGATGTCTTCTCGGCTCTTCTCGAGTTCGTATGCGAGGTTGGCATCATCGAGAACCGCCAGGCGGGGATGAGTCACAGTGTGGCTGGCAAACTCGTATCGATGCGACAGCGCAAGCAGCTCATCCCATGTGATTACGCTTGGATCTGAACCGCTTCCGTGTGGCTTGCTTGGCGGAAATCTGCCCTGGCGCAGTTTGGCGTATGCCTCATCCAGCAAGCGATATGCCTGTTCTACGTTCTTACCCTCATCATAAAGCTCTCCTGAGCGGGTATGGTAGTCGAGCGTTCCTTGATAGCCCAAATAGCCGATTGCCGAAGCTCGTTCGAAGAAATTGTCTTTGTTTGTTGGAATCTTGGCGGTTTCCGCAAT